>NZ_WQKZ01000001.1 GCF_009755225.1 Hymenobacter ginkgonis
TGCTGCCCCTGTTAATCTTACTGCTATTAGCTAGTGTAGAGTAAACTAATTTTGTGGCCTCAAGTAATCTGAGTATAGGGCAAAAAATATCTGCTTGGTTATCCTTTTCTTATTCTAATTGCTTTAATTAGTTAGAGTACACTTGTTTGTATATCTACCTTTCTAAGTACATAAATTGGTTTAGTTTGACCAATATTAATACATTATTTAGTATCCTACTCTATTTTGTTGTAGAAGTCTATAGAGTAAGATTTGCCGAATCACATTAAAGAAATAACTCAATAGCAGAAAGTAAAACATGTTTTACTTTCTGCTATTGAGTTATTTCTTTGAGGAACAGAATAAATCAGCTTTTGCTATAGCTATTGCCTTTGCTAAGAAATAGCTATAGCATTAACTTACTGCTTGGATACTTCTAAGCCCCAATTACGGCCTTTTTCTACGGCTGGCACACCTTTTTCTAGCCACACAGGAGCGGGCGCGCCTTTTAGATAGTGGTCAAAAAATTGTAGCTCCCGGATTGAGATATCCTTGCGATTCTCCCGTTTCACTAGGTTGTGTGCTTCGCCATTGTATTGCAATAGCCATACAGGCTTGTTGAGGCGGCGTAAATCGGTGAACATTTCGATGCCTTGGTACCAGGGCACGGCTCCATCAGCATCGTTGGACATAATGACTACTGGCGTCTGTACCTTAGGTAGGGAGAAAAGAGGAGAGTTGCGGATGTACACCTCGGGCTTCTCCCAGAGCGTACCGCCGATGCGGCTTTGGGTACGCTCGTACTGAAACTGCCGGCTCTGACCAGACTCCCAGCGAATACCTCCATAAGCGGAAGTCATATTTACAACGGGTGCCCCAGCCCAGGCTGCTGCGTATATATTGGTTTGGGTAATGAGATAGGCTACTTGGTAGCCACCCCAACTCTGGCCTTGCAAACCAATGTGTGTACCATCAACCCAGGCGTTTTTTTTCAGGCTTTCTACGCCCGAATTAACAAACTCGACGGCAGATGGACCAGGTTCGCCAATAGTATAGCTGATATCGGGTGTGAAGACTAAATAACCATTGCTAGCAAATAAGGCGATATCGAGCCGCGAGGGGGTAGGAGCGGGGGCAGTGTATTTATACAAGCCGTCGGATAGCTTTTCATAGAAATACGCCACCATTGGATATTTTTTGGTAGGGTCAAAGTTTTCGGGTTTATACAGCACGCCAGTGGCAGGATAGCCCTTAGGCGTGGTCCAGTGCACAAGCTCCGCCGTGAACCAGTTGTAGTCTTTCTGCTGAGCATTGATGCTGCTTAGTTTAGTTTCCTTAAGCAAGTCGCGGCTAGTGTACAGGTCGGCGGATAGGCGCACGTTAGACTTGGTGTATACCAATACATCGGCGTGCTTAGCCTGCATCAATGCCGAGTAGCCGATGGGCGCCAGTACTACCCGTTGGGGTGCTTTCATACTGGCAATATTCTTCTTATAGTAGCCCCATTGCTTGGTGCTGTCGTCTTGCACGAGCAGCCACAGCTCATCCTTTGGCTCAATAAATTTCTGTTTTTCGACTGGAATGCTGTAGCGGAACCGCAGTTTGTGCTGCCGCCCTACGGCATTGGTAAAGTTGGTGGCCGTGCCGGTTTGAGGATTTATTTTCCAGATGTCGTAGCGGTCATAGACCAGCACGGCCGCGTCGTCTTTGGTCCAAGCGGCGATGCCGTAAGGTTGCGGGTCGTCGGGCGAGTCATTTTCCTCGTCGGCAAATACTACCCCTGCTTTGGCAGTCAGGTTAGTGGTTTTGTGCGTGGCAGTCGTGAATGAGAACCAGTTTTTGGAAGTGTAATCGTACCAAATTGCGTACTTGCCCGAGGGGGAAATTTGAAACCGGCTTTTGGCTGCTTTGGGGTTGATGGCTAGGCGCTCGCCGGTGCGCGTCGAAACTAAGTATGCTTGCTTCAGCGTGTTACCCTCCCATTGCATAGCGACGCGCTTGGCAGTGTCGGTCACGGCCAGCACATACTCGGCATTATTCAGTTCGGCCATGTATGAATCGCGCAGGTATTCGTCTTCGAGCTGAATAAACTTATTAGCTCGCTTGGGATATATGACAGCCAGGTAGTTACGCTGTAAATCCTTCTTGAGGGTTTTCAGCTGCATGGGCTGCAGGTAGTCGTCCTTGTAATTCCAGATATCGAGCTTCGCGTGCTCGAAATCAACCAGGGTAGTATCCTGCGGAATGGGGTCGGGGGCGGTACCAAAAAACAGCTTTTCGCCGTTGTCGCTGAACAGTACTTTACCAAACCCGCTTGGTGACCAGCCAGCTTTCAGCACGCTGGCGCTCGGCGCTAATAGTAAGCGGGCGCTATCGCTGCTAAAGTCGGAGTAGTAGAGGCTGAAAGGCTTGACCAGCGCCTTTTCGGGGTGTTTTTCGGCGGTGAAAGCCAGCTGCTGACCCGCATCGTCGAAGGCCAGATTTTTATACACGCCCCTACCCCCACTTAGCTGGCGCAAGCTGCTGGTAGCCAAGTTGTACACGAAGAGGCCCGACTTCAGTGCTTTGCTATCTTTGGGTGCGGCTACCGCAAATGCTACTCGGTTGCCCGTTTTGCTGAGCTGGTAGTCGGTTACGGCTTCGAACGTGCGCAACTTACCGGTAACTAGGCTAATAACGGTGAGCGGTGCGCCCTCTTTCTTCGTTTCGAGCAGCCGGTCAGTAATTTTTTTGACGGTATCAACGGGCGCTTTTTTAAGCGAATCCTTTATCGCAGGTTTCATTGCCAAGAAGGCCAGTACGGGCGCTTCCTCGGCCAACTGGAAGGACTTAACGTTGGCATATTTGGTGAGCTTGCCCGTCGCCAGCGTGTAAATGCCGATGGAATCTTGCGGCATTTGGTCGGGCTTTTTCTTCTTAATTCGAGCCTGGCGCACGTCTTGGTAACGCGGCTTTATGGTGAAGACTGCAAACTTGGAGTCGGCGGTAAATAGCGCCGAGTCGCCGCGGCTAATTTGCCGGAGCGACTGGTTGCCAGTTGTTTTGAGGTAGAGCGTGGCATCGCCCTGCTGCGGCTTCACCTGAAACAGCACGTACTTGCCATTGTCGCTGATGCGCTGGCGGGCTATACTTTGCCACTGGTCGTAGACGGAGTGGTCGAGTGGCTTTTTGGGTGTTTGCTGCGCCAGCGCGGGTAGGCTGGCCAAACTGGCAAGCAAGAATAAATACTTGTGCATTGCGAATAGAAGTGTAGGCTACGCAGACTCAAAAAGTGGGAGGCGGAAGCAACGGCAAAGGTGCCTCCATTTTAAAGGCGGGGGTAGGCACGCGTGGGCTGCTCGCGTCCGCGCATCATTGAGGAAGAGCGTTGCGAAAGTTAATAGCTTAATGCACCAGCCAAGTTGGCAACGCTTTGCCATTGCTGACAGCTAATCTATATAAGCAATTAATGCTGACCGCACTTTACTTAGTTTTTGCGACCACTGGCACCGCAGGCTAGCTGGTAGCTTGGTAGGGTAAGTACCAGGCTTGGGAAGTTAGTAACAAACTGTTTATTAGCCTAAAGGACTAATAATCTTGTTTTTAGTTTTATTTAGCTTAGTAATTATCAGCCTGGGCTTAGACAGCTTGGGTAGGCGGTCTGCGTAGGGCAAGCCCTAAGTTTGCGGGCGCTTTCTGCTTGCCTTACTATGGCCAACTCAACTCTTCAATTGCCAGTACTTTTCGACCACGATGGCGGGGTCGATGACTTTTTATCCTTGCTGCTACTGCTTACCATGCCCCAGGTAGAGCTGCTCGGCGTCTCGATTACGCCAGCCGACTGCTACCCCGAGGCGGCCTTGGAAACGACTAGCAAGCTCCTGCACTTGCTGGGGCAGCCGCAAGTACCCGTAAGCGTAGGGCAGTATTACGGGATAAACGCGTTTCCGTCGGCTTGGCGCGCGCAGCCCCGCATGCTCAACGCCTTCCCGGGGCTGCTGGCCCTACCTCCCCTCGCCGAGGGCCGGGCCGACCTGCGGCCCAGCCCAGAAGTGCTGTGCGCGCAGCTGTCCGCTGCTAGCCAGCCGGTTACGGTGCTGCTCACGGGGCCGTGCAGCACACTGGTGCAAGCGCTGGCCCTAGAGCCGCGCCTTGCCAGCCGCATTGGGCACGTGGTGTGGATGGGCGGCGCCGTGGATGTACCCGGCAATGTGCGCACCTATAACCAGAATGGAACCGCCGAGTGGAATGTCTTTTGGGACCCATTGGCGGCCCAGCAACTGCTTACTTATGAGCTGCCCCTAACCCTTATTCCGTTGGATGTAACCAACCAAGTACCAGTGAATATGGCGTTTTTGCGGCAGTTGGCGGCACAAGCAGGCCAGCCGCTTAGCCACTTGGCGGGGCAGTTCTGGGCCACCACCGTAGCTACTATTCCAACTTACGAGTACACATATTTTATGTGGGATGTGCTGGCCACAAGCTACTTAGCTATCCCCGAGGCATTTGAGGTAGAAACGCTGGAGCTGGCAGTGGTGGCAACGGGCGCGCAGGCGGGCCGTACCCTGCGCCAGCCCGGTTCTGGCCATTGGGTGCAGGTGGCCAAACACGTAGATACGGCGGCCTTCTACACCTATCTTTTGCAGCAGTTTGGCCCCGTAGGGAGCCAAGTAATGGCCAGCCTGCCAAGTGCCGCCAGCTAAGCTGAAAACCTGGCTGTTATTTTGATTATGGCTGCTATGCTTCAAGGCTTTAAGACCATTCAGCAACAAGCCATAACGAGGCGGCGTACCGCCGGAATAACTACGTGTGAGCCGGCCGGCAAACAACTGCAAGGCAGCTTGCTATAAGGGGAACTGTACCCTGACGCGGAAGCTCCCGTCAGCCTGCGGGCCGCACTCGGCGGTGCCGCCTACGGCCACAGCCCGCTGCGTAATGTTGCGCAGGCCGTGGCCGCTGCGCCGCTGGTAGGGTACCGCAGTGGGGTGGGCGGCCAGTACCGGCACCACCTCATTATTAATTTCCAGTAGTAAACGGCTGGGGCTACTTTCGAGCGACAGGCGCACGCGCAGCCACGAGGCCCCAGCCGCGTGCTTGAGTACGTTGTGCAGCGTTTCCTTATAAATGAGGTATAAGTTGCGGCGCAGTGCCAGCGACAGGTGCGTGGTCGGCAGCGTCTCGGGTACTTCAAACTTGATGTGCAAGCCGCTGGGGGCCAGCACCTCGTAGGCATAATCGCGCAGGCGGTCGAGCAGCTGGGGTAGGGTGTCGTTGTGGGCATCGAGGCTCCAAACTACGTCGTTGAGCTGGCGCACGGCCGAGCGGCTGGCCTCCGATATCTGGCCCAGCTGCCGCCGCTGGCCATCGGCATCCGCCACGCCTTCTTGCAGCAGGCTGCTTTGCAGGCTGATTTGTGAGAGTAGCGTGCCCACATCGTCGTGTAGGTCGGCGGCAATTTGAGTGCGCAGCGCGGCTTCGCGCTGCGCTTGGCGGCGGCGGGCGGTACTGCCACAGGGCGCCCCCAGCCAGCAGCAGCGCCAGCAAGGTGAGGGCGCTCAGGCCGATAAGCTGGCGCTGGGCGCGCAGCCGAATTAGCTCTTGGGTTTGGGCTTGCAGGCGGTTTTGCTGCGTGAGGAGGCGAATCTGGTCTTGCTGCTCGCGCTGCTGCTGGCCTACTTGCAGCAGGGCGGTGCGGCGGCGGGTAGCTTCTCCTACCAAGCGCTCGTTGGCATTATTAAACTGACGCAGAGCAGCTAAGGCTAGCGCGTAGGCCCGCTGCCGGGTGTAGGCATCGGCCAGCACCGCGCTGGCCTCGCGGATGCCCACCAGTAGGCTAGCTTCCTGGCTGGCGCGCAGGCTTTGGCGGCCATAGGCAACGGCCTGGGCTACTTGGCCCCGGTGCAGGGCCGCTCGCGCCAGCAGGGCTTGGGCAGGGGGTAGCAGCAGGGGTAAGTGGGCCGCCTGAATGCGAGCCAGCACCTGTTGGCCCTGCGCGGCGGCGGCGGCATACCGCCCTTGGTCTTCGGCCAGGCGGGCCAGGTTAAGCTGCATGGCCAGCACATGGGGGGCCTCGCCAAGGCGCCGGCTGATGGCAATGCTACGAGTAAAATACTCCTGGGCGGCGGCCCATTGGTGCTGTTGCCGGCTCACCTCGCCTAGCTCACCCCAGATGAGGTTGAGGCGGTCGGGGTAGTCCCAGTGCTTGGCCGTCCACTGCGCTTGGCGCAGGTAGCGGCGAGCTTCGGCATAGTCACCGACCTGCGCATAAGTAGTAGCCAGCTGAATTTTGAGGCTGGTATTGAAGCGACGGGTATTGCCGGTAGTAGCCAGGGCCAGGGCCCGAAAAGTGTAGTCGAGGCTGACTACAAACTCGCCCTGCTGGTCGGCAATGCGGCCCAGCCGGCCAAGGCAGCGCACTTCGCCTCCCAGGTCGCGTATCCGCTTAAACTCTTGCTCGGCCTGGCGCAGGTAGGTAGCAGCCGAGTCGTATTGCGCCAGCTGCACGTGGTAGTCAGCCATGTTGAGCAGCGCCTCGGCCAACACATTGCGGTAGTCGATGTGGTGGGCTAAACGGAGGGCAGCTACCCGCACCGGGCGGGCCGCCCGCACATCATTGGCCTGAATGGTATCGGCCAGCTTAGACAGTAGCCCTACTTGCTCCTTGGTGCGCTCGGGGTGGGCTTGCAACAGCTGCCACTGGCGCAGGGCACTGGTGGCCGGCGTAGGGCGGGGTAGTTCGCCTACTGGCCGGCTGCGCGGCCAGTAGGCGAACTACCAGCAGCAATACGGACAGAAGAACCACCAGCCGCAGCATATAGACAAAAGAAGGAAGTGAACAACTGGCTGCAAGCTACTACGAGGCGGCCCGGCCACACGTAAGCCCTAGCCAGTGGGAGGGGGGTAGGGGCTGCGCAGCAAATAAAACGATTTCTCGTATTTACCACTACGTATTTTCTGGGCAAAATACGTAATATTCGCATCAGTTATCGCTGTAAGCCAAACGTATAACAAGCCGTTTCTTTTCCTTACCATTTAGTAGCTCCACCCCATGCAAAAGCTAAAATCTTTCGGCTCGTTGGCCGCATTGATTCTCGGGGCCACGCTGTTGGGCGCCTGCGGCAACAGCAGCACCGATACTTCTACGAGCACCACCACGGGCGGCGCTGCCAGGGCAGACAGCAGCAGTGTAAGCAGCGATACGGCCGCCACCGGCGCGGGCACCATGAGCACTGGCGGCACTACTGTTGGCTCAACGGCCGGCGCCGCCAGCAGTACCAGTGGCACGGGTAGCACCAGCGGCGCTACCACTACGGGTACTACGACGAAGGGTAACACCACTGGCCACTAAGTAACGGCACTTTTTCCTTACATCTTATGAGAAATCAGCTTTTAGCGTCGCTACGTGCGGCCACATTTTTGCTGGGCCTAGGCTTAATTTCAACCGCCGCCCAAGCACAAACTACTACTGGTACCACCACAAGCTCGACCACGATGGGCACGACGACGGGTACCACCACAGGCTCGACCACCACAGGCACTACGGCGGGCACAACGAGTGGCACCACCACAATGGGTACTACCTCGGGCACTACTAGCGGTACCACTACCTACGGCACTACCTCGGGCACTGGAGACATGGGCACCACCGCGGGCTCTACCAGTGGAACCACTACCTCGGGCCGCCAGCGCGGCGGCACCACCTCGGGCTCGGGTAAGGGAAAGGGGCGGCGCAGCAGCACGTCGGGTAGCACCTCGGGCTCGACTACGAGCAGCAGCCCGCAGTAAGGTTTGCGGCCTCTAATGGCTTCTGCAAGGCGAAAAAGCGGTCGGGATTCCCGGCCGCTTTTTCGCCTTATTTTGTATATGACTACTGTGAGGCATCGTTCGTTTTGGCACCACCTGTGGGCCGTGGCACGGCGGCCGTTTGTGCTCGATTTGCGGGCGCTGGCCTTGCTGCGCATGGGCACGGCGGCCGTGGTGTTGCTCGATTTAGCCATTCGCAGCACCGACCTAGAGGCCCACTACGCCAACATGGGCGTGCTGCCGTTTTCGGCGGTGCTGGAGCACGCCTGGACGCCCTATCAGTTTTCGCTGCACGGCGCCAGTGGGCTGTGGCAGGTGCAGGCGGTATTGTTCGGGCTGGCGGCAGTAGTGGCCGGTGCGCTGCTGCTGGGCTACCACACGCGGCTGGCCACGCTGGCCTCGTGGGTATTGCTAGTGTCGCTGCAAAACCGCAATCCTCTGATTGGCCAGGGCGGCGACGACCTGCTGCGGATGCTCTTGTTTTGGGGCTTCTTCTTACCCTGGGGCCGGGTTTGGTCTTGGGATGCGGGCGGGCGGCCGCTCCCCGCCCGCCTCGACTACGCCAGCGCCGCCACCGTGGCCTACGTGGTGCAACTGGCCCTGCTCTACTGGTGCACGGCCCTGCTCAAACGCGGCCCCGAATGGCAGCACGACGGCACGGCCCTCTACTACGCCCTCAGCCTCGACCAGCTGCTGCTGCCCGGCGGCCGCTTGCTTTACCCGCACCCCGACTTGCTGCGCTTCCTCACCTTCGCTACTTGGTACACCGAACTGCTGCTGCCGCTGGCCTTGTTTATCCCGTTTGGGGTGCGGTGGTGGCGCCTGTTGGTGCTGGGGGTATTATTTGGGTTTCATTTGGGCATCAGCCTCACGCTGTTTGTGGGTATTTTCTTTGTCATCAATATGGTGTCGGTGCTGGGCCTGCTGCCACCGGTGGCGCTCGACTGGCTCGCGCCGCGCCTGGCGCCCCACGCCGCGCGGGCCCGGCGCTGGCAGGCCCGCCTACCCCCCCTGCAAGTGCCCTGGCGCCTACGCTTCGAGCGTACTAGCCCGGCAGTGCCCGGGCGGGTAGCCTTGCTGCGCCAAGTGCGGGAAGCCTTGGTCGTCAGCTTATTATTTTATATATGCTGGTGGAGTTTCGACGACGTATCCGGCAAACCGGGGCGCTGGATGTCGGAGCCCACGCGCTGGTTTGGCTACCTGTTTCGCATCGACCAGCACTGGGGCATGTTTGCCCCGGCGGTGTTTAAGGATGATGGCTGGTACGTGCTAGAAGGCACCACGACCACCGGCCGAGTATTGGACCTGAACCGCGGCGGCGCGCCCGTAACGTATGCTAAGCCTGCCGCCATCGTGTCGCTGTTCAAAAACGACCGCTGGCGCAAGTATTCTGAGAATTATTTATTCGTCAGCAATGCGTGGATGCGGCCCTATTACTGCAACTACCTGCTCCGCATTTGGCAGCAAAACCCCGCGCACCCGCCCCTGCGCCACCTCGCCGTGGTGTATATGAAAGAGGTGTCGCAACCCAACTACCAAGTGCTGCCGGCTACCCGCGAAATCCTCTGCGACTGCGCCCCTCCCGAGTCGGCGCCTACCCCCACGCCCGCGCCCTAGCTACCCTCTGCACACGGAATTATATCCTTCAGCTCCCGCGCGGTAGGGGCGACGCCAGCCGCGCCAGGCCTCTTTCACCAGTGCCCTACCCCCCATGGCTACCGCCTACCCTGGCCCGCCCACCTACTGGCTCACCCGCTTTGTACTGCTGCGGCTGCTGGGCGCGCTCTATGCAGTCGCGTTCCTGGTAGCGATTAACCAAGTTATCCCCCTGATTGGCGCCAAGGGGCTCTTGCCCGTCGGGCTGTACCTGAAGCAGGTGAGCACGGCGCTCGGCTCGGCCGGCGCGGGGTTTGCGCGCCTACCCTCGGTATTTTGGCTGGGGCATTCAGATGCTGCCTTGCTGGCCGCCGCCTGGGTAGGGCTGGGCCTAGCCAGCGTGGTGCTGGCCGGCTACGCCAACGCCGTGCTGCTGGCCGTGCTCTGGATGCTCTACCTCTCCTTGGTGCACGTAGGCCAGGAGTGGTACGGCTACGGCTGGGAAATTCAGCTCACCGAAACCGGGTTTTTGGCCATCTTTTTGTGCCCGTTGCTCGATGGGCGGCCCTTTCCGCGGTATGCGCCCCCGCTGCCTATCCTCGTGTTATTCCGGTGGCTGGTGTTTCGCGTAATGTTTGGGGCTGGCTTGATAAAGGTGCGCGGCGATGCGATATGGCGCAACAGCACCGCACTTTATTACCACTTCGAAAGCCAGCCTATTCCGGGGCCGCTGAGCCGGTGGTTTCATTTTTTGCCCCGCTCCGCGCTGCGAGGGGGCGTTTGGTTTAACTGGCTGGCCGAGCTAGTGGCGCCGTTGTTTGCCTTTGGGCCCCGCCTGGCCCGGCACGCGGCAGGCGGGATAATGGTGCTGTTTCAGCTCACCATCGCCCTCAGCGGCAACCTCTCCTTCTTAAACTGGCTGACGATTTTGCCCGCGCTGGCGTGCTTCGACGATGGCTTTTGGGCCCGGCTACTACCCGCGCGGCTCGTGCAGCAGGCGGCCAATGCGGCGGCGCAGGCCGAGGAGAGTAGGGGCGGGCGCACAACGGCTTGGGTGGTTACGGCCGTTATCGCGCTGCTTAGCATCCGGCCGGCCCTCAATCTGTTATCGCCGGGGCAAATTATGAATACTTCCTTCGACCCCCTGGAACTGGTGAATACCTACGGCGCCTTCGGCACAGTGGGCCAGGAGCGGCTGAACGTGGTATTTGAGGGCACCCTGGACGAAAACCCCAGTGACAGCGCGCATTGGCAAGCCTACCCCTACCGAGGCTTGCCAGTGGCCCTCGACCAGCGGCCGCCGCAAGTGGCGCCCTACCAGTTGCGGCTAGACTGGCAGATGTGGTTTGCCGCCATGGCCTCGCCCGCCGATTATCCTTGGACGCTGCACTTGGTTTCGAAGCTGCTGCACAACGACCCCGGCGCCGTCAGCTTGTTTGCCCGCAACCCCTTTCCGGGCCGGCCGCCGCGCTACATTCGGGCCGTGCGGTACCGGTACGCGTTTGCCCCGCCCGGCAATGCCCAGGGCCTGTGGTGGCGGCGCACGCGGGTCGATAGCTGGTTGCCCCCGCTGTCGGCCAACGACCCGCGCTTGGTCAAGTTTCTGCAAAAAGCCGGCTGGGCACCCTGAGGCAGCTTTGCCCGCCAGCCGGCGGCCGGGTGCGAAGAAAAGGAAGAGGGTAGGCCCCTGCGGCAGCGATTGTTGCCGGTGCCTACCCCCCTCAAGCTAGCTTAGGCTGGGTACTACTGAGGCGCTCAAAGGGCGAGCGTGAGGGCGGGCAGCACGGCGCCGACCTGCGCGGCCAGGGCCGTGATGGTTTCCACGAATGCGGCCACTTCGGCCGCTGTGGCGCCAACGGCCAGCAGCTCGGGCGCGAGGGCCACCAATATGGCCAGGATGCCCGCGGTAAGCCGCACCCGGTTGAAGTACTTCACGTAGTCGCCCCGCACGCAGATTCGGTACAGAATCATGCCCAGCGCCGGGCGGCTCGGCTCAATGAAAATCTGAAGGTTTTCGCCCTCTATCGTAAAAAACGTCCCCAACTCAATCTCCCGGCTGGGGTTGTAGCGCTTGCCGGGCAAATACGGAAACGTGCCCAAGTAATTAGCGTTTAGCTGCCGGGCCTTGAGGAGCCATTCCGTTACGCCGCTCGGCGACAAGGGTTTAATCTCGTACCAATCGGGCAAGTTGGCGCTGTGGCGCATGATGTCGGGCCGCACGCTGCTGCCCGTCGCCACAATGGTGGCCTCGGGCACCGCCGGGTTGTGGGTCCGCAAAAAATCGGTATAGGGCTGGGGCGAATTGGCGATGTCGAAGAAATCGTTGGTGGTGCACGGCGCTTGCAGCTGGCAGTAGTCATCCTTGAATTTTGGCTCTACCAACCGGCCTAACAAGCTGGATACTTGCGTGCCAAACAAAGGCGAGAGCGGAAAACAGAACTCATCCGACAGCTCAAAAAAGCGCAGAATCTTGTCTGGAATGCCCCGGTCGGGGTGCAGGTTGTCCAAGATGCCCCCAAAATACGAATCACTGGCCAGGATGGGCGGCTGCTCGAACACGTCCTCGCACTCCACGCCCTCGAGGTAGGCCACTTCGAGGTCGAGGCGAGCGGTGGTGCCCACCCCCACCACGGGGTCGTTGGGGAAGAGGTTGCGCGCAGTTTTGAAGGCCACTACGGCCCGGCCGGTTTCGTCGCCAAAGTGGCCATCAATGCCCGACGAGGGCAACTCGAACCCGCAGCAAATGAGCGCCTGCTGAATGCGGGCCACCGCGTCGGAGTTTTCGGGGGCCTGAATGCGGCGTGCGCCGGCGGCCACTGCGGCCAGGTCGGCGCTACCGCCTATAAGGGAGGATTGTAGCATGCACGCACGTGAGGAAATGCTTAATTAGCAGGCAGGTATAGCACCCGCCAGGAGCCGTAGTCGGCTAAGTCCAAGTTGCCAAAATCGGCCGTAAAATCGGCAAAAGACTGGGTGTAGCTCAGCCCATAGTTTGGCGGATTAAAATCGACCTCATCGCCGTCGAAAGCCGTGTTGATGTCCCACGGGTTCAGGATGTCAACGGTCGTGCCTTCCGGCGTAAGGTCGCCCTGAATGCCCTTGACGATGATGGCGTGCGAGGGCGACCCCACCACAGTCACCCACAGCGGGCCGTACTGGCTCAGCCAATCGGCCCACTGCTGCGGCGAGAAGTATAAACTGGCGTTGCTGGGCAGGTCAATGTCTTGAAAACCAAAATGGTCCTTAACGTCCTCAAGCATGTCCCAGTCGTAAGACGTGCGCAGGCTGCGGCCTACTTCCTCGGCCAGCGACTCTGGCGTGACGGATTGCTGGCGCTGGTAGCCCACCAGCATGGCCATCGAGCCCGCCCAGCAGCTAAGCTTATCGGGCTGGGGCTCTAACATAACATCGTACGAGGTGCTAACCTGCTGGTCGGTATTTGCCATGTTGGTCTGAGAAATTGGGGTGAATAAAAATCAAGTTGCGGGTTGCCCTGCATGCGCCTTAATGCTTGCTTCACAGCTAGTCGCAGCCTAGAAAAAGCCCGCCCGGCGGCTAGCTGGGCGGGTCGTTGGAGGGGAGGGTAGGGAGCTTTTGCAAGAGCCAGCCCACCACCTGGATGCCGTCGTGGCCGACGTCGGTGCTGGTATCTTGCTGGGCATCCACGTTGAAAGGCCCGAAAGCCGTGGCTGCTTTGATGTTATTGAGGTCGTCGCCGGACCAGTTGGCTGTCAGGCGCAGGTTTTTCACCAGTAGCATGGCGCTGGGTATCACGGCCAAGCCACCTTCGCTGGCCGAAAGCTCGCCCCTTTTGTAGCCCGGAATGTACCAATTGCGGTTATCAACAAATAGGCTCGAAAACCAGCCCCGGTCAATCCGCACCAGGCAGTAGTCGAAGTTGATGTTGATGGTATTGGTCGAAACGGGCTGCGTCGGCGCCACGTCCTTTATCGCATTGGTCAGGTTAATCTTGTCGAGCAGCCGCAGGCGGTCGAAGGCGCTATGAAAGCGCTGCTGGACCGGGGTGCGGGTAGGTGTCCCTTCCACCGAGTTGAGCAGCAGCGCGTTGGCCTGAAGCGCCGGCTTAACCGTGGTTAAGGCAACCGGCGCATTTAGGCCGTGTGCCAGCACATTGTGGAAAGCCATGTTGGCGATAGCGGGCTTTGCGGCCGGAGCCGGCGCCGCGGCCGCCACGGGCTGAATCATCGAAAAGGCATTTAAGCGGGCAAGCTTCACATTGTTGAGCAGCACGGTGGGCTTCACGGGCTCGGGCGCCACGAGCGCCGGCATTAGCTGCGCCATTTGGGCGTCATTCAGCCGTAGTTTCCACAGGGGTTTGGGGGCAACTGGCTGAGAGACAGGGGGCGCTTTGGCCGGGTCGTCGGTTATCGAAAACGAATACTTCTCCCAAATTTCCGCGTTGGTGCGGTCATACCAATTGCGGGGGGTAGGGGTGGAGAGCCGGAACAGCTCGGGCACGGCGGCCGATACCACCTCCCCGCCCGTGCCGCCGCCCCGGGCCTGCGAGTAGGTATCCTCATAATCTCGAATAGCCTCATTTTTGAGGCTCGCGAAGGTGTTTTGCAGGCTTTCGCGGGTGCTCTCGTCGGCGCCGGGGGGTAGGCTAGGCAGCGAGGGCTTCAAGATTATTTGGTGGTAATACTCATCAATCGGCTTATCGATGAAAATGACCGTTGCCGCATCGGTCGATAAAATCGGCATCCGGTTAACCAGGTCCGAGAATACCTCCTGCACGTTGTGCGCCGCCGGGTCGTAGTCCTCATCCGATATCTTAATGCCGTACTGGTCAAACCGAAACAGCATCGGACTCCCGTCAGTACTCTGAAATTTTTTCAAGAAAAAATCATTGACGGGCGCGTAAAGAGAGTCTAGGGAGATAGCCATCGCAGAATATCTAAAAAGAAGAAATGCGAAAGGAGCCTGCCCATGCCAAAAGCAGGCTCCTTCCGTAGTTTTTTTGACGGCTCTTAAGCGGGTTGCGGCACAGGTGGCGCCTGCGGTACTTGGGGCACGGCGGGGGTGCCGGTAGCAGCACCGGTGGCGGCACCCGTAGCAGCAGTATCGGTTTTGGGCGCGTCTTTGGGCGCGTCGATTTTGGGGCTGACGGGCACCAGGTGGCTTACCCACCCCAGAATTTGGGCGCCTTTTACTACGATGCCCTCGTCGGTTTTTTCTGCCTTGTAGGTTTTCGAGTCTTTGCTGTGGCTGTAGCTACCACCCAGGCTAAATGGCCCCCAGCCAAAGCTACCCCCCCCGCCGGCGCTGGTGCTCACGCTATCGAAGCTGTCGTGGATGTTAGAGGCGTTGATAACCAGGTTTTTAATCACAAACATGTACTGCGGAATGATAGGCAGCCACGCATCCGAGCCGGTTTCAGGGCGGGTTATTTGGTCCATTTTACCGTTTGAGATGGATGCCTTGGGGTGGTTGCCCACCAAAAACCAGTTGCCCAAGTCAAACATCAGGGTATCAAGCCAGGGGCGGCTAATTTCCACCAGGGCGTAGCTGAAGGAAACCGTCAGCTGGTCGGTGTTGGTATCGGTATGCTCCTCGCGCTTGTCGAAAGAAGCCTGGGCCTTGACAAACCAGAAGCCGCCCGACACCTTGGCCGAAGTGGTTTCGACCGTGTTGGTCGTAACCGACTTGCTGCTATCGTAAGAATAGGTAGTCCAGCCGTCTATGTTGTCTTTTTGGGCCCAGTTGCTGGGAAATATTTCTACGTATTGGCTCGTCACGGGGATTACCCCCGACGTGGCTACGCGGTAAGCTTCAAACTTTTTTTTGGCGGCGGCAATCATGTGGGCCGCGGCATCGGTGCCCATGGCAGCCAGGTTGTCTTTGGCTTCTTCGATAAACTGCTTGTAGCCCAAGCTCATCCATTCGTCCCAGGCATCGTTTACGTCCGATACGTAGGTTTTACCCATCACGCCCCAGAGCTGCGCCGTTTGGCGGTTGCTCATATTGGCCAGGTAAATGTTGGCGTAAGTCCGAACGGCGTTGTTGTACTTCTTTTCGTAGTCCTTGTAGGCTTTGTACTCCTTGGTATCCACGTCTACATCGCCCCCGTCGTCATCCTTAATGGTTTTGCGCAGGCGCGGCAGGTACTTGTCGCGCTGCTGCTTCTGAAACGCTTCCTGTTCGGGGGGTAGGGGCATCACGTTGGCCCCGTCGATGATGATTTCCCACGCCTGGCTGATGGATGCTCCGTTTTCAATGGCCTGATAGTTCTCGCTAATCATCAGCTTCTTATCGACCAGCGTGCAGGTATTCGACAGGTTCTCGTACCGCTTGCCAATGTCAGAAGTATCCTGAATACCGTCGGCCGGAGCCGCACCAGCGGCCGGGGCGGCGCCGGCGGCGGGGGCCGGCGCTGGCGGCTGCACGTTGGTGGGGGAAGTCATATTGGGCTTCCAGGGATTCGTAAAATCGTCCGGGTTGATGGGCTCGCCGGTAGGCAGGAAGGAAATAATGATTCCGGGCAAGCCCGTCGGCATGGTGTCGCTGATACCAAGTGCTTGCTTTTTGACGTCCGAAAGGATTTTATAGGCGTCACCCATTTTAACTTCTGGCATGATGAAAGGAGGATTAAGTGATTGGTGGTGGGTATTCAAGTGGTTATTTTGGCCACAGCTATGCCTTCGCCTTTTGAGCGTGTGGTAGATGGCCCGGCTGTTTAGCAAGGTTTTAGGTGTAATAGCGCTGACTGGGTTTACCAGCCGGTGCCGCCACTGCCGGCTTATGAGCTGCCAACAAAAACCAGCGTAGCGCTGGCTTTTCTACCGCTGTCTGTATCAGTTGAATGGCTATCAACCGTGCTGCTAGTGCTACGCATTGTTGTACAGTAATTTTTCTAACTACTAGGCCCATACGCCTTCCTTCAGGGTACCACTAAGGTAGAGGTAGCCGCAAGCCTACTACATCAGTGTTAGCACTGATTTTCAAGTATTCAGCGCTCCGGCGCAGCCACGTGCAGCGGCGCTAGCCCCACGCGCCCCGGCCAACTACTGCCAGACACGCTACTTAACTGGCTGCTACTGCTGCGCTAGGTGGCTGCGGCGGCAACTGCGCCTGGGCCACCGCGGGCCTCTGAGGGCGCATCTAGCCCAGTAGTTTGCCCGTAAAACCAAGTACTTAACTGGCTGCGAATACGTTGAGTAGTACCAGCGCCTAACCCGATTACTAAATCTGTCAACTGATTTATGAATCCTCCTGCTTCCCGTATTGAATTGCCGGGCTCGGCCCGCACCGCCCTACCCCACGCCCAGGCCGGTACCCCTACCCCTCCCCAAGAGCGCCTGCAAGTGACGGTGCGCCTGCGCGCCGGCGCCGACTTGAGCGAAGCCGCCACCGGGGGGCAGCTAGCAGACTGCCCGCCCCAGGACCGCACCTACCTCAGCCGCGAGGAGCTTGAGCAGCAATTTGCCGCCAGCCCGGCCGATATAAACCAGGTAGTGCACTTTGCCCAGGCACATGGCTTGGCCGTGGTGCACGCCAGCGCCGCCGAGCGCAGCGTGCAGCTAGCGGGCACCGCCGCCGCTTTTGCCGGGGCATTTGGCACGTCATTGCGCGAATACCACACGCCCGAGGGTACTTACCGGGGGCGGGTAGGGGCCCTGTCGGTGCCGGCCGAGCTGGGTAGTATTGTGGAAGGGGTGTTTGGGCTTGATAACCGGCCACAGGCGAAGCCGCACTTTCAGCGCCTACCGCAGCCGGGCATTGCCCACCCGCACGCAGTCAATCAGTCGTATACCCCGCTCCAGCTGGCTCGGCTCTACGACTTTCCGGCTGGGCCCACCGGGGCAAAGCAATGCATTGGCATTGTGGAGCTTGGCGGCGGCTTC
Source organism: Hymenobacter ginkgonis (assembly GCF_009755225.1). Taxonomy (GTDB): domain Bacteria; phylum Bacteroidota; class Bacteroidia; order Cytophagales; family Hymenobacteraceae; genus Hymenobacter; species Hymenobacter ginkgonis. The sequence continues at coordinate 17,220 of NZ_WQKZ01000001.1, forward strand.
CGGCCCGCCGACCTGGCGGCCTACTTCAAACGGCTGGGCTTAGTGGGCGTGCCCACGGTGCAAGTAGTGCGCATCGACGGGGCCACCAACCACCCCACCACGGCCGACAGCGCCGACGGCGAAGTACTGCTTGATATTGAAGTGGCCGCTGCGGTGGCCCCGCAAGCGCAGGTAGTGGTGTACTTCGCGCCCAATACGTCGCAAGGGTTTCTCAATGCCATTACGGCCGCGCTGCACGACAAAGTGCACCGGCCCACGGTGCTTTCCATCAGCTGGGGCTCGGCCGAATCGAGTTGGACTACCCAGGCCCTTGACCAATTCAACCAAGCCTTTCAAACGGCGGCCTTGCTGGGCATAACGGTGTGCGTAGCCGCCGGCGACAACGGCTCGGGCGATGGCGTGCGCGACGGCCAGCCGCACGTCGATTTTCCGGCCTCTAGCCCTTTTGTGCTTGCCTGCGGCGGCACCAACCTGGTGGGCCAGGGCACTACCATCAGCCGCGAGGTCGTCTGGAATGCGGGGCCAGACAGCGCTACGGGTGGGGGTGTGAGCGCCCATTTTGCCGCCCCAACCTACCAAGCCGACCTGGCGCTGCGCCCGGGTGGGCCGCCGCTTGCGGGCAGGGGCGTGCCCGATGTGGCGGGCGATGCCGACCCGGCCACCGGCTACCAAGTGCGCATCGACGGGGTCGATACGGTGATTGGGGGCACCAGCGCCGTGGCCCCGCTGTGGGCCGGCCTGTTGGCGCTATTCAACCAGCAGCTCCCTAAGCCAGTGGGCTTTCTAAACCCCTTGCTCTACGGCTCGCTGCGGGGCCAGGGCGTGCGGGACGTTACCAGTGGTTCCAACGGGGCCTTCACGGCCCGCGTGGGCTGGGACGCCTGCACCGGGTGGGGCAGCCCCGCCGGCGCGGCCCTCTTGCGGGCCCTGCGGGGCTTGAGCAGCCAGCCCACGCCCCGCGTTTAAACTAGGGGGTAGGGGCGCGTCGGCAATGGGCAGGGGGGTAGGGCCTGCGGATGAGCCACGCATATGACACCGCGGCACGGGGTACCAAACCACAGGGGTTGGTTAGAAGCGAAAAAGTAGCCAACTAGGTCGAGGTCGAACGGAAGCCAAGGCCCTGCGCAGTGGCCTGCTGAACTGGGCTGAGCGAACTTGCCGAACTTTTCGGCTAGTCCTTAGCTAATGCCCGGTGCCCGTGGGCTGGTTGAGGACTAAGCCAGGGTGCTCCTGCTGTTCAGTTCTACCACGTTCATTTTTTCGTTGATGAAGTTGTTTGCCTACCCCCTCTCTACCCGCTGGCGACCCGCCAACCTGGCCCTCACGGTTTTTTGCCTGTGCCTGCTCGGTTTCCACGCCCGCGCCGAAGAAATCAAATCGCCTAACTCGCAGCTCACGCTCACCTTCAATTTGCAAGCGGGTGGCGTGCCCACCTACAGCCTCACGTACAAGGGCCGCCCCGTTATCAAGCCCAGCAAACTGGGCCTGGACTTGAAGCAGGGGGAGGGCTTAACCAGCGGCTTTGCCGTGGCCAATATTAAAAAAACGGCCTTCGACCAAAGCTGGCAGCCGGTATGGGGCGAGGTAAAAACCATTCGCAACCACTACAACGAGCTGACTGTGACGCTTACGCAGGCGGCCACCAAGCGCACCATGCTGCTGCACTTTCGGGTGTTCGACGACGGGTTGGGCTTTCGCTACGACTTTCCGAAGCAGCCTGAACTGGCTTATTTTGTGGTGAAGGAGGAGCGCACGCAGTTTGCGCTGGCCGGCGACCACAAGGCCTTTTGGCTGCCTGGCGACTACGACACCCAGGAATACAGCACTACCACCTCGAAGCTGTCGGAGGTGCGCGGCCTGATGAAAACGGCCGTGACGCCTAATGCCTCACAAACCACGTTTTCGCCCACCGGCCTGCAAACCCCGCTCATGCTCAAGAGCCAGGATGGCCTGTACATCAACCTGCACGAGGCGGCCCTGATTGATTATTCGACCATGTCGTTGGAGCTGGACGACAAGAACATGGTGCTCGAATCGCACCTTACCCCCGATGCGCAGGGCAACAAAGGCTACTTGCAAACGCCCTGCCTCTCGCCCTGGCGCACGGTTATCGTGAGCGACCGGGCCGGCGACATCTTGGAGTCGAAGCTGGTGCTGAACTTGAACGAGCCCACCAAATACCCCGATGTATCGTGGATTAAGCCCACGAAGTACGTGGGCGTGTGGTGGGAGATGATTACCGGCAAAAGCACGTGGTCGTACACCGACGGCGGCAATATCAAGCTGGATTCTACCGATTATTCCAAGCTGAAACCCAACGGCACGCACGGCGCCAACACCGCCCACGTGAAGGAATACATCGACTTCGCCGCCCAGCACCACCTCGACGCTGTGCTGGTAGAGGGCTGGAATACCGGCTGGGAAGACTGGTTTGGCCAAAGCAAGGACTACGTGTTTGACTTCGTGACGCCCTACCCCGACTTCAACGTGCAGGAGCTGCACCGCTACGCAGCCAGTAAAAACGTCAAAATCATCATGCACCACGAAACCAGCGGCTCGGTGCGCAACTACGAGCGGCATATGGACGCGGCCTATAAATTCATGGCCGACAACGGCTATAGCGCCGTGAAAAGCGGCTACGTGGGCGACATCTTGCCGCGCGGCGAGCACCACTACGGCCAGTGGCTGAACAACCACTACCTCTACGCCATCACGGAGGCGGCCAAGTACAAAATCATGGTCAATGGCCACGAGGCCGTGCGCCCCACCGGCCTGGCGCGCACCTACCCCAACCTCATTGGCAATGAGGCCGCCCGCGGCACCGAGTACGAGGCCTTCGGGGGTAACAACGTGGACCACACCACTATTCTGCCTTTCACCCGCCTCATTGGTGGGCCGATGGATTACACGCCGGGCATTTTCCAAACGAAAATCAGCGCCTACAACCCCAAGAATACGTCGTTTGTGCACAGCACCCTGGCCCGCCAGCTGGCCCTGTACGTGACGATGTACTCGCCGCTGCAAATGGCCGCCGACCTGCCCGAAACCTACAATAAATTTCTCGACGCCTTCCAGTTTATTGAAGACGTGGCCGTGGATTGGGACGACTCGCACGTGCTCGAAGCCGAGCCCGGCGACTACATCACCATTGCCCGCAAGGCCAAGGGCAAGAGCAGTTGGTTTGTGGGCAGCACTTGCGACGAGCAGGGCCGCACCTCCACCATCAACCTGAGCTTCCTCGACCCCGGCAAAAAGTACGTGGCCACCATCTACGCCGACGGCAAGGATGCCCACTACGAAAAGAACCCGCAAGCCTACGCCATTCGCAAAGTCACGGTCACCAACAAGACCAAGCTCACGCAGTACTGCGCGCCGGGCGGCGGCTACGCCATCAGCCTGGTGCCCGGCAGCGCGCCTGCGCGCTAGGCTTGGCACATAGCCTGTGCGCTATAGCTTTATTATAAACGAGGGGGTAGGGAAAACAAAAAAGGACGTCATGCTGAGCTTGTCGAAGCATGACGTCCTTTTTTGTTTGCTGAGCTAAGGCTGGCTAAGCAGGCAGCAAAGCAGCACACTGCCGCGCTATTTCAAGCTCCTCATTAGTCGGAATAACCAAGATTTTTACTCGCGCCTCGGGGGTGTTCAGCTCCCGTAGGCCGGGTAGGCGCTGCTGGTTTTTGCTTTCATCCAGCGCGAGGCCAAAAAACTCCATGTGTTGGCACACCCGCGTGCGCACCAGCGCATCATTTTCGCCCACCCCGGCCGTGAACACGATGGCATCCAGGCCGTTGAGCACGGCGGCGTAGGCCCCGATATACTGCCGAATGCGGTACGCGTACAGGTCGTAGGCCAGGGCGGCGCGCGCATCGCCAGCTGCTAGGGCGGCGCTAATGTCGCGCATGTCGTTGGCGCCGGTGAGGCCGAGCATTCCACTCTCCTTATTGAGCAGCGTATTAACCTGCTCCACGCTGTAGCCGAGCGGCCCCAGCAGGTGCAGCAGCACCGAGGGGTCGAGGTCGCCGGAGCGGGTGCCCATCACCAGGCCCGCCAAAGGACTGAATCCCATGCTGGTATCCAGGGACTGGCCGCCGCGCACAGCCGCCATGCTGCACCCATTGCCGAGGTGAATCGTGATGAGGCGCGCCTCGGGCTGCCCGAGGTAAGCGGCGGCCTGCGCGGCCACGTACTGGTGGCTGGTGCCATGAAAACCATACTTGCGGATGCGCTGCTCGGTGTAGAGGGGGGTAGGCAGGGCGTAGCGAAACGCGTATTCGGGCAGCGTTTGGTGAAAAGCCGTGTCGAACACCGCCACCTGCTGGGCCAGCGGAAACACGCGCTCGGCCACTTCAATACCCAAGTAGTTGGCGGGGTTGTGCAGCGGCGCCAAGCTGAAAAGCCGCCGGATTTCGGCTTTCACCGCGGGCGTAATAAGGGTAGCCGCCGCAAAGGTTTCGCCACCGTGCACCACCCGGTGCCCCACCAGCGCAATGTCGGCGGGGTCCTGGATGACGCCGCTGGGCGCGGCAGTAAGCAGGCGCACTACCTCAAGCAGTCCGGCTTCGTGGTCGGGTAGGGGTAGGGTAAGCTGGGTTTCGACCGGGGGGGTAGCCGGGCTCTGTGCGTCAAAAACTTTGTGCGTAATCGTGGCCTGCGCCGAACCCACCCGCTCGACTAAGCCGCTGCACACCGGCTGCTCGGCCGGCCAGTGAAACAGCTGGTACTTAATAGAGCTGCTGCCCGAGTTAATAACGAAGATGTTCAACTTCTGTGAGTTATGAGTTAAAAAGTAGAAGCCGTTTGAGTTAATTTAGAACGCCATGCTGAACAAAGAGAAGCATGGCGTTCTAAAGCAGTTTTTTCGCTAACTCATAATTAAACTTGGCTCTGAATAGCCGTGATAACCACCGTATTAAACACGTCGTCCACGGTGCAGCCGCGGCTTAGGTCGTTTACGGGTTTGTTGAGGCCTTGCAGCACCGGGCCGATGGCCAGGGCGCCGGTTTCGCGCTGCACGGCCTTGTAGGTGTTGTTGCCAGTATTCAGGTCGGGGAAGATGAGCACGCTGGCCTGGCCGGCTACTTCGGAGCCGGGGAGCTTCTGGCGGCCCACCAGCGGGTCTACGGCCGCATCGTACTGAATGGGGCCATCGACTTTCAAGTCGGGCCGACGCTGGCGCACGAGGGCAGTGGCCTGGCGCACTTTCTCCACGTCGGCGCCCGCCCCCGACGTGCCCGACGAATACGAGAGCATGGCCACCCGCGGCGCAATGCCAAAAGCCTGGCTGCTATCGGCCGACGAAATGGCGATTTCAGCCAGCTGCTCGGCCGTGGGGTTGGGGTTCACGGCGCAGTCGCCGAACACGGCCACGCGGTCGGGCAGGCACATAAAAAACACCGACGATACCACCGATACGCCCGGCTTGGTTTTGATGAATTGTAAAGCCGGCCGGATGGTGTGCTGCGTGGTGTGCACCGCCCCCGACACCATGCCGTCGGCATCGCCCTGGTACACCATCATCGAACCGAAGTACGACACATCGCGCAGCAGGTCGCGGGCCATATCCTGGTTCACGCCTTTGTCTTTGCGCAGTTGGTAAAACGTCTCGACGTAGCCCGCGTACAGGGCCGAGTTCACCGGGTCGATGATGCGGAGGTGGTCGGCCGGCATGTCCAACCCCAGGCGCTTGATGGACGCGGCCACGGCGGCCGGGTCGCCCAGAATAGTCAGGTCCACTACTTCTTGGTGCAGCAGCTGGGCGGCGGCGCGCAAAATGCGGTCGTCGTTGCCCTCGGGCAGCACAATGTGGCGGCGCTGGCGCTTGGCCCATTGCAGCAGCCGGTACTGAAACATGTGGGGGGTAAGGCCTTCGGACTGGAAGCTGACCAGCTTTTCCTCCAGGGCCTGCACATCCACGTAGCGCCCAAACGTGCTGATGGCCAGCTGAATCTTCTTCGGGTTGTCGGGCGTGAGGTGCGAGCGAATGGCCCCTACCCGGGTCGTGGTTTCGAAGGTGCCGGTGGGCACCGCCAAGATGGGCACCACGCTGGGCAGTCCTTCGAGCAGCCGCCGCACCGGCTCGTCGGGCTCGGAGCCGGCCGACAGCACGATGCCCGCCACCCGCGGGTAGCTGGCCGATAAGTTGGCCTGCAACGCGCACACAATGATGTCGCCCCGGTCGCCGGGCGTCACAATCAGCACATTGTCCTTTAGGTAATTAAGGAAATTGGGTACCTGCATGGCCCCAATCACGTAGTTATCCACCTGGTTGCCCAGCCCTGCTTCGCCAAACAGCAGCTTGCCGCCCAGCGCCGCCTGGATTTCGCGCATGGTGGGGTGCAGCAGGTTGGGGTCGTCGGGGATGACGGCCAGCAGCACCTCGGCTGGCAACTGGTGGCGCAGCAACGCCTGCACATCGTCGGCCTGCTCGGGGGCTACGCGGTTGGCCACTACTAGTAGCACGGGCACCTCGCGGGTTTCGAAGCTGCGCCGCGTCGTGAGCACCGCGCTTACTACCTGCGCCACGCTTTTGCCGTGCCCCGACACGACCAAGATGACGGGGACACCCAGGTTTTTGGCAATCGAAACGTTGGCATCAAACTCGAAGGCCGTGCCCGCGCCTACGAAGTCGCTGCCCTCCACCACCGTGAAATCGCAGGTATCTTCCCAGTGTTTGAACTTGCGAATGACCGTGTCAATCAGCTCACCTTGCGCGCCGGTTTCGAGCAGGCGTAGGGCTTCGGGCCGGGTGTAGGCGTAGGTGTTGGCCAGCGGCAGCGGCAACTTAAAATAGCTGCTAATGGTAGCCAAATGCGGGTCGGGCCCCTGCGCCGGGTCGTAGTCGATGAGCGGCTTGAAGTAGCCTACCTGGCGGGTTTGGCCCAGCAGCATGTTCACCAGCCCAAGCGTAACCAGCGATTTACCGCTGTAGGGCTCGGCCGTAGCAATGAAAACAGCTTTCGTCATGGCTTGCTAACGTAGCGGCCGCCGCATCCGTTGGCTTAGCGTTGTGCCTGCTTCCGCAGCGGGCCGCTTCCGCTTGTGAAGGGTGGGGGAGGGGGTAGGGTTTACCTTGGTTGATAAAGTAGTTTATGTGGTCGCTCTCCATGTCCTACCTCCCCCCGGCCCCTCTTCTTGGGAGAGGGAAGCCTGACGATTTCACAACTGCGCCGCCGTGGCTCTCCCCAAGGAGAGGGGAGGTCGGTCGCCAGCACAAGTCGAAATGCATAAGGCAGGAAGCGGCGAGTATCTTGCTGCCTCACCCGCCCTACCCCCCGCCCGATGCCTAAGCCCTTTGCTATCCTTTTCGCGCTGCTTCTGCTGGCTTTGGCGGGCCGGCTAGCGGCTCAACCTAACCCGCCCACTACCCCTCTGCGCGTGGGGGTGGCTGGCCTCACGCACACGCACGTGCACGGGCTGCTGGGGCGCGCCAAGCGCGGCGACATCGTTATTGTGGGCATTGCCGAGCCCAACCGTGCTCTGGCCGAGCGCTTTACGAAGGAGCACGGCCTGCCCATGAGCCTCGTGTACCCGTCGCTGGCCGAAATGATTGCCAAGACGAAGCCGCAGGCCGTCACGGCGTTTGGCAGCATCTACGAGCACTTGGCCGTGGTGCAGGCCTGCGCCCCCAAGGGCATCCACGTGATGGTAGAAAAGCCGCTCGCCGTGAGCCTCGACCACGCCCGCCAGATGGCGGCCCTGGCCCAACAGTACCACATTCGGCTGCTCACCAACTACGAAACCACCTGGTACGGCTCCAACCTGCGCGCTTACCAACTGGTGCAAGATAAAACCCTCGGCGACGTTCGCAAGATGGTGGCCCACGACGGCCACCAGGGGCCCAAGGAAATCGGGGTGAACCAAGAGTTTCTAAGCTGGCTCACCGACCCGGTGCAGAACGGCGGCGGGGCGCTGCCCGACTTTGGCTGCTACGGCGCCGACCTCATGACGTGGCTTATGCACGGCGAGCGCCCGCTTTCGGTGACCGCCAGCGCCCTGCACATCAAGCCCGATGTGTACCCAAAGGTGGAAGACGACGTGACCATTCTGCTCACCTATCCCAAGGCCCAGGGCATCATCGAGGCTTCTTGGAACTGGCCCTACGCCCGCAAAGACCTGGAAGTATATGGCCAAACCGGCTCCGTAATCGCCCTCGACCGCGACCACGTGCGGCTGCGCCGCACCGAAAAAGAAGTTGCCCAAGACCTAACCGTACCCGCGCCCCCCGCGCCTTACGACGACCCTTTTGCCTACCTGGCGGCCGTGGTACAAGGCACCACGACCGAAGACGTGCTGTCGTCGCTGGCCACGAATATGCTGGTAGTCGAGATTCTGGACGCCGCTCGGCAGTCGGCCAAAGAAGGAAAAACAATCTACCTGCCGCGCTAGTAGGCCGCGCTTATTCGCCGGGGTAGCGCAGGCCTATTTGCTGGCGCACGGCGTCGAGCTGCTGCATCAGTTGCAGGCTAAAGGCTAGGGGTAGCAGCGGGCTTTCCGTCAGGCCTTGCGCCAGGCATTCTTGCACGTGGGCCGCTTCGTAGTGGTAGCCGTGGCCCTGCGTGGGGGAGGGAAATACCTGCGGCGATTCCTCACCGGCCAGCTGCACCTGCACACCTGTAGGCGCGTGAAAGCGCCCGAGTAGTTGCAGCTGCCCCTTGGTGCCGTAGAGCACGCACCGGTTATCGGTTTGGGCGGCGATGGTAGAAAATAGGCTAGCTGTGGCCCCGCCGGGGTAAGCCAGCGCCAGGGCACAATTAAGGTCTACCCCCGTCGGCGCGGGCGTCGATACCGCGCCCACCGCCGACGGCATCCCCAGAAAAAGCTGGCTGATAAAAAGCGGGTATACCCCGATATCCAGCAGCGAGCCCCCGGCCAGGGCGGGGTTGAATAAACGCCCTTCGGGCTGATAGGGGGTAGCAAATCCGAAGTCAGCTACCAGGTGCTTTACCTCGCCAATGTGGCCGGCCTGCACCAAGCGCAGCGCCTGGGCAATGGCCGGAAAAAAGCGCGTCCAGAAGGCTTCCATTAAGAATACGCGCCCTTCCTGAGCCACCCGAATCATTTCCTCGGCCTGCGTGGCGTTCTGGGCAAAGGCTTTTTCGCACAGCACGGGTAGGCCCGCCCGCAGGCACAGCAGCGCGTGCGCATAGTGCTCCGAATGCGGCGTGGCAATGTATACCGCGTCGATATCGGGCACGGCCAGCAGGTCGGCGTAGCTGCCCACGGCGTGGGGCACGGCAAATTCAGCCGCAAAATCCTGCGCCTTGGCCAAACTGCGCGAAGCCACGGCGTGCAAGCGAGCCTGCGGCACCAGGGCCAGGTCCTGCGCAAATTTGCGGGCGATGTTGCCCAGGCCCAGAATGGCCCAATTGTAGGTGCGCATGGCAGGAGAAGGTAGGGGTAGGGAATGGGGCCCGCAAGGTAGGTGCGGCGGGCGTAACGCAACATCCGCGGGTGGCCGGGGCAACTGGTTTGGGTGGCCTCCGGGCGAGGAGGGGGGTAGGGAAGCATACGAAAAAACACAGGCTGCTCAGCAGGCTGCGCCGGATGTAGTTTTTATGAAAATAGCCAGCTTAGGCTTGCTATTTCCGGAGAGTACAGGTGAGTAGGTGCACAGGATAGCGGTACGTTAGCAGCCAGTTAGCGAAAGCTTTACTGACCACCGCCCTGAGAATTCCCACCTTTTTCTAACTCTACCCTGGTGAAAAAGCTGCTGCCGCTAGCGCTCCTGCTACTGCCCGCCACTGCCTTGCGCGCCCAAACCACTCCGCCCAAGGCCAACGACACTACTACGCCGCTGCACCTACTCAAGCCCGACTACCCCGTGCCCTACGGCCAGGCCAAGGCCGAGGATGTGCAGCAGGTGCTCGACCGGGTGTATAACTACCTAAATGCGGCCACGCCAGCCGAACTGGTTGATAAAAAGACCAATGCGGCCATCACCGACCGCCGGAAATTCAACCCCGAGGCCATCATCAAGCCCGGCGATTTTCGGCTGACTAGCTACGAGTGGGGCGTCACGTACGCCGGCATGCTGCGGGCCAGCGAAGTCACCGGCGACCCCAAATACGCCGCCTACACGTTTAGCCGCACGAAATTTCTGGCTGAACTGGTGCCGTACTTCCGTGCGTACCAAACCGCGCACCCTGAGGCGAATACGCCCGTGCGCTCGGTGCTCCAGCCCCACGCGCTCGACGATGCAGGAGCCATTTGCGCGGCCCTGATTAAGGCCCAACGTGCTGGCGCGCCCGCCGACCTGCGGCCGATGATAACCAACTTCATGGACTTCATCATGACCAAGGAGTACCGCTTGCCCGACGGTACCCTGGCCCGCAACCGCCCGCAGCCCAATACCCTGTGGCTCGACGACTTATACATGAGCGTGCCGGCCCTGGCCCAGATGGGCAAGCTCACCGGCGAGCGCCGCTACTACGACGAGGCCGTGAAGCAGGTCACGCAGTTCGTGCCCCGCATGTTTGACGAGGGTAAGGGCCTTTACCGCCACGGCTGGGTGCAGGACATGGCCGAGCACCCCGAGTTTCACTGGGCCCGGGCCAACGGTTGGGCCATCCTCACCAAGGTAGAATTGCTCGATGTGCTGCCCGCCGACCACCCCGGCCGCCCGGCCGTGCTGAAACTGCTGCGCGCCCACGCCCGCGGCCTGGCCGACCGGCAGGCCGGTAGCGGTTTCTGGCACCAGTTGCTCGACCGGCCCGACTCCTACCTCGAAACTTCGGCCACTGCCATTTACTGCTACGCCATCGCCCACGCCATTAACCAAGGCTGGCTCGATGCCAAAGTGTACGGCCCCATGACCCTGCTGGCCTGGAACGCCGTGAGCACCAAGGTAAACGCTCAGGGGCAGGTCGAAGGCGTCTGCGTGGGCACCGGCATGGGGTTCGACCCCGCTTTCTACTACTATCGCCCCGTGAACGTGTACGCTGCCCACGGCTACGGCCCGGTGCTGCTGGCGGGGGCTGAAATCATGCAACTGCTTAAGCAGCATCCTTACAACATCAACGATAGCTCGGTGCAGCTGCTGAAATGAATTTCTTTTAGCCCACGGCCTACCCGCAGCCTAAGTCCTTACATGGGTACTAAGGGGGTAGGCAGGTGAAAAAAGCGCCTACCCCCCCAAGCTAGCGGCCAAGCGCTGCCGTTTAAGCCCGCGACAAAAACTTACCCTACCTGCACCACAATCTTGCCGAAGTGCGCGCCGCTGCCCATGTGCTGAAGCGCATCCTTGGCTTGGTCAAAGCCAAAGGTTTCGCCAATAACCGGCTTGAGCTGGTTGCGGTCGAATGCCTGAAACAGGTCGGCCAGCATCTGGGCGCTGCCCACGTAAATACCTTGCAGGCGCTGGGTAGCCAGCGGCAACATGCGCAAGTTGGGCGCCTCATCGCTCGGCGAAACGGCTCCAATCTGAAACACGGTACCGCCCGGTTTCAGGGCGCGTAGCGAGCGGGCCAGCTGGCCCGCTACTTCCACCACAAAGTCTACCCCCTCGCCGCCGGTCAGCTCCTTGGCTTTGGCTTCCCAGTCGGGGGTAGTCTTGTAATTGATGAGGTGGTCGGCGCCTAGTTCTTTAGCGCGGGCCAGTTTTTCATCCGAGCCGGAAGTGATAATAACCTGAGCCCCAAAGAGCTTGGCGATTTGTAGGCCGAAGATGGACACGCCGCCCGTGCCTTGCAGCAGCACCGTATGGGTAGGGCGCAACTGGCCCTGCTCGACCAGTGCGTGCCACGCCGTGACGCCCGCACACGGAAACGCCGCCGCTTCCTCAAAGGAAAAAGAAGCGGGCACTTTCACCACAGACGCGGCCGGAAAAGTCACGTATTCGGCCAGTACGCCGTCGGTACTCCCACCCAAGGAGCGGAAAACCTTCGCCGCGGTGAAAGGGCCGTCGTGCCAGTCGGGGAAAAAATTGACGGCTACCCGGTCGCCTACCTGCACCGTCGTTACGCCCTCGCCTACTTCGGTAACCACGCCGGCAGCGTCGCTGAATGGAACCATGGGCAACACCTCACCGGGGTAGCCAAACCAGCCGTTGGCCAGGGCCCAATCGCGAAAATTAAGCGAGGTAGCCTTCACCTGAATCTTCACTTCGTGGGCGCGCACTGCGGGCTCGGGGCTCTCGGTCAGCTTGAAGTTGTCGAGGCTTTTGGGTTCGTGGAGTTTATAGGCTTTCATGAATTTGAAAATACAATAAATTGATTAATAGCAAGTAGCGAGACATAAGCTGAAAATGGCTTCTCGCTCGGCGCCTGTAGCAGCCGCGTGCCTTTCCTAACCCAACTGCTGGCGTTAAGTTGGAAAACCAGAACATTTCGACCACAAGTGCGTTTTGGTCGAAATTTCACTTATTTTTGGTGCCCCTGCTGCTTCCCGCCCCCACCCGCCTGTTCAGCCCACCACTATCCGCATGGAAACGCTTGCCCCGCTTACGTCCAAAGAAGACCAGATTCGCGAGAGTATCATCTTGGCCGCTCAGCAGCTATTTCAGCAGTATGGCCTGCATAAAGTGACCATGGAAGACATTGCCCGCGCCATGGGCAAGGGCAAAAGCTCCCTCTACTACTATTATAAAAGCAAGGAGGAGATTTTCGAAGCCATGCTCGACCGCGAAATCGACCATGTGCTGGCCAAGGTAGCCGAGGCAGTAGCCCAAGCCACTACTGCCGAGGAAAAGCTCTACACTTTCTGCCTCACTCGGTTTGAGGAATTAGGTCGTAAGGCGGCGCTGCACAGCATTTTAGTGGGCGAAGTAATGCGCGATATGGAGTTTGTGCATCACATTCGGCGGCAATGCCGGCTGCGCGAAGGCGAACTGCTCAAGCAGATACTAACCATGAATAGCATCGCGGCCGGCCGGCCTGGCCTCAGCATAGCTGACCTCGACGCCGTGGTATTTGTGGTGCTTGGGGGGCTGCACGGCCTCGACCAGGAGATGATTTTCAATGGCCACTCCACCTTGCTAGAGCCGGCTATTCGCATCCTGAGTCGGGCACTGCTAGCTGGGCTGGCCGCCTAGAGCCCAAGGCCACGGAAAGTTAAATGTTTCATGAACGAGCCAAAAGGCTCGTTTTTTTGATAACATTTTCGACCGTAAACCGTTTTTGGTCCATTAGACTAAAGTATAGGCTTGCTATTATTTACCCGTTGCCAAGCCTATTTCAAGAGGCTACGGCCGCTTTTCCCAAACCCGTTTACGCTGCTGGTGGCAGCATTATTGATACGAGCCAGCCAAAACCCAGCACGCCACTGGTAAGCCTCAACTCCTGCGCTGTCCCTCACCACTTCCCTAACCTATTTAATACCCTTGCCAAATAGTGGCCGCTGGCCAAGCGTCTAACTGTTTTAAACCGATATAAGCTTATGGTTGCCAGCTTGATTACCTAAATCTGGCTGCCTTCATCTTTTCCCCAGCCAGCGCCAGCGTCCTTTGCTGCTCCACTGACTACTAGTTAATTATTAACTTCTTAGTTATGTCTTTTGCCGCGCCTACCCCTTCAGCTAGCGTCGACCTGGCTCCCAAGTCGTTTTCTGCCAAAGCCCTCCGCGATTTTGCCTTAATTCAGCGTATCCTCGACCATCACGATGAAAAGGCCTACGCTGAACTGATGGCGCACTATCAAAAATCCGTTTACCAGTTGGTAATCAAGATGGTTCGGCAGTCCGACGTAGCCGAGGACCTAGCGCTCGAAGTCTTCGTTCGGGCCTTTCGTTCGCTGCATACTTTTCGGCCGGAATTTGCTTTCAGCACGTGGCTGTTTCGGGTGGCTACCAACTTGTGCATCGGGCACTTGCAGCGGCAGCGCCTCCCCACGGTATCGCTGAGCGCAACGCGGTTTGAGGGCGAAGAGACCTCCTTCGATTTGCCTGACCCAACGCCTACCCCGCAAGAAGCGCTCATCCAGCTCCAACGCATCGAGCAAATGCACTTAGCCGTGGGTAAGCTTCCCGCTAAGTATCAGCAGCTCATGCAACTACATTATTTTGAGGAGCTGAGCTACGAGGAAATTGCCGAGCGCCAGCACCTGCCTCTGGGCACCGTAAAAGGCCAGCTGCACCGCGGCCGCGACCTGCTGCACCAATTACTGGCCCCTGCCCAGCGCAGCCTTTAACCGGCTGGCGGTGCCGCCGAAGCAAAAGCTGGGGGTAGGGCGCTTTCGCCGTGCCACGTAGCGTAGCCGCCAGCGAGTCAGCCGGCAGGCCTTAAAATCAAAAAGAGCCAGCGCCGCACTTCGGAGCTGGCTCTTTTTATACAGACCTATGCAGCTTAAAAACCGCCTTTGTCGAGGTTCAAGTCCTCCTTGGGTTCGGCGCCCATGAAGGGGTAGGGGTAGTCAGTCGGCGGGTTGAACGTCTCCTTGATGGCGCGCGGCGATACCCAACGTTGGAGGTTAAGTAGCGAGCCGGCTTTGTCGTTGGTACCCGAGGCACGAGCGCCGCCGAAGGGCTGCTGGCCCACCACAGCGCCGGTGGGCTTATCATTGATGTAAAAGTTGCCGGCCGCGTTCACCAAGCGCTTAGTAGCCAAGTCGATGGCGTAGCGGTCTTGCGAGAAGATGGCGCCCGTTAGCGCGTAGGGCGAGGTCGTATCGACCAGCTCCAAGGTGGCTTCAAAATCGGTAGCTTCGTACACGTACACCGTCACGACGGGGCCAAACAGCTCGTCGCACATAGTGGTGTATTTCGGGTTTTTCGTCACGATGACAGTGGGCGCCACGAAGTAGCCCTTCGACTTATCGTAGGTGCCGCCGGCCACGATTTCGGCGTCGGCATCTTGGTGCGCGCCGTCGATGTACTTGGCGAGTTTGTCGAAGCTGGCCTCGGTGATAACGGCGTTGACGAAGTTGGTAAAATCCTCCACGTCGCCCATCTTAACGGACGCCAAATCCTGCTTCACGTAGTCGAGCACTTCGGTAGCAATAGTCGAGGGCAAGTACACGCGCGACGCCGCCGAGCACTTTTGGCCTTGGTACTCAAATGCCCCGCGGGTAATGGCGGTAGCTACCGCTTTGGCGTGGGCCGAAGGGTGCGCCAAGATAAAATCCTTACCCCCCGTTTCGCCCACAATGCGGGGGTAGGATTTGTACTTAGGAATGTTCTGGCCAATCGTTTGCCAGATGGTTTGGAAAACCTTGGTCGAGCCCGTGAAGTGGATGCCCGCAAAGTGCGGGTGGTTAAAAATGACGTCGCCTGCCACCGGGCCATCCACGTAAATGAGGTTGATAACGCCGGCCGGCACGCCAGCTTCTTGAAACAACTCCATCAGCACCTGGGCCGAATAAATTTGAGGATAGGCTGGTTTCCAGACTACTACGTTGCCCATGAGGGCGGCCGAAGTGGGCAGGTTGCCCGCAATAGACGTGAAGTTGAAGGGTGTGAGCGCAAACACGAAGCCTTCGAGCGGCCGGTGCTCTAGGCGGTTCCACATGCCCGGCGACGACTCGGGCTGCTGCTGGTAGATTTCCTGCATGAAATGCACGTTAAAACGCAGAAAATCAATAAATTCGCAGGCCGCATCAATCTCCGCCTGAAAGGCGTTTTTGCTCTGGCCGAGCATAGTGGCCGCATTTAGGCGGGCGCGGTAAGGACCGGCCAACAGGTCGGCTGCTTTCAGGAAAATGGCGGCGCGCTCCTGCCACGGCAGCTCGGCCCAAGCGGTGCGGGCGGCCAGCGCCGCGTCGATGGCCTGGGTTACGTGGCTGGCATCACCCTCGTGAAACTGGCCCAGCACCCGCTGGTGGTCGTGGGGCGGCGTAATGGGAAGCGTGCGGCCGGTGCGCACCTCCTGGCCGCCAATGTGCATCGGAATATCGCGCTGCTGGCCATTGAGTTCGGCCAGCGCTTGCTGCAATTCAGCGCGCTCCTTCGAGCCGGGCGCGTAGCCCTTTACGGGCTCATTGAGGGGGGTAGGGACGCGGAAAAAAGCGTTGGACATAGGGCCGGGGCGGGGGTTAAGAAGCTCAGGGATGAACTGAGGGGTAGGGAAGTACGGGTACTAGGTTACAGAAAACTACGCAGCTCATCCAAACTGCTGATTTCATGGGTAATTTGGGCGAAATGACGCCGCTTATCGGGGTTAAAATACACTTGGTCGATGCCGGCATTGTAGGCGCCAAGCACGTCGCATTCGAGGTTATCGCCAATCATGAGGCTCTCAGCGGCGGTGGCGCCGGCCTTGGCCAGGGCGTGGGCAAACATGCGCGGGTCGGGCTTGAGGCAGCCGCTGGCCTCGGACGTAATGACTTCTTGGAAATAATCCGTTAGCTTAGACGAGGCCAGCTTAATGTGCTGCACATCCTCGAAGCCATTGGTAATCAAGTGCAAGACGTAGCCCTTGTTGGCCAGGTAGCGCAGCACCTCGTGGGTGTGCGGAAACACGGCCGACTTAAGCGGCAGAATCGCCGTGAACTGTGCCGAAATATCGGCTGGTATTTCCTCCTCCGGCACGCCCAGCTTGGTGAGCGTGCGCACAAACCGTAAGCTGCGCAGCTGCTGCTGGCTGATTTTATTGCTCTGGTAGAGCCGCCACAGCGCGTGGTTCACCTCGTTGTAGCGGGTAGTGAAATCGTGCAGCGTGAAGGTGCCGTAGCGCGCCAGCTGGTAGTCGTCGAAGAGCTGGTGCAGCGTTTCGGTGGCATTCGTCTCGAAGTCCCAGAGCGTATGGTCGAGGTCGAAGAATAGGTGGCGGTAGGCCTTCATAGGTGCTTGGGCAAGCCCAAAAAATTAAGCTTCGTTCTCCAGAAAGTGGCCGGAAGGCACTGGGCCGCCCGCCAGATAGTGCACGATGCCGGCGACGTCTTTGGGCTGCACTTTGCCATACACGTCGCCCTCGGGGTACACGATGAGCGCCGCGCCCGGCCCTTTCTTGCAGTGCTTGCAGAGGTCGAGGCAGTTGCAGGTCTGAATGCGGGTGTGGACTTTTTCGCCGTCGAGAAGCAGGTTTTTAACGCCTTGTGCCTTCAATTCCTTCTTGAGCGCTTTGGCCACGTCGTCGCCGACGCCGGACTTTTGGTTGGTACAAACAAATATTCTGCGCTGCATAAAAAAGGCTGGGTTAATTGGCGGGGGTAGGGGGGAGCCAGCGGCGATTCTGGATTTTGTACGCCGCCAACTCGCGGTTCGACCACAGCGTTTGGTAAATCTGCTGGTCGCGCACGAGCTGCGGGTCGCGCTCCATGAGCGTTAATAACTGCTGAAGGAACTCGGCAGTTTCTTCCTTGAGGAAGTAGAACATCCAGTTATCGAGGCGGCGCACGCCTACGAGGCCCGCATTCTTAAGATAGGCGAGCTGGCGCGACGTTTTGGTCTGGGTAAAATCGAGCACTTGCTCGAGGTCGCCCACCACCATCTCGTGGTTGCGCCACAGCAAATGCAGCATCCGAACGCGGCTTTCGTCGCCGAGCGCTTTAAAAAGTTGTTGCCCAAATGCAACCGGGAAATGTTTTAAACGCATCTGCCGTTGAGTAAGACTGCCCTGAGCCCAGCCGGTTGCCCAAAAGTACGACCGGCCGCGCAGGCCGGCTCGTATATTTGTAGTAACCGAAGCACGTTAAAAACCAGTCCCGTGAATAGTCGCCGTTTTATATCTATGTTGAGTATGCTCGTGCTAATCGGGCTGCTGGCGGCGCCGCGCGCCTGGGCGCAGGGCAAGCGCAAGGTGGTGCAGTTCACGGGTATTGTGGCGAGCGGCGACAGCCTGCTTGGCGTGCCGGGGGCGTCGATATACGTGCCCAAGGCGGGTAGGGGCACCACGTCCAACGCCTACGGCTACTTCTCGATGGCGGTGCTGGCCGGCGACAGCATCGTGTTTCGGTCGTTGGGCTACCGCAACCAAACTATCGTAGTACCGGCTGATTATCAACGGCAAAGCTTTTCGGTTATCATTTCGCTGCTCGAAGATGCCGCCGTGCTGCCCGAAGTGCGAATTTTCCCTTACGCCACCGAAAAAGAATTTAAACGCGCCTTCCTGGCCTTGCGCATGCCCACCGAAAAAGGCTCGGCCGCGGCCGACAACTTGAACCAAGAGCTGATGCGTAAAATCTTTAACTCGCAGCCCATGGGCGCCACGGCCAACTACCGCCAAACGATGTCGCAGCAGCAATACGACCTCGACCGGCGCATGGGGACTGCCCCCAACCTGCACAGCAACAACCCCTTGCTGAACCCGTTTAGCTGGCTCCAACTCGTGAAACAGGTGAAAGACGGCGAGTTCAAGAAGAAAGAAGGTGTTGATTATTAGCCTGAACAGGGCCGAATTTTATAACCTAAGGTGAGTTTTTTAGGTAAAGTAAAGGTGGCAGTTAATTGCCACCTTTTGCTTTTTCTATGGATACGAATCTTCCGGTTTCGGCTCATCCCCGCGTGGTGATTGTGGGGTGTGGCTTTGGCGGGCTTAAGCTGGCGCAGGAGCTGGCCGATGCACCCGTGCAGGTGGTGATGGTAGACCGCAACAACTACCACAATTTTCAGCCCCTGCTTTACCAAGTAGCTACCGGCGCACTGGAGGCCGATAGCATTGCCTACCCCGTGCGTAAGATTTTTGCGGGCCAAAAGAATTTTTTCTTCCGCATGGCTGATGTGAAGGGGGTAGCCAAAGCCACTAATACGCTGGAAACCAGCATTGGCGACATTCGCTACGACTATTTAGTGCTGGCTACGGGCTCGCTCACCAACTTCTTCGGCATCGAGAGCATCGAAAAGAATGCGATGCAGATAAAGAGCATTCCGAACGCGCTGAATTTGCGCAGCTTCATTTTTCAGAATTTCGAGCAGGCCTTGCTGACCACGGACCCCGAGGAAAAGCAGGCGTTGCTGAATATTGTGGTGGTGGGCGGCGGGCCCACCGGCGTCGAAATCAGTGGGTCGTTGGCCGAGATGCGCAAGCACGTGCTGCCCAACGACTACCCCGAAATGGACCTGACCCAGATGCAAATCTTTCTGGTAGAAGCCGGCCCGGCCCTGCTGGGGCCTATGTCGAAGGCCTCGCAGGAAGATGCCAAGCGCTACCTGGATGAACTGGGGGTAGAGGTGCGGCTCAATACCGCCATGAAAAAATACGAAAATGGCCGGGCTTACTACTCCGATACCGAGTTTATTCCGACCGAGAATATGGTGTGGGCCGCCGGCGTAAACGGCTCGGCGCTACCGGGGTTACCCGAGGCAGCCATCACCCGCAACAAGCGCATTACGGTGAATTTGTGGAACCAGGTGCAGGGCGAAACCAACATCTTTGCCATTGGCGACGTGGCGAATATGGTGACGGAAGAAATGCCCCGTGGCCTACCCATGCTAGCGCCGGTGGCGCAGCAGCAGGCCGCGCATTTGGCTGCCAACCTCCAGCGCATTCTCCGTGGTGAAACGCCCAAGGACTTTAAGTACCTCGACAAGGGCGTGATGGCCATTGTGAGCCGCAACAAAGCCGTGGTAGATTTACCCAAAGGTGTGCATTTCAAGGGCTTCCTGGGATGGCTTTCGTGGCTCTTTATCCACTTGATACTGCTGGTGGGCTTCCGCAACAAGATGGTGGCGCTGGTCGACTGGGCCTTTAGCTACTTCAGTTCGGGGCAAGCGCTGCGGCTGATTATCCGGCCTTTCAACAAGCGGGATGTGAAAGATGACAAAGGAAAAAAAGCTGCCGAACAAGCCGCTGCAACCCCCGAATACAACCCTACCCCCTCCGCGGTGCAGCAGCCCGCTTCGGCGGGGTAGGGGATAGTACCTGCACAAAAAAAGCCACCGCAATGGGTGGCTTTTTTAGGCATAATAGCGTGTAAGCTAAGCTACAGCAAGCCGCTGAGAAAGCCGGGCAAAATACCCAGCACTAGGGTCAGGAGAGCCAGCAGCACCAGCGTAGCCGACTGAAAGCCATCGACCACAATCGGAGCTTCCGCGCCCGGCTCGGCGGGGCGCATGTACATTGCAATGACGGGGCGCAGGTAGTAATAAATACCCACCATGCTCATCAGCACCGCAAAAACGACCAGGCCGATGTGGCCCTGGCCAGCTACCGCCGTGAAAATAAAGAACTTGCCGAAGAAGCCGCCGGTGAGTGGAATGCCACCCAACGAGAGCATGGCGACGGTGAGCACAAAAGCAAGCAGCGGATTGGTGCGCGCAAGCCCTCCGAGGCCCACGTAATCTTCGCGCTGGCGCTGGTCCGACACGAGCTTGAGCACGCCAAAAGCGGCTACTGTGGCTATCGAGTAAGCCAAGCTATAGAAGAAAATACCTTGGGCGGCCGGGCCGCTTAGTTGGCCGTGGCCAGCCACGAGGCCCAGCAGCAAGTAGCCCGCGTGGCTAACGCTGGAGTAAGCCAGCATGCGCTTGGCGCTGGTTTGAACGGTGGCACCCACGTTGCCAAGCAACAGCGTGAGGACGCACATGGCCTGGATGGTGGGCAGCCACACGGGGCTAGCGGCGGGTAGGGCCACCACTAGCAGCTTAAGGAAAGCGGCAAAACCAGCCGTTTTCACCACCGTGCTCATGAAGGCGGTGAAGAAAGTGGGGGTGCCTTCGTACACGTCGGGCGTCCAGAAATGGAAGGGCGCGGCCGATACTTTGAATCCAATGCCAATCACCATCATCAACACGCCCACATAAAGCATGGGCAGCAGCGTCTGGTTGGTGGGGGTAGCCACAGCGGTAGCCAACTC
This sequence comes from Hymenobacter ginkgonis, assembly GCF_009755225.1. GTDB lineage: Bacteria > Bacteroidota > Bacteroidia > Cytophagales > Hymenobacteraceae > Hymenobacter > Hymenobacter ginkgonis. The sequence goes on from NZ_WQKZ01000001.1 coordinate 37,880, forward strand.
CGCTACCTGGAAGGTGCCCGTGGCGCCGTAGAGTAGCGCAATACCGAAGAGCAGTATGCCCGTGGCGAAAGCACCTTGCAGGAAATACTTAAGAGCGGCTTCGTTGGAACGCACGTTGCGCTTATCGGAGCCGGCCAGGCAGTACATGCTGATACTCAGAATTTCGATGCCCACAAAGAGCATGATGAGGTGGTTGTAGCTCACCATCATGATGGCGCCGACCAGCGAAAACAGCAGCAGCGAGTAGTACTCGGCCAGATTGGGCTCGCCAGCTACCACATAAGAGCGCGAGAAGGGCAGCAGCACCAGTGCCGTGAGCAATACAATGCCGCTAAAGGCCACCGAGAAGTTGTCGACCGTCAGCATCTGGCTGATGTAGGGCGACTCTAGGAAGCCGGGCAGCGAGCCCGCGTGGTTCCAGTCGAGGAGATTGACGCCGAAAATGAGGGCCAGCACCACCAGTACCAACGGCAACAGCACCCGGTTGGAGCGCAAGAAGCCTAGGAACAGGTTGAGGATGCCGAAGACGGAGAGGAGAACAATGGGGAGCATACTATACTTCGAAGAAGAACGTCGCGCTGAAAATGAACGTCATGCTGAACGCAGTGAAGCATCTCTACCGCTTCATTGGAATGTGAGCCGGATGGCGTAGGAGAGATGCTGCGGCAGGCTCAGCATGACATTCTAGTCTGCTCAGCATGACAACACATTAAATTACCGGCCGACTAAGGTAAGAATGCTGCTGATAGCCGGCTCCGACAAGTGCAGGAACGTGCCGGGGAATAAACCCAGCCAAAATACCAGCACGATGAGCGGCGCAAACATGGCCAGCTCGGCCCCGCTGAGGTCGGTGATGGTATCCGAAAATGCCGAATCAGGCCCGAGCATCGCGCGCTGGTACATGCGCAGCAAGTACACCGCCGAGAAAATAATGGTGAGGCCCGCTAAGGCACCCGCCCACATATTGAACTGATACACACCCGCTAGCAGCAAGAACTCGCCCACGAAGCCGCCGGTGAGGGGTAGGGCCACGGTGCTCAGCAGCATTACCAGGAAGCACACGCTGAGCAGCGGCGTGCGGCGGGTGAGGCCGCCAAGGTCGGGTAGGGAGCGCGAGCCGGTGCGGCGCTCAATGGCGTCGGCCACCAGAAACATACCTACTACGTTGACGCCGTGGGCTAGCATTTGCACCACCGCGCCTTGCAGGCCAATGGCTTGCAGCGAGAACACGCCGGCAATCATCAGCCCCACGTGCGAGAGCGACGAGTAGGCAATGAGGCGCTTCATATCGCGCTGGCGGATAGCGATAACCGCCCCGTAAATGATGCCGATAATGGCCAGCACCATCACCAACTGCTGCCACTGGCTTACGCCGAGCGGCACCACTGGCAGTAGCCAGCGCAAGCAGCCATAAATGCCCATCTTAAGCATAATGCCCGAGAGGAGCATGGTGGCGGGGGTAGGCGATTCAGTATAAGTATCGGGCTGCCAGGTGTGGAAGGGGAAAATGGGCATCTTCACGGCGAAGGCGGCGAAGATGAGCCAAAACAGCCACGACTGCTCCGAAGCGCTGAGCTTCAGGTTGTAAAAGGCCTGAATATCGGATGAGTGCGCGGCCAGCGAACCTGCCGCCGGGCCCGTTTGCAAGTACAGATACACGAAACCGGCCAGCATAAACAGCGAGCCAATAATGGTGTATAAGAAGAACTTAAACGTGATTTGGATGCGGCGGTCGGAGCGGCTCCAGGCGCCAGCCAGGAAATAAATCGGAATCAGCGCCACTTCCCAGAAGAAGTAAAACACGAAGGCATCCAGAGCCGTGAACACGCCCAGCAGCCCGGTTTGCATGAATAACACTAGGGCGTAGAACGCGCCGGGGTTCTCATATTCCTCGTGCCGGAAGGCGGTGAGCAGAATAATTGGCACCAGGAAGGTGGTGAGCAACACCAGGCACAAACTCAGGCCATCGATGCCCAAATGAAAGGTGATGCCAGCCGAGGGTATCCAGTTTAGGTCGACTCCGGCGATACTCCCGGTCCGAACAAAGGTGAAGGCCGCCAACGCAGCCGCTACCAACTCGATTAAGGATGCCCCTAGGGCCAGGATGCGGGCCGCGCTGCCCTTGGCAAAGTGCAGAAGGAGGGCGGCGGCAAGCGGGAAAAAGACGAGGAAAGCTGTCAGCATTGGCAAAAGCGCGGGGCGCACGACCGGAAGCCCGGTGCGCAGAGCCGCGAATTAGCTGCAAACTTACGGCAAGGCGCGCAAGCCCGCGCCACCTTGCGAGCCGAAGTAGGGGTAAGGCCCAAACTTTCGGGTCTTAAGCCGGTACTTTCGTGTTGCCAGGCACCGCATTAGTCGGTTGCTGCTGCTCGCCATGCCCCGCCACCCAATTACCGATTTCCTAAACACCGCCGCCGGCCCCATCCTCGATGTGCGTGCGCCCGCCGAGTACGCGCAGGGCCACATTCCGGGCGCGCGCAGCCTACCGCTGTTCACCGACGAGGAGCGCGCGCGCATCGGCACTACCTATAAGCAAGTAAACCCCGACAAGGCCGTGCTGCTGGGCCTCGATTTTTTCGGCCCCAAATTGCGCACTCTGGTCGAAGAAGCTAAAAAACTCGCTCCTGGCCAGGAAGTGCGCCTGCACTGCTGGCGCGGCGGCATGCGCAGCGGCGCCGTGCTCTGGCTACTAGAACTGGCCGGCTTCCACGTCAACCTGCTCGACAAAGGCTACAAAGACTACCGCCACTGGACCTTGGCCGAGCTAGCGCGCCCGCACCAATTGCGCGTGCTGGGTGGCTACACTGGCAGCGGTAAAACGGCCGTGCTCCACGCGCTGGCCGCGCGGGGCGAGCCCGTGCTCGACCTCGAAAAGCTGGCCAACCACCAGGGCTCTTCTTTTGGCGCGCTCGGCCAGCCGCCGCAGCCCACGCAGGAGCAATTTGAAAATGACTTGGCCTTCGCGCTGGCGAAGCTGCCGACCGATAAGCCAATATGGGTGGAGGATGAGAGCCGCAGCATCGGCAGCCTGGCCATCCCTACTCCCTTCTTCGCCCAAATGCAGGCTGCGCCGCTGCTGGTGCTCGACGTGCCCCGCGAAGCCCGCGTGCAGTACCTGGCCGCCGACTACGGCCGCCACGATGCTGGCGCGCTGGCCTCGGCCGTGCTGCGCCTGCGCAAGCGCCTCGGCGGCCTCGTAACCAAGGAAGCCCTCGGTGCCATCGCCGAAGACAACATGCCCCGCATGGTAGAGCTGGTGCTGGCTTATTATGATAAAACTTACGGCTACGGCCTAGCCGGCCGGCCCGCTACTACCGTAGCCGCTACCAGCACCGATGCGGCGGCGAACGCGGCGCTGGCGTTGAAAGCAGTAAGCGAATTGGCCGCTTCTGCGGAGGCTAATGGCCTCATTACGACATGATTCCGAAACTACGAGTAGCCCGGCCCACCAATGACTTGCTAGCCCTGCGCCGCTTCTACGTGGAGGGGGTAGGGCTGCGTGAGTTATACGCCTTCACCAACCACGATGGGTTTGATGGCTTACTTGTGGGGCACCCGCAGGCGCCGTATCATTTGGAGTTTACGCGCCAAGCGGGCCAAGTAGTAGCACCCGCTCCCACGGCTGAGCATCTATTGGTTTTTTACTTTCCTGAGTTTCCTGCCTGGGAAGCAGCGGTAGCTCAGTTGCGAGCCCACGGTTATTCGCCAGTGCCGGCCCATAACCCGTATTGGGACCGCCAGGGCTTGACATTTGAAGACCCGGATGGCTACCGGGTGGTGCTGCAACAAGCCGCCTGGAATTTGTAACATCAGCAATTGCCAACCTATTCTGAGCCAGAAGGTGTTGGCTTCATTCCGTAATCTGCCTACACCTATGACGCCCGAACTCGAAACCATCCGCCTCACCCAGTACAGCCACGGCGCGGGCTGCGGCTGCAAAATTGCGCCCAGCGTGCTCGACAAAATCCTGCACAGCAGCCTACCCCAGCCTAACTACGAAAACCTGCTGGTAGGCAACGGCAGCCGCGACGACGCGGCCGTGTACCGCCTGCCAAACCAGGCCGGGCAGTGCGTCATCAGCACCACCGATTTTTTTATGCCCATCGTCGATGATGCCTACGATTTTGGGCGCATCGCCTCGGCTAATGCCATTTCGGATGTGTATGCCATGGGCGGCCGGCCCTTGCTGGCCATTGCGGTGCTGGGCTGGCCCATTGATAAGCTCTCGCCCGAAATCGCGGCGCAAGTAACCGAAGGCGCCCGCGCCATTTGCGCCGAAGCCGGTATTCCGCTGGCCGGCGGCCACAGCATCGATTCGCCCGAGCCGATTTTTGGGCTGGCTGTGACGGGTTTAGTGGATGAAAAAAACCTCAAACGCAACGACACTGCCACCGCCGGCTGCCGCCTCTACCTCACCAAACCGCTGGGAGTAGGCATCCTCACCACAGCCCAAAAACGCGAAATTTTGCGGCCCGAAGACGCCGACGTGGCCCCAGCTCAGATGCGCAAGCTCAACAAGATAGGCGCTGAATTGGGCGAGATTGCCGGCATCAAGGCCATGACCGACGTGACGGGCTTCGGCCTGCTGGGCCACCTGGCTGAGGTGTGCGAGGGTAGTGATTTGCAGGCTGTTATCGATTACTACCAGGTGCCTCGCCTGGCCGAAGCCCAGCGCTACCTGCTGCAAGGTGCCGTGCCCGGTGGCACCGTGCGCAACTTCCAGAGCTACGGCCACAAAGTAGCCACGCTCACCGACGAGCAGAAATACTACCTCTGCGACCCCCAAACGTCGGGCGGATTGCTAGTCTGCGTCGAGCCTGGCGCGGCCGAAGCGGCCGCGCAGGCCGTATTTGCCCAGCATGGCCTGGCGCTCGAAAGCTTTGGCGAGTTGCGCCCCCACGAAGCCGACGAGCCGTGGATAGTAGTTTCTTAAGGTCTGACTAGCAGCAAGTAGCATTAGTCGTTTGTCAATGCCGCTCCTCTTCGTTGCGCCCGCAATGACAAACAGTACTTCTCCATCAATCGTCGGCCGCCTGGCGCCTACCCCCAGCGGCTACTTGCACCTCGGCAATGCCGTCAACTTCGTGCTTACTTGGCTGCTGGTGCGCCGGGCGGGCGGCGGGCTGCACCTGCGCATCGACGACCTCGACCGCGCTCGGTTGCGGCGGCCTTACTTGGAGAATATTTTTCGAGTAATTGATTGGTTAGGAATTGACTACGACCACGGGCCCAGCGGCCCCGACGATTTTTTGCGGCATTACTCGCAGCTATTGCACTTGCCCGCTTACAACCAAGTGCTGCGCCGACTGGCCCAGCGGCCGGGCCTGGTGCGCGGTAGCCAGCGCTCGCGCACAGCGGAGGGGGTAGGCGATGCCCCGGTGCCCCTGGCTACGCCCGGCGTGGCGTGGCGGGCGCAGGTGCCGCCGGGCACAGTCATTGGCTTTCTGGATGCCTGGCAGGGCCCAGTGCACGTGCCGCTAGCCACCGCAATGCCCGACTTCATTGTGCGCAAAAAAGATGGGGTAGCGGCCTACCAACTGGCCTCAGTGGTAGATGACTTGCGGCTGGGTACCACGCTTATCGTGCGCGGGCTCGACTTGCTGCCGAGCACCGCAGCCCAACTGTGGCTAGCCGCCCAACTCTCCGAAATCAGCGGTTTTGCTAGTCCCACTATCCAGCTGTATCACCATGATTTACTGACTGATGCCGCTGGGCACAAACTCAGCAAATCGACCCAGGCAACCGGCGACCAGGGCGTGCTCTCCGCGCCGGGACCGGGGGTGGTATTCGCAGCCGTGGCCCGGCTACTGGGCTTGCCGCCAGCGGCTGGCGAATCGCTGGCTACGTTGCAGGCAGCGCTGGCTGCGGTGCGACCCGAGCTGCTTAATTAACCGTAGAGGGAGCTGGAAACTCAAAAGCACGTCAATCGCTACTCGCGCACCACGTTCAGGTGGGCTTCTTGGTTGGCTTGTTTCACCACTAGCATATACTTAGCGGGTGCCAGCTGGCCCGCGCCGGGTAGGTCAACGGTGCTGGTGCCGACCTCCACCGTGGCTACCGCATGGCTGTAAATAACCCGCCCCAGCACGTCATAGAGCTGCACTTGCAGCGGCCCGGCCGTGGGCGTTGTTACTTGAATGGCGAGTCCATTCGATGAAAATGGCACCGGGAAAGCGTTGATAGCGTAGGTGATAGCTGCCGGCGTGAGGGGCGTGCTGGCGCTGCCCAGCGTCCAGCGGCCGGTTAGGTCGGTTACGTAGTCGCGGCTCACGGCTAGGGCGGTAGCATCGCGCAGGGTGGCGCCTTGGTTGCTCCAGGTAGCGCCCGTATCGGTCGATTTGAAGAGCACTAACTGCGTCGGCGGCAGGCCGTTTAGCTCGTGCGGCAGGTAGCTGAGCGCCAGTGTGGCCCCGCGCAAACTGCTACTCGTGGCGGCCGTGAGGTCGTAGTAGCGGCTGATGCTGGTGCCCGCGCCGTTGCCCTGCGCCTGGCCAGTGGTGCGGCGCACGGTGGTAGTGCCCGGCGCGGTGGTAGCCGTTAGGCGCAGCCCTACCCCCCCGAAAGCGTCGGAGGTAGTATTCACTAAATGCGTGGTTTGCACTTGGCCCAGCACGTAGCTGGCGTCTGTTTCGGTGAGCGTGGCGGCCGGGGCCAGGGTGAGGATGGCGGGGCCGGTGTCGAGGAGGGCGCCGGCCAGGGTAAGCGTCTGGCCGATGGTAGCCGCGGCTATCGTTTTGGTGCCGGTGCCGCCCACGGTGAGCGCCAAGTACGTGGCAGCGCGCAAGCGCTGCGGCCCGGTGCCGCGCGTAGCAATATTCCCCCCGGTTTGGGTGAGGGGGCCAGCGCCGGCGTAGTCGCCATACAGGGCCAACTCGCCGCCCGCCACCCCCAAGCTGCCTTGCTGCGTAAGGGTGCGCACTTCGGCTGTGCCGCTGGTGAGCAGGGGGTAGGGGGCAGCCAAGCCCGCCGGAATAGTGGCGTCGGTTTCGCGGGTGGGCACGCAGCCAGTCCAATTAGCGGCATCAAACCAATTGCTAGTGCCCGCCGCCCCCGTCCAAACTGGCGCTGCTGGGCTTACCACAGCCGCCACGCTGGCCGTGCTAGTGCAGGCGCCACCGTTGAGCGTGGTAGTAACAATATAGGTGCCGGCCGCGCTGGCCGTTACATTGGTCAGCACCGGGTTTTGCAGGGTGCTGACGTAGCCATTGGGGCCCGTCCAGGCGTAGGTGGCGCTGCTGGGGCCGCTGGCGGCCAGCGCGATAGTGCCGCCGGGGCACGCCGCGCCGCTGGTGCTGGCCGCGGCAGCGGCTACACTGGCGCACAGCACTGGCGAGCTTAATAATACCGTGCGGCGCGGCGTGCCAGCGGCCATTACGGCCTGAATACGGTCTTTTTGATTACCCGAAAACAGCCCCATGCAGGCATCGTTCACGTAGTCCATGTAATCCATGAACAGGTCGCCGTTGGGCCCATTCGAGCACGTAACGTGCGGAAATGCCGGGCAATTGAAGTTGCTGGTTTGCTGGGTGGGCGTGTCGGCGCAATAGTCGTCGCCGCAGTCGGCATCGCCCCAGGTATGGCGCAGCCCGAGCCAATGGCCCATTTCGTGGGTAAGGGTGCGGCCGCGGTCAAAACCGGAGCTCAGCGTCCCGACCCGGCCAAATGTCGAATATAAAATCACTACCCCATCGGTAGCCGCCAGGCCGCCCAGCGGGCTTAGGCCGCCGAGGCCCGCCGTATTATCCGGAAACTGCGCGTAGCCCAATACATTGCCGCCCAGGTTCATCACCCAGATATTCACGTACTGGTCGGGGTTCCAGTACGTGGCGGGCTTGATGACGTCCTCGATGTAGCTGGTGGTGGCGTAAGGCGGCGCGTCGAAGCCCTTGGCCGCGCGGCTCACCCGGTCGATGCCGGGCTCGGGCAGCACCTTGCCTTGCGGGTCGCGGGTGGCAGCCACAAACTGCACCTGCACATCGGCCCGTAGCGGCTGAAACACGCTGGGCACCAAGGCGCCGTCGGCGTTCAGGTTGCGGTAATCTTCGTTCAGCACATCGAGCTGCGACTGCACCTGCGCCTGGCTGATGTTGGTGCCGGTGCCCACCGCCTCGCCGTTGTGCACAATGTGCACCACTACGGGCAGCGTGTACGTAACGGCCGCCGTGCGCAACGCCCGCGGCGCCGAGGCAGCCAACTTCGCCGCATTATAATTTGGCAGCCGGCGCTTCAGGGCCGCTTGCTGCCAGGCATCGGCCTGCTGCGTGGCGCACGTGCGCTGCGGAATAATGGGCGGCGCCTGGGCCCACGCCGGCCCTGCACCCAGCAGCACCGCGCACAAAAGCCCGCCGAGCGCGGCATAAAATCTAGACATAAGCATCGCCGCCAGCGGCTAAAAAGTAAGCCCCAGCCTTCCGTTCAAAGATAGGACACCGGGCCAGCAACCCGTTTCTACCCTCGAATGGGGGGCCGTGCTAGCCCTACCCCCGCCGCGGGCGGCGAGTTCCTTAGCGCACCTCTTTCTTGAATTCTTCAGCCCAGTGGTCGGCCAGGCGCGTGGGCTCGGGCAGCTTGTAGCCGCGCAAGCAAGCCAGGGTGAGGCGCGTGGCGGTGGCTTGGTCGCAGCGGTGGCCAGGGCTCACAAACAGGGGTAGGACCTTGTCTTTGCTGCGCAAGACTTCGCCAATCAGCTCACCAGTTTTGGGGTCGGTGAGGGGCGCCAGGGCGCCTTTGGTTAGGCCGGGCTCGGCGAAAGTGCCCGTCAGCTTGTTTTTGGCCACCCCAAAGGTGGGCATATCGAGCATCACGCCCAGGTGCGCGGCGATGCCCATGCGGCGCGGGTGCGCAATACCGTGTCCATCCACCATAATCACGTCGGGCCTATGGGTGAGCTTGGCGAAGGCCTGAATCACGTTGGGCGCCTCGCGAAACGACAGGTAGCCTGGCACGTAGGGCATCGTAACCAGCCCGTAGCTGTACACTTTTTCCACAAGCTCCAACGACGGAAATTTCAGCACCACAAACACCGAAATAATAGTTTCGGGCGTCGGAAACGACGAGTCGCAGCCCGCAATCAGCCGGGGCTCGGCGGCGAGCGGCTCGGTGCGGCGGTTTTGCAGCAGCGCCAGTTGCTGCTGGCTAAGCGAGCGCACCAGCGCTGGGTCGGGCGCCGGGCCGGGTGGGCGGAAATAGGCCATGTCGTTGTAAGTAGGAAGTGGAAGCGATGAATTGCTCGGCAACTTGCGGCGGGCCACCTTATACGGGCTAGCGGCGTATAAACAGCTGAAGTTTCTGGCCGCCGCAAGTTGTTGGGCAACTCATCATTCCTTATTTCTACCTCCTACATCTACCAAGTGGCCGATACCAACCAACCCGCGCAAACGGCTGCCCAGGGCTCGGGCCCCAAGCTAGAACGGCGTTATTTCATTGATATAGCGCGCACTAGGTTAAGCCCGCGGCAGCTGATGCAGGCCGTGCAGGCCGATGTGCCACGCTTTGCGCCCGGGGCGCTGGCCGACTTCGAGCAAACCAAAGGAGTGCCGGGCGCGCTGCACGTGGGCGACGAATTTCATATTAAAATTTTGGGCCCCTGGAACGGTAGCGTGCGCGTGACCGACGTGGGCCCTACCTCCTTTGAGCTGCTCACGCTCGAAGGCCACCCCGAAGCCGGGCGCATCCGCTTCGAGGCGCACCAGCTCGACGAGCGGCCCGGCGAGCTGCGCTTCGAGATAAACTCGGTGGCCCGCTCGCGCGATGGGCTAGTAGCGTTTGCCTACGATACCCTGGGCGGCGGCAAGCTGATGCAGGAAGCTACCTGGGTTGAGTTTTGCACCCGCGTGGCCGAGGCCAGTGGCGGCCAGGCGCTGGGGCCCGTCACGGTCGAAACCATCCGCCACGCCCTCGATGGCACCACCGAGCAAAGCCGCCACCATGCCTAGCCCTACCCCCCCCGCCCCGCTCTGGGAGCAGTACCGCACCCAGCTAGCTGCCTACGCACACACCAAAGTCAACTACGATGTGAGCACCCAAGGCCTGGATACGGCGGCCACCGGCTGGCGCGTCGATGACTACGCCACCAGCTTGCCGCCCGAGCCGCCCGGCCCGGCCCAAGCCGCGGGCTCGTTTGCCGCCGCCGTAGACGTGCTGCGCAACTACAAGTTTCCGCCGCCCAACCTGATTACGGGCATTTTCGCGCCCGACCAGCCGCTCGAAAAACGCATTATGGTGCTGCGGGCGCAGTTTTTGGGCTTCACGTTTTTATTCGGCGTGCAGGTGGTAGATGTGGTGGCCGAGGCTGCCTGCCCTACCCCCACCGGCGCCGAGCAGGTATGGGGCTACGGCTACCGCACGCTAGAAGGCCACTTCGAGCGCGGGCAGATTAATTTTTCGATTCATAAAAATCTAGTCACCGGCGCGGTCGATTTTCGCATTCACGCGGTTTCGCAGAAAGGCACGATTCGCAATCCCTTTTATTGGCTGGGCTTCAAGGTATTTGGGCGAATGTTGCAGCGGCGGTTTGCCCGGCAGTCGCTGCTGCGGATGCGCCGCCTGGTGGCCGAGGCACTAACCCAATCACCGGCGCCTGCCCAAACAAAGCCTGCTGCAGTGGGTTAACCCAGCACCAGTCCCAACAGCGCCGCCGTGGTCCATCCGGGTCACGGCGGCGCTTTGTGTAAGCTCTCCTCTATTACCAAACCCCGTTTTTATGTCCGCCACTAAAGCGTACGCAGCGCCTGCTGCCAATATTCCGCTCGAACCCTTTCAGCTAGAGCGCCGTGCCCCCGGCGCGCACGACGTGCAGATTGACATTCTGTTCTGCGGCGTGTGCCACTCCGACCTGCACCAAATCCGCGACGAGTGGGGTGGTTCGATTTTCCCGATGGTGCCCGGCCACGAAATTGTGGGCCGCGTGTCGGCCGTGGGCGACCACGTGAAAGGCTTTAAAGTAGGCGACCTCGCCGGCGTAGGCTGCATGGTAGACTCGTGCCGCGAGTGCACCTCGTGCAAGGAAGGCCTGGAGCAATACTGCGAAACCACTGGCATGGTGGGCACCTACAACGCCCGCGAAATCGCCACCGGCCAGCCCACCTATGGCGGCTACTCGCAAAGCATTGTAGTGGATGAGAAGTACACCCTCAAAGTGAGCGACAAACTCGACCTGGCCCGCGTAGCCCCGCTGCTGTGCGCCGGCATCACCACCTACTCGCCCCTGCGCCAGTGGAAAGTGGGCCCCGGCCACCGCGTAGCCGTGATGGGCCTCGGCGGCCTCGGCCACATGGCCGTGAAATTTGCCGTAGCCCTCGGCGCCGAAGTAACCGTGCTTAGCACCTCGGCTGGCAAGGAAGCCGATGCCAAAGCCCTGGGCGCCCATAAGTTTGTGGTGACCAAAGACCAGGAGCAATTTAAGTCGGTGAACAACTACTTCGACTTCATTATCAACACTATATCGGCCCAAATTGACTTGGGTGCCTACGTGAACCTGCTCCGCCTCGACGGTACCATGATTCTGCTGGGCGTGCCTTCCGAGGCGCCGCACCTGCACGCGTTCAACCTCATCAGCAAGCGCCGCCGCGTGGCCGGCTCGCTCATCGGTGGCATCGCCGAAACCCAAGAAATGCTGGACTTCTGCGCCGAGCACAACATCATGTCGGACATTGAGGTGATTGATATTCAGCACATCAACGAAGCCTACGAGCGCATGCTGAAAGGCGACGTGAAGTACCGCTTCGTCATCGACGTGGCTTCGCTGAACTAAGCAGCCGTCTGGTACAAAAAGAACGTCCTGCTGAGCGAAGGGAGGCATCTCGCTCGCGCCACTAGGGGTAGCAACCTAACGGTGCGAGCGAGATGTTTCCCTTCGCTCAGCAGGACGTTCTTTTTTGTGCGTTTATCAAAAAATTAGCGCTTACGGCAAAAATCTACTGTTTGCTAAACAGATACGCATCCGGGTCCAGCCCGTCATTCACGTGCACTTCCAACGTTTTTACTTGGCCATTTTCCACGGTGAAAGGCGCGGCAAAAACTCCGTACGCCGCATTTGAATACGTGAGGCGGAAGGTGTCGCCATCCAGGTAGTCGAGGGTAGCCGTGAGGTGGGGGTGGTGGCCGAAATGCACCAGCAACTGCCGGCCCTGCGGCACCACCGTTAGGGGCCCGTACAGCGGGTGCTGAAACGTGCCGGCGTAGGCCGCGAGCGGCCGGTCGGGCTTGTTTTTCTTGGCGGCGCGGGCCGCCAGCGCCGCCACATCACGGCGGGTTTCGGCGCGGCCCGCCTGGGCATTCAGCCAAAATTGCCGGCTACGGTCCACGTATGGCACGCCGAGGTAGGCATCCAGAATCTGGTAGCGCAAGGCCTCAAAAAAGCTCTGGTTATCTTGGTTGGTGAGCACAGTAAGGCCTAGGTTTTCTTCGGGCACAAAGCACACGTTGGTCACGTAGCCATCGGCCCCGCCGGTGTGCCAGTATATTTGGCGGCCGTTGTAATCAGCGCTGAATACTCCTAGCCCATACGTGCGGAAGTGGCTAGGTACCAACGGGTTTTTGGTGGCTGTGAGCAAGGTGTTCGCTTCGCGGGTGCGGCGCAGGGTAGCCCACGGCAGCACGCGCTGGCCCCGGTACTTGCCGCTATCTAATTGGAATTGTAGCCAGTGCGCCAGGTCGTTGGTGCACGATACCAGGCTGGCGGCCGGCCCCATATTATCCAGCTCATCAAACGGCAGCCGGGCCAGTGGGCCGAAGGCGTCGGTGTAGGGTAGGGCCACGTCGGCGCGCTGGGCAATGCCGCTGGTGAGGGGGTAGGTATTGGCCATGCCCAGCGGCGTGAGCAGGCGCTGCTGCACCCAGCTTTCCCAGGTTTGGCCGCCGCTCACGGCCGGTACGATTTCACCAGCCGTCACAAAGCCCGCGTTGCAGTAGCCGTAGTCCTGCCGAAACGGGTGGGTAGGCTTCAGCAGCCGCATCTTGCCGATAATCTCAGCCCGGCTCAGGTTGGAATTCCAAAAAGAAAAATCGCCCTGAAACGTCTTGGTACCCAGCTTGTGGCCCAGCACATCGCGCACGCTCACGAGCTGGCTGCTGGCCGAGTCGTAGAGGCGGTAGCCGGGCAAATACTTCCGCACCGGGTCGTCGAGCTTTAGCTTTTTCTCCTCCACTAGCTGCGCAATGGCCGTGCCGGTAAATAGCTTGGAGTTGGACGCTATCATGAACAACGTGTTGCCATCGACGGGCCCGCCCTGGCCATTTGCGCCGCGCGTGCCATATCCTTGGCTTACTAGCACTTGGCCGTCTTTCACCACCGCTACCGCCAAGCCCGGAATATTCCAGAGGCGGCGCCCGCGCTCCACGTAGGCGCGCAAGCTATCCTGCACAAAGCGGCGGCCGGCGGCCGGATTAGGGGGTAGGGGGGCGGCTGGCTGCGCGGCTGCGGTGGCGGCACTTAGCAGGGCCGCCACTAGCCAACTAGGTTGGTGAAATCTGAAGAACATGCGAGGAGAAGTAGAAACTTTCGCGAAGCTACGCCCCGCATAGTGGCCGATTCCAATCAACTATTGGCAGGGCCTTTGCGTAGCCAAGGGCATGAAATTCTTTCTTCTTATGCTCGCTTTAGTCGGGGTCTTTACCTCGGCGCAGGCGCAAACCCAGCTAAAATTGCCCAAGCTGCACGGCTGGGTTAACCCGCTTCCCATCGACTCAGCTACGGGCAAAGTCATGTACCGGGCCGTAGTGCAGGTGCCCGGCGCCAGCACCACCGAGCTATATGCGCGGGCCAAAAAGTGGTTTGCCGCCGCGCCCAGCACCACCAAAATGCCCCTCGAAGTAGACGATGCCGCCGGGGGCAAGCTAGTAGGCAAAACCGGCGAGCTGGTGATGCAAAATTTCCTGGGGGCCAATGTGCAGGTGCCGCTTTGGCGCACCATCACCATCCAGGTGCGGCCGGGCCGCTTCCGCTACCAGATTACCGATTTTGCCTTCGATAGCGGCAAGGGCGCCAGCGCCGTAACCCCCCTCGAAAACTACCTCACGCCCAACGCCCTCACGTTCGACGATGCCGGTTACCCCAAGCCGGTACTGCAATCGACCATCGGCGCCGTGCAGCGCAGTGGCCGCCAGCAGGCCGCCGCCATCCGCCAAAGCGTCAGCGGTAAAGCTTCGGGCGACAACGACAACTGGTAAGCCTCCGCAACAGGCTAACTTACTAACTGATAATTAGAGCTGAATAGTCTTTTTAACCTGCGTAGTAAAGCTGTTATAGCCCGGCGCCGGCACCACACTAGCCGGCAGCGGCGGCAGGCCCAGTACGGGGGGTAGGCCCAAGCTACGCGTGGTAACTACCAGCTGCAGCGGGCCAGGTGCTGCCGTTTCCAATTCCAAAACTTCGCCACCCAGCCGCGGCGCAAAGAAGTTAATATTAGCCCCGCTAGCTACCGTGCGCGGAACTAGGGCTGGCACTTGCTGGCCCGCTACGCGCAGCCAGCGCAGTTGCCCCGAAGCGTCGGCCGGGCTTAGGCGCAGCGCCAGCACTCCCGGGCGGCCGGGGCGCAGCAACAGGCGCAGCCGGCGGTGCCCACCCACTGTGGTGTCGGCCAGTACGCTTAGGGTGGCGGGGGGTAGGGCCAGCGCTGGTGCCGCTTGGTGTAGTACCGAAGTAGTTTGCTTAGGGAAAAGGGCCGGCAGCGGCTGGTACTGTGGTTGCGTTAGCAGCAAGCGCGTCCAGGCATCGGGGCGCGGCGCGGCCGACAGCCAGTAGGCTTGGCCGTGGTCGGCGTCGAGGGCATAGAAGAGGTGAGTCTGCTGCGGCTGGTCGGAGGTAGGGAGGCGGGTAGCGTGGCCTACCGCCAGGCCAATGAGTGTCACGCCCAATGCTAGCCCTGGCAACTGCCAGCTAAACCGCACCGTAGTGGCCCCCGCCTTGCCCAAAACCGGCAGGATACTTGGCAATAGTAACCCCAGCAGCACTGCTAAAAATACCAGGCTAATCAACACCAGCGGCGTTAAGGCAAAGATTATCAGCAGTAAATAGAGGGTAGGCGCCAGCAGGGCTACAGCGGGTAGGGCCAGCAGCCAGCTGCCTACCCCCCCAGCTGGCAGCCGGCCCGGTGCCGCCGCCTGGCGCAGGCGCAGCGCCCACGCCAGCGTAGCCGCCAGCAGCGGAAAAGCTAGCAAAAACGCCGATGAGACTGCCTGCCATTGCAGCAACCCTAGGAGCAAGGCCACTACTAGCAGCGCGCCACCCACTAGCGTATCGGGGCGCAGGTGGCGGCTCAGCCAGCCGTAATACCCAGCAAAAAGGCTGGTACCCAGCGCCAATAGCGCTACTTGGTAAGCCAAGGCATTGTAGGCGGCCTTGCCATAAAAAGCGCCGTATGCCGGGTACAGCGCGGCTACCAGCGCCAGCAATCCCCAGCCCGCCAGCAGCACCAGCGCCAATCCGCCTACCAAAGCCAGCGCCCCGCCCAGCAGGCTGGCGGCGGAGAGGCGCCGTCGCTGGGCCGCCAGGGCGGCCACGAGCAGCAGCAGGGTGCTGGTACCCAGCGTGAGGGGGAGATTCCAGGCAGCGGGGTAGCGCACCAGCCAGCTGCCCAAGGGGTTGAAGAAAGTATAGTCGGGTGCTTTAGTTTGGGCGAGCGAAATGGTGCCGAAGTGCCGCACTAGGCTCAGCATATACGAACCATGGTGCTGCAGGGAACCGAGGTCGAGGTGGGCGGGCGTGTCGGCGGGGCTGTGGTAGAAAGGGAAGCCATCGACAAACGCAAAGTTGAGCCCCGTGAGGCCCGCCTGCCGCAGCGGCGTAAAATCGGTGTCGTTGGGCAGGTGGCGGTAAGCTTCGTAGAACAGCGACGAGGCGATGGGCACCGGCGCGGCGCGGGCATATTCGCTTATCACCCAGCCATTTTGCGCGCTTACTTCAAAAGTGAGGCTGGGCCCGGCATTGCCCCGGCCTTCAAAATTGAGCACTACCCCCACCTCGCGGCGCAGGCGGGCCGTGTCGGCGGCGTAGGCGCGGGCTCCGAGTAAGCCAACTTCCTCGCCATCCGTGAATAGCCAAATAACGTCGTGCGCCAGTGGCGGCCCGGTGCGCAGGGCCCGCAGGGTTTCGAGCATGGCTGCCACGCCGGCGCCATCGTCGCCGGCGCCGGGCGCCTGGGGCTGCGAGTCGTAGTGGGCCAGCACCAGCACCGCCTTGCCGCCGGGCTGCCGGCCGGGCAGGCGAGCCACAATATTCTGTACCCGCCCGGTATTGATTTCGCTGCCGCTAGCAGCTAGGGCGCTGGTATCGAGTAGGGTAGGGGCCAGGCCGAGCTCGCGTAGGCGGTGCAGCAAGTAGTCGCGCACCTGGGCATTGGCGGGCGAGCCAATGGGGTGCGGCTGGCGGGCCACCACGGCCACGTCGCGCTGGGCACGGTAGGCCGAAAACTCGCCGGCCGGCGCATCGGCGGGTAGCGGGCGCGGCGGCTTCACGAGGTAAATGGCCAGGGCCCCAAACAAAAAAAGCCCCAGCAGCGGCAACCAGCGCGAAAAAGAACTAGGCATAGCGTCCAAGGCCTGGGTAGGTAGTGCGAATAAGCAACAAAGCAACTGCTTTTAGCCAAGTATTCCGAGTGGCTCGGTTCTAAGGGCTAATTACCCGGTTGAAGCTAGGCTTTTGCCAGTTGAAAATTGCCGGCCCCATGCTTTGCTGCCCTGAGCTGCTCCGTTAGGAACAGACAGGTTTTGTTTCGAACAACTACCAGGATTTCAAGGCAATGAAGGTGACAAGCCCGCGCCTGCTAGCTTAAAGGCTACTATACAGCAGCCAAAAAGCAGTCGCCTACGGCAGAGGGGTAGCTAGCAGCCTAGTTGAGCGTGGGCATCAAGCTCGCCTGACAACAAGACGCCAATGGCCCGCTCAATAAGGCCAAGCCTGCCCGCTGCCGCAGGGGGTAGGGGCTAGGCCACAACCGCTGGCCAGGGCGTTTGCGTGAGTTGTACTTCGGGCCACAGGGACTGTAAGCCAGTGTAATGCAGGTAGATGCGCGCCGTGGTAATGACGTCCTTCTCGCAGTAGGTGACGATGCGAGCCAGGTTTTTCTCTTCCCAATATACTTGGGCTACCTGCGAGCCGTCGATGTCGTCTTTGGGCGACGGGATGCCGAACACGCCCGCCAGTAGGGGTAGGGAAATATGGCCCTTGTTGTCGCCAAATTTCCAGAGGTCCATCGTGTCGAGCAGGTGCGGTAGGTCCCAGGGCTTGTGGCCGGCTACATCGAGCATGGGCGGAATGGGCTGCCCGCAGATGAGCATGCGCCGGCCCAGGTAGCCGTAGTCGAACTCGCGGCCGTTGTGGGCGCATAGAAAATAGCCATCAGGCGCAGCAGTTTCAAGCTTGGCGTAGCGGGCGGGGCCGCAAGGTGCATAGCGCTGCAAAAACTGCCCAAAGCCGCGTAGCACTTCGCACTCATCGTCGTCGGCAAACGACTTGGTGCGGAATTCGAGCGTTTCGTCCTTCAGGGGCCTAAAGTAGCCGACCGAGATGCACACTACCTTCCCAAATTCGGCATAGAGGCCGCCGTTGCTGAACAATTCTTCGTGGGTTTTGCCAGCGGCCAGCTCTTTGGCGTGGCGCTTTTCGCAAAACTTGGCCCACAGCGGGTGCAAAGCGGTGGGAAGTTCTTCGTGCGTAGCGTGGCCCGGCACGGTTTCGATATCAACGAAAAAAATGCGGGTCAAGTCAACGTGACGGAGGATGTTCATAGCGGCCAGGAAGCAAAAGCGAATCCCTCAAAGCTAAGCAAAACTTCAATATTTCGGCAGTGGCGCGGCGGCCGTACTTTCGCCATCATGCTCTTTCAGTTTGGCCTGCATAGCGCGTTGCTATTGCCTTTTGTGGTGCCAGGGGTGGCGGCCACGCTGTGGCTGCTGGGCCGCGCCCTGCGCCGCGGTGCCGCGGCCGATGCGCTGCTGGCCTTGCTTATCCTGCTGCCTACCCTCAGCGTGGCGCAGTGGATGCTAGGCTATGCCGGCTGGTTTGATAGCCACGACGGCCACTCGACCGTGATGTTTTACGTGCCGTGGCGGGCGCTTATGCTGCTGGGGCCCGCGTATTACCTGTACTTCCGAAGCCTTACTAACCAGGAGTTTGGCTGGCGGCGGCTGCGGTGGCACTTACTGCCGGGCGCGCTAGAACTGGGGGTATTTGCCGCCGTGGCGGCCTACGACCTGCTGTGGTGCCGCGCTCTGAAGGGCCAGGCACTACCCGATTTTTACGGTACTAAAGGGGCCGCCGCTACGGCCCTCGACAACTGGTACCTGCCCGAGGCGCTGCTAGGCTACGCGCTGCTGCTGGGCTACGGCCTGCGTATGCTGGCCGAGTACCGGCGCTACCGCCACTACCTCAACAACAACTTCTCGGACCCTGAGCGCCTGCGCTTTGCTGGGTTGCGCCAACTGCTGGTACTGCAAACGCTGGTGCTGACGCTGGGCCTGCTTTTTACGACGCTCAACGAGCGCTTTGATTTTAGCTACGACACAGCCTGGTATTTCTTTGCCCTGCGTGGCCTGCTCATTTACGGGCTTATTGTGGTTGGAATTCAAGCCAACTACGCCGCCGCTACGAGCCCGCTACGCTTCGGGGCCGAGGCCGCCAGCGAAGCCCAAGTGCCTCCTGCGCCACTTCCCCTGCCGGTGCTGGCAGCCCCCCAACCCGCCCCCGCTGCCGTGCCTGCCCCAGGGCCTACCCCCTTGGTAGCGGCCGAGGAAACTGCGCTGCCACCGGCGGCCCTGCCGCCCGAGCTACTGCCCTGGCGCGACAAGCTGCTGCACCTCATGGCCACCGAGCAGCCCTGGCTCGAGCCCGAGCTCACGCTTACCGAGCTGGCCCAGCGCCTACGCACCAATTCTAGTTTGCTCTCCAAAGTCATCAACACGGGTTGCGGGCAAAACTTCAACGACTTTGTGAACACCTATCGGGTGCAGGAGGCGCGCCGCAAGCTAGCCGACCCACGCTTCAGCCACTACTCGCTGGTAGGCGTGGCGCTGGAAAGTGGTTTCAATTCAAAATCAACGTTTAACCGCGTGTTTAAGAAGCTGCTGGGCCAGGCCCCCAGCGAGGTGATACGCCCCAAATAATAAGTTGAGACGGGCCAGATAATGGCTTGGAGCGCTAGGGTAGGGGTAGGAAAGGACTTTTGTCGCAGTCTTTCGCCAACCGCTCTTCCCGATGAAAAATGCCCTGCAAGTAGCCCGCCCCACCGCGTGCTGGCCGCCGCCACAACTCCTAATGACGCCCGTTTTGGGCACTGGTTGTAACGTTTGGGCCGCGGGGCTGGTAGCCGCCCTACCCTCCTCAAATAGCCCGGCCCCCGGTAGGCAACCCCAAGCTGCCGGCCGGCATCTATGCCTCAACTTGCTCACCTTTCACACGCCCTTCATGCGTACGCTTACTCGTCGGTTATTAGGAATAGCGCTGCTGGTATGGAGCGCGCAACTGGCAGCTGCTCAGACTCCGGCTGCCCCAGCTGCCACGGGCTCGCTCACCGGCACGGTGCTCGACTCGCTCAGCCGCCAGCCGGTGGCCTACGCCACGGTGGTGCTGCTACCCCCCGCACCGGGCGACAAGCCTATTACCGGTGTGGCCGCCGACGACCAGGGGCATTTTGCCCTCACCAAGCTGGGGGCCGGCACCTTTCGGCTGCGGGCTAGCTACGTAGGCTACGGCACGCGCACGCGCACCGTGGTGGTGGGGGTAGGGGCCACGGCAGTGGGCAATGTGCTGCTGCCCACCGCTGCTCAGGCGCTGGGTGAGGCCGTGGTAGTGGGCACCAAGCCGGTGGTGGAAGTGCGCCCCGACCGCCTCATCTACAACGCCGACCAGGACGTAAGCAATGCCGGTGGCACCGCCCAAGATGTGCTGCGCAAGGCGCCACTGCTGGCCGTGGATGGCGACGGCAATGTGAAAATGCGTGGCTCGGCCAACTTTAAAGTATTGGTCAACAACAAGCCCTCACCTACGCTGGCCCGCAACCTGGCCGAAGCTCTCAAAAGCATTCCGGCCGAGCAAATCCAGAGTGTAGAGGTCATCACTACCCCCTCGGCTAAATACGACGGCGAGGGCACGGCTGGCATCATCAACATTGTGCTCAAAAAGGGCGTGAACCAGGGCGTGAATGGCCGCGTGGGGGCTAGCAGTGGCAACCGCAACAGCAATTTTAACTCGGCCCTGAACTTCAAAAAAGGCAAAATCGGCTTCACGTCTTCGGCCAGTGCGGGCGCCTGGTACAACCCCGGCCAGTTCTCGCGCGAGCGCCTGGGCTACTCGACGCCCGGCACCGACACGCTGCGCCAAAACGGCAGCGTTTACAACAAAGGTGGTTGGTACTACGGCACCGTGGGCCTCGACTACGACCCCGCCGAGCACCACAGCATCTCGTTGGCCGGCTCGGTAAATGGCTACGGCGGCAATACTACCCAGGATTTGCTTAACCGCTACACATCGCCGATTTCGGCTAATAATCAGTTATTTAGTCGCGATACTAAGAATATTTTTACCGGCCTTAACGTGGAGGGCACTGGCACCTATACCCGCACTTTTGCCCAGGCCCGCAAGGAGTGGAGCGTGCTGGGCCAGTATGCGCTCAACACTGGCACCTTCGGCTATGATTTTGACCAGTACAACAACTCCACTTTCCCGCTCGAACCCGGCGCCGCCAACTACCGCGAGCGCAGCCGGGGCCGCACGCCAGGCCACGAATTTACGTTTCAGAGCGATTTTACGCAGCCTTTCGGTGATAAGAAAACCCTGGAAATGGGCCTGAAAGCCATTTTCCGCCGCACCGGCTCGGTGGCTACCGTCGATGGCCTAACGCCCGGCCAAACCTCGGACTTTGTGCCGCTGGCGGGCCGGGCCACCGACTTTAGCTATGCCCAGGATGTGCAGGCGGCCTACGCTACCTACGGCTTTGGGGTAGGGAAGAAGCTGACCGCCAGCTTGGGGGGTAGGGTCGAGCGCACAGCACTTTCGGCCGAATTTCGGGCTACCAATTCGCCGCCCTTCAGCCAGCACTACATCACGCCACTGCCCAATGGCAATGCGCGCTATGCTTTCAGCGACGCTACTAGTTTGCGCTTTGCTTATAGCCGCCGCATCACGCGGCCGTTTATCGACTTTCTCAACCCATTTGTGGACCGCTCCGACCCCAAAAACATTTCTTTTGGCAACCCTGAGCTGAGCCCCGAACTCACTGACTCGTACGAGCTAGGCTATAGCACGGCCATCAAAACGACGACGCTCAATGCGGCGCTCTCGGTGCGCCACACCGGTAATGCCATCGAGCAAGTGCGCTACTCCACTACTAACCCCGATGCGCCCCTACCCCCCGGCGTAGTGCCCGACCCTAGCGTGACGGTGCAAACCTTCGCCAATGTGGCGGCCAATACATTTTATCAGTTTAACGTAAATTTCTCCGCGAAGCCCACGCCCAAATGGGACCTCAGTATTAGCCCCGATGTGCAGTACGTGGTGCGCCGCAGCCCGGCTCTCAACACACGGCGCCAAGGCTTTGCGAGCGGCGTCAACGTGAACACGTCGTACAAGCTGAACAAAGGCTTCACGGTGCAAGGCTTCGTGTTTGCTTCCACGCCAATGCCCGAAATTCAGGGCACTGGCCCCGCCAACTTATACTACCAAATGGGCGTGAAGAAAACGCTGCTTAAGGACAAAGCCGACCTGACGCTCAACTTCGGCAGCCCTTTCAACAGCTATTGGCCCTACCGTAATACTACCACCACTGCTCTGTTCGATGAGCGCAGCGAATACCGCGCCTACCAGCGCTCGTTTCGCCTGAATTTTAGCTACCGTTTCGGCCAGGCGGCCGGCCAGCCTAAGCAGCGCAAAAGCATCAACAACGACGACACCAAGAGTGGGGGTGGCAAGCAGGGCGGCTAGCGCCCGGTCGCCTGCGTGGGTGCCCGTAAGCGATGGGGTAGGAACTGGTGGTCCTGGCTGGCATTGGCGCTGCTGCGAATAAGCGCAGCTATAGCTAGCGCCAGCGCGGCCACTACTACCAGCCGGGTCCACCGCTGCCGAGAGCTGCTCCAAAAAATACTTTGCCCCACTTGAACTTGGGGAAAAAATGTTAGTACCGCAAACGCAATACTCGGAAACCACGCGATGTTCCAGAGCCATTCCTTACCCACGAAGTGGTTGGGCACTCCGCCCGCGTTGTAATGGATGGGCACAAAAGCCAGCACCCGGTGCCAAATGAGGTGCAGGTACCACACTGGTAAAAGCGCCACTACGGCCGCCAGCAGCGCTGCCAGAAATACCCGACGGTTCATAAATATTTGCCCCAGCGGAAGTAAAGTAAATCAAGCTGCCAAATTGCTTGTCGATTAATGAGCATTTACTGAACTGCTACCCACAAAAAAGGCCGGTTCCGCACTGCGGAACCGGCCTTTTTTAACTTACTGCTTTACTTATTTCGTCTCGCCGTTTTCGGGCTCGGTAGGAGCCTCGGCTGGCCGCTCATCGCTGGCCAGGTTAGGCGCCTCATCGCTCTTGGCGATGCTGAAGCTGAGCTCTTCCTTGCCATCCTCATAGTCGGCGGTGATAATATCACCGTGCAATAGCTGGGCTTTCAGGATTTCCTCGGCAATCGGGTCTTCGATGTACTTCTGGATGGCCCGGTTCAGCGGACGTGCGCCAAACTTAGGGTCGTAGCCTTTATCAGCCACAAAATCCTTCGCTTTCTCTGTCAACTCGACGCGGTAGCCGAGGGTCAGGATGCGGCTGAGCAATTTACTGAGGCTGATATCGATAATCTTGTGGATATCTTTCTTCTCCAGCGAGTTGAAGACAATTACATCATCCAAGCGGTTGAGGAACTCGGGCGAGAAGGTCTTCTTCAGGGCATTGGTAATTGTGCCCTTCGTTAGCTCGTCCATGTTCTCGTTGCGAGCCTTCGTGCCGAAGCCGATGCCAGCACCGAAGTCCTGCAAGTCACGCGCCCCGATGTTCGAGGTCATGATGATGATGGTGTTGCGGAAGTCCACCTTGCGGCCGAGGCCGTCGGTCAGGATACCGTCGTCGAGCACTTGCAGCAGCAAGTTGTACACGTCGGGGTGAGCCTTCTCAATCTCGTCGAGCAGGATAACCGAGTACGGCTTGCGGCGGATTTTTTCCGTCAGCTGGCCGCCCTCTTCATAGCCTACGTAGCCGGGAGGCGCGCCGACCAGGCGCGATACGCTGAATTTCTCCATGTACTCCGACATATCAACGCGCACCAGCGAGTCTTCCTTATCGAAGAGGTAAGTAGCGAGCACCTTAGCTAGCTCCGTCTTACCCACGCCCGTTGGGCCGAGGAATACGAACGAACCAATCGGCTTTTTGGGGTCTTTCAAGCCCACGCGGGTACGCTGAATGGCTTTCACCAACTGCGCAATCGCTTTGTCCTGGCCAATTACTTTGCCTTTCAGCTCGTCGCCCATGTTGAGCAGCTTCTGGCTTTCGTTCTGGGCCACGCGGTTCACCGGGATACCAGTCATCATGGCGATTACCTCAGCCACGTTTTCCTCTTTCACCGTGTAGCGCTTCTTCTTAGTCTCGTCTTCCCAGCTTTTCTTAGCCGAGTCGAGTTGCTCCAGAAGTTTCTTTTCCGTATCGCGGAGCTTAGCAGCTTCCTCGTACTTCTGCGATTTTACCACGCGGTTTTTCTCGGTTTTGATATTCTCAATCTGCTCTTCGAGCTTGAGAATATCCTCCGGCACCACGATGTTGTTGATGTGCACGCGGGCACCAGCTTCGTCGAGGATGTCGATGGCTTTGTCTGGCAGGAAGCGGTCGCTCATGTAGCGGTCGCTCAGCTTCACGCACTGCTCAATGGCCTTATCGGTGTACACCACGTGGTGGTGGTCCTGATACTTGTCCTTGATGTTGTGCAGAATCTCGATGGTTTCCTCGGGGGTAGTGGGGTCCACCATCACCATTTGGAAACGACGGGCCAAAGCACCATCTTTTTCGATATATTGGCGATACTCATCCAGCGTGGTAGCGCCGATGCATTGAATTTCGCCGCGAGCCAAGGCGGGTTTGAACATGTTGCTAGCATCTAGCGAGCCCGAAGCCCCACCAGCGCCCACAATCGTGTGCAACTCGTCGATGAACAGAATCACATCGGGCGACTTTTCCAGCTCGTTCATCACGGCCTTCATACGCTCCTCAAACTGGCCACGGTATTTTGTACCAGCTACTAGCGACGCCAAGTCCAGGGTTACTACGCGCTTGTTGAACAGTACGCGGCTTACTTTCTTCTGAATGATGCGCAGGGCCAGGCCCTCAGCGATAGCCGTTTTACCAACGCCCGGCTCACCAATCAAAATAGGGTTATTCTTCTTGCGGCGGCTCAGTACCTGGGCCACGCGCTCAATCTCTTTTTCGCGGCCCACGATGGGGTCAAGCTTATCCTCTTCGGCCAGCTTCGTTAAGTCGCGGCCAAAGTTATCGAGCACCGGAGTGCGCGATTTTTCCCCAGCCTTCTTGGCGGTGCCAGCATTGCCAGCGCCCTGCCCGCGGCCGGGGCCGCCTTGGCCCTGGCCAAAGAGGCGGTCATCATCGTCGTCAGCCTCCGGACCGGCTTTGGGGCCAGTCGTGTTGGGAGCCGCGCCGTGGTAGTCGAGCGAGTCGCGCACGGTTTCGTAATTCACGTTGAACTTGGAAAGGATTTGAGAAGAAATATTGTCCTCATCGCGCAAAATCGAGAGGAGCAAGTGCTCAGTGCCAATGATTTCCGATTTGAAAATCTTGGCTTCGAGGTACGTAATTTTTAGCACCTTCTCGGTCTGCTTAGTCAGCGGAATCGAGCCGGTGATGCTGGTGCCCTGGGTCGAGGCCGTGTTGCGGGTAGCTTGCTCGAGGGCAAACTTTAGCTCCTCGGTAGCTACCCCCAGCTTTTTAAGCAGGCCCAGCGCAGTGCCTTCGCCTTCGCGAATCATGCCCAGCAGCAGGTGCTCGGTACCGATATAGTCGTGGCCGAGCCGGATGGCCTCCTCCCGGCTCAAGGAAATAACCTCCTTGACGCGGTTTGAAAATTTAGCTTCCATGCAAGCAAGATAAAAATAAAGCGCAGATATTGGTTCTACTAGGATAGGAACGAATAGTTGCGTTACGCGGATACGTAGTGGAGTGGTGGATAGAAGAAAAACAAGCTCCTGCAGACGAAGGTTCTATAAGATACTTAGGTTAATGGCAAATAGGTGATTAAGTTGGCAAATACAGTAGAAGTTTTTTTAAAGCCAACCTAACTCGCTAACCTGCGCAGTACTTACAAAAACTGCCCGGCGGCGGGCCCTTGCATAAACAGCAAATCCAGCACGCTAAGACCCGGTACAAATGCAAGGCCAAACACTTGCGGGTACGGTCGTTGCGACGTACTGTCAGGTAAGGGGGTAGGGGAGACGTTTTTGGGTGTCAGGAAGTCGCGTCGGTCGTGCAGCGTGGGCCGGGTAGCTACCTCGGCGGGGGCAAGGTAGCTAGTAGTAAAATCGAGGGGTAGGGGCCAGCGCAGGCAGCGCAATAATAACTGCAAAAAGGCCAGATTCAATTCCCAGAGCCGTGCCGGTTTTTGGGCGTAAATATCTTGCAAGTAATCGGCGTAGTAGCCAAAGTAGGGCGAGGCTCCGTAGGCGGTTTGCAGAGTGCGAAAATGGCGGTGCCGCCAGTTTTGGCGGTAGTCAATTTCAATGGCACTAGTTTGGACTTTTTCGGCGCGGGCTCCGTCTAGCACAGGCACCGTGAGTGGCTGCAAGCCTTGCGCCGTGAGCACCAGCGCCCGGTTGCGGTAGGTTTGCTTGTGGTAGTGCTCGTGGGCATCAAGCAGCAGCCCATCGGCGGTTAATAATTGCTGAAAAAAAGGAATGGACGGCAGGTAGTGCAACTCGGATAAGACAACGGACATGGCCGCAAGGTAAAACGGTAGCCACGGAGTGCCACCCACCCGACCAGTAGCGCTGGCACGGGATTGGCCCTGGCCCCGACGTACCGCTTATTTTTGCCTCATGCGTTTTTTGCTTTTCTCCCTGGCGCTGGCCAGTGCTACCCCCGCCGCGGCTGGCCCGCCCCAACTGCTGCTGCGCGTAGCCAGCTTCCGCAACCTCGACCAGGTGCAGAAGGGCGGTGAGGTCGAAATATCCGTGACGGTGCCTACCCAGCCACTTACCTACCGGCAGCGGGCGCCGAAGTCGTTTCAGTCGTCGGCCGTGGTCGATTTATCCATTCTGAAGGCCGACGGTACCGCCGCTTGGCAAGAAACCGTGACGCTCAAGCCACCGGTGCTCAGCGACACTACTATCAGCATCAAAAATCCGCTCAGCTTTCTCAAGCGCGTGAACCTGCCCGATGGTACCTATACGCTGCGCGGCCGCATCCGCGACCAATACCGTAGTGCCAACGGCGAAACTACTGTGGAGCAGCCGCTGGTAGTGGCTGCGCCTAAAGGCGCAGCATTCAGCGACTTGGTGTTTTTGGCTAAGCCGGCCGTCAAGACCACCGGCGAAGGCGTATTCAACCGCGGCGGCTACTTGCTCACGCGCTCACCGGCTGGCTTTTACGGCCGCGGGGCCGACAACGTATTTTTCTACACGGAGCTCAATCAACTACCCGCCGGCCGGCCGGTGCGCCTGCATTACCACCTAGCTGCCGCCGATGGCAGCGCCGCCGATGCCGATGCGGCGCCCATTACGCCGCAAGAAGGCCGTCCTACCCCCGTGGTAGGTCAGTTGCCACTAGGGCCGTTGCCGGCCGGGCCGTTCACGCTCACGGTGGAAGCACGCGATGCCGCTACCAAAAAAGTGGTAGCCACCCAAAGCCAAACCGGCGAGCGCAGCCTCACCGACTACGCGCCCGCTGGCGCAGCCGTACCTCGATGAGGGCGCCCGCCGCCCGGCCCTTTGCCTGGTACTTCTTCCCGTTGCAGTGGCTGCTGCTGGGGCTGGCGCACCTGCCGCTGGCGGTGCTCTACGTGGTGGCGGAGGGCATTTATGGCCTACTAGCCTACGTAGTGCGCTACCGCTGGCAGGTGGTGCTCGAAAACTTGCGTCAGTCATTTCCGGAAAAAAGCGAAGCTGAAATTCACGCCATTGGTCGGCAGTTTTACCGGCATTTTGCGCAAGTCATTGTCGAAATTTTGCGACTGGCCGCTATCTCACCCGCCGAGTTGCAGCGCCGCGTGCGCTTCGTGAATCCCGAATTAATGACGCAGCCCTTCGCCGAAAACCGGCAAGTGCTTTCGCTGGGTTCGCACCGCGGCAACTGGGAGTGGATACTGTCGGGCGCAGCGCTGGAGTTTCCGGGCAGGGCAGCGGGCGTGTATAAGCCGCTCAACAACAAGTTCTTCGAGCATTTTATGCGCCGGCTGCGCACTCGCTTGGGGGCCGAGGCTGTACCCATGCTCAGTACGTTGCGCTACTTATTAAAGCACAAGGGCGAGGGCCGTACGCTTAGCCTGCTCACCGACCAGGCCGCCGGCCCCGAGGACCGCCCGTACTGGACTGACTTTTTACACCAAGACGCCGGCTTCTATACCAGCGCCGACCGGCTGGCGCCGCAGTTTGGCTGCGCGGTGCTCTACGTGGGCATTCGGCGGGTGCGGCGCGGCTACTACGAAATCACCTTTACCCGGCTGCCTGACGGCCAACTGGCTACCCCCCCCGGCACTACCGAAGCCGAGCGCTACCCCATCACGGAGGCATTTATCCGGCAGTTAGAGGCCGACATTCGGGCTACGCCCGAGCAATACCTCTGGACGCACCGCCGCTGGAAGCACAAGCGTAATTAGAACAAGAACGTCCTGCGGAACGCAGGGAAGTATTTCTACCTCGCCAGTGGATTACTAACTCCAAAGACGCAGCAGAAATGCTTCCCTGCGTTACGCAGGACGTTCTCACAGTATAATAACTGCTACAAAAACTGCTCGATGTCGCCGAGACCTTGGCGCACCAACTCAAAATCGTCGTTGGTGCAGTCGATGATGGTGCTCGGCTCGTTGCCGCCGAAACCACCGTCGATAACGAGGTCGACGAGCGAACGGTATTTCTCAAAAATCAGGTCGGGGTCGGTTACGTACTCTTCAAGCGTTTCTTCGCTCTCGCGCACCGATGTGCTCACGATGGGCGTGCCAAATTCCTTCACAATCTGGCGCACTATCTGATTATCAGGCACCCGGATGCCCACCGTACTGCGCTTCACGCCGCCGTAGCGCGGGGCGTTGGGGCTAGCCTCGAAGATGAAGGTAAAGGGGCCGGGTAGGGCACGCTTAATCACCTTAAATACGGGCGTGGTGATGCCGTGCGCATAGTCGGAGATGTGCGATAAGTCGTGGCAAATAAAGCTCAGATTAGCTTTTTCGGGTTTCAAACCTTTGATTCGACAAAGCTTCTCAACAGCTTTCGCATTGTTGATATCGCAGCCAATCCCATAAACCGTATCGGTGGGGTAAATAATAAGCCCACCTTTGCGCAGTACCTCAACTACTTGAAGAATACGATTTTGGGGCGGATTATCGGGGTGGATGCGGAGCAGGGTAGCAGCCATGGAACAAAAAGACGGAAAAAAGAAGGAAACGAATAGCAAGCCCGGGCCGCCAGGCGCGGCCCAATACGGCGGGCAAGGTACTACCCAGCGCGGTTTTGAGGCGCCGCGGGCAGCCGCGGTAAGCAGCTACAAGCAAAAGTGCCGCCAGATGTTTGCCGCCGGCAGGGGGGTAGGGCGGGCGCACTCGCCAATGAGGGTTAATTTTGAGCAGTTTCTAGCCCAGCCACCCCATGCCTACCCCTGCCAAAAAGTCTGCCCTCGAATACAAAGCTGATTCTATTAAGCGCCGCAACCGCTTTGCCGCCGTGAGCATTACGCTAGGGCTCATCTTGGTGTGCTTCTCGTATTATTTTTTTCAGATATTTTACACCACCAATATTGATACCCGTGATAAGCCCGCGTTTGCCTACATCCATCGGGGCGACGACTGGCAGAAGGCCCTGGTAGCAGTAGAAGACGTGCGGGCTGAGGGCGAAAAAGTCGTTATCGACCCGCTCTCGCTGCACTTTGTGGGCAAACTCATGGGTTACAACAAACCCGGCGCTGTGAAGCCTGGTCGCTACGAGCTAAAAACCGGCATGACCAACCGTCAGGTAATCAACTTGTTGAAATCGGGCCGCCAAACGCCGCTCAAGCTCACCTTTACCAATGTGC
Source organism: Hymenobacter ginkgonis (assembly GCF_009755225.1). GTDB lineage: Bacteria > Bacteroidota > Bacteroidia > Cytophagales > Hymenobacteraceae > Hymenobacter > Hymenobacter ginkgonis. The sequence continues at coordinate 67,089 of NZ_WQKZ01000001.1, forward strand.
GCCTGCGCCGCGAGTTGGCCACCAAGCTCAGCAAGCAAATTGATGCCAAGCCCCGGCAAATTGACTCGCTGCTCAGCAGCCCCAATTATACTAAAAGCCTGGGCTTCGACACCACTACGGTGCTCTCGATGTTTATTCCCAATACCTACGAGCTGTACTGGAATACTTCGGCCAAAAACCTTATGCAGCGCATGAAAACCGAGTATGAGAAATTCTGGACGCCCGAGCGCGACGCCGCCCGCGAAAAGCTGGGCCTCACCCGCGTGCAGGTGAGCACCCTGGCTAGCATCGTGGAGGCCGAGCAGCAGCAGCATGCTGACGAGCGCCCCCGCATTGCGGGCGTGTACCTCAATCGCCTCAAGCGCGGCATGAAGCTGCAGGCCGACCCTACCGTGGTGTACGCCAACGGCGATTTCAGCATCAAACGCGTGCTCAATGTGCACCTGCAAAAAGACTCGCCTTACAATACGTATAAGTACGCCGGCCTACCCCCCGGTCCCATCGACCTGCCCAGCATTGCCAGCATCAACGCCGTGCTGCACCCCGAGCAGAACGATTACCTGTATTTCTGCGCCAAGGAGGATTTTAGCGGCTACCACGCCTTCGCCACCAACGAGCAGCAACACCTCGTGAATGCCCGCCGCTACCAAGCCGCCCTCAGCCGGGCGGGGATTATGTAATTTGCTAATAAACAGTAGCTATAGGACGTTCTGCTGAGCTTGCGAAGCAGGACGTCCTTAGATTTAAAATATGTACCAAGCCGACATCCAAATCCGCGTGCGCTACGCCGAAACCGACCAAATGGGCTACGTCTATCATGGTAACTACGCAGCGTATTTTGAGGTGGCCCGCACCGAGTCGTTTCGGCAATTGGGCATTCGCTACAAAGACCTCGAAGGGCAGGGGGTAGGGATGCCGGTGGGCGAGCTGCAAACGCGCTTTCGCCGTCCTGCTCGTTACGACGACTTGCTGACTATCAAGGTGATGTTGCGCGAGCTGGCCGAAGGCTCGCGGGTGAAATTCGAGTACGAAATTCGCAACGAAGCCGACGAGCTACTTACCGAAGGCTACACGCTAATGGTATTTGTGAGCACCGCCAACGGCCGCCCCGTCCCCATTCCCGCCAGCGTGCGCGAAAAACTGGCCCCGTATTTCTCGGTGGAAGAAGATGGCAGCCCCCTGGGCGCGGGCCGCCCTACCCCCGGTGAGGCGCCTGCCCCCGCTGCCTTTGGCAAATAGCGGAACAAACAATCAAAAATGAGCGTCATGCCCATCTAAGGCTAGGCTGGGCGGCCAACACATCTCAGGGGGTAGCGACCTTAAGCAGTGCGGGTTGCTGCTGCCCGCGAGCTGCTTCGACTAGCCTAGTACAGCGCCCCTTATTATTGCGTAGGTTTTAATTTCTATTCATGCTCGCTCCTCCTGCTCGCCGCCGCGCCGTGCTGCCCGATGTGCGCCGCCATCGTGCCTACCGCACGCTCATGGCGTGGGGCAAGCGCCAGCGGCTGCGGGGGGGTAGGATTTCGCTCTACGATGTGGGCGAGCGCGTGCTGCACGAATTGCGCCTCGACTCTTTGGAAAAGCGGGCCGCCTACATGGCCTTCAACCTGACGCTGGCCCTATTTCCGACCATTATTTTCCTGTTCACGCTCATCCCGTACATCCCGGTGCCCAACCTGGACGTGGATATCCTGCAGTTTCTGGCCGACATCATGCCGCACGAGCTGTACGCGGCTACGGCAGGCACCATCGAGGACATTGTGCGCATTCCGCACGGCGGCTTGTTGTCGTTTGGTTTTGGTACGGCGCTGGTGCTATCCAGCAACGGCATCATGGCGCTACTCGACGCGTTTGAGAAGAAATACCCCTGGTTTAAGCACCGCGGGTATTTTCATAAGCGCGCCATTGCCACCGGGTTAACTTTTGTATTGGCACTGCTGCTGGTGATTGCCATTGCGGGTATCTTCTTCGGTACCTTCATCATCGATGCGCTGGTATTCTACGAAATTGTGCCCGAAAGCTCCACCGAATTTATGATTGCGGTGCTGCGCTACGGCTCGCTCATCGGGCTATTTCTCACCACCACTTGCGTCATTTACTACTTCGTGCCGCCGGTGCACGACAAGTGGCCCTTTGTGTCGGTCGGGGCAATGGTAGCTACGCTGCTCATCTTTTTGGTGTCGTTTCTGTTCACGCTCTACGTGCGCATCTTCAACTCTTACAACCACTTCTACGGCTCCATTGGGGCACTGGTGGGCTTCATGGTATGGCTAGAGTTTGTGTGCATGACGCTCATCATCGGCTTCGAGGTGAATGTGAGTATGGACGCCGCTACGGGCCGCTTTGGCTTGCCCGAGAAAGAAAAATTGAGGGATTGATTTTGAGCACAGTAGCCACAATTTTGAGAAAAAAACGGGCGAATGCTAGCTAGCAACTAGCATCCTTGCCTACTTTTGCAGCCCAAACCACTCGTTTGGAACCTTTAGAGAGGTGGCAGAGTGGTCGAATGCGACGGTTTCGAAAACCGTTATACCGGCAACGGTATCGGGGGTTCGAATCCCCCCCTCTCTACGAAATGGTGAAATAGTAAATTAACGAAGTAGCTTCCACGCTTCGATAATCTGCCGTTTTACCATTTCATTTTTAGAGAAGTGGCAGAGTGGTCGATTGCGGCGGTCTTGAAAACCGCTGACTGTAACAGGTCCGGGGGTTCGAATCCCTCCTTCTCTGCTAAAAAGCCCGTTTCCAAGCTGGAAACGGGCTTTTTATTTTTGTGGGGTACGCTTTAGGGGACGACCTGTATTTTTATGCTGTTGATTCCTGATTTTTATAGTCTATAGTCTACTGTATCTATCGCATGGGTTATGTCAGAAGAACAGAAAGCAGCGACTAGCTATGTTGATTCGGAGACTCTTTATCTGCTGCGTAGCCGCACGCCCTAGACTTTCGGCAGCTGCCCCCCTCTGCGCATAATCCTCCAGAGGTACGCTACTGCGAAAGCTGCGCAGCACTACGGCCTAGCTCCGTTGTTCATCAATGCCCACCTCAACAAAGAACCCGCGGCCTTCATCGGCTAGGTGGTATAGATTCACTCCACCTTCGTCCTCCCAACGGTTAGCTAGGAAGGTGCTTTTGTCCAAAGCGAAATGCAACTGCACATCGGGCGATAGCAGGCGGAACATATAAAGCGTCATAGGTGCAAAGAAAAAGCCCCGGCCGGTTATGTCGGGGCTTTTTCGGAGGCGAGTGACCACCATTCTTTAAACTGCTCAGTGGTCACAATAAGTGAAGTCTGCGCTAAGCGGTCAATTGCCACCTGCCAATCATTTAAAACAGTGTAGCGCAGCAAATAACAATGGCCATACTGGAACCCCCCGAATCCATCAGAACCCATAAAAATGCAAATATGAGTTTTAAAATTTGGATGGTATTGCGAGAAATTAGCCATATATGACCTCACCTCATAGGCAATCTCTTTCCTAATTTATTTCTGAGTTAATTATGTTTATCTCGAAATTATTGCGAATTAAGCCATAAAAAAAGCCTCGACCTTACTGGCCGAGGCTTTTTTGTATAGAGAACGATGCCGACCTATGCCTGACTCCGTAATAGGCCACGGGAGCATGCCACCCCTGGCTAGCCGTGTGCGGTAGCAGCCAGGGCTAGTAGTGCCAGATGTGCAGATAGGCTGCACCCTAGGCTTATTTCCAATTAAGAATTAATAGGCAGTAGGCAGCTCCTACACTAAGTAGCCATAGCAGTAGTCGCAGGTGCTCGAGTGCCATGCTCAACTGCTCAGCCAGCCAGCGCATGACCTTATCGCCGACGGCCGTAGTGCTTACTCCGAAGAGGTTGCCCCCGGCTTGGCCCTCGCGGTGGTTGAACCAACTGCGGCTGGTGTATAGGGCTGGGCCGAAGAGCAGGGCGCGATAGAGATGCTTCGAAAAGCAGTAACCCGCTCCTAGAGTAGAGGGATGCGAGGATAGGACACCATAAGCTGCTCCTAGCATGCGTAGCGGTCTGATTGGTGGCTTCTAGATAAAGTGCTGTACATTAGTGTGCTTGCACCTCACTCATTTCTTTGTGATATTAAGACTTTACTTGCTTATTATCTACTTGTTAACAAGTATTTCATGCGTTGGAAAGCAGTCAATATCACCTATAAAAATCACTTCAGTTATTGATATAGTACAAGTGGATGCAATGCCGGACCGTGGGTATTCATTAAAAAGGTGAGGTCCGACACTACCCTGGTCTTTCAAAAAGCCGACTCGCTGCGGCCAGCACAGGCCCGCCGCTACTGGCTGAAGTTAGCTGTGCGCAACTCGAGCCGCTACGCCCAGGCTGCCCAGCTCACGGTACTACCCGACCTCGATAACACGCTCATTTACTTCGACGAGGATGCCCGGGCCTGGCGCACTCGGCGGGCGGGCGTGGCAGTACCCACTGACAGCCAGCGGCTAAAGGGGTTACTGCCGCTGTGGTTGCCAGGACACGCCACCACCACATTTTATGTGTTAGTAAACCTAGGCCAGCAGGCGCCCCTGCCGTCCGCCGTCCGCCTGCTGGTGAGCCTGGAAACAGCAGTGGCCGCCCAGAAGCTGCATTTTTTTTGCAGCATCGCATGGGCCGTGTCGCTGGCCGTGCTGGAGCTACTGCTGCTTACCAACCTGCTAGCTTACTTCCGCTTTCGCGACCGCATCACGCTGTATTATCTCTGCACGCAGGTGGGGGCCATGCTGTACGTTACGGCGTACCGGGGCTTTTTTAAGGTGCTGTGGCCAAGCCCAATTTTTAGCCTGCTGTTGCCGCCCGCTGGCACCAGCCATGCCTACACCCTTAGCAACGTGCTGATGCACCTAAGCGTGGTGCTCATGCTCGGGGGCTTTGTGCAGATGACCCGCAGCTACCTCACCACCCCGGCGCGCCTGCCGCGCTTCGACGCTGCGCTACGCGCTACGGGCCTATATCGGGCTCACGGTAGGGGCAGCGCTACTCAACGTGAGTGGCTTTTACCTAGAAAGCTATACCCTGCGTCACGACAACCTGCTGGTGTTAGGCGTGATGGGGCTGCTGCTGGCCACGGTGGTGGCGGCCTATCGGCAACAGCTGCCACTGGCCCGCATCTACTTGCTGGCCAATGCGCTGCCGATGGTCTTCATTCTCTTAGTGGCCCTGTATCACGTAGTACTCAGCTTCGACAACAACGGCAATTTGCTACTGCCCGATCTGGCCATCGTTTCCTACGCGCTAGGCTTTTCGGCCGCCATCAGCGTGCGCCTTCAGCTTTTGCAGCAAACCCTGCTCACCAAAGAACGGGAAGCCGACTACCTGGCCCTCGATATCCGGCAAAAAGAGTTGCGTCACCGCGAAATCGTGCTCAAGAACAGCCACATCCAAACTGCGCTGCTGGAGATGCAGCGGCGGCAGCAGGCCCGCGACGAGCACGCCCAGCAGTTGAGCAAGGACCACCAGCAGCAGCAAGCCACCAACCACGACTTGCAGCAGCAGCTCGAAGCCAACCAGCGCGAACTGGCCTCTACCTCGCTTTACGTGCAGCAAAAAAACGCTCTGCTAGCCGACCTCAAGCAGCAGTTGCAAGAGCTGCACCCGCCGGGCCCGTCCGGACGGGCCCCGGAGCTAGCCGGCGTGCAATCGCTGCTGCAAGCCAGCCAGTACCTCGATGAGGACTGGGGGCGCTTCAAGCTGCACTTCGAGCAGGTGCACCCGCGTTTTTTTGAGGAGCTGCAGGCCCGCTACCCGGCCCTGACCAGCCACGAGCAGCGGCTGTATTGCTACTTCCACATTCAACTCGCCACCAAGGAAATTGCGGCCCTGCTCAACATCGACCCGGCCAGCGTGCGCCGGGCCAAAACCCGGCTCTACAAGAAAATCGGGGCCGCTGACGAGGCCGCCCGCCGCCCTGCCCCCGCCCCGGAAATGGCTGGGGAGTAGCCGCTGGGGCGGCTTGGACAGCGAAACCATACAAGAATTAGGCGCTGTAAGTCAAGCGCTTGCAAAATCTGTCTACACTTTGTCCACGTTCCTTTTTAGGAAAAAGCTGAACGGGGTCGGGAAATTGTGGCCAGTTGGAGCAGTTGGCCGCTGCCCCCGCCCCCGAGCCCCTCGGTAACAGCGCCCGGCGCTGGTGGCCGCGCCGAAGTCTGAGGTCAGCCCTCGGCTCCGGTGCGGCCGCATGGGAGAGGGCCACTCCGGCTGCTCTGCTGCTGCTGCTATTTTAACTTATGTTTCAACGCTACTTCCTCGCCCCGCTGGCAGCCGTACTCTTGCTGGTTGCTGCCCCCGTTTCGCCCAGGCTCAGACTGGGGGCATCGGCACCACCGCCCCCAACGCCTCGGCGCTACTCGACCTCAATAGCACGAGCAAGGGCCTGCTGCCCCCGCGCATGAGCCAGCCGCAGCGCGATGCCATCGCTAGCCCGGCCAACGGCCTAACCATCTACAACACCAGCACCAACGCCCTCAATACCTGGAACGGCACGAGTTGGACCGAGGCTATTACCTCGGCTACGCAGCCTATCGTGCAAAACACCGCTACCACGTTTGTCTACACCGGCGGGGTGCAGACCTACACCGTGCCCGCTGGCATGTACAGCCTGGGCATCAATGCCAGTGGGGCGCAGGGCGGGGCCAACTACGATGGCACCCCGGGGGGCCTGGGCGGGCGTGTGGCCACCACGCTGGCCGTCACGCCTGGCGAAACGCTAACCTTGTACGTGGGCGGGCAGGGAGGTATGGGGCCTAATCCTGGCAGCGGGGGGGCGGGCTACAACGGGGGCGGCCAGGGCAGCAGCTTCAACGGTGGCGGCGGCGGGGCCACCGATGTGCGGGTGGGTGGTACCACCCTGGCCGAGCGGGTGCTGGTAGCCGCCGGCGGGGGCGGGGGCGGGCCGTATACATATAAGGCCAACAACGCCCGCGGCGGCGCCGGGGGCAGCCCATCGGCGAGGCCGGCTTTCAGCCCGAGAGTGGCACCAGTGGCGGCAGCGGGGCCACCTAGACCTCCGGTGCCGCCCTGGGCCAGGGTGGTAACGCCCCGAACGATAATGCGGGCGGCGGCGCGGGCGGCGGGGGCTACTACGGCGGCGGGGCGGGCCGCATCGGCGGGGGTGAGGGCGGCAGCTCCTGGGCGGCGGCCAGCCTGAGCAGCGTGACGTATTCGGGCGGCCCGAGCGGCGACGGCAGCCTCACCATTGCCCCGGTGGGCACGGCTGCCCCGGCCCTGAATGGCGCCAACATCACAAACGTGCCCGGCACCTGGAGTGTGAACGCACGGCCGTGTACCGCTACGGCAACGTGGGCATTGGCACCAGCAGCCCCACCCAGCTGCAAGAGGTGGCCGGGCAGGTGTTCAGCAGCACGGGGGGCTTCCGCTTCCCCGACAACTCGGTGCAAACCACGGCCACCACCGATGCCCAGCAGCTCAGCATCAGCGGCAGCACCATCAGCCTCACCAACGGCGGCAGCGTCACCGTGCCCAGCTCGGCCGATAACCTGGGCAACCACACCGCTACCAGGAATCTGAACCTGGGGCCTAACCTGCTGGTGGGCAACGGGGCAGCAGCGGCCTGGCCCTCACGAGCACGGGGCGGGTGGGCCTGGGCACCACGGCCCCGGTGTCGGACTTGAGCCTTAGCCAGGTGACCAGCCAGAGCAGCACCGCCGGCCAGAACCTGGGCGAACTAAGCTTCGTGGGTTTCAACCGTCCGAACGCTTCGGCCAGCATTCAGGCCCTAAGTAAGGACTACGACGATACGGGCCTCTTACTATTCAAAACCAGCCCCAACGGCTCCGGAGCCGTGGAGCGCCTGCGCATCACGGCCGACGGCCAGGTGGGCATCGGTACCAACAACCCCCAGGCCGGCCTGCACATCGACCGGCCCGAGAGCGGCAGCACTACGGCCCTGGGCGTGCTGCTGGGCGGCGGCACCAGCGGCAACCCCAGCATTGAGCTGCGCGGCAGCACCAGCTCGCCCTACCTCGACTTCGTGGAGAACCCCGGTCTCGACTACTCTACCCGCCTCATCAGCCAGGCGGGCACCCTCAACTTGCAGTACGGCGGCACGGCCACCAAGCCCAGTTACATCCTCAACGTGCAGGGCGGCCTGCAATGTGTGGGCACGGTGAACACCTCCGACCAGCGCCTCAAGCAGGACATCCGGCCCCTGAGCGGGGCGCTGGCCAGCGTGCTGTCCCTGCGCGGCGTGCGCTACCGCTGGAACACGCTGGGCGTGCAACGCGGCGGCACAGCCGGGGCCGAGCAGGTGGGCGTGCTGGCCCAGGAGGTGGAACAGGTGCTACCCGAGCTGGTGAGTACAGGCGCCGATGGCTACAAGGCCATGAATTACGCCCAGCTCACTCCCGTGCTCATCGAGGCCATCAAGGAGTTGAAGGCCGAGAACGACGCCCTTAAGGCCCGCGCAGCGGCCAGCGAAGCCAAAGCAACAGCCGCCGAAGCCGCCGCTGCCGCTGATAAAGCACAGGCCACCGCCACGCTGGAAACCTTCGAGGCCCGGCTGCGGCGCCTGGAGGCGGGCAGCGCCCAGGTCCAGCGTTAAACCCTGCTTTTGTACTAGGCGGCCGTTCTAGTGCGCTTTCCCTTTGTGCTTTTTCCGATGAAACTTCGCTTTACCCTGGCCCTGCTGCTACCTGCCCTCACTGGCGCGGCTCAAACCACGCTCACCAACGACGGTGGCACCCTTACAGTGCAAAACGGCGCCACGCTCTACGTGGACGGCGCGGTGCAAAACAACGCCACCGGCACGCTCACCAACGCCGGTACCGTGCAGCTCATTGGCGACCTCACCAACACCGGCACGCTGGTTTCGGGCGGCACGATGCTCTTTAGCGGCGCCACCGACCAAAATTTTGCGCCCGGCACGGCCAGTGTAGCAGCCCTCACCGTCGGCAACACCGGCGCGGTGGGTGCCAATCGACTTCTTCTTACCCAGGACCTTACCGTGAGCTCGTTGCTGACGCTGAGCCAAGGTCTGCTGCGCACCCAGGTGGCCGGCGGCGCGCTCCGCACCCTGAGCCTGCCTGCCGGGGGCCGAGTGGTCGGCGAAGGCCCCGGCCAGTACGTGCAGGGCCGCCTGCAAGTGACGCGCACCGCCGTCAATAGCAGCACGGGCTCGGTCGATTTCACTAATGGCCTGGTGTTGAATCCCAACGGCCAGAACCTAGGGGCCGTCACGGTGACGCGCACGGCAGGCCTGCAAGCAGCGGGCACCAGCTACGGCACCAATTTGGGCAGCACCAACAAGAGCATCGATCGGGTGTGGCAGGTAGCACCCGAGCTGCCCCTGAATGCCGCCACCCCCGCTTCGGCCACGGTGAGCTGGGTAAGCGACGATGACAACGGCTTTAACCCGGCCACCCCCGCCCACCTCTGGCGCGCCGACCAGGCCAGCGGCCCCTGGGTGGCGCAGGGTGCGGCGGCCAGCGCCAGTGCTCGCAGCTTCACAGCCAATACTACGCAGCTGGGCACGCTCACCGTCAGTAATACCAGCGCCCCGCTGCCCGTGACGCTGGTTGCCTTCTCGGCCGAGCGCCAGGGCCCCGACGGGCTGCTGCTCTGGACCACGGCCTCGGAGTTGCGCAATGCCTACTTCGGGGTGGAAAGTAGCACCAACGGCACTGTGTTTCAGTCCCTAGGCTAGGTGGCGGGCCAGGGTACCAGCAGCCAGACCCACGACTACCAGTGGCTCGACCGCAGCCTGGCCCGTTACGCGGCCACTCTGGTGTACTACCGCCTGCGGCAGGTGGACCAGGATGGCACCGTGAACTACTCGCCCGTGCGGAGCGTAGCTGTGCCAGTGGTTGCGGGCCTAGCCCTGTTTCCAAACCCCACGCGGGCGACGGCGACCCTTACCGGGGTTGAGCCCGGCACGCAAGTACAAGTGTACGACGCGCTAGGTCGCCTCGTCCTCGCGGCCACGGCCGATGCGGCTGGCACGGCAGCCCTGCGGCTGCCGCCCGGGCTGGCCCAGGGAGTCTACCTGGTGCGCGTAGGCTCGAAAGCCCTGCGACTGAGTGTAGCCGACTAGCCATGGGGGTAGCAATGACGTGACAGCCATGCGTCAGCTCTGCCCCCAGAACCGAGCGACGCGTCGGAGTTTGAGGTCAGCCCTCGGCTCTGGCGGTGCCGCACTAAAACCGGCTACTTACCACCTCTTTTTTACTGGTATCCCCTCCCGCTTTTTCTATGTTGAAACGTTATTGCTTTGCGTCTCTATCAGCGCTACTACTGGTTACCTCCTTCGCCGCTCAAGCCTAATGCGGGCTTTTTCTACGCCATAAGGAAAGGAAAGCGATGGGCGAAGATTTTACTTGCTGTCCTTCCCATAGGGGCTGTTGTCACCAATGCGGCTAGCCTTTCTAGCTTCAAGACGGACTTTTTAAATGTCCTAAGCTATGCGTTATACGTTGTGAGCCATGCCTGGGCGCTAATGTTACTCTTTAGGAAACCCCTGCTACAGGTGTAAACTCACGCATAGAACTGCTAGGAGTAATACGCCCGCGAGTAGAAATGAGAAAAGCTCTAGCTTCTCAGGCTAGGGTTTTTAAGCATTATTGAATCATGGACTAAAGATTAGCTAGCTTATCAGTAGAGGCTGCCCGACCTTCAGCGGCCTTAAAATCTACCCATTTCACATGCGGTGGACTCTGCTGTAAAGCCTGAGCTGTCGCTTGGGCTAGCCGGTTATAGTCGATAACTGGGGCAGGCTGCCCACTAGTGCTGAGTCAGGCATGTCCCTTCGGTCAGGATTCACTGCCGTTGAGCAGAGGATAGCTGGCGAAAGTGGGAATGCATCCTCTCCTGCACGTGAACCCTTTTGCAGCACCGAGCCGGTCGCACAAACGAGTCCAAATAATGCAAGCCGTTTTGAGCGAAAGCCGCGCCGTTGCGGGTAGTTTTGTAACCGCTTAATTCAAGGTCCTTACGAACAATGAAATAATTCTTTACGCATTTTATAGCTGTGATTACCTCGCTGGGCTTGTTACCTGGACTCGCAGCAGGCCAAGCGCTGGTGTAAGTAGCCGGCAGTCTGCTCGTCACGACGTGGCGAGCCGGCCATCACGGCGGCCTCGGCCGGGCAAAAGAACTGCCACGCATCTCTAATAGCACTGGCCTAGTGCCATCGTCAGTCGGCGGGGTGGTGATGCGGGTGCCACGATTAGCCAGATAAAAAAATAGCTAGCTGAGACAGAAAAGATGTGTCTTTTCTGTCTCAGCTAGCTATTCACTTTAGGCGATAGTATCTGGCGACGGTAGAAATCACCAGATACTTAAGAGGCAAGAAGTGCGCTTTGCTTAGCATCCAACGCGCGCAAAGCCACCGTACTTGCCAGGGGAGGAGTAGTGCGACTTAGCCGCTGCAATAGCTACGCAGGTGTTTTCGCTTTCCCCATTAATACGCCGATAAGGGCGCTAAAAGCCTCGTTTGTAATCCAACCCGTTATTTTATCTTTCCAGTTAGGGCTGGTAGTCCAACCAACGTCGGCGCCTATGGGCCGGTCTAAGTACACTAAAAAATCAGCGGCCGGTTCGACGCGTTCATTAAGAACGGCAACGAACGAGTCGAGTGGAATTTTTTTGCCTTTTTCGCTCGTAGGGCCGTAAATCTGCCACTCAAAAGACGGACTGGAGGCCCACTCTAGATTGATGCCGGAAGTGCGGTGCGCGTAGCGCAAAAAGGCGTCCCCACCCCCAATGCCCAGGGCTACTTTTTCGCCGGTCAGTATTTCCCGGTCCTTGCCATCGGGCAATGCAAAGTGGATTTTATGTTCCTTAGGACTAGTAATATAACCCAGATTAATGCCTATATCGGTCTTGTGATAAGTCAGATAGCCGTTGTTCGTTTTGCAAAACATATTCAGGCCATTGCCCGCATTGTCGGTAGAGTAGCGGTGTTGCGCAGTAAGGTTTCCGGTTTTGCCACCGAATTTCCAAACCACTACTTCCTTAGGGATGCTTACCGGGTCCATACATGCAGCTGTTAAAGGGTTTGTGAAAAAATAATAGCGCCGCTCCAAAACGGAGCCAGCGTAACGCCTCCTAAATTCCAGTCCGACTAGTGCCAGTGGGAAATGGGAATCCTGTAATAGCAGTCGGTACTGATGGTGGGCAAATGTATATTTTGTTTATTGTCAATGTATTGTAAAAATCGGCCAACTGAATCAATCACCCGGGTGAGGGTCAGAATGCAGCTACGGCCTTGATGAAGCAGCCATCAAAATCCTGATTTGCACTGAAGTATTGGGTAGGAGAGTGCCCGGTGAAATGCTGAAAGTCTTTGATGAAGTGGGACTGGTCGTAGTACCCAAACCGGTGGACGACATCCAGCCAAGTCACAGTAGGCGTTCGGAGTAAGTGGTGCATGACGGCCCGGAAGCGGATGAGGTGAGCGTACTGCTTCGGCGCCAGCCCAATTTGGTCGGTAAACTTGCGCGTGAGTGAACGCGAGCTAACTCGTTCTTGCACGCATAACTGGCCTACTTTAACCTGCCCTTGCGTTTGAAAAATGCGTTGTATTGCCCCGTTCACTTCGCTGGGCCGGGCAATGGCATTTCGGAAAAGCCGCTTCAAAAAAGCGTCTAGCACGGCCAGCTGGCCCAGTTGGGTTGTTTCGGCCGCGAGCTGATCCGCCAAAAACTGATATTCCGGCAGCAGACCGTCGAGCTTGACAACGGAATCGGTGAAGTCCGCCATCGCTATCCCCAGTCCCGACAGGGCCATGGGTTGCAGCGCGACCATATAGGCTTGCGTAGCGCTCACCTTCAGCATCCAGTATTGGGTGGCTTGCCCCAGCAGGTATACTCCCGTGGTGAGGGGCCCGCTTTGTATGGGTTGAAGAAATTCCAGCGGAGTCCCGCTTTCCTTTGTAATTATCAGTAGGGCCGGTAGTCCCCGGGGGATGGTAGGCAGCACCTGTGGCGCGGCATAAGTGCTACAGCCGTACAGGTACCCGCATACGAAAGGCCGCAGTTCTTCGGCAGGGGCAAAGCTTTGAACAATCATGACTTCGGGTATTTATTCGCCCAAAATGTTGTCATTTTCCGCTGTACTAAGGTGAACTGCTCGGAGGCCAGCCAAGCTGAAACTTGCCTTCCCAAACCGTCTCCGTATGCAGCAATATGTCGCTCCAGCAGGTGCCTCGCTTCGTGCCCGCCCTGGACTACCCAACTACCAGGCGGTGGCGCACTTGCTCACTATCCTCCTGCCTCTCATGCACCGCTCTAACGCAAAACCTAGCGCCCGCTACCCCTCGCTTTTCCGTGACAGTGAGGAAGGTATTTTGCAAAAGTAGAAGAGGGCACCGGTGGTTATATCAGTGCCGACACTGAATCTGCGGACACTTGCCGTGCGGTTGGGAATGCACCGACAAGGAGCAACTTAAGCCGGGCGTCTATAGCGCGTAGAGCTACTACATTGGCGGCGATAGACCGACCACTACGGCTGAACTTCACGAGTACCTTTTATTACTGCATTAAATTGGACTAAGAGGGGCAAGCACATGGATTCTAGTACCTTCAACGCATGGAATTTCTTGCGGCGCATCACTTCCTGCGGGCCCACTTACAGGCGCGCGTGCCCCTTCCCAACGCAGACTTTGCCATCTTTCAGCGTTACCTGCGCCCGCAGATACTGCGCAAACGGCAGCACCTGCTCCTGGCTGGCGAACCCTGCACGCACCTGGCCTTCGTAACTCAAGGATGCCTGCGGAGCTACTCGCTCAATGGGCAAGGCCACGAGCACACGCTGCAGTTTGCGCCGGAAGACTGGTGGGTTTCGGATATCTATAGCCTGCTTACCCAGCAGCCCAGCACTCTGAGCATTGATGCGCTGGAAGACACGCACTTGCTGTTGCTGGCTCAGGCCGACCTGGAAACTATTTACGCGCAATTCCCCATTTTCGAGCGCTATTTTCGCCTCCTGATGCAAAGCCGCTACGTGGCCCTGCAAGAGCGCGTTAACGCCTCGCTAAGCCAGACAGCGAGCGAAAAGTACCAGCACTTTTTACGCAAATACCCCGGCATTGCCCAGCGCGTGCCCCAGCATTTTATTGCTTCCTACCTGGGCATTACGCCCGAGTCGCTGAGCCGGGTGCGCCGGCAGCTGTAGGCAGGAGGGGATGGGATTAGGGAGTAGGGCGGCCTAAGGCAAGGGGCCGGCAAATGCTTTCTTATCCTAGGATAAGGCGCGGAGCCCTGCCGGTAGGGGACCTTTGGTGGAGTCTTTCATTTCCCAAAAGAATCACTCTCCCTGCTATGCTACCAGCTGAAGATACGCGCCCACCAGCGCTGCTCCCCTATACCGCGCTACCAGCCGAGCGTATCGGAATGCATCCGCCTACCGAACTACCTGCCAACGTGCGCTTGGGTACCGTGCACCTGGCAGTTGCCAACCTAGCCCGCTCGCTAGGCTTTTACCAGCATGTAGTGGGGTTTCAGTTGCTGCGCCAGTTGCCAGCCACCGAGGACCAAGCCGCCGTGGCTGAGCTGGGTGTGGCCGATAGCTCGCAGGTAGTGGTGCGGCTGCAAGAGCAGCTGGGGGCCCGCCCAGTGCCCCGGCGGGGCCGGCTGGGTATCTACCACCTAGCGGTGCTGCTACCCACCCGCGCCTACTTGGGCCGCTTTTTGCGGCACGTGCGGGCCCTTGGGGTGCATGTGGGTGCCTCCGACCACCTCTATAGTGAGGCTACGTACGTAGTTGACCCCGATGGCTTTACGATAGAAGTGTACCGTGACCGGCCGCGCTCGGAGTGGTTAGTCACGGCAGAGGGAGAAATTCAGTCAGCCCTCGAGCCGCTTGATGAGGTCGGGTTGCGGCAAGCGGCCGGCAACACGCCTTGGCAGGGCCTACCAGCGGGTACTACCATTGGCCACCTGCACTTTTATACGGGTAGCCTGGCCCAGGCGGCGGCATTTTACCACCAAGCGCTGGGCTTTGATATAGAAACCTGGAGCCTGCCGGGGGCGCTATTTGTAGGGGCTGGCGGCTACCACCACCACTTGGGCCTGAACGTGTGGGCCGCCGGCTCGCCCGCCGCCACCACCGCCGATGCCCGCATGCTGCGCTGGGAACTGTGGCTACCCGATGCTGCCACCCGCGACGCCGCCGCCGCGCGCCTGCAAGCGGCCGGCTACCCCGTGGGCCTGACGCCCGAAGGCCCGATAGCCACCGACCCTTGGGGCATTCGCCTGTTGCTGTGCGCCGAGGCCCAGCCATAAGCCGTCGCCGCAGCCCGTAACGGCTGGTCTTTCTCCCACTTTTCCCCTAGCTATTTCCATGACTGTCGCTTCCAGCCCGCAGCCCGCGCTGCTCACCGATTTATCCTTGGCGTATCGCCTGCTCAATCCGGCCCAGGCTACGGGAGCTAAACGGTTGCTACTGATGCTACATGGGGTAGGCGGCAACGAGCTGAACCTGCTGCCGGTAGGCAAGCAGCTAGCCGATGCCCACACGCTGGTGCTTTCGGTGCGCGCCCCGCTGGTATTGGGGCCAATGGGCTTTGGCTTTTACCAAGTCGATTTTTCGACGGGTAAGCCCGTCTTCAACCAGGCCCAGCAGCAGGATGGGCAGCGCCTGCTGCTTCGCTTCATTGGTGAGGCCTCGGCTCGGTACAGCATTCCGTCTGGGCAGGTGTATTTGCTGGGTTTCAGCCAGGGAGCTATCATGGCCTACGACGTGGCTTTGACCCAACCGGCGCAAGTGCGTGGCGTGCTGGCATTCAGCGGCCGCATGCTGGCAGAGTCGCGCCAGCACCATGCCCCGGCGGCCGCTATTAAGAAGGTGCAGTTCTTTCTCAGCCATGGCCGCCACGACGAGAAGCTGCCGGCTTTCTATGCCGACGAGGCCATGACGTTTCTGCAAACCTTGGGCATCATACCGCACTACGAGGCGTTTGAGGGTGGGCACGAAATATCGGCCAGCAGCCTGGCGGCAGCGCGCAAGTGGCTGGCCAAACAACCTTGATGCGGCTGCTTTAATGACTTCAGAACAGCTAGGTTGCTTCTAGAACTAGGGGTAGGGCAGGCCCTACCCCTAGTTCTAGAAGCAACCTAGCCGCGTAAAGCAAACCCCGCGTAGAAAAGCTGCACTTAGGAGAAGCTCTGTCACCTAGTCGACATCACGCTTACCTGCCTCATGCGGGCGGCGCTGAATGAAGATTTTTGCTAAGGGCTATCTTGAGTTTGCGAAGGACCTGCTTTGTTCCTTTGAGCTTGGTTCTAGATGACGTAGCGCTGAAAAAGTTTTTCCAAACTCAAGCGGGCAATGCTTTTTGAATTACTAAACAAGCACAATGGCAAAGTCGGAAGCACTGGTGGTATGTCCCCAAAACCGGCAGCAATGGCGGGAGTGGCTGCAAGCGCACCACGACCAGCACCAGAGCGTCTGGTTGGTTTATTATAAAAAGAAGTCCGCTACGCCGACTTTGACTTGGAGCGAAGCCGTGGACGAAGCGCTGTGCTTCGGCTGGATAGACAGCCAGGCCAAGCCGCTGGATGAAGAAAAATACCAGCAGTTCTTCAGCCGCCGCAAGCCCCAAAGTGGCTGGTCGAGAGTTAATAAGAATAAAATACAGCGGCTGCTTGCCGAAGGCAAGATGATGCCTGCCGGCCTCGCCAGCATCGAAACGGCGAAACAAAACGGCTCTTGGACGCTGCTTGACGAGGTAGAAGAATTGCGCTTGCCGACCGACCTAGAACGGGAATTTGACCAATACCCCGCGGCCCGAACCCACTTCTTAAGCCTAAGCCGGACCGCTAAACGCAACTTATTGCAGTGGTTGGTTTTGGCGAAACGGCCCGCAACCCGTCAAAAGCGCATGGCGGTTATTCTGGCATTAGCAAACCAGCCAGAGAAATCCGCTTCTATGTAAGTGCGGCGCGTATTTTCTTGCCTAGGTCGATGCGCTACCTGTGGAGACGGGCCCGCCAAAGCATTGCAGTGTAGTTACCTTTGCACCGCGTGCTAAAGTCCATCACCGCCATTTGCCTGAGCTTGTTCATGCTCGTCAGCAGCCTGATTCCGCAGAATGATGTGGAGGAATTGGGCAAGCTGCCCGCGCTGTTTCGGCACTACCGCTACCATGCGCAGCCGGCGCAGGGTGGGCTCTCGCTGGGGCAATTTCTGGTGCAGCACTACGCGGCCGGCGCGGCCAGCGGCACCGATTCGTGGCACCTAGGCAGCGTGGCCAAAATAAAACGCCAGCCTGAAGAGCACGATAGCCTACCCCTGCAAGGGCAGCACAACGTGCCGCCGCTGGTGTACCTGGTGCCCACTGTGCGGCTGGCCCTTACCCCCAGCCGCCTCCAGTGGGTGACCAAGGCCCGCCCCCGGCTGGCCCAGCTCCGCTATGCCGATGCGCATGGCCCGGCGCTCTTGCAGCCACCCCGAGCGTAAGCTAAGCCACCCGTTAGGGAGAATTTCTGCCCAGCCAGTTCGTGCGCGAACGGGTAGGGCGCGGAGCTAATCAATTTATTTTCTGAACATTGCCCAGTCGATTGACGCGCATGGATGCGTTGATTGCGGGTGCTGCCAGCTGGTGCCTTCGGGTGGTTGGCTGGGTTGTTCAGGGGTCACCTTTGCCCGCACGCGGGCCTGCTCGGCGGGCCGCGTAGCCGGTGGGTACGGCGCGCCACGGGGCAGCCGGCCGCTGGCTGCTTGGGGCACAAATTCAGTTTTCATGCTCTCCAACATTATTGCGGCCAGCATCCACAACAAGCTGTTTGTGGTGTTGCTGGTGGCGGCGCTGGTAGCGTGGGGCGGCTATTCGGCCGTGCACCTGCCGCTCGACGCCATCCCCGATATTACCAATAATCAGGTTCAGGTCATCACCCAAAGCCCGGCACTGGCCGCGCAGGAAGTCGAGCAGCTGCTCACCATCCCGCTCGAATTGCAGCTGCGCACTGTGCCCGGCGTGACGGAAATTCGCTCGACTTCGCGCTTCGGCTTGTCGGTGGTTACGGTCATCTTCGGCGACGACGTCGATACCTACCTCACCCGGCAGCTGGTGGCCGAGAAATTACGCTCGGCCGAAGGGCAGCTCAGTCCTGGCACGGGCCGGCCCGAGATGGCTCCCATCACTACCGGCCTAGGCGAGATTTACCAGTACGCCCTGCGCGTAGAGCCGGGCTATGAAAAGCAGTTTACGCTGGCCAAGCTGCGCGACATTCAGGACTGGACCATTAAGCGCCAGCTGGCTGGCGTGCCCGGCGTGGTAGATGTGAGCAGCTTCGGCGGCGACGTGCGCCAGTATGAAGTGAGCGTGGTGCCCGACCGCCTCAACGCGGCCGGCGTGGCCCTGCCCGAGCTGCTGCACGCCCTGCAAGTCAACAACGCCAACACCGGCGGCAGCTACCTAGAGCGCGGCCCCAATGCCTACTTTATCAGGGGTGAGGGCCGGGTAAACTCGCTGGCCGATATCGGCAACATCGTGGTCAAGCGCGTGGGCGCTACCCCCCTGCTGGTGCGCGACGTGGCCACCGTGGGCATGGGCCGCGCCATGCGCTACGGCGCCATGACGCGCAACGGCCAGGGCGAAACCGCAGGGGGCATCGTGCTCATGCTCAAAGGAGCCAGCTCGGAAGAAACCATCAAGGGCGTGAAGACGCGGGTGGCCGAAATCCAGAAAACCTTACCTAAGGGCCTCACCGTGGTGCCCTTCCTCGACCGCACCAAGCTCATCGACAAAGCCATTGCCACCGTGAGCCACAACTTACTCGAAGGCGGCATTATCGTGGTGCTGGTGCTACTGCTGCTGCTCGGCAACTGGCGCGCCGGCGTGGTAGTGGCCAGCATGATACCCTTGTGTATGCTCTTTGCGCTGGGCCTGATGCGCACCTTTGGCGTGTCGGCTAACCTGATGAGCCTAGGTGCCTTAGACTTCGGCCTCATCGTGGATGGCGCGGTGATTATCGTGGAAGCCATGATTTTCCACCTCGTGCACCAGCGCGAGCAGGCCGCCCACGAAAGTATGGACGACGTGGCCACGGCCGCCGCCACGCGCATGATGCGCTCGGCGCTATTTGGGCAGCTCATTATCCTCATCGTGTACTTCCCCATTCTGGCCCTCACGGGCATCGAGGGCAAGATGTTCCGGCCGATGGCGCTGACGGTGAGCTTCGCCATTGTGGGCGCTATGCTGCTGTGCCTCACGTATGTGCCAGCTGTGTCGGCCTGGGCGTTGCGCAAGGATATTAAGGAGGAAGGCACCCTGGCCGACCGTATTATGAAGCTTTTGTACCGGGGCTACCAGCCGCTCATTACGGGTGCGCTGCGGCGGCGCGGGCTGGTGGTGGGCGGGGCCCTAGGCTTGCTAGCGCTGGCCATATTCCTGTTTTTGCGGATGGGCGGCGAGTTCGTGCCCCAGCTCGACGAGGGCGACTTTGCCGTGAACGTGACCCTGAAGCCCGGCAGTTCGCTGAGCCAGAGTATCGCCACCACCACCAAAGTGCAGCAGATTCTGCTCAAAAACTTCCCCGAAGTGGCGCAGGTGGTGGGCAAAATTGGCACTTCCGAAATCCCCACCGACCCGATGTCGCTAGAGGATTCCGACCAGATTGTGGTGCTCAAGGACCAGAAAGAATGGACTTCGGCCCACTCGCGGGAGGAGCTGGCGAATAAAATGCAGGCCGCGCTGGCGGGCATTCCGGGCATCACGCTGGAGTTTCAGCAGCCCATTCAGATGCGGTTTAATGAGTTGATTTCGGGGGCGAAGTCCGATATCAGCATCAAGATTTACGGCGAGGACTTGGAGGTGCTCTACGACAAGGCCACGGCGGCTGGGGCGCTCATCCGGCCGCTGGCGGGGGTAGGCGACCTGAAGGTGGAGCAAATCGCGGCCCTGCCACAAATGCGAGTCACCTACGACCGCCCCAAGCTGGCCCGCTACGGCCTCAATGTGGAAGACCTCAATACGCTCATTCGCAGCAGCTTCGCGGGCGATGTGGCCGGGCAAGTATTTGAAGGCGAGCGTCGTTACGACCTGGTGGTGCGCCTCGACTCGGCCCACCGGCGCGGCATCACCGACTTGAGCAGCCTATACGTGGACTTGCCCGATGGCCAGAAAATACCGCTCTCCGAAGTCGCCACCATCGCCTTCCGCAACGCGCCCATGCAGGTGAGCCGCGACGATGCCCGGCGCCGCATCAACATCGGCGTGAACGTGCGCAACCGCGATGTGGAGAGCCTAGTAGCTGAAATTCAACAAACGTTGAATGCCAAGCTGCCCTTGCCCACCGGCTATACCATTGCCTACGGTGGACAATTTGAAAACCTGCAAAAGGCCAAGGCGCGCCTGCAAATCGCGGTGCCGGTGGCCCTAGGGCTCATTTTCCTGCTGCTTTTCCTCTCGTTCCGGTCGGTGAAACAGGCGACGCTCATTTTTACGGGTATTCCGCTGGCGGCCATTGGCGGCATTCTGGCGCTGTGGGCGCGGAGCATGCCGTTTAGCATTTCGGCGGGGGTAGGGTTTATTGCGCTATTCGGCGTGGCGGTGCTCAACGGTATCGTGTTGGTTGCCAGCATCAATGACTTTGCCAGCGAAGGCGTGACTAGCGTGCACCTGCGCGTGCTACGCGCCACCGCCGAACGCTTCCGGCCGGTGCTGCTCACGGCGGCGGTGGCCTCCCTAGGCTTCCTGCCCATGGCGCTTAGCTCATCAGCCGGGGCCGAGGTGCAGAAGCCGCTGGCCACCGTGGTTATCGGCGGACTGATTTCGGCCACGCTGCTGACCCTGCTCGTGCTGCCGGTGCTTTATACCCTGCTCACCAAAGATGGCGAGCCGAGCCCCTCGGAGTTGGATCCGGCCGAGGCCTCGCGCCCAAAGACTACGCCGATGGTGGCGGGCTTGCTGCTACTGGCTCTGCTGGGTGGCACCACGACGGCGAGCGCCCAAACGGCTACTGCTGTGCCAAACCCGCCTAGCGGCCCCCTCAGCTTGGCGCAGGCCTTGCAAACTGGCCTAGGCCAGAGCTTGCTGTTGCAAGGCTCGGCCCTCGAAACGGAGCGCCAGCGCGCCCTGACCCGCACTGGCTACGACATTCCGCGCACGCTGGTCGACTACCAGTACGGACAGATTTCGGGGCCGCTCAAAGACCAGAGCTTCAACGTGATTCAGCAAACTTCGCTGCCGACGTTGTACGCGGCCCAGCGCAAGCTGCTGAATGCGCAAACCACAACGGCCGAGCAGCGCGCCCGCGTGCAGCGCCGCGAATTGGCCCAGACTATTCGCCTCAGTTACTACCGCTTGCTGGCCGACTACCGCCGCTTGGTGCTACTGCGCCAGCAGGATAGCCTCTACCGGCGCGCCGCCCATGCGGCCAGCGTGCGCTACCGCACCGGCGAAACCAACCGCCTCGAACAGGTATCAGCCGAAGCCCGCGCCCAGGAATTGAGCAACCAACTCGCTACCCTGCGCACCACCGTGCAGGTGCAGCACCAGCAGCTAGGTGTGCTGCTGAACGCGGGCGGCCCGGTGGTCATCGACACCACCGCTCAACTGGTGGCCCCGCTAACCGTAGCCGACACGGCCGCCCTGTCGCCCGATTCTAACCCCACGCTGGGTTTGTTGCGCCAGCAAATAACCGTCAGTCAGCAGCAAACTAAGGTGGAGCAGCTGCGGCGCCTGCCCGACGTGCGGGTAGGCTACTTCAACCAGAGTATCAACCTAGAGCGTGGCTTTTCGGTGGGGCAGGTGGGGCTGTCGCTGCCGCTGCTGGGCGGTGTGCAGAAGGCCCGCGTGGCCGCCGCCCGCCTCGGCGAGCAGGCTGCCAGCACCCAGCTTACTTATGTAGAAGCCCAGCTGGCAGGCCGCCTGGTGGGCCTGCGCCAGCAGCTGGCCCGCGCCCGCGCCTCGCTGGCTTACTACGAGCGCACGGCCCTGCCGCAGGCCCGCCTCATCCTGAACACGGCCGAAAAAAGCTTCCGGGCCGGCGACGTGGACTACGTGACTTACGTGGTAAACACCGAGCCCGCCTGGCGCATCCGCCAGGCTTACCTCGACCAAGCCGTGCAATACGACGAGCTGGTCATTGAGCTGCAAACCCTTACGGGCACGGAATTGCAGTAATCCTTTTTTGTCTCTGATTATGAAGTATATAACAAGCGGTTTTTTAGGCTGCATGCGCTTTCAAGTGGTCGGTGTGGCGTTACTAGTTAGCGGGTTAGCGGGTTGTCACTCTGCTCCTAGCCAGCCGGCAGCAGCTGCTAGTCCTCAGGCAGCGGCCACTCCGGTACCTCTGGCAGCCAGCGCGCCCGATGTGGTGAGCATTTCGCCGGCTCAGTACACGGCGGCGGGCATCGAAATGGGCGGATTCACGCGCCAAAACATGACGACCAACGTGGTGGCCAACGGCGTCATCGACGTGCCGCCCCAGAACCAGGCGTCCGTCTCGGCGGTGCTAGGCGGCTACGTGCAGACCGTGCAAGTGCTGCCGGGCCAGCACGTGCGGAAAGGCCAGGCCATTGCCGTGCTACGCCACCCCGACTACCTCAAGCTGCAACAGGAATACCTGCAAAGCCAGGCGCGGGTGCGGTTTCTTACCCAGGAGTTGGCCCGCCAGCGCACCCTCGATGCTGAGGACGTAGGAGCCCGCCGCAAGCTAGAGCAGGCCCAGGCCGACTACGCCACCGAGCAGGCTACGGTGCATTCGCTGGCCGGGCAGCTACGGCTGCTGGGCCTAGACCCGGCCCGCCTCAGCCCCACCCGCCTCACGCCGAGCGTCACGCTGGTGTCGCCCATCGGGGGTTTCGTGAAGGCGGTTAACATCAAACCCGGCCAGTACGTGGACCCGCAAGTGGTGCTGGCCGAAATCGTGGACCGCTCTGACCTGCACCTGGAGCTGAAGGTGTTTGAAAAAGACATCGCCCGCGTGCACAAGGGGCAGCACGTGCTTTTCAAGGTACCTGCCAGCGCAGTAGCACAAGAGTTTGGGGCGCAAGTATTTCTGGTGGGTAAAGCCTTCAGCGACGATGCCCGCACGGTGAGCGTGCACGCCCACCTCGACGCCGACAACGACGCCCTGCTACCCGGCCAGTACGTGGCCGCCCAGATTCAGACCGCCAGCCACCAACAAACTACGCTGCCCGACGAGGCCGTGATTCAGGGCGAGGGCTACAGCTACATTTTTGCTCGCCAGCCAGCGGGCAGCGGCGCGGGCTACCGCTTCCGGCGCTACAAGGTCAAGGCTGGCCCCGTCCAGAATGGCGACCGTGCTATCGAGCCCCTCGATGTGCTGCCCGACACCGCGCAGCTCGTGCGCCAGGGCGCTTACTTCCTCGAAGCCGAGCTAACCAAGGGCCAGCAGGCCGACTAACGCCAGGACCTTTTGTAAGTAACAGCAGCGGCTCCTTCGCGGCTCACCATGACCAGCCTTTTCCTACTGCCGCCCGTGGTGGGTGCCCTGCTACCCTGGGACTCCTGATGGCTATCGGCGTCGCTATTTTTTTAGCTGGACTGCTGGCAGGAATAGGTCACCGATTGTTTCGACCAATTCCTCCATGGGCTAGTAAATGCTGCTGTTATTACTATACTTACCACCTCATTTTGCTTTCTCAGTTGTATGCACAAGCGTAATTTCCTTAAGAATGCTGCCGCGTTAGCCCTCAGCGCCTTGGTTAGCCCTGCCGTGTTGGCCCGTGCCCAAGAAGAACGGTTTTTGCGCGATGCCCGCGCCACACCCCTGGCCGATGGGCCGTTTTCGCTGCCGCCGCTGCCCTATGCCTTCAATGCCCTAGAGCCGCACATTGATGCTCGCACGATGGAAATCCATCACGATGCGCACCATAAAACCTACGTTTCCAAGCTCAACGAGGCCGTGGTTGGCAAGCCCCAGGAAAAGCTGCCGCTGGAACAACTGGTGATGACGGCCAGCCAACAGCCCGATGCTATCCGCAACAACGCGGGCGGCCACTACAACCACTCCATGTTCTGGCTGCTGCTCTCGGCCCAGGGCGGCGGCGCGCCCACGGGCGAACTGGCCTCAGCCATCACGCAGGCCTTTGGCTCGTTTGATAAATTCAAGGAAGAATTTACCAAAGCGGCTACCACTCGGTTTGGCTCCGGCTGGGCGTGGCTGAGCCTCGACAAGGCGGGTAAGCTCTTCATCTCCAGCACCCCCAACCAAGACAGCCCTTTGATGGACGTGCCAGGTATTCAGCGCGGCACACCCATCCTAGGCCTCGACGTGTGGGAGCACGCTTACTACCTCAAACACCAGAATAAACGGCCTGAATACATAGCCGCCTTTTGGAATGTGGTGAATTGGAAAGAGGCCGACCGGCGCTTTTCCGCCGGCCGCAAAGGCTAGCAGCGCAAACAGCAGTAAGCCATGGGTATTTGCCGTGGTTTACTGCTGTTTGCGCTGCCCGGTAGCCACCAAGCGTACTGGCCTACCCCCCTTATAAAGAGGCAGCTGCCTTATTCGTCGGTCGCTTTCTTCGGCTGAAAGTTGAATGCCGGTGACGGCACATGCTCCTTCGTGAATAGCTGCGCGAAGCGGGCCACTAGCTCCGGCTGCTGCTTCGCCACATCGTGCTTCTCGCCGGGGTCCGCGGCTAGGTCATATAGCTCGATGGGCCCATAGGGGGTAGCGGCCATGTTCAGGCGTACGGCCTTCCACTGGCCTAGGCGGGCGGCCACGCTGCCGCTCTGCTCATAAAACTCCCAGTATAAATACGGGTGCTGTTGCTGCTTACCCCGCCCGGTTAGCGTGGGCAGCAGCGATAGGCCATCCGTAGTGGCCGGGGTTTTGAGGCCGGCTAGCTCCGTAAACGTGGGCAATAAGTCCCAGAAAGCGGCGGGCTGCTTGGTCACCGCTCCAGCTTTTACCTGGCCGGGCCACCGCGCAATGAAAGGCACCCGAATACCCCCCTCGTACAAATCGCGTTTTGCCCCGCGCAGCCCGCCGCTGCTGTTAAAATACACCAGGTCTTTGCCGCCTTCCGCCGAGGGGCCGTTGTCAGACGTGAAAATGACCAGGGTATTCTCGTCCAGGTGTAGCTGCCGGAGCTTCTGCATAATTTGCCCTACCTGGTCGTCCAGCACCCGCATCATAGCTACCACGGCGGCCCGGGGGTAGGGCTGCGACAGGTAAGGGCCAGCCTTGGTGAAGGCGGGCGAGCTGGTGTCGGCCCCAACGAAGGGCTTTTCGGGGCCGTATTTGCCAATCGCTTGCTGCATGTACGCTGGGGGCGCGGCTAGCTCCGCATGCGGAATCACGGTCGTCATGAAGAGGGCAAACGGCTGCGCTTGGTGCTGCTCGATAAACGCCAGCAGCTTCTGCTGAATTAACTCCGGGGCGTAGGTTCCCGAGCGGGTTCCGCTGTTTTCCGGCAGTAAAACCTTTTCCCGGTTATGCCAGAGGTAATAGGGGTAGTAGTTATGCGCCAGCGTTTGGCTATTGTAGCCGAAGAATTCATCAAAGCCTTTATTCACCGGGTCGCCACTGGTGCCGATGCCGCCCAAGCCCCATTTGCCGAAACAGCCGGTGGCATAACCCGCTTGCTTCAGTAGCTGCGGAATGATGACGCTCGAATCGGGCAGCGGGTACTGCCCTTCTGGCTTGACCGCCAGGTTGCCCCGAATGGGGGTATGGCCGGTGTGCTGGCCCGTAAAAAACGACGAGCGGGAGGGCGAGCAAACCGCCGTGCCAGCATACGCCTGCGTAAACTTCATGCCCTCGGTAGCCAGCCGATCGATGTGGGGCGTCTGGAAGCGCTGCTGGCCGTAGCAGCTAATATCGCCGTAGCCCAAGTCATCAGCCACAATAAAAATGATATTGGGCGGGCGCTTGGCGGGCCGTTTCGGTTGCGCAAGGGCGAGGCAAACCCCCACGGTAAGCAGCAGCAAGAGCAATTTGGCAGCTTTCATAGCCAGTCGGTTGGTCGGTTGTTTCGGCACAAGTGCAGGGGTAGGAAGGTAGTCGCCGCGAAGGTGCCACCTACTTCACATCTTTGGCGCAGCGGAAGCCTAAATTATTCGCGGCGCTTTTGACTTCGCCTTTGCCCCGGCTGCCCGCTTGGTAGCGAACGCAATACTGGTCGCTGCATAAAAAAGAGCCCCCGCGTTGCACCCGCTTCACCAGGCCCGGCTCTTCGGGGTCGTAGCTATCGGCCGGGCCCTGCGGATTATCCGGGGGGCTTACCTGGTAATAATCGGGCCGGTAGTAATCGCTGCACCATTCCCAAACGTTGCCTTCTAGGTCGTAGAGCCCCCAGGGATTGGGCGGAAAGGACTTTACGGGGGCTACCCCCTCAAAACCATCTGCGCGGGTATTGCCGGCCGGAAAATCACCCTCAAAGATGTTGGCCAGCCACTTGCCGTGGGGAGTCAGCTCATTGCCCCAGTAGTAAGGCGACGCGGCGCGCTTGCCGGCGCGGGCGGCAAACTCCCATTCTGCTTCGGTGGGCAACCGCTTGCCGGCCCACTGGGCATAGGCTTGGGCATCTTCGTAGCATACGTGCACCACGGGGTCTTGCTCGTGGCCGGCAAGGCTGCTGCCCGGCCCCAGCGGGTGCCGCCAGTTGGCCCCGGCCACGTACTGCCACCACTGGGCCGGCTCTGCCAGGGAAACCGGGCGGCTGGGCTTCGCAAAAACGGCCGAGCCTGCCACGAGCTGCGAAGTGGGCACGCCAGGAAAGTCCTTGGGGTTGGGCGGGCGCTCGGCCACCGTCACGTACTGCGTCGCGCCGACGAAAGCCGCAAACGCGGCGTTGGTTACTTCGTGCTCATCGAGGTAAAAGGGCTTGAGCGTAACGGCATGGGTAGGGGAGGCATCGGCAAAACGCGGGTCCTTCGAGCCCATCAGGTAGGTTCCGCCGGGTACTAACACCATGTTTATGGCAACGGCTACTTGCTGCGCCGCCGGCTGCTCATTGGTGCAGCCGCTGGCCGTCAGCAGCAGACCCACACTGAGTACCAACAGAAATCGGGGAGAGGCCATGTTCACTTAGCGGGCAAGACCAGCAAGTATAACAAAACTACTCTAAACCAGAAGCAGGCGCTCAGCTTCTGGGCTGGTATGGGCACCAGAGGAGCCGTACTTGGCGGGTGGTTTGGGCGAGGCAGGGCCGAAATAGCCGTTGCACGTGGCTTCCTGCCGCACTCACTCGGGCGGCAGGCTCTCGGGCGCGAGTCGGCTCAAAAGGCTTCCTGTAGCAGCGCCTTAATCGCGGGAAGTTCTGCGGCATCTAAGGGCTTGTGGAGCATGCCCGATACGAGCGGATATTCCTGCGCCCGCGCCCGGTCGGAGGGAAGCAAGGACGAGGTAAGGATGTAAATACGGCACCGGCCCAGGAGCGCTGCTACGTAAGGCTCCAGGGCTTGCAAAAATCCCCAGCCGTCCATGGTGGGCATGTTCAGGTCCAGAAAAATAACCCGGGGCACCTGCTCAGCTAGGTTTTCTACGAGGGAGCTTAGCGCGGTTTCGGCAGTTGAAAATAGCAGAATATCTGTGGTGAAATCTTCTATTCGCAGCACATGCTCAGCCAGATACAGACTAATAAAGTCGTCGTCGATGAGGTAGGTGAGCATACTAGCTAGTGTTGGTTAAGGTGAATCAGGAAGCGCGTACCTACCCCCACCTGGCTGTTGACCTCGATGGTGCCCCCCATCGCTTCTACGTGCGTTTTGACCAGAAACAAGCCCAGGCCCCGGCCTTGCTGCCCGCCGTGGAAGCGCTGGTAGAGCTGAAATACTTTGAGGCCGGCCTTGGCTTGGTCGAAGCCCGAGCCAAGGCCGGCAAAGTAAATGCTGGCCCCGCCGTGCGCCCCCTCCACGCACCGGATGTCGATTTGCAGCGGGCGCTCCGGCACGCGGTACTTGAGGGCATTGGAGAGCAGGTTATCGAAAATGCTGTACACGTAGGCGCGGGTGCCGCGCACTAGCAAGTCCGCCGCCACGTCGAGCGTTACGTGGCCCTCGCACTGGGCTAGGGCTGGGGCCCAGTGCTGCATGGCCTGCGCGCACACCTTGGCCAGCCTCACCGTTTCGGGCACTTGCTGGTGCTGCTGGTCGCGGATGGAGAGCACGAGGTTTAAATCGTGAAGCACACTATCCACTTGCTCTAGGCTCTGGCGCAAATGGCTCAGCGAGGTATCAAACACGGCACTGTGCTTGCCTACCTGGGGCAGCAGCCTGGTTAGCCCCAAGGCATTGGCCAGCGGCGCCCGCAAATTGTGCGAGAGCATGTAGGTGAACTGCTGCAAATCGCGGTTATGCTCATACAAGTCCTGCGTTAGCCGGGCCTGCTGGGCTTCCATCGCCTTCTGAGTATTTATATTCTGCTGAATATAAATGAATTGCGTTAGCTCCCCGGCCTGGTTGTAGATGGGGGTAACGTGCAGTAGAATCCAGAGCTTCTCGCCCGCCTTGGTATAGTGGAGAATCGTGACGGAGAAAGGCTCCGGCTGCTGTTGGTAGGCGAGGATGGTCGCACGGGCCTCCGGGTCCGTGTCGGGGCCCTCCAATACGGTGCCGGGCAAACGGCCCAGCATAT
The DNA here is from genome assembly GCF_009755225.1 of Hymenobacter ginkgonis. Taxonomy (GTDB): domain Bacteria; phylum Bacteroidota; class Bacteroidia; order Cytophagales; family Hymenobacteraceae; genus Hymenobacter; species Hymenobacter ginkgonis. The sequence goes on from NZ_WQKZ01000001.1 coordinate 95,615, forward strand.
CGGCCAGGGTATAGCCCGTGTGCTTGGTAAAGCCGTCGTTGACCCACTCGATGCGGCCCTGGGCATCGGTGATGAGCACGCCGTTGTCGGTGCCCTGGGCCACCAGCGCCAACTGCTCTAGGTGCTTGGCAGCCGTGACCCGGTCTGTGATATTGGAAAGAAAAATCGAGAGCCCGTCGGCCACGGGGAGGGCCCTTACCTCTAGCCAGCGGCTTGTGCGCGTGGAAAGGACTTCGAAATGCACCGGCTGCCCCGAATCAACCGCTAGGTGCAGGTAGTAATAAAAGCGGCTGTTGACGGCGTTGGGAAAGGCCTCCCAGTAGTTGCGGCCCACGCACTGCTGCCGGTCAATTTGCAGTACCCGCTCGGCTTGGACGTTGAAATAGGTGATGGTCCAGTTTTTATCAACTTCGATATAGCCATCGGCAATACGCTCCAGCAAGGCGTTGCTCGCCGAGGCGTCTACCGGTAGCGTAGCCGGCCGGGCCCCGGTGGTGCGCCCTACGCACAGCAAGAGCTCGATTGCGGGCCACCGAAAGGCCGACCACGCCAACCCCGCCGCCTGGCCGGCTTTGGTCAGGTAGCGGCCCTCGAAGTAAACCGGTGCAGCTTGCCGCCGCGCCGCCGCGCACGCGGCCAAGGCCTGGGCACAGTCGGCCGGATGAAGGATAGTGCTGAACGGCACTCCATTTAGCTCGTCTGGCGCATAGCCCAGCACGCGCTGGCCCGCCGCACTTACCCGCCGCAGGTGGCCACTAGCGTCCAGGGCACACAGCACATCGGAAGAAGACAACATCAGGTTCTCCACTACCTGGAACTCATCACGGATATCCATCTGCAGGGATTTGCTGTTGGCCAGCGGAATATACTAGCCAAAAGTTGGGATGGTTCCGGGCAAATGGGCAGTACGCAAAGATAGACTGCTATTCAGGTTATGGTCGGGTTAGCGAGGCAGTTGCCGGTAAGCGCAGCGGCGAGGCCTGCCGCACTGCGGGGGGGTAGGGGGCGAATGAACGTCTTTTTTGGGCCCGCGCGTGTCCCTTCTTAAGCCAGCTGGCTATGCTACCCAATCTCCCTAGAAAACTGGTTTCATCAGGCCATTGGGGGTATTGGTACTTTGCTGGTAGAGCCGGCCAAAGCCCTACCCCCCATTTCTTGGTCCTCAGCTTTAGGTGCATCGGCTAGCGAATGCCATACCAGATGCGGCTAAATGCAGAGTAATTCTACGCCAGCTTAGGGGCGCATTGACTTAATGGGGCAAGGTGGCTTGGATGTGGGCTACCTGCTGCTCAAGGGCTTGAATGATAACGATGCTCTCCTCTTCGCGCGACTGCTGGTAGTTCAGTGCTGCCGGAGTAGCCGGTGAGAGTCTTCCCAGCTGGCTAATTCGGCCAGGGTGTCGAGGCGGTTGAGCGACGTGTCCAGGTGGTCGTACAGCGTAACCCACGTAGCGGCGGTATGCTCGGGGTGGCGATGCAGGAACAAGCGAATTTCCAATTTCCAGCAACTGCATCACTACTCGCGCCAAGCGTTGCAGGCGATGCTGCTCGGTGGCCGAAAACTGGCGCGGCTGCCGGTCAATAACGCACAGTGCGCCAATATTATGCCCTGTATGGTCTTGCAGGGGGTGGCCCGCATAGAAGCGCATTTGAAGCGCCTCGGCGGCCCGCGCATCCGTAAGCTGGCAAGGGTCGGCGTGCAAATCCTGGTAAATGGTAGTCTCTTCTTGCAAAATGGCCACCGAGCACACACTCTCGTTGCGGGCTACGCGCTCCACGCCAGCCAGCCCAAAATTGGCCTTAAACCAAACGCTACCTTCCTCAACCAGCGACACGAGGGCAATGGGAACGTCGAAAAGCTTGGCGGTAAGGCGAATTATTTCGTCAAAGACGGCATCCGGAGCCGTGCCCAGCACCCGGTAGGGCGCCAGCGCCAGCAGGCGCTCGCGGTCGTTGGCCGGGATGAGCGAAGTGGGAAAGGACATTCTAACGGAGAAAAGCGAGGAGGTAACCGTCAAGTTTACCAATTGTTTGTGCCATTTCCATGAGGTACTTAAAGTGGGGCTGGCTGGGGGCTAGCGCAGCCGGTTGGTGCGTGGCTAGCCCGCCCGATTTTGCGGGGGTAGAGCTACGCGCTGGCGTGGTTGGCCGGAAAGTAATCGGTCAGGATTTTGGCGATTTTATCGGCGGTGAGGGGCTTGTTGAGGAAGCCAGCCACGGGTAGCTCCTGGGCCCGCTCCACATCGCGGGCGTGCAGCGAAGTAGTAAGCATCACAATGACGATGGCCTGCTGCTGAGCCAGCGGCAGCTGGCGGTAGGCCGTCAGAAATTCAAAGCCATTCATGACGGGCATGTTGACGTCGAGCAGGATAAGGGCCGGGCAGGTAGGCGCATCTGGGGTAGTGCAGGAGGTGGCCAGCACGTCGAGGGCTTCCTGGCCGTTGAGCGCGCCTTGCACCTGGGCCGTGATGGGCTGCGAGGCGCAAATACTTGTCAAGGCCGTCGGCCTGGTAGTTGAGCTCGCAGGCATCAGCGGCGCCGTGGCGAAAAGTGCGGACGTAAAAGTCGAGCATGCCGTTGGCTACCGAGGGAGGGAAGTGGGCACGGACCGTGCTGCTGGGCTGCTCGGGCAAACCGGCCATGCGCTGGGCCGCGGGGTTGAGGTAGTCGAGGGCGAAATCGACAATGTCCACACCATCGGGGCCGTATAGCGGGCGCAGTAGCGTAACGGCCGTGAGCGAGACAGTTAGCAGCGTGGGCAGTAGCCCTTCGGGAAAGGGGTAGGCCACAGCAGCCGGCAGCGGCGGAACGGGCGGAACGGGAGCCATTGGCGGGGAATAGGCAGCCGACGCGACAAAACCAAGGGCGTCAACCTGCACCGGCATATAGAATAAGCAGATACGTAAAGCTACAGCGTCTCGCTGGGCTGCTACCCCAGGGCCAAAGGCTGCCCCCGGCGCTAGGTAGGCACTTGCGGCGCCTGCCCAAGCACCTCACAAATGCGCATAAATAAGGGGCAGCTTACGGTAGCCGCCGGGCTTCCGCACTGCTCAACGAGCTAACGGTGAGTAGCAAGCCAGGGCAGCCCTAGGTGAGCGGGGTTCTCGGCCTAAACTGCCTGGTGGCTTTAGCTGCGCTGGCCTTTGCCAGGTGGGGTAGGGTTTTTTGCTAGGCAAACCAACGCTTGGGCCGGTTGGGTGGGGTAAGGAACTGGTTGCTGGCTTGCCCCGTAAGTAGCCCCATGCCCCCACAAGTTATTTTAGAGGAGCCATACGCGACCGTAGTGGCTGATGACGCTGTGCCTTGCCTTATTGTGCAGCTCCACGCATTCGCCAACCACGACCAGTTTAAAGCGATGATGACTGCGGGGCTGGCCTATTACCAAATTCGCAGCCGGCCGGCGCAACCATGGGGCTGGATTGCCGACACGCGCCAGATGAGCGCCATTCCCAAGGATGTGCAGCAGTGGCTGGCCCAGGACTAGAATGTGCAGGCGTACAACGCGGGCCTGTGCGAGATGAGCATTGTTGCGTCGGCCAACATTTTGGGCCAACTGGCTACCCAGTAGTACGCGCAGCTTGCCCTGGCCCAGCCCGGCAAATACGTGCTGGAATCCATCTACTGTCCTTCGCTAGAAGAAGCTAAACAGGGCGCGGCCGCCCGGTGCCAGTTGCTCAAAAGCTAACTAGCTACGAGGCCACTAACCGAGAAGCTGTACGTGCTACCCGCCCTAGTTGTAGCAAGGCTCGTAGCTGGCAAGAGCCAACTGGGGGGCGCCAAAAGCCAGTAAACACGGCCTTTATAAAAGACCGGCCAACTCGCCGGCTGGTATCCTACCCCCGCCTTTTGATAAGAGGTAATACCCGTTATCCACACGTTCCTGCATTTGCAAAACCAGTGCTTATACCTATCGCACAGTGCTCACGCGGCCCGGCGAAAGGCCAGCGGCGTGCTGCCCGTATGCTTCTTGAAGAAGTTGTTGAAGTACGAGGCGTACTCGAAACCCAAGCCGTAGCCGATGGCCGCCACGTCCCAATCGGTGTGGTGCAGCAGGGCTTTGGCCTCGCTAATAACCCGCTCGGCAATGTGGGCGGTAGTGGGCTTGCCGGTCACTTCCTTTACCGCCCGGTTCAGGTGGTTGACGTGGATGGAGAGCCGGTTGGCAAAGTCCTGGGCGGTTTTTAGGGGTAGGGTCTGCTCGGGGCTTTCTACCGGAAACAGCCGCTCCAGCAACTCCAGAAACAGTGAGGTGATGCGCGAAGCGGCGTTTGAGTGGTGCACAAAATTCGCGGCCGGCTGCATCCGCAGCGCCTCATGGATAATGAGCTGGATGTAGGTGCGAATTAGGTCGTTTCGAAATAGGTAATCGGTGTTTTGCTCGGCCAGCATCTTATGAAAAACGCCGGTGATGTAGGCCGCTTGTTCGTCGTTGAGCTTAAACACGGGCGTGCCGCCAATTTTAAATAGCGGCGATTGTTGCAGGCTTTCCGAGCGGTCGGTAGCTCGCACAAACTCTTCTGTAAAAGGCAGGCGTAGCCGGAATGCTGGTCCGTTTGCAGCTCAAACGAGTACGGAATGTGCGGGTTGGAGAAGAACAAATAGGTGCCGTCTAACTCAATCCCTTTGTCGGCGTAGTGAATGGTACACTTGCTGGTTACTAAACTCACCTTGTAGAAGTCACGCCGGTTGTAGGTGGGCGCCGGGCTCACCGGCGTAGACACTTCATACACCTTGAAGCCTTTCAGCTTCAGGTCATGGGCCGTGATGTTGGCAGACGGTGTTACGAGGGTGTTGTTCATGGGAAATAGGGAAAGTCAGGTAGGAGGCAGGTGGCCTTCGCCGAACGGCCCTGCTTATCTGCCCGAACGCTGGATAAGCAGGGCCGTTCGCCGAATGGCCTTTGGCTAGGACTGCGGCTGCTTCATCATCTCGCGCTCTTGCGCGGCGTGGTTGGCCGCAAACTGCGCGTGCTGCGCGGGCGTGCGCTCGGTGCCCAGGCTGGCGAGCTGCTGCTTCAACTCAGCGGCGGGCAAATCGGCTCCGTAAGCGGGCGTACCAGGCTGTTGCCGCCACGACTCGTGCAGGCTACCGTTGTCTACGGCGTCGAAACCTAGTTCTTCCACCAGTGCCATTACCTTTTGCTTGGCGGCGGCATCGTCGCTGGCTACGGGTAAGGAAATGCGGCCGGGCGTGCCGGCGGGCTGCCCCTTGTGCTCGATGTGCTGGGCGTAGATGTTGTTAAATACCTTCACCACAGGCCGGCCCAGGTGCTGCTGCACCCATTCGCTTTCGGTCAGGTCGCCGGTTTCCAGCTCCGGTATGCGGCCGTCGCGCAGCAGGGGGTAATAATTGTTTGTGTCAACGACTGGCACCTCGGCGGGCACGCCCTCAAACAAGTCTTTGGGCAGCTCGGGGATATTCTTCAGCGGAATGGTGACCACGATAAGGTCGCCGTGGCGGGCAGCTTCCTGGGCCGTGGCGGGCGTGGCGCCGGTTTTTTGAGCCACGTCTTTCAGCGTTTCGGGCCCGCGCGAGTTGGCGATAAGTACCGCGTGGCCGAGGCCGGTGAGCCGCACGGCTAGGGCGCTGCCAATGTGGCCTGCCCCAATGATTCCAATGTTCATCTTAGAAGATAGTTAAGGAGTTTGCGCCGCGGCTTCGAGCCGCAGCAAGTAGCTAAACAGCTGCGGCGGCGAATTGCTTTTCGCTAGCCAATAGCCGGCGGCTGGCCAGTTGAAAAGCTACTCCGAACCCACGAGCTGCGGCTGCTTTTCGCGCAGCTTATACTCTTCTAAATCTAGGATGGTCAAGCACTTGCGAATTACCTCCTCGTCGAATTCCATGCGGTGGTTCATCTCGTGCAGCAGGGTGCGCTGCTGGTCGAGTAGGGCCAGGTAGTTCTGGTGGAAGTGGTGCAAAGTAGCATCTGGCGGGCCAGCCGGGGTTGCCAGCTCACGGGTAAAAAGCGCAGCATCAAGCTGTAAGCGGGCTTTCAAATTTTGCAGGTAAGCATTCGGTGCCTCGCCCTGCGCGGCTACCGACTCCACGTAGCGGAGCGCCTGCTGGGCCAGCTTTTTTTGGAGAATCAATTCCTGCTGTTCCTCCGAAAAGGTTTGGTATTTATCCTCTGGGTTTACTTTCCGAATCAGCCAGGGCAAGGTCAGGCCCTGGAAAACCAGCGTCACGAGGATAACGACGAAGGTGATGAACAGGATAAGGTTGCGGTAGGGAAAGGGCTGCCCCTGCGGCATAAGCAGCGGAATAGACAGCGCCGATGCTAGCGACACTACCCCGCGCATACCCGCCCAGCCCAAAATCATCGGCCCGCGCCAGCCCGGATTCGCGTCGGCCACCGTGATGAAATGGCTCGCAAACTTCGTGAATAGCACCGCGCCAAACGCGCACAGCAGCCGCCCCACTACCAGGGTGAGGGAGATGAGCAAGCCGTACCCAATGGCCCGGCCCAAGCCTACGCTACCGAGTTCGCGCGTGATGGTGGGCAGCTCCAGCCCGATGAGCAGAAACACCAGCCCGTTCAGCACAAAGCTGAGCACAGACCACACATCCACGCTCTCGATGCGGCTGCGGTAGGTCAGCATCGTGTTGCGCTTGCTCGAGAGCAGCAGGCCGCCGCTCACTACCGCCAGCACCCCGGAGTAGTGGAAATGCTCGGCTGCGTAGTAGAGGCAGTAGGGCGTAAGCAAAGTCAGCACGGTGTCGATACTGGGCGTGGTGGGCAGCCAGCGGTGAATGGCGTAGAACACTAGCCCGAGCCCTACCCCTATGGCGGTGCCCAACACAATGACTAGCAGAAAGCTGCCCGCTGCCTGGGCAAACGCAAACTGCCCAGTGAGCACCGCCGCCAGCGCAAACCGAAACACAATCAGCGACGACGCGTCATTCAGCAAGCTTTCGCCCTCAATGATGCTGACCATCATGCGCGGCACCTTCACTTGCCGCATAATGGTGGTGGCCGAAATGGCATCGGGCGGCGACACAATGCCGCCCAGCAAAAACCCCAGCGCCAGCGTGAAACCCGGAATGAGCGCGTGCGACACCACCGCCACAATGCACGACGTGATGATGACCACCGGAAACGCGAAGCTGGTAATTACCCGCCGCCACTTCCAAAATTCCTTCCACGATACCTGCCAGGCCGCCTCATAAAGCAGCGGCGGCAAGAACACCAGAAACACGATTTCCGGGTCAATCTCGATGTTGGCAAACAGCCGCGTGAAGCTGAGCGCTAGCCCACCTAGCACCAGCAGGATGGGGTAGGCCAGCCGGAGCTTGTTGGCCAGCATCACGAGCCCCAACACCATAAAAACCAAAAATAGAAACTCGAAAAGCTGGTTTTGCATAGGGCGACGCCGGAAGTGAAACAACGTAAACCCACTACTGGGCTTGTGCAAAGTACTTCACCGCCTGCGAGTTCGGGCAATTGCTAGCTAACGGTGGCCAGCCGTGGCCGCACCAAACACGCGGCAGAAGTTGCCGCCGCCAAATTTGCCGATGTCATCCGCCGTAAAGCCGGTCTTCAACAGAGCATCAACGACGGCGTAGTAGAACCCAACTTTTTGGTTCTGCCACGCCTCGTTCGTGCGTTCCCCAGCCCTACCCCCCCCTTGGCCACCGACACCGCCGGGTCCACCGGGGCCTTTGTCGCTGGGAGATGAGCCATTGGGGCGAGTACCCGGCGCGCTGCTCGGCTGGGAGGTAGGGCCACCTGGTTTTGGGCCGAAGCCACCCGCGGGCCGGTAAGCGGGGGTCAATTTGGTGTCGGTACCAATGCAGACGTGGTCGATGCCAACGACGTCGACCAGGGCCCGTACGTTCTGGGCATAGGCCAGCGGCGAATCGGCCAGGTGAGTCCACACGCCAATGACACCCCCCGCCTCGGCAACGGTTTTCGCCTGCTCCTTACTGATGAGCCGGGGCTTCATCAGGCGGGCCATGTTCGGGTCTTGCCCCAGTTGGGTATCGAGGCCGGTGTGCGAAACGAGCACGGGCTTCGTCGTCACCTTAAGCGCGGCGGCCACTGTTGCTGCATTGGCGTGCGAGAGGTCGATGAGAATACCCAGCCGGTTGCACTCCCGGATGGTGTCTGCCCCAAAGGCCGTCAAGCCGCCCCAGTGCGCGGGGTTCGTAAACACGTCACCCAGCGGCACCGACGCGTCGTGGTCGTGCAGCAGGCCCAGGTGGCGCAAGCCCCGGTCGTAGGCCACTTGCAGGCGTTCCAGCTTTCCTTCCAGAAAGTGCCCACCCTCCACCGATTGAATGAGGGTAGGCTGGTGTTTTTGGTGGGCAGCTTGCAGGTCGGCCAGGTTCAGGGCGCGTTTCAGGCCGTTGCGCTGCACCTGCTGGTCCAGGGAAGTCAGCCCGTTCAGAAACCGCTCGTAGGCATCGCCGGGGTCGCGTAGCTCTTGGTAGTCAACCGCAAAAGTCATGCAGATGGCCGACAAGCCCGATTTTTTCAGCTCGCCGGCTAGGTCGATGGCTGGGCCCGGAATCTCGGCCGTGGTAAGGGGCACGTCGATGTGGTTGTGGGTGTCAATGCCGATGGTGGAGGCCACGAGGGCAGCTACGCGCGGGTCTACCTCGTCGATAGCCCAAGTAGCCAGTGGGTTCAGCAGCAGCGCAGCGCTAGCCCCGGTGGCGCTAACAAGAAAATCTCGGCGGGACCAAGTGGAGGGAGACTTCATCAAAAAATAGGCATAACGAAGCAAGTTGCCGGAGGAAGTTTATTACCTCGCCAGTTGCTTAAAAGTAGGAACTCAAGAGGCAGATGTAGCCAGTAGAAAAAGCAGCATGCCCTGCCGAGCGCAACGAAGCCGGACGTTTTGCTACCCTTCTAAGTTGCTTTATGATAGAGGCTTATTAATTCCTAAGCTTTCGCGCACATACTTTTCCGGCGATTCAATAAGCTGCGCAATAAACGTGGCCAGGCTTTTCTGCGAAATCACGGAGCCCTTCTCGGGGGTGCCTTTTTTAGTAATTTCAAAATCCACTTCGTTGGCGGTGGTAAACCAGGCGGGCCGCAAAATGGTGTAATCCAAAGCTGACGTTTCGAATACGTCAGCCGCTGCGCGGTAGGGCTTTAGTACCGGCTTGAGCGGCGCGTCGTAAATGCCGATGGAGCTGACGAAAATGACTCTTTTCACGCGGGCCTCGTGCATAGCGCGCGCTATGTTTTGGGCCATGCTTTTTAGGTCACCGGCTAGGTTCACGTACACCACGTCCTGCCCGGCCACGGCGGCTTTCAAGTGGTCGTAGTTTAGCGCGTCGCCTTCCACCACGCGGGCCCTGGCTGGCAGTCGATGTAGGCGGCGGGCACTGCGCAAAAACAGGGTGAGGTTGAGGTCAGGCTGCTCGGCTAGCAACGCAATCACTTGCCCAGCAATGGTGCCACTGGCGCCCACTACGAGTACGTTTTTCATCGGGCTGGGGGAGAGGTGCAGCCAAAAACTAGGGCCCGTAGCCGCCGCGTGGTGGCCACTGGCCCTAGCCAGCTAGCGGTTTATCATCTTTTGCTGCGCCGCGGCGTAGCGGTCGCCCTGCACAGCAATCTGGGCGGCGGCCTGCTCGATATCGTGCAGCGTATCAGCCGACAGTTCGAGGTCGGCGGCCGCCAAGTTTTCTTCCAGGCGGTGCAGCTTGGTGGTGCCGGGGATGGGCGCAATCCACGATTTCTGAGCCAGCAGCCACGCCAAAGCCACCTGCGCCGGTGTCGCATTTTGGGCTTGTGCTACGCGGCCCAGCAAGTCTACCAAAGCCTGATTGGCTTGGCGCGCTTCGGCCGCAAAACGCGGCACCGAGTTGCGGAAATCGGATTTGTCGAACTGCGTATGCGCATCAATTTTGCCCGTTAGAAAGCCTTTGCCCAACGGGCTAAAAGGCACAAAGCCAATGCCTAGCTCTTCGAGCGTCGGCATGATTTCCTGCTCCGGCTCGCGCCACCACAGCGAATACTCGCTCTGCAAAGCCGTCACCGGCTGCACTGCGTGGGCCTTGCGGATGGTTTGCACCCCGGCTTCCGAGAGGCCAAAGTGCTTCACTTTGCCCTCGACGATAAGGTCCTTCACTGCCCCGGCCACCTCTTCGATGGGCACGTTTGGGTCCACGCGGTGCTGGTAGTACAGGTCGATGTAGTCGGTCCGCAGCCGCTTCAACGAGGCCTCTACCGCTTCTTTGATGTGCTCGGGCCGGCTGTTGAGTGCGCCTGCTACCCCCAGGTTGAAGCCGAATTTGGTGGCAATCACTACCTGGTTGCGGTAGGGCTGGAGCGCTTCACCCACCAGCTCTTCGTTGGTAAACGGGCCATACACCTCCGCTGTGTCGAAAAAGGTAATGCCGCGCTCCACGGCCGCCCGAATCAGCTTAATCATGTCTGCCTTGTCGTGGGCCGGACCGTAGCCAAAGCTCATGCCCATGCAGCCCAGCCCGAGAGCCGAAACCTCCAGACCGTTGCCTATTATACGCTTTTTCATGCTAATCAATTAATAAATGAGTGATTACTGTGCAGCTTGGTAGTCAGCTTCCGTTACGGGCTCCAGCCACACCGGCGCACCTTGGTTGGCGCTCGGGTTGATGGCTAGGTGCGCAAACCAATCGTTGGCCGTTGCGCCGTGCCAGTGCACCACATCGGGGGCAATAACAACGGTGTCGCCGGCCCGAAGCAGGCGGGCGGGTTGGCCTTTCTCTTGGTAAATGCCCGTGCCGGTGGTCACGACCAGCAACTGGCCGTGGGGGTGCGCGTGCCAGTTGTTGCGGCAGCCGGGCTCGAAGAGCACGTCGCCCACGGTGCAGGCGGTGGCATTGCCGGCGGGGGCCAGCATTTTAACCCAGGCTTGGCCAGTAAAGTATCGGGCCTCCGCCGGCTTGGCACCAGCCGGAGCTGGCAGTTTTTCTTGGTTGCTCATGTAAGTAGGGAGGTTAAGCGCCGCGTTTCGCAGGGCCGCATTTACAATACAAAGGTCCAAAAAGGCTATGCTGGCAAAGAATAGGAATCAAACCATTACTTATAAAAATCAAACAGCCCGTATAAGCTGCAAAAACGGGTGTGCGCTGCTACAGCAAGCCTGCGGCAGCATAAAGCCGTCAAGCGGGGGTAGGGAAATTGCTAAATTCATTGTTTCCGCAGCGTGCCTTGAACAAAGGGAAATTGATTCCTCAACAAGCTTTGGTGTCAATTAAAAGAGCGTAGCATGGCCTCAGGCTACGTGGCAAGTGCATTCTTAGGATGAGTTTGAAACGGACTGCGGCCAATCAATTGGCCAGTGGCCCTACTTGCACACGCTCGCCATCCAGGTAAAGAGTTGGTCGAGGTCGTAATCTCCGCTATGGGGGCGGTCCCAGGGCAACTCCAGGTTCACGTCGTAGCCCTTGTTTGCAGGGTAGTACCCAGGAGGATAGAAATGGCCAGGCCGGTGTCTTTGTCCTTGGTACCGTGGCGGATGCGCCAGTGCCGTGCCGCGCCGGTGCCCACCTGGCCGATGTAGTACATAGGGTTCATCAGGTGTACTACCTGCTCGTCGGCCGTAGTAGCCGCTGGGGCCGAGTTAGCAGCCGAAAACGGCGTGAAGTGCTGCTTATCGACAGTAGCTGTGCCGAAGAGTTGGTTTTCTCCCGTCGATAAGTCGAGAGCATCGAAGGCAGGCGGCGATTTTTGCCGCTCCATATAGCGCACGTAGGCTTCAAAGTCGAGGTCGGTAGGGTGGTCGCCACTCATTTTCAGCCAGGGGTAGGGCGCCAAGTTGGTGCCTGCTTGCTGGGCCTGCCGTGCCGATGCGAGCACGTAGGCTTTCACCAAGTCTTTGAAAGAGCCGTTGCCTTGCGCATCCAGGGTAAGCAGCTCGCCGGTTTTGCCTTTCAAGCGCAGGCTATTCACGTAGGCCGGAAATTGGGCCTTCAATTTGGCCGACACGGCCCGCTGTGCCGGCGAGAGGCTGTCGGCCGTTTCGGTGCGCTGCACCTTGTAGTCCAGCATCTTGATGTCTATTTTCTTGTAGCGGTTCACCCCGTTAAATTGCCATTCATAAGCCATATCGGCGTGGTCGAGGTTGGTGATGGGGCAATAGGCCGACACGGCGAAAATGTCGTCGGTAGCCTCCGCTGCCCCCAAGGCTTGCAGGTAGGGCGCGTAAGCCGCTTGGTTGCCGGTAGCGCCAAGCAGGGCCGAGAGCGCCCCGCCCGCGCTAGTGCCGTTCGACACGATTTTAGCGGCGTTGCCGGGCATGCGAGCGTCATTAAACTTGAGGTAGCGCACGGCTGCCTTCAGGTCGACGATGGCCGCCGGGGCCTTGCCCGTGTAGGTGCCTGCTTTGTCTTGGCTGGTGCGCCCCCGCGCTCCGGCCGAGGCCACTACATAGCCCTTCGATAAGGCTATCACCACGGCCGAGGGCTGGTTGCCGCCGGGCCCACTAGGACCGGGGCCACCAGGGCCAGGGCCACCCGGACGCCCTCCACCGCCCGGGCCGCCTAGCCCACCGGGGCGCGCTTGGCGCAAGGCAGTAGCAGGCAGGCCAGGCATGTAGCCACCAATCTGGTTTGGGAAGAAAATCGGAGCCGTAGTAGCCGTGTAGCCGTTCAAGGTTTTTCCCTCAAAATATTCCTCCGGGATATAGATGTTCAGCACTTGGTAGGTGGTATCGACGGGATGCGCCACATACACAATCTTCTCAAACGCCCGCACCTTACAGGTTTTGCCCGCCACCGTGAGCGTCTGCGTTTGGTAGCGCTTGGGGTTGAAGACGAGGTCGTGGGTAGGGCGCTGCTGGGCCGGCGCAAAATGCGCCAGGCTAATCAGCATGCCAGTAGCCAGTAGCATGAGGCAAGGCTGTTTCATGGGGGTAGGGTTGGGTAAAGGAATAGGCTAGTCTACCCAAGTCTCACAGGCATACTGGTCTATTGCTATCGTAATTTGAAGCGTTAAGCGGCTTTGAGTTTTTTCATAAATGGCCCAAATGCCTGCCCCAACTCTTCAAAAAAGCGGGTGCGCGCGGTGCTTGAGCATTACCGCGCTGAACAGCTTCAGGCCAAGGGCAAATTGGGCGGCTTCCTCGGGGCTATTGAACATTGGCTTGCGAGCGCTGCCCGGTAGGTGGAGGCAAAGCCCACGCAGTTCGCGCGCCCAAACACGAGCACTGCAAGGTCCTAACTGCTAGCCTAGTCCGCATAGGCCAGCCCAGCAGCGGCCCACACGCCGAAAGCAGCTGGTGTGGTAAACCAGCAATGCCCGGCTTCTAGCAGCACAGCTGCGAAAAGCTACTTAGGAAAGCTAATAGTAATGGTTTCGGCCTGCCCAGTTACTTGGAACTTGCATTCGTCGAACTTGGGGGCGCTGAAATGCGGGCGCACATTGTTGGAAAACGCGTAGGGCTCGCTGGGAATACCCAGGAAGTTGCGGTCCATTTTGCCGTTGTTGTTGAGGTCTTGCGAGAGCGCCACGGCCCAGTCGCCCGTCGGCAGGGCCACTTGCACTTGCGCCTGGCGCTGCCCGCTGGGCAGCACCGTTTGGTGCAGTGCCGCCTGGCCCGCTTGCAAAAACGTGCCAGACGAGTTATAAAAATTGAGCTTGATAGCCGAAGTTGGAGAAGGCAGATGGGTGATAACTATCGTGACTGGGGCCGGAGCCGTAGCATTGGATAGTACCGTTGTTGGGGCGGCGTAAGCTACTAAGCTCGGGCCAGCAATCATCCACAGCACCCCATTCATCGGTTCAGCGTAAAGCGAAAAACAGAAAACCAACTAGCCAGTTGCCCTGGCCCGGCCGCCGCCATTTCTGTCGGCGCTTTAGTGGCTTTATACGCCCATAAGGCTTATGCAGATGCTTTCTATATATCCTTCTGTGCGTGCTGTGCGCTGCTCGGCGCAGTTCCCGGCGCACGGTTCTCAGGGTTGGAGGGAAGCCCCGCCCCCCACCTCAGCCTGCGCAGCGGTGTAAAGACAGGGGCGGACTTTGGCTACCCCCGCCAAGTGGCGGCAGGGGTAGTTGCGGCCGGCTAGCGGCGGCCGCCGGGCTGGTCTTGGCGATGAGCTTCTTCCCAGTGCTTGCGCTCTGCGGGTGTCACTTGGTGGTTTTTAGCAAAGCCGTAGTTATCGTCGTGGTGGTCTTTGCGGTGCGCCTCCTCCCAGCGTTTGCGCTCCGCAGGCGTCACGCGGTGGCCTTTGGCGTAGCCGTAGTTATCGGGGCGGCCCTGGGTAGGGGCGGCAAAAGCGGGGGTAGCAGCGAGCAGCGTAGCAGCCATACTGAAGGGAAAAAGTAGCTTTGTCATGAGGAAGAGGGTTGCAAGCTGATGAACGAGGCGCCGAGAAAGCGCCCAAGCCTTGCCCCATGCATTGGCAGGGAGCTTGTGGGTTCAAAAGTGCAACAAGCGGTAGGCGCCCAGAAATAAAGTGGGCGTACTGCCCGGTTTCGCCTACCGAAGCCGGTTTTCTATCCCTCAGAAACCGCCCGCCACCTGCCAAGCCAGCACATAAAATTCGGTGGGGGACCGGCCAGCAAGGGCAAAAGCACAAAAAAGCCTCACCGTTGCGGATGAGACTTTTGCCTGCTGACAAGCTAGGCCCGGGCGATGGGGGTAGGGGCTTCGGGCAGCTTGGTAATAAGCAGTGAAAACAAAGCGTAGGGGACTACCCCTATGCCACCACGCGGCGCCCGCTAAAGCTGGCCGTGGCCGGGTGGCTACTGCGCAACCGGTACTACTTCGCCGGATGGGTAAACCACGAAGGTGCCTTTCTGGGTAGTGGCGGGGCTATAGCCCTCTTTTATGCGGTAAGTAAGGTCAACTAGCCAGCCAACGTGGGTCGTATCGGTACCGGCCGAGGGCTTGGGCGTGGCTGGGGGGGTAGGGCCCGCCTGGCTCGACTGCCGCAGAGCGGCGCGAGCGGCTTCCTGAACCGAGTCTTGCCGGGTGTAGGGGCGGCTGGTGGTGCGCACTATTTCGTAGCTGCCGGGGTCGTGCACACTGGCGCGCACGTAGCGGCTGGCGGCGGCTTCCGCCCGCTGCTGGGGGGGCGTTCCGCACTGTAGGAGCAGCGCCAGCGGTGGCAGCAAAAGGTACCTGGCTTTCATGGCGGCAAGCTACGAATAGGCGCGCAAACCCCCCAGCGCCGGGCTAGCCGGCCTCCGTCACCACGCGGTACGCGGGGTCGGCCAGGATGTTGACGTCGATGAGGGCGCCGGCCGTGCGCAGCAGCAGCTGGCAGTCGGGGCTGAGGTGGCGCAGGTGCAGCGTTTTGCCCAGGCGCTGGTAGCGCTCGGTGAGCTTGTGCAGCGCATCAATGCCCGACATATCAGCCACGCGGCTTTCCCGAAAATTAATGACAACCTCGGCAGGGTCATTTTGCACGTCGAATTTATCGGTGAAAGCCTGCACCGAGCCAAAAAAGAGTGGCCCATAGATTTCGTAATGCTTGGTGCCAGCCGCGTCGAGGTAGTGGCGGGCCCGAATGCGCTTGGCGTTTTCCCAGGCAAAAGCCAGCGCCGACACTACTACCCCCAGCAGCACGGCCAAGGCCAGGTTTTGCGAAATGGCCGTTACGAGCGTTACGAGCAGCATCACGAGCACATCGGTGCGCGGCATGCGGCGCAAAATGCGCAGGCTGGCCCACTCAAATGTGCCAATTACCACCATAAACATCACGCCCACGAGTGCGGCGAGGGGTAGGCGCTCGATGAGCGACGCGCCGGCCACCACAAACAGCGCCAGCGCCGCGGCCGCCACCACGCCCGACAGCCGCCCGCGCCCGCGCGACTCCAGGTTGACCATCGTTTGGCCAATCATGGCGCAGCCACCCATGCCGCCGCACAGGCCCGACGTGATGTTGGCCAGGCCCTGGGCCACGCAGTCCTGGTTGCCGTGGCCGCGGGTATCGGTCATTTCGTCCACCACCGTCAGGGTCAGCAGGCTTTCGGTGAGGCCCACCAGCGCCATAATGAGGGCGTAGGGAAACACGATTACTAGCGTGTGCCAGGCCAGCGGCACCTGCGGTAGGTGCAGCGTGGGCAGCCCGCCCGCAATGGACGCAATGTCGCCGACCGACTTGGTTTCGAGGCGGCCCCCAATCACGAGCGCCGACACCCCCACGATGGCGACCAGCGAGGCCGGCACCGCCTTCGTAAGCTTGGGCAGCACGTACACAATAGCCATCGTGAGGGCCACCAGCCCCGCCATCAGCAGCAGCGGCGCGCCCGTGAGCCAGTGCTGCCCGCCCGCCGCATCGCGCACCTTAAACTGCTCGAGCTGGGTCATAAAAATGATGATTGCCAAGCCATTGACGAAGCCATACACCACGGGCTGCGGTACCAGCCGAATGAACTTGCCCAGCCGCAGCAGCCCAATGGCCACCTGAATGAGGCCCATCAGCACCACGGCCACGAACAAGTACTCTACCCCCTGCTGCACCACCAAGCTCACAATAACCACGGCTACCGAGCCGGCCGCGCCCGATATCATGCCCGGCCGGCCCCCAAACACACTCGTGACCAGGCAAATCAGAAACGCCGAGCCAATGCCCACCAGCGGGCTGATGTGGGCCAGCAGCGCAAAAGCCACTACCTCGGGCACTAGGGCCAGCGCCGTGGTGAGGCCGGCCAGTATTTCGTTTTTAGCGTTGACTTTGTACTGTGCCACATAAGGCAGAACCTGCAACATAACCAGACGGAGTAAGGGCAAAAGAAAAGCCGCACGCTTCCGGTGGGAAGCGGCGGCACGGGGCAAACTGGCCAGTCCTCAGGGTGGGGTGAGCTTAAAAATTGGCGCGTTAGTATCCAGCGTAAGTCTCGCAAAGGTACGGCCCCGCCCCCGGCGCTCTGCCCCTGCGCGGGGGGTAGGGGCAAAGCGCCGGGGCCCTACCCCCTCCGCGGGCGCTCGGCAGGGAAGGGGGTAGGGCCCCGGCAGTGGCCGTTAGCGGCAGCTATTATAGGGGCTAAGCCACCGTGGGCTGTGGCGGGCAGTCGAGGCCATAAAGGGTGGCGTCGAGCAGGGAAGCCGCCAGGGGCTGGGCCGTCGTAGCGCCATCGTCGGGGCTGGTGCGGGTGCCGGGGGGGAGGTGGCACAGCAGCAGGTAGCTGCCGCTATGCCATAGCTGGGCGGCGTAGCGCCGCAGCAGCCGCATGGCCCCGGTAGGCAGGGCGGCTACGTGGCGGCAATCAACCCACACATTGGTGAATTTGCTGCGCAGTACGCGCGCCAGCGCCTCGGGCAGGGGCTGGCCGCTGGCATCGCCAGCGGGGCATAGCGTAAGCAGGCAGCCGTTGGAAAGTACGTGGTAATGAGTAAACATAGCGTGGGAAATGGATAGAGAGACATAACAAAGTTGCCTCTAAAAAGCCACGTGCCATCTATGCTTAAATACTGATTTTTAGAGGGGAAACTGCCTTATTTGGCGGCCGCACCTTGTTCCGTCTTTCTTCAGCCTTTAGGAGGGGGTAGGCTCGGGCAAGCCCGGCCGCGGCTATTGGCTGGCCGGCTCCTCGGTGCCGGCAGTGCTGGCGCTGCCTTTCAGCAAAAACTCGCGCATGCGGTTAACGTGGCCCTTGAGGGTGGCTAGGCGCTCTTCCTGCTGAGCGTTCCACTTGGGCGATTGGTGGGTGGCCATGTTGGCGAGCAGGTTTTTGCGCTCTTCCATCATGCGCAGGGCTACCCACAGGGTTTCCTCGAGCGATTTGCGCGAGCTTTCGGCCAGGGCATCGGCCGTGAAGGCGTGGCCCGTGTGGCAGCGAAAACGCTGCAATTTGCCGTGGTCTATTTGCCACAGGTTGCCGCCGCAGTCGGGGCAGGTGAGGGGCACCAAGTGCCCAAGCTGGCTAACTTCTTCGACGGTTCCCACTACGCGCTCGGCAATTGCCGCTTCTAGTTTCAAATCAGCCGGAATATGTTGTTCCTCAAAGGGCACGGCGCGGGTGGGGCTCACCAGCGCCGTTAGCAGCGGCCCCATTTGGGCCACGGGTAGCACATAGTCGATTTCGACGGCGCGCAGGGCGCTCTCGGGCATACTCGGATACTCGGCATCCTGGGGGTCTTGCACCATCGTGATGCCGCCGCAGCGCTTCACAAATTCGAGGCCGGCGGTGCCGTCGTGCAGCATCCCCGTGAGCACGATGCCCACCACGTTGGAATCGTAGGCCACGGCTGCCGAGCGAAAGAGCGTGTCGGCGGCCGGGCGGTAGTGGTTTTCGTGCGGGCCTTTCGTCACGAGCAGGTGGCCATCTTTCACCAGCAAGTGGCGGTCGGGCGGGGCCAAGTACAAGCAGCCGGCCTCCAGCGGGATGTCACTGGCGGCCAGGTAGCAGCGCAGGCCAGTGTGGTCGGCCAGCCGCGCCACCAGCGCCGCGCCAGTCGAGTCGGGCGAGAGGTGCTGCACCACCAGCACGGCAGCGGGGAAGGTAGCGGGCAACTGGGCCACCAGTTGCGTAAGTGCGGGCATGCCACCGGCCGAAGTACCAATAACAAGCAGATGGGCAGGACGGAGCACGGAAGAAGCTATGAGAAGGTGAGGCCGGCGAAGCAAAGTTATTTGCTTCGCGCTTTCCTACTACCTACGCAGCAGCCCGCAAAAGGGCGCACCTAAATCAGCTCCTTAAATCAACTAAAATGTTGGACCTTTGCGGCAGCAAGTTGCTGAAAATGATGGGGTGTTATTTCGCGAATTCGCTACCATCGTGCGCAGCATGCTTGCTGTTAATGAGTTGCTACTAGCATTGGACCAGGTTACGTATGAAAACTCCCCCAGCTGCTGACCCGGCAGCCCTACCCACGCTGGCGCCGGCCGGCACGGAGCCCATTGCCTCAGAATCAGTAACGCCTACGCCGGCGGTGGGGGGGGGGCGGGCCGGCGGCCGAGCCCTGCGGGCCGACAAGTTTCCGATAGTGGCGATGGGCGGCTCGGCGGGCTCGATAGAAGCTTTTAGGCAATTTTTTGCTCACCTACCCCCCCGCTCGGGGCTGGCCTACGTGGTGGTGATGCACTTGGCCCCTACCCACGACGGCCAAGTAGCGGATGTGCTGCAACGCTTCACGGCCATGCCCGTGGTAGAAGTGACGGATGGTGTGCGCGTACGCCCCAACTACGTGTACGTGATTCCGCCCGGCCGCGACCTGAGCTTGCTGCACGGAGCGTTGTTTTTGCTGAACCCGACGGAAGAGCCGGCCCGCCGCCTGCCCATCGATTTCTTTTTGCAGAGCCTAGCCAAAGATGCCGGCGACCGCGCCGTGTGCATCATCTTTTCGGGCCTGGGCTCCGATGGCAGCCTGGGGCTAAAACTCGTCATGGAAAGCTTCGGCATGGTGATGGTGCAAGAGCCCAGCACGGCCGCCTACGACTCGATGCCGCGCGCCGCGCTGGCCACCGAGTTTGTCGATTTTGTGCTACCCCCCGCCCAAATGCCGGCCCAGCTGCTCGACTACGCCGAGCGCCCCCTGGTGATACGCGCCGCCCGCAGCGAGGCCGAAGAGTCGGCTGACAAGCCCGGCCACGCCCTGCAAAAGATATTCCTGCTCATTCGGCAGCAAACGGGCCACGACTTTAGCTACTACAAGCGCAATACGGTGTTTCGGCGCATTGAGCGGCGCATGAATGCCCACCAGATTCAAGAGTTTACCTCCTATGTGCGCTACCTGCAAGAAAACCCGCCGGAGGTAGACCAGCTGTTTCGGGAACTGCTAATCGGCGTCACCAAGTTTTTCCGCGATGCGGAGGCCTTCGAGCAGTTGCAGGTGCACCTGCGCCCGCTGCTGCTGGCCAAATCCCCCGAAAGCACCATTCGGGTATGGGCGCCGGGCTGCTCTACGGGCGAGGAAGCCTACTCGCTGGCCATGACGCTTTTCGAGTGCCTCGATGCCATTGACCCCAACCGCCGCCCCCGGGTGCAGATTTTTGCCACCGACATCTCGGCCGACGGCGTAGCCACGGCCCGCGCCGGCGTGTATTCCGAAAACATTGCGGCCGATGTGAGCGCCGGGCGGTTGCACCGCTTTTTCCTCAAGAAAGACGGCCACTACCACATCCGCAAAGAAGTGCGCGACGTGGTAGTATTTGCCCTGCACAACATCAACAAGGACTCGCCCTTCACCAAGCTCGACCTGCTCTGCTGCCGCAACCTGCTGATTTACCTCAGCGGCGAGCTGCAAAAGAACCTGCTGCCGATTTTTCATTACGCCCTCAACCCCGGCGGGCTGCTTTTTCTGGGGCCGAGCGAAAACCTAACGGGTTTTCAGGACCTGTTTCAGCCCCTAGACGTGAAGTGGAAGATTTCGCGCCGCACCGAAGTGGCCGTATCGATGCCGCGGCTGGTCAATTTTCCGTTTTCTCTTACCCACCACCCGGCGGTGCCGCTGCCCCCCACTGCTCATATGCCGCTTACCCCCTCTGCCCACCGCCAAGGCGGCCCTTTTGCCGGTTTCGTGCAAAAAGCGCTGCTCCAGGCCTATGCCCCCCCGGCAGTTGTCATCACGGCCAAGGGCGAAATCCTGTACGTGAACGGGCGCACCGGCAAGTACCTGGAGCCCGCCCCCGGCCTCAGCGGCATGAACCTCTTTGAGATGGCCCGCGAGGAGCTGAGCTTTGAGCTAAGCGGCGCTGTGCACCGCGCCGTAGAAACCGGCGAAGACGTGGTGGTGGACAATGTGCACCTCAAAACCGAAGCTGGCCACCAGCTGCTGCGCCTGGTGGTGCGGCGCCTGCTCGAGCCCGAGGCGCTGGCTAGCCTGCTGCTGGTGTCGTTTGAGGACCAGCCTACCCCCCGCCGTGTGCGCCAGGCCAAAATGCCAAGGCCCACCGAGCAAAGCCACGACGCCGCGGTGGACGCCCTCACCAAGGAGCTGCAGTATACCAAGCACCGCCTCCAAACCACCATCGAGGAGATGGAAAGCAGTCTGGAGGAGCTCAAAAGCACCAACGAGGAACTGCAAAGCGCCAACGAGGAGCTGCAAAGCACCAACGAGGAGGCCATGACCAACAAGGAGGAAATGCAGAGCCTGAACGAGGAGCTGATGACCCTCAACTTGCAGTACCTGAGCAAAACCGAGGAGCTGGGCCAAACGGCCAACGACATGAAAAACCTGCTCGATGCCACCGATATCGCCATTATTTTCCTCGATAATGACATGGTGGTGAAGCGCTTTACGCCGCGGGTGGGCCGCATCATCAACCTGCTGCCCGCCGATGTGGGCCGGCCGCTTACGCACTTTGCCTCCAACCTGCGCTACGAGCACTTGGTGCGCGATGTGCAGCAGGTGCTCGACCGCCTCACGAGCTTCGAAATCAACATCCAAACCGCGCGCAATGAGTGGTACACGATGCGCATTTTGCCCTACCGCTCGTTCGAAAATTACATCAACGGGGCCGTCATCACTTTCACCGAAATTACGGCCCTCAAACTGCTGGAGACGCGCTTGCAGGAAACGGCCCGCTTCACCGAGAGCTTGCACGATGCCGTGCGCGAGCCGCTGCTGGCCCTCTCCTCCGACCTGACCGTGTACCGGGCCAACCAAGCTTTTGCCGGGGCCTTTGGGGGCCCGGCTGCCGAGCTGGCCGGGCAGCCGCTGGCCAGCCTGCACGGCGGCGCCTGGAACCAGCCCGCGCTGCTGCACCTCCTTCAGCAGCTGCTGGAGGCTACCTCCGGCAACCAGGAGTTTGACGACCTGCCCCTGGAGGCCGACTTTGGGGGCCTGGGCCGCCGCTACCTGCTGCTGAGCGGGCGCCAGCTGCAATACCAGGGCGCGCCTACCGGGCAGGTGCTGCTGCGCGTGCGCGAGCTGCCCGCGCCCCAGCCCGATTAGCGAAGCTGGCGGGCGGCGGGCGGGGTAGGCCCCGCTCATTCAAGAGCCGGCTAGCAAAACCAAGTTGGCGTCCTTAACCCTTTCCCCTTCAACTACCTAGCGGCAGGAGAAAGCAAGTTTATTTTAGTAGCTTGTAGCAGCGTAGGCCCCCCAAAGGCCGGCTGCGCAAGCTGCCCTGTCGAGCTTGCAAAAGCTGGGTAGCGCCCGTAATCTTGCTACAGGAGTTAACTGGTTTTGCTGGCATATGAAGAACCTTGATTCGCTGACGGACTTGCAAAACCTGCGCGCCCGCGCCGAGCGCCGCCGGCTGGTTACGGCCAGCCTGCCGCCCGATGCTGCCCCGGCCGATATGCAGCGCTTGGTGCAAGAGCTGCAAGTGCACCAGATAGAGCTGGAGATGCAGTACGAGGAGCTGCTGCTGGCCCAGTCTGATGCCGAAGCCAGCCGGGTGCAATACCTCGAGCTGTACGACTTCGCGCCCGTGGGCTACTGCACGCTCTCGGCCGAGGGCACCCTGCACCAGCTAAACCTGCGCACTAGCCAGCTGCTGGGCCAGGTGCGCCAGCGGCTGCTGGGCCGGCG
This sequence comes from Hymenobacter ginkgonis, assembly GCF_009755225.1. Lineage (GTDB taxonomy): Bacteria > Bacteroidota > Bacteroidia > Cytophagales > Hymenobacteraceae > Hymenobacter > Hymenobacter ginkgonis. The sequence goes on from NZ_WQKZ01000001.1 coordinate 117,978, forward strand.
GCTGTCCTTGTTCATAGACGCGGCCGACCGCGGGCGGTTTGCCGATTTTTTGACGCGGCTGTGGGCCGCCCCCGGCGAGCGCCTTACCTGCGAGGTAGCCATGCGCCGGGGCGACAACAGCGTGTTCTTTGCCCAGATAGAGGGGGTAGCCGCCAGCGAAGGCCCCGACGAAACCCAGCCGCCCGCCTACTGGCGCCTCGTGCTGCTCGATGTGAGCGAGCGCCGCCGGGCCGCCGACGAGCTAGCCGCCAGCGAAGCGCGCTTCCGAGCCACCTTCGAGCAAAGCAACGATGGCATGGTGCTGCTCGAAGACCACCGCTTTGTGGACGTGAATGCGGCCGCCATGCGCTTGTTGGGCTGCACGCAGGCTACGCAGATGGTGGGGCACCCCCTCAGCGAGTTTTGGCCCGAGTTTCAGCCCGATGGCCGCCGCTCGATGACGGTGCTTACGCAGTGCATGGAGCGCGCCCAGCGCCACGGCTGGTGCCGCCTCGAGTGGCAGCGCCTCAACGCGGCCGGCCAGCCCGTGTGGGACGAGATGTCGTTTAACCCCGTGCAGGTGCAGGGCCAGCCGCTGCTGCACGCTGCCTGGCGCGACATAACCGAGCGCAAGCGCAACGAGCAGCAGCTGCAGGAAAGCGAAGCCCGCCTGAATATGGCCCTCTCGGCCTCCGAAACCGGCGTTTTCACCCTGGACACGGCCACCCGCCAAGTGTACTGGGACGAGCGCTCGCGGGCTATTTTTGGCGGCAGCTTTGCCCCAGGGCCCGTGCCGGTGCAGCAGCTGCTGGCCCGCATCCACGCCGACGACACGGCGCGCGTGTGGGCCGACCTGGAGCAGGCCTTTGCCACCCAAGAAACCCTGGCCGCCGACTACCGCGTGGTGTGGCCCACGGGCGCAGTGCACCACGTGTCGTCGGCGGGCCGCGTGGTGAGCGGGGAGGTAGGGCAGCCGCCTCAGTTTATAGGGGTGCTGCGCGACGTAACGGCCTTGTACGACGCCGAAGCCGACCTGCACTACAAAACCCTGGTGCTCGAGCGCCTGCTCAACCACATGCCCATGGTGCTGCTGCGCCTGCGCCCCGATGGCTCCTACCTCGAAATGGCAGGTGCCGGCCTCAGAGCGCTGGGAATAAAGGACAATGGCTTGGTAGGAAAAAACGTCTTTGAAGTGTTTCCGGCCATGCGCGGGCCCATGCAGCAGGTGCTAAGCGGCCAGCCAGTCGAATTTGTATTTGAAGCGGAAGTGCAGGGCCAGCAGGTGGCCTTCAAGGACTATGGCTTTTTTGATGAGCAGCGCCAGCAGGCCGTGGTGCTGGCCGTGGACATCACGGAGGCCGAGCGGCAGAAACGGCAGCTGCGCGCCGAAAAAGACTTCACCCAAAGCCTGCTCGAAAACAGCATCGACGGCATTGTGGCTATCGACACCACGGGCCGCGTCACGGCCTGGAACAACCAAGCCGCCCATTATTTTGGTCACGCGGCGGCCGAAGCGGTGGGCCGGCCCCTCTTCGAGCTGCTGCCCCACCTCGACACCGACTACGCGCGCCAGCTGGTAGGCCGGGTGCTGGGTGGCGAGCAGGTGACGTGGACCAGCCAGTCCTTCACCCATCGCGAGGGCCACTACGACGCCTACCACGTGCCCCTGAAGCCCACCGATGGGGCGGCCCCCACGGGCGTGCTGGTAATATTTCGCGACGTGACCGAGCGCGACCGCCTCACCCAGGAAGCTACCCGCCTGGAGCTGCGCCAGCAGCAGGAAGTGCTGTCGGCCATCCTCACTACCCAGGAAGAGGAGCGCCGCCGCATTGCCGAGGCCCTGCACAACGGCCTGGGCCAGCTGCTCTACGGCACGCGCCTGCACCTCGATTCCCTACCCCCCTCCGAGGCTGTGCACGCCAGCCAGCAGCTGCTCAACGAGGCCATTCGCACCACGCGTACTATCTCGTTTGAGCTCACGCCCGGTATTCTCGAAGATTTTGGCCTGGTCGTGGCCCTCGAAGAACTTGCGAAGCGCATTCCGCCCAGCCAGCTGCGCGTCGACCTCAACCTGCACGGCTTAGGCGATGCGCTGCCCCATATGCTCGAAATCGCCGTATATCGTATTGTGCAAGAGCTGCTTAATAACGTGATGAAGCATGCCCAGGCCCAGGAAGTATTCGTGCAGGTGAGCCGCGAAGACGAGCAGCTGCACATCAGCGTCGAAGACGATGGCGTGGGCTTCGACCCCAACCAGCCGGTGGGGCGCGGGGGCATTGGGCTGTCCGGCATTCGCACGCGGGTGGGCCTGCTCGGCGGCACCCTCGATATCCAGTCGCACGCCGGGCACGGCACCGGGGTTTTTCTGGCGCTGCCCGTGCCCGCCGCCACGGCAGCAGGGTAGGGGCCTTACCCCGCCGCCAGCTGCGCCGCCAGGGCCTCCGGCGTAATGAGGGGGGTAGCGCCGGCCTGGGCTGCTACCAGCGCGCCCAGGGCGCAGGCCGTGCGCAGGCACTCGGCGGGCGGCTGGCCGGCCAGCCAGCCGCGCAGCAGCGCCGCCAAAAAAGCATCGCCGCTGCCAATGGTGTCCTGCACCTCCACCACAAAGCCGGGACTTTCGTAAAATGCGCCTTTGGTCCAGAGCGCGGCGCCATCGGCCCCGCGCGTGAGGCACACTGCCTCTAGGCCAAACACCCGCGCCAGGTAGGGCAGGGCCTCGGCGTCGGGCAGGGCCGCCTGGCCCTGCCAGCCCAGCAGCTCGGCCAGCTCGTGGTGGTTGAGCTTCACCATAGTGGCCTGGCCCAGCAGGTGCTCCACGGTGCGGCGGGTGTAGTGCGGCGGCCGCAGGTTCACGTCGAACACCCGGTAGCGGGCCTGGGGCAGCAACTGCAGCAGCGTGTCGCGGGTGGCGGGGCTGCGGGCGGCCAGGCTGCCAAATACCAGCATAGCGGCCCCGGCCACCAGCTCGGCCAGCTCCGGCGCGGGCTGAATATAATCCCAGGCCACGGGCTGCACAATCTTGTAGCTCACCTCCTGGCGGTCGTCCACGTTGGCCTTCACCACGCCGGTAAGGTGGCTGTGGCCGCGCTGCACGTAGCTAGTAGCCAGGCCTTTGCTCGTCATAAAGTCGAGCAGCTCGGTACCCAGCTCATCGTCGCCCACTCGGCTAATGAGCTGGGCCGGCACGCCCAGTTGGTGCAGGTGCACCGCCACATTGAACGGGGCGCCGCCCGGCTGTTTGCCCGTGGGCAGCATATCCCAGAGGATTTCACCAAAGCAAACAATCGGAGCGGCCATAGCAGGAGAGGAGGGGGTAGGGGCCACAAAGATGCGCCCCGGCGGCTTATGGGCGCCCGCCTGGGCTGCCTGCCGGCGCACTACCGCCCGGTGATGCTGTGCCTGGCGAGGGCGGCCCCACCGGCAAAGGGCGTGACTTACGCGGCATCGTGGTTGGCGTGGGTGGGGCTGGGGCCAAACTGGGGGGTAGGGCGGGCGCGGGCGGGCCCCCGGCTGGTACCAAGCGGGGGGCCACCCCAGAGGTACTATCCGTTGGGGCCGGCGCCGTTGCGGGAGGGGCCGGTCGGGTAGCGTCGGGCGTGCTGCCGCTGCCCTGGCTGCCGCCCCCATTTTCGTCTAGTTTCAAGTCGTTGTTTTGCAGGTTTTTATGGGGGCGCGGCTCAGCAGTCAGCTTCCCGATGCGGTAGCTGAAGTACACTTTAAAGCTCGTGAGGTGCTGCACCGCGCGGCTGCTTTGAGTGAGCAGCGGGCTCGCAAACTCACTGCGAACTGTATTGCGCGGCGAAAAGAAGTTTTCGGCCCCGAAGCCCAGGCTGGCTTTCTTCTGGGCCAAGTCGTGCTTCAGGCTGAAACTGTAGACGGCAAAGCTGCTTTGGCTGCCTTGCAGCTGCACCTGCTGCCCCCGGTAGAAGCCGAATACCTGTAGCCCCCAGCCCTTGGGCAACGCGTAGCTGCCATACAGGCGGCCGGCCACCACCAGGCCCGCATTGCGGGCGGCGTAGTTAGGGGCAGTTACGTTGTTGCGCAGCACGAGGTAGTAGGCATCTACCCCCCCATTGACGCTAAACTTCTGGCCGATGTTGAGGCCCGCAAACGCGCTGCCCCCATAAGCGCGCTCCTGTCCAATATTTTGGTAAGTGACAAGCACCGCGCCGGGGTAGCTTGCGGCGCCGAGCGGTGTGCGCACCGACTGGATGGAGCCGGTAGTAGTGCGCACGAAAGCGCTGAAATTCAGGTTGGCCTGCTTTAGTAAAGTGCTGTATCCTAGCTCATAGTTATGGGTGTATTCGGGGTGCAGCAGGGGGTTGCCCAACGTTTGAACCAGGGGGTTAGCGGCTTGTAGGTTCGGGTTTAGAAATGGCAGGGAAGGCCGCTGAATGCGCCGGTTATAAGCCAGCCGCAGCGCGTTGCCGTTGGCAAGCTTGTGCAATAGATTGAGGCTGGGCACCAGCACCCCGTAGCTGGGAATGTCGCCCACCGGGCCACTACCGTAGTCGGCCGCAATGCTGGCGTACTCGTAGCGCATACCCGGCTTCAGGGTGAAATTTTTGGGCAGGGCCACGGCGTAGGCCACGTAGCCCGCCGCCACGTTCTGGTCGTAGCGAAAGGAATTATCTGCCTGCGTACGGGCCAACTGGCCGTAGTAGCGGTAGTCGCTTTGCACGGTTCGCTGAATGTCTTTCGCGCCTATTTCCAGCAGTTGGTTTTTACCCGTGGGCGTTTGGTAGTCCACTTGGGCCGTTACTTCTTGGTTGGCGCTGGGGTTGTCGTTGCCCGCCTGGCCGGTCACGTCAACAGCACTGGCAGCGTAGGTGTCGTTGGCAAAGTTGTAGGTGCGGTCGTTGCGGCTGAACAACGCCAGCACACTCAGTTCGCGCTGGGCCACCTCGTAGGCATGCGTATAGCTCAAGCTGGCGTCCACCGTGCCCGACTCGTCAGTTGTTGTAACGTTACGCACCGAGGTCGCGGTACTCCCCAGCGCCAGCGCAGTCGTGCTGGTGGCCAAGGCATCTTGGTAGGTAGTCGCGTTGCGCGTGCCGTAGGCCAGGGAGGCCGCAAGCGAGTTATGGGCATCCAGGTCGTAGTCCCAGCCCAGCGTGTAGCGGCCAAATAGCTGCTGCTGGCGCGTAGCCGCCGCCTGGGTACTCTGGGTTTGCTGGCCCGTCGCCGGGTTGGTCGTCAGCTGGGCATTGTCGAAGCTACCCGGCGTGTTGTAGCCCGCCCGGCCAAAGCCACCGAGCGCAAAGCCCATTTTGCCCGTGCGGTAGTCCCCGTTCAGGTTTAGGGTACCCGAACGGGTGCCGCCGCTGCCATCCAGGCTCAGCTGGCCGCCGCGCAGGGTAGGGCTCTTGGTCACGATGTTAATAATGCCGCCCGACCCCTCGGCGTCGTATTTGGCCGAAGGGGAAGTAATTACTTCCACCGCCTTAATCTGGTCGGCCGGCAGCTGGCGCAGGCCATCGGCAATGCTGTTGGCCATGATGGTCGAGGGCTTGTTATTAAGCAGAACCCGGATATTCTGGCTGCCGCGCAGGCTCACATTGCCCTCTAGGTCTACGCTGAGCAGGGGCACGCGCTTGAGCACGTCCGTGGCATCGCCCCCGCGGGTAGTTTGGTCGTTCTCGGCGTGGTACACCGTGCGGTCAACCCTTTCCTCAACCAAGGGCTTCTCAGCCGTCACAACCACTTCGCCTAGCCTGCGGGCCACCGCCGTCAGCGGCAGTATTCCCAAATTCACCGTGCCGCCTTCGGGCACCACCACCCCCAAACGGGTAAGGTCCTGGTAGCCCAAAAAGCTAACGCGAAGGATATACGTACCGGGTAGGATGCCAGGCAGCACAAACTGGCCATTGGCGCCGCACACGCCGCCGTTCACGGGCGTGCCCGCTTCCGTTAGCACTGCCACAGTAGCATACGCAATGGCCTCACCGGTAGCGCCGTTAGTGACCGAGCCGGTTAGGCGGCCAGCTGTGCGGGCAGTGGCCGCCGGGTGGGTAGTAGCGGGGCGGGTAGGAAGCCGTTGGCCATTAGCGGAGGAAACAATGCTCCCTAACGCAGTGGCTAATAACAGGATAGTAGGGGTAATTTGTGGGGGCATAAACAGTAATAGGCCCTCCAAAGGCGCAGCCAGCCGCCAAAGGTTGTCTGAGAAATTAGGCACTGAAACCATCTTTGGCGGCCGGCGACGCGCTCAGCGCTATTAGGCAACTGCCTCCCCGTATGCTGTTCACTAGTTGGTAAACCCATATTCAGGGCCCTACTTGCGCTCTTGTAACCCCTAACTGCCCAGCTTTCGTACCACCACCTTCCTTCTTGCCTAGCCTGCGCGGGCCGGCGCGGTGCCGGTTTCGCCCGTTTTATTCCTTCTCTATGGCTTCTACCCCCGCTACCGGGTCGGCCCCGGCCAAGCCCGCCCGCTCCCGCAAGCCCCGCGCCAAGGCGCCCGCTACGCCCCCCGCTCCCGAGTTCGCCGAAGCGGGCATTGAAACGCTGCCGCCCGACCGCGTAAACCTCATTGCCGAGGGCCTGCGCGAAAAATCGAGCGCCAAGCAGGCTATCTACCGGGCTACGCAGGCTGCGTTTGCGCTGCTGCGCCAAGTATCGCAGGAGCTATGCCTGGAACTGACCCAAAAGGTAACGGCCGACGCTGACCAGAGTGTAAAGATTGAGTATCAGTCGGTAAACGAAATGGAATTTCACATTCGCTTCTCGGGCGACTTGCTGGTGTTCGTCATGCACTCCAACATTGTCACCTTCCCCGACGACTTTGGGCCGCTTACTACCCCCTACGTGGCGGCCGACTTCCGGCGGCGCTTCTTTGGGCACATCATGGCCTACAATTTTATGGCCGACAGCATTCGCTACCAGCGCCTCAACGACCCCGGCTACTTGCTCGGCCGCCTGCTCATCAACATCGACAGCCACTATTTCCTGGAAGGCGTGGAGCAACTCGAACTGCCCGACCACGACATGAGCGGCAGCGTGATAAGCGCCGAATCGCTGCGCCTATTTGTGGAAAGCGCCATGATTGCGGCCGTCAACAACGACCTGATTGCCCCGCCGCTGCCCGAAATTCAGCGCATCAGCGTCAAGCAAAAACTCGAAAACCAGCAAGTAAGCCGCGGTAGCAAAGTAGGCTTTAGCTTCTCGCACCAACAGCAATTCTGAGGGGGCTTAAAAAGAGTGTCCTGCTAAGCTTGGCGAAGCACCTCATTTGCGCCGCTGGACTACTAACCCAACGATTCGGACAAGATGGTTTGGCAAGCTTAGCAGGACACTCTTTTCTGCGTTATATAACTCAAATGCTACCGACCATACCCCACTTTCGCGCGCACTTTAGCTAGCACGCCGGCGCCGTAGTCTTGGGCGCGGCGAGCACCGATGGCAAGCTGGGCGTCAATCTCGGATAGGTTATTCATGTAGAAGGAAAAGCGCTCGCGCTCAGCGCCGAAGCGTTGCAATATCAGCTCGTAGAGGGCCTGCTTGGCGTGGCCGTAGCCGTAGCCACCGGCCTCGTAGCGCTGGCGCATCTCGGCCGTAGCCTGGGGGGTAGCGAGCAGCGAATACAGCTTGAAGGTGGTATCGGTGTCGGGGTTTTTAGGCGCTTCTAGCGGCGTGCTGTCCGATATGATGCTTTTGATGGTTTTCAGCAACTCCTTTTCGGGGGCAAACACGTCGATGATGTTGCCGTAGCTCTTGCTCATCTTGGCTCCGTCGATGCCGGGAATGGTCATCAGCTCAGCATCGACGCGGGACTGGGGCAGCACCAGCGTGTCGCCGTAGCGGTTGTTGAAAGCCTGGGCAATGTCGCGCGCTATCTCCAGGTGCTGAAGTTGGTCTTTGCCCACCGGCACCACCTCGGCGTTGTAGAGCAGGATGTCGGCCGCCATCAGCACGGGGTAGAAAAACACACCGGCATTCACGTCCGATAGCCTATCGCTTTTGTCCTTGAAGCTGTGCGCGTTGGCCAGCATGGGGTAGGGCGTGAAGCAGTTCAGGTACCAAGCCAGCTCCGTTACCTGCGGCACATCAGACTGCCGGTAGAACAGGTTTTTCTCGGTGTCGAAGCCGCAGGCTAGCCACGCTGCCGCCACGGCGTAGGTATTGGCGCGCAGTAGCGCCGGGTCGCGCACGGTGGTGAGCGAGTGCAGGTCGGCAATGAAGTAGAGCGACTCGTTGGCCGGGTTTTTCGATAGCTCGATGGCCGGAAGAATGGCGCCGAGCAAGTTGCCTAGGTGTGGGCGGCCGGTGCTCTGGATGCCGGTGAGAATGCGGGACATGGCGAAATAATGCGGTAATAGTTACTTGGCCGCGGCGCCATTGGCCGCCGCTTGGTAGGGCAAGTTGTGGTTGAGGGCGTGAATAACCTGAGGCAACTGCTCGGGCGCCAACTGCCTGGCCTCCAGCAGCTGGAGTAGGTCGGGCCGCGAGGCTAAGTAGGGGCGCAGGGCAGCTTGAAACTGACGGTTGCCCTTCGTCCAGCTAGCCTGAATGGGCGTAACTACTAAGGTAGTAGCTTGGCGCAGTAAATACACACTGCCCGCCGAGCCCTGGCCGTACCCCAGGTTGCCCCGGGAGGGCGCGTTGCTGGCCACGCTTCGGTAGCGCAGCAGCACTACCTGGCCGCTATCCACCTGCTCGGCAAAGGCTTGGCTCACGTACGCATCGCCAAAGCCACCGCGCAGCTGAAACCCGCCGGTGCTTACAAACTGCTTGTTATCAAGGCGAAATGAGCTTACTTGCTGCGGCGTGAGCGTGGCGGTTTTGCCCGCCAAATCGCGCACCACCAGCTGCTCGCTGTTGCGCAAAAACAACCCACCCTGCTGCCGCACCTGGGGGGTAGTACTCAGCACGTAGCTGCCCACCTCCACATTCTTGAACACCTGTGCGCGACTGGCTAAGGGAGCTACTAAGCTGAGGAATAATAGGGTAGAGCGCATGATAGAAATAATAGGGGGTAGGCTACACGCTTTTGTCAACCAAGGCTTCTTCCTGCAGTTCAGCCGTTTCGGCGGGGCCGAGGTAGCGGTCGATGGCGTAGTGCGCCAGGTACAGCACAGGGGTAAGCACAATGGCCGCGGCGAACTTATACCAGTAGTTGAATTTGGCTACTTCCAGGACTTGAGTCATCGACCAATTGCCAAACACATAAAACGCCACATACAGCACCACAAAGCTGTCGACGAGCTGTGAAATGAGGGTAGAGCCCGTGGCCCGCAGCCAAATAAATTTGCTGCCCGTGACGCGCCGAAACAGCTGAAATACGCTGGCATCGAGCACTTGCCCAATGATAAACGCCACCAGTGAGCCGATAATAATGCCCAAGCCCTGCCGAAAAATGCTTTGGTAGGCAAACTCAATGTTGAAGGGCCGGCCCTGCGGGTCAGTCTTGTTCAGGTCGAGCCAGAAGTCGGCCGGCACTAGCTTGGTAGTGCCCAGAATGACCAGAAAGGCGTACAGAATGAGCGCCACCGTGAGGAAGGTGATGCGCAGCACGCCCTTGCGCCCAAAGTACTCGTTGATGACGTCGGTGGTGATAAACACGACTGGCCACACCAGTACCCCGGCCGTAAGGTTGCCGGTAAGGCCAAAGGTTTTTTCTACCGAAAATATCTTCACGCCGATAATCTCGGCCAGCAACGCATTTACCAAAAAAATGCCGCTGAGTACGAGGTACAGTTGCTGCTTTTTGTGCGCGTAGGTAGGAGGCACGGTAGTAATGGCTAATAGAATGTCAGGCTGAGTTTGCCGAAGCATCGCGCTCGCCTCGTTGGCCGATTGAGTTAGTGCTCCACGCGAGATGCTTCGGCAAGCTCAGCCTGACCACTTTCTTAAAACGTTAAGCTAAGCAGGTTATACGCTCACCAATAGGCCTTCGGTGGCAAGTTCCGTCCAGGGGAAAATCTCCCGCGCCTCCTGCAAGTGCGCATCTAGCTGCTTGTAGCGCGACGAAAAGTGGCCGATTAGCAAGCGATGCGCATCGGCTGTGTGGGCCAGCTCGGCGGCCTGGCGAGCAGTGCTGTGGTAGGTTTGGGCGGCCCGCTCGCGCATATCGTGCAAGAAGGTGGCCTCGTGGTACAGCAAATCCACGCCCTGCACCAGCTCGGCCAGGGCGGGCGTATAAATGGTATCGGAGCAAAAAGCGTAGCGGCGGGGCGGCGCGGCCGGCACCGACACGTCGGCGTGGGCCAGCGCGGGGCGGCCAGTAGCCGGGTCGGCGGGTAAATCCTGGCCCTGGGCGAGCTGCGCCAATTCGGTAGGGGTAAGGCCGGCGGGCAGCTTCTCCTTCACGAGCTTGTCGCGGCGCGGCTGTTCCTCAAACAAGTAGCCCGCGCACGCAATGCGGTGGTGCATGGGCAACGACCACACCCGCACCAGCGCATCTTCATACACCACGGCGTGCGCCTCGGTATCAACGGGCACGAAGGTGATGTTGTAGCCCGGCTGCATCCGCGAGTGGAAGGCCTGGGTAGTCAGCACCAGGTCGAGGCCGGGCGGGCCTACTACCGTCAGGGGCTCCTGGCGGCCTTGCAGGTGCATGGTACTCAGCAAGCCAAATAGCCCAAAAAAATGGTCGCCGTGCAGGTGCGAAATAAACACTACCCGCAGCGAGCTGAGCCGGCGGCGGTGCTCCAGCAGCCGCAGCTGGGTGCCTTCGCCGCAATCGATGAGGTAGCGGCCTTCCTCTACGGCCAGTAGCTGCGCCGTGGGGTGGCGGCCCACCATGGGGGTAGCCGAGCCGCTGCCCAGAATCTGAAGCTCAAATGTCACGAAAAAAGCGGTTAGCTACGAATAGTTGGGGGATAGCTTTTTTACCGTACATGCCCAACTGCCTGCTACGAGCTGCCGGCGGCCAAAGCCACCGAAAATAAAAAAGCCACTGGCTGTTAGCCCAGCTTTGCGCGCGCTAACAGCCAATAGCCAACAGCCTCAAAAAAAATTACTCCTTGTCCGTCAGGTCGCGCTCGATGGCGTGCAGAAAAATGCGGTCAATGCCTTCTTCTACCGTGGGCAGAATGTGCAGCACCGACTCCAGCTTGCTGATGGTGATGAGCTTCAGCACGTGGTCTTGCAGGCCGGTAAGCACCAGCAGGCCGCCCGTCGAGTTGCACAAGCGATTGGCAATGAGGATGCTGCTTAGGCCCGACGAGTCGGTGTACTTAACATTCTGAAGGTCGAGTATCAGGTTGTTGTTACCCTCCGCGTTGAGCTTGACAAACTCCGATTTCAAATCGGGAGCAACGGTGGTATCAAGCTTCTTTTCATCAATGGTGATGACGGTGTAGCTTTCTTTTTTATCGATGGAGTATTTCATAAAAGCCGTGGCGGGACGATGAGAATTGGATGCTGGGGGGCGAAGGTAGGAAGAAATTGCAAAATGCAAAATGAACCGGCACCGAAGGTGCAACCTTAACTAATTGATAGGTTGAATTTAATAAACTTTCATAGAAAATGAAGGACCGCCAAACGTGAGAGAAGCCCATGTGCTAAGCCAATCGGCGCGGTTGGCCAGTGCTGGTGGGGCGGCTTCCATGCGCACGGCCGCCAGCAAGTAGGGGCCCGCGCCCGGCAGGCGCACCAGCACGCGGCCTTGGGCATTGGTGTGCGTAGTAAAATGCTGAGGGGTAATAACGCCCGTAGGTTTGGCGGAAAAACGACTGAGCCCCGTCACCGCGGGCGGGCTGGCATCCCACACCTGCACCAGGGCGCCCGGCACCGGCTGGCCCTGGCGTAGCACCCGCACCGTAAGGGCCGCACCAGGCCGCAGGCGATATGGGTTTTGCTCGGGCACCAATTCGAGGGGTAGGCCCAGCACCCGCCGAAACGTGGTATCGGCCGCCGCGGCGGGGGCCGTGGGCCCGGCGGCAAAAACCAGGCTTTTGGCGCAGCGGCGGTAGGCTTCGCGGCCCGGCTTGGTGCCGCTTTCGTCGGCTTCCTGGCGCTGGCGCAGGGCCAGGTCAAGGCCTTCTTCGCGCAGGTAGGCAGTAAACTGCGCAGCCGGCAGCTCCATGAACGCCGGCTGACTGGTAAGCACCACTACGTGCGTGCCCGGCGCTCCGCAGCGCACCGCGGGCGCCACCGAATCGGCCAGCAGCACCGGGCGCAGGTCAGCCGAATCGAGGGGGGTAGGACCCAAGCGCACAAAGCGCCGCACCCGGCGCGTGGGCCGGGGCCAGGTTTCGCCCGCAAAGTTTTCGCCGCTCAGCAGGCGCAGCGGCACCGCAGTGCCCGGCAGCACTCGAAAGGAAGCGGGCTGCAGCCAAAACTCGTGCGCTAGTGCCGCAGTGGCAGCAATAAGAAAGAGGAGCGTAAAAATTCGGGCTTTCATTCCTCCTTACTCCTGGCGAACGTTGTAAAATCGTTTGTCAGGGCAAGCGCCGCGTGGCAAATATCCCGGAACGAGCCCCTTTGGAGGGTATTCCGAGATAATTGCCACGCGGCGCTTGCCCTGACAAACTTATATAATTAAGCCTATGGAAGTTTACGCTACTGCCGCTCCAGCGCCAGGGCATAGGCGCGGTCGTAGTACACGCGCAAGTTTTTCCAGTCGAAGATGTCGGCGGAACTCTCTACCCGGTTGCGCTGGCTGATGCGCTCGCGGCGGCTCAGCAGCACAAAATTCCAGAGCATTTCGGTGAGTTCCTCGGCGGCTTGGTCGAAGCTGCGCTCTTGGCGGCGCACCACAAAGATGCCTTTGTCCTCGTGGTCGGCCACGTTTTTCTGCACGTAGTCGCCAAAGCCCGAGAGGTCGCTCGTAACGGCTGGCACGCCGCGCGCCACGCACTCGAGCGGGGTATAGCCCCAGGGCTCGTAGTAGCTCGGAAACACGCCTAGGTGGCAGCCGCGCACAAACTGCCCGTAGTCCATGCCAAAAAGTGGCGAAGTAGTGCTCACAAAGTCAGGATGATACACAATTTTTACGCGGTCGTGCTGGTTGTTTACCAAATTGGCGCGGCGCACGAAGTTTAGGATATCATCGTCCTGGTCGTTCACCAGGTTGTGGGTAATAACGGAGGGTAGGGCCGAAGTTTTCCAGCTTTGCAGGCCCCGGCGGTAGCGCAGCTTCCAGTAATCGTCCACCATGTTGTCGAGGTCGGGCAGGCGGTGGTCCTGGCTGGCCGCAGCGGCGTAAAATAAGCGCTCGCCCACCTGCTCCTCAATGGCGCGGCAGGTTTGGCGCACTTCCTCGAGCTGGGCGCGGCTTTGCAGCACCAGCGGGTTGATGCTGGTGTAGGGCCGCTTGGTGATGAAAAACATCACGACCTGCCCATTCAGCCCACTGGCTTGCAGGCGGTGGTTGAGGCGGGCCAACGCCTCCAGCGTAAGGTCAAAACCCTTGTTATGATACTCGTAGCGCCCCGAGGTGAACAAGTACAGCGTCTCGTCGAGGTCAAAGGAATAGCTCTGAAAGAAGTGCGCCATTACAAACTCGTGGATTTTATCCTTATAGAGTTTGTGCAGGTTTTGAAACTCATGCAGGGCCACGAAGCGCTCGATGTTGAGGCCATTGGGCAGCACTGCATCGGGTATTCTATCCAATAAATAGATGCACTCGCGCACCGTCAGCTCGCTCACCGTAGTAAACACGTGGCTGCCGTGGGCGGCGGCACGCTCCATGCTCACGGCCGGCTCAATGTTGAAGTGGCGCGCCTGCGAGCGCCAATCTACCAGCATCAGGTGGTCGTAGAAGTCGGGGTCGTTCATGGCCAGGTAGCGGCCTAGCAGCGTCGCGTGCGTCGTAAACACCAGGTGCACGGGCACTTGCTGGCGGCGCAGCTCGGGTATTGCTACCCCCGTCATCCACTCGTGGAAGTGGGCGATAACTTTCCACTGGTTCACGGTTTGGCGAGCCACCGTTTCGATAAAACGCTCAGCCAGGTGCCCAAAAGCAATAACCTGGTGCAGCAAATCGTCGTTGTCGGGCGCCGGAATCTGGTGGTCGCGCCAGAGGTCGCTTTTCAACTGTCCCAGGCGGTCGTACACCTGAAATGGGTTGATGAGCACCGTACGCGGCCGGCCCGTCACGAGCCACACCCCGAGGCAAATGTCCATGCCCTGCTCGCGCAACGTGCGCACGGCCACCGCGTAGGGGTCGGTCATGCGGGCTAGCTGGGCATCGTCATACGTCTCAAACTCGCCCTGTGCCTGCTGCGGAAAGTAGGGCCCCAGCAAGCAGTAGCGCTCGTTCCAGGCGGGCATGGTGGCCGGCACCTTCGAGCGGATAACTGTGTAAATACCACCTACCTGGTTGCACACCTCCCAGGCCACTTCAATGAGCAAAGAATCGGGGAACAAGGCGTCGGGCGCGGAGGGCTGGAGCTGCATAAGCGGGTAGAGAACGGGCGGGGAATGGGTGCGAAAGGTAAGCCGGTAGGCGAATTATTCCTACGTTAAAAAATCGCCCTTGGCGGCCCTGCTGTTCAAAACATAAGTGCCGCTGAGCTTATTTAGAACTCGCATTTTATTCCTTTTTCTATGTCTGACCTTACCAACGTGTTGCCCGTAGCGCACGCCATTCTGCCCCAACTGACGCAGCGCCGCAGCCCCCGCGCCTACACCGACCAGGCCGTATCAGCCGAGGCTTTGCAGCAACTCTTTACGGCTGCCAGCTCGGCTGCCTCGTGCTTTGGCGAGCAGCCCTGGCGCTTTATCGTGGGCAGCAAGGCTACCAGCCCCGCGGCGTTTGAGAAGATACTAGGTACCCTGGCGCCCTTCAACCAGGCGTGGGTAAAACAGGCGCCGGTGCTGGCCATCAGCATTGCCAAAACCACCTTCTCGCACGATAACAACCCCAATGCCTGGGCTACCCACGACGTGGGCCAGGCCGCCGCTACGCTGGCCATTCAGGCCGTAGAGCTGGGCCTGCAAATCCACCAAATGGCGGGTTTCTCGCAGGAAGGAGCCCGCACGGCGTTCGGTATTCCAGACGGCTACCAGTCAGTAGCGGTGTTCACCATCGGTTACCCCGCCGCCGCCGATGCCGTGCCCGCCGACTTGCGCGAGCGCGAGCTGGCGCCCCGCACCCGCAAGCCGCTGGCCGAGTTTATGTTTGAGGGTGGCTGGCCCCAGCCCGCCGACGAGCGCTACGACCAGGCACCAGTATAGCTTGCTAGCCTAGCTGACTACAAAGCGAGGGGGTAGGGAGGACGTTCGGATGAACGCCTTCCCTACCCCCTCGCTTTGTAGTCAGCTAGGCAGCGGCTTAGCCGCGCGACAAGATAACTACCGCGTACGGCCCCAGGTCGAGGTGGCCGTGCTGGGCGTAGCCATCGTATTCACCGTCTTCGGTGTGGGTGCCAAAGCACGGGAAGTCTTGAAAGTCCGCATCGTAGCCGGCCCAGTCTGAGTTGAAACGCACCGTCCACTCGCCGCCCGCGGGCAAGCCGATGGTGTACCCCTGCTGCGATTGGTTGGCGAAATTAATGACCACGATAGTAGCGTTTTCGGGGCTGTCGTCCCAGCGGGCGAAGGCCAGGATTTTGTCGTCGTTATTCACATGCGACACGTGGCAGCCCTGGCCGCGCAAACCCGGCGTGACGCCGCGCAAATCGCGCCGCAGCGCAATCAGGTCGCGGTAGAGCTGGGTGAGGCCGCCGTGGGCTTCGGCCCAATCCCACTGTAGCGGCTCGGTGTCGTTGAACGAGCCGGGCGCCAAAAATTCCTGCCCCTGAAACAGCATCGGGATGCCCGGCGCCGTAAACACCAAGCCCGCGCCCAGCACCATGCGCTTCTTGGCGAAGTAGTTGTCTACATTGCCCGGCATGATTTCTTCGGGTAGGCGGCTTTTGCCGTTGGCTACCTCGTCGTGGCTTTCGGTGTAGATAACGCGCTGGAAGGCATCGCCATTATAGGCCGTGCAAATGGCGCGGCTCACGGCGTGCATGTCGCGGTCGCGGTCTTCCATTTGGGTAAGCGCCTCGTGCACCGGGTAGATGAAGGACGCCGACCACTGGGCCGAAAAGCCCTCGCCGCCCTGGTCGGGGCCGGCCGTGATGGCGGGGTTCGAGCGCAAGTCCTCGGCAATGGTAATTTTCCAAGGCTGGCGGTTGCGAATTTCCTCGTTTACCCAGCGCATCAGGCTCCAGCCATCGGGCAGGTCGGCGCCGGGGTCTTCCTCGCCATTCACGTTGCGAATGAAGGCGATGGCATCCATGCGCAGGCCGTCGCAGTGGTAGTCTTCGAGCCACATCAGGGCATTGTCGCGGATGTAGCGGCGCACTTCGGGGCGGCCGTAGTCGGGGCGGTTGTCGCCCCAGGGCGTTTTGGCGCGCCAGTCGTTGTAAAAATAAATGCCGCCGCCATCATTTTCCTGCCAACCATCAAATTGCCACAAATCGAGGTCGCCGGGCCCGAAGTGGTTGTACACCACATCCAGTATCACCGCAATGCCTTGCTGGTGCGCCGCCTTCACCAGCTCGCGGAAGCCCTCGGCCCCGCCATAATCACTTTCGAGCGCGAAGGGGTTCGACGGATTGTAGCCCCACGAATACGCCCCCGGAAACTCGGTAGCCGGCATAATCTCGATGCAATTGACACCCAGATTTCTCAGGTAGTCCAAGCGCTCAATCACATCGCGAAACGTGCCAGGTTGGCCTTCTTGCTTCACGTTGAAAGTGCCAATGTGCAGCTCGTAAATAATCAGGTCGTTCCAAACGGGCATCTGAAAATTATCACCTTCCCAGTCAAAATCAAAGGGGTCAAATACCAGCGAGTGTCCCGCCGAGTTGGTGACGGCCCGGGCGTAGGGGTCGTTGCGGGTAAGCTCGCCGGCGGGGGTTTGCAGCACGTACTTGTAGCCTGCGCCGGCTTGCACGCCGGGCAAGTCGGCGGCCCAGTTGCCATCGGTTTCGGCTTGCAGCGGGTGCGCCTGCTTGTCCCAATTATTAAAAGTGCCCACCACCGATACGGCGCTGGCGGCCGGCGCCCACACCCGGAAGGTGGTGCCGCCGGGGTGGGGTAGGGCCCCAAATCCCTCGCGAACGGGGGCCGCGCTGGGGGCCGTAGTAGGAGTATTAGTAGCCTTAGAGGCAGCCGCAGCCGGCTTAGCGGCGCGTTTTGAGGCGGTAGAAGTGGACATAAAAAAAAGCTGTCGCGCTGGCCCCAACAGACAGGGCCAACTGGCGCGGCCAGCAGTTAAAGCACCTGTGTACGAGTACCGCTGCCTTCCGGATATAGCAGGCGTTATTTTTGGCCAGTGGCACTTGGCTAATTCAGTTGGCGAAGGTTTAGTAAAATATTGAGAATAAATTGCTTATTAATACTAGGCGAGTCGCCCACAAATTTGGGCGCTCACGAAGCCTGCTAGTAAAACTGCCGCGCTCACTGCCGAAATACCACAAAAAAGCTCCCACCATAAGGCGGGAGCTTCTTGCTGAACAATAGACTGTTAATTAGCAAAATATAGGTTTATTCCGTCTTGCTGATGCGTTGCGTCAGGCTGCCATCGAGCGTGAGCAAATACGTGCCAGCCGCTAGCCCTGCCAGGCTCAACTGGCCCGAGGGGGGTAGGGTGGCGGCGGTGCGCACCGAGCGGCCAAGCAAATCACGCAGTTCAGCCGTGTGGCCCGCTACCGAGCCCGTAGGTAGGCTGATGGTCAGCATGTCTTGCACGGGGTTGGGGTAGAGCGACAACTCGGCTGCGGTGGCAGTGCGGGCCGCGAGGGCCGTGGCCAGCGGCGCCGGCGCCACCCCGCGAAACGCCGTATTGGTGCCCGGCGTGGCAATGGCGGCCGGTAGGGCGGCTATGCTAGGCGCCGCGTTGTAGCCCGCATTATCCGTGACGGCGTACAGTCCGCCGCCCCCGCTGGCCACTAGCGTAACGGTAGTGCCGCTCACGCTGCCCGCCAGGCCGCGCAGCGCCGCCGTGGTGCTGCCGCCAATGGTGCCATTCAGGGTCCAGGTAGTGCCGACTAGGCTCCATTTCTGGATGCCGCCGTCGGCGGTAGCGCGGTCATCGGCTACGTATACTACGTCCAGGCCCGGCACCGCGGCGCTCTGGTCAGTGAAGAAAAAGCCGTACGAACTAGGCCCGGTGGTAGTAGAAAAGCCGTTGAGCAGCGCCAGGGTCTGGCCCGCGGCGGTAGGTAGGCCCGTGCCCACTTGCAGCACCCCAAACGTGGGCGACGATGACGACGACACGTACAGATTGCCTCCGAAAATATTAACTGACCGCAGGTTAGTTGGCGAACCCGTTGAGAGGGTAGTGCTGGCGCCCGTGTTGCCAAACGTGGTATAAACCACCCCGCCGGCGCTGCCTACCGCATAAAACGAGCTGCCGTTGGCCGAGGCGGCTCCCCGGATGTTGACCCCACTGCCAGTAGTGCCGCTAAAAGCATCCGAAATACGGGTCGTGGCGTTGAGGACGCCATCGGCCCCAATGCGCCCAATGAGGCGGTTGGTAGTGGCCGAGGCCGTAGTAGCTACGGCGGCCGTGCCAGCGGCCGCGTTGTAGCCGGGCAGTATGAGGTAGCGGCCATCGGCCGAGCGCGAAAGGCTGGCATCGGCCGTAGAAGAGCCGGTTTCGGTGAAGGCCAGCGTAGTGCCGGCGTCGGCCGTGGGCAGCGCAATGGTTTGCACCAGCGTGCCCGTGCGGGTGTATTCTTGCAGGAAAGTAGCCGTGGCGGCGCTGCTAAGCGCGGCCGCGCCATCGCCCACGCGCACCACCACAAAGTTGCCGGCCGTAAAGGCCACGGGCGCTTGGGCCAGCGCACTCGACGCACTCAGCAGCCCCAGCGTGGCGGCAAACAGGGTACGGCGAATAGTGAAAGAGGAGAAGTTTATCATAGTAAAAGAAGGAAAATGGGAAAATACTGCACCTCAAAAGGTAGAAAGTAAATGTACTGGCCCTTCTGTACTAGGGTGGTTTGGCAGTATTACTAAATTGTGAACAAACTGGATTTTCGATAATATTGCTAGCCGCACTAGTTGATAATCAGGCAAAAAGCCCGCTAGTGGGATAGGGCCGGCAACCACGGCCGGTTCTTTTTGGTTAGCCAGGCGTAGCTAAGCAGCCCTCTCCCCGTGTGGAGCACCTGTTATTTTCCTTTTATGCGCCGCCCTACCCCCCTCATTTACGGTCTCTATGCCTGGTTGCCCGCCTACGGCTACCGCTACTTGCACCCCGCCAACCGCCGTTCGTTTGAGCTGCTGGAGCCCGTGGGCAAGGTGTTTGAAAAGATAAGCCCCGCCGATGACGACTCGGACTGGATAACTATCCGCTACGACGAGCAGCAGTTTTTGGTGCGCGGTGAGCTGTTTAAAGAGCTGTACAACAAGCCTACTTTCAGCTTCGGCGACTTGGTGGAGGAGGTGCAGCCGGCCCCCGGCCAGCTGCCGCACCGCGGCCTTATTTCCGACGTATTTTGGAGTGAGCGCGACGACCGCGCCACCTTCCAGCTGGTGGAGCGCAAGCGTAAGCTCGCACGCATATTTGCCGCTGAGGAGCTGCACCTCGTGCACAAATAAGGGGGTAGGGCCACGGGGCGCCCCTATCTTGCCGCTCCAACTATGCCCGACCCTCCCGACTACCAGTGGAGCGAGCTGGCGGTGGCGCAGGTGCGGCAGCAGTCGCGGCTGGTGGCCAGCCGCAGCATGCAGCCGCTCAAGATTATCAATCCTGCCGCGCCGGCCGGCTCCGCCTGCCACGCCGTACTGGCCAGCTACGGCGGTGGCCTGGTGGCCGGCGATAGCATCCGGCTGCGGGTGCATTGCGAGGCGGGGAGCGGCCTGCTACTCACCACGCAAGCCAATACGCGCATCTTCAAGTCGATAGATGGCCGCCAGGCCGAGCAGCTTACCGAAGGCCACGTAGCCGAAAACGCCCTGGCCGTGGTGCTGCCCGACCCCTTGGTGCCCCAGGCCAATAGCCGCTACCACCAAGCTCAGCACTGGCACCTGGCCGATAGCGCTACCCTGCTGCTGGCCGACTGGTGGCACGCCGGCCGCACCGATATAGGCGAGAAATTCGCCTTCACGTCCTTCGCGACCGAACTACGCGTGAGCGTGGGTGGCCGCTTAGTTGTGCTCGACCGTTTTGCCCTGCGGCCCGCCGAGCATTTAGCTACCTCGCAGGCCACGTTTGGGCCGTATCATTCGGCACTGTCGCTGTACCTCGTGGGGCCGCCCGGTGCGGCGCGCTTTCAGCAGCTGGCCGCGGCGCTGCGCCGCCTACCCCCCCCTGGCCAAACCGAGCTGCACGCGCAGCTAACCGGCCGGCCCTATGTAGTGGCCGTGACTCAGGCGCGGGACAACGTATTGCTGGTGCGCGCATTAGGCAACTCGCGGCTCGATTTAGAGCCGGTGTACCAAGCGCTATCGGCCGCCTTAGCGGGGAAGGAACTGCTGGGGTTTAGCCCGCTAAAACGGAAGTATTGAGGCCGCCCGCCGGGCAGGTCGTATTCGGCGATTCTTCCCCGCTCGTCGGTAGTCCGCCTACCCCCGCCGATTGCATGGCCCCGTAGCCCGGGGCTAAGCTGAATTTTGTTTCGTTGGTACCCTGATGCCCGAACAGATTCAATTAGTATGCTCACCCGCAAAGACTTTATTCGCAAAATAGCGCTGGGCTCGGCCGTGGCCCCGCTGCTGTTGCAGCAGCTCGGCTGCGCCTCCGATGGTAGCCAAACTGCCAACACCGGCACCGCCTCAGCCGACAGCGCCCGCACTGCTGGCCGCCCAGGCCCTCCACCGGGCGGCAGTCCCCCGCCCGGCTGGAAAGGCGGCCCCCCACCCGGTGACGGCCCTAGCGGCCCGCCCCCCGGGGGGCCTGGTGGCCCCCCGCCGCCCCACCATACCAGCAAGCCCGGCCCCACCGGCCACACCGCCGATGGCAGCGCCTGCTACTCTACCCCCGAGCTAGAGGAAGGCCCCTTTCCCTACGACCTCAGCAGCAAGGGCGCCCTGGTGCGCCGCAGCATTGCCGAGCAGCGCGCGGGCCTACCCCTGCAATTTACCCTTACGCTGGTTGATACCAAAAATGGCTGCGCCGCTATTCCCAACGCCCGCATCGATGTGTGGCACTGCGACGCCGACGGCTACTATTCTGAGTTCAGCGAGCGCGGCTACCTCGGCAACCGCGATTTTACCAACCAAACCTTCTGCCGCGGCATCCAGCGCACCGACGCCCACGGCCAGGTCACGTTCGAGAGCATTTACCCCGGTTGGTACGAGGGCCGCATTACCCACATCCACTTCGAAGTATTTATTGGCAAAAAGAAGGTGCTTATCAGCCAGGTGGCCTTCCCCGACGCCATCAATGCCGCCGTGTACGCCAAGCCGCCCTACAACAAGCACGGCAACAATACCTCCGTCGTCGCCAACGCGGCCGACCACGTATTTGGCGAGTCTTCTACCGTGCTGGCCCACACCCTCCTCCATATCGTTCCCGATGCGGCGACCGGCGGCTACATCGGCACCTATACCATTGGCCTGCCAGTCTAGAAGCAGGTTAAAGCGGTGGTACTAGTGGCGGGCCTTCGGGTCCTATCTCCTTACGCGGGGAGGGGGGTAGGGGCGAGGTCATCCAGCAGAGCGGCCGTACATTACCCCTAAAAACGACCTTAATTCCGCGCGCAAAATGCCCTTCAGCGACCTCGATTACCGCGTGGCGCAGCCGCCCCCAGCGCTCGCTGAACTGGTAGAAAGCTACTGGCTGCTGCTAAACCATTCCGATAGCGAGCAGCGCGTAACCCTCGTGCCCGATGGCCGGCCCGACGTGCTATTTTCGGACTCGGCCACCGAGCCGTACCACGTCGCGCTTGTCGGCCTGGATAGCCAGCCCAGCACGCAAATCATTCCGCCCAAATGCCGGATGCTCGCCGTCAGTTGGAAGCTCTTGGCAGTCGAATACATCCTCCCCATTCGCATTGCAGATTTGCTGCATACCGGCCGCTACCTGCCCGCCGACTACCTGGGCATTACTGCTGAGGATTTTAGCGATTTCGATGGTTTTTGCGCGAAAATATCTGCGCAAATTATGCACCTGCTTCCCCTCGAACTAGATGCCCGCAAGCGCAAACTATTCAACCTACTTTACGCCTCCAATGGCGCGCTGGCCGTGGAGGAGTTGGCCACCGCGGCCGCCTGGAGTAGTCGCCAAATTAATCGGTATTTCCAGCAGATGTTCGGCCTTCCGCTGAAAGCCTATTCCAATATTCTGCGGTTTCGCGCCTCGTTCCAGCACCTTAAGGCTGGTAAACTATTTCCCGAGCAAAACTTCGCCGACCAAGCCCATTTTATTCGGGAAGTCAAGAAATACGCAGGCGTGGTCCCCAAAGAATTGGCCCGCAACCAAGACGACCGATTTATACAATTCGCCGCCCTACCCCCCCCCATAGTTTTGTGCTGAATCCTACCCCGTATTCAGCCATGCTTATTCAAGACAAGAAGATAGCCATCATCGGCGGCGGCCCCGGTGGCCTTACCCTCGCCCGCTTGCTCCAGCTGCGTGGTGCCACCGTCAAGGTTTATGAGCGCGACCGCGACCGCGATGTGCGTGTGCAGGGCGCTACCCTCGACCTGCACCACGAGTCGGGGCTAGCTGCCCTGCGCCAAGCCGGCCTGCTCGACGAGTTTAAAAAGCATTACCGGCCGGGAGCCGAGCACCTGCGCCTCGTAGACCAGCACGCCACCCTCGTGCTCGACGAGCACGCAGAAGCCCAAACCGCCACCTTTGGCGACCCGCACTTCCGCCCCGAAATCGACCGCGGCCCGCTGCGCGACCTCTTGCTCGATTCGTTGCAGCCCGGCACGGTGGTTTGGGACAGCCACTTTGCGTCGATGAAGCCAGCCGGGCCAGGCTGGGAAATCACCTTCCAAAATGGCACTGCCACCACGGCCGATATCGTAGTTGGGGCCGACGGAGCCAACTCTAAAATCCGGCCTTTCGTAACGCCAGTTACCCCGTTCTACATCGGCATTACGGTGGTAGAAGGCGCCCTGCCCGACGCCGCGCAGCACGCGCCCCGCATCTGCGCCTTGCTGCAAGGCGGCAAAATATTCGCCTTGGGCGACGAAAAAACCCTGATAGTAAGCGCCAAAGGCGACGGCGGCCTGGCGTTCTACACCGGCTGCAAAACCCCCGAGTTGTGGGCCCGCGACAGCGGCATAGATTTCAAAAATGCAGCGCAGGTGCAAACCTGGTTTCGGCAAGAGTTTGTGGGCTGGGCTAGCCTCTGGGACGAGTTATTTGCCGCCGACCACGCCTACTTCGTGCCCCGCCCACAGTACTGCTTCCCCCCAACCCAAGCCTGGGCCTCCCAGCCCAACCTCACCCTCCTCGGCGACGCGGCCCACCTCATGCCGCCCTACGCCGGCGAAGGCGTGAACATGGCCATGCTCGACGCACTTGAGCTAAGCAACTGCTTGGCCGACAGTCAATTTTCAAATGCGCAAGCCGCTATTGCTGCCTACGAGCAGTCTATGCGTCAGCGCGCCGCCACAGTAGCGCAGGAAACGCTGGCGCAAACGGCGGCGCTGCACTCGCCGGGTGGGCTAGCGCATTTGGTAGAGTTATTTAGTGGCGGTGAGCCGACCCATGAGCTCTCGTGCTAGTGCCGGCAAGGCTATGCCAACGGATTGCCAGTTAGGCTAGCGTAGGGTAGGCACATTTTTGCGTAGCACGCAACATGGCTACGGGCGGCTACAAAGTTGGGCTGCCAGCGTAAGCCGCTGCGTACTAATTCACTAGTTCAAGTGTAATTTAGGCTGGTTTGCCACCCATTGCGGCGCACCAGTATGCGCTTCGCCTTTGCCTATGGATGCCTCCTTTACTATGCACCGGGGCCTACCGGTGCCGCGCACCTTGCCCGAAAGCCTGCGGGCAGTGCGCCCAGCGCTGCTCGTGTATGATGCCCAAGTAGGCATCTTTTCGCAGTTGCCCGAGCCAGCGCCCCTTACGGCCCGCCTGCTGCGAATAGTAACCGCCGCTCGCACGGCTGGGTTGCCCGTCTTCTTTTCGCGGCATTTGTCGCTGCCCGTTGAGCTAATGGGCACCGCCCAAATGCGCATGGCTTTGGCTTGGCAGCGCACCGATGACCCGCGCCAGGTGCGCCCCTGGTTTCTGCGCGATAGCCCCGGCCTCGGTGTGCTACCCGAGCTGGCGCCCCTGGCCAGCGAAGCCGTGTTTGATAAGCTCAGCATGTCGGCTTTCGAAGGCACTTGGCTCGACATCGCCTTGCGCGACCTGGGCGTGCGCACCATCATCCTCATAGGTGCAGCTATGGAAATCGGCATCGAGCCCACTGTGCGCCACGCCGCCGACCTCGGCTACCTGCCCATAGTGGTGCGCGATGCCTGCGGCGCGGGTCATCCCGAAGCCGCCCAGCGCTCACTCGATAGCCTGGCCTTTGCCGGCGACACCCTTTTTACCGACACCGACGAACTGTGCGAATTAGTAGATTCGCTGTCGCCAGCGGGGTGATTGTTCAGCTTGCTCCCCTTAGTGACTTGTCACGTTG
This sequence comes from Hymenobacter ginkgonis, assembly GCF_009755225.1. GTDB lineage: Bacteria > Bacteroidota > Bacteroidia > Cytophagales > Hymenobacteraceae > Hymenobacter > Hymenobacter ginkgonis. Next base: position 142,427 of record NZ_WQKZ01000001.1, read on the forward strand.
TTTACACATACTAGTTTGGCCAAAACCAAAAGGAAAGCCCCGCAAGCAGCTGCTTGCGGGGCTTTCCTTTTTAGACCAATTCCCAGTTCTCATCCAAACATCCCCACCGCGTTCTTGCTTGGTAGGTTCGTCTTGCCCATCAAGTACATATCGACTTGGCGGGCGGCTTCGCGGCCTTCCGAAATAGCCCACACGATGAGCGACTGGCCGCGGCGCATATCGCCGGCCGCAAATACGCCGGGCACGCTGGTATGGTAGGTAGTTTCGGGTGCGTGCACGTTGCCGCGCGTGTCGAGGCCTACCCCTAGTTGGCCGAGCAAGCCCGCGTTGGCCGGGCCGGTAAAGCCCAGGGCTAATAGCACCAGTTGGCACGGGATTTCGCGGTCGGAGCCGGGCACTTCCTCGAAGCGGACGCGGCGGCCCAGGTCGTCGGTTTCCCACGTGACGTCGCTCACGAGCAGAGCGCGCACGTCGCCGTTTTCGTCGCCCAAGAAGGCCTTGGTATTCACGCCCCAATAGCGCTGGCAGCCCTCTTCGTGCGAGCTGCTGGTGCGGAAAATAGTGGGGTAAAGCGGCCAGGGAGTGTGCGCGGGGCGCTCCTCGCCGGGCTGGTGCATCATGGCAAACTGCGCTACCGATCTGGCTTGCTGGCGGTTGGCAGTGCCCACGCAGTCGGAGCCCGTGTCGCCGCTGCCGATGACCACCACATCGAGGCCATCGGCCAGAATGTGCTCGCTGTCCACGGGCGTGTCGCTCACGCGGCGGTTTTGCTGGGTAAGGTATTCCATGGCGTAGTGAATACCCTTGAGGTCGCGGCCGGGCAGCGGCAGCTCGCGCGGGGCCGAAGCCCCGCCCGCCAGCACCACCGCGTCGAAGGTGCGGCGCAACTCGTCGGCGGTCATATCGCGGCCGATTTCGACGTTGCAGCGGAAGGTTACGCCGGCGTCTTCGAGCAGCTTGATGCGGCGCTCAATCACCCATTTTTCGAGTTTGAAATCGGGCACGCCGTAACGCAGCAATCCGCCGGGGTGCGGGTCGCGCTCGAAAACGGTGACGATGTGACCGGCCTCGGCGAGTTGCGCCGCCACCGCTAGCCCGGCTGGGCCCGAGCCCACTACGGCCACCGTTTTACCGGTTTTGAGCACTGGCGCAGTGGGCTGCACGTAGCCTTTCTCGAAGGCAATTTCGATGATGTGCTTCTCAATTTCCTCAATGGCCACCGGCGCGCTGTGGATGCTCAGCACGCACGCCGACTCGCACGGCGCAGGGCAGATGCGGCCCGTAAACTCGGGGAAGTTATTGGTAGCCGAGAGGATATCGTACGCCTCGCGCCAGTCTTGCCGATACACTGCCTCGTTGAATTCGGGGATGATGTTGCCCAGCGGGCAGCCCGAGTGGCAGAAGGGAACCCCGCAGTTCATGCAGCGGGCGGCCTGGTTATGCAGCTCTTTTTCGGGATAGAGGCCGATGAATTCCTGGTAGTGCGCCACGCGCTCGGTCGGGGCCGCTTTGGGCGGCACAGTGCGCGGGTATTCTTTGAAGCCGGTAATATTGCCCATTACAAACTAAGTAGTTACTGCTTTTAAAACGTGGCTTAGGCACTTAGTGGGTTGCTGCCTTCTCCAGCACCCGCTTATACTCGAGCGGAAACACCTTCACAAACCGCCCCGCTTCCTCCTCCCAGTTGCCCAGCAGGAAATTAGCCAAGTGGCTGCCCGTTAGCTCGTGGTGGTTTTTAAGCAAGGCCTGGATGTCGGCTTCGTCTGTTTCCGTCAACCCTTCCAGCGCCACCATATCGGGGTTGCAGTTCACGGGGAACTGGCCGGTGGGGTCGTAGACCCAAGCCAGACCGCCGCTCATGCCCGCCGCAAAATTGCGGCCCGTGCGACCCAATACCAGCACCCGCCCGCCGGTCATGTACTCGCAGCCGTGGTCGCCTACCCCCTCCACGACGGCCGTCGCGCCCGAGTTGCGCACCGCAAAGCGCTCGCCCGCCTTGCCGCGCACGTAAAGCTCGCCCGAGGTTGCCCCATAGAGCGCCACGTTGCCGATGAGGATGTTGTTTTCGGGGATAAACGTGCTGGCGGCGGGCGGGAAAATGGCCAGCCGCGCCCCGCTTAGCCCCTTGCCCACGTAGTCATTGGCTTCGCCTTCTAGCCTAAAAGTCAAGCCTTTGGAAGAGAATGCACCAAAGCTTTGCCCAGCCGAGCCAGTAAACTTGTAGCGGATGGTATCGCTAGGCAGGCCAGCGGCTTGGTAGCGCTTGGCCACCTCATTCGAGAGCAGCGTGCCGATGGTGCGGTCGGTATTTCTTACGTCGAACTCAGCCATTACGGTCTCCTGGCGCTCCAGGGCGGGCTGGGCGTGTGCCAGCAGTTGCCAGTCGAGCACCTCGGCGATGCCGTGGTCCTGGCTTTCGCTATTGTAAAGGGTGCCGCCCGAGATATTTGGGGCGGGGTGCAGCACCGCGTCGAGGTCGATGAGCTTGGCTTTCCAGTGGCCGGCTTCGGAGTTTACTTTCAAAAATTCGCTGCGGCCCACCATCTCGTTCAGCGTGCGGAAGCCCAACTCAGCCATGATTTCACGCAGTTCTTCGGCCAAAAAGCGGAAGAGGTTGACAATGTGCTCGGGCTTGCCGCTGAACAACTTACGCAGCTCGGGGTCCTGGGTGGCCACACCCACCGGGCAGGTGTTGAGGTGGCACTTGCGCATCATAATGCATCCGCCCGCGATGAGCGCCGCCGTGGCTACGCCAAATTCTTCGGCCCCTAGCAGGGCAGCCACGGCGAGGTCGCGGCCGGTTTTTAGTTGGCCGTCGGCTTGCAGCACCACGCGGCTGCGGAGCTGGCTGCGCAGCAACGTTTGGTGCGCTTCAGCTAATCCTAGTTCCCAGGGTAGGCCGGCGTGGCGGATGCTGCTGAGCGGCGACGCGCCCGTGCCACCGTCGTAGCCCGAGATGAGAATCACATCGGCGTGCGCCTTCGCCACGCCCGCCGCGATGGTGCCTACCCCCGCTTTGCTCACCAGCTTCACGTTGATGCGGGCCGCGCGGTTGGCGTTTTTGAGGTCGAAAATCAGCTGCGCCAGGTCTTCGATGGAGTAGATATCGTGGTGCGGCGGCGGCGAAATGAGGCCTACCCCCGGCGTGGCGTGGCGCACTTTGGCAATCCAATCATCCACCTTGTGACCAGGCAGTTGGCCGCCCTCGCCAGGCTTGGCGCCTTGGGCCATTTTAATTTGCAGCTCGTCGGCATTGGTCAGGTAGTGCGCCGTCACACCGAAGCGGGCCGAGGCAATTTGCTTGATGGCCGAGCGCATCGAATCGCCGTTTTCCATCTGTTCGTAGCGCAGCGGGTCTTCCCCACCTTCGCCCGTATTGCTCTTGCCGCCGATGCGGTTCATGGCGATGGCCAAGGTGCTATGCGCCTCGTGCGAGATGGAGCCAAACGACATCGCGCCCGTCGCAAACCGCTTCATAATGGCCTCGGCTGGCTCCACTTCTTCCAGCGCGATGCTCGGCCGGTGCTTGGCAAAACCCAGCAGCCCGCGAATGGTAAACAGCTGGTTGGGATGCTCGTTGAGCAGCTTGGCGTATTTCTGATAGGTAGCGTAGTTGCCGGTGCGGGTGGCGTGTTGCAGCAAGTGAACCGTCTCAGGGTCAAACATGTGCGCCTCGCCCTTGCGCCGCCACTGGTATACGCCACCCGTGGCCAGCAATTCGGGGCCGACGGTCGTCTCCTGCTTAAAGCCATGAAAATGCTTGTAGAGCGTTTCCTTGGCAATCTCGTCCAGCCCCAGCCCTTGAATACGCGTCACAGCTCCCGTAAAGTACTGGTCTACAACATTTTGGTTGATACCCAGAATCTCAAACACCTGCGCGCCGTGGTAGCTCTGCAAAGTCGAAATCCCCATCTTCGAGAAAATCTTCAGCAGTCCGTCGCACACGGCTTTGATGTAGTTGTAAGCCAACTTGCTATACGGCAAGTCCGACGCCAGATGTCCCGCCGCGTGGCGCGTCTGAATGGTAGCCAGCGCCAAGTACGGGTTGATAGCCGTGGCCCCAAAGGCCAGCAAGCAGGCAAAATGGTGTACTTCCCACACATCGCCGGCCTCCACTACGAGGCCCACCGAACCGCGCATGCCGCGCTTAATGAGGTGGTGGTGTACGGCCGATACCGCCAGCAGCGACGGTATCGGCGCATGCTCCGAATCCATCGCCCGGTCGGAAAGAATGAGTACCTCAAAGCCGTCACTGACAGCGTCTTCCGCGTAGCGACAAAGCCGCTCTAAGCCGCGCTGCATGGCGCCCGGCTTGCCATCGGCCTTGAAGTAAGTCTGCAAAGTCTTGGCGTGGAAGGAGCCCGTGTCAATACTCCGCAGCTTTTCCAGCTCTAAATTGGTAAGAATCGGGTGCTTGGCGGCCACGCAGTGGCAGTGCATCTGGTTCTCATCCAAGATGTTGCCATTATTACCGATAAATGTGGCTAGGCTCATCACCAGCCGCTCCCGAATAGGGTCGATGGGCGGGTTGGTAACCTGCGCAAAGAACTGCTTGAAGTAGCTGCTGATGTGCTGCGGCTGGTCGGAAAGCACCGCCAGCGGCACGTCCACGCCCATCGAGCCAATGGGCTCTTTGGCGTCGAGGGCCATCGGGGCAAGCACAGTTTCCAAGTCTTCGCGGCTGTAGCCAAACACCTGCTGGTACTTCAGTACGGCCTCCGCGCCGAGGTCGGTAAACACTTGGCGCGGCTCGGGCAGGTCTTCCATCCGAATCTGGTAGTTTTCGAGCCAAGTGCCATACGGCTGTTGGCCAGCGGCTTGCGCTTTTATTTCGCGGTCGGTGAGGATGCGGCCGGCCGCCGTATCAACCACAAACATCTTACCCGGCTGCAAGCGGCCCTTCTTAATAATACTCTCCGGGGCTAGCGGCAGTACCCCTGCTTCAGAAGCCACCAGCACGCGCCCGTCGTTGGTGATGGCGTAGCGCAAAGGCCGCAGGCCATTGCGGTCGAGCATCGCACCAACCAGCGTGCCATCGGTGAAATTGAGCGCTGCTGGGCCATCCCAGGGGGCCATAAATGTGGCGTGGAACTCGTAGAAGGCCTTTTTGAGTGGGTCCATCTGCTCGTTGCCGTCCCAGGCTTCGGGTACCAGCATCATCATCACATGGGGCAGCGAGCGGCCGCAGTGCAGTAGCAGTTCCACAATGTTGTCGAGGCAGGCCGAGTCCGACTGGCCAGGGTCTACCACCGGCAGCAGCATCTCCATTTCCTCGGCCGAGAAGTAGGGCGAGGTGTAGGTAGGGAGGCCCGCGTAAAACCAGTTTAGGTTGCCACGCAGCGTATTAATCTCCCCATTATGAGCGAGGTAGCGAAACGGCTGGGCTAGCTTCCACGAGGGCATCGTGTTGGTGGAAAAGCGCGAATGCACCAGCCCAAAAGCCGACGTCACGCGCTCGTCGCTCAGGTCGGGGTAGTACATGCCCACCTGAAACGTCGTCAGTTGCCCTTTATACACAATCGTGCGGCACGAGAGCGACGCGAAGTAAAACGCATCGAGTGCGGCTGGCGCCTGCTCCTTCAAGAGCTTGATAACCAACCGCCGCAGTACGTAGAGCTTGCGTTCGAAGTCGGCCTCGGTGGCTAGCCCCGCCGGCCGGCCCAAAAATAGCTGCTCAATCGTTGGCTCGGCCGACAAAGCCGTGACGCCAATGCCCTCGGTGCGCACCGGCACCGGCCGGTAGCCCAGCACCGTGATACCCAGCCGCTGCGCTGCCTCCGCAATGATGGCCCGGCTCGCCTCGCGCAGCTTTTCCTTTTTCGGAAAAAAAACCATGCCCACGCCGTAGCCGCCCGGCTCGGGCAGCCGAATGCCGTGCGCCACGCACTCCTCCAGTAAAAACCAGTGTGGCAGCTGAATAAGTACCCCCGCGCCATCGCCCGAGTCGGAGTCGCAGCCGCAGGCCCCGCGGTGCTCCATGTTGGCGAGCATTGTGAGGGCATCGGCCACAATCTGGTGGCTTTTGCGCCCGTCGATGTAGGTGATAAAACCCGTGCCGCACGAATCGTGCTCAAACTCGGGCCGGTAAAGGGTGGGCGTAGTCATGGCTGATTGCTAGCTAATTGTAGTTGCTGGGGAAACACGCGCTCACTTGCCCAAGCGCTCCTCGCTGGAGGGGCGGAGTTGGGGTTAGGCTAGCCACGCCGGTAGGCGTCGCGGCTAGGCTCCAAAAATGGAGCTAGTGCGAAGCCGACAGAGGCTTTCCAGAGTGAGGCGGGTGGGGAGGGGTAGGGTAAGGGGTGCGGTACCAGAGTACCGCCAGGGCATCCTCTGTCAGACAGAGGGGGTAGGCAAGGGGTTCACCTGCGCATGAGGGTAAGCAGGTGATTGTCAGTTATCTTCGGTCTTCGCGCACGGCGGCTAGCGCCTGCGTTCTAGCCATGTGAATGTGGTCAATAATCACTCCCAGGTTGTGGCCGTCGGAGGCGCGGGCGAAAACGAATGGCCCATCGCCTCGCATGCGGCGCGAGTCGCGGTCCATCACGGCGAGGTCGGCTTTTACCATTGGAGCTAAGTCTATTTTATTGATAACCAATAAGTCGGCCTGCGTAATGCCCGGCCCACCTTTGCGCGGCACTTTGTCGCCGCCCGATACATCAATCACGTAAATCGAATAATCGACCAGCTCGCGGCTAAAATGGGCAGCTAGGTTATCACCGCCGCTTTCTACAAAGAGGTAATCTAGTTGATTATCAAAGCGTAGCATCAGGCCTTCGAGCGCATCCATATTTAGCGAAATGTCTTCCCGAATGGCCGCGTGCGGGCAGCCACCGGTTTCAACGCCCACGATGCGGTCGGCGGTGAGGGCGCTTTGGCTAATTAAAAACTCGGCATCCTCGCGGGTAAAAATGTCGTTGGTGACTACGCCCAGCCGGTAATCGTCGCGCAAATTTTCGCATAAAGCCTTGAGTAGCGCAGTCTTACCAGTGCCCACCGGCCCGCCGATACCCACCGTAAACGCCCGCTTGCGGAAGTTGCGGTAGGGGGGTAGGCGGCGGGTTTCGCGCTCCGCAAAGCTGCCCGGCGACTCTAGCGCCTCGTGGCTGTGGCCGTGCAGCAGCAGCGCCAGTTTCTCAACGAAAGCCATAAGCGGTTAATTCTGAAAGAGTCGCGAGTAAATATCGTCGTGAAATATCTGGGCCACGTCGAGTAGCAAGGTACAGCGAGTAGCTTGGGTATAAGGCCGAATATCGGCTGAATCCAGTAAACTCTCAAAAATAGCGTAAAAATCGTGTTGCAACAAGTGCCCCGCCATCGGCCCAATAAAGCCCAGCCGAATGGCCGCGCTCAGCTGGTCGCGCAAGGCAAGATGTAGGTAAGTAGCCTGAATATCAGCCAGCGAAAAGCCGGTTTTCCCCAGGCTCAGCCCAAATAGCGGCACGAAATGCGCCGGCAGCAACTGCCGCGCTAGCGCCCGGCCCAGTTCGGCTAGCTCGGCCTCCGGGTAAAAAGTATCTAGCAGCTTCAGCCAGTTTTTGCCCTGCGTGAGGCTAGCCCGGTGCAGCGCCGGCGTGAGTAGCTGGGCATCGTACTCGGTGAGCAGGGTAGGGAGGTCGCCGTCAGTGGCCTGCGCCGCCGACGTGACGAAAGGAATCTCAAACCCCATCGCCTGCTGCAAAAACGAATAGAGGTAGGAGCGAAACTCGGTTTCGGTCTTGACAAGGCCAAAAGTTATGCTGCTTTCCAGCCCGTAAGAATAGGCGAACGAGCCGGTGGGCAAGGCCGAATCGGCAAGGTGGAGCAGGCGGGCGAGGTGCGGCATAAGAGCGAAAGTAGCGCTACTACTAGGATGGCAGGGCCATCGGCCAAGGCGCGTTGAAAACGTGTAACTTGCCTGCATGGCAAACCTTGGCCCTAGCGATAGCTCTATTCATACCTTCACCACCGACCGGCAGCGGTGGAAAAATCTGAAGGGCTTTGCCCGCGAAAATCGCCGACGGCCCACACCGGCCGAAGTACAGCTATGGCAGGCGCTACGGGGTAATCAGCTAGGCCCGCGCTTTCGGCGCCAACATGCCATTGAGGACTACATCGTGGATTTTGTGTGCTTGCCAGCTTGGTTGGTGGTGGAAGTGGACGGCGAAATTCACGCGGTGCCGGAAGAAGCAGATTATGACGGCGGGCGTACGCACGCGTTGCAGGAGCGCGGGTTTTTGGTGGTGCGTTATAGCAATGCGGCGGTGTTGCAGCGGTTGCCCGAGGTGCTGGCGGATATTGAGCGGCATTTGAAATTGCTGCTAGGGTAGCTCGGCGGGCGGGTAACCTCACCCCCCGGGCCCCTCTCCTTGGGGAGAGGGGGAGCCGACCGTAAGCGACCGTGAGTTTGCGTTAAAAGTCGCCAAGCTCCCCCTCTCCCCAAGGAGAAGGTGGGGGGTAAGGTTACCCGTTAAAACAGATTATACAGCTGCGCCAGCGGCAGCGTCTGCGCTGGCTCGCACGTCAGGTGCACGCCATCGACCATCACCCGGTACGTTTCCGGGTCCACCGAAATATTAGGTAGGTAGTCGTTCAGGGCCATGTCCTTCTTGGCTACCGTGCGGCAGCCCTTCACCGCCACCACACGCTTACTCAACCCATATTCTGACGACACCTTCTCTAGCGAAGCGCCCGACACGAACGCCACCGAGCAATACCCTACCCCCCCGCCGTAGGCCCCAAACATGGGCCGCGAAAATGACGGCTGCGGCGTCGGAATCGAAGCATTCGGGTCGCCCATCTGGGCCTGCACGATGACGCCGCCTTTGAGTATCATCTCCGGCCGCGAGCCGAACAGGGCCGGTTTCCAGAGCACCAAGTCGGCTAGCTTACCGATTTCGATGGAGCCGATTTCGTCGGCCATGCCGTGGGCGCGGGCGGGGTTGATGGTGTACTTGGCCACGTAGCGGCGGGCGCGGAAGTTGTCGTTCGGGCGCTTCGCGTCAGCATCTTCAGGCAGGGGGCCGCGCTGCTGGCGCATCTTGTGGGCCGTTTGCCAGGTGCGGGTGATGACCTCGCCCACCCGGCCCATCGCCTGCGAGTCGCTGCTGATGATGCTCAGCGCGCCCATATCGTGCAGAATATCTTCGGCGGCAATGGTTTCGGGGCGGATGCGGCTCTCGGCAAAGGCCACGTCCTCGGGGATGTTCTTGTCGAGGTGGTGGCACACGAGCAGCATGTCGAGGTGCTCGTCGATGGTGTTCACCGTAAACGGCCGCGTGGGGTTGGTGCTCGACGGAATGACGTTGGGCTCGCCGCAAATCTTGATGATGTCGGGCGCGTGCCCGCCGCCCGCGCCCTCCGTGTGGTACGAGTGAATGGTGCGCCCCTTGAAGGCCGCCACCGAGTTCTCCACGAAGCCGCTCTCGTTGAGCGTATCAGTGTGGATACACACCTGCACGTCGTACTTGTCGGCGATGGTCAGGCAGTTATCAATCGTGGCCGGGGTAGTGCCCCAGTCCTCGTGCAGCTTAAAGCCCAGCGCCCCGGCCTCTACCTGCTCGGCTAGCCCCTCGGGTTTCGAAGAGTTGCCCTTGCCCAAAAACCCGAAGTTCATCGGGAAAGCGTCGGTGGCCTTGAGCATCAGTTCGATGTAAAATGCGCCCGGCGTGCAGGTGGTGGCCGTGGTGCCGGCGGCCGGACCGGTGCCACCGCCCACCATCGTGGTCACGCCCGAGGCCAGCGCCTCGGTTATTTGCTGCGGGCAAATGAAGTGGATGTGGCAGTCGATGCCGCCCGCCGTGAGAATGTGCCCCTCGCCGGCCACCACTTCGGTGGTCACGCCCACCACCAGGCGCGGGTCCACGCCGGGCATGATGTGCGGGTTGCCCGCCTTGCCAATGCCCACGATGCGCCCGCCCTTGATGCCAATATCGGCCTTGTACACGCCGGTGTAGTCGAGCACCAGTGCGTTGGTAATCAGCAGGTCGAGCGCGTCGGCCTGCCCGATGCCGGCCGCCTGCCCCATGCCATCGCGCAGGGTTTTGCCGCCGCCAAACTTGCATTCCTCGCCGTACACGCAGTAGTCGCGCTCGACCTCCAGCAGCAGGTCGGTATCGCCCAGGCGCACCCGGTCGCCCACGGTCGGGCCATACATAGCAGCATACGCCTGCCGGGAAAGGGGTAGGGACATAGATTAGGTTTTACAACTGAAATAATAATGTGAATTCGCCAGTGCGTTTGTCTACAAAACCAAGTTGAGAATTATTGTAAACTATCCAAATGACCTCTCTGCCCTTATCAAGAGTACCGTTCTTCAATTTCTTTCTTTTCTCTTTCTTACTTATATAATCGTCTGGTGAAAAGTTATCGAAATAAAATCTCCATATTATAGGTTTCGAGGTGCGATAGGGTTCAAGTTTATTCGCTTCTCTAGGATGGGTTTTCCATAGTTGCCTACCACTACTATCAACGGCGGTAATATATACGCGTGCTGTATCTAAAACGTATTTAGTAAAGCTTGCTTTATCAATTAGTACATGAGCTTTAAGGCTACTATCGAAAGTGGCCTCATATATTTTATTGTGACGCTGTCCATAACAGACATTAACTGATAAGCTGCAAAAGAGTAATACGCTTGCTGTAATAGGTATGCCTTTCATGACTTGTAACTAGTAAAGCGTTACCCCAGCTTCCCGAGCGCCTGTTGCTTGCCGGCTTCATCGAGCGAGCCATCAATCCAACCGTTGCCGCCGTATACGCGGCGCTCGCCGGCCAGCGCTACCAGCTGCACGCGCTTGCGCTCGCCCGGCTCGAAGCGCACCGCCGTGCCGGCCGGGATGTGGAGCCGGTAGCCGAAGGCCGCCGCCCGGTCGAAGTCCAGCCCCGCGTTGGTTTCGAAGAAGGGGTAGTGCGAGCCCACCTGCACCGGCCGGTCGCCCCGGTTAAGCACCTCCAGCTCGATAACGGGGCGGTTTTCGTTCAGGATAATGTCGCCGTCGGCCAGCAGGTACTCGCCCGGCACGGCGGCGGGCACCGGCGCGGCGGCCGGGGCCGTGCGGCTGAGGCCGCTGCCGTAGAGGGCCAGCTCGGACGAGCCGTGCTCGCGGCAAATGGGCTGGTGCACGGTCACGAGCTTGGTGCCGTCGGGGAAAGTGCCCTCTACCTGCACCTCGTGCAGCAGGTCGGCCACGCCCTCCAGCACGTCGGCCAGGCCCAGGAGCTGCTTGCCCTTGTCCATAAGCGTGGCCACCGATTCGCCGTCACGGATAAACTCCAGCAGCTGGGTGGCGAGCAGGGCGGCGGCCTCGGGGTAATTGAGGCGTAGGCCGCGGGCGTAGCGCTTCTGGGCCACTACGCCGGCCTGGTGCAATACCAACTTGTCAAGGTCTTTGGGGGCGAGGTGCATGGGTATAGGGGGCGATATTCGGTCATGCAGAGCGCAGCGAAGCATCTCGCGTGCTGACGTCGGATTATTATCCCTAGCGTCAGCACGCGAGATGCTTCGCTGCGCTCTGCATGACGGATGGTATTTAGCGGGCTAATGTAAGTCAGGCGCGCCAGTCCACGTTTCCAAATCTATGGCTTCCCATGCTGGGTTAAAGCTGGCTAGTAGCTTTTCTTTTTTGGCGCGGCTCCAGCCTTTCAATTCTTTTTCGCGGGCAATGGCCTGGTTAGCATCAGCGCAAAGCTCGAAGTACACAAGTAGGTTGGCTTGATAGCGGCCAGTGAATTTAGTGCGTTGGCCTAGGGCATCACTATGCTCGGAAAGCCGCCGTACCAAGTCATTTGTCACGCCGATGTAGAGTACGGTACGGATATTATTGGTGAGCATGTAGACGTACATGGAGGTAAGACTAAAGCAGGTCATTGTCATGCAGACCGAAGGGAGGCATCTCGCGTGCTGACGCTAGGGGTACTAAATCAACGAAGCGAGCGAGATGCTTCCCTTCGGTCTGCATGACAATATGTAGGAAAAGTAAGTAGCGGTGCGAGCGAGATGCTTCGCTACACTCTGCATGACGGACGGGTTAAGAGGGCAGATGCCTACACGTGCGTCCACACCATCCACCCGCCGTAGCCGATGCTTAGCACCGACGACAGCACCACCGCGCCGGCTTGCAGCCGGCGGCCCAGCCGCATACGCGAGGTGAAGGGCAGGCGCATGAGGCTAGCGGCGGCCAGCATCCCCAGCATCGACCCTAGCCCGAAAATGAGAATGTAGACAATGGCCCAGCTAGCCTGCCGTATCTCGCTCATTACCAATAAGACCAGCGCGCCGCTGCCGGCTAGCCCGTGCACCAGGCCTACGGTGTAGGCAAAGCCCGCCCGCTGCTTGGAAAGCTGAATGGGACGGTAGGAATTCTTATCGACCAGTCGGCTGATACCCAGGCCAATCAGCATTACGCCCACGGCCGCCTCGAAATAGGGCGACTGCAAAAACGTGGCCCGGCTGAAGATGATGAGCGAGCCAAACACTACGAGCATCGTGGTGTGGCCCAGGCCCCAGAGCAGGCCGTCTTTAAGGGCTGGGCGTAGGCGGTCGTGGCGCGCTACGAGGGTGCTTATGGCCAGCAGGTGGTCGGGCTCGAAGGCGTGGCGCATCCCCACTATCGCCGCAAATAGGAGGGGAAGTATCGGTTGCATAGCCGCTTGGGGGTAGGGAAAATAGGCCAGTGCGAGCCCTAGCGGAGGGGCGCCGTGGTGAGTGGCGTGACGGGCGTGGTCAGCGGCCGCCGCCCCTGTACCTCGGGCATCGAGACATTGGGCAGGCGCGGCAGCACATAGCGGGCGAAATAATCGGCCTCGTCGAGCAGCGGATAGCCCGAGAAGATGAAGGCCCGGAAACCCATGTCCATGTAGCGGTTGAGCTTCTCCACTATTTGGTCAGGCGTGCCCACTAGGGCCCCGCCGGCGCCCGAGCGAGCCTTGCCGATATCAGTCCACAGCAATGGCTCCACGAAGCCTTCGTTGTCGGCGTGCTCGCGCAACTGGTTCTGGCGGTGCACGCCCAGCGACCACGAGTCCTGGGCGCGGCTCTTGATTTCGGCGCCCTTCACGGGGTCGAATTTCGACATGAGCTTGCGGGCGTAGGCGCGGGCCTCGTCCTCGGTTTCGCGCACGATAACGTGGATGCGCAAACCAAAATCAATCTGGCGGCCGTGGCGGGCGGCGCGGACACTTAGGTCCTGCATCGTTTCGTAGAGCATTTCCTCGGTTTCAGGCCACATCAGAAACAGGTCGCAGTACTGCGCGCACACCGCCCTAGCCCCCTCCGAGGTGCCACCGAAATAGAGTAGCGGCCCACCGTTTTGCTGATAAGGCTTGGCCGGGTCAGAGGGCATGTCGAATTGGTAGAGTTCGCCCTTATGCACGATGCGCTCCTGCGTCCAGGCCTGGCGCAAAATCTCGATGGTTTCGGCGCAGCGCTGGTAGCGCAGGCCCGCATCTTCGCGTAGGCCAGGCAGGTCAGAATTGATGATGTTGATAGTAAGCCGACCCTCAAGCATGTGGTCGAGCGAGGCCAGGGCGCGGGCCAGCATGGGCGGGTGAATCTCGCCAGTGCGAATAGCCGTGAGCAGGTTGATGCGCGACGTTTGCAGAGCAATTCCAGCCGCGAACGTCATCACATCCTGCCCCACGGTGTAGGAAGTAGGCAGCAGAATATTGGAATAGCCCAGCCGCTCGGCCGCTAGTGTGATGTCGCGGCAGTGCGCCCACGAGCTACGATAAGCGCCATCGAGCACGCTCAAATACTGCGTGTCGCCCCCGCAGAGGTCATCAAACCATGATATTTCGGCCACGCGCTGCGGCGTGCGAATAGCTACTGAGGCAATAGGAGAGGCTAGGGGCATCGAATAAAGTAGACAGGTAGAAGACAGCTTTAAAAGCTATTTGAAAAATCATTGTTCAGGTCATGCAGAGCGCAGCGAAGCATCTCGCATGCTGACGTCTGGGTTTACTGCTGCACGCGAGATGCTTCGCTGCGCTCTGCATGACAGACGTGATTTTCATGGTTTATAAAACAGCGGTGTGGTTGTCTATCTAGCCGCCAGCGGTTTGCGGTAATTAAACAAGAAATAAAGCCCTAGCCCCGCCAGGGCGGCCACGGCCACATCGCGCGCCTCGGTGCCTTTGCTACTACCGAGCAGCCACAGGCACAGGCCCACGCACACTACCGCCACCACGCCGCCACCCCACACCCGAAACGGCGCGGGCCGGCTAGGGTAGCGGCTGCGCAGCACCGGCAACGCGGCGCAGGTGAGGGCAAAATACGTGAGCCGAATAATGGTGCTGAGCGTGAGCGCATACAGAAACGTGCCCGAAATGGCGAGCACCAGCTTCAGAGCCGCCGACACAAACAACGCCACGTAGGGCGTGCGAAAGCGTGGGTGCAAAGCCCCAAAAACTGCCGGAATTTGCCCCTGCTCGGCTAGCGCAAACAGCAGGCGCGGGCCGGTCAGCATCAATGCATTGAGAGTGCCTAGGGCCGTGAGCATGGCCGCGGCCGCTACCCCCGCCGCAGCCGCTGGACCCATAAACTGAGCAGTGGCGGCGGCCAGGGGGCGCTCAGCAGTGGCCAGCCCCGGCAGTGTGCCGATACACACCACCTGCACCAGCAAAAACAGCACGGCCACCGTACCAATGGCCGTAAACAGCGCAAATGGCACGTTGCGCTGCGGCTGCTGAATTTCACCCGCCGGAATGGCCGCTACATCAAACCCCGAAAAGGTGAAAATGAGCAACAGCACCGCCCCCGAAAAGCTCGGGTAAGTAGGCCGCACCGCGAAGGAAAACGCGTGCCAATCAACGAAAAACAGTCCCACCGCCGTAAACGCCACCAATACCAGCAGCTTGCTGACGGTAAATAGGTTATTCACCAGCGAAGCCGTGCGCACGCCCACCAGATTGAGCAGCAACAAGCTGGCAATGAGTCCGCTCATAAATGCCGCCCGCCCGGCCCCTCTGCCCACGGCCGGCCAGAAATACGCCGCGTATTCCACAAATAAATTGCAGAGCGCCGCGAAGCTTGCTAGCCGCGAAACCCACAGCAGCCAGCCTACCTCAAACCCCACCAGCCGCCCAAACGCCTCTCGGGCGTACAAATACGGCCCTCCCGCCCCGCTAAACCGGCTGCTGACCTCCGCAAAGCACAGGATAATGAGCGCCACAATGGCCGCGCTCACGCCATACGCCACCAAGCTATAATCGCCGACCAGCGCGTAAATCTTGGCTGGCAAACCCAAAATCCCCGCCCCGATGGTAATGTTGACGATGAGGGCAACGAAGTCCCAGCGCCGAATGCCGCGAACTAGGTCAGGTCGGGCCGCAACCTCAGGGGTAGAAAGCATGCTATGAAAATGAAAACGCCAAGAACTGGCCCTAGGGACCTTATTTCACCAACTCAACGGGGAGCGGGGCCACAACAGCAGCCGTAGTTTTTGGGAGTTTTTCTCAGCATCAGATAAGTTCTTTTCAGCAACAAGCCCTCAAGGCTCACCGCTAGCTCGCACGCAGGTAGGTAGCGGGCGGGCTAGGGCATAAATATAGGCCAGCGGGCGAGGCCACCCATCCGCTATTAAACCGCCTTAATCATCCAAATTTGGCAGCCGAAGTGGCCGCTGTTGCCCAGCGCCTGCGGCAGATAGGTGAAGCCCAGCCGCTCGTAAAGTGGAATGGCCTGCGTCAATTCCTCCGTGGTTTCGAGATATACGCGGGTGTAGCCAGCAGCGCTAGCGGCTTGCAGGCACTGGTCGATGAGCGCTTTGCCCACGCCCCTACCCCGAGCGGCGGGCAGCAGGTAGAGCTTTACCAGCTCTACCGTATCGGATGGTAAGTTTTCAGTAGGGAAAATGCCGCCGCCACCGAATATTTCGCCCTCCTGTTCGGCTACGAAATAGGCACTACGGGGCGTCTGCTGAAACAGCTCGTAGAGCTGGTCAGTAGCTGTGTCGTAGTAAGCGGTGCCGGGCTTGGCCGCGCCGTATTCAGTGAGCGTGTCGCGGATAACGCGAGCCAGGGCCACATTATCGCCAGGGGCGATAGAGCGGATAGTGAGGTCAGCCATTATTTCAGCAACTCATGCAGCACCGTCTGCATCGAAAACGTCCGGTTACCCGCCTCCTGGACGATTAGTGAATTAGGTGAATCGAGCACCGCATCTGATACTTCTACGTTGCGCCGTACGGGCAGGCAGTGAATAAATTTCGCGTCGTTGGTGCGGGCCATGTGCTCGGGCGTAAGCATCCAACTCGGGTCGTTGCTGAGCACTTGGCCGTAGTCGCGGTAACTGCTCCAGTTTTTGGCCTGTACGTAGTCGGCCCCTTCCAGCGCCTTGCGCTGGTCGTACTCGATGGTCGCGCCCTTCGTGAATTTTGGGTCTAGCTCGTAGCCTTGCGGATGGGTGATGACAAAATCCACCCAGTCGATTTCCGAAAACCAGTCGGCAAACGAGTTTGGCACGCACTGCGGTAGGGCGCGCACGTGCGGGGCCCAGGTTAGCACCACTTTCACGCGCTCCTTTTTCTTCGTTTCGGCCACCGTAATGAGGTCAGCAAACGACTGTAATGGGTGCAGCGTAGCGCTTTCCAGGCTGATAACTGGTACCGTGGCGTAGTGCAGAATTTTGGTAAGCACCTCCTCGCTGTAGTCGGCCTCCTTGTCTTTTAAGGTCGGAAACGTGCGCACACCCAGTACATCGCAATACTGGCTCATCACCGCGATGGCATCCTTAATATGCTCTTGCGTGGTGCCGTTCATCACGGCTCCGTCAGCCATTTCCAGCGTCCACGAGTCGGCCCCTGCGTTCAGCACCCAGGCTTGCGCACCTAGGTTGTAAGCGGCTTTTAAGCTGCTAAGGCGGGTGCGCAGGCTAGGGTTGAAGAATATCAAACCAACGGTTTTGTTTTTGCCCACGTGCTGGTAGCCGTAGGGGTTAGCTTTGATATCCAGTGCCTGCCGCAACAGTGCCTTGTATTCGCCTGCATCAGCGAAGGAGAGGAAGTTCTTCATTTCTTAATTAAAGTAGCATAAAGCCAAAAGTAGAACGTCATGCTGAGCTTGTCGAAGCATCTCTACTGTGTCGTTAGGGTTCGTAATCCAACGAAGCGGTAGAGATGCTTCAACGAGCTCAGCATGACGTTCTGTTATTTATCATTTAAGACTGCTACTGAGCTTTATACTCGTTCCAGCTCTTGATTTTTAAGTCGCTCATTTCCAACTCGCAGAATGCATTAATAAATGCGCTCGCCAATCGCGCATTCGTCAGCAGCGGAATGCTAAAATCGACAGCCATGCGGCGAATCTTGTAGTCATTATCCAACTCGCCTTTCGTCAGGTTTTTTGGGATATTGATGACCATTTCGATTTCTTTGTTTCGCAGATAGTCGAGCACGTTGGGCTGCTGCTGGCTGTCGGGCCAGTGGAGTAAGGTAGTGTCCAGGCCGTTTTCGGCGAGAAACTTGTGCGTGCCCTCGGTGGCGTAAAGCGTGAAGCCGCGCTGGCCCAGCAGCTTCGCCACCGGCAGCAGCGTCACTTTCGAGGCGATGGGGCCACCCGAAATCAGTACCGATTTTTGGGGGATGCGGTAGCCTACCGACAACATCGATTTAAGCAGCGCCTCATCGGCGGTGTCGCCCAGGCAGCCGACCTCGCCGGTTGAGGACATATCCACGGTCAGCACCGGGTCGGCGCCGGCCAAGCGGGTGAAGGAGAACTGCGAAGCTTTGACACCCACGAAGTTAGAATCGTATACCAGCTCGCTGGCGTCGCGGTCTACGGGCACGCCCAAAAGTACTTTCGTGGCCTTCGTAATCAGGTTATTGCCCGATACTTTCGACACGAAGGGGAAGCTGCGCGAGGCGCGGATGTTGCACTCGATTACCTTCAGGTCGTTGTTTTTGCCCAGAAACTGGATGTTGAACGGCCCGCTGATTTCGTAGCGCTTGGCGATTTTCTCGGCAATGGCCTTGAGGCGGCGCACCGTCTCCACATACACCTTTTGGGGGGGGTAGTACATGGTGGCGTCGCCCGAATGCACGCCTGCAAACTCGACGTGCTCCGAGATGGCGTAGCTCACGATTTCGCCGTGGTCGGCCACCGCGTCCAGCTCGATTTCCTTGGCTTCCTCGATGAACTCCGATACCACCACTGGGTATTCGGTGCTCACTTCCTTGGCCACTTTCAGGAAGTTTTCCAGTTCTTCTTTGTTGGAAACCACGTTCATCGCCGCGCCCGAAAGCACGTAGCTCGGCCGGATGAGCACCGGGAAACCTACCTTGCCCACGAACTCAAACACACCTTCCAAGGTCGAAAGCTCGCTCCAGCGCGGCTGCGAAATCCCCAGCTCGTCCATAATCGACGAGAATTTGTGGCGGTTTTCGGCCTCGTCGATGCGCTCGGGCGAGGTGCCCAGCACCGGCACGTTTTCCTGGTGCAGGCGCATGGCGAGGTTGTTCGGAATCTGGCCGCCCGTGGAGAGAATAACCCCGCCCGGCTGCTCAAAATCCAGAATATCCATCACCCGCTCAAACGACAGCTCCTCGAAATACAGCCGGTCGCTCACGTCGTAGTCGGTCGAAACGGTTTCGGGGTTGTAGTTGATAACGATGGTTTTGTAGCCCTCGGCGGCGGCGGTTTGCACCGCGTTCACGCCGCACCAGTCAAACTCCACGCTGCTGCCGATGCGGTACACGCCCGAGCCAAGCACGGCCACCGCCTTCTCAGTTTCGGGCGCCAGGTCGTTCTCCGTGCCGTGGTAGGTGAGGTAGAGGTAGTTGGTCTTGGCCGGAAACTCCGCCGCTAGGGTATCAATCTGCTTCACTACCGGCAAAACACCCAGCTCCTTGCGGCGCTTACGTACGCGCAACTCGCTGTTGCGCAAGTCATTTTCGCCATAGAACTTGGCGGCCAACTGCATATCCGAAAAGCCTAATTTCTTGGCTTCGGCTAGTAGCGCTTTATCGGCAGACGTGCCATCACCTAGGGGTAGAAGGCGCTGGCCCATTTCAAAAATAGTGCTTAGGCGCTGCAAAAACCACAGGTCGATTTTCGTTAAATCGTGGATTTGCTGCACCGTGTATCCTAGCTCAAACGCCTGATTGATAGCGAATATGCGCTCCTCATTAGGGTCGCTCAGGAGCTTGTCTACCTGGGCATTAGTCACGGGTGCTTCGGGCCGGTTGGCTACGAAGCCGCGGCGGCCGGTGTCCAGCATCCGCAGGCCCTTCTGAATGGCTTCTTCAAACGAGCGCCCGATGGCCATTACCTCACCCACGCTCTTCATACTGCTACCAATCTGCCGGGTCACGCCGTCAAATTTGCCCAGGTCCCAGCGCGGTAGCTTCACCACCACGTAGTCGAGTGCCGGCTCAAATAGCGCGGAGGTCGTCTGCGTCACGCTGTTTTTCACCTCAAACAGCCCGTAGCCCAGCGCCAGCTTGGCCGCTACAAAAGCGAGGGGGTAGCCCGTCGCTTTCGAGGCCAGCGCCGACGAGCGCGACAAGCGCGCGTTCACCTCAATCACGCGGTAATCTTCCGACACTGGGTCGAGCGCGTACTGAATGTTGCACTCGCCCACGATGCCCAGGTGCCGAATGGTCTTGATGCCAATCTGCCGCAGCTTGTGGTACTCGCGGTTACTGAGCGTCTGCGACGGGGCCACCACGATGCTCTCGCCGGTGTGAATACCGATGGGGTCGAAGTTCTCCATGTTGCAGACCGTGATACAGTTATCATAGCAGTCGCGCACCACTTCGTACTCCACTTCCTTCCAGCCCTTCAGCGACTCTTCCACCAAAATCTGGCTCGAAGTCGCAAACGCCCGCTCGGCCAGCGCCCGCAGCTCGTCCTCGTTATCGGCAAAGCCGCTGCCCAGGCCACCCAGCGCAAACGCCGCCCGAATAATCAGCGGAAAGCCAATTTCCAGGCCCGCCGCGATGGCATCGTCCATCGTGGTAACGGCCCGACTACGGGCCGTTTTTACGTCGATTTCATTGAGTTTGTCAATGAAAATATCCCGGTCCTCGGTGTCGATAATCGACTGCACCGGCGTGCCGAGCACGCGTACGTTGTACTTCTCGAAAATATTATTCCGGTAGAGCTGCACCGCGCAGTTCAGCGCCGTTTGCCCCCCAAACGCCACCAGAATGCCGTCGGGTTTTTCCTTCTTAATTACTTCCTCGACGAAATACGGCGTGACGGGCAGAAAATACACATCATCGGCAATATTGTCCGACGTTTGCACCGTGGCAATATTGGGGTTAATCAGGATGGTCGTAATGCCTTCTTCCTTCAGCGCCTTCAGCGCCTGCGAACCGGAATAGTCAAATTCGCCCGCCTCGCCGATTTTTAGAGCGCCCGAGCCGAGAACCAGTACTTTCTTGATGTCTTTCATTGGTTGCTTAAAGCCTTCTAAGTGAGAAGGAAGCGAGTGTAAAAATTAAATAACGTTTGTAGCGCAGTAACCCCGCATCGTCATGCTGAGCGGAGCGCAGCGAAGTCGAAGCATCTCTACCGCTTCGTTGCTTTCAACCTGCCCAAGTCTCTAAATCAATTGCTTCCCAAGTGGGATTAAATGCATTAATCAGCGCGTCTTTCTTACGCCGCGTCCAGCCTTTCAATTGCTTTTCCCGCGCTATGGCTTGCGTAGCATCAAGGCATATTTCAAAATACATTAACAAATCCGTCTGATATTTTCCGCTGAATTTGTTAGCGTCACCGCGCCCACTGCTATGCTCGTAGAGCCGCCGATTGAGGTCGCTGGTAACACCGAGGTATAGCGTCGTTTTGGTCGGATTGGTCAAGATGTAGACGTACATGCTAGTAGTTTTCCAAAGAGTCGCTAGGGTCTTCTATCACAACGTTCAATTCGTCATAAGAATGGAAAATGTGATAGCCACAGTGCTCGGTGAATACGCATATTTCTTGCAATTCAGGAGCATTGATAATAAACGCATACCTGAACTCAACTTTTGATTCGTCTTCAAAATTGATGCGTACCACATTGTCACGTGGAAAGTCACCGGAACCAAGCGTCTTGTATTTACTGCCTATTGCAATTAAATGGTCTTGCAGTTTGACTTTCCAGCGTTCGGGCAAGTCATTTGGTCGCATAAGACTTTGAATTATGAGCGGACGGTCGCAACGAAGCGGTAGAGATGCTTCGACTTCGCTGCGCTCCGCTCAGCATGACGGACGGGCTCTAACGTTACTTGGTACTCTTATACGTCTCCACCGAAGCCAAAAAGTCGTCAAACAGATATTCGGTATCCACTGGCCCGCCGGCGGCTTCGGGGTGGAACTGCACGGCGAAGAACGGCTTGGTTTTGTGGCGGATGCCCTCGCAAGTGCCGTCGTTCAGGTTCTCAAACAAGCCTTCCCACTCGGCGGGCAGGTTCTTCATATCCACCGCGAAACCGTGGTTTTGCGAGGTCACGTAGCACTTGTTGGTGCCGAGCTGGCGCACAGGCTGGTTGTGGCTGCGGTGGCCGTATTTCAGCTTGTAGGTGCTGCCGCCGCAGGCCAAGCCCATGAGCTGGATGCCCAGGCAGATGCCAAAAATCGGTTTGTCGCCGGCCAGCGCGGTGCGCAGGTGGCCGATGGTTTTTTCGCAGGTGGTGGGGTCGCCGGGGCCGTTGCTTAGGAACAGGCCGTCGTAGTCGAGCTGGTTGAAATCGTAGTCCCAGGGCACACGGGTTAGCTCCACGTCGCGCTCCAGCAGGCAGCGGATGATGTTGTTTTTCACGCCGCAATCGACCAGCACGATTTTGTGCTTGCCGCTGCCGTAGTGCTTCACGCCGTCCACGCTCACCTGGGCCACGAGGTTGTCCTCGTTGGGGTCGTGCAGCGGGATGTCGTGGTCGGGCGTCACGATTTTGCCGAGCATTGCGCCTTCTTCACGCAATTTCTTGGTTAAGAAGCGGGTATCCACGTCGTAGATGCCCGGAATATCGTGCGCGGCCAGCCACTCGCTCAGGCTTTGCGAGGCGTTCCAGTGGTTGTATTCTTCTGAATAATACGACACTACGAGGCCCGAAATATGCACCTGGCTCGATTCGAGCGCACTCGAAATATCCTGCTCAATTTGCTCCATCGGCACGCCGTAGTTGCCCACCATCGGGTAGGTCAGCACCAGAATCTGGCCCCGGAAGGAAGGGTCGGTCAGGTTTTCGGGGTAGCCCGTCATGGCCGTGCTGAACACGACCTCGCCCGCCGATGCCGTGTAGGCCCCAAACGACTTGCCTTCAATTTCGGTACCGTCGGCTAATACCAGTTTTACCAGCTTCGTATTTTCCACGCTTGTTGAGTATGTGTAAAGTAGAGTGCTACTCCGTTTGTCGCTAATCGATTAATTCACAAAGCCTTTTTTACACGCTGAGCTTGCGAAATATCTTATTAGGCTTGAACGATTTGTTCTGGCGTAATAAGATGTTTCGCAAGCTCAGCATGATAGGTGATAGGCGTTAATCCTGCTCGACCACTGTGTTGTCAACCGGCACCTTGGCCGGTTCCAGCGCGTATAGCGCCTGCAAAAATAGGTCAGCCTCGGCCTTAGTGATGTTTAGGGGGGGTAGCAAACGCAGTACGTTCGGGTCGCTGGCATTGCCCACGAAGATGTGGTGCTCAAACATTAGCTTGTCACGGATTTCCTTGATGGGGAAATCGTACTTCACGCCTATCATCAGCCCGCGCCCGCGCACTACCGAGGCCTGGCTGTGGGTGCGCAGCTCCTGCATGATGTACGCGCCTAGCTCGGCCGCGTGCGCTACCAGGTTTTCCTGTTCCAAAACTTCGAGCACCGCCAGGCCCGCCGCGCAAGCCAAGTGGTTGCCGCCAAACGTAGTGCCCAGCAAGCCATACGACGCCTTAAACTCTGGCGAAATTAGCACGCCGCCAATCGGAAAGCCGTTGCCCATGCCCTTGGCCGTGGTGATAATACCCGGCCGAATGCCCGCGTGCTGATGTGCGAAAAACTCGCCGCTCCGGCCGTAGCCGCTCTGCACCTCGTCTGCAATCAGCACCACGTTGTGCGCTCCGCAGAGCAGCGACAGGCCCTGCAAGAACTCATCGGAGGGTAGAATAACACCGCCTACCCCCTGAATTGGCTCGATAATGACCGCGCAGACATCGCCACCTTGTAGCACTGCAGCTACCTCCTTCAGGTCGTATTCTACAAACGAAACGGCATGGCCTGCATTAAAGGGCGCTACGATTTTGGGGTTGTCGGTGGCGGCTACTGCGCCGGACGTACGGCCGTGAAAGGCGCCCTTGAAGGCAACCACACGGTTCTTGCCGGTGTGAAACGACGCCAGTTTCAGCGCATTCTCGTTAGCCTCGGCCCCCGAGTTGCACAGAAACAGCGTATAGTCGGGGTAGCCCGACAGCTCGCCCAGCTTCGCGGCCAACTCCTGCTGAATCGGGATTTTCACCGAGTTGGAGTAAAAGCCAATTTTGGCCACCTGCTCCTGCACGCGCTGCACGTAGTGCGGGTGGCTGTGGCCGATGGAAATCACGGCGTGGCCGCCGTAAAAATCCAGGTATTGCTGGCCGTTCTCGTCCCAAAGCGTCGCGCCGAGCGCCCGCACCGGCGTGATATCTACGAGCGGATAAACGTCGAATAAGTTCATGGCTAAAAGAAAGAGGCTTTGCTTTGCAAGCCGGCCGTTTCGGGCCAGCCAAACAGCAGGTTCATATTCTGAATGGCCTGCCCTGATGCGCCTTTCAGCAAGTTATCGAGGGCCGAGGTGATAAGCAGCTGGTCGCCGTGCTTTTCAAGGTGTAGTATACACTTGTTTGTGTTAACTACTTGTTTCAGATGGATTTCCCTCTCCGAAATCACTGTAAAAGGCGCATCGTGATAATAGTCAGAGTACAGCTTTTGTACTTCTGGTATTAAAAGTTCGCAGGTAGTATAAACTGATGCGAAGATGCCTCGTGTGAAGTTGCCCCGGTAGGGAATGAAATTAATCGCCTTTTCGAAGCCCGAATGCAAGCCCACCAGCGTCTCGCCAATCTCACCTAAGTGCTGGTGCGTGAAGGCTTTGTAAACTGACACGTTGCCCGTGCGCCAGGTGTAGCCAGTCGTCTCAACCAGGCCGCGCCCTGCGCCCGTCGAGCCAGTGATGGCCGACACGTGCACTGCGTCGTTCAGTTGCCCAGCCGCTGCCAGTGGCAATAGTGCTAGCTGAATAGCCGTAGCAAAGCAGCCTGGATTGGCAATGCTATCGGCAGTGCGAATAGTCTCGCGGTTGGCTTCCGGCAAGCCGTACACGAAGTGCCGACCTACAACCTCCCGGTCGGCGGCGAGCCGAAAGTCATTGCTTAAGTCTACTACTTTGGTAGTGGGGGGTAGGAAATTCTTCAGCAAGAACTCGCGGGAATTTCCGTGCCCTAAACACAGAAAGACCACGTCCTCATCGCCGTTCAGCTCACTCTGAAATAGAAGGTCGGTGTCGCCCAACAGGTCGTCGTGCACGCTGTATAGCGGCTGCCCAGCCTGCGTAGAGCTGACCACGGCGCCAACTTCAACCGCTGGATGGTGCAGCAGCAGCCGCACCAATTCGCCGGCTGTATAGCCGGCGCCCCCCACAATGCCGGCCTTACGCTTGCTCATCGTTCAGGCTAGCGTGAATTTTCAGTTGATTGCCGAAGATTTTGATGAAGCCACGGGCATCGCGCGAATCCCAGGCATTGTTTTCCTCGCCGTAGGTCGCCACCTTCGATTGCATCATATCGTATTTCGATTCAATGCCCAGTAGCTCAAAGTGATAAGGCCGCAACTCTACGAACACCGTACCCGACACGTGCGCCTGAGACGACGTGAGGAAGGCCTCAAAATCGCGCATCACCGGGTCGAGGTATTGCGCCTCGTGCAGCAGCGTGCCGTACCAGGTCGCCACCGGCTCCTTATGTAGCTGCTGCCAGCGCGAGAGCGTGTGCTTTTCCAGCAAGTGGTGCGCTTTGATGAGCAGCAGCGCCGCTGGAGCCTCAAAACCCACGCGGCCTTTGATACCCAGAATGGTATCGCCCACGTGCGTGTCGCGACCAATGGCATAAGCACCAGCCAATTCGTTAATCTTTTGAATGAGCGCCACGGCACCCATTTTCTCGCCATTCAGCGCCACTGGCTCGCCTTTTTCAAAGGTGATTTCCAGCTGGCTCGGCTCGGTCTTAGAAAGCTGGGTAGGGTAGGCGCTCTCTGGTAAAGCTTGGCGCGAAGTCAGCGTTTCGACGCCGCCCACGCTGGTACCCCAAATGCCCCGATTGATGGAGTACTTGGCCTTTTCCCAACTCATCTCGAAGCCCTGACTTTGCAGGTAGTCGATTTCCTGCTGGCGCGTCAATTTCTGGTCGCGGATGGGCGTAATAATCTCCACATCCGGCGCAATGACGGCGAAGGCCACGTCGAAACGGACCTGGTCGTTGCCGGCCCCGGTGCTGCCGTGCACGATATACTCGGCGTTTTCGCGCTTGGCATATTCAGCAATGGCGAGCGCCTGAAACATACGCTCTGCACTCACCGAGAGGGGGTAGGTGTCATTTTTCAACACATTGCCAAACAATAGATAGCGCAGGCAGTCGTGGTAATAGCGCTCGGTAATATCAATTACTTCGTGCTTCACCGAGCCCAACTCGTAGGCGCGCTTTTCGATAGACACCAATTCCTCGGCCGAAAAACCGCCCGAATTGACGATAACCGTGTGAATCTCCAAGTCATGTTCCTGCGAGAGGTTTACTACGCAGTACGACGTGTCGAGGCCGCCGCTGTACGCTACAATTGCCTTTTTCTTCATCTGTATGGAAAACAGAGCGATACTCCGTTTTTAAAAGAAACTAACTAGTGAAATGTATGGAAAGAGGGCGAGCATACGGGGGCATCCCTACCCCCATAATTCCTAACCAAGGCTATGCTGGCGATGCAGCCACAATTGGCAGTTTTAGGTCCTCGGCGATGCCCGACGTGTCCTCATCCATTTCGGAGGCGGGTAGGGGCGCGTTGACATCGTCGAATACCATGCCTGTGCAGAGGCACATTTTGCGCTCATTCTCGGTGAGGATGCCGAAGTTTTTGCAGCTTTTGCAGCCTTTCCAGAAGTCCTCGCTGGTTGTCAACTCCGAGAAAGTCACCGGCTTGTAGCCCAAGTCGCTGTTGATTTTCATCACGGCCAGACTGGTTGTGATACCGAAAATCTTGGCGGTAGGATATTTGGTGCGCGATAGCCGAAAAACCTCGCGCTTGATAGCGCGGCCCAAGCCATGCTTGCGTAATTCGGTATTTACAACGAGGCCCGAATTAGCCACAAACTTACCGCTTTCGAAGGTTTCAATGTAACAGAAACCCGCCAATTCACCTTCCACGAAAGCGATAACGGAGTTCCCCTGGCGCATTTTCTCGCGCACATATTCCGGGTCGCGCTTAGCGATGCCAGTGCCCCGCTGCTTGGCCGACTCGATGTACCACTGGCACAGCAGGTCCGCATAGTGCGTGTCTGCTGCCGTTGCAACCCGAATTGTCATGATTATAAAAGGGAAAGACTTAAGGGAAGAGACGCAGTTAACCGGCCCTCGCGACAAGCGAGTTAGCGGCAGAAAACCCGAAATCTATCGGTTAAGCGGCCGGGCTCTCTACTAGGATAAGCTAGCTAATACGAGAGTTGCCCGGTAAAAGCTGGCCTCACAGGCCAGCATCCGGCGGTTGAAGCCGGCTAGGGTCGTCGCAACAACGCACAGACTAGCGTGCGCACACTTTCCAAGCCCAAACGGGCCGTGGTGGAAAGCAGAGAATTGGTGCGAACCAAGTAAGTCATTGCAGAAAGCAGCCGTGGGCTAGTAAGTGAACTAGCAAACCAAGGGCCATAATGGAGCCGCAAAGGTAAAAGTTCCTACTTTTGCTTGCAATAGAAAAGGTGTTTTTTTTCGCGGTGGTAGGTAGCCTTGGCGATGAACAAATTATGAACAAGCCTGCATTAACTATATATAAAATTGGCGGCGGCATTATCGACGACACGGCCGAATTAATCAAATTCCTGGAGTTGCTGGCGCAAACTACCGGCCTTAAAATCTTGGTGCATGGTGGCGGCAAAGGTGCCAGCACGATGATGCGCGAGCTAGGCCTTACCCCCCAACTCATCAACGGGCGCCGCGTTACGGACGCCGCCACGCTGGATATTGTCACCATGTTCTATGCTGGCAAAACCAACAAGCAAGTAGTGGCCGAACTGCAACGCCTAGGTGTAAATGCCCTCGGCCTAAGCGGTGCCGATGGCAATGTTATTCAAGGTATTAAGCGGCCTGTGAAAGATGTTGACTATGGTTTTGTAGGCGACTTAACGCCGGCCAGTGTCAACGCAACCTTTATACAGCAACTCGTAACTGCTAACCTCACGCCCGTGCTGTGCCCTATTATTCACGACGGCCACGGTCAATTATTAAATACCAATGCCGATACCATCGCCTCGGCAGTAGCAGTGGCGCTGGCTGATTTTTACGAAGTAACGCTGCATTACTGCTTCGAAAAAAATGGGGTACTGCGCGATGTGAACGATGATAATTCGGTAATTCAAGAAATTAATTCAAGCAGCTACGCTGAGTTAAAACAGCAAGGAATTATTGCCGATGGAATGCTCCCTAAATTAGAAAATGCGTTTGCTGCGTTGCATCAAGGTGTTAGCCGCGTAATTATTGGCCATGCACTGCATATTCAGCGTTCGTTGCACACCGTCTTATGTCTGAATTAATTGACCGGTTGAGCGAAGATGCAATTGGTTTGTTGCAGCAATTAATTCAAATCCAATCATTTTCGCGGGAAGAATCGGGTACGGCTGATATGCTGGAAAAATTCTTGGCGCAACACGCTATCCCAGCGCAGCGCCAAGGCAATAATGTGTGGGCTCTCAGCAACGACTTTGACCCACAAAAACCCACTATCTTACTCAATTCGCACCACGACACGGTAAAGCCGGGCGTTGCCTGGACGTATCCACCATTCGGCGCAGTGTTGGAAGGTGATAAATTAACGGGCCTGGGCAGCAACGATGCTGGGGCGTCGGCCGTGAGCTTGCTCGCCGTATTTCGGTATTTTTATAACCGGCTTACGGCCTATAATTTAATTTGCGCCGTCACGGCGGAGGAAGAAATTTCGGGTGCGTATGGCATCAAAAGTATTCTGCCTAAACTGGGTAAAATTGACCTTGGTATCGTGGGCGAACCCACTGGTATGCACGCCGCGGTAGCTGAAAAAGGCTTGCTCGTACTTGATGGGGTAGCGCGGGGCCGCACCGGCCACGCCGCGCGCAACGAGGGTGAAAACGCGCTCTACAAAGCACTGGACGATGTGGCGTGGCTGCGCACGTACCAGTTTCCGCAGGTGTCCGAGTTGCTAGGCCCGGTGAAAATGACAGTGACGCAAATTAGCGCGGGCACTCAGCACAATGTAGTGCCCGACGAGTGCCGCTACGTGGTTGATATTCGTACAAATGAATGCTACTCGAACGAGGAAATTCTTGCCGAGGTACGCGCAAATGTGCAGGCTGAAATCACGCCGCGCTCCACGCATTTGCAATCATCAGGACTCAATTTAGAGCATCCGATTGTGCGTAAGGCGGTTGCAATGGGTAAAACTACTTATGGCTCGCCCACGCTATCTGACCAAGCATTGATGCGCTTTGATACGCTGAAAATGGGCCCCGGCGATAGTGCTCGTTCGCACGCGCCGGACGAGTATATTTTACTGAGCGAAATTCGCAGTGGAATTGCGGATTATATTGAACTGCTGACCGATTTCACTTTTAAATCGCAGCCTTAATTATTTGCTATGAAAATTTGGGAGAAAGGCTTTTCCGTTAACGATAAAATCGAGCAATTTACCGTTGGGCAAGACCGCGAATTAGACTTGTATTTGGCGCAGTTTGATATGCAAGCGTCGAAGGCGCAGGCGAAAATGCTGGCTAGTATCGGCCTACTATCCAAGGAAGAAGAAAGCCAGTTGCTGACGGGCTTGGACGAGTTGTTGGCGCAAGTGGAAAAGGGCACCTTTGTGATTGAGTCCGAGTTTGAGGACGTGCACTCAAAAATCGAATATTACCTGACCGATAAATTCGGCGATGCGGGTAAAAAAATCCATACTGCTCGCTCGCGCAACGACCAAGTTTTGACGGCAATTCAATTATTTATTAAGGATTATACCGAAAAAATTGGCGCCAAAATTCTCGAATTAGCCGAGGTATTATTGCAGCAGGGCGAGAAATATAAAAACGACTTGTTGCCCGGCTACACGCATTTTCAGGCAGCAATGCCAAGCAGTTTCGGGCTGTGGTTTGGGGCGTATGCCGAACACTTGCTGCTCGATATGAGCCTGCTGGAGGCGGCGCATACCGTGGCCGACCATAATCCGTTGGGCTCGGGTGCGGGTTTTGGCAGCAGCTTTGGCATCGACCGCGAGCAGACGACGCGCGAAATGGGTTTTGCCAACGTCGCTATTAGTGCGGTAGGGGCGCAGATGCTGCGTGGCAAAACGGAGAAAACTCTGGCATTTGCCATGGCGGGCGTGGCGGGCACATTAGCCAAACTCGCTTACGACTTGGTGCTATACAATAGCCAGGATTTGGGGTTTGTGGAATTGCCGAAAGAATTCACGACGGGCTCCAGCATCATGCCGCACAAGAAAAACCCCGATGTGTTTGAGCTAGTGCGCGCGCATTGCAACCGCCTGCAAGCCCTACCCAACGATATTATGCTCACCATTAGCAATCTGCCGAGCGGCTACCACCGCGACTTCCAGATTTTGAAGGAGATACTGTTTCGGCCGATGACGCAGTTTGCCAATATTCTGGATATTCTGCTGTTTGCCGTGCCGGCCCTGAAAGTAGTGTCCGGTGTGATAGACCAGCCGAAGTACGATGCTATTTTTTCGGTGGAAAATATTAATCAGCTCATTCAAAGCGGCGTGCCATTTCGGGATGCGTACAAGCAAGTAGGCCAGGCAGTAGAGGCTGGTAACTATGTGCCGCATAAGGAGTTTGCTACTACCCACTTGGGTAGTGTGCACCGGCCGGGCCTGTCCGATTTGGCAGCCCGGTTGCAGCAGGTGCGGGCGCGGTTGCCTTGGGCCGGTGCTGCAGTGGCAGAGTAGGGGAGGGGTAGGGTTTGGGTTGCTGGGACAGGCGGCGTAGTTTAGCCGCTAGTCTGTCGCCCTTGCCACCCCTACTCGTATGAAAATTACCAAGTTGCTCGTTGCTAATCGCGGCGAAAT
Organism: Hymenobacter ginkgonis; assembly: GCF_009755225.1. Lineage (GTDB taxonomy): Bacteria > Bacteroidota > Bacteroidia > Cytophagales > Hymenobacteraceae > Hymenobacter > Hymenobacter ginkgonis. The sequence continues at coordinate 172,650 of NZ_WQKZ01000001.1, forward strand.
AGCGATTCGTGTGTTTCGCGCCGCCAGCGAGTTAGGCATCCCCACGATGGCCCTCTACACCTACGAGGACCGTAACTCGCTGCACCGCTACAAGGCCGATGAAGCCTACCAGATTGGCCGCGACGACGAGCCGCTGCGGCCGTACCTGGACATTGAGGGCATCATCAAGCTGGCCAAGGAAAATGGCGCCGACGCCATTCATCCGGGCTACGGGTTTTTGAGCGAAAATGCCGAGCTGGCCCGGCGTTGCCGCGCCGAAAACATCATTTTTGTGGGCCCGCGCCCCGAAGTGATGGAAGCGCTCGGCGACAAAGTAGCCGCTAAGGCCGTGGCCCTCAAGTGCGAGGTGCCGCTCATCGAAAGCAGTGAAAATGAGCTAACTGACATCGACGTGGCACTGGCCGAAGCGCACCGCATCGGCTACCCCGTGATGCTGAAGGCGGCCTCGGGCGGGGGGGGTAGGGGCATGCGCGTCATCCGCGACGATGAGCAGCTGGAAAAAGGTTTTTTTGAAGCCCGCAGTGAGGCGCAAAACGCCTTTGGCGACGACACCGTTTTCCTGGAAAAATTTGTGGAGCGGCCTAAGCACATCGAAGTGCAGCTGGTGGGCGACCAGCACGGCCACCTCACGCACCTTTATGAGCGCGATTGCTCGGTGCAGCGGCGCTTCCAAAAAGTAGTGGAGGTAGCGCCCGCCGTGGACCTTACCGAGTCGCTGCGCCAGCGCCTCTACGGCTACGCTTTGCAGATTGGCCGGGCGGTAGGCTACGACAACGTGGGCACGGTCGAGTTTTTAGTAAATCCGGAGCTGGACCGCATTTACTTTATCGAGGTCAACCCCCGCATCCAAGTCGAGCATACCGTAACGGAGATGATTACGGGCGTCGACTTGATTAAAACGCAGTTGTTCATCGCCTCGGGCTACCCCCTCGAATCGCCCGAAATCGGCTTGGGACCCGACGTGGTGGTGCCGCGCATGGGCGTGGCGGTGCAGTGCCGCATTACTACTGAGGACGCAACCAATGATTTCAAGCCCGACTACGGCACCATTGTGGCCTACCGCTCGGCGGGCGGCTTTGGCATTCGGCTCGACCAGGGCTCGGTGTACCAGGGCGCCATTATTTCGCCGTTTTTCGATTCGCTGCTGGTGAAAGTGTCGGCGCACGCGCCTACGCTAGCCAGTGCGGCCCAAAAAATGCTGCGCACGCTCGACGAGTTTCGGGTGCGGGGAGTGAAAACGAATATGCAATTTTTGCAGAATATCGTGCGTAACCCCGAGTTTCAGGCGGGCCACGCAACCGTCGATTTCATCAAGGACCATCCCGAGCTGCTGCAATTTAAAACCCGGCTCGACCGCGCCACGCGCATTCTCAACTACCTCGGCGAGATTGTGGTGAACGGCAACCCCGACGTAGCCGGCCGCGTGGACGAGCGCCGCCAAGTGCGCAAAGCGCCGCTGCCCGCCGCCGACCTCAGCCTACCCCCCGCCGAGGGTACCAAGCAAAAACTGCAGGCCCTAGGGCCCGAAAAATTTGCCGAGTGGCTGCGCCAGGAACCGTACATTCACTATACCGACACCACGCTGCGCGACGCCCACCAGAGCCTGCTGGCCACGCGTATGCGCACCATCGACATGCTGAAAGTGGCCGGCCGCTACGCCCGCCAGCACCCCCAAACATTCTCGCTCGAAGTGTGGGGCGGCGCCACGTTCGACGTAGCGCTACGTTTTCTGCACGAAGACCCGTGGGCGCGGCTAACGCGGCTGCGCGAGGCGGTGCCCAATATCTTGCTGCAAATGCTCATTCGCGGGGCCAATGGGGTAGGCTACAAGGCTTATCCGGATAACCTAACGGAGAAATTTGTGGCTACGGCCAGCGAAAAAGGCGTGGATATTTTCCGCATTTTCGATTCGCTCAACTGGATGAAGGGCATGGAATCGTGCCTCAATTTCGTGCGCAAGCAAACGCCGGGGCTCGCCGAAGGCAGCATCTGCTACACCGGCGATATTCTTGACCCAAGCCGGCCCAAATACAACCTGGCTTATTACCTCACGCTGGCCAAGCAGCTCGAAGATGCCGGCGCGCATATCCTCTGCATCAAGGATATGGCGGGTTTGCTGAAGCCCTACGCCGCCGCCGAGCTGATACCCGCCCTGCGCGAAACCGTCAAAATTCCCATTCACCTGCACACCCACGACACGAGCAGCCTGCAAGCTGCTACCTACCTCAAGGCCGTGGAGGCGGGCGTAAATGTGATTGATGTGGCGCTGGGCGGCCTTTCGGGCCTCACTTCGCAGCCCAATTTTAACGCGGTGGTTGAGATGCTGCGCCACTCGCCGCGCCACCGCGAGTTCGACCAGGCCAGCCTTAATCAGTTTAGCGATTACTGGGAGGCGCTGCGCGAGCAATACTATCCCTTCGAATCGGGCCTGCTGGCGGGCACCGCCGAAGTGTACGAGCACGAGATTCCGGGCGGGCAATATTCTAACCTGCGGCCGCAGGCGGCGGCATTGGGTTTGCTCGACAAGTTTGAGGAAGTGAAGCAGCGTTTTCACGATGCCAACCAGTTACTGGGTGATATTCCGAAGGTGACGCCTTCGTCTAAGGTCGTCGGCGACTTGTCGCTGTTCATGGTTTCTAACGACCTCACGCCCGAGGAGGTCATCAGCAAGGGCGAGACGCTGAACTTCCCCGAGTCGGTGCGCGAGCTGCTGCGCGGTGATATTGGCCAGCCACTGGGCGGCTGGCCGGCCGATATCCAGCACGCCGTGCTGCGCGACGAAAAGCCATTCACTGACCGGCCAGGCGAGCACCTCGCCCCCATTGATTTCGACCAGGAATGGGCAGAATTTGAGAAAACGCACCCCTACGCGCAGTTCACCGATTTGCTTTCTAGCCTGCTCTACCCCAAGGTGTTCGCCGATTACTGGGCCTTCCGGCAGAGCTACGGCGACGTGAGCCGCATTCCTACCCCCGTCTTTTTCTTTGGGTTAAAAGAGGGCGAGGAAACCATCATTGAAATCGCGCGCGGCAAGTCGATTATTATCCGGCTCCAGTCCATCGGCCCGGTGAATGAGGAGGGAATGCGCACGATGTTCTTCGCGCTCAACGGCCAAACCCGCAACCTCGAAGTGCGCGACCAAAGCGTGGCCGTTAAAACGGTGCACAATGCCAAAGCCGACCGCGCCAACACCAAGCAAATTGCGGCCCCGCTGCAAGGCTTACTTAGCAAAATGCTGGTACAACCCGGCCAGCAGGTGCCACGCAATGCGCCGCTGTTCGTTATCGAGGCTATGAAAATGGAAACCACCGTTACGGCGCCCGAAGACCTCACGGTGGCCAGCATCACACTCGGCGAGGGCACCCGGGTGCAAGCCGACGACTTAGTGCTGACGGTGGGGTAGGGGGGTAGAAAAACGACGTTTGACGGTACTAAGAAATTTCTCTATGCGTATTTTATGGATGGCGTGCGCGCTGCTAACCAGCGCCGCGCCTGCAATTGCCCAAACCAAAGCGGCCGTTTCGGGCGCCACGGTGGAGCGGGTGCTCACGACCCTGGCGGCCGACGATATGCAGGGCCGCGCTACCGCCCAGCCCGGCCAATTGAAGGCCGCCGAATTTCTGGCTGGCGAGTTCACGCGCATTGGCTTGCAGCCGCTGCCCGGTGCCACGGGCTTCATGCAGGAGTTTCCGGCCTACCAATCGGCGGTGACAAGCCTGGCCGTAACGCTGAATGGCGCCGCCGTACCCGCGGGCCGCGCCGTAGCCCTTACCACGCAGCCGCAGCTGAACTGGACTGAGAAAGACAGCGTGCACGTGCTGCTGCTGGGCTCGCAGGATAAGGTGCAGGCGCATTACCGAGAGATTTTTCGGCCCACTAAGAATACGCTGGTCGTGTTTGACCCCGCGCAGGCCACGGCTTTTCAGTCGTTGGCTAGCCGGTTTAAAGAGCCGCAGCTGCGGGCCGAGCAGGGGGGTAGCCCCTACGCGAGCGTGTTGGTGCTGGCCAGTGCGCCGGTACCACCCAGCCCAACGTTTCAGGTGGTGGCCAGCGCGGCCACCAAATCCATAACGCTGCGCAACGTGGTGGGCTACCTGCCCGGCCGAGACAAGGCACGCGCCGCCGAAAAAGTCATTTTTTCGGGCCACTACGACCATTTGGGCATTATCAAGCCGGTAGTAAATGGCGATTCTATTGCCAACGGGGCCGACGACGATGCCAGCGGCACTACGGCGGTAGTGGCGCTAGCCGAGTATTTTAAGAAGCGCCGCGATAATGCCCGCCCGCTAATTTTTGTGGCCTTTACGGCGGAGGAAATCGGTGGTTTTGGTGCACGCTACTTCTCGCAGCAACTCGACCCCAAGCAGCTGACGGCCATGTTTAATATCGAGATGATTGGCAAGCCCGCCAAGTTTGGCCCCAACACGGCGTTCATCACGGGGTATGAGAAATCCGATTTTGGCTCGCTGCTACAAGCCAATCTAAAGGGGACCGAATTTAGATTCGAGCCTGACCCGTATCCCGAGCAAAACCTTTTCTACCGCTCCGACAATGCTACCCTGGCCCGGCTGGGCGTGCCAGCGCATACCATCAGTACCGACCAAATTCCGACCGATAAACTCTACCACAGTGTCGATGACGAAGTAAGCAGCCTGGACGTCAAGAATATGACAGCCGTTATTTCGGCCATTGCCCGCAGTGCACAAGGTATTGTGGCGGGCACGCAAACGCCCACCCGCGTAGCCCCCGAAAAGTAGCTTAGCGCAAATACACGGCCTCTAGCTGCGCCAGTGGCGTGCCAGTGCGTTCGGCATCGGCATAGAGCAGCAGCGTATTGCCCGCTACTCGGTAGGCACGTGTAGAGTCTAGGGCTTGTGTAAACTTCTGCTCAGTTTCCAGGCCTGGGCAGGCCATGCGCGTGCTCAGCAGCGGGCCAAATTGCAGCTCACCGTCGTTGGTAACTGGCTTTAGGCCACCCCGAAAATGGTTGCAGCTACCTTGGCCCTCGGCCGTGCCCGCGCCAGTAATGCGCAGAAAAGGTTCTTGGCCATTGGGCTCTACGGCGGGCACGGGCTGGCCAGCTAGCTGCCGCAGTACCCAACGGGTTTCGCGCAGCGGCGCATCGGGTGTAATGGAGCTAACCATCGGGGCCGAGTTACCGCGCTCGGTGGTGCGCTGGCACGCGGCACCAACTAGTAACAGACAAGGAAGAGCAAAAAAAAGGGAGCGCATAGGTAATAGCTGTTTCTAAAAAGGCCGGTCCGCTACTATACGTTGCGAGCCGGCCTAGAGTAGCAGAAATTAACCTGAAAATTATTTAAGTCAACGGCCAAGCTGCGTTATTCTCCTTGCCGAGCCGAGCTATATACCTGTACTTAAGCTTGGTAATTAAGTGAAATTAGTTGCCGCCCACCCGGAAAGCCAGCCCTACCCCCACTGTAGTAGCCCCGGCCTGCACACCGCCCAGCACCTTGCCCACCGTGGCATCGAAGCGCAGGCCGGTCCAGGGGCGGTAGTAGAGGCCAGCCGTGCCGCCGGTAGTTAGCTGGTCGCGGCCCCGGCCGTAGGCCTCCACAAAGTAGCCAGATTTATCGGTGAGGGGAGCTGTAAGGGCCAGCGAGCCAAGGTATTGGCCGCGCAAGGCATCGGCCATGGTGAGGCCCTGCTGGCTAAAGCCAAAGTTGCCCTCTAGGGCGGCTCGGCGGCCTAGCTGCTGGCTCACCAGCAGGCGCCCGCCAGGGGCCCAGGTGCTGCGGCGCAGGCCATTGGTGCCGGTGTGGGGGAGGGCCACTTCAGCCAAAAGGGCAACTTGGAAGCGGCTAGCCCGGTCGGGGGTTAGCATCAGCTTGGTGCCTACGGTGAGCGGCGCCCAGCCCACCGAATCGGGGCGCAACGTGGGGCTCTCGCCGCTTAGCTGGGGTAGGCCCGGCGTACCAAACACGTAGCCCTGGCTTACTCGAAACTCCATGCTGTTGAAGAACCCGATGCGTAGCAGCGCCGCAGTGCTGCTAAGCCCTACCCCCCCGCCAGACGAGTAGCGCTGCCAGCCGGTTTCGAGCTGAAACTGACCCGGCCGCAGCACCCCGGCCGTGATGGTCTGGCCGGGCCGGTCGGGCCGCACGTGCTGCACAAAGGGCGCGTCGGCGTTGTCGTTGTTTTCTTCCGGCGTGTTTTGGGCCAGGGCGGGGGTGAGGTGGCCTGCGAGCAGGGCCGCCAGCACCAGCGGAGTGGTCTTGCGCATAGGTATCCCGACACGCAACCCGCGGGAATGGTTCAACGTAGCGTCCAGCTTTTTTGGCACAGCCTAAGCCGAACAACTAGCAAAACCAAAAAAGAACGTCCTGCTGGGCAAAGCGAAGCATCTCAATCAAATCGCTAGAATACTGTTCTAACGACCCGAGCGAGATGCTTCGCTTTGCCCAGCAAGACGTTCTTTTTAATACAAACGGCCTTGCCTTCCCTGCCCCTACTTGGCGGCCTGAATAGCCTGCACGGCCGCCGCTATAGTCGCTTGGTTTTGGGCGGCGTTGGGCTTGCCGCTTTGGGCCGCGGACACATTTTGCAGGGCAGCTACAATGCCTTTGTCCATGCCGCGCGCCTTAAACTGCGAGGAGGAAGCCAGCTTCTGGAGGCGGTCCACATCTTCGGCAAAGGCAGTGGGGTCGTCGAGTCGGTTCAGCATTGCCAGCATCGGCTGCATCAGGCCGTAGCGGCTGCGGCCCGAGGCGGCATCGTAAGCAGTGCGCACGTAGGGCCACTGCGCGGCGCCACCCTGGCGGGCATACGTGGCCGTGATGGCCGGTGCCAAGTGTGCATCGGGCTCAAACGTCTTAGCGCGCGCCAGCGCCGCAGCCGGGCTGATTTCGCCCAGGGCTTGCAAAGCTGCGCCCTGCACCCCGTACGACTGGCTGCTGAGGGCGGCCGTCAGCACTTTCTCGTCCTTTTTGTCTTTGAGCATCCCTAAGGCTACCAAAGCCGCGGCGCGCACGTGGTTTTCAGTTTCGGTAGTGGCTAGCTGCCGTAAGATGGGCGCCGCGGCCTTGGCCACGTCCTTGTTATCCAGCTTCAGGCCCTGAATGGCCGTAATGCGCAGTTGGTAATACTTGTCTTTGAGGGCTGCCAGCACTACGGCGCGGGCGGCGGGATTAGTCGTCTGCTGGGCCAGGGCAGCATCCACGGCCTCGCGGCGGTCCACAAATAGCGGCGCGTGGCTGTACTGATATAGGTACTCGGCCAGCGGCTTGTTGTCGGTTTTTTGCCAGAGCGTGAATTTCTCGGCGTCCACGTTTACCAGCGTCGGCCGGGTGGCGAGGGGTAGGGAGAACGTTTGCGTAGCCTGCGTCATGGTCACGCGCTGGCGCTGGGCTTTGCCATTCACATAATAGTCGATGGCCAGCGGCAACTGAAATACCTGGCCCGCCTGCGTCTGCTTGATGGTAACGCTCTGGGTTTTGGTGCCCGCGTCCCAGCCGTAGTCAATCGTCACTACCGGGTGGCCGCTGTTGAAGTACCACTGGTTGTAGAACCAGTTCAGGTCTTGGCCCGATACAGCTTCCATGGCCAGGCGCATCTGGTGGGCTTCGCCGTTGCCGAATTTATTGTCAGTCAAATACTTCTGCAAGCCCGCGAAGAATACATCGTCGCCCAAGTAGGTGCGGAGCATCTGCACAATGGCGCCGCCTTTCTGGTAGCTCACTAGGTCGAATACGTCCTCTTGGCTGTTGTAGTGGAAGCGCACCAGGTTTTTGCCCGCGTCGCGGGGGCTGGCCAGGTAAGCACGCAAGTAGCGGTAGTTGTGGGCATCGGCGGCGTCTTGGCCGTACTTGTGCTGGGCGTAGAGCGCCTCCGAAAAGTCGGCCATCGACTCATTCACGGTGATGTTCGACCACGATTCGGCCGTCACGTAGTCGCCAAACCACTGGTGAAATAGCTCGTGCGCAATCACCGACTCGCCCGAGTATTCGCGGTCTAGCAACTCGCGGTCCGTCAGTTGCACCTGCTCGCCGTGCAGCGTGGCGCTGGTGTTTTCCATGGCGCCGCTCACGTAGTCGCGGGCCACAATCTGGGCGTATTTATTCCACGGATATTCGACGCCCAGGCGCTGGCTGAAAAACTCCAGCATGTCGGGCGTGTTGCCAAAAATCTGCTTGGCAAAGGGCGCGTACTTGGGCTCCAGGTAATAATTAACTTCCTTATTGCGCCAGGTGTCCTTGTAGATTTTGAAATCGCCTACCGCCATCATAAACAGGTAGGGCGAGTGGGCGAGCTCCATTTTCCAGGTGTCGGTGCGCAGGCCAGGGCCGGCGGGCGTCTGGCTCACGAGGCGGCCGTTGCTGAGGGTGGTGTACTTGGCCGGCACCGTCATAGCGATTTCCTCGGTCGTCTTCTGGTTGGGCCGGTCGATGGTCGGAAACCAGGCCGACGAGCCTTCCGTTTCGCCCTGCGTCCACACCTGCACCGGCTTGCCCTTCACGGTGCTGTCGGGGTTGATGAAATACAGGCCCTTGGCATCCGTGATGGCGGCCGAGCCCTGCACCTTCAGTTCGTCGGGCTTCGAGGTGTACTCGATATAAATAACGTATTCCTCGTCAGGCTTAAAGCTGCGGCCCAGGTTGATGCGCAGGTTCATTTTATCCGAGTAGTCGTATTTGAGCGGCTGCTGGGCACCGCCGCTCATCATGGCTACCGTTTTGATATCCATGCCCTTGGCATCGAGGCGCAGCGAATCGGTGGCGTAGGCGTGGGGCTTCAGCGTTACCCATTCCTGGCCGTAGAGGTAGTGCTTGGCGTAGTCGAAGCGTACGGCCAGCTTGGTGTGCACCAGGTCGCTGACCTTGGTAGAGGATGGCCGGTAGGGCGAGTCGGGCGCGGCGGTGGGGGTAGTAGGAGCCTGGGCCTGAGCCGTTAGGGCGAGCAACAGGCAGCCCGGCAACGCGGCAGAAAAAAACTTCATGAGTAAGCGAAAAATCGGAAAAGTCGGGTACGTGAGGGCAAGGACGCCCTACCCCGCCTCAAAGTTGCTACCCCCGACCCAGATTAAAACGCAACGAGCCGGCCGCTGGGGTAGCGACCGGCTCGGTAACCAGGTAGAATGAGCGGACTGCCGTGGTTATTTCACCACCACGTTGCCCCGGATTTCACCGTTGCCATTGGCCGTCGTGTGCAGGTTCACGTACATGCCGCCGCCGCTGGCTAGTAGCGCATCAGCCTGCGTGGTGCTCAGCGTAACGGTGCCCGTGATGGGCGACGTAGCCACGTTGGTGAACGCAATAGACACCGGGCCGCTGGCCACCGTGGGGCCACCCAAGTGCAAGTGCCCGCCCGTAGGAGCCGACGATAACCCCGCGTACGTAACAGCATAGGTGAGTACCCGCGTGCTCGTGTCGTAGGTGCCCGTCATGGCACCGGTGGCCGACGTGGTAACGGCCGGAATCTCTTGGGCGCCCGTCAGGCTGCTTGATACCTGCATGGTTGTGGACACCGCCGGGGTAGGCGTGCTGTCATCATTTTTTTTGCAAGCAGTCGTCAGGGTGAGTGCTGCCAAGGCTACGAGAAGAAGTTTCTTCATTTAAAAAGTAAAAAATTGTAAATTATGAAGTTTAGTTGAATATTTCCTAGCAAAGTAAATAGATAAACCCCACCTTAAGCGCGTTTTTGTTATAAAAACAGTGCAATCCTTGCTAAACTGTTGGTTTTTCTGGCTCAGGCTATCCACACGCTGTTGCCGCCAACCTGCTACTACGGCAGGCCTACCCCCCGCTTGCGGTGCCAGGCGCCGCCGGGCTGGCAGGTGCGCCACCAAAGGGGGGGTAGCCCCCGCCATTCTGGCAGAAAAATGCGGCTGGTACGGCCCTTGTAAGTAAGCCAGCAGCGGCGCCTAGCTGCTACCCCAACCCGAACACCTCCTTACTTTTAAACTTCATCACCCTAGTATCATGGGCAAAATCATCGGTATTGACTTAGGCACTACCAACTCGTGCGTCGCTGTAATGGAAGGCAACGAGCCGGTCGTTATCCCCAACTCCGAGGGCCGCCGCACTACCCCGTCGATTGTCGCTTTCCTAGACAACGGCAAGGGCGAGCGCAAGGTGGGCGACCCGGCTAAGCGCCAGGCCGTTACCAACCCCAAAAATACCATTGCCAGCATCAAGCGCTTTATGGGCCGCCACTTCAATGAGGTGACTGCCGAAAGCAAGTACGTGGCCTACGACGTAGTGCCCGGCCCCAACAATACGGTGGCCGTTAAAATTGGCGACCGCAACTACACGCCGCAGGAAATCTCGGCGATGGTGCTGCAAAAAATGAAGCAGACGGCCGAAGACTACCTCGGTACGACTGTGACCGAAGCCGTTATCACGGTGCCGGCTTACTTCAACGACGCCCAGCGCCAGGCTACGAAAGAAGCCGGTGCCATTGCGGGCCTCGATGTAAAACGCATTATCAACGAGCCTACGGCCGCTGCTTTGGCCTACGGCCTCGACAAGAAGCATAAAGACCAGAAAATCGCTGTGTATGACCTCGGTGGCGGTACGTTCGATATTTCCATCCTCGAGCTGGGCGATGGCGTGTTTGAAGTACTGAGCACCAACGGGGATACGCACTTGGGCGGTGACGACTTCGACCAAGTTATTATCAACTTCCTGGCCGACCAGTTTAAGTCGGAAAATGAAGGCCTCGACCTGCGCAATGACCCCATGGCCCTCCAGCGCTTGAAAGAAGCCGCTGAAAAGGCTAAAGTAGAGCTTTCGAGCTCAAACGAGACCGAAATCAACCTGCCTTACATCACGGCTACCGCCTCGGGCCCTAAGCACTTAGTAGTAAAACTGAGCCGGGCCAAGTTTGAGCAATTGAGCGATGAGCTGGTGCGCCGTTCGATGGAGCCCTGCAAAAAAGCGCTCCAAGATGCTGGCTTGTCGGCCTCGCAAATCGACGAGGTTATCCTCGTAGGTGGTTCGACCCGCATTCCGCGCATCCAGGAAGAGGTAGAGAAGTTCTTCGGCAAGAAGCCTTCGAAAGGTGTAAACCCCGACGAAGTAGTGGCCATCGGCGCGGCTATCCAAGGCGGTGTGCTCACCGGCGAAGTAAAAGACGTGCTGCTGCTCGACGTAACCCCGCTCTCGCTGGGCATTGAGACGATGGGCGGCGTGATGACCAAACTCATCGAGTCGAATACCACTATCCCGACCAAGAAATCGGAAACCTTCTCGACGGCTTCGGACTCGCAGCCTTCGGTAGAAATCCACGTGCTGCAAGGCGAGCGCCCACTGGCCGGCCAAAACCGCACCATCGGCAAGTTTCACCTCGACAGCATTCCGCCCGCACCCCGCGGCGTACCGCAAATTGAGGTAACGTTCGACATCGACGCCAACGGCATCCTGAACGTAACGGCGAAGGACAAAGGCACCGGCAAAGAGCAAAAAATTCGCATCGAAGCTAGCTCGGGCCTTTCGGAGCAGGACATCGAGCGCATGCGCAACGAGGCTACTGCCAACGCCGACGCCGACAAAGCTGAAGCTGAGCGCATTAAGAAGGTGAACGACGCTGACTCGCTCATTTTTCAGACTGAGAAGCAACTCAAGGAGTTTGGCGACAAGCTAAGCGACGGCAACAAAACCGCCGTAGAAGGCGCCCTCGCCGACCTCAAGAAAGCGCACGAAAGCAAAGACCTCAACAGCATCGACGCTGGCGTGGCTGCGCTGAACAAGGCGTGGGAAGCTGCTTCGCAGGAAATGTACGCGGCGGCTGGTGCCCAAGGTGGCCAGCCCGGCGGCCAAGGTTTCCCCGGCGCCGATGGCCAAGGCCAGCCGAACGGCCAGGGCCAGCCAGCCGGCGACCACGTAACGGACGTTGACTACGAAGAAGTGGATGGTAAATAGACCACGGATTTCATAGATTTTGTGGACGTGAAAAAGGGCCGAAAGCTGATGCTTTTGGCCCTTTTTTGTTTAGCTTGCGCCCATGAAAATAGGTGTGCAAATGCGCCAAAAGGTGGGGCTACTAGCCATGTTGCTGGGCGTAGCGCTGGTTACTGCTGCTCAGGATAAGCCGGCCCAGGCAGGGGCGGATGCCCTACCCCTACTAGCGTTGCCGAGGCCCGGAGCAGCAGTTGATACCAGCCGGTTTCCGGCTATTTATGCAACGGCCCTACCCCAATTGTTGCCCGCCACCCAGTGGGAGCAAGCCTATGCCACCTACGAGCGCCTGCTAACGCCGACCTTGCGCCGCACCCAAGTAGGCCTAGGCTACGTGCGCCCCGATGGCGTACGGGTGTGGACCGTCCAGCCCTCGGCCCGGCCGCACGCCCAGCTCGACACGGCCTTGCGCGTAGCCGACCCACGCCGCCTGCTGGGGCAGTGGCACGGCGTGGCGCACCGGCTAGTGGTGCACCGCGATTCCTTTCGGGTGGCCGACCAGCGATTCTACCGGAGCGCTCGCGCAATCGATATACCAGCGGGGGTAGATGCCGAGTTTACGGATAAGAAATTCAAGCTGCTAGCGCAGCAGCCGGGCCAGGTAGCGGGGCCGCAAGCCATGCAGCGCAACTATGAGCTAGTAAACCAGCGCTACCTACTGCTGCACGGGCTGCTGAAAAGCGGCGGCGGTATTATGCAAACGGGCATCGATGCCCAAGGCCACTTAATGGTGCACTATTGCGCTGTGGAGGAGCGCCGCCTACCGGGCCAATACCTGACGTATGAAACAACGATTCGGCAGATGATATTCGAGCCCGTGCGGCCCTAGCCAATCCTAACCAGCTTTAGTAGGTGAAGCTTACCAGCGCAGGCCACAGCACAACCTGCCTTGCTTGCCGGGGACCAGCTAGGTTAGCGCCAGCAGGCAACAACTGCTTTATGTAGGCCTGGAGATAAGGTGTTATAAGAAAATAGATAGCCAATAACTAGCAGCTTACTATTTTTATTTTATATGAAAAAAATAAGTTTGCACATGGTTTATAAACCGTTGTATTATAAAAATTAATAAGTCAATTTGCATGATAAAATCACGATTTTAGGCCTTATTGCTACTGTTGAGTAATTTTATTTTTGAACAATGCTTAGGAGGTGGTAGGGTTGGTGAAAGTATTTTGTATAACTTGCTTAATAATTACTAATTATTGCTTATTTGAGTCGACCTCTAATTTATCAACCACTTTGATGGTGAGCTAGAGTAGGTAGCAACTAGCTGCCTCATCTGGAAATAACCTCAACAGAAAAAGAAATAATACCACGACCACAATTTTTCCGCAGTGGAAAGTGTTGGTTACAACCGGTCGCGTCGCTTGTTCAGCGAAAAATCAGTTCCCGGCACGGTTTTTATTTCTTGCTTTGCCCATCGGTTAGTTGAAACACTTCGTAGGTCGGCTAATAAACACTGCTATGCTATTTATTCGCCGTCTTATTTGTTTGCTACCCCTACTTGGCTTGATGCTTGGCACGAGCTGCACCCTGCGCGAAACCCGCCAGGAAGGAGCCGTTAACCTAGAGCCCCGGTTTCGGGTGCGGGCTATTGATGCGGCTAGCTTGGGCTCGCTCGATGTGCTGCCGCTGCACCAGCCTGCCGACGTGGACCTACCCCGCCGCAACCAGCTGATTACCGGCTACGTGAACCGCGACTTGCCCCTGAAAATGAGCCTTAAGCTCAGCGCCTACAACCCTAATCTGGAGGAAACCGCCCTTACGGGCTTCGACTATACGGTGCTAGTAGACGGCAAAGTGCTGGGCGCCGGCCGCCTTGCCACCAACGTCGAGCTGCCTGCGCGCGACTCCGTAACTATCCCGCTCTCGTTTGCGATGAACACCTACAAGCTGCTCGGCAACGACGCCATGCCGGCTTTGCGCAACTTTGCGCTAGGCTTTGGCGAACTGCGCCGCGAGCGGGTAACGCTGCGGATTCGGCCCACGATGCGCACGCCCAAGGGCCGCCTTAGCAGCCTCATTCGGCGGCGCCCCTCCACGAGTACCGCCACTGCCGAAGCGCGCCCTACCCCAAAGCGCGCCCCTAACCTATAATATTCAAGCACTATTATCTCTACTATATCCTGCCTTCCCTATTTATACAAAAACGCCTGGCGGTAGCGCCAGGCGTTTTTTGTGAGTAAAACCGTGCAAGTCTATTAGGTGGCTCAGTATTCAGCTCAGTGCGCTAAGCAGGCTCTTCTACGGCAGCTTGGTGGATTTTCTCGCTGGCTTCGAGGCGGTCTTCGGCGTTAGGGGTTTCTAACTCTTGCTCTTGTTCTTGCCAGCCCTGAGGCTCGTAGCTTAGGCGTAGGTAGATGGGGTAGTGGTCGGAGCCGATGTGGGACAACCGCTCGATGCGCTGCAAGCGAAAATGCGCCGAATGAAACACGTGGTCGAGGGGCCAACGCAGCAGCTTATAGTCGGCGTGGAAGGTAGGCAGCAGCCCGCGCCCGATGCGTGGGTCGAGGAGCCGCGCCAGCCGCCGAAACAACTCTGAAGTATGCGACCACGCCACATCGTTGAGGTCGCCGGCCACGATGGTAGGCCCATCGTGGTGCTGAATGGCGCGGCCGACCAGCAGCAATTCGGCATCGCGCCGGGTGCTGGTTTTGGCCTCCTGCGGGGCAGGCGGCTTAGGGTGCACAAAGTGCAGCGCGGCCTGCACCCCATTGCGCAGCACCACCCGCCCGTGGAAGGACGGGATATCGGCGTCGAGCAGGTAGCGAATCTCAAAATCGACCAGCGGCAGGCGCGAAAATACCAGCATGCCGTAGGTGTTGGGCAGTGGAGCGTGGCAAGTGTAGGGGTAGTCTTTTGTGATACCCGCGAGCTGGCTCAGCCACCAGTCATCGGTTTCGACAGCTAGTACCACATCGGGCCGAAACTCGCGAATGAGCCCCAGGCAACGCGACGCATCGCGGTTGTACATCAGCACGTTGGTGACTAAAATGCTGACATGATTGGCGTCGTCGGTGGCGGGGCGCTGGCTGTCTTTCACCTGCTTGCGGTGCAGGGGCGTGTAGGGCCAGATGCGGGTGGCCTGGTAGGCCACGGCGGCCAGTACTGCCAAGCACAGGGCCAAGGTTTGGGTGGCCGTGAGGGAGGGGGTAGGCACAGCCAGCAGCAACAAGCTCAGCAGCAGCCCGGCCACAATCTGGAGGCGAGGAAAGTCGAAAACGCGAATCCACCAGGCAGTTTGGCGAAGCAGTGGGAGTAGGGTTGCTAGCAGCCCGGCCCCACTCAGCAGCAGCCCTAGGCCGTGCAGCAATAAATAAAAAGTGGACACGCAAGCAAAAGTAGGCAGGGGGATGGGTAAACTACGGCCGCGCTTATTCGGCGAGCCACGAGCCAGCCAGGCGAGTAAAAGTAGCTTTTTTAGGCAGTTACTTTCGGCCTTGCTACCCCGCCTTACCTTTGGGCATGGAAGTTTTGCTCGCTACGTTCACGACGTTGTTTTCGGTGGTTAATCCCTTTGGGGCCATGCCGGTTTTTCTGACCATGACCAGCGACGACAGCAACCGCGCGCGCACGGCTACTGCCTTGCGAGCCTGCGTGTACATGGTGGCTATTTTGTCAGTGGCATTTTTTGGGGGGCAATATATTCTTAACTTCTTTGGCATCAACATTCAGCATTTGCGCATTGCGGGCGGCATCCTGCTCATGCGCTCGGCTTTCGAGCTGCTGACGCCGGGCGCTAATCGCGACCGCGTGGGCCCCGATGCCCTCGAAGAAAGCATGCAAAAAGACGACATCAGCTTTACGCCGCTCGCCATGCCCATGCTCTCGGGGCCAGGCTCGATGGCGCTATGCATTGGCCTCATCCGGCCCACGTATGCCGACAAGGCCCTGACCGTGCTGGGGTTTGCGCTGGTGGCGCTGGCGGCCTTCGTTATTCTGGTGTCGTCGCTGCGGCTCACGCGCCTGATGGGCCGGCCCGGTATGGCAGCGCTGGCCCGCATTATGGGCTTTTTGACGCTGGCGATTGGGGTCAACTTCTTCGTGACGGCCGTGAAGGTGCTGTTCCATGTGGAGTAGCAGGGGGTAAGGCCCAAGACGTGCCTCACTTGGCGTTGCACGGTTTCCTTACCAATAATTGAGCGGCGATAAACCCTGCGCGCTACCCCCTGCCGCCATCCGAGGGGGGTAGGGTAGAACCGGCTAGCCTACCAAAACCGGTCGGGACACACGACTTTGGGCGTTTTCTTGAGCTTGATAGTAAGCAGGACTTCGTGGCTGCCCCACTGGTAAGCGGCTAGGGCGGAGGTACTAGCGTCGTAGGAGTAACTCAGGCTGCCTACGGTGCTGAAGTTGACGCCCAACATGCCCACAAAAGCATCGGAAGCGCGCCACGAGGCCCCCGCCCACAATAAATCCCGAAATTTGACCTTGGCGTTGAGGTCGAGAGCAGCGGGGGCGGGCGACATAAACTTGACGAGCACCGACGGTACTAGCGAAAAATCGTTGCTTAGGGGGAGGCGTACGCCCGCCGTAGCAAAGTAGTGGCGCTCTAGCTTGTTGCTGTATACCAGTTGGTTGGTGGGCGAGTAAGCAATATCAAGCTGATTGCCCAATAGTTGGGCCGACGACAGCCCGGCGTAGAAATCGAGGCTGTAAAGCCACGCGCCCAACGTGGCATCGGGCACCATCGACGCCTGGCTGGCGGCAATCGTATTCACGTTGTGAAACTGCAATTGCGAGCCATCGACGGCAAACTGCTGCATGCCCAGCGACACGCCCAGCGCCAGGCGCAGGGTACGCGACAGGGGCAGGTTGTACGTGTAGGAGCCGTACACGCCGGTGCGGCTGGTGGGCCCCGTCACGTCGCTGTACACGATGGCGCCCAGCGAGTGGTAGCTGCGGTGCCAGTCCTGCATCGTGCGCTTGGGCTGCGAGTGGAAGCCGCCCAGCGCCGAATTGACGCTGGCGTAGTACGTTTTGGGGGCGCCCTCCAGGCCGGTCCACTGCGTGCGGTAACTGAACTTGAGGTCGATATAGTCTTCGGTGCCCGCCACCGCGGGGTTCAGCAAGTAGTTGTTGTTCATGTACTGGCTGTACTGAGCCAGCTGCTGCGCTTGCCCTGGCCGAGCAGTCCCCGTTGCTACCCCCAGCAAAAGCAGTAACCTAAGTAGTTGTTTTCTCACAAAGCGATGCTGTTGAATAGTCTTCCGGTTAGAAAAAAATAGCCGGGCACGTGGCACACTGTCAATGGCCAGCAATAAGCTGATTGACAGTGTGCCACGTGCCCGGCGCAAGGCCTAATACACGACCGTGATAGGGCCGCTATACGACTTGCCATTACCTAAGGTGATGACGTAGTAGTAGGTGCCAATGGGAGCCGGCTGCCCGCCCATGTTGCCGTTCCACTCGTTGCTGCGGCCGTAGCCTGAGGCTTCAAAAATCTTGTTGCCCCAGCGGTTGAATACCAGCACGTGATTGGCGGTGTAGTCGCCGATGTGGTCGATTTCCCAAGTATCGTCTTGGCCGTCACCGTTGGGGCTAAAGGCACTCGGGATGCGCAGGCGCGGCCGCACCGTCACGGTTACGGAGCTGCTGCCGGCGCAGTCGCCCACCTTGGCCGCCAGCGTGTAGGTGGTTGTGGCGGCCGGCGACACCACGGGCCGCAGCTGGTTGCCGCCCGCAAACGTCAGGCCAAGGCCTGGCGTCCACGTCACGGGGAAGCTGCCGCTGGCCGTGCCTTCGAGCGTCACTTGGTCGCCTTCCATGATTTCTTTGTCGGGCCCAGCACTGACTACCACGGCCGGGTTAACGGCTACCCGCACTGCGTTTGACACTACCGTGAGCGGGCCGCACGCTGTGGTGGTGCGCATGGTTAGCGTCACGGTTTGGCCATCGCGCAGCGTGCTGCTGGTGAAGGTAGTGGCCTGGGCGCCGGCCACGTTCACGCCATTTACCTGCCACTGGTACTGGGGGGTAGGGCCGGGATTGGCCGTGTTGTCGAGGCTAAACGTAACCGGGTCGCCGGCGCAAACCGGCAGCAAAGTTTTGGCGCTAATGGTGGCCGTGGGCAGTGCCACCGGCGTTAGGCTGATGGTGACGGTAGCCACTGCCGGGCCGCTGGCGCAAAAGCCGGGGGTAGGCGTTAGCTCTACCCGCACCTGGTCGCCGTTGGCCAGCGTGCTGCTGGTGAATGTGGCGCTGGTGGCCACCTGCACATTGTTGACAAACCAACGGTAGCTGGGGGCCGTCCCCGCATTGGAGGGTGCCGGGCTAAAGGTGAAGGCTGTGCCCGCACATTGCGCTGGCGGGGTGGCCAGCGTTACCCCCGACACGAGCATTGGCTGCAAGCGCAGCGTCACCACGTTGGAAAAGTCTACCGCGCACGTGCCCGAAGCGGCCCGCCGCCGGTAGTAAGTAACGACCGTAATCGAGCTTGGTGTGTAGGTGGTCCCGGTGGCGCCAGCTATAGCCGTCCAGGTCGCATTGTCGGTAGATGATTCCCATTGATAGGTATACGTGCCGGTGCCGCCGCTGGCCCCGGCCGTGCTGGTGAGGGTAGGTAGGGTAGTACCTGCGCACACCGTTTGGTCGCTGCCGATAGTGCCTGCCGCCACTGCGGGGTTGACCGTCACAGTCACCGTGCCGGTGCTCGTGCAACCGGCGGCACTGGCCGTGGTCAAGGTATACGTCTGGGTGATGGGCGCGCTCGTGGTGTTAGTCAGTGTCACCGTGGGGTTGGCTACGCTCGTGCTGCTGAGGCCGGTAGCCGGGCTCCAGCTATACGTAAGGCCCGCCACCGGTGCGGCTCCTAGCGGCGCCGCCGTGCCCGAGCAGGTGGTGAGGGCGCCGCCGGGCACAGCCACCGGCAGTGGGTTTACTGTCACGGTTACCGTGCCGGTGCTCGTGCAGCCGGCGGCACTAGTTGTGGTCAGGGTATACGTCTGGGTGGTGGGCGCGCCCGTGGTGTTAGTCAGTGTCACCGTGGGGTTGGCTACGCTCGTGCTGCTGAGGCCGGTAGCTGGGCTCCAGCTGTACGTAAGGCCCGCCACCGGCGCCGCCCCCAGCTGCGCAGTGCCGCCCGAGCAGATAGCGGCGCCCGAGCCGGGCGCCGCGGCTGGCAGCGGATTCACCGTTACCGTTACCTGCGCATTGTACCCGCAGTTGGGGCCTATTCTAGTGCCCGTAATGGTGTAAGTGGTCGTTTGGGTGGGGTTCAGTACAAACGGACCGGCCCCCGTAAGGGGGGTAGCGCCGCCCACTACGGTATACGGCGCGTTGCCACCCGTTACGGTTAGGGTAGTGCTACCCCCCTGGCAAAGGTTGAGCGCGCCCGCCACCACTAGGGGGCTACTGGGCGTCACGGTCACGCGCTGCGTCACCGAGTCGGTTGGGCAGCCATACTGCGTAACGCCGCGAGCCACGAGGGTGCCACCGCCGGGCGTGGTCCACTGTACCTGCACGGGATTAGCGGTGTTGCTGCCCACAATGGTGCCACCCACCACGCGCCAGCTTAGCTTGGGCGCGGTGCCGCCGCTGGCCGTGTAGGTACGCACCGGGTTGAGAATGCACACCGTTTGGTCGCCGCTGATGGCCGTCGGTCCCCTCGGCTTGGTCACAGTGATGTGGAAAATGTCGGCCACCGTTTTACCAGCGCAGCCGGTGTCCTTCACAGTTAGGGCCACATCGTAGGGCGTGGCGCGGGCATCGGCGCAGCTAGTGGCGTATACCAAAGTGCCGGTTACGGTGCCGTTGGTGCCGCTCACGGTGGCCGTGCCCGTGGGGTTGCCCGGCGCCACGGTGCCGGGGTTGCCGTCGAGCGTGGCTTGGTAGCCGCCTGGCCCATCGAGCAGCACGCTGTTGAGCGTCAGGGTCATGGGGTGGTTGTCGGACTGCGTGACGGTGATGGGAATGCTGAGCGTGCCGCCCGCCTCCACAGTATAGTCGCGTGGCGTAACGGCATGCGCCGGCAGCACCGGCGGCTTGGTGGGTGGGCACGAAGCCACCACCAGCTGCAAATCGCGCCGGGTAGTACCTATCAGCACTTCCTGGCCACCGATGGTGCGGTATTCTTTCACATCTACCGCCACCACGTACTTGCGCCCCACCACGGTAGCGCCGTACTTAGCCAGCCCCGTAGTGGGGTCAAGAATGGCAAAATTACCCGCGCTCGTGCCGAAGGGGGTAGTGGCCGAATAGCCCGCGCCCGGCACATAAGCGAGCAGTGGCGCCGGAGGCACAAAGCTGCCGGTAGGTAGTACGCCCAGGCCGCTAACGGTGCCAAAGGGCTGCCCAAACGAATACACCAGCCGGTCGCCGTCGGCGTCTACGGCGTTGTTGAGCAGCACGGTAGTATCGTTGGCGCACACAATAGCCACGGCCTCGTCCGAAAACACCGGCGAGTGGTTGGGTATCTGCGGCGGGCTCAGGGCCACGTACAGCGTCAGCGACTGGTCGCCGGGCACGTACAGGTTGGTAATGTCCACGTTGCGGTTGCCGTCGGTAAACAAGGCGTAGTAGCCTTGAGACGACAGCGGCAGGTTCACAATGCCCACAAACTTTTGCAGCCGGTAGGGCAACGACGCCCCCGTTATGGTGCAGCCCGGCGGAATGACTGGTGCAATACACGGCGTGATGGACGTTTGGTCCATGCTCATCATGCCTATTTGGCCGGCGTAAGTCGTCGTATACGGGTAGTTGACCGACGTCAGTATCACCCGGGACCCGGTAGCCTGGTCATAAATGCCGACGCTGGCCGACGTGCGCAGCGTGCTCGAGGCGCAGTTGTTGTACAGCGTCACGGTTATTTCGTAGCGCAGCGGCGCGGTAGTCGGGCCGTTAGCATCTACGTAGCGATACGTCATCTCACCGCCCAGCAAGTGTGTGGCCAGGGCTGGGTGGGCCGCCCCCAGTACCAGCAGGAAAAGTACCAGCCCTGGCAGCGAACCTAACCAGCGAAGTAGAGTTGAAATCATATAAAGGCGGTGAGAGTAGCCGAAGAGTAGAAAAAAAGCAGTCGTTTGGGAGCCAAGCGGGGGTAGGGGAGAACACTTGCTTAGCCCCGGTGCAGGCTGGGCCCAGGGGGCAGCACCAGTAGCAACTGCCAGCGCCGCCAACGTGCCAAGTAGCTAGCAATGCCTCAGGTAAGCAAGCAGTTGCGGCCAGCGCTACAAAGCCGAAGCCTCGTATGAGCTTGCGCCGCCCGCGTGGCCCAGGCAGCTGGTCGCGCGCCGAAGGCGGGCGCTAGTCGCCCGGCTTGTGGCCAAGCGCAAGCAGCACGACCCAGCGCCCACCGATAAAGCAAGTAATAGCTTGTTTAGCTAATGGCAGCATCACATTCCTCGCATGGGGTAAAGTAGATTCTATTGTGAATATCCCATTTTCTCACAATTATACACAACATAAAGGCAGTCTGAATGCTGCCAAAAAAGCAGTACGGCCCCAACGCACTAGAAAGCAGTTTTATCCCTATTAAAATAGGAAGAATACGGCCCCTAGGCAGCGGTTACGCCCTAAGGCTACCCTGCCGGCAAGCAACACAGCTTCCAGCTTTCAGAAATTTTTAGACAGGACACGTGCCCCAAATGCCAGCGCCGGCCACGCCGCGGGCGAATAGCTTTTGCTGCCCGGAAGGGGTAGCAAAAGCTATTTGCCCGCGGCGTGGCCGGCGTTAGAAACCAACGCTACTACTGCGCTTTTGCAAACGATAGACTAGACCAGGCAACACGGCGGGGCTACTCGCAAAGCAGCCCCGGCCTCACGTGTTAGCTACGCTACCGCACTAGCACCTGTTTGCTAGCCGTGCGCCCAAACTTGGTGGGGAAGTACAGCAGTTCGGCCCGTGCCGGGTTGAGGGTGTAGCTGCCGCGGTAGCGCGGCTGCAACGCCACCCGAAACGTGTGCTTGCCAATGGGCAGCCAATCGATAAAAATGCCCGCCTGCTGCTTCAAGTACTCGCGGTGCACCTCCAAGGGGCTGGGCGTGGCGGGCGGGCCATACGAGCAGCCCGCCGGAATGGGTACTTCCAGCAGCACGTAGCGCGCCTCGGCTTTCACCTCCACCGTAACGACCAGTTCGGTGGGCTTGCCGGCGGGCAAGGCTACGCGGCCACCTGCCTGCCCGGCCAGCGTGGTCGTGACTACGAAGGGCTTGGCCGCGGCGAGGGGGGTAGGGTTCCAGCGGGTTTGGTAGGCGGTGGCGTACACAGGCAGGCCGCCCGTTTTGCGCAGCGTAAGTGGGCCCGTAGCCGCCAGCTTGGCCACAAACGGAAAGGTGGTGATGAGGCCCGTCGGCAGCCCTGCCCCCGCCGGCCCCCTAACCTGCACCTGGGCCGCCGCGCCCCCGCCGGGCGCCAGCAAATCGGGCCCAATGGTGGCCAGTATCTGGGCTGCCTGGTAGGTGCTTTCCCAGTACCCGCCGCCGCGCAGCCCCAGCAAAAACGCGCGGATGCGCGCCAGCTCGGCCGTGTGGCCGCCCTGCGTGCGCAGCACCGTATAGGCAAGTAGCGTGGTGCCCACGCGGTCGGGCAGTAGGTAGCGGAAGTACGAGCTCGTGTGCAGCGTATCGGTATAAAAAACGCCGCCCAGCTCGGTGCGCAGGCGGTAGCGCTGCAAGCTGTCGAGCTGGTAAGGCAGACGTAGCTCCTGGCGCAACGCGCTGAGGGCCAGGTAGCGGTCGAGGGGTAGGCGGCGCGGGGCGGCCCGCTCGATGTGGCGCACGTAGGTGGCGTAGTCGACCGGCGCGCCCAGGGCGTGTAGCAGGTGCAGCAGCCGAATCTGGTCGTCGTCGCGCCGGAAATACCCGCGCAGTTCCGGCAGGTGGTTGGCGCTTTGGTCCAGCTCGCTCAGCAAAAAACGCTGTACCTCGTCGCGGTTAAAATCGACGGGGTAGCCGGCCCGCTCGGCGGCCAGCAGCGCCTCTACCACGTGCACCGTGGCCCAGGGGCTCACCTCCGAAGTAGGCCAGGTGCCCCACAGGCCAGTGCCTTTGTCGCGGCCTTCTTGCAGGCGGCGAACCAGAAAGCTAACCGCCTTTTTCCCTTTAAACGCCGCATGCTGTTGCTCGCGAATGCGCTGCTCGAGCAGCAGCCCGTGCAGGCGCGAGGCCATTTGCTCGTTGCAGAGGTAGGCATATTCTTGCAAATGCTGAATTTCGGCTAGCAGCACGGGCAGCGCGTCGCTTTCCAGGCGCACCGTCACTTCACCCAGCTGGGGGTCGAGGGGTAGGGCCACCGTAGTATCGATAGCCGTGAGGAGGGCAAAGGTGCCCACGCGCTCGCGGGTGCCGGCGGGCAGCACCGGCACCCGGCGCTGCTCGCCATCGGCAAAGCCATTGGC
This sequence comes from Hymenobacter ginkgonis, assembly GCF_009755225.1. Taxonomy (GTDB): domain Bacteria; phylum Bacteroidota; class Bacteroidia; order Cytophagales; family Hymenobacteraceae; genus Hymenobacter; species Hymenobacter ginkgonis. The sequence continues at coordinate 195,898 of NZ_WQKZ01000001.1, forward strand.
TTGCTGCAAGCCGAAGGTGAGTTGCACCGAATCAGCCACTGCCACAGCCGGGGCCGTCACGGTTAGCGTGTCGATAAAGGCTGCGCTCACGCGCCGGGCCTGCTGGCGCACCACCCGCTCGCCTACCCGGAAAGTTGTGGTCACCTGTGCCGTGTCGGGTTGGTAGTTGAGCACCTTGCCCAGCACCTGCACCCGGTCGCCGGCCACCAAAAAGCGCGGCACCGCCAGTTCAGCCCGCAAAGCTTTGAACGCCCGCAGCCGCCCGGTAGCGGCGCCCACGCGCCCGCGCCCATCCGAGCCCACCACAAAAGTGTCCCAGCTCGTCACGTCGTCGGGCAGCACCACATCGGCGTGGGCACGGCCCTGGCCGTCGGTAGTGAGGGTAGGGCGCCACCAAGCATGGTCGGCAAAATGCTGGCGCAAGCCCAGGCGCGGGTCGCCGCCCGCCTGCAAGTCGGGCAAGCCGGCCAGCGCGGCGCCACTCTTGGTCGTAATGAGTACGGCGCCATGGCTGGCCCGCGTCCCGTAGAGGGCCGTGGCGGCGGCCACATCCAGGGTGCGCATTTCGGCAATATCGGCCGGGGCCAAGTCGCTCAGTTTGCCATTAAAAGTCAGGCCATTAACGATATACAATGGCTGCTGCGAGGCCGCAATGGCGGTGTTGCCCCGAATTATGACGGACGTAGCATTCGTAATGGCAACCCCCGCCACCCGGCCTTGCAGCATATTTACGGTGGTTACACTAGCGGTTAGGTCATGACGTGACTGCGTGCCGTAGCCGGTCACCACTACTTCGTCAAGTTGTTTGATATCAGCAGCAAGTGCCGTATTGAATGGGCCATTATTCGTAATAGCTAACTCCTGCGAAGCGTAGCCGACCGACGAAAAAACCAATATCCGCGCTGCCGGGGGTACTTGCAGCGAGTAGGCGCCGCTGGCGTCAGTCGAAACGCCCAGGGCAGTGCCCTTCACCAGCACCGTTACGCCGGGCAGGCCCTCGCCCGACTGCGCCTCCGTGACGCGGCCGTGCAGCGTGCGCCAGTCGAGGCGGGGGTGCAGCGGCTGCTCGGCGCGGGTTTCGCGGCGGGTGGGGCGCTCGGCAGCCAGCACCGGCAGCAGGGCGCGCCGCATTTTCAGCAGGCGCCGGCTGAGCGGGCCGTATGGTTGCCGGTCGGCTCGGCGCAGCTGCACGTAGGTTTGGCCATTGGCCTCGACCAAAATAATTTCGGTGGGGGCCAGGCAGGTACTATCGGCCAGCAGCACGGCCACTCGGTAGCGGCCGGGCGCCAGGGCCTGGAGCACCTCTACCCCCCGCCCCAGGCGCGAGAAGCGCGGCTGGTCGGGCCGCGTGAGCAACGTGCACAGCGCCTCGGGCAAGGCATTTGAGGGAGTGGTTGCGCCCGCAACAGGGGGTAGGCGCACCGCCAGCCGGCCCTGGCCCGGCAGAGTGCGGTAGTGCTCGGCAAATACCGGTAGGCGCGGCATTACCACTGGCCAGGAATATACCTGCTGGTGCTGTTCCTTAGGTACTTCGCTATAGGCAAAGTCGCCCAGCGGCAAGGGCCGCGCCAGGCCGGCCTGGCTCATGCGCCCCAGCTGAGCCGGCTCGATGCACGTCATTTTCAACACCCCTGGGTAAAAAGTGTAGCTGTACAGCGGGGCGAACAAAAACGTGCGCGGCCGCTCTGACAGGGGATTCAGCACCACCGAATCGGGCCGGAACGGGCCAGCCAGCTGCAAGCGGCTATACGTGTAGCTATTGCCCAACAGCGGGTGCAGCACCAGCCCCTGGCGCAACATGGCAGGCACATGGGCCCGCGCATCCTCCGGGGCCACCGCCACGATGGTGCGCTGCAACGCCAGCTCCTCGGTGGGCGAAAGCAGGGGTAGGCGCTTCTCTACGTGCAGCTCCCGGCACGGCTGGTTGAGGTCGATGCTGAGCGTGAGCTTGTGGCCCGCCCGTAGGTACACCGCTTGCAGCGTCACGAGCCGGGTGGCCGTACGCAGGCTAATGGTGTGGTAGCCGCTCGTAGCCACGGCGGTGTAGGGCTCGTGTTGGTTAAGGGAGTGAATATAAGCTGGCTGGCCGTCGATATAGAACGCAATGGGCGCCTGCACCCGGCCCGAATCGACCACGAACGGGGCCACCTGCGTAAGCCCGCCCGGTGCCGGCCGGTACTCGTAAAATGCGCCACCATCGGGGTACAGAAAGCTGTAAAACCGCAGCGAATCGAGCCCCAGCTGCGTGCGCCAGTGCCGCCAGTCGAGCAGCTGCTGGCCGGTAGCGTTGGGCCTATTTGCAAACTGCTCGCTCAGCCCAAAGCGCCGCCGCGACTGCCGCCCCAGCACTGGCCGCGCAAAGCTGGGCAACGCTGGCAGCACGGCCGCCCCAAACTTGCTGGTATAAGCATAGGCCGTGAGGTCGGCGTTGGGCACGGGTCGGCCGCCCTCGTCCGTGACCGTGAAGCCTAGCCGCAGCCGCTGGCCGGGGTAAGCCACCTCGGGCTGGTCGGTAGCCACGGCCAGCCGGGGCTGGGGTGGCGCCACGGTGTACTCGTCGGCGCGCAGGCGCTCGCCCCAGTAGTAGTGCAGCGACACATGCCAGGGCGTCAGGCTTTTATCTTTGACTTTCAGTTGATAATCGGTGGCGTAGCCGCGGTAGCGCAGCGCGTTGCCCCGGTACACGAAGTACCAGAACGGCAGCCGCCGGGGGTTGTTCACCACCAGGTGCACCGAGTCCGTCGAGCGGTCGGAGGCCAGGCTAAGGTCCGCATTTTGGGTGGGTAGGTTGAGGTATTCCGAGCGTCCGGCCGCATCGGTCAGGGTGTAGCCGTAGGCCTGCGGGTTGAGGGGTAGCGAGGTGGGTAGCTGCACTGGCCGCGGCTGGAGGGCCGCCGCGCTGCCGCGCGCTTGGCTGGCTGCCACCCGCAGCAGCGCACGGTGCGGCCGGTAGTGGCCCAGCGAGTCGTAGCTCAGGCGCACCGAATCGTGGCCGAGAGTGAGGTGCAACCGGCCGGGGTCGCGGCGGTAAAAGAGAGATAGGTTTTCGGCGTGCCGCTCGTTGTCGGTAGTCAGAAACGTGGCCGCTATCTCGTAGCTGATATCCGCGTTGGGGAAAATGCGAGCGGGCAAGTTCACGCGGGTTTCGCCCAGCGCGTCCAGCGCCTGGGTGTGCGTCCAAAGCGTGTCGGGCACAAACAAGCGGCGGCCGGCCAGCACGCCCGGCTCACCGCCAGGCACCACCGCCAGCCGCACCCGCGCATCGAGCAGGGGCAAGTCGTTGGCATCGGTGCCGCGCAAAAACACGGCCTGCGGCTGGCCGCGCCGGGGTTCTTTTTCGAGCGCCCGCAGCGCATACTGCGCGTTGTTCAACTCATAGTCTTCAAGCTGAAAATTGCCAGTAGCCAGCGTGTTATCGTCTTTATCGGCCAGGCGCAGCACCGGCGACGTGTCGGTCCGCAGGCCCAGCGTATCGGCGAGGGGTAGGGAGAATTCGTAGGAGCCGGGCCGCACCGGGCGCAGCGTAGCCAGGCGCTTTTCGCGGCCCAGGCCACCCCCGCTCAGCCACAGCGTGAGGGGTAGGGTAGCAGGCCGGCCACTGCCGCGCCGCAGCACCCGCGCCTTCAGGCGCAGGGTGTCGCCGGTGGGCCGGTAGCGTGGCTGGCTCACTACCAGGTAGCTGCGCCAGCGGGCACCGCGCCACTGCCGGCGTTGCTCCTGGCGCCGTTCGCGCACCTCCTCGCTAAAGGCCGAGCGCACCAGCCCCACCAGCCCGCTAGTGGTGTACGACGGATGCTTCACATCGCGCCCCAGGTTCCAGGCGGGCACGGTGAGGTAGCCCAACGGCACCCCAAACACGACCCGCTTGCTCAGCCTCACGAAGCCGCTCTGGCGGTATGCAGCCCTCGGAAACGACTGCTCTAAGGGGTGAAACGTGGTGCGCCCGGCCTGCGTCACGGCTACCAGGCCCGCCCGCCCGGCGTGGGCGCGGCGGTAGGTGTGGGTGGCCGCGTCGTAGGGCACGGCGTGGCCCCCTACCGCCACTTGCGCAGTGGGCAGCGGCTGGCCCAGCGAGTCGCGCACCACTAGCACGAGGTCCACTTGGTTGTCGAGCACCTCCACGGTGCGGTCGGTATCGGCTCGCAGCCAGTACACTAGCTCGGGGCCTTCGGTGTGGGCCACCAAGTAGTAGCCCAGTGGCAGCGGGTGCCGCACCAGCGAATCGGTGCGAAAGGAATCGACGGCCACCGCAAAAAAATCGGGCCGCGCTGCTCGCAGCCCGCGCTCGTAGAGGCGACGCGCCTGGGCTTCAGTCAGCCGAAAAACCTTGGTGAGGTAGCTGCTCTGGCGGGCCTTAGCCAGCTGCTGCTGTGCCAAAACTGGCAGAGCCAGCCAGCACAAAAGCAACGTGAGTACGAGTTGATACATAAGCGGTGGGGTAGGGACTGGCTACCTGATGCCACCGCGCAGCTTATTGCACAAACACGTTATTCAACGAATAAAAAAAGCTCGATATGCATAAAAAAAGGACGTCATGCTGAACGAAGCATGACGTCCTTTTTGGTTTTCTGGTGCTTTATAGAGCCCTACGGGTTAGTTGACCACAACCCGGCCTCCTTGATGAAAATGCGCCGATTCAGCTTCAGCTGCGAGACAATAAACTCGGCAATATCCTCGGGTTGCATCACCTTGTCGGGGTTGCCGTCGGTGAGGTTATTGCTGATAGCCAGCTCAGTAGCTACTGTGCTAGGCGTGAGGGCCGACACGCGGATATTATGCTTGCGCACCTCCTGCATCAGTGCCTCGCTTAGCCCCATTACGGCAAATTTGGAGGCGCTGTAGGCGCTGCTGCCCGCCGCCGCACGCAGCCCCGAGGTCGAGGAAATGTTGATGATGTCGCCCGTTTGCCGTTCTATCATGGCGGGCAAGGCGGCGCGCGTCACGTAGTACACGCCCAGCAGGTTCACCCGGATAATGTGCTCCCAGTCGGCCGGCGGCATGTCCAAGAACTTGGCAAACGTGCCGATGCCGGCGTTATTTATCAGGATATCAAGCGTTCCCAGTTCGCCGGTGATGTGGGCCACGGCGGCGTTCACGGCGGCTTCGTCGGCCACATCGGCGGTAGCCACGCTGGTTTTCACGCCCAGCTTTTGCAGCTCGGCGGCCACCTCGGCAAGCTGGTCGGCGGAGCGCGCCAGCAGGCCCACATGCACACCTTCGTGGGCTAGTGCCAGTGCCACAGCCTTGCCAATGCCTTTGCCCGCGCCCGTTACAAGGGCGACTTTTCCGGTTAACTTTTCCATGGGAATAAATGAAGTTTTCAGTGAGGTAACGCCACCCTAACCAGCTGGGTTGGCCAGAAGTTGGGGGGTAGGGCGCGCCAGCCGCTGGCCGTGGCCCCGTACTAATTTGTCCGCGGGCACAACGGCCAGCGGCTTCGCTGCGTCTTTACGCCTCATGAAAGCTATTGTGATTACTCAGGCCGGCGGCCCCAACGTGCTTCAACTCCAAGAGCGCCCGCAGCCCGTGCCCGCCGCCCACGAAGTGCTCATCCGGGTGCGCGCCACCGGCCTCAACCGCTCCGATATTGCCCTGCGCGAGGGCAAGTACGGCGGCGGCCCCGTGGCCGGCGTGGTGCCCGGCCTCGAGGTATCGGGCGAAGTAGTGGGGGTAGGGGCCACCGCCCCGCGCTGGCACGTGGGCGACGAGGTGTGCGCCCTCGTCAGCGAAGGCGCTTATGCCGAGTATGTGGTCGTCGATGCCCGGCACTGCTTACCTATCCCGGCTGGCTGGTCGGTCGAAGAAGCCGCTTCCCTGCCCGAAACCGCGTTCACGGTGTGGTTCAATGTGTTTCAGAAAGCCGCCTTGCAACCCGGCGAAACGCTGCTCGTGCACGGCGGCAGCAGCGGCATCGGCCTCACGGTTATTCAGGTGGCGCACGCGCTGGGCAGCCGGGTACTGGCCACCGCCGGCTCGGCCGATAAGTGCCGCGCCTGCGAAGAATTTGGCGCTGCTACCTGCGTGAACTATAAAGAAGCGGATTTTGAGGAAGCCCTAAAGGACGAGGCCATCGACGTCATTTTCGACATGGTAGGCGGCGACTACACCGCCAAAAACCTGCGCTTGCTTCGCCCCGACGGCCGCCTCCAATCCATCAACGCCATGCAGGGCGCCAAAGCCGAAATCAACTTGCTCGACATCATGACCAAGCGCCTCACCCTCAGCGGCAGTATGCTGCGCCCGCGCTCCGCCGATTTCAAAGCCGCGCTGGCTGCCGAGGTAGAAAAGCACGTGTGGCCGCTCGCGGCCAGCGGCCAACTTAACCCGGTTATCTACCGCACTTTTCCGCTAGCGGAAGCCGCTCAGGCCCAAAAATTGATGCAAAGCAGCACCCACGTCGGCAAGCTTCTGCTGGTGAATGGGGGGTAGGAAATATAGCGTTACTCTCCTGATTTATACAGCACGTCATGCTGACGAAGGAAGCATCTTGGCAGGTTCAGTGGATTTGCACCCCAGCGAACCTACTAAGATGCTTCCTTCGTCAGTATGACGTTCTTTTTTGACCGTACCTATTTCAGTACCTGCGCGGCGTGCTCCTTGGTATCGGGGCGCTTGATAACCTTCTCAATGACACCTTCTTCGTTGATGAGAAAGGTGGTGCGCACGGTGCCCCAGTAAGTTTTGCCGTAGTTTTTCTTTTCCTGCCACACGCCGTAGGCCTGCACAATGGCTTTGTCGGCATCGGCCACGAGCGGAAAATTCAGGTCGTATTTCGCCGCAAATTTGCCGTGCGAGGCCGCGTCGTCGGTGCTCACGCCCACTACTTGGATGCCCTGGGCGGCGAGCAGGCCTTCGTTGTCGCGCAGGTTGCAGGCTTGGGCGGTGCAGCCGGGCGTATCATCCTTGGGGTAGAAATACAAAGCCACTTTCTTGCCCCGCAAGCTGCTTAGGGCGAAAGTATTACCGTGTTGGTCGGGAGCGGTGAAATCGGGCGCAATGGTGCCGGGTTCGGGAAGCATTTTCGTTAACTGGTCGGAGGTGAAAGACACTGAAAAAAAATGCCATGCCGAGCAAAGCACAGCCTCTTTACCACGTTGTTCAGGTTACTAATCAATCGAAGCGGTAGAGATGCTGCGCTTTGCGCAACATGACGGGCAAAATAAAATTACAAGCTCAGCGGAATTACCCGCTCGTTGCCGACCTGGTCGGTGAGGCGCAGCTCGGCGGGGCCGCGCAGGGCCGGGCCTAGGGTATCGCCGGCCACCGTGAAGAGCGTATTGTTCTTATACTCATAGCGTAGCAACCGGAAGCGCCCGCCAATGAGCAGCCGGTACGAAGCCAGCCCCGACATATCGTCGCCCACCCGAAACAGCAACTGCCCACCCTGGCGGCCCAGCAGCCGCGCCTCGGGCGCCTTGGTATCGGTGTAGAGGCGGAACTGCCCAAACTGCTTCACGTTGGCTGAAATCTGGGTGCCCGTCTCGTTCCAGGTGCCGCCCACGTAGGCCCGGCCGCCCTTGGCCGTCACGCTGTAGATGGCGGTGCGGGGTAGGTCGGCGGGGGGGGTAGTGGGCTTCAGGGTGAGGCGCAACGGCAGGTAGAGCGGCACCAGTGGCGTGCCAATCGTCCAAGTTTCGGGGGCGGCGGCCGTGGCCGCGTGGTAGGCCGTGCCTAAGTAAAGGGGCGAAAACAACGTTTGCGGCCCAAAAATCAGGTTGAGGTGCGCCGTGGTGTAGCTCGTTTCCTGGCCGGTTGGTATCATCACTTGGCGGTCAAACGCCTTCTCTACCCCCTCAAAAAACAGCGAGTCGGGCAGGCCCGCGCGCAGGTCGTAGAGGTAAGTAGCTTCGTGCCCAGCCGCGTAGCTAGGCCGGATTTGGAGGGTGCGGTTGCCGCGCCGCAGCACCAGGTTGCCGCTGTCGGCGGCCGCCACGGTCACTTTTAGCAAGTTGCGGGTAATGTCGTAGCGCAGCTTCGGGATAGCGGGTGCCGCGGCTGCGCCAGAAAACTCGGCGTATTTGGCAGGCTCGCCGCGCAGCACCAAGTGGGCTGTGCTCTTATTATCGTAGGAGTCAGCCAGCTCAATATCAATGCTATAGACCTTGCCAGCTTCCACGTTCAGCTTGCCCTGGCCAGCGCCGGCGGGCGTGTAGAAGCCGAGGTCGTTGCCTTCGTCTACCCACAGCTTTTGCAGCATGCGGCCAGTGGTGTGCTGGTAGAAATAATCGACAAAATTGTTGACCTGCCGCGAGCCGTTCGGAAAAGGCACCGCGTCGATAACGTGCTGGTAGTGCGGCTGGCCATTCACGCGCACCGTCACGCGCTGGATGCCGTTCTTATTCCAGGCATTATCAAAGCGGTCGAAGCCTTGCAGCAACAGCCCCACCTGCCCAAAGCAGGCAATGGTATCGGGCCAGGTAGTGTGGGCGCCAGCCAGCGGCTGCAACTTCGGCACCAGCAGGGCCCGCTCGAAACGCCCGCGCACCCGCGCGCCGATAGCCAGCGGCTCTACGGCCAGGGCCTGCAAAATGGGCCCGACATGGTCCTGAATTTCGGGCAGGCCGCCCCATTGCAAGGGGTTTAGTTGGCGCTGCTCAGCGTCGCGCACTTCCCAGTGCACGTGCGGGCCGGCCGAGCCCCCGGTGTTGCCCGAAAGCGCCACCACCTGGCCGCGCTTCACCGGGAACTGGTTTTTGTCGAAAAACAGCTCTAGTTCGTAGGTCTGCTTCTCGTACTGGTGGCGCAGGAGCTCGGCGCCCACTGCGCACTCAAACTTATTGAGGTGGCCGTACACCGTTGTCAGTCCATTGGGGTGGGTGATATACAGCACGTTGCCGTAGCCAAACGACGACTGCTTGAGCCGCGAGATGTAGCCATCGGCCGAGGCGTACACGGGTTTATTAACCCCGCCGCCGGTTTTCACATCGAGGCCGCCGTGGAAGTGGTTGGGCCGCAGCTCGCCCATGCTGGCGGCCAGGTAGCCCGGCTGGCCGGGCGCCACTGGTATGAGGAAGTAGCCGGTTGCCACGGCCGATGCCGAGGTTCCGGCGGCCGTAGCCGCCGGCCGAATGGGCCCCGTGGGCCGATGCGCCGCCGTGTCATCTCCCTCGTCTTGGGCACGGGCGGTAGGGGGTAGCAATAGAATAGCACCCAACGCCGGCAACGCGAGCCGGCGCAACAAGTTTATAGTCAGCAAAATATATAGCTTGGATAACGGAAGAGAAGAAGGATAAAGCAGTGGCTAGCGCTAACTGTATGTGCAGCCCTACCCCCTACTCCTGCCCTGCGGGCGAGGGGAGCCGGACGTTCTCTAATGTAACGTCGCCGTAGCTCCCCTTTCCCCAGGGCAGGGGTAGGGGGTAGGGCTACGCCAGTATTACCGCACGGGCACTTCCAATATTTTCTCGCCTTCTAAGTAGCCAACTAGCTCGTCGCCCGGCTTTACTGGGCCCACGCCGGCGGGCGTGCCCGTAAAAATGAGGTCGCCCTGCTTGAGGGTGATGTACTGCGACACGAAGGCGATAATTTTGGCAAACGGGTGCAGCATCAGCCCCGAATTGCCTTGCTGGCGCACTTCGCCGTTTACTTCGAGCTGGAAGTTGATGTTGGCAAAATCGGGGAAGTCGGCCACTGGCTTAAAGGTGGGCGACACGGGCGCCGAGCCGTCGAAGGCTTTGGCCAGCTCCCAAGGCAAGCCTTTTTTCTTGAGTTCGCTTTGCAGGTCGCGGGCCGTGAAATCGATGCCCAGGCCAATGGCGTCGAAGTAGGTGTGCGCAAATTTTTCCTCGATGTGGCGGCCGTTTTTGCTCACGCGCAGCACCAACTCTAGCTCGTGGTGAACGTCTTGCGAGAAGGCGGGCACAAAAAACGGCTGGCCGCGCTGCACCAGCGCCGTTTCGGGCTTAAGGAAAATGACGGGGGCGGCGGGCGTTTCGTTTTGCAGCTCAGCAATATGGTCGGCGTAATTACGGCCGATGCAAATAATTTTCATGAACAGAGGGACTAAAGGCAGGGGGAGTACGCTGGTTTTGGGGTGGGGGCTGCGCCCGGCCTGGGGCGTTCTCCAAAGCACAAAGTAAACATTTCCCCCGCCCGGTTGCGTATAGGCTCGGCTGCCCGGCTTTAAAACTGGCCTTATATGTGCTGTTTTAAGCCGGGTTCGCCTCGCTCTTCTTTCAGCAAAACCTTCCTTTCCCATGCTTAAAAAAATTGTACTTGCCAGTTGCCTGCTACTCGCCGCTGGCTGCACCACGGTGCCCATCACGGGCCGCCGCCAGCTGAGCCTAGTGGGCGATAGCGAGATGAACGCCCTAGCCGTTACCCAGTACAAGGAAACGCTGGGCACGGCCAAGCTCTCGACCAATGCCACCGAAGTAGCCATGGTGCGGCGCGTAGGCCAGCGCATTCAGGCGGCCGTGGAGCAGTATTTTCGGCAGCAAGGGCAGTCGAGCCAGCTCGAAGGCTACCAGTGGGAGTTTAACCTCATCGACGACCCCAAAACGGTGAATGCTTGGTGCATGCCCGGCGGCAAAGTGGCCGTGTACACCGGCATCCTACCCCTCACCCGCGACGAAACCGGCCTGGCCGTGGTAATGGGCCACGAGATTGCCCACGCCGTAGCCAAGCACGGTGCCGAGCGCATGAGCGACCAGATGCTGGCGCAACTCGGCACCACGGCCGTATCGACGGCGCTGACCAAGAACCCGGCGGCCACTAACAGCATTTTTGCTAGTGCCGTGGGCACGGGTACGCAGCTAGGTGCCCAGGGCTTGCTGCTCAAGTTCAGCCGCAACCAGGAGAGCGAAGCCGACCACCTGGGGCTCATCTTCATGGCGATGGCCGGCTACAACCCAGCGCAGGCAATTCCGTTCTGGCAGCGCATGGCCGCGCAGAGCCAAAACACTACCCCCGAATTTTTGTCGAGCCACCCCGCCGATGCTACCCGCGTGGCCGATTTGCAGCGCTTGCTACCCGAAGCCCAGAAGTACTACAAGCCGCGCTAGCGCGGGAAGTAGGAGTTAGAAGTTATAAATTATGAATTAAATATGATTATTCATGTGCTTGACTGGGTGCGTGTTACATTTATCGTTTTGCAATCTGAGCGCCGCTAATTTATACTTTATACGCCCTACTTCTACCGCAATGCGTACCCTTTCCCGCTTATTTGGACTGCTGCTGCTGGGCTTGCTCACGGGGTTGTTAATGTTCTCAACATCTTCGTGCGAAACTACCCGGCGCCGCGAGCAGGCCGACCCCACGCGCTCAGGCCAGAGCATCAGCAACGCCGACGCGGCCCTGAGCGGCGCGGCCAGCAGCCGGCAAATCATGCAGCTGACCGAGGCGGGGGTAGTCGATTATAAAACGCCGCAGTCGGTGCTGGCCTCGGCGCTCATCCGGCAGTTTCACGATGGCACAGTCATCGACCGCGTGCTAGTGCGCAAAGCCCCCGGCGACCCCAAAGACAAGCCCGCCTACTTCCTGATAGGTATGGGCCTGAACAATGGGAAGTTTCGGGCCATGGCGCTGCCCCTGCGCGGCACCGACGACGGCACGTTTTACCTCACGCCCAACGCCGACCGCTACGTGCTCAGCAGCACGGGCTGCCCCACCTGCTACTTCGACTTTGAGGATGGCCAAATCGTGGGCACTACCTGCGACGATACCGTGGGGGGTAGCAGCTGCACGCTCCAAGTCTTAACCGCTAACGAAGTATTTGTGCGCCGATGAACACTGCCAGCAAATGGGCCTTGCGCCTCGCCCTTACGGCCCTAGCCGTACTGCTTGCCAACGACAGCGGCCGCCGCACCCGACCCCTACCCACCGCGCCTAAGCCGTAGGTACCGCGCTATAGGCGTGAGGTGCCGCGCTATAGGCGTGAAATTCGCCGCTTATAATAGTGGCGTGGGCCTGGTAGTCGTCGTCAAACAAGCACATATCGGCGCGGTAGCCGGGCGCAATGCGGCCGATTTCGTTGGCCAAGCCAATCACTCGCGCGGGGTACAGCGAAGCCATGCGCAAGGCTTCGGGTAGGGGTAGGCCCACGTGCTGCACGCAGTTGCGCACGGCGGTGAGCATGGTGAGCGCCGAGCCGGCCAGCGTGCCGTTTTCATCCACAAAATAGTCGCCCTGCTGGTGAAAACGGTAGGCGCCGTACGTGCTATTTTCCACGGCATCGGTGATGAGAAACAGGCGCTCGCCCAGTATTTTTTGGCTGATGCGCAGGGCTGCGTAAGCGCAGTGCACGCCATCGGCGATGATGCTTGCCTGGACCTGGGCCGCGTCGTACACGGCCCCCACCAAACCCGGTGCCCGGCTTTCAAACCCCGACATGGCATTGAACAAGTGCGTAGTCGTGCTAACGCCCTGCTCAAAAGCTGCCGAAGCCTCCTCGTACGTGGCCGCCGAATGCCCCGCCGACAGCACTACCCCCGCCGCCCGCAGCCGGGCCACCACGGGTGGGCTCACGCGCTCGGGGGCCAGCGTCATCAAGCGGAGAGCGCCGGCGGCAGCGGTCAGCAGCTCGTCAATAGCTTGGGGGGTAGGGGTTTGGATAAACTCGGCCTGGTGGGCACCTTTCTTAAGCGGGTTGATGTAGGGCCCTTCGAGGTGCAGGCCTAGCAGGCCGGGCATGGTGGGCAGCGCGGCCTGCACGGTGGCCAGTGCCTGCGCCATCAGGGCGGGCGGACTGGTGGGCAGGCAGGGCATAAAGCTGGTGGTGCCGTGCCGCAGCGTGTGCGCCCGCAGCCGCGCCAACACTGCCGGCGTGGGCTCTACGGAGAATAGCACGCCGCCCCCGCCATAAATCTGCAAGTCCACGAAGCCCGGGCACAGGTGCAGGCCACGGCCATCGCGGCGGGGCACCTCGGCGGGTAGCTCGCCACTGGCGGGCAGCACTGCTTCAATGCGCTCGCCGTTAATAAGCACCGCGTGGTCGGGCAAAACTTCGGTGCCAGTGTACACGGTGCAGGGCATAAGTAGGTAGCGCATAAAGGGAGGGGTAGGGCTGGTAAGGAATTGGGAGGAATAGTGCTGAAAAGAACCTCCTGCTCATCTGGTGTCCGCTTGCCGAAGCACCGCGCTCGCCTCGTTAGATGAAGCGAGCGCGGTGCTTCGGCAAGCGGACACCAGATGAGCAGGACCGCCTCTTTTATAACGTTCTTTTTGTTAAGAGGAGAACAGGCCCTTTTAATCAGTCTAAAAATGCCAGCGCACAAACGCCTCAATGGCCTCGTACTCGGGCAAGCCCAGCTGGTCGTAGAGCTTGGCGGTGGTGCGGTTGCGCTCCTCGGCGCGCTGCCAAAATTCGCGTTGGTCGGCCCCCGGAAACAGCGGGCGGTCTTTCTGGCTTTGGTGCTTGAAAATGGCGCGGCGCTTGCGAATCAGCTCCTGCGGCGAAAGCGGCACGGCCATCTCAATCTGGTCCACGTCCCACTCTTGCCAGGCACCGCGGTAGAGCCACACCCAGCAGTCGGGCAGCCACTCGCTGCCCGCCGCTTGCAGGCGGTGTATCGCTTCAAAAATGGCCGCTAGGCACACGCGGTGCGTGCCGTGCGGGTCCGAGAGGTCGCCGGCTGCGTAAAGTTGCTGCGGCCGAATCTGATTCAGCAGATTGATGGTGAGCTGGATATCTTCCTCGCCCAGTGGCTTCTTGCGCACCCGGCCAGTTTCGTAAAACGGCAAGTCCTGAAAGTGCGCGCGCTGGTCGGGGTCGAGGCCGGCGTAGCGCAAGGCAGCTTTGGCTTCGCCGCGCCGAATGAGGCCCTTGAGCTGCTGCACCTCGGCCGAATCGACCTGGCCGGGCGCTTTGGTATGCAAAAAGTCGGATACGCGGTGGTAGAACTGCTCGCCCGCCGGGTCGTTTTGCTGAAATAGCTGGTCGTATTCCGCCGCAAAATCCGCGAAGCGAATGGCCTCGTCGTCAAACACGGCAATGTTGCCCGAGGTCTGGTAGGCCACGTGCACCTCGTGGCCCTGGTCCACGAGACGCAGCAGCGTGCCGCCCATCGAAATCACGTCGTCGTCGGGGTGCGGCGAGAAGATGAGCACTCGCTTATGAGGGGGTAGGGCGCGTTCAGGGCGATAGGTGTCGTCGGCGTCGGGCTTGCCGCCCGGCCAGCCCGTAATGGTGTGTTGCAGCTCGTTAAACACCTTGATATTAATGCTATACGCCGGGCCCGATTCGGCCAGCAAATCCGAGAGGCCGTGCTCGTTGTATTCCTCATCGGTGAGCTTGAGGATGGGTTTGGCGAGTTGGTGGGCCAGCCACGTCACGGCTTTGCGCACGGTGGCGGGCCGCTGCCAATTGCTGGCGATGCCGGCCAGCCAGGGCGTTTTCACGCGGGTGAGCTCGGCGCTGGCGGCCTCGTCGAGCACCACGCGCACGTGGGGGTGGCGCTGCAAGTAGGTGGCGGGCACCGAGTCGGTGGGCTCGCCCTCGGTCATGCGCTTCACCACGGCGGCTTTGCCCTCGCCCCAAGCTAGCAGCACAATTTCGTGGGCCTCCAAAATTGTGCCTACCCCCATCGTGAGTGCGCGGCGCGGCACGTGCTCTTCGCCGTAAAAATCGGAGGCCGCATCGGTGCGCGTGATGTGGTCGAGGGTGATGAGGCGGGTGCGCGACGCCGGCCCCGAACCCGGCTCGTTGAAGCCGATGTGGCCGGTGCGCCCGATGCCCAGAAGCTGCAAATCGATGCCGCCGGCTTCGCGAATCTGCTCCTCGTAGCGGCGGCAAAACTCGGCCACTTGCTCGGGTGGCACCGTGCCATCGGGGATGTGCACGTTCTCGGGCCGAATGTCGATGTGGTCGAACAAATACTCGTGCATGAAGCGCACATAGCTCTGCAACGAGCTGGGCGTCATGGGATAATACTCGTCGAGATTGAAGCTGATGACGTTGGCAAAGCTCAGGCCTTCTTCGCGGTGCAGCCGCACCAGCTCCTCGTAGAGGCGGGTGGGGGTAGAGCCGGTGGCTAGGCCCAGCACGGCGGGCCGCCCCTGCGCCGCCCGCTCCCGAATGAGACGGGCCACCTCGCGGGCTACCGCCACGGAGGCCTGTTCCGAGTCGGGGTAGATGGTGGTCGGAATGCGTTCGGCGCGGGCTTCGAGCAGGTTCATAGCAAAAACGGTAAGGGAGACATGCCGGGGCAAAACCCCGCTCTCGGCGCCGCTTACTGCGCTGGTTAGCTGAGGTTTGCTGCCAAAACTACGTAAAGCAAATGCTCAAGCAAAACCAGCCCTACCCCACCTCGGTGGGCCAAGCCGGCGCCGTGGGCTGCCCGCGCCGCCCCAGCGCCCAGCAGTAGCAGCTGTGCAGCACGAGGGTCAGCCCGAAATTGATATTCCAGATGTTCCGGTTGAATTGCAGCGAATAGTGCTTGAGCATGTAGTTGCTGAACAGCGCAATTTGCAGGTAGCCCACAAAATAGAGCGCCAGCCCCACCGACACCCAGAACATGGGCTCGCGCTCGAGGTGCCGCACGAGCAGTTCGCGCAGCAGCTTGCGAAAATAAAGGCTTACCATTCCCAAAATAAGCAAGCTCTGAATGACCTGCTGCCCAGGCCGGAACCACGACGTGAGGTCGGCGGCCAGCAGGCTATCGAGCACGGTGTAGGCCGTGAAGCCGCCCACCAGCCACGGCAGGGCCCGGTTGAAAGCGGCCGATTGCAAGGTGCTGCGGTACACCAGCGCCAGCAGCGCCAGCTCGCCCACCGTGTAAAAAGGCATGATAAACAGGTTGTTGTGGTGCAAAAACCCCAGCGCACTACCCAGCAGCTCCAGCGGCAGCTCAAACCAAGCCAGCCAGGCGAGGTAGCGCAGGTTTTGCGGCAGGCGGCGATACTGCACCGCGCCAATAACTGCCCCTCCCACCACCGTGAGCATCAAGAGCACGAAGTCAATAACCTGCTTAAGCGTAGGCGGCGGAATAGTCATGAAGGTGAGGATAAAACGTGCCTGATACCCCGCGGGCCTCACCGCGAAGCCTCAGGCACGAAAAAAGCAGCTAATTAGCCCAAACGCTACCCCACCACTTCGGCGGCTAGGGCCGGGAGGTCGAGGCCGTCGAAGGTGCCGGAAGTCATCAGCAGCAGGTTGGCATTAGCCCACTGCTGCTCGTGCAGGAAGGCCGCCAGCGCCCGGCTGTCGGTGAACACGCGCAGGTCGGGCCGCGCAAAGGCCGCCGCCACCTGCTCGGGCGCGAGGGGGGGTAGGCGCTTGTGCTCCAGCACGTGGGGGTTGAAATACACCACCGCCACATCGGGCGCGTCGAAGCAGTGCGCGTACTGCGGCAAAAAGGCCGGGTTGAGCGAGCTAAACGTGTGCAGCTCGAGGCACGCCACCAGCCGACGCGCCGGAAACTGCTGCTTCAGGGCGCGGGCTGTGGCGCGCAACTTGCTGGGCGCGTGGGCAAAATCCTTGTACACCACCGAGGTAGCGCCGGCCTGCACCAATTCGAGCCGCCGCGCCGCACCCTTGAACGTGGCCACGGCTTTATAAAAATCCTTGCCCTTGATGCCCAGCTGCTTGCACACCTCCTTAGCCGCCGAAATATTGCGCAGGTTGTGCTCGCCAAATATTTGAATGGGCACTTCCTCGTCCTTCTTAGTGACAAGGAATGTTTGACCGTCGCGGATAATATTTTCGTGCGGGCCGTAGCCCACGTAGCGCACATCGGGGCTGGTGGGCACGGCCACCAGCTGGGTTTGCTCGTCGTCGCGGTCGTAGATGAGCACGCCAGCTTTGGGGGTTTGGCGAGCAAAAATCTCGAACTGCTCGCGGTAGATTTCCTCGGTCGGAAACACGTTGATGTGGTCCCAGCTGATGCCCGAAATCACGCCGATGTGGTGCTGATACAAGTGAAACTTGGGCCGCCGGTCGATGGGCGACGACAAATATTCATCGCCTTCGATAATGATAATCGGCGCGTCGTCCGTGAGTTGCACCATCAAATCGAAGCCTGCCAGCTGCGCGCCCACCGCGTAGTCAAACTTGCGGCCGTGAAACCGCAGCACGTGCAGAATCAGCGCCGTGATGCTCGTCTTGCCGTGCGAGCCGCCAATTACCACGCGCTGCTTGTCTTTGCTGGCCTCGTAGATGTACTCGGGGAAGGAATAAATTTTCAGGCCCAGCTCTTGGGCACGCGCCAGCTCGGGGTTGTCGGGCCGGGCGTGCATGCCCACAATCACGGCCGAAAGGTCGGGGGTGATGCGGGCAGCGTCCCAGCCTTCGGAGGGGGGTAGGAGGCCGGCGGCGGCCAAGCGAGCGCGGGCGGGCTCAAAAATCTCGTCGTCCGAACCCGTTACGTGGGCCCCGCGCCGGTGCAGTGCCAGGGCCAGGTTGTGCATAATGCTACCGCCCACGGCAATCAGATGGATATTTTCCAAGTGTCTTTTTGTTAAATACTTACGGCTTAATACTGCTCTCTGCTAGCGGCCAGGGTAGGGCCGCCAGCCCACGCAAAGCCAGTGCCTAAGCAGCGCGCAGCCAGCCGGTTGAAGGGGGCGAAAGTACGGCGGCGTTCCCAGTCGAGCTGGCCTGCTGCTTAAAAGAAATAGGCGGGGCCAGCTTTCATTTCGTCTGCTTTAAGTTAGCTTTGTTAGTTCAGGTCCTGCCTGGCCTGGTCGCTTTTTCGGAGGTGGCCACTTGCTCTATTATCCGCCTTTTGCCCCTGCCTGCCTACATGAACGACCGTATGGACGACCGCCTTAAGCAATCTGCGGCCCGCGCCGCTGCCGCCTTCCAGGGCGGGCGCGGCGCGCGGCTGCCCGTGCCGCTGTCGCCTAGCGGTAAGCTGCCCCCGCAGCGCCTCGAAATGGAAGCTGCCGTGCTTGGCGCCCTCATGCTGGAGAAGGATGCCCTTACTACGGTGGTCGATATTCTCAAATCGCAAAGCTTTTATAAAGACGGCCACCAGCGCATCTACAAGGCCATCAGTAACTTGTTCGATAAGTCGGAGCCCATCGACCAGCTCACCGTGGTGCAGGAGCTGCGCGAAATGGGCGAGCTGGAGGCCGCTGGGGGGGTAGGCTACGTGGCCGGCCTCACAATGCAAATCAACTCGGCCGCCAACATCGAGGCCCACGCCCGCGTCATCTTGGAGGCAGCCATTAAGCGCGAACTCATTCGCACGGCTACCGACATCTTGCGCGACGCCTACGAGGAAACTACCGACGTCTTTGAGCTGCTCGACGCCACCGAGAAAAACATCTTCCAAGTGTCGGAAGACAACATGCGCAAGGGCGTCGATTCGATGCAGGACTTGATGGTGAAGGCCATTAAGGAACTCGAAGAAAAGAAGCACCAGAAGGACGGCCTCACCGGTGTACCCACCGGCTTCTCGGCCCTCGACCGCGTTACGAGCGGCTGGCAACCCTCTGACCTCGTGATTATTGCGGCGCGGCCAGGCATGGGCAAAACCGCTTTCGTGGTGTCGGCCATGCGCAACGCGGCGGTCGATTTTAAAAAGCCAGTCGCCATTTTCTCACTTGAAATGTCGTCGTTGCAGCTCGTCAATCGTCTGATTTCGGCCGAGGCGGAGCTAGACTCTGAGAAGATTAAGAAAGGCAACCTCGCCGACTACGAGTGGGCGCAGCTCAACCACAAGATTTCGGCCCTGTCGTCGGCCCCGATTTTTATTGATGACACGCCTGCGCTCAGTATCCGCGAGCTGCGGGCCAAGTGCCGGCGCCTCAAGTCGCAGCACGATATTCAGCTCATCATCATCGACTACTTGCAGCTGATGAGCGGCGGCGAAGCCGGCCGGCCGGGTGGCAACCGCGAGCAGGAAATTGCCAGCATCTCGCGGGCGCTTAAGGGCATTGCCAAGGAGCTGAACATTCCGGTGATTGCGCTGTCGCAGCTCTCGCGTTCGGTGGAAACTCGCGGCGGCGACAAGAAGCCTCAGCTGAGTGACCTGCGTGAATCGGGCTCTATCGAGCAGGACGCCGACATGGTTATCTTCTTGTACCGCCCTGAATACTATAAGATTACCGAAGACGAGATGGGTAACCCTACCCAGGGTATGGGCGAGGTTATCATTGCCAAGCACCGAAACGGCTCGCTCGAAACGGTGCAGCTCAAGTTCATCGGCCGCTTCACCAAGTTTGCTGACCTCGACGGCTTCGATGGTGGCGACGCGGGATTTGGCGACGCCGCTGCCGCGTACACGCCGAACTCTTTTCCTACCAGCAACTTCGACTCGGAGGCTGGCGGGGGGGGAGGGGCCCCAGGCGCCGGCTTTGCGCCCAATACTATTCGCCTGGGTAGCAAGATGAACGATGCGCCCTCGCCCGTGGCTTTTCCGAAGAGCAACAGCTTTGGCGAGGAGCCGCCATTTTAGCCGTCTCGAAGGCTGCAAACCACTTAACTAAAGAACGTCCTGCTGCGCACAAGCGCAGCAGGACGTTCTTTAGTGGTAGCAATCCAGGAGTGCCTACTGCACTACCAGCCGCGCCCGGCTGGGTTGGTTAGTCAGTGAGGCAGTTTCCACCACGTATAGCCCAGCTGCTAAGCCACTAAGGGGTAACTCTATATCAGTTTGCCCCGCTGCAAAGCTGGCCTGCCGCACCGCCCGGCCTAGGCCGTCGAATACGCGCACGGCCGCCGTGCCGGTAGCGTTGCTGCGGCGCAATGAAACTAGGGCCGAAGCGGGGTTAGGCGAAATGCTGAGGGTAGGAGCCGGGGTGCTGGCACTGGCAGCGGCCAGATAAGCGCGGTTTTCGAGCACGATAACGCGGTCGTCGGTGGCGCCGGGGTTGCCGCGGCCATCCTGGTTGCTGGTGCTGAGGTACACGCGGCCCTGGGGCGACACGCACACGGCGCGGAGCCGCCCGTAGGTGCCAGCCCAGAGGTTGGTTTGGCTGGTTATCTGGGTGCCGTCGGCGTTCAGCTGAAGCTGGATAAAGGTGCCGGCTTTTAGGCTGGTCATGAGCAGCGAATTGTCCCAGCCCGGCACGGCGGGGTTGTTGTAATATGTGATGCCGGCCACGGCCAGGGTAGGCGTATAAGCCACTAGCGGCTCGCGCACGTTGTTGGCGGTGCAGAAGGTTTGCTCGGCCGTCAAGTTGCAGAAGCCCTGCACGGTGGGCCAGCCGTAGTTGCGGCCGGGCTCGATGAGGTTTACCTCGTCATCGTTGTCGGGGCCGTGCTCCGAGCTGTAGATTTTGCCCGACGGCGCCTGCACGAGGCCCTGCGGATTGCGGTGGCCGAAGGTGTAGAGCCGGCTGCCGGGGGTAGGGTTGTCGGCCGCGGCCGTGCCATCGAGGTTGAGGCGCAAAATCTTGCCATTGAGTGAAATCGTGCTCTGGGCTTCGGGCTGGTTTTGGGCGTCGCCGGTAGTCATGAGCAGCGTGCGGTCGGGCAGGATGAGCAGCCTCGAGCCATTATGCGTTGGCACTGACGAAATATTATCGAGCAGCACAAGCGGGCTGCCCAGCGTGCCCGTGCTGGCCGAGTACGTGAGACGCACCAGCTTCTCCTTAAGCGCGCCGCTGGCCGTGTAGTTGTACACCACATACACGTAGGGCGCGGCGCCAAGCAGGTCGGGGTGCAGGGCCATGCCCAGCAGGCCGCTCTCGCCCGTCTCCGTCACATCGGCCACCGTAAGCAGGGGTAGGACTTGGCCCGTGGTCGGGTTTACGCGGCTGATGCGGCCGCCGCGTTCCGTCATCCATAAGAAGTTATCGGGGCCCCACAGCAATTCCCACGGCGTGCGCAGGCCCGTAGTGAGGGCCGTAGCCGTGAGCGTAGTTGTGCCCACTTGGTACGTGCCCAGCACCGCGCCCGACTGCGCCTGGGCGTGGCAGCTAGCCAGCGCTAATGCGCCAGCTAGCCAGCAAATCGTAACGTTTTTCATCCTGGACGGAAAAAATATGATGTAAATAAGTTGGTGGCGAGTTGGCTGTTAATACTGACTTTCAGGCAAGTACACCCGTAAATGAAGCTACGGTGAAAGCTGGTTGAAAGATGCGGCCGGGCCAGCCGGCCCTTACTTTTGCCCGCATTATGCCTACCCCCGTCGTGCTGCCTCTGCTCTGTTTCTTCGCGTTTTTGGCCGGGCTGATTGATGGCATGGTGGGCGGCGGGGGCCTCATTCAGCTGCCCGCCTTGCTACTATTGCTGCCCGAAGTGCCGGTGCCAACTGTGCTGGGCACGGGCAAGGTAGCCAGCTTGGCGGGCACTTCGGCATCGGCGCTGCGCTACTTGCGGGGGCTTAGTGGCGTACCTATTCGCTGGCGCACGGTGGCCGTGGCGGCCGTGGTGGCGGGCTGCTTTGCGCTGCTCGGCGCCCGCGCCGTGAGTGGCCTCAACAAAGACTTGGTGAAGCCGCTGGTGCTGGCGCTGCTGGTGCTGATGGCCGCCTACACCTTCTGGCGCAAAGACTTCGGCAGCCTGCACGCACCGCGCTTACACGGCCGCCGCGAGCTGTGGACGGGGGTAGGGCTGGGCGCCGCCATCGGGTTTTACGACGGCTTTTTTGGGCCGGGCACGGGCAGCCTGCTGCTGTTTGCGTTCGTGGGGCTGTTTGGCTACGATTTTCTGGCCGCTTCTGCCTCGGCCAAGGTAGTGAATATCGCCACCAATATTACCGGGCTGGCCTACTTTATCTCAACCGGCCAAGTGCTTTACCACATTGCCTTGCCCATGGCCGCTTGCAACGTGCTGGGCTCGACGCTAGGCGCCCGGCTAGCGCTGCGGCGCGGCACGAGCTTCGTGCGGGTGTTGTTTTTGGTGGTGGTAAGCGGGTTTATTCTCAAACTAGGCTGGGAGGTAGCGAGGGGGTAGGCAAGGCGAGAAAACTAAAGCACCAAGAAGCCTCCGATTGTGCTAAGCAATCGGAGGCTTCTTGGTGCTTTGATAAGTAAGAATGTGTTCGGGATTTACTGAAAAAGGCCTCTGGAACGTCCTGCTGAGCCGATTGAACCATCTTGCTCGCCTCGTTGAACGAACCCACATGGTGCGAGCGAGATGCTTCGACCAGCTCAGCAGGACCGTCTTTTCGAGTTTTTCATAGATTCTCAACATACCCTGATTTAGCTGGGCTTAGAAGCGGTAGGCCACCGTGGTTAGGAACTGGCGGGGCGGAACCGGGTTGATGCTGTAGCGGTCGTGCACCAAGTAGTTCAGCGAGTTGGTGATGTTGGAGAGCTTGGCCAAGATGGAGAAGTGGCTGTAGGCGTAGCCCACCGACAGGTCGATGGTGGTGAAGCCAGTTAGCGAAATAGTGCGGCTGTAGTAGGGCACATACCGGGGGTTGGCGGCCCCATTGGCCAGGGTGGGTTGCAGTGTGATGGGGTCGAGGACTGCGTTGTTGTTGCCGCCCAGGCGCTGGCCGGTGTAGAAGGCCGAGGCTCCTACTTTGAGGCCGCGCAGGCCGGCCCGGTCGAAGGTGTAGAAAACGGAGCCGTTGGCGGTGTTTGCCGGGTTGTTGGTCAGGCGCTCGCCCTCAATCTGGGTACCTACCACGCCCGTGGTGTGGGTGTAGCGGGCAAAATTGTAGGCGTAGCCGACATTGAAGTAGAAGTCTTTCGAGAAGCTGCCGCTCACGTCCAAGTCTACGCCGTCGCTGGTGGTTTCGCCAGTTAGGTCGCGCACGGTAGTGAGGGTAGTAGCAGAGCCATCAGCCAGTGTAAAAGTGGTTTGCGCCAGGTTGCTGTTGCGGTAGCGGTACACGGCGGCATTGGCAAACAGGCGGCTGCCGAAGAGCTCGGCTTTCACCCCGGCCTCGTACTGGTTAACGTACGACGGGCGCAGCGGCTGCAAGTTGGTATCGAGTAGGCCCGCGTTGGTAATGAAGTTGTTGGCGTAGCTGGTGTAGAACGAAAGGGTGGGTAGGGGTTGGAAAATCAGCGCGCCCTTGGGCGACCAGGCCCGGTCGGCCTTATCGGCCGCGGCCCCAAGGGTTTCAACCCCATTCAGGGTGTTGGTGCTGGTGGTTTGCAGCACGTTCTGATACGAGTAGCGCACGCCGCCCAGCACTTTCAGCATGGGCACAATGGTAATCAAATCCTGCACGTAGCCGCCGAAGCGGTACGACGGCGACACTGTGTAGCCCGTCACATTGTACGTAATGCCATCGGTGCGTTCTACATACTTGCTGCGGTCGCTGATATTGATAATGTCGTAGTTATAGCTAATGCCGTTGGTCGTCTTCGACGTTACGGGGCTACCGTTCAACCCATAGTAGGCATAGCTCGAGGCGTTGTTGGTGACGATGCGCAGCGCATCGGCCCCCACCAGCAGTTGGTGAGTCAGCGGGCCGGTTTCGAACTTGCCGTTCAGGTTCAGTTGGGCGTTGTAATCGCGCTCAGCCGTTTGCACCCCGCTCAGCGAGCGGCCCCAATCGCCGTTAAGGGCAATATTGCCATTCGGTACGGCCACCCCGAGGCCGTGCACGCGGGTATCCATGATGCCGGCAATGGCATTGATGCGCCACTGGTCAGAAAAGCGGTGGTTGAGCACGGCCGAGGCGCTGGCCTGGTCGGTCACGTTGTAGGCCCACGTTGCATTGATGAAGTTGGAGCGCGTAATGCCATCGGGCAGGCGGGCATCCACATTTTGGTTGATAATGCCTACCCCCGCATCGGGCGTGATGTCGGAGCGCAGGTAGTCGCCTTGCACCAGCAAATCGGTTTTTTCGCCAAATTTGTACATCAGCGAAGGGTTCACGTAGAGGCGCTTCGAGGTCACCACGTCGCGGTAGCTCTTAGCGTTTTCATAAGTGCCCACCACCCGGAAAGCCAGGTTTTTAGTCAGCGGCCCGTACAGGTCGATAATTGGCTTGTACAAGCCGTAGCTGCCGGTGCGCATCTCCACCGAACCGCCCCAGTTATAGCGCGGCTTCTTAGTTACGGTATTGATAATCAAGCCGCCCGATACGTTGCCGTAGAGTAGCGCCGCCGCGCCCTTCAAGACCTCCACCGACTCCAGGGTACTAGCGTCGGGAAAACCCTGGGTGTTCGAAAGCAAGCCGTTTTTGAAGATGCTGCCGCCCGAGCCGGCCACGCCAATGCTGTAGCCGCGGGCCGAAAACGTTTCGGCCACGCCGCCCCGTTGCTGCGTGAGCGACACGCCGCTCACGTTGCGCAGGGCGTCGCCCAGGCGGTTTATTTGCTGGTCGGTAATAATAGTACTCGTCACTACCCCAATGCTTTGGGGCAGGTCGAGGGGCGCGATGTCGCTCTTGCTAGCCGTGGCTGGGCGGTTGATGACGCTCGTGCCCGTTACCGTCACCTCATCGAGCTGGCGGTTGCCGCGCTCCATCTTCAAGGTCGGCGCCGTGGTAGAGCGGTTGGCGAATACTTCCACTGTATTTTCCTGCGCCGAGTAGCCCAGGCCGGTGAAGGTGAGCACCTGCCAACCCGTGGGGGCTTCGAGACTAAAGTTGCCCGCGGCGTCGGGCGTGGTGCCCTGCGTAGTGCCGCGCACCATCACCGAAATATGGTCGGCACTTTGGCCATCAGCCAGTTCCACGTGGCCCACAATGGTCCCCATGCGGCTATGGCGCGCATGGTGCGGTGCGGCAGGAGCCGGCGCTTGGGCAAAGGTGAGAGTCGGCAGCAAGCTGCCCGAGAGCAGTACAGGGAGGAAAAGTTGACGCATCAGTTATTTAGAATCGTTCAAATCTGATGCAAATGTGCTACTTGTTTAGAAGGGTTCCAAATAGTTTTTTTACCGGTAGAGAGGAAAAGCTGAATACAACGTATTTAGCCACGAAAAAAAAGGAGCTTACGTAGAATCAATCCAAACAAACCAAACAAAAAGCCCCGGCCAGTTGGCCAGGGCTCGTTGTGAAAGGCAGGGGTAGGGCTAGGCATAGGCCAGCTGCGGAGCCGGTGTGGTGGGGGTAGCCGGGAGGGCAAATGCCTCGGCTAGCAGCTCGTACGAACGCAGCCGGTCTTGAAAATCGGCCGTGATGGTGACGATGGTAAGCTCGTCCACGTCGTAGGCCGCCGCAATGCGTGTGAGGTGGGCGTGCACCTGCGTCGCCGTGCCGCTGACCACGCGGCCCTTGTGGTATTTCAGGCGCGCTTCCTCTTCGGGGCTGAAGGTATAGGCAGCTGCCTCGGCCGCAGTGGGGTAGGGCCCACGAATGCCTTGGTCGAAGCGCAGCAGCTGTATCAGCATGGCTTTGCGCAGCTGCTCGGCCTTCTCCTCGGTATCGGCGCACAGCACAAACAGCGCTACGTTGGCTGCGGGCGCCGCCAGCATAGCCGACGGCTGAAACTGCTCGCGGTAGGCCCGCACTGCGGCCGGCCCACCGCTGGGGTTGATGAACTGCGCAAACGAAAACGCCATGCCCAGCTGCGCCGCAAACAGCCCGCTTTGGCCGCTCGAACTCAGCAGCCAGAGCGCGGGCGCGGTGTCAATTTTTGGAATGGCTTTCACCCGCTCGTGAATCGTTTCGGGCACTTCCTCATCCTGCAAATAGGCCTGCAAGTCCATGAGCTGCTCCACAAAAGTCTGTTCGTCAAACTTGTTGCTGGGGTTGAGGGCATAGGCTGTGAGGCGGTCGGCACCGGGGGCGCGGCCTATGCCCAGGTCGATGCGGCCGGGGTGCAGCGCTTCGAGCAGCTTAAAGTTTTCGGCCACCTTCAGGGCCGAGTAGTGGGGTAGCATCACGCCGCCCGAGCCCAGCCGGATGCGCTGGGTGTGCGCGCCAAGGTGGGCCAGGAGCACCTCAGGCGCCGAGCCGGCCAGCGTGGTCGTATTGTGGTGCTCGCTCACCCAAAAGCGGGTGTAGCCTAGGCGGTCGGCGAGCTGGGCCAGCTCAGTTGTTTCGCGTAGGGCCTGGCGGGCGGTGGCGCCGGGGCGCACGGGCGACTGGTCGAGCACGCTCAGGCGTAAGACGGGGGTAGGAGACATAGCTTGGGAAGAATAGGCAAATAGGATAGACTGGGTTAAAACATCAACCTCCAACGCCTTGTTTCTGGCTGCAAATTCCCCTCTCAACCCCGTTTATGAGCACTCCCAATTCCCAAATTCTGAAGGTGGCCGATGGCACCGAGATGCACGCCTACGTGGCCCAGCCTCAGAATACTACTGCCGCGCCCGGCATCATTCTCTTTCAGGAGGCTTTTGGCGTAAACCACCACATTCGCAGCGTAGCCGACCGCCTGGCTGCCGCAGGCTACGTGGTAGTAGCGCCCGAACTGTTTCACCGCACCGCCGAGGCGGGCCTCGAAATTGGGTACGATAATTTTGCCGCTGCCATGCCGCACTACGGCGCCATCACACCCGAGGGCCTGGCCCAGGATGCGCGGGCTGCCTACGACTGGCTGCAAAGCCAGGGCAATGTGCAGCAAGATAAAATTGGCGCCATCGGCTTTTGCCTGGGTGGCCAGGTGTCGTTCGTGGCCAATGCCACGGTGCCGCTGTCGGCGGCCGTATCGTACTACGGAGGTGGCCTGCACACCCGCACCGCGATGGCTAAAGACCTGCACGCCCCGCATCTGTTCTTCTGGGGCGGGCTCGATGCTCACATTTCCAAAGACAATATCAAGACCATCATCGACGCCGTAGACGCGACGGGTAAGCCCTATATCAACACCGTTATCTCGTACGCCGACCACGGTTTCAACTGCGACGAGCGCCCTAGCTACAACAAAGACGCGGCCGCCGAGGCCTGGGCCTTCACCCTAGCCTTCTTCCAAGATAAGCTGGGCAACTAAGCCCTTAAGCTACCTGTTGTAGAACGGGCCACCGGGCGGCGCAGTTGGTGCGGCCCGGTGGCCCGTTCTAGGTTGTGGGTGCGAATGCAACCTTTCGGGCCCAAAAACCATACAGTAGGGCATGAAACCAACTTCCCGCACTTCCTCCTGGGTTTGGGCTGCTAGCCTCGGCTTGGCAGCCCTGGCCACCACCGTTTGGCGCAATCGCCGGGGCTCGTACGAGCTTACGGGGCGCACCGTGCTCATCACCGGGGGCTCGCGCGGCCTGGGCTTGGTACTGGCCCGGCGCGCTGTAGCCGAAGGTGCCCGCGTGGCCATTTGCGCTCGCGATGAACAGGAACTGGCCCGCGCCCGCCAAGATTTGCTAACCTATGGCGGCACGGAAAAGAGCGTGCTCACCTTCAGCCGCGACCTCACCGATGGCAACGAGGTGCGCGCCCTGGTGGCCGAAGTTGAAAGCCAACTGGGGCCGGTGGAAGTGCTGGTCAACAATGCCGGCATCATCATCGGCGGGCCGCTCGAAAACATGGATGCCCGTGACTTTGAGGATGCCATGAACACGCACTTCTGGGCACCCTTCCACGCCATGCAGGCGGTGCTGCCGGGCATGCGGCTGCGCGGCGAGGGGCGCATTATCAATATCTCCTCGCTGGGCGGCAAAGTGGCCATTCCGCACCTCACAGCTTACAGCGCCAGCAAATTTGCCTTGGTGGGCTTGTCCGAAGGCTTCCGGGCTGAGCTGAGCCAATTTGGTATTTATGTGACCACCGTGTGCCCCGGCTTGCTGCGCACCGGCAGCGCTCAAAACGCCGATGTGAAAGGCCAGCACGAAAAAGAATACGCCTGGTTTAGCGTTGCCGATGCCCTACCCGGCTTCACGATGAGCGCCGAACAGGCCGCCCGCCGCATTTGGAACGCCGCTCGCCGCGGCGACGGCGAGCTCATTCTTTCCCTACCCGCCAAGCTGTTGGCCGGCTTCCACGGCCTGCTACCCGGCACCACCGTCGATGTACTGGCTTGGGTAAACCGGGCCCTACCCGCCACCGGCGAAAGCGCCGCCGCCAACGAGCGCCGCAAAGGCTACGAAAGCGAAACGCCCATCACGCGCAGTTTTCTCACTAAGCCCAACCGCGACGAGGCTGCCCGTAACAACGAGGGGTAGGGCGCTATTAAACAGAACGTCAGGCTGAACAAAGTGCAGCATCTTGTTGGCATCGTTGGGTTAAAAACCTGTCGATGTAAGCGAGGTGCTGCACTTTGTTCAGCCTGACGTTTTTTCTGGCTCTAGTAGCATCAACAGCCCTACCCCCCTGCTACGGCGTGAGCAGCGCCGCTAGCTGCCGCAGCGTAATCTCGGCCGACTTGGCGGCGTAGCGGTAGTTGACGAGCCGGTAGCCGGCGTCCTCGAAGCTTTGTTGGGCAAGCTTCACATCAACCAGGGTTGAGAGTCCAGCATCGAGGCGCATTTGCACCAGCTTGAGGAGTTGGCGGGCAGTAGTATAGCTCTGCTCGGCGGTGGTGACGAGGCTGAGCTGTTTTTCGTACGACTCCCACGCCTTCAGTGCGTTGAGGCGGTAGTTGCGTTGCAAGGTCTCGCGTTGCAGCTCGGTAGTGCGGGTGTTGAGGCGAGCAATATCGACCAGCTTTTTATTAACGCCCCCAGTGTAAACGGGCACCGACAGCCCCAGCCCAGCGTAGGGGCCGTAGCTCTGGTTGAAAAGTGTGTTGCCCACGGCGTTTTGGCTGCGGGCGAAGTTGGTACCGGCATTCAGGCCAAAGGAGGGGTAGCGATTGGCGCGGGTTTCGCGCTCAATCAGCTCATTAACGCGCACTTGGCGGTCGGCCGCCAGCAGGTCGGGGTTCTTATCCAAGGCGCCTTGCAGCTCGGCCCAGCTCAGGCTGCGGTCTACCGGAATGGTGTCTTCCACGGCCACGGCTTGGTTCAAATCCAGGGTGAGGGCGCGCAGCAAATCGGCGGTTGCTTGCTGGGCGGCCAGTACTTGCTGCTGCTGCGTGAGCAGCTGGGCGTTGAGGTCGAGCTGCGCCTGGAAGCGGTCGGCGTTGTTGGCCAAGCCCACGCTCTGGCGCGCATCGATGAGGCGCAATTTCTGGCGCGACACCTCCACCGAGGCCTCCAGGGTGCGGATGTAGCGCTGCTGCTGCACCACGGCGTAGTACTTCAGGCTCACGTCGGCCAGCACGTTCTGCACCGTCGAATTCAGCTGGAGCTGGCTGATTTGGGCCAGCTCATCCAGCCGCTTGCGAGTGGCCACCACCCGGCCGCCGTTGTAGAGCAGGTAGCTGCCCGCCAGCCCCACGTTGTACTGCGTCGAGCGTGCGCCAGTAGCGGCGCGCGGGTCGCCGGCATTAAATTCCTGCCGGGTATTGTTGATTATCACGTTGTTGCTGGCATTCAGCGCCACGTTGGGCAGCGCACCAGCAAAGCCCGCGTTGTTGCGCAGGTTTTGCACCTCCACATTGGTTTGGCTGATTTGAATGTCGAGGCTGTTTTTGAGCGCCGTCGTCAGGGCATCGTGCAGCGTGAGCACCGGGCCGGGGGTAGGGCCTGCCGGCGAGCGCGCCGGGGTGGTGCCCGGTGCCGTTTGGGCCGAGGCGACCAAGCTGAAACTAAACAGCAACAAGCTGTTGAACAATACTTTCATGAACTGTTTGAAATAGCAGGGGTAATTGGCCTGGCTAACCTCACCCCTTAGCCTCCCTTTCAAAAAAGGAGGAGCCAGTTTTTAAATCTTCGCTCTAAAACTAGCAGTTAGCAGCCAGTTTACCCTCCCCACCCGAGAGGGGGTAGGGTGAAGCTGGCTAGGCCACTACCTCGGCTGGCTCGTGGGCAGGAATCACTTCCGAATCGGCCGCTTCCGGCTTGTGTTCTTTGGCCACAAAGGTGTACACGGCCGGAATTACCAACAGCGTGAGCAGGAGCGAAAACAGAATGCCGCCCACAATCACGATGCCCAGCGGCCGGCGGCTGGTGCTGGCGGCACCCAGGCTTAGGGCGATGGGTAGGGCACCGAGGGCCGTGGCCAGTGAAGTCATCAAAATAGGGCGTAGGCGCTGCTGCGCGGCCAGCTGCACCGCTTTGCGGAGGGGTAGGCCGGCATCGCGCTGGTGATTAGCAAACTCCACGATGAGGATACCGTTTTTGGTCACGAGGCCAATCAACATAATCATCCCAATTTGCGAGAAGATGTTGAGCGTCTGCCCAAAGGCCCACAAGCTAAGCAACGCGCCAGCCAGCGCCAGCGGCACCGTAATGAGGATGGTGAGCGGGTCGCGGAAGCTCTCGAACTGTGCCGCCAGCAGCAAATAAATCAACACCAGCGCCAGCATAAAGGCAAAAGCCGTGTTGCCCGAGCTTTCGGCAAAGTCGCGCGACGAGCCCGTGAGGGCCGTTTGGAACGAGGGGTCGAGCACTTTGTCGGCGATGGCTTGCATGGCGCGCACACCGTCGCCCACCGTTTTGCCCTCGGCCAATTGGGCCGATACCGTGGCCGATTTCAGGCGGTTGAAGTGGTAGAGCGTAGCCGGGTTCGAGTCTTCTACCTGGTGCACCACGGCCGAAAGCGGAATGCTCTCGCCGCGGCTATTGGTGACGTATAGGCGGCTGATGTCGGTGGGCGCGCTGCGTTCGCCGCGCTCCACCTGCCCAATCACCTGGTATTGGCGCCCATTGATGAGGAAGTAGGCCATGCGCCGGCCGCCAAAGGCGCCCTGCACGGCCCCTACCACGTCTTGCGTAGTTAGGCCCAAATCCCTGATTTTAAGCCGGTCGAAGGTAAGCTGCACCTCGGGCTTGTTGAACTTGAGGTTAGCATCGACGTTCTGAAAGGTCGGGTCTTGCCGGGCAGCCGCCAAAAACTTGGGTAGGGACGTGCGGATGCGCGCCAAGTCCACATTTTGCAGCACAAACTGCACGGGCAAGCCGCTCTTCGCCCCCGAGCCCACGGCGATGGTCTGCTCCTGCACCACGAAAATGCGGGCGTCGTTGAAGCGCTTGGTGTTCTTGGTTAAGTACTTGGCGATTACTTCCTGCGTGCGCTTGCGCTCGTCGGGTGGCACAAGGCCCACGCGCACTTGGCCGCTGTTTGAGCCGCCTCCGCCGCCCATGCCCGGCGTAACGGCAAATACAAAGTCATTCTCGGGCACCGAATCGGTGACGAAACCCGCCACCTGGTCGCCGATTTTCTGCATCGCCGCGAAGCTGGTGCCTTCGGGCGCCGTCATGGATATGCGCACGCTGCTGCGGTCTTCGAGCGGGGCCAGCTCGGTGGGAATGCTTTTACCCACGAAGTAGATGAGGGCGCCGCACACCGCTACGACCACCCACGCCACGCTGCGCACCCGCAAAAAGCTGCCTACTAAGCGCCCGTACCAGTTTTCCATGCCGGTAAAGAAGGGCTCGGTTTTCTCGTAAAATTTGCCGTGGCCGGCGCCTTCACGGTGCAACGCCACGTTGAGCACGGGCGTGATGGTGAGCGAGACAAACGCCGAAATAAGCACCGCGCCGGCCACTACCACCCCAAACTCGCGGAACAAGCGCCCGGTGAAGCCTTCTAGGAAAATGACGGGTAGGAACACCACGGCTAGCGTGAGCGAAGTGGAAATAACGGCGAAGAAAATCTCCTTGCTACCCTCCCGCGCCGCGTCGCGGATGCTGAGACCGTCTTCCAGCTTGCGGAAGATATTTTCCGTCACCACAATGCCGTCGTCTACCACCAGGCCAGTGGCCAGTACAATGCCCAGCAACGTCAGGATGTTAATTGTAAAACCCGCCAGATACATCACGAAGAACGTGGCAATCAGCGAGATGGGAATGTCGATGAGTGGGCGCAGGGCGATGAGCCAGTTGCGGAAGAAGAAGAAAATAACCAATACCACTAGCCCAAACGAGATGAGCAGTGTCTCAATCACTTCGTCAATCGAGTTGCGCACAATCTTGGTATTGTCGGTGAGCACCCGCAACTGGATGTCCGATTTGTTCTCCTTTTTCACCTCGTCGAGGCGTTTGTAAAACTCTTCGGCAATCTGCACATAGTTGGAGCCCGGCTGCGGCACAATGGCTAGCCCGATGGCGTAGGCGCCATTTACCTTCCAGCTCTGCTCGTAGTTTTCGGGGCCGAGTACCACGCGGGCCACGTCGCCGAGGCGCACAATGCCGGTTTTGCTTTCGCGCAAAATGAGGTCGCGGAACTGCTGCTCGGTGGTGAAGCGCGCCATGGTGCGGATGGTCAGCTCGGTTTTGCCGCCGTAAATTTTACCGGCCGGTACCTCCACGTTCTCGGCGTTGAGCGCGCTCTGCACGTCCGTAAACGACACGTTGTAGGCGTTCATCTTGTTGGGGTCGAGCCACAGGCGCATCGCAAAACGCTTCTGGCCAAAGATGTTAACGCCCGATACCCCATCAATCGTCTGGAAGCGCTGCTGCAAATTGTTCTCGGCGTAGTCGCTGAGGTCGAGCAGGCTTTTGGTGCGGCTCTGCACCGCCAAAATGAGGATGTTGTCGGAGTTGGCGTCGGCCTTCGACACCACCGGCGGGGCATCAATATCCTGCGGCAGCGAGCGCACGCCCTGGCCCACCTTGTCGCGCACGTCGGAGGCGGCCGCCTCCAAATCGACGCCTAGGTTGAACTCGACTGTGATGTTGCTCGAACCCAGCGACGAGCTGCTGGTGATGGAGCGGATGCCGGGAATACCGTTAATCTGCTTCTCCAGCGGCTCCGTTATCTGGTTCTCAATCACGTCGGCGTTGGCGCCCGTATACGAGGTGCTCACGCTGATAATCGGCGGGTCGATGGCCGGGTAGTCGCGCAGCGCCAGAAACGAAAACCCTACCCCCCCGAAAAGTATCAGCAGCAGGTTGAGCACCGTTGCCAGCACGGGCCGCTTCAGAGATAACTCAGATATGTTCATAGTTTATCGAAATACAACGCAAAAAGAACGTCATGCTGAACGCAGGGAAGCATCTCGCGTGAGTCGTTGAATTACTGGTTCAAATGAAGCGAGCAAGGGGCTTCGCTGCGTTCGGTACGACGGTCTTTTTTGATTCTTTTTACTGTTTAGCCGCCGCCCGCCGCACCTTTACCGGCTTGCCGGGCTGCGTAAACAGCACACCGTTGGTCACGACTGAGTCGCCGGCGGCCAGGCCGCTTATCACGGCAATTTGGTCGCTTTGGCGGTCGCCGGTGCGCACGTCTTTCATTAAAGCTTTGCCATTTTTCACGAGCACCACCTGGTCCGACTGGTCGCCGGGCATGATGGCGTTGGTGGGCAGCAGCACGCTGCGGCGGGCCGCGCCCGTGCTCACGCTCACCTTGGCAAATGCGCCGGGGCTGGCCTGCGCACCGGGGGGTAGCTGGGCGCGCACCGTCAGGTTGCGGGTGGTTTGGTTAACCTGGCTTTCTTGGGCCACCACGGTGGCGGGGTAGCGGCGCGGCGGGTTGCCGGCCAGCTGCACCGTCACCACCGAGCCGGGCTGCACGATGGCGCCGTTGGCTTCGGGCAGGGTGAAATCGACCTTGAGCTTGGTATCGGCCTGCAGCGTAGCGATGATGGTGGTGGGCGTCACGTAGGCGCCGGGGCTCACCTGGCGCAAGCCCAGCACGCCGGTAAAGGGCGCCCGAATAACCGTTTTGGCCAGCATGGCCTGGGTATAGGCGGCATCGGCCTCGTTGCTGCGCACCTGGCTTACGGCCAAGTCGTAGTCGGCCTGGTTCACGCCCTGCACTTTCAGCAGCTTTTCGAGGCGCTCTTGCGAGAGGCGCGACACTTGCAGCAGGGCGCGGGTTTTTTGCAGGTTGGCCTGCAAGTCGGCATCGTTGATGCGGGCAATAATGGCGCCCTTGCTCACGTGGCGGCCCTCATTTACGTTGAGATAGGTGAGGCGGCCGTTCACTTCGGGGTGCAGCTCGACGTAGTCGTTGGCCACTACCGCGCCGTTGGCTTCGAGCGAATCGCTCACGGCTGAGGGGCGGGCTACCAGCACATCAACTAAGGCCGGGCCGGCATTCTTTTTGGCATCCTTACCGCCTTTCTCATCGGTTTTGGTTTGGCAGCTGGCCAGTAACACCAGCGTAGCACTGGCTAATAAAAGCGGAGCTGAAGTAAAAAAGCGCATAGAATAAGGTGAGAATCAGCCGTAAGCACGCTTGCAAAGCGGGCTAGCAGCCGGGAGGCGGTCAACAGCAGGCACTAAGTTCGGGTTCAGTGCGCGAGCGCAATGACGCGGCCCCGCAGCCGGAGGTTGCGCCGCTGGCAGGGCCGGGCGCGTATTTTCACGTCCATGAAAAAGCCCCTCGCCCCGCCGCCTACCCCCCCCACCGAGCGCAACTACTTTGCCGATGTGCACGAGGTAGTGCGGCTGGTGCCGCCGGGCCGCGTCACGAGCTACGGCGCCATTGCGCATTACCTGGGCGCCAAGCACGGCTCGCGCGCCGTGGGCTACGCCCTCATGGCCGCCAACCTCGACGCCGCCACCCTTCAGCGCGATGCGCCGGTGCCCGCCCACCGCGTTGTCAACCGGCTGGGGCAGCTCACGGGGCGCCACCATTTCCCTACCCCCACCGCCATGCAGGAGCGCCTCGAAGCCGAAGGCGTGCGCGTGGAGGACGATGTGGTGGTCGAGTTCAAAAAGCTGTACTGGGACCCGGCCGTGGAGCTGGGGTAGGGCCGCTCATTAAAGCAAAAGGCTGCTGGCAACTAAGTTGCCAGCAGCCTTCGGGCAAGCGTAGCTATTGGGTACTACTTGTTTACCTGCAAGGGAACCGAGGCAAAATGGAAGTAGCTAATCTTCCAGTCATTCTTGCTGTCTTTGCTGGCTATCATCAGGTAGGAGCCTGCATCTATTCCACCTTGCTTGTATTTGGGCGAAGGCAATACTTTTTGGGAGTAAAAGCCCGAATAGTAGACCATGTTGGCATCACCACCTTTGGCTAGTGGCGTAAACTTGAAATCGGCGGTTCTACCATCTTTCGCAAAAGCAATGGTAGCTGCCGAGTCTTTGCCGGTTAGCCGTTGTTTTGGCGAAGACCCCAGTACCACTACGCGGTCTGCCAGTAGGCTCCGGATTTTAGCGGTGTCTTCTTTCATCGCGGCTTCCATAAACTGCTCGCCAATGGTGGTAGAAGCCATGGCAGTGCTAGAAGCGGCAGCTTCGGCGGGTGGCGTGCTCGCGTTGCTAGAGCAACCGCCTAGCAGCGTAGCCAGCGCCAGGAGGGGTAGGGCGTTTTTCATAGTTAAGGAAGAGGGTGAATTAGGAGACAATGCTCGTGAAAAACGCGCTACAAAAGGCTGCTGGTAGATGGGCTCCCAGCAGCCTTTTGTAACTGAAAAAGCAGGTATTACTTGTTGGCCTTAATAGGCTCCTCAGCTAAGTGCACATAGGCAATCTGCCAGGTAGCACCCTCCTTACGGCCTAATATCATGTATGAGCCGCGCGATGAGGCACCCGCCGGATAAGTCGCCATCGGCTTGAGGTCATAGGTATAGGTACCTGTAGCGTAGCCCATGCTTGCATCGCCGCCCAAGCGCAAGGGAGTAAGCTTTAAATTGGTGGTCGTGCCGAATGAATTCTTGAGCCAGTAAGTGCTGAGTGAATCCCGGCCGCTGAGCGCATTTGTATTGCCAAGTAGCCGCACATTCTTTGCTAGGCAGGCAGTGGCTTTGGCTATATCCTGCTGCTGCATCGCATCGGAGAATTGTTGGAATAAGGCGGTCATCGTGGCTGGCCCGGCCGCGGCGGGCCGGGTAGCGGCGGGCACGCTGGCGTGGCCGCCGCCAAATGCCAATAGGGTAGCCGTAGCCAAGAGGGGTAGGGAGGTTTGCATGCGCAGAGGAGGAGCGTGGAATGAATAGCAAAGCCATCAGAAAATCAGGCAGTTAATTTGCCTAACGCAAGGCTAAAAACAAAACAGGTAGAAATACCTGCCCTTGCCACATCACTTACTCGCCGCCATACTCGGCGCGGCCAGCGTCACCGTCTTCGGGTCTACCGTAATCTCGGCCAGGCGCTGGGCCACGGCGGGCGTCATGCTTTCCTGGTAGCGGCCGTGCAGGTACTGGGCCAAGAATTTTTCGGAGGCCGCAATCATCGCCAAGTTGTTGACGGGGCGGGCGAAACCGTGGCCTTCGTCGGGGGCTAGCAAGTACTGCACGGGGTAGTTGCGGTCGCGCAGAGCCACCACAATCTGGTCGGCTTCGGCTTTGTTCACGCGCGGGTCGTTGGCGCCCTGCACTACCATAAGCGGCGTTTTGATTTTGGCGGCCGAAGTAAGCGGCGACTGCCGCACGAGCTGCGCCTTGCCGGCGGCCGTGTTGGGGTCGCCCATACGCTCGTAAAACTGCTTGCGAATGGGCTCCCAATACGCCGGAATCGAGTTGAGCAGCGTAATCAGGTTGGAGGGCGCCACAATGGCCACGCCCGCCGCATACAGGTCAGGCGTGAAGGCTACCCCCGCCAGCGTGGCGTAGCCGCCGTACGAGCCGCCCATGATGCCCACGCGCTTCGGGTCGGCCAGGCCCTGGGCCACCAAGTACTTCACGCCCCAGGTTAGGTCGTCCTGCATTTTCTGGCCCCACTCGTTGTTGCCGGCGTTCAAAAACTTCTTGCCGTAGCCAGTCGAGGCCCGGAAGTTGGGCGACAGCACCGCGTAACCCCGGTTGGCCAAAAACTGGTGGTAGGCATTGAAGCCGTAGGTGCTGCGGCTCCAGGGCCCGCCGTGCGGGAAAATAATCACCGGCAGGTTTTTCGCGGCTACCCCCTTGGGCAGCGTGAGGTAGGCCGGAATCTCCAGGCCATCCGACGACTTGTAGCGCACCACCGTCATGGGGGCCAGGTCGGCCACCGGCAGCTTAGGCCGCGTTTGGTACTGCTCGGTGAGCTGTTTGGTTTGGCGGTCGAAGAGGTACGACACGCTGGGGTGGGTAGCGTCGGTGGCGCTCAGCAGCCACAGGCGCTCGTCGGTGGTGTGCGAGGCAGGGTACACTTCGAGGCCCGGCAGCTTAGCAGTTATAGTTTTGAAATCCTGCTCGTAGCTCTTATCCAACCACACGCGCCGCAGGCGGTCGTCGTCGTAGTCCAAATACGCCGGCTCGTGCGTCTTTTCTGATATCTCCAGGCGGCCAGCGTCTACGCGGTGCAGCGGGTCGGCGGCGAAAAGCTTTTCCTGGCCAGTAGCGGGGTCAAACAGTAAGATTTCGGAGCGGTCGCGGCCGGCACCTTTGTTAGTGGTCAGGTACACGTGTTGGTTGTCTTTGGCAAAGCCCACCACGTCGCTTTCCTCATTGAGCGTAGTGCGGTAGCAGGGCAAAAACTGCTCGCCGCTGATGCGTAGCCACTCGGTGCTGCCGTCGGGGTTCGAGCGCGAGGCCAGCCGCGGCTGGTCGCTCCAGTCAAATATCCAGCCCGTGAGGCGGTCATTGTTCTGGCGCACCAGGGTTTTTTGGCCGGTAGTCAGGTTCAATTTGTACAAGTCGTGCCAGGCCTTGTCGCGGTCGTTGAGGCCGATGTAGAGCGTGTTGGGGTCGGTCAGCGGCACATTATAAATGACAACCCGCACACCCTTGAGCCCGGTGAGGTCGCGGGCCATAGGCACTGCCTGGCCGGGGGGTAGGGCCGCCGCGGGGTCTACGGCGTAGATGTTGAAGTTTTCGTCGCCGCCCTTATCCTGCGAGTACAGCAGGTACTTGCCATCGCGGCTCCAGAAGTAGTCCCGCACCGGCCGGGCCTGGTCGTTGGTCATGGGCCGGGCACTGGCAAAGGGTTCTTTCAATCCCTTCACCCAAATATTGCGCGTCCCATTATAAGGCTTGATGAACGACAGAAACTTGCCATCGGGCGAGAGCTGGCCGCCCGAAATCTCGGGGTCGCCAAACAATAGCTCGCGGTCAATGAGCGCAGGTTGCGCAGGCTGCGCCGCGCTAGGGTGGGGTAGGGCCAGCAGCGCCAGCAACAGGAGCAGCCAGGGGGCAGCAGTTTTCATGAGCGTGGGAGAAGAGGTTGAAGTTCAGGTGCTAATGTAGCAACTTCAACTTGTTCTCTGTAGGCCTATTATGAGGTACCCCCCGCTTTCTGAGTTTGCTGGCTACCGCACTAGTCGATTGAGCGCGGCCGTGCCTTCATTAGTTGCTACCTGCCGAAGAGGCGACGTCTCCACGGGCCGATATTCCAGATAAATCGGCGCCTCGGCGGTGGGCATAACCGACAAATTAGCTTCGAGACCAGTGCCAAGCAAGGTGCCTACTTGCAAAGCCTGGTCGGCTGGGGGCGAAAGCGTGAGATAGTCGCCGGCTGCTAGCTCCTGAAGAGGCTGGCCGGGCGCCAGCCGGATGCGGGCCACCGGCCCTTTGGCGTTGCGAGGCCGATACACAAACAGCTGGGCAGGCCGCATGGCCAGCGGCGGACTGCTAGCGGCTGGGTCAAGGCTAGTGCCGCCCGTAAGCGGACTTAGGCTGAATAAGGCCCTACGCGAAGGGGAAGGCGCGGCCGCGGCGGCCAAGGCCCAGCCTGTCATATATGCTTGGCCAGCCGCACGGCTACTAGCTGCCGCCTGGTAGGCTGGGTCGTCGCCAATGCGGCCGTGAAAAACAAAGCCCTGGCCGCGGCGTTCCAGCCGGTAGAAGCTAGCACCTCGTTTTAAGTAGAAATCTTGGCCATCGCTAAAACCCCAAACATCCGTAGCCAGCACGCGCTGGTTATCGGTAGTGCGGCGGTAAGGCTTAACCTCCCTATCACCAGCCCACTCGGCGGTGTAGTAGGGATGCGACTCGACCTCAGGCTGGCAGGGCTCACCCGGTTGGTTATACCAAAACTCAGGCAGCGAATAATAAAAGCCTGCCCGCAGTTGCACACCCGGGTTTAGCACCGGCAGCATTTCGGCCGGCTGCGTTGACGTGGCCAGTACATAGGCGGCGGGGTAGTTGATGCCAGAGTGGAGCCAAGTGGCTTGGTCGCGGCCCAGTAGCGCAGCATTCAGCAGCAGCTCGCCTAAGGTGCTGTTGAGCTTAGCGGTAGCATCGGCGAAAAGCCCGAGCCGCTTGCTAAGCGTTTGGGCGAAGTGAGCTACCAGTTTGTAACTGCTATCAGGCTGAGGGGCATAGAAATCGGCGATGAAACTAGCGGTAGGTTCCGGCGTTTCGCCGATTTCCAGGTTAGTCACCCGTAGCACCAGCGGCGTAGCACCATTCTGACCGGGTGCATACTGCGCAAAAAACGCGAGCAGGGTAGGTGCTAACCCATCGCGGAAAGTAGCTGGTGCCGGCAGCACGAACTTGCTTACGTTAACCCGTCCGATGCTGGTGCGCTGCGGCCGGGCATCCACTACCCTAGCTACAAATGCTGAGCCTGGGGCGGCCGGCGCCTGTACCTGAGGCGCTGGCAGGTAATAAATTCCTTGCGCTTGGCCTTCTCGGCTGCAAAGCGCTATACCGACTGCAAAGCCTGCTACTAAAATAGAATAACGCAAAATTAGAAAAGTACTAAGTAGGAACAAGGTAGCCGATAAACTAACGTCTTTCCTACAATACTACTCAGCAACAACGACTAAACTGGTGCCGCCTAACGTGCTTGTTTCTTTTTTAACGATTCAAGCTGCGCTGGCCAAATGACAATCCTTATACTTCTTGCCCGAGCCGCAGGGGCAAGGCGAGTTGCGGCCCAGCACCTTCTTTTTGGCGCGCAGCTGGCGTAGCCACTGGCGCGGGTCGAGGTGGCCGGGGCTGGCGCCGAGGGTTTGCTCGGGGTGCTGGTGCAGGGCCTGGCTGAGCAAGTCGAACAGCTCGGGGTGGTTTTCCTGGAGCTTTTCGGGGCGCTCGAAAAAATATTCGTTTACCACCGCAAAAAACTCGGCTTCGTTGGTGCCCGCGTAGGAGTCAATGTCGGAGTGCCCGGCCCGAATGGCCGCCAGCTCGCGCTGCATCACCTCGGCCCAGGGGCGCAGCAGGGCGGGGGGTAGGCCCGCGCCCGGAATACCGTCAATTTGGCCATCAGCCTCGTCTACCAAGTGGGCAAACTCGTGCACGCCCACATTGTGCTTGTCCTCGGCGTCGGTGAAGCCTTGCACTAGGGCAGCGCGGCTCAGGCGCATGTATTGGTCGTTTTGGAAGCGTTGCACCGAGCCCAGCAGCGTGCCTTGCAGCGGCCGTACTTCTTGGTCGGGGCGGGTTTCGAGTTGCCAGGCATCGGGCACTATTAGCACCTCATGCAGCGTCGGATATTCCCAACCCGGAAAACCAAATACCGGAATAACTGCCGCGGCCGCCGTAAGCACCCGCGTGAGGTCATCGACTTCGGTTTGGATGCCCGTGAGGCGGGTGCGGGCCAAAAACAACTGCATAGCCTGCTCGAAGCGCGTTTTGTCGGCATCAGCCAAGCCGTCGTAGAAGGCCACATGCTCAGCTAGTAAGGTGCGCCAAGCCACTGGAAAGGGGGTAGCCAGCGCCGCGCGGCGGCGGCGTTGGTCGGCGGTGAGGTAGCGGTAAAAAACCAGTAGCAGCGCCAGCAGCACCGCGCTAGCCAATAGGTAGGAAAGGGACATGCCTTGTCTA
This sequence comes from Hymenobacter ginkgonis, assembly GCF_009755225.1. Lineage (GTDB taxonomy): Bacteria > Bacteroidota > Bacteroidia > Cytophagales > Hymenobacteraceae > Hymenobacter > Hymenobacter ginkgonis. The sequence continues at coordinate 236,122 of NZ_WQKZ01000001.1, forward strand.
AACGGCCCAGCGGCGCCGCGGTTGGGCAGATTGTTTGCCGTTTCATGCGCAAATTTGTGCCGCACCCACATTCCTTTGTCTTTTCCCCGCTTTCCCCGATGAACGCCGCTGACCTGAATGCCGCCCTGCTGGCCCTGATTGAGAAGAAAGCCGAGCTGCACACGCTCACCTACGACGACGCGCGCTACGACGACGTGGAGGAGGCCTTGCACGACCTCGAAGATGACTTCAACGACGACTTTGGCGCCGACCTCGAAGCAGCCCTCGAAAAAGTCCACCTCGACCTCAAGTCCGATACCGACGTGCTGCTGCCCACTGCCTACTTGCCCGCCACCGACAAGCCTCAGAAAGAAGATGGCGTGTGGGTCGATTCGGAGAAGTACCCCGGCCGCGTGCGCCTCGTGCTGCGCGCCAACCCGCCGCGCTTCATCCTCACCACCAGCAAAGGCCAGGAGCACGAGCTCTGGAAAGCGTAGGTTTTTAATAGGTTACTAAATAAAAAAGAACGTCCTGCCGAGCAACGCGAGGCATCTTGCTCGAATCAAAAGGGTTGTGAATCCAATGATTCGAGCGCGATGCCCCGCAAGCTCAGCAGGACGTTCTTTCTTTGCTTACACTGCGCTACTTTACTACATAAAATCGCTCAGCTCTAGCCAGCGCTCGCCCTTAGCATCGAGCTCTTTATCAACGGCTTGCAGGCGGGCAGGCCAGGCAATCAGGTCTTGGCGCGAGCCTTGGCCGGTGGCCAGGTTGGCCACCAATTGCTCCTTTTCTTTTTCCAAGGCGGCAATGTCCTTCTCCAACTGCTCAAACTCTTTCTTTTCGGCGAAGGAAGCGCGGCGCTTGGGTGGCTGAGCAGCGGGTGGGGGGGTAGGGGCAGGGGCGGCGGCCGTAGCCTTAGCCGCGGCACGGGAGGCCTTGGCGGCTTTTTCCTCTTCTTCGAGGGCTGCTTCAGTTTCGCGCTCGGCTAGGTAGTCGCGGTAGTCGGTGTAGTTGCCGGGGAAATTGAGCACGGCCCCGCCTGGCTCCAGCACAAACAAGTGCTCGGCCAGGTTATCGAGGAAGTAACGGTCGTGGCTCACAATGAGCAAGCAGCCCGTAAAGTGCAGCAGAAAATCTTCCAGGATATTGAGCGTGGCCAAGTCCAAGTCGTTGGTCGGCTCGTCAAGAATCAGGAAGTTGGGGTTCTTAATCAGCACGCGCAGCAGTTGCAAGCGGCGCTTTTCGCCGCCGCTCAGCTTGCTCACCAGTGTGTACTGCTGGGCCGGCGGAAACAAGAATAAATTCAGGAACTGACTGGCCGTGAGCACGTCGCCGTTGGCAAGCTCTACCACTTCGGCCACTTCCTTCACAATATCAATCACGCGCTGCGTAGGGTCAAACTCCAACTCGGTCTGGGTATAGTAGCCAAACACCGTCGTGAGGCCTACATCGATGGTGCCGGAGTCGGGCTTAAGCTTGCCGGTCAGCATATTGAGCAGCGTAGACTTGCCCGCGCCATTGGGCCCAACTAGCCCAATCCGGTCCTTCTTCTTAAACACGTAGCTGAAATCATCCAACACCACATTGTCGCCAAACTTTTTATTTAGGTGTTCAGCTTCAATGATTTTGCCGCCCTGGCGCGTCGTTTTCACGCTTAGCTCTACCTGCTGCTTGCTGAGGTTGGTGCTGGCTTTTTCCTTAGTAATGTAGAAGGCGTCGATGCGCGCCTTCTGCTTGGTGCCGCGGGCCTGAGGCATGCGGCGCATCCAGTCCAGTTCCTTTTTGAAGAGTTGGCGAGCCTTTTCTACCTCCGTAGCCTCGCGCATCTCGCGGTCAGCCTTTTTCTCCACAAAGTAGGCGTAGTTGCCCTGGTAGCGGTACATCTGGCCCTTGTCCAGTTCCACAATTTCGTTCGCCACTTTGTCGAGGAAGTAGCGGTCGTGGGTCACCATCAGCAAAGTGAGGGTAGGGGACGATAACCGGTTTTCGAGCCACTCGATAGTGGCCAAATCCAGGTGGTTGGTGGGCTCATCAAGCAGCAGCACGTCAGGCTCTTCGATGAGCACGCGGGCCAAGGCTACGCGCTTGCGCTGCCCGCCCGAAAGCATGCTCACGTTGCGCTGTAAAAGCTCGCCTAGGATGCCCAGGCGCCCGAGTATCTGCTGCACCTGCGCCTCGTAATCCCAGGCGTTGAGGGTATCCATGAGCTCCATCACCCGCTGCAAGTCGTCGGGCTTGTGGTTGGGGTCGTTCACCACGTGCTCGTAGTCCTTGATGGCGCGCAGTGTGTCGTTCTGGCTAGCGAAGATGGTTTCTTCCACCGTCAGGCTTTCATCAAACACCGGCTGTTGGCCCAAATACGTCACCCGAATGGCCTTGCGGGTGCTTACCGAGCCGGTGTCGGGGGTTTCGAGGCCGGCTAGTACGCGCAGCAGCGTGGTCTTGCCGGTGCCATTTATGCCCACAAAAGCCACGCGCTGGCCCTGTTGCAGGCCAAAGTTGAGGTCTTTAAATAGCCAACGGTCGGCGTAATTCTTCGAGATATTCTCGGCGGATAGCAAATTCATAAGTACCCCAAAGGTACGGCGGCGCCCATGTAGCCTTCCTCCTCAGAGAGGGTATTTAAAAAGAACGTCCGGCTGAGCCTCGCAAAGCACCTCGCGCACGCTATTGGGGGTAGCAACCCAACAAAGCGGGCGAGATGCTTCGCGAGGCTCAGCCGGACGTTCTTTTAAAGCAGTACTTTGCGGGCCTACCCGCTAACTCAGCTTCGCTAGGCTCACCTTAATTCGCTCGAAGGCCACGCGCAGCTTCTCATCGGCGGCGGCGGTGCTGAACCGAATGCAGTCGGGGGCGCCAAACGAGTCGCCGCTCACCGAGGCCACGTGCGCATCATTGAGCAAGTACAAAGCCAAATCCGACGAGTCGTTGATGGTGCTGCCATCGGGCGCGGTGCGGCCGAAGAAAGCCGACACATCGGGGAAAATGTAGAAAGCGCCGTCGGGGGTGGGCGTTTTCAGGCCCGGAATATCTTTGGCAAGTTCCAGCACCAAGTCGCGGCGGCGGTGGTAGGCGGCCACCATCTCATCGGCCGAGGCCCTACCCCCCTTCAGGGCGGCCAGGCCGGCGCGCTGCGCGATAGAGCAAGTGCCGGACGTAATCTGGCCCTGCAATTTGTCGCAGGCAGCGGCAATATCTTGGCGGGCAGCCATATAGCCCAGGCGCCAGCCCGTCATGGCGTAGCCTTTCGAGAAGCCATTGACGGTAATAACCTGGTCTTTCACGGCTGCAAACTGGGCCAGACTTACGTGCTCGCCAGTAAAGTTGATGTACTCGTAAATCTCGTCGGCCAGCGCAAAAATGTGTGGGTGCTGCGCCAGCACGTCGGCAATCGCGCTCAGTTCGGCGCGGCTGAATACGGCGCCAGTCGGGTTGCAAGGCGACGAATACATCACCAGCTTAGTGCGCGGCGTGATGGCGGCGGCAAACTCGGCGGCCGTCACCTTGTAGTCGTTGTCGAGGCTACCCATGATGGGCACGGGCACGCCGTCGGCCAGCTCCACGATGGCCGCGTAGCTCACCCAGTAGGGCGAGAAAATAATGACCTCGTCGCCGGGGTTCACCAGCGCCAGCACGGCATTGGTGAGCGACTGCTTGGCACCGGTGCTCACCACTATTTCGGTGGGCTTGTAGCTTAAGTTGTTGTCGCGCTGAAACTTGTCGCAGATAGCCTGGCGCAAGTCAAGGTAGCCGGGTACGGGCGTGTAAAACGTAAAGCCTTCGTCGAGTGCCTGCTTGGCAGCGTCCTTGATGTACTGCGGCGTCTGAAAATCGGGCTCACCAAAGCTCAAATTGACTACATCGACCCCCTTAGCCGCCAACTCGCGGCTCTTTTTAGCCATCGCGATGGTAGCCGATTCCTGCATGTGCAGCACGCGGTCGGAGAGGTAGGCGGTCGGGTCGGCCATTGGGGCCGGGGCAACACTACTAGGCGTCATAACTTTAGGATAATAAGGTGTGCGAATAACAAAAGTATTCGGTGGCCTCCTTTTGCGGGCTATCCACTTGGTATTTACTTCACTTTTAATCGTATTTCTTCGAGGAGTGGGCCTCGGCGGGGCTCTAATGGCACACCCATATTGTGCAAAGCAGTAGCTAGTAACTCAAAACAGCTGATAATGTGGAAGCTGCCTTTGCTTCCGCTACTATTCTGTGCGTAGCTTGGCCACGTGAAATGACCTTGCTATCGGTCTTGCTACTAATATCTTGCACTATTCTCGCTGTTTTCTGCTCCTATGAATTCACAGAGACTTATTAGTTGGTTTGTTGCCCTAGCTATTTGGGGGTGCGCCTTCCATACTAGCCAAGCCCAATCGGCTAAGCGTTGGGTTTTTATGGGCGTGCTGCAGCTAGAAATGGTGCCCCCCTGCGGAAACCCCGTTTGTGTGCGTCCGCAGGCCCGGTGGGTGGCGGCCGAAGTAGCAGCCGATACGCGCAAGCGCCTGACCGACTCCTTGATACAGGCCGTAGGGCGGGGCAAGTACACCTACACTAATTACTACGTGGCTGCCAGCCAGGAGTATTACGTGGCGTTGGTGCTCAAGTCGAGGCAGTGTTCGGAGGGTAGGGAGCGGAAGGTAGTTCCGCATTATACCTTTTACGGCGGCCCCACGCGCGAATCCATTGACACGCAGGTAGCTACTGATATGAAGCTATACCCCGAAAATGTGGGTTTCAGCATCGTGAACGTAATTGACTGCCGCGCGGTACTGGGCAAGCAAGCGGCGTCGCGGCCTGCGACGGGCCGAGCCATGAGCTGCGAAGACTTGGTGTATTACCGCGACGTGGAACTGCTGAGCCTGTGGAATAAGCAGCGAGATAAATACGCGATTCAGCAGAATCACGTCGCGGACGTCAAACGCCTTAAAAGCGACCTGCTGAAGGAAAGCAACTGGTCCACGTCTAACTGGCAGGTAGGGCTGCTTGCCGTAAAAACCCTGGCTAACACCACCGAAGACTTTTTAGGAATTGCCACGCCGCAGGGCGCGCTGAGGCGAATGGCGAAAAAGCCGGTGAGTTTTTTAGTAGCCAACAAGGAAAGTATAGAACTCTACGTCAAAGGGGGCAAAACGGCCTTATCTGGTGCCACTACCGATGACATCGTCATGACTGTAGCCGCTGAAGCGCTTAGTGATTTAAATCAACTCACAAAAAGCGCGGCTTTACTCCAAAATTTGGCGGGCAATATCGCGTCTTTTCAGGAGTACTATGGCAGCCGGGAAGTTATAGAAACGCAGGTAACCTTGCTAGACAAAGCCATTGCCAGCTACAATGCCAAGCTGCAAAGCAATTCGGCCGGCTTTGCCCGGATTAATAACTACAAGAATTATGTAGATGCTTATTTAGCAAAAAGCTGCGGCAAAAAGCAATAGCATCAGCTATTGCTTTTTGCCGCAGCTTTTTGCTTTTTTCAGCTTTAGTTGCTTCTGATTAAACTGAAGCAGCTAGAACGGAAAACTAATCTTTAAACGGGTCTTTGTTTTCTTCTGTAACCGTTTCTGCCAGCCGGAGGCAAGCCTTCCTAAAACTATCCGTTTTCTCTGTTAAGACAATGAAATCTAATCCGTTTATATAAAAGCTATCCCAGCTCTGGGTATCTCCCCTTTTCATGCTAACGCGTAGGGTAGCTTTAAAACGCACAAATATGTCCGTGCAGTTACCAATTTCAGTAGAACGACCAAATCCGTCGAAGGTGTCCCAGGGTATGCCTTCGATGTACACATTATTTGTATAGTCGCTTCCTGGTATTGCTGTTTGCGAGTGGTAATAGTCTTTTCTGAGCGTTACATCGAGATACCGGTGCTCGTTGCTCGTTCCTTTATCCACAGCTACTCCTTTAGCTTCATTTAAAACCCGGTTCATGAAAGCCAGGGTAGCTTCTTGGGTTGGTTTCTGCTGCGCCTGGGCAGCGAAAGTGCACATGAAAAAGTAGCAGCAAGTAAAAAGTCTTTTCATAAATTTTGAGGGTAGGAGGTGCTAGCTACTTGTCACTTAAGCTGCTACTAGCAGCGACTGTATTTGGGCAATGAATAGGTGAAAACAGCTATTCATTGCCTAAATACAGTAAATCTGCTTATTGCAAATGACGGTTAGCTGGTGCTAGTAGTGAGTCGTTATGACGGCTAGGCTCAGCTTACTCGCAGGTAGCAGAGAAACCCTCAATTCTTCGCTTATGCTCTAGGTTATTATTATTGGCTATCATAAACCGGCGAGCCGCCACTGCCTTGTCGTAGGTGTCATAAACCCAGCCATCTAAAGGGGAGCCGTACTCTAACCCTCTAGTGGTCGTTTCCTCTTCACCTTTATAGTAAGTTATAAACTGATGCGCGACCATACTCCCGCTATTGTCGCACGAAAACTCTACAATGCCCGTGGTGAGCGCTACGCGACCAGCATGACCCGGCTCGTCCAAGGATTTATCCCACTCCGTGGCAGTCACAAACGCGTAGTGAGTGACTAATGGCTGCTTCGTGGTTGGAGTTGTAAATCCCGACAGGGCTGTGATTACGAGTAAACAAGAGGCCGTGTAGATTTTTTTCATAAAGTTGGGGAAAATTAGTACAATAAAAACTTGTTTAGTTTCTATTGAAGCAAAACTACTGGGCCTGTAAACGGGCAGCAATACCCACTAGTGGGTATTTTTAAGCCGAACAGTGGAATAGCTAAAGGATATGAGTAATCAACGGTGTAAGGAGCCCTACCAAATTGCCGATGCTAACCAATAGCAACTGGCAGGCATGGGTAGGCCTGATTAGCAACAGAAACCGTTTCAGCATTGCTAGTGAGGCAATTTGTTGCTTACAGCTGCTGGCCATTGACAGTCAAAATTTGTCTGAAAGTCAGGCATTTACAACTAAAAAAGCGCACGAATTCTCTTTTGCGGGCTACCGGGTTCTCCTTTAACCGTACTTCTGTGGCTGGTGCGCCGCGGCGGCGCCCCGCCTCATTTTTACGCTTGCCACTCTAACGCGGGCACTGCGCTAGACCGACCACCCCAAGCAACTGTGCAGCTACGAATCGCCGTTTCAAGCAAATCATGACCGAAACAACTAGTACCGCCTTCGACCGTGCCCGCACCGGGCTGTGGGTAAGCTTGCAAAAGCACCTAGCCCTTATTTACCAGGCCGAAGCAGCCTTTACGAAAGCAGTAGCTTTTGCTGATGCCTTCCCTTTTTTGGCCTCAGCTGTGGAGGCCGAGCTGCTGGCCGAGTACGACCGGCAGCGCAGCGCCCTGCGCGACTTATTCACCGACGAAACGGCCCAGCTGGATACGCTGACCAAAGCCATCCGCACGAAGGGCTACTCGGAAGACGAGAAAAAGCAGCTCTATCTGTTGCTGCTCGGCTACCTCGACATCGCCGCCGCCGTGTTTGAGCGGCTGGCCGTGCAGGTGCCCGTGCGGCTGCCCAAAGACGCCGAGTTGGAAGCTACTCAGGCGCGGTTTGAGCGGGTGCGGAATTTTGCCCGGCTGCAAGTGAAAGGCATGGCCGGGCTGCTGTGCTAATGCCTGGCGGGGTTTGGACACAGCCTCCGGCTGGTTCGCTGGTAGGTGTTTTTCGCTAACATCAGTGGCTACCATCAGCGGCTGCCCAGGCCGCGCCAGCCGCGCCAGAGCGTGCGCAGGTCCATGTCGTACTCGTAGTCTTTGGCGTACAAAAACTCTAGGCGGCGGCGGGTAGCGGCGTCGGCGGGGGGTAGGGCGGGCCCGGCTGCATCGGCCGGCGAAAGCACCGCGGGCGGCCCCGCCGCCTCGGGGGTGTAGCGCAGGCCCACCCAGCTGCGCCGGCCCAGCAGCACCCGGCCAATGTTGGGCAGCAGCCCACCGGGCTGGCGCAGGCCCCAGATAAGGAAGGGGGTAGCGAGTAGCAGCGCCAGGCTAGCCAGTAGGTCGAGCAGGCGTTTGGTGCGGCGCTGGGCGGGCTGGGCCAGGCGCAGGTTCAGGTCGAGGGTGTAGTAGTCGCCGGAGGCATTTTTGCCGTTGCTGCCGATGATGTACTGGCTATCCTCGGGCAAAATCTTGTAGTTGACCGTCGGCTGGGGGGGTAGGCTCAGCATGAGGCTTATAATCTGGCTGGCCGGCAGGTCCTTACTGCAAAAAATGAGCTCGTTCAACTCATAAATCCGCACCAATTCGGGTAGTTGCCGCAGCTCGCCGAGTTGCTCAGACGAGGGGGGTAGGGCTGGCCCCTGGCCCGGCTGCACCGCTGCTGGCGGAATGTAGCCGATGATGCTGGCTGGCACCTGCGCCGCGGCCAGCAGCTGGCGCACGCGCTGGCTTTCGGCCGCCGAGCCGATGATGGCCAGGCGCTTGGGCCGGGTTTCGCTGAGGCGCAGGTTGCCGTGGCGCAGCCAGTGGGCCAGCAGCCGGCGCCCCACTAGTGCGGCCACCGCCCAGGCGCCGCCCAGCACAATGAGCGCCTTCGAAAAACGCCAGCTATCTAGGAAATTAGAGCCAGCCGAAATCAGCACTGTGCCCACCACGATGCCGCGCATCACGGGCCCTGTGCGGGCGGGGCGGTCGTAGCCGCCGCTTAGCCAAGTAGCTAGCAGCCACACCACGATGTACACCGGCACAGCCACCAGCATGTACTGGGGGGGGTAGGGCAGGCGCACGTACTTCTGGTTGTGCTCCCAGTAGGTTTTGAGGGCGTACATGCCGGCGTAGAGCAGGCCCGCATCGGCCAGGATGGGCGCGGCGGCGGTGGCCCAGCGGCGGGCTACCGCCGCGCCGGCCCGCAGCCAGATGGCCCCGTTTATCAGCCCCGAAAACAGCCCGGCCCGGCCCGGCGCGAAGTGCTTCTGGGCAAAAATGACCATCGCCCGATAAAACACGAACACGTAGTTGACGCTCGTGCGCTTCGTGCTTTCGCCTTTGTAATGAATGATGCGGGTGCCGGGGAAATACCAATTTTGCCAGCCGCCCTGCGTGAGGCGATACGAGAGGTCGATGTCCTCGCCGTACATAAAATAATCTTCGTCCAGCAGCCCTATTTCGGCCAGGGCCGCCTGGCGCAGTAGCATAAACGCGCCGCTTAGCACCTCAATCTGGTGCGCCTCGTTCTTGTCGAGATACCCCAGGTGGTAACGTCCAAAGGTGCGCGAGCGCGGCAAAAGCTGCGCCAGCCCAAACATCTTGTAAAACGCCACCGAGGGGGTAGGGAGCCCGCGCTTGCTTTCGGGTAGAAACTGGCCTTGGCCATCAAGCATTTGCACGCCCAGGCCGCCGCAGCGCGGGTGCGCATCCATAAACTCGCAGCACAGCCGGAAGGTGTCTTCCTCCACCAGCGTGTCGGGGTTCAGCAGCAGTTGGTACTGGCCGGTGGCTCGGCGCAGGGCTTGGTTGTTGCCTTTCGAGAAACCGGGGTTGTCTTTGTTCTCGATAAGAATAACTTCCGGAAACCGCGCCCGCACCATGGCTACCGAATTGTCGGCCGAGTTATTATCGACCACAAATACTTCGACGGGCTGGCCCAACTTCGCCACCGCTTGGCGAACCGACAAGAGGGCCTGCTCCAGAAAGTAGCAAACGTTGTAGTTGACAATGACGACAGAAAGCTTCACCACGGGGCAGCGAAGTTAGTAGTGCCGCCCAAAAAGAAACGTCCTGCTTCGGTAAACGAAGCAGGACGTTAGGCTAGTTTAGGGTGGGTTAGCGCGCTTGGCGCTGGCGCTCCACAATAGAACGCCCGAGGGTTATCTCGTCGGCATACTCCAGCTCGCCACCCATCGGAATGCCGCGGGCAATGGTGCTGATGTTGAGTTGCTCGAAGTCGCGCAGGCGGCGCGAGAGGTAGAAAGCCGTAGTGTCGCCCTCCATAGTGGGTGAAATGGCCAAGATGACTTCGCGGATTTCGGAATCGTCGGCTGCCGCGCGGGCCACCAGCGAATCAACCTGCAAGTCGGCCGGCCCTACCCCCTCAATGGGCGAGATGACGCCGCCCAGCACGTGGTACACGCCCTGGTACTGGCCTGTATTTTCGATGGCAATCACGTCGCGCACGTCGGCCACTACGCACACCGTGCTGTGGTCGCGCAGCTGGTTGGCGCAAATAAAGCACTCCTCGCTGTCCGAAATGCTGTGGCAGGTGCGGCAATACGTGATATCGAAGCGCATTTTGGCAAGCGCCTCGGCCAGGTTAGCGGTGGTATCGCTTTCGGCTTTCAGCAGGTGCAAGGCCAGGCGCAGCGCCGTTTTCTTGCCAATGCCGGGTAGGCGCGACAGTTCAACTACTGCGTTTTCAATCAGTTTGGAAGGAAAATCCATTCAGGGCGTGGGACAATCATGCTCGTGTAGCAGTTGCTTGCCAAAGCATGACGGGTACTTAGGATAAAAATCAAACGATATCTGCCGAAATACCCCGGTCGTGGATGGCCGAGCAGCGCGGGGCTAGCTCGTCAAACGTGCCGTTTTTGACCGCGCATTTCCCCTTGTGGTGGATGAGCAGCGTGCACTGCTCGGCCTGCTCGGGCTCGTGGCCGCACACATCGATAAGCGTCTGAATGACGTGGTCGAAGGTGTTGACATCATCATTATACACCACGAGTGTGCGCAGCTCCTGCTCTTCTTCGAGCAGCAGTACGTCATCATCGTAGTCAATTTGCGGGCGGGTAGCAGGGAAAGCCATGGCACAAAAATACGGCGGCTGAAGCCGACAGTAGGAAAGCAGCATTCGAATAATAACCCCACGGCCGGCGGTTTCGTTTCGCAAAAGCCCAGGATAATGGGGTGGAAAACATAATAAGTGGCCCCGAAAAGAACGTCCGGCTAAGCTGGCGCAGCATCTTCTACTGCATCATTGGATGAAGCAATAGAAGATGCTGCGCCAGCTTAGCCGGACGTTCTTCTTAAACTAATTAGGCGAGCTTACTCGGCCTTGCGGTCGCCGCCGGTCATGGTCAGCATCCAGCCGGGGTACTCGGGGGCAAGCTTGCTTACTTCGTCAAGCTGCTGCAATTCTTCGGGCGAAAACTGCACGTCTACGGCTTTGAGGTTGTCCTCTAGTTGCTCCATTTTTTTGGCCCCGATGATGACGGTGCTCACTACCTTTTGGTGCAGCAGCCAAGCCAGGGCCAGCGACGCTACCGTGCTGCCTTTGGCGTCGGCCATGGACTTCAGTACGTCGATGATGTTGAAAGCCAATTCTTTATTGACGGGCGGGAAATCGAAGCCGCTACCGCCCCGGCGGCCATCGGCCTGCTGGTTTTCGCGGGTGTATTTGCCGCTGAGAAAGCCTCCGGCCAGGGGGCTCCACACCATGAGGCCCACCTTCTGGTCGAGCAAAAGGGGCACGAGCTCGCGCTCCAAATCGCGGCCCGCGATGGTATAGTAGGCTTGCAGCGACACGTACTTTTCGAGGCGCTGGTAGTGCGACACGCCAAGCGCCTTCATGAGCTGCCAGGCGGCCACGTTGCTAGCCCCAATGTAGCGCACCTTGCCGCTGCGCACTAGGTCGTCGAGGGCGCGCAGGGTTTCCTCCCAAGGCGTGAGCGAGTCGAAGCTGTGGGTTTGGTACAGGTCGATGTAATCGGTTTTGAGGCGCTTGAGGCTGGCTTCGGCCTGGGCGATGATGTGCTTGCGCGTGAGGCCCACATCGTTGGGGCCGGGGCCCATGGTGCCACGCACTTTGGTGGCCAGCACCACGTCGTAGCGATTAATGCCGAGGTTGTGCAGGCCCTGGCCAGTTATTTCTTCCGACTGGCCTTCGGTGTAGATATTAGCCGTGTCGATAAAATTGATACCCGCATCAAGTGAGCGCTTGAGCAGGGCATCGGCGCCGGCCTGGTCTACGCCATTGATGGCGGCAAAGCGGCCCGTGCTGGGGCCGAAGGTCATGGTGCCCAGGCAGAGCTCCGATACTTTCAGGCCGGTATTGCCTAAGAGGTTGTATTTCATGTTGGTGGAAAAAAGAGTGAGCGTTGCCTGCCCGCGCGGCTACCTCCGGCCCAGGGCGGGGGGTAGGGCAAGGGCCGTGGCTAGCTAAACCGCCGGGCGGCGCTGGTGTTGCGGCCGGGCGAGGGGGTAGGGGCCGGCGCGCCGTAAATTTCGGCCCGGCCCAGCGCCGGCTACCCCTATGCCCGTTCCTTCTGCCCCGTTTAAAAAAGCCCTGGCCCGCCTCTCCGACAAGGAAAAAGAGGCCCTGCTGCTGCGCGCCGTGCGCCGCGACGCTGAGCTCTACGACACCTTCAGCTTCGAGCTGCTGCCCGACGTGACGCTCGCCAGCGTGTACGAGGCCAGCGCCGACCGCATCCACGAACTGTTCAACGTAGCCGTGACGGGCCGCTTGCTCAACCGCAGCCTCGTCAAAGCCCTGCGCGGGGCCAACCAAGAGGCGGGCCGCGCCCGGCGCGTCACCAAAAGCAAGCAGCTCGAAGTAGACTTGGGCATGTATACGCTGCGGCTGATTTTTGACAATTACACCGGGCAGTTCGACAGCGTGTACCAGGGGTTTTACGTGACCACGGCGCGGCTAGCGGTGCGCCTTACCCAGCTCATTGTGAAGCACCTGCACGAAGACCTGTGGCTTGAATACAAGTCGGAGCTGGATGACTTCCTGACCCAGCTGCACGGCCGCAAAAAGAGCCGCGAGCTGAAATTCGACTTGCCGCGGGAGCTGGAACTACCTGCTTAAGCCATGCCTGCCAACGCCCCTACCCCCGCAGCCTGGCCGCAGGTGCCGCGCCTGCTCACGCTGCGCAATTCGATGAAGTCGGCCCGCGACCCCATTGGCGCGCTCAACCAGTTGCTGGCCCACTACGGCGACACCGTGCGCCTGTATTTGGGCGGTGTGCGGCCGTCGGTAGTCACGCGCGACCCGGCGCTGGTGCAGCACATTTTACAGAAAAACCACCGCCGCTACTTCAAATCGGACCTCACGCACGGGTTGTTGCGCTACCTGGGCCGCGGGCTGCTCACCAACGAGGGCGCCGACTGGCTGCGCCAGCGCCGGCTTATTCAGCCGGGTTTTCACCGCCAGCGGCTGGCTGGCCTCACGCGGCTTATGCGGGCCGCGGCCGATGAATGGGTAAACGGCTTGGCAGCTCAACTTTCTGACCAGCAACCGGTAGTGGCGTTGGACGCCCACGCCGCTATGACGGGGGTAGCGTTTCGCATCGTGGCGCGGTCGGTGTTTGGCAATAGCCTGGGCGAAAACCAACTCGCCCAGCTGAGCGACTGGCTCACGGCCATTCAGGCGTTTTACGTCAATACCATTCGGCAGCCGTATTTGCGGCCCTGGCACTGGGCGCGCGGCAACTACACTCGCCACGACCAACTGGCCACCAACCTGCGCGAGTTGGTGCGCGCGGCCATTGGCCGGCACCAGGCGGCCCAGGCCGCCGCCGCGCCCGGCGCCCTACCCCCCGACGACCTGTTGCAGATGCTGCTCGATGCTCGCTACGAAGACGATGGCACCGCGATGAGCGAAAACCAATTGCTCGACGAGCTAAATATCTTGCTCGTGGCTGGCCACGAAACCTCGGCCAACGCCCTGGCTTGGGCCTTCTCGCTGCTGGCCCACCACCCCGAAACGCAGCAAAAGCTGGCCGACGAAATTGCCCACGAGCTGCCCGATGACCAAGCCGTGGAGTTCGGCGACTTGCCCCGCCTGCCCTACGCCCTGCAAGTGGTGCAGGAGGCTATGCGCCTCTACCCCCCCGCTTGGATAATGGACCGCGTGGCTACCGAAGCCGATGAGTTTCAAGGCGTGCCCATTGCCAAGGGTACGCTGTTTTCGCTCTACATCTACGGCCTGCACCACCACCCCGGCCTCTGGCCCGACGCCGAAGTGTTTCGCCCTGAGCGCTTTGCAGCAAGTGCCGTGCCCGCGCCGCCTGCCTACGGCTACCTGCCTTTCGGCAGCGGGCCGCGCCTGTGCGTGGGCAACCAGTTTGCCCTCACCGAGTTGCAATTAGTGCTTATTCAAACCCTGCGCCGCTTCCGGGTAGCGCCCGCTGCCCAGCTTACGCCGGGCATGAACCCGCTCATTACTCTGCGGCCAAATGGCGAGCTGCGCCTGCGCTTTAGCCGGCGGTAAGGAGTTGTTGGAAATAGATGATAAAGAACGTCAGCATAATAAAGCGAGATGCTTCGCTTTATTATGCCTAATATTCTTTTTGTAAGAAGGCGTTAGTGCTTACCCTAGTTAGCGCTTACCCTTCCAGCACATCCTGGTACTCATCCTGGTGCTGCTCGGCAAAGGCAGCCATAAACTCGCAACTGGTGCGAGCTTTCAGGTGGTGCTGGCGGGCGTAGGCGAGGCCAGCGCGGGCCAATTGGTCGGCTTCGCCCTGGCCGCGGCGGTCCTCGGGCACGAAGGTGTGCACGAAATCAATCACGCCGGGGGTAGGGAGCGAATAGGCGAGCTCGGCTTGGTCGTCGGCGGGGCCGCTGGTAAATTCCTGGTCGGCTGCGTTGTGTTTGATATTCATAGTCAAGTAGAAAGGGGGTAGGGGAGGGCTGGTTGATACGCCGTTGCCACGGGGCGAATTGGCCAGAAAAAACCAGAACCCGTAAAGGGGAGTAAACATAAAGCCGGGCGTGGCCCGAATGGTTTTTCGATTCCTTTTCCTTCCCTCCCATGAGTATCTTCTCGTCCTCCCCCGACACTGCCGAAGACGCGGCTGCCGACCCCCGGCCCGCTGGTCAGCGCGACCGCGCCGAGCATGCCCACCTCAATCCCAACGACCCAGCCAAGGAAGCGGAAGCCGGCACCCCGCAGTACGGCAGCTTCGGCAAGCCCAGCGACGTAGATGCGGCTGCTGCTAAAACTGCCAACAACGACGGTAGCAACGATAACCCTGACGAATTCAGCGAGTTTCGCAAGCCCAACGCTTCGGGTACCGAAGATTATTCCTCCGAAACCGCCGGCGCCGACCCTACCGAACAGCGCGGCCACGCAACCCAAAACCAAGACCCGCAGGCTGTGCGCGCCTCCCAAAACGCCGATGCCGACGTACAAGGCGCCGCCTGGGCTCAAGATGACCCTCGCTACGCCGGCGGCCACGCCACACCTACTTGGCAGGAAGAAAACAATAAAGAACACGGTTCCAACGACTAATCATATGGCTTCCATTCCTCAAACCGCCCCCGGCAACAACCTCAACGGTAAAGCTGCCGCTACGGCCACCACCGATTCGCAAGCCGACGCCTCGAACAACGCGCGCACCGAAACCGAAAAGGAATCGGATAGCTTCCTCGACCGCGAAACGGCTGGCCAAGTATTCGACGACAACAGCGGCCAGCAAATGGCCGACATGATGGACGATTCGATGCGCTCCGATATGCAGGCTCCCACCGGCTCGGCCCCCGCTTCCGACGAGAACCTCCCCGATGAATTGGTTCGCCCCAGCGAAGCCAACTTCACGCTGCCCGAAATGCAGCACCAAGGCAAAACCCTCTCTACCGAGGGCGATGCCGAATAACACCTCTTTCCATACTGTGTAAACTACCCAAAAAGAGCCGGTAGCCGCAAGGCTACTGGCTCTTTTTGTGGAATAGAAGGGGTAGGGGCATCAGGGTTGGTAGTGATTCTTTTTGCTGCCGTATATGTTCGTGCCCTACCGGTTTCGCCGTCGTTTATTATTGCCACCAGGCTGGCTGTCGCTGGGGTTTTTATTGCTACTAGGCTGCCTGGAATTGCGAACCCAGTGGCGGCAGCTACGCCTAGCAAATATGGTGCAACTGACCATGCCCGCCCTAAAGCCGGACACCACTGGCCTAGCTTCCTACAAGCGCTTTTCCGGCAGTACGGAAACTCCTTTTAACACTCCCTATCAATCAGTAAGCAAGTTGGATGAGCTGCGGCCCTGGCGCACCGTAGAATATGGGGGTAATCCTTTAGCTGATTTTTTTAGTGCCAGCACAATAGAAGCTTCTTTAGTGGCTATGCAAGCTGATTCCACTTATGCTAGCGGCCTACGCATTCGCCTTCGGGCTAGCGCTACCTATAAAGACTTGGTTAAGATGCTAGATATGATGCTTGTGGCTAACCAAAAAAGGTATTGGCTTGATACGCGTCATAAACCTATAATTCTTTATGCTATCACAAACAAAGAACTGCCTCGAAAACGAAGAACTTATAATTCCATTAATAATGCATGGGGCTGTTGCGTCTGTGTATCATATGTCCCCTTAGCTCCAGACGAACCAAACTGGTTAACAGAACTTAAAAGCTTACAGCAGCAAATTTGGCGACCGTCTGTGCTGGTACTTGTTATGCTTATTATTTTAAGCCTGTTTCGTTTGACCCGCTAAAGAGTTCGGTAGTTTGAAGAAGTTATAACTTTAGCTTAGGCAAAAACCGTTTGTGCCTGAATCTTACAATTTAAAACGCACGCCCTATTGCCCGCCCTACCCCCCGATTTGCGCCGCGCCCTCTTCGACCTGCCGCAGAAGGAAAAAGACCAACTATTGGCCCGCCTCGTGGCCCAAGATGCCGTGCTGACCGAGCAGCTGGCTTTTCGCTTGCTCGAAGGGCCCGATGCGCTGGCCGACCGCCGCGCCGCCCTACAGCACCAAGTTGATGACCCCGTGCGCGGCTACCACCAAACGCCTAACGACCTGCTCGTTATCTTGCGGCAGTTGCAGGCGCGGCTGGCTTACCACACCCGCATCACGGGCGACAGCTGGGGCGAGTTGGAGCTGAGCTTTCGGCTGCTGGCCAACGTATTTCGGCACCAGGCCGACTTGGTGGCGCGCCTGCACGGCCCTACCCAACCGCTATTGCAGCACCTAGTGCGCCGCACCCAAGAGGCCCTGCGCCAAGCTGAAAAGCTGCACCCCGACTACCACCTGGAACTGGCCGAAGCCGCGAGTGCTGTATTGGCCGGCCTTTATGCGTCGGGGGCGGCGCCGCTAGCGCGTGAGGTGGCGCTGCCTCGACACTGGCCCGCCGCGTAATAGTTGTGCCGCGAGCAGTTGCACTCTGCTAAAAATTATAAATTAAGATAGAAATGGCTGTTGCAGCGAATAAGTATTCCTACCCGGACGCGCTTTTTTGGTAGGTACGGGTCAGTGAGATTTTTTGCGCTTAATTTAGCTTTCTGCTTTGGTACATAACAATCTATGAGGCAAATTTTTACTTTCTTAATACTATTGTGCGGCGGCTTGCTGCCAGCCTGGGGGCAAGTGGCACCTGCTACTGCCCCAGGGCAACTTATTATTAAACTAAAACAGGGCTTAGCACCTGGCAGCAGCCTGGGTACAGTGCAACCAGCCCTGCGGGCCTTGGCAGCCACGGGGCTAACGCAAAAATTTCCCTTTACGCAGGTCCCAAGTCCCGAGCAGCCCGGCAGCGTAGACCTGCGGCTGATTTACCACTGCACGGTGCCTACCCCCCTTAACCTAGCCAAGGCCCGGGCGCTGCTGCTGGCCACTGGTGCGGTAGAATACGTGGAGCCGGTGTACGTGCGTGCGCCATTTTACCAACCTAACGACCCGCGCGCCGACTCGACGCAGAGCAGCGCGACATACCTGAAACTGATAAACGCCTACCGGGGCTGGGACGCGACGCAAGGCGATACGAGCATCGTAATTGGCATTACGGATACCGGTTTCCGCCTCAACCACGAGGATTTAGTGCGGCAGATAAAATACAATTATGCCGACCCTATCAATGGCATTGATGATGATAAGGACGGCTATATCGACAACTTTCGGGGTTGGGATATGGCGCACAACAACAACGACCCCTCCTACGAAAGCGTTGACGTTCATGGCAGTATGTCGGCTGGCCTGGCGGCGGCGCAGGCCAATAACGGCAAAGGATTTCTCGGCGTAGGGTTTGGCTGCAAATGGCTGCCGCTGCAAATATTTCCGGGCTCGGTGCCGGGGGCTTTCGCGGGCTACGAGGCCATCGTGTACGCGGCCGACCACGGCTGCCAAATCATTAACATGTCGTGGGGTGGGGTAGGGGGCTACTCGCGCTTCGAGCAAGATGTGTGCACCTATGCGGCCGTAAACCGCGACGCGGTGCTGGTGGCCGCGGCCGGCAACACGCCCGCCAATGTACTCGTTTACCCGGCCTCCTACGACCATGTGCTAGCGGTAGCCGCTACGGATGGCGGCGGTGTTATCGCCGCCTTCTCAACCTATAACACTCGCGTTGACCTAGCAGCTACGGGGGTAGAAATACCGAGTACGGGCGGCGTTACGGATACGGACTACCGAGCGGGTACGGGTACTTCCTTTTCGGCGCCGCAGGTGGCGGGCGCGGCAGCGCTGGTGCGGGCGCGCTTTCCGCAACTGCGTGCCGAGCAGGTGCGGGCGCAGCTGCGCCGCACGGCCAATGCCGCTATTTATAACCTGCCGGCCAATGTGCCTTACATTGGTTTGTTAGGCACGGGTACCCTCAATGTGGGTAAGGCCGTGGCGGCGCTTAATCAGCGCGAGGCGCGGGTAGTGCAGAGCACCTACCTGCCGGCCAAGCCCACGGGCTATACCCCCGGCGATACCATCAGTTTGGCCGTGACGGTGCGCAACCTGCTGCTGCCTATCAGTGGCCTCACCGTAACGCTTACGTCGCAGTCGCCCTACGTCACGGTGCGGCAGGGCACATTTGCCGTAGGCAACCTGGCCACGCTGACGCAGGCCACCAACGAGGCGGCGCCGTTTCGGCTGGCGGTGGCGGCTAGCGGCGTGCCCGTGAATACGTCGGCCCTGCTGCGGTATCATTTTGTAGGAAGTGATGGCTATCAGGCTGACCAATACGTGACGGTGCTGGTAAACCCTGATTTTGCGCAGCTCGACGCCGGCGACTTGAGCCTGAGCCTTACCAGCCGGGGCAACCTGGGTTACGATGACCTGACGGCGGCGGTGGGGCTAGGCGCGCGCTACCGAGACGGTGAGCCACTGCTTAGCGAGGGCGGGCTGCTGCTGGCCACCTCGCCGACCCGCGTGGCCGACCGCCTGCGCAGCCGGGGTAGCGCGTCGCGGCAGTCATTCTTCACCTTGGCCCAGGCCGTGCGGCTGGCTCCCGGCCCCCGCGCCGACCAGGAAGTGCGCGGCACGTTTCGCGATTCGCTGCCCGACCCGCAGCTTCCGCGCTCGGTGGGGGTGCGCGTGCGCCAGCACGGCCAAAGCTGGGCTACCCCCGCCGCGCGCCGCAACCTGATTTTGCTCGACTACTCCTTGCGTAACCTAACGGCCGACACGCTGAAGGCACTTTACGCTGGGATTTTTACCGACTGGGATTTGCCCGGCAATCCTGGCCTCAACGTAGCTCGCTGGGATTCTGTCAACCGTTTGAGCTACTGCTTCGACCCCGTAGCCAGCCAGGTGTACACGGGTGTGCAGGTGCTGGGGCCGCGGCCGGCCGGCGTGTACGCCATTAACAACGGCGCTCCCGCGGGTACCCCTATTTACTTAGCTGATGGCTTTAGCCCCGCCGAAAAGTATTTGGCACTCAGCGGCGGCTTTGGCCGCACAAACCGCGAGGCGGGGGCTAACCAGGGCGCCGATGTATCGACGGTAGTGAGCACGTTGGTGCCGCGCCTGGCTCCCGGCGACTCGGCCACCGTGGCTTTTGCCGTGCTAGCGGCGCCTTCGCTGGCCGAACTGCAAGCGGCCGCTCAAGCCGCCGCGGCTCTGTATACACAGCAAGTATTGGCTACCGTGCCGGCTGCGCCTGCGGTGCTGGGGCAAGTGTATCCAAACCCCACAACTGGCGAGTTGCACATTCGCCTACCCACTCAGTTTGGCCCAGCCACCGCTCAGGTCCTCGACGCGCTGGGTCGGGTAGTGGTGCAGGCAACTTTGCCCGCTACCGGCGGAGAAATAACCCTCGCCGCGCTGCCCGCTGGCCTGTACTTACTGCGGGTAGCTGGGCCTGCCGGTAGCTTAGTGCAGCGCATTGTACGCGAGTAATTTAGAAGGTTCTTGCGGTATACTAAAAGCCCGGCGGCATTGGATGCCGCCGGGCTTTTAGTATACCGCAAGAACCTTCTAAATTACCCAATAGTTGGTGCACGATAAACGGTTTAAACCAGCATTTTAATCACCCACCGGCTATTCTACGACCAGTCGGCCTATATATTGACCTTCAGCCGTAGCCACACGCACTGCGTAGAGGCCTGCGGGCAATCCGGTTAGCCCCAGTTCGGCGGGGAGCGTAGCGCCAAGCGGCGCCGTGAGGTGGCGCACCAAGCGGCCCACTGCATCTAGTACTTCTACGGTGGCTGGTTGGGTGGCTGGGGCGCCAGGCAGCAGCAAGCTGGCGTGGCCAGTGGCCGGGTTCGGATAAATAGTGAGGGTAGGGCGGCCGGCGCTGGCGCCGCGCACGGCCAGCACGGTAGCACAAGCCGTTGAAGTATAGCTGCCCAAGCCAGTGAAGTTGTCGGTGCCCTGGGCTTGCCAGGTTGTGGCCGCGCCAGTAGGGCCAAACCAGCGGCTGTTGCCGCGGCCGGTAGTGGGCAGGCGCACCAGCGAGTTGTCGCGGGTGTTGCCGCCGCTAGCCACGGCCCAACTCGTGCCTGCACCGGCCGGCGTGCGACCTACCACGCCAATAACATCCAGCGTATCAGTGCCATCAAACAGCACCAGCGCGTGCGGCCCGTTGAAGAAGCACACATTCGACTGCAAATTGGCCACGGCTTTGACGCCCGTATCGGTGACGCCCGTATTGGCGATTACGTACACGCCACTGGCCGCTACTGTGCCCGTAAGGGTAGCCGTAGAAGTAGGAGTAGTGGCGCCGGGCGCAAACAGTTCGACCCGCAACCCGCTCAAATCCAGCGGCGAAGCAGTAGGGTTGAAGATTTCTAGCGCCTTTGTATTGCCCGCCGCCGACTCAAAATATTTCGAGAAAAAAGGGTCGGTGCAGCTGCCCCCAACAGGCGCGGCATCGTCGTTGCCGATGGTGAGCGTATGCGTGCGCGCCGCGCCCAGCACTAGGCCGGCTGCGCTAGGTGTGCCCAAGCGCAGTACCACTGTTTCGTTGGGCTCAGGGAGCAAGTCGCCTATCACGGTCACGCGTACTGTCTGGCTCAAGGCCGTAGCGCTGGCAAATGTTAAGGTATTGGTAGCCAAAATATAATCGCTGGGGCTGCTAGCGGTGCTGGCCGCATCCACCAGCACGGGCACCATGATGGGAAAGGGAAGGTTGCCCGGATTAGCGAGCGTGACGGTGGCGGCGTAGGTACTGGTGCCGCTGTTGCCTTCGGGTAGGCTGCCCGTGGCAGTAGCGAAAGCCACCGTGGGCGGGTTGCCATCGTCATTAGTGAGTATGAGCGTGTGAGTACTGGGACCGCCCAGGCTGGCGCCAGTGCCCGGGTTTTGCAGCGTCAGTACTACCGTTTCATCGGCTTCGGGCTGGGTGTCGCCGGTCACGGTCAGGCTTACCGTCTGGCTGGTTTGGCCGGCGGCAAAGGTTACGGTGGTGGGGGTAGGGAAGGTGAAATCTACTCCGCTGGTTGCCGTCGAGCTGGTAGCATCCAGCGCCACTTGCACCACGAGGGCAGCCGTAGGGGCCGGGCTTACGTTGAGCGTGGCTGTGTAGGTAGTAAAGCCGCTGTTGCCTTCGGGAACGCTGCTCGTGGCCGTCGCAAACGAGATAACCGGTCCCGTTGGCGCAAAGCCCCAAGCTCGCGCCACCAGCGTCGGGTCGTTGATATACGGGTTATAATTGCCCTGGCTGGCGGCTACGCGGCGGTTGCGCTCGCGTTCGTGCTCGTCTACCGGGTCGGCTAGGTGCCACTGATACAACGTGTTGAGGTCGGCTAGCGTATTGATGTCGTTGTGGCCAGTTGCTACCAGGTCGGGCTGGCCAGCGTGCATCGTATAGAAGTAAAAGGCTGTGCGCGCCAGGTTACCCTTGTGGTCCTCGCGGGGTTCAAACTGCGAATTGGTATCTTCGCTGTACTCGTCGATGTTGGTGGTTGGGATACTGGTCTGGCTCTGCGTTAGGCGCATCCACAGCCGGGTTTGCGCGTCCGGAATCTCGGCGTAGGGGTCCGAGCCGCGGTTACTGTTCCAGGTAATATAGGTGGGGTAGAGGTGGTGCATATCCGAGCGCATCCGCACGGTTTCCTTAAACCACGATTGCGGAATGCTGTGCTCGCAGTTGATGCTCGTTACTACGCTCGTGCTGGTGTTGGTGAAGCTATAGGGCACCGTTTCTGAATAACCCGAGTATACACACACTACTTTATTATCGTAGTTGTCAGCGTAGTTGTACATCTTGGCGCGGGCATCGGCGTAGCTCAATTCGCGGCGGTAGGGGTCGTACCAGTTAGTGCGCAGCCAGTCGCGTAGCGCCTGGCTGGTAAGGTTAGCCGGGGCCGGAGCAGGCACTGTGGGCACCGTTTGGGCCCGGCCCAGCAGTGGCCCCAAACTCAAGCATACTAATACTAAGCGGAAAAGTCTATGCATAGGAAAACGATAAAATGGAATACGAATCACTCAGCAAAGGTGAGGCTAAAAGCAGGGGGTAGGGCCGCACTTACGAAGCCTTTACAGAAAAATAACCCAACAGGCCTCTTAGCTACAGCGTTAAAAATGTACTATTTAGCAAAAAAGCTGCTCTCCACGTGCTACCCGAAACTAGGTAACACGCGGAAAGCAGCTTTTAAAAGCCGATGCCTAAGCAGTGGGGTAGAGCCTTAGTTGGCTGGCATCAACACTGTGTCAATCACGTGGGTTACGCCGTTCGAATCCACAATGTTGGCGATGGCTACCGTGCTCATGCCACCTTTAGCGTCGCGCAACATTACGTTGCCGTCTTTCTTCACTACGGTCAGGGTTTCGCCTTCTACCGTGGTCAGCGTGCGGCCATCAGTGAGGTCTTCGGCCATAATGCGGCCGGGCAGCACGTGGTAGGTCAGGATTTTGGTGAGGGTAACCTTGTTTTCGGGCTGGGTGAGGGTCGATACCGTGCCAGCGGGTAGCTTATCAAAAGCTGCGTTGGTGGGCGCAAATACGGTGAAGGGGCCGGCGCCTTTCAGCGTTTCAACCAAACCAGCGGCTTTCACGGCGGCCACCAGCGTCGTGTGGTCGCTAGAGTTTACGGCGTTGTCCACGATGTCTTTATTAGGCACCATCATGGCACCGCCTACCATCACGCCGGGGCCGCTCATGTTATCCATGCCTTTCTTGCCTTTGCGCGGCTTGGTGGTGGCTTTCATGCTGTTGCCCGCATCGTCTTTGCCTTTCACCTTCATTTTGCCATCGTCAGCCACCTTGGTTTTAACGGTCATGCCGTCGGTGGTGGTTTTATTTTTGTCGCCACCATCGCTGGTAGAGGTTTGAGCCAAAACAGGAGCAGCGGCAAACAAGGTGAGGGCCAGCGCAGCAACGGGGAAAAGGGTCTTTTTCATAAGGTCGGGGTGAGAGAATGTTTGGCCGACTATACGGGTAGCCTCGGGGTTGGGGTTTGCTACCCCCTGTAATATTTCGCTAACCTCTTGAAAGACAGAAAGCCCAACCGCGGCAAAACGGTTGGGCTTTCTGTTTTAGGTTCGGCCATTAGGGCCGGCGGTTCACGGCGTTCAGGTCTTCGAAAGCACTTTTAAGGCGCGTAACGAAGGTTTTCTCGCCTTCACGCAGCCACACGCGCGGGTCGTAGTACTTCTTATTAGGCGAATCGACCCCATTGGGATTGCCAATCTGGCCCTGCAAAAAGCCTTCGTTCTTGACGTAATAATTCTTGATGCCTTCCCAGAACGCCCACTGCAAATCGGTGTCGATGTTCATCTTGATGGCACCGTAGCCGATGGCCTCGCGGATTTCCTCCTGCGAAGAGCCCGAGCCGCCGTGAAATACGAAGTCGATGGGCAACTCGTCGGCGATGCTGTGCTTGGCACGCAGGTGCTCCTGCGAGTTGTGCAAAATCTTGGGTTGCAGCTTCACATTGCCGGGCTTGTACACGCCGTGCACGTTGCCAAATGCTGCCGCAATCGTGAAACGCGGGCTGATTTCGCGCAGTTGCTCGTAGGCATAAGCCACTTCTTCGGGCTGCGTGTAGAGCTTCGACGAGTCCACATCGGAGTTATCTACCCCGTCTTCCTCACCGCCGGTCACGCCAAGCTCAATTTCGAGCGTCATACCAATTTTGGCCATGCGAGCCAGGTATTCGCGGCAGATTTCGATGTTTTCCTCAATCGGCTCCTCCGACAAGTCGAGCATGTGCGAGCTAAATAGCGGCTGGCCATGCTGAGCGTAGTATTTCTCGCCGGCGTCGAGCAGGCCATCAATCCAGGGTAGCAGCTTTTTGGCGGCGTGGTCGGTATGCAAAATTACGGGCACGCCGTAGGCTTCGGCCATGAGGTGCACGTGGTGCGCGCCCGAAATACCGCCCGCAATACTGGCCTGCTGCTTGTCGTTGGGCAAGCCCTTGCCAGCAAAAAACTGCGCGCCGCCGTTAGAGAACTGAATGATAACCGGCGAGTTGAGGTCGCGGGCAGCTTCCAGCACGGCGTTTACGGTATCGGTGCCCGTCACGTTCACGGCGGGCAAAGCATAGCCATTGGCTTTGGCATGCTGAAAGAGGGCCTGCACTTCGTCGCCGTGCAGAACGCCGGCGCGCAGGCCGGTGAGGGTGGATGTTGCCATGAGCAGATAGGGGCGGCGCAAAGGGCGGCGCGCCCGCAAAGAAAACAACGAGCTAGCCTTTTTGACTAGTTCTCCGTCATTAAACATGCGGGTTTTGCTGCTTCCTGGTTCGTTTTGGATGGGGTAGGGCCCAAAAGCTGCCCCGAGGCGGCGTTTCCTGCCCTCCTAAACCAGTCATAGTGCTGCCTAAGTTTGGGCCTGGTATTAAACTGTTTGCAAGCAAAGCTAGCCGGGCTGCTTAGGCACTTGCTACTCTCCGGGCTCAGCTGCCGGAGTAAACTCCGGGGCCCAGAGCTTGGTTGCCTGCTCCGCTGTCAGTTCACGGAGCAAGGTCTGCACTTCAGGCTCCGATGCTAATAGTGCGCTCTGGGCCATATCCAAAACAGTTTGGGCCTGCTTCAGGGTCGCGGTGGTCGGCGGCTCGCCCTCCAACAGGTAATGCACTAATTCATCCTCCGTGCGGCGCAAATGAGCTTCTAGTTCTTGGGCCTGTACCGGATGCTCGCCCATCGCGAGGTACAAGCGAACGCTACAACGCAGTTGGCTCTGCCAAGAAGTGTTGTTAGCGCGTGTAAAAATGGCAAATCTATTGGGGTAATCATGCTCCATATACTCGGTAGTACGATAGCAAGAAGTATCTGGATTGCGGATGGAACTTTTTTTAGAGTTTCCAACCAGCCTAGTCTTCGGGGTGGCAAACCAAATTTAGCCCAATTGTCAATCTTACCCATTGTCAAAAGGCGCTGAAGAATAAGTAAACTATTCATAGCCAAAGCCCTATTCCGCGTGCCTAGCTCGTTGCTACGCCTAAAAAGCAATCTTGCCTTTCAAGTGACTTATTTCCCAAATAATAAACTACTTGTTGAGCCAACGTAACTGCCGGCAGTCGAAGCACAGCTAGTCTTGTACAAAATTGCCAGCATAGCCCTGAGTAACCGTAGCCTTTAAGTGGCTAAATAGATGCCAGTACGTTAGGTTACCAAACCCTGCTTGAGTTGGGCCGCTAGGGTGGGGGTAAGGGTGCCGTAGCTGGGCCCTACCCCCTTAACCCATTGGTAGCCTTCGTGCTTAAAACTGCCAGTTGCCTTGCTGGGAGAGTTCTTTAGTTTCTAGGTAATATACTACTTCGTCAATTGTCAGGCGCCCACGGTTGAACTGCTCAAGTAGCTGTTGCTGATAGGGTTCGGGAAACAGCGCGGTATTTTTGCCAAACGAAAGAATGGCCGTAACCAAGCGCTGACGGCTTTGCTCAGTAACAGATGAAGAAACTTGCAAAGATTGGTAGGTGGGATAGGGATAGTTCATGGCCTAAAGTTAGGGGGCAACTATCAATTCACCATACTGTTTTCGTCCAATTAATTAAATTTTTGTAGCGCACTATTAAACGGATAAGAGCAAAAGCATTTTTGATAGCTCAATTATTTTGTCTCATCAGCTCTTTCCCAAAAGCACTTACTTGGGTTGGTTATGCTACGGCCTATCAGCAACTATTCCAAGTTTTATAAAAGCCTACTATATGTTTAGTGCCCTCATCAGGAGTGGTTTACGTTATCGTAAACCACTCCTGATGAGGGCACCGGTTTGGTTGCGCCAAGCGAAGAGCAACCGCTGCACTTAGTTAATGACCTGGAAGCTGGTAGGTCAGCGAAACTTGCAGTGATTTGCGGTATAGGTGCCCCGTGTTGGCTTCTGAGTCGTGGGGCAGCGAAGCCAGACCCTGATACGCCCGCACATTTAGGCCAACGCCCGCGGGTAGCTGCACGCCTACCCCTATGCTCGGGCCCACGTCCCAGCGCCGGTAGCGGTTGATAACTTCCCGGTCTACAGTATAGACTGTGGTGCCCGCAAAACCGCCGGCTACCACGGTGCCAGTTTCGCGGCCGCCTAGTAGGTAGCTGGCTTGCGGCCCAGCCTCCACGTACACGGGCCCCAGGGCTAGGCGCAGTAGCACGGGCACGTTCAAATAGCTAAAGCGCTCGCGGTAGTCGGCATTTAAGCCGCCATCGGTAATATCAGAAGTATAGCGGGTTAGGGTCATGCGCTCCCTACTAAACTGCACTTCGGGCACCAGCGACAAATGCTTGCCCAGCGATACTTGGTAGTACAAACCTACCTGGTAGCCGAGTAGACTGCCCGAACTGTTGTGGTAAATGTAGTTGCCGGTAGAATTGTTGAAGCGCGAAAGGCTACCCCCCACGCGCAGGCCGGCTTGCGCTTGCGCAGTGCCCGTTAGCAGCAATGTGCTGCCCAGCAGTAGAAAAATCCGTTTCATAAAATCAGAAAGAAAGGTATAGGTAGGAAGAAGAGTAAGAAGCACGTTGCCGGGTTGCATGGCCTTGCGCTACCCGGCGCTTAGCCAATTACTTGCCGGAAGCCGCGCCACCAACCCGAGCGGTATTTGCTTCTAAACAGCTGCCTTAGTAAATAAAAAAGCCCCTTGCGCTGGCGCAAAGGGCTTTTAAGTGGTCGCGCTAGGAATCGAACCTAGATCTAGAGCTTCGGAGGCTCCCATACTATCCGTTGTACTACGCGACCAGTACGGGGGTGCAAAACTAGCCATAAAAGCTGGCGCAGCCAAACCTAGACAGGTTTTTGTCCGATTCGGGTGTGCCGAACACAACCCTAGGCGCCAAAAATCGGTTAGTCTTCTCCAAACCCGCTCATTTCCTTTTCCTCATGGAATCTACTAAGAAAACTCTCTACACGGCCGACGCTACGGCTGTGGGTGGCCGCAGCGGCCACGTGCGCTCGACCACGGGTATTATCGACCTCGACATGTCGGTGCCCGAAGGCCTCGGTGGTAAAAAAGGGGCTACTAACCCCGAAGAGCTATTTGCGGCCGGTTATTCGTCGTGCTTTCAGCAGGCCCTGCTCGTGATTGCGCAGCGCGCCGGCGACAAACTCGACCCCGGTACCGAAGTGAAATGCTCGGTAACGCTGTTCCAAGAGGGCGAAGGCTATGGCCTGAGCGCTATTCTGGACGTAGACCTGAAGTCGTTTGACCAAGCTAAGACCATTGAAATGGTACGAGCTGCCCACAAAATTTGCCCTTACTCGGTTGGTACGCGTGGCAACATGGAAGTTGAACTCAAAGTAAAAGGCGAAGCCATTCCGGTAGCCCCCGAAGAAAACGCTGGGGTAGCTGAAAAAGGCGGCGTAGCTGCCTAGTTCACAGTTGCTAACATAAAAGAGGCCCGCCTGAATTATTCAGGCGGGCCTCTTTTATGTTAGCAGTTTGAGGTGGGGTAGGAGTAAGGCAGCCCTACCCCTGCCTTTTAGCTTTAGCTAAAGCCTAATACCGGGTGGGGCTGATAAGGCTCCTCCAGGCGCTTAATTTCATCAGCCGACAGCTTTACCTCTACCGCGGCTACGGCGTCTTCGAGGTGGCCGGGCTTGCTGGCGCCCACAATGGGCGAAGTGATGACCGGCTTGCTTAGCATCCAAGCCAAGGCAATTTGCGCGTTGGGTAGGCCACGCTCCTGCGCAATTTCGGTCACGCGGTCGGCCACCGCAAAATCGTCGTCGCGGCCGTAGAGGGTTTTGCCGAAGCCGTCGGTTTTGGCGCGCTCGGTTTCGTTGCGTTCCCTACCCCGGCCCCCAGTGAGCAGCCCGCGGGCGAGTGGCGACCACGGAATAACGCCGATTTTCTGGTCGGCGCATAGCGGCAGCATTTCGCGTTCCTCCTCACGGTACACCAAGTTGTAGTGCGGCTGCATGCTCACGAAGCGCGTCCAATTATGCTTGTCGGCCAGGTATAAAGCCTGTGCGAACTGCCACGAAAACATCGACGACGCTCCGATATAGCGCGCCTTGCCAGCCTTCACCACATCGTGCAGCGCCTCCAGCGTCTCCTCAATTGGCGTGTTGTAGTCCCAGCGGTGAATCTGGTAGAGGTCTACGTAGTCGGTGCCTAGGCGCTGAAGGCTGGCGTCGATGGCGCTCATAATGTGCTTGCGCGACAGCCCTTTGTCATTCGGCCCCGGCCCCATTGCGTTAAAAACCTTAGTGGCCAGCACCACCTCGTCGCGCTTGGCAAAGTCGCGCAGTGCCCTACCCACCACTTCTTCGCTGGCGCCATTCGAGTACACGTCGGCTGTGTCGAAGAAGTTGATACCCAGCTCTAAGGCTTTCTGAATAAAAGGCCGGCTAGCCTCTTCGTTGAGTGCCCAGGGCCAGCGTTCGGTGGGCGTGCCGTAGGTCATGGTGCCCAGGCAAATTTTGGAAACCTGGAGGCCAGTGTTTCCTAAGCGGGTGAATTCCATAGTGGAAAAGGGGAAAGAGTGATGACGTTCCGGGTGCAGTATATGCTAAGCTACTAACCAAAAAAGCCCGTCTGGGTTACTAGACGGGCTTTTAAAAAACAAGTGGCGGCTTGCTACTTACGCAGCGGCCAGCACTTCTTTCACGCGGGCAGCAGCGTCCTTCAGCAGGGTAGCCGAGTACACTTTTAGGCCGCTTTCGTCGATGATGCGGGCGCCTTCTTCGGCGTTGGTGCCTTGCAGGCGCACAATGATGGGCACGCGGATATCGCCGATTTTTTTGTAGGCTTCCACCACGCCGTTGGCCACGCGGTCGCAACGCACGATGCCACCGAAGATGTTAATCAGGATAGCCTTCACGTTCGGGTCCTTCAGGATGATGCGGAAGCCCGCCTCAACCGTTTGGGCGTTGGCTCCACCCCCTACGTCGAGGAAGTTGGCGGGCTCGCCACCCGAAAGCTTGATGATGTCCATAGTGGCCATGGCCAAGCCGGCGCCGTTTACCATGCAGCCCACGTTGCCGTCGAGTTTCACATAGTTCAGGTTCGACTCGGAGGCTTCTACTTCCAAGGGGTCCTCTTCGTTGATGTCGCGCAGGGCAATGAAATCCTTGTGGCGGTACAGCGCGTTGTCGTCCAGCGTCACCTTGGCGTCTACGGCCAAAATTTTATTGTCCGACGTTTTCAGCACCGGGTTAATCTCGAACATGGCCGAGTCGGTTTCGTCGTAAGCTTTGTATAAAGCCGTTACAAACTTCACCATTTCCTTCTGCGCCTCGCCTTCGAGGCCAAGGCCGAAGGCAATTTTGCGGGCCTGGAAGCCTTGCAGACCCACGGCAGGGTCGATGAATTCCTTCAGAATTTTCTCGGGGTGCGACTCGGCTACCTCCTCGATATCCATGCCACCCTCGGTGGTGTAGATGATAACATTTTTGCCGCTGGTGCGGTCTAGCAGCACGCTCATGTAGTACTCCTTGGTGGGGCTTTCGCCGGGGTAGTACACGTCCTGCGCGATAAGCACTTTGTTAACCAAGCGGCCTTCGGGGCCCGTTTGCTTGGTCACGAGCTGCATGCCCAAAATTTGGCCAGCAATATCTTTTACCTGCTCCAGGTTTTTGGCAAGCTTTACGCCGCCGCCTTTGCCCCGGCCGCCGGCATGTATCTGGGCCTTAATGACGTACCAGCTGGTGCCGGTTTGCTCGTTGAGCTTTTTGGCGGCTTCCACGGCGTCATCGGCCGTGTCGGCGGTAATGCCTTCCTGCACGCGCACGCCGTATTTTTTCAGAATTTCCTTGCCTTGATACTCGTGAATGTTCATCGGAGGGGGGTAGGGGGGAGATAGTTATTGGGCGCGAAGGTAGGGCCGGGAGGGGGAACGGGGAGCGTAAAATTGTCCGTTATAGCGAGCGCAGCGAATAGTAGCCCGGCAATCGCCCCCAAACTGTCCCCGCACGACCCGTTCTGGCTGCTCATTCGGGAGCAGCTGCTTTACCGGGCTCATCACAGCCGCTGGCCCGATGGCCGCTAGTCTTTCCGCGTAGCTTTGCCGTACATATACTGTACTACCCAACCCTGCCCACGCTTTGCTGCAAGCTATCAACCTTCGTAAAAGTTACAACTCGCTGGAAGTGCTCAAGGGCATCGACCTCACCATCGACCGGGCGGAGGTAGTAAGCATCGTAGGCTCGTCGGGGGCCGGCAAAAGCACGCTGCTTCATATTCTGGGCACGCTCGACAACCCCGACTCGGGCGACGTACTTTTTGATGGAGAGGCGGTTACAAAGCTTGGACGCACATCGCTGGCTAAGTTTCGCAACCGCCACATCGGCTTCGTGTTTCAGTTTCACAACTTGCTGCCCGAGTTCACAGCCCTCGAAAACGTGTGCTTGCCTGCCTTCCTGGCCAACCGCTCGGAGAAAGAAGTGCGCGTGCGGGCGCGCGAACTGCTCGGCCTGCTCAACCTCGACCACCGCGTAGACCACAAACCCAGCGAGATGAGCGGCGGCGAGCAGCAGCGCGTGTCGGTGGCCCGCGCCCTCATTAACTCGCCCGAAATCATCTTTGCCGACGAGCCCAGCGGCAACCTCGACTCGCGCAATGCCCAGGAATTGCACGAGCTATTCTTCTGGCTGCGCAAGGAGTTTGGCCAAACCTTCGTCATTGTGACCCACAACGACACCCTAGCCCAGATGGCCGACCGCCGCATTGTGATGCGCGACGGCCACATTGTGGAGGAATAGGGGGTAGGGGTGGCGTTGATAAGCAGCCAACAAAGACGGTCATACTAAGCAAACCGAAGCATCGCGCTCAAATCGCTGGGTTACTAACCCAACGGCGCGAACGAGATACTTTATTTTGCTTAGTATGACCGTCTTTTTAGCGTTTTTACTAACGGAAGATTAGCTAAGGAGCTTGGAAAATCGTCCCTGTAAAAAATTATTTTAACCCTCTCCTAAACACCTTGATTATCAGCACTAAATTTTACTAATAAAATTGGCTTTAGTGGAACACTATTTGTCCCTGGTTGGTTTGATATTCGTACTACAGAACGATAACCGGCCCCTGGCCACCCAAACCATGACCGAAGCCACCAAAACCCCGAAGGAAACTACTGCTGCCGCCAAAAAGACGGTTCGCGTGGAGAGCTACGACATCGCCAAATCGGACGAGACGCTCGACCTGGCGAAGGACTTGGCCAAGTTTATCAAAGACAACAAGCTTAGCACGCAGGTGCAAGGCAAAGAGTTTGTGAATGTGGAGGGCTGGCAGTACGCTGGCTCGCGCTTGGGCATCGTGCCCATCGTGGAGCACGTCATCAACGTGAGCAACGACCAGGAGCTGAAATACCAAGCTAAAGTGACGCTCTACGACCTGCGCCACGGCACTACGGTAGGCGCTGGCTTTGCCATCTGCTCGAATAAGGAGAGCGGCAAGAAATTCTACCAAGAGTTTGCCATTGCTAGCATGGCGCAGACCCGCGCCGTGGGCAAGGCTTACCGCAACATCCTGGCCTGGATTATCCGCGCCGCTGGCTACGAGCCTACCCCCGCCGAGGAAATGGAATACTCGGGCAACGTGCCGGCTCCGGCGCTGCCCGTAGCTGCTGAACCCGCTGCACCCGTCATGCGCGCTGTGACCACGGCCCCTACCCCCGCCGCACCGGCCGAGGCTCCAGCGGCTGAAGCCCCTGTTGTTGCCCCAGTGCAGTATGCTACCGCTAGCCAGAAGGAAGAAATCATTCGCTTGCTAAACCACCCGCTCATCACGCGCCAAGAGAAGACCAAGATGTTGCTCAACATCAATCGCCTCGACGAGGAGCGTGCGACCCAGGCCATCGACAAGCTGCGCAAAGCCATTGAAGACCGCGAAGGCACGACGGCCGTAGCCGCCTAAACTTTAATGGAGAATACAACGAAAAGCCCGGCGCCGTGAGGTGCCGGGCTTTTTTGCGTGCTACTACCCCCTCTCAAAGAAAGCGGTGGCTACCGCACCATAGTAGAAAGTAGGCTCTTTACTGCGAAAGAGGGTAGGGGACGGCGCCATGCGTTTGCGCAGTTGGCGTAATTTTACTGTATGCTTGCCACCTCTGCCGCCGAACCGCTTGCCCTGCTGCGCCAGTACTGGGGGCACCAGCAGTTTCGGCCGGGGCAGCAGGAAATCATGGAGGCGGTGCTGGCGGGCCACGATGCGCTGGCGCTGCTACCCACCGGCGGGGGCAAAAGCGTGTGCTTCCAGGTGCCGGCGCTGGCGCGGCCGGGCATCTGCGTGGTGGTGTCGCCGCTCATTGCCCTGATGCGCGACCAAGTGGAGAACCTCCGCAAGCGCGGCCTCAAGGCCGAAGCGGTATACGCGGGCATGAGCCACCAGGAAATCGACCAGGCGCTCGACAACTGCGTGTACAGCAAGGAAATAAAGTTCTTGTATGTATCGCCCGAGCGGCTGCTCACCGACTTGTTTCGGGCCCGGGTGGCGCGCATGAACGTGGGCTTGCTGGCCATTGACGAGGCACACTGCCTCTCGCAGTGGGGCTACGATTTTCGGCCGCCCTACCTGCGCATTGCTGAGCTGCGGGCACTGCTGCCGGCCACGGTGCCGTGCATTGCGCTCACGGCCACGGCCACCGGGCAGGTGCGGCAGGACATCGTGGAGAAGCTAAATTTCCGGCCCGGCTACGGCATTTTCACCCAAAGCTTTGCCCGGCCCAAGCTCTCGTATTCGGTGCTGCACACCGAGGATAAATTTCGCCGACTGTTGGAGGTCTTGCGGGGGGTAGGGCCCGGCAAAACCGGCATTGTGTACGCCCGCACCCGCCGCCAAGCCGAGGATACGGCCGCGTGGCTGGTGCAGCAGAAGCTGCCCGCCGCGGCCTACCACGCCGGCCTACCCCCCGAGCAGCGCACCCGCGTGCAGCAGGCCTGGCTGGCGGACAAAATACGCATCATTGTGGCCACCAATGCCTTTGGTATGGGCATCGACAAGCCCGACGTGCGCGTGGTAGCACATCTCGACGCGCCCGCCACCCTCGAAGCCTACTACCAAGAAGCTGGCCGCGCCGGCCGCGACGGCCTCTACGCGTTTGCGGTGCTGCTGAGCGGCCCGGCCGATGCCGACAGTCTGCGCCGCCAAGCCACGCTGGCCCACCCGCCCGCCGACGTTGTGCGCCGCGTGTACCAGGCACTGGCCAACTACTCGCGCACGGCCGTGGGGGGCGGCGAGCTGGTAGCGTTCGACTTCGACTTGGGCCTGTTTGCCGAAACCTACCGCCTCAAGGCCGTCGATACCCACCACGCGCTCAAGGCGCTGGAGCAGCAGGGCTTTGTGCAAGTGACGGAAGCCGTGAACCAACCGGCGCGGGTGCAGCTCATCAGCAATCAGCAGGATTTATACCAGTTTCAGGTAGCCAATGCGCAGCACGATTTGCTTATTAAAGCCCTGTTAAGGCTATACGGCGGCGAGTTGTTCGTTGCATTTCAGCCCATTTCGGAAGGCGCGCTGAGCCGGCACTTGCGCCAGAGCACCACCGATGTGGTGCGCCAGCTGCGCTACCTGCACAGCGCCGGCGTGCTGCACTACCAGCCGAAGCGCGAGTTGCCGCAGGCCCTTTTCACTACCCCCCGCTACGACGCGCCCCAGCTGCCGCTTGACGAGCGCCGCCTCCAGGCAGCCCGCCAGCTTACTGAGCAGCAAACCGCCGCCGTTATCGAATACGCGGCTAGCACCAGCCGCTGCCGCCAGCAGCTTTTACTCAATTATTTTGCTGAGCCCGATGCCCTGGCTTGCGGCGTGTGCGATGTGTGCCTGGCCCACAAAAAAGCCCGGCAAGCGCCTCCCGACACTGCCCGGCTACAAGCCGGGTTGCTAGAACTGCTACGGGCTACCCCGCTGCTGCCCCGCCAGGTAGTAGCCCGCTACCCCACCGCCGAAGCCCCTACGATAGCGAGTGCCTTGCGCACGCTGGTCGAGCTGGGCCAACTAGCCTACGCCGCCGATGGCCGGCTGAGCGTTGGCGCCACAAAGGCGTAATACGTAAAAAAGGCCGTCCTGCGAAGCAGGACGGCCTAATTAGTTACCCTACTCCGTCATTACGAGCCGGGCTGTGCCTCGGGGCCGAAGGCGTTGCCAGCGGCTTCGCGGCCGATGCCACCTTCCGAGCCATCGCCGCCTTCGCGTTGGCCGGTGGGGGCGGAGTAGGAAGAGTCGGCGGTGCGGCGGGCATCGTCGTAGCGCTGGGCGAGGCCCGGAATCTCATCGCGTAAGTTGTCGATGCGGGCATCGAGGCGCTGGAGCACGGTGCGCAGGCCTTTCACCACTTGGCGGGCCGTCGAGCGCAGGCCGTCACCCTGTTTCACAGTGCTGTTGTTGAGCGTCGCCAGCGGAGTGTAAAGTGCAATAGCGTCATCGAGCGTTTTGAGGTGCTCATCCGTCACGCCCTCGTTGGCGAGCAGCGGCGCCACGCCAGCGGCCGCGGATGCAATCGCGTTGAGGGCGCCTAGGAGTTCCTCGCCGTGCAGCGGGTTGAGGGCGTTGGGCGTGTAGCTAGCTACCGTGGCTAGGGCGGGGTTGTGGCTATTCACTTGCAGCACGCGCAGGCCGCGCACAATGCGGCCAGCGGCTGCTTCGGCGGCATGCTCGGCGCGGTCACGGGCGTCGGTATATTCTTTGCCGCTCTTGGTACCCTCGCGCGACGACACTTCCTCAAAGGCTTGCAGGAAGTTATTAAGCTGCTCAAAATCGGCTACCATCGCGGGGCTGCGCTGCTCCCACTGCGGGCGCTGGTCGGTCAGTTCGCGGTAAGCTAGGCGGGCCATTTTGGCGAATTCTATTTCGTGGTCAGTCATGTTGTTTTCAATTGGGGTGGATAATAAGCTATACTGCCGAACGCGCCTTGCCGTTGCCACCCAACAAAAAACCCGGCCAGAATATGGCCAGGTTTTTTACATAACTATTGACAAAAGGCCGTCCTGCTGAGCTTGCCGAAGCAGCTCAGCAGGACGGCCTTTGCTTATAGAGTGCCTTACCTATACTTTAAGCCAGCCCTACCCCAGCGCCGTGACGCCAGGCAGCTCCTTGCCCTCCATAAATTCGAGCAGGGCGCCACCACCGGTCGAGATATAGCTCACGCGGTCGGCAAAGCCGAGCTGCTGCACCGCCGCCGCCGAGTCGCCGCCGCCAATGAGCGAGTAGGCGCCGGCCTCGGTGGCTTCGGCAATGGCGCGGGCTATGTATTCGGTGCCAAGCGAGAAGTTGCTCAGTTCAAACACGCCCATGGGGCCGTTCCAGAGAATGGTTTTGGAATGGTGAATGATTTCGGCAAACTCCTCGCGGGCGTCGGGGCCTAGGTCAAGGCCCATCCAGCCCACGGGAATGCTGTGGTTGGGCGCCACGTCTACGTCGGCATCGTTGGCAAAGCGGTTGGCAATGAGGCTGTCGCCGGGCAGCACTAGGTTCACCCCTTTGGCTTTTGCCAGCTCGATGAGGCGCTTGGCCAAGTCTACTTTGTCGGCTTCGAGCAGCGAACCGCCTACGCTACCCCCCTCCGCCACGGCGAAGGTATAGGCCATGCCCCCGCCGATAAGTAGGGTATCCACCTTATCGAGTAGCTTTTCGATGAGCTGAATTTTATCGGAAATCTTGGCGCCGCCCATGATGGCCGTGAAGGGGCGCTCGGGGTTGTCGAGCACCTTTTGGGCGTTGTCGAGCTCGCCTTGCAGCAGCAGGCCGCCCACCCGGTTTTGGGCGGGGAAGTGGCTAGCCATTACGGCCGTAGACGCGTGGCGGCGGTGTGCCGCGCCGAAGGCATCGTTTACGTACACATCGCCGAGGCGCGCCAGCTTGGTAGCGAAGGCGTCGTCGCCGGCCTCTTCCTCGGGGTGAAAGCGCACGTTATCAAGCAATAGCACTTGGCCAGGCTGCAAGGCTTGCGACTTGGCAAAAGCTTCGTCGGAGAGCACGTCGCCGCCCCAAATCACCTCGCGGCCGTATTCCTGTTGCAAGCGCAGCACCAGGCTTTCGAGCGAATATTTCTTTTCGTAGCCGCCTTTGGGCCGGCCCAAATGCGAGAGCAGCACTACCGCGCCCCCATCGGCCAAAATCTTTTGAATAGTGGGCGTGGCGGCCCGAATGCGGGTGTCGTCGGTGATGTGCAGGTCTTTATCGAGCGGCACGTTGAAATCGACGCGCACCACGGCACGGTGGCCGGCGAAGTTGTAGTTGGCGAGG
Source organism: Hymenobacter ginkgonis (assembly GCF_009755225.1). Lineage (GTDB taxonomy): Bacteria > Bacteroidota > Bacteroidia > Cytophagales > Hymenobacteraceae > Hymenobacter > Hymenobacter ginkgonis. The sequence goes on from NZ_WQKZ01000001.1 coordinate 272,682, forward strand.
GTGTTCACGAGAAAGTGAGTAGGTGAGAAATGAACCAGTACAGAACAGGTGTACGAGTTTGCGGGTGCAAAGTAGAAGCCAGCCGTTCTTCTTTGCCCTGCCGGCCCTACCCCCTTGCCTAAACTACCTTTGCACCCGACATGATGAGAATCGGCATTTTCTTTGGCGGCACCTCGCGCGAGCGGGAAATTTCCTTCGCCGGCGGGCGCACTGTTTTTGACAACCTGGATAAAGGCTTGTTTCAGCCCGTCCCCATTTTTGTAGATAGCCAGGGGCACTTTATTCTGCTCGACTGGCAGTACCTCTACAAGGGTACCATCCGCGATTTCTACCCGCCCGTGGCGGCCCTACCCCCCGCGCGCCACCCCTGGCAGGTGTACCTCGAAAGCCTAGGCGAGCTGAGCGAAGAAGCCCTAGCGGAGCTAATTGGCCACGTCGGCCGCCAAGTGCAAGCCAGCGAATTGCCTAAGCTGATGGACTTTGCCTTTCTGGCCCTGCACGGGCCGGGTGGCGAAGACGGCGCCATTCAGGGCTTGCTGGAGTGGGTAGGTATCCCTTACTCGGGCTCCGGTATTTTGCCCTCGGCGTTTGGCATTGATAAGATTGCGCAGAAGAAACTGCTCAAAGCTACCGGGCTGCCTACCCCCGATTTTTACGTGCTCACGGCCGAAGATTGGGCCACCGCCGACCCGGCCGCTACGCTCTCTATGCTGGGCCGCGAACTGGGCCTGCCGCTGGTGCTGAAGGCGCCGCGCCAGGGTAGTAGCATCGGTATCAGTATTTTAAAGGCGGAAGACCCCGCACTGTTCAGCGCGGCCGTAGACCGGGCGCTGTTTCGCCGTACCCTCACCGCTGCCGAATGGGAGGAGCTGGACGAGCACGGCCGCCTGGCCTGGGTGCGGCAGCTTGCCGACATCCGCGAGGGCATTGGCCTGCCCGTAACGGCCACCGCCCACCACGCCGACCTGCCGGCGGTACCCGGCGCAACCGCCACAATTTTTGCACATCCCGAGGCCCTGCTCGACTTCCTGATGACGGCTTTCCCGAGCGCGTCGGCGGTGGTGCTTGCCAGCACCACGGGCGAAACGCAAGTGCTGGTGGAGAGCTTCGTGGCCGGCCGCGAGTTTTCGTGCATTGTGGTGGAAGATGAAAACGGCCAGCCACTGGCCCTACCCCCCACCGAAATCGTGAAGGGCACCGAGGTCTTCGACTACCGCGCCAAATACCTGCCGGGCCTGGCCCGCAAGGTCACGCCCATCGACTTGCCCGAGGCGGACATTGAGCGCATTCGGCAGCAGTGCCAGGCCATGTTCCGCACTTTTGGCTTCGAAGTGTATGCGCGGCTCGACGGCTTTATTCAGGCCGATGGCACCATCTTTCTCAACGACCCGAACACGACCAGCGGCATGCTGCCGGCGTCGTTCTTCTTTCACCAAGCCGCCGAGATTGGGCTGAACCCCAGCCAGTTCCTTACTTACCTCATTCGCACATCGCTGGCGGCGCGGCGGCGCGGCGGGCTGAAGCCCGTGCAGCTCACGGCGCAGCTGGGCCAGCTCGACGCGGCCATTGCGGCGCGCCAGCAGGTGCAGGACGACCGCCTGCGCGTGGCCGTAATCATGGGCGGCTACTCCTCCGAGCGGCATATTTCGGTGGAGAGTGGGCGCAATATTTATGAGAAGCTCTCGTCGTCGGTGAAGTACCGGCCGATGCCGATTTTCTTGGCCGGCAACAGTGAGGAGTTTCGCCTCTACGAGCTACCCATCAACGTGATGCTCAAGGATAATGCCGACGATATTCGTGAGAAAATCGAGCAGGCCGAAGCCGGCCACGCGGCTCATCCGGTGCTGGCGCGCATCCGGCAAGAGGCGGCGGGCATTACAGGCACCTACGCTGGGCAGCCGGTGGCCGCGCCGCGCCGCATTTCATTTGAAGAACTGGCCGAGCGGGCCGATGAAGTATTCATTGCCCTGCATGGCCGGCCCGGCGAAGATGGCGCCTTGCAGCAGGAGCTGGAGAAATTTGGCCTGCCCTACAACGGCTCGGGCGCGGCCAGCAGCGCTGTGACCATCAACAAGTTCGAAACCAACCGCCGCCTGCGCGAGGCCGGCCTGCGCGTGGCCAACCACCGCCTGGCTTACCGCCTGGAGTGGAATGCCGATGCGGAGGCGTTTTACCGCAGCCTGGAGGACGAATTCCCTTACCCCTTCATTGCCAAGCCAGCGGATGACGGCTGCTCGTCGGCGGTGAAAAAGATAAAGAACCGCGCCGAGCTGGCCGCTTTTAGCGAGCAGATTTTCCGGCAGCAAGAGGACTTGCTGGCTGGCCCGGCCGAGGTGCTTCATTTAGGCTTTAAGGAGGAGTTTCCGCAGAAAGAGGCCTTCTTGGTCGAAACGCTCATCGGCCCCGATGGCGCGGCGAAGTTCCTGGAGGTTACGGGCGGCCTGCTCACGTCGTACGACACTACGGGCCAGTTGCAAATCGAGGTTTTTGAGGCCAGCGAAGCCCTGGCAACCGGCGAAGTGCTGAGCTTGGAGGAGAAGTTTTTGGCCGGCGAAGGACAGAATATCACGCCCGCCCGCTACGCCACCGACGCCGCCGAGCGCCAGCGCATCAGCGACGAAGTGAAGCGCACGCTGCGCCAAGTGGCCGAAATACTGCACATTGAGGGCTACGCCCGCATCGACGCCTTTGTGCGGGTGCGGCAGTCGGGCGCGGTAGAAGTGCTCATTATTGAAGTCAACTCCCTACCCGGCATGACGCCCGCTACCTGCATTTTCCACCAAACGGCGCTGGCCGGCTACACGCCGTACCAGTTCATCGACCGGATTCTGGACTTTGGCAAAGCGCGCGCCGAGAAAATTATCACGAGTAATTAATCAACCCAGAACGTCATGCGGAGCTTGCTGAAGCCTCTGCGTGGTGTACTAATTCAATCGTTTAGCGATTAAGTTACCAATCCATGCCAAGGGCTTCGGCAAGCTCCGCATGACGTTCTTTTGCAGTATGTCCTTTCTAAAATCTGATACCTGGTTCGATGTTTTCAAGCACCTAGCCGTGATTGCGGCCCTAGTGGCTACGCTGGTGCTGGGCTTTTTCTACCTCTACCTGCCCCTTACTACGCACCACGGCGAAACCATTGTGGTGCCCAAAATAACGGGCATGAACGTGGCTGACCTCGAAAACTACCTCGACGAGCGCAAGCTGGCATACTTCGTCGATGACAGTAGCTACTCGCCAGGTACCCGGCCTTTTACGGTGCTCACGCAGGAGCCCGCGCCCGGCGAAAAGGTGAAGCAGGACCGCAAAATCTACATTTCCATTTCGATGCGCCGGCCGCCGGTCATCAAGATGCCCAAGCTCACGGATGGCTCGGTGAAGAACGCGCAGCTCATTTTGGCAAGCTACGATTTGGCCATCGGCCAGATAAAGCTGGTGCCCAACGTGGCCCAAAATGCTGTGCTCAAGCAGCTGGTGGGGGGTAAGGAAATTGCGCCCGGCGCGGCCATTGCCAAGGGAACCAAGGTAGACTTGGAAGTGGGCGACGGCCTCGGCAATACCGAGTTTGAGGTGCCCAGCTTGCTAAACATGCCCGAGGATGAGGCGCGTACGCTACTAGCTGGCCAGCACTTAGAAGTAGGCGAGGTGTTTAAACAGCCTGCCGAAACCGGCCAAACGCCCGGCACCGTAGTGCGCCAGCGGCCAGTAGCGGCGCCCGGTGCCACCATTCGCATGGGCCAGCTGGTAGACCTGTGGGTTGCCGAATAAATTTTTGAGCTGTTGGCGGGTAGCAGTTGACTATTAGCTGGCGTTTTGCGTTGGTTAAGCGGCTGCCCTAAAAAAGCTATCCGTCAATAACTATTTAGCTACTCGCTATGCGCCAATTGCTCCGCTTACTTGGGTTGCCGGCTGTGCTGCTAGGCTTCGCGGCCCAGGCCCAAACGACGCCCGTACTCCTCCCCACCCAACCCCTTTCGGCCGACCTGGGCCGGACGACAACGGCGCCCGTCCCGGCCATTACTTCGGCGCAGCAGCGCACGGCGGCGCTCGGGCTGCCGTTTTTCGACGATTTTACTACCCCCCTCGATGGCCAGCCGAGCCCTTTGCGCTGGCAAGCGGCCGCCACCGACTACCCCGATGGCGTAGGGCTGACGCAGCACTACGGCGGGGGCGGCGCCTACGTAAGCAACCGCTTGGCCATTGAGCCCCTTACGCGCGGCACCGTTACGCTAGATGGCTTGCGCGCCAATGGCTTACCCTATAATAGTAGCTCCGCTTCGTTTTATAGCAAAACCGACACGCTGACTTCGCTGCCCCTCGACCTGAGCGCGTTTTCGGCGGGTAGCCGGGTGTATTTGAGCTACGCCTGGCAGGCCGGGTCGCTGGCCGGGTCGCCAGTGAGCAATAGCAGCAGCACGCCGGTGAGCCTAACGTTGGAATTTTTGGATAATGCGGGGCGCTGGAACACCATCTGGACGTACCTAGGCGCCAATAAATCGACTAAGTTCCGGCAGCAGATTTTTGCCATTAACCAGGCTGCTTATTTTCACAGTAGCTTTCGGTTCCGGTTTCGGGCGTCGGGCAATCAGTCTTCGGCCCGCGACGCATTTGGGCTCGACTACATTTATGTGAATAACAACCGGGCGGATAATGACACTATCTTTCAAGATGTTGCCATCAGCCGGGGGCTGAGCAGCCCTTTGCGCCGCTACACCGCTATGCCGGTGTGGCAGTACAACGCAGCCACAACGAGCGAGCTAAACCCGGCCGTAACGGCCACTGTCAATAACCTGACTGCTACCGGCAACCCCATCCCTATTGCTTGGCAGGGTACGGTGCGCGAGCTGACTACCGGCGGTTTTGGCCCCGCCACCTGGGTAACAGGCAACCGCCCCGAACTGGCCAATGCCCGGCAAGATGTCATTACGGGTGACGCTAGCACAGCCCCGCTGTCGCTTTCGACGCAGGCGCGGCGCTTCCGCTACACTTTGGCGCTGCAAACAAGGGAAACCAACCCCCTAACGCTGGCCAATGACACCGTAAGCCGCGACTTGGAACTGAGTAATTACTATGCCTATGACGATGGCACGGCCGAGCAAAGCTTTGGCATTCCTGCCGTTAGCACCGGGCCGACGAGCTACCTAGCCGTAGCCTTTGCCGCTACTAAAGCCGACCAGGTAAGTGCCGTGCGCCTGCTGCCCGTATTCAATAATATTCCTACTAGCCAAGGGGGCGAGAACTTTCTGAATCGCTCGGTGACGGTAGCGGTGTGGGCAGATGCTAATGGCCAGCCGGGTCCTACTCCGCTAGCCACCAGCACGTTTACGCTCGACCAAAAGTTGGTTAGTCAGGGGTTTTATGAGGTGCGCTTTGCCACGCCGGTCGCCGTGTCGGGTCGGTTTTACGTGGGCTATGGCCAGCCTGCCAACGGGCAGTTTTTGCTCTATGGCCTCGATTTGAACAACCAGACGCCCGCCTCTTCGCTGTTTTATACCCAGCAAGGCACCTGGACGCCCTTTCAGCCCGCTACGGGCGGCGCGCTGCTGCTGCGGCCCGTTATGAACAATAGCGTGCTGGCTACCCAAGCGCAGCAAGCCGTTAGCGCCCAATTTAGCCTTTACCCTAACCCTACCCCCTCCAATACCACGGTAGCCGTGAGCGGGCCCACCTTTAGCCGCGCCGCGCTGCTCGACGTGCTGGGCCGCCAAGTGTGGCAGCAAGCCGCCGCCGAGGCTGGGCAGCCGACGCTGCGCTTGCCGGCTGGCTTGCCGGGCGGGGTGTATATGGTGCAGCTAACTTTGCCCGACGGTAGCAGTGCCACTCGCCGATTGGTGGTAGAATAGGCTGCTCATTTTCAATGTTTTCCTTATAGCATACCTTATGCCCGACATCACCTCCGCCGAACTGAAGCAGCGCCAGCAAACCGGCGAAACGCCCCACATCATCGACGTGCGCGAAACCTGGGAGGCCGAAGAAAGCCGCATTCCCGGCAGCCAAAATATCCCGCTCGGTACCCTGCCCGAAAAGCTCGACGACCTCGAAGAATTAAAAGACCAGGAAGTAATCGTGCATTGCAAAAGCGGGGGGCGCTCGGCTTCGGCCAAGGCTTTCCTCACCCAGCAAGGCTTTACCAATGTGCGCAACCTAGTAGGCGGCATGATGGGTTACCAGGCTGCTTAATAAACCATTGTGTATGTCCGCGGCCCAGCTGGTGCCGCCAAAGCAAGGGGGTAGGGATGGGAAATGCGTTCGCCGCGTCCCATCCCTACCCCCTTGCTTTACGAGCGGCTTATGCTCAGGCTGCCTTTTTTTCTAGCGCTTGCAGCAACTCGTCGGCGGCTTTTTCAATGTCGTGGTAGCCTTGCTGCGCGGCGCGCTCCTTAGCGGCAATCAGCCCGTCGCGATGCACGGTTTTGAAGTCGCCGTACGGGAATTTGTAGCGGCCTTTATTGTCTTCGCTCTGGGTTTTGTCTTCGCCAAGGTGCCATTGGGCATACTCGTCGATTTCGTGTTTTTTGAGGAATGCATTTTCCTGAGCTGAGCCGGGGTTGTGCTGGCCCCAGTGGCCTTCGTCGTTCTTGATTTTGCCTTCTTTAATGAGGCTTTTGGCGAAAGTGAGCGCCGTGCGATTTAGGGTAATGCTCATAGCGTGGGAGGGGGGTAGAGTACCTCGCCGATACGAGGGGGGAGGGCCACGGGGTTATGGCTGGGCTTACCACTTTCCCACCTAATTCACATACGGAGCCTCTAGCCGCTGGCCCATGCTCTTGATGCCGCGGCCGGGCAGGCGGCCCGTGAGGCGGGTAGCCAGCGCCTGCGCCTCGGGAGTACTGAGCACGTCGAGCTCGTGCAGCCAGGCCAGGCGCCGCAACTGCGGCTCAATGAGGCCCAGCGGGTTCACGAGGCTGTACTCGCGGCGCAGGTAGGCCTTGGTATGGCTTTGCAAATTGCTAACGAAGGCGCGCAGCTGGCGGCGGTCGCGGGGGTGGTCGGCCAGCACTACTTGCAGGCGCGAGGTGTGCAAAATAGCCTGGTGCCACCAGTTGTGGAGGCCGTATAAGAAAAATAGAATAAGCCCTACCCCCACGCCAAATGCTCCGGCCCACGCCTCGTTGGATAGCGGCTGGCTATCCGCCAAAAGCGGCCGAGTCAGGTGCAAGCCTACGTAAAGCAGGCCGCCCAAGCCCCAAAGCAGCTGGCGGCGAGGCACGGTGTTGCGGTATTCGAGGCGCAAGGGCAGCAATTCTTCGTAGGGTAGCTCGACGGCCATAGCGACCTGGCCCCGGCCGTCGCGCTGGCTGATATAAAACCCGTGCTCGCGCAGCGCAAGCTGCGTAGAGCGGGTAAATTGGCGTTGGTGAAATTGCATGAAGTCCTAAAAATACAGCCGAAAAGCTGGGCGCCTACCCCCACTTTGGCTAAATAGCTGTCCAGCGCACCTCGACAAGGGGCGACGACGAAAAACAAAGAATAAATAAGATAACCATTACCCAGCCCAGCACTTGGCGGCCCCGGCTGAGGGGGCGCTCGTCGGGCGCCGAGGGGTGGTAAATGCCCGATACTCGCCCCAGCAACAGCCCAAAAATCAGCCAGCCAGGTTGGCCCAACGTGCCTGGCCACAGGGTAGCCACGGTGAGCTGTGCTACCCACACCAGTGCCGCAACCGCCAGCACTTGCCGCGCCTGGGGCAGCAACTTGCGCAAGGTCAGCCAGAGGTACCAAGCGTAGGGCGCCCCGCCATAGAGCCAGGTTTGCCAGCCGCTGCGCAGCGAGAAAATGCCTAGCCCAGCATAAAAAATAAACACCACAAATAGCCCCGCCGACAGCCGACCCGCCCGGCGCGGCCCCAGCAAGCCGTACAAAATATGCCCGCCGTCGAGCTGGCCGATGGGCAACAAGTTGAGGGCCGTGAAAAACAAGCTAAGCTCGCCAGCCAGCAGCAGCGGGTAGTGCAGCAGCTGGTTAGTGGGCGGAATGCGGCCGGGCGCGGCAAATACTTTTTCGAGCAGCTGGTAGAGCAGGGGCCGGGCCAGCGTGAGTTCGGGAGCCGAATGGCCTAGCTGCGGATTGGTAACGAGCAAGTACTCGACCGGGTCGGGCAGGTGCGTGAAGGCGTAGATGAGCAGCGGCACCGCCACCAGCAAACCCGCCAGCGGCCCGGCCAGCCCGATGTCAAAAAACTCGCGCCGCGAAAAAATGCGCTCCTTAATCTGAATTACTGCCCCAAACGTGCCTAGCCCAAACGGCACCGGCAAAAAGTACGGTAGGGACGTCCGCACCTGGTTATAGCGCGCCACAAAATAGTGCCCAAACTCGTGCACCGCCAGCACCCCCAAAAACGGCACCGCGTAGGCCAAGCCCCAGCCCAGCTCCGTCCAGCGCTGGGCCGCTGGGTGGCCCAGCACGTCAAACGCCAGCCACTCGGGGCCCTGGCGCACCAGCTGCACCCCCGCTAGCACGGTAGTCAGCAGGGTAAGTAAAAACAGCCCCAGGTGCAAAGCGTAGCGTACCCCGGGCCGCATGGGCGGCCGCTCGTAGCGTCGAAACAGGCGGCGCGCCCAGGCTCCGCGCGTAGGCGCGGGTGCAGCGGCCGCATCGGCGGGCCAGCCGCCGAGGAGGTCGTCAGTGGGTGGCAGGGGGGGTAGGGCGTTCGGGGTATTCTCGGGGAAAGGCACGCAGGGCTTCGGGCAGGGCGGTGGTAAGGGTGAGGGGCGGGGCCAGGTAAAGCACCCGCAGCCCTAGGCGGCGAGCCGTAGCAATGTGCTGCGGGCTGTCTTCAATGAATAACGTATCGGCGGGCTGCCAGTTCATTTCGCGCAGCGCGTGCCGAAATATCTCCTCACCCGGCTTGCGGAAGCCCACTTCCTGTGAATAAAACACGCGGTCGAGGCAATCGGCAATTCCGTTTTTGAAGCCGTATTGCTGGGCCAAGCGGCGGTTCACTTCTTCAATGTGCAGCTGGTTGGTATTAGAAAGCAGGGCCGTCTGGTGCCCCTGCCGCCGTAGCTCGCCAATGAGGGCGAGCCGCTCGGCGGGCACGTCGAGCAGCAGGGCATTCCAGGCGGCGTCGATTTCGGCGTCGGTGGCGTTCAGTTCGTAGTGTTCGCGCAGGGCAGCCCGAAACTCGGCGGGCGAAAGCTGGCCGGTTTCCATCTGGTCAAACAGCTCGCTCTGGCTTGCTTGGCTTAAGTCAACCGCGCTATTGGCTCGGCTGAGGCGGCGTAGCGCATCGGGCGTGCGGGCATAGTCGATGTTAATGATGACACCACCAAAGTCAAAGAGCAGGTTGGGCTTCATAAGTGGGGTAGGCGGCGAGTCAAGGATGGTACTAGCCCACAAAGGTCGGGATAGAAAACCCATGCCAGCCACTCAAAAAACCAAAACCCGCCGTAACTTTGATCCAGCCAAAAGCCCTGCGTTTGCGGCACCGGGCCTATAGCTCAATCGGTTAGAGCAGCTGACTCATAATCAGCAGGTCCTTGGTTCGATTCCAAGTGGGCCCACTAAAAAGGCCTCTACGCTAGCGTAGAGGCCTTTTTTTATTTTACACCCCTGTTTTACCTCCGCCGAGAGTGCCGACCGAAGTATTCGGCGTCGTCATTAGCATCTCAGGTAGCACAGCGCTACAGAAGTCGTGCTTAGTTGGGATTTTTGATTATCAGCACCAAAATGCAGCTTCACTGCTCTCGCAACCCTCATCTGTAGGGTCGCTTCTACTTTTAGCTATACGCAGGGTGGCACTTGCTGGCCCCGAGAGTAGGGAATAATTCTCGCTCAACAGAGGAGCTTTTACTATATTTGTCTATGAAGAAACTTCTACTCTTAACCGGCTTATTTAGTGGCACTCTTTCTGCACACGCACAACTTAGCCCTAACCTTCTCAATGGTCTTGGGCTAGCAGGCAGGCTAGCTACCCAGCGCAACACATCCCAGCAGAAGGCCACTCTTTTCGTGCTGCCTGCCACCTACCAGGCGCACACATTTTCGCAGAAACGCACCCCCGCCAAGAAAGTCCCTCGCGCTAATCAGGGTGGTACGGAAGTAATTGCAATTGAGCAATTGCTAGCGGGGCGCTTTACCGCTCTGCAAGCTGATTCGACTGCCCTGCTACTCGATGTAGCGCAAGAAAAGGAGTTCAATCGCCTCCGTAACAACCTGGAGGCCTTTAATGCCTTCTGGAATACAGACCCCTACTCTTACGAGATGGATTTTTACCGCAGCCACGATGCTATTCGGCAGCGCATGGCCCGGCAGGTAGCCAAGTAGTCTGCTAGGCCGGTACCACGCAAAAAGCCCCGCAGCCCCAGGGTGTTTTTTACTTTCACTACATTAGGCCTACTTGTGGGTTGCGAGCGTCCGGCCGCTCACCTACCTACTGCCCCTCGCGCGGCGCTGCCCCCGTTAGCTCAGTTCCTCCTCCTGGAGCCGTGCAAGGCAATTTCGATGGCAACGGTACGGCCGAATACGTGTGGCTAGTGTTACCCGAGGTAGATTCGACCGGGGAGGGTTGCGTGGGCCGGTGCGTCAGCTATCTTACTAGTTCCAATCAGGCCCTGCGCCCCTATGCCCTTGACCAATTCCTTGGGGGCGAATTAAACGTCTTTCACCACTTGGGGGCTGGCCGGCGCGATTATCTAGGCATTCTCCATCTTGGTTCACTAACTGCCGGAGTAGCTACCACCTAGTTACTTGCCGGCCGGGCGGCTGGCAGCAGAGCGTAGTCCCCTTCCCCACTCATTACAACCAATGGGAGGCTGACGTGATTCCGATTGTACGCAATAGTGCCCACGCGGGCCACGTCCTCATTCACTACAGCGAGTTTGTCAACGATTTCATCGCTACTAAAACCAAGTCAGTGCCGCTGAAATAGTGCTTTCACCCCCTATTCTCCTAGACCCCACGCAAACCTTACACCGGCAAACCCCGCGAATGGAAGCGAGCCCTGCGTACGGCAAGACTCTTCTATACCTACTACCGAAAGCCAGCTGGTTTACCCGTCCTCGTTCGCTGGAGCTTCTTCCGCGGCTGGCTCCCAAAGCTCAAGTATATTTCCCTCCGGGTCGAGCAAATGGACGAATTTGCCATAGGCATATTCGGCAATCTCATCAAGGATAGTCACATCGTTCTTCCGTAGTTCTGCTACTAACTCCACGATATTTTCCACCCGGTAATTAATCATAAAGGGCTTGGCTGACGGGTTGAAATAGGTGGTATCCTGCGGAAACGTGCTCCAAGTAGTGGTACCTTGTTTCGACGGATTATCGACTTGACGCCACTTAAACGTTGTCCCGTGCTCACTGGTAGCCAGTCCGAGATTTCTCGCGTACCAGTCGTTCATTTCTTGCGGATTATCGCATTTGAAAAATACGCCGCCGAGGCCCGTTACTTTTTCCATGAAGTAAATGAGTAGGTAGAAGTGGAATGAGCCGTTAATATAGGTAGTGCTAATAGCATGGCAACCCCACGTTCGCTAGGCACCGCTAGTAGGGGACGCACATACGGGGTGTTCTATTGTTAGCACCACTACCCCCCGTACTAGCTCGCGGACCTAGGCAGTACGCCTTCCCTCAAATACTCTTGCGCCCTTACAAAGACGGTTGCTGCCGCCTCGTACTCGATGTGACCTGTGAGAGCGCGATGCGGCAGCTGTCCAACGGCGTCAGCACGTGTATAGACGGGAACACTGCCTTACTGCGAAGCGTGGTGTCGTTGTACCCTTATATGTCCAGGTAGAAGTCGTTGGTAGGCGCAAATGGCCTGATGAAACGCGGGGCGCTGCCCATATGCACCCTAGACTACCGCCGTGAAATTGTGGTGATGTAGTAGTCCGGTAGTTCCATTTTACTGGCATTGCTACCCGAGAAGCAGGTGCGCTATAGTTACCTCGGCTTGAGTACCCACGGGTCGCTTTACAGTAGGCTTGCATCAATTGCCTACCAGGCACTGTTTGAGTTTGCTCGTATAAATGAAGCGCTATTATTTAGGGGTAGATGTTTAGATTACTTATCACAAATAATATAGCTGGGTAAGTAGCCGTGAATAGCCAAAAAAACGAATTTAGTCCCATGAATACAGCATTGAATAAGTGAAAAGTAACACCCCAAAACAAAATGATATAAGAAAATGGTAAAGGAACAACTAAGCATAACGGAAACGTTATTTCCATTATTATCACGTTCCAGCACAAGAATAAACTCAAATATCCGCTTCTCTTCAAAAGCGAGGAAAAACCTAGGCTACCAAAAGAGCCAGTACTAAATATTTGGTAAACTGCTTCTCCGCTACGCCATTTTTTTGATATTATTTTGGCAACGCCTGCCGTTTCGTATGCCAAGCAAGATTGGAATGCGATGAAATACAGGCAATATTTTTCACTTAGTTGCGATGAGTATTTATTTAGCCCTAAGAAAATAGCTACTACAAGTATTAAAGCCATTTGGTCCGACCCTTCGCCTCCATAAGTAGTTCTAAGCTGAATTAGAAGCAAGCAAACTACAAGAATTAGCGCAACAAAGGTAAATGTCCAGGTATGAATAGTGATAAAAGGCAGTAATGTTAATAGGATGAGTTCTAAAATGAGTATATATAACAAGTATTTATTCAATAAGTAATCTAGAATTTTGGCGGCGTACTTATTATTGAGCCATGTATTTATATCTAAGCTGATTATTCTCCAAGGAAATGCCCCCCTATCAGAAAAATTACCTTTATTATATAAAAAAAGAAGTTCAGTGGTTGTAATAAGTTGCCCTATAGTAAATAAGATTATTACTATTCTAAAATACGTGGGCGTATTCATGATTGCTAGTGCGGATGGCAGTTTGGTGAAATGGAGAACTTAGTATTGGCCTAGGACTCTCTTCAGAATGCAGGCCAAAGCTTTCAACAAGCGCAAACTGTATGTGCGATGCATTCGCGTCTGAGTACTTAAAAGAAAAGCTATTGACTGTGTTCAAGATAAGTAAATACGGGACGCATGTGCATAAATTGTTGGTAAGCAGATGCTGACTCATTTGTTCTTTGTGGCATCTCTGGGCCAACCTAATTAAGGAGCTTGTGCAATCAAATAATTGTTTAATTTCTCTTTTGTCAGGGTTCCAAATAAAATTATAAGACGTTCTAAAAACTATCAATGGTACTTCTTGCCAATCAGAAGTAATTTCATCGCCTTGCGCTAATCTGTATATTATATGGTAATCGCTAGTTCCTGGATTTGGAGCGAAAAAAGTCCAATTAGGTAAGACTCCAATAAAGTCGTAGCCTCGGTACTTTAATAGTATATTGAGTTGGAATTGCCAGATTACGGATATAAAAAACCATAATCCTAAAAAAATGGCTACGAATATATCCATTTTATAAGTATTACTTTTTAGATTAAAAATTAAGTAGTACAGATACTTTTTGTAGCCTAATAGGGGTATTACCAAAGTATCTACTTGTATTGTGATTAGTCAAAAGGGGCCAGGCTAAACCATTTTGAAAAGCAGGTGGGTGCTTGGTTGTCCTGCAGCGTTCCTAATGGAATTGCAGGGCAACCAAGCACCAAAACCTATCATAGACCCAGAATATTTAGAGGTTGAAATCGCAGAGTTGATACGTAAGCTCTGCGCGCTACTGCTACTCACTACTTAGTAAAGTATTCTAATCTTGCTAATCAATCAAAGATTCATCTCTCTGTTGATTTGCTCTCTTGCAGTAATCAATTGGTCGATTGAAAAATCGTGTTCAACCTTCATTCTATTCAGAAGTTCGGCTGGCAAAACATTCGCCCCTAGTACCGCGCCTGATTTCCAAGCCTTGTAGACTTCCCAAGCCAAGGTTGCCGCTGCTACGGCAATTTCTACCCAGATGGCTACATCTCCCCCTGGATTCCTACTCACGAGAACGCCAGGTTCGTGAGTTGCTTTGAGCTTCGCTAAATCGCGTACGTTCTTGGTTTTATTATCTTGCAAAAGCTTGATACCAAGGTCTATCATTGCTAAGTCAGACTTAGTCAAAGTCAACTTGTCTGGAAACTTGCGTGTGTTTGCCATGACTGCGAATGTGTAAAGTGCAATTGAAAGTAATTTTTGGTACTAAAAAATGCAAATAACCAAAACGACAGCGCCGTTGAGAAAGCGGCCTTCTGTTATAATGAAGGTAGATGTCGGATATATTCAGGCGCTACAGTGCTAACACTGAACTTATGAGGCTCAGATAGTAGAGGATATTCCTGAAAATAGGTTACTCAACGCAGCAATAGCTAGGTCTACTTGCTGCGGTAGCTACCTACCCTGGAGGCACGGAAAATGCGCCGCAATGCAAGTGAATTTTACTGTCAGTCAGACTACTAGCTTAGGTCGTATGCGGGCTGCCACTTTTCCACCGTGTGGTTATAAATGGCACGATTGGCTAGGTGCACGGTGCAGGCCGCTCGGGCGCCGGTTACAACGTTAGAATCAGGTAACTGCTTCTCGCTGATGGCGCGGTAAAAATCACTTAGTGCGTACCACGACCCATCTTTGAGGGGCTCTTTGCCAGTGACGATGGGGATGCCCCCATTCTTGTCCCAAGTTATTTTGGTGGCGCCCGTCACGCCATCTACGGTGCCGTATTGTTTGAGGGTTTCTTGCTCAGGGTAGTAAATCCCCTGGTCAATCAGCAGCGAAATAGTGCCTTTAGTGCCTTTTAGCTTAAACAAGTAGCCATCGCGGGCGTTGCCGCAGGTAGCCCCAAAATTGCCCACCATGCCAGCTTGGGTGTAGCGCACCATTACTTGCACATTGTCGTAGGTTTCGCGCCCATCTTTATAGTAGTCGATGCCGCCAGTACCGAAAACTTCGTCGGCGTGCGTGTCGAAGGCCCAGTTGATGAAATCTAGCTGGTGCGACAGCAGCTCGGCTGCTAGGCCCCCCGAGTATTCGCGGTACATGCGCCAGTTGATTTTGCGCTCTAGCCCCGGCTCCGGCACCGGGCGGCGCCAGCTGCCATTGCGGTCCCAGCGGCAGTCTATCTGCGTTACCTTGCCTAGGTAGCCCTGCTTTATCATTTCCTTCACCCGGTAGTATAGCGGCGAGGACCGGTACTGATGCCCAATTTGCAGCGTCTGGTTGGGTCGCTGCTGAGACAAGCGCACCAGTTCTAGAGCCTGGGCAATGTCATAGGTCATGGTTTTTTCCAGGTACACCTGCTTGCCGGCTAGTAGCGCATCCTTGGCTATCTGGAAGTGCCGGTCGAGCGGCACCGAGATGATGACAGCCTCCACCGCCCGCGAGTCCAGTAGGGCGTGGTAATCGGCATAAGTTTTGGCTTTGCTGGCCGTACCGATTTTCTGGGCATCATGCAGCCGGAAGGGCAATTCGTCGCACAGCGCTGTCACCTCAAACAGCGAGGGTAGCTCCTGCAAAATTTTGAGCAGCCCCGTGCCCCGGTCGCCGCAGCCAATAATGCCAATGCGGATTTTGCCCGTCAGGTGCCGAGGCGCGAAGGCCTCAGCCAATTGGTGGTGTAGCAATAGGCTGCCCGTGAGCAGGCCAGCTTGTTTGCAAAAATCTCTTCGAAGCACGTTTGTCATGGGTGGGAAAGAAGTTGTTGCAGCCCGGCAGTGGCGGTGGCTGCCGCCGTGCCGTCGGGCCGCTGGTAGATGAGGTAGGCTTGCAGCGCCGGGTTTTGCTTTAAAAAAGTGAGCGCGCTGGCGAGCCCCATGCCCATCAGGGCATTATCATAAGCATCAGCCGTTAGGGCGTCGGTGGCCACAACGGTTACACTAATTAACTCGTTTTGAAAAGCGTATCCAGTCTTAGGGTCAATTAGGTGCGCGCTCCTTACCCCTCCCCATTGCCGAAACTTGCGGTAGTTGCCTGAGGTGGTAACTCCGCCCGCGGGCAGGCAGATGACTTGCTGCATGGCCGCCGCCGCGAAGGCACTGGTATCGGGCTGCTCAATGCCAATGCGCATTAGCTCGCCGCTGGGCCATTTGTGGCCCCGTACCCGAATCTCACCCCCTAGCTCCACCAAGTAGTCCTGAATGTGGTGGCGCTCTAGCAGCGTGGCCAGCACATCTACGGAATAGCCCTGCGCAATGCCGTTGAGGTCGAGGTGCATAGCCGGCAAATCCTTCACCAGCGAATCACCTTTTAAATGAATTTTGTCGGAGCCGATGTGCGGCAAAATCGCCCGAATAGTTGCCGCCGAAGGTGGGGCTGCCACGGGCCGAGTGCCAAAGCCCCAAGCCTGCACCAGCGGCTCAACGGTAGCATCAAACCGCCCGCCCGTGGCCTGGTACACTTGCAGGGCCTTGCGCACTACCACCCGCAGGTGCTGGTCGGCCACAATACCCCTGGCCGATTGGTTGAACTGATTAATCAGCGAGCCCGGCTGGTAGAGCGACATCGACGCATCGATTTCGGCTAGCTGGGTGGTAATGTCTTGGCTGGTTACGAGGCTATCGGGGGCGTAGTACGTAATGGCATAGGTCGTGCCCTGGGCATAGCCGCTCAAATGGAAGGCCCGCCGCACCTCCGAGGCTGGGGTAGGCGGAAGCAACCAGCCAGCAAGTACAACGAGAAGCCCAAGGAGCATGGTGTAAAGGGGGAGGGGGTAAGAAGCCAATAACAGCTTATTGTGCAAATTCTTTCTCGTTGGCTTTTGGGTCGGTGTGCCTGGCTGCCAGCAGCTCTAGCAAAGCAGCTAGAAGCACTACCAAGTTAGGTTTTGCTTGCCGCAAAACGAGCAAGCGGTTGCTCTTTCTAATAAGTTTATAGTCAAAGTCTTCTCTGCTTTTGATATATTGTTCTGCTTATCTTTTGTACAGCCCCAACCAAAGAGCAATTTCTGTTTTAGGGTAGGCGCCGCGTCCTGTACTCACCTGCTACCCCAGCTTACTTATCTGCTTCTTTTTTTAAGCGCTGCTTATAAGAATAGTTGTAATGCCATAAGTGCAGTGGAGAGGCACACAAGGCAACTGAATTATTATTTCATCAAAAACCCATAATCGGGAGAGTACAGGATGATTTTTAGATGAATAAGTAGGATATTTATACCATCAATCTTGAGTTGGCAGGTATTCTATGCTCCATAGAGTCCGTCTTATCCTAAAGTGCCCCTCTGAGTAGTCACTCGCTAGGCGTTTGCCTGGTGCCTGGTGATTGAGAAGTAAAGCCTAGCCCAACTACTTGAATGGCAGCTGCCTAGTAGAGCCTTGGTTACGGTCTTCGAGTCTTGCGCCGTCTTGCGATTCCCCTGGTTCTTTCCTACTCTTAGAATTCCCACACTTATGGCAACACGTTACTCGTGGCTTCCCGCAAGGGTAGCACTCCTGTTCCTCCTATTGCTGGCCGGCGCTACCCACGGGGCTTGGGCGCAGCAAAACGCCGTTGAAATCAGCGGCAAGGTCGTAGACCCAAAAGGCGAGCCATTGCCCGGCGTAACGGTGGTAGTGAAAGGCACTACTACCGGTGCGAGTACTGGCCCCGACGGCAATTTTTCGCTGAAAGCGCCGGCCGGCGCTACGCTGGTTTTCTCCTCTATCAGCTATGCTACCCAGTCGGTTAGCGTTGGCAGCCAGCGGCGGCTGGCGGTAACCATGCAGGAGGATGTGAAGGCGCTCACTGATGTGGTGGTAGTAGGCTACGGCACCCAAAAGAAAAGCCAAACTACGGGCGCCATTTCCTCCGTTACGGCCAAGGAAATTACGGAGTTGCCCATCTCCAATCCGCGGCAGGCCTTGCAAGGGCGGGCAGCCGGGGTCGATGTTATCCAGACCGGCAGCGAGCCGGGCGGGGGCGTGGCGGTGCGCATCCGGGGTAGGCGGTCCATCAACGCCTCCAACGACCCGCTGTACGTGGTCGATGGTATTCCGCTGGCGGGCGGCATCGACGACATCAACCCGCAGGATATTGCCTCGATGGAGGTGCTGAAGGACGCCTCGGCCACCGGCATCTACGGCTCGCGCGGGGCCAACGGGGTAGTGCTGGTAACTACCCGCCGCGGCAAAGCGGGCAAAACCACGGTGGGCTACGATGCCTACGCTGGCTTCTCCAACGCCCTGAGCGAGGTGGATATGATGGACGGGCCGCAGTTTGCTGAGTATAAGCGCGAAGCCTACCGCACGGCTGGCCTCTACGACGATGCCGACCGGACCGCTTCGGACAAGAAAATCTTCAGCGCCATTGAGCTCGATGGCATTGCTAAGGGCCGCAGCACCGACTACCAAAAGCTGCTGCTGCGCACGGGCTCCATCCAAAGCCATCAGATTGGTGTGCAGGGGGGTAGCGAGAAAACGCAGTTTGCGATTTCGGGCAACTACTTTCAGGAGCGAGGCATCGTGAAGCAGACGGACTTTACCCGCTACACGTTTCGGGTGAATCTCGACCACCAAATCAACAGCCACATTCGGGTGGGTACATCCACGTTTGGCGTGTATAGCGTCAATAACGGGGCCGACAGCCCCATCAACAACCCGAATTTTGACGGCTTTGCTAACCCCAACTACGTGGCCCGGGGCTTCCACCCATTTGGTGGTGCACTGGCCGAAAACCCCCTGGGCCAGCCCTTCGACGACCAAGGCAACCTGATTTTCTTGCCTACCCCCGACGGGTTGCGCTCCAACCCGGCCGCCGAGGTGGTGCCGGGCGCCAACGTTGCCGAAACCAAAACTGTCCGCCTTTTCAACAGTATTTACGGCGAGTGGAAAATCGCGGATGGCTTGACCTACCGCCTCAATTTCGGCCCCGATATCACCAACCAGCGCTTTGGGCGCTTCACGGGCACCTTCACCAATGCCCGCCGCTTGGGCGCGCCCACGGCCCGCACCGAATATGGCCAGCGCTTCAACTACACGCTGGAAAACATCGTCAATTACAACCGGAAATTTGGCGAAACCAAGGCACACAACCTGGGTGTTACGGCGCTGTATTCGTTGCAGCGCGACCGCTACGAAACGGCCTTTATCGACGTGAATGCCGTGTCGGCCGAAACGCAGTCGTTCTACAATCTGGGGCAGGCCGGCTCGTTCAATGCGCCGGGTACCGACTTGCAGACGTGGACATTACAATCATTCATGGGCCGCGTCAACTACGACTATAAGGAGAAATACCTCATTACCCTCACCGGCCGCTACGACGGTTCCTCGCGCTTCGGGGCTAATAATAAGTACGGCTTCTTCCCGTCGGTAGCGCTGGGCTGGAATATGGCCGAAGAGCAATTTTTCAAGAACATTTCCTGGCTCGACCAGCTGAAGCTACGCGCCAGCTACGGCTCGATTGGCAACACCGGCATCTCGCCCTACCAAACGCAGAGCCTGCTGGCGCGCACCTCCTACGCCTTCGGCACCGCGCCGGCCTACGGCTACCGGGTAGGCACGCTCGGCAACGACGACCTGAAGTGGGAAACGACCAGCACTGCCAACGCGGGCCTCGATTTTAGTTTGTGGAAGGGCCGGGTATACGGCTCGGTTGAAGTATACCAAGCCGATACGCGCGACTTGCTGCTCTACAATCAGTTGCCGATTTCCAACGGCTTCGACCGCGTGCTCCAGAACGTGGGCCACACCCGCAACCGGGGCTTCGAAGTAACTTTAACTACCGTGAACGTGAACCTGCCCAGCGGCTTCCGCTGGTCGACCGACTTGCAGTTCACGCGCAACCGCGAGGCCATTATCGAGTTATTTAATGGTAAGGTAGATGACATTGGTAACCAGCGCTTTATTGGGCAGCCGCTGCAAGTGTACTACGATTACGAGAAAATCGGCATCTGGCAGACGGGCGAGGAAGACCAAGCCAAGCTGTACGGCCAGAAGGTGGGCCAAATCAAGATTAAAGACCAGAATGGCGACGGGAAAATCGACGCCGTCAACGACCGGGTGATTTTGGGCAGCACCATCCCCGATTGGTCGGGCGGCATCACCAACCGCTTCGAGTTCAAGGGCTTCGACTTGTCCTTCTTCATTTATGCCCGGGTAGGGAACATGATTCGGAGCACCTTCCACACTACCAACAACAACCTGGCCGGGCGCTACAACAACCTGGACGTGAACTACTGGACGCCCACCAACGCGACCAACGACTTTCCGCGGCCGAATAAGGACCAGGAGTTCCCGATTTATAACACCACGCTGCAATACTTCGATGGCTCCTTCGTGAAAGTGCGCAACATCAACTTCGGCTACAATTTCTCGCCGGCCGTGTACAGCAAAATGAAAATCAGCGGCTTGCGCGTGTACACGAGCATTTTGCAGCCCTTCATTTTTGCTACCTACCGCTCGAAGTACAAGGGCATCGACCCGGAAACTTCCGACATCGTGGGCCCCGACCAAACGCCTTCGGCGCGGCAAATAACTTTCGGCATCAACGCCAAATTCTAGCTCCTCCCACCCAGCATTTTTAATTCGTTCTTATATGAAAGCGTTGAAATACAGTAAGCTGTTGGCGGTGGCGGTGATGTTGCTGGCCAGCCAGGCCTGCAAAAGTTTGCTCGATGAAAGCGTGGTATCGCAGGTGGGTGCCGATTACCTGACTACCGCTGCGGGCTTTGATGCCGGCGTGAAGGCAGTGTACTCGTCGCTGCGCGATTTCTACGGCCGCGAAAACGGCATGGACCTGACCGTGTTTGGCACCGACACCTACACGATGGGCTCGGACGGCACGTATAAGTTTATGAACCAGTACACTACCCAGCTCGATAGCCGCACGCAGCCCGTCATTGACGTATGGAATGCTTTTTACGTGGGTATCAACACGGCCAACGCCGTTATCGACCAGGCGCCCAACGTGACGGGCCTCGACGATGCCACCAAAAAGCGGCGGGTAGCGGAAGTGAAGTTTTTGCGGGCGCACCACTATTTCGTGCTGGTGCAGCAGTTTGGGGCGGTGCCGCTGGTGCTGAAGCAAAGCACCACAGCCAGCAAAGAAGCCACGCGCACGCCCGTGCCGCAGGTATACGCCGCCATTGTCAGCGACTTAGAGTCGGCCCTACCCGACCTGACGGCGACCACGCCCGACTACGGCCGCGTAACCAAGGGCGCGTGCGAGCACCTGCTGGCGCGGGTGTACCTGACCAAGGCCACCTCGGAGGCCGCCGCGGCCGACGACTACGCCAAGGCCGCTACCTACGCCCAAAACGTCATCAAGAACTATAGCTACCGGCTGCTGCCAGACTTTGCCAGCGTGTTTCAGCAGGGCTCGGGTGAGGTGAACGACGAGGTGATTTTTGCTACCCAGTACACCTCCGACCCTACCACCAACGGTGTTGGCAATGAGACCCATCTGTACTACGTGATGGAGTACGACGTGCAGGCGGGCATGAAACGCGATATCTTCTATGGCCGCCCGTTCCGGCGGTTTCGGCCCACTGAGTACACGCTGAACACCGTATTTAGCAACCGCACCAACGACTCGCGCTACCAAAAGAGCTTTCGCACGGTGTACCTCTCCAACAACCCGGGCACGTTTACCAACCTGTTTGATGCTTCCAAAACGTCAATTACCGTCAAGGCTGGTGACACGGCTATTTACCTGCCGGGAGTAGAATGGACGCTGGCCCAACGAGCCAAAAAGCCTTACCAGGTGCTGGTGCCCAGCCTGTACCGGCCCAACCTGTTCCCGACGCTGACCAAATTTTTGGACCCGCTGCGGCCCGACTTGCAGTACCAGCCGGGTAGCCGCGACTTCTTAATGTTTCGCTTGGCTGAGACGTATTTAATTGCGGCTGAGGCGCTTTTCAAGCAGGGCAAAACGGCCGAGGCGTTGCCGTTTATCAATACCGTGCGCCGCCGGGCCGCGTTTGCTGGCAAAGAAGCGGCTATGGAAATCACGGCTAGCCAGCTGACCATGGACTTCATCATGCAAGAGCGCGAGCGCGAGTTGCTCGGCGAGATGTTCCGCTGGTTTGACCTCAAGCGGTGGGGTATCTTGATTGACCGGGTAAAATTGTATAATCCCGATGCGGCCCCCAACATTCGGGCGGGCAAGCACGAACTGCGGCCCATTCCGCAGGACCAGATTGACCGCACGGCGGGCGGTATAGCATCCTTTCCGCAAAACCCTGGGTATTAAAAAACGGCCCTACCCCCTGCACTGCGGCGCAGGGGGTAGGGCCGCTGTTGCGTTACTTGCCTAACCATTCAAAACCTACTCCCACCCACCTTGAAAAAGATTAACTTGATAATTGGCTGTGTCTTCAGCGCATCACTGCTGTTAGGAGCGCCCCACCAACTGCTCGCGCAGGCCTCGGATGGCTGGCAAAACCTGTTTGATGGTAAAACCCTGACGGGCTGGAAGCGCTTGGCTGGCACCGCCGACTACAAAGTGGAGAATGGCGCGATTGTCGGCACGACGGTCATGAACTCCGGCAATACGTTTCTGGTCACGGAAAAGGAATACGGCGATTTTCAACTAGAGCTAGACCTGCAAATAGAAAGCGCCGTGAGCAACTCGGGCGTGCAAACGCGCAGCCATTTCAACACCGAGGGCCACGCAAACAAGGTGTACGGCCGGCAGTTCGAAATTGACCCGTCGGCGCGCAGTTGGTCGGGCGGCGTGTACGACGAGGACCGCCGGCAGTGGCTCTACCCCCTCGATTTGCACCCGCAGGCCAAGACCTTGTTCAAGCTCGGCCAGTACAACCACGTCAAAGTGGAGTGCATTGGCAACGAGATGAAAACGTGGCTCAATGGCACGCCGGTGGCCTACGTGGTGGACCCCATTGACCCAACTGGTTTTATTGGCTTGCAGGTGCATGGCATCACGACCAAGGAGCAGGAAGGCAAGAAAGTGTACTTCAAAAACATCCGCATCAAGACCGCCAACCTGAAGCCGAGCGCGTTTCCGGCCGACATCTACGTGGTCAACTTCGTGCCTAACTACTTGACGGCCTACGAGAAGCAGCACGGCTGGAAGTTGCTGTTTGACGGCAAAACGAACGCCGGCTGGCGCAGTGCCAAAGCCGCCGCCTTCCCGGCGCAGGGCTGGCAGATTACGGACGGCACGCTTACGGTGCTGCCCTCCGAAGGCAAGGAAGCTGCCAATGGCGGCGACATCGTCACCAATGACCAATACAAAGCTTTTGACTTGTCATTCGAGTTTCGGCTGACGCCGGGCGCCAATAGCGGCGTGAAATACTTCGTGACGCTGGCCGAAAAAACGGAGGGCTCGGCCATCGGGCTAGAATACCAGGTGCTCGACGATGCGCTGCACCCCGACGCCAAGCTGGGCCGCGACGGCGACCGCACGCTGGCGTCGTTGTACGATTTGATGACGGCCGAGCATCCGCCGCGCTTCATTCACCCCATTGGCGAGTGGAACGTAGGGCGCGTGGTGGTATACCCCGACAACCACGTGGAGCACTACCTGAACGGCGCCAAAGTGCTGGAGTACGTGCGCGGCTCACCAGCTTTCAAGGAGCTGGTAGCTCAGAGCAAATACCACATCTGGCCAAACTTTGGGCAGGCCCCGGCCGGCCACCTGCTGCTGCAAGACCACGGCAACCGCGTGTCGTTCCGCAGCATTAAAGTCAAGACCCTAAATTAGCTAGCATTCTTTCCCTACCCCCTAACGAATTCCCCATGTCTACTCCACGTCGCGAATTTCTCAAACAAACGGCCATGGCGGGCGCCGGCGTGCTGCTGGCACCCGTTACCTCCTGGTCGGCCAGTAGCTACAAACGCATTATTGGGGCCAACGACCGCGTGCGCGTTGGGGTGGTGGGCTTCTCCGACCGCCACCGAGGCTCGCACATTCCGTGTTTTATGAGCCACTACAAAGAATTGAACTTTGACGTAGTGGCCGTGTCCGACATCTGGAAAAAGCGCCGCGAAGAAGGCGCCGCGACCTGGAAGGAGAAGATGCAGCATAACGTGCTGGCCTGCCGCAACAACGAGGAGATGTACGACAAAAAGCTGGTGGACGCCGTGTTTATCAGCACCGCCGATTTTCAGCACGCCCTGCACGCCATTGAGGCCGTGCGGGCGGGCTGCGATGCGTACGTAGAGAAGCCGTTTGCCGAGACGATGGAGGACAACCGCGCCGCGCTAAAGGCCATTAAGGCCTCGAAGCAGATTGTGCAGATTGGCTCGCAGCGCCGCAGCGGGGCCAACTACCACGCCGCCGAGCAGTTTATCAAGTCGGGCAAATTTGGTCCCATCACGATGGTGGAGCTGACCTGGAACGTGAACCAGCCCGGCCGCTGGCGCCGCCCCGAACTGATTCCGCAACTCAAGGAAGCCGACACCGACTGGAAGCGCTACCTGATGAACCGGCCCGCCGAGGCATTTGATGCGCGCAAGTACTTGGAGTTTCGGTTGTTCTGGCCGTACTCTTCGGGCCTGCCGGGCCAGTGGATGAGCCACCAGATTGATACCGTACACTGGTTCAGTGGCTTGCAGCACCCGCGCAGCGTGGTGGCCAACGGCGGCATCTACGAGTGGAAAGACGGCCGCCGCAACTGGGATACCATTACGGCGGTGTTCGACTACGGCCCCGTGCAGGATATGAGCAGTGGATTCCAGGTCACGTTTGGCTCGCGGATGCACAACGGCGACGAGCACCCGGCCGAAATCTACTACTCCAACGGCGGCGAGCTTAACCTGAATACCAATACGGTATCGCCCAGGGGCGGCCTGACCCAGAAAATGGCCGAGGCCATGCAAATGAAAGCCAACTTGCTGCCCGAGATGAGTTTATCGGCCGCCGAGCCCGTTATCGCCTCCGCTAACACGGGCGGCGACAAGCTGACGTCCAACCACATCCGCAACTGGATGGAGTGCGTGCGCAGCCGCCAGCAGCCCAACGCACCCGTGGAGGCGGGCTACAGCCACTCCATTGCCACCATCATGACCAACGCGGCGGTGCACAGCGGCCAAAAAGCCACCTTTGACGAGAAAACCCAGGAAGTGATGGTCGGTGGCAAAGCCTTTATTGTGTAAGCACTTAACTCGAAACATGATGCGCTATTTCCCTTTGCTTGGCGGCAGTGCCCTGCTGCTAGCCTGCACCTTCCAAGCCGTCGCCCAAAAATCGGAGCTGGTCCGGGTAGCTAAGAGTGCCACCGGCAAAAAAATTGACGTGTTTGTGGGCAAGGAGCTGTTTACCAGCTTTCTGTACCCCGATACGTTGGAGAAGCCGGTGCTCTACCCCCTGCGCGCTGCCGACGGGACTATCGTTACCCGGGGTTTTCCGCTTAACCCCAAGCCCGGCGACCCCACCGACCACCCGCACCACATTGGCCTGTGGTTCAACTTTGAAAACGTGAATGGCCTGGACTTTTGGAATAATTCTTACGCCATTCCGAAGGAGAAAAAAGGCTCGTACGGCTGGATTAAAACCGACCGGATTTTGACCACCGCCAGCGGCCCGACGGGTGTGCTGTCTTACCATGCCAACTGGACCAATCAGAAAAACGAGGTTTTGCTGGAAGAAACCACGCGCTTCGAGTTTAGCGGCACCAGCCACGAGCGCACCATCGACCGGGTAACGACCCTGAAAGCCGCCACCGAAGTCACGTTTACGGATGCCAAAGACGGGCTGCTGGGTTTGCGCCTGGCGCACGAGTTGCAAATGCCATCTGATAAAGACGAAAAATACACCGACGACAAAGGCAACGTTACCATCGTGAAGGCCGGCACCGACAAAACGGCCACCGGCAATTACATTACCAGCGCCGGTAAGAGCGGCAATGCGGCCTGGAGCACGCGCGGTGCTTGGTGCAAAGTGTATGGCAAGATGGGTGCCGACTCGGTGAGCGTGGCCATTCTCGACCACCCGAAAAACCCCAATTACCCCACCTTCTGGCACGCGCGCGGTTACGGCTTGTTTGCCGCTAACCCGCTGGGCGAGAAAGTATTCACCAATGGCGCAACGGCTAAGAATCTCCAACTCAAGAAAGGGGAATCCGTGACGTTTCGCTACCGCGTCCTCATTGAGGAGGGTAGCCAAACGCTCTCGGCCAAGCAGCTTAACGACGCTGCCGCTGACTTTGCCAAAAAGAATATTGTGCTAGCCAAGACCACCCAAGGGGAGTAGGCCCGCGCTAGGGGAGGACACACCACTACCTAAAAGGGCGCAAATGGCTGGAAAAAGCGGGGAGAACGGCCACCCCTGCGCTAGTAATACGAACCAACCAGTGGTCAGTCGGCCTGCGGGTGGGGGTAGGGCCCGCGATTTATACGGGCCCTACCCCCCACCCGCGGGCCGACTGTTTGCTAGTAAATAGGGCAGTTGCCGGAAGGAGGCGGTAGCGAAAGTGCAATTAGCGAAAGCCGATGTGCCATCTTCGCGTACAAATGGTAGCGTGCTGGCCTTCCGTACTTCGTGGTGGGGGCGCGTGCCGATGCCCTCGCCCATCCAATCTGCTGCTTCTGTGTTCGACGTACTTCCGCAACTACCCCTTTTCAATGTCCTACCGGGCGCCAATCTAGTGCTCACCCCAGACTTGCAGATTGCGGCCGTTAGCGACGGCTATGTGGCCGTCTCGCTCGTGCCGCGCGCCGAGCTGCTCGGCCAGGCGCTACTAGAGGTTTTTCCGGATAACCCCGCCGCGCCCACGGCCCAGGGCAGCCGCAGCCTGCGTGCGTCGCTCGAGCAGGTGCTGGCCACCAGCCAGCCGCACCAAATGGCCCCGTTGCGCTACGACATACCCAACCCAGCCGCGCCAGGCCAGTTTTTAGAGCGCTATTGGCAAACCTGCAATACCCCGTTGCTAGATGCGCAAGGGCAGGTGCAGTACCTCATTCATTCAGTGCAAGACATTACGGCCAGCCGCCTGGCCGAGGAGCAGCTGCGCGAAAGCCAAGCCCGCGAATATGCCGCTTATGCCGAGGCCAACCGCCAGCGCGCGCAGCTGCACAACGTGCTGGAACAGGCCCCAGCCATGATTTGCATATTTGAGGGGCCGCAGCACATTTTCCAGTTCGTTAATCCTCCCTACCAGGCGCTGGTTGGCCGCCGGCCCCTGCTGGGCCGGCCCATCGCCGATGCTATGCCCGAGCTAACTGGCCAGCCCATTTTTAGCCTGCTCGACCGCGTGTACCAAACGGGCGAGCCCTACCACGCCACCGAGATGCTGGTGCAGCTCGACCACGATAACCTGGGCGTGCACGACCTCGAGCAGCGTTACTATAACTTCATTTACCAGGCCCGCTACAACCTGCAAGGGGCCATTGATGGCATCATGGTCTTTGCCTATGAGGTAACGACGCAAGTGCTTACCCGCTACCAAGTGCAGGACCTCAACGAGGAGCTGGCCGCCGCTAATGAAGAGCTGCGCGCC
Source organism: Hymenobacter ginkgonis (assembly GCF_009755225.1). Lineage (GTDB taxonomy): Bacteria > Bacteroidota > Bacteroidia > Cytophagales > Hymenobacteraceae > Hymenobacter > Hymenobacter ginkgonis. The sequence goes on from NZ_WQKZ01000001.1 coordinate 299,919, forward strand.
ACCAACGAAGAATTTCTGGCCGCGAATACTGATTTGCTGCGTACCCAGCAGCAGCTCCAGCAGTTCAACCAGGAGCTGGACGAGCTAGTGGCCGCACGCACCCGGGAGGTGCAAGCAGCCCGCCTACTAGCAGAGCGCCAGCAGCAGCAGCTTGAGCGCCTGTTTATGCAAGCTCCAGCCGCCGTTTGCATTCTGAGCGGGCCAGAGCTGGTGTATGAACTGGTAAACCCTGGCTACCAGCAGCTCTTTCCGGGCCGGCTGCTGCTGAGGCGGCCCATCCTGGCCGCCCTGCCCGAAATTGCGGGCCATGCCGTGTACCGTACTCTTCGCCAGGTGTACGAAACCGGCATCATGCACGAAGACCTGGACATTCTTATTCGGCTCGCCCGCCCCAGCGACGGGGCGCTAGAGGACCGCTACTTTAACTACATTCAGCAGGCGCGCTACGACGAGCAGGGGCAGATTGATGGCGTGCTGGTTTTTGCCTTCGAGGTGACCGAGCAAGTGCGCGCCCGCCAGCAAATGCAGACCCTAAACGAGGAAATGGCGGCCATGAACGAAGAGCTGCAAGTCACCAACGAGGCCCTCAACTCTTCCAACGCGCAACTCACGCGCACCAACGTGGACCTGGATAATTTTATTTATACCGCGTCGCACGACCTCAAGGCCCCCATCACCAATATTGAGGGCCTGCTGCTGGCCCTGCGCGAGCAGCTGCCCGCCGGAGAAGCGCAACCGGATGAGCTGGTGCCGCACCTGCTGCAATTAATGCAGGGGTCCATCGAGCGCTTTCAGGCTACCATCAGCCAGCTCACCGATATTGCCCGCCTCCAGCGGGCCCACGCCCCGCTTGCCGAAGAAGTGCCGGTAGCCGCCGCAGTGGAGGCCGTGCGCCTAGACCTAGAGCCGCTGCTAACGGCCGCCGCGGCGCAGCTTACCGTGGAGGTGGCCCCTGGCCTGTGCGTGTCGTTTGCGCCTCAAAACCTGCGCTCAGTGGTGTACAACCTGCTCAGCAATGCCATTAAGTACCACGCGCCCAACCGGCCGCCGGTAATAGTGCTGCGGGCCGCCCGAGCCGACGGGCTAGTAACGCTGGCAGTGCAGGACAACGGGCTGGGCCTAGATGCGCAGCAGCAAACCCAGCTCTACGGTATTTTTCGCCGCCTGCACACCCACGTTGCGGGTACCGGCGTGGGCCTGTACATGGTCAAGCGCATGGTCGAGAACGCCGGAGGTACTATTGCGGTGCAAAGCGAGCCCAACGTTGGTACCACTTTCACCGTCACTTTTTTGGCGTAAGTCCGTAATACATATAAATTCAAATTTGCCGCTATACTCCCCGACTTTTACGTGCCCAAGCTCTCCACCGTGTTGCTAGTCGATGACGACCCAACCACCAATTTTCTTCATAAGCTGCTGCTCCAGAAGATGGAAGTGGCCGAGCAGCTGCTAGTGGCCGAGAATGGCGCCGAGGCGTTGCAAATCCTCACGCAAACCTGCGTGGCGCCCGCCGCTTCTTGCCCGGTGCTTATCCTGCTAGATGTCAATATGCCCATCATGGGCGGCATTGCTTTTATAGAAGCCTACCAGCAACTGCCCCTAGCGGCGCAGCACCCGAGCACCATCATTTTGCTCACCACGTCGGTGCACAGCCGGGAACTACAACGGCTGCAAGAACTGGCCGTGGCCGGCTTAATCAACAAGCCACTGACGCGAGAGAAAGTGGAGGCTATTCTGCAGCAGCACTTCTAAAAATAGCCTACCCCCTCCCAGTAGCGCGAGGGTAGCTGCGGCGGTTAGAAGGGGGTAGGCCCCGGCTGCGCCGCCGGCCGCCACGCGGTAAAACTGCGGGGACGCCGAGGCCAGTGCCTAAGGCTGGTGCCACCGCAGCGGGCCGTAAGTGTTTTTCGCACGGCAACAAGGGCAGGGTGTAAAATCGGGATATTTACTGGTTAAAATACTGATTTACTGGTAAATTGGTAACTCGAGCTGGCCGTGCCGAGTACAGTTATCGGCGCTCGGCAGGAGAGGCTACCTGGCCCGGGCAACCCCTATCTATGCAATGGTCACAGATAATTATTCGGAAGTGGCAGCAAGCAATAAGCTGGCTGCAGGAAGGCGAACCAACGCCGCCCTACCCCCTAACCCCGGACGAATGGGCCCACATGCTGGCCCAAGAGCAGGAAGAGGAGCTAGCGCAGCAGTATGAGCAGCCAATGCCAATGCCAATGCCAATGCCCAAGCAGCGTGGCTTGGCGCTGCCGCAGAAAAACTGGGCCATTAGCCCCCAACTGAGTTAGCGCGCCCAGGTATAGTGCCTTGGTTTTTAGGAAACTAGTAGGCTCGTGTGGTGGCGCAATGCTGGCGTTCAATCACTGTGCAAGGCCGAATGGCTGCCCAAGCAACGGCCCCAACCGGTAGCTGCCAGTAGCAGCGCGGGCAGGCCTGTTATCTTTGCGGCCTTTCACAGTACTAGTTTCCTTGATGAGCGTATTTTCAGCGCCTGCTGACTCAGCCTCCGCGCCCGAATACGACCTGCACCTCTTTGTGATGGGCACCACGTCTAAATCGGCCCTGGCACTGCGCAACATTCAGCAGCTGTGTGAGCAGCACCTGCTTGGTCGCTACGTTCTAACCGTGGTCGATGTGCAGCAGCATCCCGAAGTTGCCGAGCAGGAAGAGCTGCTTGGCATGCCTTGCCTAATCAAAAAACGACCCGGTTTGGTGCGCCGCCTGGTGGGCGACCTCTCAGACCAAGCGCGCGTGCTCAAAGCGCTGGGCCTGGTGCCCTAGCCGCCTACCCCTGGCTTAGGTGTGCTTCGGCTGGGCATGTAGTTGGGCGTCGCGCAGCCACTGCTGGGCTAGCTCGATGTCGGCAAACAAATGCATCTGACACTGGCCTTCCAGGCCCAGCGCCATGGCTCGCGCCGAGGTTGCTGCCAATGCTTCCGCGCTCACGACGTTGGCAAAGTGCGTGAGGCCCCCAGCAATGGCGCGCGGAGCCCAGTTGGTCACAATCCACTCCACGGCGTGGTCCCAGGGGCCAATTACTTGGCGGTTATCGTTGAGCAGGTATGCGCAGCTGTGCTCTACCAAAGGCAGCAGGCAGGCATCGGCCCCTGCCACAATACCCACATACGTTTGGTAGCCTATCCACTCATTAAAGACCCAGTGGTTAGCGGCGTCGTAGCTAATACGTAAGTAAATTTTGCCAAAACCATTAATTAATTCGGTAGACATAGCGGCAGGGGAGTAAGAAGTAGCCCACTTACGTAAAAGCTTCCTCGAGGGTGGTAGGGCCCCGTTAGCCCTGCGGCCTTGGCCGCCCCAGCCGTTGCGCTGGGTGCACTGCCGCCGGCACCGCTGCCTGCTAGTTAGCCGGTCCGTATTTGGCAGTATTAATTGCCTATCGCCTTCCTACGTTGCCCAGCCCGCCAAGTGGCCAGTTGGCTACCCAAACTCCGCGTTTGCGAAGCCATCACCTCAAAAAGCCCCACTAGATGATGGGGCTTTTTTGTGCTTTGCACAGGAAGCTGAATCTAGTTCATTGACTATAGTAACACCTGTTGAAATGGCTAAATTTTAGACTTATTTCAAGTTTTTATTGCTGATGATAGGATTATATCTTTGTCAGGACTGTAGTTATGCTTATTTTTTATTCTTATGCAAAAACGTCTATCCTTTGTAAGTTTTTTACTATTGCTGTTAGGCATTGTTCCGTTGTCCCACGCCCAGCTCTATGCCAACGGCCCGTTTTCCACGGGCGCTCTGACGACCAACGGCACGGCGGCGCCAGCGGGCTATACCTGGAGCGAGGCGCCCGCTAACGCGGGCACCTTTGGCTTCTCGGCCACAAGCGGCATCAACACGCTGGCCGACAATTTTACGGTGCCGGCCGGGCAGCCGTGGACGCTGACCAGGGCCTCGTTCTTTCCGTACCAAACGGGATACATGGGGGAGGCGTCGCCCATTACGGCGCTCTACCTGCGCATTTGGAATGGCCCGCCCACCGCAGTAGGTTCCGCCATCGTGTTTGGCGACCTTACTACCAACCGCCTGGTGGGCAGCCGCGATGCCCAGGTCTACCGCATCATCTACGAGGCGGCGGGCACTACCCGCCACGTTTGGCAAGTAGATGCGGCCATCGCCCCCGCCCTTACCCTGCCCCCCGGCACGTACTGGGTAGAGTGGGCCTCCACGGCCCTGGCCACGCATTATTACCTGCCCGTTACGATGGCGGGGCAGGGGCAAGTGCCGGGGGCCGATGCGCTACAGAGCAGCTTTGGCACCTGGAGCACCCTCACGGATGCGGGCGCCGGGGCCAGTGTAGATTTTCCGTTTCAGCTAGCTATTAGTAATACCCCGCTGCCCGTCACGCTGGTAGCTTTCTCGGCACAAGCCGCGCCCGGCGCCGTGCGGCTAAACTGGACGACCGCCAGCGAGCGCAACAGCGCCCGCTTTGTGGCCGAGCGGAGCACCGATGCCCACACGTTCGTGGCCATTGGCTCGGTCGAAGGGGCAGGCACAACCACGGCCACCCACTCCTACGCCCTCACCGACGCAGCGCTGCCGCCCGGTGGCCCTACCTTATACTACCGGCTGCGGCAGGTGGACCTGGACGGCACGCTCACGTACTCGCCGGTGCAGGCCGTAGAAAGCAGCCCTGGCGAACTAACGCTGCTGCCCAATCCGGCGCACGTATCGGCCCGGCTGGCGGGGGCACCCGCGGGCGCGCTCGTGCAAGTGTTTGATGCACTGGGCCGCCAAGTGCTTGCCACCACCACCGATGCCGCCGGCACGGCTACCCTGCTGCTAAGCCGCGGGGTATACGCTGTGCGCACCGGGCCGCACGTGCGGCGCCTCCTGATGGAATAGGCAAGTACACTCGCCACCCCCCAGGCCTGCCTGCGAAACCCTACCCCTCAAAAAGCCGGGTAGGGTTTCGCAGATAGGCCTTAGCGCAGCCCAGCAGCGGTTTTATTGGCCGGTTTATACCAGGCGGCTGGCTGGCTCGCGTCCTTGTTCGGGGTGGGGTAGGGGGTGGGCGAGCCACATCCGTATGTTTGGTGAGGGAGCACGTAGTTTCCGCAGAGAGTGGCTGGTAAAATACTGGTTTTTAAGCGGCTAGTTGGAAGCGCAGAGCGGCGCAAAGTAATTTAGTAGCAACTTAGCCCACCGACTGGTAGTGGCAGTAAGTACTTTTTACGCCGTCTTGTATGACTAAGAACTCAGTACTCCCCACCTATTTGCCTTCGATTGATAATCGCCTCGAACACCTGGCGGCCCTGCGCCCGGTAAGTTGGCCGGCGCCTGCCACCAACGGTGTGCAGCCTAGTCCGGCCCGGCCTTGGCTGGGAGAAGATTTTACCCACGTGATTGTAGCGCGCTAGCGCTGAACTACGCGTTGGCGAGGGCCTAGTCGCGGTGCGCGCCGCCTTCCACGCGTAGCCCTTGCCCTACCCCCTTGTTTTAAAGCATGCGCGGCCCTCAAAACCGTGCAGTTGCGTTGGCTGCCCGCCACCGCCGGGCAAGCCATAGCCCGCGACGACGCCCGCCTCGTCGGAGCGGAGGTACTGGGCCAAAGCGACCACTCCGTTGGGGCGCCCACGTGCCCGGTGGGCAGACTTAATTTTAGAGAGGGTTTCTGAGATTTCGGCGCCGCGACCGAAATAGTGGCGGCGTGCGCCTGTGCCGCGACTGTCTGAATGCAAGGCGCGTCAGCATACAGCTTGAGCCGGCGCCCTGGTGGGCAACTCCTAACGGCCCCAATTACCAGTGCCCGGCTTTGCTTCGGTTGCCCATTCGGCCGGGGGTGCGCTTCGCACTAGAGGGGGGTAGGGCCCGAAAACCGGCCGGCCACCCCCCTCAAACTTGGTGCGTGCTTAGTAGCCGGGGGCTGCCTGCTACGCGCTAGGGTTTAGAGGGAAACCGGCTTAACTTGCTTAAAAAGGCCAAGCCCCGCCGAACCGGCACTACCGCCTGGCGGTTGCAAAGGCCCATTTGGGTGGCAACTACGCCCGCCGGGCGCTGTCCTTGCTTCTCTACTTCTAAATTCCCTTACCACATGGCTATGAATTCTGAGCCGGATGTGCCGGCCAACCACGACGAAAACCGGCGCACATTTCTCAAGCAGTCGTCGTTGCTTACGGCGCTGGCTTTGGTGCCGGGCCCGGTAGTGTCGGCTGCCGCCGCTAAGCTCGACGAGCGAGTAGCCGATGCCTTCGAAAAAATCCCGTTGAGCTTGAAAGTCAACGGGGTGAAGCACAAACTTTCGGTAGAGCCGCGCGCTACCCTGCTCGACCTGTTGCGCGAGCAGCTGCACCTCACCGGCACCAAAAAAGGCTGCGACTACGGCCAGTGCGGCGCCTGCACTGTGCACGTCGATGGCCAGCGCGTAAACGCGTGTTTGAGCTTTGCGGTGATGCACGACGGCCAGGAAATCACGACCATCGAGGGGCTGGCCGATGGCGACAAGCTGCACCCGATGCAGGAAGCGTTTGTGAAGCACGACGGCTTTCAGTGCGGTTACTGCACGCCGGGCCAGATTATGAGCGCCGTGGCGTGCGTGCGCGAAGGCCACGCTGGCTCGGAAGGTGAAATCCGGGAGTACATGAGCGGCAACATCTGCCGCTGCGGGGCCTACGCCAACATTGTGGCCGCCATTCAAGACGTGAAGCAGGGAGGGCAAAAAGTATGAACCAGTTCCAATACGTGCGGCCCACCAAGCCGCAAGCTGCCATCGATGCGGTGGCGAAGGATGCCAACGCCAAGTTCATCGCGGGCGGTACCAACCTCGTCGATTTGATGAAGCGCGGCGTGATGACGCCCCAAAAGCTGGTGGATATCAACCGCCTACCCCTCGCCAAAATCGAAAGGCAGGGCAACACCTTGCGATTGGGTGCACTGGCCCTAAACTCGGCCGTGGCCAACGATGCGCAGGTGCGCGAGCGCCATCCGCTGCTGTCTTTGGCCCTGAATGCCGGCGCCTCGCCCCAACTGCGCAACATGGCCACCGTGGGCGGCAATATGCTGCAACGCACGCGCTGCACCTATTTCTATGACCTGAGCATGCCGTGCAATAAGCGCCAGCCCGGCACGGGTTGCGGCGCGCTCGAAGGCATTAATCGCATGCACGCCATCTTCGGTTTTAGCGATAAGTGCATTGCCGTGCACCCTTCGGATATGAGTGTGGCGCTGGTAGCCCTCGATGCTACGGTGCTAGTGAGCGGCCCCAAGGGCAACCGGCAGCTGGCCTTCGCCGATTTTCATCGCCTGCCCGGCGACACGCCGGAGCGCGATTCCAACCTGGAGCCCGGCGAGTTGATAACCGCCGTAGACGTGCCCGACAGCCCGTTTACCAAGCACGTGCATTACCAAAAAGTGCGCGAGCGGGCTAGCTACGCCTTTGCCCTGTTGTCGGTTGCGGCGGCGCTAGACCTGGATGGTAACACTATTAAAGCAGCCCGCCTGGCGATGGGGGGGGTAGCCCACAAGCCCTGGCGCCTGACGGCCGCCGAGCAAGTGCTGGTAGGCAAGCCCGCCACAGAAGACACCTTCCGGCAGGCTGCTACGGTGGCTATGCAGGGCGCTAAAGCCTTTAAGCACAACGCCTACAAGCTGCGCCTGGCCCCCAATACGATTGTGCAGGCCCTCAAAACGGCGGCTGCCGTCTAATTTCTCCGATTCGATATGAAAACGCTAGACAAGCAAATCGGGGCCCCGATGAACCGGGTGGATGGCCACCAAAAAGTGACCGGCGCGGCCAAATACTCGGCCGAGTACGAACTGCCGGGCATGAGCTACGGGGTGCTAGTAGGCAGCACGATTGCCAAGGGCCGCATCGCGCATATTGATACCAAGGCCGCGGTGGGTGCGCCGGGGGTGCTGGCCGTCATTACTCACCTCAATTCGCCCCAGGTGCCGGGCTTTAAGCCGACGGGTAAGGACCCCTCACAGCCCCAAACAGTGGGCGGGCCGCTCAAGATATTTCACGACGATAAGGTGCGCTTCAACGACCAGCCCATTGCGCTGGTGGTGGCCGATACGTTTGAGCGGGCCCGCTACGCGGCGCGGCTCGTGATGGCGCACTACACCCAGGAAACCCACCAAACCAATATGGCAGCCGGGGCAAAGGATGCCTTTCTGCCAACGTCGGCTCAGAAAAACCCGAAGTCGCCGATGGCCGACTACCAGCGCGGGCAGGCCGACGCCTACAAAACGGCGGCCCTAAAAATCGAGCAGGAGTACGTGATTCCGACCGAAATGCACCACCCGATGGAGATGCAGGCCATCACGGCGCATTGGGAGGCGCCCGACCGGCTCACCATTTACGACAAGACGCAGGGCACCATCGGCACGCGCCGCGACTTTGCCAAGGAGTGGAATTTGCCCGAGGCCAATGTGCAAGTTATTGCCACCTTCGTGGGTGGGGCTTTCGGCAACGCGCTGCACAGCTGGCCACACGAGTCGGCCGCCATCATCGGGGCCAAGGTAGTAGGCCGGCCGGTGAAGCTGATGCTGACCCGCGAGCAGATGTTTACGCAGGTGGGCTACCGGCCCTACACCTGGCAAAAAGTGGGCATGAGTGCCACGGCCGACGGTAAAATTACGGCCATCACGCACGAGAGCATCGGCCAAACCTCTACCTACGAAGAGTTTACCGAGTCGACGCTGGCCCAGACGCGCATGATGTACCAGTCGCCCAACCTGACGACGCGCTACCGCATTGCGGCCCTCGACGTAGGCACGCCCATTTGGATGCGCGGCCCCGGTGAGGCCACCGGCGCTTTCGCCCTAGAGTCGGCTATGGATGAAATGGCCTACCTGCTCAAACTCGACCCGCTGGAGTTCCGGCTGCGCAACTACACCGACCAGGACCCCGAGAAAAACCGTCCCTGGAGCACGAAGTTTCTCAAAGAATGCTACCGGGCCGGCGCCGAGCGCATCGGCTGGACTAAGCGGAAGCTGGAGCCCGGCGCGCTGCGCGACGGCGACTGGCTGGTGGGTTACGGCATGGGGGTAGGCACGTTTGGGGCGCACCGCGGCGCGGCCCACGTCAGCGCCCAGCTGCTACCCAACGGCACCGTGGTGCTTCAGTGCGCCACCACCGACATCGGCCCCGGCACGGGCACGGCCATGACCCAGATTGCGGCCGATACCCTGGGCCTACCCCCCGAAAAAATCCGTTTCGAGCTGGGCAATTCCGGCTTCCCGCAGTCGGGTTCGCAGGGTGGCTCCTCTACCGTAAACACGGTAGGCCAAGCCGTGCAAGATGCGTGTATGGCGCTGAAAGACAAGCTGCGCGAGCTGGCGGCAGCTGGTGCGCCAGCCTTTGCTTCGGCCAAGAAAGAAGACGTGGCGCTGGCCAATGGCTACCTCACGCTGGGTAGCAACGCCGCTACCCGCGTGCCCTACGCCGACTTGCTGAAGCAGCCCGGCGCGGCGCTCGTCAACGTCGAGTCGAAGCCCACCGGCAACGATGGGCAGCTGTATTCGATGTACTCGTTTTCGGTGCACTTTGCCGAGGTGCGGGTGCACGCCCTCACCGGCGAAGTGCGGGTGAGCAAGCTCGTGTCGTGCGCCGACGCGGGCACCATCATCAACCAAAAAACTGCCGCCAACCAAATGAAAGGCGGCGCCGTGGGCGGCATTGGCATGGCCCTGATGGAGCACGCCATTATCGACGACCGCTACGGCCGCTACGTCACCAAAGACTTTGCCGACTACCACGTGCCCGTGCACGCCGATGCGCCGGCTGTGGAGGTGTACTTCGTAAACCAGCCCGACCTGCACGTCAATGCCTTAGGTACGAAGGGCATCGGCGAAATTGCCACCATCGGCGTGGCCCCGGCCATTGCCAATGCTATCTTCAATGCCACCGGCAAGCGCGTGCGCGAGTTGCCCATTACGCCCGATAAACTGGTGTAGGTTTGACATACTGGTGCTAAGAAAGAAGCCCGTGCCGACTACGTCAGTACGGGCTTCTTTTTTGGCGCTGCTATCCGGTAAATTATCAAATTGGCTTGTTACTTGCAACCTGCACAAGCTCGGCTGCACTCTTGAACAAGAACTCTTCCTGCCTATTTATATGAAAATTAAGTTGGTACGCGTGGCGGTTGGCTTGCTCCTAGTAGGGGGGGTAGGGGCGTGTAGTAAGGACACGGCCGTGCCGCCCGAAGAAGCGGCGCCTGGCCAACCCGAGTTTTTTGTGCGCGCCAACACGGGCGCCGCCTTGTGGGTAGCCCCCGGCTCGGGCACCTACGTCAAGTCGAAGAAGCAATTCTATGTATTTGGCCAGGCGGGCACGGCCGCCGAGGCCACCTCCCTAAGCCTGGGTTTTGCCTTGCCGGCGCGGCCCGCCCTCGCGCCGGTGCAGGCGCTGCCGGCTGCCTGGTATGTGCTGGTCGGCTTCGATGCGGCTACCAACAGCTACGCAACGGCCGATGCGGCAAGCCTACCCACCCTGCAAGTCACGCGCCTCGACACCGTGGCCAAAATTGTGGAAGGCCGTTTCGAGGCAGTGCTTCAGCGCGACAAACACTGGACGAAGCAAGTCGAGCAGCTGAGCTTGGCCAATGGCTCCTTTCGGGTGCGCTACCAGGAGGTGCCTTAGCAACTGCGCCAAGGTTTTTCGGGGTGAAATCGCCGTTACTTGCCGGTTTCCGATGTGGCCGCATCCACGGGTTTGGACTGCGGCGAGGACTGCTGGCGCAGAAAAATGGAGAGGCTGACCAGCGAGAAAATGGAAACAAACTCGCTCTGCCAGTTCTGAAACGACTCGAACCAGAAGCGGCTCGTGTGTAGGTAGCCCCACACGTCTACCAGCGGCTTGCCCTCGTGGGCCTGCTCGATGTTGTACACAATGGTGCCGCCGCGGGCGTGCAGGTACATAGCGCCCAGAAATAAAAGCAGGAAGACGATGCTGAGCGAATGCTGGTAGAGGCGCAGCCACCAGCCGCCCCGCCGCACGGGCCAGGGCGCATCGGGCTTGGCCGGGTCGGGCTGCTGGTCTACGTCTTCCTCGCCGGTAAGCTTTTTCGATTCCGGCGACCCTTTTTGCCGCAGCCCGATGGTGAGCACCACGTACACGCCCATCTGCAAAAACTCGCTCTCCCAGTTTTCAAACGTGGCCTCCAGCAAATGCCCCGAGCCCAGGTACTGCCCCAGCGAGAGGGTAGCAAGGCCCATTTGCTGCAAATCGTCGTTGTTGTCGTGCCAGCCGGTCAATACCTGGCCAACTAAACTGCTGGCAATGAGCACAAAAGTGGCTAGCAGTAAGCCGTTTTCGTACAGAAATTTTCGCAGGCGATGAGCAAAGGAAGTCATGGGGTGAGCTAGGGGTAGGGCGCTAAAACGTGCCAGCAGCCTCGGCAGTTGGCAAAGTACCCAACTACTTTGGCTGGCCCACTCACGGCCAGGGTCAAAACCTGCCTTGCGGCCTAGGTCGCCCCCTCAACGAGCGCCACCTAGGCACGAAGTAGCTATGCTGGCCCGCTTGCGCAGCCGCTTGGCAGGCATTTTGCAGCCGGGCGCTTTTGGGCCCCTACCTGGGCGGGGCCTCTCACCCTTTGAAGCGCATCGTATGCTGCCTGTTTACATTGACTTGCTAAGAGAGGAGGCGTTTGGTGCGCCGCCGGGTTCCTCGGCCGCCAGCACTCCGCCCGGCGGCGACGCCGAGCCTACCCGCAGCCGGCGTGCGCGCCTAGAAGGGGCAGTAGTGGCCAAGGCAGCGGCCACTGCTACCAAGCTCTTGCCCCTGGTCGCGTTGCTCGATGCCATTCAGCCGCAAGTGGCAAGCGAGTCGGTGTTTCGGGCCCGGCGCAAAAAAATTCAGGCGCACCTGGCCGTGGCCTACGCCGAGCTGCACGGCGAGCGCCCCCGGCGCCAAGCCCTTTCCCACGCCTTCCAAACGCTGGCCGATTTGGTGCGCGAAGAAACCCGCGACATCAGCCCCGACGAACTAAAGCAAGCCGCCAAGGAAGTGGCCCTGGCCACCCTCAAAAATGCCCCCGCCCTCATCAATGCTGCCCACCAGGCGCGGCTGCTATCGTAGCGGTCAGCCCGTTTAGCAGGGGTAGGGCGATGGCAGCATCGTTTGACTAGCGCCATTACTACGCACCCAAAAAAGCCCCGCTGGTAGTACCAGCGGGGCTTTCGGGCTACACGGGGGGGTAGGGCCTACTTGCCCAGTTTAGCTTTCAAATTCTCGTCGAGGGCCTCCAAAAACTCCTCGGTGTAGAGGTAGTCGCGGCCGTGCTCCACCTTGTTGCCGTGGATGCAAACGGCGAGGTCCTTGGTCATCTTGCCGCTTTCTACGGTCTCGACGCACACGGCCTCTAGGGCGTGGCAGAAGTCGATAAGCTCTTGGTTGCCGTCGAGCTTGCCGCGGAATTCCAGGCCGCGCGTCCAGGCGAAGATGCTGGCAATGGGGTTGGTCGAGGTCGGCTTGCCCTTCTGGTGGTCGCGGTAGTGGCGCGTCACGGTGCCGTGGGCAGCTTCGGCCTCCATCACGGTGCCGTCGGGCGTCACCAGGGTCGAGGTCATCAGGCCCAGCGAGCCAAAGCCCTGGGCTACCGTGTCGCTCTGCACGTCGCCGTCGTAGTTCTTGCAGGCCCACACGAAGTTGCCGTTCCATTTCAGGGCCGAGGCCACCATGTCGTCAATCAGGCGGTGCTCGTAGGTGATGCCGGCCGCCTTGAATTTCTCGGTGTAATCCTGCTCGTAAATCTCCTGGAAGATGTCCTTAAACCGGCCATCGTACTTCTTAAGGATGGTGTTTTTGGTGCTCAGGTACAGCGGCCAGCCCTTCATCAGGGCCTGGTTGAAGCAGGCGTGGGCAAAGCCCCGGATGCTCTCGTCGGTGTTGTACATGGCCAGCGCCACCCCGTCGTTTTTGAAGTTAAACACCTCAAACGACTGCACCTCGCCGCCATCTTCGGGCGTGAAGGTGATAGTGAGCTTGCCCTTGCCCTTGGTCACAAAATCGGTGGCGCGGTACTGGTCGCCAAATGCGTGGCGGCCAATACAAATAGGGGCGGTCCAGTTGGGCACCAGGCGGGGCACGTTGCTCATCACAATGGGCTCGCGAAACACGGTGCCATCCAGGATATTGCGGATGGTGCCGTTCGGCGACTTCCACATCTGCTTGAGGTTGAACTCTTTCACGCGGTCCTCGTCGGGCGTGATGGTCGCGCACTTGATGCCCACGCCGTACTGCTTAATGGCGTTAGCCGCGTCGATGGTTACCTGGTCGTTGGTTTCATCGCGGTACTCAATCCCCAGGTCGTAGTACTTAATGTCTACGTCCAGGTAGGGGGTAATCAACTTATCCTTAATAAATTTCCAGATGATGCGCGTCATTTCGTCGCCATCGAGCTCAACAACTGGGTTCGCTACGCTGATTTTGGTCATTTCCTTGAGTGGGTTATGGATAGGTGGGCGGTTTCATCGCCAGCGAGGCGCGGCAATGCAGGGTTTGGCAAAGGGAAGCTCACCAGCCAACAGGCTGCCCGGCTCCCTTACCGGCACCAATATTAAGGGAGTTTCGGCGCCCGGCAACGTTTGGGGCGGGCAGTACTTACGCAAACGTTGCCGGCCCAAAGGGGGGTAGCCCCCGCCTGGCGGGTAAGTAATGGGCAAGCGGCCAAGCTATTCGCGGGCATTGGCAGGGCACAAAGCCCAACGCCGGGCCCCGGCAACCCAACTTAGTGCTGGTTGCCGGGGCCCGGCGTCTTCTTAGCTAGGAACTGCTGGCTTACCCCCTTCGGCACGCGGCAGGGGGGTAGGGCCGGCCGCGTGATTAAGCCACTTGCCGCTTAGCTGCTTTGGCTGGCTTCGGTGGCTGGGCCGGCTCCGCGCCGGTGGGGAGGCCATGAGCAGCGACTGCGGGAGTGCTGGCCAGTTTAACGGGCTGGCGAGTAGCCTCCGTATGCTTCGCCTCGGTGCGGTAAATGTGCGCCAAATCGTAGAGGCCAGCACCGTCACTCACGTTCAAATCTTTGAGTACGCCGTCGGCGATGTCGTAGACGAGGCCGTGCAGGCGCGGGGGCTTGTCGGTGCGCATGGCGTTCTGGATGATGTTGGTTTTGGCTAGGTTATGCACCTGCTCGATTACGTTCAGCTCCACGAGCCGGCGCAGGCGCTGCTTCTCCTCGCTGATGCGCAGCAGCTCCGTCTCGTGCAGGCGCACCACGTCGCGGATGTTGACCAGCCAGTTGTCAATCAGCCCGTACTGCTTGTTGGCCGCCGCTGCCGCCACGCCCCCGCAGCCGTAGTGGCCCACCACCAGAATGTCTTGCACGCCAAGCACTTCCACCGCGTACTGGAGCACGCTCAGCAGGTTCATGTCGGAGTGCACCACCAGGTTGGCGATGTTGCGGTGCACAAACATCTCGCCCGGTCCCGTGCCCGTGATGCCCGAGGCCGGCACCCGCGAGTCGGAGCAGCCGATGAAGAGGTAGCGCGGGGTTTGCCCGTTGGCCAGGCGCTGGAAAAACGCCGGGTCCTCGGCATTCTTGGTGGCTACCCATTGCTTGTTATTCTCTAAAATAGCGTCGATGCTAGGAGCGGAAGAGGCTCTGGTATTTTTCATAAAGGTTATAATAGCAGCTAAGTAAGTAGAAAGCACAAGGCGTACATAAGCCTAGTGCCCGGCCAGTGCCACCTGGCGAATGCCGCGCAGCTCTAGCTCGATGCCGCGTGCCGGGGCCGCCTGCCGAAAGGCCTCAATGGCCTCCAATACATCGTGGTCGATGACGTCGGAGCGGCTGCCGTCGAGCAGCACGCGGCTGCCGGTGGGCAGCTGTTCGAGGGTAGTCACGATGCTGGCTTTATTTAAAAATGACACGTGCTCGGGTAAGTGCAGGTGCAGGCGGTCGTCGGCGTCAGCGTTCGGGTTCGGGTCTTGGCGTAGGTAGGAGCCGGCCTTGGCGTTGTCTTTGAGAATGAAGAAGAAACCCAGCACCAACCCGATGCTAACCCCCTTGAGCAAGTCGGTGAAGAGCACCGCTATAATGGTGAAAATAAAGGGCCCAAACTGTGCCCAGCCCAGCCGCCACTGCCCGCGGTAGAGCGCGGGCTTGGTGAGCTTGAAGCCCACCACCAGCAGCACCGCCGCCAGCGCCGAGAGCGGAATCAAATTCAGCACGCGGCCCAAAAATAGCAGGCTCGCCAGTAGCAGCAGCCCGTGGATGAAGGCCGCCAGGCGCGTGCGTGCCCCGGCCGCAATATTGGCCGACGAGCGCACAATAACGGCCGTGAGGGGCAGGCCCCCGAGCAAAGCGCTTACCAGGTTGCCAGCACCCTGGGCCAGCAGTTCGCGGTTAGGCGGCGTGTGGCGCTTCTGGGGGTCGAGATTATCGACGGCCTCGATGCTAAGCAGCGTTTCGAGCGAGGCCACAATAGCAATGGTAAACGCCACGCCGTAAGTAACCGGCCGGCGGAAGGCTTCGAGGTCGAGCCAGCTCATTTCGTGCGCTAGCTGGCTGAGCGACGTCACCACGGGCAGGTGCACCAAGTGCTCGGGCCGCACCTGCCAGGCCGGGGCCAGCGTGTGCAGCAACTGGTTGAGGCCCACGGCCGCTACTACCGCCACCAGGGCACCCGGCACCAGCCGCGACCAGGCTTGGCGGCGCACCAAGGGCCTGTCCCAGGCCAGAAGCAGCCCCAGCGATACTACCCCCACCAGCACCGAGCCGGGACTGATGGCCTGCAACGCCTTGCTAAGCTCCGAGAAGGTATTCAGCCCGTCGGCCTGGAAAAACTCCATGTCCTCGAAGTAGTCCATATCGGCCCCGAAGAAGTGCGGCAGCTGCTTCAAAATCAAGATAATGCCGATGGCCGCCAGCATGCCCCGGATAACTGCTGCCGGAAAGTACAGCGCAATAATGCCCGCCCGCGCCACGCCCAGCAGCAGCTGCATCACGCCGGCTATTGCCGTAGCCGTGAGCACCGCCGGAAACGAGCCCAAGGTGGCAATGGCCGACAGCATAATGATGGTGAGGCCCGCCGCCGGGCCGCTCACGCTCACGTGCGAACCGCTGAGCCAGCTCACCACTACCCCCCCCACAATGCCCGCCACGATACCCGCCAGCAGCGGCGCCCCCGAAGCCAGCGAAATGCCCAAGCACAGGGGCAATGCCACCAGAAATACCACCAGCCCGGCGGGCGCATCTTGGCCCAGCGAGCTAAAGGGCGACGGC
The DNA here is from genome assembly GCF_009755225.1 of Hymenobacter ginkgonis. Lineage (GTDB taxonomy): Bacteria > Bacteroidota > Bacteroidia > Cytophagales > Hymenobacteraceae > Hymenobacter > Hymenobacter ginkgonis. The sequence goes on from NZ_WQKZ01000001.1 coordinate 316,118, forward strand.
TGCGGCCCGGCCGGGGGGGTAGGGGCCGCGATGGGCGCCCCGGTGTGGGCCGGCGAAGAAATAACGTGCGTCATAAGCGTAGGGGGCGCCTGAAGAAAGCCGCACGCACGGCCCCCCTCAGCGCAGGGTCACAAGCTTACGAATACCCTATTAAGTAGGCGTTAAAGCCAGATTAAAAGGAAATTAAAGTGCTTGTAGGAAGGAAATGCGGGGTTTTTTAACGAGATGGAACATTCCACAGAAAAAATCCAGCCAGAAAACTGCCGTGAAGCGTGTTGCCATCACCGGCTTGCTGGCCACTCTAGGCGCACGCGGGTGCCCTGGCCGGGCTCGCTGGCTACGCGCACCGTGCCGCCGTGCAGCGCCATGATGCGCGCCGTAAGCGGCAGCCCGATGCCGTGGCCCGGTACCGCCCGCGCGGCCGCCGCCCGGAAAAACGGCACGAACACCTGCTGCAAGTCGGCGGGGCTCATGCCGGGGCCTTCGTCGGCCACAACCAGGGCGAGGCGGGTAGGGCTGCGCGCCAACGTAGCCGTGACTGGCTGGCCCGTACCAGCCGAAAACTTGCAGGCATTGTCGAGCACGTTAAGCACCGCCGACAGCAGCAGGGCCTCGTTGCCGCGTAAGGTGCCCGCGCCGGCCTCGTCGGCTTCGCCCAAGTCGAGGTCGACGCGGCAGGTGGGGTAGCGTTGCAGCAGCAACTCGTAGGCTTGCAGCAGCAGCTCGTCGAGCCGCACGGGGCCCATGGGCACCTGCGAGGGGTCGTCGGAGGCGCGCGCTATTTGCAGCAGGCCGTTGGTGAGGCTGTTGAGCTGGCGGGCCGAGTCGAGGGTGCGCTGGAGCACGCGCCGGTACTCGGCCGTGGGGCGTTCGGCTTGCAGCAGCGCCACTTCCAGCTCGCCAGTGAGGGCCGTGAGCGGCGTGCGCAGCTCGTGCGAGGCATCGCGCACGAAGGTGCGCTGGCCGGCAAAGGCTGCCTCCAAGCGGTCGAGCAGGCTGTTGAAGCGCTGGGCCAGGCGCCCAATTTCGTCGGCGGCGCCGGTGGCGTGGGTGAGGCGCTGGCTTAGGTCGGTGGCCGTGATGCCATCGACCTCGCGCACCATGCGCCGCAGCGGCCACAGCGCCCGCCCCGCAAAAGCCCAGCTGCCCACGCCGCCCGCCAGCAGCGCCACCAGCAAGCCGCCCGCCAGCAGGCGCCGCAGCTGCCGCAGCTGCTGGCGGCTGTCCTCATCTACCGACGAAGCTACCACCACCAGCGGGCCCAGGTGGGCATCGTGGTAGAGCAGGCCCACCGTTTCGTGGTAGTTGGTTTCGGGCTCGAGCACGGCGCTGCCGGTGCGGCGCACCTCGGCCAGCCACGCCGCGGGCACGGGCTTGGCCAGCGCCTGGCCTTCCCGAAATACCAGGTGGTTGTTCGCGTCGTATACCCGGCCTTCTTCGCTGGGCAGCGTGCGGTAAAGCTGGCGCAAATACAGCCGGTACGACGCCTGCTGCCCGGCATCGGTGTGCTGCAAGCCGTCGGCGTAGGCATGCCCCACCACCTGCGTACGCCGAAACAGGCTTTGGGTAAATACCTCGCGCCGCGATTCCTGCGTGACCACGTAAATCACCAGCGCAAACAGCAGCAGCGTCACGCCCAGAATTGCCCCAAATTGCAGCGCCAAGCGCAGGCGAATAGTCATTGCGTAATAATTAACTAACTAATGGACAATTGATTAATAGTTAATAGTTGAGTGATTAATGATTGCCAAAACGAACGTCATGCCTATCGGGCGTCCCGACAGGAAGCCTTGCTACCGCTTCATTCGCGCCGTGCAACGATGCGAGCAAGATGCTTCCTGTCAGGACGCCCGATAGGCATGACGTTCTTTATTATCAATTAGCAGCCATTAATTAATCATTAATCACTGGTCCCTACCCTCCGATTTTCAGTACGTAGCCCATGCCTACCAGCGTGTGAATCAATTTGGGCTCGAAACCTTTGTCGATTTTTTTGCGCAGAAAGTTGATGTACACGTCAATGACGTTGGAACCTGTGTCAAAGCTCAAATCCCAGACGTGCTCCAGCAGGTTGGCGCGGCTCACTACGCGGCCTTGGTTGCGCAGCAAATATTCGAGCAGCGAAAACTCGCGGGCCGTGAGCTGCACCTGCTGGCCGGCGCGCTCCACGCGCTTGGTGGCGGGGTCGAGGCTGAGGTCGGCCAGGTGCAGGGTCGCGAGTTGAGCGGGCGCTTCGGTGCGCCGCCGCACCAGCGCCCGCAGGCGGGCCAGCAGCTCCTCAAAAGCAAAGGGCTTGACAAGGTAATCGTCGGCCCCAGCGTCGAGGCCCCGGATTTTGTCGTCGGTTTCGCCCAGCGCCGTGAGCAGCAAAATGGGCACGCCCGCATCGTGGGCGCGCACCTGGCGGCACACCTCCAGCCCGCTGAGGCCGGGCAGCATCTGGTCAAGAATAAGGCAGTCGTAGCGCGTGCTTTGGGCGCGGCGCAGCCCCAGCAGGCCGTCGGCGGCCAGGTCCACGGTGTAGCCCTGTTCCGTAAGGCCCTGGTGCAGAAAGCTGGCCACCGAGGGTTCGTCTTCGACTAATAAGATTTTCATAGGCACAAAAGGCTGCGGGCCGAAATAGCACAACCGGCTGCAAAAATGCGCGCTGGCTCGCCGAACTGCCGGGGCAAAGGCCCAGTCGGCGCGGCAAGCAGCCAGCAAGGGGGTAGGCAAGCGTCAACTTTTATGCGGCCGCCGTGGTTAGAGGCCTTTCTACTCTACTACTAGGATGAAAACCAGTTCTCCCGCCACAGTTGCGTTTTCGGTGCTTGATTTGGCGCCCATCGTGGCCGGTGCCACGCCTACCGATACCTTCCGCCACAGCCTCGATTTGGCGCAGCACGTCGAGCAGTTCGGCTACACGCGCTTCTGGCTTTCCGAGCACCACAACATGGCCAGCGTGGCCAGCTCGGCCCCGGTGGTGCTGATTGGCTACATCGCGGGGGGCACCACTACGCTGCGCGTAGGCTCGGGCGGCATTATGCTGCCCAACCACGCGCCGCTGGTAGTAGCCGAGCAGCTGGGCACGCTGGCCTCGCTCTACCCCGGCCGCATCGACCTGGGCCTGGGCCGCGCGCCGGGCTCCGACCAGCTGACGGCGCAGGCCATTCGGGGCAGCCGCTTCGGGGGGGCGCAAGATTTTCCGCGCGATATCCAGCAACTGCAAACGTATTTCTCGGCTGCTAATAGCGGGGCCGCCGTGCGCGCCATTCCGGGCGAGGGGTTAGATATTCCGATTTACGTGCTCGGCTCGAGCACCGACAGCGCCTACCTGGCAGCGGCTATGGGCTTGCCCTACGCCTTTGCCAGCCACTTTGCGCCGGGTCAACTGTTGGCGGCACTCGACATCTACCGGCGCAATTTCCGGCCCTCGGCCGCCCTGGCCCAGCCCTACGTAATCGCCTGCGTAAACGTAATTGCCGCCGACACCGATGCCGAGGCCCAGTGGCTGGCCACGTCGTTGCAGCAGTTTATGCTGGGCGTTATCACGGGCCGGCCGGCGCCCTTGCTGCCGCCCGTCGAAACTATGCAGTGGGGCCCTGCGCAGCAGCAGGCCGTGATGCAGATGCTGGCCTACTCGTTTATCGGCAGCAAAGCCACCATTCAGCAAGATTTGCAGGAATTTATCGCCCAAACGCAGGTCGATGAAGTGATGGCCGTGTCGAATATTTTCAACCACGAAGCGCGGGTGCACTCGTACCAGGTGCTGGCTGATGCGTTGCGCGAGTTGCAGCCCACTGCGGAGCTGGTTCGCTAGTGGCAGGGTAGGGCGCAAAGGGCGACGGCTATTTGAATGCTGAATGGGCTGTAAGTCTGTTATATGCGAAGTAAAACCAGGGAGAACGGGCTGCCGCGCCGCGCGCATTCGGTTGGCGGGGGGTAATTTCAGCCAACTAACTCTCTTGTTTTTCTCCGCATGATACAGCACGCAGTCCGCCACGCGGGCGCGACCCTCGCCCTTTTACTTACCGCCGCGGCCGCGCAGGCGCAGGTGGGCCCCGGCACCCAATGGACCAAAGATGGCTATGGCTACCTGAAGGTGCAGCAAGATGAAATAGTGCAGCTCGATGCCCGCAAAACGGGCCAGGCCGTCACCATCCTCAGCAAGCAGCAATTAACGCCCGCCGGCCAAACGGCCCCGCTCAAGGTGCGCCGCTTTGCTATGTCTGATAACGGCAAGCTGGTTTTGCTCAACACCAACACCAAAAAAGTGTGGCGCTACGACACCCGCGGCGACTACTGGGTGTATAACCTAGGCACCAACAAGCTGGTGCAGCTCGGCAAGGGCCGGCCCGAGTCGTCGCTGATGTTTGCCAAATTTTCGCCCGATGGCAGCAAGGTGGCCTACGTGAGCGAACACAACTTGTACGTCGAAAACCTGGCCGATAACCGCATTACCCAGCTCACCACCGACGGCACCGATAAGCTCATCAACGGCACCTTCGACTGGGTGTATGAGGAGGAGCTGGACTGCCGCGACGGCTTCCGCTGGGCGCCCAACGGCCAGAGCTTGGCCTACTGGCAGCTCGACGCGACCAAGACGCGCAACTACTTGATGCTGAACACTACCGACCAGCTCTATCCCTATACGGTGCCCGTGGAGTACCCGGTGGTAGGCGAAGACCCCAGCCGCGCCCGCATTGGCGTGGTGCCGGTGGCCGGCGGCGCTACCAAGTGGATGGATATCCCCGGCGACGCCGTGCAGCACTACCTGCCGCGCATGGAGTGGGCCGGCCCCAGCGAGCTGATTGTGCAGCAGCTCAACCGCCGCCAGAACGAGAGCAATATTATTTTGGCCAACGCCAGCACCGGCGCGGTCAAGGCCATTTTCAGCGAAACCGACAAGGCTTGGATTGACGCCAAAGACCCGGCCGTGGGCTGGAATTGGATTAACAAGGGCCAGAGCTTCGTGTGGGCCAGCGAAAAAGACGGTTGGCGCCACCTTTATTCGATAGACCGCACCGGCAAGGAGAAGCTGCTGACGCCCGGCAACTACGACGTGATTAGCCTCGAAAACATCGACGAGGTCGGGGGCGAAATCTACTTCATGGCCTCGCCCACCAACGCCACCCAAACCTACCTCTACCACGTGCCCCTGAAGGGGGGTAGCGCCACGCGCCTCACGCCCATGGCGCAAGCCGGCTGGCACAATTACGATATTTCGCCCAACGGCAAAATTGCGCTGCATACCTACTCCAGCGCGGCCCACACGCCCGTAGCCGACGTGGTGAGCCTACCCGCCCACCAACGCCTGAGCGGCGGCGAGAGCCCCACACCGCCGGCCGGCATGGCCGCAATGAAGCTGCCCAAAACCGAGTTCTTTCAGGTGAAAACCGCCGATGGCGTGACCCTGGACGGCTGGATGGTGAAGCCCACCAATTTCGACCCCAAGAAGAAGTATCCCATCGTATTCTACGTGTATGGCGAGCCAGCTAGCCAGACCGTAACCGACCGCGTGGGTACGGGCCTCAACCGCCTCTACCAGGGCAATATGGCCGACGACGGTTACATCTACGCCTCGCTCGAAAACCGGGGCGCGCCCGCCCCGCGCGGCCGCGAGTTTCGCAAGGCCATCTACCACAACATTGGCGCGCTCAACATCCGCGACCAGGCCATGGGTGCCAAGGAAGTACTCAAAAACAGCTTCGTTGATACCAGCCGCGTGGCGGTGTGGGGCTGGAGCGGCGGCGGCTCGTCTACGCTCAACCTGATGTTCCAGTACCCGCAGATTTATAAGACAGGTATCTCCATCGCGGCCGTGGACAACCAGCTCAACTACGACAACATTTACCAGGAGCGCTACATGGGCCTCGTGCCCGAAGACAAGCACTTTTTCGTGGATAACTCGCCGTTGGCCCACGCCAAAAACCTGCGCGGCAACCTGCTGCTCGTGCACGGCACCGGCGACGATAACGTGCACTACAACAACGCCGAACAGATGATAAACGAGCTGGTGAAAGACGGTAAAACCTTCCAGCTCATGAGCTACCCCAACCGTACGCACAGCATCTCGGAGGGCGAGGGTACCAGCCGCCACCTGGCGGCCACCTACACCAAGTTCCTCAAGGAAAACTGCCCGCCCGGCGGGCGCTAGCCGGCATGCAGCTTCGGCACTAAAGCGGGGGTAGGGAAAGCATAGGCTGCTTTCCCTACCCCCGCTTTTTGCTGCGGAGCGGCCCACGCATTTGGGTGGGCATCGGGCGTGCGCGTTACCTTCCGCCGACCCTAGCTTTTTCTCGTTATGCGAATCCCTCTTGTGCGCGTTACGCTGCTCTTCGTGAGCTTTATTATGGGCGGGGCGCTGCTGCTCGTATTCGATTTTTATGAACTGAACAGCCCGCGCGTGAATACGGCGCTGCTCCTGCTGCTGACGGCGGCCAAGGTGGCGTATTTTCTGGTAGCCATCTTGCGCTGGATTCGCCAAACGGTGACTTCGCCCTATCACCTTCAGCACCTGCTGAGCTTTTTGGCGCTGCACGTGCTGCTGATTGTTTGCTCGTTTGGTATTGATTATTACTGCCTTCACGAAATCAGCGACGACTCGTTTTACCTACCCAGCGGCCCACAAGCGGCCTGGCGGCAGATGCTCACGTTTTTGTATTTCAGCCTGGGCAAGTTTACGACCGCGGGCGGCGGCGAACTGCACCCACTAAGCCCGGCGGCGCAGGTATGCGCCATGGCCGAAATGGTGGTTTCGTACTTCACCACGGTGCTGATTATTGCCAACGTGGGCTTGCTGCAAGCTCTATTCGGCCGCAAGCCTGATGCCTCCTAGCCAGGCGGCTGCCGGCTGGGCTAGGCACCACGGGCGGGGGTAGGGGCGGGGTGCCCAAAGTATGACTATTGCTTGATAGGCAAGGTATTTGCACGAGCAAAACAGCTGGTGGCGCCGCAAGTAAAAGCTTTGTTGATGGCCTGCTTTCCCTTGCACGATATGAAATCTTTTACCGTTCCTCACCACCGAGAAGCACCCCTAATCCGAAACAGTGAAAACTGGGCCGTGCTCCAGCGCCACAATGTGCAGGTAGTCGGTCGTGGCCAGCCCACGCTGATTTTTTGCAATGGCTTCAACTGCAACCAGCAGGTGTGGCACTACCTCACACCCGCTTTGGCCACGCGCTACCAGCTGGTGCTGTTTGACCAGATGGGTACCGGCCGCGCCGACCGTGCGGCCTACGACCCCAGAAGTACGCCACCCTCGATGGCTATGCCCAGGACGTGGTGGCTATCTGCCGGGCCTTGGATGTGCGGGAGGCCATTATCGTGGGCCATTCGGCGGGCGCCATGATTGCGCTGCTGGCCGCCATTCGGGCGCCGCAGTATTTTGCGAAAGCCGTGCTGCTGGCCGCCTCGCCCTACTACCTCAACGAGCCGGGCTACTACGGCGGCTTCGAGCGCAAAGACGTGGCCGACCTGCTGGCGACCATGGACGCCAACTACCAGCAGTGGGCCAACGCGTTTGCCATCATGCTAGTTGGGCAAGACTACCCCGCTACCCTGGGCTACGAGCTGGCCGGCTACTTCTGCCAGTCTGACCCCGAAATTGCCAAGCAGATTGTGCAGCTCAGCTTCTGGGGCGATAACCGCGCCCTGCTGCCGCAACTGCACTTGCCCACGCTGCTGCTGCAATGCGCCGACGACGTGGCCGTGCCCACCGAAGTGGGGCAATACCTGCTCGAGCACCTGCCCCAGGCCACCCTCGTTACGCTGCAAGCTACCGGCCATTGCCCCCACCTCAGCGCGCCCCGCGAGGTGCTGGCGGCTATGCAAGATTTTATCGGGTAGGGCGATAGTTTCGGTACTGCCACTGATTTTGCGGGGTAGACGCTCCCTTTGGGCACTGCAGCCCCGGGTAGGGCGAGAGCTCGCCAATGTGCGCCGGCCGTGGCCGTGAGCTTTACTTTGTGCCGAAGGAAGTGCCTGGTGGCAGGGGGTAAGGTTTCCCGTCGCCGCCAGCGTCCCGAAGCCCGAATGATGTTTTTCCAACTTGGTATCGTGTTGCTGCTGCTGGCGCTGGGTATGGGCTACAGCGCGCGGGCCGGCAAGCTCACCACTCCGGCTGTGTGGATGGGCGGGCTGCTGGGCTTGCTCATCTACCTCGGGGCGGGGTTCGTGGGCCTGGCGCTGCTGGCGCTGTTTTTTGGGCTGGGCACAGCCGCTTCTGCCTGGAAAGTGGCCGACAAGCGCCGTCTCGGCTTGGCCGAAGAAAACAAAGGCCGCCGCACCGCCGGCCAGGTAATAGCCAATGCCGGCGTGGCTGGCGCGCTGGGCTTACTCAGCTGGCGCTACCCCCCCGCCGCCCCGTGGGGCCAGCTGCTGCTGGCGGGCAGCTTCGCCGCCGCTACCGCCGACACTCTAGCCTCGGAGCTAGGCAATGTGTATGGCCGGCGCTACTACAACGTGCTCACCTTCAAGCCCGACACCCGCGGGCTAAATGGCGTGGTCAGTCTCGAAGGCACACTGTTAGGCTTGGCGGGTAGCGCTCTTATCGCGGCCGTTTACTGCCTGGGTGCTGGCTGGAGCGCGGCTTTTGGGTGGCTGCTGCTGGCTGGCACGGCCGGCAATTTTGCCGATTCGCTGCTGGGTGCCACCCTCGAGCGCCGCCACTACCTCACCAACAATGCCGTAAACCTACTGAACACACTTGTGGGTGCGCTCACAACTGGGGCGCTCTACTGGCTTGCTAAATAGGTGTAGCACACGCAGAAAAAAAACGTCCTGCTGCACTACGCGCAGCAGGACGTTTTTTTTCTGCGAAATAGCCCCCACGCTTTGCATTTTACCCGAGCGAGCGGCTGATGCCTAGCTCCAAGCCGCGCAGCTCGGCCAAGCCGCGCAGGCGGCCAATGGCCGAGTAGCCGGGGTTGGTTTGCTTGTGCAAATCGTCGAGCATTTGGTGGCCGTGGTCGGGGCGCATGGGTAGGCTTACCTGGCGCTGGCGCATCACGCCGACCAGCTCGCGCATAACGGCGTACATGTCCACATCACCTTCCAAGTGGTTGGCTTCGTAGAAGTTGCCCTCGGCGTCGCGCTGCGTACTGCGCAAATGGATGAAGTGAATGCGCGGGGTAAACGCGCGCACCATGGCCGGCAAGTCGTTATCAGCCCGCACCCCAAACGAGCCAGTGCAGAAGCACAGCCCGTTGCGCACCGACGGCACGGCCGCTGCCAGCGCGGCCACGTCGTCGGCCGTGCTCACCACCCGCGGCAGCCCCAAGATGGGGTAGGGCGGGTCGTCGGGATGAATGGCCAGGTTCACGCCTACCTCTTCGGCCACCGGCACAATGGCCTGCAAAAACAAAATCAGGTGCTGGCGCAACTGGTTGGCGTCAATGCCCGCGTACGCATCCAGCGCCTGCTGAAACTGCGCCAGCGTGAAGCTCTCCTCGCTGCCCGGCAGCCCCGCAATCACGTTGCGTTGCAGTTGCTGGCGCTCGGCCTCGCTCATGCCCTCGAAGCGGACTTGAGCGCGGGCCAGCTCCTCAGCGGTGTAGGCTTGGGCCGCGGTCTGGCGCCGAAGCAGCAGCGCATCGAAGGCCACGAACGCCGCCTTTTCAAAGCGCAGTGCCCGCGAGCCATCGGCTACGGGAAAAGCCAAATCCGTGCGCGTCCAGTCGAGTACAGGCATGAAATTGTACGTGACCGTATAAATGCCGCAGGCCGCCAGATTGCGAATAGATGTTTGGTAATTAAGGATATAGCGCTGGTATTCGCCGGTGCGGGTTTTGATGTTTTCGTGCACGGGCACGCTTTCTACCACGCTCCACGTGAGGCCGGCCGCGGCAACAAGCGCCTGGCGCTCGCGGATGGCGGCCACCGGCCACACCTCGCCATTCGGAATTTGGTGCAGGGCCGAAACCACGTCAGTAGCACCCGCCTGGCGGATGTCGGACAGGCTCACGGGGTCGTTGGGGCCAAACCAGCGCCAGCTTTGGATAAGGGGCATAAAAGATGAGTGGGATGATTTAAGGTATTGAGTAGGGCTTTAAAAGGGAGTAAGTAGTCGCCCTCCATAGAAAGCCTCACCCCCTAATTCCTTGTCCTTCAGCGAGGATACACCGGTCTTGAGCGGTCGGCAGGCTCCCCCTCGCTGAAGGAGAGGGGGTAGGGGGGAGGCGCCCCGCCAGCACGACTACCTAATTAATTAACCACGAATGGCTACAAGCATCATTAGCTTCAATCACACGCCGCTATAGGCGTTGAAGCCGCCATCAACCAGCACGGTTTCGCCGCTCACAAACTTCGAGGCGTCGCTGAGTAAGTAGATGAGGGTGCCCGCTAGTTCTTCGGCCTCGCCGAAGCGCTGGAAAGGCGTGTTGGCGATAAACTTGCGGGCGCGCTCCGTGAGCGAGCCGTCTGTTTCGAGCATCAAATGGCGGTTTTGTTCGGTGAGGAATACGCCCGGCGCAATGGCATTCATGCGAATGCCACCGCCGTAGCGCAGGCCCAGCTCCACGGCCATCCACTGCGTGTAGGCTTCTATCGACTTCTTCGCCAGCGTGTAGCCGAGTACCCGCGTAAGCGGCCGCTGCGCCGTGAGCGAAGAAATATTGACGATGGAGCCCTTGCCCTGCGCCGCCATCACGCGCCCAAAAACGGTGGTCGGGATAACGGTGCCGAACAGATTTAGGTCTACCGCATGGCGCGTATCGGCAATGCTGACGTCGAATAAATCCTGGCTGGGGCTCACGGTAGCGCCGGGCATATTGCCGCCGGCAGCATTCACGAGCCCGTCGATGCGGCCCCAAGTGGCCAGTATGTGGTCGCGGGCGGCTTCGAGCTGCGGCGTATCAAGCACGTCGGCCAGAATGACGAGCGCCTCGCCGCCTACCCCCCTAATGGCGGCCGCCCGCGCCTCGGCCCGCGCCGCATCGCGGCCCATCACCACGACTTTGGCCCCCGCCTCGGCCACTGCCAGCGACAGGGCCGCGCCCAACACGCCGGTAGCCCCCGTGATAACGACGACTTTATCCTGTAAAGAAAATTGAGTTAGCGCAGACATGAATAAGCAATAATATTTTTGATTATGAGCAATTTGTTAATCGTTTGTCATGCTGACGCAGGAAGCATCTTGCCAGGCTCGTACGGTAGCAGTTCTGCCCTGCCAAGATGCTTCCTGCGTCAGCATGACTGACGAGACAAGGTGCTGGAAGAGGCTTGATTGACAAAAAAATGCGGCTACGGTAGCAACTCCACTATACCCGTCAGGCGAATGTCGTCGGAGGCGCTGCCCACCATTAGTTGAAACTCGCCGGGCTCGGCCACCCAGGCCAGCTGCTGGTTGTAGAAAGCCAGCTTGTCTTTGGTAATGTTGAATGTCAGGGTTTTGCTTTCACCTGGCTTGAGCAGCACCTTTTGAAAATCCTTCAGCTCCTTGAGGGGGCGCACCGTAGAAGCCACTATATCATGCAAGTAAAGCTGGGCCACTTCCTCGCCAGCCACGGAGCCAGTATTGGTGAGCGTAAACTGCACCTGCACCGTTTCGGTGGGCGCAAGCTGCGGGCGGCTGATTTGGAGGTCGGAATAAGTAAACTTGGTGTAGCTCAGGCCGTAACCGAAGGCATAGCGCGGTGTATTGGGCGTGTCGATGTAGGCCGAGCGGTACTTGGTATCGCCAGACTTGGTGACCGGCCGGCCGGTGCTGTACTGCTGGTTGTAGGCAATCGGAATCTGGCCCACGGCGCGTGGAAACGTGATGGGCAGCTTGCCGGCCGGGTTGTAGTCGCCACTCAGCACGTCGGCCAGGGCGTGGCCGCCCTCGGCGCCGGGCCACCAGGCCATCAAAATGGCATCGGCCTGGTCGGCGATGGTGTTGAAGATGAGCGGCCTACCCCCAAATACTAGCACAATGATGGGCTTGCCGGTAGCTTTCAACGCCTGAAACAATTCTTCCTGCACGCCGGGCAAATGGATGTCGGCGCGCGACTTGGCTTCGCCGCTCATGTCCCAGGTTTCGCCCACGGTCAGCACCACGGCATCGGCATTTTTAGCGGTTTCTACGGCTTGGGCAAAGCCGGCGCGCGAGTCGCCGAGCACCTCGCAGCCCTTGGCATAAAGCAGCTGGGTTTTGGCATCCAATCGCTGGTCGAGGCCCTCGTACACACTCGTAATCAGCGTGGTATCGGCCTCGGGCACCCAGCTGCCGTCGAGGTCGCGCTTGGCCTTAGCCAGCGGGCCGATGATGGCTAGCTTGCCCCACTCCCGGCGCAGGGGTAGGGCCTGGTTGTCATTCTTAAGCAGCACCAGCGACTTGCGCGCTACCTGGCGGGCAGCCTGGCGGTTTTGCGGGTCGTTGAGGACCTGCTTTTCGCGCCCGGTGCTCGAGAATTTGTAGGGGTCGTTGAAGAGGCCCAATTCGAATTTCTTGCGCAGAATGCGGCGCACGGCCTCGTCCACCAGCGCCACATCTACCTTGCCGGCCTGCACCAGCTTGGTGAGGTTGCCGTGGTAGGCATCGCTTTCCATGTCCATGTCGCTGCCGGCCGTCAGGGCTTTTTGGGCGGCGTCGCGCAGGTCGAGGGCGTAGCCCCAAGGCACCATCTCGCGGATGCTACCCCAGTCGCTCACCACAAAGCCGGGGTACTGCCATTTGCCCTTCAAAATGTCGCGCTGCAAGTAGCTATTGCCCGTAGCGGGCACGCCGTTGAGGGTGTTAAACGAGTTCATGAATGTGGCCACGCCCGCGTCGGCCGCCGCCCGAAAGGGGGGTAGGTAGGTTTCCCACAGTTGCTGCAGGCTCATATCCACGGCGTTGTAGTCGCGGCCCGCAATGGCCGCGCCGTAGGCAGCAAAGTGTTTGGCGCAAGCCATCACGGCATCGGTGCCGCCTAGCTTTTCACCCTGAAAACCCAGCACCCGCGCCCGCGCAATCTGAGCGCCGAGGTAGGTGTCTTCGCCAGCGCCTTCCATCACGCGGCCCCAGCGTGGGTCGCGGCCCACGTCCACCATCGGCGCAAACGTCCAGTGGATGCCGGCCGCCGCGGCCTCTTTGGCCGCCACGTGCGCGCCCAGCCGAATAGCGTCCATATCCCAACTGGCGGCTTCGCCCAGCGGAATCGGGAACACCGTTTTATAGCCGTGAATAACGTCGAGGCTGAATAACAGCGGGATGTGCAGCCGCGATTTTAAGGCTTCGGCCTGAATCTCGCGGGTGCTTTGCGCGCCTTTCACGTTCAGCATCGAGCCCACCTGCCCGGTGCGGATGGCGTTGAGCTGGTCGTTTTTGCGGGCGCTGGCCGGGCCCGTCAGCTCGCGGCCCGAGTATTGGTTGAGCTGGCCCACTTTCTCTTCCAGCGTCATCTGCTGGAGCAAATTGGTAATGCGCTGCTCCACTGGCTGTTGGGCCTGGGCCACCAGCGGCAGGGTAGGGGCAAGCAAAAAAGCGAGGAAAATATTTCTCATGAAAGCAAGAGGGGGTAGGGGAGTTGGCTGACGCGGCTTTTACGGCCGGCGTGGGGCCTGGCGTTGCAGCCGCAGCATGGCCTGGGCGTAGCGCCGCCCCAGCAGGCGGGTCGAGGCGGCATCAAAATGCAGCTGGTCGCCGCGGTCGGTGGTGCCGTTGGCGGGCACGAAGGCGTAGTAGCGCACCGTTTGGCCAAGCCCCGCCACCGCCTCGTTGACGCGGCCGGCATCGGGGTTGGGGTGCGCCACGCCGTCGGGGCCGGTTTTGGTAAACTGAAAAGCCGGCAGCTGCCCCGCCACAAAAGGCAGGGTAGGGCCTGGCAAATCGGCCCGAAACTGGGCAATGAGCGCCGCGAGCTTGGCGGCATACGCGGGGCTTTTGTCGGGGTTGCTGTCCGTTTCGCCCTGATGCCAGATAATGCCCGCCAGCGTGCCCGTCGCCTGGGCCGTGCGGGCACGGGCCAGCGCGTCGTCGTAGGGGTGCGTTTGGGTGCCGGCGAAGTAGGCGCCGGGCGCCCAGGCATCAATGCCCGAGCCGCCCACCGCGCACGGAATCAGGCCGATAACCAGGCTGGTATCGGCCGCCGCCATGGCCCGGCCAAAGGCTAGCCCCGGCCCTACGCCCGCCACAGGCTTATCGAAGTGCAGCGGGTCTTTGGCCACCTCCCACTGCCCGGCCGGGTTTAGGCGCAGCACGTGCCGATTGGGCAAAGTGTCCTGGGCTTCGACGGTGCCGCGGCCGGCCATATTCGACTGGCCCACCAGCAGATAGAGCCGAAACTTGCTCCGTTGCGCGGGTGGATGCACCACCTCCCGCACGCGCGGCTTGAGCGCCTGCGCCCGCAGCCCCGCGGCGGGCAGTAGCGCCAGCGCCCAGCCACCCAGCCAAAGAAGATTGCGGCGCATCATGGCTGGTGGGGCGAGCGGCTGTCAAAGAAATCGGCCAGGTGGTACATCTGCTGGTTTAACTCTTTCATCTTATCCAGCAGCGGCTGGTAGGGCTGAAAGGTGTTATCGACGATGCCCTTGTTGGCGTTGGTGTTCGAGGGCTCGGCGCCCTCTTTGGTCGGGTCATTGTCTTGGTACTTAAACCAGTGCCAACCCACGCAGTTCTTCGATTCGAGCAACCCGAGGGTGAAATTCTGGTAAAATAACCCGCGGTCGGCCTGGGTTTTGACGACCCAGCCGGCGCCGGCGGTGTTGGCCAGGCCGGGCGCATCCTCGCCTTTCACGTACCATTCCGTTACGATAAACGGCTTGCCCGTCAACGTTTCCCAATCGGCTACCCACTGCTTTTCGGGCGTCCAATTGTTGTAGTAATTGATGCTGACCACATCGAGGTACTTGCCGGCCACGCGCAGCAGCTCGGGGTAGTAGCGCTGCGCGCCGTGGAAGCGGCAGCCCAGGTACATGTGGTTAGGGTCGTATTTCTTCAGGGCCTTCGCCACGATGGAAAAGTAGCGCTCGGCCGCAAAGGCCAGGAAGTCCTGCCGGTTTTGGTCGGTGATGGTGGCCGGGCTGATGCCCCGCTCGTCGGCCCATTTTTTGGCGGCCTGGTAGCCGGGTTCGGAGGGGGGTAGGGCCAGGTAGCCGTCGAGGTTTTTGCGCAGCAGCGGCAGCTCATTGTCCGAAAAATAGCCAAACAGATTGGGGTCTTGTTTGTACTGGCTCAGTTGCTTGGCGTGCGCTTCGCAGAAGGCCTCAAAACCGGGGTCGAACACGAAAATGGCGTCGTTGGGGTAGCCCTTGTGGCCGGGCTGCACGTAGGTGCCGCCGCGCTGGTTGCCATAGCCACTCATAAAATCGAGGTTGACGGTGTAGGCCAGCGGCTGCTGGTTTTGGTCCTTACTCGCCCGAATATCCTGGGTAGCCGACCACGCGCCCGAGCCATTGAAGCCGTTGCTAAACAAGAGCTTGCGCGTGGCGGCCAGCCAGCCCGCCCGGTTGCCAAACTGCGCCTTCAGCGCCTGCTCGTTGCGGGCCGAGTTGCCGGGCTGCAAGTCGTTCAGGGCGTTGTGCAGGTAGTAGTAGCCCGCGGGGTCGATGGCCCACCAGCGGCCCCCAATTTTCTGCACGTGGAAGAAACCCGTGGCCGTGGTGCGCTTATCCAAGCGCCCGCCGTACTTGCTCAGCTTCACCTCGGCCGGGGTGAAATTCTGGAGCTGTGCAACGGTGCGGGTGGGGTATTCCTGGTACGCCGAAAAGCCCGCTTTGCCGTTGGTTTGCGAGTTGTTAATAGTTTTTTTAGCCGCCACGCGCAGGGTGTATTCGGTGGTATCGGCGGGAGTTTGGGCGTGGGCGGCAGCGAGGGTTGCGAGCAGGGCACCAGCCAGTAACAGTCCTTTCCCTACCCGCAAAGCGGACGCCAGATGGAGCATGACGTTCTGGAGTGTGGTTCTCATCAGTTATTTCCCGTCGTATTTCGCGGCCTGCTGGCGGTAGTATTCCTGCAACACGTAGAAAGCCTTCTTCTTCACGCCCGTGCTCGAAATCAAGCCCTTGCGGTTGAAGCCGTTTTGGTACACCGGGTGCTGGCGGCGGGTGGCGCGGAAGTCGGTCAATATCCAGGGCGTCATACCGCGCAGGCCGGGGATGGCGCCCAGCATCTTGAGCTGGTTCACGTACAGCGCCTCCTGGTATTCCTCGCTCCAGCGGGTGTTGGCGTCGCCGTGGTAACCGGCCAGCGCATCGCCGCCAAACTCGCTAATCATCACGGGTTTATTGTACTTAATCTCGAACTTGTACTTCGTGATTTCGCTCGGCATGCCGCCCCAGTACCAGCCGGCGTATTCATTGAAGCTCGTCAGGTCGAGGTACTCGCCCAGCGGGTCGTCGACGTGCACGGTGCTGCCTTCGCGGTGTAGCTCCAGGGCGGCGGCCACGAGGCGGGTATCGTCTAAACTGCGCGCTTTTTTAATGAGGCTGGTCATGAATTTTAGGCGCGGGTCGCCGAGCGGCGTCTCGTTGCCCACCGACCACACCACGATGCTGGCCCGGTTTTTCCCCATCGAAATGAGGTCCGAGAGCTGGGCTTCGGCGTTTTGGTAAGTGGCGGGGTTTTCCCAGGCGATGGTCCAGTACACCGGCACTTCGGCCCACACGAGCAGGCCCATTTCGTCGGCTAGGCGCAGCATGGCTTCGTTGTGGGGGTAGTGGGCTAGGCGCACGTAGTTGCAGCCCAGCTCTTTGGCCCAGGTGAGCAGCATGCGCAGGTCGCCCTCGCCGCGGGCGCGGCCGGGTATCAACGGGTTTTCATCGTGGATAGAAATGCCGCGCATAAACGTCGATTTGCCGTTCAGCAAAATATCCTGGCCCTTGGTCTGGATGGTGCGAAACCCAATCTTGTCCTGTACCACGTCGGGGCCGCTGGTCAAGCTCACGGCGTAAAGCTTAGGGCTGCGTGGCGACCACAAGCTTAGTTTTTTGGCCGGCAGGCGGAAAGTGGCGCGGCCCGCCGTATCGGTTTTTACCGTTTGCTTGAGGCCCGCCTCCGCAATGCTAAGCGTCACGGTTTGGCCGGCCCTACCCCCGCCGTTTAGCTGCACGTAGCCGGCCAGGGTACCGGGCTCGTTTTTGGCCAGCTGCACTTCGTAGTCCTTGATGAACGTGCCGGGCGCTTCGGCAATAAACACGTCGCGGGTGATGCCGCCGTAGTTCCACCAGTCGGTGTTGATGGTGGGCACGGCGTCGGCGTGGCGGGTGTTATCGGCCTTCACCACCACGAAGTTGTCGCCGCTCGGGTCGAGCTTGCCCGTCACCTCGTACTGAATGGGCGTGAAGCCGCCGCGGTGCATGCCCAGCTTCTTGCCGTTGAGGTAGATGTGCGCCTCGTAGTTGATGGCCCCGAAGTAGATGAAATACCGCTTGCCCGCCGTGGGCGTCAACTTGAAATTCTTCTTAAACCAGATAGTGCCTTCGTAGTACAAGAGCTTGGGGTCTTGCGAGTTCCAATCGCCGGGCACTTGCAGGGCGGGCGAGTGGTCGAAGTCGTACTCAATCAGTTCGGGCTCCTGCGAATTGCTGGGCTTTTGGTTGTCGTAGTAGCCGCCTTTGCCAGTTTTCGACTGGTCGAACGCCTCGCGACGGTAGTCGTAGAAACCGTTTTCGTAGGGGTCGATGATGTAGTTCCAGCTGCCGTTGAGGCTGAGTACGCGCCGGGCCGGCGCCTGCTGAATCAGGCCCGACTGGGCGCGCACGCCGGCGCCGCCAAGGGTAAGAAAAAGCGCCAGGACGGCCAGCGTTTTGGGCCAAAAGCTTATCTGCATAGAGGGGGGTAGGGCAGGGTATTGAGTTGAGAAGGAGAAATCAAATTATGTGACAAGTCATGAGACCGTCCGGCTGAGCTTGTTGAAGCAACTCTACTGCTTCGTTGCAATGAAGCGGTAGAGCTGCTTCGACAAGCTCAGCCGGACGGTCTAAGTAATTTTTTTTTGAATTACTATGCAGCTCAACTCATTTGCTTCTTACTCCTTCATTTAATTCGCCGTCGCACATTAATTGTAGCCGGGGTTCTGCGTCAACACGGGGTTGGTCTGGATTTCCTGAATCGGCAGCGGAAACAGCAATTGGAAGGGCTGCAACTGCACCACGCTGGCACCTACTTTAATCTGGTAGGTGGCGAAGTGCGCATTTATCACGCTCAGGGCGCGGCCAGTGCGCAGCAGGTCGAACCAGCGGTGGCCCTCAAAGTTGAGTTCCAAGCGGCGGTCTTTCTCAATTTGCAGCCGCAAGTCGGCTTGGCTAAGGGTAGTGGCTACGCCCGCGAGGCCGGCCCGCGTGCGCACACGGTTGAGGTAGGGCACGGCTTCGGTGGGGCGTGCTAGCTCGTTCAGCACCTCAGCGTACATGAGCAGCACGTCGGCGTGGCGCAGCACTATCCAGTCGTTTTCGCCGTCGCCGGTGGTGGTAGGCACGTCCATGTACTTCTTGGTGTAGTACGTGGGCTGGCCGGTCACCGTCACGGGGCCGCCGTAGGAGGCCACGGCGCGGGTGTCGGCGGTGCCGCTGGCCTTAAAGGCGTCCAGCAAGTCTTGGCGAGCCGAGTTGTACTGGCTGGCGCCGCTGCCGCCCGACTGGGCCGAAGTCGGGGCGAAGAAGTTGGTGAACGGGCTCCCTACCCCCAGGCCACCCTTCGAGTAGCGCACCGCAAAGATGATTTCCGAGTTCACCTCATTGGTGGTCAAGAAGATGTCGGCGTAGTTGGGTTGCAGCTTGTAGGTGGTGTTGTCGTAGTCAGTCAGGAAGGAGCGCAGCGTCGATTCGGCCAGGGCGTACTTCTTTTCGGTGAGGTACACCTTGCCGAGCAGGCCGCGGGCGGCGCCTTTGGTTACGCGGCCTAGGTCGTTGGCCGACGTGTACGACACGGGTAAGTCGGCCTGGGCCTCCATCAGGTCTTTTTCAATCTGAGCGTACACCGTGGCGGCCGGCGTGCGGCCGAAGGTGTAGGCATCGGAAATGGTGGCGATTTCGCCCGTTACCAGCGGAATATCACCCCATATCTGCACGGCGTCGAAGTAGGCCAGGGCCCGAATGAATTTGACTTCGGCCAGGTAGCGGTTGCGGGTGGCGGCGGTGAGCTTCACGGCGGGCGCGCGGCTCAGAATCACGTTGCAGCGGGCCACGGCGCGGTAGGTGGCCGCCCACTGGCTCTGGATGCGGCCGTTGCCGGAGGTGTAGGTGAAGTACTCAAACTCGCCTACCCCCTGCCCGTCGACCACCGAGTAGCTGTTGTCGGACGGCACTTCGGTGAAGGCAAACAGGCCGATGTTGGTGTTCAGCTTGCCATAAATGTCTTGCAGGGTCGAGTAGGCAGCCACTACGCCGGTGGCAATGCTGAGCGAGTCCTGGTACGTCTCCGAGGTAGGAACGCGGGTAGGGTCGTTGAGGTCAATAAAATCCTTGTTGCACGAGGTGGTGGCAAGGGTCGTCAGGCCGAGCAGGCCCACCAGGCCGGCTGCGGCAAAATTGCTTTTCAAGCGCATAGCTACTTGTGATTAAACTACTTAGAAACCAATTGTTACCCCGAGCGTGACGGTGCGGGCCATGGGGTACGACCCCTGGTCGACGCCGTAGGTGGGCGCCGTGGTATTGCCGTAGAGGTTGGCCTCCGGGTTGTAGCCGAAGTAGCTGGTGAAGGTGAAGAGGTTTTGGGCGGCGGCGTACACGCTGGCGCTGGCCAGGCCCACTTTGCCGACTATAGCTTCGGGCAGGGCGTAGCGCAGGTTCACGGTACGCACCCGCAGGAAGGAGCCGTCGAACACGTAGTGCGAGCTAAACGAGGTGAGCGACGACGGGGCCGTGGAGGTCACGCGGGGCTCCCAGCCGTTGCCGGGGTCGGTGGGCGAGTGCCAGCGGCCGAGCACGTTGGTGCGAGCGTTGGCCTGGGCCGGAAAGTTGTTGACGTAGCGGTCGCCGGCGTACAAGATGTCGTTGCCCTGCGAGCCCTGAATGGTTACCGACAGCGAGAAGTTCTTGTAGCCGAAGGTGTTGACCATGCCGTAGGTGAACTTCGGAAACGGGTTGCCAATCTGGGTAATGTCCTTCGAGTCGATAACGCCGTCGCCGTTGATGTCCTTAAACTTGAGGTCGCCGGGGGCCGAGCCGCCGCTGGCCCACTTGGCGCTGGCATCCACGTCGGCCTGGTCTTTATACACGCCAATTTGCTCGTAGCCGTAGTAGGCGCCCAGCGGCTGGCCCGGCACCACCCGAATGGAGCTGGTGTAGCCAAACACGGCGTCGTAGAGAATCTGGTCGGTGGCGCCGCTGAGGGCCATCACCTGGTTGCGGTTGACCGAAATGTTGGCCGACGTGCTCCAGGTGAAGCCGTGGCCCACGAGGTTGGCCGTGTTGAGCTGGAACTCCAGGCCGCGGTTGCGCACCTCACCCACGTTGCCGAAGGTGCGGGTGGTATAGCCAATCACGGCGGGCACGTTGCGGTTGAGCAGCAGGTTGGTGGTGTTGCGCTGGTAGGCGGCGGCCGTCAGGTAAATGCGGTCGTGGAAGAAGCCCAGGTCGAAGCCCGCGTCGTACTGCGTATTAGTTTCCCAGGTGAGGTCGCGCACGTTCACGCCGTTGGGGGCGAAGCCGAAGACGCGGGCCCCGGTGTTGGCGCCAAACACGTAGTTGGCGGCCGTCTGGTAGCTCTGGTAAGTGTAGTCGCCGATGTTGTTGTTGCCCGTCACGCCGAAGCTGCCGCGCACTTTCAACTCGCTAATGACCGGAAAGCGCTTGATGAAATTTTCCTCGCCCGCGCGCCAGGCCAGTGCCACCGAAGGGAACGTGGCGTAGCGGTTGTCGGGGCCGAAGCGCGACGAGCCATCCGTGCGCAGCGCAGCCGTGATGATGTAGCGCTCCTTAAAGGCGTAGTCGAGCCGCCCGAAGGCCGAGCTCAGCGAGTTGGCTGTGTACGAGGCCGAGCCAAACAGCTGGCCCGCCGCCGTGGCGTAGTCGATGGCCGTGTTGGTATAGGTGCCGCTCTGGCCAAATACGTTGCTGCCTTCCAGGGTGTTGCGCTGGGCCGAGTAGCCAGCCAGCAGCGTCAGGTTGTGGTCGGTGGCGAAGGTGTGGTTATACGTCAGTGTGTTCTCCCACAGCCAATTGTAGTTGGTGCTATTGAGCTGGCGGGCGTCGATGTTGGCCAGAATCGGGTTCGACAGGTTGGCCCGCGCTTGCGCGTTGGTGGGCAGGGTAGCGGGGATGTACCAGGCGCGGCGGCTGTTGAGCAGCTCGGCCCCGGCGTTGGTGCGGAATGTCAGTCCCTTGAAAATCACGTAGTCGAGCGCCACGTTGCCCAGGCCCCGTGCGAGGTTGGTGCGGTCTTGGTAGAGGTCGAGCGGCGCCACAGCGTTGAACAGGCCCGACGAGATAGCGTTGCCACCCAGCGCGTTCGTCGTCAGCGAGTAGTCGCCGTTGGCGATGCGCACCGGGAAGATTGGCGGCGCAATGAGGGCGCTGGTGATGGCCGCCGGCACGTTGCTCGGCCCGCCGCCCGAGATGGTAGCGTTGTTGAAGTTGCCCGACAGCGGCTTGGTATCGGTGCGCGAAAACGAGGGCGCGAAGTTCACCGTCAGCTTTACCTTATCCGACAGCTGCGCGTCGTAGTTGGCGCGCAGCGAAAAGCGGTCGAAGCCGGTGCCTTCCACAATGCCCTTCTGCTTGAAATAGCCACCCGATACGTAAAAACGCGTTTTGTCGCTACCCCCCGACGCCGACACCTGGTAGTTGCTCTGGATGCCGGTCCGGAAAATCTCGTCCTGCCAATCGGTGTTGGCGTAGGTGCTGGGGTCGGCCAGCAGGGCCGCCGGAATCGTGCGGTTGGCGTTGGCAAAACCTTCCTTGAGGTAGTCTAGGTACTGCGGGCCGTTGAGCACGTCCACGCGCTTGCTCACCGTTTGGAAGCCGGTGTACACATTGGCCGCAAACTTGGTTTTGCCCACCACGCCGTGCTTGGTGGTCACGATAATAATGCCGTTGCCGCCGCGCGAACCATAAATAGCGCACGCCGCCGCATCCTTCAGCACCTGAATTGACTCGATGTCGGTGGGTGGAATCTGGCTGAAGCTATCCGAACTGTTGAGGGGGTAGCCATCTACCACGTACAGCGGGCTGTTGCCGGCCGAGATAGAGCCCAGCCCGCGAATGCGGATAGTGGCCGGGGCGCCCGGCTCGCCGGTGGGCTCCGTGATTTGGGCGCCCGCCACCAGGCCTACCAGCGCCTCGCTAGGCGTGGCCACCGGCACCAGCTCCACGTTGCGAGCCGAAATGGTGGAAATGGACGTGGCCAGCAGCTTGCGCTCCTGGGCGCCGTAGCCTACCACTACTACCTCGTTAAGGCTTTGGGCATCCGCCCTGAGCGAGGTATTGACGGTGGTGCGGCCATCCACCGCCACTTCGGAGGCCAGGTAGCCCACGAACGAGAATATCAGGGTGGCGTTGGCCGGGGCCACAATGCGGTAGGCGCCGCTGGCATTAGTTTGCACGCCGTTGCTGGTGCCCTTCACGATGACGTTGACGCCGGGCAGGCCCTGGCCTTTCTCGTCGAGCACCTGCCCGGTGATGGTGATATCGGCCAGCACCGCAGTAGGGTAGGAGGCGGGCCGCGGCGCCGCCAGCAGGGTAGCCCCGGTACTCAGGCTAAGCGCCGGAAGCAGTACCAGGGGCCGTACGTAGCGCCAACGCGCCGAGCGTAGAGAAGCTGTCATAGGAGGGTGGGAAAATAGATTTCGAAGAAGCGGCAGGTAGCAGCTGGCGGAGCTTGGCTCCTTACTGAAGGGTAGGGAACGACTAGCTGCCCGTGAGGCTTTTAATAGCTTTCTGCCCTGCGAAGTACCACCTGTTCGCCTGTTGTTCAGCTGCCAAAACGGGGATTTATTTACGTAAACGTTTACACTCAGCTGGTGCCCGCTGGGCTCGCCCTGGGCCCGGCGGGCAGCTGTGCCGCTTATATTGCCAGGTATTTATCCGGGCCCAAAAATCCGTTCGCTACCCTACGCTTTTATTCCGCCTACCCGCCTTATAGTTATGAAGCCCGTGAACCTCAAGCGTTTGGCTGAAGAGCTGAACCTGTCTATCGCCACGGTTTCGCGCGCCCTGCAAGACAGCTACGAAGTGTCGGCCGCCACCAAGGAGCGCGTGCGCGCCCTGGCCACGGCCCTGCACTACGAGCCCAATGCCTACGCCAGCAGCCTGCGCCGCAACCAAAGCAAAACCATTGGGGTCGTCATCCCCAAAGTCACCAATCACTTCTTTGCCCTGGCCATCAATGGCATTGAGGAGGCTGCCCGCCAGCGCGGTTACCACGTGCTCATCTACCTCACCCACGACGACTATGCCCGCGAAGTCGCCATCATTCAGCACCTTAAGGGCGGGCGCGTCGATGGCATTTTGATGTCGGTGGCCAGCGGCACCGAGGACACGGCCCACATTCGCAGCCTGCGGGATGCCAATATTCCGCTGGTGTTTTTTGACCGCGTGCGCAGTGAAATCGCCACTGCCCAGGTTACTACCAACGACTACGAGAGCAGCTACCAGGCCACCGAGCACCTGCTGGCCGCGGGTTGCCGGCACATTGCCCACCTGCTGATTTCCAATAACCTATCCATTGGCCGCAACCGCCTGCAAGGCTACCGCGATGCCCTGCACGCCCACGGCCTACCCCCCGACCCCGACCTCATCCTGGCTGGCACCATGAACAACGAGCAGAACGTGGGCCGGCTCCAGGACCTGATGCAGCACCGGCCCGATATCGACGGCATTTTTGCTTCCGTCGAGCGCTTGGCCGTCAGTGCCTACCACGTGTGCCGGCAGCTGGGCCGCCGCATTCCGGAGGATGTGAAAGTGGTGGGTTTTTCCAACCTCGAAAGCGTGTCGCTTTTCGACCCGCCGCTCACCACCATCACCCAGCCCGCCCACGACATTGGCCGCGAGGCGGCCCGCATTCTGCTGCAAGCCGTGGAGAAAAAACGCGCCATTTCGCCCAGCCAGAGCGTGGTGCTGAACTCGGAACTGGTGCAGCGCCGCTCCACCGCCACTGCGTAGGCGAGGCAGGTGAAAAGGCCCAACCTCTTCCAAGAGTATACGTTAGGACGAAGAATTCGCGCCCAGCCCGGCTGGCGCGGGTTTTCGCCACGCCACTCCCTTTTCTAACCAGTCCTTATGGAAGCCTACAAAGTCAAAGCCTACGGAGCTAGTAACTCTATCCTCAACAGCCTTTCCGAGATGGAAGTGGAGCGCTACGCGCCCAAGGCCGACGAAGTACACATCGAGATTCTCTACTGCGGCGTGTGCCATTCCGACCTACACCAGGTGAAAAACGACTGGCACAACACGATTTATCCCTGCGTGCCGGGCCACGAAATTGTGGGCCGTGTGGTGGAAGCTGGCAGCAGCGTTAGCAAGTTTAAGGTGGGCGACGTGGTGGGTGTGGGCTGCATGGTAGACTCGTGCGGCGTGTGCCCTGCCTGCCAAGAAAAGGAGGAAAACTACTGCGAAGGCCCCGTGAGCTGGACGGCCACCTACAACGGCTACATGAAGCCCCAGAACAAGGATTTTAACACCTTCGGCGGCTATTCGACGGACATTGTGGTGAAGGAATCGTTCGTGCTTAGCATTCCCAAAGCGCTGGACATCGCGGCCGCCGCGCCCATTTTGTGCGCGGGCGTTACGACGTATGCGCCACTCAAATATTGGGGTGCTGGCCCCGGCAAAAGCGTGGCCGTGGTGGGCATTGGCGGCCTGGGCCACATGGCCGTGCAAATAGCCCGCGCCCTGGGCGCCACCGTAACGGCCGTAACGCGCGACGAGAAGAAGCGCGAAGCCGCCGAGCAACTAGGCGCTCACGAAATACTGATTTCGACCGACTCGAAGGCCATGGAAGCCCACGAGTTGCAGTTCGACCTCATCCTCATCACCATCCCCGATGCCTTCGACGTGAACGACTACGTGAAGCTGGCCAAGCGCAACGGCGTCATTACCACGGTGGGCCTGCTGGGGCCGTATAAGCTGCCCCTGAATAACCAAGAGGTAGCTATGCACCGCCGTTCGGTGGCCGGCTCCATCATCGGCAGCATCGCCGAAACCCAGGAAGTGCTGGATTTCTGCGCCGAGCACAATATCTTGCCCGAAACGCAGGCCATTGATATTCAATATATCAACGATGCCTACAGCCAGATGCAGGACGAGGAAGTACGCTTCCGCTACGTCATTGACATGGCCTCGCTGAAGCAGGAAGCATAAGCCGACACCCTGTTTGCTTTAAGTTAGAAAGCCCTACCCCCTCGACTCAGGTTGAGGGGGTAGGGCTTTCGGTTTTTACTGCCGTAGCTGGGTGTGGCAATACGCCTCTGGGCTAGGGTTGCATTCCCGGGTGAGCCGTACAACAAACCAAGTTTGAGCTGCTTAACAAAGTGCCTGGCTGTGTGCAGCCAGACCTTTGCAGAGAACTTAACCCCTCTCAAAATCATGAGTAATGTATGGTTTATTACCGGCAGCTCGCGGGGGCTGGGCCGGAGCCTAACCGCCGCCGTGCTGGCCCACGGCGACCAAGTAGCCGCCACCGCGCGCCAGCCCGAGCAGCTAGCCGACCTCGTGGCGCAGTATGGCGCCCGCATCCTACCCCTGCCGCTCGACGTGACCAACCCGGCCCAGATTGAAGCCGCCGTAGCGGCCGCCGTGGCCCACTTCGGCCGCCTCGACGTGGTGGTGAACAATGCTGGCTTTGGCATCATTGGCGCGGCCGAGGCCTTTACCGAGGCGCAGGTGCGCAGCCAGCTCGAAACTAATCTGTATGCTCCCATCGCCATTACGCGGGCTGTGCTGCCGCATTTGCGGCGCCAGCGGGCGGGCCACCTCCTGCAAATCAGCTCGGTGGGCGGGCGCGTGGGCGGGGCGGGTGTTTCCATCTACCAGGCCGCCAAGTTTGGGCTAGGCGGCTTCAGCGAGGCGCTGGCTAAGGAAGTAGCGCCATTGGGCATCCGCGTAACCTGCGTCGAGCCGGGCGGCTTTCGCACCGACTGGGCCGGCGCTTCCATGACCTACGCCGCGCCAGTAGAAGGCTACGAAACCACCGTGGGCTGGCGCGCCGATTTCTTTGCCAGTGGCCAGTTTGTGCCGATGGGCGACCCCGATAAGGCCGCGCAAGTCCTGCTTAACCTGGTCGAAAGCCCCGAGCCGCCCATTCATTTGCTCCTCGGCAGCGAAGCCGTGGGCATCGTCAAGCAAGCCGAAGCCGAGAAACTAGCCGAACTGGAAAAGTGGCTGCCCGTCAGCATTTCTACCGACCACGACGAAGCTGTTAGTTTTCTGGAAACTACAGCAGGCCAAGCGTATACCGGCTTGAAAGGTAATTCGTAAACTGCCCTACCCCAGCCCAGCGGGCTGGGGTTTGTTTTTCTCCCTTTGGCTACTTCCTATGTTCAGCTCCGCCGCCGGCCCGAGCCGGTCCGCCAT
The DNA here is from genome assembly GCF_009755225.1 of Hymenobacter ginkgonis. Classification (GTDB taxonomy): domain Bacteria; phylum Bacteroidota; class Bacteroidia; order Cytophagales; family Hymenobacteraceae; genus Hymenobacter; species Hymenobacter ginkgonis. The sequence continues at coordinate 342,506 of NZ_WQKZ01000001.1, forward strand.
CCAGTATTCGTGCTACGTGGCCCGCAGCCGGGAGGGCGAGCAGTTTGTGCCCGAGCACATTTTTGGCTACCAGCTGGCCGGCTCGCTTACCATGACTGATGGGCACGGCGCGCACACGTTTGAGGAGGGCGATTTTCGGTTTTGCCAGCGCAACCAACTGGTGAAATTCAGCAAGCAGCCGCCCGCCGGGGGCGAGTTTCAGGCTTTGTCGGTGTACCTCGACCAGGAAACGCTGCGCCGCATCAGCCTCGATTATGGCTACCAGGCTGCCCCGCCGCCGGTGGGCGGCGCGGGCGGCATTCGGCGGCTGCCCGCCACGCCACTTTATCGCAGCTTTGTGGCGTCGCTGCGGCCCTACGAGCACTTGCAGCAGCCCGGCAACGAGCACCTGCTGGCCCTCAAAGTGCGCGAGGCCGTGCTGCTACTGCTGCAAGCCAACCCCGAGCTGCGCGACGTGCTTTTTGACTTTGCAGCGCCCGGCAAAATCGACTTGGAAGCCTTTATGAGCCAAAACTTTCGCTTCAATGTAGCCCTGAAGCGCTTCGCCTACCTCACCGGTCGAAGCTTGGCCACCTTCAAGCGCGATTTCGAGAAGATATTTCGGAGCTCGCCCAGCCGCTGGCTCCAGCAGCGCCGCTTGCAGGAGGCCCATTATTTGATAAAGGAAAAAGGCCAGGCACCATCCGAAGTGTACCTGGCGGTAGGGTTTGAAGACTTATCACACTTCTCGTTTGCCTTCAAAAAAACGTATGGCGTGGCCCCGTCTCGGCTATAAGTGGCGGGCGGGCCAAGGTGGGCAAAAATTTGCTGGGTAGTGCTACCTTGCCAGTGGCAGGCTAGTGCTGCCGGCCCTCACCCTACCCCCTTCGCCTATGGAAACGCTCTGCTCGCACCTTACTGCACTCGATGTAGCTCATCTGAAGCACGATACCCGCCACGTGTGCCCCGAGTGCGTGGCCCTGGGCGACACCTGGGTGCACCTGCGCATCTGCCAGCAGTGCGGCCACGTAGGCTGCTGCGACGATTCCAAAAACAAGCACGCGACCAAGCACTTCCACGCCACGCAGCACCCGGTTATTACCTCGGCCCAGCCCGGCGAGCACTGGGCCTGGTGCTACCTCGACCAGGATATGGCCAGCTACTAGCGCCCCAACCGGGGTAGGGTAGGCCAGCAGCGCCTGGTGCTGCCCGTAAGCGTAAGCTTGCCCGGCAGCCGAACGGCCCACAAAACTTACCCGCCGAACAGTTGGTTGGCAAAAGCCGACTGGCGCAGCGGGCGTAGTACGGCGGCCTGGCTGTTTTGCCCCGGCTAGCTGGCTTACTCGCCACCGCTTTAGTAAGGTGCCAAATAAGTATAGTTGCGCTGCAAGTTCTCGTTATTCCCGCCCAATCCCTTTTTTCTTTCCTGGTATGAGTAAATCTAAAAAAGTCCTGTCCGACCAGCTGGTAGCCGCTGTGGCCCCGCACCTCGGCCTCGAACCCGTTGCAGTCACCACCCAGCGCCCCAAAGCCGTGGCTAAAACCCTGCACAAACTGGCCAAGCAGCTCGCCAAGCAGCAGCGTAAGGCCGCAAAACCCGCGAAACCCGCCCCGCCCTTAGCGCCTCCCACGGCCAAGCAAGCCCGCAAAACCCTGGCTGCCGAGCTTGTTACGGTGTTGCAGCCCTACCTAGGGCCGGTGCCCGAAGGTGCTACCAGCCTCGCCAAGCCCCTCCAAAAAAGTATTAAGCGCCTGGCCAAGCAGCTTATCAAGCAGCGCCGCCACCCCGCCCCGCCCACTGCCGAGCTAGCCCCGGTGCCTACCCCCGCTACCCCGCCCGAGCCGCCCCGCAAAGCTGCCCGCCCCAAACCCTCGCTGACTACGCTAGCTGCCCCCACGCGCCGCCCTGCGGCTGCTAAACGCCCCACGGCTTCCTCTGCGCCGGCGCCTACCCCCCTCACCCCCATCGAGTAGCTCCCTAGCCACGCGGCAGTGCGAAGGCCTGGCTTGTTACACTAGCGCTTCAGCCATGCGGCTGAGGCGCTTTTTGTATTAAACCAATTTTAAACTGTAGTTTACGGGTCGGCGAAAACAGCGACTTCAGCCAGCGCTTGGGCGCTCGAATTGGCTGCTGCGCAGCGAGGTAGGGCGCGCGAGTACTAGCGCAGCTATTTTTTGGCTTGAGAAAATTATTGGCTACTTATCTTGTTGAAAATTAAGATATTAACCAAGATTCCGAAGTAGTTAGTTTTTTGTATTTACTTGGTTTAGTGTACGTTTGTAAAAAGAAGAACACGCTTATTAACGTTATATGGCTGCTATACCTGCTACCCTACTTCCGCCCGACGAGGCTGAGCGCTTACGCAGCCTGCAGCATTATGACATTTTGCACTCTTTGAATGAAGCAGTGTTTGATGAGTTTGTGGCGCTTGCGGCCCGCATCTTTAGCCTGCCCATCTCGCTGATTGCCCTCGTCGATGAAGTGGAGGTAGTGTATAAAGCCAATTACGGGATGCCCGACAACGAGGCGCAGCCCCGCGAAGAGGCCCTGTGCTCGACGGCGATTTTGCACAATAAAGCCGTGGTTTACCAAGACTTGTCGCTGGAGCAAGACCCGCACATTACGGCGCAAGCTGCCCAGGCGGCCCGCATCAATCACATACGTTTTTACGCGGCGGCGCCCCTGCGCATGCCCGACCACCGCAACATCGGCTCCCTGTGCATCATCGACCGGCAGCCCCGCACGTTTAGCCCCGACGAGCAGCGCATTTTGGAGCAGTTGGCGGCGCTGGTGAGCCAAACGGTGGCCGTGCGGCACCTGTGCCTCAGCCAGCCCGATGGGGGCAAGGCGTGCTGGGTGCCCCTGCGTGCGCAGCTGCAAGAAGAAGTGCAGGCCCTCACAGCGCTGGTGCGCTATATGTTTGCCCGCCACGGCACAAAGGTGCCAGTGCCCATCGATAGCCTGGCCCAGGTAGGCCGCCGCCTGCTCGACTTGCGCGAGCTGCTCGACCAGCATTTGGCGCACTGGGACTAGCGGCCCGTCGGCCCTGTCCGAATAAAAACCGCACCTCCCAAAGCCGGGCCCCCACAAAAACACCCGTCTGATTTCAGACGGGTGTTTTTGTGGGGGCCCGGCTGGTTAGGGGTAGGAAAAGTAATTTAAGAATCCTAGTAATTTTTTGTATCATAACGGCAACCTTTTCGAAAGTCGGTCCGAGTTAGGTAGTAGCAAGCAGTCAGACATGATATTTTGCCACCCCTGGTTATGCCTAGTCCTACTCCTGTCCAGCTTACCGAGATGCTCGCCGGATGCCGGGGACTAGACCGGCCTAGCCAGCGCCAGTTCTACCAGGAGTACTATGCCTTTGCCCTTAGCATCTGCCTGCGCTACCTGCACGACCGCGACACGGCGGTAGAAGCCGTGAACGATGGCTTTCTGAAAGTCTTTCAAGAATTGCCTCGCTTCGATACTACCCGCTACCCCGACCTGGCCGGCTCGCTGCGCGGCTGGCTGCACCGCATCATGGTGCGCAGCGCCATCGACCAGTTTCGGGCTACTCACCGCCATGCCTTCCATGCCAGCCTCGACGAAGTAGAGCCGACCCACGCCGCCGACGGGCACACCCCGCTCGATACGCTCTCGTTTGATGAACTGCTGCGGCTCATTAGCGAGCTGCCACCGGCCAGCCGGGCCGTGTTTAACCTCCATGTCATTGACGGCTACTCGCACGAAGAAATCGCGGACCAGCTGCACATTTCGGTAGGTACTTCCAAGTCCAACTTATTCAAGGCCAGGGCTACTCTCAAAAATATTCTTAAACGCAACCACCACCATGCCTACGCCCACTATGTCAGATGAGGAGCTAGACTCGTTGTTTCGGCGCGGGGCGGAATCCTATCCGACCGGGCCCGTCCCGCCTGCGGATTGGGACCGCATGGCGGCGAAGCTAGATGCTGCCACCACTACCCAGCAGCTGCGCCGCAAGGTGGTGCGCGGGCTGGCCATCGAGGCCGTTGCGGTGCTGCTGCTGCTCTGGCAGGGCTACCGCCTCGCGCCTTTGGCAACTACCGCCAGCCACCGGGCGCTGCCCGAGCGCTCGGCCGGGCGCCCCGCTCTGGCTGGCCACGCGCAGCAGACCGCGCCAGCGGGCCAAGCTGCCTTGGCCGGTACTACGTGGGCTGCGCATCGCCCTATCCTCCTTCACGCGGCCGAGGCAAGTAACCGGCGTGTAGTGGGCTCAGTACCAGCAGCTACAGCAGTGCCACAGGCGGCCACTGCGGCTAGCAGTGCGCCTGCGCCTCGCGCCGCTCTTGGCCACGTTCCGCTGGCTTTGGCGGGGGTAATAAATTCGCAGCAGTCGTTGCTGGATAAGAGGAATAAGAAATTGCTAGCCAATCGTACCTATGCAATCGGCTCCCAGCCTCGTCATGTTCTGTTGAAAGCAAGAGACAGCGCAACAGGTGCTTTTGCTGCGCTGCCAGCAGCGGGCACGCATACCGCAGCAGCAGAAATAACCGCTGACTACGCAGAAGTAAACCCGCCGAAAACCGAACTAGAGCAGCCGGTAACATCCGCGGCGGCCGCTCAACCCGATTCGGTGGCGCAATTGGCTGTCCGGCGCCTGCTGGCTATGGCCCTGGTGCCCCTGCCCGATACCCTGGCGCACCTGGCCCGCCCCGCCGCCGACTCGGCTCACCCCGAGCAGCGCCCGCTGGCGCCAATGGCCTACCGGCTCCTAGTGGGGGTAGTGGGCGCGCCTTCCGTGAGCGCGGTGCGCACGGCCCAAACCGCCCGGCTGGGCGGCGACTTTGGCCTGACTGTGGAGTACCGGCTTACGCCCCGGCTGCGGGTGCGCACGGGCCTAATCAGCAGCCAGAAGCGCTACAGTGCTGCCAGCTCCGACTACCAGGCGCCGGCGTCGTGGCAGTGGTTTGCCGCTGATTACCAAGTAGATGCCAATTGCCGCATCACCGAAATTCCCCTCGATTTACGGGTTGATGTGCTGCGCCGGCACAGCTACACGGTGTTTGCCAGCCTCGGAGCCACCTCGCTGCTGATGCGCGACGAGCGCTACAGCTACGACTGGATGATGAACGGCCAAACGTTCACCAAGGAGGCGCACGTTGTCAAGGGGTCCAATAGTTTTCTGAGTGTGCTCAGCTTTTCGGCGGGCATCGAGCGGCCGCTGGGGGCCCGCTGGGCGCTGCAAGCCGAGCCGTTTTGGCAGGTGCCGCTGGGTGGGGTAGGGGCCGGGCAGGTTCGGCTGAGCAGCGCGGGCCTCTCCTTTTCCCTGAAGTACAGCTTGTTTCGGTAGCCGGCGCGCTGCCGCCTGGGTGCCGGGTGGGCACCCGTTTTCTCTCGGCTTTTCTCTTGCTTTTTCTGGGCTCCGTTCGCGGCGGGGCCCTCCCTCCGGCCGGCTGGCCTGGGTAGGGGCTGCATTTCTGCTGGGCCCGGCAGGTGCTGGCTCGTAGCCCGCTAGCTCGCCTCCATTTTTCTTATTGTCAACTCTTTACCAATCATCATCATGCTTGGACAATCCTCCTATGCCCGGCCCACCCGCCTCGTAGCCTGGTGCGCTGCCCTGCTGGCCAGCGTGGCCCTGGGCCTGGGCAGCTGCCACAAATCGGACGACACGCCGCCCACGCCGACGCCCACCATTCAGCTCGCGTCTGATGCCGTAGTAGGCCCCCACTTGGTGGACGCGGCCGGCAACACGGTGTACTATTTCAGCCGCGACCTGTCGGGCACCAACAACTGCACCGGCGGCTGTGCTAGCGTGTGGCCCATCTACTACGAGCCCAACCTAATAGTGGGCGATGGCCTGAAAGCCAGCGACTTTGCCACCATCACCACCAGTGGGGGGCAGCCGCAAACCACCTACAAAGGCTGGCCCATGTACTACTACGCCCCGGCCGACGCCAGCGGCCAGTTTGTGCGCGAAAAACCCGGCCAGGTAACCGGCGACAAAGTCGGCAACGTATGGTTCACGATGCGCCCCGACTATTCGCTGCTGCTGGCCTTCACCAACGTCACCAACAAGACTACCAACGTCACCAGCTCCAAAAGCTTTCTCATTGACAATCAGGGCCGCACACTCTACACCTTCGGCAAAGACAAGACCAGCCCCGCCACCCAGTCTACCAACTGCACGGGCGGCTGCATTGCCACTTGGCCCGTGTATGCCGATGCTATTACTAACCTGCCTTCGGCGCTGAAAGCCAGCGACTTTAGCACCATTACCCGCTCCGACGGCGCCAACGGTACCACCCGGCCGCAGGCCACTTACAAGGGCCTACCCCTGTACTACTACACGCCCGACAACGCCACGCGCAACGTGGTAGAGGGCGATGGCATCGGCAACATATGGTCGGTGGCTACCCCTTAAGCCAGCTGGTGGCCGGTGCACCTACACCGGCCACCACCGCTGTTTCCCCACGTTTTTGTCGATAAACTTATGCTAATCAAATACTTGCTAGTGGCAAGCGCGGCCTGCTTGCTTGGGGCCTGCGCTTCGCAAAACGGCGAGGACCTGTACGCGGCCAGCCCGCTGCCGGCCCCCAGCTGCGACCCTGGCCCCGTCACCTACGCCCTCACGGTGGCGCCCCTGCTGCAGCAGCAGTGCACCCGGTGCCACAACAGCACCCAGCTCGCTAGCGGCCTGAACCTGAGCCTTTACGCCCAGGTGAAAGCTGTGGCCACCAACGGCAGCCTGCTTGGCACCGTCAACCACGACCCCGGCTTCCCGGCCATGCCCCAGGGCGGCGCCAAGCTGTCGGACTGCGATATCGGCCACTTGCGCCAGTGGGTTGCCGCCGGCGCACCTAATAACTAACCGTATCACCTTAGCAATCAAGTATGAACCGCATTATAATTCTCGCCGGGCTGCTGAGCTGGCTGGCGGTGGGCCCGGCCCTGGGCCAAACCAAGTACTTCACGCGCACCGGCACTATCAGCTTCTTTTCGGCTACCCCCTTCGAAGACATTGAGGCCCGCAACCAGCAGGTAGGTGCGGCCGTGGATGTGCAGTCGGGCCAAGTAGCTTTTACAGTGCCGATGAAGGAGTTCAAGTTTCCTAAGTCGCTGATGCAGGTGCACTTCAACGAAAACTACGTGGAGTCGGAGAAGTACCCCAAGGCCACGTTTACGGGCCATTTGGTGGGGTTTGAAAGCGTGCAGCTGGTGAGCAGCGGCCCCCGGCAGGTGCAGGTTGAGGGCGACCTCACCATCCACGGCGTCACGAGGCATGTGCGGGTGCCGGGCACGCTCGAAAAGCAGGGTAATCGCCTGCTGGTCAATTCAAAATTTGCCGTCGCCTCGGCCGATTACAACATCGAGATACCGGCCCTGGTGCGTAGCCACGTGGCCAAAACGGTGGACGTAACAGTGGCGCTGGCTTGCGAACCAATTCCTTAATAACTAATAGTATGGCTTCAAACTTTACGCCCGGGCGGCTGGCCGCCGGGCTGGCCCTGGCCGTGCTGAGCGCCGCCCCGGCCTGCGCCCAAGACCTGCTCCAGCAGCTCAACCACCTGGCCACCGACAGCCTGCGCCGCGAGTACGTGGAGGCCACCTTCAAAGGCACGCGCGTCATCAATGGCCACTCCATCGAAACGCCAGGCGCGGGCAGCCTCGTGTTCCTGATTTCGCACCGCTTTGGCACACTTAACAGCGGCGCCTACGAGTTTTTTGGCCTCGACCAAGCCACCATTCGCCTCGGGCTGGAGTACGGCCTCACCGACCGCCTGGCGGTGGGGGTGGGGCGCAGCTCGCTCGAAAAAACGTTCGACGGTTTCTTGAAATACAAGCTGTTGCGCCAAAGTACGGGGGTAGGGGCCCTGCCCATTTCGGTAACGCTGCTGGCAACATCGGCTCTATCTTCCCTCAAGTTTGTGGCCCCGCCCGAGCGCTCCACCACCTCGCGCTTCACCTACACCTACCAGGCGTTGCTGGCCCGCAAAATCAGCCCCAGCCTATCGGTGCAGCTTATGCCCACGCTGCTGCACCGCAACTACGTAGACCTGAGCCGCGACCAAAACAACGTGTACGCCCTTGGCGGCGCCGTGCGCCAAAAGCTCACGAAGCGCCTGGCCCTCACCGGCGAATACTACTATTTGCTGCCCGGCGCCACCGCCGACGACTTCCGCAACGCCCTGGCCGTCGGCTTCGACATTGAAACCGGCGGCCACGTGTTTCAGCTGCACTTTACCAACGCCCAGGGCATGATTGAGAAATTCTTTATCCCCCAAACTACGGGCAATTTTTTCAAGGGCGATATTTTCTTCGGCTTCAATATTTCGCGTGCCTTTCAGTTGCACAGCAAGCCCTGAGCCTGCGCGTGAAAGCAGGGGGTAGGGCGCCGGCCTTTACACCACTTTGTTGTCGGGAATGATGCGAAACAGGTCGCCCTCATGCACCAGCGCCAGCGACTCGATGCCGTCCATTTGCCACTGGGCCACCAGCGGCATGCCCTCGCGAATAAGCTTTTTGATAATCTCCGGCAGCTTGGCCAATAACTCGTTTGTGAGGCGTTGCATGGAAGATTCCTCCTGCTCAATCTCGTCCTTGGCTTCGTTGATGCGGTCTTCGTGCAGGGCAGCGGTTTCCACGTTGGCGGCCGAAAGCGTGCGCTGGTCGGCGGCCAGCATGAGGGGGTCTTGCGCCAGCAGCTCTTCTAGTTTTTCCTTTAAGTAAGATAATTTGCGTTGGGCGTACACTACGCTGTGCATTTGGCGGGCAAGCTGCTCTTGAGTCATACTAAAATTCCCAAAAAAAGCCTCAGCTGCAGCAGCCGGGGCTTCTTGGTTAGTAGTTAAATAGGGGTAGGCCTTAAAGATACAACTGCCAGTATAGGAACTGCGCGGGGCGGCACCGGGGGCCCTACCCCTTACTCGGCTGCCGGGGCCGCGTCGGCGTGCGTAGCCGCCTCATACGTGTCGGCATACTTAAACTCTTCGAGCCAATACGCCGAGCTGATGACGGTAAACGTGAGGCTGGTAGCGGTTTGGTCGCTGGGCGTAAGGTGCCAGAGGATATGAGGTGCTTCGGCAAAGGCAGTGCCCGCCAGCTGCTCGCCAAACAAGCGGTTGAGCAGCGCGTGGTCGGTGAGGCCAGCGGCCAGCAAGCGCAGCAGCGCAGGTGCCGGCTCGGGCTGAAACACAGTTAGGTCGGCCGCATCGGCGGCGGTTATTTTTACCGCAAACTCGACGGCCTGCGGGTGCGGAAACTTGCCGTTGTAGGCATCATAGAGCAGCTGCGTAGCGTTGTAAAAGCCCTCGTGCAGCTCTAGGCGCGGGTTTTCCTCCCACAGTTTTTCGGTTTCCATCTGGTGGGCCAGCTGGGCAATTTGGCCCTCCTTCAGCTCATCGGCAAAGAGGTAGCCAAGCACGAGTTGCGCGGCCTCGGCCGGCTCCAAGTCGGTGAGGGCTAGCTGGCACATCTCTTTTAGCTCGGCCGGGGGCACTTCGCTGGGGTTTTCATAATCCAGCTTGGCTAGTAAGGCTTGGTAGTCAGTATTTTGCCAAGCCGTAGGTAGCTCGGCTAAATGCTGAAAAGAAAGTCGTTCGACGGTGAAGGTTGACATCGGCAGGTAAAAAAATGGAAAAGGCGCCCGGTCCATTGTACGTGCAAGCTCTGCCAACAACCGAAACTCGCCCGCTGAAAACCAGGGGGTAGGGCCCCGCCTGCCCCGGCTAAACCTCGCAGTTGGTGGTGCAGGTTGGGTAGCGCAAGCCAGAAGCAGGCAGCCCCATCGTAGCAACCCACCCGCACCGCCCAAACGCAAACCAGCCAGGCCACCGCGAAGGCAACCTGGCTGGTTTGGCTAACTATAGAAAGGCTGGACTTATCGTTGGTTGCGGATAATAAAGTTGTTGAAAACAGCCGTAGTGTCCTCGGCGCCCTGGGCTACGAGGGCCACGCGCACGCCCTGGTCCCAGGGGGGTAGGTAGGTGCCGTTGAGGGTGAAGCTCTCGGTGGGTAGCGGCTGCCAGGTGGCGCCGTCGGTGCTGTAGGCGAAGCGGTAGCGCTGGCCGCCCCACACCTCAAGGCGCAGCGTGAGGGTAGCGCAGGGCTCGATAAATACGTGCTGGAGGCACTGCTGCTTGCCACTCTTAACGTGCCAGATTTGCAGTTGGCCGTTGCCAGCCATCAGGGCCAGGGCATTGTAGGGGTCGCCCACCGCGGCCAGACCAGCAAAAGTATCGGCGGGTAGGGCGGCAAAGTCCAGCGTAGTAGCCGCTTTGTAGGTAGCTACATGGGTGCGCCGGGCCACTAGCGCGCCCAGGCGGCTGGGCTTGGCAGTTAGGTGCAACTGGCCCTCGTGCACGCGGCTGGTGGGCTGCTGGCCAAGGGGCCACTGCCAGGCTGGGCCCAGCTCGTTGCCTTCAAACTCTTCGGCAATGTGCAGGCGGGCTAGGTCGGTGAGGGGCGCGGCCTGGGGGCTGCGGTTTACAAACTCGGGCCATTCTTGGGCGTTCCAGGTAAACTCGCTGAGCAACCCCTGGCGGCCCACAAACTCGTGGCTTTGTGCGAAATAGGCGTGGTGCAGCAAGAACCAGCGGCCGTCTAGCTCCGTCACGGTGCCGTGGCCAGGGCACTTCCAGGTATCATTGCCGATGAGGATGGGGTTCTGCTCGTACTTCTCCCAGGGGCCCAGCAAAGCGCGCGAGCGGGCTACTCCGGTGGCGTAGTTGCAGCCCTTGCCGCAGCAGCTGTTGCCAGCATAAAACATGTAGAACCAGTCGTTGTGCCGCACCAGGGCCGAGCCTTCTACCAAGGGGCCTTCCCAGCGTACATCGTTGCCAAACAGCTCGGTAGCTTCGCCAACGAGGGCGGTTCGCTCGTCGTTGAGGCGCTGCGCCCAGATGGGCGTATCCTGGTGGCAGGAGTTGCCGTCTTCCTTCCAAATGAGGTAGAGGTCGCCGTGCTCGTCGGGCATCGCGAAGCCGTCGATAGAACCGGCCTCCTGGCCTACTAGCGGGCCGTGGTCGTGGTAGGGGCCGGCGGGGTGGTCGGCGCTGGCCACGGCCACGCACAGCATGCCGCCTTTTTTGCGGGCCGTGTAGTACACGTAGAAGCGGCCGTTTTCTTGGTAAAACTCGGGCGCCCAGAAGTTGGAGCTGGCCCAGGCAGGGTGCTTGTCCGGGAATACATGGCTCACCAGCTCCCAGTCCAGCAGGTTTTTAGAGGAAAAAATGGGGTACACGGCGCCCCACTCGGCGGTGGTGGCGCTGGCCCAGTAAGTGTCACCTACTTTCATGATGGTGGGGTCGGGAAAATCGCCCGGAAGCACCACGTGGTCGTAGGAAGTTTGGGTGGGATGGGGGGCGATGGCCGGCGAGTAGCCAGCAGGAGCGGCTGAAGCAGCCGCTAATTCTAGTTCGAAGGACACGAGAGAGAAGAACAAAAGGAATAAAAAAAGCCGCCTTGGCAGAAGGCCGCTTTTTGACAATATGAAGGTACTACTTCGAAATAAATAATGCAGAGAAAATGTAATTCCTTGCGTAAGCTGGGCGGCAGAAATAAGCGCTCAAGCGAGCTGGTAGTGCGGAAATTTGGCGGCTCTACTAGTATGTAAAAACGGATATAAACTGCTTCTGGTGCTCCTGGGGCGCTATTACACCGAGCTAAGCATAATTCAGGCCAATTTGAGCCAGGACAGGTAGCTGGAACGCGGTAATTGAATTATGCAAAGAAAAACTTTATTCAAAAAAATCGCAAATTTTTGACTTGCGCTGCGCAAAATGCGCGGCTATGCAGCTAATAAATCGGATTGGTCCTTCAGCCCTACCCCCGATAGCTGCCGCCGCAGCGCCTCCTGCACCAAGTAAAAAAGCTTGGTCGCCGCCGCGGGGTAGGGTAGGCCCTCGGGCCGGATGTTGGACACGCAGTTGCGCGCCTCGTCGGTGAGGCCCGGCCGCGGTCCGTAGGTGAAATACGCGCCCAAGCTGTGCGGCGCGCTAAGCCCCGGCCGCTCGCCAATCAGTACCAGCGTGAGCCGCGCGCCCAGCAGCTGGCCAATTTCGTCGCCAATGGCCACGCGGGCCTGCTCGGCCAGCATGATGGGCCCCAGCTGAAAGCCCGCCTGCCGCAGCAGCGGCACCAGCAGGCCCAGCAGCGGCCCGGCGTGGTCGTTAATGGCCGTGGCCGATAAGCCATCGGCCAGGATGATGGCCACGTCGCAGCTGCCCCTGGCTTGCTCGCGCAGCTGCGCCCTGGATTCCTCGCTTAGTTGCCGGCCCCAATCGGGGCGCTGCAAGTACTCCTGGCGGTTTTGGGCCCGGCTGCGCACTTGCAGGGTGGGCAGCTGCAAGGAGGGTATGGTAGCTAGCAACTCGCTGGTATTCAGTTGCGAATATACGGCGTCGCGGGCGTGCGCGTGCGCCAACTTGAAAGCCAGCGCCGCGCCCAGCGGCACGCTGGTGCCGCTGCGGCCTAGCGCAATGCGCGCCGCCGTGAAGGCTTGCAGCCCGGCCCAGGGGTCGGGCGCCGGGGTGGGGGTAGGGCTGGGCTGAGCAGGAAGGTCGGGCATGAGCGGGCACGCAAAAAGGGCGTTTAGTGCAAGGCTGGCGGCAGCTTTTCGAGCAGTTGCAGCGTAGCGGAGGCGGGCAGCAAGTGCCCCTGGCCGTCGAAAATACCCTGTTGGTTTAGCCAGGCCTCAAACTCGGGGGCGGTGCGCAGGCCCAACACGCGGCGCAGGTACAGCGCATCGTGGAAGGAAGTAGACTGGTAGCCAAGCATGATGTCGTCGGCGCCGGGCACGCCCATAATGTAAGTGCAGCCCGCTACGCCAAGCAGCGTCAGCAGGGTATCCATGTCGTCTTGGTCGGCCTCGGCGTGGTTGGTGTAGCATACGTCCATGCCCATGGGCAAGCCCAGCAGCTTGCCGCAAAAGTGGTCTTCGAGCGCCGCCCGAATGATTTGCTTGCCGTCGTACAGGTACTCGGGCCCAATAAAACCAACCACCGAATTGACCAGCAGCGGCCGGAAGCGCCGGGCCACGGCGTAGGCGCGCGCCTCGCAGGTTTGCTGGTCGAGGCCGTGGTGGGCATTGGCCGAGAGGGCGCTGCCCTGGCCGGTTTCGAAGTACATCACGTTGTCGCCCAGCGTGCCGCGGTTTAGCGCCAGCGTGGCTTCCCAAGCTTCCTGCAACAAGCTGAGGCTGATGCCAAAACTGGTGTTGGTAGCTTCGGTGCCGCCGATGGACTGAAACGTTAAATCAACGGGCGCTTGCTGCGCAATGAGTTGCAGCGTGGTTGTGACGTGGCACAGCACGCACGATTGCGTAGGGATGGCGTATTGCTCGCGCACGGCATCGAGCATGTGCAGCAGTTGGCTGACGGCCTGCGGGTTATCCGTGGCCGGGTTGATGCCGATAACCGCATCGCCGCTGCCATAAAGCAGGCCATCGACGAGGCTGGCCGCAATGCCACGCAGGTCGTCGGTGGGGTGGTTGGGTTGGAGACGGGTAGCAAGGTGCCCGCGCAGCCCGAGGGTATTGCGAAAGCGCGTGATGATTTCGCAGCGCCGCGCCACCGCAATCAGCTCTTGGTTGCGCAGGAGCTTGCTCACGGCGGCCACCATTTCGGGCGTGAGGCCGGGCGCCAGCGCGTGCAGCGTCGGCCCGTCGGCCGCGTCCGAAACCAGCCAATCGCGCAGCTGCCCCACCGTGAAATGGCCGATGCTGGCAAACGCCGCCGCGTCGTGCGTGTCCAGAATTAGGCGCGTCACCTCGTCTTGTTCGTAGGGCACTAGCGCCTCGCGCAAGAAGTTGCGCAGCGGCACGTCGGCCAGCGCCAGCTGGGCGGCCACGCGCTCCTCGTAAGTAGCCGCGGCCACGCCGGCCAGCACGTCGCCCGAGCGTAGGGGCGAGGCCCGCGCCAGCAGCGTTTTCAGGTCCTCGAACACGTAGGCTCGTTGGCGAATGACGTGGCGGTAAGGCATGGGGGTAGGGCTAGCCGCTGGAGGCGGGGCAAGGTGTTGAATCGATAGCTTAAGGTAGGTGCCAGCCGCCGCATAGTAGCCAAGGGTCGGCGTGGGGGGTAGGCTAGCACGGTTCCGGAGTCACGGGGCCGTAGCGCAGATGCTTAGGCCGTTGGTTAGCACGCCTGGTACTCGCAGGCTGAAAGTAGGCGCTACTTGCCTATGCTATACACAGCCTCCGAAACTGCTTTAGGCTGCCGCCACTAAGCTAGCCACAGGTGGGCCTAGTAAATTGGCACATGGGCTACTAGTAAGCAAAATTACCATAGGTAGAAACCTAAATTATTTTTTAAAATTTATATAAAAAATACAATTAAATAACTTGTTAAACCTTATTTGCGGCTATGTTCATTAATAAATCACAAAAAATGTTGATGGCCCGCTAACTTTACCTGGCGAAGCGATGCTTATTCTTTCACTCCTATTATTTTATGAAAAACACTTACCTTAAAACGGGCGTTGCACTCGGGCAATGTACCAGCCTGCTCATGCTATGGCTTAGCCTACTGCTGCCGGCAGCGGTTCAAGCTCAGACGCTTATGGTGGAAGCCGCGCCCGGCAACACGCTGCCCCTGCAGGACTTTGGCAAAATACCCGTTAACCGAGCTTCGGCCCAGCAGTCTTTCCGGCTGAGTGGCGCTGATTTAATTGGCAACGCCACCGTGACGGCGCCCGATGGCTTCGAGCTGCGGGTGGGCACCAACGCTTTTGTAGCGGGCAGCCTCGTGCTGACGCCGACCTCAGGCACGCTCAGCGCCACTACCATCGACGTGCGATTTGCGCCGGTACCTTCCAGTACTTATCCGGCGGGCACGGGCGACTACGCAAGCACTATTGCCCTCTCGACGCCGGGCCAGGCCGGTTCCACGGCGGTGGCGGTAAGCGGCACGGCGCCCGCCGGCCCCTACGTATTTGTGGACCCCGCCAACTTGGCGTTTGGGCAGATTTCGGGCAGTGGCTCGGGCCAGGTAAAAACTTTTGTGGTAGGGGGCAATAACCTCGGTACTACAGCTCTTACCCTCACGGCTGCCCTCACGGGTACTACCACGTCGGGAGCTATTCAGGTACGCAATCCGGCCGTGGTGGGCAGCTTATTCAGCCCTACCCTCACCCTTGCGCCTGTGAATGGGCAGGTGCCTGCCACCACCATTGAGGTGCGCATTGTGGGGCCTATTGCGGGCCAGAGCAACTTTACGGGCTCCATCATGGCCACGAGCGGCTCGGCGGTAGGAGCGCCCACCAATGTAGTGAGCGTAACGGCCAACAATCCGTTTTCGGGCGCCAATACGTCATCAACTTTCACGGTGAGTACGCCGAGCGGGAATCCCTTGCAACCCTTTAGCACGGTGCCGGAGAAGGCTTCGGCCAGCCAAACGGTGATAGTGAGTGGGAGCTTCCTAGTGAATGGGGTAGTAGTGCGAGCCCCCGCCAATTTTCAGGTGTCGCTGGATGCCACCTTCTCGGGGCAGGGCAGCGGCACGGCGGGCACTGTTACAGCCAACTCGCTGACCATCACGCCGGCGGCTGATGGTACCATCAACAACCAGGTGGTGTACATTCGCTACGTGCCGGCAGTGGCGGGCACGGAAAGCGGCACGGGCGTCCGCTTCGACAGCTCGCCGGCTACTCCGAGCGCTTCTATTGTGCGGGCGAACAGCATCGGTACCATCGAATCGCGCACGATTTACACCCCCGAAGGGCCGCTTGTGATTGGCACCAACGTGCGCACGGCTCCCCAACTCATTCGCCTGCACGCCGAGCTGGTGCGCAACCCGGCCCGCATTTCCGTCTCGGGCGAATCGACGGGGGCGCTGGGCAACCCGGATGGCTACGCGCAGTTCCGCATATCGCTGGATGGCGTTACGTATACCGACCCCACCAACTCGACGACTAACTACATTCAGCTTACGCCGGACCCAACGACTAATATCATCGACCAAGATATCTACGTCATCTACGCGCCCAACCGCGTGGGTGCGGCCCAGGCCGTGTTGCAATACCTGACGCCCGACGTGACGGCCGCGCCGGCCAACACGCTGTCGCCCGTAGTAAATACCTCTTCCAACCCGGCGGCCAACAAGCTGCAGGGCACGGCCATTGATGTAGAGCCCACCCGCGACACGCCCTTCTCGGCCTCGCGCACGGTAGGGGCGGCCTCAGCAGCTATCGCCTTCAACCCCGACCCGCTGCTAACGGGCTACGGCGAATTTCACATCGTGCTGATTAGTACCAGCCCCAGCCTAACTATTCCGGATGTGCTGCCCAAAGATGGCACGGACTATAATGCCAGCAACGGCGCGTTTCAGGGCGCGGGGCAAAGCACCTTGCAGGATAGCAACGGCAATACGTACTACGTGGTCTTTTCGGGTGGCGCGCCTACCGCCACCATAACAGGCCTCAACCCTAATGTGACCTACTACGCCTACGTATTCGATTATAACAGCACCAACATCGGCGATGGTACCTTCATCAGCAACGCCGAGAACTACAAAGGCCCGGCGCAGACGACGGTATTTGGCGCAGCTTTGCCCGGCAACCCGCTACCCGTTAGCCTGAGCTTATTCACGGCGCAGCCCGAAGGGCCGCAAGCAGTGCGCCTGAACTGGCACACGGCTTCGGAGCTCAACAATGCGGGCTTCACCGTGGAGCGTAGCGTGGCTGGGCAAACCTTTGTAGCGGTTGGCCAGGTGAGTGGTGCGGGCAGCAGCAACACCCTGCACACCTACTCGTTCCTGGATGCCAGCCTGCCGGCTAAGGCCACGCAGCTTTACTACCGCCTGCGCCAGACCGACCTGAATGGCGCCACTACCTACTCACCTGTGCGGACTGTGTCGCTGGTGAATACAGTCGTAGCAGCTCAGCTGCTTGCTTACCCCAACCCGGCGCGCGAAACTGTATTCGTGCGGTTGGTTGGCACAGCCGACGCGGCGCCCTTGCAGGTATTTGATGCCACGGGCCGCATGGTGCATACGCAGGCTATTGCGCCCGATGGTGGCGAAACCACGCTGTCGCTGGCCGACCTGCCTCTTGGCTTCTATCTGCTCCGCTGCGGCACCCTTAGCCAGCGGCTAGTGGTAAAGTAAGGGCAAGCAGGTTGCGAAGAAACAAAAAAGAGGGTTCGCCACTGGCGAACCCTCTTTTTTGTTTCTTCGCAACCTGCTAAGCTGCCTGGCCTTGGGTCGGAGCTTTAGGCTTGAGTAGCGTATATAAAACCAGTAGCCCCAGCAAACCTGCGAAGAAGACAATACTCAGCCCCAGGTTGTAATAAACTATCGTGCCCAGGCACACCAGTGCCAGCCCCAGCGCCACCAGCGGCACGTAAGGATAGCCCGGCACCGCAAACGGCCGCACCAGCTCGGGCTCGCGGCGGCGCAGTACAAACAGGCTGAGCAGGCTCATGAGGTACATCACCACCGCCCCCAGCACCGACAGAATAATGACCTGGTCGGTAGTGCCGGTGCACAGCGCCAGGCAGCCCACCGCACCGCCCGCCACCAGCGCCCAGTGCGGCGTTTGGCGGCCGTTGAGCCGGGCCAGAAAACCGGGCAGAAAGCCACCCCGGGCCAGCGCAAAAATCTGCCGCGAGTAGCCAATGATGGTGCCGTGAAACGACGCCACAAGCCCAAACAAGCCAATGCTGGCAAAAAACTTGGTCCAGGGGCTATGCTGGCCCAGCACCAGGCTCAAGGCCTCGGGCAGGGGGTAGTCGAGGTGGCTGAGGCGGCGCCAGTCGGTGGCGCCCCCCGTGAGCACCATCACGCCCAGCGCCAGCAGCACCAGCGTAAGCAGGCCGTAGCCGTAGCCCCGCGGAATGGTGCGGCGCGGGTTTTCGACCTCCTCGGCCACCATCGCTACCCCCTCAATAGCCAGGTAAAACCAGATGGCGAACGGCAGCGCCGCCAGCACGCCCGCAGCGCGCACCGGCACCGGGTGGGCCAGAAATTTGGCCACCTCAAAATGCGGTGCCAGCAAGCCCATAAATAGTAGTAGTTCGGCCACGGCCAGCAGCGTTACCACCAAGGAAAAAGTGGCTGACTCCTTAATGCCCAATAGGTTGATGAACGTAAAAACCACGTAGCAGCCCAGCGCCGTGGGCAGCACTGGCACCGCTGGCCACAAGAAATGCCCGTAGCTGCCTAGCGCAAACGCAATGGCCGGCGGCGCAAACAGAAACTCGACCAACGTGGCGTAGCCGGCCACCAGCCCCCCCACCGGCCCTAGCGCCCGTAGCGAATACGCAAACGGCCCCCCCGCCTGCGGAATAGCCGTGGTAAGCTCGGTGAAGCTGAAAATGAACGTCACGTAGAGCACCGTCACTACCAGCGTAGCCACCAGAAACCCTACCGGCCCGGCCGCTGCCCAGCCGTAATTCCAACCAAAATACTCGCCCGAAATAACCAGCCCCACCGCAATGGCCCACAGGTGCAGCGGCGAAAGCGCCTGCTTGAGGCCAGGAGAAGTAGCGGGCTTGGCCATTGGGCAGGGGGCTAAGGAGTTAACGCCCCAAGATAGGTAAGCTGGCTAGTAGCGCAGACGCTGTGCAGCTAGATGGGTAGCGGGCTGCCCGCCTGGTTGCCCGCCCCCCATACTAGGCCGCCAGAAACTTTGCTACCTGCGCGGCCAGCGAAGGCGGCAGCTCCAGCGAGGGGGTAAGGGTCAGCGTGTAAACTGCGGCTGGGTCTTCGGCGGGCTGGAATGTGCCTGTCTCAGCCGAAAAGGCCAGCGTGCCCTGCCGGAACTGCCGCTCCTCCTGCGGCGGAGCTGAGTGCATATGCACAAAATCGAGCGCAGTAAGTGTTTCGTTTGTAGCCTCGTAGCGCAGCCAGCGGTACAGCTCGCCTTTGGGGGCGGTGGCGGGCAGGTCGAGCCGCTGAATTTCCAGAATGGTCAGGGCCGAGCTTTGTAATAAAAAGAGAACGCGAAAATTCATGGGGCTATATACAGCAAGAAACCCGTTACCCGCCGGTGGGGCCAAAGCGTTCGGTGCGAATGGTTTCGGGGGGTAGGCCAGCGCCGAGCAAACCATTGGCTACTGCCTCGACTAGGCCAGTTGGGCCACATACGAAACAGTCGGGCGCGGCGGGCAAGCGGGACAGCACCTCGGCCAGCATCGGTGCGTCGATGCGGCGGTGGTAGCCGGCCCAGGCGGCCGGGGCCTGGCGGGTGTAGGTCAGCAGCAGCGTGAAAGATGGGTCAGCCTGCGCCATCGCTTCCAGCTCAGCTTGATAAATAACCTCCTCCGGCGTGCGCACGCTAAACAGCAGCACGGTAGGCAGGTGCAAGCCCGCCCGCTGCCGGTGGCGCAGCATGGCCATCAGCGGCACCACGCCCGAGCCGCCGCCCACCAGCAAGAGCGGCGGCGCAGCCGGCGCCCCGCGCCACACAAAGTAGCCGCCAATGGGCCCGCGCAGTTCCAGCTGGTCGCCTACCCCCACGCCCTCAAATAGATAGCCCGATACCTCGCCGTCGGCAATCTGCTCCACGGTGAGCTCGATTTCGCCGGTTTGCTCGGGCGGCGACGCGATGGAGTAGCTGCGCTCGGCCTGGTAGCCACCCTCGGCGGTGAGGCGCAGGTCGTAGTGCTGGCCCGCCAGGTGGGGCGTCCAGTTGGGCAGGGTAAGCACGAAGGTTTTGACGGTTGGCGTTTCGGGCCGAATGGCTTTTACGACGCCCAATTGCCAGGCAAGCCGGCTCATAGGCGAATGTTGGCGCTAGCAGCCAGGTCCTCGTCGTCGGTTTCGTAGCGCTGTTCCTTCCACGGGTCGCCGTACATGCTGTAGCCGGCGCGCTCCCAAAAACCCGCCTCGTCTTCGCTCATAAAGCGCAGGCTTTGCACCCACTTGGCGCTTTTCCAGAAGTAGAGGTGCGGCACCACCAGCCGGGCCGGGCCGCCGTGCTCGGGCGCCAGCGGCTGGCCCTCAAACGTGTGGCCGATAAAGGCCTTACCCCCCACCAAATCGGCCAGCGGCAGGTTGGTAGTGTAGCCGCCGTAGCTGGTGGCCATCACAAACTTAGCCTCGGGCTTGAGCTGCACGTGCTCGAGCAGCGTGTCGATGCTGACGCCGCGCCAATGGGTGTCGAATTTCGACCACTTCGTGACGCAGTGAATATCGGGGTTGAAGTCTTGCTGCGGCAAGCTGTTAAACTCCTGCCAGCTCCACTTCATCGGTTTTTCGACCAGCCCCGTCAGTTCAAATGCCCACTGCGTGAGCGCGATGCGGGGGGTAGGGCCCGCCGTAAGCACCGGAAAATCGGTGGTTTCGTACTGGCCGGGGGGCAGCTTGTGGCCGCTGCTACGCTTGGGCTGGAAGCCTTTATTGGTGAAAAAACCGGGCATGGCAAGAGGGGGAAAGAGTTGGGTGGTACGTGCTTAGAAGAGGGGTAGCGCTGGTATAACCACAATTGCCGGCGCGGGTTTGGCGGGGGCCGGTGCGGGTTGTATTCTTACGGCGCTTAGCGCTTCGCTCGGCCGCTTGATGGAAAGGTATGAAAGCACTATGCTTGATAGGGAGTTGGCTGCTGGCAGCCTCGCTGGGCTGGGCCCAAACGGGCGGCGTAAAGTTTGAAGGACTCATTTTGGATGCCGCTACCCAGCGGCCGGTGCCATTCGCGGCCGTTAGCGTGCTGCATTCGGCCATCGGCACCGTGTCGAATGCGGAGGGCCGGTTTCAGCTGGTGGTGCCACCCGCCCACGCCGCCGATAGCGTCGTGCTGAGTTGCGTGGGGTATGCGCCTAGCCGCGTGGTGCTGCGCGCGGGGGTAGGGCCTAGCACACTGCTGCTTAAGCCGCAAGCCGTGCAGTTGCAGGGGGTAGCCGTGGTGGGCTACACGCCGCAAACCCTGCTCAAGCAAGCGCTGCGCACCACGCACGCCCGCCTGCTGAGCCCGGTGCTCCTTCAGAGCTACTACCGCGAGTTTGTGCGGGTGAATGGCGCGTACACCAAGTTTGCCGATGGGCTGGTGGACTACCGCCTGGTCGTGAACCCGCGCAAGCCCGACAAGCCGGCCATTCAGGTGCGCATCAACGCCTCGCGGGCCCGCGTGGTCACGGCCGCCCGCTCGCGGTTCGAGGATTTGCCCTCGGTGATTGACGTCGAGCACGCCGCCAGCGGCTACGAGCGCGAGCCTGAAGTACACAGCAACTACCTGGACAGCACCAATTTTGCCTTCTATAAATATGAGTTGCGCGAATCGGTAGGCCCGGTCGAGGAGCCCTTCTACATTATCAGCTTCACGCCCACCACCCACGACGCCGACCACTTGCAGCAAGGCACCGTGCGCATCGACAAGCAAACGCTTTGCCTGCGGGCCATCGACAGCGAGCTGGCCCCCGCGCTGCTGCCCTACGCCGAAGAGCATACGCTGCTGCTGGTGAAGGTCAAGGAAAACGTGCTGCGCAAGCACGTAGAATACCGGCAGTTGGCGGGCGGCTGCTACCTCAGTTTCATTCGGCTGGCATACGGCACCGAAGTCCACATTGGCCGAAGCCAGCCGTTGCAGTACGATTTCTCGACGGAGATGCTGGTTTCTAACCTTAGCCCCAATCCGCCGGCCATTCCGGGCAGCGAGCAGTACCGCGGCCGCTCGCTTTACAAAAACGGCACGCACTACCAGCACCCCTACTGGCAGGAAGCCAACGTGCTGCCCGCCACCCCCGAAGAAGAAGCCATTATTGCGGCGCTGGCCGAAAGCCAGTAGCCTTACTTTCGTGGGGGTAGGGCAGGTTCGCAGAATCTGGGCTACTTCCCCCTTTTGCTCTTTTCTACTCGCTGATGTTGCTTTTTCGTGCCCTGCCGCTAGTTGTTTTTTCCTTGATTGCGTTGCCCGGTTTGGGCCAGTCGGGCGCCTCGTTGGTGCAGCCGGGCGTGGCGGGTGCGCTGGCCGCGCAGCGGGCGCAAGCCCTGCGCCACGTGGCTTACACGCTGCATTTGCAAGTGCCAAGCCAGGTGGCGCAACCCATTGCCGCCACCGAGAAAATCACGTTTCGGCTGTTGCAAAATGCCGTGCCGCTCCAGCTCGATTTTAAAGTGAGTGCCGACCACTTGCAGCGCCTCACGGTGAATGGCCAGCCGGCGCCGCTGACGCTGGAGCGCGAGCACCTGGTTATTGCGCCCGCATTGCTGCGGCTGGGTGCCAACGAGTTGAATGTCGAATTCGTAGCCGGCGACCAGTCGCTGAACCGCAACCCCGATTATCTCTACACGCTGCTCGTGCCCGACCGGGCGCGCACGGTGTTTCCGTGCTTCGACCAGCCCGACCTCAAGGCCACGTTTGCGCTTACGCTCACGGTGCCCGCCGCCTGGCAGGCCGTGGCCAACGGCCTGCTGGCCGACTCGGCCCGCACCGCCGATGGCCAGCAGAAAACGTACCGCTTCCAGCCTTCTGATACCATCAGCACCTACTTATTTGCCTTCGCGGCGGGCCGGTTTCGGGAGGTGAGCCGGCAGCCGGGGGGTAGGGCCATGCACTTTCTGTACCGCGAAACGGATACGGTGAAAATCAACCGCAGCCTGGGGCCGATTTTCAACATTCAGGCGGGGGCGTTGGCGTTTTTGCAAGAGTACACGCAGCGGCCATATCCGTTCCAAAAGTTCGATTTTACGGCCATCCCCGATTTTCAGTACGGTGGCATGGAGCACGTGGGCGCCATTGATTATAAGGCGAGTACGTTGTTTTTGGATGATGCCGCCACCCGCGACCAGCTCAACGCCCGCGCCAACCTGCTAGCCCACGAAACGGCCCACATGTGGTTTGGCGACCTCGTGACGATGCGCTGGTTCAACGACGTGTGGACCAAAGAGGTGTTTGCCAATTTTATGGCCGATAAAATCAGCACCGTCACGCAGCCCGACGGCAATTTCGACCTTAAGTTTCTCACCGACCATTATCCGCTGGCCTACGCCATCGACCGCACGGCGGGCGCCAACCCCATTCGGCAGCCGCTTGATAACCTGCAAGATGCGGGCTCGCTCTACGGCAATATTATTTACCACAAGGCGCCCATTATGATGCGCCAATTGGAGCGCCTGATGGGCCCTACCCCCTTCCGCGACGGCCTGCGCGAATACGTGCGGCGCTACGCCTTTGGCAATGCCACCTGGCCTGACCTCATCGCCATCTTGGATGCGCGCACGCCCGCCGACCTGCAAGCCTGGAACCGCGTGTGGGTAGACGAGCCCGGCCGGCCGCAGTTCAGCTACCAGCTGCAAACGGCGGGCGGCAAAATCACCCAGCTCAGCCTCACCCAAAAAGGCGAAGATGGCAGCGCCCGCGTGTGGCCGCAGGTGTTTGGCGTGGCCCTGGTGTACGCCGACCACGTGGAGGAACTGACCGCCGACATGCGCGGGGCCAGCCTGCGGCTGCGCGCGGCCGAGGGCAAACCGGCGCCGCGCTACCTTCTCTTCAACTCGTCGGGCGAGGGCTACGGCATCTTCCCCGTCGATGCCCGGATGCTACCCCACTTGGCCGAGCTGAAGAAGCCCGTGATGCGGGCGGCCGCCTACATCAACCTGCACGAAAACATGCTGAACGGCCGCGCCCTCTCGCCGGCGCAGCTGTTGGCGCGCTTGCGCCCGCTGCTCGCGCACGAGCCCGAGGAGCTGAACCTCAACGTGGTACTCGACCAGGTAACGACTATTTTTTGGCGCTTTACGTCGCCCGCGCAACGCCCGGCGCTGGCTGCCACCCTAGAGCCCGAGCTGTGGCAGGCCATGCAGCAGGTGAAATCGACGAACGAGAAAAAGCTGCTTTTCAAGGCTTATACCGGCCTTATGCTGAGCGCCGAGGCGCAAAAACGGGCGTATGCCGTGTGGGAAAGCAAGCAGCCGCCGGCAGGCGTTAAGCTCTCGGAAGACGACTACACCGACCTGGCCGCCGCGCTGGCCGTGCGCGCCTACCCCGGCTACGGGCAAATTTTGCAAACCCAGCTCGGCCGCATCCAAAACCCCGACCGCCGCCTGCGCCTGCGCTACCTGCGGCCGTCGCTCTCGGACACGGTGGCCGTGCGCGACGCCTTTTTCGCGGGCTTGGCCGACCGCAAAAACCGCGAGAAAGAAGCCTGGGTAACCTCGGCGCTCGGCTACCTGCACCACCCGCTGCGGGCCGCGACTTCCGAAAAATACCTCCCCCAAAGCCTGGCGCTGGTGGAGGAAATTCAGCGCACCGGCGACATTTTCTTTCCCCAAAGCTGGTTGCAAGCCACCCTGCGCTGGTACCAAACGCCCACGGCCGCCGCTACCGTGCAAGGCTTCTTGCGCAGCCACCCCGACTACAACCCCAAGCTGCGCGCCAAAATTGAGCAAGCCGCCGACCCCGTGCTGCGCGCCGCCCGGCTCACGCCCGCCCAGGTGCAATGAGTGCAGGCGGCCAGCCGCTAGCGCGGCCTACGCCACCCACTGGCCCCGCCGAGGCACCTTTAGCTGCCGCTGGGGCCGGCCAGGCCAGTGGGGGTAGGGCTTGTGCGGGGCCAACCAACCGCCAAAAGCGCCCCGCACCCCGCGCCTATCTGCAACTAACTTCTCCGCAGGTAGTGCGGCTCAGTTTAAAAGAGCTATCTTTATAAAAATCAGGCTTTTTTGCGACAAGCTGGTCGGCCCGGAACTGGGTTCCCTGTACTACTTGTGAGGCACTGCCTGCTGCCAGCAGTGCGCTACGCCTAGCGCACTACTGGCACGACTACCTACGGCGCGGGTTCTTTTGAAGAAGCACTGGTGGCAGCCGGATGCGGCGGGCTGCTTGGCAGCCACCGCGCCCGGCTGCTGTGCCTGTATGGAGGCCGGAAATAGCTACCCCCTCTGGCGAGCTAGGCAGCTATTGCCAGCCCACGGGCCCCGCTGGCAGCGACCAACCAACTAGGGTAAAATGATGTGCGTGCGCGGGCCGTTAGGACCGCTTTTTTTGATTTTCCTCCTTCGTCTACCATGAAACGAATCCTGCTCATTGAAGACGACCCTGCCGACTGCCTGCTCTATCGGCGCTACCTCACCCAGCAGGCGGGGGGCGAGCGGCTAGAATTTGCAGAAGCTTCGTCGGGCGAGGCAGGCCTGGCGCTGTTTGCCCGCTGGCAGCCCGACTGCGTGCTGCTCGACTACCAGCTGCCCGATACCGATGGGCTTCGCATGCTCGGCAGCTTGCAGGCGCTGTGCCCGCCCGACACGCTGTGCGTGGTGATGGTGACGGGGCGGGGTAGCGAAACGCTGGCCGTGCGCGCCCTCCACAACGGGGCCCTCGACTACTTGGTAAAGCAGCAGTTTGACCATGCTATGCTCTACAAAACGGTGGCGCATGCCATCGAAAAAAACGAGTGGCGCCAGTACGTGGGTCGCTACCACGAGCAGCTGTGCACCGTGAACCAGCAGCTGCGCGAGTCGCTGCTCGACCTTACCGCCAGCCGCCAGGAGGTGCACGAAAAGAACACCTCGCTCTACGTGGCCAACCAAGAAATTGGGGCCCGCAACCAGCAGCTGGCCCACACCAACCAAGACCTGGATAACTTCGTGTACGCTGCCAGCCACGACCTTAAGCAGCCCGTCAACAACCTAGTGGGCCTGTTTGCCGAGTTGCGCCGCACGGCCACCTTTCACGACGCCGACGAGGCGATGGTGCTGCGGCTGGTTGATGAGTCGCTGCGCAATCTGTCCACCACCATCCACGACTTGGCGGCCGTGGTGCAGGAGCAGCGGCACCCGGGCGAGCAGGCCGTGGAGCCCGTGTCGTTTGCCGACCTTACCACCGAAGTAACCCTGACGCTGCGCCCCGAGCTGCTGGCCACGCGCGCCGAGCTGACCGTCGATTTTGCGGCCGTGCCAACCGTGTCGTACGTGCGCAGCCGCCTGCGCACGGTGCTGACTAACCTGCTCAGCAACGCCCTGAAATACCACCAGCCGGGGCGCTCGCTGCGGGTGAAAGTGCGCACCTACGAAGTGGCGGGTTGCCCCGTGCTCGAAGTAGCCGACAATGGCCTGGGCATCGACCTAGACCGTTTTGGCGACGAGTTGTTTCACTTATTCCGGCGGTTCCACCCCGAGGCGGGCGAAGGCACGGGGGTAGGGTTGTTCCTGGTTAACCGGCTAGTAGAAGGCGGTGGCGGCCACCTCGAAGTAGATAGCCAGCCGGGGTGCGGCACCACGTTTCGGGTGTATCTGTGCGACGACCCCGGCTCGTACAGCCACTATTCGGCGGCGTAAAAATGCGTTTGAGCGCGATGGTCCTGCTGCGCTTGTCGCAGCATCTCTACCGGTTTGGTGGGCCAGTAGTGCTCAGTAGAGATGCTGTGACAAGCGCAGCAAGCCGCTCTTTTTAGCTATCTCTACAGCCAAGTAGAACGGAAAGACACTTAATTTCTGCGGCAACCTCGCCAACGCAAAAAAAGCCCGTACAGTACTGCACGAGCCTTTTTTAATAACCGAAAACGGTAGTTCCTTACCCCAGCTTGCCGAGGGCAGCGGGCAGCGCGGCCAGCACCGATTGCAAGCCTTGCTCGGGGTTGGGGCCGAGGTGCAGGTGCAGGGTGCGGCGGTCGTACTGGTGCAGGGCGTCGAGGTCGCCCTGGGCCTGGGCATTCTCGAAGGTGCCGAAGGTGTAGGTGCGGCCGGGCAGCGGCAAATCCTGCGGGTGGTCGGCGGTGAACTGCACAAATAGGCCCTTATTGGGGCCGCCCTTGTGGTACTGGCCAGTCGAGTGCAGGAAGCGCGGGCCGTAGCCCGAGGTAGTGGCAATGCGCAGCTTGTCCTGCACCAATTTGCGGAACTGAGCCAGTTCCTCGTTCAGCTTGTCTGACTCGTGCAAGTAGGCTTGCAGCGTCATAAAGTCGCCGGGCTGGGCCTGCGCGAAAAAGGCCTGGAGCACGGCCGTAGCATCGGCCCCGCTCACTTTGGTGTAATAGCTCACGCCATCCTGGCTGGCGGCGGGCTCGCCGGGGGCAGGTAGCTTGCCTTGCTCCGTCACGACCTTCATGAGGGCGTCGGTGGCCGTTTTGGCGGCTTGCACGTTGGGCTGGTCGAAGGGGTTGATGCCCAACACGATGCCCACTACTGCCACCGCAATTTCCCAGCGGTAAAACTCGCTGCCCAAGTCCAGCGGCTCCTTCAGGCGAATGGTGATAACCGGGTGGCCAGCCGCCACCAGGGCGTGCAGCTTTTGCTGGTTGGCCTGGTCGGCTTCGCGCTCGTAGCCCAGGTACACAAATACGCGGTCGGTGCCGTACTCTTCGGGCGTGCCAAGGGGCTCGCCGGCTACCGGCAAAATGCCTTTGCCCTCCTTCCCCGTGCTTTCGGCCAGCAATTGTTCGAGCCACAAGCCCACGCTGCTCAGCGAGTCGGGGGTGATGAGGGTGAGCTTGTCGCGGCCCTGCTTGGCGAGCACGCCGAGCGCCGTGCCGAGCAGCAGGCCGGGGTTGCCGGCCACCGGGCCGTTGGCGCCGCAATTGCCCATCATGTCTACGCCGCCCTGGATGAGGGCTGCAATGTCGATGCCGTAGAGCGCAGCTGGTACCAACCCGAAGTAGGTGAGGGCCGAAAAACGGCCGCCTACCTCGGCAAAATTCAGGAAGATGTGGCGGTAGCCCTCGGCCGTAGCCTGGGTCACAAACTTGGAGCCCGGGTCAGTGATGGCCACGAAGTTCTCGCCGGCCTTCTCGCCCTTGATGGCCTTTACCTTGTCGTAGAAATAATCGCCAAACGCCAGCGGCTCGGCCGTGGTGCCCGACTTACTGGCCACGATAAACAGCGTGTGCTCTAGCGGCAGCGTAGCCTCTAGGGCCGCCACGGTGCCGGGGTCGGTGGTGTCGAGAATGGAGAGGGGTAGGCTGGTAGTGCCCTGCTGGAAGGAGCGTTGAAACACGATGGGCGCCATTGTGCTACCCCCCATGCCCATCACCACCACGTGCTGGAAGCCAGCCTGCTGCACCTCGTGCACAAAATCCATGATTTCGGGTACGGCTTTCAGCATCACTTCGGGGCTGCGGAGCCAGCCCATAAAACTGCGAATGCTATCCTGCGCGGCCGCGTCCTGCGTCCACAGGGTGGCATCTTTTTGCCAGAAACGGGATGTGAAATTTTGGTCGTTTAGGGCGGTCACTTCGGCCTCAACGGCGGACTGGTACTGCCCCAGTTCGTAGGTGGCAGCAAATTGAGTGTCTGGCATGGAAAGGGTGATTGGTTGTTCGAGGTAAACAAGTGCTAAAAAGGCGGTCATGCTGAGCCTGCCGAAGCATCTCGCTTGCAGCACTAACTCAAGCATTCATTACCGGCGAGCGAGATGCTTCGGCAGGCTCAGCATGACCGCCTTTTACGTGTTTTTTATTTTTTCACTTTAGCAAAAAATCATTTCAAAACAGTAACGGTGCCGGTTTGGATGAAGGGCTGGCCGGTTTCGTCCTGCATGGTGAGGCGCCACACGTAGGCGGCGTTCACCGGGGCGTGGCCCCGGATGGTGCCATCCCAGGTCTGGGTGCGGTCGGTAGCCCGAAATACTTCCTGCTCGTTGCGGTCAATTACTACGAAAGTAAAGCCATTTAGGTAGCGCCCTTTCAGCTCCAGCACGTCGTTGAGGCCGTCGCCGTTGGGCGTGAAAGCATTGGGCACCACCAGGCGCGGCCGCCGCACCAGCGTGGCCGTAGTAGAGTAGCTGACGGTGCCCGCCGGTAGCCCCGCCCCACTCACTTCGAGGCGGTAGCGCAGCACCTGGCGGTCGGGGGGGGGGGTAGGGTCGAAGTAGCTGAGGCTGGTGGTGGGCGCCGAAGTGGCCAGCACCGTGCCATCGGCCCCGAGGCTGAGCACGCGGTACGTGGCCGCCACCGCCGGGCTGCCCGGCCCCTGGAAAGCCGACCACGTGAGCTGCGCCGTAAGGCCATCGGAGTCGGCGGCGGCCACCGCTAGCAGGCTGGGGCAAGTAGGGGGGGTAGGGCGCGACGTGTTGCCGCACACATCTTGCAGCCGCAGGGTGTAGCAGGGCGGCGCGGCCAGCAGCGTGGCCAGGGCAGCGGGGTCGCGCAGGGTGTCGGTGGCGGCGGGCACCACCCCAAAGTCGAGGGCGCCCGGCCCGCCCTGGCGGCTGTAGTACAGCTGGCTGCCCGCGGGCAGGGCCGCGCCCCCAGCCGCCGTAGCCGTGAGCACCACCCGGTTTTGGCGGTCGAAGCTGGCGTTGAGCAGCGGCGCGGCGGGGGGGAGGGCCGAGACGGTGGGCACCGCCACCTCGTTGGAAACCGACTGGTTGCCGGCCGCCGTAGTGGCCTGCAAGCGGTAGGTGTAGGTGGTGCCGCAGGTCACGGCCGCATCGGCGTAGGCGCTGCTGCCGGGGGGGAGGGTAGCCAGGGCGGTGCCGTTGCGCAGCAGGGTGTAGCTGGCCACGGGGCCCGCCGTTTGCCAGGTCAGGTTATTGACATTATTAACCGACGCCCTGCTGAGCAGGATGGTGGGCACGGGCGCCGAAAAGGCCGAATCGGTACCGCACACATCGCGCCGGCCAATGCGGTAAAGCCCCGCCGACGTATTGGCCAAAGTAAACGCCGCGGTGCTCGCCCCCGCAAAGGCAAACACCCGCCGAAAACCCCCGGGGCTGCTGGCGTCGGCGCGCTGCACATCGTAGCGGTAGCCGGCGGGCAAGCCAGCCGCCTCAACCCCCAGCGTGAGGGTAGGCAGCACAGTTTGCACCGTGAGGCGATTGAGCACCGGCGTTTGGGGCGCGGCAATGGGCGGCACGGTTTGGGTGGCGCGGCCCTCGCAGAGGCCATTGGCTAGGTAGCGGCCCACCACGGTAAGGCTGCTGCCGGCCGGCGCCGGAATGGTGGCGGTGCCCACCGCCAACGGCCCGATGAGGGCGCCCCCGTTCACCTGGGCAAAGTACTGGTCGTAGCCGCTGGCCGCGATGGTGAGCGCCACCGAGTTGTTGAGGCACGGCGCAAGCGAAATGGTGGGCGCCGGGCTGGCATACACCTGGAAGTTGCGCACGAACACCGTGCCCACGCCGCTGCCGCTGGCCGGGTTGGCCAGCTCCGAGATAGTGAACGCCCCAGCCGCGGTGGGGGTAAACGTATTATTGGTCAGTTTGCCGGGGGTGAAGTCGCAGTTTGTAGGCGTGGTGTTGGTGCCAGCCAGGGCGTTGTAGTACAAGAGGTTGGACGCTATCGAGCGGCCACAGCTTAGGTCGAAGCGCACGGCCCGGCCCACGCACAGCGCCTGCACCTCTTGCCCCGTAGCTACGTCGATGGCCACGAAGGGGGTAGGGCAGCCCGCCGGAAATGGCGTGAGGGTGCACTGCGCGGCGGCCAGGGCCGGCAGGCCCAGCCCTACCCCTAGCCCCAACAGCCAGCGGCCCATCACGGAAAGAAAAAACTGTTTCATACCAACCGCTAACGACTGCTTAGTGCCAAGAGTATTCGCGCACAAATTGGGCGGCGCGGTGCAAGTCGGGGGCCAGCACCCGGTCACGCGCCGCGAAGGTAACCACCTCGCGAAAAGCGGCCGCCACGGCTTCTAGGGCGGGGCTGCTGCGGTGGGGGCGGCGCAAGTCGAGGGCCTGCACGGCCGTCAGCAGCTCGATGCCCAATATTTGCTCCACGTTTTCGACCACGCGGCGGGCCTTGGTGGCGGCGTTGGCGCCCATGCTCACGTGGTCTTCCTGGCCGTTGCTGCTCGTGATGCTGTCGGCGCTGGCGGGCGTGCACAGCTGCTTGTTCTGGCTCACGATGCCCGCCGCAGTGTACTGCGGAATCATCAGGCCCGAGTTCAGCCCCGGCTCAGCCACTAAAAAAGCCGGCAGCCCGCGCTGCCCCGAAATAAGCTGGTACGTGCGCCGCTCCGAGATGCTGCCCAGCTCGGCTACGGCCAGCGCCAGGTGGTCGAGGGCCAGGGCCAGCGGCTGCCCGTGGAAGTTGCCGCCACTCAGTATCAAGTCTTCTTCGGGAAAAATAATCGGGTTATCCGTCACCGAGTTGCACTCTGTTTCTACGGTTTGGGCCACGTAGGCCACCGCGTCGCGGCTGGCGCCGTGCACCTGCGGCTGGCACCGGAACGAGTACGGGTCTTGCAGGGCGTAGCGGTCGCGGGCCTGCAATTCGGAGCCAGCTAGCAGCGCACGCAAACGCTCGGCCACCCGCACCTGGCCGGCGTGGGGCCGCACGCGGTGCAGCGGCGCGGCAAAAGGCTGCGCGTGCGCCCCAAACGCCTCCACCGACAGCGCCCCAATCACGTCGGCGGCATCGAGCAGGCGCTGGGTGCGCTCCAGCGCCTCGGTGGCGTAAGCCAGCATAAACTGGGTGCCGTTGAGCAGGGCTAAGCCCTCTTTGGCTTGCAACGCCAGCGGCTCCCAGCCGAAGAGGCCGTTCACGTCGCTGGCCGCCAGCCGGTAGCCCTGGTAATTGACCTCGCCCAGCCCGAGAAGGGGTAGGCAGAGGTGCGCCAGCGGGGCCAGGTCGCCGCTCGCCCCCAGCGAGCCCTGCTCGTACACCACCGGCCACACGTCGCGGTTGAAGTAGTCGAGCAGGCGCTTGGCCGTGGCTACGGCCACGCCGCTGTGGCCGTAGCTCAGGCTTTGCACCTTCAGCAGCAGCATGCGGCGCACGAGCTCGGTGGGCACTTCGGCGCCGGTGCCGCAGGCGTGCGACATGACCAGGTTGGCTTGCAGCTGCACGCGGTCAGCGGCCGGAATTGGCACGTTGTGCAGCGACCCAAAGCCGGTATTCAAGCCATAAATCGGCTGGTCGGGCGCGTGGGCCAGGCGCTGGTGCAGGTAGTCGTAGCAGGCCTGGATGCTGGTTTCGGCCGCAGGGGGTAGGCGTAGGGCGTCGCGGCTGCGCAGGGCAGCAGCCAGCTCGGGCAGGGTGAGGGGGGTAGGCGAAAAAAGCGGCATAAACAGCGGCCAAGAAAATACCGGCCTGGGGCAAAGGTCCGCACGGTTGGCTTGCCCGCGGCCCAATTCGCTTCGCAGCGAAAGCCGCCCTTGTGTAAGCCACAAGCGCACTAGCCGCCAGAGAGGGTAGTGGCCAAGTGGGTAGCGTATGTTAAGGCTGGAGCGCCGCCGGCCCGCCGGTGGCGCTCCAATTTCAAGAGGCTTATACCGTAAGCGCCGCCACTATTTCGCCCAGCGGCAAGGTTTTTTCCTCGCCGGTTTTCATGATTTTGATTTTGGCCACGCTGGCCGCTAGCTCCTCCGGACCAAGCACGATGACGAGCGGAATGCCCTTGGCATCAGCGTATTTAAACTGCTTTTGGAGCTTGCCCGCGTCGGGGTACAGCTCGGCCGGAATGCCGCCTGCCCGCAGTTCGGCCAGCAGGGGTAGGGCCGCCCGGCCGCTGGCCTGGTCGAAGTTAGTGAGCAGCACCCGGGTGGGTGTTTCGCCGGTTTCGGTGAACAGGTTGAGGGTTTCGAGGCAATCGTAGAGGCGGTCTACCCCAAACGAAAACCCTACCCCCGACACGCCCGGCAAGCCAAACGAGCCGGTGAGGTTGTCGTAGCGGCCGCCGCCGCTCACGCTGCCCATCGCCACGTTGTTGATTTTGACCTCAAAAATGCAGCCCGTGTAGTAGCTCAGGCCCCGCGCCAGGGTAGGGTCAAACTCCAGCCGGTCGAACTGCTTAAAGCCCGAGGCTTGCAGAATGTCGCGCACTTCGGCCAGCTCGTTCAGGCCGCGGTAAAAGGCCGAGTCGTCCTCGTCGTCGCTGGCGGTGGGGCGCTGGCCGTCGGGCTCCACGCCGGCCGTGGCGAAACCGGCGAGCAGGCGCGAGAGCTTCTCGGCGTAGCTGCCCTCCACGCCCAGCAGCGCAAACAGCGTGTCGATGGTGGGTTCGGTAAAGCCCTTTTCGAGCAGCTCCTTGCTTACGCCGTCGCGCCCGATTTTGTCGAGCTTGTCGATGGCCACGAACAAATCAGTTTCTCGGCCCTCGCCGCCCAGCGCCTGGTAAATGTTGCGCAGCACGCCGCGGTGGTTGATTTTGATGGTGAAATCATCCAACCCCAACCCGTTGAGCACCTGGGCCATCATGAGCACAATCTCGGCTTCGCAGAGCAGCGAGTCGGTGCCCACCACGTCGGCGTCGCACTGGTAAAACTCGCGGTAGCGGCCCCGCTGCGGGCGGTCGGCGCGCCACACGGGCTGCATCTGGTAGCGGCGAAAAGGGAACGTGAGCGTGCCGCGGTTCATGGCCACGTAGCGGGCAAAGGGCACGGTGAGGTCGTAGCGCAGGCCCTTTTCGGCAATCTTGGGCAGCACGGCTTTGGGGCCGGCGTCGAGGTCCTCGGCCGTGACGAGTGGCGTGATTTCGCCCCGGCGCTCCTTTACCAGGAAGTTGCCCGAGTTCAGGACTTTAAAGAGCAGCTGGTCGCCCTCGTCGCCGTACTTGCCTGTGAGCACCGACAGGTTTTCGAGCGTCGGGGTTTCGAGCGGGGCGTAGCCAAACGTCTCGAACGTACGCCGGATAACATTGAAAATATACTGGCGACGCGCCACCTGGGCCGGGCCAAAATCGCGGGTGCCTTGCGGAATGCTGGGTTTTTCCATTACACCGCAAAGGTACCGGCTGCGCCCAGCACTGCGGCCTCTCCGTAAAAAAACGGAAAACGCGGGCATGTCGCAATTTTACAAGCAGGCCGTTTGGCGGGGGCGTAATTTGGCTTCATAGTTTCATTAGCTCACGGCGGCGCCTGTCGTTCTGGAATATGCATCTTGAGGTGGTGGCACCCTCCCCAGCCCTGGCAGACTACGTCGAGTACTATGGCGTGTGGGAGGAGGACGCGGAAGACGATGTGCCCCTGGGTGCGCCCGTGCTGCCGGGCGTAGTAAACGGCCTCAACGTGCTGGTTGGCAGATCTGTGGAGGTGGCAGCGGCGGGCGAGGGTAGCCGCGTGCAGGTGGCGGCCCTGGCCGGAATGGTGGGCATGGTTACCTGGCAGCAGCTGTATCAGCGCCAGGCGAGCCAGGCAGGGGTGCTGGGGATTTACTTCCGGCCCGCCGGCTTTTTTCACTTGTTTGGGGCCCCGATGGCGGAAGCCACCGACCCTACGCTGGCCGTGGGCCGACTAGCCGGGCAGTTTGCCCACGAGCTGATTGAGCGCATTAGCCAGGCTGAGACGAACGGCCAGCGCCTGGCCGCGGCCGACGAGCTGCTGCTGCGCCAGCTGCACTGCCAGCAGCCCATGCCCAACGCCATCGACCTGGTGGCGGACCGCATTTTGCACCAGCATGGCCAGGTCAATATCGAGGCCCTGGCCCACGACGCGGGCCTGAGCCGGCGGCAGCTAGAGCGCCGCTTCCTAACCGAGGTGGGCGCGCCGCCCAAGCTCTACGCCCGCATCGTCCGCTTCAACCACGTGTTGCAGCTATTGGCGGCCAGCCCCGCGCCCAGCTGGCAGGACATTGCCTACCGCTGCGGCTACTACGACCAAGCTCATTTTATCCGGGAGTTTCGATTTTTTACCGGGAAATCACCCAGCAACTACTCATTGGTTGACAGCGACTTTGCGCACTTCTTTTGGGCGCGCTGAACGGGGCTGAC
This sequence comes from Hymenobacter ginkgonis, assembly GCF_009755225.1. GTDB lineage: Bacteria > Bacteroidota > Bacteroidia > Cytophagales > Hymenobacteraceae > Hymenobacter > Hymenobacter ginkgonis. The sequence continues at coordinate 376,955 of NZ_WQKZ01000001.1, forward strand.
GCATTTATCCTATCGCTCGGCGGCCCCTCCCAATATCTTGGCCTCGTTCCGGCGCTGGTATGGCTACCCCCTGGGTAGGGCCTTGGCCGGCGCTGGCTCAGCTGGCTCCTCTCCCTTTTAGCGGGCGCCACTGGGCGCCGCCCGCCGCCCCGCTACCCGGGGGGCGCTTGGGCTATTTCGGTCGCATTGCCGCTGCTTTTTTCACTCTTCTCCTCATTTGTTATGAAAGCATTACTTTGGGTAGGTGCCGCGCTCTTATTGCCCGCCGTTGCGGTTGCTCAGCCGTTTGTGGCTGCTGCCAGCGCCTATGGCCAGCCGCTGGGTGGCGGCAGCCCTACCCCCCCGCTGCCAGCGGAGGCTACCTACTATACCCAGCAGGTGGCTGGGGGGGGTAGCATCACCTATTTTGGGGCGGTGTGCTCACAAAATTGTCAGCACGAGCAGTTTGCGAAGCTGCGGCGCGCTTTTGAGACCAGCCGGCCCAACGTTGTTTTTTATGAAAAACCCGAAGACGGCGTCGATAGCACCGAAACGGCTACCATCAGCCGCTTGGGCGAGGCCGGCTACATACGCTACCTGGCCGAGCAGCACCAGGTGCCCGTAGCGCGCCTCGACGACCCCGTGGCCGAATACACGTACCTGCAAACCAAGATTGACCCCGAGCGCCTCAAACTGCTTTGCCTGCTGCGCGAAACCCAGCGGTTTCGGGCGCACACCAACGCTTCCAGGGCCGTTACCAAGAAGGCTATGCAGTCGTTTATCAAGAATAGCGCGTACTTCTTGCCGGGCACCGAGCACGTTATCCGCAACACGGCCGAGCTGGAACTTGCCTACCGGCTGTACTTCCCCACTGGCGGTAAGTGGTGGGATGCTCCGGCGGGGTGGTTCAATCCGGCGGTGCCTGTGGCGAGTGTGAGCAACCCCGACATAGAGGATTTCAGGAATGCGGTCCGCGAGTTTCGCGAGCAAACCATGTATGGCAAGCTCATGGAAAAAGCCCAAAACGGGCAGCGGGTATTTGTCGTGATTAACCGCGACTACTTGCCCCTGGTTCGCAACTAGCGCGGTTGGCTGCGGCCCGCCGATAAACGCCGGTTTTGGCACATGAAGGGCTCGTGAAGTACCCGCCGCTGCTCGAAGGCAGCCCTACCTTGCTGCCACGATGCGCCCTCTCTACTTCTGCCTGCTGGCAACGCTGCCCCTCGCTAGCCCAGCTTTTGCCCAAGGCCAAACAGTTCTTAACGATACCGTTAAGGTTGATAAAGACCAGTACAACCTGTTCCACCCTACCCCCCGCAAGTACATGCGGCCCATGGTGCCCGACCGCCCTGGCATCACCGAAAGCCCGTACTCGGTAGATGCGGGCCACTTGCAGTACGAGGCCGATGTGGCGCGCCTGCTCACGCGGCGCGAGGGCACCACCCACGGCCACGACTGGTACGCCAACCATTTCCTGGCCAAAATCGGCATCAGCGACCGCACCGATTTTCAGGTGGCACTCGACTCGTACACCGACACGCGCAACTACGACGATGCCGACCCCGGCGCCTCGCAGGTGGCGCGGGGGGTAGGTGACCTGACGCTGCGCGTGAAGCACACCATTGCCGGCGACGACGACAGCCGCTGGGCGCTGGCCGTGATTGGCTACGTGCTGCTGCCCACCGGCGGCGCGGTGGGCGAGGGCGGCTACGAGCCCGGCCTGGTAATGCCCGCCGTGTTCCGGTTTACCAAGCACTGGAGCGCCGGCGGCCAAGTGGCGGCCAATTATTTCTTCGACCGCGAGCAGGGCGAGCACTACCTGCAGCTCACGCCCACGCTCACCACCGACTACGAGTTTACGAAGCTGCTCGAAGGCTTTGTGGAGCTAGTTGGCTACTGGGACGTGCGCCAGGCATCGTGGCGCAGCTCCCTCAACGTGGGCCCGCAGTTCGACATTAACGATAATGTGCAGCTCGATTTTGGCGCCCACCTGCCCGTTACGCACGGCGTGGACCGCGAATATTTCCTGGGTTTAAGCTTCCGGCGCTAGGCCCTACCCCCTGCCTAGCCAGTGAGGTAAGCAGTTAGGTAAAAACAAAAAAAGGCTGGCCGAGCGTGCCTTTGTAAAAACTTAAAAGAACGTCCTGCTGAGCTTGCCGAAGTATCTCTACCGCTTCCTCCGAAGAGGCGGTAGAGATGCTTCGGCAAGCTCAGCAGGACGTTCTTTTGACTAATAGCCAGAGGTTGAAGCAGCTAGTTACTAGGCTCAGCGGCCTACCAAATGCGCGAGCGGTCGGCCGCGCTGCGCACCATCTTGCTGCCGTCTTTGCAGCCGAAGGCTTGGTAAAACTCGGGCATGTTCATGAGCGGGCCCATTACGCGGTACTGGGAGGGCGAGTGCGGGTCGGTCTGGATTTGCTGGCGCAGCGCCTCGGGGCGCTGGTTGCGGCGCCAGCTTTGAGCAAAGCTTAGGAAGAAGCGCTGGTCGGGCGTGAAGCCGTCAATGGCCTTATTTTCCTTCGCCTGCGGCGTTTTTTGGAAGGCTTGATAAGCAATGGTGAGGCCACCGAGGTCGGCCAGATTTTCGCCCATCGTGAGCTTGCCATTGACGTGTACCGAGTCGAGGGGCGAGAAGGCGTCGTACTGCTTGCCCACCATGGCGGCCTTGGCATTGAACTTCTCGTTGTCTTCCTTGGTCCACCAATCTTTCAAATTACCCTGGGCGTCAAACTTGCGGCCCTGGTCGTCGAAGCCGTGCGTCATCTCGTGGCCAATCACGGCCCCAATGGCCCCGTAGTTCACGGCATCATCGGCTGTGGGGTCAAAATAGGGCGGTTGCAGAATGCCGGCCGGAAACACAATCTCGTTGTAGAGCGGGTTGTAGTACGCATTCACCGTGGGTGGCGTCATGCTCCATACCGAGCGGTCAATCGGCTTGCCGTAGTGTTTGAGGTTGTCTTGTTCGCCAAATTCGCGCGCTGCAAACAGGTTGTTGAGGTAGCTTTCGCGGCTTATTTTAAGCGCCGAGTAGTCTTTCCACTTATCCGGGTAGCCAATTTTCACCACAAAGGCATTGAGCTTTTTCAAGGCCTGCGCCTTGGTATCGGGGCTCATCCAGTCGGTAGCCATAATGCGCTCGGAATAGGCTAAGCGCAGGTTTTCGACCAGCTGCTTGGCCCGCGCCTTGGCAGCCGGCGAAAAGGCTTCATCCACGTAGAGCTGGCCAAAGGCTTCGCCAAGCGCTTGGTCAGTAGCAGTTTGGCTACGCCGCCAGCGGGTTTGCTGCTGTTTGGCGCCGGTCAGGGTTTGCGAAAAACGGAAGGTTTCGTCGCCAAACGCCTGGGGTAGGGCCGGTATGGCCGTCGTGACCAAGTGCCAGCGCAGGTACGTTTTCTGGTCGGCCAGCGGCTCGGCCCCTAGCATGGTATTTACTTCCTTTAAAAACTCGGGCTGACCCACAATGACCTCCTGGGCGGCCCCCAGGCCAGCCTGTTGCAGCGCCAGCGGCAAGTTCAGGTTGGGGTAGTCCTGATTGGCTTGCGCCACAGTCATCTTGTTGTAGTTCTTTCCAAGGTCGCGCAGGGCTACCCGGTCGCGGCTGGCTTGCGCCAGCCGGGTTTCGAGGCGCTGTACGGTGGCCGCATTTTGCGCGGCCGTAGCCGGGTTGTCGCCCAGTAGCTTGAACGTATTGACTAGGTAGGTTTGGTAAGCGGCCCGAATAGCTTTGGAACGCCCATCCTCCTTGAGGTAATAATCGCGGTCGGGCAGCGTCAGGCCGGCCTGGCCGCCGTACACGGCATACACGTCACTCTGCTTCGGGTCTGGTAGTACCCCAAAGCCAAACCACGGATTTCCTAAGTGCGCTTTGGGGTCGGCTAGCAGGCGCTGCATGCCGGCCAGGTCCTGCACGGCGGCAATTTTAGCCAAGTAGGGCTGCAGGTACTTGAGGCCCGCGGCCTCGATGGCTGCTGTGTCCATGGCCGAACCGTAGAAGTCGCCCACTTTCTGCATGTTGGAGCCCGGCTGGGCCGAGCGATTAGCCGCAGCTTTGTCCAAAATGCGGTGCAGGATAGTGCGGTTGCGCTGGGCCAATTCGGCGCCAGTGCCCCAAGACGTTTCGGCGGCGGGAATGGGGTTGTTCTTCATCCAGCCGCCGTTGGCGTACTGGTAAAAGTTGTCGCAGGGCTGCACCGACGTATCGAGGTTGGCCCGCGAAAGCACGCTACTCCCGGTGGGGGCGGTTACCACCGTTTTTTGCTTGCCGGCGCTGCTTTTGGTTTTGACTTTGGTTTGGGCCCAAGCCGGGTTGGCGGCGGCCAGCCCGAGCAGGATGGCCGCGCATTGCGTAGCGGAAAAAGACTTCATGAGAGAAAAGGGGGGTAGGGTGAAGGAGGTAAAGCGGGGAAGTAAGCGGCCGCCTACGGCGCGGCGCTGAGGGCCGGCCGGGCGTCGCGGTTGGCTAGCGCCCAGGCGGTGTGAAACACGAGTTGGTCGCGCCGGGCCATGGCCGGAAAGTCGATTTTCTCCACGTCGTCGGTGGCCTTATGGTAGTCGGCGTGCAGGCCGCTGGTGTAAAAAATCACCGGCACCTGGTGCTTGGCGAAGTTGTAGTGGTCGGAGCGGGTATAGAGGTGCTCCGGGTCATTGGGGGCGTTGTATTTGTAGTCGAGGGCCAGGGGATTGTACTGCTGGTTGGTGGCCTCGCTGAGCGTGTGCAACTCGGCCGAAAGGCGGTCGTCGCCTATCAGGTAGAGGTAGGGCCCCTGGCCCTGATGCACGCTATCGACGCGGCCAATCATGTCAATGTTGAGGTTGGTGATGGTGCTGGCCAGCGGAAAAACCGGGTGGTCGGTGTAGTACCGCGAGCCCAGTAAGCCCACTTCCTCGCCCACATTGGCCAAGAATAAAAGACTGCGGCGCGGGCCGTGGCCGTCTTTTTTGGCTTGCGCAAAGGCCCGCGCCAGGGCCAGCACGCTCACCGTGCCCGAGCCATCGTCGTCGGCGCCGTTGTATACCACGCCGTGCTGAATGCCTACGTGGTCGTAGTGCGCCGACACCACCAGCACCTCGTCCTTTTTATCGGTGCCTTCGAGGTAGCCGAGCACGTTTTCGGTGGTGAAAGCTGCGGTTTTTTCCACGGCGGGTAGCGTCATAATCGCTGGCTTGAAGGGCGAGGCCACCGGCCGGCCGGCTTTCGCCACGGCCTGCCGGTACTGGGCCAGGCCGGCGGGGGTAGTGCCGAGCAAAGCGGCGCCCATCTCGGGCGAAACGATGAATAAGTTGGTGCCCTGGCCCGCCGGGGCCGGGTCGCCGGGCAGCGCCATCCGCTCGCGGCGCTCAAATAGGCCTTCATACGCCTGCGGAGCTTGGGCAAAAGCCGCCGCACTGGGCGCGATGCGAAACGTGGCCCGGGGCGTCAGGGTGCGCAGCGCTGGCGAGCGGGCCGCCATTTCGGCGAAGCCCGCGGCACTGTAGGCGCTGGGCTGGCCGCCGGTGCCGAGCAAGGGCCGGCCAGTTTTGCCCAGCGGCTCGCCAAGCAGTAGCACCAGGTCTTTGCCCTTAAGGCTGGGGTCGGCGGTGGCAAAATCGGCGTAGGCATCGGTGTGAATGCCGTAGCCCACAAACGCGGGCTGCACCACGGTGGGCATTGTGGCCGGGTTTGGTAAAAACAAGTAAAAATCCTTGTTCACCACGAACGTGCGGCTCCCAATCTGCACCGAAAAGGCGGGGTCTAGCCCCACCCGGTTGATGGTGAAGTGCTGGAAGTAAGGGTTGTCGGAGCCGGCGACCGGGCCGGCCACCCCAGCCGCGGCAAAGGCCTTGGCGAGGTAGTCGGCGGCCATTTGCTGGCCTTTTTGGCCGGTGGCGCGGCCCTCGTAGGCGTCGGAGGCCAGCACCGAAAGGTCAGCCTGGAGCCCCTCGGGCGTGATGCTGGCGGCGTAGGGCACCGACCAATCGGCGGCGGCCGGCCGTGGGCGAGCGGCACCGGCGTGGCGGCCCGCCTTGGCTTTAATTTTTACCTGGCCCGCGCCGAGGGGGGTAGGCGCCTGGGCCCCGGCAGGCCCGGCAGCCCACGCCAGCGCGGCGGCCAGGTACAGAAGTTTGCGCATATAAACGAGAGGAGAATTGCTTGCAGGCAGCCAAGATAGCCCCCATGCTACCAGCCGCTGGGCCCGTCCGGGCTTAGTGGGGGTAGGGCGCCAGGCATCACTACTCAAATAACTACTTGAGTATTGCTAAGCAAGAAGTTATCGCAATTCGGCAAAAAGATAAAAAGGGGCTTGGCTGCATTAAGCTCAACGCGAATGCCGGCCCGGTCGAACGTAAACACACCCGGCCCCACAGAGTCGAGCGGCAAAGCCGCCGGGCTAGTAGCTAGCGTTTAAAAGCAGCGACAACCCAGTAACCCATTGGCCAACGGCCCCGCGCCGCCTCAGTGCTAAGAAACCCCTAAAAACGCAACACCCCGCCGCCACCCGCTGCCCTATAAATTTTCGCGCCAGGCAGCGAGCAGCAGCTAGATGCTGCGTTTTATGTTTTGAGGCCCTACCTCCGCTCCCGAGCCGCACTAATGCAGGCTGATGACCCGGGCAATGCGCCATTCGTTGTGGCGGTGCTGCCACAGAATGACAAACTTGCCAGCCCTGGGCGGGGTGGTTTCCTGCTCCGTATGGTTGTGAAATTTGTGTAAGCCCATTTCTACCGCCCCATACCCGTGGATGGGGTACACTTCGATGCTGCCCCTGACAAGCTCGCGGGTTACTTTGCCGCAAACATTACGCTTGGTAGATTCGATAATATCCTGCTTGGAAGTCATCACCCCGCCTTTGTCGTGGTAAAACTCTACGCTGTCGGCGTAAAAGGCCCCGTACGTAGCCAGGTTGACTGCGCACGTATTATAAGCGGCAAAAAAAGTGCTGTCTAGCCGAGTGATGGTGGCGTACAGAGCAGGGTCATCGGGCCGATAGGCGTTCGGCTGAACAGCGCTTTTAGCCGAGGAGCACGCAGAGAAACAACCAGCTAACGCCGCGCCACAGGCTAGAGCGAGGAATGCTATTTTCATAGAAGAACAGCGCTTGGTGCGTAGTAAAGTAGCTCGGCGGCAGGGCCAGGGTAGGGCCCCACCGCCGAGCTACCCGGCGAGTTACTTGCTAGCCAACGAGGTGGCCGGGGCCGGCATGTGGTCGCGGTCGAGCACCACCAGTACGCGCTGGCCAGCCTGGGCCAGGTCCGTCAGCTTGCGGTAGGTGTAGCGCTCGCGGAACTCGCCCACCGCGGTGCGCACGTCCTGCAAAAACTGGTTGTCGGCACTGGGCGCGGGCGCGGCGGGGCTAAACCACGCGGTGGGCGCCTGCCACCACTTGCTGCCGGCGGGGCAATATTTCTGGTAAGCCACTTCAAACTCGGCTAGGTTATGGATGGCTTGCTCGGTGCCGGGTGCGAAGTGCCGGCTGTTGGCAATGAACTGGCGCATGGCTTTCACCATCAAGGTCTTATTGGCGCCGGTGCGGGTGCGAAACTGCTGAGAAATGTGCAGCAGGTAGTACACTTTGAGCCGTTCGGGGTCGAGCTTGGTTTGCAGGTAGGCATACTCGGCCAGGGGGTCGTCGAGGCGCGCTACGGGCACTTGGTGCTGCCCAGCCAGGTAGCGGGCGTAGCCAGCCTGGCCCACGCGGCTGATAGTGGCGGCCTCGGTGCTATCGACACCGCAGTCAGGGTTTTCAAAAAAGACGACCGTAGGCTGGCTGCTTTCGAAAACCTGCCGCAACTGCGCAAACTGCGCGTGCTGGGCATCGTGCGAGCACACCGTGCCGAAGTACGTGATGCTGCCGCCCCCGGCCAGGCTGCGGGTGTAGCGCACGGGGCTGGCCGTGGCCGAGGGGGTAGGGAAGGTGCCGCTACCCCCTTGCTGGCGGGAAGCGGTAGTCAGAGAAGACTGGGCAAATGCCCCGGCAGCGGGAAGCAAAAGTGCGGCCGCAACCAGCAAAGAGGAAGCTTTCATGGCGTAAACAGAAAAGAAGTAAAAGAGGGAAAAAGAAGCTGTTTGAAACTCGGGGCCGGCCGGGCGCCGGCCCCATTTACCGGGTAGGGTCAGTTGCCCTACCCCCCAAAGCCGCCGCCACCGCTGGGGGCACTTTCAATCTTTTTGCCGGGCTTGCTGGCCCCGATGTACCAGGTGAAGCCCAGCCAGCCCACGCGCGTTTCGTACTTGTTGTAGAGCGAGGTTTGCAGCTCAGGTGTGTTGATTTCGGTGCGGCGCACCTGGGTGTTGAGCAGGTCCGAGACGCGCAGCGTAAGGGCGGCACGCTCGCTGAAGAGGCGCTGGCGCACGGCCAGGTCGAGGCCGCCGGTGGGCAGCTGGCGGCCCTGGGCCGTGAGCACCGTCGAGCGGATGCTGCCGGTAAGCTGCACGTCGAGGCCTTTGTAGGGGGTGAAGTTGTTGGCCAGGCGGGCAGTGCCGGCCAGGGCCGTGCGGTTGGCGGCGTTGGCCGCGTTGGTGGCTACCTGGCTGCGGTAGATGGAGCCGCTGGCCGACACGCGCCACCAGGCGGTGAGGGGCTGGGCCCAGGTCATTTCGAGGCCCAGGTTGGTGGTGCTGCCGTAGTTGAGGTAGGTTTCGCGGGTTACTACCCCCACGTTATTGTCGCGGGTGGCCGTGCTGTCGATGCTGCGCACCCGCTGGATAGCATCCTGAGTGAAGCGGGCAAATACGGTGGTCGTGATGTTGGCCCCATTGGCCAGGTTAAGCTGGTGGCCCAGTTCCAGGTTGTGGCTGAACTCGGGCAGCAGGCCGGGGTTGCCCTGGCGGTAGTTGCGCGGGTCTTGGTAGAGCTGAATGGGCAGCTGCTGCATGAAGTCGGGCCGGTTCAGGCGGCGGGCGTAGCTGAATTGCAGGCGGCTTTGGCCGGGCTCCTTGCCTAGTTCGCGGGCCACCGTGGCCGACGGAAATAGGCTGATGTAGTTCTTGTTAACGGTGGCGTTGCGGTCTTGCACGCCGCCGTTCAGGAAGGTAGCCTCGCTGCGCAGGCCGCCCTGGGCGCTCCAGCCGTGGGCTAGCGTGCGCTGGTAGGTGGCGTAGGCGGCGGGCATCACCTGCGTGAAGTTGTAGTCGAACGAGTTGGTGGCGTCGCGCTCAAAGGCACCGTTGGGGTCGAGGCTAGTAGGCTTCAGCATGGCCGTGCTGCCGGTGTTGTGCAGGGCCTGCATCTTCACGCCGGTTTCGAGCTTGCTCTTGCCATCGGCGCTGGGTAGGGTGTAGTCTACCTGGCCAAAATAAATCTGGGCATTCACCTGCTGCTGCTGCTTAAAGCCGGCGGGCGCGGTGCCGCCCGTCAGCAGCTGGCTTACCGGAATGGTGGCGTCGATGTGCACCATGCCGGCGTTGGCTGTCAGCTCGCGGCCCTTGTGGGCTTCCCAGGTGCGGCGGTAGTCGCCCGAGGTTTCGAGCACCATTACCTTCACATCGGTTATTTCCTGGCCGTATTGCGTCGCCACAGTGGGCGAGCCTACCGTTTGCTGGGTCAGCACCTGGTTGTCGAGCGACGACTGGTGCTCCCAGTGCGGCTGCACGCTTAGGCTCAGCGTCTGCTCCTTCGGCAGCTCGTAGTTCAGGCCCAGGTTGAGGCTGTGGTTGCGGTTGTGCTGGCTGCCCTGGCCTTCCTGGGTCGTAAAGAGGCTGTTGCCGGTGCCATCGCTTAGCAGCGCCGTTTGGTTGTTGCGGCTGCGGGTGTGGTAAATCTGGTCGTTGCCATCGTAGCCCAAGTTCCAGGTGGCTTTGCCGTGGTGGCGGCTCAGGCTCAGGCTGGGGGCGTACTTGTCGCGGGTGCCCACCACCAGGGCCGCCTGGCCATTCCAGCCCTCTTTCTTGTTCTTCTTCGTGATGATGTTGATGACGCCTGCCCCGCTGGCGTCGTACTTGGCCGAGGGGTTCGTCATCACCTCTACCTGCGCAATTTGCGAAGCCGGAATCTGGTCGAGGCGCGGGCCAGGGCCGCCGTTGCTGGTGCCAGCCGGCTTGCCATCAATCAAAATCGTGAGGTTAGAGGAGCCGCGCAGGCTCACCGTGCCGCTGGCGTCTACGGCCACGGCGGGCACATTTTCGAGCACGTTCACGGCGGTGCCACCCACGCTGCTCAGGTCTTTCTCCACGTTAATCACCGTTTTGCCCAGCTCTTGCTGCACCACGGCTTTCTCGCCCGTCACCTTCACCTCGGCTAGGCGCTGGCTGGCGGCGCTCAGCTTAAGCAAGCCCAAGGCCACGCTCGTTTGGCCAGGTGCTACCCGCACCGCCTGGGCCAGGCTTTGGTAGCCCATGGCCAGCACCCGCAGCCGGTAGGCGCCGGCCGGTACTTTGGCTAGCTCAAAGGTGCCTTCCAGCGTGGTTTGGGCGCTGGCTACTAGGCTAGTATCGCCGGCTTCGGCGTGGCGCAGCAGCACCGTGGCAAAGGGCAGCGGCTCGGCCTTGGCGCCGCCATCCACGGCCTTGCCCGTGAGGGTAGCTGGGGTAGTTTGGGCCCGCAGCCCCAGCGGCAAAGTTAGCAGCAAGCCGAAGCCCGCAATTGGTAGTAAAGAATTGATTTTCAAAGAGAAGTTCATGGCGCAAGAACTTGAGAAAGCGTTTGGTAAAGGCATGGCGATTCCGTTCCCAGCCGGCCGCGGTTCCGGGGGGTAGGGGGTCGGTGCCAATGAAAAAAGCACGAGGAAAAGAGGGGAGTAGCCGGCCCGTCAGGGGCGGGAGGGCTAGCGAGAGCCAGCAGCGTGGTCGGGCCCGTAAGGGCTAAGCTGTTGGCATGGGGCCACCGCCCGGTTGGCGGCTGGTAGGCTTTCCGAGACCCACAACCGGGCGGCGCCAGGTTATAGGTGTTGAGGTGGTACTAGGCTTTTGATAGAACAAACTTACAACAGGTACTTTGTTTCACATAGTACTGTTTCAAAGAATTTTTTGAAAAGCTTATTTGCAGCCTGTAGAAGCAGTTTTTAAACCTAACTTTTTTTATGAGTAGCGGAACTTCTACTTATTTCTTCCCTTCACAACCCATTACCAGGCGCGCAGTGCAGACGTTACAGCGCACCAAAAAATAAAGTGACGGGCCGAAAGCGCTCAGAATTACTTTCCAAGTGCTCCCAACCCGTCCCTTCAGATGTGGTAGTCGTGCCAACGGTTGCCTGGCACCTTGTAAATAACTGCGCGCTACCGGGGCGATGCGCTACTAGCTGCCATAGCGCAGCAAATTTTTCACCATGCCCTTGAAGATGATGCCGTGAAACGGCAACACCGAGTACCAGTACAGCCGCCCCAGCAGGCCCTGGGGGCGGTAGGCGGCCAACTGCTCGAGGGCGTGGGTGCCATCGGGGTTGTCCACGATGCGGAATTGCAGCCAAGCCTCGCCGGGCAGCTTCATCTCGGCATAAAGCAGCAGGCGCTTGGCGGCGCGGTCGGCTACGAGCACCCGCCAAAAGTCGAGTGGGTCGCCGGCGCGCAGGTGGTTGGGCGAGCGGCGGCCCCGGCGCAAACCCACGCCACCCACCAGCTTGTCCATTAGCCCGCGAATGCGCCAGAGCCAGTCGGTTTTGTACCAGCCGCGGTCGCCGCCAATACGCCAGATATTCTCTAGCACCTCGGCCACGGGCCGGGTGAAGGGCCGCAGTTGGCGGTCAAAAAACATCCCGTTTTTGGGGATTTGGATGGCGTCCATGTAGTTCTGGCGCAGCGTGCCGCTGCTCATGGCGTCGCTCCAACTGCTCACCACCTCGTTCTGCTCGATGCGCTGGAAGGCTAGTGCCAGCGCCTCCTGGTAGCTCATGCAGGCGTGCGGCACTACGCGGTCGATGCTGCGGGCCGGGTCGGCGATGGTGTCATTCTTGAGGCTTTCGACTAGGCTTTGGGCCAGCGAAAACGACGTGCTCGTGACCAGGTACAGCCACCACGACGACAGCCGCGGCGTGAGCACGGGCACCGTCACTATCCAGCGCCGGTAGCCACGTTGGGCGGCCAGCCCGAGCAGCATCTCCTTGTACGTCAAGATGTCGGGCCCGCCGAGGTCGAAGCTCTCGCCCAAGCAAGCTGGGTTGTCGAGCACGGCCGTGAGGTAAAACATCACGTCGCGGATGCCCAGCGGCTGGCAGCGCGAGTTCAACCAGCGCGGCGTCACCATCACGGGCAGCTTCTCCACAATGTCGCGGATAATCTCGAACGACGCCGACCCCGACCCGATAATAATGCTGGCGCGCAGCACCGTGAGCTTCGCTTTTTCGGCCTTGGCCAGCACGCTTTCTACGGCGCTGCGCGAGCGCAGGTGCACGCTCAGGCCCGCATCGTTGGCAATGCCCGAGAGGTAGATAACCTGCCGGGCGGCGGTGCGGTCGAGGTACTCGGCAAAGTTGTGGGCCGACTGCTGCTCTAGCGCAAAAAAATTCTTGCCGCCCCCGCTCATCGAGTGCACCAGGTAGTAGGCGGCGTCAATATCGAGGGGTAGGGCCGCCAGCGAATCGGGCTTGAGCAGGTCGCCCTGCGCTACGCTCACGCGGGGGCGCAGGGCCTCGGGCAGCGTGTCGGGCAGGGCGAAGCGGCGCGCGTCGCGCACCAGGCACACCACGTCGTGGCCCGCCCCGGCCAGCAGGGGTAGCAAGCGCTGGCCTATGTAGCCGGTGGCACCGGTGAGCAAGATTTTCATGGGTGTGCAAGAAAAGGCAGGGTAGGGGCAGCGCTTCGACAAGTGCCTGGGGTAAGAACGTAGGAATGACGTAGTTGTTCGGGCAGCTTGTGGGGTCAGCCTGGCCCCACAAGCGGCGTACTTTTGCAGCCATGACGATTCCCTACCCCCTCGCCCTCGCTGGCCTCGCGCTACTGCTCGCCCCTGCTGCCCAGGCCCAAACCAAGCTCACCATTCCGCAGCCCAGCCCGACGGTGAAAATGCGGGAGGCGTTTTCCACGTCCTTCGTTGAGCTGAATTATTCGCGCCCCTCGCTGAAGGGCCGCGTGGCCTTCGGTGGGCTTGTGCCCTACGGCCAGGTATGGCGCCTCGGGGCCAATACGGTTACTAAAATTCGCTTTGGTGAAGAAGTGAAGCTGGCCGGCCAAACCGTGCCGGCTGGCACCTACGCGCTGCTCGCCATTCCTGGCAAGGCCGACTGGACTTTCATCCTCAACCGCGACACCGCCCAGTGGGGCGCCTACAGCTACCAGCAGAGCCTCGACGTAGTCCGTCTTTCTGCCAAAGCCACCAAGCTGGCCGCTTCACAAGAAACCATGCTGCTGAGCCTCGAAAACGTGCGCCCCGCTGCCGCCGACCTCCTCCTTACCTGGGAGCGCACCCAAGTGGCCCTACCCCTCCTTGCCAACCCCGACCCCCTTGTACTGGCCCAAATTCAGGAAGCAATGAAGGGCGACAAGAAGCCCTACCTCACAGCCGCTCAGTACTACTACAATTCCAATCAGCCCGACCTGACGCCCGCCCTCGGTTGGCTCGATGCGGCCATTCAGGCCAAGCCCAGCTACTCGGCTTACTACTGGAAAGCTAAGCTGCTGCAAAAGCAAGGCAAAAAGCAGGAGGCTGCCACCGCCGCCAACCAGTCGCTGGAACTGGTGAAAACCGACCAAAATGAAGTGGCCAAAGCCGAGTACACGCGCCTCAACCAGCAGCTACTGGCCGAAGTAGGGGGTAGGAAGTAGCCAGAATGACGAGTTGACTACCTAAAAAAGAACGTCATGCTGAGCAAAGCGAAGCATCTCACTCGCGTCATTGGGTCAATAAATCCAACGATGCGAGCGAGATGCTTCGCTTCGCTCAGCATGACGTTCTTTTAATTTCCCTTGGCTACTTATTCTTTCGGCGGCGCGCTCTGGTTGGCTACCATTTGGGTAAAGCTCTTGGCAGCGGCCGAAAAATCGGAGGGTAGCATGATTACCGTCGTCGTGTTATTGTCGATGCCAATTTCGGAGAGCATCTGCATGCGCCGCAGCTCCAGCGAAAACGGACTTTTTTCCATTTCCTGGGCGCCCAGCGTCAGCTTCTGCGAAGCTTCCAGTTCGGCCTCAGCCTTGATAATGCGGGCGCGCTTTTCGCGGATGGCCTCGGCCTCGCGGGCCATTGCCCGCTGCATCGACTCCGGAATTTCGACGTCTTTTATCTCGACCAGTTCAATCTTCACGCCCCAGGTTTCGGTGGCCGTGTCCACTATTTGTTGCAGGGCGTTGTTGATTTGGCCGCGCTCCTTCAGCACTTCATCCAGCTGGTGCTGGCCGATGATATTGCGCAGCGCCGTCACCGAGAGCTGGTACACGGCCTTGTTGAAATCGGCCACCTTAATTACGGCATCGGCCGGGTTCGTGACCCGAAACCATAGCACGGCGTTCACCTTAATAGTTACGCTGTCTTTGGTGATGGTTTCCTGCTGCTCCAGCTCCACCGTTTTGGTGCGCATATCAAGCGTTTGCTGGCGCTCGAGCAGCGGAATGAGCCAGTATAGCCCCGGCCCCCGCGTGCCCGTGAAACGGCCCAGCCGAAACACAATGGCTCGCTGGTACTCTTGCGCAATGCGTAAGCTACTGACCAGTAATAAGAAGACAATAAAAAGAAGCACAAGCAGCGACATGGCCAAGCTAGGTTAAGTGAGTTGGCGAATGAATCGCAACCGGGGCAGTGCCATTACAACTGGGCCTTTGCCCCGGCTGGTAGCGCCGGTACTACCCCCCCAACAGGGATTGTGGCTAGTGCGTGCTAGCAGCGGACATAATACCGCTTATTTGCTAAGTATTTGCAGGGTTTTGCCGTCCGTGGTTCCCGCAAAGAATTTGGTCAACACCGCCTCAAAGACCGGGTTAGCGCCGGGCACTGCCGCAAATAGCGTCATAGAAGATTTGAGCTTCAAATCATCTGGGCTGCCAAAAACGCGGTTGGTATTGCTCTCGGGCAGTCCCAGCAAGGCTTGGCAAATCTCTATCAGCCGACTACCCAACACGGGGTGCGCCAAATAGCTTGCCGCTTCGGCTCTGTCCTTAATGGCGTAGTAACGAGAAGTTTCGCTAAAGCCCAGCCCCTGAATTTGCGGAAAAATGTACCACATCCAGTGGCTACGCTTGCGGCCATTCTTTATTTCAGCCAAGGCCTGCGGGTAGTCCGTGGCTTGCGCATCTACGAATCGTTTTAAGCTGTTTTCGCTGGCCATCTGAGAAAAGTATTTGGGCTGAGCAATTCGGTGTGGTGAGCGGCGGATTAGGTGAGCCAGCTAGTAGGAGCCCTTGGCCTATGGGAGGGGGTAGGCGCACCTACTTGTCTAGGTAAACAGAAAAGGCAGTAGGCGCCCAAGGGCAATAAAAAAGCCAACCGACTATCCCACTATCAGCCGTCACCTACTAGTGACGAAAGTGGCGAAAATCGGTTGGCTTTTTTTATTCTCCGGGTGCCAGTACTGCGTTTTGCGCAGGCCCAGCAAGCGCGACAAACGCGTTAGCGCTTCGCTTTTTTACCCTTTTTCTGGCTCAGCAGCACAATGGTTGCTATGCCCAGTGCCGTGCCGATGCCGGCTTTTAGCAGCTGGCTTTTGCGGTTGAATTTCCAATCGGACTTGCCGCCTTTCTCAGCAAAGAGATTGGGAATGTGGCCGTGCACCAAGTCATCCAAGATGCCTTCGACCACGTTCACGCGGTCGGCCAGTAGCAAGGGCAGCCAGTGGCCATACTCATTCTCGCTGAACTTGAACGCGTAGCGCCGCAGGATGCCGCTGAGGCCGGAAGGCGGCACGGACGTGCCAAAAACGGCCGTGATGTTGGGGCGCTCGTTGGAGTGCAGCACCTCTACCGTAAGTGGCTGCTGCGGAATATCGGGCCGGATGTAGCCGGCGTGCTCGCCGTTGGTGCGGTGCTTGTAGGGGTAGGTAGGGTCGTTTTTGGGGTCGGCGTCGATGCCCCAGCCCTTGATGTGCGCAAAGTCTTTCGCAGTCTTTTCCATGCTAATGCGGGGTTACATTTTGGCGGGTGAGGGGATGAGGACCGTCTTGATACAATTGTCCAGCTTCGCCGAAAAAATGTGGTAAGCATCGGCTACTTCCTCCAGCGGCACGCGGTGCGTAATGATGCCCTTGGGGTCGAGGCGGCCGGCCTGCACATGCTCGATAAGGCGTGGCAGCAGGCGCTTAACCGACGTCTGGTTGCCGCGCATCGTGAGGCCCTTGTTCATCATGTTGCCAATGGGCACGAGGTTATCAGTCGGGCCATACACGCCTACTACCGACACGATACCGCCTTTCTTTACGGCATTGATAGCCCAGTGCAGGGCCGTGGCCGAACCAGCTTGCAGCAGCAGCTTGCGGCCGGTGAGGGTTTGCATAGCGCTGCCGGCAGCGTCGGCGCCCACGGCGTCGATGCAAACATCAGCCCCGAGCCAGGCAGTGGTTTTCTTGATAAAGAGCACCGGGTCTTCGAGCGACTCGAAGTTGTAGGCCTCGCACTGCGCGTAGTTGCGCACAAATTCGAGGCGGTACTCCACGTGGTCAATCACGATGACGCGACCCGCGCCGAACAGCCACGCGCACTTGGCGGCCATAATGCCGACCGGGCCCGCACCAAATACCACCACCGTGTCGCCGGTTTGGATGCCGGCCATCTCGGCGGCCTGGTAGCCGGTAGGCACCACGTCGGTGAGCAGCACGGCATCGTCGGGGTCCATGTCTGCCGGAATGACGGTCGGGCCCACGTTGGCGTAGGGCACGCGGGCGTATTCCGCCTGGCCCCCATCGTAGCCACCCGCGGTGTGCGAGTAGCCATAAATGGCCCCCACGGCCGTGGCCTGCGCGTTGGATTCGTGGCAGTTGCCGTACATCTCCTGCTTGCAGAATACGCACTCGCCGCAGGCAATATTGAAGGGCACGAGCACTTGGTCGCCCACTTTAATCTTGGTCACGTCGGGCCCGATTTCTTCCACAATGCCCACAAACTCGTGGCCGAAGGTGGAGCCTACCCGTGTGTCGGGTACCAAGCCATGGTAGAGGTGCAAATCGGAGCCGCAAATGCAGGAGCGGGTCACGCGCACGATGGCATCCTGCGGGTGCAGGATTTCGGGGTGGGGCTTATGAGCCACGCGGACTCGGTAAGGCCCCCGGTAATTCATTGCGAGCATACTACTGGGTGGTCTAGAAGGAAAAAAAAGGAATCAAACAAGTTGCCTATCCTATCTAAGCAGCCGAGGTAGAGAAGCGCTGTTGGGCCACTCTACCCCGGGTTAGCGCTTAAAAGAACTGCTTAGCCGTGGCGCTGCTTCCACTCGTCGGAGAGGCCGAGCTTCTTGGCAATGTCTTTGAACATTTCGGGGTCGAAGTCCAACTCGCCGGGCGAATTAAGCTGGGGTTCTTCTTCGAGCACGGGGTAGGGCACACCCTTGATAGCTCCCTGTACGACGCTCAGCTCCGAGCCGTCTTCGGGGTGCTTGCCGTTCCAGATGAGGCCGGCTTCGGCATAAGCATTGGGTGAGAAGGTGTATAGCTCGCGGTGCAAGCCATGCTCCATAAACTTAACCGCCTCCGGGAATTTCGAGTTAGAGAGCGGCGGCACGGGCATGATTTTCTTCACGTCCACGCCCGTAATGACTTCTAGGGCCTTGGCATAGGCATACACGTGCAAGCCGCCGCGTACCAGCAGGTAGCCAATCATGGTGCGAGCGCAAGGGTCGGTCACCATTTCGTAGGCGCGGATTTTGTTGGCGCGGGCACCACATTCCAAGAAGAAGTTGTGCAACAAATCCAAGCGCAGGTTGCCCGAGGCGGTCACATACTGGCCGGTCCAGGGCTGGCCCATCGAGTCCATGGGTAGGGCGGCTTGGCCGCTAGCCAGGAAGTGGTAGGAGTTGCGGGCATCTACGGCATCGGCGAGCGGGCCGGGCTTGGGGTCGGTGCCGCGTTCCGTTACGCCGGTCAGCAGCAGGTTGATGGCGTAGCTTACAGCCTCGATGTGCGAGTACTCTTCGGCGGCGATGGCCGAAGTGAGCGCGTAGAACGGGCGCAGGCGCTCGCGGCCCCGGAAGTTGAACGACTGGAACGTGTAGTTCATCAGCGTGCTCATCTCACCAAACTTGCCGCCTAGCAGCTCCTGGATAGCAGCGGCATCGTTGGGCGAGGGGTTTTTAGGAATTGGCAGGTCAAGGGCCAACTCGTCGAGGCGAAGTATCATAGTGCTTGGAAAAAAAGGATGGTGGACAAAGAATAGGTCGACTAAGCATATGCAGTAGCCGTACTCCCTTTGTGCATACGCAGGGTAAGGTGAGCAATACGGCTATTTGGCAGTAATAAAAAGAATAGCTCAACTGTAGCGCTAATCTTCTGCTTTGCTACTAAGGAGCTACCGCTTAATTTATTTTCATCGCCTGTTCACTTGCTTGCTGGCAACCGCACCTAGCCTACCCCCCACTCCTAAGCCGCGTATGAAACTTGCCGGCCCACGTCGAAGTACTCTCCCCCTGCTTGCGCCATGCCACTACACCCCGAATTAGCTAAAAAGCTGAACAACACTTTTGCCCCCAAAACCAGTATCGACGACGTGTTTAAGGGGTACGACATCACCTTCGTAACCAACGAGCACGGTGAGCCGGTACTGCTATTTTTTGGTAAGCGCCGGCCTGATGGCCTGATTGTGGGCGAGCGGTACACGCGCACCATCAAGCGGCAGCCCGGCAGCCTAGCAGTCAAATCCAGTCACTGGGACAACCAGGGGAAAATCAAGTAAAGAAAGAATTGCGCCGCGCCGGATTGCAACGGGGCAACACAGGGGCCGTTGGCCGGCGGAGACAGGCCCGGGTCGCGGATGAAGAAGCCGTCTTGCTACCCGGCTTATTGCTCGCTCCCGGGCTCATGGGGGGGTAGCTGGCGGTGGAAGTGGTGCTGGAGCAGACTGTCGATTTTCTCGCGCGTGAGGGGTTTAGTAACCCAGTCGGCAACGGGTAGGGTAGCGAGCCGCGACTGGTCGTGGGGGTGCACAGAAGTCGAGAGCACTACGATAATAGGCGGCGGGCTGGGGGGCTGCGCGTAGGCTTCGAGAAAATCGACGCCACCCATTACGGGCATGTGCACGTCGAGCAGTACCAGGGCAGGCGCGGGCTCGTCGCCTAGTTCGGCCAGCAGGGCAAGGGCCTGCGCGCCATTTTCGGCCACCAGGCAGTGGTCGGTTACGCCCAGGCTTAGCAGCAACTGCTCGTGCAGAAAGTTGGTGATATGGTCGTCATCCACCAATAAAACGCTAGGAAGCTTTTGCATGGAAAGTGATGAGGAGCGTCCTGTTATGGTTTAGGTTACCGTTATACGGGCGGCTTCCGGAAAAGAAACGGTGAAAGTAGAGCCTGTTCCCAATTCGCTGTGCACCCGCATGGCGCTGCCCGCATTCTCGACGATGCGCCGGACTATGTAAAGAGGCCCACGCCGCGCGCACTCCTTGGTGTCGATTGCTGGCCGGCCAAAACGGCTTAATTGGCTGCGCGGCCGGCGGCCGTAGCGGTCGGCACCTCCAGAAGCTGGCCCGATTTTACGTCGTAGATGTAGCCATAAACCGGAATGGTGGCCGGCACCAGTGGGTGCCGCCGAATGCGCTGCACGTCTTCTACCACACTGCTGACCAAATCTTTAATCGGAAGAAAAGACAGGTAGTTGGCTTCCGTCGAGCCGGGGCCCTGGCCCACATCGTGCCAGCCGTCAGCGTCCACAACAGCCGTTTCCAGGCTCTGGGCGAGCAGGTCGCGCAGGATAGCATCCGTGAAAGACTGCATGCCGCAATCGGTGTGGTGAATGACAAACCACTCCTTGGTACCCAGTAGCTTATAGGAGATGACCAACGAGCGGATGGCGTCGTCGCTGGCCCTACCCCCCGCATTGCGAATAACGTGGGCATCACCCTCGGCCAGCCCGGCGTACTTGGCGGGGTCGAGGCGGGCGTCCATGCAGGTGAGGATAGCGAAATGGCGCGCCGGCGGAGCTGCGAGGCTACCCTTGTCGCCAAAGCTAGCCTGGTAGTGCGCGTTAGCCGCGAGCACTTCATCGAGAATCTGACTCATGGAGGTTGGTCGGGGAAGGAGAAGCGCAAAGTTGGCACTATTCGGCTTGCTCATCACTGCCGCAGTGGCCAGCGCGCCGGGGCTGCGCTAAGAAAGAGGGGTAGGGAAGATGGAGAACGTATTTGAAAATCTATAGAGAACGTCCTGCTGCGCTTGCCGAAGCAGGACGTTTCAAAAGCGTTTTTAATAAAATCCCACCCCACTCTTAAAAAAACTCAGGCCTGATAAAGCGGCGGAGCGGGCAGCCGAAACACGTCGCGCAAGGCCCGGCGGGCGGCGTAGTAGCCGCACATACCGTGCACGCCCCCGCCCGGTGGGGTAGCCGACGAGCACAGGTAGAGCCCCGCTTGCGAGGTGCGGTAGGGCGATGCCCGCAGCGCCGGCCGGGTAAATAACTGGCTGATATCGAGGCGCCCGCCGTTGATGTCGCCGCCTACGTAGTTGGGGTTGTAGCTTTCCAGTTGGGCTGTGTCGAGGGTGTGGCGGCCAATAATGCGCTCGCGAAAGCCCGGGGCGAAGCGCTCGACCTGGGCCTCGATGGCGGCCGTTCTATCGACTCGCGAGCCGTTGGGCACGTGGCAATACGCCCAAGCCGTGTGCCGGCCCGCCGGGGCACGGGTAGGGTCAAACAGGCTTTGCTGGGCCAGCAGCACAAAGGGCCGGGCCGGGTGCTGGCCCTGGGAAGTAGCCTTTTCGCCCGCCACAATCTCGGCTTGGGTATTGCCCAAGTGCACCGTGCCAGCCTCCCGGCAGCCGGGCGCGGTGAAGGGAATGGCCTCCTCAAGCGCCCAATCGACCTTATACACGCCCATGCCGTAGCGGTAGCGCCGCAGCTGCCACTGGTAAATACGGCTCAGGCTGTGCCCGGCAATTTGCAAAAGCTGCGCCGGCGTCACGTCGAAGAGCACGGCCTGGGCCTGGGGCAACTGCGCCAGCGAGCGGATGTAGGTGCCCGTTTCGACGGTGCCGCCCAGCGCCCGGAAGTGTGCCACTAGCGCATCGGCAATGGCTTGCGAGCCGCCCTGGGGTAGGGGCCAGCCGCCCCGGTGCGCCGCAATGAGCAGCACCAGGCCAATAGCTGAGGTTGTTAAGTTGCCCAGCGGCTGAATGGCGTGGGCCGCCATGCCGGCAAATAACCCCTTGGCTTTTTCGCCCTGAAAACGCCGGGTAAGCACCGTGGCTGGCAGCAGAGCGGGTAGACCAAACCGGGCCATATCGAGCGGGTGCCGGGGGAAGTGCAGCGGGGCCAGCACGTCGTTGGCAATGCCGGGCCAACTCGCTACGAGCGGTGAAAGTAAGTGCTGATACGCCGCTGCATCGGGGCCCAGCGAGTGGGCCGTGTCGGCCAGGGAGGTGACCACGGTGGCGGCGGTGCCATCGTCAAACGGGTGCGCGGCGGCCACGGGCGGCACGATATACTTTAGGCCATACTGAGCCAGCGGCAGCGTTTGGAAAAACGGCGAAGCCGCCGCCAGCGGGTGAATAGCCGAGCAGATGTCGTGGCGAAAGCCGGGCAGCGTCAGCTCGGCTGTGCGCAGGCCGCCGCCCAGCTCGCTTTTGCCTTCGAGCAGCAGCACCGCCAAGCCGGCCTGCTGCAACGCAATGGCAGCAGCCAGCCCATTGGGCCCGGAGCCTACTACGACGGCATCATACGTAGAACTACTCATGTGCTTGCTGCGCGCCTGCTAAGGGGGTAGGGGCCCCGCCCTACCAGAACCGGTTGTCGGGGCACACTACCTGGGCTTTCTTCTTCAGCCGCAAACCCAGCAGCACCTCGTGGCTGCCGCCGTGGTAGCCGGCCAGCTCCGAGAGGCCGGCATCGTAGGAGTAGCTCAGCGCGAACTGCTGGTAGCTGAAACCCACCATAGCCACGGCCGCATCGAAGGCGCGCCAGGATACGCCGGCCCACAGCAGGTCTTTGTACTTGAGCTTAGCATTGAGGTCCACCGAGAGCGGAGCGGGGTTCACGTCCTTGAGTAGCACCGACGGTACCAGCGTCCACTCGTCGCTGAGCGGCAGCCGCACCCCACCGGTAAGGAAGTAATGGCGCTTGAGCGAGTTGCCGGGCGCGCCCACGCCGAGCTGGTTGGGCCCGTAGGAGAAATCGAGCCGATTGCCAAATAGCTGCGCGCCCGCTACGCCCACGTAGAAATTGGGGCTGTACATCCACAGGCCCGCCGAGGAGTCAAATACCCGCGAGGCGGCGCTGGCGGCCACGGTAGTAGGGTCGAAGAAGTGCAGCTGCTGCCCATCGACGGCAAACTGCTGCATCCCCACCGACACGCCCAGCGCCAGCCGGATGTTGCGCGTGAGCACGGCATTGTAGGCGTAGGAACCGTAAACGCCGGTTCGGCTGGTGGGCCCGGTCACGTCGTTATACACGAGGCCGCCTATCGCGTGAAACGGCCGGAGCCGGTCGCGCATGGTGCGCTTGTCGGTGGTGCGCCACTTGCCCAGCGACGAGGAAACGCTGGCGTAGTACGTCTTGGGCGCCCCTTCCAGGCCCGTCCACTGGGTGCGGTAGCTAAACTTGACGTCGATGTAGTCCTCCACGCCCGTAGCGCCCGGGTTGAGGAGGTAATTATTCTGCATATACTGGCTGTACTGCGCCTGCTGCTGGGCCAGGGCTGGCGCGGTGGCTAGCAGCAGCGGGAGCAGCAGTAGATATAAAGCTTTTTTCATAACAGTAATGGCCTTAATGACTAGCTAAGAAGGAGATACCTTGCGGCGGGCAGCGCAGCAGGACGCTTTAATGCTGGATGTTTTGTTGATTGATTAATACAGAATCGTAATCGACCCGGCGTAGGACTTGCCCAGCGGGCCTTTCGTGACGACGACATAGTAGTAGGTGCCCACCGGCGCGGGCTGGCCGTTGATGTCGCCACGCCACTCGTTGGACCGGCTGTAGTTTTCGGCCGAGAAAATTTTATTGCCCCAGCGGTTGAACACGTTCACGGTGTTATCCGGGAATTGCTCGATGAATTCAATCTGCCAGGTATCGTCGCGGCCGTCGCCGTTGGGCGTAAAGGCGTTGGGAATGCGAATGGCCGGGCGCACCGTCACGGTCACTTGGTCGGAGCTGGCGCAGCCGCCCGAGCCGCCCGACAAGGTGTAAGTCGTGGTTATGGTAGGCGAGGCGATGGGGTGCAGCGGGTCGCTGGGCGGAATAACCAGCCCTATCGCCGGCGTCCACGTCACGGGGTAGGTGCCATCGGCGGTGCCTTCCAGCGTCACGGAAGTGCCGGCCAGGATTTCCTTGTCTGGACCAGCATTCACCACCACTGGTGGCAGAATACCTACGACCACACCGTTGGAAACCGCCGTCACGGGCTGCCCGCAGGCATCGGTCGTGCGCAGGCGCAGCGTCACGGTTTGGCCATTGCGCAGCGTAGTGCTGGTGAAGACCGGGCCCGTAGCCCCCGCCACGTCGGTGCCGTTTACCTGCCACTGGTAGGTGGGGGTAGGGCCGGCACCCGTCACGTTGGCGATGCTGTACGTGAGGGGCTCGCCCGCGCAAACTGGCCCGCCCGGCTGCACCGTAATGGCGAGGGTAGGCAGCGGCGTGGGCGTGCGCGTGACCGTGACCGTAGCCGAGGCTGGGCCCGTGCTGCACAGCCCCACCGTGGGCGTCACCTCCACCCGCACCTGGTCGCCGGTTACCAGCGTGCTGCTGGTAAAGGTGGGCCCAGTGGCCACGGCCGCGTTATTAACGAACCACCGGAAAGTGGGCGTGGCGCCCACATTCGCAACCACTGCCGTGAACGTCAGGGCCGTGCCCGCGCACTGCACGGGCGGGGTCGCCAGGCTTATGGTGGGCGTCACCAGAGGTACCACCCGCACCGTTACAACATTAGAAACCGGTGCGGCACAAGTCCCCGAAGTTGCCCGCCGCCGGAAATACGTGGTGACCGTGAGGGCCCCTGGCGCAAAAGTCAAACTGGTAGCGCCAGCAATGACCGTCCAGCTGGCATTGTTAGTCGAGGATTCCCATTGGTAAGTATAGGTGCCGGTGCCGCCGCCCGCCTCGCTGGTGCTGGTGAGGGGGGTAGGCGTGGCGCCCGCGCACACATCCTGGTCGGCGGCAATGCTGCCCGCGGTCAGCGGCGGCAGTACCCGCACGGCAACGGCTGCGGAATACACAGGTCCGCAGGGGCCCGACGTGACCCGGCGCCGGAAGTAGGTGGTCGTCGCGAGCGTGCCGGGGGCGTAGTCGGCGCCATTGGCGCCGCCGACAGCCGTCCAGGTGCTGTTATCTGGCGATGCTTCCCACTGGTAGGTAAACGTGCCGGTGCCGCCGCTGGCGCTCGCCGTGCTGGTGAGCGGCGCCGGAGCTACCCCAGCGCACACTGTTTGGTCGGCGGCGATAGTGCCAGCCGCCAAAGCTGGAGCTACCGTGATGGTGACGGCATTTGAAAAGGCCGGGTCGCAGGTGCCAATCGAGCTTGCCCGGCGCCGGAAATAAGTAGTAGTGCTCAGCTGGCCCGGCGCGTACGTCGGGCCGGTAGCCCCGCCAATGGCCGTCCAGGTAGTATTATCCACCGAGGATTCCCACTGGTAAGTCACCGCGCCAATGCCGCCCGCGGCGGGGGCAGTGCTGGTGAGGGGGGTAGGGGTACCGCCGGCGCATAGGGCTTGGCTAGCGGCGATGCTGCCGGCCGTTATGGCCGGTACCACGTTCAAAGTCACCACGTTGGATGGAGCGGTGGCGCAGTCGCCGGAGCGTACTTGGCGGCGGAAGTACGTGGTAACGGTGAGCGGGCCGAGCGCCAGCGTCGGGTTGTTGGCCCCGGCTATCGTCGTCCAGGTGCTGTTATCCGTCGAAGATTCCCACTGGTAGCTAAAGGTGCCGGTACCGCCGTTGGCCCCACTGGTGCTGATGAGGGGGGTAGGCGTGGTGCCAGCGCAGACGGTTTGGTCGGCCGCAATGGTACCGGCGCTCAGCGCGGGCAGTACCGTTAGGGTAACGGCGGGCGAGTACTCCGGCCCGCAGGGGCCCGACGTGACCCGGCGCCGGTAGTAGGTAGTAGTCGTAAGCGGGCCGGGGGCATAGGTGGCGCCCGTAGCGCCCGCAATAGCCGTCCAGGTGTTGTTATCGGGTGAGGATTCCCACTGGAAATTGAAGCTACCGGTGCCGCCGCCGGGCCCCGCTGTACTGGTAAGCGGCGCCGGAGTCGAGCCCGGGCACAGCGTCTGGTTAGCACCGATGGTGCCGGCCGCCAGGGCCGGCGCTACGGTGATGGTAACGACATTCGAAAAGGCGGGGTTGCAGGCGCTGCCCGAATTTGCCCGGCGCCGGAAATAGGTAGTGGCACTCAGTTGGCCCGGGGCGTACGTCGGGCCAGTGGCGCCGCCAATGGCCGTCCAGGTAGCATTATCCGTCGATGCTTCCCACTGGTAGGTGATGGTGCCCGTGCCGCCCGCGGCGGGGGTATCGCTGGTGAGGGGGGTAGGGGCGCCACCGGCGCACAAGGCTTGGCTGGCGCCGATGGTGCCAGCCGTGAGGGCGGGCGTTACGGTTAGCGTGACGGTGTTGGAGGGAGCGTTGGTGCAGGGGCCGGAGCTCACCTGGCGGCGGAAATAGGTGGTAGCCGCCAGCGCACCAGGCGCGAACGTCGGGTTGTTGGCGCCGGGAATGGCCGTCCAGGTAATATTATCCGGCGACGATTCCCACTGATAAGTAAAGGCGCCAGTGCCCCCCGTAGCCGCCGCGCTGCTCGTCAGCGGCGCCGGAATGCTGCCCACGCACACCGTTTGGTCGGCGGCGATGGTGCCGGCCGCCAGGGCCGGAAGCACGGTGATGGCGACGGAAGCAGTAAAGCTGGGGGTACAGTAAGGGCCCGATTGATTGGGGAGGAGAAGTTGAGCGCGCCGCTGGAAATAAGTAGTGCCAACTGGTAGTGAGCTTGGTGGGGTGTAGCTAGCACTGGTAGCGCCGCTGATATCCGTGAAATTGACATTATCCGGTGAGGATTGCCACTGGTAAATAAGCGGGAGGCCCGCATCGCTTGACGCATTGAGTGTGCTAGTAAGCGGGGCCGGGGCCGTGCCGGCGCACAAGGTCTGGGGTCTGGCAATAGTGCCTGGCTCGGGGAGGTTAGGCACCCGAATAAGGCTCGAGCTTTCGCGGCAAAAGCAATTAGTCGTGATGCGCAACGTCACCGTGTAGTCGCCGGGCGTAGCGTAAACGTGCACAGGATTCTCATCCGTGGAGGTGGTACCGTCGCCAAACTTCCAGGAGTAGGTTTTTCCATCGAAGTCAATGGACGGCGACATGAAAGAGATTTGCCGGCAGCCCGTTATCTCCGCCGAAGGGCCTACCCGCAACAAAGAGCTTTGATTGAAATTGACCAGGCCCAAGCCGCTGCGGCGGCCACTTAGTTGCAGGGTCAGGCTATCGTCGGCGTAGCGGGCCTTGGCCCCCAGCGAGTCGGGGTAGGCGATGAAGCCCAGCGCCGGCTGGTTTTCGCGGGCCACGTAAATCTTGCCATCTGGCGCGGCCTGCAACGAGCCCAGGTTGACCGGCGTTTTTTGCTTGAGCGGAATGCTCTGCTTGTTAACCGGCCCATTGCCGCTAATATCAAATTGCAGCAGCTTGGGCGGGTTCATCACCGTGGCGTAGAGCTTGCTGCCGGCCGAAAAATCGACCCCGTAGTATTTCCCCTCGCCGCTGTCCACAACATACGGAACCTGGGGATTGGCGCTAACTATGCCCGTGCTCGTATCGAAACTAAACAGCTCGACGGTGCTGCTACTGTCGCCCAGCACCTCGCTGTAGCGGGCTACGGCCAGTCGCTGGCCGTCGGGCGTCACCTTCATCTGCCCGCGGTAGCCCATCGGCGATACGCTCGCCGAATGCAGCGAGCCCACGGTGGAGATAATGGGCGTCGGGTCTACGCCGGTCGTGCGTACGCGGTAAGCCAGGAAGGAGTCGCCGCGGTTGGCCGTGCCGGATTTTGCATCGCCCCAGCCGTGCACAATAATCCAGATGTCGCAGCCATTCTTGTGAAACACGCCCGTCATCTTCTCGGTGGTGCCTTGAGTAAGCGGCGTATTCTTGGTGGCAGCTGTAACCGAGCCAACTCCGCCACCGGCGGGAATGACAATTTCTGAGTAGCTCAGGCCTTTGGGGCCGCCCGCCGCGTCCTGCGTGAAGATGAGGTAGTGCGTTTCCGCACCCGGCATCCCGGGGGGCGGGCTGCCGGGCATCCGGATGGGTAGGGGCCCATCGGTGACACGCCGGTTGCCGCCCATGCCCGTGCCATTGGTCATGATGGTGTGGTTACCGTTCCAGATGGTGTCGCCGTTGCTGTAGAAGAGAATCTTACCAGTGCCGTCCGACATTATCCCCGAGCCGGCGGGGGCCGTCATTTGGCCATCGGTCAGCGCCTTGGGCGGAATAGAATCAGTGGCTGAGTTGAAGTCGAGCCCCGCCTTGTAGCCAAAATACCAGGTATTGGCAAACTTCTCGTCCTGGCTGCACTCCGGGGGGGGCGTTGCCTGCGCCAGGGCAGTGGTAGCCGCGCCACTTAGCAGCAGGAATAGCAGCGTGAACAGCCAGCCAGCAGCCGGCCGGGCCCGCCTGCCTGAATAGGCTGGGTGCCGGCTGCCGGTGCTAGCCCGCCGGCTGGGCGCAGCACTGGGCAGGGAGGGGGTAGTATGGGTAGGAGCGAGGGCAGGGTGCGGTAGCTCTGCGAGCATAGTGGGGCAGATAAGTGGGCAGACAGGTAAGCGGATATTCGGGAAGAAAAGTGCCACTCGCCGCCCTTAAGGAACGGAGTCTGAAGACTAGATTATCGCAAAAAAAAGCGCCGCTAGCCGGTTTCAGTAAAGCTACGCACGGCCAGCTAGCTTTATGCAAGGCAATGCCCGGATAGTGCTAAAGGCCGCCCTCAATCCTCGTTTTAGCTGCTCAGTTTCGCTCAAGTTACTTACTGGAGCCGCCTGCTTTTCGAATGCTTCGCGCCCAACGCTTTACAGAAAAACAGGCGGGTGGCATTGCCGGGCCAAAAATCGGCTATTAATTGCACTAAAAGGGCAAGGATTCACCCCTTAGCAGGCAGCCAACTGAATATGGACAGAACAAGGAAGGTTATTTTTCTTCGGCCGGCAACAACGTCTGCAAGCTGGGGTCTTCGGTTATCCAGCCAAACTCAATTACCTTAGTGCTACCCCCTCTTCTGTGCATTAGGCACTATTGTTAACTAATAGGGCGGAGGAATTTTAAATTTAGACGTACATTCCAGCCCCCCAGCCACTTACCGCATACAGTTTAGTATAGTCAAAAAAGGCTTCCCAAGCCCCGTGAGCGCGTATGAAGCCCTCATGAAGCGGGCGGAGGCGGCTTGTGCCTCTCTTGCTAGGTGCTATAACCCTAAGGCTTGTTATAGCAACTTAGCTAGAACTGTAAGCCTACCCGCTCTAAATTCTATAAAAGCAAAAAGTTAGGTATTATGCTAATCGAAGGCAAGGAACACGGAATACAAAGCAAATTGAATAGGCCGCTGGATAAGGAACCAGCCACGCTTCCGAGTATTGTTCAGTTGTTTGAGGCTCAGGTGGTAGCGCAGCCGCAGGCCGTAGCCATAGTGCAAGGCGAAGAACAGCTGACCTACGAGCAGCTCAACGCCCGCGCCAACCAACTAGCGCACTACTTACGTAGCCAGGGCTTGGCAGCCGAAACGCTGGTGCCCGTGTGCCTACCCCGCACCCCGCAGCTGCTAGTGGCCCTACTCGGTATTCTCAAAGCCGGTGCCGCCTACGTACCCTTGGCGGCCAGCTATCCGCCCGCCCGCCTGCGTTACTTGCTGCTAGATACCCAGGCCCGCGTAGTCATCAGCAGCCAAGACACGGCCGCTGCGCTGGCGGGTGCTGGCGTAGCGCAGCTGCAACTAGTGGAGCTAGACGGGCCAGCGGCTGCCCTAATCAGCCAGCAGCCTACCCACAACCCGGCCGTGAGCGTAACGGCCCGGCACCTGGCTTACGTGCTTTATACCTCGGGCTCGACGGGGCAGCCCAAAGGCGTGCTGGTGGAGCACGGCAACGTGGTGAGCTTGGTGCACGAGGTTGACTACGTAGCCCTCACGCCCGAGACGGTGGTACTGGCTACCGGGTCCCCGGCCTTCGACGCGACTACTTTCGAATACTGGGGGCCGCTGCTGAACGGCGGGCAGCTGGTGCTCGCCGGCGAGCACCAGCTCCTGAACAGCCAGTGGCTGGCCGAAGAGATTCAGCGCCGGCAGGTGACGACCATGTGGTTTACCGCGAGCTGGTGCAACCAGCTGATTGATACGGCGCCGGCGGTATTTCGAGGGCTGCGTACGGTGCTGGTGGGCGGCGAAGCCCTGTCGCCGCCCCACATGCAGCGCCTGCAACGGGCTTATCCGGCGCTAGAAATCATCAACGGGTACGGGCCTACCGAGAATACGACTTTCTCGCTCACGCACCGGCTGACGGCCGCCGACCTCACCGGTGCCCCTATCCCCCTTGGGCGGCCGCTGCCCCACCGCTATGCCTACGTGCTCGACGCCGCCCAACAGCCGGTAGCGCCCGGTGCGGAGGGTGAAATTTACGTTGGTGGCGCGGGGGTAGCGCGTGGCTACCTGGGGCAGGAGGCGCTGACGCAGGCCACCTTTGGCCCCGACCTGCTAAGCCCCACGGCAGGTGCCCGCTGGTACCGCACCGGCGACCGGGGCCGCTGGCGGCCCGATGGCCTCCTGGAGTACCTAGGGCGGCGCGATGAGCAGGTCAAGCTGCGCGGTTTCCGCATCGAGCTAGCCGAAATTGAGGCGGCGCTCAACGCGCTGGCGCCTGTGAGCAGCAGCTGCGTGGTGGCCCGCCAGGAGGGTAACACTACCAACCGGCTGGTGAGCTACTACGTGCCAGATGGGGGGGTAGTAAAAGCAAAAGAACGAGAACTGTATTATCGCCAAATAGCTAGTTGGAAGGAACTCTACGAAACAGAATATGCCAAAACCGAGGGTACTGATGCGGTAGACCAGGAATTTAACATTATCGGCTGGAACGACAGCTTTACGGGCGAGCCCATTCCGGCTGCGCAAATGCAGGCGTGGCTACACGACATTACCGCGGTCATCCTGGCCGAGCGGCCCGAGTACGTGCTGGAAATTGGCTGCGGTACGGGTCTGATTTACTATCAATTGGCTGGCAAAGTCAAGAAGTACATCGGCACCGATTTTTCGCGCTCCTGCATCAATCAAATCGCGCATACCATTAGCCAGGGCCGCCGCGACTACGGCCCCACCGAGCTGCTGGTAGGTGCGGCGCATGAATTAGCCTTGCGCGAAGGGGAGCCGGTAGATACCATCATTCTAAACTCCATTATTCAGTATTTTCCTGGGGAAGATTACCTGACCAGCGTCATCGAAAAAGGCCTTGCGCTGCTGAATGGCCAGGGGCGTCTCATCATCGGCGACGTGCGCGACAACCGGTTGCTACCCCTATTCAAAGGGCGCTTGCAGGCTCCTAAGCTGGCTGATTCGCTAACGGCCAAGGAGTTTGATTGGGCCGTGGAGCAGGAGGTGCTGAAGGAAGAAGAACTGTGCTTTTCGCCGGAATACTTCTACCGGCTTCAGGCGCGCTACCCGCAGATTACGCACGTTGAGATTCAGTGGAAGCAAGGCGACTATATCAATGAGTTGACGTTGTACCGCTACACGGTGCTACTACACGTAGGCGAGAAGACCGAATTAGTCGTGCCGGCCTGGCAAAAATGGTCGAAAGCCCTTGCTAACAAAGACTTTATAGCACAGCTAGTGCAGGGCCAGCCTACCGTGGCGCTGCAAGATGTACCCAATCCGCGCCTGCGGGAGGAGCGCCGCCTGGCCTTGGCCTTGCAAGACAAGTCGGATAAGCCGCTGGCCGCCGTTTTGGATACCTTAGAAGGTACCGATGCGGACAGTGCGGCGGCGGAAGAGGTGCTGCGGGTAGCGCTGGAGCAAGGATACCACTGCCGGCTATTTCTGGATGAAGACCCCTTGCTGGTGAACGTGCTGCTAGAACGGCAGCCCACGACGAGCTTTATCCAGCAGATTTACAGCGAGAAAGAACTGAGCAACCGCCCAGCAACCAACATCTCCCTGTTTGCCGATATTAGCGCGCTGCTGCAAAAAGAGCTGCGCACGTTGCTCAAGCAGCGCCTACCCGAGTACATGGTGCCCACCGAGTTTATTGCGCTCAGCCATTTGCCCCTAACTGGCAACGGCAAAGTAGACCGCCGGTTTCTGAGCCAGCGCGAAGACCGGGGGGTAGCAACTAAATTCAACTACGAAGCACCGCGCAACGAGGCCGAGCGGCAGCTGGCTACCATCTGGCAAGAACTGCTGGGGGTAGAGCAAGTAGGTATTCACGATAACTTTTTCGAGCTGGGCGGGCATTCCTTGCTGGCTACGCGGGTGGTGTCGGCGGTGCGCAAGGGGCTAGCCGTGGAGATGGTCATTAAGGACCTATTTGTGCACCCGACTATTGCCGAGCTGGCCGAACACCTGCCGGCCCAGGCCAAGGGCGAGGCCCTGCCGACGCTGAGCCGGCAGCCGCTCCCCGAGCGCATTCCCTTGTCTTTCAGCCAGGAGCGCCTGTGGTTCATTGACCAGCTAGAGGGCAGCGTGCAGTACCACGTGCCCGTGGTGCTGCGGCTGAAGGGCCAGGTAAATCGCCCGGCGCTGGCAGCGGCGCTGCGCACAATTCTGCAGCGCCACGAAGTGCTGCGGACGGTGCTGCGCGCGCACGATGGCCAGGCTTACCAGCAGGTGCTACCCCACGACGACTGGCAACTCGGGGTTCTGGATGGCTGCGTGTACATCGCTGACCCCGAAGCCGTGCAGCTGCAAGTACAGCAGTTGATTACGCAGCCCTTCGACTTGTCGCGCGACCCCATGCTCCGGGCTACCCTGCTGAAGCTAGCAGAGCAGGAGCACTTGCTCGTGATTACCCTGCACCACATTGCCTCGGATGGCTGGTCGTTGTCCATCCTGTTCCGCGAGCTGGTGGCGCTTTACGAAGCGCACACCGAAGGCCGCGCGGTGCACCTCGCGCCCCTACCGGTGCAGTACGCCGACTTCGCCGTGTGGCAGCGCCAGCACCTGCGTGGCCCCCGGCTAGCGCAACAGCTTGCCTACTGGAAAGAAAAGCTGCACGGGGTAGCCCACCTTCAGCTCCCTACCGATTATCCGCGGCCGGCCGTGCAAAGCACCCAGGGCGCCAGTGCGGGCTTTCGGCTAAACAAAGAGCTGATTGACAAGCTGCAAGTGCTCAGCCAACAGCAGGGCGTTACCTTGTTTATGACCTTGCTGGCCACCTTCAAAAGCTTGCTCTACCGCTACAGCGGCCAGCCCGATATATGCGTGGGCAGCGCCATTGCCGGCCGCCAACAGCACGAAATAGAAGACCTGATTGGCTTCTTCGTCAATACGCTGGCGCTGCGCAGCCAGGTGCGGGGCGAGGCCAGCTTCACGGAGCTGCTGCAGCAAGTGCGGGCTACCACCCTGGAAGCGTACGAGCACCAGCAGGCCCCCTTCGAGAAAGTGGTGGACGCCGTGGTGAAGGAGCGGGACTTGAGCCGCAGCCCGTTGTTCCAGGTCTTGTTCGTGTTGCAAAACACGCCCGACATTCCCGACCTAAGTCTAGGTGAGGTGCAGGCCACGCGGGAAAGTTATGCGCACTCCACTGCTCAGTTTGACTTCACGTTTACCCTAACCGAGGATGAGCTTGGCCTGCAAGGCTTTGTAGAATACAGCACCGACCTCTACCAGGCGCCCACGGTAGCTCGCCTGATTGGCCATTTCACGGAGTTGCTGCATGCTGTGGTCAAGCAGCCGCAGCAAGCCATCGACGCCCTACCCCTCCTTACGCCGGCCGAGGAGCACCAGCTTCTAACCGAAATCAGCGTCGGCCCCCAACTGGCGGCGCCGACGAAGACATTTGTAACCCTGTTTGAGGAGCAGGCTGCCGCCCAGCCGCAGGCCCGGGCCGTGGTTTGTGGCCACGAAACCATGACCTACGGGCAGCTCAATGCCCAGGCCAACCAACTGGCGCACTACCTGCTAAGCCTGGGCCCACCGCCCCCGCTGGTGCCCGTGTGCTTACCCCGTACCCCGCAGCTGCTAGTTGCGCTGCTTGGTATTCTCAAAGCCGGTGCCGCCTACGTACCCCTCGACCCAGACTATCCGGCGGAGCGCCTGCGCTACATGCTCCAAGATGCTACCGCGCCACTGGCGCTTACCAGCCGCGCGCTCAGCACCCGGCTACAAGAGGTGGCTACGCCAGCGCTGCGGCTAGTAGAAATCGATGGGGCCGAAGCGGCGGCCATTGCCCAGCAGCCCACCACGAACCTGCCGCCGCAGAGCCGCCTCCAAGACTTGGCTTATGTCATCTACACGTCCGGCTCCACGGGCACGCCGAAGGGCGTCATGATTGAGCACGGCAGCGCCGCTACCTTTATTCAGTGGTGCCAGCAGGAGTTTGCCGCTACACCGTTCGAAATAGTGTACGCGGGCACTTCGGTCTGCTTCGATTTGTCGATTTTCGAGATTTTCTACCCCCTCAGCGTAGGCAAGCCGTTGCGCCTGCTGGAGAATGGCCTGGAAATCGGGCAGTACGTCGCCCAAGACACGAATATCTTGCTCAACAGCGTCCCGAGCGTTATCAATAGCTTGCTGAAAGAAGGCATTGATAAAACCAACGTTACGGCCATCAACATGGCGGGCGAGCCCATTCCGTTGCAGGTGCAGCAAGGCCTGGACCCCGACAAAATGGAGGTGCGCAACCTGTATGGCCCTACCGAAGACACCACGTACAGCACCCTGTACCGCCTGCAAAAAGGAGTGCCGGCCTTAATCGGGAAGCCCATTGGCAACACCGTGGCTTACGTAATGAGCAAAGGCGGCCAGCTAAACCCCTTAGGCGTGGCCGGGGAAATTTGCCTAGGTGGCGACGGCCTGGCGCGGGGCTACCGCAACCGGCCCGAGCTGACAGCGGAAAAGTTTATCCCTAATCCTTTCAGCTCCGTGCCCGGCGCCCGCCTCTACCGCACCGGCGACCTGGGCCGCTGGTTGGCCGATGGCAACCTCGAATACCTGGGCCGCCTCGACGACCAGGTGAAAGTACGCGGCTACCGCATCGAGCTGGGCGAAATCGAAAGCGTGCTGCAACAGTCGGCCTTGGTAAAGCATGCGGTAGTACTGGCCAAAGCCGACCAGGAAGGCACCCGGCGGCTGGTCGGCTACGTGGTGCCTACCGGCGCTTTCGACCGCGATGCGCTGGCTAATTACCTCCGAAACCGACTGCCCGAGTACATGGTGCCGCCCCTTTGGGTAGAGCTAACGGCTTTGCCGCTCACGCCCAATGGGAAGATTGACAAAAAAGCCCTGCCCGAACCCGAAGCCAGCCTCTTGCTCGGCAACGAGTACGTGGCACCCCGCACGGCAATAGAGCAGGCGCTGGCTACCATCTGGCAAGAAGTGCTGGGGGTAGGGAAGGCGGGCGTCAACGGCAATTTCTTTGAGTTGGGCGGCGACTCCATCAGCACCATTCAGGTAGTAAGCCGGGCCCGGAAGGCTGGTTATTCCCTTCAGCCCAAGGACTTATTCACCCACCAGACCATTGCCAAGCTGGCGCAAGCCGTGGCGGCGCGGCAAGAAACTAGCACGGTGGATAAACCCACCGAAAAGCGGATAGTGAAGCTAAATGGCAAAGAGGGCTCTATGGTCGCCCTCCAAAAAGAAGGTGCTTATCCGCCGTTTTTCGCTATTCCCGGTTTTCTGCTCTACCGGCACCTGGCTGCGCACATGGGCCACAACCAGCCCTTCTACGGCTTCGAGCTGCCCGCCTACGAGCAGCTAGAAGAAGTAGCCGCCGAGTTTATTCACGAAATGAAGCAGGTGCAGCCCCACGGCCCTTATTTTCTGGGGGCTTTCTGCGGCGACTACCCCATCATCTTCGAGGTAGCGCAGCAACTGCTCGACCAAGGCGAAAAAGTGCCAGTTGTTGCCTTATTCGAAGCGTATCCACCGGTTGCTTTTCTCTCCAAAAAATCCTCCCAATATCTCAAGCAAAAGATAAGAATCTACCACGACCAAATACGAAAAAAAACCGTTTCGGAAACGGTGAAATTCATTGGCGAGGAAGCAGTTATTAAACTGAAGTTTATTGCTAGAAAGATTGCGGGTGTTGCAAATGAGCAGAAAGTAATCAGAGACTATCCGGGCAAAGTGGTGCTCTTCAAATCCAGTGTGCCTACCCCCGGCCTGATTGATGACCCACTAGGCGGCTGGTCCGAGCACGTAACGGGCGCCATAGAAGTGCTTACCGTTTCTGGCGACCACATCACCATTTTCAAAGAGCCCGGGGTGCAAGAGCTTGCCAAAAAACTCAGTTCGGTCTTGGAAAAAGCAAGGAGCTAATAAGGAGTTACTACCGCGGGGTCGGGCTTTATAAACGGAAGTAGTACTTCTATTTATAAAGCCCGACCCCGCGGTAGTAACTCCTAAATTATAGGCGAAAATTACCGCCCCACCACCGGCAGTACCGGGGCGCTCTCGTGCCCTTGCGCATCGATGCTGGCCACACCAAAAATGTAGTTGTCCTTGCTGATGCCTAAGTCGGCGGTAGTGCCGCTAACTGGGAAGCGCTGCTGCCACTGCGGGGCGCTGGTTTCGCGCACGAGCACCACGTAGCCCGAAGGGGTAGGGCCGCCCTGCGGCGCCTGCCAGCGCAGCTCGGTGCGGTTGGTGAGCTTGGCGGTGAGGACTTCGACCTTGAGGGGAGCGGCGGGCGCCAGGGCCAGGCTGGCGAGGGTAGCCAGGTTTACTTGGGCGGTGTGGCGCAGGTAGCGATAGTCCACAAACTCGGGTTTGTCGCCGTACACAAGGCCGTTTTCGGTGCGCAGGTCCTGGTGCTGGTGGTTGAAGTTTTCGTTGGTTTCGGTGAAGCGCACGGCCGCGTAGCCCTGCTGGTTGAAGGGCGTGTGGTCGCCACCGCGCAAAAAGCGGTCGGGCCGGTACTCCACGAGCACCGAGTAGCCGCCCTCGTTCACGTACTGGCGGGCGGCCGTTTGAGCGTAGCGGGCGAGCTGGCGGCTGGGTGCGTCGTTTTCGGAGCTCAACTGGCGGCGAATGCGCGCCTGCTCGGGCGTTTCGGTGGCTGGCACGCCCTCGCTAAATACGCGCAGGTGCAGCGTATCCGTGATTTCGGGGTCGTAGCCGTGCGAGTTGCCCACAATGTCGTTGTTGAGCATCGCCACCACGTTCCAGCCCTCGCGCTTGGCGCGCAAGGCCAGGTGGCCCGAGCCGAGCAGGCCCTGCTCTTCGCCTTGCACGGCCACGAGCTTAATGGTGCACGGAAATTTCTGGCCGGCCAGCACGCGGGCTACTTCCATTACGGCGGCCACGCCCGAGGCATCGTCGTTGGCGCCGGGCGCGTCGGCGGTGCGGTTCATCACGTCGGTCACGCGCGAGTCGAGGTGGCCGCTCATAATAAGCACCCGCTTATCGCTGGGGTCGGTGCCGGGAATGGTAGCCAACACGTTGGCCATTGGCGTGAGCTTATCCACGCGCTTGCCGTCGGGCTTCATCAGGAAGGTATCCATCTCAACCAGCATCCTACCCCCTCCGGCCTTGCTGTACTTCTTAAACTCATCAAACACGTACTGGCGCGCCGCCCCGATGCCCCGGGTTTTGCTCTTCGTGTCGCTCAGGGTGTGGCGGGTGCCGTAGCTCACCATTTTGCGCACGTCGGCTTCGAGGTTTTTAGTCGAAACCTCACTTACCCAGCGCTGAATGGTCGGGTCGGGGGTAGCCTGCGGGGCCGAAGGTTGGGCCAGCGCAGCGAAGGGCAGCAGGCCAGGAAGAAGGCGTAGAATTTTCATAAGTAATCGCAAGAAACGACAAACGCCGCCAGTCAGCCAAGACTGGCGGCGCGCAAGTGGGTAGCGGCCGAAGGCAAGCAGCAGCTTTAGCAGGCTTCAGGCCCCAAACTGCCGCAGGTGGTGGTCGAGGTGCTTCCAGGTAATCTCGCCAAACTCCTGCGCCGACAAATGGCCGAACAACGGGTGCTCGATGCCGCCAGCGGGGTAGCTCGCGGGGTTCAGCAGGCGGATGAGGGTGGCGTGGTCGGTGGCAAAGCTGATAGGCGGTGTCATCCGCGCCTTGGCATCTAGCTCGGGCAGCGTTTTCATATTGCGCTTGAACTCCGTGAGCTGCGTTACAAAAAACCACTTCAGCGCTGGCTTCAAAAAAAATGGTACGCGGAAGGAAGTTAAAGGCTTCTCGCCGCGGCTCACCCGCAGCTGGTCGGCGCAGTGCACTAGCATCTGGCCCACCGTCATGGTGCCCCAGCGGCGCTGCGTGTCGGGCATTAAAGTAAAAAAGCGGCTGATGAGCGCGGCGTTGGCCTGAGGTTCTAGGAAGTTGGCAGCCATGAGCTTACGGGCTGGTAAGAAAGAAAAACAGCCAGCGAATATAAACCCGATAGCTTCGGAGAACTGCCTACCCCCGGCTAGCCAGGCTAGGCCTGCTCGCAACGCTAAACGCCACTCGCAGAGAGATGCGAGTGGCGTTTAGGTTGCCAACACGACCGCTAAGAGTCCGCAATACGGAGCGCTAGCCCATGGTGTGGTACACGGCCTGCACGTCGTCGTCCTCTTCGAGCTTGTCGATGAGCTTTTCGACCTCCTCCGCCTGCTCGTCGTTGAGCGAAACCGTGGTGTTGGGCACGCGCTGCAAGGTGGCGCTCACGATGTTTACGCCCTTGGCATCCAAGGCCTTCTGCATCTGGCCAAAATCAGCAAAAGCCGACTCGACCACCATGTACTGGTGCTCGGCGCCGTGCTCGTCTTCTTCGGTGGTTTCGTACACGTCCTCGGCGCCGGCGTCAATCAATTCCAGCTCCAGCTCGTCGCGGTCGAGGCCGGCGGCGGCTAGCTTAAACACGCCCTTGCGGGTGAAAGTGTAGTCGGAGCTGCCGGCCGTGCCGAGCGCCCCATTATTGCGGTTGAAATACATGCGCACGTTGCTCACGGTGCGGGTAGGGTTGTCGGTGGCAGTTTCGACCACGATGGCCACGCCGTGGGGGCCGTAGCCTTCATACACAACCTCTTGGTAATCTTTCTCTTCGCGGCTGCTAGCCCGCTTAATGGCGGCTTCTACGCGGTCTTTAGGCATGTTCACACCCTTGCCGTTTTGGATGGCCGTGCGCAGGCGGGCGTTGGTGTCGGGGTTGGGGCCGCCCTCTTTCACGGCCATCACAATTTCTTTGCCGATGCGGGTAAAGTCTTTCGACATGCGGTCCCACCGCTTCATTTTGCGGCCTTTCCGAAATTCAAATGCGCGTCCCATTTATACAATGAACAATTAACAATGAGCAATGAGCAGTTCGGGCCCGTGGGGTGGGGGTAGGGGCCCCGAATGCGGCCGCAAGTTACTACCGCTGGCCGGGGGGCAGCAAGCCGCGCAGCGTTAGCGGGCGGGCGGTGGCGTGGCCACCAGCTCGTACACCCCTTTGTTGCCGGGGGGGTAGCCGGCCAGGGTGATGGTGAGTTTGCGCGCCTTGGCCTCGTAGCGGAAAGTGCCGCGCTGCACATCAGCCCCCTTCAGGTCGCTGAAGCTGAACTCGATGCGGTCGCCGCTGGTGGTGAAGCGGCCGTGCTGCGTAAAAAAGCGCGGTCCACTGTCGCCCATCAGCAGGCTCAGGCGCTTGTCGTAGGTGCCATCGGCGTGCAGCGCCAGCGTGCCGCCTACCCCCGGCACCTTGGTGGGTGGCTCGCCATTGGTGAGGTCGTACACGGTGTAGGCTACGTAGGTATAGGTAGCGTAAATGGCGGGCGGTGGTGCCTGGGTGGGCCGCGCCAGCAGCACCAGCCAGCAGTAGGGTAATAGCATAGCAACAACTAAAAACGGGGGGTAGGGCGGGCAATACCTCAGTGGCCCGCCGCCCTACCCCCCGTCAAAAATAGCGCCGGCCGCTACGTGGTGGGGCGCTTGGGCGTGGCTGCCAGGCGCCGGCGCCGCTTGCGGCGGCCGCCCACCAGCAGCCACCCGGCCCCGGCCAGCAGCAGGCCCGCGCCGAGGGCAGCAGCTTGCTTGGGCAGGTTGTCGGCCACGGGCGGGGGTAGGTGCTCGACGCCGCTGGCATCGGTGATGGCCGGCTCGTGGAGGTAGCGGCCCTGGGCGGGCAACGTATAATTATCGGCCAAATGCCGCAGGCCCGCCGCGGCCGCGGGGCCCTTAATAACCGGCCCGTGGCCACAGCCAATGGCCCGCGGCTCGAGGTCGGCGAGCAGCTCTACTGAGGCGCGGCACTGCTGCCAGTTGTAGTTGAAAGGCGCGCCTGCCACGCTGATTTTAGGAATGCCCAGCAGCACGGCCGCGATAGACTCATGGTCAGTAGTGGCAAAGGCATCGGCCCCAATAAGGGTGCGGTCGGCCAGGCGGAAGAAGGCAATTTGGCCCGGTGCGTGGCCTGGCACGTGCAGCCAGCGCCACTGCACCAAGTGCGGCGGGTGCTCATCATCCAGGGGCAGGGCTTCCACTAAGCCTTCCAAATTGGGTAGCTGGGTAGGGAAAAAACGGCTGGCAAACGCCAGCGAGCCGCCCACAGTGGGGTCGCGGGGTGGGTACAGCGCCTGGGCCGTGAGGTAGGGCAGCTCCAGGGGGTGAGCCACAATGGGCACCCGCCAGTGCGCAGCCAGCTCCTTTGCCGACCCCAGGTGGTCGAGGTGGCCGTGGGTGAGCAGGATGGCCTCGGGGCGGCTGCCGGGATAAAAAAGCTTGTCGGCCGCCGCAATAATCTCTTTTTCGGAGCCTGGCAGGCCGGTGTCAATCAGCACCCATTCGCCCGGGGTGCCGGTCTCGACAAAATACACGTTCACAAAACGCTTAATGCGAAGCTGGTGCACGCCAGCAGCTACTTGGTCCATTGGGAAAGGAGAAATAATAAGAAAAATACGCGCCTTCCATACGTTTGGGGCCCGCTATAGGGTGCGGCACCCTTTCGGCGTAGCCACGCATAAAAAACGCCCTGCCCAGGCTGGCCTAGGCAGGGCGAGATTTTGTAAGGATTGGCTAAGGCCGACGAGAATAGGCCCCGCTCCCTGCCTTAGCTATAAGCATTGCTGGCTAGTGCTGCGGCTGGTGCACATCACCCTGCGGGGTGAAGTTGCTGCC
This sequence comes from Hymenobacter ginkgonis, assembly GCF_009755225.1. Classification (GTDB taxonomy): domain Bacteria; phylum Bacteroidota; class Bacteroidia; order Cytophagales; family Hymenobacteraceae; genus Hymenobacter; species Hymenobacter ginkgonis. The sequence continues at coordinate 417,141 of NZ_WQKZ01000001.1, forward strand.
CGTTTCGGGCTTGGGCGGGTTGCTGGCTATGACGTCGCGCACGTGGCCGTTTTCGGGGGTAGGGGTGCGGCCCTGCGAAGTAGTGGCGAGCTTGGGCACGGCGGTGGGGGTAGGGGCCGCGGCGGGCGGTGCCTGGCCGCCCAGCAGCGCTTGCAGGCTGGCTTGAAATTTTTTGAAAAGCCGACCCTTGTTCGTCGCCAAGAAAAATGTAGCAGTAGCAGCGGCGGCCAAGGCCACGCCGCCCCAGGCGGTTTTTGCGTTCGCTTTCATCAGTAAGCAGGTTGAATGTGGTGAGTAGTAGCCCGTGTACGTAGCAGCCGGCCGAACGCTTCGTGGCCCTACCCCCTTGTGGCAAATAAAGGAGGTAGGGCCACGAAGGATGGGTTACTGAAACGGTGCGAGCGCTAGCTGCTACGGCGGCGTGGCCGGGCGTTAATGGCCTTCATGCCCGGGGCCGAAGCGCCTTTTTTGCCGGGGTTTTTCTTGTTGCCTTTCTGGCTTTTTTTGTGGTGTTTGCCTTCTTCAAAAGCTTTGCCGGTGCGCTTGTCGATGGTGACGCCGGGCTTTATCCACTCCTTTTTCTCGTGGAAGGCGCCCTTATAATCGGGGTCTTCGCGGCGGCGCTGCTCGTCGAGGGCCCGGTTTTGCACCTGCTTTTCCACGAAGGGCGTGCTAGTGGTCGCCACTTCCTCCGGGATGGGCAGCAAGGGAATCTCCTGGTTGATAAGCGCCGCGATGCGCTCCATGTGCTGGCGCTCGGTGGGGTCGGCAAACGTGATGGCCGCGCCCGCGTGCCGCGCCCGGCCCGTGCGCCCAATGCGGTGCACGTAGTCGTCATAAATCATTGGCACGTCGAAGTTTACCACGTGGCTCACCTGCGGCACGTCGATGCCGCGGGCCGCCACGTCGGTGGCCACCAAGTAGCGCACGTTGCCCTCCTTAAAGGCATCCATACTGTTCATGCGCGCATTCTGGCCCTTGTTGCCGTGTATCACGCGCACCTCGCCCACGGGCGCCTTGCGCTTGAGGAAATCCGCCACCTGGTCGGCGTTTTCCTTGGTGCGGGTGAAGAACAGCACGCGCGTCATTTCCTCGGCGTCGCGGTGCAGCAAGTATTCGAGCAGGTTGATTTTGGTGGCCAGGTTAGGCACTTCATACAAGCTCTGGGTAATGGTTTGGGCCGTTTGGGCCGGTGGCGTCACCTCCACCCGCACCGGAAACTCCAGAAACTCCTCGCTCAGCACCGCCACCCGCTCAGGCATGGTAGCCGAAAAAAGCACGTTCTGCCGCTTGCGCGGAATGATTTCCAGAATTCGCCGAATCTGGGGCATGAAGCCCATGTCCATCATCTTATCAGCCTCGTCGAGCACCAGCGTGTTCAGGTTTTTGAGGATGAGGTCACCTTTTAAATAAATCTCCATGAGGCGGCCCGGCGTGGCCACCAGCACGTCGAGGCCCGCTTTTATCGTCTCAATTTGCGTCTTGGGTCCCAGCCCGCCATAAATGGCAAAAATGCGGATATCGGTGTTTGCCGCCAGCACTTTTAAGTGTTTTTCGAGTTGGATGGCCAGCTCGCGGGTTGGGGCCAGAATGAGCGCCCGCGGGTGCTCGCCCTGGGCATACTTCACCTTCATGAGCAGGGGTAGGCCGAAGGCCGCCGTCTTGCCGGTGCCCGTTTGGGCAATGCCCAGCACGTCGTGCCCGGCCAGCAGCAGCGGGATGGTTTGCAGCTGCACCGGCGTGGGCTCGGTAAAGCCCGCATCGGCTACGGCCGTGAGTAGCTGCTTGTTAAGTTTGAAATCGGCGAAGGTGGCAAGGGTATCCATTTGGCAAAGGTCGGGCTATTTTGCTGCGCGGGCGGCCTACCCCCTCACGGCGTGGGCAAGCAGCCTTACCCCCGCAGGGGAGGGGCCGGGGGCGGAGCTGCCCAGCAGAACAGACATTTTTCGCCAAAAAATCTTGCAAAAAACATTCCTCCTCGTATCTTTGCACTCCCAAACCACACACGGTAGATATAGCTCAGCTGGTTAGAGCGTCGGATTGTGATTCCGAAGGTCGTGGGTTCGAGCCCCATTATTTACCCTCGCGAAAGTCCCCGGATGCGAATCCGGGGACTTTTTTTGTTATTTGTGCCGTTGAGCGCACGTTCACTTCTTTCACCACCTCAACTCATTCCCTGCAAATGAGCCTTCTCGTTATCGGCTCCGTGGCCTTCGACGCCCTGGAAACCCCTTTTGGCAAAACCGACAAAATCATCGGCGGCGCGGCTACCTACATCAGCCTCGCGGCGTCGTACTCTACCAAGCCGGTGAACCTGGTGGCCGTGGTGGGCGGCGACTTTCCGCAGTCCGACATCCTGACCTTGGAAGAACACGGCGTGAACGTGGAGGGCCTGCAAATCAAGCCCGACGAAAAGTCGTTCTTCTGGTCGGGTAAGTACAATAAGGACCTTAACTCGCGCGAAACCATCACCACGGAATTGAACGTGCTTGGCTCGTTCGACCCCATTATCCCCGATGCCTACCAGGATTGCAAGTACTTGATGCTCGGCAATTTGGCTCCGCAAGTGCAGCGCCTCGTGGTGCAGCGCCTCGTAAACCGGCCCAAGCTCATCGTGCTCGATACGATGAACTTTTGGATGGATTCGGCTCCCGATGAGTTGCTAGCGACCATTGAGATGGTAGATGTGCTCAGCATCAACGACGAGGAAGCCCGCCAGCTTTCGGGCGAGTACTCGCTGGTGAAAGCGGCCCGCAAAATCCTGGCTCTCGGGCCAAAGTTCTTGATTATCAAGAAGGGTGAGCACGGCGCGCTGCTCTTCCACAAGAACAAAGTATTCTACGCTCCGGCCCTGCCGCTGGAAGAAGTATTTGACCCCACCGGCGCCGGCGACACCTTCGCAGGCGGTTTTATCGGCCACATTGCGGCTACCGACGATTGCTCGTTCGAGAACCTCAAGCGCGCCGTTATCCACGGCTCGGCCATGGCTTCGTTCTGCGTCGAGAAGTTCGGCACCGAGCGCCTGCTGAAGCTAACGCAGGAAGAAATTGAAGCCCGCGAAGCGCAGTTTGAAGAGTTGGTAAAAGTGCAGCCGGCCAGCGTAGTAGCGTAAGGCTAGGCACGTAGCGTAAACGAAAAAGAACGTCCTGTTGAGCTGTTTTTGCAGGCTTAGCAGGACGTTCTTTTTAAGTATTTAGCGGTTTTGTTGGCAACCCTGCAAGCGTGACACGGGTAAAAGGAAAGGTAAGTCTTGTAGTCCCACCTTATTCCTTGTAGCCATGTCACTAGCGAAGAAAGAAACCGACCTCACGAACGATAAAACGTCCGTTAACCCGGCTGCCAATACCAAGAAAAAAAGTACGCAGGTGCAAAGCCCAAATACGACCGACGTATCGGCCCACGGCAATACCACGGACGGCAACAGCGCTGGCCACGGCGTAAACAATATTCGCAGCAACCCGCAGGGCAACCGCCCCATGTCGACTGACCACGGTGGCAAAGGCCCCGGTAAAAAAGGCGATTAGTACTGAGTGAACCGCTTCCATGAAAAGGCGGGGGTAGCAAGTTCTTAGCTTGCTACCCCCGCCTTTTCATGGAAGCGGTTGGCCCAAAGGCCGGTCTTATTTCACCGGGCGCGTGGTGACAGTGCCAGTGGCCTTATCAACTTCAAAAGCGGCCTTATTAGGCATGCGCTTGGCCCAGTCGGTGCGGGGCACCAGCACTTGCCAGTGCGTATCGACCTCGATGGCGCGGGCCGAATCGGGCACATAAAGCGTGGCATTGGGCAGCGTTTGAATGTAGCGGGCCACGGCGGCGCGGGCGGCGGGCTCGGTTTGGGCGCCGGCGGTGGGGGTAGGGGTAGCAGCCGAGTCGGTGGTGGCCGATATGGTAGGAGCACCCGTAGCGTTGGTGGTAGGCGTTTGCTGGCAGCTGGCGAGTAGCCCAGCGAGCCCCAACAGGGCGAAAGTTGATTTTACCATGCCGCAAAGTAAGGGGCTTAGCTGGCCGAAACGGGTTTTTCGAGCGTTAGCAACAACAGCGGTTGGCGCGGCTGGCCTAGTTGCTCACCGGCTGGAAAGGGCTCCGATTCGCCCGTTTGGTAGTAACCACGGCGGGCATACCAGTCCAGCAAATCGGGGCGCTCGGCCAGCACCGTCATCCGGATGCGGATGCACCGCAGCTGGCGCGCTTGCAAGTCGGCGTGTAGCAGTAAGCGGCGGCCCACCCCAAGGTCCTGGGCTTCGGGCGACACCGCCAAGAGGCTGACGTACAGGGCATCGCCGAGCGGACGCGTGAGGCAGATGCAGCCTACTAAGCCGCGGGAAGGCTCGTGGCAGCACCAAAGCCGCGTGAAAGGCGTGCGTATTAGAATGCGCAGCGCCGCTTCATTAATGCGGGGCCCGTTGAATAAATGAGCTTCGGTGGTCCAGCCCCGGCGCGAGCCCTCGCCCCGGTAAGCCCGGTTGATGAGCACCGTCAGGCCCGGAATGTCGGCCGGGGTAGCGGGGCGGATAATGAGCAAATCAGCCATGAAAGGTAAAAAGCGGCCAGCGAGCGCCAGCCAGCCAACTAACGTAGGTTAGCCACAAGTGGCTGCCTAAAAAAGGAGCTATACCGGTTTGCCGCACTGCCAGCAATAGGCCGCGTCGGGGCGGTGGCCCTCGGCCTGGCAGGCCCGGCACTGCGCGAGCTTGTATATTGGCGGGGGGGTAGGGGCCAGCTGAGCCGCTGGCGCAGCCGGCATAGACATTTGGGCCGATACAATGCCCGTGGGCACGGCAATAATGGCATAGCCCAAAATCATGAGCAGCGAGGCCAGCGTCTGGCCCGGCACGGTGTGGGGCGAAATATCGCCGTAGCCCACCGTAGTCACCGTCACGATGGCCCAGTAAACGCTGCGTGGAATGCTCGTGAAGCCGTTTCGGCCGCCTTCTACCACATACATGAGCGTGCCCATTACAATAGCCAGCGTGAACACGGCGGAAAGAAACACGAAAATCTTAAACCGACTGGCTTTCAGGGCCGTCACGATGAACTCACCTTCGCCTACAAACTGCCCCAGCTTGAAAATGCGGAATACCCGCAGCAGCCGCAGCGTGCGAATAGCCAGTAAATAGTGGCTGCCCGCCATGCTCAAGGCCACCAGCGCGGGCACAATCGACAGAAAATCAATGAGGCCCAGCAGGCTAAAAGCGTAGGCCAGCGGCCGGCGCACCACTAGCAGCCGGGCCGCGTATTCGACAATAAAAAGACCCGTAAAAAACCACTCTACCGCCAGTAACGCTGGGCCGTAGCGGGCATGCATGGCGTACACGCTGTCGAGCATCACAGCCAGCACGCTCAGGATAATGGCAAAAAATAAAACGATGTCGAACGCCCGGCCGCTGCGGGTATCCGACTCAAAAATGACGCGGTACAGGGTATTTTCCCAGCCAGGGTTGGGGTTGCGGGGTTCGACTTTCATAGAATAAAGGGCGGTGAGCCAGACAGTTGTGCTAGGCTAGCAAGGAGGTAAGCCTATCAAAACGAAACCGGTAGGTAGGGAAAAATGCCGGCGTGTACCTTGCACATCTACTGCTTAAGCCCACCATAATGTTGCTCAAACCTGCTTTTTTCCGGCCAGCGTTGGTGCTGGCTGCGCCCCTGGCGCTCGCCGCCTGCCAAGGCCCCGCCTCCCAGCAAACCACCGAATCGGCTACCCCCCCCGCCGCGGCCAAGGCCGACTCGGCCGGCCCTAAATACCTGGCCAAACCGTTGATTAGCAATATCTACACGGCCGACCCATCAGCGCACGTTTTCAACGGCAAAATCTACATCTATCCTTCGCACGACATCGAGGCGGGCATTGCGGAGAATGATAATGGCGACCATTTTGCCATGCGCGACTACCACATTTTGTCGCTCGACAGCATTGGGGGCAAGGTAACCGACCACGGCGTGGCCCTCGACACCAAGGATATTCCGTGGGCCGGCCGGCAACTGTGGGCGCCCGACGCGGCCTTCAAAAACGGCACATACTTCCTGTATTTCCCGGTGAAGGATAAAAAGGACGTGTTCCGCATTGGGGTGGCTACGAGCACTTCGCCAAGTGGCCCGTTTAAAGCCGAGCCTACCCCCATCACGGGCAGCTATAGCATTGACCCGGCCGTGTTTAGCGACACCAACGGGGCGGCCTACATGTACTTTGGTGGCTTGTGGGGCGGGCAATTGCAACGCTGGAAAACGGGCACCTACGACCCCACTGCGCCCGACAAAAAGCCCGATGGCCGCGAGCCCGCTGTGGGCGCCCGCGTGGCTAAACTCAGCGCCGACATGAAGCATTTCGACGGGCCGGTGAAAGAAATCACTATCCTCGATTCGCTCGGCAAGCCCGTGCTGGCCAGCGACAGCAAGCACCGCTTTTTTGAGGGCGGCTGGATGCACAAGTTTCAGGGCAAGTATTACTTCTCGTACTCGACCGGCGACACGCACCTGCTGGTGTACGCTGTGGGTACCTCGCCCACCGGCCCCTTCACCTACAAAGGCGTGCTAATGAAGCCAGTGCAGGGTTGGACTACCCACCACTCCATCGTCGAGTTTAAGGGCAAGTGGTATATTTTCTACCACGATACGGAGCTGAGCGGCAAGACTTGGCTGCGCAACGTGAAAGTGACCGCGCTCACCCACAACCCCGACGGTAGCATCGCCACGATTACGCCCTGAAGCGCGGCCCGCTAAAAGGCTAAAAAGTAAAGTTCGGCTAGTCGTTCCCTGTCTTGATATGGAGCGGTAGCCGGACTTTCTTTTTGCCTGATTTTTTGAAATAGCTACTACTGCGCATCTTTGCAAAAGCTAGTTTTTATAGTGTAGTAACTTATTCTTTCTAAGCTTTATCAAGTAGCATAAGCTAAAAAATTCCTGTTATAATCCTTTACTCATTCATGCAAATTCAACAGCTGGTCTATCAAAGCCTGGCCACCGTGGCTATCACACCTGCCCAATTGCAACACTTGCTGCCTACCTGGCGAACCCGCAACCACGCTACTGGCCTAAGCGGCCTGCTGCTGTACGGGGAGCAGGGCGTTATTCAGGTGCTGGAGGGCAGCCCCGCAAGCGTGCACCAGATTTATCAGCGCATTCTGCGCGATGCGCGCCACTATAATGTACACACCCTGGCCGATGGCTTGGTACCAGCGCGTGCCTTTGGGCAGTGGAGTATGGGCTTTGTGGAGCTGGGCGCCCCCGACCTAAGCCGGCTGGCGGGCTACGTTAGCCCGGCCCAGCCCGCCGGCCTGGTGCCCAGCCACCCCCAGGCGTGGCCCGAGCTGACGGCCTTGCTGCAAGAGTTTGGCGCCCGTGAGCAGTCTAGCCTGATAACAAGCTGATAGGCAAGTAATTTATTTGCTGTTTGCGCAGGCAGGGCAAGCCGAGCGCTAAGCAGTTGGGCCAGTACTCAGCACGGTATGGCTGCTGGCTAGTTGCGCGCCCTGCGCCCGCAGGTCGGCCCAGGCGGCGGCAATGCTGTCGGGGGCAATACCGCGGGTAGCGTCTTCGAGTACCGTCACGGCAAAGCCTTCTTGCAGCGCGTCTTTGGCGGTGAAGTACACGCAGTAGTCGGCCGCCAAGCCGGCCACGAATACGTGTGTGACGCCCCGGCCGCGCAGGTAGGCCGCCAGGCCCGTGCTGCGGCGGTGGCCATTATCGAAAAAGGCGCTGTAGCTGTCAATATCGGGGGCGATGCCCTTGCGGAAGATGGCCTCAACGCGGTTGAGGTTGAGCGCCGGGTGCAGCGCCGCGCCGGGCGAACCTTGCACGCAGTGGTCGGGCCAAAGGCGCTGGGGCAGGCCCTGCCACTCGATATCGGCAAAAACAGCTTGGCCGGGGTGGGTACTGGCAAAGCTGCGGTGCCCGGCGGGGTGCCAGTCTTGGGTGGCCACCACGAGGTCGAAATGCGGCTGCAAGTCGTTGAGCATTTGCAGAATAGCATCACCTTCGGGCACGGCCAGCGCGCCGCCGGGTAAAAAATCTAACTGAACGTCAATCAGTAGCAAGGCAGTCATCAGAAAAAAAGCAAGGGGTAGGGGGCAAAAGTAGCGGCCCGGCCCGAAACCCCGCCCTACCCCCCGCGGTTACCGGGGGCATCGTTTTCCTGATTTTATGAACCTTAGCAACAACACCATTCTCCTCACGGGCGGGGCCACCGGTATTGGCCTGGCCCTGGCCCAGCGCCTGCGCCAGGCGGGCAGCGAAGTTATCGTGTGTGGCCGCCGCGCCGACCGCCTGCGCGAAGCCCAGGACCAGGTGCCCGGCCTGCACGTGTACGCCTGCGACCTGGCCTTGGCTAACGACCGTGACGAGCTGGCCCGCCGGGTGCAGGCCGATTTTCCGGCCCTCAACGTGCTGATTAATAACGCCGGCATTCAAAACCGGGTGCAACTTGCGCAGGCTGACACTAGCCCCGCAGGTTGGGAGCGGCAGCGCCAGGAAATCATCATCAACGTGGAGGCGCCCATTCACCTCACTACCCTGCTGCTGCCGCACTTGCAGCAGCAGCCCGGTGCGGCCATTGTCAACGTCACGTCGGGGCTGGCGTTTGCGCCGGCTGCTTTTGTCCCCATCTACAGCGCCACGAAAGCAGCCCTGCACTCGTTCACGCTTTCACTGCGGCACCAATTGGCGCCAACCGGGGTGCAAGTGCTGGAAATAGTGCCGCCCGCTGTCAATACCGACCTTGGCGGCCCTGGCCTGCACACGTTTGGTGTGCCCGTCGAGGCTTTTGCCGATGCGGTGCTAGCGCGCCTAGCCGCTGGCGAGCAAGAGGTTGGCTACGAGTCGTCAGAGCAAATTCGCTTGGTAGGCCGCGCAGAGCTGGATGCCCGGTTTAAGCAGATGAATAACCGGTAAAAAACGAAACTGGTAGAAAAAAGCGGTCCGGCGGCGCTTGCCGAAGCATCTTGCTTGCCTCGTTAGATGAAGCGAGCAAGGTGCTTCGGCAAGCGCCGCCGGACCGCCTTTTTATGACGTTCTTTTCTTATGTAGCAAGCAGCTTTAGCAAGCTGCCCTACCCCCTCAGTCTAGCTTGAGCACCTCGGACGAGTGGGCGCGTACGCTGTTAGTCAGCGCGGCATTTTCGGCGAGGTGCTGGCCGAAGGAAGGCACTAGCTCGTGGTACACCGCCTGCCATTCGGGCGTGGCGGCTTGCTCGGGGAAGCAGCGCTGCGTGAGGTCGAGCATGATACTGACGGCGGTGCTGGCGCCGGGCGAGGCCCCAAGTAACGCCGCAATGGAGCCGTCGGCCGCGGTCACGACTTCGGTGCCAAATTCGAGTACACCGCCCTGCTTTTTGTCTTTCTTGATAACCTGCACACGTTGGCCGGCTACTTCGAGCTGCCAGTCTTCGGGCCGGGCCTGGGGGCAGTATTCACGCAGGGCCGCAATGCGCTGCTCAGGCGTTTGAAGCACCTGGCCGATGAGGTATTTGGTGAGCGGAATGTTGCGCGCGCCGGCGTAGAGCAGCGGCCGGATGTTGCCTAATTCGATAGAGCGGAACAAGTCGGTATACGAGCCCTTCTTAAGGAACTTGGTACTAAAGCCCGCGTAGGGCCCGAATAGCAGCTCTTTGCGGCCGTTTATCTGGCGGGTGTCGAGGTGAGGCACCGACATGGGCGGCGAACCCACCGACGCTTTGCCGTACACCTTGGCGTCGTGCTCGGCAATCACGGCCGGGTTCACGCACTTCAGCCATTGCCCGCTCACGGGGAAGCCACCAAAGCCCCGGGCCTCGGGAATACCCGATTTTTCGAGCAGCGTGAGCGAGCCGCCACCGGCCCCGATAAATACGAAACGGGTGTGCACTTTGCGGCTCTTGCCGGTGGCGCGGTCGCGGATTTTCACTCGCCACGAGCCATCTTCCTTGCGCTTGAAATCTTCAATTTCCTGGCCCAGTTCAAACGTGATGCCTGGCTGCTGGCGCAGGTGGTCAAAAAGCGCGCGCGTGAGGGCACCGAAGTTGACGTCGGTGCCGATGGCCATGCGCGTAGCCGCCACGGGCTGGTTGCGGTCGCGGCCATCCATCACCAGCGGAATCCATTTTTCTATCTCCTCGGGGTCGGTCGAAAACTCCATGCCCGCAAACAGCGGCGAGCCCAGCAGCGCGGCGTGGCGCTTGCGCAGGTACTCCACATTGTCGGCGCCCCACACAAAGCTCATGTGCGGAATGCTGTGGATGAAAGCGCCCGGGTCGGGCAGCATGCCCTTGCTTACCAGGCTGGCCCAAAATTGCTTGCTCAACTCAAACTGCTCGGCAATCTTATCCGCCTTGCTGATTTCGATGCGGCCGTCGGGCAACTCGGGAGTATAATTAAGCTCGCAAAAAGCCGAGTGGCCGGTGCCAGCATTATTCCAGGCGTCGGAGCTTTCGGCGGCCACGGCGTCGAGGCGCTCGTAGATGCCGATGGTCAGACTGGGCGCTAATTGCTTGAGCAGTACTCCCAGCGTAGCACTCATAATGCCAGCCCCGATGAGCACCACATCGGTGTCAAGCGGCTTGGCGGAAGGGGTCGTAAGATTCATAGTGCGCAAAGGTAATTGGGCTGGAATACGCGAAACAGCGCGCCAAGGCCGAAATAATACCCGCGCTAGTACCAACTGCCCGCCCAGCATGCCTAACTTCGCCGGGTATCCTGGAGGGGTGGCCCATCTCTCGTTGCTGATTACCAGTAGGTGCCCAGTGATGTAAGCAGACGTGGCAATGCCTAGTAGAAAACCTCGTGTATCTGGCCCGCTGGTAACTGGCAGGTAAGCGTAATGCACTAACCAAGATGAGTTACCATTGCATCGTTTTCGTGAGCACCGCCACCATCGAGTTTGGCGAAGCTGAGCTGCTCAAGCTGCTGACCCAGGCCTGGGCCTTGCACCAAGAGCACGGCATCACCGGAATGATGGCCTATAGCAACGGGCGCTTTTTGCAGGTGCTAGAAGGCAGCCAGGCCGCTGTGCAAAGTGTGTACAACAACATTGCCGCCGACCTACGCCACGGTAAGCTCGAAAAACTGGCCGATGGCCCCGTGCCCCACCGCGAATTTGCCGAGTGGCACATGGGTTTTGCTACCCCCCCCGGCAGCCGTGTGCAGCTACCAGGCTTCCTGCCGCTGGTAAACCTGCCCGCCGCCGGCCAAATTCGCCAGCTGCTGCACGATTTTCTGGCCCTGAGCGAGGAGCCTGTGCGCTAGCCCGCCTGGCTGGCGGCAGCAGCCCCGCCAAAGGCCCACTTTTGCCGCAGTTCCCAGGGGCCGCCTCGGTAGGCCCACAGCGCCAGGCCAGTACCCTGCACCTCGAAGGGCCGGAAGCTAGCGGTTAGCTCGTCGAGCAGGCGCCGGGCCACGGCGGGGTCCACCTTATTTTGCACCGTAATGTGGGGGCGCAGGCCCTGCTGGTCCTGCGGGCTTAGCCAGGCCTGCCAGTGCTGCTGCAAGCCCTTGTGCAGCGCGGGCAGGGTAGGGTTAGCAAGGGTGTACATGACGCCCCGACCCATGAATTTTAGGCCAGTCACGGCCAGCGGCAATGGCTCGGGCTGAGCCCCCGCTACCTCGGCCAGGTGCGCCGCAATAGCCTCGTATTCGGCGCCCGGCAGCGCATGAAACAGTGTGAGATGCGCACTCAGGTAATTAATTTTGGAGGGAAAATGCAGTCGGCGCTGCTCATCAAAAAACGCCTGGCTTGTCTCGTCCAGCGTGAGCGTGACAATGAGGGGGGTAGGGGAGGGGGTAAGCATTGGGTTTTAGTGAGGAAGCAAAAATATTTATATAAAATGCTGAAATTCAGCGCGAAAAACTAGGCGCAAAGCAGGTCGAAAATGACCTATTGCCGGGCGCTGGCTGTTTACTACTTATGCAGACTGACCTCTTTTTGCCCGTTCTCAACGCCCCAGTTTCCGTAGCAGCGCCCGCGCCTAGCGATGCCGCTGCCCCACGTACGCACGGCGCCAAGCTGTGGCTGCCCAAGCGGGTGCTTTTCACGCCCGATGCGCTGCAGGAGGAGTACGGCCAGCAAATGCTGGCCCGCGCCACTGCCCTCAATCTTGAGGTGGAACTGTTAAAAAGCAACCGCCTTACCGGCCTGCGCGGCGACGACGAGCGCGCCACCTACCGCACGGCCAAAACCACGCTGGCCGTAGTAAACGCGCCCGCTGGCGCGCTGCGCCTCCAGCCTACCCCCCCTTCGGCCGATTACCAGCTCAACCTGGCCGAGGGGTGCCCCGCCCACTGCCAGTACTGCTACTTGGCGGGCAGCCTCAGCGGCCCGCCCGTGGTGCGTGCCTTCGCCAACCTGCCCAAGCTGCTGGCCAACACCCAGGTATATGAGCGCGCCGACCGCCCCGTAAGCTTCGAGGCCAGCTGCTACACCGATGTGCTGGGCATCGAGCACCTCACCGGTGCCCTGGCCGAAACCGTGCGCTACTTCGCGGGCCGCGAGGGGGGTAGGCTGCGCTTCGTCAGCAAGTACGACCACGTCGAGAGCCTGCTGGGCTTGCCGCACAACGGCCACACCCGCGCCCGCGCTTCGCTCAATGCCGAGCCGCTGGCCCGGCAGTTGGAAGGCGGTACGGCTAGCATCGAGGCCCGTATTCAGGCGCTGCGCAAGCTGGCGTTGCCGGTAGCGCAGGGCGGCGGGGGCTACCCCGTAGGCGTGCTGCTGGCGCCCATTATGCCCCTGCCCGACTGGCAGCAGCACTACGGCGAGTTGCTCGACCGCGTGCAAGCGGCTTTCGATTTTGACTGCGACCTCACGGTGGAGTTTGTCACGCACCGCTTCACGCCCGGCTCGAAGGAAGTGCTGCTCGGCTGGTACCCCAACACCAGCCTCGACCTCGAAGAGAGCACCCGCGCCGTGAAGCGCAACAAATTCGGTGGCCTCAAATACGTGTACGACCTGCCTACCATGAAGGAGCTGAAAGCGTGGTTCTACACCGAGTGGCAGCGCCGCTTCCCCCACGCGCCCGTGCAATACTGGACGTAGTAACTAGCTTCGCACCCCACGCGAAGCAAGAATAACGATGACCGCCAGCGAGTTTTGGGACCAGCAGGATTTCAGCTACTTGGTAACGTACTCCTTCAATCGGGGTCCGAAACGTACGGAGTTGATTCAACAAACGAAACGAGAGCTACAAATTGCGCGCTTTATGCGCAGGCCAAAGTTGCTGCAGCGGTTACAAAGCCTAGAGGCTGCGAACTCAACTTTAATAGAAGAAGGAGCAGTCTTTCATAGCACCGCTACAGTAATAGCTCAGATTAATAGCAGTTCTATTGAGGCTCAGCAAGTAAAAACTATATTTCGGAACTCGGCAGCGCAGCAGTTTTATGCAGGGTGTATTCCAATTTATCGCGATGCACTAGTTTTCTACAGCGAACAGGGAGAAATGCTCGGTGTTCTCAATATCTGTTTTGAGTGCTTCTACATGAAAACTGACGTTGGACTGTACCTAGAAGCCGATGTGAACACTTACCAAGCGTTGCGTGGATTTTTGACACAATTGGGTCACCCAATAGAGGACCAGTAAGCTAGCCACGCCTCACTAATGAAACTGTTCATTATCTGCTGCATGGTCTTGCTTATGGCTAGCTGCGCGAATACGCGTCCAACTACGGCTACGCAGTCTTCGCCGTCGCTAGCCGCTGTGGCCTCGGCGGAAGTACGAACTGAGCAATTGGAATTAGTGGATTCTGCTCGGCACCGCGCTATTCCCGTGGCCTTGTATTGGCCTAATAAGGGGGGTAGCAAAACCCGGCTCAAAGCCGCCATCATTAGTCACGGCTACGGCGGGCAGCATACGGGCTATTCTTTCATCGCCCGCAACCTGGTAGCGCACGGCTATTTTGTGGCCAGCATTCAGCACGAGCTGCCCACTGATGAACCCATACCGCTGGTGGGCACGCCTCAGCTTGTGCGCCGCCCCAATTGGGAGCGCGGCGTGCAAAATATCTTGTTTGTGCGGCAGGAGCTGCATCATCGTTATCCGCGCCTCGATTTTAGCCGGCTACTACTAGTGGGCCACTCCAACGGTGGCGACGTGAGTATGCTCTTCGCGCAAGAGTATCCGCGACTGGTGCAGCGTGTTATTTCGCTCGATAACCGCCGCATGCCTTTCCCGCGCGCCCGGCGGCCGCGCATCCTCTCACTACGTTCGAGCGACCAGGTGGCTGATAGCGGAGTAGTGCATACGCTGGCCGAGCAGCGCCACTTTAGTAGCACCGTTGTAACACTGCCGCACACCATCCACAACGATATGTGGGACGGTGCCACGGCCGCTCAGCAACAGGAGATAAACGCGTTAATAAGCGCTTTTTTAGAACACTAGCACCGGCCCGGCCTTTACCCAGTAGCTCAGCCTAGTCAGGCGGGGTAGGAGGGTTAGCAGCCGCAGCGAAAATCGGGGTATTCGGCATAGGCCGGCGCCGGCGTGTCGTCGAGGCGAATAATGCGGTCGAGCCGCACTTCCTCGCCGGAGGCAAGCTGCGCATATTCGGCGTGCTCGCGGGTGAAGAAGGTTTTGATAGTAGTAGACTCCTGGCAGAGTTGCCGCAAGTCGTTGAAATACTGCAAATACACCTGCTGCTTACGGGTAGCTGCGGCTTCAAGCACATCATAAAAGCCGCAGGCAATGGGTTGATAATCGGTAGGCACGAGATAGGTTTTACAGTGGCGTAGAGAAGTGGTTTTACGCTCTTTCGCGTGGAGGAGTTAGCCGCGGGGCGTTGGGCAGCCTAGGACTGCGTGCAGATGCCTTTTGCAGCCAATTCCTAAGCTGTGAGCGTACTACTGTATAAAAATACACATTATTATTTAACCCTTATTTTTGATTTGCTATCTCGTAAAATGAACAATTATACTGTTGATTTACAGTCACTTGGATAAAATTCGAGAACCTTGTTTAAGCTTAAAGCTTACAGGCTGCATCGCCGGCTGTAACCTGCTGGACCGCCCGGTAAAGAAATAAGTCGTAATTTTAGCTCATTAAAAGTAAAATCGCCTCGTTTCAATACAATCAAGCTGGCTCGTTCAGCTTGTTACGTTAGGTTCGCTGCTGCTTGCTTTATCACCTTCCATTCCCTAGCATCATGCAGACAGGAACCGTAAAATTCTTTAACGAAACCAAAGGTTTCGGCTTTATCAAAGTTGACCAGAGTGGCGAAGATGTTTTCGTACACGTAACCGACCTTCTCAGCGACATCCGCGAGAACGACAAGGTACAGTTCGAAATCGCCCAGGGTAAAAAAGGCCCGAACGCTGTAAAAGTATCGCTCGTTTAACGAGCCGCTTATAACACACAAAAAAGCCCTGCTGATGAATCGGCAGGGCTTTTTTGTGTAGTAGCGCTACGATAGAAGTTGTGTTACTTCACTGCTTCAACGGCGAAGCCATGCTGCGTTGGGCCAACCTCTTGCAGTACGGCCCGGGTACGGGGTAGGCTGCCAGGGTAATGTGTTTGCAGATAGGCTACCAGCTGCTCGCGTACTGCGCAGCGCAAGTCCCAGAGTGCGCTGGCATTGGCGGCGCTCACTAAGGCACGCAGCTCAACGGTCAGTTCTTTCGAATCGGTGACTTGCAGCACGCACACGCGCTGGTCCCAGAGCGGATGTTCCGTGAGAATGCGGCGCAACTCTGTGCGCAGGGCCTCAACCGGCACAGTATAGTCGGCGTGTAGGTAGACCGCGCCCGTAAGGCGAGCGGTAGTGCGCGTCCAATTTTGGAAGGGCTTTTCGATGAAATAATTGAGCGGTAGCACCAAGCGGCGCTCGTCCCAGATGTTGAGCACGACGTAGGTAAACGTGATTTCCTCGACCCGGCCCCACTCGCCTTCTACTACCAGCACATCGTCAATGCGAATAGGTTGCGTGAACGCTATCTGAAAGCCAGCCAGCAAGTTGCTGATGGAGCGCTGGGCCGCAAAGCCCACAATAACACTGGCAATACCCGCTGAGGTGAGTAGGCCCGTGCCCAGGCGGCGCACCGTTTCGAAGCTCATCAGCACCAGCCCCACGGCCACGAAGCCGATAAGTCCCACGGCCACTTTCTTGATGAATTGCAGCTGCGTAAAAAGCTTGCGCGCCCGCAGGTTGTCGCCGGTTTCGAGTTGGTAGTGCCACCGAATCAGGTCTTGCAGCACATCCAAGGTCTTGATGAGGCCCCAGGCAAAGGACAGAATCAGGGCAAATTCTATTATCCGGCGCACTACTTCAAAGGGCTTGGGGGGTAGGGGCAGCAGCGGCAACAACAAGGAGAGCGCTAGCACTGGAAAGAAAAAAGCACTGGCCGCGCTCAAGTTCTCGCATACCGACCGGGCTAGGGCCGAGTTTTCGCGCCGGTCGTAGGCCCGTAATAGGGCAAATAGTATCGTTTTGACGACCAGCCCCAGGGCCAAACCGCCCAGTAGCACGCCCATTACGACGAAAATATCGGGGAAGTGCGCCAGAAGTTGAGTTGCTTGTTCTTTCATACCAACAAAGCCGCGCCGCGTCAAACTGCGACTTTAACCGGCGAATGGTGTACCCGGCCCAGCCCCGAAAGGTTAAGCTGATGGCC
Organism: Hymenobacter ginkgonis; assembly: GCF_009755225.1. Taxonomy (GTDB): domain Bacteria; phylum Bacteroidota; class Bacteroidia; order Cytophagales; family Hymenobacteraceae; genus Hymenobacter; species Hymenobacter ginkgonis. Next base: position 433,701 of record NZ_WQKZ01000001.1, read on the forward strand.
CATCGGCAGCGGGTTCAGCAACATTTCCTATTGGCATTGGCGCCCAAATGAGTCGGTTGCCTCCGCACACTAAAAGCTCGGATTGAGCGCTCCAAAAGTCGTCTTCACAGAAAAACAGCGCTGCGGGCTGCCACGTGCCGGTAAATTCCTTGCTTTTATAGTCGGCCTTACCAAGTTAGCCCCACTTGCTATCGGTCAATCTACGAAGTGATAGCCCTAGGCTAACCTCAGCCGGAGGAGAAAGGCTTGCTAGTGGTAATTACTGCCGGCGGTTGCGAGCAGCAGTAGTTGTCGCTGGTGCTAGCTATTGCCTTACAAATCAAGGCTTATTATAGGAGATAAGGGGGATGCAAACGTATGATTTAAGGAAAACAAGAGTCTTGTTAAAACTAAGTGGGGTAAGTATTGTACTACCTAGCTAATGGCTAAGATGATTGGGGGAATAGGTTGTATTTTATGATATTTAACTGACAACTAATAAATTTGCTTGCTTATTTCTTCGTTAATCTTCTTACTTTTACCCAACTGTTTGCCCAACCGTTAGTCTTTATAAGGTGCTTTATATCGTCATTTTATGCTATGATAGCCTATTAACGGTACCTTTTGGTTTATAAAAGATCGTAGCAAATAAGAACTAGAAGAAATAGTATTATTATTGACAAGCGAACTGTATTTAATTATGTTTATTGTAGTGAAAATTATATTATACGCTGACCTTTGGTAGAACACTTCAGTTAAGTATAATTAGGTATTTTATTAGTAGTGAAGTGAGTATATACCTGAGTTTTATGTTACAAGCCTATCTAAGCTTCTTATCACTGCCGGTAGCTGCCAGCTATCGCCTAACTAAGCGTTTTGGTTATGAGTGAGCAGCCAAGTAGCCTAAGTGGTGCCTCGGTGCACCAGTTGGTGGAGCAAGCGGTAGCCGCCCATGGAGCGCGAATTGCCCTTATCGCGGGTGAAGTCGAGCTTACCTACACCCAAGTAAATGAGCGGGCCGAGCGGCTTAGCCAAGCCATTCGGCGCCGAGCACCAGAGGAGACTCTCATCGGTATTAGCAGTTCGCGCGGGCTGGCGACCATTATAGGGGTGCTGGCCATTTTGAAGGCCGGCAAGGCCTACTTGCCGCTAGACCCGGCCTACCCCCCGCAGCGCCTCACGCAGATTGTGGCCAGTTCGGGCATTACTACCTGCCTTGCCCCAGACGCGGATACTGCCTTATTTGCTGAGCTTGGCCTGCACGTACTGGCTTCAGAAGCCGACTATAACTTCCCGCCTGCCGCAACCGCAGCGGGCAGCCAGCTAGCCTACGTTCTGTACACCTCGGGCACCACCGGCGAGCCCAAGGGGGTGTGCGTAAGCCACGCGCCGCTCCTCAACCTACTGCACTGGCAGCAAGGCCACTCGCTGGCCGGGCCGGGCACGCGTACGCTGCAATTTGCGCCGCTGATTTTTGACGTTTCCTTTCAGGAGATTTTTGCTACGTTGAGCACGGGCGGCACGCTGGTGCTGGTGGCCGAAGAACAGCGCCTGGACCTAGCCAAGCTCCTGCATCTCATCGAGGAGCGCGGCGTAAACCGGTTGTTTTTGCCGTTTGTAGCCTTGCAGGCGCTGGCCGAAGTAGCGGTGAGCACGCAGCACTTTCCGGCCAGCTTGCAGGAAATAATGACGGCCGGCGAGCAGCTCAAGATTACGCCGCAGGTCGAAGCGTTCTTCACCGCTTTGCCTAGCTGCACGTTGTACAACCAGTTTGGGCCTACGGAGTGCGCCTGCATCACTACCAATTTGCAGCTGATGGGCCCGCCCGCCAGCTGGCCCCGCCTGCCCACCATTGGCCAGCCCATTGCGAATACCCGGATTTTTATCGTCGATGAAAACTTGGTAGTGCTACCCCCCGGCGAGGCTGGCGAGCTGTGTGTCGGTGGCGCTTGCCTCGCTGAGGGTTACCTCAACCGGCTGGCCCTCACGGCCGAGAAGTTTGTGACCCAAGCGGGGGTAGGGCGCCTGTACCGCACCGGCGACCTGGGCCGCTACCTACCCGACGGCAATATCGAGTTTCTGGGCCGGCGCGACGACCAAGTGAAAATACGAGGCCACCGCATCGAGCTGGGTGAGGTAGAGGTGGCCCTGAGTAAAGTAGCCGGCATCGGCCAAGCCGTGGTAGTGGCCCGCGAAGTCGCCGTGGGCCAGCAGCAGTTGGTGGCCTACCTGGTGCCCGCCGCGGCGGCCGCGCGCGACGTGGCCCACGTGCGCCAGGCCTTGGCCCAGCGCCTGCCCGCCTACATGCTGCCCGCCGCCTACGTGTGGCTCGAGGAACTGCCCAAGTCGGCCAGCGGTAAAGTCGACCGCAAGGCACTACCCCCGCCCGGCCGCACGCGGCCCGAGCTAGCCACCCTGTATCGGCGGCCCACTACCGAGACCGAAAAGCGCATTACCCAGCTCTGGAGCCAGCTTTTGCAACTCGACGAGATTGGGGCGGATGATAATTTCTTTGAATTGGGGGGCAATTCGTTGGTGGCCCAAACCGTGGTGGCGCAGCTGCTGCGGCAGCACCAGTACGTGCTCCCTATTACCAAGCTCTACCAGTTTCCTACCCCCTCTGGGGTGGCGCAGTACCTGGCGCAGGCGGTTCGCCCCACTAGTCCCGCCCCGCAAAAAGCGCGGCTTGCTGGTGGCAACCAGGGCGACATTGCCGTTATCAGCATGGCGGGCCGGTTTCCGGGCGCCGCCACGGTGGCCGACCTGTGGGACGTGCTGCGCGAGGGCCGCGAAACCACCAGTTTCTTCACCGAGGCCGAACTAGACCCGTCGGTGCCAGCGCGCCTGCGCACCGACCCACGCTACGTGCGAGCCCGTGGCATCGTGGCCGACGCCGACCAATTCGACGCTGCTTTTTTTGGCCTCACGCCCAAGCTGGCCGAGGCCATGGACCCGCAGCAGCGGCTCTTTCTGGAAATTGCTTGGGAAGCCCTGGAGCAAGCCGGCTACCTGCCCGCCACCTACGGCGGCCGCGTGGGTGTGTTTGCGGGCAGCGGCAACAATACTTACTTCCTAAACAATGTGCTGGCCAACCCGCAAGTGGTGGAGCAGTTGGGTGACTTTCAGGTGATGACGGTCAATGAGAAGGACTACGTCGCTTCCCGCGTTGCCTACCAGCTCAACCTCACCGGCCCAGCCGTGAGCGTGTATTCGGCCTGCTCGACCTCGCTGCTGGCTATTGCCCAAGCGGTGCAAAGCCTGCGCAGCGGGCAGTGCGAAGTGGCGCTGGCCGGCGGCGTCAGCATCACGGCGCCCATCCGCAGCGGGCACCTCTACCAGGAGGGCGCCATGCTGAGCCGCGACGGCCACTGCCGCTCGTTTGCGGCCGATGCGCAGGGCACCGTTTTTAGCGACGGCGCGGGCGTGGTGCTGCTCAAGCCCCTGGCCGAAGCGCAGCAAGATGGCGATACCATCTTCGCCATTATCAAGGGGGTAGGGGTGAATAATGACGGTGCAGGCAAGGGCAGCTTCACGGCGCCCAACGCCGAAGGGCAGGCCGGTGCCATTCGCCAGGCCCTGGCCGACGGCCAAGTAGCGCCCGCCACCATCAGCTACGTGGAGGCCCACGGCACGGCCACGCCCCTCGGCGACCCCATCGAGCTAGAAGGCCTCACGATGGCCTTTGGCGAGCAGGCGGCCAAGCAGTTTTGCGCCCTAGGCTCCATTAAAAGCAACATGGGCCACCTCACGGCCGCTGCGGGGGTAGCGGGCTTCATCAAAACGGCCCTGGCCCTGCACTACCAGCAGCTGCCGGCATCGCTGGGCTTTGCGGCGCCCAACCCGCACATCGACTTCGTCAACAGCCCATTTTTTGTCAATACCGAGCTGCGGCCCTGGGCGGCAGCCAGCGCGCGGCGGGCGGGCGTCAGCTCGTTTGGGGTGGGGGGCACCAACGTGCACGTGGTACTGGAAGAACATATTTCTACCCCCCCGCCGGTGGCCCACGAGCGCCCGGTACAGCTCTTTGCGTGGTCGGCCAAGGCGGCGGCCAGCCGCGAGGGGTACGCGCAGCGCCTAACCCAGCACCTCGCCAAAAACCCAGCGCTTTCGCTGGCCGACGCCGCGTTTACCCTGCACACGACCCGGCCCGATTTTGCGCAGCGCCGCTTTGCGGTGGTCAGCAATGCCGACGAACTGCACCGCGCGCTGCAAGCCGATACCGAAGCACCGGCTACTACCGCCACCGTGCGCGCCGTGCCCACCGAAACCGTATTCTTGTTTCCGGGCCAGGGCTCGCAGTACCTGGGCATGGGCCAGCTATTGTATGAAAGGGAGCCGGTGTACCGCCAGGCGGTAGATGAGTGCGCCGATTTGCTGCAAGGGCAGCTCGCAACCGACATCCGGCAGGTGCTTTACCCGCCCGCAGCTACGGCGGCGGCCGAGCAACTGCGCGATACCCGCTACGCCCAGCCCGCGCTTTTCGTAACGGAATATGCCCTGGCAATGCTCTGGCGCAGCTGGGGCATTCGGCCCACGGTGCTGTGCGGCCACAGCATCGGCGAGTTTGTGGCGGCCCACCTGGCGGGCGTTTTCAGCCTGGCCGATGCGCTGCGCCTGGTGGCCACCCGCGGCCGCCTGGTGAGCGAGCAGCCCCGCGGCAGTATGTTGTCGGTGCGCCTGCCGGCCGAAAAACTATTGGCCATCCTACCCCCCGCATTGTCGCTGGCCGCCGTGAATAGCGACAAAGCGTGCGTGGTAGCGGGCCCCGACGAGGCCGTGGCCACCTTCGGGCAATTGCTGGCGGCGCAAGGCACGGCCAGCCGCGCGCTCGCCACCAGCCACGCCTTCCACTCGGCCATGATGGAGCCTGTGGTGGACGCCTTTCGGCAGGTGGTGGGCGAGGTGGCGCTGAGCCGCCCGCAGCTACCCATTGTGTCTACCGTCAGTGGCACGTGGCTGACTGATGCCCAAGCTACCGACCCCGACTACTGGGCCCGGCACCTGCGCCAGACTGTGCAGTTTGGGCCGGCCCTGCATACCCTCTTCGAGCTGGGCCAGCCGCTGCTGCTAGAGGTAGGCCCCGGCAACGTGGCAGCCACCCTGGCCCGGCAGGCCGGCGCGGGGCGCGCCGCTGGCATTCTGCCCGGGCTAGTAGCCCCGGCCGGGCCACAAACCGATTACCACACCCTGCTAAACACGCTGGGCCAGCTGTGGCTGGCTGGCTTAACGCCCGACTGGGCGGGCTTTTACGCCGGGCAGCACCGCCAAAAAATAGCGTTGCCCACCTACGCTTTCGCTCGTCAGCGCTGCTGGCTCGACCCGCCCGCTGCGCCGGTCACGCAGTCTGCTGCGCTGGTCGCCCAGCCCACTATGCTCCCTACTATCGCTATCCCTTTACCCAACCTGCCTACCCCTTCTGCACCAAGTACTATGAGAAAAACACTTCTACTCAACAGAGTCAAGACCATTCTGGAAGATGCCTCGGGCATCGAAATGGCGGACGTAACGCCCGAGATGAGCTTCCTCGAAATCGGCTTCGATTCGCTGCTCCTCACTCAGGTAGCGCTGACGCTCCGCAAAGAATTTGCCTTGCCCCTGACCTTCCGACAGCTAAACGAGGAGTACGCTACGCTGGCTCAGTTAGCTACTTACCTCGACCAGCAATTGCCCACCTCGGCGCCCGCCCTACCCCCCGCGCCCGCTTTGGCCGCCGTGCCGGTGCTTAGCCAACCCGCCCCCGTCCCGGTGTACCTGCCCGCTCCCTCGCCCGTAGCAATGGGGGTAGGCGTAGCCGCCGCCCACTCCGACGATTCAGCCCTGGGCTTGGTGGTGCAGCAGCTGCAGCTATTGGCGAAGCAAGTAGCGCTGATGCAGGGCCCTAGCCCGGTGCTGAGCCCCAGCCCGCTAGTACCCGTGGCGGTGCCCGCCGCCCCAGTGGCTATAAGTGCGCTCGCCCCCAGTGCCGCGCCGGTGGCCCTACCCCCGGCCCCTGACCTGACGCCCGAAGAAGCTCTCGAAATCAAGAAGCCCTTTGGCGCCACGGCGCGCATCGAGCGCCAAGTAACCGAATTGGGTGCCGCTCAGCAGGATTTTTTGCAGCAGCTCACCCGTAGCTACACCCAAAAAACGCGGGCCAGCAAGGCCTACGCCCAGCAGCACCGCGCCCACATGGCCGACCCGCGGGTGGTATCGGGCTTCAAGCCGCTCACCAAGGAGATTGTCTACCCCCTGGTTGTCAACAAATCGAAGGGCAGCCGCCTCTGGGATATTGATGGCAATGAATACATTGACGCACTCAACGGCTTCGGCTCGTCGATGCTCGGCTACCAGCCCGACTTCATCAAGGAGGCGCTGCACGCGCAGATTGACGCCGGCTACGAAGTAGGTCCGCAGCACGCGCTGGCCGGCGAGGTAAGCGAATTGATTTGCGAGTTTACCGGCTTCGAGCGGGCGGGCTTGTGCAATACCGGCTCGGAGGCCGTGCTGGGCGCGCTGCGTATTGCCCGCACCACCACGGGCCGCTCGCTGGTGGTGGCGTTCACGGGCTCGTACCACGGCATTGTGGACGAAGTGCTGGTGCGCGGCACCAAGAAATTGAAGTCGTTTCCGGCAGCGGCGGGCATCATGCCCGAGTCGGTGCAGAACATGCTCATCCTGGACTACGGCACCGATGAGAGCCTGCGCATCATCCGCGAGCGGGCCCACGAGCTGGCGGCCGTGCTCGTGGAGCCGGTGCAAAGCCGGCGGCCCGAGTTTCGGCCAGTGGCGTTTTTGCGGCAAGTGCGCGACATCACGGCGGCGGCCGGCACGGTGCTCATTTTTGATGAAGTCATCACCGGTTTTCGAATGCACCCCGGCGGCGCGCAGGCGCTGTTCGGCATCAAGGCCGACCTGGCGGCCTACGGCAAAGTGGTGGGCGGCGGCCTCTCCATCGGCATCATCGCGGGCCGCAAAGACCTGATGGATGCCCTCGACGGCGGCTACTGGCAATACGGCGACGCCTCGGTGCCCGAAGTGGGGGTAACCTATTTTGCGGGCACCTTCGTGCGGCACCCCCTGGCGCTGGCCGCGGCCAAGGCCTCTTTGCAGTACATGCAGGCGCAGGGCCCGGCCCTGCAAGAGCGCCTCACTGCCAAAACCGAGCGGCTGGCCCAGGCCCTGAACGCCGAGCTGGAGCGGCGCGAACTGCCCTTCTTTGTGGCGCATTTTGGCTCGCTCTGGAAGGTTAAGTTTCCCGAAGAAGTACCCTACAGTGAGCTGCTGTTTACACTGATGCGCGAAAAAGGCATCCACATCTGGGATGGTTTTCCTTGCTTTCTCACCGAGGCCCACACCGAAGCCGAGGTAGACCAGATAGTGGCGGCCTGCCTAGCCAGCGCCGCCGAGCTGGTAGCCGCTGGCTTCTTCACGGGCGCCCCCGGGGCGGCGGCCGAAGCTAGCCTGCGCGAGCCCGGCACGTCGTTTATGCTCAGCCAGCCGCCGGTGCCGGGCGCCCGCCTAGGCCGCGACCGCGCCGGCAACCCCGCCTGGTTCGTCGCCGACCCTACCCAGCCCGGTAGCCATCTGCAAATCAACGTGAACTAAGGCGATGGAACCCATTCTGATGAGCGAACGGCCCGCCGCGCCTAGCGCGGTGGCCGTGGGGTTCGACCCCTTTGCCGGCCCCGAAATCGTGCGCCTGGCCCCCATCACTGAGCCGCAATCCGAGATTTGGCTGGCCTGCCGGCTGGGCGGCGACGACGCCAGCCGGGCGTATAACGAGTCGGTGGCGCTGCACCTGCGCGGCCCGCTCGACCCCGATGCGTTGCAGCAAGCCGTGCAGACGCTGGTGCAGCGCCACGAGGCGCTGCGCTCGGTATTTAGCGCCGATGGCAAGTACAGTTGCGTACTGCGCGAACTAGTGCTTCCGACTGATTATCAAGACATCTCTAGTGAAGCTGCTGCTCGCCAGCAGCAACTAGTAGACTTGTATACGCGCCAAGATGCCCACCACCTGTTCGACCTGCTGCACGGCCCCTTGTTGAAAGCGGGCCTACTGCGGCTAGCGTCCAACGAGCACTATTTTGTGCTCACGGTGCACCACATTATCTGCGATGGCTGGTCGCTGGCCATTCTGCTGCAAGACCTGGGCCAGCTCTACTCGGCCTACTGCCAGGGCCAATACCCCAGCTTGCCGGCCGCCACGTCGTTTAGCCGCTACGCCGACCAGCAACTGGTATTTAACCGCAGCCCGGCCTACCAGCGCGTCGAGCAGTTTTGGCTTAAAGAATACCAGGGCGAAGTGCCGGTAGTGTCGCTGCCCACCGATTTTCCGCGGCCCGCAGTGCGCACCTACCAAAGCGCGCGCGCTGACTACCCGCTGGCGCCCGAGCTGGTGGCCGGCCTCAAAAAGGTGGGGCTGGGCGCCGGGTGCAGCCTCGTAACCACCCTACTGGCGGCGTTTGAGGTGCTGCTGCACCGCTTCACGGGCCAAGCCGACCTAGTGGTGGGGCTGCCCGCCGCTGGGCAGTCGGCCGCCGGCCAGCTGCACCTAGTAGGCCACTGCGTGAACTTGCTACCCCTACGCAGCCAGCCGGGCGCGGCGGCCAACTTTGGCGAGTACCTGCGCCAGCGCCGCCCCGCCATCTTAGACGCCTATGAAAACCAGCAGCTTACTTTTGGTAGCTTGCTGAAAAAGTTGCGCCTGGCGCGCGATACTGCCCGCGTGCCGCTGGTGCCGGTGATGTTCAACATCGACCTGGGCCTAGCCGACCACGTCGATTTTCAGGGCCTTACCTACACTTTACGCAGCAACCCGCGCGCTTACGAAGCCTTTGAACTGTTCCTCAACGCCAGCGGCTCCGAGCAGGCGCTTGTGCTGGAGTGGTCGTTCAATACGGCCCTTTTCAAGCCCGAAACCATCGCCCAGCTGATGGGCAGCTTTGAGGAATTGCTGCGCGAAATTATTGCGAACCCCGCCACCAGCCTGCGCGGTTCGGTGGGGGGTAGGGCCGCGGCCGCGCCGTTGGCCGACCCCTACGTGTCCCTCAACCGCACCGCGCAGCCTTACCCCGCCACCCAAACCCTGACCCAGCTGCTGACCGAGCAAGCCCTTGCTACCCCCCAAAGCGTAGCCCTGCGCTTTGAGGGTAGCGAGTTGACTTACTTTGAGTTGCACCGCCAGGCCAACCAGCTGGCCAATTACCTGCGTGACCAAGGTGTGCAGCCCGGCGACGTGGTAGCGCTGGCCGTGGCGCGCGAGCCTGCGCTGCTGCTCACCCTGCTCGCCACCCTCAAATGCGGTGCCACCTACGTGCCGCTCGACCCCGCGTACCCCGCCGAGCGGCTGGCCTTTATGCTCACCAATTCGGGGGCAGAGTTTCTGCTGGCTTCGGACCGCACCGCCCCGTCTGCCCCGGCCACCGTGCTGTTTGTCGATGACGCTTTGGCGGCGGCTCGCCAGTATTCGGGGCAGGCGCCGGCAGTGCAGGTAGCCAGCGACAGCACCCTATACGTGCTGTACACGTCGGGCTCGACTGGCCGGCCCAAGGGCGTGCAGATAAGCCACCGCAACGTGGTGAACTTCTTGCACAGCATGCAGCAAGCGCCCGGCATCACGGCGGCAGATAAATTGCTAGCCATCACCACTATATCTTTCGACATTGCGGGGCTGGAGTTGTTCTTGCCGCTGGTGAGCGGAGCCACGCTGGTGCTGGCTAATGCCGCCACCGCCCGCGACGGCCGCGAGCTGCTGCGGGTGCTGGCCGCCGAGCACATCACCATTATGCAGGCTACCCCTTCGAGTTGGCGGCTGCTGCTCGAAGCCGGCTGGGAGCAACCCCTGCCCCTTAAGGTGCTCTGCGGCGGCGAAGCCCTCGCCCGCGACTTGGCCGACCGCCTGCTGCCCCGCAGCCAGTCGGTATGGAACATGTACGGCCCCACGGAAACTACTATCTGGTCCACCGTCAAGCAGTTGACCTACCTGGATAAGCTCATTACCATTGGCCGGCCCATTGCCAATACCCAGGTGTACATCCTAGACGAAGCCGACCGCCCCGTGCCGGTGGGGGGGGTAGGCGAGTTGTGCATCGCCGGTGATGGCGTGGCGCAGGGCTACCTGCATTGCGATGCCCTCACGGCTGAAAAATTTATCGCTAACCCGTTTTCGACCCAGCCCGGTGCCCGCCTCTACCGCACCGGCGACCTGGGTAAGCTGCTGGAAACAGGCGAATTGCAGTGCTTGGGCCGCCTCGACCAGCAAGTAAAAGTGCGCGGCTACCGCATCGAGCCCGGCGAAATCGAGCACGCCCTCACCACCCTGGCCGATGTGAAGGAAGCCGTCGTCATCACCCACGAACCGCATCCTGGCGATGAGCGCCTAGTGGCCTACGTGGTGCTCAGCCCCGCGGCTGCGTATGGCTCGGCCAGCGTTGGGCATTGGAAAAAAGCGCTGCTAGCACAACTCCCGGCGTACATGGTGCCGAGCGATTTTGTTGTTGTACCGGCCTTACCCTTAACGCTTAACGGCAAGGTAGACCGGCAGGCCCTGCGCCAGCATGCCAGCCCGCCCCCCGCGCCGCCGGCCCAGCCCACCAGCCCGCGCACCGACGCCGAGCAACTCGTGGCCTCCATTTGGCAGGAGCACCTAGGCGGGGGTGTCATCAGCGTGTCCGACAACTTTTTTGAGCTCGGGGGGCACTCCCTCATTGCCGTGCGCGTGATGCTGCGCCTAGAGCAAGAAACCGGCAAACGCCTACCCCTCGCTATTTTGTTTGAGCATCCTACGGTCGAGAAACTCGCCGCCGTACTGCAACTGGACAGCAACGCCATCAGCTGGGACTCGCTGGTGCCCATCAAGCCGCAGGGCACCAAAACGCCACTCTATATTGTGCACGGCGCGGGGCTCAACGTGCTGCTTTTCAACGCGATTTCTAAGAACATGGATGCCGAGCAGCCCGTTTACGGCCTGCAAGCCAAAGGCCTCGATGGCCGCGAAGAACCCCTGGACAGTATTGAGGCGATGGCCGCGCATTACGTGGCCGCCATCAGAGCCACCAACCCGGCCGGGCCATACGCGCTGGCTGGCTATTCCTTTGGGGGCATCATTGCCTTCGAGATGGCTAAGCAGCTAACGGCCGCTGGCAAAGTGGTCAAGTTTCTGGGCATGCTCGACACGTATGCTTATCAATCCGACGCGGATAGCCCGCATTTGGTGAGGCTATTTAAGAGGACTAAGTTCTTGCTTAATAAGCTGCTGTATAACTTTACGCTTCTAAAAAACAACCCGCGTCGTACCCTGCTGTCCAACGCTAACACCATTAAAAAGCTCACCGTCGACCAACTCAAGTACACCAAAAAGCAACATTATGAGTTGCTGCACGGGCACCGCTTCGAGATTGGCCAAGCCCAAGAGCTGGCGTTTAACAAGTACCGCTTGGCGCCGCAGCCGTTCACGGTGCACTTATTTCGCAACGAGGACCGCGTGTTTTACGTCGAAGACTTTGAGCACTTGGGGTGGAAACCGTTCGCACTAGGAGGGATTCATATTCATGATATCCCTGGTAATCACAATTTTATATTTGCTCCTCCGCACGATAAAGAATGCGCCAGAATTTTGCAGGAAGCATTGAATATGCATAGCTAATTGCGTAAAGCTGGTAGTAAAACCACTCAAATGTTGATTAGCTGCAACACGCTGTCAGCTCGGTTTACGCAGAAAACAAGTAGGTTTTCTGCGCAAGCCGAGCTGGCAGTTTTTAGGATTAGAATAGCTAACAATAAAGCATTTATACCCAGATTGCGTACGTTGCTCCGTGCCGATGAGCTGGCTCGTGCCCAGCGCTACCACCAGCTAGCCGACCAGCAGCGGTTTGTGGTGGCGCGGGCCGCTTTGCGCAGCATACTCGGCCAATACCTGGCGTGCGCACCCGCCGCCATCCAGTTTGTGGTTGGCCCGAATAAAAAGCCCGCCATCCAAAACGAGCCGGGCTTGCACTACAATGTTTCGCACTCAAAAGACTGGATTTTGATTGCCGTTTCGGCGGCGCCAGTGGGGGTAGATGTGGAGGCCATTGACCCGCTTTTTCCGTTTCAGGATATCCTCCCCCACAGTTTTAGCCTGCCCGAAAGGCAAGCCATAATGAGCAGCCCCGACGGCGCTCACCTCTTTTACCAGTTGTGGACGCGTAAAGAGGCTTTCGTGAAAGCTACTGCCCGTGGCATCGACGACGAGTTTAGCACCATTCCGGCGCTAGATGGGCCGCATCGGTTGGCGGCGGCTAGCGGCCAACTGGTGCCTTCCTGGCTCGTCAGCAGTTTTACCGTGGCCGATGGTTACGTAGGCGCCGTAGCTTACCAGCCAAGTGCTCATGCGGTAGTGCCCAGCTTTTATAATTTGACTATCAGTGAAATAGATAATTAATTAAGGATGGGCCTTGGTTGCTAGTCGGGGCTGGCGCCGGGGGAGGGGGTAGGGCATAATTGGTGCAGCCAACCTTGGTAGCGCATCTTTGCGCTTCGCTTTTTGTAGCTTTCCCAATGCCTACCCCCCTTTACCAGGTCGATGCCTTTGCCCGGCGCCCGTTTGCGGGCAACCCGGCTGCCGTGTGCCCGCTGTCTGCGTGGCTGCCGGACGAAACCATGCAGCAAATTGCCGCTGAAAATAACCTCGCCGAAACGGCCTTTTTCATCCCGCTGGTGGGGGAGGAAGCCGATTTTCACTTGCGCTGGTTTACGCCCACCTTCGAAATTGACCTGTGTGGCCACGCCACGTTGGCCACAGCCCACGTGCTGTGGACCGAGCGCAGTTTTTCGAAACCCGAAATTGTGTTTAAAAGCCAGAGCGGCCTGCTGCGGGTGCGCCGCGAGGCCGATGGCCGCCTGGTGCTCGATTTCCCGAGCCGCCCACCCCAGCTGCTAACCATTGCCGAGCACCCGGCGGTGCTGGTGCAGGCATTGGGGCCGGGCGCCGCTACGCCGCTGGCGGTGCTCGCTTCGCGCGATTTAGTGGTTGAGTTTGCCCATGCCGACGAAGTGCTGGCGCTGCGCCCCGACTTCGCGGCGCTCGTTGACTTGGGGTATATTGGCCTGATTGCCACTGCCCCCGGTAGCAACGGGGTCGATTTTGTTTCGCGCTTTTTTGCCCCCGAAGTGGGAGTGCCCGAAGACCCCGTCACCGGCTCGGCCCATAGCACCCTCATTCCCTATTGGGCCGAAAAACTGGGTAAAACCGAACTGTTTGCCCGCCAGGAGTCGGCGCGGGGTGGTGAACTCTGGTGCCGGCTGCGTGGCGACCGCGTAGATATCGGTGGGTATGCCGTAACGTATCTACGTGGCGAAATTGCCGTGGACTAGCTTCCCAAAGCCCGGTGGCTACTACTAGGCCGGCTACTTAAAGGGGGGTAGGGCGAGTGCGTCCTACCCCCCTTTAAGTAGCCGGCCATAAGCAGATAGCAAAATAATAATTATGATTATACTTATAAAAAACTAGTTGTTATCCAAGAAACAATATTTGGATAATTACTTGGTACAGTAGAATGCTGTTCTATTGAAAATAAGCGCGTTAATGAGTGGTTACAAGGGTATTGCGCCTTGTAAGTAGCAGGATAGAGCAGCTTGCTATAAGCCGGTGATAGAAAGGTGAATAGACTTTATCCACTGCGAAGGCTACGCAATAGTTTTGTATATTTCGGCGGCTAAGAGCTTTAGGCTAACTAGCTATTCGGGTGAGCGGCTACCGGGCAATAGCCGGTGGCTTGCTTTATTACTACTTCATTATCAGCTATGCTAACTACTACCCCACTTACCTGCGTCATCGTCGATGACAATGAAATTAACCGCCTGACCCTGGAGCACCTCGTCGACCTCACGCCCGAGCTCAGCCTGGTAGCCTCGCTGCCGGGTGGCGTGGAGGCGCTGCATTTTTTTCGGCAGGGTGGCACTTGCGACTTGCTGCTACTCGATATTGAGATGCCCAACATGTCGGGCCTCGAGCTGGCCAAGCTGCTCCCTGACCCCGCCCCAGCCGTGGTGCTGGTAACTACGCACCGCACGTTTGCGGTGGCAGCGTTTGAGTTGCAAGCCGTTGATTATCTGGTGAAACCCGTAGAATTTGCTCGCTTCAGCCAGGCAGTGGCAAAGGTGCTGGCGGCGCGGCCGACCGCGCGTGTAGCGCCCCCAGCCGCGCCAACCAGCGCCGAAATGTTTGTGAAAGTTGGCAGTCGCTCGCTACGAGTCAATTTTGATGAAGTTCTCTACATTGAGGCTCTCTCTACTTACTCGGTGCTGGTGATGCCCACTCAAAAGCACATCGTGTACCACACGCTCAAATCGCTAACGGAGCGGCTGCCCTTTCATAATTTTATGCGAGTGCATCGCTCGTATATTGTTAATATGCAGCGTATTGAGGCTGTGGAAGACTATGTGCTTAAGCTTGGTAGCTACCAGGTGCCGGTAGGCAAGTCGTACCAAGAAGACTTTCAGCGGCAGCTACGCAGCCTGTAAGTTGGCCCAAAACTTAGCCGCAGGTCTTTGGAGAGCACAAGTAGCAACTAGATACTTGTGCTCTCCAAAGACCTGCGGATGAATTAGTTAACCAACTAATTCGCAGGGAAGGCTGGCCAAGGCGCACTGCACTTGCGCTACCAGCTGTGCCACTGCGGCTGGCAGATGCCCATAGTCGGCGGGGCGGGCTTCTTCAAGCTGCTGCACCGCGGCGGTTACCGCCCGTACCCCCAGCGATTCGAGGCTGGGCTTGATGTGGTGGACGATTTTGGCGGCTTCGGCCCAGTTGCCGGCATCGGCCGCGGCAGTCAACGCGGCCAGGCTGCCGGGCATGTTATGCAAAAAAGAACGTACAATTTTGTGCACAAATTCTTCGCGGCCACGGGCCATGGTACGCAGCTTGGTGAGGTCGTAGGAGCAGGCCACTGCTGGGGTCGTGGGCAGCAGGCGCACGAGCGTGCTATACACATCTTCTTCCTCAAAGGGCTTGGCCAGGCAGGCCGCCATACCAGCGGCCAGGTAGCGGTCGCGGTCGGCTCGGAAGGCATTGGCCGTGAGGGCAATGATGGTGCTGCCGGCCCGCGCCGGGTCGGGTAGGGCCCGGATGGCGGCCGTGGCATCGAGGCCATTGAGGCCCGGCAATTGAATATCCATCAGCACAATGTCGTAGGGAAGCGCTTGCTGCACCTGCGCCACGCCCGCGTGGCCATCTACCGCCTCGTCGACGTGGGCGCCCCAACCTTCGAGCAGCAGCCGGGCTACGGTGCGGTTTATCTCATTGTCTTCGACCACCAGCACGCGGCGACCGCGCAGGGCGCCGGTATCGTAAGCATCGGGGGCAGCTATCGGTAGCTCGGAAATGGGTGCCTTCGGCAAGGTAATAATGAAGGCAAAGGTGCTGCCCTGGCCCGGCTCGCTGCTGAGCATTAGTTCGCCACCCAGCTGGTTTACCAGCGCCCGCGAAATGCTGAGGCCCAGCCCGGTGCCGCCAAAATGACGAGCCGTGTCGGCGTAGGCCTGGGTAAAGCCTTCAAAAATAAGCTCCTGCTTGTCGGGCGCAATGCCAATGCCGGTGTCGTGCACGCTAAAGCGCACCGTGATGGTGGTGGCGGTTTCCGCCAATTGCTCGCCAGCCACCGCCACACTCCCGCCCGCTGGCGTAAACTTGATGGCATTGGCTACCAGATTAATAAGAATCTGGTTGAGGCGGTAGGGGTCGCTCAGCACCCAGGGGTAGGCGCAGGTAGTGCGCAGGTGCGTGCCAATAAAGTGCAGCCCTTTTTCAATGGCTTGCACGGCCAGCGGGCGCACGGCCTCGGCCATCGAGTCGCAGAGGTTGAAGGCCACGGCATCCATCTCTAGCTTGCCAGAGGTGATTTTGGCCATATCGAGCACGTCGTTGATAACGTGCAGCAGGTGCTGGCCCGAATGGCGAATGGTTTGCACAAAGTCGTGCTGGCGCGCGTCGAGCGCCGTTTTGGCCAATTGGGCGGCCATGCCTAGCACACCATTTAGGGGCGTGCGAATTTCATGGCTCATGTTGGCCAGAAAGTTTTCGCGGGCCAGCACGGCGGCTTCGGCGGCTACTTTGGCCCGTTTCAATTCGCGTTCGGCCAGCACGCGGTCGGTTATCTCCTGGCCGTAGGCGATAACGTAGGGTGCCTGGCCGGGTTCGCGCACCATGTGGTTGTCGTAGAGCAGGTAGCGCCGCTCGCCTTTTGCCCCGGTGAGGGCCATGATACCGCGCTGGCTGCCGGTTACGGCCAGTTTGGCCAGGTACTCGGCCACGCCGGCCTGGTGCTCGGGCCGGCACGCTTCGCAAATGTGGCGGCCCGGTAGCGAAGTTAAAGGCTGGCCCACCAACTCGGCCGCCGCGGGGTTGGCCGTCAAAATGTTGCCCTCCAGGTCGTGAGTGCAGATGAGGGCCTGCGAATACGTCATCAGGTCGCGGTACAGCTTTTCGCGCTCAGCCAGGGCTTGGCTGGCCAAGTGCTGGGCCGTGATGTCGGTGCTAACGCTCAGTACCTGCCGGGCACCATCGGCGCGCACCAGCAGCCGCTTCACGGTGTGAACGTAGCGCAACTCGCCCGAAGCCAGCGTGAAGTTAGTTTCAGCTATCATCTGCTCGCCGGTAGCCAGCACTTGCGCATCGTTAGCCAAGTAGCGACTCTGCTCGGCTGCCTGCGTGGGGGTAGGCAAGTTGGCTTGGGTCGGGTGCAGGTAGCCGGCCAGGCAGCGCCACTCGGTGGCGGCGCGGTTCTCAAACACAAACGCGCCTGTGTGGTCGCGCACAAAAATGGGGCTCGACGTAGTGTCTAGTATTTCCTTGATAAACGCCTGCTGCTCGGCCAGTTGCTGCTCGGCTAATACGCGCTTCGTAGTTTCGGCTAAGTATAGGGTAACGCTGCCCGCAGGCCCAACCATTGCCCGAACCACATTTAGCTGAAAATACCGCTCCCCCACCTGCACCTGCTGGTTGGCAGCTCCCGACATAGCCACTGCCCGCAGCTGCCGGCGCACCCCCACTTGCTCGGCCCGGCTGAGACCATTGCGCAGGCGGCGGGCCGCTGGGTTGGCGTAGAGCTGCCGTCCCAGCGCATCAAACCGCACAATGGGATTGGGGTCATCCTCCGGAATACTAGTCAAAACCTCCAGTGCGGCTACTTGGCGGCGCAAGTCCATGATTTCGGCGTGGGCGCGGGCCAACTCCGGCGGGCTGGGCGGGCCTACTAGAGTAGCAGCAGTAGTATAATTTATAAGGGAAGTAGCCATAAGGAGGGGAGGTGGCGGCGAAGCTCCTCAGTTGCAAAACAAGCACACGCGGCGCGAAAAGCCACGGCCGCTTACCGAGATAGTTATAAAATTGCCTCTTCCTGATTCAGAAAGAGGCAATTAAGTTTATAGAAGATAACTGATTGCTAGCAAGTATTTTTACTGACCCAACACGATGCGTACTGGCTGAGTAGGCTGGTTTTCGACTACTACCCGGCTGCTGCCAAGTCCAAAATAGTCGGCTTGCAGCTGCACTGCCGTGCTCGCGGGTACCGCCAGCCGAAACGTGCCCTGCCGGTCGGTAACGGCAATCTGGTGGGTGTTGGTAGTAGCAAAAACGCAGGCACCCACGCAGGGCAGGCCATCGGCGCTGAGCACGGTGCCGCTCAAAATTCGCAGGGCTGCTGCCAGTGGCTTAGCGGCAGTATCGGCGGCCAGCGGCGAGCCGCTGGCTAATGGGGCCATAGCCTTAGGAGCTAGGCTGGTAGCAGCTGCAGCTGGTTGCTTAGGTACCGTTATTCGGCTGCTTTTGGCGGGAGCGGGGGTAGGGTGGGCAGCGAAGGCGGGCCCAGCTGAAAACAACAATAAAGCGGCGGGCAGAGCGAAGCAAGAGCGGAGAACGAGCATAACAAAAACGGAGAGGCAAAGGGCTAATAAGGAGCGCATCGAAGTAGCGAGTAGCATTTTAGTAAGACAAAGCTAACGGGGCGTTTTGCCCGCCCTTTGGCAAACTATCCCAATGATTGCCTTTACTGGCCGAATGTCGCTTTCTAAGCGTCTAGCTTGGCGCCGAGCCTCCCAGAGGAGGGCTGCTGGCGGCGCTAAGCCGCCGCTGGGGCCCGTTGGGAGGGGTAGGGCCTACTTGGGCCGGGCGGATTTCTTGGTGGTAGTGGTGGCCACGGTGCGGCCGGGGTTGTCTTCCAAGAACTTACCCCAGCTTTTGGAACCTGCCTTCACGTTGTTGCCCTGCTGGTAGTGGTGGCACAGGGCCACGGCCAGCGCATCGGTGGCATCCAAAAACTTGGGCGCTTCCTCAAGGGGGGGTAGGGTCAGGGTTTGGCGCAACATGCGGGCTACCTGCTCTTTATCGGCCGAACCCGAGCCCGTGACGGCCTGCTTGACCTTGGTGGGCGCGTACTCCACAAACGGAATATCGCGCGAGAGGCAGGCCGCAATGGCTACCCCCTGCGCCCGGCCCAGTTTGAGCATACTCTGCACATTGACGCCGTAGAACGGCGCCTCGATGGCCAACTCGTCGGGCAGGTATTCGTCAATAAGCTCGAGCATCCGGGTGAAAATCCGCTTTAACTTCACGGCGTGATTCGACCCCAAGGCCTTCATATTAATAACGTCGTAGCACAGCACGTCGATGCGCTGCCCGCGCACCTCGATAACGGCGTAGCCCATAATCTGGGTGCCGGGGTCAACGCCCATGATGACCTTCTCGGCCGGGGGCAGCCGTTGCAGCGGGGCGGGGGTAGGAAGCAAAGTATGAGAAACGGCCATCTAGCCCAAAGTTACGTCCCAATGCCCCCGCCACCGCCACGGCGCGGTGCCCGCTGGGTGCTGCTGGCCAAAGTCGGCATCACGTTGCTCACGCTGGGGCTGCTCTACCACTCGGTGTTTGCTGCGCCCGACACGGCCGCCGCCTGGCGCCAGCTGGTGGCCACCACTCTGCGCGGCGACGGGCGCGGCCCGGTGCTGGCGGCCCTGGCGCTGGTGCCCCTCAACTGGGGCCTGGAGGCTTGGAAATGGCAGCGCCTGGCCCAGCACCTCGAGCCGGGGCATTCATTTGGGCGCAGCTTGCGGGCGGTGCTGGTGGGCCTCACGCTGGGGTTTGCTACCCCCAACCGGGTGGGCGACTACGCCGCTCGCATCCTGGAGCTGCACGCCCGGCGCCGGCTGGAGGCCGTGGGGGCGGTGTTTTTGGGGCGCTACGCGCAACTGGTGGCCACCGTGCTGGCGGGCGGGGCAGGGCTGCTGTACTTCGTGCTCAAATTTTACCTCGGCGGCTACCCGGCCGCGCAGGTGGGGGTAGGGCTGGCGGCCGGGCTTGGCGGCGCGGTGGCGCTGCTGCCGCTCTACCGCTCGCGGCTGCTGCTGGCCGTGCTGGGGGCGGTGAAGCCGCTGCGCCGTTTTCAGCGCTACCTGGCCGTGATGCCTACTTATTCGGCTAGTGAATTGCACGCGGTGCTGGGTATTTCGGGGCTGCGCTACGCGGTGTTTTGCGGGCAGTTTTTGCTGTTGCTGTACGCCTACGGGGTGCGCACGGCGCTGGGCCCGGCCACGGCGGCGGTGGCGGGCACGTTCTTGTTTAAGTCGCTGGTGCCCTCGCTCAACGCCCTGGCCGATGTGGGCGTGCGTGAGCTGTCGGCCACGCATTTATTTGGCCTGCTAGGCCAGCCGGCGTTGCCGGTGCTCAGCGCTAGCCTGAGCTTGTGGGTGCTAAATATTGCGCTGCCAAGCGCGCTGGGACTCTTGTGGCTGCCCGGCCTGCGGGTGCTGCGCGAACGCCATGGACGCTAGTTCGCTACTTGGAGGGGCGCTGCTACTGGGGCCGGCGCTGTACGCGGGGCTGCTCGGCTGGCTACGGGGGGGGATAGGGTTTGCGAAGCCGTCTGCCCGGCTGGCCTCGCCCCTCAGTTTCCCCTTTCTGAAGGAGACGGGGCCGGGCAGCGAAGCCAACCAGGAGGCCAACCACCAGCCCCTCTTCTCCCTCCTGCTCGCCGCCCGCAATGAAGCCGCGGCCCTGCCGCACCTTTTGCAAGCGCTCCAAAACCAAACCCTACCCCCGTACTACTTCGAGGTGCTCATCGCCGACGACCACTCGGCCGACGGCACCGCCGCGCTCGTGGTAGCGGCGGCCAAGAAAACGCCTTTTGCCCTGCGCCTGATAACCCTACCCCCCGGTACCACCGGCAAGAAGGCCGCCCTAGCCGCCGCCGAAGCCCAGGCCCGCGCCGCCTGGGTAGTCTGCACCGACGCCGACTGCCGCCCCGCGCCCGGCTGGCTGCGCGCCTACGCCGACTTGCTAAGTGCACAGCCTGGGCTGCACTTCGTGAGTGGGCCGGTGCGCCTCACGCCGGGGGGGGGCTGGTTTGACGGGCTGCTGGGGCTGGAGTTTGCCGGTTTGGTGGGGGTAGGGGCGGGCTGCATTGGGCGGGGCTGGCCCACCATGTGCAACGGCGCCAACCTGGCCTTCCGGCGTGCCACGTTTCACGAAGTGGGCGGCTACGCCGACAACCAAGGCATTGCTAGCGGCGACGACGAATTTTTGCTGCACAAAATCCACCTGCGCTACCCGGCCGGCATTCACTTCCTAGCCGATGCGCGGGCCCTCATTGATACACCCGCGCCCGCCACGCTGCGGGCGCTGCTGCGCCAGCGGGTGCGTTGGGCTAGCAAATGGCCGCACTACCGCACGGCCGCGCCGCGCCAGCTAGCGCTGCTGGTGCTGGGGGCCAATGTGAGCCTGGCGGTGGGCCTAGTGTGGGCGCTGAGGTGGCCGGCCTTGGCGCCGTGGGTGGGGGTAGGGTGGGCCCTAAAGCTAGGGGGCGATGCCTGGCTCTTGCTGCCCATGCTCCGGCTGCTAAAGCGCCGCCGCTTGCTGGCCTGGTTGCTGCCCTTGCAGCTGCTGTACGCGCCCTACGGCCTCGCGGTGGGCTTGGCTGGGCAGCGCGGCGGCTACCGCTGGAAGGGCCGGCAGGTGCGCTAGCGGCAGTGGTTGAGCAGCGCCCAATTATTTTTTAAGAAAATAGGATTTTCAGTAAGCAAAAGCTGGGCGGTAGAGTTCTATATAAGGACTTTTTTACCCACTTAACTCCTTGCTGCCATGCGCACGAATCCAGCCAGCCTGGCCCTCTCCGTCGGAATGGGCTTACTTGTTTTATTAATGGGATTTGCGGTGCTAAGCGCGGCGGGTTTGGTGAGCCTGGCCGATTACTTGCCCCTCACCGAGCAAGCTATGCCCGTGAACGAAGGCCCCGGCCAACTAGCCGGCGACAGTACGGCGCTGCCAGTGGCCTACAAGCCCGCCTCGCCCGAAGAAGCCAGCGCCATCGCGGCCGGCGACGCGCTCTTCAAAAACAACTGCGCCCAGTGCCACGCCGTGAACGACAAAGTAGTGGGCCCGGCGCTGGCCGGCATCACCAAGCGGCGCCCCATTTCGTGGCTGCTGCCGTGGGTAAAAAACTCCAGCAAAGTCATCGCCAGCGGCGACGAATACGCCGTGAAGCTGTTCAACGACAATGGCAAGCAGCAAATGCCCTCCTTCCCGCAGCTATCGGACAAGGATATCAAGAGCATTGTCGCCTGGGTTAATTCGCAGGAAGGCTCAAGTGCCCAAACAGGTGCAGTTGCCGTGAGGTAATTCGCCTGAAACAACACGTTAAAGCAAAGGCATGAAAGAAAAAGGCCGTCCTGCTGAGCTTGCCGAAGCAGCTCTACCCCTTCCTCCAGCGGGGCGGCCAAGAGGCTTCGGCAAGCTCAGCAGAACGGCCTTTTTCTGAATAGCTACGCTGTTGTTTTGGCAGCCTTTTCTGGTCTGCCAACTATTTTGCACTAGGTGGTTGCTGCACCAATATCAGCGCCGTGCTGCCGGGCACAGCCACTTTGCTAGTAGTAGCGGGCAGCGTGGCCAGGCCGCTGGGCTTGATGTCGAGGCCGCGCAGCACCACCTTGTAGGTGCCAACCGGCACGGGTAGGGTAGCCGCGCGGCTCGTGCCGTTGAACAACACCGTAATTGTCTGCCAGACGTCGCCGCCGGCGTGGCCCACAAGTTGGTAGCCGATGGTACCCGCCGGTAGGCCGGGTAAGAACCGCAGGTGCTGTGCAATGGCTTCCTGGGTGGGCAGCCGGAAGGCCGGGTGCGCTTTGCGCAGGGCCAGTAATTGCCGGTAAAACTCAAATACAGCCCGGTACTTCGCCTTGCGGGCCCAATCAAGCTGGTTGATGCTGTCGGGGAGGTTGTAGGAGTTAGCAGCGCCTTTTTTGGTGCGCAAAAACTCGTCGCCAATTGGGATAAACGGCACGCCCTGCGAAGTGAAAACGATGGTGTTGCAGAGCGCATCCATTTTAATTAACTCTTCCTCACTGGCCGCAGGATTGGCGATTTTAAGCTTGTCCCAGAGCACGCGGTCATCGTGGCAGGCCACGTAGTTGAGGGCCTGGGCGGGGGTAGTAGCCCAGGGCGCTTTGCTGTAATTAACCTTGGTGTAATCCAACTGCGGGTGCTGGGTAGCGGCCACGATGCCAAATTTCACGCTCTCTTCCAGGCCCGGCTGGCCGCCCACAAAACCGGCTTCGGCCTGGCGGGCGTAGTGGCCCTTCACGCCGTCGCGCAGCTCGTCGCCGAAGGCCGCAATGCGGGGTAGGCGGGGCAGGTTGGCCTTCACGGCGCGTTGGGCTTCGGGCAAGGGGCTAGGGCCAGCCGCCCAGCCTTCGCCGTAGACGAAGATGCTATTGTCCTGCTGGTCCAAGGCCACGCGCACGGCGCGCATTGTCTCCACATCGAGCACGCCCATCAGGTCGAAGCGGAAGCCATCGACGTGGTATTCGCGGGCCCAGTAGCTCACGCAGTCCACGATGAGCTTGCGCACCATGGGCCGCTCCGAGGCCACTTCATTGCCGCAGGCGGTGGCGTTCGAGAGCTTGCCGTCGGCGTTGTGGCGGAAGTAGTAGCCCGGCACCAACTGCTCGAAGGCGCTGGTGCCGGCGTCGGCCACGTGGTTGAACACCACGTCGGCCACCACGCGCAGCTGGCGGTCGTGCAAGGTCTGCACCAGCTGCTTATACTCCCGAATGCGCACGGCGGGGTCGAGCGCATTGGTGGCGTACGAGCCTTCGGGCACAAAATAATTGACTGGGTCGTAGCCCCAGCTGTAGCGGCTGGGCGAGGGGGGTAGGCTTTCGTCGATGGCCGCAAAGTCGTAGGTCGGTAGCAGGTGCACGTGCGTCACGCCCAGCTCCTGCAAGTGGCTGAGGCCGGTGCGCACGCCGCCCGGCCCAGTGGTGTTCAGCTCGGTCAGGCCTAGGTATTTGCCCTGGTTTTTGATGCCCGACTGCGGGTCGGCCGAGAGGTCGCGCACGCTCACTTCCCCCACTAGGATGTCGGTGGGTGCGGCTAGTGGCGGGCGCAGGTCTTGGTCCCAGCCGAGGGGGTAGGCGGTGGCGGGGTCGAGCCAGGCGCCCCGGCGGCCGTTCACGCCCACGGCGCGGGCGTAGGGGTCAGCCACCTCGGCCCGCAACTCGCCGTCGATGAGGGCCTGCACGGTGTAGAAGCCGGTGGTGCCAGCGGGCAGGGTCGCCTGCCAAACGCCCGCACCGCCCGGCTGCATTTCGCGTACGGCGGTGGCCGTGCCACCCACCCCGGCCGCGTACAGGTTCAGGCGCATTTCTTCGGCAGTGGGGGCCCACACGCGCAGGGTGCCCTGGCCGGTGCGGTCGAAGGTCAGGCCCAAGTCGGGGCCTTGGTACACCGGGTATTTAGCCAGCGGAAAATCATCAGCCGTGCCCGTTTGGGCCTTGGTAAGCAGGGGGGTAGCGAGCACGAAAAACAGCAGCAAGAAGCGAATCATGCAGCCAAGTTCGGGACCAGCGCGCGCATTAACCCGCGGCTTTTGCGCGATGCAATCGGGGCATTGGTCTAGAAAGACAAGCTACCGGCCGAAGCCACGAGCCAGGCATTAAACGCCAGGGCCAGTTTTGGGCTCTCAATTGGGTGAGTCCCTGGCTTATTTCTCAATTTCTACGCTATGCAAACGCCGCCCACCGCCGCTCTTTCCTGGTCCGAAGCCGACTTTCTAGACCTGCGTTACCGCCCCGACCTGCACCTGCTGGTGGGCCGTTGGCAGCGGCCGGTTTCGGCCACCGAGTTTAGGCAGGGCTACCGCGCCATGCTGCGCGCTGCCCAGGCTACCAGCTGCCCCTTTTGGCAGCTCGATTTGCGCGGCCGCAATGCCCCCGACGCGGCGGCTAGGCAGTGGCTCACGGCCGAGTTCTTGCCCGGCTTGGCGGGCCGGCTGGGTCGGGCGGTTTGCCTAGGATACCTGCTATCGCCCAGCCTCTTGCAGCAGTTTGTAGTGCCGGCCGATAGCGCGGGCTGGGTTGCATTTTTTGCCGAAGAAGGCCCGCTCACGGCTTGGCTCACGCAGTGCCAGCACCGCAGCCAGGCGGCCCTCACGCAGGCGGGCTTTATCCCGCCGCCGGCAGCGTGAAGGTGAAGCAACTGCCGGCTCCCGGCTGGCTCTCGACCCACAGCTGCCCGCCCTGCGCCGTGATGAATTCGCGCGAGATGCTCAGCCCCAGCCCCGAGCCGCCGCCCGGCATACCGGCCGCCCTGGGCCCACCCGCAAAGCGCTGAAAAATACGGATATGGTACTCCTTCGGGATGCCGGGGCCTTCGTCCTCCACGCTCAGCTGCACCATCTCGCCCCAGGGCTTCACATGAATGGTGAGGTTGGCGCCGTGCGGCGAGTAGCGGATGGCGTTCGACAGCAGGTTGATGAGCACCCAGGTCGTTTTCTCCACGTCGGCCTGGGCATGGGGTAGGGGCTCGGCCAGCCGCACGCGCAGTTGTAGCTGCTTGTCATCGAGCTGGGCCTTAATGGTTTCGGTGGCGTAGCGCACCACCTCGGGCAGCGGCACCGGCTGCGGGTTTAGCTTAAGGTCGCCGCCCGCGTCGAGGCGCGCCACCTCAATAAGCTGGCCCACCAGGCCCAGTAGCCGCTGCGTTTCGGCCCGGATGCCGCCGGCCACCTGCTGGCGCTTGGCGGCCTCCAGGCGCTCATCCTGCAAAAGCATGAGGCTGAGATTGATGCTAGCCAGCGGCGTTTTCAACTCGTGCGAAATCGTGGCCAAAAAGGTGGATTTCAGCTGGTCGAGGTTTTTAAAATCCGATACGTTGCGCAGGCACAGCACGTGGCCAGCGGGTTCGCTTTTCTTTAAGTCTTCATTGAAAGCCTCAATAGCCGTGACGGTGAGCTGGTAGTGCAGGTTTTCGCCGTGCGGCCGCACCAAATAGGTGGGTCCTTGGCTGGCGTGCTCGGCGGTCGGCGGCGCGCTGAGCACCGCTAGCCAGTCGCGCAGCATGTCGTTGGTGCGGGCTACTTCGGCAGCCGGGCGGCCCAGCAGTTCCTTGGGGGGTAGGCTTAACAGCAAGCACGCCACGGGGTTGGTGAGCACGATAAGGCCTTGCTGGTCAATGAGCAGCAAGCCTTCGTCGAGGCTGCGCACCAGGCTATCGGTGCGGTTGCGCTGGGTGATGAGCTCGGCCAGCGTGGCGCGGCGCTCGTCTTCGGCTTGGCGCAGCACCCGGTTGACGGCCGCCGCTACCGAACCCACTTCGTTGTTTTTGGCCACCGACACCCGGGTGGCGGGGCCGGGGCCCGCCACCCGCTCCACGTCGGCGGTGAGGCGGTGCAGCGGGCGCACCACTAGCCGCGGTAGCCGCACCAGTAGCACAATGCCCAGCAACGTGCTGATGCCCAAGAATAAATACACGGCCTGCTGGGCCATGCGGGCGTTGGCAGCCTGCACCACTGGCCCTTCGCTTTCGAGCCGGTGAATGGTGAAAATGACGTAGCTGCCTAGCCCTAGCAGCAGCCCCAGCATGAGGGAAACGCCCAAGCGAATTTGTATTTTTAACGACATAAAAGGCTGGGCTGGACGCTCATGGCTAGGACTGGGGGTAGGGGCGGGCTTGCTGCTATACTTGATAGCTGCCCCCGCTTTAGCATTACAAAAAGGCGCAGCATTTTTGCCAGGCTCGGGCGGCCAAAACTAGGCTTTAGTCGCCACACAAGCCAAAGGAAGGATTACGTGCTGAGCTAATTATGTAAGCCGGACCTTGGCTCAAAGCTGCTATAAATTATTTGATAAGTTCAAAAAATATAAAAAATATACAATAGGTCAATCCCGTCTTATCTTCGCAGAATAACTACCGAGCTATTCTATTCCAACAACTTATTCTTATGCCGCAACACGCTACGCTGCTTACTTGGGGCTTGTGGGCAGCTGCACTGCTGAGCGCCACTGCTGCCCAGGCCCAAGTCGATACCGTGCGGGCCAGTACCTTGCCAGGCCGCCAAGTGGCCGAAAAAGCTTACAACGCGGGCCTTACCAGCTTCACGGCTCAGAATTATGCGGCCGCGCTGGCCAGCTTCGACCAGGCGCTGGTGGAGAAGCCCGATTTTGCGCCGGCCTATGCTAACCGGGCCGCTACCCAGCTGGCCCTCAAGAACTACCCGGCCGCCGTGGCCGACTACGACCAGGCCCTCAAACTGGAACCCGGCGCCTACGCTCATTATTTTGGCCGGGCCCAAGCCCGCGAGGCGGCTGGCAAAGCCCCCGAGGCCGAGGCCGATTACGGCGAGGCCTTGCGGGTGAACCCGGCCTACGCGCCGGCCTGGTACAACCGGGGCGTACTGCGCTTTGAGAAAGGCGAGTACACGGCGGCCCTCACCGACTTCGACGGGGCCGTGAAGGCCGACCCGGCCTTCACCTACGCCTACCACGACCGCGCCAGCACCAACCTGCGGCTCGGCAACTACGCGGCCGCCGTGCCTGACTACTCGCGGGCCTTAGAGCTGCAGCCGGCGCTGCTGCCCGCGCTGCTCAACCGGGCTGCCGCCGAGCGCCACACCGGCCAGCTCGCCGAGGCTTTGCGCGATTACGATGCGTATTTAACCCAAAAAACCGATAACCCTATTGCCTATAATAACCGGGGCAATGCCCGGTTCGAGCACAAAGACTACGCCGGTGCCGTGGCCGACTACGACCGCGCCATCGCCCTGAAAGCGGCCTACGCCTACGCCTGGAACAACCGCGCCGCCGCCGAGCTAAAGCTGGAGCACTATGCCAAGGCCGACGCCGACGCCACCGAGGCCCTGCGCCTCAACCCGCGCTACGCCGAGGCCTTCCTCAACCGCGGCCACGCCCGCGAAATGCTGCGCCGCGCCGACGAGGCCTGCCAAGATTGGCACCACGCGGCTGCCTTGGGCCTGGCCGTGGGCAACGACTACGCCGCCGCGGCTGGCTGCGCCGGCCCCGCCGCCGAGGAGGCTACCGCCGAGTAGCCTGCCGGCCACCGCCGGGGGTAGGGCTGCCTGCCGCCGGTGCTTTTTCCCTACCCCCAGCTTTTTACGAGAGCTAGTATGCTGCGTGCTTTTATTTGGTTTGTGCTGCTGAGCGGCGGCTTGGCCTTTGGGGCTCAAGCCCAAAATGTGGAGTTTTCGAAAGACCAGTTTGCGGAGAAGAAACAGGAGCTGAAGGAAGCTCTGCGCGAACTGAAGGCGGGCGACGAGGCCTACCAGGCCGACCCGGCCAACTACAACGCGGCCTTGCCGCACTACTTGGCGGCCCAGGAACTCAACCCCGACAACGCCGCGCTCAACGTCAAAATTGGCGATTGCTACCTGCACTCGGGCACCAAGTCGGCGGCACTGCCTTTCCTCAAGCGGGCCCAGGCGCTGGCTCCGGCCAGCACGCCGCGCCAGCATTACCTGCTGGCCCGTGCGCTGCACCTCAATGCCAAGTGGGCCGAAGCCATTAAGGAATACCAACAGTGCACGCCCGGCAGCAGTACTAAACTGGCCGAAGGCGAAGCGCCCATCACGGCGAGCGACGTGGCCAACCGCATTCGGGAGTGCCGCAATGGCCAGGAGCTAGCCAAGCACCCGGTGCGCGTCTTTATCGACAATGCCGGGCCGGAGGTCAACTCGCCGTACTCCGACTACGGGCCCGTAGTGTCGGCCGATGAGGCGACGCTGCTTTTTACCTCGCGCCGCCCTGGCGGCCCCAACGCGCCCAAAGACCCCAACGGCGACAGCTACTTTGAGGATATTTACCAAACCGCCTGGGCGGGCAAAAACTGGCGCCCCGCCGCTACCCTCGGCTCGCCCGTGAACACCGACGGCCACGACGCCACCGTGGGCCTGGCGCCCGACGGCCAGCGCTTGCTGGTGTACGTGGACAAAAACAACGGCGACATCTACGAATCGGGCCTCAAGGGTACGGCTTGGGACAAGCCCCAGCGCCTGGGTGCTCGCATCAATTCGCGCTACCACGAGTCGTCGGCCGCGTACTCCTACGATGGTCGCTACCTGTACTTTGTGAGCGATAAGCCCGAGGGCGGGCACGGTGGCCACGACATTTATAAGGTGGAGTTGGACGGCACCAAGCCGGCCGAAAACCTGGGCACCACCATCAACACGCCCTACGGCGAAGAAGCTGTGTTTGTGATGCCCGACGGCAAAACCATGTACTTTTCCTCCGAAGGCCACAACTCAATGGGCGGCTACGATATCTTTAAATCGACGCTGCGCAACGGCCAGTGGACAACCCCCGAAAACCTGGGCTGGCCCATCAACACCCCCGACGACGACGTGTTTTTTGTGGCTTCCGCCTCGGGCCGGCACGGCTATTATTCCTCCGACCGGCCGGGGGGGGTAGGCGGCAAAGACATTTACCGCATCACCTTCCTAGGCCCCGAAAAGCCGCCTCTGCTCAGCGAAGAAAGCCAGCTGCTGGCTTCGCGCCTCGCGCCCCAGCCCCAAACGCTGCTCGCGCCGCCCGTGGCCGTGGCCACGGCCCAGGTTACTATCCTCAAGGGCACCGTCACGGATGCCGCCAGCCGCCAGCCGCTCGAAGCCAACATCGACTTGATTGACAACGCTTCGGGCCAAACTATTGCCACCTTCCACAGCAACGCTACCTCGGGCAAGTACCTCGTAAGTTTGCCTTCGGGCACCAACTACGGCATTGTAGTGCGGCAGGAAGGCTACCTGTTTCACTCCGAAAACTTCGACCTGCCCGCCACCGCCGCCTACGCCGAAGTGGTGAAGGATGTACTGCTTAAAAAGCTGGAGGTAGGCGTCGTTATCGTGCTCAACAACATCTTCTTCGACACCGGCAAAGCCACCCTGCGTCCCGAAAGCACCGCCGAACTCGAACGCCTGCACAAGCTACTCACCGAGCAGCCCGCTATCAAGCTCGAAATGGCCGGCCACACCGACAACGTGGGCAAGCCGGCCGCCAACCAAGACCTCAGCCAGCGCCGGGCCCAGGCGGTGGTAGCCTACCTCACCGAGCACGGCATTGCCGCCAGCCGCCTCACCGCCGCCGGCTACGGCGATACCCGCCCCGTGGTGCCCAACACTACCAAAGGCGGCCGCCAACTCAACCGCCGCACCGAGTTTAAGGTGACGGGTAAGTAGCCTGGTGCAGCTTCTGAGAGGGGGTAAGAAAGGTTGCGTACAACCCAAAAGAACGTCATGCAGAGCGCAGCGAAGCATCTCGCTCACCTCGTTGAACGATTGGATTACTGCTGCACGCGAGATGCTTCGCTACGCTCTGCATGACGTTTTTTTGGGTTGTACGCAACCTTTCTTACCCCCTCTAACCAGCCCGCCCGGCTCACAAATCCAGCGTCAGCCCTTCCTCCGCCACCCGAAACCCTTGCTGTAGCACGGCGCGCCGCTCGGGGCTATCGGGTTGCAGCAGGGGATTGGTGTGGTTGAAGTGCAGAAAATACACCTTGGCTCGCTCCTTCGCTGGCAAGCTATGCAGCAGTTTAATGGTCTCTTCTACAAAGGGATGCGGCACTTCGGCCATTGGCCGCGCAATTTCTCCGTCGCGGTAAAAGGTAGCGTCGAGCAGCACATAATCCGCGTGCTTGATAACGTCGAGCAAGTTTTGCGACCACTTGCTCCACTTGTCAATATCAGGAATGAAGACGGCTTTCCGGTGCTTACCCGTAATCTCGAAGCCCACGGTTTCGGTAAACTCATCGCGGTGCGGCACCAGAAACGGCTTGATTTTCAGCGCCGGATTAAGGGTGATTTCCTGGCCATCGGCCAGGGGCAATAGCTTGATGTTCTGGAGCGTGACCAGCTGGCTCCACGGGGCGTTCGTGGTCAGGAAGCGTGCCATGCGCGGCATAGCGTACACGGGCACGGCGGTAGCCCCGCTCGCCTCGCGCCCCAGGTACATCAGGCCGGTGTAGTGGCCGATGTGGCCGTGGGTAAGAAAAATGCCCGTTGGCAGTGTGCCGGGCGTGGGCCAAAAGGCATTGAGCGCGAAAAGCTGGTCGGGCATATCGGGCGTAGCCTCCAGCAAGAATTTTTGCTCGGCTTTTTCATCCACTAACCCCAGCGCCACCACTTTTTGCCGCGTGCGCTGCCCCAGCTCTACGGCCGCAAACTCTTGGGCGGCGCCAAGCTGGGGGTAGCCCGCATCTTGCGCTACGCCGAGGACAATAAGCTGTTGATTTTGCGCAAACGCCGAAAAAGTGAGGCCAAGGAGGCACGCGAGGAGCGGGGCTTTCATGGCAGCAAAGTAAAGCGGCTATCCTGGCGGGCGCCCTACCCCTCTACCCCATACTCCTGCAGCTTCCGGTAGAGCGTAGTGAGCCCTATCCCCAGCTTTTTGGCCACCTCGGGCTTATTGCCGCTTAGCTCGCCCATGAGCTTGCGGATATGCCGGGCTTCCAACCCGCGCAGGCTTTCGTCGTCGGCCAGTGGGGGAGTAGGGCGCCCCACGTGAAACTCATCGGGCAGGTACGTTGCTGCCAGCGGCTGGCCCACCGGGGCCAAAATGGCGGCGCGCTCCAGCACGTTTTTGAGTTCGCGCACATTGCCAGGCCAGGGGTAGCGCTGCAATAAGTCCAGGGTTTCGGGCTCGAAGCCGGGTAGGCGCTTAGCTAGCCGTGCGGCGAAATGTTGCAAGAAAAACGCGGCTAGCAGTGGCACATCGGTCGGGCGGGCGCTGAGCGGCGGCACCACGATGGTAAACACCGACAGCCGGTAGTACAAGTCGGGCCGAAAGCGCCCTTCGGCAGCCTCCTGCTTAAGATTGCGATTAGTAGCGGCCACTAGGCGCACGTTCACGCTCGTCGGCTTGGTGTCGCCAAGCTTGGTGAACTGTTGCAGCTCCAGCACCCGCAGAAACTTAGCCTGCACGTTCAGCTCCAGTTCGCCGATTTCGTCTAGAAACAGTGTGCCACCGTTAGCTTCTTCGAGCAGGCCTTTTTTATCGGCAAGTGCCCCCGTGAAGGCCCCTTTTTTGTAGCCAAACAGCTCCGATTCGAGCAAATCTTTGGGGAAGGCTGAGCAGTTGACGGCTACGAAGGGCTTGCTTTTGCGCCCGCTGGCCTGGTGCAGCGCCTGGGCAAACAGCTCCTTGCCCGCGCCGGTAGGGCCTTCGAGCAGCACGGTGCTGTCGGTGGGTGCCACCTGGCGGGCCAGGTCTTGGGCGCGGCGCAGGGCGGGCGCCTCGCCTATCATGCTCTCAAAGGTATGCGCCTGGCCCATACGCTTTTCGAGCTCGGCTACGCGGCGGCGCAGGCGCGCTTTTTCGGCGGCGCGCTCTACCACTACCACCAGCTGCTGCTCAAAATCGCCCTTTGTGAGGTAGTCAAATGCGCCCTGCTTCATGGCCCGCACTCCGTCGGGAATGGTGCCGAAGGCCGTAAGCAGCACCACCTCGGCCTCGGGCGCCAGCGCCTTAAAGCGGGGTAGCAAATCGACGCCGTGGGCATCGGGCAGCTTCACGTCGCTGAGCACCACCAGCACCTCGGCCGCGTGCTGGCCCAGCAGCGCCAGGCCCCGGTAGGCGTCGGGCGCTTGCACCACAGTGTAGCCTTCCAGCTCCAAAACTTGCGCCAGTAGCTGGCGCAAGCGCGCTTCGTCGTCGATGAGGAGCAGGGTTCCGGTGGGCATGGGTAGAGTGGCTTTTACGGCTGCAAAGAACGGCAGGCAGCGGCTGCTACCTTTCGAATTTTTAACCCGTAATTAATGAGTGATACTCAAAAAGTAGTAGCGTGTGGTACGCATGGAGCGCGCTACCCTGCCTACGTCTGTCAGCATCTGAATCTGCATACACCGGTCGGCTTCTACGAACCCTTCGATACGGACCCTAATGCAACCTACGCAAACGAAGCACTCAATGCCTGGTGCGACGCTTGCGATGAAGTGCTAGGGGAATTGGTGAGTGGAACGATGAGTCGGAAGAATTCGCTAAAATCAAATTAGTATGCGACGCCTGTTATTTCGATAGGAGAGGGCTGAATCAGGGCTACGTAGCTTCTTGATTTAAAATAGAAAATCTTGCCGACTTTCTTTGTGCCTTCAACCGACTAACCTACCCCCGCGAATGCCCCTGCACTGGACTACCAAGCCTTTCGACACCCTCACGCTTGCCGAACTCTACGCCCTGTTACAGCTCCGCAGCGAAGTCTTTGTAGTAGAGCAAACCTGCGCCTTCCAGGATATTGATGGGCACGACCAGGCCGCCCTGCACCTGCTGGGCCACACCGAAGCGGGCGAGCTGGCGGCGTATGCCCGCTTGTTTGCGGCGGGGCGTAGCTACGCGCAGGCCAGCATTGGGCGGGTCGTGACGTCGCCGCGCCACCGGGGCCACGGCTTGGGCCGGCAGCTGCTGCACGAGGCCATTGCCCAGTGCGAGGCGCAGTTTGGGCGGCAGCCCATCAAGATTGGGGCGCAGCAGTATTTACTGGCTTTCTACGAAAGCTTTGGCTTTGTGCAGGAAGGCGAAGGGTATCTGGAAGACGGGATTCCGCACGTGCACATGGTGAGGGGGTAGGGCTTAGCGAAGCCAACGCGACCCAGCGGGCTACTACTGGCTTATGCGCCTGAAGGGAGCAAGGTGGCTATTTAATTGATATTCAGTGTTGGCACTGATGCGCGTGGGAGGGGGTAGCCATACTTTTGCGATGCTTTCTGAAAATACAATGAAGAGGTTGCAATCGTAGTGAATGATGGCAGTGAGGTAGGGCGATTAGGAAGAGGGTAGGGCCAGCAGGGGCTGAGAAAAGAGAGTAGCTGCCGCTTAAAATAATGACTTAGTTGCCCTGAAGCCTGCTTATTGGCGGCAAGTGCCGCGGGTGGGCCCCGAAGCATCAGTGCTTAGCGGGCAAGTTGATACTGTATTCCACCCTTTACCCGTCCATGCATATGCCAGCAGCCCAGTTTCTCTCCCAATTTCCCGTTAATCCCGCCGACCCCATCCTCAGCGACTTGCAGGGCAACATCCTGAAAGGCCACGGCCGGCAGTTTACCTTCAACCTGTTTTTGAGCTTCAAAACTGGGCAGACTAACGCGGTGCGCACCTGGATTGCCAACTTCAGCAGCGTCTTCGTAACCACGGCTCGCAAGCAGTTCGACGAAACCCAACTGTTTCACGACGAGCGTATTCCGGGTAGCATCTTCACGTCGTTTTTTTTGTCGGCCGAAGGCTACAAATACCTGGGCGTGGCAGACAAAATGCCGGGTGTCACTACCGATAAATTCCGGGCTGGCATGAAGGCCTCCGGCCCGGCGCTAAAAGACCCTAACCCGTCCACTTGGAGCCCCGGCCTGAACGGCGCCAACGGCGTGATTCACGCCATGGTGCTTATTGCCGATGCCGACGTCCACCAGGCCCGCTCGCTTACACGGGCCATCAAGCTGTCGTTGATGGGCAAGGCCGATGTGGTAGCCGTGGAGCGCGGCGTGGTGCTGCGCAACGCCAAAGGCGAAGGCATTGAGCACAATAACTATGTGGACGGCATCAGCCAGCCGGTGTTTTTTGCCAACGAGCTGCCCGCCCCGGGCGACCGCACTAAGTGGAACCCCCAGGCCACGCCTTCGCTGATGCTGGTGGCCGACCCCGGCGGCAAAGATGCCAACAGTATGGGCAGCTACTTCGTGTTTAGAAAGCTGGAGCAGAACGTGCGCGGCTTCAAAACCCGCGAGAAAGAGGTGGCCAAAGCCGTCTTCAACCTGCCTGCTAACGAAGCCACCTGGACGGAAGCCCAAGCCGAGCAAGCCGAGCTGATTGGCGCCTGGGCCGTGGGCCGCTTCGAGGACGGCACACCGGTAATGCTGCACGGCGATGCCACTAATCCGCCGCTGGGGCACCAGGAGAACAACTTCGATTTTGCTGACCCAAACAGCGCGTCGAAATGCCCATTCTTTGCGCACATCCGCAAGTCGGCGGCGCGCACCGACGGCGCCGGGCCAGTGTTTAATAAAGACAAACGACTGGTGCGCCGCGGGATTCCCTTCGAGGATAAGCCCCGCATCCGTGATGCCAACGGCGACTTATCCGATAAGCCCGAGGACCAGCCAACGGGGGGGGTAGGGCTGCTGTTTATGTGCTACGTGGCCAACATAGCCAACCAGTTTGAATTTGTGCAGCAGTCGTGGGTGAACAGCCCCGATTTTTCGCAACCCGGCACGGGCAAAGACCCCCTTATTGGCCAGCCCGCGGGAGCTACTGTGTACCACTGGCCCACTGGCTACGGCGCCAACACTAGAAAAGACGTGCCCTTCGGCGACTTCATCACTATGCGAGGCGGCGAGTACTTCTTCGCGCCCAGCCTGAGCATGTTGCAGAGCCTGCGGCCCAAACCAGTTATTACTGGCACTATTGCCAAAACGCCCAGCGTGGCCGAGCAGCCCGGCGGCCCGGCAATGCGTAACGAGCAGCTGCTTCATCAGCTGAATGACGAAACCCTGTTTCACCTCGACCCGGGCCTGCTCCAAAAGGTGGTGGTGCTAGACCCTATGCTCCAGCTTTTCGTGCCCGATAAAGCCGATGTCGGCGCCGGCGTCGTGAATGTACATTCTTAGCTAGCACCGAGCTTAAAGCTAAAATTGGGGGAGGCAGGCTACCTACCACGTAGCCTGCCTCCCCCAATTTTAGTTTTAAGCCCAACCAAGTATTGGGCAAACCTGGGTGCCAGACCCGCCTAAACTAGGCCGAAAGCAATAGCTAGCGGCAGAAGCAAGTAAAATACTGGGTAGCCCGTGGCTGGTGCCCAGGCACTAACCGCTCAGAAACTAACGAGGGGGTAGGGACCCGTAGCGGCTATGCAGCCATTGGCTACCGCCGCGGCAGGCCAAAACGGTAGCCGACTTTGCATACGGTGGCCACGTCAAAATCGAGGCCCGAGCCGGGCTTTTCGCTTTGGTTGAACATGTTGACCTGAAACTGATTAGCTCGTTGCTCCAAAAACTCGCGGTCGGTTTGGTAAGCCACGGAAACGTGGCGGATGCCCAGGCCGCCGCCTACTTCGAGCTGCCAGCTGGGGCCGTAGTGCCAAATGAAGCCCAGCTTAAAATCTAGGCCCGTTACCGTTTTCTTGACATCGGCCCGGTCGTAGCCGATGTGAATGTCGTTCACAACGTAGTTATCGTTGTAGCGGGTATAGGTCTGCGGCACGAAGAACGGTTGCAGCGCCATATATATCTCCTGGTGCGGGTGCTTATCGATGGGCGGCAAGTAGTAGCGCACCTCCGCCTTAATTTTGTAGTAGTGGTAATCGTTTTTATTCTTGGTCAGGCCGAAGCCAGTGAGTTGAAGCGGGCGAAAGCGGGCGCCATATTCTGCCGCTACCCCTATCCGCTGGCTTAGGCGGTATTCAACGCCAAAAAGTAGCGTGCTAGTATTTGGGTCGAGCGTAGCGAGAGGCGAAAAATTCAAGGTAAGCGCTGGCACCGAAGGCGGTGAAACGGGCGCTTTTACCGGAAGTTTATCTGGAAAAGGAAAGGCGGATTGCGCACAGCTAAAAGAGGGTAGTACAGCTAACAAAAACGGTAAGAGTTGCTTCATGCCGCCAAGGTACTTAACCCGCTAGCCTCGCCACCGCTCGTTGGTTTAGCTGGTTTAATAGTTAGCGCCATACGCGCTAGCTGCCCCGTATTTCCTGCCTACTTCTCGGCCACGAATACTAAGTGAATTCAAGTGTGGACTCCACGTTGGGTGCTAAACCAGGTTGCACTGAGCCGAATTAAACTGGTGGCGGGGGACGGGGGTAGTGCCAGGCGGTAGCCAGCTGGTGCCAGCGCTACCCCAGGGGGCAGCAGCCAGAGGTGGTCGGCAAGGGCGGTGATGTCGTGCGAAATAGCGAGGCAGTTATGTAGCAAAATAGAACCTTGCCAAGTATTAATACGCCAATAAATATAGGGGCGACGTGAATTGGAAAACTGCTATTGACCAAGAGTCGCTTTGCCGCGGCTAGTGAAGCGTTGCAAACAGGTTGGCAATGCATTATAAGGTTTCCCTTCGCGGGGTAGCTACTGAAGAATCTTAGCGTCAAAGTGCAACATTAAGCGCAAGCGCTTTCTAATTATATGTCGGAGTTTGCGCTACTTTTACCGGGGCTGAGCCGGTAAAGCCGAGCGCTCTTAACTCAGCCATAGATAACGACTATAATTGCTTAGTTACCTCCTATACTTCTCCTTGCCTTTCAGCTCAGTAGCTCAAAAATTTTGATTGTGCGCTGACTTAGTTTTCCAAGTCTTACCCTCCTCATTTTCTGCGACATGAATATCTTGCAGCGCCTTTTCAAAATCGGACAGTCGGAAGCCCACGCCGCTGTCAATCAGCTCGAAGACCCCATCAACCTCACCGAGCAAGGCCTGCGCGACCTGCGCCAAGACCTAGACAAAGCCCTTCATGGCTTGGCCGAAGTGAAGGCTATGGCTATCCGTGCCCGCAACGAAACTGAAGCCTTCCGCGCCAAGGCCGCCGATTATGAAAATAAGGCCGTATTGCTGCTGCAACGCGCCCACAAAGGCGACCTCGACCCCGCCGAAGCTGACCGCCTTGCCACTGAGGCGCTGCTCAAAAAAGCTGAAAACGAAACCCACGCTACCCGCTCAGCCCAGGACCAAGCCAGGTTTGAGCAGTCGGCCGCCCAACTCGACCAGAGCGTGCAGACACTAAAAGCCACCATCAGCCAGTGGGAAAACGAACTGAAAACCCTTAAAGCCCGCGTCGTGGTGAGCACCGCCACCGTCAACATCAACAAGCAATTGGCGCAGCTCGACTCGTCGGGAACAGTAGCCTTGCTCGAACGCATGAAGGAAAAAGTAGCCGTGCAGGAGGCGCTGGCCGAGTCGTACGGTGAGCTTGCGCAGGAGAGCAAGAGCGTTGATGCCGAGATTGATAAGGCCATCGGGCAGGCAGGGGTAGGGCAGGCGGCCGAAGACTTACAAGCCCTCAAAGCCAAGCTTGGCCTTACTAGATAGGCCTACGCCGTGTAATGAATGGAGCTAGCCAGCGATAGTTACCTCGACTGGAAGGCGCTTACTTTATGACTGAACTTTTACAAGCTGCCGTACTACCCCCCAACCTGGTTGCCACCGGGTTGCTGGTGTTTGTACTGTTGTACTGGCTCACGGTTATTGTCGGATTGCTGGACTTTAAAACGGCCGACCTGCACCTCGGAGGCCACCTGGAGGTGCATACGGATGGGGCCCACCTACCCAGCGGCGACTCCGACTGGCTTAATGGCGCACTGGCATTTTTCAACCTAGGTCGCATCCCGCTGATGGTATTTATCAGCTTCGTGGCGCTGCCGCTGTGGGTGGGCAGTATCCTGGCCAATTACTACACCGGCAACACGTCGCTGCTGCGGGGACTGGCATTTCTGCTGCCGCTATTTGTGGGAAGTATTTTTCTGGCCAAATTCCTGACGCTACCCTTCGTCAAACTGTTTGCAGCGCTCGAAAAAGACCACGACGGCGGTGCTGTTGCCCTAGGCAAAGTGTGCACCGTGCTGCTACCCGCCACCACCGACCAACTCGGCCAGGCTACTGTGCACATCGACGGTGCGCCGCTCATGCTCAACGTGCGTGCCTTGTCGCGCGCGCTGGCAAAAGGCGAATCCGCCCTGGTAATTGATTACGATGCCCAGCGGCGCTGCTACTTAATAGAGGCGTATACCATGGGGTAGCAATCCCTTAAGGCTGCATTAAGGCGAAGATTTTACTTCCTGATTTTGAATTTCCATTTCAATTTTTACCTATTCGGCATTTTTACTTTTTCTCATGGTTACACAAATTTCCTGGGCTGTTTTATTGGTGCTCGGCGTCTTATTAATTGGATTTATTGCTATTGTGGCCCGTATGTACCAGAAGGCTGTGCAAGGCGAAGCCCTGGTACGCACTGGTATGGGCGATACTAAAGTGTCCTTTTCCGGTATCCTTATTGTGCCTGTGCTGCACAAGCTGGAGGTAATGGATATTAAGTTAAAAACTATCATCATCTCCCGCGCGGGGGCCGAAGGCTTGGTGTGCAAAGACAACATGCGCGCCGACGTGAAGGTGAATTTTTTCGTGCGGGTAAATAAAACGCACGACGATGTAGTAAACGTAGCACAAAGCATTGGCGCGCATCGGGCGTCCGACCCGCTAGCCCTCGAAGCGCTGTTTGACGCCAAGTTTTCGGAAGCGCTGAAAACGGTGGGCAAGCACTTTGATTTTATTGAATTATATAATTCACGCGAGCAATTCAAGCAGGAAATTCTGCGCATTATTGGTACCGATTTGAACGGCTATGTGCTCGACGATTGTGCCATTGATTACTTGGAGCAAACGCCTTTGTCGTCGCTCAACCAGGATAATATTTTGGATGCGGAAGGCATTAAGAAGATTATTGCGCTGACGTCGGAGCAGAAAATCCAAGCCAATCAGATTCAGCGCGACCAGCAGAAAACGATTAAAAAGCAAGATGTAGAAGCTCAGGAAACCATCTTGCAGCTCGAAAAACAACTGGCCGAGAATCAGGAAAAGCAGTACCGCGAAATTGCCAGCATAAAAGCTCGCGAAGCTGCCGAAACCGAAAAAGTGCGTCAGGAAGAGCGCCTGAAAGGCGAGAAGGCGCGCATCGTTACGGAGGAAGAAATTAAGGTTTCGGAGCAAAACCGCGACCGGCAAATCTTGGTGGCTGAGCGCAACAAACAGCGCACCGACGCCATCGAAACCGAGCGGGTAGCCCAGGCCAAAGCCTTGGAAGCCAATGAGCGCGAGCGCATGGTGGCCCTGGCCCAAATCGAAAAAGATAAGGCGCTGGAAGAGGAGCGCAAGAATATTCAGGTAATCATCCGCGAGCGCATTACGGTAGAAAAAGCGACCGTGCAGGAAGAAGAACGCATTAAAGATACCCGCGCTCAGGCCCAGGCTGACCGTGAAAAGTTGGTGGCCGTGACTGCCGCCCAGCAGCTAAACGAAACCAGCACCATCAACTTCGTTGGTACTGCCGAGATGGAAAAGCAAGCGGCAGAATTCCGCGCGAAGCAGGTTGTAATAGACGCCGAGGGCGAGCGTACGGCCGCCGACCATCGTGCCCAAGGTATCCGCATCATGGCCGATGCCGAGGCTAGCAAAGCCGCCGCCGTGGGCCTAGCCGAGGCCCAGGTAATGCAGGCCAAAGCCGTGGCGCACCAGAAAGAAGGTGAAACCCACGCCGCCGTGATGCAACTTACCTCGGCCGCCGAAGCCCAGGCCATTCAAGTCAAAGCCACTGCCCAGGCTGAAGCCGACGAAAAAATCGGCTTTGTTGCCGCCAAAGTCAACCGCGAAAAAGGCCTCGCTGATGCGAACGTGGTAGAAGCCCGTGCCGTCGCTGACCAGAAAAAAGGCTTAGCAGAAGCTGTTGTCAATGAACAGAAATTCACCGTTGAAGCTAAGGGTATTGAAGCCAAGGCCGACGCCATGAAAAAACTCGACGGGGTAGGCAAAGACCACGAAGAATTCAAACTGCGCCTAGACAAAGAAAAGTCAGTGGAACTGGCTCAAATCAATATCCAAAAGGATATTGCGGCCTCGCAAGCCGACGTGATTGGGGCAGCCTTGAAAGCCGCTAAAATTGACATCGTTGGCGGCGAAACTATGTTCTTCGACCAGATTATTGGGTCCATTACGAAAGGCAAATCTATCGACCGTGCCGTGCACAACAGTGAGGTGCTTAGCACGGTGAAAGGCACATTTTTTGACCACAATAGGGGCGGCGATTTCAAAACCAACCTGCGAAAATTTGTCAATCAATTTGGCCTGAGCAGCGAAGACATGAAAAACCTGAGTGTCTCTGCGCTACTCCTGCAAATGATGAATAAAGCGGGTGATGAAACTACGCGAAGCACGATTTCGCAGCTGGCTAGTACAGCAGCAGCCCTGGGGATAAGCGATAAATCGGTGAAGTCGATTGATTTGAAATAAAGATGTTAATTCTCCCTTAGTTGCCCCATTGGCTAGCCAACTTCTAGTAGGAGTGGATGCTAACCAATGGGGCAATTCCCCTCCTATGGAACCCACTCCCCAACTCGAAGGCGGTACCTACGAAATCCTTCGCAGCCGTTTGCAAAGGAGCGGCGCTGACCTGCAAGCGCGGCTCGAAAAATTGAATATTGAACGCAAAACTGTATTCGGGGCCATCGATACACGCTTGCTCGGAACGACGCGCATCACGACCACCAATAATTGCGTGCCGTGGGATATGGTGCCGGTGGGTAACAAATTCATCTTTGGTTTCAACGTCGTAATTGGCTTGAAAACGGAAACGGAATTGAGCGATGTTTTCGGGGTATATGAATATACCAACCGTGAGTTTCGGTCGCTAGATTTGAAGCTGCTGGAAAGCTCGCAATTTTTAGAGGAATTTCGGAATTTATACCGGTATTATAAGAGCACCCAATTTGTGAAATTTGCGGTGCTAGGGCCACATTTATTCATGATATTTCGGGTGGGTAAAACCCCGAATGATATCAAGACTTTTAAGTGGCTGCTGAAGGATGATACGCTTACCTACCTCGACAATCGCAGCGACCACGAGTATACATTTCCGGCGCAGCACGAATTCACCTGGAAGCGCGCCACGCGCGATATGCAAGTGGCTGGCAAATACCCGCATATTAGCATCGAAAACAAGGTTTTTGTTGAAACAATCGGAGGCGACTTAACTATTAAAGTTGAGAATAATACCGAAACCGGCCGCGGAATATTGGCCGAGCCAGTAGCTGATAAAGACCAGACACTTGACGATTCCGAAATTCAGTACGCCGTAATTGACAATTTAATTCTGTTGAAAATTCGGCCTTACCAAGAGCAGGCGTACCGGTATTTCTTGTTCAATAGTAAGCTGCGCACGGCCCAGCGCCTCGACGCCCTGGCTGACGCTTGCGTACTGCTACCCGACGGCCAAGGGCTGATTTTTCCGCACGGGTTTTATTTACAAACTGGCGAAGGAAAATTATTCGAAAATAGCTTGCGCGACATGCTGTTTGAGAAGCGCATTGCATCGCCTAACGGGGAGGACTTCCTGTATGTATTTTACAATAAGGAGAACGGTACGTATTTATTATTGTCGTACAACCTAATTGCGCAACGGGTAGATAACCCCATTGTGTGCAGCGGCTACG
The DNA here is from genome assembly GCF_009755225.1 of Hymenobacter ginkgonis. Lineage (GTDB taxonomy): Bacteria > Bacteroidota > Bacteroidia > Cytophagales > Hymenobacteraceae > Hymenobacter > Hymenobacter ginkgonis. The sequence goes on from NZ_WQKZ01000001.1 coordinate 475,132, forward strand.
CCTTGTTTGAGGATGGGGAATTGTGCTACTTGCGGCCCGATGCCGAAGCCAAAAAGCACCACGCGGTTCAAATCTGGCAAACGCCATACGTAGCCCCCGATTTTGAGCTACCAGTGACGCAGGATTCGGCGCTGTATAAGCTAGGCAACAAGGAGATTGTGCGGGCCATGGCGGAAGTGCAGGAAGTACTAACGCTAGTAGGCAAAGAGGATAGTTATTCGGGCTTATACCTCGACCTAATTCGGCGCACGACCACCCTGGCCGACGTGTACTACTGGCTAGGTGACCCCGACGCCCAAAACCTAGCTGAGCCGCTACGCGACATTCAGCAAACGGCTACGGCGGCGGTGGAAGAGTTTGATAAAGTGCGCGGTATCCGAAAGAGCACGGCCGAGGCCGTGCAGCACGCACTAAGCCAGGCCGACGAATTACGCGCCCGCATCAGCCGCATGGCCGACGTGACGGAAGTTAACGAATACGTGCGGCTGCTAGCCGAACTGCGCGCCACGCGGGGCGAGGTGATTTCGCTGAAAGAACTCCGTTACGTAGATGTGCCCGTTGTAGAAAAAGCCGCCACCGACCTCGCTGAGACGAGCAAGCAGGTTGCCGGCCAAACCATCGAATTTCTGCTGCGGCCCGACGCGCTGAAACCCTACGCTACCCGCGTGCAAGCCATCGCCGATAGCGTAGAAAAAATACAGAAAGTGAGCGAGGCCAACGAGCGTGAAAAGGAAGCCAACGCCGTATCGAGCGAGCTGGAGCTACTGATTGAAGTAGTGGGCAATTTGCCGATGGATGACCCTACGCAAACCACGCGCATTATCGATAGTATTTCCACGATTTACGCGGGCTTCAATCAAATTCGGGCGGCCTTGAAACGGCGACGGCAGGCGCTGGCTGGCACCGAGGCGCAGGCCGAATTCACAGCTCAGCTCAAGCTACTGGAGCAGGCTTTAGTGAATTATCTGGACCTCAGTGATACGCCTGCTAAGTGCGATGAATACAGCACTAAGCTGCTGGTGCAGCTAGAAGAATTGGAAGGTAAATTCCCCGACTTCGACCAATTTCTTACCCAAATTGCGGAGCGCCGCGAAACGGTGTACGAGGCGTTTGAGGCGCGCAAGGTGAGCTTGGTGGAAGCGCGCAATCAACGGGCTTCGGCGCTGGCGCAATCGGCCGAGCGTATTATTAAAGCAGTGCAAAACCGGCTCACGCGCCTCGAAACGCTGGCCGATATTAACGGCTATTTTGCCGCTGATATGCTGGTCGAAAAAGTGCGCCAAACGGTGCAGGATTTGCTAGCCCTTGGTGACACCGTGAAGGCCGATGAATTGCAGAGCCGCCTCAAAACGGTGAAGGAAGATGCCGTGCGCCAGCTCAAAGACCGCGCCGAGCTGTTTACGGATGGCGGGCAGGCGTTAAAGTTTGGTTCTTACGCTTTTACCGTTAACACCCAGCCGCTGGACCTTACCATGGTGCTACGCGATGGTGAACTGCATTACCACCTTACGGGCACCAATTTCTTCCAGAAAGTGACGGACCCCGCCGTGCTCACGGCCCGCCCCGTGTGGGACCAAACTGTGGCCTCGGAAAACGCGACGGTGTACCGGGCCGAATACCTGGCGTGGCTGGTGATGCAGGCCGCCGAGCGCCCTACCCCCACCCACGGCGAGGTGCCTGCCACATTATCTGTCGAAGAGTTATCCAAGCTAACTACCGAAGAGATAACGAGTTACGTGCAGCAGTTTATGGCGCCGCGCTACGCCGAGGGCTACCTCAAAGGCGTGCACGATGCCGATGCCGCTGTGCTACTCGCCGCGCTCGTGCGCCTCACGCGCGCCGCCGGCTTGCTGCGTTACCCGAGCAAGCTGCGGGCGGCCGCGGCGCTCTACTGGCAGCGCTTTGCGCCCGAGGCCAACCGCACCAGTTGGCAGCGGCAGTTGCATGGCATTGGGGTGCTGCTGCAAGTGTTTCCCGATGCGCGCGAGTTTCGGGGTCTGATGCAGGAATTGCAGCAGGCCGTGGCGGACTTTGCCGAGGCTACCGGGCTGTTTGCGCTGGATGACGTGGCCGAAGCAGGCGAGTATCTATTCTATGAGTTGACCCGCGGCGAAACGTTTGTCATTGCCGCCGAATCCAGCGAACTGGTGCAGCAATTTCAGCGCTCGCTGGCCGAGCGCAACGCCCAGGAGCAGTACACAAGCTCCGTGGCGACGCTGGCCGACCAGCCCGCCGCGCAGTTTCAACTGGTGCGGCAGTGGCTGCGGTCGTTTGCGCAGCAAGCGGGGGTAGGGGAGGAGCTACTTGATTTTCAAGAGGAGGCTGCGCAGCTGCTGGTTACCGCGACCCACGATGCGGCCCGCGTGGTGCAGACGCCGTTGCGCGAAATACTTACTGGGCTGCAAGGCAGCCACCCACTTATTCAGGACCGCACGTATGTACTGAACCTACCGGAGTTTCGGCAGCGGCTGCACCGCTACGTCCAGACGGTGGTGCCGCAGTTCGAGGCCTTCCAGCACCTCAAAAAAGACCTGCTGGCCCGCGCCGCCGACGAGCTGCGCCTCAGCGAGTTTCGGCCGCGGGTGCTGGCCTCGTTTGTGCGCAATAAGCTCATTGATGAGGTGTATCTGCCGCTTATCGGGGCCAACCTGGCCAAGCAAATCGGCACGGCAGGGGCCGACAAGCGCACCGACCTCATGGGCCTACTGCTGCTCATTTCGCCGCCCGGCTACGGCAAAACCACCCTGCTCGAATACGTGGCCAACCGCCTGGGGCTGATTTTTATGAAAATCAACGGCCCGGCCATCGGCCACGCCGTCGTCAGCGTAGACCCCGCCCAGGCCCCCAACTCCGGCGCCCGCGAAGAGCTGCTGAAGCTCAACCTGGCCTTCGAGATGGGCGACAACGTGATGCTATATCTCGATGATATTCAGCACTGCAACCCCGAGTTTTTGCAGAAGTTTATCTCGCTCTGCGACGCCCAGCGCAAAATAGAGGGCGTGTACCAGGGCCGCGCCAAAACCTACGATTTCCGGGGCCGCAAGGTGGCCGTGGTGATGGCCGGCAATCCCTACACCGAGTCGGGCGAGCAGTTCCGCATCCCCGACATGCTCGCCAACCGCGCCGACATCTACAACCTCGGCGACATCATCGGCGACACCCGGCCCGCCTTTTTGCTCAGCTATATCGAAAACGCGCTGGTGGCCAACCCCACCCTGGCCCGCCTCGTGGCCAAAAGCCAGGCCGACGTGTACCCGCTGCTGCGCCTGGCCGAAACCGGCGACAGCACCGGCCTCACCTTCGAGGCCACCCACTCGCCCCAGGAAATCGCGGAGTACGTGGCCGTGCTGCAAAAGCTGCTGACGCTGCGCGACGTGGTGGCCCGCGTCAACGAGGAGTATATCCGCTCGGCGGCCCAGGCCAACGACTACCGCACCGAGCCGCCCTTCAAGCTCCAGGGCTCGTACCGCAACATGAGCAAGCTGGCCGAAAAAGTCAGCCCCATCCAGAACGACGCCGAAATCCAGGCCCTGCTCGCCACCCACTACACCAGCGAAGCCCAGACCCTCACCAGCGGCACCGAAGCCAACCTGCTCAAGCTCCGCGAGCTGCTCGGCTGGCAAACTCCCGCCGACGCCACCCGCTGGGCCGACATCAAAGCCACCTTCGCCCGCAACCTGCGCGCCAGCAGCGGCGGCCAGCTGCTCCAGGTCCTCACCCAGCTAGAGCATATCGCCGGCGGCATCGGCGGCATCCGCGAGGCGCTGGGGCGGGAGTAGGGGTGTAAAGTATAGCAAGAAGCTGACTCACTAACACTCCTCTGCCTTATACTTGATGATAGATTCCTAAACTTCGGCAGACATACAGGGCTTGTGTGACAAGTAGAGATGCCTTAAGTATACATAAAAGATGTTTAGGATGGCTCGGCTCATAGGAAGCGACAGAGCTTCTATTTGATTTTTACATTAGATGAACGCACATGCGCTTACTACCATCCGACCCGGACATAAGTACGATTATTAAACGTATTCAAGATGGCGATATTAATCTCCAGCCAGATTTCCAGAGAGGAGAAGTATGGAGTATCGCAAAAAAGCAAAGATTAATTGATAGTATACTTAGAGATTGGCATATACCTCCTATCCATGTAGTTGAGGTTAAAGATTCATCTAAACTTGATGTTTTAGATGGACAGCAGAGGTTAGCTGCAATAAGGGATTTTGTCAATGGTATCTTTTATATAGATGGAACTATTGCCCCTGTCAATGATGATATTCTTAATTTAAATGGATTATATTACATTGACTTGGCTGACAAATGGCGTCGAAGATTTGACCAATTTACAATCCGGCTTTTTAAAATAACTGATTATTCTCCACAGGAGCCAGGGGAATTGTTTTTCAGGCTTAATCAGCCTGTTTCTTTAACTTCTGCTGAGCAAAGAAATGCTTTTTATGGCGAGGCAAGAGGGCAAATAAAAGGTTTAGTTGAGTTACTAAATGTTTTAGGGCTCGGGAAAGAAGATATAGGCTTTTCAAATTCTAGAATGGCTTATGATGATATTATAGCAAGGGTATGCTATTCATTAGAGGTTGGTGATTTATTGCAAAAAGTTACCGCCTATAGCTTGACAAATAGATACAGATTTGATGAGCCATTTAGCGGCAAAACTATAACTCTTGTTGAAAGAGGGATTTATTTTTTGCATGATGCTTTAAGTATTAGTAGCGGTATTTTTAAATTTAATAAGGCTACGCTCTATACGTGGATGTGGTTTATATGTGATAATATACATAATAATCCGCATTTCAATGACTTGTATTTTGTAAGATATGCAAGGTATTTCGAATGGCTCCGTTTATCTTCTAAGAATATTCTTAGTGTTCGTCAAGCTAATTTTATGTATGATGATGAATTTATTCAATATAAAGGAACTGAATTTGAAAGTAATTTGATGGCAATTTATAATGATAGAGCGAGTGCTCGGGTAGCAGACGTTTCATCTGTCCTTTCTAGGGATATTGTTGTCTGGACATTATTTGTCTTATTTTCCGATGGCGATAATATGGGTTTCATGCCGATGAATTATGATAAGGTTGATTTTATAGCTAAAGGTTTACATAATTATGGAAAATTTGCGAGAGGAAGTGCTGAAAATTATGTTGCAAAAATGATTGAAAATGGTTGGAATGGTCATATTGAATAATCTGTTAATCTCGTATTATGCGTTTTGCAAAAGCATTAGATGTTTGGCGTGGGTTGTACAGAAAGCAATTTCAGAGTAAGATTCTTGGCCTAGAGTTTTCCAACGTCTTAGGTTTGGGAAGCGGAAGGTTATCTTTCTCTGGTGGTATAACAATAATATGTGGGGCAAATGGCGTTGGAAAAACAACTCTGCTTAATGCGTTATTGCTGTCAATTAAAAATATTTCAGAGCCTTTGCCATACTCTATTAAAAATAGATTTGGTGGCTCTAGCTTAGTTGTTAGTGTTTCTGAGAATGGCAATGCAAATTCATATACAAAACATGGTATAGTTAATGGTGCAGAAATATCTTCCGAGATAAATTATATAGAATCTGCTAACAAAAGTTCTAGGTTAATTGACTTTTTCTCCTCTTTATCTGATAAACAAGAAATATTGGAAACATTCGGGTCGGTGGAGTATGACGCTGAGGAATTAAATCTTCTTTCTTATGTTACAGGTAAAAATTATGAATCGTGTAATGTTTATGAGATAGATGATTTTGGTGAAAATGAAGTTAGTGGTTTTGAAGATGTTATCCCATATTTTCAAGTGCTTGAAAATGGTGTTTCATATGGAATAGAGATGATGGGCCTAGGGGAGTTAGCTGCTCACTTACTTATTTGGTCTATAAGGCGAGCAGCTAATAATTCTATTCTTTTCCTTGAGGAACCAGAATCATTTATATCTCCTAAAGCACAAATTCATTTAATGAATTATGTTGCAAATGCTAGTCTGAAAAAAGGTATATGGTCAATTATTACTACTCATTCGATGGGTATTGTTTCTAATGTTCCATTAAGCCATATAAAGATAGTATCTAAAAGTGCTGCCGGAATATCTATCATAGAAAACCCGAATCACTTTCAATTGAATATGATTCTTGGAATTTCTTTCTCTTATACGGGTATATTATTTGTTGAGGATTTAGCAAGTAAGATTTTTGCAAAGATTATATTAGCGCATTTTGATGGTGATTTAGCAAGGAGATTTGATATAGTTATAGCCGGTTCTGTATCTGCAATTTCTTCTATTTTATATTCTATGCCTAAAACTTCAAACAATTGGTTGAAAATAATCGGCCTTTATGATGGGGACCAACGTGACGCCGGAGCTAGTGTAATAGACAGAAGAAGAATAGATTGGTACTATGATTTCTTGCCAACATCGTCTGCGCCAGAGATTATTCTGCGTAATTATTTTAGGAGAAATTACTCAATCCTAGCAAGTAGGTTAGCTGTTCGTGAGCAAGATTTAGAATTAGGATTGAATCAATTCGAAGCTTCGAATCACCATGATTGGTCGAGAGATTTATCTGATTTCTTAGCCATTAGTGAAGAGCATATGCTGAATAATATGTTTCGCGTTTGGATTGAGGATACTGAAAATGAGCCGGATGCTTTGGCGTGCTTTACCGGTATACAAAGAAATTTTACTAGTTGAGTTTAAACCATATCACACCAAAACCCTAAACCTAGCCGCCCGCTAACGGTTGGAGGAAGCAACTGCCCGTTTCCGAGTGAAACGCCTGTTTTACCCTTCTCCAAACCAAACCACTACCTGCCCAATGGCTGAAGTAAAAGCCCTAGCTGCCAGTGCCGCCCACGGCCAGCTCGAACCGTTTAGCTACGACCCCGGCCCCCTAGGTGCCGAAGAAGTAGACATTGCCGTGGTAGCATAGGCTACTTTTCCTTTTCCAATAGAAAAGCCTGCACCTCGCGGGTAAAGCGCTGGGGCTGCTCTAGGTTGAGCAAATGGGCGGCTCCCGGCAGCACCACGCGGCGGACATGTGGCAGCCGCTGCCCTAGCTCCTGGCTGATGGTGAGAATATCCTGCATATCGAGGCTGCCCACCAGCACCAGGGTAGGGGCCTGCACCTCGGCCAGGCGCTGGCGGGGCGTGGGTTCGTAGCTGAATTTTAGGTGGGTGGCCCACTGGTGGCGGGTAAGGTTTTGGCGCACCAGCTGGGTGGCGCGGGCGCGCAGGGCCGGGGGCGTTTGGGCGGGCTGGCGGTGCGGGCCGTCTACCCACGAGCGCACAAAGTACTCGATGTAGCTGAGCGTGTCGTGGCGCTGCCGGGCGGCGTCTTCCAGGCGGCTGTTGGCCACCAGTACCGAGTCGTGGTTGAGGTCGTAGCCAATGAGGCCGGGGGCGGCCAGCACTAGTCGGCGCACCCGCTGGGGGTAAGCCAGCGCCAGGTCGAGGGCCGCCACACTGCCCAGCGAGTGGCCTAGCACGTAGGCCGTGGGCGCGTGCAGCGAGTCGAGTACGGTGGCTAGGGCGTCGGAGCTTAGGACGGTCGAGTCGCCGTCGTGGGTGAGGCCGTGCTTGCGCATATCGCAGTTCAGCACCCGGAAGTGGCGGCTCCAAGCCCGCACCTGCGGGGCCCATTGGCGGTGGTCGAGCAGGCCGCCGTGCAGCAGGAGCAGCACCGGGCCGTGGCCACTTTCCTCCACGTAAAGCTGCGAATCAGCCACTCGGACGTAGTGCGGGCGCACCGGCTGGGCAAGAGATGCCACAGCCCACAGCCACAGCCCGATTAGCAATATAAATCGCATAAAACCAGGCGCAATGGCCAGAGTGACACCGCCGCGCCGACGAATATAGCGATTTCTAAGAACGTGTTTGAGGTTTCAACCTTCGTGTCATGCTGAGCTTGTCGAAGTATCTCTACCGCTTCATTGAGCGGCTTTTCAATGAAGCGGTAGAGATGCTTCGACAAGCTCAGCATGACAGAAATGATGTTTTCTCAATTTCCAAACACGCGCCAGTACCTACGTCAACCGGATTTCCTGCTTGATACCTTCCACAAATTCCACAAATTCGGGCTCGCTTTCTACGGCGGGGTGCCAGGCCAGGCCGAGCTGGGCTAGGTTGTACTGGTGGCGGGGGCTGAGGGTAGCGCCGGGCAGCAACTGGCCGGTGTCGGGGCTGCGCTCGGGGGCCAGTAGCCAGAGGCGGTCGGCGAGGGCGGTGGTGGTGGCAATGTCGTGCGACACGATGAGCACGGTGTTTAGCTCGTCCATGGTCGTGACCTCCACGATGATTTTCTTGACTTCGTCAATCATCGCTACATCGAGGCCCGAAAACGGCTCATCAAGCAAAATCAAGTGCTCAGAGCACAGCAGCTGTTGCGCAATGGCCGCCCGCTGCCGCTGCCCACCCGAGAGGTGCGCCGGGTATTTGCGGGCGTGGGCCAAGAGGCCAAACCGTTCGAGATAATGTTCGACCCGCACCTTGGCCTCGGCTGGGTCGTGGTGGCGGCGAGCGGCCAGCAAGAGGTTGTCGCGCAAGGAGTAGTGCAGGAAGAGGGGGTAGCGCTGCTGCACGTAGCCCACCATGCCGGCCTGCACGGGCTCCTGCGCCTCGCCTACCAGCACGGTGCCGGTGCTTGGGGCTGCCAGGCCCGCCAGCAGCCGGCACAGCACCGACTTGCCAATGCCCGAGCGCCCATAAATGCCCACCACCTGCCCCTGGCTGATGCCGGGCCGAATTACGTCGAGCACCTGGGCATTGAGGTCGCGTAGGATGAGGTCGTCGCCGTAGCGCATCGACACGTGGTCGAGGGTAAGCAGCGGTGATTTGTAGGAGTGGGGTAGGGCGGTCATGGGAAAATCGTCTAACGTGGTGCCTCACAAAACTCCTGCGCGGCTGGTCCCCTGCGCTTTAGTAAGGGGGCTGCGGTAAAGTTGGAGGTCTTCTAGGCTTGTTATTTAAAAAGATATCGTTGTAGTCGTTAGGCTACCTCCTTCTTTTCGGGGGAGGGTGACGAGGCGCCTGCGTCAGGCTGCCCCTAGCCCCGCATAGGGAAATACGGCTTTCTTAATCGCCTCAAACGCGTAGTCTTGCGCCATGCCCACCGCCAAAATCACGAGCTGAATGGCTAGCACGCCGTCGAGGTGCAGGTAGCGATTTTGCTTGTAGAGTAGCAAGCCGATGCCGCCCTCCGACTGATAGAGCGTTTCCACGAGCGTTATCAAGGTCCAGATAATGGCGAAGTTTTGGCGCACTACTTCGAGCATAGCGGCGAGCTTGCCGCGCACCACCACTTCCCAAAAGCTACCCCACTCGCCCAGGCCCAGCGTGCGGGCGTGGTCCAGTTCCTCCTGCGTGGTGCCGAGGATAACCTGCGTCATGCCCGTCACGAGGTATACCGTGGCCCCAAACACCAGCACCGTTAGTTTTACCTGGTGCCCCGAGCTGAGCAGCAAGGCCATGAAAAACGTGAGCCCCGTGAGCGTGAGGTAGCGCATTTTACTGGCAGCATAGGCCAGCGGCCGGAAAAACGGCAGCGCCGTAAGGTAGGAAATCACCAGCGCTAGCCCCGTTGCGATGCCCAGCGCCTGCCAGGCCGTGGTGAGGCTAGCCCACAACTCTTGCAGCAAGCCCTGGCTGGTGATGAGGCTACCCAATGCCCGCAGCACCTCGCCGAGGCGTGGGAAAATCTGGAGGGGGTAGAACAGCCAGATAGCCAGCAGCAGGAAAACCTGAGCCGCCACCAGCGCGGCAAACGTGGCGCGGCGCGGGTGAGCATTAGGAATGAAAAGGGAGTTCATAGTAGGGCTGTGGTTAACCTAAACGACTGTCATGCTGAGCGCAGCGGAGCGAAGTCGAAGCATCTCTACCGCTTCATTGCCAGCGTTAAGGGTAGGTTCACCGGTAGAGATGCTTCGGCTGTGCTCCGCATGACACAGTGCTTAGGTAGCGTGTCGGGGCTTATGTAGAAGCTAGCTTAGTTGCCCAGCACCACCTCCACGCGGCGGTTTAGGGCCTTGCCGGCTTCCGTGGCATTGCTGGCTACTGGCTCGGCGGCGCCGTGGGCGTACACCTGCACGCGGCCCTGCGGGAAGGCGCTGGCACTTTTAGCTTCTAGCCAGTGGGCCACGGCCTCGGCGCGGGCTTCCGAAAGCTGCTGGTTAGCAGCAGGGTTGCCGGTGTTGTCGGTGTAGCCGTGCACGGCCACTTTGAGGCGGCCGGCTACCACAAGGTCGTCGAAGAGCTGGCTTAGCTCGCGCTGGGCGGCGGGGGTAAAGGTGCTCTGGCCAGTGTTGAACTCGATGTTCCAGGCGCGTTTGCTCACGCTGCGGCGGATTTCATCGTCGGCGGCAAACTGCTGGGTTTCAGCGGGCGCGAGGGTTTTGCCTTTGTACTGGGCTTGCAGCTGCTTCAGCAGCGTCAGGTCGAGCATTTGGGTGAGCGGCACGTAGCTGGGTAGCTCCTTGGGGTAGAGGCGTTTCTGCACGTCGCCAAAGGTTTTGTACACGGCGGCGTAAATGTTGGTGCCGCCATTGTCGAGGCCAAAAAGCGTCAGGTTGTCGTTGAAGTTGAAGGCTTTGCTACCCCCCAATTCTACCACCTGGCCGGTGCGGTCGGCCTCGCTGGTGCCCTTGTAGTATTTCAGCCAGTAGGCGCCGGGCTTGTCCTGGTCGCCGTACACCTGGGCCGAAATATCGGCGGCGCGGGTTAGGGCCTCGGGGTGGCTTTTTACTTGGTCGCCGGCCACGGCAAAGGCCGTCATGATGCTCTTTACGGCCGGCTGGTGGGCGTCGTACCAGCGCTTGGTGGTCACCATAATGTTGGGCATCTGGTTGGAGTAGTCCTTGGTCGAAACGATGTTCACGAGGCCGCCTTTTTGCTTGGCGATGTTCACGTCGCCGGGCGTCCAGGTGGCAACGGCGTCGGCGGCTACGTCCACCTGCACGCCGGTGCTGTGGCCGCCCACCACCTTCACGCGGCTCTCGGGCTTGCCGGTGATGTACTTCTCGGCCGCCACCAAAAAGTCGCTGGCCGCCATGAAGTTTACGGCTTCGGGGTCGTAGGTCGTTTCGTCGGGGTTCACCTTCAGGCCGTTATCGGCGCACCATTTCAGGGCAATGTTCTGGTCGCCGTCGCGCAGGTAGCAGGCAATGGTTTTGCCGAGGGCCGCCTTGGGGTTTTCCAGCCACTCCTTCGGCCCCATCAGCTTGTCTTCGCCAAACGATTTGCCCACCGAATACGGAATAATCTGGAGTTGCGTGCCGGCCTTTTCGAGCTGGCTCTGCACGGCCGAAAAGGCGGGTAGGCCGTCGCCCATGATGCTCACAATCAGGCCCGGTGTCTGCGGGTTGCTTTGCAAATCCAGGGCGTTTTTTACCAAGTCGGCCTGCATTTTTGATACGTCATCCTGGCGCACAATCTGCATATCAACCTTGTTGGCGGCCAGCGCCGAGCCCTGCGTGGTGCGCGGGCCGCCGTTGGCGAGCATGCCGGCCATTTGGCTGTTCCAGGCCATCACTTCCCACACCACGGGGGCGCCGTCTTCGGCGGGCGCGGTGCCGGGCAGCGGGGCCAGCGGCACCACCAGAGTAGCGCGGTTGCTGCTTTGCGCAGCGGGTAGCTCGATGGAGCTAAGCAGCACCGACTGCGTATCAGCTTTCTTGAAGAACTGATTGCTGGCAATCAGCTTGTTAATGCCAAAGTAAAGCAGGGCGAAGAAGAGCACGCCCAGCACAATTTTACCGCGGGTTGTCATTATGAATAAGAGAAAGAAAAGGTGAGGGAAAAGTGGCGCGGGGAGGTGCCCCGCGCCGCCGGGGGTAGGGGTGCTACAGCAGCACCGCAATCAGCAGCAGCGCCAGGCAGCCACTAATCAAGCAGGCTAGAATAGGCATCATCGGAGCGTTGTTTGGTAGCAGCTACGGAAGTGGAAACGGGTGCCTTGGTGTTGTCCAGCAAGGCGTTGAAGTCACCCTTCTGGTAGCGGTCGAGCAGGCGCTGGCCTTTCTCGCTCATCACGCCGTTCTGGATGTCCATCTCTTTCACGAACTCCTGCGAGTAGCGCATGGCCTGCTTAATCTGGCCAAGTTGCTGGGCCATATCCTGGGCCACGCGGTCGGTAGCGAGGTCGAAGAAGTACTTCTTGTCGGGGTCGCCGCGCAGGATGTTCATGGCGGCACGCATGCCTGAGCTGGTGCGTTTCACGAGCTCGTATTCGTCTTTCAAGAGGCCCACTTTAAACTTGCTGCCGTCAATCTGGCGCAGGGCGGCCTTCAGAATTTGGCGCATCACCACGCTCACGTTGGCCGTGGTAGTGGCCATGGGCTGAAGGCGCTGGTTGTAGTCCAGGATTTGGGCGGCGCGGCTGGCGTAGGCCTCAGCAGCGTCCTTTTCGTTTTGGCGCGTGGCCGAGTCGGCCAGGGCCAGGTACTCCTTCATCTGGGCTTCGTTGGCGGCGAGCTTGCGCTTTACCAGCTCATGGGCGCCCTCGATGTGGCCGATTTCGCCTTCCATCTGGCGGGCCTCCTTCTCGGTGTTCGAGATGTAGTCCTCCATGATGCCAATGGGGTCGGTGTTGACGAAGATGCCCGCCAGCGTGCGCAGCACCCGCTGCCCAGCGTACCAGAGCCCGGTCTGGATTCGCTTATTCGTGCCCAGCAAAAACAGCACGAACAGCGCTCCTAGCCCAATGCCTAGCTTCACGCTATTGAACACGATGTCAACGAGGTAGGGCACAATCTGCCCCCAGTAGTACACGCCGGCCGCAGCCGCGCCGCCCAGCACTACCCAGCCGGCGACTTTTTCGGGTTGCTGCCACTTGGGCAGGCGCGAATCGGAAGAAAACGAAGCAAGTGTGTTCATGTGCACGGAGGTAAAGGGGGTAGGGGTTGCTAAAAAGCCCGCCGCTCAGCGGGCACCCTTTCCTTATGCCAATACCAGTGCCGGATTAGCTATTGCGAAAATGCCTTGCAGTTAACGTACAGATTATAAGAATTTTACATTGTAAAAGGCTGCTGTACTAAAAATGTATTCAGCACTTTTTTTTCAAAATGGAAAGCAATTTTTGCTAAAACGGCAATGGCCAACCTAGCCGATAGGCCCAGGTGCAGCCAGCGCCTACCCCCGCTAATGGCGGCAGCTGAGTTGGCAGCCCAGCAAAAAGAACGGACTACCGCCCGCCCAATAGCGTACGGCGGCTAGCTGCTGCGTGCGCGTCTGAGAAGGTCCAAAATGACGGTTTTAATCACGCCCAACCACGCCCCTCGTGCGCTTTTAGCTGGTATATTTCGCGGCATGTAGCCGCTATATAGCCGCTAAGTATTCTACAAGAACTTGCCTGCCCGGGCTTGTAGTGGAAATGGCGTATTTCTTGCCCGATAGCCCAGCCAGCCGCTTAGCGCAGGCCTCCTTTCAATGCATCGTTTTACGCCGCTGCGTATGAATAATTCTACTCTTTCAACTGTTGCACCTGGGGCAAAAGTCTACGTGACTTCCGCCTACCCCGACCCCGAGCCGATTTCGGCTTTTCGAGCATTCGCGGCGCAAGACCGCGTTCAAAAGCACACCGTAGTTTCGAGCCCCGACGAAGCGGATATTATTCTCTTTATCGAGAACTCGCGCTACCACGCAGACTACTTTTTTTCGGCGCTAAAAAACCATCCGTTGGTTAAGAAATACCCGGCAAAAGTTTTCATGTACAATCCCCACGACAAGCCTTGGTATATTTTGCCGGGCATGTACATGTGCATGCCCAAAAACCGGTTTGCCCCGGCGCGCATGGCAGCCGGCCCCTACGTCGAAACGATAAACCCGTACATCACCTGCGATTTTTCGAACGAGCCACAATTCCTGTTCTCTTTTTACGGCGCCACCACCAGCTCGCCCGTCCGCCACGAGGTGGCCAAGCTGACGCATCCGCGCGGAAACGTACTGATTTCTAACGTAGCCATGTACGTGAACGACAGGCCGAAAGACCTGCAATTGCGCTACGCCAACTTGCTCACCAACAGCAAGTTTGTGCTGTGCCCCAAGGGGTTTGGGCCGTCTTCCATTCGGTTGTTCGAAACCCTGCGCGCCGGGCGGGTGCCCGTTATTATTTCCGACGAATTGGTGTGCCCCGCTGGCGCCGACTGGACAAAATTTGCCGTGTTTGTGCCCGAAAGCCGCGTCAGCGAAATTCCGCAGATTTTGGAAAAAGAAGAGCTGCACTGGCAAGAAAAAGCGAAGCTGGCCCGGCAGGTATGGGAGGAAAGTTTTGCGCCCGATACGCTGTTTAATTACTTCGTAGATTCGATTCTTGCCCTGGATGTGCGCAAGAAATTTGGGCTGGAGGTTGCCGTTCGCCATTCCCTGGTTTTTATGCGGTACGGGCTCAGCAAAACGGTGGTGCGCAAGGTGAAAGAATTGGCGCAGCCGCTGCTGGCTTCCGCCAAAAAAAACTAGCTCACCGTATTTGATGGGGGTAGGGCGCCGCCCGCGTACCAAATTGAAAACTTGACCCCCGCCCTCATTTAAAAGTTCGCCCTCCGGCCCCAACAAGTAGGGGGCTAGGGAGCCGGGCTTTTAAAAGTTCGCCCTCCGGCCCCAACAAGTAGGGGGCTAGGGAGCCGGGCTTTTAAAGGAGGGCCAAGCGGCAGCGGCCCAAAAAGGCGCCTAAATCAATAGCGACTTTCCTCGGCGGCTAGGGCAGCTGCGGCTGGCGCGGGCGTGCCAAAGTAAGCATCCTGCTCCCGGCGCAGCTGGTCGATTAGGCGGCCCTCGGGCACTACCACGTCGGCGTAGGTGAGGACTTGGTCTTTCGGTACGTCGTGGCGCAGCATGCAGCCTTCGGCCACCCCAAGGGGTAGCAGGTTTTGCTGGCGGGCGAGGGGGTAGTTTTCGGCCAGCCCGTACGTCATGTAGTGGCCAATGCCGTCGAGGGTTTCGCCGGCCTTCAGGTCAATTTTGGCAGCCGTGACTACTTCTACTCGCGGGGCACCCTGCGGGGCGAGGGCCGCATCGTGAAATAAAGCGGCGCGCGCCACCGAGTTGGGCGTTTCGAAGTGGCAGAGGTGGTAGGGCGTATAGAAGCAATACAGCGGGCCGGGGCCCAGCTTGTAGAGCTTGAGGTAGTGCTGCTGCACCGGGTCGTCGTGGGTGCCCAGCACGAAGACACCGGGGCCGGGCTCGGCGCCCACCACGTAGTCCACAATGCCGGGGCCGCCGCTCAGCAGCAGGTCCTGGGGGTACCACTCGGCGGCTTTGCTAATGGGGGTGCCGGGCGCCACGGTGGGCCCCAGCATGCCGCGCTGGGCCACGTCCATGCCCAGGGCGTTGGCAATAACGGCCTGCTCAAAACTGATTTTGCTGCCATCGGCAAAGCTCGTGACCATGCTCGGGTTCTGGCCCCACTGGCGCGCAAAGCCCTCTTGGGTAGTGGGGTTGCGGTAGGGGTCGTGCAGGCCCTTGATGTTGCCGCACAGCACGGGCTTCACGCCCAGGCCAAGCACGAAGCGCGCCAGGTTGAGCGTCACGCCGGGCTGGTCGCCATCCGATACGGTGTACACTACCCCCGCCCGGTCGGCATACACTTTCAGGATGGAGCCCGCCGTGCCGTCGAGCTCGGCATTGAGCAACACCACGTGCTTGCCGTGCCGGATGGCTTCGAGCACCACGTGCGCGCCGTGCTCCACGGCCCCGGTTACTTCGATGAGGACATCGAGGCCGCCCGCGCGGCTCAGCAGCAGGGCATCGTCGGTGATGGCAGGCTGGCCCAGCTCGATGCAGCGCTCCAGCGCTGCTACCGACGACACCTCCTGCGTGCCCAGTTCGCCGGCCTCGTCGTAGGCCCGGCGGGCTTGCGAAAGCGTGCGGTTGGCAATCGCCACCAGCGTCATGCCGGGCACGTAGCGGCAAATTTGCCGGGCCACGCCCCGGCCCATAAAGCCCGCGCCCACCATGCCCACCCGAATGGGGCGCCCGGCGGCTTGGCGAGCTTTCAAGGCGTTGTCAATTAATAGCATACCTACTAAAAAGAAGCAGTGAACAGGGTGGCCGCCGCCCTAGTAGCTAGCGGCGGGGGTAGGGATGGCCAGCGGCTGAAAGTCGGGGTGCGCCTGGTCTTTGGCCGACACCAGCTGCGGCACGGCGGGCCAGGCGATGGCCAGGGCGGAGTCGTTCCAGCGCAGGCCGCGCTCGGCCCCGGGCGCGTACTTGGCCGATACCTGGTAGGCGGCGTCGGTGTTGGGGGCCAGCGTGAGGAAGCCGTGGGCAAAGCGCCCCGGCACAAACAGCTGCCGGAAGTTGTCGGCCGTCAGCTCTACCCCCACCCACTGGCCGTAGGTCGAGGATTCTTCGCGCAGGTCCACTATCACGTCGTAGAGGGCGCCGCGGGTGCAGCGCACTAGCTTGCTTTCCTCGTGGGGCGGCAGCTGGTAGTGCATGCCGCGCAGCGTGCCCTGGGTCGGGTTGTGCGACAGGTTGGCTTGCAGCGGGGGCAGGTAGATGCCGTGCGCGGCAAACTCATCCGCGCACCACGAGCGGCCAAAAAAGCCGCGCTCGTCGGTGCGGCGCTCCACATCAACGATGAAGGCGCCCGCCAGTTTAGTCTCCGTAAAAATCATAACTAAGTCAGTAGTAGAAAACGAGCAGCAACTCTGGCCGGCGGCTACGCCGCCACAGCCTCGGCCAGCGGCAGGGGGGTAGGGCGCGGGGCCGGGGTGCCGGCCCAGGTTAGCTGCTCGGTAAGTTTGCCTTGCTCGCGCAGGGTGGCCAGCACGCGTAGGCGCATGAGGCGCGAGCCGCGGAAATTGGGGTCGCGGAAGCCCATGTCCAGCAGCTTTTCGTGCAGCTCGGCAATGGTGGCGGCCAGGCTGTGCTGGGGCTGGTGGCCGGGGGCCAATTGTGCAAACAAGCGAAAATCGACGCGGTAGGAGCGCAGGTCGGGCGCGGCGGCGGGGTTTACGTGCACGCGGGTGCCGGGCAGGGCGGCGGCCACTGCCTCGGCCAGCTCCTTCACGCGGTAGTTCCACTCGGCCGAGCCGGCATTCACGGCCAGGAAATGGCCGCCGTTAGCCGCCGCGCGGCCGATGGCCCACTCAATGGCCCGCGCCATGTCGCGCACGTGGATGAGCGGGCGCCAGGGCGTGCCATCGCTCAGAATGCTGATTTCGCCCGTGGCGACGGCGCTGGCTACAAAGTCGTTGAGTACTAGGTCGAGCCGCAGGCGGTCGCTCCAGCCGCAGGCGGTGGCAAAGCGCAGGCAGGTTACCACAAAGTCGTCGTCGGCCAGCGGGGCCAAGTCCTGCTCGCTCGCCACCTTCGAGCGGGCGTAGGCCGTGAGCGGGTTCACGCCCGAAGTCTCGGTTTTGGCGTCTTCGCCGCCCATGCCGTAGATGCTGCACGAGCTGGCAAACACGAAGGCGCGCACGCCAGCTGCCTTGGCCTGCCGGGCCAGCGCGATGCCGGCGCGGTGGTTTATTTCCATCGTCACGGCCTCGTAGGCGTTGCCCATGGGGTCGTTCGAGATGGCCGCCAGGTGCACAAGGGCATCCACGCCGGCCAGCAGCGCGGCCGGCACCTGGCGCACATCGCCAAACTCCTGGCGCGCGATTCGGGCAGGCGTTCGGCGCCCGTGAGGCAGTGGGCAAACAGGCCCAGGTCGTAACCAATCAATTCAGCTGCTGGAAAAATCTGGCGTAGGTGCTCGACCACGCCGGGGCCAACGTAGCCCATATTGCCCGTGACAAGGCCAGGGAGAGGGGTAGGGCGCGCCCGCGCGCCTCTGGGGCCGCAAACAGCACGGGTGCGGGAACCCATTGTGGCTCGGGGCCCCACACGTGCCAGGGTGCTTCGCCCTTCTGCCACAACGACTCCAGCACGTTTTTGTCGTGCAGGGTATCCATGGGCTGCCAAAAGCCCGAGTGGCGGAAAGCAGTTAGCTGGCCTTGCGCGGCCAGCTGCTCCAGGGGGCCTTTTTCCCAAATGGTTTCGTCGCCCTCGATGTAGTCAAACACGCCCGGCTCAAGCACAAAAAAGCCGCCGTTAATCCAGGGAGTATCGGCGCCCGTGGGTTTTTCGGTAAAGTCCAGCACCGCCGCCGACTCTTCGTTCAGGTTGAACACGCCAAAGCGGCCCGGCTGGCGCACGGCCGTGAGGGTAGCCAGGCACCCTTGCTCGCGGTGGTGGGCCACAGCCGCGCTGATGTCTACGTTGCTCACCCCGTCGCCATAGGTCAGGCAAAACGTATCGTCGCCTACATATTCGCGCACCCGCCGCAGCCGGCCACCCGTCATGGTGTTGTGGCCCGTGTGCACCAGCGTCACCGTCCACGGCTCGGCATTGCTGCGGTGAATGCGCATCTCGTTGCGGTCCATGCGGAAAGTCACGTCCGAATTGAGCAAAAAATAATCAGCGAAATACTGCTTAATCATATGCCCCTTGTAACCGCAGCAAATCACAAAATCGGTGATGCCGTGGTGGGCATAAATTTTGAGAATGTGCCATAGGATAGGCTTGCCGCCAATCTCTACCATGGGTTTGGGCCGGATGCCGCTTTCCTCGCTGATGCGAGTGCCGTAGCCACCGGCTAGGATTACCGCTTTCATGAAAAAATCTACAAAGGGTGGGAAGGAAAAAAGAAGCTAAGCTGGGGGCTGTGGCCCAGCCAGCCAGTAAGTAGGTCAGCAGCAAAATAGAAATAATAGGCACTTTGCAAAAGGCCGAAACACTACCAGCCTGCGGGTATGCGGGTAAAGAGAAAATGAGTTTTTGGTGAAGTTTGCCGCAAATAAAGTTTCTATTTGTTAAGTGGGCAACTATTTAAGGCAGTCATTCGCTTGGTTCTGATGATATTGTGAGTCTGGTTATACTCGTAAGCTGGTTTGGTATTTTGTAGGTAGAATACTATATAAAAAGCGAAAGTTTATAGCACTATAAATAGAAGTAACTGAAATAGTTAATCTTCTTATTTTAGTATTATTGCTCTGCTGAGCCCATGCTAATCTTATTGCAAGCCAAAGCGGTAGCATCGTGGCCGGCTAAGGTTATTATCCTCTTAAAGCCAGTGCTGCTGGTTGGCTGCCCTAAGCCCTAGCGTGGGCAGCAGCCAGGTGCTGCACCGGTAATAAATTAGCGTAGCCCGCGAATAGTGGAGATTGCCGCATTCCCGGCCGAACACTAAAAAAGTCTCGCCGGCCGGCGAGACTTTTTTAGTGTTCGGTTTTAGTAGCAGTTTTCAGCGGCCAAACCGGTAGCGCAGGCCCAGCGCGCTGCTAGTCGTGACGCCCTGAATTTGGTACAGCCGGTTGGTGCTGATGTTGGCGTTGTACAGCAAGTCGTACAGCAGTTCGAAGTGGGCGCCCAGGCGGTAGCGCACGCTGGGGCCCGCGCCAAACAGCAGGTTATCATGGGCATAGCGCTCGTCGAAAGTCGAGGCTACCGCGCTACCCTGCTGCACGCTGTCGAGCACGCTCCCGGCTTCCCGGTACGCCGAATGCTCCAGGGTAAAGCCGGCGAGCAGGTCGAACTGCACGCGGTGGGCCGGCTTGCGCGTGAGGGTATAGCGCCCCAGCAGCGCTATTGACGTGCTGCGCAGGCCATTGGTGCCGCTGTACTGGTAGTAGGTGCTGGCCGTGTTGGGGCCGTTGTAGCGCAGGCCGGCATTGGCGTAGTCATACGA
Organism: Hymenobacter ginkgonis; assembly: GCF_009755225.1. Lineage (GTDB taxonomy): Bacteria > Bacteroidota > Bacteroidia > Cytophagales > Hymenobacteraceae > Hymenobacter > Hymenobacter ginkgonis. The sequence goes on from NZ_WQKZ01000001.1 coordinate 494,789, forward strand.
CGAGCCGCTGTACGCTACCCCCAGCTGTACTGCCAAGCGGGGCCGCAGCTGGTAGCCCACGGTGCCCTGCACGGGCAAGCGTAGTCCTGGGTAGTAGTTGCCCAGCCGCTGGTAGTCGCTGCTATAAAATGCCAGCCCGCCGTAAAAGCGAGGGGTAGGGGCCGGGTCGGCGCCTTGCGCCAGGCTGGCAGTGGGCAAACTCAGCAGCAGGGCACCGCAGGCGAGTTGGGTGAAAGGCATAAAGTCGGGGAAGTGAAAAAACGAAGCTACCCCTAAGAAGCCGTGGCCTGCCCAAGCGTTGCACAGCAGTGTTGAAATACTCAAATAGAGCCGTGGTCTAGCGCTAGCCGCGCTGGCTACCTTAGTGCCAGGCGTGCAGCAGGCGCCGCACCAGAATGATTTCGCCGGTGTGGTAGGCCGCGTGGTCGCCAATCAAAAGGGCTTCGCGGAAAATATTTTGCCCATCGCCGTGCGGCAGGGGGGCAAATAGGTCGGTGGTGGGGGCTTCGAGCAGCTGAATAAACCGCTGCTGGTCGTGGGCGATTTGCGCCAGTGTGGCCTGCCAACCGGCCTCATCCACGGCACTTTTAGACCAGTAGCCGTCGGGCCACTTGGGCGACTTGTGGGCCGGGTTCAGGCAAAACTCCACGATGTCCCACTGGGCAATGCGCACGTGCTCGACCAGCTGCCAGATGGTATAGGGCACCTCCGGCACCGCTTGGTTGCGCAAGGGCGCCGGCAGGTCGGCGCAGGCCTGCTCGAAGGTGGCGTGGGCATTGCCGCCGGCCAGCAGCTGGGTTAGTTCGGCCACCAGGGCGGTGCGGGTAGGCTGGTCCATAAAAGAGGGGGTAGGGAATGAGAAGCTCGACGTAGTATATAATTACAGTGTAAGTAGGGGCTACGCCCCATCAATCGTGGGCTGGAGCAGGCCAAGGCGCGTGGCAAACACGCGCCCAATGTGCACGGCCTGCTGCTTGGCCAGCTCGGCCGTGGGCCCGGCAAAGTGCGCATCGACCGCCGCCGTAAATAGCGCCAGCCACTGCTGAAAGTGCGCCAGGCTAATAGGCAGCGGAAAATGCTTGCGCATAGGAAAGCCCCGGTAGCGGTTGGTGCCCAGCAAAATGCCGCTCCAAAAGTCGTAGAGCTGCGGCAGGTGGTGGCTGAAATCGACGTGGGCGAAGTCAAGAAAAATGGGGGCCAGCAGCGCATCCTGCTGCACGCGCTCATAAAAGCTATCGACCAGCGTTTTAACGTCGGCCTCAGTGCTGATGTCGGACATGGGGGGTAGGGAGCGAAGGAAAACGAAACCGATGCAAGGTAGCTTTGGGCTTGCGATGAATGACCCCGAAATCCGCGCCCGCCTCTACCCCCTGCTCGCGGGCGGCGTGTACGTGGACGAGCTACCCACCGGCACCACCCGCGCCGATGTGGTGCACATCACGCCCGCCTTTATGCACGGCTACGAGGTGAAGGGCGACGGTGATACCTTGCAGCGCGTGCCCAACCAACTGCGGTGCTACGCCGAAGTATATGACTTCGTGACGTTTGTAGTTACCGAAAAGCACCTGGCCAAGCTGCTGCCGCTGCTGCCCGAGTGGGTAGGCGTGCTGGTGGCCGAGGCGGCGCAGCCCGCCCTGCGCCCGCACCGCGCAGCCAGCTACAACGCCACCGTGCAGCGCCCGCCCCTGGCCCGTATGCTGCTGCTAGAGGAAGTAAAGCAGTTTTTGCTGGCGCGGGGCCTGGCCGGAGCCAGCACCCTGCGCAGCCGCGAGGTGGCGCAGTACTTGCGCACCTCGCACACCATTCCACTCTCTAGCCTGGCGCAATACGTGCGCGAGCGCCTCATTGCCCGCCTGCCCGAGCGCCTGCTGCTGCGCGAAGAGCGCAAAGCCGAGCGCGAGCGCGCAGCCCGGGTGAGGCAGCGCCGCCAAGCGCATCGGCGGGGGTAGGGCCAGCCTAAGTGCGGGCTTAGCGGTGTACCTTTCCTATCTTAATTCTCTTTATTTTATTCATGCAAGACCATATTGACCGGCCACTCAATACTTTGTCGAAGCTGCCTAAAGCGCCCTCGGGCATTGAGGGGCTTGATGAAGTAACCGAGGGCGGCTTACCTCTGGGCCGGCCTACGCTGGTGTGCGGCAGCGCGGGCTGCGGCAAAACCCTATTGGCCGTTGAGTTTTTGGTGCGCGGCATCCGCGACTTTGGCGAGCCAGGCGTGCTGATGACGTTTGAAGAAACTGCCGACGAGCTGGCCGCCAACGTCACGTCGTTGGGCTTCGACCTGAAGGCCTTGCAGGCTAGCAAGCAGCTGCGCGTCGACCACGTGCACGTCGACCGCTCGGAAATTGAAGAAACCGGCGAGTACGACCTCGACGGCCTGTTTATTCGCCTGGGCTACGCCATCGACTCCATCGGGGCCAAGCGCGTAGTGCTCGACACCATTGAGGCGCTGTTTTCGGGCTTTCCCAACGAAAGCGTGCTGCGCTCCGAAATCCGCCGGTTGTTTCGCTGGCTCAAGGATAAGGGCGTGACGACCATTATCACGGCCGAGCGCGGCGAGGGCACGCTTACCCGCCAGGGCTTGGAAGAATACGTGTCGGACTGCGTGATTTTGCTCGATAACCGCGTTATCGACCAGATTACGACCCGGCGGCTGCGCATTGTGAAGTACCGCGGCAGCACCCACGGCACCAACGAATACCCCTACATCATCAGCGAAGATGGCATTTCGGTGCTGCCCGTGACGTCGTTGCGCCTCGAACACCAGGTGTCGAACGAGGTAGTGTCGTCGGGCGTGCCCGGCCTCGATACCATGTTCACGCGCGGCGGCTGGTACCGGGGTACGAGCACCCTCATTACCGGCACGGCGGGCACGGCCAAAACCACCCTGGCCGCCTCGTTTGCCCTGGCGGCCTGCCAGCGCGGCGAGCGCTGCCTGTACTTCGCCTTCGAAGAGTCGCCGGCCCAGCTTATTCGCAACATGCACTCGGTGAACATCAACTTGCAGCCCTGCCTCGACCAAGGGCTGCTGCGCATCGAGGCCTCGCGGCCTACCCTCAACGGCCTCGAGCGCCACCTCGTGACGGTGCACAAGGCTATTGCCCAGTTTAAGCCGCAAGCCGTTGTCATCGACCCCATTAGTAACCTCATTTCGGTGGGCACCCTCAGTGAGGTGCGCAGCATGCTCACGCGGCTCATCGATTTTTTGAAAGTAAACGGCATCACGGCCTTGTTTACGGCCCTGATTAGCGCCCGCGACGGGCGCATGGAAATGACCGAAGAAGGCGTGTCGTCGTTGGTTGATACCTGGATTTCGGTACGCGACCTCGAAGGCGTAGGCGAACGCAACCGCGGCCTGAGCATCCTCAAGGCCCGCGGCATGTCGCACTCCAACCAGGTGCGCGAGTTCTTGGTAACCGACGCGGGCATCGAGTTGCTCGACGTAGTTATCGGGCCGGCAGGTATCGTGACGGGCGCCAGCCGCCTCACCCAGCGCGCCCAGGAGCAGGCCCGGCTGGTGGCCCAGCAGTACGAGCTCGAGCGCAAAGACCGCGAGCTGGAGCGCAAGCGCCGGGTGCTCGACGCCACTATTGCCAACCTGCGCACCGAGTTTGAGTCGGTGGAGGAGGAGCTGCGCCGCGTCAACGACGAGGAGCACGCCCGCCAGCAAGCCATCAACCAAGGGCACAGCGCCATTGCCAGCGGCAGCCAGGCCCGGCTGCCTACCCCCCCCGCTGGGCCCAACGCCCCAGCTCAGCCCCTCGTACAAGACTAGTGATGATAGAACCGAAGGAAGCTTTTGCGGATATGCCCCCGTCCCTCGACGACAACCGCTGGGAGCTGCGCCTGTATGTAGCGGGCCAAACGCCCAAGTCGGCGGCTGCCCTGGCCAACCTCAAGCGCTACTGCGAGCAGTACCTGCAAGGGCGCTACAGCTTGGAAGTAATTGATTTGTTGGAGCATCCGCAGTTAGCCGAGGGCGACCAGATACTGGCCATCCCAACGCTGGTGCGCAAAGTGCCCGAGCCCATTCGCAAGATTATCGGCGACCTCTCCAACGAGGAGCGGGTGCTGGTGGGCCTGGATATTCGCCCGCGGGCTTCTGCCTAGCCCGTGCCCATGCTACCCCCCGCCGCCCCGGCCTCGCCGCTACTTGTTGAAGCTGATTATATTTTTCAGCTATTTATTACGGGTGCTACCCCCAACTCGACGCGGGCGGTGCGCAACATCAAAGAAATTTGTGAGTTGTACTTGCCCGGCCGCTACGAGCTGCTAATTATTGATATTTACCAGCAGCCCGAGTTAGCCCGGCGCGAACAGATTGTGGCGGCCCCTACGCTGCTGCGCCAGCGGCCCCTACCCCGGCGCCAGCTCGTGGGCGACCTCTCGGACCGCGCCAAGGTGCTGGCCGTGCTGGGCTTATCGCTGCCGCCCTTCTAGAAGCTCCGGCTCCTATTCACCGCATGAACGACCACGCTACGCTGCTCGCCGCTACCCTAGCTCGTGAAAACGATGAGCTACGCGAGCAGTTGCGCGAAGCCGAAGAGCTAATTACGGCCGTGCGCACCGGCGCCATTGATGCGCTAGCGATTCAGGGCGCCGATGGGCCGCGCATTTTTACCCTCGAAGGCGCCGACCACGTTTACCGCACCCTCATTGAGCAGATGAATGAGGGCGCCTTGTTGCTTAGCCCCGACGGCACGGTGCTGTACTGCAACGCGGCCCTGGCCGGGCTGCTGGGTTGCCCCCTGGCCGAGCTGATGGGCCATCGCCTCGATGGCTTCGTGCCCCCCGCCTTCCGCGAGTACTGGGCTGGGCTGCTGGTGCGGGGCTGGGCCGGCAAAGCGCGGGGCGAATTGCCGCTGGTAAGCCGCGGCGGCGAACTGCTCCCCTCGGCGGTGTCGATGAACGTGCAGGTATTTGACGGGGCGCGGGCGCTGGCCGTGCTGGTCACCGATTTGTCGGCGCAGCAAGAAATTGCTGGCATCCGGGCGGTCGTAACTGAGCAGAACAGGCTAATTGCGGCCAAAAATGAGGAGCTGGTGCACCAGCAGGCTGCCCGCCAGGTAGTAGAGCAGGCCGCTGCCGAAGCCCAACGCCTGCTGGAGGGCATTCCGCAGATAGCCTGGACGGCCACGCCCGCCGGCCTCAACTCCTACCTCAACCGCCGCTGGTATGACTTTGCGGGGGAGAATGCGCGGCGCTCCGACTTGCAGATAACCAGCCGCATCCACGCCGACGACCACGCGGCCGCCATGGCCATGTGGCAGCACAGCCTGGATACTGGCGCGGTGCTGGAAGTAGAATGCCGCCTTGAAAACGCCGCTGGCGAGTACCGCTGGATGCTGGGCCGCGCCTACCCCTCCTTCAACGAGCAGGGCCAGCTTATTCAGTGGATTGGCACGTTCACCGACATCCACGAGCACAAGCTGGCGCTGGGCCGCATTGCCGAAGCCCAGCGCCAGCTGCGCGACAACAACGCGGAGCTGACGCGCGTCAACGCTGACCTCGACAATTTTGTGTACACGGCCTCGCACGACCTCAAGCAACCCGTCAATAACATTGAGGGCTTGCTGCATGCGCTGCTCGACGAGCTGCCCACCGAGCGCGCTGCGCCGGTAGCTAACATCCTGCGGCTGATGGGCGACTCGGTGGAGCGCTTTAAGCGCACCATCGAACAGCTGACCGATGTGGCGAAGCTCCAACGCGGCTCCGAAAACTCCGCCTTGGTGAGCCTGCCCGCCGTGGTGCACGATGTGTGCCTCGACCTAGAGCCGCTTATGCAAGCGGCGTCGGCCCAGCTGGAGCTGGATATGGACAGCTGCCCGCCGGTGCCCTTCCTGGAAAAAAACCTGCGCTCGGTGGTGTATAACCTGCTCAGCAATGCCATTAAATACCGCTCGCCCGAGCGGCCGCTGCGCGTGCAGCTGCGCGCCCATTGCCGCCCCGATGGCTACGTACAGCTTACGGTGCAAGACAATGGCTTGGGCTTGGATGCCGCTGGCCTGCAAAAGCTATTTGGCCTGTTTCAGCGCCTGCATAGCCACGTCGAAGGCACCGGTATTGGCTTGTATATGGTGAAGAAAATGGTGGAAAACGCGGGGGGGCGCATTGAGGTGCAGAGCGAACTGGGCGTGGGCTCGACCTTTGTGGTGTACTTGCCGCAGCAGCCAGCCCCGTAGAACCACCGGCGCCGCCCAAGGTGTTTAGCTTATAGCTTAACGCCACCTGCCGCGGCGGCTCAGTTGCCCTACCCCCCGCCCCGGCGGGCAGGGGTAGGCAGTTGGCCTGGCTTCGATTTACGAAAGAGTTGACTTCGCCCGAAATCCGCAAAATCATTCACCTCGACATGGATGCGTTTTACGCCTCCGTGGAGCAGCGCGACGACCCGGCGCTGCGCGGCCGGCCGCTGGCCGTGGGCGGCACTCGCGAGCGCGGCGTGGTGATGGCCGCCAGCTACGAGGCGCGCCAGTACGGGGTGCGCTCTGCCATGCCCGCCAGCACGGCGCGGCGGCTGTGCCCCGAGCTGCTGTTTGTGCCGCCGCGCTTCGAGGTGTACAAGGAAGTGTCGGGGCAAATCCGCGAAATATTTGCCGAGTACACGCCCCTTATCGAGCCCGTAGCCCTCGACGAAGCCTACCTCGACGTGACGCACAACCTCCAGCACGAGCCGCTGGCCAGCAAAATTGCCCAGGCCATTCGGGCCCAAATCCTGGCTCGCACCCAGCTCACGGCTTCGGCGGGCGTGTCGTACAATAAGTTTCTGGCCAAGCTGGCCTCCGATTTTCGCAAGCCCAACGGCCAATACGTGATTCCGCCGGGGCGCGGGCTGGCGTTTGTGGAGGCGCTGGCGGTGGGGCAGTTTCACGGCATTGGGCCGGTAACGGCGGCGCGCCTCAACCAGCTGGGCATCTTCACCGGTGCCGATTTGCGCCAGCAGCCCGAGGCGCTGCTAACGCAGCATTTTGGCAAAGCTGGCCGCTACTACTACGCCATTGCCCGTGCCGAAGACCACCGCCCCGTGCAGGCCGACCGCCTGCGCAAGTCGGTGGGCGCCGAAACCACTTTTGCCCAAGACCTCCACGAACTGCCCGACTTGCTGGCCGCCCTGTTGCCGGTGGTGGCCAAGGTGTGGGCCTATTGTGCCCGCACCGGCGAGTCGGGCCGTACCGTCACGCTTAAAGTAAAATACGCTGACTTTCAGCAGATAACCCGGAGCCGTACGCTGCCGGCGCCCGTGCCCAACCAGCGCGAGCTGGAGCGCCACGGCCACGAGCTGCTGGCGGCCCTGCTACCCCTGCCCAAGGGCGTGCGCCTGGTGGGCATCTCGCTCGCTAACTTGGGGGTAGGGGAGGCGCCGAACCCCAGCGGGCAGCTGACGCTTTTTTGAGAGGGTAGGGCTACGGAAGCAGAAAGCGCCAAGTTGCCGAATTAAGTATTGTGCTCAGCGTCAAAGACTTATTGGCTAGGCAATGGCCAGGCCCAGCGTTTGCTGCGGTAGCCTGCTGTTCTTTTACGCGAATACGTACCCATTCACCACTACCCAATGTCTGCCATTCAGGAAATAGAACAACTGGAGCGCCAGCGCTTCGACGCGCAAGTAGCCAAAGACTTGCCCACGCTCGAACGCATTTTTGCCGACGACCTCATTTACACCCACTCCAATGGCCACCAAGACGGCAAAGCCAGCTACCTCGCCTCCATTGCCAGCGGCCAGAGCCGCTACGACAAAGTAGACATCGAGGCCCTAACCGTGCGCCCTTATAACGACGACCACACGGCCATCGTCAACGCTCTCATCCAGATTGACCTTGGCCCCGGCGCCGATGGCCAGCCCTCCTTTACCCGCATCAAATACGTAGTAGTCTACATCAAAACCGCCGAAAAAGGCTGGCAACTCGTGCTTTGGCACGCCCAAAAGCAAGCTGCATAGCCCAAAACGGTTCAAGACTAGAATATACCCCAGCTCGGGGGGCGCGTCTAGCGCTGGCGCACGAGCTGGGGTATACTTATCTACTTCCAGCTAGTTAGTAGGCCGCCAGCTTTCCCGAGGAGTGGGTCGGTGCTGGGAAGTGGAAGCGCGGCGATGTTTTTGTCGGTTTGGGGGCGCTCGCCGGGCAGGCCGCGGTTCACGTCCCAGGCGCGGCCGTCGGGGTAGGCGCCCACTATGCCTAAACCCTGGCTACCCAGGTTTTTGTGCCCTACCCCCGCCGGAATCACGAGGATGTCGCCGGCCTGCACGGCTACCTGTTGGCCCGCCTCGCCGCCCACGTGCAGCAGGGCCGAACCCGCGTACACGCCCAGCACTTCGTGCGAGGTACTGTGGTAGTGGTGAAATGGATACACGCCGTTGCGCCAGGAGTTAGTCCAGTTATGCTGGGCAAATTTGCTTTCTAGCCACGCGGCGCCCGCCGCATCGCGGGCCACAAACGCCTGCCGGTACAGCAGCAGGGGGTAGGGGCTGTTAGGGATTTGCCCGTCGTCCTTGAAAAGAAATTTTTCGGGTTGCATAAGGTGCGCGCTACGGAGGCCGGCGGCCAAGCCAAGAGGTGCCAGGCCCAATAAGGGCAGGAAGGTTCGCCGTTTCATAGAGGGATTTGTACGGCAATAAGGCGTGCGGCAGCTACGCGGCTACTTCCCCAGCACCGGCAGCCGGATGGCCGATTGATGCGCCGGCTCGTGGTAAATGCGAATGGTGGCCTTTTGAAAATCAGGCTCTTGGCCAGTAGGCAAGCTCATGAGGGGCTGCGGATTACGGTCTACGAGCGGAAACCAGGTGCTTTGCACCTGCACCATCAGCCGGTGGCCTTGCTTAAAGGTATGTAGCACGTCGTTGAGCTCATATTTTACTTGAGTAGGCACATGGGGGCGAAATGGCTCGGGGTGCTCAAAGCTGTTGCGAAAGCGGCCCCGGAACACATCGGCGCGCACCAGGCGTTGTGCCCCGGCCAGGGTTAGATGGTCGGGGTTGGGCGCGGGGGTAGGGGTATCGTCGGGCAGTACGTCGATGAGCTTGACTATGAAGTCAGCGTCGGTACCCGAGGTGCTCACCCAGAGGTCCGCCACCAGGGGGCCTGCCACGGTCAGGTCCTGCGTTAGCGGCTCGGTTTGGTACACCAGTACGTCGGGCCGCTGCGCGGCAAAGCGCTGGTCTTCTATCATATACTGGTTGTTGCGGCCCGCAAATACGCCGTTGGTGTACGGCACCGGGTGGGCCGGGTCGCTCACGTACTCGTCAAAAGTTGCCGCCAGCCTATCAAACCCCGGCGCCCGCATAAGAAGCGGATTCGTTGCCGCGCCGCTAAGCTTGGTGGTAGCCTCCAACTCCTTGGCGGTAGCCAGGAAATGGTCAGGCTCGAAATACAACGGCTGGCTTTCAACCCTTTTTGGCGGCCAGGTAGGGTAGGTTTTCCACTCGTTGGTGCCGGTGTCGAACAGCGTAGCCTCGGCGGGGTTAAACGCGCCTTTGTCTTTGAGGTAATAGTTGAAAAATGGCGTTTCTAAGGTGCGGCGGTAGTGCTCCGCGGTGTTCTGGCCAAAACTAAGCGGGCCGAAGTTGCTCCAGTCGGGGCGGCTCCAGGCGCCGTGGGTCCAGGGGCCCATCACGAGGCGGTTGGTGGCGCCGGGGTTCTGCTTTTCGATGGCTTGGTAGGTGTGCAGCGCACCAAACAGGTCTTCGGCGTCGAACCAGCCGCCCACAACCAGCACAGCCGGCCGCACGCCCGTAAGGTGCGGCCGAATGTTGCGCGCCTGCCAATACGCGTCGTAGGTATCGTGCGCCAGGTACTCGTTCCAGATGCGCGCCCGGCCGTTGAAATACTGCGGTGCATTGGCATTTTTGAGCGGCCCAAGCTGCTGGAAGAACGAGTAAGCGTCGTTGATTTTCAGCGGAAACAGTTCCGCATACGTAGCCACTGGCTGGGGCCGGGGCACGTCGAAATAATTTGTGAAATCGAAGTTGTCGAGTAGAAAAAACGCGCCATTGTGCCGCGCGTCATCCCCCAAAAACTCGTCCGTAACCGGGGCCTGGGGCGACACGGCTTTCAGCGCGGGGTGGGCGTTGGGCAGGCTGGCTGTGGCGTAAAAGCCAGGGTAAGAGATGCCTAGGAGGCCAGCGCGGCCGTTGTTGCCGGCCACATTTTGAAGCAGCCACTCGATGGTATCGTAGGTGTCGGTGCTTTCGTCGTGGGGCGGCGTTTGGCCCTTGGCGGGGCGCCGGGCCTTGCCAGTAGCGGCGGGGGGTAGGGCGGGGGTCATCTCCTCAAACTGCCCTTCGCTGAGGTAGCGCCCGCGCACATCTTGGTACACAAAGATGTATTTTTCCTGGCTTAGCTCGCGGCTGGGGCCGGGGCCGCGGGTGGGGTAGGCATCGGCGCCGCGCGGGCCGGCCGAGTAGGGCGTGCGCTCTAGCAGGAAGGGGTAGGGATGCGCCTTGGAAGCATCGAGCGGCACGTAAATGAGGGTGGCGAGCTGCACCCCGTCGCGCATGGGCAGCAGCTTTTCGAGCTTGCGGTAGTTTTGGCGCACAAACAGCGAGTCTTGGGCGCGGGTGGGCGCCGGGGTTTGAGCGGCGGCCGGCCGTGCGCCAATAGCTAGTAAAGTCAAGCCAAAAAACAGAGAGCCGGGGCGGGGCATAACTAGGGCAAAAAGCGTTTGGAAAGCTGGAAAGTAACGCCCGGCTAGCAATTGGCGCCGCCTACCCCCCTGCCCGCTCGCATACAAGCCGCCGCCAAAGCCCCCAGCTTGCGAACGAGGGGGTAGAGTAGGAATTAGCGAGCAGAGAAATGGCGCAGCCGCAGCGAGTTGGTAAGCACCGACACCGAGCTAAGGGCCATGGCCCCGGCCGCCAGCATGGGCGAGAGCAGAATGCCGAAAAAAGGATACAGCAACCCGGCCGCAATTGGAATGCCCAATGCGTTGTAAATGAACGCGAAAAACAAGTTTTGCTTAATGGTGCGAATAGTCTGGCGCGACAGCTCAATGGCCGTGACCACGCCGTGAAGGTCGGAGCGCATGAGGGTGATGCCAGCGGCTTCCATCGCCACATCGGTGCCCGCGCCGATGGCCAGGCCGATGTCGGCCTGGGCCAGCGCGGGCGCGTCATTAAGGCCATCGCCAACCATGGCTACGGTGCGGCCTTCGGCCTGCAAGGCCTTCACCGTGGCCGCTTTATCCGGGGGTAGGACTTCGGCAAAGTAGCGCGTGATGCCGACTTGCGCGGCCACTTGGGCGGCTGTCTGGGGGTTGTCGCCCGTCATCATCACCACTTCAATGCCCTGGGCTTGCAAGCGCTTAATGGCTGCCGCCGAGGTGTCGCGCACGGTATCGGCCACGCCGAGGAGGCCCACGGCCTGGCCAGCTACGGCCACGTAGAGTACGGTTTTCGCTTGGCTCAGCAGCTGCTCGGCCTGGGCCGCCAGCGGGGGGGGAGAGGTGAGGCCAGCATCGGCCAGCAGGCGGTAGTTGCCGATGAGCACGGCCTGGCCGGCTACCGTGGCGGCGGCGCCTTTGCCCGCTATCGCTTGAAAGCTACTGGTAGCCAGCTTGCTACCCCCCTGGGCATCGGCGTAGCGCACTACGGCGGCGGCCAGCGGGTGCTCGCTCTGGCGCTCGACGGCGGCCACCAGCGCTAACAAGTGGGCCAGGTCTTGGCCGGGGGCGAAGAAATCCGTCACGGCGGGTTCGCCGTGGGTGATGGTGCCGGTTTTGTCTAGCAGCACGGTATCGACTTTATAGGCCTTTTCCAGCGCTTCGGCGTTGCGAATGAGCACGCCCTGCTCGGCGCCTTTGCCGGTACTCACCATGATGGCCGTGGGCGTGGCTAGGCCCAGCGCGCACGGGCAAGCAATGATGAGCACGGCCACGAAGTTGACCAGCGCCAGCGGCAGGCGGGTGCCCACCGGCGCCAAAGCAAACCACAGCACAAATGTGAGTAGGGCAATCACCACCACCGTGGGCACAAACACGGCGCTCACCTTGTCGGCTAGCCGCTGAATGGGCGCGCGGCTGCCTTGGGCATCTTCCACCAGCTTCACGATGTGCGCTAGCAGGGTATCGGCGCCCACTTTGGTCACTTTAAAGCGGAAAGAGCCGGTTTTATTAAGCGTAGCGCCAAACACGGAGTCGCCTACCCCCTTCTCCACGGGTAGGCTTTCGCCGGTGAGCATGGCTTCGTCGAGCGAGGAATGGCCTTCGGTGATAACGCCGTCGGTGGCCACTTTTTCGCCGGGGCGCACCAGCACTACATCGCCGAGCTGCACCTGCGCCAGGGGCACGTCTACTTCGGTGCCACTGGGGCGCACCACGCGGGCGGTTTTGGCCTGCCGGCCCAGCAGCGAACGAATGGCGGCCGACGTCTGGGTTTTGGCCCGCAACTCCAGCACTTTGCCCAGCAAAATGAGCGCGATGATGGTGGCCGTGGTGTCGTAGTACACCGCCGGCTGGATGCCTTGGCGCGTGAAAAAGCCCGGCGCTACGGTGGCGGCCACGCTGTAGAGAAACGCCGCCCCGGTGCCCACTGCAATCAGGGTATCCATGTTGGCGGTGCGGTGCCGAAAGCCGCTCCAGGCCGATGCGTAGAACTCGCGCCCACTGTAGCCCAGCACGGGTAGGGCCAGGGCTAGTAGGAAGTAATTGAGCCCCTGCATAGGCACGTGCGCGGCTAGCGCGGGCCAGAGCATGAGCATACTCAGCGGCATGATGACGAGGGCCAGGCCCGCGGCCACGGCAAAGCGGCGCTTGAGGTGCTGGTAGGCCAGCGCTTTTTGGCGGTCTAGCTCGGCGCTGCGCTCGGCGGCGCTGGTGTCGGGCGCGCGCTCCGTGACGCCGTAGCCCGCGCTGACCACGGCCTCCTTCAGCGTGGCGGGGGTAGCCTGGCCCGGCAGGTACTCGATGGTGGCTTTCTCGGTGGCAAAATTGACGAGCGCCCGCTGCACGCCCGGCGTACGGCTGAGCGACTTCTCCACGAATGCCGCGCACGAAGCACAGGTCATGCCTTCGATGTCGAGCGTCTCCGTTTTAGTAGCGGATTCCATAGTTGGGTATTGTAAATGCTGGCTATGAGGTACTTGAAATATTTGTCGGTTGCTCATAACCCATCCATAAAGGAACAGCTGACCTGCGCCGAAGTTGGTATTAAATCCGGCCGCTGAAGTGCATAATTCGTCGCCCGCCGGCGGGCTAACCCATAGGCTGCGAGCGGTTGGCGGGGGGTAGCGAAGCTGCTAACCGCGGCAGTGGCCCAAACCTAGCGGGCTGCGAGTAGTTTTGACCGCGTAAACTGGTTTATCTCCTCCCCATATCATGCCTTACTCCCCCAACCCCGCCCGCTACGACTCGATGGAATACCGCCGCTGCGGCCGCAGCGGCTTGCAGCTGCCCGCCGTGTCGGTGGGGCTGTGGCAAAATTTTGGGGAAGTAGATACGCTCGCCAACTGCCGCGCCATCCTGCGCACGGCCTTCGACGCGGGTATCACGCACTTCGACCTGGCCAACAACTACGGCCCGCCCGCCGGGGGCGCCGAGGAGACGTTTGGGCGGTTGTATAAGGACGATTTTCGGGCGTACCGCGACGAATTGGTTATTTCTACCAAAGCTGGTTACGGCATGTGGCCCGGCCCCTACGGTGATGGCGGCTCGCGCAAATACCTGGTAGCCAGCCTCGACCAAAGCCTGCGCCGCATGGGCCTCGACTACGTCGATATCTACTACCACCACCGCCCCGACCCCGCTACCCCCCTCGAAGAAAGCATGGGTGCGCTCGACGCGCTGGTGCGCCAGGGCAAGGCCCTGTACGTGGGCATTTCGAGCTACTCGCCCGCCGAAACTCGCCGCGCCTGCGCCGTATTGCGCGAGTTGGGTACTCCCTGCCTCATCCACCAGCCCAAGTATTCGTTGCTGGTGCGCGAGGTAGAAAACGGCCTGCTCGACGTGCTGGCCGAGGAGGGGGTAGGCGGCATCGCGTTCTCGTCGCTGGCGCAGGGCGTGCTGACGGATAAGTACTTGCAGGGTATACCCGCCGACTCGCGGGCGGCGCGGCGCCTGGGCAACGGCGCCATTGAGGAAGGCCAACTCACCCCGGCCAACCTCGAAAAGGCGCGGCAGCTCAATGACTTGGCCCAGGCCCGCGGGCAGTCGCTGGCCCAAATGGCGCTGGCCTGGGTGCTGCGCGACCCGCGCATCACCTCCGTGATTGTGGGGGCCAGCAAGCCGCAGCAGATTACCGACGCCGTGGGCTGCTTGGCCAATTACCAGTTCAGCGGCGAGGAACTGGCGCGCATCGACGAAATAGTGAAATAGGGAGCTTGCCTAAGCGAAAAGCCCTACCCCCCGCGCCGGGGGGTAGGGCTTTTTTGTAGCTGGTTTTTCACTCATGGGGCCGTGATGAGCCGGGGCGGGGGGGCCGTGAGCGGCGTGCGGGGTAGCAGCCGCAGCGTAGTGTCGAGGCGCTGCGTAAGAATGATTTGGCGGGTTTGCCGGCGCAGGGCCACTTGGGCGTCGTGCTGCTCTTTCTTCTGAAAAAGCTTGACGTGGTACTTGGTATGCGGCAGTTCGCGGCTCAGGTTGACGTAGGTAAGCTTGGGGTCGCGGCGGCTCACGGTTTCGCCGGCCTGAATGCGGGTGATGCGCTTGTCGTTGTTGCCCAAAAAGGCGTGCACCGGGTTCATGCCGATGAAGAGGTTGGCGCGGCCGTCCAAGTCGTAGCGGCCGCTGACTTCGAGCTCGGTCAGGTTACTGTTCAGCCGCAAGCTGGGAATAAGCAGCTGGCCCCGGCTCAACACAAACTCGCTGCTCACGGGCTCAAAAAACAAGTGGCCGGTGCGCTTTTTCAGTAGCTTAAAAGCGTCTTCGAGGGCTTCGACATTCACCAGCTCCAGGTCGCGAATGTTGGCGCGCACGTAGCCGTTGGTTTGTTCCAGGTCAGGTAAAAACTTGGCGTCGAGGTCGGTGCGCAGGGCGGCAGCGCAGCGCAGCGTGCCCTGAATATTGTCGCGACTGAGCACGTTGAGCTGCATGTCGGTGGCAGTGCCAAACAGCTCGGGCAGCTTAATATCCTCCAGCAACGCCTGCACCTGCAAGGGGTGGTGCTGGCGCCCGGCGTTGGTAATAAGGCGGCCGCGCAGCGTCACGCGGCCGTCGAAGGTATTTACGGTGCAGTCGTCGAGCAGCGCCTCGCCCTCCTGCAACCGCGACACCAGCCGAAAGTCGCGGCCGTGCACCGCGCCGTAGTGCACTTGGTCGGCCTCTACGTGCAGCAGGGCCGAAAAACGGCCATCGGTAATGAGCGAACTCTGCGGTCCCAGCCGGGCCGTGCGGCGCGTGCGGCGAGCCGTGCGCGCCACTTGGCGGGCCGCCGCGGCCGCCGAGTCGGCGGGCGGCGGCGCCACGCTGGCCAGCATCCGCAGCAATTCGGGCACGTCGAGGGTAGGATAGCGCAGGTCGAGAGTAGCATCGGCGGCCACCAGGTGCAGGCCCGACAGCACCGCGATGGCCGAGCCGGTGCCTACCCCCCCCTGCGGGGCAATGAAGTGCAGGTAGGGCAGGCGTAGCGTCGAGCCTTCCTTGTCGAAACGCATGTGCATGTCGCGCAAGCTTTCGCCATTGGGCAGCAGCATGGTATTGATTTCGTAGCTCAGCTTGCCATTGGCCGCCAGCAGCAGCTCGCGGATGGCGGGGCTGCGCGGCGTCTTGGCCGAGCGCCGCGGCGGGTGCGAAAGCCGGCTCAACAGATGCTTGTAGCTGAGGGTGTCAAAATGAAAATCAACGGCGTAGGACACCGGCGCCACACGGTTGGCTGAGTCGGTGGGCCACTGGGCCTCGCCCGTGACCACCCCATCCCAGAGCTTGCCCTTAATGCCTGTCAGCTGCATGCGCTCGCCATCGTGGCGCACCCGCACCGCCAAGTCGCGCAGGGTGTCGGTGGCCAGGGCCAGGCGGCCACATCGCAGCGCTACATCGAGCAGCATCCCCGGCGGGATGAGGTGGCTGCCCAGCGTGGTGGCAATGCGCTGGCGCGCCGCCAGGGTGCGCGGCTGGCGGCGGACGCGGCGGGTGTTGGCTAGCAGCACCGCTTGCCCCGGCCGCAACATCTGGCGCATGCTGCCCAGGTCCAACTCATCCACCGTAAAATCTCCCCGGATGGTGGTAGTAGGGTGTTGGCCCGTCAGGTAATCCAGCAGATACGTGGTAGTAGCAGTGGCCTGAAACTTCATGCCGCCTAGCATCCCCGAGGCATTGGAAAGGTGCCACAGGCTGTCGTTCATGCCGATGCGCACGTTAAGCTGGCGCAGGTCGCTGTGGCGGCCGGCCAGTTCGAAGGCCGCATCGTGCAGCGTAGCTACCCCCCGCACCGACATATTCTTGCGGAAATCGCCGCGCCGGCGCGGGCCCATGGCCGGCAGCAGGCCGTGCAGGTGCACGTCGAGGTCGGCGGTGCCCTGGTGGGCGTGCCAGCGGCCCGGCGACAGCAGCGCCACTAGTTGGGGCAATTGAGTGCGCCCCCGCAGGTGCCCATCGATGAAGGGCCGCCGGAAATCGCGCAGTAGAAAAGCTACATCGAGCTGGCCCACCGGCGAGTAGATGCGGCACTGGTTGAGGCGCACCGACATCGTTTGGGGCAAGTGGGCGGGGCCGTTGTCGTAAGTGCCCTGCAAATCCCAGTGGTCGATGCGCCGCGCCGAATCGGGCCACTTAATATTGGCCCCTTGCAAGCCAAAGTGCAATACAATGTGCGGCCGTACCAGCGGCCCGCTCAGGCCCGACATCAAGTAGGTAATTTGGGCCTTGCTCGTGCTGGCCGCCCCCGTAAGCAGGGGCCGCACGCTGGGCGGCAGTACCGCGTGCAGCACCTCCAGCAGCGGCTGGGAGCCGGCAAAGCGCAGGTCGAGCACTGTGCCCCGGGGTGGGCCGGCCCCGCTCGCCATGTCGGCCGTGTGGGTGCCGCTGATGTGGATGGTGTCGCCGTTGAGGGTCGCGCTGGTATTGGAGAACTTGCCCTGGCGCTGCGCAAAATCATAGCGGTAGTGCAGCCACATCTGCACTGGTTCGTTGGTGAGGAGGTTGCCGCTGCGGTTGCGCAACTGGTCGAGCCGGCCTTGCAAGCGGCCTTGCACCTGCAACACGCCCCCTTTAATTACCGCCGATAGCCGCGCCTGAAAAACGCGCCCTTTTAAGGCGCTGTGGATGTAGTCGTTGCGCGTAAATATCCCAAAATTGTGAATAATGATAGAATCCAGCGCCAGATTGATTTTAGGTGCTTTTGCTTGTGCCGGCCGCTGCTTGCCGCGCAGGCCCCAGCTGTGGCCCAGCGAATCTACCCGCTGCCCAATGGCCACGTCGTGCAGCGTTAGGCGCGTTACCTGCACCCGGCCGTGCAGCAGCTCGCGCAGTTCGAGGCGCATATCGGCGCGGCCCACCCGCATCACGGGCACCGCGCGGCGGTGGGTAGTGTCGGTGAGGGTAAGGTGATTAAGCGAAGCCGTGAGGTGCGGAAAGTCTTGCCACAGCGAGAAGTCGACGTCGAACGGCGCCAGCACCAGCTCCGAGTTGCGGGTGAGTTGCTCGCGCACCAGCTGCCGGGCATAGCGCTGGCCGTAGCGGCTGCTCAGCAGCCAGCCGGCCAGCCCAAGCGCCAGCAGCAAGAGAAAAAAGCCAACACCCAGCACGCGCCAGAGGGAAAACGACTTCATAAAGCAAACTACGATTGCCGGGCAAACACGGCAAGTTACTATTTAATTAGCCCAGCTATTGCCCCACATACGTAGGTACTATTGTTTCGACTGGCCAGCTCGCGCGTTAGGCAGGGGGTAGGGCCGGGCTTATTGGCGTAGGGGGTGCTATTTTGCGGCCTTGCGGGGGCAGGGATACTGGCACCAACGCCAATCTTTGCTAAATAATGCAACGCGCACCCGCCGGCTGTTAGGTAGTTGCTTTCCGTTTGACCCACGTATTTCTTCCGCTCATGCTCCATCGCCGCGCCTCCATCACCGACTTGGCCAAGGCTCTAGGTCTGTCAGCTTCCACTATTTCGCGGGCGCTGGCCGACCACCACGATGTGAGCGAGGCCACCAAGGTGCGCGTGCGCCAGCTGGCCAAGGAGCTCAACTACCACCCCAACCCGCTAGCGGCGGGCCTGCGCCGCGGGCGCAGCAATACGCTGGGCGTGCTGGTGCCGCACATCACGGGGTATTTTTTTCCGCAGGTCATCCACGGCATTGCCACCGAGGCCAGCGCAGCGGGCTTCAACGTCATGATTTGCCAATCGAACGAGGACGTACAGCAGGAAAAACAGGCTATCGAACTGATGATGGGTGCCCAAGTGGCAGGTATTCTGGTATCGCTGGCCAACACCACGCAAGATTTCAGCCACTTCGAAGATGTGCGTCAGCAAAATGTGCCACTGGTATTTTTCGACCGCACCGTCGAGGGCTTCAAAGGCCAGAATGTGAGCACCGTAACGCTCAACGACTACCTCGGGGCCTACCAGGTAATCGAGCACTTGCTCGCCCAGGGCTGCCGCCGCATTGCGCACCTCACCGGCCCGTTCAACCTAAGCATTCTCAAAAATCGCCACCAGGGCTACCTCGATGCGCTGGCGGCCCACGGCCTCGCGCCCGACCCGCGCCTGACCATCTTCTGTGAGCAAACGCAGGCCGGCGGCGCCACCGCCATGCGCCAGCTGCTGCGCCGCCCCGCCGCCCAGCGCCCCGATGGCCTATTTTCTTCCAACGACCTAGTGGCCGTGGGTGCCCTGCAAATTGCCAAAAAGCAGGGCCTGCGCGTGCCGCAAGACTTAGCCGTGGCGGGCTTTAGCAACGAAGTATTCACGGCCCTTACCGAGCCAAGTCTCACCTCCGTGGACCAACGCTGCGAGCAAATGGGCCAAACTGCCGTGCAGTTGCTGCAAAAAATGCTGCCCACCAGCAAGTCCAAAAATCCGCCCCGCCCTATTGTGCTCAAGCCCAAGCTTATCGTGCGCGAGTCGTCGCTGCACGATGGGCAGGGGGGTAAGGAGTAAAAGGGGCGGCCAGCTTGCTACTTGCTTGTTTAGGAAGTGGTTGTGCCTACGCTAGTCAGTGGGCCGGCCGGCCCCGTAGCGGCGGTCCTCACCATAAAAAATGTGTTGCGCGAAGGCGGCGTAGCTCGACGGGTTATGCAGGGCCTCGTCCTGGGTTTGCTCGGCATAATATTTTGGCGGCGCGTCTCCGGTTTTGGGTCGGGGTAGCTCAAACCACTCCGGAATGTGGTTATTAGGCTCCCCACTCACGGCGTCAACGGCGTGCACCGTCTCGTGAACCAAGACGGCGGCTTGACAATAGGGGCCGGTATCCCGCACAAAATTCTCGGAGAAACCAATAAACACGCCTGTGAAATAAGCCCGAACTGGCTTGCCATTTTTGGTGCCGCCATCGGCCGTGGCCTCGGCATCGGTGCGGGCCTTAAACAGCGTCTGGCTAGCGTCCCACTTGGGCCATATCGCGCTCATGGTCTGGTTGATGGCCGTCAGGTACTGGAGGCGCTGCGGCGTGGGCAGGGTAGGCGCCAGGTGGAAGTGCGTGGCCAAGGCCTGCTCAAATACCGTTTGGTTGAAGCCAAAAGCTGGCCCACCATTGAGTGCGGCCGTGTACGCCACCACTTGCTGCTGCGCCTGTGCTAGCCACTGCGCGGCCGTAGTCTTTGCCCTACCCGCTGCTACTAGCTCGAGCAGGCCCGGCCAGTTGCCCAAAATAGGCTGGGGGTCGGCGTCAACCTGGCCCGTTTTCCAGTCGAAGCGCACGTACTGGTCCCCCTTAAATAAGTACGATTTACCAGCATAATCACCTTTGCCTGCCACGCAGGCATCAATACCGCTGGCAAAAGCTCCTTTTAAACCCCAGGCAGTCAGCGGCCGGGGGTAGCCTTCCGACAGGCGGTCGGTGGCCCACTCATAGCGCATGTACTGGCTGCCTTTCAAGAAATAAGCATACGGAGCGTACCCCAATTGGCCGTTCATGCAGGCATCGATGCTGGCAAACGCGCCCTGTAAGCCCCAAGCAGAAAGGGCCTGCGGGTAGCCTGCGTCCTGGCAGTTGCCGGCCCAGTCGTAGCGGCTGTACTGGTTGCCTTTAAAAAAGTAAACCTTGCCTTGGTAAGGGCCTTGGCCATCGAGCATGCCGTCGGGGTTGTCGGCAAAAAGGGGCGGCATATTCCAGGCGGGCGCCGTGAGCACGGTGCCAAACTCGGCCCGGTCCTGGCCCGGTTGCCAATCGTAACGGACGTACTGATTATCGTGGAAAAAGTACGACTTATCGGCAAAACCCGGCCCGCCATCCAGCGCCGCGTTAATCCATTGCTTAGCCATGTGTGGTACACATAAAGTAAAGGCGAGCTGCGCTGCGCGAGGTCGACTGCCCGCAAAGAACCCTATCCCTTGCCCACCGCTACATCAGTGCTACCACTGAAAAGTGCAGCAGCTCGGCCGGCGAGCTACTAATAAGTGCGACACGAGATGAAGGTGGTAGGGCCCAGCCCGCCAAGTTTGCGCCAGCCTCGAGCATAGCCGGCACTTAGGCTTGACGAGCAAGCGTAAGTGGGGGCTTAAAATGCCCCTACATAAAAACGTCTTTATTGCAGCGCTTTCGAAAAGCTAACCTTGATTTTTAGCTGGAAATCGGCAATAACTTTGAAAATTTCTTTGAGCGTCACAAGTTCAACCTTAGTCAAAGCCTTAGGGTCGAGGTAGTTGTCGGGGGGTAACTTGTCGTGCATCATTTGGGCAGCCTGCTTTTTGAGGCGCATGCCCATGAGGTAGTAATACGACTGTAGCAACTCGTGGTAGTCCTTGTCGCGGAAGATACCCAGCTCGCGCAAGGCTGCTAGGCGGGCACCGGTATTGGTGACAAAAACCCGGTTCTTGAGCGAGAACACGCGCACCAAGTCCACGATGGGCGACATCACTTTCTTCAGGTTAATCACTTGCTGGTCGCCCACCGCAAAGGTGCGAATGTTATTAAAAAACGTCAGCGGCGGCTCGTACTGCAAAGCATTGCGGGCCATGTAGTGCAAAAAGCGGTCGAGCGGCTGCTGCAATTCAGCATCCAGAAACACGCGTAGCTCGTCCATAATGGCTTCTTCGCCATAGAGGTAGCGGCAGTCGAAAAACGCCGCGAAACGCATCACCGCCTCGGGGTTCGACTCGTGCAGCCACTCCTGGTAGTTGCGTTTCCAGTGCGAGAGCGAGTGTGTCCATTTGGGGTTTTTGGCCATAAAGCCGCCGTCGCAGAAACTGAATCCAATGGCATTGAGCCGGTCGGACACCAATTCGGAAAAATGCAAAAAGTACTCGCGTACCAGCTCGCGCTGCTCGTTCGCTTTGTCTTCGTAAATGATAGCGTTGTCCTGGTCGGTAAGCAGGGTTTGCTCCTGCCGGCCTTCCGAGCCCAGCACCATGAATACGAACTTGGCCGGCGGCGGCCCCAACTCCTGAATCACCCCCTCAATTACTTTGAGGGCAATGGTATCGGCCACCGTCGTGATGACTTGGTTAACGATTTCGGGCTTCACGCCGCGGTCGAGCAATTGGTGCACAATGTCGGGCACTTTCTGCCAGTTGCGCCGCAATTCTAGTTGCGACACGGCCTGCTTCACGCCCTGAATAAACAGGAAGGGCGATTGTGCTTGGTCGGTAAGTAACTTGTTGCGGCTGATAAACCCCAGGTAAGTACCCTTGCTTTCTACCAGCAAATACCGGGTTTTGGTGCGGAACATCAGCAGCAGTGCCTCATACACAAAGGCCTCACTGCTAATAGATAGGGTAGGGGCGTCGAGGAACGTGCCAATGGGCTGACGGGCATCGCCGAGGCCGGCTACCACCTTGTCGCGCAGCGTGATATCCGTGACGTAGCCGATAATGCTACCCCCCTCCTCATCGAGCACGAAGTAGCAACTGCTGCGGGCGCGGGCCATGCGCCGGGCCACCTCGTGGGTAGGCGTGCTGGCGGGGCAGGCGAGCACCTCGCGCAGCTCTACGGTAGCCATGCGCTTCGAGTAGAGCTGGTCGGCGGCGATGAAATTTTGTGGGCTTTGGGCACCGGGCTGCACAAATTGAGCGTACTCATCGTCGAGCATCAACCGGCCGTAGCGCGTGGTAAAATACTGGAAGAAAGACTCATAGCCCAGGCACAAGCTTCGAAAGTCGTTGCGGTGCAGAAAGTAAACGCGCGTGCCGGCGTGTGCCCGCACGGTACGCAGCGAGCGCTTTTTGTTGAGCAGCACCGACACGCCGCCGTAGCAAGTGCCGGGGCCGTAATCTTCGGGCAAGCGGCGCGTGCCCTGGGCATCGTAAAAAAACGTGTCGTAGGCGCCTTCTACTACCAGGTCAACGCCGCGCAGCTTGGTTTCGCCCTGGCGGTAGATGATGGCCTCGCGGGCGTGGTGCACCTCTTGCAGCAGGCCCGCCACTTCTTCGAGCACCTCGGGCGGTAGCTGGTCGAAGGGCGCAACGGTTTGGAGGAAAGCCAGGCGGTCAGTCATGGGCACAAGTTAGTAGGCCGGCGCCGCTTGGTAGCAACTCGGGGGGTAGGGTAGCAGGGCCGGCAGCTACGCCGCGGGCCCGCGCCAGAACTTCCGAAACGACTCGCGCAGCGAAGGCGGGGGCGGAATGCCAGCTGGGGGCAGTAGCTGGGGGCCGTCGGCCAGGGCCTGCTCATCGATGTCGCCCTTGCGGCGCAAATCGAAAAAGCACTGGGCGGTGGCCTCCGCATCGACTAGCGCATCGTGCTGGTGCAGCATGGGCCGGCCAAATTGCCGCTGGTACAAATCGGCCAGCCGCAGGTACTGCTGGTGCAGCGGCTGCCAGAAGCGCTTAGTGAGGCGCATGGTGCAAAACGTGGGCAGCCCGAGCAAGGCGTTGGAGAGGCCAGCGCGGTGAAAGCTGACGCCAATCATGTGGTAGTCAAGCTCTACGAAGTGGCCTACTACCATGGGCTGGTAGTACCGCAGGTCGTCGTGCAGGCACTGCATTACCTGGCGGCGGGGCTCCCCGTGCTCGTGCAAGTAGGCCAGCGTGAGCCCGTGCACCTGCGCCGACGCGGGGCTGATGTCGTAGTCGCTGGGCCGCACGTAGTGGTTTTCGGTCTTCACCAACTCGCCCGCGTGGGTATAAACCAGCCACGAAACCTGCACAACGTGGGGCCAAGCACCTGGCTCGCCGTAAGCCCGCCGCCAATCGGTGGGCAGACCCGACGTCTCGGTATCGACGAAGAGCAGGTAGTCGGACACGGCGATAAGGCGGGTGGGATGGGCAATAAAGTTACGAAGACTTTGGCGCTTAACCTCTTTTATAGGGCATAGCGAGTAGCATTTAGCTTATATATAATTGGGCGTAAACCATACAGAGCGAAAAGGAGTATATAGGCTAGCGGAGAAAAATACCTAAAAGTCGGTATTGTGCCGACAATGGGTGGTACCAATATTTGCTGTACTTCCTGCTTATCCTTCTTTCACACCATGAAAACTTACCCAACTATGTCGGCTGACCGCCTGCAACTTATCTCCCAAATTTTAGGCATTGGCCGAGGTGAGTACCTGGGTGCGCCGGCTACCCCGCCGCGCCGCGCCCGGCCCACTACTAGTGCCGCGGCCCGCAAAGCGGTGCCGCCAATTACGGCAGCCACCAAACAGAGAACTACCAAGTAAGCACAGGCGGTAGCCAGCCACCGGCTGCGAACCAAAAGGCCACCCCAGCCTACCCCCCTCATGAGAGCGGAGGTAGCTTGAGGTGGCCATTTTTTGTGTTTATATAAATAGGTTATCTAGCCCTAGCCAGCCGAAATAAAGGCGCTTGGAATACCTTGCCAGCGCGTATTAGCGGGTAGCTGCTCGCCTTTCATGAGTAGCGAAAGGCTCTTGAGGGTGGCACCAGGCCCAATTACGGAATCGTATAACACCACCGAAGAAGTGCCCACCGTGGCATAGCGGCCAATGCGCAGGGTCGACATCTTCATGACGCGGTCTTCGAAGAGGTGCGTTTGGATGGTGGCGCCGTTGTTGAGCACGGCGTGGTCGGCCACCCAGGCCAGGTCAAATTCTGTGATTTCGGTGGTATCCATGTACACCGAGTGGCCAAAATGGCTGCCCATAAGCTGGAAAAACCAAGTAGCGAACGGCGTACCCAGCAGCGGTGCTTCCCAATAGGTGTACACGTAGCTTTCGCACAGAGAGTTAACTAATTCGTTGCGCCACACAAACGACGACCACAACGGCTTTTCGGACGGCTTGTAGCGGCCGATAAGCACCCACTTGAGCAGCGCCGTAAGCAGCGAAAAACCGAAAATCAGGCCCACCAACACGCCGGTGCCTACCCCCACACTACTCCAAAAGGGGTAGTACTGCAAGTGCCGCCAGCAGTAGTGGTAGAGCACCGCAAACGTGATAAAAGTGAAGGTAAAGGGCAGGATAATCTTGAAAATCTCGATGATGGCCCGCGCCCAAACCAGGTGGGTAGGCGGGGCAAAAGTCAATTCGGGAGCAAAGGAGGTCGACACCGGCCGGTTGGGCAGTAGAAAGGCCGGCGAGCCCACCCACGACGTGCCATCAGGCGGCGTAACGAGCGGCGCCGACGACAAAGCGCCAATCAAGTTGTTCATCCCCAGTACAGTGCCGCCCGCCAGCACCGCTCCGTTGCCAATGAAAGTACGCGGCCCCACCACCGTGGGCGTAATGCTAACTACGCCGTGCTGCACGCGGGGCGCACCCACGCTCACCGAGTCGGCCAGAAACGCGCCAGCTCCCACCGTGAGGTGGTCGGCCGAGATGTGGTTGAGGGTCGAAACCTCGGCCCGGTAGCCTATTTTGGCGCCTAGTAGCCGCAGCCAGTACGGCGTGTAGATGGTGGCGTAGAGTGACTTAAGCAACGCCAGGCTTTGCGCCAGCACAGCATCGGCTACCCAGTGGCGCACGTAGGCCAGGCTGTGCAGGGGTAGGGTGCCATCGGCCTGGCGGCCAGCCACCAAGCGCTTGGTGAGGGCCAGGGCGCCCATTAGCAGTAGCACGTAGAGGGCCGCGAGGGGCAACATAGCCAGTAGCGAGGCTTCGGCGCCGACGCGCTCGCCCATCTCATATATAATGGCCAGAATAGGCAATGAGGCCCCCGACGGCACCAATAGCATGAGCGCAAGGGCCAGCGCCTGCGCTACGAGGTAGCCCGCCCCGGCTGGCCTCGTTGCCCGCGGGGGGGTAGGGGCCACCGCGCGGGTGCGCTGCGCCGGCGAGCCCAGCCAGCCTTCGCGGGCCGGCACCTGCTGGCCGGCGGGCAGCACCGAGAGGTCGTCTAGCTCAGCCGCTTCGCCCAAGCTGGTATCGCCTTCCATGATGGCGCGCAGGCCTACGTAGCCATTTTGACCCACCGTGATGGGGCCGATGATGAGGCGGTCGTGCTCGACGCGGTAGCCCAGCAGCGCCGCCTCGCGGGCCACGCTGGCGCCGTCGCCGATGGTTAGCAGGTCAAAACATAGCAGGCGCGTGCTGCCGAGGTACACGTTTTTGCCAATTTTAGCGCCCAGCAGGCGGTAGAAAACTGCCAAAAATGGCGTGGCCGACAATAGCTGAGTGGGCGCGGCTTCCACCAGCTTTTTTACAACCCAAAACCGGAAGTAATAGAAGCCCCACAGCGGGTACTCGCCGGCCTGGAAGCGCCCGATAACCAGCCACTTCATTAGCACCACCACCAGGCAGGCCAGCGGCACGTACAGGAGCACCGACGCTGCGCCCGCCGCCAGCAAAGCCGGGTACGACCACCCCGCAATGGCCTGGCGATAGAGCAACGACAGATTGAGCAGCAGCACCGGCACGGCATAAAACACCGCAATACTCACCAACTGCAAGGCCGCCGTGGCCACCCGCGTGGCGTAGGAGGCTCGCAGTAAAGGAGGGGCCGCTGGCGCGTCGGTGGGCGGGGTAGAGCTGCCAGCTGCTTGTGCCGCCACGGCCGCTGCTAGCGCCTCGATGGTGCGGCGGGTGTACATTTCCTTCACCGATAGGCCTTGAAAATCAGGCAGCTGGCGCATCTCGGAAATGATGAGCGAGGCAAGCAGTGAGTTGCCCCCAATTTCGAAAAAGTCGTCGGTGATGGATAGGTCGGCGGTGTCGAAACGTTTCTGCCAGGCGACGTAAATGGCGCTTTCGAGCGGCGTGCGGGGTAGAGCCAGCTCGCGGGTGGGCGCTTGGGCGCCGCCGACGGGGTAGGGCAGGGCCTTGCGGTCGACCTTGCCGCTGGTGAGCAGCGGAAACGCCGTGAGGGGCACGAGCGCGGCGGGCAGCATGTAGGGCGCCAGGCGCTCGCGCAGGTAAGCGCGCACGGCTTTTTCGTCGAGCAGTTGGTTGGGGTCGAGGATGAGGTAGGCAATGAGTTTTTTGACGCCATCGGCACCTTCCTTGAGGGCTACGGCCGCATTGCGAATGCCGGGCCACTGCAAGAGCAAGCTCTCAATTTCGGCCAGTTCGACCCGGAAACCCCGGATTTTCACCTGCGTATCAATCCGGCCCAAAAAGTCAATATTGCCATCGATCTCAAAGCGCGCCAAATCGCCGGTGCGGTAGAGGCGACCCGCAAAGCCATTCTGCAACTCGCTGACGGTATTGAATTTGGCCGCGCTCAGCTCGGGGCGATTGAGGTAGCCGGCGGCCAGCGCCGCGCCGCCAATGCACAGCTCGCCAGCCGCGCCCAGCGGTACGAGCTGGCCCAATTGGTCGAGCAGCAGCACCTCGTAGCCCGCCAGCGGCCGCCCGATGGTGAGGCGCTGGCCGGGTACAAAGTCGGCGGCCGTAGCCACGACGGTGGCTTCGGTGGGGCCGTAGGTATTTACCACGCGGCATTGGCGGCTGGCCCACTTAGTTAGCAGTTCGGGCGGACATACTTCGCCGCCCAAAATGAGCAGCCGCAGCGTAGGAATGCCCGCTGGCAACAGCGAGAGCAGCGTGGGCACCGTAGAGAAAATCGTGACCTGGTTTTCGACTAGAAAGCTGGGTAGCGCGTCGGGCGCTTTCATGGTTTCTTCGGGCACCGGCACCAGGGTGCCGCCCGCGCCCCAAGCTAGCCACAGCTCTTCGAGCGAGGCATCGAAGGCCACCGAAAAGCCTTGCACCACCCGGTCTTGGGGGGTAGGCTGAAATAATACCTGCTCGGCCCGCACCAAGTGGCAGATGCTGCGGTGCGGAATGAGCACGCCCTTAGGCAGGCCCGTGGTGCCCGAGGTGTAAATGACGTAGGCGATAGAATCGGGCCCCACCGCCGCCGGCACTACGCGGGGGGGTAGGGCCAGGGCCGGCAAACTCAGGTCGATAACCAGGCCCGGCCAAGTGTCAAAGCCTGCGGGCAGCGCGTGGTGGGTGAGCAGGGCGCGGGCGCCGCAGTCGCCGAGGATGTAGGTGACGCGGTCGGCCGGAAATGAAAGGTCGAGCGGCACGTAAGCCGCCCCAGCCTTGAGCACGGCCAGCATGCCTACGTACAGTTCGACCGATTTGGCCATGAACAAGCCTACAAAATCGCCGACCCGCACGCCCTGTTGCTGCAAGCGCGCGGCCAGCTGGTCAGCCTGCTCGTTGAGTTCGTGGTAGGTGCAGTGCTGGCCCAGCCAGCTCAAGGCCACTTGGTTGGGGTAAGCGCGAGCAGTTTGCTCGAACAGTTGGTGTAGTTGCTGGGGGCCGCCTTCGGGCACCTGCGGCGGTACCGTCTGAAATTGGCGCAACTGCGTTACTTCCTCCTCGGCTAGAAAGAACACGTAGCCCACCGGCTCGGCTGGGTTGCTGCTAAGTTGGGCAAAAACTGCCTGCACGTGCGCGGGCAAATACACGGTCTCGCGCGGCGCGGTGGGCGAACCGGGACAGCTAAAGCCGAGGGTAGGCGCCTCATCGAGCCCGGTGCCGAAGGCCACCGTGACGCACCACGTTTGCTCGGGGGTTTGGGCCTCGGGTGCCGGAAACGACAGCCGGCAGCGCGTGATGGCCGCGCCCAGCTCTTCGGCCACGCCAGCCAGCACCATGGGCAGGCGGCTGGCCGCTTCGGCGGCCACCTCGCCCAGCGTGAAGGTGTCGGCGAGCTGGAGCGTGACGGTAGCTGGCGGAAACACCGTGTCGGCCGTTTCGATGTGCAGCGTGGCCTGCACTTGCGCGGGCGCCCGCTCGGCCGGCTGCCGGTAGTAAACCACCGCAAAAGCCGCCAGGTAGTCAGCCAGCAACGCTTCTTTTTGGCGAAAAACGAGCGCCAGGTTAGCTTCTTTCGCGGGTTGGTCGGCACCCGCTAAGGTAGCTGCGGATAGGTCGGTGGTCGGAGTCATGGACAAACAGAAAACACTAAATAGAACTGCCCGACATGAACACTGAATGAGCTTGTTGACCGGTGAAATTCACGGCCTTATACCTGAACAGGTGGGTTTTGCTCTTTGTGCAAAGCCTACGCCAAAACGCGCGGCCAAGATGCCAAAAATCAATCTGGCCGCTTTCGTAAATACGGACAAGCTCTCTGTCAACCCCAAAAATGTAGCCCACCAACCCCACCAATTCGCAGTGGCCGCCAACAAAAACGGCGCCACCGAAGTGGCGCCGTTGCAGGCAGGGGGTAGGCGGTTTTGCTTTCTTACTTGTACTGATAATACCGAACGTAATCGACCTGCATTTGCTGCGGAAACACAGTGGAGGCGTCGGGGTTGCCCAGGAAGTTGCCGCCCACGGCCACGTTCAGCACCATGAAGAACGGGTTGTTGAAGGGGTAGGGCGAGGCATCGCTGCTCGTGAAGGTGTAGTACTTGGCCCCATCTACGAAGAACTGCATCTGGTCTTTGGCGCGCACGATGCTGTACACGTGGAAATCGGCGGCGTAGCTGGCGTTGCCGGGCAGCTTCACGTTGTCGATGCCCTTGTACTGGTGGTCGGCGGTGGTAGTGCCGTAGTGCATGGTTGAGAGAATCTTGGTAGGCTCCTGGCCGCGCAGCTCCATGATGTCGATTTCGCCGCACTTGGGCCAGTTATTCTGGTCGATGTCGCTGCCCAGCATCCAGATGGCGGGCCAAATGCCCTGGCCCTGCGGCAGCTTAGCCCGCACATCAATGCGCCCGTACTGGAAGCTTTGCTTGCCCTTGGTGAGGATGCGGCCCGAGGTATAGCCGGTGCTGCCCGCCTGCCGCATGGCCTGAATGACGAGGTTGCCGCCATTTTGGGAAACGTTGTCAGTCGAAGTGGTGTAGGTTTCCAGCTCTTGGTTGCCCCAGCCATTGTTATTGCCCGTGTCATAGGCCCACTTGGTAGCATCGGCCGGGCCGGCACCATTAAACTCGTCGCTCCACATCAGCTCGGTATACTGGGCAAAGTCGCGCACCTCAGCATTGGGGGCCGTGCTAACGGGGTTGGGGGTAGGCGCCGGAATATCGGGCGTCTTGTTTTCGGTGCAGGAACTCAGGGCCAGGGCCAGCAAGAAGCTAGTGCCCAAGCGAGCGCGGGGGGGTAGGGAAAAGGAGAGAGGTAGCATGGCAGGGAAAAGGAGGTGCCCGATAAACTAGTTCACCGGGCACTTCAAAGTTGAAAAATAGCTGGGCGGCGCGCTTACTTAGCCACTAGCTTCATGGTGAAGATG
Organism: Hymenobacter ginkgonis; assembly: GCF_009755225.1. Lineage (GTDB taxonomy): Bacteria > Bacteroidota > Bacteroidia > Cytophagales > Hymenobacteraceae > Hymenobacter > Hymenobacter ginkgonis. Next base: position 524,391 of record NZ_WQKZ01000001.1, read on the forward strand.
GTGCCGCCGTTTTTGCCGGTGCCGGCGCGCAGTAGCATGTTCTTATCGGTGATGGATAGGATGCGGTACGTGAGGTCGGGAGCATCGGTAATGCCGATGAACGAGCCCGCTTTGGTTAGCACAAACTGCGCTTGCCCGGCGCCATCGGCCGGCCCAAACGTGAAGGGCGAAGAGCCCGAGCGCGGGGCTTGGCAAGTGCCAGCGGGCGCTACCAGCGTTTCGCCCTTGGCATCGTAGGTGTACACATTGGCCGCCGAGAACGTGAATTCGTCATCGGCCTGGCAACCGGGCAGGCTGCCCACTGCGCCACCGGCGTAATACTGGGTAGGGGCGCTTTCGGTGCCCACCACAATGGCGGCGCCCTGCGAGTTATCCAGCAGCCAAGTTTTCTGGGTGCCGTTGGTCAGCAGCTGCTTCACGCGGGTTACGGCGTCGTAGGGTACCAACGTCACCTCCGTTTTGGTGCCGTCGGCAAGCGTGCCACGCAGGCGCAGCACAGTGCTGCTGGCTTCGATGATGTCGTAGGTCAGGTTCGTAACGGCAACTGGCTCGCCGATGAAGGCACCTGCCTTACCCAAAATAATCTGGCCCAACGACGTGCCCGTACCTGGCTTGTACACGAAAGTCGTGCCGCCCGACTGCGAATCGCCGCAGGCACCGTTGGCGTAGGTGCCCCCGTTGCTCTCGTAGGTATAGCTAGCCGAAGTGCCGCTAAACGTGAACTGGTCGTCGGCCTGGCAGGAGGAGAGCGAGTTGGCCGCCGAAGAAGAGATAACGTTATTGTTGGCATCGAGGCGCTTGATAGCGCCGGCCGCGTTGGAGTACGTGAATACCCGCGCCGAAGCCGCGTTGCTCTGGCAGTTGGTCAGCACCGAAAAACCCGCGCTGCCGCACGACGATGGAATAACCACGTCGGTTTGGGGCGTCGAGCCGGTGCCACCCCGGCCCGACTCTACCAGGCGCACTTTGTAAGTGCCAGCCTGCGTGTAGGTGTGCGTAACGGTGGTGCCGGTGCCGAGCGTGCCATCGCCAAAGTCCCACTGGTTAACAAAGCCGTTCTGGCTGTTATCAGTAAAAGTGACCGTAACGGGGTACTGCGACGCATTGACCACGCTGGTGAAGCTAGCCGTGGGCGCGGCGCCTTCCAGGCTGCCCTTGTCGTTTTTGTTGCAAGAAGCCAAAAGCAGTGGGCTGGCTACTAGCGCCCAGGCTGCTTTGTTCCAAGTATTTTTCATGAAGGAGATAGGCTAAAATTTTCCGTGAAAAGGGGCTTAGTAGCCTGGGTTCTGAGACAGATTGGGGTTAGCGTCGCGCTCCGACTGCGGAATGGGCAGCACCAGGTTGTTAGCCGTAGGCGTGCCGCGCTGAATGCCAAGTGTGCGCAGGTAGTTGGTCTGGGCCGTCATCACGGGCAGCAGGCCGTTGGCCGTGCCGTTGAGGCGCTTCAAATCAAACCACCGGTCAAACTCAAATGCCAGCTCGTACTTGCGCTCGCGGATAACGGCATCGGTGAAGTTGCCACTCGAAGCAGTCAGGTCGTGAGCCGCCGAAGGCGTGTTGTAGTCGAGTCCAAACGAGCGGCGGCGCACCTTGTTAATAGCTTCTAGCCCCTCGGTAGTCGGCCCTACGGCTTCGGCCAGAATGAGGTACATCTCTGCTAAGCGCAGCACTGGAATGTTGAGGGGTGAATCCCACACGTTGGTGTTCACCTTGCCCACAAACCACTTTTTGCAGTCGTAGCCAAACGGCGAGCCGGGCAGCGACTTAGGCTGCGTACGCACGCCGGGGTTGGTGGGGTCAGCTGGGTAGGTATCGCCAGGGGCCCAAATGGTGACGGCCTTGCGGGTGTCACCGGCTTCGTAGCCATTTACAAAGTCAGGCTCAGGCACGTTGAAGCCGTAGCCGTTTTGCGGAGTAATGCCCTGGCCGCGTGGGCCAAAGAACTCGTTGCCCGCGAAGCCCACGCTGTTGCGGTCGTACTGGTTGCGGCCGTTGATGTACTGAATTTCGAACAGCGACTCCTTGCCGTTCTCGTTCTCCACCTTGAAGTTATCGCCGTAATTGGCCCACATGCTCTTGCCCGAGCCGTTGATAACCGCGCGGGCCTGCTCGGCTGCGCCGGTCTTATTGCCTTCGGTGAGGTACACCTTGGCCAGCAGGCCCGTGGCAGCCCACTTGGTGGCGCGGCCTAGGTCGGCGCCACTATAGGAGGTAGGGAGGTTGGTAATGGCCGCAAGCAAATCCTGCTCAATCTGCTTATACACGTCGGCTGCGGGCGAGCGGGCAATGTTAGCGTCGCTCACGCTGGCGGGGGGGGTAAGGAGCAAGGGCACATCGCCGAAGGCGCGCACCAGGTCGAAATAGAACTTAGCCCGCAGAAACTGCGCCTCGCCGAGGCAGCGCTTCTGGATAGCGGGGTCGATGTTAGTGATGAGCGGCACTTTCTGCAGCACAATATTGCAGCGCCCCAAGCCGATGTAGCTACCCTGCCAGAGGCGCGTGGCCACAAAGTTGGTGGTCGGAATGCTAAAGTTTTCGAGCTGCTGGTACTCGATGCCGTCGCCGCCGCCGCCGCCGCCCACCGTCGAGATGTCGGCCATAATATCCATGGCCCACAGGGCCGCGTTGTACTGGCCTTCTTTAGTGAGCTCGCTGTAAGAAGCCGTTACGGCCTGGATGGCGTCGGTCTGGGTTTGGTAAAAGTTAGCGTCCGTAATCTGGTCGGCAGGCTTCTCATCCAAGAACTTCTCGCCGCAGCCGGTGAGCAAGCCCAAGGATAATAAGAAGGCGCCGCAGGTGTATTTCGTATTAATCATTGCTAGTGGGAATTGAAAGAAGATTAAAACCCGATGTTGACGCCACCCATAAATACCCGCGCCTGCGGATAGATGCCTAGGTCGACGCCACTGGCGCTTACCTCGGGGTCGTAGCCGCTGTATTTGGTGAGCGTAACCAGGTTTTGCGCCGTGAAATACACGCGCAACTGCGTAGCCGTGAGGCGAGTCAGGATGCTCTTAGGCAGCGTGTAGCCCAACGTCAGGTTTTTGAGGCGCACGTACGAGCCATCCTCGATGTAGTAGGTCGATACCCGCAGGTTGTTATTGGGGTCACCGTTGATGGCGCGGGGCACGTCGTTGCTGGTGCCGGGCCCGGTCCAGCGGTTGAGCACCCGCGTGCTGCCGTTCGATTGGCCATACAAAGCACTCTCCGTGAGGTAGCGGTTCAGGTTGTAGATGTCGTTGCCCTGTACGCCCTGAATGAAGAAGCTCAGGTCAAATCCTTTGTAGTTCAAGGTGTTGGTAATGCCGAAGTTAAAATTCGGGTTCGGGTTACCGATAAACGTGCGGTCGTCGGCGTTCACCACACCATCGCCGTTCAAGTCCTTAAAGCGGATGTCGCCGGGGGCGGTACCTGCCTGCTGGGTAGCGTGGTTCTTCACGTCGTCAGCAGTCTGGAACAAGCCATCGGCCACGTAGCCGTAGAAGGCGCCGAAGGCCTGGCCTTGGTCGTAGCGTACGATGGTGCCGCTCAGCGAGCCTAAGCCGTTGTAGGGCAGGCCAGCACCCAACGATTCGAGGCGCGTTTTGTAGGCCGATACGTTGAGGGTGGTAGTCCAGCCCAGCGTTTCGCCCGAGCCCGTGAAGTTGTGGGTAGTCAGCGATACGTCGATGCCGCGGTTATAGGCCGAGGCTGCGTTGGTGTTTACTGCCTCATAGGTGCCTGACAGGTTAGCCACCGGCACCGGCGCAATCAGGTTGGGCGAGTTACGGTTGTAGAGGTCAACAGACAACTCGATGCGGTTGTCCAAGAAGCCCATGTCCAGGCCCACGTTCGTCTGGTTGTTGTTTTCCCAGCGCAGGTTGGGGTTGGCGAGGCGGGTAGGGGCACCACCTGTGTTGAGCGTGCCGTCGGGGCCAAACGGATACGTGATACCGAAGTTGATGGAGTAGAGGTAAGCAAACCGACCCGCGTTCAGGGGATTACCTACTTTGCCGTAGCCCGCACGCAGCTTTAGGTTGCTAATCGTGCTGTTGCCTTTGAGGAATTCTTCCTCCGAGATGCGCCAGCCGGCCGATACGCCGGGGAAGAAGCCGAACTTGTTGCCGGGAGGAAATACCGACGAGCCATCGTAGCGGGCTACGGCCGACAGCAGGTACTTGCCGGCAAACTCGTAGTTGAGACGGCCGAAGTAGCTGGCCAAATGCTGCGCTGGGTTGATAGTGCCTGCGTTGGCTAGCTGCGTATTAATCGGACCTGAGTTGATGGTTTGCAGGTCGTTGCGCAAGTACAGCGTGCGGTAAGCCTCTACGTTGCTATAGTTAAATTCCTGCGCCGACTGGCCCAGCAGGAAAGTTACCTGGTGCTTGCCACCAAATAGGCGGTCGTAAGTGGCCGTGTTCTCGATGAGGTAGCTTGGCGCGTAGCTAGACGTGGCCGATGCGCCGGCAATGTTGTAGCGCGAAGTATAGCCAGCCAAAATCGGCGCCGTGGGCCGGAAAGAGTTGAAGTTGTCGAAAATCAGGTCAGCACCCACGTTGGTACGGAAGCGCAGCCCTTTCAGCGGCTCCAATTCGGCGTAGAACGTCGTGATGGCGCGGTTACGCGAAAACTTCTGGTTGTTCAGCAGCGCCGCGGCTAAGGGGTTTTCCTCGATGAAGTTATCGGTTGAGCCAGTAGGCTCATACCAGAAGCCATCGGGCCGATAGGCCTGCACCGTAGCCGGAATACGCAGTGCCTGCTGCACCGTGCCATACTCGCCGCTGTTCGACGTGATTTGGCGGTCCTCCAGGTGAGTTAGCGAGATGCTATTGCCGATTTTCAGAATCTTATTTACCCGTACATCGCCGTTGGCGCGCAGTGTAAAGCGTTCAAATTGAGAGCCTACAATGGTGCCGTCCTGCTGGAAATACGTGGCCGACAGCGCATAGCTAGCCTTCTCGCTACCCCCCGTCGTCGACAGCGAGTAGTTCTGAATTTTGGCCCGCCGGAAAACCAAATCCTGCCAGTTGGTGCCCGTTCCTAGCGCTGCTGGGTCGCGCAGCTTATCTACTACAATGGGTAGGCCCGCAGCAATCCGGTTTTCATTATTGATAACCGCATATTGCTGCGCGTTAAGCAAATCGAGCTTGCGGGTCACGTTTTGCACGCCTGCATAAGCATCCACATTCACTGTGGCTCTGCCGGCTTTGCCGCGCTTGGTCGTGATGATGACTACCCCGTTGGCTGCGCGCACCCCATAAATAGCCGTAGCCGAAGCATCCTTCAGGATATCAATGGTTTCGATATCGTTAGGGCTGATGGCGTTAAGCTGATTTTCGCTGCCATCGCCCGGAGTTGGCAATGGAAAGCCGTCCACAACATACAAGGGCGAGTTGTTGCCAGCAGACGTTATCCCGCGAATCCGCACCGAGGTACCGGCTGCACCACCAGGAGCGCCGCCGTTTGAGGTAATGGTTACGCCCGAAGCCTTGCCTTGGAGCGCCTGCGTAACGTCGGCCACGGGCTGGCGCGTGAGCTCTGGCCCGTTTACCGACGAGATGGCGCCGGTTACGCTACCTCGTTCCTGGGTGCCGTAGCCCACTACTACTACTTCGTTAAGTTGCTGGGTGTCTTCGCGTAGTGATACGTTAAAAGAACCGGCGTTGGCACTCGTTAGCGCTACCGATTGCGATACGTAGCCCACGAAGCTGAACAGCAGTGTGCTGCCTTCAGGCGCTCGCAGCGAGAAGCGGCCATCGGCATCGGTGGAGGCACCAGTAGTAGTGCCGCGCACGAGCACTGTTACCCCAGGTAGGGCGTTGCCGTCGGCACCAACCACACGGCCGGTCACAGGCACATCAGCCGTTACGTTAAGTGTGGAATTGTATAATTCTGGGAGAGCCGCCCGCGTGGTAATTGGTAGCCCACACGCTAGCAGCAGCGCTGCATGGCGAAACGGTGGAGTCAAATAGAGCTTGCGCTTCATGAAGGTGAATGAAATTTTGGGTGGGACTAGTAAATGAAGACGAAGAACAGTAGCAGGATTAGTCTGTCATGGCGGTGGGCATTGGGTGGGATAAGCAGAGAAAGGGGCTAAGTGATTAGGTGGTTACTATTGACTGAGACGGTATCACCCGGATGGAGAAGCTTAAAAAGACTACTACCTGCTAGGTGACAATTTTCTCAGAGGTCAAAAATAGCAAGGATAGCCGAGGAAAAAACTTCTTAAACCTTCACAGAATAGGTTTAAAAGCCCTTTTTTTCGTTTAGATACGAACCATTTTACGCTTAAAGCACACGGCTTTTAGGGCTTTACGGGGCTCTAAAAGCGGTTTGTTGCGTTTTAAGAACACCTTTGGAGAGGCTAAAAAACAATGAGTAAGTAATCGCTTTTTGCCAAAAAAAATCGTCCGCAAACGATTGCGACACCGACCAACACATTTTTTAGTCGGAAATGCCCTTTAACTGGTGGAAAGCTGCTGTTCTCAACGATTACTAGTTGTCACCCATTTCCTGCGTCTCCAATTCCATTTCTACCTCCAGTAGCAGGTGCGTCCAGGGCTCGCCTTCTTCGTAGTTATCAGCTTGGCGGCGGCGCTGTAAAGCAGCAAGTACTTTTTGGGCGAAAGCCCAACTTGTGGCAGGACGCAACTCAAGCACACGGGCTAATTCGGCGGGGGCGTAGTGCCCCCGATGGGCGTGTAATAAGAAGACAGCATATAGGGCTTTCTCAGCGGCGAACTTGCACTTTTGAAGTAGCGTACCAGTAGTAGCCGACTCCACGTAGCGGCAACGGGTGCAGCGGCGGGCGTAAGGCTCGCGGGCGGCGCAGCTTTTTTCGTTGCTGCACTTGCGGCAGCGGTAGCCGGTAGCCCACTTCAAGTCGGCGAGGTAGCGAAGGCAGGCATCCTTGTCGGGAAATAATTGGCTGAACTCGCCAAAGTCTACCTCGCGTGCTTGGATGCGGGCCGTTTTTTCAGCTTGCAAGTCGCGGCTGAGGTCACGGTTGAGCTGCTCGATGGCGGCTGATTGCAACGCCAGCAAGCTATTGCGCTCCAGCAACTCGCGATTTTGGGTGGCGATGGTATCATTTTGCTGGCGCAATTCGTCGGTGCGGCGTGCCACGAGCGCTTCTAGCTCGGTGTTAAGCTGGTCTTTGAGGGCTTGGTTTTCGCGCAGTTGGTCTACCAATTGGTCCTGCGCATGGTGCTTTTTGCGCAGCTGCTTCAACAGGCGCCGTTGCGTATCCAGGGTAGTGTCCATGATGCCCCTGATTTTGTCGGCTAGGGCATAGCTGAGCACCGCTACCTCAATCACAAAGGCTACGTTGAGGCTATAAACAGTGTAAGCATTGTTGTAAAAGGCAAACCCCAGCTTGCGACTAATAAGAAAAGCCAAGCTGCCCGCTACCAAGGCCTGGGCCAGCAAGAGGTAGCGGGCGGGCCGCAGCCCACTTTGGTAGGCCCGCCACGCAGCGTAGTAAAGCAGGCCGTACGGCAGCAGGTAAAGCCAGAAGCTGATACCCGAGTGCACCACCGCCATATCGAGCACCAACAGGCCCATGCTTAAGGCCACTACCCACCGAATGGTCCGGTCGAGGGCCGGCAGCCGGGCCGGCGTATCTAAAAAGGTGCGGGCATACTGCGCAAAAGTGAGCAACAGCAGCACCGGTGCGGCCGCCCCAATAAAGTGGTTAAGGTGCGGGCTGCCCGGCCACAAGTACTGAAAGCCCAAGCCATCCTCTGATAAAAAGAGCAGCGCCCCGCTCAGTACGTACAGCACATAATGCAGGTACGAGACTTCTTTCAGGAAGAAATAGAGGAAGAGGTTGTACAGCAGCATGATGAACAAAACGCCGTAGAAGCCACCTAGCAGCCAGTATTGCAGGCTGAGCTCGGGGATGAGGCCCGGCCCGCTGTGCAGCATTGCCCGGAAGCTGGTGCGGGTGTCGGAGCGCAAGCGCAGGTAGTAAGTAGCCGGTTGCCCCCCGCGCTGCGGCAGCCCAAACAAGAAGTTCTTATAAGGTTGCGGGCGACTAGCGAAGGGGTAGTTGGCTCCCGTCACGACGCTGTCGAAGGCGAGGGGGGTAGGCCCTAGCCCGTGGGGGCTGTAGAAGGTGGCGGCGCCGGTGTGGGCGTCGTAAAGCTCCAGGTACCAGTCTTGGGTGGGGGTAGGCGGGGGAGCACACACAGTAAGCCGCAACCAATAGGTACTGCCCAGATGCTGAATATTATCGGGCTGCGCCGTGCCCGCCAGCGAGGCAAAGCGCCCCGCCCAAGCAGGGCTGCTGACCAAGTGCAGGGGTAGGCGCCCGGTAGTGTCTTCAAACACGCTGTAGAAGCGGGTGTCTAGAAACTGGGCTGGGTGCGCAGGACTAACCACTAAGGTATCTTCGGCCGCAGCGGCGGCCCAGTGGGGCAACAAGCCCAGCCACAGCAAGGCGAGCCACGGCCGCACCGCGCGGCCATAGAAAGCCAGCGGCCCCAGCCGCCAGGCGAGCAATAAACCAGCTAACACAAGTAAAGTAAGATTGGGTGGGAAAGGATAGCAATGAGGAGCTAAAGTTAGCGGAAAATAATAACCACCTTGGCCGGAGAAAGGCGAGTTGCAGTCGGTACAATTGGCCTGGTAGTCGGGAGTATGCGGCGGCAGGCGCCCGGCACCGGTACTTTTGGGTAGTATCTATATTCACCATGGCCGCTTTTTCCTTTCGGCGCTACCTCACGCCCCTCATTCACGTGCTGGCCTGGGGGCTATTGGCGCTCACGTTGTTATTGTTTCAGCCCATGGCGGGCCACGTGGTGCTGCCCGTGCAATTTTGGATAAAGCAGGGCGTGCTGTGGGTGCTGTGGGTGGCCGCTTTCTACCTCACGGTGCGCGTAAGTGTGCCGCGCCTGCTTCTGCGCGGGCACACGGGCTGGTTTGTAGCAGTGCTGGTAGCTACGGCAGCTACCATCCTGCTGCTGAGCCGGGCCCTCGAGTCGGCTATGCACTTGCCCACGCTGATGCACGAGGCATTTCAGGCGGCAGGAGTCCGCTTGGCCGATGGCTCTTTGGCTCGCCGTGCGGGGCCCGGCGGCCAGCCGGGGCCACCCCCGCCCCGGGGCACGCGCTTCGACTTGGTAAGCTTGCTTATCACGCTGCTGGTGTTGGGCATTGGCACGGCCATTACGGTGGTGCAAAACTGGCAGCGCGAAGCTCAATTGCGCGAGCGCCTCGACCAGCAGCGCGTCGAAGCTGAGCTTTCGCTACTGAAAGCGCAGATTAATCCGCACTTCTTTTTTAACACCCTCAACAATATTTATTCGCTTACGCTCATCGACGGCGACCGGGCGCGGGCCGCCTTGCACCGCCTCTCGCGCATGATGCGCTACGTGCTCTACGACACCGCTGCGGGCCCTACCCCCCTCAGCAAGGAGGTGGCATTTATTCAGGACTATATTACCCTGATGCAGCTGCGCCTCACCGACCGCGTACAGGTGACGTTCGACCACCCCGACCCGGTGCACGAAGTCCTCATTGCTCCCATGATGCTGCTGCCGTTTGTCGAAAACGCGTTTAAGCATGGTGTGGCCGCCACCCAGGCTAGCCACATTTATATTGGCCTGCAACAGCCTACGCCCGGTGAGGTAGTGGTAGAAGTGCGCAATACCCGGTTTGCCGCGGCCGGCACCGACCTAGCCGGCTCCAATGGCATCGGCCTAGTAAATACCCGCCGCCGCCTCGACTTGCTTTACCCCGGCCACTACTCGCTGGCCGTGACGGAGCACACCCCCGCCGACGAGTTTGAAGTGAAGTTGAGATTAGAGGTGAATGGCTAAATGGTTAACGGTTAACAGAAGGTAGGCCTTGTTACTGCGCAGCTTCAACAAGCCAGGGTATTCATTTTTCCGTTAACTACCCAAATGGGACCATTCATTAACCCTTCATCAGCAAATAAATAACCAGTAAAATAATGACGCCTATTACCTGCATTGCCGTCGACGACGAGCCCCTGGCTTTAGCCCTTCTTTGCACCTTCATCGAGCAAACGCCTTTCTTGCAGCTTGTTGGCCGCTACGGCAGCGGCGTCGAAGCCCTTAAGGGCCTGCACGATATCCCAGAGAAAGTAGACGTGGCCTTCCTTGACATTCAAATGCAGGAGCTGACGGGCCTAGAGCTGGCCCGCGTGCTGGGGCAGCAGGCACAGGCACCGCGCATCGTATTCACCACCGCCTTTCCGCAGTATGCGCTGGAAAGCTACAAGGTCGATGCGCTCGACTATTTGGTGAAGCCCTTCAACTACGAGGAGTTTCTGCGCGCCGCCAACAAAGCCCGCGCCTACGCCGAGTTGGCCCAGGGTGCCGGCGAGCCTACCCCCCCCCCGGCAGCCGAGGAAGAGCACATTTTCCTCAAAGTAGAATATCAGCTTGTGCGGGTCGCGCTCAACGATATTCTGTACGTGGAAGGCCTGAAAGACTACGTGAAAGTGCACCTCAAGAGCACGCCCCGGGCCCTGCTTTCGCTGATGAGCCTGCGGGCGATGGAAGAAAAGCTGCCCGCCCGGCGCTTTATGCGCATTCACCGCTCGTTTATTGTGGCCCTCGATAAAATAGAGTCCGTGCGCCGCCTCACGGTGCAAATTGGCACCGAAACCATTCCAGTGGGCGAACAATACAAGGAGCCATTTGGCCAGTTTCTGAGCCGCTGGAGCTAGGCGGCCGCTTGCCTACCCCCCGGCTACTAGCTGGGGCATGAAGCACAGGTGAGGATTGCAAATTGGGCGGCAGGAGCACAACCTTAGGGGCCCAACCCGCGTCTTAAACGCGGCTATTTAGCCCGGCCGCTGCGCGGCTGCTTCACTTGCTTTTGCCTTATGCCCGCAACATCTTCGCCCCGCTTAGCTGGGCAGTACGCCCTTGTGACGGGCGCCAGCTCCGGTATCGGCGCCGCTATTGCCATTGCCTTGGCTGCCAACGGCGCCTCGGTGGTCGTTAACTACGGCCACGATACGGATGGCGCCAATGCCACCCTCAAAACGATTACCGATGCCGGCGGCACGGGCTACATTGTGCAGGCCGATGTGAGCAAAGAAGACCAAGTGCAGGCCATGTTTCAGCAGGCCGTGCAGCATTTCGGCACCCTGCACATTGTGGTGTCGAACGCGGGTATCCAGGTCGATTCGCCCTTCGTGGACATGACCCTGGAGCAGTGGCAAAAAGTGATTGACGTGAACTTGACCGGGCAGTTTTTATGCGTGCGCGAAGCCGCCCGCGAGTTTCTCCGGCGTGGCCCGCAGCCCGAAGTCAGCAAGGCGCTGGGCAAAATTATCTGCATGAGCAGCGTGCACGAAGTCATTCCGTGGGCCGGGCACGTCAACTACGCCACCAGCAAGGGCGGCATTATGCAGCTCATGAAAAGCACCGCTCAAGAGCTGGCGCCGCACAAAATCCGGGTCAACAGCATTGGGCCGGGGGCTATTAAAACCCATATTAACCACGATGCTTGGGGCACGCCCGAGGCCGAAGCCAGCTTGCTCAAGCTCATCCCGTACGACCGCGTGGGCGAGCCCGACGACATTGGCCAACTGGCCGCTTGGCTTGCCTCGGACGAGGCCGACTACATCACGGGCCAAACCATCTTCATGGACGGCGGCATGACCCTGTACCCAGGGTTTGCGGCGGGGGGGTAGGGCCGTAGGGCGGACTCTGCGAGTTCGCGCATCGCACGCCTGGCCAAACGACCCACGCGCGGACTCGCAGAGTTCGCGCTCCATTTTATTGCCATGACCCCCGAACACCAACGCCTGGCCGAAGCCGACCAAAACCAGAAGCTGTGGCGGCGCTTTGGCCCCTACCTATCAGAACGCCAGTGGGGTACTGTGCGCGAAGATTATTCGGCCGGCGGCGATGCCTGGAACTACACCACCCTAGACCAGGCCCGCAGCCGCGCCTACCGCTGGGGGGAAGAAGGCCTGGCCGGTTTCTGCGACGACCAGCAGCACCTGTGTCTCAGCCTAGCCCTCTGGAATGGGCAGGATAAGATGCTCAAAGAGCAGCTTTTTGGCCTGAGTGGGGCCCAGGGTAACCACGGCGAAGATGTAAAGGAAATGTATTATTTCCTGGATAATACCCCCACGCACTCCTACCAAAAGCTGCTGTACAAGTACCCGCAGGGTGCTTTTCCCTACGAGCAGCTGCTGGCCGAGAATGCCAAGCGCACCCGCCACGACCCCGAGTTTGAGCTACTGGACACGGGTGTTTTTGCCGAAAACCGCTACTTCGATGTTTTCATTGAATACGCTAAGGCCAGTGCCGAGGACCTGCTGATTCAGTATACCCTCGTGAATCGCGGGCCCGACGAGGCTACCCTGCACGTGCTGCCTCAGGCGTGGTTTCGCAATACCTGGGTGCTGGGCTATGACGACTACCGCCCAAGTCTCAGTGCTACGCCCGAGGGCCACGTGCAAGTGGCGCACCGTGGCCTGGGTGCGCTGACATGGTATACCGACGGCAGCCCCCAGTTGCTGTTTTGCGATAACAATACCAACTGCGAGCGCGTGTTTGGCACGGCCTCGGCGGAGCAGTTTTTCAAGGATGGCATCAACAATTATGTGGTCGATGGCCAAGATAATGCGCTAAACCCGGCGCGCACCGGCACCAAAGCCGCTGCGCACTACCACCTGACGCTGGCGCCCGGTGCTACCCGGCAGGTACGCCTGCGGCTGGGCCCAGTAGGGCAGGCCGAGCCCTTTGCCGATTTTGACCAACTCTTCCAGCAGCGCAAGGACGAAGCCGATGCCTTTTACGCCGTAATACAGCACGACCTGACCAGCGACGATGCCCGGCTGGTGCAGCGCCAAGCCTTTGCCGGCATGCTCTGGAGCAAGCAGTTTTATAACTACAATGTGGCCAGCTGGCTAACTGGCGACCCCGGCCAGCCTGCCCCCCCGCCCGAGCGCCAGCACGGCCGCAATGCCGACTGGAAAACGCTGGAAAACAACGACATTATTTCAATGCCTGATACTTGGGAGTACCCCTGGTACGCAGCTTGGGACCTGGCTTTTCACTGTATTCCGTTGGCGCAGCTCGACCCGGAATTTGCTAAAAACCAGTTGCGGCTGCTGTGCCAAGACTGGTATATGCACCCCAACGGCCAGTTGCCGGCCTACGAATGGCGCTTCGGCGATGTGAACCCGCCGGTGCATGCTTGGGCCGCGTTCCGGGTATTTAAGATGGACCAGAAGCGGCGAGGCGGCAAGGGCGACGTAGCCTTTTTGCAAACTGTTTTCCACCGGTTGCTCCTCAATTTCACGTGGTGGGTAAACCGCAAGGACCGCGGTGGACGCAACATCTTCGAGGGCGGCTTTCTGGGGCTCGACAACATTGGCGTGTTCGACCGGTCGGCTACCCTGCCGCACGGCGCTTACCTAGAGCAGGCCGACGGTACGGCTTGGGTGGCCATGTTTGCCCTCAATATGATGCGCATCGCGCTGGAGTTGAGCCGAACTAACCCGGTGTACCAGGATTTGGCCAGCAAGTTTTTTGAGCATTTCCTATACATCGCCGAGGCCATGACCAACGTGGGCAACGCTGCGCTGAACCTCTGGGACGATGAAGATGAGTTTTACTACGACGCCCTCAACACGTCTGACGGCGGCCACGAACTGCTGAAAGTGCGTACCATGGTGGGCCTGATTCCGCTGTTTGCGGTAGAGGTGCTCGATGAGAGCTTGCTGGAAAGCGCCCCAAAGTTTTTGGCTCGCATGAACTGGCTGCTGGCCAACCGGCCCCACCTGGCGGCGCTGGTGTCGCACTGGCAGGAGCCCGGTAAAGGTGCTACCCGCCTGCTGAGCTTGCTGCGCGGCCACCGCCTCAAGCGGCTGCTGGCCCGCATGCTCGACACGGAGGAGTTTCTGTCTGACTATGGGGTGCGCAGTTTGTCGCGCGTGTACGCCGACAAACCGTACGTTTTTCGCGACACTGACATCACGGTGAACTACCAGCCGGCCGAATCGCAGACGGACTTGTTTGGCGGTAATTCCAACTGGCGCGGCCCCATCTGGATGCCGGTTAACTTTATGATAGTGGAGGCGTTGCAGCGCTTTCACCACTATTTTGGGGATGACTTTAAGGTGGAGTATCCCGTGCGTTCGGGCCAGTATACCACGCTGCTCGGGGTAGCGGACGCTCTTACTGAGCGCCTCACCAAGCTCTTTTTGCGTGACCCTGAAACCGGCCGCCGCGCTTGCTTCGGTCCCGATAACACCTTGCAGCACGACCCTAATTTCAAGGATTACGTCTTATTCAACGAGTATTTCAACGGCGATACGGGCCACGGCCTCGGTGCCAGCCACCAAACTGGCTGGACGGGGCTGATTGCGAAGCTGTTGCAGCCACGTCCATAGCTGCTGCCTACCCCCCTTTGCCTGAGTAAGCAGTATAAAGCGCACGGTGAGCTTACCACGCAGTTGCGCAGTATCGTGCAACTGCTGCTTTCTGGCCAAGCTAGCCGGCAACTGCGCTACAGTCAGCAACATCCTTATTCACTAGCTACTCATTACTTAACGCCGCATGCCTACCCCCGTTCCCTGGCTCGATGCCACTACCCCCATGCACGACCAGATGGTGCACTGGCCCGACAACCTCGGCGTAAGTGTGCGCCGCACCCTCAGCCAGGACCGCGGCGATGATGCCAACGTAACGGAACTGCACCTGAGCGCCCATACCGGTACGCACGTTGATGCGCCGCTGCACTTCCGCAGCGACGGCGGCGACACTACTACCCTCGACCTCGACCGCCTTTTGGGGCCGGCGCGGGTTGTGGCCATCCAAGACCCCAAAAGCATTAGCCTGGCCGAAGTGCAGCAACTAGACATTCAGCCCGGCGACCGCTTGCTGTTCAAAACGCGCATTTCGGCGGGCGAGTGGAGCACCGCGCCGTTTCAGCCCGATTTTGTGGCCCTCGACGGCGATGCTGCCCGCCACCTGCGCGACGCGGGCGTGGTATGCGTAGGCGTCGATTACCTGTCCGTAGGAAAGGCCGACGCGCACCACGCCCTGCTCGATGCGGGCATCTGCGTGATTGAAGGCCTTGCCTTGCAGCACATTGCGCCCGGCGCCTATGAGCTGATGTGCCTGCCGCTGCTTATTGTGGGCAGCGATGGTGCTCCGGCGCGAGTACTGCTACGACCTTTGTAGCGGGCCACTGGCTGGTAGCCGCTGGCTATTGACTTTTTATTAAACTTCTCTTGCCCAGCGCTAGTAGCTCTCAGGTATCAGCCCATTAGCTTAGGAAAATGAACCAACCAATCATCATTGTCATGGGCGTGTCGGGCTGTGGCAAAACCACTGTGGGCGAGCGCTTGGCCAAGCAGATAGGCCGGCCGTTTTACGATGGCGACGACTTTCACTCGGCCGCCAACGTAGCTAAAATGGCTGCCGGCCATCCGCTCACCGATGCCGACCGCCACGATTGGTTGGCTACGCTGGCCACCAAAATTGGGGAGTGGGAGCGCAGCACCGGCGCCGTGCTCGCCTGCTCGGCCCTCAAGGAAGCGTACCGCCAAACGCTGCAAGCCGGCGCCCAAGCGCCCCTGAACTGGGTGTTTTTAGACGGCGACCCCGCGGTACTGCACGCGCGCCTCGAAGGGCGCCACGACCACTACATGAAGGCCAATATGCTTGACTCGCAGCTCGCTACGCTCGAAAGACCCACGTATGGCCTGCGTATTGACATCAACAATGCCATCGAAAACCAAGTAGCGCAGATTGTAGCGCAGTTGCACCTGCCCACCGCTCCGGCCGCGTAGCGGGGGTAGGGCAATGCTTTACAGGCTCATAAACCCCCGAAATAGAGTGGCTGCGTTGGCCTGAGCCCGCAACTTGGCTAAAGCAAGAGTGAGCCAGTGGCGTCGCTACCGCCTTACCAAAAGGAGCGCGTAATGCCCAGCGTGAAATAGAAAAAAGCCGTATCGCTACCCCCTGCCGGTACGTGCAGCGGCACCAGGTAGCTCGGCGTGAAGGCCAGCGCGTAGCGCATTGCCGTGTAGGTGAGCGGCGCCGACAACGTGTAGCCCAGTGTGTTAAAGGCTGGCGAGCTGGGCTCGGCTGTGACGGTAGTGGTGCCGCCGCGCTTGCGGGTTTTTACCTGCGTGGTTTGGGCCAGTGAAGAAGCGTAGAAGTGCTGGCTGCCCGTGCCTAATTCGATAGTAGGCTCCAACGAAAGTGTGTCGTGGGCGAACGCCGGCAGCTGAAAGCGGTGGCTGAGGTCGGCGGTTAGCACTACGTCGTGCGCCTTGCCCACAAATACGTCGGCGCTGAGGCTGGCCGTCACCAGCCCAAAAAATTGCGTAACGCTGGCGCTGAAGTTGTTGTGCAGCGACGATTGCACCAAGGCGCTCTCGCCGTACGAAAACAGGTGCGTGTACTGCACCGTCCAGTACGTGTCCGAATCGCGCACCGATTGCCAGCCCACCATCAGTTCGCCATAATTAATAAAAGGTTCGCCGAGCTTGCGGTAGTTGTACGAATGGTTGAGGTAGAGCGAGCTAAGCAAGCCCTGGGGCGCCTGGTAGGTAAGCGTAGTACCCAGGTAGCCTTGGTCGTCGGCTGGCTCGGGCGCCCGCTGCAAGTAGGTGGTGCGGGTGGCCGAGGCCAGGCCCAGCGTAAGGCGCGGCAGGGGGGTAGGGGCCCGGGCCGAATCGGATGGGACGGGTGCGGCGGTAGCTAGCTGCCCCAGCAGCAGGGCACTCGGCAGCCCACCCCAAAAAGAGCAGCGCATCACAGAAAAAAGGAATAAGAAGAGAACGCGGCTCGAAGGTCGGGTGAAAGGAGGAAGAAATACTACGCTCTGCCCGCGGCAGTAGCTACCCTTGCCAGCCAGCTACTGCGTAGCATGGCCACGGCGGGCTGCCACCGCGGTGTGGCTTTAAAAAAACGTCTCATTTGCACTATAGCTTGCCCCAACTGGCCGCCCTGACGGACCTTTGCCGCCTATGAGAGTATTTTATTGGCGTTACGTAATAGGTATTTTGGCTTGGTGGTTGGGTTGCGCGGCGCCGGCCCGCGCCCAGGCGCCCACTCCCGCGCCGCTGTTGCGCAGCCTCTCGCTCACCTTCGACACAGTGCGCTACAGCCTGGGCGAGCAGATGCTGACCGTGGCCGGCGAGCCGCGCCTCTACTTCTACTACCACAGCGACGACCAGGTGGCCGAGCTGCGCCTGGTGCCGCTGCGGCCGGGGGGTAGGGCGCCGCGCCTGCTGCCCTCGCCCGATTTTGTGGTGCAGGACTCGCTGGTGGCGGGGCCGGGCGGCGAGTACCGGGGCATGCTGCACTTTCGCAACCTCACCGGGACGCCGTTTGTGCGGCTGGCTTTTGCGCCGGCCACCGATTCGGCGGGCCGCCCGGCACGGGCCCAGCAAATCGTGAGTTTGCTACCCCTCACCAATACCACGCTCGACGTGCGCCTGACTAGCTCCGAGCTCTTTATTGGCGAAGAGAAGGTGCTTGAAATCAGCACAAACAACCTGGCCAACGTGCGCGTCAGCAACGAATGGACTAAAAACCAGGACATCGACTACAAGCTGACCCGCGAGAAAAACGGCCTTTTTCTGCACCTTGTGCCCAATACGCTGGGGCCGCACACCGTGCTGGTGCGCGCCCAAAGCGAGCGCCCACACCTCGACGGCGCGGGCCACCTCAGCTATTTGCTACCCCCCCTGCGCCTCGATTTTACGGTGAAGGCCAGCCGCCTGCGCTTCCTCACCGCCGACCGCAAAGACGTAACCTACGACGAGGCCGGCCGCAGCCAGGGCACCGAGTTTGTGCTCGACGACGGCCACAACTTCGACCTGCGCCACACCTACCGCATGGAGGCCCAGCAGGAGCCCGGCGGTGCGCTCATTGCCGAGCTCTTTACGCGCAGTTATTTGTCTAACGACCGCGTGCTGTGCCAGTTGCGGGTGTAT
Organism: Hymenobacter ginkgonis; assembly: GCF_009755225.1. Lineage (GTDB taxonomy): Bacteria > Bacteroidota > Bacteroidia > Cytophagales > Hymenobacteraceae > Hymenobacter > Hymenobacter ginkgonis. The sequence continues at coordinate 542,317 of NZ_WQKZ01000001.1, forward strand.
AATACGCACCGCCAAGCCGATGGCTACCTCTATATTAAGGATGGCGACCTGGCTAAGTACATCACCAATTTTGACATTACGCCCCGGCCGCGCATTGCAGCCATCAGCGTGCTGCACCGCGGCGGCGACTGGTCGAGCAACACCACTATCAGCCCCGGCGAAACGGTGGACGTGCGCCTCGAAGGCGAGTCGCTGCTGAAGGGCCGCTACCACTTCGACGGCGGCAACATCATTCCCTCCGATTCCTCCACGCGCTCCGAAAAAGCCCTCATCTACCGCGTGCAGGTGCCGCTAAGCAGCGTGCGCAAGCGCGTAGTAGTGTTTGATGGCAGTACGGCTACCGATTTTGGCCTGAACGTGAAAGAGGCCCAGCGGCCCCACCCGCTCAATTTTGTGCAGGTGAACTACGGCGATGGGCCGCACCCCGCCACCCAGCTCAACGGGCCGGTACTTTACGACAAGACCATCCCCGACGTAGTTTTTAGCTTCAATACCAACGCCATCGACGAGGCGGGCAACCTCTACGGCCGCCAATATTTGAGCATGGACGTGCGCACGGTGGACGACAAGGGCAACCTCATCGACCAGCGCACCGTGGACCAACTCGTTGTCTGCCCCGGCGAGTCGTCGCCGCGCTACGCCTACTACCAAGGCAACGACTGCCAGGTGGGCAATTTCAGCCTCAATAGCCTGCTGGGCCGCAAAACCTACGACCTCGACGCCTGGTACCGCATCATTATCACCGTGCGCAACGATGCCCGGCAGTACAGCACCAAAGGCTACTCGCAGCAGATAGAGTTGGTATTGCGCCGCCACGTCAACTTCGATATCAGCGTGAGTTTTCCAGCGGGCTTGCTCACTAAATACGCCGGCGAATCCACGTACAACAGTTTTGGCGGCATCAGCCTGGCCACGTTGGCGCAGCTCAGTTTCTACGCCCCCGACCGCATTAACCGCCTGCGGCCCTACCGCATTGGCGCGGGCTTCGTGGCGCTCAACGCCTTCAACCTGTCTAATAACGCCGACGTGCAACGCGACCTCGGCATTGTGGTGCTGGGCTCGGTGGTGCCGGTGCGCACGGGAGCGCGGCTCACATTTCCCCTCTACTTGGGCGGGGGCTACCTGCTCACCAAGGGTACGCCGTTTTTGCTGTTTGGGCCGGGCATTGGCGTTACGCTGTAGGGATACCTGCTTGTCAGTAGACAAGGTTAAGCCACCAAAAGGGGGTAGCAACTTGGCGTTGCTACCCCCTTTTGGTGGCTTAACGAAGAAAATTTTGTTAGCCAGAGCGGCTATTTTTTGGGGCTGCTGGCGGCGGGGGTAGTAGGCGCTACCAAGATTTTGCCTTTGGGGTCGGGCCCGCTGTTGTGGCCTTGCCCACCCGAGCGAATAATGACGTTTTTGTCGGTCTTAGGAGCGCTGGTAGAGCGCTTAAGGGGGGTAGTTGTGCTGCCGGGGGCCTGAGCCGCCGCCGTGCCAAAAGTACCCGCTAGAATAGCCACGAAGAACAAAGTAAGTTTCATATAGAAAAGGGAGAGGGTGGGAAAATACAGGCCTAAAAGCAACCTAAGCCGTCGTACGGCGAACGAGTAGCTGCCGTTGATACGCGCCCCGTTCCCCAGAAGGTTGGAGGGCGTTTTAGCTCGGCAGTTAGTTGCAGCTAATAAAGAATTGGTAAAATAGATAGCTGTTTTGCCGCTTCCTTTTATGGCTGCGCAATCGGTTTTTTTTATTTAAAGCTAGCGGTATCCTACCCCCGCTACCAGCGCCAGCCCACCGAAGCCCCGCCGTAGTAATTGCGGCCCGGCGCGGGCTGGAAGTAGCGCCCGCCGAAGGCATTGAGGTCGTTGCCCAAGCTATAGCGGCGGTCACCCACGTTATCGACGCCCGCGTAGAGGTCCATTTCCAGCTTGCTGAAAAGCGTACGTCGCCAGCCGGCGCGGCCGCCAAAAATCCAGTAGCCGGCCGCGTAGTCGGTGTTGGCATCGTTGAGGGGTAGGGCCGACTGGTGGCTGACCGTAGGGCTGAAATAGAAGCCCAGCTCCTGGCTGAAATCGAGGCCAGCGCTGAGGGTGTGGGGCGCCGTGCCGGTGAGCTTGTTGCCGCCAAAACTCTGGCCCGTAGCCGATTCGTAGCTGCCGAAACGAAAGTGATTGTAGGCATAGCTGCCCCAGGCGCGCAAGCTGGTGCTGGTGGGCTGCCCGTCGTTGGTGTTGCGGCTGGCGCGCACGGGGCGCCAGAGGTAGCCGCTGGCGGCCACCTCCACGCCGCGTTGGTGGGTGTTGCCCGAGTTGGCAAACAGCTGCGTACCCAGCGCATCCGAGCGCGACACGATGGTGTTGCGCAGCTCAAAATCGAACAGGGCCACGTCAAACGTCAGCCGCTCGTGCAGCAGCGTGCCGCGGCTGCCCACCTCGTAGCTAGTGCCGCGCTCGGCCTGTAAGTCGCGGTTGATGCTGCCATCGGAGGGCCGCAATTCGGCCTCGGTGGGCGGCGAAAAGCCGGTGCTCACGCTGGCGTAGGCCGAAACCTGGCTGGTAATTTCCTTGAGCAGCGCCACGCGGGGCGACACATTGGGCTGAAAATTCTGCGTTACCACGTAGCCATCGGGGTTGGTAGCGGCGCTTGACACGCGGGCAATCTGGTAGCGCAGGCGGTTGTAGCTGGCGCCGGCCGTGAGCAGAAAGCCGGCCGGCAGCTCGTAGTCGGCCTGCGCAAATACGAAGCCCGTGCGGGTTGTTATTTCGTCGTCGTAGCGCAAGGGGCCGGGCGCGCCAGCCAGGTTCTGGTAGCTGCGCGAGTCCAGAAACGACGCCTGAAACTCGCCGCCGCCCTGCACCCGCAGCACCCGGCCAGCCAGCGCGCCGCGGTAGTTCAGCACTGCCCTACCCCCCCCGCCAAGGTTGGCGTCGCGCTCAAAGTCAACTAAATACGGCGTCTGAATGTGGCTGGCCCGGCCAAACAGCGTGGCTAATGTGCTCCATTTATCCGAAAACCGGTACTCGTGCGTAATGCCTAGCAAGCCCGTTTGCGAGGCGTAAGCGCCCTTTTGCACCACTGTGCCCGGGGCTGCTGCCGTGCCCGGCCGCGCCTGGCGTGGGTCTTGCTCGTACTGCGCCCGAGTAAGGCCGCCGGGCAGCTGGTAGTCGATGTCGGTATAGAGCGCATGCACCGCCAGTGTTTGCTTGGCCGAGGGTGCGGTTTCGCCATCCAGGGCCAGCACGTCGCGGCGCAGGGCGCTGTTCTGGCGGTAGCCACTTAGCTGCTGGTGCGCGTACTGGGCCCGAAAATAATTGGTGCCCTTGCCCGCCACTTCGGCCGCCGCCGTAAAGCGCCGCAGCCCATACGAGCCCACCGAGTAGCCCAACTGCGCCCGGCTTTGGCCGGGCAGCGGGCGTCGGTTTTCGAGGCGCACCACGCCCCCCGTGCCGGCGCCGTATACGCTGCCCGCTGGCCCTTTCAGCACTTCTATTCTGCCAAGCTGCGCGGGGTCGAGCAGGTTGAGGGGGGTAGTGCCGTTGGCCTCCGTATACGGAATGTCGAAGTAATACAGCTTCACGTTGCGCACCCCAAACGGCGAGCGCAACGTGCTGCCCCGCACGCTGATGCGGTAGCTGGCCGTGGCTCGCTCCTCAAGCCGCACGCCGGGCAGGGTATTCACTGCCGAAGCCAGTGAGTTCTCATTAAAGCGCTGGATAACAGTATTATCAATAACGCCCACACCAGCCGCTGTGCGCCGCAAGGGCAGCCGCTGCCCATAGCCTACCACGGTGGCAGAGGGCAAGGCGCGGGCATTAATCGTGTCGGGGGGGGTAGGGGAGGTGGCCGACGCCTGGGCTGCCAGGCGCAGCGCCGGCAAACTTAGGAGGCCCGCCAGCAGGTAGCGATGCAACATAAATACAAAACAAGGTTGTTGCACCAAACGGCTGGGCGAGCCGGAAGTTTGAGAATTTCTTGTGGGAGCGCGCTACGCCTGGTGTGTAAGCGGGTGCAGGGTCTACGCCCGTCTTGGAACAAAACCCTTCTAGTACGCTACCAGAATCCCCACAGAATCGGCCGGTAGCTTTACCCGCTGATTCTGATGCTGTATGTTTAATGTTAGAAAAGCGGGCGGTTTGCTGCCGATGCTGCTGCTAGCCGCCTTGCCCCGGCTAGCTCAGGCCCAAACCGGCGCCGTGCGCGGTACGCTGCTCGATGCGGCTACCGGCCAGCCAATACCTTTCGCCTCCGTGGTGCTGCTGCACCTCCCCGATTCGACGCTGGTGGCCGATGCCCAGACCACCGAAGCGGGCGCATTCGGCCTCTCCGCGCTGAAGCTGGGCACCTACGTACTGCGCGCCAATGTGCTGGGCTACCGCCCCGGCCGGCGCGTGCTTAGCCTGAGCAGCGCCGCGCCGCTGGCCCAGCTGGGTACGTTGCGCCTACGCTCAGCGGCCACCCAACTGGCTGACGTAGTGATACAAGGCGAGCGCCCCACCGTAGCGGCCGACCTCGACAAGCGCGTGGTGAATGTAGCGAAAGACCTGACCGCCGTGGGCGGCACCGCCACCGATGTGCTCCAAAATGTGCCCTCGGTAGCTGTAGACCAGAACGGCGCCGTGACGCTGCGCGGGGCGAGCGGCGTCACCATCTTCATCGACGGTAAGCCCAGCGGCGCGGCGGGTGGCGGCAACGGCACTAGCCTCGACCAAATTCCGGCCAGCAGCATCGACCGCATTGAGGTGATTACCAACCCTTCGGCGCGTTACGATGCGGCCGGCGCGGGCGGCATCATCAATATTATTCTTAAGAAGAACCAGCGCGATGGCCTCAACGGCGTGGCGTCGGTGGGGGCTGGTACCCGCGATAAGTATACGAGTTCGCTCACCCTCAACTACCGCAAGGGCAAGCTGAATGCATTTGGCTCGTACGACTTTCGGCGCGACCAGCGCTTTACTACCGGCAGCCTCGACCAAACGACGGTGGCGCCCGTACTCGACCCGGCTACCGGGCAACCTACGGCCACGCCGCACACGCTTTTTCTGCACCAAGACCGCAACGGCCAAACTTACCTTACTTCGCACGCCGTGCGCCTGGGCCTCGAATACAGCCTGCCCGCCGACCAAACCCTTACCCTGGCTGTGCAGCCGCGCTTCAACCAAAATGCGGCGGATGAAACGCTGCACTCGCGCCAAAACGACCGCACGCTGGGCCAACCCGTGTACGTGGGCACTAGCGACCGCCAGAATGCTACCACCGGCCACAGCAACTCGGCTGATATTACGCTCGACTACCGCCGCATTTGGCCCGCCCGGCCCGGCAGCGAGCTAACCGCCAGCGCAGTATACACGCCCTTGCGCGGCGCTACTGCCATTGCTTCTGGTCTGCAATATTTGGGCGATGGCGCCTTGGCTACGCAACAGCAAAACTTTACGACGCGCCTCAACCAGGGCGCAGCGCAGGTTGATTTTACGCAGCCGCTGGGCGAAAAAGGTCGCCTTGAAACGGGCGCCAAGAGTACTTGGCGCAGCTACGATAATACGTACGATTTTGCGAGTAGCCTGCCGGTTTTATACCAACAGTCTATTTTTTTATACCAAGAGTATATTCAGGCGGCCTACGCTAGCCTGGGCGGTGAGCACGGCAAACTGCACTACCAAGGCGGGTTACGTCTTGAGCAGACAAATACGCACGGCCAGCAAGTTACTACCAGCGAGGAATTTCGGCGCAGCTACCTGAATTTATTTCCGAGTGCCACGCTGGCTTATGAACTGCCGCGCGACCAGCGCGCCCAACTTAGCTACTCGCGCCGGGTGCAGCGCCCCGACCAGGGTGAGCTGAACCCTTTTACGGACCGCTCCGACCCGCTCAATTTCAACACGGGCAATCCCGCGCTGCTGCCCGAATACATCGACCTCGTAGAACTAGGCCACCAAAAGTCGTTCGGCAACAAGGCCTCGCTGAGTACTACGGTGTTTTACAGCGTCGAGAGCCAGACTATCAAGCCTTTCCGCCAGATTGTCACCGACCCGCTTACCGGCAACCAGGTCACGAGTACCAGCCGCATCAACCTGGGCGACGAGATAAACTACGGCTTGGAGCTAGTAGGCTCTTTCCCGCTGGCCTCGTTTTGGAAGGTGAATGGCACGGCTTCGGCGTTCCGGCGCATCATCCAGGGCAGCGTGGCCAGCAGCGACATCACAAATAGCAACTTCGTGTACACAAGCCGACTAAACACGACGATTACGCCGCTCAAAAAGCTTGACTTGCAGGTGTCGCTCAACTATCGCTCGCCGGTAGTAACGGCCCAGGGTCGCCGCCAAACGTCGTTCAACGTCGATGCGGCCGCCAAGTATACGTTCCTGCCCCAAGACCGGGGTAGCCTCACGCTGCGGGTTTCAGACGTGTTTAATACGCTGCGCTTCAACTTCAATGCCTACGGCAACGGGCTCGACGCCGTGAGTTACAATAAGCGCGAGTCGCGGGTAGGCTTCCTCAGTTTCAGCTACCGTTTTGGCCGCGACGGCGAAGCCGCCAAGCCGCGCCGCAAAGAGGAAAAAGAGGACAATGGCGGTGGCTTCGAGTAGAAAGCAGGGGTAGGGGATAGGCTAGCCTAGCGCATGTTGGGCTACCTCTTCCAATTTTGCCACCATTGCTAGACGGAAATAAATCCGCTTTCTATCAGCCGCCCAGCTGCTCAGCCCACTAAAAAAAGAGACGCACTAGCTTGCGTCTCTTTTAGCATTTGGCCCTACCCCCTAGTAAGCTATGTAGCTGCTGCAATTGCAGGTATAGTGGTGCCATGCTGTAGCAGTGAAACTGGCTTGGGAGCTACGTAAAAGCTAGCACCTGATTATACGCTCAGCAAAAGGTAGCCGCACCGCAAGAGCATTATTTAGAAATTATCTAAATAATGCTCTTGCGGTGCGGCTACCTTTTGATATCTTTGCATCTGTTTAGAATAAATCTAAATAAAGCTACTGTTGGCGTTGCGTAGTAAGGCAACGCTTCTGGGGCCTTCTCTAAGCTTACTGCGATAAGAAGCCAACAGTATTCTTGTCATCTTTCATTAAACCAGCGTAGTAGCGATGTCGCGTTGCCTCCACCACAATACCTTGGGTTGCATTGCGCAATGCCCAGGCCAGTGCTGCCTGCACCTATACTTTGGTAACGTGGGCCTGCGCCTGCTACCCCACGAACTGCAGCAGTGGCGCGGCATCGTAGCCGAGCGATGTGCCTACCACGCCGTATCCGTAGTCGATGCAACGGCGCGGTGCCTCAGCCTACCTGGCCCGGTAGCTAATCAAGTGTTCTTGTTTTCGCTAGAGGAACTGTTTTTACTGCACGATTTGCTGGTTAGTGCCGCGCTAATACTGGAAGTAGAAAGCATTTTGGCTCAGCCTAGCAACTGGCAGTCCGGGGCGCAGTAGCGTCCCTTATGCACTATTACTAGTAGTGATTGGGCCGGCGTTTCCTACCCTAGGAAGCGCCGGCCCACCTATTTTTAAGCAGAATCGCCTAGCTATTAAAATAGCTTTTCGCCTTTGCCAAGCCCTTTGTTTTATGGGAGAGCCTTAGTAGCGAAGGCCAAAATAAAAATTATAGGATTGGCGAAATATCCCGCAAAACTCTTAGCTTGCGCCCCGCTTAATCCTCTGATAACATGGAAGTCCAAACGTTGAAGTATCCGGCCATTCGCAACTACGTTGCTGGCCAAGGGGTGGACAGCTCGGCCGCGACGCTCGATGTGATGAGCCCCTTGAGCGGCCAGCTTATTTCGACTGTACCACTGAGCAGCGCTGCGGCCCTCGACGAAGCCGTGCAGGCTGCCAAGGTCGCCTTCCCTTCGTGGTCAGCCATGCCGATTAAGGAGCGCGTGCAGATTTTTTACCGTTACAAAACCCTGCTGGAGCGCGACATGAAAGCGCTGGCCGACCTCGTGCGCGAAGAAAACGGCAAGACGTACGACGAGGCCCGCGCCGAGGTAGAAAAAGCTATCGAACTAACAGAATTTGCCTGCTCCATGCCCCAGCTTATCCAAGGCGAGTTCTTGGAGGTGAGCAAGGGGGTAGAGGCCCGCGCCGAACGCAAGCCGCTGGGCGTGGTGGCGAGCATTGCCCCCTTCAACTTCCCGAACATGGTGCCGCATTGGACCATCCCGAACGCCCTCGTGCTCGGCAACACCATGATTTTGAAGCCTTCGGAGCAAGTGCCGCTGAGCGCCGTGAAAATTGCCGAACTGCTGAAAGAAGCTGGCCTGCCCGACGGCGTGCTGAACATTGTGAATGGCGACCGAGAAATCGTAGAAGCCATCTGCGACCACCCTGCTATTCAAGCTGTATCCTTCGTGGGCTCGACCAAAATCGCCAAGGTGGTTTACATCCGCGCAACCAGCAACCTCAAGCGCTGCGTAGCCCTCGGTGGCGCCAAAAACCACCTGATGGTGCTGCCCGACGCCCATCCGGAGATGACAGCCTCCAACGTGGCCGCTTCTATGTCGGGCTGTGCGGGGCAGCGCTGCATGGCTGGCTCTACCATGGTCGGCGTGGGCGCCGTCGATGGCATTGTGGCCAAAATCGTGGAGGAAGCCCGCAAAATTATCCCCGGCCAAAACCTTGGTTCTGTTATCAGCAAAGAAGCCAAAGCGCGCATCGAACAGCACATTACGGAGGCCGAAGCTGCCGGGGCTAAAGTCTTGCTCGATGGTCGCAATGCCGTAGTGCCCGGCCACGAAGAGGGCTACTACGTGGGTGCCACTGTCATCGACTACGTGACGCCTGACATGCGCATTGCCCAGGAGGAAGTCTTTGGTCCGGTGCTCGCCATCATGCGCACCAACACCCTGGATGAGGCGCTGGCTATCGAAAACGCCAACCCGTATGGCAATGCTGCCGCCGTTTTTACGGCCAGCGGCAGCAGCGCCCGCTACGTTATGGACCACGCCAACGCCGGCATGATTGGCATCAACATCGGCGTGCCCGTGCCCCGCGAGCCCTTCTCGTTTGGGGGTTGGAACGAGTCAAAATTTGGCGCCTGCGACATCACCGGCAAAAGCTCCATCGAGTTCTGGACGCAACTAAAGAAAACCACGACGAAGTGGAATCCGGAGTCGCGGGTAAACTGGATGAGTTAAAATAGGTGGACACTTAGCCAAAAAGACTTCTACACATATAAGGCACGTCCTGCTGCGCTTGTCGAAGCATCTCTACCGCTTCGTTAGGTCAGAATTATTTATGTAGACCGGAAGCACTATTAAGTGCTGTTTTTGCTAGTAGGAAGAAGGGTAATTAACCAGCGCTGATAAACGATTTAAACTACCTGCCATGCAACCTACCCTCGACACCGACCAGGAGCAAATTCTCCGCGACAACCTAGACCACACCCTCTTCTCGTGGTCGAAGCAAGCGGGCCTGAACCCCATCAGTGCTGAGCGGGCCGAGGGTGTATACCTCTGGGACCGCGATGGCAAGCGCTATATTGACTTCTCGTCGCAACTCATGAATGTGAATATCGGCCACGGCGACCAGCGCGTGACCGAAGCCGTGGCCGCCCAAATGCGCGAGCTGAGCTACGTCTACCCCGGCATGATAACCAAGGCGCGCGGCGACCTGGGTCGCAAGCTCAACGACATAACCCCGGCTAACCTCACGAAGGCTTTTTTTACGCTGGGTGGTGCCGAGGCCATCGAAAACGCCGTGAAGCTGGCCCGCATTTATACTGGCCGGCATAAGATTGTCTCGCTCTATCTATCGTTTCACGGTGCCAGCTACGGGGCCATTAGCGTGGGCGGCGACCCTCGCAAATTTGCCGTCGATAGCCAGGCCATGCCCGGCACGGTGCACGTCGAAAACCCCTACGCCTACCGTTGCCCCTGGCACAGTACTACCCCCGAAGAATGCGCCCAGCGGGCCGCCGATGCCATGGAGCGCATCATCGGCTACGAAAACCCGGGCAGCGTGGCCGCCATTATTTTGGAAGGTGAATCGGGTACTTCGGGCTGCATCAAGTACCCGCCCGGCTACTGGAAGCGCGTGCGCGAAATCTGCGATAAAAACGGCATCCTGCTCATCGCCGACGAAGTAATGAGCGGCTTTGGGCGCACCGGCAAGTGGTTTGGCTCCGACCATCACGGCGTAAAAGTCGATATCATGTGCATGGCCAAAGGCATTACGGCCGGCTACCTGCCGCTGGGTGCGGTCATGGTCGATGAGGCTATCTCTAAATCGTTTGATAACAAGCCTTTGCCGCTTGGCCTCACGTATTCGGCGCACCCCGTGTCGTGCGCTGCCGCAGTGGCCGTGCTCGATATTTACGAAGAAGACAACCTGCTCGAAAACACCGTCGAGATGGGCCGCTACCTCGACCAGCGCGTGGCCGAGATGATGACGCGGCACCCCAGCATCGGCGACTGGCGCAACACCGGCCTTTTTGGCTGCCTCGAACTCGTAAAAAACCGCGCAACCAAAGAGCCCCTGGCGCCTTGGAATGCTACCCCCGACCAAATGGGCGTGATGAACCAAGTAATGGCCAAAATCAAGGAGTTAGGTATGTACACCTTCGTGCGTTGGAATTACATTTTCATCTGCCCGCCGCTGAGCATTACCAGAGATGAGCTAGACGAAGGTTTGGCCATTATCGCCGAGGCGCTCAAAATCGCCGATGCGGCTACGCATTAGCCTACCCCCTCTGCGGCCAAGAAGCCGAATGCGGAACGTAGAAGCCTTACTGTTTCAATAAAAAATGCCTGGCTGCCTTTCTTAAGAGCAAGGGGGTAGGGGCCCATTAATTTATGTCTGTACTTCTGCAAACCGGCCGCGTCGTCACGGCCGACTCCGACAGTATTTGCGATATTTTAGTAGAAGGCGAAACCATCGTGGGGCTCGGCCGTGGCCTACCCCAGCCGGCCGGCGCGCAGGTTATTGATTGCACCGGCAAGCTTATCGTGCCCGGTGGTATCGACCCGCACGTGCATTTGTCGATGCCCTTTATGGGTACTTTTAGCAGCGACGACTACGAGACTGGTACCCGCGCCGCGCTGCACGGCGGCACCACCACGGTTATCGATTTTATCTTGCAAAAGCAGGGTGGTTCGCTGCGCTCGGCATTTGAGGAGTGGAGCGGGCGCGCCACCGGAAACGCCCTAGGTGACTATTCTTTCCACATGGCCGTCACCGACTTTAATCCTGATACCAAAGAGGAAATTCAGGAAATGATTGCCGAAGGCATCACGTCCTTCAAAACCTTCATGGCTTACAAAGGCGCGCTCATGATTGACGACGCGCAGCTGGTGGGCTTAATGCAGGAAGTCAGGAAATATGGCGGCCTCGTAACCGTCCATGCCACCAACGGCGATATGATTGATACGCTCGTGGCCCAGCACCGGGCGCAGGGCCAGCTCGCCCCGCTCTACCACTACCGTTCGCAGCCCGAAGTGACGGAGGCCGAGGCCTCGGGCCGCTTCGCCGATATTGCTAACTACACGGGTGTCAATGCCTATATCGTGCACCTCACGTGCGAAGGCGCGCTAAACCAAGTGCGCCGCGCTACCCAGCGCAATCAGCGCGTATTAGTCGAAACGTGCATTCAATACCTGTTGCTTGATGCCTCGCTTTACGAAAACGAGGCCGAAGGCGCTAAGTGGGTAATGTCGCCGCCGCTACGCGAAAAGAAAGACCAGGCTACCCTCTGGGCGGGCCTCAACCAGGGCCTCGTGCAAGTAGTCGGCACTGACCATTGCCCCTTTATGTGGGAACAGAAATTATTGGGTAAAGACGACTTTGCCAAGATTCCAAACGGCCATCCTGCTGTGGAGCACCGCATGGAATTATTGTTTTCGGAGGGTGTAAATAAGGGGCGAATTACACCACAAAAATTCGTGGAAGTCACTTCTACAAATGCCGCCAAAATATTCGGTATGTTCCCGCGCAAAGGCACCATTAGCATTGGCGCCGACGCCGACCTGGTAATTTTTGACCCGCAAAAAAAGCATGCCATTTCGGCCGAAACCCATCACATGAATTGCGATTATTCAGCCTACGAAGGCTGGGAATTGACCGGCAAAATTGACACGGTATTATTGCGCGGCCAAGTAGCAGTAGATGCTGGTGAAACGAAAGTGGCCAAAGGATACGGGCGGTTTATTAAGCGCGATAAACCGGTTTTCTAATTGCCTATACTTACTGCCTAGAAAGCGATGAACAGGGCATTTCGTAGCGTTGAACTACTGGAGCCCTACCCCCATCCTATAGGCTAAGCTGCTTCAAAAATTTAGCAGAGAAGTGACGCGTAAGCGGTGTAACGTTGATTTTGAGTTACCTAATACTTCACCAAAAACACCTGCCAGCCTAATTTCTCTTTAACTTGAAAGCGGGTAGCTTTAACCCACTTTTATAACTTGTTTAGTATGGATGAATTTATGCAAGCGGCCATCGACGAAGCGCGTTTAGGGCGTTCGCAAGGTGGCATTCCGATTGGCTCAGTATTGGTGCGCGCTGGTAAACTGGTGGCCCGGGGCCACAACAAGCGCGTGCAGGAAGACTCAGCCATCAAGCACGGCGAAATGGATTGCCTAACTAATGCTGGTCGGCAAAAAACTTATCGTGATACGGTGATTTACAGTACGTTGATGCCGTGTTACATGTGTGCTGGCACCATCGTGCAATTCAAGATTCCGAAAGTCATTGTGGGCGAATCGCGCACCTTCGACGGAGCCCGCGAATTTATGGAAAGCCACGGGGTCGAAGTAATTGACCTCGATTTAGCGGAGTGCGTGGATATGATGAATGAATTTATCGAAGCCGAGCCAACGCTCTGGAACGAGGATATTATGGAAGAATAACCGGCATTGGCCGGCAGTTGCGTCCCGCAATAAGTACTTGGTTTTGAAAATTTCTTGCTTCATTAATTTACCCTACTCATCATGCCCAGAATAATTAAATCCGGCCTCATTCAAATGAGTTTGCCAATGACCGAAGGCGAAGGCACTATGGACGAAATCAAGGAAGCGATGGTGCAAAAGCACATCCCCTTGATTGAGGAAGCTGGGCGCCAGGGAGTGCAGATTTTGTGTTTGCAAGAAATTTTCAGCACTCCGTATTTCTGTCCTGGCCAGGATAGCAAATGGTATGCGTCGGCCGAAGCGGTACCTGGCCCTACCACCGAGCGCATGGCCGAATATGCCAAGAAATATCAAATGGTCATGATTGTGCCCGTGTACGAGCGCGAATCGGCGGGCGTACTTTACAACACGGCGGCCGTTATTGATGCCGATGGCACGTACCTGGGCAAGTATCGCAAAAACCATATTCCGCACACGAATGGATTTTGGGAGAAATTCTTTTTTAAGCCCGGTAATTTAGGCTACCCCGTATTTCAAACTATGTACGCCAAGGTGGGCGTGTATATCTGCTACGACCGGCATTTCCCCGATGGCGCCCGAGTGCTTGGTCTCAATGGGGCCGAAATTGTGTACAATCCGTCGGCCACAGTAGCCGGTCTTTCGCAGTACCTCTGGAAGCTCGAGCAACCGGCGCACGCTGCGGCCAATGGCTATTTTATGGGCTGCATTAACCGGGTAGGGGAGGAAAAACCCTGGAATTTGGGGCGCTTCTACGGCACTTCTTATTTCGTAGACCCGCGCGGCCAAATAATTAGCCAGGCTAGCGAGGACAAGGATGAATTGTTGATAGCCGAATTCGACCTTGACATGATTGACGAGGTGCGCGCTACCTGGCAGTTTTTCCGCGACCGGCGCCCCGAGACGTACGAAAAATTGGTAGAATTGTAGAAAGTAAGCTAAATCGCCTGGCACAGTGAGTAGCGCGAAGCAGTCGCATTAGAACGAAACTCTTGGTTTCATTTCGTTCTGCCAAACTGTTTGGGACAATTGCTTTGCACTACTCACGAGGACAGTCATTACGTTTTGTCAAACATTAGTTTATGGCCGAATATTCTACCCCTACTACTGAGCAGGAATTTGCGGAAAACTTTGCGCAGCTCAAGCCACTAATGAGCCGCAACGAAGCGCTGTATGAAAGCTCGCGCTGCTTATTTTGCTTCGATGCACCGTGTATTACAGCTTGCCCGTCGGGTATTGATATTCCGCAGTTTATTCGGCAGATAAATACGGGGAATGATACGGGTGCCGCGCGCACTATTTACGAGGCAAATTACTTCGGTAATGCCTGCGGCAAAGTGTGCCCGACGGAAGTGCTTTGTGAAGGTGCTTGCGTGTATAACCTTCAAGAAGTGAAGCCAATAGAAATTGGTCGCCTGCAGAGCTACGCCACTACTAAGGTAATTGCGGCGAATAAAAAACTCTTTGGGCCTGGGCCACCAAATGGCGGCCGAGTAGCCGTCATCGGCGCTGGGCCAGCGGGTATTTCCTGTGCTTGCGAATTGCGGTCGCTAGGCTACGAGGTAACAATATTTGAAGCAAAATCGCAGCCTTCGGGGCTGACGGTATATGGGGTAGCTCCTTACAAAATCACCAACGAAGAGGCGCTAGCCGAAATGGCGTATTTGCAAGGGCAGTTTGGCTACGAGGTCAAGTATAATTCGCCTATTACTTCCTTGCCGGAAATCAATGAATTAGAAGCACAGTACGACGCCATATTTTTGGGTATTGGCTTAGGCAAAACGTCAGGCTTGGGCTTGCCAGGCGAAAACTTGCCAAACTGCGTGGGCGCGGTAGAATTTATTGCGGAACTGCGAGAAGTTCACCAAGCCATCGCAGTAGGGCCACGGGTAGTGGTGCTAGGCGGCGGCAATACTGCCATGGATGCCGCCTCCGAAGCTGCCCGCCTGGGCGCCGAAGTAGTAACGCTCGCCTATCGCCGCAGCAAAGACGAAATGGGTGCCTACGCATTTGAGTACGACCTGGCAAAGGGGGTAGGCGTGAAAGGATTGTTCAACGTGGCGCCCGTAGAAGTAGTGGGAGTGGAGGTAGTGGAAGGGGTGCGATTTGTGCGTACGGCTACCGTAAATGGGCAAGTGAGCGAGGTGCCTGGTTCAGAGTTTATAGTGCCTTGCGATATGGTAATTAAAGCTACCGGCCAGGCTAAGCAACTGGATTTCTTGCGCCTGATTCCGGGGTTAGAAATGGATGGGAGGGGCCGCATTGTGGCCAATGCCCACTCGGGCCAAACGACTAACCCGCGCTATTTCACTTCGGGTGATGCTCGCAACGGTGGGGCCGAAGTAGTAAATGCTGCGGCTGAAGCTAAAGTAGCAGCGCGCGGAATTCATGCTTTTTTGAGTAAGTAAAATTGCCTATTTGTTCAAGTGCTATGCCCGACCTCTCCATCAATTTTGCCGGTATTAAGTCACCCAATCCGTTCTGGTTGGCCTCGGCGCCGCCTACCAATTCTGGCTACCAAGTAATGAAAGCCTTTGATGCGGGCTGGGGCGGCGCGGTGTGGAAGACGCTGGGCGTACCCGTCGTGAACGTGTCGAGCCGCTACGGCGGGGTGAATTACCGCGATAAGCGGCTGATTGGCTTCAATAATATTGAGCTGATTTCGGACCGGCCGTTGGCCGATAATTTGCGCGAGATTTATGAGGTGAAAAAGCGGTTTCCCGCCCACGCCGTTATTGCTTCGCTTATGGTAGGGAGCCGGCAAGAGTGGCACGAGATAATTCGAGCAGCGGAGGATGCTGGGGCCGATGGGCTAGAACTGAACTTTGGCTGCCCGCACGGTATGTGCGAGCGCGGCATGGGCTCGGCGGTGGGGCAGGAGCCTAAGGTGCTGCAAACCATTGTGGAGTGGGTGATGGAGGTGGCCACCACGCCCGTTATTGTGAAACTGACGCCTAATATCACGGATATTACCGAGCCCGCCATGGCGGCGCGGCGCGCGGGGGCTAATGCCATCTCCTTGATAAACACTATTCAAAGCATTGTGGGGGTTGATTTGGACCAGTATTCTCCCTACCCCATCGTGGATGGCCAAGGCACCAACGGCGGCTACTGCGGCCCGGCTGTGAAGCCCATCGCCCTCAATATGCTGAAAAATTGCGCGCAGCATCCCCATATCAAGTTGCCCATTTCGGGCATTGGGGGCATCGAAAACTGGCGCGATGCGGTAGAGCACATCTTGCTAGGCGCTAGTTCGGTGCAGGTGTGCACGGCGGCTATGCACTTTGGCTTCGGCATTATCCGCGAGATGGTGAGCGGGCTAGAGCAATACATGGTCGAGAAGGGATTTAACCGAATTGATGACTTTGTGGGTAAAGCCCTACCCAACGTAAAACCCTGGAATGAGCTGAACCTCAAGTATCAAGTAAAGGCCAGCATCAACCCCGACAAGTGCATCGGCTGCCAGCTTTGCTACACCGCCTGCGAAGATGGCGCGCACCAGGCCATCCGTCTGCAAGCTGGCACGCGCACCCCTGCCATCATCGAGGAAAACTGCGTGGGCTGCAATCTTTGTTCGCTGGTTTGCCCAGTGGACGAGTGTATTACGATGCTGCGCACCGATGAGGGCACCCAGCACCTCACCTGGAATGAGCGCACTGCTGCGCACAACATTCCCACCGAGTTTAACGATGAGCGCGCCGGTGGCCGCCACCATTGGGTACCCGAGCCGCTGGCGGCCTTGGGCAAGGAGCGCCATAAAACGCTGCCTGGCAAAGCCCGGGCTCTGGCCGTAAGTAAGCAATAAGCGCGCTATTAGCGCAAGTCGCTAAGTAACGACATCAGCCGGCACGTGCACCGTGCCGGCCCGTTCGCGCAATGGCCGGCCCTGCCGCCCGCTGCGCTGCGCCTGAATCTCGGCCACAATGCAGAGGGCAATTTCTTCCGGCGTTTCACTACCCAGGTCGAGGCCAATGGGACTGTGCAGGCGCTCACACAATTGCTCAACCAAAGCTGCGGGCGAAGTGTCTAATTCATCGAGCAAACGCTGGGCCTTGAGGCGCGGGCCGAGCAAGCCGATGTAGGGCGCGGGGGAGGGGAGGAGCGCGTGCAGCGCGGCCAAGTCGTAGGCGTAGTTGTGGCTAAGTAGTACGTGGTAAGCCAGCGGGTCGGGCGTCTGGGTTTCCAGCTCGCGCACGGGCACAATGCGCACCGCAGCCGCCTCGGGGAAACGAAGGGGGGTAGCCAGGTTGGGGCGGCCATCGACCACCGTAATGTGCCAGCCGAGGGAGGCAGCAAGATGTACCAGCGGCTGGGCATCGTTGCCGGCGCCATACACCACAAGGCGCAGCGGCGGCGTGAGTACCTCAAGCAGCGCCCGTACTGGGCCCGCAGTAGTCTCAATATCAAGCACCTGCGATTGGCCCTGGGCCAGCGTAGTATGCGCCGCTTCGGCCAGCGGCACAGCTAGCAGCGGCGTACCGCGCACTACCCCCGTCGCGGAGAGCAGCAGGCGTTGGCCCACAGCGGCTTTCAGGCCAGTAGTATCCGTCTCAAATACAGTGGCAAGTACAGCCGGCGCGGGGTGCTGGGCAAAGCTGCGCAAGATTTCCAACGGATTAGCCTCGTCTTCAAAGTTTAATGGCTCGAGCAAAATGCGCACGACGCCCTGGCAACCGGGGCCGAGGCCGTGGCGCGGGTCGTCCTCGTCGCGGGTGTCATAGGTAACAAGCGCAGGCTCGCCCTGGAAAATGGCCCGCCGCGCCCGCTGCCGGGCATCGCCTTCGAGGCAGCCACCGCTAATGGCGCCAGTTAATTCGCCGTCTTCGGTCACGAGCATGCGGGCACCGGGGCGGCGGTAGGCCGAGCCAATGACTTCCACCACCGTGGCGAGGGCGCAGGGGCGCTGAGCGGCGCGGTGCTGGTCGTAGGCAAGGAAAAGGCGTTGGAGTTCAGTCATGAGTAGTTTAGGCTGGCTTTGGCAGTACGCCCGGCGGCGGGGCGGGGTTATAAGAACCGCCTAGTAAGAAATACAGTTTTGCATTGGTGCCCGGCACCCAACCGGCGACGCGTACTTTGCCCTTTATGAGCGCTACTATCCCCGTTTTTCAGCTAGATACCTTTTCCGAGCCCCAGGGAAAGCCGACGGATGTTTTCTTTCTGGGGCCAAACTCCGCGCCGACTCACCTGCCCATCGACCTGCCGTATCGCAGCGATTATTACAAAATCGGCCTCTGCCTGCGCGGTAGCGCCCGCCTGAAAGTCAACCTCGAAACCTACGAGGTCGGCCCCAATTCGGTGATGCTGCTCTCACCCTACGTCATCAAGCAGTGGCCGTTTATGTCGGCTGATATGGAAGCGTTGAGCATCTTTTTCACCAAAGAATTTATCGCGGCTAACAGCAGCCTAAACCTCGATACCTTTTCGTTTTTTGAGCGCGATGCCCGGCACGTTTTTGAGTTGCCCCCGGCGCAGGCCGAGGCCATCGCGGATTTGTTGCGGGCCATCGCGCAGAAATACGACGCACCTCATGCCTACCGGGAGGAAATCCTGCGGAGCCTCATCCACATTTTGCTGCACGAAGTTGTGCCCATTTACAGCGCGCAGCATGTGTCGTCGAATGCCATCCAGACGCGTAGCCAGCTGATTAGCGCTGAGTTTAAGAAGTTGGTCAATAGCCACTACGCCACCGAGCGCAGCTTGGCCTTCTATGCCGACAAGCTCTGCATCACCCCCAAACACCTCGCCGAAACCGTGAAAGAAACCACCGGCAAGCGCGCCGTAGAGTGGCTCGCCGAGGCTGTGCTGCTGGAAGCCAGCGTACTACTACAAAACCCAGCCCTGACCATCGCACAAATTGCGGACACGCTGCACTTTGCCGACCAGTCCACGTTCGGCCGGTTTTTTCGGAACAATACCGGTGTGTCGCCAGCTAGCTACCGGCAGCGATTGTAGCGAGGACGACTACCCAATCCTTATTGCGCGTCAGGCTGAACTTGTCGAAGCAGCTCTACTACTTCATTCAGGCGCTTTTCAACGAAGTAGTAGAGCTGCTTCGACAAGTTCAGCCTGACGTGCTAAGGTCTCTCAACGCTTTCGCCGCTTCCGCTCTTCGGCCCAATCTTCCCGCCCTTTCGCCCTTCCAGGGCGCCCCGGCCAGCCGGAGCTTTGCCCTATGAAAATCATCGTCACAGGTTCCCTTGGGAACATTAGCAAGCCGCTTGCTACCGAGCTAGTGCAGCAAGGCCACAACGTCACGGTCATCAGCAGCCAGCCCGACCGCCGAGCCACCATCGAAGCCCTAGGGGCCACCGCCGCCATTGGCTCAGTCGAAGACGCCGACTTCCTGGCCGCCACCTTCGCCGGCGCCGATGCCGTGTACGCCATGGTGCCGCCCACCTACCGCGAACTCGATTCGCGGGCGTATTTCCAACGTATTGGTCGTCACTATGCGCAGGCCATCCAGCAAGCGGGGGTGCAGCGGGTGGTGCAACTCAGCAGCTGGGGCGCCCACCGCGACCACGGCACCGGCGGCATCCTAGGCTCGCACGATGTGGAGGAAATCCTGGCGGCGCTGCCGGGCCTCGCGCTCACGCACCTGCGCCCTACGTCCTTCTTCACTAACTATTACGGCTTTGTGGGAATGATAAAAGGCGCTGGCTTTATGGGTGCCAACTGCGCCGGCAACTACCGGGTGGCGCTGGTGCACCCCAGCGATATTGCCGCCGCGGCCGCCGAAGAGTTGACCAGCCCCGCCGCCCAGGCCAGCCGCACCATCCGCTATGTAGCCAGCGACGAGCGTACCCAAGACGAAGTAGCACAGGCACTAGGGGCCGCCATCGGCCAGCCCGACCTGCGCTGGGTAACCTTCACCGACGAGCAAATGCGCGCCAACCTCATCCAAAACGGCCTACCCCCCAGCACCGCTGCCGATATCGTGGACATCTACGCCAGCATGAGCAGCGGCACCCTAGCCGAGGACTATGAGCAGCACAAGCCCGCCTTAAGCAAGGTGAAGCTGGAAGATTTCGCCCAGGAGTTCGCGGCTGCTTTTGGAAGCGGCAGGTAGCCGATTCTAAAACTCGAAACGCCCCGCATCTACACAGGTGCGGGGCGTTTTTATAAAGTCGCTAGGTGCGCTGGCGCAACGCAAGCAATTCGGAGCGTGTTTTTGTTTTATGAAAAACGTCCATCATGCTGAGCTTGTCGAAGCATGATGGACGTTTTCTGATTTAGACAAGTCAGAAACAAGTCTGGTCCCTAGATAGCGTCCTGCCCTGGCAAGCCGAGCAGCCCCGCGGCACGCCGCGCCACGGTTTTGACACTGGCGACATCCGGGCCGGTGATGGTCAGGTGGCCCATCTTGCGGCCTGGGCGCGCCTGCAACTTGCCGTACAGGTGCAGGTGCGTACCCGGTAGGCTCAACACGGAGTACCAGTCCGGCTCCTGCGGTTGACCAGCAGCGTCAAACCACACGTCGCCCAGCAGATTGAGCATGATGGCCGGGGAATGCTGGCGCAGCTGGGGCAAGGGCAAGCCCGCCATGGCGTGCACCTGCAAGTCAAACTGCGACGCGTCACAGGCGTCTATCGTGTAGTGGCCGCTGTTGTGCGGGCGCGGGGCCATCTCGTTGACTACCAAGTCTCCGTGCGCGCTGCCGTCGTCTACCACAAAAAACTCGACGCACAGCACCCCGACATAGCCAAGGTGATGCGCGATGGCAATGGCCGCGTCGCGGGCCCTATCGGCCAGGGCGATGGGCATATTTCCTTCGTAGGCGTGGGTCACGGCCAAAATGCCCCCGACGTGCACGTTGCGCTGCGGGGCGAAGCTGACGACCCGGCCGTCCCAGCCACGGGCCACCAGCACCGAACACTCGGCGGCGAGCGGCAGCATCTTTTCTAACACGCAGGCCACGCTGCCCAGCTCTGCCCAGGCAGCGGCCAGCTCACCGGCGGTTTTGACGCGGATTTGGCCCTTGCCGTCGTAGCCCATGCGGGCAGTTTTCAGGATGCCGGGCAGCAAATCCGCTCGGTCGTCCTGCACGGCCTGTAGCTGGGCCGGCGTTTCAATCACCGCATAAGGCGCGCAGGTCACCCCCGACACGGCCGCGCAGGCTGCGAAGTGAGCTTTTTCCTCGATGCGGTTTTGGGCAATGCCCACCACGGCCGCGCCAGGCGCTACGGGTCGGGTTAGCGCCAGCGTTTGCAGGGTCTGGGCCGGCACGTTTTCAAACTCGGTGGTGATAGCTTGGCACAGGTGGGCCAGCTGTGCCAGCCCGGCCGGGTCGTCGTAGCCGGTCTGGATGTGGTGGTGACTCACCAGCCCAGCTGGGCTTTGCGCGTCGGGCTCCAGCACGGCGGTGAAGTACCCCAGGCGCTGGGCGGCATGCACAAACATCCGGCCCAATTGGCCGCCTCCTAGTACACCTAGGGTAGCCCGCTGGCCCGCAACGTCTACACTGCCTGGGAAAATAGGGGTCATGGCTGTAACGTGACTATCGGCGTTCATACGGGCAGCGTCATAGCGCGAGCGGCTTCGGTTTGAGCGGCGCGAAACGCCAGCAGCTTGGTCGCTAGGTCCGGGTCGTGCAGGGCCAGCAGACTGACCGCGAACAGCGCGGCATTGGCCGCCCCGGCGGTGCCAATTGCAAATGTGGCCACGGGTATCCCTTTGGGCATCTGCACGATGCTGTGCAGCGAGTCTACCCCCTGCAAGTGGCGACTGGCCACCGGCACCCCCAGCACGGGTAGCGTGGTTTTGGCGGCCAGCATGCCCGGCAGGTGGGCAGCCCCCCCTGCGCCGGCAATGATAGCCTGCAAGCCGCGCGGGCCGGCTTGCTCGGCATAGGCAAACAAGTCGTCGGGCATGCGGTGAGCCGATACCACGCGCGCTTCGTGGGCCACGCCAAACTGCATGAGAATCTGCACGGCATGCTGCATGGTGTCCCAGTCGCTGCTGGAACCCATGACCACGCCAACCAATGGCTTATCTAGGGTGGCGCTGGGGCTAGGGGTATCGGAAGGGGAGGGGGTACTCATGGTGAGCCTTATCGTAAGGGGCGGGGCAGCCCTAGGTGGTCGAAAAAACGGAATTTTGGACGTAAATGCAGGCTAAAAGCCGCATCCGGCCAGCCGCTACTGAGCTGCGCGTTGTCCCGTCAGTGAAATGGACATTCGCTTGGGAAGCCATTACCACGGCCACAAATTTACTGTGGCAGCCTAAGTGGCCTCCTAAAATTCGGGGCGAGTCCTGAAAAATACAGGTTCCAGCCTGGTTAACCTCCAGCGCTGCAGCAGGATTCCGCACCTAAACTCACTGAGTATGTCCGGTCTATCAACGCTTGGTCGACTTAGATGGTGGCTACCGGCAGGCTCATCTGGATGAGGCAGGCCAAGCTATAAAGCGTCGGCCTACTAACGGCTAGCATGTGAATTATTAGGACTACGAGCAGCACAAGCCCGCCCTAGGTAAGCTAAAGCTAGAAGATTTCGCTCAGGGATTTGTGGCTGCTTTATAAGCAGCAATTGGCGAGGAATCTGGGTGCAGTGCTAGCTGATTGTGGCGCATGGCATAAGCGAATTAGGCAGCTTCGTAGGAGTGGAACTTTGAATAATGTATTTACATTAAATGTATGTACATTTGTTTTCTAAAGCAGTAGCTCTAACTTACGCCTTCTCTCCTAAAGCCTACCTTATTTTAATCCGATGGAAGTTGGAATTGATAGTTTCGCCTCGCACCTGCTTCAAAACGGGGGCGACCACCTGAGCGGTACCGAGGCTATGCGCCTGCTGCTCGAACGCATTGAGCGGGCTGACCAAGTGGGGCTCGACGTGTTCGGCATCGGTGAGCACCACCGGGCCGAATACCTCGACTCGGCCACGGCCGTCATCTTGGCGGCGGCGGCAGCCCGCACCAAGCGCATTCGGCTCACTAGCGCCGTCACGGTGCTATCAGCCGCCGATCCAGTGCGTGTATTTCAGGAGTTTGCCACGCTGGATTTGATTTCGCAGGGTAGGGCTGAAATGGTGGTCGGGCGCGGCTCGTCCACCGAGGCTTTTCCGCTGTTCGGCTTCAGCCTCAATGACTACGACGAGCTATTCAGCGAAAAGCTGGAGCTGCTGCTAACCATCCGCGACCAAGAAAAAGTGCGTTGGTCGGGCCAGTACAGGCCGGCACTCACCGGCCAGGGGGTGTATCCGCGTCCGGCGCAGGCGAAGCTACCTATTTGGCTAGGGGTAGGCGGCACGCCCGAGTCGTTT
The DNA here is from genome assembly GCF_009755225.1 of Hymenobacter ginkgonis. Lineage (GTDB taxonomy): Bacteria > Bacteroidota > Bacteroidia > Cytophagales > Hymenobacteraceae > Hymenobacter > Hymenobacter ginkgonis. The sequence continues at coordinate 565,411 of NZ_WQKZ01000001.1, forward strand.
GTGCGGGCTGGCGCGCTCGGTCTGCCCTTGATGGTGGCCATCATCGGCGGCGACACCCACCGCTTCCGGCCGCTGGTAGACCTCTACCGCGAAGCTGGCCGCCGGGCTGGGCACGCCCCCGAGCAGCTCAAAGTGGGCCTGCACTCGCTGGGCTACGTGGCCCCCACCACTGAAGAAGCAGTGGCCGATTTTGTGCCTGGCTATATCGACACGTTTAGCAAGCGCGCCCGCGAGCGGGGTGGCAGTGGCCTCACGCGGGCGCACTTCGACGCGCAGGCTGGCCCCCTAGGTGCCTTGCTAGTAGGCAATCCCGAAGAAGTAGCCACCAAGATTCAGCGGCACAGCGAGGCGCTGGGCGGCATCTCACGGGTGACGTTTCAGATGGACGTGGCCGTGCTGCCGCACGAAAAAATCCTCCGAGCCACTGAGCTGATTGGTACGCGCATCGCGCCTTTGCTACGCCAAGCCAAGGCTCACTAATTTTCTGAAAAAGTGAGAGCTACGCAATCAATACCCATCAATTGGGTTGAATAGAAAAGCGTCCCGTAACCAATTGGTTACGGGACGCTTTTCTATTCAACCCAATTCAATCTTACAACAACTTATCGCTTGTCAGCGGCAGTTCGCGGACGCGCTTGCCGGTGGCGTGGTACACGGCGTTGGCGATAGCAGCGGCGACGCCTAGCATCCCAATTTCACCGACGCCTTTGACGCCGATGGGGCTGGCGATATCGTCTTCCTCCTCCACAAAAATCACGTCGATTTTGTGGATATCGGCGTTCACCGGAATGTGATACTCAGCATAGTTGTGGTTCATGTAGCGGCCGAGGTCGTTGTTGAGGTAGGTTTCCTCCATCAGGGCCATGCTGAGGCCCCACACCGTGCCACCCAGCACTTGGCTGCGAGCAGTTTTGGGGTTCAGGATGCGGCCGGCGGCCACGGCATTCACCACACGCGTTACATGGATAGTACCTAGGTCCTCGTCCACCTTCACTTCTACAAACGCCGCGTTGTGCGAGTGCATCGAGTACTTCAGCATATTGATGGGGTTAGGGCCGGCTTTGCCCTCCGCCTCTATTTTGCTCTCGCCGCTGGCGGCCAGAATGTCTTCGATGGCCACCGAGCGGGTGATGTCCTCGTTGGCGCGGATGTGGCCGTCCACGAACTGCGCGTCCTCGAAGTCTACGCCATCGAGGGGCGAGTTGTCCATCTTTTGGGCCAGCTTGAGCAGCTTCTTGCCTACTTCCTGGCAGGCATTCTGCACGGCCGCGCCTACCGAGTTGGCCGTCCAGGAGCCGCCCTGCACGGGGGCCGCGGGCATCTCGGTATCGCCGAGGTTGAAGGTTACCTGTTCCATGGGCAGCCCTAGGGTCTGGGCGGCCATTTGGGTCATAATAACGTAGGTGCCAGCGCCTTGGTCGTTGGTGGCGCTGCTCACGGTGAGGTGGCCATCGGCCGACAGCACGGCTTTGGCGGCGGCTTTCTGCATGGAAGCATCCCAGCAGCCGGAGGCCACGCCCCAACCTACGAGCAGGTTGCCGTCGCGCATCGAGCGGGGCTCGGGGTTGCGCTGGTCCCAGCCGAAACGGGCGGCGCCTTCGTGTAAGCAGTCATCGAGGCGCTTGCTGGTGAAGGGCTTGTTTTCGGTGGGGTCGGTGTAGGTGTAGTTTAGCAGGCGGAAATCGAGCGGGTCGAGGCCAGCCTTATACGCCATTTCATCAATGGCGCTCTCGCTAGCGAAGTTGCCAGTGGCCGCGCCGGGCGCCCGCATATCGAGGGGCGTGAATACGTCGATTTTCGACAGTTGGTAGTCGAAGTTGGTATTGGGCGAATTGTAAAGAATACCCGACCAGTTTACTACTGTTTCGGTCGCGTTCTCGAAGTGCGACGTCTCGGCCAACGCCTTGTGTTCCAAGGCCTGAATGTGGCCTTGCTCATCGGTGGCAATACGCAGCTTTTGCAGCGTATGGGGCCGGTGGCCGAAGCTGAACATCTGCGAACGCGTCATCACGACCCGTATCGAGTGCTCCAATTCCAGCGCCGCCATCACGGCCAGAAATACTTGGTACTGCGGGCGCAAGCCCGAGCCAAAACCGCCGCCCGTAAACTTCGAAATAACCCGCGCTTCGTCAGTGCTCAGCCCGAAAATCTTAGCTAGGTACTGCTGCACGTTGGGTGCGCCCTGGGTCTTGTCGTAGATTTTCATCTTCTTGCCATCGCCCAGCCAGTCCACGGTGGTCGCGAACATCTCCATCGGGTTGTGGTGCTGCGCGCGGTGGATGTACTCGCCGGCCACCTTGTGCGGGGCTTCGGCAAACGCCTTATTCATATCACCCTTGGGCTTGGGCGGGGGCACGAAGCCCGTTTTGCCCCTAGGGGCGTCGAAGGCTTCGCCGATAACCGAGTTGAGGTCCGTGTTGTGCTCCTCCACGTCGTACTCGATGCGCAGCACCGAAGCCGCGTAGCGGGCCAGCTCAAACGTTTCGGCCACAACCAGCACCACCGGCTGCTGGCTGAACATGATTTCAGGCTCGTGCAGCGGGCGGAAAGGCGAGCCGCCGGGGGCTACGTCGTCCTTATAAGCGCGGTCGAACCACGCAAAGGAGGGCACATTCTCGTGCGAGAACACCTTGTGCACGCCCTGAATGGCCAGCACCTCGTCGGCGTGGATTTTAGTAATTTTGCCCTTGGCTACGGGGCTGTTCACGATATAGCCGTACCACAGCGGGCCAGTCACGCCGAACTCGGCGGCGTACTTGGCCGCGCCACTTACTTTGGCCGGGCCGTCGGTGCGGTTAATAGGCTTGCCAATCACGTCGCTGTCGAGGCGCACGGTAGGCGGGGTAGCAATAGTCTGGCTCATACTAGCTTACGGATTAGAATTTAAAAACACATTCGGGTTCACCACCTGGCTCATCTCGGTGGCCTGCTTGAGCGCCCGCACGATGGCGCGCTTGCCCAACTCAATCTTAAACGAGTTGTGTAGCGAACCTTCGCCGTAGCCTTTGGCCTCGGCAAACACCTTGGCGGCCACTTGGCGGAACAAGTCGGGCGAGGCCGTTTGGCCTTCCAGCATCTTTTCGGCCTCCTGGTCGCGCCAGGGCTTGTGGGCCACGCCGCCGAGGGCAAAGCGAGCCTTCTCGATAGTGTTGCCATTCATTTTTAAGCCCACGGCCACGCTCACCAGCGCAAACGCGTAGCTGCTGCGGTCGCGCAGCTTGAGGTAGGTGAAGTGGTCGGCGTAGCCTTCGGCAGGCAGGTCGATGGACACGACCAACTCGCCAGGGTTCAGCGTATTGTCTTTCTCGGGATGGTCGCCCGGCAGGCGGTGGTAGTCGTCAAATTTGATGGTGCGCTCGCCATCAGGGCCTTGCACGCGCACCACGGCTTCTAGGGCCGCCAGGGCCACGCACATATCGCTAGGCTGGGTAGCAATGCAGCTTTCGCTGGTGCCCAGCACGCCGCACACTCGGTTGGGGCCGGTGAGGGCCGAGCAGCCAGAGCCCGGCTCACGCTTGTTGCAAGGTGTGGCTAGGTCGTAGAAATAGTAGCAGCGAGTGCGCTGGTTGAGGTTGCCGCCGTTGGTGGCAGCGTTGCGCAACTGCGGGGTAGCCCCAGCTAGGATGGTTTGGCTCAGCAGTGGGTAGCGCGCTTCTACCTCGGGGTGCCAGGCCGTGTCGGCATTAGTAGCCAGCGCGCCCAAGCGCAGGCCGCCGCCAGGCAGGGTAGTGATGTCAGTGAGCGGCAGCAAGCCTAGGCTGGTGAGGTGGCTGGGGCGCTCCAGGTTGTACTTCATTAAGTCCACGAGGTTGGTGCCGCCGCCTAGGTAGGCCGCACCGTCGTGGCTGGTATTGTCGCGCACGGCCTCGTCGGCGGCCGTAGCTTGGGTGAGGGTGAAACTGTTCATAGCGAATTAATTAGCTAACGGAGCTGGATTTAGTAGGCTGGGCCGGAATAGTCACGAGCGTGCCGTTGTCTACCACTACTTGACCGTCGTGCAGCACTTCCATCACGGCCGACAAGATATTGGTATAAGCGCCGCAACGGCAGAGATTGCCGCTCATGTGCTCGCGCACCTCGTCCTCCGTTTTGCAGCGTCCCTCATTGATGAGGCCCTGCGCCGAGCAAATCTGCCCCGGCGTGCAGTAGCCGCACTGGAAAGCATCGTGGTCCACAAACGCCTGTTGGAGCGGCGAGAGGTTATCCTCAGCGCCGAGGCCTTCAATGGTTTCGATTTTCTTGCCCTGGTACACGGTAGCCAGCGCCAGACACGAGTTAATGCGCTTGCCGTTAACGAGTACGGTGCAGGCGCCACATTGACCGTGGTCGCAGCCTTTCTTGGTGCCGGTCAGGTCCATATACTCGCGCAGGGCGTCGAGCAGGCTGGTCCAGGGCGCAATCTGAATGGTTTGGTCTTGGCCGTTGACATTGAGCGTTACCGGCTGGGTCGGTACCACGGCCGGGGGCATTTTATCGAGCGGCTCCTGGATGAAGTGTAGGCTCATAGGGGCAATGAGTAGGGAGAATGAAAAAGCGGAAAAGCTAGTCAAAACCAGCGTTTTTGAATTGCTCAAATCCTACGTGCCGCAATGAAGTTTTGATGTTTTTACTAGTTCTAAATAAGCTTTTTAACCCAACATTTTAGTAGATACGAGCTTGATAGCTAGCAATAAATTTGGTATGAAGTAGCTTATGAATAAGAAATAAATTTTTTGGAATACCTGGTAAGGTTAAGTCGTTATATAAGAGAGAATATAGCGTGTAGTTTCACGCTAAATAGAGGGGGTAAGCATCTTTCCGCTAATAGCGCAGCTAAAAAATATTTTGTCTCACTACTTGCATTCTCAAATTTTCTGCTTCTACCTTTGCGCTATGCTCCTTTACCGGAGCACTTATCAAGAAAGGCGGAGGGACAGGCCCTATGATGCCTTAGCAACCAGCAGCAATGCGAAGGTGCTAATTCCTGTTCTGAAACGCGGTTCCGGCCAAGTTTCAGGAGAAGATAAGTCTACGTAGATGCTTTGCCGTGGCCACGGTATATGCTCTTCTGACTTGTCGGAAGGGCTTTTTTTATGCCTTTCCGGTAAGAGATTCTTGAATAGGTGCCAGGTACACAGGAGTTTATTGTTTTATCAAACACTAAACTTCCCATTACCATGTCTATTGCCACTCGCCTCCTCCACGCCATCCCCGTCGACGAGCAAACCGGCGCTATTGCAGTGCCCATTTACCAGACTTCCACTTATGTACAGGAAGCTCCTGGCGTTAATAAGGGGTTCGACTATGCTCGTACGGGCAACCCTACCCGCCTCGCCCTCGAAAACCTGGTAGCTGAGCTAGAAGGCGGCCATTCGGGCTATGCTTTCGCCAGCGGCCTGGCCGCGATTGATGCGGTAGTAAAGTTGCTTTCGGCTGGCGACCAGATAGTTGCTATAGACGACATTTACGGCGGCGCCTTTCGTCTGTTTGAACATGTATATCGCCGCTTGGGCATCGACATCGTGTATTGTGATACCACGGTAGCCGAAAATGTAGCCGCTACCATCACCGAAAAGACCAAGCTTATCTGGCTGGAATCGCCTTCTAACCCTACCCTGAAAGTGTCGGATATCGCCGCTATTTCGGCTATTGCGAAGGCGCATAATTGTCTACTCTGCGTTGATAACACCTTTGCTTCGCCCATCTTGCAGCGTCCCATCGAGCTAGGTGCCGATATCGTGGTGCACAGTGGCACCAAATACCTGGGTGGTCACTCCGACCTCATTGCTGGCATTGCAGTAGCCAAGACCCCTGAGATTGCGAAGGAATTGAAATTTATTCAGAACGCTTCGGGCGGCATTTTAGGACCGTTCGATTGCTTTCTGGTTATTCGCGGTATTGAAACCCTACCCCTCCGCATCGAGCGGGCCAGCAAGTCGGCCTTGGCGGTGGCTAAGTTCCTCGAAACGCGCCCTGAGGTGGCCCGTGTGTACTACCCCGGTCTCGAAAGCCATCCTAACTACGAAATAGCCCAGCGCCAGCAGCCCGACGGCCATGGCGGCATTGTAGCGCTAGCACTCGCTGAGGATACCATCGAAGCCGCTACAAAGCTGGTGACTTCGACCAAGTATTTTAAATTGGCCGAAAGCCTAGGCGGCGCCAAAAGCTTACTCTGCCACCCCGCCACCATGACGCATAAGTCGACGCCTGTAGACCAGCGCCGCGCCGCTGGCGTGTGCGACGGCTTGGTGCGCTTGAGCGTGGGCTTGGAAGATGCTGAAGACTTGATTGCCGATTTGGCTCAGGCTCTCGACCAATTGGCAGCTGCTAAAGCTGCGCATGTAGTGACAAAAGAAGGCGAATTGGAGCCGGCTTTGGCGTAATTAAAACTTCGTAGGGTGGACTCCTAGGTCCTAGGGTCCACCCTACATTCTTTACCATGATTCGCACCAATATTACCATCGGCCTCTTTGGCTTTGGCGTGGTGGGCCAAGGCCTACACGCCGTGCTAGAACGCACGCCCGGCCTGCGCGCTCGCATCGGCCGTATCGCAGTGAAGGACCGCAATAAGGCCCGCTCCCTACCCGCCGAGTTATTCACCTTCGACAAGCAGGACCTACTGGATGACCCCAGCCTCGACGTAATTGTGGAATTGATTGATAATGCTGATGAAGCCTATATTATTGTAAAGCAGGCGCTACTGAATGGAAAAGCCGTGGTGACGGCCAATAAAAAAATGCTGGCTGAGCACCTGCCCGAACTCATTGAGTTGCAGCGCTCGACGGGTACGCCGTTGCTCTATGAAGCTGCTGCTTGCGCCAGCCTACCCGTCATTCGCAACCTAGAGGAATACTACGACACCGACCTGCTCGATTCAGTAGAAGGCATTATTAATGGCTCGACCAACTACATCCTCACGGCCATGAACCGCGATGGACAGCCCTACGCCGATGCCCTGGCCAAGGCCCAAAGGCTGGGTTTTGCCGAGAGCAACCCGGCGCTCGATGTAGAGGGCCTTGACGCTCGTAATAAACTGGTACTGCTACTGGCCCATGCCTTCGGACTCGTAACTGGGCCGGAGGAACTGCTGGCTGTGGGTATTGACTGTCTCAGCCCACTGGCTACGGCTTACGCCCGTGAGCAGGGGCTGGCTATCAAATTGGTAGCGGAGGCGCGCCGGCTGCCGAATGGCATTATTGCGGCGGCCGTCCTACCCACTCTGGTAGCGCCCAGCCACGAGCTGGCGAATGTGCACGACGAATTCAATGGTCTTGTGACGCAGAGTGGGTTTGCCGACCGGCAGTTCTTTCTAGGCCGTGGGGCAGGCGCATTTCCCACCGCTTCCGCAGTGCTCAGCGACCTATCAGCCCTAACTTACGGCTATCGCTACGAGTACAAAAAAATTCAACAAAACGCCCACCTAAGTTTGGCACCCGACGCAGCCGAAGTAGACGTGCTGGTAACGTTTGAGGACGAAGCCAATGTCCCCGATGAAAGCGATTTCACGGTGGTGCACGAGCAACTGCGCTCGGCCCAGCGGGGCAATTATCTCATCGGCACTATCGGATTAGGGCAGTTGGCGCGGGCTACTTGGCTGCGCCTGCCAGGTGTGTGCGTAGTGCGGCTAGCTTGTCCGCTGCGGGCTGCTAGCCAAGCAGTAGGTGCTCGGCCAGCTATAGAAACCGAATTAGTAAATGAAATAAGCCGCTAATTAATTTTTTAATAAATGTTGGATGCGTTGATTTAACTCTTCAGGAGAAACGAAAAAACTGCCGGAGAATCTATTTTTGCTAATTTCCCCAATCATTCCATCATAAGTATAGTTGAGTTGCGCTGCCAGTAGCATATAATGAAAAGCGTAATATTCACCGGGAGGAAAAATCTCTAGCAGCCCCATCGGTTTATTACCTCTAAAGAGCATATTCACAAGGCCCGCTCCGTGAATTCCTATTACATAGCGCGAACTTGCTAATGTCTGAATCTGCTCTGCTATTGATATAGTATCAAAGTCTACTACTTCAAAGCCTGCATCCAGACAGAGTTGCTCAATTTCTGCGCCGTTCTCAATAAAGCGTAGGCGTTTGGGACTGCGCGTGATAAAGATGCGGCGCTCTAATGTTGTGCTAGCAATATCTTGTGGCAGAGCCAATAAGCGGACTCGCTCATAATAGGGCGCTGTATGAGTAAGGGGTTTGCAGAAATACGTTTTATAACTCCGTACGTATTGTTTGTCTTGCACTATCCATGTCCGGTCGCGTAAATAGGGGTGCTGGAGGAAATACTGAAAAAACGGCTTTTTATAAAGCGCTGCTGCTATTAAAATAGGTATATCCTTTGCTAGATGCAGTTTGTCTTCTAAAAAGAAAAGCTTAGCTAGTAAGTCATTATAAAAATGATAATAATTTTCTTCACCAGTGTCGCGTAACGAAATTAATTCTGTATATTCTTCTATGCTACTATTGCGCATGCGCAATGCGGCAATAGCTGGCTTACGTAAATAGGCTACCCTGCTAAAACCAAGCGAGGCATAAATTAATTTATTGCTAGCAGTTAGAGCCCAACCCGCGCGAGGTTCAATTATGCACGGTTGGTTGTATATAAGTAGGTATTCATCTTGCGTCCAATTTTGCCAGATTTCAATCTGGTGCTGTAGACGATGGTCTAACTGCCTGGTATCGATGGTAGTCCCGTTGAATGGATAGGCATCGCGCTGCAAAATATAGTCTTTCTTTAATAACGCGTGTTCTGGGAATAATACCTTATCAAAGGTATTAATGCGCAGTTTGTTATAGTGCAAATGCGCTTTATTAAGTAACACTACTGGAAACAGTTTTTTCAGTAGTTTCTTCGTTTTTTTCATAAAAATTGGTCGATAACTATAATAATTAATTGTGTGAAACAGAAAGTAGTGGTTGCTTAAAAATAGATTGACATAATAAGTAGTACTTATTGGCCAGTACTACTATTATCGAGAAAAGTGCAATATCATGTCAATGAGATGTACTTATACAAATGTAATAGTAAAGACACCTATTGTTGAGTTAATTCTGCCCGCCTATTGCGAAGCTTCGTCCAGCTGCCTCAGTGCTATGCGCTACGCTAAGGCCAAGAAGTATATTTGGACCTATGCTTATTCCTAATATCTCCCCAATCCCTTCGGGTTTGCTGGCCTATGGTATGTCTGGCAAGCTTTTTCACGCGCCGTTCTTAGCGCAGCACCCCGGCTTCGAGTTGCGGTCGGTGGTAGAGCGCAGCCAGCAGCGCATGGCTGCCGACTACCCTGATATTACCAGCTACGCCAGTATTGAAGCCCTGCTCGCCGACCCGACCCTGGAACTAGTGGTGGTGAATACTCCAAACGATACGCACCACGACCTAGCCCGCCAAGCGCTACTCGCCGGCAAGCATGTATTGGTTGAGAAGCCAGTGGCTACGTCCGTGGCGCAGTGGCAGGAATTGTGCGACCTGGCCCGTCAACAAGGCCGCCGGCTGTTTGCCTATCAAAACCGCCGGTGGGATACCGATTTTTCGGCCGTGCGGCGGGTGGTGGAGAGCGGGCAGCTGGGCCAGCTTATCGAGGTGCATTTTCGGTTTGACCGCTACCGGCCAGTGCTGCACACTAAGGTGTTTAAGGAGGATGGCCGCCCCGGCTCGGGCTTGGTCTACGACCTTGGGCCGCACCTGCTCGACCAGGTAATCAGCTTATTCGGCCGGCCACTAGCAGTCGAAAAAACAATTGGTAGCTACCGCGCTGGCTCGCAGGTGCCAGACTTTTTCAACTTTCATCTGCGCTACCCCGCTGGGTTGAATGTGTGGCTAACGTCCAGCCTGCTCGTTGCCGACCCCGGCCCGGCTTTTATTCTGCACGGCACTCAGGGCAGCTACCGCAAGGAGCGTACCGACCCGCAGGAGGCGCAGCTACTAGCCGGCATGAAGCCCCTCGACCCCGCCTACGGCCGCGAGCAGCCCGGCGAGGAGGGCCGCCTTACCGTGGCCGAACCGAGCGGCACCCTCGCCACCACGCTTGATACCGCCGCGCCCGCCAGCTACATGGGTTTATTTGAAGCAGTGTACCAAGCCATTCGCCACGGCCAGCCCTACCCCATCAAAGAGGAAGAATTAACCTGGCAGCTGGAAATTATTGGCGAATAAGGCAAGCTACTAGTTTCATTACGGCTAGCTTAGCCTACTGCTGACTAGGGTCGAACTAGTGCCGTCACCCTGAGCAATTAGGCAAGAACAAGCGACTGAGGCATACCGGCTGGGCTGGCTTTGCGATAATGGGGGTTAGTTGCTTCTGCTGTGGGCCCCGTATAACGACCCCTATGGAGCACCTTTCTGTTGTTATTCTGCTCATGGCCTTGCTGGTAGGGCTGTCTGCTGTAGCGCCTAAGCTGAAGCTGCCCTACCCCGTGCTGCTAGTAGTAGCTGGGGGGCTGCTGGCTTTTGTGCCGGGCCTACCGGCGGTGAAGCTCGACCCCAACCTGGTATTTTTTATCTTCCTACCCCCCTTGCTGTACGAGGCGAGCTACAACACATCGTGGCACGAGTTTGTGGCCAATCGGCGGGCTATTTCGCTGCTGGCGGTGGGGCTGGTGCTGCTCACTACCACGCTGGTAGCAGCTTTGGCGCATTATTTTATTCCAGGATTTAGCTGGGCAATGGGCTTTGTGCTGGGTGCCATTGTGTCGCCGCCCGATGCCGTGGCCGCCACCAGCGTCACCAAGGGCCTGGGGCTGCCGCGCCGCATCACGAGTATTCTTGAGGGTGAAAGCTTGCTGAACGACGCCTCGGCGCTTATTGCCTACCGCTATGCCGTGGCGGCGGTAGTAAGTGGCACGTTTGGCCTGTGGGATGCGGGCTGGCACTTCTTGTGGGCGGCCGTGGGCGGGGCAGCCCTTGGGCTGGGGGTAGGGTACGTGGTGGTACGCATCCAAAATTTTCTCACCGATGCCACCCTCATTACGGCGCTCACATTTTTGCTGCCTTTTGGCGTGTACCTGGCCGCCGAGCACATCGGTGCCTCGGGCGTTTTGGCTGTGGTATTTATGGGCTTGATGATGAGCCGGCGCTCGCACGACATCTACGATAACCAGACGCGCTTGCTCAAGCACAGCTTCTGGAACGTGTTGGGTTTTCTACTCAATGGCTTGGTTTTTATCTTGATTGGCTTGCAGCTACGGGCTGTTTGGGCCGGGCTGGGGCCGGGGGCATTCTGGCCCACGCTGGGCTACGGGTTGCTGGTGAGCGTAGTAGCCATTGCTGTTCGGCTCGGCTGGGTATTTCCGGTTTCGTACCTGGGCCACTGGCTGGGGCGCTGGCTGGGCCGGCAAGAAACGCCGGCTCCGCGGCGCAATCTGTTCATCACTTCCTGGGCGGGTATGCGCGGGGTAGTGTCGTTGGCTACGGCGCTGGCCCTACCCCTGGTAGTGCGCGGGGGGCAGCCATTTCCACAACGCAATGTGCTGTTATCTATCACCTTCACTGTTATTTTGGTAACACTGGTGGTGCAGGGCCTGAGCCTGCCCTGGCTGGTGCGCCGCCTGGGCGTGCAGGAGTCGCCGGCCCAGCGCGCGGCTGAGGAGCAGGAGCTCCGGCTAGCCCTTACCAAGGATTCTCTGGCTTATATCGAAGGTCAAATTACCAGCACTGCCCCCGCCGCGCCCGACCCGAGTCTGCTGACGCTGCGCGAGGTGATGCGCCGCCAGGCCCGCCGCCTGCACGGCACCTTTGCCGCCAACGAAGCCACCGACCTGGATACGCCTTCGGCGGCTGAAACCGAAGCGGCCGCTTCGTTCGAGGGCTTATTGCGCTGCCGCCTCGACGTGACGGAGCACCAGCGCCGCATGCTAGTAAAACTGCACCGCACTGCTTCGTTCAGCGAAGAGGCCATCCGCCAAGTCGAACTAGAGCTGGACCGGTTTGAAATTGCGCTCGATAGCCAACTGGCTACCGTGGTGCAGCCCGAGGAGGCTAAGTAGCTATCGGCGCTACGGCAGCAGCCGGGAGCCCAGCGCCCGGCGCAGGTCGGCTACGTCGTAGTGCAGCAGCACGCCCGGCAGCACCGAGGAATAAGCATCTTTGGCGGCCGGATTTTCCAGGAAATAAGTGAATGAAGGCGGCCCGCCACTCACCTGCACCTGCTCAATCTGAGGGACGAATACGGGGGCAGTGCCGGGCGGCTGCGGCGCATCAGCAACCAGGGTATAGGGCTTTTTGGTCACCCGTGGGCTTAGCACGGCCGCATGCAGCGCTACCAGCGCCGCCGGGCCATCGGCCCGCAGCAGTAGTGGCAGCTGCCACAGCCGGTTATCGTTGCCAATAAAGCCAAGTAATACCTGCACATCGGTCACACGCTGCGCCAGTAGCGGGCGTCCGCTGTGCAGCGCCAAAAGTGCCGTGCGGTATTCTTGGTTGTAATACTTGGGGTCGTTGAAGGCCGCTGGGTCGGTGGTTTCGCCCAAGCCGCGCAAGTCGGCAAGGAGCACGGCTGCCCCCTGGCGCTGGTAGGCCGCTAGGCGGGCCGCGCTATCGCGTAGGGTGGCGGCCAAGCCCTGGCCGGGTAGCCACAGCACAAGGCGGGTAGGGGGGGTAGGGCCGGTGGGCAGCAGTAGCCGGGCCGCCAGCGGTGGCTCGCCTTGTTGGCGAAGGAGTATCCCCTGCCAGACTTGGCCATTGGGCAGGCGCAGGGTGTCGCGCACGGCAGTGGTCGTCGTGACGCCGCTCTTGCTGGTAATATTCAACTGGCGCAGCAGCACTGCCGCCAGCGCCTCGGGCGAGTAGGCGGGCCGGTGCTGGGTCAGCGACCGCGCCGCCGCGAGGTGGGTAGCGGCCAGGCTTTCCTCGTCTTTAAAGCTGGTGCTCACCTGCCCCGTAGTGGTGCAGCGCAAGGTGGCCTCGGGCAAGGAGAGGGGGGTAGGCTCCTCAAGCACCAGTGCCCCACCTACTCCCAGCCATTGCCGAAACCACGCCACCGCCGCCGCCCGCTTCGGCGCCGAAATGCCGTGGCCATCGTCGTAGGTAAAAATCGCTGCTTTGTCGGGCTGGCCCAGCGCCGCGTAGGCACGGCGGGTATCGGCAAAGGTGGCTTCCATGTCTGTCTGGTCCACAAAGTCGTAGCGGCCTGTGAGTAACAACAATGGCTTGGGGGCAAACATGATGGGCCAGTCGGCTACATCGAGGCCGGCCGCCCCGGCGCCGGGGAGCTGCACGCAGCCATCGGCCGGGCCGGTGAGGGTAAGGTTGCGCTCGCCGCTGGCTACGTAGCTGCACAGGGCTGCTACCTGCACCCGGTCGTCGTAACCCATGAAGTAGGCCGTTTGGGTGGCCCCGCCCGAATTGCCGAGGCAGCCTACGCGGGCGGCATCCACTTCGGGCCGCGTCAACAGGTAGTCGAGGCCCCGCACGTTGTCCCACAGTTCTTCGGCGGGGAGCGAGCGGCCCAGCAGCGCTGCTTCCGCGTTGAGCAAGGTGTGCTCGGTGGTGCCGCCGCGCGTTAGGGGCTGGCCGGCCGCATCGGTCAGCTGCATGCGCTCGCCCTGCGAAATAGGGTCAATCACCAGCACCACAAAGCCGTTGCGGGCAAACAGCCGGGCCGTCTGCTGGTACGAGGGGGTAGCCTTGCTCGTGTTCTCGTGCCCACAAAAAAGCAGCGCCGCCGGCCTGCGGCCCTTGCCCTCGGGCAGGTACAAATTGGCCGTTACGTGGTGGTGCGGCGTGCTTTCATAGCTAATTTTCTCAATCCGAAAACCGGCCTGCGCTACCGTGCCCATCACGCGTGCCCGCAGGGGCGTGCGCGTTGGCAGCGGCCCCAGCACCCTCCTGAACCGCGCCCGCGCCGAGTCGCGGTACGCCTGCGTGCCTGCTGCCGAAGTTAGACTCTTATCCAACTCGGCCCGCCGCGGTGCATACTGCTGGTGCACCTGTTGCAGCAGGTAGGTGGGCAGCGTCGCGGGTGCCTTCCAGTCGATGACGGGGGTAGGGAGCTTACCGGGTATAGCCTGCGCAGCAGCGCCCAACCGCAGCAATACCAGCGCGACAATCAGAATTTTATGCATGAATAAAGAGCAGATAGGCAATAAGTTGGGGCCGCCTTCCTAGTGGAAAACGGCCCCGCGTAACGTATTTCGTACCTCGCCTAGGTACTGGGCTAGGCGTGCTCTGGCAGCAGCACGGCGTCGGGGTAGTTGCCGAGTACCGGCTGCCCGGGCGAGCCCTGCGTCACGGCTTCCACCAGCAGCTTACCACCCACAAAGGCACCTTTCCACGACTCGCCCAGGCCACCGAATACTTCCTCCCGGTCGCCGCGCGAGCGCAATTTATTGATACCCACTTTGAAGGCGCGTAGCTCTTTGCTGGTACGGTTGGCCCACTTCTCATCGTCCGAGCCCAGGGCTGTTACCAGGGCGCCGTTCGAGATGTTCATCTCCCCCACCAATTCCTCCACGCGGTCTACAAGCACTACGCTGTCAATCGGGCCAAAAGGCTCCTTAAAGTACAGCTCGCTTTGGCGGGGCAGGCCCACCAGCGCACGCGGGGCGCGGTAAGCCGAGCGGTCTTGGCCGGGTAGAAACAGGCTGTCGTCGAGCTTGCCTTGGTAGAAGGGAATGGCGCCGGTTTTGCTGGCGTTTTCAAACAGCCGGTCCAAATCCTCCGCCTGGCGGGCATTAATGACGGGCCCAAATGCCAGGTCGGGCAGCGGGTCGCCGGCCTGGTCAACCAGGGTAGGGTTACCGATTTTGAGGCTGCCAATGGCCTTGGTGTACGTTTCCAAAAACTCCGGAAACAGCCGGCGCTCTACCACCCAGCGCACGTAGGCCGTGCAGCGCTGCTTGCCGTAGTCGTAGCCCTTTTTGAGTTGGTCGGCCAGCGAGTCCCACTGCGAATAATCCCAGATGCCGTAGGTATTCACGCCTTCCATTTCGAGCATGTAGCGCTTGTCGTTTTGCGAAAGCGCATCGGCGATGTTGCGGCCGTTGTAGCGCCCGCCCACAAAGCTCAGGCAATCCACGGCGGGGTCTTTCACCAGCACATCGCTCAGCTCGCCGCCGGGGCCGCTCACCAGCGTCACGGGCAGGCCGCAGCGGCGGGCAATGGCAAAGGTGAGGCTTAAAGAGATGAAGCCGCCATCAGTAGGAGTCTTGGCAATCACCGAGTTGCCGGCCAGCACTTGCACTAGCACCGCGTGCAACAGCACCGACATGGGGTAATTCCACGACGCAATGTTGCTCACCAAACCCAGCGGCTTGCGGTCGCCGAGTAGGCCTTCCATATTGTCGATGTACCACTGCACGCCCTCAATAGCACGGTCGATATCCGTAAAACCGAGCTTGTAAGTTTTGCCAATCTCCCAGATGAGCAGCTTGCCCACCAGCTCTACGTGCGGGCGCAGCTGGTTGAGGCAGTCCTGCACGCGGCGGCGCCGCTCCTGCAAATCAGTAGCGCCCCAGGCAGCGGCTTCGGCCTTGGCAGCGCGCACGGCGCGCAGGGCCTCGTCGTGCTTGAGCATGGGCAGCGACCCAATCTCAGAGCCGTCGATGGGCGAGTGAAACGCCCGGGGCTCGCCGGGCTCCTGCCAGCGGCCTTCAAGCAAGTTGAGGTAGCCACCGTTGGCGGCAAATATTTCGGGGGTAGCCTGCTTGATTTCACTCAGCAATGCGCTGAATTCCACCTGCGGCGAAACGATTTTAGGCATGTGAAGGGCGCGAAGCTTCCGCTTCGCGGGTCGGTGAAGAGAATAGCGCGATGAGGAGAAAAAGCAGGGGTAGGGCCGCGGCACCTTGGCACTGGGCCAAGTTTAGTGCCACGGAGCTACTCGGCCGCTACGACTTGCAGCTCGCGCACCAGCTCGGCCGAGCCCACAAACAGCGGCACGCGCTGGTGCAGGTCGGCGGTGGGCGGCACGTCGAGCACTTCATCGGCTCCAGTAACCGCCACGCCGCCGGCTTGTTCGCTCACAAAGGCAATGGGGTAGCATTCGTAGAGCAGGCGCAGCTTGCCGCTGGGCCACTGGCCGGTGGGGGGGTAGAGGTAAATGCCGCCCGTGAAGAGATTGCGGTGGTAGTCGGCCGCGAGCGAGCCCACGTAGCGGGCGCTCATGCGGCGCTCCTTGCACGTGGTGAGGAAGGTGCGCGCAAACTCCGGAAAATCAAACCAGTTGCCTTCGTTGCAGGAGAAAACCTCGCCCCGCGTCGGCATCGTCAGGCGGGGATGCGAAAGGAAAAACTCGCCCAAGCTCGGCTCATATGTAAAGCCCGCCACCCCGTGCCCGGTCGTGTACACGAGCATGGTGCTAGAGCCGTAGAGGATGTAGCCCGCGGCCACCTGCGCCCGCCCGCCCTGGGTAAAATCTTCGGCCCGCGCGGGCCCACCGTAGCGGCTCACGCGCCGGTAAATGCTGAAAATAGTGCCCGTGCTCACGTTAAAATCGAGGCTCACCGACCCGTTCAGCGGGTTGAGAGCCACCACATACTTGCCGTCGTGGTTGCCCGTGTCGATGATGTCGGCCCGGGCTTCGGACAGCACTGCGCAGCACTCGCGCCCATTGGTGAGCGCCCGCACGAAGCGGATGTGTGCTTCCTCGCCTAAGCGGTGGCGCGGGGCAGTTTGCTCGCCTTCGGGGCCCACCACGGCCGCAATGCCATTGAGACCAGCGCGGCTCACTTCGCGCACCATTATCTTGCTAGCCAAGGCAATATCGCGCAGCAGTTGCGACAACTCGCCGGTGGCAAATGGGAATTCGGCCTGCTTGCGCATGATGTAGCGCTCGAGCGTGGTGCCGACGGGGGTAGCAATATCGTCGTGGGAGGGCGGGATAGTAGCGGGTGCAGACATAGCAATCAGTTGTGAGTTAAGGTAGCATTACCCCTGCCTATCATTTCGTTACGAGTAACTCGAAGCACTAAAATGATAGGCAGGGACAGTTGTTCCTAAATGTTATTTGGCCGCCTCCGGTTGCTTCTGCGACTGCCAGAGCACGACTTGCCAGCCCTTTTGGGGGTCTTTAATCTGCACGGTCACGTACTTGAGATGCGCCACGTTGGGCGTGCCGTCGGGCTTATTAGGCTGGTAAATGATAATTTGGCCATTCACGGCGGCGGCCATGCCATTGTTGTACGCCCGCACGTTCAGGTTTTCCACCTCAATCTTATCGTACACGCTTTTACCCTCGCGGATGCTCTGCAAATACTCGGTTTTGTCGTTTTGCTTGCCGTTGGAGTGCGTATAGATGAGGTCGTCGGCGAAGGCTTTTTCTAGGAACGTAAAATCCTTGCTTACCTGGGCGGCGAAGCGCTGGCGCTCCAATTGCTCCACTTCTTTAGCCGCGGCAGCATTGCGCTGAGCGGGGCTGCTGCTTTGGGCCGGCAGTAGGGCCGTATTGTGGCGAGCCGCTTTCGGCGCTGCCTGGGCAAAAGTGAGCAGGGGTAGGGCCAGTAAAAAGGCTAGCGGGGTCAGTCGTTTCATGCAGGGGGTGGGGTTAGGAAACGGGGGTAGACGGCGTATTATCGTCGAGCTGAATGGGCTCCATGCGCGGCACCAGCGTGAACATCAGCACCCAAGCCACCAAATAGGCCGCGCCGCAGATGAAAAACATGATGTAGTAAGCCTTATCAAGCTGCCCAATGCTTTCGTAGTGCACAAACATGCGCTTCTGCACCAGCGCCGTGAGGGCAATGCCGCCTAGGCCGCCAGCCATGCCGCCAATGCCCGTTACCGAGGCCACTGCCCGCTTCGGAAACATATCCGACACCGTGGTGAAAATATTGGCGCTCCACGCTTGGTGCGCGGCGGCCGCAATACCAATTACCAGCACGGCCAGCCACATATTCATGCCGCCTAGCCACTGCGCAAACACGATTGGAAACACACAAAACGCGATGATGAGCATGGTCGTTTTGCGCGCCTGGAAGGCCGGCATGCCGCGCTTGATAAAGCCCAGCGGCAAGTAGCCGCCACCGATGCTGCCCACGCTCGACAAAATGTACACCGCCGCTACCGGCAAGGCAATGGCCGTGCCCTTGAGATGGTACTGCTTGCCCAAAAAGTCGGGCAACCAAAACAGGTAAAACCACCAGATGGGGTCCGTGATGAACTTACCCATCACGAAAGCCCAGGTTTGGCGGAAGCCCAGCAGCGTAGCCCAAGAGGTTTTAGGTTTTTCCTCCACTACGCTCTCGGCTGGTAAGCCAGCCGGAATGTCGGCGTTGATGTAGTCAAACTCGGCCTTACTCAGGCGCTTGCTATTAGAAGGCGTCTCGTAAACGAGCATCCACAGCAGTAGCCACACAAAGCCTAGAGCACCGGTGATGATGAAAGCCCACTGCCAGCCAATGGTTTCGGCGATGAGCGGCACCGTAAGCGGCGCCACAATGGCTCCCACGTTAGAACCCGAGTTGAAGATGCCCGTGGCCAACGCCCGCTCGCGCTGCGGAAACCACTCGGCGGTGGTTTTAATAGCCGCCGGGAAGTTGCCGGCCTCCGTAATGCCCAAAAAGCCGCGCGCAACGCCGAAGCCCAACGTGCTGCTAACCAGCGCATGGCCCATAGCTGCTACGCTCCACAGGGCCGTCGAGAGGGCGTAGCCCAGCTTGGTGCCCAGCTTATCAATGATGCGGCCTACCCCAAGCATGCCCACTGCATAAGCCAGCTTAAAGGCAATTTCAATGTTGGCGTAATCCCCCGAATTCCAGTGGAAGGCGGTTTCGAGGTACGGCTTCAGCAGCGAAATAACTGCCCGGTCGAGGTAGTTGATGGTGGTGGCAAAAAATACCAGCGAACAGATAGTCCAGCGGTACTTGCCCACGACCGGCGTGTCGGTGCCAGGCGGCGAGCTGCGAAGGGTGGGATTCATAGGAGGTAGCTAGTGAATTTTAGTGAAAAATGCCTGTCCTTGCGAGGAAGAACGACGAAGCAATTTTTCCTAGTCGTCGGTAAGCGTTTGTAAAGCTTTAAGGAAAATTGCTTCGTCGTTCCTCTGCGCAAGGACAATCACGCTACTTTCGGGCTTGCAAAAACTGCATGAGCGGCGCTACCCGGCCCGTAATAGTAGCGGCATCGCTGGCACCTTTAAAAAGCTGTGAGCCAATGCCGACCACGTTGATGCCCGCCTCCAGCCACTCGGTGAGGCTGGCTTCGGAGGGCTCGACGCCGCCCGTTACCATGAGCTTGGTGCTAGGCAGCGGCCCGCGGATAGCCTTGATGTAGCTGGGCCCCACCACATTGCCAGGGAATATTTTTACTAATTGCGCGCCAAGCTGCGTAGCGGCGTATATCTCGTTGAGCGTTTGAGCGCCCGGCACCCAGGCCACGTCGTGGCGCTGGCAGGCCGCGGCCACGTCGGCGGTAGTTACGGGCTGCACCACAAAGGCCGCACCGGCCGCAATGAAGCGCTCGGCATCGGCAGCGTTGTAGATGGTGCCGATGCCGAGCACCAGGTCGGGGCAATCAGTAGTGGTCAGCTTAGCCAGTTCTTGGAAAACCTCGAAGGCATTAGCTCCACGATTGGTAAACTCAAACACCCGGACGCCGCCCGCGTAGCAGGCCCGCACAATGGCTTGTGCGTAAGCTGCATCGGCATGGTAAAAGACCGGCACCAGCGGCGCTTGCAGCACGCGAGCGAGAACATCGGAAGAAGAAAGGCGGAACATAAGTAAAGCCCTACCCCCCGCCGCTACCCAAAAGGTAGGCAGCGGGGCCAGACAAGGCGTAAAGTAAAAAATAAGCCCCTGCCCGATAAGCAGGGGGTAGGGCTACCGCAGCAGGCGCCCCGTCAGGTTGCCCTGCATGAGGTGCTCAACTTCGGCCGGCGTCACCAGGTTGATGTCGCCGTGGATGGTGTGTTTCAGCGCTGAGGCGATGGTGGCAAACGAAAGGGCGTCTTCGCGGCGCTCGTACGTGCCCGAGCCGTAGATGAAGCCCGAGATAAACGAATCGCCCCCGCCAATGCGGTCCACCACCGGGGAAATGTCGTAGAAGGGCGTTTCAAAAAATTCGCCCGCATCCCAGAGCAGCCCGCAAATGCGCTCGTGCGAGGCACTTTGCGTTTGGCGGCGGGTAGCAATGACGCGCTTTATTTGCGGAAAGCGCTGCGTCAACTGCTCGCACATCGAGATAAAACCGTTGTCGGTACCCGCTTCGGCCTGAATACCAAACAGGTCTTCGGCGTCGCCTTCGGTGCATACTACCAGGTCGCAGCCAGCTACCAGGGCCGGCATCACATCCTGCGCTTTCTGGCCGTACTGCCACAGGTTGCGGCGGTAGTTCACATCGGCCGATACGGTGAGGCCCAAGCGCCGCGCCGCCGCAATGGCGTCGGCCGTAGCCTGGGCGGCGGCGGCCGAAATGGCGGGCGTAATGCCCGTCCAGTGCAGCCAGCCGGCATCTTTCAAAATCGTGTCCCAATCGAAAGCGGCCGGGTCGAGGTGCGCAAACGCCGACTCGGCGCGGTCGTACACAATGCGGCTGGGCCGCAGCGACGCGCCCACTTCTAGAAAGTACAGCCCCAGCCGGTGGCCTTCGGTAAATAGGCAGTGGGTGGTATCGACCCCGTAGCGGCGCAGGTGGTTGGCCGCTGCGTGGCCCAGTTCGTTGGCCGGAAAAGCGCTGACGTGGGCCGCGGGCACGCCCATTTGGGCGAGGGCAGCGGCTACGTTGGCGTCGCCGCCGCCGTAGGTTATTTCGAGGGTAGCGGTCTGCGGAAGCCGATAATTCAGCGGCGGCGAGAGCCGCATCATCACTTCGCCGAAGGTTACGACTTGCTTCATGGGGTAGGAACCAGAACCTGCGCACCGGCGCCACGTGGGCAAACTGGACGGTGAGCAGGAAGAATAGGACTTGAAAGGTAGGCTACTGAATTGGCGACTGAAAGCGCGGACGCCATCTTTATTAACGCAAACGTTTTCGGTAGCCTACTTTTCCCGAAGTCAAAAAATGGGATATGGGCAAAGGAAGTAGTTAGCTATTCACCAACTCTCCTGAACTCACCGGGGCCAGCGTTTTTTCGAAGCCAAAATACGTTTTAGCGTTGCCGTAGCTGATATTTTCGACCAGCTGACCCAGCCAAGGCATCTCCTCGGCGGGTAGTTCGCCGTTCTCTACATCGCGGCCCAGCAGGTTGCACAGAATGCGCCGGAAATACTCGTGGCGCGGAAACGACAGGAAGCTGCGCGAGTCGGTGAGCATGCCCACGAAACGGCTGAGCAAACCCATGTTGCTGAGCGCATTGATTTGTTTTTCCATGCCATCCTTCTGGTCTAGGAACCACCAGCCCGAGCCAAATTGAATTTTGCCAGCCACCGAGCCATCCTGAAAGTTGCCCGTCATGGTGGCAAACAGGTCGTTGTCGGAAGGATTGAGGTTGTAGAGGATGGTTTTGGCGAGCTTATCCTGGTTGTCGAGCCGGTCGAGGAAGCGCGAAAGCGCCTTACCCTGCGTAAAATCGCCAATCGAGTCCCAGCCCGTGTCGGGGCCAAGCTGGCGCAGGGCGCGGGTATTGTTGTTGCGCAGGGCGCCCAAGTGGAACTGCTGCGTCCAGCCCTTTTCCCAGTCCAACTCAGCCAGGAAAATCAGCATGGCCGACTTAAACTGGGTGATGTCCTGGTCGCTCAAAATAGCGCCGGCCAGGGCTTGAGCAAAGATGGCCTCAATTTCCTCGTTGGTGTAATCGGCCGCATAAATCTGCTCCAAGCCGTGGTCAGACAACCGGCAACCCTGAGCCGCAAAGAAATCGTGGCGCTGGCGCAAGGCTGCTTGCAGGTCGGCGTAGGTCTTAATGGCTACCCCCGCCGCGGCGCCCAAGCGGTCGAGGTAAGCGCGGTAGTCGGTGGCCTCGGGCGTCATGGCCTTATCGGGGCGGAAGGTGGGTAGGACGCGCGTACCGAAGCCGTGGCCAGCCAGCGCCTGGTGGTGCTCCAGCGAGTCGGCGGGGTCGTCGGTGGTGCATACGGCCTCTACTTTCATCTTGCGCAGCAGGCTCTGCACCGAGAATTCGGGCGTTTGGAGCAGCGCATTGCACTGGTCGTAGATGCGGCGCGCGCTATCCTTATTCAGCAGCTCGGTGACGCCGAAGTAGCGGCGCAGCTCCAGGTGCGTCCAGTGGTACAAGGGGTTGCGCATGGTATAGGGCACCGTTTCGGCCCATTTCTCAAACTTCTCCCAGTCCGAGGCGTCGCCCGTCACATAGCGCTCGTTCACACCATTGGCCCGCATGGCGCGCCACTTATAATGGTCGCCATAGAGCCAAATTTGCGTGATGTTCTCAAACTGCCGGTTTTGAGCAATCTGGTCGGGCGGCAGGTGGCAGTGGTAGTCAATAATGGGCTGCGGCGCCGCGTGCTCGTGGTAGAGCGTACGCGCAGCTTCCGTCTGAAGCAGGAAGTCGTCGGAGAGGAAAGGAGTCATAATTAGGGAATTATGAGTTAGTAGTTGTTACAGAGGGCAAAAAGAACGTCATGCTGAACGCAGTGAAGCATCTCGCGTGCAGTGCTAATTTAATCGTTCAACAGTTCGAGCGAGATGCTTCACTGCGTTCAGCATGACGTTCTTTTAATCTCTAATAATTACAAAGAAACACCGCGCTTCCACGGAATGAAATCGGTTTGGCCGTGGCGTACGGCGCTTACTTCTAGGCCGCTGGCTACTTGAATAACGTAGTCCAGAATGCGTTCGCCAGCTTGCTCGATGGTTTCTTCGCCGTCGATGACGGTGCCGGTGTTCAAGTCGATGATGTCGGGCATGCGCAGGGCCAGCTTGGTGTTGGAGCTGATTTTGACGACCGGCGCAATAGGGTTGCCGGTGGGCGTGCCCAGGCCAGTGGTGAAGAGCACCACGTTGGCGCCCGAGCCCACTTCGGCGGTCGTGCTTTCTACGTCGTTGCCGGGCGTGCAGAGCAAGTTTAGGCCAGGTTTGGTGACTAGCTCCGGGTAGTCGAGCACGGCCACTACCGGCGACGAGCCGCCCTTGCGGGCCGCGCCGGCCGACTTCATAGCGTCGGTGATGAGGCCGTCGCGAATGTTGCCGGGCGAGGGGTTCATGTCGAAGCCCGAGCCCACGGCCACGGCGCTATCGCCGTAGGCTTTCATGAGCGAGGTGAAGCGCTGGGCCGTTTCGTGGTCAACGGAGCGGTTCACGATTTCCTGCTCCACGCCGCACAATTCCGGGAACTCGGCTAGGATAACTGAGCCGCCGAGCGCTACTAGCAAATCGGACACGTGGCCCACCGCCGGGTTGGCCGAAATGCCCGAGAAGCCGTCGCTACCCCCGCACTCTAGGCCGATGGTTAGCTTGCTAAGCGGCGCGGGCTGGCGCTGCTGCTGGTTGGCCTGCATGAGGCCGGCGAAGGTTTGGCGCAAGGCCGTGCTCACGAGCGCTTCCTCGGTGCCAATGGCCTGCTGGTCCAGGATGAAAAGCGGCTTGCTGAAGTGCGGGTCGCGCTTCGCAATTTCGTCTTGCAACATGCTGGCCTGCGCGTTTTGGCAGCCCAGGCTAAGCACCGTGGCGCCGGCCACGTTGGGATGGGTGATGTAGCCAGCCAACAGGCCACATAGCGACTGCGCATCCTGCCGGATGCCGCCGCAGCCGCCCTCGTGGCTCAGAAACCGGATGCCGTCCACGTTGGGAAATGGCTTGGTTTTCTGGTGGCTGATTTCGGCCGAGCGCAGGTCGGTGGCCAGTATTTCTTCGACCGACTTGCCGGCCTGCATCAGTTCTAGTAGGGCTTGGGTTTGGGGCTGGTAGCTTTTGCGGCGGGCGTAGCCGAGGTCGTTTACTAGGGCTTCTTCGAGGACTTGAATGTTGCGGTTCTCACAGAACACCAGCGGAATAACCAGCCAGTAATTGGCCGTGCCTACCCGGCCATCGGGGCGGTGGTAGCCCATAAAAGTGCGGCCCTCAAACCGGGTCACATTAGGCTGGGCCCAGCTGTGGGGGTGCTGGCCTTCCTGGTACGAGTCGGTGGCGTGCTTGATGTTGGCCGTCGTCAGCAGGCCGCCCTGGCCCACGGGCGCCGCCATTTTGCCCACTAGCACGCCGTACATGGTTACCTCGTCGCCGGGGGCGAGGGGCTGCATGGCCAGCTTGTGCTTAGCGGGTATCTTCTCGGTGGTCGTTACGGTCGCCCCATCCCAGGTTACGGGCGTGCCGATGGGCAGGTCGGTGAGGGCGACGAGCACGTTATCGGCGGGGTGGATTTTAGCAACTAAATGCTTCATAAGTGCTTGCTGATTAGCGTTTGGCATGAGGAGGTAAAACAACATTTTGCCTCCTCGTGCCAAATCCGTTCATAGAATACTTCTCTTAAACAGCGGCGCGTTGCGTTTTATTTAATTTAGCGGCCAAGGTAGCAGCGGCGCCCGCTTGTTGCATCTGCAGCAGGTAGCGGGCCACGGCCTCGGCGAAGCCGGGCAGGGTGGTTAGGTCGGTGCCCCACAGGGCCTGGTTGCTAAGGGCCGCCGGCACCAACTCCACAGCCGGTAGGCGCTGCCAGAGGTCGGCGAAGTAGCCAGCTTGCTCATCCTGAATGGGGTAGGGCTGGCCGTTGGCTTCGCCCAGCCACGCGCCGCCCTCCTGGCGGGTGCCGTGCATAAAGAGCAGGTAGGCCGCAAAGCCCAGTGCCACGTACTGCGGCACCGCGCCAAAGCGCTGGTAATAGTGCAGCAAATCGGGCAGCACGCGCATGCGCAGCTTGGCCGAGTAGTTGAGCGTGATGGCCAGCCACCGGTGCTCCACGGCGGGGTTGCGGAAGCGGTCGAGCACTTGCATGCCGAAACGCTGGCCCACCTTCTCGTCGATGGGGTAGGGGATGCCGGGCAGCAAATCGGCCAGCATCAGGTTGCGGATGTAGGTCGAGAGGCAGGCATCGTCCATGGCACCGCGCACGGTGGGCACATTGCACAAGTGCGCTAGGCCACAGCTTAGCGAATGCGTGCCGTTGAGCAAGCGCATCTTGAGCTCCCGGAACTGGTTGATGTCGGGCTGCACAATTACGCCGGAGTGCACTTGCTGAAAACTCAGCACGTCGCGCACCCGCTCGTCGCCCTCAATGGCCCAGAGCAGGTAAGCTTCCGACATGGTAAGTAGCTCGTCCTCATAACCCAATTCCTGCGCCAGCTCGGCGCAGGCGGCCGCGTCGGGCCGGCCCGGCACAATGCGGTCAACCAGCGAATTGCACACGGTGTTAGCCGTTTCGAGCCACGCGATAAAAGCCGCCTCTAGGCCTTGCCGCTCGGCCAGCGCGCGCAGAATACCGCGCAGCTTGGTGCCGTTGTCGGCAATGAGCTCGGTAGGCACAATCACCAGGCCCTTGTCGAGGGCGCCGCTAAAAGCTTCGTAGCGGGCCAGCAGTACGGCCAGCAGCTTGCCGGGGAACGAGCGCGGTGGGGTGGCGCGCACGTCGTCGGTTTCGTCGAGCACAATGCCGACTTCAGTGGTGTTAGAAAGCACCACCTGCAAGTCGGGGCTGGCGGCGAAAGCCAGAATGTCGGCCCACTGGCTGCGGGCCGACAGCACGCGGCTGATGCTGGCGCACACTACGTTTTCGCTGATTTGCTGCTCGTCTTCGACGCCGCGCACGCACACCGTGTATAGGTTGTCTTGGCGGGCGAAAGCGGTGGCATCGCCGCCATCGGTGCTTTTCACCACCACCACCCGGCCGTTGAAGATGCCCTGGCGGTTGGCCTGGTCAATCACAAAATCGGGCAGGCCGCGCAGCAATACGCCGGTGCCAAACTGCAATACTTTTTCGGGTAGCTGCACTAGCGCCGGGGGGGGTAGGGCTACCGCTGGGCTAGTGCCAATAGCTTGCACCAGGCGTTGGGATAGAACGGTCATAACGGAGATAAGCGCTAGAGTTTGGGGCAAAATGAGAGGGGTAGGGCGCCGCCAACTGGCTAAGTGGCCCGAAGCAACGGCTGCCAAACCGGGGCCGCGTCATGGGCTCACCTGCTTTGTTAGGGCCCCCACTTCTGCTGCCACTTAGGGTACTCGCGGGTGAGCAGTTTTTCGGGCCAGGTGCCGGCATACACGTAGCCGGTGCGCCGCTCCACTTCGATGTCGGCTAGCTGCGCGTGCTTCACCCCATCGCGGCCCACGTAGATGGGCTGGTTGGTGGCAAGGTCATAAAAACGCGCCCACAGCGTGCTGCCGGGGGTAGGCACCAGCACCCGGTCGCGGCCCTTGGGCTGCTGCGTAGCGGCGATGTCTTGCACGGTCATGTTCGAGATTTTTGACGCCTCAAACCACGCAATGGCTGCCTTAATGGCGCGGCGCACTTCGGGCGTGGGCTGGTCGAGGCTCAGTAAAAATTCGGTAATGCCGACCGACTCGTCGCCGCTCAGCGAGGCCAGCTCGAAGGCGCGGGCGTTGCAGGGCAGCAGCGTGGTGCGGTCGTGCTGGGCGCACCAGGCCGTGGGCTGGCCCTGGCGCACGTACTGCGTTTTCAAAATGCACTGCACACCCTGGGTTACCGCGCGCTGGGCCGGCGCCACGAGGGTGGGGTCCACGAGGGCAAAGTCCCCCTTCTTATCGGCCACCGCTTGCAGCACTTGCAGCGCCTTTATCATGGCGTTGTCGTTGTACGTTATCTGGGCGCGGTAGAAGCGGGCGTCGGGGTAGTACTGCGGGAAGCCGCCGCTGGGCTGCTGCATCTTGAGCAGGTAGCGGATGCCGTTCTCCGCGGCTTGGCGGTAGGCGGGGTTGCTGGTGCTTTTGAAAGCCGAAACCAGGTAAGTGATTTCGCGGGTAGTAGCGTTGTTGTCGATGGTGCCGTCCTGCTGGCCCGCATCGTGCCGCGCAGCTTGCAAGTCGCTGGCGCTCATACGGTGGCGATAGTCCACCTTCACCTCGTTCACTGCCTTGGGCCAGCCGCCGCTGCTGCGCTGGAAAGCCAGCATTTTTTCGGCCGTCGTGTCCTGGGCCACCGCGGAGGGGGGTAGGGCCACGCGCGCCGCCGGCCGGCCCAGCGCGTGGGCGCCGGGCACTGCCAGGCTCAGGGCCGCAAGTAGCAACGGGTACTTCATTGGAAAAGGAAGGGGGGTAGGCAAGCCCCCGCTGGCAGCCCGTGGGACGCTAGCGGGGGCGCCAGGGTTAGTAGCCGAAGTTTTGCTTCAGGGCTGGGTCAGTGTCGAGGGTCGTCTGCGGAATCGGCAGCAGCTCCTTGCCCTGGCCGGGCAGGTACTCGGCGGCCATGCCCGTGCCGGTGCTCGTGATGGTGCCCACAGCCGTGCCATTGGGCCGTAGGTTAGCTACGTAAGTAGCGTCGATGCTCTGGCGCCAGTTCACGCGGGTAGTGCCAGTGGGGGCCGTCGTGTTGGTTGGGGAAGGCCGGTAGAACGAGCGCGTCCACTGAATTGCGCCGTTCACAACGCGGTAGTACTGGTACTGCGGCACGTTCTGGTAGGGCGCCGCCGCCGCTTGCAGCAAGGCCAGGTTGGCTTTGGTGGAGGTGAGGCGGTCGGCCAGCAGGTTCCAGCGCAGCAAGTCATACTTGCGAATGCCTTCGGAGCCAAATTCCAACAAGCGCTCGTTCACAATAGCATTGAACATGGCATCTTTCGAGGTCGTAACCAAGCCCGCCGCAGCGCGGGTAGCGTTGCCGCCAAAGCCGCGGGTACGCACCTCCAGCAGCGCCGCGCGGCCAGTGGTAGTGGGGCCGTTCAGCTCGTTATCAGTTTCGGCATACATCAGCAGCACGTCGGCAAAGCGGATAATTGGCCAGTTGTAACCCAGGTAGTTGTTGGTGCCGGGCAGGGGCGGGTTGTGCCAGTCGCGCCGAAACTTGCCGTCGTAGATGGTGTTCAGGGCCACGCCGGCCTGGTTGTTATTGGCCGGAATCTGGTACGGCGCCACCGTAATGTCGCGGCGCACATCGGTAGAGTCGAAGGCGTAGAAGTAGGTTGGTACGATGGTCACGGCGCCCTGCGTCGAACCGTAAACGGTCGAGGCGTTCAGGCGTGGGCCGTTGTAGTAGCCGAGCTTCGAGTCGCCGGTGGCGGTAGAACCGGCCATGCCAACCTCAAAAATAATCTCGTTGTTGGCGTCGTGGCGCTGCTGGTTCACGCCGAGCCACAGGTCCGAGTAGCTCGGGTTCAGGGTGTGCTCGCCGCGGCGGGCCATCAGCTCCAGGCACTCTTGGCGGGCAATGCGGTAGTAATCGAGGTAGTCGGCGGGGCGCGTCATGGCGGCGCCGTGCAGCGAGTAGCCACCGCGCTGCAGCGCAATGCGCGCCCGCAGGGCCTTCACGGCCCCTTTGGTGATGCGCTCGTTCACGATGCCGGCGCCGGTGCGGTAGGGTACCAGTTTTTCGGCGGTGGCCAGGTCGGCCACGAGGCGGGTCAGGGTTTGGTCGCGGTCGGCGTTGGGCAGGTTGAAGTCCTGGCCGGGGGCCGAGGGGTCAAACTGCACCGGTACGTCGCCCCAGTTGCGAATCAGCTCGTAGTAGTACTGGGCGCGCAGCGTCAAGGCCTCGCCGTAGAGGCGGTGCAAGGCCGCCGTGTCGGCCGCCGCGCCGCTGGTGTAGAGGGCCATCTGCGGAATATTCTTGATGCAGATATTGGCGCGCTCTACCCCCTGGTAGAGGTTGTTCCAGGGGTTGATAACCTCCGTGTTGCTGGCAAAGGCTTTGTAGCGCGCAATGCCCCGGCGGCCCGTGTCGAAGGTGCCCGACGAGCCAATCGACTCGTCGGTATCGTACGGGAAGTACATGCTCAGGCGCGTGCCGTAGGTATTATCGCCCGACAGCGGGTCGTAGGCACCAAGCACGGCGCTGGTGGCGCCACTCACGGTACTAAAGGTGGCCTCGGTGCTGCTCAGGGTAATGGGCTCCACGTCGAGGTAGTTCTTGCAAGAAGAAACCAACCCGGCCGTGCCCGCCAGCAGCAGTGCGGCGGCCGAGGACCGATGAGATAAAGAGAAAAATTTCATAGGGCTAGGTACTAGCTAAAAGTCGAGTGGGAGGAAGGATTACAAGCCCAGGTTCACGCCAAACAGGAAGGCGCGGCTGCGGGGGTAGGCGGCGTAGTCGACACCCGGCGTGAGGGGGGTAGCACGGCGCGTGTTCACCTCTGGGTCGTAGCCCGAGTACTTGGTGAAGGTGTACAGGTTGTTGAGCGTCACGTAGAAGCGCAGCTGCTGGAGCTTGGCCCGGCTGATGAGGGCCTTGGGCAGCGAGTAGCCGAGAGTGATGTTGTTGACGCGCAGGAACGAGCCGTTCTCCACCGCGTACGAGTGCAGGAAGTAGTTGCCGCGCACCGGGCTCCAGATGGTCGCATTGGCATTCACCCGGTTGAAGGTGGCCGCGTCGGTGATGAGCGCGCCGTTCTCGTCGATGTTGCGCACGCGGTTGGTCATCTCGCTCAGCAAGTTGGCGTACGAGGTGTTGGCAGTGCTGCTCGTGAACTCAATCTTGTTGGCGTTGTAGATGTCGTTGCCCAGCACAAAGTTCAGGAACACGCTGGCGTCGAAGCCTTTGTAGGTGAACTGCTGGTTGAGGCCGCCGCTTACTTTGGGGTTGGCGTTGCCGATTACCGTCTTGTCGCTTTCCGTTACGGTGCCGTCGCCGTTGGTATCCTTCAGCTTGATGGTGCCCAGGCTCACGGCCACGCCCGTCACGCTGGCGTCGCTAGCCACGCCGTCGTTCAGCACGCCGGTACGGGTAGCATAGTTGTAGCTCTTGAAGTC
Organism: Hymenobacter ginkgonis; assembly: GCF_009755225.1. Classification (GTDB taxonomy): domain Bacteria; phylum Bacteroidota; class Bacteroidia; order Cytophagales; family Hymenobacteraceae; genus Hymenobacter; species Hymenobacter ginkgonis. The sequence continues at coordinate 595,060 of NZ_WQKZ01000001.1, forward strand.
GTTGATGGTGTAGAAGCCGTCCGTCACGTAGCCGTACATCTGGCCGACTGGCGAGCCCACGCGGGCCACGAAGTCGGAGCCCGACAGGGCGCTACCCGCCCAGCCCGACTGGATGCTCTGAATCTCGGACACGCTGCCCAGCGACTCGATGCGGTTGCGGTTGAACGAGGCGTTGGCCGTGGCCGACCAGGTGAATTTCTCGGTCTGGATGACCGTGCCGCTCAGCTGCAATTCGAGGCCTTTGTTGGAGGTCGAACCGATGTTTTGCAGCTGCGAGGTATAACCCGTGAAGCCCGGTACCGGCACGTTCACGAGCAGGTCTTTGGTGGTGTTGTAGTAGGCATCGGCCGTAAACTGCACCCGGTTGTTGAACAAGCCCACGTCGAGGCCCACGTTGCGGGTAGTAGTCACTTCCCACTTCAGGTTGGGGTTAGCCAGGTTGGTGGCCGACGAAGCCGGGATGGTCACGTGGTTGAGCACGTACGACACGTTGCCGGGCTGAAACAGCTGGTTGGTCAGGAAGTCGGCAATGCGGTTGTTGCCGGCCTGGCCGAAGCTCAGGCGCACTTTCAGGTCCGACACCTTGGTGGTGTAGTTCTTGAAAAAGTCTTCCTGCGAGAGGCGCCACGCGGCCGACAGGCCGGGGAATACGCGGCTGCGGTTGCCGGGCAAGAACTTCGACGAGCCATCGAGGCGGGCCGAGGCCGTTACCAGGTATTTGCCGTCGTAGTCGTAGTTGAGGCGGCCAAAGCCCGACAGCAGGCGGTAGTCAACCGGCACGCCGGTAGTGGGCAGCACGGGCTGGGCCACGGTGCCCGTGGGCAGCACGGCCTGGTTGATGTTGGCCAGGGCGCGCTCGGCCGTGATGTCGGCGGGTAGGAAGTTCACCTGCGTCGATTGCACGGTGCTGCGCTGCTGGTAAATCTCCTCCCCCAGCAGGGCGTTCAGGGTGTGCTTCTCCTTTTTATAGGTGTAGTCGAGCACGTTCGAGTTGTTGATGGTCGTCGTCGTGCCCGTGGTAATGGTCACGAAGGGCAGGTTCTGGTAGCCGCCAGCCGCCTGGCGGATGGTCGGCGAGTACAAGCCGTTGAACGTGCTCAAATCAGAATACGTGATGTCGAAACCGCCCGTCGAGCGGAACACCAGCGAGGGTAAGATGTTGAAGGCGCCCGTGCCGCTCATGTTAAACGTGCGGCGCTTGTCGCCCCGGTACTCGTTGTTGATGGCCAGCACCGGGTTCACCAAGCTCGAGTTGTTGAAGAAATCGGGGTCGAAGTTGGTGGTCGGGTCAATCCCTACCCCCCCGTTGGCCGATGGCAGGTTGAAGGGCAGGTACTGCACCGAGTTGCGCAGGCGCGACGTCACGCTCGAACCCGTGTTCACGGTTTGGCCGGTGGTGGCGGTGCCCAGTGCCGCGCCGGTGCCCGCACCGTAGTTGGCCTGGTCGTTAAAACGGGCGTTGAAGAACAAGTGCAGCTTCTCGCTGGCCTTGGTGTCGAGGCGGAAGTTGACCAGCTTGCGGTCGTAGTTCGAGCCCAGCTGAATGCCGTCTTCCTTGTTGCTAGTCAGGCTCAGGGCGTAGGTGGTGTTTTGGTTGCCCCCGCTCACCGATACGTTGTGGGTTTGCTGGAAAGCCTTGCGACCAAATACCTGGTCCTGCCAGTTTTGGAAGGGTAGGGCCCGCAGGCGATTCAGGGTATCGCCCGTGAAATTGAGCGAGCCAAATACGCTCTTGAAAGTGCTGGTGCCGCCCGATACGCCCGAGCCCGAACCCGTAAGCTGCGCGCGCTCATATTCCCAGTCGAGGTAGTCGGCAGGGCCCATCACGCTCAATTTCTTGGTGATGGTGCGGAAGCCGGCAAAGCCGTTGTAAGTGACCGAAGTGCGGCCATTGCGGCCACTCTTAGTGGTGATAATCACGACGCCGTTGGCGCCGCGCGCGCCGTAGATAGCCGTCGAAGAAGCGTCTTTTAGTACGTCAACCGAGGCAATATCCTGCGGCGCAATCACCGACAACGCGTTTTCAATCTGAATGCCATCGACCACGTACAGCGGCGAGTTATCCTGGGTGATGGAGCCACCGCCGCGCACGCGCACCTGCACGTTGTTGTTGCCGGGCGTGCCTTCCGAAGAAGTTAGCTGCACGCCAGCCAGGCGGCCGGTGAGGGCCTCAGCGGCCGAGTTTACGGGGATGTCCTTGAGCTGCTGCGCGCTCACCGACGACACGGAGCCTGTGACGTCGCCGCGGCGCACTTCCTGGTAGCCGATAACCACCACGTCGTCGAGCGATTGCACATCCGACACCAGCGTTACGTTGATGGCCGTTTTTTCGCCCACCGCTACTTCCTGGCTCACAAAGCCCACGAAGCTAAACCGCAAAGTAGCCGACTTGCTGCCCTGGGGCACGGCAATGGTGTAGGTGCCATCGGCACCAGTCGAAACGCCGTTGGTGGTGCCTTTCAGCAGCACCGTTACGCCAGGGAGGGCGTCACCATCCGAGCCCTTAACCACGCCCGATAGCTGGCGGGTTTGAGCGAAAGCCAAGCCAATGCTGCTGCAGAGCACGAGCCAAAGCATGAGAAGATGTTTCTTCATAAAAACACGAAAAGCAGAAGGGTGGGAAACAGAAAAAAATGAATTTTAGCGGAGGTCGGCCAGGGCGACGGGGTCCATATCGGTGTATTCGAGGTTTTCGCCGGCCATGCCCCAGATGAAAGCGTAGGCGCTGGTGCCGCAGCCGGTGTGGATGGACCAGGGTGGGGAGAGGATGGCCTGCTCGGTGCTCACCCACAGCGGGCGGGTTTCTTGGGGCTCGCCCAGCAGGTGCAGCACGCGCTGGCCGGGGGGCAGGTTGAAGTAGAGGTAGGCCTCCATGCGCCGGTCGTGCACGTGCGCCGGCATGGTGTTCCACACGCTGCCTTCCTTGAGCTGGGTCAGGCCCATGACGAGCTGGCAGCTGGGCAGGCCCTCGGAGAAGATGTACTTGTAGATGGTGCGCTGGTTGGCCGTTTCCAGGGCCCCCATTTCCACGGGCGTGGCCTCGGCCTGGGTGCGCCGGGCGGTAGGATATTCTTTATGGGCCGGGGCCGAGAGCAGGTAGAACTTGGCCGGGTTGGCTGCCTCCAGGCTGCGGAACTCGACCTGCTGGCTGCCCTTGCCGATATACAAGCAGTCCTGGTAGCCCAACTCATAACTGGTGTCATCGACCACGATGTGGCCTGGCCCGCCCACGTTGAGGGCGCCCAGCTCGCGGCGCTCCAGAAAGTACTGGGCCTTGAGGCTCGCGGGGTTGGGCAGGGGCAGGGCCACCTCGGTGGGCATGGCCCCGCCCACTAGCATGCGGTCGTAATGGGTGTAGGTCAGCTCAATAGCGCCGGGCGTGAAGATGTTCTCGATAAGGAAGTGCTCACGCAAGCCGGCCGTATGAAGGCTGGCAGTTTCGCGGGGACCAAGGGCAAAGCGGGTAGTCATTATTCAGTAAACAGTAAGCAGTTGACAAGGCGCAGGGCGTGCAAAGGGGAAGTTGTTTCCTGCTCCCGGCACACTGCGCTCTAAGATTTAGCGGCCCATCCAGCCGCCATCAACGGTGAGGATGGTGCCGTGCACGTAGGCACTGGCCTGGGAAGCCAGAAACACGGCGGGGCCTTTAAAGTCGTCAGGCAGGGCCCAGCGGCCGGCCGGGATGCGGCTCAGGATGCTAGCCGAGCGCTCGGCGTCTTGGCGCAGGGCGGCCGTGTTGTCGGTGGCCACGTAGCCGGGGGCGATGGCGTTCACGTTCACGCCCCTACCCCCCCATTCGTTGGCCAGGGCCTTGGTCAGCGAGCCGATGGCGCCCTTGCTGGCCGCGTAGCCCGGCACCGTGATGCCGCCCTGAAAAGTCAGTAGCGAGGCCGTGAAGATGATTTTGCCGCGGCCACGCTCCAGCATGGGCCCGCCTAGCGCCCGCGCCAGGCGGAAGGGCGCGTCCAGATTCACGGCCAGCACCTCATCCCAATCCGCGTCGGAGTGCTCGGCGGCCGGCGCCCGGCGAATAATGCCCGCGTTGTTTACCAGGATATCAATGACCGGGAAATCGGCCTGAACTTGCTGGATGAAGGATTGCAGCGCGTCGCGCTGGCCCAGGTCGGCGCGGTAGCCTGTAAACGCGCGGCCTAGTGCTACCACGGCTTGCTCGGTGTCGCCGCCGGGGGGTAGGCTTCGCGACACGGCAATGATATCGGCCCCGGCTTCGGCCAGCCCAATGGCGATGGCCTGGCCAATGCCCCGGTCGGCACCCGTGATGAGGGCCCGCTGGCCAACCAAACTAAAAGACGCGGGAAAACTCATGGGCCGGGGGTGGGAGTTGGTTTTTAAGAAGGGCAAGTGTCGCTTTGCCACAAGGGCAGGCAGCACAACAGTCTCGAAGTTTAGCCAACAATCGGACGGGAAGTAAGGCCGGGACCGTTTTTATTTGCGCAAACGTTGTCGGGAACGTTGCCACTTGCCGCCAAACCCGAGGAGTTGGCCGACACATGAGCCGGCAACGTTCATTTAACCTTTATCTTTAACCGCAACAGCCAGCGGAGATACTTCAGCCGGCGATTGCACTTTAATTGGAATTAGCTTGGAAGCCGCCACTCTCAAAGACATTGCCCGCGAACTGAATATCTCGGTCTCGACCGTGTCGCGGGCCTTGCGCGATAGCTACGAGATTAATGCCGAAACCAAGCGGCTGGTGATGGAATGCGCCGCCCGCCTGCACTACCGACCCAACCCCATCGCCCTTAGCCTGAAGGGGAGCAGCAGCAAAGCCATCGCGGTAGTAGTGCCCCAGATTGCCAATTATTACTTTTCGCAGGCCATCAACGGCATCGAGGAGGTAGCTAACCGGCGCGGTTACGACGTGCTCATCTTCCAAACCCACGAAACCTACGAGCGCGAAGTGGCCAACCTGCGCCAGGCTGTGGCCCGCCGCGTCGATGGCGTGCTCATCTCGCTGAGCAGCGAAACGTCGGACACATCGCACTTGCAGGAGTTGCAGCAGCACGGCATGCCCATTGTGCAGTTCGACCGTGTATCGGGCGAGTTGAATACGCCCCGCGTGGTGGCCGACAACTTCGGCGGGGCCTTTGCCGCCACCGACCATTTGATTAAAACGGGCCGGCGGCGCATTGCCCACCTCACCATTCAGCCCTGGCTCAGCATCACGCAGGAGCGGCTGGCCGGCTACCGCGCCGCGCTGGAGCAGAATGGCCTGCCCTACGACGAAAGCCTGGTGCGCTTCGGCACCTTTGGGCCCGACGAGGTGGGCCCGCTAGTAGATGAGCTGATGGCCCTGACGCCGCGCCCCGACGCCTTTTTTACGGCCAGCGACCGCCTGGCGCTGGGCTGCCTGGCCGCGTTGCGCCAGCGCCGCATCGCCATCCCCGAGGAGGTATCGCTGGTTGGCTTCACCAACCTCACGGTGGCCGATATGCTATCGCCTTCGCTAAGCACGGTGGTGCAGCCCGCCATGGAAATCGGCCAGGAAGCCGTCTCGCGCTTGCTCGACCTCATCGAGCTCAAACACCGCGCCGCGCCGCCCACTACCATCACCATTCCTACCACTATGGTGCTACGCGAATCGTCGCAGCTGGCCGTGGGGAGGTTTGAGGAAGTTTAAGGGGGTAGGGAGGGTAAATATCTGCTTGTCAGATATATAAGGTCGCTTGCTTCAGCCGGCCGCAGGAGCGTGCGCGCTTAGCCTACCACGTGGCCTGCTAAGTAAAGTAGCTTTTGCGCCCATTGCTGCGTACTACGTGTCGATGCCTCTTTTTCGCTTAATTAGTGTACTTAAATGCCGCCTCTGACCAAGCCCCGGGTAATTTGCCACATGATGAACTCGCTCGATGGGCGCACTATCTTGCAGCGCTGGGGCCGCGACGTGCCCGGCCGGCAAGCCTACGAAACCACCGCCGCCACCTTCGACGCCCAAGCCTGGTTGTGCGGGCGCGTGACGATGGAAAAGGACTTCACCAAAGGCCGCCAGCCAGACCTGCAGCCCGCGCCTACCCCCCTCGACCGCACCGACTTCGTGGCCGACCATCAGGCGGCTTCGTTCGCCATTGCGGTAGATGCGCACGGCAAATTGGGCTGGGAGTCGGCCTACATCGACGACGACCACCTTATTGCCGTGCTCACCGAGCAAGTGCCCGACGAATACCTGACTTATCTGCGCGGCTTGGGCATATCCTACGTGTTTGGCGGCGCGCAGGAGCTAGACTTTGCCCACGTGCTCGACAAGTTGGGCCGCTTGTTTCCCATCCAAACCATCTTGCTCGAAGGCGGTGGCCACCTCAATGGCTCGCTGCTCAAAGCTGGGCTGGTGGATGAGCTGAGCCTGTTGCACTACCCCGTGGTTGATGGCGCGGCCACTTCGGCCACGGTTTTTGAGCAAGGCCCGGCGCCGGGGCCCGCCACGCGCTTTCGCCTGCTGGGCGTGCAACAGCTAGCGCACGATATTTTATGGTTGCGCTACGAAGTGCTGCCTGCTAGCTAGGAGTAGGGGTAGGGCCGTCTCAACGAGCTATGGCTGAGGCAGCCAGCCCGCCGCGCCGCCGAAGATATTCTGCAGCGTGTACTGCTTTGCCTCCTTAGCCGTGAGCTGATGCGACCACTTGGCGCGGGCGCCGGGGTTGGCGCCGGGGCCGGTAGAGTTGTACTCGGCGTAGTAAGCGGTTTTCTCGTTGGCCGCGTCGCGCCAGTTGTCCCAGCCAGCGGGTAGAATGTGCGCGCCCAGCGTACAGTTGAGGTACACCGTGCGCGAGTGCGGCCGCCAGGGGCGGGCCAAGTACACTTTGTGGGCGGCCGTGTCGGCGGTGAGGCGGCAGTTCTTAAACACAAAGCCGTAGGCTTCGCGCTCGGTTGTGGCCGCCGCGGCAATGTAGGAATTGCGCTTGCTGCGAATTTCACAGCCCTCAAAAACTGCCGTGGCCGTGCCGAAAATAAAGTCTGTCGTACCCTCAATGTAGCAGTCTTGGTAGTACTGCCGGCTGTTCTCCACCGCCGGAAACAGCGTGTCTTGGTTGCCCAGCATCCGGCAGTGGCGAAAGATGGCGCGGTCGCCCTCTACGTGCAGCGCCACCGCTTGGCCCACCGGCCCAGCCGCGTTTTCGAAGGTGATATCTTCGGCCGTGAAATCATTGGCCTGCACCAGCACTGTGTGCGACGAATACGTGTTGTGGCCGGCCGCGTCGCCGGTGTGGTCGCCCCAGCTGATGACGGTGCCAGCCGCGCTTTCGCCCACCAATTTTACGTGGGTTTTGTGCGAGGGCACCACCAGCTTTTCGTGGTAAATGCCGTTTTTAATTTGAATCGTGACCATCACCTGCGACAAGTCGCGCGAGGCCTGCACCGCTTCCTGAATGGTTTTGTAGTCGCCACTGCCATCCTGCGCCACCTTAATAAAGAGCACCTGCGGCGGCGTGGGCCGGGCCGGCGGCATCCCCAGCTTATCGGCCGGCGGGGGGGTAGGCACCTGGGCCAATGCCGGCGCGCAAGGCAGAAGCAAGCTGCCAGCTACTAGCAGGGGTAGGGACTTCATAGGAAAAGCTAAAACTGACTACTATCAGAATCTATTCAATGAGGCAGTCATGCTCATTTGGAGAGGGGTAGGGCAGACAAAAAAATGACTACTTGCCTGGCTGCCACCCGCGCAGCACCCTGGCGCGGGTGTACTGCTGGGCCTCTGCGGCCGTGAGCTGGTGCGACCACGGCACCCGCGCTGCGGCATTGGCGCCGGGGCCCGTGGACTGGTACTCGGCGTAGTAGGCGCTCTGCTTGTTGCTTTCCTTGCCCCACTCGTCCCAGCCCGCGGGCGTGATAACGGCGCCCAATTCGCAGTTCAAGTACACAACTTTGGCATACGGCCGCCAGGGCCGGCCGAGGTAGAACGAGCCCGCTGGCGCATCGCCGCCAATTTTGCAGTGCCGAAACACGTAGCCGTAGCGCGTAGTGTCGGGGGTAGAGGCAGCCGTAACAAAGCCATTCGTTTTGCAGATAATCGTGCAGTCCTCAAACCACGCCGTGCTAGAGCCGAAAATGAAATCGACTGTGCCCTCGATGTAGCAGCGCTCGTACAGCTGGCGGCTGCCGTAGCCGAACGTGTACAGCGTATCCTGAAAACCCAGGAAGCGGCAGTCGATGAAGCTGGCGCGGTCGCCGCTCACCCAGGCCGCCACCGCCTGCCCTACCGGCCCGGCCGAGTTGGCAAATGTGATGTTGCGGGCCGCGAAATCATTTCCATAAATATGGATGCTGGCCGAGCCCGTGGTGCCGAATTCTTTGCCCGTGGCCGGGTCGATGCGCTGGTGGTAATTGTCGAAGGTCAGCACCGTTTGGCGGGCGTCCTGGCCCACCAGGCGCACCAGGTTTTTGCCCAGCGCCAGGGTCAGCTTTTCTTTGTACGTGCCCTTCTTGACCGTGATAGTCACCGGGGTTGTGTTGTTGTCGGGCACTGCATCGAAGGCCGCCTGCACCGTTCGGAAATCGCCGCTGCCATCCTGGGCTACCACCAGCTGGCGCCGCTGGGCCAGGGCAGGGCGGGCGGTGGCCAGCCCCAAAAGTGCCACTAGTAAGAAGCCAAGCTGGCGCATAAACAAGGGGGTAAGCGCCATTACTTCAGCAGCCAACGCCCCAAGTCTTTGCCGGCCTGGAAGTTCTCATACACGGCCGGTATCTTGCGGCCGTCGGTGTACTCGTTGTACAGCCACGGGTCGCCGAGCACGAATACGCGGCCCTTGCCAAGCACAGCCGTAGCCATTATCACCTTGCCGTTGTTCGTCACCAGTGGCTGGGCCGGCGCCTGCAAAGCCAGCACCGATAGCTCCTTGATATACGCCGTTTTGGCCTGCTTAAAAACGGCCGCGCCGCTCGCCAAATCTACCCGGCCCTGCTCAAACTGGCTGCCCTGCACCATGTTCACGCTCTGGTCGGTGAAGTGCACGCCAAAGTTTTTGGCCAGTTCGTTGAAGTGGCGGATTTCACAGTTGGCCGTATCGTTAGCCAGCAGCACCAGCGTGCCGCCGGCGCGCACCCAGTCGGTAACGGCCTTGCTGTCGGCGGGCGAGATATAGTTGGGCGCGGGCGATTCCTTCTTTGAATCGGGGTCTACTATCACGTACACATTCAGCCCTTTGAGGCTGGCAGGGGTAGGGGCCGTGGGCACGGCTACCGTGCGGGCGCCCAGCTCGCGCAGCTGGGTGCCCCACAGCCAGAAGCCGCCGTGCGTGCGCTCTTCCCAAGTGTAGTGCCACTGCTCGGGCTGGCCGGTGAAGGTATTCTTGCGGGTTTCGTGGTTGAAATAGTAGTCCAGGCCCACCGTTTTGCCCTGACCTAAGGCGTTCTCAGCGGCGATTTCCATCTCCACACTAGCCAAAATGAAGGGCCCTACTCCCTTCAAATCGTTCTTGCGCAGCGGCTCGCTGAGGTAATACTGGTAAGAGCCGTCGCGGTACGGGTTGCCGCCCAAGCCACCTACGCTCACCGTGCCGTTGAGCGCCAGCGCGCCATTTTCGGTGCTAATGAACGTCTTGAGCAAGCCATCGTAGCCCTTGCGGGCCACGGCAGCGTACTTTTTATCGAGGTAGCCGAGGCGCACGCCCTTGGCCAAGGCATACACAAACATGCTGCTGCCCGACGCTTCGGCGTAGTTGCCCTTCTCGGTTTCGTGGCCCATCACGAGGCTCCAAGTGCCGGTTTTGGCATCTTGGTACTTGGCCAGCGCGGGTGCCAGGCGCTGCAAATCCTTGATAAGCTCGGCCCGGTGCGCATTGCCAGCTGGCATATAATCAAGCACATCCACTAGGGCCATGGCGTACCAACCCACGGCGCGGTCCCAGATGTTGGGCGAAAGGCCGGTGGCTTTGTTGGCCCATTTTTGCTCGCGGCTTTCGTCGTAGCCGTGGTAGAGCAGGCCGGTTTTGGGGTCGGCGAGGTGTTTTTCGATGAGCGCAAACTGCTTGGCTACGTCGTCGAGGCCGGCTGCGTCGTTGGTCAGTGCGCTGTATTCGGCGTAGAAGGGCTCGGCCATGTAGAGGCCATCGAGCCACATCTGGTTGGGGTACACTTTCTTATGCCAAAAACCACCTTCTTTGGTGCGCGGCTGGTTGGCCAACTGCTTGCGTAGGTTGGCGGCGGCCAGGCGGTATTTCTCGTTGCCGGGCAGCGACACCTGGCTCAGTAGCAGCAGGGTAGGACCGGTGGCAATATTATCCAGCGTGAAATCGTCGGCCTTATAGGTGCGGATGGTGCCATCCTTTTGCACAAACTGGTCCACATCCTTCTGGATGTAGGTGAAGTAGCGGCCATCCCCCGTGCGCTCCCACACCCGCTCCAACGCCTTCATCATCAGCCCTTGCTCGTAGTCCCAGCGCGCAGTTTTGCGGTTGCCGATTACAATAGAGTCCGGGTTTTGCGCAATAAAGGCATCGGCCATGCGCTGCGACATGGCGGCTGGCGCGTTTTGGGCTGGTGCAAGGAGTGGCGCCGCTAGGGCAGCCGAAAGGAGGAGGGTGGGAAATTTCATGTAGAAAGCGCTAGTTATGGTTCCTCTGAGGGCTGCCTTACCCCCTCGGCGCAAGAAGAGGGTTTAATTAACCGCTACCTGCACCGTTTTCTTGCTCACTTTATCACCGAGCTCTACCGATTTCTTGGCCAGCTTGGTGTTGGTGTTGGTGAGGCGAATATCCTGGGTGCGGTCGCCGCTCACGCGCAGCAGCAGGGTGGCGCCGTTGGTGTAGTGGATGTTGTCGAGGCTGATATTCTTGCTGTTCTGCACCTCCAGCACCGGCTGGGTGTCCGTCGAGAGCAGCGTCACATTTTTGAAACGAATATTCTCGGCTTCCTGGCACAGCAGGCCTTTGTTGGCTTCGATAAAGACGTTTTCGAGGCTAATATCCTTGATGCTCATCTCGGGTAGGCCACGCACCAAAACGCCGGTTTCGGCGCCCTTGCACACCACATTTTTGATGTAGAAATGCTGGAACTGCGGCGTGCCCTCATTCAGCGGCTGTGCCGCAATGACGGGCGGCGCGCTCGACTCGCCGGCCTGCGGCACCGGGTCTTTGGCCATGTAGTACATGTCGAACAAGATGGCCTGCCCGGCAATATCCGTCATGGTGATGCCATCAACGAAGATATTCTCAACCATGCCGCCACGGCCGCGCGCCGTCTTGAAGCGCAGGCCCACATCGGTACCCTGAAACGAGCAGTTGCGCACTATCATGTTGCGCACGCCGCCCGACATTTCCGAGCCAATCACAAAGCCGCCGTGGGCGTGGTAGACTTTGCAGTTTTGAATGAGGAAGTTTTCGGTGGGCACGCCGCGCTTGCGGCCCTCGGCGTCGCGGCCGCTCTTGATGCACAGGCCATCGTCGCCCACGTCAAAGGTGCAGCCATCCACCAGGCCGTTGCGGCACGATTCGAGGTCGATGGCGTCAGTGTTTTGGCCGTACCACGGGTTGCGGGCCGTGACGCGGCGCACCGTAATGTCCTCGCACAGCAACGGGTGAATAGTCCAGGCCGGCGAGTTCTGGATGGTAAAGTCCTCTAATAATATCTGGTGGCAGCGTGTGAGGCTCAGCATATTGGGCCGCAGGAAATCGCGCATGTCGTCGAAGTCGCCGGGGTTCATGCTCTTGCGCGGCGTGCCCGCCGCGGCCAGCGTATTGCCCTTGAGCGAGCCGGCCGACGGGTACCAGTAGTCCTTTTTATCGTTGAGCACACCGCCCGAAGCCACTAGCTTTTTCCACTCGCCCTCGTTGAGCTTGCTCTTCTTGACGGGCCGCCAGGTATCGCCGGCGCCATCAAACGTGCCTTTGCCAGTGATGGCAATGTTGCGCGCGTCCGTGGCCGAAAGTGGCGCTTGGCTGCGAATGGCGTCCTCGCCTTCCCAAGTCGTTTTCACGAGCGGATACTGGCTGTGGTCGGCCGTGAACTGCACCAGCGCGCCAGTGGCCAAGTGCAGGTTCACGTTGTTTTGCAGCACTATGGGCCCGGTTAGCCACAGCCCGGTGGGCACCAGCACCGTGCCGCCCCCGCCCTGGGCGCAGGCCGCAATAGCTTTCTGAAAGGCTTGTGTATTAAGGGTTTGGCCGTCGGCCACGGCGCCGTACTTGCGCAGGTCAAACGTGTCAGCCTTGAACTGCACCTGCCGCACGGCAGGTAGGATAGGCATCGCCACGGGCTGGGCCGGGCGGCTGGCCTGGCTCCAGGCTGGTTGCAGCGCAGCCAAGGCCAGGAGGGCTCCCGAGAGAGTGAGCAGTTGCTTCATGTAGGGTAGAACGCGCGGGTGGGGTAGGGAGTAAAGAAAGGCTAAATGAAACAATTCGGCGATGGCAAGCCGGACCGAACAGCATTTCAGCACCCGAATACTAACCCCGTGCGGCTGCTTACACAAGCAAGCCGCCATAAATACTTGCGTTATCGTTACCGGTAACGTTGCCGAAGCCGCATAGAGGGGGTAGGGATGCCGCCAAAAGGGGGGTACCGACTATCTACCCGTGGGCAACTCCTAAAAAAATAACCTACAGAAAGTATGGTTTTTGAAAGAAGTGCGGTGCCCTACTTTACTTAAATCCAAATGCTTTGAGAGGCTACTAGCTGCTTCAGATTTTCGTCAGAATTGCCAAAAGGGCAATTTGGGCTCGGCACCAAGACGCCAAGTTGCGTAGAGGAGTTTTTATCTTATTGTTAAGAACCACGCCGCCCAAGATGAAGCTTCGCCTACTTACCCACCGCGCCACGCTGCTACTGGCCCTAGCTACGGCCACCCCCGCCCTAGCCCAGGTGCCGCTCAACCCTACCACCCCCGCCGCGGCCGACACTACCCACAAGTACGAAAACCCCACCGGGGTGCCGACCGTCGTCAAGAAGCCGTTCTTCAAAAGCAAGGTTTTTAAGGCGGCCATTGTGCCAGCCGTGCTCATCGGCTATGGGGCGTATACGTTCAATGGCGGCGGCTTCTATACCAACCAAGATGCGCAGCGCGATATCCACCGCCTCTTTCCTTCGTCGAAAAGCCGCATTGCCGACTACCTGATTTTTGCGCCCTACCTAGAGCTGGGCGCCGTGACGCTGGCGGGGGTTGAGTCGCGCAACGACCGCCTCAACGTCTTGCTCATCATCGCCAAGAGCGAGGCCATCATGCTCTCTAGCACCTTTGTGGTGAAGGCGCTCAGCCACGAGGAGCGGCCCGATGGGTCGGACAATCTTTCGTTTCCGTCGGGGCACACGGCGCAGGCGTTTCTGGCGGCCAGCATCGTGCACACCGAGTTTCGGGACAAAAGCCAGTGGTATGGCATTGGGGCTTACGCGATTGCGACCAGCGTGGCGGGCCTGCGCATGATTGTGGACAAGCATTGGCAGAGCGACGTGGTGGCGGGCGCGGGCTTCGGCATCTTGTCGGCTCACCTGGCCTACCTTACGCACCGCAACCGCTGGGGCCGCAAGGCCATTGGCCGCGACATTGGGTTTGCGCCCACCTTCTACGGCAGCACGCCCGGCCTCACCATTACCTGGCGGCCCAAGAAGTAGGGGGTAGGGCCGGCACCTCGAAACAGGGTGGCACTATCGAGCGCTTCGCGACCAGCTGGTGTGGCTTCGGCCAATCGAGGTACTATATGCTCGCCTGAGCCGTAGCATTGCGCAGCGAATAGGAGCATACCGAGGCTTCGGCGTTTCGTATAGCCCTACGGACACGGTATGCGCTACGCGTAGGGCTAGCCCTGGCGGCAGCAGAGCCCGAAAAGCTGTTGCGGCCCGCTGACGCTATTTTTGCATGAAAATTAAATGAAGTTATTTCAGAACCGGGGCGTAATACTCCCCTTACCAACGCAAATTATATGGCAGGTATCGAGGACATCCTAGAGAATAACAAGCAGTGGGTAGCCACCAAGAATGCCGAGGACCCGGCGTTTTTCCAGCGCCTGGCCAACGGGCAAACCCCGCGCTACCTCTTCATCGGCTGCTCCGACTCGCGGGTGCCGGCCTCGGGCATCACGGGCACGGGACCGGGCGAGATGTTTGTGCACCGCAACATCGCCAACCTGGTGGTGCACTCCGACATGAACCTGCTGAGCGTGCTCCAGTACGCGGTGGAAGTGCTTGGTGTGCAAGACATTCTGGTGGTGGGCCACTATGGCTGCGGGGGCGTGGCGGCAGCAGCGGCCAACAAGCAGTACGGGCTGATTGACAACTGGCTGGTCAACATCCGCGACGTGGTGCGCCTGCACGAGACGGAGCTGCTGCGCATCAGCGAGGAGAAGCAGCGCCTGCGTCGGCTCGTGGAGCTGAACGTAATCGAGCAGGTGCATAACCTGGCCAAAACCAACATCATCCAGAACGCCATGCGCACCGACAAGCCCCCGCGCCTGCACGGCCTCGTCTACGACATCGCCGACGGCGTGCTCAAAGATTTGAACGTGAATGGCCAGGAAGTAATGGAGGAGCTGGAGCACATCTACGGCACTGAGGCCGCGGCTCACCCCGACAAGGACAGCGCCACCTACGATGGCCCCGAGCACGACCCGGCTACCGACCAGCCAGCCTAACACTGCTGAGTATAAAAAATGAATCTGCGCCCCAAAAAGGGACTGCGGCGCCAAGCGCCGTAGCCCCTTTTTGGGGCGTTGTTGCCACTGCAAACCAGCCCTACCCCCTGCTACTAAAGAAGGGGGTAGGGCTAAGCAGCGTGCAGCTCCTGGCCCAGGCGGGCCTTAGCTTCGGCCAGGGTGCGGTGCTGGCTGAAAGTGATGGTATAGGCATCGCTGGCGCTGGCATTGCTGGAATACGTGTTCACCGTCATTTGGCCAAACACGCTCTCGGGCACTACAAAGGTGACGTGCCGAATACCCGCCGCGTAAGCGCGCCGGTTCCAGTCGGCTTCTAGCCACTGCTGGTCGGCGGTCCGGATGGCGACTAAGCTACGCGTGTCGGCGAGCCAGCCTAAAGGCTGGGTGCGCTGAGCTTCTGCCTGATACAGCTCCAAGCCGTGGTCCATGAGCGCCCGAAACTGCTCGCTGTTGGCAAAGCCATACCAAGCCACAATGAAACATGGCACCTCGGGCGCAAACAGCATGCCGCCGTACGGCTGCGAATAAAGGATGGTATCGGACACGGAAAAACTTAGCTAGCAAACGCGGGCAGTGGCCAGCTTATACGGCCCCGCCGCCCTAAAGGCGAAGCCGCCGCCGATTGTGGCAGTCAGAACGCGGGGCGCTAAGTAAAAGTTACCCCCCTAGCTCTAAGCAGGGGTAGGGCACTCGGCGCTAATGCTTACGCCAGCAGCAGCTCCATTTGCACATCGGCCCGCGCGTAGGGGGAGGGTAGGGGCTGCGCCAGGGGCTGAAACCCAAGCTTGCGGTAGAGGCTCAGGGCGGGCGCCAGCTTCGAGTTGCTTTCCAGGTACACCCGCCGCCCGCCTAGCTCGCGCACGCGCTGCACAGCCGCTTGGCCCAGCTGATAGCCAATGTTTTGCCCCTGCACAGCCGGCGAAACCGCCATTTTAGCCAGCTCGTAGCTGTCATTTTCCATCTTCAGCAGCGCGCAAGTGCCCACTACCTGCCCCGCCACCTCGGCCAGCAAAATGCACCCTCCGGGTTCCAAGATGTATTCCTCGGGATGGTCCAGGGCTTTGAGGTCGGCGGGCTCGAGCTGAAAATAGCGCGCTATCCAGTCCACGTTCAACTGCCGAAACGCGGGCTGGTCGCCGGGCCGAAAATCGCGCAGGCGCACCGGCGCGGCCTGGCGTTGGGCGCGGGCCACCGCTACCCGGCTGCGGAGGGGCTGCCGCTGCAATTGCTGTTCAAAGCTTTCCAGCGCTTGCCAGAGGTTGGCCTCGTTTTCGGCCAGTAGGGCCTGCATACTGCGCCGCACGTCGTCGGTTTGGGCGCGCAGCTGGGGCAGCACCTCGTGGCCGTGCGGCGTGAGGGCCAGCAGGCGGCGGCGCTGGTCGTGCGCATCGGGCGTCATCGCCAGCAGGTCGTGCCGCACCAACTCCTTCACTATCTGGCTCACCGATGCGTGGGTATGGCCAATTTGCTCGGCCACCTCGTTGCTGGCAATGCCCGGCTGGTGGGCTACCAGGTAAAACACCGGGTACCAGCGCGGCTGAAAACTCAACCCATAATCGGCATAAATACCGGCTGCCTCCCCCGTTAGGTATTCGCTGAGCCGCCGCAGGCGGCTACCTAGGGCCACTGGCCCAAGCTGCTGCAAAAAGTCCATCGGAATTTTAGGTAAGTACTTACACAAATGTATTGAAAAAATCGGAATTGCCTACGCCACCTTGTAAAACAGGAATAGCTGCGGTGCGCGCATGGCATCTTCCTACCTTTGCGGCCATTTTTACCGTCTGTTTATGTCCCGAATTTTACCGGTTACGGCCAGTATTTTACTAGCTCTGCCGCTGGCCGCTCAGGCCCAACGCCTTACCACGCCCGCCGACAGCGCCCGCCAACTCAGCGAAGTGACGGTGTACGCAACTCGACTCGGCCAACTGGCCGGCCAAACCGGCCGCTACGTAACCGTGGTGCCCGGCGCGGCGCTCAGCCGCTACCCCGTCACGTCGATTGACGACCTGCTGCGCCTGCTACCCGCCCTCGAAGTGCAGAGCCGCGGCAGCTTCGGCGCCCAGGCTGATATTACGCTGCGCGGCAGCACCTTCAACCAAGTGCTGATGCTGCTGGATGGTATGCGGCTCAACGACCCGCTTACGGGCCACTTTGCGGGCTACCTGCCCATTACACCGGCCGAAATTGAGCAGATTGAAATCGTGCGCGGGCCCGGCGCGGCGCTCTACGGCCCCGACGCGGTGGGAGGCTTTATTAACATCGTTACCAAGACGTTTGCCGCCACCCATCGCCCCGACGGCACTGAGCTAGCCGGCACCTTCATGGCCGGCGAATACGGCCTGAAAAGCACCAACGCCGGCTTCTATGGGCAGGATAAGGGGCTAAAGCTGGCAGGCGGAATCCTTAACAACACGGCCAGCGGGCAGCTGCGCGATGCGCCCAGCAACGGCCAACGCAACGACGTGAAGCTGAACACCTACTCGCTCTCGGGCGCGTACCAGATTAGCAAGAAGTTCAGCGCCGCCGCCCGCGCCAGCTTCGATAGGCGCGACTTCAACGCGCAGTATTTCTACACCACCAACCTCACCGACCAGGCCCGCGAAACCACCAACCGCGACTGGTACCAGGGCCAGCTGCGCTACGACTGGAACGAGCGCGCCCGCACCGAACTACAAATTGTGGGCACGTCGAGCACTGATTTGTACGTGTTTACGCCGACTTCGGTGCCTAGCGACCACCTCACGCACTACCTCAATATACAGGGCCAGCACCAGTTGCAGGTGTCGGGTAAAATTCGGGCTACGCTGGGTGGGCAGGTAGACCGCCGCGCCATCCAGAGCAACGACCGCGGCAACCACCAAACCTGGCACGCCGGCGCGTTTGCGGTGGCGGCCGTGGCGCCTACCCCCGGCCTCAACCTCACCGGTGCCTTGCGCCTCGACCACGACCAAGCCTACGGCACCGAGCTGGTGCCGCAGCTCAACGCCAGCCAGCAAGTGGGCGACAAGCTGACCGTGCGCGCCGCCGTGGGCCGGGCCATCCGGGCCGCCGATTTTACCGAACGCTACACCAGCAATGTGCGCCCCGGCATCGTGCCCACTGGCTTCAATGTAGGTAACCCTGGCCTGCAAGCCGAGCACACCATCAATTACGAAGCGGGCCTCGACTACCAGCCCTGGCGGGCGCTCACGGTGCGCAGCACGTACTTCAACCGCTACGGCCGCAACCTGATTGACTACGTCAACCAGTCGGGCAGCCAGGTGATTGAAGCCACTGGCTTCACCAACCTCAACGCCAACGCCACGTATCGTTTTGCCCAAAACCTGTTTGCCGTTACTACCCAGGGCATCGAAACCGAAGTAACGACCCGCGCCCAACTCGGCGCCGGCCTGCGCCTCGACGGCAGCGTGGGCTACACCTGGATACACCTCAACACGGAGGGCAACGTTGCCTCGCAGTACCTGGCCAACGTGGCCCGGCACTTGGTGGCGGGCAGCCTTAGCCTCACGCACCGCCGCTTCACGGCCACGTTGGGAGGGCTCTACAAAAAGCGCGACGCGCAGGCGGCCACCGCCATTAGCCGCGAGCTCACGCCGAGCTACGCCGTCTTCAATGCGCGCCTCGACTTGGCGCTGCTGCCCGAGCGCCTCTGGCTCACGGGGCAGGTGCAGAACCTATTCAATGCCAAATATGCCGACTTGCTGGGCGCCCAAATGCCCACGCGCTGGCTCATGGGTGGCGTGCGCGTAGCGCTGCGCAAGTAGGGTTTGACACATAAAACATTTAAATTAAGAACGTCAGGCTGAGCTTGTCGAAGCAGCTCGCTCGCGCCGCTAGGTTACTACCCCTTGCGATTCGAGCGAGTTGTTTCAACAAGCTCAGCCTGACGTTCTTATTTATCCGCATTTACTCAGCAGTTTAGATTTTCCGCATTATCAGCCCTCCCCTCAAACTCATGAAAAAACCAGCCCTGCCCCCCGCCCGGCCGCTCCTGCTCATCGCGGCTTTCGCGGCGGTGTATTTGGTGTGGGGCTCCACGTATCTGGCTATCAAATACGCCATCGCCACTATGCCGCCGCTGCTGATGGCGGGCGCCCGCTTCTTGCTAGCGGGCAGCATTATGGCGGTGGTCGGCCGCCTAGCGGCCGACTACGAAAAGCCGACCCTGGCGCATTGGAAAACGAGCTTTGTGGTAGGTGGCCTGCTGCTGGTGTGCGGCAACGGCGGCGTGGTGCTGGCCGAGCGCCACCTGCCGTCGAGCCTGGCGGCGCTGCTGGTTGCCACCGAGCCCTTCTGGATTGTGGTGCTGGGCTGGCTCTGGCTGCGCGGCGAGCGCCCAAGCTGGAAGGTAGCACTGGGGTTACTGCTGGGCTTTGGCGGCGTGTATTTGCTGGTGGGCGAGCAGTTACGAACTGGTGCTGGCTCGGCACAACTAGGGGGGGTAGGGCTCGTGATTGGCGCGGCGTTTTGCTGGGCGGCGGGCTCCATCTACGGCCTGCGCGCGCCTACACCCAAGTCGGCAGTGCTGGCCTCGGCCCTGCAAATGCTGGCCGGCGGGGCGCTGCTGGTGCTGGTGGGCACGGTGCTGGGCGAGTGGCGCGGCTTCAGCCTGGCCCGCGTGAGTACGGCCTCGTGGCTCGGCTTTGCCTACCTGGTTATTGGCGGCTCGCTGGTGGCGTTCACGGCATATAGCTGGCTGTTGCAGCACGCGCCGCCGGCGCGGGTGGCTACCTACGCCTACGTCAACCCCGTGGTGGCGGTGCTGCTGGGTTGGGCCGTGCTGGGCGAAGCCCTCACTGGCCAGATGCTGGCCGGCGCGGCCGTCATTGTGGCGTCGGTGGTGCTCCTCACTACTCAGCAAAAAAAGGAGGGGTAGGGCCCAGGCTGCGCCGGATTATAATGTTTACACTATCTGACTTTTGGCGATGCAATGCCAAAGCGGAGTATTGGTAGTTAATCGTTGAAGATTAATTGGTTATGTTTGGTAAAAAAGGATTTTGATTCGGTTGGTGAACGCTAGGTAGTGCACGAAGCGGCTGCTTACTTCGCCCCGTCAACTTACTACTTACGCCATGCGTGCTACTCTACTCCTGCTGATTTTGCTGCTGAGCGGCAGCTCGGTTTTTGCCCAAGCTACGCCGCACCCTACCCCCGCCGATTCGGTAGCCCTGGTGGCGCCAGCGCCCGATACCGTGGCGGCTATTCACCGGCTATTTGCCGCCAAGCGTAAAAGGAACAGCCACTTTTTTGTCGGCACAGTAGGCGTCATCGCGGTGGGGGGGGTAGTGATAGGGACTGCGTCGTCGAGTTGGGATGGGCTGGCCCAAGCCGCACTTGGGGCAGTTATTATTGCCTTCGTAGGCCTGCCCGCCCTCACAGCAGAAACAATTACTGCGCTGAACTACAACAAAAAAAGCGAGCGGCAAGCGGTGGAAGATTTCCAGGCGCATAAGGTGCCACGCTACTTAAAGCGCAGGCTCAAGCCCGCGTATTTTCAGGAACTCCCGCAGTCGGCCCCCCACGGGGGGTAGGCCCCGCTAAAGCACCGCGGGCAGCCCCAGCCGACCTTTTTACGCCGTATTTTTGTTGATTAGCGCATGCGCCGCCTTCAGCTGCGGCAGCTGCAAAATCAGCGTAAATCTGCGATTAAATGAAAGTTTGCCTTGCCGAAAAGCCCAGCGTTGCCCGCGAAATTGCCCAGGTTATCGGGGCCAACCGCCGCATGGATGGCTACTACGAGGGCAACGGCTACCAGGTGACGTGGACGTTCGGCCACTTCTGCCAATTGAAGGAGCCCGACGACTACCGCCCCGAGTGGAAGCGCTGGAGCCTGCACGACTTGCCCATGATTCCGGACTCGTTCGGCATCAAGCTCATGCGCCGCGACGACGGGGTAGTGAAGCAGTTCAACACGATAAAGCGCCTGCTCGACGAGGCCACCGAAGTCATCAATTGTGGCGACGCCGGGCAGGAGGGCGAGGTCATTCAGCGCTGGGTGATTCACGAAGCTAAGTGCCGCAAGCCAGTGAAGCGCCTCTGGATTTCGTCGCTCACCGAGGAAGCTATTCGCCAGGGCTTCAACAACCTGCGCGATGGCAAGGAGTTCGACTCGCTGTACCAGGCGGGCCGCAGCCGCGCCGTGGGCGACTGGCTGCTGGGCCTGAACGCTACCCGCCTCTTCACCCTCAAGTACACCAGCTACCAAGACAAGCAGCTCCTGAGCATTGGCCGGGTGCAAACGCCTACCTTGGCCCTGCTCGTGGACCGCCACCACGAAATTGCCAACTTCAAGCCCGAGCCTTATTGGGTGCTGAAGACGCAGTACCGCGACACCACCTTCACGCGCATCAACACCGAGGCCGAGCAAAAAGAAGCCCAGGACGCCCCCGATGAGCAGTCGCGCCTGCGGGCGCTGGGCTATTTCGTGAAGGAAGACGAAGCCAAAGCTGCCCTCGAAACGGTGCGCCCCGCGCCGCTCACCGTCACGAACGTCGAGATTAAGAAGGGCCGCGAATCGCCGCCGCGCTTGTTCGACCTGACGTCGCTGCAAGTGCAGTGCAACAACCAGTTGGGCCTCTCGGCCGAGGACACGCTCAAGATTGTGCAGGCCTTGTACGAGAAGAAAGCCGTGAGTTACCCGCGGGTCGATACTACGTTTTTGCCCGATGATATTTACCCCAAAATTCCGGGTATTTTACAGGGAATCGGGTACCAAAATCTCACCGGCCCACTGCTGGCCAATAAGATTCCGAAAACCACTAAGGTATTCAATAACAACAAGGTAACTGACCACCACGCCATTATTCCGACGGGTAGTGGCGGGCCCGGTGGCGGCATGGAAAGCAGCGTGTACGACATCATCGTGCGGCGCTTCATTGCGGCGTTCTACCCCGACTGTGAAGTCAGCAATACGACCGTGCTGGCCGAAGCGGCGGCGTTCCTATTTCGGGTGCGGGGCCGGCAGATTTTGAACCCCGGCTGGCGCGTGGTGTACGGCGACCCCAATCAGCAAACGGCCCCCAAGCCTACCCCCCCCGCCGGCGAGAAGGCCGCCACTGGCGCCGAGGACGACGATGTGGTGAGCACGGTATTGCCCAGCTTCACCAAGGGGGAAAGCGGCCCGCACCAGCCGCGCCTCGAAAGCAAAATGACCCAGCCGCCTAAAGACTATACCGAGGCCAGCCTGCTGCGCGGCATGGAAACGGCGGGCCGCAACATCGACGACGAGGAGCTGCGCCTGGCCATGAAGGAGAGCGGCATCGGCCGCCCCAGCACCCGCGCCGCCATCATCGAAACGCTGTTTAAGCGCAACTACATCCGGCGCGAGAAGAAGCGCCTCCTACCCACCCCCACGGGCGTCGAGCTGATTGGCCTCATCCGCAACCCGACCCTGAAATCGGCGGAATTAACCGGCCAATGGGAGCAGAAGCTGCGCCAGATTGAGCGCAACGAGCTGCCGCCCGACCAGTTCTTGGAAGAGCTAAAAGGGTTGGTGCGCGAGATGGTGCAGGAAGTAAAAACCGATAGGAGCGGCCGGGCCGTATCGGCGGGCAACCCTACCCCCCCCGCGGCGGGGGGCGGGGGTAGCGCCGCGGCCAATGGTTCGGCGCCCAAGGTGGCCGCTACGGCGCCTAAAGCCAGCAGCCAACCGGCAGCTAATGGCTTAGGCGCCTGTCCGGCTTGTAAAACCGGTCACATTCTGCGCGGTAAAACGGCGTTTGGCTGCGCCCGCTTCCGGGAGGGCTGCCAGTTCCGGCTGCCCGCCGAAATTTTGGGCAAAAAGCTGAGCGATTCGCAGGTAAAGAGCTTGTTAGCCAAGGGGCGTACGCAACTCATCAAAGGCTTCATGACGGGCGCGGGCGAGAAGCTCGACGGCGCGCTGACCCTCGACGCAAACTACCAACTGGAACTGCTACCCGCCGCCGAAAGCAAGCCCACCACCGCCACCGACCCCGGCCAGATTCCGTGCCCGGTGTGCAAGCTCGGCACCATGCTCAAGGGCAGCAGCGCCTTTGGCTGCTCGCGTTTCCGCGAAGATTGCCAATTTCGGGTGCCCTTCGAGTGGGGGGGTAAGAAGCTGACCGACACCCAACTGCGCCAATTACTGCGCCGCGGCGAAACGGGCGTTATCAAAGGCTTCCTCTCGGCCAAAACTGGCAAGAAGTACGACGCGGCGCTGAAGGTAGACGAAGGCCGCGTGGTACCGGTGTTTGGGTAAAAAGCTAGCGGGCCAGCCGGTAGTTGAGCTTGAGGCTGAACTGCTGGTGCTCCCCAAAGTCGGTGGCGAAGTACGGCTCCAAGCTAAGGGCGCTCAGGCCAGTGCCGCCGGGCAAGCGCAGCGTGGCGCTCACAAAGCCCATGCTAGGGGTAGGGCGGTGCGGCGAGTGCGCATAGCCGGCCAGCACCTGGCTGCCGCCTGCCTGCCCAAGGCCCGAACCCAGCGCCAGCCGGCCGGTGTAGGCGCCGAGCGTGTTTTCGGCGCCGTAGCAAAAGTCGGCCTGGCCATAGAGCAGGCGCGGGTTGCCATAGCTGAGCATGAGTTCGGGCAGGAGCCAGGCGGAGTTGCGGGTGTTGCCATTGTCAAAATAGCTGTAGTAGCCTAGGCTGCCCAGGTGCAGGCCACCCCGAAAGCCGAAGGAGGACCAAGCTTGGCCGGTGTGGATTTCCCGGTACAGGTGGATGTCGGCCAACAGATAGCGCAGCGTGGTATCGTGGGCGATAAATTGGTAGTGGGAGGTTGGCAGCGTCTGGATGGCTACCTGCTGCTGGCCCACCCACAGACCGCCGCCCCAGGTGCTAGTCTGGCCAGTAGCATACGCTTTTTCGACCGCGATTTCTCCGCCGCCCGCGCGCACCTGCTGGTGCAGCCGCAGAGGCTGGCTGCCACTGCAGCCGCTGCTGTTGGCCAGAATGTCTTCTTCCGCATCGTGGCTATTGCCGAGCACGCCGCCGCTAAGAATGAGTGTTTTGCTAGGGGGTGGAGTGGCCGAAGCCGCTTGCTGCGGGGCCGGTGCCTGGGCGGTACTCAGCAGCAGCGCGCCGCTCAGCAGCAAGCTCAGCGGCAAGCCCACCAAGCGCGGGGCCCAGCGGCTCAACTTGGCCCAGGCGGAGTGGCCTTCAGCGACTAGCACGGCCAGCAGCAAGCCTTGCAGCACCAGCGTCTCGGGCCGGTTGAGCGAGGCCGGGGCCAGCCGTGCGGTAGCTGCCAGCAGCCCTACCCCCACCAGGGCCGGGTAGCCCAACGTGGCTACTATTGGAGCCGCCGCGGCGGGCGCTACCTGCCGGGCCACCAGCCACCCCCAGCTGCCAAGCAGGGCTAGGGACTCGGCTAGCAGCAGCCATTGCAGCCCCAGCAGCTGCATGCCCGCCAGCGCCAGCGGGGCCGCCAGCAAAGGCTCGCCGGCTGGGTCGCGCCAAAACTCGATGAAGAAGCGCCCCAGGCACAGCAGGCCCATCGCCAGCAGGTAGCGGCTGCCGCCTGGCCAGGCCGCCCGCCGCCCCATGTGTAGCACCACGCCTGCTCCCGCGCACAGCAACAATTGGTACAGCTGTGTAGGCACCACCGGCAGCGCATAGCTAACCCCGGCGGGCAAAAGCCCGTGGGCCTGCTGTGCTAAGTAGGGCAGCGTGCCCGGCCCATAGCGCAAGCCTGGGCTGCCCAGTGCAGCCACTTCGCCCCAGCAGCAGCCTACTAGCAGGCACCCCACGCACTGCACCGCCAGCGCCCAGCACAACGGCCCGGCAAAAGCATCGAGCACCGCCCAGCCTCGGAAGCCCAGGGCCCGCCGCAACGCCAGCACGGCCAGCAAGCTAGCCGCCGCCCCACCTACCACGGAGCGCGGCCCGCCCACCATGCCTGGCTGGGTGGCCACCTCGCTGCGCAGCCAGCTCAGCCACGCGGCAGGGGGTAGGCATACGAGTTGGCAGCCCACCAGCAACGCCAGCGTTGCCGCGGCCACCAAGGGCAGCCAATTGCGCCAAGGGTAGCCGCGCCGATAGCCCTGGCCCAGCAACAAGGCCACGTATACCGCAAAAGCGGCCACTTGCGCCGTTTCGTAATAAAAATGCCCGTGCGAAGCGGGTGGCGAGTAAAGTAGGGCCATGTGCCGGGTAGCTAGCGCGCTGCCCGAATGGCCGCTGCGCCAGCGAAGCTACGCGGAGCACTAGGCAGCGGGCTCCTTTATTTCATCCATAAACTGATGCGCAAAACCATCCTTTACGATAGGTAAAAGTCAGATTTCCAGCAGGTAAAAGGGCTGAAAATCTGACTTTTCAAAAATGCCTGTCCCCTCACTTCTTGGCTGGCTTTGGCGCTACGTAGGGCTTGCCGTTGAGCTTGGTGCGGGTAGCGGCGCCCTGGGGCTTGCCGTCGCGGTAGGTTACTTGGCGCTCAATGACTTGGCCGTTGGCTTTGTAATACGTCCACTCGCCGCTTTGCTTGCCGTTTTTGTACTGCCCGGTTACGGCCGGCGTGCCGTCTTCGTGAAATTCCTGGAAAGCGCCGGCCAGCAAGCCTTTCAGGTAATTAGCTTCCTTGCGCGGCTGGCCGCTGGCGTAGTATTCCTGGCCAACGCCAGTTTGCAGGCCATTGATATCAAACTGCTGGCGGGTTTGCACCTTGCCGGTGTCGAAATACGTGAGGCGCTCGCCGGTGAGTTTGCCGGTAGGGCCGTAGGTTTCGGTTTGGCGCGAGGTGATGCCATCGGGATAATACTGCCGCCAGGTGCCGGCCGGGTGGTTGTTTTTAAACTGCTCCTCGGCCTGGCGGCGCTGGGTAGGGGCGTCGTAGTAGCGCAGTACTTTGCGGTCGCGGCCCAGGTTGGTGTAGTCGGTTTCTTCGTGCACCTGGCCACTCTCGAAGTACTCGGTGGCGCGGCCTACGGGCACGCCCAGGCGGTAGGTGGTTTTGCTTTTTACCTTGCCGCTCACGAAGTAGGAAGTCGCCGGCCCGTCGAGCGCAGCCGTGCCGGTGCGCGGCGCCACACGCTTGGTGAGGTCGTCGCCAAGCGGGTTTTTCACGGCCCGCTCGCGGATGGCGTTGGGCGCGTAGGTGCCTTCGGTTTGCACCTGGCCGGTGGGGTAGTACGAATGGTAGCTGCCCTTGCCAGTTTTTTCGTCCATCACGGTTTCGCTTTCGAGCTGGCCGGTTTCGTAATACGTTTTGTAAGAGCTGGCCAGCAAGCCGTTGCGTAGCGTGCCTTCGCTCTGCACTTTGCCGCTGGGGTAGAAGAACTTGACCGCGCCGTTGGGCTGGCCGTTGGCGTACGTGACCTCGGCGGCGGGCTGGCCGCTGGTATATAGCTCGCGCACGGTGCCATTGGGCTGGCCCTTGGTGAGCGTGGTTTGCAGCTTAATTTGGCCAGTAGGGTGGTAGGTCGTGAGCGTGCCGCTGGGCTCGTCATCCAAGAACGAGCCTTCCTGCGCCACCTTGCCGCCGGGGTAGTAAGTCTTGAATGGCCCCTGGCGCACACCTGCTTGGTAGGTAGCCTCTAAGCGGCGCTGCCCGTTGGCATGAAACTCTACGTAGAGCGAATCGCGCTTGCCGTCGGTGTAGCGGGTTTGGGCTTCGAGGCGGCCATTGGGGTAAAAGCGCTTGTACGGGCCCTGCATCACGGTATCGGCAGCTACCAGGGCCCGAAAAATCTCGCGCGGGTGTGTTTTAGTCGAATCAAAATAAACGATAATGCGCTGGGAGCGTTGCGCTTGCGCAGCCAGCGGCAGTAGCAGTAGCAAAAACAAAAAACGGGTCATAAGCGCAAGAACGTCAGGAAGCCGGTTTTTATTCAACAGCACGTTTTGCGAGCCTGAACCTAATCAAAACCAAAAGAACGTCATGCTGACGCAAGGAAGCATCTCCACCACACCGTTGGATTACCCCGATGGCGCGGTAGAGATGCTTCCTTACGTCAGCATGACGTTCTTTTTACTTATCTTATTCTGTAGAAGGGTTGCGCTTGTGCGCCCTATCCTTACACAACTGCTCTACAGCGCTTTCTTCTGCGAATCCTTGTACTGCTTGAGCTGCGGCGCAATCACCTTTTGGTCGCCCACCACTACGGTGGTCATGGCCTCGGGGCGCACGTATTTACGGGCGGTGGCGCTTACCTGCTCCGGCGTTACGGCGTTAATATTTTGCACCTGTTCCGTGAGGTACGAGTCGGGTAAGCCCTGCAAGTGCATGTTGCTGAGCTGGTTGATGATGCTGCCCGGCGTGGAGTTGCGCAATACAAACAGGCCCGTTTCGTAATTCTGGATGCCCTTCAACTCCTCGGCCGACGGCGGAGTTTTTTGCAGTAGCTCAATTTCCTTCACAATCTCTTTTAGCGAATTATACGTGTCCTTGGTGGTCACGTCCGCCGATTCCATCCACAGGCCCGAGTGGTAATTGGTGTCGATGTAGCTGTAAGGTGAGTACGTGTAGCCCTTGTCCTCCCGAATGTTGCG
The DNA here is from genome assembly GCF_009755225.1 of Hymenobacter ginkgonis. GTDB lineage: Bacteria > Bacteroidota > Bacteroidia > Cytophagales > Hymenobacteraceae > Hymenobacter > Hymenobacter ginkgonis. Next base: position 622,092 of record NZ_WQKZ01000001.1, read on the forward strand.
TGTAATGCGCGAGCCGAACGAGCCGCCGAGCAGTGAATTCGTCACGCGCAGGCGCATGTAGTCGGGGTTGGTCGGGTCGATGACGGGTAGGCCAATCACGATGGTGGACTGCGGCGCGCTGGGCCGGTCCTGGGTGAGCACGGCCGGCTTGGTGAGCGCCTTAGCCGCGATGATGTGCGGCACCGGGCCCGTGGGCCACTCGCCCCACGCCGCCGTAATGGCCTGGCGCAATGCCGGCACATCAAACTTGCCAGCCGCAAAAATAGCCGTGCGCTGGGCGCCATACTCCTTCGCGTAGAAAGCTTTAACCTGCTCCAGCGTCAGGGCATCGATTTGGGCATCGGTGGGCAGCGGCCGGCCGTAGGGGTGGCCAGCGTACACGGCCTCGCGCATTTTCATCTCGGCCTGGAAGCTGGGCCGGGCCCGCAGCAAGTTCAACTGCCGCTTAAAATCGGCCTTGAGGCGGGGCAGCTCGCTAGCGGGTAGGGTAGGGTGTTGCACCACATCGGCCAGCAGCGTCAGCAGCTGCGGCGCAAACTCGCTGAGGCAGTCGGCGCGCACGTAGGTTTCGTCCGAGCCATTGCTGATGCTGAGCGAGCCGCCCATGCGGGCTACTTCCTCGGCCAGCGCGGCCGCCGGCCGGGTAGTGGTGCCTTCCTTCAGCAGCCGCGAGAGCAGGTCCGAAATGCCCACTTGCCCGTCGGGCTCGTGCACGTTGCCGGCCTGAATAGTGATGAGCACCGACATCTTGGGCACTTCCCCAAACGGCACCAGCCGGGCTTGCAAGCCATTAGGCAGGGTAAAATCTTCGCGGGGTGGCAGCTTAAAGTCGCGCGGGGCCGAGCCAGGCGGCGGCGTTTCCTTGGGGGGGGTAGGGGCCACGGGCGCCTTAGCCGCGGTTTTTGGCGCGGGGCGCTTGGCAGTTTGGGCCAGTGCGGGCGGCAGGGCGAGTAGCGAAAAACAGGCGGCGCCGAGCAGCCCAATAGGTAGCGTTTTCATGGGCAATATTAGCTCTTAGCCAAGGGGTTAACAACAATGATGGTGCGGTTGGTGGGCCGCAGATAGTCCCGGATGGTTTGCTGCATTAGCTCGGGCGTTACTTTCCGAAACTCAGCTTCCAGGCGATTAATACGGCTGGGGTCGTTGTCGAACAGCGCGAACGCCGCCAGCATATCGGCCCGCCCAAAGTTGTCGGAGCCGCTGAGCTGGTCGTAGAGCGAGCTGCGCAGCTTCACCACGGCCAGGTCGAGGGTAGCCTGGCTCACGCCGCCTTTGGCCAAGCGGCCAATTTCCTGGTCGAGCACGCCCACCACCGAGTCGGCCTTCATGGACTGGTCGTAGGTCAGGTCGCCCATCCACAGCATGGGGCCGCTGTAATTGAAGGCGTTACCTAAGTAATTGATGCCGCCGCTCACGTTGTCAGTCAGGCCGCGCCGCTGCACCATTGCCTGGTAAAGGCGGCTGTCTTTGCCTTGCAGCAAGATTTGGTCGAGCAAAATCAAGGCGTAATACTCCGGTGTGTTGCGCTCGGGCATATGGTAGGCGAAGGCCAGCGCGGGTTTGGTAGCCAGCTTATCATCCTGCGTAAAGCGCTGCTCCTGTTCCTGGCGCGGCTCGGTGAGGTCGGGTTTGGGCGGGCGCGGCGCGCTCGGAATAGTGGCGTAGTATTTCTCCACCCAGGCCTTGGCCTGCGCGGGCTCGAAGTCGCCCACCACCGCCAGCACGGCATTGGCGGGCGAGTAATACGTTTTGAAAAACGCCTGCGCATCGGGCAGCGTAGCCGCGTCGAGGTCCTTCAAATCGCCGTAAAAATTGTGCGCGTTGTTCCAGTTCTTATTGGCTTTCTGGGGCATATCGAGCCACGGAAAGCCACCATAGGGCTGGTTGAGCACGTTCACGCGCACCTCGCTTTTTACTACCCCCTGCTGGTTGGCCAAGCTCGCGGGCGTGAGGGCCGTGCCGCGCATCCGGTCGGCCTCGGCCCACAAAATGGTTTCGAGCTTGTGGGTCGGTACCACCTCAAAGTAGTTGGTAAAATCGAAGCGCGTCGAGCCGTTCATGATGCCGCCGTTCTTCTGCACAAGGCTGATAAACTCCATCTTGCCCAGGTTTTGCGAGCCCTGAAACATCAGGTGCTCAAACAAATGCGCGTAGCCGGTGCGGTTGCGCGGCTCGTTGCGAAATCCCACGTTGTAGTACGCCGCCACCGTGGCCGTGGGCGCCGTGTGGTCGGGCGAGAGCACTACCCGCAGCCCGTTGGGCAGGGTATAGTACTCGACCGGAATCTGGAAAGCTGGGGCCGCCGGCGGAGCCGGGGCCGTTGCCACCGGGGCCGCGCTAGCCGGTGGCGCTGTCACGACCGAGCCTGCTTTGGGGCTGCACGCACCCAGCAGCAAGGCTGCCGAAACGACGGGCCACCAGGAATTATTAAAAGAAAGAACGGCGTGTTTCATAAGCAGCAGAGAAGAAGGTGAATGAGGCCGCCAACCTACTCATGATTTATCAAATAATAAAAAATTTCCTCAGCTTTATACCATAAAAAAGGAGGTTTCGCTGGGTCCGAAAACCTGGCGAAACCTCCCTGATATTCTGCACGAGAATCTGTATAGAACGTCGTGCTGACGAAGGAAGCATCGCTACCGCCTCGTTGAATGAAACGGTAGAAATGCTTCCTTCGTCAGCATAATATGCTATGGAATAGTGACTAAGGCTGACAGCGCACGCACCGGGCTATAGCTTTTCGAGCACGATGGAGCTAGCGCCGCCGCCCCCGTTGCAGATGCCAGTCACGCCGATTTTACCGCCTTCCTGGGCCAATACGCTCAGCAGTGTAGTAACAATGCGCGCGCCCGAAGCACCCAGCGGGTGGCCCAGGCTCACGGCCCCGCCGTACACGTTTACCTTGGTGCCTTCGAGGTTGAGCAGCTTGTTGTTAGCCAACGAAACTACGGAGAAAGCCTCGTTGATTTCGTAGAAGTCTACGTCCTTCGCGTCCACACCAGCGTGCTTCAGCGCCTTCGGAATCGCCAGCGAAGGGGTAGTCGTGAACCACTCCGGCGCCTGCTCGGCATCGGCAAAGCCCAAGATGCGCGCCAGCGGCTGGAGGCCCAGTTCGTCGGCCTTTTCGCGGCTCATAAGCAGCACGGCGGCAGCGCCATCGTTGAGGGTCGAGGCGTTGGCAGCCGTCACGGTGCCTTCTTTGGTGAATGCTGCTTTCAGGCCCGCAAATTTCTCGAATTGCACCTTGGTGTACTCCTCGTCGTCGCTCACAACGGTCATTTTGCCGCGGCTCTCGATGGTCACGGGCACAATCTCGTTGGCTTTTTTGCCGGCCTGGGCAGCGGCGGCGCTGCGCTCGTAGCTCTGGCGGGCAAAAGCATCCTGCTCCTCGCGGGTGATGCCGTAGTGCTGGGCCGTGGCATCGGCCGCATTGCCCATGGCGTAGTCGTGGTAAGGGTCCCAGAGGCCGTCCTTCATCAGGCCGTCAATCATCTGGCCATTACCATACTTAGCTCCAAAGCGTGCCTTGTCGAGGTAGTAGGGCACGTTGCTCATGCTCTCCATGCCGCCGGCCAAAATTACGTCAGCTTGCCCCAGCATAATAGCTTGAGCTCCATACATAATAGCCTTGGAGCCCGAAGCGCATACCTTGTTCACGGTTGTGCACTCCACGGTATCGGGCAAGCCGGCTTTGCGGGCCGCTTGCCGAGCCGGAGCCTGGCCCAAGTTGGCCGAAATCACATTGCCCATGATAACCTGCTCGACTAATTCGGGTGCTACGCCGGCCTTGTCCAGGGCACCTTTGAGGGCGATAGCGCCCAGCTCAACGGCCGTGAGCGAGGCCAGCGCCCCGCCAAATGAGCCAATCGGCGTACGCACGGCGGCTACGATAACTACTTCTTTTACTTGCATATAAGGGGAGGGTGGGAATAAAGAAACGCGGGTAATTGCTAGCCTTTTGAGTAAGTTACGGGCCTGTGCTTGGCAACAAACCAGGCGCCTACCCAGCAAAAACTAACTAACCTTCGTTTGTTCTCCCAAAAGTACGCCGGCCGGCGCAGCCAGCTACCAGGTAGGCTGGCCCGCGGTGGGCGCCGCACCCTGCCGCTGCCGTGGGCGCTGCTGCAAATACTGCTGCTCGCTCTCGCGCAGGGCATCGAGCAACTGCTGGGCCTGGGCGGGGGTAAGGTTCATGGCTTTGAGGCGTTCGCGCTGGGTGTGCAGTTGCTGGTCGGCATCGGTGGCTGCCTCGGTGCCGGGGCGCGGGCTGCGGCCTGCTAAGCTGGGCGTGCTTGCCGCTGCACTGCCAGCGCCATCAAGGCCGTGCTGGCGGCCGGGTGCAGTACCGGTGGGTAGGGGCCGCGTTTCGCCCTGGCCCGGCCGGAAGCCACCCGCCGCGTTGCTGCCAGCGGAGGGGGTAGGGCGTTGGCGGTCAGCTTGGCCTGCGGCATCGGGGCGGCCCGGGGCAGGCGGCGAGCCAGTGGAGGGCGCTGGTTGGCTAGGGTCGGGGACCTCGCCGGGGCGAGCGGTACCGGGCTGCTCGGTGGGGCGCTTAGCTTGGCCCGATTTGCCCGCTGCCGTATCGCGAGGGGTAGGCTTGGGCTTGGAAGGGGAGGTAGGAGTAGGGGAGCTACTAGCCAGTGGCGGATTAGCGGGGCGTTGCGTGGCCAAGTACTGACTCAGTATTTCGTAGTTGTAGCGAGCGGCGGCGTTGGCTGGGTTTAGCTTCAGGGCTTGGCGCAGCAGGCTGATAGCCTGCGCAAATTGGCGCTGCTGGGCTAGTAGCAGTGCCAGCTGCTGCCGCGCCGTGCTGCCAATGCCCGTTGGTACGGCCGGGCCTAGCAGCTGAGCATACGTACCCCGCGCCGCCTCGGCCTGGCCGGCCTGGGTTTGGGCCTGCGCTAGGTCGAGGAGTAGCCCGGGACTCGGCCCCGCGCGCCCGGCCAGCGCTACCGCCTGCTGGTAGTAGTAAACCGCTTCGGCCGCGCGGCCCCAGGTGGCTGCGGCCTGGCCCTGCGCCTGTGCGGTGTTGTGCTCCTGCACGCGCGTCAGCCAGCGCCAGCCGGGTAGACTGGTGCCCAAGAGCAAGAGCAGCAAGAACCAGCTTTTCATTGGTCGAGGCGCAGCACGCGCACGGTTATGAGACTGTCAATCAAGAGGAGAGTCAGCGCGAATCCCAGCGGATAGCGGTAGCGATTGTCGGCCACTGCCACTGTATGGGCCGTGGCCCCGCTGGCAGGTAGTGGCAGGCTCCGTAAGCCCGCAAGCAGGGTAGGCAGGCCATTTTCCCGGTCGTTGAGGGCGATGTACTGGCCACCAGTTTGGGCCGCTACTTGGAGCAATGGAGCCTCCCGCAGCCGGCTGACGACCGGGCGGCCCTGGGCATCACGCAGGCCCACCTTGGCGCCCGGTGCGGGCACCGGTGCCCCAATGGCGGTGCCTACCCCCATGGTATAGATGCGGGCGCCGGTGCGGCCCAGTGCTCGCAACACCGGCTCCAGGTTCTCGCCAAAGTCTTCGCCGTCGCTTACCACCACAGCGGCTACGGCGCGGGGCGGAGTAGCTGCTACCCCCGCGCCCGCCGGTGTCGCAGCCCCCAGGCGCGTTAGCAGCAAGTCGAGCGGGGCGCGCAGGGTGGTAGGGCCAGGTGGTACCAATTTGGTATTCAAAGTGTTCAAAAATACCTGCAACGCCGGTTGGTCGTACGTAAGGGGGCACTGCACATAGGCTTCCGACCCGAATACGATAAGCCCCAGGCGGTCGGCCGGAAAAGCAGCTACTAGCTCATTAAGCGCGGCCTGCGCCCGCAGCAAGCGAGTAGGCACCACGTCGGCGGCATCCATCGAGCGCGACACATCTACGAGCAGCCACACATCTTGGCCGCTGGTGCGCACGGCTTGTTGCCGCACGCCCAGTGCCGGCCCTAGCCACGCCAGTAGCAGCAGTGCCCCAACGGCCAACCGTAGCGGCAGCTTCCAGGCTAGGCGGCCTACCCCCAGGCCCAGCCGCTGCCCCAGCCGCGCCGTGCGGCGGGTGTAAAGCAGCAATAGCAATGCGAGCAGGGCGAGCCCGGCCGCTGCCAGCAAAAAATCGGGATATGCCCAAGTGAACATGACGCAAATGACGGATAGCGGGCCGCAAAACTAGGAATCCGGGTTGCAAGACAGCAACGCAGCTGGTTCCACAGCAGCTAGTTGCAGTTTTGCAGGTAAAAATTTCAGTAAAAACCTGTAGAGTTCCCACTTGCCGTCGTATATTTGCAGCCGCTAAGACCAACAGGGACCTAGCAAGCCACTTGTACGGAGAAGTGGGTGAGTGGCTGAAACCAGTAGTTTGCTAAACTGCCGTAGCTCTAAAGGTTACCGGGGGTTCGAATCCCCCCTTCTCCGCATACTTTGAATTAGGATGTAGAAGTTGCCGTCAGGTATTTTCTACATCCTAATGCATAAATACACTTCGGGGTGTAGCGTAGCCCGGTATCGCGCCTGCTTTGGGAGCAGGAGGCCGCAGGTTCGAATCCTGCCACCCCGACACGTTTCCCCATGGATTTGACCCCATAGCTCAGCTGGATAGAGCAGCTACCTTCTAAGTAGCCGGTCATTGGTTCGAATCCAATTGGGGCCACTAAAAAGCCCCTTGAAAGCCCCGGAAGGGGCTTTTTTCGTTTTGAGGGGACGGTATGGGGGACAGTAGATCTATTTGGATGATTTAGTTCACAATTAACAAATCCTCCAGCCGCGTGGTGATTGCCATTGTGACTGTCCCTGCCAGGGTGCGCGTTTCTGGTCAACCATCACAGCCGGAGAAGGCACAGCGCTCGCCAACCGTACGGTACCGCGGCCGAAGCGCTGGTTGAGCAAATCTAGCTTACTCATTAATTCATGCCGCTCGGCTGCTGCAGGCGTGATGACAGATGGCTGCATAGCGGGACTCTCAAATAAACCTAGTTGCTGCCCCGTGCTCGGGGGCTCCAACCCATCAAGCACTACCCCAGCTTTGTGGTAAACGGTACCGGTCTCCCACAAGCGGGCTAGTAGCCGCTCGGCATACCGCGCTAGCGTCAGCGTATCAGCAGAGGGTCCACTAGGTAGTGTAAGCGTGGCCGAGCGGGAGTACGGGAGAGGCACTCGCGGGTCAAAGCGATTCTTTTGCACATACACCGTCAGCACGTAGGCCTGGTCACCCTGCGCCCGTAATTTCTCAGCAGCGCGGCTCAGAAATGTCGTCACCGCGGCCAGCACATCGACGAAAGCCGTGAGTGGCCGGCCAAAGGTGCGCGAGCAACTGATGTTCTGCCGGCTAAGCGTACCATCCTCCGAAGGGTGCAGGCCCGAACACGGCTGCCCCTGCAATTCTTGGACGAGCCGCGCACCGACTACGCCACCCAGGTGCTTGCGAGCCCAGGCGTCCGACACTCGAGCCAAGTCCCCCGCTGAATCGATGCCCGTTGCGGTCAGCTTCTGGGCATACTGCCGGCCAATGCCCCACACGTCCCCCACCGCCACTTGCTTTAGGGCCTAGGTTCGGCGCTCAGTCGAATCCAAATACAGCACACCGCCCAGTGTAGGGTCTTTCTTGGCTATCCGATTGGCGAGTTTAGCTAGTGTTTTGGTGGGCGCTATGCCTACGCAGGTAGGAATACCCGTACGGGTTTTTACGCCCGCCCGAATCGTGTGGGCCAGCTTCTCCAGGCTGCCTAGGTATGGGGTTAGGTGTGTTTGTAAGCCGGCAAGGGCTAGGAAGGCTTCGTCAATGGAGTAGATTTCCACCCCCGGCGTGACCTGGCTCAGGTACCACATGACCCGGCGTGACATGTCGCCGTAGAGGGCGTAGTTCGAACTGAAGACCTGCACTTGGTGCTGGCGCAGCCGCTCTTTCACCTTAAAATAGGGGTCGCCCATTTTCAGGCCCAATGCTTTCGCCTCGGCCGAGCGGGAGATGATGCAGCCGTCGTTATTAGAAAGCACGACCACCGGCCGGCCCTCGTAGCGTGGTTGGAACACCCGCTCGCAGCTCACATAAAAATTGTTGCAGTCGACCAGCCCAAACATCCTTAATCGCGGCTGTGGAGCAAAGCGTTAAGCTTGCCCGGTATTAACTCATGTACGACGTGGGTCACGACGCCCCAAATATGCAGGTCTTCCGTATCCTGAATTTCATAAGGCTGGTAAGCGGGATTAGCTGGTATGAGCCACCACGTTTCCCCTTTGCGCTCTAGTTTTTTCACCGTGCAATCGCCCTTCACGACTGCCACTACAATATGGCCGTGGTCGGCTTCCATCAGCTTATCAACCGCGAGCAAGTCTCCCGCGTGGATCTCAGCGCCTGCCATACTTTCCCCAGTGACCCGCACTAAGTAAGTCGCGTCGGGATGGCGAAACAACAAGCTATTCAAGTCGAAAAGGCCATCGATATGGTCGTTGGCGGGGGAGGGGAAGCCCGCAGGTACCAAGCAGCTAAAGACTGGTAGAAAAGCGGGGCGCGGAGACGCCGCAATAGGGATTAAAAGCACGTCGTACATAAGGCGAAAGGAAGAGCGAAGTGTCAAAGTAAACGCATGCCAACCAAATTAGTCTATTTCAAAGCTAACGCTATTGGCAATTTGTTCTGATTGTCAAGCTTAAAATCTTTTTAGCGTTTAGTTTTTAACTCTTAGTTGACCGATGCTTAGTAGGATAGAAAAAGGCGTAGTGTAGGTAAGTAGTTGCTGGCAAGTGGAAAGGTGCTATGTAGTTTAGTAGTATATTTTGCTAATACTTAAACTTTATCCGAATGGCAACGACGAAACCTGCCCCGCGCGTAGTGCTCTTTGAGGAGTCGCAACTTGAAGACGTAGCAGCCGAGGAGTTCACCTATAGTGACGATCACGACCAGACGCAAACCAACGAGGACACTTCCGTTTGTCAGACTTGTGGAGAACCCTTAGCGTGGCATGAGCAAGCCTGTGAGCCGTTGGTGGGCGTGCATCGAACCCTTGCGCAAGAGCCGCCCAAAGAGCCAAGTGAGGGCCCGCTGTATGCTCCTACTGCGTCGCATCGGTATGAGGTAGGCCGGCTCGTGCAGCCGCTAACAAGTAGCCCCGCACACATTATTTGGCGGGGCCAGTTGAAGGAGCGCCACCCAGTAACCGGGTTAGTTCAGCGGGTGAACGTCTACCGGTTAGACGATGGCTACTGGGATTGCTACCGCGAGGAAGAATTACAGGTGGCGTAGCGGGTACCTGAGTGGTGACTAATTAAGGCACCACTATTGCCAGCAAGTTTGCCATTGATGACTACCGGCAGGCGCTGGGCCAGGCAGGGGCCGTGGCGGGCCAGCTAGGCGTCAGCTTCGAGGACTTCAATACGGCGCTCGGCGTTACCTCCTCGGGCTTTTCGTCAGGCTCCGATGCGGGCACCAGCTTCAAAACCTTTTTGCAGCGGCTGGTGCCCCAGAGCAAGGAAGCGGAAGCCGCCATTCAGCATTTGGGGCTCAACTTCTTCGATGCGCAGGGCAAGATGCGGCCCCTGCGCGACATTGCCGGCCAGCTGCAACAGGCGTTCAAGGGCCTCTCGGACCAGCAGAAAAACACACTGGGCACCCAGATTTTCGGGGCGGACTCGATTCGCACGGCCCTGCTGCTAGCCAAGGAAGGCGTCGCGGGCTTTGACCAAATGGCCGTTAGCATTGCCAAGGTCAATGCGGCTTCTCAGGGCGCGATTCTCAACCAGGGGTTTGTCGGCTCTTTTGAGGCCTTCAAAAGCTCGGTGGAGGGACTGGGCCAGGCCATTGCCGACAACGGCATCCTGGACTTTGCTACCAGCCTAGCCCAGCAGGGAGCTGCCCTGGCCAGTGAGCTGGCCCAGGCGGACCCGGCCATCCTACAGTTCGGGGTAGCGCTGGCCGGCATCGCCGCGGCCACGGGCCCCGTGCTGGTAGCGGTCGGCACGCTGGGCGCGGCGCTGCCCGCGCTGGAGGCGGGCTTTCTGGTGCTGAGCGGGCCCGTGGGTATCGTGGTCGCGGCCTTTACGGCCCTGGCGCTGGGCGCTGCCGCGCTGGTAGCCTCTAATGCCGAGGCCGCCGAAAGCGTAGAAGACGTCAGCCAGCGCTTTACGGCCCAGCAGTCCGCCGTACACACCTACTCTGCCTTGCTGGCCCGCTACGACGAACTGAAGGCCAAAAGCAGCCTGACGGCGGCTGAGCAGGAGGAGTTGCGCAGCATCATCGAAAAAATTGGGACTGAGATTCCCACGACCGTCACGCAGTTCGATGCCTACGGCAAGGTGCTGGATATCAACACCGACAAGGCTTGGGACTATATCCAGCGGCAGCGTGAGATTGCCGAGCAGGTTAATAAGGTAGACCTGACCAAGCAGCGGGAAGAGTACCGCAAGCTCGAGGGGCAAATTGCCAATACCCTGGCCCAGCTCAACAAGGTGGACAAGCAGGGCAACCACGTCAAGTTCGTCGCCAGTGGCGATGACGAGGGCGGTCAGTACTACGCCCTAACGGCCAAGGAAGTCACCAATCTGCAAGCCAAGCTGGAGAGCCTGTACGCCACCCGGCGGGGGGTAGGCGGGCTTATCGACCAGCTCAAGGGCATTCCGCCGGTCGTGCACCAGGCGGGCGAGGAAGTCGATTATTTCAGCGACCAACTCACGGATTTTGCCGGCCTGAAGGTGGTAAGCGAAGCCAGCACTAAGATGCAGGATGCGCTGGCTAAGCTGCGGGCCGAGCTGGCACTCAACGACAACCTGAGCCGGGCGCTGGGCACCGAGTACGATTATGTCGGGGGCCGGGCCAAGGTGCTGGAGGCCGGCATCAAGTCGCTGGTGGCGGCCGGCTTTGCCCCGATGGGCGCCACGGTGCAAGGGCTCGTAGCCGATATGAAAAGCCTGGCCGTGGCCATTGATACACTGCCTACTCGCTCAGTGAAAGGGCTGGAGAAGGCCAACGAAACGCCCGAGTTCAAGCTGCAAGTACCTGAGCTGGAGAAGGTGCCGGAGTTCGTGCAGCCCGACCTGAACGGCATCTTCAGCCCGGATGCCGAAACCATCGCGGCGCAGTATGACAAGAGCTTAGCGGCGCAGCAGGCTGGTCAGAACGCCATGAGCCAGGCGCAAGAGGATTTCAATAAAAACCTATCGGAGCTACTGGCCGCCTTTCCCGCCGAGGCGCTCACCAACATTGGCTACAGCATTGGGGAGGCCCTGGGCAGTGGCGGCGATGTGCTGGCGGCCGCCGGTCAGGCCCTGCTGCAAACGCTTGCTAAGTTTTTAGCTGACTATGGTCACATGGTCATTGCTAAAGGCGTGGCTGATATCGCGCTCGGCAACATTGGCCAAGGCCTAGCGGAACTGGTAGCCGGCACTGCCCTGACCGCGCTAGGGGGCTTTGCTGGTGCGCAGGCCTCGCCTTCTCGTAGCGCTGGCAGTTCCTCAGGTGGTACCAGCTTGAATACGACGCCCGTCTCCTCGCCGCGCTCCTTCACCCCCACTCTCGCTCCCGCGGCTACTGCTGCGGCGCCAGCCGTGTACACGCACTATGTCGAGATTACAGCCAGTGGCCGCAGTTTGCAAGGTGCTCTAACGCTGGAGACCGACCGCCAGGGCCGGGTAGTGGGCAAGCATTAACTCTTGCTCCTATACTCGCAAAAAAGCCTTGCTAGCAGTATGCTGGCGAGGCTTTTTTGTAACACTATTTTTGACGGGCTATTTCTCTAGCAGTCTTCTGCAACTGCTCTTGCAGGCTTAGCCTTCATAAAGCATCGATATCAATCAACTACAACTGCACGTTGATGGAGATGCCGACGGGCCGGCGGGGCTGTAAAATCACTGGTTGCGGCTGCTCGTAACCGTAGCTCGGGCCCTGGTTGTAACTGTAGTTCGGCTGCCGGTCGTAGCGGCGGCCCTCAGGGCGGCGGTCCCGCTCCCGAAAGTCGGGGCGATATTCACGGCCGTAGTCATTCCGAGTATCGCGGCCGCGCTCGACCGGCGGGTAACCGCGGCCGTCTTGACTGGCGATAGGCGCAGCGAAGGCGCTAGTAGTGGTAAGTAAGGCGGCGGCGATTGTGGCAAACAGGAAAGTTTTCATGGGATATAGTGAAGCAAAGTGGAGCGCAGTGACTACTGCTGCTTGCCTCATCTTATGCAAACCCCCGGCCGCAACTGAGTGGCTTTACAAACTTCCGGGCGTACGCCCTGATAACCTCGACTAAGAGGCAGGATACCTAGACTTCAGCGCCTGGCCTAGTTAAGATGCGACAGGGCATCACTTCTCAAGCTACCATCTCCTCTGTACAGCTAAGCTTAGATGAATAGCACTGTGTAGCTTAGCGGGCATGAATTATTGTTATGCGCTACTATGCTGCCTACTGCTGCACTGGCCTGCTACTGCACAGCAACGAGTTTGGCAGGCCTACCCCATCGACCAGCAGCTTACTGTCCGGTTTCCTGCGCCTCCTCAGCAGCTAGATGTGTCAGCGACAATGGCAGCAAATAACTCACCAAGCAGAGACAGTTTACGGGTACAAACTTCGCAAGCCTTTCGCGTAGAAGACGCGACTGCGAATTACATTCTGGTGAGTATTCCCCTGCTTACCGCTCAACCACACATAGGTACTACCTCCGAAAGAGAAGCCTATTATAAAAGCCGAGGCATTCCCTTAATGGTTGCGCAATTGCACGGCGAGCTACTGGAACAAACGGTTAGTACCACGCCAGAGCTAGATAGCTTCACCGTCAAGCTCCGCACCTTAACAGTAGATGGCAGCTCAGGAGTCAAGTATGTGCGTGTATTAACAACGAATACAAGAATCTACCAACTCTATTTCATTCCAAAAGACAAAACGGGAGAGATAGGAACCGCACAACGGACGCAATTCTTTGATGCATCTATTCTGGTTCGAGGCAAATAATTACGCCTCTACCCCTAATCCGCGCCCTCTACTTTACAGGTACTGTGGATGAGAAACTAGGCAAGCTAATTACACCGCTTGGGAAATAGAATAAGTTCTTTAGTGCTCCAAGGTCGTTGTTTCCACAATTACTTGTGAATTGTCATTAGTGCCCGTGTCAAAGGAAGTACTCGTGACAAGCCGCGTGGTGGTCAGCTCTAGAATTTTGTAGGTGTACGTTGAAAAGCCGGCAGTCGTGTACGTAGTGCCGGAAAGGCTATACGTATTGACTCCGCTTGAGAGTCCAGCAAGCGTTTCTTCCACCGTAGTGGCTGTAAAAACGCTGGTATAAAGCCCCTTTGTATACTTGGGCGACCGCGTATAGGGCGCGCCAGTAGGTGGGGTATACAGAAAATCTTTACTCGTGATATTCCATTTACCAATAATAAGCTCCTTATAAGTAGGTGCGGGCGCGGGGGTTGGAGCAGTAGGCGTGGCGTCGTCTTCTTTTTTCGAGCAACCACCAGTACCAAGTAGCGAAAGGGGAAGAAGGGTAAGCAGTAACGTCTTTTTCATGCTGCCAAACAACATATGCTGCTCAGTATAGCAGGTAATTAGGAGTAAATACAACAAAAAAACCCCAACCATATGGTCGGGGTTTTTTGTAATTTAATTTACAAATATTTACTAGTCAACAATTAACCTTTTTACAATCAACAGATCCTTTATTTGAAGTTGCAGAAAGTAGATCCCGTTTTTGAAGCTACGCACGTCCAACTCATAGGGTTTGCCCAAGGGTATTGAAGCTGTACTTATTACGCGGCCCAGTGCGTCATTTAGTTGTATCGTGGCCTGTGTAACTCCTGCCACAACTGGCAGCTCTATCGTAGTAGTGGCTTTTACTGGGTTAGGATAAAGAGTAACAGCAAGCGCGCTATAAGCAGGTGTAGCGGCCAGCGGGTTGCTGCTTGTATTCAGTAAAACACCTAGATTTTTGCTATTATAATTTGTAGTCACCACGTCCAACTTTCCATCAGCATTCAGGTCTGCTATCACGGCGGAGGCTGGATTGCTCTTGGCTACTCCTGTTGCAAAAGTGGTTGTTAGCGGGGTAAAGATCCCATTGCCGTTATTGAGTAAAATCTTGATTAAACCCCTGCTTTGATTTGGAACGACAATATCAGGTTTGCCGTCACCATTTATATCATCCATGGCAATAATGCCAATCTGATCGTCTGCCCCTAACCGGGCGTTATAAACAACACCTGTAGCAAAGCCACCGACGCCATTATTTACTAACACACTAACGGAGCCATTCAAGACATTACTGGTTGCGATATCTAGCTTACCATCTCCATTTACATCACCAGCAGCTAAAAAAAGGGGCTGGGCTGTATCCGCGCCGGTGGAATAAGTAATTGGTGATAGAAAGCTACCATTACCATTGTTGAGTAAAACTGCTACTAGGTTTACCGAAATAGAAGGCGAAGAGATAGCCGCTATATCCAGGTAGCTATCCCCATTGAAATCCTTCAAGACCACATCTTCTGGGCGACTGTATTGATCACCGAGTGAATAAGCAGTAGGAGCAGAAAAATGACCATTCTTATCATTCAAGAGCACCACTATAGTGCCATTAAAGGCTGCTATAACTACATCTAAATTTCTGTCGCCATTCACGTCACCGAGCACAACGCTTTGCGGTTGAGTATTGGCCCCTGTTGAGTACAGGCTAGCAGTTGAGAACCCCCCATTACCTGTCCCTAACAAGACACTCACACTACTGCCATCATTGGAAGTAATGGCGTCTAGTTTACCGTCTCCATTGACGTCGCCTAATGCGATGCCATAAGGCTTAGTAAAGGAGCCTGTACTATAGGTAGTTGCTGAAGAGAATGTCCCTGTGCCGCTACCTAGAAGCACCCCAATTGTTCCGTTGGCATTAGTGTCGATGAGGTCGAACTTGCCATCTCCATTAATGTCGCCTACGGTAGTTTTATATAAACCGTCCGCTCCAGTTGTGTAAGTAGCTACTGGGGCAAATGACACTTGCGCAACAGAACTGAAAGGCAAGTAGTTAAAAGCTAATAAAATACCCGCGCAACAGTATTTAGTAAGTGTTTTTTTCATAATTAAACATGTTAAAAATTGTGCTTTTTTATGAGATGCAAAATTGCACCAATAGCAAAGAGATTGCCCCTACTTGCCCATTACAAACGAAGTTACTAAAACTGAATTTAATTATTCCTTTATCTACACAGCAATCGAATCAATTCAACCGGTATACTGTACTGGTCAGTCTCCCAACTGTCAGGCCAGCATCCTCCCCGCCCTATCAGGTGAAGATTTTTATTGCCCCCATTACCCTTCTAGCCAACACTTGCTACATATGCAGCAAGTGTTGGGGCACGCAATTTCCTTAGTTAGAAGGACCTGTATCGGTCTTAGCCTCCACCATATTCTGCACACTCAGGGGCAAAGCTGAGAGCAGGTCCAAACCCGACGCGGCCTCAATCGCATCGACGCTGGTGCGGTAGTTACCCCAACTAGAGCTTACGGCATTGTCATTGGGTGTATTGATGGCAATCACCCGGGTATTCGCCGTAATGCGGCTCACATCGTTGCTGCCAGTGGGCAACACGACAACTACCTTCCAGCAGCGAGCCGGCACCGTCACCTTACCCCCGGCAATCGTAGTCTGGTAGCCCATGCTTCCCGTGCCACCTTTGCCATAGGAGCCGCAGATGACATACACTTCCTGACCCGCATCAACGAGCGAGCGCGTGTACTCTTCCAGGTTGGCACAGGTCTGCTGGTTGTTGTTCGGGGCCTGGGGCATCATATTGCTCATCAAAAACGTGGCTGAGTTATCGGCCACCGAGCCGTTGCGGTCAGCACTCGGGCAGTGGTGCCCGCGGTCGAAGCCGTAACCCGAATAGTCGCTGGGTTTGACCTGGTACCAACTACTGCGAACTGGCATCCGCGCGGAAATCATCCTGCCGCGCGGCGCTGTCCTCCCAGGCGCGGCTCAGGTCGACTATGACTGAAGAGTGCAAGACCAGGAGCCTTGTGTACCGGGTGCGGCACATCTTAAGAACAAGCTGACAACTACCGTCTTAACTATAACTGACGAATGGGTGCCAATTTGGTAGTACTACAGTCAGCGTGGTTGTTGCCTCGCAATACACACACTTAATTTAAGCACTCCAAAGCACGAAGTGATCTATAGCTGAGAAAAAACGCTTTCCACCAAATTTCATGATGAAATAATGCAAAAAATTCTCTGTTTTTCACCTAGCATGTTTATGCTATAGCATGGCATACAAGTCGATTTGTACCTTTGCTAGGCCTTTGCTGTATCTTATTAAAGTATAATTCATACTCAAGGGGGTTACCTATCTTATTTTCTCCCTTATGAGTATTTTTACTTTCTCTTGGCTACGGCAGCTGGCCTTGCTGCTAGTACTCAGCACCCTGCCCGCCCTGGCCCAGGTGCCACCCGGCAACGCCCTAAACTTCGATGGCATGAACGACTACATCGTCACGTCGAACTCCGCTGGCTACTTCAACTATACCGTGGAGGCTTGGGTGCGCACCACCAACGCCGCCACCGGCGATGGCGGCACCATTGTTTCGAACTACCCGAACTTCATGGTGGGGATGTATGGGGGCAAGGCCCGCTTTCGGTCCTACAACACCGTTAACACCAGTTATGACCTGGTGGGCACCACCCTCCTCAACGACGGCAAGTGGCACCACGTAGCGGCCGTGATGGGGGGCGGCATCAACTACAACATGACCTTGTACGTGGATGGCGTGGCCGAGGGCTCTCGGACCGGGGGCTACACCAATTTCTCGTCGACCTACATCGGTAGCCTCCAGATTAATCAAGACCCCTGGCAGGGCAGCATCGACGAGGTGCGCATCTGGGACGTGGCCCATTCGGCGGCCGAAATCAAGACCTTCTTCAACAACACAGTGCTCCCCACGGAGGCAGGACTGTTGATGAATTACACCTTTGACCGGGGCACCGCCGGCGGCAACAACGCCGGCCAGACCACCGAGCCCAACCCGGTGCCCCGCCGCTGTGGCGGCTGCCCCACCTTTGTGGGCACGCTCTACAACTTCGCCCTGAGCGGCAACACCTCCAACCTGATTGAGAGCTACGCCCTGATGCAGCCCACCAACCTGGCCGCCACCAGCGCCGCCAGCGGCACCAGCCTGAGCGTGACCTGGACGCCCCCGCCGGTGGGCACCGTGAGCAACTACGTGCTCGACGTCTCGACCACGGCCGACTTCTCGGCGGGCGTGACCACGCTCACGCCCGCCGGCTCGGCCAGCAGCGCAACCGTGCCCGGCCGCACCGTGAACACCTCCTACTACCTGCGCCTGAAAACCGACAAAACCAGCGTGACCGGCCAGAGCGCCTACTCGCGCGACGTGTTTAACCTGCGCACCAGCAGCGGCCTGACGCCGCCCGGCAACGCCCTGGCCTTCGATGGCAGCGACGACTACGTGGCCCTGCCCAACACAACGCCCGTGCCCACGGGCAACAGCGCCTACACCCTTGAAGCCTGGATTAAGCCCAATGCGATGGGGGTGGAGGGCATCATCGGCTGGGGCAACTGGGGCGTCGGCAACCAGGTGAACGCGCTGCGGCTGTCGCCGACGGGCATCATCAACTACTGGTGGGGGCCCGACCTGGTGGTGACGACGCCCGACTTGAGCGGGCACTGGCACCACGTAGCCGCCACGTTCGACGGCACGACGCGCACTATTTACCTCGACGGGGTGGCCGTAGGCAGCGACACGCCCGGCAGCCACACAGTGCCCAGCCCCAGCAACCTGCGCATTGGCTGCACCAACGGCCCCAGCCCGGGCGGCGGCTACGAATACTTCAACGGCAGCATCGACGAGGTACGCATCTGGAACGTGGCCCGCTCGGCAGCTCAAATGAAGGCGGCCTACACCAGCTGGCCCGCGGCCCCCCAGGCCGGGCTGGTGGCCGCCTACGACTTCGACGCGGGCACGGCCGGCGGCGCCAATACCGGCCTGACCACCCTGCCCGACCGCTCTCCCAACTACCAAGACGGCACGCTGCACAACTTAAGCCTGGCCAACGGCAACACCACCAGCAACTGGGTGGAAAGCTACGCCCTGGTGGTGCCCACGCTCGCGGCTACGACCGCCGTTACGACTGCGGGCTTCACCGTCAACTGGACGGCTCCGCTGGTAGGCACCGTCACCGGTTACGTGCTGGACTACTCGCTGTCGCCCACCTTCGCCACCGTGGCCGGCACAGTGAGCCCGCCGGCCGGGGCCACCAGCCAAGCCGTGAGCGGGCTGCTGCCCAACCGCAACTACTATTACCGCTTGCGGGCCGACAAAACCTCCGGCGCGGTAGCCGGGCAGGGTGCCTACACCAGCGGCACCGTGCGCACGGCCAGCGGGCTGACCCCGCCCGGCAATGCCCTGTCTTTCGACGGCAGCGACGACAGGGTCAGCATTCCGCACGATGCGGCGTTCAACCTCCCGGCGGCCATTACGCTGGAGGCTTGGGTGAATACCACCAGTCCCGGCGAGCAGTACATCACCACCAAGGGCGAAGACTCGTGGTACCTGGCCCTGAACGGTGCCGGCGGGGCCGCTGGCCGGGCTTCCTTCTTCCTCAACAACGTGTCGACCAACAGCGGCGGCTGGCTCTATGGCCGCACTAACCTGGCCGATGGCCATTGGCACTACGTGGTAGGCACCTACGACGGCAGCACGCTGCGCCTCTACGTGGACGGCACCCTGGAAAACAGCCGGGCCGCCACCGGGGCCGTGCCCACGGGCACCAGCCCCATTACGCTCGGTGCCCGGGGCAATACGCTCTATTGGAATGGCCTGCTCGATGAAGTCCGCATATGGAGCGTGGCCCGCACGGCGGCCCAGGTGCAGGCGGCCTACCTCAACCAGCCCGCCCTGCCCCAGTCTGGCCTGGTGGCCGCCTACAACTTCGACCACGGCACGGCCGGCGGCAGCAACGCCACCAGCACCACTCTCACCGACCAGAGCGGCAACCTGTACGACGGCACCCTCAACAATTTCGCCCTGAGCAGCACGGTTTCGAACTGGGTAGAAAGCTACGCCCTGGTGGTGCCCACGCTGGCCGCTGCCACTGCCAACGCCGCCACCAGCTTCACGGCCAACTGGACGGCCCCAGCCATCGGCACGATAACCAACTACGTGCTCGACGTGGCTACCAGCAACACTTTCGCGGCGGCTGCGCTGGTGGCCGGCTCGCCCATCACGGCGGCCGGCGCCAGCCAGGCCGTGACGGGCCTCGACCCGGCCCAGACCTACTACTACCGCGTGCGGGCCGACAAGGCCGGCAGCGTGAGCGGCCAGGGCGCGTACAGCGCCATTGGGACGCGGGCCCCCTTTACGCCCATGACGCCGCCCGGCAACGCGCTGGCCTTGGATGGCAGCGACGACTACGTGACCGGCAACAATCCGCAGCTGCCCCAGGGCAACGCCGCCCGCACCCTCGAAGCCTGGGTGCTGACGACAGCGAGCGGCAGCAATGTTATCGTCAACTACGGCACGGCCACCAGCAATCAGCGCTCGGGCATCCTGCTCATCAACGGCCACCTGTACTACGTAGGCGAAAACAACGACTTGCAGGGCAATAAGGTCATCAACGACGGGCACTGGCACCACGTGGCGGCCACCTGTGATGGCACCAGCCTGAAGCTGTACGTGGACGGCGTGCTCGACGTCAGCAACGCGCAAGGGGCCTTTAACACCACCGGCTTCGACTGGAACATCGGCAAGCGCATTCCGCCCCTCACCTCGACCGAGCAGTTCAACGGCCGCCTCGACGAGGTGCGCATCTATAACACGGCTCTGACCCCGGCCCAGGTGCAGGTCGACATGACCAGTACCAGCCCTGCTGTGCCAGCCAGCCTAGTGGCGTACTATAACTTCGACCAGGGCACGGCCTACGGCAACAACGCGGGCTACACCACCCTCACCGACCAATCGGCCAGCGGCGCCACCGGCACGCTCACCAACTTTAGCCTGACCAACGGCAACACCACCAGCAACTGGGTGGAAAGCTACGCCCTGCTGCAACCCACCGGCCTGGCGGCTTCGGCCAGCACCGGCACCGGCTTCACGGCCAGCTGGATGGCCCCGCTCCTCAACGGCGCGACCCCGGCGACCGGCGCAGTGGAGGGCTACGTGCTCGACGTGTCCGCGTCCAGCACCTTTGCCTCGGGGGTTACCTCGTTCCCCGTTTCGGGCTACGGCAGCACCAGCGTGGCGGTCACCGGCCTCACCAACGGCACCAACTACTACATGCGGGTGCGGGCCGAAAAAGCCAGCGTGACCGGCCAGGGCGACTACTCGCCCACCGCCACCACCCACACCATCGGCACCGACGCGCTGCTGACCAACCTGACGGCCTCGGCAGGCCAGCTGTCGCCCGCTTTTGCCACCGCTACCCTGGCCTACACCTTGTACGTGCCCACTGGCACGAGCACCTACACCCTCATGCCGACGGCCAGCAACGGCTACACCAACATCACGGTGAACGGCACGGCCGTGACCAGCGGCGCGGCTTCGGGCGCGTTGAGCGTGGGCAGCACCGCCACCGTCGTGCTGACGTCAGAAGACGGCAACGCCACCCGCACCTACACCGTGCAGGCCGTGGTGGCCCCCACCTACTTCCGCAGCGTGGCCACCGGCACCTGGAGCAACCCCGCTACCTGGGAAACCTCTTATGACGGCAGCACCGGCTGGTTTGCGGCCCCGGTGGCCCCCAGCGGCAGCTACGTGGGCACCGTGAACGTGCGCAACGGCCACACCGTGACCGTGGCCGCCGCCACCAGCACCAAGACGACTACCGTCGAAAACGGCGGCATCCTCAACACCCTGACCGGCTTTACCCTGACCATCCCCAACGGCGCGACCATGACCGTGAACGCAGGCGGGGTGCTGTCCGCCGGCCGGCTGAGCGGGGCCGATGGCGTGACGGGTACCAGCACCAACATCAGCACTATTAGCGTAGCCGGGGCCAATGCCCTGCTGGTAAACGGTACGCTGGTGCTGAACACAGGCACCAGTACGCCGGCCACCCAGGGCATCAATACCGCGACCACGACCATCGGCAACGGCGGCCGGGTGGTGCAGTATGCGACGACAACTAGCCTATCCATGCCCGCACCTACCTGGAGCGCCGGCTCGACGCTGGAACTGGCCGGGGGCATCCTCAACCAGACGTATGTCACCGTCAACCAGACGCTGCAAAACCTGGACGTGAACCTGACAACCCTGCCCGCCGGTGCCCTGACGGCTGCCTCGCCCTACCTGTTCACGGCCATCGCCACCACCACCGTGACCGGCACCCTCACCGTGCGCAGCACCGGCCTGGGCACCCTGCGCCTGTTCAACGCGCCCACTACCGGCACCCTCACGCTGGGTACCGTAGACGGCAGCGGCACCCGCACCGGCGGCTACGTGCAGCTGGCCGGCACCAGCGTAGTGGGCAGCTTCGGCGGCAGCAATGCCACCACGGGCACCCCCATTACGGTGCAAGGCGGCTTTCAGCTCAACGGGGGCACGTATGCGGCGGCGCAGCCCACCAGCACGGCCACCGGTTCGCTTCGCGCTACCCCGCTCACGGTAAACGGCGACTTCGCGGTGGCCAGCGGCGCCACCTTCAATCTGCTGTCGGCGGCCACCGGCCCGGCCATCAACTACGTGGGCGGCAACGTGACGCTGAACGGCAACGTCAGCAACGCCGGCACCGTGAGCACCGGCAACACGGCCAGCACCACCCAGAAGCTGCTCTTCGGCAAAGCCAGCACCGCCGGCGCGCAGACCTTCAGTAACACCGGCACCATCACGGGCCTGGTGAATACTACCGTGGCCGGCACCACCATCCTGGACATGGGCACCAGCACCCTCACCGGCACTGGCACCTTCGTTACGCAGGCCGGCGCGACGCTCCGCCTGGGCAGCCCCGATGGCATCAGCGCCAGCGGCACGGCCACCGGCAACGTGCAGAGCACCGGCACCCGCACCTTCGCGGCGGGTACCAGCTTCGAGTTCAACGGCATCGTGGCCCAGGTCACGGGCACGGGCTTCCCCCCGGCGGCCCTCAGCGCTGCCTCTACGCTGGCCTTTAACAATGCGGCCGGCGTCACGCTCTCGCAGGCACTCACCACGCCGGGCACGCTCAGCTTGCGGCAGGGCATCGTGACGACTACCGCCACCAACCTGCTCACGCTGGGCACCACGGCCACCACCACCGGCACCCTTGATGCCACCGCCACCAACACCGGCCGCGTGGCCGGGCCGCTGAAGCGCTGGATAGCCGCTAGCACGGGCAGCCGCGACTTCCCGGTGGGCCTGGCAACGGCCAGCCGCCCGGCTACCATCGCTTACACCACCGCGCCCACGGCGGGCGGCACGCTCATGGCCGAGTTTGTGGCCAGCCCCGCCGGCAGCCAGGGCCTGCCCCTCACCGAAAACGGCAACACGGCCACCAAAGGCTCCGATGACGGCTACTGGCACTTCACCGCTGCCGATGGCCTGACGGGCGGCACCTACACCGCCACGTTCACCTTCAGCGGCATCAGCGGCGTGAGCGACTTCAGCAAGCTGCTGCTGCTCAAGCGCGCCGATGCCACCGCCGACTGGGCCCTGGTGGGCAGCGCCGTGGCTACCGCCGGCTCCAACACTGCGCCCATCCTCAGCCGCACCGACCTAACGGGCTTCTCCGACTTCACGGCCGGCCTCACCGCTGCCCCGCTGCCGGTACAGCTGGTTAGCTTTGCAGCTACTGCCCAAGGTAGCGCGGCAGTACGCCTGACTTGGGTTACCGCTTCCGAATTGAACAGCGCCCGCTTCGAGGTAGAGCGCAGCCTCGATGGAATATCCTTCAGCCAGATTGGCCAGGTGCCAGCCGCTGGCAACAGCCCCACAGCGCACACCTACGGGCTGACGGATGCCACGCTGCCCGGCACGGGTATCCTGTATTACCGCTTGCGGCAAGTCGACTTCAATGGCACCGCCACTTACTCGCCCGTGCGTAGCATAATTATGCCCCATAGCGCGTTGGAGTTCGCTCTCTATCCTAATCCAACGCACACGGCAGCTACCCTGGTGGGAGCCAAAGCCGGCGCTACAGTGCAGGTATATGACGCGCTAGGCCGCCTGGTATATACTACGACCGCAGAGGCAACTGGTACTGCCGCGCTGGCCTTGCCGGCTGGGCTGCCTACGGGCGTCTACTTGGTTCGCAGTGGCAGCCAGACTGCTCGCCTAGGTATAGAATAAAGAACAGCCCGATTGCCGAAGGGCCCTACCTGCAAGGGTGGGGCCTTTTTGCATGTGCCTAGCCTAACAATGGGAGAAAAGGCCCAGACCTTCTACCACTTGCCCGACGACGGCCGCGGCTTCTTTGTCGAGGTGGGCATTGATGAGGAACGGGGCCAAGCCGTGGTGCTGCGCAGCTTCCGCAGTAGCGTGCCGCTGGAGGATTATGCGCATGGAGTGCGGCTGCCGGAGGGATGGGCATGAAAAAGCCCTACTGGTCAGGTCGGGCTTTTTTTATTCAGACTCAACTGAATCCCAATCATAATAGTCATCAGGTAGGCGGCGGTAGCTGGGCCAAAATTCTTCCATGAATTCTACGCGCCCAGGGATTTTATGATTAAAGCCAGTGTCGCCCTGACCAGACATAATAACCACGATGGTGGCTGGCTCGGCTTGCTCTATAGCCTCTCCGATTTTGACGAGTTGGTCAATTGGTGCGACTTCTGGGCCATCACTATTAAAATTAAGCGGCTTTATAAAACGCACTATTTTGCCATGAAAGCCGACGTCTCGGAATTCGTAAATCATAGATGAATTTATGATTTCATAAATTATTTTGCAAACCATTCCTTAAACCGCGCGGCCGTCATCACCGCCGGCGCAAGGTCGGTGCGTTCCACATGGTCCATGGCAATGCTCACGTCGCTATTCTCCAGCACCGTCCACCGCAGTTGGTAGCTCTGGCCCACACGGAAGCCGGCGTAACCGTCGAGGGCGTTGTTAGTGCCAGGGCCGCTGAAGGTGCGGCGCTCTATTTTCTCGTGCTGGTCCATTGCACAAAGAAAATCTTTAGCTAGTCAATAGAGGATGCTGGTGTGCAAAGAACCTGCCCGTGATGGTGCTCACCAGGCCCGCAGCCTGCTGGGCCGACTTGCCGAAGTTGTTCATCACGTCCGTGGTGATGTCGGCGGCCGTGGCCAGCTGGGCACCGGTGGCGGTGGCCAGGGCCGTGGAGGCGTCGGCAGCCCCGCCCAGAATTTGGGCTGTGCTCAAGCCGTTCTTGGCCAGCGCTTCCAGGGCCTGCGCGGCCTGTACGGAGCTGAATTGGAGCTTGGGGTCGAGAGCAATGCCCTGCGCCTTGTCGCGTAAGGAGGCCAAGGCCGCGCCACTGGCCTGCGTGGCCGCTTCCACCCGGTTGAAGGCGGCCTGAAAGTTACCACCCACCTTTAGGGAGGCTGCGCCCAAGACTGCCAGCGGCGCACTCACGTAAGTGATCAGGCTTTTGCCGATATCCTTGACGGCTTCCCCCGCCTGCACGAAGCCCTTGAGCTTTTTGCGGGCATCGGCCATGGCGGCGCGAAAGCCGGAAATTTCAGCGCCTAAAACGACGCTGACGGAAGCAAGGATATCGGACATAAGACGAATGAATACTGGATAGAAAAGAGGCCAAACCCCCGGCACAGTGGCGGAGATTTGGCCTGGCTAATTGATTAGGTGAGAATGGCGGCGTCGCGTTCGTCGAGCAGCGCCCACAGGGCTTCGACGTCTTCCGGCGTGAGGTCGGGAGCTGCCTCGGGCAGGGTATCGCCAGGTAAGGGCAGCAGCTCCTCGGGGCTGAGCGCGGGCGTCTTGGCGTCGCGGTGCAGGTTGACCAGCACCGTGGCGAGCAGACGGGTGCGCCGCCAGCCTTCGGTTTGGCGCCGATGGTAGCCGCGGCACATACGGTCAAACTCGGCCAGGGTGAGCTGCCAGAAAATGGCGGGGTGCAGCCCTAGCTCGCCGAGGGCGAAGTCGAGGTGTGCGTCCCACTCGCGGCGGGCATCTGGCGGGCTTGGTTGCGGGCCGCGACTGTCGCCGTCAGCGCGGCCATCAAAGGGTTTGGCGACACGATGGCTTCCGTGATGGCTTCGGCCAGCGTCCGGGCTTCAGTCGGGGGGAGTTGCTGAATCAAGTCGCCGGCATCGTCCTGGGAGAAGCCGCCTGGCAGGGCCGAGGCGGGCACGAAGCGGCGCACGGCGCAGCTGAGCAGGGCCGTCAGGGCTTCGGCGTAATTCTCGGTAAGCATCTGGCCCAGCTCACTGGGCCCTCGCCCCGTCAGCCGGGAGAAGTCGCGCAGGACGTTGAGGTTATGCTAGCATTGAAAGGTGGTAAAACACTATTGCGGCGCATAGCATCTAATGACTCAGTAGCCTTGCAATTAGTTAGTGACTCCAGCGAAGAGCGTATTCAGGTGCTTTTAAGTGACGTGGATTTCATGTGGAAGCTGGGTGAGGCCATCTATCTCCCCTCTGAAGACCAATAGCCCTACCCTAAATAGGGCTTATCTTCCACTAGCGCCTGTACCATTCTGACAAGCTGGGCCACGTAATTACGGCCCCCCTCACTTCTCACTCCGCCTACATCGCGTCCCTGCGCTGAGCACCACCATCTTCCTTAAATAGACTCGTCCACTGAGCTGGGTGTAGGACAGTAGGCTCACGGCTTCTACTCATAAATAATAGCTACACACATTGCGCAGTGTAGCACTGTAAGTAGTATAGCCGCTTATAAGCGATTATTTCTTGGAAGCATAGATAGTGTAACCGCTTATAAGCGGCTACTTAACGCCTAATAAGTTTGCCCATAAGTGCTTTAGCTGCCTTTTAGATAAGTGGTTATACTTATTCAGTAAGTGTGACTGCTCATTGTTAGTAGGCATGTATGCCGCTATAAGGCTTTCCTTACGCTCTCGAATCTCCCACATATACCGGTAGACTAAACCTAAGTCACTTAATCGATGCTGAGCTAAATGACCGGGAAAGGATAAACCTGGGTGGTCCAGATAGCGTTTTTTAAATTTTCCTACTTCTTGAAGTTGATAGTCAAATTCTTCTGCATTAGCCTTGTCGTGCTCGCTGTTAAGGCTGTCGTATTCACCCAGTAAAAAGTATTCCATGATAGTGGCATACTTGTCGTGAAGGCAATCGTACTTGACTTGATGATTTCGCACTAAATAGTAATGCTCGCGACAATTAAGTGAGCAAATAGAGTCGTGCTCATCATCAAGCACATGTTGTAGTGAGTAAGTCAACAAAGCCTTAGTAAGAGTTAGAGCAGAAAAAGATGACGTGAGTGCAACCCGCTGACGGCTATAATGTGCTTTGCAAGAGCTAGTGCAAATTTTTTTATCAGCGCGGCCATTAAGAATTGCCTCACATAAAGGCACAAGCGTTTAAGCAATTGTGGAGACATATAAGTAAGGAGTTAAGCGATTGTTAAATGATTATAATCGCTTATAGATAGCGTTTGGCACTAGAAAAGGCTGGGGTGTTGATAACGCACCAAAGATTGGCGACATAAAATGCTGCTTATCCAAAATGTGCCACTTTTCGCCATCTATGTGCCACTTTTCGCCATTTTTATTTTAAATATCAAATAAATATTGGTATAATTATAAAATATATTCATTCTTGTTTCAGAATTGAGCTTAGATTAGTATAGCAATTTTGTTAGTGCATTAATTACAACTAAATCTTATATCAATGCTTTTAAAACATTGGTAATACAGTGACTATTGTAAGTATTCTATTAATTACATGCGATTGATTTAGATCCACTAGCTATTATTAAAACATAGCGCAGTACAAACAATATCAGGGTATCATAAGGCAGAGCGACGCATTGTATTAGAAGATAAAAAAGGTTAATTACTTAATAATGAAAGGCCCACTACTATCACAAAGTAGTGGGCCTTTCATTATTAGTAATCTATTTCCCATGTGACATAGAACCTACTTAAATGTTATCTACAGGCCTATTCAACTGCGTAAAATGTAGCTTACTGACAGAACTCATGCTATTAGCTTACCCACATAAGCGCCTTCTAGCGTTGAGTGCACTGGCTTCATGATAAGCGTATCAAGAAGCGTTTGTATCTGCTCTGGACGGGTACGACGGAAGCGAGCGGCTAAGTGGGTCGTGCAGGGCCACACCCACTGCGGTAGAGCTTTTCTTTGTGCCATGCGTTGCTCCGCGTCCCCCGTCAATCTCTTACCCACTGTGCGCTGGCTACTGTTCTTGCTACTTGCCAGCCTGAGCCACCGAGCTGCTGCGCAGGCTATCGCATCCGCTGTGCCCAGCGCGCCGCACCTAGTTCACTACTACGAAGGCACGATTAACGGCAAGCTATCCGTGCACCTGTATTTCTTCAATATCGATGCCGAGAACATGCTGGCGGCCACCTACTACTATCATAAGGAAAAGGGTGAAATTACCCTACAGGGTTCTCCCTATGCCAAGGGCAAGCTGCTGCTGATGGAGTACACTGATGGAGGTGGCTTCGAGATGCTCAGCGGTATTTTCACCCTTACGCCCTATTCAGATGGCAGCCTGCGAGGCACTTGACAGGCACAGCCCACGACGGCAGGGGAGCCGCTGCTACCAGTGCTCTTGCACCCGACTCAAGGGCCGGAGCCAGCCACCTGCCCCCCTGCGGGGCTCACCCAGCAGCCCCGACGCATCTTGCCTACTATCACTACAGGCCATAAGCCGCTCGATGCCGTTATTGCTCGGGTATTACGGGGTGAATTAGCAGCTATTGACGGCGACGCAGGTACGCAAGCCTGCGAGGTGAGTTACTTTGGCCACAACTTGTTAGGCCTGCACCTAAGCAGCGAGATGGTAGGTGCCAGTGTGCATGCGTCTTACAGCTCGCAGACACTGGACTTGTGTACAGGCCAACCCGTGTACTTCCCCAATGAACTGGATACACGCCGAGAAGCAGCTTTTCAACTAGAAGCCAATTGGCGACTGCATCAG
Source organism: Hymenobacter ginkgonis (assembly GCF_009755225.1). Taxonomy (GTDB): domain Bacteria; phylum Bacteroidota; class Bacteroidia; order Cytophagales; family Hymenobacteraceae; genus Hymenobacter; species Hymenobacter ginkgonis. The sequence continues at coordinate 650,068 of NZ_WQKZ01000001.1, forward strand.
CAAATCGAGGAATATATCGAAGAACGTGGCCCGCAAAGCAAGGAGCCGCTGCTGAGCGAGGACGATGTAGCGGGATTACGGGAGCAGGAATTTGTGCTTGATCCTGAGCAGCTAGCTGTGGTAGATGGTTTCGTGTCTTTTCCCTATCAGGTTAGCTATGAGCTGCTGTCGGACTTTATCGCGAAGGACTATAATGGGCGGTTCGGGCCCGACTTCACCTTTGAAGAGCTACAAGCCTACCTACGCCCAGCCAGTCCCTTGCGACGGCTGATACTACCTAAATCAGCATCGTTAACGAAGCGATTAACTCCACGTACCCTCAGTAAGTAGGGCAGAAGCTGCTTGTCATAATTTGAAAGATTCGCGCTTCTGGAACTTCGTGCCCGAGTACTGCCTAGTTTACTAACAACTACCTCAAGCAGCACCGGGCTCGCCCAACCCATGATACCAGACTGGATTTACGAACGCCTTCGCCTGTTTGCTGACCCCCGCCTGCGCTTCAATGCTGAGCTACACGAGTACCACCTCGACCAGCGCCAGCTCACGTCCTGGAGCCAGTGGATTAAGCAATACAAAGAAACCTTCGACGCGCAGGCCCAGGCTCCGCGTACGGCCGCTAAGCGTGGCCTTACCACCGAGCAGGTGCTAGCTGAATGGAAGCGTAGTAACTGGGTAGGCACCAAAACGCACGAGTATATCGAGGCCTATTACCAGGATGCCAATGCTTCTTGCGAGTACGATAGGGAGGTCCTGCTACGCTGCCAAAAGTTTCTAGCCCTGTACCAGGGCCGGCTGCAAGACTTTCTGCCAGTGGCGCAGGAGTTACGTGTTTTCCATGAGCCCACTGGCCTGTGTGGCACGCTTGACTTCCTGAGCTGGCACGTGCCCACCCAGCAGCTTTACGTGCTCGACTGGAAGACTAATAAGGCCATCAACTCCGACCGCGATACCATCTGGCGCATGATGTGGGGGCCGTTCGCTGACTTGGCTGACCACGAGCACAACACGTACTCGCTGCAAATCAGCCTCTACCGCGTACTGCTCGAAGAGGCCGGTATTCCCACCGGCTGCGGGGCTATCGTGCACCTACCGCCGGGCCGCTTGCCCGCTCAAGTTTACCAAGCCATCGACTACCGCAGTCGTCTGCGTGACGTGATTTTTTAGCATGAGCTAAATGCACGAAAACAGTTATTTAGCCTACTGCAAGCTTTGCCACCTGTCGGCGCAAGAGTAGACAATCCAGCTTATAAGCATAACCGATATGCACCAGTATTAAGCTAGTTAATTTTGGCAAAAGTTTGCGTAGTTGTATGTTTGCTAGGTACTTACTCACTTGAACGATGACAAAGTTTGACTTGAGCGCCCTTAATGAGGCGGATAAGCAGGAGCTTATTATTAGAATGCTAGTTGACTTTCACTCAGTCATTCAAATGTGGACAGACCGCGATACGAAGCGTCAGCTTGATGAAGCTAGCACGACAGACCAGCGCAAGGAGATACATATGAAGTTGAGGCAAGATTATGTGGCCGCTAGGGCGCGCATTATGGAGGCATACGGCTTAACAGAGCTGCTGGGCTCATAAAGCTGCTGCGTAACGTTCTCTGGCTACCCCGCATAAGCTCCCTCGGGTGTCGGCCGTACCAAGGCCAAAGCGGTAAGCGTGTCGAGCAGCGGCCGCACGCGCTCGGGCCGCGTGCGGCGGAAGCAGGCAGCTACCTTATCTACCGTGACCGGCGCGGCTGCCTGCGTCACCACAGCGCGCACGGCCTGCATCTGCTGGGCGAGCTCACTGGGCCAGGGCTGGATGATAGCGAGGTCTACTCCATTACAAACTCGGCATCCCACCGCCACCATACACCCGGTGAAACTCCTTGCTTACCACGTCGGCCGTAATGTTGATATAGCGCTTAAAGCTGGCCCAGCTCTTGTGCCCGGTTATCTTCATTACCAACTCGGGCCGCAGGCCCTGCTCGAGCCCTAGCGTAGCAAAGGTGCGCCGGCCTGTGTGGCACGTGAGCCGCTGCCACTTGGCCAATGTCTCGCTCTCGCGCCGGCCGCCGCGGTAGCGTACCATCTCCACTGGCGTTGTCAGTTCAGCACGCTGGCCCAACTCTTTTAGAAAGCGGTTGAGTACTTGGTTGGTCAGCGGTCGCAATTCGCCCGATAGCACGCGCTCGAGCAGGGCCTGCGGCTTCGGGGCGCAAAGGCACTGTCACCACATCCTTAGTTTTGTGCATCACCAGCCGCAACGAATTGCCACGCACGTGCTCAGCCCGAATGCTCATCAAGTCCGAGTAGCGTAGGCCCGTGTAGCAACTCAGCAAGAACAAGGAGCGGGCGTTGTCGAGATAGCCGTCAGCCGGGAGGGCCAGCGTAGCCAACTGGGCAATTTCTTCTGCTGTGAGCGTCATGATATCTGGCTCACGTTTGGTCCAGGTCAAACGTGGGTAATAAGTATTGGTGTGGAGGTCGCGCGCTGCCGCCCACTTCATGAATACTTTGACGCGGGCCAGCACCTTGGCCACCGTATTGTCGGTAAGTTTTGCCGGCCCGATGAGGTAGGCGCCAAACCTGTCACCAAAAGCAGGAGTGATGGTATCGAAATCCACCGCGTAGCGTTGCGTTTGCGAGAACTCACGCAGGTGGCGCATTGCCGTTGCATAGGTGCGCGCTGTTCCAGCTAGGCCAGCAGCATGTTTATGGCCTACCCATTCTTCTACGTATTGTCAAAAGCCAGCCGTAGCCACCGCCGCTACCTGCTCAGCGGGCACCGGCACCACAGCCGCGCGTAATTCCTCCGTGCTGGGTAGCTGACCCTGGGCGCGGTGCGTGCGGTAGCAGTCAAGCAACTGCTGCTCGGCCAACTCCAGTGCGTCGTTGAGCGTGCCGTTGTCGGGCAGCCCACGTACCTGAGCGCGCTGCTCTCCCTTTAGCCACTGCTTAGGTAGGATGCTCAGGCCGGTGTACACTTTGACGCGCTGCCCGTCGAAGCTGATAAAGGCGAAGATGGGCGTAAGTTTAGTAGCACTGGGCTCCTTGAGCAGGAACGAGACGGAGGCCATAAAGAGGGTAGGAGTGAAGCTGCCCTAAAACTACGGTCTGTCCCCCGCCTGGGGGACGAATAGGGGACAAACTACCCGATTAATCCTGATACTAACCAGACTTATCTAGACGTTCGCTTTCATGAAACTGCCTTTACATCATTTAGAAGGCACTTTTAGTAGTAGTTCGAATCTAGCTGAGTAGATAGGTGCGGGCCCAATTGAGGCCACTAAAACCCCAATAAAAGCCCCGTTAAGGGGCTTTTTTCGTTTATGCACCCAGGTGAAGTTTAGTTCATTAACGGAAATTGAGAAGCGAAGAAAGCGACACAAGGCTACCCTTCTGACGTTTTAATCCGGTGCGCCTTAGCTGGATTACTTCACAACGGTATGCTGGAGCAATAAGGAGAAATATAGATTTCCTGAAGGTTCATTGACCAGCAACCCATTATTGGCTGGCGTAGTACAGCGCGCCGCCTTATTTTGCGCACTTGATGCCAGTCTCCCTTACGCCACCTGCTGACACCCTAGCTGCCTCCTCGCTCAACCTGTTGCTGTGGGCTGCTGGCCAGCACGGCGCTGATGTGCCGGCGCTTTGTCGAGCCATCGATTACGACGCGGCTCTTACTGATAACCCCGATGCCCGCGTGCCACTCGCTACCATTCAGCGCTTGTGGCCGCTGGTGATGGAGGCCACCCAAGACCCCTATTTTGACGTGCACCTCGGGCGCATGCTCAATTTTACCACGGCGGGCACGCTAGCGTATGTGTTGCTGCACACGCCTACGCTCGGGGCGGCCATCACCCAGCTGTGCCGCTACCAAGATTTGGCGTGCCAGGGCGTGCGAACTACTCAAACCCCCGCTCCCGAGTGGCCTGGGGGTATCTGGCTGCGGGTGGAGTTGACCAGCCCGGCCATCGTCTACCCGCGCTACGTGCTCAACTCGGAGCTGTCGATTTACTGCGCATTCTTTGCTGCGCTCACTGGCCGCCCCGTAACCCCACTGGCTGTGCACCTAGCCTACCCCCGCCCAGCCGATACACGGGCCCACGAGCAGGCATTCGGCACAACGGCGTTGGCGTTTGATGCGCCAGTAACCCAAGTGGCGTTCGATGCCGCGACGCTGGCCCTACCCGTGCTCCACGCCAACCCTGGACTATTCCCCTTATTTGAGCAGCACGCGGCCGCTCTGCTCGCCCAACTGCCTACCAGCCAGCAGCCCACCTTAGTCGAGCAGGTGCGCCGCGAAATAGTGCACCAACTGAACGGGGAAGTGCCCACGCTGGCGACCGTGGCCGACCGCCTACATCTGGGCGTGCGAACCTTGCAGCTCAAACTCAAAGCGGCCAAGCACACCTATCAGCAGCTGCTAGATGAGGTGCGGTGCGACCTAGCGGAGCGCCATTTGCGCGAGCCCCACCTCAGCACCACCGACATCGCCTTTTTGCTCGGGTACTCCGAGCCGAGCGTATTTGTGCGCTCCTTTAAGAAATGGACGGGGCAGACGCCCGGGGCATTTCGCCGCTAGGGTGGTCGCTAACCGCCCGATTGCGGTCGACCCAATAGGCCAGGAGCACAGTCAACCAAAACAACTGGCCCGACCACCCCAGCGCCGTAATCGAAGCCGGTGGCGGACTGAACAGGCTGCCTAGGTGTACTAGAATTAAGAAAGCCACCAGCCCCACCAAACCATAGCGCCCCACGCCGTTGCGGGCTTGGGTACGCCGCGTATAAAGCCATAGGCCAGCGCCCAACAGCACAAATTCGGCCACCTGCGTTAGCCCTAGGTGGTTCCACAGCCCAAAGCCGAGCAGCGGCGAGGGACCAGGATAAAGCGGCAAATCGGGGATATGCACGACCACATCGAGCAGCCAGTGGCTGGGTACTAGCAGGCCCACCACTACCGCGCCCCGCACATTGCGGCGCAGCAGCCAGTAGGCCAGCCCCAGTAGCAGGCCTGCCACCACTTCGCCCACCAGGCTGTGCGTGAAGGGGTAATAGACGAAATCGAACGCGTTGGTCGCCGTGGCATGCGGCACGATGCGGACCCGCTCAATGCCCAGCAGCAGTAGCGTGGGCCACACCAAATCAGCTAGTTGGGCGGCCAGGAAAAGGGTGCCTAGCGACACCCGAGGTTGCAGTGTCTTGGCGCCGAAGCCGACGCCGAAATGTCCGAGGAACATAAGCTTTGAGGGAAATGTGGTTGGAATACCGCACAAAGTTCCTACCCCCTCCGAGCGGCGCTGCTGACCATTTCCGCAAATCGAATTGACCAAAAACGAAAGGCTAGGAGTTGCCTTCCTGCTTAGAGCGTATTTAGAATTGTCTTGCTCCTCTGGCGTCCGCTTGTCGAAGCAGCTCTACCGCCCCGTTGGACGGCTTGGATGAAACAGCTAAGATGCTTCGGCAAGCGGACGCCAGAGGAGCAGAAGCAGCGCGAATTAGTCGGCCACTTCTTTGTCAGTTAAAAGAGGCCCTAAACTCCAGCGGCGACAAGTTCGTCTTGGCCTTGAATAGCTTGCTGAACGAGGGTAGATGCTCGAACCCTAGCTCGTAGGCAATTTCGCTGACGGTCAGGTTAGTCGTGGACAACTTTTCCTTGGCTTTGGCTATCAGCCGAGCATGAATGTGCTGCTGCGTGTTTTGCCCAGTTACGACGCGTAGCAAACTGCTTAAATACTTGGGCGACAGATGCAGGCACTCGGCTACGTAATGAACGGTCGGCAAGCCTCGTTCTACTAGGTTATCGCTGTTGAAGTAATCCTGCAGAAGGGTTTCCAAGCGTTCGAGCGCCTCGTGGTTAGCCTTTTCGCGGGTGAGGAACTGGCGATGATAAAACCGGTCGGCATAGTGCAGCAAGCTTTCCACGTGCGAGACGATAATCTGCTTGCTGAACCGGTCGATGGTCGAACAATATTCTTGCTCAATAGTGCGGATAATAGCCAGGATGGTCGCCTCCTCTTTGGCGGAAAGAAACAGGCCTTCTTTGAGCGAGTAATCCCAAAAATCGTACTGCTGGATGGTTTTGGCCAGCGGCGTATTCCACAGAAAATCAGGATGAATGTAGATTACCCACCCTGATTTCTCAATCTCCTCGTCGGGGTCGGCAGTTGCCATGCTAAACACCTGGTTGGGAGCCATGAAGGACATAATGCCTTCCTTAAAGTCAAACGAATGCTGCCCGTATTTCATGTGGACATTGCGCATGCGCTTGACAGAAATGGTGTAAAAATCAAACACCATGCTCGTCGGCTCCTGGCCATAGCGGTGCGGCACGGTGCCCACATCTATTACGCTGAGCAGCGGATGCTGAGGCTTGGGCAGCTGCACAAACTCGTGAAACTCGCTTATCGTGGTAAAGCGTCTCATGCCGGCTCGCCGTCGGGGCGTATTTTCAGCACCAACTTACCTTGCACGTGCCAAGTTTGGCTTTCGCGGTGGGCTTCGGCCACCTCCGCCAGCGGAAATACTTTGCTGATGAATACCCGCACCTTACCAGCATCAATCAGCTGGGCAATTTCCTGCAACCATTCCTGCCGGGGCTGATTGTTCGACAACTCGCCCGTGGCCTTCTTTTGGGCCAGGGCCGCCTGCACGGCCTCATCGAAGGGGAAATCGACATTGACGCTGACGAATGTGCCGCCTTCCTTCAGAACGGTTATAGCTTTCACCCGCGCCGCGTTATCGCGCACCGGCGAGGCTTCTAACACTACGTCCACATCGCGCACCAGCTCTTCCACGTTCTGGCTACGGTAGTCGATGGCCTCGTCAGCCCCCAGCTGCCGGAGGTGGTCTAGGTTGCCCGCCGACGCAGTACCGATAACGTACGCCCCTTTGGCCTTGGCAAACTGCACGGCGAAGCTTCCCACGCCGCCCGAAGCCCCCTGAATGAGAATGCGTTGGCCAGCTTGCAGTTTGCCATGCTCAAAGAGGGCCGTCCAGGCCGTGAGGCCGGCCAGCGGCACCCCGGCCGCCTCGGTAAAGCTGAGGCTTTTGGGCTTCAGGGCAAATTGACTGGCTTTGGCTGCGCAATATTCGGCGTAGCTGCCATTGCCGGGAAAGTTCGGCTCGCCATACACGGCATCGCCTTTCTGAAACCCGGTTACGGCGCTGCCTAGCTCCTCCACCACACCGGCGGCATCCCAGCCTAGGGTCATCGGCAAAGTCAGATACGCCCGCAGCGCATCATTGCCGCCTTCCCGAACTACCCAATCTACTGGGTTCACTCCGCTGGCATACAGCTTGATGAGAATTTCGTCGGCCGCCGGCACCGGGCGTGCTACGTCTTCTAGTTGCAGAACCTCGGGTCCGCCAAAGGCATGAATTCTGACCGCTTTCATAAGGAAACTAGTATTGGTTAATTGACGCTACAAAGGTCGTCTTTGCCTGCCCGGCAGGTTTAACCAAAACGCCCTTTGCTTTAGTCAAAAGGGCGCGGCAAACTATTTGATGCCTAACCGCAAACCCGGTGGGTAGGGGGCACCACCTGCGGTTTTCACTGTAATTGCTGGTAGATATTAATAGCTCCCTTCGTTGTTTGATAAGCCGCTGGCCTACCCCCACACCAGCGCAAAAGCCCGCTCCAGGTCTCTGCTGCGCTGCTTAAGCAGTAGATGGTAGCAGCGTGGCGAAAAGCCCGGATAAAATTTTCATTCAACATAAGGAGCTATTCCTGCTCTAATTTTAGGGTAGAGTCGCGCGTAGGTGGCTAATGGCCACCGACAAGCATAGTAAGCAATCGGGGACGCAAATACGCCAGCGGCGGCCTAGCCGGGCCCCGGTAGCAACCGGACCTCTGCGCTGCCCGTGGCTTCACTGCTACCCCGTGCCGTTCGTAATCCGTTTATTTCCTTCGTCAAGTTTCTATGTACGTAGCCCACATTGCGTTGTGGACGCCCGATTTGGAGCGGTCCCGCACCTTTTATACTACTTTCTTCGGGGCTGTTGCCGGCCCGCGCTACCACAATCCCACGCGAGAGTTTACTTCTTACTTTCTCTCTTTTGCCTCCGGGGCGCGGCTCGAATTGATGCAGCAGCCGGGTCTGCTAGCGGCGGGTGCTCCTCGGCTGGGCTACGCCCATCTGGCGATTGCTACTGGCAGCCTCACGCAGGTAAACCAACTGACCGAGCGCTTGCGCGCGGCGGGCTACCTCGTAGTCAGCGAGCCCCGCACGACGGGCGATGGCTACTACGAGAGCGTGGTGGCAGACCCCGACGGCAACCTACTGGAGCTGACGGTTTGAGCACGGTTCAATCGCCCTATCGGTCGCGCTTCTCTCTTAACTGTAAACGTGCTCGCTACGAGCAAGCGCAACGCGAGCGCCGATAACCTATCGAGCAGCCTCGCTAAAGCTTAATTCAGCTCTACGACTACCGCTAAGTACTAATCGCGCTTACGTGGGGCGAAAAGTTATGCGAAGTCCTTGCTAGTCATGTTGCTACCTGCCTTCTTGACCGAACGTTGCGTAGGAAGCTGACCTGTCCAGGGTAACCGCCCGGCTCTATAAGTTATCTTTCTCCATGCAGCACCAAGAAGTTGAACCTCCTCAAGCGCTACGCGATACCATCCAGAGTTTTTGGTACACGGGAATGGATTTAGGGGAGCTGCCCGCGCGTTTTGAGGTCGTGCCAGATGGCTACGCGGAAATCATTTTTCATTTCGGCAGTGGTTGTAGCATCTCCACTGCGGGCGGTGTGCAGCCCTTACCCTCCCCGTTTCTAGTGGGGCTGCTCAACCAGCCGGCGCTTTTTATTGCGCAAAATCGGTTAGAACTTATTGGCATTCGATGCTTTCCTTGGGCTGTGTTCGACTTGCTCGGCCTGCCGGCCGGGCAAGATGGCGTGCGTGCCCTGGCACATCCCCTTGCGCAACTTCAGGCGGCTTTAGCGGAGTGGATGCGAGCGGGCCAGGTAGCCGAAGCACTGGCTGAGGTGACCCAGGCTTTCTTGACTGCCCAGGTGGGCGTGGCGCGTGACCGGTTACTCAGCCAAGCGGGCGATGCGATGCGGGCCGCCGGTGGCACCTTGCCAGTCAGCCAGGTAGCGGCAGCGGCTCATGCCACAGTGCGCACCCTAGAGCGAAAGTTCAAACAGGCAGCGGGCTATACAGTGAAAGACGTGTCCTCGCTGATGCGCTTTGAGCAGGTCCGCTTCCGCATCTGGCTGCAGCCGGCAGCTAGCTTGGCCAGCCTGGCGCAGGACCTGGGCTATGCAGACCAGGCGCACCTTGGCCGAGAATTTAAGCGTTACAGCGGCACTACGCCCGCGGCCTTTGCGCGCAAAGCCAAGCACTGGCAACAGGCGGTCAGCACTGATTTTGTCGCGTTTATTCTAGCCTAAGGCCGGTGCGTTCCAGAATTTTGTGAGGCAATCATGCGCGCATGATTGCCTCACAAAATCTACTAAAAATGGAATCGGTAAACAGAAAAGAAGTACTTGTTTCGGGCGCCAGCATCGCCGGCCTTTCCACCGCTTATTGGCTGAGTAAACTAGGCTACCACGTTACGGTAGTGGAGCTGGCAAGCGAACCGCGCAAGGGCGGGGCGGCTATTAATGTGCAAGGGGATGCGCTAGCCAGCGCGAAGCGGATGGGCATTTTTGAGCGCTTAAAAGCCCACCGCTTGCAGCTGGAACGGTTGGAATTCAAAACCGCCGACGATGTGACGGTCGGCTCGACGATGCTGCAAAACGAGGAAATACCTCTGGCGGACGAGGATATTGCCGAAATCGAAATTGAGCGCGCTGAACTAATAACCATCTTAGTAGAGGCTGTAGAGGATAAAGTTGATTTCTTGTTCAACAGCCGCGTCATCGCTTTGCACGAAACAGCGGACGCTATCCACGTCACGTTTAAAAATGGTTCGACCCGTGCGTTTGACCTCGTATTCGGGTGCGATGGGTTACACTCGGGGATTCGACAATTATGGTTTGGCCACGAAGCCGAATACGCCCATTCTTTGGAGCATTATTCTTCGCTCACCATCGTCAACCACTTGTTGATAAAAGAAAATACTGCCCAGCTGTACAGCACGCCGGGCAAGGGTGTAATGTTGAATGCGTACAACGGAAAAACCGACATCATTTTCTGGTTCTTTTCCGAACAAGAAATTTCGTATGATTACCGAGATACCGACCAGCAACGAAGCATTATTGCGAAACAATTTACTGGCCAAGGCTGGCGAACGGCCGAATTATTAGACGAAGTAAAACAGGCCAATATTTCGTATTTCGATAAGTTCTGTCAAATCAAAATGCCGTCGTGGACCAAAGGCCGCGTGGCCTTGGTGGGTGACGCCGCCTACTGCGCCTCGCCCGCCGCAGGAATAGGTGCCTCGTTAGCCATGAGTGGCGCGGCCGCCGTTGCGGAGGCGTTGGAAAAATACGATGGCCATTTTGACTCGGCCTTTCAAGCGTACAACCAAAATTTGCGGCCATTTATAGAGGAAACGCAAGCCACCGCCCTAACCATGTTACACGACTTTCTTATTCCCAGCACCGAAGAAGCTATTCGTATCAGAAACAGCCAGGAAAGCCCGTTTTAGTAGCGCGGCGCCGGGGCCAGTGGCGCGCTGAAAGTGCTAGCGTGGGCACGCGCCTAGGGGGTAGGCCGCTCTATTTTTGTTGCCTTTGAAAATCTCTGTAGGCGTTAGGTCCTGGCCCGACCAAACCGCCCGGCGCGTTGCAGTATAGCGACCATTACATAGCCAGTGAGCTGAGCTTGGTCAAATAAAAATATCCTTAAGCTAACACGTTATAAGATTTCAACATGACAAACAGCAAGATAACCTTGTCGGAAACAACAGCTGAAGATTTGCATGACTTATTTCAATTTCAGCTTGATAAAAAAGCAATTTATTTAGCCGCGTTTACTCCTAAAGACCCGACTGATAAACTTGCTTACATGGCTAAGTATTCAAAGCTATTAGCTGACCCAACAATAACTATGCGGACCATAAAAGCTGACAATGAAATTGTAGGCAGTATAGCAAAATTTGTCCTGGAAAATAACGCTGAGCTTACTTACTGGATTAACAGAAAATATTGGGGGCAGGGTATTGCCACGAATGCCCTTAAAATGTTTTTAAAAATCGAACAAACCAGGCCATTATTTGGGCGTGTTGCCTTTGACAACTTTGGCTCACAAAAGGTATTAGAGAAAGGTGGCTTCGTAAAAATCGGAAAAGATACAGGGTTTGCAAATGCTCGACAAGCTGAGATTGAAGAATTTATTTATCAGCTTACGAATTAAAATAGGGGTAGTAAAAAGCAGCTACTGTTTCATCGGTCAGGATGATACTGCAAGGGACAATAGGGAAAAAGCTGCCTACTATTACCTCCGAAATCCCGAATTTTAAGGCAGTACAATTAGTCACCTAAGTGCTGTTTTTACTGGTGTTAAAAACCCACATCTTGCCTAATTGCCCGTAGAAATTATGCGGTGATAGGCGCTCGAAAACCAGTAGTGTACCATTGCTTTATTGGAGAAGTGCTTTTCACTATGCTTACTTGCTCTACGACTAACCTACCTGAGCAGTACTACTATAGGCGCACGAATGAATAATTTAAAACTCGCGGGCTCTATCTGTTATAAGCCGGTAGGGCGTTTGCAGAAATTGCGTCACCTTTTGATTGAACTCGGTGGTGTAAGCGATGAGTGTGCTATGCCCCGAATTGGGGAGTATCCATAAGTACGACCGCTTAATGTTTTCCGCAATTAGGAGTGTATGCTGCGGGCGTACCACATCGTGGTCTCCCCCAATTACGAGGGTAGGGGCCATAATTTTGTGCAAGTCAGCCAGGGAAATATGTGGTTGTTCTTTGAGTAATTTGAAGTACTTATACACCATCGAGTCAAGGGGCGTCTTGGGCCGTGTTTCCTTAAACCACCCACCCAGCATATTATAGGTCTTCGTGACCCGTTGGAGGACTGCCGGGTCTACAGCGGTAGAATCTGGTTGCAGGTTTGCCCCCGTTACAACTAGTTTTTTGACTTTCGCCGGATGTCTAATGGCTAATAGCAAGCCATTGATACCGCCGTCGCTCCAGCCGATGACATTGGCAGAGTCGATATGCATAGCCGTGAGCAGGGCCGCGTAGTCGTCGGCCATCATTTCGTAAGAGAGCGAATCAATTTTGTTGATGGACTGCCCATGTGCTCGGCTATCGGCCACAATAACTTTATAGGTTTGGGCGAAATAGGGAATTTGCTTGGCAAAGGCCTTAATGCTACTGCCATTCCCGTGGATTAGCAACAGAGGCTTGCCCGTGCCATATACCTCACAATACATTTTAAAGCCTCGAAGGGCATAAAACTTCCCGGCCTTAGGGTTGCGCCCGTAAAGGGTGGTTTTTTGCAACTGGTCATACGCGGTTTGAAGTTGCGCCGGGGTGGCTTGCCCCAAGCAGGTCAGCGTGCTCAGCAACGCTCCCACCCAGATTACAAAAGCCAAAAGCAAGTGCTGGTAAGGCAAGCAAGCGGTGCGGCGATGAGACAGTTGCATTGGGGGGCGGTGAAAAGGACAGCGGATATTGAGCAATTGCGAGGTATTTCGCAAAAGATAAAAACTGCTTTACTTATTGCTTATCCCTCATGAACATTGATACACATCCACGAGCTTCACCAAGCAGAACCAAGTAGAGGTTATCTAGCCTGGTGCTTGCTTTAGGCAAAGCAATCGGCGCGGCTATATTGCCCTGCCTGAGGTGAACGCAGTGCTTACCCAAACGTGATGCCGTAGCGCCCACAGATTTCGGCTACGATGGCGAAGTCGAGCGGGCCAGCTGGTAGCGCGGCCAATTCCTCAAACATGTGCTCGGCCCCCGCCGGAAATACCGACAGCATAACGTGCGCTTTTTCGGTGCCCACCACGCGCCAACTGTGGGCAATGCCCCGGGGCGCAAAGAGCACGTCGCCGGCCCTCAGGGTTTTCACCATGTCGGCAGTTTCGTACTCCACTTCGCCCGCCAACACCTGAAATAGCTCATCGTCGAGGGCATGCACGTGGCGGGGAATACCCGTGCCGGGCACGTTGAGCTGCTCGATGAGGGTAAACTGCTGGTTGGTATCCTGGCCGGTTAGTTTGATACATTGCTGGTCGCCTAGCACGTTGAGCCGGCGGCCCGTGCCGGCCGGCACAATGGCTGTGGGAGTGAAGGGTAAAGAGGTCATAAAAAGGAGAGGGGGTAGGACGGTGTGCAACCGATGGAAGAATTGAGAGTAACCTTGATAGCCAGCTACTTCTAGTAGACACTGCTGGCTTAGCGGCCGTGGTGTGTTGAAGTTGACAAGGAGCAAGAGACACCGAAATAGCAGGTGTGGCAGAGGGTGGCTTCTGGTGGGAAAGTGCACAGGCCCGCTGCCTAATGCTACGTCTTAAGGCTGAGCAAAACTGATGTATAGAAATGGCTTGTCAATTGCTTCCTGCGTTCAGCACAGAGTTAGCGCGGTCGCCTACGCCCTCGGTGCGCGGGTTGGCCGGGTCGGTGAACCAGCGGCCATCTACCACAAACTTGTATTGCAGCGGGCCGGGCTCAACTTCTACCTCGGCTACCCAGGCATTGCCCTGGCGCGTAAGCAGGGTGGCCGTGGCCGACCAGCTGTTGAACGAACCAGCTACCGAAACTTGCTTGGCCTGGGGCTCGCCTTGTAGCATAAACCGTTGCTTAGCCAGCTTCGGCGGGTGCAGGGCCCATTCTTGCAGTTGGCCCTGGAGCACGCCGCGCCAATCGGGCGGCGTGCCAGGGGAGGTAGCGATAGCGCGCAGCGCCAGCGCCTGTGCTGCGGGCAGGGCCAGCGGCAGGATGACCGTCGTATCAGGCCGCACGCCCACGCCTTCCCAGTTGGTGTGGGTGATGGGGTTGATGGCCCGGCCCACAGGCAGGAAAATGTCGAAATGCTCGCTGAGGCGGAACGTACCGCCCGGATTGGCCCCGCCGCCGCTGGCCTGGCCGATTAGCGTGGCGCGCTTTTGTGTTTGTAGGTCGTAGGCCAATTCTTCAGCCCCAGAGAACGTATTAGGTCCAATGAGCACATAAAGGGGCTGGGTAAGGTAGCGCGGGCCTGGCACCTGGGTGTAGGTCCACGCCTGCTGCGTGCGGTTGCCCTCGCGCCAGTATAAGTCGTTGAGGTGGGTAGGCGCGGTAAAGAAGTAGCTGCACAGCAGCGGAATAGCAAATTCTGACGTAGCCCCGCCGCACTGGCGCAAATCCAGAATCAGGGCATCGGTATGGGCTAGGTAGTTTAGGGCCGCCACGTAGGAGTCGCCGGCTACGGCCGGGCTGGCCAGATACTTCAGGTTCAGATACCCAATATTGTAGCGCAGCACTGACAGGTCGAGAATGCCAAAATTTTCGCGGCGCATGCCTTCGCGCATGGCGGCCAGCTGCTGGGCTTCCTGCTCGGCGGTGGGCTTAGCATTCCAGACTTGGTCGGTGGGCACGCCCTCGGGGTGGTAGCCAATGTTGAGGTGCTTGTCGTGGGCCAAGGCGTAGAGGTCCGCAGTCAGGCGCTGGGCCAGGGCCTGGCCATCGGCGATGGCTTCGTAGGTACGCTGTTTTTTGCGTACCTGCTGCGCTAGGCGCTGGGCCATATCGGGAAAAACGTACCGTTCCCGGAGAAGTTTGCTCGCCGTTTCCAGCATTTGCCGGCGCTCGGCGGGCGCTAAATCTTGCGCGGTGGCCGGTTGGTATGCCAAGAATAACAGACTCAGCAACCAGGTGATTGAAGCGAATGCGTACATGATAATCGGCTGTTTATCAAAAATACAAAAACTGTTCAATGAACCCAATGCCTTGCCTGCTAGCTATTTGCTGGATGTGGATTAAATGCTAGGCGTTGTCAGGCTGCATGGCAGCGTAGGAGTGCCCGCCCAAAACAGTGTTGATGAGGTAGCGTGGGCTGATGCTGTTGCGCCAGCCAATACCCAAGTTTTGGCAACGAGTTGTTGCTCGGGGCGGACGCGGGGGTAGGGGAGAAGCCGCTGCCGTTATGATAAGAACCTAGAAGAATATGCCTTAGAGCTTCCTCTAATGTGCGCCGAGGTGCGGGGGGCGGCGCAGCCTTTCGGAAGAGATTATTAGCTCCCCGCCTCACCCGTTGTGCAGTCGGAGCGTATAGCCGTCTTTTGCACCATGGCGTGGGCTCCCCTTATTTCCTGGTCTAGGCGCTGCTACCCCCTACTGGCCGGCGCACTAACCTTGGCTGGCCTAAGTAGCTGCTCGGTGGGGCGTATTCCGCAACTCGACGCCGGCTACTACCAACTCGGGCGCACCAGCGACTCGTTGCTAACGCGGGCCGTGGCAACTGGCCCAGGGCGCCGCTTCTACATCGAGCAGCCTACCCCCGATACCCTGCTGCTCTACTCACCCGCTACCCCCTTAGCGCCCCCTGTCCGCTACGGCCTGCGCCCCCAGCACCACGTACTGCTGCTGCACCGCGAATTTGACTTTGATATTTTTACCCTACCCTTCAAAGTGCGCCCCGGCCGGGAAGGGGTGCCGGTGCAGCTCAACACGACTTTCAATGCGGCCCTCTACGTCGGCCGCCGGCTCGATGGCTATCACCTCATCCGGCACCGCCTACCCACCGGGCGCACGACGCCCCTGATTCGCACCGTGGGCCTGGGCTACGGGCTGTTTACGGGCGTGGGCTCCTCCTTTATTACGGCCGACCTGACGCGGCAGCATGCCACAGTAGAGTACGAAGGCTTTGTGGTGCATGGCGGGGCCGCCGCCATTTATGATGCCCACGTGTTTAATCTGGGCGTGGCCGTCGGCGTAGACCAACTGCTGGGGCCGGACGCGGCCTATTGGCTCTACCAACGCAAGGCTTGGTTTGGGCTCCTGTTTGGCTTAAACCTCAATTAGCGCCCTTGGCAAATCAAGAAACAAGGCGGTAGTAGGCAGGGCCGAGTGGCTGCCTGACGCAGCTAGGCTGAGCCCTACCTACGCGGATGGGCCTGGGTAAGTAAACAGGAAAACGCACTACTAGGCACTAGCGAAGTGCGCCTGCTGGCGTTTTACGCGAGATGCCTCTACTAGGAGTTTAGGCAGGAAACGAAACTGTGAAGGTGGAGCCCTTCCCCAGCTCACTGTGCACGGCGATGGTGCCACCCGCATTCTCCACGATGCGCTTGACCATGTACAGGCCCACGCCCGAGCCCTCCACGTGCGCATGCAGGCGCTGAAATAGTGTGAACAGCTTATCCTGCTGCGGCACGCTCAGCCCCAGCCCATTGTCTTGAATTTCCAGGACGACTTTGTTTTCCTCGTGGTGGCAGCGCAGTTGCACCTGGGGCACGCGGGCGGGGTGCCGGTACTTGACGGCGTTACTAAGTAGGTTGTAGAGAATAGAGCGTAGATGTTGCGGCGCAAACTGCACGGTCGCCCCCGCGTCGATAGCCACCGTCAGCTGCGCGCTCGTGGCTTCGAGCAGCGGGGCTAAGTCTAGGCGCACGGCCTCAACAATGGTGGCCAAATCCACGGCCTGGTTGGGCTCGGTGCGCACCTGTTGCAGGCGGGTGAGGTCGGTGAGCTGAGCGATGGTGAGGCGAAAGCGCTCGATTGATTCCTGCATCATGCCTAGCACCCGCGGCACCAGGCCCGTCTGCTGGGCGGCGGTCGGTAGCTGCTTGCGCAAGAGCAGCAGCAGGCCTTCGATGTTAGCAATGGGCGCTTTGAGGTCGTGCGAGGCCGTGTAGATGAAGTTATCTAAGTCCACATTGGTGTGCGTGAGTTGCTGGTTCGTGCTGGCCAGCTCGGCCGCCATGGTCTGCGCCTGCCGGGTATTGGCTTCAGCCGCCTGCCTCGCGTTCACCAGCTCCGTCACGTCGGACAATAGGCTGTAAAAACCCACCACAACGCCGTGCTGGATGTCGGGAATAAAGCTGCCGTGGATATGCTTGATAAAGTCGGGCCGGTAGGGCATAGTCAGCTCAAACTCGACACGCTCGCCCGCCAGCGCCTGCCGCAGATACGGGTGCACCTGCGCATAGGCGGCCGGCGACACCAATTCGGGTGGGGTAAGGCCAACTATGTCGGCGGGAGAACGCTGAAACCAAGATTCATAAGCCTGGTTGGCAAACCGGTAGGTTAAGGTGCGGTCGAGGTAGGCAATGAGCACGGGCAGCGCATCGGTCAGCAGCCGCAACCGGTGGGCGCTGGCTTCGACCGCCTGGCGGGCCCGCACTTGCTCCGTGATTTCAAACGCAAAAACGATGAGCCCATCGATGCAATTGGCCGCATCGTAGCGGGCCTGGTAGACAAAGTTGAAGTACCGGTCTTCCAGCACGCCATCGGTAGGGCGCACAAACTGTATGAGCACCTCGCGCCCTTCGAAGGTTATCCCCGTTTCGTATACCCCGCGTAGCATGGCCGGCACGGGCTGGCCCACTAGCTCGGGCATGGCTCCGAGCACGGGCTTGCCAATCAACTCCCGGCCGGGAAATAGCGCCTGGAACCCGGCGTTCACGAACTTAAAAACTAGCTCCGGCCCATCCAGCATACAAATACCGGCGGGCGCTTCTTCAAACAGTCGGGCCAGGCGCGCGCGCTGGCGCTCAGCCTCCATGTGAGCAGCATCGGCTTCTTGCGTGCGGGTGCGCACGCGAGTTTCCAACTCGTGGTTAAGTTGCTCGACTTGCCGCCGAGCCTGCACCTGCTCCGTCATGTCGTAGGAAAAGTCCAGCAGGCCCTCAATCTGGCCCTGTGCATTGCGCAAGGGGTGAAAAAACAAATTGAGAAACAGCTGCCGAGGCTGGCCGGTACCCGCCAAATCGAGCCACACTTCCAGCTCCTGCTGGTAGCTGGGCTCACCGGTTTGGTACACCTGGTCCATCACGGCCAGCACGCCTTGCCGCTCCGTTTCGGGCAGCACCTCGCGCAGCGAGCGGCCAGGCAAAGATTGGGTCGGAAAGTAGCGCTGGTAAGCGGGATTAACGAACTGATAGACGTGGTTGGGGCCGTAGTAGGTGGCTACCTGGGCAGGTAGCGCCATCAGTACTTCGTAAAAGCGCTGGCGCTGGGCCTGGGCTTCGGCGCGGGCCGCTTGCTCAGCAGCTTGAGCCTCGCGCAGGGCTATTTCCACGAGGGTACGCGGCTGGTCTTCGGCATCGGTAAAGCTGACGAGCAAACCCGCGTCCAAGCGGCGCGCCTGCGCGCGAATGTACTTGTCGTACCCGTCGGCCTGGTAAAATTGCTCGAGTATAGCCAGCGCGCCGTTGGCCTCGAAGGCGTCGCGGTGGAAGGCAAAGGCGCCACTGGCCACGCTGCCCGGAAATTGCGCGAGGTAAGTGGTAGCGGGCTGCTCGGGCAGGCCCAGCATGCGCTGCGCAGCGGGGTTGAGGTAGCTGAAGTGAAAATCTGTTACGGTGGTGCCATCTGCTGCGTAAACGGGCAGGTAGTACACAACCCCATTGGGCAACTGCTGCAGCAATGCTGACAGGACGAGGTCAGCCGGTAGCCCAGTGAACAACGAGGAGGAAGAGATAGGAGCAGCAGGAGCATCCATAAAAAGGAGGGTGAGCAAAAAACCAGCGCATCCTGGCTTTTTTGCCAGCGGCAGCCCCTGCTGGTAGGGCACGTCTAGTAGCTATCAAACAGGCCTTCAGCAAACGGCACGAAGAAACTGGGGTGCCGAGCGCCGGCGCCCCCGCGGCCGAATGCCTCAGGACATCGGGCCTACCGCGTCATAAATCACTACTTTTTCCCAGTAGCTTGCATATTGGCGTCGAAACTCGTCGTGCAGCGGGTGCTGCTGATAGTTGAGCTCCGCGGCGGCGCTTTCAAAAAAGCACAGCCACGAGTAGGTATACGTGCGGTCGATGACGGAGCGGTCGGTCGCGGCGGGGGTGCCAATGTGCGCCAGCTTGATGGAAGGAATGCCGCGTAGTAGTTGCAGGCCCTCCAGTAGCTGGGCGCGGTCGGCGTCGCTGGCCGTGGCGGGGGTGTAAAACAAGACGTGGTGCACGAAAACGTCAGGAGCGGAGGGGGGCATAGGGCGAGTAGGGGCGGGAAAAGTAAGGTAGGGCAGTAGCAATACACTGCGGGCAACTCAGCGGCAAGCTACACCCCTAATCGGCCGCTCGCAAGTGCTAAGTTCAAGCCTATGCCGCCAGTCGGCGCTACTTTGTTCTAGTACTGCCGGTCTAGTACTGCCAGCGACAAGTCTACCCGGAGGCCGCAGCCATCTAGTCGCCCGTGCGCCGCTTGGTGGTAGGCAGTGCCTAGCACAGTACGCTAAACCTCGCGACTAGCCTGACTACCCAGTCCGGTACTACCCCTAGCATGCTAGCGCAGGTAGCCAAAACGGCGGTGCTGCTATTAGCAATTAGCAAGGCGGGCACGCTGCTAGCGGCAGCCAGCTAGAGTAACGAAGACTTTAGCCCGTTCGCGGTCAAGCATTTCCCGCCTCTGTATTAGCACTGTGCCGAATTGGCGCGGGTAGCTCGTTGTGAACTACTTGCTCCTGCTTGAGCTGCGTGAGCGACCACGTATCGGCCTTAAACTAGCGTGTGAGTTTAAATAAATAAGCTAACTAATAGCTAGTCAGAGGATACGAGGATTTTATACTTTAATCGCATCTAATACCTAGCACTGTAGATTTGAACACCTATATCCGCAGCTGGTAGTGCCCACCTAGCTGGTTACTAGCGAAGTGCGGTGGCCTGGAAGGTAGTTTAATGCGTGAGTTTTTGATTAATAAATAAGTATACTTGAGCTAAATTTTTCAGGTAGCATCTGGCCCGGCCCCGACGTAGCAGCTCCTACGGCAACTGGTCGTAGGATTCTTTTTGCCCTTCTATCCTCACTGCTTCACATGACGGACGAACAGCTTATCGACCAAAAGATTGCCGAAATCGCTGCTACCGCCGACCAGTATCCCGCCGTCGTTATTATCCACCATGTGCCTACGCGCACTGTGCGCTACCTCTCCGAATGGGGCCTGCGCCTGCTTGGTGCCACGCTGGAGAAACTGCGAGCACTGGGGCCTGATTTCTCCCCCACGTATTTCAATGCGGTGGAGTCGGATGAGTACATGGCCCGCGTATTTCAGTTGATGTACGAAAACGAAGTCCCTGATGTACACACGTTTTACCAGCAAGTGCGCACCACCGAACGGCCCGGCTGGAGCTGGTACCTGACTGCCATGCGCCGGCTGCTCACCAACGCGGAGGGCAATCCGCTGCTTGTGATGGGGATGGCTGTTCCGTTGCATCCCGACAACCATTTCGCGGCCAAAGTGCAGCGTCTGATTGATGAAAACGATTTCCTGCGCCAGCACTCCGCTACTTTCTCGCGCCTCACGGCGCGCGAGCGCGAAATATTAGCGCGCCTTAGCCTTAGCCAAAGCTCGTCCGAAATCGCCGAAGCCCTGTTTATCTCGGACCAAACCGTGAATACGCATCGCCGCAATCTGCGCCAGAAACTGGGGGCCACCACCGCCTTCGAACTGGGCCAGTATGCCCGAGCGTTCGACCTGATTTAGGTAGCAGTGGGTTGGCTACTGCCTAAATACGGAATGAGGGGGTAGGCCACGCGTTGGCCTACCCCCTCAAAAGTCGCGTGGCAAATGCAGTTTAATTTTTGCCCGAAGCCTGATTTACCGGGCAAGAGCCGGTGCTGACAGCACCTATTAATTTGCTTCTTCGGCGGTGGTAGGCGCAGCCGCACCTTCGGGCACATTCAGCAGCGTGCCTAGCAGCAAGGCATTACTGAGCAGGCGCGCAGTGCCGTGCCAGTAGGAACGAAAAACCGGGTCGTCGGCAAACAGCACCACGCGCCCCGCGCCTAACTTGCTGACTACCACAGCAGCCGAATTGCTGATTTTCTGCACGTTGCCCTTCGAAACGTAGCCGCTCACCAGCGGCTGGGCGGTGTAGCGTACTACCGTGGTGTACGGGTTGCGGCTAGGCTTCAAAAACGTAGTGCCGTTGCGGAATACGTATAAGTTGCGGCTGGTCAGGCCAAACGCAATGGGGTTGGTCAGGTCCACGTCGGCGCGGTAGATGGAGCCCGCAATGGCGCGGGTGCCTTCCTGCTCCTGGGTTACGAAGTCGGCGCGGCGCGTGGCAACGGAGCCTTTGGTAGCCGCCGTATCGGCCCAGCTCGTGCCAGCCGGGATGAGCAGCTTTTCAGTTACCAAGCCTTGCTTAAGGGCCCATTCTGAAGCATTTTTAATGGTAATGAGCGTGCCGCCCTCCTGCACCCAGCGGCGCAAGCGCTCCACGGTAGGGCGGTCGAGGGCGGTGTACACGCCGCCCACCAGCACCAGCGCCGAGTAGCGACCCAATGGGGCCCGGCCAAAGTTGCTTAGTTCAATCTTACTCAGCGGCAAGCCCAGCTGCTGGCTGGCGTGAAACCAGACCTCGCCCACTTCCGAGGCGTTGGTGCCAGTACCCACTAGCAGGGCCGCCTTGGCCTCGGGCACGGTGCGCACGTTGTTGCTACCCAGGTCAATACCGCCCACGCTAAAACCCGTGCTTACACTCGTAAACGTGACCTGTGCGCGTTGCGCCACCCGGCTCACCACCCGAAATACCGAATCGGCGGGCAGCGCTTGCGCCGCTACCGGCACTACCAGCGTGCCGTAGCCAAAATCGGTTTTGCCGCCCTCCTTGGTGCCGGCGGCGAAAGGCTTGAAGGCTACCTTAGCCAGCACCCCCGCTTGCTGCAAAGCCACCAGTGCCTTTGGTGCATTATAATCAGACCACGGCAGCAGATAGGCGTAGCTCGACTGGCCGCCCACAACGTTGCCAGCCAAGGCTTTAGTAGCCGAAATGGGTGCGCCTTGCACCAGCGTCGCCGCTTTCTGCTTGGCTACCGGCAGGCCGTAGGCGTGGGCGAGGGCCCAGCCCGTCACGTCGTAAAATACGCTGTCGTGAAAGGCCGTCAGCTCCTCAAAAATGGAGTTGACAATGCGGTACTGCGGCTGCACGGTGGGCACTACATAGGCCGCCCCTTTGGTAAAAGTCTGCTTATCCAGCGTCACGTTCTGGCCCAACTCGTGCACTTGCACGTGGTGCAAGAGCAACGTTTCGAGCAACTTGTTGGTGAGGGTAGGGTCTTGGGCGCTGCCAAACACGTAGGCTTTGGTCGGAAACTTACGGGCTTCCGTGAGGGCCGAAGTAAAGAAATCGCGCTGGGCTTTCAGGAATAACTCTTTTTCCTCCACCGCGCCGCGCACGGTGGCCAGCCCAGTGGCCACGTGGTTGCGGATGGTAAAAGGAAACTTCACCACGCCGTTGCTTCCCTCTTGGGCTAGCCCGCGCGAGCTGCCCACCTCAAACGTAATGCCTACCCCCCCTTCAAAATCGGGGTAGGTAGAGCCGTAGATGGGCGAGAGGTTATCAAACTGCTCCTTGGTCCAGTAGAGCGAGCCGAGCTGGTCGAGGGCGCTGGCAAAGTACTTGGCCAGGTGCACGTTGAGTACTTCATACGTCGAGCGCGGCACCAGGTCGTTTTCGGTACTGTGGGGCTTGGAGGGCTCGAAATAGTACGTGCCGTTGGTGCCCATCTCGTGAAAATCGATGAGCACGTTGGGGTACCACTCGTGGTAAAAAGCCATGCGGGCGCGGCTTTCGGGGTGCACTAGGGCCAGCCAGTCGCGGTTGAGGTCGGTGTAGAAGTGGTTGGTGCGGCCGCCGGGCCAGGCCTCGGTGTGCTCCCGGTCGAGCGGGTCGGTCACGGCCGGCCACGACTTATTTTGGTCAAACCAGTGGGTAGCGCGGTCGCGGCCGTCGGGGTTTTCGAGCGGGTCGATGGTCACTACCGATTCGCGCAGCCAGCGCTGTGTTTCGGGGCTGCGCGAGGCCGTGAGGTAGTAGGCCAGCAGCAGGGCCGCCTCGCTGCTGCTGCTCTCGTTGCCGTGCACCCCAAAGTTGAGGCTCACCACCACGGGCAGCTTGGCGTAGGCGGGCGCGGGTAGGGTAGGGTCGGTAAGCCCCCGCCGCTGCGCATGAATCTGGGGCAAATTCTGCTGGTTCTCAGTCGAGGTGATAGTCGCCACGAGTTGCGGGCGCTCCTCATAGGTAGTGCCAATGACACGGGTACTCACCTTATCGCTCACGCGGTCCAGCTCGCGCAGGTAGGCCACAATTTGGTCAGAGCGGGTATAATGCGAGCCAATCGGGTAGCCCAAAAATTGCTCAGGCGTTGGGATGGCCGGGTCAAAATCTTCGGCCTTGGCAGCTGGGAAAAAGTAGCGGCTTTGGGCCGCTACGGGTGCGCCGGCCGCCAGCCCCACGGCTAGCAGCCCAGCAGTTAGGTAGTGCTTAAACATGTGCGTTTGTTTTTTTAAGAAAAAGAAGCGCTGCCTACCCCCAAAAAGTCCGTTATGCCGCGCTCAGCTACCGTGATTCATTCCCCTCAAGTTCCACCCAGAATAGGAAAAAACGGCCCTAGCGCTGCACAACGTCCTTTTTGGTTTGGCAGTTAGTATGTTAATACCCTGGGTTTTGCTCTAAGTCTGGGTCAGCCACAAGGTCGTTGTAGGGGATAGGGAACACCCATTTTTTCTGGTCTGTGACGCCAAGCACGGCGCCGGCGCGGCCCGTGCGTACGAGGTCAAACCAGCGGTCGGCCTCAAAGGCAAACTCCACGCGGCGCTCGTTTTCGATGGCCAGCAGCAGGTCGGCCGCGGTGGCGGCGGTGCTCGCGGGCACCCCAGCGCGGATGCGTACAGCGTTGAGGTCGGCCAGGGCCAGGCTCAGCTTGCCTTGGCGAGCGCGGGCCTCGGCCCGAATCAGGTACAGCTCGGCCACCCGCAGCACGTAGCTGGGGTCGTCGCGCTGGGCCGAGCGGCTGTAGAGGTTGCCGTAGATGGCCGCCGCGCCGTTGATAGTCGTGCTGGCTAGCAGCGCCGAGCGGCCGCCACCCACGGCCGGGTCGTTGAGCAGGGTGATGGCCGCCGGCACGGGCTGAAAATTGTATTGCCCGCCCAGCGCGCTCGGAAACCAGTTGTTCCACATCGTATTCGCGTCGGCGTTGCTGTAGCTGATTTCCAGCACCGATTCGGAGGTCAGAAACGGGGCCGTGGAGAAGGCCCGGTAAGGCGATACCAGGGCGTAGGCGCTGTTACTCAGTACTTGCGTGGCATAAGTTTCGGCGTCGGGCCACTGCTGGCGGTAGAGGTGCAAGCGCGCCCGCAGGCCCCGGGCAGTAGCCTTCACGGCGCGGTTGCGGGTGGTGGCATCGGGCAGCAGGGTTTCAGCCTGGGTAAGGTCAGCCAGCACCTGGTCGTAGGTCTGGGCGAGGGTAGCACGGCGGGTGCCTTGGCCGTTTTCTTTGCTACGGGTGGGCGTGAGCACCAGCGGCACGCCGCCCCAGCCCCGTGCCAAGTCGAAGTACGACAAGGCGCGGATAAAGTAGGCTTCGCCCAGCAGCTGGTTTTTCTCCGTTGTAGTCAGCTGCGGGTCACTGACGCCGGGTAGGCCGGCCAGTAAGTTATTGGCCCCGTTGATGGCTTGGTAAATAAAAGTCCAAGTTTCAGCAATCACCACATTGTCAGCACTCAGCGCATTTTGGTCGATTTGCAGGTACTGATTCAACGTGCCATTAAAACGCACGTTGTCAGCGGGCAAAAACCCTAGAGTAGGCCAGTCGAGCTGGTAGTAGTTCTGCACGCGGTCGTAGGCCCCGAGGGTGGCGGCGCGGGCGCTGGCGGCATCGGTAATGGCGCGGTCGTCGGCGAGCTGCTGCACGGGCTGGGGGTCGAGCAGGTTGGAGCAGCCGCCTACCCCCCCCAAGGCGGGCAGCAGCACGAGCAGGCGGAGAAAATAGTGTTTCATGAGCTTGATAAGGGTTACAATCCGACCGTCAGGCCCACCTGGAAGGTGCGCGGCTGGGGCACGGTGGCCCAGTCGATGTTTTTGGTATTGGCCACGCCGCTCTGGGAGTTTACTTCCGGGTCGAGGCCCGAGTAAGGCGTGATAGTGAAGAGGTTGAGCGCCTGCACGTACACGCGCAGCGAGTTGAGATGGGCCGCGCCAACCAGCGTTTTGGGCAAGGTGTAGCCCAAGGTGATGGTACGCAGCCGAATGAAGGAGCCATCCTCTAGGTAGCGGTCGCTCAGGTTTTGCACCACGCCGCCGTAGTTGTTGCTCGCCGCGTTGGTAGTTAGGCGCGGAATGTCGGTCACGTCGCCCGGCTTTTGCCAGCGGTTGAGCTGGTCGCTCAAGTAGCCAATGTTGCTCTGCGTGCCGCCGTGCACCAGAAAGAAGCGGTTCATATTCATGATTTTAGCGCCCTGTTCAAAGTACAGGTTGAAGCCAAAATCGACCCCTTTCCAATTAAAAGTGTTGGTGACGCCGCCGAAGTAGTTGGGCCAAGCGTTGCCCACCAGCTGGCGGTCGGCCACCGTTATTTGCCCGTCGCCGTTCACGTCCTGGTATTCAGCATCGCCGTTTTCAGGGTTCACGCGGGTTTGGTGGTAGAGCCAAAACGAGTAGAGGGGGGCTCCCTCTTCGAGCCGGAAAATGTCGCGCGAGCCCGCCGTGATGGGGGCGGCCAGCTTTTCTACCCGGTTCACATTGCGGGCAATATTGAAGGTGGTACTCCACTGCACCGTGCTGTTATTGACCCAATTGGCCGTTAGCTGCGCCTCGATGCCTTTGTTGCTCACGGCCCCGTAGTTTTCCAGCTCCGACGAGAAGCCGGTTTTGCGCGGCACTGGCACGTTCAGTAGCAGGCCCGTGGTGGATTTGTCGTAGTAATTCAGCTCCAAAGCCAGGCGGTTTTTGAGCACGGCCACGTCGAGGCCGGCGTTCCACTGCCGAGTAGTTTCCCAGCTCAGGTTGGGGTTGGCGAGCTGGAAAGGAGCCGTGCCGGGCAAGTCGAGGTAGTTGGCGCCGCCTTGCACCAGGCCCCGTGCGGCAAAGTCGCCGATGCCATTCTGGTTGCCGGTGCGGCCGAGGCTAGCCCGCAGCTTCAGCTCATCAAATATTCCCAAGTCCTTGATAAACTGCTCTTCGCCGAGGCGCCAACCCAAACCCACGGCCGGAAAATAGCCCCATTTATTGTTGGTGCCGAAGCGCGAGGAAGCGTCGGCGCGGGCGCTTACATCGGCCGTGTAGCGGTCCTTAAAGCTGTACGTCACTTTGCCGAAAAACGACACCAGCCCCGCCAGCGAGCGGCTCGACGAACCCGTTTGGGTCGCCGCCGAGGCGATGGTCGTCAAGTCATTGCTCGGAAACTGCTGCCCCGCTAAGCTCGTGCGCTGGAAAGTGTTGCGCTGCAAGGTGTTGCCCACTACCGCTTGCAGGGCGTGGTTTTCGCCGAAGGTGGTGCGGTAGTTCAGCGTTTGCTCGTTGAGCAAGGTGATGTCGCGCGAGAGGTAGGAGGTAGCCGTGCCCCGCGGTTGCCCGGCCAAGATGAGCGTGTTGTTGAAATTGTTTTCGTACATGTCGTTGAAGTCGATGCTCCAACTCGTGCGCAAGGTTAGGTTTTGCAACAGTTTGTACTCAGCGTATACGTTCGAAATTACCCGCGTGCCCACCGCGTCGTTGTTCAGATTGTTGATGAGGGCCAGGTGGTTATCGAAGCTGCCGTACTTGGCGTATGAGCCGTCGGTATTGTAAATCGGCAGGTTGGTGCGCGGAAACAGGGCCGAGTTGATGACGCCCACCGGGTTGTTATCGTTGCTGCTCACGTTGCGTTGGGTGCGCGTGAGGGCAGTGCTCGTACCGATGCGCAGCTTGTCGGTTACGGCGTTATCCAGGTTCACCCGGAAGCTGAAACGGTCAAAATTGCTGGGCCGCACAATAGATTCCTGCCGGAAGTAGCCTGCCGCCAGGTAAAACTGCGTTTTGTCGCTACCCCCCGCCGCCGACAGCTGGTAGCTTTGGGTGTGCGCACGCCGAAACACGTCGTTCAGCCGGTCGTAGGTGGGCTGCTCCTCGGGCGTGCCCCTACCCCCCGACGCCACCGAGCGGTACGGCACCAGTGCCGCACTGCCGCCGTCGTTCAGAAAGCGCTCGTTTTCCAGCGTCGCTAGCTGGGGCCCAGTCACTAGGTTGTAGGTTTTGGGCGCCTTCGAGGTGGCCTGATACGTATCGAAAGTGATGCGCGTTTTGGTGTTAGCCTTGCCGCGTTTGGTCTGGATGAGCACTACCCCGTTGGCCCCGCGCGAGCCGTAAATAGCCGTGGCGTTGGCGTCCTTCAGGATTTCAATGCTTTGAATATCCGCCGGATTGATATCGGCAATGGGATTCGACGACACCTGGTTGCCCAGGCCGGTAGCCACCAGGTTGGTGTTATTGATAAACACCCCATCGACCACGTAGAGCGGGTCGTTGCTGGCGTTCACCGAGTTGCTACCCCGGATACGGATAAAGATGCCGCCGCCTGGCACGCCGGAGTTGGCCGATACCTGCACGCCCGGCGCGCGGCCCTGCAAGAGCTGGTCGGCGCTGGCGGCCGGAACGTCCTTGAGCGCATCGCCCTTCACGGTCGAAATGGCGCTGGTAAGCGTGCGGCGGTTCTGTTCGCTGTAGCCCGTTACCACTACTTCGTTGAGTTGCTGCACGTCGGTGGGTAGCGTCACGTCGAGCGGACCGGCCCCCACCTTCACTTCGCGCTTGGCATAGCCTACCGCACTGATAATCAGGGTGGCTCCGGGGGCCACGCCAGGCAGCGAAAAGCGTCCATCGGCATCGGTCGAAGCGCCTTGGGTGGTGCCTTTTACCACCACCGTAGCCCCCGGTAGCGGGGTATGGCTGTCGCCGTCGGTGACGGTGCCAGCGGCCGGGGGCGCCCCGGTAGTTTGGGCCGCCACGAGGCTAGCCTGGCCCAGGCAGAGGGCCAGCACAGCTGCCCGCCCCAGGGAAAGGGTAGTTTTTTTCATAAAGCCAAAAGGGTTGAATGCTGGCCGCGCCGGCAATCGGCGTGGGCTAGGCAAGGCGTGGCCCGGGTTGCTACAGCAGCACTCCTTAGCCCGCTTGCGAGGGACCAGACCAGTTGAAAAAAGCAGGCGGACGCATCCCCCGACGCCGCTCGTGCACAAGCAGCCGGCTGGGCTTAGGAGTCTACCCGCAAAAAAAGGACGCTACTGCTTCGGACGAAACATCTTAGCTAGCAGCTACTTGCCTGCACGACGCAGGCGCACTGCAGCTAGCCAAACTAGCTGAAGCGCGAAAAACGGCAAACCCGAAATGAAAAACAGACGACGCTCTACACCTCCGGTTTGCCTAGCGCATACATGCGCCAGCCAGCGGCCGACAACACGGCCGCAGCGTAACCAGGGGGGTAGGCGAAACTTGGGGGAGTAGGATAGTATCCACGGCAGCTTGTTTTTATATGGTCAGGACTTGGCACCATTCCACACGGTGGGGGTTGCCGGCGGTTCATCGAGCCTGTCTCTCCGCGCCTCTGTATAAAAACCATCCTGTCGTCAGCAGGGGGTTGGTTCGCCAAAGGTAAGGGCCGCTTTTTCAGAAAAGCAACTTATTTTTTCACTTTTGCTTCATTACCCAGCAAAATGGGCCGAGCGCTACAGCGCGCAAGCTTTTCGCCGGTATCGGTTTCGGTAGCAGTGGGCTCTTGCTATTGAGGTGAAAAGCCCGATTTGCCAGCTTAAGCAGTGGGTTCTAAAAAGCTTTGGCCAAGCCTTACTGCTGCACGAGCCGGCACGTTGCCACGCGGCCGCTCTTCGTCTGTACTTGCACCACGTACAGGCCCGCCGGCTGTTCCCGCAAATCCAAGGCGTAGCGCGTGAGCCCGGCCGGGAGCGGCGCCAGCTTCAGTAGCCGGCCTAGGCCGTCAAGTACCCTTACCTGCTGGGCCTCAGCGGGCAGCGCCAGCGTTACGAGGCCCTTGGAGCTAGGGTTAGGGTAGATGTGCACCTGCGGGGAGGCGCTGCCCGGGTCCACTGCCAACACCGTGCTCACGTTGGCCACCCACATGTCGGCCAGCGTAGAGGCATTGGACGCGGCCGTGTTGCCGCCCCACACATAGAGGTTATTGTTATAAATAGCGGCTGCTGCATTGCGGCGTGGCGGCAGGTTGGACGTGAACGAGCGCAGCTGGCCGGTGCGGGTATTGTAAGCAGCTAGGTAACCTTGGTTGGTGAAGTCTCCGACTAGCCACAGCCACTCGCCCTGGGCCACTACGGCTTGGTTAGAAACGGTGGTGGGCAGCGTGCCCAGCGCCTGCCATTGGTTGGTGGCCAGGTCGTAGGCATCCACGCGCGCCGAGTTCACCACCCCGTTGTAGCCACCAATGGCGTAGAGCTTGCCGTTGACGGCGGCTCCGTACGTGGTCTTCGCCTCGGGCGGGGGCCAGGGTCGTCCAGGTGCTGGTCGTGGGGTTGAAAACCCGGAGCTGGTCGGTGTAGGCGCCGCTGGCCAGCTGCCCGCCGTAGGCGTAGAGCAGGCCATTCCAAACAGCTACCGCCGCCGAGGCGGCGGGTAGGGGGTTGCTGAAATTGGTTGCCAGTACCCCATCGCTCGGGCGCAGGCTGGGCATAGTTAGCAGCGGCCCGGTGCTGGTAGCCCCGTTGAGCACGTAAAGCGAGCTGGCACCCAAAACGGGACTGAGCAGCGCCGCTGTGCCTAGGCGGTGTGCCCCCATCTGCCCGCTGCTCAGGGGCCCGCCGCCCCAGCTGTTAGTCAGGGGGTCGTAGCGAAAAAGCTCATTGGTGTAGGCCGTGACGGGACTGCCGCCCCTACCATGTAGAAGTAGCGTTGGTCTTGGCAGTAGCCCATGCCGTAGCGTCCGCCATCTGATGGGTACCGGAGGCAGTGAAGGTGAGCGCGGTTTGAGCGGCCGCACTAATCCAAGCCAAAGCCAGCAGCAGGAAAGCCAGACGAGCGAGCAAGGGAGACATACTGTAGCGAGGTTGACGAGCGAATACCAGGCAAGTAAAGGGCTTCGGCAGGCGCCAGCGCCAGTCAGTAACCCTGCCTTGTAGACATGCGCAAGATGATTCCTTAGTCGGCAGCCCGCATCCGTGCCAGCACGGAATGTAGGAGCCTGGCTTGTAGAACGATAAGCGCCGTAAATTCCGGGGTTGCCACCCTTATTTGGCAACCCCGGCAGGTTGAGCAAATACTAAAAAATTCACGAGGGAGCGGCTAGCGGGCGAATAGATAACATTATGAAAATAAGATACATGCTTCAAATTTATGTTGCTTTAGAATTATTACACATTGATTCATAACTAGTTAATAAGCGACTGATGGTGCAAAAATCGCCTCTAGTAGGCGTAGTGTTAAAAAGGTATAAGGTTCGTAGTGAATTGATTAAAACTTATTAAGCGTTTTAAAACTACTCAAAGGAATAAAAGTAGGGGTATTTTTTTTGGGTCTAAAAACTGGGTTACTAGTCCAAAAAAAAGCCTCTGCCAGTGCTGGCAAAGGCTTTTTTAATACGTTAAAATACCAGTAAAAAACTGGGCAAATGGTAGGCTAAATGGAATAAAAAAGGTACTTTTGGATGTTCTCTTCCTGACTGGTTTTTCAGTCAGTTTAACCCCCTCTCGCATGAGTGAAGTAATAGAAAAGAAAGCCCCTGCCGATTACTCGGCCGATAGCATCCAGGTGCTGGAAGGGCTGGAGGCGGTGCGCAAGCGCCCCAGCATGTACATCGGCGACACGGGTATCAAAGGCCTGCACCACTTGGTATGGGAAGTGGTTGACAACTCTATTGATGAGGCCCTGGCTGGCCATTGCGACCTAATTCAGGTTACCATTAACGAAAACAATTCCATTACCGTCCGCGACAATGGCCGCGGTATTCCCGTGGACTGGCACGCTAAGGAAGGCCGCTCGGCCCTCGAAGTGGTGATGACCGTGCTGCACGCCGGTGGCAAGTTCGACAAAGACAGCTACAAAGTGTCGGGCGGTTTGCACGGGGTAGGCGTGAGCTGCGTAAACGCGCTGAGCATCGACCTCAAGGTGAACGTGCGCCGCAAAGGCCACCTCTACGAGCAAGAATACAGCATTGGCCAGCCGCTCTACCCGGTAAAAGAAATTGGTGATACCGAAGAGCATGGCACGCAGGTGCAGTTTTTGCCCGACCCCACTATTTTCTCCGAAACGGAGTATCGCTACGCCACCATCGCGGGGCGCTTGCGCGACTTGTCGTTCCTCAATAAAGGCATTCGCATTACCCTCACCGACCGCCGCGAAAAGCCGGTGGGCGACGGCGCCGCGGGCCACGTCAACGCCGAGGGCTTCCGCTACGAGGAGTTCTTCTCGGAGGGCGGTCTGCGCGATTTCGTGAAGTACCTCGATGGCACCGAGCGTCCCTCGCTGCTCGCCGAGCCCATTTACGTGGAAAGCGAGAAGGGCGGCACGCCGGTAGAGGTGGCCTTGCAGTACAATACCTCGTACCAGGAAAACGTCTATTCGTACGTCAACAACATCAACACCATCGAGGGGGGCACGCACGTGGCGGGCTTCCGCTCGGCCGTGACGCGGGTGCTGAAGGCCTACGGCGACAAGAGCAAGCTGTTTGAAAAAGCCAAGGTAGAAATCACCGGCGACGACTTCCGCGAGGGCCTCACGGCCGTTATCTCGGTAAAAGTGCAGGAGCCGCAGTTTGAGGGCCAAACCAAAACCAAGCTGGGCAACTCCGAAGTGAGTGGCGCCGTGAACTCGGTGGTAGGTGAGATTTTGGCGCAGTACCTAGAGGAAAACCCCAACCAGGCCAATCGAATCATGGATAAAGTGATTCTGGCGGCTAAGGCGCGCATGGCGGCCCGCAAGGCTAAGGACATGGTGCAGCGCAAGAATATCTTGGGCTCTAACTCCTTGCCCGGCAAGCTGGCCGACTGCTCCGATTCGGACCCCGAAGTGTGCGAACTGTACTTGGTCGAAGGCGACTCGGCCGGTGGCACCGCCAAGCAAGGGCGCAACCGGGCGTTTCAGGCCATCTTGCCGCTGCGCGGTAAAATCCTGAACGTAGAGAAAGCCCAGGAGCACAAGATTCTGGAAAACGAGGAAATCAAGAACATGATTACCGCGCTCGGGGTCACGTTCAACGAGCGCAAGTCGTTGGCGTTTGGCACCGATGACGAGGGCAACGAAACCGGCCCGTTGAACTTTGATAAGCTGCGCTACCACAAAATCATCATCATGACCGATGCTGATATTGACGGCTCGCACATCCGCACGCTCATCCTCACGTTCTTCTTCCGCTACATGCGGGCGCTAGTCGACAACGGCTACATCTACATTGCCCTACCCCCCCTCTACCTCGTGAAGCGGGGCAAGGAGGAGCGCTACTGCTGGACCGAGGACGACCGCGCCGCCGCTACCGACGAGCTAGGCCGCGGCCGCCCCGAAACCGTGAACGTGCAGCGCTATAAAGGCCTGGGCGAGATGAACGCCGAGCAGCTCTGGACTACCACCATGCAGCCCGAAACCCGCACCCTGAAGCGCGTAACGGTAGACTCGGCAGCTGAGGCCGACCACCTCTTTTCGATGCTGATGGGCGATGAAGTAGCTCCCCGTCGCGACTTTATCGAACAGAACGCCAAGTACGCTAAGCTCGACGTGTAAGACCGCGGATTCTACGGATTTTGTGTACGCAAGAAAGGCCACCCAATAGGGTGGCCTTTTTCGTTGTGACAGGTAAGTAGCGGCCATTTTTTGCCGACTAAAAAATCCGCGCTACTCCGGGGTCTAGTAATCGGTGCGGCTTTCTTTGGCGCGCCAGGCCTCGAATGATACCAGGGCTTCGTCGCGCAGGAACTGCTGCATAGGTAGGCGCCGCTCGGGCAGCGGCTTATCAATTTCATCGTAGATGAATTGGTCGTCGAAGCCAATAGCGGCCGCGTCGGCCTTGGTATTGGCGTAGAACACACGGGCTGGGCGGGCCCAATAAATGGCCCCTAGGCACATGGGGCACGGCTCGCAGCTAGTGTAGAGGTCGCAGCCGTCGAGCTGAAACGTGCCGAGCACCTGGCAGGCCTTGCGGATGGCATCGACCTCGGCGTGGCAGGTAGGGTCGAGGGTGCTGGTGACCTGGTTGAAGCCACGGGCGATAATCTGGCCATCCTTAACAATGACTGCACCGAAGGGGCCGCCAAAACCAGCTTGCATTTTTTCGAGCGATAGCTGGATGGCTTCGCGCATGAACGCCGGATTAGGCTGAGGGGAATCTAAAGACATACTGAGACTTTTTCGCCTTTGAAAATCAGTTTGTTGTAAAAATCTATTAATTATTTTATGAAAAGTACGGAATTTTTTGCCTCTAAGCTTGTTAGTGCATCCGTGAAAGAATAGTTTTTTAAGGTGTTTTGGTTGGAAAGACCTATCCCTCTGGGATAGGTCTTTTTTCATGCCCCGCGGGTAAGCTAATAACACCTTGCCGAAGCTTACGGCGCCCAATAAGGAAGGGTAAAAGTAGCGCCTACTGCCAGTATGCTGGTTTTATAGGTGCCTTTCTGCCGGGTTAAAGCTTAACTTTTTGAGAGGTATTGCCCCTACTAAAACGGATACAAGCTGCCTGCCTAACGAGCTGGCTGAGGCTGCTTGGTGGGGGTGGGGCATGGCCAGCGGCGCATGAGAACGCTTGGTTTGCGCTGGTTTTCAGGGCGAATAGCTACCAGTTGCGAAGGGAGAAAATGGTTGGGGGCGCCCGGTGCTGGGTATTTCAAAATACAGAAAAAACTGTAATTTGCGCTACGCTCTCTTTCCCCACCGTAGTATGAACCGGCGCTTAGCTGTTAAAAACCTCTCGCTGCTGGTTGGCGCAGCCACCCTGCTGCCCGCCTGCCTGTCGCAAACCAAATCGGACCAAGCAGCTACGGTATCCCTCAAGCACGTGGCGGTGAGCGCCCCCGAAGAGCAACTGTTGGCGGAGGTATGCGAAACCCTTATTCCTAAGACCGATACGCCTGGGGCAAAAGACTTGGGCCTGCACCGCTACGTACTGAAAATGCTTGATGACTGCACGCCGGCTAAGGAGCAGCAACTCTTTTTGGCTGGCTTGCGGCAGCTGGAGGAGACCTGCCAGCAGCAAATGGGGCAGGCCTTCGGGGAAGGTACCGCGCCGCAGCGCTTGGCCCTGCTGCAACGCATTGACCAGCAGCCACAACAGTTCTCGAAAGAAGTGGTAGGTTTTTACCGCTCGGCGCGGCAACTAACCATCGACGGTTACACCGGCAGCAAGTATTTCATGACCAAGCAAGTGGTGTATGAGCTGGTGCCGGGCCGCTACAACGGCTATTTTCCCGTGAGCAACCTACGCGTAGCAAAGCCGAGCCATGGCCAATCTTAACATCGATAGCGTGAAAGCGCGCACCTTCGACGCCATCGTGATTGGCTCGGGCATGAGTGGGGGCTGGGCCGCGAAAGAGCTTACCGACAAAGGCTTGAAAACCCTGGTGGTGGAGCGTGGCCCCAACGTGCAGCACAACAAAGACTACCCCACCACCAACCTCCGGCCCTGGGAATTTGCGCACGGCGGCAAAGTGCCCACCGATGTGCAAGCCGCCAATCCCATCGCGAGCCGCTGCTACGTCTTTAAGGAGGACGCCATGCATTTTGTGGTGAAGGATGGCGAGCACCCCTACGTGCAAGAAAAGCCGTTTGACTGGATTCGGGGCTACCAGGTGGGCGGCAAGTCGCTGCTGTGGGCCCGCCAAACCCAGCGCTGGAGCGCGTTTGATTTTGAGGGCCCGGCCCGCGACGGGTTTGCCGTAGACTGGCCCATTCGTTACGCCGACCTGGCGCCCTGGTACAGCCACGTCGAGAAGTTTGCCGGCATTAGTGGCCACCGAGATGGCTTGGCCGAGCTGCCCGACGGCGAATTTTTGCCCGCCTACCCCCTCAATGCCGTGGAAGACCATTTTCGGCAGCAGCTGCAGAAAAGCCACCCCGGCCGCCACGTCATCAGTGCGCGCTGCGCGCACTTGTCGAAGCCCCAGCCCATTCATTATGAGCAGGGTAGGGTGCAGTGCCAAAACCGGGTGCTGTGCCAGCGGGGCTGCCCATTCGGCGGGTATTTCAGCAGCAATTCGTCTACCATTCCGTGGGCGCTGAAGTCGGGCCACCTCACGTTGGCCCCTAACTTAGTGGTGCAGACCATTTTGTTTGATGAACAGCAGGGCCGGGCCACGGGCATTCGGGTGGTGGATGCGCATACCAAAGCGACGACGGAATATTATGCGCCCATATTATTTGTGAATGCGGGTGCGCTGAATACCAACTTGTTGCTGCTGAATTCTACTTCGCACCGCTTCCCCGCGGGCTTGGGCAATGACAGCGGGATGCTGGGCAAATTCGTGGCCTTTCATAACTACAGCGCCAAGATGAACGCGGAGTATGAGGGCCTGCAAAACTTCACCACCGATGGGCGTAGCCCGGCGGGCGGCGGCTACCTGCCCCGGTTTCGCAACGTATTTAAGCAAGAAACGGACTTTTTGCGCGGCTACGCTACCAGTTTTGGCGCCTCGCGCGGGTCGGTGCAGCCCGGGCACGGCCTGGGCGCCAGCCTCAAGCAGCAGTTGGAGCGGCCGGCCCTGGGCCCCTGGAAAATATCTGCGGGCATGATGGGCGAAACCATTCCGAAGGAAACCAACTACGTGCGCCTCGACCCTGCGCGCAAAGACGAATGGGGGATGCCTTTGCTGTCGGTATCAGTAGCTTATGACGATAACGATGCCAAGATGAAGCAGGACTTCTTCGAGCAATTTACCGACATGTTTACCCAGGCGGGTTTCACCAATATAGAGGCCCGTGACACGGGCCAGGCGCCGGGCCTCGACATCCACGAGATGGGCGGCGTGCGCATGGGCCGCGACCCCAAAACGTCGCTGCTCAACCAGTGGAACCAGCTGCACGCCTGCCCTAACGTGTACGTCACGGATGGCGCGTGCATGACTTCGACTTCCACCCAAAACCCCTCGCTGACTTACATGGCCCTCACGGCCCGCGCCGTGGACCACGCCGTGGGCGAACTCAAAAAGCAAAACCTGTAGCAGCCCTACCCCCTTGCCTTTTGCCGAGGGGGTAAGGCGCCGCCCGCCGTGCCCAGCTATCTTGTCAAAATATTGATAACCATGCCACAACGCCGCGATTTTCTGAAGCAAATAGGGCTGCTTTCTACCGTTGCTTGGGCCCAGCCAGCGTGGCTACTAGCCGCGCCTACCCCCCTGCCAGTGGGCCTGCAGCTCTACACCCTGCGCGAGTACATTGGCCAGGATGTGAAGGGCGTGCTGGCTAAAGTGGCCCGTGCCGGCTACAAAGAGGTAGAAACTTACGGCTACAGCCCTAAAAAGCACTTCTGGGGCTTGACGCCCGCCGCGTTTAAGGCGGTGCTGGCGGCCAACGGCCTGCGCACTACCAGCGGGCATTATGAATTTGGGGCGTTTATGCACGACGGCAACGAGGCGAGCCTCCAGCCGATTATCGAAGCGGCCCGGGCCTGCGGGCAAACGTATGTGGTGGTGCCGCACCTCGATGAAAACGTGCGCGCCACTGCCGCCGACTTCCTAACCGTGACGGCCCGGCTCAACAGGGCGGGGGCGCTGTGCAAAGCGGCGGGCCTGAAGCTGGCGTATCATAACCACGACTTTGAATTTAAGGTGCTGGGCGGCACCACCTTGTACGACGTCATGCTGAAAGAAACCGACCCCGCTTTGGTGGATTTTGAGATGGATGTGTACTGGGTAGTGCGGGCCGGGCAGGACCCCGTAAAGCTGCTGCAAGCCCACCCTAAGCGCTTTCCGCTGTGGCATATTAAAGACATGGACAAGGCCCACCCCGAGTTGAACACCGAGGTGGGGGTAGGCTCGATTGACTACCGAAAGCTGATGGCCTACGCGGGGGTGGCCGGGCTGAAGCACGTGTTTATGGAGCAAGAAAACTTTGCAATGAATGCCTACCAGAGCATCGCCCAAAGCGCCGCCTACATTAAAAAGAACTTGCTGGCTGCGCCCAGAAGGAGCTAGCTGGTAGTAGCGCGGGCGCGCAGGGCCTGCGCTGCGCTGCAAATTGGGCGCTGCCAAGAGTAGCCCGCGCATCTTAACTTGCGCCAGGACCGGCCTTTGCCAAAAGGAAGTAAACGGCCCGCTACCTGATGCGACACTTGTATCTACTGTTATGGCTGCTGGCCGGGAGCCAGGCTCAGGCCCAATACTTTAGCCCGGCTGAAGTAACCCGCTGGCGGCAGCAGGCCCAGCGCGTCAGTATTGTGCGCGACAACTGGGGCGTGCCGCACATAACGGGCAAAACCGATGCCGATGCCGTGTTTGGCCTGCTCTACTCGCAGTGCGAAGACGATTTTGCGCGCGTCGAGGACAACTACATCAACGCCCTGGGCCGCCAGGCTGAGGTAGACGGCGAGGCCCTGCTGTACCAGGATTTGCGCCAGCGTCTGTTCATGGATTCGACGCGCGCCGTGGCCACCTACGCCCGTAGCCCGCGCTGGATGAAGGACTTACTGAATGCCTTCGCCGATGGCACCAACTACTACCTGGCCACGCACCCCACGGTGCAGCCGCGGCTGCTGCGCCGGTTTCAGCCCTGGATGCCGCTGCTGTTTAGCGAGGGTAGCATTGGCGGCAACGTGAGCGTAGTGCCGCTCGAGCGCCTCAAGGCGTTTTATAGCCAGCAAAAAGGCACGTCGTGGCAGCGGCCCGATTTTGAACAGGCCGAGCGCGAGCCGGTGGGCTCCAACGGCTTCGCCATTGCGCCCACCAAAAGTGCCAGCGGCCACGCGCTGCTGCTCATCAACCCGCATACGTCGTTCTACTTCCGCTCCGAAGTGCAGATGACGAGCGCCGCGGGCCTCAACGCCTACGGCGCCGTAACGTGGGGGCAGTTTTTTGTTTACCAAGGCTTTAACGAGAAATGCGGCTGGATGCATACTTCCAGCCAAGCCGACTCGATGGATGAGTACCTGGAGACGGTGAGCGAACAGGGCGGCAAGTTCTTTTACCAGTATGCGGGCAAGCAGCTGCCAGTACTCACCGATACGCTCTCGCTGCGCTACCTGAAGGATGGGCAGCGGCTGCGGCGGCGCTTCACCACCTACCGCACGCCGCACGGCCCAGTGGTGGGCAAAGTGGGCGAAAAGTGGCTGACGGTGAAGATGATGGACACGCCGCTGCAAGCCCTGGAGCAGTCGTACCTGCGCACCAAAGCCCACGACTACGCCAGTTTTCGGGAGGTGATGCGCCTGAACGGCAACGCCTCGAACAACACCGTTTTTGCCGATGCCACGGGCACTATTGCCTACTGGCACGGCAATTTTATGCCCCGCCGCCCGGCCGGCTACGACTATAGCCAGCCCGTGGACGGCAGCACCGCCGCCACCGAGTGGCAGGGCCTGCACAAAGTGGAGGAACTGGTGCAGGTGCGCAACCCGGCCAGCGGCTTTATCCAAAATTGTAACTCGACGCCCTTCACCGTAGCAGGGGGGGGTAGCAGCCCCGATAAAAAGCAGTACCCCAGCTACATGGCGCCCGATGCCGAAAACTACCGCGGCCTAAACGCGGTGCGGGTGCTGAGCCGCAAAAAGGCGTTTACCCTCGATACGCTCATCGCCGCGGCCAACGACCCGCACCTGGCGGGCTTTGAGGAGCTATTGCCCGCGCTGTTTGCCGATTATCAAACCACGCTCGATGCGGCGGGCGGCGAGGTGCCCCGGGGGGTAGGGCCAGCTATTGAAATCTTGCGCAATTGGGACCTGAACTACAGTACTACTTCAGTGGCCCAAACGCTGGCCATTTATTGGGGCGAGCGCGTGCAGCGGCTGGCGCGCAGCCGTGTGCCGGCCGGCCAGGCGCTAGATTACTTGAGCCTCACGGCATTCACCATCGCCCACACTACCCCCGAAGAAAAGCTCAACGCGCTGGCCGAAACCCAGGCCGAGCTCACCCGCGACTTTGGCCGCTGGCAGCTGCCCTGGGGCGAGGTAAACCGCTACCAGCGCCTGACGGGCCGCATCAACGAAACGTTTGACGACCAGCAGCCGAGCAGGCCGGTGGCGTTCACGTCGTCGGCTTGGGGCTCGCTGGCGGCGTTTGGCGCGCACACCTACCCCGGCACCAAGAAGCGCTACGGGGGGGTAGGCAACAGCTTTGTGGCGGTGGTGGAGTTTGGCCCCCGCGTGGTGGCCCGCTCCGTCGTGACGGGCGGCCAGGCCAGCCGGCCCGACTCGCCGCACTTCACCGACCAGGCACCGCTGTATTGCGAAGGCCAGTTTAAAGACGTGCTATTTTACCCTGAGGATGTGCAGAAGCACGCCGAGCGCACCTACCACCCCGGCGAGTAGGGGCTGAAAAAGTGAGCGTGAAAGGGTAGCAAAAAAGCGCGTCATGCGGACGAAGGAAGCATCTTGGTCGCCTCATCTGCCCGACTGAGCGAACCTGAGAAGCTGCTTCCTTCGTCCGTATGACAAGGTTTAAAAGTAATTGACTACATGAAAATCAGCCGCATCCTGGGCTTTTGCTGCCTGCTACTACCCCCCTTAGCTAGCCGCGCCCAAGCCCCACCCGCGGCTCTGCTGCTGCGCCCCGCCGCCGTGTTCGACGGCCAGGACCTGCACCCCGGTTGGGCCGTGCTGGTAGAAGGCACCAAAATCACTGCCGCGGGCCCGGCCGACCAGCTGAAAGCTCCGGCTGGCGCGCGCACCCTGGAGCTGCCGGGCCTTACGCTGCTGCCGGGCCTCATCGAAGGGCATTCGCACCTGCTGCTGCACCCCTACAACGAAACCAGCTGGAACGACCAGGTGCTCACCGAGCCGCTAGCCTTGCGCGTGGCCCGCGCCACCGTGCACGCCCAGCGCACGCTGCTGGCCGGCTTCACCACCGCCCGCGACCTTGGCACCGAAGGCGCCGACTACGCCGATGTGGGTATTAAACAAGCAATTGACCAAGGCATTATTCCCGGCCCGCGGCTGCTGGTGGCTACCCGGGCGCTGGTAGCTACCGGCAGCTACGGGCCGCACCTGGCGGGCGTCGAAAACCTGCCCCAGGGCGCCCAGGAAGCCGATGGGGTAGATGGCCTGGTGCGGGCCGTGCGCGAGCAAATCGGCCACGGCGCCGACGTTATCAAAGTGTACGCCGACTACCGCTGGGGCCTGGGCGGCACTGCGCAACCCACCTTTTCGCAGGAAGAACTTACTCTCATCGTGCAAACGGCCCGCTCGGCGGGGCGGGGGGTAGTGGCCCACGCCAGCACCGCCGAGGGCATGCGCCGCGCCGTGCTGGCCGGCGTCGAAACTATTGAGCACGGCGACGGCGGCACCCCGGAAGTATTTCGCCTCATGAAGCAGCGCGGGGTAGCGCTTTGCCCCACGGTGGCTGCCACCGACGCCACCTCGCAGTATAAAGGCTGGAAAAAAGGCCAGGACCCTACCCCCCCGCGCGTGGCCGACAAGCACCGCGCCGTGCAAGCCGCCCGCCAAGCCGGCGTGACGCTGGTGATGGGCGGCGACGTGGGCGTATTTGCCCACGGCGACAACGCCCGCGAACTGGAGCTGCTGGTGCAAGACTACGGCCTAAGCCCGCTCGAAGTGCTGCGCGCCGCTACCAGCGGCAACGCGCAAGTACTGCACCTGCCCGACCGCGGCCGCGTGGCCCCCGGCCTGCTCGCCGACCTGGTAGCCGTCGCCGGCGACCCCACCCACCAAGTCGAAACCCTGCGCCAAGTGCGCCTCGTGCTGAAAGGCGGCGTGCTCTACCGCCAGCCCTGAGGGGTGGGGTAGGGCCGCCGCCTGCTATTATTACGTCAATTTACTTTAAGAACCCCCTGCAAAATATGGCGAACGCCTCCGTTAAAAAACAAGCCCTTTTTGAAGAAATAGCCCAGCGGCTGCACCAGCAAGGCTTCACCGTGGTGCAAGAAGACCAATCGCGGCCCTGGGGCGGCTTTTTTGTGC
This sequence comes from Hymenobacter ginkgonis, assembly GCF_009755225.1. Taxonomy (GTDB): domain Bacteria; phylum Bacteroidota; class Bacteroidia; order Cytophagales; family Hymenobacteraceae; genus Hymenobacter; species Hymenobacter ginkgonis. The sequence goes on from NZ_WQKZ01000001.1 coordinate 690,935, forward strand.
TTGATGAAAGCCAAGCTCAGGCCTTTGCCGATGCCTATTTCAGCGGTTTGTCGGTTGATAAACTGCGCATTTCGGGCAAGCTCAGCCCCAAGATTTTGCTCGTAGCGCCGCACCAGCGCCTTTCGTGGCAATACCACTACCGCCGCGCCGAAATCTGGCGCGTAGTAGAAGGCCCCGTGGGCATCGCCATCAGCGACACCGACACCGAGGGCGAGGTGAAAGACTACCAGCCCGGCGAGCAAATAATGCTTACCCAGGGCCAGCGCCACCGCCTCGTGGGCCTGGGCGGCTGGGGCGTGGTCGCCGAAATCTGGCAGCATACCGACGCGGATAAGCCTTCGGACGAAGACGACATCGTGCGGGTGCAAGACGACTTTGGCCGCTAAGCCCTGCTTGTAATGTCGCAGTGCCGCGGCCCGCTGGCACTGCGTGCAAAAGCCTGGCTTTACCCCGCGTAGAGCCAGGCTTTTTGTTGAAAAATGGGCTTCAGTGAGTAGGAGGGGGTAGGGAGGAGCAAGGGATAATCGTAGTATTTCACCATGAAAAAGAACCTATTAGGCGCAGCTTTGCTCTTGGCCAGCGCCGTGTTTGCGCAGCAGCCAGTGGCTGCCCAAGTCCTCAATCCGGCCGATTTGGTAGACCCCTTGATGGGCACCGATTCCAAGCCCGACCTCTCGAATGGCAATACCTACCCCGCCATCGCCCGGCCCTGGGGCATGAACTGCTGGATGCCGCAAACCGGCAAAATGGGCAACGGCTGGGCCTACCAGTACGGTGCCGATAAAATCCGCGGCTTCAAGCAAACCCACCAGCCCTCGCCCTGGATGAACGACTACGGCCAGTTTGCCCTGATGCCGGGCACCGGCCGCACCAAGGTGGGGGAGGACGAGCGCGCCAGTTGGTTTTCGCACAAAACGGAGGTGGCCCGCCCTTACTACTACAGTGTGTACCTGGCTGACTATGATGTAGTAACCGAAATAGCGCCCACCGAGCGGGCCGCCCGCTTCCGCTTCACGTTTCCGCGCACCGACTGCGCCTACGTGGTACTCGATGCTTTTGATAAAGGCTCGATGGTGCAGTTGCTGCCCGCCCAAAACCGCTTGGTGGGCTACACCACCAAGAACAGCCGCGGCGTGCCGGCCAACTTCAAAAACTACTTCGTGGTGGAGTTCGACCATCCGTTTGCCAGTGCCCAGCTGTTTAATGGCAACGCGCTGGCCGCCAACCTATCCGAGCTCAGTGCCGACCACGTGAGCGCAGCCGTGAGCTTCCGCACGCGCCGCGGCGAGCAGGTACAGGCTCGCATAGCGTCGTCGTTTATCAGCCTCGAGCAGGCCGAACGCAATTTGCAAGAAATTGGCGCCGACGACTTTGAAACCGTGAAACAGAAGGGCCAGGCTGCCTGGAACCAGGCGCTGAGCCGCGTCGAAATTGGGGGCGGCACCGACGAGCAGCAGCGCACGTTTTACTCGTGCCTGTACCGCTCGCTGCTGTTTCCGCGCAAGTTTTACGAACTGGATGCCGCGGGCCAGCCCATCCACTATAGCCCGTACAATGGGCAAGTGCGGCCGGGGTTTCTATACACCGACACCGGTTTTTGGGACACCTTTCGGGCCTTGTTTCCGCTGCTCAACCTGCTCTACCCCGCCGAAAATGCCCAAATGCAGGCCGGCCTGGCCAGTGCCTACCGCGAGGGCGGCTGGCTACCCGAGTGGGGCAGCCCCGGCTACCGCAACGTGATGGTGGGCAATAATTCGGCTTCGGTGGTGGCCGAAGCTTACCTCAAGGGCGCCCGCGGCTACGACATCAACACCCTCTACGAAGCCTTGGTGCACGGCGCCAACCACGCTGGCCCGCTGCAAGCCGTGGGCCGTGCCGGCGTCGAGTACTACAACAAACTCGGTTACGTGCCTTACGATGTCAAAATCAACGAGAGTGCCGCCCGTACCCTCGAATACGCCTACGACGACTTCGCCATCGCGCAGCTAGCCAAGGCCTTGAAGCGGCCCAAGAAGGAAATTGACCTCTACACCCAGCGCAGCCAGAACTACCGCAAGCTCTTCGATGCGCAAACCGGCCTGATGCGCGGCCGCAACCAAAACGGCACGTTTCAGGCGCCGTTCAACCCCTTTAAGTGGGGCGATGCTTTCACCGAAGGCAATAGCTGGCACTACACTTGGTCGGTGTTTCACGACGTGCAGGGCCTGATGAATTTGATGGGGGGTAGGCAAAACTTCGTGGCCAAGCTAGATACCGTGTTCACGCTGCCGCCCACCTTCGACGAGTCGTACTACGGCGAGGTGATTCACGAAATTCGGGAGATGCAAATCGTGCACATGGGCCAGTACGCGCACGGCAACCAGCCGGCCCAGCACATTATTTACCTCTACAACTACGCCGGCCAGCCCTGGAAAGCGCAGTACTGGGCCCGCGAAACCATGAACCGCCTCTACCGCCCTACCCCCGACGGCTATTGCGGCGACGAGGACAACGGCCAAACGTCGGCGTGGTACGTGTTTTCGGCGCTGGGCTTCTACCCCGTGTGCCCGGCCAGCGACCAGTACGTGCTCGGCGCGCCGCTCTTCCCCAAGGCGACGCTGCACCTGCCCGGCGGCCACGACGTAGTGCTGAACGCGCCGGCTAACAGCGCTGCCAATCGCTACATCAAAAGCCTGACGCTCAACGGCCAGCCCTATGAGCATAACTGGCTGAGCCACGCTGCTTTGCAGCAAGGTGCCACGCTCAACTTTGAGATGGGCCCAACGCCCAACACCGTCCGCGGCACCCAACCGACCGATGCGCCGTACTCGTTCTCTAAGCCGCAGTAAGCGAACTTATGGCTGGCGGCGCGGCTTACCTTCGTAGGGATTTTGCCCCCGCATCGCGTTATGAAGCAACTTGTTGAAAAACACCCCTTGGCCATTCGCTGGTTTCACTGGGTTAACTTCCCGGTCCTCAGCCTGATGATATGGAGCGGCCTGTGGATATACTGGGCCAACGACATTTACCGCATTGGCTGGGGCCAAACGACGCTGTTCAAGTTTTTTCCGCAGTCGTTCTACGACACGTTTGGCATGACCCACAAGCTGGCGCAGGGCATGAACTGGCATTTTATGCTGATGTGGCTGTTCTTCGCCAATGGCCTGCTCTACGTGCTTTACACCCTGTTTTCGGGCGAGTGGCGCTACTTGCTGCCCAACCGCCACTCGCTGCGCGAAGCCTGGCAAGTGACGCTGCACGACCTAGGCCTGCGCAAAACAGCCCCGCCCGTGCAGAAATACAACGGAGCCCAGCGCATTGCCTACACCGCCGTCATTTTGATGGGGGTAGGGTCGCTGCTTACGGGGCTGGCCATTTATAAGCCAGTGCAGTTTGGCTGGCTCACGCAAGGGCTGGGCGGCTACGAAGCGGCGCGGGTGCAGCACTTCGTGCTCACGCTGGGCTACGTGTTGTTTTTTGTGGTGCACGTGGCCCAAGTAGTGCGCGCCGGCTGGAACAATTTTCGCTCAATGGTGGCGGGCTTTGAGGTGGAAGACGTGCCCACGACCGGCGCGGCTTCCCCGGTCCTAGCCCAGCGCGACCCCGACGCCAAAGCTTAAGTAATAATCCGTTATCCTCGTTGTGTTATGGCTATCGAACTACCTCCGACGCCCGATAAACCCATTCCGCCGCACCCTTCGCCCGATGGCCAGGACCTGGCTCTACCCCCCGGCTCGGCCCTGAGCCAGGAGGCCACGCGCCGCACCCGGCGCTCGTTTATTGTGGGGGGGCTGGCCGCGCTGGGCGGCGTGCTGGGCTGGCGCTACCTGCTGCACCGGCCCGATGCCGACGGTACGCCGCTGCCCTTCCGGCGGGTGCTGGACGCCAACGGCCGCCTCTCGGCCGCCTACTTCCGCGAGACGCGCCTAGCCCCCGAATTTCCGAAAAGCCTGGCCCGCGAGCCCCGCCAAAACGGCAACGCCGGCTTGCAAACGCCCCTAGACGCCGCGGCCTGGCGCTTGCTGGTAGAGCCCTACGGCGGCACCACGGTGCGCGAGTTTACGCTGGCCGAAATCAAGGCCCTACCCCGCACCGAATTCACGACCCAGCTCAAGTGCATCGAGGGGTGGAGCGTGGTGGTGAACTGGGCCGGCGTTCGCTTTGCTGATTTTTTGAACAAATACCCCATTGCCAGCCGCAGCGGCCAGCCCATTACCGACAGCACCAAGCCGCCCGCCGACCTGGCACCCTACGTTAGCGTCGTCACGCCCGACGAGGAATATTACGTAGGCCTCGACATGCAAAGCGCCATCCATCCCCAAACGCTGCTGTGCTACGAGATGAACGGCCAGCCCCTCACGCCCGAGCATGGCGCACCGCTGCGCCTCGTCACGCCGCTCAAATACGGCATCAAGCACCTCAAGCGTATCGGCACCATTTCTTTCACCGACGAGCGCCCCGCCGACTACTGGGCCGAGCAAGGCTACGACTGGGATTCGGGGCACTAGCGGAAAGTTGAGCTAAAGAGAACGTCATGCTGAACGCAGTGAAGCATGACGTTCTCTTTTAACTTGTTGCCTTACATCACCACCCGAATTTCGTAGTGCTCTTGCGCCGGGTTGGCTGCGTTTGGTACGCGCCAGGCGCCCACGCGGCTGGGGCCGTAGCCAAGGTTTACCTTCACCCACTCGTCGCGGGTGGGCAACAAGGCCAGGATATCGGCGCTGAGGCGGTTGAGGTCGTCTTGCGCATCTTGGTGCTGCTGGGCCAGTTCGTCGGCGTGCTGGTCAAACGAGCCCGTGGGCGGGCGCTGCTCAAACTCGGCGGCCGAGGCCGCTACGTTGGCGTCGTGCACCGCCTCGTTGTGCTCAGCAATGCCGAGCTTGCGTAGGTCTTCCTTGGCAGCGAGGTAAGCTTCTACTTTCTCCACCAAAGGCTGGAGGTCGGGGTTGAGGTAGTCGAGGTTGGAGGCCATAAGGGGGGTAGGGATTGCAGAGTTTTTAGGCGGCCGCGGGCGCAGTAGGCTTGTTGCGCTGGCATTTTTCGCCGCAATATTTTACTTCCGGCCAGTTGTTGCGCCACTTCTTGCGATACTCGAAGGGCAGGCCGCAAGTTGCGCAGATTTTGGTGGGCAACTGGCCTTTTTTGAGCTGGGCAGCCATAGAACAGGGACGAAAAATGAAAACCTGCCGGACCTTTACCGGCCGGCTAGCGGCTGTTTACGTTTAAAATCGCCCTGCCGGCCATCTTTACTTTCGCCGGCGCCTACCCCCTCCTTTATGTCCCACGCCCCCGACCTCATCGGCCAGGCCCTGCTCGACTACCAGCACGGCCACCACGCGGCCGCCCTCACCGTGCAGTGCAGCGCCGCCGACGATGAGCCGCTGCCCGCCGCTTATTTTTTTCGTACCCTGCTGGCCATGCCCGAGCTAGAGCGCCAAGCCCTCGACGAGTGCCGCGGCCGCGTGCTCGACCTGGGCGCCGGCGCTGGCTGCCACTCGCTGGAGCTGCAAAGCCGTGGTTTCACCGACATTAAAGCCATCGACCACTCGGCGGGCGCCGTGCAGGTAATGCAGGCCCGCGGCGTGCGCGAAGTGGCCCAGCACGACATCTTCGCGCCCCGCGCTTCGCAAGAGCGCCCCTACGATACTATTTTGATGCTCATGAACGGCCTCGGCCTGGCCGGCACGCTCGAAGGGCTCGACAAATTTTTGCGGCACGCCCGCACGCTGCTCGCGCCCGATGGCCAGATTTTGGCTACCTCCTCCGACATCAGCTACCTCTACGAGGATGAGGATGGGGCGCTGGTGTTCAACCTCAACGGCCCGTATTACGGCGAGGTCGAGTACACTTTTCAGTACAAAAACCAAACCGGCGAGCCATTCCCCTGGCTATTTATCGACGGGGCGCTGCTTGAAGATGCCGCCCGCCAGGCAGGGTACGAAGTTGATTTTCTGGGCGATGATGAAAATGGCCAGTACCTGGTGCGCCTTAACCTGGTAGGTGGCTTCGAGCCCGCTATCGACTAATTACTTCTCTACCCCCCCCCTATGCCTCATAGTCAAACCTACCCCGTGCGCTGGGCCGAACTCGACCCCAACGGCCACATGCGCCACTCGGCCTACGCCGATTTTGCCGCCGACCAGCGCGTGAATTGGCTCGCCAGCGCGGGCTTCGATATTCGGCGCTTTGCCGAACTGCGCATCGGCCCCATCTTGTTTCGGGAAGAAACCAAATACCTCAAGGAGGTGCACGGCGGCGAACAAATTCGCGTGGAAGGCCGCGTAACCGGCGGCACGCCCGACGGCTCGCGCTGGACCATCGAGCACACCATTTACAAGGCCGATGGCCGCGTGGCTGCCACCGTCACCGTCGATGGCGCCTGGATAGACCTCGACCGCCGCAAGCTTACCGTGCCCCCCGCCGAACTGGCGCAAGCCCTAGCGGTGGAGGTATAAGCAAACAGAACGAGTAAAAAAGAACGTCATGCGGAACGCAAGTGAAGCACCGCTACCACGCCGTTAGGGTTTCGAATCCAACGATGCGGTAGCGATGCTTCACTTGCGTTCCGCATGACGTTCTTTACTTTTCGTATTATTTGTTCTACTTCAACGACTTGGCAATGCGATTGAGCTGCTGCTGGTGGTGCAGCGTGTGGTCAAGAATCGACGTAACTGTTTGGCCTATGGTGAGCCAACCGGCGCGTGGGTGCCGAAACACGGTGTGCCGCAGCTTGCTGCTCGGAAACTCATTAAGTACCTGTTCGAGCTGGCGGCGTACGCTGTCCCACTCGGTGCGCAGCTCGGGCAGCGGCGCAATGGTTTCGGGTGCGGGCGGGGGGGGTAGGGTAGGCGGCACCTTAAACTTGAGGCCCGGAATACGCAGCGCCAACCGCAGCATGAAACTCCGCAGCCGGTTCTTAAGCGTGCTAATTCGCAGCGTGCTGTGGTCGGTGGCCAGGGTTTTTTGCAAAGCGCCCACAATGCTTTTCTCGGCCGTGAGCACGTGGTGAATTACCTGGGCGGCGGCCCACTGGCCGGGCACCGGCGCCACGTAGGCGCGGGGCCCCAAGGCTTCGGCCGAAGCCAGGGCATGAGCGGTGGCGCGGTCGAGCTGCTCGACCAGTAGGTGGAGGCGGTGAGTCATGGCAGAAGCTGGGTGGGCGTGAAAGGGCGGGGTAGGGCCGCTAAGCCGAGCGGCGTAGCTTTGGGTAATGGGTAGGGCTTCATACGCAAGCCAAACCGCGGTGGCTTTCGTGAGCGGGCCCGCCCTCCCAAAAAACGTGCTAAACACGCTGCCTTCGTGATTTTCAAGAATACTATTTCCAACCTCACGCGCATCCGGCAAGTGGCCGAAGTGCTGCTGCGCTACGGCTTTGAAGACGTGGTGACGACCACGCCGCTGCGCCGCCTCGTGAGCCAGAGCCGCCGCCTGCGCTGGCTCGAAAACGACGACCGCCCGGTGTTCGAAACCACGCGCTGGGAGCGCATCAGGCTTATTATTGAGGAGTTAGGCCCCACGTTCATCAAGCTGGCCCAGGCCCTGAGCAACCGCGCCGACTTGCTGCCCCAGGCCCTCATCGACGAGTTTGAGAAGCTGCAAAGCAACGTGCCACCCTTCCCGGTGGAGGAGGCCCGCCAGATTATTGAGTTCGAGCTGGCCCGCCCGCTCGAAGAAGTATTTGCGGAGTTCGACAACGTGCCCATTGGCTCGGCCAGCATCGGGCAGGTGCACCGGGCGCGCCTACACAGCGGCGAGGAAGTAGTAGTAAAAATCCAGCGCCCCGGCGTGCGCGAAAAAGTGGAGGGTGACCTGCGCCTGCTGCACGAGTTGGTGCGCCTGACGGGCGGCTTTTTGCGCAACCAGGGCCTGAGCAACCCGCAAGATGTGGTCGATGCCTTCGAGCGCAGCATGACCAAGGAGCTCGACTACACCTCCGAGGCCCGCGCCATGGAGCAAATGCGCAAGCTCTACGAGCACTACAACACCTTCTATATTCCGCAGCCCTACCGCGAGCTGAGTACGGCCAAAATCCTGGTTATTGAGTTTGTAAATGGCTGTAAGATAACCGATAATTCCCAGCTGCTGGCCTGGGGCCTCAGCCCCGAAGTGGTGGCCGAAACCGGCATGGATATTTACCTGACGCAGATTTTTGAGTTCGGGTTTTTCCACGCCGACCCCCACCCCGGCAACGTGCTCGTGCGCCCCGATGGCACGCTGGTGCTCATCGATTTTGGCATGGTGGGCAAGCTCACCAAGCAGCAGAAATACGCCTTTGCGGGCGTGTTTATCGGCATGGCCCGGCAAGACGCCCGCAGCATGGCCGTCAACTTCCGGCGCTTGGCCCTGAGCAGCGAAATCCCGGACATGCGCGCCTTTGAGGCCGACCTCGGCCGGCTGATTGAGGACTTCGCCCTGCTCGATGTGAAAGAGATGAGCATGAGCGACTTGGCCGATTCGCTGCAAGGCATCATCTACCAATACAAGCTGCAAGTCCCGGGTGCGGTGTTCCTCATTTTGCGGGCGCTGGTTATCCTCGAAGGCATTGGCAAAGTGCTGCACCCGCGCTTCAATACCTTCGAATTTGTGCGGCCCTACGGGGCCAAAATCCTGCGCGAGCAGTACTCGCCCGAAAATATTCTCAGCGAGGCCGAGTACACCGGTACCCAGCTGCTGGCCCTGCTTCAAACCCTGCCCATCGACCTGCGCCAAATCATGCGCAAGGTGAGCAAGGGCGAGCTACGGGTAAAAGTCGAGCTGAGCGGCTACACCAGCCTGCTGCGCAAGGCCGACCAACTCGTGAGCCGCACCGTGCTAGCCCTGCTCACGCTGGGCACGCTGCTCTTCGCGGGCCTGAGTTTGCTGGGCCACTACCCCCCCGAAATGCCGTACTACCGCGGCTTGCCCGTTATCACGTGGTATAGCTTGGGTATCAGCTTGTTTATAGTGCTCCTCCTAACGATGCCGCGCCGCGCTCGGCGCGAATGAGGGGGGTAGGGGGTGGCACTAAATACCGCCGCTCGTAAGTAGCAACGCCATGAAAATACCAATTAACTGGCACGACGCCCGCTATTTAGCCGCCGGCAATGCCCGGCAGCAGCGCGCCTACGCAGTGCTGGAGGAATTGGCCCTGCTTAGCACGCTGCGCGCCTATGGCCCCGTAGTGGCGGGCACCATTCCGCGCGCTATTGATTTGCCTACTAGCGATATAGACGTCATCTGCGAGGTGGCACCCACCGCCCGTGCCGCGTTCAGCCAACTAGTGCAAGCGCAGTACGGCCACCGGCCTGCTTTCCGGCTTCGCCAGCTAAGGATTGGGGGCGAAGAATCGGTGGTGAGTAGCTTTCGCTGCGCAGAAATGGAGGTGGAGGTATTTGGGCAGGCGCTGCCCACGACGCGGCAAAACGCCTTCCGGCACCTGCTAGTAGAGCACGCCGTGCTGCAAGCTGGGGGCGAGGCGTGGCGCGCCGCCGTGCGCCGGCTCAAGCAGCAGGGCCTTAAAACGGAGCCCGCGTTTGCCACCCTGCTCCAACTGCCCGGCGACCCTTACGCCGCCTTGTTAACGCTCGAAAACCTGTCGGCCGCCGAATTGTCTGCTTGGGTAGCGACCTGTTCCGTATGACCTTGACCCCGACCAACTCCCTACCCCCGCGCCCAACCACGGTGCTCTTCGATTTAGACGACACGCTGTTTGACCACACCGCCACGTCGCGGGCGGCGTTGCGCGCCACTACCTCCGGGCTGCCCTTCTTTGCGGCGGTAGATTTTGAGCCTTTCTATCAGTTTTACAGCGGCTTGCTCGAAGCGCTGCACCTGCGCGTGCTGGCAGGCAGCTGCTCCTACCCCGAGGCCCGGCGCCTGCGGTTTGAGGGCTTGCTGGCCCAGTACCAGCCGGCCGCTACCCCCGCTGATGCCGAGCAGCTGGCCGATGCCTACTACGTGCAATACCCGCAGCAGCGGCAGCCTGTAGCGGGCGCCCTGGCCTTGTTGCAGGCGCTGCGGCCGCACTATCGCATCGGCATCATTACCAATAACCGCACGGCGGAGCAGGCTGATAAGCTGCACTTTCTGGGCATGACCGATTTAGTAGATGCCCTCATCACCTCCGAAGATGTGGGCGTGCCCAAGCCCGACCCGCGCATCTTCCAGGCCGCGCTACGGCAATTAAATGCCCGGCCTGAGGAAACGGTACTGGTGGGCGATAACTGGCACGCCGACGTGCTGGGCGCGCTGGACGTGGGTATTCGCCCGCTGTGGCTCAACCGCTCCGGCGCTCCGCGGCCGCTGGCCCACGTGGCCGAAATAACCAGCTTGGAGCCGCTAGCCAAGGTATTGGCCAAAATTGCGGGCCGCCCGGCAAACTCCTGCCCCCTCGCCTGAGGCATAGCCAGAATCAGCTAAGTGGTAGGCCGTAGCGAACGGTGCATGATTTGAATGGCATATCTTGTGCTATGCCAGCAAAACAAAGCATTGCCGAGTACTACCAGCAGTATGGGCGGGAGCGCCCCGCGGCCAGCCAGTTCACGGTTTACCGAATGGAGGATGTGGCAACGCCCGACTCCTTTCCGCACGTGCGGCGCGATTTCTACAAGATAAAGTTGCTGTGCAATGCGCAGGGTATGTTATCGTATGCCGACCGTAGCGTGGCGGTGCAGCAATGCGCCCTCATTTTTGTGAACCCGCTAATTCCGTATGCGTGGGAGCGCAAGGCCGGCCGCGAAACCGGTTTCTCCTGCTTATTTACCGAAGAGTTTATTACGCAGCAATTGAAAACGGCTAGCGTAGCTGATTCGCCGCTATTCCGAGTTGGGGGCACGCCGGTAGTATTTCCGCCGCCCGAGGCGATGCCACGGCTAAACTGGCTGTTTGAGCAGCTGCTGGCCGAGATGCAGTCATCGTACGCTAACAAGTATGACTTGCTGCGTAATTATGTGCAGCTACTTATTCACGAGGCAATTAGGTTGGCGCCGGCGGCGGCCGCTGGTTCGTCGCGCACGGCGGCGGTTCGCCTGAGCGAGCAGTTTCTGGAGCTGCTGGACCGGCAGTTTCCGCTGGCTTCGCCGCTGCATACCCTACCCCTCAAAAATGCGAACGAGTTTGCCCGGCAACTGGCCGTGCACACCAATCACCTGAATAAGGCGCTAAAGGAAACGACAGGCAAAACAACCACTGAGCACATTGCCCACAAGCTAGTGGCCGAAGCCCAGGCGCTGCTCCGGCAAAGCAACTGGAGCATTGCGGAAATTGGGTATTGTCTAGGCTTCGAGCACGCGCCCAACTTCAACAGTTTCTTTAAAAAGCATACTGGGCAACCTCCCAACCAGTACCGCAAGCAGCCGGTATTGCTTTCATAAGTATTGGATTGATTCGCATACTTCTGCCGCGGTGGCTGCCCTGACCTTTGTGCGCTACTTATTTAAGCTGGAACACATGGAAAACGGACTAGAAAACAAGGTTGTCGTCATTACGGGAGCCAGTAGTGGCATTGGCGCGGCCACCGCATTGCTGCTGGCGCAGCGCGGCGCCAAAGTGGTGCTGGGTGCGCGCCGCCTCGACCGCCTGGCGGCCTTGGCGGCCCGCATTGCGGCGGCGGGTGGAGAGGCAGCCTACGCCCGTACCGATGTGACGCAGCGTGCCGACCTGGCCCAGCTCGTGCAGCTAGCGGAGGAGCGATATGGGCGGCTAGATGTCCTCATCAACAATGCGGGCATTGGGCCCATCTCGCTGCTCGATGAGCTGCGCGTAGCGGACTGGGACGAGATGATTGATGTGAACATCAAAGGATTGCTGTACGGCATTGCCGCTGCGCTGCCGGTTTTTCGGCGGCAGGGGTTTGGCCAGTTTGTCAATATTGCTTCGACGGCCGGGTTGCGCATTGTGCCCACCATGGCGGTGTACGCGGGCACAAAATTCGCCGTGCGCGCCATTTCTGAAGGGTTACGCCAGGAAGCGGGCGACAAGCTGCGGGTAACCATCGTTACGCCGGGCGTTATCGACACCGACTTTGCCAATTCGATGACCAACCCAGAGTTAAAAGCTCAAACGAAGGATATGCAGGGCAAACTGGGCATTTCGCCCGAGGCTATTGCGCGTGCGGTGGTCTTTGCCATCGAGCAGCCCGCTGATGTAGATGTGAGCGAGATAATAGTGCGGCCCACTGCGCAGAGCTAGCGCCGCCTAGAGGAGTAGCGCGCCTGCTAGGAGCCTACACAACGGGCCACTACACTTTATACCTGGCTGTGCAGCAGCTATTTTAGCGCCATGTACGCTCCGCTGCTCGCCCACATTGCCCGGTACGTGGCCCTGACGCCCGAGGAAGCAACCTTGCTGGTGAGCTACTTGCGCACCCAAACCGTTGCGCGCAAGGATTTTTTGCTGCGCGAAGGGCAGGTGTGTCCGGCCAGCTACTTCGTGCTGCGGGGCTGCCTGCGCACCTACTTCATTTCAGATAAGGGCACCGAGCAAATTATCCAGTTCAGCATCGAAAACTGGTGGGTGAGCGACTACGCCAGCCTGGCTACGCACATGCCCTCGCAGTATACTATCCAAGCTATTGAGCTTGTTGAGGTTGTGGTATTTGATAAGCACGTGCAGGAAGAGGTTTTTGACCATATTCCGAAGCTGGAGCGCTACTTCCGTCTCGTTTTTCAGCGGGTGGCAGCGGCGGCGATGTTTCGGGGCAAGTTCCTGTTTGGCATGTCGGGCGAGGCGCGCTACCACTACTTTAATGAAGCGCTGCCGGGGTTTGTGCAGCGGGTGCCGCAGTATATGTTAGCTTCCTACCTGGGTTTTACCCCCGAGTTTCTGAGTAAGATTCGGGCGCGGTAGGCGCTCAGCGAAGCGCGCATTTCTTAACCTAGATTAAGGAGCTGCCGGGGGGTAGGGCCGGACCTTTGTGTCATCTTCAATCCCTTTTAAAGTGCTGCTAACATGCGCGTTAACATTCAGCAAATCGAGCCCGAGGCCTTTAAGGCCGTTTATGCCCTGGAGAAGTATCTGAGCCACTCCAGCCTCACGCCCATTCACGCGGAGCTGATAAAGCTGCGCGCCTCGCAGCTCAACGGCTGCGCCTTCTGCATCAACATGCACGTGAATGACGCCCGCAAGCACGGCGAAACCGACCAGCGCCTGCACCTGGTGGCTGTGTGGCGCGAAACCGGCGAATTATTTACCCCCGAGGAAAAAGCCCTGCTGGCCCTGACCGAGGAAATCACGCTCATCAGCCAGCACCACGTTTCGGACGCTACCTACCAGGCCGCGACAGCGCTCTTGGGCGAGCAATACCTGGCTCAGGCCATTATGGCCATTGCTACCATCAACGTTTGGAACCGGGTGGCCATTACCACGCAGCTTCCCATCGAGGGGTAGGCCGGTAGCGGCAAGTGGCCGGCGCCAGGATAGGTGCAGCGAAATGGTGGAGGCCCGCGCCGCCTACCCCGCCTACCCCTGCCAGGCGGGGTAGGCGGGGTAGGCGGCGCGGGCCTCCACCATTTTTGGTTTGCCGGGCGTAAACTTCCTTCCTTAAAAGGCGTCATTTAGGAGCGGCGGTGCGTAAAATAGTTTTCTGCCTTGGCCGCTGCCCGTAGCTTTGCTACCCCACGGCCCGCGCTGGTCGAAACCGAGTATGCTGCCTCACCCCGCGATTTTATGAAACTCTTCAAGTCTGCCGACCTCATCCGTAAAAGCAAGCACATCAGCCGCGACCTGAGCTGGCTGCGGTTCAACTACCGGGTGCTCGACCAGGCGAAGGACCCCGCGCGCTCGCTCTTCGATAAGCTGCGATTTATGAGCATTACCAGCTCGAACCTCGACGAGTTTTTTATGATTCGGGTGGGCTCGCTGTATAATTACCTCGACTACGGCAAGGAGCGCGTCGATTATTCGGGCCTGCGCGAATTGCCGTTTCGGCGCAAGCTGCTCGACTTTGCCCACCGCTTCGTCAACGACCAGTCGCTGACGTACATGAACGAGCTGAAGCCGCAGTTCGAGAAGCAGGGTTTCAGCATCCGGCGCATGGAAGAGCTGACCGAAGTGGAGTTGAAAAAGGTGGAAGGCTACTTCAAAAACACCGTTTTTCCGCTGCTCACGCCGATGGTGTACGACTCGTACCACGGCTTCCCGCTCATCATCAACCAGGTGCTGACTTTTGGGGTGGTGACGCGCGAAATGGGCGCCGCCGAGGCCAGCCAGCACGCAGCGCCCGCCATGGCCACCCTACCCCCCGACGCGGAGAAGGGCCAGGAACGCCTCACGCTCGTGCAGATTCCGCAAAACCTGACGCGCTTTTTCGAAATTACCCGCAAGGACCGCGTCGTATTTGTGCCCATCGAGGAGATTGTGCGGGCCAACTTGCCTAAGCTGTTTCGCAACGTCGAAATCGTGTCGGCCGACTTGTTCCGCGCCACCCGCAACGGCGACTTTACGCTGGAAGAATCGGAAGACATCGACACCGACTTTATCAAAGAAATTCAAACGGGCCTCAAGACGCGGAAGCGGGGTAGGGTAGTGCGCGTGGAGGTCGAGCCCGACGCCTCGGCTTACATGATGAGCATCCTGCGCGAGCGCTGGAACATCGACAACGGTAACATCTTCGTTATTCCGGTCTTGCTGGATATGAAGGGGTTGAATCAGATTTTGCGTTATCCTTCCTTCCGGGGCAAGGGCGCCAAGCTGCCCGCGCCGGTGCTGCCGCTGAGCTTGCCCGAAGGCGCCGAGGACAACATGTTTGAGTACCTCAAGCACCACGATGTGCTGCTGCACCACCCCTATAATTCAATTGAGCCGGTAGTGCGGCTGCTCGAACGCGCCGCCGAAGACCCGCAGGTGCTGGGCATCAAGCAAACGATTTATCGCCTGGCCGAAGACTCGCGCGTGACCGCCGCCCTGCTCAAAGCCGCCGAAAACGGCAAGCACGTTTCGGTGCTGTTTGAAGTGAAAGCGCGCTTCGATGAGGAGCGCAACATTCGGGAAGGGGCGCGGCTCGAAAAGGCCGGCTGCTTCGTCATCTATGGGGTAGGGAAGTACAAGACCCACACCAAGATGCTGATGATTATCCGCAAGGAAGGCGAAAAAGTGACGCGCTACGTCCACATCGGCTCGGGCAATTACAACGAGCAAACCTCGCGCCTTTACACCGACCTCAGCCTGCTTACGACCAACGACACGTACGGCCACGACGTGTCAGAATTCTTCAACGTTATCACCGGTCACTCGCAGCCCGACGACTACGAATACCTCATCACGGCCCCGCGCGACATGCGCCAACAGCTTATTCACCTGATACGGGAGGAGGCTAAAAACGCCAAAAAAGGCCTGCCGAGCGGCATCGTCATCAAGATGAATTCGCTTGAAGACCGGGAGCTGATTGACGAATTTTACAAGGCTAGTAAGGCCGGCGTACCCATCCGGTTTATCGTGCGCGGCATTTGCTGCCTGCGGCCGGGCCGGGTAGGGCTGAGCGAGAACATCGAGGTGAAAAGCATTGTGGGCGAGTACCTGGAACACGCCCGCTTGCTGTATTTCCACCACGGCGGCGAGGCGCGCCTCTACGCCGGCTCGGCCGATGCGATGGTGCGCTCCTTCGACCGTCGCATCGAGGCTATCTTCTTAATTGTGAACCCGCAGCTGCGCCGCGAGGCTATCAACATCTTGCAACTCAACCTGCTCGATAACCAGAATAGCTACATCATGCGCGAGGATGGCGCCTACATTCGGCAGCAGCCCGCTGCGGGCGAGCCGGTGGTCAATATTCACCGCGATTTCTACCGCCGCCCCGACGAAGCCCAGATGGCCCAGGCCACGCCCGATGGCCTGCTGGCCCTGCTGCGCGAGCAAGCCGCCCAGCGCGTGCGCCTGGCCGCCGAGCTAGCCGCGGCCGAAGCCGCCGCAACTGCCCTACCCCCCCTTGTCGAAGACGGGGCCGATAGCTTCGGCCAGGGCGAAGCCCTCATGCAGGATGAAGTTGATAATGAAGCTGATATCGCCAATATTGTAGTGGACGAAACGGCGTAGTAGATTGGATACATAAAAAAGCCCGTCCTGCTGAGCTTGTCGAAGCATCTCTACTGGTTAGCAATCCTAACGACTGCGGCAGAGATGCTTCGACAAGCTCAGCAGGACGGGCTTTTTAAGTACAGCTTCTAGCCTAGCTACACCAGTGGCCCGTTCTCCACGTCGGCTACCGGCAGAATGCTGGGGTGCACGCTGGGGCTTATTTCGTCGAAATACTGCTCGAACAGCGCCTGGAGCATGCCATCTTTCAGGCCGATGTCGGGCACTATCATACTGCTGACGCCGGCCCAATCCATGGCCGCTAGGTAGATGTGGCCGGCGGGCACGATAACGTCGGCCCGGTCGGGGTTGAGCATGGCCACGTTTACGCGCTCGTTCATGTTCATAGTGCCCAAGCGGTCCAGAATGGCTTGCACGCTGCGCTTGGTCACGGGTTTCGTTGGCGCGGCCGGCGACATGCTGTAAATCTTGTTGATGTTGCCGCCCGTGCCAATGGCGCGCGTAACGTGGTAGCGGCGGGCGTTTTCGCGCACCCAGACTTCCATGCGCTGCCAGAGGCCGTTCATTTCCTCCACGGTGCGGCCGCTTTCTTCCTGCTGCATCCGGCGGATGGAGCCGATTTCGAACGACTGCGCCGCCACCTTGCGGCGGTCGTGGTAGATATTAAACTCGGTGCTACCCCCGCCCACGTCGATGTGCAGGTAGTGGCGGTTGTCTTCCAGCAGGTGCTCGATAACGCGGTTGATGTATTCGGCCTCGGCCTGGCCATCAATCACGCGAATGTCGAGGCCCAGCTCTTGCTGCACGCGCGCGGCCACGGCCGCGCCGTTGCTGGCCGTGCGCATGGCCGAGGTGGCGCAAATGAGGTGGTGCGACACCTCGTGCACCTCCATCAGCAGCTTAAGCGAGTGCAGAAACTTGACGAACTTATCGGCCTTGTGCGGCGGAATTTCGCCGGAGGCAAATACGTCTTCGCCCAAGCGCAGGGGGTAGCGCACATACTCGACGCGCTTGAGGCGGTAGCGCCCATTGAAAAAAAGCACCGCCGAAATCTGGCAGCGCACGGCGTTAGAGCCAATGTCGATGGCGGCGAGCTTAGTCAGCTGATACTCCATCGGGCAAAGGTAGGGTAGGGGCGAAGGGTAGCGCGCCTAGTTTTTACCAATAATTAGGTTGAGGACCAGCGTGGCCATCACGATTTTGGCTTTGGCTCGGCGCCCGGCGATGCACAGCGCGCGGGCCACAAGCGCGTGAGCAGTTGGGCGCCGCGAGCCGACAGGCCGGTAAAGGCCGCCGTTGCGGTGGAGGAAAGCGGCTATAAATAGAGGCAAACGGGAGCTTTAAAACAACTCCCCCAGGTTCAGCGACAGCCCATGCGAGCCGTCAAGCCCAAACCCGTAGTCGATGGCCAGGTTGGTGCGCGAGGCTTTGTTGAGGCTCAGGCGGAGGCCGCCGCCGAGGGCGGGCACTACTTTTTCGAACTGGCCATCCTCGACCCGGCCACGCACTACGTTTAGCTCCGTCACGCTCTGGGCATTGGTGAAGACTACGCCGCCTAGTAAGCGGTTGCGGGTGAGGCCAAAGCGGTATTCGGCCTCGCCATACACGAAATTTTTGCCTCGAAAGCGCCCCTGAATAAAGCCGCGCCCGGTGTTGCCGTACATGTCCCAGCCCGTGGCGGGCAAGTCGAGAAAGGGCGGATTGCCCCGCAGGGTAAGCGCATTATACGACCACAGCGCCAAGATATTGGGTGAGCTAGGCGAAGGATGCAGATAGAGGCGGCCTTCGAGCAGCAGCGATTGGTAGTTGGTGTCGCTGCCCAGCGCTTGGAGATTGGGCCGGTACTGGGCATTGAGCAGGTAGCCGCCCTGCGGATTGATGGCATTGCCGCGGCTATCGTGCAGCAGGCTAAAAACCGGCCCCGACGAACGCGACTCGCCCGCCACGCCGTAGCTGTAGCGCGAAATAGTGGCTACCTCGCGCCGACTGTTGCGGCTCACAATATCCCAGTGGTCGTCAAGCTGATAGCCCAGCCCCGCGTACCAATCGGGGGCAATGCGGTGAAAGGCCGTTTGGTAAAGCCGTAGGTATTTATAATCCATCGACACCACGCCGCCGGTGGTAGAAGTGTACATGCCCAGCCCATAGGTGCTTTGTGGATAGCGCATGAGGCGCCAGTCGCCCACAAAATTCCACGTGTTGCTGGGCGCCCACACCGACGACGTAAGCGTAAAAATCAGCTGTTGGTGCAGGGTGTATTCGGCCGCGCCCACCACCGTAGATACGTTGGCCGCGGGCCGTCGAAAAGCCAGGTTGAGCGCCACCTCGGCCACGCCGCCGGTTTGCTGCGAGTAGCCCACCACCGGCACCAGCAGCAGCACGTGGTGGCCGGGCCGCAGCCCCAGCGAGTCGTGCGGGGGTAGGCGGCCATAGAAGTGGTGCGCCACATCGGCCACATCGAGCGGGGGCAGCGCGCTAGCCGGCTGCCCAAGCAAGGGGGTAGGGGCTTGGGCCCAGCCCGCGTGGGCGAGCAGGCTTAGCAGCGCGCCGCCCCAGCGCAAGCGCTGCAACCAGGAAAATAGAGAATTTGCCAAGTGAATGCGCCGGCCGGCGCCGGCGCCAACTTCACCAAAAAGCTGGGGCCGGCGCTAGCGCCCGATAGACTGCCGAACCAGGCAAAGGTTCAACGGCGGCCGACGGGGCGCCGCAAACTATCGGCCAGGGCGGCTAGTGCGTCGGCGAGCGGCGGCTGCGCCTGGCCGAAGGCCGGGGGGTAGGGCTATTTGTCGATGCGAAAACCCAGGCCGAACTGCACCAAGCTGTTCTCCTCCGACACCTGGTACGACACCGAAAAGGCCAGCGTTTCCACTACCGGCGCCAAGTAGAAGCCGCCGCCGTAGCCCGTGTGCCAGCCGCCCGGCGAGGCGTCCTGGTAGTACACCCGGCCCTGGTCGAAGAAGCCAAACACGCCGTAGTAGAAGGGCAAAAAGTGGTTTTTGCTCTGGCCCAAGGCCAAGCGCAACTCGGAGTTGTAGTACAGGCTGGCATCGCCGGTGAAGCGGTTGCGGTAGTAGCCGCGCAGGTTTTCGGCCAAGCCCAGGCTAGTGAGCTTGTAGAACGGAATGGCCGAATCGGGGCCGTAGTTCTTGGCCCCGCCCCCTTTCAGGGCCAGCGTGATGGGGATGCCCAACCGGGCCGTGCCCAAGTACTCGGCTGAGGCTTGGGTGAGGCCAAAGCGGCGCTTATCGCCGGTCAGTTGCTGGTACGAATCGTGGCGCACCACCAAGCGCACGCCGCGCTGGGCAAAGACTTTGCGGTTGCGCAGGTCGATGTCGAGCAGCGCGTTCAGGCCAATGAGGCGCTGGTTGTCGGCGTTGGGCCGGTTAAAGCGAGTAGAATCAGCGGCGTACAGCTCCCGGCCCAGCTCGCTGCTCAGGGCGTAGTCGGTGTTGTAGTACTCGTAGCTGGAGCCGAAGCGGAATACGCTGCGCTGCCAAAAAATACGCTCGCCAAATGCGCTCACCGTGAAGCCTTTGTAGCGGGCGCGGTAGTATT
Source organism: Hymenobacter ginkgonis (assembly GCF_009755225.1). Lineage (GTDB taxonomy): Bacteria > Bacteroidota > Bacteroidia > Cytophagales > Hymenobacteraceae > Hymenobacter > Hymenobacter ginkgonis. The sequence goes on from NZ_WQKZ01000001.1 coordinate 710,480, forward strand.
TAGCGTCGTATAAATCTTGGCTAATCTGGGTGCTGTTGCCGATGCCAAAGTAGTTGTAGAACGGAAAATAATTGCCGTAGCTCACCTCCGCCCCTATATCAACCTTGCCAATGGCGTAGCGGTGGCGCGTGCTGCCCGTGAGCTGAAACTGCCCGCCAGTCGAGGTTTGCAAGTTGAAATCGTAGCGGTTTTTGTAGTCGGGCTTGCGGAAGCCCTGGCGCACAAACCCTACCCCCAAGCTGAGGCCGAAGCCGTCGTTGCGGTTATAAAACAGGCCGGCCCGCGGCGCGTAGCTGTTAAACTCAAACGCCTCGCGGTCATACAAATTCACGTCGCGGCGGGCCGAGCGGCGGTCGTCAGTTTCGGGGCCGGCAGCCAGGTCGGTGCCGGGCGTATCGTACACCTTGGTGAGGGCGCGCAGGCCGGAAGCGCGCGAGTCGTCGGCAATCCGGTCCTTGCCCGCGCCGCCCACCACGTGCACGAGTATACTGTGCTTGCTACCCTGGCCGGTTATCTGAAAAATATCCTTGCCATCGAGGCCGTAGAGGGCAATTTCCTCCGTTTCTTTCGGCTCGAAGGTGCGGTCGAACAAGGCGGGGCCGTTAACTTCTTCGGTATCGCCCTTGCGGTCAAATTCCTGCACGCGTACCCTACCCCCCGCCAGGCGCTCGACCCGGAAAATCTCGGCTTCGTTGGACCCCACTACATCCACGCGCCGGGCTAGCAGCCGGTAGTAGCGGTCGAGGGCCTGGGGCAATTCTTGCACGCGGGCTTTAAGCTTGCGGTTGATTTCCTGGCCCGACAGCGGCTGGATTTCGGCGGGCAGCGTGGCCGTGGCCTCGTCAATTACGGCGGGGGTAAGCTGGGTCTGCAAGTACTTAGCCGTGGCCTGCCAGTCGGCGCGCGTGAGGCTTTGCAGCAGGAAGCGGTCGAGGTGGCGGGCCGGCCAGTTTAGGCTCTTCATGTCCCCAAATTCATCCTGAAAATCCTCAATGCTAGGCACCGCCCACTCGCGGTTGGCGAGGTAGGTCAGCAGGCCATTCCAAAGCGTAAAGGCCTGGTCGCGGTCGCGCGGAATAGGGCGGTAAACCAAGCCCTTGCCTTCTTTGTAGCCGGCCCATTTCCAGTTATCCTCGTGCTTGCCAAAGTCGGCCACCAGCATGTCGAAAGCGCGAGCACGGGCCAGGGCCGGGGCGTCAATGCGGTTGTTATGGTCTTTGTACAGCTTGCGAAAAAAACCGTAGCTGCGCGTCACCTCGTCCGATTTGCCGAAGCCCGGTAGGTTAGGCTTGGGGTCCTCGGGCCGGTCTTCCAGGGTGCCGAGCAGGCCGGCATATTCCTGGCGGTAGGGGCCGAGCTGGTTGTTGTCGGGTAGGCGAAACAAGCGCGGCCGGGCGTGCAAGATGTCGGTGTGGTCGAGCAGCGCGCTGATGGGCAGCGCTGAATACGGGTTTGCCGTGGCCGTAATATCCTTCAGAATGGGCGCCACAAACGACGTGCGCAGCTCGGGGGGTAGGATGGTCGTGACATCCTTATCCACGGAGCGGAAAACGTATTCCGTGCTGTCGGCCGCGATGAGCTTAAGCGAGGTTGTCTGGCGCCCGCCGCCCCGGCCAAAGGGCCGCAAACCGCCTTTTTCGGTGTTCAAATCCAGCGTCTTGACTGCCACTGGCTGCAGCCAAGCAGTGCGGTAAAGCGAGCCCAGAAAAAAGCGCTTCGAGCGGCCCGCCGTGTATTCGGGCCCCGGCACCACGGTAGTCGTAGGCTGCCAAGGCGCATTGGGCTGCTGCTCGGCTGGCGTTTTGGCCACACCAGGGCACTCGGTGATAAAGGAATTAACCGGCACCCGCGCGGCCGTATCGGTGGCGCAGGGCGAGCGAAAGAGCGTGCCGGTGTAGGCTACTTGGGCGGGCTGGCCAGTGCCAGCGAAGGTATAGAAGCGGCTCTTCACCGTGCCATCGGCGTAGTAGTCGAGGGCGGCGAAGCCTGCCTCCTTTTCATTGAACAGCGACTGCCCGCCTACCCCCACGTGCTGGCTCGACACGAAGCTGCCGGCCACCACGTGGTAGTTGCCCTGAAAGGGCGTCAGCTGCAAAGAATAGTCGTGCGAGGCCGCGTACACTACCCCCGGGTTCGTGCGCAAGGCGTTGCTGAGTAGCTCTTTGCGCAGTTCCTGGTAGCGCGGGTTGGCCAGGTCGCGGGGCGAGCCCACGTTTTGGCGATAGGCCGCGTACACCGTGCCCAGCACGGGGGGCAGGAAGTGGCGGCTGAGTGGCTCGTGGCCGCCGTACACGCCGTTGGTCACGACCGGGTGGTGGCCCACCAGCAGCAGGTTTTTGCCCTTGGTATCGTCGATAATATCCTGTAGCTGCTCGCGAAACTCCTCCTTAGTCAGCGTTTTGCAATCGATGTCGGGGGCTTCTGGCCGGTCGTAGGGATGGGTAAACCACGGCGTGTTGAGAGCCACCAAGCGCACCAGCGGAGCCACGTCTACCACCTCGGGGCCGGGGCAGCCGTTGGTGGGTACGAAGGCATTTTGACCGGGTAACTGCTTTTCAATGTATTTCTCGAGGCGGCGCACGGCCTTCAGGCCCTCGCGGCCCGAATTAGCCCAGTCTTTATCGCCGGGCACGAAGTAGATTTTGCCCAGCGGCAGCCCTTTCACGAGGCCAATAAAAGCATCGGCCCGGCTTTTTTCGGACTGCGAAAGGGCAGTATCTTTTTTAGTAGCTAAGCCCTCATTGCCCACGATATCCCCCAGATGCACCACCGTAAAGGGCGTTTGCTGTTGCTCCAACACCTGGCGCAGCAGGTTGAGGCGAGCGATAGGCAGCTCGCCCTGCGCCGTATTGCCCAGCAAAAAAACAGTGTGGGCCGGCGGGCTGGTTTGGGCAGAAACAGGCTGGCAAACCAGCCCGCACACAGTTAGCCAAGTGAGGAAAAGTAGACGCATAGGTGAAGAAATAATGTAGTCCTTACGCAAAAAAACACTCCCGGGGTATACCCAGAAGTGTTTCGATAGAGAAGAGATAAAGTAACTGATTACTTATCTACAAGCTACTTGCTAGGCTCGGCAATGCCAAGCGCCCGCAACTGGGCAGCATATTTGTCATAAATGACCTGTAAATCAGCATTGTGCTTGGCTGCATCGACGCCCTGGCTGGTATTGCTAGCGTGGAAGCGGTGGAGGTGGCTGATATGGGGGCACACCACCGGCAGGTGCCCAGCCAGCAAAAAGCGCACGTAGAGGTCCAGGTCTTCGGCCATGGGCAGTTCGGCATCGTAGCCGCCCACGTCGTCGAGTAGCTTTTTGGTGTAGCACACGTTGCCCTGAATAAAGTGCTCGGCCCGGAAAATAGCTTGCAGCATAGCCGTGGGCGAATCGAATTGCCAGGCGTAGTAATCTTCGCTGGGTAGGTAGCGGCCGTGCTCGTCCACGCGCAGGAAATCGGCTACCAGCCAGGGCCGGTCGGGGTTGGCTTGAATTTGGGCGGCGTAGTGGTAGAGGGTGCGCTGCAACAGCAGGTCGTCGTCGTCGAGCGGCACAATCCAGGCGTCGGCCGGGGCTTCCTTGCTAAGCTCGTTGCGGGCAAAGCCGGGCCGGCGATTGGCGGGGTCGTGCCAGTGGCGAAGTGGGGGGTAGGGCTGGGTAGCCGCTTGCTGCAAGAAGGCGGTAGTGCCGTCGCTCGACCCGTTGTCATAGAGCAGATGCTCAAGCGAAAAATCTAGTGGCGCGCTGATGCTGGCGCGCACGCTGGCCACGGTTTCGGGCAGCAGGTCGCGCCGCTGGTGGGTAGGGGTGATAACGGTAAAATGCATGGCCTCTCTTTCGGCAGGGTAGGGCGAAAGGTTGCGCGGGCAGGGCGGACAGGAAAGCTCATAATCGAGTTGAAACACGCGAGAAGGTATTGCCAAAAACAAGGAGGCCGCCCGCTTGCGCCATCAGGAGTAGGCCCAATAGTGCAAGCGAACGGCTTTCCTGCTCTTGGTAGAGCCTTATCCTAGTGCGGGTTGTCTACGCAGCTACTGCCTCCTTGCGCTCGCCAATTTGCTGGCGCCACATGGCGTAGTACAGGCCTTTTTGAGCTAGCAATTGGGCATGGCCACCTGCCTCAGCCACCTGGCCGCGTTCCAATACAAAAATGCGGTCGGCGTGTAAAATTGTGCTCAGGCGGTGGGCAATGAGCACGGTGATGTGCTGGCGCGAGCCCGACAGCTCGCGCACCGTGCGGCCAATTTCCTCTTCCGTGAGCGAGTCCAAGGCCGAGGTGGCCTCGTCGAAAACGAGGAGGGTAGGGTGGCGCAGCAGCGCGCGGGCAATGCTGAGGCGCTGCTTTTCGCCGCCGCTCACCTTCACACCGCCCTCGCCGAGCACAGTGTCGAGGCCTTTGGGGGCGCGGGCCAGCAGCGTGTCGGCGGCGGCTTGGTGCAGGGCGCGCAGGCACTCTTCGTCGGTGGCCTGGGGTGCCACAAAGCGCAGGTTTTCGCGGATGGTGCCTGCAAAAAGCTGTGTATCCTGCGTTACGAAGCCAATTTGCTCGCGCAGCTGGTCGAGGTCTACCTCGGCGCTCGAAATGCCGTTGTAAAGAATCTCGCCCGAAAGCGGGGGGTAGAGGCCCACCAGCAGCTTCACGAGCGTGGTTTTGCCCGAGCCGCTGGGCCCCACAAAGGCGATGGTTTCGCCCAGTTTGGCCCCAAACGAGATGCCAGCCAGCGCCGGCGCTGGCGCAGTCAAGTGCTTGAAAGTGACGTTCTCAAAGGCTAGCGTTTCGATGCGTGCCACTGCTTTGGGGTGGGTAGGCTTCACATCGCGCGGCGTGTCGAGTATCTTCTGGAAATTACCCAGCGAAGCCTCCGTTTCGCGGAAGGTGCCGATGATGGCGCCCAACTCTTGCAGCGGCCCAAAGATGGAGAACGAGTAAATGAAGAATGAAAAAAATTCGCCCAGGCTGATGTGGTTCTGCACCCGTAAATACAAGAGCAGCAAAATGATAATGTTGCGCAGCAAGTTCACAAATGTGCCCTGCACAAACGAGAGCGAGCGCAGGTAGCGCACCTTGCGCAGCTCCAGCTTGAGGATTTTGCCGGTGATGCCGTTCAGGCGCTCGGTTTCCTGCTGGGCCAGGCCGAGGCTTTTTATCAGCTCAATGTTGCGCAGGCTTTCGGTGGTAGAGCCGGCCAGCGAGGTGGTTTCGGCCACAATGGTGCGCTGAATGACCTTGATGCGCTTGCTTAGCGCGAAGCTGAGGATGCCGAGCAGCGGAATGGTGAGGAAGTAGCCGAACGCAATGGGCCAGTACACGCTAATGGCGTACCACATGACGAAAATGATGCCGACCACAGCCGTAAACAACACGTTGACAAAGCTCTGGATAAGCTTTTCGACGTCGATGCGCACCTTTTGGAGCTTGCCCAGCGTCTCGCCCGAGCGCTGGTCCTCAAACACCTGGTAGGGCAGGTCGAGCGAGTGGCGCAGGCCGTCGGAGTACATCTGCGCGCCCAGCCGCTGGGTGATGACGTTGACGTAGTAATCCTGAAAGTTCTTGGCGATGCGCGACACCATCGCTACCCCCAACATGATGGATAACAGTGGGATAGCCTCCCAGAAAAAGGGCCAAAACGATACCAGCCGCATCCCGTGAACGTCGGGGTACTTGGCCGTAAAATTATCAACCAGCTTGCGGAAGAAGTAGGGGTCGAGCAGCGAGAATATCTGGTTGACAGCCGCCAGCACAAGGGCCAGCACCAGCAAGCCCCAGTAACGGCGCAGGTAAGAATAAAGCAGTTGCATAGAATACAGGAGAACGTCATGCTGAGCCGGCCGAAGCATCTCGCTCGCATCATTCAACGAGGCGAGCGAGATGCTTCGGCCGGCTCAGCATGACGTTCTTTGGGTTTATTTAAATAAAGCTTATGCTGCCAGTGTCGTCGGGCGCCGCAGCACCAGCACCACTACCAGTAGCACGAGTAGTACCAGGGCCGGTACCCCCTTGGCCAGGCCGCCCGGAATCTTGGTGGCGTGCAGGTATACGGCACCTATCATAATGATAATCAGCCCCAAGGCAGCTGGGCGCACAAAACGCAGCAAGAGCAAGCCAATTCCGCCGAGTACCTCCGCACTCGCAATGAGGTAAAGCATCCAGCCGGGAAAGCCCATGCTGATAAAACCTTTCACCGCTTCATCGAGGTGCAGAAACTTGCTAATGCCCGAAGCGGTGAAGGCAAAGGCCAGCAAGGCTTGCAGTATCCAGGCAACGGTATTGCGGGTAGAGACAGACATGGGGAAGGGGGTAGGAGTGGAGCTTCAAACTTAACTCAGTACCTCGCAAATGGTTGTGGCCAACTGGCCTACCCCCACCTTTTACTGCCAGCCGCCGCCCAGCGCGCGCACCAGCTGCACCGCGGCGCGGAGCTGGGTCGTTTGGGTTTGCACCACCAAGCGAGCGGCGTCGAGGGTTTGGCGGTCGGCATCGACCACAGCAAAATAGTCGATGAGGCCACGGCGGTAGCGCTCCAGCGTGAGGCGGCCGGCCAGCCGGGCGGCGGTGAGGGCACGCTGCTGGGCGGCAAGCTGGGCTTCGCTGGCGCGCACGTCGGCCAGGGCGGTTTCTACTTCTTCGTAGGCCGTGAGGGCCGTGCTTTGGTACACCGACTCCGACTCGCGGCCTTGGGCACGGGCCAGTTGCTCGGCCCCGCGCAGGCGGCCCCCGTCGAAGAGCGGAATATTGAAGCCACCGCCCACGTAATAGGTTAGGCCATCGCCCACCTTGGGCAAATCGCCGATGCTGGTAGTCTGCGGGCCGATGTAGCCGTTGAGCAGCAGGGTAGGCAAGCGGTTGAGGCGGGCCTGCTTGGCGCGCAGGTCGGCGGCGGCCAGTAAGCGCTCCTGGCGACGCAGGTCGGGCCGGCGCGTGAGCAGGCTGGCGGGCAGCGTGGCTGGAATGCTAGGCAGCGGCGGCAGCAACTGGGCCACGGCGGCGCTCACCGGGGCCGCCTGGTTGCGGCTCAGCGGCAGCGCGCTTTGGTAGCTCACCGAGTCAGGCGCCAGCGAGCGCAGCGCAAAGCTGCTGGCTGGCCGCCCCGTCAGCGTGGCCAGCGAAGCCACAAGCCCGGCGCGTTGGCGGCGCAACTCAATGGCGCTGGCCTCGACGTTGGCCAGCTCAGTTTCGGCCCGGCGCACGCCAATTTCATTGTCAACCCCCGCCTGGAAGCGCGAGTTGGTCAGTTGCACGTTGTAGCGGCGAGCCTGCCGGGCACTGTCGAGCACGAGTAGCTCGGCGTCGAGACCGCGCAAACTGAAATACGTATTGCCGACGTCGCCCGATACGGACAGGCGCACGGCTTGCTCGTCGGCCTCGCTGGCCTGCTCGGTGGCCTGGGCGGCCTGGGCCCCGCGCCGCAACCGGCCCCACAGGTCAACTTCGTAGTTGACGTTTAGCGGCACGTAAAACTGCGTTTGGGGTATTGCTGTGGCCGGAATAAGCGACGACTGCACTGGCCGCAACCCCGACAACTGGGAGTGAAACGCCGACGGCGCCAGCGCTATTACCGGCGACCGCTGGGCCTCCGCAATGCGCAACTGCGCGCGCGCCTGGTCGAGGCGGGCCAGCGCGGCGCGCGTCGTAAAGTTGAGGGCCGACGCCTGGTTTTCGAGTCGCGTGAAGGTGGTATCGTTAAAAACCGTCCACCAAACTGGCAGGGTAGGCACTTGGCGCAACTGGCGCGCCGTGTCGGCGGGGGCAAGTGGCACCGGCACTTCGGCGCGGCCCCGGCCGAGCGAGTCCACGGCGCCGGTGTTTTTAAACGCCGTGGGTACGGGCACGGCAGGCGGGTTGTACTGGTAGTGCGTGGCAGCGCAGCCACCCAGGCCCAGCGCCAGCAAACCTATTGAAACAGAAGAAGAACGCATCTAGAAAGCAAATCAGGATAGAAGTAAGGCTGGGTCTCCGGGGTGATGCGGCCCTACCCCCCGCAGTTGGCGAGAGGGGTAGGGCCGCATCACCCCGGAGGCCGGCCTTCTAAAAACTACTTTGCCAGCGGCGACGACACGCGGGGCGCGTCGGGGTCGTTGGGGCGGGGCGCGGCGGGGGGAGGACCGGCTGGTTTTTGGGGCGCTTCGGCTTGTTTGCTGTTCACGGCTAAGCCTTCGGTTAGGTTTTCGCCGGGGTTAATAACCAGCATCTCGCCGCCTTTTAAGCCTTGCGTTACTTCGAGGTTCGAGCCAAAGTCGCGGCCTACTACGATGGGCTGAAAGTGAATCTTGCCATCCTGCACCAGCACTACTTTCTGCTCTACACCGCTAGGCACCAGCGCGTTGGCCGAAATCAGCACAGAAGGGGCCGTTTGGGGCAAGTCGAAGCGCACCTGCCCGTAGGTACCGGGCCGTAGCTGCCGGCTGCGGTTGGGCAGGCGTACTTCGGTGCGCAGGGTGCGGGTTTGGGGGTCGAGGGCTTCGGCATCGCGGGCTACAATTCCTTGGAACGGCTTAGTCGGAAACTCCGGCACTAGTACCTGGGCCTTGAGGCCCCGCCGAATGCTCGGCACAAAGTTCTGCGGCACGTCCACGAAGGCGCGCAGCGTATCGGTTTGCTCTACCTTAAACAGTTGCGTGCCCGTGGCGTTGCCGCCCGTTACGAGGGTGCCTACCTCCACATTACGCTGGGTTACGGTGCCATCAAAAGGCGCAATTACCTGGCGGAATGAGCGTTGGGCTTGCAGCTGCCGCACGGCGGCCTGCTGGGCCGAATACTGGGCCCGGCCCGCATCCAGCTCTTGCTTTGAGATGGCGCCCGGCAGGCTCACGCTCTGCAAGCGGCCAAACGAAGTGCGGGCCAGCTCTAGGTTGGCCTGGGCTTGGGCTATCTGCTGGTCAATCTCGGGGGTAGTGATGGTAGCCAGCACTTGGCCGCGGCGCACGTGCTGGCCAATGTCGCTGGTCCAGCTTTGCACAAAGCCGTTGACGCGAGCAAACAAGAAGGTTTCGTGGTTCGACCGCAAATCGGCGGGCAGCGTAACGCTGGTCATGTTCGGCGAAGCCTTGGCTGGCTGCACTGTCACTACGGGTTTGGCGTTGTTCTGGGTCGTTGCAGCTTCGTCGCGGGTTCGGTCTTTCTTAAGGCGAGGGAGCAGGCCGAGCAAAAACAGCGCGCCAAATACCACGAGCAGAATCAGGATAACCAGCCAAAAGCGGCCGCTGCCGCTGTTTCTTTCTTCGGTTGACATTAATATAGTAGAGTAAGGTGCAGCGGCGGCTGCGAAAAAGCCACTTCCGCCCGCCAGTGAACAAGTAGCGGGAATTCGGGAAAGCGACAGAAAGGGTTTCGGAAATAAGCAGGGGGTAGGGGCCGCCCCACTACTAGCAGGCGCGGCCCCTACCCCTGCTAAGCGACTTGCGCCTGCTTTTCGGTTTCGGCTTCAGCCGGCTGCTCCTCTTTCTTTTTCAGATAAGAGAACATAATCGGCACGAAGAACAGGGTAGTAACCGTAGCTAGCATGAGGCCACCAATTACGGCGCGGCCGAGCGGGGCATTCTGCTCGCCACCCTCGCCCATGCCCAGCGACATAGGGAGCAGGCCAATAATCATGGCTAGGGCCGTCATCAGTACTGGCCGCAGGCGGGTGAAGCCAGCGTCGAGCGCCGCATCGCGCGGGTCGAGGTCGGGTTCTTCCTCGCGGCGCTCGTTGGCAAAAGTCACGAGCAGAATGGAGTTGGCCGTTGCTACCCCAATGCACATAATGGCGCCCATCAGCGCGGGCACGCTCAGCGTAGTTTGGGTGATGAAGAGCATCCATAGGATGCCCGCCAACGCGCCCGGCAATGCCGTGATGATGATGAGCGGGTCGAGCCAGCTCTGGAAGTTTACGGCCATCAGCAAGTAAACCAGCAAGATGGCGCCCGCTACCCCCAGGCCTAGGCCAATGAAGGACGTGCGCATCGATTCCGACTGGCCGCGCAGAATAATGGTCGTGCCCTTAGGCGCTTGCTTCTGCGCCTCCGCAATCACCTTGCGAATGTCATTGCTGACGCCGCCTAGGTCGCGCTGGCTCACGCTGGCGTACAGGTCCACGGTACGCTGGATGTTGTAATCCGACGCTACGGCGGTTGTTTCGGTGCGGCGCAGCTGGGCAAAGCTGGTGAGTAGCTGCGGGTTGGGCTGCGCAGCGCCCGTCACCGTGATGTTGCCTACCTCATCGAGGTTGGCCAGTTGGTTGGGAGGCGTTTGCACGGCTACCGTATAGTTTACGCCGTTTTGGGGGTTCAGCCACTGGTTTGGGCTTGTTTGGGTGCTCGATGACAAGTTAACTAGCACGTTGTTGGCGATGTCGCGCTGAGTTAGGCCGGCCTGCTGGGCACGTACCCGGTCGATATCGAGCCGAATCTGCGGCTGGTCAAACGCCTGGTAGATAAAGGCATCTACTACCCCCGAGATAGGCGTTATTTTCTTTTTAAGCTCCCCGGCAATGCGCTGGTTAGCTGCCTTGTCGCGGCCCGTTACCTGGATGTCAATCGGCGCGGGCAGGCCGAAGTTCAGGGTCTGGTTCACAATGTCGGCCGGCTGGAAGAAGATAATCAGGTCGGGATACTGCTTATGAATCCGCCGGCGAATCTCCTCGATGTACTCGCCCGTGGGACCGTGCTCTTCGTGCATGCTCACCAAAATCTCGCCGTCGCCGGCCCCAATAGTCGGGTTATCGCTGAGCAAGAGGTTGATAGGAATAGCCGGCAAACCAATATTATCAAGCACCAAATCAAGTTCCTCCTTCGGAATTACTTGCTTGATAACTTCCTCTACCTGCCGGAAGCGGCGTTCGGTCTCCTCTACCCGCGTGCCGGTAGGTACCCGGATGTGCAGGCGCAACTGGCCAGCATCCACGGTCGGGAAGAAGTTTTGCCCAATGAACGGATACAGCCCCAGCGAACCGATGAAGAGCACGGCAAAGGCCGTCACTACTTTTTTGCGGTTGTCTAAAGCCCAATCGAGCGCACCCGTGTACTTGGCCCGAAACTTCTCGAACTGGTGCTCAAATCCCGTGTGAATGCGCCATACCCAGCTCTGAGTAATGCCTTTGCTGGCTTTGCGCTCGGCATCGGTGATGGCGGGCTCGGCTTCTTCCTCGGGCGTGCCGCTGGGGTGCGCGTGCTCGAACTGCTCGCGCTGAATGCGGGCCAAGTCACGCTCAGTTTGGCTTACCTCGCGACCGTTGCGGAAGTGAGCGCTTGGCACTTCTTCCTCTTCTTGGGCGTGGTAAATAGGCAACTCCTTGCGCAGCAAGTACATGACCAGGGTAGGCACCAGCGTCCGGCTCAGGATGTACGAAGCCAGCATAGCAAAAATAACGGCTGTGGCCAGCGGGGCAAAAATAGCCGATGCTACTCCCCCCAAGAAAAACACCGGCACAAACACAATGCAAATAGCTAGCGTCGCCACCAGGGCAGGGGTAGCAATCTGCTGCGCCCCGTCGAGGATGCTGCGTTTTAGCCCTTTCTTCTGGCCCATATTGCGGTGGATGTTCTCGATTTCCACCGTCGCGTCATCCACCAGAATACCTACGGCCAGCGATAGGCCACCCAGCGTCATAATATTCAAGGTCTGCCCCAAGATATTCATGACGATAATGCTAACCAGAATCGACAGCGGAATACTAACGGCGATAATAAGCGTGGAACGCCACGAACCCAGAAATAGCAAAATCATGAGCGCCGTGAGCCCTGCCGCAATGCTGGCCTCAATAATAACGCCCTTGATACTGGCCCGCACGAAGAACGACTGGTCGAACAACAATTTGATATTCAAGGCTGGAGGAGCGTTAGCCTGAATATTAGGCAGCACTTGCTTAATCTTGTCGATAATAGCTAGTGTCGAGGCCGAACCACTTTTCAGAATCGGGATAATGGCCGTGCGGCGGCCGTTTTGGCGCACCACGTTTTGCTGCACGGCCGCCCCTTCGTGCACAAAAGCCACGTCGCGGATGTACACCGTAGTGCCGTCGGGCGTGGTTTTGATGGGCAAGTCGTTAAGCGTGGCAACCGCCTCGGGGCTGGAGTTTAGCCGCACGTCGTACTCGCGGGTACCAATTTTGGCCGAACCAGCTGGAATAATAACGTTCTGGGCCAGTAGGGTATTCACTACATCGTTGCCGCTGAGACCTTTACCCGCCAGCTTCTCGGGGTCAAGGTCCACCATTATTTGTTTCGGCTTGCCGCCATTAGGCAGCAACACCGAGGCGCCCTGCACAACTGCCAAGCCCGGCCGAATAAAGGCATTGGCAGCGTCGAACAAGTCCGACTCCCCCAACGTCTCCGAACTAAGCGAAGTTTGTGCAATCGGCACGTTAGAAGCCGAGTAGCGAATAATCAGGGGCGGCGTAATACCGGGGGGCAGCACCCGCAGCAGCGTCTGGGTAATGGCCGTGAGCTGCGCCACGCCCGCATCGGGGTCTGAGCCAGGCTGAAAAAAGACCTTAATCAAGCCAATGCCTTTAAGGCTTTGGCTCTCTTGGTGCTCTACGTTGGCAACGGTGGTGGTAACGGCCCGCTCCACTGGCACCACAATACGCTGGTTCATTTCTTCGGGCGAAATGCCTGAATAAGTCCACACAATACCCACAACCGGAATCGGAATGTCGGGGAAAATATCCACCGCCATGCGTTGGATTGTTAACACTCCGCCAATTAAGATGAGCAGCGCCATCACCACGAAGGTATAAGGCCGTGCTAGAGCTAACCGTACTATCCACATATTTTGCCCTCAGGCTCACGCCCAAGTCACTCGTTCAACAATAAAACCCCTACTACCAACGCCCGAATTCTACACCTAAACTACTTCTAGCCGCGAATGGTTGTCGCAGCTGTTCAATTAAAATGATACTAGTAGCCAGTGCGAAGTGATTCATTATTAATTCATTCACTTCAGCCTATAAGCGCACTAGGTTGGGTGGGGTAGGGAAAAGCCAGCCGGCCAGAACGATAAAAACAATAGACTCCGGCGCAACGCTACCGTTGCAGCCTACCCCCCAATTGACAGCTTTCTGGCAGCTAGTAACTGAATAACAGGCAAAAAAAAACCCCTCCCGAAGGGAGAGGTTTTTAAAATTATCCTAGCGAACTAGTAGCGGTAAACTTTATCCGCGTCGCTTTTGCGGAATTCTTCTTCAAAGTACTTAGCATCTTCAGCGTTGCGGGGTTTTACGCCCATTACAATGCCGCCATTTTTAATGCCTTCTTCGTATTCAGCGGCGTGCTCTTCTGGAATGCCCGAGCCTACCAGCGCACCAACCAAGCCACCCGTCAGGCCACCAGCACCGGCACCAGCCAAGGCTGCGGCAATTGGACCGGCAATGATGAGACCCAAACCGGGTAGGGCTACCGACGTGCCGATGGCTGCAATAGCGCCAATAATGGCACCCGCCGTACCACCGATGGCCGAGCCTACGCCCGCGCCTTCCATAGCCTTATCACCTAGCTCGGTATGTGCGGTTTCGTCGCCGAAATGGGTTTTACGGGTTTCGTCCGACATCAATACGTTCACGTCATCTTTGTGGTAGCCACGCTCGTGCAGTGCCTGGTAGGCACGCTCGGCGCTGCTGCGGTCGCGGAACATGCCGCTCGTAGTGCTGCCTTCGCGGTAATCGTAGCTGTCTTGGTCACCCGTAATGGAGTCACCTACTGCATGGGCTGCGCGGTCAGCCGTATTCTGCACGGCATCAATGCCGCGGCCTACAGCGGCACCGGCCGAACCCGCTAGTGCGGCACCTTTGGCGGTAGCGCTATAGTCGTCACCGGGACGCGAGTCGCCGGCGTTGGTGGGGGTAGTGGGCGAAGTCGTAGACAAGGGTTGGGTCGAAGTAGAGTCCAGCGTATTTGCATCTGAGGAGGTGCTGCCGCCAGTAGCGCTGCTGTAATCCGTGCCAGCGTTGTAGCTAGTGCTTTCGTTGCTGGTAATGCCGCTGTTGCCGAGGCCAGTGCCGGTATTGCTGGTGCCGTAGTTAGAGCCAGCGCCGGTGCCGGTGTTCATCGGGTTGTTTGCATCGTTGGTGTTCATCGCAGAGTTGGGTTAGTGGGAATAAGACCAGGCCAGTTGGCCCTGCCTTCTGGATAGCTAAACGGGACTAGGTGAATGCGGGTTGCGTTCGCTCCCAACATAACTAACACCAAAACCAGGCGACGCGCCAAGCCTACCGCCAAAGCATAAAAAAAGCCCCGGCCGAAGCCGGGGCACTGCAAACAGGCGGGGTAGGGCCTACGCTTCTTTTAAAGCGTACTGCGCATAGTTGTCTTCGGTAAGCCAAAATTCGCGGCATTCCCGAATCAGGTTCTTCAAAAAATTCTCGTCTTGCTTCAAGCTGCGCCACTCGCCGTAGCCGAGGCGCTCGCAAAGCTTGTAGAAATTATCACCTTGGCCCTTAGAGCCTTGCACACGCACGAGGCAGCTCAGCAAGGGGCGGCCGGCCGCGTGTTCTTCGGTCGAAATTTCACCTAGCATTTCATTCAAGCGCGACTTTTCGTGCGAAATGTCCAGGTTTAAACCCAGCTCAGATTCTTGCACCAGCGTGAGATAGCTAACGGTGCCTGCTTGCTGCCGGGCATAGCGGATGAGGTAATGACGGAGGCGGTTAATCATGCAGGAAAGGGAGTAGTTAACCCTGGGCAAGCCACGGAAAAAGACTGCCAGGAATTAAACTTTACGAATCAATGGGTGGGAATGGATTGCAACCAACTGCTCGCCCGACTAAAACAGGTCGTAGTGTTAAAGGAAGGATACCAAAAATCGGGCCGGCGTTGCGCCGGCTCGGTTTTTTTCTAGAGAGGTAGGGGCTTCGATGGCTACGCCCGGCCTTGGCGGCGGCGCAACTCCTTCTGAATGAGTAAGAACTCGCGGCTGCTTTGGCCGGCGATGGCCGTGTTTTCGTTGGCGCGGCGCAGCAGGTAGGGCATTACGGCCTCTACGGGGCCGTAGGGCACGTATTTGGCGGTGTGGTAGCCAGCGTGGGCAAGGTTGTAGCTCAGGTTGTCGCTCATGCCGTAGAGTTGGGCAAACCATACGCGCTCGTCGCCGGGCGCCAGGCCAGCTTCCTGCATCAATTGCGTGAGTAGGAGCGAGCTGGCTTCGTTGTGCGTGCCGGCGCACAGGCTGATGCGGTCGATGTGCTGCACGCAGTAGCGCAGCGACTCATTATACAGGTCGTCGGTGGCCTGCTTGGTGGGGTTGATGGGGGTAGCGTGGCCGCGCTGCTGCGCCACGCGGGCTTCCTTCTCCATATAAGCGCCGCGTACCAGCTTCACGCCTAAGTAGTAACTGCCCTGTGCGGCGCGGTCGTGGGCGGCTTGCAGTGCCTCCAGGCGGTCGTGGCGGTAGAGCTGATAGGTATTCCACACAATGGCGCGCTCCTGGTTGTAGCGGCGCATCATGTCCTCGGCTAAGTCGTCGATGGTTTGTTGAAACCAGCTTTCTTCGGCGTCTACAAACAAGCGCACGCCGTGCTGGTGAGCGCTGGCGCACAGCGCATCGAGCCGCTGGCGGCCGCGCTCAAACGTGGTTTGCTCGTCGGGGGTGAGGGCCGCGCCGGCCTGCACTTTCTCCAGCAGGGGGGTAGGCATGAGGCCAGTTACCTTAAACACCGAAAATGGCACGTTGGGCGTGGTGGCAGCCAGCGCAATGGTAGCCAAAATCTCGTCGCGGGTGCGGTCGAAGCTGCGGTCGTTGCCGGTGCCTTCCACCGAGTAGTCGAGAATGGTGCCGATGTGGTAACGGCCTAGTTCAGCAATTACTGGCTCGCACTCCTTGATAGTTTCGCCACCGCAAAACTGTTTGAAGATGGAGTGCTTGATGAGAAACTTGGTACCCGGAAAATTAAATTTTAGCGCCGACTGCATCAGTCCGCCGCCGGCTTTCACCAAGCTGCCATTGTTCATGGCCGCAAACAGGGCGTACATCTTACGCAGGTCGGTGTCCGACTTCGATTCGAAGGCAATGCGCGTGTCTTCGAACGAGATAGGGGCCACGAGCGGCGCGGGAGCGGTGGAAGTGGTAGCCATAAAGAATAAGGGGGGTAGGGGGCTCAGTAGCAGGGCGGGCCACGAAGGTAACGCGAGCCCGTAAAACCCCGTTCGGCCGCGCCTAGTTACTTTTAGGGTTATAAACCGGAGGTGCTCTTCGGGTCAATCAGTTACCCTACGCTTTTACGCTGTGCTTGCCGCCGCCGTTGCGGCAGCCTGGGCCCAGAATACGCTTCTGCGCTCTCCTACATCAATGGAAAATACCGCTACCGCCGACACCTACTTTACGCGCCTGCTCGCGGCGAAAGGCCAGCCGCTGCTTATTGCCGGCCCCTGCTCGGCCGAGTCCGAAGCGCAAGTGCTCACCGTGGCCCGCGCCCTTAAGGCAGCCGGCCAGGCCGACATGTACCGCGCTGGCATCTGGAAGCCGCGCACCAAGCCCGGCGGCTTCGAGGGGATGGGCACGGCTGCGCTGCCCTGGCTGCAAGCGGCCCGCGCCGAAACTGGCCTGCCCATGGCCATTGAGGTGGCTACCCCCCGCCACGTGGAGGATGCCCTCAAGCACGGCATCGACGTGCTCTGGATTGGGGCCCGTACCACCGTAAATCCGTTTGCGGTGCAGGAACTGGCCGATGCGCTGGCCGGCACTGGCACGCCGGTAATGGTGAAAAACCCCGTGAACCCCGACCTCGCGCTGTGGGCCGGCGCGCTGGAGCGCTTAGAGCGCGCGGGCATCACCAACTTGGCAGCTATCCACCGGGGTTTCAGCACGTTTGCGCCCTCGCGCTATCGCAATTCGCCCACCTGGGCTATTCCGATTGAGCTGAAAACGCGCTACCCCCAACTGCCGCTCATCAACGACCCCAGCCATATTGGCGGCTCGCGCGATTTGCTGCTGCCCATCGCCCAGAAGGCGCTCGACCTCGATTATGATGGCCTCATCATCGAAACGCACCCCGACCCCGACCACGCCCTTAGCGACGCTGCCCAGCAGGTGACGCCCGCCCGCTTGCAGGAAATCCTGAGCGAATTGAAATACCGCTACCGCAGTTCCGACAACATCGACTACCGCAACAAGGCTGAGGAACTGCGCCAGAAAATGGATACCGCCGACCACGAAATCCTCGAAATGCTGGCCCGCCGCATGGCGCTCATCCAGGAGCTGGCCGAGTATAAGAAAGAGAATAACGTGAAAATCTTGCAGCTCGAGCGCTGGCAGGAAATCTTTAAAACCCGGCCCGAATGGGGCAAAAAGCTGAATATCGACGAGAAATTTGTGGGCGAATTGTATAAGCTGATTCACATCGAGAGCATTCGCCAGCAAACGGAAGTGCTCAACGGCCGGCCCATCGACGGCATTGCGCACCTGGGCCCCGGCTTGTAGCCCCAAGCCCTCGCCTAAGTAAAAAGCAGGGGGTAGGGCCACGGTTAGCAGACTGTGGCCCTACCCCCTGCTTTTTACTTACCCAATCCCCCACTTTATTCGGCCACCCAGTGGTAGAACTCATAAGCCCCGCCGTCGAGGCAAGCCGCCTCGCCTACTAGCGATAGCTGCTGACCGTCTGGGGTTTTGGTGATGCGGTAGGTTTTGCGGTCGTTGTTGGGCACGTCCGAATCGGTTTCGAAATTGATGATGGGTACTGTTACTTGCGGGGCGCCGCATTTTGGCAGGTTGCCCATGGATAGCTGGTAGTCAGTAGTTTTATTCAGCTTGCTGTTATGCTGAATCGTAACCTGCCCATCAGCGTTGAACACCAGTTGGCGCGTGAAGCCTTCGGTGGTGGGGGTGCGGTTGCCGGCCTGATAGCTAGTCTTTTCCCATTCCCAATGGCCAGTGCTTAGGGCCAGGGCATCGTAGCTGCGGGGCTGTACTTCGTCGTTGGTAGAGCGGCAACTTTGTGCCGCCACTAAGCCAAAAACGGCAACCAGAAGCATCGCTTTTTTCATGGGAAACAGGAGGGCAGGGGAAAGCGCCGTGCGGGTAAGGTACAAGTATAAGAGTGGGCGGCCCGACTGCAGGTTGCAGGCCGCCCCCTAAAATTGCTGGGGTTGCCGCCGTTTCTTTGCGCTAGGTTTTTAAAGCTACTATTAAGCGGCCCGTTTGTGAATACTCCCCCCGTTATCGGCCCCGAGGCCCCGGCCGCTCTGGCCGATTTATTGCGCCAAGCTGCTCCCAGCCGCCTCTTTGTACTGGCCGATACCAACACGGCTCGCGACTGCTACCCCCGGCTGCTCGCCCACCTACCCGCCCACGAGCTGCTAACCATCGAGGCGGGCGAGGAATATAAAACGCTGGCCACCTGCGCCGAAGTGTGGAGCTGGCTTACGGCACACCAGGCCGACCGCCACGCGCTGCTCGTGTGCATCGGCGGCGGCGTGGTGACGGACCTGGGCGGGTTTTGCGCCGCGACTTACAAGCGGGGCATCCGGTGCGTGGGCGTGCCCACTACTTTGCTCGCGCAGGTAGATGCGGCGGTAGGCGGCAAAACGGGCGTCGATTTTGAAGGGTTTAAAAACCATATCGGCGTGTTTCAGGAGCCGGAGGCCGTGTTTATTTACCCGGCGTTTTTGCAAACCCTACCCCCCCGCGAGTTGCGTTCGGGCTACGCCGAAGTCATCAAGCACGCGCTCATTGCCGATGCGCCGGCCTTTGCGCAGCTGCATGGGCTGCGCGTAGACGCCCAGCCCGACTGGACGGCTACCATCCAGCACTCGGTGGCAATCAAGGAGAACATTGTGACCCAAGACCCGCACGAAAGCGGCCCGCGCAAGCTGCTCAACTTCGGCCACACCATTGGCCACGCCATTGAAAGCTACCTGCTTACCCAACCCGGCCGTGAGGTGCGCCACGGCGAAGCTGTGGCCGCGGGCATTCTCTGCGAAAGCTGGCTTTCGGCGCAGCGCAACCTACTCAGCGCAGGCGAGCTAACCGAAATAGCAGGGGTAGTGCGCGAGACTTTCGCTAAAATTCAGTTCAGCCAGCTCGAAACGGAAGCCATTGCGGCCTACGCCACCCACGATAAAAAGAACCGCGCCGATGTTATCAACTGCACGCTGCTGCACGGGATAGGGCGCGGCGTGTACGACCAGGCCATTACGCTGGCCGAAGTGAGGGCAGCACTGGATTATTACCATCAGGCTGCCCTCTAAGTAAGCGTTGCGGATTGATGTAACCCCTAGTGCATCAACAGTCAAATTGGTTTAGCCCAAAATCAAGCTAGGAAAAAATAAAGAAGCGGCAGAAAACGCCGCTTAACATCTGCTAATGAGCACTCAATCCTTATCCTGGCCCGGCGGCCCATTGGCCGGTACCGCCAATCTTCCCGCCTCCAAAAGCGAGAGCAACCGCGCCTTGCTGCTGCAGCGGCTGGCGGGCGGCGGCCACCTCACGCACCTCTCCGAAGCCAACGATACTGTGCTGATGGAGCGCCTGCTCACGCAAGCTGCTACCACCGACCTGCTCGACGCCGAGGATGCCGGCACCGTTATGCGCTTCATGACCGCCTACTTGGCCGTAACCGGCTGGCGCGGCACTCTCACCGGCGCCGCTCGCATGAAGCAGCGCCCCATCGCTATTTTGGTAGAAGGCCTGCAGGCGCTGGGCGCCGACATTTCGTATGCTGAAAAAGAAGGCTACCCCCCCCTACATTTCGAAGGCCGCGCGCTGACGCCGGCCGCCGGGCAAGCCGAACTGCGCGTGCGCGGCGACATTAGCAGCCAGTATATTTCGGCGCTCCTGATGATAGGGCCCACGCTGCCCGGGGGCCTGCGCCTGCGCCTAACGGGCGAAATTGGCTCGCGCCCCTACATCGACATGACGCTGAACTTGATGCGCCATTTTGGTGCTACGGCCGAAGCCGGGCCCGAGGAATCCGTTGTGGTGCAACCCGGTGGCTACCGCCCCGCCGACTACGAAGTAGAAGGCGATTGGTCGGCGGCCAGCTACTGGTATGCGCTGGTGGCCCTGGCGCCGGCTGGCTCGGCCATAACGCTGCCCAAGCTGCGGCCAGTGTCGTGGCAGGGCGACCACGTTATTCAGTACATTATGAAGGGCTTGGGCGTGGCAACCGAGTTCTTGCCGGCTGGTGCTGGTGTGCACCTTACGCAAGTGCCCCTGGCCCCCGCCGAACTGCTAACCCAGCCCTTCGACTTTACCGATTGCCCCGACTTGGCCCAGACGGTGGCCGTGGTGGCGGCGGCGCTGGGCGTGCCGCTGCGCTTGGCCGGCCTGCACAGCTTACGCATTAAGGAAACCGACCGCATTGCGGCCATCCAAGCTGAGCTGCGCAAGCTTGGCGCCGATATGCCCGAAGTGGCGCCGGGCATATTTGAAATTCAATCAACTGATTTTCAAGTTGGAAATCAGGAAATTGCCACGTATGAAGACCACCGCATGGCCATGGCTTTTGCCCCGCTGGCCATGCGGGGGCCGCTGCGTGTGCAGCATCCGCAAGTGGTGCGCAAGTCATACCCGAGTTTTTGGCACGAGCTGGCCCGCGTGGGCGTAGTCCTGCCCTAGCGTCGCCTTTCCACCCTAAGCCCTCTGCTTCAAGCATATGACGTATTCTATAATTCTAGGCGCGCTGGTGGCCAGCGGCATTTTGCTGGCTTCGTGCCAGTCGCGGTCGGGTGGCGGGGCTGGCGCACCAGCCGGAGCCATTTGGCAGTCAGAGGCTTACTCGCTGTACCGCGACAGGGTGGTACAGGGTGCCCACCACGCCCGCGCCGTATCGGCCACCGAACTGACCTCGAACTACCGCAGCCCAGCTAGCGAAACGCAGAGCCCGCTCATTACCTTCAAGTTCAGCCTCAACGGCAAAGACAACGAACTGCCACCGGGCCAAGATAACACCTTTTTGGCCCTACCCCCCGCAGCGGGGGCCACCCTCGAAACACCGGTTATCGTGTTCGGCCAGCGCTACGTAGAGCCGCGCGCCGTGCCGGCCGGCCAGTACCTGGCCCCCAATACCAAGCTCAAAATCAAGCTCGATATGCGGCCTGTGCTGGCGGCCTTCGCCAAGCAAGGCTTTTACACGACGTTCAAGGGCGAAAAGATTTATAAACAAGATTTTAAGCAGGTGTTGGTAGCTGGCAGCGCCGCCCCGCTGAGTTGGGATTTTGACAACCTAGTTAACAAGCCCGAACTGGCCCTGCACGATGCCGATGGCGACGGCATCTACGAAGTGACCCTGACACTTAATGCGCCGCAAGACGCCAAGGCTACCGCCCAGCGTTGGAAGAAGTCCCTTAACACCGACGATTTTCCGCAGTACAAATCGGCCTACCCCCTCGCCGACGCCCTCTACAACCTGGCGCTTGAGGAAGCCCGCCGGGCCGTGGAGCCCGACAGCACCTTCCGCACCGGCAAGGAGTGGGCGGGCGTGTGGACGCGCGACATCAGTTATTCTATCATCTTGGCCCAGGCTACGTTGCAGCCCAAAGTGGCTATGAAAAGCCTGCTGCGCAAGGTGAGCCCCGAGGGCCGCATCATTCAGGATACGGGCACTGGCGGCGCCTACCCCTGCTCCAGCGACCGGGTTATTTGGGCCGTGGCCGCCTGGGAGATTTACAAAGTGACCGGCGATGAAGCGTGGCTGCGCAAGGTGTATCCTATCATCAAAAAGTCGCTGGCGGAGGATTTTCAGAACGTGTACGACCCCACCACCGGCCTGGCGCGGGGCGAGTCGTCGTTCCTGGACTGGCGCGAGCAAACTTACCCCCGCTGGATGCAACCAGTGGATATCTACGAATCTGAAAACCTGGGCACCAATGCCGTGCACTTCCAGGCCAATACCGTGCTGGCCCTGATGGCTCGCCACGTGGGCGAAACGGCCGTGGCCGAGCGCCACGAGCAGGCCGCAGCCGCCATCAAAGCTGGCCTCAACCAGTATTTGTGGCAGGAGCAGGCTGGCTACTACGGGCAGTTTCGCTATGGCCGGCTGTTTCCGGTAACGTCGCTGCGGGCCGAGGCGCTGGGCGAGGCGCTAAGCGTGTGGTTCGGGATAGCTGATGCCGACCGCGCTAAAACGGTGGTGGCCAAGACGCCCACCGTGCCCTTCGGCATCTCGTGCATCTACCCGCAGATTCCGGGCATTTCGCCCTACCACAACGATGCCGTGTGGCCTTTTGTGCAAACGTTCTGGGCGCTGGCCGCCGCCAAAGCTGGCAACGAAGCCTCTCTCACCGAAAGCATAGCCGCAATTTACCGCCCGGCGGCGCTGTTTCTGACCAATAAAGAAAACTTTGTAGCCGGCAACGGCGATTTTAGCGGCACCCAAATCAACTCCAGCAACATGCTCTGGAGTTTGTCGGGGAGCCTCGGGCTGGTGTACAAAATCTTGTTTGGCCTGCACTACGAAACCGACCGGCTGGTATTCCAACCCTTTGTGCCGCAGGTATTTCAAGGTGCGCGCCAACTCACCAATTTCAAGTACCGCAAGGCGGTGCTCGACATTGACTTGGAGGGCTTCGGCAACGTTATTAAAAGCATTACGCTCGATGGCCAGCCCTTAGCCGGCGCGGCCCTGCCCGCTACGTTGGCCGGGCGCCACGCCGTGTGCATAGTGCTTAGCAGCCAGGCGCCCGCGCCGGCTCGCGTGCACCGGGTAGAAAACCGCTTTTCGCCCGCTACACCCGAAGTTACGTACGCCAACGGCCGCCTTACCTGGCCCGCCCAGGAGGGGGTGCAGGAATACAAAGTATTGAAAAACGGCGTGCTAGACGCCACCGGCCCCGCTACCGAATACGCCGTTACCCCCGGCCCCTACGCCGAGTACCAGGTACTGGCCGTGGGGGGTAGGGCCCACCTCGAATCGTTTGCTAGCGAGCCGCTGCCCGTGGGCGAGCCCGCAATTGAGTTGCAAGCCGAAGCACTGGCTACCCTTTCCGCATTGCCCTACCAAGGCTTTACCGGCAAAGGCTTTATTGAAATCAGCACTACGCAAAATCCTCACCTGAACCTGCCCATCACCGTGCCCGAGGCGGGCTTCTACGCCTTGGATTTTCGCTACGCCAACGGCAACGGCCCTACCAATACCAACAACAAGTGCGCTATTCGCACGCTGCGCCAGGGCAGCACGTTGCTTGGCACGGTAGTATTGCCCCAGCGTGGCGTCGAGGAGTGGTCAAATTGGGGCTTTACCAACGCCGTGCTCGTGCGCCTGCCCAAAGGCACTAGCACGCTCACGCTGGCCTACGAGCCTGCCAACACTAATATGAACGGCGCCGTGAACCAGGCCATGCTCGACTACTTACGCGTGCGCCGCGTGCAGTAGGGTAAAGGCACGTTTACAAACAAAGCGGCTCATTCTCTCCAGAGAATGAGCCGCTTTGTTTTTGAGATTACCAGGTGAAGGCGCTAGCCAGCAGTAAGTTACACATCTATCGCTAGGCCATCGTAGGCTAGCCGAATCCAGGGGGGTAGGGTGGCTTCCACCTCGCGGTGGCGGCCTAGTTGGTGGCTGATGTGCGTGAGGTAAGCCCGGCGCGGGCGCAGCTCCTCCAGTATTCCAATGGCCTCGCTTAGCGTAAAGTGCGACAGGTGCGGCTCGTGCCGCAAGGCATTCAACACAATGGTGTCGGCGCCGCGCAGCTGCGCCATCGTGCTGTCGGGCAGTAAGTTGGCGTCAGTGAGGTAAGCAAAATTATCGAGTCGAAAGCCTAATACTGGCAGGCGGTGGTGCATGGCCCGTAGCGGCTGCACGGTCAGGCCTAGCACCTCAAAAGGCTGCTGTTCGTCCTCGATGGGGTGTAGGCGCACCTGCGGCACACCGGGGTACTTGTGCTCGGCAAAAATGTAGGCAAACTCGCGCTTAAGTTGCTCTATCACCCGCGGCTCGGCATACACGGGTATCTCCTGCTGCTGCCGAAAATTGAAGGCGCGCACGTCGTCGAGCCCCGCGGTGTGGTCTTTATGCTCGTGCGTAAACAGGATGGCGTCAAGCTGCGAAATCCGGGCGCGCAGCATCTGCTGCCGAAAGTCGGGGCCAGTGTCTACCACCAGGCTGCGGCCGGCCACGGCTATGTGCACCGACACCCGGAGGCGCTGGTCGCGGTAGTCGAGCGAGCGGCATACCGGGCAAGTGCAGCCAATGATGGGCACTCCCGAAGAGGTACCCGTACCCAGAAAAGTGATACGCATTCGCTGGATTACTACTAAAAAATGAAGACCAGGAAAAGGCTAGCTCCTTCAACGAGCGTTGCCCCTACCTGGTCTTCTTTATTCTTAGCCTACGTACTGCCGCACGGCACGCACAAGGGCGTCAAAGTCCAGAGGCTTAGGCAAATATTCAGTGATGCCAGCTTCGCGAAATTGCTCCATCGTATAATTGTTGGCATTGCCGGTGATGGCAATAATGGGCAGCTGGTTGATGCGGGAATCGGCGTGCTTGCGAATTTCGCGCGTGCACTCCATTCCGTCTTTCACCGGAATGTTGATGTCCATCAGCACCCCATCGACGGGGTTGGCTTCAAGCAGGCGGATTACTTCGCCGCCATTCTTGGCCAGCACTATTTTGTACTTCTGCTGTTCGAGTATTTTTCGGGTCAAACTCAGGATAACTGAGCTGTCCTCGGCGATGAGAATAGTCTTCGACGTGTTTTCGGGTGCCATAGGCGGGGGAGAGTAAAGGAAGGAGAATAAGGTAGAAGCTAAGTGAAGCTAAAGAATAATAAGATATTAACTATTTGCAGTGGGCTGAGCCAGGGTCACTTGCTCGGCGTAGTGCGCCAGAAAGTACGCAAAGTACTGGTGTAGGCGGTTAAATTCAACTGTTAGACCGCTAGTCTTACCATTTTTAATATTATGCTCCAGCGTTTGGGCTTGGGTAGCCAGCGCCGTAAGCCCCAAGGTAGCGGCCGTGCCTTTGAGCTGGTGCAGTAGTGGCCGCAGACTGGCCGCATCCTCGGCCTGCGAGTGGGTTTTGACTTGCTGCAGCAAGTCGGCCGCTTCCTGGGCAAATTCCGCGTATAGCTCGGCCGTGAATTCGGCGCCGCCCAGCTGGTGCAGCTGCGCTAGCACCTCGGGGTCGAGCATGGGCAACTGGTCGGCCACCGCCGTGGTCGGCTCTTCGGGCGAGGGAGGCGGTGCAGCGGCTACCCAGCGGGCGAGGGTTTGGGCTAGCTGCTGGTGCTTCACGGGCTTGGCCAAGTAGTCGTCGAGGCCGGCCTGCACAAAGCGCGCAGCATCGTCGGGCATTGAGTAGGCCGTCATGGCCACGATGGGCGGGCTGGCAGCCCCCAGCTGCGCCCGGATGGCCCGAGTAGCCTCGATGCCATCGAGGCCTGGCATCTGGATGTCCATCAAAATCAGCTGGTAGGGCGCATTGGGCGCGGTAGCGCGGGCAATGGCTTCGTAGCCATCGCTGGCTATATCGACTTGGCATCCCAGCTTGGCTAGCAGGCGCGCGGCTACTTTCTGGTTGATAACGTTGTCGTCGACGAGTAGCACGTAGGCCTCTTGCTGGGCAGGGGGGGTAGGGGGCGGCAACTCCTCTACTGGGACCACTGGCATCGCCAGGGCCGAGGACACCCGGCAGCGAATGGTAAACCAGAAAACGCTACCCTCCCCTACATCCGACACCACACCGATGGTGCCGCCCAGCAACTCGGCCAATTCCTTGCTGATGGCCAGGCCCAGGCCGGTACCCCCGTAGGCTTTGCTGGGGGTAGTGTCGAGCTGCGTGAAGCTGGTGAAAAGCCGCGCCGCATCGTCGGGCGAAATTCCGATGCCCGAGTCTTGCACCGCAAAGCGGAGTGTGTTAAAATCATTCTCCGTGCTCACCAGCGACACCACCACGCTCACCGTGCCGTGCGAGGTAAACTTAATGGCGTTGGCAGCCAGGTTAGATAAAATCTGGAGCAGGCGCATCTCGTCGGTGGCGATAACCGGGGGCGTATCGGGCGCGAGGTGGCAGGTAAAGCGCAGGCTTTTTTGGCTGGCGCGGTACGAAAACAGCGAGTGCACGCGGTCGAGCAGCGGCGCCAAGGCCAGCGGCGCTTCGTTGAGGCGCATCTTGCCCGCCTGAATTTTCGACAAATCCAGAATGTCGTTCAAGATGGTCAGCAGCGCATCCGAGCTGGTGCGGAGCGTATCTACATAGTCGGTTTGCTCGCTTGAAAGGCCGGTTTGGCCCAGCAAGTCAATCATACCGATGATGCCATTCATGGGGGTGCGCAGCTCGTGGCTCATATTGGCCAAAAACTGCGTTTTGGCGGCCGAAGCAGCTTCGGCCTCTTCCATGGCCAAGCGCAAGTCGTCCTGAATGCGGCGAATCTCCGTCACGTCGCGCGCAATGCCCTCGGTGCCCGAGGGCGTGCGGCGCGCATTGATGAGCACGTTTACGGGGTAGCCCGCCCGGTGGCGCATCTGGGTTTCGAAGTTGCGCAGCTCGCCGGTGCGCTCCAGCTCGTCAAGCACATCAGCGTGCCCCGTGGGTTCCCAGTAGTAGTTCTCGGCGGGGCGGCCCAGCTCCGCACCAGGGTCGTAGCCCAGCACTTCGCGCACCGAGGGGCTTAGAATGGTGAAACAGCCCTCCTCGTCGGTGCGGTAGTAAACGTCCTGAAACGACTCGAAAATCGAGCGGAATTTTTCTTCCTGGGCCGCCAGTATCAGCTGCGAGTTTTTGCTGGCCGTGATGTCTTGGGCCTGCGCCGCTATCTCCTCAAACGAGCCATTGGGCAGGTAAATAGGGTCAAACGTAATGCTTAGCCACAAGTCGCGGCCCTGCGGGTCGCGCAGGTTTACCTCAAATTTTTGCGACTGGCCCTTGCCCGCAGCCACGTAGTGCGTGTACATCACCTGGCGCACCTCGTTGTTGTCCAGCGTTTGCTCGGTTTCGAGCAAGTTGAGGCCCTGGGTAGGCGCCACGCCATTGCGGCGCAGGTAAAAAGCCGCGTAGTTGCGGTTAAACGAAATCAACACGCCGCTGCGGTCCACGCTCCACATCAGGTGGGCGCCGCTTTCGAAGATGGCGCTCAGGCGGGCATTTTGGCGCGTGAGATGCTCTTCCTTGCCCTTGCGGTCAATGGCCAGGGCTACCTGACTCGAAATAAAGTGCAGGATGTCGAGGTCGGCGGGCGTGTAAAGGTCGGCCCGGTCGTATTCCTGCACCGTCAGCACCCCGATGGTGCGGTCGCCCACACTCAGCGGCGAAGCCAGCAGCACGGCCGGCAGCCGGCCAAACGCGGTAAGCTCGCCGTTGCGCATCAGGCGCACCAAGTCAGCCTGGGTAAAAAATAGCGGTTGCCCCTGCTGAATAACGTACTCCGTGACGCCCATCGAAAACGGCCGGCCGCCGCCCTGCTCGAAGTAGGCGTGCTGGTCAACGTAGTACACGAAGTTCAGCTCCGTGCGCTCGTCGTCGCACAGCGCAATGAAGATGTTGTTGGTTTCAATAACCTTGCTTAGCTCGCGGTGAATGGCCCCGTAGAGCGCTGGCAGGTCGTGGGCCGAAATAGCTAGGTTGGCAATACTGTAGTAGACCTTTTGCAGGCGCTCAGCCTTGATGCGGTCGGTAATATCGTGCAGCACGGCCCGCGCGCTGGGCGCTTGGCCCGGCAGCTGCTCGCTGCTCACCGAGCCAATAAGGTGCACTGGCCGGCCGGCGCTGGTCAGCAGCACGGTTTCGAGCTTGTTAAGGGCTTGGCCTTCGTAGAGGCGCCGCAGCTGGTAAAGCAGCTTGGCGCGGTAGTAGGGGTGCACCACATCGGTGAGGGGGCGCCCCATCAGCTCGGCCTCGGTGTAACCCAGCTTTTCCTGACCCGATTTATTGACAAACAAAAAGTTGTTGTCGCCGCTCAGGTGCATAATTAAATCGTGCGAGCTATCAAAAAACTCGCGCAGGTAGGTAGGCTCCGGCGCCGTAATCCGGCGCAGGCCCGTTAGGTCCGCCACGGTGGGTAGGGAGCCCGCCGCCCACATGCCGGTTATGCGGCCTTGGGCATCGTACAGCAGCTGCGACTGCCAGTGCACCAAAATAATTTCACCCGCTTTCGTTAGCACCTCCAACTCTTCGTGCGCCAGAAAATCCGTGCGGGCACTTAGTACCTGTTGCAAATGCTGCCCGCGCTTGGCCTGCTGGGCGCGCGGCGTAAAGCGCTTGTGGTAAGGCTGGCCCACTACTTCGGCCCGCGAGTAGCCTGTGGCGTTCAGCAATAAGTCGTTCACCTCTACAATCAGCCCGTCTTGGTCGAGCACCACGTAAGCCAGCTTTAACTGGTCGAACATGAGTGCAGTTGGTGGCACAGCCGCTACCGGAAGAATAGATTGCATAGAGAGGCCTATAAACACAGCCCGGAGATAGTAGATTCCGGCTAAGCTAGTTTTGGGTAAAATTACCGCGTTTCTGCCCGTATTTCTACTATCCTTTGTGTCTTTTTCTGCCGCAGCTTCTTCGCTACGTATAATTTTGGCGGTTACCACCGACCTCAACTACGACCAGCGCATGCAACGCATCTGTAGCAGCTTGGTTGCGGCTGGCTATCAAGTACAACTGGTGGGGTGGCAGCGGCCGGCTTCGCTGCCTTTGGCGCCTCAGCCCTACGGCCAACACCGGCTACAAGGATGGTTTCAAAAAGGCAAATTATTCTACTTAGAATTCAACTTACGGCTATTTTACTACCTGCTTACCCAGCGCGCCGACCTGTGGGGCTGCGCCGACCTCGATGCAGCGCTGCCGGCCTGGGCCCGGGCTCGGCTAGGGGGCCAGCCTTTTAGCTACGATGCCCACGAGCTTTTTACTGAAATGCCCGAAGTGGTGGCCCGCCCACCGGTGCAGCGGCTCTGGCGGTGGGTCGAAAAGTTTGTGGTACCCCGGGCGCAACTGCGCTACACGGTGGGCCCGGCGCTAGCCCGGCTGTTTGAAGCGCGTTATCCCGGCCACGCCTTTGGCGTGGTGCGCAATGCGCCACCAGCCGCCTCGCCCGCCGCGGAGGGGGTAGGGGTAGGAGTTGCGCCGCCTAAGCCAGCTGGCGTTTTTTTGCTGTACCAGGGCGCGCTGAATGTGGGCCGGGGCTTAGCCGAGCTGCTGCGCGCACTGCCGCAGGTACCGGTGCGGCTAGTGGTGTGTGGCGAGGGCGACTGCTCGGTGGTGCTGCGCCAGCAAGCCGAGCAGCTGGGGCTGCTGCACTCCGATGCCTACCCAGCGGGGCAGGTCGAGTTTCGGGGCTATGTGCTGCCGGCCGCACTACGGGCCGTCACGGCCCAGGCCACAGTAGGCATTATGCTGCTCGAAAACACGGGCCTGAGCTACTATTATTCACTAGCCAACAAGTTCTTCGACTACGTGCAGGCCGGTATTCCGCAGCTCTGCATCGACTTCCCCGAGTACCGCGCCCTCAACGAACAGTACGAGGTGGCGGTGCTCGTGCCCGACCTGGCACCCGCTACCCTGGTGGCGGCGCTGCACCAGCTGCTGCCCGGCGGCCAACCCGGCCCGCACTACCACCGCCTAGCGGCCAATTGCCGCCGCGCCCGCACCGAGTGGAACTGGCAGCAGGAAGAAAAAACGTTGCTGACTTTATACGACCAGACCTTTCAAAACTTAGCTAACAGCAACTGCCAGTAGCTACTAGCGCAAGAAATTTATGCTACCCCCCTCCATTCTGGCCAGCCTGGCGCCTACTGCCGCCGACCCGCGCCCGGTGTTACTCACCGTGGCCGGCCCCACCGCGGTGGGCAAAACGGCCCTTACCGTGGCGCTGGCTCAGCAACTAGGCACCGAAATTCTGTCCGCCGATTCGCGCCAGTTCTTCCGCGAGCTGAGCATTGGCACGGCCAAGCCTACCCCCGCCGAAATGCAGGGCGTGCCGCACCACTTCATTAACTCGCACAGTATTACGCAGGAATATAACGCCGGCCGCTTTGCTGCCGAGGCGCTGGCCGCGCTCGACTCTTTGTTTCAGCGCCTGCCGGTAGCCATCCTCACGGGTGGGTCGGGGCTGTATTTACAGGCCCTCACCGACGGCCTCGACGACCTGCCTGCTGTAGACCCCGCCGTGCGTCAAGCCTTGCAGCACGAGCTACAAACCCAAGGCCTACCCCCCCTCGTGGCCGAACTGGCCCTCACCGACCCCGTCGCGCACCAGCGCCTCGACCTGCAAAACCACCAACGCGTGCTGCGCGCTCTTGAAATCACGCGGGGTACGGGGCGGCCATTCTCCAGCTTCCACCGGGGGGTAGCAGCGGTAGAAGCCACGGCTGCCGCCCGGCCGTTTCGGGTTGTGAAGGTGGCCCTCACGCGTGCGCGCGAGGTGCTCTACCAGCGCATCGACCAACGTGTGGAACAGATGCTTGAGGCCGGCCTGCTGGCCGAAGTGGAAGGTTTGCTGCCCTATCGCCACCACCAAGCGTTGCAAACGGTGGGCTATCGAGAAATCTTTGGTTATCTCGATGGCAGCTACGATTACGCCGAGGCGGTACGCTTGCTTCAGCGCAATACGCGTCACTACGCCAAGCACCAGCTGACTTGGCTGCGGCGCGACGCGGCGTATCAGTGGGTAGAGTTGAGCTAGGTGCAAAGTCGTGTATATACAAGAACGTCATGCTGAACGCAGTGAAGCATCTCTACCGTATCGTTAGACGGTGCGGTAGAGATGCTTCACTGCGTTCAGCATGACGTTCTTGTAGCTGTAACTACAGCTACACGCTCAAAATTTCTACCATGCGCATAAAGCTCTGGTTGATAACCTTGCGTTTATTAATGGTGTCGTCGAAAGGCGTGTACATCAGCTTACGGTCCACGATGCCGGCCATCACGTTTTTCATGCCGTTCATTAGGCCTTCGACGGCTGCAATGCCGAGCTGCGACGCCAAGAGGCGGTCGGCCGCCGTGGGCGAGCCACCGCGCTGAATGTGCCCCACAATCGTGACGCGCGTATCGAGCTGCGGAATGGCTTCTTTCACGCGTTTGGCCACGTTGTGCACGTTGCCTTCTTCCTCGCCTTCCGCCACAATGACAATAAATGAAGTTTTGGAGCGAGTCCAGCTATTTTGCAACGTCTCGATGACGGCCTCCACGCTCATGGCGGTTTCGGGCACCATCACAATTTCGGCCCCGCCGCCAATGGCGCATGGGATAGCAATATAGCCCGAATCGCGGCCCATCACTTCTACAAAAAAGCAGCGGTCGTGCGAGTCGGCCGTGTCGCGGATTTTGTCGATGGCTTCCAAGGCCGTATTCACGGCCGTGTCGTAGCCAATGGTGTAGTCGGTGCCGTAGAGGTCGTTGTCGATGGTGCCGGGCGCGCCCACGGTTGGGATACCGAACTCGTGCTCAAAAATGCTGGCGCCCGTAAAAGTGCCGTTGCCGCCGATGGCAATCAGGCCCTCAATGCCCGCGTTCACCAACTGGTCGAACGCCTGTTGGCGGCCCTCCTTGGTCATGAACTTCTGGCTGCGGGCCGATTTCAAAATCGTGCCGCCGCGCTGCACAGTGTTCGACACCGACGCCGAATCCATGCGCACAAATTCGCCCTTAATCATGCCACTGTAGCCGCGCATGATGCCGTACACTTCGAGGCCGTGGTACACGCCGGCCCGCACTACTGCTCGCACACAGGCATTCATGCCGGGGGCGTCGCCGCCGCTCGTAAAAACTCCGATTCTTTTCATATCCAAAATTCTAAAAGCGCCCAATGCAGGCCCACGGCCGCATCAGAACACGCAAAGGTCGCAAGTTTGGCGCACTTGCCGGGCTTACCCCCGCTTTTTTGTTGATACATTTTTGCAGCGCTTACGTATTAGCCTAGCGGAGCTGAGTAGAAAAGTTGGATATAAACTATTTTTTGTTTAATTTTCGTCTCTTCCCACTCCGCCCACTTTTCTTCTCTCTCTACTATGTTTGGTTTTTTCGAAAACGAGCAGGCCAAAAAGATAAAAGGCCACCTCTGCAATCTCGCGGCGCTAGCCAAAGCCGATGGTAACGTCGATGACCGTGAGCTCAACTTTATTATCACGGTAGGGAAGAAAAATGGGGTGTCGGCCTCTGAGGTGCGCAAGCTGGTGGCTGGCAATACCAATTGCCTATCCGACTTGCCGGGCAATGATTCTGAACGCTTCGACCAGATTTTCGACCTCGTTGATATGATGCTGGCCGATGGCATTGTAGACGAAACCGAGATGGATTTTTGCGTCATGATGGCCGAGAAACTGGGCTTCCGCCAAGCCATTGTGGGCGTGCTGGTGCGCAAGATTTCGCAAGGCGTGAAAGACGCCGTCCCCCGCGAGCGCATTAAGGATGAGAGCCTTTCTTTCTTGAATTATAATAGCTTGCCGCAGCGCTAGCGCGACAAGATGGGGTAGGGAATTTGCTTTAGCGTAGGTGGGCAATTTCCCTACCTCACCTCGTTGGTAATAGCCCGTAATAACCCAGCGCATGCTTCGTCAAGCTCCGCCTCGGTGATGGTGAGCGGCGGCGCGATGCGCAAGGAATTATCACAGAATAAAAACCAGTCGGTCAGAATGTTCTCCTCGGCCAGCGCCCGGTCGATAATGGGCTTGAGTACGTCGAACGACTCGAACTCAACGGCCATCAGCAGACCACAGTTACGAATTTCGCGGATGGCCGGGTGCACTAGCCGTTGCCGCAGCCGCGCGGCTTTAGCAGCCACGCCGGCCAGCAGGTTTTCTTCCTGAATGACCCGTAGCGTGGCCAGCGACGCCGCGCAGCTCACCGGGTGCCCCCCAAACGTGGTGCAGTGCCCCAGAATGGGATTGGTTTGGAAACCCACCATGATTTCGGGCGACGAGATGAAGGCGCCAATGGGCATGCCGCCGCCCATACCCTTGGCGCACACCAAGATATCGGGCACCACCCCAAACTGCTCGAATGCCCACTGCGTGCCCGTGCGCCCAAAGCCACACTGAATCTCATCTAGGATAAGCAGCGCACCCACCTCGGTACAACGCTGGCGCACGGCGGGCAGGTAGCCGGGCAGCGGCACCCGCACGCCGGCTTCGCCCTGCACGGTTTCGAGCACTACGGCCGCCGTATTTTCGGTAATAAAGGCTAAGTCTTCCAGTACGTTGTAGCGCAGGTGCGAAACGCCGGGCAGCAGCGGGCGGTAGCTGTTCTTAAAGCCCTCGGAGCCCGTGATGGATAAGGCGCCGTGCGTGGAGCCGTGGTAGGCATGGAGGCTAGAAACTAGGCCCGTACGGCCCGTGTGGCGCTTGGCTAGCTTGAGGGCTCCTTCAATAGCCTCGGCTCCCGAGTTGGTGAAGTATACCGTGTCGAGCGGCGGGGGGAGGGTAGCCGCCAGCGCGTGCGCCAGCTGCGCCGGCGGGGCTTGCACCAGCTCGCCATATACCATCAGGTGCAAATACTTATCGAGCTGGTCGTGAATGGCTTGCAGTACTTTTGGGTGCCGATGCCCCACGTTGCTGACGCCGATGCCCGCGATAAGGTCGAGCACGCGGCGGCCATCGGGCGTGTACATATACACGCCTTCGGCGCGCTCGATTTCGAGTAGTAAAGGAAATTCGGAAGTCTGGGCTTGGTGGCGCAGAAAGAGTTGGCGGGGCGTAAGCATAACGGCCGCAAAGGTACCGCCTGCTGCGCCGGGGCCGGGCAATTAGTCGAGGGTAGGGGCGTCGCCGGCCTGGCCCGCCACGCGCTTGAGCACCTCCTTGGTAAAGTCGCGCTCGGCTTGGTAAAGCTGAGCTATCTGGTGCAGGGTAAGGACTTTTTGCGCTTTGTCGAAATAGTCTTTTTCTAAATTCAGCTGCTGCTGGCGCAAGGAAAAATCCTGGGTGAAATTATCGCGCAACTGGCCGTCGCTCAGGCCAGCGTTGGCAATATCGCGGCGCAGCAGCCGAGCTGAGCGGTTGAGGTCGCGGCGCCGGGCCACAAACTCATTATACATCGGCCAGAAGCGCTGGGCCTGGTCCTGCGTCAGCGTCAGACGCGAAGTGATAAAGGCAATCTTGGCGTTATCGAGCTGGTTGATGCGCCGGCCTAGCGGTTGGCGGCCCTGCGCGCTGGCGGGCTCGTGGGCCGCCAAGGCCGCCACGCATAAACTACCAAATACAAAGGAGCGGATGGTCATGAATATTTGAAAAATAAAGACTTATAGTAGCGCGGCGTCATCGGCGGGCTGGTCGTCGAGGGCAGCAGTGAGCTCGCTGGCCGAAGGCCGTAGGTACTGTTGGGTAATGCCCAAGTGCTGTGCGGGTAGCTCGGCCAGGTCGGTCATGTCAACGTGGGCTTCGCTGGTCAGCAGGTAGTCCATCAGCTGCTCCTGCGGCACCCCGTCGAGGCGGGCAAGGGGGGTAGGGCTAGGCTGCGCCGGCCCGCCACCCAGCCACAGCGAAACGGCAAACGTGCCTAGCAGCAGTGTAGATGCCAGGCACGTGCGCATCGACATGGGCGCTTGCAGCAGCCAAGCTAGGGACACTCGCCGCCGTGCTGGCACGGCCACCTGCGCCATAATGCGCGTAGGCAACTGCTCGAAGTAGCCGGCTGGCGGCCCGCTCTGCGGCTGCGGCCAGCGGCGCGGGTGCTGCGCAAGGCGAAAAGAAGGTTTCATGAATGTTGGATGCTGGCGAGGCGGCCGGGTTTAATCAACGGTATCGGAAGGGAGCGTTGGCGTGTCGGCGGCAGTCACGTATTCTTCCACTTTGCGCACGGCGTGGTGGTAGCTAGCCTTCAGCGCGCCTACGCTGGTGCCGGTTACTTCGGCCATTTGCTCGTAGGGCATCTCGTCGTAGTAGCGCAGGTTAAATACCAGGCGCTGCTTGTCGGGAAGGCGCAGAATGGCTTTTTGCAGCTTTAACTCAATCTCATCGCCTGCAATGGCCGGGTCAGCCTCCATTTTAGCCGCCAGCTCGGCCCCTATGTCATGGAGCGGCAGGAAAAACTTGCGCCGTTTGCTTTGCAAAAAGCTCAGGCACTCATTGGTCGCAATACGGTAAATCCAGGTAAAGAGTGAGGCATCTTGCCGGAAATTTTCCAGGTTTTTCCAAACCTTGATAAAGACATCCTGCGTGAGGTCGTCGGCATCGTCGTGGTCTACCACCATCTTGCGGACGTGCCAATACACCTTCTGCTGGTACTTGCGCACCAACTGATTGAAGGCCAGATTTCGGCTGGCGGGCTGCTGAAATTTGGCGAGGATTTCGAGGTCTTCCAAACGCGGAGCGGGGGCGAATGCGCGGGTTGGACGCCAGGAGGGGGGTAGGGTTTAACGGCACTGGTACGCGCCGAACCTTAGTGCCCGAAAATGCTGAGCGAGGTCGTTTGCGCCGAGCGAATCGTAAAATTGCGCACGTCCGTAAACTTGCTGCCGTTGCTGGTAGCC
Organism: Hymenobacter ginkgonis; assembly: GCF_009755225.1. Taxonomy (GTDB): domain Bacteria; phylum Bacteroidota; class Bacteroidia; order Cytophagales; family Hymenobacteraceae; genus Hymenobacter; species Hymenobacter ginkgonis. The sequence goes on from NZ_WQKZ01000001.1 coordinate 745,770, forward strand.
GTGCGAAATACCAGCCGGTAGGCGCCCGGCTGCATGGCCAGGTTTACTTTGCTGCTGCTCTCGGGCAGGTTATAAATCCAGGTTTGCGACTCGTCATCGTTGAGGCGATAGAGGCTACCGAAGCCCTTGAGGTCGGAGGTAATATTGAGGGTGCCGGGCACGGCATAGGTCACGGTAGTGGTCTGGCCCTGGCGCACACTTACACGCTGCACAATGCGCGGCAAAGTCAGCAGTTCTACCTCGTAGTTGCCAGCTAGCAGCTTTTGGTGGGTGCCGAAGGGTAGGGCTGCCCCCGTAGTCGGGCTGCCCTGCGCCCGCACTACGGCCTGCACCGCGCCCCCGTAGGGGTTAGGGCTGATATTGGGGCTTTGCAGCCACAGCGTCCCCTGCGGAGTTTTGAACGTCAGCACGTTGGCCTTGCCCGGCTTGATGGCAATATTGGCTTGTCGCACGGCCGGTACCGTATTAATAACCAAGTCGTAGCTCTGGAGCGCGTCAATATCAAGCACATCGGCTTTGCCCTGAGCGTCGCGGTAGTGCACATAGTTGTACTCGGGCTGGTCGGTCACATTGTTTACAAACGTCATATTGACGTTCGATTCTACGGGCCGGCCCGCTTCGTCGGTCAGGTTCACGGCTACTGTGGTTTTGGCCAACGTTTGGGCAATCACGTCGTTGAGCACCGTTCGGAAGGTCTTTACCTCCGCCGCGTTGTAGTACTGCCCCAGGCATTCCAGCGCTTTGCCAAACTCCTTCTGTGCCCCGATTCCAATCACGAAAGGCTTCAAAAAAACACGCTTGCGCTGCAAGGCCAGCGAGGTGGCGCACGGGTCGCCGTTGCAAGACTCTACCCCATCGGTGATGAGCAGCAGCACGTTGCGCGAAGTTTTGTCCAAGGGAAAATCCTTTGCCGACTGCCCCAGCGAGTAAGTGATGGGCGTGTTGCCCTGCGCCTTCAGCGTCTTGAGCTTGGCCTTGATAGCGGCGGCGTTTTTGGGAGCGAACGGCACTTCGAGGCGCGAATCTTCGCAGTTTTGCTCGGAGTTAGCGTGCTGGTGGCCGTACACGCGCAGGCCCAGTTCTAGGTTGGGGTAGGCGTTGAGCGAGTCGGCCATATTGGCTAGCAAGCGCTTAGCTACTTCCCAGCGCGGTTGGCCCTCCCAAGGCGCCATCATCGAGCCCGAGGCATCGAGCAAAAACAGGATGCGCGTGACTTTGGGCCGCTCAACTGGCGCATTCTGCGCCTGGCCCCGTAGCGAAACAAGAAATAGCATGCAGCCCAGCAGCCAAATACTGCGGTGAGCTAGAAATCGGAGTGGGAGTAGCATCGGCGAAATTTACAGCGCTAATGTGAGTTTAGCACAACGCAAGTCTCAGCCGCAGAGTACTATTTAGTAGGTTTTCTAAATAGCCAATATAAAAATGGGTGGCGGGTGCTGTCGCTTGCCGGTTGGCTAAGCACCTGCGTGCCTTTGGGGCTAACCAGCACCTCTGTATTCCCCTGGTGGTGCAGCACGCTGTGCGTGCCATCTGGGTTAACTATCACTGTCGGATTGCTAGCTGTGTTTGGGATTACCGTATGCGTACCATTCGGATTGACAATAAGGGCCGTAGTGCCATTTTGAATCATTGTCGAATGCGTGCCATCCGGGTTCACAATCACCGCGGTATTACCATTTTGATGCACCACCGAATGGGTACCATCTGGGTTCACCACCACCGAAACCTGCGCTTGCGCAACGTTGGCACCGAGTAAAAAAAGCATGCCGAGGAGCAGCTGTAGTTTCATAACAAGTAAGAATTAGCTGAGAAAAAAGCTTGGTAGCAAGTGCCTTACCCCTGCCAGCCTACGCCAGCCTGCGAAATTTGCGCCAACCACAAACCGGCAGTACGCGAACTCAGCTAGGCGCTAAGCGACCAACGATTCGACGTGCGCCAAGTGATGTTGCCCATGCCAGGCATATTGCACCAGTGCTTGGTCGAGTGTTGAAGTCGTGAGGTAGCGCGGGTGGTAAAAGGTGCGCGGCCACTGGTCTTCTCTAAGGTGCTGCAAAAGCACTACCCAGCGGGCGTGCAGGCTCTCAAGTAGCGCCAGCGATACTGAAAGGGGGGTAGCCGCCACGTCGGGCAACTCGGCCCAAGCCTGCTCATCAAAAGGTCGAACGGTCGGGTTGTCCTCCGTCAACGCCAGCCGAAAACGGCTGTATAGATTGAGGTGCGTATCAGCCAGGTGATGAATTACTTGTCGGCCCGTCCAGCCACCGGGGCGGTAGGGCCGCTCCAGCCGCTCGGCCCCAGCGCGGCTAACCGCCGCTTGCAGTTTAGCCGGCAATGCTGCAATCTGTTGAATATAAGGTGCTCGCTCGGCCGAAGTAAGGGGGGTAGCAGGCAGTTGCGCCCGGCCAATAGGATAGCGCAGGTCGAGGGGGGTAGGGGCGGCCATAACGTGGAATTGGTCAGGGCGCAAATGTAACGGGCATCCTTGGCGCGAGTTTCAAGCGGCGTAACTCGGGTCAATTCTTGGCGAGCCTGCGCTGTATTATAACCGCTCGCTCATTAGCAGCGCAGTGCTGCCTTACCGGTAGGGCGGTACTATAGGTTGCGCCATTACTCAGTCAATTAGCGTGAGTTATACCAGGCTAAATTTGTGCTAATTAGATAGCTTGTTATACTGAATAATAAAAACCCCCGCACCGACTTTACAGCCAATGCGGGGATTCTTACTTACTGGGCAATTGCCAAGCTACTACATATTCTTCACGATTTCTTCGCCGAACTCGCTTGTTTTGAGGAGGGTAGCGCCTTCCATTTGGCGCTCGAAGTCGTAAGTTACGCGCTTGCTGGCAATGGCGGCTTCAAGACCCTTGTTGATGAGGGCGGCAGCTTCTTTCCAGCCCAGGTACTCCAGCATCATCACCCCCGAGAGGATAACCGAGCCAGGGTTTACTTTATCCTGGTTGGCATACTTGGGCGCGGTGCCGTGGGTAGCCTCGAAGATGGCGTGGCCAGTGAGGTAGTTGATGTTAGCGCCCGGCGCAATGCCGATACCGCCCACAATGGCAGCCAGCGCGTCGGAGATATAGTCGCCGTTCAGGTTCAGCGTAGCCACTACCGAGTACTCGGAGGGGCGAAGCAAAATCTGCTGCAAGAAGGCATCGGCGATGCTGTCCTTAATGAGCAGTTTGCCCTGCTCGATGGCTTGCTTCTGCAGGGCATCGGCCACGGCCACCCCCTGCTTAGCCACAATTTTATCGTACTGCGCCCAGGTGAATACCTTGTTGCCAAATTCCTTCTCAGCCAGCTCGTAGCCCCAGGTTTTGAAGGCGCCTTCGGTGAACTTCATGATATTGCCCTTGTGCACGATGGTCACCGACGGCAACTTGTGCTCCAGCGCATACTTGATAGCAGCGCGCACGAGGCGTTCGGTGCCTTCTTTGGACACCGGCTTAATGCCGAACGACGACGACTCGGGGAAGCGAATCTTCTTCACGCCCATCTCGTCTTGCAGGAATTCGAGCATTTTCTGAGCCTGCGGCGTGCCGTTCATGTACTCGATACCGGCGTAGATGTCCTCCGTATTTTCGCGGAAGATGACCATATCCGTTAGCTCGGGGTGCTTCACGGGTGAGGGCACGCCTTCGTAGTAGCGCACGGGGCGCACGCAAGCATACAAGTCAAGCTCTTGGCGCAAGGCCACGTTCAGCGAGCGGATGCCGCCGCCAACGGGGGTAGTAAGCGGGCCTTTGATGCCCACTAGGTATTCGCGAAACGCGTCGAGGGTTTCGGCGGGAAGCCAGTTATTGAGCTGTTTATAAGCTTTTTCGCCAGCCAGGACTTCTTTCCACACCAGCTTCTTTTTGCCGCCGTACGCTTTTTCTACTGCTGCGTCAAATACGAGCTGCGAGGCCCGCCAAATGTCCGGCCCAATACCATCGCCCTCAATGAAAGGAATGATGGGTTGGTCGGGAACATTTAGCTTGCCATTTTTAATGGTGATTTTCTGCTCTGCCATGAGGAAAAAGTTGTCTGTTATTCGTTGTCAGTTATCGGGTGGGAGGGGGTAACTACTGGGTGCCGGCACCGCCACTAGTTATCAAGCCACCACTTAATAACCAGCATTTGACAGTTAAGAATCAATACCCGAAGATTTCTTTCAGGCTTAGCTGCTGTACCGAGCCATATTTGGCTAGCTCCTTGAAGTTTAGCCGGTCTTTGGAGCCAATCACCAGAATTACTTGGTTTTGCCCCTTTACTTTGGCCTGCTGAAACTTCTGCAAATCGGTAAAGCTCATGTTCTGGGTTTGCTCGTACACGTCGCGGCGTAGGTCGTAGTCAAGGCCCAGGCGCCGCGCACGCTCGTAACTGAGCAGCACACCTTCATGCGTAATCCGGTCGGTGGCAATGCTGTTGCGAATGCTCTGCTTGGCAATAGCCAGGTTGGCATCGGCCAGCGGCATGTCAGTAAGCAGGCCTTCCATGCCGCTCATGGCCTCGGGCAGTTTATCGCTCTGCGTGCCGATGTAGCTGAGGATATAATTGGAACGGCCGGTTTTGTCGGCGTTCGCGTAGCGCGACATGGCCGAGTAGGCTAATGCCTTGCTCTCGCGCAAATCCTGGAATACGATGCTACCCATGCCCCCGCCGAAGTACTCGTTGTACAGCGCCACGGTGGGCGCCAGCAGCCGGTCGTAGGTATCGCCCTTGGTTAGGAATAGGATTTCGGCCTGCACCATGTTATAATCCACCCAATAGACCTTTTTTTCCTTCAACGGTTGCTCGGCAAAGTCCTTAGCGGCTGGGTCGGGCTTCAGGGTAGCGGGCGTTTGGTGGTCGGTACGAATGACCGTCGTAAGGCCTGCTATATCGCGTGGCCCATAGTATAATACGCGGTGCTGATAGGTCGGCAGGCTTTTCAGTAAAGAAGTCAACTGCTCAGGCTTCAGGGTCTTCAGCTGCGCCTCGGGCACCACATCCGTAAACGGATTGTGCGGGCCGTACTTGGCGTAGTTCAGCATGGCTTGGTTCAGGATAACACCTTTGCTGAGCTTGGCATCCTGGCGCTGCTTCAAAATGCCGGCCACCTGGTTTTTGAGGGCCGCCGCGTCGGGACGCGGGTTATTGAGCAATTGCTCAAACAGCTTCATGGCCGGCTCCAGGTTGGAATCGAGCCCGCTAAGGCTGATAAGCACCCGGTCTTGGCTGCTGCTGACTGCGAATGAGCACCCCAGCTTATAAAACTCCTGCTGCAACTGCGCCGCCGTGTACTGGCCCGTGCCCAGGTACTGTAAATAATCCGTGGCTACGTCGAGCAGCGGATTATTGTTGGAGCCCAGGTCAATAGCGTAAAACAGGCTGAATAAGCCGTTTTCGCTGTTCTTGGTATAGTAGAGGGGTAGGCCCGGCTTAATGCTAGCCGTTTGAATATCCTTCTTGTAATCAACAAAAACCGGCTGCAATTCCGTGCTGGGCAACTTCGATACTTCCTTATAGTAGTCTGAGGCTGCGTCGCGGTTGGCCGGTACTGGCGTGATGGCTGGTTTCACCACCTTCACCGTGTTTGGGTCTTTGCCGGTGTGCTTGAGCACGGCCACGTAGTTCTGGCCGTAGTTGTCGTTAGCAAACTTGACAATTTCGGCTTTCGTAATCGTGCCAAAATCTGCCTGTTGCTTGACGTAATCAGCCCAGCTCACGCGCTCAATAAACGACTCGTAGAGCGCCGAAGCCCGCGCCTCGTTGCTTTCGTAGCTCTTGGTCAGGGTCAGCTTCTCGTTGTTGATGATGGCCGGAATGAGCCAATCGGGAAAGTTGCCGCTCTTTACTTTCGCTAGCTCACCCAGCATCAGCGCCTGCACCTCGGCTAGCGACTGGCCCTGGCGCGGCGTACCGTAAAGCACGTGCGTCGAGTAGTCGTCGTTGAGGTCAGCGAAGGTCTGGGCTTGCAACACCTTTTGCTGCTGGTTCAGGTCAAGGTCAAACAGGCCGGCCTGGCCGTTGGTCAAAATCTTGTCCAGCATCCGTAGGCGCAGGCCGTCGCGGGTGGCTTTGCCGGGCAAGCGGTAGCCCAGCATCACGTTTTCCGAGCTGGGGCCAGTTACCTCCTTCACAATAGGAGTAGTAATTGGCTGCTCAACCGGCGAATGAAACACGGGCACGGGCTTGTTTTGCAGGCTGCCAAAATACTTGTCAATCAGCCGGATAGTCTGGTCGTAGTCTAGGTCGCCACTTAAGCACAGCGCCACGTTGTTGGGCACGTAGTACTGGCCGAAGTACTTCTTAATCTCCGTAATCGACGGGTTTTGCAGATGCTCAATTGTGCCGATGGTCGTTTGCGTGCCGTAGGGATGGGTAGGGTAGAGGCTGCCGTTTAGGGCCTCAAATTCCTTGCTGAAATCATTGTCCAAGCCCCGATTCTTCTCCTCGTACACAGCCTCCAACTCGGTATGGAACAGGCGCGGCACCATTTCCCTAAACCGCTCGCTTTGCACCGCGGCCCACTTTTCGAGCTGGTTACTCGGAATATCTTCTTTGTAAACAGTCTCTTCGTTCGAGGTGTGTGCGTTCGAGCCCTTCGAGCCAATGCTGCCCATCAGCTTGTCGTATTCGTTGGGCACAGCATAGCGGGCCGCTACCCCCGAGATAGAATCAATCTGATGATAGGTGCGCTTGCGGGCTACTGGGTCGTTGCGTTCGCCACGGTACGTTTCGTACAGGCCCTCAATCTTATCCAGCTCTGGTTTTTCCTTGCTCCAGTCTTTGGTGCCGAGCCGCGAAGTACCCTTGAACACCATGTGCTCCAGGTAATGGGCTAAGCCTGTAGCTGCAGCGGGGTCATTCTTAGAGCCGGCGCGCACGGCCACGTAGGTTTGAATACGGGGCGCGTCTTTATAATCCGACAAGTAGACCGTCAGGCCGTTATCAAGCTTGTACACGCGCACCCCGAGCGGGTCGTTGGGAGCGGTTTCGTAGCGATACTCCTTAGTCGCTGCCGGGGTAGGAACCGCCGTAGTAGCCACCGCGGCGGCGGGTTTACTCGACTGGCACTGTGTGGCCAAGCCTAAGGTGGCCAGGGCTGGCAACAGGAGCAACAACGGTCGATTCACAAACTTACTAGTCAGGGCGCGGGGAACTTTATAGGGGCACAAAGGTAGAAGTTCGTGCGGGGAATAAAAAACAAAAATTTCACTTCTGCCCCAATGACTCGTCTACTGCTAGCAGGGATAATGCGGAGTAGATACAGTCTTAGTTATCAATTATTTATAAGCACAAGTGGAACTTGGCTAACGTAGCCTGCTAGAAATCGGCGCTACCGCTAGCCGTGATTTCTCATCCGCTTTCTATATCTTAGATGGTTTGCCTCATGAGTACATCTGCCAACCACAGCAACCTACTGGTTGCTACTTCACGGCGCTATGTCTGGTAGCTAGTAGGTGCTAAGCCTGCTTTGGCTTGTCCGCATTTGGATGCACTGCTTGCTATTGGATTTTCACTTTCAAACCGATTTTTGAGGCATTAGGTAGCGTGCATCATCGCATTCATTCGGCCTAAGAAGTAGTGGTAACTAAGGGTGGCTCAGCAGTACCGTTGGGGAGGGTGGCCTTGTTTAGCGGTAAACAGCGGGGCCATTACCTATTTAAAAGGCCCTACCCCCTTTGCTAGCGAAGGGGGTAGGGCCTTTTAAATAGGCAGTTCTGGAAGTTGATTCTGCCAACGAAAGCAGTTACATCTCTATTGGCAATACTCCGGCAAGTACTTCAAAAGTCAGCCTTACTCCGCGCTAGGAGCTGCCGATGCGTCAGAAGCCGCGGCTGAGCCGTCGGTAGGGCGGGGGCCTTTGCCTCGGTTGCGGCCACCACGCTTGCGGCGGCGCTGGCCTTCGGCTGCTTCACCTTCGGCCCGGGGGGCCTCACCGTCGGGGCGCGGAGCGCGAGGCTCACGGGGTGGGCGCGGAGCTTCACCCTCAGGACGCGGCTCACGCGGCGGGCGCGGCTCGCGAGGCGGTGCTACGTAAGCCGCTACCGGGCTCTGGCCCGCGTCGATGGCAGCTAGACGAGCAGCAGCATTAGCTAGGCGCTCGGCGCGCTGTGGGTCGTTCTTGGCCTCGCCATCGCGGCGGGGGCCGCGGTCGCGGCCATTGCGGTCACCTTCGGCGCGAGGCGGGCGGGCACCACCAGCTTCACCGTCGCGGCGGGGGCCACGGTCGCGGCTACCCCCACCACCGCGGCTATCGCCACGTGGGCCAGTTTTACCGTGCAGGCCACTGAAGCGCTTGGGGTCAAACTCGGGGGCTGGGCCGTAGCCAAGCCCTTCGGTAATGGCCTGTTTCTCAATCTCCCGCTCAATGAGCTTCTCGATTTTGACGATGCGGTCCTGGTCTTGGTCGGCAATAAAAGTGATGGCCGTGCCAGTGGTTGCGGCGCGAGCCGTGCGGCCAATACGGTGCACATAGTCTTCGGCGGCGCGGGGCACATCAAAGTTCACCACGTGGCTAAGCGAGTCAATATCAATACCCCGGCTTACCACATCGGTCGCCACAAGGATGGGAAATTGCTTGTTCTTGAAGGCCCGCATGGTTGCCTCGCGTTCCTCCTGGGTGCGGTCTGAGCTAATGCCCTGGGCCGGGTAGCCCAGTTTATTAAGTGAGCGCACGATACCCGCCACGGCTGCTTTCTTGCTGGTAAAAAGCACCATGCTTTGCACGTCCTGCGCCTTGATAAGATGCTCGAGCACGGGCAGCTTCTGGTGGTCGAAGGTCATGTAGAACTGCTGGTTGATACCCGCGGCGGGCTTGCTCACGGCCAGCCGAACCTCGTCGGGGTCTTGCAGAATCTGCTGCGAGAAGTCCTTGATTTTGTTCGGCATGGTAGCCGAAAACAGCAGCGTCTGGCGCTGCTTGGGCAGCTGCCGCACAATGTTGAGGATGTCATCGGCAAAGCCCATGTCCATCATCTTATCGGCCTCGTCGAGCACCAGGTATTTCAGGTCGTCGAATTTAACGTACCCGAGCTGCATGTGGGCAATGAGGCGGCCAGGGGTAGCAATAATGATATCGGCGCCGCTGGTGAGGGCGCGCTTCTGCTGCTCCCAGTTCTCACTTTTGCCGCCGCCGTAAATGGCAATAGAAGAAGCTTCTACAAAATAGCCGAAGCCCGTCACTTGCTCGTCAATCTGGGTGGCCAGCTCGCGGGTAGGCACCAGCACGAGGGTAGACGTGGTGCCGTGCTTGGCGTGCGAGATGCGGTCGAGCAGGGGCACGAGGTAGGCGGCGGTTTTGCCGGTGCCAGTCTGGGCGCAGGCAATGAGGTCTTTGCCGGCGAGGATTTTGGGAATCGCCTGCTCCTGAATGGGCGTGGCGTTGAGGTAGTTCATGGCATCCACGCCGGCCAGTAGGTCGTCGTGGAGGTTAAAATCGTGGAACGTCAAAGGTGCAGCTGGTAAGGTGAAAGAAAAGGGGCTGACCTTGCATTTCCCGGTCAGCAAACCGCTTGATTTAGAACAAAGGTAAGCCAGATAAGTGCCCGGCTGCGCGCTACCTTCGCCTGCATGTCACTCGACCGATTTTCGGCGCAAGCCGCGCAGTATGCCCGCTACCGCATTGATTATCCGCCCGAACTCTACGCTTGGCTTTTGCCGCAGGTAGGGGGTAGGAGCCGCGCCTGGGACTGCGCCACCGGCAATGGCCAAGTGGCGGTCGTACTAGCCCAGTACTTCCGCGAAGTAGAAGCCACTGACCTCAGTGGTAGCCAGCTAGCCGAGGCGCCCGCCTTGCCCAATGTGCGCTACCAGGTAGCCACGGCCGAGCACACGCCCTTCCCCGACGAGCACTTCGACCTTATTACGGTGGCGCAGGCCGTGCACTGGTTCGACCTAGCCAAGTACCACGCCGAGGTGCGCCGCGTAGCGGGCCCCGGTACTGTGCTGGCCGAGTGGGGCTATGGCCTAGTCCAAACCGGCGAGCCTGCCCTGGATGCCCTGATTTTGCACTTTCACAACGAAACGGTGGGCCCGTACTGGGATGCCAACCGCTGGCACGTGCTCGATGCGTATGCGCGGCTCCAGTTTCCGTTTGCCAAGGTGCACCGGGCGTACTTCGAAGTGCGCAAAGAATGGTCGGCCGCTTGGTTCTTGGATTACTTGCGCACGTGGTCGGCAGTGGCCAATTATGGCCGCCAGCATGCCGGTGCCGATGCCGTCCTACTCGTGGCCGAGGAGCTAACCCAAAAATGGGGGGTAGGGGAGCGCACCGTAGTGTTTCCTGTTTTTGCGCGGACCGGCGTCGTTCACTAGTATTATGCAAGTCTCCCTTCCCTTTGCTGGTCTGCGGGTGCTGGAGCTGGCCTCGGTACTAGCCGGGCCCCAAGTGGGCCAGTTTTTTGCTGAGCTTGGGGCGGAGGTGCTGAAGATTGAGCCACCCGCGGGCGACGTGACGCGCACGTGGCGCGTGCCCAGCGATAACCCCGAGAGCTCTGTGTCAGCCTACTTCGCGGCGTCTAACTGGGGCAAGCAAAGCCGCGTGCTCGATTTGCGCCAGCCAGCCGACCAAGCTGCCTTGCACGCTTTGGCCGCCAGCGCCGACATCATGCTGGCCAGCTACAAGCCCGGCGACGCCGATAAGTTGGGCGTCGCCTACGAAAGCTTTCGGGCTGCCAATCCGCGTCTCATCTACGCGCACCTCACGGGCTACGGCCGCGCCAGCCAGCGCGTCGGCTACGATGCCGTGTTGCAGGCCGAAACCGGTTTTATGCACCTCAATGCCGCTAGCCCCGCCGACCCACCGCAGAAAATGCCGGTGGCACTGATTGATTTGCTGGCCGCGCACCAACTCAAGGAAGGTATTCTGACGGCGCTCTACCAGCGCGAAAAAACCGGCCAGGGCGCCCTTTTAGAAGTAAGCCTGTTCGATAGTGCCCTAGCCTCACTAGCCAACCAGGGCGCTACCTGGCTTACTACTGGCCACGACCCAGCGCCACTGGGCTCAGGCCACCCCGGCATCGTGCCCTACGGCACCGTGTACCGCGCTGCAGATGGCCAGCGCCTTGTGCTAGCCGTCGGGACCGACGTGCAGTTTGGGCAGCTGTGCGCGGTGCTGCAGCGGCCACGCTGGGCCCAGGAGCCGCGCTTCGCTACCAATCCTGCGCGAGTGCGCCACCGCGAGCTGCTCGAAGAACTAGTGCGCGACCGCATTGCCGAGCTCAGTGGCGAGGGCCTGTTACACGAGTTGGCCCGGCTGGGCGTACCGGCCGGGGCGGTGCGTTCGGTGGGCCAAGCGCTTAGCCAACCGGCAGCACAGGGCATGTTGCTGCCCTCCGCTGGGGCTGCCTACCCCTATGCGGGGCTGCGAACGGTGGCCTTTCGCAGTTCTACGTGGTCGGTTGCCGGTAACCTAAGCGCTCCTCCTGAGTTGGAGGGGTAGGGGAGTGAGCCATTTCCCGCGGCGTATCTCGTCTAAAGCAACGCACAGGCAACGCTATGGCGTGCTTTACCGTTGAGTCTTTTTTTTACTCTGAATGGAATCCAACCCGCTTCTCCGCTCTGCATCGGGGCTTTTTCTTGGCCTTTTTCTGCTGTTGACCGCCCTGCCTACCCGGGCTTATTCTGTACTCAGCCATCAGGCAAGCATTGATTCTTGCTGGACACCGTGCCTGCGCCCGGCCCTAGAACGGCGCTTTCCGGGGGCTACCCCCGACGAATTGCGTGAGGCCAAGGCCTATGCCTACGGGGGCTCCATCATTCAAGACATGGGCTACTATCCTTTCGGCTCGCCATTGTTTACCAACTTAACGCACTATGTGCGCTCGGGTGATTTTGTGGAAAACCTGCTGAAAGAAGCGCATGACCGTAACGAATACGCCTTTGCCTTAGGCGCTCTAGCGCATTACGCCGCCGATATCTACGGGCACGAAATGGGTATTAATAAGTCGGTGCCGCTGCTATTTCCCAAGCTTGCCGCCGAGTACGGCCCGGTAGTTACCTACGAGCAAGACCCCGTGGCCCACGGCCGCACCGAGTTTGCCTTCGACGTGACGCAGCTAGCTGCGGGGCGCTATCGTAGCGCCGACTACCACAATTTCATTGGTTTTAAAGTAAGCAAAGAGTCGCTGGAGCGGGCTTTTGCGCGCACCTATGGCCTCGAACTAAAGGATATTATCTTCAACGTCGACTTAGCGCTGGGTTCGTACCGCTTTGCCGTACGCAACCTGATTCCGCTGGCTAGCCGCGCCGCTTGGCGGGCCAATCGGCACGAGCTGCGCCGCGTTAATAAGCGCATTCGCCGCCGGGACTATGTCTATAAACAGAGCAAAGCCAAGTACGAGCAAGAATACGGAGAGCACTATGAGCGGCCGGAATTTGGGGCGCGCATAGTGGCCGGCATCATTCAAATATTGCCCAAGGTGGGGCCGCTCCGCAACCTGCGGTTTATCGCGCCTACGCCCGAATCTCAGCGTTTATTTCGGGAGAGCTTCCACCAAACGGTGCTCACCTACAACAGGTTTCTGAACGACCAAACTGCCACGATAGGCCAAGCACCCCAACTATCAAACACCGATTTCGATACCGGCCACCCCACTAAAATAGGCGAATACGCCCTGGCCGACCGTACGTATGGCGAGTGGGTACGCGACTTGGACAAGGCCGACTTTAAAAGCGTGACGGCGCCCATGCAACGCAACATTTTAGCGTTCTTCGCAAACCCGCCCAAGGAGCCGCTCGACAAGGAGGAGCAGGAAAAAGACAACCGCCTCAAGACCGAAGAGGCCCTGAAGCGGTTGCAAAGTCTACGACTACCCGAGGGCAAATAAGTGGGCTAGTTATCTTCACCCCTACCCCCTAAGCCGGGCGGTGGGGTGCCCTGCGTACCGCGCACAGTGGGAATGCCCATTTTCTCTTCCCGCTTTTGCTGGTAGCGCGTAAACTGCGCGGGCGTTAGCACATCCTTGAGCTGCTCGAGGCGAGCTAGCCCAACCTCTTCGATGCGACTACGCAACGTGCCGGGTTCCTGGCGGTAGCGCACGCGGGCAGCCTCCACATTGCGCACGGAGCCACTATTGATAGCGCGGACTTTTTCGGTTTGGGCGGGGGTTAGGCTAAGGGCCTGCGCCATATTGGCGGTGAGGGCATCGGCGCGGGCTGCTACAGCGTCAGCGGCGGGGGTAGGCGCAGTTATTCCGGCTGGGCTACCTGCGCGAACGCCGACGCTTTTGCCGGCTTGCGCCAGCCCTAGAGTTGGGCTGGCTAGTAGCAGTGCCAAACACAGGGGTAGCGAAAGATTAATAGTCATAAAGTAACTAACTGAGAAGCGAAAGAAAGGGCAAAGCTACGGGGCTAACCTACAAGGGCAGGTCACTGGGCCAACAATGGACAACGCTATTTTGGTGCCGAGTTGAGCTTTTCGTTGCCTATAGAGCACAAAAAAACCGCTGACTAGCAGCGGCTTTTTTGTGCTCTAGCAGTAGCAAACGAAGGAACTACTTGATAGAGTAAACCTTGCTAGCTAGGTCTAGCTTGATAGTGTAGGTGCCGGCAGTAGCTACAGTAATGTTGCTGCCGTTCGAAACCAAGGCGCCGCCTGTGCTCGTGCTGCTGCCATAGTTCGTACCCCAATCGTTGTTGAGACGGAATTTGAAATCACCAGCGTTGAGCTTACCTACGTAGTCATACGTTTTGGTATCGCAGTTGTAAGTCAGCGCTACATCAGTATTCCAGTCTACGCCTGCGGGGCCAATGATTGACCATTTGTCGCTGTTTGGAGCTACGCATACTTTGTAAGCGGTGGCCGTTAGGGCAACAGTTGGCGAAACCAACGGGGAGTTGGTAGCATAGCTCGCATTAATTCGCGACTCGAGGGCAGTAGCGGTACCGGGCGTTACGCCTAGCGTGATAAGGCTGGCGTTCAGGTCGCCTACGGTCACGGCGGTAGTTGGGCCGGCACCAGCAGCAATAGTTACTGGGCTAGCGAAGTTGTTGCCCTTCTTATCTAGTTGAATGTTGTAGGTAACGGCGGGGGTATACGAGTGTTCTGCCCCAGTCCAAGCGAAGGAAGTAACGGGCGTCCAGGTATAGGTGATAGCCGTTTGAGCGCTGTTAGCTTGCGACAGCACTACCGTATTGGTAGAAGCAGCTAGCGTCGGCGCGTTGCTAGGCGTAAGTGTGGCCCGGACTTCGTCCTTTTTACAGGCAGTGAGACTTAGCGCGGCGAGCGCGCATAAGCTGAGTCCTTGGGTAAGCCAATTTTTCATGGGTAATGAAGGAGAAGGGGGTGGGAAACTGTCTAAAAATATTTCCCCGGCCAACAGGCGTCTTTAACAAAAAGTGCCGCCCTATCGCGTTAGCCGGGGAAATAAATAATATGCTTAGTAACCAGTGTTTTGCACCAGGTTAGGGTTCACGCTAAGGTCAGAAGAGGGCAGCGGGAACAGGTTGCGGTAATCGGGCACGCTAGTACCAGCGGCTACCCCCCCTTTCCAAGGCCAGAGGTAAGTGGCCGTGGTGAAGCGGTTGTAGCGAATAAGGTCGGTGCGCCGAGTAGCTTCCCAGAACAGTTCGCGTGAACGCTCGCTGAGCAGGAAGTCCGTGGTGAGCTGAGCCGCCGTGATATTGCCCGCCGCAGTGTTGTTGAAGGCACGCCGACGCACAATGTTAACGTAAGTCAAAGCCAGGCCAGTGTCGCCACCACCCCGTACCGCAGCCTCCGCATACATAAGGTACGCATCAGCCAGACGGAATATGGGGAAGTCGGTATCAACAAACGTAGGGTCGGTGCCGGCTACCCCCGTCGAGGTCACGTTCTTGAATTTAATCGGCACGTAGCCGTATTTGAAGTCCGTCTGCGACGTGATTTCGAGGGTTTGCCCAGCAGCCTGGAACTTGCCCCGGCTGTCAGCAGCCGTGTCCGCGAATTGCTGAAACAGGTTCTTGGTAGTGCGGATACCACCCCAGCCACCATTGATACCGTACTTAGCGGGGTTCCAGTTAGCATCAGAAGTGCCAGAAACCGCAGCGTGGGTCAGGAAAGTAGTGCCGCCGTAGGTCTGGGTTACTTTGCCATCAAACACAATCGGGAAAATGATTTCCGGCTTGCCCGTAGCATCAACAGCCTTGGTGTTGTTGTCGGCACGGAACAGGTTCGTGTATTTTGCCGACAGCCCAAAGGCGTTCGAATCAATTACTTTCTTAGCGTAGGTAGCGCATTCGGTGTAGTGCGCCGTGCCCGTGTAGGTTTGGGCATTGAGGTAGAGGCGGGCAAGCAGCATCCAGGCGGCAGCTTTATCGGCGCGGCCATACTGGTTTTGTGCCGGTGCTACCAAGTCGGTATCAATAGCTTTTAACTCCGACTCGATGTAGGCATACAGGTCAGCTCGCTTGATTTGCTTAGGGGGGGTAGTACCACCTATCTGGTCGGTTTCCGTGGCGAAAGGCACGTTGCCGTACAGGTCCATAGCGTGGTAGTAAGCCAGCGCACGCAGGAAACGCACTTCAGCCCGCAAGGCTTTCACGTTGGTTTGCTCAGCACCGCTGAGGCCACGGCTGGCCAACTTAGCATCGGTAGCTTCGGCCAAGAAGCCGTTGCAGACAGTTATCTCGTAAAGAATACGGCTGTAAAGACCCTGAATCAGCACGCCGTTCGACGTCCAGTTCATGTTGTGAAAGTCTTGGACACCCGGGTCATTCCAAGCGATAACCCCTTCATCGGTGGTCAGTTCCTCGGCGCTCCAAAACTGGCGGATGTAGTCGGAAGTGCCCTGGTCAATACCCAGGATATCACCGGTAGCAGCATCAGCCCCATTGGGGCCGGTTACGGCAAAGCCGCTGTAGGCTTTTGCTGCGACGGCCTGGTAGCCCGCAAAGTTTTTATATACGGCATCCGCCGTCAGGTCGTAGGTAGGGGTACGGTCCAGGTCCTTGGTGCAAGACGGAGCCACTACCAGCGTTGCGGCGGAAAGCCCAGCCAGCGTCGCACTCTTGAGGATAATACGGTTCATATATGGGTGGGAATATTAAAGGCTCAGGTTTAGACCAATCGTGTACGTGCGCGGACGGGGGTACACGTTGTTGTCGATACCATTCGGGATTTCTGGGTCGAGGCCCGTGTATTTGGTGATAACAAACACGTTTTGAACAGCTGCAGTAACACGAAGATTCCCCTTGGCGTTGAAGACTTTACCCACATTGTATCCAATAGTGGCGTTATCCATACGCAGGAAGGAGGCATTCTGGATGTAGTAGTCCGAAGCGTATTTATTCTGGCTGTTCAGCAAGAAGCCAGTGTTGCGCGCATCCTGAGCTACGTTGCTCAAGAAATTGGTCGAGCCATTGATACCATTATAGGTGCCAAGGTTTGAGTTGATGTTGTTATACACGTAGTTACCGAGGTTGCTACGCAGTGCAAACGACGCGAATACGTGCTTGTAGTTCAGGTTTGAGCTGAAGCCCAAGAGCACGGGCGGTGCGGCCTGCTTGTAGAGGTAGCGGTCGTTGTCATCGATTTTGCCGTCGCCGTTGCGGTCAACATACACATCGTTGAGGGGCTTGCCGTCGGTGCCATACACTTGCTGGAACACATAGTAAGCCGTTGAAGGCGAACCAACTTGGTAGTTAAACAGCTGCGTGCCCGTGCCGCCCGATACCGTACCACCGTTGTTGTTGCGGATACCGGTGAAATCGGCCGTTTGTGGCCCCAGCGACGTGATTTTGTTCACGTTGTAGGTGGCGTTGGCATTAATCGTCCAGTCCAGACCTTCGGTCTTAACCAACACGGCATTCATGTTGAGTTCGATACCACGGTTTTCGAGCGAACCTACGTTCGACACCAATTGGTTGGTGAAGTTGATGAGGCCAGCAACTGGAATAACAGCCAACAGGTCTTTGGTTTTGCGGTAGTACACATCAACCGAGGCATTGAGGCGGCCATCGAGGAAGCCAAAATCCAAGCCAGCATTGTAGGTAGAGGTTTGCTCCCACTTCAGGTTGCTGTTGAAGCCCAGCGGTGAGTAGGGCTGAATTGGAACACCACCAAACAGGTACTGCGAAGTCAATACGTTCAAGCTATAACGCTGAATGTAAGGGTAGTCGCCGGCTGCACCAGCCACGTCCTGCTGACCCGTGATACCAAAGCCCAAACGCAATTTCAATTCCGAGAAAGCCTTGCTGTTTTTCAGGAAGCTCTCATCCTTGAGGCGCCAAGCGAACGAGCCGGCCGGGAATAAGGCGTTGCGGTTGTTGGGGTTGAAGCGTGACGAAGCATCGTTACGTAGCGTACCCGTGAACACGTAGCGGTTGTTGAGGGTCAGGTTAGCCCGGCCGTAGTACGACAGAATAGTGTATTGCGTGCGGAATGGGTTAATGTTGGCCCGGCGGAAAGTAACGGTGTCGGGCGAACCACCCAGGTAGGTAGCGTAAGAAGGCTCTACCCGAATGAAATCCTGGTAAGAGTAACCAGCCAGCAATTCCAGGCGGCTAGTTTCGCTTAGGTTTTTCGAGTAGTTGAGGTAGAATTCGAGCAGTTTGTTGTCGCGCTGCTGCGAGTAGCGGGTAGAAGAGCCACCCTGCGTGCCAACTGTAGCCGAATTGATGAATAGCGGCGTGTTGAAGTACGTGCCGGCCGAGGATACATCGTTGAACGTAGTACCGTTGCCACGCGTCACGTCGTAGCCCAGGTTCAGGTTGGCGTGCAAGTCAGGTAGGAAGTGCAGCTTGTAATCGAGCTGAATGTTGCCAATACTACGCTTCACCGTGCTGCGGTCGCGGCGCAGGTTGAGGGTAGCAAGCGGGTTGCGGGGCACGTTTTGCTGAGGCGTACCATTGCCTTGCAGGTACTCGAAGTAGCCGCCGTAGTTATTGTTGCCGCTTACGGTGGGCTGGGTAGGGTCGAAGGCAGCGGCGGCGCCGATAGCGCCGTTATCAGCGAAGTTGTTGTCAATCCAAGTACCCTTCACGTTCATATTCACGCGTAGGTGGTTGTCAAACAGCACTGGCGTCAGGCTGATAGAACCCGTATTACGGATAAGGCGGTTGGTAATCAGGATGCCTTGTTGGTCAAGGTTGCCGATAGATGCCCGGAAAGGGAGCTTGCCTACTGCACCTGCCACGCTCACGTTGTTGTCGTACGTCATGGCATTGCGGAAAATCTCGTTCTGCCAGTTCGTATTAGCCGTGCCCAGTAGCCGAGCTTGGTTTGGGGCTACTGCTTGCACGGTAGCGCGGAATTCGTCGGCCGACAGCACTGGCACCGCATTGTAGCGGCGTGACAGCGAGGTATTCGAAATTACGTTCACCGTCAGCGCCTCGCCAATCAAGCCTTTTTTGGTGGTAATAAGGATAACGCCGTTCGAAGCGCGCGAGCCGTAAATGGCCGTAGCCGAAGCGTCCTTCAGTACCGTAAAAGTCTCAATATCATTGGGGTTGATAAGGCTTAGCGGGTTTGATACGCCGCTAGGGTTAGAGTTATCTACCGGCACACCGTCAATAACGATGAGCGGGTCGTTGCTGGCGTTGAGCGACGAGCCACCGCGAATACGGATGGTTGTAGCTGAACCAGGAGCACCGCCACCAGTCGAAATCTGCACACCGGCTACCTTACCCTGTACAAGTTGCTCAGGGTTAGTAATTTGGCCCTGCACAAATTCTTTGGCCGACACCGTAGTCAGGGCGCCAGTTACGTCTTGGCGGCGCTGGGTGCCATAGCCAACTACTACCGCTTCGCTCAGAGCAGTAGCGTTTTCGGCTAATGCTTGCGCTGGAATAGCAGTATTACGGCCTGCAACTACTGTAACGGGCTGGCGAACGGTAGTATAGCCAACAAAGGAAATAACTACCGTATGTGGCCCGGCTGGTACACCACTAATGTTGTAAGTACCATCCACGTTGGTCGAGCTGCCTAGCGTGCTGCCTTCAATCAGCACCGTAACGCCAGGAATACCCTCATTTTTGTTGTCAGTCACGCGGCCGCTGACTGTACCAGTACTGGATTGTGCCCAAGCCGCTCCTAGCGAGCAGGTTAGACCAAGTAATATAAGTAGGAGAAACCGGAGCTTCGCCAAGTAGGGGTGTTTCATATACTGTGAAACGGGGTGGGGAAAAGTGAAAAAAACAGAAGCTAGAGAGAAAGTCTGTTACCCAAAAGCAGGGGCAACAAACAGGACAAAACTTATATTGATGCTACCTTTATTAAGATAATAAAAGGCTTAATTTTCCTGCAATCCAATCCGCAATCGATTGCGGAAAAGCAGCTAGCAGCATGTTCAAAAATTGTTAATATTTCATGCAAGATAACCCTGAGGGGTACAACCAAACAACTGTTAGTAAGACGAGAGCAGTATTTCGTGCGGGCTTGTCGGGCTTGGTAGGCAAGCAGCTTATATTACCTTTCACAAGGAGTGATTCTTATTACCCAGTGGGTGCTAGATTAGGTAAAATATAAATAATTAACGTGTACTATTTAATTTATTATCAAGAGACTTATTAGACAGGCGACTAGGTAGGAAAAATAGCAATAATGCTCAAGGATATTTGCTCTGAGGCAGCCTTTCTAAAAAATAGGGAATAAGCGTCTCTAATGGTTGTGATACCGCTCAGGCAGGCTGAAATAATTTCGCTTTTTTTGTACGAAGCGCATAAAAAATAGTGTGAATAGCAACAAGCACTTGGAGATTTCACCTGAAATCTCCAAGGACTCATTCATAAAGCAATGAGGTTTTAGGTTTGCTTATTTAATGCCATTATTTTGGTGCCTATTTCGAGGAGCGCTGATACTTACAGTTGCTTAGATTGCTTGCGTAAAGGGCTGACTTGCCCACTCAAGGCCCAGCATCGTACTTTTGGCTGACCTCGATTCTTTATGAAACTATTTATCTACCCCTTAGTACTCGGCTTACTGCTCGGAGTAGCTGCCACGGCCACGGCCCAAACGCGTCGGCCAGTGCCGAGCAAAGGCAAGCCGCGGCCTGGTACGAAGGCTGGGCCAATGTTTGCGGCGCCGGTTGAGTCGGCGAAGCGCGTAGAGACCTCTGCCGATGACAAGCCGCCGCTCATCATCAATAAGATAAAGCTTAAAGACCCGGTGCTGGTATACTACCAGCAAGCAGCACCTAACAATGCAGTACAACAGCTTTTGATGGACGAGAAAAGCCTGGTGCTGCTTAAAACTATGCCGCTCGAAGACCTAGTGGCTCGGCGTGAAGTCTTTATTGACGGGCTCAGCAACTACGACCCACCTAAGACTACGGTCGATGCTGATAAATACCGCTTAACCGGCGTAAGTATGCTGGCTAGCAGTGAGAAACGACATGCCGCGCCCGATGGCCGCAGCACCTACGCTCGCCTGAAAGTGCCTAGCCCTGGTGACCTGTATGTGGTGCGCGAATCGGCTGAAGAATACCGCCATTTCGTGAGTGGGCCGCAGAAAAAAGGCTCGCGTATCGATTTCGCTGTCAATGTATTGCCTGGCGTAGATTCGGTGCGGGCAGTATATACGCTGCGCAAAATGGATGCTTCAGAACACGGTGATATTATTCGCTAAACGGGGGGTAGGATGATTGTAGCCGACTTAATTGCCCAGCACGTCATCGAGGTGCACGAAGGAAATAATTGGACGGAGGTAAGTCTGGCCGCTACGCTGCACGACGTGACGCTAGCCGAGGCTACCACGCACACGGCCGCTTCGCCCAACACCATCGCGGCAATCCTGCACCACCTCACGTTTTGGAACCGGGTGATGGTGCGGCGCTCGCAAGGAATTGCGACAGATGTAGGGGAGGCTAATGGGTTCGATGTGCCTACCATACACACGGAAGCTGACTGGCATGCCCTGCAAGCCGACAACCGCGCGTCAGCCTACGAACTGGCAGCGGCCATCCGAGCTGTGCGCGAAGACCACTTGTCCGAACCTATCATGCCTGGCTATTCTTCCGCCTATAAAAACCTGCAAGGCAGCGTCGAGCATATTCATTATCACTTGGGCCAGGTGGTGATTTTGAAAAACCTAGTGCGGCACAGCCCCACGCTATGAAGCGTTACTCCCTACTGCTGAGCCTACTCTCAATGCTGGCATCAGTGGCCGCAGCCCAAACTACGCTGCGTGTGCAGCCAGTACCTGCTACTACGCCCACCGACCAGCTTATCTACCTAGCCGGCTCCTTCAACGCGTGGCAGCCAGCTGCCCCTGGCTATGCCTTCAGTCGGCAGGCCGATGGGAGCTACCAACTTGTATTGCCCGCCACAGTGCGCGGCCCACAAGAGTTTAAGCTGACGCGGGGTTCCTGGGCTACTGCCGAGGCCGATGCGCACTTCGCAGCCATTGCTAACCGCTATGCCGACTTTGGCGCGGGCCCGGCCACGCTTACGCTACGTGTAGCGAACTGGCAAGACCAGCGCCCGGGTGGCAGCCTGCCTACCCCCCCTGCTAAGGCGCACACCTATGCGGCCAACGTGCAAATTCTTGCCGATTCATTTCGATTACCGCAACTGGCGGGCCGCGCTCGCCGCGTGTGGCTCTACTTGCCGCCCGGCTACGCTAGCCAGCACCAGCGCCGCTACCCGGTGCTATACCTGCAAGATGGCCAAAATGTGTTTGATAATGCCACGGCCTACTCGGGTGAGTGGGGCGTCGATGAGACGCTTAACCAGCTGAATGCAACTGGCCAGCAAGGCGCAGCCTGCATTGTAGTGGCCGTTGACAACGGAGGCGAGCGCCGCCTGGATGAATACTCTCCCTGGCAAAATGCCGAGTTGAAAAAGGGGGGCGAAGGCGACCGCTATACCGACTTTTTGGCCCGCACGCTCAAGCCTTACATTGATGCCCACTACCGCACTCGCCCCGATGCGGCGCATACAGCCATTGCGGGCTCTAGCATGGGAGGGCTGATTGCGCTGTACGCCGGCCTGAAGTATCCGCTAGTTTTTGGGCGGGTAGGGGTGTTTTCGCCAGCCGTCTGGTTTGCCAAAGATTCGCTGCTCCGCTACGAGCGCCGCCACCAGCCCGCACTTATTAGCAGTCGCTTCTATTTTGTGGCCGGCCCCAAGGAAAGCGAAACCATGGTGCCTTTGATGAATGAGGCGCGCAACGCATTGCTAACTAGCGGCGTGGCTCCTGCGCATATTGCGTTTAAAACGCCGGCCGATGGCCAGCACGCCGAATGGTTTTGGCGGCGCGAGTTTGGGCCGGCCTACCGCTGGCTACTGGCCGAGTGAGTTGAGTAGGGCAGCGGCTACCAAATTATTTTTTTGCGGCACGTCAAGTTTTTTCTTGCGAATATGAACAGCGCCTGTATATTTGCCACCGTATGAACCGCCAGCTTCACGTCATTATGTGCCTGAATAACCGCCCCAAACAGGGAGTCGGAATCGGGCTCTATGGCCAGCTGCCACGGGTACTCAGCAACTAATAATGCTACCACCCCGCTCACTCAGCTAAGCTTTTAAGCCCGATTCCAGGTCAACTGGAATCGGGCTTTTTTTTGATATTTTATCCTACCCCCGCCATGACGCTTCACCTGCTCGCTCGCCCTCACCACCCTGCTGCGCCCGCCTCGGGTACCATCTGGAAGATGCTGTTCGACCGCCAAGTGGCGCTATTGCACCGCTGGGCTCGCCCCGAGTTTGGGCGGGCGCTGGCCGACTTGGGTTTGCGCCGCGATACGTTGCCCAACCTGAGCGCCCTGAGCCAGCTCATCCGCCAGCGCACGGGCTGGACGCTGCTCGTGACGGGTGCGCCCGTGGCGGAGGCCGTGTACTACGCCGCCCTAGCCCGGCGCGAGCTGCCAGTAGTGTCGCGGCTGCGCACGTTCAGCGAATTTGACCAGCCGCCGGGTGGCCCCGACTTGTTTGCCGATGTATTTGGCCGGCTGCCGATGCTGCTCGAAGCTGGCTACGGCGATGCCTTGCAGGCGCTAGGCCAAGCTTGGGAACTGGCTACTACCCCCGCCGCTGCCACGCTGCTGCGCCGGTTTAGTCGTGCTACGTTCGAACTGGGTATGCTGGCGCCAGCCGGTGGCCGGCCCCAGTTCTACGGCGCAACGCTGCTCACCTCGCCCCGGTATTTGCATGCCGTGGCCGCGGCAGATGCTACGCAGTTTCAGCCCCTAGCGGGCGCCGCGCGGCAGCTGAGCTTGGCTACCTCGCCGGTTGCCAGTTTGGCTGCGGGCCCGCCGCCCTACCTAGTAGCCGCAAGTTGGACTGAACTGGCAGCCGAAATCCAGCTGCTCCGGGTAGAATTGGAAAAAGCTCAGCGGCCCGAAATTGGCAGCCGGCTAGTAGCGCCTGCCAGGGTTGATGGCCGGGCGCATGCGTTCGCGGCGCGCCTGTCGGGCCTGCGGCAAGTGGGGTAAGCTATTGGGGGTAGGGTGGCTAGGCAGTGGCCCTACCCCCTATAGTTTCTAGTAGCTCCAACCCAGCCGGCGGTACACGAAGTGCAACAGCCAGAGTGGCCCGACTAACAAGAATTGCAGGTCTTTCAGGAAGCTGGGTTTTTTGCCCTCCACCTTATGGCCCCAAAACTGGCCCACCCAAGCTAGCGCGAAAATGAGCAGGCACACGCCCCAAAGCGGCAAGCCAGCCAAGCCATCGACTAGGCGCAGGCCTACGGCCAGCACCAACCACACCAACACCATGCCCAAGGCCAGCCGCCCGCTCAACCGTACGTAGTAGAGCAGCGCGGCTGCCATTACCAAGGTTGCCCAGTTGAGCCAGGGGCCAGCTAGTGCCGCCACAGTCGCCGGTACTGGAATACTCCACAGCAGCCCCAGGAGCGAAAACATAATGAGCGGTACGCACACCCAATGCACCAATTTATTGGTAGGATTCTGGTGGCTTTCGCCGTACTCAGCTAGTAGGAGGGGTAGGGCAGTCATGGGTGGGAAAGGAAAAGATTGGGTCTTAAAACTACGTAAAAAAGCCCGCTTCCTACGAAGCGGGCTTTTTGTTATGGGTTAGTAGTCAGTGCCTAGTGTCGCTCAAGATACTAAGCCAGATTACTAAGTTATTCTGCCCATTAAGCGCTGACCAATCAGGCCTTTAGGCGAGCTTTTAGGTAGGTTAGGGCGCGTTGGTGGGCATCAGCGGCCAGCTCTTTATTGTATTTGGGGTTGGAAGGATTGGCAAACGCGTGGTCGGCGGGGTATTCCTTTACCGTCGTCTTTTTGCCAGCAGCGGCCATATCCTTTTCAAACTGTTTCACCACCTCGGGGCTAATCCATTTATCCTGGTCAGCAAAGAGGCCCAGCACGTCCGAGTTCAGCGTTTTGAGCTTAGCCACGTCTTTTTCGGGCATGCCGTAATACATTACGCAGCCCACGGTTTGCTTGCCGCCGAGCAGCGCGCTTTGCAGGCTCCAGCCGCCGCCGAAGCACCAGCCCACCGAGGCAAACTGCGCTTTGGGTCCCGCGTATAGTTGTGCGCCCTTGATGATAGCCGCCGCGCGCTCAGTTTTTACG
This sequence comes from Hymenobacter ginkgonis, assembly GCF_009755225.1. GTDB lineage: Bacteria > Bacteroidota > Bacteroidia > Cytophagales > Hymenobacteraceae > Hymenobacter > Hymenobacter ginkgonis. Next base: position 770,192 of record NZ_WQKZ01000001.1, read on the forward strand.
CCTTGCATCAGCTTGCCAGCTTCCTCGGGGGTAGTGGCCACCTGGCCGTCGTAGAGGTCGAGGGCGATAACATTTACGCCGGGCATTTCCTGGGCGTACGTGGCAGCTTCCTTCTTAATGTAGTCGTTCAGGCCCCACCACTCGTGGATGACGAACAGGTATTTAGTGCTCGGCTTGGCACTCTTGATTTCAAAGCCGTGGCCGGTTTGGCCATCGGTAGTTTTGAAGGTTATCAGCTGGCCCTCACCCGCATAGGAGTAGGGTAGGGGAGCATCGTGGCCACCCGAAAAATCCTTGTCAGTGGCTAGCATGGCGAAGGCTTCGGTGGCGCTGGCCGTGGCTGGGCGGGCACAGCAGCTGAGCACGGTGGCCGTAGGGGCTTGGGCGGCTGCGGTACCCAGCGAGAAAGCTGCCGCCAGTAGCAGGAGTAGTTTTTTCATATTCGATTAAGCGTGAAAAGAAAATGGTCAGTTGAGGTGGTAGCCTAACCAACCATTTCCGCAGAGGTTTGAAAGCAACGGCGCAACTTGCCTAGCAGCGCCTACCCTTTGTATTTGGTGCGTACTACTGCGCCCAGCTCGGTTAGCAGCGAAAACAGCCCTACGTACGTGCGGTTGAGGTACACAAAGTGGGCTGAGCCCCGCGGTTCGCGTTGTTGGCGCAGGTCGGCATCCTGCATCAGGTCGTCGCCGAGGGCGTATAGGCTTTTGAGGTAAGTGGGGTCGCCAAAGTCGAAAGTTTCCTGGCGGAATGGCTGGCCTACCAGCGTTAGCGATTGCGTGAGTGTGCGCAGATACATGCTGCGCAATGCCGGCGAATCGGTGGGGCGCAGTACGCCGGCTTCGGTAAGCAGGTCGGCGAGGCGGGTAGGGTCGGCGAGCGTTTCGGGAGCCAGCAAGGCTAGGAATTGCTGCTGCTCCAGGGCCGGTACGTCTTTCACGCAGCCAAAATCGAGCACGCCTACCGTGCCCCCGTCGGTGAGGCTGAACAAGAAATTGCCGGGGTGCGGGTCGGCGTGCAGCTGGCGCAACTCACGCAGTTGGTATTGGTAAAAATCCCAGAGCGCCTGGCCCAGCTGGTTGCGCACTTCCGCCGTGGGGTTTTCGGCCAGAAATTCCTGCATGTGCTGGCCGGGCAGCCAGTCCATAGCCAAGATGCGGGCGGCCGATAAGGCGGGGTAGTACGTCGGAAATTGTAGGTGGGGCAGGTGGCCGCACTTGGCTGCTACGGCTTGGCCGCGGCTCAGTTCTAGCTTATAATCAGTTTCTTCGAGTAAGCGCGCTTCTACTTCGGCCAGGTAGGGGCGGAGCGTTTCTTCCTTTAGGCCCATGATGCGCAGCGCCACCGGTTTCACCATCGCAATGTCGGACCGGATACTGGCGCCTACCCCTGGGTATTGCACTTTCACCGCCAGATTCTTACCGTTTTTGCGGGCAAAATGCACCTGCCCAATGCTCGCCGCCTGCCGGGCGTTAAGGTCAAATTCCTCAAATATTTCGCTCGGCGAATGCCCAAATGCATCGCGAAAAGCCTTGACTACCAGCGGCCCCGACAACGGAGGCGTTTGGTACTGGGCCTGCCGAAACTGCTCGGCATAAGCGGGGGGTAGGAGGTTTTTCTCCATGGCCAGCATCTGAGCCACTTTGAGCACCGAGCCTTTCATTTCGCTGAGCGTACCGTATAGTTCGGCAGCGTTAGCCTGGTGCAAGTCGGCAGTGGGCGAGTCGGCCCCAACGGCTTTTTTGGCGTAGTGCTGCACGTAGTTGGCGCCTACTTTCAAGCCGGTTTTAGCGAAGCGGGCAGCGCGAGCTACTTTAGAAGTCGGCAGCGACTCCTGGGGTTGGTCGGACATAAATAGGAGGGGTAGGGCTTATTAATTTATAATAAAAAGGCCGTCATGCTGAGGCTGCCGAAGTAGCTCTACCGCTTCACCTAACGATGCGGTAGAGCTACTTCAGCAACCTCAGCATGACGGCTTTTTGATAGGCTTACGAGTGCTTGTGCAGCAAAAACCGACCGAAATCAAGGGCCGAGTCAAACGTGTTGCGGCCTACTAAGTCGAAGCTCAACGTCACGGCTTTTTCCACGGCTGCGTCGGTGCGCTCGAAATTAGCCGACTCGTCGCGGACGAAAAACAGCAGAATGAATTGCAGCTGGCGCAGGAAAATGCGTCCGTAGCCATCCTGTAAAAAGGGCCGGCTGGCTACCTCGCCGGTGGCTCGGCCCTCGTGCAACAGCTCCTGCACAAAACCTTTAAATTCAGACTCAAACTGGTTCAGTACTTTAGGTACCAACGCGGGCTGGCGCCGCTGCGAGCGGCCTAGCGTGAGCAGCACGAAGCTGCGGTTGTTCTTAAGAATTTCGAGTAGCGTGTAGTAAAACGCCAGCAGCTTTTCGCGGGCGCCGTAGCCCTGCCACGCAGGCTCTTGCGCAGCTTGGTCGCGGGCTTCGCGGCCAAAATCGGCCCAGGTTTCGCGGTCGATAACGGCGAACGAGGCGTAGTGGCGATAAAACTCGCCCTCCGTAATGCCCTGCGCATCGGCGAAGGCAAAAACGGTTTTGGGTGCGTGGCCGTGGCGGCGCAAATAGTCGAGGTAAGCGGACTTTAGCAGGGTAGGCTCCATGGGAGTATAACCGCGACGGGGAAGCGGGAGTTTAAAAAAGACGTCCTAGAATGGAGAATTGCTAATTTCTGGTCGGCTTATTAGTAATTCTTTATTCTAGGCCGTCTTTTTTAAGCGTTTCGCCCCTTTCGAATAAGGTCGATGGCTCGCTCACGGCCAAACTTGTGGTCTACTATCGGTGCCGGGTATTTCGCAGTGCCAAACTCGGGTACCCACTGCTTGACGTACTTATACTCCGGGTCGTATTGCTTCTGCTGGCTATCGGGGCTATACACCCGAAACCAAGGCGCGGCTACGACACCGGTACCCGCCATCCACTGCCAGTTGCCGATGTTGTTGCTCATGTCGTAGTCGATGAGCTTTTCGGAGAAATAATGCTCGCCCAGGGTCCAGTCCATAAATAGCTGCTTTACCAGGAAGCCCGCCGCCGCAATGCGCGCCCGGTTGTGCATATAGCCGTTTTCGTTGAGCTGGCGCATGCCGGCATCCACCAGGGGGTAGCCGGTGCGGCCCTCGCACCAAGCCCGGTACTGCTCGGGGTCGTTGCGGTAAGGCAAGTGGCGCATTTTAGGGTCGTAAGCTTCGTACGACGTATTGGGGTAGTGCCAGAGCAGCATCATAAAGAAGTCGCGCCATATCATCTCATTCAAGAGCTTGACATTCAGCTCCTGCGCCTGGTGCATCAGCTGGCGAATGCTGATAGTGCCAAAGCGCAGGTGCACCGAGCGGTGCGTGGTGCCCCGGTTATCGGCCGGAAAGTCGCGGGTTTTGTCGTAGTGCTTCACTACGTCGGCATCGGGGAGGCGGGCCGGCGGCGTGGGCTGCTCGTGCCGCTCAAAGCCTAGTTCTTTAAGGGTGGGCCGCCTGGCGTCGGCGGGGTGGGGTAGGGCCAGGTTTTCTTTTTTAAACAGCCGCTGCGACGGATGGGGCGCAAAATCTTCGGGCTTTACTTTGGCCTGCCACGCCTTAGAATACGCGCCAAAAACCCTCGACGGCTTGCCATTTTTAGTCAATACTTCATTTTTGGCGAAAATAACCTGGTCTTTGAAGGCCTTGAATTCTACGCCACTTTTCTCGCACAGCTCCCCGATGGCCGTATCGCGTTCGGTGGCGTAGGGTTCGTAGTCTTCGTTGGTATACACGGCTGCCACGTCGTAGTCCTTCAACAACTGTTTGAATACGGCGGGCACTTTGCCATAGCGGGCCAATAGCCCACCGCCGGCCTCGTGCGCCTCCTTAGCAAGGCGCTCTACTTGGTCGAAAATGAAGGTGAGGCGCGCGTCCTGCTTCGCCAGTTTTTCGAGAATCGTCTGGTCGTAGATGAACAGCGGCAGCACCGGATGGCCACTTTTTAGCGCGGCGGCCAAGCCCGCATTGTCTTGAAAGCGTAAGTCGCGCCGGTGCCAGAAAAGCGTGATTTTCATAGCTATTTTAATTTTCCCATGCCGCCGTCCACGGCCAGCACTTGGCCAGTGATGAAGGTAGCTTGGTTGGAGAGGAGGAAGGCCGCCATAGCAGCTAAGTCGTCGGCACGGCCCACGCGCTGCAATGGATGGCGCTTAGCGCCGGCCTCGGCTTTTTCGGGTGTATTAAGCAAGGCAGCAGCCAATGGCGTATCGGTGAGGCTGGGCGCCAGGCAATTAACGCGCAAGCCGCTGGCGGCGTACTCGGCCGCGAGGGCGCGGGTTAGGCCCTCAACGGCCGCTTTAGCGGTGGCAATACTGGTATGAAAACTCATGCCTACGGCCGCAGCCACCGTGCTAAACAACACCACGCTCCCCCCGCCTTCAGCCTTCTTTAGGCGCTTGATGGTGGCTTGCAGCGCTTGCACCGCCCCGAGCACGTTCAACTCAAAATCGCTACGGAAATCTTCGACCGGTACGCGCTCGAACGGCCGCAGCTTGATGGAGCCGGGGCAGTACACCAAGCCGTGCAGCACCTCGGGTAGGCCGTCGAAAGCCGCACCCACGGGCTGGGTAGCGTCGTAGGGGAAGTGGGTGGTACCCAAGGCGGCCAACTCGGCCGGTAGGTGGCGCGAGGCCGTAAAAAGCGTGGCGCCACCCTGTTGGAGCCGTTGCGCCGTGGCCAGCCCAATGCCCGACGACGCCCCGACTATGAGAATATTCTTACCAGTAAAATCCATGCGAGGCTAACGGCCGGGCTGGGTGAAGGTTGCTGGCTGGTGCGCGCCAAGCTTAGTCGGCCGTTGGCACTGCGGTGGGGGGTAGGGCGGCGGGCTTGGGCTTGCGGCCTACCAACCACACGCCCACAAAGATGAGCGCCGCCTGCCAGGCTTTATCGAGGGTGAAAATATCCTTACCCGTAGCCACGGCGATGAGCACTGCCAGCACCGGCTGCAAGTAGATATACACCCCCAGCAGCGCCGGCGAGGCAAACTTCAATGCCCAGTTGTTCAAGAGGTAAGCCAAAATGGTGAGGAAGAATACCATGTAGCCAATTTCGCCCCAGATATAGAGCGGGAAGTGCGCATAATCGGCTGCCAGTGCCTGGCGCAGGCCCAGCGGCACCACCACCACGGCTCCCACCAAAAAGATGCGCGCCAGCACCGTAAAGGCATGGTAGGTGCGCATAAGCGGCGCCACCAGTACTAAGTAGAGCCCAAATACGGCCGCGTTTACGAGCAGGTAAGCATTGCCCAGTAGGGCATCGGCGGGCACTTTGCCGCTGGCCGGGCGGCTCAGGATGAGCGCCGCTGCGCCCGCGGCACCCAGCAAGATGCCCAGCAGCCGGGTAGGCGTTATTTTCTCGCTCAGCAGCACTGCCGAGGCCAGCACTACCACAATGGGCGAGATGGTTTGGAGCAGCGAGGCGTTGATGGGGGTAGTAAGGTTGAGGCCAGCGAAAAACGAAAGCTGGTTGAGCGCAATGCCTAGCAGCCCGCAGGCAATGGCACGTAGGTTGTCGGCCCGGCCCACTATTTTGTCTTGCGGTGCCACTACGCGTTTTATCAAGGCAAAAAACAACGCTGCCCCGCCGATGCGCAGCGTCACGATGCCCAGCGGCTGCATGTAGTGCGGCATAATGTCCTTGGCCAAGCTGTACGTGCCCGCATAAATGAGCGCAACAAGAAACAGGGCCGTGTGCAAGCGTAACTTAGAAACCATAGGGTAGGGCCGCCGGAGCGGAGAGTAGCGCGACTTAAGAAGGACGGAGCCAACTTTGTGATTCGTGCCCGCCAGCCGTTTGCGTTCGGCAAAATGACGGCGCGGCGCGGGAATGCGAACTACAAAGTTGGCTCCGTCCTTCTTAAGTCGCGCTACCACTCCCTTTTATGGCTTCTCTTTTCGATTCTCCTACCACTGCCCCACTGGCCGAGCGCCGCCGCCCGCGCCGCCTGGCCGACTACGCCGGCCAAACCCATCTATTGGGTGAAAACGGTGTGCTGCGCCGCTACCTGGCCGCCGGCCGCCTACCCTCCCTTATTTTGTGGGGGCCGCCGGGCGTGGGCAAAACCACCCTGGCCCTGCTGCTGGCTGAGGAGCTAAAGCGGCCTTTCGCCATGCTTTCGGCCATCAATGCGGGCGTGAAGGACGTGCGCGAAATCATCGACCGGGCCAAAAAGCAGCCGGGCACGGTGCTCTTTATTGATGAAATTCACCGCTTTAGCAAGGCGCAGCAAGATGCCCTGCTGGGCGCCGTCGAGAACGGTACGGTCACGCTCATCGGGGCTACTACCGAAAACCCGTCGTTTGAAGTGATTCCGGCCTTGCTTTCGCGCTGCCAAGTGTACACGCTGGAAGCATTGAGCGCCGATACGCTACGCGAAATAGTGCGCCGGGCGTTGGCCGAGGACGAGGTGCTGAGTAAAATCCCCACGGATGTCGTCGAAGACCATGCCCTGCTGGCCCTTAGCGGCGGCGACGCCCGCAAGCTGCTCGGCTTGCTCGAACTCGTGGTGCAAAGCACCGCGCCCGATGCCAACGGCCGCGTGCAGCTCACCGATGCGGCCGTGCAGCAAACCGCCCAGCGCCCGCTGGCTCGCTACGACAAAGGCGGCGAAATGCATTACGACGTCATTTCGGCCTTTATTAAAAGCATTCGCGGCTCCGACCCCAACGCCGCGCTCTACTACCTGGCCGTGATGCTCGAAGGCGGCGAAGACGTCAAGTTCATTGCCCGCCGGCTACTCATCCTGAGTTCCGAAGACATTGGCAACGCCAATCCCAATGCCTTGCTGCTGGCCCAAAGCTGCTTCCAGGCCTGCACCGTTATTGGCTTGCCCGAGTCGGATTTAATTCTCTCGCAGACTGTTATTTACCTGGCTACGTCGCCCAAGAGCAACGCCGCTTACACGGCCATCCGGCAGGCGCAGGCGCAAGTACGGGCGCAGGGCGTGCACCCGGTGCCCGTGCCGCTGCGCAACGCGCCCACCAAGCTGCTCAAGGAGCTAGGCTACGGCCAGGCTTACCAATATTCGCACAACGGCGAGGGCAATTTCACTTACCAAGAATTCATGCCCGAAGCCCTCAGCGGCACCCGCTACTACGACCCCGGCGATAACCCGGCGGAGGCTAAAATTCGGGAACGCCTGCGGGGCTGGTGGCAAGACAAGTACAATTATTAACCGCAGCTTTAACCGCCGCGAACAAGCTTAGCTTTGTGCAGCTGGCAATTATGGATGGTTTGCTCTTGGTTATTTAGGTGGCATGAGGCTGCCTTACTTACGGCCTCGAGTGTTTCGGGGAGGGTAGGGAAACTGTAATACTGCGCGAGGCCCTGCGATAAACCTTCGCATCGTGCCCAGCGCCTTTTCTGCGCCGTTTCGACGTGTATCTTGCCCCGCATTTCTGGCTATCCCGTTCGCGCTGGTTAAATCTGCGCAATCTGTTTAAATCCGCGATTTTATGAGACAATTTTTTAAGTTTGTGCTGGCCACCGTGGTGGGGCTGGTGTTATTTTCCGTCCTCGGCTTTGTGGTGCTGGCGGGGCTAATTGGGGTAGCCAGCAGCGGCTCCGATAAGTCGGTGGCAGCCAACTCGGTGCTAGAGCTAAAGCTCGATAAGCCCATTTCGGAGCGCAAGAAAAGCGCCGACCTGCTGGGCAATAATGGGTCTACAATTGGGCTGGTGGGGCTTAAAGAGGTCATTCGCCGGGCCAAGGGCGATGGCGACATCAAAGGCATCTTGCTCAACTTGGAGCTGGTGCAAGGCGGTATGGCTTCGCTAGAAGAAGTACGCGACGCGCTGCTCGACTTCAAAAGGAGCGGCAAGTTCATCGTGGCTTACCACGAAATTTCCTCTGAAAAAAGCTACTACCTCTCGTCAGTGGCGGATGAGATTTACCTGCATCCGCAGGGTACGCTGGAGTTCAACGGCCTCAGCTCGGAGGTCATGTTCTACAAGCGGCTGTTCGACAAGGCGGGCATCGAGCCTTACATCTTCCGGGTAGGCTCGTTCAAGAGCGCCGTCGAGCCTTTTTTCCGCGAGAACTTCTCCGACTCGGCCCGCTACCAAACGGTATCGTACCTCAACTCGCTCAACAACCACATGTTAAGCCAGGTAGCCGATAGCCGCAAGATTGCCGTGCCACGCCTGCACGTCATTTCCGATTCTATGTTGGTGCACAATGCCAAGGACGCGCTGCGGCTGCACCTGGTTACCAAACTTGGTTACTACGACCAAGTGCAGGACTATATGCGCGGCAAGCTGGGCGTAGCCAAGGATAAAAAGCCCAACCTCGTCACCCTCAGTGACTACCAGGATGCTGATAAGGCGGATGAAAAGGAAGGCAAAACGAGCGGCAACCGCATCGCCGTTATTTACGCCGAAGGCGACATCGTAACCGGCCGCGGCTCGGACGACAACATCGGCAGCGACAAGTTTGCCGAAGCCATCCGCAAGGCCCGGCTCGACGATAAGGTGAAGGCCGTGGTGCTGCGCATTAACTCGCCCGGCGGCTCGTCGCTGGCTTCGGATATCATCTACCGCGAGGTGCTGCTGACTAAGAAAGTAAAGCCCATTATCGCCAGCATGAGCGACGTGGCTGCTAGCGGCGGCTACTACATTGCCATGGCCTGCGATACCATTGTGGCGCACCCCAATAGCATTACCGGTAGCATTGGCGTGTTTGGCGTGCTGCCCAATATTCAGCCTCTATTGGCTGATAAGTTGGGGGTTACGGTAGACCGTGTTACAACGGGCAAATTCTCCGACCTGCCCACCATCACCCGCGCACTCTCGCCCTACGAAAAGCAGCAGATGCAGCTGGAAGTAAACGAGATATACGCCGACTTCACCAGCAAGGCGGCCTTGGGCCGGCACATGCCCGTCGAGCGCCTACGCCGCATTGCCTCGGGCCGCGTGTGGAGCGGCAGCGAGGGCAAGAAAATTGGGCTCGTCGATGTGCTGGGCTCGTATGAGGATGCCCTTAAGATTGCCGCCGGCCGCGCCCACCTGGCGGCCGACGACTACCAGGTGCAGCGCCTACCCCGCCAAAAGTCGGGCATCGAGAAGTTCTTCAGCCGCTTCATCAGCGACGATGACGACGACCAGGCTGCGGCCGAAGCCCGCCTGCTGCAAGCCAAACTTGGCCCGCTCTACCCCGCCGTGCGCCAGTACCAGCAGCTCATGCAGATGCGCGGCGTGCAGGCGCGCTTGCCCTATGAACTAGAAATTAAGTAGCGTATTGAAGCGTCTATTTCTTAAAAAGGGCGTCCTGTCCTCCCGCGTTTGCCTAGCGAACGCGGGAGGACAGGACGCCCTTTTTCCTTTTTACCAATTAACAGTACATGTCAAATCTACTCCTTCGGGTAGCCCTTGCCACAGGCCTAGCAGTCGGCGTTATGCAGCAAGCCACTGCCCAATCATCGTTGTACTTGCCGCGCGACATCACCCGCGCCTTCAACAAGCAAACCCGCTCGCCCGACGGCCGCCCCGGCCCTCACTATTGGCAAAATACGGCCCGCTACGACATTACGGTGCAGGCCCTACCCCCCGCCCGCGACATCAGGGGACGCGAGCAGATTACGTATTTCAACAACAGCCCCGACACGCTTAAGAGCCTCGTTATCCGGCTGATTCAAAATATCCATAAGCCTGGCGCGGCCCGCGATGGCGATGCTTCGCCCGACTACCTCACGAGCGGCGTGCAGGTCGATAGCTTCGCCGTGGCGGGCAAGGGGCAGCCTTTTAATAGCAGCCGGGCCGGTACGGTACAGGCCGTGGCGCTGCCGCGCCCGCTGCTGCCCCACGATTCGGTGCGCCTGTCGTTTGCCTGGCATTTTCCGATTTCGCTGGAAAGCGGCCGGGAAGGCATGATTGATAAGACGACGTTTTTCCTGGCGTATTTCTACCCCCGCGTGGCGGTGTACGACGACTACAACGGCTGGGACCGGCTGCCGTTTGTGGATAGCAAGGAGTTTTACAACGACTTCAACGACTACACGTTGCGGGTGAAAGTGCCGGCCAATTACATTGTGTGGGCTACCGGCACCCTCCAAAACCCCAAGCAGGTATTGCAGCCCGCCGTGGCCAAGCAGCTGGCCAAATCCATGACCAGTGATGCCATCCTGCACATTGCGACGGCCGCCGACTTGGCTAAGAAGAGTATCACCGCGCAGCAGCCCACCAATACCTGGGTGTGGAAGGCCAACGCTATTTCGGACATGACGGTGGGCCTGAGTGACCACTACGTGTGGGACGCCGCCAGCGTAGTTGTGGACCCCGCCACCAAACGCCGGGCCAGCGTGCAGGCCGCCTTTGCCGACTCGACGGCCGACTTCCACTCGTCGGTGAAGTTTAGCCAGAATGCGCTGAGCTGGTTTTCGCGCAACTGGCCGGGCGTGCCCTACCCCTTCCCCAAGATGACGGCCTTCCAGGGTTTTGCCGACATGGAATACCCGATGATGGTGAACGACAGCCCGCAAGGAGACCTCAAATTTGCGCAGCTGGTGCAGGACCACGAGATTGCCCACACGTACTTCCCGTTTTACATGGGCATTAACGAGAGCCGCTATGCGTTTATGGATGAGGGCTGGGCTACCACGTTTGAGCTGCTCATTGGGCGGGTTGAGAATGGCCCTGCCGCTGCCGATGACTTCTACCGCAAGTTTCGGGTAAACCGCTGGATACACGACCCCAACACGGCCGAAGACCTGCCGACCATCACGCCCAGCAGCGAGCTGCGCGCCGGCTACGGCAACAACTCCTATGGCAAAGCTTCCTTAAGCTACCTGGCGCTTAAGGATATGCTGGGCGACGACTTGTTCAAGAAATGCCTGCACGAGTACATGAACCGTTGGCACGGCAAGCACCCCATTCCGTGGGATTATTTCAACTCGATGAGCAGCGCCGCTGGCCAGGATTTGAGTTGGTTTTTTCAGAATTGGTTTTTCACCAACGGTTACATCGACCTGGCCTTGGCGAAGGCCGACAAAACGGCGCAGGGCACCGTCATTACCCTGAAAAATGTGGGCGGTTTTGCCGTACCCGTAGACCTGAAAGTAGCTTATGCCGACGGTAGCAGCGAAACCCTGCACCGCTCGCCCGAGCTTTGGCGCGCCAATCAGCAGCAAGCCAGCATCACCCTACCCCCCGGCAAAGCCGTGCGCGCCGTATCATTCGACCACGGCCTTTTTATGGATGCCGATACGAGCAACGACCGCCTGACAGTGCAGTAGCACCAAGCTGCAAAAGGAACGTCATGCTGAGCTAGTCGAAACAGCTCAGCATGACGTTCTTTGTTGTTGATATCTCATCACTCCCTATGCCTTTGCAAGCCATTCAAGAAGCCGCTGCCTACATCCAAGCGCAGTCCCAAAACTTTCGCCCGGCTACCGGCATTATTCTCGGCACTGGCCTCGGCGCGCTGGCCAGGGAAGTAGACGTGCAGTATGAAATCAGCTACGCGGATATTCCCCATTTCCCGGTTTCGACGGTTGAAAGCCACGCCGGCCGCCTCTTGCTCGGCCAGCTGAACGGCCAGCCCGTGGCGGTGCTGCAAGGCCGTTTCCACTACTACGAAGGCTACACCATGGCGCAGGTGGTGCTGCCCGTGCGCGTACTCAAGCTGCTGGGCATCGGGCAGTTATTTGTGAGCAACGCGGCGGGCGGGCTCAACCCCGATTTCAGTATTTCGGATTTGATGCTGCTCGACGACCACATCAATTTGCTGCCCACCAATCCCCTCATCGGCCCCAACGACAACCAACTGGGCCCGCGCTTCCCCGACATGTACGCCGCTTACGATGCGGGCCTGCTGGCCAAAGCCCGGGCGGCCGCCGAGGTCCTCGGCCAGGGCCGCACTACCCAGCGCGGCGTGTACGCGGCCGTGCCCGGCCCCATGCTCGAAACCCCGGCCGAATACCGCTACCTGCGCACCATCGGGGCCGATGCCGTGGGCATGAGCACGGTGCCCGAGGTGATTGCCGCTCGCCACCTGGGCTTGCCGGTACTGGCCGTGTCAGTCATTACCGACCTCTGCTACCCCGGCCAACTCAAGCCAGTCGTTATTGCCGATATTCTGGCGGCCGCGGCCGCGGCCGAGCCGCGCCTTACGGCGCTGATGAAGGCAGTGTTGGCAGCTGTTTAAGGCTGGTATTACTTCAGTATCAGCGTTCTTTTGTCGCTTACTAATACCGTAAATACCCCAATACCGCCCTTCACGGTGCTGTGGATGGCCGAGGGCTGCGAAAACGGGTTGCCATTGGCATTGCGCGCATCGCGGGTCGATTGCCGAAAGGAATAATACAGCGAATCGACGTGGTAGAGCGTGGCCGTAATGGTATCGTTGCGGTGAAACCGGTAGCGGGTAACCTGGGCGTAGGGGCTACCGTTGAAAAGCCGGTCGCTGATGTCGGAGTCCGTCTCAGAATTGTTGGATGGCCGGCCCTTGTGCAACATAATGCGGTAGTAGTCGGTGGTAGCGCCGGGGTCAGTCCATTTCGTCAGAAAATAGGCGCGGCTGCTGTCGGCGCTAGAATTGAACTTGTACTTGACTGAGTCGATGGGAATAAAGGTGGGCACTACGGCCGTGCCCGTGAGGTGCCGCCCGCGCGTGTCCTGCGCATCGAGCCCAAACTGCTGGCCGGCCGCCGCCGCTAAGGGGGTAGTGCCCACGTGCGTGTAGTATTTGCCGGTAATGGCGTCGAGGCCCGGCTTGAATTGCAAGGGCACTACCTGCCCGCTGGGCAGCGTCAATTTCACGCTTACATCGGCGGGCAGCTGCACCTGCTGGCCATTGGGCAGGGGCAGGACAACCGAGCCCGCCGCCACCGCCTGGCCATTGTCGAGGTACGGCACCGATTCGGTGATGGTGAGGCGCGGCACCTGGCCGTTTTGGAGGTAGCACTCGGCCACCAACTCGTTGGTGTACGTCGGCAGCGGGACGTTAATATCCTTCTGGAAGCTACCGCAGGCAGCGAGTAGCCCGAGCCCTACCCCCCCGGTTAGCTTTGATATAAAGCTGATTAAGCTATTGGCAGTCATATAAATTGCTAGTCATTATTGTACTCAGGCGCACCTGTCCTAACAGGGTTCCTCGGCCTCCTCTTCAAAAAAGGAGAAGGAGAGCCTAGCGGCAACGTGCGCCGCCCACAAAATCCGTGGTCAGAATTTGAAGTTGTAAGTCACCGACGGGATAATGGGGAACAGCGATACTTGCTTGGCCTGGTAGCCCGTGACTTTATCGGTGGCTTTGTCACGGGTTTGGTCGAAGTAGATGAAGTAGGCATTGCGCCGGTTGTAGGCGTTGTAGATGCTGAAGGTCAGGTCGCGGTCGCCGCCCATGCGCGAGGGGCGTAGCTTGTACACCATGCCCAGGTCGAGGCGGTGGTAGGAGATAAGGCGGTACGAATTGCGGTCCGGGTATATGGGCACGGCCTGAATGCCGCCTTGGTAAATATCCTGCAAAGCAAAGCGGCCTTGGGGTAGGGTAGTAGGGGCGCCACTCGTATACACAAAGCTGGCCGTGAGGCTAATGCGGGTGCTAAGCTGGTGCAGTACCACCACGGTTAGGTTGTGGCGGCGGTCGTAGTTGGGGTAAAAATCCTGGCCGTTGTTGATGCCCGTAGTGCCCAGCTGCGGCGGAAAATTGCGCTTGGTCCAGGCCAGGGTATAGCCAATCCAGCCAGTGGTTTTGCCCTGCGTTTTTTCGAGGTACAGCTCGTTGCCGTAGCTCCAGCCGCGCCCGAACAGGAACTGCGTATCCAGGTTGTTATTGGCAAAAATCTGGGCGCCGTCCTTGAAGTCAATGACGTTTTTGGCCCACTTGTAATACACCTCATCGGTGAGCAAAAACTTGCCGCCGCCCAGCAAAAAGCTAATGCCCGAGCTTACCTGCTGCGAGCGCTCGGGCTTTACCGACAGCCGCGACGGGTACCAAATATCGGTGGGCAGCGAGGCGCCCGAGTTGGACACCAAGTGCACGTACTGGTACATGAGCGCGTAGCTGCTCTTAAGCGTCACCTTGTTGCTGAGCGAGTAGCGGGCCGAGGCGCGGGGTTCGAGGCCGCCGTACGTGTCGGTGCCGCTGTGAAAACCCGAAAAGCGTAAGCCCAACTCCGTCTGGAGCTTATCGCTGACTTTGATGTTGTCGGTGGCGTAGAGGCCACCTTCTTGGCCGGTGTAATTCACGTCGGCGCCGTAGTTCACGCTATTGTCTTGCGAGCTGCGCTGCAAGCGCCCTACGCCAAAGTCGTGGGCCGTAAACATTGCCCCAAACTTGAGGGTGTGCCGGTCGTTGGGCACGTAGTCAAAATCGGTGCGCCCGGTGTAGTCGAGGATGGTCGAGCCCAGGTTGAAGCTGAACTGGTCAATGGAGTTGTTGAGGTCGTATTTGTACGACGTCACGGAGGCAGCCGTATTTACCGTTAGCTTGGGCGAAAAAACGTGCTGCCAGCGCACTACCCCCAGCGTATTGCCCCAGCTAAAATTCGATTTGAACCCGTTGGGCGAGGTGAACCCAAAAATATCGCGGCCCAGATAACCCGTAAAAAACAGTTGGTCCTTAGCGCCCAGCGTATAATTGGCCTTCGCGTTGAAATCGTAGAAATAATAGTCGGGGATGGGGCTGTAATCTTCCTTGCCTGCATTGGCGCGGTTGAGGGCGCGGGTAAAGATGTCGAAATACGTGCGCCGCCCCGACACGATAAAGGAGCCCTTGCCCTTATTGAGGGGCCCCTCAAAGCTGAGGCGCGACGAGATGAGCCCGATGCCGCCCGTAGTGGTGAATTTCTGCCGGTCGCCCTCGCGCAGCCGCACATCAACTACCGACGAAAGCCGCCCGCCAAACTGCGCCGGAAACCCCGCCTTGTATAAATCGACGCTCTGCACAGCGTCGGAGTTGAATACTGAAAACAACCCGAATAAGTGGTTGGGATTGTAAACCAGTGCATTGTCCAACAGCACCAAGTTTTGGTCGGAAGAGCCGCCGCGCACAAAAAGGCCGCTGGTGCCTTCGCCGCCGCTCTGCACGCCGGGCTTCAACTGCAAAGTTTTCAATACATCTACTTCCCCAAAAAGCGCGGGCAGCAGCTTAGCCTCGCGAATGCTCAGGTGTTCGACGCCCATTTGGGTCGTGGTCAGCTTTTCTTTCAGCGTCTGCTGGCCGTGCACCAATACTTCGTCCAGCGCATTGTCAGCAGCTGCTAATGTGAAGACGTGCTGCTGGTTGCGATGAATAGTGAGGGCCAGCGTTTGGGTAGTGTAGCCCACAAACGACACCACCACCTGCTGCGGCCCATCGGGCAGGCTGATGCTAAACTTGCCATCGGCCTCGGTGGCGGCGCCTAAGCCCAGGGCAGGCACCGCTACGGTAGCGCCGGGTAGCACAGCGCCATCGGCCCCGCGCACCAGCCCACTGAGTGTGTGCTGGCTTTGGGCCCGGCTGGCTTGTGGAAATACAAAAAATAACAGGCTGAATATAAATAGATAACGCAAACGGAAAACTCGACTCATAGCTGCAAAAGTAACGCGCCAAATGGGCAGCGCATCGCCAACGCTGCCCACTTGCGTTTAGTTTGCCGCCGGGCATTCGCTTATAAATAAGCTCCCACGGCCTGCGTGAGCTGGGCCGCAGGCACTACCCCCGCCTGCCGCCACACCGGCTGGCCCTTGTGAAAAAGAATGAGGGTAGGGATGCTTTGCACCCGAAATTGCTGGGCCACGGCCTGGTTTTTATCCACATCAATCTTAATAATGCGCAGCTTGCCCTCGTGCTGCGCGGCTACTTGCTGCAAGATGGGCGCCATCGTTTTGCAAGGGCCGCACCAATCGGCATAAAAATCGACCAGCACGGGCATGCCAGGGCTATTAATGAGTTCGGAAAAAGATTTGCGGGGCATGGCGTTTTGACTTAAGAGTTAGGGATTAGGAACTGGGTAAATGGAAACCAACTAAAAGCATGTTTCGGAATTTTAAGGGCGGCCCTGCCGAGCTTGCTGAAGCAATGCATTTGCCTCATTGAACGGCTCATACGACGCGAGCAAGCTGCTTCGGCAAGCTCAGCAGGACCGCCTTGTTAGTTTTTGAATACTTATGTCATGCTTCGACAAACTCAGCAGGAGGAGGACGTTTTTAGTAAGTCCCAAACACGTTCTAAAAAAGCCTGTGGGGTAAGTTTGCAGGCAAAAGCCAGCGGCTGGTTCGAGTAGTACCCGTATGCGCCGGCTTCGGTTTCGTTTTGCTGCTTCCCAACCCGCTTACTCGTCCGCCCGCTTGGCTGCGCCCCGTGTTTCCGGGCAGCGAGTGGCGCGGGGCGCCGGCTGGCCCCAGTGGCCGGCCCCGGCTCTACCTCACCTTCGACGACGGCCCCATTCCGGAGGAAACGCCTTGGGTGCTGGAGCAGCTAGCCGCGTACCAAGCCCAAGCCACGTTTTTTTGCGTAGGCGACAACCTGGTGCGTCACCCCGAGATAGCGCGCGCGGCCCTGGCCGCCGGCCACCGGCTGGGCAACCACACCCAGCACCACCGCAGCGCTTGGGCCACGGCACGCCCCGCTTACCTGGCCGGCGTGGCCGAGTGCCAGCAGCAACTGGCCCCGTTGTTGGCCGCCGATGCGCTGCGGCACGGTGCCTGCCTACCCCCCCTCTTTCGTCCGCCCTACGGCCGGCTTACCTGGCCCGTCTTGCGGGAGCTGCGCCCGCACTACCGCGTAGTTATGTGGTCGCTGCTCACCCGCGACTACGACCCCGACCTGGCGCCCGCGCGCGCGTTGCGCCTAGCGCTGCAAGCCACCCGCCCCGGCGATATTGTGGTGCTGCACGACTCGCGCAAGGCCAGCCGCTCGTTGCGCTACCTGCTGCCCCGGCTGCTGGCGTATTATAGCGAGTTGGGGTACGAGTTTGCTGCGTTGTAAGGGGTAGAGAATAGGTTACTGGTGGTTATTTGGTTGATTATCTATTAGGTGATTCTTAAATTGGTTAGTTTCTGCCTCGGATATTGCGCGCTTTGGTTGCTGGTGCTGGTGTATGCCACCTGGCGGCTGGCCACCAGGCGCGGGGCGGCCAGGCCGGTACCGTTGGCCATACCGCGGCCACGGGTCAGCATCTTGCTGGCCGCGCGCAACGAAGAAGCCAACCTGCCGCGCTGCTTGGCCAGCCTGCGTGCCCTCAACTACCCGGCCGCGCAGCTCGAAATCCTGGTTGGTGACGATGGCAGCACCGACCGCACCCGCGCCGTGGCCGAAGCCGCGCTAGCGGGCTTTGCGGGAAGCTTTCAAGTCATTCCCATCACCGAAAACCTGGGCCAGGCCCGCGGCAAGGCCAATGTGCTGGCCCACTTGGCCCAGCGCGCCACCGCCGAGTACCTGCTCATTACGGACGCCGATATTACCCTACCCCCCACGTGGGTCGCGGCCATGCTGGCCCACGCCGCGCCGGGCATAGGCACCGTCACGGGCCTGACGGTGGTGCAGGGACCCGGCCTGCTGGCGCGCCTGCAAAGCCTCGACTGGCTGTTGTCGCTCGGCCTCATTCAGGTGGGTAGCGAGGCGGGCCAGCCCATGACGGCGATGGGCAATAACATGCTCATCACCCGCGCGGCTTACCGGGCCACGGGCGGCTACGAGGCGCTGCCCTTCTCCGTAACCGAAGATTTTGCCTTATTCGAGGCTGTAAATGCGCAAGGGTTCGGGTTTCGGCAGCTGTTTGAGCCGGCGGTGCGGGCCGTGTCGCAGCCCATTGGCTCCTGGAGTGCGCTAGTGCGGCAGCGGTTGCGCTGGCTGCGGGGGGTAGCCGCGTTGCCCTGGCACGTGCAGGCCGGCCTGGTATTCTTTAGTGGCTACTGGCTGGTGGTGCTAGGGCTTGCCGGGGCGGGCCGTCCCAGCCTGGCCCTGGTAGCCTGGGTAATGAAAGTGCTGGGGCATTATGGGCAGGCCCGGGTTACTGCCCGGCGGGCGGGGTTGGCCGCGCCGCCCTGGTGGCTGTTGCCGTTGTTTGAGGGCTATTCGCTGGCCTTAACTACCCATTTGACGTACGCCCGCTTGTTTGGCCGCCGAGGCGTGGAGTGGAAAGGCCGGCACTATTCATAAAGCACACCCATGCATCCGGAACTAGTAAGCATTCAGCCCATTGCCGCCGCCCAAACCTACGCCCTGCGCCACGCTGTGCTGTGGCCCGACCAGCCGCTGAGCTATGTGCAATTGCCCGAAGATGCCGCCGGGCAGCACTTCGGCGCCTTCGCGGCGGGCGCGCTGGTAGCAGTAATTTCGCTATTCGTAGGCGCCGATGGGGAGGCCCGTTTCCGCAAGTTTGCCACCGAGCCTTCGTGGCAGGGGAGGGGGGTAGGGACTGCGCTGTTGCGGCACATTATCGCGGTGGCGCAGGCGCAGGGCGCGCACGCGCTGTGGTGCGACGCCCGCCAAAATGCTTTGCCCTTTTACCAACGCTTTGGCTTGCAAGCCGAGGGCGATGTGTTTTATAAAGGCGACATCCCTTATCTGCGCCTGCGCCGCGCATTGCCTTGAAGCTGTTTGGGAAATAGTTGAGAAATACACGTTGAACGTCAGTTCTTAAAAATAGAGCTGACAACTAATTGCTAATGAATATTATTGAAACCCACGCTCACCTGTACTCCGAGCAGTTCAAGCCCGACCACAGCGAGGCGCTACACCGCGCCGCGGCTGCCGGCGTCGGTACCATCTTGATGCCCAATATCGACCACGGCACCATCGACGCCATGCTGGAGTTGGAGGCGCAGTTTCCCGAAACTTGCCACGCCATGATGGGCCTGCATCCGTGCTCCGTAGGCCCCGAATTTGAAAAGGAATTATACCTGCTCGAAGATTGGCTGAGCAAGCGCCCTTTCGTGGCCGTGGGCGAGTGCGGCATCGATTTGTACTGGGATAAAACCTGCTTGCCGCAGCAGCAGGAAGCTTTGCGCGCGCAATTGCGCCTGGCCAAGCAGTACGACTTGCCCATTGTACTGCACACCCGCTCCGCCTTTGAAGAAGCCTACGAGCTAGTAGCCGAGGCCCAGGACGGCACACTGCGCGGGGTGTTTCACTGCTTTTCCGACGGTTTGGCCGAAGCGGAGCGCATCATCGGCCTAGGTTTCAAAATGGGCATTGGCGGCGTGGCAACTTTCAAAAACGGTGGCCTCGATAAAGTGCTGCCGCACATTGCGCTAGAACACTTGGTACTCGAAACCGATTGCCCCTACCTGGCGCCCGTGCCCTACCGCGGCAAGCGCAACGAGCCCGCCTACCTGCCGCTGGTGCTGCACCGCGTGGCGGCGCTGCTGGGCCTGGCACCCGAAGCCGTAGCCGAAGCCACCACCCGCACCGCGCAGGAGCTATTCCGCCTGGCCTAACGGGTTGTTTCCAGTACGCGCCGCTTTCTTTGCCCCCGATGCCTACCCCCCTCGACCAGCCCCTACTGGCGCTTTCCACTGCTGTGGCAGCGACCGACCTCACCGCTCCGCGCCTGCTCATTCTCTACACTGGCGGCACGGTGGGCATGGCCGTCAACCGCCGTCAGGAGCTAGTGCCCATGCACTTCAACAAGCTCGACCGCAAGATGCCCGAGCTGCGCAAGCTGCCGTACCGCCTGGAGTTGCTGGCCCTACCCCAGCCCATCGACAGCAGCAACGTGACGCCCGCCGACTGGCTCTGGCTGGCGCGGCTCATTAGCCAGCACTACGCCGATTTCGATGGTTTTGTCATTCTGCACGGCACCGATACCATGGCGTATTCGGCGGCGGCGCTCAGCTTTTTGCTCGAAAATTTGGGGAAGCCGGTGGTGTTCACCGGCGCGCAGGTGCCGGTGGGCCGCACGCGGTCCGATGCTACCCGCAACCTGCTCACGGCTTTGGAGATAGTCGCCGCGCGCCACCCCCGCGCCCACACCGTGCGGCTGCCCGAAGTAGGGGTGTTTTTCAACGATGTGCTCATTCGGGGCACGCGGGCCAAAAAAGTAGAAAGCCAGCAGTTTGCGGCCTTCAAAAGTGAAAATTATCCGCCGCTGGTCCGCGCGGGCATCAGCCTCGATTTCAACGACCAAAGTATTCGGTTGCTACCCGCGGCCCCACTAAAGGTGCACGAGCAGCTCGAAGAAAAAGTAGCCGTGCTATCCCTGTTTCCGGGCATCACGGCCGCCGTGATGAACGCCATCTTGGGCGTGCCCGGCCTGCGGGGCTGCGTGCTCGAAACCTACGGCTCGGGCAATGCGCCCACCGCGCCGTGGTTTTTGCAGTGCTTAGAACAGGCCCAGCAGCGCGGGGTTTATATCCTGAACGTCAGCCAGTGCGAGGAGGGTAGGGTCGTGCAGGGTCACTACGAAACGAGTGCGCGCCTTACCGGTTTGGGCGTGCTGGGCGGCGATGATATTACGACTGAAGCGGCCATTACCAAGCTTATGTTCGTGCTTGGCCTGGGGCTAAACGACGCCGATACGCGCCACCTGCTAACCCACGATTTGCGCGGAGAAATTTCGCGCTAGCTCCCGGGCCGAGCATCTTCTTTGCGAAGCGGCTGCGGCAATCAGCCGTTTCTGCCTATCTTTGCACCCCATTCAGAGAGGTGTCCGAGTGGTCGAAGGAGCACGCCTGGAAAGTGTGTATAGCCCAAAAGGTTATCGTGGGTTCGAATCCCATCCTCTCTGCAAAAAGCCTCATTTCCGCGCTGGAAATGAGGCTTTTGCTTTGGTAAGAAACGGCTTGGGCAGCTTTATGGGCCGCCCCGGCTACCGGGCTAGGATGGTCAGTTATTCTACCCTCAGCCGCTGGCTGAGCGTGCCGCAGCGTACGATGTAGAGGCCCGAAGCCAGGCCGCCCACATCAATAAGGGCCTCGGTGCCGCTGGCGGGCGCTGCTTGCGTGTATACCACTTGGCCTAAGGCGTTTAGCACCTGGAGTGGGGCCGTAGCCGTGGGGCCTACTAGCAACACCCGTAGTGCATTGTGCGTGGGGTTAGGGTAGGCAAACAGCTGCGGCGGCCCCGCTGCGCCGGCGAGGGAAACTGCCCGCACGGGCGAATACGTGACGGCCCCGTTGAAGTCGGTTTGGCGCAGGCGATAGTAAAGCAATGCCACGCCCGCAGGAAGCTGGTCGTCGCGGAAGCCATACTGCCGCGCAACGCTACTAGTACCGGCCCCGGCTACCGTGCCGATGGCCCGGAAGTCCTGCCCATCGGTGCTGCGCTCCACCGTAAAACCGGCGTTGTTCAGCTCCTGCGCCGTCGTCCAGGCTAGGCGTACGGCAGTGGGGCTTTCGGCTACCGCCGTGAAGGCCACGAGTTGCACGGGCAGCGGCACATCGACCGGCACTACTTGCAGGGCCCCTTGCGTGACGCAACCCCGGGCGTCGGTTAAGCTACTGAGGGTGAGTACTGTGACGGAAGCAGAGGTAAACACCACATCTACCCAATAATTGCTGGCATTGAAGGAGGAGGTCGGAAACGTAGTGGCCGTGCTGTATTGGTACACCCCGTTGGGGCCGTCCTCGCCATCGGCCAGCGCCCGCAGGGGGCCGTTCGTGACGGCGGTGCTCAGCCCTTGGCTCGTAAAGGCATAGTTGCCGGCCGGGGCGTGGTACGAGGCCACGTAAGTGGTGTTGGCCGCGATGCTAACCGGCGTATTAAAGAGCATTTCCTGCCAGCCCGAGGCAGTTTCGTTGGTGAACGTGACCGTGGCCAGCAAACCGCCCGTGCTGGTCCACAGCGTGCCGGTGTGGGGGCCGGTGTTCGTGGTACTCTTGTAAAAACGAATGCCAGTGAGCTGGCCTGCCACGCTCGAGCGGAACTTAACGCCCAGCTCCACCGAGCTATTGTCGGCCGCGGCGGCCGTAGCTGGTGTGGCCGTGTTGCTCCAGAGGCGGGTAGTCGTCGGCGAAGCAGCCTTCACGCCCGTATTGAAGGGCGTGCCGCTGGTAATATTCGGATAGGCGGTGCCGTTGATTACCAGATTGTAAGGGCCTGTGCCGGTGGTGGCGTTGAAGGAGAGAAAGATATCTTGCCCGGCCTGCGGCGTGCCTACCACTGCCAAAACGCCGGCGGGTGGCGGGTTGATGGTCACCTGCGCGGTGCTCAGGGCCGTGCCCGTAGCCGAGCAATCTCCCGCGTCGGTAACGCTGGTGAGCACATAGGTGAGCGTGTTAGAAGCGGCGTTATCCAAGAAAAGCACATCCACCCAGTAGTTGGCTGAGTTGCCGCCATCGGGGAAGCCGCCGCCGTACTTGAATACACCGTTGGGGCCATCGGTGCCGGCTGCCAGGGCCGTGAGCGGCCCGTTGGTAACGGCCGTGGCCAGGCCATTGGGCGTAATGGCAAACCCGCCGTTTGGCGAATAATACGAGGCGATGTAGGTAGTACCTGCCGTGATGGCGACCGGCGTAGCAAAGCGCACTTCCTGCCAGCCGCTGGCCGTTTCGTTGGTGAAAGTGGCCGTGGCTAGCCGGGTGCCGGTGCTGCTCCAAAGCGAGCCCACGTGGGTGCCGGTATTGCTACCCCCCTTGTAAAACCGGATGCCCGTGATGGTGCCGCTCGTGGAAGCGCGAAACTTGGTGCCAACTTCGATGGGCTGGTTGTCGTTGCCATCGGGGTTGGCGGGCGTGCCCGTATTGCCCCAGATGCTCACCTCGCCCGGCGTGAAAGTGGCGAAGGTTTGGCCCACTGATACGTTCGGGTAAGTTGTGCCATTCACTACCAGCGTGTAAGGGGCTTGGCCAGAAGCTGTGGCTAACTGCAACGAAACCGTGCCGCCCGGGCAGACCGCCGACGGAACGGTGGCAATAGTGGCCGTGGGCGGGGTACAGGCCGCGCCGTTGTAGTTGGCTACGTAGGTGCCCGCGCTAGCCGGAAAAAGGGCATACGCTACCCCCTTGATAGTCTGGGTAGTATACGTAACCGGCGTGCCATTGACGGCGAGACTCAGCAGGCGGTTGGTGCCCGCAGCCAGGGGTAGCATGCCCTGAAGGTTGCGCACGTTGTTCCAAAGCGCTACCGTGAAGCGCAGCTGGTTGCCACTCCACGTCATGGCCCCAAACGAGGAATTGTTGCGGCCATCGAGCCAGGTCAACATCTGTTTGGCCGATACTACGGGTACTTGCCGAGCCTGCGCCGCCGCCACAATGGCGTTGGAGCCCTCGGTGCTATTGGTGCCGGCTTGCTCTAAGTCGGTGTGCATGTTGGCCGTAAATACGCCGTAGTACCCATTGGCTCCCAAGGCGTTATCAAGTAAGGCGTTGATATGGGTGGCGTACGTAATACCCGACTCATCGGTGAGCTGCGTGGTAGCCTGGTAGCAATCGATGAGGGTGCCATCGAGGTCGGCAAAGCGCATGGGCATGCCCGAGCCCGTAAATAGTCCCGGCCGGTCCTGCACCCAGGCCTGCGGCCAGTAGTAGTAATTGGCATCCAGCCGGATGCCCCGCTCCACCTCAGCCTTGGGCTGGCTGGCCCAATCGCTCCACGAAATGCAGTGCGTGCGGTGCGTGGCGGTGGCCGCGAGGCTGGGAAATTTTGCGGCCAGCTGCGGCAGTTGCGTATCGAAGAAAGTGCGCAGCGAAGCCGGCGTCCAGGCGGCGCAATCGGTATTTAAGTGCAGGGCAATCTCAAAGCCTTGGGCCTCGAAGGCAGCGGCTTGCGCATCCGTTATCGGCGTGTTGGGGTAGATGTAGGACGTGCCGCGGATGGCCGTCCAGTCGGCCACGGCCTGGGCCGTGTTGGCAGCGCTTTGCGCCAAGTAGTGGTTGAAGCGGCCAACGGTAGCGCCATTGCCGTGGTCGTCGCCCGTCATTACCACCGCCGCCTTCAGCCCTCGCGGTAGGTACCAGAAGCGGGGTAGGGGCTTTTTATTGCTCTGCAACAAGATGTTAGCCAGCAGGCGCTGCTGCTCATCGGCCTGCGGAATCGTTATCTTATTGAAATCTACCCAGTCGGGGAAAAATTGGTCGTCTGAGCGGATGGGCCCGGTGGCGCCATCGCGTTTCTGGCCGGCCCAGGCGGGGTTGCCTTGCCGGGTATACACCACCGAGCGGGCCAGGTCATAGGTGAAGGCAATGGCCCGGCCACCGCTGGTGCCCACCAGCCGCTGCGTTACGGCGGGGCTGGTAGTGGCGGCCGTGGCGCTGCTGTAGAGGGTAGCCAAGCTGGTCGCGCCGCTCAGGCTGTAGAGGTCGGCCGTGCCGTGAAACTGCATGGTTTGGCCGACGATGCCCACGCCGGGCCCGCTGGCGGTGTTCACCAGCAAGTATTTATCGGCGAGCGTGCCGCTGGCGGGGGTAAGGCCCAGCAGGGGCGCCAGCTGCGCATCGGGCCGGAAGGCTACTAGCATGCCGCCCGCCGTCACCCAGTTCGTCAGCATCGTCACGTCGGCCGCCAGCAGCGGCACCTGGCCCAGTACCACTATGTCGTAGCTAGCCAGCAGGCTGGTATTGGCCCGCACCTCGCTTATGTCTTTGGCAGCAAACTCGTTAAAGCCCTCCGCTCGCAATATCTCAACCGGAAAGCGACTAAATGGATTGGCCGCGGCGCTGATAACCAGAATTGGGCCGCCCGGCCCCTCAGTGGGCAACGGCAGGGTAGGGGCGGGCGCGGCCAACGTCGTAAATGACGTGCTGTAGCTCGCTGCCAACGCATTGCCCGCCAAGTCCTTAATGCGCGGGTCGGTGCTGCCCCCCTTCACAGTAAGCGTATACGAAGTGGCGTAAGCCAGCGGAGCTGTGGGCGTGAGCGTAGCCGTGAGGTTGCTGGCGCTGTAGCTAACCGTGGCAGCCACCGGGGTGCTACCACTTAGCAATTGAAGCGTGGTGCCCGACACGCTAGCTGGGTCTAAGTCCTCGCTGAACGTAACGCTGATAGCCGCCGCAATGCCTACCCCCGTCGCGTTGGTAGCGGGCGTAGTCGTGGCTACCGTAGGAGGCGTGGTGTCGGGCCCGGAGGTCGCGTTAAATACGACGTCCACAAAATAATTAGAGGCTTGGAAAGTGCTGGCCGGAAAGGTGGGGGTAGGCGCATACTCATACAAGCCATTGGCGCCGTCCTCGCTGTTGGCTAGCCCGCGGAGGGGCGGGTTCAGCACTGCTTGAGTCAGGCCGGCGTTGTCAGCCGAATAATACCCCGCGCTGCTGTGGTAAGTGATGACATATGTAGTGCCCGCCACAATGGCTACCGGCGTGGCAAAAGCTGCTTGCTGCCAGCCCGACGCAGTTTCGGCGGTGAAAGTAGCCTGCGCCAGGAGCGTGCCCGTGCTGCTGTAAAGCTGCCCTATGTGCGTGCCTGTGTTGCCACTCTGCTTATAAAACCGAACGCCGGTGACGTACCCGCCGGTGCTAGACCGGAATTTCATGCCCAACTGAATGGCCCGGCCACCGTCGTTCTGCAAGGTGCCCCCCGGCGCCGTAGTGGGCTGAAACACTGTGCAGGGGCACACCTGTGCCGCTGGCGCCGCAATGGTAACTGCCACTGTGGCCACCGCACTCATATTGCCTGAATCGTCGAAGGCCCGGCTCCGAATAGTAGCTGCACCCGATGCCGAGGGAACCCAAGTGTAGGTCCAGGCGGTGGTGCCGGTGGCGCGCTGCCAGCTAGTGCCGCCATCCGTCGATACTTCTACGCCGGCCACGGCACTAGCGTCGGTAGCCGTGCCCGCGATGGTGCTCGCCTGGCCGCTAGGCAGCGCTGTGCCTGCTGCAGGCGCCGTAATTGCCACGGTTGGGGCCTGCGTGTCGGTCGAAGCCGAGGCAGCTACTAAGCCAGCTTCTAGCGTAGTGGGCTGCACGCCCATATCGGCAAAGAGGTTCACGGTAGCCTGCTTCATGGCCGGGCTCGGGGCCGCACTACCCCGGTCGTGGTTGCTGTCGAGGCCCCACGACCACTGCACGGTGCCCGCTCCAAACACCCAGGCCCCGCTGCTGTGCTTGTATAGCGAAGTCCGGTGTGTTTGGCCGTTCAGCACGGTTTCAGAGAGTAAAATCCGGCCGGAGGGGTAGGTGCTCTGGTAAGCTGGCTGCTCGGGGTCCCACTCATAGCCAAGGGTGCCATCGGTCATGGTGGCGGTAGCGCCGGCGGCCAGGGTAGCCACGCTAGTATTGCGCCAGAAACGCAGGTTTTTGTAGCTGGCTGGCACCGTAAGCGGCCCCGAGGCCTCCGTCCAGCTAATTTGCCCGCTCAGCTCGTTTTCGGGCCGGCAGCCATCGGCACCCGTAAAGCTGCACCCATCGCGCCACAAACCAGTCCATTCGGTAGTTGGGTCGCACTTGGTGCCGCACGTGTTTTCGCCCAGCGTGCCTTCCTTATAGCAAACGAGGGTACGGTAGTTGTTTTCCCAGCGGGTTTTCCAGTACACCTCATTGCCGCCAAAAAAAGCTAGGTGCTTGCCGGCATTGCGGGCAGCCGTGACGTTGGCCCGCGCCGCGCCTGACCAATACTCGTCGTGCCCCACTGATAAAAATACCCGGTGCTTAAGCAATAAGCTACCCCGGCGGTCGGTGTCAACGTCCGTGCTGTAGCTCACATCGTAGCCGTTGGCTTCTAGCCACCGAATCATTGGGTATTCGGCATTAAAGGGCCCATCCTCGGCTACGCCGCCGCCCCCGCCGCCATTGCGCGTTAGGAAAGGCCGGTTATAACTCACCTTCGAGGCCTTGCTACCCACTACGCCCACATACAGGCTTTTGCCGTTGTTGTTGGTATCACCGTATATATTATAAGCCTGCCAGGTCGCATCCGAGGTCTGAAAGTGGAGGTCGGAGGTGCTGGCATCGTCGCGCACCACGAACATTATGTGGCTAGCCCCCTGGGTGTCGGTGCGGGTGAGCTTGGCTACGTACACGCCTGATACGGCCGTGGCTGGGATATCCCAGTGGGCTGACTCGGTCCAGTTGCCGCAGTCGACCAGGCCCGTGCTGGCGTCGGTGTTGCAGTTGCCTTGCGCCTGGGGTAGGGCCGCCGTGATAATGCCCGTGCCTTGCAGCCGCGCGCCCAGGCCGCCGTAATAGCCTAGCCGGTAGATGCTTATTGAATAAGCACTAGCTGCAGTTTTGATTTTAAAACGCGCCGTTTCGCCCCTATTGTAGCTGATGTCGGTAGCGTAGCCCTGAATTGATAAATCGCCGGCGCCGCTAATCTGCCACTGCGAGGCCGGGTTGCCAGGCTTCGCATTTTCGATTGCAACAGCATTCTGGGCCCAAGTGGCTGCACTGGCCAGGCTAAGCACCAAAGTAAGTAGCGAGTTAGTTATCCAAATTTTTTTCGGAGAGAAGGTAAAAAAGGTGCTTAATCGGCGCAGCAAGCGAGCTAAGTTTCCAGACAAAAAAAGGCATAGCTCGGCCAGCCTCTCACGGTGGAGAAGTGGGGGGGCAGTTTGTGGCATAGCGGCGGGTGGGAAAAAAGAGTGAGAGCATTAAGTAAAAAAGGAAGTAGCAGCGTTTAATTAAAGGGAGTGCGCAATGCACTACAAGGTGCTATGCTAACCCTAAGGCAGGGTAGCCGTGCACTGGCGCAGGAGCTAGCGTGAAAGGGAGAGGGTAGGGCTTAAGCAGTAGTTCACGGAACCGGGAATAGTACGGCGTTCAGGATGTGCTTATATGGAAGGTAAGGTCTGCCTTCAGGCCCAAAAAGTAGTACTGCTTGGCAGGATAAAACTACCAATAATTAGTAAAAAAGCAATGTTTAGAACCTGCCTTTAAAAAATAGTTGGCTTATAATGACTAGCATAATTATAAGCTGGTCAGTCGATTATACTCCAGCTTTAAGCCAATAAACAGGCAGGTATAGCCTCGGCAATCTAAAAAGCCAAGTGAGTAAATACAAAAGGCTTTAGCCTTGCGCAAGCCTATATTCCCGCTTGCCAGTTTTCGGCTTTAGGCCTGGCTTTGTGGCGCGCAAGCCCGCCACAAAGCCAGGCCTGAGAGGCTGCTTGCAGTGGATATTTACCCAGTAAAATGGAGGAGAGGAAGCGTAGCTTTTCGTTATCGCGCAGGCGAATCCTCCAACAAAGAGCGATAAAAGCTGGCTTCTCGACCCAAGAAATGGCGGCAATTCTTGAAAAGCGACGTAGCGTCAAGTAAGGAGCCAGGCCAGCGCTTACTTTCTAATCAGCTTATTAAGCTAATATATATTCTTATCTCGTTTAGCTATTCTTGCGCCTAGGTGTTAGGCGGGTGCAGTAGCAAGCCAGAAATAGTTGACAAAACGGTTGAATACGCTACTCTTAGCAAGTAGCAAGCGCACAATTGCAATACCCGTTAGCGAAATAGCTATACCCGCTAGAACATCCAGTACATAATGATGACTAGTGTAAACAGCAGAAAACCAGATTCCTACCATAACAACAAAGAAAGCTGCGGTCGCTATCCCAGATTTATTTTTACTAGCATAGAATAATACGATTACCGGGTAAGCAGAATGCAGCGATGGCATGGCCGCAAAAATGTTTGAATTCTTTGCATAAATAGATTTAAAGATATTTACGCCAAAGAAGGAATCGAACTTAACTAGTCCAGCAGTGCTACCCATCGTCAACGGCTGAAACTCAAACCCATGTTGCTGAACATACCACGGCGGTGCTGCAGGGTGTAGATAATAAACTATAAAACCGAGGATATTAACTAATAAAAAAGTAAGCGAGAATTCAAAAAATAATTTCCGGTTTTTAAAGAATAGATAACCCGCAAAACCTAGTGGAATGGGTACCCAGCATAAATAAAAAATGCCGCAGGCTACATCTAAGACAGAATTGCCATTGAGCAACCAATACTCATTAGGCGTCAAGATTTTGCCTGCTGTATGAATGCCAAATAAACTCTTTTCAGTAGTGTATAATTGTGCAATATCAACTGCCCGGTAAGCGTAGTTTGGAAAGGCCTTCATGTAATCATAAAGAACCCAAAAAATAACAAAAATAGAAAAGCCGGTAATAAACCGGCGAGTAGTGTTAGATAAATAATAGCAAGCATTACAAATTCCGATTAGTACGAGCTGCTCGGAACGAAAACCAATCAAAAAATAAGAGAATAGTAAATAGGCTATTGAAATCACTGGGACAAGCCATTTGCCGGTGCTAGCAATTGGTTCGGCAGCAGGGGTAGGGAGAGAGTCGTGCATAATTAATACGGAAATAGCGAGCTTTATGCGTGGTGCTACACGGCTACACGCTCGATAACTTGTTCACGCGTAGCCGTATTTAGTCCTTTAAACTCAATGTATTTAACATTGGGAACCCAGAATGTGCCACCCTCAATGCGCAAGTAAACGCGACTCAGTATTATCTGTTTGTTGGCAATTGTTGTATACACGTGGAAAGCATTATCGGCAGTCGATTTCATTAGAAAAAACCGAACTTTGTCGTAAGCAGCAAACTTCAATTCATACTTATCAGGTGCTATTTTTTTAGCTGATAGACCGTAGGCGAATTTCCGCTGAATAAAGTTTAAGTCTTTCCGCTCGCCTTGCTCGGCATAGCGTATCCAAAATACTTTAACGGGTTCCTCCTCATCTAGCTTACCCGCATTATTGACGTTGAGCTGATAAATTACCGTGTTAATATTTGGGTCGCGCTGTAAATAAAATAATTGATTAATAATGCCGGTTGGTACCGGAAAGCCCATGCTGGGTTGTGGCGTAGCCGAGGCTAATTCGGCATTATTAAAAAGCAAGCCAATAAGTAACGCCCCCGTCGTAGC
Source organism: Hymenobacter ginkgonis (assembly GCF_009755225.1). Lineage (GTDB taxonomy): Bacteria > Bacteroidota > Bacteroidia > Cytophagales > Hymenobacteraceae > Hymenobacter > Hymenobacter ginkgonis. Next base: position 799,890 of record NZ_WQKZ01000001.1, read on the forward strand.
CGTTAGCTTCTTACCCGTAGCGGAAGGCTGCACTGCTGGTTGCGATTTTATTTCGAGAGCTTTTTTTGCTTGCAATAACCGCGAAACAGCAGTGATATTTGACAAAACTGCCATTACCGTAATAGGAAAGGTCAGAATTGACATCGTTTCGAAAACGTGGAACGGTAAGCCTGGTACGTATACCTTGTAATCACCTCCCAGGTAGGCCGAACTTACGCCGCAGGCCAGTGCACTTACTCCCATCAGTACCACTCGCTCGGGGCGTTGCATCAGGCCGCCCTTGCACTCTATGCCCAAACCCTCGGCACGGGCCCGCGTGTAGCTGACCATCATGGAACCTATGAGGGCGATAAAAGCGAATAAAGACCCTAGCAAATAATGGTGCGCAACTAAGTAGTAGCAAATGCCTAAAAACGTGAATAATTCGCTGTAACGGTCTAATACCGAGTCGAATAAGGCGCCGTAGTCACTCTTCATATTGCCTAGGCGCGCAACTTGCCCGTCAAGCATATCAAACAACCCAGCAAATAAGATGAGGGCTCCGCCCCAACCCACATAGCGCAAGTCGCCTCGGTTACCTTCCTCGCCCCCCACAATAAAAATTATGGCTACCCCTATATTTAGCAGTAAACCAGTGAGCGTAACGGCATTGGGCGTAAAGCCAACCTTGATTAAAAGCCTGACGAAAGGATTTATTATTTTGTAAATCCCAAGCTGCAATGCAGTGCGGATAGAGGAAAATTCCATGCGGTAAGCAATTAAAAGTCGAATTTAAAGCGGCCGCGTAGTCCCCATTCTGCTACATTTGGGTTATCCAAATAAGTGAGGCGCTTCACGATGTCCAGCCGGAATAGCTTGAAAATATTGGCTACGCCCACGCTGGCTTCCGCATAAGGCTGGCTGCCTAGAGCAAACGTGGTCGGCTGGCCCTGGGCATCGCGCAAAAACTGATAAAGCTCGGGGTGAGCGTTAGGGTTATTTTCTTCCCGAATTCCGCCGTACAAAAGCTTGAGCGAAGCTACTTCGCGCAACTTCAGATGCTTGATGAGGGGTAGCTTATTAAAGAAGAAGCCGTTGAAATTATGGTCTATGAAAAGACTGGCATAATGGTCGCTGGAAAATTCCAGAAAATTCATCAAGTTATACGAGTTAAGCTGGTAGGAATACGTTTGGTTGGCTCGGTGAATATCCAGCAACGGAAACGGCACTTGCCCAAAAATATAACCTCCTTCCAGCGTCACATCGGAGTGGCCAAGCTGTGATAAATAGAAGCGTTTCGTTGCATTAAGTGAAACGTTCTGGTAATTGTATTCGCCATTAAAAAAGCCCTTCACTCCGGCTGAGAATCGAGCCGTAAAAATAGGGTTGGGGCTAATAATTGGCGAACGGTACAGCTTGCCCTGATAAAATGTTTCTTTCGGCGCCCAGCGCAAGGACAACATCAACTCCGTCGTATTCAGATTGGGGATAGGATTGATTCTATCATTCTGAATATTCTGAAAATATAACCCGCCCGCTGGCGACTGCTGCCACTTCTTAAAACCCAGCGTATACGAGAAGTGATTATTAAACTCGTGCACATAATCGAGGCGATAAATGTCATTATACAACCACTTATCGTTTACTCCCCGTTTGAAAGACAAAAGAAAGTTGTCCTCCTGCACAAATTCCAATTCCTGGCCCGGAATCTTCGTGTCACGCTGAAAACTGGCGCGAATGAAGTTCTGCGGAAACGTATAGATAGATTTATTATTGAGCGAATAAGTGGAGCTTAAATAATACTTCCACTTCTGGTCTTTGAAGCCATAAGCCGAATACGTTTCGAAGTAGATACGCTTGCTCAGTTCGGGGGTAGTCCTACCCCCCAGGCGCAGCCGGAAGCCCTCTACCGGGTTAAAACTGTAAAACGTATTGGCCGGCCCAATTTCAAAGGGCCCAAAACCCTTGTAGCCTGATAGCACGAAAGTGAAAAGCTCCAGCGTACGACGGAACGATTTGATAGTCTGGAGAGTATCGACATTCGTATAAATCGCCTTTTCAATTTGGCTAAGACTGTCGGGCCGGTTCTGCTGCCAAAAGGTAGCGGGGCGGTTGGCTGCGCTATCATTAGCAACGAGCGCTGGGCCGTCATATATGCTAGCTGGCTGCGGTTTGTTAATCAGGTAATTGCGGTAGGTTACTACGCGCTCACCATAAAAACCAGACCCCTTGTTTTGCGAAAGCCCGAAATCAATAGCTAAATCAGTTTTACTCAGATGATAGCGCTTATCAGGGTTTTCGGCAAACTCCAGGCTGGCATCTAAACTCTTGATAAAGTTGAGATTAATACGCTTATCAACCGACAAGTCGGCCTGTTGAACTGCAAAATTTCCGTCGAGCGTGACGTACAGTTTCCCCTTAAAGAGCATGTCGCCTTTGGTGCGGGGGAGGAAGCTCAATTCAATTAGCTGCGGCGTATGCTGCTTAAGCGTATCAGTAATAAAAAACTGATAAAAAGTGGGGGAGTTGTTAGCAATAGGACTTAATAATTGATTGCCTAATAAAGCAATATTATTGTCATAAATGTCAATGTCTTGGTACATTCTATTGAAGTAGGTACTGAGTCCTTCATTGTCAATAAAATGTTTATCGAATTGTACCTGTTTAGTGCCCAGAGCTACCGATTTTAATTTCTCTGGATTTTTGCGGTAATATTCCTTATTAAGCTTCTCCTCTAAATAAACCGGTAATATATTGACACCACCCGCCGCAGTTGAGTCTTGCTTTTTAAATAGAAATTGATAATTGCGAAATATTTTCTTATTCTTAAATTTCTCCGATAAGTTACTGAACGAGAAAGCCATTTTCTCGTATTTTTCATACTCAACGTAATCGTAGCTTTCGGGGCGGTTCTGCTCCTTGTGCTCAATTACCTGGCGGATAAGCGCCACAGCTGGATTCTCTTTATTTCGGTACCGCGGCGGTTTAGAGCCTTTGATTACTACTTCGTTGAGTAAAGCCGAGCTAGGGGTTAGCTGCACATTGATTTCCTGCGGCACCCCGGCAACTAGCGTCTTGGTAATAGTGCGGTAGCCCAGGTAAGTAAAGACTACCGAGGTGTACTGCGCCGGAATGCGCAGCGTGTAGTGTCCCTCTTCATCGGTATTAGTGCCAAGCGCCGCCTGGGGCACCGATACACTAACGAAAGGAAGCTTTTCCTTAGTTTTAGCATTCGTTACTGTCCCCTCAATGGTGGTTATTTGGGCAATAGCCGCCGCTGGTACCCCAAGCATTACCAGCAAAATATACACTACCAGGGGGTAGTGATGCCGGATAGGCAGACTTTTCATGATTTCTTAAATACGAAATGCAATTGCAAAAAGTAGTTAAAGCAGATGCCCACCACCAGCGAAACAACTACTTTACTCTGCACGTAGTTTGCATGCAGCACTTTCGTAAACAGGTAAACGCCTGCTGCGTTCAAAAGCATACTGCCCAGCCACACTAAAAAATAGCGAAAGCCTTGTGTGTCACGGTTTTGCTCGGCAGCTTTAAATACGAAATAACGGCCCAGGTAAAAGTTGGTGATGCCACCTGCCGTATTGCCCAGTACCGTAGCCAGCAGTATCCAACTGTGCAGTATTTCTACGCAAAAGATGGTAACCAAAAAATCGACGACGGTGCCCGCCAGCGAGGCGGCTTGCGCCTTTACCAGCCGAAGTGGGCGCACGCTAAAAGAGCTTAAAATATAGGCCGGCTTGCAGCAGCAAGTTGGCATAAACCCCGGCCAGGACATCATCCATCATTACGCCTACCCCCCCTGGTAACTGCTCCATCCTACTGATGTACAGTGGCTTGGTAATATCGAAAAACCGAAATAGCACCAGCCCAGCTAGCAGGCTAGTGCTTGTGATGGGCACAAACAACATACTGACCCACATGCCCGCTACCTCGTCAATTACTACCCGGTAACTGTCTTTGCCCCACGCTGGCTCCACTTGCTGCGCCGCAAAAGTACCCAAAGCCAGCAGGCCCACCGTAAGTAGGCCTGCTGGTAGCAAGTGCACCGTGATACCGCTAAAGCGCGCCAGGTACAGACCTAGGCAACAGGCGGCGGCCGCTACGGTGCCGCCGCCCTTGAGGTAGCCAATGCCTGCGACGCTGGAAATTGCTTTAAACACGGGTCGCCGGCTGGTCGGAGTTAGAAAGCTTCCCGGGCATCCTGGTAGTCATCGGGCGCGGCATCCGTGAGAGGGTCTTCGCCCATGATGTGGCGCAGGGTATTGTGCAGCGTTACCAACTGCTTGAAGATGTCGTGCTCGGGCCGCAGGCCGGGCTCCGTTTGGGGCGATTTTAGGTAGAAGGATAGCCACTCCTGGATGCCACTCATGCCTGCACGCTTGGCCAGGTCCATAAACAGCGCCAAGTCAAGCACCAGTGGAGCGGCTAGGATGGAATCGCGGCAGAGAAAGTTGATTTTAATCTGCATCGGGTAGCCCAGCCAGCCGAAAATGTCGATGTTGTCCCAGCTTTCCTTATTATCGCCGGCGGGGGGGTAGTAGTTGATACGCACCTTGTGGTACATATCGCCGTACAGCTCCGGGTTGGTTTCAGGGTGAAAAATATCTTCCAGCACGCTCAGCTTCGACACTTCTTTGGTGCGGAAGTTATCGGGGTCGTCAAGTACCAAGCCGTCGCGGTTGCCCAAAATATTGGTTGAAAACCAGCCTTTTACGCCCAGGGCGCGGGCGCTGATGCCCGGCGCCACGATGGTCTTCATCAGGGTTTGGCCAGTCTTGAAGTCTTTGCCGGCAACGGGCGTGCCCGTAACCGCCGCCAACTCAAGCAGCGCAGGAACATCCACGGTGAGGTTGGGGGCACCGTTCACGAACGGAACACCTTCTTTGAGGGCCGCGTAGGCATAAATCATGCTGGGCGCAATATTGGGCGCGTTGTTGTGCAGCCCTTCCTCGAAGCCCGCGAGGGTGCGGTGAATATCGGACAGCTCGTGGTAGATTTCCGTCGAGCCACACCACACCATCACCAAGCGGCTGCAATCGCGCGTGGCCTTGAAGGTGCGGATGTCGTCAATTACCTGTTCGGCCAAGTCGTACTTAGTAGTATAGGTCTTGACGTGGGTGCCGTCCAGGTTCTTTACGTAGTGCTTGTCGAACGCGGCTTTCATAGGCACCAGTGCTTCTAGCTCGGGCCGTACAGTCTGCAACAGTTTGTCTTCCAGTACGCCAGCTTTTACAGCTGCCTGGTACACGTTGTCTTCGTACACGTCCCAGCCGCCAAATTCGATATCCTCGAGGTTGGCCAGGGGTACAAAATCTTTAATCTTGGGATAGTTATTCGCCGTGCGCTTGCCGATGCGAATATTGCCCATCTGGGCGAGCGAGCCAATGGGTTGGGCTACGCCTTTGCGGACGGCTAGCACCCCAGCGATTAAGGTTGTCGCAACGGCTCCCATCCCGGGTAGCAAGATGCCTAATTTGCCTTCTGCTGGGGCGGTTTGCCCTTTTTCTTCTTTCATCTGGGTGTGGTATTCGAGGCTTGCTTGGGTTAATCTGTTGCCTTCTGGCCTCTTTGGGGGCAACTAAGGTAGGGCAGAAGCACAACCCGTTGCCTTCTGCCGGGAGGCTATAACCGGGTTAGGCGCTAAAGTTTTTTTTGAAATAGAGACTACCAGTGGGCTACGGGTAGCCCACTGCCTACCCCCTGCTAAGTATCGCCCCGCCAGCACTAGTGTGCCCAGTTGGGCAAACCTCAACAGCAAAACCTAGTAAACATCCTAAAATCCAAGAGTTTGACAGGGGGTAGAGTGGCCAGTCGCTTGGTGAATGAGCTAGGCAGGCACAAAAATAGCCACTGCGTAGCAAGGAAGGAGCGTAGCTAAAAAAAGGAAACCCGGCACATGAACGCCTACATGAAGTCGCAGCCGCCGTGACATGAGCACTGCGAGCTAAGCCAGCCTGCAAGTCAAGTGTGGCAGGAGGGTAGGGCAGCGACTTGGCAGTACACGTTATTTAAAATAAACTGAAAAAACTGTTCCTACCCCCACCTGACTCTGTACCTCGATTTTGCCGCCCGCATTCTCTACCATTTTTTTCACCATGTACAACCCCAGCCCCGAGCCGTCGACGTGGGTATGGAAGCGCTGAAACATCCCAAATAGCTTTGGGGTCCGTGCCAAGTCGAGGCCCAGGCCATTGTCTCGCACTTCGAGCAAAACGTAGTCTTCCACTTGCTGGCTGCGCAGCTGCACGCGTAGCGGCCGCTCGGGCGAGCGGTACTTAATGGCGTTGCTGAGCAGGTTGTAGACCACTGAGCGCAGGTTCTTTCTGGAGAATGCAATGGCTGGGCACTCCGCTACGTCGGTGTCAAACTGCGCACCGGTCTGCTTCACTCGCGGAGCCAAATCGAGGAGCACATCCTTAATAATTTCGGCCAGGTATACATTAGCCGTGGGCTGCTCATATTCCTTTTGCAGGCTAGATACTTCGGTGAGGTAGCCAATCGTACCCTTGAAACGGTTAATCGACTCCTGCATCAGCCCCATGATATAGCCGACCTCCTCGCCCTGAACGGGGGTAGGGAGTTCTAGGCGCAACGCTTGCAGCAGGCCCTCAATATTGGTGATGGGCGTGCGCAAATCGTGAGAGGCCGTATAAATAAAATTGTCCAGGTCTGAATTGGTGCGTATTAGCTGCTGATTGGCGGCGGCCAGCTCTTGGTTGGCGTGCTGCACCTCGGCGTTGGCACTCAGCAGCGCGCTATTAGTGGTAGCTAGCTTTTCGTTGGCGCTGGCCAGGTTCCAGGTTAGTAGTTGCAGCTTGGCCTGGCTTTGGGCCACTTGCTTACGGCCAAGCACCTGCTCGGTTACTTCAAAGGCGAAAACCGAAATGCCCACCGTGCGGCCCGCTTCGCGCAAGGGCTGGTAGGTGAAGTCGAAGTAACGCTCCTCGGGCGGGCCACCCCCAGCGGGGTGTACCCAGCCTATTACCTCCGCGGCCTGGTATATCTCGCCAGTGTCATATATCTGGTCAAGCAGCGTCACAAAACCTTGTGCCACTGCTTCAGGCTGGGTTTCGGCCACGGGGCGGCCCACCATATCGCGGCCCTCGTAGAGGCGCTGAAAAGCCGGGTTGCAGTACTCCAGCACATGGTCAGGCCCGCGGAGCAGGCAAATTAGAGCGGGCGTTTGCTCAAATACTTGGTAGAAGCTTTCGCGCTGGGTGGCCAGCAGTTGGGCAGCTTGTAGGGCTTCGGCTTGCAGCGCCTCGGCCGCCTGGCGGGCCCGCACTTGCTCCGTTATTTCAAAGATGAATACCAACACGCCGTCGGTGTTGCCTTGCGCATCGTAGCGAGCTTGCAGAATAAAATTAAAATACCGGTCTTCTAAGTCCTGTCCATTGGCCTGCAAAATGGGAACAGTCAGGCTGTGTTCTTCGTGGCAGCCCTTGGTTTCGTATACCCGCTTCATAATCTGATAAATAGGGTATTGCTCAATGCCGGGGAAAGCCTCGTGCAGGGGCTTTCCCAGTAGGTAGCGGTCGGGAAACAGCCGTTGGTAAGCCGGATTCACCATTTCGTACACAAGGTTGGGCCCATCGAGAAGGCAGATGCCGGCCGGTGCTTGCCAAAAAAATCGCTCTAGCCGGGTGCGCTGCAATTCTGCCCCTGCCTGCGCCTGCTGCAGGGCTTCGGTGCGCTCCCGCACGCGCTCCTCTAGCTGTTCATTCAGCTGCTGCAGTTGCTGCTGGGTGTGCCGCAACTCGGTGTTGGCGGCGCGCTCGCGGGCGTAGCTGTCGCGCAAGGCGTTCTCTACGGCTGTGCGCGCGTGGTCCGACGTATCGGTAAAGCTGACGACCAGCACCTTCCCACTGCGCTGCGCCGCCAAGTGAAAGTAATTATCGAGGCCGTCGTGCTGGTAATTGATATCGTAGCGCCCCGCCTTGCCTTGCGTGAACGCCGCGCAGTAAAAATCAAACACACCTTCGGCCTGGATATGAGGGAAATGTTGCAGCAGTGAACTGCTAGACTCGTCTGGCATCCTCAAGATGCGCCTACCCGCCGGGTTAAGGTGCACGATGGCAAAATCAATGGGATTGCTGCTCTCATCGGGGCCCTCATACAGCGGCTGCAGCAACATCACCCCATTTAGCGACACCTCCAGCACAGCATGAAGCACATCAGTCGGGGAAAGCCAGCTGGGTAAGGAGGCAAGGGGTAGGGCAGCCATGACGTGGTATGCAAGAGGCAGCTAAGCAGCGAGGTAAGCGAACAAAGGGGTAAGTACGCAAAAATTACGCGGGGTAGTTTGCCAGCTTCGCTACTTTAAACGGGGCAAATTTGTATTAAGCCGTACTCTGATGGCCTATCAATTCATTTTACTATTTTTAAAAGCAGGCGGTAGTTTTTAAAAACCTTGCCTTTCGCTGCTCGTAAAATAATGAATGCTAGACGCAAACTGCTTGACTAGTTGCTAAGATTGGGTGGCCGAACAGAATGGGTTTCGGCAGTGCGTTTTTAATTTTTTCATAATTTTTATTACGTTATAAATTGATGTTTGAACGTACGCAAAGCGCTGTTTTTTAATGCAAGTAGACAAGTAGTTTACCCGAATTTCACTCGCTTGAACTTGTCATTGTTTGAAACTTCAGTTGGCATACTACGTGAAAAACTCATCAATTATTCATTAATTTTCGCCCCTTCGTAAGGGCTGATAGCTGAGCGCTTCGCCCCTGGCGGGCTGCAAGAACCATGAGGATACTTCTATTAATTTGCGTTCACGCTTAATGTAAGCTGACTATGCGTGTATTACTGATTGATGATGACTTCATCAGTATATTTCTGACAAAGAAATTACTGCAGCAAGAAGGTGTAGCTGACTCCATTACTTGTTTTCGGTCGTCGCAGGATGCCTTGGACTGCGTGCGACAAATGTTGCCGGAACAGATGCCAGATATCATTTTCCTGGACCTGAACATGCCCGTCATGAGTGGCTGGGACTTTCTGGAAGCCCTGAAAGCAGAAGAACAAAAATTCATCGGTCGCTGCCGCATCTACATTCTTACCTCGTCGCTGGCGCCGTGCGATACCGCTCGTTCTAAAGAATTCAACTTGGTGGCTGGCCTCATTCATAAACCCTTGGATGTCATGGAAATTCAGGCTATTCGCTCCTACCTGGTAGAAAGTAGTCGGTAGTAGCGAAGCTGGCCCTAAAAGGAGAGGGTAGGCCTCGTTACTTGTCTACCCCGGTACCAAGCAACGGGCTAGGTACGTGCGTAATTGCCACATGCCCAGCACGATTAGAGGCTTGTGAGAAAGCGCAAAGCCTGCTTGGGCGCGATATTGGGTGGCCACTTGGTTCTTCCCCCGTGGCGCTGGCCCATGCGTTATTTTACTTTGTTGTTACTACTCCTGGCTGGGGCTGGGCGCCTGCCCGCGCAAGTGCTGAAACCAGGCTTTGATAAAGCGGAGTATCTGGAGCTACTGCGGCTGCACGCCCGCCAAGGAGGCCTCGATTCGATGTGGTGGGCCGGTATTCCGCGGCCCCGCGAATTTCGACTCGTGTACCGCTCGCCGGTGGTAGGGCTGGATAACCGCTGGGATTTGTGGGCGAAAGCCGGCGCGCAGCCGCAGGTAGTTATCAGCATCAGGGGTACCACGCGCGCACAAGTAAGCTGGCTCCAAAACTTGTACGCCGCTATGGTGCCGGCCACCGGCGAGGTACGCCTGTCGGCCACGCGCACCTTCAGCTATCGCTTGGCCGACAACCCACAAGCGGCGGTGCACGCGGGGTGGCTGCTGGGCTTAGCCTTTCAGGCCGAAGGCATTGTGCACAAAGTGGATTCGTGTTACCGCCGGGGCACCCGCGATTTTATCATTATGGGGCATAGCCAGGGCGGAGCAATCGCTTTTTTGCTCACGTCGCACTTGCGCAGCTTGCAGCAGCAAGGCCAGTTACCGGCCGATATGCGCCTCAAAACCTATTGCAGTGCTGGCCCCAAGCCCGGCAACCTGTACTACGCCTATGCCTATGAAAGTGCCACCCAAGGCGGCTGGGCCGTAAACGTTGTAAACCCAGCCGACTGGGTGCCTGAGGTGCCGCTAAGCGTCCAAACTGTGCACGATTTTAACCCGGCTAATCCCTTCGTAGGTGTGCCGGCGATACTCAAAAAGCAGCCCTTCGGCAAACGGTTGGTGCTGCGCCACGTTTACCGGCAGCTAGCCGCGCCGTCGCGGCGGGCGCAGCGCCGCTACCAGCGCTACCTAGGGGGCTTTATAGGTAAGGCGGTTAGCAAAGAACTGCCTGGCTTACAGCATTCGCCTTTCTACGCCAGCAGCAATTATGTGCGCACGGGCCCCACGGTGGTGCTGCCCGCCGATGCGGCCTACTACGTCAAGTACCCCAACGACCCGGCCAAACTGTTTCAGCACCACCTTTTTCAGCCTTATTATTACCTGGCTGAGCGCCTGCCGTAAACCAAGGGGGTAGGCAGCAATCCTTATAAAAAGCGACGGCCAGAAGCGGCAAGCAGCAATCCTCCCTCACCTCAGATGCCAAGCTAAGGGTGGGAGAATTAACGCTGGGCCAACCCGCCAAGCAGTACGGTCAAGATGTTGTTTTCCAACTCCTCGGCCGATAGGCCCCGGCCCGGGCGATACCAGAGTTCTACCCAGCGCACCGCCGACAACACTGTAAACAAGGCAACCGATACGTTGACCGGCCGAAACTCGCCGGCCGCAATGCCCGCTTCGATGAGGGCGGCAAAGCCTTTTTCGTAATTTTTGCGGGCTTGCTTAAACTCCGTAAGGCGGGGCTCGGGTAGGTATTTCCAGTCGTGGTTGGCTACCGATACAGCAGCGCCGTCTTCTACCATTAGCCGGATGTGCAGCCGCACTAGCGCCTTTATTTTTTCGCTGAATGGAATAGCAGTAGCCTCAATTTCAGCGAGCTGCGAAATATAAGTGTCTGAAATTCGGAAGCAGATGGTGTCCAGTAGCTCGTCTTTCGACTTGATATGGTTGTACATACTTGCTGCCTCCATGCCCACTTGCCCGGCCAGGTCGCGCATAGAGGTGCCGCTGTAGCCACGGTCTTTAAATAGCTTGGCCGCTTCGGCCAAAATCAGCTCGCGCTTGGCTACTTTTTTGGTTTTAAACATGAGGGTGGGTGGGAGAGAGGCAGACTTTGCAAAGTTACCCACCAGTTTCGGATGCTAACGAATGTTTGTTTACATTGTTAGGTGGCGGCGGGGCAGAGGCTTACACACCAGGGGGGTGGTAGGGCGCCTGCACGGCGCCCTACCACCCCCCTGGTGTCACTTAAAATAGCTTATACGTGCGCCTCGGCTACCTCAAGAACCTGGGGCGCCAGCGTACGGCCCGGGTATTCGAGTAAAGCTTGTTCGAGGCAGGTAAGTGCTGCCTCGAGGTCGTGCAGGTTCAGCACGTAGGCCAGGCGTACCTGCTGGCGGCCCAGGGCTGGCGTTTGGTAGAAGCCGCTGGCCGGCGACAGCATCAGGGTCTGGTTTTCGTACGAAAAGCTGCTGAGCAACCATTCGCCAAAGAGTTCAGCATCATCAACGGGCAAATGCGCCATTACGTAGAACGCGCCACCCGGCACGGGGCACTGCACGCCCGGCATGGCTTGCAGGCGCCGCACGGTAAGGTCGCGGCGAGCTTGGTACTCGGCGCGGTTTTCGTCGAAGTAGCTTTCGGGTAGCTCGGCCGCAGCCTCGCCCAGCAGCATACCCAGGCCGGGCGGGCTAATACGCATTTGGGCGAAGCGAAAGGCCGCTTGAAATACCGTGCGGTTGCGCGTCACGAGCGAGCCAACTCGGGCCCCGCAAGCGCTGTAGCGCTTTGATATGGTGTCCATTACCACTACGTGCTCCTCGCCACCGGGTAGGTTGAGGGCACTCGTGGCGCGCGCGCCGTCGTAGCAATACTCGCGGTAGGCCTCGTCCGATAGCAGGTACAGGTTGTGGCGTTGGCACAAGCCCAGCAAGTCTTCCAGCTCGGAGCGGGTGTACACGTGGCCGGTGGGGTTGCTGGGGTTGCAGAGCAAAATGGCCCGGGTACGTGGCGTGATTACCTGCTCGAAGGCCGCCAAGGGGGGTAGGGCAAAGCCATCTTCAATGGTGGCCGTGATGGCGACAATCTTGACGCCCGCCGCGATGGCGAAGGCCGTGTACGTGCCATAAAAGGGTTCTGGCACCACCAGTTCATCGCCAGGGTTGAGGCAGGTAAGCAGCGTAAAAAGAATCGCTTCGCTGCCTGCGGTAGTTACCAGTATTTCATCCGTAGTTACTTCTATGCCAGCGCGATGGTAGTAGCCAGCTAGCTTGCGGCGGTAGCTATCGGTGCCCGCGCCGTGGCTGTAAGCGAGCACCGGAATATCGGCCTGCCGCACGGCCTCCAGCAAGCTGGGGGGGGTAGCAATATCGGGCTGGCCAATGTTGAGGTGATACACTTTCTTGCCCTGCTGCTTGGCAGCCTCCGCAAAGGGAGCCAGCTTGCGAAAAGGTGAAACAGGCATGTCTTGCCCGCGCTGCGATATAGCTAACGACATAGTAGATAAAACTCTAGAGTACTCAATCAGGAGCTAAGGTATTGGAGAAATGCAGGAAACGAAAGCTTGGCGGAGTAGAAAAAGCGAATCGTAAGGGATTTCTGAAATTTAGAATTGGTCAAATAGTCAAGAAGTTATACAGAGTCAAAAAAAAGTCCTGGCCACATTGCTGGCCAGGACTTCCCACTCTAAAACTTCAAAAACTGAACCGCAAAACCTAGCCGTTGCGCTTGTTCAATTCGTCGCGGATTTTCGCCGCCTTTTCGTAATCTTCTTTATCGAGCGCCTGCGACAGCATTTTGCTCAATTCCTCCATGGGGACTTGGCCACTGGGCTCGGTAGGCTCGGTGGGGCGAGGCGTGGGGCGCGGGGTGTCGTCGTCCTCATCGTCGTCGTGGTCCTGGTCGTCGTCATCTTCGTCTTCGTTGGCCTCGTCGAGGTCCGAAAGAATGATGCCGGCTTCGCCTAGCACACTTTCAACGGTGAAAATCGGCACGCCGAAGCGCAGGCCAATAGCAATGGCGTCGGAGGGGCGGGCGTCAATCTCGAACGTGGTGGCCCCATCAGAGCACACAATGCGCGAGTAGAAAACGCCTTCCTTGAGGTCAGAAATGACAACTTCGAGGATAGCAACGTGCACGTGCTCGGCAAAAGCCTTAAATAAGTCGTGAGTCAGCGGCCGGTTGGGGCTGATTTTTTCAATCTGAATGGCGATGCTCTGAGCCTCGAACATACCGATGATAATCGGCAAGCGGCGATTGCCGTGCTTCTCGCCCAGAATGAGGGCGAACGAGCCGGATTGCGACTGTGAGGAGGACAGGCCCAGAATTTCGAGCGGTATTTTTTTCAAGGGTCTCGGGGACTTGAATTCTTGGTAAAAGGAAGTAATGTCTTCCGTACGACAAATAAAGCAGAAAGGGCCGGAACTAACCCGTAAAAAATACCTTACGCCAAAATTAAGAACGTCATGCAAAGTTCACCGAAACACCTCGCGGATAGCAGTAATTCCTAATAAGAAGGATTACTGCCCCGCGTGAGATGCCGTGGCAAGCTCAGCATGACGTTCTTACGTATACTAGAAGAGGCAAGCAGCCTAGCTCAGTTCCTTCACGGCAGCGGTTAGCTTGGGCAGCACGTCAAATACGTCGCCCACAATGCCATAGTCGGCCGCCTTAAAAAACGGAGCTTCCGGGTCCTTATTAATAACGACAATCACCTTCGACGAGTTGACGCCGGCCAAATGCTGGATGGCGCCCGAAATACCGCAGGCAATATACAGATTAGGCGAAACCGTGATGCCCGTTTGGCCCACGTGCTCGTGGTGAGGGCGCCAATCGACGTCGCTCACCGGCTTCGAGCAAGCCGTGGCTGCGCCCAGTGCCTTGGCCAGGTCCTCGATGAGGCCCCAGTTTTCGGGGCCTTTCATGCCCCTACCCCCCGATACTACGCGCTCGGCTTCGGGCAGCAAGATGCCGCCGGCCTGGTCCTGCATCACTACTTGCGAGGGAGCGTCGGCAAAGTCGGCGTCGGCTAGCTGCGCGCTGAAGGTGGTCACCTCCGCCGTTTTGCCGGCCTCGTGCTGGGCTTCGATGGAATTCTTTTTAACGGCGATAATCTTGCGCTCGCCGCTGAGCACCACGTCCGAAAACGCTTTGCCCGAAAAGGCCCCGCGCTTCACCGTGAACTGGCCGCCGTCGGTTTTGGGCAATTCTACTACGTTGGTAGCTAGGGCAGCTTGCAGCCGCACCGACAGGCGTGAGCCCACTGAAGCCCCAATATTGCTATTGGCCAGCACAATTACTTTGGAATCTTCCTGCTGGGCCGCCGTCGCAATAAGTTTGGTGTAGGCATTGTTCACGAAGTCCTTGAGGCGGGGCTCGTTATCGTAGAGCACCTTGCTGATGCCCTGCTCGCCAAGCTTGGCCAGGTTGGCCTCAATGGCTTCGCCTACGGCAATGGCCGTGGCAGTAGTGCCCAACTGGGCGGCTACCTGCGCGCCATACGTGGCCACTTCGAGCGAAGACTTTTTCACTTCGCCCTTATCGCATTCAACTACAACTAAAACTGACATTTTAAAAGAATTACGAATGATGAATTAGAAATTATGAAGTGTCGGCTTATGAGTCGCGGCGTGGCCATTTCAGGCGCGGCGGGCAGCTCATAATCGTTCATAATTCGATTAAATGACCTTGGCTTCGTTGCGCAGCAGCTTGATAAGGTCGCCGGCGCTTTCGGCTGGTATCAGCTTCACGCCCTGCTTCTTGGGGGGTAGGGCGTACTCGGCTACCTGGGTGCGGGGTGTATCGGTGGTGGCGGGCACCACTTTCAGGGGCTTGGTGCGGGCCGTCATAATGCCGCGCATGTTGGGGATGCGGGGCTCGCACATGGGCTGCTGGCATGAGGCTACGAAAGGAGTATTCACGCGGATAACTTCCTTACCCCCCTCAATTTCGCGCTCCAGCGTAGCGGTGTTGCCGCTGAGGTCAAGCTTCATGGCCGGGGCCACGGTTGGGATGCCGAGCAGCTCGCCTACCATCCCGTGCACCTGAAAGCCGTTGTAGTCAATGCTTTCCTTACCCATCAGAATAACGTCGTAGGCGCCTTCTTTGGCGATGGCCGCGATTTGCTGCGCCACAAAAAAAGCATCTTTCGGCGCCGCGTTTACCCGAATGGCGTCGTCGGCACCAATGGCGAGTGCCTTACGAATATTGGGCTCGGTATCGGCCTCGCCCACATTCAGAACGGTAACGGTGCCGCTGCCGGCTGCTTCTTTTAGTTCGATGGCACGGGTGAGGGCATATTCATCCCAGGGGTTGATTACGAACTGCACCCCCGCCTTGTTAAATTCCTTGTTATCAGGAGTGAAGGCGATTTTGGTGGTCGTGTCAGGCACGTTGGAAATACAAACCAGAAACTTCATCTAAGCAAAGTAAGGGTGAGAGGAGAGTGCAAAAGTAGTCGGCTTGCATAACATTCGCCAAGCCTAAAAAGGTCTGCCAACCGCCACATAAACTAGAATGCGGCGCGGCGGTCGCAATTTCGTCCCAAAGATAGCCCAAACTACTGCCATGACTACCCCCAATCGCTTACAACAACTGTTAGCTTTTTACGAAGCTGACCCCCACGACCCTTTCACGATTTACGCCCTGGCTACCGAATACCGAGCCGCCGAACCACTGCGCGCCTGGGACTATTACCAGAAGCTGCTCGCCGAGCACCCCGACTACGTAGGCACCTACTACCACGCCGGGAAGCTGCTCGAGGGGTTTGGCAAAAAAGACGAAGCCGAGCAAGTGTACCGCAAGGGCTTAGTAGTGAGCCGCAAGGCTGGGCAGCTACACGCAGCCAGCGAGTTGCAGCAGGCCCTAAACAGCTGCCTGGGCATGGACTATGAGGACGACTAGTAGGGGGGTAGGGCCGGCTGACAGGCCAGCCAATCGGGCCTCTGGTAACGATTAGACATTATTATAGTATAGTACTAACTGCATGGCAACGCGTATTCTGCTGGTCGAAGACGAGCCCAAGGTGTCGGCCTTCATCCGGCGCGGGCTGGAGGAGGAAGGCTACGAAGTAGAGGTAGCCTACGACGGTACGTTTGGTCGGCGCCTGGTGCTGAGTCAGGCCTACGACCTCCTGATTCTGGACGTGATACTACCCGGCCAGAGTGGCCTGGAAGTGCTGAAAGCCTTGCGCGCCCAAGACCAAGAACTACCCGTGCTGATGCTTACCGCTTTAGGCACTACGCAGGATAAGCTGCTGGGCTTCGACGGGGGCGCCGATGACTACCTCGTTAAGCCCTTCGACTTTGTGGAACTGCTGGCGCGGGTGCGCGCGCTCACGCGCCGGCGGGGCCGCCGCTCGGCCAAAGGCAGCAGCCTCAGCCTAGCCGACCTAACCGTTGACACAGCCGCCAAAACTGTAGTACGCGCCGGCCAGCCCATCAAGCTCACCGCCCGCGAGTTTAACTTGCTAGAGCTACTGTTGCGCCACCAGGGCCGGGTGCTAAGTCGCAGCGAAATTGCCGAGCACACTTGGGAGGAATCGTTCGATACGGGCTCGAACGTGATTGATGTGTACGTCAACTACCTGCGTAATAAGGTGGATAAAGGCTTTGATAAAAAGCTGATTCATACCGTGGTAGGGATGGGGTACGTGCTGCGCGAAGAATAGCAGTACACTAAGCATAAAGAAAGCTCCTCCGATAAAGAGAAGCCTTCTTTAATAAACCTACCTGTACTAACTAGTTGCGGGTCATAAGTCCATTGGAAGCTAATTCAGTAGCTGGGATGGGCCATATATAGACCGTATTGGTGGGGGCCACGGCTCCGACTGAACCTTTGCCTGGAATAGTAGTATTGAGGCGCATGAGGTCAATGTTGCGAATACCTTCGCCTAAGAACTCGATGCGACGCTCTAATAGCAGGGCATCTAGCGCTGCACTCACGGAACCTAGCCCAGTAGCCGTATAGTCGATGGGCGGGGAGGTAGGGGTCGGCAATGAATTAGAACGGTTGCGTACAGCATTAAGCAATGCCAGCCCTTGAGCATCAATAGTATTGCTATTGCGTATCCTGGCTTCCGCTAAGTTTAATAATACCTCGGCATAGCGAATAACTGGAGCCTTGTCGGTATAGGGTGTGCCAGTAGGATACTTGGTCAGAAAAGATTCGGTACCTATTTTAACTACAAAATTGGTGCGGCGAAGGTCCGTAGCTAGCCAGCCAGTATTGCTTACAAGTCCGCCAGCCGCGGTATTCAGCCCATATTCTCCATTACCACCCAGCGAGGATGGCAGGTAGTAATATGCCAGCTGATTCTGAGTGCCAGGCTGGTCTTGGGCAGTAAAGGGAAATGACAGAATGCTTTCCGTTGTTTCTTGGGGCGGCGCAAAAACGCTAACTATAGATGCGTTCAACCCATTGGCTACACCAGTTGAAGCCACATATGGGGCAGCAGTTGGCACTATCTTATTGGCCTCCGCAATAACGTCGGACCAGCGGCCCATATTTAGGTATACGCGGGTTTTGAGGGCAATGGCTGTGTTGCGATGCGCGCGCGTTACGTTCAGCGTAGAAGTACTAACGCCGTTTTGGCTGGCTGTATACGTGAGGGGTAGGTTTTGCTCAGCGTAGTTCAAATCGAGCAAAATCTGGTCGTATACCTGGGCTACCGTGCTGCGGGCCAAGTCGTTGTTGCCAAGCTGCGTTTCGGGGGTCAGGCGCAGGGGTAGGCCCGGCCGGGTGCCGTTGCCATCAAGGTAAGGCCGCGCATACAACTGTAGCAATGAGTAATAGCACAGCGCCCGGAGCAGCCGAGCCTCACCGCGGTAGTTGAGCACCGTAGCTGCGTAGTTGGTCGGGAATGGTGCAGCAGCCAGCTTATCAGTGTTGGCATCGAGGCCGGCCAGAAAGATGTTTATCTCATTGATGGCAGCGTAGCCAAAGCCCCAGGTGTTAACCACGTCGTTCTGGGAAGTTTCCGATTCTGTGTGGTTCCATACGCTTAGGCCCGTAACCGAGTTAGAAGTACGATTAATAAAGTCATTGGCCCGAATGTCACCGTATATCTGGTAGCGTCCGCCCAGAAAGCCCCCGGTTTTTACGTAGCCATACAGGCCATTTACCTGTGCCAGCACACGCGAAGGTGTGTCGTAAGCCTGAGGAGCTAGCAGGTAAGTTTGAGGCGCAGGGCTAAGCAGATTATTTTGGCAGGAGAAAGCGCCCAGTGCCAGCGCGGTGGTGCAAATAGCCGTCGTAAAACGGCTTTTTATCGTTGATTTCATAATATAGCTGCGCAGTTAGAAAGTAACGTTAAGGCCAGCGGTATAGCTTCGAGCCTGGCCTACCGAGTTGCGGTCAACGCCAGGGGCCGTATTGTTGGCTCCGTTTGACGAAACCTCCGGGTCGATGCCTGAATATTTGGTGAGCAGGGCCGCATTCTGCACCTGCACGTATACACGGGCGCTGCTCAGCTTCACGTGGTTGAGCAAGCCCGACGTGAAGGTGTAGCCGAGTAACACGTTGCGCAAGCGCGCAAAATCACCTTTCTCGACGTTTTGCGACATCACAATGGTCGAGCCGTTCGATACGTTGTCGCCGTACACTACGCGCGGATACTTCGCGTTGGGTGTTTCAGTAGGTGAAGTCCAGCGGTCCAGAATATCGGTCTGGTTGTTCCAGAAACGCTGGTCATGCAAGCCTGACTTAGTGCCGTTATAGATATAATTGCCGCCCGAATACTGGATGAACACACCCAAATCAAAATTTTTGAACCGGAACGTGTTGTCTAAACCTCCGTACCAAGTAGGGAGGGTAGGGCCGTAGTACACGCCATCGGTAAGCTGCGTAGGTGCTGTGGTGTTGGAACCATCGGCCACGTTTGTCCAGCCCGTCGAGCCGGTGCCGGTGGTGCCCAGGTGGTTGTATTCCACTATGCTGCCGTTGGCCTTTAATACCATGCGCTGGCCGTTGCGGGGGTCAACGCCCATATCGGGTACGGCCAAAATCGAGCCGATGGAGCGGCCCACAGTGGTGTAATTAGCCGTTTCGAGACCCGAAGTAGCTGTGCCAATGCGCTGCTCATCATTGAGCAGGCTGAGTACTCGGTTTTTGAGGGTCGTGAGGTTGCCACTAACCGTCCAGGTGAGGCCCTTGCCCTGCAAAACGTTGTAGCGCAAGTTTACCTCTACCCCCTCATTTTGCATCGAGCCTATGTTGGCCAGGATGGAGTTGCCGAGTGTGCCAGGTCCGTTAATGCTCGGAATGCCGCGCGAAGGTGCCTGTGGAACGTCCAGAATCAAACCATCAATGAGATTGCGGTAGTAGGTAACATCACCTGTTAAGCGGCTCTGAAACAAGCCGAACGATACGCTGGCGTCCGTCTTTTTACTAGTTTCCCACGTGAGGTTCGGGTTACCAGCCTGGGTAAGGTAAAAAGTGCCGCTGTTGCCATACAGTGCCGAACCGTAAAGCTGCTGCGAAGCATAGTCAAAAATACCTTGGTTATTGCCTACACTGCCGTAGCTACCCGAAAATTTCAGGAAGTCAAACGTCTGTGCAAAGTTTGCATCTTTCCAAAAGCTCTCCTCCGACACAATGTAGCCGAGCGAAGCCCCGTAGAAGTTGCCCCACTTTTGGGCCCAGGCTGAGTAGCCATCGCGCCGCACATTGAGCGTGGCTAAGTACTTGTGGGCGTAGCTGTAGTTGAAACGACCAAAGAAGGAGGCCAGGTAGTTAGAGCCCTGCGACTGGCCTGCCGAAGCAATGTTAATGTAGTTGCCCTGGAATGTGGTAAAGAAAGGGTCTGCTACATTGGTGCGGGTAGCACCCCAGCGCTGGGTTTGAGTAAACTGCTGCTCATTGCCCAGCAGCAGCGAAAGGTTATGCTCGCCAAATGCCCGGTCATATTGGGCCGTGTTTTGCCAGTCCCAGCGCTTATTGGTACGATAGTAGTCGCTGGCTGAGCCGCCGGTAGAATAGCCATCGCCGGCCAGGGCTGTGTAATAGGATTTATCTTCAAAAGAGAGGTTATCGAGCCCGTACGTGGTGCGCAGGTGCAGGCCTTTGATAACCTCTAGGTCAGCATACAAACTACCTTGCAATTGATTACTCTCCGAAGTGAAGTAGTTGTTATCTAAGTCAACTACCGGGTTGTAGTAGCCTGGTAGCAATGCCGCGCCAGTGGTAGGGTTAATATTTGCGCCTGCGCCAATGCCGGCCCCATTCGTGTTGTAAGTGCCATCGGCGTTATAAGGTGAAATATTGGGGGGTAACACCAGTGGCAGGCGGCCCAGACCAGCCGTGCCAAACGCCCCATCGGCCACTGAACCTGAATTGGGCGCCGAATTAAACGAGTTGGAGTAGTTCACGCGCACGCCCACAGAGAGGCGGTCGAACACCTTCTGGTCCACGTTGAGACGGGCCGAGTAGCGCCGAAAGTCGTTGCGCACCAGCATGCCCTTTTGCTTCGTGTAGCCTACCGAAGCATAGTAGGTAGTCTTGTCGGTGCCGCCTGAAAAATTCAGGTTTTGGTTGTTAGAAATGCCCGTGCGGTAGATGTAGTCATACCACCGGGTATCAACCAGGCTGCCATCAGCATTGTACGAAGGCTTGAAACCCTCGACATTAGTGGCCGCCGCCCCAATAGCTGTGCGGTTAGCGTTAAGGTTGCGAACGGATTCGTTCTTTATATTGATGTAGTCCTGCGCACCTAAGATATTATACAGGCGTACGGGGGTGGTAAGGCCGACCCACGTATCATACGATACATGTGACTGCCCTTTGCGGCCTTTCTTAGTGGTAATCAGAATTACGCCACCATTGGCCCGCGAGCCGTAGATAGCTGTAGCAGAGGCGTCTTTCAGTACCTCTACATTTTCAATATCTTCGGGGTTTACGTTAGACAGCGGGTTGTTAGGTACACTACCTACGGCCGACGTATTGCCGCTGTAAGTGGGAATACCATCAATCACGACGAGTGGGCTCGAACTTAAAGCAATAGAGTTGGCTCCGCGAATGCGAATAACGGGTGGATTGTTGAGCACCCCATTGGGAGTCGTGATGTTTACACCTGAAGCCCGACCCTGCAAAGCTTGGTCGAAGCTTTGAACCGGGGTAGTGGCAATTTCGCGACCAGTAATGGTCGAAACTGCCCCCGTCAATTCGCGACGCGACTGCGTGCCGTAGCCGACTACCACTACTTCGTCGAGATCGGCAGCACTCGCCACTAGCGTCACATCCACGCTATTGCGGCTGCCAACTGCTATCTCTTGGCTGGTGTAGCCTACAAAAGAGAACACGAGGGTAGCGCCCGTAGGCGGTACTGGCAGCGAGTATTTGCCATCGGCCCCGGTAGCTGTGCCTTGCGCACCGCCCTTAACTAGCACGGTAACGCCAGGTATTGTGCCACCATCGCTACCGATAACCCGGCCCGTGATTGTACGCTGCTGAGCACGAAGGTTGTGGGCCGCTAGTATTGGCACTACTATTAGTAACCAAAGTAAGAGTTTTTTCATAAATATTATTGGTATTGTAAAGAAAACAACGTGGCGAATATAGGGTCAATTTTAAAACCTCATGTGTAAAAAATGAAAAATGCCCTAAAATATGAGGAGTATACCTCTGAAAAGAGCATAAATAATTTGTGAGGTACCCATAAAAAATACCCCATAGCTAATGTTTTCATATAAAAAATCTATGGTTAGGGGTAGTATGTAAGGTTGTCGCCTAAAAACGCCAATAAAAGCTCCCGAAAAATCAGCGCGTTATAACTACCAGTACCTTGTATCCTTATTAGATATGTATAACTTATGACGATTCGCAACCGGTTGACTTGGTTGTTTTTAGGGGTGGTAGCCGTGCTGTTAGGGTCGGTACTAGCCGTAGTATTCGTGTTGCAATTCACGGCGTCGCAGCGCGAGTTTCGGCAGCGGCTGCGCGAGCGGGCGCAAGTCACGAGCTACATCTACCTTGAGAAGGACGAAATGCGGGCTAGCGCCTTTCGCGACTTTGAGAAGAAATACCTGCAGTCGCTCAGCAACGAAATACTACAGGTGTATGACGCCTCGGGCCGGGTGCGCTTTGTGGCTGAGGATGAGCGCGTGCGCCTCTCCGACGAAGTGCTCGCGCGTATCGTGCTGAGTCGGGAGGTGTATTTTAAGCTAGGTATGCGCCAGGCCATTGGCATCTTCTACCAAGACAATCAGGGCGACTACATTATCGTGGCCGCCGCCGAAAACGTGTACGGCAAGCGCCGCCTGCAAAGCCTGGCCACCATTATGGGGGTGATTTTTGTGGTCAGTTTACTCGTTATCTATGCGATGGGTAGGGGATTTGCGGGGCGGGCCTTGGCGCCCATTGCCGACCTCAACGACCAGGTAGACCGCATTACGGCGCAAGACTTGCATCGGCGCGTTGATGAAGGCAACCTGCGTACCAGCGAGCGCGACGACCTTACGCGGCTGGCCCGAACCTTCAATCGCCTGCTCGAACGCCTCGAAACCAGCTTTGAGGGCCAGCGCAACTTTGTGCGCGATGCCTCGCACGAACTGCGCACGCCCCTCACGGCCAGCATCGGCGAGCTACAGGTACTCTTGGCCCGCGAGCGCACCCCAGAAGCTTACCGCGAAGGTGCCGCCTCGGTGTTGATTGAGTTGCAGCAACTTAAGTCTTTGATAAATAGTCTGCTCGATTTGGCGCAGGCGGGTGGCAACGTCGCCCTCACCGAAGATGTACGCCTCGACGAGCTGCTGTGGGAAGTGCGCGAAGCCGTGACCCCCGCCCTACGCAGCCGGGTGCAGATAGATCTGGGCGAGCTACCCGCCGACCCCGCCGCGCTCGAAATAAAAGGCCACCGGGCATTGCTGGCGCGCGCCTTGGGCAACCTCGTCGACAACGCCCTGAAGTATTCGCCGGCCGAGCAGCGGGTAACCATCAGCCTGCGCTGCCAAGGCCATGCCTGCCGAATACGGGTAGCCGATACCGGCCTAGGCATCAGCCCAGAGGAGCTTCCACACATATTTCAGCCGTTTTTTCGGGCTGGCAACGTGCGTGGGGTTATCGGGCACGGGGTAGGCTTGCCGCTAGCCCGGCGCATTGCCGAGTTGCACGGCGGCACGCTGGCCCTCCGCTCGGAGCTAGGCCGCGGCACAGTGGCCGAACTACTGCTGGAGCATACTGGGGAGGGTAGGGGATGAATTTTTAATAAAATTCATCTTTCTAATCCCGCTTTAATGTGTCTCTAATTTGGGCCTAATGTAAGGGTAGGAGCTTTGCAGCATCCTAGTTACATACCATCGCCAATGGCCCCTTAGCAATCTGCCGCCGCCCCTTACTGCCACCGAAGACTAATGTCATTTTTCACGTAAGGGGTAGGCAAGTTGAAATGGGGTAAACACGGGGGAGCAGCAAGCTAGCCTAACTGAAGAAAGCGATTCCTTTAGTGAGCGCTGACGTTCTTAGAACAGCGCTAAGGCTTTATAGATGCTTCTTAATGTGTTCTTAATCTATTTCTAATCCGTTTCTAATGAGGTTACAGTGAAGATGCAAGGGTAGGGACTGAATTCCGCTGCATGCTTGTTAGCTTTGCCTGATTGCCTGGTTAAGATTATAACCCAAAAAAGTGATTTTACGAAGATTCTTGGTCGCGATTAGTCGCAGCCTGAAAACCCCACTACCCCTGGAAGCTGCCGGTAGCCCTGGCTTTGTCGGCGGCATGCTACTGGCATTAAGCCTGGGGCTGGCCCCGGCTGCTTATGCGCAAACGGCGCTTCCTGTCCCCGTCGATACGGTGCGCCTGACGCTGCCCGACGCTGAACAGCGCTTTGTGCAAAACAACCTGTTGCTGCTGGCTCAGCGCTACAACATCACGGCGGCGCAGGCCCTGGCCATTCAGGCGCGGCTGATTGACAACCCCACTATCTCGGTGGACCAGAACGTGTTGCAGCAGGCCATTCACCGGCAAGATGCCGTGGGTAATAACCCCGACCTCAACCGTAACCAGGTGGCAGTGCAAGTGCAGCAGTTGTTTGCATTAGCTGGCCGGCGGCGGGCAGCCGGCCGGGCGGCCGAGCAAGCAGCCATAGTGGAGACGTACAACCTCGAAGACTTGGTGCGCAACCTGCGTTTTCAACTGCGCACAACCTTCTACGACATCTACTACCGCCAGCAAACCCTGCGGGTGTACAACACGGAAATTCCGCAGCTGCGCCGCACGGTTGACTTGTATCAGAGCCAATTTGAGAAGGGCAATATTGCGCTGAAGGAAGTTATTCGCCTAAAAGCCTTCTTGTTTACGCTAGAAAGCGAGCGTCTAGGTTTAGTCACAGACCAGGCCAATTCGCAGGCCGACTTGCATGTGTTGCTGCGCGATTCGACCCGCTCGGCCTATCAGCCCGCCGTCAATCCTGACCGCATCCGCAACCTTTCGCTGGCCGGCCTGCCCGAACAGCAACTTGCCGACACGGCCGTGATTCGGCGCGCCGACCTGCTGAGCCGCCGCGCCGAGGTGCAGCGCCAACAGCTGAACCTGCGCTTGCAGCGCGCCATTGCCAGTCCCGACTTGGCCGTGGGCTACAGCTACGACCGCTTGGGCTCGTACTTCGACAATTATAACTCCATTACGCTGGGTGTGGCGGTACCTATTTTTAACCGCAACCAAGGCAATATTGCAGCCGCCAAGGCCCAAATTGGCCAGGCCCAGGCCCAGGCCGAGCAGCAGCAGCTAGTAGTGCGCCGCGATGTGCACGAGGCCTACCAGGTAGCCCTGCGCTCGGATGAGCTTTACCAGCACACTAGCCGCGACACTACCCCCTTCTCGCGGCTCATCGACAGCATTGAGCAGAGCTACACCAAGCGCCTCATCAGCATTGTCGAGTACCTGGACTTTTACGAAGCCTACAAAAACAACGTCATTCAACTGAATACGCTGCGGGCCAATCGGATGCGGGCGTTCGAAAATGTTAACCTTTCGGTAGGCCGCACCGTGCTTCGGGCCGAATAATCTTCTTACGTTCACTTAGTTGCAGTCTTGCTTGGCCGGGGCGGCCCGCTGCCGGGCCCGCCCCTCGTCCCTTACCCTATTCATGAATCGTCCCGCTTATCTTCTGCTGATTACCCTGGGCCTGGGGGCCTGCTCGAAGTCGCAACCCGCGACTGAAGAGACGAAAGAAACCAAGAAATTCTCGCTTTCTGACCAAACGCTGAAGGAGTTAGCCTTCGACACCGTGCGCCTCGAACCCGTGCGCAACGAGCAATCCTTCTCGGGCCAGGTGACTACCAACGGCGACAAAACTACCAAGGTGTTTCCGCTGGTGGGGGGGGTAGTCGAAAAGCTCAACGTCGAGCTTGGCGACCACGTCTCGAAAGGCCAGGTGCTAGCCGTGGTGCGCTCGGGCGAAATCGCCGACGTACAAAACCAGAACAGCACCGCGGGCACCGACCTCAACATTGCCCGCAAAAACCTGTCGGTGGCCGAAGACCAGTTCAAAGCGGGCCTGGCTGCCGAGCGCGACGTGATACTGGCCCGCGAAGAACTGCAAAAAGCCCAGAGCAACCTCGGCAAAACCAACAAGCAGCTCGGTATTTATGGCGTGACCAAGGATGGGCACTACACCATCACGGCCCCGATTTCGGGTTTTATCACTGATAAAAACGTGACCCAGGGCATGCAGTACACCAATGCCAATACGGACGCGGACGGCTTTTTTACCATCGCCGACCTCGACCAGGTGTGGATACTGGCCAACGTGTTTGAGGCCGACATTGCCAATGTGAAGCTGGGCTACGAGGCCGACATCACCACGCTTTCCTACCCCGGCAAGCACTTCCACGGCGTGGTAGACAAGGTGTTTAACGTGCTCGACCCCGACAGCAAAGCGCTGAAAGTCCGCATTCGCCTCCCCAACCCCGGCTACCTGCTTAAGCCCGAGATGTACGCCGAAGTGCACATCCTCAACACCGAGAAAGGTAAAATGCTGTCGGTGCCCGCTACGGCGGTGGTATTCGACAAAGACCGCAATTTTATGCTCGTCTACAAGAGCAAGACGGAGGTAGACACCCGCCCCGTAACCGTGGTAAAAACGGTGGGCGACGTGAGCTACGTAACCGGCGACTTGAAGCCCGGCGAAGTCATTATTACCAGGAATCAGCTGCTCGTGTACGACGAGCTAAACGACTAATTAGCAGCTAGCAGCTTAAAAATGAATAAGTTCATTCAGGGCATTATTGCCTTTTCGCTCAAGAACCGGGGCTTCGTATTCCTGCTCACGCTGGTCGCGATTATTGCCGGGGTAGTGAGCTACCGGAACACGCCCATCGAGGCGTTTCCGGACGTGACGAACACTGAAATCACCATTATCACGCAGTGGCCCGGCCGCTCGGCCGAGGAGATTGAGAAGTTTGTGACGGCGCCTATCGAAATCGCCCTCAACCCGGTGCAGAAGAAAACCAGCGTGCGCTCGACCACGCTCTTTGGCCTGTCGGTGGTGAAGGTGATTTTTGACGACGGCGTCGACGACGCCTTTGCTCGCGTGCAGGTGAACAACCTACTGGCCGGCGCCGACCTGCCCGAGGGCGCCGAGCCCGACGTGCAGCCGCCCTACGGCCCCACCGGCGAAATCTATCGCTACACCATTGCCAGCAAAGACAAAACGACCCGCGAGCTGAAGACCATTCAGGACTGGGTAATCGAACGCAACCTGAAGGCCGTGCCCGGCGTGGCCGACGTGAACAGCTTCGGCGGCGAGGTCAAGAGCTACGAGATATCGGTAGACCCCAGCAAGCTGCAGGATTTTAGCCTCACGCCGCTCGACTTGTATACCGCCGTGCAGCGCTCCAACATCAACGTGGGCGGCGACGTCATCAACGAGGGCCAGCAGAACTACGTGGTGCGTGGCATCGGCCTACTCAACAACATCTCCGACATCAATAACACGGTGGTGAAGAATGTGAACGGCGTGCCGATTCTCATCAAAGACGTGGCCCAGGTGAAGGAATCGGCCCTTCCCCGCCTCGGGCGGGTAGGCCGCGGCCTGAACGACGACATGGTGGAAGGCATCGTGGTAATGCGCAAGGGCGAAAACCCGTCGGAAGTTATCGAGCGCTTGCAGGAAAAAGTGAAGTTGCTGAACGAGAAAATTCTGCCGCCTGATGTTAAAATCAGCACGTTCTACGACCGCCAGCAGCTCATCGACTTCTCGACCGAAACGGTAATTCACAACCTCACCGAGGGCATGATTTTCGTGACGGTGATTGTGTTCCTGTTCATGGCTGACTGGCGTACCACGGTGATTGTGAGCATCATCATTCCGCTGGCGCTGCTGTTTGCCTTCATCTGCCTGCGCCTGAAAGGCATGAGTGCCAACCTGCTCAGCATGGGCGCCATCGACTTTGGTATCATCATCGACGGGGCCGTGGTGATGGTGGAAGGGCTCTTTGTGGCGCTCGACCACAAGGCCCACGAAGTGGGCATGGAGCGCTTCAACAAGCTCGCCAAGCTGGGCATTATCAAGAAAACCGGCCGCGACATGGGTAAGTCGATTTTCTTTGCTAAGGCCATCATCATCACTGCGTTGCTGCCAATTTTCTCCTTCGAGAAAGTAGAAGGCAAGGTGTTCTCGCCGCTGGCCTGGACGCTGGGCTTCGCCCTGCTTGGCGCCTTGATTTTTACCCTGACCCTGGTGCCAGTACTGGCGTCGATTCTGCTGCGCAAAAACGTGCGGGAGAAGGATAACTTCTTCGTGCGGGCCATCAACCAAGGCGCGCGCAAGGTATTCGTGTTCACCTACGCCCGCAAAACGGCTAGCCTGTTGTTTGCCGCGGCGCTTGTGGCAGTGGGGGTAGGGATGTACCAATTTCTGGGTACCGAGTTCTTGCCCGAGCTGAACGAAGGTTCGATTTACGTGCGGGCGCAGTTGCCGCTGAGCATCTCGCTCGACGCCTCCAACAAGCTCTGTAATGAGATGCGGCGCGTGTTCATCAGCTTCCCCGAGGTGAGCGACGTGGTGAGCCAGACCGGCCGCCCCAACGACGGCACCGACCCCACGGGCTTCTACAACAACGAGTTCCTCGTCCAAATCAAGCACACGGATGAGGTGCAGAAGAAGATGAAATCCAAGGCGTACCGCGAGGAGCTTATCGAGCACATGAAGGAAAAGCTGAACCGCTTTCCGGGCGTCGATTTCAACTTCTCGCAGCCCATTACCGACAACGTGGAGGAAGCCGCCTCGGGCGTAAAAGGCTCTATCGCGGTTAAGATTTACGGCACCGACCTCAAGCTAATGGAGGGCAAAGCCCGCCAAGTGTACGAGGTGCTGCAAGGCGTGCAGGGCATTGATGACCTGGGCCTGCTGCGCAACATCGGCCAGCCCGAGCTGCACGCCGACCTCGACGAGCGCCGCATGGCCAGCTACGGCGTGAGCAAGAGCGACGCCAACGCGGTGCTCGAAATGGCCGTGGGTGGCAAGCAAGTATCGCAGATGTACGAGGGCGAGCGCAAGTTTCCCATTCGGCTGCGCTACGAGCAGCAGTACCGCAGCAGCCCCACCGAAATTGCGGCCCTCATGGTGCCTACGCAAACCGGCAAAACCGTGCCGTTGACTGAAATCGCGACTGTGCAGCCCGTCACGGGCCCCAGCCTGATTTACCGCGACGACAACACGCGCTTCTCGGCCGTCAAGTTCTCGGTGCGAGGTAGGGACCTGGGCTCGGCCATCGCCGAGGCGCAGGAAAAAGTAAACAAAGTCGTGCAGCTCCCCAAGGGCTACTCCATGAAATGGACCGGCGACTTCGAGAACCAACGCCGTGCTTCACAGCGCCTAGCGCAGGTGGTGCCCATCTCGCTGGCGCTCATCTTCTTCATCCTGTTCATCTTGTTTGGCAATTTGAAGGACGCCGGCCTGGTGCTACTCAACGTGCCGTTTGCGCTTATCGGCGGCATTGCCATGCTGCTCATTACGCACACCAACTTCTCGATTTCGGCCGGTATCGGCTTCATTGCGCTGTTCGGTATTTGTATTCAGAACGGCGTAATTCTCATCAGCGTCTTCAAGCAGAATATGCTGGCCAAGATGAGTCTCGACCGCAGCCTGGCCGAGGGGGTAGCCTCCCGCGTGCGCCCCGTGGTGATGACGGCCCTCATGGCCATCATCGGCCTCATGCCGGCGGCCCTCAGCACCGGCATTGGCTCCGAGACCTCCAAGCCGCTGGCCATTGTGGTTATCGGCGGCCTGCTGACGGGTACGGTGCTGACGCTCTTCATCTTCCCGCTGATATTTGAGCGCACCTACCGCGCCGAGCACACCCACTACGCCGACGACCTGCCCGCCAACCGCGAGCTGGCCACGCATTAGCGGCTAAGGTTTTATTCGAATAAGAACGTCCTGCTGAGCTTGTCGAAGCAGCTTGTTCGCATCGTTAGATGATGCGAACAAGCTGCTTCGACAAGCTCAGCAGGACGTTCTTGCTTAAGTAGCAGCCTACGAACCCTACCCCCTCAGTTCAGCTCGAGCACCAGGATGGTGGCATAGTTGCTCAGCGCTTCCAGTTCTACGTCAGCTACTTGCCACAGCGCCAAGCCGTCGTGCTCGTGCAGCAGGCGGCCTTCCACTTCGAAAGCCCCAGCCAGCACAAACGCGAAAAAATCGGCCCCAGGCTGCACGTGGTAGTTGGCTTCGCGGCGCCCCGCAAACTGGCCGATGCGCACGCCAAACGGCAGCCCCTGGTTTGCCAGGGGGGGTAGGACTTCGATAAGCTGATTCGGCGCGGCGGCCAAATTGAAAGTAAACCGCTGGGTTGCAATTGGCAGGGTAGGCTCAGCGGCGTGCACCCAGAGGTGCAGAAAACTGATAAGCTCCGTTTCGTAGGGGTTGGCTAAGTGCAGCGCGTCGCCGCTGGGTAGCGTAAGTAGCTGCATTTCGCCTACTTGAAGGGTAGCCATGGGCAGTGTGGCCGTGCGATAAGCCAAGTCGCCCGTGATGGGAATCAGTAGCACGTACGTAGCCTGCCCTATGGGCAAAGCAAGCGTCTGGGTGCCCGCTAGCGTTTCTTCATTGAAGCCGTGGAGGCGGCCAAACGGGCCTTTGTGTGCGTGCGCGTAGTCGCCAAAGCTGAAGGTGCAGTAGCGGCGATGGTAGCTCGTTTCGACCAAGCCGCGTTGGTCGGCCAGAAAGATTTTGCCGGGCGTTTGTGCTGCCATACTCAGCCTGCTAGTTGCAGCGAATGAATGGTGAGATAGGGTTGCAGCCGAAAGAGCTGGGTAGGAATTTCGCCCGATTCGGCCTGGGGTGGTGCCACTAGCAAATACTCGCCAATGGTGTCGTGCCAAGCCAGCGGCTCAGTGTAAAAACTGATAGCTACCTGGTGCTTAGTCCTATCCGCCAAATCCGAATTAATGATTTCAAATTGAAACTTGTCGAATTTTAAAAATAGTCGCCCAATATTATTGACCACGTCGGGCACTACATTATTCAACTGCTGCACATAGCCGCGCACCGCTCCGCTCACCAGGAAGTGCAGCTGCTCGGCCCCCGGCGCAAAGTGCAGCAATTCGCCAAACGTGCGGTATTTCCGCTCTTGATTGAAATACTGCGCCTGAAGGGCAAACTCGCGGTACGAATCTTCAAATACCAGTTTTTCCCACGGGCGGGAAGCATTCACATCAATTATTTTGCGGTAGCACAGGGCGATAAGGCGCATAAGTAATAGCGAGCGGTAAAGGGGAAAGTGCGCAGAAAACAACGTTCACTAGTTAGTGCGCCCAGTTCACTATCCACTACCTATGCCGGCACGCCGAGTGAAATGGACAGCGCAAAGCCAGCCGTAGTGCTACCCGTTACGGTCGCAAGTTGCACGCCCGCCGAGTCGTCGCTGAATACGTTATCGCTCTTGTTATACGTGTAGCCACTCAGCGTTTTGGCGTAGCCATTAACAGCCGCCAGCGCCGTGCCCGTACCTTCGGGGAAGGCTATTTGCGTCACTTTCAGCGAAGTGCCGCTGGCCGTGTACACGTGCACGTGGATGTGGGTGGCGCGGCCCGAATACCAGCCGGGGAAAATGCTGGTAAACGTTACCTGGCCGTTGCTGTCGGTGGTTTGGCGGCCGCGCAGAAAGTGCACATTGGTGTAGCTGGTGCTCTGCATGGCTGTGCCGCCATACTCCGAATAGTTGCCCTCGGCATCGCAGTGCCAGATATCAACGAGCAGGCCCGCCAATGCGGCGCAGCTATTATTGGTATTGGTGATGGTGATTTTGGCCGTCATGGCGTAGCCGGTGCGGCCGTCTGTGATGTTGCTGCGCACGTACGACGACGGCGTGTGGGTCGGAAATGGCCCCTCGGTTTCGGTGGGCGCTACCGTGCAACTGCTCGAAGTGGTGCCCCCCGTAGTAGTAGTGGTGCCCCCTGTCGTAGCGGTGCTGGGCGTAACGGAATCCTCTTTGCTGCAAGCCGTTAGCAAGGCAGGGGCGGCGGCAGCGCCCATCAGCAGGCTCTTGAGAAAGTGTTTTCTTTCCATGGTTGGGGAGGAGGTAGCGTTGAAATAGTTGCTGGGGGTAGTACACAAATTTGACCCAGTCTATTTCCTGGCCTTACCCAAAATCGACGGCTTGCAACCTGGCACCGATGAATAGCTGGTTTCGCGGGCTAGCCTTCAGCGCAACTTCATGCATAAAAAACCGGCTATTACCCGCCGCCACGCGGCTGGCTGCCGGTGCCAGTACGGCTCGTGGCCGGCCCCCACAAAATTTAGGCGTTGCTTAGGGCCCGCCAAATGGGCAAAAATGGCGTTCGTTTCGGCGCGCGTCACGCGGCGGTCGGCGGTGCCCCACAGCAGCAGGGTGGGGGTAGCAATGTGGCGGGCATATTCCTCGGCCTTTAACCCAAACGCCCAGTAGTTATTTTCTAGCCCGCCCCACAGCACGAGCAAGTTGGCCAGCGGAAAGGGGGGTAGGCCCATGGCGGTAAAGCGATTGCGCGCCGTTTGGAGCATGCTGCCGTAGGGGCATGCGAGGATGTTGGCGGCGGGACGCAGCCCTAGCTCGCTCTCAGCCCGCATGATGGCCACCGCGCCCATGCTCACACCATAAAGCACCAGGGGCGCACCTGGTAACCGGGCCTGCGCCCAGCGGCTGGCGGCCACCACATCGGCAGCCTCGCGGTAGCCAATAGTGGTTTGGTAGCCTTCGGAAGCTCCGTTGCCGCTAAAATCGAGTAGCAGCACGGCGTAGCCTAGCTGTCGAAAATACGCCGCCTCGGGCCGGAGGCGCGATTTATCGCTGGTGTAGCCGTGGCAGAGCACCACGGTGCCCCGCGCCTGCGGTACCGCGCCGTACCAGGCAGCCAACGTGCCATTGGGGCTGCGCAGCGCTACGTTTTCAACTGGAAAGGCGGGAACACCAACGCCAACTGGCTTAGGGTTTCGGAACCCCGTGAGCAACAGCCAGATTTTCTGGGTGGTGGGCAGCCGCTCGGCGTGCACGGTGCGCGGCCCTGCCTCGGCCGAAAAGTGCGTAAAGCGCCAAGCGTGCAGCGCCACTACCACGTTGAGCAGCCCCAAAGCTACCCCCAGCCACCAGCCCAGCCGGCGCCACATTAGGGGCGGGGCTTGCGGCGGAAGCCCGACTGCCCGGCGGCCGGCGTGGCGGGGGTAGGGCGGCGATACGGCAGGGCCGGGCGGCTACCCGCGCCCGCCAGGCCGCGCAGCGCCTGGGCTTCTTCCTCCGTTAGCTCGCGCCAGGTGCCGGGCTGCAAGTCGTACAAGGGCAAGTCGCCAATGGCTTGGCGCACCAGCCGCAGGCAGGGCAGGCCCACGGCGGCGCACATCTTGCGCACCTGCCGGTTCATACCCTGCGAAATAGTGATTTCGAGCCAGCTAGTGGGGATGCTGGCCCGGTAGCGAATGGGCGGGGTGCGCGGCCACAGGTCGGCCACTACGTCGTCGGGCAGCACCTGCGCCGTGGCGGGCAGCGTAAAGCCTTCCTTGATTTGCACGCCTTGGCGCAGCTTTTCTAGCGCTTCTGCGGTGGGCGTGCCCTCTACCTGCGCCCAATAGGTTTTGGGTACCTTGTAGCGCGGGTCGCTGAGACGGTGTTGCAGCTGCTTATCGTCGGTGAGCAGCAGCAGGCCCTCGCTGTCGAAATCGAGCCGGCCCACTGGGTACACGTCGGGCACGTTCACAAAATCCTTGAGGGTAGCGCGCCCGTGCTCATCCGTAAACTGCGTGAGGACTTCGTAAGGCTTATTGAGGAGAACGTAGCGCATGATAAGTAATTGCTGAATAGTAAGTTGGAATAGCTAAAGCGGAAATACTACTTGTATATCAGCAACTAAATTTAAATGCCGCCCTGGTATTTGCGCGTGGCCCACTCGGCCGCTAGCAGCCCCAGCAGCGCAAAGAATAGCCATTTCAGGTTAATCAAGTCTTTTAAGTCTTCCTCGCTAGAAATCACTGGCTTGAAGTTGGCTTTTTCGATATCCTGCGCCAGTTTATCCAACTGCGGGGGGTAGTAGAGCTGCCCGCCGCTGCGGCGGCTAAGCTGCGCCAGCAGCCGGTGGTCGGCCCGCGATTCCTGCGCCTCCAGCGGCTGGTTTTGCACCAGCAGCTCGCCCGCGGCCTGCTGGGCCTGGCCGCCGAGGGTAGCGCGCGCCTGGTAGCGGTAGAGGCCCGCTGGCAGCGGGCCCAGGTGCAGGGGCGAGCCGTCGGCGGGGTTCGTGAAGGTGACGGTGCGTGGCCGCTGGGCCGAATCGGTGAGGGTAAGGGTAATTTTTTGGTCGTAAATACGCTCAAATACCGCGTTGTAAGTTTCGGCGCCAAGCGTTACATCATCTTGGGTGCCAAAGACATCTTGCGTGGGGTACACATCGAGGCGCTTCTTGTTGGCGTTTTGGGTCAGCAGTTGCAGCGTGCGCGCGATGAGCCGGTCGTAGGCTTCGGGGCGGTCGTCGTGGGCGGTGGCTTCCTGCAAGCGCCACTGCCAGGTATTTTCGGCCAGCAGGGTAGCGGTGCGGGGGGTAGTGGTAGGGCTGCTAAACACAAGCAGCGGCTTTTGGGTGGGTAGGCGGCCCACCTGCTGCCACAGTGCAGCCTCGGCCCCATTGCCCAGGCGCAAGTCGCCAAAGGGCACTTGGGCCGGCGGGTACTGGCCAAAGCGCCGCCGGCTTTCCTCTTCCACCGGAAAGCGTGCAAAGCCCGCGTTGGGCAGCGGCGTCACATCGTCAGTCTGCGCGCCGCGGGGCTGCACGCTCAGGCCAGTTGCCAGCTGGCTATACGCGCTGAAGTCAGACTGCGCGCCCAGCACGTACAGCACGGGCACGCGCGCCGCCCGCACCCGCGCTAGCAAGTCCTGGCCCAAGCCACCGCGGGCGGGCAACTGGTGCAGCACGGCCACGTCGAAGGTAGCGGCGGGGGGTAGGGGCTGGCCCACGCCGGCCACGCTCAGCGTCAAGTCGAAGTTATTATTTGCCAGGATAGCAGCCCGCAGCGCCTTAAGGTCGGGGTGGGGGGCGGCGCCGGCCAGCAGCACGCGCAGCTTGCCCTTCACCACTTCAATAAAGACCGTGCGCGCATTGTTCAGCACCGTAAACTCGCCGGCTTGGGGCACCACGCGCACTTCGTAGCGGCGTTTGCCCGGCGCGGGCGCAGTAAGCTGAAAAGTAGTTTTGATGCGGCGCCGGCCGGGGGGTAGGGCCACCCGGCGCGCCTCCAGCACGCGGCCGCCCTCGCGCACCTCCACGGTGGCCGCGCCGCCAGCGTAGCCTTCGTAGCCAATTTCAGTTTCCAGCGGAAATTTATTGCCGCTGAAGGCCACGCGGTTATACACGGCATCGGTTAGGCGCAGGTCTTTCTTCGGAATGGTATCGCCGAGCGCCACGCCGAAAACGGGGAAGCCAAACTCCGAAAACTGGGGCGACTGGCCCTGGTTCACGATGCCGTCGCTGAGCAGCACCACGGCCGCCAGGTTGTGGTCGGCATTGGCTTCGCGGCTATCGGCCAGCAGCTTGTTCAGGTCGGTGCGGTTGGCGGTAAAGCGCAGCGAGTCGGGGGTAGTTTCGGGCTGCGTCAGGGTGCGCGTTTCGACCCGAAATCCTTTGTCGCGCAGGGTGGCCGCCAGCCGAGGAAGCCCTGTCGCTAGTTGGCTGAGCGCCGCCTGGGGCGTAAATAAGCTTACCGACTGCGAGTTATCAACGGCTAGCACGACCGTAGGTGCCTCGGTGCGGGTAGTCGTCGTTTTGATAAACGGTGAGAGCAGCAGCAAGCACAAAAAGCTCACGACCACAAAGCGCAGCGCCGCCAGCCCGTAGTTGACGGCCCGGCTCCAGGGCGCCTTGGCCGAGTAGAGCAGCGTCGCGTAGCCCGCGCCTACGGCCAGGCACAGCAGGATAAACCAGGGAGAATAAGCAGTAGACAGCAAGAGCAGAAACGCGCGCGAAGACCGCGCGGAGCAAGGAACGGAGAGAGCCGGCTAGCTCATCGGCTAACGACGGTAACCAGCTCGGGGCTGTTAAAGATACTGGCCGGCGAGATGACGGGCTCCTCTAACGGCAGCCGGGCGCCGTAGCGTTCCCGCAGCTTGGCTTGCACGGCGGGGTGGCGCAGGTCGAAATCGCGCAGGTGCTGCAACTGGCCGAGCCGACGGTGCAGGCCGCGGTCGTACACTTTCCAAATAAGCTCAGAGCAATAAATCTGTTTATCCGACCAATTAAAAGCCAAATCATAGCCGTGGCCTAGCATAGGCTGGCCCGCCATCTGCAAGTGGGCCAGCCCCGCGGGGGTAAGAACTTGGGCCGCATCGTGCAGGCGCTTCACCA
Source organism: Hymenobacter ginkgonis (assembly GCF_009755225.1). Lineage (GTDB taxonomy): Bacteria > Bacteroidota > Bacteroidia > Cytophagales > Hymenobacteraceae > Hymenobacter > Hymenobacter ginkgonis. Next base: position 835,750 of record NZ_WQKZ01000001.1, read on the forward strand.
CAAAGTGCTCCCCCTTACCCCGCGCCACCCATTGGGCTAGCGGCGTGAGCTTTACCGGCTGCACAGCCTCGAAAACCTGCCACTCGCGCGTAGTTTTATACAGCAGGCCGCAGTGGCTATAGGGCGAATGCGTAGCTAGTTGAATAGCTTGACTTTGGGCCGATTGCGACGTTTGAAAAATGAGGTCGCCGTTGTGCAGGGTAGCGCCTAGCGGAGCAAGGGTGGCAGTAGCTTGCTCCGCTAGGCACCAGCGCTGAAACTTGTTGGCTAGTCGGGGCGAAGAAAAGACGATGCCTCCGCCGAGTAGCGTTGCCAGAACTACGCGCAACGTGATGCGTGGCGAAGGCATAGCCTTTAGGAGAAATAGGGGGGTAGTAATAAGGCCTACGTCAGCATACCGCCATCCACTTGCAGCACTTGGCCAGTGATGTAGCTCGAATCGTCGGAGGCTAGAAAGGCCGTGGCTTTGGCCACATCCTCGGGCGAGCCGCCGCGCTTAAGCGGAATAGCCTTGCGCCACTCCTCCACCTGCTTTTGGTCGAGGGCGTCGGTCATTTCGGTTTCGATAAAACCAGGGGCGATGGCGTTGCAGCGGATATTGCGCGAGCCCAGCTCCAGGGCTACCGACTTGGTGAAGCCGATGATGCCGGCCTTGCTGGCGGCGTAGTTGGCCTGGCCCGCATTGCCCTTGATGCCGACCACCGAAGTCATGTTGATGATGGAGCCGGTTTTGGCGCGCATCATGGGTTTGGTGGCCGCTTTGGTGAGGTTAAATACCGACTTTAGGTTGACGGTAAGTACGTTGTCCCACTGCGCTTCGCTCATGCGCATGAGCAGGCCATCCTGCGTGATGCCGGCATTGTTGACCAGAATATCAAGCTTGCCGAACTCGGCCACCACATCTTCGACCAGCTTTTCGGCCTGGGCAAAGTCCGACGCATCGGAGCGGTAGCCTTTTACCTTGCTGCCGTGCGCGGCCAGCTCGGTTTCCAGCGCCTGGCCTTTTTCGACCGACGATAAATAAGTGAAAGCTACTTGCGCGCCCTGTTGGGCAAATAGCGTGGCAATGGCGCGGCCAATTCCTTTCGAGGCCCCAGTAATGAGGGCTACTTTTCCGACGAGAGTCTGATTCATGGCGCGAAGTTAGCAGCCCCGGCATTCGTGGTGCGCACAACCAGCGGGGGTAGGCGGCGCTACTGCGGCCGTTACCTTCGTGCCAGATTATGCCTTTCCACGACATTTGCATCCTGGGTGCGGGGCCCGGCGGGGCTACGGCCGCCCTGCACCTGGCCCGCGCGGGCCAGCCTTGCCTGCTACTCGACCGCGCCGCGTTTCCGCGCGACAAAGTATGCGGTGACGCCCTCAGCGGCAAGGTATTAGCAGAGTTGAAACGCATCGACGAAACGCTGCTTCAGCGCCTACCCACCCTACCGTGGCAGGTAGCGAGCTGGGGCATCGATTTCTTTGCGCCCAACGGCCGCCGGCTGTCGGTGCCGTTTACGCCGGGTTTCAACAAGGCTACCAACTCGGCCGCCGGCTACGTAGCCAAACGCCTTGATTTCGACAACTTTCTAGTGGAGGAAGTGCGCCGGCAACCGGCCATCACCTTCCGCGAAAACGTGGACGTAGCCCACACCGAGCGCACGCCTACTGGTGGCTGGCGCCTAACTGATAAAGCCGGCCAGGAGGTGGCCACCTGCCGCCTGCTGCTGGTAGCTAACGGCGCGCAGTCGGCGTTTGTGCGGCAGGTGGCAGGCCACGAGCTGCTGCCGGCCCACCACTGCGCGGGGCTGCGGGCGTACTACGAGGGGGTAGCGGGCCTGAGCCCAGACAATTTTATCGAGCTGCACTTTATCGAAGATTTTTTGCCGGGCTACCTCTGGGTGTTTCCGCTGCCCAACGGCGGTGCCAACGTGGGGGTAGGGATGCTTTCGCAAGCGGTAGCAGATAAAAAAATCAACCTGCGCCAACGTTTCGAGGAAATATTGGCTACCCACCCGGCCCTAGCGCCCCGCTTTGCGCAGGCGCAGCGCCAGGGGCCCATTCGTGGCTTTGGGCTGCCGCTGGGCTCGCGGCATCAATCGCTGAGCGGCGCGGGCTACTTGCTGCTCGGCGACGCGGGCTCGCTCATCGACCCCTTCACGGGCGAGGGCATTTCGCACGCCATGGTGAGCGGGCGCCACGCGGCCAACTGGGCCGCGCAAGCCGTGGCTAAAGATGATTGCAGCTCCGAGTTCCTCCGAAACTACGACGCGGCCGTGTACAATCGCCTGGGCCAGGAGCTGCGCGTGAGCCGCATGATGCAGCGCTTACTCGACTACCCCTCTTTGTTCAACTTCGTGGCCAACCGCGCCGCCAACAACCCTACCCTGGCCGAAACCCTGTCGATGATGTTTGTAGACATCGACTTGCGCGCCCGGCTCAAGCAGCCCAGTTTCTACTTGCAGCTCTTGTTTGGGGGCAAAAAAAGAACCCTGCTCCGGGCGGAGCAGGGTTCAGCTTCAAAACGGGGGTAGGGCCAGCGGCTATACCTCCGACAGGGGTTCGGCAGCCAAGTGTTCGAGGCCTTGGGGGCCATCTTCTTCCTCCACGCGCTTGGCAGCCCGCACCAGCGACGAGCTGAAAATAAACTCGCGCAGCTCGGGCACCTGGGCGTTCAAGATTTCTTCCTTATTGCCGTCCCACAGCTTTTTGCCTTGGTGCAGGAAGATAATGTGGTCACCAATACCCACTACCGAGTTCATATCGTGGGTAATAATGGCGGTAGTGATGTTGTATTCGTGCGTGATTTCCGCAATCAATTCGTCAATCTTAATGCTCGTAGCCGGGTCGAGGCCCGAGTTTGGCTCATCGCAAAAAAGATAGGTACAGTTGGGTGCGATGGCGCGGGCAATGCCCACGCGTTTTTTCATGCCGCCCGAAATTTCGGAGGGCATTTTGTTGCCCGCATTTTCGAGGCCCACGCGCTTGAGGCAAAATTCCACGCGGTCGCGGCGCTCTTCCAGGCTCATGTCGGGCGTCAGCATTTGCAGCGGAAACTCCACATTTTTGGCCACTGTCATCGAGTCGAACAGCGCCGAGCCTTGGAACAGCATACCGATTTTGCGGCGAATTTCCTGCCGAATGTCCACCTTGGAGTTGGTGTACACCGTGCCATCGAAGGTGATGGAGCCCAGGTCGGGCTTCATAAGGCCCACTACGCAAGAAAGGAGTACGCTTTTGCCAGTACCCGAGCCGCCGAGTAGTAGGTTACACTTGCCGGTTTCGAGGGTGCAGCTAATGCCTTTGAGGACTTGGTTGCCGTCGAAGGATTTTTCGAGATTGGATATTTCAATCATGAGTTCTGGGTATCAGTTGCCGGTTGATGGGTAGCAGCCGCGCCTCTAGAAGAGAAACTGACAGCTATTAACCAGTAACAGGCACCTAAAAGTTACAGCAAAACAGCGGCCAGTACGTAATCGGCCAGCAAGATGGCGATAATGGAGTTGGTAACGGCAGCTGTGCTGGCAGCGCCTACTTCCAGGGCACCGCCTTCGGTGTAATACCCTTTGTAAGCCGAGATGCCCGATACAAGAAAGGCGAAAACAACGGCTTTGATAAGCGCAAACACGATGTTGTAAGGAATAAAGTCGGTGCGAATGCCCTCGATATAGTCCTGCGGGGCCATGACGCCCGACAGCGTGCCCGCTAAGTAGCCGCCCAAAATGCTGAGCGCCATAGCCAGAATAACCAGCAGCGGAAACATAAACATAGAGGCCAGAATGCGGGGCAGTACTAGGTAAGAAGTTGAGTTAATGCCCATTACCTCAAGCGCCGAAATTTGCTCGGTGATGCGCATCGTGCCCAAGCCGCCCGCGATGGAGCTGCCTACCTTGCCCGCCAGCACGATGCTGGTGATGGTAGGCGCAAGCTCCAGAATAGTCATTTCGCGCACCATGTAGCCAATGGTCGATTTCGGAATGAGCGGGTTGGTGAGGTTGTAGGCAATCTGAATGCACGTTACGGCTCCGATAAAGGCCGACACAATGCCCACAATGAAAATAGAATTGACCCCGATGAGGGTAGCTTCTTCGATGAAGCGATTCCAGAGGACGCGGATACGTTCCGTGCGCGTCACCATGTTGTATAAAAACAGGACGAATGACCCGAAAATCTTGAGCATAAAGTAGCGTGATAGGCAGCGAAAAAACGAAGTGAGGTTGCCCCGCGCAGCCGCGCCGGAGCATCTTTGCGCTTCTTACGTATAAAACTTGGAAATAGTGGCTTCAGCGGCGCAACTAGTAGTTATCACGGGCGGTAGCCAGGGCATTGGTCGAGCCCTGGTGCATTGTTTCCTGCGCGAGGGCTTTGCCGTAGCTACCTGCGCCCGCTCGGGGCCCAACCTGGCTGAGCTGCAAGCGGCTATGAGTGAGCAGTTTCCAATGGCGACGCTGCACGTGCTACCCGCCGACCTCAGCCGGGCGGCCGACTGCCAGCAGTTTGCCGAATTTGTGCTGGCGCTGGGCCTCCCCCTGGCCGCGCTCGTCAACAACGCCGGGGCCTTTGTGCCGGGCCGCTTCCAGGATGAACCCGCCGATGGCTCGCGCCTGCGCGAAGTGCTGGCCGTGAACTTGCTCAGCGCCTACGATGTGACGCGCGCGCTATTACCCACGCTGCTGGGGCAGGGTAGGGGCCATATTTTCACCATTTGCTCCACGGCCAGCCTCATGCCCTACCCCAGTGGTGGCTCCTACGGCGTGGCCAAGTTTGCCCTGCTGGGCTTTACCAAAACCCTGCGCGAAGAAGTGAAAACTCAGGGCTTGCGCGTGACGGCCGTGCTGCCCGGCGCTACCCTCACCCGCAGTTGGGAAGGGGTAGGAATGCCCGCTGAGCGCTTCATCGACCCGCTCGACGTGGCCGAGGCCGTGCTAAGCGCCTTTCGGCTGTCGCCCCAAGCCGTGGTAGAAGAAATCTTGATTCGCCCACAACTGGGCGATGTACTTTAGAAGACTTAGTGCTGAAGCATCAATACTTAAGACTCCCCGCCCTGCTTCGGCAAGCTCAGTATGACACGAGAAAGTATAAAAACACAACTGTCGTGCTACTCGCGCACCAGCTTGCCCGCGCCTTTAGTATCGATGAGTGTGGGGCTGCCGGTATAGTAAAAAGTGCCCCGGCCGTCGAGGATGCCGCCCAGGTTTTGGCTCACGCGCACGTGCGCATCGCCGATGCCATCGCGGTAGACGTGAAAATAGCAAAAGCGCGTCTGCAAGTCGCTGGCAAATAAAAAACCGTTGCTGCCGAGGTTGGGGTGAAACTCCGTGGCCTGGCCGTGGAGCGTCATATCGCCCGCATCGTACAAGTCAACAAATAAATAGGCGCAGTTAACATTCAGGTTAATATCGCCGGTACTCGAAGAATGCACAAACAGCGTATCCTGTTTCCACTGGCCCTCGGTGGTGAGCAGGCCGTAGCCGCGCTGCTCGATGTCCTTCACCGTGGCCACGTGCAGGCGCACCTCGCGGGGCGTGTCGTAGCTGCGCGCCCAGTTGCAGGTGCTGGTGTTGCGAATCAGCAGGCGGTGGTCGCCCTGGTAGGTAAAGGTAATGTCGTCGATAACGTGCTCACCCGCGCGCACTTCGGCGTAGTTGGCGGTGTCGGGCACGATGGTAACGTCCACGTTATTATACAGCACCAAGTTGGTGATGGCGTGGTTTAGGGCGCGGCGCTGGGTCGTGACGGAGCCGTTGCTTTTGAGGCAATCCGTATCGTGGCCTGCGCCGCAGCTAGCCAGCGCCAGGCCCGCTGCCAGCAGCACCGCCACTCGGCGCAGGCCAGCCAGCGCGTTACTTTGTACCCGTATCAGCAGTTGCATACCTCTAAATTTTGCCTGAAATTATGGACCTGACCGGGAAAGTTGCCATCGTAACCGGCGTGAGCAGCGGCATTGGCCGCGCTACCGCTGCCGCCTTGCTGGCCTGCGGCGCCGCCGTAGCCGGCTGGGGCCGCACCGCACCCGAGGGCCTGGACCACGACCGCTTCCAGTTTTTTGCCTGCGATGTGCGCGACGAGCATGCCGTGGCCGAAGCCTTCACTAATACCCAGCGCGAGTTGGGGTTGGAGATTCACGTGCTGGTGAACAACGCGGGGGTAGGAATTTTTGGGCCCATCGACGGCTTCAAATCCGAAGACTGGCACGCCATGTTCGACACCAACGTGAACGGCCTATTCTATTGCACCCGCGCCGTGCTGCCCCAATTCAAAAAGCAGCACGAAGGCCACATCATCAACGTGGCGTCGCTGGCAGCCACGGCCGGCACCGCCAGCCTCGCGGGTTACTGCGCCACCAAATACGCCGTGCGCGGCTTCTCCGACGCCTTGTTTAAGGAGTTGCGCCCCGATGGCATCAAAGTAACCTGCGTAATGCCCGGCTCGGTCGAAACCAACTTCAACGGTGCTACCCCCGGCGCCGCGCCCGACCCGCACAAGATGCAACCGGAGGACATTGCCGCCGCCATCGTGCACGCCCTCGAAGCGCCCCAGGCCACGATGATATCGGAAATTCAGATGCGACCGGCGCAAGTAAAATAGCGTCTTTCCCCGCTAGCTACCCAATCCCTTTAGTTATGGCCTCGCCCCCGGCCCCGTATATCATTCGAGATGCTACGCCGGCCGATGTGGCGCCCATGCTGGCCATCTACGCGCCGTTTGTGGCCGGCACCACCATTTCCTTTGAGTACGAGGTGCCGACGCTGGCCGACTTTGCTGGGCGGGTGCAAAAAGTGCAGCGCTCCCTACCCTGGCTCGTGGCCGAAAGCAATGGCCAGGTCATCGGCTACGCCTACGCCTCGGCGCACCGCGAGCGGGCGGCTTACCAATGGTCGGCAGACAGCTCAGTGTATGTGCAAGCTGCGCACCACGGCGCCGGCGTGGCCCGGCAGCTCTACGCGCAGTTGTTTGCCCGGCTCACGCAGCTTGGCTACGTTAATGTGTACGCCGGCATTACGCAGCCTAACCCGCGCAGCGAAGGCTTTCACCGCGCCTGCGGCTTCGAGCCGGTGGGCACCTACCGGCAGGTGGGCTATAAATTTGGCCAGTGGCACGATGTACAGTGGCTAGCCAAGCAGCTGCGGCCCGCCCCTGCCGAGCCCGTGCCGCCGCGGGCCTACCGGCCGGCCTGAGCCGGGGGTAGGAATATTTTTTAGTTACCGCCCGCGGGCCGTCGTTATTTGCCTCATGGTTGAAGTAGAAAATTTAGTAAAAACCTACGGTGCCCAACACGCCGTGGACGGCATCAGCTTCCGGGCCGATAAGGGCGAGATTGTGGGCTTCCTGGGGCCCAACGGCGCCGGCAAAAGCACCACCATGAAAATTGCGCTCGGCTACCTGCCGCCTACCGCCGGTACAGTGCGCATTGGGGGCCACGACGTGCAGCAGGAACCGCTGGCCGTGCGCCGCCGTGTGGGCTACCTGCCCGAGCACAACCCGCTCTACCTCGACATGTACGTGCACGAGTACCTCGAATTTATTGGTTCGGTGCACGGCCTGCGGGGCCGCGACTTGCGCCAGCGCGTGTCGCAGCTAATCGGTAGGGTAGGGCTCACCCGCGAGCAGAACAAGCAAATCGGCGCGCTCAGCAAGGGCTACCGCCAGCGTGTGGGTTTGGCGCAAGCGCTGGTGCACGACCCCGAAGTGCTCATATTAGACGAGCCTACCACCGGCCTCGACCCCAACCAGATTGGCGAAATCCGCCAGCTCATCCGCGAGCTGGGCGAGGATAAAACGGTCATCTTCAGCACCCACATCCTGCCCGAAGTCACGGCCCTGTGCTCGCGGGTGGTCATCATCAGCCGCGGCAAGCTGGTGGCCGACGCACCCGTGGCCGAGCTGGCCGCCCGCGCCGCCGGCGAAACCGTGCTCCGCGCCGAGTTCGAGGGCATCATCACCACCGCGCCGTTGGCTGCCCTACCCGGCGTGCGGGGGGTAGAGGCCGCCGGGCCGGGTGTGGTGCTCATCCGCACCGCGCCGGGCACCGATGTGCGCGCCGCCGTGTCGCGCCTTGCCGTAGAGCAAGGCTGGCTGCTGCTGGGGCTACGGCAAGAGCAACAAAGCCTAGAAGCAGTGTTTGGGGAATTGACCAAATGACTAAAACGCAAATTATAAAGAACGTTCTGCTGAGCTTGCCGAAGCATCTCGCTTGCGCCACTGGGAGTAGTAGCCCAACGAGGCGAGCGAGATGCTTCGACAAGCTCAGCAGGACAAATCCGCGCAAGCGGCGCTACTAAATGCTTACAATCCTAAGAAAAGAATTCAACGCCTTCCTCAACTCGCCGGTGGCCTACGTCGTCATCGGCGTATTTTTGGTGGCTACCGGCCTGTTCGTGTGGGTGTTCCCCGATAGCAGCGTGCTCGACTACGGCTACGCCGACCTGCAATCGCTGTTCAACCTCGCGCCGTGGCTGTTTCTGCTGCTAATTCCGGCCATCACGATGCGCAGCTTTGCCGAAGAGAAGAAGGCCGGCACCATCGAACTGCTGCTCACGCGCCCACTCACCGACGGCCAAATTGTGGGAGGTAAGTATTTGGCCTGCTTGCTACTGGCGCTGCTGGCGCTGGTGCCCACGCTGCTCTACTACTTCTCGGTGTATAAACTGGGCTCGCCGCCCGGCAATATCGACTCGGCGGCCACGGTGGGCTCTTATGTGGGGCTGGCGCTGTTGGCGGCGGTGTTTGCGGCCCTGGGCGTGCTGGCGTCAGCTCTCACCCGCGACCAGATTATTGCCTTCGTAGTGGCCGTGGTGGCGTGTTTTCTGGTATATGCGGGCTTCGATTCGTTGGCTTCGATTTTGGAAGGTGCACCGGCTTACTACGTGAGCCAGCTCGGCATTGCGGCCCACTACCGCGACCTCAGCAAAGGGCTCATCGACTCGCGCGATGTGCTTTATTTCTTCACCGTGGTAGCCGTGGCCCTGTTGGGCACCCGGCTGGCCCTCCGCAGCCGCACCTGGTAAGCATGGAACCAACGACGACCATCCCTACCCCCGCCGCTTCGCGTAAGCGCCAAGATTTGCTGCGTTTTGCGGCCATTATCGGCGCGTTATTCCTGTTGAACTTCGTGGCCCAACGTTTCTTCTTCCGCCTCGACTTGACGGAGGAAAAACGCTATACCATGTCGCCCGCTACCAAGCAGCTGCTCAGCAACCTGAAGCAACCCGTGACGGTAACGGTGTACCTCGCCGGCGACTTCCCGCCTACCTTCCGCCGCCTCGAACAAGGCGTGCGCGAAACCCTCACCGAAATGCAAGTGTACGGGAGGAGTAACCTGAACTTTATCTTCATCGACCCTAGCGCGGCGGGCACCGAGGCCGGCCGCAACCAGTTCTACCAAACACTTTTCAAAAAAGGCTTGAAGCCTACCAACCTAGGCGCTAACGAAAACGGCAAGCGGGTCGAGAAAATCATTTTCCCGTGGGCGGTGGTGCAGGCCGGCGGCCAAAGCCGCAACGTGCTGCTACTTCGCGGCAGCCAAGTAGCCGCCCCCGAAGAGCGGCTAAACCAGAGCATTGAAGGCTTGGAGTACGAGCTGGCAAGCACTATTCGGCAGGTGGCGCCGCCCGGTGGGGCGCGCCGCCGCTTGGGCGTCGTGTCGGGCCACGGCGAACTGCCGAATGCCGAACTGGCCGATATTCTCACGGCCTGGTCGCAGAACTACGACGTGTTCCGCGTAGACCTGAACCAGGTGAAGGACTTGCGCGGCAACCTTGATGCCGTGGTGGTGGCCAAGCCTACCCTGCCGTATTCGGAGGAGGAGAAATTTCGGCTCGACCAATTCATCACGCACGGCGGGCGGGCACTGTTTTTTGTGGATGCCCTGCGCGTAGACCTCGATAGTGTAAGCCGCAACGGCGCGGCCCTCGCTACCCCCTATAATCTCAACCTCGACGACCTGCTGTTTCGCTACGGCGTGCGCCTGAACCCCAACTTACTGCTGGATTTGAACTGCGGTCAGATTCCGCTTGTGACGGGCGTGACCGGCAACAAGCCCAAGATTGAGCCGCTGCCCTGGCAGCTCTACCCCCTCATCAACCGCTTCAGCCCCAGCCCCATAACGCGCAACCTCGATGCGGTATACCTGAAGTTTGTAGGCAACATCGACACGGTGAAGGCTGAGGGCATTCGTAAAACGTCGCTCATGACGACCTCGCGCTACACCCGCCGGCTGCCCGCGCCGGTGCCCATCAACTTCAACGATGCGCGCCTGGAGCCCAATCCGAAGCTGTACCAAAACAGCTACCAGTCGGTTGGGTATCTACTCGAAGGCAAGTTTCGCTCGCTGTTCGCCAACCGCGTGCAGCCGGGCACCATGAAGTACCAACCCGACCAAAACCCGAATGCCCAGCCAAGCAAAATCCTGGTTATTTCGGACGGCGATTTCCTGCGCAACGACGTAGACCCCAAGTCGGGCCGCCCCATGCGCCTGGGCTACGACCGCCTGTCTAGCACCGAGTTTGCCAACCGCGAGCTTATTCTTAACGCTACCGACTACCTGCTCGACGAGACCGGCCTAATCGCCGTGCGCGGCAAGCAAATCACCCTGCGCCCCCTCGACAAGGTGCAGCTCGCTGGTAATCGCCGCCCCTGGCAGCTACTGAACATCGGTGCGCCCCTGGCGTTGCTCGCGCTTTTTGGCGCTGTGCGCGCTTGGTGGCGCAAGCGGCGGTATGCACGGTTTTAGGTATAAAGTAGTTGCTGCCCGGCTTTGTAATAAGGCTGGTTTATCCGCTTCCAAACCCCGTTTGCCCGGCGTATCTTTGCCGCCCTCCCAAACCCGGCTTTTGTCCTTCCTTACTATATGAAATTCATCGTTTCGTCCTCGGCCCTGCTCAAGCAGCTTCAGAGCATCAACGGCGTGGTTACGAACAACCCCGTGGTGCCGATTTTGGAGAATTTTCTCTTTGAAATTGAGCCTGGTAAGCTGACAATTACGGCTTCCGACCTCGAAACGAGCATGATGACCGAACTGCCCATTGAGGCGCGCGAAACAGGGCGCATCGCGGCCCCGGCGCGCATCTTGCTCGATACCCTCAAGAACCTGCCCGACCAGCCCGTGACGTTTACGCTGGACGAGGAAACCTATACTATCGAAATCAGCTCGGCCAATGGGCGCTACAAACTGGCCGGTGAGAACGCCGCCGACTTTCCCCGCGTGCCGGTAGTGAAGGGTTCGACACCAGTCGAGATTCCCTCGTCGTCGCTAGCGCGGGCCATCAACAAAACGATTTTCGCCGTTAGCACCGACGAACTGCGCCCCGCCATGACGGGCATCTTAGTGCAGCTAGCCGACTCGCAGGTGACCTTCGTGGCTACCGATGGGCACCGCCTGCTACGCTACCGCCGCCAGGATGTAGGCGCTGGCCAAACTGCCAACCTCATCATCCCGCGCAAGGCGTTCAACTTGCTCAAAAGCTCGCTGCCCAGCGAATCGGCGCCGGTACGCGTCGAGTTCAACCAAAGCAACGCGTTCTTCTCGTTTAACCAGATGCGCCTGGTGTGCCGCCTCATCGACGAGCGCTACCCCGACTACGAGAACGTTATCCCCGTCAGCAATCCTAATAAGCTGACTATCAACCGCGCCGAGCTGCTGAATTCGGTGCGCCGCATCAGCATCTACTCAAACAAGACTACGCACCAAGTGCGTTTACGCCTCACCGGTTCGGAGCTAGTGATTTCGGCCGAAGACCTGGATTTCAGCAACGAAGCCAAAGAAACCCTGGTTTGCCAGTACGACGGCGAGGACATGGAAATTGGCTTCAACGCCCGTTTCCTGCAAGAAATGCTGAGCAATATCGACTCCGAGGACATCACGCTGGAGCTGAGCACGCCCAACCGCGCTGGCCTGCTCATGCCGGCCCAGGCCGACGAAAATGAGAGCATCCTGATGCTGGTGATGCCAGTGATGCTCAACAATTACGTGTAATAACTTGCTCTTAATTAGAACGTCATGCTGAGCTTGCCGAAGCATCTCGCGTGGATTAGTAACCTCTAACAATTGAGATTACAGACTACTAATCCACGCGAGATGCTTCGGCAAGCTCAGCATGACGTTATTTTTTCCCTTTGATAAAAAATGAAAAAATCAGAAATTCGCTTCAGCATTGCCCTCGACGACCAGAAGGTACCTGAAGCCATTAGCTGGCAGGCTACCGATGCGGGCCAGGACATGCATTTTGCCAAAGCCATCAACGTCGCTATCTGGGACCGCAATGCCGATGCCACGATGAAAATCGACCTCTGGACCAAAGACATGCCGACCGACGCTATGAAGTTTTTTGTGGTTGACAACATCGGCTCGATGGCCGAAACCATTCAAACGGCGACCGGGGATAAGAAAATGGCTGAAAAAATGCGCGCCCTCTGCAAAGAGTTGAGTGACTACCTCGACGAGCAAGGCCAAACTAACCAATAGAGGGCCAAGCATAACACCACAAAAAAGGCTTCCCAGAAGATGGGAAGCCTTTTTTGTGGGCTAGTGAAAATACCCGTAAACTCATTGGCGCAAGGTGCGGCCAAAGGGCTCGGCCGACCGGCGGGGGGTAGGGTCCTTGGTTTTGGAGGGCCCAATGATAGCGTCGTTGGCTCGGGAGGGGGTAGGGTTCTGCACCGAGTTGACGAGAATAGATGCCGAAGCCGAGCGCGCATAATCTTTATCGGCCTGGGCATAGCGCTTGCGCGCATCGAAGTAGTCGGTGTACTGGTCGGTGGTTAGCACCGCCTGAAGCTCTTGGTCGCGCTCTTTGGCAATGTTTCTTGCTTGAGCATCAGCAGCTTGAGGATTGTTTGCGTATTGCCGCTCGATGGCATCGAGCTTAGCCATTTTATTGTTGTTGATGTCGCGCAGGCGGCTGGCTTGGTAGCCATTTAGGTGCAGGTCGCGCACCATTTGGGTGCTTAGGTGCTCGGCGCGGGCGGCCACGGGGTTGAGGCGGGGGCTAGCCTGAGTTTTATCTTGGGGCATAGTGCCGGCCGATGCGGGCACGGCCGGCACTTGCTGGGCGTGCGCACTTACCGAAGCGGCTAACAGCAAGGCAGCAAAAACGGGCTTCATCATCATAAGAGCAAGGGTTAAACAAGCAGTAAGCCAACTATCGCGCCATTTTATGGGCGTAATAGTTGGCTTTTTTAACGCAGAATAGCTTGCAGAAGTTGAGGTTTCTGCCCGCGAATGAAGCTAGAAGGAGTTCTTCCACATCATACTTTCCACGGGCTTGTCGGTGCGCTCGTTGTACTTGGCCGATTGCTTGCGGTTGTAAAATGTTTGCACATCGCCTTGCAGGCTGAAGTAAATGAGCTGCCCGATGGGCATACCGGGGTACACGCGCACGGGCATGGATACGCTGATTTCCAGCGTCCAATGGTTGCAGAAGCCTACGTCGCCCTTGCCCGCCGTGGCGTGAATATCGATGCCTAGGCGACCTACACTGCTCTTGCCTTCGAGGAAAGGCACGTGGGCGTGGGTTTCGGTGTACTCCTCGGTTACGCCCAGGTAGAGCGTACCGGGCTGCAAGACGAAGCCTTCCTCGGCCGACATTTCAAACGTCGTGATTTTGTTGTGGCGGCGGGCGTCCAGCACGGCATCGTCGTAGGTAGCCAGGTAGCGGCCCAGGTGCACATCATATGAGTTAGTGCCCAGGCAGCTAGGGTCATACGGCGTTACGACAATGGTGCCACGCGCTATTTCGGCGCGGATTTGCTGGTCAGTCAGAATCACGGGTTAATCAGAGTTTAAACGAAATCCGCTGGTTTTAGGAGCGAATCAACTAGAAGGAATAAAAGGAGGCCAGCTACGGATGGGTAGGCTCGTCGTCGTAATTATCGGCCGGCAACTCTCCCGTGGTGTGCGAACGGAAGCGGCTGAAAAGGCTCGGACCGCGTTGGGCGGGCGGTGTCTCGTCGGGCGCTTCGGTCGGCTCTTCGTCGGGGTCGGGCGCGGCGTAGTAGGCCTGGTCACTCTCCAGCGCCCGCACGCGGGCCCGCAGGCGTTGCAGCTCGGGCAGCAAGGTAACGGCCGTATACAGCAGCAAGCCCAGCGAACCCAGGCTGCTCAGCAGCGTGAGGTAGCCCACCCAGCCGGGGCCGCCGGAGGAGGGGGTAGGATCTTCGGCCGCGGGGCTGCGCAGCTGCGCCCCGTCGCTGCTGGCGTCGGGGCTAGAGGCCGCAGCTGGCTCGCTGGTAGCCAGGCCGTTGGTAGTGAGGGGCGCCGATGCGGCCAGTGGTTCCTCTGCCTCGCTGGTGGGGGCGGGGGTAGGGCCAACCGGCTCAGCGCTGGCGTTGAACCGCGCCACGGCTTGCTTAATAATGCGCTCCTCGGTGCGGATAAGGCCCTGCTTTTCATCGCGAGGCAGGCCCCGAATAAAAAACTCGAAGTTGCGGTCGCGCAGCACGCCGTTTAGCTGTTTCTGAAACTCGGCCAGCGTAAGCGGGCCGTTGCCAAAATGCGTTTTGTAGCGCTCGGCCACGCCGTTATAATTCAGAAACAACTTCTGCAACTCGGCATTATTCTCAAAGTTGGCAAAGGCCCGCCGGGCAGCGGCAGTGCGCAAGTTTTCGGGGTATTTCTGCCGCGTAAAATGCTTGTCGTACACCGTTTCGAAGGTGCGAAAATTCAACTCATCGATGGTGCGGTCGAATAGCTGCTTGTTGGCCTGCGCGGGCGTTTGGCTAGCGCCTTCCTTCGGTTGGGCCAGGCTTGCAAAGGGCAGTAGCAACAGTAAGCTGAGCAGAAAACGCATAAGCAGAAGTAGTTAGATGACGCAGGGTTAGGCTTGCGGCGCGTGCGCCTCCTGCAACGACTCGCGGCAGGCAAGCAAGTACTTTTCCACCAGCTCGTCGGTGATGGCGGTCGATACAAACAACGCCTCAAATTGCGAAGGCGCGAGGTAAATGCCGCGCTTCAGCATGGCGTGGAAGTAGCGGCCGAAGGCAGGCAAGTCGGCCTTCTTGGCATCCTCCAGGTTATGGACGGGCTCGGGGGTGAAAAACAAACTGAACATTGACCCTACCCGGTTGACGGTGTAATTCAGGCCCAACTCTTTGGCAATCTGACGGGTGCCGTCGGCCAGCCGGGCGCTGGTGGCCTCTAGCTGCTCGTACACCTCGGGGTGCTCGTGCAAATAGCGCAGCTGGGCCAAGCCAGCGGCCGTAGCTAGCGGGTTGCCCGAAAGCGTGCCGGCCTGGTACACTTTACCCGCGGGCGCCACCTGGTTCATGATGTCGGCGCGTCCGCCGTAAGCGCCCACGGGCAGGCCGCCGCCAATGATTTTGCCAAGCGTCGTCATGTCGGGCACTACCCCATATAGCTGCTGTGCACCGCCCGGCGCGAGGCGGAAGCCCGTCATCACCTCGTCAAAAATAAAGACGATGCCGTGCTGGGTGCACAGTGCCCGCAAACCAGCCAGAAAGCCGAGTGATGGCTCCACGAGGCCCATATTGCCCACTACGGGCTCAATAATGATGGCCGCCAGCTGGTCGGGATTGGCGGCGATGGCCGCCTCCACGGCGGCCAGGTCGTTGTAGGGCACCGTGAGGGTGTCTTGCGCTACCCCCTGCGTGACGCCCGGCGAGTCGGGGGCGCCCAGGGTGAGCGCGCCGCTGCCCGCGGCAATCAGAAAGGCGTCGCCGTGGCCGTGGTAGCAGCCCTCAAACTTAAGGATTTTGGCGCGGCCTGTGTAGCCGCGCGCCACCCGCACTGCCGACATAGTGGCCTCAGTGCCCGAGTTCACAAGGCGTACTTTCTCCACGCTCGGGACCATTGCGGTGAGCAGTTCGGCCAATTCGACCTCGCGGCGGGTAGGCGCCCCGAACGATAAGGAATGGGGTAGGGCCGTACGCACGGCATCGAGCACCACCTCGGGGGCGTGGCCAAGTATCATGGGGCCCCACGAATTGATAAAGTCAACGTATTGGTTGCCATCAACATCAGTGAGCCAAGCGCCCTGGGCCGACTGCATAAAAATGGGTGCGCCACCCACTGCACGGAAAGCCCGCACCGGCGAATTAACGCCGCCTGGAATGAGTTCCTGCGCGCGCGCAAACAAGGTTTCGGAAGTAGTCAAGCAGGTAATGATGAAAGGTTAATAAATAATGGTCAATGCGTAGCGGCTTAGCGCTTGCTGAGCAACCTGAGGGTTGAGCAATTGTCAGCCAGTTAATGAGTTAACGCACTAACTGCGGCTCTAGGTTGCTGAGTTTGAGCAGCGGCACTACTTGGTTGTCGTGCGCGCCGCCGGGGTAGGCGAGGCCCTCGAAAATGGCGCCCGGCAGCGGTGGGGCCGCAGCTAACCCACTCTGAAACGCTGGTCCGTACTGCTGAAGTGCGTTGCCGAAGAACAAGAGCAGCTCGAAGCCCTGGCTGGCAAATACGGAGGGGGGTAGGTTTTGCTTGGCCAGGTAAAGCTGGCGAAAGCGCCGGTAGCCAAGCTGCTGCCGGTCAAAATACTTCGGATGATAGTAGTACACGTTGGCCCCGCCGAGCTGGCTGGGCTCCAGGCTGGTATTGTCGAGCCAGGCGCCGGGCACCAGCAGCGCAGGCCGGGTAGCCGCCGGCACGGCCGAGAGGGCTGAGAAAGCTGCGGGCCCCGCCCGGCGATTGTCCGAAGCTACTACGAGGTGGCTGGCCGTGGCCAAATCAACGCCCATGAGGGCGGTAGCAAACGCCGTAGGGTCGTCGGGGCGAAAGGCTTTGTTGGCTAGTAGGTGGCCCCCGCCGGCCTCGTAGGCGGCCTGGTAGGCTGCGGCAAAATCGTTGTCGTCCTTGGCATCTTCGTGCAGCAGCACGGCCGGGCGTCCCAGCCCAAACGCCGAAGCGGCAAACTGCGCCGCCAGCCGGCCCTGCGTAGCTGCGCTGGGCGCGTAGAGGTAGTGGTAGGGGTTATCCGTCAGCAAGTCAGCATCTTGCGAAAGCGGGTTGACGCAAATAATCTGGTGCTCGCGGGCGTAGCGGGCCAGCAGTTTGGCGCCCGACTTATATACCGGCCCAACGAGCAGGTCCATGCCCGCCAGCTCGGGCAAAGCCAGTACATTCTTGAGCGTTAGCGTGTCGGCGCCGGTATCGTAAGCGAAAAGCTGCACTGGGTGGCCGGCACGCTGCAGCGAATCCTGGGCCAAGCGCAGGCCGGCGTAGAGGTCGGTTACGAACTGGTTTTTACGCTGCGTCTGCCAGCTATTGTCTTGCAGCTCGAAGGGTAGGAGCACCCCAATGTTGTACGTAGCCTTGCGCGCCAGCGCTTTGGGAGCCGCCGCTGCGGCCAGCGCTGGCGCGTAGTGGTTGCGGTCGAGCTTAAACTGCGTCACTAGGGCATCGAGCTGCTGGCGGTCAGCATCCGAGGAGCTATTGCTAAGCAAAAAATCGGCGTAGAGCCGGCCTACCAGCTTGCTTTGGGGGTAGCGTTTTTGCAGGCGCTGCCAAGTGGCGCGGTCCTTCAGCTTGGCCAAGTAGAAGGCCTGAATGGCCTCGCGCTCGGCCGTGAGCTGGCCGGCTGGCAGCTGGCCCAGCGTGCGCAGGGCCGTGTCGTAGTCGCCTTGCTCGAACGATACCTGGCCCTGTAAATACAGAACATCGTTGGAGTTGGGGTAGGTCGGATACTGATTGCGGATGAGGTTGAGCATCTGCTCGGCCTCGGCCCACTGGCCCAGCCGGGTAGCGGCCACGGCGTAGAGGTAGGCCGCATCGGGGGCCTGCGCAAAGTGATTGATGGGCTGCGCCAGCGGCTCCAACTCCTTCATGGCCACAGCGTAGTGGCCCTGGTCGAGCTGAGTTTTGCCGGTGCGGTAACGGGTAAGCTGGCCTTGGGCCGCCGCCGTGAGGCTGAGCAGGGCCAGCGGCAGCAGCAACAGCCGCCGCCACGACGGGGCGGCCCGATAAAAGTGAGTCATGCAAGTACTGAGGCGGCCAGTGCGCCGCGTTAGCTGCCGCAAAGGTACTGCCTGGGTCGGCGGGGCCCGAACGCAACCCGCGCCCGCGGTTTGCTACCTTAGCTACGCGTTCCTAACCTGCTGCTATCCCATGACTCTTGCCATGCCGTTGTCCTTGCCTGCCCTGCGCCACCGTCTGCCGCTGCTGTTGGCGCTAGGGCTGTCGCTGACCCTGAGCTTTGCCCTTATCGCCGTGCGAATAGTGCTAACGCGCGAGCCAACGTTCATCTTTCTGCTCTGGAATCTGTTTCTGGCCGCTATTCCATTTGGTCTTAGTGCTGCGTTGCACCTGGCGGCCCGGCCGCCGGGGGTGCGCTTGCTGCTGCCGGTGGGGGTAGTGTGGCTGCTCTTTTTTCCCAACGCGCCCTACCTCGTTACCGACCTTTTTCACCTGGTGCCCCGCCCCGGTGTGCCCTACTGGTACGACCTGGCCCTCATCATGTCCTGCGCCTGGAACGGCCTGATGCTGGCCTACGCTTCGCTGCTTGACATGCACACCCTGGTGCGGCAGCGTCTGGGCTTCTGGCTGGGCTGGGTATTTGCCACGGTGGCGCTGGGGCTCAGCGCGTTCGGGGTCTACTTAGGCCGGTTTTTGCGCTTCAATAGCTGGGATATTATTAGCAATCCATTCACCTTGTTTTATGACATTTTGCAGCGGTTTTTGCACCCTCTGCATAATCGGCAAGCTTGGGGCGTAACCGTAGTTTTCTGGGCTTTCTTGTTGATTGGCTACGCCACGGTGCGGCTGCTGGGGCAGCGCAAAGAACTAGGCATAGAAGAGCAGTAAGCTAGTTGCTTGTTGATTAGCAAGGCGCCCGCCTATGCCTTGGGCCACTGGCGGGCGCCTTGCTGGGCGTAGTCAGGGCATATTGTTTTCCCACGCCGCGAGCGCTGAGCGCCGCTCGGTGGTAGCGCGGGCCACCAAAGCGGGGGTAGGGTTAGTGCCCAGGTAAATAGTAGTGCCTTTTTCGCGCGCGTAGGGATGCGTAATTTCTCCCACCTTGTGAAAGTCTTTGAAATAAGGCGTCAGCCAAACCGGGTGCCCCTCGCCCACGAGCAGCAGGTGCCGCCAGGGCCGCGCAGGAACGGCTGGAAACCAGTATAAGTAGCTGCCATTGAAGCTAGTGGCAGCAGGCATGAGCCGGTCGCGATTATAATAGTTGATGGCGGCGGCCTGGCCGTAATTATCGCATTTAATGAGCGTGCGGGCCCGGGTCGAATCGGGTAAGGCTTGGTAGGCCTGGTAAGTTTTGTCGGCCAGCTCGCGCCAGCCCAGCATGTCGGCAAAGTCTTGGGGTAGGGCATGGGCTTTGCCATCTTCCCAGTGCGTAAACCCCAGCTTTTGCTGCAAGGGCTGCTGGCTGAAGTGGGCCATAGCGGCTGGCGGTAGAACCGGGAAAATATTGTACACAAAGGGCACCCACAGTAGCACGGGCACAGCCAGCAGGGCCATGCGCCAGCGGGGCCGGTGCGCCAGCTGCGCCTGCCACCATACTGCGCCCACAGCAAATAGCGCCGGGTAGTAGCCTAAGCTATAGTAGCTTTTACCGTGCAGTAGCGTCAAAATCAACAGCCCACCCACGTACACCAAGCCTGCCACACGGGCCGCCAGCACTGGCCGTCCGCGCAAGGCCGCCCACAAACCCGGCACCCACACCAGCAGCGCCGCAACGCACAGCACTAGCTGCTCGCGCCAGAAGCCCGCCGCCGATACGTGCACCAGTTGGGTGCTGTGCAGCAGGGCCATGTGGTGGCGAAACGGCAGGCCATGCTGCACCTGCCACCACAGGGTAGGCGCGGCCACCAGTAGGGCAATGCCCGCAGCCAGCCAAACGGGCCGCCGGCCAAACGAGCGCGGGGCCGTCAGAAGTAGCGCGGCCACTACGGCGGCTCCAAAAAAGAAGGCGGTGTATTTGTTCAATACACTGAGCCCCAACACTAGGCCTAGCCAATATAAGTGCCGCGGCTGCCCATCGGGCTGCGCGTGCCGCACCAGCAAGTAAAGCCCTAGCGTGAAGCTAAATACCTCAAATGAATTGGGCTGAAACAGCAAGTTGAGCCGCCCGTAGGCCGTAGTGAGGTAGCACACGCCCGCCAGCGCCTGCGCCCACGGCCCCCCGCCCAGCCGCTGCGCCAGCCGCACCACTACATAAATCGTGAGGCTGCCCCACAGCAGCGGCCACATCTTCACCCAAAAAAAGCCGCCGCCCAGCGCCAAAGTCACCCAGCTTTGCAGGGCCGTGAGGGGCGGCACTTCAATATAGCCCCAGGCTAGGTGGTGGCCGTAGTCGAGGTAGAGATATTCATCGCGTTGCAGCTCATAGGTGCCGTAGCCGGCCAGCAGCAGCCCCGAAATGAACTTGATTAGCGCAAATAGTAGGGGTAAGGAGCGTTTCATTTTCAAGAAGCAGTAAGCATAAACCCGCCCGTCATTGCGAGCTTGCGAAGCAATCTTTCCTTAGCGTCTTCTTCGTGGGGTTAGGAGCCCTAGTGGAGAGGAAAGATTGCTTTGCAAGCTCGCAATGACAAGTGATTTTTATTGCCTTCTGCCTTATTGTTAAGTATTACTTGCTACTCGTTAAATGTCCTGGTCCCAACTGCTTTCTACCCGCCGCTACCCCGACCGCCCCGCCGAAGCGCCTACCCCCGGCCGCTCGCCCTACCTGGCTGATTATGATAGAGTAGTTTTTTCGTCGGCTTTTCGGCGCTTGCAGCGCAAAACCCAGGTGATGCCACTGCCCGAAACCGACTTCGTACACACCCGCCTCACGCACTCGCTCGAAACGGCCTGCGTGGGCCGGTCGCTGGGCCGCCTGTCGGCCCGCCGTGTGCTCGAAGCCGACCCCGACCTGGCCCGCGAGCTGCCCGATTTTGCCCAGGACTGCGGCGACATTGTGGCCGCCGCCTGCCTGGCCCACGACATCGGCAACCCGCCCTTCGGCCACTCGGGCGAAGACGCGATTTCGGCCTACTTTGCCTCTCGCGCCGCCGACCCGTTCGTGACCAACCTCACCGCCGCCGAGCGCGAAGACCTCATGCATTTCGAGGGCAACGCGGCGGGCTTTCGCATCCTCACCCACACCTACCCGGCGCTCAGCAGCGGCTCGGCCGGGCTAGGGCTCACGTACGCTACGCTGGGCGCTTTCACGAAGTACCCGCGCCCTTCGCTTATCGAAGCCGATAAAAAACAGCACGGCGCTAGCGAAAAGAAATACGGCCATTTCCAAACCGAAAACCCACGCTTTAAGCTCATTGCTACCGAATTGTGCTTGCGGCCTAAAGACGCGGCTGCTGGCTTCTACCACCGGCACCCGCTGGCTTTTCTGGTCGAAGCGGCCGACGATATCTGCTACCGCATTATTGATTTTGAAGATGGCCTCAAGCTGGGCCTCATCGACCACGAGCGCGGCCTGAAGCTGCTACGCGAACTGCGCGATGCGGCCCCCAACGCCCGCCCCCGCACGGCGAGCAGCGGCTTGCAATGGCGCGATTGGCAGGAGGAATTGGGTTACTTACGGGCCACCCTCATCGGCCAGCTCGTGGATGAAACCGCTACCCGCTTTGCCCACCACGCACCCGCCATCCTGCGCGGCGAATACGACGCGCCGCTGGTGAAAGAGCTGAGCGGCTACGCGTTTTTGCAGGAAATTCAGCGCTTAAGCATCGACAAACTCTACCGCTCGCGCCCGGTATTGGAGATTGAAGCCGCTGGCTTTGAAGTGCTTGGCGGCTTGCTCAATACGTTTCTGTGCGCCATCTTCGACCGCCAAGCCAACCACCGCTCGCGCAAGCTGCTCGACCTCCTACCCCCTCAGTACCGCGCTACTGGCTTCCAGAAAGAGGCCACCGCCTACGAGCAAATTCTGCTGCTCACCGACTACGTGGCCGGCATGACTGACCAGCACGCGCTGAGCTTATATAAAACGATTAAGGGAATTGAGTTACCGAAGGGTTTCTAGCGGTTATCGAACTATCAAAATCAAAAAAGGGCGGTCCTGCTGCGCTTGCCGAAGCAGGACCGCCCTTTTCGTTGGCTAGGAAGAAAGAAAATTCGCTTCGCTTGCGTGGAGCGCCACCATATTTTCCAGCAAAGCTTCGAGTAGCTTACGACCCTTCCACCCCGATTTTAGCTTAGCCCTGATTTGCTCAGCGGTTTGCACAAACTCCTGTTCTTCGGCCGCTTCGTGGTTTTCGAAATGCATTAAATGCTCCACCATCTCCTCCGTCATTTCGGGGTGAAACTGGAGGCCGATAAGGCCATCGCCCCACACGAAGCCCTGCGCTGCGCAGCCCGCCGACATACCCACGCGCACGGCCCCCGGCGGCACCGTAAATGTGTCGAAGTGCCAGTGCAGCACCGTGGCTTTGGCGGGCCAGCCGCGCAGCAGCGGGTGCGCCAGTGCCTTTGCCGAAAACCGCACCGTCCAGTAGCCGATTTCCGGGTCGGGGTTGGGGTGCACCTCGCCGCCCAACGCCTGCGCCACTAGCTGTGCTCCCAGGCAAATAGCCAGCGTGATTTTGCCCGCCCGCAACGTGGTTTGCAGAAACGCTTTCTCGTCGCGCAGCCACGGAAAGGCCTCCTCCTCATGCACGCTCATGGCCCCGCCTAAAATCAGCAGCCCATCAAACTCGTCTACCCCCGGAAAGATGGGGTAGGGCTCGAGTAACCGCGTGTAAGTCAGCGAGTGGCCGTGCGCCGCCAGCCACTCGGCGGCGTAGCCAGGGCCTTCGTCGGGCAGGTGTTGGAGGCAATGCCAGCGCATGGTTTAGTAGGTATGGAGAAAGAACGTCCTGCTCGTCTAGCGTCCCGAAGCAAGCATCTCAATAAGCCCGTGCGCTTGGGTTAGCGATGCGGCCAAGATGCTGCTTTCGGGACGCCAGAGGAACAGGACGTCTGGGTAGTATTTCTATCGGGTTACTCCCACTCGATAGTAGCTGGCGGCTTGCTCGAAATATCGTACACCACGCGGTTGATGCCGCGTACCTGGTTGATAATCTTGTTGCTAACCTCGGCCAGAAAATCGTAAGGTAAATGGGCCCAGTCGGCCGTCATCCCATCTACGCTCGTTACGGCGCGCAGGGCCACCACGCGCTCGTAAGTGCGCTCGTCGCCCATCACACCCACGCTTTGCACGGGCAGCAGCATGGCGCCGGCCTGCCAGGTTTGGGCGTAGAGGCCACGCTCCTTGAGAAGGTTAATGAAAACGCCATCAGCACGTTGTAAAAGGTCTACCTTCTCCGGCGTGATGTCGCCCAGAATGCGAATGCCCAGGCCCGGACCGGGAAAAGGGTGGCGGTTGAGAATATCGGCGGGTAGGCCCAGCGTAGCACCCACTTCGCGCACCTCATCTTTGAAGAGCATGCGCAGTGGCTCCACAATTTTGAGGTTCATTTTCTCGGGCAAGCCGCCCACGTTGTGGTGGCTTTTGATGGTGACGGCCGGCCCGCCGTGCACCGACACCGACTCAATCACGTCGGGGTAAATAGTGCCCTGCGCCAGCCAGCGCGCGCCTTCTACTTTCTGCGCCTCGCGGTCGAATACCTCAATAAACGTGCGGCCAATGGCCTTGCGCTTCAGCTCGGGGTCGGAAATACCCGCCAGCGCCGCATAAAACTCCGGCGCGGCATTCACACCCGTTACGTTCAGGCCCAGGCCCTCGTAGGCTTGCAGCACAGAAGCAAACTCATCTTGGCGCAGCAGGCCATTGTCAACAAAAATGCCGTGCAGGCGCGGGCCCACGGCGCGGTGCAGCAGCAAGGCCGCCACCGACGAGTCTACCCCCCCCGACAAACCCAGAATCACTTGGTCGTCAGGGCCGATGGTGTTTTGCAGCGCCTCTACCATCGAATCCACGAAGTGCTCGGGCGTCCAGCTCTGGCTGCACCCGCAGATGTTGACCACAAAGTTTTCGAGCAGCTGCTTACCCTCCGTCGAGTGCGTCACCTCGGGGTGAAACTGGATGCCGTACGTGTCCTGGCCCGGCAGCTTATAGGCCGCCACCGCCACTTCGGGCGTGCTGGCAATGACCTCGTAAGCAGGGGGTAGGACCTTAATCGTGTCGCCGTGCGACATCCACACCTGCGTGTCGAGGTGCAGGCCGCGCAGCAAGGGCGAAGCCTCGTTGAGGCTAGTGAGGCGCGCCCGGCCGTACTCGCGGCTGGTAGCGGCCTGCACGTCGCCGCCGCCCTGCTGGGCCAGCAGCTGCGCGCCGTAGCAAATACCCAGCACCGGCACTTGGCCTAGCAAGGCGGTCAGGTCCGGGTTGGGCGCATCGGCATCGCGCACCGAGCAGGGCGAGCCCGAAAGAATAACGCCCCGCAGGTCGCCGGAGCTAATGCGCTCGGCCAGCTGGGGGGCGTGGGTGTAGGGATGAATTTCGCAAAAAACGTGCAGCTCGCGAATGCGTCGGGCAATGAGCTGCGTGTACTGCGAACCAAAGTCCAGAATCAGAATTTGCTCCATAAATCACGGGTTAACGGGGATTTTAGCGGATTGCACGGATTTTATGGGCGATTCCGCTCGGCCGTTGCGCTAGTTGGTGGTGCAAAAATAGCCTGCTCAGCCGGCTTTCTCCGCAGTATAGTTTGCGTTTAGGTTTTGAGGAGGGTAGGCGTAAAGCTATTTTTGTCTCAAAGAATCAGGCCACTACGCTCGGCAACCGTTCACAAAATCTGTGAAATCTGCTGAAACCCTCGTTAATCCGGGGGCAATGCCTATCTTTGTACCGGCGAGTCAGAACGACCAGCTCCTGCTGAACTCCCCCAGGGCCGGAAGGCAGCAAGGGTAGGTGGTTGAGCGGTGCGATTTTGGCTCGCTTTTTTTGTCTTTTCCAGCCGGCCCATAGCCGTGCTTAGTTGCCAGGTTTGGGCAGCTGGCGCGTAGCTTTGGGCCGGTTCTTTTTTTGCTACTGAATGAAGTTTTTTGTTGATACGGCCAATCTAGCCGAAATTCAAGAGGCCGTAGACCTCGGCGTACTTGATGGCGTAACCACCAATCCGTCGCTGATGGCTAAAGAAGGCATCCGGGGTACCGATGCCGTGATGGCTCACTACAAAGCCATCTGTGATATTGTGGACGGCGACGTGTCGGCCGAAGTAATTGCTACCGACTACGAAGGCATCATTCGCGAGGGCGAAGCCCTGGTCGACCTGCACCCCAACATCGTGGTGAAGGTGCCCATGATTAAAGCAGGCATCAAGGCCATTAAATACTTCAGCGACAAAGGTATCCGTACCAATTGCACGCTTATTTTCTCGGCTGGGCAAGCACTGCTGGCAGCTAAAGCGGGCGCCACCTACGTATCACCTTTCGTGGGCCGCCTCGACGATATTGGAGCCGATGGCTTGGGGCTGATTGCCCAGATTATCGAGATTTTTGCTAACTACGGCTACGCCACCGAAGTGCTGGCCGCGAGCGTGCGCCACGTGCCGCACCTCATTCAGTGCGCCGAGCTGGGCGCCGACGTGGTTACCTGCCCGCTCAGCGTTATCACCGGCCTGCTCAGCCACCCACTGACGGACAAGGGTTTGGCTACTTTCTTGGCCGACCACCAGAAGGTAAATGCTTAGAGGAAGTATGAATTAAAAAGAACGTCATGCTGAACGTAGTGAAGCATCTCACGTGCAGCAGTACCTCAATCGTTCAGCGAAGCGAGCGAGATGCTTCACTACGTTCAGCATGACGTTCTTCTCAACTCATAATTCAAAAAGTGTACATTATCAAAGTAAAAGGCAAGGCCAAAATTCCGGATTACATCCAGCTACGCGACGAGCAGTTTGTGCTGATTGCGTATTTCCGGGCCGACCGGCCGCTCAAAGACTTGCACCGCTACGGGCTGGCGGGCAAGGAGGAGCCGCTGGCGGCTATTATTTCGGAGCTGGAATTTGGCAAATTGCGTAAGCTCGAACTGTAAGTTGCTGCTATGACCGAGCTGGTAGTTGAATTGCGCGACGCCACCATCACCCAGGAAGAGCGGGCGGTGCTAGAGCGCGTTTCGTTTGGACTCGAAAAAAGCGAGTTTGTGTACTTGGTGGGGCGCACCGGGGCCGGCAAGTCGTCTTTGCTCAAAACGCTGTATGCCGACTTGCCGCTGCTGGTAGGCACGGGTGAGGTGGCGGGCTACGACCTGGCGCGGCTAGGTGCCGGTAAGGTGCCGTATTTGCGCCGGCGCTTAGGCATTGTTTTTCAAGACTTTCAGCTGCTATCGGACCGCACGGTGGCCGAAAACCTACTATTTGTGCTCAATGCTACCGGTTGGCGGGGTAAGGCCCGCAAGCAGCAGCGCATCAGCGAAGTGCTGATGCAGGTGGGGCTCAGTGGCGTGGGCGGCCGGATGCCGCACCGCCTCTCGGGTGGCGAGCAGCAGCGCGTAGTTATCGCGCGGGCATTGCTGAATGAACCCATTTTGCTGCTGGCCGATGAGCCTACCGGCAACCTCGACCCTGAGGTGTCGGCTGGTATTATGGACCTGTTTGGGCAGATAAATAACGCGGGTACCGCCATTCTTATGGCTACGCATAATTTTCAGCTGCTGGAAAAATACCCGCACCGCGTACTCACTTGCAAAGATGGGCAGCTGCTGGATTCGGCCCGGCCGTAGCGTTTCTCTGCTGCTATGCACGTCGGCCTTTCTGTTCTGATTCCAGTTTTTAACCGCGACGTAACGCGGCTGGTTAGTAGCCTGCGAGGCCAAGTAGCCGACTGGCCGGGCCAGGTAGAAATCGTGCTACTTGACGATAAGTCGGCCGCCGAATACCAGGCAAAAAACCGCTTGTTGGCCCACCAGCCGGGCGTGCGCTACGAAGAGCTGCCGGCCAATATAGGCCGGGCCGCCATCCGCAACCGGCTAGCAGCCAGCGCGAAGAATGAATGGCTGCTGCTGCTCGACAATGACAGCCTGCTACCCGACGGCCAGTTCTTGGCTCGCTATGCGCAAGCCCTGCGGGCGCAGCCTGCCGTGGGCTTATTCATTGGGGGCACTACCTACGAAGCTACACCGCCCGCCGCCCCTGCTTTGTATCTGCGCTGGCTTTATGGCCGGGCCCGCGAGATGCAGCCCGCCGCCGCCCGCCAGCGCGCGCCCGGCAACCAACTTACCATAAACAATGCCTTGCTGGACAAGGCGTTGCTGGCTCAATTCCCATTCGATGAGCGTCTCCGAGATTATGGGCACGAGGATACCCGCTTTGGATTGGCCCTAGCGCAGGCTGGCGTACGCATTCAGCACCTTGAAAACCCTGTGCTGCACGATGGCCTGGAGCCCGCGGCCATATTCCTCGACAAAACACACCAGGCCGTGCGCAACCTCGCCCACATGCTGCGCACCGACGGCCTGGGGACCGATGCACGGCTGGTGCAGTTGGCCTTACGCCTGCGCCGAGCGAGGTTGGCGGGGGTAGGGCGCATTGCGCTGGCAGCTTTAGCGCCCCTACTGCGTCGCCACTTGCTGGCAGCCCGGCCCAGCCTGCGCGCGCTCGATGCGCTAAAGCTGCTGTGGCTGCTGCAAGAACTCTAGGCTGGCCCAAACCCGGCGGGTATCTTTGGCTTTTCGCCTTTTTTGTGTCCGGTCCTACCCCCATTCTCCTGCTCGACCTCGTGGCCGAGCATGCTGCCTACCAGGCCGAGCTAGATGCCGCTTGGCACGCCACAGTGCAGGAAGCCGCCTTTATTCAGGGGCCGGCCGTGGGGCAGTTTGCCGCCGAACTGGGCGCGTACCTGGGGGGGGCGCACGTGGTGCCCTGCGCCAATGGCACCGACGCGCTCACGCTGGCCCTGCTGAGCCTGGCCCTACCCCCCGGTACCGAGGTTATCGTACCAGCTTTCACCTACGTGGCTACGCTGGAGGCGGCGGCGGTGCTGGGCTTGCGGCCGGTGCTGGTCGATGTGCTGCCCGACACCTTTAACATAGACCCAGCCGCCGTGCGGGCGGCACTCAGCCCGCGTACTGGCGCCGTAATAGCGGTACATCTATTTGGGCAATGTGCTGATTTGGAGGCGCTACGCGCGCTATGTGCTGCCGCTGCCGTAGCCCTTATTGAAGACAATGCCCAGGCGCTGGGCGCTACATTCACCTTTGCCAGCGGCGAAATAGCCCATGCTGGAACCGTAGGGGAGGTAGGGACCACCTCCTTTTTTCCGAGTAAAAACCTGGGTTGCCTCGGCGATGGCGGCGCCCTCCTCACCCGCGCTGCGCCGCGCGCGGCACTGCTGCGCCAGCTCGCCAACCACGGCCAAAGCCAGAAATACCACCACCAGCGCATCGGTCTCAACTCGCGCCTCGATACGCTGCAAGCCGCCCTGCTGCGCGTAAAGCTGCGCCATTTGCCGGCGGCCCAAGCCGCTCGCCAAGCGGTAGCTGCTCGCTACGATGCGGTTTTTGCTACCATCGGCGGGCTGCAGATTCCGGCTCGCGACCCGCGCAGTAGCCACGTTTTCCATCAGTATACTATCAAAATACCAGAGGCCGGCCGCCGCGATGCCCTGCAACTGCATCTTAGTCAACATGGTGTATCTAGTGCGATTTATTACCCCTTGGCCGTGCATCAACAAGAAGCTTATACCTTTTTAAACTATAAGCTGGGGCAATTTCCAATTGCTGAGCAGTTGTGCCAGCAGGTATTGGCGCTGCCAGTGCAGCCCGCGCTGACGTTGGCGCAGCAAGAATACACCAGTGCCTGCGTGCGGGCGTTCTTCCCGGCTTAACTTAATACTAGTGAAGTGCCTTTGATTGTTCGCTTCGTCATCTGCGGAATTGGCCACATTGGCCGGCGCCACGCGGCATTAGTGGCGCGGGGCGCCGGCGCCCACTTAGTGGCGTTGGTTGATGTGCGCGAGGAATTGCGGGCGGATTTAGCAGCCGAATTTCCTGGTGTGCCATTCTTTCTTTCGTTGGAAGAATACCTAGCTGCGGGCCCAGCCGCCGACGTGCTCACCGTGGCCACGCCCAATGGCTTGCACGCTCCGCAGGCCGTAGCGGGCCTGCGCCACGGCCTGCACGTGGTGGTCGAAAAGCCCATTGCCCTGCGCAAAATTGACGCCGAGCTCATTGTGCACACGGCGTTGCAAACGGGCCAGCTGGTGTTTGGGGTGATGCAAAACCGCTATTCGCCGCCCGCTGCCTGGCTCAAGCAGGTAGTTGAGGAAGGCCGGCTGGGGCAGGTATTTCTGGTGCAGTTCAACTGCTTTTGGAACCGCGATGCGCGCTACTACCGCCCCGGCGGCTGGAAGGGCACGCAGGCGCTCGATGGCGGCACGCTCTTCACGCAGTTCAGCCACTTTGTAGATTTATTGTACTGGGTGTTTGGTGATATTACTAATATATCGGCTCGTTTTCAAGACTTTACCCATGCAGGTATCACCGAGTTTGAAGACAGTGGCCTCGTCACCTTCGACCTCGTGCGGGGGGGTAGCGGCACGCTCAGCTACAGCACCGCCGTGTGGGACCGCAACCTCGAAAGCTCGCTGCTGGTAGTGGCTGAGCGCGGCTCGCTCAAAATTGGCGGCCAATACCTGGATAAAGTGGAATATTGCCACTTGCAGGACTATGCGCTGCCCGCCCTACCCCCCACCAACCCCGCCAACGACTACGGCCCCTACCAGGGCTCGGCCGCTAACCATGTGCAGGTGATTGACAACGTAGTAGCTACGGTGCAGCGCCGCGAATTTGCCACTACCAATGCGCTGGAAAGCCTGAAGGTGGTGGAAATAATTGAGAGAATTTATGCCCTCCGCTAAGCCGCCCGGGCCTGTTGCGTCCCGCAGGGCGGCTTCCCGGCAATGGCGCCTAGCGTGGCGGCTGCGCGCTTGGCACCGTGTGCTTGTGGGGGGCGGGCTGGCGCTGTTGCTGCTGCCCTACCTGGCCCTGGCTTTCTACAACCAGCCCTACTGGGATGATTACGACTTTGCTGCGTTGGTGGGCCGACTGGGCCAGTGGGGCGCCGAAAAATATATTTATACAACCCACACGGGGCGCTTTTTTACCATTCTTTTGACCCGCCTCAACCCCGTGGCCTACGGCTGGCCGCAGGGAGTGCAACTGTTGTCGTTAGGCTGGTTGGGGGCTACGGGCCTAGCCCAGGCGCTGGCGTTGCGGGTGCTGGCGCGCCAGCGCCTGGGCTGGGGCGCGGCCGGGGCTTGGTCAGTAGCGCTGCTGCTGGGGCATCTTTACGTGATGCCGAGCCCGTACGCAGCTTTCTATTGGTTTTCGAGCGCCGTCGTATACCAGGTGCCTGCTATACTGAGCCTGGTTTTTCCGGTGGCGGTGCTGCAGTCGCTGCGCGCCGGCAGCCGCTGGGGGCGCATTGCCTGGTACACGCTGGCCGTAGGGGCGATGCTGGGCGTGGCGGGCGCGCTCGAATTGTCGCTGCTGCTGCTGGGTTGGGCGCTCGCCTGGCTTTGCTACCTGGCTTACCGCCGGGCCGACCGCCCGGCCCTGCACCGTTGGCTGGGGCTAGCGGGCTTTGCTTTGGTGGCCGGCGTGGTAGTAGCCGCTGCGCCCGGCAACCTGGTGCGAATGCACGAGGAGCACCTGGGGCCCGCCATTCCGCTGTGGAAAGTGCTGGGCCGGGCTGTGGTGCAAACCTATATGTTTTTGACCGAGCCCCGGCAGGTAACGGCCCTGGTAGTGGCGCCCCTGCTACTGGCGCGGCTGGGCTATCGGCTGCGCCACCTACGCCCGACGGGCCTGCGCCTGCCCCTACGCTGGGGCCTCTGCTTCGTGCTAGGAGGGGTAGGGCTGCAAATGCTATTTCTGAGTTTCACTGCCTGGGGCTATCCGGCGGTGCGGGCGCTCAATTTTATGTGGTTTGGGTTGTTTACCAGTTGGTTGGTGGTGCTGTGGGCGGCCCTGCCCGCTGGCCCTAGCTCAACTTGCCAGCTCCTGCTACGGCTGCGGCTGCCGGCGCTGCTCTACGTGCTGGTGCTGGTGGGCGGGGGCCCCGAGCGCGCCGCTTGGCGCGAATGGTTCGAAAACGCCCCCGCTTACCGGCGCCAGCTGGCAGCACGCGACGCAGCCATCCGGCGGGCCCGGCAAGCAGGCGCCCACGAAGTGGCGGTCGAGCCGCTGCAAGGTATTCATCCGCAGTACGTGCTCATTTTAGGCGAAACGCTAAGCGCCCGCGCCAGTGCCAGCTACAACCAGGATGCCGCCCGCTGGTATGGCCTCGACTCGTTGCGCCTCAGCCGGCCCGGCCTTGAGCCCGCCGATGTGCGGGTGCATTAGCCCCGAGAGGTGTAGCATTGCGTTGCCAAAATAATAACTCGCTCGCTCCCATGACTCCTGCCCTACGTTCTCGCTGGCACCAACTTGTGGCCCCGCTGCTGCCCGATTATAGCCGCCGCGAGGCCGAGCTAACCAGGCTGGCCACGGCTTACGAGGCGCCTAGCCGGCACTACCACAACTTGCAGCACCTTGAGAACCTGCTGCATAAAGTGGCCGGTTTTCCGATGCAGGATGCCGTGGTAGTGGAACTGGCCATCTGGTTTCACGATGCAGTGTACCAGGCCCTAAGCGCAGACAATGAGGCTAAAAGTGCCGAGTGGGCCCTGGCTTTTTTGCAAGAAACCAACCTGGAGCCTGCCCGCCGCGAGCGCGTAGCCGACCTCATTCGCCGCACCGCCGACCATACCCAGCCCCAACCGCCCGGCGATGCCGACTTGCTGCTGTTTCTAGACGCGGACCTCAGCATTTTGGGGGCGCCGGAGGCGGCGTATTGGGCCTATGCCCACCAGGTGCGCCGCGAGTATCGCCTAGTGCCCGATTTGCTGTACCGCCCTGGCCGCCGCAAGGTGCTGGCCAAAATGCTGGCCGCGCCCGTCTTATTTCACACGCCTGCTTTGCACGCCGCGCTTGATGCGCCCGCCCGCCGCAACCTGCAAGCCGAGTTGGCCGCCTGGGAGCAGGGCGGCCTACCCCCCGCCTAGCCCCTAAGCCATCACAAAAGCTTCATTTGGCCCTACCTTTGCCTCGTCAAGTCCGGCTTTCTGGCTAGCTTGTTTTTATACCGAGGCGCTGAGAGATAGGCTCTGCGACGCGCCGGCAACCTCCGCTTCTGCGGAACGGTGCCAACCGAACGGCGGCCAAACCATGGTCGCTCCTATAAAAGCCCGTGGCCTTTTCTACGTTTCTACCCAGTGTTTGCCTTCCAACTAGCAGCGCGGTGCGGTGCGCCGGTTTAGCAGGGGTAGGGCGCTGTTGTTGTTGAGCGTGGAGTAGGGTACGGGGCGTTGCTTTTTTCAATTTTTGAGGGTTGACTGCGGATGGTTGGGCGCGCATGCGCACCAACTGGCGGGTCGTTTAGGCGCGGCTGGCAGCAGCCGTGCCACAGCTACAGTATGCTAAAAAAATCATTGGAACTCCTGCGGCAGGAAGCCGCCGAATCGGGCACCGGCACGCTCAAGCGCACGCTCAACGGCGTGAGCCTCATTGCGCTGGGTATTGGCGTCATTATCGGAGCGGGCTTGTTTTCGCTCACCGGCCTGGCGGCCGCCAACCACGCGGGGCCGGCCGTCACGCTCTCGTTTGTGGTGGCGGCGGTGGGCTGTGCCTTTTCGGCGCTGTGCTACGCCGAGTTTGCGGCGCTGGTGCCGGTGGCGGGCTCGGCCTATACCTACTCCTACGCTACCATGGGCGAATTATTCGCCTGGATTATCGGCTGGGACCTCGTGCTCGAATACTCGGTGGGCGCCGCCACGGTGGCCATCAGCTGGTCGCAGTACCTGCTGAAGTTTTTGGAGAAGTACGGCCTGCACCTGCCCGCCCGGCTCGTGCTCTCGCCCTTCGAAACCGCCACCCTGCACGATGGCTCGGTGGTGCACGGCTACCTCAACCTGCCGGCTATGCTGGTGGTGCTCGCCATCACGGCCATCATCATTCGGGGCACGTCGGGCTCGGCGTGGTTTAATGCGCTGGTGGTGGCCCTGAAGGTGGCCGTGGTGCTGGTATTCATTGCGTTGGGTTGGAAATACATCGACCCGGCCAACTACCACCCCTTCATTCCGGCGAACACCGGCAAGTTTGGCGAGTTTGGCTGGAGCGGCATTTTGCGCGGTGCGGGCGTTATTTTCTTCGTCTTTATTGGCTTCGACATCGTGGCCACCATGGCCCAAGAAACCAAAAACCCGCAGCGCAACATGCCCATCGGCATTCTGGGCTCGCTCATCGTCTGCACCATTCTGTTCGTGCTGTTCGGCTACGTGCTCACGGGCCTGGCCAACTATACCGAGTTTAAAAACAGCGCCGCGCCGGTGGCCATTGCCATCGAAAAAACGCCCTACGCCTGGCTCAGCGGCGCCATTATCCTGGCAATTATGGTGGGCTACACGTCCGTGATTCTGGTCGATTTGCTAGGGCAGTCGCGGGTATTTTTCTCGATGTCGAAAGACGGCCTCCTACCCCCCGCTTTCTCCCGCATCCACCCCAAGTTTCGCACGCCGGTGCAGTCCAACTTGCTGCTGGGCGCGTTCATCAGCCTGTTTGCGGGCTTCGTGCCCATCAACGTAGTGGGCGAAATGGTGAGCATCGGCACGCTACTGGCCTTCGTGATGGTGTGCCTGGGTATCCTCATCCTGCGCAAAACCGACCCCGACGCGCCGCGCAGCTTCCGCACGCCGTGGGTGCCGCTGGTGCCCATCCTGGGCATTCTCACCTGCCTGGTAATGATGCTGAGTTTACCCTGGGAAACCTGGCTGCGGCTGGCCGTGTGGCTGGCCATCGGCCTGGCTATTTACTACGGCTACGGTAAAAAACACAGCAAGCTGCGCCAAGCCGCCAAAGGAAAATTAGTGGAATAAAATAGCCGGTTATTCGCCTTTCGGCGAACACTTACGCGCTGGATTACCTTGTATAAAAGCCGCCTCGGTAGTTTGCCAGGGCGGCTTTTTTGTGCAAGCATGACCGAGCCCCTCACCGACCAGCAAACCGACCGCATCATCGAAATGGCCTGGGAAGACCGCACGCCCTTCGAGGCCATATTTGCTCAGTTTGGGCTAAAGGAAAACGACGTAATCCGGCTGATGCGCCGCGAAATGAAGCCTTCCTCCTGGCGCATGTGGCGCGCTCGCGTGCAAGGCCGCGCCACCAAGCATCAAGTAAAAAGCGCCGTTGACGACGCGCGGTTTAAGTCAAATTTGCAGCGCAGCATTACGCACAATAAGATTTCTAAAAGGGGGTAGGAGCGGTAGCTATAAGCCTGTTTGGGGTTTAGCAAAAAACCAAAAAGAACGTCATGCTGAGCTTGTCGAAGCATGACGTTCTTTTTTGCGTTTTATTAAGTTTTCTCTACGTGCTTCTAGGTGAGACCCCGCCGCATCCCACCCCCTGCTTTTTACTTGACCACTAGCTCGGCGGGGGGGCTGTGGCGGCCGTTGGGGGCGATGGCCACGGCCCGCACGGTGAGGCGGCGGCCCAGCGGCACAGCTACCGGCTGGGTGTAGAGGTCGGTGGTTTCGTCGGGCAGCTTGCCATCCAGGGTGTAGTGAATTTGAGCGCCCGGCACCAGCGAGCGCAGCGTGAACACAGCCTTGCCGCCCTGCACTACCTGGCTGGCGCTGTCGAGGCCCAAGGGCTCGGGCACGCGGTAGTTGATTTTGTGGAGGTCGAGGTGGGCGTATTGCTGGCCCAGGCGCGGCAGGAAAGCGGCGTAACTCTTCTGGGCGGCGGGCGTCCAGGCCACTTCGGCCACGGCCAGCAGGCGCGGAAACAGCATGTACTCGGCCTTGGCGGGGGTCGTGATGTACTCGGTCCAGAGGTTGGCCTGCACCCCCAAAATGTGCCGCTGCTGGGCCGGCGTCAGCTCGGCGGGCAGCGGGTTGTAGCTGTACACTTTTTCGAGGGGTAGGAAGCCGCCTATCATTTGGGGCTCGTAGGGGCTGAAAGGGTGGGGGTTCTGGCCGTAGTCGAGGTACACGTGGGTGGTGGGCGTCATCACCACGTCGTGGTCGAGTTTAGCGGCTTCGATGCCGCCTTTTTCGCCGCGCCAACTCATGACGGTGGCGCGGGGCGAAATGCCGCCCTCCAAAATTTCATCCCAGCCGATGAGCTTCTTGCCCTTGCTCGTCAAAAACTGCTCGATGCGGCGGTTGAACCAACCCTGCACCTGCTCCACGTTGGTGTAGCCTTCCTTCTTCATAATATCCTGCACCAGCGCGCTTTCCTTCCAGCGCGTTTTGGGGGCCTCGTCGCCGCCAATGTGCACGTAGCGACCCGGAAAAAGCTGGCTCACTTCAGCCAGCACGTTCTCGAAAAACTGAATGGTGGCCTCGCTCGGGCACACGATGTCCTCGTTCACGCCCCACATCGGCCAGGGCGTGTAGGGGCCGGGCCGGCACGCCAGCTCGGGGTAGGCGGCCAAGATGGCCACCGAGTGGCCCGGCATCTCAATTTCGGGCACAATGGTGACGTAGCGCCGCTGGGCATACGCCACCACCTCCTTAATTTGGGCTTGGGTGTAGAACCCGCCGTAGGGCGTGCCGTCGTACTTAAAATCGGCGGGCGTTTTGAGCAGTGGCTGCGAGCCGATGAGGGTTTCCTGGCGGAAGGCGCTCACCTGCGTCAGCTTGGGGTATTTCTTAATCTCGATGCGCCAGCCCTGGTCGTCGGTCAGGTGCCAGTGGAAGGTATTGAGTTTATAAGCGGCTATAAAATCAATGTATTTCTTGACGAATGACACCGGGAAGAAGTGCCGGCTCACGTCGAGGTGCCCCCCGCGCCAGCCAAAGGCTGGCTGGTCCTGGATGCGCACAAATGGCACGCGCGCGGCGCCGGCCGCGGGCCGCGCCGGCAGCAGCTGCAATAGCGTTTGGGCGCCGTAGAACAAGCCCGCACCGCCCGCCGCCGCAATGCGCGCACCGCTCTTGTCCACCGTTAGCTGGTAGGCTTCGGAGTTAGCCCCGGCGGGCGTGCTCACTAGCCGAATTTGCGCCGTGGCGGCGCTGGTAGTGAGGGTGGCCGTTTTGCCCAGCAGCGCCAGTTGCTCGCGCAGCAGGCCGGCCACGTTCAGCTCGTCCGGGCTTTGGGCATAGATGCGTAAGGTGGCGGGCAGTGCGTACGTGCCTGCCGAGGTCTGCACGCTGCGCGGCAGGGGCACCAGGCCCAAGGAGGGGGTAGGGGGCGCCTGAGCTAGTGCCGAGTAGGTAGCTAGGCTGGCAGCAAAAAGGACGAGGTACTTACCAAGCAAAGGAAATTTGGGGGGCATGAGGTGGGCGCTGGAAAAAAGCGCGGTTAAATGAACCGCAGCGAAGAAATGGCAATTTTAAAAACAAGGACGTCATGCTGCGCTTGCCGCAGCATGACGTCCTTGGTAGTTAGCTAGTTGAAACTAGTCAATACTAAGCAAGCGCCTTACTTATCCCAGTACACGCGGCCCAGCAAGTTGTCGCCGCCCGTAACGGCAGTGCTGGCAGCTTTGTAATTAGTGGGGTTGCTCGTGATTTCGCCGGTGGGGTAGGGGAAGCGGCGCGGAATCTGGCCGTTGGTGGCGTTGTTGGGGTACACTACCGGCGTGAGGGTGGGGTAGCCGGTGCGCCGCCAGTTGCTCCACGCTTCGTAAAAATCAAGCATCGAGCAGGTGAGGGCCCAGTACTGCGTATTAATCTGCTCCAAGCCTTGGGCCGCCGTATAGGGGTGAGCCGCCAGGTAGGCGGTAATGTCGGCTGGGGCCACGGTCATCGTGGCGTCATACTGGCTGAGGTAGCTCATGGCCGACGTGACGCCGGCCGTGTAGTGCTGGGCGGCGCTGCCCAGGTTGAAGCGCTGGGCAGCATCGGCCAGCAGCAGCTCCGACTCGGCATAGGTGAGAATGAACGCGGGGCCAGTCCGCTTAATCATGCCGGGGTTGGGCGAGGAGTAGTCGGGGAAGGTGGTATAGCCCGGCGCCGTCGAGATGTCGTAGGCGGCCCGGCCGCTCAGGTCGCGGCCGTTGGGCATGCCCTTTTGCGCGGCCGCAGTCGTGACGAAGTTGGCGTTCTGCGTTTTAGAACCGTCCGAGAGGTAAAGCTGCGTCACCGCGATTTTAGAAAGGCGCGGGTCGTTGTTGGTTTTCAAGTAGTTAATGAAAGTCTGCGACCACTTCACGTAGTAGTGCTCCTGGCCGCCATCGCCGAGCAGCACCTGGCTGTTGCGGTTTTGGGTGGCGCGGCCGCCGGCCACGTCGAAAAGAACGTAGGCATTGTCGGCGTCGCTAGTCATGGTTTTGCCCTGCACTTGGGTAGCAATGGCCTGCGCCTTAGCGGGGTCTACCTTCAGCAGGCGCATGCCCAGGCGCAGCAGCAGGGTGTTGCTGAAGCGCTGCCACTGCGCGATGTTGCCCTTGTAAAAAACGTCGCCCGAGGCAATGTCGGCGCCTGGGTCGAGGGCAGCCGAGGCCTCGGTCACTTCCTTAATCAGGTCGTTGTAGATGTCCTGCTGCTTGTCGTAAACGGGGGTAATAATGCCCTGGTAGTAGCCCTGGCCGGCCTGCGAGTACGGCGCGTCGCCGTACAGGTCCGTGATGCGCTCCATAATAAGTGCGCGCATGATGCGAGCTATCTGGTGCAGGTTTTTGTACTGCGGCTTGCCGTCGGTGGAAGCCACGAGGTCCGTCACCGATTTCACCTGCTCCGAGTACGCCCGTTCCCAGTAGGCGGCGGTGTAGCCTTCGTTGAGCAGGTACTTATCGCCGGCCCAGTAGCTGATAACCGACGACATGCCCTGCATGAAGGTGGCGCAGTAAATGAGGTTGCCGCGCCAGGTTTCGTAGGCAAAGTCGGTGCTGCCGGTGTAGGTGAGCTGCGACTGCGTGAGCAGGTAGTTGGCATCGAACGAGGCCTGGCTGTAGGTCGTCGGGTTGGTGTTGATTTCCTTAAATCTATCGGTACAGCTGCTGGCCAGCAGCAGGGCCGCGCTGGCGAGCACAGTGGTCTTAGTGAACAGGCTTTTCATATAGCAAGGCATTGAAAATGAACGGAGTGGCAGGCGCTAGAATTTGGCGTTCAGGTTGAGGCCGAACGTGCGCGACGGCGGCACGCCGCCCAGTTCCAGGCCCTGCGTAAAGGCATTGTAGCTGCCCTCGGGGTCGATGTTGTCGGTGAGGCGCCGGAAGAAAAACAGGTTGCGGGCCACCAGGCTCAGCGTCAGCCGCTGAATTTTGTTGCCAAACAGCGCGCTCGGAAACGAGTAGCCCAGGGTGATTTGCCGCAGCTTGATAAAGCTGGCATCCTGCACAAACTGGCTGCTCACGTTGTTGGCCAGCGTGCCGTAGTAGGTGGCGGCATCGAGCTTATCGGGGCCGAAAGTACCCTCGCGGTTGACCAGTGTTTCCTTGCGCAAGCCAAAAATGGTGGCGTAGTAGTCGGTGGCCGAGAAGATTTTGCCTCCAAACTTACCGTCAATCAGCACGCCCATGTTGAAGCGGCCCAGGGTAAAGTCGTTGCTCCAGCCCATCGTCCAGGGGTGGAAGGCGGTGCCGAAGGAAGTTAAGTTACCGCGCAGCGGCACGCCGTTGGTCGTTAGGGCAATCGAGCCGTCGGCGTTGCGGCTGTAGTCGTAGGCCAGCACCTGGCCAAACGGCTTGCCCACTTGCTGCCCCAAAAAGCCTACCCCCGAGCGGGAGGTGGCGTACACCGACTGCTGCTGGTCGGCGGCCAAGGACAGCACCGTGTTCTTGTTGTAGGCCGCGTTGAAGGAAGACGTCCAAGTGAAGGTGCTGGTTTTCACGGGTAAGATGGTCAGCAGCATCTCTACCCCCTTATTTTCCATCTCGCCGGCGTTCAGCACCGCGCCCGAGTAGCCGGAGGTGCCCGAGGCTGGGGTGTTCACGATTTCACCGGTCGATTTCTTTTTGTAGAACGTCAAATCCAGCCGCAAGCGGTTTTGGAGGAAGGCCAGCTCGGTGCCCACTTCCACTTCGCTGGCCCTAGAGGCGCGCAGGTTGCGGTTCGGAATGTTGGCATCAGAAGGCCCGCCGTAGGGTACGCCGTTGAGGGTAGTGGCCGACAGCGAGTAGTTGAGCTGGGTCTGGAAAGGCCCGGTAGCCTGGCCCACTTGCGAGTAGCCCGCCCGGATTTTACCAAACGACAGGATTTCCGGCTTCCACAGCTCCGAGAATACGAACGAGCCGCTCACGCCGGGGTAGGTGCTGCCCAGGTCATTGCTGACGCCTGGCGTGGCCAGCGACGAAAACCAGTCGCGCCGCACGGTACCCGTCAAATACAGAAATTCCTTGTAGGATAAATCCAGCGAGCCGTACACCGACTGCACTTCGAGGTCGGTGAAAATGGGCGTCACGGTCCGCGTTTTGGTGTTGCCGAGCGTGTTGATGCCGGCCACGGCAAAGTCGCTGCCCGAGTTAGAAAAACCGTCCTGCTTGGTGCGGCGGTAGCTAGCCCCCACGTTGGGCGTGAAGGTAAACGCCTCGCCCACGTGGAACGCCTTGCCCACCAGCCCATCGACGTTGAGGTCCGTAAACTGCGAAGTGATTTCCGTAATGCTGCCCAGCGGGCGGTAGGCCGTGCCCGAGGGCGTCACGGTGGTGAGGCGGTCGTTGTAGCCATCGCGCCCTACCCGCCCCTGAAAGAACAAGCCGTTGTCGAGGGTGTAGCGAGCCGTGATGTTGGAGAGCAAGCGCTCGCGCTTGGTGTTGCTTACAAACTGATAGGCTGCAAAATAGGGATTGGTATTGTAGAGGTTGCCCGAGTTGAAGGTGAACTCGTTGCCGTTGGCCAGGGTACCATTGCCGTTGGGGCCGCGCAGGTCGCGCACATCGAGGCTGGTAGGCAAAAAGGCCACGTTGAAGTTGGCATTGCCCGCACCGTCCGACAGGATGGGCCGGTTCCGGGCCTGCTCCAGAATGTAGTTGGCCCGCACGTCGATGGTCAGGTGCTTAAACGGGTCAAAAGTGCCCACCACGTTAAACGTCTGGCGGTCGAGGCGCGAGTTGGGTATCACGGCCTTATTGGCCAAGTCGCTGGCCGACAAGCGTACCGTGCCCCCCGTAAAGCTCTTGTTGAACGCAATAGTATTGGTGAGCGCCCCGCCCGTTTGGTAAAAGTTGCGCACGTTGTCGCGCTGCGCCGAGTAGGGCCGCAGGGTCCCGTCGAACTGCACCACTTGCGAGCCATCGAGCCGCCCGCCCCAACTAGAGTTGCCCGATTGGGCCGCGGCCGCCGCCGTGGTCGGCTTCGTGTTGTTGGCGCCCTGGCCGTAGTCGTACTGCCAATCGGTGAGGGTAAATACCCGCTGCACCACGTAGTTGCTGTTGAATTCGATGCCGTCGTTGCCCTTGGCGCTCTTGGTCGTTATCAAGATAACGCCGGCCTTGGCCCGGTAGCCGTACAGGGCCGAGGCGGCCGCACCCTTCAGCACCGAAATCGACTCAATGTCGTCGGGGTTGAGGTTGGAAATGGGGTCGCCGAAGTCGGGCGCGTTGTCGTACTGCCCGCCGCTGTTGCCAATGGTGGCCCCGGCGCCGCCGCTGGGCTGGCTTTCTACCGGCACCCCGTTGATGACGTAGAGCGGCTGGTTGGTTTGGTTGATGCTCGACACCCCCCGAATAATGACGTTGCTCGACGAGCCCGGCCCGCCGGCCGTGGAGTTCACGTTCAGGCCGGCCACCTTGCCCACCAAGGAGTTGGCGATGTTGGTTTCGCGGGCCACCGTGAGGCTGGGCCCCGCTATCTCCGTCACGGAGTAGCCGAGGGTTTTGCGCTCGCGCGAGATGTTCAGGGCCGTGACTACTACTTCGTCTAGCGCCTGGTTGCTCTCGCTCAAGGTTACGTTCACCACCGACCGGCCGCCTACCCGTACCCTTTGTGCATTGTAGCCAATCGACGAGAATACCAGCGTGGCCGTGTCGCCCACCGCCACCGAGTACGTTCCCTCCGCTGTGGTGCTGACGCCCAGCGTAGTGCCCCGCACCACCACCGTAGTGCCCGGCAGGCCGCTGCCCCTCTCATCGGTTACCCT
This sequence comes from Hymenobacter ginkgonis, assembly GCF_009755225.1. Lineage (GTDB taxonomy): Bacteria > Bacteroidota > Bacteroidia > Cytophagales > Hymenobacteraceae > Hymenobacter > Hymenobacter ginkgonis. Next base: position 876,636 of record NZ_WQKZ01000001.1, read on the forward strand.
ACCGGTTACGGTGTGGGTTTGGGCCACCACCAAGCCGGGCAGGCAGAGCAGGGGTAGCAAAAGCCAAGTAGATTTTTCCATAAGCTTGCAAGGGATTGAGCGTGAAAAGAAACCAGACAACACCAACCGCCAGGCCAGCCCCCGCATCGCCGCGGGGGTGCTGGTTGCTAGGCGGGTAAGTAAGCAATCGAGAAATAAAAGCTATTCAGACAAAGCCCGGCCTAGCAAGAGGGGGTAGCCGGCTTTAATGCTTGGCAAACTGGTAGCGCCTGGGCTGGCCAGGGGCTGCGGCGGGTACTTGGCAAGGAGGACGGAATCAGTCAGGGCGGAGCAGTTGCTTCAACGCCTTGGCTACTGAAGGGCCACGCGCCCCGTTGGGGACGCGCTGGTTGGTAGGCCGGGTACTAGCCGGCGGCATTCGCTAGGCAGGCAGTCGAAAAGGGCCGGCTGCACCGGGTAGGGCAGGAGGGGTGTTTTGGCAATAACTGGTGCTCGTTCGCCACGCTACTGGGCTCAAACATACTGGTTTAACTGGTGTAAAACAAGTTGATGAAATAAAAATGTGTGCGCACACGCAAAAAAATACTAGTTGCCCACTACGGCCCTGCTTATCGAGGCTAGCGCACCGGCTGCCCGGCGCGGCCGTGCTGCGCTAGCACCCGGCCAATGGCGGCGAGCAGCGAGTTGGCGCCGGCAGCATCCTGCGTTAGTTCCCATATCATAATGCCACTGGCTTGGTCGAGTGCCAGCTGGGTTTTGCTGGCTATGGTGGCCAAGCCGTTGTAGCCTACACCGTCGAAGAAGTCGGCTTGCGGGTCGGCGCCCCGCGCCAGTAGCGCGGCAAATGACTCCTGGCTGGGCCGGCCGTAGAAGGGCACGCCCAGCACCGTCTTGCTGGCCGGTAAGCCGCGGCCTTGCCAATAAGCCAGGGTTTGGGCCGCATCGGCGTAGGTGGAGTGGGCGGGCGGCGGTGCATCGTAGGCCATAATATTCAGGAAATCAACGCTCTCGAAGACGCTGGGCAAAATGCCCGGCCCCGCCCAGGTGCCCCCGGCCACCGCCGCTGTAAGCAGGTGCCCGCGGCGGTGCAGCCGGGTAGCCAGCCGCTGCATCAGGGCGGCGTAGCCGGCCGCCGTGCGGGCGTCGGGGTGCTCCCAATCCATGTCCAGGCCGTCGAGGTGGTACTGCCGTACCAGCCGCAGCAGGTGGCGCACCAGCGCCCGCGAGCGGCCCGCATCGGCCCCAATGGCGTCGAAGGCGCTGTGGTCGCCGTCGTGCCAGCCGCCTATCGACACCAGCACCTGCACCCGGGCGGCGTGGGCCGCCGCCACCAGGCGGCGCAGCTTGGCGGGGTTTTCGAGGGGTTCGAGGCCGCCGGTGGCCGTGGGCTGCACAAAGGCGTAGTTGACGTGGGTGAGCTGGGCAAACTGGGTGCTATCGACGTCGCCGCGCCAAGAGGGCACGTAGCCCACCACCCGAAATTGGGCCCGCGCCACCCCGGGTACCACAAACGCCAGCCAGGCCAGCAGAAAACAGGTTGCGTTCATAGGTGGGGGTAGGAAGAGAGGTACCTAAAGCTGCGAGGGTATTACCAGTCGGCTGGCTCCCCTTTGCCAAAAGCGAGGGGGTAGGGCCCCACCTAGAGTAGCCAAAAACGGCCACTCAGGAAACGGGCACGGCGTAGCTCACCCGTCTGTTAGCCTGGTAGGCGTGGCCTTTCAGGGCAAAAAAGAGGATGTATAAGTAGCACGGAATCAGCAGCAAGTAGGCTTGTTGAAGACCCAGCCACTCGCCCAGCCGGCCGTAGAGGTAGGGCAGCACGGCCCCGCCCCCGATGCCCATTATCAGCAGGGCCGAGCCTTGTTCCGTGAGCCCGCCCAGCCCCCGGATGCTCAGTGGAAAAATGGCCGGCCACAGCAGTGAGTTGGCCAGCCCCAGCAGCGCCACCAGCAGCACCGAGGGGTAGCCGTGCGTAAACAAAATGCCCAGGGTAAGCCCTACCCCCACCAGGGCGCACAAGCGCAAAGCGGCCGCCTGGCTCAGGTACTTAGGGATGGCCAGCAGCCCCACCAAATAGCCCACCAGCATGGCCACGAGCGTGGCCGAAGTAAGGTTTTTGGCTACGTCCAGGCTGATGCCCTGCGCCCGGCCGTACTGAATAATGGTATCGCCGGCAATCACCTCTACCCCCACGCAGCAGAAAATAGCCAGCACCCCCAACCACAAATGCGGAAACTGCCAAATGCTCGGGGCTGGCTCGTCGGCCGCGAGCTGGCTGGCGGGGCTATGCAGCTCGATTTCGGGCAAACTCGACCGCCGCACCAGCACTGCCAGCAGCACCAGTGCGCCCGCCATGGCCAGGTACGGCACCACTACCCGGCCAGCCAGTTGCTGAAGCAGCGCCTCGCGCTGGGCGGGGGGTAGGGGGCTGGCCAGCTGGCTTTCGAGCGCGCTGGCGCCCCGCAGCACAATGGCCCCGATAATGAGTGGGCTCAGGGCGCCGGCCACCTTGTTGCAGATGCCCATGAGGCAGATGCGTCGGGCCGCACTCTCCAGCGGCCCCAAGATGCTGGCGTAGGGGTTAGAGGCCGTTTGCAGCAGCGCCAGCCCCGCGCCCTGCACAAATAGCCCCGCCAGAAACAGCCCAAACGAGCGCGCCTGCGCCGCTGGCACAAACACCAGGGCCCCCACGGCCATCACCACCAGCCCGAGCGCCATGCCGTTTTTGAAGCCCGTTTTTTGCAAAATCAGCGACGAAGGCAGGGCCAGCACCACGTAGGCAATGTAGAAGGCAAACGTCACCAGCAGCGCCTGCGAGTAGCGCAGCTCGCAGGCCAGCTTCAGGAAGGGAATCAGCGTGCCGTTGAGCCAAGTAATGAACCCAAAGATGAAGAACAGCGCCCCAATAATGACCAGGGGTGGGATGGGGGTGGGTCTGGGTTGGGTCATGGTCGTGCGCAGGGGGTAGGGTTAAAACCGGTAGCGCACAAACGCCTCAATCGCCTCGTATTCCACCAGGCCCAGCCGGTCGTAGAGCTTGGCCGTGGCGTGGTTGCGGTCTTCCGAGCGCTGCCAGAATTCGCGTTTGTCGTTGCCCGGAAACACGGCGCTATCCTTCTGGCTTTGGTGCTTAAAAATGGCCTTGCGCTTGCGCATCAGTTCCTCGGGGCTGATGGGCACGGCCATCTCGATATCCTCCACATCCCACTCCTGCCAGGCCCCGCGGTACAGCCACATGTAGCAGTCGTCTACCCATTCTTCGCGGCCCTTGAGGCGGGCCAGGGCCGCAAAAATGGCGTCCAGGCACACGCGGTGCGTGCCGTGGGGGTCGCGCAGGTCGCCGGCCGCAAAAATCTGGTGCGGCTTGATTTCCTGTAGAATAGCTATCGTTTCCTCAATGTCGGCCTCGCCCAGCGGCTTCTTTTTCACCTGCCCGGTTTCGTAAAACGGCATGTTCATAAAATGCACGTTGGCTTCCTGCACGCCGCAGTAGCGGCAGGCCGCCGCCGCCTCGCCCCGGCGAATAAGCGTCTTGATGTTTTGCACCAGCGCGCTGTCTTCTTCGCCCAGCTTTTTGTGGTGTAAAAACTCCACCACCTCGGCGTGCTCGCGGCGCATGTCGGCCACGCCTACCCCCGACTTTTCGGCAAAGCCCAGGGCGAAGTCCGCGAAGCGCCGCGCGTCGTCGTCAAACACGGCAATGTTGCCCGAGGTCTGGTAGGCCACGTGCACGTCGTGGCCCTGGTCTACGAGGCGCAGCAGTGTGCCGCCCATCGAAATCACGTCGTCGTCGGGGTGCGGCGAGAAAATGAGCACCCGCTTGTGGGCCGGCAGCGCCCGCTCGGGCCGCTGCGTGTCGTTCGAGTTGGGCTTGCCGCCCGGCCAGCCCGTAATGGTGCGCTGGATGAGGTTGAATATCCGCAGGTTAAGGTTGTAGGCATTGCCAGCCTGCACCAGCAAGTCGCTCAGGCCGCCATCCTTGTAGTCTTCGTCGGTGAGTTTGAGAATGGGCTTTTGCGTCTTCAAACTCAGCCAGAGCACCGCCCGCCGAATCAGGCTGTCGTCCCAGGTACACATGCCCACCAGCCAGGGCGTTTTGATGCGCGTCAGCTCCAGGGCCGCCCACTGGTCTACCACCACCTGCACCCGGGGGTGCAGCTGCAAAAACGTGGCTGGCACCTCGTCCGACACCCGGCCCTCCACGGTCTCGCGCAAGATTTTGGCCTTGCCCTCGCCCCAGGCCATCAGGATGATGCGCCGCGCCTTAAGAATGGTGCCCACGCCCATGGTTAGGGCCCGCAGCGGCACGTATTCTTCCTTGATAAAGTCCTTGGCCGCGTCCGTAATCGTCAAAGGGTCAAGCTTGACGAGGCGGGTAGGTGAACTGCTCGACGAGCCGGGCTCGTTGAAGCCAATGTGCCCCGTGCGGCCAATGCCCAGCAGCTGCAAATCGAGCCCGCCACATTCGTCAATTTGCTTTTCGTAGTTGCGGCAGTACTCCTTTATCTGCTCAATGGGCAGCGTACCGTCCGGGATATGCACGTTTTCCGGCCGAATATCGACGTGGTCGAACAGCTGCTCGTGCATGAAGTAGACGTAGCTCTGGAGCTCGTCGGGCTGCATAGGGTAGTACTCATCGAGGTTGAACGTCACCACGTTCTGAAAGCTCAAGCCTTCCTCGCGGTGCAGGCGAATCAGCTCTTGGTACACGCCGATAGGCGACGAGCCGGTGGCCAGGCCCAGCACGGCCAGCTTGCCCTTGCGCTGCTTGCTGCGAATCAACTCGGCAATTTCGTGGGCGATGCCAATAGCCCCCTCCCGCGCCTCTGCCACAATCGTGACCGGCAGCTTTTCGAAGGCAGTTTCAGGGTAATGCAGTACTTCCATAGCTGGCGTGTAGCGTGAAAGGTGGTAAAAGATTAAAAATCAGGTTGTAAAAACCGGGTGTAAATCTTCTGCTTTCTTGCCTGGGCATCGCACGCAGCTAGTAGCCTGCGGCAGATGCCGGCCCGTCGTATTCGACCAGCCCCAAGCGGGCCGGTAGCCCGCTTGGGGCTGGTGGTGCAATAGTATTTTTCTTATAAATTGCGCTTGTACTGCCTCAAACATAAGCAACTAACTGAGGTAAGTCAAGGGCCTTAATAAAAAAATGTGTGCGCACACGCAAAATATTCGCTTAGAGTGTGCGCGCACGCAATAAATTTTTTCTGCTAATTCTTCTATTCCTATCTTTGGCCCATAGGTAGCACTCAGGGAAGACGCACGCAGCCCAATCGTTTCCGAGGCCGGCTGCTGCTAGCTGGTTGCTCCGGGCGTAGGGCAGCTACCTGTAGGTAGTAGGCCGGGGTAGGCGGTCCCAACACTCGCTGCACTGGGGGGGCTGGTTTATCCCGGCTTCTTTCCGTAATACATTTGGCAAACTTTCACGGCAACGAGCACGGACGACACTCATGGGAAAAATTGCGGTGCGCATCAAGGATATAGCGGCCAAGGCCAACGTGTCGGTCGGCACCGTCGACCGGGTGCTGCACAACCGGGGGCGGGTGTCGGAGGAGGTGCGGCAGAAGGTGCTGCTCATGATGAAAGAGCTTGATTACGAGCCTAATATGATAGCCCGTACCCTGGGCTCGAACCGCACCTACCACCTGGCGGCCATCCAGCCCGACCACACCCTCGACCCCTACTGGCACGCCCCCTGGGAGGGCATCGAGAAGGCCGCCCGCGAGCTAAAGCAGTACGGCATCACGCTCACCGTTTATTCCTACGAGCTCACGCAGGTCGGCTCTTTTCGGGCGCAGGCCGAGGCCGCTACCCAGTCGCAGCCCGATGGCATCCTGATTGCACCGCTATTTTACCGCGAGTCGCTGGAGTTTTTTGAGCGGTGGCAGCAGCTAGACATTCCTTACGTGCTGTTCAATACCTACATCGCGGAGGTGCCGGCGCTCAGCTACGTGGGGCAGGACTCGTACCAGAGCGGCTTTTTGGCGGGTAAGCTAGTGCAGGTGGGGCAGGCGGGGCCGGGTACCTTCGTTATCGCGCACGTGGCCGAAGACATTGCCAACTCGGTGCACATCACCCAAAAAGAGCGAGGCTTCCGCGACTACTTCGCGCAGCTGGCCACCGCGCCAGAAAGCCTTGGGCTCGAGGCAGCCCCGCACCAAAGCCAGTACACCATCCTGAGCGTTGATTTGCCGCAGCCCGCCGACCCTTTATTTGCCCGGCAGCTGAGCCGGCTGCTCGATGAGGAGGCGACCGAGCTGAAAGGCATCTTCGTGAGCACTTCCAAGGCGTTTGAAATCGCGCCCTATCTACAGGCCTATCGCCGGGAAGATATCCGCTTGGTAGGCTACGACTTACTAGAAAAAAACCTGCACTTCCTCAACGAGGGCATCATTGATTTTTTAATCAACCAAAACCCTAAGAAGCAGGGCTACCGCGGGCTCTATGCCCTGGCCGACCTGCTGGTTTTTAAGAAGGAAGTGGCGCTGGTAAAGTATCTGCCGCTCGATATCATCACCAAGGAAAATCTACAGTACTACATCGCCAAGTAGGGGGTAGCTGTTATGGCCGCCGCCTACTTGACCGCTTGCTGCTTGCGACGCTCGCACCCGTTCTGGCGAGCACCTTATGCCTACCCCCCTCCGAATGGGAGAGGGGGTAGGGGTAGCAAATTTGGCTGCCTATGAATGGCTGATACGCTTTGCAATCTTCCTACCCCACCCTTGCTTGCTCGCTATGGTTACACAACTTCCGCCCGTGCTGCGCCGGGGCAACCTGCTGCTAGGTCTGGCCGCTGGCCTACTGCTGGTGCACGCCGCCGCCGCTCAAGAGCTTACTTCCTACGTCGACCCGCTGATTGGTACCGGCGGGCACGGGCACGTATTTGTGGGGGCCAATGTGCCCTTTGGCGCGGTGCAGTTGGGGCCGCAGAATATTTTTAAGGGCTGGGACTGGTGCTCGGGCTACCACTATTCCGATAGCCTGCTGACGGGTTTTTCGCACACCCACCTGAGTGGCACCGGCGCCTCCGACCTGGGCGATGTGCTAATTATGCCCTATACCGGCCCCCTCAAAACCGATAAGGGCCAGCAAAAAGCGCCCCACCAGGGCTACCTCTCGCGCTACTCGCACCAGCGCGAAACAGCCCAGCCCGGCTACTACGCCGTGACGCTTGACGACTACGGCATTCGGGCCGAGCTCACCAGTACCGAGCGCGTGGGCATGCACCGCTATACCTTTCCTAAAGAGGGCAAGCCCGCGCACGTCATCATCGACCTCAAGGAAGGCATCGACGACAAGGCTACCGATACGTACCTAGAGCAGGTTGATGCCCAGACGTTTATCGGCTACCGTTTCTCGCACGGCTGGGCCGACCACCAGCGGCTGTACTTCGCCATCAAGACTTCGGCACCGGTGCCGGCTTTCGCTCTCTACAACGAGGCGCAGGTGCTACCCGGCAAGTCGGGCAAGGGCGTGGCCATCAAGGGCGTGTTCACGTTTGCCAAGTCGCCGGGCACGCTGCAGCTGAAAGTCGGCATTTCGCCGGTTAGCGCGCAGAATGCGCTGGCGAACATTCGGGCCGAAATTCCGGGCTGGGACTTTGCGCAAGTGCAGCAAGCCGCCACGCAAAAGTGGAACCAGGAGCTGGGCAAGGTCACCATCGAAACGCCCGACCCGGCGGTGCGGCGCACCTTCTACACGGCGCTCTACCACGCGTGGTTTGCCCCGGCCTTATTCAACGACGCCAACCGCGACTACCGCGGCACCGATGGGCAAGTGTACCCTAAGGCGCCCTTCGCCAACTACACCACCTTCTCGCTCTGGGACACCTATCGCACCGAACATTCGCTCTTTACCCTGGCCCAGCCCGAGCGGGTGGGCGACATGATGCAGTCGATGCTGGCCATTGGCCGGCAGCAGGGCAAGCTGCCCATCTGGCACCTGATGGGCAACGAAACCAACACCATGGTGGGCTACAGCGCCGTGCCGGCCCTGGCCGAAGCCTACCTCAAAGGCACGCCCGGCCTCGATGGCCGCCAGGTGCTGGCCGCCATGAAAGCCGCCAGCACCCGCGACGACCAGGGGGTAGGGTACCTCAAAACCCTGGGGTTCATTCCAGCCGATAAGGAGGGCGAATCAGTGGCCAAGGCCATGGAATACGCCATCGACGACTGGAGCATTGCGCAGGTAGCTAAGAAGTTGGGCGAGCAGGCCGATTATAAAATGTATAGCGAGCGGGCCCGGTATTATCAGAAATACTTCGACCCGCACACGCGCTTTATGCGCGGCCTCACCTCAGACGGCAAGTTTCAGCTGCCCTTCGACCCCATCCAATCCATTCACCGCCAGAATAATTACACCGAGGGCAACGCCTGGCAGTACACTTGGCTGGTGCCGCACGACGTGCCGGGGCTGATAAAATTGTTTGGCAGCGACGCGGCTTTCGTTCAAAAGCTGGATAGCTTGTTTATTGTGCAGGGCAGCCTGGGCGAAAGCGCCTCGCCCGACATTTCGGGCCTCATCGGCATGTACGCCCACGGCAACGAGCCCAGCCACGCCACTACCTACCTCTACGCCTACGCCGGCCAGCAGTGGAAAACCGCCGAAAAGGTGCGCCAAGTACTGCGCGAGATGTACCGCGACCAGCCCGACGGCATCAGCGGCAACGAGGATTGCGGGCAGATGTCGGCCTGGTACATCCTCTCGGCGCTGGGTTTTTATCCGGTTAGCCCCAGCAGCGGCGCCTACGTGCTGGGCAGCCCGCTGGTAGACAAGGCTACTATTCGGCTGCCGCAGGGCAAGTCGTTTGTGATTGATGTGCAGCACAATAGCCCGCAAAACCTGTATATTCAGTCGGTCACCCTCAACGGCCAGCCCTACCCCAATAGCTACCTGTTGCACCGCGACATCGTGGCCGGCGGCACGCTGCAACTCACGATGGGCCCGCAGCCCAACCGGGCCTTCGGCGCGGCGCCAGCCAACCGGCCGCGCGAGGTCTACCCTTAGCAGGGGGGTAGGGAAAACTACTGCATGGCGGCCCCGCTTGCAACTGCCATTATATAAGGGGGCCTTAAAGCCTTTCAAACGTCCTGCTCATCTGGCGTCCGCTTGTCGAAGCAGCTCGTTCGCATCAGAAGAGTAGTAGTCCAACGAGGCGAGCGAGTTGCTTCGACAAGCGAACACCAGATAAGCAGGACGTTCTAATGAGTTTTGATAAAATTTCTCTACACTGTTTATGAGAAACTCAGTCGGCTTTTGGCAACTATTCCAGGCGAGCTTTTCGTGGGTGGGCGTCGCTAAAAGCGGTGTGGGCGCGGGGTGTCTGTTACTAGCGGCTCCGGTGCACGCGCAAGGCCTGTTTCGGGGGTTGGAAACGCTGTTCACGCCACCCAAGGGCTACGTGGTGCCGCATACTACCCAGGCCCTAACCCTAGACGGCAACCTCCAGGAACGCGATTGGCAGCAAGCCGCCTGGACCACCGACTTCGTTGATATTGAGGGCGCTGGCAAACCGCTCCCTACCCTGCGCACGCGCGCCAAGCTGCTGTGGAATGACTCTACCCTGTTCATTGCCGCCACCTTGCAGGAGCCGCAGCTCTGGGCCACCCAAACGCACCACGACGCTATTATCTTCAAAGACAATGATTTTGAGGTATTTATTGACCCCGATAACAATACGCACCAGTACTTCGAAATCGAGTTTAACCAGCTGAACCAGACGTTTGAGTTGTTTTTGCCCAAGCCCTACCGCAACGGCGGCGACGCGCTGGTGAGTTGGGACGCGGCGGGCCTGCGCGCGGGTATTAAGCTGGAAGGCACCCTCAACCACCCGCAGGACACCGACCAGGGCTGGACCTTGGAAATGGCCATTCCGCTGAAATCGCTGCGCATCGGCTACCCGTTTCGGGCGCCCACCGAGGGCACGTTGTGGCGCCTCAACTTTTCGCGGGTAGAGTGGGATACGGACGTTGTTAATGGCCAGATTAGCAAGCGAAAAGATGCTGCTGGCAAGGACTTACCCGAGCATAATTGGGTATGGTCGCCGCAGGGCGTTATCGACATGCACTACCCCGAGCGCTGGGGCTACTTGCAGTTTGCCCGCCAGGCGGGCACCCCCTTTCGGCTGCCGTATGCCGAGGCGCAGAAGCGCTATTTGTGGCTGGTGTACTACCGCCAGCAGCAGCACCGCGCCCGGGCTGGCCACTACGCCGCCACGCTGGCCGAGCTGGGCCTGCCGGCGCAGGTGCCCATCGAAAACTGCCCCAACCAACTGCTTCTGGAGGCCACGCCCAGCCAGTTTAGCGCTACTATTGCCGCGGCGGGCGGTCCCGTCATCCGCCTCAACCACGAAGGATTACTCGACTATCCCCAGCCATGACTAGTCGCCGACAATTCGTAAAAAACAGCGCCGTGGCGGGCTTATCTGCCGCCGTGCTGCCCCTGGGGGCGGCAGCGCCGGCCCCCGCCCGCCCTGCCCAGTGGAAGCATTGGGTGTGGACCAACCCCGACCCCCAGGACACCGACCAGCAGCTGGCCGAACGCTACCGCCAGTACTACGCGGCGGGCATCCGGGGGGTGTTTTTTGAGCGTGACAGCGAGCGCCACTGCCGCGCGGCCAAAGCCCAAAAGCTGGAAGCCCACCGCTGGATTTGGACCATGAACCGCGGCGAGAAAGCCCTGCTGGCCGCCCACCCCGAGTGGTACGCCGTGAGCCGCAAAGGCGAGTCGTGCGCTACCCACCCGCCCTACGTGGACTACTACCGCTGGCTGTGCCCTTCGCGCGAAGAAGTGCGGCAGTACCTAGAGCAGGACTACGCGGCGGCCCTGCAAAAGGACTACGTCGATGGTGCTCATCTAGACTACGTGCGGTTTTGCGACGTGATGCTGCCCGTCAACCTCTGGGATAAATACCACCTGGTGCAAACCAGCGAACTACCCGAGTATGACTTTTGCTACTGCGCGGTGTGCAAGGCCGCCTACCGCGCTGAGCACGGGGTAGACATCGACACCGTGCAGTTTCCGGAGGCTAGTCCTTCGTGGCGGCTATTTCGCTACCAGCGCGTCAACCAAGTGGTGGAGCGCCTGATGAAAGTGGCCCAGGCCCACCGCAAACCCCTGACTGCCGCCGTGTTTCCTACCCCCGATATGGCCCGCCGCAACGTGCGGCAAGACTGGGTAAACTGGTCCATCAGCGGCGTGTGCCCCATGATTTACCACGGCTTCTACCGCGAAAACATTGCCTGGATTGGCCAAGCCGTGGCCGAGGGTGTGCAAGCCCTGCACGGCAAATTTCCCCTGTACGCCGGCTTGTATTTGCCTGATTTTAAAGATGAAGCCGAAGTGCAGCAGGGTATTGAGCAGGCGCTGCGGCACGGAGCGGCGGGCGTGTCGCTGTTCGGCCAAGTCACCGATAGTACGCTCCAAGCTCTGCAACGCGCCACTGCCAACGTGCAGCGCACCGGTTGAGGGTAATTTGGGGGGTAGGCGCACCTTAACCGTAAACTTATTGCAGGCCCCTCATTTGGAGTCTAAAAGAACATCCGGCTGAGCTTGCCGAAGCAGCTCAGCCGGATGTTCTTTTTAAGCTTTTACTAGAATTCAAACACACGCGCAGCCCTTAGTAGCACCCAAAATTACGGCTTCCCTACCCCCAGCTTGCGCGCCAGCTGCGACACCTCCGGCACTAGCCCCGTGGCTAGCAGCCCAACCCCGTACAGCAGCGTGAGCACGCCACCGCGTAGCAGCAGCGTCAGCCAGATGCTGGCGAAGGGGGGTAGGGCCCACGCCACGGCCGCCGCCCCGCCGGCCAGCAGCAGTATGTAGGCAATGCGCCTGTCAAACGGCTGCCAGCCGTAGCTGTGCCACACAAACCACGTGCGCGCTAGGTTGATGCTGGCCAGCGCCAGCGCATTGGAAAGCGCCGCCCCGGTGAGGCCTAAGCGCGGGATAAGCAAGTAATTGAGCCCGATAATAAGGCTGGCCAGGCCCGCATTAAAGAGCAAATCGTAGCGGTAGCGCGGCGACGTGACCACGATGAGGCCGTTCACGCCCGAGATGCCGTCGGTGAGGCGCCCGGCCAGCAGTAGCAGCACCGCCACGGTGCCTGCCGCGTAGGCCGGCCGGTGAATGAGGGCGTAGATAAACGGCAAATTCAGCCCAATACCCAGCGCCAAGTAGCTGCCCAGCGCCGTATTGAGGCGCGTGGTGCGGCGGTAAAAATCGAGCATCTTATCGGTCGCGCCTTCCTTCCAGTATTCGGCAATAAGCGGGTGCGCCGTTTTGTACAAGGCCCGAAAAGGCACCGCCAGCGCCGTGCTGATATTGAGCGCAATACCATAAATGCCGGCATCGGCAAAGCTGTGCGAGCCCAGCATCAGCGAGTCGATGGTGACCAGCAGCGTGCCCGAAATATTGCCCAGCAGCGCAAAGCCGCCGAAACGTACCAATTCACCCATCGGCCGCACCCTTAGCACGGCCCGCGTGGGCCGCAAATGCAACTCACCAATGCTGGCCAGGTAGCCCAGCAGCAGCGCCGCAATGGCCGCGTAGCTCCCCAAGTAAGCCAGCACAAACCCGTCAAACGATAGGTAGCCCGTGCCATACAACAGCGCCGAGCCCACAATCAGCAGCCGCTGCAAAATATCGGTCAGAAACGACGAGAACGACGTGTGAAACAGCGACTTGGTATACGCCTCTAGTAGGTTATATAGCAAGATGCACAGCGCTAGCCCCAGCATGGCGCCGTAGTGCGGCCCCAGCAGCGCGGCGTCGTGGGCGTACCAGCGCAGCGCCAGCGGCCGGCCCAGCCACAGCACGCCCGCTACCACGCCAAACAGCGCCAGCGGCAGCCCCAGCAGCAGCGGCAAATACCCCGAATGCCCCGCCTCGCGGTTGCGGAAATACGGAAAATACCGCAGCGTCGTGTTCGTAAAGCCCAGCGCCGACACTAGCGCGCCCATCGTAGCCAGCGACACCAGCACCGATATCAGCCCGAGTTGCGCCGGCACCAGCAGCCGCGGCAGCACCAGCGTCGTATTCACGAAGCCAATACCTAACCCGACGTACGAAATAAATGTGTTGCGCAGCCCCTGCCGCCGAACGATACCCAATTCTTTAACTATAAAATTTGTGAATTAGGAATTAGCGATTGTCTCTTCGCTCGTGAACTCTTGCCAAATTTTTCGACCGGTACAAAAAGCCGCGCCTTGCTGCTGAAGGTGCGTCATTATTTCATGAAATTGCTGCGGGCCATTTTGGGTATTAGCCGGGTCAAAATTCTCATTGTGCCACAATACGGAAGCCACGCCACCAAACTTTTTTATCTCGGCAAAAACGGGTTGAAGCGCGGGTAGTATTTCGTTAGATTTTAATTGCAAATACTGCGGGTGGTGCAGCGTAGCATCCATAATTGCGAGTGGTATTTCTAAAAAACCTGCTTCCTTACCCGTCGCAAAATCGAAAAGGTAAAAGGGCTGGCAATACGAATGGCGAAAGCCAAAATGCTCGGCAAAACCAAGCGTGGAATCGTAGTCAAGACCTACAGCATCAAGCAAGGCGGGTGTTTGAGTAGGGTCCCAACTTAAGTAGTGAAAGCGGATGCCGGAGCCTTCGTATGGAATGTCGTCAAGCTCGTGTTCTAATTGGCTAGAACTGAGCGCAGTGCCAATACTGCCGTGCAAACCCAGTTCATAGCCTTGCTCATCAAGCTGGCGAAGGCGCTGCCAGAGGCGATGGTTTAGCCGATAATCTGCGTTTGGCGTGCCATTAGCAGCTTTGGCATTGTTGGGCAGGAGGAAAAATGTGGACTTCGCGCCGTAGCGCGTCATAGCCGCGGCTACTTCTTCTAGGTTGTCCCAGGCGTCAGGCTGCGTAAAGTGCTGCCACAATAATTTGCCAAATTCGCCGTAGTTGTGTTGGCGCAATGCGGCCTTAGTAGGCGCTTTCCAAGCGCTACGCAAATTGTCAATATCGTGCGAAATAAAGGCTGCAAATCCGGCGACTTGCCTACCCCAGCGGCGCGGTAATAATGTTTGGCCGCTCACGTGCTCGACGGCTGTTTTCAGCACATCGAAATAATAATTAACTGCTGGCAGCGTCACAAAATTATAACGCTTTTGCACGCTGGCGGCGTAGGGAAAACGGCCGTGCTGGTCGCGCTCGCCGGCGAAATATTCCTGCCAGCCGCTTAATAAATAAAACGCGGCCGAAATAATATCAGCCGAAATAAATACCCTGTTTTCCTGTAAAATCAGCAGCGGTTTCTCGGGTGAATTATCAAAGAAAAATGGCACGCGCTGGCCTTGCCAATCGCGCCAGTTCGGTGCCGGGGGATAAGGAGTAATTTCTGTGAAAAAAGTATCGCTGCAATCGGCAATTTCTACTTGCGCCTGGTAGCCGGCATAATCCACCGCCACGGCCGGCGCACCGGGGTAGGCCAGCTTAAAATGGCGCAGCACATACGTTAGGCGCACCTCAGCCGAAATGGACGCGGGCGCGAGCGATGACAAAGTAGGTGGCAGCATATACCGGCGAAATTACGCCGCCGGAGCGGTGGCCGCCAGCCACTCACCCAAGCGGCGCAGGGCCAGCGCGCGGCTGTGGCCTTCGTTGGGGGTGCCGAGGGTAGCATTGTAGTAGGCGGCGCGGCGGTACAGGTCGAGCGGCTTGTGCTGAGCCAGGCGAGCCAAGGCGGCCGCCAATTCGGGCAGCGCGGGCGCCCACTCGCTGAGGCCATGGGCGGCGTAGCCGTAGTAGTCGGCCAGGGTGGGCGTGGGCGAAAAGCGGTAGTACACGCTAGCCACGTTGAGCAGCGTGGCTTCGAGGTGAGTACTGGTATCGGCGGCCACCAGCGCATCGTGCTGCTGCAAAAACTCAAACACGTTTTCCTGCTGCGGGTCCGACCAGTGCAGGGGGGGTAGGGCCTGGCGCAGCGCCGTGAAATCGCGCCGGTCGCCGGGGTGCGGGCGCAACGTAAAAACCAAATCGGGCAGCTCGCGCAGCAGGTAAGCAAGGGTATCGGCCAGCGCGGGTAGTTCGTCGAGCAGGTTGCAGGCCACGGCCACGCGGCGCACCCGCGGCGCCGTATTGCGCTGGCTCAGAAAGGCGTCGGCTTTGGGCATGCCCACCAACTCGACGCGCCCACGCACGGGGCCACAAAGGCGGTATTTATCCAGCGCGTCCTGGCCTTCAAGCAGACTTAAGTCAAAGCCCAGGGGCGGAAAATTAGTGCTTACACTGGCGTGCTGCACGTAGGCAGTAGGCACGCCCTCGGCGCGGCAAGCTAGCAGCAGGGCGCGGGCGTCGTCGTTGTGGTCGTTGGCGAAAATAACGGCTTGCGGCCGGTAGTGGCGCAGCGCCCGCCGGTACACTTCGTAGTATCCAATGGCGTAAAAAACCAGGTCAAAAAACCGCAGGGCCCTACCCCCCACCTGGCGATACAAACCCACTAAAGCCGCTGGATATTGCCAGTAATACAGGATTTTGCGGCGCAATGACAGCCGGTTTACTACCCCCCCGTAGCGCCCAATCTGCTTGCCTTGGCCGGCCAGCAGCACCGCATCGGGCCGGGCATCTTTGACGAATTTTAACGCCTCGTAATTGTTGGCGCTCACCACATAAAGCCATACCGCACCGCGCAGCTGCTCGGGGTTGCGAATGGGTTGAAACACGTGCCCCCCCAGCCGCAGCACCGCGTAGCCCGCCACCCGCGCCAGCCGCCGCAGCGGGTTGGCGGGCGAAATACCAGCCAGCACCGCCGCCGGAAAATTGGCGAAGTGGTCGCTGAGGCGCACGTACAGAATATCCCGCAGCCGGGCCACGAGCGGGGGGGTAGGGCGGGGCATTAAGGCGTTTTTATCGTTATTAAAAATTAAAAAGAACGTCTTGCTGAGCTGGTCGAAGCATCTCGCTCGCCTCGTTGGATTTCTATCCCCAACCGCGCGAGCGAGATGCTTCGACCAGCTCAGCAAGACGTTTTCTGAAGTAATCTGCTGATGAACAATCCTTACCCGATGTGCCGCACCAGCATAAAAGCCTCGGCCAGCAGCTGGCCCGTTACCACGCCCCAACGCTGGGCCAGCAGGCGCAGGGCCTCGGGCGAGCGGGGGTGGGGGTAGGCGCGTTTCTCAAACTCGTAGGCTTCCATGCCCGCAATTTTGGCGGCCACATCTTCTTCATTCACCGCGAGAAAAAAATTGGGCAGAAACGGCTGCGGGTAGCTAGCCGCCTGCCACTCGGTAGACGAGGGCGTTTCGCAGGCCAAAATGGTGCGCATGGGCTCGCCGGGCAACGGGCGGCAGGCCGTGACTACCGCCTCGAAGGTGCGACGGTGGTCGATGTTGGTGTCGCCACCGTGGTGCGTAAAAATGAGGTTGGGCTGAAACGACTCTTTTTCCTGCTCCACAACTTTGATAATATCCAGCAAGTCAACCGAATCGAAGCGATTGTCGGCAAAGTCGTAGATGCCCGTCGAGGCGTAGCCGATGGCCGCCGCCGCCCGCCCGATGTTGGCGCGGTGGGTGGCCAGGTCGGTGGCCCACCGCGCGGCATCACGGGTAGCCGAGCGCGAGGTCAGCCCTTCACCCAGAATGACGGCTCGCGCCTCGCAGCCGTGCCGCTGCACCAGCCGGTGGATGCTGGCGCCGAGGCCCAGCAACTCATCGTCGGGGTGCGCCACCACGACCAGAATACGCTGGTTTTCCAGGCTAAAAGTCATCAGGCGTGTACAGCAGGTGAGTGTATTCCTGCGGCAGCACCGACGCAAAAGGCTTGCCGGTGTAGAACTTGATGCCCCGGCGGCGCATGTAGTCGCGGAAGTCTTCCTCAGTGCGCGTGAAGGTACCCTGGGTCTTCATCGTATTTAAGTCGAATACCACCGCATTGCAGGTGATGGTGTGCCGGGTTTCGTTGTAGCTCAATTCAGCGTGCAAATCTTTGTAAACCGCCATTTCGGTGTATTCGGCCAGCACCTGCTGCACCAGCTGCGAGTTGCGGGCGGGGTTGGCCTGCGGATACACGTTTTCGCGCAGTACTTTTACGGGCACACCGCCCGCCAGGCACCCATCTGGCAAGTCTTTGTTGATGAGCGAATTAGTGCCCACAACAACGTTGTTGCCAATGCGTCGATTGGGTAAGATAGTGGTGCGCGCCGGCAGCCACACGTGGTGGCCGATGCTAACGGGCCCAAAATCGGCTGGGAAGCCTTCCAGGATGGGCAAAAACGAGCCGTGCGTCCAGATGGCCACATCTTCGCCGATACCCACGTACTCGCCGATGTCGATGCGGTGGTTGGTATTCAGCGTAATACGGGCGCAAATCATCGAGTAGGAGCCCACTGTGAGGTGCGCGCCGGGGCTAAACTTGCCGCCGTGGCCCACCGTCACATGCGAATCCCAGAACACGTACTCGCCCAGCTTTATCGTGCGGGCCGTCAGGGTGTTGTGGTTGCCGATAGAGGTAAGCGCCCCAATTTCGAGGCGCTGCCCCACCAAAAAGGTATTGTGCGCGCCAATGGTCACATCATCGCCGATAACGCACTCGGTAGCCCGAATAGTCGTGTGGGGTCCAACGTGCACGTTATGACCTAGCTTGAGTGTTTCGGCAATGATATAGCTGCCGTTTTCAAAGCGGTGAATCTGCATTTTTTAGGTGAGAAGTTTAGCCAATAGGATACGTAAAAAGCGGCAGGAAGGGCGGCCAACCGCCTACAGCATTTCCCAGGTTAGGGCCATGCCGCGCCGCAGCGCGCGGCGGGCCGGGCGGCCCAGTACCTGCGGCAGCAGGTGGGGGGGTAGGCCATAACCTGGTCGGATAACCCGCACGTTTTCAAGTGTTAATACTTCTCCTATCGCCACATCTTGCACCACATAAATTGAGCGCCGGAAGGCCAGCGACTTGCGCTCGGCGGCCGTGGGCCCGTAGTACACGGCGCCCAGCGCTTGCTGCGCTTGCCGGCATTCGTGCACGAGGTGGGCCATCTCGGCCGGCTCCATCGAGAACGAGCCATCGGGGCCGCCATCGGCGCGGCTGAGGGTGAGGTGTTTCTCGATAACGCTGGCCCCGAGCACGGTAGCAGCCACGCTAACGCCAGTACCCATGGTGTGGTCCGACAGACCGACTTGGCAATCAAAGAGTTCGCGGAGGTGCGGAATCGTGCGCAGATTGGTGTTATGCGGCTCGGCGGGGTAGGTGCTGGTGCATTTGAGCAGTACCAGCTGCTCATTGCCCTCGCCGCGCACAATGTTGACCATGCGCTCCAAATCGGCCAAATCGGCCATGCCAGTCGAGATGATGACGGGCTTGCCCGTTTGGGCGGCGCGCCGAATCAAATCCGGCCAGTTATTCTCAAACGACGCAATTTTATAGGCCGGGCAGCCCACGCTTTCCAAAAACTCGATGGCTTCGATGCCAAACGGCGAACTAAAGCCCACCATGCCGCGCTCGCGGGCCCGCTCAAAAATGGCGGCGTGCCACTCAAAGGGCGTAAAGTTGGTGGTATACAGCTCGTACAGCGATTGGCCCTCCCAGTCTTGGTTAGCCCCGCGCACCACAAAATCGGGCTCGCGGCTGTCGAGGGTGAGCATGTCGGGGGTGCTGGTTTGAATCTTCAGGCCTTGACAGCCCGCGTCGGCTGCGGCATCGACGATGGCTAAGGCGCGCTCCAGCGACTGGCCGTGGTTGCCCGACATTTCGGCGATGATAAACGGCGGCTGGCTGGCCCCGATGCGGTGGCCTCCCAACAGAATGTCTTGCATAGCAATAAGTTAAGAATCAAGCGGAAAGTGGAGGCGAAAAACCTCGTACGCTTCGCCGTGCAAAGTAACGGCCGCCTGCCGCATAAACCGCAGCCGCTCGAATACCCGCGCCGAGGCCACGTTGCCAGCTTTCACCTGGCCCAGCACGGCCCCGCCCGCCAGTTCAGGCCGGTCATGGCGCAGCCGCTGCAAGGCGCGCCGCAGCAGCAGCGTCCCTACCCCCTGCCCCCGGTGCGAGGGCGCCACCGAGTAGTCGATAAGGCCCGGTTGGCCCGGCTCATCGAACTCAACGCGCACTTGGCCAATGGGTTCGCCACCTGCGCTACTCAGCAGATACAGGTAAGAATCCGCGTCCTGCAAGCGCCGCGCAAACCAGGCCACGTGCGTTTCCCAGGTGATGGGCGCCGCGTAAATCGCGTTTTGACGCACGGCGGGGTCGTTGGCCCAGGCAAAGTACAGCGCGGCATCGGCGGCCGTAGCGCGACGCAGCTGGTAGCGATGGGCGGTAGCCAGCTCTGCAAAAACGGCTTGCAGCCGCTGGCCCGCCAGTCCATCGAACAGCGCCTGCTGGCGCGGCTGCTGCCGGGCGGCCAGTGCGGGCAAGTCGCTTTCGGCCCAGGTAAGGCCTTCAGCGAGGGGTAGGGCCAAGCCTTCTCCTATTAAGAAGGTAAACATGGCCTGCTGATTATCAGCTGTTTGGTGCAGCAACACAGCGCCGCCGGCCGCGCAGCACTCGTAGGCCACGCCGCTAGGCGGGCACACAAATACCTGGCAAGTGCGCAGCAACGCAGCCAGCGCGGTGGCCGTGAGGTCGTGGTGCAGCACTATGGGCGGGCCCAGTTGCTCAGCAACTGCCTGCAAAGCTGCTTGATGCGGATAAGCTGCGCCCGTTACCACCGCTAGTTCGTAGCTCGGAAACTGCCGCCGCAGTTGCGGCAGCAGCGCCGCCGTTTGGTTGCCAGGGTCGGCCCCGCCCATGTTGAGAAACAGGCGGAGCGGCGTCGTAACTAGTTGTTTTTCAACTGAATTTTGCCAAAACGGGGGGCGCAATAGCGCAAAAGCCGGCCCCAGGTACAGGCGCGCCAGCGGCACCTGCGCATACGCCGCCGGCCCTACCCCCCCCGCCTGGTTTAGCACCACCTCGGCCCAAAAGGGAGGCGTAATAAGGTCATCGAGGCAGACTAACGCGGCGCCAGTTGCCGCCAGCAGTCGTTGGTAAGCCGGCCCAAACTGGTAGCCGTCCAGGATTAGAATATCGGTGGCTGCCAGCTGGCTGGCCAGCCACCCGGCTTCCGGCAGGCCCGCGGGCACTTCGGTGGGTATCGCTTGCACCGTGAGAGTGGCAGCGGCCAGCTGCTGTGCAATTGGCGGAGCTACTTCACGCAGCATAAAAGTGGCTTTAAAAGCCGGCTGCAGTGCTTGGGCCAGCGCCTGGCACCGGATGAGATGCCCCAGGCCAGTAGTAGTGGAGCCATCTGCCCTGAAAAAAAGGCGGCAAGAAGAAAGAAACGCAGCGAGCATAAGCAGCAAAAGTAGGACCTCCAATTAAAACCCGCGCAGTATTCATAAGAATAGTACTATTTAGCAAAAGCATTACCTCTACTGCGCCTGATAGCTATCTAGTAAGAAAGCTCAGCTATTTTTGCTGACCTAATTATCCTCCCGATTAAAGGCAATAGATGAAGAACAAGTACTTTTTTACGCTGGCGCTACTGCTCTACTTGCTTAGCGGATTTAACCTGCCTAACCTGCGGGCACAGAACCAGAACTGGTACTTTGGCGACCACGCGGGCCTTACGTTCACCGGCAGCGGCCCCATGGCGGCTACCAACAGCGCCATGCTGACCTATGAAGGCTGCTCCGCGTTATCAGATGCCAACGGCCAATTATTGGCCTATAGTAATGGCGAAGTTGTGTGGGATAGCCAGCACCAGCCAATGCCAAATGGTCGCGCGGGCTTAGGCGGAGATAATTCTACTTCCCAAGGAGCTTTGTTCCTGCCTCTGCCAGGCACTGCCAATACTAAAGTATACCTCTTTTGCCTCGATGCCATTGAAAATAATTTAGTAGGTGGCCTGCGCTACTCCATCCTGGATTTCGACTTGCGCGGGGGGCTGGGCGACGTTACGGCTACCAAAGGGGTCGTGCTGCCGACGCCCATAGTCGGCGGCAAGGTAACGGAAAAGCTGACGGCCGTGCGCCACGCCAACGGCCGCGACTACTGGATTGTGGTGCATGGTTGGCAGTCTAATGCCTTCTACAGCTTTCTACTTTCACCCGCCGGAATCAGTACGGTGCCCGTGGTGAGTAATGTAGGGGTTATTCACCAGGGAGGCGGCAGTTTTTTTGGCGCAGCTAACGCGGTGGGCTGTATGCGGGCCTCACCCGATGGCCGGCATCTGGCACTGGCTCAGCGCGATTTGCAGTGCGAGCTGTACGATTTTAATAATGCTACGGGCGGCGTTTCAAATTATTTGCTGCTGGCTTCGCATGATTATACCTACGGCGTAGAGTTCTCACCAGATAATAGTAAGCTGTACACCACCTACTCGCTGGCTGGCGAGATTACGCAGTACAACCTGCTGGCCGGGTCGCCAGCGGCGATTGTGAACTCTGCCACGCGCATTATCAGCGCTGAGCGCTTGGGCAATCTGGTTTTAGGGCCGGACAATAAAATTTATGTCGTGTCTTACGGCAACTCCTTCCTAAACGTGATTCAGAATCCGAATGCCGCGGGCGCTGCCTGCGACTACAAACGACAAGCGGTATCCTTGGCCGGCAAGCTAGGGCTGAATGGCCTGCCAAATTTTGCGAATAGTTACGCCCCGGTATACACAGCCGCTTTCACCGGTGGCACGGGCTGTGCTGGCACCGCCATCGCATTTGCCGGCGCCGTGCAACCGGCTGCGAGCAGCGCGGTAGCCACCTGGAACTTTGGCGACCCGGCCAGCGGCAGCGCCAACGTGGCGACTGGCTTGGCGCCCACGCATACCTATGCCACTGCCGGCACCTACCAGGTGACGCTGACGGTAGCTATTCCGAGTCTGACGACGCCCCTTACTACTACGCAGGCGGTGATAGTGGCCCCGGTTCCGCGCGTGAGCCTGGGCACTGATACCCTCGTGTGCCCCAATGCCGTGTGGACGCTGCGCGTTAGTACGCAGCCGGCCGGCTCGCTTTACCGGTGGCAGGATGGCTCTACCGCGCCTACTTACCTGGCCCACGGCCCCGGCCAGTACTCGGTGGAGGTGCGGGCCACGGCCACCGGCTGCCCGGCCACGGCTACCCGTCTGGCCACGGCGGCTAGCTGCCCCGTCTTTATCCCCAATATCATTACGCCTAATGGGGACCTGGAAAACGAATTTTTCAAGCTTAAAGGACTAACCGCCAGCGAGTGGCACCTGAGTATTTTCGACCGTTGGGGCCGGCAAGTATATGACCAGGCGCGCTACGACAACCAGTGGAACGCCACGGGCCAGGCGAGCGGCATGTATTACTACATGCTCAGCAACGCGGCTACCGGCGAGCGCTACCGGGGCTGGGTGGAGGTGCAGCGCGGCAGCTAGCGCTGCACGTTGGCCGCGTTGATGGCCGCTAGCCAGGGGTAGCAGGCCAGCAGCGCGGGCAGGCCGGCGGGGTCGGTGAGGGAAAAATCGGGTCCCAATTCCGAAAAAAGCAGGCTCAGCAGTGCATAATCGCTGGGGTAGTCGAGGGTGAGGCGCAGGCCCGCCACGGCCGGCGGCACCACCAGAGGCAGCGTTTCGAGTCGAAACCGCTCGGGGTGGCGGCGCAGGTAGGGCGTCACGTGCTCGCGCTCGTCGGGCTGCCGGGCCTCGCGGTGCGCCTGGCTTAGCGCCTGGGCGCTAATTACTTCGATATTAGTGCCTAAGGGCAAGCCGCTGGTGTAGGTGTAGTCGGCCCCGGTAGCGTGGTGCTGGGCCACGGCAGCGTCGATAAAATCGGGGTCGATGGCCGGGTTATCTGCCGTGAGGCGCACTACCGTATCGGCTGGGCCAGTG
Source organism: Hymenobacter ginkgonis (assembly GCF_009755225.1). Classification (GTDB taxonomy): domain Bacteria; phylum Bacteroidota; class Bacteroidia; order Cytophagales; family Hymenobacteraceae; genus Hymenobacter; species Hymenobacter ginkgonis. The sequence continues at coordinate 899,407 of NZ_WQKZ01000001.1, forward strand.
GCCTGGGTGAGTGCACCCGCGAAGCGGCCCAGCACGTCCTGCTCATCGCCCCGGAACACGCCTACCCCCAGCCGGGCGGCCAGGGCGGCCAGCGGGTCGTCGAGCGGCTGCGTGGTAGTAGCCACCACAATCTCGTTTACCGAAGTCGCCCGGCGGGCACGGTTAACCACGTGGCCCAGAATAGTTTGCTCGTCGCCTGCTGCGGAGAGGGGTAGGGGCAGCTGCGACTTGCCCGGTAACCGCGACGACCCCAGCCGGGCCTGGATGAGGGCTACTACGCGGGGGGGGGAAGTAGGCATAAGTGGAAATAATTACCGAATAGTCCAGCCGCCATCCACCACCAGATTGTGGCCCGTGACGAAATTGGCCGCGGCCGAACTCAGAAACACAAACGCCCCGGCTAGGTCCTGCGGTTCGCCCACCCGCTCGAGTGGAATACGCTGCCGCAGCTCGCCTTCGAAAGCCGTGTCTTCGCGCACTTTATCGGAGGGAAATGCGCCCGGCGACACGCAGTTAACTTGAATATTCTCCGGCCCCAGGTACGAAGCGAAGTACTTGGTTAGCTGAATCATGGCTGCCTTGCCAGCGCCGTAGTGCGGCGGATTCAGAAACTGCGGGTGCGCATCGTAGGCGGCAAAATCGGGCGCTACCACGCCGTACATGGAAGCCACGTTGATGATTTTGCCGGCGCCGCGCTCGCGTAGGTAGGGCAGCACTTCGCGCAGGCAGCGGTAGGCAGTACCGACCGAGCCATCGAGGCCTAGCGCGAAATCGGCGTCGGGCAGGGCATCAGGTTGCTGGCCGCGGCTATAGAACGCATTATTAATGAGCACGCTAGGCAAACCATATAATTCGCGGCTGCGTCGAAATGCTGCCTGCACGGCCGCTGTGTCGGCCACATCGCACGCCAGAAAATGCAGGGCTGCCCCCATTGGCAGCGGCCCCGTTTCAGCGAAAGCCGCTGCAAAGGCGGCTTCGCTGCGGCCCAGCACGACCACTTGGGCCCCGTGGGCTACTAAGCCCGCCGCAATGGCCCGCCCGAGGTGCCCATAGCCGCCCGTGAGCAACACTATCTGCCCGCGCAGGTCGAACATAGTGCGGTAAAAATCGTCGGTTAGGGGCGCGGCGGCCATGCGTAGGGAAGGATGAAGGTATCGGTAGTTTCGGCCAGCGCCGTGAGGGTGGGACGCAGCGTCTCGGCGGCCGCTGCGTAAGCCGCCGCCGCCAGGTTTTCGTGCAAATTAGCCACCGAATCGACGCCAATAACTGCGCGCGCTACACCCGGCGCGCCGGCTGCAAATAGCAGCAGCGCGGCCGGCAACGGGATATTGGCCGCCGCAGCTAAGGCGCGCAACTGCGTCAGCTTCGGGGCGAGGGGTAGGAAAAACTCAGGCAGTGTAGCGGGCTCGCGCAGTAGCAACCCTTGCAAAAAAGCCGACCGCACGTGCACCTCTACGCCGCGCGCTGCCAGCCGGGGTAGCACGGCCGCAAAGCGCTGGTCGAGTACACTATACGGCACCTGTACCAAGTCAATATCCCAGTTCTGGGCCAGCAGCCACTCGGCCTCGTGCGGATGGTAGAGCGACACGCCAATGCGCTGCACTTGCCCGCTCGCCCGGGCGGCTTGCAGGGCCTGCCAGGCAGCAGGCGCGGCTTGCAACGGCCCAAATGCGTGAAAGAGTACCCCATATACCCGCGGCCGCCGCAGCCGCGCCAGCGACTCGGCCAAGTGCTGCGTTACCTGCGCCGGTGGCCCGGCTGCCACTTTAGTAATGAGGTCGAAAGCTGAGTTTTTACCTGCTAGTTCGCCGAGCCGCGTCTCGCTGTCGCCGTAAGCGGCGGCCGTATCGAGTAGCGTCAGGCCGGCAGCTTGGGCCGCGGCCAGCACCTCGGCCACGGCGGCGGGGGTAGGCTGTCCGGCGTGGTTATTCAGGCCATAAGCCAAGCCAAACTGCGCGGTGCCCAAGGCTAGCCGCTGGGTGAGCGCGCGGACTTCGGCGGCAGTGGCGGGGGTAGGGCTCACGCGGCGTCTGGCGCTAAAAACTCCCGCACGCAGTCAATAACGTAGGCCTGCTCTTCGTCGGTGAGGGTAGGGTAGAGGGGTAGGCTGAGGCAGCGCGCGTAGTAGGCTTCGGCGTGCGGAAAATCGCCGGCCCGCCAGCCCAGCTTTTCGTAGTATGGCATGCGGTGCACGGGCACGTAATGTACCTGAGCTAGAATGTTTTTAGTGCGCAAAAACTCATACAACTCCCGCCGGTTTTCCACCAGCACCACGTACAAATGGTAGGCGTGGCCCGGCTGGCCCGGCGCCAAAATCCCTACCCCCGGCAGGGAGGCAAAGGCCGCATCGTAGGCGGCGGCCAGGGCCCGGCGGCGGGCCAGGCCTTCGTCGGCGCGGGCCAGCTGGCTGCTGCCTAAGGCACAGAGAATGTCGGAGATGCGGTAATTATAGCCCAGTTCCTGCATTTCCATGTACCAGCCGCCTTCATCCTGGCGCAGCAGGCCGGTGGCATCGCGCTCGATGCCGTGGGTACGCAGGCGGCGCAAGTGGCGGGCCAGTTGCGCGTCGTTGGTGGTTATCATGCCGCCCTCGCCGGTGGCGATGTGCTTGACGGGGTGGAAGCTGAAGATGGCTAGCTCGGCCAACTGGCCGCTGCCGCAGTAGCGCTGCTGGCCCTGGCTATCCACAAAAAAGCCGCCCGGCGCGTGGCAGGCATCCTCGATTATCCAGAGGCCAAACTCGTCGGCTAGGGCCCGCGCGGCTTCCATATCCACCGCCAAGCCAGCAAAATCAACGGGAATCAGCCCCGTGAAATAGCCTTTGGGATGCGCTTCGAGCAGCTTTCTAACCTGCTGCAAATCAAGCAAGCCCGTAGCCGGGTCGATGTCGGCGAAGTGCACCTCGCCGCCGCAATAGCGCACGCAGTTGGCTGAGGCCGCAAACGTAATGGGCGTCGTAATAACGCGCTGCCCCGGCTGCACGCCCAGCGCCAGCGCGCACAGGTGCAGCGCGGCCGTACCGTTGCTGACGGCCACGGCGTGGCGAGCGCCCACGTAGGCGGCAAATTTCTCCTCAAACTCCGTAACGCGCGGGCCCTGGGTAAGAAAATCGGAGCGGAGCGTTTCGACCACTGCGGCCACGTCGGCATCGGTAATATGCTGTCGGCCGTAGGGCAGGGGGTAGGGGGGCGGGGTTTTCAAGCTGGCAAAAAATTAAAAACGGCAAATGATACCCGAAAACTTACACCTCAAAGGAGGCATCGACGTGCAGCCGGATTTCCTCCCGAATCTGCTCAGCCGACAGCCACTGGTCGTTATTAGCCGAGTCGTAGTGGAAATCGGTGGCTACGCGCCGCCCCTTAAAGTGCCGAATAAAATCCTCCTCGCGCCAGCCCGGCGAAGTGGTGGGCAAGATGACGTAGTAACGGTCGAGCTCCACGGTGCTCAGCGCGTCGGTTTGGGTTATCATTTCCTCGTGCAGCTTCTCGCCCGGCCGGATGCCCACGATGTGCTGCTCGCAATTGGGCCCAATGGCGCGGGCTACTTCCGTAATTTTGTAAGACGGGATTTTGGGCACGAAAATCTCGCCGCCCCACGAGTGTTCTAGTGCGTAGAGCACCAAGTCTACCCCCTCTTCGAGCGAGATGTTGAAGCGCGTCATATCGGGGTGCGTGATGGGCAGCACGCCCGTGTGCCGCTGCTGCATGAAGAACGGCACTACCGAGCCGCGCGAGCCGATTACGTTGCCGTAGCGTACTACCGAGAGGCGCAAGTCTCTGCTACCCTTCATGTTATTAGCGGCCACAAAAAGCTTGTCTGAGCACAGCTTGGTGGCCCCGTAGAGGTTGATAGGCGCGGCCGCCTTGTCAGTGCTCAGCGCCACTACATCCTTCACGCCGCAGTCGAGGGCGGCGTTCACCACGTTTTCGGCTCCGAAGATGTTGGTTTTGATGCACTCCATCGGGTTGTACTCGGCAGCGGGCACTTGCTTGAGGGCCGCGGCGTGCACAATAATATCCACGCCCTCGCAGGCGCGGTGCAGGCGCTCGGCGTCGCGCACATCGCCGATGAAAAACCGAATGGCCGGGTACTGGCTGTGCGGAAATTCCTGGCTCATCTCGTACTGCTTCAGCTCGTCGCGCGAAAACACAATCAGCCGCCGCACCTCGGGGTACAGCTTAAAAATGGTGCGCACAAACTGTTTGCCAAACGAGCCGGTGCCGCCGGTAATGAGCAAAGACTTGCCGTTGAGGTCGAGAGCCATGAAACTACTTGAATTGAGAACCACAAAAATACGCCCCGCCGCGTTGGCGAGGAGTAGGGCCGCCGGCTTAGCCGGCCGGCTGGGCGCGGCTGGCCCGTACCAATTCGGCTAGGCGCGCCGCCTGGGCCTGCCGCGAGTAGCGCGCCACCGCCGGGTTGGCCGGCAGGTCGAGGCTGGGCTGCTGCTGCCATTGCTGCACTAGTTTTTCTAAGGTGCTGCGCATCAATGGATAGTCATCGTAGGGTAGGGCCTGGCCCGTGTGGGTAGCGCGTAAAATATGGTCGGCATCCGAGTCGGCCGGGCCTACGCACAGCACGGGCTTGCGGGTAGCTAAGTACTCGAAAATCTTCCCCGGCAAAATCCCCTTGTTCAAAGCCACATCAGGAATCGCCATAAGCAATGCACTACTTTTCAAGAGATAAGCTACTGATTCGTCATGCGGCACGAAGGGCAGAAACTCGGTAGCTTCAGCTAATCTGGCCGCTGCCACCTGCTCGCGAATGCCCGCATCGACCTGCCCCACAAAGCGCAGCCGCAGCGGCACAGTGGGGTAGGCGGCGGCGCAGTCGGCCACCGCCCGCAGTAAGTTCTCGATGCGGTAGCGCGCCGTGATGGTACCCGTGTGCGTGATGCGCAGGCAGTCGGCCGGCGGCGCCGATTGTCCCTGGAAATCAGCCTCATCGTAGCCATTAGGCAGCACCACGATTTTACCCTTGGCTAAGTCCGGCAGCTTGCGCCGAAACAGGCGCTCCGTTTCGGGCGAAGTCACGAGTACGGCATCGGCGGCGCGCAATACCTGCTGCTCGTAGTGCGCATCGAGCCAGGCCGCGGCCGCCGTGCGGTGCAGGTCCTTGGTATAGTAAATATCCGTCCAAGGGTCGCGCAAGTCGGCCAGCCAAACCAGGCCGTGTTTCTTCTTGAGCGCTAAGCCAATAAGTTGGGTGGAGTGCGGGGGCGAGGAGGTAAGCACCGCGTCAAATTTTTCGCCCTGCGCCAGCAGCTTTTCTACCGCCGCCAGGGCGTAGGCATTCCAGCCCCGGCGTGGGTCTGGGATAAACAGGTTGCCCCGTACAAAGCGCATGACCTGCTGCGTAAAACCCGGCTTGCCCTCGTTAGCAAAGCCGCCGTGCGGCACGGCCCTACCCGTCAGTTTTTGGTACGAGCCAAACGGCTCCAGCGTGGCTGTGCGGATAACGCGCACCTCGGCCGGCACTTCGCGCAGCAGGCTTTCGTCGCGCACGGGGTAGGTCGCCTGGTCGGGGTCAACAGTGAGAACGGTTGTTTCCACACCCAAGCCCGGCAAATACTTTACCCATTTCAGGCAGCGCTGCACGCCAGCCCCACCCGAAGGCGGCCAATAGTAGGTGATGACGAGCAGGCGAAGGGGGGTAGGACGGGGCACGACGAAAAAAGAATTGCGCCAGCAAAGCTACGGGTACGGCACAACCGCCCCGGTTGTAACTTTGGGAAATTCAAAGGGGGCGGTTGGTGTTTACCAAGAAACCCCCTGGCCGCCGGCATTCGCGGCCGCCACCCAATCTGCAACATCTGCGATTTTATGTTTGATAACCTCTCCACTAAGCTCGACCGGGCCATCAAGACCCTCAAGGGCCAGGGCAGCATCTCCGAAATCAACGTCGCGGCTACCATCAAGGAAATCCGCCGGGCGCTGGTCGATGCCGACGTTAACTATAAGGTTGCCAAAGAAGTAACCGATAAGATTAAGGACGAGGCCATGGGCCGCGACGTGCTCACGGCCGTGTCGCCGGGCCAGCTCATGGTCAAAATCGTCTACGATGAGCTCACCCTGCTCATGGGCGGCGAAAAGCAGGACATCGTCATCAAAGGCGACCCGGCTGTGGTGCTGCTCTCGGGCCTGCAAGGCTCGGGCAAAACGACCTTCGCCGGCAAGCTCGCCAGCTTTATCAAGAAGCAGAACCGCAATGTGTTGCTGGTGGCTTGCGACGTGTACCGCCCGGCCGCTATCGAGCAACTTAAGGTGCTCGGCGAGCAAATTGGCGTAGAAGTGTACTCGGAGCTGGAGAATAAAAATCCGGTCGAGATTTCACAAAACGCCATTGCCTACGCCAAGAAAAACAACAAGAAAGTAGTCATCATCGACACCGCCGGCCGCCTAGCCGTGGATGAGCAAATGATGCGCGAAATCGAAGCGGTGAAGCGCGCCATCAACCCCAGCGAAACGCTGTTTGTGGTGGACTCGATGACCGGCCAGGACGCCGTAAATACGGCCAAAACCTTCAACGACCGCCTCAATTTTGATGGAGTAGTCCTCACCAAACTTGACGGCGACAGCCGCGGCGGCGCGGCGCTCTCAATTCGGGCGGTGGTCGAAAAGCCCATCAAGTTCATCTCGACGGGCGAGAAAATGGAGGCGCTTGACCTCTTCTATCCCGACCGCATGGCCCAGCGCATTTTGGGCATGGGCGACGTGATTTCGCTGGTAGAGCGTGCTCAGCAGCAGTTCGACGAGGATGAAGCCAAGCGCATCAACGCCAAGATTCGCAAAAACCAGTTTGACTTCAACGACTTCCTCGGCCAGCTCGAGCAAATCAAGAAGATGGGCAACCTGAAGGACTTGGTGGGCATGATTCCGGGCGCGTCGAAGATGATGAAGGACGTCGAAATCGACGACGACGCCTTCAAGCCCGTGGAAAGCATTATCAAAAGCATGACCAAGCAGGAGCGCGCCCAGCCCGACCTCATCAACGGCTCGCGCCGCCGCCGCCTCGCGGCTGGGTCGGGCACCGACATTCAGCAGGTAAATGCCCTCATGAAGCAGTTTGAGGACATGCGCAAAATGATGCGCACCATGAACAAGATGAGCCAGACCAAAGGCGGCATGGCCCAAATGGCCAAAATGATGGGCGGCATGAAAGGCGGTATGCCCGGCATGGGCCGCCGCTAGCCGCCCTACCCCCCTAATAACAAAAAAGCCCGGCTGTATCAGCTGGGCTTTTTTGTTACTTAGTAATGGCGATTCGGGGAATGTCTTTTTCGCGCAAATCAATATCCACTGGTAGGGGCTGCTTTGTGAATTCATCAAAGCAAACCGTGCGCTGGCCTTTGAACTTCATTTGCGGGTCATTGATAATGATGACGTGCGGAAACGTACCGTACTCCTTATCATCCCGCATTAGGGTTTGCTGGCTGCCGAGGCTGGGATCATTCACTACGTTGGCGTACACCAATTGGCCTTGGGGCGCTTGTTTGAAATAAAGCACTTTGCTCTCAATGTGCCCATTACAAGGCGCCGAGCAGCTGCCGAGCAACCCGAGGCTTACGCCAGCTAGCACTACCAAAATATATTTCATACGCACCAAAAAAGGGTGGTTGCCGCAGCTTACACGGCCGAAAAGTCGAACGACTCCAGGAATTTAGTCGTGAAATTGCCAGCCTGAAAATCCTCGCTGTCCATGAGCGCCAAGTGGAAGGGAATAGTCGTTTTCACGCCCTCTACCACAAATTCGCTAAGTGCGCGTTTCATTTTCACGATGCACTCCTCGCGGGTTTGGGCCACGGTGATGAGTTTGGCAATCATCGAGTCGTAGTTGGGCGGAATCTGGTAGCCAGCATATACGTGGGTATCCACGCGCACGCCGTGGCCGCCCGGAATGTGCAACGTGGTAATGCGGCCCGGCGCGGGCCGGAAGCCGTTGCGCGGGTCTTCCGCATTGATGCGGCACTCCATGGCGTGCATCTTAGGGAAGTAGTTTTTACCCGAAATCGGGATGCCCGCCGCTACCTTAATTTGCTCCTTAATGAGGTCATAGTTAATGATTTCCTCGGTTACCGGGTGCTCCACCTGGATGCGGGTATTCATTTCCATGAAATAGAAATCGCGGTTGGCATCCACCAGAAACTCGATAGTTCCTACCCCCTCGTAGCCGATAGCCGACGCGCCGGCGATGGCGGCAGCGCCCATGCGCTCGCGCAAGTCGTCGGTCATAAACGGCGAGGGCGCTTCTTCCACCAGCTTTTGGTGGCGGCGCTGGATGGAGCAGTCGCGCTCCGAGAGGTGGCACACGTGGCCAAACTGGTCGCCCACAATCTGCACCTCGATGTGGCGCGGCTCGACCACAAACTTTTCCAGGTACATGCCGTCGTTGCCGAAAGCCGCCTTAGACTCTGTGCGTGCATCGTCCCAGGCCTTCTGGAAATCATCGTCGTTGTTGATGATGCGCATGCCGCGCCCGCCGCCGCCCGCCGTGGCCTTGAGGATGACGGGGTATTTGATTTCGTTGGCAATTTTCTTGCCCTGCTCCACCGACTCTAGCAAGCCTACCGAACCCGGCACCACCGGCACACCGGCCTTAATCATGGTTGCTTTGGCAGTCGCCTTGTCGCCCATCTGGTTTATCATCTCGGGCGTGGCGCCGATAAACTTGATGCCGTTTTCCTGGCAAATACGCGAGAACTCCGCGTTTTCGCTCAAAAAACCGTAGCCGGGATGAATAGCATCGGCATTGGTAATCTCGGCCGCCGCAATGAGGGTAGGGATATTGAGGTAGCTCTGGCTGCTGGCGGGAGGCCCGATGCACACGGCTTCGTCGGCGAAACGCACGTGCAGGCTTTCCTTGTCGGCGGTCGAGTATACGGCTACCGTTTTGATGCCCATTTCGCGGCAAGTACGAATAACGCGCAGGGCAATTTCGCCCCGGTTGGCAATCAGAATTTTATTGAACACAGGTTCTCGGAATTATGAGGTATGAGTTAAAAATTATGAGTTATGAAGCATGAATTGTCACGTGGTCAACTCATATTTCATAACTCATAATCCATAATGCCAAAGAGACTACTCAATCAGAAATAACGGCTGGTCGTACTCGACGGGAGTAGCGTTTTCTACCAGCACTTTCACAATGCGCCCGCTCTGCTCAGCTTCAATCTCGTTGAAGAGCTTCATGGCCTCGATGATACAGATAACCTGGCCTTTTTCCACCGTGTCGCCGACTTGCACAAACACGGGCGCGTCGGGGCCGCTGCTGCGGTAGAACGTGCCAATCATCGGCGACTTGAGGGGGGTGTAGTTGGCACTGGCGGCGGCAGCTTCGCCCGCCGGGGCCAGGGGCGCAATGGGGGGTAGGGCTGGTGTAGCGGGTGCGGCGGCCGCAACTGGCTGGGGCGCTGCCGCGGCCGGGGCCGCCCCCATGCTCACAATTTGCTTGGTGTTGGGCTCGCGCTGCACCGAGATTTTGAACTCCTCGGTTTCGATATTGACTTTGTTGAGTCCCGACTTGGCGATGAAGTCGAGCAGCTCCTGGAGTTCTTTGGCTTTCATGGCAGCGTCTTTTTTAGGCGGATTTTTAGGGGATTCTTTCGACATCGGAGAAATAGTAGTAGGGACTCGGCGAGTCCGGGGGTAGGTAAACCGGGCAACGCGCGGACTCGCAAAGCCCACGATACTACTTACTTAACGCGCTCTACGTAGGAGTAGTCGCTAGTTTTGATGCGAATTTTGGTGTCTGTATCAATAAACAACGGCACCTGAATGCGGGCTCCGGTTTCGACGGTCGCAGGCTTCAGGGTGTTGGTAGCGGTGTCGCCGCGCAGGCCGGGCTCGGTATAGGTCACCACGAGGTCGACGGTGGTGGGTAGTTCGGCGGTGAGGGGCTGCTCGGTTTCGGCGTGCATAAGGATGGTTACCTGCTGGCCTTCCTTCATGAGGTCGGCGAAGGGCACCATTGCTTCGGGCAGGACAATCTGCTCGAAGGTGTCATTATCCATGAACGTGTAGCCGTAGTCGTCTTTGAACAGGTACTGGTGCGGGCGCTGCTCTACGCGGGCCGTTTCAATTTTTACCCCAGCATTAAAGGTGTTGTCCAACACCTTGCCCGTCTTGATATTACGCATCTTGGTGCGCACAAAAGCGGGGCCCTTACCGGGCTTTACGTGCTGAAATTCGGTGATAACGTGCAGGTCGTTGTTGTACATCAGCACAAGACCGTTGCGGAAGTCGGCGGTGGTTGCCATTTCTTTTTTAATTAGGAATTATGAGTGAGGAATTATGAATGGAGTGGCTGCACGGGGAGTTGCCAGCGTGGCGATTCATGCAGTTCCGTTCATACTTACCCTAAGCGTTGTACGCCCATTTTACGTGGATGGCGCCCCAAGTGAAGCCGCCGCCGAAAGCCGCGAATATCAGGTTGTCGCCTTTGTGCAGCTGCTTTTCGTAGTCCCAGAGGCAGAGCGGAATGGTGCCGTTGGTGGTGTTGCCGTAGCGCTGGATGTTGAGCATCACTTTTTCGGGCCCTACCCCCATGCGGTGGGCCGTCGCGTCGATGATGCGCTTGTTGGCTTGGTGAGGTACCAGCCAGGCAATGTCGTCGTGGGCAAGCCCTTGGCGGGCCATTACCTGGGCGGCTACGTCAGCCATGCTCTTCACGGCAAACTTAAATACCGTGGCGCCCTCCTGGTAAATGTAGTGCTCTTTGTTGGCCACGGTCTCGGCCGTAGGCGGGCGTCGGCTACCCCCCGCTTTTTGGTTGAGGTACTGCTCGCCGCTGCCATCGGTGCACAGCACTTGGTCGAGAATGCCGTAGCCTTCGGTGCTGGGTTCCAGCATCACGGCCCCCGAGCCGTCGCCAAACAGGATGCAGTTGGCGCGGTCAGAATAATCAACGATAGCCGACATTTTATCGGCCCCGACTACTACTACTTTCTTATAGGTTCCGCTTTGAATAAACTGAGCCCCCGTGATTAAGGCATACAAAAAGCCCGAACACGCGGCGTTCATGTCGTAGCTGAACGCATTTTTGATGCCTACACCGTTAGAAATGATGTTGGCTGTGGCCGGAAACAGCATATCGGGCGTCACGGTGGCGCAAATAAGCAAGTCTACCTCCTCGGGCCGGGTGTTGGTTTTTTCCAGCAACTGCTGCACCGCCTTGATGCCCATCACGGAACTACCCTGGTCTTTGCCCTTCAGAATACGGCGCTCCTTAATGCCGGTGCGCGAGGTAATCCATTCGTCGGTAGTATCGACCAGTTGCTCCAGCTCCTGGTTAGTGAGCACGTAGTCGGGCACGTAGCCTCCGACTCCGGTGATGGCGGCGGTAATCTTCATGAGCGCAATGGGCGGCCCGAACGCAAAGAGTCTGGCCACCGGCCAGACTCTGAGAGCTAGGATTTGAAAGAGTCTTTGATGTGGTCTACGATGCCCGACTGCGCCATTTGGTAGCCTTGCATCAGCATATTACAGATAGCCAGCGGCGTGCTAACGCCGTGGCCGATAATGGCATTGTCGTTGATACCCAAAATGGGCGAACCGCCAATGGTTTGGTAGTTTACTTTCTCAAAAAAATCGTCGTTAAGGTTGCGCGTTACCATGATATCGTACATCGACTCAGCCATTTTGAGCATCACGTTGCCCACGTAACCGTCGCACACGATAACGTCGGCCTTGTCGTTAAACAAATCGCGCCCCTCAATATTACCAATAAAATGCACGTGCGGGTTTACCTTAAATAGCTGGTGCGCGGCCTGCGTGATAACCGTGCCTTTGCCTTCTTCCTCACCTAAGCTCATGAGCCCCACTTTGGGGTGGGCAATACCCAGCACATACTGCGCGTAGAGCGAGCCGAGCTCGCCAAATTGCTCCAGCATTTCGGGCTTGCAGTCGGCATTGGCGCCCACATCTACCAGAATGCCGTAGCCACCGGCCAGCTTAGGCACAAAGTTGGCGATGGCCGGGCGCAATACGCCCGGCACCGCTTTCACCGTAAACATGGCGCCCACGAGCATCGCCCCCGTGTTGCCCGCCGAGCAAAACGCATCGACCTCGCCGCTGTGCAGCAAGCGGTAGCCCACGGCAATGCTGCTGTCTTGCTTTTGCTGAAACGCTTTGGTAGGGTGCTCGCCCATGTCGATAACCTGGGAGGCGTGCACCACCTCCAGTGCTGCCGCGCTGGGGCCGTGTTGTTGTAAAAGGGGCCGCACTTCGGCTTCGGAGCCAATAAGTACCACCTGGGCTTTGCCGGCTAGGCGCTGGGCAGCCAGCACGGCACCGGCCACGGCAGCTTGGGGGGCGAAGTCGCCACCCATAGCGTCGAGGGCAATTTTCATGAACGCGGGAATAGTAGAAGGTCAGCCATAGAGCGCAAAGGCGCGAAACCAAACCGGGCCGAACTGCCAATCTCAAAAGAGCAGTCCGGCCCGATGGTACCGCGAAATAACAACGCTTTCGGCTATTCTTCGTCCGAGCCCGTGTCGCCAGCGGCGGCGGGAGCAGCTACCGAGGTGTAATTTTTGATAGCCAGCTGGCCATTGTGGTACAGGTCACCGTCTACCACGTAGGCTTTGTGGCGCAGGTGCAATTCACCCGTGTTCGGGCAGATAGTCACCGCCTTAGGGGTAAGTTTGTGGTGGCTACGGCGTTTGTCGCGGGTGGCGGAGGAGGTCCGGCGCTTAGGATGGGCCATGTTCTTAAAAGAAAATTGGGTGTTGAATTAGGAATGTTGAATTAGAGCCAGGGTCCTAATTCAGGTTTTTGAGGGCCGCCCAACGCGGGTCGGCTGGCTCGTCATCATCTGGATTGTCGCTTTTAGGGCGGGTTGAGAAGATGAGTTTGGTTTCGGCATCGGGGTCGTCATCGGCTTCGTTTTGGAAGCGTGGATGCAGCTTTTTCATGGGCAAAGCCAAGCCAATATAATCGTACAGGTGCTGGGCAATGTTAAGCGCCAGCGTGTCGGGCGTTACTTGCAGCACGTCGTCGTCGAGCTCCTTGGGCTCGTCGCCGTAGCGCACAAGTAGCTGGTTGTCAACGTCAACCGGGTGGTCAAATTCATCGAGGCTCCGGTCGCAGGTGAGGCGTACGGTGCCCGTGATGTGCGAGTCGATGGTGATAACGCGCTCCGTTTTGGTGAGCGTCACGTCGGCGTGCAGGTTGCCATCGGCGATGAACTCCCCTTTAGGGTCGAACTCCTCGAAAAAAGCACGGCCGAGCTCAAACGCAAACTGGTGCGTCTTAAGCGAAAGCCTGGCGATAGGCAAATCAAATTGCGAGTCCTTTTTCACAGTAAGCCGAATAACGGGGTGCAAAGGTAAGAGTTTTAATTGGCTTTATCAAGCCTGCCAGAAGCTAGTGGGCCAGCAGCAAGTCCTTTTTGGAAGCGGGCCGGCGGCGCCTACCCCCCTACACTCGCACGATGGCGGCAGCCTGCCGGGCGCGTACCACATCGCAAGCTAGGTACACGGCCGACCGAAACGAGGAAGCATCGGCAGCAAACTTGCCAGCCAAGCCGTAGGCTGTGCCGTGGTCGGGAGAGGTACGGACTACCGGCAGGCCCGCCGTGAAATTGACTCCCTGCTCAAATGCCATCAGCTTGAACGGAATCAGGCCTTGGTCGTGGTAAATGGAGAGGGTAGCGTCGAACTGCCGAAACTGCCCAGTGCCGAAGTAGCCATCGGCGGGGTAGGGGCCAAATACGAGGTGGCCATCGTGCTCAAACTGCCGGATAACCGGCGCGATGACATCGGCTTCTTCGCGGCCAATGAGGCCGTTTTCGCCGGCGTGGGGGTTGAGGCCGAGCACGGCTACTTTGGGCTTGAGAATGCCAAAGTCATGTTGCAGTGACTTGAGCAGCAGGCGAATTTTGGTGCGTAGCAAGTCAGCGTTGAGGCGAGTCGAGACATCTTTAAGGGCGATGTGGCCAGTGGCAGTAGCCACGCGCAAGCTTTGGCTCTCATCTACCAAAAACATGAGGCTGTCGCCGGCGCCGAAATAGCTGGTCAGGAATTCGGTGTGGCCGGGGTAGCGAAAGTCGTCAGCTTGCGTGTTTTCCTTGCTGATGGGCGCCGTAACGATGGCATCGAGCAAGCCCGCTTTGAGGTCGCGGCTGGCGGCAAGCAGGCTTTCGCGGGCGGCCTGGCCACTGGCCGGCGAGGGCTGACCGGGGGTGAGCACAAAATCATCGTCCCAGCACGTGACGGCGTTGAGGCGGCCGGGCGCAATGTCGGCTGCGTCGCGCAGCTGGCGGAAAGTGAGCGGTTCGGTATGTGGCTCGACTGGGAAATCGTCGAAAAGCGACGTGGCCGTGCCGTACACCACCGGCGTGCACTGCTGAAGTAGGCGCTCGTCGCGCAGCGTTTTATAAATAACTTCGGGGCCGATGCCGGCGAGGTCGCCCACGGAAAAACCGAGGCGGGGAAGGGTCTTGGACATAAAGTAGGCTGTGGCAGAACTAGCCTGTGGAGCTTGCCGAGGCCTCGCTGTCGCCTCGTTGAAAGAAGTGGTAGCGAGGTTTCGGCAAGCTCAGCAGGACAGACGTAGTGGGAATTTAAGCCAACTGCTTAGTTAAGAACTCGTACAACAAGCGCACGCCGGTGCCCGTGCCGCCCTTGCCGCGGTACGAATCGGGCGCCGTGAGGTAGGCAGGGCCGGCAATGTCGAGGTGAAACCAAGGCGTGCCCTCAATAAAACGCTCCAAAAACTTAGCCGCCGAAATGTGACCGGCTTCGGCCTTGCCCAGGTTAGAGAGGTCCGCAATATCAGACTTCATATGGTCGGCGTAGTCGTCCCAGAGCGGAAACTCGACTAAGCGCTCGTGCACACGGTGGGCGGCGGCGAGCAGCTGCGCCGTGGCATCGGCATCGGCGGTGCCCATCACGGCGGCAGCTTCGGTGCCTACGGCGCGCACGGCGGCCCCAGTGAGGGTAGCCAAGTCAATAACCAGCTCGGGGTGGTATTTTCTGGCAAAACTGAGCGCATCGGCGAGCAGCAGGCGGCCTTCGGCGTCGGTGTTTTTAACTTCGACCGTGAGGCCCGAGTGCATCGTGAGCACGTCGCCGGGCACGTAAGCCAGGCCGCCGGGCCGGTTGTCGGTGGCGGGCACCAGGCCGATGACGTGCAGTGGCACGTTGTTCTTGGCCAGCGCGTAGAGCACGCCACCCACGGCGGCCCCGCCGGCCATGTCGCACTTCATCATGTCCATGCTGCCGGGCGTGGGCTTAAGGCTGAGGCCGCCCGTGTCGTACACCACGCCCTTGCCCACCAGCACGTAGGGTTTCTCATTTTGGGCGCCCGCGGGCTTCCACTCCAAAATGCTGAAGGTAGGCGGCTCGGGCGAGCCAAGGTTCACGGCAAGCAGGCCGCCCATGCGCAGGCTCTCGATTTTGGCCATGTCGAGAATATCGGTGGTGTAGCCGGCGGCATCACCGGCTTCGGCCAGGCGGTCAGCAAACTGCTGAGCATTAAGCTTATTGAGGGGCGCATTGACGAGGTCGCGGGCGAAAAGTACGCCTTCGAGCAGGTGTTGCAGCTCGGTAACCTGGACTTCGGTGGCGGCAGCGCCAACCAGCGTGATGCGGGTAAGCGGGGCTCCTTGGCGCGACTTCTCATCCGTCTTATAGCCGGCAAACTCGTAGGCTGAGAGGAACAAGCCCTCGGCCAATGCGAGCGCGGCGTCGGTGTTTTCGCTAAGATTTTGAATAAAAACCTCGGCGGTTTTTTCTTTTTTCAGCAAGCCTTGCAGTTGGTGGCCAGCTTTGCGCAGGGCCTCGAGCTGTAGGGCGGGGGTAGGCTTTTTTTCGAGCACCACAAAATAGTGCTGGTGCGAAAAGTGGTTGAGGGTGACGAATTTCTGTTCGTCGGCCAGGGCACTTTCGACGTAGCCACGGGCTTCGGTGGGGAGGTCGCCGGCGGCGGAGGGGGGTAGGGCGGTAGTGCCGAGGGGCAGCAGAAATACCTGGGTAGTGTGGGCCGGCGCGGTGGCGGCGTGGGCGAGCGTGAGCGACATAAGGCAGGGTATAGAAGCGTAACTTTGGCGTGAAGGTAGCAGCGCAGGTTGTAGAACGGAGTGGCACTCCGTTCCCGCCCGGGAGCTAACGCTAGCTACCAGAAACGGAGTGCCACTGGCTGCGCCGACCTCCGGTTTCGTTTTACTCGTATTTTATGCTTGTTCGAAAATCGCTGCAGCTCGTGCTGCCCCTGCTGTGTTCGTCGCTGCTGGCTTCGGCGCAGCTATTACAGCCCAAAACTGCCTTCACCCGTGCCGACTCACTGCGCGGTGGGCAGCCGCCTGCCCGCACCTGCTACGACATCAAGTATTATCACCTCGACGTGAAGCTTGACCCGGCGCGCAAGTTTATCAGCGGTTCCAATTTGTTTCGCTTTGTGGCCACCCGCGATTTTACGCGGCTGCAATTTGACCTGTTTGCCAACCTGGAGGTGGGCAAGGTGCTCTACCACGGCCGGCCCGTGCCCTTCACCCGCGAGGCCAACGCGGTATTTATGACCTTTCCTACCCCTCTCAAACAAGGCAGCCAGGACGAGTTTACGGTGGAGTATTCGGGCCAGCCGACCATCGCCAAAAAGGCGCCCTGGGACGGTGGCTTCGTTTTCGCGCAAGATGCCAAGGGCCAGCCTTGGGTGGCTACTGCCTGCCAGGGGGTAGGGGCCAGCATTTGGTGGCCCACCAAAGACCAGCAGGCCGACGAGGTAGACAGCATGCTCATCAGTATTGCCGTGCCCAAGGGCTTGCAGGATGTGTCGAACGGCCGCCTGCGCGGCACGGCGAAGCTACCCGGTGGCTACACCCGCTACGACTGGGCCGTGGCCAACCCCATCAACAACTACGACGTGGCCCTGAACGTGGGCAATTTCACGCACTTCAGCGATGTGTACCAAGGCGAGGCGGGCCCACTGACCCTCGACTATTGGGTGCTGCCCGAAAACCTGGACAAGGCCAAAAAGCAGTTTGGCGCCAACGTAAAGCCCATGCTCAAGAGCATGGAAGCGTGGTTTGGGCCGTATCCTTTTTATAAGGATGGCTACAAACTGATTGAGGCGCCCCACCTGGGCATGGAGCACCAGAGCGCCGTAGCCTATGGCAACAAATACTTGAATGGCTACTCGGGCCGCGACCGCTCGGCCACTGGCTGGGGCGATAAGTTCGACTTTATCATCATCCACGAGAGTGGCCACGAGTGGTTTGGCAACAACATCACCAGCAAAGACATTGCTGATATGTGGGTGCACGAAAGTTTTACTACGTACTCGGAGGCGCTGTTTATCGAAACGCAGTTTGGCAAGCAGGCGGGGCAAGAGTACCTGCACGGCCAGCGCCGCAACATCTCGAACGACGCCCCCATTATTGGGCCCTACGGCGTGAATAAAGAGGGCTCGGGCGACATGTATGACAAGGGCAGCAACCTGCTCAACATGGTGCGCACCGCCCTCAACGACGATGCCAAGTGGCGGCAAATTTTGCGGGGCCTCTCGCGCACTTTTTATCACCAAACTGTCACGGGCCAGCAAGTTATCGAGTACATCAACCGCGAGGCCGGCCACGATTTCACCCGCGTATTTGCCCAGTACCAACAGCACGCCGCCCTACCCACCCTCGAAATGCGGGTCGAAAACGGCCAGCTGCTGGGCCGCTGGGTGGCCGACGTAGCGGGCTTCGACCTGCCCGTGCGCCTACGCCTGAAGGGTGGCGACTATAAGCTGCTGACGCCCAGCACCAAGTGGCAACCGCTCGACCTGCCCGGCGCCACCAAAGACAATGTGGAAGTCGATACTTTCAACTATTACATAGGCGTATTGATGGACTAGGGCAGTTTTAGGGCCGGTATGCCGGTCCTAAAACTTAAGCCGGCGGCGGAAGATGCTGCTGGGTATGGGCCAATAACTGAGCACAATGGCTCGCTCCATCGTGGAGGTGGCCAAAGGCAAGGGCCTGCTGCCGACCGTTGGCAAAGTGTAGCTGCACCGCAGTGGGGCTGGTAGCCTCCACGCTGGCCAGGTCGGGCCACTGCACGGCCTGCGCCGGCCCCAGCAGGCGGGTACGCATCCCGAAGCCGCCGGGGTGCAGGTGCAGGTAGCGCCGCGCACCTAAGCGCGCCAGCCCAAAGGCCAGGCTCACATAAACCACTGCTAGCCCAGCATATAGCCACGGCAGCACATGCAGCCGGTGCGCCGCTCCCGCCAGTTCGGCTGCGTGGTGGCGATGCCAGATGTGGTAGCCCTCCAGGCCCAGAATACCGGCCGCGGCCAGCTCTAGCCACGCTACCTGCTCGTGGTGTGGGTGGGCATGGCGCAGGTGGCGCAGCTCGCGGGCCATCAGCAGCAAGTAGCTGGCGCCCACCCCAAACTCCAGGCCCAGCAGGGGGGTCAACGGCTCCCTACCCCCCAGTACGGCCATGCCCCCCGTCAGGAGCACTAGCGCCGGCACCAAGTGGCTCAGCGCTTTTGCTCGTTGCTGCTGGGCGTAGCGGCGGGGGTAAAGCCTGATGAGCGCCTCGGGAGCCGCACCAACCGGCGGCTGGGCGGCGGCTACCAACTCGGGCAGATTTGGCGAAGCTTCGGGCATGGCGCAGGGGTAAGAAAGCAAGGGGCAACTGCCTCTCGTAGCGCTGCAAGCTACTGAGTATAAGGCCGATTTTGCAAGTCGCTGAAGCTGCCCGGCAGGCTGATAGCGCCTCAATACCGCCGGAGTGCCGATATTTGGGCTGCCTTCCGCCATTTGGCCGGAGGTAGCCAACTTGGCGGTTGGCCGGAGCAGGGGT
Source organism: Hymenobacter ginkgonis (assembly GCF_009755225.1). Lineage (GTDB taxonomy): Bacteria > Bacteroidota > Bacteroidia > Cytophagales > Hymenobacteraceae > Hymenobacter > Hymenobacter ginkgonis. Next base: position 918,194 of record NZ_WQKZ01000001.1, read on the forward strand.
AGGGGCCGGACCCTTGGCCACCGCGCCCGCCGCCGCAGCCCCCTGTCTCCGTGGCCCAATACACCGTTCGCCCCAAAAAACACCTTGGCCAACATTTCCTGGCCGACCCCAATATTGCCCGCCGCATTGTGGAGAGCTTGCGCCTGCCCGAGGGGGTAGGGGAAGTGCTCGAAATTGGCCCTGGCATGGGCGTGCTCACGCAGTATTTGCTCGAAAACCCGGCTTATCAAACCAGCGTCGTCGAGATTGATACCGAGTCGGTAGCTTACCTCACTGCGCACTATCCGGCGCTGGCGCCGCGCATCTACGCCACCGATTTCCTGCGCCAAGACCTGGAAACGATGTTTCCGGGCGCGCCGCTGGCCATTATCGGCAACTTCCCCTACAACATCAGCACCCAGATATTCTTTCAGGTGCTGGCCAGCCGCCAGCAGGTGCGCGAGGTGGTAGGGATGTTGCAAAAAGAAGTGGCCGAGCGCCTGGCCGAGCCGCCTGGCTCGAAAACCTACGGTATTCTGAGCGTGCTTTTGCAAGCCTACTACGACATCGAATACCTGTTTACGGTGCCGCCGCACGTGTTTGTGCCGCCGCCCAAAGTAGAGTCGGCCGTGGTGCGGCTTACGCGCAACAAAGTCGAAAAGCTAGACTGCGACGAGAAGCTGTTTTTCCGCGTGGTGAAGCAGGCGTTTTCGACGCGCCGCAAAACGCTGCGCAACGCCTTGAAGCCGCTCGGCATGTCTACGGAAACGATGGCCGCCGACATTTTCGACAAGCGTGCTGAGCAGCTGGGGGTAGCAGATTTTGTGCTGCTAACCAACCTGGTAGCCCAGGCATGAGCAAACGTAAGGCAGGCTGCCGTGTGTTGCTGACTGTAGGCCTAATGGGCAGTTTAAGTAGTTGCTTTTGGGGTGATGAAGATAGCACTATTCGTTTAGGTGATAACTACTATATACTAACCACAACCGAAGGCGATGCTTCTCTCTACTTTTCTGATTCGCAAGCAGTTGTGACGGAGCCATTGCTAGGTGAGGTTAGTTCGATTGGCACCGTTGGCAAGTACTTAGCTGTTTGCCATTATCCACATTATTATTTGTTTTCATTAGCCTCAACTACCGACGAGGCAGCCCGCAAGACCCGTATTGGTCCTTTAGCTGAAAAAGCCTTCCGGCTGCAACTCTACCAAGTAACTGGCGATTCTGCGCTTCAGCTTATGCCTGTTCTGTAACTTCATGTCCCTCTGCCTGATAATTGACGATATGCACCCCTCGCTCTTGCCGATGCTGCGCAGCATTGGTGTCGAGGGCGACTACCAGCCCAAGCTACTGGCCGCCGATGTGCCGGCTGCGCTCGCTGCCCGCCCCTACATAGGCCTGATGGTGCGTAGCAAAATGCGCATCACGGCCGCGCTGCTGGCCCACGGCCCACAGCTGCGCTACGTAGCCCGGGCCGGTGCCGGCGTCGATAACATTGACGAAGAAGCGCTGGCTGCGGCCGGCGTAGTGCTGGTGAATGCGCCCGAAGGCAACCGCGACGCGGTGGGCGAGTTTGCCACTGGCCAGCTGCTGGCCTTGCTGCGCCACACCGTGCGGGCCGATGCAGAAGTGCGCCGCGGCGAGTGGCACCGCGAAGCTAACCGCGGCGAGGAACTGGGCACCAAAACCGTGGGCCTGCTCGGCTACGGGCACATGGGTAGGGCATTTGCCCAGCGCCTGCGCGGCTTTGGCTGCATGGTGCTGGCCCACGACCACGACCCGGCCGTGGCCACCGACGGCAATGCCGAGCTGGTGCCGCTGGCCGAGCTGCAAGCCCGCGCCGAGGTGCTGAGCCTTCACATTCCGTACTCGGCCAGCAACCACCAGTTTGTGAACGAGGAGTTTCTGGCGGCATTTGCGCACCGTATTTGGCTGGTGAATACGGCCCGCGGTGAAGTGGTGGAACAGGCGGCGCTGGTGGCGCGGCTGCAAAGCGGGCAGGTGCGCGGCGCAGCGCTCGATGTACTCGAAAACGAAAAACTCGCCACCCTTACCCCCGCCCAGCAGGCCAGCTACAACTACCTGCGCACGGCGCCTCACGTGCTGCTCTCGCCCCACATCGGCGGCTGGACGCACCAGAGCTACCAGCGCATCAACGAGGTGCTCGTAGCTAAGATTGCAGCCTTGGGATTACTAGTCAGTGCGTAACGGTCAGCAGGCTTCTGCTGGCCGCCATTAATGCTGGACTATTTATCATTCAGCATTATTTAGCGTATCTTTGCTAAACCAATGGGGAGAACGGCTGGCCAGTGTGCCAGCCGTTCTCTTTATTTTTTACCTGACCCACCTGCTACGCGAAAACTCAGTCCTGAACTTTATGGCTACCATCAATTATTACACCGCCGAGGGCCTGCAAAAGCTGAAAGACGAACTCCAGGAACTCAAAGTCCGGGGTCGGGCGAAGGCGGCCGAAGACCTGCGCGAGGCCCGCGACAAAGGCGACCTGAGCGAAAACGCCGAGTACGATGCCGCCAAGGATGCCCAAGGCCTGCTCGAACTCAAAATAGCGAAACTCGAGGAAGTACTGGGCAACGCCCGCCTCATCGACGAAACGAATATGGACTTCACCAAAGTGCTCATTATGAGCAAGGTGAAGCTGAAAAACTTGAAAAACAATATGGTGCTCGACTACCTGCTGGTGGCCGAAGAAGAAGCCAACCTGGCCGCCGGCAAAATCTCGGTAAAGTCGCCCATTGGCAAAGGCTTGCTGGGCAAGTCGGCCGGCGACACCGCCGAAATCATTGTGCCCGCGGGCAAGCTCCAATTCGAGATTCTGGAAATCAGCCGGTAGCTTTTCTTCGCTACTAGCTTTCTTGAAGGAAAAGGCCACTGGCGAAAGTCAGTGGCCTTTTGTCGTTATTCGCAGCATCATTCACTGGCTCGAAGCTACCCGTTAGCAGCCACCCGCTAATAGCTACCCCAATGCCTTCTATATTTTCCCGCATCGTTTCGGGCGAGCTGCCCGCCTATAAGGTGGCCGAAGATGCTGACCACCTGGCCTTTCTCGACATCACGCCGCTAGTGGAAGGCCACGCCTTGGTGATTCCGAAAAAGGAAATTGACTACATATTCGACCTAACGCCGCAAGCCCTGGCCGCGCTGCACGTGTTTGCGCAGCGCGTGGCCAAGGCCGTGCAGGCCGTGGTGCCGTGCCGCCGCATTGGCGTAGCCGTGATTGGGCTGGAAGTGCCGCACGCGCACATCCACCTCATCCCGATGAATAAGGTGGCGGATATGAATTTTGCTAACCCCAAAATTACCGTGCCCGCCGAACGCATGCAGGAGCTAGCCACGGCCATTGCCGCCCAGGTGCCGGGAGGTAGCGGCCTGCCCGCCGCCCCGGCTGCCCCAGCGGCCAAGATGGTAGCGGCCGCCGCGCCCGCGGTCGCCGATGCTACCCTGGCCCAACTGCAAAAGCTAACGCAGGGCCTGAATTTGGTGAGCGATGCGGAGGAGCCGCTGGAAGCCGTGAGCTATGCCGCGCCGGTCGGCGACCTCCCCGATGCTGCCCTGCTGCAACTACTTGGCGAGCCAGCCCAAGCCAAAGTAGAAAAAGTGGAGCTAACGCTTTTCTTGCGCGACTATACCGCCGATAATGGGGTGCTCGGCGACCCGAAACTGGCTAACCGCTACAAGGCTTTGCAACTCTACATGAAGCAGGAGCTGGATGGCGCCCAGGTGTACCGTATCGGTAGCGCGCCGCAGGTGCACGTCTATGCGCTGGGCCGCGATGCGGCCGGCAAACTGGCCGGCTTCAAAGCAGTGCTGAGCGAAACCTAATAACGAAGTAAGGCGCGGGGCTTGCCCCCGTCCGTCGTTGAACAAGGTTATTAGCACTTGTTCAGCGACGGGCGAGAGTGAGTTGTGTGTCCTGCCCCCCCCTTATAAACAGGAGTAAACTACGAAAGATGAAATTGTTAACTAGACTAGTGGTGGCCACCAGCCTGTTGGCTACCCACGCGGCCACTGCCCAAACCCTGGCCCTACCCCCGCCCGTGGCCGCGGCGCTAGCCACCGTGCGTCCCGCCGACCTCGAAGCCCACGTGCGCTACCTGGCCGACGACCGCCTGCGGGGTCGCCTGCCCGGCACGCCCGGCTACCAGCTAGCGGTTGACTATGTGACGAGCCAATTCAAAAAGAATGGGGTGGCCCCGGCCGGGGACCAGGGCACTTATACCCAAAAAGTGCGGCTGCGCCGCGCCTTCGTAGAGCCGGGCCCCGTGGCCAGCTACCAGCCGGCCACGGGACCAGCCCAGCCGCTGGCTTATGGCTCGGCCATCACGGTGTACCCCAACCCTGGCCAGGCGGAAGTAGCCGTAGCCAATGCCTCGCTGGTATTTGCCGGCTACGGCATTTCGGCCCCCGAACTCAAGTACGACGACTACGCCGGGCTCGATGCGCGGGGCAAAGTGGTGGTAATAACCCGCCAAGTACCGCGCCAGTTTGCGGATAACGAGCGGCAGTACTTTACCGACCTGCGCACGGTGCTCGAAACCGCTGCACGCCACGGTGCGGTAGGCGTGCTGCTGGCCGCGGCCCACGCCGATGCGCACCTGTTGGAGTTTCCGAAGGGGGTAGTGAGCGCCCTCGGGCCCGATGGCCAGGTAGGCGTGTCGCGCAGCTACGCGCCGGGTTCGGCGCAGCTGGTGGCGCCCATCAGTGCGGCCACGTTGCAGCAGCTTTTTGCCGGGGCGGGTAGCGACACCGCGCAGGCCCTTCGCGCATTGCGCGGGGGTAGGGCGGCGTCGCAGCCGCTGGTGGGCCGCTTTAGCGCCCGCTACCGTAGCCGCTACCAAGACGTGGATAGCTACAACGTGGTGGGTAAAATAACGGGCTCGGACCCCAAACTGCGGGCCGAATACGTGGTGCACAGCGCCCACCTCGACCACCTGGGGGTAGGGCCGGCTATCAACGGCGATTCGATTTTCAACGGGGCGCACGACAATGCTACGGGCGTGGCCAGCGTGCTCGAAATCAGCAAGCTCTACGCTGGCCTTCAACAGAAGCCCAAGCGCTCGGTGCTGTTTGTGCTGGTCACGGGGGAGGAAATGGGCCTGCTGGGCTCGGCGTATTTCGCCAAATTTCCGACGGTGCCCAAGGCGGCACTCGTGGCCGACATCAACACCGACATGCCCACGATTATCGCGCCGCTACTGGCCGTGGTACCGCTCGGGGCCGACCATTCTTCTTTGCTCAATGAAGTAAAGCTGGCCGCTGATTACCTCAAGCTGAGCATCGAGCCCGACCCCGAACCGACCCAGAATCGCTTTATTCGCAGCGACCAGTACAGCTTCGTGGTGCAGGGCGTGCCGGCGTTGCACATCAAGTATGGCAACAAAACTGCCGATGGCAAAAACAACCTCAGCGAAACGGTGCAGCAGTGGCGCGCCGTTACCTACCACAAGCAGCAGGATAATTTTGTGGGCGGCACCTTCGACTGGGCAGCGGGTGCACAATACGCCCGGCTCAACTTCCTCATCGGCTACCAGGTGGCGCAGGGGGTAGGGCGGCCTACTTGGAACAAAGGCGATTTTTTTGGGACGCGCTTTGGCAAGTAAAAGCTTGCGCTAGCCAACTATCTAGATTATCCGCAATACAGGGGGTAGGGCCGGCCAGCGGCAAAGCTAGTGCAACGGAATACGAAGAGGACGGTCTATAGTAAAGCCAGGGCATAAGGTCCTGGCTTTACGCTTTTAACCCCCCTCTACTTATGGTGCGATTCGGTGTGCTCTTGCTGCTTTTACTGTTGCAAACTGCTTCAGCCTGGGCCCTCAAACCCGTGGCCAAGTGGTGGGCCAAGCCCGACACCCTGGGGCTAAAATACCAGGACCTGACCCTTACCACCCCCGACCACGTGCACCTAGCAGCCTGGTTAATAGCGCCGGCAGCTACCGCGCCAACTCAGCACACCACGATAGTAATGGCCGGGGGCGACTCGGGAAACATGGCCTCCCTTATTTACCCGGCGGCGGCGCTGGCGGCGGCCGGCTACCAGGTGCTGCTATTCGACTACCGCGGCTTTGGGCACAGCGACGCCTTTGCCATCAACCAAGATTACCTATATTACCCCGAGTTTACGACCGACCTGCGCACGGCGCTGGCGGAGGCCCGGCGGCGCGCCCCTCGGCAGCGGGTGGGCGTGCTGGGCTTTTCTATGGGCACCATTGCGGGCTCGGAGGCGGCGGCTACCACCCAGTGCGATTTCCTGCTAACCGTGGGCTACGTGGCTAGCCCTCAAAAGGTAGTGGCCTACTACCAGCGCACGCGGCCCGAGCGCCCAGTGCTCTTGCCCGCCGACGCCGCGACCTACAGCCAGGTAGCGCCCCAGGTACAATGCCCTTGGCTGTTCATCGCCGGTACGGAAGATAAAGTCACGACCCTAGCCGACTCGATGGCCGTGGCGCGGGCTGCTCGCCGCCGGCAGCGCCGCGAGGTGCTTCCTATCAAAGGCGACCACATGGGCTCGATGATGGTATTTTCGGACGACGAGGCTACCACCGCGGCCAACGTGCAGGCCGTGGGCCGCTTTTTGGCTGGGCAGCTGGCCGCGGGTAAGGGCTAGCGCGCCCGGCCGCTATCGACGCCGCTTTGCAGCTGGGCCTGCGTGGCGGGGGGTAGGGCGCTGAGAATATCGAGGCCTGAGGCGGCTTCTATTTTATCCACCGAGGTCAGGTACTGGTTCCACTCGGGGCTGATGCTGTTGTCGTTGGGCGTGTCGATGGCCACCACGCGGCCTTGGCCGGCGGCAATGCGCTGAAGGTCGTTGGTGCCCTCGGGCAAGAACACAATAACTTTCCAGATGTGGGCGGGCACCGTTACGCGGCCCTGGTCGATGGTTTGGGCGGGGCCGTTTTTGCCGGTGCCGCCGCGGCCGTAGCTGCCCATGACCACGTAGGCTTCCTGGCCGCGCTCAACCTGGGCGCGGGTGTATTCTTCGAGGTGCGCCCAGGTTTGCTGGTTGTTTTGCGGCGCCTGGGGCACCATATTGCTCATCAAGAAAGTGGCCGAGTTATCGTCGAGCGATGCCGTGCGGTCGCCGCTGGGGCAGTTGTGGCCTTTGTCGAAGCCCGAGCCCGAATAGCTCGGCGGTGCCACTGGGTAAAATTGGCGAGGGAGGGCCGGGTCGGCCCGAAAATCATCTTGCCGCGGCGCGGCCTTGGTGAGGTCGGTGCGGCCCACGTGCCAGCTCGTCCAAATCGGAATCCCACGCTGGGCATTGTAGCCCGTGGCGTACTGCGGATGAAGGAGCAGGTAGTTGGTCGCGCTGCTGGGGTCCGAAATAGCGCCGCTGGGGTTGCCCAATAGCAGGTTGTCGTTGTCGGCCAGCTGCGCAACGCTGCGCGGCGGCAGGGGGGTAGGCGTGGTGCGTGGTGAGGCCGGCGAGGGGGTAGGGCTCGGGGCAGAAACCGCGGCCTTTACCGCGGCGCCACTGCTGGTAATGAGCGTAATATCATCTACGTTGAGCCGGGTTTTCTCGCCACTGGTTTTGCGAATTTCAAGGCGCAGCGGGCCATTCGAAACCCCGGCGAACGTGCTCACCCGCAAGCGCGGGCCACTGGCCGTCAGGGGCTGGCCGTTGCGCTGGAAGTTGCGGCCACCGTCGCGGCTCAGCCACAACTCCCAGGTGCTGGGCGCGTCGTCGCCGTAGGCCGCCGCGCTAATTTGGATTTGCCGCACCCCGGCCGGCGCGTCAAACAGCATCGTTAGGCGGGCGTGGCTGCCACGCAGGCGGGCCGCGCGCTGGCCATCCTTATGGTCCTGGTCCGAGCTGCCAATAAGGGCATCGGTGAAGTGCCAGGCGCCGGTGCCGAGCGCTTCATCACCGTCGCTGTAAGCCCCTTTGCTCCCCGCCTCGAAGGTTTCGGGGAAGGCGCCGGCTGCCTGGGTCGGGGCTGGAACGGTGGCGGTGGCCGCCGTAGAGGTTTCGGTAGAAGGCGCCGAGCAGGCAAGTAGAAAAGTGGCGGCGAAGAAGGCGACGGGCAATTGCATGGCGCGAAACTACGGCCCGCGCTAAGCTTGCGCCTCAGCACAGGGATAGGACGGCCCCCTTAACATTGCGTGAGCAGCTGCCGATGCGGCTGCAGGGTGGGGTAGGGGCTCCAGCCAAAACCGTTGCGGGTAGGAAGCACTCATCCCACAACGGCAGGCAAGTAGGTAAACCCGTCAAAAACGTGTCAAATTCGGGCTATTCTGCTTTTGCGACACTTTTTTGTCGAGCTTAAACGTTAGGAGAGCCAAGAAACACTGGTTTCGCTGCGCGGATGCTCGTCCTTTGCAGCTGCATTTCACAAATGCGAAGTGGCTTGTGCAAGGTGCAGAAGCCAGCTGTGGTTGCCGTAGGGTAAGATGCGGCACGGCCCCGACGCCTTTTTGGCGCGGCAAGCCAACAGGTGGTTTTTCTCTTTATGTCGCTTCCCAAATTCGCTCCTCCGCGCACGTTCTACGCCGAGCTGCGCCGCCGCACGGCTCTGCACTTTCAAACGGCCGGCACGGCTCAAACGGGTAATACCCAGCTACTCAGCAAGGCTGTGGTGCTGGTGCTAAGCCTGGTGGCACTGTACGTGCACCTGGTGTTTTTTACGCCGCCCACGGCCCTGGCCCTGCTCGAGTGCGTGCTCACGGGCATGGTTATCGCCTTCATTGGCTTCAACGTGATGCACGACGGGGCACACGGCAGTTTTAGCCGCCATCCGTGGCTCAATCAATTTGCCGCTTATACTCTTAATGTGTTGGGTGGTAGCAGCTTTATGTGGGATTTCAAGCACAACCACGTGCACCACATGTACACCAATATTGAGGGGGTAGACGACGACCTCGACATTCAGCCCTGGATGCGCATGACGCCCGACCAGAAGCGCTACCGGGCCCACCGCTTTCAGCACCTGTACTTCTGGTTTTTGTACTCGATGCTGTACATCTCCTGGATTTTTGTGATGGACTACCAGAAGTACTTCACCCGCAAAGTAGGTTCGGTGGCCCTCAAACCGATGACGCGCCACGACCACCTCACTTTTTGGGGCTTTAAGGCGCTGAACTTAATTATTTACATCGCGCTGCCCATTTACACGGTTGGCTTCACGGGTTGGCTAGTCGGCTTTCTGGTTAGTGCCAGCGTGGCGGGCTTCGTGCTGAGCATTGTGTTTCAGCTGGCGCATACCGTGGAGCAAACGGCCTTTCCAGTACCCCACGAAGTCACCAACAAGTTGGAGGACGAGTGGGCCATTCACCAACTGCGCACCACGGCCAACTTCGCCACCGACAACCGCGTGATTAGCTGGCTGGTAGGCGGCCTCAATTTTCAGGTGGAGCATCACCTTTTCCCTAAAATCTCGCACGTGCACTACCCTGTGCTCAGCAAGATTATTCGCCAAACCTGCGAGGAATTTGGCCTGCCTTACCAAGAATACCCCAAAATGCGCTACGCCGTAGCCTCGCACGTTGCCTTCTTGCGGCAGATGGGCCGGGCGGCGTAGTGAGGGGGGTAGGGCACTTTAATGCAGAGGGCTGTCAACGCTAGTTGATGGCCCTTTTGTGCTGCTGCCCCAGGCCAGCTAAGCCAGCTGACGCGGAGAACGCAGGTTGAGGCTGCATCTCGGGCCAAACTCCTAAAGCAAGGGCGCCGGAAGTTGGGAAAACCAAGCCGGTGGGCCTAATCAGAATAATTCAGTATGCACAATCCCCTAGGCCAGTTGCTCGACACGGCGGCCATTTTTCGCTACCACCGGCGGCGCATTCAAAAATATGGGTCCGGTGGCCCCGGTGCCCTAGGCTGGGCCGGCGCCGAAGGCCAGCAAGCGCGTTTCCAGGTTCTGACTCAAATCGGCGACTTGGCGCACCACTCGGTGCTCGATGCCGGCTGCGGCTACGCCGACCTGTATCCCTTTTTGCAGCAGCGCTACGCCGGCGTGCGCTACCACGGCATCGAGCAGATGCCCGAACTGCTCGCGGTAGCGCGGGCCCGCTACCGCGATGCAGCTGGCATCACCCTCAGTAGTAGCGATTTTCTGCGCACGCCCCTGCCCCCAGCCGACTACGTGCTGGCGAGCGGCGCGCTCAACTACCGCCACCGCGACCCGCAGTTCATTTACCAAGCCATCGAAAAGCTGTTTGGCGGCTGCCAGCTGGGCCTGGGGTTCAACCTGCTTAGCTGGGAGCCGGCCGGCGGTGGGCCACTGGCGGCCTACGACCCCGCCGGTATTCTGGCTTTTTGCCAAACGCTGGCCTCGCGCGCCGAACTGCTGGAAGGGTATTGGGAGGGCGACTTTACGGTGTTTATGTACCGTTGAAACTAGGCGCCGCCGAGCGCAGGCGGCGCTAGGCGACCACGGACGCGAGTTGCTTGGCACGCTCGTGCGTATAGTAGGGAAGCTTGGTAAGCCCCACCCCTATTTTTGTTGAATGAAGCTTCGCTACCTCCCCTTGCTGGCGCTGGCCCTACCCGCCTGTACTAGCAACCCCCCTGAAACCACCGCTGCCCAGGCAGCCGCCACGCCCGCCGATGCGCGGTTCGACCGCTTCAAAGACCGGTTTATTCTGGATTTGTGGAAGCAGAACCCGGACTATGCTTCGTCGCAGGGTTTTCATAAATACGACTCGCTGCTGGTGATACCCAACGAGCAGCAGCGCCGCAGCGATGCCGCTTTTATGGCCAAAAACCTGGGGGCGCTGGCCGGCTTCACCCTGGATAGCCTCTCGCCGGGCAACCAGATTGACTTGCGCCTGCTCGCCAACGAGCTGCGCTCGGCGCGCTGGTACGCCGACACGCTGCGCAACTGGCAGTGGAACCCGGCCAGCTACAACCTTGGCGCCAGCGTGGGCGACTTGCTTAATGGCCGCCACTACCCCCTCGACCGTCGCCTGCGCAACATCTCCGACAAGATTGCCCAGGCCGGCGCCTATTATGCCGCGGCTCGCGCCAACATCAGCCACCCCACCCGTGAGCACGCCGCGCTGGGCGTGGCCCAGAACGAGGGCGGCCTGGCCGTGTTCGGCCCGGCTCTGGCCGACTCGGTGCGCAAATCGGGCCTGAGTGCCGCCGAAAAGCAGCTGCTGAGCCAGCGCATTGCGGGGGCGCAGCAAGCAGTGCAGGGCTACGTCGATTTTCTGAAACAAGAAGTGCTCACGCAGCAGAGCTTCCGCTCGTTTCGGCTGGGTAGGGCGCTGTTTGACCGCAAGTTTGCGCTCGACATTCAGTCGCGCTACTCGGCCGCGCAGGTGTTGGAGCTGGCCCAAAAGCACAAGGCCGACCTGCTGCACGACATGGGCCGGCGGGCGGCGCGGCTTTTCCCCAAGTATTGCGCCGGCCAGCCCCTGCCGAAGGATACGTTGCTGCTCATCCGCCAGGTCATTGACAAGCTGACGCTGAAGCACGCCCCGCGCGAGGGCTTCGTGGATGCGGTGAAACGCCAAATCCCGACCCTCACCAAATTCGTGAACGACCACCACTTGCTTACCCAGGACCCCAGCAAGCCGCTGGTGGTGCGCGAAACACCGCTCTACATGCGCGGCAGCGGGGCGGGCGCCAGCGTGAGCCCCCCCGGCCCCTACGACAAGCAGGCCAATACCTACTACAACGTGGAGCCCCTACCCCCCACCTGGACGGCCGCCCAGGCCGAGAGCTACCTGCGCGAGTACAACGACTACACCCTGCAAATTCTCAACATCCACGAGGCCATTCCGGGGCACTACACGCAGCTCGTGTACGCCAACCGCTCGCCCTCGCTAGTGAAAAGCATCTTCGGCAACGGGGCGATGGTTGAGGGCTGGGCCGTGTACTCGGAGCGCATGATGCTGGAAAGTGGCTACGGCAACAATTCGGATGAAATCTGGCTGCTGTGGGACAAGTGGAACATGCGCTCGACCCTGAACGCAGTGGTCGATAACCTCATTCAGACCCAGAATGCCAGCGAAAAAGATGTGGTAGCGCTGCTGACCGGCGCCGGCTTCCAAGAAGAGGCGGAGGCGCGCAACAAGTGGCACCGCGCCACGCTTAGCCAGGTGCAGCTTAGCTCGTACTTTACGGGCTACACCGAAATTGTGGCCCTACGCGACGAAGTGAAGGCGCGCGAAGGTGCGAAATTCAACCTGAAAAACTTCAACGAGCTATTTTTGAGCTACGGCAGCGCACCTGTCAAATATATCCGCGAACTGATGCTGCACCGTTAAAGCGCCCGCGGCCACCGGCCGAACCTTTGCCCCAGCCGGCTGGTTTCAGCCGCAATTCCCAACCTGTTCTCTATGACCGAAGAAGCCCGCCAGCACGTAGTTGATACGGACGACGACCACCTGCGCCGCCTCACCCACGAGCACCTAAAAGTATTTGCCAAGTTCACCTCCGAAAATTGTGCGGCGTGTGAGTTGCTTGCCCCGCCATTCGCCAAGTTTGTGGATGCGCCCGAAAACGTGGGTATTCTGTTTGTGCGTCTCAACTCGGACGAAAACCCGGTGGCCAAAAAAATGATGGCTGAAAAAATAGCCCCTTTTTTTGTGAGCTATTGCCAGGGCCGCCTACTCGAATGCGATGCCCTTACTACCGAGGCCGAAGTAGTGGCTCAGCTCGACCGCCTGCGCGCTTTCGTGCCCGTGGCAGGGTAGGGCTGATTAAGCTGAAAAACTATAGAACGTCATGCTGAGCGTAGCGAAGCATGACGTTCTTTTGTGACCAGTACCCAATTCAGCGCAACACTTGTTCTTTCTACTCTCCAAAACCCTCGATGTGGTGCTGCTGCCCGCCGTGTGGCTGGTGGCGCTGCTGCTAGCCGCCCTGGTGGCTAAGGGCGGCGGCCGCGCCCAGCGCAACTGGCTGCGTGCCGCCGCGCTGCTCACGCTGCTGGGCACCAACAACGCCTTGGTAAATGAGGCGCTGCTAGCCTGGGAAAAACCGCCCGTGCCGCTGCGCGCCATTGCCCCGGCCGATGCGGTGGTGCTGCTCACGGGCGTCACGAGCGGCCAAAAATCGCCCCACGACCGCGTGTACCTGCACCGCGGCGGCGACCGCTTTACCTACACGCTGTGGCTGTACCGGGCGGGGCTGGTGCGGCACATCATCATCTCGGGCGGCTCGGGGGCGGTGCTGGCCACGGCTAGCACCGAGGCCGCCGACCTGGCCACGCTGCTGCTGCTGGCCAAGGTGCCCCGCCAGGCTATTCTGCTCGAAGAGCGCAGCCGCAACACCCGCGAGAACGCGCGCTATACCAAGCAGCTGCTTGCCCAACATCCCGATATCAAGTCGCTGGTGCTCATTACGTCGGCCTTTCACCAACGGCGGGCGCAGGGGTGCTTTGCGAAAGTAGGCTTGCAGGCGCAGGCCTTCCCCGGCGACTTTCGCACCACCGACCGCTACTGGACGCCCGACTACTGGCTCGTGCCCGACATCGACGCCCTCACCCGCTGGAGCTTGCTGCTGCACGAAATGGCTGGCTACTTGGTGTATAAAGCTGCGGGCTACTGCTAGCCAAAGGGGGTAGGGCTATACTGTCCGCAGGGCCCTACCCCTTCAGTTACGGTGAGCGTAGCGCGGCCACAACCGCTAGCAATGACTAAACAATCAGCTAGGGGCCTACTCCGTTTTTTCGTGGCTGGGCTGCGCTTCTTTGGCAATCCACACCGATTTCTGGTTGACAAACTCGCGGATGCCCAGCGCCGACAACTCGCGGCCGTAGCCCGATTTCTTGACGCCGCCGAAGGGCAGCTCGTTCATCGATTTTACTAAGCCGTTGATGAAAACGGCCCCGCTTTCGAGCTGGCGGGCCAAGGCTTCGCCCTGGGCCACGTCGCGCGTCCAAACGGCCGCGCCCAGCCCAAAGCGCGAGTCGTTGGCCAGGCGTACAGCATCGGCCGCGTCTTTGGCAACAAACACGAGGGCCACGGGCCCAAACAGCTCCTCGGTGTAGGCGCGCTGGCCAGGCTTGATGTTGCTCAAAACCATGGGGTCGAAGCGCGTGGCGCCGGGCTGGGCCTGACCGCCCGCCAGCTCTATTTTGGCACCCTGCGCTACGGAGTCGGCCACTTGCTGGGCTAGGCCGTCGGCCAGGTCGGGGCGGGCTAGCGGGCCGTAGTCGGTGGCTTCGTCGAGCGGGTCGCCGTAGCGCAACTGCGCCAGGTGCCCTTTTAGCAGCTGCACAAATTCGCGGTACACGGGCTTTTCGATAATAAAACGCTTGGCCGCAATGCAGCTCTGGCCCGCATTAATCATGCGCGCTTGGGCAGCGGTTTGGGCCGCCAGCGCCACGTCGGCATCCGCCAGCACGATAAAGGGGTCGGAGCCGCCCAACTCCAGCACGGTTTTTTTGATGTGCTGCCCGGCCGCCGCGGCCACGGCGCTGCCCGCCCGCTCCGAGCCGGTGAGCGTCACGGCCCGCAAGCGGTCGTCGGCCAGTAGTTTTTCCACCAAATCCGTCTCAATAAGCAAGGTCCGGAACGCGGCGGGGGGTAGGCCCGCGTCGTGAAAAATCTTTTCCAGCGCCAACGCGCACTGTGGCACGTTGGGCGCGTGCTTGAGTAGGCCCACATTGCCCGCCATCAGGGCCGGCGCGGCAAAGCGCACCACCTGCCAAAGCGGAAAATTCCAGGGCATAATGGCCAGTACCACGCCCAGCGGCGCGTGGCTGATAAAGCTGCGGCCGGCATCCGTTTTTACCAGCTCATCGGCCAAAAAGTTCTCGGCGTGCGCGGCGTAGAAGTCGCAGCAGGCGGCGCATTTTTGGGCTTCGGCGCGGCCGTCGCGCAGGGGTTTGCCCATTTCGAGGGCCATAAGGCGGGCCAAGTCCTCTTGGCGCTCGCGCAGCAGCGCGGCAGCCCGGCGCAGCACGGCCGCACGCTCGGCAAACGTGGTAGTGCGCCACTGCACCGCCGCGCGGTGCGCCTGGGCTAAAATCCGCTCGGTCTTAGCCCACGAAAATGCAGCGTAGCGGCGCAGCCGGCGGCCAGTATAAGGGTTGATGGATTCGATAGCCATGGGGGAGGGGGTAGGAAGAAGGTAAGCGCCGCATTGCCAGCTACTACCTAATTGAGGCGGAGCCGCCCAATTGGGCGGCCGCTTGCCTTGCCAAACCGTATAACCCCCATCTGGGTTGCGCGCTTGGTTGCCCAAGCACTGCGAGCCAGCCGCTGGTTAGCGGGTCAAAAACGCCTCTTACCCCTACTTTCGCCCAGAGTTACCGAACGTTTCGGCTGGCTTCTCCGGTTTAGTCCCCGTCGCCCTACCCGTGTCCGACCTACCCCTCATCTCCACCCCAACTGCCGCCGAAGCGGCACTGGTCCAGCGCTTGCGAGCGCGGGACCAGTCGGCCATGACCGAGTTCTACGACCGCTACTCGGCGGCCCTATACGGCGTCATTCACCGCATTGTGAAAGCCGACGACGAAGCCGAGGATGTGCTGCAAGAAGCACTGGTCAAAATCTGGCACGCCATGGAAAGCTACGACACCACCAAGGGCCGGCTTTTTACCTGGGTTGTAAATATTAGCCGGAATTTGGCCATCGACAAAATCCGCTCGCGGCAACATCGCGTAGGTTCTAAAACCCAGGGCCTCGACGATAGCCTTGCCGCCCAGCGGCAGGCTGCCCCGGAAACTTTCCGCCCCGAGCATGTTGGCCTGCAAGAAATTACGAAGCAGCTAGTGCCCGAGCAGCGGCAGGTTATCGACCTGCTCTATTTTGGCGGTTTCACTCAGAGTGAGGCGGCCGAAGAACTAAACCTGCCGCTAGGCACAGTGAAAACACGGGCTCGAACCGCGCTGAAGATTCTTGCCAAACTTATCCGCTAACAGCATTATTCGAACCATCCGTGGAAGATTTCCAAACCTATATAGAGTCGGGCCGCTTAACGCAATATGCGCTGGGTGAGCTAGATCCGGCCGGCCAGGCCGAGGTAGAGGCCTGGGCCCGGCGCTCGCCCGAAGTGCGCCAAGAACTCGACGAGCTGTTGGCGGGCGCGGGCGTTTACGCTGAAGTACATGCCATTACACCGCCGGCCGGCCTGCGCGAGCGGGTGCTGGGCCGCGTACTAGCCGAAATTGGGCGCCCTGTTGATGCCGCCGAAAACCTGGTGGCCGAAGCCACTACCATGCGCGTATCGGCATCCAACGCCTACCCCCCCCAGCCCGCCGCAGCTGCCGAGCCCGCCCCGCGCCGCAACGAGCTAGCCATTGCCGCCTCGGTGGCCCTGCTACTAAGCCTACTAGCTAACGCGCTGTTCTACACCCGCTGGCAGCAGGCCAATACGGCTTTGGTAGCCGCTCAAAACAGCCAGGCCCGCTTTGCCCAAACCTCGCAAGTAATGGAGCGCCGCCTCACCTCTACGCAGGAGCAGCTACATGTACTGCGCTCGCCCAACGAGTTTAAAATGGTGGCGCTGGCTGGCACGCCCGCTCACCCCCAAGCGCACGCTCGCGTGCTGTTTAATAAAGCCTCGCACCGCGTGTATGTAGATGTGCAGCAGCTACCTGCCTTGCCCGCGGGCAAGCAGTACCAGCTGTGGGCCCTCGACAACGGCAAGCCTGTTGATGCGGGCGTGCTGGCCATTAATACGGCCACCGGCGACAGCCTGCAGCTCATGAAGGATATTGCCAGCGCCCAGGCTTTTGCCATGACGGTGGAACCCACGGGCGGCAGCGCCGGCCCCACCCTCACCACTATGACGGTGATTGGAAATATTTGACTTCGCTAACGCGCTCGTTATAAATATTTTAAGCCTAGCGCCCGCCACGCACAGGTAAAAAAAGGGATGCTACCTAGCTGAAAAGCCGGGTAGCATCCCTTTTAACTTTTTGCCTGGCTCAGTCGTTTAGCGAGCAGCTTTAATCCCCTCCCTGATGCACGGCACCATTCTAACGCTGCTCAAACGATACGTTCAGACGCAATACGACCACAGCACTTGGGTGAAGCTGGTAGAACTGGCGGGCCTCGAAGAAGGGAATTTTAGCCACAAGGAAGTGTACCCCGACGAGCATTTGTACGCCTTGATAGGCCGGGCTGCCGAGATGACGGGTATTCCGGCTGGCGAGCTACACGAGAAGTTTGGCGAATACCTCGTGCCCGACCTCATGTATATGTACCAGAAGTACTTGAACCCCGACTGGCGCACGCTTGATATGCTGGAGCACACCGAAAATAGCCTGCATAACCAAGTGCGGCGCGAGCATATCGACAATGCGCCGCCCGTGCTTCAGGTCACGCGCCTCAACGCCAACGAACTGCTGATTGATTATGTGTCGGCGCGCCGCATGGGGGGGCTGGCCGTGGGCATTGTGCGCGGCGTAGCCACTTACTACGACGAAGCCGACCGCATCGACGTGCTGCCTACCACCAGCGAAGACGGCGAGCGCGTGCAAATTCACGTTCGCCGCAATTAATTTCCGGCGCCTTGGGCAGGGTGCGGCGCTTGCACCCGCACCCTACCCCCTTCAGGTAAGCTGAGCGGCTAAAATAGCCGAGGCTGCGCGGGCCGGCCAGGGCCGCCGGGCTGATAATCGTCGTCTTCTGCATCGTCGTCTTCGCTGTCGTCCTCGGCAAGGTCATCGTCGTCAAGGTCTTCGTCGTCCTCTTCGGGCTCGGTTTCTTCTTCATCAAGCGAGTCGAATACGCGGTCGAGCGAGGCCTCGGCGTGGCGCAGCTTGTGGCGGCACAGCCGGATGAGCTCGGCCGAGCGCTCGGCGCGGGCCGTAAGGTCGTCGACATCTACCTGGTCGGTTTCGAGGCTGCGAAGAATGGTTTCTAATTCTTGAATGGCTTCGTTGTAGGTCACTTCTGTTTGGATTATAGTAAGAGAATTAGGCGTTGTGCGTTGGCAAGCCGGAGGGCTGAGCCAGCGTAGGTTGCTGGCGCAAAATTTGGTTTTCGCGCCGCAGGGCAGCCGTTTCCAAATGCAGCACTTTTAGCTCTAAACGCACCAATTTCTTTTCCAGCCCGCGCTGCAACAAAAAGCGCTGGCGCAGTAGCTGCTCGCGCCGCCGCTGGTGGTGGCGCGCAAAGCGGCGCAGCACCGTGCGCGAGCGCTGGCGCAGGCGCTGCTCCTCGCGAGTGAGGCTGCGGCGCGCCGCCTGGGGTAGGGTATAGCGAAAACTTTCGAGCTGCTGGCCGAGCTGGCGCAAGTGCTGGCGTGGCACCTGCGTAGCTTGGCGGCTGCGCTGCGCTAGTGCCGCCTGGGTGCGGCGCAGCTGCTGGCGCGCGGCCTCGCGCGAGTGGTCGGCCAGGCGCTGGAGGTGGGCGTGGTGGCGGGCCAAGTGCTGCTGGCTAAGCGCCGCCACGCGCTCGGCGTAATCTAGAAAAATACCTTCGAGCCGGGCCAGGCGGTCTACCAGAAAGGCGGCCACGGCGGTGGGGGTTTTGAGGGCGCGGTGGGCCACGAGGTCCACCACCGCCTCGTCGCGCTCGTGGCCGATGCCGGTGAGCACGGGCAGCGGAAACGAGGCCACGGCCGCCGCCAGGCCATACTCGTCAAAGGCCAGCAAATCTGTTTTCGAGCCACCACCCCGAATAAGGATAACGACCTCAAACTGCCCCCGGCGCGGCCGGATGGCATCGAGGGCACCCCGAATACTTTCGGGCGCGCCCTCGCCCTGCATAAGCGCCGGAAACAGCGTGAGGGCAAAGTCGTAAGGCGCCTCTTCAAGCTGATGCACAAAGTCTTGGAAGCCCGCCGCCGTGGGGGAGGAGATAATAGCCAGGCGCTGCGGACCGAGGGGTAGGGCCAATTCCTGCTGGCGCTCGAGCAGGTCTTTCTCCTGCAAGCGGCGCAGGGTAGCTAGGCGCAGGCGGGCCAGCTCGCCCACGGTGTAGCTGGGGTCGAGAGCCAGCACATCGAGCGAAAAGCCGTACTGCTCGTGAAAGGTCACCTTCACGCGCAGCAGCAGGCGCAGGCCAGGGCGCAGCTCTTGGCCGGTGGCCTCGGCAAAAGCGGGCGCGATTTGGGCATAGCGGCTGCCCCAAAGCGTGGCCCGGGCCTGCGCCGTGAAGCCCAGGGCCTCGGCGCCCGCGGCGGGCTCGGTGAGGGTGAGGTAGCAGTGGCCGCCCTGCTGGCGCGGGCGGGTCATTTCGGCTACCTCGGCCACCACCCAGTAGCTGTCGGGGAAGCGGTGGTGCAGGGCGGCGCGCACCTGCGTGAGCAGCGCGCCCAGGCTAAGCGGGGCGGCCGGCTCGGCGGGGGTAGGGGCGGCGCGGCGGGGGTAAAGCGGCATAAACTGCGTACGGGAAGCTGGCGCTTGCCGGATAAGTAACAAGTAGTAAAAGTACCGCCCCGGCTAGCTACCGCCTACCCCACCCAGCCGCCTGCAACAGTCCAGCCTTTGTGGCGTCGTTGTCCCGACGCTAACTTGCGGGCCCCAACCCATCCACATTTTTCTTCTTACATGTCAAAAACTTCCCGTTACCAGCGGGGCGCGGCCCTAGCCGTAGCGGCGCTGGGCCTGGCCATTGGCACCCCCGCCGCGGCCCAAACTACCTCTCCCGTTGGCATCAACCCGGCCAACATCGACAAGTCGGTATCGCCCTGCGATAACTTCTTCCTTTATGCTTCGGGCAACTGGCTGAAAAACAACCCCGTGCCAGCCGCCGAAAGCCGCTGGGGTAGCTTCAACGAGCTGGCCGACCGCAACAACGCCACCCAAAAAGCCATTCTGGAGGAGCTGGCCCGCAACGCGGGAACCGCCGCCAAGGGCACCAACGCCCAGAAAGTAGGCGACTTCTACGCCGCTGCGATGGACACGATGGCCATCGAAAAAGCGGGCCTGACCTACCTCAAGCCCTACCTCGACCGCATTGCGGCCATTAAAACGCTGCCGCAAATGCAGGCCTTCCTGGCCGACCCTAAGTCGCAGGCCGGCAGCGCGTGGTTTAACGCGGGCGTGGGGCAAGACGAGAAAATCAGCACCCAGTACGCCTTTCAGTTTTACCAGGGCGGCCTCACGCTGCCCAACCGCGACTACTACCTGAAGGATGATGCGCGCTCGAAAAGCATTCGGGCCGCGTACCAGTCGTACCTGGTAAACACCTTCAAAAACCTGGGCGACAGCGAGGCCACAGCTACCGCCAACGCCGCCAAGGTGATGCGCATTGAGATGCGCCTGGCCAAAGCCAGCAAAAGCCCCGTAGACCTGCGCGACCCCATTGCCAACTACAACAAGCTGACGGTAGCTCAGGCCAGCAAAGAATTTCCGAACCTCAACCTGCCCCTGATGCTCAAGGCGATGGGCTTGGGCACGGCCAAGGAAGTAATTGTGGGCCAGCCCGCTTTCCTGAAAGAAGTGAGCGCCATGCTGGCCGCCGAGCCCATCGCCGACCAGCAGCAGTACCTGCGCTTTCACCTAGTGAACAGCGTGCCTTCGGCCCTGCCGAAAGCATTCAGCGACGAGGCCTTCCGCTTCTCGCAGGTGCTGAGCGGCGCCAAGCAGCAGCAGCCACGATGGAAGCGCATGCTGCGCGCCACCGATGGCGCGCTGGGCGAGGCCTTTGGCCAGCTCTACGTCGATAAAGCTTTCTCGCCGCAGGCCAAGGCCCGCGCCAAGGAAATGATTGAAAACCTGCGCAAAGCCTACGCCGAGCGCATTATGGCTACCGACTGGATGAGCGCCGCCACCAAAAAGGAAGCGCTAGTGAAGCTGAACGCCTTCGTGGTGAAAATCGGCTACCCCGACAAGTGGAAGGACTACTCCAAGCTGACCATTACGCGCCAGAGCTACTTGCAAGACGTGCTGGCCGCCCGCGTGTGGGCCAACCAGGACAACCTGAGCAAGTTTGGTAAGCCAATTGACCGCACCGAATGGGGCATGACGCCGCCCACCGTGAACGCCTACTACAACCCGCCGATGAACGAGATTGTATTCCCGGCCGGCATCCTGCAATCGCCCTTCTATGACCCCAAGGCCGATGACGCCGTGAACTACGGTGGTATTGGCGCCGTGATTGGCCACGAAATGACCCACGGCTTCGACGACCAAGGCCGGCAGTACGATTCGCACGGTAACCTGCGCGACTGGTGGACCAAGGAAGACGGCGAGAAGTTCAACGCCAAAGCTGCCATGGTGGGCAAGCAGTACGACGCCTTCATGCCCCTTGACTCGGTGCACGTGAACGGCAAGCTCACGATGGGCGAAAACCTGGCCGACCTCGGCGGCCTCACCATTGCCTACCAGGCCTTCCAGAAAACGCCGCAGGCTAAAGAAGGCAAGTCGATTGACGGCTTCACGCCCAACCAGCGCTTCTTCCTGGCGTGGGGCCAAATCTGGCGCACCAACGCTCGCCCCGAATACCTGCGCCAGCAGGTGCAAACCGACCCGCACTCGCCGGCCCAGTTCCGCACCAACGGCCCGCTCATGAACATGCCCGAGTTTTACCAAGCTTTCGGCTGCAAGCCCTCCGATAAGATGGAGCGTCCCACGGCCGAGCAAGCCCGCATTTGGTAGGCTACCAGGGTAGTTGGCTTTGAAAGGCCGTTAAAAGAGAACGTCATGCTGAACGCTAGTGAAGCATCTTTGCCACGCCGCTGGGGCTGTTAATTCCCCAGCGAAGCGAGCGAGATACTTCACTTCGTTCAGCATGACGTTCTCTTTTAGCAGCGCAGCATTCTTTTTTTGCGGGAATTTTTTGACCCTACCCCCGCCTTTACCCCCAAGCAATGCAACTGTGCTGCCGAGGTTGCATCTATGCCTTACTTTCGGCTTTCTGTCTTTTCTTCAACTCATTCCTTTTCATGTCCTCTACTACCATTTCGCGGTTGGCGCTCGCTACGCTGGGGCTCGGCAGCCTGGCTGCTACCACGGCTTTTGGGCCGCCGGCCAAACCTACCAAGCCTACCCCCCCCCAGCAAGGAATAGGCATCAGCCTGGCCAACATCGACCAGTCGGTAGCACCCTGCGAAGACTTTTACCACTACGCGAACGGTACTTGGCTGAAAAATAACCCCGTGCCGCCCGCCGAAACCCGCTGGGGCAGCTTCAACGAGCTGACGAATAACAACCAGGCCATTGAGAAGCGCATCTTGGAGAAGGCTGCCGCTGACCGCAGCGCCAAGCCCGGCACCAACGAGCAAAAAGTAGGCGACTTCTACGCGGCCGCCATGGACTCGGCGGCCATCGAAGCGGCCGGCCTCAAGTATTTGCAGCCGCGCCTAAACCAGATTGCTGGCCTCAAAAGCCTGGCCGATATTCAGAAGTACATGGCTGACCCTAAGTCGTTTGGTACGGGTTGGTACAGCTTTGGAGTAGGGCAAGATAGCAAAAACAGCACCCAGTACGCCGTGCGCATGGGCCAGGGCGGCCTGGGCCTCGGCGACCGCGACTACTACCTCAAGGACGACGGGCGCTCGAAGGGCATCCGGGCGGCGTACCGCAACTACCAGATTGCCATTTACCAGCTGCTGGGCGACAGCCCAAGCCTGGCCGCCACCAACGCCGACGCCGTAATCGCGCTCGAAACCAAGATGGCTCAGGCCAGCCGCAGCCGCGTTGAGCTGCGCGACCGCCTCAAGAACTACAACAAGGTGCCGGTGGCCCAGGCCGCCAAAGACTACCCCAACCTCAACCTGCCGCTGGTGCTGAAGGAAAGTGGCCTGAGCAGCGCCCAGGACCTCATCATCGGCCAGCCCGAGTACTTGGCAGCCGTTAACACGCTGATGACCAACACGCCCATCGCCGACCAGCAGCAGTACCTGCGCTGGCACCTGGTGTCGGGCGTAACCTCGGCGCTGCCCAAAGCTTACAACGACGCCAGCTTCCGCTTCTCGCAGGTGCTGACGGGTGCCAAGCAGCAGCAGCCCCGCTGGAAGCGCTCGTTGCGCGCCACCGACGGCGCGCTGGGCGAGGCTTTTGGCCAACTCTACGTGGACGAGGCGTTTTCGCCCGCCGCCAAGGCCCGCGCCAAGCAAATGGTTGAAAACCTGCGCGCCGCCTACGCCGAGCGCATCATGGCCACCGACTGGATGAGCGCCGCCACCAAGAAGGAGGCCATTCAGAAGCTGAACGCTTTCGCGGTGAAAATCGGCTACCCCGACAAGTGGAAGGACTACTCGAAGCTGAAAATCACGCGCACGAGTGCGTTGCAAAACATTTTCGCCACCGCCGAGTGGGCTAATGAGGACAACCTCAAGAAGTTTGGCAAGCCAATTGACCGCGGCGAGTGGGGCATGACGCCGCCCACCGTGAACGCGTACTACAACTCGAGCATGAACGAGATTGTGTTCCCGGCCGGCATTTTGCAGCCGCCCTTCTACGACCCCAAGGCCGATGACGCCGTGAACTACGGGGGGGTAGGGGCCGTGATTGGCCACGAAATGACCCACGGCTTCGACGACCAGGGCCGCCGCTCGGACGCTAAGGGCAACCTGCGCGACTGGTGGACTAAAGAAGACGGCGAGAAATTTATGGCCAAAGCCGCGATGGTGGGCAAGCAGTACAGCGCCTTCTCGCCCCTCGACTCGGTGCACGTGAACGGCGACCTGACGATGGGCGAAAACCTAGCCGACATTGGCGGCCTCACCATCGCCTACCAGGCGTTTCAGAAGACGGCGCAGGCCAAAGCCGGCAAGCAGATTGACGGCTTCACGCCCAACCAACGCTTCTTCCTGGGCTACGCCCAAATCTGGCGCTCGAACCAGCGCCCCGAGGCCCTGCGCCAGCAAATCCAGACCGACCCGCACTCGCCCGGCCAGTACCGCACTAACGGCCCGCTCATGAACATGCCTGAGTTTTACCAGGCCTTCGGCTGCAAAGACGGCACCAAGATGGTGCGTGCCGAAGCCGACCGCTCGCGCATTTGGTAGGGGGTAGGTAAAGTACTTGTGTATAAAAAAAGCCTGGCTTTATAGCCAGGCTTTTTTGTTGCAGCTCAGCTTTGAAGCTACGCTACAACAAAAAGCCCAGCTTCCCGCAAGAGAAAGCCGGGCTTAGTAGTCCGCTACAGCCAGGGGTTTTGCAACCTCCACACACAAGTTTGTTTTATTTCTCAGAATAGGCCGCCGCGTCGTTTTGGGAAACCGAGCGCTGCTGGTGGCTTTTCTAGAGTAGGCGGCAAGAGTAAGGTAGGGCTTGTACGCAGCGAGGGGCAATGGAGGTTGGGTTCTGAACGTGTAAGATTCTGGCATTTGGCAAACTGGATTTTGCCGGGGTCCGGGGGCCTACTCCCTCGCGCCCGCCCAGTGGTGGAAATATGCGCGCCCGCCCCGAACTTCGGCCCCGCTGGCCCACCCGAGGGGGTAGGGCCCGGCCATTGTATTCGCTTTATGAGAAAGATATTTTTATCGCTTGGGCTGGCAGCGCTGCTGCTGGGGCCGCTGGCACCGGCTGCGCAGGCCTGGGGCTTTTTTGGGCACCGCGTCATCACGCAGGTAGCCGTGTACGAACTGCCCGCGGGCTTGCAAGCCTTCTACTTTCGGCACTTGCCTGAGCTGGTACGCTTGAGCACCGCCCCCGACGAGCGCCGTACCAAAGACCCGGAGGAGGCCGCTCGCCACTTCATCGACATGGACCACTACTCGGAGGACAACCCCTTTGCCAAGGTGCCCCGCGGCTACGACGAGGCAGTGGAGAAGTTCTCGGCCGATACCCTCAAAAAGTACGGCACTGTGCCCTGGACGGTCATCGAAACCAAGAACAAGCTGGTATCGGCGTTTAGCGAGCGCGACACGGTGGGCATCATTATGTACTCGGCCGAGCTAAGCCACTACACCGCCGATGCCTTCGTGCCGCTGCATACCACCGTCAACTACGACGGCCAGCTTACGGGCCAAACCGGGCTGCACAGCCTCTGGGAAAGCCAGCTGCCCGAGCAGTTTATCAACGCTTATAAGCTGACGGGGGAAGAGGGGAAGGTGCTCAAAGACCCGCTGGCCGCCATTTGGGGGGTCATCCAGAGCAGCTACGGCTTCCTCACGGCCACCTACGACCTCGAAGCCAAGGTGAGCAAGGGCTTCACGCCCCAAACCAAGTACACGTATAGCCACCGCTTTGGCCACACCCAGCGCCGCTACTCCGATGCCTTTGCCGCCGCTTACAACAAGGAAGTGGGTGGCCAGGTAGACTACCGCCTGCAAACGGCCGCACCCATGGTGGCGTCAATGTGGCTCACGGCCTGGCAGGAAGCCGGCCGGCCCGACCTCAGCAAGCTTATGGCCCCCGCCAAGCTCGGCAAGGAGGAAAAAGAATCCCTGGCGGCCCAGCTCACCTCTTGGAAAGCCAACTCGCTGCCCCAAGACAAGCTGTTGCTGGCCCAGCAAAAAGAGAAAAAAGCCGAAGCCCCCGACGAAATAAAGGCCGCCGACGGCGAGGCTGCCCCGCCGCCCCCACCCGAGGCGGCGCCCCCCACGCCTACCCCCCCCGCTACCCCCGAGGCGGCGCCCGCCGGCGCCACCAAAGTGAAGGTGAAAACCAAGGGCGCCGCGGGCACCGAAAAAGTTAAGCAGAAGTGATGCTGGGCGCAGCGCGCAAATACCGTGAATGTTGCGTGAAAAATGCCCTCGCCGTATAGTTCAGGCTATAAAATAGTGGATGATTGCCGCGCCAAAGTGGCCGTATAAGAAGCTGGTTCCGCCTGCGGCGGGGCCAGCTTTTTTACTGTTTCACCTCACCATTTTTGCCTATGATACTGCGTTTAGACGAGCTGTCACTTGACTTGCCCAAGCCCAAAAATCCTTCGGCCAACGATGCCGCTGCCGTGCAGGAATTGCTAGGCGGCAAATTTGGTGAGATGAGCACCCTAATGAACTACACGTTTCAGTCGTTCAACTTTCGGGGGCGCAACCGGCTGCGGCCATTCTACTCGCTCACGGCCGCTATTGCCGCCGAAGAGTATTCGCACATTGAGGCCGTTAGCTACGCCATCAACCTGCTGCTAACGGGCACCACCAAGCGCGGCACCGACCCCGTGCCCGGCCCACTGGCCGGCGCTGCCGATGCCCGCAATACGCACCACTTCTTGGCCAGCGGCCAGGCCGCGCTGCCGGTAGACTCCATGGGCCGCCCCTGGACGGGCGACAACGTATTTAGCTCGGGCAACTTGCGCCTCGACTTGCTGCACAACTTCTTCTTGGAGTGCGGCGCCCGTGCCAACAAAATGCGGGTGTACGAGATGGTAACCGACCCCTGCGCCCGCACCATGGTGGGCTACCTGCTGGTGCGCGGCGGCCTGCACGTGTATGCCTACGCCCTGGCCCTGGAGAAGCTGACCGGCGTAGACGTGAAGAAAATCATGCCCGTGCCGAACCTCTCCAACAAAGCCTTCCCCGAAGCGCGCGAGTTTATGAAGCACGGCCTGCACCGCGAGCTGTACACGTTCTCGCCCAATGCCTACAAGGAAGCCGGCTTTATCTGGAATGGCCAGCACCCCGAAGACGGCTCGGAACTCGTGGTGAAGGAAGGCGCCATCAAAGGCGTGCCCTACCCCGTGCTCGAAGAGGAACCCCAGCTTAACTCGCCCGGTGAAGACGATTTTGACCCCGAAATGTTTGCTGACATCGCCAAGAAACTTGGCTTGGAAAAGGAGTTGCGCGCCTACCGCTAGGCCAGTAAGTACAGACTAGCTCAAGGAAAAAGGACGTCCTGCTCCGCTTGCCGA
Organism: Hymenobacter ginkgonis; assembly: GCF_009755225.1. Taxonomy (GTDB): domain Bacteria; phylum Bacteroidota; class Bacteroidia; order Cytophagales; family Hymenobacteraceae; genus Hymenobacter; species Hymenobacter ginkgonis. Next base: position 944,770 of record NZ_WQKZ01000001.1, read on the forward strand.
AGCAGGACGTCCTGTTGGCGACTGGTGAGGAGGTAAGCCGGCCGCAAAACCAGCGCGGGCGCTATCTTGGCGGTGCTTCGAGCCCCTTATTTATGCTGTTTTCCCGCCTTTCCCTACCCCTCATTTTGGCCTTGGCAGTGCTCGCCGCCTGCGGCCCCGCCGACCAGCCCGCGGCCACTACCCCCCCGCCGAAGCCCAAGGCGCCGGGGCCCAACATTGCCACCCTCGCCGACAGTGCCGTGGCGCCCCAAATGCTGGCTTACCTGCGCCAATACCCCGGTTCGGAGGTGCTGTTTAAGACCCGTTTGGGCAATATCCGGGTGAAGCTCTACGACGACACGCCCATTCACCGGGCCAATTTTCTGCTGCTGACGCGCCGCGGCGTGTTCGACGAAACTGTGTTCAATCGCGTTGTCAAGGGCTTTGCCGTACAGGGCGGCCAAAGCCTGAACCGCACCATTCGGCTGCATCGCTACCGCCTACCTCCCGAAATTCGGCCAGGTCATTTTCACTTTAAAGGAGCGCTGGGCATGGCCCGCTACGACGACGAAAAGAACCCCGGCCACCTGTCGTCGAACACCGATTTTTACTTTGTGGTGGGCGAGAAGCTGGTGCCTTTCCAGGCCAAAGCTGCGGCGGACCGCCCCCTCACGCCCGCCCAAATCAAAACCTACAGCACGCTGGGTGGCGTGCCCTCGCTCGATGGCAAGTACACTGTGTTTGGGGAGGTTACCGAAGGGCTTGAGGTGGTGGAGGCCATCTCTAAAATCCCCGTCGACCCTCAGGATAAATGGCCAATAAATGACGTAGCCATGAAGGTGGAAGTGGTAAAGTAGCCAGGCTGTCGAATAAAACCAGCACGTTGTGCCGAGCTTGTCGGGGCACGACGTGCTGGTTTTAGTTCTAGGCTTATTCCGACCTACTGCCCCACGTACACCTTGCCCGCTTTCATCACAAAACTCGGCCGCGTAAGCGCCGAGATATCCTGCAAAGGGTCGCCCTCCACGGCCACCACGTCGGCGTATTTGCCGGCCTCCAGCGCGCCCAGGTTTTGGGGGTCGCCGAGCAACTCGGCGGCGTTGAGGGTAGCCGTGCGGATAGCGTTGAGGGGCGACATACCAGCCTCGGTCATGTAGCCAAATTCCTTGGCGTTCTGGCCGTGGCGATACACGCCCGCGTCGGTGCCGAAGGCCACCCTTACCCCCGTCTTAATGGCTCGGCCAAACGTGCCCTGCATCTGGGTGCCCACGTTGAGCGCCTTGGCCGCAATCACGGGCGGAAAGTAGCCGGGGTGCGCCCGCACGGTATCGGCCACCGACTTGCCCGCGATGAGCGTGGGCACGTACCAGGTGCGGCTTTTAGCCATGAGCTGAATGGCCTCGGCATCCATCAGCGAGCCGTGGTCGATGCTCGTGACGCCGGCCCGCACCGCCCGCTTGATGCCCTCGGCGCCGTGGGCGTGGCAGGCCACGGGCATGCCCAGGTCGTGGGCAGTCTGCACAACCGCCCGAATTTCCTCTTCCGTGTACTGCGCGCCGGTACCGTCCTTGCTCAGGTCGAGCACGCCGCCGGTGCTGGCAATTTTGATGAGGTCGGCGCCGCGCCGAAACTGCTCGCGCACGGCTTGGCGGCACTGCTCGGGGCCGTTGGCTACCCCCTCGGCGGGGCCGGGGTTGAGCTTATCCATCATAAAATCACTCAGGCCATCGGTGCTGTCCATGTGCCCGCCGGTGCTCGAAATGGCCGTGCCCGCCGAGTAAATGCGCGGCCCCGGCACCAGGCCCTGGGCCACGGCCTTGCGCAGCGCCGTGTTCACGCCCGAGCCCCCACAGTCGCGCACGGTGGTGAAGCCCGCGCGCAGCGTCGTGAGCGCAATGGCCTGCGCCCGATAGGCGATATCGGCGGGGTTGAGGGTAAACTGCTCGGCAAACGAGGCCCGGCTCTGCTGGCTTTCGAGGTGCACGTGGCAGTCGATGAGGCCGGGCAGCACGGTGCGGTTTTCGAGGTTGATAACCTGGTCTTGGGCGCCGCCAGCCGCGTAGCCTGCCTGCACCGCCACAATGCGGTCGCGCTCCACCACTAGCGTTTGCTGGCTCAGCAGGCGTCCGCTGCGCACGTCAAGCAGGCGCCCGCAGTGCAGGTAGGTTTTTTGGGCAAACGCGGCCGGCCCAGCCAGGCCGAAAGCAGTAAGTAGGAGGAGTATGCGAGTAGCAGTGCGCATGGACTAAGAAGCGAAAAAGTGTGAAAATTTCGCTGCAAGCTACGCGCTAGGCCGCTTTGCTACCCCCTCGTTTTTCTCAGGGCTTCTCGGGCTTCACCATCGGCTGCAGGCGCGTGAGTAACTCCGTCAGTTGCTGATAGATAAAATCGGCGGCCTGCTGGCGCATGCTATTCGCGTCGCCCTTAAACTGCGTCCGGTACTCGTGGGCGTGCTTGTCAATAAAAATCGTCACGAACACGGTGCCCACCGGCTTATCGGGAGTAGCTGAGGGGCCGGGGCCACAGAGGCCCGTCACGGCCACGCATACGTCGGCTTCGGGCAGGTGGCGGTGCAGGCCCATGGCCATTTCGTTGGTTGTCTGCTGGCTTTCGGCCGAGTAGAGCTCGATGGTTTCGGCGCTCACGCCCAGTAGCTTTTGCTTGGCCAGCGCGTGGTACGTCACCACCGAGCCCAGCAGCACATCGCTTATGCCCTCGGTGGGGGCCAGTTGGGCGGCCACTAAGCCACAGGTGCAGCTTTCGGCCAGGGCCAAGGTTAATTTATATTGCAGAAAGAGCTTGATGAGAGGAGTGCAATCGGACGCAAACGGGGAGGATTTCATGCAGAGTACAAGAGGGAGCAAGGGTCTATCTACCATCCTACGCAGTTAGCCCGCCGTGGTGTTGCAGCCGCGCCCAGCCGGGCGGCGCGCCCAAGCCGACGCTACGCGCTACGTTTGTGAGCCTAAGCGCCGCTAAAGCGCCGGTTACTTTCCCCGCTTTTCTCTTTTTTATGACTACCCAACAAGATTTCGAGGCGGCTGCCCAGCAGGCGCAGCAACTGCCCGCCAAGCCCTCCAACACGGTGCTCCTCCAACTCTACGCCCTCTACAAGCAAGCCACCGAAGGCGACAACACCGGCACTCGGCCCGGCGGCTTCGACTTCAAGGCCATTGCCAAGCACGATGCCTGGCACCAACTCGCCGGCCTCAGCAAAGACGCTGCCCGCCAGCAGTATGTGGAGCTGGTGGCAGAATTGGTGGGGTAGGTACTCCTGCGTTACGCTACAAAAGAACGTCCTGCTGAGCAAAGTGAAGCAGGACGTTTTAGTGAGTTGCCTTACTAGTTGATAGCAATGCCAGATGGACATTTCCCGCAAAAAGCCCAGCTACCCGCTCACGCCGGCCCTGCGCCAATACCTGCGCGACTACGACCGTGAGGCGCCGCTGCCCGTGAGCTACGCCGATTTGCTGCGCTTCAGCAATTCGTTTCCGCTGCTCGACCGGGCGGGCAAGGATACGCTGTGGCAAACGGTGTTCTACGAGCCCAGCACGCTCGTGGAGCTTAGCCAGGGCTTGGTGCAAGTATATGCGCTGCTCAAAACGGCCGGCGACCTCTCGTTTGCCAACGACCTACTGGCCGACCGCATCGATTATTGCCGCTTCGGCAACTCGCATCCGTTTCGGGTACGCATCCTCAACCAACTCAACGATAACTACGATTATTTCTACGTGAAGCAGGCTGATGCCTCGCGTCTCTATGGCCTGGAGCTGGAGCATTTGCTGTCGCCGAACTCGATGAACTACCTCGTAGACAGTGGCAATACGCTCATCGAGGAGCATATTGCCGGCATTCCGGGCGACGACTTTATCCGGCTGCGGCTCAACCAGCCGCACCTCAACCAAGTGCGCATTGCCAAGGAGTTTGTCAAGTTCAACGAGCGCTGCTTTGCGCGCTTGCTCGGCGATATGCGGGCCTACAACTACGTCATCGACGTGACGCCCGACTTCGAGGACGAGCAGTATCGGGTGCGGGCCATCGACTTCGACCAGCAGAGCTACGAAGGCCGCCGGGCCATGTATGTGCCGCAGTTTTTCAAGGATAATGCGCCCGTAGTAGACCTGTGCGCCCGGCTGCTCAAGTCATCTACCCTGCGCCAGTACCAAGCCGAGGAGCGCACCCTAATGGCGCGTCGCGCCCGCGCCGAGCGTCACCGCCTCAAGGCCCTGCTCGACGTGATGCGCCGCCAAGAGCTGGCCCCCGTCGCCAAAGTAGACGAGCTCAAAACGGCCCTCAACCGCTACCACCGCACCCAAAAATTTGATGCTTGCGACTCGATGGGCGACGTGGTGCGCCTCAACCTGTGGCTGATGCTGAAGGTAATGTAGGGGGGTAGGGCAGGAGTAGCCAAGCGCAATCTAGTTTGTAAAAAAAGCCCGGCCTGCTGCACAAAGTGCAGCAGGCCGGGCTTTGGGGGCTGATTTTTATGCCTACACCGTTTTTGGCGCGGGCAAGTCAAAGGCTACGGCTGGGTGCTCAAAGTGGCCCTTGTGCGAGCCATCGCAGAATGGCTTTTGGGCGCTGAGGCCGCAGCGGCAGATGCTGATGCGCTGCCGGCCGCCGAGGCCGTAGGGCTGGCCTTGGGCATCGACGAGTTCGAAATCTTCGCCCTCCACGCGGAGCGAGCCATTGGAGAGAACGGTTAATTTGGTAGCCATGGTCTGGTTTGGGTTGGTGAGTAAAGGGGGGGGTAGGGCTACAGGTCTTTGCGCAGCACAAAGTCGTTCATCCAGTACGGGCCGATGGGAATATCCTCCTCGCGGTGCTGGGCAAACCCTTGGCGCTCGTAGAAAGCCAGCGCCGGGTTGTGGCGGTTCACGTTGAGTTCTAGCGTGCGGCCCCCGGCGGCCCGTACCGCTTCGACCACGGCCTGGAGCAGGTGCTGGCCCAGGCCCTGGCCTTGGTGCGAGGGCAGGACGTATATTTTGTTGAGGTGGTACACATTATCGGGCTTCTCCGAGTAGGAGGCAAACCCGCTGGCCTGCCCTTCTACATACGCCAGCAAGAAGGTGTGGTGCTGCTCGCGCATCTGCCGGCGCAGCGAGGCCGGCGTGTAGATGACGCGGTACATGTAGTCAATCTGCTCTTTCGAGATGATGAAGCGGTAGGTAGGCTCCCAGGTAGCTTCGGCCAGCTCAATGATGGCCGGAATGTCCTGCTCGGTGGCGGGCTGAATGTGGAGGGGCGTGGCCGGAACGGCCGGGACAGAGCGAGAAGGCATATAAAGCGTAAGAAGCGGGCGAAGGTCGGCCAAAAAAGCGACTTTTGTGGCCCACACGGCATACGCAGCGCCCGGCCTTCGCGTTAAGTTGGCGTCTAATTTGCCTAGGCTGGCGTATCCTTTTGCACTAGCCCCGTACTATTTACTATGAAAAAAGCCGTTTTTTTGCCCGTACTGCTGGCTTCGCTACCCTTGGTGGGAATTGCTCAAAATACAACGCAGGATAGCCTGCTGCGCCAGGGCGACCTGGTAGGTGGCCGCCCCCACGCCTCGGTGCCGCGCACGGCCGCCACTACGCGCCGCGCTACTACGGCTACTACTGCCGTAACCAATGCTGACCCTGTGCTGGTGAAAATGCTGCACGAGAGCGTCGATATCAGCCGCGTGCCAGCCAGCCAGATAAACGACCTCTTCGAGCGCTTTCTAGAAGCCACTAACGACCAGCGCCGCCAGTGGAGCGACCGCGACTGGGACGAAGCCAGTGCCACCCTTACCCGCCTCAATGCCCGCTACGAAGCCGTGCGCCTCGAACTGCCCCTTACCGAGCGCGTGAATGTGCGCCGCTGCCAGGGCGAGTTTCATACCCTGCAAAGCGCCCGGCGCGTAAAAGAGCGCCTCGACAAATAAACCCTATGCCCCACCTCCGGCTAGCGGCGTGTGATGGCCCACTGCCAGGCCGCCAGCGAGTTGCGAAACGAGCGGAGTACTAAATTTTGCTTGAGAACATCCACAAACTCGGGCCCTCCAGGGGCCGCGGTTACTGGGCTGCTGAGCTCGTGGGGCAACACGTGAGAGAGGACGCTTACCCCCTGCTCCAGGGCCTGTGGCAGCCACTCGTAGTGCAGCCACGGCACCGCCTCGCCCCAGTCGCCGGTGGCGAGGCGATGGTTGCTGAGCAAGCGGCGGGGTAGGGGCCGGCCCCGAAATAAGTCGAGGCTGGCCTGCGCGCCCTGCACAATAGACGAGGCCGTGAGGTGACCGTGCCAGCGCACATACAGCAAGTCGTGGGCCGGAAAATAGTCGAATTCGGCCAGTAGCGCCCGATGGGGGTCGGGCAGGTCGAGCAAGCGCTCGGCCGTATTATAAGTGGTTTTCATAGCGAAAGAAGCAGGAAGAACAGAGCGAACCGGCGGGGCCGGGTAAAGGATGCGGCAAGTACGGCGGGGCTGCGGAGGCTACGTATCTTTGCCAGCTTTCCGCCCTGCTATTTCTCACCTCACTATGCACATTGCAATCGTCGGCAACATTGGGGCCGGCAAAACCACGCTGGCCCACAAACTGGCCCAGCACTTTCGCTGGGAAGTTTTTTTAGAAGAAGTAGATGATAATCCGTATCTGAAAGACTTCTACGCTGATATGCCGCGGTGGGCCTTCCACTTGCAAGTATATTTTCTAAACGGACGCTTCCGGCAAACGCGGCGCATTCAGGAATTAGTGCGCCAAGGCAAGAGCGTTATTCAAGACCGGACTATTTACGAGGATGCGCACATTTTCGCTGCCAACCTGCACCAGTCGGGCTTACTTGCCGAACGCGACTACGCAAATTATTACGCCCTGTTTAAGAGCCTGATAGACCTCGTAAACCCGCCCGACCTGCTGCTTTACTTGCGGGCCGACCTGCCCAAGCTCATCGGCCAGATTGAGAAGCGGGGCCGCAACTACGAAAACACCATCAGCATCGAGTATCTCAAAAATCTCAACGAGCACTACGACCAGTGGATTGCCAACTACAAGCACGGCAAGCTGCTCATTATCGACGTGAACGAGCTGGACTACGTGCGCCGCCCCGAAGACTTGGGCGACATCATTGAGCGCATCAATGGGAAACTGTTCGGGCTGTTTTAGTCAATAAAGGGGCAGTGCGGTAACGAGCAGGTGTTGTTGACCTATTATCCCCCTTTCGGCGCTACAGTACCCCAAGCGATAAGGAATCCAGAATAACCGTCGTTGCTCCTGCATTAGCTCATAAAATATTGTTGCACAGGCAGTATATAGTAATTTCTGCAACTGCGGGCGTCCTCAAAGCAGCGCTACGACGGCTTTGAGGACGCCCGCCACCGAAGTAAGCCACTGAGCAAACTTCTCCTTTATTTGGCCAAACGCGACGCGGTACGTGAGGTACATCGTGGGTTTTACCAGGCTTTGCTTTAAGGCTTGAATAATGTGCTCGAAGTCGGCCGGGGTAGCTAAAAAATGGCTGCGTGCCTTCAAAAGCGTGCGAACTGGTACCGTAGATGCCAATGCGCTTGCTGCGCAGCAGCGCTTGGTCTGCGAGGGGGGTAGGGGCAACCCGTTGGTTGTCAGCGAAACGGCCGGGTTCGGTGCCGACTAGCGTATGCCTAACAAGCTGATTAAGCGTTGGCCAGGGCCCGGTCGAGGTGCACGTAGCCGCCGTCGATGTGAAGTATCTGGCCCGTGGTGTGGCTAGAGCGGGCCGACAGCAAAAACGCCGTGGTGTTGGCGATTTCCTCGGCCGTGGTCATGCGGTTGCCCAGCGGAATCTTGCGCGTGATTTCGCGTAGTTTCTCCTCGGGGTTGGGCAGCGTTTGCACCCAGGTTTCGTAGGCCGGCGTCCAGCACTCGGCCACCATCACGGCATTGACGCGGATGCCATACTTGAGCAGCTCGACGGCCCACTCGCGGGTGAGCGCGTTGCGCCCGCCGTTGGCGGCTGCGTAGGCGGAGGTGTTGCCTTGCCCAGTTTCGGCCGTTTTGGAGGTAATGTTGACGATGGGCCCCTGCGATTTTTTGAGTTCGGGCAGGGCGTGGTGGGCCATGAGGTAGTAGTGCACCACGTTGCGGTGCAAGCTTTGCATAAAGCCTTGGTAGTCGCCTTTTTCCAGCCCTACCCCGTCGTTTACGCCGGCATTGTTTACCAGCCCGTCGATGCGGCCAAACTGGGCCACCACGGCCTGCACGGCTAGCTCGCACGCGGCGGGTTCGGCGAGTTCGGCCACTACCTGGCCGGCGCGGCCGCCGGCCGCTTCAATGGCCGCCACGGCCTGCTGGTTATCGGCCTCCTGGCGGCCGACGATAACCGGAATGGCGCCCTCCTGGGCAAGCACGCGCGCAATGCCTTCGCCAATGCCCTTGGCGCCCCCCGTCACGATAATCACTTTGTCTCGAAGCTGTAAATCCATGGTGGGTAAGGAGTAATAAGCAATAAGGAACGAGCAATTAATCGGACAAGCCGTAAAAACGCACTGCATTGGTACCCCAAAACTGCGCCTGCTCGGCGGCCGACAGCCGGGCGACGTAATCCGCTACCAGGGCGTACAGCCGCTCGTAGCCGCCGGCCACGTTGCACACCGGCCAGTCGGAGCCAAATAGGACGCGCTGGGGCCCGAAGGCTTCAAACACCACGTCGAGGTAGGGCCAAAAATCTTGAGGTTGCCAGTGCAGCCAGTCGGCTTCCGTCACCAGGCCCGAGACTTTGCACAGCACGTTTTCGTGGGCGGCCAGGGTCCGCATGTGCTGCCGCCAAGGCTCCAGCTCGCCAGCTTTGATGAGCGGCTTGGCACTATGGTCGAGCACAAACGGCTGCAGCGGTAAGGCCCTGGCCAGCTCGGCAGCGTACGCCAGCTGGTCGGGCAAAATCAACAAATCGTAAGTGAAGCCGTGCAGGTAAAGCGCAGTCAGGCCGCGCCGAAACGCGGGCCGCAGCAGCAGCGCCCGGTCGGGTTCGCCTTGCAGCACGTGCCGAAAGCCCTTGAGCTTCGCAAACTGCTGGTAGTAAGCTAGCCGCTCCGCCACGTTGTCGGCCTGCAAATCGACCCAGCCCACTACCCCCTTAATAAAATTGTGCGCCGCGGCCAGCTCCAGTAGCCAGTCGGTTTCGGCTTCCGACTGGCTGGCTTGCACCGCCACGCAGCCATCGAAGCCGTGCTGTTGCAGAATAGGCTCTAAATCGGGGGGTAGGAAGTCGCGCTGAATAGCCGCCATCTCGGGCGTTATCCAGCTATCACGCACCGGGTCGAAGCGCCAAAAATGCTGGTGGGCGTCAATTCTGGCCATATGCTTTCACTACTTGGCGCGACGTGCCCAGCCCGTCGATGCCCAGCTCCACCACGTCGCCGGGCTTGAGGTACACGGGCGGCTTAAAACCTAGCCCTACCCCCGCCGGCGTGCCCGTCGAGATGATGTCGCCGGGTAGCAGCGTCATAAACTGGCTGAGGTAGGAAATGAGGAAGGGAATCTTGAAAATGAGGTTGGCAGTAGTACCATCCTGCATGGGTTGGCCGTTCACGGTCAGCCACAAACGCAGGTTATTGACGTCGCCGATTTCATCGGGGGTAGCTAGAAACGGGCCGACGGGCGCGAAGGTGTCGCAGCCCTTGCCCTTGTCCCAGGTGCCGCTGCGCTCCAGCTGAAACTCGCGTTCCGACACGTCATTATGCAGCGTGTAGCCCGCGATATACGCCTGCGCATCAGCTTCTTCTACGTATGAGGCGAGCTTACCTATAACGACCGCCAGCTCCACTTCCCAGTCAGTTTTGGTCGAGTTCTTCGGAATGACAAGGTCGTCATTCGGCCCCACGTAGGCGGTGGTCGACTTCATGAAAAGCACCGGCTCGGGCGGGGGGGTAGCGCCGGTTTCGCGGGCGTGGTCGGCGTAATTCAGCCCAATGCACAGAATTTTGGAGGGCCGCGCCACGGGCGGGCCCAGGCGCTCGTCGGCGGCGAGCGGGGGTAGAGCGCCGGCATTGGCCTGCACAAACTCGGCGAGCCGTTGCAGGCCATTAGTCGCAAAAAAGTCTTCGGTATAATCTTGGCCAAAAGCCGAAACGTCGTAGCGCTGGTCGTGCAGCAGAATGCCGGGTTTCTCTTGGCCGGGCTGGCCGTAGCGAATGAGTTTCATGAGTAGAAATCAGGTGTTTAGCGTAATAAAGCCGCCATCGAGCGGGTAGTCGCAGCCCGTAACGAAACCGGCCTCGTCTGAGCACAGGTACAGGGCCAGGGTAGCAACTTCGGCGGGGGTGCCCATGCGGCCAATGGGCTGGCTGCGGGAGAGTTTCTCGAAGATTTCGGCTTCGCGGCCAGCGTAATTCTTCGCAATAAAGCCATCCACGAAGGGCGTGTGCACCCGCGCGGGCGAGATGCTGTTGCAGCGAATGTTACTACTGAGGTAGTCGCGAGCCACCGATAAGGTCATGGCGAAGATGGCGCCTTTGCTCATCGAATAGGCAAAGCGGTCGGTGAGGCCCACGTGCGCCGCAATGGAGGCCAGGTTCACAATGGCGCCGCCCTGCGCTTTCATCAGCGGCACGGCCGCAAACAGGCAGTTGTAGGCGCCCTTCACATTGACTTGGTACACGCGGTCGAAGTCGGCTTCGCTGGTCGTTTCGACAGTGCCGACGTGCGCGATGCCGGCATTATTCACAAGCACATCGACCCAGCCAATGGCTTGAAAAGCAGCTACTACCTGCGCCTGCTGGCTGACGTCGGCGGCGTGCACGTGGGCCCTACCCCCGGCCTGCCGGATTTCGTCGGCCGCCTGCTGCCCAGCTTCGGCGTTTAGTTCGATGATGTGGACCTCCGCCCCTTGGCGGGCAAAGAGCAGCGCAATGGCCCGGCCAATGCCGCTGCCACCGCCCGTAATGACGGCGCGTTTTCCGGTTAAGCTAAACATGCGTTAGTGAGCTGCGACGAGCTTGACAGATTTGACTTTGAGGTTTTGCAGCGCAAATAACAGCACTACCAAAAAGCACAGCGCCGGCACCACGTAGGCCACCTGGATGGTGCTGGCATCGGACACGCGCCCCGCAATAACCGGAAAAATAGCGCCGCCCACAATGGCCATAATTACCAGCGACGAGCCTTCTTTGGTTTTGGCGCCCAGCCCGCGAATGCTGAGCGAAAAAATAGTGGGAAACATGATGGACATAAAAAATTCGACGCCCATTAGCGCGTACACCGAGGGCTTGCCGGGCAGCAGCACGGCCAGCAGCACCAGAAAAAAATTAACCAGACTGTACAACGCCAGCAGGCGCGCCGGGCGCACATACTGCATCAGCGCCGTGCCAATGAAGCGCCCCGCCGTGAAGCCCAGCAGCGCCCCCGACAGGTAGAGCGCCGCCGTTTTCTCCGCAATGCCCGCCACGCGCTCGGCAAAGCGAATGAAAAAACTGCTGACGCAGACCTGCGCTCCCACGTAGAAAAACTGCGCTACTACCCCCAGCAAAAGGTTTTTTTCGCGCAATAGCGAGCCGCCCGCAATGCTGGCTTCGTCTTCTTCCACCAACTCGGGCAGGGGCGTGCGCAGCAGGGCCAAGGCCACCAGCAGCACTACCCCCCCAATAAGCAAGTAGGGTATTTGCACGGCTTGCGCCTCGTGGTTGAGGTAGGCCGCGAGCTGCGCGGGCGACATGGCGCCCTCCTGCGCGGCCGTCAGGCGCTGGCCCGACAAGATGAACATGCCGCCGAGCAGCGGCGCCAGCATGGCCGCCAACCCGTTAAACGATTGCGCAAAGTTGATGCGCCGGGCCGCCCCGTCGGGGTCGCCGAGCACGGTAATGTAGGGATTGGCCGCGGTTTCGAGAAAGGTGAGGCCGCAGGCAATGATGAAGAGCGCCGCCAGAAAAAAGGCGTACGAGCGAGCAGCTGCGGCGGGGTAAAACAAAAACGCGCCGGCCGCAAACAGCAGCAAGCCCACGATAATGCCCCCCTTGTAGCCAAAGCGTTTCATGAATTGCCCGGCCGGAATGGCCAGTAGAAAGTAGGCGATGTAGGAAGCGGAATCGATAAAGGCCGACTGCGCATCGGTGAGCTGGCAGGCTTTCTTGAGGTGCGGTATCAGAATCGGGTTCAGGTTCAGCGCGAAGCCCCACAGGAAGAACAGCGAGGTGATGAGACCAATGGCAAGCCGGTTGCTACTGCGCGTAATCATGGGGTGGGGGTAGGGAACAGAAGGAAGCTCGCACGAGGCCCGAATAGGCCAATGCGCCGCCACCCAAGTTGGGCAACGGCGCATTGATAAACAAGAAGATAGACAAATCGCTTGGTTATTTTAGCGGGTCGAAGGCGCCGACCCAGGCGTTGTTCTGCACCAAGCTGGGGTTGTTGTCGATGGCCGATTGCGGAATGGCAAAGAAGTAGTAAGCCGGCAGCCAGTTGATGGTGTACTTGGTATCGAGCTGCTTGAAGGTGATGGTGAAGTAGTTGGTATAAGCCAGGTCGAGGTTCTCGTTGTCGCGGGTGGTAGCGAAATCGGCAGGCATAGCCGTGGTTTTCAAGTTGATAAAGGCCCCTATTCGGCACTTGCCATCGAGGGTGCTCTCGGTTTTTTTCCAGCGCCGCAAAGCCCAGAAGCGCTTGCCCTCGAAGGCAAACTCAAGCCGCCGCTCGTAGAAAATGGCGTTGAACATCTGGGTGCGGGTCATGCCGGCTTGCAAGCCGTAGTTGCCATCGCGTGCGAAAAACCATTGCGAAACGACTAATTAGCCGAAAGGGCTCGTAGGTGCTATCGATTACGCAGGTAGCATAGCGCACAGGCTACCTGGAAATGCCGCGTACGTGAGCTGGATAAGTGAGCAGAAACAGGTTATAAAGATTAAAACCTGGGACCCGCAGCCTATCCTGGCTTTTGGCATCTTCTTGTAGGCTATTAGCCTAGCTGGCCTGCTAGCTCGGAAAACCAAGCAGTTTTCAGGCAATCGACACAACGAGATAGAAGTTCCTCTCAGTAGGCCAGGCCAAGCTAGGGCTGGTACTGGGCTCACCTTTTATCAGGCCGTGAGCAGGGCCGTATTTAAAAACTCGACCCACGGCCGCGCCGCTTGAATGCCGGCTACTACGCGCTCGATAAAGTCGGGCGCCAGCACCTCGGCATCCGAAAATAGGCGCCCTACCCCATAGCTTTTGAGCTTGAGCCAGGGCAAGTCGGGGTCGGTGGCGGCGTAGCCACGGGGCGGGCGCGTTAGTTGCTCGCCGCTCATATCTAAGCCGGTAGGGAAGTGGCTGCGCAAAAGCGCATCTTCGAGCAGGCGGTGAAACCCGGCGCTGTCGTAGTGAATTTCTTGCCGGATGGCGGCCAGTTCGGGTGGGGTAGGCGTAAAGCGTCCCGCCCGCAGCCACGAGCCGCCCCCCGGCATCAGGGCCAGAAAATAGCCGGCGCGCAACGCATGCCGCCCGCCCGGCACTAGCCCCGCGCCCAGGCGGCGCTTGTAAGGTTCGGGGTCAGTTTGGCTGCGGTCGTTTTTATGGAGCCGAAAGAGTACTTGCGCCGGCGTAAGGCCCGCTAGCTCGGGGGCGATGGGCGTGGCCTGGCGCAGCACTTGCGTCACGAGTTCGGCAAACGTGTCGCGGGCGCGCAAGTAGTCGGCGCGGTGGGCCTGCATCCAGGCCGTATTGTTGTTAGCCGCCAGGCGGCGCAAAAAATCCAGTACGAAAGCCAGGTCCATGCCAGGCCTTAACGCAACTAGGGGGGGTAGGGGTTCTAGGCCAGTTCCAAGGTGTCGCCCACTTGGATGAGGCCGCTAGGGGGCCCCGTCACGTTCTGGCCAAAGAGCACTTTGCTGCCTTGCTTGCGGTAGGTGGCCAGCGTGCGCAGTGGCTCGCTGCTGGGGTTTTTCTGGGCCGTGGCCTGGTCGATGGTGGTGACGACGCAGCGCCCGCAGCCTCGCACCGCCCGAAAGGCGTGGCCCGCAATCTGAAAATTGCCCCAACTCATTTCTGCATCGGCCGCTACCCCACTCACCACCAGGTTGGGCCGGAAGCGGTCCATGGGTACAGGCTCGGCAAGCTGGGCATTGAGCTTGGCCAACGATTCTTCACTGGCCAGCAGGTAGGGGTAGCCATCGGCGAAGCTAACGAGCGTGCCGGCAGGGTTCAGCTCGGGCTTGTCGGGCTCGACTTCGCGGCGCACCATATCCGACATGTACACCAGCTTGCATGCGCGGTTGAGGGCCAGGCTGAGCCACTCGTCGGCTTCGGGCGCGCCGCGCCAGGCAAATACCATATCGTCCCAGATGGTGACAAACAAGGTTTTATCGGGGCTGGCTACGAAAGGCACGTAGAGCGGCAGCAGCTCGGGCCGCTGGCGGTGGCGCAGCAAAAACCCATTGTGGGCAGCCTCCACGGCCAGCAGCGCCATCTCGGCGTGCTCGCGCTGGGTAAGAAAGCGGTTTTGGGCATCTACTACCAGCCAGCGGCGGTCGTGGCGCAGGCCCTGCGGCGTGAGCTCGGCGGCCGGCAAACTAATGCCCCCAAGCGACTTAACAGGATAAATAAATAGACCGGTGAGCGTAGGCAAGGGGGTAGGCATATGAGCAAAGTTAGGGCTTAAAAAGAACGTCGGGCTTCCCGTAAGGAGGTCCGACGTTCTTTTTAAGCCCTAATTGCAAAGGCAACGCCTAGTGCAGCGCTCGCTTTTTTACCATGCCGCCTTTGGCATCGTTTACGCTGTGCATAATGATGAAAGCTCTGGGGTCGAGTTGGTTAACTTCGGTCGTGACCTGCGATACCTCTAGGCGCGTGACCACCGTAAACACAATGTCGATGGGGCTGGGCTGCTCGCCGCGCGAGCCGTAGCCGCGGTGGCCGGCGTATACCGTAACGCCCCGGCCCAGGCGCTCGGTGAGGGCGCGCCGGATGGCGTCGCTGTGTTCGGAAATAATAGTAACGCCGGTATATTCTTCAATGCCATTGACCACAAACTCAATGGTTTTGGACGCGGCCAGGTAGGTAAGAATGGAATAGAGCGCCGTGGGAACGGATATCACCAAGGCGACGATAATAAAAATTAAGATATTGAGCACCAGTACAAAGTCGCCTACGCTTAGGCTGGCTTTGCGGCTGAGGTACACGGCCAGAATTTCGGTGCCATCGAGTACGCCGCCGCCGCGCATGGCCAGGCCAATGCCGGCGCCCAGGAAGAAGCCACCAAACACGGCAATCAGCATTTTATCCTGCGTGACGACCGGGAAGTGCACCACCTCAATCACTACGGCCAGCGCCAGAATGGCGCCCAGCGCCCGCACCGCAAAGCTCCTACCCAACTGCTGGTAGCCCAACCAGATAAACGGCAGGTTGAGCGCAACCAGGTAGACCGACAAAGGCAGGTGGCCAGGGGTGAGCCGGGCCGCCAGCAGCGAAATGCCCGTGACGCCACCATCAAACAAGCCGTTGGGCAGAATGAAGGCTTCGAGCGCGAGCGCCGCCGAAAAAACGCCCGCTACCAGGTAAAGCAGGTTGCGGATTTCCGATTTTAGCCACGACTCGGCTGGGCCGGTAGGCGGGTTCAGGTGGGCATCGGCAATGGCCGGATGATTGGTAATAGCGGCGTCCGACGCCGGTGCGGCGGCTGGGCTAGCCCGTAGCCGCCGCAGGCGTTCTAAGATGAATAATTGAGGAAGCATGCCTCAACTTACGCAAAAAATCAACCTGGCGCCGAAGCTAGGGCTTCTTGGTTGCCTCGGTTTGGGCTGCTAGCTGTAGGGCTGCGTACAAATCGACAATGCCGCCAGTGGCCGAAAGCGTAGCGAAATCCGCTTTCTTACCCTTCTCGCCGGGCACCAGCACCAGCGTATGGTGTACCTGCGCCGACTGCCGAATAATGCGCTTGAGGTCGACGGCCGTGAGGCTGGGGTAATACGACTTGAGCACGGCCGCTACCCCCGCCGTCACGGGCGAGGCCATGCTGGTGCCGCTTTCCGAGCCGTATTTATTGCCGGGCAGTGTGGAGTAGATGCCCACGCCGGGCGCAAATACATCGACTTGGCGCTTAGAGTAATTCGAGAAGCTGGCGGTCAGGTTCTCATCGTCCTGCGGGCCCGAAGCGCCGACAGTCAGCAAGTTGGGTGGCACCGTGCCATCGAGGTAAAACGAGGCGGGGTAGTGGGGGATGACGTCGAGGTTATCGTCTTCATTGCCCGCAGCGTGCACCAGCAGCACGTTTTTGCTGGCGGCGTACTTGTAGGCCGCTTCCACGGCCGGGCGCTGGGGCGAGAACTCCTTGCCAAAGCTCATATTGATAATCTGCGCCCCGTTGTCGACGGCGTAGCGGATGGCGTTGGCCACGTCCTTATCGCGTTCGTCGCCGTTGGGCACGGCGCGTACGCTCATTACCTGCACGGGAGCCGCGGCAATGCCTTGTACCCCCAGGTTATTCGTGCGCACCGCGGCAATGATGCCGGCCACGTGGGTGCCGTGCAGCGCGTCGGGGCCCGTCACGTCGTTGTTGCCGTAGTTGCGCTGCGTAACGTCGTCGGGGTTGTCCTTCACAATGTCGGCGCGGGCATTGAATTTGGTATTCAGGCTGTAGTCGAGCTGCTCACGCTGGTCTTTCAGCTCCGTGCCAATTTCGGCCAGCAAGGCGTCGGTGTCGCCGATGCCGCCCTGCTTCATGTTCTGGTAGAGCGAGAGCAACAGGCCACCGCCCTCCGCCTCGGGAAGCTTGGCGGCTGCTTGGCGCATAGTAGCCGTATCGAGGCGGGTTACGCCCAGCTTCTGCTTGAGCATGGAGGTCATTTCCGTGAGCGGGCCGCTTATCTGCTCGCCCTGCTGCAACTCCTCCGTAAGCTCTTTGCGCTTGGCGTCGTAGGCTTTTTTGGCCTTGAGGTACGTGGCGTAGTCGGCCTTGTCGGCGGCTTTCACTTGGGCGGCGGTTTTGCCCGCGAAGCGCGGCCCCAGCTTGGCCACCACGCGAGTCACTTCGAGGGTTTCGACCGAGATATTGCGGCCATCCTTACCCCCCAAAAAATTCCAGCCGTGCACGTCGTCGATGTAGCCATTCTTATCGTCGTCGATGCCATTGCCCGGAATTTCGCCGGGGTTGCGCCACAGCACAGGCTTGAGGTCGACGTGCGCCGTGTCGATGCCCGAGTCGATAACGGCCACCACTACGGCCGTGGGCACGCGGCCCTTCAGCAGCTCGGCGTAGGCGCGGGTAGTGCCGGTGCCGGGCGTTTTATCCAGCTGCGGGTCGCGCAGATACCACTGAGCGGCAGCGGCTTCGGCCACGGTAGGCCCGGCGGGCGTGGTGGTAGTGGCGGGTGCCGCCGCGTCCGGAATAACGGGGGTAGATTGGGCCACGGCCAGGGTGGCGGGTAGGGCAAGGGAGGTAGCCAGCGCTAGGCGCGGCCAGGTAGCAAGTCGGTTGGAAAGCATCAGCAATAATAAAGGCGGCCTCAAAACGGCCGCATAGGTATAGACGCAACGGGGCGGGTAGGCGTTGCGCCCAGCCACGGGTGGGCTGCGCCGCAGCATAACCCGCGCCAGCGCCCCGGCGTACCAAAGATATAGCCATTATTCCCTGCTCATGCCTACCCTTGCCCCCGCCGAACTCTCGCGCCAGCTGCGCCTCGGCCATAGCCCCGACCTTACCCGCCGCCGCTGGATAATCGGTCTTTCGTTTGTAACGGCGGTGGCCGGCCAAATCGTGACGCTCTACCAGACGGGCATCATTTCGCACCTACCCGACCCGCCCCTCGCTGTATTCGATTCTGATAAAGTAGACGCCTCCGACTACGCCTACAAGCGCCTGCAAATGCCCGACGCGCCGGCCATGATTATCACGGCTGGCATCACGGCTACGCTGGCTTCGGCGGGCGGCCAGGAGCGGGCTACGCAGCAGCCTTGGCTACCAGTTGCGCTGCTCGGCAAAACCCTTATCGACCTGGTTACCAATGTGCAGCTAGGCCGCGAAGAGTGGCAAGAGAACAAAAAGCTCTGCTTTTACTGCCAGGCCAGTACGGTGGCCGCCACCGCAACGGCCATCCTGGCCGTGCCCGAAGCCATTAAGGCTATCAAAACACTGCTGGGTAAAAAAGGCTCGGCTGCGAAGTAGGGGGTAGGGAAGTGCAGCCAGCTTAGCGGCTCGGCTACACCTCCACCACCTCACCCGAGCCGAAATAATAAATAACCCCGCGCACGTCCACGTACCCAAGCTCGCGAAACAGCCGGGCGTATTCGCGCAGCCGGATTTTGTGGATATCCTGCGGGGGCGGCAGCTTAAAGTCGAGCATCGTCACGGTTTGCTCGGCGCGGCTACCCCCCTCGCCAAACACAATGCGGTCGGGCTTGTAGGCGCGGTGCGTGTGGCCGCCCACCAGTATTTCGCGCTCCGTTTCCACCGCTAGTCCTTCGGCAAAGTAGGGCGCTAGGCGCTCGTCGGCCAGCAGGGTGCGCAGGCGGGTTTCCAGCTCGGGCCTTTCCTGCTGATTAACAATGCCCTCGGCTACTAATTGGCGCAGCGAGCGGCTTAAATCCTTTGCCGACAGCAGCCGGCGCAGGGCGTAGTGCAGCTTGCGGTTGAGTTCGCCCAGCTTTTCCTGCTCGTCAAAATCGAATACGGTGGTGGCGTGGCGTCGCAGCTTTAGCCGCTCATCCCAGGGCGTAGAGCGAAGATTAGTGAGCGCAAACTGGCGGCCGGCCGGCTTCGCAGCTAGCGCTTTCACGTCGGCCGCTGTACCCTGGTTAAGCACAAAGCTGGTGGTTTCATCCTGCCACTGGCCCCGGTGGCGGAGGTAGCCGGCCAGCAGGTCGGCCACATCGCGGGCGGGGCCTTGGTTGGCGGCCGGCACGGGGGTAGGGCTAAGGGGCAGCTCGCCAGTGGTTTTCTTGGGTTCGGCCGGCAGCTTGCTGATGATGTAGAGCCGGTGCCGCGGCCGGGTGAAGGCCACGTAGAGCGTGTTGAGGCCGTCGAGGAGGGTTTTTTCGCGCTCCTCGGTGTCTTGCTCGGCCAATGGCGTGTAGGGCAAGGTCTTGTTGAGGCGCACCACGGCCACATCGGGCAGCTCGGGCAGGGGCTTGTCGGCCGCGTCGAGCCGGCCCCAGAGCAAGGTGTCGGGCCGCGTTACCAGCGTCCAGTCGGCAAACGGCACGATGACGATGCCGTACGCCAACCCCTTAGCCTTGTGCACGGTAGTGATGGTAATGGCATCGGCCCCGCCCGGCGCGTTGATGCTCAGCGAGCCCTTGCGCTCGTCCCAGTGCGTGAGAAAGCTGCCCAAGTTGTTGCCGTATTTAAGGCTGAATTCCAGCGTTAAATCCAAAAACCGGAACAGGTAGTCACTTTCCGCATTAGCGCCCAGCAGCCCAAACGTGCCAATGAGCCGCTCGGTCAGCTCATACAGCCCCAAGTTGCCGGTGCGGTGCTCGTCCACATCAAAACCCAGGCTCCGCAGCTCGTCAAAAAAGGGCTTGCCAGTTTCCTTATCATTGGCCACTTCGGCAATGTGCCGGGCGCGCGCTGGGGTAGGGGGTAGGCGCCGCACCACTTTGTCGAGCAGCAGCAGGGCTTCGGCCCGCGCCAGCGTGTCGCCGCTTTGGTGCAGCACCCGCATCACGGCCACCAGCAGGTTCACCACTTCGGCAAACTGCAAGGCCAGCGAATCAGCCGAGATAATGGGAAAGCCACGTTCTTTTAAAAACTTGGCTATCAGCCGGCTCTGCCAGCGTGTGCGGCACAGCACCGCCACTTCGCGCAGGGGGTAGCCATCGGCCAAGGCCTGCTCTATCAGTTGCAACGCCAGGTAGCAGGTGCTTTCGTTGTAGTCGAGCGCGGCCTCGGCTGGGTAGCCCGGCAGCGGCTCGTCGAGGTACTGGCCGAGGGTAGGGGCGTAGCGGCGCGCCGGCGCGTCCTTGCTCGTAAAAAGCAGCTCGACGTGGCCAGGGGGGGTAGGGGCAATGGCCGCCGAATTGGCGGCCGGCACCAGCTGCTGAAACCCGTCCTCAAAAATACCAGCTACCAATTCGTCGTCGGTGTTGCGCTCCCGAACGTAGGTAAAGAACTCATTATTAAAGCTAATAATCTCGGCCCGGCTCCGGTAATTCGTGGCCAGCGAGCGCGGCTCCAGCGTGTTTTGCAGCGTGAAGTAGCGGCCCTCCAGCAAGTGGCGCATGTCGGCATCGCGGGCGCGGGCGGCGAGCGCCGGCGTGTCGCCCTGGTAGAGGCGCAAAATTTGCTCCAGCTCGCCGCCCCGCCAGCGGTAGATGGCCTGCTTGGCATCGCCCACTGCCAACGACAGCCCCCCATTCGACACCGCGTTTTCGACCAGGGGTAAGAGGTTATTCCACTGCAAAACCGACGTGTCCTGAAACTCGTCAATCAATAAATGACGGTATTTTTCGCCCAACCGCTCGTACAAAAACGGCACCGGCTCGGTGAGCACAATGGCCGCAATGCGCCGGTTAAATTCTGAAATCAGCACCACGTTGCGCTCGCGGCTGATGCTTTCGACCAGCTTATTCAACTCGCTCAGCAGCGAGGCATGAAAAAGAAAAGGCTGCAACGCGCCCAGCAGCAAGTAGCTCGGCAAGTGCTGCTCGCGCAGGGCCAGCAGTTCGCCAAATATCGTTTCCAACTCGGGCTGCGCAGCTTCTACGGCGGGCACCAGGCCGGCCTTCTTGGCCTTATCGCTCCACCACTTGCCGCTCTCGATGGTTTTGCGGGCCGTGGGGGTAGGGAACAGCGCGTCTTTTTCGGGCGCGCTCAGCCAGCGCTCCCACTTCGTAAAGTGCCCATAAATGCCGTTGCCGCCACTAGCCAAGTGCTCGGCCGCGATGCCGCCGCTCGTCAGCACCGCCAGGGCGCGGTCGGCCTGCGCTTGCACGGCCTCCTCGGTGGCGCGCTGCCGAGTACGAATTTCTTGGTCGAGCGTCCGAAAGTCAGCCATCGTTTTTTGGCTCAATTGCGCCACCGCCTCGTGCACACTCTCGTTGAACAAAGCCCGGCCAAAATCGAGTAGCTCGTCGGGTAGCTTGTTCCAGTTGCGGCCCTGCTCGGCCTGGCCCAGCGCGTAGTCGGCCAGCGTCTGGCTCAGCAGCTTGCTCTGCGGGTCGCGGTTCACCTTGTCGAGCAGCGCGGCTACTGCCGAGCGCAACACGCTATCGGTATCCAACTCCACCTCAAACGAGGCGGGTAGGCCCAGCTCGCGCGTAAAAGCCGTCACAATCCGCTGCACAAACGAGTCAATCGTGCTCACTGCAAAGTCGGCGTAGTGGTACAGCACCAGCCGAAACGTAGCCGCCGCCCGCCGCCGCACCTCCTGCTGCCACTCGGCGGGGGTAGTGAGGTAGGGCGGTAATTGCTGCTCCTGTGCTAGTTCGGTCGCTACTTCGGTCAGTAAGGCATCGGGCTTGTCGTCAGCACCTTGCGCAAAGCGTCGCAGCGCTCCTACAATGCGCTCCTTCATCTCGCCCGCCGCGTCGTTGGTGAAAGTTATCGCCAGAATATTCTTAAAATAGCTTGGGTTGAAACGCCGCTCCCCCGTGGGGTCAGCCGGCTGGGGGTAGCCCAGCGCCAGCTTGAGGTATTCTTTCGTTAATTGGTACGTCTTGCCGGAGCCGGCTGAGGCGGAATAGATGCGAAAAGGGGCAGGCATTATTTACGTTGAACAAACACAATAACTTGCTTAGAGATATAGCTTAGCTGGAAAGCTGATTTCCAATGGGCCAAACCGCTGTAAGCTTTATCAATCAGATACTTTCGCAGGAAAAAACGTTGATTTTGTTGCGGGAGCTTTATTTCTTAAGGAGGACTTGAGAGGCAGAACGATGCTGCAACGGTGAGCGGCATTGAGTATACTTGGTAATGATTTAGGGCAGCCAAGGGTTCTGACAGCAAGCAGCAGAAGCGTACTATTTACTGTTTCCCAATAGGCAGCAACCGCTCTGCCACGTCCCCCGGCACCCGCACCGGCCGGCCAGTGCTTGCATCCAACAGCACCCACTGTGTTTCGGCGGCGCACAGCAGTTGCCCATCGGCCACGCGCTCGATGCGGGTGAGGCGCTTGGAACTGGCGCCCTTCACGTCGGCCACCCACGTAGTAGCTCGCAGCTCCTCGCTCGCATAGGCCGAGCGCAGGTAGCGTACCTGATGCTCTTGCACTACCCACACCTGGGGGGGAAGAGAATCGGTAGGCGGATAAAGGTGGTGCCAGTGAGCAGCAGCCACGTCCTGCACCCAGCGTACATAGGCCACGTTATTGGCGTGGCCGAGCTGGTCGATGTCCGACTCTGCCACGCTAAAGTCGTGACTAAAAGCGCGGGACGGGACTTCGGGAGTATCCATAAGTTTTTTTAGGGGTAGGCGAAGTTCGGGAATTTTGTCTATCTTTGGCGCAACTCAAGGAATTGAGGTGCTGTTCCGGTCCGCACAGGTTGTTTACGCATCCGAGGTCCTTCCAGCTCGCCCATTGCCTTGACGACACACCAATTTTTTTTTATTATGCCGACCGGAACGGTAAAATTCTTCAATGAAACCAAAGGCTTTGGTTTCATCAAAAATGACGAAACTGGCGAAGACATCTTCGTTCACGTCACGGACCTCGTAGATGCCAAGTCGCTGCGCGAGAAAGACAAAGTTCAGTACGAAGAAGCCCAAGGCCGCAAAGGCCCGAACGCTGTAAAAGTAGCGTTGCTCTAAGCTAACGACACTTTTAAGTGCTACGAAAGGTGCGATTCCTCGCTGGAATCGCACCTTTTATGCTTTTACAGCTTTTCTCTTTTCTCCATGCCCTACCCCCATCGGCATAATAAACGGGGGTAGGGCACGGAGAAAAGAAAATTAATAAGGTTATAGTAGCAAATTTCTCAAATAAAATACGTACCTTTGCACCCGCATTTGAGAACGGCCCCATTGAGTGGCCGGGGTGGCCCAGAGTAAGTAGTTGGCCGCCGAGTAATTTCCCGTTTTATCGGTCGTATTTTTTCCGCCTTGTCGTTAGTAGGAAGGTTGAGGGGGAAGAAGCGCCGCCGCTGTTGAGCCGGCTGTTTTCAGAGCGTAGTCTCATTCCCCACAAGCTGCCCAGGTTTTGGAAAACCAGGCGGCCCAGCAACCTATTCCGTTCCAACATGGATACCGAACAAGTAGAAAATACCCCCGTTAAAGCCGTCGACAAAGCTAAAATTCGCTTCGACGAACTCAATCTCTCCGCTGAAGTACAGCGTGCCATCACCGAAATGGGCTACGAGGAAGCCTCGCCCATTCAGTCGGCCGCTATCCCCGTATTGCTCGCTGGCAAAGACGTTATCGGCCAAGCCCAGACGGGTACCGGTAAAACGGCTGCCTTCGCCATTCCCGCCATCGAAGGAGTAGACGGTGAAAGCCGTGACGTACAAGTAATTGTGCTTTGCCCTACCCGCGAACTTGCTGTGCAGGTTTCGGGCGAAATCCAGAAGCTAGGTAAGTATAAGAAAGGCCTGGCTGTAGTGCCGATTTACGGCGGCTCGTCCTACGACCGGCAGTTCCGCGCCCTAGAGCGCGGCGTGCAAATCGTCATCGGTACTCCTGGCCGTGTGATGGACCACATCGAGCGCGGCACGCTGAAGCTTGATAAGGCGACCAAAATCATCCTCGACGAAGCCGACGAAATGCTCGACATGGGCTTTCGCGAAGATATCGAGTTTGTGCTCAGCAAGATGCCCGAGAATCGCCAGACGGTGTTCTTCTCGGCTACGATGAGCAAGCCGATTATGGACATGACCAAGAAGTACCAGCGTGACCCGCAGGTAGTGAAGGTTAACCACCAGCAAATGACGGTGTCCAACATCGAGCAGAGCTACTTCGAAGTGCGTGGCCCGCAGAAGAAGGATGTCCTGACTCGCATCATGGACATGTACAACCTGAAATCGACCATCATCTTCGCTAACACGAAGCGCATGGTAGACGAGATTGTGGCTGACCTGCAAGCCAAAGGCTATTTCGCCGACGGCCTGCACGGCGACATGAGCCAGGCTCAGCGCCAGAACACGCTCGATAAATTCCGCAAAAACACGCTCGAAATCTTGGTGGCTACCGACGTAGCCGCTCGCGGTATCGACGTTGACAACGTGGAGGCCGTATTCAACTACGACCTGCCTGCCGACGAGGAGTACTACGTGCACCGCATCGGCCGCACCGGCCGCGCTGGCAAGAATGGCCGCGCCTTCACTTTCGTGAGTGGCCGCGACATCTACAAGCTGCGCGACATCATGCGCTTCACCAAGGCCGATATCAAACTGGCGCAAGTGCCCTCGTTTGCTGACGTGTCGGAAGTGAAAACTACTTTGTTCCTCAACCAGATTAAGGAGGTTGTGGAGAAAGGCGGCCTCGACAAGTACATCGGCCGCGTACAGCGCCTGCTCGACCAGAGCGAAGAAGTGACGTCGCTCGACATCGCGGCCGCGCTGCTCAAGATGACGATGAAAGAGGATAAGCGCAACGAGCAAAGCCTCGACGCTAGCCGCGAAAAAGGCGCTAGCCGCCCCGGCTATACCCGCCTGTTCATCAGCATGGGCAAGAAGGACCGCCTGCACCCCCGCGATGTAGTGGACTTGATTGGCGAGAGCACTAACCTGCCCGGCAACAAAGTGGGTGATATTGCGCTCTACGACAAGTTCAGCTTTGTAGAAGTACCGAACGAGTTCGCTGAGGAGATTGTGGGCCAGCTTGGCCGCAGCAGCATCCAAGGCCAGCCGGTTACGTTCAGCATTGCTACCCCGGTGCAGGACGCAGCTGCTAAAGAAGAAGGCACTAACCGCCCCGAGCGCCGCGAAGGTGGCTTTGGTGGTGGCGAGCGTCGCGGTGGCTTCGGCGGCGGCGACCGTCGCGAAGGTGGCCGCCCCCCGTTTGGCGGTGGTAGCCGCGGTGGCTTCGGTAGCGGCGACCGTCGTGAAGGCGGTAGCAGCTATGGCGGTGGCTACAAAGGCAACCGTGACGGCGGCAGCAGCTACGGCGACCGTGGCGGCAGCCAAGGCGGTGGCTACCAGCGTGGCGGCTACAAAGGTGGCCAAGGCGGTGGCAGCAGCTACGGTGGCGGCTACAAAGGCAAGCGTGACTCGGGCGAGTAGTCTTGCCTGAAGCTTAACTAAAAAGGCCCCAACTGCTTCAAGCAGTTGGGGCCTTTTTAGTTAAGCTTCTTTTCTCGTGCATCCAGCAAAACCGAAGTGAGGGTAGGGGCAACTAAACCGCTAGTAAACAAAACAGGCTACCCCACTGGGGTAGCCTGTTTTGTTTGTAACAGCTTTTAGCTGTGTTGCTCTAATTTAAAGACTACTTTGATGAGTCGCGCAGTGCTTTGATTTCATTATGAGCAGCGAGTACGCCTTGTGACTGCTTTTCGATAATCGACTTAAGCTCGCTTGGCAAGTCTTGTACTTTAGTAGCTTCTTCGTAGGCCTTCTTAGCTACATCTTCCCCACGCTCGCACTCAGCGAGGATGGCGTGGTTGTCGTGGCCAGTTACGGCGGCTTTCAAGTCAATCCAAGCGTGGTGAATGGCACCTACTACCGACGAGCCCTCGTTGGTATCGGGATGCAGGTCAAGCTTAAACATTTGGTCTTCTAGCTCGGTAACGTAGCTCGCCCGCTGCGCCGAATATTTCTTGAACAAGTCTTTCAGGTGCTGGTCCTTTACGTCAGTCATCGCATCGGCGTAGCCTTTCTGGCCATCTTTGAGGACAGTGATGAGTTCGTTGAGGGCGGCTTGGGTGGCTTTGGCTTCCATGAGTGGAAAGAAAATTAAAGTGGGAGAGTTTAGCCGGGTTTACTAGCGCAGGGCCCACAAGGTTGCGGTTGGCCCTGAGATATCCCAATTTTCTACCCGCTTTTGCGCTGCTAGGCTACTGCCTGCGACACCGTAGCCGTGGCCATTGCCTGGCCTGCCAAGAAACCGGTAGTCCAGGCAGCCTGAAAGTTGAAGCCGCCAGTAATACCGTCAATGTCAAGTACTTCGCCAGAAAAATGCAGGCCAGGTATCAAGCGGCTTTCCATCGTTTTGAAATTAACTTCGGCCAGTGGAATACCGCCACAAGTTACAAATTCCTCCTTGTAGGTTGTTTTACCCTGCACTTGCAGCGGCGTGCGCAGCAATAGCTCTAGAAGGCGGTTTTGGGCCTTGGCGGGTACATCGCTCCAACGCGTGTCGGGGCTCAGACCAGCCTGCTCGACCAAGGTGCGCCATAGGCGGGTGGGTAGGCCAAACTGCGGGTGGGCCGCCACCTGCTTCTTGCCATTGTCGAGCCGAAACTGCTGGGCCCAAGGGCGCAACGTTTCATCCGTATGGGCAGGCACCCAGCTGATGAGCGCCGTGCTGTGGTAGCCAAGTTCGTGCAGGCGGCGCGCGCCCCACGCCGAGAGCTTGAGCACGGCGGGCCCACTCACGCCCCAGTGCGTAACTAGCAAAGGGCCTTCGTATTGCAGCTTTTCGCCGGCTATTACGACGCGGGCGTGGGATACACTCACGCCGGGCAATTCGCGCAGGGGCGAGGCCGGCACATTGAAGGTAAAGAGCGAAGGCACCGGTTCAGCAATGGTATGGCCTAGGGTTCGCAGCCAATCATAAGCCACCGACTTCGAGTTGCCGCCGGTGGCTACCAGTAGCCGGCTTGCGAGGAGGGTAGGGCCCAGGCTACTACTACCTTCTCCGCTAAGCACTAGGCTATAACCACCGCCGGGCAGCGGTGTAATGTGCTCGGCAGCCGTACGGGTGAAGACGCGTACGCCGGCTTGGCGGGCGGCATCTTCCAAGGCGCGGGCAATGGTTTCGCTGCTGTCGGTGGTCGGAAACATGCGGCCGTCGGCCTCCGTTTTGAGCTTGACTCCCCGCTTTTCGAACCAGGCAATGGTATCGGCTACGCCAAATTTTTGGAAGGCTTCCTTTAGCTGCCGGCCGCCGCGGGGGTAGTGCTGTACCAGCTGCGCCGCCGAGTCGCAGGCGTGCGTCACGTTGCAGCGCCCGCCGCCCGATACGCGTACTTTACTCAGCAGCTTGGGGCTTTTTTCGAGCAGGAAGACGGGTACACCGGGGTTAGCCTCAGCGCAGGCAATAGCTCCAAAAAAGCCCGCCGCCCCGCCGCCCAGCACCACAATAGGAGCCAGGGCAGCGTGAGGGTTAATACTGGAGAGGGGGGTAGCGAAATCGGCAGGCATTATCAAAGATAACCCTGCCGCCAACCATCAGCAAAAGGCGAGGGCTGCTAGCACATCGTCGTGCGCAAACTGATAGGGGACTAAGCTGCGCAGGCGGCTGCTATCAATGAGCTTGCCCCCGCCGCTGTCGGAGCGGAAAGTGGGGGCGGCCAGGCCGATATGCTGGGCCGCGGCGGGGTAAAATTCGCGCCGGGTGGGGTGCGAGGCTGCACAAACGTTCAGTGTGTGCCCCCAGATGTTTTGGTTAATGATAGTAGAAAGGACTCCTACAGCGTCGGTGAGATGCAGCAAGTTGACGGGCGCTTCGCCCTGGGGCAAGTCGCGCCGGCCCGCCAGGAAGCGCCCCGGCGCCCGGTCGGGCCCAATGAGGCCACCCAGGCGCACCACCGTGCTCTGCCACTGGCTATAGCGCGGCACAAAATGCCCTTCGGTACGGAGCACATCAGAGGCTGCATCGCGGGTGCTTACGGCATCGGTTTCGTACATGGGCCGAGGCTCATCCGGATACACGCCGGTAGTCGACACGAATAGGACGGCTTTGAGCCGCGCGGCGGCCACCGCCCGGTGCACTGGGCGTAGCAACTGGGGGTAGCCCCCAGCCACCGCTGCACGCGGCGGCACATTCAAAACCAGTAGGCTGGCCTGTTGCAATAAATGAGTAAGCCGAGCTTCGTCGGCCGAAGAGAATTCGGGTCCTAGCTGTAACAAATGCGGCTCAATACCCGCCGCCGCCAGCAAGGGCACTTGGTCGGCCGAGGTCGTAGTGCCTACTACCCGGTAGCCTTGCGCTAGTAAAGCTTTCGCCAATGGTAAGCCCAGCCAGCCGCAGCCTAAGATAGCCACGGTAGTTGTAGTAGCCGCCGGGTTTGGGGCGAGAGAAACAGACATAAAAATGGTATTCGAATACTAGTTTGTTATGCTAAAAGGCTGCAAGTTGCACATAAACTAGGAAAAAGCGCTATGTGCTGACAGATGTTTAAAACAGGTTGCTACTTACCTTCGGGGCATAAATAGTGCCGGAACGAAGCTGGCCAGCCACCTCCCCCCTAATGAGTACTCCCTACACCCAACCTATGCTCCGCGACAATGCGTTGGCCGGCAAAACTATCATCGTAACGGGTGGTGGTACCGGCCTGGGGCGAGCCATGACCACTTATTTCCTGCAATTAGGGGCGAATGTGACTATTACCAGCCGCAAATTCGCTGTACTGGAACAAACAGCATCCGAACTGCGCCAGCAGACGGGTGGCCGAGTGCTAGCCGTAGCCTGCGACGTGCGCAAGTACGACGAGGTAGAAGCCATGTTGGCCCGCACGTATGAGGAGTTTGGGCGCGTTGATGTACTCCTTAATAATGCGGCGGGCAACTTCATTAGCCCTACCGAGCGCTTAAGCCACAAGGCGTTCGACGTAATCGTCGATATCGTACTGCGGGGCTCTTACAATTGCACCTTAGCCATTGGCAAGCGCTGGATAGCCGAGCAGCAGCCCGGCACCATCCTCAACATTGTGACCACCTATGCTTCAGTGGGGTCGGCCTTTGTCGTGCCTTCGGCAGCGGCCAAGGCGGGCGTGCTGGCCATCACGCGCTCGCTGGCGGTAGAGTGGGCTAAATACGGTATTCGCTCCAATGCCATTGCGCCGGGCCCTTTTCCTACTGAGGGTGCTTGGAGCCGGTTATTTCCCGAGCCCTTAGCCAGCCAACTCGACCCCGCGGCCAGTGTGCCGCTGCAGCGGGTAGGGCAGTACCAGGAGCTAGCAAACCTGGCGGCCTACCTGGTGTCAGATTTTTCGGCCTACGTCAACGGCGAGGTTATTACCATTGACGGTGGCGAGTGGCTAAACGGTGCCGGCGAATTCAACAAATTGGGCGTTCTTACCCCCGCAATGTGGGACCAGATTGAAAAAACCATGCGCCGCTAGACCACGGATTACCGAGGATGTTGGCGGATTTTACAGATTTTGTAGACGCCAGAAAGGCCACCCGAATAGGTGGCCTTTTTCGTGGTGTCGATGAATGGCTTCATCGTCATTTGCTTACCAGCCAGCTATCTACTATCTGCTTATTAATCTTACTGATAGAGCAGTTAAGCGCCGTCCACAACATCCGTGTAATCCGCTAACATCCTTGGTAATCCGTGGCCTAGAGCTTGTAACCTTTATAGCCTTTCTGGAACTCTTCCGCGGGGATAGGTTGGTTAGTGATAACGTTTGAAAACTCGAAACGCTCGTAAAGCCCGCGGTCATCGTAAACAGTGACCGAAATCGGCAAGAATGATTTTGGGTCTACTAGCACAATGGTGCGCCGAGCATAAGCATTGGGCACTTGAATGACTTGTCCCTCCGAGAGTTGGCTGCTCGGGCTAAGGTTATTGCGCTCCAAAATGCGGTATTCGCCGCAGCCGTAACGAGCTGCTACCGTAGCGGGCGTTTCATTCTTCCCCGCTTTGTAGCTTATGTACCGAAACTGCGGGTAATCGGAGCGCAACACGTAGCAAGCGCGCCGCTGCGTCGTGCTATCGCCTACGTAGCGAAAAGAACGATTAAACGATTTATCGAGCAATTTATCAGAGCCCTCCAGCAAGTCAGAGATGGTGCCGAAACCTATTTGCAAAGCTGTATGGTGCTGGTCGCGGCGCATCAGCGCACCCTTAGGGTCTAGGCTGAGCGTGATATAAGGAAACGCGGCTGGGTATACCCAGGCATCGCCATTGTTTTGCCCCGTTACATACAATACTTCAACACCTTTCTGATTCTTCAAATAAATCTGCAAAGGCTTTGTAATCACCTTTATAGTCGATACCGCAGGTATGTATTTATTGCCAATGCGTTCTCGGGCATCTACCACCGCACGCAGTGTCTTCAGATTGCTGATAGCCGCAGTTAAGCGCGTTATTAATTGTGAAGTCGTTAGGGTGCTTGGCGTAGGTTGCTGGCTTAATGGGGGCTGCGCCAGTAATAAACTACTTGGTAAAACAACGGCAGAAATAAGCCGCGCAAAAGGAATTAAACGAAAAAGCATGCGCAGAAAAAACGGCAGTTGAAATACGTTATTGATAACGTAGTAAAAGTGGAAAGTATGAACCCGCCATTTCAGCTGGGTTTAGCGTTTGGCAAATGCTACTGCGTAGTAGCTAAAATGCCCAAGCACGAATTATAAATCGGTGCTAGGGCATTGTAAGCTGTAGAGGAAGTGATTATGAATGGCCAAGCTCAGCCAGCGCAGGCAACGAAGCGTCCCCTTGAGCAGGGGTAGTAGGCAAAACAGAGATGGCCATTGATTGCTCCCATGCACGGAAGCGCGTTATCTCCCCATGAAACTTACCTACAAACCAACTTACCAAGCTCAAATCATCCAGAAGTCCCACTAATGGAATAAAGTCAGGAATCAAATCAATAGGTGATAATACGTAAAGAAGAACAGCTAAGCCCGAAACAACCGTGCTGGTCTGGATTTCTCGGTAGCTACCATTGGCATAACTGCGTACCAGCCGCACCAAAGTAAGCGCTACGTCGAACAGTTGCTTGAACTTATTATCCTTGCTTTTTTCATCCGCTAGTTTATCAGCGGTTTCATTAAGAACGGTAATTATTTTGAATGGCCGACCCAGCAACCGAGTTGCCCGATTGACGAACAGGTTGAAAACAGCGTTTTTGGATATTTGCAGGCCGCGCTGAGCAAGAGTAGGCATAGGAAACTGGAAAAGTCAATAGCTGCCTATTACGCAAGCCTGCCCGCTTTAGTTTAAAGGGCTACACCTCGAAGAGAGGGGTAGTGCCGCCAACCCAATCCTTGTTTTTATTGAAATCAACCCCAATCATTTCACCGCGGCTCAAGCGAGCCAGACCAGCTAATAATTTAGGTTGGGCAGCCGTTTTTTGCCAGGTGTACAGCAATCGTATTTCGCATTTAACGAGGCCATCGGGCGATTGCACAACGGGCTCATACTGCACTTTGCGTTGTAGTAAATAATTATGCTTGTCCGGCAATGCATCTAATTCTGCCGCTGTGATGTGAAGCTTGACGCCTGCCCCGGCAAACGAGAAAAGCGGTTTAAGGACATAATTCTCCAGGTCGGCAGGATAGTGTTCCAGCGTATGCAAATAGTAGCTTGGAGGCGCAAACTGACTCTTTATTAAGGGCAAAGTATACTTGCTGATGCGGAAAAACCAGTTAGGGTGCCCTACCCATTCCACATCAACGTCATCAATTAAATTAAACTCGGGATGTAGGTCGGGATAACGCGCTAATTCGTCAAAAATGATGCGGTTATAAATTCGTTTAATTTGAATTTCACGGCCGTCTTTCTCATAAAATAATTGCCTGCCCCGCTTGCGTACATCCGGGAGCGACACCGCCTCGATGCCCCAGTATTTTTTAGATAATTTAAAATCAATCCGCGTCTTTTGCTGCTCTGGAAAAAGCTCCAGCAAAATAACATTTTCAGGGTTTTCGTTTCCAATAATTAACTCTTTGAGCTCCGCCAAATACTGGCTTTCATTTGCTACTTCTAAGAAGGGAGAAACAGAATCGGCAATGGGATAATGCTGGGCAAATACACCAGGCAAGTAAGCCTGAAAAGCATAAAGCGAGGGGAACCCCTGCATCTCAATGAGCTGTGGTTCCAATTCACCCGCAGCATTGCGGCACACGGCGAAGTCAAAGGTTAAAAATTCAGCGTGCGCGTCCTCATTTGGTACCCGTTGACCGGGAGGAATAGCATTCTGGGTTAATTGCTTAAAATCAGGCTGCTGTAAAACAGCAATAATATCCTGGCCAGCGCGAACTAGTTTGTCACGCAATGCGGCTGGCACAAATACTGGGGTTTCAGCTACCCGAAAGTCCAGTTGACCGGGCAATTCCTGGTCAATGGCCGCCAACATGTGCTGATAGCTAGTGGGCGTAAAGGCGGCGTTGAAAAGCTGGCGCGGGGCAGGAATCATAGAGGAAAAAGCTATGGATAAAAAAAGGCGCGAACCAGTTTGATTCGCGCCAATTAATTTCAAAATTCAGTTCAACACGGGTGCTTGACTAAGCCAAAACCGGTTCGCCCAACTCCGCAAGTGCGCGGCGCAAAAAGGTGGGCACAATAATCGACTCGGTTAATTCAATGGTAGTAGGGTCGCTGAGTAGACGCACCATTTCGTGGTATTTGTCTTCTCCGTAGGCGGTAACGACTTGCTGCTTACGCTCATCGGTGAGCATATAGCGTAGCATGCCTTCGCCGTCCGCTTCGGGATGAAACTGCGTGCCGACAACTTCATCGGAAAAGCGCAGGGCCATAATGGCGCGAGCCAGTGGAATATGCGGGCGTTCCTTCTCCAGGCACAGCACCTCGATACCGAGTTCCGTTAAGCGAGCAGGCTGCAAATCGGTAAGCTGATAATCGCGGGAGTCTACAGCAAAAAAAGGCTCTGGGAGCTGTGCAAAAACCGGGTCGTTGTGGCCAGGACCAGTCAAATGCACGGGTAAAACCCCGAAGGAAGTGGATTTACGCTTACTCACTTCGCCGATACTTAAATGCCGGCTTACTAACTGGAAAGAATGGCAAATGAGCAATAGATGCTTTTTGCGCTCGGCAACTTTGTTGTGGGCGAAAAGCGCATCTATAAACTGGAAATAGGGCAGCTCCCAGGCTTCGCTAGAGGGTAGGGGGCTGCCTGGGCCGCCGCTCGAAATATAAATATCATACTCCAGGCCAGGTAGTTCAGTATTGGCCCGTACGTTGAATGTATCGATGGCAAAATTTACTTGATTGCTTACTTCAGCGCGGCGTAATAATTGGCGGATGCAACGCATTCCCTCGTTGGGGAAGTTGTTATACATATCCAAAATAGCTACTCGAAATGTACTCATAATTATATAGATGGCACTAGTGTTTTATGGGTTTTTTACTAAAAACAAGGCGTAAAAATACGAATAAATTTCTAAGCATCAGTGGTTAAAGTCCGTGCGTTGTCTCGCTCAGAATATAATCCACCACTTTAGTTAAATCGCCGGTTTCGTGGAATACTGCCAGCTGCCGGTCGGCACCGGTGCCCATTTCCAGCATCTTTAGTACGTATTCTACCTCGTGGCGGCTACCTAAGTCGTCAAGTACATCATCAACAAAATCGAGCAGTTCTAATATTAATTGGCGAGCCGGTTTTTCTTCCTGCGAGCCAAAATCAATCAGACTTCCATCGATGCCGTAGCGCGCGGCGCGCCACTTGTTTTCCTTAATAAGAGCGCTGCGGTAAAGCCGAAAGTTAAGATTTTGGCACTTCAGCTTGTAGATTTTTGCCACGAGGGCTTGCATAACTGCTGCTACTGCAATGGTTTCGTCGGAGCGCATCATCATGTCGCAAATGCGGTATTCGATAGTATCAAAAAACGGGTGTAGACGCAAATCCCACCAGATTTTCTTGCCATTATCGATGCAGCCAGTTTTGATGAGCAGCGCAATGAATTCGTCGTAATCAGAAGCACTCGTAAAATACCCGGGAATGCCCGTGCGCGGAAACCGCTCAAAAACCTTGGTTCTAAAAGACTTATAGCCAGTTTCGCGGCCTTCCCAAAAAGGGGAGTTAGTGCTCAAGGCAAATAGGTGGGGTAGGAAATACCGCAGCGCATTCATCATATACACGCCCAAGTCGCGGTTCTCGATGCCAATGTGCACGTGCATTCCAAAAACGAGGTTCGAGCGCGCCGCCTCCTGCAATTCTTCCACGATTTTATCGTAGCGTGCGTCGGGCGTAATGGGTTGGTCTTGCCAGCGTGAGAATGGATGCGTGCCCGCCGCCGCAATTTTCAACCCCACTCGGTCGGCCAGCTCAATAACTTGGCGGCGCAGGTGCACCACTTCGGTACGGGCCTCGTCAATATTTTTGCAGATGATGGTGCCTACCTCTACTACCGACTCGTGCATTTCGGCTTTCACCTGCTCGTGCAACGTTATTTTGCCATCTTCCACAATTTTCGACATGTGCGAGCGCAAGTCACGCGTGACGGGGTCGATGGTTTGAAATTCTTCTTCGATTCCGAGGGTGAAAACTGGCCGGGGCATAGCTAGGAAGCGGCTAAAAGTGAGGGAAAGGACCCTTGGAGATTGAAAGGTAGAAGGTTGCTAAAAAATAGGGCCACCACCATGTAGCGATGGCAGCCCTACCTTTTTAACGTTACTGATAGCGCCGGTAGGCGCTATTTTTTAGCTGCTGGCTTTTTTGGCTTGGCCGGTGCATCGGCAGCCGGAGCGGCTTTGGTAACCTTGGCTTTGGCTGCTGGTTTGGGCGTTTCCCCCTCGGGGGCAACGGGGGTAGGGGCCGCTGATTTTTTAGGGGCAGCGGCCTTTTTGGCTGGTGCAGGCGGGTTGGCGCCCAAGTCGTTGGTTTCGTGCACGGGCGTGCCCACTTCTACTGCGCCATCAGACGAGGCAATGGCAGTTTGGCCAGCCGACTTCTGCACGAAAGTGCCCCAGGTGAGGTTGTCGCGGCCGGGCTGCTGCGCCTGGGCGCGCTCGATGGCCAAGTTGGCGGCGTGCTCGACTACCCACTCAAAATTTTCGGGGCCTACCGAGTTGATGTCGGCATCGGGGGCGGGGTTGCCAAAATCGATGGCGATTGGAATACCGTCGCGCACAGCAAACTCCACCGTATTAAAGTCATAACCCAGGCCTTGGCACAAGCGTAGTACGTAATCCTTGATGGTAGCCAGCAGCTTTTCGCCTTCTTCGCCCTGCGTTTTCATCTCGGTTTGGTAGCGCTGGTGCGGGGCGTTGCGCGGCTCGTAGGGCATGATGAGCACATCTTTGCCACCGAGGCAGTAGCAGCGGAAGTAGTCTGTGAAATCGACGGCTTCCTGGTACAGCATCACGAGCTGGCCGGTTTCGTCGTAGGCGCGCCACGCTTCGTCGGGGTTATCAACTTTGTACACGCTTTTCCAGCCGCCACCCGCGTGGGGCTTCATGAAGGCTGGAAAGCCGATTTTCTCAAAGGCTTTGTGCCAGTCGAACATGGCTAGGTTGCGAAACGAGTTTTCGCTGGTGTCGTCGGGGCGGGCCTTGCTGGGCAGTAGCAACGTTTTGGGCACCGGTACGCCTAGCTGCACTGCCAGGGCATTGTTAAAAAATTTTTCGTCGGCGCTCCACCAAAATGGATTGTTGATGACGGCGGTACCCGTGAGGGCGGCGTTTTTGAGGTAGGCCCGGTAAAAGGGCACATCTTGCGAAATGCGGTCGATGATAACGGCGTAGTCGGTGGCTACGGCCTGCTCGACTTCCTCGATTCTAACAAACTCAGCGGTGATGCCGTCGACGGCTTTCTGATTAACACGGTCCACGAAGGCTTGGGGGAACGTGTTTTCCTGGCCGAATAAAATGCCGATTTTTTTCATGAGAAAGAGGAGGGTGAGTGCTAAGGAGTTGGGAGGGGGTAGGGGAACCGTCGAAGTAGTCAACTTCTACGAATAAATCTACTAAAAGATAGAAGATACATATTCAGGAAACATGTCGCGCCACACCGGCCAATCGTGGGTACCGTGGGGGCGCACGTCGAGGCGATGCGGAATGCCTTTGCGCGACAAAATTTCTGACATCTGGTAGTTGCTGCCCTTGCAGAAATCGTGTTCGGCCGTGCCCAGGATGATGTTCATCTTATAGAAGTTATCATTCTGGGCATTAGGCATGTAATCGGGTGGGTTGTGAAAGTACGCCTGTTCGTCGTAGTGCCCATCCAAAAACATCTTAATATCGAAGGCTGCGCCCATCGAGAAGAGATGCGCTACCTGGTCGGGATGCCGGAAAGCGTAGTTCAGCGCTTGGTAGCCACCAAGCGAGCAGCCCGCTACCCCCACCTTGTCGACCTGGCACTCGTGCTGAATGCGCGGGACTAGCTCTTCGCTAATCATGCGGTCGTAGAGGCCGTGGTTGTGCACGCGGGTGCCAGGGTGCAGGTGCTTGGCGTACCAACTCCATTTATCGCCGCTGTCGATGCAGAAAAGCTTGATGAGACGGTTCTCTACAAACCAGCGCACCGAGTCGGTGAGGTGAAAATCGCGGGCCTCGTAGTAGCGGCCGTTGGAGGTTGGAAAGATGAGGACGGGGTAGCCATAGTCGCCCACGACCAGCATTTCCATATCGAGGCCCATGTGCTGGGAATAGAAGCGGCGATGTTCTTCGTGCAAGAGAGCAGGCCCGGCAGGGGAGGAACACGTGCCAGAACCGGCCGCAAACTAAGCAGAAAATTTGAACGCCCAACTGCGGCAAAACCTGATGCCACGTGTTTATTTGCGAGCCAATGGCAGTTTTTCGATTTCAGTCCCCCCGCGGGGCCACCGTGGCGGTACGCCACGACGAGTCGTTGTTTTCGGTGGCGCTGGGCCGCGTCGTGCGCCTCGACGTGGTGCTACCGCCTGGCTATTCGGCACGCGCCGCCAAGCCCTACCCCGTATTGTATCTGCAAGACGGCCAAGACTTAAAGCGCTTGCACTTACCGGCCACGCTCAACCGGCTGTTTCGGGCAGGCGAGGTGCCGCCGTTTGTGCTGGTAGCCATTCACGCCGCCGACCGCTTGCAGGAATACGGCGTAGCTGCCCGCCCCGACTACTTGGGCCGCGGCAGCCGCGCTGGGCGCTACACCGATTTCATGCTCAACGAGTTGCTGCCCTATGTGCAGGCGCACTACCACGCTAGCGCCGACCCCGCGCTGGCGGCTGTGGCGGGCATGTCGCTGGGTGGCCTAATGGCATTCGACCTAGCCTGGCACCACCCCGAAGCCTTCCGGAAAGCGGGGGCCTTCAGCGGCTCGTTTTGGTGGCGTGGGCGCGGGCTAAACGAGGGCTACACCGATGCCGACCGCCTCATGCACAGCTTAGTGCGCGCCCGTGCGCCGCAGCCCGGCCAGCAATATTGGCTGCAAACCGGCACCGACGACGAAACGAGCGACCGCAATAACAACGGTATCATCGACGCCATTGAAGATACCCTCGACCTCATTGCCGTGCTCGAACGGCAAGGCCTACCCCCCGCCGCGGTGCGCTACGTGGAGGTGCCGGGCGGCCGCCACCACCCCGATACCTGGGCGGCTATTTTGCCCGATTTTTTGCGCTGGGCCTTCGCAGCCAAGGCATTGGCGCTTCCTGAAAAAGCCGCTGGCGAAAGGCTAACCAGCCGCCAACGGCTGGGTGGGCGGCCGCTGCTCCGGCGCCCACGCGGCGCTGTCCGGCTGCATTTTCAGTATCTGCGGCGGGCGGCTACCTTTGCCGCTATGCCGCCTACTCCCTCTGCTCGCACGATGCGCCCGGCGCCGGGCACGTATTTGCCTTACACGCAGGCCTACATCGACCTTGTGCCTGCCGAGGCTGACCCGCTTGTGCAACTGCGCCAGCAGGCCGCCGAGATGCACCGCGAGCTAGCCGACCTTACCGAAGCCCAGGCCCTGCTGCGTTATGCTCCCGGCAAGTGGACGCCCAAGGAAGTGCTGGTGCACATCTTAGATGCCGAGCGAATTTTTGGGTACCGCGCCTTGCGTTTTGCGCGCGCCGATGCCCAAGAGCTACCTGGCTTTGATGAAAACGAATTTGCGGCCAATAGCGAAGCCAACGACCGCTCAATGAGCGAGTTACTAACTGAATACCACGCGGTGCGGGCCGCCACGGTGGCCTTCTTTGGCGGGCTAAATGCTGAGCAACTCGACCGCGCTGGCCGCGCCAACGGTGGCGCCGTGACGGTACGCGCCTTGCTCTACATCGTGGCGGGCCACGAGCAGCACCACCTGCGTATTCTGCGCGAACGCTACTGGCCGCTCCTACCCCCCGCCGCGACGCCGAGCGCACAACATCAGCCGGCAGCCGTGCGTTAAGCAGTCACTTTCCTGTTCTGATTTTCCCCATCACCCAACCATTTTTCACTCATGGCCAAAGCCCAAGACGCTCGCAAAGAAAAAAAGAAAGAGCCTACTAAAACCACTAAAGAAAAAAAGGCCGAAAAAGAGGAAAAAAAAGTTGCCCGCGCCCGCAAGCAAGACTAGACCACGGATTAATAAGGACTTTAGCGGATTACACAGATTTTGTAGACGCCAAAAAGGCTACCCATTTGGGTGGCCTTTTTCGTGGTGTCAATAAGTGGTTTCACCCTCATTTGCCAGCCAGCTATCTACTTGTTACTCTCGCTGGTAGAGCAGTTAAGTGCCGTCCACAAAATCTGTGGTCTAGAGGGTATAGTACGGTTCTTTCTCTTTGTCGTGGTAGCGCAGGTAGCCGTGCAGCACGAGCTTGATGAGCGTACGGTAGGCGCGCCGGCGGCTCACGTTGATGAGCTTGGTATACTGCCCCACCGTGATGCGGGGGGTAGTACGCAGGTAATCGAGCACGCGCAACTCGTCTTTGCTAAGCGGAAGCTTTTCGAGGCGGGCGGCGGGCTGCTGGCGCTCCAGCAGCTTCTCGGTAAGGTTGCTGGTTTGCACGCTCTCGTCGCGCACGCGCACGTAGCTGCGCCACTCACCGGGCGCTATTTGGGCGCGGTGAGGCTTGTTTTGGCTTTCGAGAACCTTGACTACCAGTACAATGTGGTCGTCTTCGGTTTCTATTTCTCGGAAATCCAGTGCTAAGGGCGGGTCAACGTAGTGCGCAGCCGCCTCACGCAGCACATACATTTCCTCCTCCGCATCGCGCACACCCACTACGCGGCCATCATCATCGACGCCTACCAGCACCTGGCCCCCGTGGGTATTGGCCAGCGAAGCCAGGGTGCGCGAGATGCGGGTGGGGTGGGTAGTTTTCTTTTTAAATTCGAGTCGTTCGCCTTCGCCCTGGCTGATGAGTGCGCGTAAGTTCATGGAGCTTTAACGTGGGCCGAAACGCAAATGTGCCGCTCCTGGGATGGAAGCGGCACATTTCAAACACTAAAAGCTAATAGCCAATGGCTAGCAACTGCTTAGAAAGGCAGGTCGTTGTCGTCGTCGCCCGCGATGGGTTGCGCCGTGGGCTGGGCCCGCAGGTTGGGGTTCTGGTTTTGGGCTGCGGGGCGAGGAGCCGCCTGGGGCTGGTAGGCCGAGCCACCACCGGCCGGAGCACCACCGCCGGTAGCCGGCTCAATGCGCCAAGCTTCGAGGTTGGTGAAGTACAGCATTTGGCCGTTTTTGTTGAAGCCACGGCCACGCAGGTTGAACGTTACCTTCACTTCGTCGCCCATTTTGAAGGGGTCGATGAGGGCAGTTTTGTCCTGTACCAGCTGAAACTTAATTTGCTCAGGATATTGGCCTTCTTGTACTTCGAGGACGAACTCGCGCTTGCGAAATTTCTCGCTAACCTGCTGTTCGTCAAATATTTCGTGCAGGCGGCCGGTTACGTCGTATGCCATCGGAAAAGAAATTTGGGGGAAATGGAAATCTAAAGGTCAAACCTACGAAAAAAAACCGAAGGCAGCTAGGTTTGCCAGGGCTAGCTAAGCTACTCAAGCAGCCAAAAAACGCCGGTTTAGCAGTCTTAAGGGGTTGACTAAATAACAGATACCCGCTGCGAATGGTGCCCGTTGTGCCGGGTAGGATTTGTTAAAAGTAACCACCCGCGGGAGGCATTGCGCCGGGTTGCCGTTCTTGCGGCCCCAAACCCAAATACGTCTTTAAATACTAAAAATATGTTCACTCTTGCCCTGCACGGCGGTGCCGGCACCATTGCCCGCGCCTCGCTCACGCCCGCGCTCGAAGAAAACTACCGGGCGGCCCTGCGCGCGGCCCTGCGGGTAGGCACCGAGTTGCTGGCCCAGGGGGCACCCGCCCTCGATGCGGTGGAAGCTACTGTGCGTTCGCTCGAAGACTACCCCCTCTTTAATGCGGGGCGCGGGGCAGTGTTCACCCACGACGGCCACCACGAGATGGACGCTGCCCTGATGGACGGCGCTACCCGCCGCGCCGGGGCCGTGGCGGGCGTGCGCGAGGTGCAAAACCCCATCCGCGCTGCGCGCCTCGTGATGGAAGCGACCGAGCACGTGCTGCTGGCCTACCCCGGCGCCGACGAGCTAGCCCGCGAGCACGGCCTGCCGATGCAGCCGCCCGCCTACTTTTTTACCCAGCAGCGCTACGACCAGTTGCAGGAAGCCATCGCGGCGGGCCGCATGCAGCTTGACCACGCCGCCAGCCCTACCCCCCCCGCCGACCCCAATTGGAAGCGCGGCACCGTAGGCGCCGTGGCCCGCGACCAGCGCGGCCACCTCGCCGCCGCTACCAGCACCGGCGGCATGACCAATAAGCGCTACTCGCGCATCGGCGATACCCCACTCATCGGGGCGGGCACTTGGGCCGATACGCGCTGCGCCATCAGCTGCACGGGGCACGGCGAGTATTTTATCCGGGCCGTGGTGGGCTACGACGTGGCGTGCCTGATGGAATACAAGGGCTTGTCATTGGCCGAGGCTTGCCGCGTGGTGGTGCACGATAAGCTGGCCCCAGTGGGCGGCGAGGGCGGCCTGATTGCGGTAGATGCGGCGGGCAACATTGCCCTACCCTTCAATTCGGAAGGCATGTACCGCGCCAGCCATAATGCAGCGGGGGAAGAAGAGATTGCGATTTACTAGCTTTTTACTTACTGGATACCAATAAAAGAACGTCCTGCTGAGCTGGTCAAAGCAGCTCAGCAGGACGTTCTTTTATTGACTGCTGACGGCCCTTACACGGCTGGTACGGCAGCCTCCTTGCTCACGTAGAACCGGCGTTCCGTCATGCAGTACACGTTGCCTTTGGCTAGCACGTGCATCTTGATGTTTTCGATGGATAGGGTAGTGCCCTTCTTAGCGGCGGCAGTGTTGTTGTGCGCAATGTCGAAGCCATCGAGAATGATGACCAAGTTCGAGCCGATAGTTTCGACCAAGTGGCCATCGGTGATGAGCACGCCCGTATCCTCGCCCAGGCCGATGCCGATGAGCTTGGGGTGAAGCGCCACGGCTTCGATGAGGCGGCCGAAGCGGCCGCGCTTTACGAAGTGCGAATCGATGACGGCGGCGGGCAGCAGGTTCAGGCCGGTACCCATCTTCACGGCGCCTTTCAGCAGGGCATCGGGCACCGAGCCGCCGCGTATCATGTGCTGCGACATGGCCATGGCGCCGGCGCTGGTGCCGGCAATCACGAAGTCGGTCTCGGCGTAGTAACGCCGGGTAAGGATGTCGAGAAAATCAGACTCGCCGAACATATCGCGCAGGCGCGACTGGTTGCCGCCCGAAAACATCACCACATCAGCGGCCAGCAGGCGCTCGAGGTAGTCGGGCTGCCGGGCGTCGGCGGGCGTGCGAATGTCCATGATGCCCACATTGTGGCAATTGAGCATGGCAAACGAGGCTGTATATATAGGAGCTACTTCCTGCGGAATCATCGAGGCCGTCGTCACCACTTCAATGCGTGGGTCGGTCTTACCCGACTCCGACACCACGCGCTTGAGAATGCCGAGCTCAAAAAAATTGAGGTAGTACTTGCGCTTGCTCCGCGTGGTAGGGTAAGTGCCCTTATCCTCGTTGCCACCAATAGCGATGAGCTTGCCGCGGGGAATTATATTTTTCAACGGTAACTGCTAGTATAGTTGTAAGAAGGCAAAAGTACGAACCAACGCCAGGGCCGAGGCTACGGCACCAGCGCATCGAGGGTGCTGGTGGCTACCGAGTGGTAGTTGGGCCGGGCTTGGCGATAAATTTTTTGGGCCCGCGCCTGGCCGCCCGGCGCCGCCAGCAGCGCCCGGTAGAGCGGCACCAAAAACTTGCGCCGCCCCACGTGGTGCAAAAAATCGGCCAGTGCGGCATCGGCCGGCGCGTAGCCCGCCCGCAACGCTAGCGGAAACCACGCCGCTAGAATCTCCGCATTGCCCGACGCCGTGAACCCAAACGCGGCATCGAGCGCCGCCAGTGCCTCGGCCGGCAGGGTGGGGGGTAGGCCCCGCAGGAAGTGCTCCCACTCTTGGCTGCTCCAAGCCGCGGTGGGGGG
This sequence comes from Hymenobacter ginkgonis, assembly GCF_009755225.1. Classification (GTDB taxonomy): domain Bacteria; phylum Bacteroidota; class Bacteroidia; order Cytophagales; family Hymenobacteraceae; genus Hymenobacter; species Hymenobacter ginkgonis. The sequence goes on from NZ_WQKZ01000001.1 coordinate 986,818, forward strand.
TAGCAAGTGGGCGGGCGCGGTGCCGGCTGCCAACTGGGCCAGCGCCGCATCCACCGCGGCAAAGCGGGCCGACCGGGCCACGGGCGCATTGGCCGGCAGGCCGGGGCCGTCTATCCAAGCCGGCAGGTCGAGCTGCGCTTCAAGGGCCGGGGTTAGCAGCGCTTGACGCAGGTAAGCTACAAAGTGTGCCGTGTCCATGCTCTGAAAACTGAAGCGAGTGAAGTACTCCTTAATAAAAGCATCGAGGCGCGGGCGGCCCACTAGTTTCTCTAGCGTTAGCAGCAGCAGGCAACCCTTCTCGTAGGCGATGTCGTTGAGGCCGTCGTCGGGGTCGCGGCCGGCTAAGTGTAGGTGCAGGTGGGTAGCGGGGCTATCGGTACCCAATTCAGCTAGCGTATGCTGGAGGTCAGCCTCGCCCAGTACTTGTAGCATGGCCGCATAGTCGGCGCCATACAATTGTTCCATAATGCGGCGTTCGAAATACACCGTAAAGCCTTCATTAAGCCAGAAGTCATCCCATGTTGCATTTGTAACCAGGTTGCCACTCCAGGAGTGTGCGAGCTCATGCGCCACCAAACTGGTGAGGCTGCGGTCGCCCGCTAGAATTGTGGGCGTTACAAATGTTAATCTCGGATTTTCCATGCCGCCAAATGGAAAGCTGGCTGGTAGCACTAGCAAGTCGTAGCGTTCCCAGCGGTAAGGTCCATACAAACTTTCGGCCGCTGCTACCATCTGGTCGAGGTCGGCAAATTCATAGGCGGCTTTAGGCAGCGTAGCCGGCTCAGCGTAAATGCCCGTGCGCTCGCCGAGCGGAATGAAGTCGAGCCGGCCCACCGCGAGCGCCATCAGGTAGGCGGGGATGGGCTGCGCCATGCGGAAGTGGTAGCGGCCATCGGGGGCGGTAGCCTGCGGGTTCTCGGCGCTCATCAAAGCCAGTAGTTGGCCGCGCTCGTCGCCCACTATTTCTACCATCGCCTCATAGGTAAAGCGGATGCCTGGCGAGTCCTGACACGGCAGCCAAGTGCGCGCCAAAATTACCTGCGACTGCGTGAACAGGAACGGGTGGGTGCCCGCTGTTTGGGCTGGTGCCAGCCACTGCACTGCCGCGGCGGCGGGCGAGGTGCGGTAGGCCAGGCACACGGCCCGCGCACCCGCCGGCACCGCAATGCGCAGGGCTTGCCCCAACACCGCATCGGCCGGAGCGAGGGTGTAATCCGCCGCTGGGCCGGCCGCCGACTCGCCTAGCCACGCACCTTCTATAGCCAGGTCGCGGGTGTCGAGTACAAGCTCAGCGGCCCGCGTTGGGGGCTCAGCTAAGAGCCAAGTGGCAGTGCCCGTAAGCGAGCGCTGGGCAAAGTCAACCGCCAGCACCAGGCGGAGGTGCTGCACGCGCAGCGGGCCGGTGGCGGCGTAGCTATGTGGGTCGTGGGCAAGGTCGGCTAGTGCTGCGGCAGGGAGGGGGGTAGGCATGGGAGGGGGGTAGGCATGGGAGAGGGGAAAGGCCGTCAAAAGTTTTTTGTAAAAAGTACGTGGTTGGGGGGGCGAAAGCCAGCCATTGGTATGGCTTTGGGACCGTAATTTGTACAGGCATAGGCTAGGCTGGGGTAACCTGCCTCCCACCTGCTCAGTACAACGAGCTATTTCTAGCCCAGGCGGGCGCCTTAGCCAGCAACTGGCCTCCTAATGAGGTGGGTTCTGGCTGGGGGAGTCTCGCCATTTTTCTTCTCCATGTTTCTCAAGCTTCGTCTTTATTTTTTATCGGCTGCGCTGCTGCTAGGCTTGCTGAGCTTACCCGCTCTGCTTACCTCGTGCAACGGCCAAGCCAGCCAGGACTCTAGTGGGGTAGGCAGCCCAGCTACGTCGGCTGCTACCAACGGCAATGGCCTTGAGCCGCGTGTCGACAGTGCCTACGTGATTCGGGCAATGGTCGCCGAGCCTCGCTTCAAGGCACAAGAGCGCTGGGCCCGCAAGTTCTACCGGGAGCGACAATTCCGCCTTGGTTGGTTTCGCCACCACCAAGTGGTGCCACAGGCAGCCACCCTGCTTACGGTTATCGGTAAAGCGAAGGATGATGGGTTAGACCCTAAGCGCTACTCGCTCAGTAAGATAAACAAACTACTATCCGACCTCAAAACGGTCGGCTCGGATACGCTGCGCCGTAACCAGCTGGAGCGTGAAGCTGATGTGACCCTTTCGGGTACCTATTTCGCTTGGGCTTCAGACTACTATCGGGGGGTAGCCAACCCGCGCGATACCAAGAACGACGCCTGGAAAGTGAAGCGCAATAAGATTAAGCTCGACCGGGCACTTCTTACCATTTTGCGCGAGCGCGAAAGCACTTATCCCTACTACGACTTTGCGCCGCTGCACCCCGAATACGACCACCTGAAGAAAGCCCTGGCTTTGCTGCGAGCTCGGCAAGCGACCGGTGGCTGGCCGGTACTACCGGCTACCACGCACCTCAAGCCTGGCGACGTGCTCCCCGTAGTGAGCCTGCTGCGCCAGCGCCTGCTGGGCGGCGAGGCCACCGGCCAAACGCCGGCTACCGTGGTTGCTGCGGCTACTGTCATTCCGGTAAATAATACGACCCCTGCGGCGAGCGCTTACGATCCCGCGCTGGTGACGGCGGTTAAAAATTTTCAGCGGGACCTGGGCCTACCCCCCACGGGCTTGGTGAACGGTGAAACCTTGCGCCAGCTAAATATCCCGATTCAAGCCCGCATCAATCAGGTTATTCTAAACATGGAGCGCTGGCGCTGGCTCCCCAAAAAGTTTGAGCCAGACTACCTCATCGTGAACATCCCGGAATACCGACTGCGGGTGTACGAGCAAGGCAAGGAAGCCCTGACCATGCGCGTCATTGTGGGCAAGACGTTGAATGCAACGCCGGTATTCTCTGATAAAATGGAATATGTAGTTTTATCACCTTACTGGAACGTGCCTTTCAGCATTATCGACAAGGAACTGCGCCCAAAACTGGTGGCAGATGCCCAGGGCACCCTCGACCGCCTCGACATGGAAGTAGTGAAGGGTTATGGCCGCAAGGCTACCGTTATCGACCCTACTACCGTTGACTGGGCCAACGTAACCCAGGCCACTTTTAAGTACACCCTGCGCCGCCGGCCGGGCCCCAAAAATGACTTAGGAGAGGTGAAGTTTATCTTCCCAAACTCCAACGATATTTACCTGCACGACACGCCCCACAACGAGTTGTTTTCGCAAACTAAGCGCAACTTTAGCCACGGCTGTGTGCGCGTAGAAGAGCCGGTGAAATTGGCGACCTACCTATTGCGCAACAACCCTAATTGGAGCCAGCCCGTCATTGAAGATACCATTTCGCAGCGCCGCGAGAAGTATATTACGCTCAAAGAAAAGTTGCCCGTGTACCTGGTGTATCTCACCGCATGGGCCGACGCTAATGGGCACGCGCACTTCCGTGACGACATCTACGGCCATGACAAGGCCCTCGCCAAAGAATACTTTGAGTAATTACTGCTAAGCTACCCTACCTCGACTGGTCAAATAACGGCCCAGCTACATCAAGTAGCTGGGCCGTTTTGCGTAGAGCTCACTAAGGAATGGGTAGTCTATCTGCTTGTAACAATTGTAACTTATTTCATTGAAAATACAAGTGTTAATGATAAAACATCTGTAGCAAGAAGGGAAAAAACATAATGATTACATATGTATTTAGCAGAAATTAACTTAATGTTCACTTATGTGAACAAACAGGCAAAGGACAGAGGCGAGGCCTTTTTATGTTTTATGTCGCACATTTGTAAAATAATTATTCAGGTATGGTCACGCGTATTCGCCAACTGCTCGATTGGCAGCAGATAAGTCCTACTCAGTTTGCCGACCTCATTGGAGTAGGCCGGCCCGTAGTGAGCCATATTTTGAGTGAGCGTAATAAGCCCAGTTTAGAAGTAGTGCAGCGCATTATTGCTGCATTCCCAGCGATTTCGTTGCCTTGGCTGCTTACTGGCACTGGCGAGATGCTGGCAGAAGCCAGTACCGGCACTCCAAGCAGCTCCGTAGCTGCTAACCCAGCCCCTAAAGGGCCCACCCTGGCGGATAATGCCCGCTTACTTGAGCAGCAGGACACTTCACCTATTCAGCCAGCCAGGCTGGCCCCTGCTTCTCAGCCCGCCGCTGCTTTCCGCCGCAGCAACACTGTACTGCCCACTCCTGCTAGGTTTGTAGCCAAACAAGCGCCACTAGCAGAAGCTGCACCCTTCGTGGCGTCTGGGCCTGCTGAGCAGCCGGCCCCTTCCGCCACTCCTGCTCCGGTAGAAGCCGCCCCGGTTGCGGTAACCGCATCGCCTGCTGCTACTCAAGCAAGTGCTAGTTTCCCTGCTGTGGAGGCGCCTGTAGCCGCCATACAGCTCCCCACAACGGGTGTGGCTACGACGCCCCAGGTAACTAATGATGCGGCTTCTATGGCTGCTTTTCTGGGCGAACCAGGCAAGGCTATTCGGCGCATTGTCATCTTCTATCGCGATGGTTCGTTTGCCGATTATCAGCCCGAAGCCTGAAATACTGGAGGCGTGGCCTCGGTTAGAAATAGCGTTTTGAAGCTTTCTTAAACTACCAGCCTGGCTAGTACTAACTAAGTGCGCTACTAAAAGTGGTAGTTAGCAACCGGGTAGCTGGTACTCACCAAAATTTGCTGAGTCGGAGGTAGTAGCTGTTTCGGGCTATTAGAAGTGGCTTTGGCGGCTAACGTAACAGCGCTAAAAAGCTTGTCTAGCTGTTGTCTGTTATAAGTGCTACTAAACTTGCTAAGGGGGGCAATGCTTCATTCGCTTTATAGCAGGGTGCTATGACTTAACTTAGTAGTTCATGCCAGACGAAAAGCAAATGGTAGTAATGCAGTTTAATATGGCGAAATTATGACTTGTAATAAAAGATTAATTTTGATTTATAAGTGGTTGTTATTCAGAATAAAAAATAAATTATAATGAACCAAAAGTGTAAGAAAAATATGACCTCTGTATTGATGCATCATTTATTTTATTAATGCAATTGTCGCTAGGGTAATGTAGCCGAAAGTAGACCCGCTAATTCACAGGGGCATTGCTAATGAATTTGCTTTGTCCCTGTATTGGTAGAGTGCAATAATATTTAGCCAATTAATTTTGCAGTTGATTGGTTAGAAAGGAGGCTAGTTCATTTTGTACTCACCGGTAAGCACTCGATTAGCGCTTAGTAATATGCCAGGCGCTGGCAGCCGCAAGTTATTTTAATAACCCGACTGCTTTGAGCAGTAGCTACTGCTATTAGCTAATAAAATGCGGCTTTTATTTGTGAAGGGCTAAGAAGACTCCTACTCCGTTTGGAAGGGGGTAGGCAGTTGTCAGTCAGAATTTGAAGTTGAAAGTCGGAAGTAGAAGCCCAGGCCCAGTCATGAATTCGGGAGCAACTGCTTTCGTCAATGCGCTGCCGTCCCTACCTTCGTGGTATGAAAAGTCTGCGCACCTACTCCCTGCTGCTGGCCGCCAGCGCGGCCCTATTCCTGACCGCTGCCTGCACTACCGCTCCCGATGCGGAGAAAGACCCCAGCGCCGACGCAGCCTACAAGCGCGAACACCGTACGGAAGGCTACCGCGAGGCGCAGCGCAGCAACGTCAACTACTAGTAGTATTTGCCCACTGAGGTTTGGCGCTGTTCTAGGGCCAACCTGCTAAACCATAAAGAAGCCCCGGCTACATCCAGTAGTCGGGGCTTTTTATTTAAAAGAGCAAGCTAGCCGAACGCTACTAAGCTAGCGCCACCGCCGTAGGTACTGGCTCGAACGTGGGCAGCGGAATAGCCGCCAGCAGCCGCTGCTCTAGTAAGTCAGCCCAGGTATGGATGTAGAGTACCACATCGTTACGCTGGTTATGACGGAGGGCATTGCGGCGCTCAAAGGGGATGGCGGCCCGCACGGTCGGGTCGCCCAGCTTTTCGAGGTGCGTCAGGTCCTCGCGCGAGAAGCCCAGGTCTAGCATCTCGTCAATGGTTTGGTCGAAGGGTAGGCCGCTGGTGGGGCAATAATCCACGAGCTGGCGCTCCCAGTCGCCGTACCGCTGCAAGGCGCGGGTATGGATTTCGGCTTTGGTAAGGTGAGTGATAGTTTGAGCAAGATGGCCGCAGTTGCAGCTACCCATGTGGCCCCACTGGTAGGGCGCTTCGGAAGCAAGGCGGCGGGCGGTGTCGCGTAGCGCCTGAATCAACGGCAGAGAAACCCGGGAAGTCATGGCCAGAATGGGGGGTAGGGTGATGGCGAAGAGCCACCAAAAGAAGCGAAACCAACAGTTTTTTGTTTCCTTGCGGCCTTAAAATCGGGTTGACAGGCGCAATAGCTATAAAATTCGCAAAAAAAGGCTGGAATGCTGAGCCAAGAAAAGCACCTAGCATCGCCGAGTAACTTCTTTCGCTTAGCATTCCCGCCTTCAAACCTTTTTAAAAGGCCAGGCATTGTAAAATGCCCGGCGTTACTTTTCTAAGAGCGACGACCGCCCCCTTCGGTGCCACCACGGCCCGCCTGGAAAGGCCGACTGGAGCGCTGCCCACCCCCGCCCGAAGCCGAACGCTCGTTGCCGCCTGCTTGGGGCCGGCCGCTGCCACGCTGCTCGCTGCGGCCACCACCCGCGCCAGTAGAACGTGGCGAACCACTACGGCCTTGGCTGCTTCCCCCACCCGAGCGCCCGCCACCTTCGCGGGGTGGGCGGCCAGCCGGGCCTTTGGGCCGAATGATGCGCTCGTTGCCAGTAAGCGAAACTGGCGCTACGCTATTGGTGGTGTAAGGATGTTCTTTGTCAACATCAATCTGCCGGCGAATAAGCTTTTGAATATCTTGTAAATAAGCGCGCTCTTCATCTTCTACAAATGTAAACGCCGTGCCAAACGCCCCGGCGCGGCCGGTGCGGCCGATGCGGTGCACATAAGTTTCGGGTTCGTTGGGCACTTCGTAGTTGATGACGTGGGTCAACTCGTCTACGTCAATGCCGCGGGCGGCGATGTCGGTGGCAACCAGCACGCGGGTGGTACCCGCTTTGAAGTTGCTGAGGGCCCGCTGGCGGTGGTTCTGGCTTTTGTTGCCGTGAATGGCCTCGGCGGTAATCTGCGCTTTCTCGAGCGTCTCGGTCACCTTATTGGCGCCGTGCTTGGTGCGGGTAAATACCAACACGCGCTTGATGGCGGGGTCTTTCAGAATGTGGCGGAGCAAGGCAGGCTTGTCGTTCTTCTCTACTAAGAATACCGATTGGGTCACGGTATCGGCGGTACTCGATACGGGCGTAACGGCTACCTGCACCGGGTTGGGGCGCAGGATGGTAGCCGAAAGCTCCTTAATCACATTCGGCATAGTAGCCGAAAAGAACAAGCTTTGGCGGCCGGCCGGCAGCTTGGGCAAGATGCGCTTGATGTCGTGGATGAAGCCCATGTCGAGCATGCGGTCAGCTTCATCGAGCACAAACACTTCGAGGTGCTGCAAGTGCACGTAGCCTTGGTTCATCAAATCGAGCAAGCGGCCGGGCGTGGCAACGAGGATTTCGACGCCGCGCTGCAACGCTTGCACCTGCGGGTTTTGGCCTACCCCTCCGAAGATAACCGTCGAGCGCAGTTGCGGCAAGTGGCGGCCGTAGGCCTTAAAGCTTTCGCCAATCTGGATAGCCAGCTCGCGGGTGGGCGTGAGCACCAAGCAGCGGATGCGGCCTTTGGGACCCTGACCAGCCTTCTGGGTAAGCGCGGTTTGGTGCAAAATCTGGAGAATCGGCACCGAGAAGGCGGCCGTTTTGCCAGTACCCGTTTGGGCAACGCCGAGCAGGTCGTGGCCTTCGAGCACCTGCGGAATCGCTTGCTGCTGAATGGGCGTGGGGGTAGTGTAGCCTTCCTCGCCCAGGGCGCGCAGGATGGGCTCAATCAAATTGAGGTCGTTAAACGTCATAAAAAAGGGGAGCCGCCCGCCCAGTAGGGGCAGCGGCGGGGCGGGGGCCATCGGCTGCCCTCGCGAGTACGGTAAATTTGGAGGGAAATAAGCCCGCGCCTCACGCACAAATCACGACGCGGCGGACTCAGTGGCCGTATAATTGGCCAGCAGCCGGTCCGATTGCCGGGCTGCCCTTTGCGGCAAAGGTACCGCTTAAAAACTCAAGCTATGCAGATAACTCAACGCCAGCGCGTCTTCGATGGTCATTTCAAGGTAGATAAGCTCACTGTTAAGCAAGCCAATGGCAAAGAAGTGCCGCGCGAACAATTCGCGCCCGGCCACGCCGTAGCGGCGCTGGTTTTCGATACCACCAAGCAACAGTATGTGCTAACCAAGCAGTTCCGAGTGGGCGCCGAGCAGGAACTGCCTGAAATTGCGGCGGGCATGATTGACCAGGCCGAAAGCCCCGAAACGGCCGTGCACCGCGAAATTCACGAAGAGCTGGGCTACGAAATAGATGAGCTTACCCGCATCGTGCAAATGTGGCCCTCGCCCGGCACCAGCGCCGAAACCATCACCGTGTATTACGCCGAGGTGAGCCGCCAAACGGGCACTGGTGGTGGCCTAGCCGACGAGGACGAACACCTCGAAATGCTGACTTTTAGCCAGGAAGAGTTGTTAGCCCAAGTTTTTCAGGATGCCAAAACGATGTTGGCTGTGCAGTGGGTGCAACTCCATAAATTAGGCGCCTAGCTGTTTAGAAATAATAAAAAACGTCCTGCTGAACGCAGGGAAGCATCTCTACCGCGCCACTAGGAGTACTACCCTATGCAGTGTGGTAGAGATGCTTCCTGGGTCAGCAGGACGTTCTTTATTAATTAAGATACCTACTGCCCAAGTCCTCATTTACTGCGCTGGTGGCGTCAACTGGTACTCGAATTGCTGGCGCAAGCGCGTATCCGTAATAATAAGTGTAAGCGGCCCCGCAGCGGGGTCGAGCTTGATGAACGGAATATTCTGCTGATTCTGGTACAGGTCGCGGCCGTAGAAGCGGCCCGTGCCTGGCTTGGGCGTAGCCGTAAAAACCTCCTTGCCATCCTTGGTGCGGGCCGAGAGCGTGAGCAGCGACGGGTCGGCGTTTTTCGGGCCCTGGCGGCGAATGTTGAGCAGAAGCGCCCCCCCGGGGGGTAGGGCGGCCAGCCGGCGCTGGTAGGTAGAGTCGGCCCAGTCGTGCAGCTTGCGCAGCTCGTTGATATCGGAAAGCATTTCGGCCGGCGAGCGGTAGCACACGTGCGTGTAGCTGCCCGTCACGTCGGCGTCCTCGTCGGTATTCTTGGTGATGTTGGCCACCACTGGGCACTCCGGGTTTTTTTGGGCAAATAAGTAGCGCTTCCGTGCCGGGCCGTTAGGCGCCTGCGCGTGGGCCGCGGTGGCCCCAGCCACGAGGGCGAGCAGCAAGCCCGCCCGCAGGGTAGTATAAAAGTGCATTTTACCTAGATTATAAAGTAGCTTAGGTGGAAAGAGTATTCTACTGCTGCAAAGAACGGCAACCGGTGCCGAATGCGCCGCCAATATTGCCAAATTCGTTATGCTACGGCCTATAGTTGACGAAAACGTAAGCCTACCGTAATGCCTGCGTAATACCTGCCTACGAGCTTTGAGCTATGCTAAAACTCGCAGAAGCCAAGCGCTTTTTATTGGACTGGCAGCCCACCGGGGTGGGGCTGCGCTGGGTATTGGCGCTGGCTTGGTGGCTGGTGCTGGGAGGGCTGCTTCGCCGCGGCTTGCGCTCGGCCTTGGGCAGCGAAGGGGCCAGCGAGTACCCATCGGGTCCCCCCATCAAGCCGCGTCGGCCTAAAGGCCAGCCCCGCCGCGAACTGCCCCGACAGCCCTATTCGGCGGCCGCATGAGCAGCGCCCTACCCCCCGCAGTTGCCCCGAGGCCCAAAAAACGCCGCCTGGCCGTGGCCGTAGTGAGCGATGTGCACCTGGGCACCTACGGTTGCCACGCCGAAGAATTGCTGCGCTACCTCAAAAGTATTCGGCCTAAGGTGCTGGTGCTCAACGGCGACATTGTTGATATCTGGCAGTTCTCGAAAAACTATTGGCCTGCCTCGCATATGCGAGTGGTGCGCTACCTGGCGGGGCTGGCTACCAAAGGCACTAGTATTCATTACCTTACTGGCAACCACGACGAACTGCTGCGCAAATTTGCGGGGCTCAAGCTGGGGCATTTTCAGCTCGATAACAAGCTGGTGCTCGACCTCCCGCACGGCCGCACCTGGCTGTTTCACGGCGACGTGTTTGATGTGACCATGCGGCACTCGCGCTGGCTAGCTAAGCTCGGGGGCCAGGGCTACGACTTGCTAATTCTGTTTAACCGGTTGGTTAACTTTCTATTGCAGAAGCTGGGTAGGCCTAAAGTCGCTTTGTCTAAAGCTGTAAAAAACCGGGTGAAAAGCGCCGTGAGCCTCGTGAGCGACTTCGAGCACACGGCCGCCACTATTGCTGCCGACCAGGGCTACCGCTACGTAGCCTGCGGCCACATTCACCAGCCCGAAATGAAGCCCCTGGCCACTACGCACGGCGAGGTAACGTATTTGAATTCGGGCGATTGGGTGGAGAACCTCACCGCTCTAGAGTACACCGCCGCAACCGGCTGGACGCTCTACCGCTACGCCACCGACCCGCACGTGCAGCCGCAGCCCGGCGCCGCACCCGAAGCGCCAGAAGTAGACGACCTCGCGGCCGACGCTGGTCCGGCCGCGCTGCTCGAAGGCCTATTGGCTGAGTTTAAGCTGAAATAAGTTTGCCTCCTAGTGGATGGCACGCCTTGGTTTTATGCGGCTGCGTGGCGCGCCTCCTTTATCTACTGCATTGAAAATGAATATCCTTTATGCCATTCAGGGAACTGGCAATGGCCATTTGATGCGGGCGCTCGATGTGGTGCCGCTGCTGCAACGCCGCGTGGCGGCGCTGGGCGGCCAGCTCGACGTGCTAGTGAGCGGCCCGCCCGGCGACTTGCCGCTGCCCTTTGCCGTGCGCTACCGGGTAGGGGGCATGGGGTTTTTATTTGGCAAAAAAGGCGGCATCAACTTCGTGAAGACCTTTCGGCAGTTTAACTCGGCCGGTTTTGTGCACGACATTCGGCGCCTGCCCGTCGAGCGCTACGATTTAGTAATCAACGATTTCGAGCCGGTATCGGCCTGGGCCTGCCGGCTGCGCCACCGCCCCTGCGTGGCCCTGAGCCACCAAAGCGCCGTGCTGCACCCCGCCGCGCCCCGGCCCGCGGAGGAAGACCACGCCGGCCGGGCCGTGCTGCGCCACTACGCGCCGAGCACCGTGCAGTACGGCTTTCATTTTCAGGCATATGCGCCCGGTATTGCTACCCCCGTTATTCGGCGGCAAGTGCGCGAGCTAGCGCCCACCAACGCCGGGCACTACACGGTATACCTGCCGGCGTTCGATGAGGCTACGCTGGTCGAGCGCCTACGCTACCTCAGCCGGACGGTGCGCTGGGAGGTGTTTTCGAAGCACAGTACGCAGCCCGCCGAGCGCGGCAATGTGCGCATCTGGCCCGTCAGCGGCGGCGATTTTCTGCGCAGCCTGGCGAGCGCTCACGGCGTGCTGTGCGGCGCTGGCTTCGAGACGCCCGCCGAAGCTTTATTCTTGGGCAAGAAGCTACTGGTGGTGCCCATGAAGCAGCAATACGAGCAGCAGTGCAACGCCGCCGCCCTGGCCGCTATGGGCGTGCCCGTGGTGCGCAGCCTCAAAGACAAGCACCTGCCCCGCCTGGATGAGTGGCTGCACCACGGCCAGCCAGTGCCTATGCACTACCCCGACCGCACGGGCGCGGTGCTCGACCAACTGCTGGCCGAGCAACTGGGGGTAGGAAAGCCGCGCGCCGTGGCGCAACTTTTGTAGCGGCTCTATCCTGTGCTTCCCGCTGGCCCAGGCCGGCGCGCCCCACCAACGAGCGCGCCGGCCTGGGCTGCAGACCCGCCCGCGGGCCGCCGCCCCGCTTGTTTTACCTTCGATTATCCGGCCCCAGCCGGCGCCGTTTTGATGCCCGACGACTCTAGTTTAGTACTGCACCCAACATCGCTGCCGGCAGCTTTTTTCCCGGCCAGCACGCCCGCTTCGTTTTCGCGCGCCGATTTTGGACCCGATTTTCATTGGGGTGCGGCCTGCGCGGCGTACCAGGTAGAGGGCGCCTGGCAGCAGCAGGGCAAGGGCCCGAGTATTTGGGATGAATTCACGCGCCGGCCGGGGGCCATCAAACGGGGCGAGCACGCACGGGTGAGCACCGACTTTTACCTGCGCTACGAGCAAGATTTAGACCTGGCCCAAAGCCTGGGGCTAACCGATTTTCGCTTCTCGGTGGCGTGGTCGCGGGTGCTGCCCGAAGGCACGGGCGCCTTAAACCGCCGCGGCCTCGACTTTTACGACCGCCTAGTGGATGCCTGCCTAGAGCGCGACTTGCGCCCCTGGCTCACGGTGTACCACTGGGATTTGCCGCTGGCCCTGCAGCAGCGCGGCGGCTGGGCCAACCGCGCCGTGGTGGGCTGGCTGGCCGACTACGCCCAAGTGCTGGCCCGCCACCTCGGCGACCGCGTGCAGCACTGGATGGTCCTCAACGAGCCCATGGTGTTTGTGGGGGCGGGGCACGCATTGGGCATTCACGCGCCGGGGCGGCGCAGCTTGCCGGGATTTTTGGCGGCGGCGCACCACGCTACCCTGGCCCAGGCCGAGGGGGGTAGGGCCCTGCGGGCGGCGCTGCCGGGCACGGCGCGCATCGGCACCACGTTTTCGTGCTCGCACCTCACGCCCGCCCGGCCCGGCCACGGCCCCAGCGAGGCGGCCACGCGCCGCGCCGACGCGCTGCTCAACCGCTTTTTTGTGGAGCCTACGCTCGGGCTGGGCTACCCCACCGCCGAACTGCCCACGCTGGGCTGGCTGCTGCGGCGCTACCAGCAGGCCGGCGACCAGGAGCGGATGCGGTTTGACTTTGACTTTTGGGGCGTGCAGAACTACACCCGCGAGGTGGTGCGCCGCGCCCCGTGGCTGCCGCTGCTGGGCGCGGCGCTGGTGCCGGCCGCCAAGCGCGGTGTGCCCACTACCGAAATGGGCTGGGAAGTTTACCCCGAATCCATTTATGAAATGCTGACGCAGTACGCCGCCTACCCCGGCGCGCCCGAGTTAGTCATCACGGAGTCGGGCGCGGCCTTTGCCGACTACCCGCAGGGCGGCCGCGTGCCCGATGTGGCGCGCCGCGCCTACTACCAGGCCGCCATTGGCCAGGTGCTGCGCGCCCGCCGCGCCGGCGTGCCCGTGAGTGGCTACTTCCCCTGGAGCTTCACCGACAACTTTGAGTGGGCCGAGGGCTACCGGCCGCGCTTTGGCCTAGTGCACGTCAATTACGAAACCCAGGAGCGCATTATCAAGGACTCGGGCCGCTGGTACGGCGAGTTTTTGGGCGGCGCGGTGGTAGAGGCCGCGGCGCAGCGGGTGGCGAGTGCTACCCCTGCCCAAGGCAGTTAGTGGGTCAGCAGCGTGGGCCGCACGCGCATAAACTGCTCGATGAGGTGCTCGGGTTTTTGCTCGTCAAACTCTCCAAAGCCTAGCACAAAGGCCGGCGCGGGCTGCACAAATCGGATGGCCTCGGTCACGGCTTCAAGGTAGGGCTGGAGGCGAGCCGGGTCGCCGTCGGCCACCGCAAACTCGGCGTCCCAGCGCAGGGCGGCCGGGCCTTTGCGCACCAAAAAGGGCAGCACAAACGGGATGTAGTGGCTGAAAACCGGGTTTTCTACGCTGGTCAGGCGCGTGTCGGGCCACACGTGAAACTCGCTGAACGAGGCCGGCGGCGCCACCACGAACCGCGCCTGTTCGTCGGTCATCGCCTCAAATAAGGCCGCGCGGTTGGGCTGCGCATACAGCTGCGCATAGGCCGTGTACCACACCGTGATGCCTGCTTGATTGACGAGCTGGTAGGGATGAAACGAGCTGCTGAGACCCACGCCGCCGTGCTCGCCCACCACGAGGTTATAGAGCTGCCCAAATTTTTTGAGGTCCGTCGATTGCTGGTAGGGGTTGTTGGTGAGGCCGTAGAGGTAGAAGCTGGCAAAATCGGCCAGCGAAGGCGCGGAAGGGGTGAGCATGAGCAGGCACGAAGCAAAATGACTGCGCAAATTTCGGCAAAACTCCGCGCTCCGCTGCCCGCGCCCTGCGCGCACCCAAAAAATTAGCCTAACCCGCGCTAATCCAGACTGGGTAGAACGCGCTTTTTGCCCAGCGCAGCTAACCCAAGGGCAAGCCGTGCACAGAAGGCCACGGGCGAAAAGCTCGGCGGGCGGGGAGGGCCGGCAGTACCTTTAGCCTTCCCAAGTACTACCCTATCGTATTTCGTTGACCTTATTATGCAAAAACACGTGTACCCGTTTGGGCTCTGGCTGCTGGTGCTGCTCTGGCTAGCCCAGCAGCCGGCGCTCGCCCAAACGCGCATCACGCTCAGTGGCACCGTGCAAGACGCGACCTCGGGCGAAAACCTTACTGGCGCTACCGTGCGGGTGCGCGAGCTGCCCGGCGTGGGCACGGGCGCCAATGCCTACGGCTTCTACACGCTTACAGTGCCGGCCGGTACTTACACGCTGGAAGCCAGCTTTGTAGGCTACGCCACCCAAACGCGGGCGCTGACGGCGAGCGCCAGCCAGCGCCTCGACTTCCGGCTAAAACCGGGGGGTAGCGAGCTGAACGAAGTGGTGGTGACGGGCCGCAGCACCGACGCCACCCTCAGCAAAGCCCAGATGGGCGTCGAGACCCTGGACCTGCGGCAAATAGCCAAAGTGCCGGTGCTTTTCGGCGAAAAAGACGTGATAAAAACGCTGACCTTGCTGCCGGGCATCAAGTCGGCGGGGGAGGGTAGCAGCGGCTTTTCGGTGCGCGGCGGGGCCGTAGACCAGAACCTGATTTTGCTCGATGAGGCGCCCGTATACAACGCCTCGCACTTGCTGGGTTTTTTCTCGACTTTCAACTCCGACGCCATCAAGGACCTGACCGTGTTTAAGGGCGGCATGCCGGCGCAGTACGGCGGCCGGCTGTCGTCGGTGGTCGATATTAAGATGAAAGACGGCAACAACCAGCAGCTGCACGGCAGCGGCGGCATCGGCCTCATTGCCTCGCGCCTGGCCCTGGAAGGCCCCATTACCAAGGACAAAGGCTCGTTTCTGGTGACGGCCCGGCGCACCTACGCCGACTTGTTTCTCAAGCTGTCCAAAAACGAAACGACCAAGAATTCCAGCCTGTATTTCTACGACGTAAACGCCAAGGCCAACTACGTGCTGAGCGACCGCAACCGGCTCTATTTCAGTGCCTACTTGGGGCGCGATGCCCTGGGGCTGGCCAATACCTTCGGCCAGTACTACGGCAACAAAACGGCCACGTTGCGCCTCAACCACTTGTTCAGCGACCGGGTGTTTTCGAATACTTCGCTCATTTTCAGCAAGTACGATTACGAGATTGACATCACGTCGAACGCCCAAAACTTCGTTATCAAGTCTAAAATTCAGGACCTGAACCTGAAGCAGGATTTTGAGTTTACACCCAGCGCTACCCAGACGCTGCGCTTTGGGGCGCAGGCCATTTACCACACCATCACGCCGGGCTACGTCACGGCCGACGCCGGCTCGTCGGTGAATGGCACGGCCGATAAAACCAATTATTCGCTCGAAACGGCGGCCTACGTTTCGCACGAGTGGCAGGCCGCGCCGCGCCTCAACTTCACTACTGGTTTGCGGCTATCGGGCTTTAGCTTGCTGGGCCCCGGCACTTACTCTACCTACGCCACCGATGGCACCGTGCTGGCCGGCACCACCTACGGCAAGGGCGAATTTTTGAAAACCTACGTGCGCCTGGAGCCGCGCTTCGCTGCCAGCTTCCAGCTCAACGAGGCCAGTTCGCTCAAGGCCGGCTACGCCCGCAATGTGCAAAACCTGCACCTGCTCAGCAACAGCAGCACCTCGCTGCCCACCGACCTCTACGTGCCCACTACGTTCAACGTGAAGCCCGAAACCTCCGACCAGGTGTCGGCGGGCTACTACCGCACGCTGGGCCAGGACAAGACGTACTCGCTGACAGTCGAAACCTATTACAAGGCGCTGAACAACCAGATTGACTACCGCGACGGTACCCAGCTGCGCGGCAATTTCGACGTGGAAGCTAGCCTGCTCTACGGCATCGGCCGGGCCTACGGCATCGAGTTTTTGGTGCGCAAAGACGTGGGCCGCTTTACGGGTTGGCTGGGCTACACGCTGAGCAAATCGGAGCGGCAGTTTGCCGAGATTAACGGCGGAACCTGGTTTAATGCCCGCCAGGACCGGCCCAACGACCTTTCCATTGTGGCTATTTACCAGCTCAACTCAAAGTGGAGCTTCTCGGGCACTTTCCTGGCAAGTACTGGCAACGCCGTGACGTACCCGGTGGGTAAGTATATGGTAGCGGGCCAGGTGGTTAGCCTCTACGGCCAGCGCAACGCCGACCGCCTACCCGGCTACCGCCGCCTCGACTTGGGCGCCACCTACGAGAAGCCCCACCAGGAGGGCCACCGCTTCCACAGCAGCTGGTCGTTTTCGGTCTACAACGCGCTGGGCCGCGAAAACCCTTATAGCATCCGCTTCCAGGCCGACCCCAACGACGCGACGCGTACCCAGGCGGTGCAAACGGCGCTGTTCCGCACCATTCCGTCGGCTACTTATAATTTCAGCTTTTAAGCCATGCGGCAATTACTCCATAAGCTCTCTACCAAGCTGCTGGCTCCGGCTGCCGTGGCCCTGCTGCTAGCCGGCACCGGCTGCGAAAAAGTAGTCAACCTCGACCTCAAGACTTCCACCGCGCAGCTCGTCATCGAAGCCAACTTGGTGGACGATGGCCTACCCTGCCAGGTGAGCCTGAGCATGTCGACTAACTACACCGATACCAATGCGTTTGCGCCCGTAAGTGGCGCCGTTATCACCCTTGCCGACAACGCGGGCGGCCTCGAAACGCTGCGCGAAACGGCTACCCCCGGCCAGTACGTAGGAGCCACTATCAGGGGCGTATCGGGCCATGCCTACACGCTGCGGGTCGAAACCGGCGGCACGGCCTACGTAGCCGTTTCGACGCTGCCCGCCCCCGTGGTGCCCTTCGAGAAACTGAGCACCCAGCTTAGCGTGCTGGGCACCAAAAATATTCAGGCGGTGGTAGACTACACTGACCCGGCCGGGCTGGGCAATAGCTACGTGTTTCGGCAGTACCGCAACGGCCGCCTCAACAACACCATTTTTCCGCAAAACGACCAGTTCACCGACGGTAACCACGTCAGCCTAACCCTGCGCACCCGCGGTGGGGGTAGCGACGACCCCAACGACCTGAACAAGCTCGTATCGGGCGACAGCCTGCGGGTGGAGATGCAGAACGTGGACCCCGGCGCCTACGAATATTTCCGCACCCTGAGCCTGATTTTAACTACCAACGCGGCCCCCAGCACCACGCCCGCTAACCCCAAATCGAATTTTTCGGGCGGGGCGCTGGGCTATTTCAACGCCCACTCGCGCCGCGTGCGCACCATAAAGGTGCCGTAGGGGGGTAGGGCAGGCGGAAAGTCAGGCTCGCGGCGGCGGCCAGCCGGGCGAATGGCTACCAGTGGCGGCACGGCCAACCGCGCTTACTTTTAGCGCTGGCTAGCTCCTATAGCAGCTAGCGGCCCGGCAATTTTTACCGTTGGCTGGTTACTCTTTTCCCACCTCCCTATGAAAAAACTTCTTATTCTGCTGCTCGTAACCTCCTTGGGCTTCGGCTTCCTCAGCGGGCGCGCCGCCAGCCCGGCCGCCGAGCGGCCCACGTATTTTGAGCTAAAGGTGTACCACCTGAAAACGGCTCGGCAGGAAGCCCTCATCGACAGCTTCTTGCAGCGGCAATACCTGCCGGCGCTGCACGCCGCGGGCCTGCCTACCATCGGCGTTTTCAAGCCGCTTGGCAACGACACCACGGCCGACCGCCGAGTCTACGTCTTTGTCCCCTTCACGTCCCTCAAGCAATGGGAAAAGGTGGAAAAAGAAACCACGACCAAGCTGCTGGCCAGCGGCGGCGCGTACGTAGATGCTGCCTACACTACCCCCGCCTACGGCCGCAAGGAGGCCATTTTTCTCAAGGCGTTTGAGGCGATGACTGGGCTGGCCGCCCCCAAGCTGACGACCCCCAAAAGCGAACGGGTGTATGAACTGCGCAGCTACGAAGGCGCCAGCGAGAAAATATTTCGCAACAAGGTGCAGATGTTCAACGCTGGCGGCGAAATCAAACTGTTCGACCGCCTTGGGTTCAACGGTATTTTCTACGGCGAGGTCTTGTTCGGCTCCAAAACGCCTAACCTGATGTATATGACGTCGTTCGAGAACATGGTGGCGCGCGATGCCCACTGGAAAACGTTCGGCAGCGACCCCGAGTGGAAGGCCCTGTCGGCCCGGCCCGAACACCAGCACAACGTGTCGCATATCGACATCACCTTCCTGTGCCCTACCCCCTACTCCGACCTGTAGGGGGTAGGGCCAGCCCTTAAAACTTGTCGTCGTTGACTTCAAGCCAGAAGCCATCCGGGTCCTGCAAGTAAATCTGCTTCACCCCGTCGGGGCGGGGAGTGGTCTTCCGCGCCTCACTTATCCAGTTGCCGTAGCGCACGTTGAGCTTGTCGAGGTGCGCCATGAACTTGGCCAGGTCCGGCACGCTGAAGGCTATGTGGGTGTTGATGTCGTGCTCCTGCGCCTTATTGCCCTGAATGATATGTAGTTGGCTGTGTGGCCCAATGCGCAGCCACACGTGCCGGCCATCGTGGAAAGGCTCCGGAACCTCGGCCAGCAGCAGCACATTTTTGTAGAAATCGCTACTCTTTTGCAAGTCAACTACATACAAAGCAATGTGGTTGAGGGCCGTGGGGCCTTGCGCCAAAGCCTGCCTGGCAGGTATCAACGCTAATAAAATTGCTAGCAGGCAGCAGGAGAGAAGCTTGCGCATAAAGCGAGGGGTAGGAAAAGGTGGGAATTAGGTGGCCCAAAGCTAAGCGTAATCTCCGTGCGCCCAACGGCTGGTAGTGCTCCTAAGCTGCTTTCGTGCTCCTGCACCTAGGCCTGCCGGAGGCGCCGCCCAAAAAATCTGCGGCGGGCGGTGCTACTTTCGGCGCGCCATTCATGGTGAGTGGCAATAACTTACCTGCCCTTTATTCCCACCCACATGTCAGTTTCGCGTCGCCTTTTCCTGAAGAATACGGCTGCCTTGGCCGCTACCGCCGCCCTGGCGCCACAACTGGTGGCGCAGGCCTTGGCCGAAAAGCCGTTCTTCGAAATTTCCCTGGCCGAATGGTCGCTGCACAAAGCCTTATTCGGGAATAAAATGACCAACCTGGATTTCCCGGTTCGGGCAAAGAAAGAATTTGGTATCAGTGTGGTAGAGTATGTCAACCAGTTCTTTAAGGACAAAGCAGAAGATAAAAAATACCTAAATGAGCTGCTGTTGCGCTGCCACGACAACGGCGTGCGCAACCACCTCATCATGGTTGATGGGGAAGGCGACCTCGGCACGCCCGACGCTGCCGACCGGCAAAAAGCCATCGAAAACCACTACAAATGGGTCGATGCCGCGCACTACCTGGGCTGCACCACTATCCGGGTCAATGCCTTTGGCAAAGGCACGGCCCAGGAGGTGCAAAAAGCGGCCGCCGAGGGCCTAAGCCGGCTCAGCGAATATGCCCAAAAAGCTAACCTCAACGTGATAGTCGAAAACCACGGCAGCTATACTTCCGATGGCAAGTGGCTGCTGGGCACCATTCGGCAGGTGGCCCGGCCCAACGTGGGGATTCTGCCCGATTTTGGCAACTTCTGCGTCCGCCGCGATACCGGCGAACTTTACCAAGGCAAGTGCCTCGAAGAATACGATAAGTACGTGGCCGTCAAAGAGTGGATGCCCGTAGCCAAGGGCGTGAGCGCTAAAACGTTCGACTTCGACGCGGCCGGCAACTGCGTCGAAACCGACTACCCCCGGATGTTCGCCATCATCAAGGCTTCGGGCTTCAAGGGCTTCGTCGGCATCGAGTACGAGGGCGAAAAGCTGAGCGAAGAAGACGGCATCCGCAAAACCAAAGCCCTGCTGGAGAAGGTGGCGCGCGGGTAAAGCCTAGGCCGTTCCCTACCCCTCGGCCACAATCGCCAGCGCCAGGTCGGCCCCCACGGCTGGCAAGTCGATGCGCAACGGCTCGGCCCCGGCTTGCACCAGTAAGTGCCCACCCGCAGTGCCCGCCACCGTGTTCCAGAGGTGCACGCGGTAGGCGCCGGGGGCCAGCCCCGGCAGCGTGAGCTGGATGGCTCGGGGGGGTAGGGCGCGGCGCCGGGTACTATTGCGCGTCGTGGGGCGGTCCTGCCGCAGAAGCCACACGACGGCCTGCCGGGTATCGCCGCAGGCAAACGCGGCGAAAGCCGGGGAAGAAATTGCCACTTCGTGGCTAAGATTGCGGCGCTGAAAATGCTTCCAGTCAAGCAGTTCAGTAAAAGCTGCCAGGCTGCGCTGCGCGGCGCGCATGCCGTGGGTAAGGACGTGCGGCTGGCGATAGGGCCAGCGCAGCCCGCCGCCCGCTCCGCCCGAGGCGAGGTGGGCCCACTGCATGTGGCGAAAATATTCGTCGTCAAACGCTTCGGGCAGCGTGCGGTGCCGGTTATTAAACGTGTAAATAGGCCCGTGCTCACTGTCGAAAAACGGCCGGGCCGCCGGCAACTGCGCCAAGGCTTCGCGCACCAGCGCCCCGGTGGCCCGCGCCGGGCCCAGCGTGTCCTTCGGATTGTTGATGGTAGCGGCCTCGTAAAAATGCGTCGTGGCAAAATCCAGCTGCGGGTGCTGGAAGACGACCTCCGCCACGGTGGGGTAGTGCCCCAGCACCGGCCCGAAAACCGACACCGTTTGCAGGTGGGTGCGGCCAAAGCAGCGCAGCTCCACGGCCCGCACGTGCGCGCTGAGGTCGCTGATAAATTCGGTTAACGCCTCGGGGCGCTTGCCGGCGTGGGCGGGGTCGATTTCATTCCATAAGTCCCAGGCAAACAGCGCCCCGCTGCTGCCCCAGCGCTCGGCCGCAAAGCTCAGCCGGTCTTTGATGGCCTGCCGCATGCGGGGGCAGCTCAGCCACTGCGACCGGCGGGTGCCGGGCCCACCCTGGGCCCGGCTGTAGGGGTGGTAGCGCCAGCGGCGCGCCATCCAAAACGTATCGTAGGGGGTAAGGAGCACCCGCAAGCCGTAGCGCGCGCACAAGGCAAACAGGTCGTCCCAGAAGCGCACCATATTCGGCTGAAACCGGCCGACGGGCCGCTCCAAGTAGCGGTGCTCGGTTTGGCAATATTCCAGCATCAGGCGCAGGCACGTAACGCCGTGCGCAGCCAGCCAAGCCAAATGCCCTTCTACGGCCGCCACGTTGCGGCGGCAAAACAGCCCCGCTAGGTCGGGCCAGGTAAGGGCGTCGTTCTGCCCGATGGGCGTCCAATTCTGCCCGGTTTCGGTGACGAAGTACGGCGCCGCAGGGGCCAGCTCAATCCAGGGGTAGGCCGGCGAAGCAGGGGTAGGGAATAGCGGAGAATCAGCCAACGGAAAACACGAGGAGGACGTATGCGGTGCCCTCAAAAGTCAACTTGCCTACTACTTCCAGCCCGAGCTTTTGGGTATGCAGGCGCAACGAGGCGGTGTTTTCCTCGGCGATAAAGG
Source organism: Hymenobacter ginkgonis (assembly GCF_009755225.1). Taxonomy (GTDB): domain Bacteria; phylum Bacteroidota; class Bacteroidia; order Cytophagales; family Hymenobacteraceae; genus Hymenobacter; species Hymenobacter ginkgonis. The sequence continues at coordinate 1,008,493 of NZ_WQKZ01000001.1, forward strand.
CAATGCCTAAATCGAAACGGCCAGCCAACTCCCGCTTACTGGCCTGAAACAATTGCTGAAGCAATCCTTGCCCTCGGTATTCCTGCTTCACGACTACCGGCCCATAGAAAAACCACCGATACTGCGCTAGCGGCCGCTCCCGGTAAAATAGCCGGGGTAGTAACTGGCTGATTTCCTGCACCAAGGGCGGGTAGCGCTCGGCGGGCAGCTTAGAGTTAATAAGGAAGCCCACCAACTCTTGGCCATTATATGCTACCTGGCCCGGCACCGACGCCAGCATGGCTTGCAGGGCGGGCGCGGCGAACGAGCCCGTCAAAAAGCCGCCTTGCCGCTCGGTTTCGCTCAATTGCTGGTAAGTATACTGGTTGGCTAAGTCGGCCAACGCGGGGGCATCGGCGGCCTGGGCCACTCGCAGCGCAAAGTCGGGCATAAAAAAATCAGGTTACTGCCCTACCCCCTGCTTCCGCGCGTTCTTAAACTCCGAGCCCGCGCGCCACTGCGGAAACGTGGTTTCGCGGGCCAGCCGCTGGCCGACGTGGAAATAAAGCTCGGCATCTTGGGCCACGCCGCTGAGGTCCCAGGCCGGGTCAACCTGGTCGGCGGGCTTGTGGTACATGCTGGTGGTGTACTCCTGGCGCTTCTGGGCGATGTAGGCCTTGCCCTGCGTGCGGCTCTCAAACCCGCCGCTGGCGTAGAGCGAAGGCACACCCACGTGCGCAAAGCTAAAGTGGTCGGAGCGGTAGAACATGCCCGTTTCGGGCGTCTGGTCGGGCAGCAGGTAGCGGTCTTGCTCTTTGGCGGCGATGCGGGCGTAGTCCTCCAGTTCCGACTGCCCCGAGCCGATAACGGTCAGGTCCTTCATGCGGCCGTAGGGCCAAAGCATATCCATGTTGAGGTCGGCCACGGTTTTGGCCAGCGGGAAAGCCGGGTGCTGCGCATAGTAAGCCGAGCCCAGCAGGCCCTGCTCCTCGCCCGTCACGGCCAGGAATACGATGCTGCGGGCGGGCTTGGTGGGCGCATTTTTAAAGGCTTTAGCGATGCTCAGCAGGGCGGCCAAGCCCGTGCCATCGTCCACGGCGCCGTTGTAGATGGAATCGCCGGCAATAGCTTTACCCACGCCAAAGTGGTCCCAATGCGCCGAGTAAATCACGTATTCGCCAGCGTTGGTCGTGCCGGGCAACACGGCCAGCACGTTTTTAGAAGTCTGGCGGCGCAGCTTGTTTTGGAGGCTGGTACTGAGCGTGAGGCCCAGCGGGCGGGCGCGGAAACCGGGCTTATTGGTGGCGGTGTACAGCGCGTCGTAGTTCTGGCCGGCGGCAGTGAAGAGGCGTTTGGCCGCGTCGAGCGTTAGCCAGCCTTCGAGGGCGCACTTGCTGGCGCCGTGGTCGGGGGTTTGGGGGCGCAGCTTGGGGCCGAGCGCCCCGCTCAGCACCACCGACCAGGGGTAGGCGGCGGGCTGCGTGTCGTGCACGATGAGCAGGCCCGCGGCGCCGTGGCGGGCGGCCTCCTCGTATTTATAGGTCCAGCGGCCGTAGTACGTCATGGCTCGGCCCTTAAAGAGGGTCGAGTCCAGGCCCGCATTGCCGGGGTCGTTCACGAGCACCACCACGGTTTTGCCTTTCACGTCGAGGCCAGCGTAATCGTCCCAGCCGTACTCGGGCGCTACCACGCCGTAGCCTGCAAATACCAGCGCCGAGTTGGCGACGGTCACCGTAGGCTGCTCGCGCTGGCTAAACACCACGTAGTCAGTTTTGTACTGCAAGCTCAGCTTTTGGCCTTTGCCCGTAATCTGGAGGGTAGGGGCGGGCGCTACGCTGATTTCAACCATTGGCACCGGTTGAAAGTAGCTGCCATCGGCCCCCACCGGCTGCAAGCCCAACGCTTTAAACTGCGTAGCCAAATACGTCGTAATGCGCTCCTCACCCGCCGTAAATGGCTTGCGGCCCAGCATCTCATCCGACGATACGGCCTGTAGGTAGCCGCTAATGTCGGCCGCCGTAATGGCGTCGGGCGGCGCGGCGGGGGTAGGGGCCGCGGTGGGTGCCGTGGCTGCAACGGCGGCCGCCGTAGTAGCCGTTGGTTTAGTCGATTGGCAGCTGGCGAAAGCCAGTGCCAACAACCCTACTGGCAACCGCCAAGCAGCAACAGCAGGTAAAAAAGAACCGGAAGACATACGCATTGAGCTAGCGGGAAAGAACCCCATTCGTAACCATTTACTGGCTCAAGGTACTCGCTAAGCACATAACCAAGCTCGGTTTGTGTGGGCGCCGAGTAAGCAGTTTAGGTAATGGCCGCGTGCTAGGCCGAGCCATTAGCACGCGCTACCAGCCGCTACGGGCAACTGCTAGCTATGCGGGTGGCAGACCCGCTAAGCAGTGTGCAAAATAACGAGGAGCGAGCCAGTCGAAATCACCAGCCACAGCAAAATGCCTAGTATATAAGGCTTTATGCCAGCCCCTAGCACCACCTTTGCCGATAACCCGGCGCCAATAAAAAACAGCGTAACCGTGAGGCCAATTTTGGCTAGCCCAACCAGCGGCGGCCCCAGCGGCTTAGCGGCGGGCACAAAAGTGTTGAGGAGCATTGCCCCAACGAAGCCAAAAATGAAATAAGGAATCTTGATTTTAGCGCCCGGCTGCTTGAAGGCCAGGGCCGTACCAATAGCCACCGGAATAATCCAGAGGGCACGGGCTAGCTTGACCGTGGTGGCTACTTCCAGCGCCTGGTTGCCGTAGGTAGCGGCGGCGCCTACCACCGACGAGGTATCGTGGATAGCAATGGCGCACCACAGCCCAAACTGGTTTTGGCTCAGGTGCAGCGCGTGGCCGATGGGCGGAAACGCGAAAAGGGCCAGCGCGTTTAGCACAAAAACGGTGCCCAGGCCCACCGATATTTCTTCGTCTTTGGCGCCCAGCACCGGGCCGATGGCCGCAATAGCACTACCCCCGCAAATAGCGGTGCCGCACGAAATAAGGTGCACTACGCGGCGGCCTAGCCCTAGCCACTTACCCACCAAAAAGCCCAGCCCTAACGTGCCAAAGATGGAAACCACCGTGAACGCTATTCCTTGCTTTCCGGCCTGCACGGCAGCGTGGGCGTTCATGCCAAACCCCAGCCCGATGACCGAGAATTGCAACAGCTTATGGGTGAGTTGCTTGGTGTGGGTAGGAAACGGGTTGCCTACTGTTTGAGCCAGTACCAACCCCAGCGCTAGGGCAATGGGAGGCGAGGCCCATGGCGTGAGACAAAACACGAAAAACAGCCCAAATACCACCTGCTGCCAGGTAAAAACCTGCCCAACCAACGCGTGCGGCACCTGCATAAGCCGCAGAAAGCCCGTGTTTTTAATCGGCTGTATTTTCTCAGCTAAAAGGGGTTCTGCAGCGGGTGGGGGTAGGGTAGAGTGGGCAACTAGCATGAGACGTAGGAGGGTATTTGGAAAGCAAAATTACCCGCTTATACGCTCGATGAGTTATCAGAAATAGTTATCCACTATAACCTGAAGTTATGAAAGCTTTGCTTTTTAGTATAGAAACAACTGAGAATATTGCTGCCCTATGCGCTTCTTAGCTAGCAGTAGCTACCGCTACGGGGGGTAGGGGTGGCCGTACACAGCCTTAGCACGAGCAATGTGCATATGAACCTATTTAAGACGAATAAGCGGACTGCTACTTCCCTACCCAGGCTTGCGTGGGTAAACGCGTTTGGGGTTAAGCGCTGATTTGTACCTGCCCTTGCGCAAAGCTCAAAAACCGTTGCGCTGGGCGCAGTAGCGGTTGCCCCTGCACCCACACAGCTTCAAATTGGCGAAGCAGACGCAGGCCCTTCAGGGGAACAATCTCAAGCACTCCGGCCGCCAGTTCGCGGGTTAGCGCCCGGCGCGAAACGAAGCCCAGCGCCGTCGGTGCCGCTGCCAGGTAGCCCTTAATAGCTTCGGTATTATCTAAGTAAACAGCCACATGCAGGTCGCTGAGCTTGATTTTAACCTCACGCAGCGCCATTTCTAGTACTTCGAGCGTGCCCGAGCCGCGCTCGCGCAGCACGAGGGAGCGGGCTAGGGCCTCGGCCAGTGGAAGGGGGGTAGGGGGTGGGCCAGCCGGTGTGGCCCGGCGCACAGCCACTAGCTCGTCGGGCAGCAGCAACTCGTAGTGCAGGTCGCGGCTTTTGGTGCGGCCTTCCACAAAGCCCAGGTCGAGCTCGCCGCGCAATAGCGCTTCGCCAATGCGCTCGGTATTCACGTTGAGCAGCGTTAGCTGCACCTGCGGGTAGCGGGCCTGAAAGCCGGGCAGCCAAGCCGGCAACACGTATTGGCTGAGGGTGGTGCTGGCTCCCAAGCGCAGGCGGCCGGCGGCTTCTTCGGGGTCGCGCAGGCCGGCGAGCTGGTCGTCGAGCAGTTGAGCCGATGCCGCGACGGCTTCGGCATGGCCGAGCAGCAAGCGGCCGGCTTCGGTAAGCGCTACGCGGTTGCCGCGCCGCGCCAGCAGGCGCTGGTTGTACTGCGCCTCAAGCTCCCGAATGTGCTTGGTAACGGCCGGCTGGCTGATAAATAGTTCTTGCCCGGCCTTGGTAAAGCTCAGGTGCCGGGCCACGGCAGCAAATACACGCAGGCGAAAATCGGACATAGGCCCGCAAAGTACGGGTTGCTTTGCGCACCAGTCGCTCGCTTTGGAGGTGTTACTTACTAGCGGCCCCGCTGCGGGCAAGCCACGGGCACCAGCACGTTTTTCGAGTTTAACGGCAAAGTGTCGGCAAAGTGTGCGGCGGCTGAAATAGCATTTTATCTCCACGCGCCACCGGGTGGCCATCGCCTGCTACCAAGCCCGTGCCTTGGCGCAAAAAGGCTGCCTGCTGCTTCTATTCCTGGCCCACTACATATGTTATCATTTCATAATCAATAAGTTGGACCACTGCTCGGTAATGCCGGCCCGGCTTCAGCACATAGATAGCCGCTATGCCTACTGCTTCGGCGAAGCATGCAGCGTGCGCTCGATGCGCGGGTCGGGCACCAGCCATATAAGGGCCACCGCTACGTAGGTCGTGCCCGCCAGCCAGGGTAGCCAAAAGCTGCTGACAATGCCCACTAGGTAAAGTACCGGCGAAAGCTTACCCTTCCAGTCGTGCCCCACCGCGTGGGCCAATGGCGAGTCGGGGCCACCATTGACGGCTATCAGGCGATTTTGCAGGAGGAAGTAGGCCACGGCTGAGCCCAGCAGTACGCCACCGTACACGGCCAGCGTGGCCGGTGCAAAGTGATTTTCGCCCATCCAGCCGGTAGCAAAAGGGGTGAGCGAGAGCCAGAACAACAAGTGCAAATTGGCCCATAGCACGCCGCCATTAACCTGGCGGGAGCTGCTGAGCAAATGGTGGTGATTATTCCAGTAAATACCCACGTATATAAAACTCAGCACGTAGCTCAGAAATATTGGCAGCAGCGGCCGCATTGCGGCGAAGTTGCTGCCGTGGGGCACCTTGAGCTCTAGCACCATAATCGTGAGGATGATGGCGAGTACACCATCGCTAAACGCTTCGAGGCGGCCTTTTTGCATGGGGGTAGGGAAGTGCTAATGAGGGTGCCACCTGGAGCGGAGCGGCCACGGGTGCGCTGGGTGGAGCAAGTGCGGCTAAAACAGCGCGGGCAGCGGCTAAATAACCGGCGCAGCCCTACCTCGTGCCCAATAGCTGGGCACGATTGCCACGCTCCTGGCGGCGCTAAGCTAAGCCCAGCGCACAAAAAAAACGCTATCCCGTTGCCAGGATAGCGTTTTTAGAACAGGTGCCGCCATTACTGGCGCTGTGGGTGCTTAGTAAGGCTTGGCGTCGTGCGCCATTTCCTCGGCTTGCCCCACGGCTGCGGTAGCCTGGCGCTCGTTGTACTGGTTGCCGCCTTCGGCATCCGCAGTGGCGTTGGCAGCCTTGATGCCGTCGGCCAGGCGCTTACCCCAGTCCGCGTCGCAGTTAGTGCACAGTTCAATCATCTTGTCCTGAATCACTTTCTCGGCATCGGCCAGCGCGCCAATCATGTTATTCACGAGGTCGTCGCGCTCCCAATCTTCGTGCTGGCGGTAGCGGTCGCCGGCCTGCCCAAAGTTGTTGGTGCGGTCGATGGTCTGGCGCACCAAGCGGGCGTTGTAGCTCGGCGTGTGGTCAGGGCCCTGCGAGGGCGACTCTTTCAAGCCGTTCAGGCTGCTGGGCTCGTAGTTGACGTGCAGGTTCTGGCCGGGGGCCGCGTCTACGTGGAACGTCATCTGGCCGTCGCGCTGGTTGGTAGCCACGTGCTTCTTGGGCGCGTTGATGGGCAGCTGCAAGTAGTTGGGGCCCACGCGGTAGCGCTGGGTATCGGAGTACGAGAAGGTACGGCCTTGCAGCATCTTGTCGTCCGAGAAATCGAGGCCGTCCACGAGTACGCCCGTGCCAAACGCCACTTGCTCTACCTCGGCGAAGTAGTTCTCGGGATTGCGGTTCAGCGTCATCATGCCCACGGGCAGGAAGGGGAACTTGTCTTCGGGCCAGATTTTGGTGTCGTCGAGCGGGTCGAAGTCCAACTCCGGGTGCTCATCGTCCGACATAATCTGCACGCACAGCTCCCATTTCGGGAAGTTGCCCTTCTTGATGTTGTCGAACAGGTCCTGGGTAGCGTGGTTGAAGTTTTTGGCCTGAATGGCTTCAGCTTCGCCCGCGGTCAGGTTTTTAATGCCCTGCTGCGGCTCCCAGTGGTATTTCACCAGTACGGCTTCACCCTGCGCGTTCACCCACTTGTAGGTGTTCACGCCCGAGCCCTGCATCTGGCGGTAGTTGGCCGGAATGCCCCAGGGTGAGAACAGGAAGCTCACCATGTGCATGGCTTCCGGCGTGTTAGCGATAAAGTCGAAGATGCGCTGGCCAGTCTGGCGGTTGAAAACCGGGTCAGGCTTCTGCGAGTGAATCAGGTCGGGAAACTTGATGGCGTCGCGGATAAAGAACACCTTCAGGTTATTACCTACCAAGTCCCAGTTGCCATCTTCAGTATAGAATTTTACCGCGAAGCCACGCGGGTCGCGCAGGGTTTCGGGCGAGTGGCCGCCGTGGCCTACCGTCGAGAAGCGAACAAACGTCGGGGTTTCTTTGCCCTTGGTATTGAACAGCTTAGCGCGGGTGTATTTCTCAATCGGCTCGCCGCCTACGGTGCCGTACGCTTCAAAAATACCGTGGGCGCCGGCACCGCGGGCGTGCACCACGCGCTCCGGGATGCGCTCGCGGTCGAAGTGGCTGATTTTTTCGATGAACTGGTAGTTCTCCAGCGTGGCCGGCCCGCGGCTGCCCACGGTGCGCAAGTTCTGGTTGTTCGAAACGGGGTGGCCCTGGCGGGTAGTCAGGGTTTGAGCATTTTCGCCGCTGGTGGTGCGCTGGTCTTGCGACGAGCCCACACCGTTGACGGCGGTGCCGGTGCCATTAGCGGACGAGTCGTGCCCGTTCTGACCCGAAGAATTTTCTGGGGTGGCCATAAAGTTGAAAGGTTAAGGTTAATTGAAAGTGATACCAAAAGTAGTAAGATTTGTTTGGAGACATTGGGCAAAGTGCACGAAAAAAGGGGTAGTAAGGCAGTGCTCCTACCTTTGCCCGATGCGCCAGCTACTCGTTTTAACGTTTATTTTATGGCTTGTAGCTGGGTTGGGGCTCAGCTTGCTACTGCACGCTACTTCCTATAATGAATTAGTAGCAGCCCTGGCCCAGCCCAATTATGCGGCTGAATATGAAGGCCGTTTGCCCGTGCTCACGCCCGCCCGCTATGAGGCGTTGCAGCTGGGCCTGCAGCTGGTGGCGGGGGTAGGGGCAGCTGGCCTGCTAGTGCTGCGCTTAAAAAGGGGGGTAGGGCGGCGGGCCCGCCGGCGCCCTCAAAATAAAATAGGACAGTCTTGGCAGGAGCTTGCCACACCCCAACGCGTGCTGGTTGCGGGCCTGGGCTTGGCCGCGTTGGGCGTCCGCGCTTGGCTGCTCGTGCAGCAACCCATCACGACCGACGAACTCACCTCGTTCGACTACTACGTGCGGTTGGGCGGGGCCGTGACGGCCAGCAACTATTCGCTGCCCAACAACCACATCCTGTATAACCTGCTGGTGGGTAGCCTGCCGACAGGCGCCCTACCCCCCGACTGGCAGCAGCGGCTGCCGGCCGTACTGATTGGCGTTATGTTGTTGCCAATCAGCTACTTGTTATTGCTGCGCTACTTGCGGTTTGGGGCCGCTACGCTGGCGCTGGGCTTATTCACCTTTACGCCGATGGCGGCCTTTTACAGCATTGCCGGGCGTGGCTACGGCTTGCAACTGGCGGCCGTGGTAGCTGGTTTCTTTGCAACGCTGGCCCTGCTAGCGGGAGGTAGGCGGCGCGAGCCGTGGGTGGTATTTGTGGTAAGCGGCGTGGTGGGGCTCTACGCCGTGCCCACGCACCTCTATGCCCTAGTGGCGCTGGGGCTGGCGCTGCTGGTGGGATTTGGGCGGCAAGCCGGCCGGCAGCGCCAGCTGAATATCGGGCAATTGGGACTCGCCACTTTTGCCATTGGCACGACTACGGCCGTGCTCTACGCCCCAGTGGGGGCCGTTTTGGGCTGGCCGGCTTTGCTGCACAATCCCTATGTGCAGTCGCTGAGCTGGGCAGCATTTGGGCGGGGGCTCTACGACCCATACCTGCTAGGCATGGCCAGCCAACTGTGGGGGCAGGGGCGCGCCAGCCTGCTGGGCTTGGCAGTATTGGCGGGGGTAGGGGCCCTGGCCCTGAGCCGCTGGCGCGGCCCCGCTCGCCACCTGGGTTGGCTGAGCTACGCGCTGGTGTTTTTGCCGCTGCTGCTGCTGGCGGCGCAGCGCGTGTATGTGCCAGCGCGCGCCCTGCTGCCCAGCGTATTGTTTTCCTTCGTTTTGCTAGCGCTGCTGGGGCAAGAAATGCTTGGCCCGTTGGCCGCGCGGCTGCGCGCCCGCTGGCCGCGGTATTGGCAAGCGGGTACCCTGGGGCTGCTACTAGTAACTATCAGTGGCTACGGTATTTACCGCCTTAGCCACGAAGCCGTGGGTATGCGAGCCATTGCCACGCAGCACGCGCACTTGCGCCAGCAGCTGGGGTGGCTGCGGGCGCAGGGCCCCGCCCGCGTGTGGCTCGACTCGTTGAGCCGGCCTTACCAGGGCATCTATTGGTACCACCTAGGTGTGGTGCAGCAAGTGCCCATGCCGCTGGTAGTAGCCAAAACGTTGCCCACCCACGCTACCCAGGCTGGTGCGAACGAATACGCCGTGTTTTGCCGCGGCCGTGGCACGGTGCCCCCGCCTGCCTTGGCGGCGCAAGCGCCCGCCTACACCGATGCCTACATTTACGTGTGGAAATTACCCGCCCTACCCCCCGCCCCGTAGCTCCCATGCCGGCCCGCATTGCGGCGGCGCTGCTGGCCCTCGAAGCCGAACAAGGCATCCGCATTCTTTACGCCTGCGAGTCGGGTAGCCGCGCCTGGGGCTTTCCGTCGCCCGATTCGGACTACGACGTGCGCTTTATTTACTGCCACCCGACTGCCTGGTACCTGCGCCTCGATGAGGGCCCCGACACTCTCAACTTCCCCGTAGACGACGAGCTGGACCTCGCTGGCTGGGAGCTGCGTAAAACTCTGCGCCTGCTGCGTAGCTCCAACGCGGCGCTGTTTGAGTGGCTACAATCGCCCATCGTTTACCACGAGGCGCCGGGGGTTCGGGCACAGTTGGCGCCGCTGCTACCCCCCGCTTTCAACCTCAAGGCCGGCCTGCACCACTACCTGGGCCAGCTGCGGCGGGGCGTGGAGGAAGAATTGCTGGGCGAGGAAGTGCGCCTCAAACGCCTCTTCTATGCCCTACGCTCGGCCCTGGTCGCCCGCTGGATACGCGAGCGGCAAACTCTGCCACCGATGGAATTTGCCCCGCTGCGCGAATTATTACCCGCTGACTTACAAGATGTAGCCAATGATTTGCTAGCTCAGAAAGCTGCGTCGAACGAGAAAACGGTAGTGCCTCGGCCCGCCGCGTTGGTGACCTTTTTAACGGCGGAGTTTGCGGCTGGGCAAGCCGCGCGCGACGGCGGGCTAGCTATGGCGCGAAAAGCAAGCCTGCACGAAGCGCTGGATGCGCTATTTCAGCAACTACTGCTGCCAGTTCTATAAGGAGAAAATTGTTCTCGTATAACCTCGTAAGCGTCTGTTTATAATCTGATTAGCAGAAGCCTTGTGGCGCCTTCGCGGCCCTACCCCCCTGATATGACTATTGTCGACCTGCGCCAGCAGCACCTCATTCTGTTCGAAGCCATCAGCGGTAGCCGCGCCTACGGCACCAATTTGCCGCATTCAGACACGGATTTGAAAGGCGTGTTTGTGCTGCCCGAAAGCCAGTTTTTAGGCCTCGATTACATTCCGCAAGTGGCCAATGAAACCAACGACGAGGTGTTTTACGAGCTGCGCCGCTTCGTGGAACTGCTGCTGAAAAATAACCCAACCGTGCTTGAGCTGCTCGGCACACCCGCCGACTGCGTAGTGTACCAACACCCGCTGTTCGAGCAGTTTAAGGCCCGCGATTTTCTTTCCAAGCTTTGCCACCAAAGCTTCGCCGACTACGCCGTGGCCCAGATTCGCAAGGCCAAGGGGTTGAATAAGAAAATCAACCATCCCGAGCCGCCGGCCCGCAAGTCGGTGCTGGATTTTTGCTACGTTACGGTGGGCGCGGGCGCCCAGCCAGCCGACACTTGGCTGACCCGCCAGGGCCTCCGCGCCGACCAGTGCGGCCTAGCCAAGGTGCCGCACCTAAGCGACTTATACGCCCTTTTTGTAGACCACACGCCCGAGCGCCACCTTGGCTACCGCGGCCTTGTCCGCGACCCCGAAACGTCGCAAGATGTGCTGCTCTCGGCTGTGCCCAAAGGCGAGGCGCCGGTGGCATACTTATCGTTCAACCGCAACGGCTACAGCACCTACTGCCGCGTGTTTCGCGAGTACTGGGAGTGGGTAGCCAAGCGCAACACCGAGCGCTACGAAAACACCGTGCAGCACGGCAAAAACTACGACGCCAAAAACATGCTGCACGTTTTTCGGCTGCTGCAAATGGCCGAGGAAATTGCCCTGACTGGCGAAATCCAGGTGCGCCGCCCCAACCGCGAATTCCTGCTGCAAATCCGGCGCGGCGAGTTCGACTACGCCGAGCTAGTTGCCGAAGCCGAGCGGCTAGTGGCGCACGTAGAAGCCGCTTTTGCCGCTGCTACCTTGCCCGCCGCCCCCGATAAAACCAACGCCGAAGACACGTTGCGGCGGGTGCGCCGGGCCTTTTACCAGGAGTAGGGCTACTTCCAAATAGTGCGCACCCCGGCCAACTCCACGCGGGGTAGGGTGAGGCGGCTGGCCTGCAGCGTAAGCTGGGTAAGCGGCTGGCTAGGAAAGAAAATGCCCGTCATGCACGTCAGCCCGCCGTCGGCAAATAGCTCGGCGGAGGCCGCATCCACCAGCAGCGTAACTTCTTGGGTCGAGCCAGTGCTCAGGCGCGGCGCATACGCCACTTGCGCAAAGCCTTTTTCAGCCGGCGCAAACCCCACATTGCCCGATTTGCTGCGGTCGAAATAATAAGCCTTGCGCTCCTGGTTGTAGCCGATGGTCACTTCGTCGCCGGCCTTATTTTGCAGCACAAGGGCCCACGTTTTGGCCTCCGGCACGGTGAGTTTTAGCTGGAAGCGGCCAGTAGGATTGGTGAGGTGCTTGCCCAGGTCGTAGCGGCCATCTACGGCCACGTTGTTGAGGGTTATGGGGTTATCAGTCAGTTTGCTTAGCCCCGCAATGGGCTGCGACGCCAGCAACAGCTGGCCCTGCGCCGAACGCAGGTGCAGGGTGCGTGGCACCGTCATGGCGCTGCGCCAGGGGCTGGTGGGCACCTGCTGGCCGTAGTTCCAGTTGCTCATCCAGCCAATGAGGGTCGGCGAGCTGCCGGTGGGTAAGTTTACCCACGTCACGCCGGCGTAGTTGTCGGGGCCATAGTCGAGCCAGTGGGTGCCGGGCAGGGTAGGGCGAAACGCGTGGCCATCGAACTCGCCCACAAAGTACTGGGTAGCCGAGCCGCTGTTGGGGCCGCCGGGGTTCATGTTCACAATCAGCACGTAGTGCGGCTGGCCCTGCTCGTCGGCTACTTGCAGCAAATCGGGGCACTCCCACACGCCGCCGTGCGCGCCCAGCGCGCGGCCAAAGTCACTTTCCTTGGTCCAGGCGAGCAGGTTTTTCGACGAATAAAATTCCACGTGGTCGTGGGCCGACAGCGCCATCAGCCACTTGTTGCCCGGGGCGTACCAGCTCACCTTGGGGTCGCGAAAATCGCGGCTACCCTGGTTCTTAACCACCGGGTTCTGGGCGTATTTCTGCCAGGTTTGACCGTGGTCGAGGCTGTAGGCCAGGCTCTGATTTTCGACGTCGGGGCGGCCGGCTTTTTCGCGCTTTTCGCTGTGGCTGGTGTACAATGCCACGAGCGGCGGCTGGCCGGGCTTGCCCAGGCCGCTGGTATTTTGGGCGTCGAGCACGGCGCTACCCGAAAAAATCAGTCCCAGGCTATCCGGCGCGAGGGCCGTAGGCTGCTGCTGCCAGTGCACTAAATCGGGGCTGGTAGCGTGGCCCCAATGGATATTGCCCGCCACCGGCGCCGTAGGGTTTTGCTGAAAAAAAAGGTGGTAGGTACCGTTCTCATACACCAAGCCGTTGGGGTCATTCATCCAGTTCTCCTTGGGCGAAAAGTGGAATTGCGGCCGGTATGCTTCGTGGTAGGGCCGCGGTGCGGCGCTAGCCGTCTGCGTGTCTTTGTCGGATTGGGAGGGCGATGACTGGCAGCTTGCCAGTGCCGCCAGAGCTAGTACCAAGTACTTTTTTGGCATGCGGGGTGGGTAGAAAAGAAGTGCGTTAGTGGCTGACAAAAAGCAAGGTAGCAGCCACCCGCTAAATTGGGCCCGGCTACCTCCTCTTCCTCGTTTGGAAATGCCCTAATAATGTACTCTTTATGCCCAACTAAAAATGGACCTTCGTACGTTTATTCACTAGCCGCTCATTGGCGGTATACCTCCGTTATGATACTCTCTAATGACCTTCTCATTTCGCGCGGCGAAGTTCTTCAGCAGCTCGAAGGTTATCTGAAAGATAATATTTACTCCTTTCTGAAGAAGGTAGAAGACAGTTGGCAGCCCGCCGACTACCTGCCCGATTCGCGCCGCGATACCTTCTTCGACGAAGTAAAGGAGTTGCGCGAAAGAGCTACCGGTCTCAGCTACGACCTGCTGGCCGTGCTCATCGGCGATACCATCACCGAGGAGGCTTTGCCCAATTACGAGGCCTGGTTTCACGAGCTTGACAACCTGAACCGCGACCGCGACAACGGCTGGGCGCAGTGGATTCGGGGCTGGACGGCCGAGGAAAACCGCCACGGCGACTTGCTCAACCGCTACCTCTACCTCAGCGGCCGCGTGAACATGCGCGAGTTTGAGTTTTCGACCCAGCACCTCATCAACGACGGCTTCGACCTGGGCACGGCCAACGACCCGTACCGCTCGTTTGTGTACACGAGCTACCAGGAAATGGCCACCAACGTATCGCACCGCCGCGTGGGCCAATTGGCCCGCCAGGCCGGCGACGACCAGCTTTCCAAAATTTGCGGCATGATTGCCGGCGACGAAAATCGCCACGCCCGCGCCTACAAAACCTTCGTAGACAAGATTTTCGAGCTCGACCCGAGCGAGATGATGCTGGCTTTTGAAGACATGATGCGCAAGAAAATCGTGATGCCGGCCCACTACATGCGCGAGTTTGGCGTGGAAATGGGCAAGACGTTCGGCCACTTCACCGATGCCGCCCAGCGCATTGGCGTATACACCAGCGCCGACTATACCGACATTCTCGACACGCTCATCAGCGAGTGGAAAATTGCCGACCGCACCGGCCTCACCGGCCCCGCCGAGAAAGCGCGCGACTACGTAATGGCCCTGCCCGCCCGCCTGCGCCGCGTGAGCGACCGCATGCCAGTGCCCAAGCTAGAATACAAGTTTAAGTGGATTAGCTAGCAGGCTGCTGCCAAGCCTACCCCCCTAAAAAAGCCCCGACTGCCCAAGCGGTCGGGGCTTTTTTAGGGGGGTAGGCTTGGCAGTAACTATCCCGTAACTATTAGGTGGCGGGCGGGGTATGAGAGGGCACCAATAACCTCCTCTATCCCATGGCTCAGCAAACGCAGGCCGCCTACTACACCGAGTTTGGCGGCATTGATAAAATTAAAATTGGCTTGCTCGACCTGCCCGAAGTGGGCGAAGGCGACGTGCTGCTGCGCGTGAAAGCGGCCGGCGTCAACCCCGTTGATTACGTGGTGCGCGAAGGCCACTTTCAGCAAGTAGTGTCCAATGTCTTCCCGGCCGTACCGGGTTGGGACGTGGCCGGCATCGTGGAAAAGCGCGGCCACGGCGCCTCGCGGTTTGCCGAAGGCGCCGAAGTGTACGGCTACGTGCGCCGCCCCGTGGTGCAGCACGGCACCTTCGCCGAGCACGTGGTGGTGCCCGAATGCTACTTGGCCCTGCGGCCCGAAAAGCTGACGTGGGAGGCAGCCGGTGGCCTGCCGCTGGCGGGTCTCACGGCCTATCAATCGGTTATCAAAGCAGGGAAGTTGAGAGGCGGCGAAACCGTGCTTATCCTCGGCGCTTCGGGAGGGGTAGGGGGCACGGCCATTCAGCTGGCTAAAAGCGTGGGCGCCACGGTAATTGCCGTGGCCAGCGCTCAAAATGCCGACCACATGAAAGAGCTGGGTGCCGACTTCACCATCGACTACAAAGCCGGCCCGGTGGCCGAAGCGGTGAAAAAGGTAGCGCCCGAAGGCGTTGATTTACTGTTCGATGCCGTTAGTGGCGACACGCTCACGCAAAGCTTAGCGGCGCTCAAGCCCAACGGCCGCCTCATTTCGGTGCTCAACGATGGCAAAAGCTTGCACCTGCCGGCTGGGATTTACTTCACCCACGTGATGGCCCAACCCAGCGTGCCCGACCTCGACCACCTGCGCGAGCTGGCTGATGCGGGCCAGCTGCAAGTACCCATCGCCGGTACATTCTCATTGGCCGATGCGCAGAAGGCCTTCGAGCAGATTGAAACAAAGCACACGACGGGTAAAGTAGTCATTGTGCCGTAGGTAACACGCTGCCAGCAAACGTCCTACTGCCTTTGGTAGCAAGACGTTTGCTGGGAACTGTGGTGGTAAGATAGGGCGAATTACTTTTCGATTTTTACGCCTTTCCAGAAGGCGACCATGTCTTTAATATTAGCAGCGGCGTGGCTGGTTTCGGGGTAAAACCAGGCGGCATCCTTATTCAACTCGCCGTTCACGCGCAGGGAATAGTAGCTGGCGCGGCCCTTCCAGGGGCAGGAAGTGTGGGCGATGCTGTCCTCAAAAAATTCTTTTTTGAGCGAGTCCTTGGGGAAGTAGTGGTTGTTTTCCACCACGATAGTGTCGTCGCTCTCGGCCACGACGGTGTTGTTCCAGATGGCTTTCATAGGATAATGAACATTGACGCGGCAGGCGTTGTTTTTGCTGCACTACCGTTACGTAGATTCTATGGCTATTGGTGTTCGCTTTCGTGATTTTGTGCCCGATGAAAACTCGGGCGATAAGGGGTTTGAGCAGCTATTTAAGCTGTTTATGCAGCTCATCACCATTACCAGTGGCGATGTGGGCGAGGCCTTACAGTGGCTCAATGAGCTAGACAAGCAGTATGGCCTGACCGACAACGACTACGGTATGGGCAACTTCATTGATGACCTCAAAAAGAAAGGTTACATTGATGAGAATGAGCAGGAGCGGGGCGAGCTGAAAATCACGCCCAAGACCGAGCAAAAAATCCGAAAGTCGGCGCTCGAAGAAATCTTTGGCAAGCTCAAGAAAGGCAGCACCGGCAACCACCACACGCCCCACACCGGGCAGGGCGACGAGCAGAGCACCGACCTGCGCGAGTTTCGGTTCGGCGATTCGCTGGAGCAGATTCAGATGACCGAATCTATCCGCAATGCGCAGCTTAACCACGGCATGGAAGGCGACAGCTTTATGCTCACGGAAGGCGACCTCGAAGTGCGCGAAAACGAGCACAAATCACAGACCAGCACGGTGTTGATGATTGACATCTCGCACTCGATGATTTTGTATGGCGAGGACCGCATTACGCCGGCCAAGAAGGTGGCCATGGCCTTGGCCGAACTCGTGAAGCAGAAATACCCCAAGGATACGCTCGACGTGATTGTGTTTGGCAACGACGCCTGGCAGATTGAGGTGAAGGATTTGCCTTACCTGCAAGTTGGCCCCTACCACACCAATACGGTGGCGGGCCTAGAGCTAGCCATGGACTTGCTGCGCAAGCGCAAAACGCCTAACAAGCAGATTTTCATGATTACGGATGGCAAGCCTACCTGCCTCAAAGAGCCCGGCGGCTACTATAAAAACTCGTTTGGCCTCGACCGCAAGGTGGTGAACAAAACGCTGAACCTGGCCGCCGCCGCCCGCCGTATCAAGATTCCGATTACCACGTTCATGATTACCTCCGACCCGTATTTGCAGAAATTCGTGGAGGAATTTACGGAGGTGAACCAGGGCAAAGCTTACTATTCGGGGCTGAAAGGCCTAGGCCACCTGGTGTTTGAAGACTACAAAAAGAACCGGCGTAAGTCGCTGTAAATAAATTTTTTTAGGCTGGGCTAAAAGGGAGGGGTAGGGCATAGTGTCCTACCCCTCCCTTTTTTGTGGGCTGGCACTAGGTTGTGCCAGGCTGGCTTAGCGGGTGGCTACAGCGGGGCTGCTCAACGGAACATTATTGGTTAGCTTCGGCACCGATTGGAGGTAAGCGTAGAGGGCGGCGGTCTCCGCGTCCGTCATGGTAGTGTACTTGGGCATGGGCGCGCGCAGCGGGCCGTGCGGCGACTGGCCAACGCGCAAGGCGGCAGCTAGTTGCGCCGGCGTCCAGGTGCCGATGCCGGTGGCGCGGTCGCCGGTAATGTTGCGCGAGAGAACGGGCTGGCCTTGGGCATCAACGAGCGCGTTGCCCCCCCCGAGGTAGCCCGCCGACTGCTCGGGGTGCAGGGCGTTGTTAGTTTTAAAATCGTGGGAATGGCATTCGTAGCACTGGTAGCGGCCCACCACTAGGTAGTGGCCGTAGGCCACCGTATCGGTGGGGGCCGGGGCCACGTGGGGGCCGGGCACCAAGGGCGTGGGCTTCATCACGGTGTTGGCCAGGGCTTTCAGCAAGAAGGAAGGCTCCTGCTCGTGCGAGGGGGTAGGGTCTGCCTTCACCCAGGGGTGGCCCGAGTGCAGGAAGGCCAGCACCGCCTGCACGTCTTCGTCCGACATATACACGAAGTGCGGCATAATGAGGCGGTAGCGCTGGTCGCGCCCAATGCCGGTGCGCAGCAAGGCCACGATTTCGGCATCCGTCCAGGCCCCAATACCGTGGGCAGGGTCTTGGGTAATATTGGCCGCGTAAACAGCCCCGAATTCTTTGGGCGTATCGAGCAGTTGGTGGCCCGAAAGCCGGCCGGTTTGCTGGTTGAGGTGGCAGTCGGCGCAGCTGGCCTGCACCAGCTTTTCGCCAAGGGCTAGCTGCGCCGGGGCGCCGGGGGCTACGGCGGCGGCAGCCACCTGCGGCACCGTATAGCGTGGAATGCCGCGCGCCTGCACGTAGAGCGCGAAAACAACCACGACCACAACAGCCAGCGTCAGCAAGCCGCCCAGGATGCGGAAAATTTGTTTCATAGTGGTGAGCAGTAAGGTGTTGCGGCAAGTATAAGCATAAAAGCTAACACGCCGCCTACCCCCCTCCAAAACTCCCGGCAATTAGCCTGAACCTCAGGGCCAGTTAGTGGGTTTAAGGGCTAATGAAGCACGAAACTATCCGCACCCTGGGCCAGCTCCGCGCCAGTGGTTACCAGCCCCGCACTGTGAAACAAGAGTTGCGGGAGAATCTCATTCTAAAACTCAAAAACAAAGAGGAAGTATTTCCGGGTATTTTCGGCTACGAAGAAACCGTTATCCCAGAGTTGCAGCGCGCCATTTTGGCTGGGCACCACATCAACCTGTTGGGCTTGCGTGGCCAGGCTAAAACGCGCATTGCGCGCCTACTCATCAACTTGCTCGATGAGTACGTGCCGATGGTAGCGGGTTCGGAGCTGAACGACGACCCGTTGCAGCCGCTCTCAGTTTTCGCCAAAAACCTGATTGCCGAGCAGGGCGACGACACGCCCGTGAGCTGGCTGGCCCGCGCCGACCGCTACACCGAAAAACTAGCTACCCCCGATGTGTCGGTAGCCGACCTCATCGGCGATGCCGACCCCATTAAAGCTGCTACTCTCAAGCTGCCGTATAGCGACGAGCGCGTGATTCACTTCGGCTTGATTCCGCGGGCGCACCGCGGCATTTTCGTGATTAACGAATTGCCCGACTTGCAGGCGCGTATTCAAGTGTCGTTGTTCAATATTTTGCAGGAAGGCGACATTCAAATTCGCGGGTTTAAGGTGCGCCTACCCCTCGATATTCAGTTCGTATTCACGGCCAACCCCGAGGACTATACCAACCGCGGCAGCATCGTGACGCCGCTCAAAGACCGGATTGACGCGCAGATTATCACGCACTATCCGAAGACCATTGAAATCGGCAAGCGCATTACCAAGCAGGAAGCCCGCATCAAAGAGGAGCAGAAAGGCCTGGTAACCAGCAACGAAATCATGCACGACCTGGTGGAGCAAGTAGCCGTGGAGGCTCGCGGCTCCGAGTTTGTAGATGCTAAGTCGGGCGTGTCGGCTCGCCTCACCATCTCGGCCTACGAGCAGGTAATTGCCGGGGCCGAGCGCCGCGCGCTCATTAACGGCGAAACCAGCACCTACGTGCGCGTGGCTGACTTCATTTCGGCCGTGCCCGCCATCACGGGCAAGGTAGAACTGGTGTACGAAGGCGAGCAGGAAGGCGCCGGCATTGTGGCCGAAAAGTTGATGGGTAAGGCTATCCGTACCCTGTTCCTGACCTACTTTCCCGACCCCGATAAGTCGAAGAAACTCAAGAACCGCCCCTCTCCTTACAAAACGGTGCAGGAGTGGTTTGGCACTGGCAATACGCTGGACATTCTGCACGATGCCAGCACCGCCGACTACCGCGCTGCCCTCGACAAAGTGCCCGGCCTGCGCGACATCGTGACGGAACTGCACCCCAAGGAGGACGTCGAAACCACGTATTTCCTGATGGAGTTCTTGCTGCACGGCTTGGCCGAGCACTCGCTGATTTCGCGCAATCGCCTCACGGCCGGTGCCCAGTTCAAGGACTTGCTGTCGTCGATGTTTACCATGCCCAGCTTTGGGGATGACGACGATGACGACGAGGACGAGAAGCCCCGCCGCCGCCGCTAAGGTGCTTAGCTAACCAACAAAAAAGCCCCGTTGCCTCAGTAGGCAACGGGGCTTTTTTCTGTGCATCGTGTCAGGCTACGCTTGCTCGTCGTCGAGTACTACAATCTTGGTAATCTCGTCGTTGCCGCGAATCTGGTCAATCACTTCTACGCCCTCGACAACTTTGCCGAATACCGTGTGCACCCGGTCGAGGTGAGCAGTATTCTGACGGTCGTGAACGATGAAGAACTGCGAGCCGCCCGTGTTTTTGCCGGCGTGGGCCATGCTAAGCACGCCGCGCTCGTGGTACTGGTGGCCGCCGCTGGTTTCGCAGTCGATTTTGTAGCCGGGGCCGCCGGTGCCGGGCTGGCCTTTGGCGCCCGGCTTGGTGTTGGGGTCGCCGCCCTGAATCATGAAATTCGGGATAACGCGGTGAAACTTGGTGCCGTCGTAGAAGCCTTTGCTGGCCAGGTCGGTGAAATTCTTAACGGTGTTCGGAGCATCTTGCTCGTAAAACTCAACTTTCATAACGCCCTTAGGCGTGTGGATTTCAGCGGTTTTCATTTAACTAACGCTAGGGGTAAGGGGTAAGAAACTACTCAGGCTACTGGGTAAGAGCGGCACGAAGGTAAAACAGCCCACCGTGGCCGGGGTTTGCGTAAACCGAAGCAAGCAGTTTATACGTAAGGAGGGCTAGTAATTTACCGTAATTCCTCTTTCTTTTTTCCATGAAGAAGCTTTTCTTCCCCGCCGCGGCTACCCTTGCCCTTTCGTTGGGCCTTGCTAGCTGCGGCAGCGACAAAACCGCTGAAACCACCACTACAACCACCGACGCCAGCAACACCAACCCCGCCGATTCGGTAGCGGCAATGGCCGGCGACTCGGCCCGCATGGCCAAGCCTGGCGGCGTGATGGTAGATGGCGTGGCCATGACGGCTGATAAAGACATCGTAGACAACGCGATGGGCGCCAAAAGCGTGAGCACGCTCGTGTCGTTGGTAAAGCAGGCAGGCTTGGTAGAAACGTTGAAAGGCGCGGGCCCCTTCACCGTGTTTGCCCCTACCAATGCCGCGTTTGACAAGCTGCCCAAAGCGGCTATCGCTACCCTCAAGGCCCCCGCCAACGCCGCTAAACTGAAAGGCGTGTTGACCTACCACGTGATTGCCGGCCGCCTGCTAGCCGCTGACCTCAAAGATGGCCAGGAGCTAACTACCGTGAACGGCGAAAAGCTGCACATCTCGGTGAAAGATGGTAAAGTAATGGTTAGCAATGGTAAAGATGCTCCTGCTGCCGTAGCCATTGCCGACGTTATTTCGAAAAACGGCGTTACCCACGTTATCGACGGCGTGCTGCTGCCATTGGCAAAATAAGTTGGGAACAAGCTAAAAGAACGTCCTGCTGAGCAAAGCGAAGCATCTCGGTCGCGTTACATTGGTCACTAGTCCAACGGCGTGCGCGAGATGCTTTACTTTGTTCAGCAGGACGTTCTTTTGTTGTCTGCCGGCTCTACAGTCCCGCGTCTTCCGACACACGCTTGGCGAAGCTAGCCCAGTCTACATCGGGCTCACCCAAGGCCACAGTGGCCGTGAGGCGGTCGCGGATGAGGTTAGCAAATGGCATCGGCACAGCCTGCTTGTAAGCCTCCTGCACCACCAGGTTCATATCCTTGCGGATGATGGCGGGCGGCGCACCCACGGGCTGGTAGTGCTGCTCGGCAATGAGCTTGCCGTAGCTCTTGTAAATAGGATTATTAAAGAGCGTGCTTGTGAGCATCTCGTAGAAGCCCACGCGGTCGAGGCCACACTTTTCGGCCAACGTCAGGGCTTCGGCCAGGCCCTCGATAACGGTGCCGAGCAGAAAATTGCCGCAGAGCTTGGCCACGCTTGCTGCGCCGGGGTCATCGCCAAAGTCGTGGGTGCCCTGGCCAATGGCGGCTTGGGCGGCCTTGAGGCGCTCGCGGCCTTCGGCCGCGCCCGACGAGCCGACCCACAGCTTGCCCGCGGCGGCCACATCGGGCTTGCCAAATACGGGCGAAGCCACGAGCACCGAGCCGTGGGCGGCGTGGGCTTCGGCCAGGCGGCGGTTGGTATCGGGGGCCACGGTGCTACACGAAGCGTGAATAGCGCCGGGGCGCAAGGTGCTCAAAATACCATCGGGGCCAGTAGTGATGTCCGTGAGCGCCTGGTCATCAGTCAGCATCGTGAACACGATATCGGCCTCGCGCACGGCTTCGGCGGGCGTAGCCGCCACAGTGGCGCCTTGCGCGCGCAAGTGCTCGGCCTTGGCCGCTGTGCGGTTATAAACAGTAAGGGGGAACCCAGCTTGAAGCAGGTTGGCAGCCATGGCGGCGCCCATGCTGCCCAGGCCCAAAAAGGCAATTTTATCAGCCATAAAAAGTAGAAAAACGGGAATGGCTGCGTGTACGCAAAAATTAGGGGGTAGGGCTGGGTGCCGGAGCGGCCGAGTCGGGCACGCTGGCTGCCGGGGCCGGGGTAGGGGCCGCTGCTAGGCTATCCGCCGGGGGCTGCTTCAAGAGCGGCGGGTTGTCCACTTTTGTTTCAGGCAGCGAAGTAGTTGCCTCAGTAGGTTGCGCAGTGCTGGTATCCGCCCGGCCGGCGGCGGCCGCCCCAACGGTATCTAGCTCCTCGGCAGGCTCGTCTGCCGTTTCGGTGGGCTCCGGGTCGTTTTTAAGGCGGTGCTGGGCCGTAGTAACGGGGCGGGGGGTAGGCGGATGCACGACGCGCACCAGCCCCCACACGCCTGCCCCAGCCCCCACCAAAGCAACGGCCACCAGCCCCCAGCGCTCGGCCTGCCGCAGCCGCCGAATGGCAGGGTTGCGCCCTGCCGCCGGGGCCGCGGGCGGGGCCTGCATGGGTAAAGAGGGGGTAGGCGCGAGCGGCCCAGCGGCGGGCTGCAATTGCCCGATGAGCTGCCCTAGCTGCCGAATACGAGTGTCCAGCTCGTGGTTGCGGGCGGCTAGCTCGGCACGCGTGGTGCGCAGCGATTCCTCCAGCGCGGCTTTGGCTTGCTGCTCGGCCTGGCGCTCGGCGGCCGACTGCCCGGCCTGGGCCAGCTGCTGCCGCAGCAGGGCGAGGTCTTGCTCGCGAGCGGCTTCGCGGGCAGCCGCTTCGCGCCGCTGCTGGTGCAGCTCGGCTTGCAGCTCTTGGCGCAGTTGCTGGAGGCGTGCCTGCTCCTGCTGGTCACGCAGGTAGGTGGGGGGTAGGGGCTGGCCGCCGTAGGGCGGGTCGGCCGGAATATCTTCGGCCCCAAGCCAGCGCCACAGCTGCCGCAGCTTTTGTTCTAGAAAATTCTGTGGTGCCTCGTCAAAGTCGTCGGCTGGCTCCGAAGAAAGGTCATTCTCCGCCAATTCGGCCGTCAGCTGGTCGGCCCAAGTCAGCAAGTATTGTTCAGATAGAACGTTTTCGGCGGCGCTGGCTAACTGGTGCAGCCGCGCTGGCAACTGCTCTGCGGTGGCCACTAGCTGAAAATCGTGCGCGGCCGCATGCTGGTGCAACTGCGCTTCCACGGCGGGCCCAAACGTAAGCGGCGCCTCAAACAGGGCCAGCCCGGCGCAAGGGGGTAGGGCCGCCGGCGTTAGGCTCAGCTGCTCGCCCAGCCAAGCCAGCGCGGCCGGCTGCTGCTGGCGGTAGTGGGCAAAGGGGTTATCGGCACCGTCGCGGCCGGGCAAGGGCCGCCCGTCGAGCTGCCAGGTGCCGTAGGCGAGCGTTGGTATTGTCAGGTGCCCGTGGTG
Source organism: Hymenobacter ginkgonis (assembly GCF_009755225.1). GTDB lineage: Bacteria > Bacteroidota > Bacteroidia > Cytophagales > Hymenobacteraceae > Hymenobacter > Hymenobacter ginkgonis. Next base: position 1,031,632 of record NZ_WQKZ01000001.1, read on the forward strand.
GGGCGTCAGCACCACGAGCGCTAGGCCGGCGGGCTGCACAATTAGGGCGTCCGCCTCAATGGATGTAAACGCGGCCAGGTTGCCCAAAAGCACAGTAGTGAGCGCCCCGCTGTCGGCGTATAGCGCGGCCTGCACTGCCTCGTATTGCCGCTGCCGGGCCGCATCCGCGAAGGGTACCGGAAGGAGGCTAACCAGCATGTAAGGTAAAAATTAGGCGTTAAAGATTATAAAAGCGGAAGTCAGCTGAAAGTTCACTCTTCGAGCTGTGTTGCCACAAGCGGAGGGCAGGCCTCAAGACCTGTTGCCTACCCCTAGCAAGTTGTGCCAGCGAGCCGCACCCTGAAAGACTAATTTGTGAACACTTAATCCGCTCTACCGGCTGCTAGTGTCGGTTGTCCTCGTCGGCGAGCATACTGAGGTAGCTCTCGTAGCGGGGCACGGCCAGTTTGCCTTTATCAACTGCTTCGATAACGGCGCAGCCGGGCTCGTGCACGTGGCGGCAGTTGTGGTAGCGGCACTGGTTGAGGAGGGCGCGCATCTCGGGGAAATAGCCGGCCAGCTCGGCCGCGGGCACATCCACGAGTCCCAGCTCCTTGATGCCAGGCGTGTCGATGAGGTAGGTGCCGGGCGCCACCTCCAGCATTTCGGCGAAAGTAGTGGTGTGCTTGCCCTTATCCGAAAAGGAACTGATTTCGGCCGTTTTCAAGTCCAAATCGGGCACTAGGGCATTGATGAGCGTGCTTTTGCCCACGCCCGAATGGCCCGACAGCAGCGACGTTTTGCCGGGCAGCAGCGCCTCCACGGCCGCCACGTTGTCGCCCGATTCGGCAGCGCACAGCACGCTGGGGTAGCCCACGCTGGCGTACATGCCGGCAATCTGGCGCTGGTAGTCCAGGGTATCCTCGTCGTACAGGTCCGACTTGTTGAAAATGAGCATGGCCGGAATATGGTAGGCTTCCGCCGTTACCAAAAACCGGTCGATAAAGCCAAACGACGTAGCCGGCGACACCAATGTAACCACCAGCAGCGCCTGGTCGAGGTTGGCGGCCACAATGTGGGCGTGCTCGCTCTTGTGCACCGAGCGCCGGATGATGTAGTTGCGGCGCGGCGCGATGGTATGAATCACGCCCGCACCCTCCGACTGCTCAGGCAGGTCGAAGTCTACCACGTCGCCCACGGCCAGCGGGTTGCTCACCTTCAGGCCTTTATTCTTGAATTTGCCCCGCAGCCGGCAGCGGTAAAGCAGCCCGGTTTGGCCCCGCACGATATACCACGAGCCGGTAGATTTTATGATGATGCCGTTCATGGAGGGGGTAGGCGAGGGGGTACTAACTGGCATGGCGAAGAGAAACAGCTGGTTTAAGCCAAACCCTGTAATTGCCGCAAAATGCGCTCGGTAGCCCCGGCGTGCTGGTGAATGTAGTCGAGGCTGATATCCTGTACTTTAAGCCGGGCCTCCTCGTTATAGTAGCGCTTGTCGAAGGCCGATTCCAGCTCGTAGGCCGAAGAAATAGAGAAAGCGCATCCCAATTCCACCAGTTCCACCGCCTCCTGAAATTTCTCGTAGCGCGGCCCAAAAAACACCGGCAGCCCAAAGGCCGCGGCCTCCAGCGTGTTGTGCAGGCCGGCCCCAAACGCCCCACCCACGTAGGCAAACCGCCCGAAGCGGTAGAGCTGGCTCAGCATTCCCACGTTGTCGATGAGTAGCAGCCGCGCCTCGGTCGCGGTGGCGGGGGTAGCCTGCGAGTAGCGCACCGTGAGGCCCGGCATGGCTGCTTCCACTTCCTGCAAATGCGCCTCCGATACCTCGTGCGGCGCCACGATAAAGCGCATGCTGCGTGCGTGCTTGCGCAGCAGCGGGGCTAGCGCGGGCAGGTCTTCGGGCCAGATGCTGCCAGCCACTAGCACGGGCGCGCCGTCGGCCACGAAGGCTTCTACCAGGGGTAGGGAACGCGGCGGAGCGGCGGCCGTGGCCACCACGGTATCGAAGCGGGTATCGCCCGCCACGCTTACGCGGGTGAGCCCAATGCCGCGCAGCAAGTCGGCCGAGGCCTCGTTCTGGGTGAAAAGGTGGCTTAATTGCCCCAAAATTTGGCGGAAGAAGCCTCCCCAGGGCTTAAAAAAGATTTGTGAAGGCCGAAAATTAGCCGCCACTACCACCGCCGGAATCTGGTGCGCCCGCAGCTCACGAAGGAAGAAATACCAAAATTCGTACTTTACAAATACCGCCAGCTGCGGCCGCACGGCTGCCACAAAGCGCTGGGCGCTCACCGCCGCATCGAGGGGTAGGTAAAAAACGTAGTCGGCTCCCGGCCAGTTTTGGCGCACTTCGTAGCCCGAGGGCGAGAAGAACGTGAGCACGATTTTATGGGTGGGGTACTGCCGCCGCAGCCCCTCAATGAGGGGCCTACCCTGCTCAAACTCGCCCAGCGAGGCGCAGTGCACCCACAGGCGCGGGGCCGCGTCGGCGGCCAGCGCCTGCTCGATGCGGGGCAGTAGCCCTTGCCGGCCGGCGACCCAGGCGGCAGCTTTGGGGTTGAAGGGGGCCACCAGCCGCAGCAGCAGCGCGTAGATGGTCAGGCCAAAAGAATATAGAAAGCGCAAACAGCAAAGCCGCGCCCGGCATCAGGCCGGGCGCGGCTGCAAATTTACAACCCGTCGTAGCGCTTAGCTGCTACTTGTCGGCTTCCCAGTTGGCGGGGCAGGTTTCGCCGTGTTCCTCAAAGTGTTGCAGGGCATCCACCATGCGCAGCGAGTCGGAAATGCGGCGGCCCAGCGGCCGGTCGTTCACCAGCTGGTGGCGCACAATGCCGTCGCGGTCAATCAAAAACAGACCGCGATATGCCTGGGGCGTGCCCACAAATACCATTTCACCAGTTTCGCTGTAGTCGTAGTGGCCGGCCAGCACGTCGTAGTTAGCCGAGATAGTCTTGCTTGCGTCGGCCACCAGGGGGTAAGTCACGCCCCCAATACCGCCTTCATCGAGCGGGGTGCGCAGCCAGGCTGCGTGCGTCTGGTGCGAGTCGGTGCTACAGCCCACTACGGCCACGCCGCGGCGCTCAAACTCGGGCAGCAGCTCCTGAAAAGCCAGCAGCTCGGTAGGGCAGAGGCCCGAAAAATCGGCTGGGTAAAAGAAAAACAACACGTAGCGCTTGCCCAGGTAGCGGTCGAGCGAAAATTCGGCTTCCACCTGAGTGCCGATAACGGCGGATGCTTTAAAAGCGGGGGCGCGCTTGCCAACGAGAACGGCCATGGGAGTAAATAGGAAGTAAGAAGTTGAAAAGTTATGGGTCGAGGCGCGGGCTCCTGCGGTCTGCTGCAAAACCGCGGCGTTTGCTGCGGTGACAACACCCCAGGTGCCTCCCTTACTCCAAATCCTACCCCACGGTTATTCGCGCACCAAAAACTGAAACGTGCTGCGCGTGCGCTGCTCCAGCAGCAAGACCCGCCCGCTCGTGAGCTGCTCGATGCTGGCTTGGTCGTAGTTCTTGATGGTAAACAGCGTCAAGTCGGCGTTATAATGAGTGCGAAACTGCCCTTGCAGCAGCACTAAGAGCCGCTGCACCCGCGCCTCCGCATAATCGACGCACACTGAAAAGCTGATGGCCGAGTTCTGCATCAGGTTGATTTTGAGCCGCGCCTGGGCCAGGGCCCCAAAAATTACCTCCAAGTTTTCCTCCGAAATAAAGGCGAAGTCCTTGCTTTCAAACGACAGCAGGCACTGCCCGCCCTTGCGGATAAACGCGGGTACCAGCGGCGGGTGCTGGCAGTCGTGAATGAGCGTGCCGGCGGCCGCGGGGTCCAAAAACGACTTCACCCGCAGCGGAATATGGCGGTCGGCGAGCGGCTTCAGCGTTTTGGGGTGAATGACGCTGGCCCCGTAGTACGCCATCTCGATAGTTTCTTGGTAGCTGATTTCGGGGTAGCGCACGGTGTCGGCAAACAGCTTAGGGTCAGCATTGAGCAAGCCAGCTACGTCCTTCCAAATAGTCACCGATTCGGCCCGCAGGCAGTAGGCAAAGATGGCGGCCGAGTAGTCGGAGCCCTCGCGGCCGAGCGTGGTGGTGGCCTTGCGCACTGTGCCGCCCAGGAATCCCTGCGTCACTACCGGGCCGGCTTTTAGCAAGGGCGGCACGGCTTTGGTAAGCGCGGCTTCGGTCACCGACCAATTCACGCGGCCCTCCCGCCAATTACGGTCGGTGCGAATAAGCGGGCGGCAGTCGAGCCACGTTGTTTTGTGGTAGAGGTTCAGCGCAAAAGCGACTAAGCGCGAGGCTAGTAGCTCCCCAAAACTCACTATCTGGTCATACTGCTGGTCGTAATCGTGGCGCGGGCTTATGTCCACCAGTGCTTGGTCTAGTTCCTCAAAATGCTCTTCTAAGTCGTCGTATAAATTTTCGGTGTCTCCCGCCCTGGTAGTAGCATATTCCTGGCTCAAACCTGCGGCGGCCAACCAATGAAAATCCTTTAAGTGCTTGACCTGATTATCGTAATCCTCGCCCGCGTACGCCAAGCCATATATTTCTTCCAGCGCGTTGGTCGTCTTGCCCATGGCCGATACCACAATAAGGAGTGGCCGGCCCTGAACCGTAGTTTCCACAATGTGCTTGAGGTTGAGAATCGCCGCCGCGTCCTTCACCGAGGCGCCGCCAAATTTGTAGACTTGCAGGTCCGTTCGTTCGTTTGCCATAAGCCCAAAACTAGGCAGTAGGGCGCAGGTAGGTAGCATGGCCCAAATTTGGTAGCTTTGCGCAAGCTCTCGCCTCCTCTTATTTTATGGACCATAATAAACTCGCCCTACCCGTCGGCACTACCCTCGACCGCTTCATTATGCGCAAGCAGGAAGATTTTCCCTACGCCACCGGGGAGCTTTCGCAATTGCTGCGCGACATCGCGCTGGCGGCCAAAATCGTGAACCGCGAAATCAACCGTTCGGGTCTCATCGACATTGCCGGAGCCTACGGCAGCCAGAACGTGCAGGGCGAAGACCAGCAAAAGCTCGATGTGATTGCCAACATCCGCTTCATCCGGGCCCTGCGCAACGGCGGCGAAGTCTGCACCATCATCTCGGAGGAGGACGATGACATGATTCAGACCGGCAACAACCAGGGCAAATACGTGGTGGCCATCGACCCGCTCGACGGGTCGAGCAACATCGACGTCAACGTCAGTATCGGCACTATTTTCAGCATCTACCGGCGCGTGTCGCCCACCGGCCGCGAGGGCACCAGCGCCGACTGCCTGCAGCCCGGCACCCACCAGGTGGCTGCTGGCTACGTCATCTACGGCTCTAGCACGATGCTCGTGTACACGACCGGCAACGGCGTCAACGGCTTCACTTACGAGCCCAGTTTGGGTGAATTCTTCCTCTCACATCCCGACATTCAGACGCCTGCCACCGGCGCCATCTACTCCATCAACGAAGGCGCTTCCGAGTCGTTTTCGCCCGGCGTAGCGGCATTCGTGAAGCATTGCAAAGACTCGAGCTTCTCGGCCCGCTACATCGGCTCGCTCGTGGCCGATTTTCACCGCAACCTGCTCAAGGGGGGCATTTATATCTACCCCGCCACAGCCAAAAACAAGCAGGGTAAGCTGCGCCTCATGTACGAGTGCAACCCGCTGGCTTTCATCGTGGAACAGGCCGGCGGCCGCAGCTCCGACGGCTACCGCCGCACCCTCGAAATTGAGCCTACCCAGTGCCACGAGCGCTGCCCGGTCTTCATCGGCAGCAAAGAGCTGGTAGAGCAGGCCGAGGCCTTCATTGCCCAGGAGGCTGCCACCGCTCCAGTAGAAGAAGTAGCCTAACCTTGCCGCTTACCCCAAAGCTAAGGGGTAGGCTACTAGCCAAAAAAGCGGCTCCCGGTATCGAGAGCCGCTTTTTTGGCTAGTAGCTTGTTAGAATTAAGCTTTTGTCACCTCCGGGTTGCCGGTGGGGGTAGGGGCTTGGTCGGCTTCGCCGATTACGCCCCCCGTGCTTAGGGGCTCTTCCGTGGCGGGCTCGTCGGTAGTAGCTTCGGAGTAAGGAACGTACTGGCTCACAATGCTATACCAGGTAGCAAGCTTCTTGATGTCAGACAAATACACGCGCTGGCGGTCGTACTCGGGCAGTACTTCGGCCAAAAAGCTGGTTAGCTCCGTCTCCGACGACTTGTTCGACACGGGCAGGCTAGTGCCGTACTTCTGGTAGATATTCTCAAACACCTCCGTCAGCGGCACCGTCTCATCCGAATCCTGGGTGTAGATACCGATTTCACTCAGCAACGACACTTTATTGCTGGCCGGCGCCAGCGACCGCGTAGCCTTGGCATCCAGCGACTCTACTAGCACCCCGTGCCGGGCCGGGCGTACCAACCGGTACAAACCACTTTGGCCACTAATGGAGGCCAGTTCTTGCAAATTGTAAGGCATTCTTGAAGGTAATTGGGTAAAAATTAGCAATTATGAGTTAGGGAAGTGGAGGGAAGTTGAGCAAATACCAAGATACTTCCTCAGTACATCGTCACAATCCCCCGCCTCTAATGCAGGAGGCTACTCAGTTCTGTAAAGCATTCGAGCCCGTTACGCCCAGTTTAAAGTCGATGGGTAGGCTGGTCAAAATGGGGTATTCAGGCTTTTTGAATTTGAGCAGGCGCACGACACGCAGCGCTTCTTCGCCGGTGCCACCGCCCACTTGCTTTACCAGTTTCACGTTTTGCAGCGTGCCATCAGGAGTCAGCGTAAAGCTTACGATGCAGCGGCCCTGCATGCGGTTGCGCTTGGCCATCAGCGGGTATTTCAGCTCCTGTGCGATGAAAGCGTACATGGCTTCTTGGCCACCTTCGTAATAAGCAGCCACCGGAATATCGGTGCCTACGTGGTTGAGGCCCGCGCCCTGCTGCGTGGGAGCCGGCGTCTGCGAGGGGGGGGTAGTGTTTGGCTTGGCCGTTTGGGCCAGAGCCGCGTGGGTAGTGCCGGTGGCCAGCAGGAGGCTCAGCGCCAAAGAGGTAGACAACTTGGTCTTCATTGAAAATAAATAGGGCTAAGAAAAGGAAGCCCGCCCACTGGGCAATTGACGGGCCAAAAGTAACTAAGCGCCCGCCGCATCGGCCGCTACCTGCCGGTTTACCTCCTCAATAAAATCGAGTACGTCCTCGCGTCCTACCCCCGTCTCGGCCGACGTCACGAAGTGGCGGGGCAGCTCGTCCCAAGTTTCGCGCATCTTAGTGAGGTAAGCATTAATGAGCTCGTAGGTGCGGCTGGCCGACTGCTTATCGGTCTTCGTAAAAATCATGACGAACGGCACGCCGCCTGCCCCCAGCTTTTCCATAAACTCGAGGTCGGCGGCCTGGGGCGGGTGGCGCGAGTCGAGCAGCACGCACACGCACGTGAGGTTTTCGCGCTTTGTCAGGTAAGAGTTTATCATCTTGCTCCAATCGGCCCGCGAGGTTTTGCTCACCCTGGCGTAGCCATAGCCCGGCAAGTCAACCAGATACCACTCATCGTTGATATTGAAATGGTTTATTAGCTGGGTTTTGCCCGGGGTGCCCGAGGTTTTGGCCAGCGCCAGGCGGCCCGTCAGCATATTAATCAACGACGACTTGCCCACGTTAGAGCGCCCGATAAAAGCGTACTCGGGCCGGTTAGGCGGCGGGCAGAGAGCCACCTGGGTATTGCTGCTTAAAAAACTTGCTTCACGAATTAGCATAGTTGGGTTACCTAATGGACAATGCGGGTACAAAGATGCGTAGGCTTGCGGCCGGTAGCTGGCAATAGGTGCCATTCAGCGGCCATTGCGCCCGAGCTTATTTTTTTGTAAATCCTTGTATTATAATAGCTGGCCCTATATTTGCGCGATTTCTGGCGGCCTGTTTGAGCCAGTGAAAATTCGATAAAGCAGTTAAACCGGTATATTTGCTCCTGTTATTAACCTATCCTTAGTCCAGTTTCAATGGAGAGGCTATTCCGATAAAGTGCCAACCCTGCCGCAAAAAAATAGTATAAGTCGCCAAAAAGCGCGGCCAAAGTAGCTCACTCCTTCGTCAGCTGCCGGTTACTTTCAACTTCCGCCCTCTCTTTTAAATTCTCCAAACACCCTTTTTCAATGGACAACCTATCCAAAAGGCTGCTGCAAGCTTCTTGCGCGCTGGCCCTGACCACAGCCGTGACGACCTCGGCACAGGCCCAGAGCACCCGCAAGGACCTGCAGACCGGCAACAAGCTGTTCAACCAGGAAAACTATCGCGCCTCCATCCCTTACTACGAGCGGGTGCTGGCAAAAGACCCTAACAACGCTACCGCATTGTTCCGGGCTGGCGTAGCTTACCTGGCTTTTGACAAGGAAAAGGCGAGCGATTATATCTATAAGGCGCAGAAGCTGAAGCCGAAAGTTTCGAAAGATGTGGAATACTGGCTGGGCCGGGTCGACCACCTCAATTATAACTTCGACGAGGCTATTACTCACTATCAGGCTTATAACGCTACGCTAAAGAAGAAGAATGACACGCGCCGCGAAGAAGTAGCGCAGCTCATTCAGCACAGCAAAAACGCTAAAATCCTGTTCAACTCGCCTAAGGATATCTTTGTAAAGAACCTTGGGCCGACTGTAAATACGCAGTATTCGGAGCACAGCCCGGTTATTTCGTCGGACGACAAGACCCTGATTTTCACCACTCGTACGAACCCGGCTGATATTCCGGGCCTGCAGCGCGCTACTGGCAAAAAAGCCATTGCCGCCGACGGTGAGTACTATGAGGGTATTGTAGAAACCAAGCGCCTCGATGCCGAAAACTGGGACAAGCCGCGCTCGCTGTCGGCTACGCTCAACAGCAAAGGCCACGACGCTTCCATCCAGCTGTTCGACAACGACACTAAGCTGCTCATGTACCGCAGCGATGAGGATGGCGACCTGTTCGTAGCCACGAAGCAATCGGGCGGCGACTGGGGCGCTCCTGACAAGCTGAACAGCAACATCAACACCAAGCGCTTCGAAAGCGACGCCTACATCACCCCGAACGGCTTGACGCTGTACTTCTCGACCAATCGGGATTCGGAAGATGGCAACTTGGACCTCTACACCAGCACCCGGACTTCTACCACCAGCGATTGGGGCCCTGCTAAGTCGATGGGCAGCACCATCAATACCAAGTTCGACGAGGATAGCCCCTATCTGAGCCGCGATGGCAAGACGTTGTATTTCAGCTCGCGTGGCCACAACACGATGGGTGACTACGATGTGTTTAAGTCGCAGTACGACAGCATTGGCCACAAGTGGGGCCGGCCCGAGAACATGGGCTACCCCATCAACACGCCGGATGCTGACTCGTACTACCGTTTGGCTCCCGATGGTTCGTACGCTTACCTCAGCTCGTACCGCATTGGTGGCTACGGCGAGAAAGATATCTACACCATCAACTACATCAAGAACGCGACCATTAAAGGCACCGTGTTCTCGAAGCGTGACAGCACCCAGGCCATCCCCGGTGTTGAGTTGGTGTTCAGCGGTACGCAGGCCGATAAAACGGCCATTAGCTTCCGTGATGTAACCAAGACGCCCGGTGGCGACTACCAAGTAAGCCTGCTTTCGGGCCGTACTTATCAAGTAGCCGTCAACAAAGACGGTAAGAACATTGAAACGCAAGAGTTTGCGGTGCCAATTTCGACGAACGATTCGACGACTATCACCAAAAACTTCTACGTTAACTACATCGACACGACGCAGAACCTGAACAGCCAGTTTGCGAAGATTTACTTCGATACCGACAAATACAAACTGCGTCCGGAATCGGTTAAAACTTTGTGGAATACAGCAGTTATCTTGAAGGCTAACGCGGGTGTCAACATCTCGATTGAAGGCCACTGCGACTCGCGTAACACGGATGAGTACAACATGGTACTCGGCCAGAACCGCGCCGATGTTGCTAAGAACTACCTCATTAAACAAGGTATCGCCAGCACCCGCCTTACCACGGTAAGCTACGGCGAGCGCCGCCCGGCTGCTCCAAACGATTCGCCTGAGAACATGCAGCTTAACCGCCGCGACGAATTCCGGGTAGTGCTGAAAGAAGGAGAAACGATGCCGGTTATCCAGCCTGTTGCCCCTACCACAACTACAGTTGTAGCCCCGACCCCAACCGCACCGCTGCCCGGCAAGAGCAAGGTGAAAATGGCCGACGGCACGAAGGTGAAAACCAAAGTGGACGAGGACAGCGATAAAGTAAAAGTAAAAACCAAAGGCGCGGCCGGCGAAAAGTCGAAAACGATTTCGAAAGACGGCGAACTCGACTCCAAAGCCAAGGACGCTTCGGGTGAAAAAGCTAAGGTAAAAACCAAAGCTGAGTAAGCAGCGGCAACTTTGCTGAAAAAGAAGACGGCCGGACGAACAGTCCGGCCGTTTTTTTGTCCTGCTTACGTATGTATGGGCAGTGGCACGTTGCTGCTGTTTCGCATTCTTATGAGCTGCGGCTGGATGCAGGCATGGCGTAGGGAAAGCTTTCGCTTTTTACGCAATTTTCTGCTACTACTGCCGTTCTTTGCATTCCTCCCTATGGCCGTAGTACCCTATAAAGAAGATGCCGCCGATAAAAAATCGCAGGTGGCAAAGATGTTCGATAATATTGCTGGGAAGTACGATTTTCTGAATCACTTCCTGAGCGCAGGTACCGATATCTATTGGCGGCGTAAAGCCGTAAACGAGCTTAAAGCCTTGCGTCCGGCTCGCATTTTGGATATTGCCACCGGCACGGCCGATTTTGCCATTGAGACGCTCCGCGCCGCCGCGCCCAACGCCCAAGTGACGGGCGTGGATATTTCGGCCGGTATGCTCGAAGTAGGCCGCCAGAAGCTGGTAGAAAAAAAGCTCAGTCACCGCATCAAGCTAGAGCTGGCCGATTCGGAAAACCTGCCGTTTGCTAACGATACCTTTGATGCCGTGACTGCTTCGTTTGGCGTGCGCAACTTTGCGCACCTAGAACGGGGCCTGTCCGAAATGCTGCGCGTGCTACGCCCTGGTGGCCAGCTTGTTATCTTGGAGTTCAGCAAGCCCACGGCGTTTCCGCTTAAGCAAGCCTATAATTTTTATTTTAGTCGGGTGTTGCCGGTCTTTGGTAAAGTCATTTCCAAAGACCAGAGCGCATATACCTACTTGCCTGAATCGGTGCAGGCTTTTCCCGACGGCGCCGAATTCGTAGCCATATTAGGCCGCGTCGGCTTTACCAATCCCGCATGGCAACCCCTCACGTTCGGTATCAGCTCCATTTACACGGCCCGCAAATAGGGGGTAGCAACTGGCAGCGTGGCTTTTTGCTACTACTAGCTCTGCTGCTGGCGGGCCCGGCCTTGGCCCAGCGCAAGCGCAGCGATGCCATCGACCGCACCCGTAAAGGCCATATTAAAGGCATTACGGTCGAGAACTTGTCGAATTACAACCAAAAGTTTTTTCGGCCGGGTATCTACGTGGCGCCCAACTTCTCCCGTTTCTTTATTGAGCAGTCTGCTGCTTACATTCAAGCAGCGCGCTATGGGCAGGGCATCGCGGCCAATGCTATTATTAGTCCTGGCTTTGCAGTTGGCTTTATTGGCGATATTCGGTTGGGCAACCCCAGTACACCATTTCACTTGCGCTTTGCACCTGGCCTGAACTTTCTAACGCGCCGTGTGGAATTTACGGCCCAAGGTGCGGGCGGGGCTGATACCATTCGCACCCAGGAGGTAGGCACTACCCAGCTAGAACTGCCGCTGCTGCTCAAGTACCAGTCCAACCGCCGGCGCAATACGCGCTTCTACATGGTAGGCGGCATCAAGCCTAGTATTGCCGTGACGCAGCGCCAGAATACGCCGGCCATCAACCAGCTGACTGTGGCCCGCAATGACTTGATGCTGGAGTATGGGGTAGGGTTAGACTTGTTTTATCCGTACTTCAAATTCGGACCCGAAGTGCGGTTCTCGCATGGCCTAACCAATATTTTACAGCCCCGCGACAATCGCTACAGCAATAGCTTGCAAAGCTTGCGTACGAACACAGTTACGCTGTATCTGAACATCGAGTAGTAGCTGTTTTGATACGTTGGCTCAGCATGATAGTACTTGAAGTTGCTGTCGCTAAATGGCTAGTAGCCAAATAATAATATGGGTATGAAGACTGCATTTATTACGGGGGCATCCTCTGGTATTGGAAGAGCCACGGCAGTGGCGTTGGCGGCAGCTGGCTACCAATTAGTAGTAGCCGGTCGGCGGCGCGAGCCGCTAGACGAGCTAGCCCAGCAGCTTGCGCCGGTGCCAGTGCATATACTTACCTTCGACGTGCGCGACCGGGCAGCCGTCGAGACAGCTGTGGCCGAAGTCCCTGCGGCTTTTCAGCATGTCGATGTGCTCATCAACAACGCGGGCAATGCCCACGGCCTAGCCCCGATTCAGGACGGTGACCCAGCCGATTGGGACGCTATGCTCGATGGCAACGTAAAGGGATTGCTTTACGTGAGCCGAGCGGTGCTGCCGTGCATGGGTGAGGGCGGGTTTATCGTCAACATAGGCTCGATTGCCGGCTACGAGGCCTATGCCAATGGCAATGTATACTGCGCCTCCAAGGCGGCCGTAGCGATGCTCACGCGCACGATGCGCCTTGACCTGCTACCGCGGGGTATTCGAGTGGCTGAAGTAGCGCCTGGCATGGTCGAAACGAAGTTTTCGGAAGTGCGCTTCAAGGGTGACGAAGCCCGCGCGGCCAGCGTGTACCAAGGCGTACAAGCCCTGCAAGCTGAAGATATTGCCGACCTTATTCAATTCATGGTGACGCGCCCGCCGCACGTGCAAATTGCGGAAGTGGTAATATTTCCGGCTGCGCAAGCCGCGGCAGCTACGGTGCGGCGGCAGGGGTAGGGAGCCGATGCTGCTAGCCCATTGCCTGTGTATGCAGCTGTTGTAAGAGGCTAGCGTTTAGCGTGTGCCCACCCGAAAAGCTAAGAGTCGTAACCGTTGCGCCGTGCTGGCCTACCAAAGCGGCTTGCTGCTGCAATGTAGCTGCACTCACGTACGCATCTTGGTCGCCGCTGACCAGCGCCACGGACAACTGCTGCAAAAGCTGCCGGGCTTTTTCCGCTTCAATATCAGCCGGAAAGTCGCCAGCCCACAGCACAAGCTGCTGAGGCCGCCAGCGGTTGGCGTGGCGTGCCAACCAGCGGCTTACCGTGGCCGTGCCCTGCGAGAAAGCCAACACGGTAACGCGGGTAGAAGCTGGGCACCCAGCTAACGCATTAGCTAGCAAGTGGGTAAGGTAGGTGTCTTGGTCCTCAATTTCAGCTAAGCGGTCGGCGCGCGTCATCCACGAAGCACCTACGCGGCCGGCAGTGCCGGTAAGGTAGAAGCGCGAAAGTGCTTCGGGCGCTACGATAACCGTGCCCAACGGGTCGGCAGCATGTAGGGGCGTGAAATGCCGGATAAAATACTCGGCCAACTGCCCATAGCCGTGCACTACCAGCCAAAGCTGCCGGGTAGCAGCCGAAATTTCACCCAATTGCTGGTAGCGCGCCGTGCGCGCCACCGAAATATGATGTTCCACTAATACTAGGGGGTAGGGTGAAATTATTGCCCAAATACCACCAGCGCAGCCAAAGGTTGGGCTAGGCGCGGCTGCCGAATATGGCGCTACCCACCCGGATAAGCGTGCTGCCTTCAGCAATAGCCAAGGCGTAGTCGGCACTCATCCCCATTGATATTTCGCGGAAGCTTTCTTCCTGAGCAAAATATGTGGCCTTTAAAAACTCAAAATGTTGTCGGAGCTGCCGAAATTCTGCCCGTACGGCCTCTGCATCCGGCGAGTGGGTAGCAATACCCATTACGCCCGTCAGGCGCACGTGGCGTAAGCTCTGGTACTCGGCCGATTGCAAAATTGCCTCGGCTTCGGCCAAGGAAAGCCCCGTTTTAGTTTCTTCCTGGGCAATATGAAATTGCAGCAGCCCGTAAATGGTGCGCTGGTGCCGGGCAGCGTGTTTCTCTAGTTCAAGCAGTAGCCTCAGGCTATCAATACTTTGCACCGTGTGCACGAAGGCCGCTAAGTACTTCACCTTGTTAGTTTGCAACTGGCCGATTTGGTGCCATTCCACATCGGCCGGCAGTTCGGGCTGCTTAGCCGCCATTTCCTGTACTCGGTTTTCGCCAAAGCGGCGCGCGCCGGCCGCGTAGGCTTCGCGCAAGCGCTCGACGGGATGCGTTTTGGTAACGACTACCAGCTTGGCCGCCGTACCTGCCAGCTCGGCTTCGAGCGCCGCAATAGTTGAAGCAATAGACACGTAGTAAGTTGTTAAGGATGAGCAGGTAATTACCAACTATTAGTAAGCAAATAGTTTTGGACACCAGCCCGTTGCTGTTGATAATTAACTTGTTATTTCAGTCTTCGAGCACATTGTTCAAAAATGTTGCTTTTAAACTTAGCCACAGCAGCCACAGCAGCAGGCCAAAGCTGAGGTAAGGCCGGTAGTAGTCCTGCACACTGCGGTAACGCTGGGTTTGGATGTCCGACTTTTCAAGCCGATCGATGGCGGTAAATACGTTACTCAGTGCTGCATTATCAGTAGCCCGAAAAAAACGACCTGCCGTGGCCTGGGCCAGTTGGCGCATCGTCGTTTCATCGAGGCGCGTTTGCACGTAGCGCGGTTTGCCACTGAGCGAATCGCGGCCGTAGGGCACAAACCCATCCTGGCCTAAGCCAATGGTGTACAAGCGGATGCCATAAGCGTGCGCGAGCTGTGCAGCTAGCAGCGGGTCGAGGCTACCAGCCGTATTCTCGCCATCCGAGAGCAGTAAACAAACCCGCGACTTGGCCTTGGACTCGCGCAGGCGATTGATAGCCACACCGATAGCTGTGCCAATAGCCGTGCCATCGTCCGCAATCAGGCCAGGGCGCAGGCTGCTCAAGTTATCAAGCAGTAAATCGTAATCGGTGGTAAGGGGCACCAGCGAGTAGGCCTGGCCAGCGAAGGCAATGAGCCCGAGGCGGTCGCCCACACGGCTTTGCACAAAGCTGCGCGCCAAGCGCTTAGCGGCGGCGAGGCGGGTAGGCTTCAGGTCTTCGATTTCCATACTGCCCGACACGTCGAGAGCCAGCATGATATCGATGCCTTGGCCCGTTTGCGTTAGGTGCTCATCGGCCCGCTGAGGGCGCGCTACCGCCACTATTAATAATGCCAAGCTGAGGCTCAGCACAATATCAGGAAGAAAACGCAGCAGGGCGCGCCAATCGGGGCGCAGCCCACCCGGCCCAAAAGCTACCAGCACTTGCCGCCGCCGCCGGGCCAGTAGCCACCGCAGCAGCGGTAGCAGCGGCACCAACGCCAGCAGCAGCAGCAAGCGCGGGTGCTGCCACTCGTAGCCGGCCAAGGTAGCGTAAGAAAACAGATTCATGCAAAAGCGGAGAGCCCGCAAATTACGGCGCTCGGCCGGGTTGGTGGGCGTAGGCGGCGCTAATCGAATCGGCCCAGTTCGGTGCGGGCAAACGTCCACTCCGGCGTTTCAACCTCAAGCTCGGCTGGGTCGGGTACGGCAAACCACGCACCTAAGCTGCGTTGCGCCACGTTGCGCAAAATATGAATATTTTGAGCCGGCATGTAGCTCTGCGCTAGTAATAGATAGCGCTGGCTATTCTGTGGGTTCTCGGCCACATCTACTACCAGCACGGCGTGGCCGGGCCGGCCCCCATGCACCAGTACATCGCCCGGCTGGGCATTGCTCAACGGTATGGGGTGCACTTCACGGCTCAGCGACAGCGTGCCAGCGTAGCCAAATACCGGCAACAGGTAGCGGCCGAGCGCCGCGTGGGTCGGGGCTTCAGCGGGCTTAGATGCGGGTAAAACCTGCTCGCCCTGCACCCGAAATGTGCGGCCCGCCACAAAATCCGAAAACCAGGCGTCAAAGCCGGTGGTAAGGTGAAAATGTATTTTGTTCGGATTTTGACTAAATAAATACTCAGCCCGCAACCGAATAACGGCATCGGCGCACTGCTGCAAGTCTTTAGTGCCAGGGTCGATATCAACCACGGCCGCTACCACGCTTTGGTTGTCTTTAAGTTGGCCGTTGTAGAGGCGGGCCGGTGTGCCCACTGGCCGCAGCGGCAGCCCGCGCAGCCACGCGCCCCAAGAGCCCGGCGCCACGGGTACCCGCCGGCAGCCAACTGGCACTGCGATGCGCGTGGCCAAACCCTGGCGCGAATCAGGAGGGGTAGGGAGCCACGGATAAACCAGCCCCGCTGGCGTTGGCGTCGCATTAGCACTTTTAGCCGCTGGCGGCCCGGCGCTCATAAACAAAGCTGCCACACTAGCGGCACAGCGAAAGAAATAAGTCATGCCCAGGCTAAACGCTGAAGTGGTATTTTCCATATAAAAAGCCCCGCTGGTGGGCGGAGCTTTTTAAGGCAGGCGGGGATAGAGAGGCTAGCTTTTAGCCACTGCTTTCTTGGTGGCTGGCTTAGTAGCAGCTGATTTGGCGGCAGCTTTTTTGGCCGGCGCTTTTTTCTTCGCGGCGGCCTTGGTAGCCGGCGCTTTAGCAGCTTTTTTAGCTGGGGCATCCACTTCTTTTTCCTTGGCTGGCTTCTCGGCGGCGGCTTTTTTGCCGAAGCGGCCACCCTTGGCGGGTTTGTCGGGGGTAGCAGCAGCTAGCTCTAGGCAGCGCTCCAAGGTCAACTCAGTGGGCTCCTCGCCCTTCGGAATCTTCACGTTCTTTTTGCCCGCCACAATGTAGGGGCCAAAACGACCGTTCAGCACCTGAATATCCGGGTTTTCAGGAAATTCCTTGATAAGCCGCTCGGCATCCGTCTTGCGCTTATTCTCAATAAGTTGCACACCTTCCTCGTTGGTAATGGTGTGCGGGTCCTGCTCTTTGGTGAGCGAGTAAAACTTGCTGTCGTGGCGAATGTAGGGGCCGAAGCGACCGAGTGCAGCCGTCATATCCTTGCCCTCAAATTCACCAATGACGCGCGGCAGCTTAAACAAATCGAGCGCCTCTTCAAGCGTGATGGTTTCGATAAACATGCCTTTGCGCAGGTTGGCGTAGGCGGGTTTGGTTTCGCCTTCGGTATCACCCAGCGCCACGTAGGGGCCGTATTTGCCGAGGCGGGCGGTGATTTTTTCGCCGGTTTCGGGGTGCAGGCCAATCTCGCGGGTGCTGCTAAGCGTACTGCGCTCAATGTCCTGGCCGCGCTCTACGCTGGCATGGAAAGGCTCGTAGAAGCCCGCCAGCATGGTGCCCCAATCCTCGCGGCCGTTGGCAATCTGGTCAAACTCATCCTCAACCTTGGCCGTGAACTGAAAATCGACGATGGCCGGAAAGTGTTCTACCAAAAAGTCATTGACTACCAGCGCAGTATCGGTAGGAAATAGCTTGGCTTTATCGGCGCCGTAGGTTTCGGTGCGCTGCTCGGTTTTTACTTCGCCATCGACCAAGGCCAGGGCGTAAAACTTGCGCTCCTTGCCCTCGCGCGAGTCCTTTTCGACGTAACCGCGCTTCTGCACCACGCTGATGGTAGGCGCGTAGGTGCTGGGGCGGCCAATGCCCATTTCTTCTAATTTTTTTACCAGCGACGCTTCCGTGTAGCGGGCCGGGGGCGACGAAAAGCGCTCGGTAGCCGTCAGGGTTTGCAGCGGTAGGTCTTGGCCAACGCGCAGGGGGGGTAGGCCCCGCGAAAATGAGCTTTCGCCATCGGCCGGCGCTTCGTCGTCGTCCTTGCTTTCGGCGTAGGCTTTCAGGAAACCTTCAAAAGTAATGACCTCACCAGTAGCCGAAAACGTGACGCCCGGCTGCGTGCTGATACCAATAATGGCCGTGGTGCGCTCAATCTGCGCATCGGCCATTTGCGAGCCCATAGCCCGCTTGCGGATGAGGTCGTAGAGGCGCTGCTCCGAGGCATCGGCGCCAGCTTTCACCTGCGTAAAATCGGTGGGGCGAATGGCTTCGTGCGCCTCCTGGGCCGAAGCCGACTTGGTTTTGAACTGCCGTTCGAGCGCATACTCGGCGCCGTAAGCCGCCGTAATGGCCGCCTGCGCGCCCTGCCGGGCCTCGGCCGACAGGTTTACCGAGTCGGTACGCATGTAGCTGATGCGGCCGGCTTCGTAGAGCTTCTGGGCCACCGTCATGGTCTGCGCTACCGAAAAGCCTAGTTTGCGCGAAGCCTCCTGTTGTAGGGTAGAGGTAGTAAAGGGAGGCGCGGGGCTGCGCTTGCCCGGTTTTTTATCGAGGCTATTAATACTGTAAGTGGCCCCGATGCAGCGCTGCAAAAAGGCCTCGGCCTCCTCGCGGGTTTTGTAGCGGGTAGGGAGTTCAGCCTCTAGCGTGGTGCCCTGGCCAGCGTCGAAACGGGCCACTACGCGGTAGGCGCTGGCCGACGTGTGTTTGTTGATTTCGCGCTCGCGGTCCACCACCAAGCGCACGGCCACGCTCTGGACGCGACCCGCCGACAGGCCAGCTTTTACCTTGCGCCAAAGCACTGGGCTGAGCTCGAAGCCCACCAAGCGGTCGAGCACGCGCCGGGCCTGCTGGGCATTTACCAAGTCGAGGTTAATCTCGCGCGGGTGTTGAATGGCATTTAGAATGGCTGCCTTCGTAATCTCGCGAAATACGATGCGCTTAGTCTTGTCAGCCTTCAGGTTAAGCGTTTCGGACAGGTGCCAGGAAATGGCTTCGCCCTCGCGGTCATCGTCACTCGCTAGCCACACGGTTTCGGCTTCTTTGGCCAATTTTTTCAGCTGCGAAATCAATTCGCGCTTATCGGCGTCGACCACATAGGTGGGCTTGAAGCCATTGGCCACATCGACGGCATTGTTGTCCTTGGGCAGGTCGCGGACGTGCCCATAGCTGGACCGTACGATGAAGTCCTGACCCAGGTAGCCCTCAATAGTTTTGGCCTTGGCGGGCGACTCGACGATAACTAAATTCTTGACCATGCGGCGGCAGTAGGGGCGGGTAAGGGTTTTGTCAGGATGCTGAGAACGCAGGCCCCGCCCGAAAAGTTAAAAACGGGGACAAAGATGCACGGCTATTGGTTACTTATTTAGGAAAGGGGGTTGCGGCTGCATTTGCCGGACCGCTTAGAACGCCTACTTTTGCTAGTCCCCACTGCGAAGCCCGCTTCGTCCCACTATTTTCGTCCTCCTTATTTATGGCCTCCGCCAAAAAAATAGTTGACCCTAGCCAGGAGTCTGCCAGCTTGGTTGAAGCCGACGCGCCAACGCCTGTTAATGGCCGCGCCGACCTCACCCGCAAGCGCGGCACCCGCCGCGTTGACCCCAGCCTAACCGATACCGACTACGTTAACGAGCAGCTTAACCGGGTGCTTTTTGCCCTCGATGCCTTTAAAAAAGGGGACGTGAGCGTGCGCCTAACCAAATCCAACGACGACATCTTCTCGGAAATCGCCGAGGCGTACAACTCGATGGTGGAGATGATTGGGGGGGTAGGCGGCGAGGTATCGCGCATTTCGAAAGTGGCAGGGGTAGAGGGCAACCTGAAAGCCCGCGCCTCGGCCGACGGGGCCGCCGGCTTCTGGCGCGATATGATTAACAACATCAACGGCCTCGTGGATAGCATTGCCGTGCCGGTGCTGGAAGTGGGCAAGGTGCTGAAAAATATCAGCCGGGGCAACTTGGATGAGAGTTTCCAGATTCCGGTGTCGGGCGATTTTAAGGTAATGGCCGAAACCATTAACCGTACCATCGACAACCTCAACGTTTTCGCCGGCGAGGTAAGCCGCGTGGCGCAGGAAGTAGGCACCGAAGGCCGGCTGGGTGGCCAGGCCGTGGTGCCGAACGTGGGCGGTGTGTGGAAGGAGCTGACGGACAACGTAAATACGATGGCGGCCTCGCTCACCAGCCAGGTGCGCGACATTGCCAACGTGACTACGGCCGTAGCTCGCGGTGACCTCAGCCAGAAGATGACGGTGGATGTGAAGGGCGAACTGCTGCAACTCAAGCAGAACCTCAACCAGATGGTGGACTCGCTCAACCTATTTGCCGGCGAGGTAACCCGTGTGGCCCTCGACGTAGGCACCGAGGGTAAACTGGGCGGCCAGGCCAGCGTGCCCGCCGTGAGCGGGGTATGGAAAGACCTGACGGACAACGTAAATAACATGGCCGCCAACCTGACTTCGCAGGTGCGCGACATTGCCAACGTGGCCACGGCCGTGGCTCGCGGCGACCTCAGCCAGAAGATGACGGTGAACGTGAAGGGCGAGATTCTGGAGCTGAAGAATATTCTGAACCAGATGGTGGACTCGCTCAACGTGTTTGGCGACGAAGTAACCCGCGTGGCCCGCGAAGTAGGCACCGAAGGCAAGCTCGGCGGTCAGGCCAATGTGCCTAGGGTAGGCGGCACTTGGAAAGAGCTGACGGACAACGTAAACACCATGGCTTCGAAGCTCACCAGCCAAGTGCGCGACATCGCCAACGTGGCTACCGCCGTAGCGCGTGGCGACCTCAGCCAAAAGATGACGGTGGATGTGCAGGGCGAGATTCTCGACCTGAAAAACATCCTGAACCAGATGGTGGACTCGCTCAACATCTTCGCTGGTGAGGTAACCCGTGTGGCGCGCGAAGTGGGTACCGAGGGCATCTTGGGCGGCCAAGCCAATGTACCTCGCGTGAGCGGCACCTGGAAAGAGTTGACCGACAACGTGAACACGATGGCCTCGAACCTTACGAGCCAGATGCGCGACATTGCCAACGTGGCTACGGCCGTAGCCCGCGGCGACCTGAGCCAAAAAATCACAGTAAACGTGCGCGGCGAGCTATTGCAGCTCAAGGAAAACCTGAACCAGATGGTGGACTCGCTCAACGTGTTTGGCGACGAAGTAACCCGCGTGGCCCGCGAAGTAGGTACAGAAGGCAAGCTCGGCGGCCAGGCCAACGTACCCGGTGTAAAGGGCACTTGGAAAGACTTGACCGACAACGTAAATACGATGGCGGCCTCGCTCACCAGTCAGGTGCGCGACATTGCCAACGTGACTACCGCCGTGGCCCGCGGCGACCTCAGCCAGAAGGTATCGGTAGATGTAAACGGCGAATTGCTTGACCTAAAGGACAACATCAACCAGATGGTGGACTCGCTCAACATTTTCGCCGGCGAGGTAAGCCGCGTAGCCGTGGAGGTAGGCACCAAGGGTAGGCTGGGTGGCCAGGCCGAAGTGCCAGACGTGAGCGGCGTATGGAAAGACTTGACCGACAACGTGAATACGATGGCTACCAACCTCACCACGCAGGTACGGGGCATCGTGAAAGTAGTAACGGCTGTGTCGCAGGGCGACCTGACCCAGAAGCTGATGCTGGAAGCGGCCGGCGAAGTAGCCGACCTGGCTCAGACTATCAACCGGATGGTGGATGACCTGAACCGCCTCGCCTCCGAGGTTAGCCGCGTGGCCCGTGTGGCCGGTGCCGAGGGCAAGCTCACCGAGCGTGCCACGGTAGGCGGCGTATCAGGCTCGTGGAAAGAACTGGTGGATACCCTCAACGCGCTGATTGAGAGCATCGCCATCCCGGTGCTCGAAGTGAGCCGCGTGGTGCGCGCCATTTCGGAAGGCGACCTGACGCAGATGGTAGAAGTACAAACGACCGGCGACATCTCGGCCATGTCTAGTTCGCTGAACTTGGCCGTAGAAAACCTCAACGCGCTGCTCGGTGAAATCAACGACTCAGCTCAGGTAGTAGGCACATCATCAGAAGAAATGGTGGACAAAGGCCAGGAAATGAGCCGGGTAACTGTCGACGTGGCCTTGGCCATGCAGCAGATGGCCGAAGGTGCCCAAAACCAAGCCCTCAAGACCGACCAGGCCTTCAAGCTGATTGAGGAAATCATGACTGCCACCAAGGAAACGGCCAACAAGGCCGATGTGGTGAACAAGTCGGCCATTATGGGGGAACAGAGCTCGCAGCAGGGCCTGAAAACGGTGGCAGAAGTGGTAAAAAACATGGAAGAAATTTCCAGCGCCGCTACCCAGACTTCGCGCACTATTGAAGTGCTCTCAACCCGCTCGCAGGAAATCAGCAAATCGCTGGGCGTAATTACCGACATTGCTTCGCAGACCAACCTGCTGGCGCTCAACGCGGCCATTGAAGCAGCGCGGGCTGGTGAGGCGGGTAGGGGCTTTGCGGTAGTAGCCGAGGAGATTCGTAAACTGGCTGAAGGTTCGCGTAAGTCGGCCAACGAGATTGCGACCCTGGTGGAGGATGTGCGTAAGGATACAACCAGTGCCGCCACGGCCATCAGCGCCATGGAAAGCCGGGTGCTCAAGGGAAAAAATGCTACGTTTGAGGCCAGCACGGCCTTTAAGAACATTGCCACCAGTAGCGGCGAAACGCTACGAACCTCGCGCGATATTCTCACGGCCACGGCCGTGCAGCAAAACTCGATTAGCGACGTGGTGAAGTACGTAGAGGAAGTGGTGGCCATTGCCGAGCAGACGGCTACGGGCACCCAGCAGGTGGCCGGCACGGCCCGCCAGCTGTCGTCGTCGATGCAGGAGCTAACTAGCTCGTCGCAGCGTCTCTCCGACATTGCCGACGACCTCCAAGGCGGCCTCGAAACCTTCCAGCTCTTCGATTACTACGAGCCCGAGCCAGAGCCAGAACCCGTACCAGCCCCGCGCCGCCTGGGAATGCTGCGCCGCCCGGCACCAGCCCCTAGCCCCGCCCCAGTGCCCAGCGTTCCGGCGCCGGCCAGCAACGGGATAGCCAACCGGCGGTCGCGTGTGGCCGCTGTAGTAGCCCCCGCTAGCCCTACCCCCCCCGAGAGTAGCAATGGCCAAGCCCGCCGGGTGGCGCGTCCTCACGCCGCTAAAGTTGCCGAAACCCCCGCTCCCGCAGCTGAGAAGCCCAGTACTCGCCGGGCTAAGCCTACCCCCGCTACCAAGCCCGAGGCGGACGAAAAAGCAGCGCCCACCCGGTCGCGGACAAAAAAGGCTAGCTAAGTCACTCCTTATATAAAGTCCTGGCAGCTAGTAATAAGCTAGTTGCTAGGGCGCAATATTCTTATTACTCAAGTACTCATGGCTGATTCTTCAGCGGCCCGCCCGGCTGCTCCGTCGGGACGGGCTGCGCCGGCGGCTCCCGAGGCAGTTGTCCAGCTTATTGTCTTCCGCCTCGGTGACGAAGACTATGGCATTCGCATCGAGCAGGTGAAGGAAGTTACCATCACACCCGAAGTGGTGCGGATGCCCAAAACACCCCCTTTTATCAAGGGTATTGCCAACCTGCGCGGCGATATTATCGCCATTGTGGACCTGGAAGAGCGGTTTCAACTGCGCCCCGCGGGCCGGCCAGTACCCGATTTCTCCTACACCTTGGCCGTCGAAGCCCCCGACTATACCCTGGGGCTAATGGTGCGCGAAGTGCCGCGCCCCGTGACGCTGCCGGTTAGTCTCATCGAGCCGGCCCCGGAGTTTGTGCAAGACAGCGGCCAGCGCGATAAGTACTTGGAGGGCATTGCCAAGCTACCCGACGGTGGCGTTATCATCGTGCTCGATATGCCAAAACTGCTTACCCCTGCCGAAATAATGCGCCTGCCTGGCCGTGCCGACGAAGCGGCTAGCAAATCCACTAAAGCAGCGCCCGATACAGCCGCCGCTTCGCAAAAGCCGTAAAGGGCCCAAGGGCCAATCAGCTTTTGTATTTCATCTTCCTTTTAGCTTTACTTTTCCATGAATAAGCGCATTCTCATCGTCGACGACTCGTTCTATATGCGGACGATGCTCAAGAATATGCTCACCGATGCCGGCTACGATGTAGTAGGCGAAGCCGCCAATGGCCAGCAAGCCTTGGAAATGGCCGTAGCAACCAACCCCGACTTGATTACCCTCGACGTTATTTTGCCCGACAACACAGGGCTCGACGTGCTCAAAGGTATTCGCCAGCAGCAACCCGATGCCAAAGTGGTGATGTGCTCGGCCGTAGGCCAAGAAACCATTGTGAACGAAGCCATTGAAAATGGTGCCCTGGCTTACATCGTGAAGCCTTTTTCGGAAGAGCGCGTGCTCGAAATTGTGGGCAGCGCCCTGCAAGGAGACGGTACCCCCGCCTAATACCCAGGTTGCCGTTTAGTTTTACTGCCCGTGTCTGCTCCGCTTTCTTCTACGTTTGTTCCCCTCTTGGCTGGTCGGCCTGCTAGTGGCCGGCTGGTACAGTTGTGGCATGGGTGGGGGGTAGGCCCTTGGTGTGATATTAGTTGTTTAACCTTTAGTCAACTATGAAATCACGCGAGCAGGAATACCGGGAGTTGTTCATGGCCGAGGCGTTGGAATACTACGACGCCATGTCGCGCCATCTGAGCGAGTTGGAGCGCAACCCGCAGGATGGCGCTGCCCTCAACGAGCTGTTCCGGCTGATGCACAACCTCAAGGCGAATGCGCGGGCCATGGGGTTTGTGGATATGGGAGAAGTAGCCCACAAGATGGAAACCCTCTTTGGGCAGATTCGGGGGCAGGAGCGCACGTTTACCGGCTTGCTGGTAACGCTCACCTTCCAGTCGGTTGACGTACTGGGCAACATGATTCGGGCGGTGGGCGCTGGGCAAGACACGGCCGATGCCAAGCCGTTACTCGAAAACCTCGACCGCCTCATTAAAGGGGAAGAACTAGTAGAAGCCCGCGCCACCCAAACAGAAGAAGAAGCCGATGCCGACGCCAGTCGCAAGCTGGAGTTATCGGACCTGGTTTATATTCCAGTTAAAAAACTGGATAATCTGCTCAACCTGGTAGGCGAGCTGGTGATTGACCGCGACCGAATATTGACTTTGGCCGCCGAACTCGGCCACCCGGCCTTGGAAGCCACCGCCCGCCACCTGTTTCGCATCTCCGACGACCTACAGTATTCCGTGATGGATGTACGCTTGGTAGGCGTAGGCGTGCTGCTGAACAAGTTTCCGCGGGTAGTACGCGACGTGGCCGCCGCCGAAAACAAGCAAGTAGAGCTAGTGCTGACTGGGCAGGATGTGCAGATTGACCGCAACGTATTGCAGCTCATCACCGATGCTTTGCTGCACCTAGTGCGCAACGGTGTCAGCCACGGCTTGGAAGATGCTGCTACCCGGCAAGCGGCGGGCAAGCCGGCCATTGGCAAGCTGCGGATTTCGGCTCTTACTGAGCGCGACGATGTACTGCTGCAAGTGCAGGACGATGGCCGCGGCATCGACACCGAAGCCGTGCGTCAGAAAGCGATTCGCAAGGGGGTAGTAACAGCCGAAGTAGCCGCTACCCTCGATGAAGAGGGTGTTTGGGCTCTGCTGTTTGAGCCGGGCTTTTCGATGGCCGAAAAGATTACCGATATTTCAGGCCGGGGCGTGGGCCTTGATGTGGTGAAACTGGCCATTGACTCGCTCGGTGGCCGCCTGCGCGTGGCTTCCGAACTAGGTAAAGGCACCGCTTTCACCCTGGTCCTACCCACCTCAATTGCCGTGAAGGGCGCCCTGCTCATCGAGCTGGACGAGCGGGCCTACGCCGTACCCCTGCTGCACACCGACACCGTACTGGCGTTGCCCAACGACCAGATTTTTGCCGTAGGTGGCTTGCTCATGACGCGTGTGCAGGACGAAAATGTGCCTTTGGTACCGCTGCGGCAGCTGTTGTATGCTGAGGGCGACGAGCCCCTACCGCGTGCAACCCGCGCCGACCTCGACCCTGCAATGACTTTGCACCAAGTGCTGATAGTGAGCTACAACAATCGCCGACTAGGCCTGCTGGTTGACCGTTTTTTGCGGCAGCAGAATATTGTGGTGAAATCGCTGAGCAAACCACTCGATACAATTGACCTTTTTGGTGGCGTGACGCTGCTGGGTAGTGGGCAGCTTTGCCTGGTGCTCGATGTGCCCGCGCTAACTCGTCTGTTTTTAGCCAAACGCCCCTAACGTTAGCTGCTTCACGCCTCCTTCCGTATTACTCGCCAGTCTTGGCTGCTACCGCTACTACGCCACAAGTTGCTATGAATTTAACCATGAACGAGTTAGAGCGCGATATCATTCGTGAGATTCTAAATATCGGCCTCGCCCGAGCCGCCGATAGCTTTGCCGTTATTGCCCAGGAGCGGGTAATGCTGGAAGTGCCTAACCTCGACTTGCTGCCTAGCACTGATATCATTAGCCGGGTGCGCGACTACCAGTCGCGCTACGTAGCCATTCAGAGCGACATCCGCGGGGACTTTAATGGCTCGACGTTTATGTTTTTTTCAGGGCAGCACATTCAGCGCCTGTCGCGGGTGTGTTTGCGTATGCAGGTATCCGAGTCATTGGTACTGGACGAGTTGCAGCAATCGCTATTATTAGAAATAAGCAATATTATTACGGGTGCCTTGGTTACTCAATTGGCTAATATCTTGAAAGCCAACATATACGGTGCCCCGCCGCTGGCACCCACCGGCGATTTGGCTCTTTCCTTGCAAAGCCTGATGCCCGAGCCCGATACGTTGCAGCCACTGATATTTTCGGTTATCACGCAATTTTCAGATAAGGATAATTCGGTGGAATTGCCACTGATGCTATTTTTTGACCGCGCTACTTTCGAGAAAATCTTGGAGATTATCCGGACGTATGATTTCTTAGGCAAAACGCAGTCGGCCGCTTAGTAGCGCAGATAGCGCATATTGCTGTATGACTAGCAGAAATTTTTAATAACTACTACATCAGTAGTAATTTACGTTTTTAACCGCCACCAAGCGCCCTGCGCTTGGTGTTATTTTTTTAACCCGTGCCAACAACTTCACTCGCGCAAAAAATTGCCAATTTCGACCCTAATGCCCCTGGCGATTCAACAACGGGTGGCCTGTTTGGGCTCCCTTTCACTCCTGAAGAAGCCCAGCTAGTAGTAGTCCCCGTGCCGTGGGAAGTTACCGTAAGCTACCGTGCGGGCACCGCCCAGGGCCCGGCTGCTATCCGGGATGCTTCGCTGCAAGTAGACCTCTACGACCCCGACCTGCCCGATGCCTGGAAGCTGGGCCTAGCCATGGAGGAAGAAGACGAAACCGTGGCCCAAACCAGCCGGGAGCTTCGCCCCCTGGCCGCCGACTATATTGGGTGGCTAGAGGCAGGCCAGCCGGCCACCGGAGCTGCGCAGCATGGCGCAGTGCCTGCCCGCATCACGGCCGAGGGTGATAAACTGCTGCAATGGCTTAAGCAAAAGACGGGTGCCCTACTCGATGCGGGGAAAGCCGTGGCGGTGCTCGGCGGCGACCACAGCACGCCACTAGGGTTTTTATACGCGCTGGCCGAGCGTCACAGCGAGTTTGGCATTCTGCAAATAGATGCGCACTGCGACCTGCGCCCCGCCTACGAGGGTTTCCAGTACTCACACGCCAGCATCATGTACAATGCCTTGCAGCTGCCGCAGGTGAAGAAACTGGTGCAGGTTGGTATTCGCGATATGTGCCAGCAGGAAGCCGACCTCATCGAGCATTCAGTGGGTAGGGTAGCCCTGTTTGGCCAGCGATTTATGAGCGAAGAAAAATTCGTCAAAAAATCCTGGAAGAAAGTGTGCGGTAAAATAATTGCTCAACTGCCGCAGAAAGTTTACATCAGCTTCGACATCGATGGCCTCGACCCCAAGCTGTGCCCAGGCACCGGCACGCCCGTACCCGGCGGCTTGGAGTACGAAGAGGCGACCTACCTGCTGCGCCAGATAGTGCGCTCGGGCCGCACTATCATCGGCCTCGATCTGAACGAGGTGGCACCCGGCGACTCCGATTGGAACGGCATAGTAGGCGCGCGCCTGCTCTACCAACTTTGTAACTGGATGGCCGTATCGCAGGGGCGCCTCACTGCCAAAGGCATTGAAAGCGCTGACTAATTCACCAAAACTTCTCTTTCAGCGATGGGTAAAATCCTTATCAAATTCATTCTAACGGCGGTGCTCACCTACGGCCTAGCCCAGGTGCTGCCCAATGTGCACCTCGACGGCGTAGGCAGCGCGGCCATTCTGGTCATCGTAATGGGCCTGCTCAACGCCACCGTTAAACCAGTGCTGAAACTGCTTGGCTTCCCAATCACGGTGCTGACGCTGGGTATTTTCCTGCTGGTTATCAATGTCATCATCGTAAAGCTGGCCGATTTTCTGATGAGCAGCTTCTCGGTGACGGGTTTCCTAAGTGCCCTTATTTTCAGCTTTGCGCTCTCGCTGGTAACCAGCGTAGTGGATATGGTAATCGATTAATTTCGGGCGTTACCCCCTCTAATTAAGAAGAGGCCAGCTTTCCTAGCCGGCCTCTTCTTAATTAGAGGGGGTAGGGTATTACTCTTGCACCGGATGGCGCAGGCGCCAGCGCCGCACGCCCCAAATACCGGCCGCACCTAGTAAGGCCAAGGGCCATAAGTAGGTGAGCGCAACGGCTATTTCTAGCATAAAAGCCCCGCTCCGGCTGAAAGCCGCCAGAAAGCGTGGCGCAAAAGCAGGCAATGGCGAGTCTGGCTCCGCAGTCGAGAGCAACTGGTAATAGTGTAAGCTAAGCGTAGCCCACGCACTGCGCGCGCCAAACTGCTCGAGGCGCGCTTGGTCGGCGGCTTCGTCGAGGCGGAGCTGGCGAGTTTGTTCTTCAAGCCGGTGTATTTCGGCCGGGTTGGTAGTTTGGGCGAGTAGCTGGCGGTACTTAGCCGCAGTGCTTTGTTTGGCGTTTAAACTAGCCAAGGCTTGCAGCACATCGGCCGTTACGTCGGCCGAAGCTACGTCTTTGGCCTCGATGCGCCCGAGCTTGCTGAGGGCTGCCACAAGCGGCAAAAAATCAGCAGGCGGCACTTTAAGCGTCATTTCCTGGCGCCGCTGGCCGTCGGCGCGGGTTTCGTGGGCGGTGCCCGCATACGAGTGGTACTGCGCCAACAAGCGGTCGAGGTTCGCCGATGCCTGGTCAAAATCATCCACCGCCAACTCCAAATTTCCTTGGTAGATGATGTTGCGAGCGGGCTGCACCGTCGCCGGTTCGCTGCTACGCTCAGGGGTGGCCACAGGGGTAGGGGCCACGGTAGGCGGGAGACTGGCAACGGCGGCGGAGGTAGGCCGCGCCGGCATTGTAGTCTGACTGGGGACTACCTCCACGGCCGTTTGTTTTTGGCTGCACCCTACCAGGCCGAGCCCAAAGAGGGCCGGAAAAATCAGGTATTTCATCGGAAGAAAAAGGGAAAGCTGAAAAGAGAAACAGCTGCGCAGCTGCCTCTTTATCCAGCTTCCCCTGGCGGGTAACCCGCCTACCCCCCTAAAAAAGCCCGACCTTGGCAGGCCGGGCTTTTTTAAGAAGGAAAATATAATAGCTTAGGATTACTGATAATCAAGTAGTAACTTACCGGGAATTACACCCGCCGAATATCGGCGCCGAGTGCATTCAGACGCTCGTCGATGTTCTGGTAGCCGCGGTCAATCTGTTCCACGTTGAGGATGGTGCTCTTGCCTTCGGCGCTCAGCGCGGCGATAAGCAGCGCTACGCCCGCCCGGATATCGGGCGACGACATGGTGATGCCGCGCAGCGACGAGCGCTTGTCGAGGCCGATAACAGTGGCGCGGTGCGGGTCGCAGAGAATAATTTGCGCGCCCATGTCAATCAGCTTGTCCACGAAGAACAGCCGCGACTCGAACATTTTCTGGTGAATCAGGACTGTGCCCTGGGCTTGGGTAGCCACCACAAGAATAATGCTCAGCAAATCGGGCGTGAAGCCCGGCCACGTATGGTCTGACACGGTGAGGATGGAGCCGTCGAGGTAGGTGCCAATCTGGTAGTGGTCCTGCGCCGGAATGTGAATGTCGTCCCCGCGAAATTCCAGCTGAATACCCAGCTTGCGGAACGTGTCGGGGATGATGCCCAATTCTGGAATCTGGCAGTCTTTGATGGTGATTTCGGAACCCGTCATGGCCGCCAGGCCGATGAAAGAACCGATTTCAATCATATCGGGCAGCATGCGGTGCTCGGTGCCGCCCAGGCGCTCTACCCCCTCAATGGTGAGCAGGTTAGAGCCAATACCTTGAATGTTAGCGCCCATGCGCACCAGCATCCGGCACAACTGCTGGAGGTAGGGTTCGCAGGCCGCGTTGTAAATAGTAGTGATGCCCTCGGCCAGCACGGCGGCCATCACGATGTTGGCCGTGCCAGTCACGCTGGCTTCGTCGAGCAGCATAGAAGCGCCGTGCAGCTTACCGCTGGACGAGTTCAAGCGGTAAAAATCGGGACCTTCGAGTGTGAGTACGCCCCCCAGCTTTTCGAGGCCCACAAAGTGCGTATCGAGGGGCCGCCGGCCGATTTTATCGCCGCCCGGCTTAGGTAGTTGGGCGCGGCCGTAGCGGGCCAGCAGCGGGCCCAGTATCATCACCGAGCCACGCAGCTCGCGGGCCTGGGCCACAAACTGGGGCGTGTCGAGGTACTCGATGTGGACATCCTCGGCCTGAAACATGTAGGTGTCGGGGGCGAGTTGGCCTACCTTCACGCCCAGGTCGCGCAGCAGCTCAATGAGCTTGTTCACGTCCCGAATATTGGGCACGTTGCTGATGGTGATGGGCTCGGAGCTCAGCAGCACCGCACACAGAATCTGGAGCGCCTCGTTTTTTGCGCCTTGGGGAATAATTTCCCCGTGCAGCTTCTGTCCGCCGCGCACTTCAAATGCAGCCATTTTATGGTTAGCTTTTAGCCGATAGCTGCTGGCTATTAGCTCTGAGAAAGAAATAGTTTACGTGGGTGCTTTCCTTCAAAAAGCTAACAGCCAGCAGCTATCAGCTAAAAGCCTGGGAAAGCTACTGGGGCGGCTGTTGCGGCTCGGAGCGGAATTTCTTGCCGCGTTTTTTGTCACGCTTCTTGCCGTTGCCAAAATTATTGCCGCCCTCGGGGCGGTCGGGGCGGCGCTCCCGGTTCTCGCGGTTGCCCTCGAAGCGGTTAGCGCCCGCCTGGGGGGTAGGGGTACGAGCTGGCTGCGTAGATGCCGCCGTGGTTGGGGCCGCCAATTCAAACAAATCTTGGTCAGCTACCACTTGGGCATCGAGCTTCAACTGCCCGCCCGATAGCTCCGCCAGGTGCCGAATAATGGTCACATCCTTGGCGTTTTCCTTGTTGTGCTGACGGTACAAGAACTTCATGGTGCGCCCGATTTGCACAGCAGCTTGCTCGCGCTCGGTAGCGTCGGGCAGGGTAAGGGCCTTCGCAATCAGAGCTTCCACGCCGCGGCCGTAGGCCTTGAGCTTGGGCGCCGAGCGTGGGTACTCCACGCGTTTGGGGCGCTCCATGTGCAGGCGCGGGGGCGAGAGCGGCACGGGCGCGTCGAGCGCCACATCGGTGCCGGCCAGGGCATGCAAGTGGTTCCAGAGGCGGGTTTGCACGTCGGGCTGGTCGCGCAGGGTAGGGCGCAGGCGCAGCATCAACTGCACTATGCCCGCGGCGCGGCGCGTGCGCTCGGCCACATCCTCAATCTGGGCCAAGCCCTGAATAAGTTGGTAAGTGCTTTGCCCGTATTCGCGCACCAGCAGCTGCAGGTGGAAGGGCAGGGGGGAAGTTTCAGTCATTTAATTCTTATAGGATTATTTCGCCCTAGGTTTGGCTACGAGTTGAAATGGAGCGTCAAGTAGTAGCCTTCATGCGCTATTAAACTCCCTTGTATTCGTGGTGAACTTGGGGCGAAAGTTTTACAGCACCCGCAGCTTGGCAAAACTCAGCAGCAGGGTTTTCTCGCCCACTTCTTCAAACTGAATAATCGCCTTCACGGTGCCTTGCTGCTTTTCCAGCGTCGTCACCTTGCCAAAGCCAAACTTAGGATGCTCAACGCGCTGGCCAGCTTGCAAGTTACTCGTATCCGAGGGTTGGAAGTCGGCCGGGGCCACGTAGTTAGTGGCTACCGTCTTACGAGGGGGGGTAGCCACCAGGTTCGAGCGCCGCTCAAATACGTGCTGGAACGGCGACTCACCTACCGCCGGGCCGGGCGCAAATTTGGCGTTAATATATTGTGGGTCAATCTCATCCAAGAAACGGCTTTTCTCGCAGCTGCGCAGGTTGCCCCACTGGTAGCGCGAGGTAGCGTAGCTGAGCGTGAGCTTCTTTTCGGCCCGCGTGATGGCCACGTAAAATAGCCGGCGCTCCTCCTCTAGGTCGGCCCGCGAGGTTATCATCATCTGGCTCGGAAAGAGGTTTTCCTCCATGCCCACGATGTAGACATTGCGGAATTCCAGGCCCTTAGCCGAGTGAATGGTCATCATCGTCACGGCCTCGCCCTCTTGCGCGGCGTCTTTCAAATCGGAATCGGTGACGAGAGCAATATCCTGCAGAAACGCGCCGAGCGACTTGTCCTCGCGCTCGTGGTCGTCTACGTACTCCTTAATACCGTTGAGCAACTCCTGAATGTTCTCGTAGCGCGACAAACCTTCGATGCTTTTGTCGGCGTACAATTCCTCAATCATGCCCGAATTTTTGGCAATGAATTTGGCCGCTTCAAAGGCGTCTTCCTTCGCCGCCACGGCGGTGTAGCTCTTTATTTTTTCGGCAAAACCCACGACCGGGTTCGACACGCGCGCCGGCAAAAACTGCTCGGCATTGCTCACCACTTCCCAAATCGTGTGGTTCGCTTCTTCGGCCGAATTAATTAATTTGCTAATCGTGGTATCGCCGATGCCGCGCTTCGGATAATTAATGACCCGGCGCAGCGCCTGCTCGTCGTTCGGGTTAACTGTGAGGCGCAAATAGGCAACTAAGTCCTTGATTTCCTTGCGCTGATAAAAGCTCAGGCCGCCCACAATCTTGTACCGAATGTTTAATTTGCGCAGCGCTTCTTCCATCGCCCGGCTCTGGGCATTGGTGCGATAAAGGATGGCAAAATTATCGTAGGATAGATGCTGGTTCATCTTATCCTCGTAGATAGATTGGGCAATTAATTTGCCTTCTTCGTTGTCAGAAGCAGCCTTAATTAACTCAATTAAATTACCGTCTTCGTTGTCCGAAAAAACGTCTTTGCGTAATTGCGCCTGGTTGTTTTTAATAACCGAATTAGCCGCCCACACAATGTTTTTGGTAGAGCGATAATTCTGTTCCAACTTAAATACATTCAGTTCGGGATAGTCTTTCTCGAAGTTGAGAATATTGCTAATATCGGCGCCGCGGAAAGCATAAATACTCTGCGCATCGTCGCCCACCACGCAAATATTACGCTCCTTGGCCGCCAGTTTGCGCGTTATTAAATACTGCGAATAGTTGGTATCCTGGTACTCGTCTACCATCACAAACCGGAATTTATTCTGGTACTTATTCAGAATATCGGCGTGGTCGCGAAAAAGGACGTTGGTTTGAAACAGCAAATCGTCGAAGTCCATGGCGCCGGCCTTAAAGCAGCGCGCCGCGTACTGCTGGTAAAGCACGCCAATTTTGGGGCGCATGGCCGCCTCATCGTCCTGCCGGATAACAGGGTCGTTGAGGTACTGCTGCACCGATACGAGCTTGTTTTTGGCGGCCGAGATGCGGCCGAGTACCGTGCTGGCTTTATAGAGCTTGTCGTCGAGCTCCAACTCCTTTACAATCTGGCCAATGAGAGTTTTACTGTCCTGCGTATCGTAAATGGTAAATGAACGGGGATAGCCGATTTTATCAGCCTCCGAGCGCAAAATCTTAGCAAATACGGAGTGGAAAGTGCCCATCCACAGGTTTTTGGCCGCTGGGCCAACCACCTTCTCAATACGGGCGCGCATTTCTTTGGCGGCCTTGTTGGTGAAGGTGAGGGCCAGGATATTGAAGGGGTCTACCCCTTGCTCGAGCAAGTGGGCAATGCGGTAGGTAAGCACCCGCGTTTTGCCCGAGCCGGCGCCGGCAATAATCATGCAGGGGCCTTCCGTTTGGAGCACAGCAGCGGCCTGCGAGGGGTTTAAAAGAGCGTGATAATCTAAAGCCATACGAAGAGACCGCCCCGAAGGCGGCTAGCTGACAAAGATAAGTTGGGAGGGGGGTAGGGCGGTATCTTTGTGCTACCGTTTTTAGGCAAGCTGGCCGCCCGGCCACTCTTTACTAACCGGTTTCTATCGTCGATAAATTCGCTCCGCTTTATGATTGTTATTCAAAATACCGTTATCTCCGACGATGTGGCCGAAAACTTTTTCGTCTGCAACCTCGACGCCTGCAAGGGCGCCTGCTGCGTGGAAGGCGACCTCGGCGCTCCGCTGGAGCTAGAAGAGTTGGAAATCCTCAAAAATGAATACCCCAAGATTGAGCCGTTCCTGACCGAGGCCGGTAAGCAAGCCATTGCGGCTCAAGGGCTTTACATTGAGGACTGGGAGGGCGACTATAGCACGACTACCATCAACGACCGGGAGTGCGCCTACGCGCTCTACGACGAGCGCGGCATCTTGAAGTGCGGCATTGAGCAAGCTTACTTAGCGGGCGCTACCGATTTTAAGAAACCCATTAGCTGCCACTTATATCCCATCCGGGTTACGAAATACGAAGGCTTTGAGGCGCTTAACTACGACCGCTGGGATATTTGCTCGCCGGCTTGCTCGTTTGGAGCCAAGCTGGGCGTGCCCGTGTACAAGTTTCTGAAGGAGCCGCTGGAGCGCAAATACGGCGCCGAGTGGTACGCCGAACTGACACGGGAAATTGAGTTTCCTACCCCCCAGTCGTAAGTGTAGGGTCGCGAGACTTTTAAAAGAACGTCATGCTGCACACTAGTGAAGCATGACGTTCTTTTTTAGCGAATTATACAGCCTGGCTACTTGATAAACACCGGCCGGATGAGGTTTTCAAACGTGAAAATCTCGTCCCATTTGGCTTGGGTTAGCAGCCCGCGCTCGGTTACGGCGATGTCGTGGACCGACTTGCCGGTAGCCAGCGCCTCTTTGGCGATGCTGGCGCTGGTTTCGTAGCCCAGTACGGGGTTTAGCTGCGTCACGATGCCAATGCTGTTGTAAACGAGGTTGGCGGCGTGGGTAGCGTTGGCCGTGATGCCGAGCACGCACTTCTCGCGCAGGGTGCGGCAGGCGTTGGTCATGTACGAGATGCTGGTGAAGAGCGCGAACGAGATAACCGGCTCCATTACATTTAGTTGGAGCTGGCCGGCTTCGGCGGCCATCGTCACGGTAAGGTCGGCGCCGATGACGTAGAACGCCGTTTGGTTCACCACTTCGGGCACCACGGGGTTCACTTTGCCGGGCATAATGCTGCTGCCCGGCTGCAAGGGGGGTAGGTTTATTTCAAACAGGCCGGCGCGGGGGCCCGAAGCGAGCAGGCGCAGGTCGTTGCATATCTTGCTCAGCTTCACGGCGGTGCGCTTGAGCACGCCCGACAGCTGCACGTAGGCGCCGGTGTCGTAGGTAGCTTCGATGAGGTCGCCGGCCAGGCTCAGGTCGAGGCCGGTTATTTGGCGCAAGTGCTTGGTTACGAGGCCCGCGTAGCCGGGCGGTGTGTTTACGCCAGTGCCGATGGCCGTGGCGCCCATGTTGATTTCGGAAATGAGGCGGCGCGAATCATCAATGCGCAGCAGCTCCTCGCGCAGGTTGGTAGCGAAAGCGTTGAATTCGTCGCCCATGCTCATGGGCACGGCATCCTGGAGCTGGGTACGGCCCATTTTGAGCACGTTGTGAAACTCTTCGCCTTTCTGGAAAAAAGCGTCGGCCAGCTGGCCCAGCGTTTCGCGGTAGCCCACCAGCTTGTTGTTCAGGGCTATGCGAAAAGCAGTGGGGTAGGCGTCGTTGGTGCTCTGCGAGCAATTGACGTGGTTATTGGGGTGGCAGTATTGGTAGTCGCCCTTGCGGTGGCCCATCAGCTCCAAGGCCACGTTGGCAATCACCTCATTGGCGTTCATATTCACCGACGTACCGGCCCCGCCCTGAATCATGTCGGTCAGAAACTGATTGTCGAACTGGCCGCTGGCCACTAAGTCGCAAGCCTGGGCGATGTAGTCGGCAATGGTCGGGTCGAGCACACCCAGCTCTTTGTTGGCCAGTGCCGCCCCCTTTTTTACGAAGGCCAGCGCCTGCACAAACAGCGGCTCGGTCTTTACTGGAATGCCCGTAATGTAGAAATTTTCCAGCGCCCGCAGCGTCTGGATGCCGTAATAAACGTCTTCGGGAATAGGCAGTTCGCCCAAAAAATCGTGTTCAACGCGGGGGGAGGTGGTCATAAGAAAAGTAGGGGGTAGGCGGGAAGTTTTGAATAGAGTGAGTGGTATAACGTAAGCGGGCTCGTTAAAGGAATAGCTGAGTCAAAAAGAACGTCCTGCTTCGACAAGCGCAGCAGGACGTTCTTGTACAGTTCCTAGCTCGTTTGGGCTGGCCTTAGTTTGGCACCCAAACCGACCAGCTGCGGGCCTGCACCGGGAAGTTGCCGTAGCCGTTGGCATCGGTGGTGATGCTGCCGCTGTAGTTGCCGGTTTTGTCGGTGAGGGTGGCGTTTTTGAAAGGCGAGGTAATGCCCTTAGTGCGCGTGCCGCTGCCATCGTTGAGAATGAGCATCAGACCTTTATGTGAGCTATCGCCGGCCCGTGAGTAGGCGTAGTAGTCGGCGTCGTCGACGCTGGTGTACTCGTAGGCCGCACCGTAAGCGTTGGCTTTGCGAATGCTGATGAGCGTTTTAAGCTGCGCGCCGAGGCCGTAGTTGTAGTAGTCTTTGTAAAAAACGCAGGGGTAGCCTTTTTCGCGGGTCAGGATGTAGGCGTAGGCCAGCTGCTTGAAATTGACCACCGGCGAGTACAGCGCGCCGCCCGTTTGGTCGGTGTCGTGGTTATCGACAAACGACACCGACAGCGGTCCGTTGGCCTCGGTGAAGCCCGCAAATTGCAGCCCGCGCATATCCCAGGCGCCGTTGCCGCTGCTCATGCTCTGGAAGGTGTAGTGCAGCGGCACATCAAACAAGCTCGTGCGCCCGCCCGTGGCCGAGGCGTAGTTGTTGAGGTCGCTCAGGTTGCGAAACCACGCTTCGCTCACCGCAAAGCGGCCCGAAGTGCCCTTCACGTTATCGAGCCACGAGTTCACAAATGAGGTAAGCATGTGCTTGGTCGCGTCGAGGCGGTAGCCGTCGAGGCCGAGCGTGGTAGTCATCCAGTTGCCCCATTTGATGGTTTCATTTACCTGGTTCACATCGGCATACCGAATTTCGGAGCCCAGCAGATTGTCGTAGGCATCGCCGTTGGCGTAGGGCTGAAAGTCCCAGGCGTTCCACTGGTACCAGCCGTTGTTGGGGGCTTGCTGCGTGCCGTTGAAATTGTAATAGTGCCACTGGTAATTGCTGTACTTGTTGGCCCGCGCCGGGTACGTGAAGCTGGTGTATACGTTGTAGTTGGTGCCGCCCACATTGAACTGCTCTTGCGCGTCGGCCGAGGTTAAGTGGTTCATGACCATGTCTTCGTACACCTGGATGCCTTTGCCGTGCAGCGCCGTAATGCAGCTTTGCAGTTGGCCCAGCGTGCCGTAGTGCGTGGCCACGGTGCCCTTCTGGTTGAACTCGCCCAGGTCGTAGCGGTCGTACACGCCGTAGCCCACGTCGTTGACGCCGCTGCCCTTGTAAGCGGGGGGTAGCCACAGGGCCGTGATGCCGGCGGCGCTCAGCTCGGTGGCCTTGCCGCCAAGCACTTGCCACCAGGTTTGGCCGCTGGTAGTTTGGGGCACGTCCCAGTAAAAGGCCTGCATCATTACGCCGTTCACGGCGGTGGCGTCGCTGGCAGTGCTCAGGCTGGCTGGCACGGGGGCGGTAGGGGCGGTTGCGTCTTTGGCGCAGCCCGCGAGCAACAAGGCCGCCGCGGCAGTAAGCCGCGCGGTCCCGCGTAGGGTTGGTAACATAGGGGGAGGTGGGAATGAGTGTGCTGCAATGTTAGGGCATACGCCGCACTACTAGCGCTGAATTTTGGGCAGGCGCCGCAAACGATTGGGGATGCTTCTTCTTGTATTTCTGCTACTTGTGTGAGCTACTGTTCTGCGTAACTGGTGGGGGTAGGGGCCCTGCCTAGCGTGGAAGCCGCCGGCGCGGTAGCCGCTAGGAGCAACCCGAAACGGCAATTCACAGTTTGTAAGCCTACGACTCCTTTCACGTGCCCGGCGTGCCTTGCGCGGCGGGCTCCTCTTCACCTTGCCCTATGCTTGCTTACGTTTCTGCCGCTCAGCGCCATCACGCCGCTCCTACTGCCTGGCTTAGTTCGTATTTTCTGTTTTCATTCGCTGATTATTTCGACCGAAATAACCAGCAGTTTGGGCCACTGCGGGTATTCAACGACGACACGGTGGCGCCGCAAAACGGCTTTCCGCAGCACCCGCACTCCGAAATGGAAATCGTGACATTGGTGCTCGAAGGCGAGGTGAGCCACGAGGATACGATGGGCAACCGCACCACCATCACGGCGGGCGAAGTGCAGCGCATGACAGCTGGTACTGGCCTGGCCCATAGCGAAATGAACCGCCAGGACAAGGCGCTGCACTTGTACCAGCTCTGGTTTATGCCGAGCCAGAAAGGCCTGGCCCCCAGCTACGAGCAGAAGGACCTAGGCTTTCTCAATGGCAAAAAAAACGTGCTGATACCGTTGGTAACCGGCCAGCGCGTGCTGGAGGATGTAGTATATATAAACTCTAACAGCACCATTTATTGGAGCAACCTGGATGCCGGCAAAACGCTGACATTTAAAACTTTTCCCATTCGGCTTACCTTTATCTATCTTAAACAGGGCAGTATCTACGTCAATGGCGTTGAGCTGGGCCCCAGCGACCAGGCCCGCATCGATAGCGAGAATGTGCTCGAAATCAAGGCTACCCAAGACGCTCAATTTATCCTGATAGATTTGCCCGGCAGCGAAGCCAACTATTAATGAACACCACGTTTCCTGATTCTTTAATACCTGGCCACGACGCGGCTCGCCTGCGCACGCTGCACCAGTTCAAAATCGTTAATACTACCCCCGAACAAATATTCGACGACTACGTGGCCTGGGCGGCGCAGCTTTTTAACACGCCCATTGCCCTTATTTCGTTGGTTGATGCGGAGTACGTTTGGTTTAAGGCGGTGGCGGGGGCTACGGGTATTCCGGGGCTGGTGCGCAACGAAAGCATGTGCTCGGCTGCCATCCTGGCCACCGAGCAAGTAGTAATATCCGACTATAAACCCGAAAGCTGCAACCTCATCAAACCTGATGTAGCGCAGTCTATTGGGCTTAATTTTTACGCCGGGGCTGCCCTGGTGGCGTCCGATGATGCGCGCCTGGGGATGCTGGCTGTTATCGATAAAAATGCCCGCGATTTTTCGGCGGCCGAGGCCACGGTGCTCACGCGCCTGGCCGAGTTGGTAAGTCAAACTATTGAGCTGCGCTACCGCTATATTTTGGCCGAGCAGCCGGGCGAGTGGGAAGATGCCCAGCGGGAACTGACGCTGGCCCTGGACGAAAATTCGGCGCTGGCCCGCTACCTCATCAGCCGCAACCAGCGCATCGACCTGGCCGACATCGAAGTAGCCCAGCCCATCCTGCGCCGCCTCGAAGGCGTAGCCAAGGTGCTGAGCCGGCGCCTGGGCCAAAGCCTGACCGCCAGCTCCGTTATTGACTAAGCCTGGCGTAAGCCGCCGAGTAAGCAAGCGATAAATAGGGGGGTAGGGCTGCGCAGCAACGCGGCCCTACCCCCCTTACTTGTGTTAAGCCGATAACTTCCTCCGTTTACAGCAAGGTTTCATGCTGAAGTAGTGACGGTTATGTACTTGCCCGGCTAGTTGGAGGCACGCCGCCCAGGGCCCCGCGCAAGGCGCGTAGCTATATTGGGCACCCCTGAGAAAGCTTCGCCAGGGCTGCCGCTACAATGAAGGTTTATTTACTCTTGCTTACGGGCCTATGCAGTGGCTGGCCCCAACTAGTATTGGCACAGCAGCCGGCTGCGGTGGGTGCCCTACCCCCTCCGGCCGATTCGAGCCTGCTGCCTAGCCAATTGGGCCCGTCGCCCCGGGTAGTAAAATTCGGCTTGCGGCTGGGGCTGAACTATGCCAATACCAACTTCAACCAAGGCGTACCCCGGCCTGTCGTGCCCGTTGAGACAACCTGGCAACCCGGCTTTGCGGCTGGTTTTTTGGTGCAGCTGTCGCTGAACAAGCACTTGGCGGTGCAGCAGGAATACTTGTTTTCGCAGCTCAGCGGTGAAATCGCTAGCGGTGGCCCGCACTACACATTCCGGTACCTGTCGCTGCCGCTGCTGCTCAAGTACCAGGTAGTGCCCCGGCTTACCCTGGTAGCCGGGCCGCAGTTCGACCTGCTTATACAAGCCCAACAATCTCAAAACGGCCAAACCACCGACATCACGCACGAAACGGAGGAGCGTGGCCTCGGCGCCACCGCCGGGCTGGAGGTGCAGCTCTGGCGCCACCTGAGCCTGGGCGCGCGCTACTTACAAGGGCTAAACCACATGGGCATTGGGCAGCGCCCGGCGGCGCAGGAGCTGAAGCTGCAGGCGGTGCAGCTAGCCGCCGAGTTTCGGCTATAACAGCTGGCATGGGCGTGAACCAGGCCTGGCTGCGGCAACTTTATTGCCAGTGTACACGCTGCGTAGATGTTTGCTGGCCGGTGACTAGGCGCAGCAGGTAGCTGCCAGCTCCGAATTTTCCGAGTTCGAGCGTTTGGCGGCCGTCGGGGCGCGTGCGCAAAGGGCACGTATAAAGCAGCTGCCCCATTACGTTTAGCAGTTGAATTTGCCCGGAGCTTTGCTGGCCTGCAAGCTGCACAGTGACTTGGCCGCCCGC
Source organism: Hymenobacter ginkgonis (assembly GCF_009755225.1). Lineage (GTDB taxonomy): Bacteria > Bacteroidota > Bacteroidia > Cytophagales > Hymenobacteraceae > Hymenobacter > Hymenobacter ginkgonis. Next base: position 1,072,254 of record NZ_WQKZ01000001.1, read on the forward strand.
GCCAGGATTTGGATAGACGCTCCAGCCGGCAGTGGCGTGCGGCTCAACTGCTTTGGTAACGACTGCGCCCACTTGCACCGGCGCCGAGGCGGTGGGGCGAAAGCCCGCCGCCGTAGTTTGCACCGTATAGGCCCCGCTCGCGCCGCTCGCCACCCGGTAGCTAGTGCCCGTGGCCCCAGCCAGCGGCTGCTGATTGCGGTAAAACTGATTGCCGCTCGGCGCACTAGATGTCAGCAAGGTCGAGCCGTCGGCCTGCGGGTGCGCCCGTAGGGTTGGCAAGTTGGTCCAGGCGCTGGCCGCTAGGCGGGCTACGTAGCCTACCGAGCCTGTGCCAGCATTGCCGGCACTAACCCGCAGCCCGCCCAGGTCCAGGGCTGCGCCCCGGAAGTGGCCCAGTACCGTGAGGTTGCGCTGGGCATCTACGGCAATGCCGTAGCCAACGGTGCCAGTGGTTCCGTCGCCCGCGGCGAGTGCCCATTGCCAGGTGCCATTGGCATCTAGCTGGCTCACGAACAGGTCCTCGGCTGGCTGGCTGCTGTGCGCCAAAGCCGGTAGGCCTTCCAGCGCCAGCGACGAACTGTTGAAGACGCCCGTAACGTAGCCGTTGCCATTGGGGTCGGTAGCAACGGCCCAGCCCACGTCGCCGCCGCCGGCTCCCGTAGCTGCGCGGGCCCATTGCCATTGCCCATCGCTATCTAGCTTGGCTACGTAGGCATTGGCCCCTGTGCCAACGTGAGTTAATTCTGTTGGTCCAAACGCCACATTGCCGCCGAAGAAGGGGCCCGTAATCCAGACGTTGGCTTGGGAATCGACGGTGAGCCCTTGTGCTTCGGCGTAGCCATTTCCTTCTGATTGCCGCACCCACTGCCATTGGCCTTGGGAGGTGAGCTGGGCCACGAAGGCTGCCCTTACGCCGGTGGCTGTAGTAAGTGTTTGGGAGCCGAAAACTGCCTGCGTTTCAAAGTTACCACCCACTAGTAGCCGGTCCTGGTTATCCACCGCCAGCCCCAAGATGCTGCTGGCGCCACTACCACCCACCGCCCGCACCCACTGCCACTGGCCGCTAGCGTCGAGCCGGGCCACAAATGCCCCAGCATAGCCTACGGAGGTGACCGACGTGGCGCCAAACGAAGCAGTACCTAGGACTGTTCCTGCCGCATATGCCGTGCCATCTGCCGCGAGTGCTACCCGGTACGCATACCCCTTGCCGGCTACTTGCGTCACCCATTGGGGTACCCCGGCGCTCGTAAACTTGGCCACGAATGGGCTAGTGGCCCAGCTGCCGCTAATAAGCACGTTGCCAGCGGCATCCACAGCGATACCTTCGCCCGTGTCGGCGCTTGGGCTGCCCACGCGCTGCGCCCACTGCCACTGGCCCGTAGCGCTCAGGCGTGCCACAAATACATCGTAGTCGCCCATGCTCGTAAGCGTAGTCGTGCCCAGAGTAAGCGTTCCCGTGAATTGACCCATAACATAGACGTTGTGGGCCGCGTCAACGGCCGTTTTGCCCCCAAAAACGGAAGTAGCGCCTGGCCCCGTCAATGCTTGTGCCCATTCCCAAGAAGGGGTTTGAGCCCGGGCCACGGGCCCAGCCAGCAGCAGATTAAGTAGTAAAACCGACACCCATTTTAGCGCTGAAGGCGCCCGATAGTCTTTGCAGCTACGTAAAAATGAAGAGGAAGTAACGTGTGCAATCATATAATGGAACGAAGATTATGCAGGTATCATAATGGTGAAGCAACAAATATATAGTCTGTCGCAAATCCTTATCTGATAGTGCTTATGCTAAGGAAAGTTCAGCTTATTGGTTTGCTGATAAAATTTATAATTATACAACTAAGCCCGGCTTGCTACAATGCGAGTAGCAAGCCGGGCTTGGTTGTCAGGGTCCGGCCTTAGTGCTTTATGCTGGCCTTCCTTATAGTGCTTATTTGACCATTTACATCGTGTATTGCCGTCCCTTATTCTGCGCTTTCAAATACACCATTAGCGGCTGAAAATAATCGACCATGGCGCGGGCCGACAGGTCTTCGCCGGTTTTCTCCTTAAGCACTGTGCGCCAGTCGCGGCTGCTGCCGGGGCGCATAATATCTTGCAAAAACTGGCCAACTTCCTTGCTGCCGTAGTAATTGGTGGCGTGCGGGTCTTGGTGCAGAATCTTGCGGGCAATGTGGTCGTGCAGTTGAAACAAAATGATGTAGCTCAGCGCATAGTCGTAGTACTGCGCGGGGTCGTCGTTGATGTGGGTTTTGGTGGCGGGGTCGAGGTAAGCCTCGCCGCGGGGGGTAGGGGGCACCATGCCCTGGTACTGTTTGCAGAGCGCCCACCACTTGGCGTTGAGCTGGTCGGCGGGCAGGTTTTCGGCATAAAAGGCGTTTTCCCACTCGCTCATCACGCCCGAGGCAAACGGGATAAAGGGCACGTATTGCAGCGCTTCCTTGAGCAGTTGCTGGGTTTGGTTAGTCTGCGTTTTAGCATCAACCAATCCGAGGCCTACCAGGAAGGGCTTTTGCTGGGCGGCCAAGCCCATCATGCTGCCGATGGCCTCGTGGTAGGCGCGGTTGGCGCCCTGGCGCAGCAGGGGCGGCACCTCGGGGTTGGTGTAGCTGAGGTAGTAATAGATGTGGCCTAGCTCGTGGTGGGTCGTCATATACCACTCCGTATTAGGCTCCACGCTCATCAGGCTGCGCACGTCGTGGTCGAGGTCCAGGTGCCAGGCCGAGGCGTGGTTGTTCTTCTTATAAGCCGTGCCGGGGGGTAGGGGGTAGAGGCTGCTTTTCTCATAAAAGCTAGCCGGCAGCGCCGGAAAGCCCAGGCTTTGGTAGAAGCGCTCGGCCTGCTTCACGTTCCACTCGGCGCCTTTTTTGGCCAGCACGGCGTCGAGGTTGAGGCCTTTTACCGTCACCATGCTGCCCCAGTCCTGGCCCCAGCGGTTGGGCAGCCAGTCGGCGGGCAGGTAGGCGGGCACTTGCTTCACGTGGTATTTCTTGGCCAGCTCGTAGCGGGCGTAGGTATGCAGCTCGCGGTAGAGCGGGCGCAGCTCGGTGTTGAGCTGGCGCACTAAAGCCATCATTTCTTCCCGGCTCAGGCCGTAGTCGCTGGCTTGATACGTGAAAAAATCGGGGTAGCCCAGCGCCTGCACGGTCTGGTTGCGCAGGTCGCGCAGGTTCAGCAAGCCGTCTTTGAGGGTCGGGCCGATGGCCTTGCTGGCCTCCCAGATTTGCTGGCGCTTCTGCGGGTTGGTTTCGGTGCGCAGCAGCTCGTCGAGGCCGTTGGTGGTCACGCTTTTGCCTGCGTACTTGTAGTCGAAGCCGTAGAGCTTTTCCGTCTGGGCGGCTTCGGCCTTGATGCGGCGCTTCACCACGTCGGCCACGGTCTGGGGCGAGTTGGCCGCGTTGTAAAGCGCCGTTTCGAGCTGTTTGGTTTGCAGGGGGGTAAGCTGGTCTTTGTGGGCCAGCAGCTCCTTTAACTGCTTGATATTCGCGGCGCTGCCGGTGAAGGCTGCCTGGCGCTCGTTGGCCCGGCTGGTGCGGCCGGCGTTGGTAGTATCGCCGGGCACGATGTGCGTATTGCTCTGCCACTCGGCCTCGCTCGACTGCGTGTAGAGGCGCACGTACTCCGTCGTATAGCCTGCCAAAAAGGCCTCGGCCTGGGCGCGGTAGTCGGCCGGCGCCGGGGGGGTAGGGGCGGCGCTGGTAGCCACGGGCGGGGTTACGGTCGGGGGTGTATTGGCTGAGGTGGCGCGCTGGTTGGCCGTGGGCGCGCAGGCGGCCAGCAGCGCCAGGGGTAGGAGGTGGGTTGCTTTCAAGAGCAAAGGGAATTAGGAGATGAGAAGCTAAATAACGTTGTTTAACAGCTAGTTAGCTGCCGATGGGGTAGGGCCTGGCAACAGCGGCGGCCGTGCCGCGTAAAGTTACCCCGGTACCGCTTACGGGTACCACTTTCTCGGCTTATGAAAAAAATGGCTTTGTTACTCGCCTTAGGCCTCGGCGCTTCGGGGTCGCTGCTGGCGCAAACTACCGCGCCGGCCGCGGCTACCGATGCTACGCCCCGCCCCGTGCTACCCCTCTACAGCGGCTCCATCCCCGACTCGAAGCCGAGCCGGGTACAGGAAACCAGCGTGACAGAAGGCGCCGGGGTGCGCATTTCCAATGTTATTCAGCCCACGCTCACCGTATTTATGCCCTCCAAGGAGAAGGCCAACGGTACGTCGGTCATTATTTGCCCCGGCGGTGGCTATGCCCGGCTGGCCATCGACCACGAAGGCTACGACGTAGCCCGGCGCCTGAATGAGATGGGGGTAGCGGCTTTCGTGCTGAAATACCGCCTGCCCAACGACCAGAGCCAACCCGATAAAAGCATTGCGCCGCTGCTCGATGCCCAGCAGGCGCTGCGCCTTGTGCGCGAGCAGGCCGGTAAGTACGGCCTCAACCCCGAGCGCATCGGCCTGATGGGTTTTTCGGCGGGTGGGCACCTGGCCGCCACGGCGGGCACGCACTTTGCCCAGCCGGTGGGCACCAACCCCGGCTCGGCGTCGGTGCGGCCAGCCTTTTTGGTGCTGCTCTACCCAGTTATTAGCTTCAGCGACAGCCTGAAACATGCTGGCTCGCGCGAGAACCTGCTTGGCCGCACGCCCAGCGCCGACCAAGTGCGGCTGTACTCCAATGAGCTTCAGGTGTCGGCCCAAACGCCGCCTACCTTCCTCGTGCACGCCGAAGACGACAAAACGGTGCCGGTGCAAAACAGCATCGTTTTTTACCAGGCGCTGCGCCGCCACAACGTGCCCGCCGAGATGCACCTCTACCCCCAGGGCGGCCACGGCTTCGGCATGAACAACAAAACCACCAAAGACCAGTGGATAGAGCGCCTGCAAAACTGGCTGGACGCCAATGGCTGGCTTACCAAATAGTACGAGTTAATGGAGAACAATAAGGGCAAGTGGAGAACACTAGCCTCACTAATTGTTCTCTATTTATTACTCACTGCCCACTCTACTTATGCTCCAGCTCGGCGACCTAGCCCCTGACTTTACGTTGCCCACTGACAAGGGCGAAACCTTCCATTTGGCTGGCCAGCTTGGCAAGCCGGTAGTGCTTTATTTCTACCCCAAAGACGATACACCTGGCTGCACGGCCGAGGCCTGCGCCTTCCGCGACCAGTACGCCGACTTCCTAGACCTGGGCGCGGTAGTGGTGGGGGTAAGCTCCGACAGCGAGGCGTCGCACCAGAAATTTAGCCAAAAGCACCGGCTGCCGTTTCCACTGCTAGCCGACACCAGCGGGCAACTGCGCAAGCAATACGAGGTGCCCCGTGCCCTGCTGGGTCTGCTGCCCGGCCGCGTCACGTTTGTGATTGATGCGGCCGGCAAAATTGCCTACATCTTCAATTCCCTCAGCGGCGCCACCGACCACGTGCGCAAAACCAAGGAGGTGCTGCGCGAACTGGCGGCGTAGCAAGGGGGTAGGGGCTGTGCCACCCCCAGGTTTAATCAGGTAGCGTTAGGTAGCTATGGTTCTCTCCCCCAGTCTTATCAGCAACCTTGGCTTGCTGGCCGCCGCGCTTTCGGCGCTCACGTTTTTTCCGCAGGTGCTGCACACCTGGCAAACCCGCTCGGCCAATGGGCTGAGCGGACCTACGCTGGCGGTGGGCGCTAGTAGCATGATACTCTGGCTTGTGTACGGGGTGTGCGAGCACAATACGCCCATCTTGCTGGGCAATGCGGTTAACCTGCTTTTTACGCTGCTACTGGTGTTTTTCAAACACCACTTCCGCTTGCTGGGCGAGCCCCAAAAGCCGCTGCCCGCGCCGAAGGCTTAGCGGCCCGCGTTCACCGCTAACTAGTGAGGTAGTACGTGGCCGGCTGCCGCGTTTTTAGCAACTGGCCAACTACTCATTTCTTGATACGGCTTAGGTGCACGGTGCTAATGCCGAGGTAGGACGCAATGTAGTGCTGCGGCACGCGCTGCACTACTTGTGGCGCCTGGGCCAGCAACTGCTGGTACCGCTGCTTGGGCGTGTCCCGAATAAAAGACAAGCAGTGTTCCATGTAGTGCCGGGTGCGGTCGAAGAGCATCCCCGCCAACTTTTCCCGCTGGGTGGGCAACTCGGCTAGCTCTACCAGCAGGCGGTAGGCATCGTCTCGCCCTACCCACCACACCACGCATGGCTCTATCGTTTCGATGGAAAATAGGCTGGGGGTATGCTGGCGAAAGCTTTCCAGCGACGAAACAGTTTGCTGCTCAAAGAAAAATTGGAAGGTGACGTCTTTACCCTGGCTGGTAAACCACACGCGCAGGCAGCCTTTTTCGATGAAAAAAGCCCGCTTAGCTATTTCCTGCTCGCGTAGCAGCAAGGTGCGGGCCGGCACCTCCAGGCGCGTAAAGCAGGTAGCATAGCGCTGCCAGTGCGCGGCACTGAGCGAAAACTGCGTACGTAACCATTCTAGCATGGCAAGAAGAAATGACTTGCTAACCACACCAGGTAGCGGTTGTTTGCCCCAGCTACCCTGGCTGGGAGAAAGAAGCCAAGGGCTGCCGCTGCCGGTAGAGCCAATAGGAAACGGCCAGCACCACCAGCAGCTCCGCCGGCCCAGCCGAGGCCTTAAGAGGCTCGCCCGAGGCTGGGTGGGCAATAAGGGCCGACACTAGCAGAATGGTGAAGCCAGCGTAGGCCCACTCCTTAAGCCGAACGCCCACTGGCGCCAGCAGTGCCAATACCCCCAGGAGTTTGGCCACCGCTAACTCGACCCGAAAATAATCGGGAAAGCCTAGGCGATGGCATTCTAGGCGCACGGCGTCTTGGGTGAGGTAGGCGACGGCCGACTTACTCATCAGCAAGGCCACTAGGCCGGTAGCGACCCAGTAAGCCGCGGTAGTTTTTTTCATGGCGTGCGGCAGCAAGAAAGACTGGTGAAAGAAGCGGCCGCATCAGGGGAGCACTACCAGTCGTGCGCCAGCTGGCACTGCTATTTCCCACACGCGCGCGATGTCGGCGAGGGGTACCGTTACCGTTTCCACCAGCAGCCGGCCAGCCGCGGCTAGCTGAAAGGCTTCTGGTAGCATCTCCGCGAATAGGTGGCTCACTTCTTGGCGCGACCAGCTGCCCAGCCCCGACCCGGAGAGGTGCAAATCGGTGCTCCGCAGCGTGGCCCCGGAGAGTGCTACGCTATCGCCCAGCATAGTGCCTACCGACACGAAGCGCACTCGGTGGGTGAAGGAGCCGGTGCCCTGCAACGCCCGCAACAGCAACTCGGCCGAATGCCCCCATAGGTAGTCGATAAGCACATCGATGGGGGAGCTGGTGTGGAGGGCCTGAAGCTGCGCCACGAAAGCCTCCTCAGCTTGCTGCACCGAGAGTACTTTGTCGGCGCCCAAGGCCAGCAAGGCTTGCAGCGATGCCGGGTTGCGGCCCGTGGCAATAACATGCCCCGCGCCGTAGTGCTTGGCCAGCTGCACCGCTACCCGACCGGTGAAGCCGGTGGCCCCGTTGATGAGTACCGTTTCGCCGGGCTGAATGCCGGCCCGGAACCGCAGGGCCATGCCTGCCCCAATAACGGCATTGGGCAGCGCGGCGGCAGTGGCATCGTCGAGGTGGGGGGGTAGGGCTACCAGCCGGCGGCGGTCGATGAGCGCCCGCTCGGCCAAGGTGCCCCCAACGCCCAGGGCAAAGACCCGCGTTCCATCGGGGAGCGTGCCCACCGCATCGCCGCCGATGACTTGGGCTGGCTGGGCGTGGTTAGGCTGGCTAGAATAGTGGGTGCCTTTTGCGCGGCCTCCATCAAAGTGTTTCAGCGCCGCGGCGCTAACGCGAAGCACCAGTTGGTCATCGTCTTGCGCGACGGGTTCGACAACCTCCGCATAGTGCGGCCCGTCGCCTTGCGGATACATAATGGCGGCTTTTATACCAAAAGTTGGGGTGATGGTTGATGGGGCAAAATTGAGCCGTGCTCCCCGCATCAAACGACAACATTTGTTATTAAATAGCCTCCGCCAAGCCCAACCACGCCGTTTCGGGCACCGAGGACGACCTCGCGTATACCAAACAATACGGAGTCTGGTAAGTATGCCTATAAGTGCCCTGCACTAATCGACTAAGCAGCGTGGCAAGGCTTTGCCAAAAGGAATGCCCTACTGCCAGCCGCCGCCCAGCGCATGGTACAGGTCCGTGATGGCCTGGCGCTGCTGCAACTGGTCATTCACCCCATTTAGCTGGGCTTGCAGCAAGCTTTGCTGAGCCGTGAGCACTTCGGTGTAGTTGGCGAAGCCGGCACGCAATAGTTCTTGGGTATAGTCAACGGCTTTGTTGAGGGCCGCCAACTGCTGCGCCCGAATGCGGGCCTTGTCGGTAGCGCTTTGGTAGGAAAACAGCGCGTTAGAAACCTCCTGGCCAGCCGTAAACATTGTTTGCTGGTAAGTATACAGGTATTCTTGCTGCAAAGCCTGCGCGCGAGCCAGGCGCAGCCGGTTGAGGCCTTGGTTGAAAACTGGCTGGGCCAAACCGCCCACGAGGCTAGCAAAGATGGCCGTGGGCGAAAATAGGTTTTCGAGGGTAGTGCTGGTCAGGCCGCCGTTAGCCGTGATGGTAAAGGAGGGGTAGAAGTAGGTGCGCGCCGCGTTGGTTTGCTCGAAAGCTGCCTCGAAAGTGAACTCAGCCTGCTGCACATCGGGTCGGTTGCGCAGCAGTTGGCCGGGCACCCCGGTTAGCAGCGGCGGCGCCGGCTCCTGGCCCCCCAGCGTGCCGCGCTCCACGGGGCCGGGCGCCCGGCCCAGCAGCGTGGCAATCAGGTTTTCGGTTTCGCGAATGCTGCGCTGCAAGTCCGGGATGGTGACTTCAGCGGCGTAGCGGTTGGCCTCGCTTTGCACTACGGCCGCCCCCGTTACTACGTCGCCTTCGAGCAGCAGCTTCATCGTTTCTACGTCCTTGATGCGGTTCTGAACCGTCTGGCGGGTTATTTCCAGCTGCGCATCCAGGGCCAGCAGTGAGTAATAATTATCCGCAATGTCGGCGATGAGCTGGGTTTGCACCACGCGCCGGTAGGCTTCGCTTTGCAGGAGCCCTGCTACGTACGAGCGCTTAGTACTGCGCAGCTTGCCCCACACATCGGCCTCCCAACTGCTGCTCAGGCCCAACAGGTACTGGTGCGCGGCGCCCCCCGTCACGATGGACGATTGGTCGGTTGTGGTCGTGCCGGTGCCGGTAGTCGTGCCGCCCGTAGTCGTGCCACCCCCGGTAGTCGTGCCCCCGCCCGTGGTGGTGCCGCCCCCGGTAGTGGTGCCCCCGCCGGTAGTCGTGCCGCCCGTGGTGGTGCCGGTGGTGGTGGTGCTACCCCCCGTGCCGGTGCTCACGTAGGCCCCACCCACCCGCGAGAGGGTAGTGGTAGCGCGCCCCGTCAGGCTGGGTAAAAAGGCCGCCCGGCTCTGGGCCAGCAGCGCCTGGGCCTGGGCAATGCGCGCATCGGCTACCTGGAGGTTGCGGTTGTTGGCCAAGCCTTCGGTGATGAGCTTTTGCAGAGCCGGGTCGGTAAACAACTGCTGCCAGGGGCGCGCAGCCAGGGTAGTGGTATCGGTGGTGGCTGCGTCGCGGTATAGGCCGGTAGTAGTGCTTTCGGGCCGGCCATACGGGTGCAACAACTGGCAGCTGCCAGCTGCCAGCAGGAGCAAGGGCGTAAGGAACCGGAAAAAACGGGGGGTAGTCATTAGGCTGAATTTGATGCGTATACGCGGCCTTGCAGCGGCGGGGTGGGGTAGGGCCCCGGCCGAGCTGCTACGCCACGGCGGGCTCGGGCTCGCGCTTGTCTTCGGGCTTTTTCTCGCCCTCGGGCGGGGCGGGTGGGCCCCCTTCCACCTCTTCTTTTTCGAGTTGTTCCTGCGTTTTAGGGGGGCCGCTTATGCGTTCCTGCAACCCTTCAAAAATCATGAAGAGCACCGGAATAAAGAACACCCCGATGAGCGTGCCAAACACCATGCCGCCAATAGCGCCCGCCCCGATGCTGCGGTTGCCGTTGCCGCCCGCGCCGCTGGCAAACAGCAGTGGCATCAGCCCAAAAATGAAAGCGAACGAGGTCATCAGAATCGGCCGCAGGCGGGCCTTGGCGCCTTCGAGGGCCGCGTCTACGATGCTGAGGCCGTGGTCGCGGCGCCGGGCCAGCGAAAACTCGATAATCAGAATTGCGTTTTTGGCCAGCAAGCCGATGAGCATAATCACCGAAATCTGGAGGTAGATGTTGTTGTCGATGCCGAAAATCTTGGCAAACAAGTACGTGCCGCACAGGCCAATCGGAATCGAAAACAACACCGCAAAGGGCAACAAGTAGCTCTCGTACTGCGCACTCAGCAGCAGGTACACGAATATCAGCGACAGGGCAAACACGTAGAGCGACTGCCGCCCGCTGTTCTGCTCTTCGCGGCTGATGCCCGAAAACTCGAAGCCGTAGCCGGCTGGTAGCTTCTGGGCCGCTACCTCCTGCACGGCCACCAGCGCCTGGCCCGAGCTAGTAGTAGCGTTGGGCGAGCCGTTGACCGAGATAGAGGTGAAGAGGTTGAAGCGCGAGAGCGTTTCGGGCCCATAAATGCGCTTGAGGGTCACAAACTCGGTGATGGGCGCCATGGCGCCGGTAGTGGTGCGCACAAATATTTTGCTCAGGCCCTCGGGGTTGGCCCGGTAAGCGGTATCGGCTTGAATCATTACGCGGTACTGCTTGCCAAACTCGTTGAAGTTGGAAGCGTACGAGCCGCCGTAATACACCTGCATCGCATTCAAGATGTTGGCCGTAGTCAGGCCAGCTTCTTTCACCTTGGGCACGTTCACCGTCAGCTGGTACTGCGGAAAGCCGGGGTTGAAGGCCGTAGTGGCGTACTGAATCTCGGGCCGCTGGCTGAGCGCGGCCAGGAAGTCCTGCGCCACCTTGTAGAACTCGGCCGTCGTGTGCCCGCCGCGGTCTTGCAGCTGAAACGTGAAGCCGCCCGTTTGCCCAAAACCCGTGATGGTAGGCTGCGACAAGCACCGAATATCGCCGGCCCGGATGTGCGCCGTGAGCTGGTTTATCTTCGTGATAACCTGCTCGTTGTTCATATCCTTGCGTTGGTCCCAGGGCTTGAGGCGCACAATCACCATGCCGTAGGCGCTGCCGCTGCCGGCCAGGAAGTTCTGGCCCGTGATGCGCAACGTGCCCCGCACCGCCGGAATGGTGCGCACCAGGCTATCAACTTCCGTATTCACGGCCGTGGTGCGCTCTAGGGTGGAGGCGGGGGGTAGGGTCACGTTCACGAAAATGGTGCCCATGTCCTCGTTCGGCACGAAGCTGCTCGGGGTGCTCGTCATGAGCACGTACAGCCCCACGCCGAAGCCCGCTACCCCTATCAAAGCCAGCCACTTGCGCGCCATTAAGAACTGCACCGCCCGCGTGTATTTGCCCACCAGCGCATCGTAAGCCGCATTAAAGCCCACGCTGAAGCGCTGCATAAAGGTCTTTTTCTCGGCTTTCTTGTCTTCCTCGTGGTGCGGTGGCTTCAGGAACAGCGCGGCCAGGGCCGGGCACAGCGTGAGGGCGTTCACGGCGGAAATCAGGATGGCGATGGCCAGCGTGATGCCGAACTGCCGGTAGAACACGCCCGTCGAGCCCGTGAGGAAGGTGACGGGTAGGAACACCGCCGACATCACGAGCGTGATGCTGAGAATAGCGCCGGTTATCTCGCTCATGGCGTCGATAGCGGCCTTGCGCGGCGAAGTATAGCCGCCTTCGAGCTTGGCGTGCACGGCCTCGACCACCACAATAGCATCATCGACCACAATCCCAATGGCCAGCACCAATGCAAAGAGCGTCAGTAGGTTGATGCTAAAGCCAAAAACTTTAAGGAAGAAAAACGTGCCGATAATCGACACCGGCACCGACACGCCGTGGATGATGGTGGAGCGAAAATCTTGGAGGAAAATAAAGATTACCAAGAATACCAGCGCAAAGCATTCTATCAGGGTATGGATTACTTTATCAATCGATGCGTCCAGAAAGTCGTTGATGTTCACCAGGTTGGTGTAGTGAATGCCGGCCGGAAAAGACTTCTCGGCCTCGGCTAGCACCGCAATAGATTTCTCGATAACGTCGCGGGCGTTGGAGCCCGGCGTTTGGTTGACCGAAATGCCCACCGACGGCTTGCCGAAGGTGGCGCTGTTGCTGTTGTAAGCCTGCGCGCCCAGTTCGATGCGGGCCACGTCTTTGAGGCGCAAAAGCTGGCCCTGGGCCGTGCCCTTGAGCACGATGTCGCCGAACTGCTGCTCAGAGAGCAGCTTGCCGGTGTACTTGATGACGTATTGAAAGCTTTGGTCGGAGTTTTCGCCGAATTTGCCGGGCGCAGCCTCCACGTTTTGGTCGGCCAGCGCAGCCGATATGTCGCTGGGCGTGAGGCCATAAATGGCCATCACATCGGGCTTAAGCCAAATGCGCATGGCGTAGTCGCGCGAGCCAAACGCGTTGGAGTTGCCTACCCCCGTTACCCGCTTAATCTGGGGCACGATGTTAATCTGGGCGTAATTCTGCAGAAATGTTTGGTCGTAGGCGGGGTTGTCGCTGTAGAGTGCAAATATCAACAGGTTGCTGCTCTGCTGCTTACGCACCGTTACGCCGGCCAATGTTACCTCCTGCGGCAGCAGGCTAGTGGCGCTGGCTACCCGGTTTTGCACGTCTACGGCGGCTTGGTCGGGGTCGGTGCCCACGTTAAAATACACCTGGATAGTGCCCGCGCCGTCGTTGGTAGCCGTGGAGGTCATGTAGGTCATGCCTTCCACGCCGTTTATCTGCTCTTCTAGCGGCACCAGCACGCTTTTGAGCACTACGTCGGCGTTGGCGCCCGCGTAGCTGGCCGATACCTGCACCGTGGGCGGCGAAATATCGGGGTACTGCGCAATGGGCAGCGACACCAGCCCCAGCACCCCCAGCAGCACCAGGATAACGGAGATGACGGTGGAGAGCACGGGGCGCTCGATGAATACTTTTAGCATAAGGGTATAAAGAGGATTTTGTCAGTACGAGCGCCGCGCGGCAATCGCACCAGAACGAGCTAGGTAAACAGGGCGTGTAGCGCGAGCAATCACGGGCTGATGCGATTGCCGCGCGGCGCTCGTACCGGCAGAAGGCGCTACCCCGCCATCTCGGTCTTGGCTTGCTTCACCACTTTCGGGCGGATTTTCGTTCCCTCCTTCAGCCCGCTGATGCCTTCAACCACCACTTGCTGGCCTGCTTTCAGGCCTTTTTGCACCACAAACGAGCCACCATCGGGGGTAGGCGTGACGGTAATATCGACGGCGTGGGCGGCCGGCTGGTTGGCACTGTCGCGGCCCACCACGTAGGCAAAGCGCTTGCCTTGTAGCTCATACGTAGCACTTTGCGGGATAAGCAAAGCGTTTTCCATGGGGCGCAGCGTGCGCACCGAGCCACTACCCCCACTGCGCAGCAGCCCCTGCGGATTGGGGAAAATGGCGCGGAAGCTGCTGGCGCCAGTTTCGGTATTCACCTGGCCAATGGCGGTTTCGACGCGGCCGGGGGAGGAGTAGAGCGTGCCATCGGCTAGCACGAGGCGCACGTCGGGCACCTTGGCCAGCTTGTCTTGCAGGGTATTGCCGGGGCGGCGACGCGTGAAGTCCAGCAACGCCTTTTCGCTGAGCGAAAAATAAGCGTACACATTGCCGGTGCTCGACACCGTGGTAAGCGGGTCGGTGGAAGTACTGCTTACTAGGCTACCTATTTTATTCGGAATTGAACCCACAATGCCATTCACCGGGCTTGTAAGGTCGGTGTAGCCCAGGTTGGTGAGGGCATTGGCGAGCGTGGCGCGCGCCTGCGCCAAGGCAGCCAGCTTTGATTGCAGCGTGTAGCGTGCGCCCTCCAACTCGTACTTACTGATGATGTTGCGCGCCACTAGCGGCTCTACCTTGGCCACGCCCATGCGGGCGGTGTTCACGTCGGCTTCGGCCGTTTTGATGCCGGCGCGCGCCGTGCGCACATCTTGCTCGTACTGCGGCGCACTGATGTGAAAGAGCCGCTGGCCCTTCTTCACGCTGGCGCCCTCATCCACGTAAATGGACTCGACGTAGCCATCAACCTTGGGCCGGATTTCGACATTTTGCTGGCCTTGGATGGTAGCCGGGTAGTCTTGGTAGAGCGTCACGGTGTCGGGGCGCACCACCAGCACGGGGTAGTCCTTCACTACCTTGGGGTCGTCCTTATCCTTCCCGCCGCCTTTGCCAGCGGCGCCCTCTTTCTTGTTGGAATTGCAGGCGGCGACGCTCACTAGCGCCAGGAGCGCGGCGGCGAAGCTTGGCAAATAATTGCTCATAATAGTAAAGCTGCTTGGCGGGGGCAGGTTAGCTCGCACTGGGTATGCAGAGGAGCTAACTTTCCCGGCAGAAGCCGCTATACGTCCGATGGCAGGTTCATGGTTAAATCATACCCAATCCCTGCTGCCAATTGCCGCGCCTCTCGCCGCTTTAATGGTGGTGATGGCCGGCCGAGGCTGGCTTGCCAAATAGGTTAACGAGCGACCCCACCACAAACAGCGCGGCCCAGCACACATACAGCCAGCCGTAGCCCACTGGTAGCGGCCGCGCCACCAAAAAGCGCAAAATCAACTCGGCGCCGCCGCTCATTATCAAGCCCGTGAAGGCAATGAACTGCCACGAATTGAAGCGGGTAGGGCGGTAGAGCTTGGCGAAATCCATGGGGGTAGGGCAAGGGAAAATAAAAGACAAAGAAAAAGCTGAACCACCCGTCGCGGCTCAACTTCGGGGCGGCACGCGCGTACAACGAGTAGCTGGCCCGCGCAAAGGCTGGTGTAGGCCGGCTGCTACTAGTGGGCCGGCCCCGTAGTCCCGTATAACATCCCACCTCTGTATTATGATTCTCAGCGACGAGTTATTTGACCAAGACGCCGACCAGGCCAACGCCACCGGCCAAAAGCAGGAGCCAGCCAACCAGAACCCCACCAACAAAGTGGGCGCTGGCAATGAAGAGCTCGAAAAGCAGCGCGACTACCAGCGCGACCAGAGCAACAATAAAAACAGCGACGATGCCAGCGCGCACCGCAACATGGGCGCCAACGGCTACACGCAAAACAGCGAGCAGAAAGACCAACTGCAAAATCTGCACATTGGCGGCGGCGAAGGCGAACCCCAAGGTGGTAATAACCACTCCGATAGCGACCCTGGCCAAGGCCCTGGCTTTGCCGTGGAGGGTAGCTACGAGCTTGGCCCCGGCATCCGGATGCACGAGCAAGAGTTGGGCTCCGACGCTGCCGATGGCCCCGCCGAAGTGCGTAATTAGTAGTCCTCCCTGCGCTTAATTCCCTAGAAGCCCCTTGGGCGGCTTAGCCCGCGAGCTAAGCCGCCCAAGGGGCTTTTGGCTGAATGCAGTTAGCGGCGTAATTTGCGCCCGCCCGCCCAGCGCCTACTGCCCGGCCGCGGACTTTTCTGCTTTTATGAACCCTCTTTCTACTTCGCGTATGCCTGCCGCGCTGGCAGTAGCCAGCTACTCTACAAGTAGCCAGCGGGTGCTACTAGCCGCGTGGCTACTGCTAGCGGCCGGGCTAGCCAGCAGTAGCCACGCGGCCGCGCCGGTAGCAAGCACGGGCACTGGGCTGACTACGGCGGCCATCCCAGCCCGTAAAATATCCCTAAAGCAAACCGGCAAGCCCAAAGCAAGTAAGGTGCCGCCGCGTGTGGCCCCTGCACCGGCCAAAAAAGTAGTTGCCCCGCCCGCTGCTACCCCGCTGGTTCGGGCGCAGGCGGCCACGCAGCCCGTAGCGCTCGCGCCGCCTGCCACCCGCACTCAGGCTGGCCGAGTACTTGACGAAGCCGGCCAACCGCTGGTGGGTGCCACCATTATGTTGCAAGGCAGCACTAAAGGCACCAGCACTGACGCCAATGGCAGCTACTCGTTAGAAGTGCCCTCGGGCGAAAACACGTTCATTTTTGGGTATGGCGGCTACGAAGACGAAGTAGTGAAGTGCCACGATGGCCAGCCCCTGACCGTGACGCTGCTGCCTACCCCCGGCAAAGACAAGATGCGCAAAAAGCGCCGCTAGGCCCGTAGCTAGCTGCACCTACCACCGCTCATTAACATCAAACCCTTGGCGCTGATTACAGTAGGTAATCAGCGCCAAGGGTTTGATGTTAATGAGCGGTGGTAGGTGGCCGCAGTGCGCACCTACCCGCCGCGGCGGGGGTAGGGCTGCTAGGCACGACCGTAAAATGCTGCCATAAACTAAGCGTCTACTACTTAGACAATGAAGCGAAAGTGAGCCCAACATGAATAATTGTTAAACTTTTTTTGAGAAAAGTTTGCAATCTTCCCGATGCAGTCGTAAGATTGGGAAACGATATAGAAAGCTGCTCAGTATTATTTGCAGTTTTCACTTGTTTTTTTAAGTTGAGTAAGGATTGGCTTTGTAACGTTTACCGTTCTAACCCATCGTACTGAATCAGCCCATCTGGCTACCCTCTGGTTTTCACCAGCCTAGCCAATGACGGAGTCCCACCCCGGCTGCTTCCTCCGCTGCTTACCGACCTGGTTCCCACCCAGCTGTCGGCCGCATCCCTCTCTTCACCCCTGGGCGACCTGGGCTGGCTGCTTCGCAAGCCAGGCTCCGCTCCGCCAGCCCGTTTTTAGCACTGCTGTTGGTCGCGCTTAGCTGTTAGCTAGGCGATGCTTCTAGAAGCATCAGTATGGCCCGTAGCTACATGTTTGCCACCTGCTTTTAGCAGGGCCGGGGCACCGCTATGCGCACTTGTCGTTGTTTTAATCCTAAAAAATAACGAAATAATTCGACTTGAGTCTTTGCTCAGGCTACCCTTTTCGGGGCTGCCAGGCACCGTACGGCCCTGCCCCAACTGCCATTACTCGTCCATCAACCCCGTTCACATACATGAAAAAACTACTATTGCTTCTAGTGGCATGGCTGGCTTTAGCGCAAGCCATGGCCCAAACGACAGTTAAAGGTAAAGTGTTGGATGATAGTAAAATGGGTATACCCGGCGTAACGGTGCTAGTAAAAGGCACCACCCTGGGCACAGCCACCGGCGGCGATGGTTCCTTCAGCCTTGCCTGCCCCCCCGATAGCCGCTTGGTGTTCTCGTTTGTGGGCTATGCTACCCAGGAAGTGGCGGTAGGTGGCCGCTCTACCCTGAGCGTGACCCTGGCTACCGACGCCAAGCAGCTCGACGATGTGGTGGTAGTAGGCTACGGCACCCAAACTAAGGCCGAATTCACCGGTTCGGCGGCCCGGGTATCGGGCGATGTGGTGAAGGATTTGCCGGTGCAAAGCTTCGACCAGGGCCTGGCCGGCAAGGCCACCGGCGTAAGCATTGGCCAGCCCAACGGCGTGCTTAACAACGCGCCAGTTATCCGTATTCGGGGAGTTAACTCCATCTCCCTCAGCTCCTACCCCCTCATTGTGGTCGATGGCATTCCGATTAATACGGGCAATTTGTCGGCTAATACCACGGTGGCCAACAACCCGCTGGGCGACATCAATCCGGCCGATATTGAGTCGATAGATGTGCTGAAAGACGCGGCTTCGACGGCCATCTACGGCTCGCGGGCGGCGGCCGGTGTTATCCTGATTACCACTAAAAATGGCAAAAATGGCAAGGCACGCGTGACCTACGAGGGCTGGACGGGCATCACCAACGCCGTGCGCCTGCCCAAAATGCTGAATGCCGAGCAGTTTATGCTCATTAAGAACGAGGCCGTGCTGAACGCCAAAATTTCGTCGGGCAACGAGAATAACTCGACCGTGCCATCGGCTTCTTTTTTTCCGACTTACAACGCCGATGGCTCGCTGGTGGATACCAATTGGTACGACCAGGTGTACCAAACCGGCGTGTCGCAAAACCACAGCCTGAGCGTGTCGGGCGGCTCCGAAACGACGAAATACTACCTCTCGGCCAACTACTCCGACCAGAAGGGCATTCTGAAAACCAACGAGTTCACCCGCAAAGGCGTGCGCTTCAACCTCAGCCACCAGCTCACGCCCTGGCTGAGTTTGTCAGCTAATGCCAACTACAACAACAGCCTGAACGCCTCGCCCAATACGGGCTCGCTGGAGGGCAACGCGTTTGGCCTGGTAGGTTCGGCGCGGCTCGCCTGGCTGTCGGCTCCCAACGTGTACGCCATCAACCCCGATGGCAGCTACAACCTAAGCACTGCCAACACGCTGGGCATGGGCAACAACACAGTGGCCAGCAACTTCTACAACCCGGTGCCCCTGCTGGATTTGAACAAGTACACCTCGGAGAACGACCGGATTATCACCACTTTTTCGGTGGGCGTCACGCCCTTTAAGGGCTTGGAATACCGGTTGAACTACGGCATCGACCGCCTTAAGATTGAGAACGCCAACTTCCAGAGCGCCGTGCACGGGCCGGGCTTTGGCAGCGGCAATGCCACTAATAGCAGCGTGCTGGCCGATAACTGGAACGTGACGAACACGCTGACGTACCAGCGCACGCTCGGCACTAAACACGCGCTGAGCCTGCTGGTGGGCTACGACGTGCAGAAGTTCAACAACTCGCTGTGGGGCGCTACCCGCTCGCAGGTGTCGGACTCATTTTTCGACACGTTTGAGGGCAGCTATTCCAACATTGTGCCCGTTACCAGCGCGCTCAGCGAGCGGGCGTTTGCCTCGGGGTTTGCGCGTTTTACGTATGATTTTGACAAGCGCTACTTCCTGACCGTGAACGTGCGGCGCGATGGCAATTCGGCACTGGGCACGGGCAAAAAGTACGGCACGTTTGGCGGCGTATCGGGCGGCTGGGCGCTGTCGCAGGAAAGCTTTTACAAGAACTCGGCGCTGGCCGACGTCGTCACCAACTTAAAGCTGCGCGCCAGCTGGGGCAAGGTGGGCAACGGCAACTTGCCCAACCCCTACGGTTCGCTATCGCTGTATAATTCAGCCTTGTATGCCGGCGTGGCTACCTGGGTGTTTGCCCAGGGTGGCAACCCCGACCTGGGCTGGGAAACCAGCAAGCAAACCAACGTGGGCGCCGACATCGGCTTGTTTAACGACCGCGTGCAGCTCGACCTGACCTATTACCGCAACAACGTAGACCAGCTGATTCTGAACGTGCCGCAGACGCCTTCTAAGGGGATTCCCAACAACGCGATTCTGCAAAATGTGGGCGCGATGTACAACCGCGGGTTTGAGGCGGGCATCACGGCCAACTTGGTTAACAGCGGCAAGTTCAGCTGGACATCCAACCTGAACTACACGACCAACAAAAACATGGTAACGGAGCTGTACGGCGCGGGCAGCGAGATAGTCGGCACCACTAGCACCAGCTCCGAAACCACCAATATTACCCGGGTAGGCTACTCGGTGGGCAGCCTCTACGGCGCCCGCACCAACGGCGTGAATCCGGCCAATGGCCAGCGCATTTTCATCAACGCCAAGGGCGAACAGGTGCAGTACAACCACGCCGTGCCGTCGGGCCAGAGCCGCTGGACGTACCTCGACGGCCGCACGGCCGCGGCCATTAGCGTGTCGGACTACCAGCTGCTGGGCAATGCCTTACCCACCTGGTACGGCGGCTTCAACAACACCCTGAAGTACGGCAATTTCGACCTGACGGTGAACTTCGTGTACTCGGGCGGCAACTACGTGATGAACGGCAGCAAGGCTACCTGGCGCGACCAGCGCTTCTGGAACAACACGACCGAGGTGCTTGACCGTTGGACTACTCCCGGCCAGGTGACGGACATTCCGCGCGTGGTATATGGCGACCTGCTCTCCAACGGCTCGTCGTTCCCGATTTCGGCCAACGTCGAAAAGGCTGATTTTCTGCGCTTGCAGTCGGCGGGCATTGGCTACCGCCTGCCGCTGGGCATGTTTGGCAAGTCGGGTATCAGCTCGGTGCGCGTGTACTCGCAGGTGTTCAATGCCTTCCTCATCACGAAATACACCGGTACCGACCCCGACATTTCCTCGAACGGCAACACCAATACGACGCCGGGGGTCGATAAAAATTCCATTCCGCAAGGCCGCACCTTCACGCTGGGCGTGAACGTGGGCTTTTAAGGCGGCGGGCGGCTTCCGCAAGGGGAGGAGCCCGGCGTCTTCGTGAGGCAGTACCACTGCACCATAGTAAATAGGTCTTCATTAACCGCTACACTATACATGCGCACACGTTTATTTTCCAACCGTTTGCTCTTTGCGGCTAGCTTGGGCTTAGCCCTAAGCCTGGCCACCACGGCTTGCAAAGAGAAAGAACTACTCAACCCTGTTCCGAAAACGTCGCTGCAAGGCAGCCTGCTGTTCAACACGCCCGACCGCGTGCTGGGCCAAGTGAACGGCATGTACGCCGGCCTCAAAAACGGCAGTTTCTACGGCGGGCGCTACCCCATGCTGAGCGACATTCGGGGCGAAGAATTCATCAACCGCCTCCAAAACGTGTTTACCGGCTACGACGCCTGGAACCACACCATCAACTCGGGGTCCAACGACGCGCTCACCACTTGGAGCACCGCCTACGCGGCCATCAACTCGGCTAACCTCGTGATTGATGGCCTGGCCGCCAACCCCAACGTAGTGCCGGCGGCCACGGCCGCGCAGTACACGGGCGAGGCCAAATTTGTGCGGGCCCTGAGCTACTTCGCGCTCATCACCTTCTATGGCCAGCCGTACGTGAAAGACGCGGGCGCCTCGTCGGGCGTGCCGCTGCGCCTGACGGGCGAAACCACGACCGCCAACAACGACCTGGCGCGCAGCACCGTGGCTGCGGTCTACACCCAGATTTTAAAGGACCTGAACGAGGCGGAAACAGCCCTACCCCTCACGTATTCGACGGCCCTGCTGAATACCACCCGCGCCCACCGCAACACGGCTATCGCGCTCAAAACCAGGGTGTACTTGAACATGGGCCGCTACGCCGACGTGGTGACCGAGGCCCAGAAAATAGTGTCGGCCACCGCGCCCTACCGCGCCACCACGGGGGTAGCGCACCAACTGCAAGCCAACGTCAACACCGTATTCAGCACCGATTACGCCACCACCGAATCCATCTTGTCGATGCCCATGACGACGCTCGACAACGTGAGTGGCCAGAACTCGCTGGGCTACGAGTACAACATCAACCAGGAGTATAACCTGAACCCGACCGGTATTCTGGGCAACGCCGCCTGGCGCACCACCGACGCGCGCCGTACCATGCTGCGCACCTCGGGCACTACCGTTTACCTAGCCAAGTACCGCACGGCCAACCCGTACCTCGACTACGTGCCGGTCGTCCGCTACGCCGAGGTGCTGCTGAACTACGCCGAGGCGCTTACCCGCCAAGCTACCCCCGACCTGACCACGGCCGCCGCCATCCTCACCGCCGTGCACCAGCGTTCGGACGCGACCTACACGCTGCCGGCCGCGTCGGTGGCCACGGCCTCGGCGCTCACGAGCGCCATCTGGGTCGAGCGCCGCATCGAGCTGCTCGGCGAGGGCTTCCGCTCGAACGACCTGCTGCGCAACCTGCTCACGATTCCGGCCAAGGGCACGGCGCCATCCATCACGCCGAGCCAGCCCGAGTATATTTTCCCGATTCCGAACGCTGAGATTTCAAGCAATAAGCTGCTGTAACCGGTGGCCAGGGCTGGTGGCTAATGGGTAGGAGCTATGCAGTAGGCTACCCAAAGTAAACAAGTAAAAGTGCGTCATGCAGCGCGCAGCGAAGCATCTCGCTCGCCTCGTCGAACGATTGGGTTAGTGCTGCACCCGAGATGCTTCGACAAGCTCAGCATGATGTTCAATTTTTACCCCCTACTTATTTGCACTCTTACTTAGTAGTAGTATTACCCGAATAAATTTCCTTTCTCCTCTGAATGAAGCCTACCCCCCTTTTGCTGGCTAGCCTGCTAGCCGCCAGCCACCTAGCCACTGCCCAAACTGGGGCACCTGGTGGCGCTACCCCCCCCGCTCGCGCTGAGGCCCGCCCGGTGGCCAGCCTCGGCGCCATTACGCAGGGCTTGAAGAAATTTGACGGCTATTTTCCGTTTTACTACGACGAGAAGACCGGCAAAGTCTACCTCGAAATCGAGAAGTTCGACCAGGAATTTCTCTACTTCTCCTCGCTTACGGATGGGGTAGGGCTGGGCGGCCCCGAGCGCGGCGCGGCTTCGTCGAACATTGCCAAGTTTGTGAAAATCGGGCCCAAGGTGATGCTGCTGGAGCCCAACTACAGCTACCGCGCCACCGCCAAAAGCCCGGATGAGCAGCGCGCCGTGGAGAGCGCCTTTGCCAAATCCATCATTTGGGGCTTTTCGCCGGTGGCCGTGGAGGGCAACAAAACGCTAATTGACCTCACGCCCTTTTTGGTGCGCGACAGCCAGAAGCTGACCGACCAGCTCGGCCGCCGCAGCTTTGCCGGCCTGCGCGGCGCGGCAGCAGGCCCGGCGCCTACCCCGTACCGCTTCGATGAGACGCGCTCGGCGGTGTACCCCGACAATACCAAGAACTTCCCCAAAAACACCGAGTTTGAGGCCATCGTTACCTTCGTGGGCGGGGCCAGTGGGGGAGGGCGCGACTTCGGGATGGGCGGCGCCGGCATTGCGCCCGACCCTAATTCTGTGACGGTGCGCATGCACCAGTCGTTCGTGGAGCTGCCCGACGACAAGTACCAGCCCCGCGAGTTTGACCCGCGTTCGGGCTTCAACCAGTTTACTTTTCAGGACTTTTCGGCGCCCATGAGCGAGCCGCAGGTGAAGCGCTACACCCGCCGCCACCGCCTCGAAAAGAAGAACCCCGGCGCTAAGCTTAGCGACCCGGTCAAGCCCATTGTGTACTACGTGGACCGCGGCGCGCCGCCCGACATCAAGCGCGCGCTTATTGAGGGCGGCGGCTGGTGGAACCAGGCGTTTGAAGCCGCTGGCTACCGCAATGCATTTGTTGTGAAGGAGTTGCCGGAAGGCGCTGACCCCATGGACATTCGCTACAACGTGGTGAACTGGGTGGATAGGGCCGGCAACCCGCGGGCGTTTTCCTACGGCTCGTCGTACATCGATCCGCGTACCGGCGAGATTATCAAGGGGGTAGTAACCCTGGGCTCGGACCGCCACCGCCAAGACTACCTCATTGCTGAAGGCCTGTTGCAACCTTACAAAGACGGCCAAAAAGTGCCCAAGCAAATGGAGGAGCTGGCGCTGGCCCGCATCCGGCAGCTGTCGGCCCACGAAATTGGCCACACGCTGGGGCTGTACCACAACTTTACCTCCAGCACCCACGGCCGCGGCTCGGTGATGGACTACCCCTTCCCGCGCTTTTCGCTGAAGGCCGATGGCACCATCGACGTGTCGCAGGCCTACGCCACCGGCATTGGCAGCTGGGACAAGCGCGCCATTTTGTGGGGCTACCAGGACTTCCCGAAAGGCACCGACGAGACCAAGGGCTTGAACGCCATCATGCAGGAAACGCTGAAGGAAGGCCACATTTTCATTCCCGACATTGGCGGCTACGTGCATCCCATTGCAAATCAGTGGGATGATGGCGACAACGCCGTGGCGCAGCTCGACAAATTAATGACGGTGCGGCGGCACGTGCTCGACACGTTTTCGAGCAACGCCATTCCGGCCGGCGCGCCCATGGCCACCCTAGAGGAAGTGCTGGTGCCCATTTACCTGCTGCACCGCTACCAGGTAGAGGCAGCGGCTAAGTCGCTGGGTGGCCTGTACTTCACGCACGCCGTGAAGGGCGACGGCCAAACCATTACCAAGATGGTGGAGCCCGCCGAGCAGTGGCGCGCCTTCGACGCCCTAATGGCCACCGTGACGCCCACCGCCCTAGCGCTGCCCGAAAAGCTGATTGAGCAGATTCCGCCGCGGCCCTCGGGCTACCCCAGCAGCCTCGAAACCTTCTCGGGCCACACCGGCCCCACCTTCGACCCCATTGCCGCGGCGGAGGCCGCCGCCGCGCCCACCATCACGTCGGTGCTGGACCCGGCCCGCGCCGCCCGCCTCGTCGAGTACCACGCCCGCGATGCCCAGCAGCCGGGTTTCCTGCCCGTGGTGGACAAGATGCTGACCCAAACTTGGAAGAAGCCGCTGGCCGCCGGCTACCCCGGCGAGATTCAAGTAGTCGTGAACAACCTCACGCTGAAATCGCTGCTCCAACTCGCCGCCAGCCCCGACATTGCCGAGAGCGTGCGCGGCGAAAGTCTGCTCGAAGTGGCTGGCCTGAAACAGTGGATGACTACCCGCCTGGCCAGCGCTGAGCCCCGCCAAAAAGCGAACCTCCTCTTCGGTCTCGCCCAGATTGGCAAGTTCGAGGAAGACCCCAACAAATTCACTCCCACTCCGGCGCTGGACCTGCCGCCCGGCGCGCCCATCGGCATGCCGGGGATGGACTTTCTGGGCGACGACGTGGCGTATTAGTACGCTTTTTCCGAATCAAAAAAGAACGTCCTGCTGACGGCAGGAAGCATCTTGGCTGCTTTCTCTGCGCTATTCAACGGAACAGTAGGGCTGCTTCCTGTCGTCAGCAGGACGTTCTTTTTTAGCTGAGTAGTACACCCGTCGGAGCCTTTTATATCAGTCCATTACGCCCTCATTTTTCACTCTTCCCTTACCGTATGAAAAAGACTTTTACCGCTCCTCGTAAGCGCCGCGCACCGTGGCTATTCGCCGCCGCCCTGCTTGCCAGCCTGGCCCTACCCCCCCGGTTGGCGCAGGCCCAGACGGCTATGGCGCCGGCTAAGCTCGACGCGCTCAAAAAGGAGCTCATCACGGAAATCGACAAGCAGCAGAAAACCACCCAGCAGATGGTGGACATGGTGTTCAGCTTCGGCGAGCTGGGGTTTCAGGAAACGGAAACTTCGCGCTACCTTACCGGGATACTGCAAAAAAATGGCTTTAAGGTGCAGCAGGGTATTGCGGGCGTACCCACCGCCTGGATGGCTACCTGGGGCTCGGGCAAGCCGGTAATTGCGGTGGGCAGCGACATTGACTGTATTCCGAAGGCCTCGCAAAAACCTGGCGTGGCCTACCACGACCCCATCATCGAGGGGGCGCCGGGCCACGGCGAGGGCCACAACTCGGGCGTGCCGCTGAATATCACGGCAGTGCTAGCGCTCAAGAAGATAATGGAGCGGGAAAAGATTCCGGGTACCCTGATGCTGTGGCCGGGGGTAGCCGAGGAGCAGCTCGGCACCAAAGCCTACTTCGTGCGCGATGGGTATTTTAAGAACGTGGACGCCTGCATTTTTACCCACGTGGGCGACAACCTGGGCGTGTCGTACGGCGATGCGGGGGGCAATGGCATGATATCGGTAAAGTTTAACTTTGATGGGCAAGCGGCGCACTCGGCCGGGGCGCCCTGGCGTGGCCGCAGCGCCTTGGATGCCGTGGAGCTGATGGACATCGGCTGGAACTTCCACCGCGAGCATATGGAGGTGACGCAGCGCTCGCACTACGTCATTCCCGATGGCGGCGACCAGCCCAACGTGGTGCCGTCTAAGGCGTCGGTATGGTATTACTTCCGCGAGCGTACTTATCCCAAAATCATGGAGATGTATGCCGACGCCCAAAAGATGGCCGAGGGTGCGACGCTCATGACCAAGACCACCGTGACGCACGAGGTGCTGGGAAGCGCCTGGCCGGGCCACATGAACAAGGCCATTGCCGAGGACATGTACCAGAATATCAAAATGGTAGGTTTGCCCCAGTGGACGGCCGACGACCAAGTGCTGGCTCGTGCCGCCCAGGTCGAGATGAAGGCGCCCAAAACCGACCGCCGCAACCGGCCCATCGACGGGCTGGCTATCAAACTCGATTCGCTCACCGCGCCGGAGGCCTTCTCCATCGGCGGTGGCTCCGACGACATTGCCGATATCTCTTGGAACGTGCCCACGGTGGTGCTGCGCTACCCGGCCAACATTCCGGGCCTACCCGGCCACCACTGGTCGAATGCCATTGCCATGGCCACGCCCATTGCCCACAAGGGCGTGACGGCCGGCGCCAAAGCCGAGGCCATGACGCTGCTCGATATGCTGGTGAAGCCCGAAGTCATCAAAGACGCCTGGACGTACTTCAACGAGGTGCAAACCAAGGATACCAAGTACACGCCGCTGGTGTCGGCCACCGACAAGCCCGCCATTACACTTAACCAGGGAATTATGGCGCAGTACCGGCCCGAGATGAAGAAATACTACTACAACCCCGCCAAGTATAAGAGCTACCTGGAGCAGCTCGGCATTGCCTACCCCACCGTGCGGCCGGCCGCTGCGCCCGCCAAGGCCAGCGGCACCGACTGAGGCAAGCTACCCTTTTAATAAAATATATTGAGTTAAAAGTGAGGCGTTTTAAAGTAAAAACCCTGACCTCAGCACGAGGTCAGGGTTTTTACTTTAAAACGCCTCACTTAGCTAGGGTGGTATTACCAATCGCCCCAAGGGCTTTGTAGTGCCACTTCGCTTAACGACACCCGAATAACTCGCTCAATTCATTGGGCAACGGTGTGGTAGTACGAAGCCCTGCACACGATTCGTAGTACCACACCGGCCCAATGCGTAAGCCTTATAGCTTTTAACTGAAAACCACTTATGCCCCGCCCATCCGGCGGCCAAACAGCAGGTACACCGGCAGCCCCAGCGCCACCAGCCCCAGGCCGTAGCGCGAGTACTCGGCCGTGTCGGGCGCGATGAGCAAAATGAGGCAGAAAGCCGAGGCCAGCGCCACGTAGATGCCCGGCAGCACCGGGTAGCCCCAGGCGCGGTAGGGGCGGGGCGCATCGGGCCGGGTACGGCGCAGCCGGAAAATGCCTAGTATCGTGATGAGGTAGAATAAGATAACCGAAAACATGACGTAGTTGAGCAGCTGCCCATAGCTGCCGCTCAAGCAGAGCAGGCAGGCCCAGAGGCACTGCACCCACAGCGCCCGGCCCGGCACGCCAGCCCGGTTGAGGCGGGCTAGCGAGGGAAAAAACAACCCATCCTTAGCCATGGCAAAATAGGCGCGTGCGCCGCTCAGGATGATGCCGTTGTTGGCCCCGAAGGTGCTGAGCATGATGAGCACGGCCAGCACGTAGGCCCCGCGCCAGCCCATCACCGACTCGGCTACGGCGGTGGCCACGCGGTCGTCGGCGGCGTACTGAATGCCGCGGCCGGCCAGGGTAGTGGCCTCGGGCGAGCCTTGCAGGGGTAGGACTAGCAAGTATACTACGTTAATTAAAATATAGAGCACCGTGACGATGGCCGTGCCCAGGGCCATGCTGCGCACCAGCGTGCGCTCGGGGTTCTGGATTTCTTCGCCCGCGAAGCCGATGTTGTTCCACGAGTCGGACGAGAACAACGAGCCCGTCATGGCCATGCCGATGGCGATGACGAGGCCGCCGGCATTGAGCGACTGCACGGCCCCGGCCACGCCCGGCGCCGGCGAGCGCGTAGCGTGCCAGAGGTCGTGGAAGTTGGCCTGCACGGCGTCGGCGTTCAAGCCCAGTAGCAGGCCAAAGATGATGAGCAGCGCCAGCGCCACGAGCTTGGTCGAGCTGAGTACATTTTGGATAAGCTTGCCGGCCTGCACACCCCGCGCGTTCACGGCCGTGATGGCGATGATGAGCAAAATGGCCAGCAGCTGCACCGAGCTAAAGGGAAAGGGCCCGACGTTGAACAGCACGTTTTTCACCGAAAACCACGGCCATATCACGCCCGTGAACTTGGCAAAGGCCACCGCCACGGCCGCAATTACGCCGGTTTGAATGACGAGGAACAGCGTCCAGCCGTACAAAAACGCCACCAGCCGCCCAAAGGCTTCGCGCAGATACACGTACTGCCCGCCCACCTTGGGAAACATGGCCGCCAGCTCGCCGTAGCTGATGGCGCCGGCCATGGTGATGAGGCCCGTGAGCAGCCACACCACCAGCAGCCAGCCCGCCGAGCCCACCTGCCGGCTGATGTCGGCCGAAACCAAGAAGATGCCCGAACCAATCATGCTGCCCGTCACGAGCATTACGGCGTCGAACAGGGTGAGGGCGCGCCTAAAATGCGGCTGGGTGTCGGTAGGAGGAGGGGGTAGGGAATCGGCCATAAGAGGAGGTTTTTTGCCAAAGAAACTACCGGCGCGGCAAGCTCAGGCGGCCGGGGCTACTTTTGCCCCATGTCCCGCAAGCTTCTGGCCCTGCTGGGAGCCGCGCTCGTGCTGCTTTCGCTGGCCACCTACGTGTATTACCGCCGCACCCTGGCCGCCGTGCCCGTTGACCCCTACGCCCTGGTGCCCGACGATGCCGTGCTGGTGCTGGCCACCCGCGACCACCCCGCCCTGGTGCGCCATTTGCAGGAGGCCGGCGTGTGGGACAATATCACGGGCGTGCGCTACTACCAGCAGGTGGCCGGCCACCTGGCCCTGGCCGATAGCCTCGACAGCGGCGGCAATACCACGGCCAGCACCAGCAGCTCCTTGCTGCCCCGGCGGCGGCGCGGCCTGCTGGCGCTGCTGGGCCAGAAGCTGGTGCTCACCTCGCTGCACATCACGGGGCCGGGGCAGGTTGATTTGCTGTACCAGATTCCGCTCGAAACCATTCGGGAGTACCGGCAGGCGCGGGGCTTGCTCGAAACGCTGGCCCGCGACCCGCGCTACATCCTCAGCACCCGCGACTACGAGGGCTACGAGCTGCAAGAGCTGAGCGCCCGGCAGGGCGGCCGCCTCACGGTGCTCAACTACCGCAACCACTTGGTGCTGAGTACGCACGCCGCCTTAGTCGAAGCCGTAGTGCAGCGCCTGCGCCACCCCGAAGCCGCCACCGTGCGCACCGGCTTCGGCCAAACCGACCTGCTGCGCCTGCGCGACGTCGATGCCACGGTGCTCCTTAATTTTCGGCGGATGCCGGGCCTGCTCGACGTGCTGTTTCGGCCCGGCACCCACGCCCAGCTCGACCAAGTGCTGGCGCTGGCCCACGAGGGCTTGCTCGGCGTAAAATTCGGCCCTGGCCAAGTCACGTTTAGCGGCTTTGCCAACCCCGAAACGGCCGCTAGCTCGTGGCAGCGCCAGCTGCAAGGCCAGCCCGCCCAGGCCATCCGCGCCCTGGCCGACGTGCTGAGCCTGCGCACTGCCCTGGTGCTGCACGTGGCCGGCCGCCTGGCGCCGCCTACCCCCCCGCCACTGGCGCAGGCCGCCGACTCGGCCGCCCCCGCCCGGCAGGCCCTCGACAGCCTGCGGGCGGCGCTGGTGCCGGGCGCGGCGCTGGCCTACCTGGCGGCCTCCGCGCCCGGGGTGGCGCCGGGCCGGCTGGTGCTGCTGCGGTGCCAAGCGGCGGGCCGGGCCACGGGCTGGCTGGCCCGGCTGCGGCGGGTGCAGCGGGTGTCGCCGGCTTTTAGCAGGGTAGGGAGCTACGAAGTGTACGAAGCCGGCTTCACGGCGGGCCAATTGCTGGGGCCGCTGGCTGGTCCGCCCGAGGCCGGCGCGGCAGCTACGGCTACCGCGCTGGTGGGCAATTACTTAATACTCGGTGAAGGCAATGCCCTGCGCGCCTACCTAGGCGATGTAATGGCTGGCCAGGTGTGGAGCCGCTCGGCCGCGCAAGTGGCGCTGCTCCAGCAAACCTTGCCCCAAGCCCGCCTTACGGTGCTGGCCGATGTGCGCCAGGGCTGGAATGCCCTGCTCGGCTACCTGGCCGAAGACCGCCGCGGCGGCCTGCTGCGCAACGAAAGCCTGGTACGCCATTTTTCGCAGCTGGCCTGGCAGCTCTTACCCCCCGACCAGCCCACCGACGAGCTGCGCCCCGGCAGCCAGTATTTTGCCCAATTATTGCTACGCCGCCCCGGCCAGGTGCTGGCCGCCGACTCGGTGGCGGGCAGTGGGGCGGGCACCCGTTTCCGCTCGGCGCTGGCGGGCCAGCCGCTGCTGCTCGCCCCTACTCCTGCCGCCGATGGCACCGCCGCTACCCCCGTGGTAGTGGGCGACTCGCTGGGCGTGCTGCGCCTGCTGCCGGCCGGCGCGGCCACCCCGCCTTGGGCCGATAGCCTGCCCGGCCCCGTGGTGGGCGCTTGCCCCCGCCTAGTGCGGGGCCGCTTGCTGCTGGCTACGGCCCATCGCCTGCACTGGCTCAGCCCCGCCGATGGCCGCGAGGCTCCCAATTTTCCCCTCAACCTACCCGATACCGTGACGGTGGCGGCAGTAGCTACGGCGCCCACGCCCGGCCCGGCCCCCCGGGTAGTAGTGGCCACTACGGGCAATGAACTGCTGTTATTCGACACCAATGGCCGCCAATACGCCGGTTGGCCGCACCACCTTGAGTCGCCGCTGGCCGGCCCGCCGCTGCTGCTGACGGTGGGCGGCCGCGACGTGGTGGTGGCCGCGCTGCGCAACGGCTACATCTACGCCTTCGACCAGGCAGGTGGGCGCTACCCCGGCTTCCCGGTAAGCGCCGGCGCCCGCCTCGAAGGGCCGCTGCTGGCCGAGCCCGGCCCCACGCTGGCTAGCAGCCACTTGCGGGCCATTAACCAGCACGGCGAGCTGCTAACCATTACCCTCAGCGGCGACATTACGGCCCGCCGCCGGGTGGCCACCTGGAGCCGCACGGCCACCTTCCGGTTGGTGCCCGAAGCCAGCGGCCGGGGCGTGCCCGGCAGGGCTGGCTCCTTCATAGCGGTGCGCGAAGACGGTGGCGTGCTCACGGTGTACGCGGCCACGGCCAGCACGCCCGCCCCGCCGCTGCTGAGCCGCCAGTTCCTCACCTCGGGCGAGAAACCCGTGCAGTGGTTCGATTTTGGCCCCGACCACCAAGTGCTGGCTCTCACCGAATTAGGTCCCGGCCAAGTGTGGCTCTTCGATGGGCGGGGCCGGCCTTTGGGCCCGGGCGCGGGCAGCCCTACCCCAGCCGGGGCCTGGCCCAGCACCGGAACCGGCGTGGCCCTGCGCTACGATGCGGCCCACCAACGCTACCAGCTCGTGCGCCTCGTGCGCCGCGAGCTGCGCCGCGACGAAGTGCGCGTGGAGTAAGGCTGTGTATTTTAGGTTTCTGAACTAGGGTGTGTGGACAGTAAGTAAACGGACGCCGGATGAGCAGGCTGTTCTTTTTACCTGCTGCCTACACCCCCTAAAAAAGACCGGCGGAATACGTGCCAGCAAGCGTAGGCTTCGCGCTATGGCCTGAAGCTTACGAACCAACACCTATAGCTTATGAACCTTCCGGCGGCCGAAGCGCCCCTCTACGCCGAGCTGCAAGCTTGGCAGCGGCAGATGCAGCGGCGGCCTTCGCTGCTCGATAAAATCACGCGGCGCGTGCAAATTCGGCTCAATGGGCTGCTGCCTGAGCGGGTGCACCAAGCTATTACGGTAGCCATTAAGCAGCTGGTGCGCGGCGTGCTGCTGGGCGCTACTTACACCACGCGCCAGCCCGTGCGGGCAGCGTCGCTGGCTGAGCGCGAAGCGGCCGTGCGCACGCGTATTCGCGATTATCGCACCATGGCCACCGCCGAGGGTGCCGTGACGGGTGCGGGCGGCTTCCTGCTGGGCCTGGCCGATTTTCCGCTGCTGCTGGGCCTCAAGCTCAAGCTGCTCTTCGACGCGGCGGCGTGCTACGGCTACGATGTGCGCGACTATTCCGAGCGGCTCTACTTGCTGCACGTTTTTCAGCTGGCCTTCAGCAGCCAGCACACCCGCAACGAAACCTACCAGCGCCTCGCCAACTGGGATGCTTACCGCCAAACCCTACCCGCCGAGGCCGCCGAGTTTGATTGGCGCACGTTCCAGCAAGAATACCGCGATTACATCGACCTGGCCAAAATGGCGCAGCTCGTGCCCGTCATTGGGGCGGGGGTAGGCGCTGTGGCCAATTACCGCTTGCTTGAACTGCTGGGCACCACCCTTATCAACTGCTATCGCCTGCGGTATTTCGCCGCGCAGCAGGCGTCAGCATTTGCCGCTGAAACCACCGCCTTGTCCTCTCCCGGCGGGGAAGAACCGGGGGCTGGGGAAAGCGACATTACGCCCTAGCAACCTGTCCTACAGTTCCTACCCCCTCCGCTAGCCGTAGCACCCGCGTGACGCTGGCCGGAATATCCGCGGCATAGTGGCTAACGTAAATCAGGGCCACCGGACTCACCTGGCACAGCACCTCTAGCACCGCCCGAAAATAGGCTTGCTGCGCGGTGTCGAGGCCCTGGCCGGGCTCGTCGAGCAGCAGCAGCGGCGGGTTTTTGACCAGGGCCCGGGCCACCAGGCACAGGCGCTGCACGCTGGCCGGCGCCTGGCGCAGGGGCTGCGCCGCATAAGTAGCCAAGTGCAGCACAGCCAGCCAGCTCCGGGCCTTGTCGAGTTGGGCGGGGGTAGGGCGGCCGGGCCCCAGCGTGTCGCCAAAGCCCGAGGCTACCACTTGCAGGCAAGTAGGCTGGCCAGGAAAATACTGCAGCAATTCGGGCGAAACGTAGCCGATGCGGCGCTTGATGTCCCAAATGCTTTCGCCGGTGCCGCGCGGGCGGTCAAACAGCATGATGCGCTGCCCATAGGCCTGCGGATTGTCGGCATTGAGCAAACTCAGCAGCGTCGATTTGCCCGAGCCGTTGGGGCCCAGCAGGGCCCAGCGCTCACCGGGTTTTACCTCCCACGAAAGGCGGCTGAGCACCGTGCGCTCGCCGTAGCGCACGCTCACTTCCTCCAGCTTTACCAGGCTTTGGAAGGGAACCGGCGTGGCTGGCCACAGTGCCTGCACGGCCGCCGCTGCGGGCAGGGGCAGGGGGCCGGTTGCGACGGCGGGCCGGAAGTTGGCCCGCGGCAGCATGCGCGCGATTTGGCCAGCGGCCAGCTCGGCTACGTGCGTTACCAGGGCCGGTATTTCGGTAGGCGCCGTGGCTAGCACCACCGTGGTGCCCGCGGCGGCCACGGCGGCCAGTAGCGCATCGAAGGTGGCGCGGCTGGCTGCGTCGAGGCCCGCCAGCGGGTTGTCGAGCAGCAGCAGCACCGGGTTGCGCAGCAGCGCCGTAGCGAGGCGCAGGCGCTTAGTTTCGCCGTTGGAAAGCTGAATAAGAGGCTGGTCTTGTAGCGCCGCCAGGCGCAGTATATCCACCACGCGTTCGTA
Source organism: Hymenobacter ginkgonis (assembly GCF_009755225.1). Classification (GTDB taxonomy): domain Bacteria; phylum Bacteroidota; class Bacteroidia; order Cytophagales; family Hymenobacteraceae; genus Hymenobacter; species Hymenobacter ginkgonis. The sequence goes on from NZ_WQKZ01000001.1 coordinate 1,105,283, forward strand.
GGTCCAGGGTGCGCCGGCGGCGGGCGGGGGTAGGGCGCGCAGGTGCTCACGCACGGTGGGCACTTCCTCGGCGGCGGTGGCTTCGTAGCGCTGCTGGTAGTAGAGCTCGCTACCCCCCGGCCGCGCTTTGAAGGGCGCCCGCGCGCCCACCAGGCTCACCACCTGCCGCCACGAAGCCAGCGGGGCGGCCCCGGCCCGCCGCCGGGCCTCGGCTTCGAGGCCGGGGTAGGCGGCTTGGCCGCCCGTGAGGAGCAACTGCCCGGCCAGCGCCGCCAGCAGGGCGCTTTTGCCCGCGCCGCTGGGCCCCACCAGCGCCCAGTGCTGGCCGGGTGCGATGCGAAAGCTGAGGTCTGAAAAGATAACGCGGTCGAGGTGCCGGGCCTTTACGTGGTCGAGCGCTAGTAGGGGGGTGGGCGAGCCGGGCAGGCCCTGGCCGTCGGCGGAGTTTTCGGTTTTCACGGGTTGTGTAGAAAATGCGGGCAGAACTGGCCAGCGCCGGGCAACCAGCAGAAGGGCGCCCCGGCGCATCTTTGCGGCGGCGGGGTGGCGCAAAGATGCGGCCTCGCTTTAGTGCCTTCCCTCTTTCGTCCGATGAACTACTCCCTTGGCCTCGTGGTGGGCAAGTTTTGGCCGCCGCACCGGGGCCACCAGTTGCTGCTCGAAACGGCCGCCGCCCAAGTGGCCGAACTGCTCGTGCTCGTATACGCCCAGCCCGACGACCCCGCCCACCCCGCCCCCGAGCGCGCCGCCTGGCTGCGCGAGCTGTACCGCGGCGACGACTTCGCCCAGGGCCCGCGCAGCGGGGCCACGCCGCTGCGCATTGTCGCCCTCACAGCGGCTGATGGAATTCCGCCCGATGCCGCTGCCGATGAGGTGCACCGCGAGTTTGTGCACCAGTGGCTGGCCCGGCACGGCTACCAGCCGCAGGTCGTCTTCAGCAGCGAGGCCTACGGCCCCGGCTTCGCGCAGCACCTGGGGGCGGCCCACGTGCTCGTTGATGCGGCGCGCCAGCAAGTGCCCACCAGCGGCACCGAACTGCGGGCCGCGCTAGCCGCTGCCGATACGGCTATACCCCCGCCGGCCGCCTACCTCCACCCCTTTGTGGCGGCGCAGTACGGGGCCGTGCCGCCTACCCCCGTGCCGCGGCTTGTGCTGCTCGGCGCCGAAAGCAGCGGCAAAACCACGCTGGCTACCGCCCTGGCCGAAGCGCTGGGCACCGTGTGGGTGCCCGAATACGGCCGCACCCTGCACGAACAGAAAAACGGCGCCCTGGACTACGAGGACTTGCTCTACATCGGCCGCCGCCAGCTCGAACTGGAAGACGAGGCCACGCGCCAGGCCCGCGGCTGGCTTATTTGCGACACCAATGCGGCCACTACGGCGCTGTATTCCTACTACTATTTCCACCGCTGCGAAGTCGCCTTGCAGCGCTTGGCGCAGGTGTGCCGGCCGCGCTACGCGCATACTTTCGTGTGCCTGCCCACCGTGCCCTTCGCCGACGATGGCTGGCGCGGCCCCGAGATGCTGCGCCAGTTTCAGCACGGCGCCATTCTCATGCAATGCGATATGCTGGGCATTCCCTACACCCTGCTCGATGGCAGCGTGGAAGAGCGCGTAGCGCAGGTGCGGGCAGTGCTAGGGTAAAGGAGAAAACACGCAAGTACTACTTATTTCCCCCTTATTCGGTGAAAGAGCTATTTCTACTAGTGCTTGCTGCGGGTAGCAGCTTCTTACTAGTTGTAAGCGTTGCAGCAAGCGGCGTACGAAAGAAAAACAGGCGGCTACTGTTCTTGGCGGCCTTCTTATTTATCGCTGGTAGCGGCTTGGCCGGCCGCGCGAGCTACGTTTTGTTGTATAAAGCTAAAAACAAGATAGCTACTACCTGGAGGCCAAGAACTGGAAGCGAAATTTACGAGGCGCTTTTTGGCCAAGGGCCAGCCGCTTGCACGCAGGTTGTTGAGTCGCAAGACCAAGTAGTGCCGAGAATTGATACGGCCATTTGGCTGCACTTCCACACGTGCCCCGGCGAGTTCAAGCGGCTTTTGGCGCGGCACCAGTTTGAAGGAGGAAAAGAACCGACTGCGCAATGGTCGGAAAGTATTCCGGGGGCTGAAAATATGAAGTGGTTTCGCCCTCAAGCAATGGGCGATACCATTGTGGTTTATGAATATGCAACCGAAAACAGCCGGAATATTCAGACCTTTTGGGCTTCCCGTGATAGTACCGAAGTATTTTACCGGGATATAGCCGATTAAGCTCCTGCCGTCAGCGGCGCCTGGCCCGATGGCAGTACGGAAGGGCGCGTATGCCCCGTTGTGGGCGGGTGTGTCGTTAAAGCGCTAGCCAGCAGCCTCAAAATCTAGCACAAACGCCGTTCCCTGACCCACTACCGACTCGGCTCGCAACGTGGCTTTGTGAAAGGTGGCAATGGTTTGGGCGATGGGTAGGCCCAGGCCGTAGCCCTCCGGGGCCTTGGGGCCAGTGGCGTGGAAGCGCCGGAAGCGGTCGAAGAGTAGCGGCAGGTTTTCGGCCGCAATGCCCGGCCCCTGGTCTTCCACGCGCAGCTCGTAGCCGCCAGTGGGGGTAGGGCGGCCCAGCACCCGGATTTGCCCGTTTTCGTGGTTGTACTTGATGGCGTTGGAAAGCAAGTTGCGCAGCAGCGTATGCAGCAGCGTGGCGTTGGCGCGGGGCACCGAGTAGTCGGGGCTGAGGTCGACGTGCAGGTCGATTTCGCGCTGCTGGCGGCGGTCGTCGAGCTCCTCGGCTACGTCGTGCACGGTTTGGGTGAGGCTCACGCTGGCGTCGCGCAGGTACTGCTCGTTTTCGATGTTGGCGATGAGCAGCAGCGTGCGCACCGTGTTGCGCAGGCGGTAGAGGGTGCGCTGGCTTTCCACTATCTGCTGGGCGTGGGGCTCGGGCAGGGTAGGGTCTTGCAGCATGTTTTCGAAGCGCGATTGCAGGATGCTGGTGGGCGTGAGCAACTCGTGGCTCACGTTGCTCATAAACTCGCGCTCCTTCTCAAACGAGGTTTGCAGCTGCCGCATTAGGGCCGAAAGCGAATCGTCGAGCCGCCGGAAATCGGTCGTATCCGTATCGAGCCGCGCAAACGAAAACTCGCCCGGCTGCCGGATGCCACGCAGCTTGCGCGAAATTAATTCGCGCAGCGGCCGCAGCAGGTAATGGGCAAAAGCCGCATCGGTAAACACCGTGATGAGCGCGCCCGCCACCAGCACCCACAGCGCCAGCCGCCGCAGTGTATCGGTGAGCAGCTCGACGGTGGCCAGCGACGAGCCAATTTCGAGCCGGTAGCGGCGGGCAGCCACCCCACCCGCCGCCGCGGGGGTAGGGGCCAACGGCGCCACGTAGCTCAGAATGCGGAAGTCTTCCACCTCCTTGTCCACCTGCCGGCGTTCCTCAAAAATGCGCTCGGTGGGCTGCCCTACCCGGTCTGCGCCCGCTGCGCCGGCCGCGTGTTCGGGCAGCGGCGTAATGGTGATGTACTCCTGCTTGAGAATATTATAATCGGCGTAGCTCTCGCTCTTCTCGGCGCGCAAAAAGGCGGCCAGCCCGTCGCGGTTGATGAGGTGCAGCAGCTCTTCCTTCTTATCGCGCAGGCGCTGGTCGGTGTGGCCCACCGCTACGCGTTGCACAATGGGCGGAATGAGCAGCGCCCCCAGCAGCACCAGCAGCAGCTTCGACAGGCCGTTGAAAAGGCCAAGTTTGGTTTCTAATCTCATACTAATAAACCGCAGGCTGAAAGCAGGGTAAGCGTAGCCGGCACCAATGCAGGCACAAAGAAAGAACGTCCTGCTGAGCTTGCCGAAGCATCTCTACCGCTTCATTCAACGAGGTGGTAGAGATGCTTCGGCAAGCTTAGCAGGACGTTCTCTTAATTACTAAGCAAGACGCTCGGCGCTACACCGCCCGGTAGCCGATGCCGCGCACCGTCTCGATAAAGTCGGCCGAGCCGAACTGGGCCAGCTTCTTGCGCACGTTTTTGATGTGCACGTCGATGTAGTTCGAGTCTGAATCGTCTTCCAGCACGTTGCCCCACAAGTGCTCGCCGAGCTGCAAACGCGTGAGCACCCGGCCGCGGTGCAGCAGCAGGTAGTGCAGCAAATCAAACTCTTTTTTGGTAAGTGGCACCTCCGGGCCGGGCACCTCGGGGGTGCTGCCGTGGCGCACGGTGCGGGCCGTTACGTCCATCACGAAGCCTTCGCCGAAGGTGATTTCCGGCCGCTTCAGCCCAAACTTGCGCCGCGTGATGGCCTGCATCCGGCTGGTGAGTTCAAGCAGCGAAAACGGCTTCGGCAGGTAGTCGTCGGCGCCCAGGTCGAGGCCCTTAATGCGGTCGTCGAGGGCGCCGCGCGCGGTGAGGATGATAAAAGACGCCTCCTGCTTTTCGCTGCGGCGGGCATCACGTAGCAGCTCCAAGCCGTCGCCGCCGGGCAGGCCCAGGTCGAGCAGCACGAAGTCGTACGAATTCACGTACAGTTTCTCCGACGCCTCGGCGTAGGTGTAGGCCGAATCGACCAGGTATTGGGCCTGCGTCAGAAACTGGCGCACCTCTTGGTGGAGGCTTTTTTCGTCTTCAACGAGCAGAACGTGCATGTCGGGTAGGGGAGGTGAAAGGGAATGACACTACAACATACGGGACAAGGCCGTTAAATGAAGATGAAGATTTGGTGTTGATTTGATGAAGATGAATTTTTAACGGGGTCAGATTCCTGTCCAGGCTATCCGCCCATGAGGCGTCCGGGGCCGGCAGCTAGCCAGCAGCAAAAAAATATAGCTGGCGTACCCACTTTTTTGCATTGTTTTTTAGGAAGGGGTAGGGGCAAAGCGCAGCGCGTGGTTTGGCCCCGTCCTGTGCCAAACCACGTGCTGCGGCGTGTGCAGTAAGTGTATAAACCCGCTAATAAGCTTTCCTGGCGGGCTTAGAAAGCGCTTGGCGGTTGCTTGGCGATTACCACAATAATTGGATATTTGAGGGTGTCACCCAGTGCGGCGGGCCTTCGCGGGCCAGCCCGGCGGGGACTATTCTATTCCCACCCATCTTTTTCCATTTTTATTATGAGACGTACGCTTACCTCCCTGTTGGGAGCGGCGGGGCTGTTGCTGCTCGGCACCCCCCGCACTACCCAGGCCCAAACTTACCAGCAGGTATGGGCCGATGAGTTTACCAATGGCATCAGCTCGAGCTGGCAGTTTGAGACCGGCAACAACAGCGGCTGGGGCAACAACGAAAAACAGTATTACCAGGCGGCCAATGCCACGGTAGCCAACGGCGCCCTCCAGATTACGGCCAAGAAGCAAAGCGTCGGGGGCTTTGCCTACACCTCGGCCCGCATGAAAACCCAGGGGCTGAAGGACTTTAAATATGGGCGAATGGAGGCCCGCATTAAGCTGCCGCTGGGCCAGGGCCTGTGGCCGGGGTTCTGGATGCTGGGTAGTAACATCAATTCGGTGGCCTGGCCCCGGTGCGGTGAAATTGATATTATGGAACACGTAAACGCCGATAACACCATCTTCGGCACGGCGCACTGGGACAGTAATGGCCACGCGCAATACGGCAAAACCACCACCACGACGGCCGGCGATTGGCACGTGTACAGCATCGAATGGACGCCTACCTTCATCAAATGGTTTGTGGATGGCGCGCAGTACAACGTCATGGACATTACCAACGGCACGGGTAGCACCGAGGAGTTTCAGAGCCCGTTCTTTATCCTACTGAACCTAGCCGTGGGCGGCAACCTCCCCGGCCAGACCATCGACGAAAGCAAGCTGCCCGCCACCATGTACGTCGATTATGTGCGGGTGTCGCAGCTGACGAGCGCCCCTGCGGCCAGCTCCATTACGCTGCAAGCCGAAGCGGCCAACGTGAACAGCGGCATGACGGCCGAAACGACCAGCGACACCGGCGGCGGCCAAGACATGGGCTACGTTGACGCTGGCGACTACCTGGTATTCAACAACATCAACTTCCCCACCTCCGGCACTTACACCCTCGAGTATAGGGTAGCCAGCCCCAGCGGCGGCACCGTATCGTCGGATTTGAACGCGGGCTCGGTGCAACTCGGTAGCACGACCATCCCCGCCACCGGCGGCTGGCAGACCTGGACCACCGTATCGAAAACCGTGACGGTGAACGCGGGTACCTACAATTTCGGCGTGTATGCCCAAACCGGCGGCTGGAATATTAACTGGGTGCGTATCAGCAAGGTAAGCGGCGCTCGCGAAGCCCTGGCGGCCACCAGCGCGGCGGCCCAGCCCGAAGCTAACGTATTTCCGAACCCCGTAGCGCCTGGCGAGCGCCTGCAAACCGGCGCGGCGCTGGTAGGCAGCCAATACCAGATTCTGGACGCCATCGGCCGCTTGCAAAGCCAGGGCACCGTGGGCAGCAACGGCCTCGACGTATCGAGCCTGCGGGCGGGCATGTACACGCTGCGGCTCGTGACGCCGCAGCAGGAGCCGCTAAGCCGCTCGTTTAGCAAGCGCTAGCCGGCGCATTGGCCCCCGGCGAGCTACTACAGCAGGGTTGCCCCTAGGGCAGCCCTGCTTTTTGGGTTTATGTTTGCCGCCGCGGGCGGCTCATCTACAAGCGCCGGTGCTACCTCCATGCGAATGATGCTACTGCGCGGGCTGCTGAGCTTGCTGCTCCTACCCCTGCTGGGCAGCCTGGCCCTGGCTGCCCGGCCGCCGGCCACCACCATCTACCTCGTGCGCCACGGCGAAAAAGACCTGACGCCCGGCCTCGCCGATCCGCCCCTGACGCCCGCCGGCGAAGCCCGCGCGCAGCTGCTGGGCCAACGCCTGGCGCGCCGCCACCCGGCGGCCCTCTTTACCACCGACACCCGCCGCACCCGCACTACGCTGGCGCCGCTGGCCCAGGCCACTGCCCTTACCCCCTTGGTGTACAGTGCCAAAGACCCCGCCGCGCTCGCCACCCGCATCGGCCAAGAGTACGCGGGCAAAACGGTGGTCGTGGTGGGCCACTCCAATACCTTGCTACCCCTGCTCGCGGCTTTGGGCGTGGCGCCGCTGCCCGCCGAAATTAAAGAGGAGGAGTACGACTTTCTTTTTAAAGTAGAACTGCGCCCTGGCCAGCCCGCCCGGCTTACGGTGAGCTGCTACGGCGCAAAGTAGGGGGTAGGCTGTAGTTTCGGGGCGTGAAAAACCTCGGCTATATTATCGTAGGTGGTGCGCTGGCCCTGCTGGTTGGCTGCCACGCGGCTCCTGACCAAGCAACCGCAGTTGCAACGCCCGTTGCCGGGCGCGCGCCGGTTATGGCCAAAGATTCCCATGCGGTTGAGCGAGCAGTGGGGCTACCCTTCACCGGCTATCGGCGCTTTCGGGGCACTGTGGGCGGCCAGCCCGTGACGGTGGAGCTAACTATTGGGCCAAGGGAGGACTCGCGCGATTCGGCCACCGTGTGCGAAGGCCGCTATTTCTACGACCGGCACCCGGCTGGCCAACTGCTGCTGCACGGCGCCCGCCCCTACCACCCGCAGCAGCCCGTGCTGCTGGCCGAAGCCGATGCGGCGCACCCCGGCCAGCCTACCGGGCGCTGGCAGGCTAGCCAGCCCGTCGGCCCCCTGCTCACTGGCACCTGGACCAGCCCCGCCGGCCAGCAACTGCCGTTCAGCCTGCACGAGGACTACACCGACGGGCAGGGCCACGTGGCCGTTGTGCAGTACGAACTGCTGCAAGAGGGCGTTGAAGTGCCCTGCCAGCCCGAGCGCGAAGCAGGCGAAAGCAAAGCCGCCTACCGCGCCCGCACCAAAGGCCGCACCAGCAGCTGCAACCGGTTTTTCGTGCACCTGCTGGGCCCCGATACACTGCGCCCCGCCTTGCGGACCTTGCAGTGCCCCGTGCCCGCCCGCCGCCAACAGCAGATGCGCGAGGAAGTGGAAGTGACCGGCTGCACCCAATTAGAACACCAACTGGCGGTTTCGTACAACGAACACGGGCTTCTGTCCGTGGCGAGCTTCGATAACGAAGACTATGAGGGGGCTGTGCACCCGGCGCACGGTGCGGGCACCACCACGTATGACTTGCGCACGGGCCGGCCCCTGGCCATCGCGGCCCTCATCCGGCCCGGTACCGACAGCATCCTGAGCCGGCTGATTACGCAGCACTTAGCGCAGGACGAGGAGGTGATGTACGACGAATTATTAAATCATTTCGTCACCGATTCGACGCTCGCCCCCCTGCCTCGGCAAGGGCTGGGCATCGCAGACGAAGGCTTGGGATTTACTTATACTACCTACGAGATACTGCCCTACGTGCACCCCCCGGTAACCTTGGTAGTGCCCTGGCGTGAACTGCTACCCCTGTTGCGCCCCGACTCGCCCGTGGCGCGCATGCTGCGCGAGCGCGGCCTGTGGCAGCTGCGCAAATCGCGCTAAGCTGGTACTTTTGGCCGATAACGTGATTTTTTAGCCCATTTCTTCTTTCATGCGCCGTATTTACTCTTTGTTGCTGGCTGGCTTACTGGCTGGCAGTGCTGCCCCCGCCCGGGCCCAAGCGCCTACCCCCCCCGCCAAGGCCGACTCGCTCAATATCCGCCGCATCTACGATGAGGCCCTGCTGCGCGGCCAGAGCTACGACAACCTGCGCTACCTGTGCCAGCGCATTGGCGGGCGCCTGGCGGGCTCGCCCCAAGCGGCGCTCGCCGTGGAGTGGGGCAAGCTGACAATGGAAAAAGCCAATTGCTTCGATAAAGTATACTTGCAAGAATGCCAGGTGCCGCACTGGGTACGCGGGGCCAAGGAGAGAGGACAAATCATTGGCAATAAGGGCAAAAGCATCGCGGTGGCCGTGTGCGCGCTGGGCGGCTCGGTGGCCACGCCCGGCAACAAGCCCCTGCGCGCCGGCGTGGTCGAGGTCAAGAGCCTGGCCGAGTTCAAGGCCCTGCCCGACGCGGCCGTGAAGGGCAAGTTTATCTTCTTCAACCGGCCCTTCGACGACCGCCTTGTGGAGCCTGGCCAGGCCTACGGCGGCGCCGGCGACCAGCGCCGCAGTGGCCCCGCCGAGGCCGGCCGGCGCGGCGCAGTGGGGGCACTGGTGCGCTCGCTCACCGCCGCCCACGACAATAACCCCCACACCGGTGCTACCAACTACGGCGACACGCCTGCCAAAGTGCCCGGCGCGGCGCTCAGCACCATGGCCGCCGACCAGCTTAGCCAGCTGCTGGCCGCCGACCCCAAGCTCGAATTTGAGCTGGAAATGAGTTGCTTACTGCTGCCCGATGAGAAAAGCTACAACGTAGTGGGGGAGGTCCGCGGCGCGAAATACCCCGAGCAGGTCATCACCGTGGGCGGCCACCTCGACTCGTGGGACCTGGCCCAGGGTGCGCACGACGACGGCACCGGCGTAGTGCAAAGCATCGAGGCGCTGCGTCTGCTTAAGGCCGCCGGCCTGCGCCCCGAGCGCACCGTGCGCGCCGTGCTCTTTATGAACGAGGAAAATGGCACCCGCGGCGGCACCAAGTATGCCGAGCTGGCCCAGCAAAACCACGAAACCCACCTCGCCGCCATCGAAAGCGACGGTGGAGGCTTCACGCCGCGCGGCTTCAACGTCGAGACTACCCCCGCCGTGTTCCAGAAGGTGGCGGCCTGGCGCCCGCTGCTGGCGCCTTACCTGGCGGGCCAGCTCACGGCCGGCCACGCCGGCACCGACATCGAGCCGCTGGCCGCTACCGTGAAGCCGGTGGCCCTATTCGGCTACGATTGCGATTCGCAGCGCTATTTCGACTTGCACCACTCGGCCCTCGACACCTTCGAGCAAGTGAACAAGCGCGAGCTAGAGCTAGGCGGCGCCAGCATGGCCTCGCTCATTTATTTGCTAAGCAAATATGGTCTGTAGTTCCGGGCGTAGTCTCCCTCAGTCATCCAAAAAAAGCCCGACCAGCAACGGTCGGGCTTTTTGGTAGGGGTAGGGATACCTCAATTCTGGTTTAAAATAGAAAACAGCTCGTCGAGCTTCGGCGTCAGGATGATGTCGGTGCGGCGGTTCATGGCTTTATTTTGGGGCGAGTCGTTGGCGACTACGGGCAGGTATTGGCCCCGGCCCGACGGCGTTATTTGCGTGGGGTCGATGCCGGCCGACGTGAGCAGGCGCGTGATTTCGGTGGCGCGCAACACGCTCAAATCCCAGTTGTCTTTGGCGCCATTCACTACCCCCTTAATGGGTACGTTGTCGGTGTGGCCCTCTACCAGAATGTTGATGTCCTTGTTGCCAGTCAAGGCGTTAGCCAGTTTGATAAGGGCATCCTGGCCGGCCGGGTCTACTTTGGTCGAACCCGACTTGAACAGCAGTTGCTCGGACAGCGATACGTAGACCTTGCCGTTCTTTACATTCACCTGCAAGTCGTTGGAGTTGAAGCCCAGCAACGCATCCGACACCTTTTGGCGCAGGGCTTTAGTGGCGGCATCCTTCTCATCCAGAATGCGTTGCATCTCGGCCACGCGGGCGTTTTTGCCGGCTAGGTCCTGCTCGGTAGTGCCCAGCGTCTGGTTAAGTTGGTTGAGTTGGCTGGATTTATTTAGCAAATTGGCGTTGAGACTGGTTTCGGTGCGTTCCTTTTCCAGCTGCAACGCGGCCCGCTCGGCCTGCAACTGGTCGCGCGACTTCGTGAGTTCGCTGTTTTGCTGTTGCAAAGCGGCAATCTCCTTCTGGTTGCAACTGGGCAAAGTCAGTAGCACGGCCCCAAGCAGAACCGGCGTAAAGGAAGCCAGGGTTTTGGAAGTGAAATACATACGAAAGGCTAGAAAATCAAGAACTAACAAGAAATTATTGCCGGGCCAATAACCCGCAAGGGCTAAACGCATAAGTTTTCACGGAGGTTACTTATCCGCCTGCTTACGGGTAGTAGCACGGTGGCGGGTACTTTTGCCCGGCGGCCCCCCGGGCGGCGGGGTGGTTCCACGGTATGTAGTTATGCGAACAAGTGTTTTTTTTAAGATAATAATTGGGCTGCTGGCCGTGAGTAGCCGGGGCTGGGCGCAGTTCCCACACCCCGGCCCAACCCTGCGCTACTGGGTGCGGTTTGCTGATAAGCAAGGCGTTACGTTTCGGCCGGAAGCCTATTTTAGCCCCGCCGCGCAGGCGCGCCGCCGCCACCAGGGCCTACCCCCCGCCGACGCCACCGACTACCCCGTGCGCCCCGACTACGTGGCCGCCGTGCGTGCCCACGTCGATACGCTCACCGTGGTCAGCCGCTGGTTTAATGCCGTGGCCTGCCGTGCTACGCCTGCCCAGGCGGCGGCCGTTGGCCAGCTGCCGGGCGTGGCGCAAGTGTTGCCCTGGCCCGTGGCTGGGCGCCTGCTGCCGGCCGCGCATCGCGTTGGGCAAGAAGCAAGTAGCCCTAATGCGCCCGCTGCGCGCGGCATTACTCCCAACGACTACCTGCTGGCCCGCCAGCAAACGGCCGTCCTCGGCCGCGCGGCGCTCAACCAGGCGCGCCTCACGGGGCGCGGCGTGCGCATTGCGGTGTTCGACGTGGGCTTTCGCGGAGCCGACCGGCACCCGGCTTTTCGGGCGCTGCGGCGCGAGGGGCGCATCGCGGCCACGTATGATTTTCTAAAAAACCGGCCCTATGTATTTGGTGGGGGTGCGCACGGCACCGAGGTATTGGGCTGCTTAGCCGGCCGCCTACCCGGCGCCGATAGCCTGCACGCCGGCCCTACCCTCGGCCTGGCGCCCGAGGCTACCTACCTGCTGGCCCGCACCGAGGGGCTGGCCAGCGAGCGCTACGCCGAAGAAGAGGCTTGGCTGGCCGCCGCCGAGTGGGCCGACCGCCAGGGTGCCGACATCATTAGCTCGTCCTTAGCTTATACCGAGCAGCGCTACTTTCCGGAGCAGATGAATGGCCGCCGCTCGCTCATTGGGCGGGCGGCCACGCTGGCGGCCCGCAAGGGGATACTGGTGGTGAGTGCCGCCGGCAACGACGGCGACGACGACTGGCGCCGCATTGGCACGCCCGCCGATGCCGACTCGGTGCTGGCCGTGGGTGGCCTCGACCCCGCCACTGGGCTGCATTTGGACTTCAGCTCGGTGGGCCCCAGCGCCGACCGCCGCCTCAAGCCCGACGTGTCGGCCTTCGGTATCGTGCTGACAACCAATTCCACGGGTGGGTATGACCGGCTCGAAGGCACCTCCTTTGCCGCGCCGCTGGTGGCGGGCCTGGCCGCCTGTGCCAAGCAAGCCGGGGGCGACAAACTAACGGCCATGGCGCTGTTTCGGCAGGTGCGCGAGGCGGGCGAGCTGTACCCGTACTACGACTATGCCCACGGCTACGGGCGGCCCGAAGCAACCCGCCTGTTGGCCCGCCAAAAAGGAGGGGTAGGGGCGCCTGCCGTGCCCACTTTCGATTTTGTGGTGCACGATTCGCTGGTAGCCGTGGTGCTGCGGCCCACGGCCACGGTGCCCGCCGCCCAGCCGCTGCCGCTGCTCACCGAGCCCGACGAGGCGGGCCCCAGCGGCACTAGTTGGCTGGCCGAGGCTACCCCCGCCCGCCCACCCGGCACGCCTACTCCCACCACTGCCAACGTGGCGCCCGTGGGCAAAGAGCAGGCCGCGCCCGCCGAGGCTGGCCCCGCCCTGCCACCGTACCCGGCCTATCCCGCTCGCCTCTACTGGCACCTGGCCAATAGTCGCGGCGTGCTCAGCCGCTACGAAGTGCGCGCCGCCACGCAGCGGCTAGTAGTGCAGGTGCCGCGCCGCCTCGCCCGCGGCGGCAATGTATTACGCGTTTACTACCAAGGTTATACGGGGCAGTATGTGGAGTAATACAACGGAATTCTTTCGACCCATGAACCACCGTAGCGCGGATGTCTTCGCGATGATTTCGGAGGCCAGTTTGCTAGCCAAGCGCGCGGCGCCCCGCCGCGCTTGGCGCCGCTGGGCTGCCACTGCGGGCCGCCTGCTGGGGGCACTAGCCCTACTGGCCGCCCTAGCACCGGCCGCCCGGGCCCAGCAAGTATTGCTGCAAACCGATGTTGCCAACGACACCGTGCCCGCCCGTACGGGCCCTAACCGGCGCTATTTCGGGCACTTCTACGCCGGCAACGCGCTGGCGCTGGGTGCCGATGGCCTGGGCATAAAGCACGGTTTTAGCTCGTCGGAGTTGCAGCTAGGCGGGCGGCTCAAGCGTCGCCTCGGGCCCGCCCTTGCCCTCAATGCCGACCTGCGCTACGCCTACCTGCGCTACACGCTGGCCACGGGCGACGCCCGCCCCGCGCCCTTCGCCCTGCCCCACGATACCGAAACGCTGAGCTACCACCAGCTGCAAGGCGAAGCCAGCCTACGCTTCAACCCCGGCCGCCGCGGCAACGTGGTGGGCCGCTACGTCGATTTGCTAGCCTACGGGGGTCGTGCGCTAGCCGCCATTCACGCCACCGACGACCCCTCGCCCAACGGGGGGCGGCTCGAAGTAATTGACCATGAGCCCCGCTACCTGGCGCGCTGGCAGGGGGGGGTAGGCGCCCGCGTGGGCAGCAATGCCCTGGCGCTGGTGGGCCGCTACCGCCTCAGCGATGCGCTGCGGCCGGCCGGCCCCGCGGCCCTGCCCGAGCCGCCGCGCTGGGTGCTGGGCCTCGAAATCGGGTGGTTTTAAACCTCGACTGGCAGGCCCTGCGTACATAGCCCCGGGGCCGGTTCTATCTTGCCAATTAGTAGCGCTGCCGCCTTTCCTCTTTATATGAAACTGTCTTTTCGCACCCTTACTACCCTCACCATTTTGGCGCAGCTAGGGCTGGCCGCCTGCGTCAATACCGAGCGCGAAGCGGCTACTTCCAGCAAGGAGCCGCGCGGCGACTTTACGCCGCCTTCCGGCCGTGGGCAGCGCGTAGGCGGCGCCACGGTGCTCAATACCGTGCGGGCTACCCACGCTTTTTCAGACCCCAAAAGCCCCGATACGTTTGTGCTGCAAATGCGGGGGCCGCGCATTCTTACCAGCCAGCTGCACTTGTTTGTGATTAGCAGCCAAGGCGATACCCTGCGCCACGAGGTGCTACCCGCCCGCTTGCTGCTCGACGACCCCACGCTGCGCGACAACCAATCGGCCTCGACCCGCGACAAGGAAATCAGCATCCTGCGCGGCATGAACGCGTTTTTTAAGCCCGACCACTTCGTGCAGCCGGCCGTACCTACCTCGGCTACCCAGCCCGCCGAGCTTGATACGCAAACTTGGGCCAGCCTGCGCAACGACCCGCGCGCCGTGGGCTTCAATTACCCCAGCGCTAGCGGCACCAGCCGTCTCGCCTATTCGCGCCAGCTCCGCCGCGCCATCTTACTAAACGAATAAAAGTCAAGGGCAACCTAAGCGGGGGGTGGCAACCGCTACCCCCCGCTTAGGTTGCCCTTGCTTTAGAGGGACGAGAAAATAGCTACTTCCTTTCTCGCCCTAGTGCATCTAATAACAGCGCTCAACGGGATGCGCTAGCTAGTGAGGCTGCTAAGGGGTAGCAAGTGCGTGGTAAAAAGTCCTCACTTTGGCATCTAGGTGAGGGGCGGCAGTACACAACCGCTTGCTTAGCACTCTCATGCCGTTTTCTTTTCGCCTGCTGTTCCTGGCTGCGCTAGAGCTGCCGGTTTTTGCGCCGGCCCAAACCCGGCCGGCCCTTGCCGATACGACGCGCACTGAACCAGACCAAGAGCTGGATAATTTCAGTGGTCGCTATCATGGAATCCATGTCCTTTCGGCCCAATTGCGCGGCGTGCGGGCAACTAATAAGACGGTCTACTGGGTGAGTGCCAATGGTCGGCAATTGTCAGCTTACCAAGCAGGTAGGAGATTGTGGCTGGTCGACGTGGTGACTCCATTCAGGGCTGAAATTCCGGCCGCGCACATCGCTTCCCTGGTGCTAGCCTCCAACATTATTTTCGTCAAGCTGGGCCGACGCGGCATGGCCGAGGTAGACCGCAGCACAGGCCGTATTGTGGCCAAATATTTTGACCGGGCCCCTACTAATCTAGTAGCTGACTAAGACTAAATAGAGGAATAGAAGCAGTAAGCAACTGCTTTAGAGAGGCTATTATTTAACCTGCAACGAAGCATAATAGGCTATCGCCTGGCCACACACCCTAATTAAAGAATTGCCCAGCCCTGCTGCCCAGCGGGGCCGCGCAGCAACGCGTAGCCCGCGGCTTCGCCCAGCACAGCTACCGGGGTGCGCGCCGGCCAGGCGGCTACGGCGGGCGCGCTGGCGGTAGGTTGCGTTTGAATCTCGTGGGCAGCAGGCAGGGCGAGGCGGCGCAACGGCTTGGCCGCTACTACGGCGCGGGTAGCCAAGTAGTGCCGCTGGCCATCGGGCGTTTCAATGCGCAAGAAATTAGGCTGTTGGCCAAGGATCAATAGGGGGGTAGTGGCCGCCAACCCCGCAGTTGCCCGTGCCGGGCGCACCCACTCGCCCCGGCGGTCGGGGCCGGGTAGGGGGGTAGCGGGCACTGCATCGGCGTGGCGCACAAAGGGCAGCGGGTTCACGGCCCCGCGCCCCCCGCCGTAGATGCCGAAGTGCAGGTGCGGCACCGTGGTGCGGGCGTTGCCCGTGTTGCCAATTAGGCCCAGCGTATCGCCGGCTTGCACAGTTTGGCCAGCCTGCACCAATTGTTTATCCAGGTGGGCATAGTAGAGGTGGCGGCCGGTGCCCGCCTCGGCCAGCCACACCACACGTCCGCCAATGGGCGTTTCTTGCACGCGGGTGATGACGCCCGGCCCAGCAGCCACGGCGGGCGTACCGCGCGGGGCAAAAATATCAATGCCCTCGTGGCGGCGGGCGCCCCGGTCGCGCGCATCGCCCCACACGCTGCCCACGGCCCGGTCGGTACGCCCCTGGACTGGAA
Organism: Hymenobacter ginkgonis; assembly: GCF_009755225.1. Taxonomy (GTDB): domain Bacteria; phylum Bacteroidota; class Bacteroidia; order Cytophagales; family Hymenobacteraceae; genus Hymenobacter; species Hymenobacter ginkgonis. Next base: position 1,121,132 of record NZ_WQKZ01000001.1, read on the forward strand.
AGGTGCTCAGGCCCGGCTCGCGCCACAGGCGCAGCGTGTAGCGGCCCGCGGCTAGCAGCTCGGCCTGCACCCGCAGCAGGTGCTGGCCGTTGGCTTCGGCGCGGTAGCGCAAGTCGAGGGTGCCAGCGGTGCTGGTATCGGCACTAGCCCATTTTAGTAGCTCGGGCGCGCGGCCAGGCTCTAGGGCAAACGCGTCGATGAATACGCGCGGTGCGACCACTGGCCCCGGCGCCAGAGTAAGGCGCACGTGCAGTTGCTCGCCAGCCTGCACGGCGTAGCGGTAGCTAGCCGCGGCGGGCTGCTCGGGCCGAAAATACCCGGTTTCCTGGGTAGGCAAGGTCACGGCCAGTGAATCGCGCAAGGCCTGGGCGGCCGCTTGCTGCCACTGCCGGCCCAGAGCGGCCTCGCGCAGGCCGGCCCGGTCGAGGGCGCGGGCATAATCATCGTGCGGCGTGGTTTTTTGGAATAAGGCCGCCAGCGTCTGAGGCTTGCTGCAACTGCCCAGCAGCGCGATAAGCACCAGTAAAATACCGCTTCCGGTGCGGCAACCGGCCCGGCCAGCGGGCAAAAACGTAAACTGCATACCAACGCAAACACCCGCCAGCTCGGGCAAGTTCGGTGGGGTAGGCGCCGTACTTTTGAGGCCCCTTACCGGCCTACCCATCCATGCCCACCCCGCCCGTTATCCTTACCGAGTGCCCCCGCGACGCCATGCAAGGCCTCGCCGACTTCATCCCTACCCCCGTCAAAACGGCTTACCTCCAGCAGCTACTAACGGTGGGCTTCGATGTGCTCGATTTCGGCTCCTTTGTGTCGCCCAAGGCTATTCCGCAGCTGCGCGATACGGCCGAGGTGCTCGCCGGCCTCGACCTGAGCCAAACGCGCACCCGGCTGCTGGCCATCGTGGCCAACCTGCGCGGGGCCGAGCAGGCCGCCAGCCACCCCGAAATCAGCTACTTGGGCTTCCCGCTTTCGGTAAGCGAAACTTTCCAGCGCCGCAATACCAACCAAACTATCGCCCAGGCCCTAGCCGACGTGGCCGCCATGCACGAGCTGTGCGAGCGCCGCGGCAAAACGCTGGTCGTGTACCTGTCCATGGGCTTCGGCAACCCCTACGGCGACCCCTACAGCCCCGCCATCGTGGCCGACTTTACGGCCCAGCTGGCTGCGCTCGACGTGCGCATCGTGGCCCTCTCCGACACCATTGGGGTCAGCACGCCCGCCCTTATCACGTCCTTGTTTACGGAGTTGATTCCGGCCTTTCCCCACGTGGCGTTTGGAGCGCACCTGCACACTACCCCCCTTACTTGGCTCGAGAAAGTACAGGCTGCCTACCAGGCCGGCTGCCGCCGCTTCGACGGGGCGCTGGGTGGCATCGGCGGCTGCCCCATGGCCACCGACGTGCTTACCGGCAACATGGCCACCGAGAACTTGGTGGCGTTTCTAGCCGGCCAGGGCGAAGAGCTGGGAATAGCGCAAGTGAAATTTGCGGGCGCCCAACTAGCAGCTGCACAACTTTTTACGGCTCATCATTAAATATTCTTCCGCCGCTTAGTACGCGTTAACCTACCCTAGCTAATGCCCGTTGTTCCTCAAGTCGACATTTTTATTCCCTGCTTTGTTGACCAGCTCTACCCGCATACTGCCCTCAACATGGTGAAAGTGCTGGAAAAGCTGGGCTGCCAAGTGCACTACAACCCGGCGCAAACCTGCTGCGGCCAGCCCGCCTACAACGCGGGCTACAAGCGCGAAAGCCGCGACATCGCCACCAAGTTTCTGGCCGATTTTCCTACCCCCCCCGCCACGGCCGAGGCACGCTACGTGGTGAGTCCGTCGGCCTCGTGCGTGGGTATGGTGCGCAACAGCTACGCGCACCTGTTTGCTGGCTCGCCCGAGCTGCCGCACTGCCAGGGCGTGCAGCGCCGCACCTACGAGCTAACTGAGTTCTTGGCCGATGTGTTGAACGTCAGTGTTATACCTGGCGCGGCGCTGGCTGGCAGCTATACCTACCACGACTCGTGCTCGGCCCTGCGCGAGTGCGGCATCCGCGAGGCGCCGCGCCGCCTGCTCGACGGGGTGGCCGGCCTGAGCCGCCTCGAAATGGCCGAAACCACTACCTGCTGCGGCTTCGGCGGCACGTTTGCTGTGAAATTCGAGGCCATTTCGGTGGCCATGGCGCAGCAAAAAGTTGAGCACGCGCTGGCCACCGGCGCCGACTACATCGTGAGCACCGATGTGAGCTGCCTCATGCACCTAGAGGCGTACATCCGCCGCGAAAAGCTGGCTATCAAAACGATGCACATCGCCGACGTGCTGGCGAGTGGCTGGTAAACCTAAGCTGGGGCCGGGCTTTAAAAAAATGACTGCTAGCTATTTACCTGGCTAAAAACGGCGTAAATTTAGCCGCGAAAGCCGCGCGCAAATCGTCGCTTCGAACATAATATTCTGATTAACAACTACCTTATGTCTGCACAAGTACTGTCTAAACCTATTCCCTACGCCGCCTTAACCACGGTGGATAAGCGCAGCAATCTCTCTCGCAAAGAGCTGATTGAAGAATACATCAAGCCCGGCTTGCCCGTGGTGCTCACCGATGCCGCTGCTAAGTGGAGCGCGCTGGGCAAGTTCACACCGGAGTTATTCAAAGAAAAGTATGGCCACCTCACCAAGGAAATAAAGGGCCAAACCTACACGATGGCCGAGGTGGTGGACATCATCCGCAACCCTACCCCCGGGGTGCCGGTGCCCTACCCGTTTTGCCTGAACGTAGACCAGGCTTTCCCCGAGTTGATGGCGGAATTCAAGCCCCAGATTAATTTGGGCAAGCCCGACCGCGTGCAGCATCCGCTGCTGTCTAAGATGATGCTGCTCAATACGGTAGTGAACGAGATTTTCTTGGGCGGTGCTGGCTCGTGCTTTCCGTATCTGCATGTCGATGCCCTGTTTTTGCACACGCAGATTACGCAGCTCTACGGTTCGAAAGACTTCATCCTGTACTCGCCCGACCAGACGCCCTACATGTACCCGAAGCAGGATAATGCGAAGGTTTCGGAGGTCGATATTTTTAATCCGGATTACGAAAAGTACCCGCTTTTCCGCCACGCCAAACCCGTGCGCGTAACGGTAGAGGAGGGCGAAAGCATTCTCTTTCCTACCAAGTGGTGGCACACCACCCAAATTCACGAGCCCTGCATTTCCATTGCCCGCAGCTATTTGAACGAGTGGAACTGGGCTGATTTTGTGCAGGATAACTTCGAATTGCGCAAGAAGCGCTACCCCGCCCTGGCGCTGGCTATGCTGGCCTACGGCAAGGCCCTAGGCAGCTTTATCAACTTGCAGGAAAAAATCACGGCCCCGGTTTAGCCTTGGTGCCGCGTAGTTGTCGGGCCGCACGCGGCCCGACAACTACGCGGACTAGGGGCATACTGCCCGCTTATTAAACCTTCTTATAGGGCGGGTAGCGCATCTTTGCGGTGGCCTCTCGCTTTACGAGGGTTAGATGCACCTCCAAACGCCTGCTACCGCCCCTAATTAGGAATCAGTCAGCCTGCTGATTTTCAAATGTAAATGAGCATAAAAATTGGGTTATAGAAGTTGCTTTATGCGCGCTTGCAATCCCTCGCTCGCTGCTACCAGGGGGAGGCGCACGGCGGCCTCGCACACGCCTTGCAAGGCCAAGGCAGCTTTCACCCCCACGGGGTTGCTCTCCTCATACATGAGGGGGTTGAGGGCTACGAAGCCATAAAGCAGCTGGCTGGCGCGGGCAAAATCACCGGCCAAGGCGGCGCGCGTCATGTCGCTGAATTTCTGCGGGAAAGCATTGCCCAGTACCGTAATAATGCCTTGCGCGCCGCAGGCGATGAGGGGCACCGTCAGCATATCGTCGCCGCTCAGGAATAGAAAATCAGCGGGCTTGTGCGCTAAGATGGCCAAGCACTGCTCCATCAGGCCGCTGGCCTCCTTAATGCCGATGATGTTGGGGTGCTCAGCGAGTGTAAGTGTAGTGGCGGCCGTGAGGTTGGAGCCCGTGCGGCCGGGCACGTTGTAGAGGAGTAGGGGGAGGGGCGTGGCGTCGGCTAGACGCTGGTAGTGCGCTACTAAGCCAGCTTGGCTGGGCTTATTATACGCTGGGCTAGCCGATAAAATGGCTGTAATGCCGGTGAGGTCGGTGCTGTGTAATAGCGCTTCGGTGGCGGCCGTGTCGTTGCCGCCAATGCCGTACACCAGGGGCACGCGCCCAGCTACGTGCGTGCAGGCAATGTGCAGCAGCTCAGCCTTTTCGGTGGCCGTAACAGTGGGCGACTCGCCCGTGGTGCCGTTAATTACCAAGTATTCCACGCCGCCCGCCATGGTGAAGTCGAGCAGCCGGCGCCAGGCCGCATAATCGACCGCGCCGGTAGAGGTAAATGGGGTTACGAGGGCCACGCCTGTGCCGTGTAGTTTGTTCATCCGCTGTGGGGGTTGTTGCTTTGTGCAAAAGTACAACTTCTGCCCGCCGTCGCATTCAGCCGGCTTTTTTTTCGTTTCCTTGAAAACCCTGTTTCCTCTTGCGGCCACGCTGGTAGCCGCGCTTAGCCTAGCCGCTTGCGATTCTAAAACTGCCACCACTGGCGAAGCCAAAACCCCCTCTACCGCTGAGAATATGGGCAAAGCGGACTCGGCCAAAATCGACGAAACGGCGCCTACTTCGGGTGCCGCTGCCGTAGCCGCCGAAGAAGCCAACGCTACCCCTGCCCCCGACCCCAGCACTATTCCAGCGGCCAAAGCAGCCGATGCCGCGGCCATTTATGCCCGGCCGCAGGTGCCAATTTTGTGCTACCACCAGATTCGCGACTGGACGGGCCGCGACTCGAAAGGCGCTAAGGACTACATTGTTCCCATTGCGGCCTTTAAGGCGCAGATTAAGATGCTCGCCGACTCGGGCTACCACACCATTCAGCCCGACCAGCTCTACGCCTACCTCACCACCGGCGCCAAACTGCCTAGCAAACCGGTGATGCTGACTTTCGACGATACCGACCTCGACCAGTTCACCATTGCGCGCCCCACGCTGGCCCAGTATGGCTACAAAGGTGTGTACTTCGTGATGACGGTGAGCCTCGGCCGGCCGCACTACATGACCAAGGACATGGTGAAGCAGCTCTCGGATGAGGGCAACCAAATTGGCTCGCACACCTGGGACCACCACAACGTGAAAAAATACCAGGGCCAGGACTGGGTAACGCAAATTGACAAGCCGACTAAGACGCTGGAAGAAATTACGGGCAAGAAAATCAAGTATTTCGCCTACCCCTTCGGCCTCTGGAACACGCAAGCTTTCCCCGAACTGAAGCAGCGCGGCTTCGTGGCCGCCTTCTCGCTGGCCGAAAAACGCGACCAAACCGACCCGCTATTTACCATTCGGCGCATCATTGCCAGCGGCTACTGGAGCCCCCGCACCCTGCACAACAGCATCGTGCAGAGCTTCTAACGCGGCGCTATGAAGCTTGCCTCCAAAATGCGTGGTAAAGCCGTTGTTACGGAACTAGCCTGGCTGCTTGGCAGCTGGGCTTTTTCGTTTGCGGCGGTTGGCAAGCTATTCGGCAAGTATGCTGGTACGCTGGATATTCAGCTGCACAACACGTATTTTGTGCTGCCTGTGCTGCTGCTGGCGTCCCTACTTTTCATAGTCGTGTCGCCAGTGGTGACGGGAGTGCGGGTGGTAGTTGGACGAGGCCAAAACGTGTCGGCCAGCATCGTACTGGCCCTATTGACTGGTGTATGGCTCCTGCTACTACTGGCGGTTTGCCTCGTTCGAGTTTTGACATAAATCATCATCCTAATCTTCTCCCTCCAATGCTGACAGCCGTTTGTTTTCGTGCCCCTTTTGCCGCAATTGTCTTATTGGCAGGTGCCTCGCTGGCTAGCTGCACCCGCGCGGTGCCCGGCACTAGCGGCCACGACGAGCTAGTCTACATCGGTACTAATATTGCTGACCCACAGCAAAATAGTATTTACCTCTACCACCTCAGCCCGGCTACTGGCGAGCTGCTGCCCTTGGGAGCCATGAAGGGCGGTGCCAGCCCTACCTACCTCACCATGGACGCCGCCCACCGCCACCTCTACGCAGTGAGCGAAACCCAGACGTATATGGGCGCACCGGGCGGCGGCGTGAGTACCCTGGCCATCGACCCCCACAATGGCACCCTGGCGATGCTCAACCAGCAGCCCTCGACGGGCGCTTCGCCGTGTTACATTAGCCTCGACCGCACGGGTAAGAACGCCTTAGTGGCCAATTATGTAGGAGGTAATGTGGCCATGTTGCCTGTGCGGGCTGATGGCCAACTTGACCCCGCCGGCGCTACCGACCAGCACCAGCCGCCCACCGGCCCGCACAAAAACCAAGACAAGCCGCACGCGCACTGCTTCGTCACGTCGCCCGACAATCGCTACGCTTTTTCCGTGGATTTGGGCACCGATAAGGTGTATGGCTATCAGCTCGATGCTGCGCAGCACCAGCTGCGCTTGCTGCCTACCCCCGCCTTTGTAACCAAGCCGGGTACGGGGCCGCGCCACCTCGTTTTTCATCCGAATGGCCGCTGGGCTTACCTGGAAAACGAGTTAAACTCAACCGTTTCGGCGCTGACTTACAACGCGGCGGCTGGCACATTCCAAGAAATTGAAACGCTCACGCAGTTGCCAGCTGGGTTTGCGGGCGACAATTCGGGGGCCGACGTGCACGTGTCGCCCGACGGACGGTTTCTTTACACGTCTAATCGGGGGGATAATAGCTTGGCCGTCTTCGCTATCGACGGTGCTAGCGGCCACCTGGCGCTGGTGCAGCACATCAGCACCCAGGGCAAAACGCCCCGCAATTTTGCGCTCGACCCCAGCGGGCAAGTACTGCTGGTAGCCAATCAAAATTCGGATAACGTATTCACGTATCACGTTGACAAACAATCGGGCAAGCTTACGTCAACCGGTAAATCGGTCAGCCTGCCTTCGCCCATGTTTGTGGAGGTAGTCTCCGATTTTACGCGTTAGCCGCTGCACCGGGGGTAGGGAAAAATTGCCAGCGTATATGAGCGTGACTAAGAAGCTTTTGGGTCGTTTCGACCGCTATATTGGTCCCGCACTAGCCGTGCTAGGCGTGGCCCTGCTGGTGGCCGAAACGCGGCGGCCTTTGCGGCAGCGCGTGGCCCCGCGCCCGCGGCGCTGGGTGCGCAATACGGCAGTGGCGGCGGTGGCGCTGCCGGGTATGCGCCTGGCGCTGCTGCCCGCGCTGCTCGGGCTGGCGCGGGCGGCCGAGCGCCACCATATCGGGCTGCTGCCCAAGCTACGGCTACCCGCGCCGCTGCGTTTGGGGGCAGAGCTATTAGTGCTTGACTATGTGAGCTATACCTGGCATCGGCTGCTGCATTCGCCGCTGCTGTGGCACTTCCACTTGGTGCACCACCTCGACGAAGACATGGACTTGACCACCGGCTGGCGCTTCCACGCGGGCGAGATGCTGGCCAGCGTTCCGTACCGGGGCCTGCTACCGGCGCTGGCGGGCGTGCGGCCCGGTACCGTGCTGCTCTACGAGGCATTGTTCGAGGCCGAAACGGCGTTTCACCACAGCAATATGCGCCTGCCGCTGGCCTTGGAGCAGGCACTGGCCCACGTGATTATCACGCCACGGGCGCACGGCATCCACCACTCGCAGGTGCGCCGTGAAACCGATAGCAACTACGGCGTCGTGCTCAGCCTCTGGGACCGCCTGCACCAGACCTTGCGCCTGAACGTGCCGCAGGCAGCCATCACTATCGGCGTGCCTGGCTACCCCGAGGTGCCCGCCCAGTCGCTGGGCACCCTGCTGCGCCTGCCCCTAGCCGCGCCGCGCCCCTGGGCGGGCCCCGATGGCACGGTGCCTACCCGCCAAACCCAGGGGTCCGTAACCGAATTAGCTGGCTAAACTACTTGGCCTTTAAGTCGTCGTAGGCGCCGCCATTTATCAAATGGTGGAAGCCTTGGCTTTGCATTTTGAGGGCTGCCTCGCCGCTGCGCTGGCCCGAGCCGCAGTACAGCACGTAGGTGCGGCTGGTGTCGAGGGCCGCTACTTGCTGGGTGAAATCGCTGGCTCCTACGCTCAGGTTGCGGGCCTGGGGTAGGTGGCCAGTCATGAATTCTAGTGGGGTGCGCACGTCGAGTACCACCGTGCCGGGCTGGTTCAGGACTTGGCGCGCCGCCGCTGTGTGGTTAGCCTCCACAGGCGTGGGCGTTGCGGCCGAAACCACTGCGGGCGCCGGGGTAGTAGGGGCCGCAGTGGCAGCTGGCTGTTGCTGGTTGCAAGCCACTGCGAAAGGCAGCCAGGCCATGGCTGCCAAGAGGGGGTAGGGCTTCATAATAATTTGACTAGTGGAAAGTTAGCGCTCAGTAGAAGGAGTACTAGTTTGGCGCTGACTGATGCGCCTGAGAAAGTAGCCAGTAAAGGAGGGTAAAGCCAGCGGTGTACGTTGTCGTAGCTGTTCAGTAGCAGTTATTCTACGACAAGCCACAGCCGCTGGCTTTGCGCCTACTAATTCAAACAGCTTTCTAACTAAATAAATCGTCCAGTTCGCTAGCTGCTTCTGGCGCGCTAGTCGCGCCGCTGGGCTCGTCGCCGATGGCGGGCAACAGGGCCAGCAAGTCCGTTTCCGAAATGATGGGCACCTTGAAGCCTACCGCTTTCTCGCGCTTGGCGGGGCCCATATTTTCGCCGGCCACCAGGTAGCTCAGTTTTTTAGAAATCGAGCCCGTGATTTTGCCGCCGTGCTGCTGAATAAGCGATTGCAATTGCTCGCGGCTATAGTTTTCGAATACCCCAGAGAGCACAAAAGTGAGGCCGGCCAAGCGGTCGCTGGCCGCTTTGGGTGGCTCGCCACTGGCTTCGAGCTGCACGCCAGCGGCTTGCAGGCGGGCTACCAGCGCTTGGTTTTCGGGCTGCTGGCTCCAAAGGGCCATCGAATCGGCGATGACGCCCCCGACTTCGGGCACGGCGGCCAGCGCCTCGGCCGAGGCCGCCATGATGGCGGCCATGGTGCGGTAATGCTGGGCCAGCTTCTGGGCCACGGTTTCGCCTACGTAGCGAATGCCTAGGCCAAAAAGCACCCGCTCGAAGGGCACGGTTTTGCTTTTTTCAATGCCCGCAATCAGGTTGTCAATCGACTTTTCGCCCAAGCGCTCCAGCACGATAAGCTCGGCGCGGCGCTGGGGCAGGTCGTAGATATCGGCGGGGGTAGCCACCAGGCCAAGGTCGAAGAAACGACCCACGGTTTCGGCGCCTAAGCCGTCGATATTCAGCGCTTTGCGCGATACGTAGTGTTCGAGGCGCGCCTTGAGCTGGGGCGGGCAGCCGCGCTCGTTGGGGCAGCGGTAGTGAGCTTCGCCCTCGGGGCGCACCAGTGGCGTGCCGCAGGCCGGGCACTCTTGCGGGTAGCGCACGGGCACGGCATCGGCGGGGCGGGCGGCCAGGTCTACGCCCGTGATTTTGGGGATGATTTCGCCGCCTTTCTCCACAAACACCAGGTCGCCGAGGCGCAGGTCGAGCAAGGCTATCTGGTTGGCGTTGTGCACGCTGGCACGCTTAACGATGGTGCCAGCGAGGGGGGTAGGGTCGAGCAGCGCCACGGGCGTGACGGCCCCGGTGCGCCCCACGTTGTAGATGATTTCGTTGAGGCGCGTGCGGGCCGCCGCCGTGGGGTACTTGTAGGCGATGGCCCAGCGCGGACTCTTGGCCGTGAGGCCCAGCTGGTCCTGCTGGCGCAGGTCGTCCACTTTTATCACAATGCCGTCGGTATTGACGGGCAGCGTGAAGCGCTTTTGCTCCCACTCGTGGATGTAAGCGAGCACTTCCGCCAAGTTGGCGCAGCGCTGCCAAGTGGGCGATACCGGCAGGCCCCAGGCGGTGGCAGCTTCCAAGGCCTCGCTGTGGCTGGCAAAGTGCCGGCCCGGCGTGAGTACCGAGTAGGCGTAGAAACGCAGCCGCCGCGCCGCTACCAAAGCCGAATCTTGCAGCTTGAGGGCGCCGCTGGCGGCGTTGCGGGGGTTGGCCAGCAGGGCCTCGCCGTTTTGCTCGCGCTCTTGGTTGAGGTCGTTAAAGACGCTGTTGGGCATAAATACCTCGCCGCGCACCTCGGCTTCGGGCGGGGAGCCGGGGCGCAGGTGCAGGGGTAGGGTACGGATGGTGCGCACGTTGGCCGTCACCACGTCGCCGCGGGTGCCGTCGCCGCGCGTGACGCCCTGGCTGAGCTCGCCGTTTTCGTAGCTCAGGCTCATGGCCACGCCGTCGAACTTTTGCTCGCACACGTAGCTGTACGGCGCACCTTCGAGGCCGCGCTGCACGCGCTCGTCAAATTCGCGCAGGTCGTCCTCCGAGTACGTGTTGCCCAAACTCAGCATGGGGTAGCGGTGGCGGGCGGTGGCAAACTGCTTGGTGATGGTGCCCCCCACGCGCTGGGTAGGCGAGTTGGGCTGCGCCAGGTCGGGGTGGGCTTTTTCGAGCTGGTTCAGCTCAGCCAGCAAGTGGTCAAATTCCTGGTCCGAGACCTCTGAAATATCGTGCTGGTAATACTGGTTATTGAGGTGGTGCAGGCGCTGGGTGAGCTCCTGAATGCGGGCTTGCGGGTCCATAGGGCAGGGGTAGGGCAGCGCGATAAAGGGAGTAATTGGTTAAAATAGAACGTCATGCTGGGCTTGTCGAAGCCTGTCTACCGCGTTGTTGAATTAGTTAATCAACGACGCGGTAGAGAGGCTTCGACAAGCTCAGCATGACGTTCTTGGCTTAATTCAAGCAGCAGCTACGCTACGGCGGGCCGGAAGCCCGGCGCTACGTAAGTGGAGCCGCCCTGCTTGGCTTCGGCATCGCGGCGGCCTTCCTCCTCCGAGCGGGCGGGCGGGGCATTCTCGTCGCGGTTGGGGTCGCCCTGCGATTCCTTCAGCTCAGTAGGAATAATGGGCTCGGCCGGGGCTTGGGGCTTGAAGCGGGCGATGAGCACAATGGCGATGGTGGCGAGGGCGAACCAGGTAAAGAATTTCATGGGTAAAAAGGCACTAAACCAAAATGACGTAACGAAAGTACGCCTGGCAACCCTAATGGGTTCGCTGCGTTTTGCTCGCTAGGCATCCTAAGTGGGTGCCGTTACTTTGCAGCGCCGAAGCAGCCGGGGCGCCGAGCCCCGCGCGAGCCGCTGCACTTCCTCTTTCACACCCTACCCCCCCATGCCTGACCAACCTTCCTCCTGGGCCGAAACTGCGGCCTCGCTCCTGACCAAGCTTTCGGGCGGCGTCGAGCTCAACCTGGCCTTCGACCAGGTTGAGCTGCAAGTGCCCAACCAGCAAAACCCCGCCGGCCAGCCCGCCACCTGGCGCCTCAACGGCTCGCTGCGCATTCGCACCAAAGGCGAGGCGCCCGCCAGCAGCCTCCCGGTGAGCACCGCCCCTGTTGTTTCGGCGGCGCCCGACCCTAATCGGCCGCATGTCTAACGGGCTGGAAGTCGAAGCTCGGCTGGTACTTACCTGGCCGGGCGGGCACGAGGTGCAGTTGGCCGCGTCGGGCTCGTATCTCATCCTTAATGTGCCTAGCCAGCAAGTGCTTGACCTCATCACTAGCGGCCCGCCGCAGCCGCCGGGGGCACCCAAAAAGCCCAAGCCGCCGGGCCCCGACCCCTTGCAGCAGCTCCACGACCTGGCGCGCACGCTAGGGCTGGTGCTCGACCTGCGCGTGGCCGGCAAAACGTACGTCATGTTTGGCCTGCCCGACCGCAACAGCCCCAAAATCACGCTCAGCGCGGTGCTGGGCAAGATTGGGTCTTTTTTCAAATAAGCCAGCAAGCTGCCACCCACAGCAGGGTAGGCGCGCGCTGGCGGGCTCGCCTACCCCCGCCGAAATAGAGCGGCTGCATGTGGCCCACGGTATAAAAGTGCTGGGCTCTTTGAGGTAAGATGCTGCTCCATTACTTCTTACCTAGCCCGGCCCTGCACGAATACCTGCGGCTGTTCCAGCTCATCGACCTGGACTTTTCGGCGGCCGGAGTGCCTGTGGAGCCTTACGGGCCCCGGCCCCAACGGCGTTTCGCAGCTGGAAGACCAAGCTCCTGAGTGAGCCTTTGGCTTGGTAGAACGCTAGCCGAGGGGCGGGGTAAGCGTTGAAAAACTGGGCAAACTGCCCGCGTCGGGGGCGGCATCCCTACCCCTCATTTATTCGGGCAGTTAGCGGGCGTGGGGTTGAACAATGGGCGCCTGAGGGGTGTTGCTTATTCACCAACAGCCGCCAGTCTGTCGTTAGCTTCCCATCCTCTAGCGCTTTGATTTTTTCTACGTGAAAACGCCTGATAATGAACATCAAAACCCCGTAGGCACTGGGCGCCAGCGGGCTAGGCAATCTGCTTTCGGGCGCATCGAGCGGGTGCCGCCGCTCCTGATGTTGCTGTACATGGGCCTGGCGGGCATTACCATGCTTTTTACGGTGCTGGTGGTGCTGTATGGGGCTACGCGCCTGCACAGTGCGCTGCCAACGGGCTTGCAGCCGTTTCCGCGTTATTTCTCGCTGAGCACCATTGTGTTGTTGGTCTCATCGTACACCATGGCGCAGGCCCCGCGCTTGTATAAAGCCGACGACCTGACGGGCTTGGCGCGCTGCTTGGGCGCCACGCTGTTGCTGGGCAGTGTATTTGGGGGCTTGCAAGTGCTAGGCTGGCGCGAATTGGTGCAGCACGGGGTACTATTTACGGGGTCACCGAGCGGCACGTACGTGTATTTTATTTCGGCTTTGCACGTGGTGCACGTGCTGGCGGGTATGCTCTACCTGCTGGCGCAGCTGCTGCGGGTGCTGCACGCCTCGCGCGACAGCGTGCGTACGCTGGTGTTCATTCGCAACCCCTACCATCGCCGCCAGCTACAGGTATTGGGCACTTACTGGCACTTTATCGATGCGCTGTGGGTGGTGCTGTTTGCGGTTTTTCTCTTCCTCTACTAGACCACGGCTTAAGGGAAATTGTAGCGGATTTTATGGACGGCTCCTTGATTGGGGCCGTCCTTTTTTTGTGCCCATCAAGGGCGAGCAATGTTGGGCACGAAGCGTTTGAAGCGCAGGCTGGCTGTACCAAAAGTGATGAGTAGGGCAACCTCTAGGCGATAGGCTTTTGAGTAATTGATACTTGAGGATGGTTGGCAGCATTTAACTCGCGCACAGCTTTTAACTCAACTAATACCTGATGCTGAACCAAGAAATCAGCCCGCCGCGCACCAATATTGTCTCTTTATAAAAGGTTGGCAAGTGAACCTCGCCCCGAAAAGCGATGCTCGCCGCCAATTTCACAGCCAACCCGCGCTGATAAACCATTAATCATTTCAGGAATGCCTTTGCCTAGCTCTCTATGCACCATCGCACACCCAATAATGCTCTCAGTTAGCTTGTTAAAATGCGTATCTGAAAGCGTATAAGCATTTTTAAATAAGGGTGAAGCTAATAAAAAAGGACGGCCCCAGTAAAGGAGCCGTCCATAAAATCCCTGAAATTCGCTACAATCTCCCTTAAGCCGTGGTCTTATTGGATAACCTCGACCCAGCCTTTGTAGCGCCGGCCCGAGGTATAGGTGAGCAAGTAGTAGTACATGCCCGCCGTGCTCTCGCCCGACCAGCGGAAGTTGCGGTCGCCTGACTCATACACCACGCGGCCCCAGCGCGAGAAAATTTTGATGCCTGCAAAGCGCGTATCGCAAAAATCGGGGGGTAGGCTAGCCATGGTAAAAACGCGGTTAGCCAAGTTGTTACTAGTGGGCAAGATGAGGTTAGGCGGGGTAAATTCTACCGTATCGGGGCTCACGACCTCGAAGCGCACGGTGCGCGTTTGGGGCTGCGGCTGGCAAGTGGTTTCCTGCAACCGAAACGTGACGGTTAGCACCTGCGGCTTGCCGGCTACTACGCTGGCCGCATCGCAGCCGGGTAGCCACGAAAACGTGCCCGCTGCCTGCCCCGCAGGCCCGGCGGGCGCCGTGAAGGTCATGCCCGCCGCCGCCAGGTCGAAGCCCTGGCCGCTGGCCGTGAGCGCCAGCACGTCGCGGTCGGTATCGAGGCCCGCCAGGGTAGCCGTGTAGCGCTGGCCCAGCGGCAACCGAATAAGGGGCGGGTCGGTAGTGCCCGCGGCCACTGGCGGCAGCGTCGAGGTTAGCACCGGCGGCTCGTTGCTGTAGTCGATGATAACGGGTATCGAGAGCAGTGGTGTTTGCTGTTTTTCGCCGCACGCCGTGGTCGAGGTCGCCATAAATAACAGCTGGCGCACCTGGCCGGGCGGCGTAGTAATGGCCCGGCAGTCGACGGGCCACGTAAAGCGCGCCCGGCGCTGGGTACCCACCTGCGCCTGCGGCACCAGCACAGCGCCTAGCACATCGGGCGCGAAGCCAGTGCTGCCCGTCAGCGTAAACAACAGCGGGTCGCTGTCTAAGTCGGTAGCAATGAGGTCGAAAGCCAGCGTTTGGCCCGGCCGCACGTGCAGGGGTAGGGTAGGGCCGGCCGTGCTCACGAGCGTGGGCAGCACATTGGGCGTAGGCAGGGCAATGAAGGCAATGTGCACCGTATCGCGCTTGGGCAGCGCGCAACCGTTGTCAGACACTAGCACATCAATGCGCCCTACCCCCCCTTTGGTATTGGTGCATTCCGGAAAGCAGAGGTTGGCCGTGAGCGTATCGGGCTGGCCGGCTGCGTGCACGGTGCCGCTGGTAGCGGTCGTGAACGTAGGCAGCGGCCCCGAATAATTCACGGCTCGCAAACTCAGGCTAAGCTGCGAGCTATTGTCGGGGTCGGTGAAGCGCAGGCGCACGCAGTGCGGCCCGCCCGGTACAATGCGCAGCGTGTCGCGGCCCGGCCGGTAAGCCACGTTGCCGGTGGGGTTGGGCAGCAGCACCAAGCTGGGCGCCGCATTCTTGGGGCAAGTCAGTACTTGTAGCTGGAAATCGCGGCGGGTTTCGCCAATTTTTTCGCCCTTGCGAAACTCCTGGCAGCGCACCCCAAACACAAACAAACCCTTCTTCATGGGCCGCACCGAGAGGCGCCCGGTGCGCGCGCCCACCGTGAGGGTGGGCGCCCCCGGAATCTGCGCCAGCGTGTTAATCTGGTAAGTGCCAATGGTATCACGCCACCGAATAAGCTGGTAAGGGGCCGAAAGCTGGCTGGGCAGCGTGGGGTTGGTGGGGGTAGTGTGGCCGTTGAGGGGCGTCACCATGTCGTACACCAGCGAGTCGCCATCGGGGTCCTGACCACCAAAATCGTAGGTAAACAACTCGCCCAGGCAAGCATAGTCGGCCAGCGGCGGAAAGATGCGCGGCGTCGAGTCGCGGAAGGTTTGGCCCCGCCGCACCACGGCCGGAAACTCCAGGTAAAACGCCTGCGCCGCATCGCCGGGCGCCACTATGTTGCTGATGGACAAGTTGCGACAGCAGCGCTCCACCGAGGCGTAGTAGCCCTGGCTAGCCGCGTAGGTAGCGGGCGACAGCTCCACGGTATTGCGGTAAATGAGCTGCCGCGTGCTCAGCGAGCCCACCGTACAGGCGGGGTTCGAGTAGTTAACAAACGTGTTGCTGACCAGCGGCAGCAGCACCGACGTGAGGCGCTGGTTGGTGGCCTTGTCGAAAATGCCGGCCGTCAGGCTCGCATCGAGGGCGCCGGGGCTGCCATTTATGGCGTCAAAGTAGAGGTTGAGCGTCAGCTGATAGGTGTTGCCGCTCACGTACTGCAAGTCCATCTCGCCGCCTACAATGTGCGTGGCGTGGGCCGCCGGCAGATATAGAAAAAGCAAAGCCAGCAGCCCTAGCCAGCGGCCGGACCTGCGCGCCGTTGGGGTGGGTAGGGGCCGGCACAACGTAGTAAAAATCCAGTAAAAGAGCGTCATATGGTACTCGTTTAAGCAAAGGCAAAAGCAAACCTGGGGGATAAGCTGACGCCGGGCGTTTTTACTGCCGAAGATACGTTGAAAAAGCCTGCTGTTGGGTGCGCGAGCGCGGCTGTATCTTCGGGTTGGCCCCGGGCTTAACGTGGGGCTGTAAGCGTCAGTGTGTGAAGTGAAAAAGTATCTAGTGGGCCTGCTGTTGGGGCTAAGTTGCGGGCTGGTGCGGGCCCAGTCGGGGGCGCCCGCGGCGGTGGTACAGGCAGCCGCCCCTACACCGGCCGGGTTGGCGTGTGCCCAGGCGCACTGGCGCCAAGCAGCTGGCGCGCAGGCGGTGGCCACCGCCTCGGTGCGCCACCGCCAAAAAATGGACCGCTACGACGTGAAGTGGTACAAGCTCGACCTGGCCCTCGAAAATAACTCGCGCGATGTGGCTGGCTCGGTGCTGCTGCGGGTGCGGGTAGGCGCGCAGGCCCTCGACTCGCTGGCCTTCGAGCTGTACCAAGCACCAGTAGGCTCGCTCGCGGGTACGGCCACGCTCCGCATCGATTCGGTGGTGGCGGGCGGGCGGCGCTCACTGGGCGTGCTGCGGCAGGGCAACGACGCCACCGCCGCCCTACCCCAGCCCGCGGCGGCCGGCACGTTGCTCGACGTGCGCATCTACTACCACGGCACAGCGCCCAACGGCAAGTCGGCGGCCATTGGCAACGGCTTCAACACCGCGGCCACGTATAGCCTGGGCGGCGTGGCCTACCCCTACAACGTTACCTGGAGCTTGTCGGAGCCGTTCTCGGCCCACGAGTGGTTTCCCTGCAAGCAGGTGCTCACCGACAAGGCCGATTCGTCGGCGGTGTCCGTTACTACCACCTTGCCCAATAAGGTGGGCTCCAATGGCTTGCTGCGCCGCACCGTGCTGCTGCCTAATAATAAGGTGCGCTACGAGTGGAGCTCGCGCTACCCCATCGACTACTACCTCATTTCGGTGGCCGTGGCGCCCTACGTCGCGTATGCGGGCGCCGCTAACCCAGCGGGTGGGCCGCGGGTGCCCATCCTCAACTACGCCTACGACCAGCGCACCCTCGATTACTATAAAACGGAGTTTGACCGCATTCCGGGCTTTATAGAGAACTACTCTAACTTGGTGGGTACCTACTATTTTGCCCAAGAAAAGTACGGCCTAGCCCTGGCGCCCATCGGCGGCGGCATGGAGCACCAAACCCTCACCACCCAAGACGGGCTAGACTTTACCCTCACCGCGCACGAGCTGTTTCACCAGTGGTTTGGCGACAACGCCACCTGCGCCTCGTGGGAGGACATTTGGCTGAACGAAGGCTTCGCCTCGTACGGCGAATACCTGTCGCTGCAAGCTTTCTCTACCCCCCTCGCCGCCCGCAAGTGGATGGATAATGCCCAGTTTCTGGCTCAAAGTTCCGCTTTCAGCACCCTGCGCGTGCCCGATACCACCAGCGTGGCCCGCATTTTTGACTACAACACCACTTATAAAAAAGGGGCTTCCGTGGTGCACTTGCTGCGCTACCTCTGCCACGACGACGCTCGTTTTTTCCGGGTGCTGCGCACGTACCAGCGGCAGTTTAGCGGCCGCCCCGCCCGCACCGCCGATTTGCAGCGTCTTTTTGAAGCCGAACTGGGCCAGCCGCTCGATTATTTCTTCGCGCAATGGTACCGGGGGCAGGGTTTTCCCATCTTCGACGTGCGCTGGAACCAAGCAGGGGCCAACCTGCTGCTGCACGTGGAAGAGCGGGTATTCGGCCCAGTCGGTGCCCCGGTTTTTCGCACCGAAGTCGATTATCAACTTACCTTTTTGGATGGGAGCACGCGCACCGTGCGCTTTAACCAAACGCAAGCTGGCCAAGACTTTACCCTGCCAGTAAGCGGCCTGGTAACCGCCATTGCCATCGACCCCGATGGGTGGCTGCCCGACGTGAACAGCACCGTGCAACGCGATGACCAATTGGGCCCACCTGCCGAATTTAGCTTGTACCCCAACCCTGCGCAGGACCAGTTGTTTATCAGCGGCTTATATGCCGACGCTACTGCCGAGGTCCTAAACGCAACTGGCCAGCGTGCGGCTCGCCAGCCGGTAAGCTATTTGCAGCCCCAGGTGTCGCTCCAGGGCCTGCGCCCCGGTTTTTACTGGCTGCGGCTGGTGGGGCACGGCGGCGAGGCGCTGGGCCAAGCCAAGTTTGTGAAGCAATAAGCCGTTGCAAAGCGCACCGCTGGCGGGCGCTACGCGTGGGCCCCGTAGTAGGCGGCCACCTTTTTGCGGGTGGCGGCGTCGGCCGCGGGCTCATCAAAGAGGTCGCTCAGCAAGCTATCGAACGACTTGGGTGCCGTGAAATGGTCCTCGCGTACGGCGTTAGTGGTGAGGCGAATGAAGAATGGCCGGCCGTTCACACCCACCAAGTCCAGGGTGATGAGGCCGTAGCGCTGGTCGCAGCGGCCGCTCAGGGAGCAGTCGGTGGGATTGGGTTTGAAAAACTGCTTGACGGCAATTTCCTGGTGCTGCTCGTGGTGGCGCTGGCGGCGGTCGTGGCAGGCGCGGTGGTAGCCCAAAGCCGCAATGCGCTCGCCCAGCAGCTGGTACAAATGCTGGAAATTGCCCGGCCCAATGCTGTCATCGTAGAAGAACAGGCCGCCTTGGCGGCCCTCTTCGCGCAGCAGCTCTACGCGCAGGCCGCGGCGGCCGCCGGCCCCCCCTTTGCGCAGGTGGTAGGCCTTAAAGTAAGGCCCCAGCCAGTTCTGATACACGCGCTCCGTTACCCAGGCTTGGTGCTGCCGGGCCTGCTCGGGCGTGGGCTCGCTAGCGGGCTGCCAGGTAGGCGCCGCCGCGCCGCCGCGCCGCTGAAAAAGCTGTTGGATAAACTGTAACACCACAAAAGTCGGATAAGCCGAGGTATTTCAAAAACACCCGCCCCGGCAAATAGTTTCGGCGGCCTGCTCGCCAGCTGACCAAAAAAACAGCGCCTCTTCCACTCGGGAAGAAGGCGCTGCCTGGGCCAGCGGCCCGGAAAAAGGAGGTTATTTCACCCGCGTCCACGTCTGCGACTTGCCGATGAGCGAAAAGCCGATGTAGCCCTTCACTTCCATGGTGTTGGCGCTTTCCAGTTTCATGTAGCACGAGTAAGTCTTGCCACTTTCAGGGTCGTATATTTTGCCATTATCCCACTTGTTATCACCATCATAGCTGAAGTCCTGCATGAAAACCAGGCCCAGGCGCGGGCGGGTGCGCAGCTTAGGCTCCGGGTTTTTGGTATCGAGCTTGGGCTTGCCAGTTTCGGGGTCGTTAGGCACGGTCAGGGTCACAATTTTGCCGCACAATTTTTCGCCGCACTTGTAGATTTCAAAGGTTGCTTTTTTCTCGGCATTGGTCCACACGCCCAGTGGGGTGAGGGTTTGGGCTTGCGCTTGGAAGCTGGCGGCCCCCAACAGGAGTGCCATGAGCAACAAGAAAGATTTGTACATCGTTGAAAATGAAGGGATAGTGAAGGGTGGAGAAGAGGGGCCTGCGAAGCACCGGATGGGGGGCCAGCTTAGGAAGGCAATTATACGGCCAGATTCCTTAGGGCTGCGGGGAGGGGTAGGGGCCGGGCCGAGCCAGCAGCGGAGGAGGCTAGCACAAAAAATAGGCCGCCACGCTGCAATTAATGCGCTTGATAGTCAGAGAAATGCTAAAAAATGTAGCCCAGAGCCCCAGAAATACTTGCGAAAGCTTTGAACCTAAGCCCCCGCAACTAACTTTACTAACCAGTAGCGAGTGCTACGGCCCCGCTCAAGCCGCCCTAAATTGCTGGGAAGCGCGAGCGAGGTTATCTGGAACCAAAAGAAAGGAGGTACAAAATGTCTAGTAGTCCCAACCAAATCCTGCCGAGCCTGTCCAATGTAGTACGCCTCACCGCCGTACTCGCCTAACACACAGCTCGGCGGAGGGCGCTGCGGTATCGCGGCCCCCTTTCGTTGGACAGGTCTTACTGTGAGACGTCGGCGCTGTACCCCAGCGTTGTCGCTCGGTAAGATTTGAAGGATTAGATGCCCGGTTAGCCCGGCGGCGCTCGTAAGAGCCTGCCATGGCCAACCGGGCATCGTTGCGTTTAAGCGGGTCGGTTTGCTTAGGTAAACCAGCTTGCCCCGCCTTACCCTCTGGCAGACTTGGCCGGGGCTTTGGCTGCCGGGCGGCGCTTGGCCGAAGGTTTAGCTTTGGTTGCTGGCCGTGGGGCTGGTTTGGTAGGCTTCGCGCGGGAAGCGGGGCGCCGGGTAGGCGCCATTTTGTGGGCCGGTGCGGCGGGAGGGGGGTAGGCTTTGCGCTTAGCCGTAGTTTGAGAGGCACGAGGAGCGGGCGCCCGCACTGGCAGCGGGGCCACGCGGGTAGGCGGGTGCGAGGCGGTAATGACGGCCTTCACCGCTTCGGCCGGGGGTAGGGGCAGCGCAGCTACGGCGCCGGCTGGGTGCACGGTGGCCTGCATCACCGCCCGCGCGGCCGCACTGCGAGCAGCCGCGTTTTCGGCGTTGCGGCCGGCTGGGCCGTTGCTCAGCACCCGGCGCACCTGCATAAAGCGCCGCTCGTAGCCGGAACCTTCGACCTGGCTGACTTTTACGCCTGATTCGCGCGCGGCCGAGGAGGCGTGCACAAAACGCAGCGGGGTTTCGCCCAGCGCCGAAATAACGATGCCCGCGTGGCCGGGTGTGGTACTGGTGGCCGCCGTGCCGGTAAATACTACAATATCACCGGGCTGCGCCTGAGCGCGCCCTACTGGCTGGCCCGCGTCGATGAGCAAGGCCGTGGAGTGGGAGGTAGGCACCCCAAACCGCCCGAACACATACTGAATAAACCCCGAGCAGTCGAACCCCGTGGCCGGGCTGATGCCCGCGTAGGTATACCGGGTGCCCGCCTGGGCCAGCGCAAACCGCACGATGCTGTCGGCGCGCGGGGTTGGCTGCGCGGAGGAGGGTAGGGCGGCCCGGCGCTCAGCTACCAGCAGCACGGGCAGGGCCGCGGGCGCAGTTGGCTGGGCAGCCGTGGTGCTGGTAGCTGAGCGCCGGTAGAGCCAGCCACCGACCAGCACAGCCGCTAGCAGAGTGCCAAAAATCAACCAGATAGCACGCATAAAAGCAATAATAGCAACGGAACTGGCCAACTTAACGGCCGGCCCGCGCCGCAGGTTGGCCGGGCGCGGTAGTTAGGCGTAGCGGGGCGCGCGTTGTTTCTTTGCGCATATGCTTGAAACTGCTTCTGCTTTTGGCCGCGCCGCGCTCGTGGCGGGCCTACTGGCGGCCGTGCCCGCCGCCGCCCAAACTAAGGTAAAAACGAAGGTAAAACCCGGCTCCGCCAAAGCTGCTGCCCCGGCCACTGGCGCCGCCGGCACGCCCGTGCTGCGCTACACGCTGGCCATGCCTGCCCCCCAAACCCACTACTTCGAGGTGAAGATGGAGCTGCGGGGCTTTGGCCAGGACTACACCGACCTGAAAATGCCGGTGTGGGCGCCGGGCTCGTACCTGGTGCGCGAGTTTGCGCGGCACGTCGAGCGCCTGCAAGCCACGGCGGGCGGCCAGCCGCTGACGGTGGAGAAAATCGACAAGAACACCTGGCGCGTGCGCCACCCGCAGCAGGGCAGCTTTCAGGTGAGCTACGGCGTGTACGCCTACGAGCTGAGCGTGCGCACGAGCTTCATCGACGCCGACCACGGCTTTGCGCTGGGCAGCAGCATCTTTATGTACCCGGCCGCGAATAAGGACCTCGCCAGCCAGGTAACGGTGCAGCCCGCCGCCGGCTGGCCCACCGTGAGTACGGCCTTGCGCCCGGTGCCGGGGATGCAAAAATTTGTGTATCAATCGGCTAGCTACGACGAGCTAGCCGACTCACCCATCGAAATCGGCACCCAGAAAGTGCTGAATTTCACCGCCAACAATACGCCGCACCAAGTGGCCATGTACGGCCCCTTCACCGCCGACGAGCCCCGCCTGCTGGCCGACATGAAGAAAGTGACCGAGGAAGCCCAGCGCGTGGTGGGCCAAAACCCCCTCGACCACTACCTCTTTATTGTGCACAACACTGAGGCCGGCGGCGGGGGCCTCGAACACCTCTACTCGACCACTCTGGGCGCCCGGCCCGGCACCTACGGCAACGACGTGAGCTACAAGAACTTCCTGCGCCTGGCGGCCCACGAGTACTTCCACCTCTGGAACGTGAAGCGCATTCGGCCCATTGCGCTGGGGCCGTTTGACTACGACCACGAGAACTACACGCACATGCTGTGGGTGAGCGAAGGCCAGACCGAGTACATGGCCAACCAGATAACCCAGCGCGCGGGTTTCTACACGGCCCAGCAGTACTACGACCAGCTGGCCACGGTGCTGACGGGCGTGGAAAACCAGCCTGGCAATAAGCTCCAGCCCGTAGCCATGGCCAGCTTCGATGCCTGGATTCGGGCTTACCGGCCCGATGAGAACTCTAAGAATTCGGAAATCAGCTACTACGACAAAGGCGAGATGGTGGGCATGGTGCTCGACCTGATGATAGTGCAGGCCAGCAACGGCCAGAAGCACCTCGACGACGTGTTCCGGCTGCTGTATGACAAGTATTACAAGGGCCTGAAGCGCGGCTTTACCGACCAGGAATACCAGGATGCCGTGGCGCAGGTGGCCGGCCGGCGGTTCGACGACTTTTTCCAGACCTACGTGTACGGCGCCCGCACCCTCGACTACGCTACCGCCCTGGGCTACGTGGGCCTGGCCCTCAACACCGGCACCAGCCCCAACGGCAGCCTGGGCGCCACCATCTCTAACAAAAATGGCCACTACGTGGTGACGTACGTGAAGCGCGACGGCACTGCCTGGAATGGTGGTCTGAACGTGAACGACGAGATTTTGCAGCTCAACGGCGCCGCACCCACCGACGAGGCCGTGAAGCAGGCCCTCTTTGCCTCGGCGCCCAACGCCGCCCTCAAACTTCAGGTGAAGCACGGCGCCCTTACCCACGAGCTGAATTTGACGCTCCAGCCCGAGCCCGACCGCGCCTACCAGATTCAGCCCGTAGCAAATCCTACCCCCGACCAATTGCGCCTGCTGGCGAAGTGGCTGGGTAAGTAGCCCGCTGCGCGGCGCTCAGTTAGCCAAGCACATAGGTAGGTAAAAAAGCCCCGGCCAGCTTTGGCCGGGGCTTTTGCGTGATGGGCAGCCGTATGGTACTTTATTGGCCAGCAAGCACGTGATATGAAAAACATATAATTAGAAAAATAATACTTATGATTTTTGTGCAGAACTAATAAGCGTTTGTGATTTGAATAGTAAATCGAATCAATTAGCTGCTTGAGGTGGAAAAACGACTAATTTTAGAAATGTCAAGCAATTGAATCAAGCTATTTATAGTTGTGGTGTATTGTAAATAAAGGTTAAATTATATTTAATGGGTGTCTTTACAAATTGGGGTAATAAGTGCTTTTTTGGATTTGACGGGGTAGGAGTATCGTTACTGCTTCTGCTGTTTTTATTGGGTAACGGGGGCCAGCTGCGGGCACAGTCGGGTAGCTGGAACCCACCGGGGGCCGACCTGGCCTACCCCCGTACCTTGCTTAAGGGCCAGGCACTTGAGGAGGTGCGGGCTTCGCTGGCCGCCCCCGACCGCCTGGCGCTGTACCAAGGGCTGTGGGCCGAGGCGCAGGGCGTGCCTCCCGCCGACAATACCTCAGCCAGCGGACGCCGGGCGCGGGCCACCTTTGCCAAAAACGCAGCCTTCGTGGTGCTGCTGGGCCGGCAGCCCGACGGGGCCGGTGGGCTGGCCCCCTTGCCCGCCGACCAGCGCCAAGCCTTGGTGGCGAAAGTCAGCAGCTTGCTCGAAAATAGTAATACCACCGTGGAAGGCCTCACGCAGTACACCGAGTGGCAGTGGCGCTCGAAAGAGCTGATTGACTACCTGATAGCCTACGACCTGCTGCGCGGGGCCAGCGAGCCCGCCGCCGCGCTGGCTGCCAGCCAAGCCCGCCTACAGGCCTTCGCCGGCAACCTCTACCTGCAATCGACCAAGCCGCTATTTACCATCACGTTTTATAACACCGTTAAAAACAACCATGCCCTGATGACGGCCGCCGCCCTGGGCATGGCCGCCGTGGTGCTGAACGAGGCGACCAGCACCGACCGAAACCAGCAGCCAGCCAATTGGGCGGGGGTAGGGCTTTACACCATCGACAATGTGCTGTGGCGCGATGCCCAGCGGCAGTCGGACTCGACGCAGGTGGCGGGCTACGCCGAGGGGCCCTACTACTTTAAGTACGCCATGCTCAATTGCCTGCCGTTCTTCCGGGCGATGGGCAACTTCTTACCTGATAACGCATTGCCGTATACTTTTGGCGCGACGACGCGCCGCCTGCGCAACCCGTATTTTGACCCCAAGTACACGCGCCTCTACGACTGGGTGACGGCCATTTTGCAGCCCGACGGCCGCTTGCCGGCGCTGGCCGACTCATACGTGGATATGGGAATGCCGGAACTGGCCCTGACGGGCCGGCGCGACTACGTCAAGCCTATGTATTTCAGCAAATTATCGGGCACGAGCATGGCCTCGCTGGCGGCGCAGCTGCGCGATGCCACCGTGGATATGCGCGCCGCCTGGCTGGCGGCAGCCCTGGCGCCCACCGCCCCAAACCAGCCAGCCCTAACGGTACTGCCCGCCGCGGGCAGCCTGGTTTTTCGGTCGGGCCAGGACTCGCTGGCCAACTACCTGCACCTCTACGGCCGCGGCGGCCTGGCGCAGGCCAACGCCGGGGGCCACAGCCAGGGCGATGCCAGCAGCTTTATTCTGCACGCCCAGGGCCAACTGCTGGCCCTCGATGCCGGCTACCTGAGCTACGACCGCCGCGCCGAGGTAGGCCAAGCCACCAACCACAACCTGGTGCTGGTAGATGGCGCCGGCCCGGCCATTGGCACGGCCGGGGCGGCTAGCTCGGCAGTGGCAGCCATTGAGCACACTTTTCAAACGCCACAGTTGGCATATGGCGAAGTGACGACGGCTTACCAAAAGGCCAGCATCACGCGCAAAATCTTGTTTGTGCGCGGCACCTACTACCTGCTGGCCGATGCCGTAAGCGCCGCCGCGGCCCACACCTACACCTGGCAGCTGCACGGCTACGGCCTGGAGGGAGGCACCGCCGCCACCGGCACTTTCACAAACGACCAGGCCAGCCAGGAAGCCACCTGGCAAAAGAACGGGGTAGGCCTGCTAGCGCACGTGGCGGCCCCGGGCGGCGCCACCTATACGGCGGCTACTAACAAGCACGAAATCACCTACAACACCACCGAAAACCACACGACGCTACTGGTGCAAACGGCCGCTGCCGCCCAGGCGCAGTTTCTGGCCGTGCTTTATCCCTACACCTCTACGCGGCCCCAGGTAGCAACTACTACCAGCCAGCCCGCGACGGCGGCCCTGGCCACAACGGGCGCCGACTTCATCGACGTGGCGTTCGCGCAGGCCGATTCGGTGCTGCAAACCGATGCCAGCGACCGGCTGCCGCAGGCCGTAGCGGCCGATGGCCTGCTGAACTTCTACTCGGCCACGGCCGATGGCACGTTTGCCCAGCTTTTTTTGCAGGAAGGCACGGTGCTGCGCGTCGGTTCCACGCCGGTGGTGCAGGCGTCGCGCCGGGCTACCATCAGCTGGCAGCGCGTGCAGGCCACCAGCTACGCGGGCTACGCCAGCCGCGCCACTACCCTCACGCTGGCCTTGGCCAGTGCTCCGGCGGCCATAACGGGGCCGGGCGTGGCCAGCTATACCTACGAGGCCAGCACCCACCAGCTGCACCTCGTGCTGCAAGCTGCGTCCGACTTCGGGGTAATGGTAAGCCCTACCCCCTTGCCCGTGGTGCTAACCGCCTTTGCGGGCCAGCGCCAGGGCGAGGGCGTGCTGCTGCGTTGGCGCACGGCCTCGGAGCACGAAAGCCAGGGCTTTGAGGTGCAGCGGCAACTGGCTGGCGGCAACCCGGTTGCTTTTGAAGTGATTGGGTTTGTGGGGGGTAGGGGCAATGCCTCCCAGCCCACGGACTATACCTTTCGCGACGACCGGGCGCCGGGCGCTGCCGTGTACTACCGCCTGCGGCAGCTCGACCAAAGCGGCGCGGCCACGTACTCGCCGGTAGTAAGCCTGGGCGGCAGTGCCGCGAGCCAAGCTGCCCTGCTGCCCGTGCTGCCCCAGCCCGCGCACGCAGTGCTGCAAGTGCAGCTAACCGGCCCCGCGCAAGACGTGACCCTGCGCCTGCTCGACGGCCTGGGGCGCGTGGTGCGCCAGCAGCGCTGCCGCCAGCAGACGCAGCTGGAAGTCGGGGCGCTGGCGCCCGGCCTCTACTACCTGGTGGCCGACGATGCTGCGGGCCAGCGCCTGGCGGGCAGCCAGAAGGTTCTGCTCGACTAGCACGGGTTTGGCCCTAGTATAATAGCATGAATGCTGCGTGCTGAAGCGGGGGGTAGGGCAAGGCTGCGCTAACCCTACCCCCCGCTTGGCGGTTTACTGCGCCGATTGGCGCGCCGCATGCACCCGGCTATCCTGGCCGGCCAGCGCCTGCTTGAAGCCATTGACGGCGCACACGAAGGACGAGTGCACGAAGGTCTGCGGGAAATTGCCCAGCATCTGCTCGCCGCTGTCGAGGCCCGCTTCTTCGGCAAAAAAGCCCAGGTCGTTTTGGTAGCGCAGGGTAGCTTCGAGGATGGCGCGGGCCTTGTCCACGTTGCCGGCCACGGCGTAGTAGTGCGCCATCCAGCAAGTACCGGCCAGAAAGGCGCCTTCCTTGTGCGAGTCAAACTCTTCGAGGCGGCGCCAGTAGAGGTTTTCGCGGCACCAGTGAGTTTCGATTTCGTGCACGGTGGTCAGCATCTCGGGGCTGTCGGGCTCGCAGTATGACCACAGCGCAAATAGCGCGGCCGTAACGTCTACCTCCTGCGAGCCCGCGTATACGGCAAAAGCGCCGGTGCGCGTCAGGCAATGCGCCGCCACGTACGCCCGAATGGCGGTAGCCGCCTGACGCCACCGCGCGGCCTGCGCGGGTGAGTCGGCGTAGGCAGCAATAAACTCCAGCCCTATCGCCGCAAATACCTTGGATGAAGTATAGGCTTTGGTGGTGCCTTCCTCCCAAATGCCGTTGTCGTCGTGCGCCCAGTTCTCGGCCAAAAAATCGGCTACTTGCACCACGGTTTCCCACTCCTG
Source organism: Hymenobacter ginkgonis (assembly GCF_009755225.1). Taxonomy (GTDB): domain Bacteria; phylum Bacteroidota; class Bacteroidia; order Cytophagales; family Hymenobacteraceae; genus Hymenobacter; species Hymenobacter ginkgonis. Next base: position 1,148,215 of record NZ_WQKZ01000001.1, read on the forward strand.
CTTCTCGCCAAAGCGGTCGTAGAGCAGCTTGGCGGCCACTAGCACGTTGGCATCGGCATCGAGTTGCAGCTGGTCGTAGGCCGTGTTGCCGATTTGCACCGGCCGGCTGCCCTGGTAGCCGGCCAGGTCTAGCTGCTTAGCACTCGTGATGAGCGTTTTATCAACTGCGTAAAAAGGCGCTGGCTTCTGCTGCTGGTTTTCGCGCATCGCCTCGGCAATAAAGGCCAGGAAGTTTTGCTCGACCCGGCCGATGTTGGTATCAAGCTGAATGAGCGCCCCCACAATCAGGCTCACGTCGCGCATCCACACGAAGCGGTAGTCGTAATTGCGCTGGCCACTCAGCACCTCGGGCAGCGAGGTAGTAGCGGCCGCAATGATGCCGCCCGTTGCCGCAAACGTCAACTGCTGCACCGCCCGAATAGAGTCCTGCACCTGCCGCTCGTAGGGCCCTTCGTAGTGCAGCAAATCGGCCACTTTGGCCCACGCGCGGGCCGTGTGGGCGAAGGAGTCGGTGAGGCGCTGCTCGGTCAGGGCTTCGCCCGGCGCGTCGCTGAGCACGGCCCAGCCGCTGGTGTCGGCCGGTACCTCAAATTGCAGGCTGTCGCCCACCTGCCGCAGCGGGTGCGAAGCGCGCAGCCACAGGCCTACCCCCCTAAACTCGGCCGAGTACCCGTCGGCTGCCAACTGCACGCTGGCTTCCTCCAGGCCGTAGCCGGGCCGCAGCCGAATGGTGTGCACCACCGGCACCGGCGCGGCCGAAGTGCGGCGACACAAGCCGCTAAAATCTTCTTCCAGCGGCATCCAGTCGGTGAGGCTGAAAGCCGGGCCGTCGCCCCCAAAGTGGGTAGTCAGCATACTGCTGCGGTCGAGGTAGGCGCGGTGGCTAAACTGCTGGCCCGCAGCCTCTACTGCCCAAAAGCCGCCCTGCGCCGCATCGAGCAGCAGCGAAAAAACGGCGCTGCTGTCGAAGCGCTGCGGGCAGTACCAGGCCAGGGTGCCCTGCTGGTCGAGCAGGGCGCAGGTGCGGCGGTCGCTGACCACGGCCAGCTCCTGAATGCGAGGTTGAGTGCGCATCAGGCGCCCTGCCCCAACTGGCGCATAAAGCCGCCGTCCATCACATAGGTTGAGCCCGTCACGTAGTCCGAATCGGCCGAGGCCAGAAACAACGCCAGCTTGGCGATTTCCTCGGGCTGGCCGGCGCGCTTCATCGGAATCTTCTGTTCCTTTTCGGCGCGGTCCTGCGGGTCGTCCAAGGCCTTCTGGTTCATGGGCGTCAGTATCATGCCCGGTGCCAGGTTGTTGACGTTGATGCCCGACTCGGCCAGCTCCAGGGCCAGCGTGCGGGTGAGGTTGCGCAGGCCGCCCTTGGCCGCGCAGTAGTCGGCCGTGCCCGGCGATACCACTTCCTCGTGTATCGAGGTCACGTTCACAATCTTGCCCTTACCCCCCTGCTGCTGGCGGTGCCGGGCAAAAAGCCGGGCCAGATAAAACGGCCCGAACAAGTTGGTGCGAATGGTTTTCTCAAACTCGGCGGGCTCCATTTCCACCACCGGCTTGTGGGCGCCGCTCACACCGGCGTTGTTCACCAAAATGTCGAGCGTGCCAAATTGAAGCACGGCCTGCGCAACTAGCTGCTCCGCCTGGTGGGCGTCGCTCACGTCGCACTGCACCACTAGCGCCTGCTGGCCGGCCTGCTCCACGGCCTGGCGGGTGCGCGCGGCCCCCTCGGCATCGGTGTGGTACACCACCACTACGTTAGCTCCTTCCTGGGCAAACTGGATTGCCGTGGCCTGGCCGATGCCCGAGTCGGAGCCCGTGATAAGGGCAGTTTTGCCTATTAATTTCTGCATGAGAATGTCGGGAAAAAGGAGCTCCAAAAAGCGCTCAAGGGCGTCGGGCTTGGTTAGCCAAACGTACCCCGTGCGGCTAAGGTTAGCGCCCTCAGCCTTGCTTTTTGGGCTCCCAGCGTGGCCTCTCAGGCAGGGGGTAGGGCTGCCCAAGCTGGCCACCACCCCGTGCTGGCAGTCCCGCTGCTAGCAGCTTATCAACAATAATAAACTGATTATTAATCTACTGTACTCGGGTAGTTCAACCGCTGGTACTTAGCGCAGGGCGGCGCGGCCGTGGTACTGCCTGAACTGTGTGTAGAGGGTCAGCCCCAGGATTTTCCATTCTAAAAGTGCCGGAATATCATAGCTCAACTGCTGCCCCTGCACCTGGTATACGCCCGGCAGCCAGTGCCAATCCTGGCCCCCCGACAAGCCCGAAAACACGGGGGTAGCCCGCACTTGAAGGCTGGTATCGGCCGCGGCCTGGCTGGCACTTACCTCCAACTGAAGGTGGTAGGCCAGCTGCTTGTCGAGCGAAACCCAGTAGTTGCCAGGCGCTAGGCCGGCCGCCGGGCCCGGCACCAACGTCGCGGCGTGGCCGGCCGGCTTGTCGGCGGCCGATGGCCGGTGGCAGAGCGCCAGCAGCCCCAGGCTCAGCAAAACGGCCGTGCCCAGCCCGCGCTGCTGCCGCACCAGCCCCACCGTGCGCACCACCAGATACAGTAGCCCCAAACCCAGCCCGATATTCAGCAAGCTCCAAACCAGGTATACCATCAGAAGGGGGTAGGCGCCGCGCGCGGCAGCCAGCGCTAGTTTTTCAGCAAGGTAGTCTGCGGAAGACCTGGGGCTGACTACCGAGCACCTGTGCCGGGCTTACGTAACTGGCGCACCGGTAGGTGCAGCAGTTCTGCCGGCCGTAAGGAAGGCTTACGCCGAAGCTATTAGCTGCACCTCCGTAAACACGATGCGCTGTGTGAGTTCGGCGCTCGTCCCCGGTGCACCCGCCGCGCCCGCGCCGGTTTCAAGCCGCTCGACCTCCCGCACGCGCACGCGCAGCGGGCCCGCCGGGGAGGCAGGCAGCTGGGCACTAAGGCGAGTGCCGAGGGCGCCCGTGGCCGTGGCCACGGCTACCCAGGCGAGCGTTGTATCGGCCGGCGGCGTAAGGGCAGTTAGCTCGACGGTAGTTGCCGACACCCCGGGCGGAAGCAGGCACTGCTCCACAATCAAATCGACTTGGTTGGGCTGCGGACCAGTTGGCCCGAGGCCTTCGAGCAGGATTTCGACGGCGGCAGGGCCGCGCCGATTGACCGTGAGCGTTCGCTCGGGCAGCAGCTGCACCAGCTCGGTGTGCACAATCGACGAGAGCTCGAGGTGGGGTAGGCTGCTGGGCTGGTAGCGGGCCACGGCCAGCTGCACGAAGGGGCAATACGAAGCAGCTGCCACCCCAGGCAGCGCAATATCGGCGTACCACCGGTCGTCGTGAAACCACACCTCGTAGGGAACGGCCACGACGGTGGCCACGCCCGAGTCAACCAGTACTTCGGCTGCCGGCCCCGCGGTAGCAGCAAAAGCCGGTGGCGTCGGCCACTGCTCGGGGGTAGGCGTATCCCAAATGGGGTCGCGGCCAACTTGCGTAAGAAACGGCTGCACGCCCGCGGCGGGCTGGTTGCTTGGCCCCACGATAACGGCCAGCTGCTCGCCCTCCCCGCTCTGAAACCAGGGCCGCTGCAGCTCGACGCGCAGCAAGGCGTGGCGCCGCCGAATAGTTGCGCTCGTGCCATCGCTGCGCGTGGCGTTCTCCTGCTCCCAGCGAAAGGCCGGGCGCGTCGAGAGCACCAGGGGCGGGTGGGGGCGCGCCGAGCTGGGCACGTTCAGCGCCGGCAGCGGGGTAGGGGCAAGAAAAGCCTCGGGCGCTTCCTCGGCGCGAAAGAACTGCCGAAATCGGCTCACGGCGGTGAGCGTATAGCTGACCATGCGGTGGCGCGTGTCGCCCAGCTCGTGGCGCAACGGCTCGGCCAGGGCCTTGTCATACGGCCCAATGACTACCGCCTGCACCGGGGCGGCCGTGACGCTACTAGTCGTCTCGTCGCTGTACTCGGTCCAGGCGGCGGTTATTTCCAGCTTGGCCGTGCTCTTGGCGTGCACCGTCAGTAGGGCAGGGGTAGGGCTGAGGAGCGCAAAGGTTTGGCCTGGCTCGCGCACGGCGGCCAACGTGCCGGCCGGGTTTTGGAGGGGGCGGCGCACGGCGTGCACCAGGCGCACGATGTGCGCCGGCGTTGCTAGGGGGTGGCGGCCGAGCAGCACGGTAGTTTCAGACTCGCTGGGCAGTTGCTCTTTAATGGCAAAATGGTCCAGAAAATCGCCGCGCATAAACGTCGATAGCTCCAGGGTCAGCTGCTCGGCCGGGGGTAGGGCGATGGCAAGCTGCTCCGCCACCCACGCCGTGGTGGCAGCCGGGCCGGGCGCATCGGCGAGCACCACTTGCTTGGTATCCAGCGCGGGCCACGTTCCCGCCCAGCTGTGCAGCAGGGGCTCCTGAACGGCGGCGCCGGGCTCGGGCTGCGCGAACGCCGCTATACCCTCGGCCGCCGGGTCGGGCAGGGCCAGCGGCCCCGCAAACAGCGACCCAGTCGAGCCGCCGGGAGCCCCTGCCTGCTGCAGAGCCGCCAGCGTCTGGTCGGCCGCGCCCACGAGCGCGCCCGGGTGCTGCTGGGCCAAATCGAGGGCTATGGTGGGGGGGCGCAGCACGCGGCGAGCCGCTGTATACGCCGCGTACAATGGGTTTTGCGCCAAAAACGTGCCGGCCGGGGTGGGTGGGTTGCCGGCCGGGTCGCTGCGAACAGCCAGCAGGTCGAGTGCTTCGCCCGGCCCAAAGCTGCTCGCCTCTACGTCGGGGGGTAGCCGCAGCTCGGGGGAGGCTACTGGCTCGTAGCGCCGGTAAATGACGCTGGCGGTGGCGCAGCGGGCAGCCGCCGGGTCGGCCAGGCCGAGGCCCCCACCCGCAATGTCGGCCACGCGCGCCCGCATCTGGTACGCCTGCGTAAACTGCAGCCGCGGCAGCGACCCCTTTTTAACGTTAAAAGTCAAGTCGAAATCGAACGGCAGCGCCCCAAGGCGCCGCATTGGTTGGCCCCCGTTGGCGCTGCTAGCCAGGGGCGGTGGCACGGCGAGGCTCCAGCCACTCCAGCGCGCCACCACTTCGTCGGTGCGCAGGGCGCCGTCGGAGCCGCGCACGGCAGCCTGGGCTTTGAGGTGGCCTTCCTCAAAAGGCTGCTCCGTGGCAATGGTCAGGTCGCCAACGCGGTAGGTGGCTTCCCGCTCGTGCAGCGAGCGCCATTCGCCGCCCCGGTTGATGTCGAGCCGGTAGCCCAGCACGAGGTCGTCGGCGGTTAGCACGGCGGTGCTCATCGCCCCGCGCTGCCCATTGGCCCGTGCCACCTGCTGGCGCGCGTCGAAGTCTTGCTGCCGCGCGTGGCGCACCAGCAGCAGCCCCGCCGTGCGGAGCGCTGGCAGCTGCGCCGGGCTAGGCTGGCCGGCCAGTGGGCCGCCGTTGGGCGCCGCCTTGTGGGCGGCAGCGGCGTTGGCGGCGTCGGTGCTCGCTAGGGTGCGGGCCGCATCGCGCAGCCGCTGGGCCCCGGCATCTACATCCACCGTCACTACCCCCCAGCGCGGTTTCTTTGCCGCGCCATTCGGGGCCGCCCGGTCGTCGGTTAGCGTAACCATGCCCGCGCTGATGGTCGGGGTCGAGGCCGGCAGAAAGCGTTGGCTAGCCGGCTCAAATTCGTACTGCGTAAAGGGCGAAACAATGGCTGGCAAAGTCGGCGCGGCCGGCGCATCGGGCCAGCGCACCTGCACTACGCCCGTGAGGCCGGCCGGCAGCTGGGCCACCGGCAACCGCAGCTCGATAATGAGCCCCAGCGCGCGCAGCACTGCCGGGTGCTCGCGCAGCAGCGAGAGCGTGCGGTGAAAATCGACTGGCGCGGCCACGGGCGTGGGCCCGATGGGGCTCGGCGGGGGGGGTAGGGTATCGTCGCGCCAGTAGGTGTTTAGCTGCTTGCGTACCACCCGGTCCAGCTCGGCGTGGCTGGCGGGGTCGGGCGTAATCTTCGTTGCGGCCGCTGCGCTGAAGGTCGCATCAATGGCAGCCGCCCGAACGGTCGTATCCGCGACGGTAACCGGCACCGGGGCAGTGGGCGGCTCGGCGGGCCGCAGCGTGGTGGCGGGCCCAAAAAAAGCCTCCCACAGGCCTGGCTGGGCCTGAATATGGGGCGGGGCAACCAGCACCGGCGGCAGAAGATGGTCGGCATCGGCGCCAAAATCAACCGCCAGGGTAGCCGTAGCTAAACCCGGCGGCGGCCAGTTGGCCATGCCTTCGCCGGCCAGCGAGCTGCCTTGGAGCCGCGGCACCACCAGCACCCGCAAAATGGCCTGGCGCAGGTCAGCGGTGCCCGTTATTCCTCCGGGAACCGCAATCCAGAGTAGCTCGCTAGTAGGGGTAGGGTTCATGGGGCAAAAGCGTCTTGGTAAGTTTGCCAGGCTTGCAGGTCGGCAGCAGCGGCGCTAGCGGCTGCGAGGCTGGCGGAGGGGGTAGGGCCAAGCGGAGCCAGGCGGGCGAGGGCAGGGCTAGCAACGAGGCCCGCCGGGGCCGAAGCCGGGGCTCCCAGGGAATTGTCGGGGCCATCGTAGAGCACCCATGGGCCGCTGTCGAGCTCCACGGAAGTGGCGTATAGCGTAAGGTCAATTTCTAGCACGAGCGTAGCCTGGCCCCATAGCTTGTCGAGCTCCGAGTCGTACTGGAGGGTCAGCACCAGCTCGACCGATACCGACACCAGGCCGAGCACCTTGATGCTGCCGCCAAAGCGCAGGTAGCCATCGACTTCGAGGGCCGCGCCGCGCTGCATGTAGCGCACACCGCCCAGCGCGTGCACTTCGCCCGAGGCCACCAAAAAATCGACTGCAACTGCGGCCCCAAACTCCATCGACGCTTCCAGGCGCATCAACCCGGCCGGCCCGAGCTGCAGGTCGATGTAGCCCCCGCCGCCAAAGAGGAGTACGCTGAGGTTGAACGGATTGTCGCGCCGGGCGAAGGAGAGCGATACCGTTACCGGCCGGCCATCAAACGGCACGTCTACCGCGGTGCGGAAGGCGATATTGCGCAGCAGAAAGCCCCCCATCTGCAAGCTGGGCACGCCAAACGTGTAGCTGACGGTGAGGCCCGCGGACGTGGCTTCCACCGTCGGGCCGCTGTTGCCGAGGTCCAGCAGCTCCTGCAGCTTTTCCTGCAATACTTGCAGCAGCTTGAGCGCGCCGGCAAACGAAACCTCCAGCCCGTTGATTTTTAAGTTCGGTGCCTGCCCGTTCTCCTGGCTGAATACCAGAGATTTAAAGTGCAGTGTCAGAAATTGCGTGCCAGTGGGGGGCAGCGCCAGGGCGATATTTTCGACCGTGCACGTAGTTTTCGTTTGAAGCGGCGAGGCTTCCACGAGTAGGTCGAGCGTGGTGGCCTCGGTGGCTTGCAGTGGCCCGTAGCTCTTGAGTGGCAGCCCCGGCCACAGCATTTGCACGCCGGGGGGCTGGCCCGACAGCAGCAGCGGCACGATGGTAGGCGGCAACGGCAGGTCCGTCGCCGACTTGGCCAGGTTGATAACCTCGCCCAGCGGAAAGCCCAGCAAGGTGGCGCCCGCGTACACCGTGGCCAGGTCGGGCAGCCCCGCCGGCAGGGGTAGGGCGCCGGTGGGCACCAGCCCCAGCGTGCGCGAGATGCCATCGGCCGTAAACTTGGGCGCCACCAGGCCTCCGGAGCGGTCGGCCTGCGTCGTGAAGTCAACTATCAGATGGTCAACTAGTCCCAGGGGCACGGCCACCTGGTCGCCGGCGTGCAGAAACTCGTCGGCGTAGGCCAGCGCTACGCGCTTGCTCTGCTCCGGTAGCAGCGTGCGCAGGGCGGGCAGCTCTACCTCAAACTGCGAGAGGCTGGGCCAAAAACCGTTGGCATACTGCACGGCGGCAATGCTCAGCGCGTGCACCTCCTGGATGTCGCTGGCTAGCCGGTTGGCGCTGCGTATCAGGTCTATCGGCACGCCGGGCAGCGGCAGGCGGCGGGCGGCGGCGCGGGCCAGCGGCGCCAGCGCTACCCCCGGCCCCGGCGGCGCCCCGGCGGCTACGGGTGCCACGGCCGCCGCCACGGCCACCCGCGCGCCTGGCTCCTCGCCAGCGCCGGCCCAGGCCGCGGCGAGCCTAGTGGCCACGCTAGTATCTGTGAGCGATGCAAAGGCGGGGAAGTGCGCCGTGGCTTCAAACTGAAAATCTCGCACAAAAAGCAGCGGCGTCGAGAAGTGCACGTCCCCATTGGCCGCGGCGCAGCGCACCGCAAACTGCACCGGCGCGCCCGCGGCCGTGTGGGGCGTAAAATACAGCGAATGAACCTCTTTAGCTGCAGCTGCTATCTGGGCTAGCGCCTGTTGCACTTCTGCTAGTTGGCCTAGCACCGCCTGGTGCTGGGTAGCCTCCGCGTCGTTGGCCGCCACTAGCTGCTCGATGCTGCGCGGCAGGGCGTTAAATTCATTTTGCACCGCAGCTTGTAGCTGCGCCACTTGCCGGGCGTAGAAGTCGTGGTTTACCTGCGCCTCCTGAATGGCCTGGTTGGTGGGGCGCTGGGCCAGCAGGTCGTTGATTTCCTGCTGGCGGGCGGCGTCCGCGTCGGTGGTATCTGGGTCGTCGGGGTTTTGGTCGTCGGGAGAAGGTGGGCGCTTTGGCGTACGCGGGCGGGTGAGCAAATCCAGTTGGCGGTCGATGGCGCGCTGCTGCTTCAGCAGGCCTTCTGGGTCATACTGCGCCTCATTTTGCTGCGCCTCCTGGAGGGCGGGCGCCGACCCGTAGCCCAGGTCGAACATCTGCTGCATCGTTTGCGGCAACTCGGCAAGCCGTTGGCTCAACGTGGCCGCCAATGCCTGTTCCGTTGCGGTGAGCTCGCTCAACTGGTTCTGCAAGTCGGCGGGCGGAAACGGCACCCGGTTGTAAAGCTGCCAATCGCCGGGGGCGGTGCTTTGCTGCGGCAGGGCCAGGTCGCTCAAACTGCGAGTGAGCAGCTCAACTTCGTGAAACGGGAACTGCCGCACGAGGGCCGCGTCGCCCTCGGCAAACGAGCGAATTGGCTCCATCACCACGAGCAGTTGCTGCCGCAGCATGCCCGCCACGGCCTGGGTGCCGGAGGGGTCGAAGACCCGCTCGGCAACCACGGAGTACTCGGCGCGGTGGCCGAAGGGGTAGAGGATACCGCCCACCGTCACCAGCACCTTGCGGTCGCGGCCCAGCGTAGTCTCGTGCTCCCACTTGATGTTGGGCTGCTGCAGCCGCGCGGCCAGCGACCCCCCCAGCGCACTCAGCTCGAGGCGCCGCACCGCCGCCAGGCCATGCACGCGCTCGCTCACAATGGCTTGGCGGTCTAAAAAAGACAAGGGAGCCGTGTCCAGCCCCTCGGCGTCGGCTTCAGCGCGCCCCGGCAACAGCGCAAGGTCGGCATTGCCGGGGCGCGCGTTGCGGGCGCGCAGGCGCAGCTGCCACAGCCCGGTAGTGCCCGCCGGCGAGGTAATTGGCCGCGGCGCGTAGTCGGCCACTACGCCCGTGCCGGCGGGGTCCTGCACCGCGAGGTGCAGGTGCCACGGCAGCTCTAGCTCCATGGCGTCGGCGTCGGTAGGGTCGGCCAGCTGGCCTGCCTGCGCAAGCGCCTCCAGAATACCCGGCACGCTAAGCACCACGAGCGTACCGGCCGGCAGCGTAAACGTGAGGTGGCTCGGGCCTGCTAGGCGGGCGCCGCGCCGCGCAAAGTGCACCCCAGGGTTGTATTTCTCTTCCGCCAGGGCTTGCGGCGGAAAGCGGAGGACCACCCGCGCAGCGTCGCTCAGGGCAACCAGGGTGGGTGGGGCGTCCGCCGCGGGCGCCGGCGCGGCCTGAAAATTAGTTAGCTGAACGCCGAGAACGACGAAGTCATCGGGCCGGCTAAGCAAGAATAATTCCGGTTGACTCATAGCATTTTACCCGTGTTATCTGTACTTAGCTTGTGTTTTGAAAGGCTGCCCGGATGAGGTGGGGGTAGGGCGAACCGCGGCCTAGCCCGGTCCCCGCCCTACCCCCACCTCACCCGGGCAGCGCGTTTTCACTGCCGGGCCGGCTACGGATTCAGCGCCCAGCTAATGGCCGGGGGCAGCTTATTGCTCCGCGAGAGCGACCCGCTGCCGGACGCCGCGCCGCCCGAGCCATCGATGGCCGACGTAAAGCCGTCTAGCTGGGCAAAGGGTTGGTCGCGGTCCCCGGTAGAAGTAGCTAGGTATAAGGCAAGCGTGCCCGTATCCTGGGCAAGCTCGCCCCACACCAAATAAGGCCCGCTGAAGGACGGCGGCGCACTAAGGTCGAACAGCGTGGCCACGTCTTCAGAAGAAGTAAACTCATCAATAGTGAGATTAAGAAAACTTCCCGCCAGCACGTCGCTCCAACTAATCGGGTCCGGATTGCTGAGCCCGCCGCGCACCGAAGAATCATTCGGGTCTGTTAAATCAAGTAAAGACATAAGTTTTTTTAGGGATTGAGTTAGGGAGGGGTAGGGCCCGCCGCTGCGCACGCACGAGCTAGGCTGGTGCGGCACTCACGCAGCGCAGCGGCGGGGTAGTAAAGCCTTGGGCTAGGCCACGGCTTCGTTCGTCAGGTCAACGCCCTGGCCCTCTAGCTCGGCTACCACGAAATCGGGGAGCTCGTTGTTGGCAAACAGGCTTTTGATATCCTCCAGGGCCACCGACGCCATGCAGCTGATGCAAGCACTGAGGTAAGCTGCCACGGCTATCTCGCCCAGCTGGCCCAGCACCGCCAGCGCCCCTTCGTCTACGCCCACCAGAGCACCCGCCGCCAGCAGGCCGGCAATGGTCAATTCTGCTTCGCCCCCTGAGTTCTCCCAGGCCGAATGCACTTGGTGCAAAAACTCCAGCGCTTCGTTGGCATCCTCCACATTGGGCACGAGCAGCCCGCTGCTGTGCATGCATTGTTCCCAGTTTTCAGAAAAATCGCTCATAACACTTCGCTTTTTTGATGGGGTTGGAAAAAATAACCAGTTGCTTCAACTGCTGGCGCCCGCATGCCGGGGTAAGGTTTTAAGGAAGAATTTTGGACACCCGCACCCAGCGAAAATCGAAGCGCTGGAACTAGCGCAAAGGAAGAATAAGCCACCCGGCGCGGCCTTTGCGCACGTTGCAAAAGCGTGTGCCGGCGTCGCAGAGGCTTTTGCGAAGGTTGCAAAGGTGTTTGCGGAGGTTGTGCAGTGGTATTTACCAGTACCCGCCGCTGCAAAACGCTGTTGGCTACCCCTGCTGGCTTAGCTAACCAAGCTACACAATAGGTAATAAGCTGTATCTTAGGCAGTGCGGGCATTTCCTGCACCGCGTTTTCCTTCACGCCCGCCGCCGTAACGCCGCTGCTGATGACTACTCGCTGCCTTGCTGTTCTACTCTGCTGCCTGTTCAGCGCATTAGCCACGCCCGCCTGGCCTAGCCCCCCAGCGGCTAGCGTGGCGGCCTCGCCCGACAGTGCCCTGGTGCACCTGAGCGCCGCGCAGGTGTATGCTGCGGACATGCAGCAAGTTGGTGGCACGCGGCGGTGGCGCTACCAGCCCGGCCAGCCCTCGGACTGGGCCAGCCCCGCCACCAACGACCTAACCTGGCCACTAGCCTACCCCGGCTTTTTATTTGGGGAAGGGCCACCGGGCTGGCGCGGCACGGGCTGTTTCCGGCTGCACTTCACCCTCGACCCGGCGCTGCTGGGTGTGCCGCTGGGCCTATACCTTGGGCAGGATGGCGCCTCCGAAATTTACCTCGATGGCCACTTAATAGGCCGCTACGGTACCATCGGCACCGCTGGCCCAACCACGCAAGGGGTGCGGCCGCGCTACTGCCTGCTGCCCTTTATGCTGCGCGAGCCCGGCCCGCACCTGCTGGCCGTGCGCTACGCCAAGTTTGAGGCTTGGCCCTTGCCCTACGGCGGCCTTGCGCTGTGGGTAGCCCCGGTCGAGCGCCTGGTAGCCGAGCGCGTGCGCCAGGCGCGCTCCGACGCGCTCAGCCTGATTGCCGTCACGAGCGCCGGGGTGCTGGCCGTGCTGCACTTCTGCTTGTTTTTATTTTACCGGCCCCAGCGCGCCAATCTTTACTTTAGCCTCTTTATGGCGGTGGCCGCGGGCACCTTCCTGATGGTGTTTTTGCGCGCCACGTTTATGGGCGAAGGGATGCGCTGGTGGGCGCAGCTGGGCTTTCAAGTGGGGGCCTCGCTGAGCAGTGGGCTGCTGCTGGTGTTTCTCTACGCCGTATGCCACACTCGCCTGCCTCGGGTCTGGCTGGGGCTGCTGGCGCTCACGAGCGTGGGGCAAGTAGCCTGGTGGCTAGCCCGGCCAACGGACGGCAACCAGATGCCGCCCGTGGTATTGGGTGTATTTGTTGTTGCCTGGCTCGATATGCTGCGGGTGCTGGGCCTGGCGCTATGGCGGCAGCAACCCGGCATTGGGTTGCTCCTCATCGGCACGCTGGGCGCGCTGCTTGTGCCGGTTACTACTAGCAGCGCTTTCCACATCGTGCACCGGTTGGATAGCTCCGATTTTCTGGCCGCGCAACTCACCATTCAGCTTTGCGGCTTGGTACTGCCGGTGTGCATGTCGGTGTACTTGGCGCGGGACTTTGCCGCCACGCGCCGCCACCTAGAGGTGCAGCTGCGGCAAGTGGAGCAACTCTCGGCCCAAAACCTCGCCCAGGAAACCGAGCGCCGGCAGCTCATCAGCGCCCAAAACGAGCGCCTGGAAGCCACCGTGCGCGCCCGCACCGAAGAAATCAGCCAGCAAAACCATACCCTGGCGGCGCAGCGCGACGAAATAAGCGCCCAGGCCGACCGCCTCCGGGCGCTGGACCAGGAAAAGACGCGCTTCTTCGTCAATATCACCCACGAGTTTCGCACCCCGCTTACGCTGATGCTGGGCCCGGCCGCCCAAATTGCGGCCGATACCCGCGAGCCGGCTACCCGCCGGCAGGCCGAACTGGTGCAGCGCAATGCCCAGCGCCTGCTGCTGCTCATCAACCAGCTGCTGGACTTGAGCCGCCTCGAAGCCGGCCAGCAGGTGCTGCACCTGGCGCCGGGCGAGGTCGTGGGCTTTGTGCATGGGCTGGTGGGCTCGTTTGAGTCGCTGGCCCAGCAGCGCGGCATTCGGTACACATTTGAGGCAGACCCGCCCGCCCTACCCGTCGATTTCGACGCGGACAAGCTGGAGAAGGTGGTGGCCAATCTGCTCTCCAATGCATTTAAGTTTACTCCGCAAGCTGGGATAGTAGCGGTAGAACTGCGCGGAGAAACTGCCCCGGAGCCAACCAGCCTTACCTGGGTGGAACTGACGGTGCGCGACACGGGCCGCGGAGTAGCCCCGTCCGAACTGCCGCACGTGTTCGACCGGTTTTACCAGGCCGACAGCTCCAACACCCGCGAGCACGAAGGCACGGGCATTGGCCTGGCCCTGACCAAAGAGCTGGTCGAGCTGCACGGCGGCACCATTGCCCTGGCCAGCGAGGTGGGGCGCGGCACCAGCGTGGTCGTGCGGCTGCCTTTGGCCTGGGCTAGCGGCCACCCCATGGAGGATGGGGCGGCCCCGCCAGCCCAGGCTACCCCGCTACCTGTTCCCGAGCCAGTGGTTGTAGCCCCGCCCCTGGCAGCGCCTTTGCTTCTTTTAATAGAAGATAATGCCGACGTGCGCGCTTACCTGCGCACCATTTTGGCGGCCGACTACCAGTTGCTGGAAGCCGAAAACGGGGCCGCGGGGTTCGCCGTGGCCGTCGAGCACCTGCCGGACCTGGTGCTGACGGATGCCATGATGCCCAGCCTCGACGGCTTCGGCGTGTGCCGGGCGCTGAAGCAAGACGAGCGTACCAGCCACATTCCTATCGTTTTGCTCACGGCCAAAGCCGACCTGCCCAGCAAGCTTCAGGGCCTGGATACCGGCGCCGACGCCTACCTGACCAAGCCTTTTTTGCGCACCGAACTGCTGGCGCAGCTGCAGAACCTAGTGCGCGGGCGCCAGCAGCTTCAGGAAACCTATCGCCGCCGGATGGCTACGCTACCCCCTCCCGGCCCGCCAACCCTCGAGCAGGCTTTCCTGCTGAAAGTGCAGCAAGTGGTCGAGCGCTTTCTCGACGACGAAACCCTGAGCGTAGAAACCCTGAGCCGTGAGCTGGGCCTGAGCCGCGCCCAATTGCATCGCAAGCTGAAAGCCCTTACCAATCAAGCCCCCGGCGACCTCATTCGCCTGATACGACTGCAACGGGCGCACGAGCTGCTGGCGGGCAGTATGGCTACGGTAGCGGAGGTAGCGTACCAGGTAGGATATGGCAATCCTGCTAATTTTTCTACCAGCTTTTCGCGCCACTTTGGCTACGCGCCCAGTAGCACGCCCCGCCGCGTGCAGGCAAATGCTGCGCTTTACACCCCTGTTCAACCTCTTAAGTAGTAACACGCCAGTAGGTTATAAGGCCTTTAACAAGCCCGCAGATGTTGACTAGGCAGCGAGTTGCTGAAGCTGCTTTAAAACGGCAGGGTAGGGTTTCGCTCCTTATTTAGCCGGCGCGGCTGGGGTAGGCTTAAAGACGATTCGAAAAGCCTGTAGGGCTGCCGGGTGGTAAATTGTGGCGTGCGTTTCTGCCGGCATTGGCTTATAATACCACGTAATGTTGCGCTTGGCGGCGGATTGTAAGGCTGGCGCCCAGCGGCGCGATTCCGGAATCTTTACATCATCACTACTGGAGGCAACATATACCGTCTTGGCGGGGCCGGTATATGCGCGCAATAGTGGGGCGGCCTGGTCAACTAAGTGGCCTTTATTCCACCACAGGCTGGGGTCGAAGGCGAGATACGTATCGAATAAATCGGGCTCCTGCAAAAACGTTTCCAGGACGAATAACCCGGCCAATGACTCGCCGATGATGGCTGATTCGGCGGTGGTGCGGTAGCGTTGCCGGATAGTGGGTAGTAGCTCGGTGCGCAGAAACGTGCGGAACGCCGCCGACCCACCCACGCGCGGGGCAATTTTCTGGTCTTCCGGGTTGGTGGTGGGGCCGGTTAGGTCGCGGCGGCGCTCGGTATTTTCGATGCCTACGAGCAGAAACGGGCGCATAGTGCCGTTACCAGTGGCTACCTGTACCAAGCCGGCCACATGTAAAAAATCTTCCCGAAGGCCCCCATCCAGCATGTAGAGCACGGGTAAGCGCGCCGTAGCAGAATCAGGGTAGCCCGGTGGCATGTACACGTTAATGCGCCGGGTTTCGCCTAGCACCGCCGAGGAGAGGGTAAACGTTTGCCCAATAGCCAAGGGAACGGCGACGGTCTGCGCGTGCGCTGGCCGGGCGCAGGCCATACAAAACAGCAGGAAAAGAAGCGTCAGCGGCGGCGTACTGTTCAAAGCAGGTAGATAGGAGGATGGAGGAGGACGCCGGGAGCATGCCCCAAGCGAAGGACGTATAGTGAAGGAACGTAGTACCCAAGGAAGCCTAGCAGACTTTTTAGTCAAAACAGTACCTGAGGCAATAAATTTCGCTACTCTCATCTACTAAGGCTCAACTGCCAGGACAAAAGCGGGTACTATTACCCCCACCAGCCGCAAGTAATGCACCCCAGCCAAATTTAGCAGGGGTAGGAAGCCGCTTGGGTACCCGAGAGAAAGCCAGGCTACTTGACTACGAGTGGCTGCTTGGCCTGTATAACAATGCCCACTGAGTGCCCCCGCAGAGGCACCCAGTGGGCGCAGTGTTTGGGTTGGCAGAGCTTACTTAGGCAATGCGCGTGAGTGCTACTTCGCGTACGGGGGCAATCACCAAGGGTACTTTTTCGATTTTTACCGATGACGTGTCGAGCCCGAAATATTGCGGCTCGGACGAAATAAACTGTCGGATGTAGAAATAAGCCTGCATCACGAGTTTTTCCATGGTCGGGAAGTCATTCTCGATAGATAAGTACTTCTCCAGTACCACGAAACGGAAGTCGCCTACTACGTGCTGCTTGCTTAGTGAAGCGTAGCGCGAGGTAATATCCACTTCCTTATTGCGCACCAGGTCCTCCACTACTTTACGGAAAAACAGGTTGATGCGCTGCTGCACCCGGAAGCCCAGCCGGAAGTTGATGCGGAATACGTCGTCGGGGGCTAGTTCCGTCACCTTGTACTCCATGGTATAGGGCTCGTCGGTGGTATCGACGTGGATAAACCAATAGATGTCAGCGCGTTTGGGTCGTTTCTGGAAAATGGAATAAATGATTTTCTGTTCGATTTCGCTGGCCCGCTCCGCCGAAGTCAGAAACACCAGGTGCGTGGCGTATTTAGGCACCGATTCGTCGTTGCTGAGCTGCTTGAGAGGCTCGACGTAGGGCTCCATCTTTACGAAATCGGTGAGGCGCCGCTTAATGTAGAAAGCCTTGAGCCACACGTACATCACACCCATCAGGGCTGTGCCGATAGCCAGCGATACCCAGCCGCCGTGCGGAAACTTGACGAGGTTAGCTACCAAGAAAGAGCCTTCAATAATGCCGTACACCAACACGAAGAGCGCCACCAGTGGCAGCGTCACGCGCTTTATCTTCCAGAGCCAAACCGTTAGCAAGACGGTGGTCATGAGCATGGTAAGCGTAATGGCCAAGCCATAGGCTGCTTCCATATTCGACGATTCGCGGAAGAATAAGACTACGCCAATGCAGCCCAGTAGCAGCAGCCGGTTCATGCTTGGCACGAAAAGCTGGCCTTTCACATCGGTTGGGTAATTGAGCTTCACTTTGGGCCACATGTTGAGGCGAATAGCCTCGGCCACCAGCGTAAACGAACCCGTAATAAGGGCCTGCGAGGCGATAACGGCCGCCACCGTGGCCAATCCAATCCCGAAAAGCAGAAACCAATCGGGCATGAGCGCATAAAAGGGATTCTGGATGCCTATCTGCTGCCCCTGGTGGGCCAGTAGCCAAGCCCCCTGGCCCAGGTAGTTGAGCAGCAGGGTAGTTTTCACAAACGTCCAGCTAATGCGGATGTTGCCCTTGCCGCAGTGCCCCAGGTCCGAGTACAAGGCCTCGGCCCCAGTGGTACACAAAAACACCGAACCCAGTAGCCAAAATCCACCCGGGTAGGTAGTTAGTAACTCGTAAGCGTAGTAAGGGTTGAGGGCGCGCAGAATAGTCGGGTTATGAATTACCCACGCAGCGCCCAGCACGCCCAGCATTGTAAACCACAGAAACATAATAGGCCCAAAAGCCTTGCCTACTATCTGAGTGCCAAAGCTTTGCAGTAGAAATAACCCCGCAATGATGCCAATAACAATATAGACTACGATGTTCTGCGTTAGGCTGGGATAAACCGCTTTCAGCCCTTCGATGGCCGAGGATACCGAAATGGGCGGGGTAATAACGCCATCGGCCAGCAGAGAGGCCCCGCCAATGATGGCTACCGCCGAAAGCCAGGCACCGCGCCGCCTCACCAAGGCATAGAGCGAGAAAATGCCGCCTTCCCCGTTGTTATCAGCGTTGAGGGTAAGTAGCACGTACTTAACGGTCGTTTGCAGCGTTAGCGTCCAGATAACGCAGGAAATGCCGCCTAGCACCAGCAGCGGGTCAATCAGACCAGGCACCCGCCCGCTTTTCAGGATGGAGGACATCACGTACAGCGGCGAAGTGCCGATGTCGCCATAAATAATGCCCAGCGCAATGAGCAGCCCAGCCCCGGATATGGCGGTGTGAGAAGATTTAGAACTCATAAAAAACGGTTCGGGTAATCAAGGAGAAAGCCGCTGGCCAGCCAGGCAGCGGCAAATGGGCCGGCAAAAATAAGGCTCGGCGCCGGGTCAGGCAGTGCTTACGCGAATGGGGTGGGAAGGGTATTGTCGGGAGCGGGGGGTAGGGCTTGAACAGCGACTAATTCGGCTTCGGCGGCGGCCAGTAGAGCGGCCGCTTCGGCCGCTGCTCGGTCGTGGACCCGGCTAATGCGGCGGTTTAGCTCGCCTACTAACCGCTGCCAGGTAGCCAACTCGCCGGGGAGCGTAAAGTGCGCCGCCTCGCGGCCCAGCCGCCACAGCCGTAGCCGGTTGGTGCCGCGCTGCCCATAGGCCAGCAGCAGCGCCGTGGTGGCTAGGCCCACCATAGCGGGTAGCGTATGCAGCCAGTTTTGTAGAAAAGCGATGAGCACCGTGGTTAGGCCTAGGCCGCCTAGCAGTACCCACAGCACCCAGCGCACCCGCTGCACCTCGGCCTGCTCTAGCTCGCGCAGGCCGAATGTTTGGCCGAGCACAGTTAGGTGCGTGTCCGTTAGCACGAAGCGGCCATCGGGGCTCTGCACGGTAGGCAGGGGGGTAGGCGGTAGCAGTGGCGGCAGCGCCTCAACTACCGGAGGCACAGGGGCCTCCGGTAGCGAAGTTTCAGCGTTGGTAGAGGGGGTAGAGGTGGCCGCTGGCGGTGCCCCAGCCGTGCTGCTGCGCGCCCACTGGGGCGCGGGCACCGTGGCCGGCATAGGCACTGCGGAAGCTTGGGCCCCAGAGGCCGCCGCTCAGTTGTTCACTTTCAGCAGTTCCACATCAAACACCAGCGCCGAGTCGGGGCCGATGTCGCGGCCGGCGCCACGCTTGCCATAGGCGAGGTCGGAGGGAATGTAGAGGCGCCACTTCGAGCCTTCGGGCATGAGCTGGAGGGCTTCTGTCCAGCCAGCAATGACCCCGTTGACGGGGAAAGTGGCCGGCTGGCCGCGCTGGTAGCTGCTGTCGAACACCTTGCCGCTGGGCAGGGTGCCGTGGTAGTGCGTGGTTACCGACGAGCGCAGGGTCGGCTTGGGGCCGCTGCCTTCGGTAATAACCTCGTACTGCAAGCCGCTAGGTAGGGTAGTAATGCCGGGCTTTTTAGCGTTTTCGGCCAGGAAGGCTTCGCCTTCTGCTTTGTTGTTGCTCATGGTGTTAGGGTCTTGGGTGTCGTCGTCCTCGTCTTCTTCGCCGCCGCCGAGCTGCTCCTGCAATTGCTGCATAGCAGTCTGCATTTGCTCCTGGGTGAGGCGGCTGGGCTGGCCGCTGAGGCCTTCTTTGAGGGCCGCGGCCAGGGTGTCAATATCCAGCTCCAGGCCCTGCTGGGCAAAATTGCGGGCCAGGTCGCGACCGATAATGTAGCTAACCTGCTGTTGGTTGGTGTCGAGCGTCACGCGCTTAAAAAAGTAGGGCGGCCTGCCCGAAAGCCGGGGCCGCTGTGGAAGGAAAAGGTATGCCGGCAAAGGTCGGCACTATCGCCCAATGCTTACGCAAAAAGCCCCGCGAAGGGCGGGGCTTTGCTAGCAAAAAGCCCCGCGAAGGGCGGGGCTTTGCTAGCAAAAAGCAGGGTTAAGTAGCAATACTACAAGTAGTGATGGTCTTCTTCGCCCCGCAGCGAAAAGGTCAAATTCAGGTTCAGCAGCTGAGCTGTGAGGTAGCCCAGACCGCCAAGCAGCAGCAGCGAGGAGAAAGCCGTAGTCTTTTTCATAATCGTAAGGGCTAATGGGTTATCGTAGGTACAAAGATACAAACGGAAGACCAAAATGTTAGGCGTGCCGACTAATTAGGAGTTGGTGCCCCGGCAAATTCAATGGCGTTTTCCTGCATCTGCGCCAGATGACGGTGCGCATGCTGCGCTAGAAAGTAAATGTACTCATACACGTTGATTTTGCCTAAGCTGTTAACGGTCATAGTAGTTTGGTGAAGGATGCCCTCCCCAGCGGGCAATTGGGCAAGGCACGAAAGGGCTTGCGCTAGCTGTTCGTGCAGTTGTTGCCGGGTGGCGGGCAGCGACTGCGCGGCAGTCCGAGGCTCCATATGCTCGGGCCTCACCCAGCTAAAGGCGTGCAGTACACCAATAGCAGCCAGTTTTTCACGCGGAAATTGATAGTGCGCTAATTCGGTTGCCAAATTCAGGCCCCGCGTATTTAGCAAAGCTTTGGCAGTGCCTTTCTCAATTAGAATGAGCAGGAAATGGTTGGTTAAACCAATGTGAAGGAGAATCTCCTCAATCGTCCAGCCTTGGTCGGCGGGGCGGTAGCTGCGTAAGGCCGCCGGCTGGTCAAACCAAGCATCTACTTGGGCAAAAGTGCTGATTAGAAAGCTGTTTACCTCAGCTATCAGGCTGCGGATTTCCATACGCGCGAGCAGAAACTGGCTAAAGCACTAGCTCGAATGGTCGGCCACGATAACCCAGTGCCCATCTACGCGCTTAAAAATAAGCAGAAACTGACCTTGCAAATCGCCCACGGCGGCGGGCCGGGCCAGGTGCCAGTGGCCGACCACCTGCGCTACCTCGGCGGAAAGCGGGCTGATGCGCAACTGGCTGAAATCGAGCTGGCCCATCTGGGTAGCGTCGCCGTAGGTTTTGCGGTAGTTGTCGAGGGTGGGTTGCCAGCCATAAGTAGGGCCGTGCTTGCCAATGAAAACCAAGGAATCGGAGTGCCAATAGCCCCCCATGAAAGTAGGAATGTCACCCTTGTTCCAGGCGGCCGTTTGAGTAGCTAGCACCTGGGCAATAGCCCGGCGCGTGGCGGCGGGGTCGGCGGCAACCGGGGCGCTGCTGCAGCTGGCGACGCTTAAGGCAATGCCTGTGAGGAAGGCGGGTAAGTAGTTTTTCATGAAGGGGTTAGGGAAGGCTTGCGGATAAATAAAAACGGCTTGCCGACGACAGGAAGCAGGCCGTTTATTTTAACAGGCTTACCGTTAATTGTTCAGCAGCGTGGCAATGTACGAGGCGCCGCCCAGCGCCCGCATGGTGCGCAGCACCCGCAGCTGCTTGGCGCGCGCCTGCGGCCCCGGCTGCCCGGCCCGGAAGCGCAGCGGATTAGGCAGCACGCCGGCCAGCAGCGCCGCCTCGGGGGCACTGAGGGCGCGGGCGGGCTTGTGGAAGTAGCGCTGGCTGGCGGCCTCCGCGCCAAACGTGCAATCGCCCATTTCGGCCACGCTCAGGTACATTTCCATGATGCGGCGCTTGCTCCAGAGTAGCTCGATGAGCACGGTGAAATAGGCCTCGGCGGCCTTGCGCACGTAGGAGCGGCCTTGCCAGAGAAACACGTTTTTGGCTACCTGCTGCGAAATGGTAGAGCCGCCGCGCACGGGCTTGCCGTCGGCACGGTGCCAATTGTACTGGGCGGCGCGCCAGAGGTTGGTGTAGTCGAAGCCGTGGTGCACCAGAAAACGCTGGTCTTCAGAAGCCACTACGGCCAACGGAATGCTCGGCGCCAGCTCGTCGAGCGTGCAGAAGCGGTAGCCCACGTAGCGCGGGTCGGGCCGGATACCGGTGTAGCCTAGCCCCACTGGCGGGTGGGCGCGGCGGTCGAGCATGAGCCAGGTGGCGGGGGGCGGCACCCAGCGGTAGACCAGTACCCAGGCCACCGACAGCAGAAATAGCGCCGTCACGACCTGCAAACTCACGCGCAGCACTGCGCGCCAGGAAGGAAGAAGAGTTTGGAAAGATTGAGCCAAAGCGAGGGGGTAGGGGCGAGCTGCAAAGTTGGGGCAGCGCCGCCAGATTTAGGCCCGCCCTGCGGCGGATAGCGGGCGCGCGGCTTCGGTTTGCAGGCGGTCGGCCTCCGCTACCTGCGCCAGCCCGGTTGCCGTGATGAGGCCCAGGCTGGTGGCATGCGTAGCGGCGGCCAGAAAATCGGGCACCACCAGCAGCTCTACCCCGTGCTCGCGGCGCAGGGCCGCCGCTACTGGTGCCACTAGCGCGGCACGGGCCGGCACGCCCACATCGCGGATATAAATGACGCGGATGCGCCCCGGATGCAGCCGCACCACCTCGGCGTAGATGTCGGCATCGTGCTGCCCACTATCGCCGAGTAAAATAAACGGCAGGTGCGGGTAGGTATCAAGCAACTGATTGATTTCGCGCAGCTTGTGGCCGTGGTGCAGCGACGAGGGCGCCTCTTGAGTAGGGGGTAGGGCGGGGCCACGCAGCAGCGAATCGCGCAGCAGCAGCGGGCCCAGCGGAATGCCACGCAGCCGCAAAAACTCCTCCAGCACGTCGTACAGGTTCCAGGGCGAGGAGCTGACGTAAAAGAATGGGTTGTCGGGCCGGCCGCTTTGCCCGCGCTGCAAGGCCTGGTAAAAGGCCGCTACCCCCGCCAGTGGCTCGTGCGAATACGCGTTGCGGAAAAGCACCGTTTTCAGCATCCGCAGCATGTGCGTGGCCCGGGTCACAATCACGGTGTCATCGAGGTCCGAAATCACCCCAAATTCAGCCGTGGCGGGCGGAATAAGCACCCGCGCCACCGCTTCTACCGAGCCTTGCAGCCCCCGAAACCGCCGTGGCAGTTGGTGCAGCCGCACCGGCACGGGGTACCACAAGTAATCGACGGGCGTCGGCAGCGCGGGCGGGTCGAGCACCAACGTGAAGTAGCCGTTGCGGTCGGTAGTAGCTAGGTAGTCCGTATGTCCGGGCAAGGCTACTTTGATTTTGGCCCCCGTTATCTCGCGGCTGTTGAAGCGCCGGTACATCGCCTGAAAATTGCGCCAGGGCGAGTCGGCTTCTGTTTGGGGGGTAAGGCCCCGGTCGGCGAGTAGGCGGCCTTTGAGGTAGAAGCGGTGCGGCGTGCCGTAGCTGCGGTACACGTCGAGGTGCAGCGGCCGCAGGCGGCCTAGGCGCGCGGCGGTGCGCGTCATAAGCGCATCGGCCCAATCGAGGGCATCCGAAAACCAAAGACCTAACTCCATCCAACAAACCTACGGCAAGCTAGGCCAGTGAAGCGAAGATTAAGCGAGAAAATAGCCTCGCCTTGCGCGTCAAAATTGCGTACAAGGCACCTCTAAACCGCTCTTCCATGCCCGCCACCCACGCACCCCTGCGCCCCAAAACGCGTAAAAAAGACCTCGCCCCGCTGCCCGACCTCGCGGCCCACGAGCTTTATAAAGACCCCGCCCGCCAGGCCGAGCTGGCCGGCCTGCGCTATGCCACCGATGCCGGCCCCGGCCTGCGCCGCGAACCGGGCGCCGAGGGAGAATTTACATACGTGGATGCTAAAGGCCAGCTGGTTGAGGATGAAAAAACGCTGGCCCGCATTCGTAGTTTCGTGATTCCGCCGGCGTGGACGGACGTCTGGATTGCGCCCAATCCCAAGTTTCACTTGCAGGTGACGGGCCACGACGCGGCCGGCCGCAAGCAGTACCGCTACCACCCAGCCTGGGACGCGGCCCGTTCGCTCACCAAATTTTCGCGGCTGCTGGCCTTTGGGCAGAAGCTGGGCGAGTTGCGGCAACAATTTAAAAAAGACCTGAACCGGCCGGAGCTGGACCGCGACAAAGTGGTGGCGCTGGTGCTCACGCTCATGGACCAGTCGTTCATTCGCATTGGTAATGAGGAATATGCTAAGAAAAACCAGAGCTACGGCCTGAGCACGCTGCTCGACAAGCACGTTAAAATCGACGGAGCCGACCTGCGGTTTTCCTTCGTAGGCAAAAAGGGCGTGCCCCACGACGTGACCATCCACGACCGCAAGCTGGCGCAGCTCGTGCGCAAGTGCAAGGATATTCCGGGCCAGCACCTATTTCAGTTTTACGGGCCCGACGGGCACCGCCACCCGCTGGAGTCGGGCCACGTCAACGACTACTTGCACCAGCACACCGGTTTGGCGCTATCAGCCAAGGACTTCCGTACTTGGGGTGGCACCGTAAAAATGGTGGGCTGCCTCGAAAGCGTGCTGCAAGACGAACCCGAATTGGCACCCGAGAAAGCCATTAAACAGGCGGTGAAGGAAGTAGCGACCAACCTGGGCAACACGCCCACCGTGTGCGCCAAATACTACATTCATCCGCAAGTAGTAGAGTTGTTCAAGTCGGGTAAGCTCATTGAGTACCTGCGCCGCCACGACGCCGACCCAGCCGATAAAGACGAGCTTTCGCCCATCGAGCACCTGGTGCTGGAAATGCTGGCGGAGATATGAGTGAATGGTTAATTGATTAAGGGTTAAGGGTTAATGTCGGCCTGTCGTTTGAACGGCATTAATCCTTAACCCTTAGTCAATTAACCATTCACTCACTCGTCCTCCAGGCGGTCGTAGTTCTCCAGTTCCTCTTTCTTGGAGCGCGGCGCCGATACGGGCAGGCCGCCATTGGCATCCTGCTTGAATTTGAGCCGCGGCGGGCTAGCCGGGCGCACTACATCGTGGCCGCTTCCGCCGTGTAGTTCCAGCGGCAAGCCCCGGCCGCTCACTTCAAAAATATCGTCGCCGCCGAGACCTTCCAACGTGAGGTGGCGAGTTTCCTTTCGGAAGAAAGTCCGCCGAAAATACAGCGAATCGGACCCCAACTCGCGGCTGTAAATACTGACCGTAGTGGAATCGGGGGTGCGCTCCACCCGAAAATAATTGGGCTGGTCGGTGCCCGCCAGGGTAGGGCGGCGGGCCTTCAGTAAGTAGTAGCGCTGGGCCACGGCAGGCAGTTGGGCGCGGCGAGCCTGCAAATCGCGCAGCAGGCGCGGGCCTTCGATGGCATACACGGCGGGGGGTAGGCGGCGTACGGCGCGGGCCAGCGTCGAGTCAGGTAATTGCTGCTGCACGTAGTGGGCGGCGCGGGCAAAGTCGCGGCGCGTAAGTTCGGGCATCCCACGCTGGTCTACAAAGCGGCCCTGGCCGGTGAGCGCCTGGACATCGTGAATGCGCGTTTTGAAGGTAACTAAGTGTCGAACAGCGAATTTTCGAGTTATCAGCCACGGTACCAAACCGTCGGAAATCCTGAAAAAAGCTTGGTCCCGGTCTTTCGGCACGGGTGCGTACAGCTGGCGGCCGGGTCGGGCAGGGTCGGACAGTTCAGCCCACTGCCACTGGCCGGCGTGCCGGTCCCAGTCGCCGATAAGCACGTCGAGCAGGCGAGCGCGCAGCAGCGCTTGCTGGTCGGGCCGGGCCGCCGCGCTGGCGTAGAGGCGCTGGCGCATCTCCTCGTCGCTGATAAAGTCGCGGGCTGTGGGCACCAGCGGCGAGCGCACCTGCTTGCCGTTGTATTTTTCTTCTAGCAGCACCAGTTTACCCCGTAGGCGCTCATTGGCATCGTCCACGGCCAGGGCCGTTTCGGTGAGGGCCACGTAGAGGATGCGGGGGTGGGTATGGGGCACGCCCACGGCCTGGGCCAGCGGCTCGACTACCAGCGCCCCATACGGATTACCAGCCGAAGTGGCATCGCGCAAATAATTGGTGGCAAATGACTTGCGAATGAAGGTGGGCAAGATGCGGGCCGGGTCCTTATCCAGCGAGCGAATAACGTAGGGCCGGCTGTCGGCCGCCTCCAGCGTGAGGCTGGTGCTCTGAAACCCCCCGCCGAGCTTGGTGGGCCGCAGCGGGCCCGCGGCCGGCTCGGCAGTAGCGAGGTGCAGCACCGGCACGCGCACCGGCGCCGACCATATTGCCCGGTGGTGCGGCCCCATAATAAGGTGGTAAAAGCCGTTGTGGCGGTCGTAGTGGCGGCCAGCCACTGCCCACACGCTATCGGGCCCCACCGCGGGCGCAGCCGAAGCCGGCAGGCGGGCATCAGTCTGAAAAAAATCTTTGCGGGCGCAGCTACCAGCCAGCATGCCTAGCCCCACCGCCAAACTGCCCCGAATTAATAAACTAGTAACGGACTGCAAAATAGTGCCAATAAGGAGCTGGTCAGGGCGGCAATGCGGCCGCGCATCTTGAACGTAAGCTGAGCGGAAAAGATAGGGTAGGGCGCTGGCAACCTATCGGGCTGGCCCGCGCTATAAGGAGCAGCCGCGGGCGTTTTTATGGTGGATGTGTTTTTAACTAGTTTGGTAGCTGTGTGTAAGGCTTCGGGCGGGCGGTGGCTGGGGCTGGCAGGGCTGGCCACATTGGCTAGCTGCGCCGACCCCACGCAGCCAGCGCCCGGCGAAATGGAACCGGTATTCAGTGCCGATTCGGCGCAGGTGCGGGTAGCGGCTGGTGCGCAGTATGCCCGGCGCGGCTGGTGGTGGCGCCACCTGTGGGGCGAGCACTACCGCCGCCAATGGGCCGTGCCAGTAACAGTGCCCGTGCTGCGGCTGGGCGCCGTGGAGCTACAACCTGGCCAAGTAGGCGGCAGCTTCCAGACCAATTCGCTGCACCTGCGCACGCCCGATGGCCGGGCTTTTGTGCTGCGCTCCGTGGATAAAGACTTGAGCCGCAGTATTAGCAATGAGCACCTGCGCAGCTTCGTGGGGCCCGTGCTGCGCGACCAAACCTGCGCGGCCCCGCCCTACGGCGCCTACGTGGCGAGCGCGCTGGCCCGCGCCACGGGCGTGTACCATACCAATCCGCGCCTGGTGTACTTACGGCCCGACTCGGTGCTGGGCGATTTGCGAAAGGAGTTTAAGCCCGCCTTGTATTTGCTCGAAGAGCGGCCCAACCGTGACCAAAGCCACGCGCCCAGCGTCGGCCGGTCTGAGCTGGTAGTGGGCTCGACGGCCATGCTGCTGGCTACCCATGCCCGGCCCACGGCACACATAGCGGCGCGGGCCTACCTGCGCGCCCGCCTGCTCGATATGGTGCTGGGCGATTGGAGCCGCCGCGCCGACCAGTGGCGCTGGGCGGCTTTTGAGGAGCCGGGGGGTAGGGCCTTTCGAGCCATTCCGCGCGACCGCGACCAGGCGTTTTTTCGGTTTGACGATGGCTGGCTGACCCGGTTCATTTCGTGGGTGCGGCCGCGCTATCAAAGTTTTGCTCCCACCCTGGAAATAGCGGCCGTGGACCCCCTTACCATCACCGCCCGCCCGCTCGACCAAACGGCCCTGGCCCTACTCACCGAAGTTGACTTTCAAGCCGAAGCCGATTCGGTGGTCCGGCGTTTGCCCGAAGCCGTGCTCACGCAGTCGTTGCAAATGGCGCCGGCCGAAGCGCGCCCGCTGCTGGCCCGCGAACTCTTACCCCCCTTGCGTGCCCGCCGCGACGCGCTGCCCGCGGCCGCCGCTCGCTTCTACCAAGTCTTGCAGCAAGATGCCGTGCTGGCCGGCACCGACGCCCCCGAGCGCTTCGTGCTCACGGCCCTCGGCCCCGGCCGCGTGCAGGTGCAGGTGTGGGCGCGCCCGGCCGGCCGGCCCGATAGCCTGCGCGGCCAGCACACCTACGACGTGCGCCACACTCGCCGCCTGCGCCTCTACGGCCTGGGCGGCAACGACGAATTTGAGCTGCGCGGGGCGCTGGCACCAGGCTTTGCCGTGTGGCTCGATGGTGGCCGCGGCACCAATAGCTTCCGCCAAGCCAGCCCGGCCGGCACGGTGGGGGTAGGGTTTACGGTGGCGGTTGGGCCCCACGATGCGGTGGTGCTTGGCCCAGTAGTGCGGCGCCGGGCCGTAGCCAGTGCTACCGCCGATGCCGCCAGCTGGGTTAGCAGCCAGTACCGGCTACGGGTGGGCAAGTAAGGCGGGGGTAGGAGCCGCGGCCGGGTCGTGGCCATCGATGGTACCCTGGCTGCTAAGCACCCGAAAGCGGGCAAATAACTCCTCGGCGTACCAGTTTTCGCGGCGCGTAAGCTGCATTACTTCGCGGTGCTGGGCGTCGCGGTAGGCATAGTGCTGCATGGCAGTGGCCGATTCCCAAATGCTGAACGTGGCCTGCCGCACCACCGGCAATTCGCCCAGCCCAATGGCCAGCCGCACGCCCGGCACCGTGGCCAGCGCCCGGCTCGTGGGCTCTACGTAGCGCCAAAAGCGCGGCGCCTTACGTAGCCGGATGCTGGCGCGAGTTAGCACGGCCAGCGGCCCGGCAGGTTCTTTCGTAGGCTGGTCGTCAGATTGATACTCGAAGGGATTGACCCCATTCCAGGCGCCGTGCGAGCGAAAGGGAGCCAGCGTGGCCGTCCACAGCTCGCGGCTGCGCCGCTCGTAGCCCGCCCACAAGGGGTGGCTTTCAAAAAATGCCGTGGCCGCCGCTGCGTCTTGCCACACCGCCAGCAGCCCGTAGCGGTCCAGGTTGGGCCAGAAGCCGAAGCCATTGGCCGCCCCGCTGCCCAGCAACTGGAAGAAGCGTAGGCCCGCTACCCGCTTCAGCGGGCCCGGCGAAGTACCCATCTGGGCCAGGCCCCAGCGCCGATGGCCCGGCAGCAGTGTAAAAATGGTAAGGGTGGTCAGCATACAAGGGGGTAGGGCTCGTAAAAAAAGGGCCGGAAGTAATTCCGGCCCTTTTTCAAATCACAAGTTAAAAAGAATGCACCTAGCAATGGCGCCGTTAATTTCAACAGCGACAACGCCGAGCGCACGTTTTTAACCAGGCGTTATACTTTCACTTGCGCGTGCTGGTTCACGTCGTCGTCTTTGCTGGCTTCGCCAGTTACTACAGCGCGGGCGTAGCCATAAGCGCGCGACAGCACGCCGCTCGGCGAGTCCCAGTACTCACCTTGCTCGATGGTAACCTTGAGAATCATGATGTTGGGGTCTTCCTTGCCCTTCGGGAACCATGCGCGCATGTCCTCGCTCCACAACTCCGCGATTTTGGCTTCGTCGCGGTAGGCCGAAGCCGTGCCCGATACCGACACGTACACGTTGTCGCTGGGGTTGGCGTAGCTCAGGTTTACCTGGCTATCTTTCTTTACTTCGTATACTTTAGCCGAGTCTTTATCGGTCAGAAACAAGAGCGAGCCATCGGCATCGGGCTTGATGGTGGCCATGGGGCGGCTGTGCAGCGTGTGCTGCTCGTCGAATGTCGAGAGCATGGCAATGCGCACATCCTTGATTTTTTCAAACAGCTTGCTTAGGTCGTGGGTGACGGGCGACTTATCAGACATGGGAAGGAAATTTTGAGAAAAGAACAAAAAAGGCTGGGGCCGGCTTGCATAGTGCGGCGCGGCCCCTGCCTGCTAGTACTTACGGGCGAACCGGCCGCGGGTTCCTGCCGGCGCCGCGTGGGGGTAGGAACCCGCGCTTCTTTTGACTTTGCTTTGCATGAATTTTCTGGCTCATTTGCTACTGGCTGGCCCACCCGCGGCGGCGGCCTACTCCGATAACCTGCTGGGCCAGTTTATCGCCGATTCGGTGCCCGGCCGCCAACTCGAGCAGTACGCGCTGGGCGTGCAGGCCGGCATTCGGGCGCACCGCGCCATCGATACCTTCACCGACCAGCACCCCGTGGTGCGCCGCACCACGGCCCGCCTGCGCGCCGCCGGCTACGGCAAGTACGCGGGGGTAGTAGCCGATGTGTTTTTCGACCACTTTCTGGCCCAGCATTTTTCCGATTTTTCGGCTGAAACCTTGGCCGGTTTCACTCAGCGCGTGTATGCCCAGCTGGCGACGCGGCAAGCCGAATTTCCGGCGCGGGTGCAGCAGTTTTTTCCGTACCTGGTGCAGCAAAACTGGCTGCTGCACTACGCCGAGGTGGCCGGCATCACGCGGGCGCTCAGCGGCTTAAGCCGCCGCGCTACCCCCGGTTCGGGCATGGAGACGGCTGGCGAGGAGCTGCGCCGCCACTACGCTGCCTACGAGGCCGATTTCCGCGAATTTTTCCCGCAATTGCAAGCCTACGTACTAGCTTAAGTCAGTGGCCGAAGAAGCCAAAGCTCTACAATTACCCCTTACCTAATAGCGCCTCCACCACGGATTTAATCTGCACCAAGCGGTGTGCAGGGAAGGCTTATTCAGCCAAAACCTTCGGGACTTCCGGCTTGGCCGTTAATTTCAAAAACATAATAATGCCCGCTAAAATGGCCGTGACCACATTGGCTACCAGCACCGGCATGTTTTCGATGTACAACGCATAGACCGCCCACAGGCAGGTACCCGCAAAAAGCATCAGGTAAGTAGGCAGCGATAAGCTGCCGGTCGAGCGGGTGCGAATAGTTTTATAAGCCTGCGGAACATAGGCAGCGGTAGTTAATAAGGCGGCTGCGCCACCCAGCATCGGGATAATACTCATGCGAAAGGAATAAAGTGAACAGCCTGCCCTGGGTAATGAGGTGGCTGTAAAAAAACGGCGGGAACTGCTTGCGTAGCAAGCTGTTCCCGCCGTGCAGCTGGGGTGCGGGGGTAGGGCCCGCTAGTGCTGGTGGCCGCCGTCGCCGTGCACGTGGCCGTGGTCCATTTCTTCGGCGGTGGCGGCGCGCACGCCTTCGATTTTGCCGTCGAAGTGCATCACCATGCCGGCCAGCGGGTGGTTGAAGTCCATGGTCACTTGCTCGTCGCCTACTTCTACTACTTTGGCCTGCATGTGGTGGCCTTCGTTGTCGGCCATGGGCAGGTAGTTGCCCACTTGCAGCATTTCGCCATCTACTTGGCCATCAATTTCAAATACCTGCTTCGGAATTTGCACAACGGCCTGTTCGTCGTAGTCGCCGTACGCCTGTTCGGGGGTCAGCGAAAAATGAAAAGTATCGCCGGTGCTCTTGCCATCTAGCTGGCGCTCAAACTCTTCGGGTAGGCCGCTGTGGCCAAAAAGGAATACCATGGGCTCGTCGGCCTCGGCTTGCTCTACCAGCACTTTCTGCTGGTTATCATCGGTTACGGAAAGGTCGTAAGTTAGCGTTACGACGGAGTTTTGGGCAATAGTAGCCATCGGAAAGGGGTGGGGTTAGTATGAGGCAAAGGTAGGAAAGGCGCGTAGTGCGGCACCTAGCTAATAGCCGCGCAAAAGGCCGCTACCCCTGTTTTTTTGGTGAAGATTTAAGGAAGTCCCCCTTGTTTCCTAACGAAAAAGAGCGGGCTCTGGTTATGATTCTCCCTATTTGGGGCGAGCAAGTGAGGCCCTGGCTGGCGCGGCAGGGGGTAGAAAAAAGCGCCGCCTTCACGGCCGAGCTTAAGTAGTGCCTCGCAGCCAAGGTCAAAAACCCGCGTGGGGGAGCTACGTATCGGGGTGCAGTCTACGTTCTACTACTCAACTCCTTATTCATGCGCAATTCATCTCTCTGCTTCGCCGCTGCCCTGTTGGCGAGCAGCAGTATGCTAGCCTCGTGCGGCCCGCAGCAGTCGGCCGAAAAGAAGGCGGTAGCCCAGGCCACCGACCAAGCCGCCGAAACTGCCGACACGGCCACGCAGGGCGCCAAGCCGCGCCTGCTGGCCACGTTTCCCGACTCGCTGAACACGCCCGACGGCCTGGCGCTAGGGCCCAATGGGCGAGTATTTCTATCCATCCCAAATCTGGCTGATAATAAATACCCGGCCCGCATCGTGGAGCTGACGGCCACTGGCTACCAGCCGTTTATCAGCCACCTGCCCGTAGAGCCGGCTACCAAAAAGGCCACGCCCATGGACCTGGCTTTCGGCCCCGACGGCAACCTTTACTACGCCGAAAACCAGTACGAGAACAGCAAGGAGTATAAATCGCGCCTGATGCGGGTGCTGATGCGGAATGGCAAGCCCGGCGCCATCGAAACGGCCGTCGATAATTTTTGCCTGGCCAATGCCACGGTGTGGAAGGGCAACACGCTGTATGTGACCGATAGCCAGTGGGATATGCCCGATAATGACAAGGGTAGCGCCGTGATGCGCTTTTCGCTGGCCGAGCTCAAGCCCGGCACCACTATTCACCTGAAGCCCAAAACGCAAGACCCGCACGTGCTGGCCATGTTCACGACGACCGTTAACGAAACGGGCGTTGATAACGGCGCCGATGGGCTGGACTATGACAGCCAGGGCCGTCTCTACACCGGTTTTTTTGGCGATGGCTCGTTTCATCGCCTTACCCTGAAGCCCGACGGTAGCTTGGCTAAGCAGGAGGTAGTGCCCGTGGCCGCGCCCAAAATACCGTGCATTGATGGCCTCATCATCGACCGCGCCACCGATAAGGCGTACGTCTGCGATTCGCGCCTGAATTCGATTGATGTCATCGACCTCAAAACCAACGCCCATACAGTGCTGGCCCGCAACGGCGACACCAACGGCGCGGGCGGCCGCCTCGACCAGCCCGCCGAAGTACTGCTTAAAGGCAAGCAACTCATCGTTTCCGACTACGACAAGCCCGAAAAGCACTTTGTCAACACCAAGTCGGACGCCCCCCACACCGAATCGGTGATTGATTTGCCTTAGGGGGTAGGGTCTTTGCACCAAAAAAGAACCCCCTGCTGCGCCTCGCGCAGCAGGGGGTTCTTTTTTGGTGCAAAGACCCTAATCCTGTAGTTCCCAGGCGGTACGGTAGCCGCCTACCTGCTCCACGTATTCTAAAAAAGCCTTGTAGAACGGATGCGAGCCCAGCGTAGACGAGTCGCCCACGAGCAGCAGCTTCTTGCGGGCCCGCGTCATGCCCACGTTCATACGCCGAATATCGGAGAGGAAGCCAATTTCGCCGTGCGAGTTGCTGCGCGTGAGGGAGATAGCAATAATATCGCGCTCCTGCCCCTGAAAGGAATCGACGGTGCCCACGCTGAGCTGGCGATGCAGCATGAGCCCGCTGAGCTCATCATTCTCTTCCACCGCGTCTTTCAAATAGTTAATCTGGGCGCGGTAGGGCGCAATGACGCCGATGCTGAGCGGGTCGGTTTCGTGGTCGGCCGCGTCGTAGGGTTCCAGCAGTTGGGCCAGGCGCTTGAGGAGCAGGTCGGCCTCCTCGGGGTTAGCCGTAGAGCGGCTTTCGGGAATGGTAATCTCTTGAAAACCAAAGCCAGCCGTGTCGAGAAACTCCACTGGTAGGTCGGGCGCAAAGCGCAGGTCGTAGGCCTCTAGGCCCACGTGCGCCACGGTGGGCGCGGCCGTAAGGCGGCCGTCGTAGAACTGCTCCGAGCTAAATTCCATAATTTGCTCGTGCATACGGTATTGCACCGTCAGCATGCGGCTAGCGTCGGGCTGGCGCTTGATGCACTTCTCAAACAGCGTTTCGCGTAGGCCTTCGCGGGCCGCTTTTTCGCTTTTCACGGTGGGCGGTAGCTGCTGGTGGTCGCCGGCCAGCACCACGCGGCCCGCCTTGGCAATTGGAATCCAGCAGCCCGGTTCCAAAGCTTGAGCGGCCTCGTCGATGAACACGGTTTCGTAAGTGAGGTGGCGAATATTGCGGTTTGACGCGCCCACCAAGGTGCAGGTAATCACCTGAACTTGTTCGAGTAAATCTTCCGTGATGTAGCGCTCCAAGCCGTCGGCCTCTTGGTGCAGCGCCCGCGCTTCCTCCTTGAGTAGGCGGCGCTGCTCGCGCTCTTCCCAGCCGAAGTGGCGGGTGTGCTTGCTGGCTTCCTCGCGGTATTGCTCGGCGGTGAGGCGCATCGACCGCAGCTCGCCGTAGCGCTTGTGGGCCATCACCTGGGCATCGAGCGTGTGTTCCAAAAGCAAGTCTGACACGCGGCTAGGATTACCCATCCGGATAACGTTCACGCCACGCTCGGCCAGCTTTTCGGTCAGCAAATCCACGGCCGTATTGCTGGGGGCGCAAACGAGCACGCGGCGCTCGCGCCGAATGGTTTCCAGAATGGCTTGCACGAGCGTCGTGGTCTTGCCCGTGCCGGGCGGGCCGTGGATAATGGCCACATCCTGCGCGGCTTGCACGTGGCGCACGGCCGCCAGCTGCGACTCGTTGAGCGGGCTGGGGTAAAACAGGTCATCGGCTTTCTCGTTGCGGAAGCGCGCGGGCTTGGCTCCGAGCAGAATGTCGCGCAGGTCGGCTAGGCGGTCGCCGTAGGCGCCCATCACCTTGCCCAGCGCGTAGTCCATCTCGCGGTAGCTCACCTCGTCGAAGGTGAGGTCGATGCCCAGCTTGCCGCCCTCGTGCACCCAGTCGGGGAGGTCCTCCTTGGTGGTCGAAAGCAATAATTTATTGCGCCGCACGCTCGTAATGACGCCGCTCAGTGTGGGCCGGTCGGTAGCCGAGCGCCCCGGGATATTGCCAAACAGCGACGCGTTCTTACCCACCTGAAACAGGTGCAAGCCCTGCTGCCCAGCCGGGCGCTCCAACTCAATTACGACCTTGCCGCCGAAGCCCACGTCTTCTTTGGTAATCGTGACAGGATACCAAGTTAGCCCACGCTGCTGGCGCTCCTGGATACTGGCTTTAGCGTTTTTAAGCTTAAACTGCTCTAAATCTTCTTGTTGCTCTAGTTTGAGCATGGCCTGCACGCGGCGCAGCTCCTTCTCAATGGCGTAGGGCTCGGCGTGGGGGGTAGGGATTTCGGTCGACAAAAGAAAGCGGATTGATTTCGTTGAAGAAGTAACAACGAAAACGGAAAATGAGTGGCCGAAGGCCAGAATAAACACGGATTGAATTTAACCTACTTCGCCAGGGACATACTGGCAATGCGCTTGGCCAAATCCTTAGAAGTTGTTTGAGGTAAGCTTTTACTACGTAAGACGGCTTTCTGGCGCTCAAGCAGCCACTAATAATACCTCCGCCGAAATTCCTAGGTTATCGTGGAGAGCCTTCATCATCGTGGGTGGCGGTGAGCTTGCGCTTGCAGGTAAGAATTTCGCTAACCCGGTTTTCGCCGCCAAGCCAGCCGGCGAGGTCGCGCTGGCGTAAGCCTTGCTTGGCCATTTTACATGTGATGTATTCAATAGGTCGGGTTCCGGGATGGGGTAATGGCGAGCCTCGTAAGCTTCAGTGAGGGTGGTTAAAATAGCTAGCTCATCAAATTTCGGTTCACCCAGCTGCGCCTGAAAAATAGCTGCGGCGCGAGCCAGCGCAGCCTGGTAATCGGTTTCGGTGCGCAGCGGTTGGAGGGCGTTCTGGGAAGTGGTCTACCCTAGCAGCGCCGGCCGCTCCTTGTACACTTTCCATAAAAACTCGCCAAACAGCGTGTTGGCCCAGGCAAACCAGGCGCGGGTGTACTTGGCGGGGTCGTCTTTGTGGAAGGATTCGTGCATGTAGCCGGTGCCGGCGTGGGTAGTTTTGAGGGCCTGCACGCAGGCCCGGATTTCGGCGTCGTCGGTGCTGGTGAGGCCGCGCATGACGATGCTGATGGGCCAAATCATATCCACGCCCACGTGCGGGCCGCCGATGCCTTCGGCGGCTTTGCCTTGGTAAAAGAATGGGTTGGCGGCCGAGAGCAGCAGCTTACGCGTGTTCTGGTACACGGGCTCGTTGAGGGGTAAGGCGCCGAGGTAGGGTAGGGCCAGCAGGCTGGGTACGTTGGCGTCGTCCATGAGCACGTCGCTGCCGAAGCCATCGACTTCGTAGGCATAGACGCGGCCGTGCTCGGGATGCGTAACGATGGCGTGCTGGCTTAGGGCAGTGGCTACTTCGTCGGCAAAGGCCATCAGCTCGTCGTAGCCGGCCTGCTCGTGGTGAATGTCGTAGAGCATGAGCGCAGCCTGGCGCAAGCTGCTGACGGCAAAGAAGTTGCTGGGCACTAGAAACGGATACAGCGTGGCATCGTCGCTGGGCCGGAAGGCCGAAGCGATGAGCCCCACCGGCCGCACGGGGTAGCCGTAGCCCGCCAGCGGCTGGGTATCGGTCGAGGTAGTGGTTTGGCGCTGAAAGTGGTAGGGGCCGGGGCTAGTTTTGCGCTGCTGCTCGCGGAAGGTTTTTACTATCAGGCTGATAGCCTGCCGCCACTGCGCATCAAACGGCTGGGTGTCGCCCGTTATTTTCCAGT
The DNA here is from genome assembly GCF_009755225.1 of Hymenobacter ginkgonis. Taxonomy (GTDB): domain Bacteria; phylum Bacteroidota; class Bacteroidia; order Cytophagales; family Hymenobacteraceae; genus Hymenobacter; species Hymenobacter ginkgonis. The sequence continues at coordinate 1,183,532 of NZ_WQKZ01000001.1, forward strand.
ACTGGTACCCCAGCCGGATGGGGTAGCAGAGGGAGTCGATTTCCCACTTGCGCTCGTGGATGCCGGGCTGCATGGCCGTGTGGTCCGATTGCCACTCGCCTACTTTGGTGGGGTCGTGGTAAAAAGCGTTGGCGTAGGGGTCGCGCAAGATGCACTGCGTCTGGCGGTTGATGACGCCCGCCACCAGCTGGCGCAGGCTGGCATCTTGCGCTATCAGCGAGAGGTAGGGCCACACCTGGGCCGAGCTGTCGCGCAGCCACATGGCGTCGATGTCGCCGGTGATGACGTAGGTATCGGGCCGCCCACCGGGGGTAGCAAACGTCACGGTCGTGTCGAGGGTATTCGGGAAGCAATTGCCAAAAAGCCAGCCCAGCTCCGGGTCATGCACCTGGCGCTGAAACTCGGTGATGGCGGCATCTACCGCCCGGCTGCGAAACCGCCGCTGCCCGGCCGCCGGCCGCACAACCGGAAAAGCGGGCGCCGCGAGTGCCTGCAAGGGAGAAAAGGGCAAGCAAGACCCCGCCGCCAGCAGGCCCGCATTTCGAACAAATACTCGGCGATTCATGGTAATGAACTGAAATACCTAAGCAAAGATGCGCTTGAAATCTGCACGCCACTAGTTCTGAAAAGCTGCCCAAGGATGCAGCCGCGTTTTGAGGACTTCCAGCAAGCAAGGGGGCTACCCCCGGCTGCCTTGCGCGGCGGGGGGTAGGGCCAGCAGCAACCTCTGGCCAAGGTTCTTGCGTATGGCGAAAAGCATCTCTTTCACTGGCTTTTATATGTCTTCTCTTCGCGCTCTTTGGCTGCTCCCTGCTGGGCTGCTGTTGGCGGCCTGCACCGGCGGGCCCGGCACCGAAAAATCAACCGATGTGGCCACGCCGCCGCCCGTGCCCACCTCCGAGAGCGCCAAAAAGCTTGTGTCGGTGGCCACGTCCGACACCATCTGGAATGGCGTGGCGGTATCTGATAACGACCGGGTATTTGTGCTTTTCCCGCATAACGAAGGCTACCCCGGCACGCGCATCGGCGAGCTGAAAGAGGGCAAAGTAACGCCCTACCCCACCCGCGCCTGGAATGCCTGGAAAAAGGAGGGCGACCCTGCCAAACAGGCCTTTGTGCGCACCAACTCGTTGCGTTTTGGCCCCGATGGCCTGCTGTGGATAGTGGATACGGGCACGCCCAAAAGTGATGCTCCGCCCATCACCGATGGTCCCAAGCTGCTGGCGTTTGACATTGCCAAAAACCAGCTGGTCAAGACCATTGCCCTCGATAAGTTTGTGAAGCGCAAGAGTTTTGTAGACGACCTACGCTTCCACGGCGACATGATTTACGTGACCGATGCCGGCGCGCCGGGCCTCATTGTGCTCAACCAGAAAACCGGCCAGGGCCGCCGCCTGCTCGACGATGACAGCACCACCACGGCCCGCCGCCCTATGCTGGGCGAGGGCAAAAAGATGGTGAAACCCGACGGCAGCGACGTCAAGCTGCACGCCGACCAAATGGAGGTATCGCCCGATGGCAAGTATTACTATTTCCAGACGGCTGCTGGCCCCATGTACCGCGTCGAAACTCAGTACCTCGATAACCCCAGCATCTCCTCAGGCGACTTGGCCAAAAAGGTGACGTATTTTTTCAATTCGCCCACCTGCGGCGGCACCACCATTGATGCCGACGGCAATCTGTATATAAACGATGCCAATGAAAAGCGCATCCTGAAGGTGACGCCCGACGCCCAAAGCAGCGTGCTGGTGCAAGACCCGCGCCTCGTTTGGGCCGATGCCTTGTGGATAGACCACGCTGGTAACCTTTGGATACCGGTACCGCAAATGAATCGCACGGCGGGCTTTCAGAAGGGGGTAGAGACGGTGGCATTCCCGGTGCAACTGTTCAAAATGCCGATTAGCGCCCAGCCGTTTCGAGACTGAGCTGCGGCGCGTTTTTGCCGGGCATTATATCATCAAAGAACGTCATGCTGAGCGAAGTCGAAGCATCTCACGCGCGCCGTTGGATTAGTGATTAATAACCATACGGCGTGAGCGAGATGCTTCGACTTCGCTCAGCATGACGTTCTAGTAGGTAACTAGGGGTAACTAAGGTAATTAAAAGGACTAAGCCTCCAGATTCTCGCCTTTAATAGCCGCGGCCATCAGTTCTGGAAACCGGGCCGGCGTGCAGGCGAAACTGGGAATGGCTAGTGCCGCCAGCTGCTCGGCCACGCGGCGGTCGAAGCTAGGCGCACCTTCGTCGGACAGCGCCAACAGGACGATAAAGTTGACGCCGGCCGCCTTGAGTGCGGCGGCGCGCTTGAGCATTTCGCGCTCATTTCCCCCCTCGTAGAGGTCGCTGACGAGCACCAGGATAGTGTCGGTGGGCCGGGTGATGAGCTGCTGGCAATAGCTGAGGGCCAGGTTGATATCGGTGCCGCCGCCTAGTTGCACGCCGAAAAGCAAATCCACAGGGTCATGCAGCTCGGCGGTGAGGTCGGCCACAGCCGTGTCGAACACCACCATGTGGGTTTTTACCGCTTTTAGCGAAGCCAGCACCGCGCCAAATACGCCCGCGTACACGACCGAAGCGGCCATCGAGCCGCTTTGGTCAAGGCAAAGCACGATTTCCTTCAGCGCCTGCCCGCGCCGCCCGTAGCCCACCAGCCGCTCGGGAACCACGGTGCGGTAGGCCGCCTGGTAGTGCCGAAGATTGGCCCGAATGGTGGCACCCCAGTTGATTTCGTGGTAGCGAGGCCGGGGGTTGCGCACGGCGCGGCTGAGGGCGCCCTGCACGGCCTGGCGCAGCGGGTTGGCTAGTTTTTGCTCGAGCTCGCGCACCACTTTGGCCACTACTTCGCGGGCGGTAGCCTTGGCTTTGGCGGGCATCACGCGGCTGAGCGAGAGCAGCGTGGCCACGAGGTGCACATCGGCCTGTACCGTGCGCATAATTTCGGGTTCTAGCAGCAACTGGCTGAGGCCGAGGCGGTCCATCGCGTCTTGCTGCATCACGGCCACTACTTCGCTCGGGAAATACTGCCGAATATCGCCCAGCCAGCGGCTCACGCGCGGGGCCGACCCGCCGAGGCCACCCTTGCGCGGGCCATCGTAGAGGTCGGTAAGCACTTGGTCGAGCGCGCCGTAGTCGGGGGGTAGGGGCACGGTGTTGGCCGCGTCGGCGGCGGCGCCGAGCACGAGTTTCCAGCGGGGAGCGGTGGGGGTAGGCATGGCAGCAATCAGGCAAAAAAATCGCCGGGGTCGGTTTGGCCGAGGTACTTTTTGAGCTTACCCAAATCGCTAAAATACGGCAGTACCCACTCCATAAACTGCCGCACGGCGGTGGGGCTGTCGGCGTACGCTACAAAGGTGTCGTCGTCTTCCTCAAACTCCAGGTGGTCAAGCAAATCGGGCTGGTATTCTTCGATAATGGTTTCGATGTGCTCGCGCCACGACGGGCCATTTCCCCCGTAGCCGTAGTCCTCAAATACTTTGAAATAATCATCCAGCCCGCTCACCTCCGCCAAAATAATAAACTGGCGGGCTGAGTCGGTGGCCGCCTTAGCGGCGGCTACTTTAAAGGGGAACGTAGAAGTCATAGGGCAGGGTAGGCCAGCGGCCCAGTGTGGGTGGGACAGGTAAAATTACCCTAACGAATATTTTTCCAAAACGACAGTATGTTGCGCCCGTTGGTACCAATCGTTGTAAACCAGCTCTAGTGTATTGACCTCAAACGAGCCAATAAAGAGCGACTCGTATTGTTCAATTTTTTCGACTAGCAGCTTAGGCTGCAGTAGCTTGGTGCGGAAACGAATAATCGTGGCGTGCGCCGTTTGAATGCTGTAGCGCTGGTCGATGGAATGCGGCAGCCCCGACTGCCGAAAAGCCGCCCGCATGGCATCGCGGAGGTTGGCCAGGCCTGCATCCTGCGGAAAGCCCTGCATCATAATCCCACCCGGCGAAGCCGTGAGGCCCGCAAACCGAATGCGGAACGGTGGCCGGGCTTGCAAAAGGGCATGCACAATTGCCTGGTAGCGGGCGGGGTCAATCAGGGCCAGCGTAAAGCCGGGATAGCAGGAGATTATCGACAAAATGGTGAGGTGAATGTCGATAACCGGGTAGTAGTATTGGCCGGGTTCAAGAAACTGGAAGTCAGCCATGATGCCCTCAATAAGGTCGGTGATAGCAGCAGGCGGCCGGGCCAGCAGCGTGATGCCGCGGCGGCTGTCCTGCGCCGAATCAAGCAAGGGGTCGAGCGCGGCCGCGCCGCGCGCCAGCTGGGGCAGGGCCGCCTGGCGCATGGCATCATAATGGGCAGATAGGTTCATGCGAAGGACTTTAGGAAAAGGCAGCTACGCCCACTAGCTCGCGCAAAAAAGGTAGCACCTGCGCGCCGCGTTCCCAGTCAAAATCCAGGGCCCCGGCCGCGGCAGGGGGGGTAGGGGGCGCGGCCCCGGCCAGGTCCATGAGCTGGCGGCGCTCGGGCGGCGAAAACTCGGCAAACGCCCGGCGCAGCAGCGGCACCACGGCCCGAAACACGTCTTCGGGCAAGCTGCCAAGCCAGGCATCGAGCAGGTCGAACAGCTCGCGGTGGTGGATGAGCACGAGGCCCGAGCCGCGCAAAAAGCCCTCCATCCAGGCGGTGGCGTAGGCCGTGGGCTGGGCAGGCGCCAACGCCAAGCCCAGGGCCGTGGCCGTGGCGTCGGTGGTCGCCTGGTGGGTGTCGAAAAGTAGGCGAGCGGCCGCGCCCGCCAGCAGGCCGTTGCTGGCCGTGCTGCGCTGCACGGCCGCCAGGGCAGCGTACCACTCACCTTCGTGGCCAGCCTCTTGCAGCAGGCGAATGGCAGCGTGAGCAGCTTCGAGTTTATCCAGCAAGGACCGGGCGGCATCGAGGTCGAGGCCGGCGCAGGCGCCGGGCAAGCCAATGCACAGGCGCGGCACCAGCTGCTGCACCACCTGGGTAACCTGGGTGGTGTCGGTGCGGCGCACGCTGCCGTAGCGCAGCACCTGCACCAAGGGGGGTAGGGCCGCGAGCAGGTGCGTCACGTCGCGGGTGCTGGCGCCGAGGGCTTCGAGGCGGGCTACTAGCGCTGGCACGGCCGGGCCGAGGTCGGCACGCAGGGCCTCTTCGAGCAGGTGGCTCACAGCTTCGAGACTTGGGGCTTCGGCGGCGCGGGCAGTGGCGTGGGCCGCGGCCGCGGCGAGCACGGTATTGCCCCAGCGGCCCGCCTCAATAACGGCCAGCGCCATGTCGGGCGGCCAGTGCAACTCCCATTCTTCGTGGAAAGTACCGGCCTTACCCCCCGCCACCTGCTGGGGCTGGCCCCAACCGATGCCGAGCAGGCGCAGGCGGTGCAGCAGGTGGCTGCGCAGCAGGTGGGTATCCTGGCGCAGGTCGAGGGCCAGCGGCTTCGCTACGGGTTCGGGCTTGAGGCGCAGCGCTTTCTGCTGCTGGGCCAGGTCTTGCTGCAGGGGGGTAGCGGGCTGGCCGGGGGGGACTTCGCCTAGTTTTTCGCCCACCACCAGCGCGCGCTGCACCACGGCCAGGCCTTCGCTATACCCGCCGCCCAGCAGGGCCACGGCCGCTTCTTGCAGCTCGCCGATGCCCGGCAGGCTAAGCCCGCGCACGGCGGCCAGCGTGTCGGCTAGCCGCACGGCCTCGATGGCGTGGGCTGAGGAAGCATCCAAATCCTGGCTGCGCAGCAGGCGCGCGGCGCGCACCATCCACTGCGTTACCACCTGGGCGCGGGGGGTAGTAAACAGCAGTTCGTACCAGGCCGGCGAGAGCACGCCCGCCCCGTAGCCCGAGCTGAACGACAGCCGCTCGTAGGTCCAGGGTATCCAAGTGGCTTCGACGGGGGCTTTTTTCAAGCCTTTCAGGCGGGCTTTGTCCTCCTTCTTCTGGAAGTCGGGGTCGGTGAGCACCGGCGCGTGCCAGGCCCCGCACACCACCGCCACGCGGGCGTAGCCCTGGGCCAGGGTAGCGCGCAGGGTTTCGCGCATGTAGGCCTCGCGCAGCAAGGTTTCGGGGCTTTCGGGGCGGCGTAGCTCGTTGCGCAGGGCCGTCATCATATCGAGCACCACGCCGAAGGTATCGGCGTGGCCGGGCGCCTGCTCAAGGTGGGTTTCCCACCACTGCTCCGAGTCGGAGTAGCCGGCCAGGCGGGCGATGTAAGCCACGGGGTCGGCTTCGAAGTCGGGGGTAGGGGCGTCGGCAACGGTAGTTGCGGCGTCGTCGCCCGCTGCGTCAGTGTCTTGATTAGCCAGCTTATCCAGCCCAAACCGCAGGGCCATCGGCAGGTCGAAACAGCGCACGTGGGCCGCATTGGCGAAGCACCACTGCACGGCCTGCCACTCGGGCGAAAACTCGGCAAAGGGCAGAAACGACGCCTGGCCTTGCTGCTTGGGGTTATAAAGTAGCAAGGCCACGGGCGGAATTAGGGCGGGGTCGCGCAGCGTAGCCAGGGCGGCTTCGCCATCGGCGGGGCACTCAAGCAGCACGATATCGGGCCGAAACGCGTGGAGCGCGGCCACCAAGCTGGCGGCGCTGCCGGGGCCGTGGTGGCGAATTCCAAAGAGGCGGAGGTCAGAAGCAGGCATGGCAAAAGATAGGCTGCGCCGTTCATACGTAGGGGCTTGCAGGCCAGTTAGGGGCGGCAGGGGGAAGTGTATAAGTCTTAAAATTGTGCTTTTTTGATAAAATCTGTTTTCAGTTACTCAAAACGTTGAAAATAAGTGTTAAAGTGGGACAAAAAACTTATTTAAATGTCCCAAAATAAGTCAATTTTATTGCTATTATGCTAAAACCGGTCGCTTCCTAGGTTACGTAGTTCTACCTGCCTAGCTGTTGCCGTTCCTCCTTTTTTCTGCCAGTGCTTATGTTTTCAACTACTTACTCCACAGCTTTTTTACAAGTGGCCTACCGCCCCGACCTCAATCAGCTAACGGGGCGCTGGCTGGATTCTGTGACGGAAACCGAACTGCACACCGGCTACGATGCCCTGCGGCAAGCGGCGTTGCATTACCGCTGCGGCTGCTGGCTCATCGACTCGCGCCGCCGCACTAGCCGCAGCCGCAGCGGCCCCGCTTGGGTCACCGACCACTTCCTGCCCCAGGTGCAGCGCGAGTTGCGTAGTCCGCTGTGCGTCTGCTTCTTGGTGCTGCCCGACTACCTCCAGAGCCTACCCCCCAGCGCCAGCGCTAGCCGCCCCAACGCGGCCGTGGAGTTTGCCCGCTTCCTCGACGAGGGCGCGGCCAACGCTTGGCTGGCCCGGCGGCAGGTAAGCGTATAGTGCCTGGGTAGGGCGCCGGGCATCAGCCGATGTGAAAGCAGGAAAATGCTTTTTCTAAGGGCTTTTTTTGGTGGAGGCGTCGGCGCCGCTTTGTAGCTTTAGGGCCCCACCCGCCGAGTTTGCTGCCATGTCGCCCGACCCTTTCTCAACTGTCGCCCTGCACGTTACCTACCGCCCCGACCTGAGCCAGCTAACGGGGCGCTGGCTGCGCTCCGTGAATGAAGACGAGCTGCATGCTGGCTACCAGGCCCTGCGCATGGCGGCCCGGCACTACCGCTGCGCCTACTGGCTCATCGACTCGCGCCGCCGCACCAATCGCAGCCTCAATGGCCCCGAGTGGGTTGTGACGCGCTTCCTGCCCCAGGTGCAGCGCGAGCTTGGTATGCCGCTGTCCGTGAGCTTTCTAGTGCTACCCGAGTACCTGAAAAGCTTGCCGCCGTCCCTGCTCAGCGCCCCTCCCGGCAGCCCGTTGCAGTTTGGCCGCTTCCTCAACGAGGGCGACGCCGATGCCTGGCTGGCTGCGCAGCAAAGCGGGGGGTAGGGATTAGTATAATTACCAATCCAAAGCCAACTATGCAGTGGCGATGGACTTCACTCTGCCGCTGAGGCGCTAGTTGGTTGTGTAGATTTTCGTGCTCGCAATACGTCATGCGCGGCGGCACTAGTATAAGGTTGGTTAGCCGCGTGAGCTCTACGCCACTACCTCCCTGCACGCGCGGTACAAATCCTTCCAGCCTTCTCTTTCCTTCACCACGGTTTCGAGGTATTCGAGCCAGGCCACGCGGTCGGGGGTAGGGTCTTTGATGACGGCGCCGGTGAGGCCGGCAGCCAGGTCGGCGGCGCGCAGGGTACCGTCGCCGAAGTACGCGGCCAGGGCCAAGCCGCTGTTCATCACCGAGATGGCTTCGCCGGTGCTGAGGGTGCCGCCGGGGCTTTTGAGTTTGGTTTTGCCGTTGTCGGTCACGCCCTGGCGCAGCTCCCGAAACACGGTCACGAGGCGCTGGATTTGCTCCAGGGCGGGGGCTTCGGCCGGAATTTGCAGCGCCTTGCCCTGCTTCTCGACGCGGGTTTGCACAATTTGAACTTCTTCGGCCAGCGTGGCGGGCAGGGGCAGCACCACGGCATTGAAGCGGCGGCGCAGGGCGCTGCTTAGCTCGTTCACGCCACGGTCGCGGTCGTTGGCGGTGGCTATCACGTTGAAGCCCCGGGCGGCAGCGATTTCGGTGTTTAGCTCCGGAATGGGTAACACCTTCTCCGAGAGCATAGTAATGAGCGTGTCCTGCACGTCGCTGGGAATCCGCGTCAGCTCCTCGATGCGCACGAGCTGGCCTTGCGCCATGCCCTGGTAGAGGGGGCTGGGCACGAGCGCGCCCAGCGACGGGCCCTCGGCCAGCAGGCGGGCATAGTTCCAGGAGTAGCGCAGCGAGTCTTCGGCCGTGCCCGCCGTGCCCTGCACCAGCAGGTTAGAATGCCCGCTGATGGCGGCGGTGAGGTGCTCGCTCACCCAGCTTTTGGCCGTGCCGGGCACGCCGAGCAGCAGCAGGGCGCGGTCGGTGGCCAGGGTTGCCACCGCGATTTCCATCAAGCGCCGCTGGCCGATGTACTTGGGCTCAATTTCAAAGCCGTTGTCGAGCTTGCCGCCCAGCAGGTACGTCACCACCGCCCACGGCGAGAGCTGCCAGTTGGTAGGGCGTGGGCGGTCGTCGAGGCGGCGCAGTTCGGCCAACTCTTCGGCGTAGGCAACTTCAACGTGGGGGCGTAGGAGGTCCATTCTGGTTTAAATAGGAAGTGCAAGTATAGGAATTGTGAATTTTACGGCTCGGAAAAATTCAGTTATTGAGCTTATCTGGGGGCCGCTTGCCAAGCCTGATATACAAGGGTAGGGGTAGGCATTAAGTAAGCAGGCTAGCCTGCTTACTTAATGCCTTACTCTCGCAACGACGCTAGCAGTTCGGCCTGAAAGCGCAGGTTATCAACGAACAGCTGCAAGGGGCTGCGGAACAGTTCGTGCGGCTGCTCAATGGCTTCGACGTGTTGCAGGGCCCAGGGTATATCGGCGGCAGCAAGGCGCGGGGCCACCGTTTGGGGCAGCACCCAGGCCAGGTCGCGCAAGGCCACCGGCACGTTGTGGTACGCATCGGGCACGGCCGTATGCGCCAGCGTGCGGCTGATGACCTCCACCACGGCCACGCTCAGGGCGCGCGGCCAGGGCCCGGGCACGTAGCCGAGGTCGGCCGGCCAGTCGGGGGCCTGTTGGCGCACGCGTTGCAGCAGCGGCTCCAGCACCAGCGCCTGGCGGGTGGCGGTGGGCAGTAACTCGACTAGGGCCACCCAGTTTATAGCATGTACGCAGCGCGCCTGGTGCAAGGCTGGGCGCTGCCGCAGCCACAGTTGCACGAAGGCGGCCGCAAAATCGGCGTCGCGGTGCAGCAGGGTGCTGTGCGCCCAGGCTGGCAGCAGCGGCACGGCCCAGTCGGTGGCCAGGGCCGCGGCCAGCAGTTCGGCCGGCGCCAGGCCCAGGTGCTGGCACCAGCGGCTGGGCGGCAGCAGGGCCAGTAGGTTGCCCAGGCGCGCGGCCGTCGGCCCCCCGCCCCCCGCCAGCTCGGCGTAGGCAAAGCGGCTGTTTTTTTCCTCAATGCCATCGGCCAGCCAGGTTTTGTCCCAGGCGGGGGGTAGGGCCACGGCCAGGCTGGCTTTACCCAAGCCCAGCAAGCCACGCTTGGCTTGCAGAAGCGGCGCGGCCCGCGCCCACAGCCGCTCGGTGAGGGCCGCGCCGGGCAGGCGCACCAGCAACTCGGCTGCCTGGCGGCGCACTTCCTGCCCCCGCGATTTTAACAGCCCTTCCAGGGTGGGCTCGGCGGTGGGGTGCAGGTGCTCAGCCAGTAGCTCCAGCAGCGCCTCCTGCACCTTGGCGGGTTCGGTGGGCAGGGCGGCCAGCAGCAGGGCGCGGGCCGCTTCGGCTTCGTGCGCAAAGCGCTGGCGCAGCCAAGCTAGGCGCTCGGTTAGCGAGCCGGTTTCCCAGGGGCCAAGGTCGGTGGGGTCGGCGCTGGCAGGGGGGGAGGCGACTACCAGGTGGGCCCACTCGCTGTTTTGGGCCGCTAGCCAGTGGCCCCGTGTGCCCAGCACGGGGGCCAGCACCGCGCGGGTTTCGGCCGAGCGGGTGGCGTAGTGCAGCAGCGGCACCAGCAGGGTATCGGGCACCCGGCGCCCAGCGGCAGCCACGCGCACCAAATAAGCCGGCAAGCTATCCAGGTGCAGCGAGCTGACTACCATGCGTTGCAAGCACGCATAGCCGAGCGGCCCCAGCGCGGGCAGATGCTCGGCCGGGGCGGGCGGCGGGGCCGGGTGCGGCGGGAGGGCTGGCACGTAGCCTGCTTTTTGCAGGAGCGCCAGTGCCCCCGCGGCCAGTAGTAAGTGCTGCTCGCGGCTGGGCGCCGTGGCCGCATCGGCGGTGGGCACGAAGCCGGGCACGGCGGGCACGGCCACGGAGTTTTGGCGGGTGCCGAGCAGGGCCAGGCGCAGCAACTGGGGCCACTGGGGCACTGCCTGCTCGGGGAGAACTGGGGTAGGGCTCATGCGGCGGGCGGGTTATGGGCGCCGGAGTGGCTCTCGGCCCAGCTGCCAAGCAGGCGAAAGGTGTGGCCATTCCACTCGCCAAACACGGTGAGGGGCTGGCCTCCGCTGCGGGCCAGCAGCTGCCAGCCCGCCTCCTCGTTTGGCAGGCGCAGGGGGAGGGCCTGGGGCTCGGTGGCGTGGTGCAGCAGCCAGGTGCCGTCGGGCAGGGGGGTAGGGAGGGCCTCGGTGAGGGTGACGGGCCACTCGCGCAGCCACGGGTGGCGGGCCAGCGCGCCAGCATAGCCGTGCAGCAATTCGCCAAAACCAAGGCCCGCCGGGGCCGCAGCGGGGTTGGCGCGGCCGGCGTAGGCCAGGGCCACCGGGGCCACGCGCAAGGCGAGCAGGCCGGGGTAAAAGGCCAGCTCGCCCGCGTAGCGCCCACCGGGTACTAGCGGGGTAGCAAAGGCCTGCCCGCCAAACGAATACTCTAGCACCAGCGCGTAGCGGGCGCTGTGCTGGCCGCGTAGCCAGGTGCGGCGGGCCGTGAGGCGGTTTTCATCCCAACTAAACTGGCCTAGCACCACCCAGGTATCGGCTAGTATTTCGGTGGCGGGGTCGGCCAGCAGGTCGTCTTTTTTGAGCGTGAGGCCTACCTGCTGGTTTATTTCGGCGCGGGCGGCGGGGCCCAGGGCTGCCCGGTTTTGGAAGGCGCGCAGCAGCAGGTATACCTCGCCCAACCGGGCTAGCAGGCGCTGGTGCCAGCCGGCGCCGGCAGTGGGGTAGGCGGCTAGTTCGCGCAGGGCGGCAGCCAGGCCGGGCAATTGATTATCGACCAGGCGGGCGGCCTGGCTTTCCCAAAAAGCGAGCGGCCTTTTTTCTAGTTCGGCCAGGCCGGCGCTCATCAGGTCGAGCAGCCAGGTTTCTAGCTCCTGGGCACCAGCCTGCATACGGGCTTCGCGCTTTTGCTGCGCTGCGCTGGGGGCCGCCGGGGTGGGGGCAGGCGCTGCGCTACCCAGCGCCAAAGCAGTAGGGGTAGGGGCCGTGGGAGCCGGCGGAGCGCCGGCTTTAGCAGCTGGCCCGGCGCCTTTAACTTGGCGCTTTTCGAGCCACTCGGCCAGCCAGGCGGGGGGCGCGCCAGCGGGTGCCAGCGCGGGCTGGCGCGCCAGCAGCAGCAGCAACCCCGCCCCGTGCTTGCACGGAAACACCCGGCTGGGGCACGAGCACTTGAAGGCGGGCTCGGTGAGGTCGATGCCGGTGCGGTAAGGCTGGCTGCCGCTGCCCGCGCACTCGCCCCAGGCGGCGGTGGCCGTGCGGCCCAGGGCCGCCCACTTGGCAGGCGCGGCCAGCTCGCGGCCCCGTTTCAGGGTGCCGGGGTCGGTAACGAGGGCAGTGGCTTGTTCTTCGCTAAAAGCAATCATACGCGGCGGGGGCCGGGCGGTGGTTTGGCGGCCCAAGGTAGGGCCCAACGGCCGAGCTGCCCTAGCGTTTTCGCCGCCAAAAAAACAGGCCTACGCAGGCCACGGCCAGGGCCGCCAGGGCAATGTCGCGGCCGGTGCGGCCTTGCTGAGCTTCTTGCAGCTCGGCGGCCAGGCCGCGCTGCTTTTCGGCGGCTTGGCGCAGGCGTTCCTGCTGGTTTTGCAGCTCATTTTGCAGCTCGCCGAGGCGTTGGGAAGTGAGGTTGCGGTCGTCGCGGCCGGTGTTTTGCAGGGTGCTGGCCGTGGTTTGGGCGCGCTGGGTAGTCTGGTTAAGTACGGCCACTATCTGCTCGTCCTTGTTCACGATGCCTTGCAGGGCATCCACCACATCCTGCAAGTCCTTCTTAGATGGCTTGTTGCTGAGCCCAAACAGGCTGTGGCGCTGGGCGCTGGCGGCGGCGTACTGCTGCGTCAGCTCCCGGCGCTCGGCCAGCAGGCGGGGTAGGGGCGAGTCGGGCGCGGCCGGTAGATTTTGGGCAAAGGCGGCGGGCCCGAGCAGGGCGAGCAGCAGCAGAGAAGGACGACGGAGAAAAAACATTGCCGCAAAGTTTGCGAAAAAGTTAGGCTCTGCGGCGCTATGTGCGTCTAGGTAGAGGGCCAGCGCGTTTGGCCGAATACAGAGGAGGTTGGGCGTGCCCCACTTTCTAGAGGGTAGGCGGGTAGTTTACGAACCCTGCCTGCCTAAAGAAAACCCCAGCTTAGTTGCTACCGTTCAGTTGCCTTCACCTATGGTATAGGTCTAGCAATCGGGGTTATGAAAAAGGAGGATATTGTATTTAGCGACTGGCATCGCTGGGTGTTTGGCACGGCCCCGCCGTCGTTTACGGGCGAGGTAGCCATTCGCGCCCTGCTCATTTTTATTGTGATGTTGATTATCGTGCGCCTATTGGGCCGGCGCATGAAGGGCCAGATGTCGGTGAGCGAGCTGGCCGTGGTGCTGATGCTGGGAGCCATTATTGCGGGGCCCATGCAGATTCCGACGGCCGGGCTGCTGCCGAGCGTGGTGGTGCTAGTAGCGGTGCTGGCCATGCACCGCCTCAGCAACTGGCTGGCCTTTAAGTACCGCCCCGTAGAGCTAGCGCAGCAAGGCGACTTGGCCCTGCTACTACGCGACGGCTGCCTAGACCTGGCTGCCCTGCAACGGCAAGCCCTGTCGCAGGAACAGCTGTTTGGCCAGCTGCGCAACCAAAACATTGCACAACTGGGCGAACTGCGCCGGGTGTATTTCGAGGCTAATGGCCACCTTAGCCTGTACAAGCTGCCCGAGCCGCAGCCCGGCCTAAGCGTGCGCCCCCGCGCCGACACCCTACCCGCCACCACGGGCCCCGCCCAGGGGGTGAAGGTGTGCGCGAACTGCGGCCATGTGCCCGCCGCTGCCGACCACGCCGGCCACAACTGCCTGCGTTGCAGCGCCCAGGACTGGGTGCCCGCCACGTTGTAAGCGCTCGCCCTTTCGTGCTGAAAACCAGCGGCCTGCCGGCTTGCTGGTAATTCAGTGCGTGTAGGGGCAACGCTGCGTTGGTTGCTATAAGAGTCTGTTTAATTTTTGATAAAAAATCTTTAGGCCATCCCGCTGAGCTTGCCGAAGTAGGATGGTTTTTCTAAACACGCGCTAAGTTTTAGTCCGAATTTTATGCCTCCTCCCCCCCCTCCTCATATTACCGACTACCTGCGCATTTTAATGGGCGATGTGCCCTGGAGCTTTTTGCTAGAGACGGCTATCCGCCTAGCGCTCATGTACCTGGTGCTGCTAATCGGCCTGCGCCTGATGGGCAAGCGCATGGCCGGGCAAATCAGCCGCACCGAGCTGGCGGGCTTGGTTTCGTTGGCCGTGAGCATTGGCATCCCCTTACTGTCGGCCGACCGCGGGCTGCTGGCGCCGGTTGTTATTGCCGCGGTGGTGGTACTGGGCCATCGCCTCGTAACGCATTGGGCCGCCCGCCGCCCCACTGCCGAGCACCTCCTCCAAGGCAACCTGGTGAATGTAGTGACTGATGGCGTGCTGCAACTACCCGTGATGGAGCAGGTGGTACTCTCGCAAGAGCGGTTATTCGCCCAGCTGCGGGGCGAAAGCCTGGAGCATCTGGGTCAAGTCCGCCGCCTTTACATGGAAGCAAATGGCACCTTCAGCCTGGTCGAAGCCGAAGAGCCCCAGCCGGGCCTGTCGCTGATTCCGGGTTGGGACAAAGGCTTTCGGAAAGAGCAACCCGCCGTGCCCGGCAAGTTTGCCTGCCTCAAGTGTGGGCAGGTAGCCGATGCTCCGCAGGCGCCTCCTACCCCCTGCCCGTGCTGCGGCGCCCACCAGTGGGAGCCAGCCGTAAACGCCATTAAACCAGCCGAAAAGAAAGAAAGTTAGGCCAGCGCCCTCCTTGCTGAGGCTGCGGCCCTAAGCCTGCCCAACGGTGGGGCTTAGCCGCCGCAAACGGCCTGCGTTTGTTAGGCCATTGGTAACCTGCTGCTTACTTAACGAGTACGTACGTAAACTCGGCCTGAAAACCGAGTTTTGCCCGTGGTTAGCGCCTGGCTACATGCCTAGCTAACCCGTCGAACGTAAGCTTACTTGGATGATTAAAACAGCGACTGTAGAGATTTGGGGTGGGGTAGAGTGCACCTGCCGCCGCATTGAGGATGCTTACTCGGACCAGCTGGTTCGCAATGGCCACCGCGACCGGCTCGACGACCTCGACCGCTTTGCCGAATTGGGCCTGCGCACCCTACGCTACCCCATTCTTTGGGAAACCGTGGCCCCCGACAGCCTCGACGACCCGCACTGGGAGTGGCCCGATGAACGCCTAGGCTACCTGCAAACACTGGGCATCGAGCCCATTGTGGGCCTAGTGCACCACGGTAGCGGCCCGCGCTACACCGCCCTCGACCAGCCCACTTTTGCCCCCGGCTTGGCCCGCTATGCCCGCATGGTGGCCGAGCGCTACCCCTGGGTAAAGTACTACACCCCCGTGAACGAGCCCCTGACCACGGCCCGCTTCAGCGGCCTCTACGGCATCTGGTATCCGCACGGGCGCGACGACCGCACGTTTGTGCGCATCTTAATTAACGAATTGGAAGCCACGCGGTTGGCTATGCTCGCTATTCGCGAAGTCAATCCCGCCGCCCAGCTGGTTCAGACCGAGGACTTGGGCCAAGCCCACGGCACCCCCGAACTAGCCGCGCAAGTAGAGTTTGAAAATCATCGACGGTGGCTGACTTTCGACATCTTGTGTGGCCGGCTCACGCCAGCCCACCCGCTCTGGGATTACCTACGCAGCAACGGCATTGAAGCAGCCGAATTGCAGGCGTTTATCGACCAGCCCCTACCCCCCGAGGTGCTGGGCATCAACCACTACGTCACCAGCGAGCGTTACCTCGACGAGCGCCTGGCGCTCTACCCCGGCCAGCCGGCCATCAGTGGCCGTCACCACTCGGCCTACGTCGATTTGGAGGTGTTGCGCGTGGCCTGCGCCGAGCCCGTCGGGCTTGAATCTTTACTGCGTGAAACCTGGGAGCGCTACCAGCTGCCGCTGGCCATCACGGAGTCGCACCTGGGCTGCACCCGCGAAGAGCAGCTGCGCTGGCTGCACCAAACCTGGCAGGTGGCCAACCGCTTGCAGGCCAGTGGGGTAGGCCTGCGCGCCCTCACCGTGTGGGCCTTGCTGGGCACCTTCGACTGGGACAATCTGCTCACCAGCGACGGGGCTTCTTACGAGCCCGGCGTGTTTGATGTGCGCGGCGGCCTGCCCCGCCCCACGGCTCTGCACGCCATGGTGCAAAGCCTCATTCGCGAGGGCCAGTACACCCATCCGGTGCTGGCCGGGCTGGGTTGGTGGCAACGCGACGTGCGGTTTTATTGGCTCACGGAGGCCGCCTGAGGGGTAGCGCGCGCGGCTGCCAAAGCTGCGCGCTGAGCCTACTCATTCCCCAATACTCTTGCTATAAGTAACGATTTATGTCTATTACCCAACCCATTATCATCACGGGGGCTACCGGCACGCTGGGCCAGGCTTTCCGGCGGGTATGCCGCATTCGGGGCCTGCACGCCGTCACGCTCGACCGGGCTGCGCTTGATATCACCGAGGCCAGCTCCATCGAAAAAGCCTTGGACCACTACCAGCCCTGGGCCGTGGTAAACGCCGCCGGCTACGTGCGCGTGGATGAAGCCGAAACCGACTACGCCCGCTGCTACCGCGAAAACACTACCGGCCCGCAGCTGCTAGCCGCGGCCTGCGCGGCCCAAGGCCGGCAGCTGCTCACGTTCTCGTCCGACTTAGTATTTGACGGTCAGCAGGCTACGCCTTACTGCGAAAGCGATGCTGCTCGCCCGCTCAACGTGTATGGCCGCAGCAAGCTGCTAGCCGAGCAGGCCGTGCTGGCCCGGCTACCCACGGCGTTGGTTGTGCGCACCAGCGCATTTTTCAGCGCCTGGGACGAGCACAATTTTGTGCACCACGCGCTTACGGCGGCCCGGCAGGGCGAAGAATTTGCAGCGGCCGACGACCTGTTCATTTCGCCCACCTACGTGCCCGACCTCGTCAATACCGCCCTCGACCTGCTGCTCGACGGCGCCCACGGCTGCTGGCACCTCGCCAACCAAGGCACCTACTCCTGGGCCGAGCTGGCCCGGCAGGCCTTGCAAATCGCCGGCCTCGACGAAAGCTGCCTAGTGCCGCGCCCCGCCGCTACGTTTGGCTGGGCCGCTCGGCGCCCGCGCTACAGCGTGCTGGGCACCGAGCGCGGCCCGCTGCTGCCCAGCGTCGAAAGCGGCCTGCACCGCCACCTCGAAGATGAGCGCCTGCTAAGCTCGGCCAACCCTCCGGCCATTTTGGTGGGGTAGGGCTAGTGCCCGCTGGTAGTAGCTGCAAAACTCACGGCGTTCGACGTAACTCATACGTCACTTCATCAGGAGTTGCATCGGCAATTTTTACAAAATGCAGGCGCGTTAACAGCTGGATGGTCTTCACGTTTTGGCGGGTAGTGTGGGCCAGTATTTTCTGCAGCCCCATCGTATTAAATCCAAAGTCGATGGCCGCTTTTAGTGCCGCCGTCATGTAGCCGCGCCCCCAGCATGCGGGTTTCAATACAAAGCCCAGTTCGCCGGTATCTTCCTCGAAGCCACGGTAATAGCCACACGTGCCAACCAGCGCCTGAGTAGCCACATCGGCAATGCCCCAGTGAACTGTTGTGCCGGTTTGGTAGTCGTGGGTTATGCTGGCTTGCATGCGCGCCGCTTCCTGTGTAGTAGTTGCTGGCTGGGCATTATAGTAAGAAATATCAACGATGTGCTCAAGGTCTGCGGCAACTAGTTGCCTTAGCTTAATCGCCGGGTTTGAAATTTCTGGAAACGTTTTATAAGGCGGCAAATACATAAAAAGAGGGATAGAGGATTTTAAAATACTGCGTTAATCAGCTGGTTGGTGCCAGTATCTTTTTTCAATAGTCCGCACGTTTGCCGCGTGTTTAAGCGTCGCCAAGTAAGGCGCCAACAGTAGCAATTCACCGTCGAGCTGCTCGCCAGTGTAAGGCTTGATATAGATAGCATTGCCGTAGTTATGCAGCACTTTGGCGGGCGTATCGTCCACAATGAGCACCTGCTCGAGCCGAAAACCCTGCCGCCGCACTTTTTTGAGGCGTTTGGCAAACTCGTATTTACTGGAATAATCAAGGTTGAAGAAGCCTTTCTCGTCTATTTCCGGCTGCAAGAATGGCGTGCAGCGGCTGCGGCCCCATACAAATTCCAGGGCTATTTCCGGTGGAAAGATGTGTTGGACTATTGCACGTACGTAGTCGTCGCTGGCCGATGACCATACCGCCAACTTAAAGTGCCGAGCGCATTCCTGCAAAAAGCTGGCAAGGCCGGGGCGTTTATAAACGAAGTAGTGATAAACTTGAAAATCATAGTTATCCCGGAGTTTTTGCGGCGTGGCATGAATCAAGGTTTCATCCAGGTCCAGAATCAGTAGTAGCTCCTTGCTCATAGCCGGTTAAGTGGCGTTGGCCTTTCGCAAATAAGGAAATGCGGTAACGGTCGATGCGTGCTAACGAAGCAAAAGTCAGCAGCAGCCAGGGGTCTTCCCAAGGTAGCTCAGCTGGCAGGCGTTAATTTTAGGGTTGTTCCTTGCTGCTGCCCGTTTTGTCCGAATCGTATTACGCCCGCCTTGCCGCTTTAGCTACGGCCCCCGCTGCCACGCCCGCCGACCAGCTGCCCAAGCTGCGCCAGCTGCTCGAAAAGGTATTGCGCGAGGAATGCCGCCGCCGCGATGCGCCCTTTGCCGACCTCAGCCAGGCCATCGGCCTGGTAGCCTACGACCACGGCCTACCCCCCTTGCTGCGCCGCCAGCTCCAAAACCTGCGCCTCGTGGCCAACCTGGTGCTGCACGAAAGCTACCCCGGCACTCCGGCCGAGGCTGCTACAGGTTTTGCCGCCGTGGCCGAGTTGCTGCGGCATCTCACAAACGAGGCATACACCGGCCCCGTGCTGGCCGGGGGGGTAGGGGAAGAAGCCATCGCCGAGCCTACGGTGCTAAGCCCCGCTGCCACGGCGGTGGCGCTGGCTGCGGCCGGCACCGCGTGGCGGGTGCAGGTGCTGCACGTAGACCTGGCCACCGGCCGCCTCACCGCCGAAATGGCCGTGCCCGCCGACGACCGCCCCGCTGGCGCGTTCGACATCGACCTGCCGGCTGCCTACGACAACCTGCTGCCCCTGGCGGCGGCCCTGCACCCAGTGCTGCACCTGGTGGGCCCGGCCGTGCAGCCCGATGGCCGTATTCGGCCGCGCCGGGTGGTGTTGGAGCCCGATTACCTGGTGAATGTCACTACCATTGCCGAGTGCGCGCAGGCGGGCGGTACCATCCCGGAGTGGGCGCTGCTCAACGCTTTTCTGCCCGACGAAACCTCGCGCCCGCTGGTGGTCGGCAACCTGGTCAACATGCTGTTGGACGAGGAAGTGAGCCACGCCGCCCGCCAGGAAGAGTGGGCCACCGTGCCGCTGCCCGCCGTGATGGCCGAGGTAGACGCCACCGGCGAGCTCAGCCTCGAAAGCCAGCCGCCTACCCATACCATGGCGTTCGACCTCGAAGGCTTTTTTAAAAAGCGGCTCTTTCGCTCTAATCCGCTCATCATCAGTGCGCTGCCCGAGTTTCAGACGCGCAACGGTGTGCCCGAACTGCTCGACGACCTGCGCCGCCACTACCGCACACTGCGCGCCAGCCGCGCCCAGGGCTTTGTAGCCGGCAGCCGCACCGGCTACCAGCAGCAGCCCCTGCGCGTGGCCGATTGCTTTCTGGAACCCGCATTTTTATCGGCCACCTACGGCTTGCAGGGTCGCCTCGACTTGCTGCACGAAAGCCCCACCGGCTACGACCTCATTGAGCTCAAAAGCTCGACCAAGGTGCCGCACGCCGAGCCCTGGAGCAACCACGCCGCCCAGGCCCAGCTCTACCGGTTGCTGCTCGAATCGGTGTTCGGGGCCGATGGTGAAACAGCTGGCCGCGGCCGCACCAGCATCTTGTATTCGAATGCCGCGCCCGAGCAGGCCCCCGTGCGCCGCGTCGACCAAGATGCGGAATTGGTAGACCGCCTGCTGGCGGCCCGCAACCAGTTGGTGGGCACCGAGTTGCAGTTGGCCCGCGCTACCACCCCTAGCACCGTGGCCCGCCTGCTTACCCCCGTGCTGCACCCCAACCTCCAGGCCCTACCCCCCTTCGGCCGGGCCAAGGCCGAGAAGGTGGCCAACGCCTGGGCCGCCGCCGACCCCGTGGAGCGCGCCTACTGCCTGGAACTCACCCGCTTCGTGGCCCGCGAAATGCGCCTGACGCTGCTCGGCGACGACTCGCGCCCCGGCGATGCCGGCGGCCAGGCCGGGTTGTGGCGGCTGCCCGCAGCCCGCAAGCAGCAGAATTTCAGCTTGCTCGATGAATTAGAACTGCTAGAAGACAACAGTAATGCCGACGATACGGCCCGCGATGGCCTCGGCCCGCACCTTATTTTTCGGCGGCCGGCCGGGGGCCGCGAAGTCAATTTTCGGGCCGGCGATACACTCATTCTCTACCCCCGCCGCAAAGTAAAAGTGGGCGTTGCGGCCCCCGATACGGCCGAAACCGCTGCTTCCCTCAGCGTGCTCGATGCGCAGGTGGTGAAGGTGGTGCTGGCCGAAGACCTCACCGCCGATGGGCAAGTGGTGCTGTCGGTGCGCAACCGCCGCCTGGCCCCGCGCTACCTGGCCGGCCACTCGCAGTGGGCCCTGGAGCCCGACACCTACGATACCTTTCGGCGCGAGTGGGCGGGGCTGTCGTCCTTCCTTAGCCTGCCGCCCGAGCGCCGCCAGCGCCTGCTGGCCCGCACTGGCCCGCGCCCGCCCGAAGGCTGGGCGGCGGGCACGCTGCCCGCCACTACCGCGCCCGAGGTGGTGGCCCGCGCCCTGGCCGCGCCCGACTGGTTTGTGCTGTGCGGCCCGCCCGGCACCGGCAAAACGCGCGCCGTGCTCAAAGAGCTGGCTACTAGCTTGTACCGCGACGATAAGCAGGCGCTGCTGGCTGCTTATACCAACCGCGCCGTGGACGAAATCTGCGAGCAGCTGGTGGCGGCTGGGCTGCCCTTTATTCGGGTAGGCTCGCGGCTGGGCACGGCTCCGCAGTACCGGCCGTACTTGCTCGATAATATGATTCGCGACTGCCCCAACCGCCAAACGGTGCGGGCGCGCCTCACGGGCTGCCCGTTCTACGTGGGCACGGTGGCTAGCCTGCTGGGCAAGCCCGAGTTGTTCCTGCTCAAGCAGTTCGACGTGGCAGTGGTGGACGAAGCCAGCCAGGTACTCGAAGGGCCCATGCTGGCGCTGCTGGCCAAGGTGCCCAAGTTCATCCTCATTGGCGACCACCGCCAGCTGCCCGCCGTGGTAGCCCAGGAGCCCGAAGCCAGTGCCATTGCCCCCGAAGCGGCCGAGTTGCTGCGCACCGAGCTGGGCCTAACCAACTTGCGCAACTCGTATTTCGAGCGTTTGTTCCGGCGTGCCGAGGCCCGCTGGCCCCACGCCCACGGCACGCTGGCCGACCAGTACCGGATGCACCAGGAGTTGGCGGTGCTCGTCAACGACGACTTCTACTACGGCCAGCTGCGCTGCCCCATGCTGTGGCAGCACGAGCCGCTGGCGCGCCCTACCTGGCCCGCGCCGGCCGACGCCTTCCTGGCCCGGGTGCGCAACGAGCGCCTGGTATTTGTGCCCACTCGCCGCCAGCCCGAAGATTTATCCATGAAAGAATCGGCGCAGGAAGCCGAGTTGGCGGCCCGCGCGGCGGCCTGCGTGGCCCAGGGCTACGGCCGCAGCTTCAACCCCGAAACCACCCTGGGCATTATCGCCAGCTACCGCAACCAGGCCGCCCGCATTCGGGCCCGGCTGGCCCAGCTGGCCGGCGAGCTCGACCTGCCCGGCCTGCTGCAAGTCAGCGTCGACACGGTGGAGCGCTACCAGGGCTCGCAGCGCGACGTGATTATCGTGAGCTTCTGCTGCCACCACGAGCACCAGATTGAGCTGATGGTATCGCCCGACGAAACCGGCCAGGTGGACCGCAAGCTGAATGTAGCGCTTACCCGCGCCCGCCAACAGCTGATTTTACTTGGTAACGAGGTGATTTTGAGCCGCGCCCCGCACCACGCGGCCTTACTGGCGCGGGTGGGGGTAGGGCTGGGGTAGCGCCTGCCAATAGCTAAAGTGCGTAGGGAGATTCAGCAAAAGCCTTCTTAAAACGTCCTGCTTCGCCCTTCGCCAGGCGAAGCAGGACGTTACTTTTCGACCCACGTAGTTTTAGAGGTTTGCCCTCCATAGTCTATGAAACTAAAAAGCGCAGCCCCCGTGAGGAAGGCTGCGCTTTTTAATAGGGGGTAGGCGGCCAACGGGCCGGTTTATTTCACATCCACCAGCTCCACATCGAAGCGCAGCACGGTATTGGGCGGAATGGCGCCGCGGCCCGTGGCCCCGTAGGCCAGCGCCGACGGTATCAGCAGGATACTTTTTTCGCCCTTGTGCATCAGGGCAATGCCCAGGTCCCAGCCCGTAATGACCTGGCCGGTGCCCAGCACGAAATCAATGGGCGTATTACCGTGCTGCGAGGAGGCGTCGAATACCGTCCCGTTTAGGAAAGTCCCGGTGTAGAGCACCGACACCGTTTTGCCCGCGGCGGCCGGCGTGCCGGTCGGGTTGCTGGTGAGGGGCACGTAGTACAGCCCCGACGTTTGGCGCTGGGCCGCCGTCAGCTTATTGTCGGCCACGTACTTGCTGATGGTAGTTTCATCCGCGACCGAGTAATTGGCGCTGACAACGCTATCGTCTTTATGGCTGCAAGCCGTGGTAAAAGCCCCCGCGGCCCCGACCAAAACCAGGAGCAATAGTTGGCGAAACCCAGCGAAAAAATATATTTTCATAAGCAAAATTTAGCGTAAAAGTACGCTCCTCAGCTTATTCCGCGGTCCGAGTATCTGAGCTTAGTTGCCTGCGCCGACGGCATCGGGCACCGGCGGCACCAGTACGGGCTGCCGCCCGCGGTACACGCCCAGGATAAGCAGGGGTAGGAGCGTGAGCTCGGCCACCACCCCAAAAAGCAGCGTGAGCCCAATGAGCAGCCCGACGTAGAAGGTGCCGTCGAATGACGAGAACAACAGCGTGCAGAAGCCGCCCACCAGAATCATGGAGGTGACGATAACCGCCTTGCCGGCCAGCAAATAGGTGCGGCGCACGGCCTTGAACACGTTGGGTTCGTGGCCTAGGGTAAGGCGCAATTTGCTGATAAAGTGAATGGTATCATCTACCGCAATGCCGAAGGCGATGGTGAAGATGATGCTCGTGCTCACTTTCATATTCACGCCGGCCAGGCCCATTACGCCCGCCACCACCAGGATGGGCAGCAGGTTGGGAATGAGCACAACGACCGTCATGCGCCACGACCGAAACAGGGCCAGCACGATGAGTGTCACCATCAAAATATCAATGGCCATGCCCTGTATCATGTTCAGGGTCAAGTTCTCATTATTTTTGTCGATGAGGTTAGACGAGCCGGTGAGGCGGGTGCGCAGCACCGTGGTATCGAGCTGGGTGCGCAGGTAGTGGCGCAGGTTGGTGTTCAGAATGTCAGCCCGGATGCTGCCCACATCCTCCATGCGGCCGGTGAGGCGGCCAGCCGAGCCGTCGGGCAGCACCAGCGCCCGAAACTCGGGCCGCTTGCGAAACTGTGTGAGTCGCGCCGTGATATTCTTTAGCTCGGCCGAGTCGGTGGGCAGGCGGTACTCGGCCAGCTCGCCGCCGTGCAGCGACTTGCGCACCGCGCGCACCAGCGTGGCCGGCGAGGCCGCAAAGCGCAAGCCGTAGGTAGTGCCGAGGTAGTACTCAATCTGCTCGATTTCGCGCAGCACGGCCGGGTCGTAAATCGTGCGCCTACCCCCCGGTTTCAGCTCGAGCTCGAAGGGGCGCACCCCGGCAAACTTGGCGTCAAAAAAGGCGAAATCCTTCCGTACCGGGTCGTTCTTCGACAAGTCATCGAGCAGCGACGAGTTGATGTGCACCCGCGTGGCCAACCCCACCGACGCAACGAGTATCAGGGTGCTTAAGGTATAAATAAGCTGGCGCCGCCGCAGTACACCCGTAAAGAGGCGGCCGAGTACGCCGTCCCAGTCGTGGCCGTGGCAGCGCGGCTCGCGTAGCGCGGGCTTATTAAGCAGCACCAGCATGGCTGGCAGCAGCGTAAAGCTCAAGAAGAAAGCCAGCAGCACCGCCACGCCCGTAAACAGCCCGAAGTTGTGGATGGGCCGGATGGTGCTCGTCATCAAGGTGAAAAAGCCGATGCTGGTGGTCAGTGCCGACAGCCCCGAGCCGAAGCCCGACTCCTTAATGGTGATGCGCAGGGCGTCTTTTTTGCCGGCGCCGTAGCCCAGCTCACTCACGTAGCGGCTGATAATGTGGATAGTATCCGACATGCCCACCACAAACAGCATCAGCGGCAGCAGGGCCGTCATCAGGTCGATGCTCACGCCGAAGGCGCCCATCACGCCCAGGCCCCACAAGATGGCGCCCAGCACCACTACCAGTGGCAGCACTACCCCCCACCACGTGCGGAAGGTAGCCCAGAGCAGCCCCGTCACGAGCAGCACCGACAGGCTCATGAACACCACCAACTCCCACTGGAGCCGGTCTACGAACACCGACTGCGCCACCAGCCGGCCCGCAAAGTGCGCCCGTTCGGCGGGCAGCCCGGCGCGCGCCAGGCCCTGGCGCAGGGCGGCCAGCAGCGAGTCGCCGGCCGGCTTCTTGAGGTCGGGCGCCGCCTGAATAACCAGCGCCACGGCCCGCGCATCGGGGCTGAATACATTGCCTACCAGCCCCGGCGTTTGGAAAATCAGCGTTGAGTCGGCGGCGCGCCGCGCTGGCTCGGCGGGGTGCAGGTAGGGCAGGTTATAAAATCCAAAGCCCTCCACCACGGGATTGGTGAGGGTGGTGGGCGAGGTCACGCTCACCACGCGGGGTAGGCGGCGCGCCAGCCGCGTCAGGCTATCGACCTGCGCCAAAAACTGCGGCGCAAACACCGTCTGGCCGGGCGCCGCTTCGAGGCCCAGCAGCAAATAGTCGTTGTCGTTGCCGAACCGCTGGGTATAGCCCTGGAAATACTCCAAATCGGGGTCGCCGGCGGGGTAAAAATCGTTGAAATTGTAGTTGAAGCGCAACTGGGCGGCGTAGTAGCCCGCCAGCCCGGTAAGCAGGGCCAGCACCAGCAGCGTGAGGTGGGCAATTCGACGAAGGGACATAGAACCAATGGCGCAAAGAGGGGGTAGGGGCAGCCCACCGTCCCCTTTGCAGGTCAGGAAATAAAGCCGACTTGGGGCGGACCCAGGTTCGGCCGCGGCTCCCGTCGAACTTTTTGAAAAAGTCCGTACTTTAGAAGCCGCAACTCTTCTAAACCCCCGGTTTTACCCTTTTGTTTCTCTTATTCAATATGAAAAAGTCGCTGCTCGCCCTCGCCCTACTAGTCTCGGCCGCCACCGCTTTCGCCCACGATGGCGATAAGCCCGCCAAAGGCAAAAAAGACGCCTGCACCGGCGTAGCCGCCGCTAAGTGCGAGAAAGGCATGGCTGGCGCTAGCATGGCCGGTATGCCCGCCTGCTGCCGCGCCAAGATGGCCGCCGCCAAAGCCGCTACCCCCGCCACGGCCGCCAACAAAGCTCCGGTAGTGAAGTCGCTATAAGTCGCCGATAAGCCTGGCGCTCGCTCAAGCGGTATCAACGCTGCTAGCTAAAGGCCAGGAAGTACAGCTTACACCTGTAATACAGGTTTTACAGAACTCAGCCATCCCAAGATTGGGATGGCTTTTTTTGGCTATCGCCTTAGCTGCCGATGTGATGCGCGGATGAATGTTAATTGGATTTTTGCGGCTTCGGCAAGGGCGTACTAGTTATAGGAAGCGTGAATCCATTATTACCTTTGTTATGAATTGACTTATTCTTATAAAATGAAAAGGGCTATACTCTTCATTATCACGCTTTCCTGCTTCACCTTTACCTGCTTCGCCCAGGCACCGAGCAAAGAGCTGGCGACGGCTATTCTAAAAAATAATGCCCCCGCGGCCGAAACTTTGCTCACGGCTGGAGCCAACCCCAATGCTTCCATCGAGATAGTGCCGGGCTTCCCCACTACTTACCTCATCACGGCGGCAGCCAACGGCAGCCTCGACCTGGTAAAGCTGCTACTCAAGCACAAGGCGCAAGTCAATCAGCCAGACGGGTTTAAGGCTACCGCCCTGATGGCCGCTGCCGGCAAAGGCAACAAAGCCATCGTGGAATTACTGCTAGCCAACGGCGCCGATGCCAAGGCCAAGGACGATGACGGCAAAGATGCCCTGGCGCTGGCCAAAGAGGGGGGGAGCGCCGAAACGGTGGCCCTGCTCGCGCAAAAGCTGCACTAACTCCTCGCGCAGGGCCGGCCGGTAGCTGCTATTTTTGTGGCCCGCTACCCCCTATTATCCTATGCGCCCTTACCAAGCTCTCCTTCGCCAAATTCTTGACCACGGCACCGTCAAAACGGACCGCACGGGCACGGGTACACTCTCCATTTTTGGCCCGCAGATGCGGTTTAATCTGGCGGAGGGCTTTCCACTGGTGACAACCAAGAAAGTCCACTTGAAGAGCATTATCTACGAGCTACTGTGGTTTTTGCAGGGTAGTACCAACATCGCGTACCTCAAAGAGCACGGCGTTAAGATATGGGATGAGTGGGCCGATGCGCACGGCGACCTCGGCCCCGTGTATGGCCACCAGTGGCGCAGCTGGCCCGACGGCCACGGCGGGCACATCGACCAAATTAGCCAGGTGATTCAGCAGCTGAAAACGCAGCCCGATTCGCGGCGCATCCTGGTTAGCGCCTGGAACGTGGCTGAGCTGCCCGACATGAAGCTGCAACCTTGCCACGCGCTGTTTCAGTTTTACGTGGCCGACGGCCGGCTCTCGTGCCAGCTCTACCAGCGCTCGGCCGACGTGTTTCTGGGCGTGCCTTTCAACATTGCCTCCTACGCGCTGCTCACGCTGATGGTGGCCCAGGTAACGGGCTTGCAGCCCGGCGAGTTTATTTGGACGGGTGGCGACACCCACCTCTACCGCAACCACCTCGAGCAGGCCCGGATGCAACTAGCGCGCGAGCCGCACCCGCTCCCCACCATGCACCTAAACCCAGCCGTGACCGACATCTTTGGCTTTCAGTTCGACGATTTTCGGCTGGAAAACTACGCGCCCTGGCCAGCTATTAAGGCGCCCGTGGCTGTGTAGCAAGGCTGGCGTGCTGCGGGGTGTGGGTGCTGCAAGCTCCCTGTTTTTGGCAGGGGTAGGCGCGTTGCTGGCCCGCCGCACCTACCCTTGCCAAGGCCGCCGACGAGCCAAATAAGTAGGTAGGTAAGCTATAATTATATTATTTCGATATTTTTTTGGCGAGAAAATAAGCTCGTTCAGCTAGAAATTGGCTTATTAGGGCTAAAAACGAGGAAATAGGGCCTGCTGATGGTATTTTTGCTGTCACAAAGCGCCGGGAAGTTTGGCACTTGAATTGTATTTCGTCTGCTATATTCCCACCTTACTCGTTCTTCGCCGTGCATATCCCTTTTCTCTCGACGCTGCACCGGTCTTTAGTTGCGCTGAGCGCTCTTCATTTAGGCTATGGGCCGCGGGACACCATATTGGCCAGTTACCAAGTAACCGAAGCCGACTTGCGCCGCTACCAAGCCGACTGGGAGCGCCTGAAGCTATTGCGCACAGTAGAGTAGTTTGACGGTGCTGCCAGCGCCGGGTTTTAACTCGCGCCAGGCTGCCCTCAACACTGCGCTAGCCCCGCCGGTACCTCCCCACTAAAACGGACGCTGCCTACTTGCTGCACGGGCCGCAGCGCTGCCACATTAGCCGTAAAAACTGCTTCGGCCGCGAGTAGCGCGGCGGGAGCAAATAGCCCTTCGTGGCACTCTAGGCCCCGCGCGCGCGCGGCGCGCAGCACGGCCGCCCGGCGCACGCCCGCCACGCAGCCACTAGCTAGCGCGGGCGTAAACAGCTGGCCGTTTTTCAGCCAAAAAATGGCCGCCGCTCCGGCCTCCGCCACGTGCCCGGCTGCATCGCAAAGGATAATCTCGTCGAGGCCGCGCTGCTGGCGCTCGTGCGCGGCGCGCACGTACAGCCAAGCCTGTGGCCCCTTGCAAAAGCTAAGGGGCGAAAGCAAAGAATTGGTTTCTAGGGCGAAGTCGGCGCGTGCTAGGGGGGCATCGTCGGCGGCAAAGGGTTCGGCGGTGGCCAGCCACTCGGCCGCATGGGTAGGCGGGGTGTAGCGCCCGGCGCCGCCCCGCCACACTTGCAGCCGCAGGCGAGCGGCCGGCCAGGCATTAGCGGCCGCGAGCGCAACGAGCGTAGCCGCCAATGCCTCAGCCGTGGCCAAGGGGGTAGGGAGGGCTAGGTACAGCCCGGCCGCCGCCTGCTGCATCCGGGCCGCGTGGTCGGCAGCCAGCCGCAGGCGCCCCTCAGCAAAAACCAAAGTTTCAAAAAAGCCATCGCCAAACGCCAACCCCCGATTGGGCAGGGGTAGGGCCAGCGTGTCGCCGCTTACCAAGCTCCCATTATAAAGCACCTGCATACCCGCACCAGCTATAAAATCCGTGAAATCCGTTAAACTCCCCGTTAATCCGTGGTCCTTAAAGCAGCACGAATTTCTTGCCGGGTAGCGCCCGCACCACGCCCCGAAACTCGAGCCCCAGCAGCAGCGAAGCCACCGCGTGAATGGGCAGCTGCGCCCGCCAAGCCAGGTCGTCCATGAGGGCCTCCTTGGTAGCGAGCAGCACCGAAATCAAGGCAAATTCGTCGGCCGAGAAGTCGTCGGCCGCGTAGGTGGGGGGCGGCTGAAATTTCCCGGTCTGGTACAACGCCGCGTCCCAATTCAGGAGTTGCTCTAAATCGAGGGGCTGCGCGTAGAGGGCGGCCTTATTATTCTTAATTAAATTATTGCAGCCCGCTGAGGCGGGCGAGCCCACGTTGCCCGGCACAGCCAGCACGTCGCGGTCGTAGCTCAGGGCCAGTTCGGCAGTGATGAGGGCGCCGCCTTTGTCGGCTGCTTCTACTACCACGGTGCCGTCGGCTAGGCCCGCAATAATGCGGTTGCGGGAGGGGAAGTTGTAGCGGTCGGGCCCAGTGCCGAAGGGAAATTCGGTAAGCAACCCGCCGGTTTCGCGCATTTTTTCGGCCGTTTTGCGGTGGGCGGCCGGGTAAATCACGTCGAGGCCGGTGGCCATTACGCCCACTGTCAGCAAGCCTTCCTGCAGGGCAGCGCGGTGAGCCAGGATGTCGATGCCATAGGCCAGGCCGCTTACTACCAGTGGGTTGTGCGGCACTAGGCCGCGCACCAGGGCCTCCGTCTGCTCGCGGCCGTAGTCGGTAGACTGGCGCGTGCCCACAATGGCTACCACCTTAGGCGCATTCAAGTCGGCCGGGCCCTGGTAGTAAAGCAGGGCCGGGGCGTCGGCAATAAGCTTGAGGCGACTCGGGAATCTTTTGCTGGTGTAAAATAGCAGCTCTACCCCCTCTTTTTCGGCCTTGCGCAGCCCGGTTTCGGCTTGCTGCAAGGCCAGGGTGCGGGCCGGGCCGGTCAGGATTTTGACGGTGGCTTCGCCTACCCCTGGTATGCGCCGCAGCTTGCCAGGCGGCAGCATAAACACGTTTTTGGCCGACGAGCCGTAGCTCATGAGCTGCCGCGTGAGCTGCGGCCCGATGCCGGGCAGCAGCGTAAGGGCAAGTTCGTGAAAAAGGTCGTCGGTGGGGGCCATAGGCCGGCAAAGTAACGCCATGCTGGCGTATATAGGTACTTCGCTAATCTTATTCTCCCTTGTTGGCGGCGTCGATTTCCTTCTTTAAATTGACCAAAAAGCCGCGCACTTTTTCCAGCGACTGAATCACGTCAATCTTGTCTTTGAGCTGGCCGCCCTTTTGCTTCATCATTTCGCGGGCGCCGGCAATGGTGTAGCCGCGCTCCTTAACCAAGTGGTAGATAGTGCGAAACGTATCAACGTCGGTTTGGGTGAAGAGGCGGTTGCCCTTCTTGCTTTTGCGCGGGCTGAGTTCAGTAAACTCGGTTTCCCAGAAGCGGATGAGCGAGGTGGCCACGCCAAACTGCTCGGCCACTTCGCCAATGGTGAAGTACTGCTTGGTAATGTCGCGCTCTTTATACGGCATGGGGGCGGGGTGGGCGGGGGGTAGGCCGCAGGCTAAATGGCGGCTAATTTACTTAATCTGGTACTTCCGGGCGATTTCGTCGTAGAGCGGCAGCAAGTCGTTGGCGTGGCCCTGCTTGTCGAACACGGCCTCCCAGGTATTGAGCGGCTCCCAGATAAAGCTGCCCTTGCCCTTACCGCCGGGCAGGCTGAAGGCCACGTCGTTGACTTCGCGCTTGCGCTCCGAGTACTCCACTACCACCACATCCTGGGGGTAGCGCTGGGCGAGCTGCGTGAGGTTGGCCTTGAGGTCGGGGATGGTGCCGTGCCACTTGGGGTAATACGACTCGCCAATTACATCAAAATCAACC
This sequence comes from Hymenobacter ginkgonis, assembly GCF_009755225.1. Lineage (GTDB taxonomy): Bacteria > Bacteroidota > Bacteroidia > Cytophagales > Hymenobacteraceae > Hymenobacter > Hymenobacter ginkgonis. The sequence continues at coordinate 1,213,902 of NZ_WQKZ01000001.1, forward strand.
TTGTGCACCGCCATGCGGTCGAGCCAGGTGTTGGAAAGCTGGGTTTGGCCACCGAGGGCAATGTGCAGCATCACCAGCGTGTTGGGGTTGACTTCGCGCACGGCGCTGGAGCCCGCCTGCGCCAGCCGGGCCAGCGTGTCGTAGCGCGCCAGGCTATCAGATAGTTGCACCTGGGCATCGGGCCAAATCATGCCGTGGTTGATTTCGTTGCCCACCTGCACCATGTCGGGCAGCGTGCCTTGGGCTTGCAGGGCCAGCAGCACCTGCTTGGTATAGTCGTGCACGGCCTGCGTGAGGGCCGGGCCGCTGAGCGCCAGCCAGGCGCTGGGCTTAAACTGCTTTTGCGGGTCGGCCCAGGTGTCGGAGTAGTGGAAGTCGAGCAGCAGCTTCAGGCCGGCTTGCTTCACGCGCTTGGCCATGGCCAGGGTATGAGGCAGGTCGCAGAAGCCTTTGTGGGGCGAGTAGCCACTGTCGGCGGCCGGGTTATTAAAAATCCGCAGCCGGATGTAGTTGATGTGGTGGTCTTTGAGAATCTGAATGGCATCCTTCTCCACGCCTTTGTCCGAAAATTTCATCCCCCGGGCTTCGAGCTGCGGCAAAAAGGAAATGTCGGCGCCCAGCACCTTGCCCAGCCGAGGGCGCGGGGCGGCAGCTTTGGCCGGGCGATGGGCCAGCCCAAAAGTGGGAGGTAGGCTAAGCAGCAGACCCAACAGGCCTGGCAGGGCCAGGCGGCGGGTCAGCGAGCAGAAAGAGAAGGGCATACGAAGCAAAAAGCGAGTGGGTTGATGTGGCGACGGCGCTACTGGCAAGCGCCTGGGCCGGCCGTAGGGGGTAGGGAGCGCTACGGCTGAACCACCCGTTTCGCGCTACTGTTTTAGAAAGCTACCTTTGTGCAGCCCGCGGCCCCACAAATGTGGGCCGTTTTTTTTAAAGTTATGTCGCTTCCTACCGCCAGCCACGTTCGCCAGCAATTTCTCGATTTTTTTGCGTCCAAAGGCCACCACATCGTGCCCTCGGCCCCGATTGTGGTGAAGGACGACCCCACGCTGTTGTTTATCAACAGCGGTATGGCCCCATTTAAGGACTACTTCCTGGGCAACCGGCCCGCGCCCTACAAGCGCATTGCCGATACGCAGAAGTGCTTGCGCGTCAGTGGCAAGCACAACGATTTGGAGGAAGTAGGCTACGATACCTATCACCACACCATGTTCGAGATGCTCGGCAACTGGTCGTTTGGCGATTATTTCAAGACCGAAGCCATCGCCTGGGCCTGGGAACTGCTGACGGAGGTGTATAAGCTGCCCAAAGAGCGATTGTACGTGACTTATTTTGAGGGTGATAAAGGCGACGGCCTCGGCCCCGACGCGGAGACGCAAAATCTCTGGCGCCAATACACCACCGACGACCGCATCTTGCCTGGCAATAAGAAGGACAACTTTTGGGAGATGGGCGATACGGGTCCGTGCGGCCCGTGCACCGAAATCCACATCGACCTGCGCGACGAAAGCGAAGTAGCTCAAAAGCCCGGCAGTGAGCTGGTGAACGCCGACCACCCGCAGGTAGTCGAAATCTGGAACAACGTATTCATGGAGTTTCAGCGCTTGGCCGACAAGTCGCTCATCAAGTTGCCCGCCCAGAGCGTGGACACCGGCATGGGCTTCGAGCGCCTGATGATGGCGGTTTCGGGCGTGAAGTCGAACTACGATACCGATGTGTTTCAACCGCTTATCCAGTTTATTGCCAAGGAAGCGGGCGTGGCATACCACGGCACCTCGCCGGCCACGGTGAACGACCAGCCGGCCACCGAAAACGAGAAAACGGATATCGCCATCCGCGTGATTGCCGACCACATCCGGGCCATTGCCTTCACCATCGCCGACGGCCAATTGCCGAGCAACGTGAAGGCCGGCTACGTGATTCGGCGTATTCTGCGCCGGGCAGTGCGCTACGCGTTTTCGTCGCTCAATCAAAAGCAGCCCTTCTTGTATAAGCTCGTGCCGGTGCTAGCCGACCAACTGGCGGGCATTTTTCCCGAGCTGAAAGCCCAGCAGGCTTTTGTCACGCGCGTGATTGAGGAAGAAGAAATTGCGTTCTTGAAAACCCTCGAAACCGGCCTGCGCCGCCTCGATACGCTCGAAGAAGCGGCCCGCCAGAACGGCGGCGTGATTGACGGCAAAACGGCGTTTGAGCTAAGCGATACTTTCGGTTTTCCGCTGGATTTGACGGCGCTCATCGCCCGCGAGAAAGGCCTGAAAGTGGATGAAGAAGGCTTTGCCAAGGAGCTGGCGCAGCAGAAAAACCGCAGCCGCAACGCTCAGGAAACCGAGCAGAGCGACTGGGTGACCGTGACCGAAACCGACTTGCCTAACCAGTTTGTGGGCTACGACCAGGACGAGGCCACGGCGCGCTTGCTGCGCTACCGCAAAATCGACAAAAAAGGCAAAACGGAGTATCAGCTCGTGCTGAGCCAGACGCCGTTCTACGCCGAAAGCGGCGGCCAGATTGGCGACACCGGCTACCTCGAAAGCGACCTGAGCAAGGTGCGCGTGCTAGACACGAAGAAGGAAAACGACCTCATCATCCACACCGTGCTGGAGCTACCGCAGGAGCTGGAGGCCGAATTCATCGCCCGGCCCGACGCGGCGCGGCGCGCGCTTATCCGTAATAACCACACAGCCACACACTTGCTGCAAGCTGCGCTGCGTGAGGTACTGGGCTCGCACGTGCAGCAAAAAGGCTCCTTGGTGAATGAGAAGCTGCTGCGCTTCGACTTTTCGCACTTCACGAAAGTGACGGAGGCGCAGCTGCGTGAAATCGAGGGGGTAGTAAATGCGCGCATTCGCCAGCAGATTCCGCTCGACGAGCGCCGCAACGTGCCCATCGCCGAGGCCAAGAACCTGGGCGCGATGGCGTTGTTTGGCGAAAAGTACGGCGACTTTGTGCGGGTCATTACCTTCGATAAAGATTACTCGGTGGAGCTGTGCGGCGGCCTGCACGTGGCCAACACGGGCAGCATCGGCTACTTCAAAATCACGGCGGAGAGCGCTGTGGGCGCGGGTGTGCGCCGCATTGAGGCCGTAACGGCTGGCGCTGCCGAAGCCTTTGTGGACCAACAGCTCGACTTGCTCAGCCAGGTGCGCGAAACCCTTGGCAACCCGCAGCACCTGCTCCCTACCCTCGAAAAGCAAGGCGAGGAGATTGCCAACCTGCGCAAGCAAATCGAGTCTTTCGCCCAGCAAAGCATCAACCAGCAGAAGGACCAGCTGGCTGCCCAGGTGAAGCAGGTGAATGGCCTCAATTTCTTGGCTGCCCAGGTGCAGGCCGGCAGCGCCGATGCCCTCAAAAAGCTGGCCTACGACCTGCGCCAGGCCGTGCCGAACCTCGTGCTGGTGCTTGGTGCCGAAATCGACGGCAAACCCCAACTCGCCGTGATGCTGGCCGATGAAATTGCCCAGGCCGGTAAGCTCAACGCCACCATATTGGTGCGCGAGCTGGCCAAGGACATCCAGGGTGGCGGCGGCGGGCAGCCGTTCTTCGCCACGGCCGGCGGCAAAAACGCGGCTGGGCTAGGCGCCGCCATCGGCAAGGCCGAAGCGCTTATTGCGGGTGTTGCCTAGGCTACGGGCTTGGCCGTAGCGCTCAGAACTCAGTATAAACCAAAAGAAGGGCTCCCAATGCGGGAGCCCTTCTTTTGGTTTATACTGAGCGGAACTCGCTTTATTGCTTAACAATGCGCAAGGTCTGGACGCTCTGGGGAGTTTCGACGCGGAGCAGGTAGACGCTGGCCGGCAATGCACTCAAATCGAGGGGTAGGGCCTGCGTCCCCTCGGCCACTGCCTGGGTAAAGTGCAGGACTTCCGCGCCGAGCACCGTCGTCAGGCTGCCCCGCACGGTAGTGGCGGTCGGCGTGCCGATGGTGAGGGCCAGCGTGCCCAGGCTAGGGTTGGGGTAGGCCTGAAGCACTAGGCCGGTAGCGGTGCCACCCACGGCCACCACTGGCGAAAAAGCCTCCGTGCCGCTGCGGTCTACTTGGCGCAGGCGGTAGTAAGCCAGGGTGCTAGCGGGCTGGTTATCTACCCAGTTGTACTCGTGGCGGCTGAGGCTGTTGCCGGCGCCGGCTACCGAGGCCAGGGCGCGGAACGACTGCCCATCGAGGCTGCGCTCCAGCACAAAGTGGTCGTTGTCGAGCTCCGAAGCCGTGGCCCAGGCGCAGGTAACGGCCGTGGCGGTCCGCTTGGCGGTAAAAGCCAACAGCTCTACTGGCAGAGGGGCCGAAGCGTACAGCCCGAAAGGCGAAAAATCGGTTACCCCGGCCCGGGTGAAGCGATAGAGGTTGCTGGTGGGGTCTACCACGGCGGCGGCGCCGCGCTGCTTAGCGTCGCTTTCCCACACGCCATTGTGGTAGTGGCCCACGGCTACTTGGGCGGGCGTCATGCCGGTGGGCAACGCTCCTTGCAGCGTCACGGTCACGTTGGAATGGCCCAGGTCTGCTTCCGAAATATACCAGGTATGATTGACCAGGGTAGTAGAATTCTTGGCCACCGCGCCAGTGCCCTTTTTATCGCGGCCTTCTCCTTTATCACCGCCGGCGGGTAGGGTTGGCACGGTCACGTAGCTCACATACACGCTATCGCTGAGGCTAACGCCGAATACATCTTCGACCCCGGTGGCCGCCTGCGAAAGCCAGGCCGGGTTGTACGTAGCCTGCCCCACTGGGAAGAGCACGGCCGGCTGGCTGGGCGATACCGTCTGGCGCAGCGCGCCGCCCGCGTTGGTCACCACGTAGGCCGTGCCATCGGTGCTTACGGCACCACCCTTAAGCACTGTCAGGTCGTAGGTGCCGAGCTGCACCAAGCTGCCCTTGCTCAGGCTCAGGCTGCCGGCCACCGTCAGGTTGCAGGCCAGCGAGGCCGTGTTGGTGGCCAGTCGCAGGTTGCCGAACGCGCTGCAGCTTAGGAGGATATTGGTGCGTTTCGTATTAAAGTAAACGGTGCTGGTGGGGTTCAGCTTGCCCAGACGGGGTAGGGTGCCCGCTTCACCGTCAATCTCCAACAGGCCGTTGCTGCCCACGTCGATGGTCGTGCTGGGGTCGCCGGCCTGCGACTGGATGGCTACCGCTACCTGGCTGCTGGTAGTGCCGTCGCCAATAATAAGCTTCGAGTTGGTGCCGCTAACCAGGTTGCGGTCGAGCCGGAACTGGCCGGGGGTAGCGATGTAAAAAATCTGGTTATCGGCCGTGAAAGAGGCCGGGTTGGTGCGCGCCGACGGCGATAACCAGTTCCGGCTATCTTTCAAGTCGCCCGTGCCGGCATAATAGAAAATATTCGCCTGCGTACCGGTGCCCGTCACCAGGGCGCCCGCCTCGGGCGTGATGGATACATCGTCGACGGAGAGGCCGTTGCCGTTGGTTTCGGTGTTGAGCACATATTTCCAGCGCAATACTATCTCCTGGTTTACGGCCAGGTTGATACCGGTAAGCGTGGCATTCAGCACGCGGCGATTAGCCGGGGCATTGCCGTTTTTGCTGGCAATAACCGTTGCCGTCGACGGCGCGTTTAGCGACAGCGCCGGCACGGAAGTCCAAGTGCCAGCTTCCATCATGCCCCCGAAGGTGCCGCTAGCAAGCACTTGATAATCAAAGCCAACCTGGGCCTTGTCTACCTTGCCCGAGTTGTACCACTGCTCCATGGCATAGCTTACCTCTAGGTTGGCAATGGGCCGGCCCGTCTGGTTGACCACGCGCATGGCCACGTAGCCCGTTCCCGCCATGGGCTTGTTGGAGTTATTGTAAAACGTGGTGGCAATGCCTCCCAGTGCCCGCTCGGTACTGCCGGCGGTGCCAAAACTGTAGTAAAAAGCTTCTGGATGCTGGCCGCCGTCGTTGCCCGTGTAGGGCACCGCGCCGCTGCTGGGGTAGGGGCTCCCATCGAGCATCGCCTGAGCGTAAAAGCCGGGGATGGTCGTGTTGTTAGCGAAGCCGCTCAGCGCTGTGGCTGAGGCGGACAAGGAGTTAAAATTTTCGGTGTAGGGTGCGAAACTAGTTAGTGCAACCTGAGCCTGAACTGGCGCCGCGGTGAGGCCGAGCAACAGGGCGTTAGCTAGTAGGGCAAGTGAGTAAATTTTTCTCATGGGTGGCGGTTTTAGTACTTTGTGAAGAATAAAGGTGTATTATGCTAAGGCGGCTTTTTTAAGGCGGGCAAAGGTAAGCTCCACTGCTAAAATTGGCTTATCAGTATAAACACGTAAAAGTGATAGGCAATTATACTTAATTACTATAATAAAAATAATACTATTTTATTAAAAACTTAAATTAAAATAATACCTAGGCAATTATTTTTTATAAGTTACTCATTATGTGAATAATAGATTAAATATAAGAATTAAAACAAAAATTATAGCTTTTATAAGTAGTGCTTATTTTGTGCAAAATTTTATTCTAAATAGTCCTAAAGAAAAATAAGATTAATCTAATGGAAAGTAGAAGTAATTGGGAAATTGCTGGCCGGCTGTGCCTCACCTAGCGAGTTGCAGTATTCGTATAGTAAAGTGCCTTATTGATGGGGCTCCGCTGACTGGGCTTGAGCCTGTGCGGGGGGGTAGGGCGCCCCGGTGCTTGCCACCTATCAAGCTTGTTGCGTCCGCAAGTAATGCGGAGGGTGGAGGGCGCGGCGCATCTTACGCAACCGGCAGTCGCGCTGCCCGGCTTTAAGACAGTGCCCAGCCACCGTAGCCGGTTTGAGATAGCGCAGGGGGCCCGTTTTGGCAGGGGAAATAGAAAAAAGCTGCGGTGGCGAGCCCCGCCAGGCAAGGAGATTTTATACCTAAAGCAGTTTTGAAGAGGCGAGGCAACTTACTACCCCCGCATTGCCGTAGAATAAGCCTGAGCTTTGCGCAACGCTTGGCTTGGTTTCTGGGTCGCCCCTTGGCTTACGGGCCAGGCAGTCAGCCCAGAACTGTCCACTTCACCGTATTTTTGCCTTTATGGAAGTCGCTAGCTACACCCTTGCCGAGGCCACCACGGCCGCCCCTTACCTGGATTATGCCTGCTGCCTCGACGCGGCCGACCGCCCCGCCAACCACAGCGGCGACTGGCCCGAAGAAGGTCACATGTACCCGGTGCGCGTTGTAGAGAGCCGCCTAGAGGGTATTCCGTTGGTGCACGTCCTCACGTTTCGCGGCGAGGCACCTTACTACAACGCGTTTGCGCCCCATCGCTTCCGCCTCACGCACCGCCTCTACCTGAACTAGTTGTGTTTGCCTACCCTTACTAGGTGTAGCAAGCAAACCAGCCGGCGCCCGGCGGGACTAAACCCAATCCGGGTTTAGTCCCGCCGGGCGCCGGCTGGTTTAGGTAGTATCCGGCGGCTAGCGCTGCGTGGCGCTCAACTGCGCTTGCAAAGACTCGGCCTGCTGGCGGGCCAGCACGCGGTCAGTCACATCTATAATGAAGGCCAGAATACCCTGCATTTCGTTTTGTTCGCTAAGCATGGGCTGGTAGATAAAATCCACGTAGCGCGGCTCGGGGCGGCCGGTGGCAGGGTCGAACAACTGCGCGGGCGTTTCGCGGCCCTGGAAGGGAACGCCCGTTGTGTACACCTGGTCAAGCAGCCCCACAAACCCTTGGCCCACTACTTCCGGAAATACTTCGGCCACTGTTTGCCCAAGCTGGGTGCGGCCCCCAGATAAATCCTGGTAGTGGTCGTTGAAAAACGAATACCGGTGCTCGGGCCCAGTAAGCGTGGCGATGCTGGCCGGCACCTGCCCCAAAATTTGGTTGAGTAGCCGCTGCTGCTGGGCCACGTTGGTACGCTGCTGCTCGGCTTCGGCCAGGGCAGTTTCCAGCTGCTCGGTGCGCTCGGCCACGCGGGTTTCTAGCAGCTGTTGCACCAGCAGCACTTCTTCCTGGTTGGTGAGCAGCTCTTCGTTACTGGTGTGCAGGGCTTGGTTGGCGGCCGCCAGCTGGTCGTTCAGGTCTTGGATTTGCTGGCGGGCCTGCACCTGCTCGCTCACTTCGGTGGCCACTACCATTACCCCCGTGATGTGCCCGTCGTCTTCGCGCAGGGGTAGGTACACGAAATTCCAATACACGGTGTCGCGGCGGCCGTGGCGGTCAATGGTCGAGGGCATTTCCTTGGCCACGTGGGGCTCGCCCGTGGAGCGGACTTGGTCGAGCAGTTGCTCGTAGCCCTGGCCAACTATTTCGGGCAGCAGCTCGAAGAGCGGGGTGCCCAGCGCCTGGGCCTGCGTGCGGCCCCAGAGGGCGCACACGAGCGGGTTGGCCAGCTCAATCACGTAGTTGGGGCCGCGGTAAGCAGCGATGGCCACCGGGGCCTGCTCAAAAATGCGCTGCAATTCGCCGCGCTGGTGCTCGGCTTCGGCGTGGGCGGCCTGCTCGCGAACTTGGCTGGCGCGTAGCTCGTCGGCGGCTTGTACCTGGGCCGTCACGTCAATCACGCTGTGGATGAGGTGCACCACGCGCCCTTGCTCATCCAGCACCGGTGCGTTGGTGGTTTGCCAGTAGCGCGCCACAAACTGGCCCGGCCGCGCGGGGTCGGGCAGGTCGTAGGGTTGCAGCGTTAGCTGGTGCGGCTGGCCCGTGGCCAGCACTTGGGCCATGGAGGCTTTTAGGTTGCGCACGGCATGGGCCTCGGGCGCCTGCGGGTTATCCGGAAAGACATCAAACACGAATTTCCCCAGCAGGTTGGCCCGCTGCGTAAGCGTAGCGGCTAAGTAGGTATCGCTAGCCGCTTCAATAAGCAAATCGGGCGAGAGCAGCAGGTACGCCCCCGGCAAGGCGCTGAAGACGGGTAGTAAATCCGAGGAAACGGCAGGCATAATCGGCAGGCGAGAAGATTAGAGAGCGGGTAGCGTTAAACTAAATTGTTATGCCTCCTACGTAGTTTCACTGGGAGGGTAATAAAAATTGGCAGCACCGCCGCAAAAAGGGCGATGCTGCCAATTTAATGCAGAAAATTATAGCAGCGTCTGCGGGCCGGCGGCCTACCCCCCGGCCGCGCCGCCAGGAAGAAAACGCGGGCCTGACCCGCACTTCTAGCCCAGCGGCCCCCTGCCCCGTGCGAGGGGGGTAGGGGCACCGCTGGGCTAGCGCACTACGAGCTTGCTGGTGGCCCCGTCGGTGGCGCGCAGCACGTATAACCCGGCTGCCAGGCCAGTGGTGGCCACCTGGTCGGTAGCCACGAGCTGGCGCACGGCCCGACCCGTGAGGTCGTGCAGCGTGCCCGACACCGCCCGGCTTAGGCGCACGGTGCTGCCCTGGCTGGGATTGGGGTAGGCCAGCAGCGGCGGCGCCACTTGCCCGGCCCGCGTGGCCGTTACGGTAGCCGTCTGAATGCTGTACACCGCCACCGTGCTGCTGACCTCGTTGGCGAGCAGCAGCAGGGGCTGGCCGGTGGGGCTGTCGGCGGCCGCAATAAACACAATGCCTTCGGGCCCGAGGTCGCCGGTGCCGGCCGTGAGGCTGCGGTTGTTGACGTAGGTTTCGAGTACCGGGCTGGCGGGGTTGTTGATGTTGAAGACCAGCACGCCGCCTACCCGCTCCATCGACACGAAGGCATAGAGATTGGCGCCGATGCGGCCGGTGGTGACGCCCTCGGGCTCGGGCCCTTTGTCGTCCGAGCGGTTCTTGCGCACGGGCGCCTCGCCGTAGCCGTTGCTGGCGTTGAAGAGGGACCCGTACGTGGCGTCGGCGGCCGTGACGCGCTCCAGCAAATTGCCGCTGTCGTGCACTTCGGCCCCGGTGGCCGCAGTATAAATACTGAACGAGCGCCCGCCAAAGGCGTAAATCTCGTCAAAATCGCCGTCGCCATCCGTGTCGCCGAGCTTGTTGGTGACGTTGAGGCGGCCGAGCACATTGTTGTTTTTCAGCAGCGCGGCATTCGGAAACACCGTGGGGTCGAGCACGTAGGGCGCGCTGGTGCTGGTGGTGCCTAGGCGCACCTGCTCGCTGAAACCGGCGTAGTCGCGGGCGTCGCCCTCGTTGGCCGTCAGCAAGTAAGCCGTGCCATTGACCTCAAACGTGGCAATGGCGTCGGGCTGGCGCATGCCCTTGATGGGCCAGTTGGCGAGCAGCACGTCGGTGGTCTGGTCGGAGGCATCGAGGCTGCGGCCGGGCTGCCGATGGTCGCTGTAGCCCACCGGCCGCAGGGCGGTTATCTGCTTGGTCGCCAGGTCGAGCACCGCAATGGCGTTGTTCTCTTGCAGCGTGATGTAGGCGGTTTGCGAGTCGGCACTCACGGCCACGTACTCGGGCTCCAGGTCCTGGGCCACCGTGGAAGGCGCCCCGGCCAGCCCGCCATAAATGCGAATGCCTTGGGCGCGTAGCGCGGCCGCCTGGCCGTTGTAGGCCGCGAAGCCGGCCGTCGTCACGTTGGCCTGCGTGAGGCTCCCTACCCCCCCCGACACGTCAATCACCGATACGCTGCCCTCGGGGTCGGCGGTGTAGGCGGCGTTGGGCTCGCCCTCGTTGGCCGTAAGCACGTAGCGGCCGTCGGGCGAGAAGGTAATCATGTCGGGCAGGGCGCCCACGGTCAGCTGCTTTTGAAAAACGCCGTTCTGGTCGAAAAACACCACGCTGCCATTGGCTTGCGGGGTGGCGTTCTCGATGGCGCAGGCCACCAGCCCGTTGCGGGCAGCCACCGAGTTGATGCCCCCGTAAGCCTTGATGTCGATAGAAGCCACGGCCGTGATGGCCGCCGGGTTGGCTAGGTTCAGAATATCGAGCTTGCCGCCCACCGAATTGGCCACGTACAAGCGCTTGGTACTGGCGTCGTAACTCACGATTTCGGCCGAATTTATTTGCGTGCTGCCGCTAAACGGGGTGCCGTTCTGGTAGCTCTGCACCAGGCTCAGGGCGAGGTTGCGCGCCGCTGGGGGGGTAGGGGTGTCGTTGTCCCTGATGTACACCAGGATGTCGGTGGCGCCCGCCGCCACGGTGGCGTTGGTCGGGTTTTGCAGCCGCAGCACGAAGTACTCGGCTTCCTCGGCCAGGGCATCGTCCAGGATAGGAATGGTCAGCGTTTGGCTGCCCGTGGCCCCGGCCGGAAACGTGATGGTTTGGGGCGCGGCAAAGGTAAAATCCTGCCCCGCCGTGGCCGTGCCCAGCGCCTGCAACGACACCTGCACGGTGCTGGCCGCCGCGCCAGCATTGGCAATGGTGAGCGGGATGTTCAGGCTGCCCGCCTGCTCGGCCACCGTGAGCGTAGCGCTGGGCCGGCTGATGGTCTGGGCGTGGGCGGCCGAGAGCGTAAAACCCACTACTAGGGCGGTGGGCAGGAAGGAGGAAAAGTACGGGTGCATACGGCACGGGTTAGTGGAGGAAGCCAAAACTACCGGTAGCCCATTGCGGCACTATTAAAAGGATATTACGAAATAGCTACGAGGTGCGCGCCGCCGGTGGGGGGTAGGGTCGTTGCGAGCGGGAGCCGCTACCTAGGCGATAGAGCAGTAGGCAAGCACTTTATACTTACCGCATCTAAAAAAAAGCTCGACTATGGAAAAAGCTCGTAAGGTTTTAAATATAAGTGACTGAATAAAAGTAATTTAATTGCAGAAAAAGTCGATGAATTTCCTGAATGAAGTTAGGATTTTTCCTGCGTTTCGGGTATTTCTTCATATTGTCTTCAAGGTAGTAGTTATTATTTTGTGCCACCCAGCAGCACGGCACTAGCTACGCAGTGTCGGTCTATTCCCACCGTTTTGCTCTCACAGACAGATTTAGATTGGGGCCAGCAGTACTTGCTGGCGTTCAGCGGCTACCTGAACAAAGCTGGTTACGAAGCATGTAAAAACATCTATTTGGCCATTCCATCTGCGCGATGGATGCGGGGTTTCGGCAACGACAGCAGTCGCCTTGCCCACGTGCCATTTAACAGAAGGATTACGTGATTCCCCGTCTGGCGCCGGCGCTCACTGCGCCGCCCGGGCTGGCAGGCTTCATTCAGCACGCTTCTCCCACCATCACATCTTCGGGATTATTAACTGCCTATCATGGTATTTAACGTTTTTATGAAAAGAATATTTCTGCTCCTGAGCTTGTGCACGGCCTACGGCTTTACCAGCTGCGAGAGCAAAAAAGAGGAAAAAGAAGAGGAGATTAAACTTCTGACTACCAGCCCCTGGCTGAAGGATACGACCGTTACCAAAGAGTACGTGGCCCAGATTCATGCCTACCAGCACATCGAGCTGCGGGCCCTGGAAAAAGGCTACCTCCAGAAAATATTTGTCGATGAGGGGCAGGCCGTCACCAAGGGCCAGCCCATGTTCCAGATTACGCCCCTGGTGTACCAGGCCGACCTGCAAAAGTCGCAGGCCGAAGCCAACTACGTGGGCATTGAATACAAGAACACGAAAAGCCTAGCCGACAGCAACATCGTGTCGAAGAATGAGTTGGCGCTGTCCAAGGCCAAGTTCGACAAGGCCAAGGCCGAGGTGTCGCTGGCCCAAACGCACTTGCAGTTTACGTCCATCAAGGCGCCGTTCGACGGCATCATGGACCATTTTCAGGGCCGGCTGGGTAGCGTGGTGAATGAGGGCGATTTGCTGACGACACTCTCCGACAACAGCAAAATGTGGGTTTATTTCAACGTGCCCGAAGCGGAGTACCTGGCTTATAAAGAGCAGGCCAAAGCCGATAACATCGTGAACGTGAACCTGAAAATGGCCAACAACGAGGTGTTCAAATACCCCGGCGTGATAAAAACCATTGAGGCGGATTTCAACAACGAAACCGGCAACATCGCCTTCCGGGCCACTTTCCCGAACCCCGGCGGGCTGCTGCGCAACGGCGAAACCGGCAGCGTACTGATGTCGGTGCCGCTCAAGCACGCCCTGCTCATCCCGCAGAAAGCCACCTTCGAGATTCTGGAAAAGAAATACGTCTATGTGGTTGATAACAAGAACGTAGTGCACCAGCGCGAGATAACCATCGGGTCGGAGATGCCGGACCTGTACGTTATATCCGATGGCTTGAAAGGCGACGAGAAAATCCTGCTCGAAGGCTTGCGCAAGGTGAAGGATGGCGATAAAATCAGCTACACCTACCAGACCCCGAAGCAGGTTATCCCCAGCCTGAAGGTATACAGCGAGTAGAGGCAACACCTTAGCAACGTTATACTTAGCTTATGTTTAGTAAATTCATTCGCCGGCCAGTGTTTGCCATCGTTATCTCGGTGGTCATTCTGTTTATGGGCATGCTGGCCATCAAGACCCTGCCCACGTCTCAGTTTCCGGAGATTTCGCCGCCCATCGTGATGGTGAGCTGCGCCTACCCCGGCGCCAGCGCCAAGGTGCTCACCGAGTCGGTGCTCATTCCGCTGGAACAGGCCGTGAACGGCGTGCCGGGCATGAAATACATGACTTCCGACGCCGTGAGCGCCGGCGAGGCCAACATCCAAGTGGTTTTCAACCTGGGCACCGACCCCGAGCAGGCGGTGGTAAACGTGAACACCCGCATTGCGCAGGTAGTAAACCGCCTGCCGGTGCTGGTGCAGCGCGAGGGCCTCATCGTGAACCGCGTGGTGCCGAACATGCTGATGTACGTCAACCTGTTCAGCAAGGACAAGCACACCGACATGAAGTACCTGTTCAACTTCGCCGGCGTGAACCTGCTGCCCGAGTTGCAGCGCATTGGGGGCATTGGGCGGGCCAGCATCCTGGGTAGCCGGCAGTACGCCATGCGTATCTGGCTGAAGCCCGACCGCATGCGGGCCTACAACATCTCGGTGGATGACGTGATGAAGTCCTTGGACGAGCAGAGCGTAATTGGCTCGCCGGGCCGTATCGGCCGCTCAGATGGCCAGCGCGCCGAAGCCTTGGAATACGTGCTCACCTACCAGGGCCGCTTCAACGACGTGGAGCAATATAAAAACGTCATCCTCAAGGCCAACCCCAGCGGCGAGATGCTGCGCCTAAAAGACGTGGCCAACGTGGAGCTGGGTAGCGAGTTCTACGACATCTACTCTAACCTGAACGCGGACCCATCGGCCGCTATCGTGCTGAAGCAGACCTATGGCAGCAACGCCAGCGACGTGATTAAGGACGTGAAAGCCAAGCTGGAGGAGATGAAGAAAACATCCTTCCCGCCCGGCATGGACTACAAAATCAGCTACGACGTGTCGAACTTCCTCGACGCCTCGATTGAGAACGTAGTCGATACGCTGCGCGATGCCTTCATTCTGGTGGCGCTGGTGGTATTCCTGTTCCTCGGCGACTGGCGCTCGACGCTCATTCCGGCGCTCGCCGTGCCGGTGTCGCTGGTGGGCTCGTTCATGGCCATGCAGGCGTTCGGGCTGACCATCAACATGATTACGCTCTTTGCATTGGTGCTCTCCATTGGTATCGTAGTCGATGACGCCATTGTGGTGGTCGAGGCCGTGCACGCCAAAATGGAGGAAGAACACCTCTCGCCCTACAACGCGGTGCGTAAGGTGCTGGGCGAAATCAGCGGGGCCATTATCGCCATCACCATCCTGATGACGGCCGTATTCGTGCCAGTATCCTTCATGAGCGGTCCGGTGGGCATTTTCTACCGCCAGTTCTCCATCACCATGGCCACGGCCATTGTTATTTCTGGCCTGGTGGCGCTTACCCTTACCCCGGTACTGTGCGCCATGATTCTGAAAAACAATCACGGCCACGCCAAGAAGAAGACGCCTATTCAGCGTTTCTTCGACGCCTTCAACCGGGGCTTTGAGAAGCTGACGGGCCGCTACACCAACATTCTGGAAAAGATTGTGGACCGCCGCTTGGTTACCCTGGTGCTCCTGCTAGCCTTCGGACTGGGCATCTTCGGCATCTCGGCCAAGTTACCCTCGGGCTTTATTCCGAGCGAAGACCAGGGCCTGATTTACGCCATTATTCAGACGCCGCCCGGCTCGACGCTGGAGCGCACCAACGCCATCGCGCAGCGCCTCTCGGCCCTGGCGAAGGACGTGCCCGGCATCGAAAATATTTCGACCCTGGCGGGCTACGAGGTACTCACGGAGGGTAGGGGCTCCAACGCCGGTACCTGTCTGATTGACCTCAAGCCGTGGAGCGAGCGCAAGCACCAGCCCGTAGCCAAAATCATCGCGGCGCTGGAGAAAAAAGCCCAGGAAATTCCGGGCGCGACCATCGAATTCTTCGAGCCACCAGCAGTACCGGGCTACGGCGCGGCGGGCGGCTTCCAGCTCCAGTTGCTGGATAAAACCGGCACCGGCGACTACAAAGCGCTAGAAAAAGTGAACGAAGAATTCATGACCCAGCTCAAAAAGCGCAAGGAGCTAGCCGGCCTATTTACCTTCTTCTCGGCCGATTATCCGCAGTACGAGCTGAAGATTGACAACGACCTGGCGATGCAGAAAGGCATCACCATCGGCAACG
Organism: Hymenobacter ginkgonis; assembly: GCF_009755225.1. GTDB lineage: Bacteria > Bacteroidota > Bacteroidia > Cytophagales > Hymenobacteraceae > Hymenobacter > Hymenobacter ginkgonis. Next base: position 1,229,280 of record NZ_WQKZ01000001.1, read on the forward strand.
CCATGAACACGCTCAGCATTATGGTGGGTAGTACCTACGAGTTGGGCTTCATCAAATACCAGCGCTTCTTTAAGGTGTACGTGCAGGCCTCACCCGAATACCGCCGCTTGCCCGAAGACATCCTAAACATGTGGGCCAAAAATGACAAGGGCGAAATGGTGCCGTTCTCGGCCTTCATGAAAATTGTGAAGTCGCAGGGGCCGAACGAGATTAACCGCTACAACATGTACACCACGGCCTCCATCCGCGGCGGCGCGGCCGAGGGCTACAGCAGCGGCGAGGCCATTAAAGCAGTGCAGGAAGTGGCGGCCAAAACCCTACCCCGCGGCTACGACATCGACTGGGGTGGCTTGTCGAAAGACGAGGTAGGCCGCGGCAACGAAGCCGTCGTGATTTTCCTCGTCGTGCTGGCCTTCGTGTACTTCGTGCTCGCGGCGCAGTACGAAAGCTTCCTGTTGCCTTTCTCGGTAATCCTTTCGCTACCAGCGGGCATCTTTGGGTCGTTCCTGCTGCTCAAAGTACTGGGCCTGGCCAACGACATTTACGCCCAGGTAGGGCTCGTGATGCTGGTGGGTTTGCTGGGTAAAAACGCCGTGCTGATTGTCGAGTTTGCGGTGCAGGAGCACGAGCACGGCATGTCGGTGCGCGACGCGGCCATTGCCGGGGCTAAGGCCCGTTTCCGCCCGATTCTGATGACCTCCTTTGCCTTCATTGCGGGGTTGATTCCGCTGGTGCTGGCCACCGGCGCCGGGGCTATCGGCAACCGGACCATCGGCACGGCGGCCTTGGGCGGTATGCTGTTCGGCACCGTGTTTGGGGTAATTATCGTCCCGGGCTTGTACTACATCTTCGGCAGCATGGCCGAAGGGCGCAAGCTGATTCAGGATGAAAACGAATACCCGATAAGCGAAGGCGTTGAGCCTCGCGTTGTACTCGAAGAAATGGAGCCTTATGCTTAAGAGACGCCTCTATCAATGCCTGGGCACGGCCTGCCTGGCGCTAGCGGCTGCGGCCTGTAAAATGCCCCAGCTAGCGGTGCGCAACGTGAGCCGCAGCCTACCTGCCACTTACAACAACAACCCCCAGGATACCACCAGCACGGCCAAGGTGCGGTGGCAGGAATTCTTCACCGATTCTAACCTAAAAGCCTTAATTGACAGCGCCCTGCAACGCAACCAGGAGCTGAATATCACGCAGCAGGAACTCCAGATTGCCCGCAACGAGATTCAGGCCCGCAAGGGCGAGTACCTGCCTTCGGTGAGTTTGGGTGCCCGCGGGGCGCTCGACCGGACCAGCCGCTACACCATTCAGGGTGCCACGGAGGAGCAAATCAATATCCGGCCCGACCGCGCCAACCCCGACCCGCTGGGTGATTTGCAGCTGGGTGCATTTGCGAGCTGGGAGGTCGATATCTGGCACAAGCTCCGCAACGCCCGCAAGTCGGCGGCTACCCGGTACCTGGCTTCTGTAGAGGGCCGAAACTTCATGGTGACGAACCTGATTGCCGAGATTGCCACGTCGTACTACGAGCTGCTGGCCCTGGATAATCAGCTGGCCATTGTGCGGCAGAATATTGAGATTCAGAATAATGCGCTCTCGGTAGTACGGCAGGAGAAGGAATCGGCCCGGGTAACCGAGCTGGCCGTCAAGCGCTTCGAGGCCCAGGTGCAGAACACCACTGCCCGGCAGTACGCCATTCTGCAGCGCATCACCGAGACCGAGAACCGGATTAACTTTCTATCGGGTCGGTTTCCGCAGCCGGTGGCCCGCGACGACCAGTCGTTTAATGGCTTAGTACCGCAGGCCATGCAGGCCGGGGTGCCCGCGCAGCTGCTGAGCAACCGCCCCGATATCCGGCAGGCCGAACAAAACCTAGTGGCCGCCAAGCTGGATGTGCAGGTGGCGCGCGCCAACTTCTACCCCTCCTTGGGCCTCGACGCGGGGGTAGGCTTTGAGGCGTTCAAGCCCGGCCTGCTGTTCACTAGTCCCGGCGCCATGCTGTATTCAATAGCCGGCGATTTATCGGCCCCGCTCATCAACCGCAATGGCATAAAGGCCTTGTATGCCACGGCCAACGCCCTGCAATTGCAGGCCGTTTACAACTACGAAAAGACGGTGCTGAATGCGTATATCGAGGTAGCCAACCAGCTTTCCAACATCAACAACCTGCAGAAAGGGTACGATGCCAAATTGAAGGAAGTGCAGGCGCTTAACCAGTCCGTTCGGATTTCGAACAGCCTCTTCAAATCGGTGCGCGCCGATTATACAGAAGTACTGTTCACCCAACGCGACGCCCTGGACTCGAAATTTGACCTCATCGAAACCAAGACGCAGCAGCTAAATGCCACGGTCAATGTGTACCGGGCATTGGGTGGCGGCTGGAATTAAGGGCCGCTTAGGCGCAACGAAAAAAGGCCTGGGCTGTATTGCCCGGGCCTTTTTTCGTTGCGCTTGGTTTGGGCTTTTTAAAACGATTTTTGCCCGCTGGCGCCTACCCCCTCGCCCCTGACCGAAGCAGCAGAGCGGGCCGAAAAACCTCACCTTCGCCTGGTAAAGTGCCCGCTGTGATGCCGCCCTGTACCAGCTGTTTTTGGGTGCCCGCGCGGCCGAAGGGGGGTAGGGCTTGCCGGCGGGTAGCCTGGGTCTGCTGCACGCATACTTACTTTTCGTCTTTGGAATTCTTCACGCCCTGCCTTTATGGCTACTAAGCTTCCCGACATTCGTGCCCTGCTGGCGGCCCTCAAACTAGCCATAGGCGGTGGCTTCTTAACGCGTGACACGCGCCTCAGCGCCGTGCCGCTGGCGCCGGCAAATCCCCCGCTGCCCGTACGCGAGGGGCCCACGGTGTTCAACTACACCGAATCGGCCGCCCCCGGCGATGTGGTGCAGGTGCAGGGCAGCTTCAGCAATACGGCCAAGTTTCTGCTCACTTCGCCCGCCCAAACGACGCCCTTGCCGCTGGTAGCTTTCATCACCTACGAAGGCCACACAATGGTGCAGCTGCCGGCGTCCTTGGCCCTGGACTGCTACCGCATCACGGTTAGTGATTTGGGGCAGGTATCGGCCCCGTTCTACGTCAACCGCCCTACTTCGCTCTGGAGCAACTGCCCCGAGTTTTACGTGGGCGGCACCCACGAACTGCACGGCGCCAACCTGAAAATTGGCGCCGCAACCCCGCAAATTTTCCTTGCCCCCACCGATGGCACGGCCGCGCCCGTAGCGGCTACGGTTATTACTGCGGGTACCTACGCGCCCACGTCGCTCTACCTCAAATACACCGTGCCGGCGGGGCTCGTAGCGGGCAAAACCTACCACGTGAGCGTGGCCAACGGCACCAACAACGGCGAGCGCGTGTCGCTCGACGAGCCCATTACCTGCTTACCCCCCGGCCCCGACTTTTTCGGCGTAGGCGACCGCATCCCCTCGGCCACCAAGTACACCTACGGCGGCAACGTGTACCAGCTTGGCCCCGGCGTGCGCGACGCGCGCCTACCCCCGGCCGCCACCGTGGCCGGCAACGGCACCACCGACGACACCGCCGCCCTCCAGGCGGCGCTCAGCTATGCGGGCCGGGCCGTGGTGAACGGCGTGCCCGGTGGCGTAATCGAGCTGCAAGCCGGCACGTACCTGGTAACGGAAGTTGCTATCCCAAGCCACGTGGCCTTGAAATGGGCCACGGGCGCCCTGCTAACCATGCCCGCCACCGGCGGCAACGGGCGGGTGGTGCTGCACTCGCGCAATACGGTGCGGGCGGCCCTCCTCAACCCGCAGATTGCTAACCCGGCCACGAGTTCTACCAGCACAGCCGACCAGTGGTTCCCGTTTTTTTTGGCGGGTACTACCGAGTTCCTGGTAGTTGGCGGCAACCTGGCCCTGAACGAAGGCACCTGGTTTAATGCGCAGGGCACCACCCGCTTCTACTGGGTGGGCGGCACCATCAGCCAGGGCGCAGCCGTGAATGCCTCGCCCCGCCGCGGGCCGGCCACCTTCCACAAGAGCCAGCGCTTCATTGTCGACGGGCTTACCATCAACTCGACCATCGACGCCATGGATTTTACCTTTGGCTCGGGCGTGGTGCAAAACTGCCTGATGACCTGGGACGGGGGCTTGGGCAACCGGCAGGGGGTAGTCAATCACTTCTTCGCCATTGGCGGCTCCGTAAACATTGCCGTGCGGCGCAATACGCTTAAAGCCACCTACTCGCCGGCCTACCCCAAAACGCTCGACATCACCTACCACAAGGTAGATGGCACCCCCGCCAACGACGGGGAGGGCATCATTGCTGAGCGCCCCGGCGGAGCCGAAACCGACAACCTGTGCGGCGCGCTAGTGCTGGCCACCGCCACCACGGCTACGCTGCTTTCGGTGGCGGGCCTCACGCTGCCCTTCCCGGTGCATATCCAGAGCGGCGCGGCCCGCGGGCAGGTGCGCACCGCCCTTTCGGCGAGCGGCAACACGCTCACGCTCGACCGGGCCTGGGACTTAATTCCGCTGCCCGGCAGCTTTTATTCGACCTGCCCCTGGACGCTCGACAACGCCAATATTGAGTACAACATCCTGCATAACCTCAAGCGCGCCATGCTCTTTTACTTCGGCACCACGCGCTTTCTGCGGGTGCTCCACAACACCTGCCTGCGAAGCGGCGCCATCGACGTGGCCCCCCGCTACGCCCGCCTGGGCTCGGCCGCCGACAGCCCCATTAAGGTCAACGCCATGTACAACACCTACCTCACCGACAACGTGGTGGACGGCCAGGGCGACACCACCAACGGCGCCGGTATCCTCTACCACCCGCTCGACTACGTGCAGGCCCTGCCCGTGGCCACCCTGAGCTACAACGCCCACATCTTGCGCAACACGGTGCGCTCGAACGCGAACACCCAGCAAGTCACCATCGACGCCGTGCTGCCCTCGGGTATTTGGGCGGGCGTGCAGTACCAGAGCGGCGCCGAGCACTACAACGACCAGTTGGCCATTCCCTTAGCCCTCGGCATGCTGGTCAAGGACAACAGCACTACCAATTGCAACTACGGCGTGCTCACCAGCACCGGCACCAGCAATGTGCTGGTGCTGAACCAGAAAAACGCCGGCAATGCGGCCAACGTGGTAAGCCAAACCTTCGACAGGGCCGTGCGCGCAGCCGTGAACTTCGTGGAAATCAATACAGTAAACCCGTAAGCTTCGTCGTCGCCACCGGCGCCGCTGCTGCCCCAGGTACGAGGGCAAGTATAGCGCTAAGCAGCAAGAAGTAAGCAGCTTAGCTGGTGTGCTGCCGGCCCGCCAAAACCACCAGAAAATCCTGCTGGGTGCTCAGGAAGCTGCTGCGGTAAAACTCCGCCAAGCCCGGCAAGGGGGGGGAGGGAGATGAGCCTGGCCGAATAGCTGCTGGCCACCGGCTGCGCGCGGCCTCGGCCCCACCAGTGGGGGTAGCAAAAAAGCCGGAAAAAGTGGAGTTGAGGCAGCCAGCACAGGCGGTACTTTAAGAGCTGAGCGCTTATGGCTGGCAGGTATGCAGGGGCCACCGCAAAGAAGCACAGCTAACGTAAAGCAGCCGGGCTTTTGTGCGCTGGCTCTTACTGATTAAAAGCCAAATCCCGCAACAATATCAACGGCGGCTTCCTTGTTCTTGTCTCTGTATATACTCACTCCGCCGTACACTTTTAGGGGTGCCTTTGGGGCCGTCACGAAAGCGCCAACCCCGGGGATAAAGTACCCATTGTCTCCCAGCGCGGAGCGGGTGAATACGTTGAACGCAACGGACGCTTTGCGTGGGGCAGCCAGCAAAAAAGGATAAAAAACAAAGTCCGAGTTTAGCGTAGCTTGGGTCGTTTCCTCGTAGGTGCCACGCAAGCCGCTGCGGGTAACAGTGGTAGTGCGCTGGGTAAGGCCATCCGGCGACGTAATGGTGCGCGTTTCTTCGACCTGGATTTTGTCCAGGTCGTTGATATTATTAACCCGCTTGATGCCAGGGGCCAGCCCCAGCAGCATAGGAATCCGGTTCGATTTGAATTCCAGGTTGTACGCAAGCTGTACGCCGTAGCCGTCAAAAACCTTCCGGGAGAACTGGTCGGCGTAAGCATTAGTAGGCGTATACAAGGTCGAGCTGTTTCGGGAGTACGTTACTTGTAGCGTCAGCCAGTCGTAATCAAGGCTTTTTAAGTGTGTGGGCCCGGTGTCTGCTTCAGCGCCGGCTACAATGCCAGGTATTTCTTTTGCGGAGGGCTGGTGGCTGAGTAGATTGGCCACCCCAAACGAAAATGTGGCCTGCGTACCCGCCGTCACCCTATTGTTACTAAATAAGGAGGCTAGGTTATCACTGGGTCTGCCCTGTACCTCGAACCCGTAGAGCGTTCCTCCGTGTACCTGCTTGGTGTTGTTTTGCTGGCGAATTTTAGCGGCGTGCTTATCCTTGTTGTTTACTACGTAGCCGACTCGAAACAAGGCTTCTTCCAGACTTGCCTGTACCAGCCCACCAGTGTTGAGAACGATGCTCCCGTCCGATTTGGCGGTTCGGAAGGGGGTTTGCGCCCAGGCGGCGCGTACTGGCATGGCCAAAATTGCTGCTAGGAAGAGGCCAGTGACGACCAGCGTAAGTTGCTTATGCATCGGACCTAGCTTATGTTTTGACTGAAGTTGACCTTGCCACTGTCCCGGCCTGTGTATTGGCTATCCGTGAGGCCCTCGCGTTCGTATCGCGGGCCCTGCTGGCCCTGCTCCGTCAGGGTTAGCTTCCAAGACGTTGCCGGAAAGGCATTGACTACGAACCCGAAATCCAAGGTGCCATCCGCCTCCGTCCGAACCGCCACTTCCTTCTGGGTTTCGTCGCCTAGCATCGTGTGTACCTGGGTGTTGGGTTTAGTGCCAGAAGTCAACACCGCCCAATTAAGCGTGCCCCCGTCAGCAGCTGCCAGGCGAGCAATAATTGTTTTCTGTTCCATAGGTATTTCGCAGGTAGTGGTTGATGAGTGGGCGCGGCGAGTTAAGTGGTTAGGCTGGAGGCTAAGACTGCTTGGTGCGCAGCTGCTTGCTTCCCAGGCGAGTGGCGACTGTTGGCTAACTGGCACAGCGTATCTAAACCAGAAGAGAGTGCAGCAGGAGCGCGCTACGGCCAAGCAGCCAGCCTATTCTCCCGCTTTCTGGAGCCCACGCTGGCACCTAAAACTGCCAGGGAGGTCCTTGCTACAGTTCCTGGTAAGGGTCGTACCCAGCCACCGGGTACCATTCGCCCCGAAACAAGGCGGCTTGCCGCCCCACGGTGCACCACTGCACGTGGTCGGCGTCCACGAAGGAATGGGGCGTTTGCGGATAGCCCCAGTTGCCCCCCCAGATGAGCTGATGGGCGCGGGCCAACTGCCCCAAAAAGTTAAAGTCGCCCTTCCACGACGGCTCACCGCCCCGCGAATACACGATGTCGGCCGCCAGGCCATAGTGGTGCACCCCCACCAGCTTAAGCTTGGAAGCGCCCTCATCAAACAGCTGCTGCTGCCGGGCCGAGCTGCGGTAGGTTTCAAAGACAAGCAGCTTGATGTTGTGCGAAGCCGCATCATCCAAAATGGCCTGCACCTTCGCGCGGAAAGTGGGCTCAAGCAAGTCCAGGCTGTCCACGCGCTTGGGGCTGTTGAAGAGCTTATGCTTCTTCAGAACATCTTCGTAAAAAGTAGTCATGGCAAAAAAGCAGTAAGTGAAAAGGGTTTTTTATCGCACTAATTCAACTTAGTTCAAATGCAAGGTGCCAGTAGTTCTGCTTCAAGCCCAGCGCTAGCGAGCCAAAAAGGAGCTCGGTGCCCCCGGCACATCGCGCAGGTCGAAGGACAGGATGGTGGCGCCCGCATCCAGCATCGCAATCAGGGTAAAGCACCCCACCGAAAAAAAACGTAGGATGGCCTCGCCCTCATCTAGCGGTACGGTCAATGCCCGCTGCTCGTAAGTGGGATGCAGCAAAAAGACCACGTCGCCGCTGGGAAGCGGCTCGCGGGCGCACCGCACCGTTGCCCGTAGGTCTAGGCCACCCCGCAGGGTAGCCACAATGCCGACTTGCAGGGTGCAGCCATTTTTGGCCGGCCCCGGATTGCCAAAAATGTCCCCCGTGGGGTTGCTGTCAAAGCGCCTCGGCGCGCGCATGAAGCGCTGAAAGCGCGTGTACCACTGCTCGGCGGCCGTTGGCTCGGTTGCCGGGGGGGTAGGGGGAAGTTGGGCGTTGGCGCGCGGTGCTACCAGCGCCGCCGGCTCCTGGCTCGGCTGATTTTCTCCTGGGTTAACCTGGCCGGCGGTAGCCCCGGTAGCCGGTAGCGCAGTAGGCGTGGCAGCGCTGCCCGATGACGTTGACGTAGCCGCAGTTGTTGGCTCGCTGGCTGGTAGGGTGTCGTCGCCACTAGGGAGGGGGGTAGCAAAGGCGGTGCCGCCACCCGTGGGCAAAGACGAACGTGTGGCGGCGGCCGCCATATCGGAGGCGCCGGTGTAGTTGCTGCCAGTAGAAGGAAGCTTGTGGTCTGTGTCGTTGTCTTTGGCCTTCGCGCTATTCTCAAAATTCTTATTGGCCAAAAAGCCCGCGCTGCTGATAGAAATCAGGGCCAGGATGTCGCTGCCAAAATCGTAGAACGCCCAGCGGGTACTCACGTAGTACACGAAGTAGAGCCCGGCAATGAAGTTAAAGACCAGAAATTGTAGCCGCGCTAAGCTTACGCCGGCATTTTCGGTCAGCACATCGGCCCACCAGCCTCGGCTTTCCTGCGCGTTGCTCTTCTGCTTGGTCAAGGGGTCCGTAGCATCTGCCTGCGACCGATTGAGCAGTTGGCTAAATACCCCATTGGCTACGCTGATGCCCAATAACCCTAATAAACCCGTCGGAATAGCGGGCAAAGCGGTTGTTACTACCGTAATCATCAGGTAAGCCCCGCTGATGAGTAGCGTCCAAAAGGCCGTCTGCGTCTTCGCCAGGCTAAAGGGTACTTTCCGATAGAGCTTGCTGATACTCAGGGGGATTCTAACACTTTTGCCGGGCGGGAGCGCCCCCTCTGCAAAAGGAAGCAGCAGCGAACTGTCCGTGCGGATAAAGTCGCTGTGCCCAATCAGCCACCAGCACCCGGCCACCAGCATCCCCAGTGCAATAAAGCCCGCTCGCAGCCAAAATCGGTTAATCAACAATAAGTTAACCGGTCCATAAGCTTGGCCAAGCTGCCCGTCCACCAACCCGATATTGAAGCTGGTATTATGGCGGTCCAGTTTGTCGGCAATGCGGTAAAAACCTTGCCAGACGGGTTCCGTCGTGCTGTTGCGAACCAAACGGAAGCGTACGAGGGCCACGTTTCGCGCGCGCGTCGTATCCAGCTGCTCCGGCACCATCGGCAGCGGTACGTCGTTGATATAGAGGCGTAAGTCTTCTTTATGACGCTTGTAGCGCCGCAGCGCCAAGCGCAAGTCGCGCACGAAGAGCACGGCCTCGTCATTCAGCCTGAACGCAACGGTGTCATGCTGATAAGCGGCCAGCGGGTAAGGCTCCTTTAGGGTAAAGTAAAAGTCGAAGGGCTTAGCGCTTTTCCGCAGGTCGTCAGTCAACGCATTATGCACAAACAGCACAGCCACGCGGAGCGGGCGCTGTCGGTCATAAGCCTCCAGGCTATCCTGTAGGGGGCGGAGGGCTTTGGGGGGGGCAGCAGCGCCGCTGCTTTGCGCGTTGGCTTTCAAGGCTGCGCGTGCCGCCAATGTATCAGCCCGCACAGCAGCCTGTGCGTGCCCTTGGTATCCTCCCAACCCGCGCAAAAGCAGGGCCACCACCCAAGCTTTAAGTAGAGCTGACCTTTGCATAAAGCTTGGGTGCGAGGATTCCTTAGGAAGACCAGTTAAGAGGTAGTATAAGCAAAAAGCAACCTGCTACCTGGCCTGACGTAGCCCTGCAGCAAGCCTTAAGAGAACTACACTAACCGCCTGCTGGTGAGCAGCTATGCAAAGCTGCTACTATTCCGTTGGCAACGCTTCAGTGCTACCACTGAATTATATGTATGGACCCATTTGAATAGTATGGTCTAAGCGTGGCCTTGAGGCGCTGCCAACGGAATAGTAGCCCCTTGGCTATAGTGACTAAACAAGAGGTTCAAAACCAGGAGCCCTATTCCCGCACCAGGCGGGTACGCAGCACTTGGCCATCCAACTCTGCCGACAGCAGATACATGCCGCTGGGCTGCGTCAGGCCAAAGCTAGCCGGTAGCTGATTGTCACCAGCTTGCACTTGCACGGGCAACTGGCTGACTAGGCGGCCCAACGCGTCGTGCACGGTCACCAGAGTAGTTTGGGCCCGCGCGGCCCGCAGGTGCACCGTGTAGGCGTCGTGGGCGGGGTTAGGCCACGCTGCAAAAGCGGGGCCTTCACTGCCCGCAAAATGCACTGTGCGCACGGGGGAGTAGGTAGCGGTGCCATCGGTATCCAGTTGCCGCAACCGGTAGTATAGCAGGCCGCCCCGGCGCGCGGCGTTTGCATCGGTGTAGCGGTAACTGTGGGGGGTAGTAGAACTGCCGTAGCCCGCTACAAACCCTATCTTCTGAAAAGCCGTCCCATCCAAGCTTGCTTCTACATCGAAGCCTTGGTTGTTCCGCTCCGAAGCCGTGACCCAGTCTAGTACGCCGTCACTTCCCCGGGCCTGCGCCGAAAATTCACTTAATTCAACCGGCAGGGGAGCCGTTAGGTCGGTGGCTGCAAAAACGCCGAAACCGTTTTGCGCGTTGGAGGTGAGGGTATTAACTCCGGTGTTTACACTGCCCTGTGAGGCGCTCCAAACGGTGCCATTTCGCTGCTGTAGGCGCAGGTTGGTTTCGAGGATGGCATTGGGCGACGTATTCCACTCACTTTCCTGATACGTGAAGCTGAGCGTGGCAGTGGGTAGAATGGTGTAATTGCTAGCCTGCGTTATCCAGTACCGGTCCAGGGTTTTGTTGGGGTCGCCTTGCAGGGCCGAAATACCTGTGGGTAGGGGCTGGTTGCTGGGTGGGGTAGGGTAGGTAGCGACGTCGAGGCTGCCCGCCGCACCCGCGCCCGCCGTGCTGATATCAAACGTGACGGGTAGCCTGGTCGTGCCCGTGCCCAAGGGCACCACGTAAGTCCCCGTACCGGCTCCAATCACCCACACGAAGCGCCCGTAGCCAGCCGTAGGCGTGGTCTCGCTCACTAGCTGCCCAGTGCTGCTGCTGATGGCAGTAGTGGCACCGTTGTTCAGCGTCAGCACCTTAGCATTGAGCTGCAACTGCTTGGTACCGAGCGTAAGCGTGCCCGCATTGTTGCCCACCGAGGCGTTGGCCGTGAGTTGCACGGGGCCAGTGGCGCCGCTCACGTCGAGGCTGTGAAAGGTGGTGGCGCTGCTACCCCCTAGCTGCTGCTGGGCGGTGCCTAGCAGCAGCACGGTGCCGGTGCCCGGCGTGAGCACGCCCGAGCCGGCGCTGTTATCCCAGTTGCCGGTGAAGGTGAGCGTGCCCGCGTTGTCGATGGTGCCGCCGGTGCCAATGCTTATATCGCCCACCACAGCTACCTGCGCGCCCGACTGAATGGAAATAACCGCGCCTTGGTTCGAGAGGGCCGTTTGGCCCAGGGCTGGTAAAGTAGACAGCGCCAGGCCGCAGAGGGGTACGAAGTGCTTCATGAAGGAGTATGGAGAGCAGAAAAGAAGTATTAATTACGCGGCGGGAAGATGCCTTGCAGCGCGATGCAGTAGTTAAGCGCCAGGTAAGGCTGCATGTTGCTGTGCGCCTGCCCGCTGCCCGGGCTGCCAGTAGGAGCCATGTTGCCGGTGCCGGTGGTGCCATATTGGGCCAGGCCCGACGCGTTGCTGGCTAGGTAGGCACCCTCGGGCGAGCCCACCGTGCCCAGGGCCGTGCTGTAGGCTAAAGTGTGCGTGTGAGCGGGGAGCTGGTCAGCCGTGAGCGTCTCGGCTTCGGTGCCCCCACTAGTTCCCAAATCATACAGGCTCAGGCCGGCTCCTTGGCCGGCGCCTATGGGTAGGCGGCCCCGCAGGTCGGGCAGTGCAAAGGTGGTTTGGCCATTGCCCCCGTAGGTGGTGCCTAGCAGCGAAAACAAGGCGGTGTTCTGGCTTAAGGGTATCAGCTGACCGTTGCAGAAGGCATAGCCTTTGGGAGGAAAGTTGCAAGCCAGCAGAATAATTTCGCCTAAGAAAACGTTTTGGCCCCCAGTGAGGGTATTCGCGGCGGCCGGCGTAGCGCGGCCAAGAAGGGCCTGCAGGGGGCCAGCCAGAAAGCTGCCCGCCACCAACCCAGAAAGGCGCTTGAGTAGGCTGCGGCGGGCCGGCTGCGGCCCCGCAGCCGGCCGTATGAGCGGAGAAAAAGATGACATAGCTAGTTTTGGCTTGGGAAGACGCCTTGCAGCGCAATAACGAAATTCATGCCCAGCACAGGCTGGATGTTGAGGTGACTCTGGCCGCCACCAACCGGCGACAGCGCGTCGGCCATGGTTACGTTGGCCGCGTTGCTGTACTGGGCCGAGCCGCCGCCGTTGTCGGCCAGGTAGTTGCGTACGCTAGGTGGTCCCGTGGTACCCGCCACGCTCGTGGTGCCGGTGGCTGTGCTGGCCTGAACGCTATGAGTATGTGCTATTTGCGCGGTACTGAGCGCCACGGTCTCGGTTCCCGCCTTCTCGCCTAAATCGCGATTTGTCAACCCTGCCCCTTGGCCAAAGCACATCGGCACCCGGCCCCGCAGGTCGGGCAGCGCAAAGGTGGTTTGGCCATTGCCCCCGTAGGTGGTGCCTAGCAGCGCAAACAGGGCCTGGTTCTGGTTGATAGGCAAGAGTTGCCCATTGCAGAAGGCCCACCCCTTGGGGGGGAAGTTAAAGCTGACCAGCATGATTTCGCCGATAAAAGCATCCCCATTAAAGGGCGACCCCAGTGGGGAAGCCCTTTGTTGCCCAGCCCTGGCGGCGGCAGGTTGGCTTTTGCCTAGTACCAAGCCGGCGGCTACTAGCCCCCCCAGCTTCTTAAGCCAGCTGCGCCGCGAGGCCGGGGCTTCCGGTGAATTTGGTAAAAGTGTCATACAAGGTGCCCGGTTAGGTCTGCGATGGGAAAATCCCATAGAGTGAAATAATGTAGTTGATGGCCAAATAAGGCTGCATGTTGGCATGCGGCTGGTTGCCCCCGGTGCTGCCTAGGTTTTGGGTGGGCTGCGAGCCAATGCTGCTGTTATCCAGGGTGTACTGGGCCGAGCCAGCGCCGTTATCGGCCGGCACAGCCCCCAGCGGTGAGGCCGTAGTGCCCGGCAAGCTGCTGGCCGGCAGCGGGTGGGTGTGGGGGGGGAGCTGCGCTACCGTCAGCGTCACGCTCTCCACCCCGGTTTGCTGCCCCATTTGGTAGGTGCTCAGTCCAATACTCGTGCCGCCCGCCGCATGAACGGGAGCCCGGCCCTGCAGGTCGGGAAGATTGAAGTAATTCTCCCCATCGCCCCCGTAGGTAGTGCCAATGAGCTGAAACAGCGTTTCGTTTTCGCTGATGGCTAGCTGTTGCCCATTGCACAGCGCCCACCCCTGAGGGGCAAAATTGCCGGCAAAAATGGCCAGCTCCCCAACGTAGGGGGTTCCCCCTAGGGGGCGCATTGAAACCGCCCGAGGGGCCGAGGCCGCCGTGCCGGGCCGCAGCCAGCTATGCAAGCGCTGGAGCAGCGAGCGCCGCGCCGCCAGGCCGGCCTTGGCGCCGGCCGAAGAAGAAAATGTCATAAGAAAAGCGAAGCTCAGGATGAGAAAAGCCTACGACTCCCGGCGCCAGCCACTCGCGGTGTAAATGAATCGCGCCGCGTACTTAGGCAGTACATTGCCCGTGCCGCTGGCCGAAACCACCGGCAGGAACTGCGCATCGTTGTTGACGACGACCAACCGCTGGCCTTCAACGCCCGTGCCCAGCGTCACGGTGCCGTTAGCCGCAGTGTTGTTATTATCCGAGTACACAAACGTGGTAGCGGCGGGCACCAATGGGATATTCGTTGTAGGCGCGGGGGCCGTGGCCATGCTTTCCGTATTGAGCGTGCCTAGCGAGGCCCAGACGCTGCCGACACGCTGGTAGAGGCCCGGGGTATTGTCAGTCTGGTAAATCACCAAGCCTTCAGCAGGGCTACTGATGGCATCGCGCACGGTCTTGGTCATGCGGGGGGGTAGGAACCCTTTGGGCGTGGTCGTACCTGACGCCAGCTCTAGCACAGCCGAGGAATTGGGGGCCGCCACGCCGATACCAACGCTGCCGGTTTGGGCCGCTGCCGAGCCAGCCGCCAGCAATAGTCCCGCCAGCAGTTTCAATCGTAAAATATGGTCCATAAAAGAAAAACGAGAGTGAAGAATGAGTAAAAATGGTGGTTGATTGACGCGCTTGCCCGCGCAAAGCCTTTGCTAGGTATGGCATACACACCACGATATACTTAAGTAAATACTTAGTAAAAAATGTGCCCCTACCCCTGCGTCGGCTGCGCACTACACACCGGCAAAAATAAGCATCTAAGCTGCTCATATCCCCTAGGTAAACACCTGCTTTTCTAGAGATAATATAGTTTTTTTTACAACAAGCCTTGGTTATTATTGTCTCTGCTCACCTAGCGCTATAGGGTAGTGCTAAAAGCTTATAATTCGTATTTACGGGCTGCCGCCACTTCGCCTACTCGTTCACCCTTGTAGCCTTAGCGGCCTTACCCCGTTTCAAGCAGCCGTTGCCCGTCAGCAGCAGGTGGTCAGGCTGGCCTTCGTGCCCTGCGTGGCTATCTCGTTGGTGCGCCTTCTGTTAGTATCTTATCACCCTAAAGAGCTGCTCCCTAAAAATTACCGCCGCCATGAACCGCTCCCTGCTGCTTGCCTGCTTGTGGCTGCTGGCCCCGGCGGCCTGGTCGGCCCCGACCCCGACCGTTCGGCAGCTGTGGCAGCAATTGCGCCAACACCCTCAGGCCGATACCTTCCGGGTTAACCGGCTCAACAAGCTGGCCGATTACCGTAGTGATGAAGACGGGTTTTCCCCTGCTCGCAACGACTCGCTGGCTCGGCAGGCCCTTACCCTCGCTCAGCGCCTGCACTATGTGTACGGCGAAGCGTATGCCCAGTACAATGTGGTTATGGCCGGTGCCGTGCCCACTTCCAAGCGACAATTTCAGGCCCGCCTGTTGCAGGTGCTGCCCCTGGCCGAACGCAGCGGCGATAAACCTTTGCTGGTTCAGGTATTGCAGACCCTTAGTTTATATTCGGGAGAACAAGGCCTGGCTTATATTCAGCGGGCCCTTACCGTGGCCCGCACAACGGGCCAGCCCCTGCTCGTGCAACGCTGCTACTGGACACAGGCGGGCTACTTCAAAACGGTGGTGGGCAACTACTACCTGGCCCTGCAAGCCTTGCAACAGGCGCTGCGCGTGACGCAGCAGGCCCACCTGCCGGACGAAGAGGCCGACGCCCTGGGTAGCATCGGCGGGTTATATATCGACATGGCTGACTATGAACAAGCCATCAAGTATCTGCTTCAGTCTTTTACCCAGGCGAAAGCCCTGCCAGAATCTTCCCGGAAGCGGGTGCTGGAAAGCGAAGCGTTGTACAGCATCGGGGAGTGTTATCGGCTTACTGGGCGCCAGGGCCGCGCGCAGGCTGCCTATCGGGAGGCCCTGCTCGTGTCGCGCAGCACGTTTCTGACCATGGCCGCCCAAAGTGGCCTGGCCGATAGCTATGAGCGCCAAGGCAATGCCCAGACGCTGCCCTTTGCTCGCCACGTGCTGGCCGAAACGTACGGCGCGCCCCACGAAGAACTGCGTCGGTACGCCCGGATGCGCGTTTACCTAACCCTGGGGCGCTACTTTCTACGCCAGGGGCCCGCCGATAGCGCCATTATCTACAGCCAGAAAGGCTTGCAGCTCGCCCAGCGCTTTCTAGAAAAAGAGCCGGTGCGCGATGCGCTGCTGCTGCTAGCGCAGGCCTCGGCCCGGCGGCATGCCTATGCGGCAGCCTACGCGTATCAGCGCCGCTACCTGGGCCTGCGCGATACGCTTAGCAACGAGCAAATTACTCGCCAAGCAACGGCCGCACGCTTTACGCAGAACCTCGCTCAGCAGCAAAGCCAGATTGCCCTTTTGCAAAAGGATAAATTGCTGCAAGTAGAGCAGGCGCGGCGCCAGCGCTTGTTGCTGGGCGCCACCCTGGTGGGGCTGGTCTTGCTCAGTAGCTTGGGGTTTGGGCTGTGGCGCTACACGCGCCAGCAGCAGCAAGCCAATACCCGGCTGCACCAGCAGCGCGACCAGACCCGCAGGGCCCTGCGGCACTTGCGGGCCACTCAGCAGCAATTGATTCAGCGGGAAAAAATGGCGTCGCTGGGCGAATTGACGGCCGGCATCGCCCACGAGATTCAGAACCCGTTGAACTTCGTTACCAATTTTGCCGATGTATCTGCGGAGCTTTGCCAGGAGCTACAGCAGGAAGCGCAGGCGGGCCACCCCGACAACGTCGTAGCCCTGGCCGACGACCTGACCCAGAACCTAACCAAAATTAGCCAGTACGGGCAGCGGGCGGCGGGCATCGTCCGGGGCATGCTGGACCACGCCCGCCCCAGCAACGGGGAGCGGCAACCCACCGACCTGAACGCCCTTTGCCATGAATACCTGCGCTTAGCTTACCAAGGGCTGCGCAGCAAAGACCCCTCGTTTGAGGCCACCATCCAAACCAAGCTGGCACCGGCCTTGCCGCGGGCGACGGTGAGCGAATCGGAGATTGGGCGGGTGCTGCTCAATCTCTTCAACAACGCTTTCTATGCCCTCCGACAGCGGCAGCACCGCGTGACGGGCTACCAGCCAGCGGTCTACGTGAGCACCGAACTGCGGGAGCCGAACCTGGTCCTGACTATTCGTGATAACGGAATTGGCATCCCGGCGAAAATTCAGCCGAAAATTTTCCAGCCGTTCTTCACCACTAAGCCGCCAGGCGAAGGCACGGGCCTCGGCCTGTCCTTGAGCTATGACATTGTGACCAAGGGCCATGGGGGCACGCTAAGCGTAAATTCACACGAAGGGGAGGGAACCGAAGTGGTCCTGACCTTGCCGGCGTAAGGCTCCGCGGTACTTAATGAGTGGTCATGGTAAATAATGTGCCAAGGCGTAACGCCGATTTCGCCTGCCCTAATTGCTCCTTTAGGAAGGGGTAGCGAGCGGTTGCTACGCATCTGCCAAATTCACGGCCCCTCTTTCTGGTTAAGTTTCTGAGCCAACTTAATAAGTTAGCTATGGGGAGGTGTCCACCCAAGCGCAGTCGCAGGTACTTAGGCATCAAGCCCATGGCCAGTAGCCCGCAAAGGCGACTTTTGAACCAGCCTTTTACCCAAGGTATTTCTCAGGGAAAGATGGTAGTCTGAACAAACAGCTTAGAAGAAGAAGCCCAGGCGAATAAGCGGTAGCCGTCCTTCAGCTGAAATGCCGTACATGGCAGCTAGCACCACCTGCGGCGTGGGGGCCAGCCACAAGCCAGGCCCGTAGCCGCGGTGCCACAGGTGCGATGTTTCGCCCGGCACCCACACCCGGCCCACATCGTGGAAGGCCAGTAGGCCGAAGGTGGCCGGCAGCAGGTAGCTGCGAATACGGGCCACTTGCAGGCGCACTTCGGTGTTGTTGTAGGCACTCTGGCGGCCGGCGAAGCGGGTGCGGCCGAAGCCGCGCAGGTTGGCGAGTCCGCCCAGGGTAGCAGCCTGGAAAAACTCGTAGTCCTCGCTGAGATTGAACGTGCCGCCGAAGCGGGTAGCCAGCGTCAGGCGCAGCGGAAAACGAAAGCTGCGGTACATAGCCAGCGACGCGCTAAGCTGAGTGAGCGGCCGGGCGCTGGCCGTGAGCGGGCGCTGGGCCAGCAATTCGGCCTGGCCGGCCACGCCCTGCGGCAGCTCGGCGCGGGCGTGCAGGCTAGCAAATTCGTAGCCCAGCCGCGCACCCAGGTACTGCTTGGCTTCGAATAGCTTATCGGGGCGCAGGCGCGGGTCGGGGTTCTGGTCGAGGATGCGGCCGGGCTGGTCTTCTACGTCCACGCCTTGGTAAACCGGCCCGCCAAATACAATGCTCCGCGCACTTAGCTGGCGGCGCAGCAGGGCGGCTACGGCTAGGTTGCGGAAGCGCACCCGGTAGTAGGCCGCGCTGGTGGGCTCGTCGGGCACGAGCGCGGTATTATTGCCTAGCCCGTAGAAGTTGCGCACATAATTGGGCGCCTGCACGGCGGCACGCACCTGCAAGTCAAAAGGCCCTACTACCTGCGCAAAATTGCCTTCATACCCAAAGCTGAAAGCCCCGGTGCGCAGCGCCACATTGGCCGTGACTTGGTGGGTAGCGGCCCAAGGCAGCTTGCGGAAGCCCGGCCGCTTGAGCAGCAGCCCCAGGCCCACAAACAACCCGTCGTCCACGTTGTAGCTCCAGGGGTAGAGGGGGCCGGCAAAGGCGTATTTAAACGCCTGGCGGTCGTACTGATTCACTTCCGGCCGGGCGCTGAGGCGGGTTTTGGTGTCGGGCCCGCGGGCGGCTATGGCCAGGCCGGCCGGCGCATCGTAGGCCGTGACGCGCCGCCGCCCGCTGCGCACCCGGGAGGCATCGCGCAGGGTGTCAGCGCCTTCGCCGCCTACCACGCGCACCACTGGCCCGTGCTGCACCTCGCCGCGCAGAGCAAATACGTCGGCCCCGCCCTGGCCGTAGAGGCGGATTTCCTGCGTTTCGTCGGTTTGGAATGTGCGCTGGTAGCGCACGGCCCCGCGCTGCCCCGTTTTAGAAAGCTCATACACGGTTACTTGCGTGTGCGCATCGTCCTGGCGCAGGACCTCAAACTCTTCGGGGCCGTCGCTGCCCACCACCTCCACCGCGTGGGCCAGGAAGCGGTAATATTGGTCGGCCCACGCGGGTAGGTGCGTCCGGTGGGCTTGCAGCTTGGCTAGCACTGTAGGGCCGGAGAGGCGATAAATCGAATCGGGCCACTGGCGCAGGCCTGCGGCTAACACGTTGTCGGTTAGGCTGGCTTGCACCGAGTCGGCCAGCGCCTGCCAGTCGGCGCGGCTGAGCTGGGTTAGAAAAGAGCGGTCGAAGTAGCGGGCGTTGAAATTGAAGCTGTTGACGTTCTGAAACTCGTAGTCGAACCCCTGAATGCGAGGCAGCAGGTACTCCACCCTGGCGCGGTGGGGTAGGAACCCCTGGTTGACGAACAGCGCCTGGTCGCGGTCGCGGGGCACGGCCCGAAACAGCTTGCCGCCGCCGGGGCGGGGGTAGGCCAGCCAGCGCCACTGGTCGTCGTGGCGGTCCCAGTCGGCCAGCACGATATCGAGCAGGCGGGCGCGCAGCACGGCCCGCTGGTCTACGCGGTTGCGCGGGTCGGCTTGCAATTGAGTTAGCACATCGGGTGTGCTGTAGTACTTGCGCTCGGGCCGACCCGAAAAGCTGCGCGGCGGGGCCGGCTCGCGGGTTTCGAGCAAGGCCAGCGAGCCGGCAAACTCGCGGCGGTAGATACCCAGGCGCGGGTCGTCGGGCACGAGTACCAGCTGCGGATTGGTGTGCCCAACCCCGGCCGCCTCGGCCAGCGGCGGCACCAGGAGGGCAGCGTAGGGGTGAGCCGCCGAAATCTGGTCTTGCACGAGGGCGGCGGCCAGGGTGTGGTGCAAAAAGTCAGGTACCGAGCCGTTGGTATTTTTCTCAATCGAGCGCAGCACAAACTCCTGCCCACTGGCCGCCCGCAGCCGTAGCGACTGCGTTTGCAGCCCGCCGCCGCGCTTGAGCGGCGTCAGGCCACCCTGGGCGGTGCTCAAATCCAGCACGGGCACGGCAATGGGCTGCTGCCACTCGCGCCGGTAGTTGGGCCCTTGCAGCCACTGTCGAAACCGGCCGGCCTGGTAGTGGGTGCTGGCGGGCACCACCGCCACCACGGGCGGCTGCGGCCGGGCGCGGGCCACGGCAAAGGTGTCGGCCGCCGGCACAGGGGCGAGGTCGGGCGTGCGCCAGTGGCGCTCGGCCACCACCGACTGGCCATCGGGGTGCTCGGCATCGGGCACCCAATACGTGGCCCGCACCTGGCCATGGGCGGTATATTCTAGGCGGGTAAAGCCGTGGTACGCGGCCTTGGCGGGCGTGGCCAATACATCGGCCGGCGGGGCGTGCGGGGCCGCGGGGCCACTGAGGAGGTAGTGCAGGGCGTGCTCTTCGTCGTAGCGAGCCTGGCGGGCACCTTGGGCACTCACGTAGGTCAGGCCGGGGTATTTTTCCAGCACGCTGCGCAAAGAAGTGCGCAGCAACTCGTAGCGGGGGTTGGGCAGCAGCGGCAGCCGCCGGTGGGCCAGGGCCAGTGATTGCTGGCCCACCAGCAGCACTTGGCGGCCCTGGTTGCGGCGCAAAATATCGTCGAGCAGCGTGAGCACGGCGGCCGGGTCCTGGGTGGCACAGGGGCCCGGCTGGTCGGGTGGGGTAGGGGCGCGCAGCCACCACGCCGTGTTGAGGACTACCAGCGTGTGCTGGGCATCGAGCCGCAATTCCACGGGGTCGGGGCAGCGGCTGTCGGGCAGCAGCGCATCGGGGCGGCCGGCGGGGGTAGCCAGCAGCCGGGCCGCCTGGGCATCGCCTTCCGGCCCATCGGCCCCACCGGGCACGATAACCAGCCGGCCCGGAAAGGCGCGCAGCTGCGCCAGCAGCGCCGCCGAAACTTGCCCCTTTCCCTCATCAGTTAGCAGGCGAGCGCCCAGGCGGTCATCGAGCAGCACCAGCGTACTATGCCCGCCGAGCGGGGCCGCCTGCGCCACCACCGCGTGCAGGGTTTGCATGAGCTCAGTCGGCCCCCGGCTACGCCCCCCCACTACGAATACCGTGCAGGCCGGGCTGCTGGCCGACTGGGCATGGGCTGCCACGGGCCACCCGGCCAGCAGGCCGGCCCCCAGCAGCAGCGCTCGCCATAAGTAAGCGTATCTCATGGTCTGTAGAAGGAGTATTTAAATTTAATGCTAAGTAGCTACTAGTCATTAAGCTTGGCTCGCCTATTCATTTTCTGGCTCCGGGGCTACTTCGTAGAGGCGGTGCAAGCCCTTTTTGCCTTTGAGCGGGGCCAAAAAGCCCTGCCGCACCACTAGGCTCGGGCCGGCTGCTTCCACCACGGCTTCCGACACTAGAAAGTAGGTGCCGTACTCTTTATTAGCGCTTTCGATGCGGGCCGCCACGTTCACCGTGTCGCCGATGGTCGCCAGCTTGCGGAAGCCATTGCCGCCGATATGGCCCACCACGGCCTCGCCATAGTGCAGCCCGATGCGCACGTGAAAAGCGCAGCCATACATCTGCTTGAGGTAGGGGTTTAGCTGCTCGACGCCGCGCAGCATGGCCTGGCCCGCCGCCAGCGCATCGGGCACGGCCGTGGCGGGGTGGCTCAGGCCAAACACCACCATCAGCCCATCGCCGATAAAGTCGCTGATGTGGCCGTGGTGGGCGGCCACGATTTCGCTCATCACACCAAAGTAGCGGTTTAGAATATGAATGACATCGTAGGGCGGCAGCTGGTCGGCCAGCACGGTATAGTCCTGGATATCTGAAAACAAGATGGCAACCTGTTGCAGCTGGCCCAGTTGCTGGCCGGGGTGCTGTAGCTCCTGCGCCGCCAGCTCCAGGTCGAGCGTATCGAGAATGGGGCGCGAAAAACGCACGTCGCCGCCGGCCACGGTGGTTTGGCAGGCCAGGCGCACGGCGGGGGGTAGGCGCAGGCGGTCGGCCAGGGCCTGCTCAGGGGCATTGCGGGGCGAGCAGTACGCCAAGCCATCCAGCACCTGCACCCGGCACGTCGAGCACACGGCCTGGCCGCCGCAGGCGTGCGCGTGCGGAATGCCCTGCCGCAGCGTGGCCGCCAAGATGGTTTCGCCGGGGGCGATGGTTAGCGTGCGGTCGTCGGGCAACGCGTAGAGATGGGGCATAGCAGGCAACGGACATTCAACCGGCAAGATGCAAAGGGGTAAGTTAGCCCGCTCATAAGCCCTGCTAAAAGACAAGAAAATGCCACCCGCACAGGCGGCTGTTTGGCAGGCAATCGAGGACCTACGGCTACCCATTAAAACTAAAACCGCACCCTAAGCTTGTCATAGCTCAGGGTGCGGTAGGGGGGTAGCATCGCGTGCGTAAGCTGCTGGCCGCCACGTTTGCCTATTGCTGCAAGGCTGCGGCGAGATTGCCCAGCACGCCTAGCTGCGCAAAAATGACGGTAGCGGCCGTGTAGCAATGGAAGGACTTCACCTTGCCGTTTTCCAGATGGAAAACGTCGCAGCAGGGCGCGTGCATTTCCTTGCCGGTGGCCGCAAGGGTGCCCATTGGCAAGGCTAGCGGCCCCCGGTGCGTGCCATTCAGCGACAGCTCTACCGTTACCACATCGCCGGCCACGTAGAGGTTGTACAATTTGCGGTGCATATCGGGGAAGGCGGTCGCGTAAATCTCCACGGGGCGAGCCAGCTCTTCCCCATAATACTTCTGCCCGGCCGATACAGCGTAGAAATAGCCGTCTTCGGTAAACAAAGACGCGAACTGCTGGGCATCTTGGGTTTCAGCCACTTGGTAGAGCGCGCGGATTATTTCTTCGTTCGTCATGAGTGGTTGATTTTTAAGGGATTGGAAAGTGATGCGAGCTATCGGATAGAAGTAGCTTTCTTGCGGGTCGGGTAGAGACTGGTTACTCAGGCCCGCCTGGGTACATCGAGCAGCAACACAGTGGCGGGGCTACTGGCTTCTAGGTGCAACGCGTCTGGTTCCCAGCTTCCTAGGCCATCGTAGACGCCCAGCCGTTGCCCGTCAAGCAACACCTCGCCCTGTAGCACCAGCGCATACACGCCATTGCCGGCTGCTTTGGGCTGGTAGGTGAGCGCAGTGCCAGCAATGAGCGTAGCCAGGTGTAGCCAGGCCTGTTGGCGCAGGTGCACGCCGGGCTCACCTTCGTGGGGCGAGGCTATTTGTACCAGGTGGTTGGGCAAGGACGCAATCGCCTGCTGTTCGTAGCGCGGGGTGGCATCGGGCTGGTTGGTGGTCAGCCAGATTTGCAGAAAATGCACAGGGTCGTGCGGACTGTGGTTTTTTTCGCTGTGGCTAATGCCGGTGCCAGCACTCATCACCTGCACTTCGCCGGCCCGAATCACGGCCCGGTGGCCGAGCGAATCCTCGTGCTCCAGCGCGCCCGCCAGGGGTAGGGTGATAATCTCCATATTCTGGTGCGGATGCCGGCCGAAGCCCCGGCCCCCCGCCACCGTATCGTCGTTGAGAATGCGCAGCGCCCCAAATGCCTGCCGATTGGGGTCGTAGCTGCCACCTGTATTGAAGCTGCGGTAAGCATCGAGCCAGCCCAAATCAGCGTGTAGGCGGGTAGCAGCCGGATGGAAAATGGGGAAAGTCATAAATTAGTAGGTTGAATAAAAGCCAAGCGCTAGGGGCAAGTATCCGCTAGGTATGGTGGCGTGAACCCCCAATTGTGGGCTCGACTAACAGCACAAAGGTGCAGCCCGGCCTGGGGCTGCACCTTTGACATTTATCAAGAAATCGGTGGCGACTAGCTGGTTGCTGCTGCGGACTTCAGCTTGCGAGTTCGTCACTGTTTATAAGATAGTTAACTCGAATTGCTTGCCATTTTTCAAGCTGTTTTTTGATAAATGTCAATGGAGCAGGGTTGGACGGAGCGGGACCTTTGTGCCGTCGGAACGGCCCGCCTGCGTGAGGCCAACGACCTACTTAGTCACTCACCTTCCTGAAATCAACTTCATAACCGACTTTCTCACCTATGACGACAGAAGAAATAACGGCGCTACTGACGCGCCACATTAGTATCCTCAATAATCTGGATAAGACCGCGCGTACCCCAGCCATTGCCGAGGTTTACGCCGACGACCTCATATTCATCGACCCGCACCAAGAAACTACTGGCAGCGAGCACTTTGATGCTTTTTTGCAGGGCCTACACCAGAAATTTCCCGGTGCCGTTTTTCAGCTAGCGCAGCCGATGGACATTCACCACCAAATTGCCCGCATCAACTGGAATTTTGGCCCGCCCGCTAACCCAACCGCCGTGACGGGGCAGGATACGGTGGTGCTGGCCGATGGGAAGATTCAGGCGCTTTACGTCTTCCTCAACCAAGCCGGGTAATAGCGCAGACTTTCCGTCTGTGCTACGGTGTTTTTTACCCGCAAAAACGCTTTCCTTTGCACGGTATTGTTATCCCGACACCGTGCGGCATGTTTGAGCTTTTTGAGAAATATCTGCGGAGCCGAGCGGCCTTCACGGACGGCGAAATGCAGCAGCTTGAGGCCGTGAGCGTGGTCAAAAAGCTGCGCAAGCGCCAATATCTATTGCAGGCAGGCGACGTGTGGGTGTACAATGCCTTCGTGGCCAGCGGCTGCCTTCGCACCTACACCGTCGATGCCAAAGGAGCCGAGCACATTCTGAACTTCGCCATCGAAAACTGGTGGACCGGCGACCGCCAAAGCCTGACCTCGGGCCAGCCCTCGCGCTTCAACATCGACGCGATTGAGGATACCACGGTCGTCCTCATCAAAAACGAGGAGTTTGAGCGCCTGCGCCAAGCTATTCCGACGCTGAACGAGCTGGTCAACGACATTCTGCACCGCAGTTTTCTGGCTTCGCAAATCCGCATTCACGCGGCCATCAGCTATTCGGCCGAGGAAAAATACCGGCAATTTCTGACGCAGTTTCCGGCTTTTGCCCTGCGCATTCCCCAGCACATGGTGGCCTCCTACCTAGGCATGACCACCGAAACCCTGAGCCGCATCCGACGCAACCTCGTGTAAGGAGCCGCTTCCGGCGTACGCCGTGTGAACTGGCAAAGAAAAATTACTGACAAAATTCAAGCAGTCAGTATAATAAGTGCAGGCTACTGCTATTTATTAACGCTTTTTTTTGACAAATGTCAATGGAGCGAGGGTAAGCAGCGCGGGACCTTTGTACGGTCAAGTGAGGCGCGCCAGGTGGCAGTCTCTTCACTTCAAGCCCGGCGAAAATCGCCCCGCCACTTATCCAAATTATAGTTCTTGTTTTAACATGAGCACCTCCCAAAAATTAGCTGGTAAAGTAGCCCTCATCACGGGCGGCACCACGGGCATCGGTCTAGCCACGGCCCTGCGCTTTGTAGCCGAAGGGGCCTACGTGTACATCACCGGTCGCCGCCAGGCCGAGCTCGATGCCGCCGTGCAGCAGCTCGGCCCCAACGCCAAAGGCATCCGCAGCGACGTAACCAGCCAGGCCGACCTCGACCTACTCTTCGACACGATTAAGGCCGAAAAAGGCCAGCTCGACGTGCTGTTCACCAACGCGGGCGGCGGCGAGTTTGCGGCGCTGGGCGGCATCACCGAAGCACACTACGATAACACGTTTAACCTGAACGTGAAAGCCACGCTTTTTACGGTGCAAAAGGCCTTGCCCGTGCTGCGCGACGGGGCTTCGATTATCCTGATGGCTTCTATCGTAGCCTCTACGGGCCCGGAAAACTTCAGCGTGTACAGCGCCTCTAAGGCAGCCGTGCGCTCCTTTGCCCGCACCTGGGCGGCCGACCTCAAAGGCCGTAAAATCCGCGTCAACGCCGTCAGCCCCGGCCCCATCGACACGCCCGGCCTAAGCGGCTTGGGTGCCGATGCCGCCCAAGCCGAGCAAATCAAGGCCTACCTGGCTAGCACCGTGCCGCTGGGCCGCCTGGGCTCGCCCGATGAAATCGGCAAAGCCGTCGTGTTCCTGGCCTCCGACGACAGCAGCTTCGTAACGGGCACCGAATTGTTTGTCGATGGGGGCACGGCGCAGG
The DNA here is from genome assembly GCF_009755225.1 of Hymenobacter ginkgonis. GTDB lineage: Bacteria > Bacteroidota > Bacteroidia > Cytophagales > Hymenobacteraceae > Hymenobacter > Hymenobacter ginkgonis. Next base: position 1,255,045 of record NZ_WQKZ01000001.1, read on the forward strand.
TATAGGGCTTAAGCCCAATTTATTAGGTTTGGAAGCCGGTTCATTCGAGCCGGCTTCTTTTCTTCATGGAGGGGCAGCAAGGAGCTCGGCCGCGCCCGGCGAGTACTGGGTGTGGCGCTACCCCCACCAGGAAATGGCCGATTACTAAAAGGCGGCCGCCCCTATATCCGAAGCTGCGACTGGGAGCAATAGCTGTCAGAATGACGGTAAATTGTTGGCGGCTAACTATTTGCCTGCACTTGGCAGGCGTGTAGCCGCTTTAAGGTTTACTATCATGGATTCTTATTCGCAAATCGTTATTTCGGCCGTGGCAACGGCCAAGGATTCAGTTGTTAAAATTGATGTTCGCAAAAAGGATAAGCAACAAAAACTAGTCCCAGCAGGCTCGGGCTCCGGTTTTTTATTTTCTACCGACGGTTTTGTCTTCACCAATAGCCACGTCGTGCACGGGGCCGAGGACATTCGCCTCACCTTCGCCGATGGCACCGACTACCCGGCCACGCTGGTCGGCGAAGACCCCGATTCAGACCTGGCTCTGCTCCAAACCCCGGCGACGGGGCACCCCGCCGCCCGGCTCGGCGACTCGTCGGCGCTGCAAATCGGCCAGCTTGTCATTGCCATCGGCAATCCGTATGGCTTTCAGCACACCGTCACGAGCGGCGTGGTGAGTGCCTTGGGCCGCACGCTCCGCACCGAAACCGGCCGCCTCATCGACAACATCGTGCAAACCGACGCGGCCCTGAACCCCGGCAATTCGGGCGGCCCGCTCATTGATGCCGACGGGCAGGTGGTGGGCGTGAATACGGCCACCATCCGGGGCGCGCAGGGGCTGTGCTTTGCTATCGGCATCAATACGGCTACGGCCATTTTGCCGGCGCTGCTGCGTGAGGGCCGGGTGCGGCGCGGCTACCTGGGCCTAAGCACCCAGCAAGTAGACTTGCACCCGCGCGTAGTGGGTTTTCACCAACTACCCACGCGCCAAGCGCTATTTGTGGTGGGGGTAGAGGCCGGCTCGCCCGCCGCCAAAGCGGGCTTGCGTGAGGGCGATTTTGTCATCGCCTTTGCCGACCAGCCCGTAGCCAGCGCCGACGACCTGTTTCGGCTGCTCACGCAAGAGAAAATCGGCGCTTTTCAGTTTCTAACGGTACTCCGCAACCAGCAAAAGCTTGAGTTGCGCATCACGCCTATCGAGAACGGGGCCGCCCGAGCACATCTCGCTAAAGCAGCATAATACAGCTTGGTATTCTGGACATAGTAGAATTTAAGGAGGGTTCCCTTCATTTCCTACAGTACCTGCTAGCTTACTTTTTCTTGTAAAACGTCGTAGCAGCTTGGAAAATATTGATTTTGTTGCCGTTTGTATTGAGAAAAATACCGGCGTTGTTTACCAAGATGTTCAACTGGCCCTAGTGCTGGGCGAAGTTGCTAGCAAGGCTAGCCTGAGAAACGGGCGTTTGGTTAGAAAGTACTGGAAAGAAAGCGCTTTATATGGTCCTGGCTGTTGCAGAGCCTGCTAAGTGAGAGTCGAGAAGTACTAGGGGTTCTAAAAGGCGCACCTTGTTCAAGCAACCCTACCCCTAATATTATGCTAGTCCAGACGATGACTTCGGGTTATATAAAGATGTGGTAAACAAATAGACAGACTTGTCTGTATTTTGGCAATAGCTATTATCTTCACCACATGAAAGCGACATCTGACGTACGCGAACGAATTCTGACTACGGCCGGCCGCCTGTTCCACCAGCAGGGCTATAACCTGACAGGTATCAACCAGATTATTGCCGAGGCCGACATTGCCCGGGCCTCGCTCTACCAGCACTTTGCCTCGAAAGACGAACTGTTGCTCGAGTACCTGCGCCGCACCGACGAGGCGTGGTTTGCGGCGCTGGCCGACTTTAGCCAATCTTGCCAAACGCCCCAGGAAAAGCTACTCGCGCTCTTCGACTTTCGGATGGCGCGCCAGCAGGCACTGGGCTTCGCGGGCTGCAATTTCGTGAAAATAAATGCCGAAGTAGGCCGCGATAAGGAGCCGGTATTTGCCCTCGCCGCCGCCCACAAAGAGCGCCTGCGCCACTTCATTCAGGAGTTGGTACCGCAGGCCCTACCCCAGGCCGACGCCGACACGCAGGCCGATACGGCCGATACCCTCTTCCTGCTGCTAGAGGGCGGCGGCCTCACCACCACCCTGCGCCAAGATATGTGGGGCCTCGCCCGCGCCCGCGCCCTGGCCGCCAAGCTGCTATGAGCCAGGCCCTGCCCGCACCAGCCCCGGCCTTGCCGGCTGCGCCAGCCGCCACCAGCCCTACCCACCCGTGGGGACTACTGCTCGTGATTCTGACGGCTCCGCTGCTGTCGGTGCTTGACGTATTCATCGTGAATATGGCCATTCCTGCCATCCGCACCGACCTGGGGGCTACCGGGGCTGACTTGGAACTGGTGATTGCCGGGTATTTGCTAGGCTTTTCAGCTTTCCTCATCACCGGGGGGCGGGCCGGCGACCAATACGGGCGGCGGCGCGTGTTTATAACTGGGCTGGTGCTCTTTACGCTCACGTCTTGCCTGTGCGGCATTGCGCCCAGCATCGGGCAGCTCGTTCTCTACCGCTTCCTGCAAGGGGTAAGCGCAGCCTTCATGCTCCCCCAGACCATTGCCCTGATTCAGGTCAGCTTTGCCGAGGCGCAGGCCCGCAACCGAGCGTTTGGCTACTACGGCATCACGCTAGGTATTGCGTCGATGCTGGGGCTGTACTTGGGCGGCTACCTGGTCAGTACCAATTGGGGCGTGGCGGGCTGGCGGCTTACCTTCTTGGTCAACCTGCCAGTGGGGGTAGTGGCTACGGGCGCAGCCCTGCGCCTGCTGCCCGAAACGGCGCGCAACCACGCGCAGCAATTCGATTTTGGCGGTGTGGCGCTGCTGACGGCGGGGCTGGGGGCGGTGGTCTATCCGCTGAGTGTGGGCCGCGAGGTGGGCTGGCCAGCCTGGAGCTTGGCACTGCTGCTGCTCGGGCTGGCGCTGCTGGGCGTCTTGCTGCGGCAGCAGGCCAGCCTGCTGCGCCGGGGCGGCAACCCGCTGCTCGACGTGGACTTGTTTGGCTACCCCTCCTTCAACCTGGGAGTGGGCACGCTGGTGTTTTTCTTCAGCGTGCACAATTCCTTTTTGCTCATCAGCACGGTGTATCTGCAGAGCGGGCTGCACGTGCCATCCTACGCGGCGGGCACCACGTTCGTTTTTTTCGGTGCCGGGTTTCTGGTGTCGGCCTACTTGTCGATTCGCTACATCGGCCGGTTTGGCAAGCGGCTGCTGCAGTTTGGGCTGCTGTTGATGCTGCTGGCGCTGGCGGGCCAGGTGCTGCGTGCCCCGGCTTTCGCCACTTCGCTGGCCGAGCTGAAAGCCTGGCTCTTGCTCTATGGCCTGGGTAGTGGGCTGGTCATTCCTTCGCTGCTAAATGTGGCCCTGCGCTGCCTGCCGGCCCGCTTTGCCGGCGGGGCAGCCGGGGTGTATTCCACATTTCAGCAGGTGGCCTCGGCGCTGGGCGTCACGCTCATTGGGGGCGTGTTTTTTGCGCACTGGCACCCCGGCGAAGCTGCCAGCTTCGTGCGCGCCTTCCGCTTCGGGCTGGGGCTGGACATCGGCTGCCTGCTGGTAGCAGCCTTGCTGCTAGAGCAACTGCAAGAAACTAAGGCCGATTAGGTTTCGCCTACCCCCAGGCTGCTTAAGTAAGCTTCTCCTTCACCTTTACTCCACTACTGCCATGCCCTTTGCGCGTATTTCTGTTGGCCAGCACCGCTCGGCCGCCGCTATCAAAGCCATCAGCGACGGTGTGTACGAAGCCTTGGTTGAGGCCGTGCACGCCCCGGAAGACGACAAGTTTCAGGTCATTACCCGCCACACTGCCGACGAGCTGATTTTCAGCCCGACTTACCTGGGCATTGAGCGCTCCGCCGACCTGACGTTCATCCAGATTTTCCTCTACCCCGGTCGCACCGTAGCGCAGAAGAAACTGCTGCATCACACCATCGCGCAGAAGCTGGCCGACAATCCAGGTATGCGGCAGGAAGACGTCTTCATTATCCTGGTCGATGTGCCCCGGGAAAACTGGTCGTATGGCAACGGGGAGGCCCAGTTTGCTCCTAAGGAGGAGCCCGCGGCATCCTAAGCCTACTGCGGCCCCCGGCTTATCGGCCACCAGTCTTTGAGTGGTTACCAGTTTTTGGGTGGCCGCCAGGCTGAAACGGAAGCATTAAGGGTGCCCCCCGGCCGGGGGTAAGCGGGTTGTTCGCCATGAGATAACTGCTTGACAAAATAGTAGCTTTCCTCATTCCGGTTTTACGTTTGCAAAACAGTTATTTCATAAGCCCCTTCGTTACGGAACACGAATCTTATCTGCCTGGGCTTCCGCGTGAAGGTCCATCACGTCCTTCGGCAACTATGACCTGTTGGAAGCCATAGCCATACTCGCCATACTCTAGGTGCCTACCCCCCCGCCGCACTAACAGGCCCGGTACCCAGAGTTGGTTTACGTGCTGGAGGATGCGCTCGAATTCTTGGTCATCAGGCCGTGGCGCTGCGGCATAATATGTCACCTTTACCTACTCCAGGAAGATGCAAGAACCCAAAGAAATCATTCACGTGGGCGCACTGGAGTTGCGCTTTCTGCTTGATGGCGACGATACCAACCAGCGGCTGGTCGTGTTCGAGTTTTCGGTACCCCCCGGGCAAAGGTGCCCGCCCCACACTACCACGAAGAGGTAGATGAGTTGGTTTATGGCTTGGCCGGGACTATGACCACCACAGTAGCCGGTAGCGTCCGGCAACTGGGCCCCGGCGAGCAGTGCTTTATTCCGCGCGGCGTCGTACACCATCACACCAATCTGGGTTCGGAAACCGCGACGGTGCTCACGGTATTGACTCCGGCTAGCATTGGCCCGGCCTACTTTCGAGAGCTCGGCGCCTTGTTGCAGGCGGGTGGCCCGCCTGACCCGGGGCGGGTACAGGAAATCATGGCTAAGCACGGACTGGTAGTGGCTTGACAAGCGCTAACTAGGTTGGCTCCGATAGACACAGCGGCGGTTACCGAACCCTAGCCGACCCATCAGAAAACCCTGCTAGTTGCGGCTTCACAGAGCAGCAAAATAGCTGATAACGACATTTTTAGTGCTCCGTGTAAGCTCACCGGCATAAGTGTTCTTAAGTCCGGTTATCCCTGCCTGGGAGCCGGCATAGCAGTTCATAAAAAAGGCGGAGCCCAAGCCCCGCCTTTTTAACACTATACCCATAGCAGAAGCTTATTGTGGCAGCGTGAGTAGGTAGCCGATGGTAAAGTTGGCATCCCAGTCGAATACAAACTGTTGGCAGCCAGTGGCATCGGCGATGGCTTTATAGATATTTAGCCCAGCTTTTGATTTGGCATTATCGAGCTGGTACGTGTCAGCTGCTTTTAGCACGGTAAAGCGCTCCTTTCCGTTACGTACTTTCTTGGCCATTTCAAATGGCACGCCCCCAATGATGAAGCAGGTTTGGCGCAAGCTAGCGGGCACCTGCTCAGCCTGGGCTTTCACTTCGGAGGCCACCGTTGCATCATCCGTGCCCTTCTCAAAGTATTTGGCCCCGTAAGTTTCTACTGACGTGGGCGCCCCGCCGGCCAGCCACGAAATCTTGGTATTGCCCGAGCCAATATCCGTCACAAACGCCTTGCTTGCGTAAGAGGGGGGTAGCACCGAGCGCAGCCCCAGCACGCCTTCCTTTTCGGGCGTTACGGTGTTCACCACGTAGTTTAGGCTTTTTAAGGCCTTGATTATTTTGGCCGTGCCCGCTGCTTTTTGGGCCCCGGAGCTCACCACAAAATGGATGTCGCGGCCGCCTACCCCGTAGTCCAGCATCTGGCCGATGTAGGCTTTCAAGCCCTTACGCACGTCCTCATCAGAGGCCATGTTTTCCAGCACTAAGCTGTTGCCAAAGTCGGCTTTTTCGAGTTTCCAGTTGCGGGCTTTGTCGATGCGAACAATGAACGAATTGAAGCCACTGGCTCCCAGTTCTACCACGCCCTTTAGCTTGCCATTCACGGGGGCGGGCGCTTCGTAGGCAAACGCCGCCGCCGAACTACCCGATGGAGAAGGAGCGGAACTCGTGGCGGTATCCACGGCGGCGCCAGGCGCGGTGCTGGTGGCCGTGACCACTGCCGGCGCGGGGCGGGTGCCAACGAAATAGCGGAAGCCAAAATACACGGCTGCTACCACGACGAGCGTGATAATGAGCCGGCCGGCCAAGGTGATGCGTTGCATTGAAAAAGGGGGGTAAGGTGAATGGGAAGAAAGAGGTAGGTTCAGCGCAGTTGGGCCGCCCGAGCGGCGGCTAATTCAGTAAGTCGCGGTAGCCCGCGTCTTTGGCCGGAAAGGGCTCGGCCCCGCGGGCGCTTAGCGTGGTGGCTTCGGGCTTGGTATCGAGGCTCACCAGCTTAAATTCTCCTTGGTTATAGGCTTGCAGCATGGCCTCGCCTTTGTCGGAAAGAATGCCATTTTGCACGTCTACGGAATTGATGAAATCCATCGACAGGTCCATCGCGCGCTTCATCTCGCCCAGTTTTTGGCTCATGTCGTCCTGGATGTACTCCATCGATTCATCAAAGTAAAACTTCTTGTCCGGGTCGCCCTTAAAAATGCTCACGGCCGTACGCAGCGCACTAGAGCTTTCCTTCACGATTTTATATTCGACCTCTTTGAGGCGCACCTTGATTTCGGTTTCCTTGATGATGTAATCGGCGCTCTGATTCACCTTTTCCATGAAGGCCAACACCATTTTGATGTTGCGCTGGAGGGGTAGCAGCTTCTCGTTCATCTGCTGCAAGCCCGCGCCTTCGATGGTGGCGAGCTGCGCCGCTTCCTTCATGCCGGGCCGGCCAGCCAGGCTGGTGGCCTTGTTGGCCTCGGCAAATTTCTGCTTGATTTCGTCGTTGTTCTCGTTGATTTTTTTATTAAGCTTCACCAGTTGGCCGGCCAGGGTATCAATCTGGCCCTGCATTTTTTGGCGCTTCTGCTTCAAGTCCTCGATGTAGATTTTGAGGATGGCAATGGGGTCGAGCTGAATGACTAGCCCGGTGATTTTGCGCATCAGCGTCTTAAACAAAAAGAATAACCCAGTCCGGATGTCGCGGCTCGTGGCCAGAAACACCAGCAGCGCCAGTCCACCCAGCAGAAAGGCTAGGTGCAGCGTATTGGAGGCCACTTCGATGAGGAATTTCACCACCTCGTTGAAGTAGAACAAGCCCGTGCCGACCAGCCCTGCCAGCACCACAAGACCCAGCACGCCCTCGGGGCGCGACCAAAAGGAGCGGCGCTCGGCATCGGTGGAGCCGCCGAGCTGCGTGAAATCAGGAGTTGCCATACAGAGACGAAGAGGGGAAAATGAGAACGCCAAGATAGACTTTGGGTACTAGATAGGCTGCCCGGCAGCCTCACCGCAAGTACTGCGTGATTTTGAGGAGGTCGTCTTTAATTTTCTGCGTGAAGTGCGCATACGTGGCTTCGTAGCGCTGTCGGTTTTGGTTGAGCCGGCCGCTTTGCTCGGTAACTTCCCCGCCGATAGCCGCCAGCCGAGCATTATTCGCAGCCAATTTTTGCTGAATTTCGGCCAACTGCTTTGCCAAGGTTTCGTTATCGGTTTGGAGTTGCTGCTGTTCTTTTTGCAGCCCACCCACGCGCTCGGCAATGGCAGTTTCCACGCTTTTGCCAAAAGCGTCTCGGTCGGCTCCCAGCACCGTCAGGTAGTGCTGGCCGGTAGTGGTAAGCGCGGCCACCTCCGGCGCCCCGCCCATTGCCTTAAAGCTGGCCCAGGCGGCTTGAAACTGCTTTTCCTCCGTCAGGCCCAGCCCGGCTAAGCTGCGCAACGTTTCGCTGAATTCAAAATAGTCGGGTCCGGGCGGGTTGTTTTGAGCCAGCACGCTGGCTAAGTGTTCGGCGAACTTGGCATCCGGGGCTTTCCCGGCGTCGGCCGGTGATGCACTCGGTGCGGACGGGCTGGCACCCGTTTGCCCCGTGGGCATCATAGTGCCGTAGGCCGGGGGGGGAGTGGTAGGTTCAGCGTCTTTGATGAAAAAGCTGAGAATCTTATGGCCGAGATTATCTGATTCAGGCATGGCGTCGGGAGCAAGGTAGCGGACGCAATGTTACAAGTTTGCACGGAATAGTAGGCGCGTAGCCGTTACGTACCAAGCCAATGAGACGGTGCTTGCGCCGGAGCTAGATGAGCAGAACGCGCCGAAATGACGCCCCTGCCGGGATTACCCGTATTTCCAGCAGAAAGTGTCCGGTATGCGGAAGGCCAGAACTAGCCTACCCCTCCTTGCCAGGTCCCGAGATAGTCCATGCGCTGGGGCGTAAGCTAACCGGTCTGCTAGACGAGTCACTTGCGGGCCGCTGGCTGTGGGTGAGACGCCTGCGGTTGCCCATTTGGTGAGCGCTCGCGCATAACCGGCATACACTAAAAACGAAGTCACCGACGCCAGCGATAGCAGCACGGCCGGCCGACAACCGCAGCACGCTAGCCGTGCGTCGAGCTGGTAGCGACACGCTGAGCGTGCGCGCCGGCGACTTAAGCGAAGCCCAACACATCAGCCCGAGCACTATCCTAAACTTGCCTCAGGTGTACCTTATTTATCCCAGCGGCGCCTGCTAACCCGTGCTTGTGGTGGTCAGTGCTACCGCTACCCGTACTAGCTCTGATGAGCGTTACACACTCGACCTCGATATTAAGCTGCCCGCCCGTAATGCGCTGACGCACTAACTAACCAAAAAGCCCCACCGTTGCGGGTGAGGCTCTAGCTGGTTTACCAGTGGGGCGAGATGCTCCTAGTAGAGCGGGTTATTGCTCACTACACTAGAAACATAGATAGGATTATTACCCACAACGCTAGGAACATAAAGAGGGTTGTTTCCAACCACGCTGGGAGCGTAGATAGGATTGTTGCTTACTGCGGAATAGATGGGATTGTTGCCAACCACGCTAGGGGCCAACTGCAATAGGCTAAAGACGAGGAGTTCAAACATGGGAGTGGAGGAGTGAGGTTTAAGGTATTATTGTGATGCAAAATTCTGTATGTCAGATACTTGAAGCATCAGTGCCAGTACTGAATTTTGACCTCTCGTCCTCACGGGCACGCGATAGCCTACCGGGCTCGTCAACTTGCGTTACGCTTTTGGCAACTTTGTTACGCTTTCTATGCTTTCGAAAACCACTCCTTAAACCGCGCGGCCGTCATCACCGCCGGCCTTACGTCGATGCGGTCCACGTGGTCCATAGCAATGCTCAGGTCGCCATCTTCACTGTCCAGCGCAGCGGGTAGCTGCCCCACCCGAAAGCTGGCGTAGCCGTCAAGGGCGTTAGTAGTGTCCGGACCGCCGAAGATGCGGTGTTCTATTTTCTCGTGTTTTTGCTCCTTTTCTATGCCTTGATAATAGGAGAGGGGCACACCGGCGGGCACCCTACGAAAAAGCCCATTGTAAATACTTGATTTACAATGGGCTTATTTAACAATGAGCCTCCTGTCGGACTCGAACCAACGACCCTCTGATTACAAGTCAGAAGCTCTACCAACTGAGCTAAGGAGGCTTAATTGTAGGGCAAAAGTAAGCCCCATCGAGGCGTTTGCGCAAGTGTAAGGCCCAAAAAAACGGGCTGCCCGTAGGGGGCAGCCCGTTTAGAAGCTGGCTGGCAGCGGCTTAGCTACGCAGTTGTTTGAGCTGTTTTTTGAGCTTGGCAATGCGCTCATTGGTTTCACTCATGCGGCCCTGGTACTCTTGGCGCAACTGGTCGGCGTTTTTCGAGCGGCCGAAGAAGTCGAGGTTGGTTTGCAGGGTAGCCACGTCGTTTTCTAACTCCTGGATTTCGCGGCGCAAGCCGGTTTCCTTGCGGGTGAAAGCCTGCTGGGCCTGCGGCCGCGCCTTGAGGCGGGCTACCTCCAACTGAAACAGCAAGTCTTCCTTGTCGGCGGGGGTAATACCGGCTGTTTGGTCGAGGTACTTGCCCATGAGGGTCAAAAACTGCTCTTCGCCCCGGTCGGAGGTGCCAGCGCCGGGCTGGTCGCCGGTGGCGTCGAGCTGCTGCCAGTCGGCCGCCAGGGCTCGGAAGCCTTCCAGCGTGCCGGGCTCGGCGGGCGAGAGCGCGGCTATCTGCTGCGCGATGGCGTCGAGGCGGGCCACTTGCTCGGTGCTGGCTGCCGACTGGCGCTCTTCGCGGTGGCGGGTTTCCTGCTTGGGGCGGTCGAACACGCCGTCGCAGGCGGCGCGGAAGCGTTTCCAGATTTTATCGGCCTGCTTCTCGGGCACTCGGCCAATGTCCTTCCACTCCTTCTGCACCCGGATAATGACGCTGCGGGCCTCCTCAAAGTCGGGATTCTGCTGAGCGGCTTCGGCCTGCTCGATAAGGGCATATTTGGCTTGCAGGTTGGTATTCTTCTCGGAGTCGAGGCTCTTGAAGAAATCATTTTTGCGGTTAAAAAACGCCTTGTAGGCGTTCCAGTACTGCTTGTTGAGCTGGTCGGCCTGGGCGCGGGGCACAGGGCCGGCGGCCTCCCATTCCTTCTTGATTTCTTGGAGCTCGTCGGTGCGCGAGCGCCACTCGTTGACGCGCTCGGTCGTGAACTCGGCGAAGGGCAACACGCGCTCCAAAAGAGCTTGCTTGATAACCAAGTTCTCTTTTTCCTGCGCCGAACGCACGTCTACAAACTCCTTGCGGCGCAGGTGCACGGCTTCGGAAGCGGCCAAAAAGCGCTGCCACAGCGGCTCGCGCTGCTCGCCGGGCACGGGCCCGATGTGCTTCCAGTCGTCGTGGAGCTTCTTCAGCTCGTCGAGGGCCTTGTTGATGCCGGGGGCATCCTTGAGGGCTTCGGCGCGGGCCACGAGGGCCTCCTTGGCCTCTTGGTTGCGGCGGCGGTCCAGTTCTTTGAGCTCGTAGAAGCGGCCTTGGTTGGCGTAGTAGCGGTCGAGCAGGCCGTGGTAGGTATTCCAGGTTTCCTGGCTGTCGGTCTGGGGCACAGGGCCGGTAGCTTTCCAGTCGGCTTGCAGCTGCTTAAGCTTTTGCGAGCTATCCTTGGTTTCGGCGGCTTCTACCAGCTGGCGCAGCTGGGCCAGCAGCTCCTGCTTGCGAAGCAAGTTCTGGGCGCGGCTTTGGTCTTCGGCTTTGGCATCGCGGGCGCGGCCTTCGCGGAATTCCTGGAGCGCTTTATTTAACTCGGCCTGGCTGGCCGGCGGCTGGAAGCTGAACTCCTGCGGGGCGTTGGCATCCTCCGCCAACTTCTGGCGCGAGGCGGCGCGGGCGCTGGCCACGTTGGCTTCGTACTGGCGGCTGAGCTCGAAAATCTGCTGGCGGTTGCGGCGCGCGTCGGGGCGGCGCAGCAGGTCGATGAGGTGCGCAGCCTGGCTTTCGAGGTCAAGCGTCGCAAAGTCGGGAGCCGGCGTTTCGGGCACGTAGTCGTCGCCTTCGGTGTCTTCCGCAGTGGCATCGCCTTCCTGCTGGTGCGCTAGCTCGGCCTGGTGGGCTTCGGCGGCGGTATCGGTGGCCGAGGTGGGCAGGGTAGCGACTCCCTCGGGCATAAGCTCGATGTCTTCGGCGTGGGCCAGCGCGTGCACGGGCGCTGCTTCCTCCGAAGCGGTGGGGGGGGTAGAGGCCGCCTCCGTTTCTTCAGCGGGGGTAGCCATGGCCTCGCCGTAGTGGGCCACGGCGCGGGCCTGCGGGGCAGAGAGGTGCTCGTCGGCTACTTCAGCCGGTACGTGCTGGGCAGTTTCGGCGGCAGCAGCGGCTTCGGGGGTGGTGAGCGGGTCGCTCACCGGCGGAGCGTTGACGGGCGCCGGTGCGGGCACGCCAGTAGCTTCGGCCAAGCCGGGCTCGGAGAGCAGCGGGTCGGCTTCGGTCTGGGTGGCGCCGCCGCCGGGGGGCACAGCCGCTTCGGCGGGCGTGTCGCTGAGGACGGGCGTGTCGCTGAGGACGGGCGCCGCGGGGGTAGCGTCGGGCTCGGGCTGGGCAGTCCCCGCACCTTGCTTGGCGCGAATTTCGGCCAGGCGGGCTTCGACAATGCTCAGGCGGTCGGGCGCGGCTGGGGGGGTAGCGCCGGGAGTGGGCGTGGCGGGGGTGGGGTTTTCTTCGGGCAGCATAAAAGCAAAACGAAAAGCCGGCGGCCGGCCGGGGCCGGAGGGAAAAATGGGAAAGGCGCCGGAACGGAGGGCAGGAAAAAAATTAGTTGAGTCGAGGGTCGAGCGGGTAGTTGGAGAGGGCCCGGAAGCGGCCGCCTTTTTCGCGCAGGATGCCCTGCCAAAACGCATCAGGCTCCAAAGTAAATACTTTCCCGGCACTAGCGGGCTGTCGAATCCAGGAGCCGCGTTGGATTTCCTCCTCCAACTGCCCCGCCGACCAGCCCGAATAGCCTACGAAGCAACGCACCTCATTGAGTGAGATAACGCTACTGTTTATCAGAGTGATAAGGTGGTCAAAATCGCCACCCCAATACACGTCCTGGCCTAGGTCGGTGGCCCCGGGCAGGGCGGCGTGGCGATGCACAAAATGGAGGGAGTCGAGTTGCACGGGGCCGCCCTCATAGAGGGGTAGGGCGGCGGCGGGGGCCGCCGCGCCCAGTGGCAAATCGAGCACATCGCCGAGCTCGGGGGCCATGCGCCGGGTCAGAACCAGGCCAAAGGCGCCCTCGCTGGGACTGTGGCGGCAGAGCAGCACTACGCTGCGCTCGAAGTTAGGGTCGCCTAGAAAGGGCTGCGAGATAAGAAGGGTACCGGGCTTCATAGGGCAAAGGACGTACGTAAACTAGTACGCAGCCGCGGGCCGGATAGTGCCCGCCCCAGCGAATTTTGGGCGAAAGCAGGCCCCCGGCCACCCCCGCTACCTTTGCGGCCGGGGCTGGCGCGGCGTTATTTCGCCTTTCTTAACGACCTACTGCCCCCCCGTATTTCCTTGTTTTCTCAGGTTATGACATCTTTTTCTTCGGGGCCGCCCGCCGGCCGCCGGTGGGCGGCCCATCGCCTGGCCTTGCTGCTGGTAGCGGGCCTGCTGCAACTGGCGCTGCTGCTGGGCACCTACGGCAAGCTGCTGGGCCACCCCGGCCGGTACGTGCTGGTAGACCACGCCGACTGCGCCAGTAGCTACTACTCGCTGGCCACTTTTTTGCGGCAGCCGCTGCGCCAGGGCCTGCTGGAGCACGGGCAGAACTACCCGTTTGGGGAGTATATTTTCTTTACGGACATTGCCCCGTTGGTGAGCGTGCCGCTGCACGGGCTGGTACAGGCCGTGCCCGCGCTGGCGCCCTACGGCCTGTACTTGTTCGAGGTATTTATCTTGGCGGGCCTGCTGCTGAGCACGCTGCTGCTGCTGCGTATTTTGCGGCGATTGGCGGTGCCGGCCTGGTTGGCGTTGGTGCTGAGCGTGGCCCTGCCCTGGTTAGGACCGCAAACCTCGCGGTTGGGGCCGGGGGTAGGGCACCTGGCGCTGGCCTACACGCCGGCCCTGCTAGGGCCGCTGTGGCTGCTGCAAGGGCTGCACCGGGCCCGCCGGGCGGGCCAGCCCACCGGGCGCTGGTGGATGGGGCTCGGGCTGGCGGCGGTGGCGGCTACCTGGATACACTTCTACTACCTGGGTATTTTGGGTGGCTGGCTGGGAAGCTTTTTTGGTTTGTGGGCGCTGCGCGAGGCGCTGGCGGGCCGGCCCTGGCGGGCCCTGGCCGGGCGGGCGGCGGCGCTGCTGGTGGCGCTGGCTGCCGCCACCTTCGGGCTGCTGCTGGTGCTAGATGGGCGCCGCGCCGAGCGCCCCGTGGGCAGCGGCGGCTACGACTGGATAGAGTGGCGGTTTCAGTTTACGACTCTCTTTACGGGCCACGCTTTTCATAAAGTCCGCTTTTTGCTCGAGCGCGTCGGGGGCGTGCCTTACGAGTCGTACACCTACCTGGGGGCCTTTGTGCTCTACGGCTTGGTGCTGGTGGGCGTGCTGGCTGTGGTGAGTTGGCGCCGGCGCCAACGCGGGCTCCCCGACCCCGCGCTGCTGCCCGCCCTCCCCCCCGCTACCGACGGCAGCCGCGAGTTTGTGGGCCTGCTGCTGCTGGCCAGCCTGCCGCTGGCGCTGGCCGCGCTGGGCGAAACCATTGAGGTAGACCACGGCGGCTACGTGGTTACCAATTACCTGAACCTGTTTTTGTGGGTGCACAAGCTCACCGAGCGCATTACGCAGTTTCGGGCGCTGGCGCGGTTTATTTGGCCTTTTTGGTGGGCGCTGGTGCTGGGCTTTAGCTGGTACGCGGGCTTGGCTTGGCGCCAGGCTCGGGCCACGCGCCGGGTTTGGCTGGCTGGGCTGTGGGTCGGGCTGGCCGCGCTGGCCGTGGTAGATGTGCTCGGCAGCACCCGCTACTACCAGGTGGGCACGCAGCTCGAAAACCCCTTAGCGGGCCCGCGTACCAACGCCGCCCGCGCCCTGCTGGGCTGGGGCTGGCGGGCGCCGGGCCGCTACCAGGCCATTTTGCCCCTGCCTTTCTACCACTCGGGCACCGAGTCTTTCGAACAGCCCTATATGGGCGTCGATGCCGAAGACCCGTTTGCGGTGCGTACCTACCAGCTGGGCATGGTGACAGGCCTGCCGCTGATGGCCCACCACGGCGGCCGCGCCCCCAGCTACCAGGCCCGCGAGCTCATGGGCTTGTTTCGCCCCGAAGGCCCCGACCCGGCCCTGCTGGCGCGGCTCGACCCGCGGCCCATTTTAGTGTACCTCGACTCGACCTATTACACCGGCAACACGTTTTACCGCGACCAGCTGCGCGACCGCCCCGACGCGCTGGCCTTGTTCAACCGCATGCCGGCTTTCGTGCTGGAGCAGCACATGCGCCGTCTGGCCCACGAAGGCCCGCACTCGCTCTACGAGTGGCAGCCGGTGCTGCCGGCCGCGGCGGGTGGGGGTAGGGCGGCCCCGGTGCCGCGCTAAGTATTCCCCCTAAACTCCTTAAACCAAGTAGGGCTGCCGCTACCTTTGCCCGCGCCTGCGCTGCGCTAGTGGCGGCTCTTTTTAGTTGTTTTTGCAAAGCATGACTTCACGCGATACTGGGTTTGCGCCGCTTACCGCCGCGGCTCCGCAGCTTACTCGTCGTACTAGCCGGCGCCTGCTGCTGGCCGCGGGCCTGGCCCAGGTGCTGGTGCTGCTGGCCACGTTTGGGCGGCTGCTGGGCCACCCCGGCCAGTACCTGTTGGTTAATCACTACGACGGTATTCGGAGCTACTATGCCCTGGCCACCGTGCTGCGGCAGCCGCTGAGCCAGGGCCTGCTCGACCACGGTACCAACTATCCCTTCGGCGAATACCTGTTCTATACGGACATCGCGCCCGGCTTCAGTATTCCGCTGCACGGGCTGGTGCGGGCCGTGCCGGGGCTAGAGCCCTACGGCGCGTACGCGTTCGACCTTTTTATTTTGAGCGGCTTTGCGCTGGGTACGGTATTGCTGCTGAGTATGTTGCGGCGGCTAGCGGTGCCCGCCTGGCTGGCGCTGGTGCTGAGCGTGGCCCTGCCTTGGTTGGCCCCGCAGGCCATTCGGCTGGGGGTAGGGCACCTGGCGCTGGCCTACGTGCCGGCCGTGCTGGGGCCGTTGTGGGTGCTGCAAGGCTTGTACGGCGCCTGGCGCGCGGGCCGGCCGCTGGGCCGCTGGTGGCTGGGCCTGGGCGGGGCGCTGGTGGCGGCCAGCTGGGTGCACTTTTACTACCTGGGCATCATGGGCATGTGGGTCGGGTTGTTTTTGGTGTTGTGGCTGGGGCGCGAGGCGCTGGCCGCCCGGCCCTGGCGGGCGCTGGCGGGCCGAGCGGCGGCCATGCTCGGGGCCACGCTGGTCTTCACCTTCGGGCTGCTGCAAGTGCTGGATAAGCGCGCCGGCGAGCGCCCGGCCGGCGCCGACGGCTACGACTGGATAGAGTGGAAATTCCAAGTAGGTAGCCTCTTCAAGGGCTATGTGTTCAATAAAGTCCGGTTTCTGTTCGAGCGCACGGCTGGCGTGCCCTACGAGTCGAGCGCCTACCTAGGAGCGTTTGCGCTCTACGGGCTGGTAGTGGTGGCGGTGCTGGCCTGGGTGAGCCGGGCGCGGCGCCGGCGCGGGCTAGCCGGCCCGGCCTTGCTGCCCGCCCTACCCCCCGCCACCGAGCCCAGCCGCGCCTGGCTGCACCTGCTGCTGCTGGCCACGCTGCCGCTGGTGCTCATTGCCTTGGGCGAAGAAATTCACCTCGACAACGACTACTACGTCGTTCACAACTACCTCAACCCCTTTCTGTGGCTGCACAAGCTCACGGTGCGCGTGACGCAGTTTCGGGCGCTGGGGCGGTTTATCTGGCCGTTTTGGTGGGCCTTGCTGCTGGGCTTTAGCTGGTACGCGGGCCTGGCCTGGCGGCAGGCTGCGGCCCGTAGTAGCCGCGGCTTGCAGGCGCTGTGGGTGCTGCTGGCCGGGCTGGCCGTGGTGGATGCCGTGCACGCCACCCGGCACTACCACGACAATTCGCAGCGCGACAACCTGCTGCGCGCGCCCGCTACGGCGGCCATCCACGAGCTGGTGGGCTGGCCCGAGCCCGGCCGCTACCAGGCCATTTTGCCCTTGCCCTACTGGCACCAGGGCACTAAGGTAGACGATGCCCCCTACCTGGGCGTAGACCCCGACGACCCGCACTGCAACAACGGCTACCAGCTGGGCCTTATCACGGGCCTCCCGTTGATGTCGAACAAAGCGGGCCGCACCCCCGGCTACCAGGCCGCCGAATTGCAGTCGATGTTCCGCCCCGGCGGCCCCGACCCGGCCCTGCTGGCGCGCCTCGACCCGCGGCCCATCCTCGTGTTTTTGGACACGGCCTACTACGACGGCCGCAACAACTACTACCGCGAGCAGCTCAAGGACCGCCCCGAGGTGCTGGCGTTGTTCGAGCGGGTGCCCGCCTTCATCCAGGAGCAGCACATGCGCCGGCTGCGCCACCAGGGTAGCTGGTCGCTCTACGAGTGGCAAGCGCGGAAATAAGGGCTATTAACGGCGCAATTACGGCGTAACGCCGTAGAAGCGTTAGCTGGCTTGGCTAAAAGCGGGGGAAAGCTTAGCCGGAAAATGAATCTTTAACCTAGTTTATCCTTAAGAATGACTGATTCTGAACTAGCCGACTTGCGCCAGAGCTACAGCCAGCGCACGCTGCTCGAAGCCGACGTGCTGCCCGATGCCGTGCGCCAGTTTCGGCAGTGGCTGGACGAGGCCGTGGCCGCCCAGCTACCCGAGCCCGCCGCCCTTACCCTGGCCACCGTGGATGCGGCCACCGGCCAGCCCAGCCAGCGCGTGGTGCTGCTCAAGGGCCTGCCCGACGAGGCGGGCTTCCTGTTTTTCACCAACTACGATTCGCGCAAGGGCCACGAGCTGGCCAGCCAGCCCCTGGCGGCGCTCAACTTTTTCTGGCCCGGCCTCGAGCGCCAAGTGCGGGTAGAAGGCTGGGTAGAAAAAGCCCCCGAAGGCGTCTCGACCGAGTATTTCCAAAGCCGGCCCCGCAGCAGCCAGGTGGGCGCCTGGGCCTCGCCCCAGAGCGAGCCCATCGGCAGCCGCGCCGAGCTCGAAGCCCGCGAGCACGCGGTAGAAGCCCGCTTTGCCGGCCAAAACCCCTTGCCCCGCCCGCCGCACTGGGGGGGCTACGTGCTGCGCCCTACCCGCCTTGAATTCTGGCAGGGCCGCCCCAGCCGCCTCCACGACCGCCTGGTGTACGAGCGCCAAGCGGAAGGTAGCAATCCGTGGAAAATCAGCCGCTTGGCCCCGTAAAAAAGCGGTGAGCAGTCAGCCCAGGGCCGTGAACAAATGCGCGTTCAAGGGCTCCGGACTACCTGCGTACGGCTCCTTCATTATTTGCTCACTGCTTCTTGTTTTGGCTGAAATTCAACCCGTGCGTGGCTGGCGCTACAACCCCGCGCTCCTAACCCAGATTGACGACGTGGTGTCGCCACTGTTCGACGTAGTGAGCGTGCGCCAGCGCGAGGCGCTCTACCAGCAGCCGCTCAACTCCATTCACCTTTCGGTGCCGCGTCCCGAGGGCGGCCTACCCCCCCACGCGGCGGCCGCCCGGCGCCTGGCCGAGTGGCAGGCCGCGGGCGTATTGCGCCAGGATGAGCTGCCGGGCATTTACGTGTATTACCAGTATTTTCGGTTGCCAGGCTCGCGCCGCGAGCGCTGCCGCAAGGGCTTTATGTGCCACATTCGGGCCTATGGCTGGGAGGAGGGGGTAGTGCTGCGCCACGAAAACACGCTGCCCGCCGCCGTCAACGACCGCGCCGAGCTGCTGGCCGAATTGCAGTTTCAAACCAGCGCCACCCACGGCCTGTACCGCGACGAGGCGTTTGCCCTGGAGCGCCTGATGGACGAGGCCATCCAAGACCCGCTTTGCCGCACGGAGGAAGACTACCAGGGCGCGCGCGACGTGCTGGCCGTGATTCAGGACGCGCCCACTATTCGGCGGTTTCAGGCGGTGCTGGCGGCGCGCCAGGTTATTCTGGCCGATGGCCACCACCGCTACGAGGGTTCGCTGGCTTACCGCCAGGCCCGGGAGCTGGCCGCTGGGCCAGGGGGTAGCACCGGCCGCGAGCCCTGGAACTACCACCTGATGTACCTCACCAACGCGGCCAGCGACGACTTGCGCATCCTGCCTACCCACCGCCTGCTGCTGGAGTTGCCCGCGTCGCTGCCCGATGCCGAGCTGCTGGCCCGCCTAGCGCCCTACTTTACGGTGCAGCCGCAGGCCGAAGCCCAGGATTTGCCCGAGATTATTGCCGGTAAGCGGTGGGCGTTTGGGCTCTACCTGCCCGGCGGGGCGGCCTACAAGCTGCGCCTGCGCCCCGAAGTGCACGCCGACCTCGCCTGGGATACCACCGCCGAAGTCAAGGACCTCGACCTGACGGTGCTGCATTACTTTGCCTTCGAAAAAGCGCTCCAGTTGGGCGGGGCCGAGGCCCAGCGCAGCGGCCCGGCGCTGGCCTACGTGCGCGGCCTGGCCGAGTGCCTGCAACGCGTGGACCGGGGCGAGGCCCGCGCCGCCTTTCTTACCAACGAGGTAACCATGGCCCAGGTCGAGGCCGTGTGCCACTCGGGCGCCGTGATGCCGGCCAAGTCCACCTTTTTCTACCCTAAGACGCTGGCAGGCCTGCTGTTTTCTAGCCTGGAAAACGACTTTTCGGTGTTCGATCAGGTCTTTCACGAACCCCAACCGCTGGCGTAGCCGGCCGTACCCTATGGCTGCCCTTACCTTAATTCTGGCCTCCGGCTCGCCGCGCCGCCGCCAACTGCTCACCGACCTGGGCCTGGCTTATGACATCCGGCTGCGCGAGGTCGATGAAAGCTTCCCGGCGCGCCTGCGCCGGGCGGCCGTGGCCGAGTTTTTGGCCCGCCACAAGGCCGAAGCCTACCGCCCCGACCTGGGCCCCACCGAGCTGCTGCTCACCGCCGACACCATCGTGTGCCTGGATGACGATGTGCTCAACAAGCCCGCCGATGCCGCCGAGGCCCGCCAGATGCTGGGCCGCCTGCAGGGCCGCGCCCACCAGGTATACACTGGGGTGTGCCTGCTGCCCGGCGATGGCCGCGCGCCGGTCGTGTTCTCCGACGAAACGACGGTGCATTTCCGGCCGCTCAGCCCCGCCGAAATCGCGCATTATGTGCAGCACTACCAGCCCCTGGACAAGGCCGGCGCCTACGGCGCCCAGGACTGGCTGGGCCTGGTGGGCATCGACCGCCTCGAAGGCTCCTACTTCAACGTGATGGGCCTGCCCACCCACCGCGTGTGGGCCGAGCTTGAAAAGCTAGGTTTCTTCAGCGCCCGCTACGCCTGAGTTGCTAGCGCGGGGGTAGGGCCAGGGCGGGTTGCTTAGCCCCGCGCCAGCAAGCCGACCCCCACCACAATAAGCCCGAGCCCACCCAATTGGGCTAGCGTGAGGCTCTCGCGCAGCACCACCAGCCCCAGGAGCGCCGCCAGCAGCACCGAGCCGCCCACAATCACGGGGGTGCCCACGGCGGCCGGCACACCGCGCTTAAACACCACAAAGGTCAGAATCTCGGCCAGCCCCACGCTGAGGCCGGCCAGCGCCGCCAGCCCCAGGCCCTTGGCCGATACCTCCACCGGCTGCCCTTGCAGCCGCAGGCGCAGCAGCCACGCTGCGCCCAGCCCCGCGGCCACCAGTTGCAGCACCACGGCGCCCACGGCGGGGGGCAGGTGCTCGGCGGCGAGCTTGATAAAGAAATTGTAGCCGGCCAGGCACAGGGCCGTGAGCAGCGCCAGGGGGAGCCAGTTGAGCATAAGCGCAGGGGGTAGGGATAGCCCCGCAAAGATGCCGCCGCTACCTTTGCCGGCACGCGCGTTGGGTATGTCCCCCGGCCTACGGTAGCTCTTGAAAAAGAGAAACCCCGGCTGCGCTAACAGCTCGGGGTTTCAAGAAGCGGGGGTTTTGCAGAACCCTACACTTCATCACCAATGAAACGGGACAACGCGAAAAAACTACTCGATGCCATCGGTACGGCGGCATTGGTGGGGTTTGCAGGTGGCGTAGCTAAGGCCTTGGCCGCGCTACTTCTCACCTACATTCTCCGGTAGTTGGGTAAGGGGTTGGGCCAAGTGCCCGGCCCCTTATTTTTTTAACCCCTGCAAATATAACGGGGTAGGGCAGTAGTTAGTTGCTGTTATTTCAGCCGGTCCACTAAATCGCGCTGAATGGTCTGCCATTCTGCAAAGTCGTCGCCCTCAGCCCATAACTCTTGCAGTTCTGATTCTTTCAAAACCTGGTTGACCGCTTTGCGCGCTGTTTGCTGTAAGGCCGCAGCATTGTGGATGGCTCCTAACGCTGGCCGTAACTCAGCGGGAAAGTCAGGGGCTGGCTTCCCTAGTACGGTCGCTAGTATTTCGGCCGCAGCCAAGGCCGCACTAGCTTCTTCTACCTCTATATATTCGCCCTCTGCCCCTAAGTTAATGACGGTAGTTAGCGCTGCTGCCAGGTTTTCTACTGAGGGAGTAGTAGTAAAAGCACCCACAAAATCCAAGGCGGAGTCATTTTCAAAATTTCGGCTTCCCCAGGCTCCCATAAAGTGTAGGTTGGTTGTAAAGGAATAAAATCAAGAGGGGGTTACCGCAGCTTCTCTTTCAAAATTTCCAGTTCCACGGCCGGGGCAATGCGTTCATACAAAATATTGTACGCCGCCGTGGTGATGGGCATATTTACCTTGAGCCGGCGGTTGAGTTCGTGAATGCTCTTGACGGCGTAGTAGCCCTCGGCCACCATGTTCATTTCGAGCTGGGCCGACTTAACGGAGTAGCCGCGGCCGACCATAGAGCCAAAGGTGCGGTTGCGCGAAAACTGCGAGTAGGCCGTCACCAGCAAGTCGCCGAGGTAGGCCGAGGCCGAGAGGTCGCGCGGCTGGGGCGAAATGGCCTGCAAAAAGCGCCGGATTTCCTGCACCGCGTTGCTCACCAGCACGGCCAGAAAATTGTCGCCGTAGCCCAGGCCGTGGGCGATGCCGCCCGTGAGGGCAATAATGTTTTTCATGACGGCGCAGTACTCAATGCCGTCGAGGTCGGCCGCGGGGTGGGCCGATACATAACGGCAGCGCAGCAGCTCGCAGAAGCCCGTGGCCAGGCCCGGCACGTCGGGCGAGCCAATGGTGAGGTAGCTCTGTTTTTCGAGGGCTACTTCCTCGGCGTGGCAGGGCCCGGCAATGACGCCGAGCTTGGTGGGGGGGAGGCGGAAGCGCTCCTGCACGTAGTCCGTTACGAGCACGTTCTTGCTCGGAATCATGCCCTTGATGGCCGATACGACGCCGATTTTGTGGCGCAGTGCGTCGCGGCCCAGCTTGTCGAGTACCGGCTGCACGAAGGCCGCCGGCACGGCCAGCACCAGCCAGTCGGCCTCCGAAATAGCGTCGTTGAGGTCGGTGGTCGGGTAAACCAGGTTGCGGTCGAACTGCACCGCCGAGAGGTAGCGCGGGTTGTGGCCGGTGCGCAGCAGGTGCTGCACATCCTCCTTCGAGCGGAGCCACCAATCGACGCGGGCGCCGTTTTCGGAGAGGAGTTTGGTGAGGGCCGTGGCCCAGGAGCCGCCGCCAAGCATGGCAATTTTTTCCATAAGGTGGGGCCGGTCGCAGGCGGCCCGTCGGGAGGTCAGTGGGGAATTCAGGCCGCAAGCTAGAGCCGCAGGGCCCATATTTGCGGTTTCTACGGAAGTAAAGACGTTATCCTATGGAGCAGCTTATTGCCGCCACGGCCACTTTTATCGAAGAAAAGTTTCAGGCCGAAGGCTCGGGCCACGACTGGCCGCACATTCGGCGGGTGTGGCAGGTAGCGCGCGCGCTGGCCGCCCAAACGCCTGGTACTGACCTGCTCGTGGTGGAGCTGGCCGCGCTGCTCCACGACATTGCCGACTGGAAGTTTCACGGCGGCGACTACGAGGCCGGCCCCCGCGCCGCCCGCGCCTGGCTGCTGAGCCAGCACGTGCCCGAAGCCACAGTGGCCCGCGTCGAGCAGGTTATCCGCGAGGTGAGTTTCAAGGGCTTAGGGGTAGAAACGCCCGCCAGCAGCCCCGACGCGGCCGTGGTGCAGGATGCTGACCGCCTCGACGCCATTGGCGCCATTGGGGTGGGCAGGGCCTTTGCCTACGGCGGCCACAAGGGCCGCCCGATGCACGACCCGGCTACCCCCCCGGTGTCGCACGAGAGCTTTGCCAGCTACCAGCAAAGCACCGCGCCCACCCTCAACCACTTCTACGAGAAGCTGCTGCACCTCAAAGACCGCCTGCACACGCCCGCCGCCCGCCAGCTGGCCCAGGAACGCCACCAGTTCATGGAAGCCTTTGTGGCGCAGTTTCTGCGCGAGTGGGATAGCGTTGACGTGTGTTAAGTAGGTACTGGCGTGATAGAGGATAGTAATTCCGGCCGCTTCGCAGTAGTTGGCCGGCCATAACTACTACCCCCTACACCAGTACCTAGCGAGTAAAAACCTACCTTTACGCCATGAAGATGGGTGTTTTAACTTCCGCCGGCCGCGCCCGGCACCTCCTTGCGCTGCTGCTGGTGCTGCTCGCAGGCCTCACGCTGGGCAGTTGCCGCACCTGTCCCATCGACTCGTGCCACATCCGTAAAGCGCACTACCACAACGGCGCCAAGTACCGCGCCCGGCCCATTTGGAAGATGCAGTACCCCGCCATTGGCGAGAAGTACAAGGTGAAGCGCGAGGGCGACGGCAAGCGCCACGAGAAAGACCAAAGTAAGTCGCTTAAGTAAGCGCGGCCGTAAGCGGCTTTGCCCGAATTACGCTTTTTGACGGGGGTAGGGCAGGGGCAAGGCCCTGCGTCGGGGGTAGGGCGAGGCAGGGTACAAAGTCCCGTAAACGCTAGGAAAAACGGGTTTTTTGCCGTAACTTGCGCACGTATTAAGCAGCGGCTTAGTGCGCCGGCTTCCTGCCTAGGGCGGCCGGTTCTCGAAGCCGCTGCCTTTCGTTGAACAAGGGCGGCCGGCTACTGCTGGGCCGCCACCAGCTAACTCCCAGAATGGCCGAAGGCGAAAAAATCATTCCGATTAACATCGAAGACGAGATGCGCGGGGCCTACATCGACTATTCGATGTCGGTTATCATCTCGCGGGCCCTGCCCGACGTGCGCGACGGCCTCAAGCCCGTGCACCGGCGCGTGCTCTACGGCATGAGCGAGCTCGGCGTCTCGTACACTAAAAGCCACAAGAAATCAGCCCGTATCGTGGGCGAGGTGCTGGGTAAGTACCACCCGCACGGCGACAGCTCGGTGTATGACACCATGGTGCGCATGGCCCAGGACTGGAGCCTGCGCTACCCCCTCGTGGACGGCCAGGGTAACTTTGGCTCTATCGACGGCGACTCGCCAGCTGCCATGCGCTACACCGAGGCGCGCCTCAAGCGCTTGTCGGACGAGCTGCTCGGCGACTTGGATAAGGACACGGTAGACTTCCAGCCCAACTTCGACGATTCGTTGGAGGAGCCCAGCGTACTGCCCGCCAAGTTCCCGAACCTACTCGTGAACGGTACCAGCGGCATTGCCGTGGGCATGGCCACCAACATGGCGCCCCACAACCTGACGGAAGTGGTGAACGGCATTGTGGCGTACCTCGACAACGCCGACATCACCATTCCGGAGTTGATGGAGCACATCACGGCGCCCGACTTCCCCACGGGCGGCATCATCTACGGCTACGAGGGCGTGAAGCAAGCCTTCGAAACTGGCCGCGGTCGCATCGTGATGCGGGCCAAAACGCACTTCGAAACCCTGCCCAACGGCAAGGAGCAGATTATCGTGACCGAGATTCCCTACCAGGTGAACAAGGCCTCGATGATTGAGAAAACTGCCGCCCTCATCAACGACAAACGCATTGAGGGCATTGCGGCCCTGCGCGACGAAAGCGACCGCGACGGCATGCGCGTGGTGTACGAGCTGAAGCGCGACGCCCTGAACACGGTAGTGCTCAACAACCTGTTTAAGTACACGCAACTGCAATCGTCGTTCGGCGTCAACAACGTGGCCCTGGTAAAGGGCCGCCCGATGACGCTCAACCTGCGCGACCTCATCGTGTACTTCGTGGAGCACCGCGAAGAAGTGATTGTGCGCCGCACCCGCTACGAGCTCGCCGAAGCCCAGAAGCGGGCCCACATCCTGGAGGGCTTGCTCATTGCGCTCGACCACCTAGACGAAGTCATCAAGCTCATCCGCGACTCGCGTGACCCTGAGGTGGCCCGCGGCGGCCTCATCGAGCGCTTTAAGTTGAGCGAAGTGCAGGCGCGCGCCATCCTGGACATGCGCTTGCAGCGCCTCACCGGCCTGGAGCGCGACAAGCTCGTCGCCGAGTTTGAGGAATTGATGCGCCTCATCGACCGCCTGAACACCATCCTGGCTTCGGAAGTGGAGCAGCGCCTGCTCATTAAGAACGAGCTGCTCGACATGCGCGAGCGCTACGGCGACGCGCGCCGCACGACCATCAACCAGGTGGGCGGCGACTTCTCGATGGAAGACATGATTGCCGACGAGGCCATGGTTATCACCGTGAGCCGCGAGGGCTACATCAAGCGCACCAGCCTCGACGAATACCGCACCCAGAACAGGGGGGGGGTAGGCGCCCGCGGCGCGGGCTCGAAGCAGGACGACTTTACCGAGCACCTGTTTGTGGCCACCACCCACGAGTACTTGCTCATCTTCACCGAGCAAGGCCGTATGTTCTGGCTGCGCGCCTACGAGGTACCCGAATCGGCGAAAACCAGCAAGGGCACGCCGCTGCAAAACCTCATCGACAAGCCCAAGGAAGATTCGGTGCGGGCCGTGCTCAACGTGCGCAACCTGCGTTCGCCCGACTACCTGGAGAATACCTTCCTCATGTTCTGCACTGAGCAGGGCACGGTGAAGAAAACGCCGCTCGAAGCGTATTCGCGGCCGCGGGCCGCGGGCATCAACGCCATCACGATTAACGAAGGCGACCGCCTACTCGACGTGCAGTTGCTCTCGGGTAACTCCGAAGTTGTGCTGGCGCTGCGCTCGGGCCGGGCCGTGCGCTTCTCCGAAACCAAGGTGCGCCCCATGGGCCGCACGGCGGCCGGGGTGCGCGGCATTACGCTGGGCGAAGAAGAAGGCGACCGCGTAGTAGGCATGGTTTGCATTGCTGACCCCACGCAGGAACTGCTGGTGGTGAGCGAGAACGGCTACGGCAAGCGCTCGGCCCTCGACGAGTACCGCGTGACAAACCGGGGGGGTAAGGGCGTGCGGGCGATGATGCTGACCGAGAAAACCGGGAAGCTGGTGGCCATCAAGGACGTGAACGACGACGACGACCTGATGATAATCAATCGCTCGGGCCTCACTATTCGCCTGAGCCTAGGAGAGCTCCGGACCATTGGCCGGGCTACGCAGGGGGTGCGATTGTTTAAAGTAGCGGCGAATGACGAGATATCGTCGGTAGCCAAGGTAGCCGCCGCCGAGCAGCTTGAAACGCTGGCTGCCGAAGCCATCGAAGCCGATACCCTGCTTGCGGATTTGCCCGAAGGTTCGGCCGTACTGGAAGCGGACGAGGCCGAATCGGCTCCCGATTCGGTCGAAGCTGACGACCAGGAGTAGCCTTAGGCATAAAATAGGAGAGGGGCGGCCGGCGCAGCGGGCCGCCCCTTTTTTGCGCTCCCGCCTTCCTGCACAGGATTTTAACCAGAACTTGTAGTAAACCAGCAGGGCAATTGCCCGTAAATGGCATAGTATTCGTTTGCCGGATGGGTGTAGTTTTGTCCCGTCAACCACTTTTCTTTCCCCCCAATGAAAAAAGCATTTCTGAAACTGGCTACTGCGGCTGCCGTTGTAGCCTCGCTGGGCCTGGCTGCCCCCGCCCTGGCCCAGAATTCGGCCGTGACCAACGCCATCCTCAGCCAGAAGTCGGGTCAGCTTGATAAGGCCCTCGTAAGCATCAACGAAGCCATCAACAACGATAAAACCAAGGACAAAGCCAAAACCTGGTTTACCCGCGGCGAGATTTATAACCAGCTCATTGACCCCAGCACGGCTGCTCTCTACACCAAGTTTACCAAGGACATGCAGCCCGGTGAGCCCCTGCAAAAAGCTGTGGAGTCGTACAACAAAGCGTTGCAGCTTGATGGGCCCACCGGTGAATTCGGTAAGCAAGTGCCTGACCGCCTGAAAAATCTGTACGGCCAAGCCTTCAACGCCGGGGTCGCCAGCTTCAACGCCAAAGACTACGACAAAGCTATCAGCAGCTACAAGCTGGCTTCGCAGATTAATCCGCAGGACACGACGGCCGTGCTTTACGGAGCCTATGCGCTCGATGCCAAGCAGGACTACGCCGGGGCTAAGGCCAGCTACACCCAGTTGCTGGGCATGGGCTATAAGTCGCCCACCGTGTATAACCGGTTGCTGGCCATTGCGCAGCAGCAAAACGACGCGGCTGCCACGCAGCAGGTGTTGCAGCAAGCCATCAAGGCGTACCCCAATGATAAAAACTTCCTGACCCAGGAGCTGAACATGTATATCAGCACGGGCCGGGGCAAGGAGGCGATTGATAAAATCAAGCACGCCATTGAAGTGGACCCCAACAACTCGAACTTATACGGCGTGTTGGGTTCGGTATACGACCAGAACAAGCAGCCCGAGCTAGCCGTGGAGGCGTTTAAAAAGGCCGTCGAGCTGGACCCCAAGAACTTTGATGCGCAGTTCAACCTGGGTATCTACAATTTCAACCAGGCCGCTACGTACTACACGAAAGCCAGTAAGCTTGACCT
This sequence comes from Hymenobacter ginkgonis, assembly GCF_009755225.1. GTDB lineage: Bacteria > Bacteroidota > Bacteroidia > Cytophagales > Hymenobacteraceae > Hymenobacter > Hymenobacter ginkgonis. The sequence continues at coordinate 1,282,344 of NZ_WQKZ01000001.1, forward strand.
GAAAACCTACCAGTTGAAAGGTCGTCCGTTGGAAGCGCAGGGTAAGAAATATTTCGAAGCCTCGGTGCCGTACTTCGAGAAGGCATTGGAAGTGCAGCCTAATGACGCGGGTAGCCTGAGCGCCTTGCAGAAAGTGTACTATCGCTTGGGTCGCACCGCCGATTCTAAGCGCATGGAAGACCGTCTGCAAGCATTAAAAAAATAAGCAGCACAAGTTCGCCGCAAATCGCAACAAAAAAGTCCCGGCTTGCTAGCCGGGACTTTTTTTATTCACTCATAGTCATAGTAAGGGGTAAGGAGTGAGTAGGTGGAACAGATGAATGGAGATTATCAGAAATTCAACTTAACATAATATAAATTATAAGACAAATATAAGTTGTTGGTGGTGTGGCCCTTTAGTAGCCAGGCGTCATTAATTTGGTAAATAGCTTAGGCTCGGTCGGCGCCATTATTTACTACATTTACTGCACGAGTTGGCTAAAGAGTTGACTGAGCGTTTCAGCGGGGTCGTGGCAGAGACCAGGATGCACGGGCGACGTTTGCACGACGGTGCTGCGCTGGGCCGTAAGCCAGCGGAACCGCTCGGCCAATGGCAACTGGCCGATAAAGCCCCCAGTAGTTCGGCCCTGACAGATACGCTCGAAGGCCCGCAGGCGCTCGTGTAGCTCAGCTACCGCGAGGTGCTCACCAGCTAGAGCATGCAATTTTAGCTCGGACAATTCGTAGCGGGTTTGTAGAAATCCCACGGGCCGGCACAGCAGAATAACGCCGGCATTTATAAACTCTTCGCGCTCTACGCGTGGTACCACGCGTAGCACGGCGTACTCAAATACGTGCAGCACGGGCATGTTGGGCTTCCTGAACAAAAATGGTGGATTCGGCGAGTCGCTGGGTTAAAAAGTCCCGATAGCCCGCCCGTTGGTCGTTGGGCGAGCGCTGGGCATCGGCTTCCGTTAGCCACGAGTCGGGTAGCAAGTCCATAATGGCTTGCAAGCGTGCGGGAGTTAGGCGTGCGTGGCCTAGGGCATCGGCTGCTTCCAAGTCGCTGGCGGCTGGTAGCAACACGTGGTCCTTCACCTGGGGAAACGGCCGCGGCTTGGGACGCGCCCAGTCGGGCCCGGTGTGGTGCACATAAAGGGCGGCACCATGGTCGATGAGCCACAATTCTTTATGCCACACAAGTAAGTTAGTATTGCGGGCTGTGCGGTCCACGTTGAGGGTCAGGCAATCGAGCCACACAATCAGCGAAGCTACTGCGGGGGCCACGGGGGTAACCAGTGCATCGAAGGTGCTGGCGCCGCTCAAGTAATGCAGTGCCAGATTGAGGCCCGTGCTGGCGCGTAGTAAATCCTGGATTTCTTCATCAGGTTCGGTGCGCCCAAAAGCTTCGTCTAAGGTGCAGAATACAAGTTCGGGTATCCGTAGCCCCAAAATGCGGGCCAACTCCCCGACAATCAGTTCTGCGATGAGCACTTTGACCCCCTGCCCTGCTCCTCGGAATTTGAGAACATATAAAAACCCGTCATCAGCTTCTACTAATGCTGGTAATGAGCCGCCCTCGCGTAGCGGTGTTACGTAGCGAGTCACGGCAACAGTTCGTAACTGGAGAGAGTTTTCGGGCATTAACAGGGATGCTAGATTTCTGACAAAGGAAGGCTATAAAGTAAGACCTTAGATACAGCTACAAAAATTAGGTAGTATAAAAGTATTAAGTATACGCTACGGTAAAACACATGCAATAAGTACTATAAAGTATAAAAAAGTACATAAATTAAATAATTATTTTATACTTTTTTATACTTTATAGTACTTATTCTGTTTATATTCTCTTTATTTGTTTTATACTCACTTTTATTACCCATCCTCGTATACTCTCCACCTTTTCACGCCACCTACCCGAATGCCTAAACTAATTGATTATCCTCGCACTAGCTACACCGGTGCCTGGGAAGTAGCTGAAGTAGTAGACGATACGGGCGGTAAATGTGCCCTGGAGACCTGCGCTCGAAAGCTTAACCGTAAAGTAAGTGGCTCTTTTAAAGCAATAGTAGGCTCCGCTGTAAAATTTGGTTTACTAACCAGCAAACGCGAATTGCTAGCCACCACCACCCTTTTTCGGCGTATTAAGCACGCCTACGACAAGCAAGAAGAGTTAGTGTTTCACCGGGAGGCTTTTCTTACCCCCCCACTCTTCACCCAGCTCTGCCGCAAGTTTCGCTCACGTGAATTGCCCGTAGCTATGCTGGATGTACTACTCATGCGCGAGTTTGGGGTAGAAGAAATCAATGCTCAGGGAGTCGCCAAAGCCTTCATCGATGGCGCCCACATGGTCAACTTACTTGATGAAAACAATGTGGTGGCCGACATCGACCAACTGGCCGCGCAGCAACCGCCTCGCCGTGAGCTAGCCAATCCCACACCCGCCACGAATGTATTCCGTCAGCTTCCTCCACCCCTATTACCCGCGCAGGAGGAACCTGACGCTGACTCAGACGACTCAGCGGAAAGCGACGTGACCTCCGAGCCACAGCACCCCCCCCAGCCAATCGCTGCAGCAACTACCGCCAACGCGCCCGTCCAAACAACACGCTTAGCACAACCCACGCTGCTACCACCCAGCCGCCCCGCCCCAGCCGCTACTAGCGACGCTATTGCGCATTTATTTGGCTTAGGAGAGTCCTCCTCTGCTGCTACTACCCCGCCAACTGCCCCTAGGCACAGCGCCCACCCAAGCAACTTACCTACAGCAGCTGCGGCTACTGTAGCAGCCCCAATCCCCGCGGCCGACTCGGTAGCCACCTCAACGGCCCTTTTCCGTATACAATTGGCTGGCCCTGGTATGAATACGCAGTTAGATGTAGTGGACGTCGAGGATTTAACACTAATCCGCGCGCTGCTTGACAAGATAGAGCGACAGTTAAAAAAATAACCTCCTGATTAACAGACCAAAATCTGACTGTATTTAAATTATGTTAAATTGAAGGTAATTCCTTCAAAAAGGCCGCCTGCTTTGAACGCAGGCGGCCTTTTTGAAATTATTAGTTAGCTCCTACTCTACTCCGGCAGCGGCCGGCGGTGCCCCGCTCCGATACGCTGGTGCCGCTGGTGCAGGACGGCCAACATTTCGTCCAACGACGAGCCCGACGCCCGCAACAACACTAACAGGTGGTACACCAAGTCGGCGGCCTCCCCTGCCACGCCAGCCCGGTTACCAGCCATGGCATCAATAATTGTTTCGACGGCCTCTTCCCCCACCTTTTGGGCAATACGCGCCAAGCCTTTCTCGAACAAGCGCACGGTGTAGGAACCTGGCTCTTCGGCTGGATGCAGGCGCCGCCGCTCGATAAGACGGTCTAACTCCACCAACAAGCCTACAGCCGGGGCGGGCATCCCTACCCCCACCGGCACCGGCCCGGGGTGGCCACTGAGGGAGGCACCTATCTCTTGGGGCACCTCGCTCTCGAAGCAGCTGGTGGTGCCGCGGTGGCAGGTGGGGCCGTCGGGGCGAGCCCGCACCAACACGGCGTCTTGGTCGCAGTCGGCATGCAAGCTTACTACCTGCAGGTAATTGCCGCTAGTCTCGCCCTTGGTCCAGAGGCGATTTTTGGAACGGGAATAAAAGGTGACCCGTCCCTGAGCCTGCGTTTGCTGCCAGGCTTCGGTATTGAAATACCCCAGCATCAGGACCTGCCCAGTATCGGCATCCTGCACGATGGCGGGGATAAGCTGGTCGGGCATTTTTTGAAAGTCTAACTCCATAAGTTGACGCAGCGGCCAGCGCTGCGGATTTAAGTGCGGCCGCAAACGCGGCGTGAAGAAAGCGGCTGGAGCGAGCCAGGCCAGCAACGGCAACTGGTAAGGTAAGTAGGGGCCCCTGCACTAGGTGCGCCCCTCCTACCCCACTGGCCGCATCGCAACCCCCTCGGCCAGCAAGTAGTTTTTGAGCCCAGCCACTGAGAGGTCGCCAAAGTGAAAGACGCTGGCGGCAAGCGCCGCATCGGCCCCGCCAGGCAACAGAATATCGCGAAAATGCGGGGCGGCCCCTGCCCCACCCGAGGCAATAACCGGCACGCCCACCGCCGCCGCTACCCCCCGCGTGAGGCACAAGGCGTACCCATCCCGGGTGCCGTCGTGGCTCATGGAGGTCAGCAGAATTTCGCCGGCGCCGCGCGCGGCAGCTTCGCGGCACCAGGCCACGGCCTCGCGGCCAGCGGGGTGGCGGCCGCCGTGGGTAAATACTTCCCAGGCCTCCTCGGTGGGGGTAGCGGCCGCTTCGTTGGTTTGGCGGGCATCGACGGCCACCACAATGCACTGGCTGCCGAAGCGCCGGGCTAACTCATCAATCAAGCCGGGTTCGCGCAGCACCGACGAATTAAGACTCACCTTGTCGGCACCATTGAGCAGGAGCGCTTCCACGTCGGCCACCGCGCCAATCCCGCCGCCCACCGTGAAGGGAATATTGACCTCGCGAGCCACGTGGCGCACCAACTCGAGAAGGGTACGGCGCTTCTCCACCGTAGCCGTGATGTCGAGCAGGACCAACTCGTCAATGCCCTCTTGGGCATAGCGGGCAGCCAGGGCCACCGGGTCGCCGGCGTCGCGCAAGTTCACAAAGTTGGTACCCTTGACGGTGCGACCATTCTGCACGTCGAGGCAGGCAATGAGGCGTTTGGTGAGCATAAACTAGTGGGTAGGGTATTAACGAATTTAAACTTCCTCAACCGGTTGGAATGAGCAAGAACTAAGACATGGGCCCGCCTAACGCTGCCACTCGCTCCGCAGGTCAGCCTCCGTAAGAGTGCCCTCGTAAATAGCCTTGCCGATAATGGCCCCCGCCATGCCTACCTCCCGCATCTCTGCCACATCGGCCACCGTCGTGACGCCGCCACTGGCCACGAACTGCGCCGCTGGGAACTGCCGCCGCAATGCGGTGTAGGTATCGGTGGCGGGGCCTTGGAGCTGGCCATCACGGCTCACATCGGTGCAGATGAAGGTAGTAGCGCCCGCCGCTAGGTAGGCGGCAATGAACTCGGGTAGGCGCTGGCTGCTCTGCTCGGTCCAGGCACTCACGGCGATGTAGTCGCCCTTAAAATCGGCCCCGATAATAATGCGTTCGGCCCCAAAGCGCGCCAGCCACTCCCCTACCAAGGCGGGCTCACGGGCCGCAATACTACCCGCCGTCAGCTGTGCCGCCCCGGCCGCAAACGCTTGCTCGGCCGCCCCCGTCGTTTGAATGCCCCCGCCAAAATCAATGTGTAAGCCGGTATGCCGGGCAATGCGCTCGAGTACCGACAGTTGGCGCGGCTCCCGGGCCCGCGCCCCATCTAGGTCAACCAAGTGCAGGCGCTTAGCCCCCAGCTGCTCGAAGTACTGCGCTTGGGCCAGGGGGTCGGCGGCATAGGTCGTCTGGCGGGCAAAGTCGCCGCCCGTCAGGCGTACGCACGAACCAGCGATAAGGTCAATAGCAGGAATTATATCCATTTGTTAAATGTGAGTGTAGACAAGTGGGAGCCCGCACTTACACCATTTGAGTAAATACTAATTACGTGAGGTCACCCGTCAAAAAATTACGGAGAATCAATTCCCCTACCGGCCCGCTTTTCTCCACGTGGAATTGCACGCCGTAGAAGTTGCGATGGCGCACCCCAGCACTGAAGGGCACCCCGGCCGGATAGCTGGCCTGGGCAATGGTGTATTCGCCAACTGGTGCGTGGTAGCTATGCACAAAGTACACGTAGTCGGCGGGTTCTGCGGCACGGGGGGGTAGGACAGCCGGCTGAGCCGCAGACCCTCCCACTAGCCCCGCAAAGAGCGGCGTGTGCAAGTCGTGAAGGTTATTCCAACCCATGTGCGGCACCTTGTGGCTCGCATCAGGGGGCGTAAAGCGCACTACGTCGAAGGGGAGCATGCCTAATAACGGCGTGCCACCAGCGGGACCTTCGTCGCTGTGGCGGCCCAGTAGCTGCATCCCCAAGCAGATACCCAGGAAGGGCTGCGTCAGCGTAGGCAACAACTGGTCGAGGCCAGCGGCGCGCAGGGAACGCATGGCCGAGCTAGCCTCGCCCTCGCCCGGAAACAACACACGGTCCGCCTGGCGAATAACGTCCGGGTCCGACGTTAGCGTGGCCGTAGTTACGCCCAGCCGCTCAAGCGCAAACAGCACGGACTGCACGTTGCCGCCCTGGTAATCAATAACAGCAATGTTCATGTTAAAACATTTGGTAAAAATTAATTTTTGCTAGATTTATCCAAATGATTTATGCGGGTTACAAAATTCCTTTCGTGCTCGGAATCACATGCTGCCCCGCGGGGTCGCGCACCAGCGCCATTTTAATAGACTTGGCAACGGCCTTGAAGATGGCTTCTATTTTGTGGTGCTCGTTGTCGCCCTCACACTTAATATTGAGGTTGCAGCGCGCCGCATCGGAGAAGCTTTTGAAGAAATGGTAAAACAGCTCGGTCGGTACATCACCTATCCGCTCGCGGCGGAAGTCGGCAGCCCAAACCAGCCACGGCCGGCCTGAAAAGTCGATGGCCGCCTGGGCCAGCGCATCGTCCATGGGGAGCAGGAAGCCGTAGCGGTTCACGCCGCGCTTATCCCCAAGCGCCTCGTGGTAGGCGGCGCCAAGGGCGATGGCCGTGTCTTCCACGGTGTGGTGCTCATCAATATGCAAATCGCCGTGGGTCCGCACGTGCAGGTCACAACCACTGTGCTTACCCAATTGGTCTAACATATGGTCAAAGAAACCGAGCCCCGTTTGGCAGTCCGTATGGCCGGTGCCATCGAGGTTGAGAATCACTTCGATGCGCGTCTCGTTGGTATTACGCATCACGTGGGCCCGGCGCGGCGGCCGGCGCAGGTGCTCATACACCGCCGCCCAGCTCGTGGTGCTCAGGGTAGCGCGCTCGTCGGCCTCCGCGTGCAGCAAGATGGAGCGACTGCCCAGGTTGTGCGCCATCTCTACGTCGGTGCTACGGTCCCCGATGACATAGGAGTGCGCCAGGTCGTAGCCATTGGCTGGGTCGAGGTAGCGCGTGAGCATAGCTGTACCCGGCTTGCGCGTGGGCGCCGGCGCGTGGGCAAAGCTGCGGTCAATGAGAATGTCGGCGAACGCTACCCCCTCCCCTGCCAGTATGTCGAGCATCTTTTGTTGGTAGGGCCAGAAGGTATCCTCGGGGTAGCTGGCAGTGCCCAAGCCATCCTGGTTGGTGACGAGCACCAACTCGTACTCGCCGTCGCGGGCTAGCTGGGCCAGCGCCGTAATAGCGCCGGGCACGAAGTCAAATTTATCCCAGGCATCAATCTGGAAGTCGGTCGGCGGCTCGATAAGGATGGTGCCGTCGCGGTCAATGAACAATACCTTTTTCACAAACGAAGAATTAGCAAATGGAGCAGTCAAACGGGAAACTTACGCCGGAAACGCGCGCAGCGCCGCCAGCAACGTTTCATTCTCGGCGGCCGAGCCGACGGTGAGTCGCAGCGTGCCCGCGCAGCCAGGCTGGGTAGTACGGTTGCGCACCACGATGCCCTGGCGCAGCAAGTAGTCATACACGGCCGTGGCATCGGGGCGAAAGCGCACCAGCAGGAAGTTGGCATCCGAGGGAAATACCTCGGCCACGATAGGCAGCGCGGGCAGGCGCTCGGCTAGCCACGTACGGCCGGCCAATAGCTGCTGGCGCAGTTCTTCAAAGTGAGGGGCCGCCGCCAGCGCCGCCAACGCATGCTGCTGGGTAGCCTCCGAGATATTGTAGGGCGGCTTAATTTTATTGAGGTAGCCGATGATTTCCGGCGCGGCGAAGGCCATGCCCAGTCGCAGGCCTGCCAGGCCCCAGGCCTTGGAAAAGGTTTGCAGCACCACTAGGTTGGGAAATTCGGCGAGCCGAGTCGTCCAACTGGGGGTAGCAGCGAAGTCGGCGTAGGCTTCGTCCACCACCACCAGGCCGCGAAAACCGCGCAGGATTTCCGCAATGGCCGCGGCGTGCAGCAAATTACCGGTGGGGTTATTGGGCGAGCAGAGAAACACCAGCTTCGCCGGGGAAGCTAGCACGCCGGCCACGATGTCGGGCGAAAGCTGAAAATCGGCCGTCAGCGGCAGGCGCTCGAGGCGCACGTCGTTGAGGTTGGCCGCTACCTCGTACATGCCGTAGGTGGGGGGTAGCAGCAAAATGCTATCGGCGCCGCCGGGCGTGCAGGTGAGGCGCACCAGCAGGTCGATGGCTTCATCGGAGCCGTTGCCCAAGAAAATCTGCGCCGGCTCTACCCCCTTCAACTCGGCCAGTTCGGCCTTCACGGCGCGCTGCAAAGGGTCGGGGTAGCGATTGAACTGCGTGGGCCCCGCGCTGCCCAGGCTGTTCTCGTTGGCGTCGAGCATCACCTGGGCCTCGCCCGTGAATTCATCACGGGCCGACGAGTACGGTTTCATAGCCCGGATATTGGGCCGAATCAGGGTTTCTAACTCAAACATAGCGAAAGCATTACTAAGCCTACCCCCCTACTGCTGGGCCAGGGCCAGCCGCCGCACGGCCACGGCCTGGGCGTGGGCCCGCAAGCCCTCGGCCTCGGCCATAGTTTCGACCACGGGGGCCAGGGCGGCCAGGCCGGCGGGCGCCAGTTGCTGGAAGGTGATTTTTTTATAAAACGAATCGAGCGACACGCCGCTGTAGGCCCGCGCGTAGCCGCCGGTGGGCAGCGTGTGGTTGGTGCCCGAAGCGTAGTCGCCCACGGCTTCCGGCGTGAAATGGCCCATGAACACCGAGCCCGCGTTGATAATGCCGGCGGCCAGGTCTTCGGGCGTTGCCACAGCCAGGATGAGGTGCTCGGGGGCGTACTGATTACTGAATTCCAGCATCGCCGCTCCATCGGGCAGCAACACGGCGCGGCTTTCGACCAAGGCCTGCCGGGCAATTTCGGCGCGGGGCAGCAGCGGCAATTGGCGCGCCAGCTCGGCCACCACTTGGGTAAGGATGGCCTCGGAATCGGTGAGCAAAACGACTTGTGAATCGGGGCCGTGCTCGGCCTGTGACAATAAATCGGCCGCCACGAACACCGGGTTGGCACTGGCATCGGCGATGACGAGCACTTCGGAAGGGCCGGCCGGCATATCAATCGCTACCCCCCGCTGGGCGGCCAACTGCTTGGCGGCGGTCACGTAGCGGTTGCCGGGGCCAAAAATCTTGTCCACGGCGGGTACCGTAGCGGTGCCCACCGTGAGGGCGGCCACGGCCTGCGCGCCCCCCGCTTTGACAATGGTCGTCAGGCCCAGCTCGTGGGCGGCAAACAAAATGGCCGGCGCAATGTGCCCGGTGCCGCGGCTGGGCGGCGTGCAGAGCACGATTTGGCGGCAGCCCGCCAGCCGGGCCGGCACGCCCAGCATTAATAAGGTACTGAACAACGGCGCCGACCCCCCGGGAATGTAGAGGCCCACCCGCGGCACGGCCACGCTGCGGCGCCAGCAGCGCACACCGGGCATGGTTTCGACCACCGCCTCAACTTCGGCGGGGCGCTGGGCGGCGTGAAAGGCTTCGATGTTGTGGCGCGCCTGCCGGATGGCAGCTTGCAGCGCGGGCGGCACCTGGGCAGCGCCCGCGGCTAGTTCGGCGGGGCTCACCAGCAGGTCGGACAGGGTGGGCACGCCGTCGAGTTCGGCGGCGTACTGGCGCAGGGCCTCGTCGCCGCGCCGGGCTACCTCGTCGAAAATTTCGCCGGCGCGGGCGAGCACGGCGGCATTGCTGTCGGGCAGTGGGCGCTGCTGGAGCGCTGCCCACTGGGCCGGGTCGGGATGGCGGAAAATCTGCATAGCAACATCGTTTGTCCTGCTGAGCTGGCCGAAGCAACTCGCGGGTAGCCGCAGCCAAGGTGGTTGAACACTTACGCTACTACCCCCTGCCAGCCGCCGCGGCCAACGCAGCAGGACGTTCATTTTCTACTTAATCTCCTTACCTAACCCACGCGCTTTTCGATGGGCAGCACCAGAATGCCTTCGGCCCCAATGGCTTGCAGCTCGCCAGCGATGTGCCAAAACTTATCTTCTTCTACCACCGACTGCACCGACACCCAGCCTTCTTCGGCCAAGGGCGTGACGGTGGGCGACTTGATGCCGGGCAGCAACGCCTTTACGGCGGCCAGGGCCGAGGTGGGGGCGTTGAGCACGATGTACTTCGAGCGCTGGGCGCGGCGCACGGCCTGCATCCGGAAGCGTAGCTGGTCGAGTAGTTCCTGTTTGTCGGGGCTCAGGGTAGGCGCGGCGATGAGCACGGCCTCGGAGCGGAAAATGGTTTCGACTTCCCGCAGGCCATTGCCGAGCAGCGTCGAGCCGCTGCTCACGATGTCGCAGATGGCCTCGGCCAGCCCAATACTGGGCGCAATTTCCACCGAGCCGCTGATGGTGTGCAAGTTAGCCTGCACGCCCTCGCCCGCCAGGTAGTCGCCGAGCAGCTTGGGGTAGGACGTGGCAATGCTTTTGCCCTGCAAATCGGCCACCGAGTTGTACTCGGCGCCGCGGGGCACGGCCAAACTCAGGCGGCACTTGCTGAAGCCCAGGGCTTCGACTTCAAGGGCGGCGCAGCCGGCTTCTACCAGCACATTCTGCCCCACGATGCCGAGGTCGGCCACTCCATCCTGCACGTAGCCGGGAATATCGTCGTCGCGCAGGTACAGGATTTCAAGCGGGAAATTGCTGGCCTCGACTTTGAGTTTATACGAAGAAGAAACGAAGCTAATGCCGCACTCCCGGATGAGTTGCAGCGAGTCGTCCGACAGGCGGCCGGACTTTTGGATGGCTAAACGAAGCATGGTGGTGAAAGAAGCCAGCCGCTGACAAAAGAGCAACTAGCGGAACAGAAGGCGTACCCGTGGCACGGGGCCAACCCGAAACGCCTTGTAAAAACCCGAACGAAGAAAAGACTCCCCGGCGCAACCCAGGTGCGGTGGTGGAGACGCGAGCGGCTGACCCAGGGCTACGCGGTAGCGGCCAGCCCGGTTGCCCGGTCTCCTAGAGATGGTGGTGATGGTGCTGGGGCGCGGCCCCAACCGGCTGCCCGGCCCGCCCGGCCGCAGCCCAGCCCGAAGCAGGGGCGGGCAGCACGGGGCTGGTAGCGGGTGAAAAGCAGCGGGCGGTGGTCATCGTGGGGCAAAGGTAGGCCGACGGGCCGAATAAAAAAGCAGAAGTTGAGAAAAAGCCCTTTGGCCGCGGGTGGCCCCTACCCCCCTGGGGAGCGGTGAGCGGGCGGCCCCGCTCCCTACGGGCGGCCCCGCTCCCTACGGGCGGCCCCGCTCCCTACGGGCGGTCGCCGCCGGGGGTTGCCCAGCGGGGGGCGCCCGGCCCGCCCGCGCCGCGGGCCCTACCCCCCTAGCCCGAGCTGGCCAATGGCGGCGGCCACCCGCTGCGGGTGGTAGTAGTGGGCAAAGTGGTCGCCCGGGATTTCGACAAATGCCTCGTCGGGCGGCAGAATCACGTTGTCGCGCCGGGCATGCACGCGTAGATTGGGGGGTAGGGCCAGCGGCGGCACCGGCGCAAACAGCACTTGCAGCTGCCGGTGCACGTAGCGGCGGGGGTAGCGCGCCATACTATCGGCCAGCCGGGCGTAAAGCTCGCGCGACTCGTCGAACTGGTAGCGGCGCTTGGCGCGCTGCCGCAGCCAGCGGCTGCCCCCGACCCCCGACCACGCGTAGAAGGCCAGCAGCAGCGGGTGGCGGGCGGTGGCCACAATCTTGCGCTGGTCGGTGAAGGAACTCAGTAAAATGGCGGCGGCCCCGGTTTGCGCTCGCAGGTGGGCCGTAATCCAGCCGCCCATCGAGTGGCCGATGAGCACATCGGTGGGCCCGATGCCGTAGCGCTGCACCAAGTGCCGGGCAAAGGTGACTACGTTGGCCGGCCCAGCGGGGCGCCACTGGGCAAACTCCGGCTCCAGTTCCAGGGCCAGCACCTCGGCCGCGGGCGGCAGGTGCGGCCGCAGCGTGTCAAAAATGGTGCTGTCTTCAAGGTAGCCGGGTAGCAGCAACAGGCGGTTCATAAGCGTAGTTCTTACCGGCGGGCGGGCTGACGCCGGCGCCGAGCCGGCGTAGCGGTTAGCAGAAAGGGCGGCAGGCAGCCCGAAATTCGCCAGGTAGCCCCCTACCGCATCAGAACCGCGCGATGGCCCGCAGGTTCAGCACGCGCTGCGAGAGGTAGCTCGGCACGGCGTAGGTGCGGCCGCTCACATCCTGCAAGTAGCTGTAGCCAGCCACGTTGTTTGCCCCCAGAATATTGAGGATTTCCAAGCTCAGCCACAGGCTTTCGAGCGAATATTGATGGGGCTTGGGGCCAGCCGCGCGCAAACTCACCACTTTCGAAAAGCCGATATCCACCCGCTGGTAAGCCCGGGTAAGGGCCCCGGCGCCGCGGTACTGGGGTAGGCCGGGCGGGCTAAAGGGCAAGCCGGTGCCGTACACCAGGTTCACGTAGCCGCGTACCGAGGGGTTGTCGGGCAGATGGTCCTGAAAGAAAATGCTGGCCGTCAGGCGCTGGTCCTGGGGCCGGCGGATGTAGCCGAGCTCTTGCCGGCCCGTCTTGACGCCCTGGGCGTCGTAGATGGTGATGGAATCGCCCGCGATTTTCTCTTGGGTAGTGAGCAGGCCCAAACTCAGCCACGACTCTACCCCCTTCACAAACTCGCCGCTGAGCCGGGTTTCAAAGCCTGCGGCGTAGGCCCGGGCGTTGTTTTTGGCGTAATAGCGCAGGCGCACGTTGTCGACTTCGTAAGGCACTACGTCGGTCAGGTACTTATAATAGGCTTCGGTGTTGAGGCGAAACGGCCGGTTCATGAGCTGCACTTGGATTTCACGGCCCACCACCAGGTGCAGCGACTTCTGGGCCCGCAGCTCGGGGTTGAGCTGGCCCTGCATGTCGCGCAGTTCGCGGTAAAACGGCGGCTGGGCGTAGAGGCCGGCCGCCACCTTCCACACGCGCTCGGGGTGGCGCCGGCTGCGGGCCGCAAACTGCGCCCGCGGGCTAATGACCCATTGCTGGTTCACCGACCAATAGTGCCCGCGCACGCCGTAGGTGAGCGTTTTGAGCGAGTCGATTTGCCAGGTGTGCTGCACGTAGCCCTGGGTGCGCTGGCTTTCGAGGCTGAGGTCGGCGGCGAGGCGGGTGCGGCGGGCATCGGGCACGTAATCAGCCGAATCGGCAAAGCTGTACTCGTCGAGTTGGTCGTGGATGCTTTCGTGACCCGTTTTCAGGCCCCAGCGGAGGGTGTGCGGGCCGGTGGGGTCGCCGCCAGGGTTCCAGCGGCCGCGCAGCTCAGCCGTGAAAACTTTGGCCGTAAGGTCGTTGCGGGCGTGGTTGAAGGCCGAACCCACGCTGCGCTCGCGCACTGTCTGGTTAAAATCGAGGCTGGTGGGGTCGGTGTTGACGTCGGCGAAGGTGTAGGCGGCCTCCACGTCCCGAAACTCAAATTCGCGGGTAATCAGCGCCGAGCCCAGCAGCTCGACTTGCAGGCCGGGCGAGAAATTGTGCTTCAAGCTTAGCCCGCCCTGGTAGGTGTCGTACTGCATCCGCTCGCGGCCATCGTAGTAGATGTTGACGCGCGAATACTGGTTGGTATTGGTCGAAAACGTGACCTGCCCGCTCACCGGTACAAAGCGGTAGTCGTTGTGCGCCACCACGCCCAGAAGGCCCAGGCTGGTTTTTTGCAAATCGCCGCCCCGCTTGCCCAGGCCGATATTTACGTAGGCCTGGCCATCGTAGAACGTGGGGTTGTAGTTGCCCTGGTTTTGCTTGAGAGAGTTGAATACGTACTGCGCATTCTTATAGCGCACGCCAGCTAAGTAGCTGATACGCCCGTCCTGCGAGCGGGCTTCGGCGTGGGCCGCGCCGCCCACCAGGCTCGCCGTAGCCGACGCGGCAAACTGCGTCGGCTCCTTATACTGAATATCGAGCACCGACGAAAGTTTGTCGCCGTACTTGGGCTGCCAGCCGCCGGTGCTAAAATCGACTTTCTGCACCAAATCGGGGTTGATGAAGCTCAGGCCCTCCTGCTGCGCCTGCGTCACCAAAAAGGGCCGGTACACCTCAAAGCCGTTGACGTAGAGCAGATTCTCGTCGTAGTTGCCGCCGCGCACGTTGTAGGTGCTGCTAAGCTCGTTGTTGCTCACTACCCCCGGCAGCGTCTTCAAGATGGCATTGAAATCGCCGAAGGGCGAGGGCAGCACCTTGGCCGTGCGCGGGTCGAGCTGAATGAGGCTGGCCTGCTCGCGCTGGTCGGCCTGCTCGGCGCGGGCGCGCACCGTCACGCCGCCCAGGGCTTTGGTATCGGTTTGCAGCGCCAGGCTAAGCGGGCGCTGGGCGTCGGCGGGCAGGCGCAGCAATTGGCGCTGCGGCAGGTAGCCGAGGCGGCGCGCCACCAGCACCAACGGTTTGCTACCCCCCACCGGCAGCGTCAGGCGCAGGGTAAAGCTGCCGTCGGCCGCCGTGGTGGCCCCGCCCGGCTGGCCCTCCAGGCTGACCACTACCAGCTCTAGGGGCTGGCCCTGGGCATCGCGCACGGTGCCGCTTAAGGTTGTCAGGAGCGGGGGGGTAGGCGCCGCCGGAGCCTGTTGCGCCACCGCGGGCAGCGTAGCGGGCAGCAGGCCCAAAAGAAGGAGTAGCGGTACGTGCTTCAAGCGCAAGCAAACAGAAAAATGTGGGAGCCGACCGATAAATTAGTTGGCTAACTGGCGCAGGTGCTTGCGTAGGCCCGCCAGCGTGGCCACTGGCCCGCCAGGCGACTTAAACACGAAGCTGCCGGCCACCAGCACGTCGGCGCCGGCTTCTACCAGCGGGCCGGCGTTGGCTTGGCTCACGCCGCCATCAACTTCGATGAGGGCGGCCGAGCCGGTGTCGAGCAGCAGCTCTTTAAGAGCGGCCACTTTTTGCAGGGTGTGCGGAATAAAGGCCTGCCCGCCGAAACCGGGGTTTACCGACATAATGAGCACCACATCGAGCTCACTCGCAATGTCTTGCAGCAAACTCACGGGGGTAGCCGGGTTGAGGGCCACGCCGGCCGTGCAGCCCAGCCCCCGAATTTGCTCCACCACGCGGTGCAGGTGGCGGCAGGCTTCGTAGTGCACCGTAATATTGGTGGCCCCCGCCGCCCGGAAAGCGGCCAGGTAGTTTTCGGGCTGCTCTATCATCAGGTGCACGTCGATGGGCTGCCGGGCGTGCGGGTGCAGGGCCTCTAAAATGGGCAGGCCGAAGGAAATATTAGGCACAAACCGGCCGTCCATCACGTCGAAGTGCAGCCAGTCGGCCTCGGCCGTGGCCAGGGTTTCGGCGGTGGCCTGGATGTTGGCCAGGTCGCTGGCTAGCAGCGAGGGCGCCAGCAAGGGCTCGCGGCGGCCAGGATTGTTGTTGGCGTAGGAAGAAACGGGTAATTTAGACTTGGTGCTCATGGTAGGCAAAAGTACGCAGCCGGGCAGCCGCCGCCGCTGCCTTTTCCAACGTTGCCGCCGGGAAGTTTCGTGTGAGCTGCGGCCGAGTGTAGCAGGAGTGCGCAATAGGTTAAGCGAGCAACCAGCGCCTGTAGGCCTGGGCACTTAACCAATTAGTACCCAAAAACCCCGGCAGAGCGGCCCGGCGGTATTCCGCGCGAGGGTGCTCTGCCGGGGCCAGTAGTTGCCCTACCCCCGGTAGGCGGGGCAAGGCTAGCGTAGTCGGAGGAGAGGTGCGGCGCCGGTTGCCGGGGCCAGCACAGCGGCGCTATTCCGCTTTTTTCTCGAAGGGACGCCAGTCGAGCTCGCCGGTTTCCTTGCGGCGCAGAAAGTAGCTCTGGTCGTCGTCCTTGTTTTTGCCAAACGTGAGGTCACCCCGGCACGAGAGACACTTTATGGAGGTGTACTTGTACTTGCCCTGGGCCACGCGGCTGGTCAGGTCGAGGTTATCGGAGCCGCACAGGCCGCAGGCGGCCACGTCGGGAAAGCTCAGGCGGTCGTACTCAGCCACCGTTTCGTGGAGGTTGCTGCCTTGCACCGTGAAGTGAAATTGCCGGCGCCCGATGCGCTTGCTGGTCATCATCTGTAACATAAAAAAGAGTGTCTGATTGACAGCTTAAAGATACGGATGGGTTTGCAAATAGCCAATTATATTAGGCAAATAAACCTAAATTTATTAGCAGCTGAAAACATCCAAAACCCTGCTACCTATCCCCTATTGGCGCACAAAGCGCACCGTTTGGGCCTTGCCCCCCGCTACGGGCTGCACCACGCACTGGTAGGCCCCCGGCGCCAGGCGGCGGGCAGGCAGGCGCAGGGCCACCGTGGCGGCGGGGCTGGCCGGCAGCTGCTGCTCGCTGAGCACGGCGCCGCGCACGTCGAGCAGGCGCACGCGCAGCACCTGGCCGCGCAGGCTGGGCGGCACGGCCAGCATCAGCTCGTCGAGGTGGCTAGGATTGGGAAACACGGCCAGCGGGCTTTCGCCCGCCACGCCGGTGGTGGCCAGCGGCGTGGCGGGGTGCAGCAGGTTGTAGGCCGTGGCAAAGTTGGGAATACCGAAGCCCAGCGTATTGTCGGGGCTCTGGGCCTGCGAGGCGCCTTTTTCGAGGGCGGCAATCACTTGCTGGGCCGTGAGCGTGGGGTTAGCCTGCCAGAAGCCGGCCACCAGGCCCGCCAGCTCGGGGCAGGCGTAGGAGGTGCCGTTGCCGCGTACGGCGGTGCCGGCGGCGTTGAGCACGGCCGAGGCTACCCCCATCGTGGAGAGCGTGGGCTTGAGGCGGCCGTCGGCGGTGGGCCCGTAGGAGCTGAAGCCGGCGTGGTTGCGCAGCGAATCGACGGCGCCCACCGAGATAATGCTGTCGGCATCGGCGGGCACGCCAATGTAGTGCCAGGCATTGCCGCCGTCGTTGCCGGCCGAGTTCACCACCACAATGCCCGCCCGGGCGGCGCCCAGCGCGGCGCGGCTGGCAATGGTGGTGCGCCCGGTGAGGTCGGCGTAGGTGTGCGAGAGCGGCGCGTAGTCGAAGGTATTGTAGCCCAGCGAAGAGCTAATCACGTCCACGCCCACCGAGTCGGCGTACTCGGCGGCGGCCAGCCAGTTGGCTTCCTCCATCGGCGACTCGCTGTTCACGTCCTCCGTAATGCAAAGGTGAAACGTGGCGTGCGGCGCCGTGCCCACGAAGTAGCCCGGCAGCTCGGCCCCGATGGTAGAGAGGCAGTTGGTGCCGTGGCTGTTGCGCAAGTACACGCTCCTACCCCCATCCACGAAGTTGCGGGTGCTGGCCACCCGGTTTTGGGTTTGCACGGCTTGCAGCGCCGTAATGCGGTCGGCCCCCGGAAAGCCGGCGTCGAAGATGGCAATCTGCATGCCTTCGCCGCGGTAGCCGGCGTCGTGCATGGCCACGGCCCCAATGAGCTGATTTTGGGCGTAGGCCTTGCCGTAGGTGGCGCGGGGCGTAGTGGGCGCGGGGGGGGTAGGCGTGGGCACCACGGCCGGGGCTGCGCCTGGCGTTAGCGGCGGCCGTAGGCTCAGCAGTTGGGCGCTGGCCACGGCGGGCAACTGCTGCACCTGCACCAGGGTGGCCGAGTCGCAAGCTAGCACCGCGCCGTTGAGCCAGCGCGAGGTGTACACCACCTGCGGGCGGCCGCTCACGGCCCGCACCTGGGCCAAGTAAGCGGGGTTTACGGGCAGGTCGCGGGCGCGCACGGCAATGCCCTGGCGACTGCGCCGGGCCAGCGCCCGGGCTGATAGAAAGGCCTGCGGCTGGCTCAGCGCGTACGGCGTGCCGGCCTTATCCTTGAAGTACACGAAGTAGCGGCGGGTGGCCGCCGCAGTCGCCTGGGCATGGGCAGCGGGGGTAGGGCCCAGGGCTAGACCCAGCAGCGCGAGGGCCGGCCAAAGAATTTTTTTCAGCGGATGTTTCAATTTATAGCAGTCGCTTTATTAGGTAGGAAAAGAACGTCATACTGCGCTGGCCAAAGCAGCTCGCTCGCGTTGTTGAACTAGTTAATCAACGACGCGGTCGCGATGCTTCGGCCAGCGCAGCATGACGTTCTTACTCGTATTAATTATTCCCCAGAAGTGCTTAATGACTATAAGTAGGACGTTCAACCTCGAGGGTTTGTTCCGTCTAGAGCGTGCCTGTTTCCAGAAGCGTTTCGCTCCGGGAGGCTCCATTCTGTACGATGCCACGCGTAATCGTCTGGAAGCCATTGGCACTAGTCGTGAAGGTATAGTAGCTGAAGCGCCGCCGCCACACCAGGCCCACGCCGCTGGCGTACACCTGCTGGGTGCCGCGCTGCGAGTAGGCATTCACATCGTTGATGCCGCCGGGCTGGGTGTTGCGGGTCGCCACCGTTACGGGGTAGGTTTTGGCCGGCTGGCCGCCCGCGGCGAGGGTCGTATACGCGCCCCCCACCGCGGGGCCGTAGTAGCGCGTGAGGTTGATGATAGTATCGGGCTGAAAGGTACTCACGCTAAAGGCGTTGCCATTCCAGCCCTGGC
Organism: Hymenobacter ginkgonis; assembly: GCF_009755225.1. Classification (GTDB taxonomy): domain Bacteria; phylum Bacteroidota; class Bacteroidia; order Cytophagales; family Hymenobacteraceae; genus Hymenobacter; species Hymenobacter ginkgonis. The sequence goes on from NZ_WQKZ01000001.1 coordinate 1,300,796, forward strand.
CGGCGCGGGCGGGGTAAATCAGCTCCACGGTGCGCACGTTGTTGCGGGTGAGCAGCACGGCCCGGGGCAGCACCTGCACCACCAGCACGCTGTCGTCGCGCCAGGCCTCGGCGGGCGTCAGCCGCTTCGAGCGCACGAGCCGGTAGGCGGGCTGCCCTGCGGCATCGGTAAACTGCTCGCTTACGCGCTCGCGAAACTGGTACTGGCTCACGGTCACTTTCCCGTTCAGCCACGACGAGTCGCTGACGGCGTAGGTGCGGTACGTATTCAGCACCACCGGAAAATAATCGTCGTAGGCAGGAGCTACGACTACCTCGTGGCGGCAACCACTCAGCAGCAAAGCCGGCCCTACCCCCAGCGCCCAGGCCCAGCTCAGCGGGAGCTTGGAAGCGAAAGGCAGGCAAAAACGTAGATTCATACAAGAAAAACTGGCAAAAAAAATACCTTGCGGGCGGCTCAACGCGGCCGCCCGCAAGGTACTAACGTTCAGCAGTAAACTGCCGGGCGGGTAGCCTAAGCCACCGCGGCGGCCAGCGCAGTTTCTGGCACTTCGCCAATGACGTGGCGCTCAATCCAGCCGCCGCCCAGCACATCGTCGCCGTCGTAGAACACGGCCGCCTGGCCCGGCGTGATGGCGTGCACCGGCTCGGTGAAGTAGATGCGAATTTTATCGCCCTCCTGCTCCAAAAACGCCGGCGAGCCCGCATGGTGGTAGCGCACCTTCACCACGGCCGGCACCAGGCCGCGCCCTTCGAGGTTGCCGATTTTGCCCATGTTGAGCTTATGGACCGTGGTAGCGGTGCTGGCCAGCTCCTCGTAGTTGCCCAGCACTACTTCGTTTAGCTCGGGCCGGATGGCCGTGACGTAGGCCGGGAAGCCCAGCGCAATGCCCAGCCCTTTGCGCTGCCCAATGGTGTAGAAGGGGTAGCCTTCGTGGCGGCCCACTTCGGTGCCATCGGCCAGCACGAAGCGGCCGCCGGCTACGCGCTCTTCCAAGCCCGGCACGCGCCGGCGCAGGAAGCTGCGGTAGTCGTTGTCGGGGATGAAGCAAATTTCGTAGCTCTCGGGCTTGTTGACCAGCGCCGTGAAGCCGCGGCGGCGGGCTTCGTCGTAAATCTCGGTCTTGCGCATCGCCCCCAGCGGAAACAGTGTGCGGCTCAGGCTCTGCTGCGTCACGCCCCAGAGGGCATAGCTTTGGTCCTTGTTTTCGTCGAGGCCTTTGCTCACTATGAAGCGGCCGGAATCGGCATCCTGCCGGATTTGGGCGTAGTGGCCGGTGGCAATAAAGTCGCAGCCCAGCATGTCGGCCCGGCGCAGCAGGGCATCCCACTTGATGTGGGTATTGCAGAGCACGCAGGGGTTGGGGGTGCGGCCGGCGAGGTATTCGCTGGTAAAATTGTCAATCACAAAATCCCCGAACTCGTCGCGAATATCAATGATGTAGTGCGGAAAGCCCAGGCGCACGGCAATGTCGCGGGCATCGTTGATGCTGTCGAGCGAGCAGCAGCCGGTTTCTTTTTTCGAGCCGCCGGCGCTGGCGTAGTCCCAGGTTTTCATCGTCATGCCCACTACTTCGTAGCCAGCTTCGTGCAGCAGCACGGCGGCCACCGACGAGTCGATGCCGCCACTCATGGCCACGAGAACGCGGCCTTTGGTTGGGGTTGGTTCCATAAAAGAGGCAAGCCACCCAGGGAAGTGAAGTTTCCGGCTGGTGCCATTCTACAAAATTACGCAATTAATCGTGCGCAAACCCGGCTTGCTGGTTGGGTTTGTGCGGGGCGGGCTGCTTGGCCATGCGCGGGCGCAGCCCGCAGCAGCGACCTTTGCCCCCATTCTACCTTCCTCCTTCCAACTTCTTTCCTTCGGATGTTAGCTCTTCCCGTGCTTGTGCGCGACATCAATAATCTGTCCGACGCCCGCTACTGCGCGGGCATGGGCGCCCAGGGCCTCATTTTTACGCTCGATGCCAACCTGCCCGGCGCCGTGGAGGCCGCCACCGCCCGCGAGCTGGCCGGTTGGGTGGCCGGCGTCGATATCATTGGGGAGTTTGGCCACGTGGCCGGCCCCGAAATCAACCGCTTGGTCGAAGAGTGCGGCCTTACGGGCGTGCTGCTGCGCCTCGACCGGGCCCGCCAGGCCTGGCCCCAGGGGCTGGCCGTGCCCGCGCTGGTCGAAGTGCCGGCGGCACTGCTCCTCAACCAGGCGCACTACGCGGCGGCCGTAGCCGACCTCACGGCCGCCCTACCCCAGGGCTTTGCCTTCTTCACCTCCCCGCCCCAGCCCTACCCCACCGACTATGCCTACTGGCATAGCCTAGCCCGGCAGGCCCCGCTGTGGCTAGCGGCCCCCACCAACCCAACCGAGGCCGCCGACCTGGCCCAGCAGGTGCACCCGGCGGGCCTCATCCTCATGGGCGGCGACGAGATTAAGCCCGGCCTACGCGACTTTACCGAACTCGAAGCCGTGTTTGAGGCCCTCGAAGAAGCCTAGCGCCTCCGCCCCGGCGGCGAGTCGGCAAGCTTTTCGCAGCAAGCCGCCCCGCCGGGCAGGCCCACTTGGGCAAACCAAAAAGCGGAACGGCCGTTAGCTTGCCGGGCCGCGTTGGCAGTTGTGTTTTCTGCCAACGCAGCCCCACTTGCTCCTTACCCACCGCCCCCTCGCTTGTAGCTGGGCAGCGGGTTCCGTGTCTATTTTGGTATGGCTACCCTTCTTCACTCGTCCATCAGCGTCGGGCATTTGCTGGCTGCCTTAGTAGCCTTGGCAGCGGGCACGTCGATTTTGGTTTTGCCGAAAGGCACGCGGCGCCACCGGCTGCTGGGCCGGGTCTACGTGGGCAGCATGAGCGCTTTATTGCTGACGGCCTTTCAGCTATACTTTTTATTTGGCCGGTTCGGCATCGTGCATTGGGGCGCCGTGGGCAGCAGCCTGGCCCTGTTCGTGGGGGTAGGTGCCGTGTGCTGCCGGCGGGTGGTAGCGGCCTGGCAGCGGTGGCACTACCTGGGCATGGGCGCTTCGGTTACGGGCTTGTACGCGGCGTTTGCGGTGGAAAGCACCTACCGGCTCTTTCCGCCCAGCTATTTCTGGGGGGAAGCCCTGGGGCTGGCCGCGGCCGTATTTATGCTGGGTGGCGTGCTGCTCTACCGGCATGCACCCGCGGCGGCGTAGGGCAGCGGGCCGGCCGGGCTTGCGCCTGCCCGAAGCCCGGCCGGCCGTCTTTTCTACAGCATAAACCGCACGTATTTGATGGGGACGCCCACGGCCCGGTACTTGCCCTCGAAGTGCGTCTGGATGGCCTGGGCCGCGGCAAACGCCGCATCGGTTTCGGCGTAGAGGTCGCGGGTGGCCACGTCGAGACGGGCCCCGGGGCGGCTAGCCAACACCTCAAGGGTATAGGCAAACAGGCCTTCGCTATCGGTTTTGAGCTGAGCCACGCCGCCGGGCGCGAGCAGCTTTTGGTACATATCCAGAAAGCGCGGAGCCGTGAGGCGGCGCTTGATGTCGCGGTCGCGGGGCCGCGGGTCGGGAAAGGTTATCCAAATTTCGCTGAGCTCGGCGGGCGCAAAGTGGTCTTCCAGTTGGTGGGCCGACAGGCGCAAAAAGCCCACGTTGGTTAGCCCTAAGGCTTCGGCGCGGGTGCTGCCGCGCCAAATGCGCTCGCCCTTAATGTCGAGGCCCAAAAAATTCTGGTCGGGGTGGTGCTGGGCTAGGCCCACCGTGTACTCGCCCTTGCCACAGCCCATTTCGAGCACCATTGGGTTGGTATTTTGAAAAAAATCGGGGCGCCAGTGGCCGGCCAAGTGGCCAAAATTGGCTTTGCCCGGCTCTACAATATCGGGGCGGTTGGCATTTTCAGCAAAGCGCTGAAGCTTAATACGGGGCACGGCAGGCGGAAATGAAAGCTAAAAAGGGCCACAAAACTACGCCCACCCGCGCGTTTTGGCGGGCCAGCTGGGCAAGTTTGTGCGCGCCTTGCGAGTCCCTACCCCCCCTGTTAGGCATAAAGCTCGGCTACTTCGGCCACCACAAAGGTGCTACCCCCGATAAACACCACGTCGTCGGGCCCGGCGGCGGCGCGGGCAGCGGCCACGGCCACCGGCACCGGCCCATAGGCCTGGCCCGTGAGGCCGGCTGCCGCTGCCAGAGCGGCCAGCTCGGCGGCGGGTAGGGCCCGCGGAATGGCTGCCTGGCAGAAGTAGTACGTGGCCTCGCGCGGCAGCAACGCCAGCACCTTCGTCACATCCTTGTCGTTGACGGTGCCGATAACCAGGTGCAGCTGCCGGTGCGGCACCCGCGCTAGCTGGGCCAGCACCAGCTGAAGGCCGGCCTCGTTGTGGCCGGTATCGGCAATAACCAGCGGGCGCTGCCCAATAATGCTCCAGCGGCCACGCAGGCCGGTGAGGCGCGTTACTTCGCGCAGACCCTGGCGCAGGGCGGCTTCTGGTATAGTAAAGCCTTGGGTGCGCAGCTCGTCCAGGGTGGCGAGTACGCCGGGCAGGTTCAGGCGCTGGTAATCGCCGAGCAAGCCCAGCTCGACCTGTGCTAGCAACGGCGCTCCATCGCGCCACACCTCCACGACCTGCTCCGCGGTGAAGTTAGCCGCCAGGGAGGGGGTAGGGCTCGCGGACGGCCGCACGGCGTAGCGCGCGTCGGCAAACAGCAGCGGGCTTCCCTCCTGCTCAGCTTTGGCCGTGAACACGCCAGCTACTTCCGGCTGCGTTTGGCTGATGACAACCGGCCGGCCGGGTTTGATGATGCCAGCTTTCTCGCCCGCGATTTCGGGCAACGTATTGCCCAGCATGGCCTGGTGGTCGTAGCTGATATTGGTGATGAGCGCCACGAGCGGCGTGATGATATTGGTCGAATCGAGCCGGCCACCAAGGCCTACTTCGACCACCGCCACATCTACCTGCTCGGCGGCGAAGTAGTCGAAGGCTAGCGCTACGCACATCTCAAAAAATGAGGGCTCGATGCTGGCGAACAAGTCCTGGTGCTGTTCAACCCACTGCACCAGGTAATCGGGGGCTAGCTCCTGGCCATTCACCCGGATGCGCTCGGTGAATTCGCGCAGGTGCGGCGAGGTATAGAGGCCCACCTTGTAGCCCGCGCTTTGCAGCACCGCCGCCAGCAGGTGCGACGACGAGCCCTTGCCGTTGGTGCCCGCCACGTGCACACTGCGGAACCTGTTTTCGGGGTGGCCCAGGGCGGCAGCCAGCGCCTCGGTGTTGCCCAAGCCCTTCTTGAAGCCAGCGGCCCCTACCCGTTGGTACATGGGCAGTTGTGCGTAGAGCCAGGCTAGGGTTTCGGAGTAGTTCATAAACAAGTGCGCCAGGCGAGTGCCTGGCGCGAAAGTAGTCGATACAGCCTAGAATAGGGAGCAGTTTAGGCGAAATTTGCCGCAGCCTACCCCTGCTTATTTCACCGAGAAGCGGAAAGTGTAGAAGCCCGTGGCGCCGCCCGCGCCGGCGTTAGTTTTGATAAAATTGGCATCTAGCAGCTTGTCACGGCAGAGTTTTTCCTGGGCCGGCGACACATTGCCGGATACCTTGGTAACGGACTCCACCTCGCCGTCGTCGCTGATTTTAATCTTGAAGCGCACCACGCCGGGGTTGTCATCCAGGGCTTCCACCACGGGTGTATTATCGAAGCGCCAGCCGCTCATTTCGAGGCCGCCTCCCCCGCCGCTGCCGGGGCGCGAGCCGCTCCCCCCACTGCCGGGCTGGCCATACAGCGCCTTGGCGTCGAGCGAGCCGTTGCGGTCGCCCTGGTCGCCCACGGTGCCGGGATGGTCGCCGTTGCTGTTGCCGGTAGGCGCGCTACTGCCGCCAGTCACGCCGTTGCCACCAGCCACGCCGGTCGCGCTGCCTTTGGGCGTGTAGAGCGTGCGGGGCTGCTCGCGGGGCTTGGGTGTTTCGCGCACCGGCTCCTTGGGCGCCGCTACGGGGGTAGGCTTTTCGGCGGGCGGCGCGGTTACGCTGGCGTCTTCGGCCTCGCTGGTGAGTACTTTTTGCTGGGCTTCGGGCTGGGCCGGGGCCGTTTCGACGCGCTGCGGCGGCGTGGGCTGCGGTGTGGGGGTAGGCTGCGCGGCCGCGGGGCGCGAGTCTTCCCGGTTTTGCGACGCGTTGGCGGCGGCCAAGGTTTGTACATCACCCCCGCCAGCCGCGTCAAGGCCGTAGTTTAGCTCTACCCCGTCGCCCCCGAGCGCATCGAGCGGTGGGTTGGGGCCGTTGAATTTGAGGAAGAAGCACAGCAGCGCCAGCAACAGCACCACGGCAGCCGTGATGCCCAAGGCTTCGCGCCGGTGCTCTTCGGGATAATCGAGGGCCATGGAATGGAGGGGCGGCTTAGCGGGCCAAACGGAGTGTGAAACTAAATAAAATGCAGCTGCTTAACCACTTCCCCACTAGCTCTTTAAATGATGATGGGTGGGCGCAAGGCTACCCCCCTTTTACTGGCCAGCCGCCTGCTGCGACTGCGTAGCCATCACCATTTTCATTTTTAGGCGGTTGCCGATTTCTAGCACATCCACTAGCTTCTGCACGTTCAGGCCAGCATCGACGCGCAGCACTACCGTGGGCTGGGCTTCGGTGGGCTGGCCGGGGGCAAGCAGGGCGCGCAACTCGGGCTCGAGCGTGGCGGACGTCACGGGCTTTTTATTCACGAAATACTCGCCCGCCGCGTTGATGGATACGGTAACGGGCTGCTTCATCACCTGCTTGCTGCTCTTGGCATTGGGCAGCAACAGCTTGATAACGTTGGGATTCACCATCGTCGATACAATCAGAAAGAACAGCATCAAGAAAAACATGATGTCGTTCATCGAGCTGGTTTCAACGTGCGAAGAAGCGTGGCGGCGGCGGGAAAGATTCATATTTAATGGTTAATGAATAATGGTTAATGATTACTAATGAGCGCTTTCAAGATTCATTATCAATCATTAACCATTATTCATTAAAAATTAATTGTCTTGCAGGATATCCATGAATTCGATGGCTGAGTTTTCCATCCGGAATACCATGCGCTCGACCAGGATGCTGAGCCAGTGGTAGCCGATGTGGGCGATGATGCCCACGATGAGGCCAGCCGCCGAGGTCACCATTTTGGTGTAGAGGCCGCCCGCAATTTGGGTAATGCCGAACTCACCGCTGCTAGAAATGGCGTAAAAAATCTTGATAACGCCGATAATCGTACCCACGAAGCCTAGCATGGGGGCAATGCCCGCAATAATGCCCAGGATGCTGATGTTTTTTTCGAGGCGGGCAATCTCGATTTTGCCCACATTTTCGACGCTGGCCTCAATTTCGGTGATGGGCAGGCCGATGCGGCGCAGGCCTTTTTCGACCATGCGGGCCAGGGGTGAGGGGTTTTGGGCGCAATAAAGCTTGGCGCCTTGCAAATCGCCCTTCACCATAAGGGCCCGAATGCCGCCCATAAAACTATCGGGGTCGCCACCCGCGTTGCGGATAGTGAGGTAGCGCTCGGCAATGATGTAAACCGACACGATGAGCAGCAGGAAAATGGGGAGCATTATCCAGCCCCCGCGCAAAATTAGGTCGAAGAGCGAGAGGCCGGGCGCCGCATTGGCCAGGGCGGTGGCGTGGGCCGCGGCCGTATCAGTGGCAACGGAGGTAACGGCAGAGGCAGCTTGCAGCAGGAAAACGGACATTCAGCGGAGTAAGGAAGGACGAAAGAGCAAGGCAAACGCGTAACCAGCCCAAACGGGCCCGGCAAGCAGCTTAGTAGGCAAAAACCGTGAGGCCTTTGTCGAGGTGCGGGTTTTGCCGCAAGTGGCTGGCGGCCACGAGCGCCGAAGGGCGGTCGGCAAAATCAGCGGCCGACAGGCGGTAGAGGCGGCTGCCCAGGGGCGGCGCAATTACTTTAGCTGGGCGGCCGGCGTGGGCGAGGTTGCGGCGGCCTTCTTCGGCCCGGGCCAGCGAGTTGTAGGCGGCCACTACGATGTAGTAACGGCCAGTGCGGGATTTAATTGTAGTGGCGCTAACCGGGGCCGCAGGCGCTACCGCTACTTTAGCCGGGGTCTTGTAAGAAGCTGGCGTAACAGTGAGCGTTTTGCTGCTGCGCACGCGCACGACCGGGCGGGTGGCCACGGGCGCAGGGGCTACCGCTTTGGGCGCCGCTACTACCGTATACTGCTTCGGCGTGCCGGCCGCCAGGCGCTGGGCCAGCGGAATGGGCTTGGCCACATTGTTTTCGTCGGCCACGGCCGCTACGGCCGCCGCTGGAATAGGCTTAAGCTTCGTCTTTCTCCGCACGGGGGTTGGCGTCGGCTGGGCCAACAACACCTCCACTGGGTCGAGGGCTGGCTTTGCCTTGGCCACGTGGGTGGGGGTAGGCGCCGGGGCCTGCTTCACAACCGGAGGGGCAACTACCGCGGCAGGCAAAGTTGCTGCCGCAGGGGCCGCATCGAATTCTGAAGCAACCGTTTCTTCTTTTGCAGCAGTTTCTTTTGTAGCAGTTTCGTTGCTAGGCAAATCTGCAAAGTTTGGGCGAGCCAACGCGGCTTGCTGCGGCGCTGCTGGGCGCGCGGCCTGCTCCCACTGGGGCACGTAGCCGCGCCAAGCCACGGGCAGCGTATCCGGATGCAGGTTGAGCAGGTAGAGGCCGGCTACGGCCAGGCCAGCCAGCAGGCCAATGGTGGCACCAGGCACTACGCGACGCAGCTTTAAGCCGCGGCTGGCCGAGCGCAGGCGCGGCACCAACTGGGCTTGCTGCTCGCGGGCCAGGCGGGCGTCGGTCACGCGCACGGGGTGCGCCGTGAGTTCGGGCAGGCCGAAGGCGGCGGCCAGCAGGTTGTCGGTGCCGGTATATTCAAACTGTAAACCCCGGCCGGCCAGTTGCCGAAATACGCCGATACCTGGCAGCTCGGTGCGGTGCTGGGCTTGCAGCTCGTGGTGCAGCGCAGCTACGGCTTGGCGTAGTACTTCGCGGGCTTCGGCGGCCGGCAGGTGCAGGTGCTGGCTCAGCACATCTACGAGCAGGCCGTCGTTGCGAGTGAGGGCCTGGTTGAAGGCTACCTGACGGGTAGGCGGGCTCAGCAAATGCCGGCCGCCGGGCTGCACCCGCGCCGGCGTATACTCGGCCACTAAGCCCCCGAAATCCGGAATTATCACGCAGTCGTGGTCGCGGAGCAAGGGGCGCAGGTGGTCGGAGAGGTTCATCTTTTTAAAGTGGGAGTTTTGAATTAGAGATTATGAATTGACAATTACCAACAAGCGCATTAGCTAATCAACCTATTGGTTGACAGTGCAAAACCCTTGATTCATAACGCATAATTCATAATTTTAAAACGAGTAAGTTAAGCCGGCAATAGCGTTGATACCTTTCACCGGATAGTTTAGATACGGCTGGTAGCGACGGTTGGCGAGGTTATTCGCCAGTACAAAGATGCTGAATTTTGGGGTAATGCGGTAATCGGCCCGCAAGCTAAGGTCAATAACAGCGTCGGTTTGCACCGGCGTTTCGACCAGTAAGTAAGGCGGAACGGGCACGGGCGTGGGCAGCGTACCGTTGGCCGCGTAGCTGGCGCCGTAGTTGCGCGAGTAGTAATAGAAGTTGGCGCCGAGCAGCAATTTGTCGAACACGTTGTACGTGCCGTAGAGCGTACCCAAAAACGTAGGCCGACCAAAAGGCTGGGCCAGCGTCTTCATACCGTAGTGGTTGTAGTCGGCCTTGGCACCGACGCGTACTTTCTCGGTGGCACTGTAGAGGGCCTCGGCGTGCACGTTGACCACGTTAATGGTCGTGCTGTCATACACAAGGTCAAACTTGCTGCCGTCGTTGGGCGAGTTGCGGTAGAAGTACAAGTTGCGCGAGCGGCCGGCAGTGGCGCGCGCCGCCAGCTCCAGCCCACTCACCGGCGTCGAGGTGAAGCCGGCGTATACGGTATAGCCGGCGTGGGTGTCGGCCAGGGTCTGGCCGGGGGCCAGCCAGGGGTTTTCCTGGCTCAGGTCGTAGCGCGTGACGCGCTGCAATGCGCCGCCCAGGCCGCCGTAGAGCTGAAATTTTTCGGGCACCACGGCGTAGCCCACGCGCAGGGCGGGGTAGGCCGCGCCCTTGCTCACGCCATAAAGCACGTCGGTGGAATAGCCCAGCGTGGCGCCCAGCGTCACGGAGAGGCCAGTTTTGCCGGTGATTTCTACGGCGGGCGTGGCCTGCACGAAGTTGCGCGTGCGGGTCACATCGCCGGGCTGGCCGATGGTGTTTAGCTGCTCCTTATCGGAGATGAACGAGCCCTGCGCATCGAGCACAATGCGGCTGGTTTCGCTGAGCGCGTAGCCGGCCTTGGCGTTGAGCAGGAAGTTGTTCTCGCTGACGCCGTAGTGGTCGCCAAAGTGCCGGAACCCTACCCCCACCTCGTACTGCAACTGCGCGTCGGGGGCGCGGTTGCGGGCGTAGACGCGGGCCCCAAAGCGGGTAAACGTCTGCTTGATGTCGTCGTCGCTGGGGACGGTGACAAATTGGTTGTTGTAGCCGTAGAAGTTGTAGCGGTCGCGGGCCAGGTCGAGGGTCGCGCCCAGGGCCGTGGTGCCGCGGTAAATTTCGCCGTTGGCCGTTACGCTGGTCTGGCTCACGCCCGAGTTCTTGCCATCGACGGGGCCGTTGGCCGAGCTTTGGTGGCGCAGGTCGAGGCCGTAGCTGTAGCTGTCGTTGCGAACCGAGTGCAGGTGGGCGCGGCCGTACACGGTGCCGTAGTTGCCAAAACCCAGCTTGAGGTAGTTGCCGGTGAGCGGCGCCAATTCTTCCTGCGCCACGGTCAGCACCTGCACCGAGGGGTTGAGGCGGGTGGCGGGCAGCTGAAAGTCGGGGTAGGAATACGTGACCTTGCGCTCGGGCTTGGGCGGCGGGGCCAGCCGGATTTTTTCGAAGTTGCGCGTGGCCTCGGGCAGCGTATTCACGCGGTCCTTCACAATCTCAATCTCGGCATCCTGAATGGTGCCCCGCGCCTTGCCTTTGCCGGGCTGGGTCTGGGCCTGCGCGCCCAAGGCTAGCGCGCCGCTTAGGCCCGCGGCCAGTAGCAGCGGCCGGCCGGCGCTGGTAGTAAAGCTTGATTTGCTCACTTCTAAACGTTTCATTAAAGCTAGTTTATGCATCCGGACTGCTAAGGAGCTTAGGGCCGAGCGGCGGGCTTACGCACCGGGGTTTTGGCGGGCGCGGCCTTCGCCGGAGTGGTAGCGGGTGCCTTCGCCGGCGCGGCGGGGGTAGGCTTAGCGGGCGTCGTTTTGGCGGGCGCGGGCGCCTTGGCCGGCGTGGTTTTGGCCGGGGTTTCGGCGGTTGGAGCGGGTGCGTCGTCGCTGGCCGGCAGGGCTTTGAGGCGCTGGCGGGCGCCTTCCACCACTTCGGCCACCGGGAATTTATTGTCGATAATGGAGTTCAGCGTGGCCCGCGCCTGGAAGATGTCGCGCTGGGCGGCATACACGTCGGCGAGCAGCAAAAAGGCCCGGCCCTGCCACAGTTCGTAGGCGCTGTAGCTGGAGTTCACCTTGAAGCCTTCCTTGATGGCTTCGTCGTATTTCTTCTGTTTAAAAAGCACTTCGGCCAGCGTGTACTGGGCTTCGGCGCCGTTCACGTCGCTGGGGGCGGCGGCTACGGTAGCCGTCAATTCCGTCACGGCCTGGTCGAGGTTGCCGAGCTGGTAGTCGGCTTTGCCTTGATAGAGCAGGGCAGTATTGGTGGTGTTAGCCGTAGCGCCGGCCAGGGTGCTGAGGTCGGCGGCGGCGGCGCGGGCCTTGGTGTAGTCGCCGCTGTCGTAGTAGGCCTTGAGCAGGCCCAGCGTGGCGGTAGCCACCTCGCGGCGGTTGGACGAGGCGCCGCGCAGGCGGTCGTAGTACTTAATGGCCTCGGGGTAGTTCTTATTCTCCAGCTCCAAGTCGGCCACACGGCCCACGGCGCGGTTCACAAACTCGCTCTTGTTCTCGGCCACCACAGCTTTTAGCAGGGGAAGAGATTGGGCCTTACCCCCCGTTTTCAGGTACGAGTCGGCCAGGAAAAAGCGGGCGTCGGGCGCCAGCGCGTTATCCGGGTATTGCTTGAGGTACGCTTGCAGGCGCGACAAGGCCTGCGGGTATTTTTCGGCTAGGTAGAGCGACTTGGCGGCCTCAAACTCGACGCTCTCGGTGGCCTTGCTGTTCGGGTTTTGGGCTTTGAAGGCGGCCACGGCCTGGTCAAACTCCTCGGTGCGCCCGAGGGCCGTCAAGCTTTCCTGCAAGCTGTAGAGCGCGGGCTGCGCGGCGCTACTGCGGGGGTAGTCGGCCAGCACCTTCTGGAAATCGGCCACGGCTTTGTCGTGCTGCTCCAGGTTGGCGTAGGCCACGCCGCGGCGCTGGTAGGCGTCGGGCAGCAAAGAGGAGGTCGGGCGATTTTCTATCAGACGTGTGAAGCCCGCGGCGGCCGGGGCGTAGTCGCCAGCCTGAAAATCAAGCTGCGCCTGCTGGAACACGGCCTGCTCGGCGTAGCGCGAGTCGGGGTTGGCTTTGAGCAGGGCGGCCAGCGTTTGGTTGGCTTCGTCGCGGCGGCCGAGTAGGCCCAAGGTCACACCCTTCTGGTAGTAGGCGTAGTCTTTGTCGGCGGCGTTGGCCTGAATGACTTTATCGTACTGCGCCAGGGCCGAGTTGTAGTCCTTGGCCACGTAATAGGTATCGCCGAGGCGCAGCGTGGTGTCGTAATAATTGGGGTCAGCGGGCTTGGCAGCGGGGTCAGCCAGGTAGGCCTGGAACTGCGGCTGGGCCTTGGCGTACTGCTTGGTATTGTAGTAGGCATAGCCCAAGCCGTAGCGGGCCAGCTGCACGTACTGCGTCTCGTCGTCGCTTACCCCCCCTTGCCGGGCCGAGCGGGCCGCGGCGGCGTAGGCCGTGATGGCTTCGGGGTACTGCTGGCCCACGCTGTATATTTCGCCGCGCAGCACCTGCGCGGCGGCGCGCAGGGCGTCGTCCTGCGGATACTTCAGGCTCTTGTCGAGCAGCGGCAGGGCTTCGGCGTACTTGCCGTCGTTGTAGAGGGTAGCGGCCTGGGCGTAGGCAATGCGCTGGTAGGTGCCGTTGAGGGTGTTGCCGCGGTCGTCGCCCACGCTTTCGAGGTAGGTGAGCGCCTGCCCGTAGTCGGTGCTCGACAGGAAACTGTCGCTGAGCAGCTGGTCCACGGCGGGCTGGTTTTTCGAGCGCGGGTACTTGCGCCGGAAGTCACGCAGGGCGGCAATCACGTCGGGCAAACTGCCCAACTCATACTGCACCTGGGCGTACTTGAGGGTCGCGTTTTCCGAGATATTCTTCTCAATCGTGCTCTGGCGGGCGGCGTCGAAAGCGGCCAGCGCGGGCAGCTTCTGCCCGGCCTGGAGGTAGCTCAAACCAAGGTGGTAGGCAGCGTTCTGGCCCAGCGAATCGCGGCGGGCGGCCACGTTCTTAAGGTTGGCGATGGCGTTGGGGTAGTCGCCCTGCTTGTAGTTGGCGTAGCCGATTTTGTATTGCAGGCTGGGCTCGATTTTACCCTTGTGAGCGGCCGCGTACTGGTCGAAATACGTACCCGCCTGCTTGTAATCCTGCTTTTGGTAGTACGCATCGCCCACCAGCAGCTGAATCTCGTCGGCGCTTTGGGGCGGCGGGCTTTGCTGCAAGGCCTTGGTGGCGTAGCCGATGAGGCCGTCATAATTGCCCTCGCGGTAGTAAATCTGCGTCATAATGGCCGGCACCACGCCGCGGTAGGCGTCGTTTTCGGCGGCCACCAGCAGGTCTTTGCGTGCCCCGGCGTAGTCGCCGGCGCGGTAGGCCAGGTAGCCGGCGTAGTACGAACTGGCGTAGCGGTACTGGCCCGGCTGCGCCTTGTTGCGGTCGAATAGGATGCGCGCCTGCTCGTAGTTTTTCAACTCGAAGTAGCTATAGGCTAGCTTGAAGTCGGACTCGGCGCGCTGGCTCGCGCTCAGGTTGGCGGGCGCCACCTTTTGGAAATAGGTGCTGGCCTGGGCGTAGTTTTTCTGGTCGAAATAAAACTTAGCCAACTCGAAATACGCCACGGCCGCCCGCGGGTGGGTCGGGTGCTGCCGGGCAAAATCGAGGATGAGGCCCTCGGCATCGGGGTGCAGCAGGTAGAGGCCGCTCACGGCGTAGTAGTACTCGGCATCGGCCAGGCGCTCCTGCCGGCCCGTGATGGCGGCCGGGCCGCTTTGCTCGCCGGCCCGGCGGGCGCCCTGCTGCATATACTGCGCGAAGGCCTGCTGGGCGGCGCCGTACTGCTGACGGTCGAAGAGGTCGAGGCCTTCCTGGTAGTAGCGCTCGGGGCTGGCGAAGGTCTGGGTTTGCTGGGCGTGGGCGGTGGGAGAAGCCAGCGCGAGCGGGGCCGCCAGGCTAGCCGCCAGCGCAAGCCGGGGAAATTGCTTCATGGAAAAGGCGCAGCGTAAGCTTAAAAGCGCGACCCCAAAACCGGGCTGCTGGGCCGCACAAGTGGTCAAAAGTAGCGAGAAAATGCGGGGCAACCGTTTAGCGGTCCGCAGCGCCAACGCCCGTCCTTAGCTAGTTAGTACAAGCTGCCCGCTCGACTTACGCGGCCAGCGCGGGTACTTGGCGGCGGTACTTGGCGCGGTAGGCCACCGGCGACACGCCCGTCAGCTTCTTGAACAGCGCCCGAAAAGCCTTGGCATCGGCGTAGCCCACGGCGTACATCACCTCGTTTACCTGGTCGGTCGATGACTCTAGGCGCTGCTTGGCGGCCTCGATTTTTACGCGCTGCACGTACTCGGCCACCGCGTTGCCAGTGGCCTGCCGGAAGCGGCGCTCGAAGCTGCGGCGGCTCAGGCACGCGCGGGCGGCCAGGTCCTCCACCGCGTGGCGGTCGGCAAAGTGGGTTTCGATAAACTCCTGGGCCGTGCGCACGGGCGCATCGGCGTGGTCTTTCTGCCCCCGAAACAGCGCGAACGGCGACTGGCTGCGACGGCCCATATCGAGCTGAAACACTTTGGCGCAGGTGGCGGCCACCTCACGGCCCACGTATTTTTCGACGAGGTAGAGCACCAGGTTGAGGCACGAATACGCGCCACCGCTGGAATACACACCCTGCTCGTCGGTGATAAGCTGCTCGGGCACCAGCCGCACGGCCGGGTACAGCGCCGCAAACTGCTCAGCCACCAGCCAGTGCGTGGTGCAGGCCCGGCCATCGACCAGCCCCGTCGCCGCCAGAATAAACGCGCCCATGCACAGGCTCGCCACCTCGGCACCGCCCCGGTACTGCCGGACTATCCAGGGCAGAAACGCCTCGTTGGCCGCTACGGCGGCGGGCAGGTCGCCGTTCGGGGCCGGAATGAGGACGAGGTCGGTTTGAAAATCGTCGTGGATGGTGCGGTGGGTGTGCAGCGTAAACAAGCCCTGGTTGAAAGTCTGCTGGCGCGTCAGGCCCACTAGTTCAATGTCGAAGGCGGGGGCGCGGCCTTGGCTCACCAGCAGGTCGTTGGCCTGGCTCAACACCTTGTGCGGCCCCTCAATGCTGCCAACCACGGCGTCGCTGGCCAGCACCAAAATAGTGATGTGCTTCATGGGCCAAATGTAGGCCGTGCCCGTCGCAATTCACCCTCCGTATTGGCGCAATTGCCCCTACCCCATGCTAAATTTTGCTAATACATTTGCTAAAAATATTAGTCAATCACACCTCCTGCTCCGCTTACTAGCATGAAACCTCGCACGCTCATTCTTCTTCACTGGGGCCTGATTGGCTTCTTCGCGCTGCTAATGCTCGCCGATGGCCTGGCCGGCGCGCTGCAAGTACAAGGCGGCCAAAATGCTATGCGCCACCTTGGCTACCCGCTGTACACGCTGCTGATTTTTGGGTCGGCCAAAATTTTGGGAGCATTAGCCTTACTACAGCCTTGGTGGCGCACGCTCAAAGAGTGGGCTTTCGCGGGCTTCGCCATCAATTTCGTGGGGGCCGCGGCTTCGCACCTGCTGGCCGGCGACGGGCTGAGCGCGGCCCTGCCGGCGCTGGTGATGCTGGCCGTGTTGCTTGGGCTGCACTATCTGTGGCGGCGGTATTTGGCTGCCCAAGCCAAGGCGCCGGAGCTGGGTAGCTTAGCGCGCACTGTGTCCGCTTAAGGCAACTCCTTCGGCGGCTTTAAAAATTGTGCTGGCCAACTCCTGATTAGCCATTACCTCTCCACCCTACCCCCTTTTCTCATGTCTACTTCCCTTGCCGAAACCCAGCTCCGCTCGCTGCTCGACGAGCTGGCCGCCGCCATCCGCGCCAAAGACGTGGCCCAAACGCTGGCTCCCTACGCCGCCCAAACGGTGATGTTTGTGCTGGACCCGCCCCTGCAACACAAAACCGAAAGCGACTCCTCCGGTGAGGAAGGGGTAGCCGAATGGTATGACTCGTGGCAGGGGCCCATTGGCTACGAGAGCCGCGAACTGGCCCTTAGCGTCGGCGCCGAGGTGGCCTTTGCTCACCAGCTGCTGCGCTTCTTTGGCACCAGGCAAGGCGGGGAAGCCGCCGACTACTGGGTGCGCGAAACCCTCGGTTTTCGTTACCTCGATGGCCGCTGGCAAATCACCCACCAGCACCAATCGGTGCCCTTCTATATGGACGGTAGCGGCCGAGCCGCCCTCGACCTCAAGCCCTAATCACTCTTATTTCTACGGCTGCTATGCGCAACATTATTGCCGCCATTTACCTCACCCTCGATGGCGTGATGGAGCACCCCGCCTGGACCGGCCCCTACTTCAACGACGAGCTGGGCGCGGCCCAGCACCGGCTGCTTTTCGAGAGCGACGCGCTGCTGCTGGGCCGCGTCACGTACCAGGGCTTTGCCCAGGCTTGGCCCAATGTGCCCGATACCGATGGCTTTGCCAACCGCATGAACAGCCTGCCCAAATACGTGACCTCGCGCACCCTCACTACCCCAGAGTGGAATGCCCAACTGCTACCTGGCCCCGACGCCACCGAAGCCGTGCGGCAGCTCAAGCAGCAGCCCAGTGGCAATCTGCTCCTCTACGGCAGCGGCGCGCTGGCCGACACCCTGCGCCAGCACGACCTCATTGATGAGTACCAGCTGATGGTGTTTCCGGTGGTGCTGGGCCAGGGCCAGCGGTTTTTCCGGGAGGGCAGCGCGCCCACTGACTTGCAGTTGGTGGGCGTCCAGACAACCAGCACCGGCGTCAGCATCCTCACCTATCGACGGGTAGGAAGCTGAGTGTTCTGCTCTCTTAGTGCCTTTTAAAAGCTCCGGCTGGCCTCAGCCGGAGCTTTTGCCGGTAGTAGGCAGCGCCCGGCGCGGGCCCGCGCTTGCCGTATCTTGCCGGCTACGGGGCCTTGCTTTTCGCTGTTTAATTCTTACCTGCTTGCCTACTCCTACCATCCGCGTGGCTCACCTCACCAAGCGCTTCGGGGCGCAGGTGGTAGTCGATGACTTGTCGTTTGAAGTGGCCGAAGGCGAAACGCTGGTGCTGCTCGGCCCCAGCGGCTGCGGCAAGACTACCCTGCTCAAAACCCTCAACCGCCTCATCGAGCCCGACGGCGGCACCATCGAACTCAACGGCCGCGACGTGCAGCAGCAAAAGCCGGAAGAGCTGCGGCGCGGCATCGGCTACGTGATTCAGCAAGTGGGCCTGCTGCCGCACTACACGGTGGCCCAAAACGTGGGGGTAGTGCCCGGCCTGCTCGGCCACCCGCCCGCCCAAACCGCCGCCCGCACCACCGAGCTACTAGAGCGCCTGCACCTGCCCGCCGCCCGCTTTGCCGACATGCTGCCGGCCCAGCTCTCGGGCGGGCAACAGCAGCGCGTGGGGCTGGCGCGGGCGCTGGCCGCCGACCCGCCCGTTATTCTACTAGATGAGCCGTTTGGGGCGCTTGACCCCATCACGCGAGCCGCCGTACGCCGCAATTTTCGGGAGCTTGACGAACTGCGCCGCAAAACGGTGGTGCTCGTGACCCACGACGTGCAGGAAGCCTTCGAGCTGGCCGACCGCATTATGCTGCTCAACAATGGCCAGATTCAGCAGCTTGGGCCGCCGCGCGAGCTGCTGCACCACCCCGCCAACGACTTTGTGCGCAGCTTCTTTCAGGCCGAAAAGCTGGCCCTGGAAATGCGTGTGCTCACGCTGGCCGAGTTGCAGCCCTGGCTGGCAGCTGCCCATTCGGCGGCTAGCCCGCCTGCGCCGAGCAGCGCCCTACCCCTGCCCCTCACCGCCAGCGTGCAAGAAGCCTTGGCCTTGCTGGCCGAGGCCGGGCCCGCGGGCCTGACGCTAGCCGAATCGGGTCAACTACTGACCACCGGGAGCGTGCTGGCCGCTTTGGGCCAGGCGCTGGGGTAGGGTTAGCTCAGGTAGGCCAGTACCTCGGTCAGGGCTTCGACGCGGGGAAAGGTGAGGCCCACCAGCTGCTCGGCGGGCACTTCTTCGTGTATCCAGGTGGTGTGGTAGGGCACGTGGATGGCCTGCGCGCCCAGCGCCAGCACCGGCAGGATGTCCGACTTTAGCGAGTTGCCAATCATGAGAAAGTCGGCCGGGGCCACGCCGTGGCGAGCCAGGATTCGGCGGTAGGTGGCTTCGTTTTTTTCGCTCACAATCTCGACGTAGTCAAAAAAATCGCCCAGGCCCGAGCGGGCCAGCTTGCTTTCCTGGTCGAATAAATCACCCTTAGTGAGCACCATCAGCCGCTCGCCGCGGCGCTTGAGCTCGGTGAGTACCTCCAACACGCCGGGCAGCGGCTCGATGGGAAAGTCGAGCAGGCGCTTGCCCAGGTCCAGCAGCTGCTGGATTTCTACCCCCGTCACGGCGCCGTCGGTGAGCTGAATGGCGGTTTCTACCATGGCCAGCATCAAGGACTTAGCGCCGTAGCCAAAGAGGTGCATGTTGCGGCGCTGCACCTCGTAGAGCCGGTGGCCGATACTCACCGGGTCGCCGCAGCGGGCCAGAATGGCAAACATCCGGCCCTCGACGTGGTCGAAATGCGGCTGGTTGGGCCAGAGGGTATCGTCGGCGTCGAAGGCAATGAACGGGCGGGTCGGCATACTAAAACGAAGGCGGCGCCAACCCCCTGCGGGCGGCGAGCACCGGCAAAGTTCGCCCTACCCCTGCGAACTTTGCCGGCCATGCGCCACCAACTTGACTTGGCCACCTGGCCCCGCCGCGAGCATTTCGCGTTTTTTTCCGCTTTTGAAGAACCGTTTTTCGGCCTCGTGGCCGAGGTAGACGTCACCGCCGCCCGCGCCGAAGCCCAGCGGCTGGGCGTCTCCTTTTTTCGCTACTACCTCTACCAGGCCCTGGCGGCGGCCAACTCGGTGGCGGAGTTTCGCGACCGCATCGAGCAGGGGCAGGTGTACCGCTACGACCAAGTGCACGCCTCGGCCACCATCGGGCGGCCCGACCACACCTTCGGCTTTTCGTTTTTGGAATACCAGCCCAGTCTGGCCGCGTTTCTGGCCACCGCCGACCCCGAAATTGCCGCCGTGCAGCAAGCCAGCGGCCTGTGCCTGAGCGAGCGCACCGGCCGCCCCGACGTGCTGCACTGCTCGGCCATTCCGTGGGTGCGCTTCACGGGCCTCACCCACGCCCGCAGCTTCACGCACCCCGACAGCGCGCCCAAGATTTCCTTCGGCCAAGCCTACCCCCACGGCACCGGCCAGCGCATGGCAGTATCCGTAAACGTGCACCACGCCCTGGCCGACGGCTACCACGTGGGGCAGTTTTTGGAAGTGTTTCAGCAGCGCCTGGAACAGCGCCTGGGGTAGGCGCGGGTGGCCGCTGGTGCGCACCTTTGCGCGCCTCCGCTTTGGGGCCTTTCGCATGAACACGATTACTGAACTCTTCGCCTTCTGGCACGAGCAAGCCGGCAAATTGGGCCAGCAAACCTTGCAGCACGTGGCCCTCACGGCCGCCGCGCTGCTGCTGGGCGTGGCCGTGGGGGTGCCCGTGGGCCTCTGGCTCACGCGCCGGCCGCGCTGGGCCCCGGCGGTGCTGGGCGCGGCCGGCGTGCTCCAAACCGTGCCCAGCATCGCGCTGCTAGGTTTTCTAATTCCGCTGCTGGGCATTGGGGCGGCGCCGGCTATTCTGGCGCTGCTGCTGTACTCGCTGCTGCCCATCATTCGCAATACGGTGGCCGGTATCCAGGGCGTGCCGCCCGCCGTGGTGGAAGCGGCCAAAGGGCTGGGCTTTACGGATGGGCAGATTTTAAGAAAGGTCGAACTGCCGCTGGCGCTGCCCGTCATCATGGCCGGCATCCGCACGGCCACGGTCATCAACGTGGGCGTGGCCACGCTGGCGGCCTACGTGGCGGCGGGCGGCCTGGGCGAATTTATCTTCGGCGGCATCGCCTTGAATAACCCCGTGATGATACTGGCGGGCGCCATTCCATCGGCGGCGCTGGCGCTGGTGTTTGACGCCGGGCTGGGCACACTCGAAAAGCTGTCGGCCCGGCGCCTGCGGGCGGTGAGCAGCGGCTTGCTGCTGGCCCTACCCCTGCTGGCGGCCGGCTACTGGCTGCCCCAGGCGGCGGGCCGGCTGCGGGCGGGCTTCAGCCCCGAGTTTATCGGGCGGGCCGATTGCCTGCCGGGCCTTACCAAAGCCTACCGCCTCACCCACCTGCCCAACGTGGTGCTGGCCCCAGCGCTGGTGTACGAGGCCGCCCGCGCGGCCAATGTCGATGTCATCGACGGCTACTCCACCGATGGGCGCATTCGGGCCTACGGCCTGCAAGTGCTGCGCGACGACCGCCACGCCCTACCCCCCTATTTTGCCGCGCCCGTGCTGCGGCCGGAGCTGCTGCAAGCTCACCCCGAACTGGGCCCAGTGCTCGACCAGCTCAGCGGCCAGCTCTCCGACTCGGCCATGACCAACCTGAATTATCAGGTTGATTACCTGCACCTAGAGCCACGCGTGGTGGCCTTGGCCTGGCTGCGCCGCCGGGGCCTTTTAAAAGCCGCCCGCCCCCTACCCCCCGGCGCGGCCACGGTGCGGCTGGGCTCCAAGATTTTTGCCGAGCAATACATTCTCGTGGAGATGTACAGCGCCCTCATTCGGGGCAATACCGACCTAGCGGTGGCCACCAAAACCGGGCTCGGCGGCACCACCATCTGCTTCGAGGCGCTGCGCGGCAATCAAATTGACCTGTACCCCGAGTACACGGGCACGGGCTTGCAGGTGCTGTTGCAGCCCTCGGCGGCCACGCTCGACTCGCTGGGCGGGCGGCCAGCGGCCGTATTCAGCTACGTGCAGGCTGAGTTTCGGCGGCGCTACGGCCTGGAGTGGCGCGCCCCGCTGGGTTTCAACAACGCCTATTGCCTGCTCATGCGGCGCGGCCAGGCGCGGGAGCTCGGCATTGCCAGCATCTCAGATTTGGGGGGGTATTTGGGGCGCTGAATGGGAACTCAGCTGGGAGCAGTGAAGCCGCGAGTTATGGGTAGCCATTCATTTCTCGATAGCTGGAAGAACCCCAGTGGGGGCTGGCCAGTTCGACGACCTGCGGGCCTAGCCTCCCCAGCTGGCTGCCTACCCCCGCCTAGCCTGCGCAAGCGAGCTAGCCAGCACTCGGCACCAACCGTTGCAGCCAGTCGCGCACCACGGGCGCTTTGTAGGCCCAGTTGCGCAGCTGCGCGCGGTGCTGCGCGGCCCGCGAGGGGTAGCCAGTCGCTACTTGCTGCTGGAAAGTGACCAGGTCGGTGGTGGCCGTGAGCTCGATGCGGGGCAGGCGGCGCAGGTCGCTGGTGGGCGTAGCGGGGCCGGTGTGCACCGAAAACCCGGCCTGGTAGCCTGCCGGGGCCAGGGCGCGCAGCGTGCGCCGGTCGTAGCTGCCGTAGGGAAAAGCGTAGAAAATAGGTTCGTGCTCCAGGTGCTGGGCAATGGCCGCGCGGCTTTGTGCCAGCTCATTAGCCAGCTGCGCGGGGGGTAGGCCCGCCAGCGGCTGGTGGGTGCACCCGTGCGACTCGATGCGCCAGCCCGCGGCTTGTAGCTGACGCAGCTCGGCCCAGCTGAGGGGCGGGTCGCCGAGCGGGGCCGACTGCGCAAATGCGGGCGGCTGGCCGGCGTAGCTCGGCTCGCCCACGGCGGCAGTAGTCAGAAAGAGCGTGGCTGCAAACCCATACTGCGCCAAAATGGGTTGGACCTGGGTGAAGAGCGAGCGGTAGCCGTCGTCGAAGGTGAGCGCCACCGCCGGGCGCGCCTCCGGCACGGCCGGCCGCGGTTGGCGCAGCAGCAGGGGTACTTCGGCCAGCGGCACCACGCGGTGGCCCGAGGCGGCGAGCCAGGCCATTTGCTCGGCAAAGCGCGCCACTTCCACGTGCACGGGCGCCATGTAGGGCTCGTGGTGCTCGACCAGCGCGTGGTACATCAAAATGCTAACCTGGGGGCGCTGCATAAGGTCGATACTGTTCTTTTGCTAGACAGAGGCATTATAAAAAGAGAAGTTGTAAAGTGGTAGGTTGGCTTACACTTTTTGCTTTTTCAGCCCTACCCCCTCTATGGCCACTGGGCGCGTGGCTTTCCAGTCCTTATCTTTATACCCCACCACAATGAGGGCCAATGATTTGGCTACTCCCACCACCAGCCCCACACCAGAAAGCAGCGCCAGCCAGTGCCGCGGCGCGGCCCCAATCAGGCGCAGGCCCAGCCCGGCGTAGGCCAGCAGGCCCGCCGCCACCGCCAGCCAGCCCCAACTGCTGAGCAGCGACCACTGCCCCGCCCAACTCGCCACGGCCGCAAACACGAGCGCCGCCACCAGCAGGCACGAGCGCGGCACCTGCAGCAGGTCGCAGGCAAAATCGACCTGTGAGAGGTTGCCCCGCCCCAGCCCCTGGCCGAGCATGGCCAGCCCGTGGGCTTTTACGGTAGCTACGTGCCCCGACAGCCAGCGCTTGCGCTGCTGCGCGAAGGCGGCCCCCGTACCCACGGCCTGGTAGCTGAGCAGCGCCTCGGGGCAGTAGGCCACCGGAATGCGGCGGCTGGCCAGGTAAGCTTTCCACTCTTTGTCTTCGGCCAGGGAGGTGATAGGCAGGGCCATAAGCTCGGTAAATACCGGCGCGCGCAGGCAGCAGCCGAGCCCAAAAATAAAAGCTTCGAGCCCCAGGCGCCGGCGCCCACCGGCCCCCACTTGCTGCCGCAGGGCTTCGGCAGCGGCATCGAGCACCGTCACGTCCGACTCGAAGGCGTTGGCCACGCGGCGGCTGCTCTGCACCACCGGGGCCGCGCCGGGCCGGGCAAACTGCCGGTCGAGCGCGGCCAGAAACTGCGCGTCGAGGCGGCAATCGGCGTCGAGCACGCACACCACGGCCGCGGGGTGGTGCTCCACCAGGCGTAGCTCGGTGGCCGCGTAGGCCAGGGCCTGCGACTTATTGGAGGGGTAAGGCGTGGTGCGCACCAGGCACTCGGCGCCCGCCTGCCGAGCCAGGCGCGCGGTGCGGTCGGTGCAGTTGTCGGCCACCACCACCGTCCGAAAACGGGCCGCCGGATAGTTCAGCTTGGCGATGCTGGCTAGTAGGCCGGGCAGCAGTTCCTGCTCGTTGTGGGCCGGCACCAGCAGCACAAAATTGGTTTGGGGCGCGGGCGCGGGGCGCCGTGGCCGGCGGCTGGGGGCCGCCCCACGCACCACGTACAGCACCGCCGGCGCTAGCACGTAAGCGCAAAATAGCAGTACGTAGCCCTGCACCGCATACCAAGCTCCTAGTCCTAAATAGCCCACCCAATCCTGCTTTCCTACGAGGTAAAATAACGCCATGCGCCAGGGGTAAAAGAGGAGGCTGGCCGCTGCTGGCGGCAGCCTATAAGTCGATAGCAAACCAAGCCGCTAATAAGCTGCACAGCATGGGGTAGCTGTGCACTGCGCACAACTTGCCAGTAGCAAGTTATAAAGAATTAATTGAATGAAGGAAAGCACCCATCCTTTCCCGCTGGCCCTTTCTGGTTGATTTTCTGCTTACTGCTGAGGTATTTGGCCGCTTGGCACGCGCGGGGCAGCTCCGGCTATTTTGGCGGTGCCAGGCTAAACTTACCGGGCGTGGTTGGGCTTGTGCAGCGTAGCTTTCAGTCGTGCTCACCTAGCCCTCACCCACTTGCCTTCCATGCTTACCCAAACTTCTATCTCTGCCCCCGCTACCGGGCCGCCCCCTTTTACCGAGCGCCGCTACGTGCTCACGCTCATTTTTGTCACCTCGCTGTTTATGCTCTGGGGCGTGGGCGTGACGATGGGCGACATCCTCAACAAGCACTTTCAGGAGGTGCTGCACGTGAGCAAGGCCGATTCGGCACTGGTGCAATTGTCCATTTTTGGGGCGTACTTCGTTATGGGCCTGCCCGCCGGCTGGTTTATGAAGCGCTTTGGCTACCAGAAGGGCGTGCTGCTCGGGCTGGGCCTCTACGCGGCCGGCGCCTTCCTGATGGTGCCCGCCGCCACTGCCTTATCCTTTGGCTACCTGCGCATTGCCCTATTCGTACTTGCCTGCGGGCTGGCTACGCTGGAGGCCGTGGCACACCCCTTCCTCGATGGCCTCGGCAACTTGCACAGCTCCGACCGCCGCATCAACTTCGCCCACGCCATCAACGGCATCGGGGCGGTGTCGGGGCCGCTCATTGGCGGCTACTTTGTGCTGCGCGGCACCCACGCTACCGGCGACCTTACGTCGGTGAAAGTGCTCTACGGCCTCATTGGGGCGGTAGTAGGCAGCATTGGGCTGGCATTTTTCTTTGTGAAAGTGCCCCCGCTCATCGACGAGCCCGCGTTGGGCACCGCCGAGGACCCTACCGACTTAGCAGCCGACAAAAAGCTGTTTCAGCACACGCATTTTGTGTGGGCCTGCGTGGCCCAGCTCTTCAACACGGCGGCGCAAGGCGGTACCTGGGCGTACTTCATCAACTACGGCACCGACTATATGGGCCTGAAGCCGGGGCCGGCCATCCAGGGATTTTGGCAGGCCGGCACCCTCTTTAGCCGCACCGTGGGCCTGGTGCCCGGCCTGCCGCACCTGGCCAACGACGTAGCGGCCTACTTCTTCTCGCTCAGCCTAGTAGGCATGATGCTGGGACGCTTTTTGGGTACTTACCTTATGAAGTTTATCGCCCCCAACCGCCTGCTGGCCACCGTGGCCGTGGCTAATATCGGCATGTGCCTGCTCGTAGCCCAGCACTGGGGCTGGGTATCGTTTGGGGCGCTTATTGCGCTCAATTTCTTTTTCAGCATCATGTTCCCCACCATCTACAGCTTGGGGCTCAAAGATTTGGGCCGGCACAAGCAGCTGGCTTCGTCGTTCATTGTGATGGGGGTAGTGGGCGCGGCGCTTTTTCCACGCTTCGTGATGGGCCCCGTGGCCGATGTGAGCGTGGCGCACGCCTATTATTTGCCCATTATCTGCTACGTGGTGGTATTTCTGTACGGGGCGAAGTTCTATAAAGTGCAGCGCAACTAGCCCCTTACGCAAGTGAAACAGCGGGGCCCACCGTGGCTCGCCGGCCTGGTAGCAGGCCGGCGAGCCACGGTGGGCCCCGCTGTTTTATAAAAGTCCACGATAAGCCCAGCCGCTTTACTTTGCTGCATGAAGCATTTGCTCCCGGCTCTCCTCCTATTCCCCTGTGTGGCAGTGGCCCAACGCCCGGCCCCTACCCCCCCCGAAAACCTCGTGCAATACGCCCACCCGCTGGTGGGCACGGCCAAAATGGGCCACACCTACCCTGGGGCCACGGTGCCCTTTGGCGCGGTGCAGCTCTCGCCCGATACCGACACTCTCAGCTACGAGCAAAACGGCAAGTACAACCCGGAGATATACAGCTACTGCGCGGGGTATCAATACAAAGACCCTACCATCGTGGGCTTCAGCCACACGCATTTTAGCGGCACGGGCCACTCCGATTTGGGCGATTTTTTGGTAATGCCCACTACCGGGCCGCTGCAACTCAACCCTGGCACCGCCGATAAGCCGCAAAGCGGCTACCGCTCGGCCTACTCGCACGCCACGGAAGTAGCTGAGCCGGCCTACTATAAAGTGCGGCTGGCCGACCACAATATCCTAGCCGAGTTGACGGCCACCACGCGGGTAGGGATTCACCAGTACACCTTCCCGCAGGCCGACGAGTCGCACCTTATCCTCGATTTGATGGCCGGAATTTACAACTACCCCGGCAAAAATACCTGGACCTTCGTGCGGGTTGAAAACGACTCGCTCGTGACCGGCTACCGCCAAACCAACGGCTGGGGCCGCACCCGCACGGTGTACTTTGCCCTGAGTTTTTCGAAGCCCTTCAAGCAATACGGCAGCCGCAACTACGACCAGAAGCAGCCCTACCGGGGCTTCTGGGGCCGCTTCGACCAAGCCCACAACTGGCCCGACCTCGCCGGCCACCAGCTGCGCCTGCATTTTGACTTTGGGCCGACTACCTCCGGCCAGCAAATCAAGCTGAAGCTGGCCCTCTCGCCCGTGAGCACGGCCGGCGCGCGCGCCAACTTGCGCGCCGAAGCCCCCGGCTGGAATTTCGCCGACTACAAGCGCCAGGGCCAGGCCCAGTGGCAGCAGGAGCTGAGCAAAATCACCATCCGCTCGCCGCGCCGGGTCGATAAGGAGAATTTCTACACGGCCATGTACCACGCCTTCACCGGTACCACCATCTACCAAGATGTGGATGGGCAGTACCGCGGCCTCGACCAGAACAATCACACCGCCAAGGATTTCACTAACTACACTACCTTCTCGCTCTGGGATACTTACCGGGCGCTGCACCCGCTCTACAACCTCGTGCAGCCCCGCCGCAACGCCGACATGGTGCAGAGTATGCTCGCGCACTTCGACCAGAGCGCTGAGCACATGCTGCCCGTGTGGAGCCACTACGCCAACGAAAATTGGTGCATGATTGGCTACCACTCGGTGCCCGTGGTGTGCGAGGCCATCGTGCTCGGCAACGCGCCCTTCGACCAAAACAAAGCCCTCGATGCCTGCGCAACCACCGCCCGCCAGCGCTGGTACGACGGCCTGGGCCTCTACATCGACAAAGGCTACGTGCCCGAGGACAAGAATGGCGCATCCGTGTCCAAAACCCTCGAATACGCCTTCGACGATTACTGCATTGCGCAGGCGGCCAAGAAGCTAGGCCGCCCCGACCTGGAGCAAGAATTCCGCCAGCGCGCCACCAACTGGCAAAACGTGTACGACGCCCGCATTGGCTTTATGCGCCCGCGCCTCGCCGATGGCTCGTTCCGCCCGAAGTTTGACGTGCTCACCACCAGCGACCCTGCCTACATCGAGGGCAACGCCTGGAACTACAGCCTCTACGTGCCCCACGACCCCGCCGCCCTCATCGCCAAAATGGGGGGTAGCCCGCGCTTCGTGCCCCACCTCGACTCGCTCTTCACGATGAACCTGCCCGACAAGTTCTTCGCCGAAACCGAAGACATCACCCGCGACGGCATCATCGGCAACTACGTGCACGGCAACGAGCCTGCCCACCACGCCGCCTACCTCTACAACTGGACCGACCAGCCCTGGAAAACTCAGCCCCGCATTCGCATGATTCTGAACAAGATGTATCACCAGGGTCCCGATGGCCTGGGCGGCAACGACGACTGCGGCCAGATGTCGGCTTGGTACATTTTCTCGGCCCTGGGCTTCTACCCCGTCGCTCCCTCCTCGGGCGAGTACGCGCTGGGTAGCCCCGCCGTGCACGGTGCCGTGCTGCAAGTCGGCCAGGGCAAAACCTTCACCGTGAGCGTCAAAAACCAAAGCGATAAGAACGTCTACGTGCAGTCGGCCCGCCTGAATGGCAAGCTGCTGACGCGGCCATTTCTGCCCGTGAGCGAGGTGCTGCAGGGCGGCACGCTGGAGTTTGTAATGGGGGGTAGGGCTGCGAAATAACAGACTACTTTCCTTACCCCCTTGGTCGTATAAAGTGATAGAAACCGAAAAGCCACAGGGTGCACTGTGGCTTTTCGGTTTCTATTCTCGGCGGAGCCTAACTTTCAATAAGTGCTTATACAGAAAATAGATACGCGCAGAAATCGGCTGACCTAGCTATTACTGCTAATAGCCGCTTGCTTGTTTTTACTGCGTTTGTAGAGGTAGGCGGCCCCAGCGGCCAGTAGGGCGCCGCTCAGCACTTTGTGCTGGGAGGTGAAGCCGCCGCTCGGCGTGCCATCATCGGTGGTTTTGCCGCGAAACAGGCTGGCAATCATGCCGCCCAGCGAGTTGCTTGGTTGGTTATCGCTCATGGGTGAAATCAGTTTTAAGGGGAATACCTGCTTAGTACGGTGGCGGCACGGCCGGCGTTATCCCACAGGGTTGCCCTCTCAGTTGGCTTGCTGCAAGTACAAGAGCGTGCTTCGGTACGGGCGGGTTGGGGTGTATTTATCGTTGATAATAAAATACCCCTGCTTATAGGCAGCTATGCCCTCCCAGTTG
Organism: Hymenobacter ginkgonis; assembly: GCF_009755225.1. GTDB lineage: Bacteria > Bacteroidota > Bacteroidia > Cytophagales > Hymenobacteraceae > Hymenobacter > Hymenobacter ginkgonis. Next base: position 1,329,147 of record NZ_WQKZ01000001.1, read on the forward strand.
TAGCCCCTGTACTGCTCAGGAAACTCCCAAACTGGTTTCCAGCTAAAGCTGTCTCCTTTAAACTCGATGGTTATCAGCCTACAATAGTTTTTAAAGACGCCCTTGTCGGCAATGAGGTGGGCATTGCCGACATCGGCCGTAGGGGTTCGGTACACGGCGTCTTCGCCTTCCCCTTTAAAGAAATAGTTGATGGCCGTGAAGTGGTTGCTACCCGTGGCCGTGACATCCGTGATGCGAAAAGGCAGCTTCTCGAAAAGCACTTTAGTGGCAGTACTGGTGCTGCGCAGGGGTGGGCGCTCGAATGCGTAGGCGTAGTTCTTAGCGGGGAAATAGTTAAATTCGAAAAAGGCAAAAAGCTGCTTGTGCGATTTAGCTAGTGCCTCAAAGCCCGCATTGTAAATATGCGAGCCATCTGCCGCCAGTGGCTTAGTTAGCGGCACTAAAAAGGCAGTATCTAGGTCGATTGTGGCAGCATGGAGGCGCCCCTTAAGCAGGTAGCAATTGGCGGAGGGGGTAGCCGTTTCGACCGAGAGATAGACGACGTCTTTGTCAATCAGCAGGGCCTCCAGCCCCTCGTAGCGCTGCCCCAAGGCGTCGATTTTAGCGCGCAATACTGGCAGGTTTGGGAGCCGTAGTTTCTGGTAGGGCAATACGTAGGTACTGTCGGTTAGCTGGCGGTCGAGGTCCGTGAGCTTTATGGCATAGAGCTTGGCCTCCGCGTTGTCCTGAAGCCGGCACTCGGTCATGAGAAGCAGCTTGTCCTTGCTGACGGCGAGGCCCGAGAACTGGTTATCGTAGAATTCCAGCTCTTTGGGGAGCAATAAATTGCGGGTAGTGAACCGTTGCTGCGCCAGGGCGGGTAGGAGGCTTAAAGCAAAAAGTAGCGTCGCCAGGTATTTCATTGCGTCTCTTAAGGGCTGTACTGATAAGCCCGGCTGCTAAGGTAGCGGCCAGCTAAACCGCACAGCACCCCAAGCCACCGTTGTTAAAAACGGCCATCGCTACGGCTCACAGCCCACGGCTGGCCGGGCCAGGGCCGGCTTTGGGCGGCCTTTGGGGTGAGCTCCTCGCCACGGGTTTTCCGTATCTCGCCGCTTTTCCTACGCTACATTCGCGGCCTTCGCCTTGGGCGAAGGAGAGCCGGGCTCATTGCGCGGCTCTAGTCCACCCTCAATCCTTATTTGCTGATGCGTTCCGTTACGATGCGCCACTGGCTAGCCCCCGTTGCGGCGGGCCTTTTGCTGGCGAGTTGCCAGGGCCAATCCACGTCCTCCGAAACCGCTGCTACTGGCCAGCCGGCCGAGGCAGCCCCCACCGACACGGCCAGCGTGCCTACCCCCGCCGATGGCATTACGCCCGCGCTCATTGCCCAGCACATCAAGGTGCTGGCTTCGGATGAGTTTCAGGGTAGGCGGCCATTTACGGCGGGCGAAGAAAAGGCTACGAGCTACCTGGCCAGCGAGTTTAAGAAGCTGGGGTTGAAACCGGGCCCCAATGGCAGCTACTTCCAAGCGGTGCCGTTGGTGGAAATTGCTGGTAAGCCCGACTCAACGGCTACCATCGCGGGCCAGGGCAAAAGCCTGACGCTGCACTACCGCACCGACTACATGTTTTTGACTGAGCGCGAAAAGCCCACGGTCGAAATCAAAAATTCGCCGCTGGTATTTGCCGGCTACGGCGTCACGGCGCCCGAGTATAAGTGGGACGACTACGCTGGCCTCGACGTGAAGGGCAAAACCGTGGTGGTGCTCATCAACGACCCCGGCAACGCAGGCAACGATACCACGCTTTTCAAAGGCAACGCCATGACGTACTACGGCCGCTGGGGCTACAAGTACGAGGAAGCCGCCCGCCACGGCGCCACCGGCCTGGTCATCATCCACGATACCAAGCCCGCCTCCTACCCCTGGACGGTGGTGCAAAGCAGCAATGGCGGCGCCAAGCTGCACCCCCAAACGCCCGACCACGGCGCCAGCAAAGTGGCCCTCGAAGGCTGGATGACCCTTGACGCGGCGAAGCGCCTCTTCAGCGCCGCCGGCCAGAACTACGACGCGCTCTACGCCGCCGCCAACAAGCCGGGCTTCCGCGGCAAAGACCTGGGCTTGAGCCTGACGACCACGCTCCACAACAAAATCACCTACAAGTCTTCCAAAAACGTGGTGGCCGTGCTGCCCGGCACCGTTCGGCCCCAAGAGTACATCATCTACTCGGCGCACTGGGACCACCTCGGCATTGGGCCGGCCGTGGCCGGCGACTCGATTTACAACGGCGCGCTCGACAACGCCAGCGGCTGCGCCGGCCTCCTGGCTATTGCCAACGGTTTCGTGCAAGCTAAAGAAAAGCCCCAGCGCAGCATCGTTTTCCTGGCCGTGACGGGCGAAGAGCAAGGCCTACTTGGCTCTGATTACTACGCCCAGCACCCGCTTTTCCCGGTCAAAAACACGGTGGCGGACATCAACATGGACGAGTTGCTGGCGTTTGGCCCCATGCGCGACCTCACCATCACTGGCTACGGGCAGTCGGACCTGGACGACTACGCCCGCACCGCAGCCAAGGAGCAAAACCGCTACGTCATTCCCTACCAGCACCCCGAAACCGGCAGCTTCTATCGCTCCGACCACTTCAGCTTTGCCAAGGTGGGCATTCCCGCGCTCTATGCCAGCGGGGCCTTCGAGAGCCGCTTGCACGGCAAAGCCTTTGCCGAAAAAGAGCGTAAAGACTTCGAGGCCAACAACTACCACCAGCCTTCCGACCAGTACAACCCCCAGTGGGACCTGCGCGGGGCCGCCCAAGATGCCCGCCTGCTGTTCCGCATCGGCCAAAAGCTGGCGAGCGAAACTACCTTCCCGCAGTGGAAAGGCAGTTCCGAGTTCCGAGCCACCCGCGAGAAAAGCCGCCCCCAGTAGCTTTTATTTGACGCGCCACACCAGGATCGGCGCACCTGCCAGCAGCCAGTAGGGCGCCGCCACAGCCCTACCCCCCTAAAAAAGCCCCGTTGGGAGTGACCTAAAGGCCACTCCCAACGGGGCTTTTTTCTTAAACTGGCAGGCTTACGCTACGCTTGCTGCGCGGTAAGTTCTTTCAGCCTCTTATACGTTTGCTTCGAGGTAGCAAACTGCTTTTCTACTGCCTCGCGCGCCTGGCCTTTCAAGGCGTTGCGACGCAAAGCTTTTTTGTAGGCTTTGATGGCCCAGCGCTCGCCGTAAACGTTGGCGGCCAGGATAGCCTTTTCGTCGCGGGCAACAACCACGGCCTGGGCGTCCATCAGCTTGCGGTAGAGCTTGCCTTTGAGGGTAGTACCGGTTTCGCGGTCGCCCCCTTTAGCGGTGAGGTAGCCGTTAAGGCTGCTAGCAAACTGCTGGCTTTGGCTCACTAGCTGCTGGTAGTAGCTCTTCAATTGCGCGTCCTTGCTTTCGGCCACGGCGCGTTTGTAGCCCTCAATACGGTCGTTGACGAAGAGCAATAGGCGGTCTAGGGCAGCGGCCTCGCGCTTGGCTTTGCCTTTTTTCTTGGGAGTTATCAGCAGGGCTAGGCCCGCTGCCAGCAGGGCGCCGCCCACTACTTTCTGGGTGGTAGTGAGCTTGTTGAAGGCACTAACAGTTTTGTCGCTGGCATCCTTAAGGGTGTCGGGTACTTTGCTAAGCAGGTCGGGCACAGTGCCGTTGGTAAGAGCTTGTTGCGCTTGGTCAAGCAAATTCTTAGGTTCGGGGGTAGCGGGAGCGCTGGGCTGGTTCATAGGTACTGGAAATAAGTTACTGGGAAATAAAGCTGTATACGGCCAGTTGCACGGGTAAGGCTAGGCAAAACTGGCAAATAGCGTTTTTTCTGAATGCGTGTTTCTTTTTCCACAAGCGCACTGCACTAGAGTGGATTTTGAAGGGCGCCTACCCCCCCGAGGGGGAAGCACTCACGTGGGTGCTGGCCTGGCACTCACTGCCTGCCTGGGCCGGACCAGTGGCAAACTGCTGGTTTTGGCTCACCCGCGGCCGACAGTTACCGCGCAGCCCCGGGCCGTGGCCACCGGTTACGGCACGCGGGTAGGCCGCAAGGCGCTCATTGACAAAATACAATAGCTCGGCCCGGGCTGGGGCCGATGCAGTAGACTGGCTGTTCTTTGGGCAAGTGAGCGAATATGCCCCGCCAAGGGCGAACAGCGCGCCGCGCGCTACTTTTTTGCTACCCCTTTTTTAGGGTCCCAGGTCCCTGTCTCAGCATTTCACTCCAAGCGCCTTCGGCAAACGGGTACTGGGCGTGGCCGAAGACCTTGGCTGATTTGGCAGCAGCGACGAAAAGAATTGTAGACTTACTCATCCTCAAAAAGCACGGGTGAAACAACCTATGCTTACGTCTTTTACAGTCAGTGCATTAAGAGGAGTTTAGTTTCGGCGCCCTTTTTCGTGGGTGCTGGCCGCCGGGCAGGCGTTGGCTTAGTTGCCCCGTGCACGGGCGCCTGCCCTCGGCCGGTATGGCCCAAGGGGCGGCCCTGTACGCCGGACAACTACTAGCGGATGCCAGCGGCTCGGCTACCCCCATTTTAACGTATTGTTAGCAAATATGGTGGGCGCTAACGCGCAATGCCACATATTTACATGTTGCTGCACAAGTGCTGCATTTGCCGCCAGCATTTGCAGCTTGCTTTGCTTACCGGGGCCTAGCGGCGGGTGTGGCAACCCGTCTGGCATTTGTCCACTTTATGGTAGTACACGTTACACTATTTCGGTCCGATTTTGCGCTTTATCAACTAAAATGGGCATTGCTGGTCAGCGGGTTGCTGGCCCTACCGCTGGCCGGGCGGGCGCAGGTGCGCGCCGCAGTGCGCGGCACGGTGGGCAGTGGCAGCAGCCCTGCCCTGGAGCTGGCCACCGTTACGCTGCACCGCGCCACCGATTCGGTGGCGGTCAAAACCGAGTTTAGCGACAAACAGGGGGCCTTTCGCCTCGAAGCGGTAGCGGGCAGGCGCTACCGCGTATCGGTGGCACAGGTGGGGTTTGGGCGCTACTGGAGCCCGGCGTTTGAGCTGCCCGGCGGCGTGCTGACGCTGCCCGCCATCATCTTAGTGCCTAGCCAGGCTGCTTCGCTGAAGGACGTGACCGTGACGGCCCGCCGGCCACTCTTCGAGCACCGACCCGACCGCACCATCATGAACGTGGCCGACAGCCCGCTCGCGGCCGGCGCCACCACGCTCGACGTGCTGGGCCGCGCGCCGGGTGTGACCGTCGATGGCGACAACCTAGGCTTGCGTGGCCGCCAGGGCCTGCTCCTTATTCTCGATGGCAAGCGCGTGCCCCTCACGGGCGCCGAGCTAGCCGACTACCTGCGGGCCCTACCCGCCGAGCAGTTGCAGAGCATCGAGCTGATAACCAACCCGCCCGCCAGCTACGATGCCCAGGGCGGGGCGGGCGTTATCGCTATCAATCTCAAAAAAGACCAGCGCCTGGGCACCAACGGCAGCGCCAACGCCAGCTACGGCCGTGGCGAATACGGCAAATTTACGGGGGGCCTGACGCTCAACCACCGCCGCAAAAACCTCAACGCCTACGGCAACTATACCTACACCGACCGCCGCTACTTCACGCGCATCGACGACGAGCGGCAGTTCGTGGCCACGCCGAGCCTGCCGGCCGCCAGCAGCGTGCTGACCAACAACCAGGTATCGCAGCTGCGCTCGCACGCGGCCAAGCTGGGCCTCGACCTGAACCTAACCAAGCGCACATTGCTGGGCGTATCGGTAACCGGGCTGGCCAGCCAAACGCAGGCCACTACCACCAACCAAACGCAGCTTTACGGGGCCAATGGCGCGCCCGCGGACCGCTATGCTTCCGAGGTTGCCCAGGACATTAACCGGCCCAGCGGCAGCGCCAACCTCAACCTGCGCCACCCCTTCGCCGATTCGGCCAATGCTGCCACGCTCACCGCCGATGCCGACTACGCCCGCTACCGCACCACCCGCCTGCTGGATTTAACTACGTATTTCGACGCCCCGGCCCAGGCGCCTACCCTGCTCACCGGCGACCAGCGCAGCACCCTCAGCATTGGCACGGCCCGCGCCGATTATAGCCGGCCCCTACGCCACCGGGCCCGCCTCGAGGCAGGTGCCAAGGTTACCCGCATCACCTCCGACAACGAGGTAGTGTTTGCGAATACGGCCAACGGCCCGCGCACCATCGACCTGGCCATTTCCAACCAGTTTCGGTACGAGGAGAACGTAAATGCGGCCTACGTCAACCTGCACGGGTCGGCCTTCAAAACCACGCTGCAAGCCGGCCTGCGCGCCGAGCAATCCAATACCCTGGCTGCGCCTTCCGATGCGGCCTCGCGCACGCAGCATTATTTCCAGCTCTTTCCGAGCGTGGTGGCCGAGCGCACCCTCAACGACCGGCACGCGCTGGCTTTGTCGCTGACCCGCCGCATCGACCGGCCGAGCTACGTGCAGGTGAACCCGCTGCGCGCTTACCTCAACGCCACGTCTTACAGCGCCGGCAACCCCTACCTAATGCCCGCCACCAGCTACAATTTCGAGCTGACGCATACGTATCGGCAGAAATTCAGCACCGCCCTGGCCTATGCCCGCACCGACCAGCCCATCGTGAACGTGGTGCAGCCCTCGCCCGACGGCAACCACTTGGTCGTGAACCAAGACGTGAACTTGCGTACCCAGCATTTTTACACGCTCACGCTCACCGCGCCGGTTACCCTCACCAAGTGGTGGGAGCTCTACGCCACCGGCTTTTTCTACTACAACCGCTTTTTAGGCCAGCTCAATGGCACCGACCTCGACCGCGGCCAAGTGGCCTGCAACCTCACGCTCAACAGCAGCTTCACGCTGCCCAAGGGGTGGTCGGCCGAGCTAAACGGCTTTTACGAATCGCGCGAAGTATATGGCTTTGAGGCGCTTCGCGCACGGGGGCAAGTGGCGGCGGGCCTGCAAAAAAGCCTGTGGAGCCAAAAAGGCACTTTTCGCCTGAACGTGGCCGATATTTTTTACACCACGCCCATCAACTCCACCTATACCTTCGCCAACTTCACCGAGCGCTTCTACCGCCGCCAAGATTTGCGCGTCGTCACGGCTGCCCTCACCTACCGCTTCGGCAACAGCAAAGTGGCGGCCGCCCGCAAGCGCGCCGCCGGCGCCGAAGAGGAGTTGCGCCGCGCCGCCGGGCAGTAGGCACGCTTTCCAATAGGCCAGGTATTTAGCGGGGGTAGGGCGCAGGCCCTACCCCACCGCCGCCACCGGCACGGGGTGCAAAATCAGCCACACAAGTTCGCGCAGGATTTCGCCCTCGTCCATGCTGCCGCTCTCGATGCCCTTGCTCTGGGCATCGGCCCGGCGAATGAGGTGAATGAGGTCGATGGTGCGCTCGGGGCTAAACTGACGCTGGGCCTGCTGGTATTCTTTCTGGGCAAATTTGTTGATGCCCATTTTCTGCATATCGGCGTCCGATGGGTTGGGACCGGCTTGGTGCAGCATGAGCAGGCGCGTAAAGAAATTGAAGAGCAGCGTCAGGTTCGGAATGAGCGGGTTGGCCTTGGGGTTGGCGGCAAAGTGCGTAAGAATGCGGTTCGCTTTCAGCACATCGCGCTGCACCAAAGCGCGTTGCAGCTCAAATATGTTGTATTCCTTGCTGATGCCCACCATGCGCTGCACCAGGTCTTCATCAATGGCCTGGCCAGCCTTCACGTTAAGCAGCAGCTTGTTTACTTCGTTGGCCAGCCGGCCGAGGTCGGCGCCAATGTATTCGGCCAGCAGGGCGGTGGCCCCGCCCGTTATCTGCTGCTTGCGGCTGCGCACGTAGGCCGTTAGCCACTGCGGCACTTGGCTGTCGTAGAGCTTTTTAGTGGTCATCAGCACCACGCCGGGCGCGTCTTTGCCCGCCAGCAGCTTACCAAGTTTTTTGCGGCTATCGAGCGTTTTGTGCTTGTAGCAAAACACCAGCACAGTGCTGGCGAGCGGGTTTTTGAGGTAGGCTTCGAGGAACGGCCAGGCTTTTTCGCTCTCCAAATCGGCTACTGCCTGCGCTTCCTTCACCAGGACGACCGAGTAGTCGCTCATCATCGGAAAGCGTTTGGCCTGCCCCAGGATGCCCGCCGTATCGGTATCCTTGCCGTAGAGTACCGTCTGGTTGAAGCTGCGCTCGGCCTCGGGCAGCACCGAGTTTTCGAGCGCATCGGCCACCGTATCAATAAAATAAGGCTCGTCGCCCTGCAAAAAATACACCGGCTGAAACTGCCGCTGCTGCACGTGCTTGAGAATGTCTTCGGGAGTGCTGGTAGCCATAGTAGAATAAAGCGTGGGGCTGTACCCAGTAGGGCTGGTCCCGCACCTTGCGCCTTACAAAGCTACCGCCCGGCTACCTTTGCCGCCTGTTTTGCGGCCAGTTGAGGCCGCCGTCTTTTTGTGTATGTCCCCTGAGATTCCTACCCCCCAGCCCGTTACCCACGACCTGCTCGCCGAGCTAAAGTGGCGCGGCATGTACCACGACGCCATGCCCGGCACCGCCGAGCACTTGGCCAGCGCCGCGCCCGTATCGGGCTACATCGGCTTCGACCCCACGGCCGCCTCGCTGCACATTGGCAACTTGGCCACCATTATGCTGCTTGTGCACTTGCAGCGCGCCGGCCACCGCCCGGTGGCGCTGGTAGGCGGGGCCACCGGCATGATTGGCGACCCCAGCGGCAAGTCAGCCGAGCGCAACCTGCTCGACGAAAGCACCTTGCGCGCGAACCAGGCCGGTATTCGGGCCCAGCTCGAAAAGTTTTTGGAGTTTAACGATGCGCCCACCGGCGCGGTGCTCGTCAATAACTACGACTGGTTTAAGGGCTTTAACTTCCTGGGCTTTCTGCGCGATGTGGGCAAGCATCTCACCGTGAACTACATGATGGCGAAAGACTCGGTAAAGCGCCGCATCGGTGGCAGCGAGGAGGGCGCCGGCAGCGGGGGTAGCGAAGGCATCAGCTACACCGAATTTAGTTACCAGCTGCTACAGGGCTACGACTTTTTTCACCTCTACAAAAACCTGAACTGCACCCTGCAAATGGGCGCCAGCGACCAGTGGGGCAACATTACCACCGGCACCGAGCTGATTCGCCGCCTCGGCGGCCCCGATGATAAAGCCTACGCGCTCACCGGCCAGCTCATCACCAAGGCCGACGGCACCAAGTATGGCAAGAGCGAAACCGGCACCGTGTGGCTCGACCCGGCCCTAACGTCGCCCTATCAGTTTTACCAGTTTTTTCTGCGCGCCGAAGACGCCGACGCGCCCCGCCTCATTCGCGTGTTCACGCTGCTTAGCCAGCCTGAAATCGAAGCCCTCGAAGCTGAGCACGCCCAAAACCCCGGCCTGAAAACGCTGCAGAAGGCCCTGGCCAAGGACGTGACCATCCGCGTGCATTCGCAGGCCGCTTATGAAGCGGCCGTAGCGGCTTCACAGGTGCTGTTTGGCGGCGGCGACCTCGCGGCCCTCGACGAAGCCACGCTGCTCGATGTGTTTGCGGGCGTGCCGCACCTGCGCGTGCCCCGCACCGAAGCCACCGCCCTACCCCTCGCCGTGCTGCTGAGCGAAGCTACCGACAAGCAGATTCTGCCTTCGCGCGGCGAAGTCCGCAAGCTGGTGCAGGCCAATGGCTTAAGCTTGAACGGCCAGAAGGCTACCTCTCCCGATACCCTCGTGGCCGAGTTGCCGCTGCTACTGGATAAGTACTTGGTGGTGCAGCGCGGCAAAAAGAATTACTACCTCGTAGAGCTGAGCTAGCGCGCCGCCCTACCCCCCCCACTAAAGCCCAAGGCCCCAAAAACGAAAAGCCCTGCCGGTTGGCAGGGCTTTTTTACTTTATGGCTCAGCAGCCGGCCACGGAATTCGTGCAAGCCGCTAAAATCCGTACTAATGTGTAGTCTTACTTCTTCTTAGCGGCGGGAGCGGCTTTCTTAGCAGCGGCTGGGGCAGCCTTTTTGGCGGCAGCAGGAGCGGCTTTCTTAGCAGCCGGAGCAGCAGCACCGTCTTTCGACGTGTTCTTCATGTTCTGCACTTCCAGGCGGATGGCTTGGGCGTGGTTTTTCAGTTCCTGCATGCCCTTGCGTACGCGGGTGCCAGCGGCGGCATTCTGCTTGTCGTACGACTTTTCGAAGTCATCTTCCAGCGAAGTAATGAGGTCTTTTAGTTTATTGAAAGGGTTTGCCATGTAGGGTGGTGGAAAAAGGGGTGAGAAAAAGCCAATTGTGCTTACGCGGCCCTAATATACAGGGACTTTCTAAGCAAGCAAGGTTTCCAAGTTTTTTTCAAAACCTCATTTCCGGCCTTGCAGAGGCATTTTTTTGGTGAATATGTACTTTTACTGAATTCTAACTCGTCTGCATATCTTCGTAAAGTACAAAAACGACTCGGCCGATTACCTTGCAGGGTAATCGGCCGAGTCGTTTTTGGCTACGTAGTAACCACTGCCTTAAGCAGTAGCGGGCTGCTTGCTGTAGAGCCCTTTGTCGAGCTTAGAAGCAATGACTTCAAATGCTGTAATCGTTTGGCGCACATCTTCTAGCGTATGAACAGCCGTAGGGATGAGGCGCAGCATAATAACGCCCTTTGGCACCACCGGATATACCACAATAGAGCAGAAAACTCCGTGATTCTCACGCAAATCGAAGGTGAGCGCCGTGGCATCCGGGATTTGACCGTTGAGGAACACCGGCGTCACCGGCGACTCGGTGGTGCCGATGTTGAAGCCTTTTTCGCGCAGCCCGCTTTGCAGGGCCCGCACGATGGTCCAGAGGTTTTCACGGTACTCGGGGTGGGTGCGAATCAGCTCCAAACGCTTTAGCGCGCCCACGACCAGGGGCATGGGTAGGGATTTGGCGAAAATTTGGCTGCGCATGTTGTAGCGCAAATATTCAATAACGCTTTCTTGGCCCGCCACGAACGCGCCAATGCTGGCCATGCTCTTGGCGAAGGTGTAAAAAATTAGGTCTACGCCCTCCTGGCAGCCTAAATGCTCGGCCGTACCCGCGCCCGTTTCCCCCAGCGTGCCGAAGCCGTGGGCATCGTCGACGAAGATGCGGAAGTTGTATTTCTCCTTCAGCTTCACGATTTCGGGCAGCTTGCCCAGGTTGCCCGACATGCCAAACATGCCTTCGGTGATGACCAGGATGCCGCCGCCAGTTTCGTCGGTGAGGCGCTTGGCACGCTCCAGCTGCTTTTCGAGGCTCTCCATGTCGTTGTGCGAAAACACGAAGCGCTTGCCCTGGTGCAGGCGCACACCGTCGATGATGCAGGCGTGCGACTCGGCGTCGTACACGATGGCATCGTGGCGGCTCACCAGCGCGTCGATAATGCTCACTACGCCTTGGTAGCCAAAGTTGAGCAGCAGCGCGGCGGGCTTCTTCACGAAGTCGGCCAGCTCATTTTCGAGCTGCTCGTGCAAGGTCGAGTTGCCACTCATGATGCGGGCACCCATGGGGTAGGCCATGCCGTAGTCGGTGGCCCCGTCGATGTCGGCTTGCCGTACTTCGGGGTGGTTGGCCAGGCCGAGGTAGTTATTCAGGCTCCAAGTCAGGACCTCTTTCCCGCGAAACTGCATGCGGGGCTTAATCTCGCCTTCGAGCTTGGGAAACGTGAAGTAGCCGTGGGCGTAGTGCGAGTGCGAGCCCAGCGGGCCCCGATTGGCGGAAACGCGGTCAAAAATATCCACTGAAAAACTGGGGGAATAAGAGTAGAAGTGCGAGAAGTGCGAACCGCAGCGGCTCGCCCGGCAAATACGGTTAAACGACAAAGATAGGCCGGCCCCGCCGTTGTACATAATTTGGGCGTAGCACGGGGGCGGGCCAATCGCTCTTTATCGTAAGGCGGCAGTTTAAGGTTTTCTTTGTGGCTGAAAGCAGCGCACAGCTTGCGCGCCGCGCGCCGCTTGCGTTCACTAGCCCGCCTCGTTCTTACGTTCGCGCAGCAAAAGCGCTGCGCTCCTACCACCGCCCACCCTTGCATGAAAAAAATAGCTAAGCTTCTAGTTGCCAATCGCGGCGAAATTGCCCTGCGCGTGCTGCGCTCGGCCAAAGAAATGGGTATTGCCACCGTGGCCATCTACTCGGAGGCCGACCGCCTGTCGCCGCACGTGCGCTACGCCGACGAGGCCGTGTGCGTGGGCCCGCCCGCTTCGGCCCAGAGCTATTTGCGGGGTGATAAGATTATTGAAATCTGCCACGAGTTGGGCGTCGATGCCATTCATCCGGGCTACGGCTTTTTATCGGAGAATGCCGGTTTTGCCCGCGCCGTGCGCGAGGCGGGGCTAATTTTTGTGGGGCCCAGCCCCGAGGCGATGGAGCTAATGGGCGACAAGCTCTCGGCCAAGCAGGCCGTGAAAGCCTATAACATTCCGCTGGTGCCGGGTACCGACGAGGCCATTGCCGACGTGGAGGAGGCCAAGCGCATTGCGGAGGGGGTAGGGTTTCCGATTTTGATAAAAGCCTCGGCGGGCGGCGGCGGCAAGGGCATGCGCCTGGTGCACAGCGCCGCTGAATTTGAGGAGCAAATGCAGCTGGCTATTAACGAAGCTGTATCGGCGTTTGGCGACGGGGCAGTGTTTATTGAAAAGTTTGTGACGGGCCCGCGCCACATTGAAATTCAGGTGCTGGGTGATGAGCACGGCAACATCGTGCACCTGTTTGAGCGCGAATGCTCGATTCAGCGCCGCCACCAGAAGGTGATTGAGGAAGCGCCGTCGTCGGTGCTTACCCCCGAGCTGCGGGCCGAGATGGGCCGCTGCGCCGTGGAAGTGGCCCGCGCCTGCCAATACGCGGGCGCGGGCACCGTCGAGTTTTTGCTCGACGACCAGCACCGCTTCTATTTCCTCGAAATGAATACCCGCCTGCAAGTCGAGCACCCCGTCACGGAGATGATTACGGGCCTCGACTTGGTGAAGGAGCAGATTCGGGTGGCCGAGGGCCAACCCCTGCCCTTCCGCCAGGAAGATTTGGCGATAAATGGCCACGCGCTCGAATTACGGGTTTATGCGGAAGACCCACAAAACAACTTCCTACCCGACATCGGGCGCCTCAGCACCTACGTGCGGCCCCAGGGCCCCGGCGTGCGCGTCGATGATGGCTTCGAGCAGGGCATGGACATTCCGATTTACTACGACCCCATGATTGCCAAGCTGGTAGCCTACGGCGCCACCCGTGCGGAAGCCATCGACCGCATGCTGCGCGCCATTGCCGAATACCAGATTACGGGCATCGAAACTACGCTACCCTTCGGCACTTTTGTATTGAAGCACCCGGCCTTCGTGAGCGGCCACTTCGACACCAATTTTGTGCGCGACCACTTCAGCGCCGCCGCGCTGGCGCCCACCACGCCCGACGAAGGCACCGCTCAAGTGGCCGCCGCGCTGGTAGCTATGCTACTCAGCGAGAAAAAGCCGGCTACCCCCGCTACCACGGCCGAAACGGCCGGCGCGCCAGCCTCGGCGTGGCGCCGCAATCGGATGGGGGTAGGATAATTAGTAAGCAACCGGCTTGGTATAGGCCCTCCCGCTAGCGTGCCTTTAGGGCCGCGTCATTCGGGCCGTGCGAGCGGCCAGCCAGCTGGGCCTGTAACCGTGGGCGCAGGTTATGCTAACCAAGGCATGGCCGCGCCTGAAAAGCTGACACGAGTGACGCGGCCCTACATGCGCGCTGGTGTGTAGGCCAGTGTAGTTCTTCCCTTCTTCTTCCCTATCCAGCCCGCTTTTTTTGCATGACGCTCCTCATCATTCTGCTGGCGGTGCTGGCGCTCATTGTGCTCATCAGTTGGGGAAAGGTGAATACGTTTGTGGCGTTTTTGCTGGTGACGATTCCGGTGGGGTTTGCGCTGGGCCTACCCCCCACGCAGGTGCTGAGCGCGGTGCAAAAGGGCCTGGGTGACACGCTGGGTTCGGTGGCGCTGGTGGTGGTGCTGGGCGCGATGCTGGGCAAGCTGGTGGCCGACAGCGGCGCCGCCCAGCAAATTGCCAGCACGATGATTGGCGCCTTCGGCACCAAAAACATCCAGTGGACGCTGATGGCTACGGGCTTCGTGGTGGGCATTCCGCTGTTCTACAACGTCGGTTTTTTGCTGATGCTGCCGCTGATATTTTCGGTGGTGCGGCAGTACGGACTGCCGGCTGTGTACGTGGGCCTGCCGATGCTGGCGTCGCTGTCGGTGCTGCACGGGTTCCTACCCCCCCACCCGGCGCCGACGGCGCTGGTGGTGCAGTTTCACGCCGATATGGGGCTGACTTTTCTGTATGGGCTGCTGGTAGCGGTACCGGCCATCGTCATCGCCGGGCCACTGTATACGCGCACGCTGAAGGGCATTGTGTCGCGGCCGCTGGCCAGCTTTGTGGCCGAGTTGCGGCCGGCCGGCGAGCTGCCGGGGCGGGCCAACAGCTTCTTATCGTCGCTGCTGCCGGTGCTGGTGCTGGCCGTGGTGCTCGGGCTGCAGGCAGTGCTGCCGGCGCGGGGGCCGCTGGCCCCTACCCTCGCTTTTTTGGCCGAGCCGGGCGTGGTGATGCTGCTGTCGGTGGTGGTGGCCACGTTCAGCCTGGGCACGGCGCAGGGCAAAAGCCGCGGCGATGTGATGGAAACCTACGCCGCGGCCGTGCGCGACGTGGCCCCCATTCTGCTCATCATCGGCGGGGCGGGCGCGCTTAAAGAAGTGCTGCTGGCCAGCGGCGCCAGCGGGCAAATTGCGGCCGGGCTCAGCGGCACCGGCCTGCCGCCGCTGGTGCTGGGCTGGGCAATTGCGGGTATTATTCGGGTGTGCCTGGGCTCGGCCACGGTGGCGGGGCTCACGGCGGCCGGCATCATGCTGCCCACGCTGGCCCACTCGCCCGCCGACCCCAACCTGATGGTGCTGGCCATTGGGGCGGGTAGCCTGCTGTTTTCGCACGTCAACGACGGCGGGTTTTGGCTGTTTAAAGAATACTTCAACCTCTCCATCAAAGACACCTTCCGCTCGTGGTCGATGATGGAAACCATCGTGTCGGTGGTGGGCCTTGCGGGCGTGCTGCTGCTCGACTGGGCGCTGCCGCTGCTGCGCCACGCCTGATGTTTCTTCCTACCCCCCTTCTTTAATGCGGGGGTCAAAGGCAAAATCCTCCCAGCCTGCGATGCGGATTTGCGCAAAATCGGGGTGGCGGGTGTTGAGCACGTAGTTGTGCTCGTGGGCGATGATGGACGAGGGCACGCGCAGCACCGCCGCCGCTTGGCGGCGGTACCAGTCGGCGCCCAGCGGCTGGCAGCGGGCGTAGTGGCTGGGCTGCTGCCAGTCGGCCGGCAGCTGGTCAAGGGTCAGTTCTTCGATGGCTAGCGCGTCGGGCACGTCAATGCGAATGACTTTGAACAGGCTAATGAGGCCTTCGCCGCTGCGGTGCACCACGTTTTCGAGGCAGGCCAGGGCGCGGCTGCCAGCGGCGTAAATCACCAATTGGCCACGCAGATTCCAGCGGCCAGGATTGCCGGAGGCTACTAGTTCACCGGCATACTTGGCCAGGCAGATGCGGTAGATTTCCACGTTGTTGCTACGGAAGCACGGGTGCTAGGCAAAATCACCGTAGGCGATGCGGCTCACCTCTTCGGCCACCAGGTCGATGCCCCCGCTGGTTTGCAGCAGCGCCAGCGGAGCTTGGTCGCTGAGGCCGTAAGCGGGCTTGCTGAGCCAGCGGCGGAAAGCCGTGGCATCGCCAAATACCTCCCTACCCTGCTGGGCCAGGGCCAGCAGCTTGAGCACCTGCTCGCTGGCCGTGGGGGCCAGGCGCTTGTTGGCGTCGCGGTAGGTGCGCAGGGTTTTGGTGGTGGTGTGCAGCAGGTCGGCCAATTCATCTACGCTCAGCAGCAGCAGGTTGGCTACGGCAAAAGCCGTTTTGGCCGGCACACCCGTGCGCGCCTGCATCACCAGGGCAAACGCATCGGTTACCACGGCCTCCAGGTTGGCAAGGGCGGCGGGATAGGCACTGACGGAATGGATAGATGCGGTGAGCATGGACAGTAATAACGTGACTTTATCCCCAAAGGTGGGAAATATTTCCCTAAGAAACAGAAACTTTTCCTTTTTGTTCCGGCCCGGCAGACCAGCAGTCGCCGCTCAACCGTCAGTTCGGCCCAAAACAAGGGGGTAGGAAGGGAGCTTAGCTCCCTTCCTACCCCCTTCAGAAAGCACTTATCTGTTGCTTAAAGCGCTTTTTCGAGTTTTTAATAAAATCTAGACATGCTTAGCGAGCCGCAGTTTCTTTCGGCGCAGCGGTCGTTTTCAGCGTCAGTTGGCCACTCTTCAGCCCTTTGCCGCTGGCTGTTAGCTGCACCGTACCTGCCTGGCCCGACGCCTGCACAAGGGCCACGAGCTGCCCATGAAAGGCTCGCATCTGCGGCTTTTGAAACGACTCCAGGTTGGTGGCATCGCCGTTGGCCACGGCGTGGAAGGTGCCCTGGCCTTTCACGCTGAACTGCACTTCTTGGGCGGCATCGGGGCAGAGGTTGCCCTGGGCGTCTTCGACGCGCACCGTCACGTAGGCCAGGTCCTGGCCGTCGGCGGTGAAGGCGGCTGGGTCGGCTACCAAGCGCAGGTGGTCGGGCTTGCCGGCGGTGTGCACTTCTTCGGTGGCTACTTGCTTGCCGGCGGCGTCGTAGGCCACTACTTTGAGGGTGCCGGGCTCATACTTCGCCTCGGGCCACATCAGGCGGTAGCGGGTGAGGTTGGTGGCGTTGCTCTTGGTTTGACGGCCCTGGCTTTTGCCGTTGATAAACAGCTCAGCCGACGGATAATTCGTGTAGCAGTACACGGGCGTGGTTTGGCCTTCGCGGCCGGGCCACGTCCAATGGGGCAGCAGGTGCAGGGTAGCTTGGGTGGTATTCCAGCGCGCGCGGTACAAGTAGTAGCGGTCCTTGGGCATGCCGGCCAGGTCGATAATGCCGAAGTACGAGCTGTGCGAGGGCCACTTGGCATCGTAGGGGGTAGGCTCGCCGAGGTAGTCGAAACCGGTCCACACAAACTCGCCGGCTACGTAGGGCAGGTCGTCCTGCATAACAAACTCATCGTCCGGAATCTGCGACCAGCTGCACGCCTCCAAGTCGTACGACGACGTTTGGTTGTCGTCGTATTTCTTCTCTTTAACCTGCTCGGCCGGAAACTTATACACGCCCCGCGAGCTAACGGTGGAGGCCGTTTCGGAGCCCAGCAAGAAGCCCTGCGGCAGCTTGCCGTTGGCCTCGGCGTAGCGGTGGGGCTTGTAATTGAAACCCGGAATATCGAGCACCGAGGCAAAGTTGTTTTTGATGTCGGAGTCGAACTGGTCCATGCCCATCGTCACGGGGCGGGTAGGGTCTTCGCGGTGCACCAGGTCTTGCAGGCGCTTGAGAATCTTGTTGCCGCCGGGCGCGCCCTGGTCGGGCACTTCGTTGCCAATGCTCCACATTATCACCGACGGGTGGTTGCGATCGCGGCGCACGAGGTTGGTCAAATCCTTCTCGGCCCACTGGTCGAAATACTGGCTGTAGCCGTTCTTGACTTTGGGCGTTTTCCACTCGTCAAACGACTCGCACATGAGCATAAAACCCATCTCATCGGCGAGGCTCACCAGCTCGGGTGCCGGCATGTTGTGCGAGGTGCGGATGGCGTCGCAGCCCAAATCCTTCAGCAGGGTAAGCTGGCGGCGCAGCGCGGCCACGTTCACGGCGGCGCCCAGCGGGCCCAAGTCGTGGTGGTTGCACACGCCCTTAAACTTGCGCGGCTGCCCATTGAGCGAGAAGCCCTTGCCCGCTTCAAACTTAAAGGACCGAATGCCAAACCGCGTGCTATACGTGTCCTTCAGCACGTCGCCGGCGTAGAGCTTCGAGGAAGCCGTGTAGAGCACCGGCGTTTCGGGCGACCACAGCTTGGGCTGCGGCACCACCAGGTTTTGGTCGAATTCGAGGCCGTCGGTGGCAGCCAGCGTGGTGTTGGTCGTGGCTACTACTTGCCCGGCCGCGTCGCGGATTTCAGTCACCAAGCGCAGCGGCTGGAAGGCACCGCTAGGCGTTTCGACCTTGGTTTTGAGGCTGACCTTGGCCAGCTCGGCCGTGATGGTGGGAGTAGTGAGGTAGGTGCCCCACACGGGGATGTGCACGTCGTCGGTCACCAGCAAGTGTACGTTGCGGTAGAGGCCGGCGCCGGGGTACCAGCGCGAGGCTTCGGGCTGGTTTTGCAGGCGCACGGCCAGCACGTTGTCGCCGGCCGGCTTTAGAAAGGACGTAATGTCGAAGTAAAACGAGTTGTAGCCGTAGGGCCAGAAGCCCACTTCTTTGCCATTAATAAAGACGTGCGCATCGCTCATGGCCCCATCAAAGAGCAGCGCCACCCGCTGCCCTACCCCCTGCTGCGGCACCGAGAGCCGCCGCCGGTACCAGCCCGTGCCAATGAAGGGCAGCCCGCCCGTGCGCCCGGCCTTGAGGGAGGCCGCCTTTTCACCATTCTGCTCAATCTTAACTGATTGCAAGTCGTTGTTGCCATCAAACGGCCCGCTGATGGCCCAGTCGTGCGGCACGCGCACTGCCTGCCATTTGGCATCGTTGAAGGTGGGCGCAGCGGCATTAGGCACGTCGCCTTTGGTAAATTTCCAACCCGTATCGAGCAAGTATTCGTGGCGGCCCTGCGCGGAGGCTTGCAGGCCAGCCGCTAGTAGCAAGAGGGTTAAGTATTTGGGAGAAGGCATAGCAAGAAAAGAGGGGGAAATTGCCGCGAAGGCAGCGGCAGCGGGCCGTTTTCGGTCGGCAAGTTAGGGCCGATTGGGGGCCCCGCACCGGCATACGGCCCCAATGGCGGCCTATCGCCGAAGTAAGCTGAACTAAACTCAAGCCGAGTATCTGCGTTGGGTCAAGCTCCTTTTCCACTTTCCTTAGCTATGCCAAACCAACCTCTCCCGCGGCGCATTATAGCGCTCGAAGAACACGTTTCTTACCCCGATATGGCCAACCGGATTCCGGCGGCCGTGCGGCAGCGGGCCGGCTGGCCCTCGAAGCAAGACCCTCACTCGCCGGTGGCCGAGTACGAAGGCCAACTGGCCGAAGTAGGCCCCGAACGCCTGCGTCTTATGGACGAGGCCGGCATCACCATGCAGGTGTTGTCGATATCGGGGCCGGGCGCCGAGCTCCTACCCCCCGACGAAGGCCCGACCTTCGCCCGCGAGTACAACGACCGGCTGGCCGCGGCCATCGCAAAGTACCCCGACCGCTTCCGGGGGTTTGCTCACCTGCCCATGACCAACCCCGAGGCAGCCGCCGACGAGCTAGCGCGCACCGTGCGCGACTACCAATTTCTGGGCGCCATGATTAATGGCACCACCAATAGCCTGTTTCTCGACGACCCGCAGTTTGCGTCGCTGCTGGCCCGCGCCGAGGAGCTAAACGTGCCGCTATACCTGCACCCCGGCGTGCCGCCTGCCCCCGTGCGGGCCGTGTACTACGACAACCTGCCCCACGGCCTAGGCGAGCGCCTGAGCATGGCTGGTTTCGGCTGGCACGCCGAAACGGCTATCCATGTGCTGCGCCTCGTACTGAGCGGCACCCTCGAAAAGTACCCGCGCCTCCGGCTCATCATCGGCCACATGGGCGAAATGTTGCCCGTGATGATGGCCCGCGCCGACATGACCATCGCCGCCGACCAGACCCAGCTGCCCCGCAGCATCAGCCAGACCCTGCGCGACCAAGTGTACATCACCACCAGCGGCATCTTTACGCGCCCGCCGCTAGAGGCCGCGCTGGCCACCTTTGGGCTAGATAACGTACTATTTTCCGTCGATTATCCCTACGCGCCCAACAAGCCCGGCCATGAGTTCCTGGCCAACTTGCAGCTGCCCCCCGCCGACATCGCCAAGCTGGCCTACCACAATGCCGACCAGCTGCTGGGGCTATAAAACGCGCAAGCCCCTACCCCTGCTAAATCGAACGAGCTCCCTCGGGCTGAACTAGCTAGTTCAGCCCGAGGGAGCTCGTTCGATTGGTTGTGGCCAATTGCTGAAGCTAAAATCTAAATCAAATCGCCAATCTCGCGCACACCTATCGGCCGCTCCACCGTGAAGCCTTCGCCAAACTCGGCCCCGATGAGGTGGCCAAACTCGCGGGCGCGGGCCTCCATAAAGTGCGCAAAAGTTTGGCCTGAGAGGTAGGTAGCCGGCGCCGTGGGGTCGGCATTGGCGTTGAAGAACTGCGTGCCGTAGGCGTTGATAGAAGCCCATTTACCAGCCCAGTGCGGCGTGATGTCCACCACAAAGTCGGCCGGAATCTGCCGGTCTTGGATGTAGTGGTACACGTGCTTGGGCCGCCAGGCGGCTTGCGGCTGCCCATCCTTGCCCAGCGTTTCTATCATGCGCAAACCACTCAAGAAGCAAGCTTCGGTGGCCAGCTGCGCGCCACGCCCGTGGTCGGGGTGCCGGTCGCTGATGGCATTGCACAACACCACTTCGGGCTGATAGCGCCGAATGGCAGCAATGAGCGGCAATTGGTGTTCACGGTCATTCTTAAAAAAACCGTCGGGTAGGCCCAGATTCTCGCGGACGCTAAGCTGCAAAATCTGGCCGGCCGCCACCGCTTCGGCCGCTCGAATCTCCGGCGTGCCACGCGTACCCAGTTCGCCGCGCGTAAAATCGACGATGCCCACTTTTTTGCCAATGGCCACAGCCGCCAGCAGCGTACCGGAGCACGACATTTCCACGTCATCGGGGTGAGCACCCAGGGCCAAAACATCTAACTTCATCACGGATTAACGGAAATTTTAGCGGATTTCACGGATTTAGTGGGCGATTACCCCCTGTTTTTTCGCCTTTATTTCATACCTCAGTAATTGGCCGTTCAATTACCTCTTGTCTCTTCAGTTCAATAGAAAATAAGCCGTCCACAAAATTTGTGAAATCCGCTAAAATCCCCGTTAATCCGTGGTTTATTTAACTCGCAGCTTTTTGCCGGGCTGCAGCGTGTTGCGCAACCCCGGATTCAGCTTCTTAAGTGTGCTTACGCGCACCCCGTAGCGGTCGGCAATTTCGGAGAGGGTATCGCCCGAACGCACTTTATGGGTGGCTACGCGCCGCGCCGCCGTGGGCTCGTTATTATGGCTAGAACTACTACCCCGGCGGCTGCGCTGCACCGCTCGGTTGTAGTAACTGAAGAGTGCCGAAGTGATAGTGAAGGTATCCCCACGCAGCTTATAATCAGGAAAGTCATACACGTAGGTCGGATTGATGGGGTTGCCCTCGTAGCGCACTTCAAAGTGCAAATGCGAGCCCGTGCTACGCCCCGTACTACCCCCCAAGCCAATCACCTGCCCGGCTTTCACAAACGTGCCCACCGGCACCAGTGGCTTGCTCAAGTGTCCGTAGAGGGTCTCGAGGCCATTGTAGTGGCGCACAAGCAGGTAATTGCCGTAGCCACCGCCATCCCACTTACTAATGCGGATAACGCCATCGAACACCGCTCGTACCGAGTCACCAGTATCCAGGTCCAAATCAACGCCAAAGTGCCAGCGGCCCCACCGAAACGTAAAGCCGGAGGTAATAGGCGTTTTGCCCAGTGGCATGCGGGAAAAGTGCTGCCGCGCGGGGTCCGTGAGCTTCAACGTGAGTGTATCGCGAATGCGGCGGCCATCTACCCGGTAGGGATTGATATTGTGCGTATCCCAGATGGCATAATAGCCCGCCACTTTCACCCACGACGAGTCAATAAGCACTTCGTCCGACATCTCCACAATTTCTTGGCCGCCCTCATTAAGGGTGGTCGTGTCTTCGCTCACAATACTCAGCTTGCGGGCCGGATTGAAGATAGACTTGGCGGCGTCAGACCTATCGTCTGGCAGTTCCTCCGTCTCAATAATTGTGGTGGTGTCGGGCCGCACATAGCGCATTTTGGGGGTGCGAATGCGGAAAAAATCCCGGCTGCGCGGAGTACCAGCCTTGGCTTTAGGACCGGGCACTTTGCGGCGTTGCGCCTGCGCGGGCGTCCCGGCTCCCAGCCAACAGGCTAGTAGGAGAAGTAGCGCAGGCAGTCGATAAAAAAGCTTGGGGAAAGTCAAATGAAGCCTAAAATGGCAGCAGTGGCCCGGTGCGCGAGCCACTGCTGCGGGGTAGGTTAAAAGAATACGACGAGCCCGTTGGCTAGCTGCGGAGTACAGGCTAACCCGCAAGGCCCGCAAGGTAGCGCTCGGCATCGAGCGCGGCCATACAGCCACTACCAGCCGCCGTCACGGCTTGCCGGTAGGTGAAGTCCTGCACATCGCCGCAGGCAAACACGCCGTCTACATTCGTCTTAGAAGTGCCGGGTAGGGTTTTGAGGTAGCCCTGCTCGTCGTGGTGCAAGTAATTCTGAAAAATCTTGGAATTAGGTTCGTGGCCAATAGCCACAAAGAACCCGTCAATTGCAATCTCACGCGTCTCGTGGGTTAACAGATTTTTCACCCGCACCCCTTCCACTCCGTGCTCCCCCAGGATTTCTTCGGTCGCCGTATCGAATAACACCTCAATTTTAGGGTTGTCGAGCACGCGCTTCTGCATAATTTTTGAAGCGCGCATGGCGTCTTTGCGCACCAGCATGTACACCTTCGAGCACAAGTTGGCGAGGTAGCTAGCTTCTTCAGCCGCCGTGTCGCCAGCTCCCACAATGGCCACTTCCTTACCCCGGTAAAAGAAGCCGTCGCACACGGCGCAGGCCGATACCCCCGAGCCATTCAGGCGCGCTTCCGAAGGCAAACCCAACCACTTAGCCGAAGCGCCGGTAGCGATGATAACAGCATCAGCCGTTAGCTCAATCGTCTCATCAATCGTGATTTTGTGCGGATGCCCCGAGAAGTCAACTTTCGTAGCGATGCCGTAGCGGATGTCGGTGCCAAAGCGCGTAGCCTGCTTTTTCAGGTCTTCCATCATTTCAGGCCCCATCACGCCGTCAGGGTACCCCGGAAAATTCTCTACATCATTGGTGATGGTGAGCTGTCCGCCGGGCTGCAAGCCCATGTACATAACGGGCTTCAAGCCGGCGCGCGCTGCATATATCGCGGCCGTATAGCCCGCCGGCCCCGAACCAATTATCAAGCAATGAATATGTTCCATAAAACAGCAACGCGATTGCAATAACTCGCGTCTCCAAACTGTAAGAGATTAAACCAAAAATGCGCGTTTCCTTCGCAAAAGTCGCGCTTTCGTCTACAAAAAACCCCAACCTTACAGTCGGGGTTTTGAGTTGTACAAAATTACGTAAAAACTAGCCCAGATAAGGCTTCAGGGCCTTCGAGCGCGAGGTATGGCGCAAGCGCCGAATGGCTTTCTCTTTAATCTGACGCACCCGCTCGCGAGTCAGGTTAAACTTCTCACCAATCTCTTCGAGCGTCAGTGCCGCCTCGCCATTCAGCCCAAAATAGAGCGTAATCACGTCGGCCTCACGCTTAGTCAAGGTAGAAAGAGCCCGCTGCACTTCTTTGCGTAGCGAATCATTCATCAGACCTGAATCAGGCGTTTCTTCGTCTTCGTTTTCGAGTACGTCGAGCAGACGGTTTTCCTCACCTTGCACAAAGGGAGCATCTACCGATACGTGACGACCCGAAATTTTCAGGGTATCAACCACCTCTGAAGTAGTCAGTTCCAGTACTTCAGCAATTTCCTCGGGCGAGGGCTCCCGCTCAAATTTTTGCTCAAGCTCCGAAAACGATTTGCTGATTTTATTCAACGAACCTACCCGATTTAGGGGCAAACGCACAATGCGGCTCTGCTCAGCCAAAGCCTGCAGAATGCTCTGGCGAATCCACCAAACAGCGTAAGAGATAAATTTAAAGCCTCGAGTTTCATCAAAGCGCTTTGCTGCTTTGATAAGACCTAGGTTACCTTCATTGATGAGGTCACCCAAGCTAAGACCTTGATTCTGATACTGTTTTGCTACCGACACTACGAAGCGCAGGTTGGCTTTAGTCAGTTTTTCTAGCGCTTTTTGGTCTCCATCGCGGATGCGCTGGGCCAAGGTTACCTCTTCGTCGGGCGTCAGCAGGTCCACTTTACCAATCTCCTGGAGGTATTTATCCAGCGACTGGCTTTCGCGGTTAGTAATCTGCTTGCTGATTTTTAGCTGTCTCATCGGTAACGGCGCTAATTAAATAGTTGTAAAGGAGTTAGAGGAAAACATACGCGGCGGCCGAGCCCCGGCCGGTTCAATGGAAAACAACACGACTATACGGGCGAAAGTTCTTTTGGGATAATTAAGCATTGGGTAGCAAAGTCGTAAGAAAGTTCGAAACGTTGTCTCGATTTTCCTGCGACTTTGCTACCCCTGCTTCACTACTAGAACTAAGCCGGCTTTTCCAGCAGCACTTTGCGGGAGAGGCGGTATTTGCCAGTCTTTTTGTCGATGTCCACCAGCTTCACGTCAATCTCCTGCCCTACTTCCAGCACGCCTTCAAGCGAGGCAATCCGGTCGTGGGTTACTTCCGAGATGTGCAGTAGGCCATCTTTGCCCGGCATAATCTCCACGAACGCGCCATAAGGCTGAATCGAGCGCACTTTGCCTTTGTAAGTTTCACCTACTTCGGGCTGAGCCGCAATAGCCCGAATGCGGTCGATGGCGCCCTGCATGTCGGTCTGGTTGGAAGCATAAATGCTCACGTGGCCCTTCTCATCCTTTTCCTCGATGATAACGGTCGCGTTAGTATCCTTTTGAATCTGCTGAATGACTTTACCACCTGGCCCGATAATGGCACCGATAAATTCTTTATCAATCAACATTTTGTGCGAACGCGGAGTGTGAGCCTTCAACTCGGCAGCCGGAGCGGCGATAGTCTTGGCCATCTCGCGCAGGATATGCAGGCGGCCTTCGCGGGCCTGGTGCAGCGCGGCGGTCAAAATCTCATTGCTCAAACCCTGGATTTTGATATCCATCTGGCAAGCGCAGATACCTTTCTCCGTGCCTGTTACCTTGAAATCCATGTCGCCGAGGTGGTCCTCGTCGCCTAGGATATCCGAGAGTACAGCATATTCACCGGTTTCCTTATCCTGCACGAGGCCCATGGCGATACCCGCCACGGCGGCACGCACTTTTACGCCAGCATCCATTAGCGCCAATGAACCGGCGCAAACGGTAGCCATCGAACTAGAGCCGTTCGACTCTAAGATGTCCGACACAATACGGATAGTGTAGGGGTTCTCTTCATCGGGGGGTAGGACGCGCTTGAGCGAGCGAGCAGCCAGGTTGCCGTGGCCGATTTCGCGGCGACCAGCCCCACGGTTTGGCTTTACTTCTCCAGTTGAGAAACCGGGGAAGTTATAGTGCAGCATGAACTTCGAATAGCCCTTGGTTAGCGGCTGGTCGATGATTTGCTCATCGAGCTTCGTGCCGAGGGTAGCGGTAGTTAGGCTCTGGGTTTCACCGCGGGTGAAGATGGCCG
Organism: Hymenobacter ginkgonis; assembly: GCF_009755225.1. GTDB lineage: Bacteria > Bacteroidota > Bacteroidia > Cytophagales > Hymenobacteraceae > Hymenobacter > Hymenobacter ginkgonis. The sequence goes on from NZ_WQKZ01000001.1 coordinate 1,354,526, forward strand.
AGCCGTGAGCACCAGGCAAGTAGTTGATTTCCGACCAGATAGGCCGAATTTCGGTGAGCTGGCGGCCATCGAGGCGCACGCGCTCCTTCACCATCATGTCGCGGATAGCTTTTTTCTCCGCCGACGAATAATAGCGGCTGAACTGCTTGGTATCAAGCTCGGGCTGCTCAGCTATTAGCTTATCCAAGAAAGCTTTCTTCACACTCGTAAAACCTTCCTTGCGGCCGGCTTTGCTGGTGTTGCCCGAACGGGCTACCTCGTAAGCACCTTGGTAGATGCCTTCGTGGATAAGCTTTTTCAACGCCTCGTTTTCCTCATATTTCGGATATTCACGCGGTGCTGACTCTGGCGTGCGGCCTACGGCTTCGGCCAAGTCTTTCTGCAACTGAACCTGGGCCTTAATGGCTTCGTGGCCGAAAGCAATGGCTGCCACCATTTCCTCCTCGCTTACTTCGTTCATTTCGCCTTCCACCATGGCTACCGAGTCGGCTGTGGCACCTACGATGAGGTCCATATCGGCGCGTTGCAAGTCGCTGGTTTTAGGATTAATCTGGAACTGGCCGTCGATACGCGCCACGCGCACCTCCGAAATTGGGCCAGCGAATGGGATATCCGAAATTGATAGAGCAGCTGAGGCAGCCAAAGCAGCCAAGGCATCGGGTTGCACTTCTTTATCGGCCGAGATGAGGGTAATCATTACCTGCACCTCATAGTGGTAGTCCTTAGGGAACATTGGCCGCAGAATACGGTCAACGAGGCGACAAATCAAGATTTCGTAGTCTGACAAGCGGCCTTCGCGGCGCTGAAACGAGCCCGGAATCTTGCCAGCTGAGCCAAATTTTTCTTGATAGTCAACTGATAAAGGCAAAAAATCTACGCCTTCGCGTTGGCTGGGAGCTGATACCACCGTGGCAAGCAGCATTGTGTCGCCAAGGCGCACTACAACAGCACCATCAGCAAATTTGGCGAGTTTGCCGGTTTCAATTGAAATCTGGCGGCCGTCGGGCAGCGCCAGCGTTTTAGTAATCGCGTGGGGAGCGGGCATTTGGGAGGGTTAGACTAGAGACGTTAGATTAGGAGACATGAGAAGAAGTACAACCCTGATTAGAACAAGCCCCGCAAGCATAAAGCTTTAGCGGTCACCTGGCTAACGTCTCATGTCGAAGCAGCAGAAAATGGGCAAAAAAAAGAGTAGGGAACCTTCGCTAGAAGGCTCCCTACTCTCAGCAGATGGGCTTACTTACGGATGCCCAACTCCTTGATAATGGCGCGGTAGCGGTTGATTTCGCGGTGCTGTAGGAAGTCGAGCATCCGGCGGCGCTTACCAACCAGCTTCAGCAGACCCAAGCGGGTGCTGTGGTCTTTTTTGTTCACCTTCAGGTGCTCCGTCAGGTGCTGGATGCGGTGCGTAAACAGGGCGATTTGCGACTCCGCGGAGCCCGTGTCGGTATTTACTTTTTGAAGGCTGTTCTTTTCGAAGATGGCCTGTTTGGCCTCGGTCGAGAGTTTCATCGGCAGATAGGGAGAACCCGTCTTTGATTAAAAAAATGAGAAAAAGAATACCCCACACCGCGGGGCGGGTGCAAAGGTACGTGATTTTTAGCGGAATTACAAGCTTGCCTCTGGGGTAGGCGCCGCTAGCTGCCTTAAGCGGGGAAAGCGGGGTAGGCGCTGCGCCAGCCGCCGCCAAAAGTCAGTTTCGAGCAGGCCCGAATCATTGTAAGCTTGATAGAGGAAGAATAGGCCCGCTGGCAGTAGAATAAGATTAGACAGCCACATGCCTACCCCCACGGGTAGCACAAACTCGCGGCCGTATTTCGAACCCATCGTATCGAATACGTAGAAAATAATAAAGAACAGGATGGAAATGAGAATAGGGACGCCCAAACCGCCTTTTTTAATAATAGCGCCGAGTGGAGCCCCAATCAAAAACATTAGCAATACGGCTACTGACTGCGTGTACTTGCGGTACACTTCAATGCGGAATTCGGCTGAGTCACGCGCAATCTCGAAAAGCCGCTGCGAGCTAGAAGTGATAAACGTGCTTACGTTGCGGGCTCGGTTGAGGGCTTGCTCGGCGTGCGCCGAGGTTAGGGGGGGTAGGCGCGATGGCGGAATTTGCAGGGCAGCCACCCGGCGGTTGAGCGCCCGGGTCGTGGTATCGAGGCGCATGTAGGTATAGTAGCCACCAAGGCGAACTGGCAATAGGTTGCGCTCGCGGCGTAGTGTTCGCTGAATGGAGTCGGTGCCGTGAAACAGTTGCGGGATATTCAGCATCATGCGGTTCTGCTGAAACAGCTCCCGCTTCGTTTTATTCATGTTAAACGATGATAACGAGAAAGTTATCATATTACGTTTAAAAGCCTGCCGAATAAAGGAAGCAGCTGAACGGTCGCGCGAGTCAGGCTGCTCCACGTAGTTGTGCCCCCGAAACAACTCGAGCCCCAGGTATTGGCCCCCAAAACGCATGAACATCCGGCCAGAATCGGCCAGCATCACGGTGGCGTTACCTGATTTCTGCGTGTGGTCATAAATCATGATACCCATGAGGATATCTTTATTAGGACCTACTTTCTTATCAACCTTAATAGTGTAACCGGGAATACCGTTGTAGAAAACGCCTTCTCGGATGTCCAAAGCCAGTTTTTTCTGACGCACATCCCACAGAAGGCTGTACGCGTTAAGGTTGGCCTTAGGCACGATGTGACCATTAAACCAAAATGCGGCCCCAGCCAGTAACATGCTCACTATCCACACCGGCCGCAAAATCCGCGTCAGCGCTACCCCCGATGCTTTGATGGCCGTTAATTCGTGGTGCTCGCCTAGGTTGCCATATGTCATCAACGAGGACAGCAGCACGGCCAGCGGCAGCGAGATGGGCACAATGAGAATGCTGAAATAAAACAGCAATTGGAGCAGCACAGCCGCCCCCAAGTCTTTGCCCACGATATCATCGAGGTATTTCAGCAGCGTATGCGTAAGCAGAATAAATTCTACTACTGCAAACGTGAGCAAAAATGGTCCCGCAAAGGCCTTGAGAATAAGCTTGTCAAGTTTCTTTATCATACCTAGCCTGCTGTTAAAGCTGAGCTGCTAACGCTAATTAGGGCGCGATAGTGCGCAGGGCCTACCCCCCTACCTGCTCCCGAAGCTTGCTCACTAGCCCTTCCCAAAGTTCCTGCTGCTCCTTTGTGTCGGTATGGTCCGAATAATCTGTTACGCGCAGAAAAACCTCATCCGTAATTCGCGAATACTCCAGTGTGAAATCCAAGTAGTTAGCATCAAGCTGCGGGCGTTTATGCTCGTCCAGGAAAACGTAGCGAATAGAACGACCGGGGCGCTGTATAGCCACCTCAGCGTAGTGGTTCTGCTTGTCCCACACCATATTGAAGCGATGTTCGGGGTCGAGGCGTACATCATCACAGAACCATTGCGACAAGCCGGAAGCTGAAGCGATGTAGGGAAACAGTAACTTGGGAGAAGCGTTTATCGAGTATTCCATCTCGAAGCGCCGCTTGGCGCTGGCAGTGGGCACAGCCATAAGTACATAGGGTGGATGAGCCCGAGCCAACCGCTGGTTAAAAGCGGCTCCGCGGGCAAGAGAACAACATTTTTTTGCAGTGAGATTTGCAAAGAAGCAGTTTTTTGCTACCTTTGCACTCCCAAACCGACTTGGCGGGGTAGCTCAGTTGGTTAGAGCACAGGATTCATAACCCTGAGGTCACGAGTTCAACTCTCGTCCCCGCTACTTGGAAAAACCGTTCTGGCCTTGGCTGGAACGGTTTTTTTGTAGCCTGCCGTCGGAGTAGATTTTTAATCAGATTATTTGTGCCTAAACGACAAAGCGCTTGCCTCCATAATGGGGGCAAGCGCTTTTCAGGTTCAGTCGACTGGTGGAAGCAACTAGTAGCCTCCGCCTACATTACTTCGCTTTCTCAACGATGCCCGCAAAAGCAGCGGGGTGGTTCAAGGCCAAGTCGGCCAAAACTTTGCGGTTGAGGTCGATGCCAGCCCGCTTTAGGCCACCCATCAATTGCGAATACGAAAGACCGTGCTCACGGGCACCAGCGTTAATACGCTGAATCCAGAGGGCGCGGAATTCGCGCTTTTTCACCTTGCGGTCGCGGTAGGCATAGAGCAAGCCCTTTTCTACGGCGTTCTTAGCAACGGTCCAAACATTCTTGCGCCGGCCATAGTAGCCTTTGGCGAGGCGCATTATTTTTTTACGGCGGTGGCGCGAGGCCACGTGGTTTACACTCCTTGGCATAACCTAAGTTGTTTTTGGCAGCCGGCGCTCAATAAAATACTGAAGCTTAAGCCGGAAGCCTGGTGATAATTTAGATATTCAGCATTTGGCTTACCCGGTTCATGTCAGCTGAGCTAACAAGGCCGCTGTGGGTGAGCGCGCGCTTACGCTTGGTGCTCTTCTTGGTCAGAATGTGCGACTTAAAAGCGTGCTTACGCTTCACTTTGCCAGTGCCAGTCAGCTTGAAACGCTTTTTGGCACCCGACTTGGTTTTTACTTTGGGCATGGGTTGTGGTTGATTATTGATTGTTAGGTACTGACGCTGAACGACTGGTTTAGTCGGCAACGGCAGCCATCAACAAACGGGGTTGAGCTATTCAGTAGCGGCCGGAGCCTCTTCTTTTTCTTTGGGAGCCTTATTCTCCTTGGGGGCAGCTGGCTTGTCGCTAGCAGGCTTAGGAGTAGGCTTGGGAGCTACAACAGCAGCTTTAGGTGCTAGGTAGAGGAACATCCGCTTGCCTTCAAGCTTAGGCAACTGCTCTACTTTGGCAATGTCTTCCAAGGCCTGGGCGAACTTGAGTAGCAAGATTTCGCCACGCTCTTTGAAGACGATGCTACGACCTACAAAGTGCACATAGCTTTTAATCTTAGCGCCTTCTTTAAGGAATTCGCGGGCATGCTTCAGCTTGAACTCAAAGTCGTGGTCATCAGTATTGGGGCCGAAACGGATTTCCTTGATGACAACTTTAGTTTGTTTAGCCTTCAGCTCGCGCGTCTTTTTCTTCTGCTCGTACTTGAATTTCGAGTAGTCGATGACGCGGCAGACGGGCGGGGTGGCAGTGGGCGAAATCTCCACCAAGTCCAGGTTTTGGTCCTGGGCCATTTTGCGCGCCTGGTCGGTAGGGTAAATACCCTGCTCGACGTTGTCGCCGACGAGACGAACCTCGCGGGCGGTAATTTTCTGGTTGATTTTGAACGGCTCCTCCACCTGCTGGCGGGGCACGTACCGACGATTCGGGGTAGCTATGGCGAAAGTCCTCCTGCTAAAAGTGGCGGAATATGAGTCTGTTGGGTTGAACACGCAGGTTTTGACCACGCGTTCGGGGGGCAAATATCGGTTATTTTATTGGCAAATCAAAATCATTTGCCAAGTAAGCGATACAGAAAGCTTTAAAGGGCTCTCTCTGAAGCTTACTACCCCTCGCAAATAAGGCGAGCCGGCCCACAACTTTTGTTGACAGCCGGCTCGCTTGTTATGCATGAAGGGGGTAAAGCCGTAGAAACTGGGCCCTCCTACCCCATTGCTTCGGCCACTTGAGTATTGACGCTTTGGATGAAGCTATCAATCGGCATCGAGCCAATGTCTCCTTCGCCGTGACGGCGCACACTGATGAGGCCATCCTGCGCTTCTTTTTCGCCAACTACCAATAAGTAAGGCGTTTTAGCCAATTCGGCATCGCGAATTTTGCGGCCAATGCGCTCGTCGCGGGCATCAACGGTGCCGCGCAGGTCAGCAGCTTCGAGGCGAGCTTTGACTTCGTAGGCGTAGTCGGCAAACTTATCCGAGATGGGCAGCACCGTAAACTGCTCGGGCGAGAGCCACAGCGGGAAGTTACCGGCTGTGTGCTCGATGAGTACGGCCACAAAGCGCTCCAAAGAACCAAAGGGGGCGCGGTGAATCATCACCGGACGTTGTTTGGTGTTGTCGGGCGCTACGTACTCCAGGTCAAAGCGCTCGGGCAGGTTGTAGTCTACTTGGATGGTGCCGAGCTGCCAGCGGCGGCCTAGGGCATCGCGTACCATGAAGTCGAGCTTGGGGCCGTAGAAGGCCGCTTCGCCCAACTCGGTTACCGTGGTGAGGCCTTTTTCGGCGGTAGCTTCTTGGATAGCGCTTTCGGCCAGGGCCCAATTTTCGTCGGTACCGATGTATTTGGCTTTGTTGTCGGGGTCGCGGAGCGAAATCTGCGCTGTGAAATCGACAAAACCTAGTGCCTTAAATACGTAGAGCACCAAGTCGATTACCTTCTGGAATTCCTCCTTCACTTGGTCGGGGCGGCAGAAGATATGGGCATCGTCTTGGGTGAAGCCGCGCACGCGGGTGAGGCCGTGCAGCTCGCCCGATTGCTCGTAGCGGTACACAGTGCCAAACTCGGCTAGACGCACTGGCAAGTCGCGGTAGGAGCGCGGCTTGGTGCGGTAGATTTCGCAGTGGTGCGGGCAGTTCATCGGCTTGAGGAAAAACTCCTCACCGGGGTTCGGCGTCTTGATGGGCTGAAACGAATCAGCGCCGTACTTCTCGTAGTGCCCGCTGGTTACGTACAGCTCTTTAGAACCGATGTGGGGCGTCACAACCGGTTGGTAGCCAGCCTTTACTTGGGCTTTGCGCAGGAATTGCTCTAAGCGCTCGCGCAGGGCCGTGCCCTTAGGTAGCCAGAGTGGTAGGCCCGCGCCTACCCGCTCTGAAAAGGCAAACAGCTCCAACTCCTTACCCAGCTTGCGGTGGTCGCGGCGCTTGGCTTCCTCGAGGCGTTCAAGGTATTCGGTGAGCTCCTTGGCTTTAGGGAAGGTGATGCCGTAGAGGCGCGTCAGTTGCTTATTTTTTTCGTCGCCGCGCCAGTAGGCGCCCGCCACGTTCATGAGTTTGGCGGCCTTGATGGTGCTGGTATCGGGGATGTGCGGCCCGCGGCAGAGGTCGGTAAAATTACCCTGCGTGTAGAACGTGATTTGGCCGTCTTCGAGGCCATCAATCAGCTCCAGCTTGTAGGGGTCTTGCTTTTCGGTGAAGTACGCAATGGCTTCGGCCTTCGGAACTTCGCGACGCTCGTAACGGCTTTTATTTTTGGCCAGCTCGAGCATTTTTTTCTCGATGGCAGGAAAGTCGTCGGAGCTGATGGTACGGCCTTCGCCGAGGTCCACGTCGTAGTAGAAGCCATTTTCGACGGCCGGGCCAATAGCTAGCTTTACGCCGGGATAGAGTGCTTCGAGCGCCTCAGCCATGAGGTGAGCCGAGGAGTGCCAGTAGGTTGACTTGCCGCCCGCGTCATTCCAGGTCAGGATTTCGAGGGCAGCGTCTTCGGTGAGGGGACGGTGCAGGTCGCGAATTTCGCCGTTTACTTTTACGGCCAAGGCATTGCGAGCCAGGCCTTCGCTGATGCTGGCGGCGAGGTCGTAGCCAGTCGTGCCGGGCTCGACCTGGCGGACGGAGCCATCGGGGAGGGTAATGTGGAGCATAACTAGTGCCTGCGATGAGCGCAAAGCAGGTGCAAGTTACGCTTCGGCGCATGAGGAAGAAAGAAGTGGGGCCTGCTCCTACCCCCACTTGGCGTGCTAAGCCTGCGGCTTATTTCGTCCAAGTGCGCTTCATGAGGGCCGATTTAGAGTTGACTTGCAGCTTTTCGTACACGGCGCGGATGTGGGCCCGCACCGTGTTGAGCGACACGCCTAGGTGCTCGGCAATCTGCTTGTAGCTCAGGCCCTGCTCAATACCTTCGACGACCTGCTGCTCGCGGGCAGTGAGCGCAGTTTGAGGCTCGGCTGGCCGGAAGTAGCGCACGACGTGCCGGGCCACGGCCGGCGACATGGGTGCCCCCCCACTTAGTACATCGAGCAACGCCTGCTTGATACCCGGCAACGGGGTAGTTTTGAGCAAGTAACCCACTGCGCCAGCACACAAGGCCTGAAATACCAACTCGGGTTCTTGGTAGATAGTGAGCAGCACTACATCAGCCTGGGGTACTTGCTCGCGAATGAGGGCAATACCCGCAATGCCCGACCGGCCGCCCGGCAGGTTGATGTCAGAAAGCACCAGCCGGGGCGGAGCAGCCCCATTGGCTAAGGCAGCTAATAATTCCTCTACTGAGCTAGTTACCAGCCCACAAATGAATTCGGGTTGTTCGCAAAAGTATGTGCTGAGCACCTTGCGAACGATGGGTTGGTCTTCAATAATAGCAAGCTGAATGGGCACGGGGGCTGGCACTGACAACGAACCTGCAAGCTACCACCCAGGCCAGCTCACGCAAGTAAACTACTGCGTTATTTTTTTGATTAAGAGGGCTATTAGCGCAGTTAGCGAGCACCATAATCAATTAAACACGCCAAGCAAGCAGACTTCATAAGCAATGCACACTCGCGGCTACTGCCCCAGGGGCCGCATGGGAAGCGGGCGCACGGCCTCTACGGGCCGGGTGGCTGGGGCAGGCCGGTGGTAGTAGTAGCGCGGTGAAGTGCGCAGACTGTCGAGCAGCAGGGCTTGTACCTGGCCGCTGGTTTTCCAGGCTTTATAGGTCCAGTGTTGGTTGCCAGGGTTTTCGGCCACGAGCAGGCGATACTGGGCGAGCGCCTCAGGCAGGCGCTGCTGGGCTTCGAGCGCTTCGGCAAGCAGAGCCCGCGCCTGGGGCAGGCGCGGGTTGCGGCGTAAAGCCCGCTGCAAATGCGGAATGAGAACGGCCGGGCGGCGCCCCTGCGTACCGGCTGCTAGGGCCAGGCGGTAGTCGGCCCGATACTGCGTGGTGTCGAGGCGCAGGGCGCGTCGGTAGTAGCGCAAGGCGCTGTCGGGGCGGCCAAGCAGCTCTAGTTGGCGGCCATAATCGTAGGCTAGCGCGCCCGAAGTCGAATCGAGGCGCAGGCCCTGGGTGGCATAAGTGGCCGCTTCAGCCGGCACGCGGTAGGCATTAAGCAGGAAAGCCAACTGGTGCAGGATTTCGGGCTGATGCGGGTCGCGCGCCCGTGCCGCCTGCAAGTAGTCGAGGGCCTGTGCCGTATCGGCGGTGGCGGCGTACGCCAGCCCTTTGTAAAAGAGGGCGGCGGGCTGATTAGGGTCGAGGCGCAGGGTGCGGTCGAGGCTCTCGAGCGCGGCATCGTACTGCCGAGCAGCAAGGTGAGTTTCGCCTTCCAGCAACGGCAGTTCGGGCGAGTTAAAGCCTTTGTCAGCTGCCTGGCGGGCGGCGGCCAGCGCCTGGGGTAGGCGCCCCAGCGCGCGCAGCGCCCGCGCCTGCAAAAAGTACAGCTCGCCCTCTTGGTCATCAATTTCCAGTGCTGCCTCAACATCGCGCAGGGCGGCGGTGGGCTGGCCGGCAGCCAGGCGCAGGGTAGCGCGGCGGGCCAGCAACGCCGTATTCTGCGGCTGCTGGCGAATGGCGCCGTCTAGCTCATCGGCCTGCACGCGGGGGCCGCTTTGCACGGTCGCCAGGTTTACAAAGGTGTCGGGCCGCTCGGGCGGGGTAGCGTGGCAAGCAGCCAGCAGCGGCAAAGAGCCAAGGAGCCAGCGGCGCATGAGCTTGGTAAATACAGACGCAGCCATGGGGAGCAGCTTCAATTTCTTTTAAAAGTAAGCCAAACCAGATTAGTCCGTACCGTTTTCTTTTGCCGATGGCGGCTTACTGCTATCCATTTTCAGCTGGCTATACCAACGGGCGTGCAAGCGGTCGCGCCGGGCGGCGGCCCGCACCAGGGGGGGTAGTAGTTGCTGGCAGAGGCGGTTTACAGTCAAGTCCTCGCTAGTGTAGGTGGGCAGCTTAATGGCTTCTTGCAGCACGGCAATGGCGCGGCGCCGGCGCCCTTGGTACTTGTACATCCGGGCTAAGTCGTAGTAGTACTGAATCCGGGTGGGGTCGAGCTGGCGGGCCTTTTCGAGGGCTTCCATTGCTTTTTTTGAGCTTGCGCCCTGGGGGTAGCCGCCCAGCACAACCCGCGAAAAAGCTTTTTCTAACACGTTGTAGTGTGCCACGCGGTAGTACCAGCGGCCCAGCAATTGCCAAGCTTCGGGCATGTCGGGGCGGCGCTCGGCGGCTAGGTACACGTGCGAACGCAGTTGCTTGAAAATGGCTAAACGGCTGCGGGCGGTCATCAACCCAGCCTCGCTAAATAGAGCCAAGGCCATGGCATAATTGCTTTCACCGCCTTCGGGCTGAATGGCCAGCGCCCGGTCGGCGTACTGGTGGGCGGCGGCAAAGTAGGCGCTCTTACGGGTCTCGTCGGAGTAGCGATTGCCGATGCTCACACTCAGCACGGCGGCGCGCCACAGGCTTTCGTAGTGCTGCGGGTTTAGCTTGAGGGCTACCTGGTACTCGGCCAGCGCCTCCGAGTCTTTGTACTTGCTTTGGAGCGTAGCGGCTTGGCGCAGGTGCACGCGCAGGGCCACCGAGTCAGGCGCAGGCGAAGCCTTAGCTTTTTGTTGGGGGGTAGGCGCGGCGGCATCCGGCGTAGCCGGGGGCGAGGGCTGCGAGGTAGTTGTTTGCTGAGCCCGTGCCATGCCGCAGCCCGCGCCAGCCAGGGCCAGCGTCAGCAGCAATGGCTTAAGCGGGGGGCGCAGCGCGGGCATGGGTGATGAATTAGTAAAACATCGGCAGCTAAAAAAGACCTAGTTGCGCTTTGGGCCGACGCAATAGCGCTTGCGACTGCGCTACTTCCTCGTCCGTCACGTCTACCATCGGGGGCGTTTCCGCCACAACGGCCTCCTCCGGCTGGGCGGGGGTAGCCGCTGCACCGCGCCGCTTGGCTTCGCGGCGCGCGGGCTCAGGGCCTTCATCCGTGAGCAGCGTGAGGGCGTGGATTTTGAAGTAGTTAAGCTTGTTGCCCATTGCCTTCCAGCCTTTTACCTCGATAAACTGGTCGAGGCGGATGGTTTCGGTTTCCTTGTCGGCCTTTTTATCGCGTTGCAGCTTCACTTCCACTTCGGGCTCCGCAAAGGCCGTAGCGGCCAGTAGCTTCGAACCCTTGGTTTCGGCAATAAAGGTAAAAGGCTTGTCGAGCGTGGTGGTTTCGATGTGGAAACGCTTGACGTAGTGCAGCTTGGTTTCGCCATCTACGTACACGGCGCTCACCACGGTGTCGGGTTCCAGCTTACGCAGCAGCACGATGTTGGGCACGTCGAAGTGCAGCGTTGGGCTCGGCGACTTCAGTTCATAAGTGCCGTCTTTGTACACTACCAGCACCAAGTGCTCGGTGTCGAAGGCGCCTAGGTAGCGGCCGTGGCCAGCATGGTTGAGGCGGCCCACTACGTTGTCGAAGAATACCTCCCGGCCGCCCAGTGTACTGTCGCCCACCGACTTCTGGGTGATTTTCTTAATCGGCTGCTTGGTCACGATGTTGCCCATCGAGCCTTTGCCCTTGATGGCTAGCTCGGCAAAGTCAAATTCAAACTGCTTGACCCGGGCCGGCGCCTTGTCGGAGAGTTGAATGGTAACCGTTTCGCTTTCCGAGTTTGGGTTGGCCGTGAGATATAACACTTTCGTGCCCTTGGTGCCCTTGGTGAGGTCGTAGCTTTTGTCGCGGGTAATACCCGTGACCAAGAAGCGCTTGGCGAAGCTGATGCCACTAGCGCCATCCACGTACACCATGTTGTACACCAGCCGGTCGTCGTTCTTGTTGTACACACCCACGTGCAGGATGTCCTTGCCCACGAAGGTCTTCTCGGCGATGCGCCATACCACAAATGTGCCATCACGCCGAATGGCAATCACGTCGTCCAAGTCCGAGCAGTCGGCCACCGCTTTGGCTTGCTCGTCCTTCTTTAAGCCGTAGCCCACGAAGCCGTCCTGGTAGTTCACGTAGAGCTTCTGGTTGGCTACCGCAACTTTTTGAGCCGTAACTACATCGAAGGTGCGTAGCTGCGTTTTGCGCTCGCGCCCTACCCCATACTTTTTCAGCAAGCCTTCAAAGTAATTGATGGCATAGCGCGTGAGGTTAGCCAGGTTGTCGGCTACTTCGGCCAGCTCGGCATCGAGCTTTTGAATGTATTCTTCGGCCTTAAAACCATCGTATTTCGAGATGCGCTTGATGCGAATTTCGGTCAGGCGCGTGAGGTCGTCTTCGTTGATGGGGCGGCGCAGCACTAGGCGCGTGTCATCCTTTTTCAGCTTCTCCCCTTCTACCCGCACAAATTTCTTGAGGCCAGCGTCGATGGTTTCCAGAATCTGCTCCCAGGTTTCACACTCCTCAATTTTGCGGTAAATGCGGTTTTCGATGAAAATCTTTTCCAGAGAAGCCGAATGCCACTTTTCTTGCAGCTCATCCTGCCTGATTTCGAGTTCGCGCTCCAGCAGGCGCACGGTTTTGCCGGTGCTCAGGCGCAGCATTTCTTCTACCCCCACAAAGCGCGGCTTGTCGTCGATGATGACGCAGGTGTTAGGTGAAATCGAAATTTCGCAGTCCGTGAAGGCGTAGAGCGCGTCAATCGTGAGGTCGGGGCTGATACCGGGAGGTAGCTGCACCTGAATCTCGACGTCGGCGGCCGTATTGTCTACTACCTTCTTAATCTTGATTTTATTGGCTTCACTAGCCTTTACGATGCTCTCCATGAGCGCCGTAGTGGTGGTGCCGTACGGAATGTCGCGGATGACGAGCAGCGTCTTATCGACCTTTTCAATCGTGGCCCGCAGCCGGATGCGGCCGCCGCGCTGCCCGTTCTGGTAATTGCTGATGTCGGCCAGGCCACCGGTCGGAAAGTCGGGAAAGAGTTGAAACTCGCGGTTGCGCAGCACGGAGATACTTGCCTGGCACAACTCACGAAAGTTGTGCGGCATAATCTTGGTGCTCAGGCCCACGGCAATGCCCTCTACCCCCTGCGCCAGCAACAAGGGAAACTTGACGGGTAGCGTGGTGGGCTCGCGCTTGCGGCCGTCGTAGCTCATCTGCCACTCCGTGATGTCGGGGTTGAACACGACTTCGAGGGCAAACTTCGAGAGGCGAGCCTCGATGTAGCGCGGCGCGGCGGCCGAGTCGCCGGTGCGCACGTCGCCCCAGTTGCCCTGCGTTTCGATGAGCAGGTCTTTCTGGCCCAGGTTTACCATGGCATCGCCAATGCTGGCATCGCCGTGCGGGTGGTACTGCATGGTTTGGCCGATGACGTTGGCTACTTTGTTGAAGCGGCCATCGTCCATCTCCTTCATGGCGTGCAAGATGCGGCGCTGCACGGGCTTGAGGCCATCCTCCACGGCGGGCACGGCGCGCTCCAAAATCACGTAGCTAGCGTAATCCAGAAACCAGTTCTGGTACATGCCCCGCACGTTATTCACGTCGTGAATAACCTCGCCCGGCGCAAATTTGGCATCATCTTCCTCCACCTCAACGGGCGAGTCGGGCTCTGTTTCTACCGTCTCTTCCGCTAGGTCGGCATCGTCACTGTCTTCGGCTTCAACTCCAAATAGCGTGGCCGTGACCGCTTGCAGGGCCTCGGCATCAACTTCAACGGTTGGCATTTCGGCCGCCGCATCTAGCGTCGAATTGACGCCGCTACCGAGGTCAAAATCCAGCGAATCGCCGGGCTGCAAGTAGTCAGGTTCGGAAGCGTCGGAAGCAGGAGTATCAAAAAGAGCCACGGGAGAAAACGTAATAATCGGCAATCAGCCGTCAAAAGTACCGTAAAAATGGGGCAAAACGCCTTTTTTAAAAAGCTTGGCCTCCCCAGAAAGTTCCCAATAATATTAGCCAGCCCGCAAAACCCCGCCACTAATCTGACTGGCAAATGAATAACACACCCAAACAAAAGCCCCCATCCGGCGGGCGGATGAGGGCAAGGTAGGCAAGGTTTGGATAAGGCTAACCGGCAGCTTCCTCCAACACCGGATTAGCAGTAGTATACTGCACATAATCGAGCAGTTTATCGAGCAGCGGGCTTGGTAAATTGGGCAACACCGGCAGCAAGAATGTAGCATCGGCAGTGCTAAAATGCCCGGTTAGCTCCACCAGCGCTTCGGGGGTAGCGGGGCGGTAGCCCATGCGCCAATCGCCGAAGCGGCGATGGTTGAGGGTACCATCGGCCAGCAGTTGCAAGCGGTGGTGGCGCGGGTCGCGGGCAATGTGCAGGAAGTAGAGGTTGTGGATGGCATCTACTGCGCCTTCCAGCACCTGCACAAAACGGCCGTCCTGCGCATAAAGCAGTAGGCCGGTGAGGCCATTTGCCTCGTTGTGCGCGCGCGCTTGGCGTAGTAAATCCGCTAGCTCGGCTTCCGTAAAAGGATGAGTAGCCCGGCTTTCGTATATGAGGTGATGAAGCTGCATGTTGGGTATTTACGGCAGGCTTGGTTTTGGTGTTTTATTCTGTCGCTACCCTATCTACCCTAGGCTAGCGCGATTTCGGCCACCGGCAGCACGTCGCTCGTGACTAAATCCTTTTCCAGCCGCAGGTTGTCGATGATAAACTCTTGGCGGGCAGGCGTATTCTTACCCATGTAGTAGGCCAGCACTTGTTGAATGCTGCGGTCTGACTGCAAAATGACGGGCTCCAGCTTGATGTTTTCGCCGATAAAGCGGCCAAACTCGTCGGGCGAAATCTCACCTAGGCCTTTGAAGCGCGTCACTTCGGGGTTGCGGCCCAGCTTGCGCATAGCATCCTGCTTTTCCTGCTCGGAGTAGCAATAGATGGTTTCCTTCTTGTTGCGCACCCGAAACAGCGGTGTTTCGAGGATAAACACGTGGCCGTTGCGTACCAAATCGGGGAAAAACTGGAGGAAAAACGTGAGTAACAACAATCGAATGTGCATGCCATCTACGTCGGCATCGGTGGCCACGACTACGCGGTTGTAGCGCAGGCCTTCAAGGCCTTCCTCGATGTTGAGGGCGTGTTGCAACAAGTTAAACTCCTCGTTTTCGTACACAACTTTCTTCTTGAGGCCAAAGCAGTTGAGCGGCTTGCCGCGTAGGCTGAACACGGCTTCCAGTTCCACGTTGCGGCTCTTGGTGATGCTACCGCTCGCCGAGTCGCCCTCCGTAATGAAGAGGGTGGTAAGGGGTTCCTTCTCGGCGCCGTCCTTGGCGTTTTCGCCCAGGTGGAAGCGGCAGTCGCGCAGCTTGCGGTTGTGCAGGTTGGCTTTTTTGGCGCGCTGGTTGGCCAGCTTTTTCACGCCGGCCATGTCCTTGCGCTCGCGCTCGCTTTGCTCAATGCGCTTTTTAAGCGCCTCGGCCACTGCGGGGTTCTTGTGCAAGTAATTATCCAGGTGCTCCTTCACGAAGTCTAGGATGAAGCCGCGCACCGAGGGGCCGTCCTCGCCCATGTTGATGCTACCGAGCTTGGTCTTGGTCTGCGACTCAAATACCGGCTCCTGCACCCGCACCGAAATGGCGCCAATAATGCTGGCCCTGATGTCGGCCGCGTCGTACTCTTTGGTCTTATTCGTCTTAGCGTAAAATTCGCGCACGGTCTTCACCACGGCTTCGCGAAAAGCGGCTAAGTGCGTGCCACCCTGCGTAGTATACTGGCCATTGACGAACGAATAGTACTCCTCGCCGTAGTCGTTGCCGTGGGTGAGGGCCAACTCAATGTCATCCCCTTTGAGGTGAATGATGGGGTAGCGTTGCGTGTCGGGGTCGGTTTTGCGGGCTAGCAAATCGAGCAAGCCGTGCTCCGAAAAAAACTTCTGCCCGTTGAAGTGAATCGTCAGCCCCGCGTTGAGGTAGGCGTAATTCCACATCTGATTTTCGAGGTACTCCGGAATGAAGCGGTAGTTCTTGAAAATTGTGTCGTCGGGCTGAAACGTAATAAGCGTGCCGTTGCGCTGGCTGGTTTTTTGGGGCTTGGGGTCTTGCACCAGTTGGCCCTGCGAAAACTCGGCCGACTTGAGCTGGCCTTCGCGCACGCTCTGCACCACGAAGTAGCTGCTGAGCGCATTCACGGCCTTGGTCCCTACCCCATTCAACCCCACCGACTTCTGGAAAACCTTGCTGTCGTATTTGCCCCCGGTGTTGATTTTGCTTACCACATCCACCACTTTGCCCAGTGGAATGCCGCGGCCGTAATCACGCACCTGCACCTTGCTATCCGAGATTTTGATTTCGATGGTGCGGCCGTAGCCCATTACGTGTTCGTCGATGCAGTTATCAATTACCTCCTTGACCAGCACATAGATACCGTCGTCGTAGCTCGAGCCGTCGCCGAGCTTGCCAATGTACATCCCCGGCCGCAGGCGGATATGCTCGCGCCAGTCGAGCGAGCGAATGCTGTCTTCGGTGTAGCCGTGGGCGGGAGCAAGGGCTTGTAGTTCGTCGTTCATTAGAAAAAATCCGTATGCGGGGCAGTTTGGGAGTAAAATAACGCAGTAAACTGCGTTAAATCAATGGCAGGCGTGCCAGCTTTTTTAGCCGGGTGTGCCAATGCCGTTGGTTTTTTAACCCTAGGCGGCGCGCCAAGGTTCAGTCGCAACCGGCCAGATTTCAGTCCTCAAATCGCAACCTTCAATAACCTATCATTCTGAAAATGCTACCCCCTCCTAACCAGTTCAACCAACCCCGCAACTTGCCGGGCCAGTCGTTCAACCATGCCCCGACCGAGATAAAGCAGTCGCCGGTGGTGCACTACACCTTCCTGCTCGTGGGGCTGTCGCTGCTCGTGTTTGTGCTGCACAAGCTCGACGATTTGCTGCTGCCGCTCGTCTACGCCATCCTGCTGAGTTTGCTGCTAATGCCACTCGTGACGCGGCTCGAAAAATGGCGCTGGCCGCGCATGCTGGCCATTGCAGTCTCTATCCTACTGGTTTTTCTAGCTATTGCGGGGTTGTTTACTTTTTTTGGTTCGCAGATTATCAGCCTGCGCAGTGAGTTACCCCTCATCCAAAGCAAGTTGGTAGTTCTTTTCGACCAACAGCAACAAGCGCTGAGCCAACGGTTTCACTTCCAGCCCATGAGCCACGATGAGGTAATCGACTCGTCGCTCACAGCCATTCAGGCACAATCAAGCAAGTACCTGGGCTCGACCCTCAATACTACGCTAGGCGTGCTGAGCACCGTGACGCTGGTGCCCATCTACATTTTCTGCTTTCTGTATTACCGCGACCACTTGCGGCAGTTCATGTTCCGCTTCGTGGAGCCCGATAAGCGTACGGTAGTGCTGCACACCGTGGATAATATCCAAAATGTGGTGCAGGGTTATATGTCGGGCCTGTTTACGGTTATCGTGGTAGTGTCCATCATGAACGCCATCGGCCTACTGGCGCTTGGCGTGAAATACGCCATTTTCTTCGCCATTTTCGCTTCGGTGTTGGCCGTTATTCCTTATATCGGCATTATTGTGGGCTCTATTATCCCGGCGCTTATCACCTACGTCGAGACTGGCTCACTCACCCACGGGCTGCTGGTAGTGGGGGTGTTTATGTTGGTGCAATTTATTTCGGATAACATTCTGGCACCGCTCATTACGGCTTCCAAGGTCAGCCTCAACCCGCTCACGGCCATCATCGCGCTTATCCTGGGCGCGCAGTTGTGGGGCACACCGGGCATGATTCTGAGTGTACCACTGTCGGCGGTTATCAAGGTAGTGCTCGATGCCAACAAGTCTACCGAGCCGTGGGGCTTTTTGCTCGGCGACGTAAGTGATGGCGAAGCCACCAAAAAAGACCCCAGCGACGACCGCGGCTTTCTGGCCAAGTTCTGGGACCAAATGCGCGGCAAGCGCCCACCACTGGCCCCCGAGCCCAAGCTGCCCTCAATGTCAACGACGCGCCGCGGGTGAGGTAAGCAAGGAACACTAGCAGTTTTTTTGCAACCCTTGCCCTACCCCCCGCCGTACAATGCAGGCAAGCAGCCACCGCATTAGCAACCGGCTGCTCCTCACGCTAACTCACCGCACAAACTTAGAAATCATGGCAAACGAAACCATCGCCCGCGCCCTTACCGATATCCTCAACCTCAACCGCACGTCGGTAAAAGGCTATCAGGAAGCTGCCGAAGAAGTAAAAAGCGTTGACTTGAAATCGAAACTCAGCCAGTTTTCGCAGCAGCGCGCCGGCTTCGTATCGGACCTGGAAGGCTATGCCAAACAATATGGCATTGATGCCAGCGAAACCAACACGGTAGAAAGCCTAGCCACGGACGCGGCCGCAGCAGTACACCGCGGCTGGATTAACATTAAGTCGGCTATCACGGGCCAAGACGATTCGGCCGTGCTCGAAGCGGCCGAAACCGGTGAAGCTACGGCCCTGAAAGCTTACGAAACTGCCCTCTCGGCCCAGGATATTCCGGCCGGTGCCAAGTCGGTATTCCAGCAGCAGCACGACGCTATTTTGCAAGCCAAAAACTGGCTGACGCAAAACAAAAACAAGTAGTAGTTTTTCAGACTAACTGCTAAAAAAGCCCGCCGGAAATATCCGGCGGGCTTTTTTATGCTCGACAGGCAACCAACCGCGGCCCTAACTTTGTTAGCATTCCGCTCCTCGAAACTATGCTGCTTTGTACGCTATAATTGACCTTGAAACTACTGGCGGCCAGCCCGCTAACGACCGCATCACCGAGCTTGCCATTTTTGTGCACGACGGGGAGCGGGTCATCGATTCTTACACTACGCTGGTCAATCCGGGCCGGGCTATCCCGCCTTTTATCACGCAGCTCACTGGTATTACAAACGACATGGTGGCCGGTGCACCGCGCTTCCACGAGGTAGCCCGCAAGGTAGTGGAGATGACGGAAGGCTGCGTGTTTGTAGCTCACAATGTGCGGTTTGACTATTCCTTTCTCAAGAAGGAATTTGCCGACCTGGGTTATAACTACTCGCGCAAAACGCTGTGCACCGTGCGTCTGTCACGCTCCCTTATTCCGGGCCAGCCAAGCTATAGCTTGGGCAAGCTGTGTCAGAATATCGGCATTCCGCTCGAAGGCCGCCACCGCGCTGCCGGCGACGCCGAGGCCACGGCCATCCTATTTGGCCGCCTGCTAAAAATCACGCAGGAAAGTGATGCTCAGGAAGCCACCGCGGCCGACGCCCTGGCTCGTGTAGATGCGCTAGCGCCCGCCGGCCGAACGCCCAGCGGCGAAAAAAAACCCAGTCCGCGCCGCGTAGCCTCGATGGCGCAGGCCATTAAAACGGCCCTCCTACCCCCCCTTATTACGCCGGAGAAAGTTGCCTCGCTACCCCAGGAAACGGGGGTATACTACTTCCACAACGAGGCGGGCGAGGTCATTTACGTGGGGAAGAGCATTAACATTTACAAGCGGATTCAGCAGCACTTCGCAGTGGATGTGAAGTCGCGCAAGAGCCTGGATTTCAAAAATTCCATTGCCGATATTACCTACGAGTTGATGGGCTCGGAGCTGGTGGCGCTGCTGTATGAGTCGCACTTAATCAAGCAGTTGAAACCGGCATATAACCGCGCGCAGCGGCGCTCGGTGTTTCCGGCCGGTATTTACCTCAAAACCGACGAGCAGGGCTACAAACGCCTCTACTACGGCCGCGCCGATGCCCGCAATTCGGAGATTCCGATTATTGCACTCGGCAACCAATACAAGGCGCAAGGCTTTCTGTACCATAAAGTTGCCAAGTACAATCTGTGCCAAAAGCTTTGTGGCTTGTACAAAACAGAGGGCTCGTGCTTTGCCTACCAAGTGCACCAGTGCCAGGGTGCCTGCGTGGGCCAGGAAGCCCCCGAAACCTACAACCAGCGCGTAGACGAGGCCATCGATAGCATCACCTACGAGCATGAATCATTCGTGGTCATCGGCCCCGGCCGCCGCGCCGACGAGAAGTCGCTAGTGGTGGTAGAGAATGGGCGTTACGTAGGCTTTGGCTACGTTGACGAGACATTTACGGCGCGCAAGCTGGCCGATTTTCGGCAGGCAGTTAAGCCCTACGCCGATAACAAGGACGTGCAGCAGATTATCCGCCAGTACGTGCGCACCAAGCGCAAGGGCGAGCAGGTAAAGATATTTGGCTAAGCGATAGGGCACGCGTTGCTCCTGCGAGCGGACTACTTGGCGCGCCAGCTTACGAATACGCCGAGCCCGCCGCCGGGCATCAGGGTAGGGCTAAACTGCCAGTCGGCCTTGGCTGGCTTAGGCACGGCTAGCCCTACCCCCCCGCGGTCGGCGGGGTGGCGGCCCCAGCGGTGGCGGTGCGACAGGTAGGCCAAGTGCGCCGATAGTATGCCTACCCCCGCTCCGGCGAAGACATCGGATTCCCAGTGCTTGTTATTCAGCATTCTAAAAGCTCCTACCGTGGTGGCCAGCGTGTAGGCGCCAATGCCGTACCACTGGCTTTTTTCGCGCAGCTCGGTGTGCACAATGCTAGCGGCCAGAAAGGCTTGCGCCGTATGGCCCGATGGGAAGGAAAGCTTGTCGGAACCATCGGGACGCTCGTGCTGGGTGGCCGTTTTGATGAGGTAGACCGACCCCAGCATCAGGGCCTCCGACTTGACCAGAATAAGGGCCAGGTTCACGCGGTCGTTGCGGCTATCGACGCCGGCCAGCAGCACGCCGCCTAGCTCCAGGTAGGGCGACCACTGGAGGTAGTTGTCGAGGTGGTTGTTGAAGTTTGGGAAGTTGCGCTGAATGTCGCGCTTGGCATCGTAGGACGAATAAAACCCGTGCCCATCCACCACGCTGATGCCGTAGCCAATGAGCACGGCGGGCACAATACTAGCGCGCACCAACTTGCCCTTGTACCAGGCCTTTTTGGGCGTGCCAGGCGGCGTTTGGTACTTGCGCAGGGTGGTGTCGGCGGGTGCGGGGGGGGTAGCCTGCTGGGCGCGGCTTGGCAGCGCGGGGACTAGCAGCAAGCTTGCAGCAAGCAGCGGCGCCCGCCAAAAAGAGAG
Source organism: Hymenobacter ginkgonis (assembly GCF_009755225.1). GTDB lineage: Bacteria > Bacteroidota > Bacteroidia > Cytophagales > Hymenobacteraceae > Hymenobacter > Hymenobacter ginkgonis. The sequence goes on from NZ_WQKZ01000001.1 coordinate 1,375,283, forward strand.
AGAAAAATAAGCCATCGTGCTATAAAGAAAACGGGCGAGCCTGCGCTCGCCCGTTGTGGCAATTCTGTACGTAAACGCTGCAAACGCCAACTCAGTTATTTAGCCTCGGCTAACGCTTCTTTACTGAGGCTGGCTGCGTCTTTCACCACGACTAACGCGCCGTCTTTAAGGGTTTTGGAAACGGCCCGGAATGGGCCGCTGGCCACCTGCGCCCCGCTGGGGATACCGCTCAAGATTTCGATATTTTGAAAATCGCTGATGCCGGTTTTTACGGGCGTCATGACGGCTTTGCCGTCTTTGATGACAAAAACGACTTCTTCAATTTTGGCTTTGGGAGCGGGCTTAGTTTGGTCCACTACCTCGGCCGAGCCGCCGCGCCGGCCGCTACCCCCCACATTGGAGCCGTTCTGGCCATTGGCCTTGACGCTGGCCGAGTCGGAGCGGGTCGTCACGGCGGCGAGCGGCACGCTCAGCACGCCGGCCTTGCGCTCGGCAATGATATCAACCGAGGCCGTCATGCCGGGGCGGAACGGCACGGTGGCGCGGCCATTAGCGGCCGTTTTCACCAGGTGCTGGTACGAGGTCGGCAGCAGGCGCACGCGCACCTCAAACTCGGTTACGGCCTCGGCCGTGAGGGCGTCTTTGGCCGTGTTGGCAATGGCCGTGACGATGCCCTTAAACTTCTCGTTCTGCGTGGTGTAGGAATCCACTTCCACGTCGGCCGAGTCGCCGAGCTGCACCCGAATAATGTCGTTTTCGTTCACGCTCACCCGCACCTCCATGTTGTTGAGGTTGGCAATGCGCATGATTTCGGTGCCCGCCATTTGGGTGGTGCCCACCACGCGCTCACCTTTTTTCACGTTCAGCTTGCTAATAGTGCCGCTTACCGGGGCGTAGATGGTGGTCTTGTTCAAGTTTTTCTGGGCTTCCTGCAAGCCAGCCTGGGCACTGCGCACGGTGCTTTGGGCGGCCGTGATTTGAGCCCGAATGGCCTTCAGCTGCTCCTGCGAGGCGTTGTAAGCAGCCTGGGCAGCTTCGTAGTCGGCCTGCGAAATCACTTTTTGCTTAAACAGCGAGGCTTGCCGGCGGTACGTCAGTTCGGTTTGGCGGGCGTTGGCGGTTTGCTGCTGAAGCTGCGCTTCGGCCTGGCCCACGTTGGCGCGCTGGGTGCCCACGGCGGCCGACTGTTGGTTGACCATCGCCAGGTAGTTATCGGGGCGAATGCGCAGCAGCAATTGGCCTTTCTTCACGGAGTCACCCTCCTGCACGTACAGCTCGGTGATTTCGCCCGATACGTCGGGCGAAATCTTCACCTCGGTTTCGGGCTGCACTTTGCCCGACGCACTTACTTTTTCGACAATGGTGGCCGGTCCGGCCTGGGCAGCAGTCACTTCGGTGCCCGTGGGCTTGCCAAACCAGCCCTTCTTTTTGCCCAACGCAAAACCGCCAATGAGCACAACGGCCACAGCCAGCAAGATGTAGAGTAAACGATTGTTCTTCATAAAAGAATTAGGAATTGTGCGGCAGGCGGTAGGAGTTGCAAAATGGCCGAACGGCCAGCTTATAACTCCTACCACCTACCGCCCAATCGGATTAAAGTGCCAGCGGGCGGCCCTGGTAAAAGTCCAGCACTTTGCGCCGGAAAATGAACGTGTATTTAGCCTGAAGCTGGTTAGAAACCGCGAAATTGAGGTTGTTTTTGGCAATATTAAACTCCGTGCCGCTGAGCAAGCCATTGTTGAAGCGGATTTCGGAGTTGCGCTGCGTGAGCGTGAGGGCTGCTACCTGGCGCTTAGCGGCCGAGTATTGCAACTGGGCGGCACGGGCATCGGCGTAGGCTTGCTCGATGCTTTGACGCAGGGTAAGGCGGGCCTGGTCGGCGCGTACGCTGCTGGCCTGCTCGTTGATGATGGCGCGCTGCACGCTGGTGCGCACCTGCAAGCCGTTGAGAATCGGCACCGACAAGCCAAACTGGATGGACTTACCCAGGTTGTTATTCAGCTGGTCGAAGAAGCGCACAGGCAGCGCATCGTAGGTGGGCTGCCCCGGCAGGATGACCGTATAGCCCGTGTTCACGGTGGCGCCCGATGGGTCGATGACAGTGAGGGGGTAGTTGGTGCCCGCCGACGTACCGGTAACCACGCGCGACACCGACGAGGACGAGTAACCCGTAAAAATTTGGCCCGTCAGGGCGAAGCGGGGGTAGTAGGCGCCGCGTGCCAAGTCGATGCTACGGCGGGCGCTTTGCACGCGCAGCTCGGCGGCCGTGATTTCGGGCAGCCGAGCCGCAGCGGTTTGGAAGGTTTGGTTGAGGTCGATGACGTAGGGCGCCTCGTCGTCGGGGTCGGGCAGCACGGGCACCTCAATGGCAAAGCCCTGCGCCGTGGCCGGGTCGATGTTCATGAGTTGCAGCAGGCTGAGGCGCGCCAGGTCGGCCTGGTTTTGGGCGGTGGTCACGTTCAGCTCGTCGGTCGCCAGCTGCGATTCACTATCGAGCAGCGTACTCTCCGGGATACTGCCCGCCTTCAGCAGCAGCTTCGAGCGCTCTATTTGGGCCTGGTCGCTGGCCACGCGCGTTTGGTTGGCGCGCACCAATTCCTGGGCCAGTACCAGCTGCAAGAAGGCCGACGCTACGTTCAAACTCAAGTCGTTTTTAGACTTCTCAATGTCCTGCACGCTGGCTTGATAGTCGAGCACGTTGCGCTTAATGGTGTTGCGCAACTGAAAGCCCTGAAACAACACCAGCTGCGAGACACCCGAAAAGTTGTTTGCCCGCACCGTTTGGCTCTGAAACTCAAACGTGAGCGGGTTTACGCTGGTGCCGTACTGCCAAGCCTGCGTAGCGTTGATGTTGGCCGTGGGCAACAGGGCGGCCTTGCTTTGGCGCAGCACCTGCTCGTTGTTTTGGGCTTGCAACTGGTTGAGGCGCACGCCCAAGTTGTTGGCCAGGGCGTAGTCGATGGCCCGTTGCAGCGACCAGGGGCCGGTGGCGGCCGCCGCTGGAGTAGACAGGGCCGCCGCTGGGGGCGCGGCCGGGCGCGCTGGCTGCGTAGGCTGGGCGGCCAGTGGCCCCGCGGCTAGCAGGCAAGCCACCCCAGCGGCAACGCGCAAGTGACGGGTAGTTTTTGCAGTCATAATGTGGGTAAAGAAGACTAGAAACTCAGATTTTAGACAGAAGTAGCCACGCAAAAAACGCGGGAAACGCACCGATATTTTAGCACGGGCTAGTTACTTTTAAAAGGTGCATTCTTTTTATCGAAAAGTAGGCCAGGACATTACAAGGTGCAGCGCAAGACTTCACTTGCCCTACCCCCCGCCCAGCGGCTTACTCCAAGGTGGGAATGTAAGTGATGCGGTGCACCCAGTTGAGGTGCCGCAAGTAGGCCAGGGTGATTTCATCAATGGGGCTGTCCATTTCGATAAACTGGCGGGCCGCTTCGTTTTTGCCCTTGCGCGACACAAACATGGTGGCGATGTTGGTGTCGGCGTGCGCAATAACCGAGGCAATAAAGGCAATAGAGCCCGGCACATCGTCGGCATCTACCACCAGCGTGTGGAGCGAGCCCGAGAAGTCGCAGCCGAAGCCATCGACCTCCACTATGCGGATGACGCCGCCGCCCCGGCTCTGGCCAATAACCTCGACGCGGTAGCCGTCGGAGCCGGTCAGGTTGAGCTTTATCGTGTTGGGGTGCAGCGTCGAAGCATTGCCCACACTCTGAAACGTGTACTTCAGCCCCGCCTCAGCGGCGTGCTCGAAGGCCGTGCGGATGCGCACATCATCGGGGGCGTAGCCCAGCAGCCCGGCCACAATGGCACGGTCCGAACCGTGCCCCTCGTAGGTACGCGCAAACGAGTTGTAGAAGGTAATAACGGCCTCGGTGGGCAGGGCCCCCAAAATGCGGATGGCCGCCCGTGCAATGCGCACTACCCCCGCCGTGTGCGACGAGCTGGGCCCAATCATCACGGGCCCAATCATATCAAAAATACTGGATTTTTCGGCCATTGTTACGGGTAAGTTGCCAACCTTCGGCCCGGCGGGCGGTTTAGCGGGGCTAAAAGTAGGGGGTAGGGCGCCAATGCCCGAATAGCGGCAGCCGGCTGCCGATATTTGCCCCGCCCATCTTCCCCGCCTCATGGCCGATTTGCCTACCCCCCCTCCTGCTCCCGACGCCGAATTTTCGCCTGCCGTGCTGGCCCAGCTGCGCCGCTTGCAAGCCCGCTACACCGCCGATGGCCAAGACCTGAGCGCTTACCTCGAAGGCCTCTACCACGCCGACTACGTCAACTACTGGGACTACATCGAACTCGACACGCTGCTGAGCTTGCAGCGCCCACTCACCAAGTTTGCGGACGAGAAGATATTCATCATTTACCACCAAATCACGGAGTTATATTTTAAGCTTTGCTTGCATGAATACGAGCAGTTGGGCTCCCTGGAGCAACCCACGCTGGGCGAAGTAGTGCTGCGCCTGGGCCGCGTAAACCGCTATTTCGAAAACCTCATCGACTCGTTCGATGTGATGGTGGACGGCATGGACAAGCAGCAGTTTCTACAGTTTCGGCTGAGTTTAATGCCGGCTTCCGGCTTCCAAAGCGTGCAGTATCGCTTTATTGAAATAGCCAGCACAGCCCTTGAAAACCTGGTGCCCGAAGAAAAGCGCCGCCTGCTCGGCGATGCCCCTACCCACGAAGAATTTATGGGCTGCATCTACTGGCAGGCTGGCGCTACCGTGGAGGAAACCGGCGCCAAAGCCTTGACCTTGGTTGAGTTTGAGCGCAAGTACACCGGCCAGCTCGTGGCCCACGCCCGCCACTACGAGCACCGCAACGCCTGGGCCGTGGTGCAGCGCCTACCCGAGGCCGACCGCCGCCACCCGCGCCTGGTGCGCGCCCTCAAGCAGCTCGACGTAAACGTGAATGTCAACTGGCCGCTTATGCACTACAAGTCGGCCGTGCGCTACCTCCAGCGCGACCCTACCGATGTGCCCGCTACCGGTGGCACCAACTGGCGCAACTACTTGCCGCCCAAGTTTCAACGCCGCATCTTCTATCCCCAGCTCTGGAGCGCCCAAGAGCTGGAGGAGTGGGGTAAGGGCTGGGTTGAAAAGGTACTGGAGGAGCTAGGATAGTCGTTCTGCAAAGCGTGAGCAATAAAATTCGGCAGAAGTACTTCGACCGGTTCGGCAGGAGGTTCAACATTGAATAAAGCCACTCCGTTATAACTGCTGCCTACCTGTTAGTAGCTAAAAAAGCTCCAACCAAGTGTGGTCGGAGCTTTTTTAGCTACTAACTCAGTGTTGCTTACTTCACCATAAAGTCGGCTTCCGTCTTCGCCCATAGCAGGGCTACTTTGCCAGATTTATCGGCGGTGATGGTGAACTGCTCGACGGGCGTAGCGAGGGTTTTGGGCTTCACTTTCACGCGCAGCGCATCCTGGGCCGCATCATACTTGAAGGCCCCCCACTGCTTGGCGGTTTTGTTGAACACGATGGTCCACTCGGTGGGGCCGGGGATGGTGAACAAGCCGTAGGTGCCGGCGGGTAGCGTTTGGCCTTCGATTTTGACGGGCTTGCTCACAGTGAACGTGGTGGCCTCGTTGGCGCCGGTGCGCCACACCTCGCCGGCAGGCGCCAGCGGGGTTTTATCGCCGAATGCTTCGCGGCTCTTCAGCGAGGGGCGGCTGTAGTCGATGGTAACGTCGGTGCTGCCTACGGTGGTTTTCACCACGGCCGGCGGGCTCGGGCGCTTAGATTTGTCTTCGGGCATTGTACCCTGCGCCTGTGCCGTATGGGAACCAAAAAGCAGGGCCGCGCCGGCAAGGGCAGCTACGAAGGGGGTAGGCGAAAAGAAACGCATGAGTGAAGGGAATTAAGGTGTAAGCAGGTAAGCCGGGAGGCCGGCAATTAGTTTAACGTATGCCCCTAAACGCGCTTGCTCACGTTTAGGGGCACGCTGCTGGCGGGCGCTGAGCTGTCTAAGTGCCCGCGCTCCCTGGGCTCGCCCATGCGCCAGTATACGAGTAGCGAGAGCAGGGCACAGCCCGTTACGTACCAATAAAACCACTCCTCGCGGCCTTGCTCCTTAGCAAAGAGCGCTAGGTACTCGGCAGTGCCGCCAAAAATAGCCACCGTGAGCGCGTAAGGCAGCCCTACCCCCAGCGCCCGAATGTGGGTCGGAAATAATTCGGCCTTGACGATGGCTGAAATACTTGTGTAGGCACTCACCACAAATAGCGCCGCCACCAGCAAGCCAAACGCCACCCAGGTGCTGTTCGTATGGGCCAGCAGCCGCAGCAGCGGTACGGTGCCCAGCGTGGCCCCGATGCCAAAAAACAGCAATACCGGCCGCCGCCCTACCCCATCCGAAATGGCACCTAGCAGCGGCTGAAATAGCAGCGCCACCGCCATTGCCCCGAACGAAATCAACGTGGCCTGCTCCTTGCTGAAGCCGCTGGTATTCACTAAAAACTTCTGCGCGTAGGTCGTGAACGTGTAGAAGGCCAGCGTGCCGCCCAGCGTGAGGCCTACCACCGTAAGGGTTTCGCGGGGGTAGGCCAGCAGTTGCTGCATGGCCGAAGGCTGGGCAGCGCGCGCAACGGGCGCTTCCGTTTTTTCTTGCTCGAAGGCGGTGGTTTCGCGCATGTGCTGGCGTAGGTAGAGGGCGCCCAGCGCGGCGCCGGCACCCAGCACAAACGGCACGCGCCAGCCCCAGGTCGTCATTTCGGCGGGCGTCAAAAACTGCTGCAAGGTCAGTTGCACCGTTAGGGCCAGCAGCTGGCCGCCCATCAAGGTTAGGTATTGGAAGCTCGACCAAAAGCCCCGGTGGCGGGCCCCCGCCATTTCGGAGAGGTAGGTAGCCGAGGTGCCGTACTCGCCGCCCACGCTAATGCCTTGCAGCAACCGCGCCAGCAACAGCAAGGCTGGCGCACCCAGCCCAATGGTAGCGTAGCCGGGCGCTAAAGCAATAAGCAGCGAGCCGCCCGCCATCAATTGCACCGAGAGCAGCAGGGCGGCCCGCCTACCCCGGCGGTCGGCGTAGGCACCGAGCAACGCCGCGCCCAGCGGCCGCATCAAAAAGCCCACCGCGAAGATGGCGGCCGTGTTTAGCAGCTGTGCCGTAGCGCTGGCCTTCGGGAAAAAGACCGGCGCGAAATACAGGGCGAAGGCGGAGTACGTGTACCAATCAAACCACTCCACCAGGTTGCCGATGGAGCCGGAAATAATGGAGCGAAGCGGGGAGGCAGACATAGCGCCAAATGTAGCGAGCGGGTCGGGTAAGGCGCGGGTTCCTTCTTCGCTTAAAGTTGCTTTGTAAAGAATCGGTATAAAGGATAGTATTCAACAGAAGCTCATCTACTTATAGCGAAAGCTCAAAAAGCAATATCACTGACTGCGCTAACGTCAACACGCACTTGCGCGAAGCAATTTAATTGGTCAAAATGAATTTATTTGCAATATTTAATTGAATAGTCTTTTGCCGAACTATCACCCAAATTTTCTCCTTTGAGGAAATCACTGCACGCCTTCTCTTTTTGCCCTAATTGATATTCACAAACCCCTCTTAACGCGTAGACATTAGCATAATCAATTTTCAATTCAATAGCTTTGTTGAAATCTTCAAGTGCAAGTTGATAATATTTTTGTTTTCCGTACAAATAACCTCTGTAGTAATAGGCCATTTTATATCTTGGGTCTAATGAAAGCATTTTACTTATGTCTTTAGTAGCTCCAGCTAAATCTCCAACACCATTTCTGTATGATGCTCGCATATAATAAGCATAAGAAAAATTTGGCTTTAGTTCAATGACTGTATTTATATCCTTTATAGCTTTTGCATGTTCCCCTAATGCTGCATATGCAGATGCTCTGTGGTAATAACCGAAAACAGAGTGTGGGTCAATATCTATTGATTTGCTATACTCCACAACAGCCTCGTTATATTCGCCTTTCAATAAGTTAATGCTACCTTTTACGATAAAAGCATGTGCATTTTTTGGGTTTTCAGCAGTTGCGGCATCTAATTCTTTTAATGCGCTGTCAAAATCAAAATCGTAAGTTTTATTAATACCCTGAATAAAATGATTATTACAAAGCCGGTTATCAACTGTCTGTTTGCAACTAAAAATGAAAAGAGAGATTGTTGTAGCGAGTAAAAATTTGAATCTCATAAAATACAATTTCTAAAATTTAATACCATTCATAGTATAATAGCCACTATCCATTGTGTCAGCAGCAATGATTATCATCCTATTGCTATCATAATAACCACAAGTATAAGCGGTAACTCGATTTCGTTACATCCCCAAAACCGCCTATCCCGCTCCTCCATCGTAATTTTGCCGGGCTTAACGGTTAACTCCCGTTCGCCTCCTTTATGAAACAAGAACTAGACCTGGCCCTACCCCCCGAGGTGGCCTACAACGAGCTGGCCCGCTACGAGGCTATTCTGGCTGCCGCGGGCCTGCGCCCCGGCGAGGCCGATTTTGTGCACATCCGCAAGCGCTCGCTCGATGCGCGGGGCCGCCGACCGCTCATCCGGCTGCGGGCCGATGTGTACGACCGCACTACCCCCGCGCCGACGCGCGAGTTGCTGGGGCCTTGGTTTGCGTATCCCCATGTCAGCCAGGCCCGGCGCCGGGTGCTAGTGGTGGGCGCAGGTCCGGCCGGTTTGTTTGCCGCACTGCGTTGCATTGAGTTGGGCATTAAGCCGATTGTGCTGGAGCGCGGCAAAGACGTGCGTACTCGCCGCCGCGATTTGGCGGCGCTTAATAAGGACCACGTGGTAAACCCCGACTCGAACTACTGCTTCGGCGAAGGCGGCGCGGGCACGTATTCGGACGGTAAGCTCTACACCCGTGCGACCAAGCGCGGCGACGTGGGCCGCATCTTGCGGCGGCTGGTGCAGCACGGCGCTACCCCCGATATTCTGGTCGATGCCCATCCGCACATTGGCACCAACAAGCTGCCGGCCGTGGTGCAAAGCCTGCGCGACGCCGTGCTGGAGGCCGGCGGCGAGGTGCGGTTTGAAACGCGGGTGACAGATTTTATTCTGGAAAACAACCATTTGCGCGGCGTAGTCACGCATACCGGCGAGGCCATCGAGGCCGAAGCCACTATTTTGGCCACTGGCCACTCGGCGCGCGACATCTACGCGCTGCTGCACCAGCGGGGGGTAGGCATTGAGGCCAAGCCATTTGCGCTGGGCGTGCGCGTCGAGCATCCGCAGGCCCTCATCGACCAGGCGCAGTACGGGCGGCCCGAGCGTGGGCTGCTGCCGGCCGCCAGCTACGCCCTGGTGGAGCAAACCAAGGTGCAGCAGGAGCAGCGCGGCGTGTTTTCATTCTGCATGTGCCCGGGCGGCTTCATTGTGCCAGCGGCCACTGCACCCGGCGAAGTTGTGGTAAACGGCATGAGCCCGAGCCGCCGCGATTCGCGCTTTGCCAATTCGGGCATCGTGGCCGCCGTGGAGCTGCGCGACATGGACGTGGCTACCTATGGCCCCTTGGCCGGCTTGCACTTGCAGCAGGAAATCGAGCAGCGCGCCTGCCAGCTGGCCGGCAATACCCAACTGGCGCCAGCCCAGCGCCTCGGCGATTTTCTGCAAAAGAAGCTGTCGCCTACCCTACTCGAAACCAGCTACCAACCTGGCCTGGTCAGCATCGAGATGGACGCCGTGCTCGGCTCCGCGCTCAGCGAGCGGCTGCGGCAGGGCTTCCGCGCATTTGGCCGCAAAATTCCCGGCTTCGCTACCAACTCGGCCCAAATTGTGGGGGTAGAGAGCCGCACGTCGGCCCCGGTGCGCATTCCGCGCGACAATGATACCCTGCGCCACCCGGTGGTAGCGGGCCTGTTTCCGTGCGGCGAGGGTGCGGGCTACGCGGGCGGCATTGTGAGCGCCGCCATGGACGGCGAGCGCGTGGCCGAAGCGGTGGCTGTATCCGCAGGGCGCTAAAATTCGTTTGTCGTTGTCATGCCTGCTCAGCGGGCGTTCCTTTTAACTTCTACTACCATGAAAACCCTCGTCCTCGGTGCTACCGACAATCCTGCGCGCTATGCCTACCGCGCCATTCACCAGCTCAAAAGCCACGGCCATGAGGTAGTGCCCGTGGGTATTCGCAAAGGCCAAGTGGCGGGCCTCGACATTCGCCTCGACCGCCCTACCGAGGCGGGCATCGATACCGTTACGCTTTACGTCGGCCCCCAAAACCAGCCCGCTTGGTACGACTATATCCTGGGCCTCAAGCCGCGCCGCATCATCTTCAACCCCGGCACCGAAAACCCCGAGCTAGAGCAAAAAGCCCAGGCCCAAGGCATTCTAACCGAAGAGGCCTGCACGCTGGTAATGCTGAGCGTAGGCCAGTACGAAAAGTAGGCTGACTGCTACGCTACTGCCTTAACTACCTACGGCAACTACTCAACTAGCAGGCATGCTGTTGTTCAGCGCATAAGCCCCGGCCACCAGCCGGGGCTTTTTGCTTGCCTGCCCTACCTCCAGCCTGCCGGTTAGGGCAAGTGTTAAAAGCAATAAATGGGCAGCGTTTCTACTGCGTAAGCGGCAGGGCTCAGTAACCATAGCTTGGCAATATTTCAGTAAATACTTGGCTGATAGCTCGTAAGAACCAAGGAGAATCGGCTACTTTTGAGCGATTACCCAGTTACTTAAATCAGATGACAAAACCCTACTTACTGGGGCTACTCGGCGCCGGGCTGCTGGCCTTTCGGCCAGCAGCGCCTACCCCTCCGGTGGAGCCCCTGAAGGCCCAGGCCATGCAGGAGCTGCAAGCGCACTACGCCGACTACCGCCAGCTGGCCCAGCGCATTTGGGGCTTTGCCGAGGTGGGCTACAAGGAAACTCAAAGCTCGGCGCTGCTGCAAAAAACGCTGCGCGACCACGGTTTTGCGGTGCAGGCGGGGGTAGCGGGCATCCCGACGGCCTTCGTGGCCACCTATGGCAGTGGCCAGCCGGTGATTGGCATCCTGGCTGAGTTTGACGCGCTACCGGGCCTGGCCCAGCAGGCCGTGGCCACCAAAACCCCCATTGCCGGCCAGGATGCGGGCCACGGCTGCGGCCACAATCTATTTGGCACCGCCAGCGTGGCCACCGGGCTTGAGCTGCAAAAGCTGCTGAAGGAAGGCAAGCTGCACGGCACCGTGAAAGTGTACGGCTGCCCGGCCGAGGAGGGGGGTAGCGGCAAGGTGTACATGGTGCGCGCAGGCCTTTTCAACGGCGTGGACGCGGTGGTGCACTGGCACCCGGGCAGCGCGAACGGGACCATGGCGGGCAAGTACATTGCCAATTCGTCGGCCAAATTTCGGTTTCGTGGCATAGCCGCGCACGCGGCTGGTGCCCCCGAGCGCGGGCGCAGCGCCCTCGATGGCGTGGAGGCGATGGACAATATGGTCAACATGATGCGTGAGCACGTGCCCCAAGAAACGCGCATCCACTACGTCATCACCAATGGCGGCAAGGCGCCTAATGTGGTGCCCGATTTTGCTGAGGTGTACTACTACGTGCGCCACCCCGACCGGGCTATTGTGCAAGCCGTGTTCGAGCGCGTGGTGAAGGCGGCCGAGGGCGCCGCGCTGGGCACCGGCACCACCATGGACTACGAAATTGTGGGCGGCACCCACGACTTGCTTCTGAATGAAACCCTGGCCCACGCCCTGCAAACCAACCTAGAGCAAGTGGGCGGCGTGACCTACACCCCGGAAGAAGTCGCCTTCGGCCAGCAGATTCAGGCCTCGTTGGGGGCGCCCGCGCCGCCCGTGGCGCAGGCGGCCGTAGTCGAGCCCTACAGCGCCCACGACTTAGGCGGCAGCAGCGACGTGGGCGACGTCAGCTACGTGGTGCCGACCGTGGGCCTCACGGCCGCCACCTGGATACCCGGCACGCCCGCCCACAGCTGGCAGGCCGTGGCGTGCAGCGGCAAGGAAATCGGCACCAAGGGTATGATGGTGGCCGCCAAAACCATGACGCTCACCGCTATCGACCTGTTCACCAGCCCCGAGTTGCTAGACAAAGCTAAAATTGAGCTTAAGCAGAAAGTGGGCGGCTACGTGTACAAGCCCCTGCTCGGCGACCGTAAACCGGCCCTGAATTACCGCGATTAACGAAAGCATTTTCCTGCCACCGATGAAAACCCTGGCCGACCTGGTGCTCCTCGGCGACCCGCGCCTCTACGAAGTTTGCGCGCCCGTGACCGAGGCCGACCTGCCGCTGGTAGCCGGCTGGGTCAGCGACCTGCACCAGGTAATGCAGGAAGTACGGGCGCGCTACGGCTTCGGGCGTGGCATTGCGGCCCCGCAGCTCGGCATCATGAAACGCCTGGTGTACCTGCACCTCGACGGCCAGCCCATCGTGCTACTCAACCCCGCACTGAGCGCGTGTAGCCCGGCTATGTTCGAGCTCTGGGACGATTGCATGTGTTTCCCGAACCTCCTGGTGCGCGTGCAGCGGCACGAAGCCGTGACCGTAACCTATCGCGATGCGCAGTGGCAGCCGCAGCACTGGCCCGTGCAGGGCGCGGTAGCAGAGTTATTGCAACACGAGTGCGACCACCTCGACGGTATTTTGTGCACCATGCGGGCGCTGGATGACCAGTCGTTTCGGTGGCGCCCTTAGTTCTGGGTTATCCTTTGGGGTGACATAAATCTTGGGAGTGGTATATTAAGAAGTACGTCATGCTGGACAAGGTGAAGCAGCTCTACCGTTTCGTTTATCGGTTTGGTAGAGCTGCTTCCCGTTGTTCAGCATGACGTGCTTCTCTATTATTTCTTTTGCACCAGGCAACCCCTACCCCCTTGCCTGCATCTAGCGTCCCAACTACCTTTTTGCCTCTGCCCTACCCCTACCTTACGCTGTGAACGACGCTGACCTCATCGCTGCCTGCCTACGGGGCGACCCGCGCGCCCAGCGCCAGCTCTACAACCAATTTGCGGGGCTGATGCTGACAGTGTGCCGCCGCTACCTCAAGCGCCAGGAGGATGCGGAAGAAGCTCTCCTGCTGGGTTTTGCTAAAGTATTTCGGGCCTTGCCCACGTTTCGGCAAGAGGGCAGCTTTGAGGGCTGGGTGCGGCGCATCATGGTGAACGAGGCCCTGATGGAGCTGCGCCGCCGCGAGCCGCTGCACCTGTCGTTTGAGGAGTTTGCGCAGCCCGAAAACCTGGCTGCTACCCCCGCCACCGCCGACATGCAGCTGCAAGCCGACGAGCTGCTGGCCCTGCTGCAAGAATTGCCCATTGGCTACCGCACCGTGTTCAACCTCTACGCGCTGGAGGGCTATTCGCACCTCGAAATTGCCGAAACGCTAGGCATCACGGAGGGCACCAGCAAGTCGCAGCTCAGCAAGGCGCGGGCCATGCTCCAGCGCCGCTTGGTCTTAAGCACAGCCGCTCGCTAACGTTAATCAGTGATAATACCGATGGCTACCGATGATATCGACGACCTATTTCGCCAGCAGCTGGGTGGGCACCCTACCCCCCCCAGCCCCGACTTGCAGCAGCGGCTAGCTGAATTGGCCGAGGCCGAGCGGCTCGATGCGCTGTTTCGGACGCGGCTGGGCAGCCACGCCTCCCTCCCCCCCCGCGAGCTGTGGGAGCGCCTGGAGGATGAGCACCTGCGCCCGCAGCCGCGCCGGCGTCGGGTGGTGGCCTGGTGGCAATACTCGGCTGCAGCGGTGCTGCTTTTGCTGCTGGCGGGCGGGGCAGGGCTGCTGTGGCGCAGCGGCTACCAGCGCCAAGCCGGCACTACCTTGGCAACTACCGGTGCGGCCAGCCAGCAGCTGGCCCCTGCCACTCAGGCACATGCGAATGCCCAGCAGGCGGCAGTTCCAAGCGCTAATCAGTCAGATTCAGCTCCGCAAGAACTGCTTGCTACCACTACGCAGGCGGCTCGCGAAAAAAAGCAGAAATATTTCTCTGCCCAGGCAACCCCTACCCCCCCTCCTACATCTAGCACCCCGATGGCCACCACTACCCCGCCGCACCGCACCGCTACGGCGCGCCGGGCAGTGGGCAGCCACCAATTGCTGGGGATGCGGCCGGACGCGGCCACGCCCCAACTGGCCACTACCGGGAAGCGGAAACTCCCGGCCAACCAGCCTGATATGACTTCGCAGACGGCGCTTGCTACGACGGTAGCACCCGCCACCCGCGACAATCCGGCGGTACTTGTTGCTGCCAACCCTACCCCCACCTCCCTACCCGACGTGATTGAAGTAGACGTGCGGCGCGGCACCGAGCCTACCCCACCGGCTGCGCCGGCCGTGGTAGCCGCCACCACCGCCCCGGACCCAGCCACGCGCCGGCCCCGCCTGCGGCTGGGGGGCCTGCTGCGCCAGGCCGACCACCTGGTGCACGGCGAGCCGGCCAGCTTCGCCGAGGCCACGGGCTTGCCCGAAACCGTGACGGTGCAGGCCCGCTTGGGCGGCCGCGTGGTGTCAAAAACCATCCAACTGTAAGCGGCGGCGGCTCGCTGCCTAGCATCCTAAACTTGCTTTTTACCTGAGGCGCGGAATGTTACTCCGCGCTTACCCTCACCTTTTTGCCTTTTTTCACCATGAAACCTACCCTTTTTTCTGCTGCTTTTGTGGCCCTAGTTGGCGCCGCTGCTACGGCTGCCCCGGCCCGTGCCCTACCCCCCGCGCCTACCGACACCATTGTGGTGCGCCTGCCCAATAAAGCCACCATGACGCTGGTAGTGCGCGATGCCCGGCAGCTGCGCGAGCTGCCGCAATACCACCTCGACTCGTTGGTGGCGCGGCTGGGCGGCTACATTCGGCGGGCCGATGACGCGGCCAAATCAGCCAAGACCGACCGCGTGACAACGCAATTTTTCCCCAATCAGGACAATCCCGGCCAGGGCCTGCCCGAGGAGGTGCGCATCACCACTCACAAGGCCAAAGCGGGCTATTCTGGCGCCTACGGGCCCAGCAATAAGGTGGAGGTACTGCTGGAAAAGAAGTTTGGCGTCGTGGTCAACATCGACGGCAAGAGCAACGACCAGCCCCGTGCCGCGGCCAGCCGGGCCGACCGCCAGGCCGAGCGCGACTCGATGCGCCAGGCGCGCTGGGACCGCAAGTCTTCGTCCACGGACTTCATCTTTGATTTGGGCCTCAATGCGTTGACGAACAAAGGCGGGGCTAACCAGCCCGAGCTGCGCACCTTTGGCTCCCGCTACGTCAACCTGGGTTTCAACTACAAGCAGCGGCTGGGCGGCCGGCGCAGCCCGCTCTATCTCGTGGGCGGACCCGAGTTTGCCTTCAACAACTACATGCTCGAAGGCAACAACAAGTGGGTGAATGTGAACGGCCTAACCGCCGTGATATCCGAAACCAGCGGCCGCCAGTACCAAAAAACTAAGCTGGCCACGTCCACTTTCACCGTGCCGCTCATGTTTCAGCTCAACCTGCGCGACGACCACCAGCACCACACGCTCACGCTGGGCGCGGGCGGCTTCGTGGGCTACCGCCTGGGCAGCTGGACCAAGCTCAAGTATTTTGAGGAGGGTAGCACCTACAAAGACAAGGACTACGGCTCGTACAACCTCACCGATTGGCAGTATGGCCTGCAAGGCGTATTGGGCTATAAATCGCTGACCTTCTTTGCGAAATACAACCTCAACGACCTCTTCCGCGACGGCCACGGCCCGCAAGCCCAGACGCTGAGCTTCGGCGTGCGCTTTTTCGGGAATTAAAAAGTAGTGCGGCTTACCCTTGTCATACTACTAAAAGAACGTCAGACTCATCTGGCGTCCGCCTGTCGAAGCATCTTTACCACGCTGATGGGGTTAATAATTAACGAAGCGGTAAAGATGCTTCACTACGTTCAGCATGACGTTCTTCTTTGTTTCGCCACTCTACCCTACCATTCTGCTACTCGTTCCGAAAAAAATTATCTAGCAGAATGGCGGCCGACACGGCCACGTTCAGGCTTTCGGCCCTACCCCCCGGCCCGTGCGGAATGTGCAGCCGGCGCGTGAGCTGCGCGGCCACCGCGGGGCTGAGGCCGTGCGACTCGCTACCCATTACCAGCACGCCGGCCGGGGCCAGGGTTAGCTTGTGCACATTATCCCCTTCTAAATCAGCCCCGAACACGGGTGCGGTCTGCGGCAACTCCGCCAGCCAGGCGGCCAGGTCACGGTCGGCCCACACGGGCACCCGGCCAAAGGCCCCCATGCTGGCGGCCACAGCTTTAGGGTTAAAAGGGTCGGCGCAATTTTCGGACAGCACCAGGCCAGGCAGGCCGTACCAATCGGCCAAGCGCCAAAGCGTGCCGAGGTTGCCGGGGTCGGCCACGTTGTCGAGGGCTAGCACGAGGCGGCTGGTGGGCAGCGTGGAGGGTAGGGCCGGCTCGGTGGGGCGCTGCACTACGGCCAGGGCCGCGGCGTTGGTTTGCAGGGTGCCAAGTTGGGTCAGCTCATCTTCGGTGGCGAGGTGCAGGGGCACGCCGGGGGGTAGGGCCCGGGTGCTGTCCAGCTGCTCGGTAAAGGCAGGCGTGGCGAGCAGATGCTCGATGCGCAGGCCCGAGCCCAGGAGTTCTAGCACGCTTTTGGCTCCTTCAACCAGGAAGGCCGCGTGGCGCTGCCGATATTTGCGCTGCTGCAGCGACCGTACGTATTTGGCTAGAGCTTTTGAAACCATCTCAACAACAAAGTAAAGGCCGGCAACGGCTCGCGTCTTCGGTGGCGGCCCTGCTGGGGCTGGCGCCCTTGGCGGCGCTGCTGGTGGCCGTGGGCTGCTCGCCCCTGCGGCTGCTGAAGCCCAACGAGCGCTTGCTCACCAAGATAACGGTGCAAAGCCACGACCTGACGCCTGCCCAGCAGGAGCGTTTGCTGACGCTGGTGCAGCAAAAACCGAATCGAAACTTGCCGCTGCCGAAGCTGGGAATTTACCAGCTAGGGCATTCTTTTTACGATTCGACCCGCATTGAGCGGCGCATTGCCACCATCAAAGCCCGGTTTGCCGACCAGCTGGCGGCGGCGGGCACCGACTCGGCCAAGATTGGCAAGCTGGCGGGCCGCCGCGACCGCCTGCTCACGCGCAAGCGCACGGCCCTCGAAAAAGGCAACTCCATTATGCGTTTGGGCGAGCCCCCGGTGATATACGACGCCACGCTGAGCCGCCGCACCATCGACCAGCTCACGACCTACCTGCACTCGCAAGGGTATTTCCGGGCCACGGCCAGCTATACCGACTCGGCCCGCGCGGCCGAATCGGTGGTGGGCGGCACCCTGCGCCTACTGGGGCTTCGCCACCGCCCCCAGCACTACATACCGCTGCGCGACTCGGCGGGCCAGCGCCTGCACCGCCGCGTGGCCGTCACCTACACCGTGCAGGAGGGCCTGGGCTTCCGGCTGGGGCAGCTTACGCGCAGCATCCCCGACTCGGGCGTGGCGCAGGTGATTGCGCGGGGCCAGGGTGCCTCGCTGCTGCACCCCGGCGACGCTTACAACGAGGACTTGATTGGCCAGGAGCGCCAGCGCCTCGAAACCTTGCTAAAAAACTCGGGCTATTACGATTTTCGCACCCAGTTCATTACCCTAGAGGCCGATACGAGCTTCGAAAAAGGCCAGGTGCGGCTCAAGCTGCTGGTGGCTACCCCGCCCGGCGGCCACCGCCGCTACGAGCTGCGCCAGGTGGTGGTGCTCACGGATGCTGGCCGGGCGCAGGCGCTGCGCGCCGCTACCGGTGACACCGCCCGCCTGCGCCGCGGCCGCCGGGGCCTACCCCCCACCGCCGCCGCTACCCCCCGCGATACCACCGCCACCACCCAGCCGCTGGCACCGGGTAGCACCGGCCGCATCTCGACGGCCAACATGCCTGCGGGCGTGACGCCGGCCGCTGTGTCGGACTCGCTTACGGCGCGGCGCCTGCGCGGCACGTTCGGCCGCTTGGCCCCGCGCGATACCGTGCGCGAAGATTCGGTGGTGTTTGCCAGCCGTGGGCCGCTGCAATTCAGCGCGCGGGTGCTGGCCCGGCAGGTCACCATCCGCCCTGGCCAGCTCTACAACCAGGACCGCACCCAGCGCACCCAGCGCCTGCTCTCGAACCTCGACATGTTCCGGTTTAACACCGTGAGCTACCGCAAGGTGGCGGCCGCGGCCCGCGACTCGGCGGCCGAAGCGGCACCCGATAGCACGGGCCGGCCCGTGCTGCAAGCCCTGCCCCGCGTGCCTACCCCCCTGGCGCCGCCCAACTACCTCGACGCCATTATTACGGCCTCGCCCAGCCCGCGCTTTTCCGAAACGGCCGAGTTTGGCGGCACCTACGTAGCGGGCCTGCCGGGGCCGTTTGGCAACTTGCGCCTAAAGTGGCGTAATCCTTTTGGGGGGGCCGAGGTGCTGGAGCTCAGCGGCCGCGTGGGCCTGGAAGGCCAGCTGGTGCGGGCCGGCGAATCGACGGAAGCCAACCCCGACGCGCAGTACACCACCCAGCTCGGGGCCACCGCGGCGCTCATCGTGCCGCAGTTTCTGGTGCCGTTTCGGGCGGGCAATTTCCTGCGCGATGACCAGCCGCGCACCCGTTTTGCGCTCTCCTACACCTACACGCGCACCCCCTACTACACACGTACCAACGCCGAATTTACCTTCGATTATCTCTGGCAAACTTCTGCCTATCAGCAGTATGTGTTTACGCCCGTTGACATTGGCTTGGTCAATACGCCCTACATCAGCGACTTCTACCGGGGCTTGCTCGAAAACCTGCGCACCACCCAGGGTAGCCCGCTCTACCAGTCGTTCCGGTCGGTGTACGAGCCGAGTTTTAGCTTTACCTCGATTTATAATTCCAACGACCTCAACCAGACGCGCAATGCCCACTACCTGCGCCTGTTTGCCGAGGTGGGCGGCCTCACGCGTGGTCTGTATAGCAACGAATCTTGGTTTACCAGTACCGGCCTAGCCGTGTATAATTTCGCCAAAATCTCGGCCGATTACCGGCGCTACTACAAGCTCAGCCCTCAAACTTATTTTGCCTGGCGCCTCAACGGGGGGGTAGCCCACGCCCTCACCCGCACGCCCGACCCCGACCAGCCGGGCGTGGAGCGCTTCACGATTCCGTATGATAAGTACTTCTTTGTGGGCGGCTCCAACAGCGTGCGCGCCTGGAGCCCGCGCCGCCTGGGCACCGGCTCCTACGCCACGCGCTTCACTACGGGCGATGCGGCCGGCCAGCGCGACTACTACACCGAGCAGCCCGGCGAACTGCTGCTCGAAGGCTCGGCCGAATACCGGTTTCCGGTGTATTCGTTTATCAAGGGTGCGCTATTTACGGACTTTGGCAACGTCTGGACCTTGCAGCCCGATACCAACCGGCCGGGTGCCGAGTTTCGGTTCGACCGGTTTGCCAAGCAGTTTGCGGTGGGTTCGGGCATCGGCATCCGCATGGATTTCACCTTCCTCATCCTGCGTTTCGACATCGCCACCAAGGTTTACGACCCCACCGACGACGAGCCCTGGCTGATTCGGCGCGCCCTGCGCCAAACCACCAACCAAACGGTGGTCAACATCGGCATCGGCTACCCTTTCTAGCCCTACCCCCGCCGGTGCGCACCAACCACCGGGGCGGGTTGTTGGTTAGGTATCCGCCCCATGCGGGCCACTTGTTTTTTCTCGTTATGGCTACTCATCGCTTCAAAACCACCATCAACTGCGCCAACTGCCTGCGCGCCGTCACGCCCACGCTCAATGCCGAGCCCGCCATCACGGCCTGGCAGGTCGATACCACTACCCCCGATAAAATCCTGAGCGTCGATACCTCCCTCACCCCCACCCAAATAGCCGAGCTGGTGGAAGAAGCCGGTTTCCGGGCCGAGCCGCTGCTGGCGTAGGGTAGCAGCTGAGCTGGCCTATAGCAAGGCGGCCGCTCAGTGCTTCCTCTACCCCCTTCAAACGTCCTGCCGAGCTGCTTCGACTAGCTGAGCAGGACGTTATTTTATTACGTTGCCTACCCTACCCTCAGTTAATAGCCCAGCAGCTCGCCGAGCACTTTGGCTACCTTGGCGGCACTGGGCAGCATTTGCTTTTCCAGCTCCACGTTGAGCGCAATGGCTGGCAGGTTGGCTGCGCCGAGCGTGTACACGGGTGCATCAAGCTGCAAAAAGCATTGGGTTTGGATGCGCCCGGCCAGGCTTTCGGCGAAGCTATTGAGGAGCGGTTCTTCGGTGAGCACCAGTATTTTGCCGTGGCGGGCCACGGCGGCCAGCACGCCCTCCCAGTCGAGGGGGTTGAGGGTGCGCAGGTCGAGCACTTCCACGCGGCCGGGGTACACGCGGCTGGCCGCCGTGGCCCAGTGCACGCCCATGCCGTAGGTGATGACAACGCAGGTATCGCCAGCGCGCAGCCGGTCGGGCGCGGCGGCCTGGGCCACGGCGGCCTTGCCCAGCGGAATGACGTAGCCCGCGGCCGGCTCAATCGTTTTGGCGTCTTCGGTGCCGGGCACTTTGCTCCAGTATAGGCCTTTGTGCTCTAATAGCACCACCGGGTTGGGGTCGAGGAAGGCCGACCGCAGCAGGCCCTTCATATCGGCCGCGTTGCTCGGGTACACCACTTTGATGCCCCGAATGGTAAGCAGCGTGCTCTCGATGGAACCCGAGTGGTAGGGCCCACCGCCACCATACGCGCCCACCGGCACCCGAATGAGGGCTGGCACCGGAAACTTGCCCATGCTCAGGTAGCAGCTCTTGCTCAACTCCTCCACCAGTTGATTAAGGGCTGGCCAGATGTAGTCGGCAAACTGAATCTCGACAATCGGCCGGGCGCCAACGGCGGCCATGCCCGCCGTGCTGCCCACAATGTACGCCTCCTGAATGGGCGTGTTGAACACCCGCCGGTCGCCGTATTTTTTGGCCAGCAGGGCCGCTTCGCGGAACACGCCGCCCAGTTCGCCGCCCACGTCCTGGCCGTAGAACAAGGCCTCCGGAAACTCGCGCAAAATGTCGTCCACAGCGTGCAGGGCGGCATCTACCATCAGCACTTTGTCGGCGCCGGCGGGGGCGCGCTCGCCAGCTTCTGCCAGCACGGCGGGCGGCGCAAATTCGTGGTCGGCGAAAGTGGCGGGGTCGGGGTCGGGCGCAGCCAAGGCCAGGGCCCAGTCGGCGGCCACGGTGGCACGGGCGCGGGCGGCCAGCGCAATCAGGTCTTTTTCGAGGGCGCCGGCTTGCAGCAGGCGGCGGTGCAGGCGGGGCAGCGGGTCTTGCTGCTGGTGGGTGGCCAGGTCGTCGCCGCGGTACCACTCGCGGCGCACGCCGCTGGTGTGGTGGCCCAGCAGCGGGCATTTGGCGTGCACCAAGGCCGGGCCGCCGCGCTGGCGCACGTGCTCGAAGGCCTCGCTCAGCCCGTTGTAGGAGGACACAAAGTCGGCGCCATCGACCCGCACCCGGTGCAGGCCCGGAAAGCCCGCGGCAAACTCGTAGGCGTCCATGGCGCGCATTTCTTCGCCCGTGGCCGAGATGCCCCAGTCGTTGTCCTGCACCAGGTACACAATGGGCAGGCGGTGCAGCACCGCCATTTGCAGGGCCTCGCTCACTTCGCCTTCCGTCATGGCCCCATCGCCGATGGAGCAGAGCACCAGCGGGTTGACGGGGGGGGTAGGGTCCGGCGCCGCGGCCGGCGCCCCGCCAGCCGTCAGCTTTTCACTCTTCACATACTCTAAATATTGAATGGCGTGGGCCATGCCGGTGGCCGGAATAGCCTGCATGCCCGTAGCCGAGCTTTGGTGCGGAATGACGGGCAGGCCCTCACGCCGCAGCGAGGGGTGGCTGTAGTAGGTGCGACCACCGCTGAAAGGGTCGTCGCGCTTGGCCAACAGCTGGAGCATCAGCTCGTAAGGCCGTAGGCCCAGGCCCAGCAGCAGGGCATCGTCGCGGTAGTAGGGCGCGGCGTAGTCGGCCCCGGTGAGTAGGAAGGCCGCCGCCAACTGCACGGCTTCGTGGCCGCGGGCAGTGGCGTGCACGTAGCGGGCGGCCACGGTTTTTTGAGCTTCGTACAGAGCGGCCATTTCGGCAGCCGTATGCATGAGCAAGTAGGCACGGCGCAGCAAAACGACTTCGGGCACGGCCGAAGCCGCCGCGACGGACGCGGGAGGAGCAACTAGCATGTAGTGTGGGCGGGTAGAGCGAATAAGGAAGGTAAAATTACGCCCCTGCCCGACCTTTGCCGGCAGGCAGCCCTACCTCGCGCGCCAGGCGCCGGGGTAACTGCTTGTTGCTTAGCGACGCTACCACCCGGTACCGCCACCTATTTGCGGCTCCTTGCCCCCTGTTTATTGCATAAAATGGCCCTTACCCGCACCGATATTGCCACTTGGCTTCAGGATTTTCAAACGCGTCTTTGCCAGCAGCTCGAAACTGCCGACGGCGGCCCAGCCCGCTTTGGCCAGGATGACTGGCAACGGCCCGGGGGCGGCGGCGGCCACTCGCGGGTACTCGAAGGCGGGGTCATCTTGGAGAAAGGAGGGGTAGGGTTTTCGGCTGTCGAGGGCGAGCTAAGTCCCGCCGCCGCCCGCCAGCTGCACCTGCCCGACCCGCACTTTTTCGCCACCGGCGTGTCGGTGGTGCTGCACCCGCGCAGCCCCCGCGTACCCATCATCCACATGAACGTGCGCTACTTCGAGGCCGGCAACGGCGAGGCGTGGTTTGGCGGCGGCATCGACCTCACGCCTATTTACGTGGATGAGCGCCAGGCGCAGCGTTTCCACGCGCAGCTTAAAGCCGTGTGCGACCAGCACAACCCCGCTTACTACCCCAAGTTTACGCGCTGGGCCGACGACTACTTCTACCTGCCGCACCGCCAGGAAACGCGGGGGGTAGGCGGCATTTTCTTCGACCGCCTGACCGTGGGCCAGGATGGCGGCGTGGCCGAATTATTCACCTTTGTGCAGGACGTGGCCGAGCTGTTTGGTCCTGCCTACACGCTGATTATGCGTGAAAACCACGCCCTACCCTTCACCGAGCGCGAAGAAGCCTGGCAAACCCTGCGCCGCAATCGCTACGCCGAATTCAACCTGGCCTTCGACCGCGGCACTCGCTTTGGCCTCGAAACCGGCGGCCGCACCGAAAGCATCCTCATGAGCCTACCCCCCCGTTGCGGCTGGAGCTACAACCCCGCCGCGCCCGCGCCCGGCACCCCCGAAGCCGCTACGCTTGCCTGGCTCCGCAAGGGCGTCGATTGGACCACTGCCGCCCATGCTTGAAACGCTGCGCGACCTCGACCACCGGCTGCTGCTGGCCATCAACCACGCCCACACGCCCATCCTGGACGCCATAATGGGCTTTGCGTCCCAAATAAAGGTCTGGTTCCCATTTTATGCGGTGCTATTGGGCTGGTTGATTTATCATTTTCGCCACCGCACCAAGCTGCTGCTGCCGCTGCTGGCTGCCACCGTGGCGCTGGCTGACAGCATTACCAGCCGCATTTTTAAGCCTTGGGCAGCCCGCCCCAGGCCCTGCCACGCCGCCGACCTGGCGGCGCAGCTCTACCTACCCGATGGCTGCGGCGGACAGTTTGGCTTCATGTCGTCGCACGCGGCCAACGCCATGGGGCTGGCCGTATTCCTGCTGCTAACCTTGCCCAGCGGGCGCTATAAAGGCCTTAAAATCGGGGTATTTATTTGGGCCGCGGTGATTTCATATAGCCGCGTGTACTTAGCCGCCCATTACCCCGGCGACGTACTTGGCGGCTGGGTAGTGGGCGCAGCACTGGGCGCGGCAGCCGCAACGGCGTTCCAGCGCTGGGCTCCGCGCCTGTGGCCAACTGCCTCCTAACCAGTTGGTAGCTGAAGCACAACGCCCCGCTACTGTGAGTAGCGGGGCGTTGTGCTAAGGGCTTATTTAGCGGGTTTGCGGTTGCCGGTGTGGCCGTCGCCGTGGTCGCCCTGGCCAGGCTTGCTGGTTTTCTTGGCGTTGTGCTGGTCGTCGCGCGAAAGGGAGTCGTTTAAATCAACCGAAGTCGTGATTTTGCCCTCTTTATCGCGGCGGATGTAGCGTTTGTCGCCGGGGTTCGGCTCTATTTCTTCGCGCTTCGACATAAGTACTCGAGTAAAACAAGTGTAGCTAGCTTACGCAGTTGCCTATCAAAGCGTTGCTCTTGCCCCTACCCCTTGCCAAGCAGCCGGGCCACGTACTTGCCCACAATGTCAAACTCCAGGTTCACGACTTCGCCGGCTTGCAGCTGGTGAAAGCCGGTGTGCTCATAAGTGTACGGGATTATGGCGACCGAAAAGGCATCGGGTTCGCTGTCAAAACAAGTCAGGCTCACGCCGTTAACTGTGATGGAGCCTTTCTCCACCGTCAGGCGCTGCGGGCCTGGCTCGTGGCGAAAACGGAACACCCATGAGCCGTTTTGGTCTTCTACGCTTAGGCACTCGGCAGTGGCATCGACGTGGCCCTGCACAATGTGGCCATCAAAACGCCCACCGGCGGCCAGGCAGCGCTCTAGATTGATGTGGCGACCGGGCTGCCACTGGCCTAAATTGGTCTTTTTCAGAGTTTCATCAATAGCCGTGACGGTGTGGGTACCCGCGGCCTCATCCAAGGCTACCACCGTAAGGCACACGCCGTCGTGGGCCACGCTCTGGTCGATTTTCAGCTCGCTGGCAAACGGCGACTGCACGGTAAAATGGCGGTTAGTGCCTTCTTTTTCGACGGCAACTACGGTGCCCAATACTTCAATTATTCCGGTAAACATGAATCGCTGATTTAAACAGATTTCGCAAAATCGGGTGGGGCGGTATCACCGAAGCTTGGTTTTAGCCCAATCCGATAAGCTGCGAGTATAGAACCACAAACGCACAGAAAAGATGGCGTTACCTACTAGTTGCGGAGGCTGCATCCGCGCAATTCTTCTACAACTGTGTTTTACTTACCTCTACCCTCCATGATAATTTTGAGGGTGTAGAGGAGCACCCGAAAATCCATGGCCAGGCTCATGTTTTCGATGTACAAGATGTCGAATTTAAGGCGCTCGACCATTTGGGCCACGGTTTCGGCATAGCCATATTTGACTTGGCCCAGCGAGGTGAGGCCAGGGCGCACGCGGTGTAAGTGGCGGTAATGGGGCGCGATTAGCACAATCTGGTCGATGAAAAACTGCCGTTCGGGGCGCGGTCCCACAATGCTCATGTCGCCCTTCAGCACGTTCCAGAACTGCGGAAATTCGTCGAGGCGCACCTTGCGCATAAAGCGGCCCCACTTGGTAGTGCGCGGGTCAAAATCGAAGCTCAGGGCCGGGCCCATCTTTTCGGCATCGACGTACATCGACCGAAATTTGATGATTTTGAAGGGGTGCCCGTTTTTGCCAATGCGCTCTTGGTAATAAAAAATTGGCCCCGGCGACGACCACTTTACCATGAGCGCCGTGAACAAATAGACCGGGCTGGCCAAAATCATAAACAAGATGGAGCAGCCCACGTCGAGCACCCGCTTGAGCACCTGCTGCCACACGGGCAGCAAATCTTGCTTGATTTCGATGAGCGGTGTTCCGAATATGTGGTTGACCTTCACCGAGCCTAGCAGCATCTGGTACAAGTCGGGCAAGACGCTGATGCGGGCTGGCGAGCCCTCCAGCAAACTCAGGATTTCCTGGATGCGGCGATGCTCGCTCGGCTCGATGGCGATAACTACTTGCTCGATGGCGAGGCTGCGAATAAGGGCCGGCAGCTGCTGGTACGAGCCCGGCGCGGGCAGGGAGCGCGCCAGCGTGGCATCCACCGTTTCGCCCACCGGCGTAAAGCCTACTAGCCGCAGCCCCAGGTGCCGGCCCGTCAGCTGTAATTCCTCAAAGGTGCTAAGGGCTAGCATGTTGGAGCCAACCAGCAGGGTAGGAAAGGAAATAATGCCGCGCCGCACCAGCTTTTGCACGCTGCTAACGGCCCAGGTCCGCAGCACCGCCGTAATAGTGAAATGCAGCAGGTAGTAGGCCGCAAAGGTTTTGTAGTAGGCGTGGTAGTTATCAACGCCTTGGTCGTCAAGCAGCAGCGCAAAGAAGATGACGATGGTGCCCAACAGCGAGACCCGCGCCAAGCGGATAATCTCGGTGAGGCGCGACTTTCGGAAAATATCGCGGTACTCGCCCAGCAACGTGTAGAGCGCCATCCAGAACAGGGCAATCATGACGGCCGCCCCAGACAGGTAGAACAGCACACCCTCGGTGAAGTGGTAGCCCGTAATCTCGCTCAGCAGGTATTTGCGCAGCAAAAAAAACGCTACCCAAGCCAGCAGTGCAGACCCAAAATCGGCGGCAACGAGCTTAAGAAACTGAAATCGTCGGAGCAGCAGCAAGGGGTAGGGTGAGTAGCTAGTATTTTCGCAGCGAGGTGCGCAAAAATAGGGCCGCGGGCCAGTTTTGGGGGAAAAAGCGCCAAACTGCCCAAAATTTGCGGCGGTTCTGCGGATATAATCGCCTATTCGGTTTGCGGCCGGCTGCTACCAAGCGGGAGCCACCTCTTTTTTATCACTAGTCAATTTGCTATCATTCAACCTCTTCAAGATTCTTATCGTCAGCGAGGGCAGCGCCGGGCACTGGTAGCGCTGCTGCGCGAGCAGCGGGGCATTCGCGATGAGCGGGTGCTGGCCGCCTTAGGAGCCGTGCCGCGCCACTTATTTTTTGAGCCGGCCTTCGAAACCCACGCTTATCAAGATAAGGCCTTCCCCATTGGCGAGGGCCAAACGATTTCGCAGCCCACCATGGTAGCCTACCAAACCGAGTTGCTGGGCGTGCAGCCCGGCCACCAAGTACTGGAAATCGGTACGGGCTCGGGCTACCAGTTTGCGGTGCTGTGCCAACTCACTACCGGCGTGCAAAGCATTGAGTTTAACGCCGTGCTGTACGAGCGCGGCCGGCAGCGGCTAGCGGCGCTGGGCCTGCCCACAACGGGCCTGCACCTGGGCGATGGCTCGCTGGGCCTGCCAGCCTTAGCGCCGTTCGACCGCATTTTGGTGACGGCCGGCGCGCCGGCCCTACCCCCCGCTTTGCTGCGGCAGCTGCGCATTGGCGGGCGGCTGGTGGTGCCAGTGGGCACCACCGACCCCGGCCGGCAGCAACTGCTGCGCATCACCCGTGAGGGCCCCGAAGCCTTCGTGCGCGAGGAGCTGGGCGACTGCCGCTTTGTGCCGTTGCGTGGCGCGGCGGGTTGGCAAGGATAAGCGATGAGGTATGCAGCCAGGTAGTAGGCGCCCGCCGGTAGTGTAGCCGAATGCTAACGAGCGGCCCGCGCCACGCTACCTAGCGGGCTTACCTTTGCGCATCTCCCACCCAACTCCTAAGGCATCCTTTTTACTTCCTAACCCCCTTGACCAGTGCGCAAGCAACGCCCCGTATCCGACTCGTACGTTATCATGACCGAGCTGGTATTGCCCAACGATACCAACACCCTCAACAACCTGATGGGCGGCCGCATGATGCACCTCATGGACATTGCCGCCGCCATTGCCGCCCAGAAGCACTCCAACCGCATCGTGGTTACGGCGTCGGTCGATAACGTGTCGTTTCGCGATTCCATTCGGCTGGGCAACGTGGTGACGTTGCAGGCGCAGGTCACGCGCGCCTTTAGTTCGAGTATGGAAGTGCACATCGACGTGTGGGCCGAGGACATTCCGAGCGGCACGAAGATGAAAACCAACGAGGCGTTTTTCACCTTCGTGGCCGTTGACCAGTCGGGCCGGCCCATCGACGTACCCGAGGCGGTGCCCGAAACGGTTGAGGAAATCGCCCTCTTCGATGGTGCTCTGCGCCGCCGCCAGCTGCGCTTAGTGCTGGCCGGCCGCATGCATCCCACCGATGCTGCCGAGCTGAAAGCCTTATTTGAACTACCCTAATTCAAACCGATAAATGGCTGACGACCAAGCGGCCAAGCTGGCCTTCCTCCAGAATTTCTACACCAACGTTACGCTCTACATGCCCCTAGGGGCGCCCGAGCAACCAACCGAAGCAGTAGCGGCGGCAACGCCTACCCCCGCACCGACACCACTAGCTGCGGCCCTACCCATAGCCGCAGCGGCACCACTGGCGCCAACTTTGGCCGCACCCGTCAGCGCGCCGGGCAAGCTGCCTTCTTTAGCCGGCCTGAGTACGCCGGCTGCTGCCCCTGCGCCGGTGGTTTCGGCGCCAGTTACGCCACCCGTGGCTGCGTCGGTACCCGTGGCTGCGGCACCCATTGCCTCGCCGCCCGAGCCCCCAGTAGTTCGGCCTACCCCCCCCCCGGCGCCAGCCGTAGCACCGCCGCCCGTAGCGCCCCCTACTGCGCCAGCGCCGGTAGCCCCTTATTTGCTTACTACGTTTACTACACTGGGCAGCAACGCCCAGGGCGTGGTGGTGCTAGTGCGCCTACCCCCCGAGCAATTCATCAAGCTGACGCGCAACGTTTTCTTAAATAAGTTACTGCAAGCCATCAACTTAGTGATGGCCGATGTGGTGCTGGTAAACGTGGATGGCCCCTACCCCGTGGCCCTGCAAAACCTGCGCAAAGAAATTGCCGCTACCCACATCCTGGCTTTCGGCAAAAACCTACTCGACGTAGCCGTGCGCACCACCCAGATATACGAGCCGGTGCAGTTTCCTACAGTAAACCTGGCTTACCTGGCCGGGGCTGAAGTCGAGCTGATTGAATACGATGTGAGCCTAAAAAAACGCCTTTGGGGAGGCTTGCAGCGCATGTTCCTGCACGCATAAACTTCCTTTTGCCACGCCACGGAGGTCGTGGGTAGTTCACAAAAAAGCCCGTCTGTTAGCAGACGGGCTTTTTTGCGAACTACTTGTCAATCATCTATTTCAGCACTTCAGCGAGTTTGGCTTGGAGCGCTTCGCCGCGCAAGTTCTTGGCGATGATTTTACCAGTGGGGTCGAGCAAAAACGACTGCGGAATAGCCTGCACCCCGTAGGCCGAGGCGGCGGCGTTTTGCCACTTTTTCAGGTCTGATACGTGGTTGGGCCACAGCAAGCCGTCGGCGGCAATGGCTTTAGTCCAGCGGTCCTTATCATCGTCGAGCGACACGCTATAAACCGTGAAGCCTTTGCCCTTGTCCTTAAACTGGTTGTAGGCTTTTACTACGTTCGGGTTTTCTTGGCGGCAGGGGCCACACCAGCTAGCCCAGAAATCTACGAGCACATACTTACCGCGCAAACTCTTGAGCGACAAAGGCGTGCCACCCGGCGTAGCCAGGTTGATTTCGGGGGCGTTGGTGCCAATGGCGGTAGCCCGCAGCGGCTCTAGCCGCTCGGTGAGCGCCTGCGTGAAGGGCGAGCCCGGCTGCGCCTTACGCTGCACCGCCGCGATAGAATCGGCAAAGGCAAAGTCTTCGTCAGGATTGACGAAGCTTAGCGTGGCAAAGCCAGCGGCCACTGAAGTAGCCTCGCGGCGAATAAGCGAGCGGGTACGGGCCGCCGACCGTCCTTGCACCACATAAAACCGCTTCTCAATAGCGGGCAGCGAATCGGTTTGGCCCGCTTGGCCGGCCGCGTTGTAGCGCTTGCCCAAGGCCTCCATCTGCACTTTACTCGCTGTGAGGTGGCGGGTGAGTTGTTGCATCAGCTCCGAGTCTTTCGAGCCCTTCACCGAATAAGTGGCGGGTAGGCTTTTGGCGTCGCCAGCCAGCGTCACGCGCGACTTGTTGTCGAGCACCAGCAGCACCTGGTTGGGCTCGTCTACTTTGAGCTGATAGACGGCCGCCGCTACCGGCAGCGTGCCCTTAAAGGTGAACTTACCCTGGGCGTCGGTTTTGGCCGTGCCGCGCTCCACAAACTGGCTGCTGGTTAGCTCCGAGAGATGCAGCGTAGTGCCCACCGGCACGTTCTTGAACTGGCCGTTGATTTCGTATCCTTCGGCGGCGCTGGCGTTCTGGCAGGCATTGGTCAGGCCGAGCAGAGCGGCGGCCACGAGGGTTGGTTTCATAAACTGGGTCATTGACAACAAGGAAAGTGCGCCGCATGCGGCGCAGTTGCGGCTCTGTAAACCAAAACTGGGCCGGCTAGTTCCAGCCACTTGCAGGATGCGCGTTGGGTAAGTCTATCAACTAGCAGCCGACGATAGCCTAACGCGCATCCCACTTCTACTGCCTTAGCCGTCGAGGCCCTGGCGCAGCAACTGGTTGGCCAGCTTGGGGTCGGCCTTACCCCCCGTCAGCTTCATGAGCTCGCCCATAAACATGCCGGTGAGCGATTTTTTGCCAGCCCGGTACTCGGCTACCTTGGCAGGATTGGCGGCCAGCACTTGCTGCACCAGCGCCTCCAACTCGCCCGCATCAGCTTTAGTGAGCAAGCCCAATGCCTCCGCCGCACCGGTGGCATTGGCCGTCGGGTGCTCTAGCAAATACGGAAATAACTGCTTGGAAGCCACCGAGTAATTAAGCTTGCCTGCATCAATTAGTTCAATGATGCCCGCAAGCTGGCCGGGGTCGAGCGGGAAGTCGCTCATTTCCAGCGCCCGCTCGTTGAGGTACGATTTTACCGGGCCCATTACCCAGTTGGCACCGGCTTTAGCGTTGGGCGTGAGGCGCGACAGTTCGTCGAAGTACTGGGCCACTTCCTTCTGGTCTACCAGCACTGAAGCGTCGTAATCGTTGAGGCCCAGCTCGCCCGTGAAGCGGGCGTAGAGCTGCTGCGGCAGGGCCGGCAGCTCGGCCTGCACGCGGTGCAACCAAGCATCGTCCACGAGCAAGGGGGGTAGGTCGGGCTCGGGAAAGTAGCGGTAGTCGTTGAGGGTTTCCTTAGAGCGCTGGCCACTGGTGGTGCCACTGGCCGCGTCAAAGCCCCGGGTTTCAGAATCTACTTCGCTACCGTTTTCCAGAATCTCAATCTGGCGGCGCACTTCGTACTCAATAGCGCGCTGCACATTGCGGAAGGAGTTCATGTTCTTGACCTCCACTTTGGTGCCGTATGCGGTGGCGCCTTTTTTCATCACGCTCACGTTGGCATCGCAGCGCAGCGACCCTTCCTCCATGTTGCCGTCGCAGATGCCAAGGTACTCGACCAGCTTCTTGATTTCGGCCAGATAGGCGTAAGCCTCTTCCTCAGTGCGAATGTCGGGTTCACTCACAATCTCGATGAGTGGCACACCGGCGCGGTTCAAGTCTACCAGGGTTTCCGTTTCGCCGGCCAAGTGCATGCTCTTGCCCGCATCTTCTTCCATGTGGATGCGCGTGATGCCAATGCGGCGGGTGCTGCCATCAGCCAGCCGAATATCGAGGTGCCCGTTGTGGCAAATCGGCGTTTTATCCTGCGTAATCTGGTAGCCCTTGGGCAGGTCGGGGTAGAAGTAATTTTTGCGGGCAAATAGGTTTTCGCGGGTAATCTGGCAGTTAGTGGCCAGGCCCATTTTCAGCGCAAAATCTACAGCCGTGCGGTTTACGCGGGGTAGCGTGCCGGGGTGGCCCAGGGTAATAACCGAGAGATTGGTGTTGGGTAGCGACCCGTACTCATTCTCATCTGAGGAGTACATCTTGCTGTGCGTCAGCAGTTGGGCGTGTACTTCCAGGCCAACTACGGTCTGGTATTGAGCAAGCAGTGCTTCGTCCATAAGAGCAGAAATAATCAGTGGCGACCGTGGAAGCCGCAACCGGGGTGCAAGTTAAAACCGATTTGGGGAGCCCCGCCGCTGGCGGCCCCCTCATTTGGGATGGGTAGGGCGCTTGTTGCTCGCCCGGCGCCCGGCGGCTCATGCCCAGGCGGGCAGACTATTGCCCTCCAGCGGGCGCCTACCCCCCTCAAAAAAAAGCAGCTCGCTCCAGGGGAGCGAGCTGCTTTTCACTTCAGCCGAATAGGTTCAGGTCGCTTATTTTTTGCGAGCAGATGCCTTTTTTGCTGGGGCCTTGCGGCTGCGAGGAGCGCCGGTGCCCGTCGTTTTCTTGCCGGGCAGCTTCTGGCCTGTAGCGCGCAGCTCCGAGATGCTCGGGGCGGGGCCATACTTGGCTTCGGCGGCGTTGGTTTCGCCCGTCAGGTAGGGGTCGAAGTCAACGCGACGGTTCAGAGCCTGGCCAGCGGCCGTTTTGTTGTCGGCAATGGGCTTGGTTTCGCCATAGCCGCGGGCTTCGATGCGCTCAGCCGGGATGCCTTTGCTCAGCATATACTTGCGGGCAGCGGCGGCGCGCTCGTAGCTCAGGCGCAGGTTGTAGTCGTCGGCGCCTTTGCTGTCGGTGTGGCCGGCAATGCTGAGGCTATAGTCCGGGTAGTCGTTCATAATCTGCACCATCTGCTCCAGCTTGGGGTACGACGAAGATTTCAACGTAGCCTTATTGAAGTCGAAGTTGATGTACTTGGTAGCCTCGTTGAGGATTTTCTTAGCCTCGGCCTTAATCTCGGGGCAGCCTTTGTTGCTGGCGGGGCCGGCACGGTCGGGGCAGCGGTCCTGGAAGTCCGGCACGCCGTCGCCATCGCGGTCGAGCGGGCAACCAGTCGCGTCTACTTTCACGCCCGCTGGGGTGCCGGGGCACTTATCCTGGTAGTCGGCTACGCCGTCACCATCCGAGTCAACCGGGCAGCCCGAAGCATCGACGCGCACGCCGGCTGGGGTGTTGGGGCACTTGTCGTCGTTGTCGGCTACGCCGTCCCCGTCGGCGTCGGGGCAGCCTTGCAGGGCAGCCAGGCCTTTCACGTCGGGGCACTTATCCTGGTAGTCGGCTACGCCGTCACCGTCGGTATCGAGTGGGCAGCCATTTTCATCCACTTTCACGCCGGTAGGCGTGTCGGGGCACTTGTCTTTGCGGTCGGATACGCCGTCGCCGTCCGTGTCTTTACCCTTACCGAAGTTGGCGGTTACGCCAGCCGAAAACTGGAGGTACTGGTCACGCTTATTAAAGAAGCCATCCTCGCCAGTGCTTACGCCATCGAGGCGCTCGTCATCGCGGAAGATAACGTGCTGGCCAGCCTGCGCAAAGAGGCTAAAGCCATCCGTCACGCGGAAAGTCAAACCCAATGCGGCCTGGCCATCAAACGCCCCGTAATTCATGCTGCGCAGAACCTGGTTGCCGGAGTAAGTGCCCGTATAGCGGTCGGTGTAGATGTAAGCGAAGCCCGGCTGAAGCAAGATGTAGGGCTGAATGACCGCATCTTCTTTCAGTGCCCAGCCATTGTTGAGCTTAAATTTGAAGCCAAGGCCGAACGTGCTGACGTTGGCGTAGAAGCGCCGGCCGTTGGTGAGGGCCGAGCCCCCAGCCGTGAACGTGCCGCTCTCGCCGGGGTAGCGCAGGGTAGCTTGGTTGGCCGACAGGTTGATGTCGATGCCTTTGCTGAGGTAGTGGCTCAGGGTGAGGCCGCCGCCGTAGGTAGCGTTGCGCGTAGTGAAGTAGTTGTTACCCAAGTCGCCGCGATATTCGAGCGTTGTTGCGTAACCGCTAACTCCCCACTTACGGTCAGCCGTTTGAGCATGGATGCGGGGTGCCGCAGCCAATACTCCCGCCGCACATAGGGCAGTTTTGAATAGGAGGTGTTTCATAAAGAGTGAAAAAAAGCCGGGAAAATGTGGCCCCGGCCGAAAGGTGACAAATGGAAGCAACTATCCGCCGCTGTAGCTGGCTAATCCCCAAAGCTCGACAGCGATTTTGCAAGCACTCTACGGATTTCTGGTGGCTACGGCTACGTAAGGGCCGCGCTTAACATAAAATTTATTTTGGGGGTAAGCTCCCCCGTAACTGCTATTGCTACGCGCCAAAGCAGGCTGTTCTGAAAGAGCGACAGCCTGCTTTGATGGCCCCAAAGATACGCGGGATGCCTGTTTAGGAACTTTTATTTGAAAAGGCCGCACATAAATTGCTCCGATAAAGCCAAGCGGCTCTCAAAATAGTCTACTACGTGTCCTCATTAAGGCCTTGCGATTGGCGTCCTCTTATTGGCCTGGCAAAGGGGTAGAAAAGCAATATTGACCGACTGCTGGTAATAGGCTGTTACTACCTGCCCATCGCGCCAGCCTGGCGTAAAGGGCCTGGGCAGGTGCCGCAATGTTTCCAATACTTTTTCCTTGAGGATGGCAATCGTCATATCAGTCCCCCAATAAGTACTCATGGCCTTGGTCAGCGCTGGTAGGTTCACCAGTTCAGGGTCATGAATACTCCCATCTTCAGCTACTTTAAACAAGACTTTTACGGGTAGAGTGCGGGGCAATACGTATTGGTCATTGCACTCGCGGCAATATTGCCGCAGCTGGCGCACCACGTCTTTTTGCAGCATAGCTTCCCCACCAGGATACAAGGGAGTTTGCTCATAAACGGAGTAACCTATGGGTTGCCCATCGAGTGCAAAGCAACTACCAATCTGCTCTTTACCTTCCACATAACTACTGCGACGTTTTAAGGCGCCATCGGGGTAATATACTAGCAACTCCCCCTCGCGCCGGCCGGCCTGGTAGGCTTGCTGCGTCCAGAGCTGGCCATTCTCATACCACGTAGTGGCCACGCCAAAGGGCAGGCACCGGGCAATATCCATAAAAGAAGTATAGGACTTCAGCCTACCCGATGGATAAAAAATGCGCACCACGCCGCGCAGGCTATCGCACGTCAGCACTTCGGTGCACTCACCCGCAGC
The DNA here is from genome assembly GCF_009755225.1 of Hymenobacter ginkgonis. Taxonomy (GTDB): domain Bacteria; phylum Bacteroidota; class Bacteroidia; order Cytophagales; family Hymenobacteraceae; genus Hymenobacter; species Hymenobacter ginkgonis. The sequence goes on from NZ_WQKZ01000001.1 coordinate 1,409,786, forward strand.
CGAGGTACTGGAGTTGACCCACCATACTGCGGCCGCTTTTGGGGCCGGGGCCAAGCTATCAGCCTGCTGCGCCCAGCCTTGGGAGGCCCAGCCTAAACCACAAAGGCAGAGTAGCAATTTCCGCATGATGGGATGGGTTTGAAGGGTGAGCGCCTACCCCCTCTAACGGTTGGCAGGCCGGTCGAGATGCTGCAAAGCCAGCATTTGTTGCATGCTCTTTTCGAGGCCTTCGTTGGAACCGTCCAGGAAGATGACGTTGCCCTTGCCCTGCTCAGCAAAGTGCTTAATGGCCTCGGTCCACATCGAGAAGTACACCAGCGAGGGGTCTAGGTTGTTGTCGGCCAGCTCTTGCACAGCGTGGGCCATGCCCTTAGTTACTTCCTCGCGGAACAGGGCTACCCCCTGCCCACGCAGCTGGGCCGCAATTTTTTCGGCTTCGGCCGAAATCTTAATGGCGTTGCCTTCGGCCTCGGCAGCTTTGGTTTTGGTGATGAGTAGCGCCTGGCCCTCGTTTTCGGCGGCGGCTTTCAGGTTATTAGAAGCTACTACTTTGGCCATCGAGCGCATGATTTCCTCGTCGAAGGCAATGTCGTTGAGCTGCAAGTCGATAAGGTGGTAGCCCCAGCTTTCGAGCGTTTCGTCGAGCTGGTCCTTCACGTGCAGCACTATTTCGCCGCGCAAGCTCAGCACTGCTGCCTGGCGCTGCGTGGCGACAAAGGCCCGAATGCTGCCCTCCACGGTGCGCACCAGCGCCTGCATCAGGCTGCGCTCATCCACAAACTTGAAGGCCACGCGCTTGATGGCTTCCTCACTTTGGTCAAACACCGCGTACACCAGCATGGCCTTAAAATTAACGTTGGCCTGGTCGATGGTAATAGCTTGAAATTCAAGCTCCAGCGAGCGGTTCTGGATAGAGATACGCTTGTAGACGTTCTCAATAAAAGGCAGCTTGAAATTGAGGCCCGGCATCATCACGCGCCGGTATTTGCCAAAAACCGTCACGACGGCCACCGTACCCTGTGGCACGATAACGTAGCTCAGAAACAGCGTGAGGGCGAGCAAGCCCAGCAAGATGAGGGGAAACATAGGGGGGTAGACAGCCGCCTGATAGTGAGGTGAAAAAGGTGAAAGAAGCGCCGGCAAGATAGGAGTTAAAACTCAGGTGCCGTAGCCCTGGCTACATCGCCCAAGCGGCGCTGGCATTACAGCCTACCCCCCACTTTGGGGCTGAGGCCTAGGGTAGCCTAGCTGGGCCTAGGGAGATGAGGGCTACCTACCATGCTCACTTCCGTGCTCGGGCTCGGCTTATAGCTAAGCTTGGGGCCGACCATAAAGCTATTAGGCGGGCCTACACAAAATTAATTTAATCCTATTTATGCTCCCTTTTAGGGATTGCCACTCCCGGCATGGAACGGCTAATTACTAGAGGATAATACTAGGCAAGTAATTAACTGTACAATATTTATAAAAAAGACTTTGGCAGATTGTTTGTACTACCGAATGCCTTGCTATACCTCCGCCCCTGCTTATGTACAATATATCTTTACCCTCACGCATCGCTTTCCTGTTTCTCTTTTTACTTGGTTTCGCGGCTCACCCAAGTGCCGCCCAAACACAATACGGCGCTGCAGTTACCAGCAAATCAGGCCTAATAGATACGCCTGATGACGCAGCCGATGGCGACCTCACCACCAAGGCCATCCTCAAGCCCACCCTACTACTGACTTCGCCCATGCTGCGCGTGAAGTTTAAGAGCCTCGCGGCAGCTGGCAAGCCGGCCGGTGTGTACCTGAAAACCGATAACGTGCTTGCACTGGCCCTGCTGGGCACGGCCAGCATCCGTACCTTCATGGGCACCCAAGAACTGGAACGCTTCAACATTGCTAGTGATGTACTCTCGCTAGCGCTGCAGAATACGGATGTAAAAAACCTGACTTTTACGCCTACCAAGGCTTTTGACCAAATACAGGTAGACTATATTTCGCTGGCTGCCTTGGGCAAAGACATCGAGTTTTATGAGGCTTATACCAGCGTCACCCCCCTGCCCGTAACGTTGCTGACTTTCCAGGCCAAGGCTACCTCGACCGGCGCGGCCCTAACCTGGGATACGGCTTCGGAGCTTAACGCCGACTACTTCGTGGTGGAGCGGGCCGATGACTCGCCCGATACTTTCCGCGCGCTGGGCCAGGTGCAGAGCGCCGGCACCAGCACCCAGGCGCGCCACTACCAGTTTGTGGATGCTACGCCCGCCCGCCTCAGCTACTACCGCCTGCGCCAGGTAGACCAGGACGGTACTGCTACCTACGGCCCGGTAGTGGTGCTTGCCACCGAGCCACAAAGCGCTGCTTTGGCCGCCTACCCTAGCCCTGCTACCGAAACGCTAACCGTAACCGGCCCGGCAGGCGCTCATTTTGTAGTGCTCGACCAGTTGGGGCGCCAAGTACAGCACGTTGATATGGTGCTCAACCAGCAGCAAATAGACGTGCGCAACCTGCCGGCTGGCAGTTACTTTCTGCAGGATGCGGCCACGGGCAAAAGCACGCGGTTTATAAAAGCTACCGGCGACCGCTAATACTAAAGTTTGCCGCAACAACGATTTTTTCTCTCGAGCCCCCTACCCCCTTTGTGGCCGGTAGGGGGCTTTGCGTTGGGCGAAAAAGCCGCGGGCATTAGCCTAATCAACATCGAAGGCTAAACTCAGCGTAGCTATCACCATTAGGCTGTCGGCGGCTCGCTAAGGCTGATTTTGTGCGCGGCCCACTTCTGCCCAGGCCCGCTGCCCGGCGTAGCGAAGTAGCGAGAATAAGTTAACTAAGTCGCGCATTCACCTTAAGGAGCAATAGCGACACAGAAACAAATGTTGCGTTAACTTTGTATTTCAAAGAACTTTTAATCAGCAGCCGGCTTTGGCTTTTCTTCTAATGGATTACTTCGTGGCTCCTACCTCCATCGTGCGGCGCATTTGGGGCAAAGCCGATACCGTGCTATTCATTTTTGCCGGGGCGGCGGCCGAATTTGCCCTCAATAAGGCGGTGGACTGGCTTTACTTCACGGGCCGGCTGCCGGCTGACCCGTTGGGGCGGCTGTTTTCGACGGTTGAGTATGCACGCCGCATCGTATTTGCCGACCGCGCGGGGGCCGAGCGGGCCATCGATAGCATTGCCGCCATTCATGCAGCAGTCGAGGCCAAGCGCGGCGTGGCCATTCCAGCCTGGGCCTACCGCGATGTCTTATTTCTGCTCATCGCCTACTCCATTCAAGCGTTTGAAGCGCTGGAGCGGCCGCTAAGTGAGGCGGAAAAAGCCGAAGTGGCCGAGACATTTGGCCGCGTGGGCCAGCGTATGGGCGTGCCCAACCTGCCCGCTACCTACGCCGCGTGGCTGGTGGCCCGCCAGCAGCACCTGGCCCACGACCTGGAAGCTAGCCCCTACACCACCGACCTTTACCGCCAGTACCACAAGCACTTGGGCGGCTTGCGGTACTACTTGCTGCGCCAGGCCCAGGCGCTGGTGGTGCCACCGCTGGTGCGCCAGTTGCTGGGCCTGGGGCGCTGGTCGTGGCTGCCCCTACCCCTGCTCGTGTATCGCCATACCCAGCGCCTAGCGCTCAGCCAGTGGCTGCGCACCAGCCTGCTACCCACTGCCTACCGAGCGCAAATTTTATCGCTCGATACGCCGCCGTTCGAAATGCCTGCTGTGGCGCCGCGCAAAGCCTGCCCGTTTCATCGCCAAAAGGTGGGCTGACCGCCTCCACTTCATTAGAGAAAAAGCTGCTTGCCAGGCTTGCTGAAGTCAGGCAAGCAGCTTTTAGTATATATTATATATACTGTAACGCGCAGTTTACGCTTCGTGCCCGAACACCAGGCGTAACCTGTGCCGGTAGTGGCATGCTAGCTAGTGAAAAGGTAGAGGCCGCCTCAGTGGGGTAAAGCTTCTGGCGACGCTTTTGCTTGGCGAGGCCATGGGGAAGTATGGTAATTTTGGGCGGCTTACCGGCTTCAAACACTAGCCATTTATCAATTGACGACACCTCTACCCTACGGGGCAATATTTTTTTTGCGCTTGGCAGTGGCGGTTTGGTTGCTGCTCGCCGCCCGCCCAGGGTGGGCACAGGCGCCTACCCCCCCGCCTCCTACCCAAGACGTGCGGGACTTGGTGGGGGCCTTAGTGCCGAGCTTGCGGCCCAAGCCAACGGCGGCCACCGACAGCGCCCGGCCCCGCAAGAAGCACGAACTGGTAATACTGCCGGCCGTGGCCTACACCCTGGAGGCGCGGCTGCTGGCTTCCGTCACGGCCAGCCTGGCGTTTCAGCGGGCGGGGGCCAACCTTTCTACGCTCTCTACTACGCTCACGTACACGCAGAACCAGCAAATTATTCTGGCCCTGAACGGGCCGCTCTGGACCCGCAACAACCACAGCCTGTGGCTGGCCGACTACCGCCTGCTGCACTACCCGCAGCGCACCTACGGCCTGGGCAGCAACTCCGACGCCGAGGATTTTATCGCCATGGATTACAACCTGTTGCGTATTCACCAAAGCTACTATCACCGGGTGGGGGCTGCGAGCCATCTTTACGCGGGGGTAGGCTATTTTCTGGATTCGCGCTGGAACATCCAAAGTATAGACCAGCAGGGCCAGCAGGTAAAGGCCATTTCGGGCTACCAGCGCGGCATTGTGGGGCGCTCCACATCGTCGGGGCTGGTGGCATCGGTGCTGCGCGATACCCGCGCCAATGGGCTGCGCCCTGCCGCCGGCGAGTCGTATCTGTTTTTAGCGCTGCGGGCCAATATGCAAGCCCTGGGCTCTGACCAAACCTACCGCTTTGCGCAGGTAGATGCGCGGCGCTACCTGCGGGCTGGCCCCGCGGGCAACGTGCTGGCTTTTTGGCTCTACGGCGACTTTATAGTGGGCCAGGCGGCGCCCTACCTCGACCTACCCGCCACGGGCTGGGACACGTACAGCGTGACGGGCCGCGGCTACATTCAGGGCCGCTTTCGGGGCACCAGTCTGGCCTACGCCGAGGCCGAATACCGCTTTAACCTGACCCGCTCGCGGGTGCTGGGGGAGGTAGTATTCGTGAATGGCCAGTCGGCCCGCGACCCGGCCACCGGCTACGGGCGGGTGGCTCCGGCGGGCGGCACCGGCATCCGGCTATGCCTCAACAAGCAGGTGGGGTCTTACCTGTCCGTCGATTACGCCTGGGGTATCCAGGGCTCGCAAGGCGTGTTTTTCAACCTAGGCGAAGTGTTTTAGAAGGCACTTTAACTTCCCGTTAGCTGCCTTGCACCAACCGAGCCACGTAGAAGGCAGCTCCGGCTGCCGCGGCGCCAGTAGCGGCCATTTTGAGGGCGCCGGCCACCGGCGCCTGGCCCGTGAGGCGGCTTTTGAAGTAGCCAAACACCAGCAAGCACACTAGGGTACTTACGGCCGACCACAGCAGCCCCGCCTGCGGGGTGGCCGTGGCAAAGTAGGCACTCAGCGGGAGGAGGCCCCCCACGGCGTAGGCCCCGGCAATGGTGAGGGCGCTTTTGGGTGCCTGCTTGGGGTCGGGCTCTTCGAGGCCCAGCTCGTACTTCATCATAAATTTCACCCACTGCGCGGGGTCTTGCACCAGCTCGTTGGTAGCTTGGGTGGCGGTGGCTTCGGAGAGGCCCATTTCGACGAACAGCTCCTGCACTTCGCGGCGCTCGGTGGTGGGCACGGTGCGCACTTCTTCGTGCTCGCGGGCTAGCTCGGCGGCGTAGTGGTCTACTTCGGTGCGGCCAGCGAGGTAGCCGCCCAGGCCCATGGCAATGGAGCCCGCCACAATTTCGGCCAGCCCGGCCGTGATAACCAGGCCCGACGACTGCACCGCCCCGCTAAGCCCGGCGGCTAGGGCAAACGGTACCGTCAGCCCATCAGAGAGCCCAATAACAATATCTTGGAGCGCGGCCGAGCTTGTGAGGTGGTGTTCGTGGTGCGGAAGCTGTGGCATAATAAAGCAAGCTGACGAGGCGCGGCCAGCGGGGAGGGGTAGGGACTGCGCCCGACCTGGAAGCCCTACCCCCTAGCGGGAAGCGGAGACCCGGACAACCAAGTTTTCGAGGCTGTTTTTCAAACGGCTGAGAGGCCTGAAAGTTAGCCGGTTACTAGGCACTGCCTGGGTTATAGATTATATTTAAGGAAACGCCTCGTGCGGGCTGCGCATAAACATTTGGCCAGCGGGCGTATTCTTGGCTCACTATGCGTCTACTTCCGCTTTTCCCGCTCAACCTCGTCGCTTTTCCGGGCGAAAAACTCAACCTGCACATCTTTGAGCCGCGCTACCGGCAGCTGGTGCGCGATTGCTTCACGGAGGGTATTACGTTCGGTATTCCGCCCTTTCTAGATAATGCGGTGCAGGAGTTGGGCACCGAAATGCGCCTGCTGAGCGTGGAGAAAACCCATCCCGACGGCGAGATGGACATCCGCACCGAGGCGGTAGGCATTTTTCGGGTGCGGCAGTTTTATCGGCAGGCGCCGGGCAAGCTTTATGCCGCTGGCCAAATCGACGAGATAACGCAGGATGAGGTAGCCGACCCGGCCCTGCGGGCCGTCATTGCCGAGCAGGTGCGCAAGCTCTACGAGGCGCTGGGCCTGCGCAAGCTGCTGCTGCAACTGGAACCCGATTTTCATATTTTCGACGTGGCCCACCACATCGGCCTCAGCACCGAGCAAGAGTACCAGTTGCTGGGCACTACCGCCGAGCAGGAGCGCCAGGAAATGGTGCGCGAGCACCTCGAGCGCCTACTGCCCGCCGTGCTCGAAGCCGAGCGCCTCAAGGAGCGCGTGCGCCTGAATGGCCACTTCAAAAACCTGCAGCCCCCGCAGTTTTAGGGCGAAAAAAACGCCTCTGTAGCAGGTGCTAAAAATACTTGGGAAACCAGCTGATTTTGCCCATCCCCAGGGCGGCAGAATACGTACCTCGCGGGTATTGCCGGCCGCGGGCCGACGCATGCTTAGTTATCCTAACCTTCAGTATTTTATGGCACACTTTTTCCCTGGTTTTCTTAGCACCCGGCACCTGCGCGCCGTAGCGCTGAGCGTGGGGCTGCTGGCCGGGCCTACGGCGGCGTACTGCCAGGCCACCACGGTTTATGGGCTCGGCACGGTCACTACCACGTATGGGGCCTACGCTACCGGCACCCAGGTACTTGCGCAGCTAAACCCTGCCAGCCCCACGCTAACTACTGCCGGGCCGCTGCCGCTGGTTATCGCGGGTGTGGCAACTGGCCAGCAGCTGGTAGGCCTCGATGTGCGCCCCAATACCGGGCAGGTGTATGCGCTGGGCTACAACAGTGCGGCTACTACCAGCAACGCCCAGCTCTACGTGCTGGCTATCAGCCCGACTGCGGTGGTAGCGGCGCCGGTGGGCGGGGCCCTTACCCTGGCGCTGGGCACCAGCGTACGCACCGACCTCAACGGGTATGGCTTGGCCACGGGCATTGGCTTCGACTTCAACCCGCGCGTGGACCGCATTCGCGTTACGGGGCCAAACCGCGCGAACTACCGCCTCAACCCCAATACCGGCGCTTTGGTGGCTACCGATGCCACACTTACTTATGCCACTACCGGCAACGCTGTGCCGCCCCCTACCCCCCCGCTTATTGGGGCGGTCGCCTACACTAACGTCGTGCCGGGCCTGGTAGGCACGACATTGTACGACCTCGACCAAACGCCCAACAACGGGGTGCTGGCCACGCAAAGCACCGTGAGCGCCCCGCCCATCACCAACGGCACGTTGACGGCCGTGGCCGGCGTAACGCTGGCGGCTAGTGCGACGGCCACGAGTTTTGGCATCGGCGATGCCACGTTCGACCTGGACGTGTTTACCGACCCAAACACGCGAATTAACACAGCTTACTTGCTGGAGCTAACCGGCCCCACGGCGGGCAGCCCGGGCAGCTCCAACCTCTACACGTTGGATTTGGGCAGCGGCCGGGCTACGCTGCTGGGCAATATTATTGGCCGGGTCGGCCTGCGCTTTACCAATATTGCGGCGGCCCCTACCCCCGGCCTGAGCTTGTGGACCGGTGCCGTGAGCACCGACTGGGGCACGCCCGGCAACTGGAGCACCAACCTAGTGCCCACGAGCGGAGTTGATGTATTTATTCCGGGGCCCGGCGCCACGGTGCCCCGCCAGCCCACCGTAAGCAATGCCCAGCAGGCGCGCTCGGTGGTGCTCGGCGCGGGCGACACGGGCCTGCCCGCAGTGCTGACCACTGCCGACGGCGGCACGCTGAGCGTGTACGGCAACTTTGTAAACAACGACGGTAGCGTGGCCGGCAGCGGAACGGGTACGGTGGCCCTGGTTGGCAGCACCGGGCAAGATATCAGCGGGGCCAACCTTTCGCAGTTCCAAAACCTGCGCGTAGGCCCGGCGGGCGCCACCGTGAGCGGGGCCGCGGCCGTGCAGCGCGCCCTTACCCTAACCGGCAACCTCAACATTGCTACTGGCCAGCCTTTTACGCTGCTCTCGAATGCCGCTGGCACGGCCTTCGTGGTGAATAGCGGCGGCGTCGCTACCGGTGCCGCTACGGTGCAGCGCAACATCGCCTCAAGCAACGCGGACCTGGGCTACCGCTATTACGCGGCCCCAGTGAGCAATACCACGCTTAGCGATTTGGCCACTCCCACGTTCACGCCCGTGGTCAATGAAGCGTATAATACCAGCCCCACGCCAAGCCAGGTTACGCCCTTTCCCACAGTATTGGGCTATAGCCAGGCGCAGTACGAAAGCTCACCGGCCACCACCATTACGTCAGATTTTGACAAGGGCTTTTACTCGCCAGCCAGCCTCAACGAAGCCATGCCCGTGGGCCAGGGTTTCGCGGTGAATTTGAAAGGTACCGAACTGGTCGATTTTGTGGGCCAGCTCACCACCGGCAACGTGAGCACGCCCGCCCAGGGCCGCAGCGCCAAAGCCACTGCTGGCTGGCAGCTGCTGGGCAATCCCTACCCCAGCCCCCTCGACTGGAACCAGGTGGCCAGCACCGGCCTCAGCGGCCTAGCCAGCGCGGTATACGTCTTTAAAAGCACCAGCCAGTTTGGCGGCAGCTACGCTAGTTACGTGAATGGGCAGGGCACCAACGGCGGCACCAACGTGCTTCCGGTGGCGCAGGGCTTTTTCGTGCGCAATGCCGCGGTGGGTACGTCGGGCAGCATCAATTTCACAAATGCCCAGCGCCTAACCGACGGCAGCGACGCCCCTTTCCAGCGTACCACCGCCGACGTGCGCCCCCAGCTACTGCTCGAACTGAGCGCCGGTTCGCGGGCTTCGCAAGCCGACATATACTTTGAGAGCGGTGCCACCGCGGGCTTCGATAATGCCTACGATGCCTACGCCCTACCCTTCCTCAACGGCCTGACCTTAGCCTCGGAAGTCGGCACCGACCTGTTGGCCATCAACGGCCTACCCGCCCTAACGGGGGCCGCCGTGACTGTTCCCTTGCGTTTATCCACGACTACGGCTGGTACCTACACGCTGCGAGCCGTGACGCTTAGCAACTTGCCTACGGGCTACCGCGCCTACCTACGCGATGCCGTGCTCGGCACCTACACCGACCTCACCACTACCCCCTCCCTCAGCTTGAACCTGACGACGGCCCCCAACACGGGCCGCTACTCGGTGCTGTTTAGTACGTCGGCGCCGCTGGCTACTGCCTCGGCCACCGTGGCTGCGCTGGTAGCCGTGTACCCCAGCCCAGCCCACGGCGCAGCCACGCTGCTGCTGCCGCAAGCCCTGCGCGGGGCGTCGGCTGCTACGGTGCAGGTAGTCAATGTGCTAGGTCAAGCAGTGCTTACTCGCACTGTGGCGCCCAGCAGCCCCGATAGCATTGAGTTGCCCCTGGCTGGCGTAGCAGCCGGCATTTATACGGTGCAAGCTACCACAGCCGCAGGCTTGGTTGCCAAGCGCCTCGTAGTGAACTAACTCTTGGTTTCCTAGCAAATAAAAAGCCTCGCCGGATTGCTCCGGCGGGGCTTTTTAGGAAGAACAAATTGCCACAGCTTAGCCTGAACAAGTAGTACTAGGAACACCTATTCACTGGTACTACCTAGTGTTTTCGACTATTTTTTCAGGCCTGCTGGTACGCCCTGCGGGAATTGCTGCTGAATGTCTTTTTGCAGTTCTTCAATGCGGTTGCCGGGGTTAGGGTGGGTGCTCAGAAACTCGGGCTGGCGGCTGCCGCCCCCTTGCCGGTCTAGCATTTGCATCACGTTAATCATGGCGCTGGGGTCGTAGCCGGCGCGGGGGGTAAGCTTCACAGCAAAGTCATCGGCTTCCAGCTCATCGTTGCGGCCGTAGCGCAGGGTTACCAGCTTGGCAATCATGGCGGCGGCGGCGGCACGAGCTACGCTGCTACCAGGGTTATTGGGGTCGTAAGAAGCAATGGCAGCGGCGCCAGTCAGGCCCTGCGTTAGCTGGCTTTGGGCCACTTGCTCGGCCGAGTGCCGGCCCACCACGTGGCCTACCTCGTGGGCCAGCACCCCAGCCAGTTGGGCTTCGGTAGTCAGGTTTTTAAGCAGCCCCTGGGTAATAAACACTTGCCCGCCGGGCAGGGCAAAAGCGTTGATAGTCTGGTCATCTGCCAAGAGGTGAAACTGGTAGCGGTACTCCGTTTTCTGGTCGAGGCCATTGGCTTTTACTATTTGCTGGCCCACCTGCTGCACGGCCGCCGTGGCGCGAGGGTCAGCGCTTTCGCCGCCGTATTGCTGTTCCATTTCGGGCGCGGCCTGCACGCCTAAGGCTATTTCTTGGGCAGCCGTCATATTCACGTGCTGCTTTTCACCCGTCACCGGGTTGGTTGAAGTATTGAAAAAATAGCCAAACAGCGTGACGGCCGCAATAACTAAGGCGATAATGAAGCGAAAATTTAGGCGCATGGGGGTAGTGAAAAAGAGGCGGGTGGCATGGAGCAAGCTCCAACGCAAAATGCGGCTCTATAAACGGGCCAGCGCCGGCCGGGTTATCACAGAGGCCGGCCAGCGACCTACCCTTACACAGCCGCATGGCCTAGCCGCAAATTGCTTTGGGCAGTAGCTTCGTAAAGGTGGTAGCCGCTTTTGCCACCACCAAACCTCCTTTTATGGTGCCTTCTACGTTCCTATTTCAGGCTGCTGGCCGGTTGGCTAGCGCCTTGGGGGCCAGCCTATTGCTAGCCAGCTGCGGCCACGCCCTGCCCAATATACCCGGCTTTGCTGCCGCCGCTTGGCGCGCCGACCCCTACGCCTGCCGAGGCCAGCGAGTAGCCTTGTTGCCGCCCCTACTGGCCGCCCGCGCTACCCTCTACGAAGCACGGGCCGACGATGTAACGGCACTGCTCGGCCAGCCCGACGAGGAAGAATTGCAGGTGCAAACCGAAAAAGTATACTACTACTACCTTACCCCCGGCACGCAGTGTGGCCCGCGCCACCCCCGCTCCGGGGCACCGCGCCTCACGCTGCATTTTGGGCCGCTGGGCACCGTCACCGAGTTTATGGTTGACCCAGTGCCTACCCCCACTGCCGCGCAATAGCTACATACTGCCCCAAAAAAAGAGCCCGCCGGATAAACCAGCGGACTCTTCTTATAAGTGTTATCATAGCGAGGGAAAAGAAGCGCGGGTTCTACGTGCTGCTGCCGTCAACCAATTGGCTGGTCTCCTGCTGTAGCAATTGGCTAAGCTGCGTGGGCGACATAATGCGGCCACACTCTTGCTCGTACTGTGACTGTAGCTCCGCCAGTTGGGCCGTGCGAGCTGCCGAATCATTCTTGGTATTGCGCTCTATTTCATCCTGCAAGGTCAACCGCGTACGGTTCAGCGTGTAGAGCTTCACGTATTCGCCTTCGTTGAGGTGCAGGCGGTTGCTCATTTCGCGCGTCAGCTCCGTAGCATTTTGGGCTGGCGGCGCAGTTTGCGCCCAAGTTGTTTGGCTTAGGCCACTGCTAACTAGCAGAGAAAGAGCGGTGTACAAATTGCTTTTCATAGGTGGTCTAGGTAAGCGCATATCTAGTCTTAGAATTCTACTAGATTTTCAGCAAACTTACTATTGCCGCGTGATAGTTCCATATTTTAACAAAATATTTATACTAGTTCGGCACTTATTTTAGCAATGGCCAGCACAGTTACCTTCGCAGATTCGTTTTTGCCTGCTATGCTCACCTGTTTTGCTTCCACGCTGTTCTCTGGCCAGCCCACCTTCACGCTTTCCGAAGAAGAAAGCAAGCACGCCGTTCGGGTGCTGCGTCTACCCCCCGGCGCGCCCGTAACCCTAGTAGATGGCCGGGGCACCGTGTACGCCGCCACTATTGCCGATGCCAATCCGAAGCGCTGCGCTTTACTTATTCAGAGCCAACTGTTTATCGCGCCTCGCCCCTACTACACGCACGTGGCCGTGGCACCGACCAAAAACCTCGACCGCATGGAGTGGCTGGTCGAAAAAGCCGTTGAAGTCGGCATCGAGCGCCTCACCTTTCTGCGCTGCGCCCGCTCCGAGCGCCGCGAACTGAAGCTAGAGCGCCTGGAGAAAATCGCCATCAGTGCCCTTAAGCAGTCGGGCCAAGCTTACTTGCCGCAACTCGATGAATTAATTGATTTTGAGAAGTTTGTGCCGGGCTTAACGCCCGAAACTACTTTCATCGCTCACCTCGAAGCCGGCGAGCGCACGGCCCTATCTCAGGTAGCGGGGGTAGGACCTGGCTGTTGCGTACTCATTGGCCCCGAAGGCGATTTTTCGCCAGCCGAAATTGAGCTGGCGCTTAGCCGCGGCATCCGTCCCGTCACGCTCGGCGCTTCGCGCCTGCGCACCGAAACGGCGGCATTGGCAGCAGTATTCACCGCACACATTGCGCGCGAATAGCTTGTGTATACAGTATTATTTTAAGTAAGCATAAAGCCGCAAGTTATCTTGCGTTAACTCAATAGTATACTGGCCTGCTTTGTCAATAATAGTTTTACTAGCTACTAAATCCTGCACGATGGGAGGTGCCCCTTCATCCAGTATCACCAATCGAGGAAAGTCGAGCCATTCAATTTCTTTGTAAGCATACCAGCCTCTTGGATTACCTAGAACCATCGATTCTATTGCACTGGCGTAATAATCAAAGCCATAGGTTGTATGCTTAGCAATAAGTAATTGCCGAGTTGGATTTTCCTCGTCCCATATTGGCTTGACCAAACATTGCTTTATCTCGCACCAATTACCAACCAAGGCGGCAATGAGCTTCACCCACTTGCAATTACTCATAAGTGAAGTAGAGAATTTTTGCTGAATAAGCTCAGTCAAATACCCATCTTCACGAAAATGAATTGGTATAATATATTTCATCACTTTTCCTGCCGCTTTTTTACCCGCCACGGCGCGTTTTTTTCCCAGTCGCCGGCCATGATGCAGCCGTAGGGCTTAATTTCGTCTATGGTGCGAGCTAGCTTGAACTCTGTGATTTGGCGCTTCACTTCCGCTGCGTTTTTGTAGGCGCTGGGCAGCTCCGAAATGTCGATTTCGTTGAAGAAAAAGCGGGCGTCGATGCCTTGCGTTTCTTCTGCAAACCATTCCTCGTTGGTTTTGGCGGCCTTGCTGTACTTGTGGCGCGTGCGGCTAAGGTTGCGCCCCGCGCCATGCGGCGCAAAGCCCAGGTTGTTGGCAGTGGTTTCACCTTCCACAATAAGGATGGGCTCGGCCATGTTCAGCGGGATAATGCGCGGGCCGGTGATATCGGGCATAAACTGCGGGTCGAGCGGCGTAGCACCTTTGGCGTGATAGTACAAGTCGCCGGCCTTGAACACAAAATTGTGCTCGTTCCAATAGCGCTGCTGCACGGCAGCTTTCAAGCGCTGCACAATGTCGTCGTGCAGGCAGAGATGGTTTTGCTTAGTCCAGCGACGCACGGTTTGCAGCGCGGCCCAGTAGGCCTGGCCCTCCGGCGAGTCGGCGGGCAGCCAAGCATTAACCGGAGCCGTGGCGGGCGAAAGCTGTTGGCGGAAGCGCTCGGCTACTTTCATGCCCGCCGAGTAGAGCCGGGCCCCTACCCCCCGCGAACCGTGGTGCGTCACGAGCATCGTGTCGCCGGTAGCCCGCGACGTGCCCACGTACAGAAAGTGGTTGCCATCGCCCTGCGTACCCAGGTGCTCCTGCGCCAGGCTGATACTTTTCTCGGTGCTTAGAAAGGAATTCTCCCGAAACTCGGCCAGGATGTCGGCGGGCAGCGCGTACCGCCGCTCGGCCGGGCGGCCGCCCGGCCCGAAGTGCGTCACCTGCTGGGCCACGTCGAGCACCGTTTTGGGGTCGATTTTTCCTAAGTTGGTCAGCATCACCGAGCAGCAAATATCGGCCGAGTGCATGCCGGGGTGGATGGCGTTGCGCGTCACCACCACGCCGCCCACCGGAATGGTGCCCAACGGCCCGGCTGGGCAAGCGTCGGGCATCACGGCGCCCGTTACCACGGTGGGCGTGCGCATAAGCTGCTGCATCGATAGCCGCACGTAGTCGATATTTTGCTGCTCCACCGCCGTGTCGGCCCGGATATTCTCGTAGAAAGGCAGCGGCGTGGGCAGCAGCGGAATCTCGGGCGGCGGGCCTACGGCGCGTAGGTACGCCAGCAGGGCGTCGCCGCTCAGTTCGTGGGTGTTGATGTGCTCAATTGCTTCCTTAAACCATTTGCCTGATTTGAAGCCGAGGTCGAGGAGGTCTTTGCCGTTGGTCATGGGTTATATTTAATGAATGTCTCGCCTTCCAGTTCTTTAAAATAGAAAACTTCAAAGGTGATGCATGCTAGGATACGCTGGATTGCCTGTACATCTTCCATAGTAGAATAAGGCGCAAATAGTATTAGCTTGTCTTTATTATCATACGCCTTAAATCCTAAGCGCTTGAGCTTTCTGATGTGCCGCTTCTCCAACGTATAATTCTCCTTATGGCGGCGAATCTCAGGAATTGTCAGAATAAGCGTTCTGCGCACCAGCTTAATGTGGCAATTAAGGCATTGCGATTCATGAAATACCAACGTAAAACCTGTGATTTTTCCGGCTAGAACCTTACTCAAAACGTCACGCACGGCATATCCGGCCGTTGGCTTTTGAGCGGGCACTTGACTCAGTTCAGCCAGTCTTACCTTTTTTTCGACGAGTAGCTCAGCGAAGCGTTGGCGCATATAGGCCTCTTCACCAGTCATTCCCTCTTCCAAAAATTTAATCGTATTCGCTAAGTCTTCTTTTTCGTCATACCCTTTATCCTGCATATTGTATAGCGTCTGCAACTGCTGATTCATTCTTGCCAAACCTTTGAAGAATAAATGCGCTTTCCCATACTCCATCTCGGCCACGCATTCTTCCATTTCAGCGGTAAGGCTAACGCGTTCCGCTTCGTAAGCGGCTAGCAGCTTTTCGAGTTTAGTACTCATCGGACATGGGTAAGCATTAGGAATCTTAGCGGACCTGAACCACCATTTTCGGTAAAATGTCTTTGCTTTACCGGGCAGCTTAAGGCCCAAGCAGCGCCTCATACTGCAAACCTAATTAGCAATTGAGCTATTTTACTGGCTAATTTCTTCGATATGCTAAAAAAATTGTCAATTCTCGTTCTCCTTTTCACTACCACTGCCGCTACCCCTCTCGTAGCGCCCAGCTACCAGATTGCCAAGCTGCACTACGGCGGTGGGGGCGACTGGTACGCCAACAAAACGAGCCTGCCCAACCTCATTAGCTTTTGCAACCAGGCGCTGCACACCAACATTGCCCCCGACGAAGCCACCGTGGAGCTGGATGCGCCCGAACTGCTTTCCTACCCCTTCCTACACATGACGGGGCACGGCAACGTGAGTTTCTCCACCGCCGAGGCCCAAAACCTGCGCCGCTACCTCATTGGCGGTGGCTTTCTGCACATTGATGATAACTACGGGCTTGATAAGTTTATCCGCCCCGAGATGAAGAAGGTTTTTCCCGAACTGGAGTTCGTGGAATTGCCCTTCTCGCACCCCATCTACCACCAGAAGTATCCTTTTCCGAAGGGCTTGCCTAAGGTACACGAGCACGATGGCAAGCGCCCGCAGGGCTTTGGCTTGGTCTATAAAGGCCGACTCGTATGCTTTTATACCTACGAATGCGACCTCGGCAACGGCTGGGAAGACGTAGGAACCTACCCCGAAGACACGCCCGCCGTGCACGACGCGGCCTTGCGCATGGGCGCCAACCTAGTAGCATACGCGCTCACGCAAGATTAAGCCAAACCACTTCTACTTATCATAAGCAGTTAAAACAGAACGTTATGCTGAGCCTGCCGAAGCATAACGCTCGAGTTGTTAGGATTATAACCCTAGCGGCACAAGCGAGATGCTTCGGCAGGCTCAGCAGGACGTTCTAGTTTGTGGGACTAGTACAGCCCTAGCGCACGCCGCGCTCGGGGAAGCGGCCCTTTTTGGTGCGGTAGAAAGCTTTGATTTCTTCCAAATCCTTCTCGTAGTCGCCGGTGGGCCAGAACACGGGCCCTACCCCCGCTTCGCGCTTCTGGTAGTCGAGAAAGCCAAGCAAGATGGGTACGCCCGCTTCTAGGGCAGCGTAGTAAAAGCCTTTGCGCCACTTAGGCTGGTAGGCGCGAGTGCCCTCGGGCGTGATGAGGATGACGAGCTCTTCGTACTGCTTGAAGAGCTGCACCATGCCATCGACCAAGCTATTGTTGCGGCTGCGGTTGACGGGCAGCGCGCCGATGGCTTTCACAAGCCAGCCCAGCAGTGGGTTTTCGGTCCACTCACTTTTCACGGTGAAGCGCACGTCCAAATCCATGATGTAGAAGGCGGCGCGGGCCATAATGAGGTCCCAATTGCTGGTATGCGGGGCCGCAATCATCATGCACTTCTTGATGCTGGGCGGCACTTGGCCGGTTTGCTTCCAGCCGGCTACGCCAAAAATGGTTTTAGCGATGTAGTACCAGAACGTAGAGGTTTTGCGGGCAGCCATTCACTTAAAAAACAAAAATTAACTTCCAAAGCTAGCCAATAACGGCTAGCACGGCGCCTAGTTGCGGCTAGCTACGAGGGCACGCAGGTCGGCAGCGCGGCTCAGGGTATAGCGGTAGCCGACTTCAAATAACTCGTCGGCCTTGCGGTAGTCAAGCGGGCGGTAAGTGCGCAAGGCAGGTGGCTCGAGTAGCAAGTCGCACTGCGTTTTGCGAGCTGCCACGTTGGTGCTCAGCGCCAGTTGCAGGGTGCGCTCCACTAGGCGCCGCAGGTTAGAAACGCGCACATCGGTATTGAGCGGGTTGCAGTGCACGCCTACTACGCGCTCGGCGGCGCGGCCCAGCAGCGGCTCCACGGGCAAGTTGTTGAGCAGGCCGCCATCTACTAGCTGCCGACCCTGGTACTGCACCGCTCGGTACACAATGGGCACCGCCGCCGAGGCCAGCAGCGGGGGTAGCAGCGGCCCGGTGGCGAAATAAACCGACTCGCCCGCCACCAAATCGGTGGCTACCAGCGTTAGCGGCAGCCGCAAGGACTCGAAATCCAGGCTGGTGCCCAGGTGCCGCGCTAGCAGTTGCTCCACTGCTTCTAGCCCCAGCAGCCCTAGCCGGCTAAAGGCCGGCCGCGTCAGCCCCATAAAATTGGTACCCAGCAGCAACCGCAAAATCTCGCGCGGGGCAAATCCCGCCGCGTAAAACGTAGCCGCAATGGCGCCCGAACTGGCGCCCGCCAGCCGCACCACGGGCAGCGCCAGCTCGTCGAGCGCCGCTAGCACGCCCAGGTGCGCAATGCCGCGGGCACCGCCGCCCGACAGGGCCAGGGCCAGCGCAGGGGGTAGGGACTCGTTATTAGGGGTCAACATTAAGTAAATACCGCCAGCCTAGCGGGGTAGAGAAGCTCGCTGCCCCTACCCCGCCCAAAACCAGTCAGCAAGGTTTTTCTTTTATAAATCGGCGACCCGCAGCGTTTCGGCCAGGCGCACGCCTTTGTCGGTGAGCTGTACGGTGCAGGCTTCGTGCAAGGGGTCGTGCTCTAGGAGCAGCACCCAATTTTCCTCGGCAGCGCGACGCAGCACCGCTTCTTTTTCTTCGAGCGTGAGGAGCGGTCGCACGTCGTAGCTCATCACGTAGGGCAGGGGCAGGTGGGCCGCGCTCGGCAGCAAATCGGCCATGTACGCCAAAGTGCGGCCCTTATATTGCAGCACCGGCACCATCATTTTCTCGGTGTGGCCATTAGCAAAAAGAATCTCGCTGAACTGTGGCAGCGCCGCCGGCACGCCCGCGGTGGGGTCCACAAACTGCAACTGGCCGCTTTCCTGAATCGGCAAGATGTTTTCGCGCAGGAAGCTGGCTTTCTCGCGGGCGTTGGGCTGGGTAGCCCACTGCCAGTGCGCCTCGTTGCTCCAATAAGTAGCATTAGCGAAGGCCGTTTGCAGGGTGCCATCAGGCCGCCGCACCACCGAACCCCCGCAATGGTCGAAGTGCAAGTGCGTCAGAAACACGTCCGTAATGTCGGCGCTCGTCAACCCTAGCTTG
The DNA here is from genome assembly GCF_009755225.1 of Hymenobacter ginkgonis. GTDB lineage: Bacteria > Bacteroidota > Bacteroidia > Cytophagales > Hymenobacteraceae > Hymenobacter > Hymenobacter ginkgonis. The sequence continues at coordinate 1,428,268 of NZ_WQKZ01000001.1, forward strand.
CGCAAAGACTTTTCGAGCGAATCATCGCCATGCAAATAGAAGTGCCCGCGAAACTTCTCGTCTTGCTTCTCGCCAATGCCATTGTCGATGAGCAAGAGCCTACCCCCCTCTTCTACCAGCAGGCAGCGCATGGCCCAGGTGCACATGTTGTTGGCGTCGGGCGGATTCAGTTTCTGCCATAGGCTGCGGGGCACCACGCCAAACATAGCGCCGCCGTCGAGCTTAAAAAGGCCGGTATCCAAGGGATGGATGGTCATCTTTAGAATTCAAAAGTGAAGGTTTGACACTATAGCTGGCAGCAAGCCAAGGCTGCCCAGTTCACTTTTACTTTCTATTCTACCACTACCCCCATCGCCGAAAACTTGTCGATGCGTTGCGAAATACGCTCGGCAGCGGGGACTGCGGCGAGTTCTCGCAGCGTCTCCAGCAGCGTTTTTTTCAGGGTGTCTATCATCTGGGGTGCATCGGTATGCGCCCCGCCCAGCGGCTCCTTAACAATGCCATCCACGAGGCCCGCCGTTTGCATATCGGTAGCCGTGAGTTTGAGGGCTTCGGCGGCCTGCTCTTTATAATCCCACGAGCGCCACAAAATACTGCTGCACGACTCAGGCGAAATCACTGAATACCAAGTATTTTCTAGCATCAGCACCCGGTCGCCAATGGCAATACCCAAGGCCCCGCCGCTGGCGCCTTCGCCAATGATGATGCAGACGACCGGCACTTTGAGCATAAACATCTCCTTAAGGTTACGCGCAATTGCCTCGCCCTGCCCGCGTTCCTCGGCCTCCAGGCCCGGAAATGCGCCGGGCGTATCAATAAGCGTGACAATGGGCACGTTGAACTTCTCAGCCAACTTCATCAGGCGCAAGGCCTTGCGGTAGCCCTCCGGGTTGGGCATACCAAAGTTGCGAAACTGCCGCTGCTTGGTGTTATGCCCCTTTTGCTGCCCAATAAACATCACGGGCTGGCCATCAATTTCGCCAAAGCCGCCGACCATCGCCTTGTCGTCGCCCACAGTACGGTCGCCGTGCAATTCCACAAATTTGGTAGCCATACCCGCGATATAGTCGAGGGTATAGGGGCGCTCGGGATGGCGCGAAAGCTGCACGCGCTGCCAACGGGTGAGGTTGGCGTACGTTTCTTTTTTAAGAGTCTGGATTTTGGTTTCTAAGGCCGCTACGGCCTCGGTCACTTCTACGTCGCTGTCCTGGGCGAGCTGTTGCATTTGGCGCAGCTTATCTTCAAGGGCCGCGATGGGTTGTTCAAAATCGAGCAGCATAAGGTGGGTTTGCTGGTTACGGGGTAGTAGGCAAGTGGCTCCGCAAATAAATTTTGCTTGTAGAAGTCGCTAAAATGCCGGGCGGCAAAGGTAAAGCCAAACCTGCTGCCCGCCCGGCAGAAAATTAATCAGCCTGAAAAACAACCCTCAAGCTCCCGCAAACTGGTTTTTTGGCCCTTTTTTTGGACCGAAGCTTGCGGGGCCCGGATTCTTTGCCCTACCTTTGTATCACCAAAACGGAAAAGCACATCGCTCCCCGGCTTGGTAAACGGTTTGGTAGTTCAGTTGGTTAGAATGCCGCCCTGTCACGGCGGAGGTCGCGGGTTCGAGTCCCGTCCAGACCGCAATCGTTTAGCAAAAAGGCCCTTCTTGGTAGCAAGAAGGGCCTTTTTCTTTGTCTAAACTGAAAAGGGTGGCAAAAAGGGTGGCAAGCCCTTACTTAATTTGGGCGCGCTGCCGGTCGTCGGCGCGGTCATTAAGCGCCTCCTCCACGCTGGCCGTATCCTGCTGCCCCCAGGCAATGTATTGCCGGCTCGGCAAGGCGCGCACGGCCTCTTCTACCCGGTTCACCGCCTGCACCAGCTCCTGGCCGGCCGCGTTGCCGCCAGCCGGCGCGGCCGGGAGTGCGCCACCGGAAACCCCGCCATCCTCGAAGTAGCCGGGCCGCGGACGCACCGGGGCCCCGCCCCGGTAGAGACTGGTATCTATCAGCTCATCGACCAGGTACTTGTTGTTGGCGTAGGTGTCGCGGCTCAGAATCATGTAGGGCTCGCCCTTTTCCCACTCGCCCAGGTGCTCGCCGGTGGCTCCATCGACCATGCGAATGCCCCCGCCCGAGTGGCGCTGGCCCACGTCGGCCACGCCGGCGCGCGAGTTGATGCGCCCCCCAGCAGCAAACTGTCGCACCTTTTCGCGCCAGGTGGGCTGGGGGCCGCCCACTACCCCACCCTTTGCAAACTCAGGAATGGGGGTCGCAATAATTTTAGCTACGCTGGCCGCGCCCGTCACGCCCGCCGCAACCATGAGCGGCACGTTGGGCGAAGCCTTTACGATGGAAAGGGCAGTCTGAATCACGGCCTGGGCAATGTTGAGTTCCTTTTCCTTCTCGGCCGCTTCCTTTTTGATTTGCCGGGTTTTGGCGTCGTAGTTGGCCTCAATATCCGCCTTTTGCGCCTCGTACTGGTCTTTGCTGACCGTACCCGCCTTGTACTCGGCATCCAGCTTGGCGAGGCGCTGCTTTTTATCCTTATCGAGTTTGGCTAGCTCCTTATCGCTGGCAATTTTCTGGAAATCGGCCACCGTTTGCAGGGCCGTGGCCTGCATCTCCAGCCCAGTTGCTATCCCCGCTTTGGTGCGCTCCTGGGCCCGGTCAGCAAACTCGTTTTCGAGGTCTTCCTTGTTTTGCAGGTACTGGCGGGTAACGGCCAGCTTCTGCTCCGTGTTCAGTCCTTCCTGAAAGAAATCCTCTGCATACTGCCGGTCGAGGGCCGCTTTGCGCACGGCCTGCTCGTCGGCATCGGCCTTGGCGCGCTCCAGGCTGAAGTCCGCTGACTGCTGCCGGCGCCGGTTGATGCGGGCCAGGGCAATGTTGTCGTCGATGGCCGCGATGCGCTCGGCAATTTCCTGCTGCTGGGCCACCCGGTCGCGCTCCAGGGCTACCAAGTCCTGCTGGAGCTTGGCCTGAATGAGCCGGCGCTTCTCGGCCGCCCGGGTATCGGTATCGAGAATTTTGAGCGCCTCGCTGGCAGCTGCCGTGCGCAGTTCGGCCGCCCGGCGCTCCCACTCATCTTTGATAAGCTCGTTGTTACGCTTCTCTATATCAAGCGCTTCCTCGCCTTGCTTGAGCGCCAGCTTCTGCCGCTCCGCCGCCACATCCACCGCCAGCTTCTGCTCGATGAGCTGGCGCTGCTCGGCGATTTGCTCGGCCGTGCCCTTCGCTGACGCCTTCTCCTTTTCGGCAGCAGCCGTCAGCTGCTGGATACGCTTTTCGGTTTCGTCCGTGAGCAGCCCGGCCTTGAGGTCGGCAATCTTCTTTTCGACGTCAGCCTGCTCGGCAGCCGCTTTTTTGGCCTGGTCGAGCTGCTTTTTCTGGTACTCCTCGTCGAGCTTGCGCAGGGCGGCTACCGCATCGGCCCGAATCACTTTGCGCTCCGAGGCCGTGACCTTCTCATCAGCTAGCTCAATGTCGCGCTTGGCCGCCACATCGAGCTTTTTGAGGCGCAGCTCCTCGGCGGAGCCACTAGCCACCAGGGCCAGGGCCGCCCGAATATCCGCTTCCCGGTCTTTGAGCTGCTCCAGGCTCAGCTTCTTAGCCGCATCCGCTGCCGCTTTTTGCTTGGCCCCGGCCCCTACGCGGGCAGCTGCCTTATCAAAGGAATCAGCCGCCGCCTTGGCATCGGCGTCCGACACGCCGAGCAGGGCCACCTTGTCGGTGCTGGCGGCCTGCGTGAGTGCCCCTTTGAAGTTCTGGCCCATGCTGGTGCCCGTCTTTTTCACGGCATCCACCAGGCCCTGGGCCCCCTCGGTCAACCCCTGCTTAATCAGGCCGAAGTCGAGGGTAAACGTGCCCTTTATCACCTTGCCAGCTGCCACCAGGTCGGTTACCAAAAAGCCCAGTACGCCCTTAATCAGGGCGTAGGCGTTCTGAAAGCCCAGCCCCAGGCCCTGCACCACCACGCGCACGGCCAGCGACTGGTTGTAGAGGTCGAGGAAGTAATTAATAAACGAAGTGAGCGGCCCCTTCGAGTTTTTGAGAAAATCCAGAAACTGCCCGGCCGCGGTGAGCAGCAGCACGAAGGCCGGGCGTAGGCCCTGGCCAATCTGCACCTCCAGCTGGTCTACCGTATCACCCAGGTTCGAGGTTTGCCCGTCCAGCGTGGCCGAGATAGAGGCCGTGGAGCCCATCACCCCGTTTAGCTCCCCGAAGCCCACCAGGGCCGCGTTGATGGCCGTGGGCGTGTTGGCTACGGTTTTGGTCACGCCCTTGAACGACAACTCCACCTGGTCGCCGGACTTGCTGGCCTGGATGCCGAATTCTTTGAGGCGCTCGAACTCGCCGGTGCCGGCATCGAGCACGGCCTCCGTGAGCTGGTCGAAACTCTTGCCCTGCGAAGCGGCTACGTCGGCCAGCTTCTGCATCTCGGCCGTGCTGGGCACGATGCCGCGGTTCACAAACTTGACGTAGCTGGCCGTTAGCTCATCGACCGAGAATGGCGTTTTAGCCGCCAGGTCGGCAATCTGACTCATGGCATACTGCGCGGCCGACTTGTCGCCCAGGGCCGTGGTGAGCACCGCCTCAAAGGTTTCAAACTTGGCGGTGGTGGCAAAAATCTCCTTGCCAATTTCCTTCACGCTATCCACCACGGCATCGACCCCCAGCGAAATACCCGCGAAGCCCACCGCCTTTTTGATGAAGTCCCCTACTCCCCCACCGGCGCTGCCCATTTCTTCCTTCACGCCCTTGGCGTCGGCGCGCACCTTGTCGAGCTGATTGCCTACCTCAACCAATTCTTTGCTCTTATTGATAAACGCCTGCGTGCCCGGTACCAGGTCTTTTATCTCGCGGTTGAGCTGGTTACTCAGCTTACCTAGCTGATTGATAGACAAGCCCGATAAGCCGATTTCATTGCGCAGTTCCGTCATGCGGGTGTTCACCTCCCACAATTCTTTATTGGCCGCGATGTACTCGCTGGTACCGCGCTTCATTTCCTTCAAGCCCTGCTGGAGCAAGTCGGCTTTGCGGGTGAGGTTGTCGAGTTCCGTTTTGGACTGCGACCCGTCTATTTCCAGTTTTATCTGGACGTTATCCTGTCTAACTTGTGCCATATCAAACTTTGAGCGTAGCCGCTAGGTGGGTGCCAGTCGCGGCTTTGTAGCGGGTAGTTACCGCGTCGATGAAGCCGTTGATGGATTTGTAAAAAGTTTTGCTGAACCAGGACTTGGGCCTGACCTGGGCGTTATCGCGCAGCTTGGCCCGGGCAATGCCCCAGGCGATGCGGTTGATGGCCCGGCTGCTCACGGGTGACACTTTGGAGCGGTCGGTGTAGCCGGGGATATAATCGAAGTGACTCAGGCCCACCTTCTTGACGTAGGCCTCAATCTCTTCGATGGGCGGGGCCTTCGTGCGGTTGAGGCCCTTCATATCCTTGATGCGGCCGTACTGCTCGAAGAGCACCCCCATCACGGCCACGTGCTGCGCGGTCGCGCCCACTACCTCCGTGCGCAGGGAGTTAAGTAGCTCCTCCGTGAGCACGAGCCCCTTGGCCTGCACGGCCGCGGCTAGCAGCTGCAAGGCCTTAGCGGCGTAGCTGCCCACTTCCTCGTCGAGGATGCGCTTAAACTCATCTTGGTAGTCTGCCATGTTCCCAAGATGGCAGCATGAGGCAAGCAGGAGTAGGACGAAAAAGCAGCACTTATCGTAGTGGGCGCTACAAGCTCAAAGTATAGTTAACTTTGCATTAAACGCTATGCCAGTTCGCCGAGCTTGTCACCTTACCTAAACGTTGGTTTAAGAAACGTTACAAGCTCGCCCCTTTTGTCTTAGCATGCTGGAGCAGGGTTTGAAATTGCTCAGGCGAGGCAAAGGCCGTTTTTGGTAAGTAGATGCTGCTGCCATTCTCTGGAATTAGGAAGAGCCCGCGTGCCGTCTCTTTTACTTCCCGTATGCCAGTCCATAGCAATTGCCCTTGAGCAAATGGCCCATTATGCGTAATCACTTGGGGCTCAAACAATAATGTTACCCGTTGATTAACTAAGCTACTCTCATTTCTACTGTGTAGCCATTGCCGACGCGTGTAAAAGAAGGAGCCTATTTCGTAAATACCTGCTAATACAAAGCAGAAAGGGATGAACCATAGGTCGGCTAGCCGAGGTCCACACATCATTGCTAGCAAGAACGCTACTCCAAATAAGAGCAAACCGACTTGCAGTTGCCAGCGCTTCCCTTTGCTGCGGAAGCGCAACCATTCTTCGTATACTTCTTGGTAGTAGGCTTTTGACAGAATGATAATTACCTCTATTTTCATTAGTTGTTGAATATAAATAGCAAGCTAAATTAGATAAAATAAAGGATTTGTCTATTATTTGGTAAATCTTGTTTCCTTAGCAAAGCCACTTAACATAACATTACATACCGGACAATCCTTGGAATCAGTGCGGTTTTTAACCCTGCTAGTTTTACGATATTAGCTAGCACTTTTCTGAGACAAGGTTACTTTTATTTATCGAATTAGTTACCACTTTTATGGCCTCATTTGCTCTGCCGAACTAAGGTGTAGCAGAGGCGGCCACGCTGACGCTTATAGGTCACGGTGTCGTCATGCACCGCATACAGCCGAACGGTATCGCCCTGCTTAGTAAAAGCCCATTCTTGTTGCGTTTTCTGGTTGATATCGAAGAATACAGTGTCTAGCTCGTGGAAAGGGCCAACGAAATCAGTATTGACTTCGTACCGGCTATACCCTGGCCAGCCCTGTACCTGGCCGGTAGCCAGCAAACGCACGGGGTAGGTATGCCCCGTAGAGTCCGTTACTAGCTGCGAGCCCGCGAAGGTCAGCCCATTGATGAAAGGAGCTAATCCGTCATCGAAGGGGCGGCTCGTGTTTAAACTACTGCGTAGCTTCCGAAAAGCGGTGGTCGTAACCCGGTGCGTAGTCCTCTGACGTTGGTCGAGATAGAGGAGCGTATCTCCCTGATTTACGTGATAGCGTAGGCTCGTTTCGAGTAGGTCAGCCTCGCTCTCCGACTCCTCAGTAGTGGTTGGCCAAGCGGTAAGCCCGGGTTCTAGACGCAGGTGGACGTAACGCAGGGGTAGACCCTCATGATTGGCGGCCCCCAGCGATAGGGCCATACTATCGCCTTTGTAGGACCGGGAGTCTAAGAGTAGCTCGGTGATACCACTACTTCCCCAGTGCCCATCCGCTTGACGAGGGGAATGGGTTTTGCGTAAATACGCGGCGTACGTCGTGTTTATCCAGGCCCCACCTAGTCCCAGCACCAACTGCTGATTGGCTGAATCATTCAGGGAAGTAACCGACACTTTATTAACCGTAGGTTGGACTACTAGGCTGGTTGTAGGCTCCTGTTTAGCGGTAACTTGGGTCGTCTCACCTGTTTTTTCTTGACAAGCTGTTAGCCCAGCAAAACCTACCAGCCAATAGAGGGGACGAGTTGAAAGAAAGCTCATGTAGCAAAGTAAGTATAGAGGCCTGCACCAAACAATTAGGGGGAAGAGATAGGGGGCTTTTACATATTGCAAATCACCGTTTACAATATGTAAAATGCCATACTGCTTATGACAGTATAGTAGTTGCTTGTGGGATACTGGCCAGCACCACTAGCTGAAGTAGCGGAGACTACTTCAAATTCACCACCAGGTCTTCTTCGGTTACGACCAGCCCTTTTTCCTCTAGGTGCAGGTTCATCGCATCTACCATGTTCGCATTTAGCTCCTCCAGCGTTTCACCTACGGTGTACACCTCATAGTCAATAGCATAGGCTGAAAAGCCTGTTCCTGTGCGCTCTACAATGAATTCCACTTTCTGCATAAGGCTAAATGTAGGGTTTTTTTAAGATAGCTAGCAGAAAACCCCTACCTGTAGGGGGTAGGGGCCTGCCTAAAACTTACCTTTTAAGTTAATTTTCGCCACTTCAGCAGCAGCCGCAGGGGGGTAACCTGCGAGGTGAGCACCTCCCAGCCGACCGCGCCGGCGATAACGGCGACCAGGTACCACCACCACGACGCGCCGGCACGGGTGCTCGTGGCCACCGCCCCCGCCCCGACCGCTACGGAGCCGCCCCGGGTGCCGGCCTTGCGGGCATCGGTCGCTGTACTGGCGCCGGTGGCCACCATCGAGGCCGGCCGCGTGATAGCCACCGCGCCCGGGGCCGTGGCTACGCTGCTGTTTTTGATTTTGGCCGGCAGCACGCCGGCGTGAGCCAGGTTCTGGGCCTGGGCTTTCTGCCACTGGCGGCGCTGGCGCGGGGTCGAGCCGGCCGGGGCCGGTACCAGGTAGGGGGGCAAGCCCAGGGCCAGCAGGTCGATGGGCAGCACCACACGCAGGGCTAGCGAGTCCGGGGGCTGCACCTGGGTGACCGAGGGCAGCACGTCGGCTGAGGGAGTGTGCGTGGTGGCGCAGCTGGCCAGGGCCAAGCTCGCCACACCTACCAGGTAAAGTATTCTAGTTCTCATGGTTGCAGGTATAAAGCAGCTTCGCGGCTGCGGCGGGCGGTCAGGCCCGGGCTCACGCGCTTAAGCTTGGTGTTAGGGTCAGTGACTTTGTTCCAGAGCCCGAAGGCCGTTTTAATGACCGTGGGAGACGAGGCACCGGCGTTGGCCAGGGCCAGCACGCTCGACTTATCAAAGCCCCCGGTACCGATGTTGTAGCAGAGCGATACCATCGCGTCGAACTGGTGCTGCGTCACATCGCGGTGCACGCGGCTGGCCACGTGCGCCCCGTACTGCTTATCCACGTCCTGGCGCAGCAGGGTGCTGGCCTCCGCTTCCGAAATTTTGACGGTGTAGTAGCGCTCCTCCCCTTTTTGAATCACGTGGCCGTAGCCAATGGTGGGGCGGCCCGCCTCACAGCGGTACCAGCTGGCGCGGAAGGCTTCTTCGCGCTTAATCAGGGCCAGGCCCGCTTCGGAAATTTTCATACGCTTACTCTTTCTCGGCTTCGCGCCGGTGGCGGGCCTGTTTGGCCAGGTTGAACATTACCGTGTGCAGGGCCGTGTGCGCTACCTGGTCATAGGTGCCGTAGAGGCCGCGCTCAGCCACGTCGGCCAGCAGCTGGAGCATCTCGGTGCCATCGCCCCGGGGCCTCGGGGGCGCGGCGGGGCCGGTGGGCTGCTCGACCTTTTTAAACAAGTCCTTGTAGGCGCGGTGGATGAAGCGCTGCGCGCCCAAAAAGTGGTGCAGCACCACGATTTTGACGCCCAGCGGCGCATCGAGCAGCTCCTTGGCCCGGCCCTCGGCCAGCTTGCCGTTGTAGCGCTCGCGGGTTTGCCCGTCCCAGGCCGGGTCTTGGCTTACTTTTTTGAAGTCCGCACGCACGGGGCGGCAGAGCGTGGCCACCAGCTGGTCGAGGGCCAGCGGCTGCGGGCGCTGGGGGTTGGCAAACTGGTGAAAGAAGACGCTGGCCATCGCGTATTCGATGGCCACGGCATCGAGCAGGTTGGGCTCGGGCAGGCGGTAAGTGCGGCCGCGATGCGTGAACTCGGTTATCCCCTTCGTATCCAGCTCTTTCGTCCACATCCAGCTAACGGTGGTGCACATATCCCACAGTTGGTCGGGCGTGAGCCGGCGTACGTCCTTCTCGCGCAGCTTCGGGCACCAGGCGCGCAGCACGGCCAGCCGGGCGGCTACCGAGTCGCTGGCCAGGTGGGGCGCGGCGGCAAAGAATTGGACGGGCGTGAGTTCGGCCCAGCTTTCCGGCACCAGGTGCGGGCGGCCATTGAGGCGAATGGTTTGCATCTAGGAAACAGCGGCTTCAGCGGTGGGGAGGATGGGTTCTGGGGCGGCAGTCGGCTCCGGGGCGGCAGCGGGCTCCTCTTCCCGCTCGGCCTGGCGGGTCATGCGGCGCTGGAGCAAGTCGGCCACGTCGCTATCGACCAGGCCGAGCTTGCCGAAGGCGATGATGAGCCGGCGCAGGTGAATGAGCACGAAGGGAGCCAGCACCAATTGGGTCAGGAAAAACAGCCCCTTCTCGTGCTCGCCGAAGCCGTGGGCGAAGGCCAGGATGGCGGTGTAGCCCACTAGGCGCCAGGCCAGCTTTTTGGGCTTCAGGGGCAGCTTTTGCAGCAGGTTGTTGGTGAGCACGTCCAGCACCACCAGCACCAGCAGCAGGTAGTAGGTGTAGGCCGGCGACCAGATATGCGCCTCCACGAAGCCACTCACCCCCGCTACGCTAACGGCTACTAGTTCAATGGTTTGCACCGTGATGTAAAAACGTAGCATCTTAGACCCAGAAAGAAGGTTTACCCGCGTTGTCGTGCAGCTCGACCGAAACGGGCGGGGCCGTGGGCGTCAAGGCGTCGAGGTAGGCAGCGAGCTTCGCCTGGTATTTGGTGGCCGTGGCGCTGGCCGTTTGGCTCAGGGCCGACAAGGCCTCGGGAGTAGCGGCCAGGCGCTGACGCACGGCCTCGTTATCGGAGAGCAGGCGCAGGCTCGTACCCGTCAGGGCCACGTTCATGGTGAGCACGCCCTGGGCAATGGCGCGGTGGGCCAGCACCGGGCGCACCAGGCCCAGCAGCTGGCGCGTCTCGGCCGAGGGCGCTTCCCCGCTGGCCAGCCCCTCGCGCAGCTGCTCCAGCAAGTCCTCGCCTAGCAAGTCGCTGATTTCAAAATCTTCGACTTGGCGCAGGGTGGGCAGTAAAGCCAAGAAAAAGCGCCGGCTGCCGGCCGTGGCCACGTACTTACCTAGTTCCTCGGCCGAAGCAATGAGCAGGCTCTTGCGGCTGCGGTATTCGGGCGAGTCCAGCTCGTCGGCGTAGTCGGCCGCGTGGGCGTCGAGCCAGGCCAGGGCCAGGTCGAGCAGCTTATCGCCGGCGGCGGCCGCGGCTTCTACGAAGTTGTTGTACACCCACTGGCGCGAGGGGGCGGCCTTATCGGTGCTTTGCTCCGACATGCCGAGTTCTCCGAAGGCGACGCTAATGAACGGGGCGGCTTCGAGCACCACGTAGTAGGCCAAGGCACTACGCAGGCGCTGGCGCAGCTGCACCAAGTGCGCCGGCGCATTCACAGCCGGCAGATTGCCCAGCTGCTCGACCAGGCCCTCCCCGAGCATCGGCACCAGGTGCAGCTGCTCGGCCTGGCTCACAAAACTGAGCAGGGTTTTTGGGTTCACGTTGGCGTGCATCGTGCCCAGGCTCTCTTTAACTTCTTCTACTGTGTTGAATAACATGGGCTTACATGGAGGAATTAGCCACCTTCTGCTTACCCGTGGGGTTATCGGCAATCGTGGTGATGTCGATATCCTCGAAGCCGAAGAAGTGAGTGGGGTTGAAGCCCATGATTTTATGGGCCGCCTGGAAGGTTTTGAGCAGGATTTTGCGCTTGGTGGGCGTGCGCAGGGCCACGTGCAGCTGGTAGCTGATGCGCTTCTCGGAGCCCGAGCCGCCGAACTTGCCCCCGGTGTCGATGCCAGCCAGTGAGGGGTCGATGCCGTGGCCGGAGGTGTGGGCAATGTTGGCCTGCTGATTCACCGAATCGTAGGCTTTGTCGCTCATCTTGTTCTCGATGGGCACGATTTCCCAGCCCGGCAACTGCTTGCCACTGGCGTCCACGGCGAACTTGCTCACGAAGACCTTATCCGTATTCTCCACCCCGGCCAGCATCTCGTTCATGTTGCCCATCAGGTCGAGTTCGGCCTTCTTGCGGTCTTCCGGCTTATCGCCAAACTGGTCGAAGTAGCCCATCGGTATCTTGATGTGGTACTTGACGTTATAGCCGTTGTCGAGGCCCGAGGAATGGAAGCGCGGAATCTTGTTGCTGACCTCCGTCCACTTGCGCGTGCCCCAAAACGGGGGCATGTCGTAGTATTTCTGGCCCGGCGTCCAGTCGCGGCCGTGCAGCAGAAACTCGCCGTACTTACTCGGGTTTTTGGGGTCGAAGGCGGGCAGAATCTTGGCCTCGTCGGCGCGGAAGTTGCGCCAATCGTGGTGCAGCGCGTACTTCTCGGGCTTGGGCTTGGTCGTGACCAGGGCGCGGGCCACGGTGCAGTCGAAGCTTTGA
>NZ_WQKZ01000010.1 GCF_009755225.1 Hymenobacter ginkgonis
CCAAAGCTTCGACTGCACCGTGGCCCGCGCCCTGGTCACGACCAAGCCCAAGCCCGAGAAGTACGCGCTGCACCACGATTGGCGCAACTTTCGCGCCGACGAGGCCAAGATTCTGCCCGCCTTCGACCCCAAAAACCCGGGTAAGTACGGCGAGTTCGTGCTGCATGGCCGCGACTGGACGCCGGGCCAGAAATACTACGACGTGCCCCCGTTTTGGGGCACGCGCAAGTGGACGGAGGTCAGCAACAAGATTCCGCGCTTTCATTCCTCGGGCCTCGACAACGGCTACAACGTCAAGTACCACATCAAGATCCCGATGGGCTACTTCGACCAGTTTGGCGACCTGGATGCCCGCAAAAAAGCCGAGTTCGACCTCATGGCCAACATGAACGAGATGCTGGCCGGCGTCGATAATACGGACAAGGTCTTCGTGAGCAAGTTCGCCGTGGACGCCAGTGGCAAGCAGTTGCCGGGCTGGGAAATCGTGCCCATCGAGAACAAGATGAGCGACAAGGCCTACGATTCGGTGAATCAGCAGGCCAACATTGCCCACACCAGCGGCCACGGCATCGACCCCTCACTGGCTGGCATCGATACGGGCGGCAAGTTCGGCGGTAGTGGCTCCGAGAAGCGCATCAGCTACCAGCTGCACGTGGCCCTGCGCACACCCACCAAGCGCAAAATCCTGCTCAAAACCTTCCAGGCGGCCCACAAAATCATGGGCTTCAACCCCAATCACTTCTTCGGCTTCGAGGACATCGACATCACCACGATTGCCGATAATCCCACGGGCAAGCAGAAAGTGGCTAATTCCTCCATGTAAGCCCATGTTATTCAATACAGTAGAAGAAGTTAAAGAGAGCCTGGGCACGGTGCACGCCAATGTGAACGTGAAAACCCTGTTCAGCTTTGTCAGTCATGCCGAGCAGGTGCACTTGGTGCCGATGCTCGGCGAAGGCCTGGTCGAGCAGTTGGGCAACTTGCCAGCCATCGCGGCACCGGCGCACTTGGTCGAGCTACGTCTGCGCCTGCGCAGGGCGCTGGCGTACTACGTGGTGCTCGAAGCGGCCCCGTTTATTGGCATCGCCTTCGGGGAACTCGGCATGTCGGAGCAAAGCACTGACAAGGCCGCCCCCAGCCGCCAGTGGGTATATAACAATTTCGTAGAAGCCGCCGCTGCGGCCGGCGATAAGCTGCTCGACCTGGCCTTGGCCTGGCTCGATGCCCACGCGGCCGACTTTGCCGACGAGCTGGACTCGCCCGAGTACCGCAGCCGCAAGCGCCTGCTCATTGCCTCGGCCGAGGAGCTAGGTAAGTACGTGGCCACGGCCGGCAGCCGGCGCTTCTTCCTGGCCCTGCTGCCGACGCTGCGCCAAGTAGAAGACTTTGAAATCAGCGACTTGCTAGGCGAGGATTTGCTGGAGCAGCTGCGCGAGGGCCTGGCTAGCGGGGAAGCGCCCTCGGCCGAGACGCGCCAGCTGCTGGGCCTGGTGCGCCCGGTGCTGGCCCACCGGGCGCTCGCTCAGGGTGTGCTCACGATGAGCGTGGCCCTGACGGGCACCAGTCTGCGCCTGCTTTCCGACAACGAGGCCGTGCGCGAGCGCCAGGCCGCCAGTGCCGAGGCCCTGTCAGCGCTGAGCCAAACGGCCAGTGCGACCGCCACGAAATACCAGGCGAAGCTAGCCACTTACCTCGACGCCCTGACCCCCTCGGCCCCGCCCGTTTCGGTCGAGCTGCACGACAACGCAGGTAAACCTTCTTTCTGGGTTTAAGATGCTGCGTTTTTACATCACGGTGCAAACCATTGAACTAGTGGCCGTTAGCGTAGCAGGGGTGAGTGGCTTCGTGGAGGCGCACATCTGGTCGCCGGCCTACACCTACTATCTGCTCTTGGTGCTGGTGGTGCTGGACGTGCTCACGGGCAACCTGCTGCAAAAGCTGCCCCTGAAGCCCAGGAAGCTGGCCTGGCGCCTGGTGGGCTACACCGCCATCCTGGCCTTCGCCCACGGCTTCGGCGAGCACGAGAAGGGGCTGTTTTTCCTGACCCAATTGGTGCTGGCCCCTTTCGTGCTCATTCACCTGCGCCGGCTCATCATCGCCTTCGGCAAACTCGGCCTGGTCGATAGCGACGTGGCCGACTTGCTCCAGCGCCGCATGACCCGCCAGGCCGAGCGGGAAGAGGAGCCTGCTGCCGCTCCGGAGCCGACCGCTCCCCTAGAACCTGTTCCCACCGCTGAAGCCGCCGTTTCCTAGATGCTGACCTTTCGCCTTGATGGCCGCCCGCACCCGGTTCCGGGCAGCTGGGACGAGCTAACGCCCGCCCAATTTTTTGCTGCCGCGCCTCACCTGGCCAGCGACTCGGTAGCCGCCCGGCTGGCCGTGCTGCGCGCCTGGTGCCCCAGGCTGCGCGACAAGGAAGTACGCCGGCTCACCCCCGACCAGTTGTGGGACCTGTGCACGATGGTTAGCTGGGCCTGGACGAAGGAGTTGGATACGAAGGGAATAACTGAGTTTACCCACCGGGGACGCACTTACCGCCTGCCTGAGCCCAACCTGCTCGATGCCGTGGCCATCGAATATGCGATGGCCAGCGTCTTCTTTCACCAGTTTGCCAACCCGCAGCGCCCGCAGCCGCTGGCCCTCGACCAGCTCGTGGCCACGCTCTGCCGCCCCGTGCGCGCCGACTTCAAAAAGGTGCGCGAAGACCCGCTGTGGGATGGGCAAACCCGGGAGCGCTACAACGGCAAGCTGGCCGAGGGCCGGGCCCAGGAGCTGCTCGATGCGCCGCTGGGCGTCAAAATCGTGGTGCTGCACCACTTTTTGGGCGCGCAGCGCTTCATCCACCGCGCCTATAAAGACCTCTTTAAGAAGGTCGAGCCGCCGACCGGCCCCGCCGCGCCCCCCAAGCCCCGGGGCGATGGCACCGAGATGCTCCAGCTGCTGGCCGACGTGGCCGAGCGCGGCCTCTACGGCACCTACGACCAGGTGGCCCACACGGCCCTGCACACGGTACTGTTCAACCTGGCCAAACAGGCCCGCCACCGGCGCGAAGCCGAGAGACAATAAGCGTATGAAAATTTCCGAAGCGGGCCTGGCCCTGATTAAGCGCGAAGAAGCCTTCCGCGCCAGCTGGTACCGCTGCGAGGCGGGCCGCCCCACCATTGGCTACGGCCACGTCATCCAAAAAGGGGAGGAGCGCTACTACAACGTCAAGATTTCGGAGGCGGAGGCCAGCACCCTGCTGCGCCAGGACGTGGATAAGCAGTACGGGGCGCACGTGGCCAGCCGCGTGCACCGCGATGTGACCCAGCATCAATTCGATGCGCTGGTGTCGCTCTGCTACAACATCGGCACGGGGGGCTTTGACAAGTCGAGCGTGCTGGCCTTGGCCAACGCCGGGGCTTCGTCGCCGACGGTCATCAAAACGGCCTTCGGGCTCTGGAACAAAGTAACCGACCCTCAAACCAAGGTGAAGCGTGTGAGCGCTGGCCTAACTGCCCGCCGCGCTCGGGAAGCCGCGCTCTACCTCTCCTAAGATGAAAGAAGATGATGTACTCGACAGCTGGCTAGCCGGTTGGCTAGGTTTTATTAGTGGCGTTATCGTCATGCTCGTAGCCGTGGCGGTAGCTCTGACGCTGAGCAGCTGCGCGGTCGGGCGCCCCGACCCGGTGGTACCGCTCGCAGTGGCCAGCTCGCTCCTGCCCCTCGACTCGCTGGCCGCCCTACCCCCTTACCTGGTGCCGGCCCCGGCCGGCTCGACCCCGCGCCAGCGCCGGCAGTGGCAGAAAGCCCAGACCCAGAACCTGGCCCGCGCCGGCGTGCTGCCGGCCAAAATCAAAAACAGCAGCGTGGCCACGGCCCCGGGCGCGGTCGCCATCACGCGGCCGGCCTCGACGGTGGCCACCGGCGCCAGTACCGCCACCGATGCGCGCAAGGCTGGCACCCGGGGCGGCTCGGCAGCGGTCGGGCCGGGGGCGGTGGCCACGAGCACCAGTGCCGGCGCGTCGTGGTGGTGGTACCTGGTCGCCGTTATCGCCGGCGCGGTCGGCTGGGAGGTGCTCACCTCGCAGGTTACTCCCCTGCGTTTGCTGCTGAAGTGGCGAAAATTAACTTAAAAGGTAAGTTTTAGGCAGGCCCCTACCCCCTCGGGTAGGGGCTTTTTCGTCCTACCCCTGCCTGCCTACTTCTGCCATCTTGGGAACATGGCAGACTACCAGGACGAATTCAGGCGCATCCTCGACGAGGAAGTGGGCAGCTACGCCGCCCGGGCCTTGCAGCTGCTGGCCGCGGCCGTGCAGGCCAAGGGGCTGGTGCTCACGGAGGAGCTACTCAACTCCCTGCGCACGGAGGTCGTGGGCGCCACCGCGCAGCACGTGGCCGTGATGGGCGTGCTCTTCGAGCAGTACGGCCGCATCAAGGACATGAAAGGCATCAATCGCATGAAAGCACCTCCGATTGAGGAAATCGAGGCCTACGTCAAGAAGGTGGGGCTGAGTCACTTCGATTACATCCCCGGCTACACCGACCGCTCGAAAGTGTCGCCCGTGAGCAGCCGCGCTATCAACCGCATCGCCTGGGGCATTGCCCGGGCCAAGCTGCGTGATAACGCCCAGGTCAAGCCCAAGTCCTGGTTCAGCAAAACTTTTTATCAATCCATCAACAGCTTCATCGACGCAGTGACGACCCGCTACCTGGTAGCCACCGGCACGCACATGGCGGCCAGTATTAAAATCTGATATGGCACAAGTTAGACAGGATAACGTCCAGATAAAGCTGGAAATTGACGGGTCGCAGTCGCGCACCGAACTCGACAACCTCACCCGCAAGGCCCAGGTCTTGCAGGACGGGTTCAAGGGCCTCAAAAAGGGCTCGCAGGAGTACATCGACCAGAACAAGGAACTGAGCCAGGTGAAGGCCCGGATGGAGGAACTGCGCGCAGAAATTGGGCTCACCTCGCTCACCAGCGCGCAGCTCAAGGCCATGTCGAACCAGCTTAACCGTGAGCTGGCCAACCTGACCCCCAACACCGAGTCATTTCTGAACAAAGCCCAGGAGCTGGCCAATGTCGATGCGCGCCTGGCCCAGGTGCGGGCCGAGGCTAAGGGGGTGAAAGATGAGCTAGGCAACGCCGGCAGCGGCATTAGTGGCTTTATCACGAAAGCCGCCGGTTTCGCTGGCATCCAGATTGGGGTGCAGGCCGTTGTCGGCAGCCTCAAGCAGCTGGGGAGCGAGAGCATCGACGCGGCGATTAAGGGCAGCGATTCCATCTCCGATATGGAGAAGTCGCTGAACCTCACCACCGCCGAAGCCAAGGCCCTGCGCACGCAGCTGGAAGGCATCGACACGCGCACCTCCCAGCAGAATCTGGAAGGCATCGCGGTGGCGGCTGGCCAGCTGGGCATTGCCAAAGACGAGGCCGTAGCCTTCACACAGTCAGTTGACCAGGCAGTAGTTGCCCTAGGCGACGAGTTTTCGGGCGGGGTCGAGGACGTCAACAAGTCGCTCGGCGGCTTGCAGAAGCTGTTTAAGGAAACGGCCAATGTTAGTCCGGCCGAAGCTATTACTAAAATTGGCTCAGCGGTCAACGCGCTCGGGGCCGATGGCACGGCCACTGGCCCGGTGATTGCTGATTTCGCGGCCCGCATCGGGCAGCTGGGCGACCTAGCTCCGCAGATTACCCAAACCCTGGGCCTGGGTGCCGCATTTCAGGAATTGGGCCTGTCGGCTGAGATTTCAGCCGGGGGTCTTTCCAATATCCTGCTCACGGCTGCCAAGGATACGGACGGTTTTGGCAAACAGATTGGTCTGACCAGCAAGGAGTTTAAGGATCTAATCAATTCTGACCCAAACGAGGTAATCCTGCGCCTGGCTGCTTCGCTCAAAGGAGCCAGTGAAACGGATGTCGTCAGCACGCTTGACAAACTGGGCATTAAGTCGCAGGAGGCTACTAAGGTTATCAGCCTGCTAGCTAACCAAACCGATACCGTGCGCGCAAAGCAGGCGCTGGCTTCTACCGAGTACGAAAAGGGCACCAGTCTGCTCGATGAATTTGCCAAGAAAAACACCAACGCGGCCGCTGAGGTGGCCAAAGCGGAAAAAGGCTTCGCCCAGTCCCGGCAGGAATTAGGGGAAAAGCTGATTCCGGTTTACCTGTACGCCCTGCAAACGTTCGGTTTTTTCATCAACGTGCTCAAAGCCTTACCGGGCTTTCTGAATGAAAACCGGGGGGTGCTGCTCGGCCTAGTGGTGGCGGTGGCCACCCTGAACGCGGCGCAAATTCAGCTCACGGCCACGACCCTCTACAACACGGCCGTGACCAAGGGCAAGATTCTCTGGGACGAGGCGGCCGCGTTCGCCACCGGCAAGTGGACGGCGGCCCAACGCCTGCTAAATATTACCCTGGCTGCCAACCCCATTGGCGTCGTAGTAGCGGCGGCCGCCCTGCTCATCGGGGCTTTTATTACGCTCTACGAGCGCAGTGCAAAGGTGCGCGAGGTAGTAGCAGGCTTAGGGGCTGCGTTTACGCAATTAGGCAAGAATATCAAGGAAAACTTCCTGTTGCAGTTAGGAGGAATCTCAGATATTGTCACCGGCATTTTTTCGGGCGACCTCACCAAAATCAAGGCGGGCCTGGCGAAGGTGGGCGAGAGTGTAGTAAAGCAGTACACCGCGCTCGGTAATGGGGTAGCCGGGGCCTATAATCAGGGTTATGCTGAGCGGGAGCAGCAGGAACAAGCCGCTACCCAGCAAAAGCAAAAAGCACAGCAGCAGAAGAAGTTAGAGGACGTTAAAAAACAAGCACAGCAGGAAGCTGCCGCGGCCGCCACGGCCGACCTTGAAGCGCTCAAAGCGCGGGAGGCCAATATCAAAGCGGCGCTAGCTCTGGTGGCAGCCGGGTCAGCTGAAGAACTGCGCCTCAAAAAGCTGGAGATTACCACCAAGCGCGATATCGACCTGTTAGGGGAGAAAAAAACCGAGGGGGATAAAAAGGTCATTCGGGCCGAAGCCCTGCGCGACTTGCGCCAGCTGCAAGACGAGTACGATAAAAAGACTAAGGATGCCGCTGACAAACGGGCGAAGGAGCAGGCTGAGGTAGAGAAAAAGATTGCCGACCTCAAAGCCGGGCTGCTCACCGACGAAACTGAGAAAAAGATTCAGCAGCTCGAAGCGGCCGCTGAAAAGGAGAAGGCTACGGCCAAGGGCACGGCCGAGCAAATTGCCGAGCAGCGCAAGCTCATCGAGCAGAAGCTGGCGGTGGATGTGGCGGCGGAGCGCCAGAAGCTGGCGCTCAAACAGGGCGAGGAAGCCCTTGATATAGAGAAGCGTAACAACGCGCTCATTAAAGACGAGTGGGAGCGCCGGGCGGCCGAACTGCGCACGTCGGCCGCTAGCGAGTCACTCAAAATCCTCGACACCGATACCCGGGCAGCTGAGAAGCGCCGGCTCATCCAGGCCAAGCTCCAGCAGGACCTGGTGGCCCTGGAGCGCGACCGGGTGGCCCAGCAGCAGGAAATTGCCGAGCGCATCGCCGCTATCGACGACAACATTGCCCTGGCTCGCATCAGCCGGCGCCGGCAGCAGTCAGCGGACTTCAGCCTGGAGCGGGCCAAGGCCGATGCCGACGAGCAGGCCGTGCGCAAGGCGGCTCTCGACCGGCAGTATGCGGAGGATTTCTTTCAGCAAGGACTGAATACGGAGCAGAAGCTGGCCATCATGCGGCAGTATTTGCAGGATAAGGAAAACCTGGAGAATGAGTTTGCCGACCGGAGCCAGGAGCGCTATACAGCGGGGGTATCTATGGGCCTAGAGATTCAGGCAACCGCTCTGCAAACGGTGGCCGATTTTCAGAAAATTGCCAGCGATAAAGAACTAGCCAAACTCGACAAGGACAAGAAGCAACGTTTGGCGAAGCTAGATGCTGAATACAAGGCTGGTACGATTAGCAAGGATGCCTACGAGGCTCAGAAGTCGTCAATCGAGACGAGTTACGACGAGAAGACGCGAGCAGTTAAAAAGGAAGCTGCCGAGAAAGAGAAGGTAGCGAATATTGCACAGGCCGTTATTGCAGGCGTTTTAGCAGTGCTGAAGGCGGGTGGCCCCTTTACTCCCACTGGCGCATTAACGGCAATTGCTTCTGTAGCCGCTGTCGCTAAAATTATTGCCACGCCCATACCTGAATTTGAGAAGGGCGGTTTCTTCGGCCGCACTAGCCGGGCGGTGCAGCGCGGTGCAAGCCAGGCGTGGCATGGGGTGAAGCACTATGCGGCGGGCGGGCGCATTAACGCTACAGCTGGTGTAGCCGGTGTTGGCCAGCGTCACTCGGGCGGTGGCATTCGGATGGTCGATGGAGCCACCGGCGAGCACCTGGGCGAATGGGAAAAGGGCGAGCCCTACATGATTCTGAGCCGCGACACCTACGCCAACAACAAGCACCTGGTCGATGAGCTAATTGATACCAGTCTCTACCGGGGCGGGGCCCCGGTGCGTCCGCGGCCCGGCTACTTCGAGGATGGCGGGGTTTCGGGTGGCGCACTCCCGGCCGCGCCGGCTGGCGGCACCGCGGCTAGTCAGGAGCTGGTGCAGGTGGTACGCGAAACCCGCGATGCGGTACTGGCCCTGCCGAGCCGGCAACGCATCGCCTGGGGGCAGGATGATACGGCCAACGTAGAAGATGCGCTGGCTGAACGCGCCGACGACCGTAACGCGGGGGCAGTTCGCTAAAACCGACCCCTAAACCGACCCCAGTAAATAAAAAAGGCCTCTAGCAATGTGCTAGAGGCCTTTTCTGTGGTCGTATAAGGAGTCGAACCTTAAACCTTCTGATTCGTAGTCAGATGCTCTATCCAATTGAGCTATACAACCGTTTTCCCGTGTTGGGACTGCAAAGGTAGGCAGGAATTTTTTCCCTGTGCAAATACGCAGCACATTTTTTACCTGGAAAACAGCTGCTGCGGAAGCAAGCCGGTAATAATCAGGCAATAAATATTACGCCGTGGGCGGCGCATTGCGGCGCAGCACTCGCTGCAAGGCCCGGTTGAACACCACGTATAGCCCCAGCAGCGACGCTACCACCAGCCCCAGCAGCACCAGCTTGCTGAGGGTGCCTTCGTCGGGGTTGCGCAGCAGCGCTAGCACATCGGAGGCTTTGGTGCCAAGCCAGTAAAAGAACAGGCTGCGCGGCAGCATTCCCAGCACCGAGGCGGCCAGAAAGCGCCCCCGCGGCACACCCACAATGGCCAGCACAAACGTCATGAGTGCAAACGGCAGCACCGGCGAGAGCCGAGTGAGCAGGATGAGCGAAAAGCTTTGGTGTTGCAATTCGCCCAGCACGGCCTCGGCCTTGGGGAAGTGGTGCAGGAAGCTGCGCAGCTTGCCGTGGTCGAGGCGGCGGGCCAGCTCGTAGCCAAGGGCGGCAGCCAAGGCGTAGGAGGCCACCATGCCCGGCAGGCCCGACCAGCCCAGGAAGTACCCGGTAATGATGACTACAAATGTGCTGTTGGTGAGGGCAATGGACATCGTAATGCCCATTAGCACGAAGTAGCCCAGCATTTGCAGCGTAGTGAGGTGCTGCAGCAACGCTTGGTTTTCGTAGAGGATGAGCACCAGCGACGACGAGCCCAGCAACGGCACCGCCACCAGCAGCAACATGGTGAGCAGGGTAGAAAAATTCTTTTGAAAAAGCTCGCGTAGGAATGCCATTGCCACAAAGTAAGCGGGAAAGCTGGCCCAGTACCCACCGGGCCAGCCTTTCCCGCTTACGTACGGCCCGGGGCCGGTAGCGGCCCGCTACGACTCTTTGGCTCCGAAACCGAAGAACCGCTTAATTGCCGCCCAGGCCCCGCCCAGTGCCAGCAACCCCAACTTCCAAAACTTGAGGATGATGGCAAAAAAACCTACTTTAGCCAGCACTTTGCCCGCCACCAGGCCGCCAATGGAGTAGGCGGCTACCTCGTCAATGTCGGGGCTGTAGTCGCTGTATTGCTGGCCTTTGGTAAACGTTACATTGGCCAATAGGCCGGGGATGCTCGCCTTCATCTGGGGGAGGAGGGTAGGCTCGCCCACGGCGTTGAAAATGAGCACCCCCTTGCGGCCCAAGATGCGCACGTTGTAGTTAAGGGTTTCGTCGAGGCTGCTGCCAAAGCGCAACAGCTTGGCCCAGTGCAGGGTATGCTGCTGCTTGTCGTAGTAGGGCTTAGCGCCCCAGCCCAGTAGGTGCATGGCCTCGTAGCCGGCGGCTGTGCGCTCGGGGTTTTCTTCCTCCGTTTCCTTCTGCATACCTTCCATCAACTCCTCGTAGTTGATGTCGTCGGCGTCATCATCCTTCACATAGCCCATGGGGTCGTAGTGAACGATGTATGCCCAGTTAGCCTCACTCAGTGGCCCCACGTTTTCGGGAAAAAGCATGCCCAGGTTTTCCTGGGGTGGGTTGTGCCAGAGCTTGTGCAGCACATAGCCACTCTGCGTCGAGTCGAGGTAGCGAAAGCCGCGCGGTACCGTCAGCTCCCCCACTGCACCAGGCAAGGTGATGTGGCCCTGCTGGTAATGAAAAGTACCATTGACGGAATCGGCATAAGCGCGGTACAGCGCTGCCGAATCGACAGCTACTGGCTTGAGTGCCGGCTTGGGGCGCGGTGCCGCCACGGCCGTACCCGCCGCAAACAGCAGTAAAAACAACTTGAATAAAGGTTTTTTCATAAAGTGAAAAAAGAGTAAATAGGTAAGCTGCGAATATAGGAGGGGGTAGGAATTGCCGCCGCCTTGCGGGCGCGGCTGGGCAGCATAAAAGGCGCCTGCCTCGTGCCCACGCCCGCGCCGGTATCTTTGCGGGCCTATGAAATTTGCCACCAAAGCCATCCACGCCGGCGTGCACCCCGACCCCACCACGGGGGCCATAATGACGCCCATCTACCAGACTTCGACCTACGCCCAGCGCTCGCCGGGCGACAACAAGGGCTACGAATACTCGCGCACCCACAACCCCACCCGCACCCAGCTGCAAGACGCACTGGCCGCCCTCGACAATGGCCAGCACGGCCTGGCGTTTGCCTCGGGCATGGCCGCCATCGACTGCGTGCTGCACCTGCTGAAGCCCGGCGACGAAGTCATCTCGACCGACGACCTCTACGGCGGCAGCTACCGCATCATGACCAAGGTGTACGCCCCGCTGGGCATCAAATTCCACTTCGTGCCGATGGGAAATATGGATGCCGTGCGCGAAAAAGTGACGCCCAATACCAAGCTGATTTGGGTTGAAACGCCTACCAATCCGCTGCTCAATATCATTGACATTGCCGCCGCGGCGGCGATAGCCAAAGAAGCCGGCGCGCTGCTGGCTGTCGATAACACGTTCTCTACCCCCTACTTGCAGACGCCGCTCGAACTGGGCGCCGACATCGTGGTGTACTCGCTCACCAAGTACATGGGCGGCCACTCCGATGTGGTGATGGGCGCCCTGGTTTTCAACGGCGACCAGCTGCTAAAAGACCTCAGCTTTTACCAAAATTCCTGCGGCGGCACGCCCGGCCCCCAAGACTGCTTCTTGGTGCTGCGCGGCCTCAAAACCTTACACCTGCGCATGCAGCGCCACTGCGAAAACGGCCGCGCCGTGGCCGAGTACCTGCGCCAGCACCCCAAGGTAGAAAAAGTGTACTGGCCGGGCTTCGAAAACCACCCCAACCACGCCGTAGCCGCCAAGCAGATGCGCGACTTCGGGGGCATGATTTCGTTTGTGCTGGAGGGTGATAAACAGGAAGATGCCATCGCGGTGCTGGAGAAATTTCAGCTCTTCACGCTGGCCGAAAGCCTGGGCGGCGTCGAGAGCCTGAGCGGCCACCCCGCCACCATGACGCACGCCAGCATTCCGGCCGAGCAGCGCCGCAAGGCGGGCCTTTCGGACTCGCTCATTCGCTTGAGCGTGGGCATCGAAGACGCCGAAGATTTGATTGACGACCTGGCCCAGGCCATTGGGTAGGGGTAGGGCATAGCCCGAAGCAGGCTCCAACCCAAGCCGGCCGCCACGCCGTAGGTTGGGGCCCGCTTCGCTGGCGGCTTGGCTCCTATGCGTGTTTTTTTAGTTTCATTGTTTGCCCTGGCTGCTTGCGCAGCCCCGCGGGCTGGTGCGCCGGTAGCCGGCGCCGTTGTTCCCATGCCTACTGCTGCTGCCATTCCTTACCTTGCCCTCGGCGATTCCTACACCATTGGCGAGGGCGCCCCCCAAGCCGACCGCTGGCCGGTGCAGCTGGCCGGCCTCGTGCGCCAGCAGGGGGGTAGGCTGGCCAACCCCGATATTATTGCCCGCACCGGCTGGACCACCGCCGAATTACAAGCCGCCATCGCGGCCAGCGGCAACCACCGCACCGACTACGGCCTGGTGTCGCTGCTCATTGGCGTAAACAACCAATACCGCGGCCAATCGGTGGCGCTGTACCGCACCGAATTTCGGGCGCTGCTGGCCACAGCGCGGCACTTTGCCGGCGGGCAGGGGGGTAGGGTAGTGGTGTTGAGCATCCCCGACTGGGGCCAAACGCCCTTTGCGGCCGCCGAAAACCGCGACCCGGCCCGCATTGGCCAGGAAATCGACCAATTCAACACTGTGGCGCACGAGGAGTGCCAGCACGCCGACGTAGCCTTCGTTTCCATCACGCCGCTTACCCGCGCCGCCGCCGGCGAGGCCCAGCAGTTTACCCCTGATGGTCTGCACTATACGGGTTTGCAGATGCGGCGCTGGGCCGAGCTGGCCTTGCCCGTGGTGCAGCAAAAACTGCAATAATTCGGAGATTTGCGGCGTCCTAATGTCCCGTTCCTGCTACCCCGGCAAGCTACTTTGCCCGGGCTTGAGCGGCGGCGCTTAGCTCTCCGCATTTTATGAAATACCTGCTGCTTGCTCTTCCCGCTACGCTGCTCGCCACTCAGGCTTTTGGGCAGCAAATTGAATATTCCGGCCGTGCCAACGCGAGCTTTTCCAACTTTCGGGGTACCAACGCCACCACCAGCAGCGTCGTCAACTACAACACAGCTGACCTGGGTAGTAGCAGCACCTTCAACCCCTACGGCAAGCACCTGGGCGCCGGCTTCGGGGCCAGCGGCCGGGTGCAGCGCGTGGGCAAAGCCGGCCTACTGACGGCCTTCGACCTGGGCTACGATTTTATGCAGGCCCGCACCACTATCACGTCGGTTAATTACAACAACACGGTGGCCGGCTACAACCGCACTACCTCAGCCACCACCCACCTCTACACGCAAACCATCAGCGCATTTGCCGGCGCCGGCTGGCGCCTGCGTGGCAAAGCCCTGGAGCTGGACGCCCTGGTGGGCCCCGAACTGGCCTACCTCCTCACAGCTCGCGAAACGAGCAGCGGCGTCACCACCACCGGCGAATGGAGCACCGACGCCAAGCACTCGGCGGCCAATTCGCTCGACTTCCGGCTGCGCGGCGACCTCACGGTGTGGCGCAAGCGCGTGGGCCTGGCCGCAAGCTACGCCTACGGCTTCACCAACTACGAGCCCAGCACATCCGCTATTTCCTCGCCCCAGGCCAATGTGGGGCTCATTCGAGTAGGCTTGGCTTACCGGTTGAAATAGCCGCTGAGCGGGAGGTAGGAGCTGTTGGGCACGCTACGCAAAAATATTGGGGGTAGGGCTGCGTCTGCCCCAGCGGCGCTTTATCTAGCCTCTTCCCATGCTCCTCCAGCCCCGCCGCCACGGCCGCAAATACTACAACGTGCTGCCCACCAGTGTAAGCCCGCCTTCGGGCTACGGCAAACTGCTGAGCCGCTACATTTTTGAGAAAGCCGAGCGCGAGCCCAGCCAGCCGCTCGGCCCTTTTCGGGCCGCTGCGGCGGCGCTGGCCGCCCCTGTGCCCACCGCTGCGCTGCGCGTTACTTGGCTAGGCCACAGCACGGTATTATTGGAAATTGATGGCCGCCGCTTCCTCACCGACCCGGTGTGGGCCGAGCGGGCGTCGCCCTCGCAACTGGTGGGGCCCAAACGGTTTTTTGCCCCGCCGCTGGCCCTGGCCGACGTGCCGCCCCTCGATGGCATCATCCTCTCGCACGACCACTACGACCACCTCGATGCGGCCGCCATTCGGGTGCTGGCCCAGCGCGGCGAGCGCTTCTTCTGCGCCTTGGGGGTAGGGGCGCACCTGCGCCGCTGGGGCGTGCCCGCCGCCAATATCACCGAAGCTACGTGGTGGGACGAAATTGAGCTAGCCCCTGATTTTAAGTTAATTGCCACGCCTGCTCGCCATTTTTCGGGCCGTGGCTTGCTCAATCGCGACAGCACACTTTGGGCCTCGTGGGTGCTGCGCGGGCCGCAACACAAGGTGTTCTTCGGCGGCGACTCGGGGCCCTTCGACGATGCTTTTCAGCAGATTGGCGCCGCGTACGGGCCCTTCGATTTGGTGATGCTCGAAATCGGGGCCTCCGACCCCGAGTGGGCCGACATCCACCTGGGTCCCGATAATGCCCTGGCTGCGCACCAGTTGCTGGGTGGCGGCCCGCTGCTGCCCCTACACTGGGGCACGTTCAACCTGGCATTTCACGCCTGGCGCCAGCCTGTGCAGCGCCTGCTCGAAGCTGCTGCGCCCACCGTGCCGCTGTTGCTGCCCGCCCCTGGCCAGCGCGTAGAGGTGGCCGCCGGCCCCATGAATTCGCAATGGTGGCAATAAGCTACCCCCTAGCTTAGCCCCTGGCTTAGCTAGGGGGTAGGCCAGGCAGAGAAGCCCACGCTCGGGCAGCGTGCCCCAAACAAAAACTGCCCTGGTTAGTTGAGCCACTATTCCTACCCCGGCACGCGGCGCCACGCCGCTCCGCTGCTCGCTCTGGCGTTTGCCAATTGCCTATCCAGGCAAGGAAATCAGGAAAGCTCGCGCGCCGTTCGGCCCGCTTAGGCTACTTCGTTTTCTTTATAAAGGGAAATTTTCTGACTGCTTAGCTTAAACTAACGCTCGTTAGATGTGGCAATTATTTTATACTCCTTCTTGTACAAGCACAAAAGCTGTGTAATTTGCCGACCTTAAATTTTATACACGCAATTTTTATTTCACCATTTTTACATGAGAAAAACGCTACTTACTCCTTTGTTCGTGGTTGCGGCCCTGGCTGCGCACGCACAAAAAATAACGGTTACGGGCCGGGTGCTGAGCACCACCGGCGAGGCCCAGCCGGGCGCCACCGTGCTGGAGCGCGGCACTACCAACGGCACGGCTACCAGCGCCGACGGGGACTTTACCCTAGCCGTGACGCCCGGCGCTACCCTCACGATTTCGGCCATCGGCTTTGCTACCCAGCAAATTGCGGTAGGCAGCCGCACCCGCATTGAAGTGCGCTTGGCTGCTTCGGCCACCGACATTGGCGACGTGGTAGTAACGGGCTCGCGCGCCGCCGAAGGCCGTTCCAACATCCTGACTACCGCACCGGTCGACGTTATTTCGGCCCGCGAAATCAAGGCTTTTGCCCAAACCGACGTGAGCCAGGTGCTAACGTACGCGGCGCCCTCGTTTCAGTCGTCGCGCCAGTCTATTTCGGATGGTACCGACTTTGTGGACCCGGCCAGCCTACGTGGCCTGGGCCCCGACCAGGTGCTGGTGCTCGTGAACGGCAAGCGCCGCCACACGTCGTCGCTGGTCAACATCAACGGCACGGTGGGCCGCGGCTCGGTGGGCACCGACTTGAACGTGATTCCGACGGCCAGCATCAAGCGCATTGAGGTGCTGCGCGATGGCGCGGCGGCCCTCTACGGCTCCGATGCCATTGCGGGCGTTATCAACATTCAGCTCAAAGACGACTCGACCGGCGTCACCAGCACCGGCTACTACGGCCAAACCACCCAAAGCGATGGCAAAACCGAGCAGGCCGACATCAACATCGGTATCGGCCTGAACAAGCGCGGCTTCCTGGATTTGAGCGGCCAGTTTATCAACCGCGGTTACACCAACCGCGCCTTCACCGACACTACCCCCCTCGTGTACCTCGGGGCCAATGGCGGCAACTACCCCGCCACCGCCACTACCGAGCAAAGCCGCCGCGACCTGCGCGCCCAAGACGATGCCCTGGTGGCAGCCAACGGCTTCGACCGCAACGACTTGCGCGTGGGGCAGTCGGCCTCGCGCAACTATGGCGGCTACCTCAACGCCGGCTACCGTCTGGGTATGGGCTACGAAGTGTACCTGTCGGGTGGTGCCTCTTACCGGACGGGCCGCGGCTCGGGCTTCAACCGCCTACCCAGCCAGCCGACGCAGAGCGATTTGCAGCTTTTTGGCAACGGCTTTTTGCCCTTCATCAACACCACCATCTACGACCAGTCGGCCATTTTGGGCTTGCGCAAAAGCTTTGGTGGCTTCGCGGCCGACCTCAGCAATACGTTTGGCCGCAACGAGCTGGCTTACAACGTAGATGGCTCCGTCAATGCCTCGCTGCCGACGAACCCGCTCAACCCTACCAGCTTCTACGCAGGGCGCCTGGCCTTTTTGCAAAACACCACCAACCTGGGCTTCTCGCGCCGCTTTACCGACCTCGGGCCGCTAGCCACACTAAACGTAGCCTTCGGCGGTGAATTTCGGGTAGATAACTTCCAGATTGGCCGCGGCGAATACGCCTCGTACATCAACGGCGGGCGCCTGTACAACGGGGCACCTACGGCCTCAGGCTCGCAAGTGTTCCCTGGCTACCAGCCACAGGATGAGGTGAATAAGTCGCGCACCAACTTAGCCGGCTACGTTGACCTCGAAAGTGACCTCACCGAAAAGCTCCTTGTGCACGCTGCGGGCCGAGCCGAGCGCTACAGCGACTTTGGCGGCAACGTAAGCGGCCAACTGGGCGCCCGTTTCAGCATTATTGATGCGCTAGCGCTGCGGGGCTCTATTGGCAACGGTTTCCGGGCGCCTTCCTTGCAGCAGCGCTACTTCACCAATACCAGCACGCAGTTTGTGAGCGGTGTCGCCAACCAGGTGCTCACCGTGAACAACGACAATCCCATCGTGCGCAACTCGTACGACGCCACTGGCCAGCGTGGCTTTGGGGTAGAGCCCCTGAAGCAGGAGAAGTCGGCCAACTACAGCATTGGCCTCACGGCCAGCGCCGGGCGGCAGTTCACGCTCACGGTTGATGCCTACCAGATTGACATCCGCGACCGTATTGTGCTGTCGGCGCAGTTTACGCGCACCAACCCACTGGTAAATACCATTCTGGGTACGCTGCCCGTGAGCCGCGTGCAGTTCTTCGCCAACGCCGTGAACACGCGCACCCAGGGCATCGACATCGTGGCCAACGAGCGCATTCCGCTGGGCGAGAAAAGCCGCCTGTTGCTGACGGCCGCCGCTAACTTCAACAAAACGGAGGTGCGCAGCTTCAACAGCTCGTCGAGCACCGTGAACGGTGACCAGACGGCCGGCACCAGCAACCTGCAAAACACGCTCTTCGACCGCGCCCAGCGTACCCGCCTCGAAAGCGGCAACCCCCGCAGCAAAATTAACCTCGCGGCGGCCTACACCTACGGCATCTTCAGCATCGAAGCCCGCTCGGTGCGCTTTGGCGAAGTGAAAACGGCCGACGCCGACCCGGCCCGCGCCAACCTCGACCAGACTTTCTCGGCCAAGTGGATTTCGGACTTGACTATCAGCGCGCAGTTCACTAAGCAGTTAGGCCTAACGGTGGGCGCCAACAACATCTTCAACGTGTATCCGGACAAGATTTATGTGGACCCCCGCAACAACGCCAACAACTTCTCGGTCGACCCCAACCTGAGCTACAGCTCCAGCCTCGATAACTCGAACCGTGGCCGCTTCCTCTACAACGCCAACCAGTTTGGTTTCAACGGCGCCTACTACTTCACGCGCCTGAACATCACGCTGTAAGCTGTTAAAAGTTAGATAACCCCCTAAGCCTTCCTTTCCGCAAAAAGCCCGTCCCGAATTATTCGGGGCGGGCTTTTCATTTTCAGCGGGGGTAGGGCGGTGCTAATTGGCAGCGCGCAACAGGCGGGCCAGCAGCCGGCCGTCGGCGCCGCGAGCCACGTACAGGCCCGCCGGCAGGGTAGGGGCCGGCGCCCACACCACGTGGCCATCGGCGGGGCAATTGAACCGCGCTACCACCCGGCCCAATTCATCACAGATGGTAATAGCCTGTGAGCCAATTGCCTGAAACTGCACCTGCTCGTGGAAAGGCATCGGGAACGCGGCTGTTGCGGCCGAGAAGGGGGGTAGGGTGGCCAGTACCTGCGTCGTTACCAGGAAGGAAATAGTTTGCTCCTCGCTGGCTACGGGGCAGCCATTGTCCAGCACGGCCACGGTAGCGGTGTAGCGGCCCAGCGGCAGAGTAGCGGGCACCTGCCAGGTTAGCTGGGCCTGGTTGGCGCCGGTTGTGGCCAGGCTGAAGCCCGGAATAACATCGGGCGCCTGGCTGGCAAAGCGCAACGTTTGGCCGGCATCGGGGTCGGTAGCGCTCAGTTTCAAGGTCACCGTTTGGCCCGGCTGCACCCGAAGCAGCTGCTCCACCGGCTGGGGGGTAGTAGCGGCGTTGAGCGTGAGGCTGGTAAAATGCGGGTTAGCATTGGCTGCGTCGAAGGCCAAGTACGTAATGTCGCGGGTGACGTAGCCGACTTGCTGCCAGCGGCCATTCACTTGCCGGTACTCGCTCACGCGGGCGGCCATGGCGTAGCGTCCCTGCTGCACCGAGCCCGCCTGCGCTACGAGTGCACCCGTAGCCGCATTCAGTTGGAAATGAGGGGATAGCAGCGCGCCAGGAATGGGCGCGCCGCACTGATTGGCCGGCTGAATACCCTGCTGCGGATACACGAAGCTGTACACCAGCGAGTCTCCCTCAACGTCGAATGCACTAAAGCTGTAGCGCTGCGCTTGGCTACCGCAGAGGTAGGGTAGGAGCGTCGATAAAAATTTAGGAGACGAGTTTTGCGCTACCAGCGAGTTATCCAAGAAGGCGCTCACGTAGGCGCTGGTGTTGACGGAGTTAACGAGGTTGCGGATGTTGGCCGCCCGGTTTTCGCTGTTCACGCTCAGCGTCCATTGGCCGCGGGGCAAGTCCACATCGGTTTCGAAGGTGTACACATTATACGCGTAGGCCGGCGCGGTAGGGCAGCCTAGCGAGTAGAGCGACGTAGCCTGG
Source organism: Hymenobacter ginkgonis (assembly GCF_009755225.1). Lineage (GTDB taxonomy): Bacteria > Bacteroidota > Bacteroidia > Cytophagales > Hymenobacteraceae > Hymenobacter > Hymenobacter ginkgonis. Next base: position 19,122 of record NZ_WQKZ01000010.1, read on the forward strand.
TTGCGAAGAACGGTGCGCGTGAAGGCGCCCGTGGTGGCACAGCCATTGGGGGCGCACGTCAAGAGTATTTCAAACTGGTCAACTCCATTAATATCCCGGTAAAGAATGACTTTTACGCGGTAGCGCGGCACGCCCGGCGTAGTGGAGGCGATGGGCGTGTAAGTCAGCTCCTGCCCTACCACGTGCGAGGCGTGGGCGGCGAGCAGCGTGCCCAGCCAGAGCAACAAAATGGCTAAGCTGCGAAAATATATAAGTGGGCGCATAAGGGGTAGGGAAAGCAGAAGTTAGTGCTTGACTACTAAGTAGCTAATATACTAGTGTAAGTATACTAGCGCAAACCCTACCCCCCGCCTGCTACTTGCCGTTCTTGGCGCCGCTGTTGCCGTCCAAAATCTGGAAAAGCTCGTCGAGCTTCGGCGTGAGAATAATCTCGGTGCGGCGGTTGATTGCCTTGTTTTGAGGTGTGTCGTTGGCGGCTACGGGCACGTACTGCGAGCGGCCCGAGGCCGTAATGCGGCTCGGCTCGACGCCCGCCGAGGTGAGCAGACGGGCAATATCGGTAGCGCGCAGCGCGCTCAGGTCCCAGTTGTCCTGGATGCCGCCGGTGGGGCGCATGGGCACGTTGTCGGTGTGGCCCTCCACTACTACGTTCACATCTTTCTGCTCTTGCAGCACGGTAGCCAGCTTTTTGAGGGCTTCCTGGCCTTTGGGGTCCACTTTGGTAGAGCCCGATTTGAAGAGCAATTGCTCGGAGAGCGACACGTATACTTTGCCGTCCTTGAGCTTCACCTGCAAGTCGCTCGAATTGAAGCTGAGCAGCGCCTTGCTCACGCGGGCCTTGAGGTCGTTCACGGCCTTGTCCTTATCGGCCAGCGCCTGGGTAAGCTCCGTAAGCTTAGCCTCGCGGGTGGCCAGCTCGGCCTTAGATTTTTGCAGGCTCACGTCGAGCGCGCCTAGTTCGGCCTCGCGGGTAGCGAGGTCTTTGGCCAGCTTGCCGTAGTCGTTGTTGCGGTCGGCGAGGGCGCGGTCACTGTTTTTGAGCAGCTTATCGTAGCTGTCGGTGAGCTGGGTATAAAGCACGCGGGTGCGGCGCAGGGCGTTGCCCGTCTGGGTCGAGTCGTTGATGAGGCGCTTCTGGTCGAGGCGCAGTTCGGCGAGGGCGTCGTTGGCTTTTTGCAGGTCGGCCTTGGCTTGGCGGGTTTGCGCTTCGGCGGCGGTGCGGGCCTGGGCTTCCGTCTGCTGGCGAGCTTGGAGGTCGTCGTAGCGCTTGGCTGTCACGCAGCTAGTGAGGGCCACGGGGGCCACCAGCAAGGCTAGGCTCAGCAAAGAGGGGTAGGAGCGAATAGTACGTTTCACAGAAAATAACCGATAAACCCGGCCGTATAATTGAACGGGCCAAGTTACGGCCGAGCCTTCCAGCCGCCAAACAGCCCTGGCCTTACCTTTGCCCAGTCCCCACCTACTTCCTTCGCTTATGGCCGCCTACCCCCTCACTGCCGAAACCGAAGCCCTGCTGCATTACCAGTGCCGCACTATTGGCCAGGAAATACTGCACTTGCCGGGCCCCGACTTTATCGACCGCTGCTTTGTGCCGGGTAGCCGCTCGCCGCAAGTGCTGCGGGCGTTGGGGGCACTGTATGGCCACGGCCGGCTAGCTGGCACTGGCTACCTCAGCATCCTGCCCGTCGACCAGGGCATCGAGCACACGGCGGGCGCGTCTTTCGGGGCTAATCCACAGTATTTCGACCCCGAAAATATCCTGAAGCTGGCCGTAGAAGGCGGCTGCAACGCCGTCGCTACCACCTTCGGTACGTTTGAGGCGGTGGCGCGGCGCTACGCCCATAAAATTCCGTTTGTGGTGAAAATCAACCACAACGAGTTGCTGACTTACCCCAATACCTTCGACCAGGTTCTCTTTGGCTCGGTGCGCCAGGCCTGGGACCTGGGCGCTACGGCCGTGGGCGCCACCATCTACTTCGGCTCGGAAGAAGGCGACCGCCAACTCGTCGAGATTGCGGCGGCTTTCGAAGAGGCGCACCGCCTGGGCATGGCCACCGTGCTGTGGTGCTACCTGCGCAACAACGCCTTCAAAACCAGCGCCGCCGACTACCACCTAGCCGCCGACCTCACGGGCCAAGCCAACCACTTGGGCGTCACCATCGGGGCGGACATCATCAAGCAAAAAATGCCCGAAAACAACGGCGGCTTTCCGGCCCTGCACTTCGGCAAAACCAGCCCGGCCATGTACGAGCAGCTCAGCAGCGACCACCCCATTGATATGGTGCGCTACCAGGTGCTCAACTGCTACGCCGGGCGCGTGGGCCTGCTCAACTCGGGCGGCGAAAGCCTGGGCGCCGGCGACCTCGATGCCGTGGTGCGCGCGGCCATCATCAACAAACGCGCCGGCGGGCAGGGGCTCATCGTGGGGCGCAAGTCATTTCAGCGGCCCATGGCCGAGGGTGTGGCCCTGTTGCACGCTATTCAGGACGTGTACCTGGATGCCGCCGTGGGCCTCGCGTAAGAAGTAGGGGGTAGGGCACGGCTGCTTGCCGGCTACCGCTTATTTTTGTCGTCCAATTCTACTCATCAATAAAGCGTGCGGCTCGTAGCCAGCAGCTTGCAGCTTCATCCTAATGGCTTGGTTCCGGCGCGAAGAAAAGGGCATTAACACGCCCACCGAACAGAAAAAAGAAACTCCGGATGGCCTCTGGTACAAGTGCCCCGAGTGTAAAACGGTGGTGACGATGGCCGAGCACAAACGCCTGCACTACGTGTGCGGCAACTGTGGCCACCACGACCGCATCGACGCGGCCACGTATTTCGACGTGTTGTTCGACGAGGGTAAATTTGAGGAGCTCGACGCCAACCTTACCTCCGGCGACCCGCTGCACTTCACCGATACCAAGGCCTACCCCCAGCGCGTGGCGGCCACCGAAAAAAGCACCGGCCTGAAAGACGCCGTGCGCACGGCCCACGGCCTGAGCGCCGGCCAGCCGCTGGTAGTGGCGGCCATGGACTTCAAGTTTATTGGCGGCTCGATGGGCTCGGTGGTGGGCGAAAAAATAGCCCGCGCCATCGACTATGCCCGCCAAAACCGCGTGCCGTTTCTGATGATTTCGCGCTCGGGCGGCGCCCGCATGATGGAGGCCGGCTACTCGCTGATGCAAATGGCTAAAACCTCGGCCAAGCTGGCGCTGCTCGCCGAAGCCGGCGTGCCCTACGTGAGCCTGCTGACCGACCCCACCACGGGCGGCGTCACGGCGTCGTTTGCCATGCTCGGCGATTTTAACATTGCCGAGCCGGGCGCGCTCATTGGCTTTGCCGGCCCGCGCGTCATCAAAGAAACCATCGGCAAAGACTTGCCCAAGGGCTTCCAAAGCGCTGAGTTTGTGCTTGAGCACGGCTTCCTCGATTTCATCGTCGACCGCCGAGAACTCAAGCAGCGCCTGGCCGACTTGCTGGGCATGCTCCAAAAGTAGGGGTAGGGAAAACGCCACTTGGCACGACTTTGGGAAAGCCCGTTCTGACAACCGGAACGGGCTTTTGCGTATAAGGTCCCGTTGGCGTTGCCACCTATTTCACCAATTCTTCAGAATAAAATGACTACTTCCAAATCTTTTCTGGCTGTGCTGCTGGCCTTTGTGATGCTGCTGGGCTCGTGCGCTTCATCGCGCCAAACCACCACGCAGCCCGACCTGTCGAGCAACAACGGCACCGGCCAGCGCAAAGACGGCATGAATAAAACGACCAAAGGCGGCCTGCTGGGTGCTGGCGGTGGCGCCGTAGCTGGCGCCGTGCTGGGCCGCCTCATTGGCGGCAAGGGCGGCACGGCTGCGGGCGCTATTCTGGGTGCGGCCGTGGGCGGCGGCGCGGGTGCCCTCATCGGCCGCAAAATGGATAAGCAGGCGCAGGAACTGCAGCGCGATATGGCCAACGCCAAGGTAGAGCGCGTGGGGGAGGGCATCAAAATCACCTTCGACTCGGGCATTTTGTTTGACACCAACAGCGCCGCATTGCGCGCCACCTCGCAGTCCGACATCTCGAAGCTGGCCGCTACCCTCCAAAAATACCCCGACACCAACGTGCTCGTAGAAGGCCACACCGACAACACCGGCACCGACGCTATTAACCAGCCGCTGAGCGAAAACCGCGCGCAGTCGGTGGCCAGTAGCCTTACTGCACAAGGCGTTGCCACCAGCCGCATCAGCACCAAAGGCTATGGCTCGACCCAGCCCGTGGCCGACAACTCGACTGTGGAAGGCAAGCAGGCCAACCGCCGCGTGGAGGTAGCCATCTACGCCAACGAAAAAATGAAGAAAGCTGCCGAAGCTGGCACGCTATAGCCCTAGCTAATTAGCTAGCTATGAGAGCCCGGGGCGCCTGTCGCCTCGGGCTTTTTTGGGGGCTTACCGGTAACCCCGCTGCCTACCCCTGCGTTAAAAACCAACTGGCGGTTCTGCCGCTCCTCTTTTCTTCCGTACATTCTTTAGACATGAAAATCTTCTCAAGAATATTCGTTTTACTGCTGACCTTTTTTGTATTAGGCAGCACAGTTGCCCAAGCCCAGGATAAGCCCAAGGGCTGGAGCCGCAAGGCTAAAGGTGCCGCCATTGGCGGCGGCGGTGGGGCCGTAGTAGGCGGCCTGCTAGGCGGCGGCAAAGGCGCCCTCATTGGCGCTGGCGCGGGTGTGGTAGGTGGTGGCCTGGTAGGCCGCAACCAGGATAAAAAGAAAGACCCAGTTCGCTACAATAACTACCGCAACAAGAAATAGCAGGCGCTCTGGCCTTTTTGCTAGGCAGCATTGCTCAATGAAGAAAAGCCCGGCCTTAGTCGGGCTTTTTTATGCCTAGCCAAGAGCCAAAAATGTTGGTCCAGAAAAAGGAGCCCTACCCGTCGGGGTTTGGCAAGGTGGTTGTACTATGCCGTACTTGCCGGCTCATTGCTGCCCAGGGGGGTAGCCGGCAGTTTCTTTTTTTCAATTTATTCCTCCATGAAAGCTATTCGTTTCTCCTTTACTTCGTTGCTGTCGCTGCTGCTGCTAGTGGGTCATTTTGCCCAAGCCCAGTCGACCACCGTTACTACTGACAAGCCTGCGGGCATGAGCAAAACCGCGAAAGGCGGTATTATTGGTGGCTTGGGCGGCGCGGCCGGCGGCGCTATTCTGGGTCGCGTTATTGGCGGCAAGTCGGGCACAGCTAAGGGCGCCATTTTGGGCGCTGTGGTGGGCGGCGCGGGTGGCGCGCTCATCGGCCGCAAAATGGATAAGCAGGCCGCCGAACTGCGCCGCGACCTCGAAGGGGCCAAAGTAGAGCGCATTGGCGAGGGCATCAAAATCACGTTCGCTTCGGGCATTCTGTTCGCCAGCAACTCTTCTAGCCTGACGCCGGCCGCCGCTGGCAACATCGACGAACTGGCTACTACCCTCCAGAAGTACGCCGACACCAACGTCACGATTGACGGCCACACCGATTCGTCGGGTTCCGACGCCATCAACCAGCCCTTGAGCCAGCGCCGCGCCCAGGCCGTAGCCAATGAGCTGACTGCTAAAGGTGTAGATACCAGCCGCATCACGGCCACGGGCTACGGCTCGACCCAGCCCGTGGGCGACAACGCCACTGCCGCTGGCAAAGCTGCCAACCGCCGCGTGGAAGTAGCCATCTTCGCCAACGAGAAGATGCAGAAAGCCGCCAAGAGAGGCCAACTCTAGACCACGGATTAGCCCGGATTCCACGGATTTTGTGGCCGGCGCAATTAATAAAAAAGGCTTGCCAAACGGCAAGCCTTTTTGCTTTTATAACGATTGATAATCGTCCACGAAAATCGCGCTAATCTGTGATTAGAGGAGCCCTTGCCACACGGCATAGGGGCTGGGCCAGCTTAGGGGGGGTAGGGTAGCGCCGCGCTCCCACAACCCAAACACGGCCGAGCCCGAGCCGGATAGGCTGGCAAAAGCTGCCCCGGCGGCGTAAAGCTGCTGCTTTACCTCGGCCAGTACGGGGTAGGCGGGGGCCAGCGCTTCCTCAAAATCGTTGACTACGCGGCCGCGCCAAGTGGCCAGCGGCTCGGCCAGCACCTGGCGCAGCGAATGTTGCGGGGCCTGTGGGCGCACCCGGCGGTAGGCTTCGGCCGTGCTGATGCCTACGCCGGGCCATACCACCACGTAGGGCGTGCCGCGCAAATCGAGGGGTAGGGGCTCAAATTCGTCGCCCTTGCCAGTGGCCAGCACGGGCGTATTTTCCAGGAAAAAAGCGCAGTCGGCGCCCAAGCGGCGCGCATAGGTCGCCAGTTGCGCGGGCGCCAGCTGCAAGCCAAATATGTCGTTGAAGCTACGCAACGCAAACGCCGCATCGGCCGAGCCGCCGCCCAGCCCCGCCCCAATGGGCACCACTTTGTGCAGGTGCAGCTGGGCGGCTGGTAGCGCCGGGAAATCAGCCTTCAAAAGCGCGTAGGCCTTGAGACAGAGATTGGTAGCCAGCGCACCCGGCACGGGGCGGCCCGTGAGGGCCAGCGTAGTGTCTGGCGCCGCATTGGGGGTAGGCAGCACTTCCAGGGCATCGGCCCAAGGCAGGGGCACGAAGGAGGTTTCTAACTCGTGGTAGCCGTCGGGCCGCTTGGCGATGATGTGGAGGCCGAGGTTGAGCTTGGCGTTGGGGAAGGTTAGCACGGGGGGTAGTAAATTTGAACTTTAGCCTGAAGCTGGTCCCGCATTTGCTAGCGGATACCTACTTTATATAAGTTAAGATATGTCTTTTATCACCACGCTTTCCATCTTGCCTGGCCAAGCAGTAGCCGACGTAGCGGCCGCTTTGCGCGCGGCCCTGGGCGCGGCAAAAGTAGTGCACCTGCGGGGCCTCGCGGCCGCCTACCCCACCGCCGAATGGCCTGCCTACTACGACCAGCTAACGGAGGAAACTGGCCAGTGCTTGCACCTCGATGAAAATTTTGCCCAGGGCAATAGGCGCACCGGCCAGAAGTGGATAGAAGTGCGCTACGACGCGGCTATTCCGGATGATGCGGCGTACCGATTTAGCAAAAATGCGCAGCCGCTGCACACCGACGAATCGTACCTCAGCGACCCGGCCGAGGTGATGTTCATGCACTGCTTGGTGCAGGCCCCGGCCGGCGGCGAAACCACCTTTGTGGATGCCGACGTGCTGTGGCAACAGGTGCAGCAGCACGCCCCAGGGCTGGCCGCCCGGCTGCTCAACCGGCCCGTTCGGTTTGCCAAAGCCGACGATGCGCGCACGCTGCCCATCATTGCCCAAACGCCGGCTGGCCTTCGCCTCAACTGGAACTACCACTGCGTAGACCCGGCCGAAACCGCCGAAAACCACGCGCTGGCGCAGGAATTTCGGCAGTTTTTACTCGACCATATAGCGGGTACGCATGCCGAAGTAGCCATTCAACTCGCGCCCGGCGAGGCCGTGGCCTGGTGGGACGACCAGGTACTGCACGGCCGCCGCGCCTTTCGGGCAGTGGCTACCAACGACCGGTTCTTGCTCAAAAGTGGCTTCCGGCTCCCGGCCGATGTATAGCTGGGGCAAACGGCTGTTTGACTACTGCGCGGCGGCGGCGGGCCTGCTGCTGCTGGCGCCGCTGCTGCTAGCCGTGGCCGTAGCTGCCTGGCTGGGTGGGCTGCGGCCGGTGCTGTTTTGGCAGTGGCGCACGGGCTACCGCGAGCAGCCGTTTCAGGTACTTAAATTTCGGACCATGACCCAGCGCACCAATGCGGTTGGTACGTTGCTACCCGATGCCGAGCGCCTCACGCCCTTGGGCGAATGGCTACGCCGCACCAGCCTCGACGAGCTGCCGCAGCTCTGGAACGTGCTGCGGGGCGAACTGAGCCTGGTAGGTCCGCGCCCGTTTATTCACAGCTATTTGCCGCTGTATTCGGAGGCGCAGCGGGTGCGGTTCCGGGTGCGGCCCGGCCTCACGGGTTGGGCCCAAGTGAACGGCCGCAACGCCCTTAGCTGGGAAGAAAAATTTGCGTTAGATAGTTGGTACGTGGCCAATCAAAGCCTGGCTCTCGACCTGCGCATCCTCTGGCGCACCCTGGGACGGGTGCTGAGCGGCCACGCTGTTTCGGCGGCCGGGCACGCTACTACGGCGCCGTTTCGGGGCAGTAAAGCTGCACTGGGTAAAGAGTAAGTAAAAATGCTCGCTATTCATGGGAGATAAGCAGGGGCAATCGGTGAAATAAGCTGGCTGGCCAGGCGTCCTGCTGGGGGTAGGGCTGCGGTGGAGGCCGCGGCTCCACTAGTCGGCCGCGCTTCGTTACTAGTGGAGGGGTACTGCTGGGCCCGCGATGCTCAATAAGCTCAGCGGTGATACTCAGCGGGAAACTGGCTCATAGCCCAGAAAGGATAGTGCAAATATCTGGCAGCAAAGTGCTACTGCACAATCGCATAAACATGCTAGGTAGAAATACTTGGTTGTTTCGTAGTGGCCGGCTGTCCGCTAGTGGGCGGCCTGTCCACTAGCGGACGCTTTTTGCATTGCTGTGCTAAGTGGTATTAATGGTAAATGACTGATAAAAAAGCAGTTATTGGAATGGCACGGGCCTTGGCTGAGGTAGTAAGAACCACTTGCTTTCCTGCCCACCCATGGACAGAGTCATTTCTCCTACTACGCAACGCCGCCGCCAAGTGCGCCGCTGGCTCCTCGGTTTCGGCGTGCTGGCCGCGCTGCTGGCCGCGGGCTTTGGGCTGCGCCGCGTAGTGCAGCCCAGCCTACAGCGCGTGGACTTGCTCACGGCGCCGGTCGAAACCGGTGACGTAGATGCTTCCCTCACGGCGGCTGGCACCATCATTCCGGGCCGCGAAGCAGTCATTACCAGTCCCATCCAAAGTACCATTCGGCGGGTGGCGCTGGCGGTGGGCGCACGGGTGCAGCCGGGCCAAACCATTTTGGAGCTGGATAAGGAGCTGGCGGCTTCGTCGCTGGCCAAGCTGAGCGATGAGCAGTTGCGGAACCAAAACAAAAACTCGCAGCTGCAACTAACCCTCGAGCGTAGCCTCACCGATTTGGAGGCTTTGCAGCAGGCCCAGGCACTGAAAGTCAGTAGCCTGCAATCGACGCTGCGCGATGAGCAGCACCTGCTCGAAATTGGGGGTGGCACCGCCGAAGCTGTGCGCCAGGCCGAACTAAACCTGCACGTGGCCAGCCTGGAAGCCGCTCGCCTGCGTCGCCAACTGGCCAACCAGCGCCTGGCCAGCCGCGCCGACCGCCGCGAGCTCGGCTACACCGTGTCGATGCAGCAGCGCAGCATCGCCGAGCTGGCTACCAAGCTGCGGCAGGCCGACATCAGCACCCAGCAGCCCGGCGTGCTGACGTGGGTAAACGACAACTTGGGTAGCACCGTGCAAGCCGGTGATGCCCTGGCCCGCGTGGCCGACCTCAGCCGCTTTCGGGTGCGCGCCACCATCTCCGATGCCTACGCCGACCAGCTGCACCCCGGCGATGCCGTGCTCGTGCGCCTCGGCCCCGGCACCGATTTGCGGGGCACCGTGGCCAGCATCAGCCCAGCGGTGGATAAGGGGGTAGTGACCTTCTACGCCACCTTGCAGCAAGACCACCACCCGGCCCTGCGCGCCAACCTGCGGGCCGATGTATTCGTGGTGACGCGTGCCCACCGCGGCGTGCTGCGCGTCAAGAATGGCCCCTTCTACCAGGGTGGGCAGGAGCAGCCCGTGTTCGTGCTGGCGGGGGGTAGGGCAGTGCGCCGCCTGGCGCGCCTCGGCGACAGCAACCCCGACTACGTTCAGGTGCTGAGCGGCTTGCGGGCGGGCGAGGAAATCATCGTATCTGACACTAAAACCTTCGTGGATACCCCCGAGCTGCGAGTGGAATAGCCCTGACCCGTGCCGCCCCACCCCCTACCCCCGCCCCTGCGAGGAAGGGGGGAGCCCAACGACTGCTTATGTGCCAATTGACTACCATTTAACGAATGTTAGCCGTGTTTTTTTCCAGAAAACCCCTTGTTTGTAAGCTGAACGCCTCGCGGTCGTCAGGCTTCCCTTCCCCCGCAGGGGAGGGGGTAGGGGGGTGGGGCGGTACGTCAGGTTGGTTAGCCATTCTGCTAGTAATCACCCTAAAAGCCTCCGCCCAAACCCTCACCCTGCCCGCCCTTATTCAGCAAACTTTGGCCACTTCGGCGGCCGGCATCCAGGCGCGTGCGGCGCGTGAGGGCGGCTACTGGAGCTACCGCACCTACCAGGCCACTTACCGCCCGCAGCTGGCCCTGGCGGGCACGGTGCCCAATTTTAGCCGCGCCATCACGCCGGTGGTGCAGCCCGATGGCACCACAGCCTTCCAGGCAGTGCGCATCAATAATTCTAACCTGGGCCTGACGCTAACCCAGAACATCGGCCTCACCGGCGCGCAAGTGGTGGTGGGCTCGCAGGTGCAGCGCTTCGATGATTTTAACCGCGAAGAGCGGCGCTACAACAACCAGCCCTTCAACCTGGGCCTGACGCAGCCGCTGGGCTATTTCAACGGCCTGAAGTGGGCCCGCCGCATCGAGCCGCTGCTTTACCAAGAAAACCAGCGCCAGTACCTCGAAGACCGTGAGGCCATTGCCCAGCGCGTAACGGAGCTGTATTTCGACGTGCTGTTGCAACAGGTGAACGCCGCGGTGGCCGGCCAAAACGCCCAAGCCACCGCCGAGCTGCTGCGCGTGGGCCGCGAAAAATATGCCTTGGGTCGTCTCTCGCAAAGTGACTTGTTGCAGCTCGAACTCAACCTGCTCGATGCCCAGCAGGCCCAAACCCAAGCCCGCCTCGACGCCGAAACCGCCGCCGTGAGCCTGCGCACCTACTGCGCCTTGCCTACCCCCGACGCCGGCACCGAGGCCCCTTTGCTGGCCGTGCCTGCCCCCGCCCCGCGCCTCGCTGTGGTGCCCGCCGAGGCACTAGCCCAGGCCCAGCAGCACCGCGCCGCCACGCTGGCTTTCCAGCGGCGGCAGCTGCAAGCGGCCCGCGATGTAGCCCAGGCCCGCGGCACTACTGGCCTGCTGGCCACCCTCACGGCCAACCTCGGCTACGTGAACCAGGCACCCTACCTGCTCGATAGCTACACCGCGTTGCAAAACCAGCAGCAAGTGGCACTGGCTTTTTCCCTACCCCTGCTGGACTGGGGCAAGCGCCGGGCCATCGTGCGCACTGCCGAGCTGGCCCGCGACCAAACCCAGGCCGCCGTGAGCCAGGAGGTGCGCAGCTTTGAGCAAACGGTGCTCACCCAGGCTGGGCAGGTGCCTGCGCTGGCTGGGCAGGTGCGCCTGGCCGCTCGCGCCGACACCCTAGCCCAGCGCCGCTACGCCATCACCCGCGCTACCTACGAGGCCGGCCGGCTCAGCCTCACCGACCTCACGCTGGCTTCGGCGGCCAAAGACTTGGCGCGGCGCAGCTACATCCTGGCGCTGCGGGCGGGCTGGGTGGGCTACTACCGCCTGCGCGGCTTGACTTTATTTGATTTTGAAACCCAGCAGCCGCTAGCGGCCGAGTAGCCAGTTCACTTTTACTTCTTTCTCTTCCCATGGCAACTACCCCTCCTTCGCCCACTGCGCAGCCGCGCAGCTTTTCCCAGGCCGCTAGCTCCGCAGTGCCCGTCATTCAGCTGCGCAACATCGAAAAAATCTACCAAACCAAAACCATCGAAACCGTGGCTCTCAGCCAGGTCAACCTCAGCATTGGCCGGGGCGAGTTTGTGTCGGTGATGGGGCCCAGCGGCTGCGGCAAATCGACGTTGCTCAGCCTCATGGGCTTGCTCGACGAACCCAGCGGCGGCACCATCGAGATTGACGGCCGGCCCGTCGCCTCGTATTCTGACAAGGGGCTGGCGGGGCTGCGTAACCACAAGATTGGCTTCGTTTTCCAGAGCTACCACCTCATCAATGACCTCTCGGTGCTCGACAATGTGGAGCTGCCCTTGCTCTACCGGAAGGGGGTAGGCAACACCGAGCGCCGCCGCCGGGCGCTGGCCGCGCTCGACAAAGTGGGCCTCAACGCGCGCACGGGGCACTTTCCGGCGCAGCTTTCGGGGGGGCAGCGGCAGCGCGTAGCCATTGCCCGCGCCCTGGCCGGCGACCCCGAAATTATTTTGGCCGACGAGCCCACCGGCAACCTCGACTCGGTGATGGGCGAGGAAATAATGGACCTGCTGCTGGGCCTGAACCGCGACCAGGGCACGACCCTCGTGATGGTGACCCACGACGAGCAGCAGGCGCTGAAAACGCAACGACTCATCCGGTTTTTCGACGGCCGCCAGGTGGCCTAGCTCCTACCGGAACGCACCAAAAGCACGTCATGCTGAGCTTGTCGAAGCATCTCCACCACGTCGTTGAACAGCGTAAAAGAAGCGGTAGAGATGCTTCGGCAAGCTCAGCATGACAAACGACTTTTTACTATAAAAATCATGCTTCTTTCCTACTTAAAAATCGCCTGGAAGGTCTTGCTGCGGCGCAAGTTCTTCACCGCCATCAGCCTATTTGGCATCAGTTTCACGCTGATGATTTTGCTAGTGGTGTATTCGTTTGTGGATTACACCGTGGGCCCGCACCGGCCCGAGCTGCGCACCGACCGGCTGCTGTTTGCCACGCGCATGCGCCTGCGCTACAAGGCCGGTGGGCAAAACAACTGGAGCATGGGCTACCGCTTTGTAGACCAAGGCGTGCGCCAGCTGCGCACGCCCGAGCTGGTATCGGTGAGCGAGTCTAACACCAACACCGCCGTGGCTTACGCGGGCCAGCAAACGCTCAAGCTCGACCAGCGCCGCACCGACGCCGAGTTTTGGCGGGTGCTCGACTTCGACTTTGTGGCCGGCCGACCCTTCAACCAGCGCGAAGTGCGCGATGCGGCCCACGTGGCCGTCCTCAACGCCACCACTAGCCGGCGCTACTTCGGCCCCGATGCCAATGCGGTGGGCCGCACCATCGAGGTCGATGCCGTGCGCTACCAAGTGGTGGGGGTAGTGCGCGACGTGCCCATCCTGCGCCTGCAATCCTACGCCGACGTGTGGGTGCCCATTACCACCACCACCGACGACCTGCTGAAGTCGGATTTACAAGGGCCTTACCAAGCCATCATCTTGGCCCACAGCCCGGCCGATGTGCCCCGGGTGCAGGCCGAGTACAAGCAGCTAATGGCCCGCCAGCCGGTGCCCGACCCCAAGACTTTTTCCCGGATAGAATCGTACGCGCTGCCGCTGCTGGCCGACCTCACGGCGCGCCACAGCGGCGACGAGCCGCGCACGGGCGTCGGCAACACCTACGTGCAGCTGCTGCTGGGGCTAGCCCTGCTGTTTATGCTGCTGCCCGCCCTCAACCTGGTCAACATCAACGTGAGCCGCACCCTGGAGCGCTCGGGCGAGATTGGGGTGCGTAAGGCTTTTGGAGCCACGGCCGGGCGGCTGGCCGGCCAGTTCTTGCTCGAAAACGTGTTTCTAACGCTGCTGGGCGGCGTGCTGGGGCTGGCCCTGGCGGCGGGCGTGCTGGCGCTGCTCAATAGCAGCCATTTCATTCCGTACTCCGAGTTTGCCCTCAACGGGCGGGTGTTTGCAATGGCGCTGGGGTTAGTGCTGGTTTTTGGGGTGCTGTCGGGTGCGTACCCGGCTTACAAATTATCGCGGTTACAAGCTGTAAAAGCCTTAAAAGGAGACCTTGCCGTATGATACGCCACTTATTTACCCTGATGTGGAACCGCAAGCGCGCCAACAGCTTGCTGATGCTGGAAGTGCTACTGGCCTTCGTGGTGCTCTTTGCCGTGAGCAGCCTGGGCGTGAGTTTGTGGGGCAACTACCGTACCCCGCTGGGCTTCGCCTACCAGCAAGTGTGGGCCATCGACATTAGCACGCCCGGCCTGGCGGGCCGCGCGCCGCGCACGGAAGCCTTGCAGCGCATCGGCCAGCACTTGCGCGCCACGCCGGGCGTGCTGTGCGTGACGCGCCACGCCGGCAACACGCCCTTTGCCAATGCCAATAATACCGGCGACGTCTCGACCGGCACGGGCCCCGACCGGCGCGTGGTCGAGCCCGTGAACTACCTCGATACCGGCCCCGAACTGCGCGAATTGTTGGGCCTGCACATGCAGGAGGGCCGCTGGTTCGACCGCCGCGACGAAGCCGCCAACTACCGCCCCGTCGTGATTACAACCGACCTGCGCGACGCGCTGTTTGCACCCGGCCAGTCGCCGCTGGGCCAAACTATCCAAGGCCCCAAGGACTGGCACGAAACCTGGCGCGTGGTGGGCGTAAGCGGCCCTTACCGCCCCGATGGCGCCCTGCACGAGCCCGTACCGGGCGTGTTTTTATACGCCAGCGCGCAAGACACCGTGCACGCGCTCAATGGCTTGCTGGTGCGGGTGGCGCCGGGGGCAGGCGCGGTGCTGGAAAAGAAAATCACCGACGATATCCGCACGCTCGGGGCCGGCTGGCGCGGCACCATCAACACCCTGGACGAGCAGCGTCTCTCGCAGCTCAAGGTTAATTTATCGCTACCCGTCATCTTGGGGGTAGTGTGTTTGTTCTTGATAGTGAACGTGATGCTGGGCCTTTTCGGCGTGCTGTGGCTCAACATCAACCAGCGGCGGGCCGAGCTGGGCGTGCGCCGGGCGCTGGGCGCCACCGCCGCCGCCGTGAGCCGGCAGGTGCTGGGCGAGATACTGGTGCTCACTACGTTTGGGCTGGTGCTGGGGCTGCTCATCGCGGCGCAGTTTCCGCTGCTGGGCGTCTTCAACGTCAAGGCCAGCGTGTACCTCACGGCGATGGCCATCGCCGCGGCGGGCCTCTACCTGCTGGCGGCGGGCTGCGCCCTCTACCCCAGCCGGCTGGCGGCGGGCATTCAGCCGGCGGTGGCCCTGCGCGAGGAGTGAGGGGGTAGGGCGCAGGTTGGTGTAAAGTTCGGGGCGGTTGGGATAATATTTTTGCCCACTAGGGCCGCGGCGGGCACTTTTGCTTCCGCTCGCCCCAAAAGTGCTGGCGGCTTCCTACCCCCTCCGTTTTCGCTATGCGCCTTTCCCTTACCTGGCATTCGCTTCTGGCTTTCGGGGCGCTCCTGTTTGCGCTGGGCGAGGCGCACGCGCTGGTGCACACCGGCCTGGGTAGGGCCATGTGCGGCTGCCGGGGCACCCGCGATTTCAACGTCTGGAGCCTGTGCGCGGCCTGCGAAAAACACCAGTACCGACAATTGGTAGCCACCTATGCGGGGCCTGTTTTTACGTTCGCCGGCATGCGGTGGGGCTACTTTTTGCTCGATGCGCGCCTGCCCCTAGCGCGCCGGTCATTGGGCTTTGCATTGGTGTTTGCTAACCTGCCTTTTGCCCGCATTTTGGGGGCAGTTTTCCTGGGTGGCAACGACGAGGTGTACGCCCTGAGCAAGTTTTTGCCCTACCCCTCGGCCTGGGAACTAGGGGCGGCGCTGGTGCTGCTAGCTGCGGTGCCGCCTCTGGGTACTTCTGGCCTGTTTGCTGCTGCCAGCAGTGCTGGCCTTCACCGTAGTGCTGGGGCGCTGAACTCGCTGCTGGCCAGTGGTTTTCTGACTACTTATGGCGTGTTGGGTTCGCCCCTGTTGGTTACGTGTCGGACTATTTTTGTGCGTGTTCTCTTGGCTTTAACTTACCGTCAATTATTCACGCTCGGGCAGCCAGCCGGGGCCCCAACTCTGAGGCTGGCCTGAGCTAACTGCCGCAGTTTGCTTTTTTCGGCCCGCGTTGTAACGAACCGCCACGTGGGCCGGTAGCCCAGGCAAGTTCACTTCTATTTTGACCCGCTTTTCACGCTCCTTTTTTCTCTTTCTTCTCATGAAAAACCTGCTGCTACCCACCCTGCTTTCGCTCGCCGCTTTGGCTCCTGCTTGCGCCCAAAGCGCCCAAACGCGCACAGTGCCCACTTTCCACGCCATCAGCGTGGGCACGGGCATCGAGCTCGACCTCACTGCCGGCCACAACCAGCGGGTGGAAGTGAGCGCGGCTACCCCTGAATACCGCGACCGCATCGAAACCAGCGTGAGCGACGGCGTGCTGACGCTGCGCTATAAAAACCCCGACGACCGCTTCAGTCGCGACCGCACCAACAAGCGCCTGCACGTGGCCGTGACGGCCGACGACCTCACTGCCCTCACGGCCAGCAGCGGCTCGTCGGTACGCACCTCGGGCGATTTTGACGCCGCCGAGTTTCGGCTCGATGTGTCGTCGGGCGCGGCCGTGAAGGCCGGCCTCGACACCCGCGCCCTCACCGTGCGCCAGAGCAGCGGCAGCACCGCCGACGTGCGCGGCCGCGCCACCAGCCTCGACATCCAAAGCAGCAGCGGCGCCTCCTTCGATGCCGACAACCTGCTCACCGACCATTGCCGCGCCGAAGCCAGCAGCGGCAGCTCCATTATTGTGGCCGTGAAAGAAGACCTCGTGGCCCAGGCCAGCAGCGGCGGCAGCATCAGCTACAAGGGCTCGCCGCAGCTCACCAAGCACACCAGCAGCGGCGGCGGCGTAAGCGGCCACTAAGGCTACGGGTTGATGGGGATATTAGCGAATTTCACGGATTTTGTGGACGGTTAACCTGAGGGGTAGGGCGCGGGGCTTGCGCTGCGCCCTAGCGGATTTCCCCACAAACTCTTCCCTGAAGCAAAATTGCCGGTGAAAAGTGGTAGATGATTGGCGGCCGACAAGCGCAAAAATTTACTCATTTCAAACCTCAATCCGCTACCCCACCACGCAAACCCAAGCTTTGGCTACCTTCGCCCACCAGCTTAATCGTCCACAAAATCTGTGATATCCGCTAAAATACCCGTGAATCCGTGGTCCTGGTAGTCGATGATGACTTGGCCGTGCGCGTGTCGTTGCAGCTGCTGCTCAAGCAAGCCGGCTACGCTACGCGGGCGGTGGCCGGCCCGGCCGAAGCCCTGGCCGTGGTGCGCGAAGCCGTGCCCCAGCTCGTGCTGCTCGACATGAATTTTTCGGCCGCCACTACCGGCGCCGATGGCCTGGCCCTGCTGGCGCAGCTCAAGGCGCTGGCGCCGCAAGTGCCGGTGGTGCTGCTCACGGGGTGGGGTAGCATTGCGCTGGCAGTGGCGGGCATGAAGGCTGGCGCGGCCGAGTTCGTCACCAAGCCCTGGCAAAACGAGGCGCTGCTCCAAACCATCGCCACCATTTTGCAGCTGCAAACACCCGCCGGCCCTACCCCCCCGGCCGGCCGCCGAGCCCTCGACCAGCAGTTTGCCCTGGGCAATATTGTGGGCGAAGATGCCCGCCTGCTGGCCGTGCTGCGGCAAGTGGGCCAGGTAGCCGCCACCGATGCCTCGGTGCTGATAGAAGGCGACAGCGGCACCGGCAAGGAGCTTATTGCCGAGGCGCTGCACCACAATAGCCCGCGCCGCCACCAGCCGTTTGTGAAGGTGAACTTGGGCGGCATCTCGTCTTCGTTGTTTGAGAGCGAGATGTTTGGCCACCGCCGCGGGGCTTTTACTGACGCGCGCGCCGACCGGGTGGGCCGCTTCGAGCTAGCCAACGGCGGCACCATTTTCCTGGATGAAATTGGCGAGCTGGAGCTAGCCAGCCAGGTAAAGCTGCTGCGCGTGCTGCAAGACCGTACCTACGAGGTGCTCGGCGACAGCAAGCCCCGCCGGCTCGATATTCGGGTGGTGGCCGCTACCAATAAAAACCTGGCTGAGCTAGTGGCCCAAGGCCGCTTCCGCGAAGACCTGTTCTACCGCCTCAACCTCATCACGCTGCGCCTACCCGCCTTGCGCGAGCGCGCCCAGGATATTCCGCTGCTGGCCCGCCACTTTGTGGCGCAGCTGCAACGCACGTACCAACGGCCCGGCCTGCGCCTGGGCCCCGCCGCCGCCCACTGGCTGCAAGAGCAGGCCCTGCCCGGCAACATCCGCGAACTTAAAAACTTGGTGGAGCGCGCCGTGCTCACTACCCCCCACGACGAACTGGAGCCCGCCGATTTTCAGGCCCGCGAGTTTGGTGTCGTGGTGCCCCCGCCCGCAAGCGCCGCGCTGCCCGCGCCCGGCACCATCACCCTCGAAGCCCTCGAAGAGCAGATGATTCGCCAGAGCGTGGCCCACTACCAGGGCAACCTCAGCAAGGTGGCCCGGGCGCTGGGCCTCAGCCGCGGCGCGCTGTACCGACGCCTGGACAAGTTTGGGATTCCGTACAGCGAGGGGTAGGGCGGGCCGCCAGAACGTACTTGCACCCATGTCCCTTCGCCTCAAGCTTCTGCTCTTTCTTTTGCCGCTCTACGCCGTGCTGCTGACGCTGGCGGCGCAGGTGCGCACCACCAATGCGCCGCTTTTTATTGCCTGCGAAGTGGTGCTGCTGGGCAGCCTGGTGCTGGCCGGGCAGCTCTACCTGGGGTTTGTGCGGCCGGTGCAGCTTATTGAGGCGGGCACGGCCGCGCTCCAGGCCCAAGACTTTAGCTTGAAATTTACGCCCGTGGGCCAGCCCGAGCTCGACCACCTCATCGGCGTTTATAACCAGATGCTCGACGCCCTGCGCCAAGAGCGCGTGAGCCAGCACGAGCAAAGCGTGCTGCTTGAGCGGTTGGTGCGCGCCTCGCCGGCCGGCATTCTCATTCTGGACTTCGACGGCCACATTGCCAGTGCCAACGCCGCGGCGGTGCGCGCGCTGGGCGCACCAGCCGAGCCCCGCCTGGTAGGCCAGGCAGTGGCGGCCCTACCCCCGCCGTGGGGCCCCATGCTGGCTACGCTGGCTGCCAGCCAGCCCCAAACTGTGCGCCTACCCAGCGGCCAAACTTACCGCGCCGCTGCCGCGCACTTCCTCGACCGGGGTTTTCAGCGGCGCTTTGTGGTGCTGGAGGAGCTGACCCAGGAGCTGCGCCAGCGCGAAAAACAGGCCTACGAGCAGCTCATCCGGCTGATGTCGCACGAGGTAAATAACTCCATTGGGGCCGTGAATTCGCTACTGGACAGTTTCCGGCACTACGCCTCGCAGTTGGTCGCCGCCGACCAAGATGATTTTACCCAGGCCCTGGCCGTGAGCATCGCCCGCAATACCCAGCTGGCCGAGTTTATTGGCAGCTATGCCCGGCTGGTACGCCTACCCCCGCCCGCCCCGCACCCCACCGATGTGCACGCCTTGCTACGCGACCTTGGCCGCCTGCTGGCCCCGCAAAGCGCCGCCCAGGGCGTGGCCTGGCACTGGCAACTGGCCCACGAGGAGCCCCTGGTAGTACTCGCCGACTCGCAGCAGCTGGCCCAGGCCCTGCTCAATATCGCCAAAAACGCCCTCGAAGCCCTTGGCCCGGCCGGGGGCAACGTGTGGGTGCGCACCGCGGCCCAGCCGCCTACCCTCACCATCGAGAACGACGGCCCGCCGTTGAGCCCCGAGGTGAGCCAGCGGCTATTCACGCCGTTTTTCAGTACCAAACCCGGCGGGCAAGGTATTGGGTTGGTGCTGGTGCGCGATATTTTGCTGGCCCACGGCTTTGCCTTTCGGCTCGCCACCGAAAGCAGTGGGCGCACGGTATTCAGCGTGCAGCTAACGCCGGGAGTAGGGGGTAGGGAAGCGGCTGGTTAGCAACGAGTCCCTACGCTTACTTGCCCCAGGCAAACACGGCGGGGCGCTTGTGCAGCTTGGGCAGCTCGGGCTGGCGGCGCCAGTCGGCCACGGTTAGGGTGCGTAGGTATTCAGTGGGGGCGGTAAGGTCGGCGGCCACGCAGAGGCGGGTGGCGGGCGCCAAGTGCAGCAGCAAGTCGGCCAGCAATTGGTCGTTGCGGTAGGGCGTTTCAATGCACAGCTGCGATTGGTCGCGCTGCGTGCTTTCCTTCTCCAAGGCCTTAATGGCTGCGATGCGGGCCGCTTTCTCGATGGGCAAATACCCGTGAAACGCAAACCGCTGCCCATTGAGCCCCGAGCCCATGAGCGCCAGCAAAATCGATGACGGCCCCACCAGCGGCTGCACCGGCAGCCCCAGTCGGTGGGCCTCCTGAGCCAAGGCCGCGCCGGGGTCGGCAATGCCGGGGCAGCCCGCCTCGGAAAGCACGCCGGCCTCGATTTTTTCCTTCAGCAGCGGCTCCAGCGCGGCCTTCACCTGGGCCGGCGTGCTGTCTTTATCAATGAGCACAAACCGAATTTCTTCGATGACGCGGTGCGGCGCTACCTCCTTCACAAAGCGGCGGGCTGTGCGCAGGTTTTCGACCAGAAAGTAAGGCAGCCGGGCCACGGCCGCCACCACCTGCGGCGGCAGCACGTGCGGCGCGGTGCCGTCGGCTAGGGGGGTAGGAATAAGGTAAAGCAAGGAATAACTACTTAGGAATGAGCAAGAAAAGGCTGGCTAGTAGCCCGCTTCCGCGGCTGGGCGTAAAGGCATAATCAGCAGTAAAAAAATAACGAACGCGCTACCCGCCCCCAGCGCCCACAGCCCGCGGTGCAGCGTGCGGCCGCCACGCAGGGCAAAGGAAGCGCGCACGGGCGCCAGCAGCAGCGGCGAGCCATAATACGGGGCCAAGTGGCTAGCGCGCACGGCTCGGTACTGGCCGGGAGACGCGTTTTCGACCCGCAGCAAGTACGCGAAATCGGCCAGGTGCAGGGAGTCGAACCGGGCATTGGTGCGCGCCACGAAGTTTTGGTAGCGCCAGCTGCGCTCGCCGGGTGGCAGGTCGGTGCCCAGGTCGGCTCGGTAAGAGTAGCTGAGCCAGCCGGGGGGCGTCAGGCGAAAAACGCTGGTATCGGCCGCGGCCACCAAGAGCGGACAGGCGTAGTCGCAGGTGGCAAAGTAGTCTACCCTACCCCCCTTTTGCCGGTTGGCGTGCAGAGCGGCGTAGCGCCCTAGGTGCGGCTGGTCGATGTAAAAAGGCCCGCGCAGCCGAAAAAATATGGCATTGCCAGGCTGGGCTAGCTCCTGCGCGCCGCGCAGGTTGCGCATCTCGCCCAAGCGGTAGCGCAGGTAGTCGCGGGTGGCCCAGCCCGCTAGCGCCAATACTATCCAGCAGAATAAGAGGGGCACCCGCCGAGACTCGCCCCGCGAATTGGTGGCTAGCAGGGCCCAGGGCCGCCACAGCCACCAGCACGCGGCCAGCCCGCCCGCGGCCGACGCCCCAATTTGCCACCACCTGCCCAGCGCCCAAGGCTGGAAAAGCGCCGTGGCCCCCGCGTAGCCGACCATAAAAACGGCCAGCGCCCGCAGGTAGGGCACGACTAGGCCGCGCCACCGTCCCGGCAGTGTGCGGCCCCAGGCAGCCAGAAAGGCCCCAGCCGCCGCTAGCATCAGAGCTGGCCCACGAAGTTTTGCACCAGCCCAAAAATCTCGTCGGGCTTTTCGGCGTGTACCCAGTGGCCGGCGTCGGGCACGGTGGCTACCTGCGAGTTGGGAAACAAGGCCGGAATGCCGTGCAGCTTATCGTCGGCGGTGATGTAGTCCGATTTGCCGCCCCGGATAAACAGCGTGGGCTTATGAAACGGCTGGGCCGCTCCTATTTTCTCGCCCACCAAGGCCAGGTTGGCGGTCAGCACCGGCAAATTGATGCGCCAGGCGAAGGAGTTATCCTCGCGGCGATACAGGTTTTTGAGCAAAAACTGCCGCACGCCCAGCTGCGGAATGTGCTGGGCCAGCGCCGCTTCGGCCTGCTGGCGGTTCTGAATGGTGGTAAGGTCCACGGCTTGCAGGCCGGCCACAATATCGTCCTGGTGCTCCATGTTAGAAAAACGCGGTGCGATATCAACCACAATGAGCTGGGCCAAGCGCGCGGGGTGCGTGAGGGCGAGCTGCATGCTCACTTTGCCGCCCATGCTGTGGCCCATGAGGGTGAGGCGGGTAGGGTCGAGGGCCAAGTGGTCGAACAAGGCCAGCACATCCTGCGCCATGAGGGCGTAGCTGTGGGCGGGCGAGTGAAACGAGCGCCCGTGGTTACGCAAATCCACACTTATCACGCGCAAGCCGGCCTCGTCGGCCCAGCGGCGGGCCAGCGTTTGCCAGTTATCGAGCGTCCCAAAAAGCCCGTGCAAAATGACGAGCGGCCGCGCCGTCGGGTCGCCTTGGTCCAGAAAATGCAGCAGCGGGGCAGTAGCAACAGAAGTATCAGCCATGCGGCAAAGGTCGGGCAGGTTTAATTAATGGTTAATGAGTCAAGGGGCAAGGGTTAATGTCGCTCGATTAAGCAGGATGATATCAACCCTTAAAAAATCAACCATTAACTAAGCCCACGCCCAGCCGCGGCGGCGCTCCACCACCGCCACGCCGAAGTAGCGTAGGTAGCGCACCAGCGGCGCCATATCGGCCAGCACCAGCGAGGTGAGGATGATGTCGCCCTGCGGCAAGGGGAGGCGCAAGTACTCGTAGCGCCGCCAAAACACGCCGGGCCAGCGGCAGCGGTGCCACTCGACGGGCGCGGGGCCCGGCCAGCCTTGGCGGGCGGGGTCGTAGGCCAGCACCTCGTCGAGGGCCACTTGCAGGCGGCCTTCGAGCGGGTCAAAAAATAGGGTAGTGGCCGCGTTGAGGGTGTAGTAGCGCAAGTGCAACACCAGCGCCGGGGCGGCCAGCGCCAGCACCGCCCCCAGCAAGCCCCAGCCTAGCCAGCGCTCGGCACTAGTGGGCGCCACGATGCCCGGTCCGGCGGCGGCCAGGCCGGCGCCCACCGCCAGCAGCGGCCACGCCAGCAGCGCCGCCTGGCGAGTGGGGGTAGGGCGGTAAACGGTGGTTTTCTTACTAAAAAAACTGAGCACCCAGCGCGCCAGCCCCAGCGCTACCACCAGCGCCACGGCAAACTCAAGGAGCGAGCGGAGAACTTTCATTGCCCCAAAATACGGGCATAGACCGCGCCGAAGGCCCGCCCCACCGCCGGGTAGCTGAACAAAGCTACCGCTCGTGCCCGCAGCTGGCCCACCGCAAAACGCCCCGCCGGGGCCGTGAGCACCGCCGCAATAGCCGCGCCCAGCGCCGCCTCATCGGCCGGGGGCACCAGCAGGCCGAGGTCGGGGGTAGGGAGCAGCTCGGGCACGCCGCCCACGCGGGTAGCCACGGCCGGCAGCCCGCTCGCCTGCGCCTCGATGAGCACGCAAGGCAGGTTTTCATAGGTAGAAAACAGCACAAAGGCGGTGGCTTGGCGCATTTCGGCTGCCACTTGGGCCGGCGCCAACTTGCCCAAAAATTCCACCGTGCCATCGGCCAGCAGCCCTAGTTCGGTGGCCAGTTGGCGCATCGCTGCCTCGGCTGGCCCGTAGCCGGCAATGCGCAGATGCAAGCCCGGTAGCGGCGGCTGCGCCCGGCGCAGCCGAGCCACAGTGCGCAGCAAACCGCTCAGGTTTTTGGCCTGCTCGTTGAAGGCGGCCACGTGCAGCAGCCCGCGCCGCGCCAGGGGGGTAGGGGAGGGGTAAAAAAGCTCGGTATCGACCACGTTCGGTACTACGGTGGTGTGCGGGTTGGTGCCGCCCAGCGCCGCCAGCGCCCGCCGCAGGTCAGCCGATACCGGCGTGCTGGCGGCGGCTTGCCGCACCAAGTAGCCCACGAGTGCCCGCCGCCACCAGCTTAGCCGCCCCGCATTGGCAGGCAACAGGGCGGTTTGGTGCTCGGTGAGCACGTAGGGCGTGCCGTGGCGCCGGCGCAGCCACCACGCCACCACGGCGGGCCGCACCAGCACGTGGGCATGCACTAGGCTGGGCGGCGCGCCGCCCCAGTGCTGGCGCACGGCGCGCCGCCCGCGCTGCTGGCACACCAGCCACAAGCCCAGCTTCAGCAGCTTGTCGAGGGGGGGTAGGCCGGTGGGCCGGGCGCGGTAGTAGTAACGCCAGGTAGGTACCGGCCCGCTCAGGTCAACCTCGGCCTCGATGAGCGTGGGCAGCGGCCCGCGCGCCACGGTGGCAAACACCACGGCCGACTGCACCGGCCCGCCGCCTACCCCCCCGTGCGCCGCAATGGCCGCCACGTGCCGCGCCACAAAGTCGCCGTCCTGGTCGTCGTAGCGGTGCGGGTACCACTTGGGTAGATGCAGGATTTTCAAGGGGGTAGGGAGCGATTGGCCAGGCAAAGTAACGCCCGGCGCGGCCACCCTACCTCACAAAAAAGCCTACCCCAGGTGGGGTAGGCTTTCTACAAGCAACGGGTTGCTACCTACTAAAACAGGTAGCGCACGCCCAACTGCCCCTGCCAGCGCGAGGCCAGCTGGTCGATAGAATAGGTAGCCGGCGAGCTGAAGGTGAAGGCCGGCCGGTTGAATTGGGTAGCGCTGTACGTGGACGAGATGTTGCCCGCCGCGTCGGCAAAGGCCACCTGCGAGAGGCCGGTGCCCAGCGTCGAGTTGAAGGTGTTGGGCACGAAGTACTGGCGGCCCCACTTGTTGTTGAGGAAGTTGCCCACGTTCTGGATGTCGAACGAAATCTGGATGGCGTGGCCGCCGCTCACTACCCCCGCCTCGTTGGGGGTGAGGTTGCCGAGCTTGGCCTCAATCATGAAGCGCACGTCGGCCTGGTTGTTCCAAGGGGTGCGGGCGGCGTTGCGCTCGGCATACTGGCCGCGGCGGTTTTTGAGGTAGCTGTCGCCATCAACGAAGCTGCTGAGGGCGGCGTACTGGGTGCCGCTGGCATCGAGGCCGTAGCCGTTGGGGTTGGCCGTGGTGACGGGCGAAGCACCGCGCGATACCAGCGTGATGTCGGCGGCATTGGCCGGAATGTAGGCCTGCGATACCGCCTGCTGGCCGTTGCCGAAGAAGTTGTTGTTATACACCCAGGTGTAGGGCGAGCCGCTGGCGTAGGTCAGCACCGAGGTGAAGTAGCCTGTGAAGCGCTGAGCGAAGTTCTTGTGGAAGTTAATCGAGGCTACTACCCGGTGGCGCAGGTCAAAGTTGGAATACGCCAGGCCGGGGTTGTTCACGTTCTGGGCCGGGTTCAGCTCCCAGTTGCTCTGAAACGAGTTGCGGATACCGTTGCTGATGTCCTTGCTCTGGCCGTAGGTGTAGGCAGCCGTTAGGTCGAGGAAGTTGCCGAAGCCCTTGCCCAGCGAGCCCGTGAGCTGGTAGCGGTAGCCCTGGTTGGTGTTGGTCAGCAAGAAGGCGTTCGAGAAAGCCGTGTTCACCTTGGCGTTGCCGCCCGTTGGGGCCGAGTAGCGCGGCGTCTGGGTTGGGCCTTGAGTGAAGTACGTTACGTTGTCGGTCAGGTTGATATTCTCAAACTGCACATCCTGAATCACTTTCGTGTACAAGCCCTCTACCGAAGCCCGGAAGCCGCTGGGCAGCTTAAAGTCGAAGGCCAGCGACGAGCGCCACACCTGGGGCATCTTGAAGTTGGGGTCGATGAGGTTAACCTCGGTCGTGTTCTGCACTACGTTAGGCAGTTTCTGAGCCGCATTTTGGTAAATCTGGTTCGGGGTCTGGCTCAGTAAAATCTGGGGCCCCGTAGTAGAGCCAGCGCTGGGCTGGATGTTGTTATAATCCACCGAACTGTAATTCACGCCGTTGTTGTAGAAGGCGTAGCCCAGCCAGGCAAACGGGATGCGACCCGTAAACAAGCCCGAGCCGCCGCGTACCACCACGCGCTGGTCGCCGAGCACATCCCAGTTGAAGCCCAGGCGCGGCGAGAATTGCACCTTGCCAAACAGCTCGTTGTTGAAGCCCGACCAGGCCACGTGCTGATAAGTCTGGTTTAGGGTGCGGGCGTCGTTCTGCGGGTTGTTCACCAGGGCCGAGTTCAGCACCGGCGCGGTGGGTAGGGACGTGAGGTCGAAGCGAATACCGGGCGTGATTTTCAGGCGGTCGCCTATCGACCATTGGTCCTGCAAGTACGCCGAGTAGAGGTTGATATTGAACGAGGCCGACGGATTATTGTAGTTGTAGTCGTAGCTGTTGTCGCTGATGTTAGAAGTACCCCGGATGCGGTTCGGCTGGTCGGCCAAGAACTGCGCCACGTTGTTGTACTCAATGCGGCCGTTCCAGGAGTTAATAAAGCCGTAGTCAATCTTATACAGCTCGTTGTGCGTGCCCAAGGTCAGGGTGTGGTTGCCGGCAAAGTAGGTTACGTTGTCAGTAATCTCGAACGTCTTGGTGCGGGTATTGAAGATGCTCGCCTCGCGGTCCGAGCCCAGCAATATCTGGTTCGAGCCGGCGTAGTAGGTGGTGGGGCTAGCAGGGTTGCCGGCCGCGGGGCCCACGTTGTTAATCTGCACCGCCGGAAACAGGCTGCTCTGGCCGCCCAGCAGCGAGCGGTAGTCGTGGATGTTGGTGTAGCCCAGAATCAGGTTGTTGGCCAGCTTGTTGGTGAAGTTCGACTTCACTTCCAGCACTGTCGAGTTTTGCAGGTTGTTCTGGTTGAAGTCTTGCGAGCCAAACTTAAACAAGCTGCTAGAGCGCTCCAGGTTGGTGGCGTCCGACTTCACGTAGTTGTGGCGGAGGGCAATGCTGGTTTTGTCGTCGAGGTTGAAGTCGATGCGGCCAAACAATTTGTCGCTATTGGCGTGAATGTTATAGTCGCCGTAGGCACCCACATCGTAGCCGTAGGTGGTTTGCAGCTTCTGGGCAATGAGCTGGGCCAGGTCCGTAGACACCGGCGAGCCCAGCGTGCCCGCGCCGTAAAACTGCGGCTCTTGGCGGCGAGCCAGCTCGGCGTTTACGAAGAAAAACAGCTTGTTCTGCACAATTGGCCCGCCCAGGCGGAAGCCCGTCTGGTAGTCGTGGTAGCTGGTGCCGATTTTAGATTCGGTGCCGTCGATGCTTTTGCCCGTAATGCCTTGGGTGCGGCCAAAGCCGTACACCGAGCCGTGAAAGTCGTTAGTGCCCGAGCGCGTCACGGCGTTAATCGAGCCCCCGGTGAAGTTGCCCAGCGTCACATCAAATGGCGCTACCTGCGCCTGAATCTCCTGAATGGCGTCGAGCGAAATCGGGTTGGCGCGGGCCGACGAGCCGGGGAGGCCGCTGGTGCCGCTGGTGCCACCCAGCGAGGGCGAAAAACCAATGGCGTCGTTGTTCACGGCGCCATCGAGGGTGATGTTGTTGTAGCGGAACGACGTGCCCGCAAACGAGTTGTTCGAGTTGCGCGGGTCGAGGCGCGTAAAGTCCTGGATGCTGCGCGTGATGGTAGGCAGCTGTTGCAAAGCCTCGCGGCCCACGTTGGTGCCGGCGCCGGTTTTGGTAGCTTGGGTATTGCCAGTTATCACTACTTCGTTTAGCGCCTGGGCCTCCGCCGCCAGCGTAAAGTTGAGGCGGGTCGTGTTGCCCAGCGTCAGGAATACATTGCTGACCGTTTGGGGCTTAAAGCCTACGTAGGTTACGGTTACCTCGTAAGGCCCGCCGGGGGCCAGGTTCGGGATGCTGAAGCGGCCGTCGGGCTCGGTGCCCGTGCCGCGCTTGGTGCCAGTGGGCAGGTTGGTAGCGACCACCGTCACGCCAATCAGCTCTTCGTTTTTATCAGAAACCACCTTGCCGCTTATCGCGGAAGTGGTGACCTGCGCCGACCCTATACGGGCCAGCAGCAACAGGAAGAATAACGCAACCAGCCGCAATGCGGGCTGGCCTAAAGTAAGAGTGCGCATAAAAAGGGGGTTAGGCCAATGCGAACGCAAAGTTCCCCCAAGTACTCGCCGCATAAATGCAGCGAGTGTTTATCAAATTGTTGATAATAAGCCTGCTGCATAACACTGAGGTAACTTGTCTGCCTTGCGCAGGTGTGGTGGGGTAGGGGCTACCCCAGCTTTTTTGGCCCAGCGTCGGCGGCAATATTGCCGCCGTTAGGCCTGCTTATAAGTTGATTCTCACCGCGCACCGCGCAAGGATGCGCTGCTTTGCGCACGGCAATTGGGTAGCCAATGGGCGAGCACTACCCCAACAAATCCCTACCCCCACTGCTTACAGCAACAGTTGCACTGGCAGCCGGCCGGTACAACTGCCCCGCTTTACACAGGGTAAAACCTGGGGTTCAACGAGTAGCCACACGTGCTGGGCTAAGAAGCTCCGCCCGCCGCTCGTACCTGCATTCCTTTGTCTCACTCTAATCGCCCGGCCTTCCGCTTTCTAGTATGTTGTTATCCATGACCGGCTTTGGCCAGGCCCACCGCGAAACCGAACGCTACACCGCTACCGCAGAGCTGCGCTCGCTCAATTCCAAAACCCTCGACCTAACGCTGCGCCTACCGCGTTTTCTACAACCTCACGAACTAGAAATTCGCCAGCAAATCACCAAAGCCCTGCTGCGCGGCAAGGTCAATTTTAACTTCGATTTCACCCGGCCCGCCACGGCGGCTGCTACCACGGCCCCCGTCCTCAACCGAGAGGTGCTGGTAGCCGCTTTCCACGAGCTGCAAGCCGTGGCCCAAAGCTTGGGCGTGGTGGCTAGCGAAGAAACCCTGCTCGCCGCCCTGCGCCTACCCGGCGTTATTCCTACGGCCTTCGAGGCCGCCCAGGCCGAGCCAGCCGCCGACGAGCCCACCTGGGCCGAGTTGCAGCCGCTGCTTATCGAAGCCCTGGCCGCCATGCAGCAGTTTCGCCACGACGAAGGCCAAACCCTTGAGCAGGAGATACTAGGCTATATCGCAACCATCCGGCAGCAGCTCGCCGCCATCGAGCTGCACGACCCGCAGCGCATCCTGCATGTGCGGCAGCGCCTAGCGACCCACCTCGCCGAGCTTACTCAACACGAGCAGTTCAACGCTACCCGCTTCGAACAGGAAGTACTGTATTACATCGAGAAGCTGGACATCGCCGAAGAAAAGGTGCGCTTAGCCGCCCACTTGAATTATTTCGAGTTAGCAATCCAGCAGCCAGATGAGGCCGTAGGTAAAAAGCTGGGCTTCCTGGCCCAAGAAATCGGCCGCGAAATCAATACCATCGGTTCGAAGGCCAACGACGCTACTGTGCAACACTTGGTGGTAGGCATGAAGGAAGAGCTGGAGAAAATAAAGGAACAGCTCAACAACATCTTATAACCGGCCCGCTTTTTCAGTGGTGACGTAAGTGAGGCAAAAAAAGCTCTGCACCTTTCTGGTTTTAAGTTATAATTTTTAAAGAAAATTAAGCTTGTTTAATGTTGGGTTTACCTAATTTAAACAATAGCCTTTTCTTTAAAATTAACTAGTCAAAAACTTGTTTTGCAGCAAGTTATACATAGTCTACTGTATGTAGCTTAGTTGGTATCAGCCTACTTTGGCGCATGATTCACAAAAGAACTCAACTTGCATTTTATGTGTAACTTAGATTCCACAAACGAGGTAGTAGCGATTAATCATCCATTTATTAAACCTTATATCATGAAAGCACTTGTACTCCTTGTTCTTACTTCTTGTACGAGCATGCTGATGGCAGCTCGTCCTGCTTCCGAAATAGAGTTGATAAAGAAGCGGGTGCTAAGCGAGCGCGTCGAAGTGCTGATTCCCAAAGGCTTCGAGGTAATGACTGAGCAGCAGATGGACTTTACGTACGCCCACGCCAGCAGCCGCCCCAGCGTCGTATTCACCAATAACAACTTGGTGAGCTTGTCCTTCAACTACTCGGACAACGAGGCTGACCAAGACATGATACCGGTATACGAAACCACGTTTGCCAAAACCTACCACAAGCAATATCAAAAGACCACCTGGTTTGGCGAAGGCGTGAAAGAAGTAGGCGGCCGCAAAGTAGGATTTTTGGAATATATGAAGCCCGAAATGGGTCACGAAGTCTACACGCTGGTGTTCTTCACCGACGTGCAGGGTAAGCTGCTCATCTGCACCTTCAACTGCGCCGACCGCCAGAAGCCGGAGTGGGAGCCGTTGGCTAAAAAGATTCTGAATTCGCTGAAAGCTAACGGGTAAGGTGCTACTATAACTATCCTAGTGACTTTTATAATTACGCGTTAAGTAAGTGCTATTTATAGTTATAAGAAATTATTTTATGTTATATTATGCTATGTTAAGCTATTTTATCTATCCCAGTGTTTGATGTAGGAGATTAATTATTAGCTAAGTCGTATTACTAGTGAAGGGTGAGCCCCGGCCGGTTATCGGTCGGGGCTTTTTATTGGGCCAGGGGGTAGGGAAAAGCAGCAAGGCTACGGCCGCGCCCCCGAGGCATTCAGAAAATCGCGCACCAATCCATAAGCCCCCGCAAAACCGGCCAGCGACAACGCCGCCGGCCGGTCATTGATATCGTGATAGGCCAAACTGCCGCCGCGGGTGTACAAGAAAAAAGCTGGCACACCCACCTGCGAGAAAGGATAGTGGTCGGAGTTGGCGGCCGCGCCCCGCGCCGTGAGGCGGGGTAGGTAACGGTGGGCGTCGTTGAGAGCGGTGAGGCGCTGAAAGGCGGTCGGCAGTAGCCGGCCGTTGACAACAGTAGCGCCTTCCTCGCCAGTGCCGAGTAGGTCGAGGTTGACCAAGAACTTTATGTTGGAAAGCGGTACCAGCGGGTGTTGCACAAAGTAGGTGGAGCCCACCAGCCCCGCTTCTTCGGCCCCAAATAGCAGAAACACGACCGAGCAGGCCGGCCGGTTTTCGGGGCAGGCGTAGTAGGCGGCCAGTTCTAGCAGCAGCGCTACGCCGCTGGCATTGTCGTTGGCACCGGGAAAATAGACGTTCTTGCCCATCATGCCGAGGTGGTCGTAGTGCGCCGACACTACCAAGAAGCTATCGGGCTGCGCGCTGCCCCGCACTATGGCTGCCAGGTTTTGGGTAGGGTAGGCGCGTTTGAGGTCCGCATCGACCCGCATGTGAACCAAGCGTCCATTGTGCCAGCGCGCCGCCAAAACCTCCAGGCGAGGCTGGTAGGCTTGGGTGGCCGCCAGCGAGGCCGTAAGCTTAGGTACGAGGGTAACCCAGGCGAAAGCAGAATCCAGGTGTTGTTGCAGTGCTATGGGCAAGGTGCTCAAGCGCGCCTGTTGCTTGCCGGTAAGCAGCAATGTGTGAAATTTGACCTCGCGACGCAGCCAAATTTGGGCCGTATCAGCGTTCGAAAAAAGGAGCGAATCGAGCTGTAAGGGCTTGGCAAAAGTGGCACGGGTAGCAGCAGAGTTAGGCGCTGCGATATAATCGCGGCCAGGTTGCAAAGTAGGTTGGCCCGGTTGGAATAGCGGCTTGTCACTGACCTCAAGTTTTAGTTTACCCGGAAACGTGTTCACATCCAACGTAAATGGCTGGGTAAAATCCGGCGCCAACGGCTGCAAGCCTAGTTGGCGCAGTCGGCCACGCAGGTAGGCGGCAGCGCGGTGCTCACCCTGCTGCACGTAGCCGCGCCCATGCATATTGGGGGCAGCTAGTGCTTCAATGGTGCGGCGGGCGCGAACCAACTCCACGCCCTGCGCCCGGCCCGTATGGGCAAAAAAAAGGCTGCTACCCAAGAGTAGCAGCACAAGTAGCGGCGCGGCCAAGCGGCTTCGGTGCCACCAGCGCCAGCCGCCGCTCACAAGCAGCAGGGCCAGCGCCGCCCCCAGGCTATCGCCAAGCAGGTCTGACCATTCGGCGTGGCGGCCGACGTTCATCACGTATTGCAGTACCTCGATGAGGGCGCCAAACAGCACGCAGCTCAGCAGTACCGGGGCCGCTGCGTAGCGCGCCAACACGGGCCAACGCCCCTGCCGCCGCAGCGAAAACCAACTCAGCGCAGCCAGCACGGCAAACACCCCGGCGTGCGCCGCCGTGTCGAACGACAGCAATTCCCACTCGGGCGTGCGGGGCATTTCTTGGGCCGGCGTAAGGGTGAGCACCAGCATCACCACCACCCAAAGCAGGGGTAGGGCCGCGTACGGCTTGCGAGTTGGCAGTGGGGTCATCAGCGTAAAAAGGGGGGTAGGACACAAAAGAGCGCCACGCCGAACGGATAATGGTTCAAGGCATGGCGCTCAGAAAAAGCAAGGGGGTAAGGGTCGAATTAGGCGCCAATAAGCTCGCCGTAGGTTTCGGCGGTGAGCAGGTCGGCGAGCTCGCTGGCGTCTTTCACCGACATTTTCACAATCCAGCCGTCGCCGTAGGGGTCCGAGTTCACAGTTTCGGGGGCGTCGGCGAGCTTGGCATTCACTTCCAGCACCGTGCCGCTGATGGGGCTGAACAGGTCCGAAACCGTCTTCACGGCCTCTACCGTGCCAAATACGTCGTGCTGCGCAATGTCTTTATCAAGGGTATCAATATCCACATACACAATGTCGCCCAGCTCGCGCTGCGCGTGGTCGGTGATGCCGATGGTGGCCGTATCGCCGTCCACGCTAATCCATTCGTGGTCTTTGGTGTAGTGCAGGTTAGCTGGAAGATTCATTGGGCAAGGAATGAGGTAGTGAGAAAGCAAATGCGTGCGTGAGGCAAAAGTACGTAGGGGGCGGGGCTTCCTCCCGCACCCTACCCCTTATTGCAAGCTGTAGCGCAATTGCAGGCCGCCTTCGGTGGTAGCATTGCGGAAGGCGTTGCTCACGCGGGGCTGGGTAATGGTTTGGGTGAAGTAGAACTGCAAGTTCAGCCGCGCGTTGAGCAGGTAGTCGATGGTGGGGCGTAGCTGCACTTGCAGCGAGCCGTTGGTAATCTGGCTGCTGGCCACGCCGGGGTCGCCCACCACGGCCGGCGTGCCGGCGGGGTTGGTGGGGGTGCCGGGCACCGCCGGAATGGGGTCAATCGAGTTGATGATACTGCGCTGAATGGTGCTGTTATCGCGGATGCTCATGTCGAGGCGGGCCGTGAGGTTGTTCTTGAGCGTGCGCTGCTCGCCGCCCACCCGGAAGGGCAGTTTGAAGCCAGTGGCCGCGTAGCCCAGGCCAATAATGAGCTCGGTGGTGTGCAGTTCGGTTACCTGGGCGTTGGTGGTGTTCAGGGCCAGGGCGCGGCTCGAGTTGTACTGGATGCGGCCCGTCACGCTGTTCACCGTCTGGAAGTTAACGCCAATGAGCGGGGCCAGGCTTTCGATGAGGCTAATCTGCCCAATCACATAATACGGCACGTACTGGCCCGTCGAATTGAGGGCGTAGGGAACGGCCGCGGGCGTGGTGCCATTGAAGAAATCGGGCGCGCTCGGGTACTGCGTGGTGGTGGTGTAGCCGCCCAGGTTGTAGATGGACGAGTAGGCGTGGTTGAGTGTGAACGAGCGGAAGATGTTGCGCACACCCGGCAAGTCGGCAAAGCCGTTGTAATCGAGGCGCCAGTTGGGCAGCGGGAATTCCTTAAAGGGATTAAACTTCTCGGGCTCGTAGCCCGCCGACGACTTGCCGTGGTACGCATCGAGGAAGCTTTGGATAAGTACTTCCTGCGAGTTGTAGCTGTATAGGCCCTGCACCGTGCGGGTCGTGCCGTTGGCATCGGTGAGGGTCGTAAATGGGTTGGCCTGTTGCAGCTTTTGCTGCACGTACTGCCGGTTTTGCACAAAGCGGTTGAAAGCCTTACTCATCTCGCCGTTGGCACTCAGGTCGCCAAAAAGCGTCTGAATCGTGATGGTGCTCACGCTGAACGAGCCCGTGCCCAGCGCCTGCAAGGGCGCGAGGCGGCCATCGGCGAAGGGGGTAAGAGTGCCGAGCTGCTGGTAGGCAGCGGTCAGCGTGTCAATGCCACGGCGGTAATAGGCCTCATTGTTGCGCACCAACTGCCGCCGTAAATCGAGCTGCACATTGAAGCCCCGGAACGGCTCCAGTGTGGTGCGGGCCGTGAGGTTTTCGGTCAGAATATTGGAGAGCGGCGTATTTAGGTACTGGCTTTGGTCGGTGTACCAGCCGCGCGAGTTAGCCAGGTTATAGAGCTCATCGGTAGAATACTGCTGGCCCAAAATAAATGGCACACCCGGTGCCAGCGACCCGCGCTGCAAGCCAAAGAACTGGGTGGTGGGCAAGTAGCCAGGTAGCAACGTGCCATTCGAGCGGGCATAAGTGAAGTTGATGCTGCGTGCCGTCATCACGGCCCGGAGGACAGACTTTACGAAGCGCAAGGGGTCTTTGCGTGCCGTGTCAGGAGCAGTAGGCCGCGGCGGCAAGTTGGGGGTAGGGTTCGGGTTATTGGGGTCGAGCGCTGGCCGCCGGGTTACTACGGGTGGCGGCGCGTTATTGATGATATTTAAGAACTTGACCTTATTATAAAGCTTTACCAAGTCAATTTTGCCATTGGCGCTCAGTTCGGCGTTGTTCTGAATCGTATTGCCCAAGTTGAGGCGGTACGTGGTAGTATCGGTGGGGTCTACCGTGCCATCGGCTAGCAGGCGCGGGGTGTTAGAAGTAGCCCGCAAGGCCGTTGAAGCCGCCTGCCAGGAGTAGTGCGCCGAGTAGCGCGCATCGGCCGAAAGCCAGTCGGTGAGCGGGAATTTATCGAGGGGTAGGCGGTAGGTGATGGCCGCCGTTTGGTTGAAGTTGGTGGTACGGCCGCCGCGCATTAGGTTGTCGCGCAGCAGCTTTTGATTAAGCTGGGCGTCGGGACTGTCGCCGATGCTGCGGCCTACCCCCTCGTCAATCACGCCGCGGTTGGTGGCGGTGTAGTCGAAGATGAGTGCCTTGGTGAGGTCCCACTTCAGGTCGTAAATCCGGTTGATGTAGAAGGATTTATAATACACGCCGTCGATGCCAGCGGTGGTGGGTAGGGTGCCGGGCTCGGTTACACGCTGCAAAAACCGCTCGTTGTAGCGCCGGTCCAGGTCAGTGCGGAACGAGAAACGCGAGGGCAGCGGCGTGAAGTTTACCTCCTTGAAAATCTTGAGGTAGGGATTGTCCAACGCCTTGAAGTTGGCAAACGGCGTGAAGTTGCGCGGCGTGGTTTGGTACACGTAGGCCAGGGCCGCCGTAAACGAGCGCGTGTAGTCGCTGGCCGTGTTGATGTCGGTGTGCTTGCGCTCGGTAATGGCGTAGCTCACGGCCACGTTCTCAATATCCCAGGGGTGCTGCTTGGTTTGGGTGGGGCTGCGCTCCTTGCGCACGTTCAGCAGCGAGATGCTGCGCGTGGTAGTGCGGTCCACCACCAAGTCGCGGTAGGCCGCGGCCGAGCCAGCATCCTTAAACTTCTGCACGCTTTGGTCAAGCTTGGTATCGGGGTCGAGGGGGTCGTACTGCGGCGTAATGGTTTGGCGGCCCACCTGCACCAGCACCGGCACCTTGAGGTGCAACTGGGAGGGTAGGAATTTTTCGGCGGCTACGGTGGCGTTCAGGTCACCGCGCAGTACGTCGGCGGTCGAGCGCTGCTGGGCTTTGTCCTGCAAGCCCCCAAAGCCTACCCCGATGAAGGAGCCCGTAGCCGTGATGTTAGCCAGGTCGGCCAGCTTCACGTTTAGGCGGGCGTTGGCGGCCCAGCCACCTTGGTTGTCGAAATCGAATACCCGGAACTCATCGGCCCACAGGTTCACCGACTTGTCGCCGGCATCAAGCGGGGCAGTGGCCGGGTTCAGGATACCAATCATGCAGCCCTGCACCTGCGAGAGGTCGGGGTTGCCGATAATCACGACCACACCGCCATTGGGCAGCGGCTTTTTATACGTGTAGGGCAGCACGTAGCTGACGCCCGGCACGCCGTTGGTGATGTCCAGGTTGCGGGCCGCTTTGGCGTCGATAAAATCTTGGAGCGTCAGGTCGATGTTGTTGACTTCGGGCCAAATTTGGCTCTGGTCAGTAGCGCCGGCTTTGGTAATAGTCAGCGGTAGCGAGTACTCGTAGTAGTTCTGGCTATAGTCGGTGCCGATGCGCACGAAGGCCCGCACGTCGCCGTCGCGCAGGTTGGGGTCCTGCGAGTCGCCGTGCAAGTACATGCGCAGACGCTTGTAGCGCAGTAGGTTGGTCGAGAGGTTTTTATAAGCCGCTTTAGCGTAGCCATCGCGTAGGTTCGTAACGCTCAGCCGCAAGCTCTGCTCGTTTTGCTGCCGCGAAACGGCCGTCGAGCCATACTCCACGTCGCGGGTGATATTGGGCGGCGTCACGTACGGAATGGCACCGGTGAGGGCCGCGGACGAAATGCCGTTTTCCTCCACGCTCACCGTCGAAATGCTAAAGGCGTCGGCATCAGTCGCAATCCCTACCCCCGGCTGCGCGTTCGGGTCCACGATGCGGCTGAGGTAGCGGCGCCACTGGTTGGCCACAAACTGCGGCTGCACCATGCGCAGCACCACCGGCTGCCGCCAGTTCGACATGTACATGCGCATAAAGCGGATGTTTTTAAAGCCAAAGTCCTGGTTGCCATTGCCTTCAATGCGCTGATACTCGCGAATGGGAATGCGGAACTGGTACCACGTTACGGCATCGGCGGCGGTGCCATTCGGCGGAATGGCGTTTACCTTGTCGATGATGTAGTTCTGGCCTACTTGCAGCTGGCCCGGCGCCAGGTGAATGGGGTATTCGTAATACTGCTCCGTGTTTTGCACCACGTTATCGCGGTTCAGGTCTTCCTTATCGGGGTAGGCCGTGGAGCTGAGCTGCGAGTTTTCGGGTGAGTTGCCCTCGTAGTTGTCGTAGTTCTTGTAGCGGCCCAGAATCTGGGTGTTGTTCTGGTCGTAGGTCGGGTCGAGGTGGTGCAGGAAGTTGTCGCCCGAGGGGTCGGGGAGGGCACTGTTGAATTTAGCTTGCTCGGCGACGTCATTCAGGCCATCGAGGCCGATATCCTGGCTGGCGCGGGCGCCGGCCGTAGCATTAAACGCATCAGTCAGAAACTGCTCGGTCGTGACGTTGCCCCACACTGTGGGCGTCGTATTGTTGGCTCCGCCGGGTACGGGTAGGCCATTCTCAAACTCGTGCTGGTTTTGGTCGCGCAGCACGTCCTCGCTCACGTTGCCGAGGTTGATGAAAAGGTCGCCGCCCGTGGTATTGTTAGTAGGCGCGTTGCGCGGGTCGGTGTCATTTGTGCCCTGGCGGCCATCAACTAAGCCATTCGTGCCGGGCAGGAAGGGGTCGAGCAGCCAAAATTCCAAGTACTCGACGTTGGCATTGTCAAAGTCCGTGTCGAACGTGATGGCCCGCGAAATACCGCCAAACTTACTTTCTGGTAAGCCGGCAGCTTGCGTAAAGTGGCGGCCATCGGTATCGACGGCTGGGTTGTAGTTGTACGGCCCCCGCTCGCCGGGGAAATATGCCATGTCGAAGGTGTACTCGTAGCCATTGCCGGTGGCGCCCAGGTCTTTATTCGGGAAAATCTCGTTGCGCGGGATGCCGCGCGTGTAGTTGTTGCTCAGCGTACTAGCCGCAATGCCGGCCGGCACACTGGGGCCGCCGGTGTAGTAGGTCTGGTCGACGGTGTACCAGGCTAGCTTGGCACGGCGGTAGCCATTGATGAGGTTGTCGATGTTGCTGCCCGCGATGGGGGCAGGCGTGGACGCCAGCCGCCAGGCCGGAATGGCCGCCAGCCCGCCCAGCGTGTAGGGCGTGCGTGCGTTCTCAAAGTCGTCGAGGTAGCTTACGCCGTTTTCGCCCCGGCCCAGCTGCGACTGCCCTGCAATGAGTTTGGCCACTTCACCGGTGAAGGCTACCGTCGAAACTTCCTTGGTGGCCAGGAACGGCAGGCGGTCCACGAGCTTGGTGAGCACCCGGCTGTCTTTGCGCAGGCTGATGTCGGCCCCCAAAATTGTATTGTTGGCGGGCTCGTCGCCGATGGCCACGCGGTTGATGCCCGGCGCCTGGTTTTCCAGGATGTGCATGGCCGTACCGCCCAGTGTAATATCTTTATTAAGAGCGTAGTCGAGGCGCGTACCCAATAGCTTGCGGGGCTGCACCTGCACCAAAGCGTTTTTCTCGAAGTCCACCCGCAGCTCGTTGGCCGAGTTGAGGTAGGCCGCGTTCAGAATTTTAACCTTGGCCTGGTCGTAAAACACCTGGTAGTCTACCCCCTCCGTCAGCAGCGTGCTACCCGCGTACACTTTCACTGAGCCCTGCGCCACCCCAATGCCGGGCAGCGTGAT
Organism: Hymenobacter ginkgonis; assembly: GCF_009755225.1. Classification (GTDB taxonomy): domain Bacteria; phylum Bacteroidota; class Bacteroidia; order Cytophagales; family Hymenobacteraceae; genus Hymenobacter; species Hymenobacter ginkgonis. Next base: position 56,851 of record NZ_WQKZ01000010.1, read on the forward strand.
TTCGTCGGTCGTTACGCCCTGGAAGCGCCCACGCAGGTAAAATTTATCTTTGGTTTGCTGCTGCTGGGCGTCGCTCTGCGTTTGGTTATACAGCGCTTGGTAAACGTATTTCTGCGCCAGCGCCAGCTCGGCGGTGTTCGTGGTGTCGAATTGCGCCTTCAGGTACGAGCCAAACGGCTGCACGCTCGGGAAAATAATTTTACCCAACTCGGGGTCGATGGTAACGCCGGGGAAAAAGTCGAAGTTGCCGTCGGCGTTGCGGTCGTTGTTAGCATTCACCCGGTCTAGCCCCAGCACCTGAATCAGCGGAATATTTTGCACCCGCTGGCCTTCCTTCAGCGAAATCAGGTCCACCCCCGTGATATCGTCTTTGTAAATAATCTGGAGGTTGAAGTTGTCGCGGTTCACCTGCGACGTGTTCAAGGGATAGATGTTTTTCATCATCAAATCCCAGGTAGGCGTGTTGCGCGTCAGCAGGTTGGGGTTGGCTGGGTTCACGGCCGGGTCAGCTATCCCTACCCCCGGGTTCGTAGCCTTCAGCATCTTCAGGAAGATGACCTGGTTCTGGTCGGCGTTGCTGCCGTACTCGTTCACGGTTTCGCCCACCGTGTACGTCTTGCCGTTGTAGATGTAGGAGTAGCTCACGGCCAGCACCTGGTCGGGCAGCAGGGCCGTGTTTAGGTTCACGTAGCCGAGCTGCGCGTTGAAGGTGTACTCGCGCGGGTCGAGCTTGCGGGCCCGAATGCGCTCGTAGTCCACGGTGCGGCTCAGGGCGAGGCTATTGGTTAGGTAGCCTTCTACTTGCAGGTTGTCGCGGCTGCCGGCCAGCAGCTGGTTGTATTCTAGGTTGGCCTTATTCTGAGGCGGCGTGTAGGCTGCGCTGGCGCCATTGGCATTAAACTGCGGGCGGTACAGCCGGTCGAGGCGCGGCTCGGCCAAGTCCATCAGCGCCACCACGTTGCGCAGGTTGTCGGTGGTGCGGTTGTCGTTGGTGATGTATACTTCGAGGCGCGTTATCTGGAAGCCGCTCTGCACCGTGGGCAGGCCGCGCAGCGCTTGGTCGTAGCGGTCGCGGAAAAACTGGGCCAAAAAGTAGTGCCGGTCCTTCTCGTACTGGCTGGCCTTGAGCTCAAATGTGCGGCTCTGAGCGCCGTTTTGCACCCGCACCTCGTCTTGCGAGCCGCGCAGGGTAGCGGCCACCGCCGTCACGCCCAGCCGCCCAAATTGCAGCTGCGTCTTGATGCCGAACAAGTTAGAGCCCCCCGTTATCAGCGAGTTGTTGAGCGGCATGCTCACGTTGCCGAGGTCGAGCTTGCGCAGGATGTCGGTAGGCTGGCCGGCGTAGTCGAACTTCATCTGGTTGTCGAAGTCGAACGCCGCCTTGGTGTCGTAGTTAAACGTGAGCTTGAGCTTGGTGCCGACCTGGCCGCTCAAACTCAGGTTCATGTTTTGCTCAAACAAAAAGTCACCCACGCTCTGCTGGCGCAGGGTCAGGGCCGGGTTGCGGTTGGTGTTGAAGCGCGCGCCGGCCTTAATAGTAAGCGAGCCCGCCGGCCGAATGTCGATGTATGACCCACCAAAAATGCGGTCCGCAATCGGCCCCAGATAAATTTTTGGAATCAGGCGCTGGGCCTGCGGCGTGCCGGGCGTAGTAGTGGCACCCACCACACCGCCCTGCGCCTTTTGGCGGTAGTAGTCATTAATAGCCTGCCGCTCCTGAAAACGCAGCAATTCCTGCTGCGAAATAGTAGTGGGGTCGCGGTAGTCAATTTGGCCGCCCACCGTTTCGCGCACGTTGTAGTTTTTGAGGCTATCGTCGGGCGTCACCTGGAGCTGCACGCTCTTGGGTAGGGGTAGGATGAGCGGCGAGCGCCGCCGCTGCGGCGAAAAGCGGCTGCCCGCCCGGTCGCGCAGGGTGCGCACCCGCGGCCGGCGGCTAGGCTGGTAGCGGCCCGTATCGGCGGGGGTAGCCGCCGCCCGGGTGCTGGGCCGGCCTTGCATCGGCAACCCTAGCCGCCGCGCCGCCGTAAGCAGATTCGTCAGGCGCAGCGGTCCCGCTGTGCCAGCTGGCGCGGCCCACGCTGCGCCCAGCAGCAACGACGCGGTGATAACCATCGTCAACGCCGTGGCCGGGGTCAAAGCCTTCTTAGTAGCAGGTAGTTGAGCTTTCAAGCAGATAAAAAGGTGCGGCCCCTCGCCATGCCAGTACGGGTCGCCGGGTTCAACTCGGATAGAATAATAGTTTTTGAGCTAGCCGCCCAATACCTGCAACTAGTGCTGCATTCTTTGGTCGTTAGCATGCTCGGTTAGCCACCGCCCGGGCCTAGCCGGACACCGCAGTGCCCGGCTTCAACCCGTTAGTTGGACTTCAAAGCAAATTTGATAAGCGCTTCCACGCTCAGGTCTTGCCCGTGCTTGTGCTGAATTTGGTCCAGAGTTTTCTCAGCGGTTGCGCGGGCAAAGCCCAGCATGACTAATGCCTGCAACGCTTCCTGGCGGTGCGTATTGTGCTGCCGGGCCAGGGGCACCGTGTCGATGCCGGCTTTGGCCAGTAGTTCGTCTTTGCGCAGCTTGTCTTTGAGGTCGAGGATAACGCGCTGGGCCGTCTTGGGCCCTACCCCCTTAATACTCTGGATAGCTCGTACGTCTTCGTTCACGATGGCCTGGCGAATTTCGCCTACCCCCATGCTGCTGACCATGATGATGCCCGTGCCCGGCCCAATGCCCGACACCGATATCAGGTGCAGAAACAGCGCCTTTTCGTTAGGGTCTAGGAAGCCGTAGAGCGTCTGCCCGTCTTCCTTAATGTGCTGATAAGTATATACTTTGACTTTTTCGTCTTCGGCTGGTAGCTTGGCGTAAGTAGTCAGCGAAATCTTTACTTCGTAGCCCACGCCACCCGTGTCGATGATGGCCTGAGTGGGGTCTTTATAAGCGAGTTTACCGTCGAGGTAGGCAATCATGAGGGGGTAGGGAGGATAAATAGGTGCTTGACTAGCGCCCGGCTTGGCCGGGCAACAAGCCAGAACAACCGCTGCTGCGCAATAGCTCCAAGAAAAAGGCGTAAAAACCGACCAGTATAAATTACTTTTTACCAGTCGGTTTTCGCACTTCAACCTCTCAAAAATAACATGCAGCCTTCATCTCTCAAGCTTCGTGGCTAGAGCGCCTTGCCGTCGCGCTGGGCATCGACCACAGCAATAGCGGTCATGTTCACAATCTCACGCACGCTAGCGCCGAGCTGCAAAATGTGCACCGGCTTGCGCATACCCATCAGTACCGGCCCGATAACTTCGGCGCCGCCAATTTCCTGGAGTACTTTGTAGGCAATGTTGCCCGACTCTACGTTCGGGAAAATCAGGGTGTTAGCGCCTTGCTCGGCTAGCGGCGAGAAACCGTAGTTTTCCTGCATCAGCTGCGGGTTCAGGGCCACGTTGGCCTGCATTTCGCCGTCGATGAGCAGGTCGGGGTAGCGCTGCTTGGCTAGTTCGGTAGCACGGCGAGTTTTTTCGGGCAGCTCCCCCGAGTTCGACCCGAAGTTGGAATAGCTGATAACCGCAATGCGTGGCTCCGCATCGAAGAAGCGTACGGCCCTGGCCGACAGCCCAATAATCTCCACCATTTCTTCGGCCGTGGGGTCGATGTTTACCGTGGTATCAGCGAAGAAGTAAGGTCCCTTCTTGTGCTGAATGATGTACATTGACGACACGCGCCGCACACCTTCGGCCGGCCCAATCACTTGCAACGCCGGAATGAGGCTCTTGCCATAGTCCTTAGTAAGGCCCGTAATGCAGGCATCAGCCGCTCCGGTTTCAACCATCATGGCTGCGTAGTAGTTGCGCTCGCGCAACAGGCGCCGGCCCTCGTAGAGGGTAGTGCCCCGGCGCTGCCGCTTCTGGTAAAGCAACTCGGCATATTCGTTGCGCTTATCGTCATCCTGCAGAATGTCAATAATTTCGCAGCCGTCCAAGTCAAGGTTATTTTCCTGCGCGATGGCTTGAATCTTGGCGTGGGCACCCAGCAGAATGGGGTGCGCAATGCCTTCATCGCGCACAAGCTGCGCCGCCTTCAAAATCTTGTAGTTATCAGCTTCCGCAAACACTACCCGGCGCGGGTTCGCGCGCGCGGCCGATGTGATGCGGTTCATCAGCTTCTGGTTGACGCCGAGGCGGGCGCGCAGCTCGTCTTCGTAGGCCTGCCAGTCGGTAATGGGCTTGCGCGCCACGCCGCTTTCTATCGCCGCCAGCGCCACTGCCGGGCTGATGGTCGTGATGAGACGCGGGTCTAGGGGCTTAGGAATGAGATAGCTACGCCCAAAAGCTAGTGTGTTGTCGCCGTAGGCATTGTTTACCATATCGGGCACCGGCTCCTTGCTTAGTTCGGCCAGGGCGTGCACGGCGGCAAGCTTCATAGCCTCATTTATCTCGGTGGCGCGCACGTCGAGCGCTCCCCGAAAAATGTAGGGGAAGCCCAGCACATTGTTCACTTGGTTGGGGTGGTCCGAGCGGCCAGTGGCCATAATCAGGTCGGGCCGGGTGCTCATGGCCACGTCGTAGGCCACCTCCGGGTCGGGGTTGGCCAGGGCAAACACAATAGGGTCAGCCGCCATGCGCAACAGCAGGCCAGCTGGCAGCACATTCGCCGCGGACAAGCCCAGGAATACATCGGCGCCTTCCATAGCTTCGGCCAAGGTGCTGATGGGCCGCTCGGTAGCAAACTGCATCTGCATATCGGCCAAATCGGTGCGCTGCGGCGTGATAAGGCCGTCTTTGTCAAAGACCACCACGTTCTCCTTCCGCAAGCCCAGCGCCAGGTACAGCCGCAGGCATGACACGGCCGCCGCGCCCGCACCACTCACTACCAGCTGAATTTCCTCGATTTTCTTGCCCACTATTTCCAGCGCATTCAGCAGGGCGGCCGACGTGATAATGGCCGTGCCGTGCTGGTCGTCGTGCATCAGCGGGATGTTCATTTTCTCCCGAAGCTCGGTTTCGATACGGAAACACTCCGGCGCCTTAATATCCTCCAGGTTGATGCCGCCAAACGTGGGCTCTAGCGCCTTCACGATGCGAATAAACTCGTCGGGGTCGGTGGCGTCAATCTCAATATCAAAGCAATCAATACCCGCAAACTTCTTGAACAACACGCCCTTGCCTTCCATCACCGGCTTGCTGGCGGCGGGCCCAATGTTGCCCAGGCCCAGCACTGCCGTACCATTTGAGATAACGGCTACCAGGTTGCCCTTGGCTGTGTACTTGTACACGTCGTCGGGGTTAGCCGCAATTTCCTTGCAGGGTTCGGCTACCCCCGGCGAGTAGGCCAAAGCTAGGTCGAGCTGCGTGCTGACGGGCTTAGTGGGCACCACTTCGATTTTGCCGTGCGGGAGTTGCTCGTGGTAAGCGAGGGCGTCTTGTTTGTTGATTTTGAGCATAATTCAGAGTGAGAGGCAGAAAAATAAGGCGCGCACAGGTGGGAATTTGGCGCATTAACCAGCTGCTAATCAGTTAAAAAAGAAGGGCCGATGTTTCTTGTAGAAAACAATCGACCCTTTCAAATTGGCCGCTACAGCCGCCCACAAATATACCGCCTTAGCTGCGCACCACGAGTTTTTGCCCCAGCTTTACCTCGTCGCTCGTGAGGTGGTTGAGGCGGCGTAACTCTTCCACACTCACTTTAAAGCGCCGCGAAATGTTATAAAGTGTATCGCCGGCCTGCACCGTGTGGGTGCCCAGGCGCAGGCTGGGCGCGTCGGGCTTGGGGTGGGGGGTAGGCTTGGTAATGGCTAGGCTAGCAGTGCTTTCGGCAACGGGGCTTAAGCGCAAGCGCTGGCCAGCTAGTACGGTGCCGTTGCTTAAGCTATTCCAGGCTTTGAGTTGGCTCACGCTCAGGCCCCACTCCTGGGCCAGATTCGAGAGGTTGTCGCCGGCGCGCACCGTGTAAATTTCTGGCCTTGGCGCTGCGGTAGGCTTAGGAGTAGGCAGGTCTTCGCGCGCCAACTCGCGCGGCTGCGCCGCGGCCACCTGCACCGCCCGGTTGCGGCTGCGGCGGGGGGTAGGAGCTACAGTTGCCGCGCTGTCGATAGCTGCATCAGCAGCATCCGCTAGCACCGGCTCCGTAGCGCCGAGGGGGGTAGGGGCGGGCGTAGTACGCGCCAAGGCTTCAGTAGCCGCTTTGTTGGCCTTAGCCAGCGCGGCCGCCCGGAAAATGGCTTGGCGCTGCTCAGCCGCTATGCGAGCTGCCTGCTGGCGCTGGGCACGCAGCAGGGCCTGGGCTTGGGCCGCTTCTCGGGCCGCCACAGCTTGGGCCTCGCGGGCGTAGCGCTGGTTAGCCGCTGCCAACGCCTGGGCTGCCGAATCTACGGCCATTGCCCGGTGCGGCACAGCCGCTAGCGCTGGTATGGGGCGCAATACGCTAGGCTCGGGCACGGTGGGTGCGGGCAGCGGCACAAACACGACCAACTGGCGGCCCGGCTTCAGGCTTTGGCCCTTGCTTAGCTCATTCCACTTGCGGAGCTGGGCAGGGCTCACCTCATACTTTTCGGCGATATCAGCTAGCGTTTGCCCCCGGCGCACGGTGTAGCGCAGGCGGCGAAAGTGCGGCGCGGCCGTGCTTTCGGCACCAGCGTGGGTGCTGGCCAGTGCCACTTGCGTGGGCCAAGGGGCTACCCCCTCCAAGTGCGGCGGCAGAATGGCTAGCGGCTGAGGCAAGTCGGAGCTAGGCTGGCAGTAAGCCAGCAGCGTGGCGCGGTCTACATCGCCCAGGTGCTCGCGGGCGGTGCTAGGGTAGCGCAACACATACGGGCGGTAGCCGGCCGGCAATGCGCCGTGGCGCAGTTCGGGGTTGTAGCGATTCATGGCCAGCGAGTCGCTGTAGCCCAGGGCGCGGCTGAGGCGGCGCAAATCCAAGGCCTGACCGCGTACCCCAAGCGTATCGAGCGGTTCGTAGTGTTGGTAGCGCAAGCTCGGGTCGTTGAGGCTATGCTCGGGCGCATACTTCATGGCATACATGATGGCCGTGAAGGTGGGTACGTAGTTGCGCGTTTCGGCCGGCATGTGGGAGTAGAGGTCCCAAAAATTACGCTTGCCCGTTTTGCGAATCACGCGCTGCACATTGCCCGCGCCCCAGTTGTAGGCGGCCAGCACCAACTCCCAATCGTGAAAAACGCCGTAGAGGTAGCGCAAATGCTTGCAGGCTGCCTCGGTAGCTTTTTCGGGCTGCATGCGCTCATCCACCCATTCGTCGCGCTTGAGGCGCAGGTCGCTGGCCGTGGGCGGCATAAACTGCCACAAACCCACCGCGCCTACCGGCGACTTGGCCGTCGGTATCAGTGCCGACTCTACCACCGATAGATATTTCAGTTCGGCGGGTAGGTTGTACTGCGCCAGGTATCTCTCAAAAATTGGGAAGTAAAACTGCTCACGCTCCAACACATGCTGCGTATAGTTACGCTGCCGCTCCGTGAACAACCGCACGTAAGCCAGCACTGCCGCGTTGAACTGGTGCGGCGCGGCCGTTTCGATGCAACCCAGGCGGTCACCCACTAGGTCCGACAACGTAGCTGGCGTTTGCAGCCACACTAGCCGCGCCGAGTCCACGGCGGGTTCTTCCAAGGGCTCTACTGCCAGCGAGTCAATGGTAGCAGCAGGCAACTCCACCACCTGGCGCACGGTGTCGGTGGGGGAGGGGGGTAGGGCGGGCGGCAGGGCCGCCCGGTGCCGGCCATGCTGCGCCAGGGCCGGCAGCGCCCCTAGCGTCAGCACCAGTGCCAACAGTCGCCGGGCCAGCTTGCGCTTCTTTCGGCGGGGTGTGGGTAGTTGGTGCGAAGCTTTCATCAGGCTAAGGTAAAAGACAATTAATGAAGTACCTAACCAAAGCAAGGCGCGCAACACTACGGCTAATTAACCGTGTTGTTGCGCGCCTAAAAAAATGCTAATGGCCGTGGCTAATCTAGTTGTCCGTCGGTACCAGCGTCAGCGTATTCGCAAATGCCAGCAAATCAGCCTCCCGGAAAGCGCCGCTCAGTATCTGCAAGCCAATGGGCAGGCCTTCGGCATCTTGCCCCGCGGGTATCGAAATAGCGGGCACTCCTGCCAGCGAAGCTTGCACCGTAAAAATGTCGGCCAGGTACATCGACACTGGGTCTTGCTTCTCTCCTAGCTTAAACGCCGTGGTGGGGGTAGTAGGCAATACCAAGAAATCGTACTGGCGCAGCAATTCGTCGGTCTTTTCCTTGATGAGGCGCCGAACGCGCTGAGCTTTAGTGTAATATGCATCGTAGTAGCTAGCACTCAGCACAAACGTACCTAGCATAATACGCCGCTGCACCTCGGGGCCAAAGCCCTGGGCGCGCGTCTTTTTATACAGCGATTCGAGGTCGGTGGCATCGGGCGCCCGGTAGCCGTATTTCACACCGTCGAAGCGCGAAAGGTTAGAGCTGGCTTCGGCCGTGGTGAGGATGTAATATGTCGGAATCATTTCTTCCAACAGCGGAAACTCCACAGCCTCTACTACGTGGCCGTGGCCGCGCAGCGTATGCAGCGTGTTTTCTAAGGCCTCATGCACCTCGGGCTGCAAGCCGGGCCGGTCGATGGCATTGGCCACGTAGCCGATACGGTACTGGGCAGCGGGTGTCAGCAGCTCGCTGTAGGCCGGCACTGGTTGCTCGCTAGCGGTACTGTCGTAGCCATCGGCGCCAGCCATTACTTCGAGTAAGCGGGCAGCATCCTCAATAGAGTGCGTAATGGGCCCAATTTGGTCGAACGACGACGCAAAAGCTACCAGCCCGTAGCGCGAAATGCGCGAGTACGTGGGCTTCAGACCAATAACACCGCAGAATGCTGCGGGCTGGCGCACCGAGCCGCCCGTATCGGAGCCAATAGAAGCCAGGCACATATCGGCCTGCACAGCCACGGCTGACCCACCGCTCGACCCACCGGGTACTCGGCTGGTATCTTGCGCGTTGCGCACGGGGCCAAATGCCGAGTTCTCGTTTGAGCCGCCCATGGCAAACTCATCGCAGTTCTGGCGGCCGATAAAAATAGCGTCTTCCGCTAGCAGCCGCTGCACCGCCGTACCCGTGAAGAGCGACTTAAACCCGTCGAGAATGCGGCTGCTGCTTTGCAGCGAATGGCCCTGGTAGGCTAGTACGTCCTTCAGGCCGATAACCATACCGGCTAGCTTGCCAGCGGTGCCGTTAGCTATTTTTTCGTCTACGGCCAGGGCTTGCTGGCGGGCCTCGTCGGCCCATACTTCCAGGAAAACATTTAGCTCGGCATTGCGCTGTGCGATGTTATCTAGGTAATACTCAACGAGCTGGCGGCAGGACGTAGTGCCCGCCGCCAGCTCGCGCTGGATTTCCGAAAGGGAAGAAAACAGAGGTTTCAAATCTTAGGCATTGGTTGATGGCTGGTCGAGGCGGGGCCGGGTGCCAGGCAAGCCATCAGGACCCGTAGCGGGCGCAATAGGCGTGTCGTGGTGGTGGGCAACCGGCTCAGCCGTCGGCAAAACTACGGCACCGGGCGCAGTATAGTCAGCAACGGGCGCACTATAATCAGCAGTTGGAGCCTGGGGGTAGGCGGCCGGAGCACCCGGTGCGGGCTGGTAAGGAGCCTGCTGCTGGGGATAAGGCTGGTTATTGGCGTTATAGTTGGGGTTTGTGTGCGGCGGCGTGTTCTGGCCAGCGCGCTCAAATTCGTTGCGAATTTCGCTGCTCGCATCCTTAAACTCCCGAATGCCCTTACCCAAGCCCCGAGCCAATTCCGGAATCTTGTTGGCACCAAAGAAAATAAGAATAACGACCATAATCAGAATCAGCTCGGAGCCGCCGATATCGCCTAGAAAAAGCAGGGGAGAGTTCATATGAAAAGAGAATAAAATGCGCGAGATAGCATGAATGCGACGGCGCTAGCGGGCCGGCTGGTCATTGGGGTTGGCGTACGGTGCTGGGGGCACTTGGTTGGGCGCCTGGGGGGGGTAAGGAGGCTGCTGCTGGGCATAGCCACCTTGGTTGTAGCCAGGTGCCTGCGGGTTATAGTTTGGGTTGGGCTGCGAGTAGTTGGGGTTGGCAGGTTGCTCGGGGCGGGTGGCATCTTTAAACTCGCGCACTCCTTGGCCTACCCCCTTAAAAAGCTCGGGGATGCGCTTGGCGCCGAAAAACAACACCAGCACGAAAATGATAAAAATAATAGTTTTGGGGTTGCTCAAAAACAAGAAAAGGGCAGCAAGTAGCATACGCTGAGTGGCCAAAAAGGCGCTAAGGATGAGGGAAACGAAGATACGAAAAAACGACAGGTTTGGACGGGCGAAGGTACCAGGAAGTAACCGGATGGCGGGCGAGCCAAACGAGTGGTCTTGCCAACTTCATCTTAGATTAATCAAATTTTAAGCGCGCAGCCTCAGGTATTTAAACTGCAAAAGTTGTAAAAAAAGTGGCTTAAAAACCTTGGTTACGTAGTCAGGAGCGGCATTCGGCGAGAAAGGCGGGCTATTCACCGAAAAAAATGCAATTATGTGCGTCCGTTGTAGCAATTTTACTGCTGGTTAGCAGCCTTGGTTTAGTCATTGCCGCTTGCGGCTGACTCGGCTAGAGGAAGTTGGCTAAGTTTGTTTTCATAGCTCAGAAAGGCATCGGATATTATCCGATGCTTTTTTTTGCTCCAGCATTTTTGCCTTATGCAACTGGCGTTGCCAAGCGCCGCGTTCGGCCTTCCAGCGCGTACACTGCCGCCCCAAAAGCTAACGGCAACCCCAGGCCCAGCCCATAGCCGCTCCACTCCGGCAGTGCACCAATGGCAGCCTGACCTGCCCATACCAGCACCACAGCTCCGCCAAGCCAAGCCAAGAGTCGCCCTACGGGGTAGGGCACCGGAAAGTGGCGCTCGCCCAGCCACCAGCACAAACCAGCCATCATAAAATAGCAAGCCAGGGTAGCCCAGGCACTACCCATATAGCCCAAGATGGGGATAAGGATAAAGTTGAGTGCAATAGTGAGTACGGCGCCAGCCGCTCCTATGTAGGTGCCAAAATACGTTTTGTCGGTGAGCTTAAACCAGACGGAAAGATTATAATAAACGCCCAAGAAGAGGTTGGCTAGCAACAGTATCGGTACCACCCCTAGCCCGGTGCGGTATTCAGCGCGGCGAAGAAAAAGTGGCCCAATCCAACTCAGGTTGAGGCTAATACCGACAAAGATGAGCGCGCAGCATAGTGTAAACCACTTGAGCACTAAGGCAAAAGTGGCTGGGGAATTTTTCTCGGTACTTTGGGCAAAGAAGAATGGCTCGGCAGCGTAGCGAAATGCCTGAATAACCAGCGACATAAAAATGCTGAGCTTGTAGCACGCTCCATACACACCGGTGGCCGCTTGCGGGCTCAGGCCCAGGTAGAAGTGTTCGGGTAGCCATGCGGGTAGCAGAATGCGGTCGAGCGTTTCGTTTACCATTCCTGCCAATCCCATCAGCAGTAGTGGCAGCGAATAGGCCAGCAACGGCCGCAAAAAAGGCAGTCGCGGCCAGCGAAAGCGAAAGTCCAGCAACTCGCCGCTCAGCATTAGCAGTGTCAGCGCTGAAGCTGCCACGTTGGACAGAAATACGTAGCCTACCCCTAGCTCTGGGTTGTACACAGCGGCGACGAGCGGTTTTAAGGCGGCTAGTAGGCTACCCCCCTCACTTTGCGTCACGGCTGGGCAAAGCACCACAAAAAATAGGTTCAGCCCTACATAAATGCCAATATTCAGTAAGCGAATGGTGGCGAATTTGCGCGCTTTATTCTCTAAGCGCAGCCTTGCAAAAGGCAGCGCTGCTACGGCATCTAGCCCCAAGATAAGTGCGACCCACACAGCGTATTCTTCGTGGCCGGGCGGCAAGTGTAGTAGCCCCAGTAGCGGCCGGGCTAGCAGCGCCAACACTACCGTAAAGGCCGCACTGGTGAGCAGCAGCAAACTCATAGTGCGGTTATACAGTTCGCGTCGGTCTTCGCCGGGCCGGTTGGCAAACCGGAAAAAAGTAGTCTCCAACCCGTAGGTAAACACCACGTTCAGAAACGATACGTAGGCATACAGGCCCGTAACGATTCCGTATTCAGCCGCGGCAAAATGGGCCGTATAAATCGGTACCAGCAGGTAGCTCAGTACCCGCCCCACAATGCTGCTAACCCCGTAGATGGCCGTTTGCGAGGCCAGCTTTTTCGCGATACTCATTCAGGCAATTTAAAAGTAGCTCGCCTGAAATCATTGACAGGAAGCCAAGTAGCAATTTATTACTTGCCAGTGAATACGGCTGGGCGCTTAGCTAGAAAGGCCGCAGTGCCTTCACGGAAGTCCTCGGTTCCAAATGCTTGGCCAAAGGCCGCTGCTTCGGCCGTGAAACCAGCCTCGCCGCCTTGGTCGAAGTAAGTGTTCACGCAGTCGATGGTGAGGCCGATTGCCAGGGGCGCTTTGCTAATAATTTTGAGTAGCAAGGCTTTGCAGAATTCCAACAGCTCGGCTTGGGGCACTACATGGTTAGCCAAGCCCAGGCGCAGAGCCTCGTCTGCCTTTATTTGGTCAGCCGTGAGTAACAGTTCCAGCGCCTTGCCCTTGCCTACGAGTTGTACCAGGCGCTGCGTGCCGCCGTAGCCAGGCAGCAAGCCTAAGTTTACTTCAGGCTGCCCAAAGCGAGCGTTTTCGGACGCTACCCGCAGGTGGCAGGCCATGGCTAGTTCACAGCCTCCACCTAATGCAAAGCCATTTACGGCCGCCACCACGGGCTTAGGGCTGGTTTCGAAGCGGCGAAATACTGCTTGGCCAAAAGCCGCCGTTTCTTGGGCGCCGGGGCCACTTAGCTGGGCCAGCTCGGCAATATCAGCGCCGGCTACAAAAGCTTTTTCGCCGCTGCCCGTGAGTAGGATGCCGCGTACTGCGGCATCGGCTCGCGCCTGGTCAATGGCTTGGCCAAGCTCTTCAATCGTTGCCGCATTGAGGGCATTAAGTTTGGCAGGGCGGTTGAGCGTGAGCGTGAGGATGCCAGTAGCTGCATCCAAGTCGTAGAGCAGGTTATCGAATGTCATGGCCAAGCGGCAGAAAAGCGGTGAGAAACAGGAAGCTCAAAGGTACTGCTTGACCGCTAGCGGGTAAATTTTCTGGGTAAGTCTTGTATTCTGGCTGGAAATAAGACTATTAAGACAAAAAATAGTAGGAAAATAAAATATTGTGTCGTTTTTTGCGCTGCCTGGCAAGCCAAAATGCCTTGATTATTAGCTAGTAGCAAGAGCTGTTATCGGCATTCCTCTGCACATCAATTATTCACCTACCCCCTCTCTTTCTATGAGCCTTGTTTCTGAGTTTAAAGAATTCATTGCCAAAGGCAATGTGCTCGACCTAGCGGTTGGGGTTATCATTGGCGCTGCCTTTGGTAAAATTGTTTCCTCACTCACAGACGATATTTTGATGCCTATTTTGGGATTGTTTGTAGGTAAAATGGACTACTCAACCATTGTGCTAGGGCCGATGAAGATAGGCTTGTTCATTAATGCGGTGCTTAACTTCTTCATTATTGCTTTTTGCATTTTCCTGGTTGTGAAAGCAGCAAATCGCTTCAAGCGCCCAGTACCAGTAGTAGTAGCTCCTGCTGCACCAGTAATTACCAAAGACCAGGAATTATTGATAGAAATTCGGGATGCGCTACGTACCAGCCGCGTCTAAAGCCGGCCAGTTTTTTGCTACCCCTTACTTTAGAGGTGACGCTGGCTAGTCGCTGCCGGAACCTTTCTGGTTTGGCGGGCAGTTAGCGCCGTACTTTTTAAGTATTATTTACTATCACTGACCCTGGCGTGAAAAACTTGTTTGGTAAAGCTTTGCTAATTGGCACGGGGCTGATAATGAGTGGGTCAGCCGCTTGGGCTCAGTCTGCGGCGCCCGATTTTCCGGCGCCTGGCAGCCCAGCGCGTCCGGCTACAAAGAGCGTTGCTGACCCGGCGCGCCTACGCCGCCAGCAGCAGATGAGCCCCGAGGATGCCGCTCACGACCAGCAACTTCAGATATTGGAGGCCCGCACTGGCAACACCAGCTTTGGCGTAGAAAAAGGTGGCCCTTACCGCCAACTCGACAAAGGTGGTAATTCCTTCACCGTACGCAAATTCAAGGCTTTGCCAGGCCAAGAACAACAAAAAGGCGTATCGCGGCGGGTACCAATGGGCGCTAGTCCAAAAGGAAAGCCTCTTGTGCACGACCACGGTAAGAAAAAGAAATTCCTATTCTTTTAACTGCGGATGAACGAAGATGGTAGAATTTTATAAATTTTATCAAGAGCATTCCGAGTACGCAGATTTCATAAAACTAAAAAGGCCACCCAATTGGGTGGCCTTTTTAGTTTTATGAAATCTGTTACAATCCTCGTTAACCTATGTTTTTTAGAGCTTACGCTTGATTTCCTGTTCTTCGAAGCCTTCGATATTATCGCCTTCTTGCAGGTCGTTGAAGTTCTTCACCGAGATACCGCATTCGTAACCTTGGCGCACTTCCGAAACATCGTCCTTGAAGCGCTTGAGGTCTTGAATTTCGCCGGTATACTGCACGATACCATTGCGTACCACCCGCACCCGGGTTTTGCGGGTAAACGAGCCGTCCGTAACCATACAGCCGGCGATGGTGCCGACTTTGGTGATGTTGAACACTTGGCGAACTTCGGCATTGGCCACCACGATTTCGTGCACGGTAGGGGCAAGCATGCCTTCCATCGCGTCCTTCACCTCGTTGATGGCGTTGTAGATAATCGAGTACAAGCGTACGTCAATCTGCTCCTGCTCGGCCAAGCGGCGAGCACTCTGCGAAGGCCGTACCTGGAAGCCGATGATGATAGCATCAGAAGCCGAAGCGAGCAGCACATCACTTTCCGAGATGGCGCCTACCCCCTTGCTGAGGATGTTCACCTTCACTTCGGGGGTGCTGAGTTTCAGAAGCGAGTCGGAAAGTGCTTCTACCGAACCGTCCACATCGCCTTTTACCAAGATATTCAGTTCCTTAAACGAGCCGATAGCCAAGCGGCGGCCAATCTCGTCGAGGGTGATGTGCTTCTTGGTCCGAATGCTTTGCTCGCGGGCCAACTGCTGACGCTGGGTAGCTAGTTCGCGGGCTTCGCGCTCGGTTTCCATTACCTGGATGCGGTCACCCGCTTGCGGGGCACCCGTTAGGCCAAGCACTTGTACGGGGGTAGCCGGGCCAGCTACTTTCTTCTTCTTGCCGCGGTAATCGGTCATGGCTTTCACACGGCCGTAATGCGGGCCCGCCAATACGATGTCGCCTACGTTTAGCGTGCCGGTTTGCACCAGTACGGTAGTCACGTAGCCACGGCCTTTATCTAGCTCAGCTTCGATTACCGTGCCTACCGCGTTGCGGTCAGGGTTGGCTTTGAGGTCGAGCAATTCGGCTTCGAGCAATACTTTTTCCAACAGGTCCTCTACGCCGAGGCCCGACTTAGCCGACACTTCCTGGCTCTGGTATTTGCCGCCCCATTCTTCTACCAGAATGTTCATCTGCGAAAGTTCTTCGCGGATTTTTTCGGGGTTAGCCGTGGGCTTATCCACCTTGTTAAGGGCGATGATAATCGGTACACCAGCAGCCTGCGCGTGGTTGATGGCCTCCTTCGTCTGGGGCATCACCGAGTCGTCGGCCGCGATAACAATAATGGCAATGTCCGTCACCTTCGCACCACGGGCACGCATAGCCGTAAAGGCTTCGTGACCAGGGGTGTCAAGGAATGTAATTGGGTTGCCCGATTTGGTCTTAACCTCGTAGGCACCAATGTGCTGCGTGATGCCACCGGCTTCGCCTTTGGCCACACTCGCTTCGCGGATATAGTCAAGCAACGACGTTTTGCCATGGTCAACGTGGCCCATGATGGTCACAATGGGAGCGCGAGAAACCAAGTCCTCGGGCGCATCGCTCATATCAATGGGCTCCTCGTCCTCTTCGGCCGAGAGGAACTCGACGTCGTAACCAAATTCATCCGCAATCACCGTGATGGCTTCCGCGTCAAGGCGCTGGTTGATGGAGACGAACATCCCCATACCCAAGCACACTTTGATAACCTCGTTCACGTTAACATCCATCAGCGACGCTAAATCGTTGGCCGAAATGAACTCCGTGAGTTTGAGTGTTTTAGCGTCTAGCTCATTCTGAGCACGCAGGGCTTCGCGCTCTTCAGCGGCCATGCCCCGTTTGTCGCGACGATATTTGGCGCGGTTGGCAGCAGCGTTGTTTTTACCGCCACTTAGCTTGGCCAGCGTAGCCTTGATTTGCTCCTGAATCTGTTTGTCGTTCTGCTCAGGTGTGAGCGCAGGCTGCGGCGGACGATTAGCTGGCTGGTTAGGGCGATTATTGCCTTGCCCGGGCCGGTTGTTGGCTGGTCCGGCTGGGCGATTGCCACCTGGTCCACCAGGGCCGTTGTTGGGGCGATTGCCTTGGTAACCACCACCGCCACCGGCTTGGCCGGTACCCGTGGCAGCACCACCGCCACCACCTGGCTGGCCAGGCGCGGGCAGGCGCTGCCGCTTCTTCTGGTTGCTGGTACCTACGCCACTCTTGCGAACGTCGGACGAAGCCACAGGACGCGGCCCGCGGCCACCACCCGGCCCACGACGGCTAGAATCAACTGGCAACTGGATTTTGCCCAGTACGGTAAGGCCTTTCAGCTGGTCTGCTTTCGCCGTAATAGTGCCCTCTTCAGCAGCCGGAGCGGCAGCATCAGTCGGTTCGGCTGCTACGGGAGCAGCCGGAGTAACCGCAGTTGGAGCTACTGCTTGTGCTTGAACCGGTGTCGGTGCCGGTGCGGCTGGCGCAATGGGAGCCGACGCCTGCACAGGGGCCGGCGCAGGAGTATAGGATACTTTAGCTGGTGCTGGCTGTGCAGCCACAGGCTGCGGGGCAACGGGTGCTGGTTTAGCCTCGGCTACCGGCGCAGGCGCGGGGGTAGGAACTGGTTTAGCTGCTACCGGTGCTGGCGCAGGTGCTGTCGGAGCTGCTGGGCGAGGTGGTACTACCCGGCCGCGGCTATCTAACTCGATTTTACCTAGCACTTTAAGGCCAGGAGTTTTGGGAGCTTCTACTGCTGGAGCGGGGGTAGGGACCGGAGTAACTGCTGCCAGAACCGGAGCTGCCACAGGCTTAGCCTCTACCACGGGGGTAGGGGTAGGAGCTGCTACAGGTGGTGCTACCGGAGCCGGAGTGGCTGCTACCACTGGCGCCGGGGTTGGAGCCGGTGCTGGTTTAGGAGCTGGCGCTACTGGTTTAGCTGCGGCTGCCTGGGCCTGCGCGTTCAGCTCGCTTTGGCGGCGGGCTTGCGTGTGGCGCTGGGCTTCCTGCTTTTCTTGTGCCGAAGCAGCAAATTCTTTTTCCAACAAGGACACCTGCTCACCAGTGAGCTTGGTGGTGGGCTTATTTTCGACTACAATACCCTTACGGGAAAGAGTCTCGACTGCCCGGTCGATGCCAATATTCAGGTCTTTGGCCGCCTGGAGTAGCCGTTTCGGGGTTGCTTCCGCCATTCTATAAAGTCGCGAACGATACGTTCTTGGGTGCAAAGGTAAAGATTAAATCTGGCCAGCAGGCTATAAAGTCTAGCCTACTGGCTGGATTTAATAACTTACCTGCGGGCGGTTGGCCCCGGCCCTCATTGGGCGGCCGGAGCGCTGTCGGGGTTGGCGGTGGCAGCCGGGGCTGCTTCGTCGGTGGTGGCAGCCGGGGTAGCGGCGGCCTCGTCAGGCGTTGCGGCCGGGGTAAGGGCAGTTTCGTCGACGGCCAAATCGTCATCGTCAGCAAACTCCTGCCGGATAACGCGGTACAAATCGTCTACCGTTTCCTCTTCTAACTCGGTGCGGCGTACGATGTCGTCTTTTTTAACGGCTAGCACGGCGCGACCAGTATCGAGGCCAATTTTCTTGAGCTCGGCAATAATCCAGCCTTCGATTTCGTCGGTAAATTCGTCCAACGAAATATCTTCTTCGTAGTCGATAGCTTCGCGGAACACGTCGATTTCCATACCCACTAGCCGCGAGGCTAGCTTGATGTTGGCACCGCCTCGGCCAATGGCCAGACTAACTTGGTCCGGCTTCATGAACACGGAAACCCGACCAGTTTGTTCACTGATTTTCATAGAGCCAACCTTGGCTGGCGAAAGCGCCCGCGAGATGAACAGCTCCAAGTTGTCGGTATAGTTAATGATGTCGATATTTTCGTTCATCAACTCCCGCACTACCGGGTGGATGCGGCTGCCTTTCATACCCACGCAAGCACCCACTGGGTCGATGCGCTCGTCGTAACTTTCGACGGCTACCTTAGCCCGCTCGCCAGGCTCGCGCACCACGTTTTTGATGGTGATAAGGCCATCAAAAATCTCAGGTACTTCTTGCTCAAATAACCGCTCCAAAAAGGCCGGCGCAGCGCGGCTCAGGATAACCTTGGGAGAGCCGTTTACAACGTCAACGCGGTGAACAACAGCGCGTACGGTATCGCCCTTGCGGTAGCGGTCTTTCGGTATTTGCTCGCTCTTGGGCAGTACCAGCTCGTTTTCGTCTTTGTCCAGAATAAGCGCCTCGCGGCTCCATACTTGGTAAACTTCGCCGGTGATGATTTCGCCCACCAAGTCCTTGTATTTCTGGTACAAATTGTCGCGCTCCATGTCCTTCACGCGCTGAATTAGCGTTTGGCGGGCAAGCAGCACAGCGCGGCGGCCGAAGTCGTCAATCTTAATTGGCTCGGCTACCGATTCGCCAATTTCGAAATCGGGCTCAATTTTCTGGGCTTCTGCCAGCGGAATCTTATCGAGGTCCCAGATATCCTCCGAGTCATCGTCCACAATTTCGCGGTTGCGCCAGATTTCCAAGTCACCATTATCGGGGTTGATGATAACGTCGAAGTTGGAGTCATCCTCAAACTTTTTGCGAATCATCGTCCGAAACACATCGTCGAGGATGGACATCATCGTAGGCCGGTCGATGTTGCGGCTCTTGGCGAACTCCTGGAAGTTCTCGATGAGCATCCGCGCGTTCAGGTCGGCCGCTACGGCAGCGACTTCCTGGGGGCTGGGGGTTGCTTTTTTAGCCATGAGAGTGATTGTTTAACTGGCAGCTTTCGGCTAACCGCTATTTTGAGGAAAAGGCAGTTAGCTAGCGGCCGCTAGCTTATTTAAAAGAGATAACAACGGTAGCTTCCTTAATGTCCCCGAAAGGAAAAAAGGCTGCGGGTAACGTGGTCTTCTTGGTCTTTATTTTGATAACCTCTTCCAGCTCAATGCCTTCGGGGGTAACAGCGGTGAGCGGGCCGGTTTTTTCGGTGCCATCCTGGAGCTTTAGCAGCAGGCTGCGTCCGATGTGGCGGGTGTACTGGCGCGGGTCGGTGAGGGGCTGGTCGGCACCAGGCGAAGTCACTTCGAGCGAGTAAGAAGCTTCTTCACCGTAGGCTTCTTCCATGCCGCGGTTGAGGCGGCGCGTCACCTGGGCGCACTCCTGAATGCCGAGGCCGTTGGGCCCGTCGAGCGTAACAGTAATCTTGGGCATCACCGCGTCAGACACGGTGAGGTCCACTACATACAACCCGCTGTCGCCGAGGGCGTCGGCTAGCAGCTGCTGAATGCGTTGGCGGTCATATTGAGCCATGGCGGGCGGGGTAGGGGGCAAAAAAAGAGGGGACTGCGCGTCCCCTCTTTTCAGATTGAATACCAATTTCGGGTGCAAAGATACGGCTTTTATTGGCTAGTTGCAATTTAGGCCATACGCAAGTAAAAAGCGCCCTGCTACATAATAAAAGTCCATCAAGCTGAACGCGATGAAGCATCTCTACTGCTTTGTTTAGCGATTGGGTTATAGCGTTCAGCCTGACAAGCATTGTTGTGCAAATTTTAAAGATTTAGTACCCTACAGCTGTGTCGTCGCCCCTGGGGTCGGCGCCGCCTTCTAGCTGGCCGTTGGGTAGCACCCTAATAATGTCGAGCCGACCCCAAGAAGCGCGCGGTTTGGGGTTAAAACCCTTTTCCTGCAAGGTTTTTTCGGCTTCGGGGGTGAGCGCGCCGGCTTCTACATCCAGTTGGTCGGGCAGCCATTGGTGGTGCAGCCGTGGCGCTGACACGGCCTGCTCGGCATTGGCACCGTAATCGACTACCGATAAGATGGATTGCAACACGCTGGTAATTATGGTGCTACCCCCCGGCGAGCCGGTGACGAGCGCCAGCTTACCATTTTTCACGAGCAGCGTTGGGGTCATGCTGCTGAGCATGCGCTTGCCGGGCGCAATGGCGTTGGCTGCACCGCCTACCAAGCCATACATGTTGGGCACGCCAGCCTTCGAGCTGAAGTCATCCATCTCATTATTAAGCAAAAACCCGGCGCCAGCTACCACTACTTTGCTGCCATAGGCGCCGTTGAGCGTGGTCGTGCACGTCACGGCGTTGCCCTGCGCATCTACGATGCTGTAGTGCGTTGTTTGGTCGCTTTCGTAGCGCGGCAGGCCGGGGCCGGCCGTGATTTGGGCACTCGGCGTGGCCTGGCCATCGGTGCGAATAGATGTACTGCGCTGGCTATTGTAGCCTTTGGCTAGGAGTTGCGCCACAGGCACTTTTCCAAAATCAGGGTCACCGAGGTAGGTGGCGCGGTCGGCATAGGCCCGGCGCTCGGCTTCCGTGATGAGGGCCACGCCCGCCGGCGAGTGGTAGCCGAGCTGGCCCAAGTTGCTGGGTTCCAGCATTTGCAAGATTTGCAAAAGGGCTACCCCCCCGCTGCTAGGCGGGGGCATTGTGATGACGTCGTAGCCGCGGTAGGTGCCGTGCAGGGCGTCGCGCCATTTGGGCTGGTAGCCGTCGAGGTCTTGCTGGGTAATAAGACCCCCGCCTTTTTTCATTTCAGCCAGTAAAAATTCGGCGGTGCGGCCTTGGTAGAACCCCGCGCGCCCTTGGTCCTGGATGCGTTGGAGCGTAGCAGCCAGCTCGGGCTGCTTGAGGGTGTCGCCCTTTTGCCAGGGGGTAGGGCGTACAAATACGGGCGGGCTGCTGGGATTATACTTGGTAAAGTCGGCCTGCGTGCGGTTGAGGCCCGCCGCTTCTTTTGCAGTGAGGGCCACGCCCGCGCGGGCCAGGCGCACGGCAGGAGCTACCAGCTTGGCCCAGGGCAGTTTACCCAACTTTTTGTGCAAAGCTTCCATGCCTGCTACGGTGCCGGGCGTGCCCACGGCCAGCGGGCCAGCCGTGCTGCGGCCGGGCACTACGTTGCCCTGGGCATCGAGGTACATGTCGCGGCTGGCGCCGGCCGGGGCCGTTTCGCGGAAGTCGAGGGTACCGGCAGCGCCGTTTTGGCTGCGATAAACGATGAAGCCACCGCCACCTACGTTGCCAGCTACGGGCAGCACCACGGCCAAAGCAAACTGCACGGCAATAGCGGCATCGTAGGCGTTGCCGCCCTGCTGCATGATGTCGCGGCCAACTTTAGAAGCTTCGGGGTGAGCCGAAACCACCAGCGCGTGGTGTGCCACGACGGGGGTAGCGGCTGGGGGCAGCTGGTCAGCAGGAGGGGGGGTAGGGCGCGCCGCCGCCGGCCGGCCGGCCGGTTTTTGGCCCAGGGCCGGGCTAGCCAGCGCGGCCAACAGCAAAGCAGCCGAAGAAAAACGGAAAAAGGATTGCATAGCGCAAAGTAGGCACAAAGGCCGTGCTATCGGGCATTTGCCTACCTTTGAATGTCTCATTTTGCTCTTGCTTATGTCCACTGATTCGCCGACCGCTGCCGCCCCCGCCCCAACGCTCGTTCTCACCCAGGAGGACAGCTGGCTTCAGCCCTACGAACCCATCTTGCTGGCTCGCCAGCAACGCCTGGCCGACCGCCTGGCTGCCATCACCCAAGCCTATGGCTCGCTGGGCAAGTTTGCCACCGCGCACCAGCAGCTGGGGCTGCACTACGATGCCCGCCGCCGCGGCTACGTGGTACGCGAGTGGGCGCCCGGCGCCGAAGCGGTGAACCTGGTAGGGGATTTTAATTTTTGGAACCGAGCGGCCGACCCACTCCAAAAAAATGACGCTACCGGCGTGTGGGAGGCCTTTTTGCCCGACGATGCCAACGGCCGCCGCCCAGCCGCTGGCTCGCGCTACAAGCTGCACATCGTGGCCCACGGCCAAGGCAAGGACCGCCTACCCGCCTACCTGCGCCGCGCCGTGCAAGACGAGCACACCAAGGATTACTCGGCCCAGCTGTGGATGCCCGAAAACCCGTTCAAATGGACCGACCAAACCTTTCGCATTGCCAACGCTACTAAGGGCCAACCGCTTATTTATGAGGCACACGTAGGCATGGCGCAGGAGGAGGGTAGGGTAGGTACGTACCGCGAGTTTGCCGACTATATTTTGCCGCGCATTCAGGCCGATGGCTACAACTGCGTGCAGCTGATGGCCGTGCTCGAGCATCCGTATTACGGGTCGTTTGGCTACCACGTGGCCAATTTTTTCGCACCCAGCTCGCGTTTCGGCACGCCCGAAGATTTGAAATACCTCGTAAACGAAGCCCACAAACGTGGCCTCGTAGTGCTGCTCGATTTGGTGCACTCGCACGCCGTGAAGAACGAGGCTGAGGGCCTGGCCGATTTTGACGGCTCGGGCAATTTATATTTCCATAAAGGCGAGCGCGGCAACCACCCCGGCTGGGACAGCAAGCTATTCGACTACGGCCGGCCTGAGGTGCAGCAATTCTTGCTCAGCAACTTGCGCTACTGGCTCGAAGAATTTCACTTCGACGGCTTCCGCTTCGACGGTGTCACGTCGATGCTTTACCACCACCACGGCGAAGGCCACGCCTTTGGGGGCTACGACAGCTATTTTGGCCCGCAGGCCGACGACGACGCCATTCTGTACCTCATGCTGGCTACCACGCTGGTGCGCGAGCTCAAAAAATCTGCCTTGCTTATTGCCGAAGACATGAGTGGCCTACCTGGTTTGTGCCGCCCCATTGCCGAGGGGGGGGTAGGGTTTGACTACCGCCTGGGCATGGGCCTACCCGACTTCTGGATTAAAACGCTCAAGCACCAGCGCGACGAAGACTGGGACCTCGGCCAGCTCTGGCACCAGCTCGCTAACCGCCGCGCCGGCGAAAAAACCGTGGCCTACGCCGAAAGCCACGACCAAGCTTTGGTGGGCGATAAAACGCTGGCTCAGTGGCTGTATGGCGATGCCATTTACCAGCACATGGGCGTGCTCGACGGCGACCAGGGCGCTGCGCGCGCTACGGCCTTGCACAAGCTTATCCGGCTGGTTACGCTGAGTGCGGGCGGCGAGGCCTACCTCAATTTTATGGGCAATGAGTTTGGCCACCCCGAGTGGATTGATTTCCCGCGGGCCGGCAACGACTGGAGCTACCACTATGCCCGCCGCCAATGGAGCTTGGCCGATAACCCTGATTTGCGCTACAACCAGCTGCTGGCCTTCGACCAGGCCATGTTAGGCCTGGCCCGCGAGCGGCAGCTGCTCGCTAAGGGCCCCGCCCAGCTGCTCAATATCGACTACGGCAACAGAATAATGGTTTTTGAGCGCGCCGGATTGGTATTTGTGTTCAGCTTCAACGTAAGCGAAAGCTTCTTCGACTACGGTATTCCGGTGCCTGTTATTGGGCGCTACCGCCTGGTGCTCAACTCCGACCGCAGCGAGTTTGGCGGCTTCACCCGGCTCGACGAAACGGTGATATACGACACGCTTGGTGGGGGCGGCACGGCCGAAGCGCCCCGCCTGCGCCTCTACGTGCCCAACCGAGTGGCCTTAGTGCTGGCCCGGGCCTAGGGGGTAGGGTAAGCAGAAGATATAAAAGTAAAGGCCGGCCGCATGTTGCGGCCGGCCTTTACTTTTATACTTGCTGGGTGAGGCGCTTGCTGCAGCACTACTCGCGCTTGCGGCCCACGCTGAGGCGGTACACTGTTTCGGTGAGACGCTTGCCACGCATGACCGGGTTTTTGGCGCCCTTGAGGTAGCGCACGTAGGCGCGCTGCTCGAGCTTGGTCAGGGTTTTGAAAAAAGCCATTGCAGCCGGCGTCTCGGCCAAGCCAGCGGCTAGGTCTTCGGGCAGCGTAACTACGCGTTCGCTAAGGTCTTGGCGCAGCGCTACCCGCAGTATATCGCCCACGGTTTTACCCACGGCGCGGCGCACCTCGCGGGGCACCACCAGGGCGTGGTAGCCTTCGCCGATTGGGAGCAACTCGCCCTGGTAGGGGAAGCCGTCGATGGTAGTTTGCACCAATAGCTCGTCTTTGGTGCCATACAACTCATCTACCGAAAAGGGCGCTACCACAAATACGTCGCCGTTGCTAGGGTCAGCTTCGAGCACTGCCTCAAACTCTTGTTCAAATTCCGTCATCGGCCGTAAAATTAACCCTGATTAGTTGTTGAGCGCACCAGGGCGGTGGCCACTGCCTGCGCGATGGCCTCGATGTCGGCGGCGGGCACAGTGCGCACGGTTGCGGCGGGTAGGCTCAGGTCGTGGCGCAGGCGCAGGGCCAGGGCCGGCGTTTCGGTCAGAATTAAGTCGGCGCGGTGCAGGGCTTGGCGTTGAAGCTCGGCCTGCCAGCCGGTGGCCGTCTCCACCGAGTCGTCGGCCGCGGCCGCCAGCGTACTCACGTGTAGCACTAGCGGCCGGCCGGTGCGCTGGCGCAGTTCTTGGGCGGCCAACCAAGTGGGCCAAGCCGGCGCATAAATAGTTGCAAACTCCGTATCGGCTAGTGCAAGCGGCACTGCAAAGCGCGCATACTGAATGACTTGAAAGTTTAAATTAGGTGCCTCAAAAACGTTGGCCCCTGTCCGCAAGGCCGGGTATTCAGGCGCTGATACTGGCGGTGCTGTGTGGGTTGCGGCAGGTTCTTCCGCGTTCGGAGCAGCTGTGCCCTCCGCGACGGGCTGTTGCAAGGCAGCCAGGGCTTCGGGCCAGCCCGCCTGCTCGGGCGCAAAATCGGGCGCTACGGGTTCACCAGGTTCGGCCTCCGGCAATGAATTAGTGGGCTCGGGCGGCAGCGCAGTCGCTAGGGCCAGCGGCAAGTCATCCGCCTCCAAACCACCGCTTTCCTCTGCGAGGTCGCTCACCAAATAAGTTGGGGGTAGGGCAGCGGCAGGTACGGGCTGTCCAGATGGCATGGCTGACACAGTAGCTGAAAGCGGAGCCACCGAACCAGACCCTAGTGCGGTTTCCTCCACAAAAGCGAGCGTCTGAATGGCGGCAACATCAGGAGTATGCAGCAACTGGCTTTCTGGAGTAAGACTTTCAGTAGCAATCGCTTCGCTACCTATATATGGCGCAGCTGGCGCGGCTGCCAGCCCCGTCCAGATGGTAGGGGGTAGGGCTAGGCCGGCCTGCGCTGCCAGGGCAGGTAAGCTGAAGTTGCTCAGGCGCAGCACCCGCACGGCCGTCCACACCGGAGGAGGCAGGGTACTTGGGCTAGCTGCTGCCGCATCAATTGGGCGCCCGGCCGGTGGCTGCGCTGCTACGAGGGGGATAGGTGCCGCCGTAGCTACTGCTGCGGGGGCCGCGGCTGGCACCGGAGCAAGCAACTCATCTGCCGTAGCTACCGCGGCAAGTGGCTCTGTGGTAGGCGCAGCCGTGGCCGACGCAGCTGTTGGAGTAGGTGCTGCTTCAACCAAAACTGGAGCCTCGGGCGCACTCAGGGGGGTAGGGGCCAGCCACTCGGGTGCGGCCGCGAGCGGCAAGAATTCTTCCTGCGAGGGCTCGGTGTTGCCGGCGCCGCCGCTGGGCACTACCACCACCACCGAATCGACGACGGGGGCCGGCGCGGCGGTGGCATCGACGAGGGCCCGCACGGCGGGGGTAGTTTCGTCCCAGGCCAAAACCAGGATAGCAACGGAGGTGGCGGGCAAACTCATGAGCGGCAGATGGGCCTGCGAATAACGGTGCTACGGGGTGCACATCGGCGGCTCGGCTATTAAAAGCAATCGTTTGGCCGGGTAGTTCACCTTTTCAGCTTTAGGCCGCCGCCTGATGACGACCATGAAACTTATCTTGCAAGCTTAACCAGGCTTATACTCGCTGCCAGCTTAGCTAGCAGCCTTTGCTACTCCGTTTTTATTCGCGCGTCTACTTTTATTATGGCTAATTCGGCAATTCAGGAAAATAATTACATGCTTAATGACCTGGCGTCGCAAGCCCGCCAGGAACACTTACCGGGCCCCGTGCAGCGGGCCGAGCAAACCAACGACCACCTCTTCACTTTCGTTACTGAAAATGGCACGCAGTTGTTGCTGCACGTGCTCAGCGACAAGATTTTGCGCTTTCGCTACCTCACGCCAGGTAGCTCGGCCGAGCCCGATTTTAGCTACGCCGTGCCCGACCCAGCCACCGAACACATCGTCCTGCCCGCGGCAGTTACGTTCTTAGAATTCAAGGAAAAAGCTGACCACTATCGCCTCACTACGGGCCGGCTTATCTGCATTGTGTGGAAGGATTCGCTGCGCACCCGTGTGCTCGACCGCTCGGGCAATATTTTGAGTGCCGACGAGAAAGGTTTTCACTGGCACCATAACGACGAAACCGGCAACGACGTCGTAAAAATGAGCCAGCAGGTGCCCAGCGGCGTGTGTTACTACGGCCTCGGCGACAAGCCCGCTAATATGAACTTGCGCGGCCAGCGCTTCCTCAACTGGGGCTCCGACACCTACGGCTACATGAAGGGCTCGGACCCGCTGTACAAGAACATCCCGTTTTTTCATGTGCTGCAGCAGCGCATTGCGCACGGTATTTTCTTTGATAATACCTTCAAGGCGTTCTTCGATTTTGCCGCCGAGCGGGCCGACGTTACCAGCTTTTGGGCAGAGGGCGGCGAGATGAATTACTATTTTATCTACGGCCCTACCCTGCTGGAAGTCACGGAGGAGTACACCCGCCTCACGTGCCCGCCCGACCTACCCCCCCTCTGGACGCTGGGCTACCACCAGTGCAAATGGAGCTACTTCCCCGAGGGCAACGTGAAGGCCATTGCACAGGGCCTGCGCGAGCGCCGCATTCCGTGCGATGCGATTTACCTCGACATCGACTACATGGATGGCTACCGCTGCTTTACCTGGCACCCGCAGCACTTTCCCGAGCCCAAGCGCATGGTGCAAGAATTGGCGCAGGATGGCTTTAAAACAGTGGTTATCATCGACCCCGGCATCAAGATTGACCCCGATTATTCGGTGTACCAAGAGGGGCTTAAGAATGATTTCTTCTGCCGCCGCGCCGATGGCCCGCTGATGCGCGGCTCGGTGTGGCCCGGCCAGTGCAACTTCCCCGACTATACCCGGCCGCAGGTGCGCGAGTGGTGGGCAGGCCTGTTTGAGGGCCTGATTAAGGAGGTGGGCGTGCGTGGCGTGTGGAACGACATGAACGAGCCCGCAGTATTCGAGAAAGGCACGTTTCCCGACGATGTGCGCTTCGACTACGACGGCCAGCCCTGCTCGCACAAAAAAGCGCACAACATTTACGGCATGCAGATGGCCCGCGCCACCAACGAAGGCGTGAAGCGTTTCAGCTACCCCGACCGCCCCTTTACCATCACGCGCAGCACCTATGCGGGCGGCCAGCGCTACTCGTCGGGCTGGACCGGCGATAACATTGCCAGTTGGGACCACCTGTGGCTGGCTAATATTCAGTGCCAGCGCTTGAGCATTAGCGGCTTCAGCTTTATTGGTTCGGATATCGGCGGCTTTATCGACACGCCCGACGGCGAGCTGTACTCGCGGTGGATTGCACTTGGCGCGTTCCATCCGTTCTTCCGCACCCACAGCTCGGGCGACCACGGCGACCAGGAGCCCTGGAGCTTTGGCGAGCCTTTTACGAGCTTGGCGCGGCACTTCATCGAGCTGCGCTACCAGCTGCTGCCCTACATGTACACCGCGTTTTGGCAGTACAGCACCAAAGGCACGCCCATGCTGCGGCCGCTCACGTTTCTCGACCAAAACGACCCCGAAACCTACCTGCGCATGGCCGAGTTTGCGCTCGGCGATAACCTGCTGGTCTGTCCCATTACCCAGGCCGGCGCCGATGGCCGCTGGATGTACCTGCCCCGCGGCGACTGGTACTACTACTGGACCGACGAAGCCCGGACGGGCGGCGCCGAGGTGTGGGCCTCGGCCGACCTCACGCGCATTCCGCTATTTGTGCGGGCTGGCGCCGTCGTAACGATGCAGCCCGTGATGCAGTACGTAGGCGAAAAAGTAGTGGAAGAGCTAACCCTGCACGTGTACTACAAAAACGGCACCGCCGACAGTGTGCACTACGACGACGGCGGCGAGGGGTATAACTACCAGCAAGGCCAGCAAACCACCCGCCGCTTCACCGTGGCCGGCGATGCTACTTCGCTCACTATCAGCCAAAAGATTGAGGGTGTCTACCAGCCCAGCTACGGCACCTACCGCGTAGTGCTGCACGGCTTGCCTACCCCCCTCCAAACCGCCCACGTCGATGGCCAGTCCGCGGCTCTCGGCGCCTACCCCGCCACCGAAACTACCGTAGCGGCCCCGGCCGTAGTAGTGGGGGTAGGGTTTGGGGAACTGAAAATAGCGTTATCAGCGCTCGAAGCTGAAATATTGGTGAAGGCCTAAGAAAGCCGCCCGCCAATATCCAAAAAGCGCCCTGGTTCACACTAGGGCGCTTTTTTAATGACCCAATGCTCTGCGTCGGCTAGACTTTGGCGCGGCATTATTCACAGGTGCTCGTAGCCTTACGCCCGGCTAGCGCGTACTATCGACCGCAGTACTTATTCTTACCCCTGCCTCCGAAGCCCTCGTATTCGTGCCTGATACCGACGCGCCCCAATCCAAAACCGCCATTGTGGCCGCACTGGCGGCCAACCTGGCCATTGCTACAATTAAGTTTGTGGCGGCGTGGTTCACGGGCAGCTCGGCCATGCTATCGGAGGGCATTCATTCGCTCGTCGATACGGCCAATGAGTGGCTGCTGCTACTGGGGCTGCGCGCCAGCAAGCAGCCGGCCACCGCGCACCGGCCCTTCGGCTACGGCCGCGAACTATACTTCTGGGCCTTTATGGTGGCCGTGTTCATCTTTGCCATTGGCGGCGGCCTTTCGCTGTACGAGGGCTACGAGCACCTGAACCACCCCGCGCCCCTCGGCGACCCTACCTGGAACTACGTGGTGCTGGGCCTGGCTTTCTGCTTCGATGGTGCTTCGTTTTTGGTGGCACGCCGCACCTTCAATGCCCAGCGTGGCAAGCAGCCATTTTGGGCGGCTTTCCGCGCTAGCAAAGACCCGTCGGTTTTTGTAGTGCTCTTCGAGGATGCCTCCGATTTGCTGGGGCTGCTCATCGCTTTTTTGGGCGTTTTCCTCAGCCATTGGCTTCATAAACCGGTGCTCGATGGCGTGGCCTCCATCCTCATCGGCGGGCTGCTGTTGGTAGTGGCGGTGTTGCTGCTGCGCGAAACCAAAAGCCTGCTGCTAGGCGAGCCCGCTGAGTTGAAACTGCTTCAGCAAGTGACGGACCTAGCGTGCAACGAGCCCGATATTGTGTATACTGCTCCGCCACTTTCGTCGTACCTCAGCCCCCACGAAATACTAGTGGTGCTGCCCGTCGAGTTTGCGCCCGCGTTGCCCGCGGCTCAGCTTACGCAGGTGGTTGCGCGGTTGCGCGCGGCTATCCGGGCCGCTCACCCAGATGTGCGGCACATCTTTATCCAGCCAACTACGCGGGCGGAGTTGCAGCAGAAAGAACTAGAAAATGCCGCCGCAAAGCTGGCCGCTGAGCCGGCTAAAAAGCATTAGCACTAAACTCAACTGAGTATTTTGCTGCCATGAACGCCAGGAAATATAGGCTTGCGGCCGCTGTGTTTTGGCTGGGTACTGGCGCGGCGCGGGCGCAGCCTCACTTGCCACGCCACCTGCTACCCCCTTCCGCCGATACCACCGGGCTAAACCGCGTATTGGCGCGGCCTGGGTATTATCACTTGCAAATTAGTTTAGTACAGGTGCGGCGCGATGCGCGAGGCCTGCCTCATCTCAGCCAACCCATTACCTACCGGCTGCGGCCCCGCGCTTATTTCTACCCGGCTAGTGCCGTGAAGCTGGCCGCAGCTGCCTTAGCGCTCGAAAAACTGCATCGCCTGCCGCCTACCCTCTCGCTCACTGCCGACTTGCCCATGCGCACCGACTCGGCTTTTGCGGGCCAAACCCGCGCGTGGCGCGACACCAGCGCCGCCACGGGCCGGCCCAGTATCGGCCACTACTTGCGCAAGGCCTTGTTGGTGAGCGATAACGATGCGTACAACCGTCTCTATGAG
This sequence comes from Hymenobacter ginkgonis, assembly GCF_009755225.1. Lineage (GTDB taxonomy): Bacteria > Bacteroidota > Bacteroidia > Cytophagales > Hymenobacteraceae > Hymenobacter > Hymenobacter ginkgonis. The sequence goes on from NZ_WQKZ01000010.1 coordinate 87,114, forward strand.
TTCGTAGGTCCGCAGGAATTGAACGCTGGGCTGCGCCGTCTGGGTTTACGCCGCGCCCGGCTGGTGCATCGCTTAGCCGTGGGCGACCAAGCGCCCGGCACGCGCCACACCAATCCCATCCGGTTTTTTGCCGACACAGCGGGTCGGCAGCTTCTGTATACCCAGCCAGCGGCTTACTGGGCTGGGCCACTACCCCCAGCACGGGTGCGCGCCGCTAGCTTGCACGTGGGGCAGGCCTACGTGGATGCGCAGAACCAGCGCGTGCCCCAGCCGCTCGACCTCAGCCAGAAAAATGTATTTGCCCTGCGCGATTTGCAGCGTATGCTGCAAGCTGTAGTGCTGCCCGAATCCCTACCCCCTCGCCACCGCCTGCACCTAACGGCCGCCGACTATGCACGCCTGCGCGAGGCACTTAGCCAAACGCCCGCCCAAAGCCAGTCGCCGCGCTACGACTCGCTGCACTATCCCGCTACCTATGCCAAGTTCTTGCTGGGCGGCGGGGGCCAGGGCCGCTTGCCGCCGGGTGTGCAAGTATTCAACAAAATCGGGCAAGCCTACGGCTTCTTACTTGATAATGCCTACGTGCTGGACGCCGCGCACGGCGTCGAGTTTTTTCTTGCTGCTACCCTCTACGTCAACGCCGACGGCGTACTCAACGATGATAAGTATGAGTACGATACCATAGGCTTGCCCTTTCTGCGGGCACTGGGCCTGCGGGTATACGAGGCAGAGTGTCGGCGCCGGTTGAGTCGGTAAGACGGTGCTAGAATTAACAGCGGGTAGGGGAGGTCCTACTCTTATTTTCCTGTTGGGTCCCTAAAAAAGCCGTCCTATCTATTCGGACGGCTTTTTTAGGGACCCAACAGGAAAATACTACTGGCCCGCTACTGCCTGGCGGCCCGCCTCAGCTACCTCATGGTCATCTTCTACAGTGCTGCCTGATACGCCGATGGCGCCGATTATTGTGCCGCTGCCATCCTTAATAGGAATGCCGCCGGGGAAGGTGATGAGGCCGCCGTTGGAATGTTCGATGTTGTAGAGCGGGCCGCCGGGTTGCGAAGCTTTGCCCAAATCACCGGTGGGCATATCGAAGAAGCGCGCCGTTTTGGCCTTCTTAATGGAGATGTCGAGCGAGCCAAGCCACGCGTCGTCCATGCGGGCGAATGCCGTGAGGTTGGCACCGGCATCAACCACCGCGATATTCATTTTTACGCCCATAGCTAGGGCTTTTTGGTGAGCTGCCTGCACAGCTTTTTGAGCTTGTTCGAGTGTAATACCCATGGGAGGGAAAGGGATTAGGTGGAAATGAAAATAACTGCTTTATCGCTAAACTCCTTTTTTGCCATGAAGTTGACTGTTAAAGTCTGCCTGCGCTACTAAATGCTACTGCTACAAGCCACTAGGCTGCCTACCCCTCTCTTGCTAGGGCAGGGGTAGGCAGCTTCATATCAGCACCTTGGCCGTAGCAAACTGTGGACTTATGCCAGTGCATAAAAAAAGGCGCGGCAGAGGTACTGCCGCGCCTTTTTACGCAATTGGTAAGCAAAGAAATTACGCCAAATTGTTGGAAGCCGCTTTTGCAACCAAGAACTCGCGATTCAGAATGGCTATATTTTCAAGCGAGATACCTACTGGGCACTCGGCAGCGCACGAACCAATGTTTGAGCAAGCACCGAAGCCTTCAATATCCATCTGAGCCACCATGTTCTCCACGCGGGTTTTGGCTTCTACCTGCCCTTGGGGCAGCAAGGCCAACTGCGATACTTTAGCGCTCACGAAGAGCATAGCCGAGGCGTTTTTGCAAGCCGCTACGCAGGCACCACAACCGATGCAAGTAGCAGCCTCGAAAGCGCGGTCGGCAATATCCTTCGGAATAGGAATCTCATTGCCATCGGGTGCGCCGCCGGTGTTCACACTCACGTAGCCGCCCGCCTGAATGATGCGGTCGAACGCCGAGCGGTCAACACTCAAGTCTTTATTTACCGGGAAGGCGTTTGCGCGCCAAGGCTCGATGGTGATGGTATCACCGTCCGAAAACTTGCGCATGTGCAGCTGGCACGTGGTAGTGCCTTTCTCCGGGCCGTGCGAGCGGCCGTTGATAAACAAGTCGCACGAGCCACAAATGCCTTCGCGGCAATCGTGGTCGAAGGCTACCGGGTCCTGGCTTTTGTGCAGCAAGTCCTCATTCAGCACATCAAGCATTTCCAGAAAAGACATGTCGGGCGAAATGTCTTTCACATCGTACTCCACAATGCGGCCTTCGGTCTGGCGATTGGGCTGCCGCCACACGCGCAGCTTGAGGTTCATTGGTTTAGCGTTGGGGTTACTACCGGCCATATCAGTTGAATTAAAAATCAGGAAGTAGAAATCATGAGTTAGCGGGCCATAAGAAGGGTACTAAAGCTCAATTTCTACTTCCTAATTCATAACTTTTAATTAGTTATTTGTAGCTGCGCTGCGTGAGTTTTACGTTCTCGAACACCAAATCTTCCTTGTTGAGGCGCTCGGGCTGGTTGTCGCCCATGTATTCCCAAGCGGCTACGTAGGCGTAGTGGTCGTCATCGCGCAGGGCCTCACCTTCAGGAGTTTGGTATTCTTCGCGGAAGTGGCCACCGCAGCTTTCGTTGCGGTCGAGGGCATCGTCTACCATCAATTCGCCAAGCTCGAGGAAGTCAGCCACGCGGCCAGCTTTCTCCAAAGCCTGGTTCATCTCCTCCCCAGTGCCTACCACCTTCACATCTTGCCAGAACTCGCGGCGGAGCTTCTGGATTTCTGCTTTGGCGTGCTTTAAGCCTTCGGCATTGCGAGCCATGCCGCAATACTCCCACATTACATGGCCCAGCGCCTTGTGGAACTCGTCCGGCGTGCGGTTGCCGTTAATGCTGAGCAATTGCTCGGTGCGGGCTTGTACTCCAGCTTTCGCCTCCGCAAAAGCCGGGTGGTCGGTATTGACGGGGGTAGGAGCCGTTTGGGCCAGGTAGTCGCCAATGGTATACGGAATCACGAAGTAGCCATCGGCCAAGCCCTGCATGAGAGCCGAAGCGCCGAGGCGGTTAGCGCCGTGGTCCGAGAAGTTGCACTCGCCCGCAGCGTAGAGGCCGGGGATGGTTGTTTGCAAGTTGTAGTCAACCCACAGGCCGCCCATGGTGTAGTGCACCGCCGGGTAAATGCGCATAGGCAATTCGTATGGATTCTCGTCGGTAATTTTCTCGTACATCTCAAACAGGTTGCCATATTTCTGGCTCACTGCTTCGGCGCTGGTGCGCTTAATGATGTCGGCAAAGTCAAGGTATACGGCTAGGCCCGAAGACCCTACCCCCCGTCCTTCGTCGCACATCTGCTTGGCATTGCGCGAGGCTACGTCGCGGGGTACGAGGTTACCAAAAGCGGGATACTTGCGCTCTAGGAAGTAGTCGCGGTCCTCTTCTTTGATGTCTTGTACTTTGATTTCGCCTTTGCGCAAGCGCTCGGCGGTTTCCTTGGTCTTCGGCACCCAAACGCGGCCATCGTTGCGCAGCGACTCCGACATCAGCGTAAGCTTCGACTGGTAGTCGCCCGATACCGGGATGCAGGTCGGGTGAATCTGCGTAAAGCACGGATTGGCAAAGTAGGCGCCTTTCTTGTGCGCACGCCAAGGAGCCGTCACGTTGCAATACTTCGCGTTGGTGCTGAGGTAAAACACGTTGCCGTAGCCACCCGTAGCTAGCACCACCGCATGAGCCGCGTGGGTCTGCACTTCGCCCGTAATGAGGTTGCGCGTGATGATGCCGCGGGCCTTACCGTCCACTACTACCACATCGAGCATTTCCGAGCGGGTATACATCTTCACTTTGCCGTAGGCAATTTGCCGGCTCAGGGCCGAATAGGCACCTAGTAGCAACTGCTGTCCGGTTTGACCGCGGGCGTAGAACGTGCGGCTTACTTGCGCGCCACCAAACGAGCGGTTAGCAAGGAGTCCACCGTATTCGCGGGCGAAGGGTACGCCCTGCGCCACGCACTGGTCGATAATATTGACCGATACCTGCGCCAAGCGGTACACGTTGGCTTCGCGGGCGCGGTAGTCGCCACCCTTGATGGTGTCGTAGAACAGGCGGAAAACAGAGTCACCGTCGTTCTGGTAGTTTTTGGCAGCGTTAATGCCGCCTTGCGCCGCAATAGAGTGCGCGCGGCGGGGCGAATCGTGGTAGGTAAACGCCTTCACGTTATACCCCAACTCGGCCAGAGAAGCGGCTGCCGCAGCACCCGCTAGCCCTGTGCCCACCACAATCACGTCGTATTTACGCTTGTTGGCGGGGTTAACGAGCTTAACGTTGAACTTATGCTTGTCCCACTTTTCGGCCAGGGGGCCTTCGGGCGCTTTGGAGTTCAGAACCATAGAGGGGTGGGCTATACGTTAGTTGAAAGCGAGCGTCAAATGCTGCAACGTCACGGCTACCCCATCTTTTAAGGCGCCCTGGTCGTTGGTAAACAAGTAGAAATACAGCGGCATCGAAGCGAAGCCGGCCGAAACTAGGACAGCAAAGGCGTAGCCAAAGTTCTTAATCAAGGGCATGTATTTGCGGTGGTTCAGGCCCAAGGTTTGGAAGCCTGAGCGGAAGCCGTGCCACAGGTGGTAGCCCAAGCTAGCCTGCGCCGCCACGTAAAGGATAACGTACCACAGCTGGTGAAACGATGTTACCACCACCTTATACAGGTTATCGTTGTGGTTAATGTCGGGGTCGGGCGTACCGAAGCGCGCGCGCCAAAAGAAGTTGTAGAGGTGCACAATCAGGAACACCAAAATGATGGAACCCAAGATGCCCATATTGCGCGAGGTCCACTCCGAATTTTGCTTGGCTTCCCATTGGTCATAGCCGTGTGGGCGCGCTTTCTTATTGCGCTGCGTCAGCACCAAAGCTTCGTAGATGTGAAAGCCAAAACCCAATACCAAACCCCACTCGATAGTGCGGATAATGGGGTTGTGGCCCATAAAGTGCGAGTAGGTATTGAATGCTACCCCATCGTCGTGGGAGAAAAGTTGGAAGTTACCCACCAGGTGCACTACCAGAAATGAGCAAAGGAACAAGCCCGTCAAGGACATGATAATCTTGCGCCCAATGCTGCTAGTAAAGGTTTTTGTAAACCAATTCATAAATTTATCAACCGGGAAAAGGTCGTTTTGTGCTGCCCAAAGGTAGGGCCGGATGGACGCCTTCCCAAAAAGGGCGCGCGACATACGCGCTATTTAGAATGATTAAACGAGCAGTCGATTTTTCTGGCGCGCAGCGGTGAATCAATATGCCGCTAAGGCCGTTAACCAAACCACTGCTCGCACTTTAGCCAACCACTGATAGGAGGATATTGTTGCTGGCTTAGCCAACGTCAGCTCTGGTGAGTACTTTAGGGGTAATAAGCTGTATTTTACCGTCAACTATGCGATTTTTTTTCTCTCTCTTGGGGGCGCACCGGCGTGGTGCCTGGGTCGTGGGCTTGCTGCTATTGGCAATAGGCTGGGTGCGGCCTGAGGTAGCGCACGCCTCGCACATCCGGGCCGGTGATATCCAAGCCAAGGTGGATACTATTACGGGTAACCCCAACCACATCTATTTCAAGCTGACGCTGTACCGGGATATTAATGGAGTAGACCAGCCCGATGTCACTATTTACTATGGCGATGGCACCCGGCAAGATGGTATTCCGAAGGCCCAAACCACGCGCATTGCCTCGGCCGAGACGGACATATTTACCTACTACTTCGACCACACTTATTCGGGCGCGGGTAGGTACCAGGTGAGTTTTGTGGGCGAAAACCGCAACGCCAACGTGGTGAACATGTCCAACTCGAGTGGGCAGACATTTTATATCGGTACCAGTGTTACCATCAACCCCGCTTATGGGCGCAACCGCTCACCGGTACTGCGAGCGCCTGCCATCGACCGTGCTGCCGTAGGGCAGGTGTTTTTGCACAATCCGGCGGCTTACGATGCCGATGGCGACTCGCTGGCATTTCGGCTGCGTACCAGCCAGCAGGTGGTGGGCGGCACCAATACGGCTAATACAAACAATACGCCTTCCCCAGTAACCTGCACTAATTACGTATACCCCAACGACCCCAGCATTTTGCCCAAGGCTGTGCAAGTGGCGTATGGTGGCGTACCTGCTGGCCAGCCCGGCCAAGATGCCATTATTGTGCAGGACCCGCAAACCGGCCAGATTACCTGGAACGCTCCGAGCCGAGCGGGTCTTTACAACATCGCGTTTGTGGTAGAAGAATGGCGCCGCACGGCTAATGGCCGTATCATGATTGGCACGGTTATCCGCGATATGCAGATTATCGTGACGGGTACCAAAAACCTGCCGCCTACCCTCACGGTGCCGCCCGATGTGTGCGTGGTGGCTAATACACCGGTAACGCTCAACGTATCGGCTACTGACAACGCCAATAGTACTTCCGACCCGGCTACCAACGTCACGCTGTTTGCTTACAGCGGTACCATTCCGCCGGCTACGTTCAACCAGACTAATACGGGCACCACAGTAAACGGTGTTTATCGCTGGACGCCCGATTGCAGTCGAGTGTCTAACCAGCCTTACCTGGTGGTATTTAAGGCGCAGGATAGCCCTACTGCGGCGAGTGGTTCGCCAATTTTGATTGATGAAAAAACGGTGCGCATTACGGTAGTAGGGCCGCCCCCGCAGAACGTACGTGCCGTGCCTAGCTCCTCGGCGCGGGGCTTGGTGAGTCTCGTTACCTGGAGCAATTATACCTGCACCAACGCCAGCCAACTGCTCATTTTCCGTCGCGAAGGGTGCTACGCCTACACGCCGGGGCCCTGCGATACGGGCCTGCCCGCCAGCGCGGGCTACGTGCAGGTAGGGTCGGTGCCAGCTACGGCTACGTCGTTTACAGATGACAACGCTGGTGCGGGCCTTACGCGTGGCAAAACGTACAGCTACCGCATATATGCTGTATTCCCGTTGCCCGCAGGCGGCGCTAGCATCGTGTCGAACGAAAGCTGCATCACGTTTAGCGGGCGTTCGGCGCGGCTCACGAATGTGGACGTGAACACCACGAGCGCG
>NZ_WQKZ01000011.1 GCF_009755225.1 Hymenobacter ginkgonis
CTTGTTGGCCCGGTTCAGACCTCAAGCTATTAGGCTTAACAGCCCATCTCAATCTTCCTTCTTGACAATAATCAAATCTATGGAGTTGTCCTCCAAGGCTGCGTATTTATCAAGGTGTAGATCATAGCCATTGCCAAAATCATCTTGAGCCAATGTAAGTAACTGGGTTGCCAGAGAGATCAAGCCAGCCTTGTTGCATTTGATCATGACGCCATCATGACACAAATCAACTTCAATTTCAAAGCCGTCTACCCAAGTAAATTCAAAGCCGGTAGCTGGTTTGTAATCTGGTATTTCAACTAGTATTTGCATCTGTAAAATTTATTAATTGTTTGACTATTATTATTTTATTGCTTGAATAGAACTTATGATATCAGGCAATTCTCCTTCCATAACTGACTCTAGTAGGCCGAGACATTTTAAGAAGTTGGGTTAAGAAACGTGACAAGCTCGGCCTTAACACTCACTGCCCCTGTTTTAAGAAACGATTCCTAGTTTCTATACATGCTTGTTGATAGGCCTCAAACAGCGTGCGGATATAAGGCGAAAGGTGGCTGGCGAATTGTGGTAAGACCTCTTTATGGTCATCGACCGACTCAAACACCTGAACCCACAACATATCTTGCGTTTCCTGCCCCCCTAGTTCAAAGGACTTATTTATAAAATCCATACACCTCTGGAAAAGAGTAGGATTCGTATGACTGGCGATTAAAAACCGTGAGAACTCGCCGATTACCAGGTAGATATCGGCTGGGTCATCTACATCAAATACAGTGACAAACTCCGGCACTGCGGCGAGCAGCTTGGTCGAAATGGTCGGGTAATATTCGTCAGGCTGGAAAACTAGGGCAGAAGTCATCGTTAAATAGAATTAAATAAAGTAATTAGCTAGTCAATCTACATTGCTATTTTCTTGAAATAGTTGATTGCCATAACGTGGCTTCCCGGATTGGTCTGGGAAAAGTGGCGATTTTGGGCTTCCCGCCGGGGCACGGCCGGCGTGGTACTTTGGCGGGGACTAGGCTCCCATTTTGGGAGTTTACGAAACTCATCCCCTCGGCGTGTTTCGTGAACTTCGATTCGTAGACGGGTTTCTTAAACTCGTCCCGCGCTATAGCGGCTTGCTGGCACCTGGCGCCGGCCAACTGCTAGGCGTTCAGGGAAAAGAGCCTTTATTTGATGGAGGCTATTTTAACCGCCTTGCCTTGTTTGATGACCGTCACGTGAATGGTGGTTTTTTCAGCGGGGGCGGGCCTATACGAAACCCTATATCCGTTTAATACCTTGGCATCTTTCTGGACGGACAAGGTGTTGACCCAGGCAATGTCCACGTCTTGCGCGTACAGAAACGGGTCTGTTTCCAAGTGCCCGCTGGCGTATTGTGCCTGAATTTTTCGGCACAGACTCGCCGTGCAATACTCTTTTTGCAGGGCCACTGATTGGGCCAGGTTAGCCCGCGTGGGTGCCTGTGCCCCACCCGTGATGTACGCGGTGTAAAACGCCTTTAACATCGCCCCAGCTTCTCGGTCCGCTGGGGTGGGGCGTGCTTGACTACTCCCATAGCAGGGTAGTAGCACCCAGCCGAGGCAAAAGATAATCCGTCGAATGTCCGCGTTCATCCCAAAGAGCTAGGTTATCTACAAAAGTGATTCAGGAAAACGGTGATTTAAATAGGGCAAACCCTTTTACGTTCTGCAAACGACGGACTACAGCTTGTAAAAGGAATGGGTAGGGGGGGGCAATAACGCACGCTTTTCGGATACCCCTGGAAGTTGTAGCGTAAGTACCCTGCTGTCTGGTAGGAGATGGGTGGTTATAACGCCATTCTGGGTCTCTACGCAGCCGCTGGCCGCAAGTGCCTGCCGAACTAGATTGATCTAGCATGCAATGGTTTTGACAACTCAATAATATATTGATAATCAATAGACTATTGGTTAAATCAGGGGGCATATATCCCCTTAGTAGGTAGTGGCAATTGCCAGTAGCCGACAGGGCACGGTGGGGTGCTAGGCGAGTAAATGGGACGGAAAAGTCGAAAAAAGGGCTAAAAACAGCATTTCCAACGCATGGGGGCACTTGGGCGTGAGACTGGCTTTTTTCGCGCTTCGTTGCGGCCTAGTGACCGGCAGGTGGCGGGTGGTCGCGCGCCGGTCCAGAATAGGCGAAGAGCATCCCAGTTGTCAACCATCAGCCCTCTCCCTACCAGATACCACCGAGGCAGCTGTTGGCAATTGCCAAGTAGGGACAGGGCAAGCTGGGCTGCAGCGCTCGACTCGTGAGACTGTACTAGGTCGAATTCAATCATAATCGCCCCTGGCAGCGCGCCAAGGGTGATACGAGTGAGATTGGCTTTTTAGGCAATTTAGCTCGGCTAAGTGGGCGCGAAGTTGCCATAGGCTGCCTCGGTACTTCCGCGCTCGCCGGATGCTGTCGGCGGCTCCCTAACCGGGGTATTACGAGGGGTGCCGCACGCCGTGGCAGCCAGTAGCAATTGCCCGATCCCAACTGGCAATTGCCACCTGCCAAGCCAGGCAAAAGGCCAGTACGGATGCGCCAGGGCCTATTCTAGCTGGGCGAATGGTCTTCATATATTCTCTTCGAAAGCTCGCTCAGAGGAGGGGCAAAAGCTAAAGGGCGCGCACTGCCGTGCGGGTGACGCAATAAAAAACAGGCAATTTTTCAGCTTTATTGCTTATAGCATAGTTGATTAGGTGCAAAACACGCAATAATTTATTTTGCCGCATCGGCGAGTGGGGCCTTTTTGGCAATTGCCCATGAGCTAGCCGGCTATCATCCTCTCGTATTTCAGCTAGTCTCCGGCCAGTGTTAAGGCTAAAGGAGCGCTCGCTGGATGCTGTCGGCGGCTCCCTAGCCGGGATATTGCGAAGGGCGCCGCACGCCGTGGCAGCCAGTGGCAATTGCCACGCCAGGCAAAAGGCCGATTTATAGGTGCCAGGGCTTGTTCTAGTAGGCAAAGCCGCTTTCATATATTCCCTTTAACAGCCCGCTCAACCCAGCGGCCAAAGCTAAAGGGCGCGCACTGCCGTGCGGGTGACATTATAATAAACAGGCAATTTTTTGACACAATTAACTGTATTATAGTTGGTTAAGTGTAAAACACGTTATAATTTATTTTGGGAGTTTTGTGAGTTAGGTACTTTTGGCAATTGCCAACGACCTAACCGGTTCCTAACCCCTCGGTTCCGACTAGTCTCCGGCCGATATTAAGGCTCATGGGCCTTTGTTGGATGGTTTTCGAGAGGGCGTTTCCAACGCGTGGAGGCGCTTTTTTAAGTCGTATTTTACTGACCCTTATTGGAGTATCTTCAGGGTACGACAACCGTCACTCTCTACGCTCGTGTCTCGACTGAGGATAAACATCAGAGTTCAGATAATCAGTTGCCCGAACTGCGACGCTTTGCCTAAGTCTACGGCCACATTATTTACAAAGAATACGTGGAACACAAATCTGGTATTGATATTCGATACAATAGAAAAGGCCGGCGCAAATAGCACCGGCCTTTATCGCATTTGCCTGGCTATCCACTGGCAGCAATATCTTGCTACGCGTTGCTGCCTGATAGCTTCAGCTTGCGCCAGAGTCCTTTCCAGAATCCAATGGGTGGCTCTGGCACCGGAGCCACCGGCGGGGTAAAGGCAGGGGCCGGCGGAGCGGGAGTTGATGTAAAATGCTGCTGTTGCGCGCGCAAGTCCCGCTTGCGGCCAGCGGCAATTTCCTCTGCTGACCACTGGCCATCCCACTGAATGCGATTACGCTTTATCCAGTAGTGCGACTGGCAGGGAAAACTCCAATTGCCGATGGACGGCGACAGCCACACCGCCTCCCCATCGTAAGAAAGCTTCCATTTAAACGGGGTCAGGGGTGTAACCACCCGGTTGCCGCAGCCGCAATAGCAGTTATGCACGGCAGTGGCAAAGGGAATCGAGATGTATAACACGCCCTCCTCCAGTTCCCGCGGAATAGCTTCCACGAATTCCGGCTGTATCACCTCGCGCCTCATGCTGCCTGGTCCTCGTTCTGCACGAGGTTGCCGTCGATGGTGTACGTACTGTGATGTTCGTGCTCCAAGTCCAGGTAAAACCCCGTCATTTTCTTCCACTTGACGACGGCCAGCGTGGCATTCAGCGCGTTAAGGTCCGCAATCTGTATATTGCGCCGGTATTCGTTGCCGGCATCGCCGTCGCCGAAAGAGATGCGCTGCTTCTGGTGTACGTGCGCCCGCTGCCGAGGGCCGCTGGCCGTTACCCGCAGGATGCCGCCCAACGCATTGGCCTGCTCGTTGAAGTGGATGCTCATGCCTACGTCGATGAAGGGAATGGCCCAGGTCTCCAGTTGCTGTACTAGCACCTGCTTGACGCTGCCCCGGTCGAGGCACAAAAACACGAAGTCCATGCCCCGCAATTGCGCGGCGTTGGTTGCGTTCAGGTAGCCGTCGTGGGCGTGGATGCTCCGGTGCATCGGCGCGTAAAGCTGTGCGAAGTAGTTTACCTTCTGCGGCTTCTGCTGCAAGGCCGCAGCCGAAGGTGCACCCGGTGAGCGGAAGGCGTTGTGCTGCGAAAACACGTCGCCGTCGAATAAGTGAATCTCCGCTACGGGGGTCTTGGCCACGAGGTCGAGTATGTAAGATCCCGTTCCGCCCAGCCCCACGATGGCCACCCGGTGGCCTGCTAGCCGCGCCGTCACGGTCGAAATGCCGGCGCGGGGCGAGGCCGTGTCCACGTAGCCGAAGACGGAAGTGTCCGCCGCATCCGTGACGACAGAGAAGGTCCTAGCCGTCGCTTTAGGGTCGAGGGCCTGGGCCGGGCCTTCTACCAGCATCACGTAGGTCGTCACCAGTTGGTAGTAGTCTGGGTAACCCAGCGGCGACGGTTTGCTGGAGAAGGTGTGGTCTATGTACACGTTGCCTCCCAGGTGCTGCCGGAGCTGGCTGCCAATAACCAACTTGGTTAACGGCTGGCCGTCTTTATCGCACGGGATGCTGCCTTCGAAATAAGCGACGTGGTTAGTTGGCTTGGTTGCCACGTCACCGGCCAGCGTCAGCGGGCATACTAGGGTGCCCAAGGCAACCTGCCGGGAGGTGGTCACATATGGAACCCCCTTCACTAGCAGGAAGCCTTGGCCCTGCACGCCGCTGCCTAGCTCTAGCTCATAGCCTTCGTTGCGAAGGCGTAGCAGGTCCGGGCTACGACCGATCAGTTGCGCCGACATTGAAAATCATGCCTTCTTGAACGTGAACACGCTGGCCGGCCACCAAGCTACCTTGCGGATTGCTGGCGGGGCCTTTACGGTAGGTGAGCGTATAGCTCACGTTGGGGCCGCTGATGAGGTGCGCTAAGGCCACCAGCTCCTCAAACGACAACTCCTGCTGCGTAACCTGCTGCGGGGTGCCGTTCACGTAGATGGTGACGGGTAAGGGCTTGGTCAGAAACGACTCGATGCCGTACTCCGCTAAGTTAACCTTCTCGGTGGGGTGTACTACCGTCACCTGGAGCCGGCTCGGCTCGCCGTGTTGCTGGCTGAGCTGGTAGCGCTGGGCCGTTTTGCCGGCTAGGGCCAAGATTTCCTCGCCCGTGGGGTGTGGGTTCGAGAGGCGGTACTTCTGCCCATCAATGGTGAGCAGGTACACTACCTCTTTGCCGGGGTCGGGCTGGGGGTGGGGCTTGCGGTGCCGGTGATGCTCGGCGATGTCAATGATGATTTCCTCATCGCCGTGTGTGTGGATGTGAACCGTCACGTGCTCCTCGTGCTGAGCCGGGGAGTGGGGCGGTTGGGGGTGCTGCGGCGCGGGTGCGCCAGGATGCAAAGGTTCCATTGCGGGATATTAAGGGCACTAATGCGGAGTGCCGCTACCGAAAATGAGTCCTTCCCGAAGGCGGGCCAAGCTGGGAAGGAATAGCTTGGCCCGGGCAGATTTTCGGGTAGCGTCCCCAGATTCCCGAAAAGAATCGTAGGTTTGCAGCCGAAAGACAACAGGATGCCGGCTTGGGTTACCAACCCAAGTGTTTCGTTTGCCGCGAGAGTAGCTTCCTTTTTCATCCACCCTCCTGCCGTTGCCGCGGCGGGAGGGTTTCTTGGTTTATGGTATGACTAGATGTAGTTTGCAACGTGAGGTGATTGAGCCGAGCCAGCTGCCGTGCTAGCTCGACAGCACAAACATACGCAACCTTTGGTTGACAAAAAATGATTTTTTATAGTTTTTGTCAACCAGATCGGGCGCACCGCGGTTTACTCATTGACTAACAAACGCTTAAATTTCAACGCTCAAATGGCCACTTACGCATGACTTCGTTCGCGGAGAATCTCCGGTCTGCCCGCAAGATGAGGGGCTGGAGCCTACAAGACCTGGCTGACCGGGTAGGCAGCATCACGAAGCAGGCCCTCAATAAGTACGAGCAGGGCACGATGAAGCCGGAAGGCGGCGTGCTGGGGCTCCTAGCTCAGGTCCTTGATGTAAGCCCCAATTATTTTTTCCGCACTAATCGCCTAGCACTGGGTCCGGTGGAGTTTCGGAAGAAAGCCAAGCTAACGGTCAAAGAAGTCGACAGCATCAAGGAAAAAATACGGGACTACCTGGAACGCTACATCGAGGTAGAAGGGATGCTAGACATTGAGCACCAATTCGACGCTCCCTTTACTGACGCAGCCGGTAAAGCACGCAAGTGCCGCGTAACTACTGCCCAAGAAGTAGAGGATGCTGCCGAGGCGACGCTGAAAAAATGGAGGCTTGGTATCAACCCGATCCCAAACGTGGTGGAAATGCTAGAAGAGCACGGGGTATGCGTACTGGTACTGGATACTTCTTCTTCCTTTCACGGCCTGGCTACCCTTGTTAGCGAGCTACCGGTTATCGTCCTCAACGGGACTGATACTCCAGAGCGGCGGCGGTTCACCGCGTTGCATGAGCTGGGACATTCTGTGCTGGACATCGTGGCCGCCACGGAGAAGGAATTGGAAGGACTTTGCCACCGTTTCGCCGGGGCCATGCTGCTCCCGCAGGAGGTGGTATGGCGCGAGTTTGGGCGTACTCGCAAGCGGATTTCTGACTATGAGTTGATTGCCGTGAAAAACCAGTACGGCATCTCCGCCCAGGCCATTATGCGGCGCTTGTGGGACTTGCAAGTCATCAGTGACTCTTACTACAAGCATTTTTGCTTTAAAATGGCCCCTAACCGAATGGAGAAAGACTTCGGACAGTTTTTAGGCGAGCGCAAAAAGTCCTACCGTTTTCAGCAGCTAATTCGTCGGCTCGTAGCCGAGGACATCGTTTCCGATGCTAAGGCAGCCAGCTTAGCTGGCGTTACACTCCAGGAGTTCCGCAGCAAGGATTTGCCAACTGATGAATGAAGTTTACCCATCTGGCTATCCAAGATGCCGGCATGTTGCTTGACCTGCTACAAGCCCAACTGTTCGGCCCTGCTTTTCAACTCTCCTACACCTTCTGCATTTCCGACGTGGCGCTGGCTGCCCTCGATGCCGACCTCCAGCACCAGCTCGCACCTTATATCAGGGCGAAGAAAGTGCTAGTCATTGTCAGTACGGAAGAGGACCACCTAGCTGTAGAAGAGCTGGCTGGTGAATTTCCGCGCCTGTCGGCGGCGGAGTGGTCGGTTTACCACATGGCCCGAACGCACAACTGGCCGCTACTGGCCAGCTGCACCTGCTTGTGTACCTGGAAATACATTCCGCCGATGAAGCTGCTGAATATGACCTGGCTAATAAATGAGTTGTTAGCGCAGGCGAAGCTGCCCAAAAGCAAGCTGGTCACTGGAATTGATAAATTAGTCTCTGCTAATCATCGTCTAAAACCGGAATGCGATGCCTTAAAAAAAATCTTACGGATCCGTTGAAGTAATTTCCTATCTGCAGGCAATTGCGTAAACGCAACCTAAACCGCGAAGCGGACAAGTAATACTAGGTGGTGCTGAGTCTGAACCGGGTCAAGTTGCACCGTTTTGGCAGTAGACTGCGGGGCGCGACTTATTGTGTTTCGCCACACTAGAGCACGCGCGCAACGCCGGTTCAGCCGACTAGATAGTACAACTGGGTAAGGTGCAAAGTGGCTGGCGAGCAAACGCACGTGCACGTTATCATCATCCGCACCGAGAATCCAGCTCGCTACAGTGAGCGCCAGCGGGCCGACAAGCTGACCCGGAAAAACCCGTACCATTTCAGCTTGGTGACCTACCATAAGGGTACCCAGTGAGGGGTCGTGCGGAGCGCCTACGAGCGCCGACAGTTCTCGGAGCGGTAAGAGTAGGTGTTTTGACTAGGCGTTTGCCTATAAGCGGCCCCTGGTCGAAATCTTCCGCTACGTTCACACCATGCAGCACGGCACACCAGAAGATAGTGCGGCCTTGCGAGCGTAGGTACTACGGCAGAAGCAGCAGCGCCAAGCGGTGCGGCAGGCCCTCAAGCAGCAACAGGTGGCCGCGCAAGCGCCGCCGGGCCCCCAGATAGCCCCGCAACCATCCCAGTACCGGGAAGCGCTCGAAGTTACCCCATCTGTGCAGCGGCCCCGCCGAGGCCCCAGAATTTAAATAGATTGATTAGGAGCCACTAGCTTAACGGGAGCATAGGCTGGTCCTTGAGAAAACGTACGCTACTTTTTCTAGTAGCCTTCCCCTTGGCTTTTTCTGCAGGCTCACCAACTTTTTTAGCCTCCCGCTTGCGTTTTGCTGGTTTATCTTTTGGAGCAGCTACTTTTTTAGTAGATGCAGTTTTATCCTTGATGAAAAGCGTATTTAGGCTGCTGGTAGGGATATCTGAAATTATGACTACTTCCTCACTAAGTATGCTAGGCTTAACTGTATAATTAATCTTGATAGCCTCTTTGCAGTGCATAATTCTTTCAAGGTGAGAAATGAAATTTATTCTCTCATCCACCACTTGAATAGGGTGGCCAAATAGCAAAAAATCAGGAATACTTAAAGGTTCTACAACAAACATATTATAAGAAAACCTATGTTCATTGTAAAAATGCCTAATCTCCATAAGTAAGCGCCCTAAGGCATTTACTCCTATTAGCTTGTCATTGTCGGACTTGTCCCTTACTGCTCCCCAGAAATCATCTTTGCTGCTATCCTCTACAATTTGTTTATCAAAAGTACTTTCGAGTAACTTACCGAATTCAAAATAATTTTGCGCTAATTTGACCTTTAAGCACCAGCGCATTATTTTGATTCTAACATCCTCCCAATCTGCACGAGTATCTTCCCTAAATGGCTTGCCTACCATTTTTGCAGTCATTGGGCTACGCTGGTTCAGAATCTTCGACTGTACGTCTGGGAGACTTGGAAATCTGCAAGCTTGATATAGAGCTTCAGAAGATAGAATAGGTATATTATTTATCCTTAAAGGAAATCCTGATGCCATGTTTGATAGCCCTCCAAACTGTTCCTTGGTTTTCCTAAAGACGCAGCTTTGTTCGGCATCATACACTTTGCTATCATATTTTCTGTTAGGTTCCATTATTCACGCTCTTTAGCCGTTCAACTGAGATAACAATGAATCAAGGTCAAAAGCTTGATTGCCACGTCGTACTTTGAATAATGGAATAAACCCACCTCCTAAGTACCAAAATACCAGTGGAGCATTGTTAGGGACATTTCTCCAAGTAAAACATAGGGCACCGAATCCGAAATTCTTACGTGATGGTATAGAATAGCCTAGCGCTCGCATATTTTTATTATTGACATTTGCGGCGTTTAGAATCTCGATACCTTTCCTGAGAAAAGCTCGCTCAACAATCTTTCTGTTTTCCGGGCTGGTAAAAAACCCTTCTGTTACAGGTATAGTGTCGGGACGATAGAATTCTTCAGGGCTGGTTTTATCGTATCGCTTGTTGTACTCATTAACAGTCAAAACAGTATTGTTTTTATAATCTATTATTAACTTGTCGCTTTCCTCGACAGGCATGATTAAATCAATTTTTGATTTAGCTTCAATACAATTATCAATCTCTACTGCACGATACATTTTGTGTTTATCCGCTAAGCCTTTTGACGTATAGTAAAGCTCTTTTTTCTTTAAATCATAATTTTTTGTGTGTATAAACACATAAACAAAAATTAACTTGGTTAGGTTTTCTTCTACTGCTTGTTTATTAGTTTTATCGAAAGAATATTTTTCATCAGCCCATGTTTTAGTGTCAGTAATTAGTTTAAGTCCTGTGCACAAAATATCATCCAAATAGATAGAATATTGCCTTGAAGAGCTACCGCACTCTGCGAGGCTTATCGAATACTTTACTTGAACTATTTTATCAAGCATATCCAACATTATACTCTGACTTTTTCCCTTAGGCTGCGTTCTGATGAAAACAGCATTATTTAAAAAATCTCTTTCATTTTCAAATTTATATTCTTTAGTTAAGAATTCTACTACTGTGGTGAGTAGGTCCTCTACTTGCTTTTTTGAGTAGTATCTTTTTTTAAAAATGTTGTCCAGTTCCTTTAGAATAGGTAACCTGTCAGATTCCTCAAACTGAAGAATCCACTCTTGAATACCTGCTGGGGTGATTCTGACGGATTGGTCGTTTTCATCTGCTCGATAGTCACTTAACGTCTGGTGAATGCTCTGTATAAGTTGATCCATTGGAGAAATGGTTGTTTAATTATGATAGGGTACTTTAGCGTCGCTAATATAGGTTATTGCCTGCTGACGCGGCATCAAGCGGTTCGCAGCGATAGATATATATTAACCTCTTGGCTTACATGGCAGAAATCGGCCCTTGTCATAATCATATCTTCTAGTATAACAGAAGCATCAGAAATCACCTCGATAGAACTAAATTCCTCAACCCCCATACGCCGATTCTCAACGAGGGCGAGCAGGCTCTCGCGCAGCGGTGGTACCTGGTCAGCAATGCACTAGCCATAGACGGCAGTCGCTATTCCCTCCCTTCTCCCAGCATTACGACGCTGCATCTACGATACATCGCGGGCTAGACTGACACCACATAGCTGCTCAATGAGATAACGCGCCAGCTGCACCACCCCGAGGTCCCGGCCGTTGACGTGCGCTCATTACCCCCAGAGCAGCCCGGCTGGGCATACCCCTATGCAGCCGAGATGGCGCGGCTGCTGACGGAACTAGCCGAGATACCCTACTAGCCATAATCAATGTTACCGACCAAGTGCCGCAGCTGGAGCAGGTGTCCTAACTGTATCACTCTAACGAAGTACTAGGGCCAGTATAAGACCGTTTACATCAAGCGGGAGATAGAGCTAAATTCCTGCTAGCTTTGGCGAAGCTGGGATAATTAGCTACAGAATTAAGGAGTTGTGTTTCAAATAGCTCGATATTTTCTAGCACTACGTCAGGCTTGGTTCTGGCTGGTGCTGATGTGGCCCGGAAGGTAGCATTATACAGCTTGCCATTCATGCCCTGCAAAATAGGATCAGAGGTGATAATAGTGCCTGTGTGTCCATGAGCAGCCAAGCAGCTCAAGGACTTTGCCGCTACCGCTGGGCCAGGCCCTATTAAAAAGACATGAAAGGAGCGGCCCACTTGATTAAGCATTCTGATGAGAGCTACCAGCTTCTCTTCAAACGCGATACCCTGGCGGGTACGAGTAAAGTCGCGGGATACATAGCGCACCGTGGAATTGCGAGCAAACCAAGTAATCCACTGCTGTTCTTCATATTCGTCTAGCCAGTAGAGATTGGGCACCGAAGCAAGTCCAGCCTGTTGAATTTCTTGCACCACCCGCAAGTGTCGTCGCTGCATTACCAGGTTGTGAAACCTGGGGACGGGCGTGTTCTCCGTTGTATCCTCCGTGACAGAAAAAGTGGCCCCCGTGCTGAGTTCGAAGCCGTAGGAGGCTAAGCGCTGAAACTTACCTATTCTGTCACGCATTGCCCAGAAGCGTTCTAACAGCTTATCCTGAGTATTCATAATAGCCAGCAAGCGACAATTCTCGCTTACTCGCAGGTGGGCCCGTACCTGAGCTGGGCTAGTAAATTTGGGCGTAGCAGTTCGACCCGCTAATAAGCGATCAATTACCTGGGTACCATCGGCCGCTGCCCAGCGCAAGGGTAGTAAGCCACCGCCCGCTGGAAAATCAGCTGTGCGCGCCGGAATGAACAATGGGAAGTCCGCTTCAATGCGTTGCGAAAGGGCTAAGTCTTGCCAATCCAGGCCCGCTATATACTGCTGTCGAGCATTGTCTATCGGGCGGTTACGAGTAACCACTTCTCGCTGCAAGCAGATGAGATAGCACGCTCCGCACTTCCGGTAGCTCGGACTAGACATCTTCCAAGCGCACTGGCAGGGAGCAGTCGCATACCCGCCACCACATTTCGCGAAGGCAAAGCAGTGCCGTTGACAGAACGTATCGTTAAGGCCGCCAATTAGCGATAACTGACTGATTTCGTAGTCCATATCAGCGGTTCTACTTATAGCCGAATCTCAATCCGAATGCCCATAGGCTTCTCACTTCGACGCACTATAATTGCTCTGTACGACGGCTTAGGAGCTAACAGTTCATCATAATCTGGTGGTACACATCCTAAACGCTTGCCGGCTAGTAGTACCTCAAATTCTCCATCGGGTTGCTTTGCTACCTGCGCAGCGTTGCCTTTGGCCGCACCACTCCATACGATAGGAGAAATCTTGACCAAATCTATTGCGATGGTTTCCAGCAAGTCTTTTTCCTCGCCACCCCCGCTGCCGGGCAGTTGCTGTTGAGGTTGTTCCCCACTGGGCAGCGCCTTTTTGGCCTGTGCCTTCTTCTTGGGTGCCTTGGACTTCGTACCGCTACTCATGCGCTAATGTATTTGGTATTGAAGACCAAAATAAGTAGCATGCAAAAAGTTCCTATGAGGAGAAGGAAAAATTTGCGATTAGCCAGACTACGTTCCTTAGTTGAGAAAATGAGTGTACCTGCGTCTACTGTTGGCGTATCAAAAGAGACGCTAGAAACAAGGCGTTAAAATGGAATTGTACCAAGTTTGGTGCAGCGGCCAGTCAAGCCAAAACACGTATATATTTCCAGAGATGTCCTTGAAGTCATCTTACTTTAATCGGCTTTTCCTATAATGTCAGTACTGTGCTAGTAACTAACTACTCCTGAATGCATACTATTTTTAGTATAATTATCGCTGTTAAGGTGTCAGCTAGGAGAAAATGAAGTTTTTATACTGGAGTTTGTTGCTAATCTGGTCGCCTAAGCCAGGAAAGCCGGTTGTGGCCTCCGACCATGTAACGATGCAAAAAGTGCTCACGCAGGTGATTCGGGCACCCGGTTTGGCTCCTTATCTAGCCCATTATACGGCAGGTTCTATTTACTTCCGCTTGCTGCCGACTACCCATTCTACTCCTCAAGATTTGCGTCGTTTTCAGTCGCTTAAGCTGCAAGTCGGTCAACAGCCTCCCCTCTGCTATGACGAAAAGAAGGATACGCGCCGGTATCCAGTACTAGTATTTCGCTTCGTGTACCTGACTGCCACTGCCGCCGAGGTCTGGGTAGAGGTAGACCGGGAAGGGGTGATAGGCAAATTCACGTTAGCTAAAAAGCTTTACTGGACTATTCAGACCGCTGACGTGTACGAAACATGAAATAGAAATAAAATATAACGTTTAGTAAACCAAGCCTTGATACACGTAAACAGCCTACTGTGCTAGTTTGAGCAGTAGACGTTGCACCCCCATTGGATGAAAGGCCTTCCCGTGCCGCGTGCGGTAACCTGAGTGATTGAGCTGCTCCGCAATAGCGCGTAATGTAGCGCCGGTGGCACGTAGCAGCGTGGCTAGTTGTGTTGCCTGCCGGTTATTCAGATTGGCTTGCGCGTTCTGGGTCATCGCCACCCAGGACTTCTCGCGCGCGGCCTGAGTCAGATTAGTGGGCGTGCCTAACTGCGCCCCGCGTGCTTTCTTCGCGGCTAGGGCATCGCGGGTGCGGGTAGAAATCGCCGACGCTTCCTTCTGCGCTACCGCCGCCATGATATGTAAAGTAAACTCATCGGCCGCGGGCAGGTCGACGGCCTGGAAGCGCACCCGACTTTCCATGAGCGTGGCCAGGAAGGCCACATTACGGGCGAGTCGGTCCAACTTCGCTACCAGTAGCACCGCCTCCTCCTGCCGGGACCGCGCAATCGCCGCAGCCAGTTGGGGCCGTTCGTTTTTCTTCCCACTCTCAATTTCGAGAAAGGTGGCCACGAGTTGGGCGTCGCCGCGCAGAAAATTTTGCACCGCCGCTTGCTGGGCTTCTAGGCCGAGGCCCGATTGCCCTTGGCGGACGGTACTCACTCGAAAGTAGGCTACATATTTTGTCATTAAGACAAACCTACCCTGAAAGTACATCTTGTCACAAAAGTTAAACGTTCGTTTAACTAATGACTATACCCCTTATCTTCGTCCAGAATTCTTGCTCGACTGCCCAACTAATTCTCATGCCGGCCTACTTTGCTTACTACCGCGTCTCCACTCAGAAGCAAGGAGCCTCTGGTCTTGGACTCGAAGCCCAGCAGGCCGCGGTCGTCAGTTTCCTCAAAGGTGGCCAGCCGCAGGGCGAGTATGTTGAAGTGGAGAGTGGCAAGAAGAATCAGCGGCCGCAGTTGCTCGCCGCGATGGCCGCGGTTCGCGCTGCGGGTGGGGTGCTCCTTATTGCCAAACTCGACCGCTTGAGCAGGAACGCGAGCTTCATCCTGACGCTGCGCGACGCGGGGGTGGACTTCGTCTGCTGCGATATGCCCGACGCGAATACGCTTACCGTGGGTCTCTTCGCGGTGCTCGCTCAGCATGAGCGCGAGACGATTTCCAAACGAACCAAAGATGCACTCGTCGCCAAGAAGGCGCGCGGAGCCGTACTGGGCACCCCAGCTAACCTAACGGACGCAGCTCGGCAACAGAGCCTCCTGGTGCGGCGAGCACGTATTCAGCAGGACCCGGGGCTGCGGCAAACGGCGGCCTTTATCAGCTCGCGCCGGGCGCAGGGGGTGAGCTTTCGCCAGTTGGCAGGGGAGTTAAATGCGCTCGGCTTTACGGCCCCACGCGGGGGGACTTTCAACCAGAAGCAAGTGCAGCGCTTGCTTGACCATGCCACCGCTAATTTGCCCATAGGAACAAACTGACCTACTACTTTAACTTTGCTCACTATGTATGCCGCTGCTTCGTCGAATTGTTGGAATAATGGCCGGAGGGCTGTGAAGTATCATCTATCGGAGGTACTTCTCACTTATCAGCAATTCCTCAATGGCCAGGATGTAGAAGGTGCCTCGAGTGATGTACTCATTCTTGGGCGACATGATGGCCTGAATGGGGGAGCTAACCGTTTCGACTCAGTCTAGCACTCGCTGTCAAACTGAACGCAGGCCACATCTTCTTCTTAATTCCCGGAAAACTCCGTTCCATATGTCAACCGGTCGACGTATCGCACTCACTGCTCTTTCAGGTCGGCCTTATAGGCGCTTAGCTCCCCCACGAAGAGCAATCCATCGACGCCCCACTTGGTACGTTGGCTAAACGCCTGGTAATAGTCTTTCACAGCGTAGCAGATGCGCTGCACAAAAGGCCAGCCTTCCTACGAGCGCTAGTACGCCTCATCGGACTCGGCTATAGCTAGAGATGGCGCCCGGAATGGCGGTGGCCGTCGTGATATGGGCTAGACGGGTGCGCAGCGGGTCCTTTCTTTTGCAACAAATCGTCCCAGACCCAGAGCATCTTCCACTAATCAGTGCTGCGATTCGATAAGGACTGCCTTTTGGTGCTCAAGTAGTGCTTAAGCTGCTGGAGTTTGGTCGCCGTCGCGCTTTGCACCTCTACGTCGTCCAGCCCTTCTAGAATGAGGGCAGATTCTTCGCCATCGGCTGTAAGTAAAGCCTAGAGTGCATACTCGGCTTGGTAGAGGTAACCCAATGTCTGGGGCACGGCAGTTAATGAGAAGGAGGAACTCATGTATTTAAGGAGCTAGACTTATCAGCAATTACCGAAGATGAATAGATCTCTGACTGTATGAGTAGAACATAGATGCAATAGCACTTTCTAATCCTGCATTTTATTCTTTTATATACTCAGTCAAAGCTTTTAGTAATCCCGTTTTCAAGTCATTTTCTTCTACTCTAATCATGCCTCTCTGCTTAGCTAAAGGAAAGGTTATGAATATAGTATAGGGCTCTAACGTTCGTTCGCCATCAAATTTAATAACAGCAACATCACCATTTTGCTTTACTAATTCAAAGCAATGAATCAGGGCCTCAATAGTGACATTGCTATCATCAAGAATTCTGCTTATTAATTCCATTTTGGTTTATCTAGTTAACATTCCTGCAATCTTGGATACGTCGGTAATAGTTCCTTTCGCAACTTCCGTCGCAATTTTCATCATCTGTGCTTGGCTTACTGTTTTCAAACCATTTTGAGCTGCAAATGAACGAAAAGCAGCCACCGCAGTTCTTTTATTGCCATCTACAAACATATGCCCGTGCGAAATTCCTCTAAAGATTGCAGCGCCTTGTTCTGCTGGCTTCTCGTAATACATCGCACTATTTATTACGGAAGAAGGATTGCCATTAAGCAGAGCTCCTCCGCCTTCAGTTGTTTTGTTGATGCTAACTAGCTCATCAGCAAATGATTTTGGGTTGAATGCTCCTCCAGCTGATGCACCAGTAGGACACGGCCCCGAATTGTGGACCAATATAGCGTTCTGGCCGACGAAATAAGTGTGCAGTTCATCCACAGTGAAGTTGTACACCGTCACGTGCTCGGGCTTAAGGTCGATGCGGCGTAACACGTGGCGCTGGCCGCTCTGACTCACTAGTGAGTCGCCCACACGCAGGCGCTTGACGCGCACCCACTGCCCGCGCACGTAGAACGGGTGGTCAGAGGTGGTACGCAGGGCCTCGCCCGTAGCCGTGTGCAGCACATACACCGTGTCACGCTCATGACGAAACAGGTGCGTAACCGGCCGTAGGGCCGTCTGGCGGGTGCGTTCGTTGTAGGCCCACACCGAATCGCCTACCTGTACTTGCTCAATATATTTATGGCCTCGGCGGGTGCTGATACCCGTGCCCGCCGTGAAGCAGCCGCAGGGCGCTTTCGCCCCTCGAGCGGCACTACCAGCTCCAGCTTCCGCTTCGGTGGCGGCGCCACGACTTAAGCGGCTAGCCACGGCCCCAATAGCTTTACCCGCCAAGTGCCCGCCAACTCCAGCCACGGCGCCGATGGCCGCATCTTTGGCTACCGAGCCTACTGTAATAGGCTTGCCATCATACGCATTGCGGGCTGCTCCGCCCGCCACATTACTCACGGCTCCGGCTGCCCCTACGGCCAGCAGGCTCGTGCCACCTGTTAGTCCGGCTACACCCCCAGTCACCCCACCTTGCACGGCGGCGCCTCCTACGGCATGCCAATCGCTGACGTGACCGCCATTATGGTACATCTGAGTACCGGCTTCGATGCCTGCCCCAAGCATGGCGCCAATCACGGCGCCTGCAGCTGCCGTGATGCAGGTCGGACAGTTCCCATCGGGATCATTGAAGCGCACGGCGTTATCGTAGCCGAAGGCATAGGGCGTCCAATTTTCCTGTCCATCCTCGACCTTTGGATCCACGGCATGCCAGCGCCCGAGTTGGTAGTCGAAGAAGCGCCAGTCGTGGTGATTCCAGTTCAGACCCAGGTCTAACTGATTTTCCTTGCCGTTGAACTGGTAGAAGTTCTTGAGACGCAGGCCAGGGGCAGCGCCACTGATGCCGGCTAACTCCAAGCCATAGGGGTCGTACTGATTTTCCTGCACCTGCAGGCCCTGGCGATGTACGATGCGCAGCTCATCGAAGTACACGTCCACCGGACTTTCATTACCCACGTACACCGTAACGTAGCCATTCTGGGTGATGGGCAGCCACTGCGTATCTAACACTTGGTAACTACCCAGCGCGGCCTGCGTGAGTTGCAGCGTGCGCTGGTCCACCAAGGCCGAGTCCTGGTTGAACACCAGGACCCGCAAGTAGCCCTTGGGTACCCCCCCACTAAGTTGAGGTAGGGAAGCTAGGCCCGCTCCTAGGCCTATTTGTAGCAGTGGTAGCCCGCCGCGCCGGCTACCATCCACCCCAGCAGGTCCACCAGCAGGCGCCGGCTGCAATAGGCTCGTTACGAAGCTAGCCAGCGAAAAGGCAAAGCTGGAGTTGTTGACCTTTTGCGGGTAGAGTCCTGGGGCATAGACGCGCAGCGTATCGCCCTTTTGGACGGTCAACTGGGTGAGCGGTCCCAGCGGCTGGGCCGCGGGGCCCCCACTCGCGTTGAGGCGCGCCGCGTAGGTGCCGCCGCCGTAGGTGTAGCTAGTGGCCGTGGCAATCGGTTGACTGACCGAGAGCGAGTCGAACTGCTGGGTTTCGCGCTTGCGGGTGGGTGCATCCTGTTCCAAGCTAGCCAGGTAGGTGCGGGTCTGCCCCAAACGGTAGGCTAAGCGCAGATTGCCTAGGTGATCCTTGAAGGTGAACTCGCGCTGATACTTGACGGTCGGCTGATTGGCGTTGTCATAGGAGACGAAGCGCAATACGCGACCCTCGGCGTGCGGAAAGAATTTGAGCGAGTCCTGCTCGTACTGGTAGGGGCCGAGGTAGTCGGTGCGCTGCATCGGCTTACCGGTCTGGTAGACCAGCTTGGCCACCTTCTGGCCCGCCGCCGAGTAGCGGAAGACGAGGCTATCGCCCACGGACCCAAAATGAATCTGCCGCGGCAGGTTCAGATGGTTATAGGCAATGCCCGTGATGCCCTTATTTTTATCCTGGGTCAGGTTGCCGTTGGCATCGTAGAGGTATTCCTGAGCGAGCTTGACGCCTTGCTCCTGGAAGTCGCCCGCTAAGGAGGTAGGCGCGCCGTGATAGGTCTGCGGGCGCGCTAATTGGTTGCCCGTGACCAAGTCGTCGACGGCTTGCAAGCGGTTGCCTTGGTAGGTGTAGGTCAGGTTATCGACCGCTCCATACTGCTTGGCCTGTGCGTGAGTCGCGTTTTGTAGCAGGCCCCGGCGGCGCAGGGTCCGGATGTTGCCGTTGTCGTCGTAGCTGACAAAGCTCAGCCGGTAGTTATCTTCCTCCGCTTGCCACAAGCCCACGCTGGGCGTGAGTAGGGAGGTCGTAGTCCGGGCCACGAAGTCCCCTTGCAAGAGGCGATTCAGCGGGTCATACACGTAGCCGTAGGCCCGCTGCACGCCGTCACGGCCCCGCCAGGTCTGGCCCGTCAGGTTGCCGTTGTACTGCTCGTAGCCTTTGGTAAAGCCCCGCTCGTAGTGCAGACTCAGGTTAAACAAGTCCTCCTTCGCCGGTTGGTAGGGATCGTTGAGGCTGGTAAGCCAACCGCGAATGTTGTAGGCATAGTCCACGTCCTGGCGCAGGCGGCCCGTGCCCAGGGTCTTGCGCGTGGCCTGCCCGATTTCATTGTAGCTCACGGTGTCGAGCAAGGCGGCGTGCGCCTCGCCCGGCAACTGCTGGCGCGTACTCAGCAGCCGGCCCGTGTGGTCGTAGCGGAAGAACTCGGCGACCGTGACGGGGGTGTGGCTGGGTCCCTGGTGGACGGCGACACTCTGCACCACCTTGCCTGTAAAGTCGAGCTGGGTGGTGAGCAGATCCAGGCCCCAGCGGGCATTGGTGGTCTGCACCTGCACGGGCCGGGCCCGCTCGTCGTAGAACGTCGTAGTGGTGAGCCAGGCGGCCGGCTGCGTTACATCATCCGTTTCCACCACGCCCAGCACCCGCGTCTTGGTGCGGGTCGTCAGACCCTGGGTGCGCAGCGCATCGGCCACCGGGGCCGCGCCGCTCGGGAACTGGCTGTCGGTGCGCGCATCGTAGCTGGCATCGGCCAGCTGCTGAGCATCGCTGTTGAAGTTGTAGTCGTCGTAGTAGGTGACCGTGAGCACCTGGCCCGCGTCAAAGCTCCCCTGGCCTAGCTGCGGAAAGGCGTGGGTGGTGGTGTAGTAGTGCGGCGCAGCGCTGGCCGAGCGCTGCTCGTACTGGTGACTCTCTAGGGTATCGGCCGTAGCGAGGGCTTGCAACCGAGGCTGATCAGCGGAGTCCAGGCGCGTGACTAAGCCGGAGAGGATGATGCGGCCCAGGGCGTCGTATTTGGTCCAGCTCCACTGCTGGTGGCGCCGCTGCTGGGCATCCTGACTCAGCACCGGGCGGTCGAGCTGATCGAAGACGACCCGCGTCTCGCCGTCCTGGCCCGGCACCTGCTTGGCAATTTGCCGTCCCCGCGCGTCGTAGCGGTAGTGGAACAGGAAGGGCTGTACGGCGACCGGCACTGACTGCGGCCCCTGCCCCAGGGGCAACACTACCTTCGTGGCTTCGGGCTGGAGCACAAAGCGCAGGCGACTAAAGTCGTCGTAGACGTAGGCCGTGCGCAGCCAGCGGCTCCGCAGGGTGTTGCTCATGCCCAGGCGGTTGGCCTCGACCTGCTTCAGGACCACTTGGCCCAGTTTGTCCTTCCACTCTATCGTGCGGTAGCCTTTGGCCCCCGGCTCGGTCGGGCCGTGGGTGTCGGCGACTTCCGTACCCCAGAGTTCGCCCGCCTTGTAGTAGCCCTGATAACCCGGATCGAGGCTAGCGGGGTCGTAGCCGGGCACGAAGCGCGGGATGGAGTCTGTCTCTGTGTTCGGCCGCTCTAGCCGCTGCTGGATGTGGCCACTGGTCAGCTGCCAGGCTTCACCAGCCGCCCCTTGAGCCAGCACCCGATTCAGGGGCGAGTCCTCAAATTGGGTCGCCGCGTACGCGGCCCCCGTGCGGGCCACCCCGCGCGTGACATCTAGCGAGTCCAGCGGGCCCTGCAGGCCGGGACCCGGGCCCACCCGCCGATAGAAGGCATCCTGGGCCGCAAGGGCCTGGGGGCGGTAGCCCCCGCGGCCCTGCACCGAGTCCGGGTAGGGCAGGTACTGGCGGGGTTCGCGTCCCAGCCCGTCGTAGGCCTGGGGCTGCACCAGGTCGCGGCGGCGGGGGGAGGCCTGGCGCAACACCGTTTGCACGGGCCGGCCCAGCCCATCCAGGTACTGGGTGCTCGTGCTCACCGAGTCCACGGGTGCCGCCGCCACGCGGCCGGCTTCCGTCAGGGCCACCCGCGGACTCCAGCTGCGCACGTAGTTCACGTCGCCTGCAGCACCGGCGGCTAGGCGCCAGCTAGCCGTATCAGCCGGGGCCAACACCAAGGAGCCAGGGTTGGTGTCGTCGGGTTTGTTCTGGGCCAGTGGCTTATACGGCAGCAGGTCGGTGTAGACCATGGCCGAGTAGAGCTCAGTCGGGCCCGTGCTGGGATCGGTGAACCAGCGATTGTGCATCGCCAGGCGATAGGTGCCCTGCTCGGCGGCCGTGGCCTGGGCCCACGTCTTGGTCAGCAACGTGTCGCCGGGCATATTTACCCATTGGCTGCCTACCAGGCGCTGCCACTGGTAGCGGTACAAGTAACGCCCTAGCGCCGCGGCGGGTACGCGTAAGACCAACGATTCGCCGGCCAGGTAGCTGAGCGTATCGATCCGGGGCGAGGGGCGTTGTCCGCGTACATCCAGACTCCCTATCCGTCCTTGCTGCGGGGCCGTGAATAAGCGCTCGAGGCTCACGTAGTCCAGGTAGTTGCTGGTCAAGTTGCTGTTGAGCGTTAGTCCCGTAACCCCACCCAGGTCCTCGACCGCCGTCAAGTCATTGCCCGCCAGTTGCAGGTACGATAAAGTGGGCAGGCGCACGACGCTCGCGGGCAAGGTGCCGGAAAGATGATTGCCCGCCAGCGTGAGCTGGTAGAGGTGCGGCAGCTGCCCGAGCGCTGCCGGCACCGGCCCCGCAAGCTGGTTGCCGTCTAGGTAGAGGTAGTTCAGGTTCACGAGCTGGCCGAGCCCGGTGGGCAGCTCGCCGCTAAAGCGGTTGCCCGCCGCATTGACGCTGGTCAAGCTGCGCATGCCCACCAGGGGCTGTAGTGACCCTTGCAGGTGGTTGTTTAGGAGTCCGAGGTAACTTAGGCTCGTGAGCTGGGCCAACTCGACGGGCAAGCTTTTCGAAAGCTGGTTATAGCTGAGTTCTAAGATCGTGAGGCTGTGCAGCTGCCCCCAACTGGCGGGAATGGCCCCACTCAACGCATTGCTTTGCAAGTAGAGCTGCTGCAGCTGAGTCAGCTGACCCCAACCAGTCGGCAAGGGACCGGTGATCTGGTTCTGGTGTAGGTAGAGCCCCCGCAGGTGGCTGCACTGCCCCAGCGAGTCGGGCAAGGGCCCGGTCAACAAGTTCTGCTCGGCGTTCAGGGACGTGAGCTGGGCCAGGTGACCCCAGGCTTCCGGTAGGGGACCACTAAACTGATTCTGGTTGAGGTAAAGCGTTTGCAGCGCGGCCAGCTGGCCCCAAGCTGCGGGTAAGGGCCCCACAAACTGGTTATAGGACAGGTTCAGCGTTTGCAGCTGCGCCAGCTGGCCCCAGGCCGCCGGTAGGCGCCCGCGCAGCTGGTTGGCCGCCAGGTAGAGGTAGGTAAGCTGGGAGAGTTGGCCCCAGGAAGCGGGGAGCGAGTCACTGAGCTGGTTATGGCCCAGATCCACGTACGTGAGGTGCGCAAGCTGCCCCCACGAAGCGGGCAACGCGCCGTTGAGTTGGTTGTCGCCCAACACCAAGGTCTGCAGGGATCCGAAGTGGCCCCACTCGGCTGGCAGCGGACCACTCAACTGGTTTTGACCCGCGTTGAAGTACGTGAGCTGGGGAAAGTGCTCCCAAGTGGTGGGAAGGGAACCGCTAAGTTGGTTCTGGTTGAGGTAGAGCGTCTGCAACGCAGCCAGCTGGCTCCAGGCGGCGGGCAAGGAACCCGTGAACTGGTTATAGGACAGGTTTAGCGTTTGCAGCTGGGCCATTTGGCTCCAGGCCGCCGGTAGGCGCCCGCGCAGCTGGTTGGCCGCCAGGTAGAGATACGTAAGTTGGGTAAGCTGGCCCCAGGAGGCAGGGAGCGAGTCACTAAGCTGGTTATGGCCCAGATCGACGAAGGTGAGGTGCGTGAGCTGGCCCCAAGAAGCGGGCAACGCGCCGCTGAACTGGTTATCTGCGAGGACTAAGCGCTGCAATTGCGCGAGCTGACTCAGGGCGGCGGGCAAGGAGCCCGGTAGCTGCCGCGCGCTCAAGTTCAAGCTCACCACATCGCCCCCGGCCACGCCGACGGCCCCCGCCTGGGCTGCGTCCGCCAGCGTCGAGCCCGGTAGCCAGAACGTGCTCACCCCCCCGCCGGTGGCGTGGTAGAATTGGCGCAAGACCCGCAGCTCGGTCGAGTCCGGGATCAACCCTTCACTCGGCGGTAGTGCCTGCGCCTGTCCCCGGCCGGCGCACAGCAGCGCCGGCAAGCAGAGGAGCAAACGGCAGAGAAAACGGAAAGGGTAAGCAGTAGAGGTCCGGCGCATAGAGGCGGGAATAAGCAAACGGAAAAGAAGGCGGGAGACCGGCAACAGGGGTCCTTATTTGCCGGCGTAGTGATACTGCTGCTGGGAAAGGATGCGCCCCTGCTCGTCGCGGGTGCGCACCAGTCGGCCCAGTCCATCATATTCGTAGGTCACGGTGCGGCCCGTCGCGTCCGTCTGGCTCGTCATCCCGCGCAGCGCATCATAAGTGTAGCTCGTCAACTGGGCGCCCACAGGTTGCAAGACCACGTCATCCAGCAACAAGCTGGTGCCCCCACCCCCCAAACGCACGGAGCCGCGGTTGGGGAAGTGCAGGCGAATACGCTGCTGCTGCCACCCGCCCGGGGCACTGGCCACAGTCTGCGCCGTCCCGGTAGCGCTTCCTCCCTGCACTTGCAGCAGGGGCGTAGCCGCGTTTTGCCGCCAGTAGGAGAGTTCGTAGTCACCCGCGGGCAGTGAGTCGCGCGACACGCCAAAACTGTCATCGAGGCGATACGCCCAACGGCCGCTGTGGCCTTGCCCCTCCACCAGGCGTTGCCCAATCCCTAAATGCATGTCATACGTCCAGCGCCCTGCCGCTCCCGGCTCGAAGCTGGTGCAGGCAAGCTGGGTTACTAGGGCATTACTTGCTTTGGCCAGGGGTTGCCCTGTGCGCGAATCCCACAGGTAGCTTAAGGAGCTCCCCCCGGGCATATGCGCCTGGACTAGCTGGCGCTGGGCGTCGTAGCGGTCAAACACGACTTGCAAGGCATAGTGCGGATCGTAGTGTGGCGAGCCGGCTTGCAGCTGAAAAGGTCGGAATGAACGCCAGGCCAGCGGCTGCGTCACCTGGTAGGCCAATTGCTGGGCGGGCACCACCACGCCCGGGGCCAGCACGCGTCCTAGATGGAGTTGGCTTTGGGTAACCAACGTATCCGCACGAGTCAGACGGGTACTTGTTTGCTCCACGAGTTGCGCCACGGCGTGGTTGCGCACTAATTCCCGCAGGGCCCGCGCCGGCGCCGGGCTCGTGTCCGTTACCTGCGTGACGTCGTAGTCAGCCGCGTAGCGCGAGCGCATTTGCTGGCGCTGCCCATCAGACAATATCGTCTCAACCAGGGTTGGCTGGCAGTGGCGGGTATTTCCGTAGCTATAGGCAGTCGTCGTTAAATGGTAGGCACTCGTGTCGCCTAAAGCGTAGGAAAAGAGTTGTGTCTGCGTTACATGTTGCCAACCGCTTTGTTGCCTGGTATTCCGATAAGCAAAAGGCACTGCTTGATTGCCCATCGTTAGCAAGGTATTTCCACTAAAAGTGGCATCAGGAGCCACAATAAATCCAAGGAAAGTGATTGAATCCAGCGTGGTATACTGATGCACCAGCTTAGTTACTAACCAGTCACGACCATCAGGAGCCGTCGCGTATTTCAGCTGGGTTAGGAGATTTCCTCGTTTCCAGGAAGTGAGAATTTTAGGCGGGAACGGCTTTTCATTGGTAGCGCTCTCCGTTGCTGTTGAATAGGTGCTGACGGTACGCCCAGTAGTCTGTTTTGTCGAGGAGCTATCCAAGACTGTGACAGCTTGGTAGCTTACAACTTGATCTTGTCCCTCTAGTTCCCCGAGGGAGTTAGAACTAATGACTGTATAGGTGACGTCAATAATAGAAGTAGTAGTACACAATACACTGCCTTGATTGACGCAATTGGGGTTACCGGCACCCTCCACCCGCGCCAGCTGCGTTCGGACATATAAGGGGGGCGACTCATTGACTAATTTGCCACTGCTCCACGTGGTGCCAGGAGTCTGGTAGTAGTACCGGCGAAAGGTAGTAAGACCTCGAGAAGCTGCCTGTAGCTGTTCCGTTCGAATACGTACCCCCCCCGCTATTGCATTACGCTGGCCATAAGTTGCGGGCGCTTGCAGTTGATACGACACCTCCAGGTAACCACCCGCCTCTCCTCTGGCGGTGGCTATCAACTCATATTTCCCTGGAGGTAATGCTAGAGACGGGGTGAGTGCTAGGGAAGGTGAGTTGCCCGCAGTTGCCCAAGAAACTGTCGTGTTCAGGGTTAAGTTATGTACCGAGAAATGAGCGTCATTTTTTGGGAAATTGGGGTTACTAGTCCGAAAACCGCCGATCTGACAGCTGATTTGAGTGACAGCGGCCGTTACTTCGAAAGCAACCGTATTGGTTACTTCCTCCCCACTGGGCCCCGTAGCCACATCTACGTGGTGGGTGAAACGAGGGACGGGTAACTGGTACGTCTCCGTAATGGTGTTGGGCTCATACGTGAAAGTCTGTTTCCCGCCGGAGGGATACCGAATTTGGGTAAGAATGCCTGCTTGCACATACGCTGGATTTGGCTTCCGGTCCCCTCCCCCCACTGTAAGGGGCTTCACATTAGCTAGCGAGGCGACTGTTGTAGTGGGAATAAGTCCAAAAGCACTGCCTTGCTTGCCATTATTGGCATAGCCCCAATAATCACGGGAACCAGTTAGGCGATCTGGCAAAGCAAGGCCGTTGTATGTAAAGCGATAGGGCGGCTCTTGCACATCAGCGGCTCGGCTGCTGATGACGACAGAGTCTAGGCGCAGACGCAAGTAGCGTGAGCTAAGTGAATCCGGCAGGGCAGTTGTAGCCTGGTTGAAGTATGAGTGATAGAGCACCACTCGTTTTAAGGTATCTTGCCCGTTACGTGATACAATGTGCAAGGAGCGCAATGATTCATCACCTATACCATCAAGTCGGTTACCCCGCGTCACGGTGCTTACCGTCCCCCCTCGAAAGGTGATACGTTGCAGGCGTTTTGTCCAGAGGTAAGTAACCGCTGGTACGGCCTCTTTATAATCGTCTTGCGGGATGCGACTCAAGCCGCCATCACGGCCATCATAAAGCGAATAGATACTGCTAACAATACTGATTTGTTGGCTGATAGAGTAGATTTTACTCCGGATACTCTCCCGTTCATACATGAACCGAACGGTATCAGCCTGGTCAGCCGAGATGATCTGGCTTAAATACCACGCGGAAATATGTTGCACACTAAGCTTTGCCTGAGTTCGACTGTACTCGCGATCATTGAACGCATAGTGCACTCCTTGTTCATCCGTTAACGTAATGGCCGAATCAGTAACAACGACGCGTAGTGCTTGCAACGGAAAGGCTTTGAATACGCCCGCTGTGTCTTGCATGAAATAGCCCGAATGTCCCCCAAAGTTGAAGGCATATAAATCCGGCTCATAGTCCTCTCGGTGCTGAGCAACGCGGTCAAGTAAATAATAATCTGCATTTGGCACGCCACTCTGTTGACCAACCACAGGATTGAGCTGATAGCTGAGGGGAACGTGGTTGAATTTTTCGCGGAAGCCATTGGGTTCTTCATCTGGCATGCCTCGTACGACCCGCGTGATGACGCCCCCCGCATTAAGAGACCAGCCTAGTCCAACCCAAGAGGCGATATCAGCTACGCGTACGCCAGAAGCATGATAACTCAAACTTAAAGGCACACTTAGGCTACCACATTGAATGGTATACAAGGGAACGTTAATAGTAGGTGTTCCCGACGATTCATTCACCGGCATAAGCGCATAACGCTCTAAAGCCGCTGCCGTTGGGGAGGCAGGTACCCGTTGAGGCAATAAAGTGGGAGGTTGGGCACTCGTACTAGATGGAGCTGATTGCCCATAACAGCGGTAGTTTTCGCTACCTAAAAAAACGAAAATAAAGATGAGTAATAGTTTTAATGACATAGGCAAATAGCTACTTAATAGAAGAAAGTGAGGGCTTTATTTCCCGGCGTAGTGGTATTGCTGCTGGGAGAGGATCCGTCCCTGCTCATCGCGGGTGCGCACCAGCCGACCCAACCCGTCGTACTCGTAGGTCACGGTCCGCCCCGTGGGATCCGTCTGGCTCGTCATTCCGCGCAGCCCATCGTAGGTGTAACTCGTGAGCTGGGCCTGGACAGGGGCTAAGCGCACCTCATCCAGTAGAAGCGAGCTGCCTGTCGGCGCCAGCAAATTCACGGCGTTGCCGCCGAAGCTTTGCGTTAACACGAGCAGGGTGCGGTACTGTTTCCACCCATCCGGGCGCGCTGCCACGAAATGCTGGCTCGCGGCCGGGACCAGGGTCCCGTTTTGATAGATAACGGGCGCTCCCCCCTGCGCCCAGAGCAGCAACTCATAAGTAGCCGCGGGCAAGTTGGCCCGACTTACCTGATTTTGGCCGGGCACTAACTGATAGGCCCAACGACCCGTACGGCCACCCAGTACGCGGTAGGCGCTCGTCGTCGTGGAGTCGAAGTGCCACCGGCCTGTAGCGCCCAGCTCGAAACTGGTGCAAGCGACTTGCGTGCTCGCTGCGTTCGTGACCTTCGCCAACGGCTCGTTGGTCGTGTAGTCCCACAGGTAGGTCAGGGGCGTACCGCCTACTAAATGCGCTTGCGTGAGATTACGCTGGGCATCGTAGCGATCGAAGACGAGACGCGCTTCGTAGCGCGCATCCGCGCGCAATTGCCCCGCGCGGAGTTCCGCCCGCTGGAACTGGCGCCAAGGAGTTGGCGCGCTGGCCTGGTAAGCGAGTTGGCGCGCCGGCACGACTACGCCTGGAGCCAGGATTTGAGAAAAGGTAAGCTGGCTCTGGGTAACGAGCGTATCCTTGGGGGTGAGGCGCGTGGTCGTCTGCTCCACCAACTGGGCCACGGCGTGCGTGCGGACGAGTTCCCCCAGGGCTCGGGCGGGCCCACTACTGGTAGTATTTAGCTGCGCGACATCGTAATCCGCTGCGTAGCGCGAGTGCACTTGCTGGCGTTGCCCATTCGACAACGTAGTCTCGACCAAAGTCGGCTGCTGGTGGCGGGCATTACCATAGTGGTAAGAAGTAGTTATTAACTGAAAAGAGGTCGTATCGCCCGGAGCATACTGATACTGTTGGCGCTGGCTGACCCGTTGCCAACCGCTCATTTGATGCGTATTGGTATAGACGAACGGCGTGGCAGGATATGCCCCATTAGAGCCTAAATAGGCTGTGGTGGTTAAAGCATGATTAGTGAAAGTGACATTGGGCGCTGCAATAAAGCCGACAATGTCAAGGGTATCGCGTGTCTCGTAACGCTGTTCCATTTTTGCGACCAAGTCTAATTTACCCGGGGTAGTCGCTCGATACTGGCGCTGAGTTAGCAGATTGCCTCTTTTCCAGGCGGACTGCACTTTGGGACTTGTTATAAACTCACTCCCACCTGTTTGGTCCGTATCAAATGAGTACGTGCTTACAGTGCGGCCCTGTGTCTGCCCCGTTGAGGCACTATCAACCACGGTAACCGTTTTATAGCCGACTATTTGATCCGCTCCCTCTAGCTCTCCTAATGAATTAGAGCTGACAACGGCGTATTTAATATCTACAACAGAAGCCTTGTGGTATAAAAATACGGGGTCATCTTTGGTCACACCATAAACATCTAATCCTGACCCATCCACACGTGAGATGTGAGAGCGCACATACACTGGGGGAGTGGGGTTGATGAGCTGGCCACTGCTTGCTGTGCTGCCTGGAGGCGCGTAATAGTAGCGACGGATAGTAACTGGAGCTTTAGGTGCTGCCTGCAAGCGCTCAGCGCGCAGGCGAACGCCTCCGGTAAAAACGTTATGGACTTTATACAGGTCGCCAGCATCCTCGTACGAGATAGTAAGGCTAGCTGTATAGGGACCACATTCCATGGTTTCCAAGCGGTAGGTGTGGCCAACTACTAGTGCGAGTGAACTTCCAGTGCGGGAACTGGAATCCCTTACTTCTACTGTTTCAACAGAAGGAGTACCACCCTGTAGAATAGTGGATGCTAGTACCAACTGCTTAGCTGGATCGGTAATATCAATGATCGAAGCAGAACCTAGGTAACGGTGTGCAGGGCTAGTTGAGGCCGCGGCAGCCTGTGCGTCGAAATGAACCACAGCGTGATACCGAATGTAATCTAATGGTTTGGTTACCTGTAGAATCTGCGTCGAAGTTTTACACCTGAACGGGGGCGGTCCCACCGTCCCTTCATCGGCATAAAGCGCAAGTTCCGTGCGTTTTTTTGGTACTCGGTAGGATTCCGCGAGCGTATTTGATTCATAGTCAAACGCCTGGCTGCCACCCGTAGGATAAGTAATTTGCGTGAGCATCCCCGCCTGGGTATAGGCCGGATTAAGGCGACGGTCGGCCCCGGTAGGCAGCGTGTAGGGCCCCTTGAAGGTTAAGGATTGAATCTCCACGGCGGGTACCAGCCAGGGCGACTGGTTCGGGGAATAAGCTATTCCAGTCCCATTTGGATAGCCCCAATAATCACGACCCCCGAAAATTCGGTCCGGTAGTTCAGTCGCGTTATAAGTGAAGCGATAAGGAGGCTGCGCATCCTGTTTAGCCGTGGCGCATAGTCTGAGAGAATCTAACCGCAAGCGTAGATAGTGATCAGCGTCTGGTATAAGCGACTTGTCTTGATTAAAATAGGACTGATAGAATACGAAGTTTTTGAGCGTATCTGATTTAGTGGACGAGACCACTGCGAGCGAATGAAGCGTTTGATCCCCCACTCCATCCAGGCGATTATCTAAGCTAGATATTACTAATTCGCCACCTCGAAAATAAATACGCTTTAGTCGCTTCGCACGTACGATAGCTTTAGTCAGAATCTCTACTTTATAATCATCCGGAGGTGGGGGGGCGATTATGTCGCCAACGTCGGCAATATTATTCATACTGCTGACAATACTCACCTGCTGGTTCACAAGTGGTGTGGTGGTTGCCCTAACATATTCATATTCGAAACGAATAGTATCTGCTCGATCTGCAGACACCATCCGTGAGAGGTACCAAGCTGAAATATGTTGTTCTATTGTTCGTGGACTGACGAAACTATACTCTTTATCTTTAAAGAGATAAGTGGTGCCGTGCTCATCCACAATAGAAATGGCGGAGTCTACTGCACTGATGTGTAGCGGCCGAAGCGGCAAGGTTTGATACTGGCCGTGGTTGTCTTGCATGAAGCAGCCAGACTGCTCAGAAAAATTATAGGAAAATAAATCAGGACTATAATCTACTTTATTCTGAACTATGCGGTCCAGCAGATAATAAATGGAAGTTGGATTCATCTCCGGACTGGCCCCACTTACTTGGGTTCGCAGGGTATCAGCCAGTGGTACTTGAGCGTAGTTTTCCTGGTAGTTACTCATTCGGGGTGCATCATCTGCACTGCCTCGAGTAACGCGGGTGATTACGCCCCCTGCGTTCAAGGACCAGCCAAGGCCTACCCAAGAAGCAGCGTCACTCACCCGAATGCCTGAGGCATGATAGCTTAGACTAATCGGTACAGTGAGCTGCCCCGACCGAATCTCGTAGAGCGGGATACTGATGGCGGGAGTTCCCGTTGATTCATTGACCGGCATGAGCCCGTAACGCTCGAGTGCCGCCGTCGTGGGCGATGGGGGAACACGCTGGGGCAGTAAAGCTGGTGCGGGAGAGGGATCTACCGGATGCGATTGACTATACCCAGTTGTATAAATACCTAAGAACAGGAGGATACAGAGTAGACGTTGCGCCATACGCAAAAGCAAAATTGATCTTTGATTAGCCACATAATACTACGTATGCGCTATAATTACTTAGTTAGTAATTCCAACAAAACTAGATGAGACGGGGATAACATCCTAAAAATACTTACCTATACCTATTTCAATTATCAGTTTAGGCACGCACTATAATTTGCAGGTACGATCTCTTGGTAATGAAAAATCAAGTAGCTATTAATCTTGGGAGTAGAAAATTGCACCTCCCTACTACCCCCTCTCCTATCCTACCCCAACCAAAAAAGGCTGTTTTTAGCGGGTCAAGACGTGAATTCTGAAAGCTTTTGCGGTTTGGTTTTGTGATCCATACTTGTTGAGCCATGCAGCACATTTTCGGCTACGCCCGAGTTTCAGCCACCAACCGAAACCTGGCCACCCAACTCGACGACCTGACCCGCGCTGGGTGCACCCGCATCTTTCAGGAGAAAGTGTCGGGAAGCCGCATCAGTAGCCCTGCCCTCAATGAACTGCTAGCCGATTCAGCTTGTGGAAGAGTTCAACCGCCGCAGCGCGCACTTTCAGGCCCTCGACCTGGGCACCGATTCGCGCACGCCAGCAGGCAAGATGATTATTGGGGTATTTTTCTCTTTCAATCAGTACGAGCGGGAGAACAACCGCGAGAAGAGCTTAGCCGGTATCGACCTGGCCAAGCAGCAAAGCAAGCACCTCGGCTAGCTGGCCGGGCGCGATGCCGAGAAGCCAAGGCCTTGGAAAAAGGCTTGTCGGTGGCCGAGATTGGACGGTGACGGGAAATAGTCCGGCGAGCGTCAAGCGCTATTGGCGCGGATTGGCCATTCTTTAATTTAAGCCTAGCAGGCTTGTATGAAAACTTCCTTATGCCAGTTGCTTGTCTATAGCGAAACGGCAGGTGCCCCCTTAGATATCAGCGCACTTGCCGCTGCTAGGCACTGGCAGGGCACGGAACATGAGACTAGCCTTTACTGGGAAGTAACAGCTCAGATGGGCCTGGACTCCTTGTTTTTATATAGTCCCGCTTAGGCCTTCTTTGGAACGGAAACCGACAATTTTGCCCTCTATGAGGGAGCTGATACGCTGGTACTCGTCGAAGTTATCTCGCTCGAAGCTGGCCGGGCTACCTAGACTTCCCGTTCCAGCCGGACACGGGTACCGCTTTGGTACTCCAGGGGCTCACCTGCTTTTTCGATGCTAGCCTGTCGTTGCCCCCAGACCTGCCCGCCCGCTACGCGTTGAGCTAGCCAGCCGTTTGGGATACAGTGGTGTTGGAGTGCGTTTATCAAGTAGTTTATCCAGTTAGTCTACAGCTCAATGCTTTACATCTAGAGGGCTTCTGTTTTCGGCGCAACTAGGTAGAAGGAGTAGATACATTTTCTAGCCAACTGCCTGCTTGTAACGTCTCTTAACTGACCGTTCAAGTAATGTGACAAGCTAATAAATAAGCTTTTTTCAGTTACTACAGTGGGCTTCACACCCTTCTATAAGCTCGGCTAAGTTGAGTCATCCAACTCCTATCTTGCCCCTTCTATGGCAATTGACCTCACTAACTTTTGGGATGAGACGGACAAAGTACCGCCTCCCTTGACCACCGAGTTTATTCAGCAAGCTGAGCAGCAGCTAGCGGTGCACTTACCAGCTGACTTGCTCGCGCTACTGAAGCAGCAAAACGGCGGATATACCCGTGGCTTTGTGTACCCCATGGCCCACCCGACCTCCTGGGCCGAAAACCATGTGCCCTTCGATGAGCTGTTTGGTCTGCTTCCGAGCGATAGGGGGGGCGCGAGTATCCTCGACAGCGGGTATCTGACGCAAGAATGGGGAGTACCAGAAAAGCAAGTGCTACTAAGTGGCGATGGCCATTGGTTTATTACACTAGATTATCGCCACGGCTCGGAGCCACGGGTAGCTTGGATTGATACCGAGATGGAGGAGGATGTGCCAGTAGCAGACAGTTTCTCAACTTTTCTAGCTGGGTTAGTTGACCGCGATGAAATGCCGGAAGACGAAGAATAAAATTTATTGCAAAGCAGCAGTGGAGCTTATAACGTTAACTAAGCGCACCCTCAAGTAAGATTATAAGCTCCGCTGTCACCTTTGACGAGGCTCGTTTGAGTAATGTGACAAGCTCGGCTATTTCACTCCGCGACTATTTCCGCAGGCGAATCCGGTCAACCAAGAAGTAGTCGTAGAGACTGGCATCGGCGGCGTAAGCTCCCTGCTGATCGCTGAAGACGCAGAAATCGTGGTCTTTGAAGAAGGACCCCCCCACAAAGCGATGGAGGTTCACCCCGTAGAGGTACACGTGCCCATAGGCGACCCTGCAGGCGGCTTCCCAGTGTCGTTGCTGGGCCACTTGATTGTAGGTGGCCGCCACCACGTACGCATACATTTTGCAGTGCGCTTGCTGACCATCTAGGATTTTATTGGGGTCTGACAAGGCGTTATGCTTCATGGCAAACGTGAGGCGGCGCGCGGTCTCGGCGACCGCGAACTGTTGCAGGGCAGTCGGCGTAAGCGCCCTTGCTGCCGCCGGGGGAAGCCGGGCCTGGACGGCGGCCAGGTGCGGCGGGTCCAACGAGCGCGGAGAGGGACGGTAGCCCACCACCTGATACGCTAGGCCGTGAACCACCACGCCATACGCGCTGAGGACCACCACTACCAGAAGCAAGACGCGCACAACTACTCGTTTCATAGGCGTGGTGGAGGGGACCTGAAAAAAGGGGAGTTGTTTGCTGCCCCCTTTAGAGTTGAGACGTGGGATGCGGAAAGGTGACTATTTTTTGGCCCGCTAGGCCGGTTGCCACCGCGGCGAGCTCGTTCCAGCCTCAGGCGTAGCAGTCGAAGTTAGCAAAGGGAACTTGGCGGTGGGCCGAGTAGTGTACGGGCTGCGGGTGATAATGCTGGAGTTGACACCACGAGGAAGCCGACAGCAGGACAGTGTGCCCCAGCACGGTTGCTTGAATAGAAGTCGAGCACCCCTCGGGAGTTTGCTTGGCCTTCGTTCCCAGCTGCCTAGTCACGGCGTCGTAGGGCAGCAGCTGGTAGCCCCAGGCTTCAAGCACCTGCATTACGCGGGCCCGGGCTATGGCCCCGCTATCGGCTAGCAGGACAGCGACTCTATCCGCGCCTTCTACTGGTCCACGTGTCGGCGGTGGTGCCTGTCCAGCCAAGGCGGCGAGCGCAAAGCCCAGCACAAGTAGTTTCATCGTGGTCAAACAAATTGTCTGCTAAAGCTTACTATGTTAGGAGGCAGACAACGAGCATTAGGTAAAGGAGCTCGCTGCGTTGCGGAGGTATAACCCGTCAAAGGGGGCTTCACTACCTTTCAGAATCGCTTGTTAGGGGGCAGGAAAGCGGATGCGAATTCGCCCTTCTACTAGTTGCACTGGGATGCCGTGCTCGGCTAGTTGGTGGAGCAGTTCCGGGGTGTGGTCCAGGAGGCGAGGGGGGACCAGCCGCCCGATGTGTTGGGGCACAAGCGGGTCAATTTCCACCCATTCCACTTCCCGCGTGGGGACGGGACCGTAGGCCGAGGATTCGACATAGCCGGGTACCGGCACTAAGAACCAGCCCCAGCCGGAAGGCAGCGTGCCTAGCCTAAACTTGGCCCGCGTAGAGAGGGAGAAGCGGGTAGTTAGTGCGTCAATCACTTCTTCGACTTTCATCCGTTCAAAGAAAGCAACTTTCCTGGTTTGTCGGCTAGTGCCAGGAGATTCCACGCCCATTTGGCCCCTACTTTGGTGGGATGAACCCGGTTTTTCGCACGGGCTGGCTGCTTGGTCTAGCCGTTGCCTGCACCCCCGCCAGTCCGCCCGGCCAAACGCTGCCTCAGGTGGCCTCCCGGGAAGAAATGGCTGTCATTCAAGCCGTCATTCAAACGAATGAACTGCTGGCGGACCATCAGCTTTTCGGTCAGGCGCTGTCGGCCCGCCCGCTGTTCTCCCAGGTACTCCCACTCGCGGTGCGCTCGAACAACCAGGCCACGCGGGC
This sequence comes from Hymenobacter ginkgonis, assembly GCF_009755225.1. Classification (GTDB taxonomy): domain Bacteria; phylum Bacteroidota; class Bacteroidia; order Cytophagales; family Hymenobacteraceae; genus Hymenobacter; species Hymenobacter ginkgonis. Next base: position 34,899 of record NZ_WQKZ01000011.1, read on the forward strand.
GGCCGAATTTGAGGTGCGGTTGGCCGATTTACTGCGCCACACCTACTCCGTCCAAGGGCAGCGCCTGCGCTTCTTCACGTCGGCCGACTCCAGCGCCGTGGTCCCCCAATGGAATGGGGGACCACGGCGCTTAGATAGCACGCAGTTTGCCCTCTGTGACCTGTTGACGCCGGCTTCCTACCGGCTTGAGCGGCAGCAGCACGTGGGGAGCCACTACCGCGGCCCCCTCGCGTATCAGCAGTTTTCACAACCCCTGTTCTCCGCCGATGAAACCAAAGCCTATATCCAACTGGACGCCTTCGGCAGTGGCCGAACAGCGTACCTGTTAGTGAAAAAAGGCTCGCACTGGGAGCAAGTCGCGTCCCACTTGCTTTGGGTAGAGTAGCCCCTTGCCTGGGCATTCCCGGATGGCCCAGTCCGGGAATGCCCCCGATAACCCCGCGTGCTAAACGCCTCCCGGACGAGTGCGCTTAGATAAGCCAGCAGTTAAGCGGCAGAAACCAACGATACGAGGGCTGTAACTGCCTGGTTACTAAACAGTTTATAATGGTATAAAAGCCAAATATTACGCGGAATACTATTTTATACTACCTTGATTATTAGTTAGTTAGCCGCCCAAATAGCAGGAAATGTACTCTTCAAGAGTGCCATTGTCGCTGCGGCTACATTCTCCCCTGGTTTGGCTTTGGTTTCGAAGTCACGTAGCACGGGGTAGGTCTCTTTTAGCAGTTTGGTCAGTTGCTCCTCCCCTACTACTACCTCCAGCACTTTCTTAATTTGAGCTTGTGTCAGCTTGAGCTTCTGTAGCCGCGTTTGCACCTTCTGCTGCAAAGGGGTAAGTTGTGGTACTGATACAATTTCAATTGCTGCTGTATTCAGTGGTAACGCAAGCTGCTCTAGCTTGCTCTTTCTATTGATGTTAAAGGTAATATCAGTAACTGCCCGACCACGTTGCCGACGCTCTGTATAAGTAATATCAAAACTTAATTCATTTAACTCTGCTACCGAAGGCTTGAGCACTTTTCGACGAAAATCACTATATTCTTTATAGTGATCACTAGCGGCTGTTAGTTCTTTTAATTGTTCCACACTGATTGTATGCGGGCTCTTAAATTGCCACGCCCGCATTAACCAGTAAAGTCTTTGACTACTGTTGCTCTTGATAGCTAGCAATTCGTCTACGTCAGCTAAAGCAAAGTTGCCTGCTAGATTTACCAAGTACGGCGTAACTGCTTTACCGAAGGTTGCTATCAACATCTTAGTAGCACTGTCGTACCTCATAGAGTCACATAGTGAAACTAGATGTACATCCTCCTCATTTGGCTCAGGTATCCGCAAAGTGGCACTCATCATTCGAAGCATAGCGGCTTCTAATAATTGATGTTGATGACCACCAAAAGTTGGAAATAGCTCTTCAAGCGGAATAACAGCAGTTGGAACCTCAGTATCTCCTTTGCGAATGGTTCGCAGCATCAAACAGAAAATACGTGCTTCTAGCAGAGTGGTAGTTGTGGGAGTTTCGACCAGTGTGTTGTGCTGCACTACTGTTGTCGTACGACGCGCCCGCGCTACTATCTCCTGATAATTATCGGGTATTGGTAGTTGCTCTGCACTAACCGTTGCAACTGGTGGATTATCTGGTGCAGGCGTCACCATGAATTTTACCGTGGGTAGAGCAGCCTGGTGTTGAGCTTGTTGCACAGCTTCGTAGGCTTGCTCAGCTGTGTCGTGATAACCAACTGATACTCTCTTACCATTTATAAGTACCCGTGCCTTCCACCGCCCTTTAAGCTTGTCATAACAAACTCCTTTGTAAGAAGATAACGGTTTGCTTAACTCATTCTGCATAATGCAAGGTAACTTATGAAAGCAATCTGGTCTCTCTGTACTTTAGTCCGGTCTCATGTACTTAGGTCTGGTCTCTCTGTACTTTAGTCCGGTCTCAGTCCCTCCTCGCTGTACTTTAGTCCGGTCTCCCTGTACTTTAGTCCGGTCTCATACTTATAAATGTTTGGTAATCAGTGAGTTATGACCTATTTAATAACTGTAATAAGCTTTTAATAATGAGAATAGCTCCTTGTTTTTTCAGCTTTCAAGTCGGTTAAAAAAAGTCAGACAAGTCGGTCAAATAATGGCTTCGCACACAAAGGGCTCGATTGATGTATGTACATTAAATACTTGCAACTTATTTAGGTATCACATCCTCATCCTTTATAATTGACAGAGTATGATAGTTACTATTAGTATGCTAGTAAAGGACTTGATTACATCCAGTCTTACTCCAAGCAACTATTAATTGTGGTTCATTGAGAAGATTTAGTGTCTATTCGACTCCAATGTGCCGAAGATCCTGCTTTAATACGGAGATTTCACAAGGTTAAAAATTCTGGAACTGCAACTTGATTCACAACTAATTTTAGTTGTGAATCAAGTTGCAGTTTTACCTTCTTGTCTAATCTTTTCTTTCACAGCAGCCAGCACGAAATCATGAATAGAGATGCGGTCTCGCTTGGGTAGTGCGTCCTGGATCGCACGGATCTGAGCCAATTCGCTTTCGTATATTTTAAAAGTAAAAGATTTGAGTTTATCCTCTTCAGGCTCATGAGGTACTACTGATGGCTGGAGCGCTTCTGAGGCCACAGATCCACCTTTGTTAATCATCTCTTCCAGCGAGAGACTAGGCACATGGACAGGCGGTAAGCCAAGCTTCGGTTTCTTCATAGATAGTCAGTGCATTAAAATTAATTTCACAACTTGTTTTACAACTGTTTTTAGTTGTAGAACAAGTTGTGTATTTCTATGTAACTGGTTGTGTATCTTTACTAAGTGCTTGTTGAATCAATCGGCAAAGCTCAGTCACCTCCTGGCTTGCTTTCTCGTCCACGGGGCGCAACTCCAATACTCCCAAGCCTGCTGCTGCTGCATTAGCAAATGCAATACGAGTACCCACTGACGTATCTAGAAACTGCAGATTAGCTGCCCCGCGTAGTAAGTCAGCAGCTTCATCTTTAGCAGTACCTCGTGCATCTGCTTTATTAATGAATGTGAGACAGCGCAGACCTTGATTAAACGGCATGACCTCCTCAATCAGATTCTCTACTTTGCGTAGAGTCCAGATATCGAGCGAACGTGGTGCAAATGGGACCAGATAAGCATGCGAGACGGTTAGAGCTGAGCGCTGGCTAACAGTATCCCTTCCACCCGTGTCAATGACAATATCGTCGTACTTAGTGGCCAATCGCGTGACGCTGGCATGCAACTCCCGACCCGTCAACTTCACGGCTGTATAGCCTAATTCACCATCAAGCGATTGGTGCCGAAAGGCCGTGAAGTCCGTTGCTGACTCTTGGTCGTCAGCATCCACTAGTAATACGTCTCGGCCTTGCTGGAGCAAGAACACTGTCAGGTTAGTGGCGATGGTAGTTTTGCCACTGCCGCCTTTGATACCGCCTACGGTGTAAATCATATTGCAGATTAAAAACTGAAATCAGTTGCAATATTAGTTGTAAATTCAGTTGTAATATAACAACTATACTTTTTTTTGTTTTTTATCACGGAAACGCGATTATTCTTGTGAAGAATACTTAACAAGAAGTGTGGTTCACAAAGCGGTAAGATCAAAGCTCTGAGACCCACCTTCTGACTTGAATAATTCACCTGCTTTAGTCAGCTATTTGGAGTAGGGGAGGGCGCTTGGGTGGCGATCATGCTGCGCACCACTGCGGGCAAACGCCCGATGCTGCGCACTAGCCGCAACGAGTCGACCGACCTGTACTGCCAGGCTTGTTCGGCCAAAGCAGGCAGAAAAGAGCCTTGACCGCCGTAGACTTTTTACTTATATTTGGTTCAATCGCCGCGACAGCCGGCATAGCGCAATCTGCCCCTGACGCGCAGAGGCTACGCGCAAATTATCTCGCGAGCGCATGAAAGCTTCCAGCTTTACCCCACTGCCTTTTCAGCTTGTTTACTACCTACTGGCAATCCTTGACAGACCTTCACGATAATGCACCGCCATGCGCCCCGCCTCTGCTTCCACGACTAGTATTACCACTGCCATCGGGAACACGCCGCTTATAAAATTACGGAAACTGGTGCCCGATGAGTGTGCCGATATCTACGTAAAGCTGGAGTACGTTAATCCCACCGGCTCTTACAAAGACCGCATGGTGTTGGCCATTATCGAGGAAGCCGAAAAAAGGGGGGCTTTGCGGCCGGGAATGACGGTTATTGAGTGCACGGCGGGCAACACCGGGACTTCGCTGGCTTTTGTATGTGGGGCGAAGGGCTATCGGTTCAAAGCCATTTCCTCGGATGCTTTTGCGAAGGAAAAGCTACAAGCCATGCGCGTATTTGGCGCTGAAGTAGAGTTGCTTTCCAACGAAGGGAGAGGGATCACGCCGGATCTAATTCCTAGAATGATAAATCACGTACAAAAATTAAGTGCCCAAGAAGGCTTTTATTGGACCAAGCAGTTTGAAAATACCGATGCCTTAACAGGGTTTCGAGGAATGGGGAAAGAAATACTGAGCCAGGTGAAGCAGCCTATAGATGTGTTTTGCGCCGCGGTTGGCACAGCCGGCATGCTGGCTGGCGTATCCCAGGAATTAAAGAACGCCAATCCTGCGACGAGAGTAGTCGTGCTGGAACCGGCCGAGGCTGCCCTGCTTTCACAAGGAAAACCAGGCAGCCATAAAGTGGACGGCATTGGCGTGGGTTTTATCCCGCCTCTTTTAGGTAAAGTATCTTACGACGCGGTACGGGCAATCGAGGAATCGGAAGCACGCCGAATGGCTAAATCATTGGCTTCGGAGGAAGGCATCTTAGCGGGAACTTCCAGTGGCTTGAATGTAGCAGCGGCTATTGCGCTTGGGAAAGAATTGGGCCCCGGTCGAGTAGTAGTGACCGTGGCCTGTGACTCCGGATTGAAATACTTATCCAGCGGCTTATTTGACTAAGAACGGGTAGGGGAAGTCGGCAGCCCAACAAAAAAAATGTAGACCACCGCACCCTATCGTAGGGCAGGGCCTGTTTGTACTGGACCACCCTCTCTAGCTATGCCCCATTAGTCAATGTCAAAGGCGAGTGGTAAGGCATCAGTTAAACGTCTAGCTGTAATGCGACTTGTCACTGAATAGCGCGACGTCAAAGCTATTTACCCAGTCTAACAAACAGGCTGCAAAGACGGCTCCTGAAATCAGCGTTTCTAAGCCGTTTAGGCACGCTGCCGGATAGTTCAGGAAACGAGCCTTTTTTGGAAGGGGCGCAGTTTACGAAACTCGTCGCCGACGTTCGTTTCGTAAACTTTGATTGGTAGACGGGTTTCTTAAACTCGTACCGTGCTATAGCGACCTGCGAGCACCTCGTGTCAGCCAGCTGCCCGGCGTTCACCGAAAGGAGCGTTTAATGAGGCTTATCCTCTACAAGCTTATGCGGGAAGTAGATAATGCCCAGTACCTCCTTCAAATTTTCCTCTACAAATAGAATGCAATCGCCCTCCAGGCACTCGACTTCGAGAAGACGGGTGTTAGCCAGCGAGCTGGCAGCCATTGCTTTTACACTTTGTATCATTCCCTCGTAATATTCCTCGGTGATGTCTAGCGCGATGATGTCTTGAGGGGAGGGGTCCCAATTCAGTCCTAGACGGTTCTTATAGACCTCGTATAAATGGTAACGGGGCATTACAAAATCACAAATAGCCGAAGGGGCCAACTCTTGAATGAGCGCAAGTAGTTCAGGATTAAGAGAATCCCCCTTGGCCATTAAAACGCGCAGTACATCTTGTGAAATAGGTAGCATGAGAACAGGAAAGGCTGTAAAGCGATAAGATAAGCCTAGTACAAGTATAGCCAGAAGGATAAATGAGCGTTCAGTGAAAGGGTCATTTTGGTGAACTGCTAGCGTCTTGTTCGGAAACCTACTGTTTTTCGAATAGCTTCACTACCCACACCGAATGCCCCGAAAACACTGTTTTTCGAGGCCTTTCCGAAGAGGGTTTGTCGAACGTCGCTGCCGGGAGGCTTAGCTAGCTAGGCTCAGGGGCCTTC
>NZ_WQKZ01000012.1 GCF_009755225.1 Hymenobacter ginkgonis
TACCCCCTCCCCCACCCTGCCCCCAATCAGAAAAGCGGCATTTCGCTGGGTCAAGAAGTGGGTTCTGAAAGTTTGGGCGGGTTAGCTTTGTGACCCATACTTGTTGAGCCATGCAGCACACTTTCGGCTACGCCCGCGTTTCCGCCACCGACCAAAACCTCGCGACCCAGCTCGACGACCTGACCCGGGCCGGCTGTTCGCGCATCTTCCAAGAGAAAGTGTCGGGGACGCGCACGAGCAGCGCGGCGCTTACCGAACTATTGGCCGCCGTGCGCGCGGGCGACGTGGTCGTGGTCAACCGCCTGGCGCGGTTGGGTCGGAACACGGTACACACGATTCAGCTGGTGGAGGAATTCAACCGCCTCGGCGTGCACTTCCGAGCGCTCGATCTCGGCATCGACTCCCGCACCCCGGCCGGCAAGATGATTATCGGAGTGTTCTCCAGTTTCAACCAGTACGAGCGGGAGAACAACCGCGAGAAGAGCTTGGCCGGGATCAACCTAGCCAAGCAGCAGGGCAAGCACCTGGGGCGGCCAGCGGGGCGTAATGCCGAGAAGCTCGCTAAAGTGGCCAAGGCCTTGGACAAAGGGCTGTCGGTGGCCGAGATTGTGACCCTCACCGGTATCAGCCGGGCCAGTGTCAAGCGCTATCGCCAGGAATTAATGGCCTAAAATAGCGCGCAGTTGGTCGCAGAATTTAACCCTAGTACTATCCCATGAATACGAGACGAATAGCGCAAACACTGGAACTGATCGTAGGTCTGTTAGCCCAAGGCCGCTTTGCCGACTTGCATCAGCTGGACGTAGCGCCCGACCTCACTGCCGACGATTTAGCAACCTGTCTAAGGCAATATGGGGGGCAGGTTTGCTTACCACCTACTCCGCAATGGTACTATGATTTTTATCCCATCATTGGAACAGATAAGTTGGCCATTGACTGCGATTTGTTCATGGATGGTGAGCTCAGTGACCTCACGCTCCAATGTGTCTTATGGGATGAAGGAGTCCAGCAGGTCTATCCTTTCACTATCAACAGCATTCATGTGATGTGACCAGGCTGAATAGCCCGGCATTAAGGCTGAGCTGTTGCCATGATCAGTGAACCTTGTCCCCTCTTCCAATGGACCGTTTATAATATGTAAAAGGTGGTTTGCTCCTTTTAAATCACTGTTTTGCTGGACGTGGGACCCACTTACTAAAGATGGGAGAAGCACAAGGTGCGCGAGATTTGAAAAGGCCTTTCTCATACGCCTGCTGATGTAGTTGGGGCAAGTGCTTAAACCGCTTAAATTCTTGTCTATTCACGCGCCTCACCGACATAAAATCGTAAGTAGAAGCATAAAGTAGAATCACTTCGAGGCTTGAGCATTCTCCGCTCAGATTGACGGTGGTCCATTCCATACCAATAGCTGTAAAGAGGAGCGTGTTGATGTTAACCGGAACGTCAATTTTAAAATAGCCCTCTAGGTCTGTCTTCCCGATGACGATCGTATCCCGCGTGCAAATGTCCGCCCTCGGCACCCCTTCCAAGTCATTACCTAGTATCCGACCAGTAAGAGTCTTGGTGTGCTGAGCATGGGTAGTCCCAAGGGAGAGGACTACTGCCAAAAGAGTGAAGAAGGTGTTCAAAGAGTGAAGAAGGTGTTCAGGTGGCCCATCAGCAACAACAAGTAACGTTATAAGCTCGACTGTCACGTTTGACAACGCTCGTTTAGAAAATGTGACAAGCTCGCAAGCCTCGTCCTACTGGGCTCGTCACCTGCCGGGCTTCCCTTGTGATAAGGGAATGGTCTGCACGTTAAGCAGTGGGGGCCACTGCGCGCAACTGCCCATAAAGCAACCGTTCTTTACCTTGTGCACCAGGAGGAGGGTTAGCCTTTTGACCTTGCAACAGGGCCGTCTGGGCATCGCAGCCAGTGGGGTCGGGTGTCTGGGAGGCGCATTTGCGGCTGCGCGGTACGAAGCTGGCATTCACGTCCTGTTGTTTGCCCTTGCTGTTCTCTTGCTGTTCACCTATTGGCACTTCGTTGGCTATTACGTCTACGTCGTTGGTGACGCAGTAGTGGTGGAAAACGAAAGAATGCGCATTACCCACCCGCGGGCAGACGTTGCGCGAGTGCTTTCGGTAAGTGGGCAGGTGTACCGCCTCGTCTTCAAAGACCAAACAAGCTACCACTTCATCTGCTCGCCCTCCTTGCCCTTGCACCGAGACTTTGGCCGCAATGAGCAAAAGGCAGCGGCTATCCTCTCCTTTCTTAGCGGAGATTCTAAAATTGTCCGGTAACGTCGATTATGTAAAACAGTGTAGGGTAGGCTATACTTTCTGCCGTCCGCTGCCCGCTCAGGCACCCGGATGCCGAAAGTTCAGCGGCGCGCCGCCGGCACGGCGTTGGCCAGGGCGACGGCCAGGTCACGGGCGCGGTTAGTGACGTGAAGAATCTGGCCACCGGGGCCCAGCACAAAATGGGTGGGGTATTCAAACACGCCGAGCGTATCGGTCAGATAGGCCTTGCTGGCTGGGATCACGGCAAACTGCACCGGCCGCTGCTGGAGGAAGGCGCGCAGCGGCTGGGCCTGGTTCAGGGCTAAGCTCACCACGAGCACCTGCGGATTAGCGCGGTAGCGCGCCACTAAGGAGTCCATAGCGGCAAACTCGTCGACGCAGGCCACGCAACTGGTGTACCAGCACTTGACGACCACCACTTTCCCCCGCGTATTAGCCGACGTGTAGGTTACCCCCTTCAAATCGGTCCAGTGAAACGGGGGCAGGCGTTGGCCTTCCCAGGCCGCGTTGCGCAGCGCTTCCTGGGCGAGTTGTTGACTGGCGGCGCGAATGGCGGAGTCCTGGCCGCCTGGATAGGGACATAACTGGTAGACGGGCAGCTGCCCCTCGGTGCCGTTGCGCAGGGCCAGGACCCGACCTGTGGCCAACTGCTGCAGAAAGGCCTGCTTGGCCAGGGGCCGCCCGTCTACGCCGTGGGGGGAGTAGGCGCGGGCGAGTTGAATGCGCGCGTAAGTGTAGCGATACCAGGTGTCAAAGTCCTTCGTTAGGGCCTCAACCTGCGCCGCCGTACTGGGAATGGGCGGGCTACTGGCCGAGGAGCAGCCCGTCGCCAAGCCACTCAGCAACAAGCCGGTGAGAAGTAACCGAGATTTCATGCCCTAAGCTACCAGATAAATGGCCCGCGAAACGGAGACTTTTGGGGCTTATTCTATAATAAGCTGCGCTATAAAGGGGGCTGGGAGCTTACGTACTACGTAGTTTATAATGGTATAAAGCCCATAAAGTATGTGGAATACTATTTTATACTAGCTTGATTATTAGTTAGTTAGCCGCCCAAATAGCCGGAAAGGTACTCTTCAAGAGTGCCATCGTCGCCGCGGCTACATTTTCCCCGGGCTTGGCCCTCGTTTCGAAGTCCCGCAGGATTGGGTAGGTCTCCTTCAGCACCTTCGTGAGTTGCTCCTCTCCCACCACTATCTCCAGCACTTTTTTCGTTTGAGCCTGTGTCAGCTTAAGTTTTTGTAGACGCGTTTGCACCTTCTGCTGCAATGGCGTTAACTCCGATACCACAGCGACTGCAGTGCCCTTTTCCAAGGGTAGCATAAGCTGCTTAGGTATGGGACGAGCCTTGCTCTTAATAGAAAACTCTACCTTATCGACAGAGCGACCAAGCTTAAGTTCCTTATAACTTATCTCAAAACTCAGCTCGTTCAATTCCGCCACGGCAGGTATCAGCGCGTTGCGCCGGTAATCGGAGTATTGGGGATATGCCTGACCGGTAGTTAACTCTTTCAGTCGAGCCACGGGCACCGTAACAGGGCTACGGAATTCCCACGATTTCAGTAGCCAATAAAAGCGGTGAGTAGTAGGGCTTTTTATACTAAGCAAATCAGCCACCTGGCCCAGAGTAAAGTTCTCTGCTAAGTTGGTGAGATAGGGTAGAACGTCAGGTGAAAAATACCCTGAGATAGTTCCTTGACCACTATCCAATTTCATTGAGTGTACTAGTGGTGCCCTGTGCCAGTCATGCTGACGGTTGGGAACTGGTAACGTCACCTGTACAGCTGCCAACCCTTCCAAAGCCGAATGAAGGTACTGGTATCCCCGTCCACCAATAGGGGTGGTGCCTACTAACTCTTTTAAGGGTACTACTAGTCGCCTGCTTTCTATTTCATCACGGGGTAGCTGTTGTAAAAACAAAACGAAGATCCTTGCTTCAACTAACGTTAAGGCCCAAGGCTGCTCTATAAGAACATTACTTTGTGCCACTGTGGGCGAGTTACTTCCCGATCCTTCAACGATCGAGCGCCGAGTGATCGCAAGCTCAGCTGGCTGCTGCCGAGCTTGTACCACAGCCTCATGCGCCTCAACCTGCGTATTATAATAACCTAAGCTCTTTAAAACCCCAGCAAAGCGGGCTTGAGCTTTCCACTTTTGGCGGCTCTTATCGAAAGTAGCACCTGCAAACGGGTTCTTTGGCATAACTGGCTTAGTAGTAATCCAGTCAGCAAGATAGGTGACAGATACTAATCAATTTGTATCCCATTTGTATCTCAGAGGTAACGGACTCGTATCTCAGAGGTAACGGACTCGTATCTCAGAGGTAACGGACTCGTATCTCAGAGGTAACGGACTCCCATTTAAGAGGTAACGGACTCCCATTTCGACTTCATAAATTTCTATTTTTCAAATAGTTACGGAACCCCTAATGTATAATAAAAATCAATAAAAAATAAGGAATGAGTTTCCTCCTTATTTTTTTCTTTTTTGTATCTCAGAAAGGTAATGGACTTGTATCTCGGGACCTAACGATGGCTTCGCACACTAGGGGGGCAATTAATGTACGTACATGTTATGTGTTTTACAGATAAACTACCCACCTTGTAATAGCTGCCGCTTGGATTACATCTCACTCGTGCTAGCTAAATTCATAAATCCTACTGACGCATCCTACAGCATTAATTTGGCTACTTGCAATCAACTATAAGATACACTACCTTTGAGTGATTGTGTAGCTCGATAGCAGACACTATGGAGTACACTGTACAATACACTAACTTAGTTTTGTAAATAACTGATGGTTATTACGATAGGTTCTGTAAAGGGTGGTGTAGGAAAATCTACAATTGCAACTACACTTGCTGTTTTTTTATCGCAAAAGTCTGATAATAAAGTGATGCTGATAGATGCTGATAGCCAGGGTACCTCCTGCTATTTCACATCATTAAGACAGGAGCAGCGCGGTACAGCGGGATATACCTCTGTAGAGTTAACAGGCAATAAGCTGCATGAGGAGATACGGTCACTAGTACGACGTTATGATGACATCGTAGTGGATGTGGGCGGCCGCGATACCGCTAGTCAGCGGGCAGCGTTGGCAGTAAGTGACGCCTACGTAGTGCCTCTTTCCTTACAAGCGTTCGACATCTGGGCCTTACGTGATGTGCTAGAATTGCTCGACCAACTTAAGCCGTTCAATCCTAACCTAACTACATTCTTTGTAGCCAACCGCACTGATTATCGCGGCACCAAAAGCAGCGCTTTTGAAGAGATGGCTACGTCCATCGAAGAGGCCTATGGTATCAGCCTGTTACCCCATACTCTTTCTAACCGCATTGCCTACTCTAAGGCGGCTGGCACAGGCTACACCGTTTTAGACCCTGAATATGCTAACCAAGAGCCTAAAGCGGTAGCTGAAGTGACGACGCTATTTAATCACATTACTCAAGCACTTGAAAAACGATGAAACTCCCGCCACGCAAAGAGGCTGCCGCATTACAGGCTATCATTGATCAAGGGGCTGCTGCGCCCACAGAGAAACCTGCCGTCGATACGCAGGCCATTTCCAGCTATACGCTCCGGCTCTATACTACTAAGCTCCAACAGCTCACCGATGCTCGCGATGCTCGGCGTATTCGCCACCGTGCTAAATCTCTACCTAATGCAAGCGCCATATCTGTTCATGCGCTCATTCTTGAAGGAATAGACTTGCTGCTTAAGCAGGAGGCTAAATTAGCTGCTAAAGAATCAGCCAAGCAATCCACCATCAAATAAACTATCAGTAATATATCAAACAGTATACTGTGTAGTGTACTGATATACACTAAAGTCCACTCTACTTCGAGTGGGCTTTTTATGTCTAAGAGCATTTAAATGAGCTTTATCTACTCTGTATCAAGACGAGGCATCCAAAAAACGAGCGGTTAATGCTTGGCATTACTGTCTAACATAACTTTCGTTCTCGGACACATATTACCGCATGGATTACACTGTTTCCGACGAGCGAATTGCATTACTGCAAGCGCATTTTTTTGAATTCGGCTTTGAGGGTCGAACGCCTGAGCGCGCTGTTTTCGAGGCAATAACCAATCCAGTAGAATACCACTTAATTGCCGCCAACTACAACTGGGATGATGGCTCCGAGGTGCTGACCTGGATTGTCACCAGTCCCTTATGCGACCCAGCAACCGCTCAGCTGATTTTTTGGCGGGCGCAACCCGCCTTCTACACCCAATTTACCAGTGCCGAAGAAGCGGACTACGAGGCGGAAATTTATACCCTGCTCCGCACGATCATCCAGCAGTGGGAAGCGGGGACCTATACCTCGTCCTTAATCGCCTATGATCCGCGCACAGATGCCTTGGCTGAGGACCTAAACTACCACGATCCCCAGGAAAAATGGGCTATCCCGGACTACCTGAAGCAGCCTAGTACGGGTGAATTAGAGATCCTACTTGACTAAGGGCGACGAAGGGACTAGCGTAAGGGGGAGGCCAAGCTTCGCAAGGGGGCTTTTCTACTCCTCCTGTGAACGCACAGCAATCCCCTGCTTCTAGCTCAGGCGAGGGAGTCAGCGCTTGTCACGTTTTTTAAACGAGCCTCGTCAAAGGTGACAAACGTCTAGTTCTCGTGTTGAATCTGCCTAGTGCTAATCAAGCCGTTAATTGTGGCTCGCTACCAATCGGTAGTGCCTGGCACCACCGCAATGCAGACATGTATTTTTGCTGTTCATTGCAAGCCGTATTAAGGCTGTTCTTTTCGCAGGCGCCATACACTGCTGCTGACAGCGTAGCACCCCAAGAGAAAGAGCGCACCCCAGGCAACACCCTCGCTTAGATGGTAAGAGCCGGGGAACAGGAAGACATCGGGATGCGTGGCCAAGTGCTGCAGCTGCAAGGTCTGTCCCGACCGCAAGTGTTCGCAATCCTGCTGACCGACCTTTATCGAGTGCTCCCGACCTTGGAAAGAAAAGTGCACGAATCGCAAGGCGGCCGAGCCATTGCACACGGTGCGCACAATCTGGACAGCGACTAACGGCCCAGTACGAGCCACGTCATACTCGGCTTTTTTCCCGGGGGAAACAGCCCCACACAGCCCGAGCAGGAGGAGGCCGCCGATTAAGTTGAATTTAGACAAAGCGGGATTAGAGGCAGAGACGCGAAGTGCAACCGAACGCTGGCTCAACCAAGGTATGGCCTATAGGCTTACCCTACCCCCGGGGGCTAGTCGGAGGGATGCGCTTGCGGCTAAGCGGTCGCTGAGGAACAAATAGAAAGGCAGGGCACTGCTTTTACACGACGGGGCTAAAAAGTGAGAGGCCCCTTTTCCGAGTTCAGCCAAGTTTTTGGGCTTTGTCACATTTCATAAACGGTCGTTGTCAAAGGTGACAAGGGTAAAGAATCATCGGCCATCAAACCACTAACTCTTACTAAGCAACAGGCTGGCTAAAGCAATGCCCTTTGAGTCCCGTCCAGACCGCAACCGTTCAGCAAAAAGGCCCTTCTTGGTAGCAAGAAGGGCCTTTTTCATTTTAGGGTGGCGGAATTGGTGGCGGACGACTGCCGCCTCTTAGGCCTGATAGGACTCAGCTGCACCCCAACTAGTGCTCTTAACTGCAGGAAAATCCTGTACCGAAGGTCGCGCTTAAGTTTCCCGCTCTCCGCTACTTAATCGTCTTCAACTCGGGCTACCCTGTGCACAAGGAAAGGATAACTTTTTACCTGAAGATTCATAGTAAAATAAGTACCTATGAATCTTTTGTTCGGCTACCTTGCTGACCCAATACGCTACCCTAATTAGGGTCGTATGCGTCTAGTATACGGCCTGCTATCTATCGGTGAAACTATTTGACCAGGAAGCTGAATCGCAGCTTGTTATTCGCCTGTATGCGCGTGACGAAACGGCGATGACCTATTTTTACAAGAACTATCACAAAGCCCTACAAGCGACCATTTGGCGTATCGTCCGGGATGAGAGTTTGGCGCAGGACGTGCTGCAGGAATCCATGCTCAAATTCTGGCTCTCCTTCCCGGCTTATGATAGCCGCAAGGGCCGACTCTTTACGTGGGCGCTAAACATTGCCCGCAACCTGGCCATCGACCGCTTGCGCATGGCGCGCCAAACCAGCCAGCGGTCGCAGCCCCTAACGGAAGAATTAACGTCCACGTTGACTGCGGCCTCTTTCAACCCCGACCACATTGGTGTTCGGGACTGGCTGACGCTGCTCAGTCCTGCTGACCGGCAATTACTCGAAGTACTCTACTTTCAGGGGTTCACCCACACGGAAGCTGCCGATGAACTACAGTTGCCGCTGGGCACTGTAAAAACGCGCATAGGCCGAATCATTCGAACTCTCGCGCAAGCAGTCGGCTAATCTGGGGCTAGGCTAGGTACTTGGCCACCGTGCTGGCCGAAATGTCCATGGCCTTGGCAATGGCGTAGTTCGACATCCCCCCGCCCTTGAGCCGGCGAATCTGCTCGATTTGCGCCTGGCTCTTACCTGGGGTGCCGAGCTTGACGCCGGCGGCCTTCTTCTTGGCCAGGGCCGCCTTGGTGTTTTCCGAAATTTTAATCAAGTCCTGAGCCGCGATGGTGGCCAGCATCGAGACGATGACGTCGCCGAAGGGGCCCAGTGAGTCGAGGTAGGGCTCGGTGAAGGATTTGTAATTCACGCCGTGGTCTTTCAGCTATTTTAGGTAGCGCAGCGTGGCCAGGGCCCCTTCGCGGCTGAAGCGGTCGAGCCGCCAGAACACGACCAGGTCGAACTTCTTCTGGTAGGCCTCCAGCAACAAGGCCTTAAACTCGGCGCGGGCGGCCTTACCCCCCGACTCCTGGTCGGTGAATACTTTATAGATAACGCCGTGCTGCTCCGCGAAGGCGCGCAGCTGGTGCAGCTGGTTCTCGGTGTCCTGGCCTTTATCCTTTGTCGATACGCGGGCGTAGATGGCTACTCGCATCCGAACGGCTACCAAGCGGCCGCCGGAGCGGCTACCGTTTTGTGCAGGCTCGTAAATAGACTTTGCACACTCTCGTCCAGCCCTGCTTTGAGTTGAACAACTTGTTCAGGCGTCATAAAGGTGCTCATGCCGGGAAAACCTTGGCTTAGGGCATTGTGCCGTTGGCTCACCGCCTGCGTGGCATGGGCGGATTGCACCCACCGGTTGAGGTCATAGGCGCCATACCCGGGACTCGCGGCGCTATAGAAATTATAGACGGAGCCCAAATTAGAAACTTCTACCCGGTAGCGTCCCTCCCGCGTTTCGATTCGAAAGCGCAGCCAGAGTTCGGCGCTCGCCCCAAGCTTGCCATTGGGCCGGCGCACCTGCACGCGCGAATAGCCACTGCCTAAGATGAGATGCCGCTGGGCATCCTCGAGCTGCACAACCTGGTGCACATCCTCGAAGGTGAGCGCGACCCATTCGCGCACCCGCCCGTAGAGTTCATCGGCCGAAACGCCGGGCGTCGCTACTACCTGTTGGTAGCGCAACGTATCCGGCAAGGAGGTTTGCGCGTGGCTACTGAGGGAAACCAGCGTGAGCGCGACTAGAAATAAGAGTAGTTTCATGGGGCCAAAATACGAGACGGCGCATGCGCGTTGAGCTACCCCAGGCCATCCAAAAAAGGGTAGCCGAAAGCGGCCCGAAAAACCTACGTTTTCGGGGTCGCTAGGGCACTCGGCCAACTAGTCCAAAAAACGAGCGTTTCTTGGAGGGTAGCGTAGTTTACGAAACTCCTCCCTTTGGCACGTTTCATAAACGTTGATTCATAGACGGGTTTCTTAAATTCGCCCCGCGCTACAGTGAACTGCTGGCACCTGGCGCTGGCCAGCTGCTAGGCGTTCACAGAAAGGAGCAATATTCTGCCAGGCGGCCCGTTGCTCGGCCTATAGTTGAGCCGCCACTTCGCGCCCCCCTTTATGACCAATACGCTCCTCGCCCTGTTGCTGCTGGCCCCGGGCCTGTCGCTGGCTCAAAAGCCTTTTGCCTACCACATTAGCGGCCGAATCGGCTTGTTGAATGCGCCCAATAAAGTCTACTTGATAAACGGCGAACTGGTGGACTCGGCCACCCTCACCAACGGGGCCTTCGAGCTCCACGGAACCGCTGAACTGCCCACCCGCGCCAACTTGGTGGTGCAGGCTAACGGGTATCATCCGAACGCCGTGCTGACCAATGCCACCAGCGTATTCTTGGAGCCCGCCCCGGTGGTCGTCCACAGCGACGGTCGCTTGCGCGATGCCACGACGAGCATCACCGGCGGCCCCCTCACCACCGAACATCAGCAACTCTACGCCTCGGTGCCGCCCAACGCCACGCCCCAACAGTATGCCCAAGCCTACACCGCCTTCATCAAAACCCACCCCACTTCTTGGGTGAGCCTGATGGCCTTGTGGGATATGGGCGTTTTTGCGAAACGCGAATACGACGAAGTGGGGCCCCTCTACGCCGCCCTTAGCCCCGAACTGAAGAGTAGCCGCCCGGGCCGCCTCTACGGCGACCTGGTGCAGGGCCTCAAAGCCACCCGTGATCGGGAACGGACCAGGCGCTTGCCAACAGTCCCGGAGCCACAGCACCGCTAAAGGGCAAACATCGGCCAGGACAAGAAATGAGTCGTTTTATTGAACGGCTTTCACCTTGTTCCGAAACCTACTGTTTTTCGAACGACTTTACTGCCCACGCCAAAGGCCTCGAAAACGCCAGTTTTCGAGGCCTTTTTGAAGAGGGTTTTTCGAATGGTTGCTAGACCTACGTGAGCGCAAGTAGTCTAGCCTCGGTATCGACAGGCTAAAGGATTAGAAACGGCTGCCTTGCCGAAGCGTTTGGTGCTAAAATTCCGCCCGGTTCGTTAACAGCGTACTGATTTCTAGCTGCCAGAATCCGCCTTCCATTAAGGCTTGCGCATCTGCCTCCGTTAAGCGTTGCTGCAAGACGGTAAGCTGCTCGTCTGTGAAATCAGCGTCTAGATATGCATCCTCTCCCCGCGTGGCTAGCAAGTCCTCGATGAAACGACGATAAGCCACCAGTGATACCATAAAGGCCTGAAGCGAGCAGTTGATATAATGCGTCGCAAACCCCTTGTCATGATCGAGCCATTCGACAGAGGCATTCCGGGAGGTATTAAGAACTATGGGATTGCCTAAGCCATCAGTACCTAGCTGCACGAACTGCGCAAATGCGGATGGTAAGTTGTACAGCGTACTCACCCGCTCCAAGGAGGCATCAAACGACAAGTAGGGCGCGGCAGTGCGCGGTAAACCCACTGTTGCTAACAGGGCTTGGGTAGCTGGCGCTATCCCTAAGCGGGCGAGCACTTCCGGCGGATAAGCAAAGAGAGGTTCGCCTAGGGTACGCCAGTAGGCCGCAATATCTTGAGGAGACATAGTAACGCTAAACGAAGCGCGTGGAGAGTTGGCAAATCTACTTCGACTGCTCACGTCATAGTTAACGTGTACTGCCTGCCAGCATACAAGCAGCGTAGCCTAATGTACCTGGTAGTACAAGGGGCTCAGGGGCTCAGAAAGTCCGGTTCCAGGCGAGTGGCTCAGAAAGTCTAGCACACCTGCATTTCCAGCACGAGGAGGGGGGCGAAAAGTTGAAAACTGCTGCGCCAGAAAGGTGCCCCTTTTAGGACCTAGCTTATTCTCTACTTTAGCTTGACTTTGTAGCGTCTGTCATCCTTGGTTGACTTGCTTTTCGCTGGTCGGCCCCGACCTTTAGCCCGCCCCTACGGCTGACTTGATGCTCACCCTCGACTTGCTGGCTGTCTTCAACGCCCAGCCCGGCGCTACCCTGTTACTGTCCCCGGATTGGGTGATTATAGGCGCCAGCGACGACTACCTGGCCGCGACCCTGACCCAGCGGGAGACGCTGGTGGGGCAGTTCATCTTCGACGCCTTTCCCGACAACCCCCAAACTCCCGAGGCCAACGCCGTAGCGAACGTGCGCGCCTCGCTGCAACAGGTACTAGCCACTAAACAGCCGCACGAGATGGCCCCGCAGCACTACGATGTGCCCGACCGCACCCGGCCCGGCCAGTTCGTCGAGCGCCACTGGCAGCCGCGCCACACGCCCGTGCTCGATGCGCAAGGGCAGGTGCAGTTCATCATCCAATCTGTGCAGGACATCACCGCCAGCCGCCAGGTCGAGCGGCAGCTGCGGGAAAGTGTGGCCGCCGAGCAAGCGGCGCACGCCGTGGCCGAGCAGCAGCGCCAACGCTTCCGCGAGGTCCTCACGCAGATGCCCGCCTACATTGCCGTCTACCAGGGGCCGGACCACATCTACCAGTTCGTCAACCCCGCTTATCAAAGCCTGTTTCCGCACCGCTCCTTCCTGGGGCGACCGTTTCGCGAAGGCACCCCGGAGGCTGTAGAATTGGGGGTAGTGGCCTTGTTTGACCAGGTCTACCAGACCGGGGAGCCCATCTACCTGCGCGAAATGGAAGGCTGGTTCGACTTTCACGGCACCGGGCAGCCGGTGCAGGTCTTTCTTAATATCTCGCTGCACCCGCTGCGCGATGTGCGGGGCCAGATTGATGGCGTGATGGACTTTACGTATGACGTGAGCCAGCAGGTGCGCGCCCGCCAGCAGGTCGAGCAATTGAACCAGGAGTTGGAAACCCGCGTGCAGGCGCGCACCCAGGAGCTGCACGATGCCAATGCCCACCTGCGGCGCACCAACGCGGACCTCGACACGTTTGTCTACACGGCCTCGCACGACCTCAAATCGCCGATTACCAACATCGAGGGCCTGCTGCTGGCCCTGCACGAGGTGTTGCCGGCCGAGGTCCAGCAAACGGAACTGGTGGCCGAGCTGCTGCGCTTGCTGGCGGACACGGTCGGCCGCTTCCGCTTCACCATCACGCAGCTCACCGACCTGGTGCGCTTGCAGCAGAGCCAGGTCGGCCCGACCGAGGCGGTGGCACTGAAGCCGCTGCTGGCGGGCGTATGCCACGACCTGGACACCGAGATACGGCTAGCCGGGGCCACGGTGCACGTGCAGGTGCCGGCGGACCTGCGGGTCACTTTCATCCCGGCCAACCTGCGCTCCATTGTCTACAACCTGCTCAGCAACGCCGTCAAATACCGGGCGCCGGACCGGCCGGCCCAGGTCTGGCTCCGGGCCGAGCCGCAGGCGGACGCGGTCGTGCTGGCTGTGCAGGACAACGGCCTGGGACTGGACCGGACGCAGCAGGGGCGCTTATTTCAAGTGTTCCAGCGCCTGCACACCCACGTCGAAG
Source organism: Hymenobacter ginkgonis (assembly GCF_009755225.1). Taxonomy (GTDB): domain Bacteria; phylum Bacteroidota; class Bacteroidia; order Cytophagales; family Hymenobacteraceae; genus Hymenobacter; species Hymenobacter ginkgonis. The sequence goes on from NZ_WQKZ01000012.1 coordinate 13,519, forward strand.
GGTCGGGCGTGGGCCTGTACATGATTAAGCGCCTGATTGACAACGGGGGTGCTACCATCGCCGTAAGCAGCGAGCCCAACGTGGGTACCACCTTCACAGTGACGTTCCGCGCCTAGCGCGCGCCTGCCTGTTGTCCCTGTGCCTTATGCCCTGCTTAGCCTGCGTGCTGCTGGTCGATGATGACCGCACCGCCAATTTCCTGCACAAGCTCCTGGTTACCAACATGGGGATTGCCGGGCAGGTGCTCGTGGCCGAGGATGGCCAGCAAGCCCTCACTACGCTAGCTGGGTTGAGTGCCCCGCCCGCGCTTATTCTGCTGGACCTGAACATGCCCGTACTCAACGGCTTGGACTTCCTGACGCGCTACGCCCAACTGCCGCCCGTTAATCTGCGCCCCATCGTGGCGCTCCTTTCCAGCTCCGACCACTGGCTCGACCAGGCCCGCGCCCAGCACTTGCCGGTTGATGCGTACCTGACCAAGCCCCTAACCCGCGAGAAATTGCAAGGCGTCTTGCAGCAGTATTTCCCGCAGTAGCGGTCAGGTACCTGGCCAGGTAACGTGGTCAGCAGCAGCGGGTGGCGAATCGGAACCAGTGGGCACCCCTTGCTTAGGTAGTGCGCAGGCAAGGGTAAATAGGATTTTGGGTAAGGTTAGGGATTGTCATTTTCCCTTGTGCTCCTAAGAAAAATCCTTTAACGTAATGTGTGATAGCGGACAAACCTTGGAAAGGTAATATGTTTGACCCTGCTGCGCGGGGCACTGCAGCAGGGCACTTTGCCAAGGATGAGCTTCAAGTCGGGGTATACGAAACGCATCCGCGCCGACTAGCTACCGGCTGTCGAGCCAATTTCTACCCCTCACTGCAAGCCGTACTAAGTAGGGTCTTTTCGCCATCGCCCTACACTGCTGATGACCGCGTAGCACCCCACCAGAAAGAGCACGCCCCACGCCAAGCTTTCCCCTGCCCTGTAAGAGCCCGGGAACAGGAACACCTCGGGATGCGTGGCCAAGTGTTGTAGCTGCAAGGTCTGTCCTGCCCGCAGCCGTTCGCAGTCCAGCTGGCCCACCTTTATGGAATGCTCCTGGCCTTGGAAAGTAAAGTGCACGAATCGGAAAGCCGCCGAGGCATGGCACTCCGCTCGCACGACTTGGACTGGAACTAGCGGCCCAGTAAGCGCCACGTCACGCTCCGCTTTTTTGCCGGGCAAAACCGCACAGCAGAGAACGATGAGCAGCAGGCCGCCGAGGAAGTTGAAGAGGTGCAAAGTCGGATTAGCTACCAGGAAGCGAGGGGTCAAAGTCCCTAAAGATATCGGCTAACGTGGTCGTACTGCAGCCCTGCTGCCCCCGCAAGGCCCACCTTTCGCAGACGCTCTACCAGGGGGAGCAGAAATAGCCTCCGGACCGGTTGGCAAGAGAGAAATGGTCCTGTCGCAGGGCAATTGCCTCCACGCAGTGGCGAGTGGCAATTGCCCTGCCCTGTCGGCTGCTTTAGCATGCGATGACTTCTACAAGCTGTTAGACTCTTACTAGACAAGCGCTTAGGAATCAAGTCAGGGGGCATATATCCCCGTGGCACAGGTTGGCAATTGCCACTAGTCGACAGGGCACGTTTGGGTGCATCGTCAGAGAATGAGACGGAAAAGCCGAAAAAAGGGCTAAAAACGGCGTTTCCAGCGCATGGGGGCACATGGGCGTGAGACTGACTTTTTTCACACCTTGTCGGGCCCTGGTGGCGGGCAGTCGGCTGATAGCTGCACGCCGGCCTGGGATAAGTATACAGCCTGCTCAACTTCCAGCAACAAGCCCTCTCCCTACCAGATAGCACCGAGGCAGCTGTTAGCAATTGCCAAGTAAGGACAGGGCAAGCTGGGCTGCAACGCTCGACTCGTGAGACGCTGATAGGTCGAGTTCGCGAATAATCGCCCCTAGCAGCACGCCAAGGGTGATACGGGTGAGATTGGCTTTTTAGGCAATGCAGCTCAGCCAAGCGGGCGCGAAGTTGTCAAAGGCTGCCTCGGTACCCCGCGTTCGCTCGGGGCTCTCAATCGGTGCTTAGTCGGAATACCAACCGGGGCGACGCACTTCGTGGCGGCAGGTGGCAATTGCCAGATCCCAACTGGCAATTGCCACCTGCCGCACGGGATAAAAAGCCGATTCAGAAGCGCAGGGGCCTATTCTAGTGGGCCAAGCAGCTTTCATATATTCCCTTTGGCAGCTCGCTCAGCTCAGCGGCAAAAGCTAAAGGGCGCGCACTGCTGCGCGGGTGGCATTATAAAAAATAGGCAATTTTTTGACATAGTTAACTGTATTATAGATAGTTAAGTGTAAAACACGTTATAATTTGTTTTGGGAGTTTTGGGAGTTGGGCACTTTTGGCAATTGCCAACGACCTAATCGGCTCCTAACCCCTCGATTCCAACTAGACTCCGGCTAATGTGGAGGTTAATGGGGCCTTTATTGGATTAATTTTTATCGAAAGTCAACTATTTACAGTTGCGCAAATGGAGGATAATTAGGGTACTTCGTCAGAGAACCAAAGAAACGATTGCTAACTGCTGGATTACCGGTGTGCTCGTCTATATTGGCGGAGAAGGCAAGCTTTGGGGAACGTACTGATAGCGGTCCACGGACCGAGAGGGAGACATGAAAAAGCCCCGCCGGATGGGCGAGGCTTCTCATTTTTGGTGCAAATGCCGCGCCACTTAGCCGCCCAGTTCGCCCAAGATGCGCTTGGTAATGGCCACATGCTCCTTGAACGTAGCCAAGGCCAGCGTCGCCAAGTGCCGCGTCTGGCTCTCGGCGGGCGTGGTTTTGCCGGCCGATTTTTTCAAGTAGTCCTCGGCCAAGTCGCGCAGAAACTCGTGGTTTTCGAGCTGGGCCTGGATGTAGGCCTTATCGAAGGCCGGCCCGGCGGGCGTGTTCTTGATTTTGGCGAGCGTGGCTTGCGCCTTGGCGTCCGGGGTTGGCACGGGCGTCTTCAAGTCCTTGAGCACGGTGGTCACGGCGATGGCCTCGGTCAGTTCAAAGCCCGCGAATTCTTTCGCGTTCGCTTGCGTGGCTTTGCCCGTCGCAATTTGGCTGGTAGCTAGCGAGAGTTCGGCGGGGCCGATGACGCCCTGGCGAAACGCTTTTTCCGTGGCCGCCACGGGCGCGCCACTCAGCAGCGTTTCCGCCTCGGCCGGAAAGGAGTTTAGTAAAGCGGCTACGGCGGGCAGGGCGCTGAACGCCAAAGCGGCCGTCATGGACTGCTTGACGAATGCACGGCGGGGAGTTTCTTCGTTGTACTGCATGGGAAGGGGGAAAAGGCAGATGTGGCGAGGGCCGGGGGATACGCAGATGGTGTACCACGCTAGCTCCTCGCACTAGTTGACCATGCATACGGGGTAATGCCCCGGCGCAACGCCCGGCGGGGCTGAAACGGCTCTTTGACGGGGCACAGCGCTCCGGCCGGGGGGTGAATGGCCGGCTGGCCGGCCGCAGGAGAAAAGTGGGTTGGGGGAAAGGTTAGGAGGCAAAGCGTTGCAGGAAGCGCTGCAAACCACTGCTGTAGCTGCGCGAGGAGGTCAGGTGGGCGCCGCCGTGCAGGGTGATTAGGTATTCGCCGTGCGCCCACGGCCGCAGTTCCTGGATGTACGCGACATTGACGACCAGCGAGCGGTGAATGCGCACAAAGTGCGCGGGGTTGAGTTGGCTTCCCAGCTGGCTCAGCGTGGTCCGGAGCACGTGCGGCGCGCCCTGGGTGTGCAGGGTGACGTAGTTGCCCGTGGCTTCGAGGTACTGCACTTGCCCCGCCGGCACAAAGTAGAGGCGGCCCGGTTGCTTGACTAAAAACTGTTCGGCATAGGAGCCGGGTAGGTTCTCCACTGGCCGACTGGCCGGCGGGGGCAGCGGGTCGGGCGGCGTCGCGGCCGGTCGGGGCCACTGCTGCAGCAAGGCCGCCAGCTGCTGGTGGCGTTGGCTGGCCTGGCGCTGGCCGAATAAGTGCCGCACGTGGGCCAGACAACTCGCAAAGCGGTCTGGGTCGATGGGTTTGAGCAAATAGTCGACGGCGTGGGCGTCAAAGGCCTGCAGTGCATAGCGGTCGTAGGCTGTGACGAAGACGACCAGCGGCAACGGCGCCACCGCGTGCTGCAGCACCTGCACGCCCGTTAGGTCGGGCATCTGCACATCGAGGAACACCAAGTCGGGGCCCGTATCCGGCATTGAAAGCGCAGCCACCGCTTCCGTCCCATTGCAGCATTCGCCGTGCAGGGCAAACCCCGGTACGTCGGCCAGCAGTTGCACAATTCGCCGACGTGCCCACGGTTCGTCATCGACGATAAGCGTCCGAATAGATTCCATAGGGGAAAAGATAGGCTACGTAACGAGCAGAAAAGCCAGCGGCAGTTCAATGCGCACGGTGAAGCCTTCCGCCGGCGCCGTCTGAATGGCCAGGGCATAATGCGTCCCGTACAAGGTGCGCAGTCGCTCCTCGCTGTTGCGCAAGCCCACCCCGCGCGCTTCCGCCGAGGGGGCACCCCGGCCATTATCGTGCACCTGCAGCACCAGCCGCTGCCCTTGCCGCTGGGCTTCGATGTGGAGGCGCCCGGGCCCGGCGGTGGTCGCCAGGCCGTGCTTCATCGCGTTTTCCACCAAAGGCTGCAGCAGCAGGTTCGGGACTAGGGCGGGCAAGGCCGCGGCATCCACCTGGTAGGTGACGGTGAGCCGGTCGGCAAAGCGGATTTGCTCCATTTCCAGGTACAACTCCGTCAGGCGCAGTTCCTGGGCCAGCGGCACCTGCTGTTCGTCGGTGTTGTCGAGCACGGCGCGCAGAAACGCGCCCAGCTTGGCGGTCATCCGTTGCGCCGCCGCCGGGTCATCTGCGATGAGGGCGGTGACCGTATTAAGCGTGTTGAACAAAAAATGCGGGTTGAGCTGCATCTTCAACGCCTGCAACTGAGCCTGGACCAGTTGGATTTCCAAGCTGGCCGCGTCTAGGGTGCGCCGCCGAAACTTGTCGTACAGTTCCAGGGCGTAGGCCACAAAGAGCAGCATCCAATAGAGGGGCACCCAGACGTTGACCGTGGCCAGCAAGGCGGACCAGTCCAGGTGGACGCCGGGCACGGCCAGCAGCGCGAGCCCGGTCCGCGACAGCGCGCGTTGGAGCAGGGTGAGCCCGAAGCTGGCCCCCGCGTGCAGCAGCAGCCGCGGCAAGCGGTGGGGCGGCGTGGTCAGGTCGAAGTGCGCCGCGAGCCAAAACACGACGGGGGTGAGCACCATCCAACTGACGCAATCCAGCAGGGGTCCCAGCACGACGGTCCGCCAGGGCAACGGGTGCACGCTGGCCTGCGCTTGGACGTAGACCAGTAGGACCATGAACACCGTGAACAGCCCCCACGCCAGCGCGACGCGCCACCACTTGATTTTTGCTAATTGCGTCCTTGCCATCCTTTACTCCCTCAGGTTGGTCTTCTGAAACGAAGCGGGTCCCCGAAGGTTGACCGGTCCCTGCGCAACTATAGCTGCTGGTCGGCGGCAATCGTACGATGCGAAGATCGTTAAAAAGCATCGCCCTCTTTTCGGCGACCCGCACCTAACAAGCCATTACGGTTTTACTGGAGTGGGCTTAGTACGCAGCACAGGTTAGGGGCGTGGCTGTTGCGGAACCTACCGCCAGAGTTCACGAATCGGTTGACTGCTCGTAACGGACTGCACAGGCCGTTTAGCCACTTGGTACTATAGCAGTTGATTTACTAAGTTGTTGCCAAGACTTCTGCAGCAGCCACGGGCCTTTATTGGACTAATTTACATTATTAATCAAGTAGTTACTGCGGGCAAACGACGTGATAGTTCACTTTAAGGCAATTGTGTAATAACCAGCCTACTGTGGCTGGCTAACGGTGGTATATTAGGTGGGAGCTATGACCTAACTGCCGTTAGTGGCCTTAATTGAAAATTTAGTCCATAAGTCGCATTTGACGCTGTAGTGGGTTTCGCGTCAGTAGTGTCCTATCAACGAGGCGCAGTGCGCCTAACACTGGACCCGCTAGTTTTTTAAAAGTGGATGATTACGAGCTGCCTGCTTAAGTGGAGGTTTGCGCGCTTACCGGTCCAATGCCGAGCAGCGATAATCTACCGGTTATAGCTGCTTGTCGTGCTCCTCACCCATTTAGTTCAACTTACGCTCACTTAGCGCGTGTTTGAATAAGTCATTCTGTATTCTGGATTGAAACTGCCACAAGGGGTACGACCATCAAAGCTTCTGTCGAAACTGTGCAAATCCATCCAGAATACTTTCTCCTGCGTGGGTCATACTCGGCTTTGCGCACTGTATGTTACCTTCTTACAACGCAACATGGCTGTCTTACAACGCTTCACTCTTTGCAGCAACCTTAAAAGCTTCGCGGGTTGTTTCTTGCCATTGTCCCGCTTAGTAGCTCACACCCGGGCTTGGCGCAACACCCGACGCCTGCTGCGGCAAGCACCGCTTTGGCATTCTCCTCGCCCAAGCAGATTAATGCGGGCGTGCTTAATGTAGGGTACGTAGAAGTTGGCCCGCCCACCGCGCAGCCTGTTATTCTGCTTCACGGCTGGCCCTACAGCATTCACAGCTACACCGAAGTGTCCGCGCAGCTAGCGGCAAAGGGCTACCGGGTAATTATTCCGTACCTGCGAGGCCACGGCACCACCCGCTTTCTCTCTCCCCAAACGGCCCGCAACGGGCAGCAAGCGGCGCTGGCCCTGGATGTCATTGCCCTGATGGACGCGCTGCACATTCAACAAGCTATTATTGGCGGGTTCGACTGGGGGGCTCGGACAGCCGGCATCGTGGCGGCTCTGTTTCCAGAGCGGTGCAAGGCCCTGGTGTCAGTGAGTGGCTACCTCATCGGCAGCCAGCAGGCCAATCGCACCCCGCTGGCACCCAAGGCCGAATTAGCCTGGTGGTATCAGTTCTACTTCGCGACCGAGCGGGGCCAGGCGGGCTACCAAGCCAATACCAACGACTTCAATAAGCTCATCTGGCAAACGGCCTCTCCCCGCTGGCAGTTTGAGCCGGCTACGTTTGAGCAGGCTGCGGTAGCCTTCACGAATCCCGATTACGTGGCCATTGTCATTCACAACTATCGCTGGCGCTTAGGACTAGCTGAAGGCGAGGCTCGCTACGAGGCCGTTGAAAAAAAGCTCGCCACCTCGCCAGCTATTACGGTGCCGGCCGTGACGTTGGAAGGGGATGCTAATGGCGCGCCCCACAACGACCCAGCTGCTTACGCGGCGAAGTTTACGGGTAAGTATCGACATCACACGCTGTCTGGTGGCATTGGCCACAATTTGCCCCAGGAAGCTCCCCAAGACTTCGCTGCCGCCATCATCGAGGCGGATGGCTTGGCTAAGTAATAAAAACTGGTTGACGCATGAAAACCTGGAAAATGTCCGCTCTCGTCTTGTCGCCGGCTTTAGTAGTAGCGTATGCTTTAGCCGAGGCAATGCCTGGGACGCCAGCACCCAGGCCGGCCCCCACGTCCGTGCTGGCTAAGCTCCCGCCCGGCTACCGCGACTGGCGACTGATTTCGGTCGCCCATGAGGCCGGTAATCTCAACGACCTGCGCGCCATTCTGGGCAATGACATTGCCGTAAAGGCCTACCGGGAGGGAACCCTGCCATTTCCAGACGGGGCTATTATTGCCCGGCTCGCCTGGGAGTATGTTCCCTCCGCAGCCAATAACAAAGTGTTCGGCCAGCCGCAATCTTACGTAGCCGGTCTGCCGAAGGAAGGCGTGCAATTTATGGTGAAGGATGCCCGAAAATACGCCGCGACCGGGGGATGGGGGTACGCGCAGTTTAACGAAGGAGTACCCGTCGAAGGGGTAACCATTGCCAACTGTGCTCCCTGCCACCAGCCGGCGAAGCCCCACGATTATCTGTTCACCGAGTACGCTCCTTGAAGCTTGCTTCGAGTCAGGAAAGCACTTGAAAGGTTACGCTCCGGAAATGGCGAGCGGGTTGATTTTTCAGTTAGTACTAGTTTTGCAAAGCTGACAGGCTTCTGGCACGCTCGCTAAAGGTTCTCTTTGGCGCGCGCAGTATTGCGCTTTCAACTCAATAAGAGGTAGACTTATGTAATAGGCGGATTCTTTTCACGGCTGCGAGTAACTGAACCGCCGGATGGCGGGCTGCCACCTCTTGTTTGTTGCAAAAGAAATCATGCTAACCATTCAAAATCTGGGCTACACGCAGCCCGATAAAAGCGTGCTGTTTGAGGGCCTGAACCTGACGGTGAATGCGCACCAGAAAGTAGCCCTGATTGGGAATAACGGCACGGGCAAATCCACGCTCTTACAAGTGACAGCAGGTCTGCTGCCACCTACCACCGGACAGGTAATTGCCAGCGCGGTCCCCTTTTACCTCCCGCAACATACCGGGCAGCTAGACGGCCTGACGGTCGCGCAGGCGCTCGGGGTGGCGGACAAACTAGCCGCCCTACAGGCGATTTTGGCGGGCCAGGTGACGGACGCCAATCTCGCCGCGCTGGCCGAGGACTGGACGATTGAGGAGCGACTGCAAGAGGCCCTGCGGCATTGGAACGTCGCCGAGTTGGACCTGGCTCAGCCCCTGGCCGCGCTTAGTGGCGGGCAAAAAACACGGCTGTTGTTAGCGGCCGTCGCCATTCACCAGCCCGAACTTATCTTGCTGGACGAGCCGAGTAACCACCTGGACGCCGCCGGGAGGCGACAGCTCTACGCCTTCGTGAAGGCTACCAAAAGCACCCTGCTGGTCGTGAGCCACGACCGCCAACTGCTGCAGCAACTTGGCCCCGTGGCCGAACTGAGCACGCGCGGCCTTACGCTGTACGGCGGCGACTACGCTTTTTACGCCGCGCAAAAGCAGGTGGCCAGCACCGCGCTGCATCAGGAAGTAAAAAGCAAAGAAAAGGCCTTGCGCAAAGCCAAGGAAACCGAGCGTGAGGCGCTGGAGCGCAAGCAAAAGCTGGATGCGCGCAGCAAGAAAAACCAGGGCAAAGCCGGTCTGCCCCCCATCGTACTGGGCATGCGGCGCAACGGGGCCGAAAACAGCGGGGCGCGCCTCAAAGGCCAGCACGCCGAGAAAGTGGGCGCCCTCACTCAGGAGTTGGGGGAACTGCGGCAGGCGTTACCCGACCTCGACAAAATGACGTTTGGCTTCGCGCACTCCGGCTTGCACCAGGGCAAAGTACTGCTCGAAGCCAACGACCTGAACTACGCCTACGGTCCGCGCCCGTTGTGGCAGCCGGCCCTCAGCTTTCAGCTGCGCAGCGGCGAGCGGGTAGCCCTGCACGGGCCAAACGGAGCGGGTAAAACCACGCTCATCCGCCTGTTGTTAGGGCAATTGATGCCCCAGACGGGCACGCTGTATCGCGCCGATTTTCAGGCGGTGTACATCGACCAAGACTACTCTTTGCTGCACAAGGAGCTAACGGTGTACGAACAGGCCCAGCAGTTCAACACCACGGCCCTGCTGGAGCACGAGGTTAAAATTCGACTCGCTCGCTTTCTGTTTAGCAAAGACGACTGGGCCAAGCCCTGCGGTGCCTTGAGCGGCGGGGAGCAGCTGCGGTTGCTCCTGTGCTGCCTTACTCTGCGTAGCCAAGCCCCGGACCTTATCGTGCTGGACGAGCCAACCAATAATCTCGACCTGCAAAACCTGGACATCTTGGCGGCGGCCCTTACCAGCTACCAGGGCACGCTAGTAGTCGTGTCGCACGATGCCAGCTTTCTAACTCAGATTGGGGTGCAGCAAGCACTCAACCTGGCTTAGTAACGCGAGGTTAGCCTCGAACCTCGCCTTACCGCTGCGTTCACCGGCTTCCGTAGGACTGGCACAGCACTTGGCGCAATTGGTCAAGGGCATACAGTAGCTCCGACGGTTTCAGCGCCGCGTAGCCTAGGCGCACCGCGTTAGCCAGGGGCTCGGCCAGATAGTAGTGGCTGCCGGGCGTAATAAGTACCCGGCGACGAGCCAGCTCACGCGCAAGCTTCGGCACATCAACGTGGGTTGAAAATTTTACCCAGAGTGCCAGGCCGCCCGCCGGTACCTCAAACTGCACGAGGTCGGCGGGCAGTTGGCGCAGGCCTTCGACCAGCGTGTCGCGGCGCGCATGGTACTCGGCCTGCACCCGGCGGGTATGTCGCTTAATCTCTCCTTCGTCAATGAGGTCGGCCACGGCCTGCTCCAGCCCCGTGTCACCCTGCCGGTCAACCAGCGCCCGCAGACGCCCCAGCGCGGCGACAAAGGCAGGCGGGCCGGTTACATAACCAATACGCAGGGCCGGAGCCAGTAGCTTCGTCAAGGAGCCTATGTAAATAACGATGCCGCCGGGGTCGGCGCTGGCCAGCGGCAGGGAGGGCTGGTAACGGTAATGAAACTCGTGGTCATAATCGTCCTCAACGAGGGCTACGCCGTAGCGGGCGGCTAGCGCGAGCAGGTGCACGCGCCGGGCCGCCTGCAGGGTTACGGTGGTGGGGAACTGGTGATGTGGCGTCAGGTACAGCGCCCGCACCGGCCGCTGGCGGCACAGCGCCTCGAAGGCCTCGACACAGAGCCCTTCGTCGTCTACCGGGAGGGGGGCTAATTCAGCGCCGAACAGCTGGAAGGTGTGCCAGGCGGGCGGGTAGCCGGGGTTTTCTACCGCCACTACATCGCCCGGTCGCAGGAGCAGGCTGGCGGTCAGGTACAGGGCCATCTGCGTGCCGCGGGTTAGGCAGATGGTTTCGGCCGTGGTGCTCAGGCCACGATGCTGGTTGAGCATGTGGGCCAGCGCTTCGCGCAGGCGTTGGTTACCCAGCGGGCTCTCGTAGCCGAGCTGATTGAGCCGCCCTTTGCTTAGCAGGGTGTGACGGTAGGCTCGCGTCAAGGCCGCGAGGGGTGCCAGCCGCGCGTCGGGCGTACCATCCGTAAACGTGATGGCTCCCGGCATGGCCGGCGGCCACAGGGCCGGCCCGGGTGGTTCGTGCCACTGAAAGCCAGCTACCGGCTGCTGGTTTCCGACAAGGGCTGCAAACGCTAGGGGGGTGTTGGTGGGTAACTGGTCTGCCACGAAGGTGCCCCTGGTCTGCTGACTAGCCAGCCAGCCCTGTGCCAACAACTCCTCGTAGGCCAGCACCGCCGTTTTCCGATTCACCCCTAGTTGCTTGGCCAGCTCGCGCGTACCTGGCAGCGCCGTGCCCGGGACTAACCGGCCGCGTTGAATCTCGACCGTAATCAAGTCGCTGATTTGCAAATAAACTGGCCGCCCACTCCGGAAGGCAGGCTGCAGAGTGGTATCCCACGTGCGAAGCATCTGGACCCGTTGGTTTTTAAAAACTGGATGGCAGCCAGCGAGCAACTTAAGTAGAGTTTTGGGTCACGAACGGCCTCACTACCAGCCAACGCCGGGGTCGTCGTTCCTACTTAGTCGCTGCTGACTGTCTCTTCTCTTTCTACTATTCCGAGGATGGTCAAGCACGCCTGGTCGGCTCACCTTTCTTCACTTTCTAACCGCCTGTTCTCATGCGCTACAACACCGCTCGAATTATCTATTGGTCCAGCGTGGGCCTGCTCTCCCTGTGGTTTGGCGCCAGCGGGGTCAGTGAATTGACGAAAAACCCCTTAGTGTGGGATATCACCGTCAAACTCGGCTATCCCCCACACTTCATCTATATCCTGGGCGTAGCCAAGGTGCTGGGAGTGGCCGTGTTACTAGTGCCAAACCGGCTGTTGCGGCTGAAGGAATGGGTATTTGCCGGCATCCTATTCGACATCACGTTTGCCTTCTTGTCGAAGATTGTGGTGCTGGGTGCCGCCGCTACCATCGACACGCTTATTGCCTTTACGATATTTAGCACGGCCTATACACTATTCCGTCGGCTTTATCCGGCTACCTACACCCGTGCCGCTGAAGTGGAGATAACAACCGCGCCAGCAGGTAGCAAGGTGATGCAGACTGCCGCTGGCCATTAGCGCCACCAGGTCACGCGTGGCAGTGGCACCACCACTACATTGCTACGGATAAGCAGCCCGCTTTTAGTGCCCCGCATTGCCTGGGGCCCTAAAAGTGGGCTACCCGCCTAGCCACTAGCACCGAGACGACAGGCCTGCTAGTGCTTGGTGTTCAGGCTCATACCGCCGTCCATGATGATTTCCGCCCCCGTGATGAAGCTGGCGGCCTCGCCACTAAAGTAGGCGACCATTTTCGCTACGTCCTCGGCGGTGCCTATTTTCTTCAGCGGAATGCGGTCTGTCATCCACTGGTTGAGGCCTTGTAGCTGCTGCTCGTTGTAGCCGGCCTTTTTCAGAATTTCGGTTTGGGTCGGGCCAGGGCTGACGCTGTTGACCCGAATCTGCCGGGGCGCGAGTTCGACCGCCGCGATGCGCATGACGGCATTCAGGGCCGCCTTGCTGGAGGAATAAATGGACGAGTTGGCCCCGTCCAGGTGGGCCGTGTTGGAAGAGAGGAAGACGACCGAGGCGCCATCATTGAGTAGGGGAATGAGTCTGCTGAGCGTGAAATACGCGCCCTTGAAATTGACCCCGATAACGTTATCAAATGCCTGCTCCGTGGCCTGTTCGATGCTGGCCCCGTCCAGAATACCGGCATTGATGAAGAGGATATCCAAGCGCTGGTGAGTGGCCTGCACATAGGCGGCCAACTCTTCAATGGCGGTCACCTGCCCCTGGTCGGCCACGCGCCCCACCACGCCCAGCTCGGCCGCGGCTTGTGCCACAGCCTCTGGCCGGCGGCCCGTGATGATGACCTTGGCACCCTGCTGTTTCAACTCTTTGGCGGTGGCGTAGCCAATGCCGCTGTTACCCCCGGTAACCAGCGCCACTTTTCCTGTTAGGTTCTGCATAAAAAAGCGTGTTTAATTGAACGCTGCAAAATTATCGGCCGCCTGGTATATATTTGTTACCACTATCACAGAGTATACCAGCTATACATATCATGGAAGAGCAGCAAATGTTGGCCCTGGCCCAAGAGGTATTGTCCACTCCCCGAAACCCACGCCAAGAGGTGCAGGCCTTGCAGGACACGATTTATGTAGTGGGGGGCAAGTGGCGATTGCCCATCATTAATTCGCTGTGCAATGGCAACAAGCGTTTCCGCGACATCGAGCGCAGCATTCCCGGCATTACGACCCGGATGTTATCCCGCGAATTGAAAGAAATGGAGGCCAACCAGCTAATCAAGCGCACCGTGACGCCGGACACCCCCGTGCTGGTTGAATACACACCGACGGATTACTGCCACTCGTTCGGGAGTATCATTCTAGAGATGATTAGGTGGGGCAAGGCGCACAGCGAACACCTAAAGAAGGCGGCAGACTAAATGCGTCCGCCTTGGGTTGTATGGGCCCTTAGTGGATGAATTTACCGCGGGTGTTTGCAGTGCATAGAGGCGCTTTTTTCGGGCGTTTTCAGCTGGCCCTTATTGGACTACTTCTTCGGGAAGATTGCACAACCTAACATATCGCCAATTATCGGACTTTTTTTAGGGCTAGTTTTACCTTGGTAATGAATCAGCAAATAGGCGATGCAAACGGAACAAGGTGACCTAGTCCAGAAAGCGAAAGCGGGAGAATTTGACGTGATTGTGCACGGCTGCAATTGCTTTTGCCAGATGGGGGCCGGCATTGCCAAGACCATCAAACAGGTATTCCCCGCCGCCTACCAGGCTGACCTCACTACCGTAGCTGGGGACCGAACGAAACTCGGCACCTATTCAATTGCCCAGGTAGATGTTCCGGGGAGAGTGCTCGTCATCGTCAATGGGTATACCCAGTATCAGTGGCGTGGCAGCGGGCTAAAAGCAGATTATGCCGCCATCCGGCAAGTCTTTCGGGCCGTGAAACAAGCGTATGCCGGCCGCCGCATTGGCTACCCGGCCCTCGGCGCCGGGCTAGCTGGGGGAGACTGGAGCCTTATCGCAGCCATCATTGACGAAGAGTTGGCCGGCGAGGAGCATGTCTTCGTGCAATGGCGCAAATAGCCCTGCTGGCTGCTGGCTCCTCAGGGGGGCCTGCAAGGCGGCCGTCACAGTTACGCTTTACTCCTAAAATCTTTGGCCTATTAACCAGTGATTTTGTGTTTCTTCGGGACGTGAACTTCATTCTACCTCTCTGCTGCGTAGCTACCGCGATTGGCGGTTGGCGAATCATCCACCGTCAAAAAATGAGTTGGGTGCTGCTGTTTATCGGCCTTGTTGTGGCTGCCTTCTTCGGTTGTATACCATCTCGTGCTCAGGCTTTATCACAAATCCCTCTGGTTGCAGCCTCTAAACCCATTGCGCCTGTAGTGGCACCAAACAACATCCAGCCGGCCGCGTCCCAGCAGCTTAGTGCGTCGGTGACCGACAAGCACCCTTACGCCGTCTACTTTGTACTTATTGCGGCTTCGCTGGCAGCAATGGCTTCGCTGGCTTCTTCAAGCCTTGCGGCTTGGGTCGCCTGGAAGTCGAAGGATAAGGAGTACCGCAATGATTACTACAAAAAGGTGATTGATAAGCGGATGAAAGCCATTGAAGCCGCCGAAGAGATGTTGAGTATCCTGTCGATGTATAAGGCTGCGGATGATGGCAGCGGGACGTATTACGAGTATTTCGAAATGGATTTGGGGCCCGAGATATTGACAAGTGCCACGAAGAAATTTGCTTCACTTACCACTTGGAGTAGTAGAGAATTGGTGCTGCAACTGAGGCAACTGGTCGACATCGTATCTGCTGTGTGTATCGAGGCTGACGGAGTCGAAAAGAGTAAGCAGCAAGCTGTTTACGTGCGCAGATATCCTATTGTTAATAGCAAGCTTCTTGAAATCCAGTATCTTATTGGACTTGAGATGGAGCAGCTATACGATGTCAAAGGCTTTTTTAAAAATCGGTACAGCCAATTCAAGCCTAGAACGTAGCTATACTTCGGCTATAGCGGCTGTTTCGCATCAACTGCGGCCCAAACGTGGGTTGTGATCTATAATAAAATTGAATACTTGCTCCGTAAGTTTCTGTGCTTCTGGAGTGAGTAGTTGCCACGAAGTGATGGATTCTGCGGCTTTTTCAGCGAATAGGCGCTTCTTAGCTGTGCCGATGGTACCGCTACCATCAGCAGGAGCAAAATTGTCGGGGATGCTTGAAAACTTGCTCCGTAGATAGCTGCCTAAGTACTCCTGCTGGTATTCCTCCACCCTTAGCAAGCTGGCATCAAACTTCTTCTTATAGAGCTTGTGCAATGTCTCGGCGATGACCTCCGGCGAAAGCAGGTTCTCAATCTCACGAACATCCAGGATGCGGTAGGCAAACCCTGGGTTTTGCTCATCGATGAACCGCTCATCGCGCTTCGTCTTCTTCCCCGCATCCCGGTCAGCAATGAGCATGATGCGATTTGAGATCGACATGCCCTTGATGTCCTGCAACGTTTGCGCCGGGATAGTGCCGTCGTATGATTGGGCGCTGAAGGTATAATGAGCCACATTCGCACCGGCATACTCCAGAAAGGAGTAATGAAGCCCCTCAATAAGTGAAACCTTGGACTGCAGGTGTTTCAGATAGGCCTTTAGATAAGCCGTGAGGTAGATACGGTCAGTAATTCCCTCTACCCAGACGGTGCAGTTGGCTAAAAACACAGAGGAGTTCTGTACACCTAGAGCCGCCAGCGCTTCTAAGTCGTGGCGAGCCGTGAGCTGGATCTGGTAAGCGGGTTTTCCCACGGTCTCTTTTGCTTTGCGAAAAGAGAAGATATTCACCCTATCTGTCTCGGCAATGGCAAAGTCCAAGATGTGGTTAGAGTGCGTCGTCAGGAAGATAGTGAGGTTTTTCGCCTTCAGAATTGGGTGCGTGGTAATGGTTTCGATGAACAGGCGCTGGAAGCCGGGGTGTAAGTGAGTCTCTGGTTCCTCAATGAAAAACCAGGCATTCTCAGAGGAAATGAAGAGTGGATAGAGCAGCAGAATGATGGCCTGGATGCCATCTCCCAGGTGCTGGATATCGCGCTCTATGCCATCGATGGTAATCAAAATATTGCCGCCTCGGACATCCTTCACTCGTTCGGCTACTACCGCTACCGGTTTGCCATTGAAGAAGGTTTCGGATAAGAACTCCTCAAACCTTGTGAAGCTGGTCCGCCCTTCGATCCGAGCATTTCGTTTGGTATCAATGGCATCGTACAGCGCAAAGCCTGTGTCTACTTCCGCACCTGAACTGGATAGGTCATAGTCGAGTATCGTGGTAATCCGCATAATGTCGCTATCCGATTGCAGTTTAGCCCCATTGGGACCGATTAAAGTGCGCGCGGTGCGTAGCGTCGGAATGTACGTCCTGATTGGTTTTCGAGGAAATACTTTGGTCAGTGGCTTTAAAAGGTCTATGATATCCTGGATTGGGCCTTGAAGGTCATGTAGCAAAGCAGAATGCTTTACTGCGTACGCACTGCGCTTTCCAGACTCGCGGAATTGATAGGAATTGGTAGAACCAGTTACGAGGCCTAATACCGCGAAATCTTGAGGATGCCTGAACTCAATCGAATCACTGCCCACGCTGTTGGTGAAGTTGTTGCCAAATTTTTCCTTTGGAGCTACCTGTTCATAGGCAGACGCAGCGCGTCGGATTTTGCCGAGGGATGTGATGAGCGCCTCTAGGTACTTGTTATCCGTTTCATCCAGATCCAGAAAAGACAGAAACGGCCCAATCGTGGAAGTGGCCTTAAGCAGTTTGTTGATAGCTGCTTTTAGCTCCTTGATGAATTCCCGGGGGCTAATTTTATAGGTAGGAACATTATTAGTTAGATCCTTTTTAG
Source organism: Hymenobacter ginkgonis (assembly GCF_009755225.1). Classification (GTDB taxonomy): domain Bacteria; phylum Bacteroidota; class Bacteroidia; order Cytophagales; family Hymenobacteraceae; genus Hymenobacter; species Hymenobacter ginkgonis. The sequence goes on from NZ_WQKZ01000012.1 coordinate 30,295, forward strand.
ATTTATCGAATAATGATAAAAAAGTCTCCTCAATCTCATAATGGGTGACCTTTAACGTGAGGTCAAAGAAAGAATCAAGTGGCAACGATTCGATTAATTTACAGACTGCATCTAGCTTTGCTATCACGTCATCAGTTGAGAAATCCAGTTCAAACTGTTTGACGTCCGTTTTCATTATCTCCCTCATGAAGCGGCTCTTCCCGGAGTTATTCTCGCCTAAGAGGATGTTGACCGGGTTAATGCTTCCGAAGTGACTAGGTAGGAGGGAAGAGTTGCTTAGAGTGTACCCAGCAAAAAGACTGTCCTTAATTTCGGGCTGTGGAATCTGGAAGGTTAGGTAGCGCACCATTACAGAAGGGAGATTTGTGCCACGGTCAGGTCGCTGGCTTGCTGTTGTAGAATGGCCACAATTTGGGTTTCACTGAGTTGTTCCTTTTTCATTTCGCAGGTGTCAGGTAGTGCACATACGCTTTTCTCCACTCACAACTGACTTCCGGTTTGGGGAAGCGCACAGTTATAGTAGCTAAGTCGGATATAGTTTTTAACAGGGACAAGCTACGAAAAAGCCTCGACTGTTAGGCCGAGGCTTTTTCCGAACAGGGGCTAGATATCTGTTCGCGTATGTTCGCTGGAATGTCGGATGGACCGAAAGCAGCCAGTCCTCGTGCGGGCATTCTATTACCCTAACACACCTGCTTACGAAGGTAGCAAGTGTGTTCGTTTATACATGACACCTTTAGAATATTCGATGCTGATGGCATCTGCTCCTAAGCGCTCCTGCACGGCGAGAAAAACAGCCTTCTACATTAGATAGAGAGCAAAGTTTAGAATATTAAGTAACAGCAAAGCTACGCCTATCTTTGCTCGTTATCAGTTCTAAAGCAACGTATTGTACAATGGATAAACGATACCAAGTCTTTATAAGCTCTACCTTCGCAGACCTGACAGAAGAGCGCTCAAAGGTGCAGCAAGCCATCATGGAACTGGACTGTATTCCAGCTGGTATGGAGGTATTTCCAGCCATTGATGAAGAGCAGTTTGAGTTCATTAAGAAGGTTATCGACGACTGCGACTACTACTTGCTTATTATTGGTGGTCGTTACGGCTCGCTCTCGGATGCCGGCGTCAGCTACACAGAATTGGAATATGACTATGCCGTTAGCAAAGGCATAAAGGTCATGGCTTTCCTACACGAAAAGCCAGAAGAAATTTCAGCGGGCAAATCGGAGCAGGACGCGACCTCTAGAGGGAAGCTACTTGCTTTTCGAGAAAAGGTGTCCACTAACAGACTGATTAAATTCTGGAAAACCGCAAATGAGTTGCCTGGGCTAGTAGCGCTAAGTTTAGCCAAAACCATCAAAACGTATCCGGCCATTGGCTGGATACGAGCAAGCGCGGCACAAGATCCAGAAGTTTACAAAGAGCTCAGTGACTTAAGGAAGCAGAACCAGGAGCTGAAAGATGCCGCTCGCCAAACGGCTACGCTAGGTCAATCCCAAGGGCTGGCTGGACTAGATGATACCGTGGTGATCAAGGGCACTGCTAAGACGATGGCTGCTGGTATAGCCGAGTCGTTTTCTTGGGAAATTTCTCTTACCTGGGGCAGCCTATTTGGCCTGATAGCCCCCTATTTGCTATCTCCCCAAGAAGACGGCAGTGTTGCAGACAAGCTAACTAGCCTACTTTATACGCGCTCTAATAACAAGAAAGAAGGCTACGTGATAGGCAAGAAAATAACCACTAGTGTTTTTCAAACTGTAAAGATTCACTTTAAAGCCTTAGGTCTAATCGCTTTAAAGCCTGCTGCCGCCAAGCTATACTGGAGCTTAACTACTGTTGGAGAACAAGAATTAATCTCTCTTAGAGCTGTAAAAAGAAAGCCAGAGTAACGAGATTTGCTTATCATAAAGCGGATATTAAAAGAGCCTCTGCTAGCGTAGCAGAGGCTCTTTTAATATCAATCAATATCATCAGTGTCATCAAAAGTAATTTCCTCATCAACATGCTCCCGGTCTTGCTGACCGTGATGATCATGCTTAGCTAGAATCACAACGCTCAGGCGCTTGAATAGGTCAAAAAACTCATCCTTTGACAGCTCATTTTCAAAGCTCATACTGACTGTGTACGGCTTTTCAGCAGTGCTCTTTTCTTTATCAAGACAGAGGATGGAAGCCGTAAAGAAATCCGCATACCCCGCATAAAAATGAGCACCGATGGCTTCATATCGCGCTGTATCAACGCCTCGCCCTTGTAAAAACTGCACTAAATTAACATGGTCACTGATGTCGGCCGCAGCAGTGCCAATAAAGTCATTATAGGAAACATGGGCTTTCATATACTTTTGATTTAAAAAGGGTTATGCAACTGTAAGGATAAAGATAGACTTTGCCACGCAGGACTAAGAAGTAGTGTACGCTTCCCCGTTCGATAAGTCAGTAGTAGGGTAGTATAAGAGATAAGAAGAGGAATTCCCGTTAGGGGGCCCTAGCAGCGGATTCTAGCGGGTGCAGGGTGTCTCAGAAAACGGACGATTTGTGGATGGTTTTACTACCCGCCAAAACGGCCCCGAAAACCTGCGTTTTCAGGGCCGTTTTGGCTGCCTTTTCTGGACTATAACTCATCTTGCTGCGGGGGTACCGCTGCATTTAACTGCTGCTCTAAATCAGCGAGGTTGGGTAAGACATCTTGTAGCGTCGTGGGCAGCGCTTCCCCCAGTCGGTACTCGGCCACTCCAATCGGCTTGTGGACATCGCGCAGGGCATACTCGGCCACCACGCGGTTCTTGCTTTTACAGAGTAACAAGCCAATACTGGGCCGGTCTTCCGGGTGGCGCAACTGCTCGTCAACCGTCGTGAGATAGAAATTGAGCTTGCCCGCGTACTCGGGTCGGAACTCCGTGATTTTTAATTCGACCACCACGTAAGCCCGTAAGCGGACGTGGTAGAAGAGCAAGTCGAGGTAAAAGTCTTGGTCGCCGACAACGAGCGGAACCTGTTGGCCCATGTAAGCGAAACCACTCCCTAGTTCGAGTAAAAAGCGGGTGATCTGTTCTAGCAGACCGCGCTGTAAGTCGCGCTCCAGGACCGTATCTGTTAACGCGAGAAAATCGAACAGGTAAGGGTCCTTGAGGGTTTGTTGCGCGAGTTCGGACTGTTCCGGCGACAACGTGGCGGCGAAATTGGTGATGGCTTGGCCCTGCCGACGGTGATGACCGGACTCAATTTGATGGACGAGCACATTTCGCGACCAGCCGTGCTGGGCTGTCGCAGTGATATAGTGCAAGCGGGTCGCTTCATCCGCTACCTTTTCTAGCAACGTCAGGTGGTGGTACCAGGGGATTTGTGCAAGCGTCGCTTGCACAAAAGCCGCATCGGGGTAAGCTTCGGCAAAGCGCCTCATGTACTTGAGGTTGCGCGCCGACAGCCCTTTCATCGTGGGAAACTCGCGGCGCAGTTCGGCCGAGAGTTGGTCAATAACCTTCGCGCCCCAGCCCTGCACTTGTTGCTGGGCGAGAATGAGCTGGCCAATGTGCCAATAGAGGCCTAGGAGCTCGGCATTGGCCGCCTGAGTGGCGCGCAGGCGGGCCGTACGAATCGCTGTTTTTAGTTGGTCGAGTAGCGGCGCCAGGGGGAAAGCGGGGGTAGCCATGGTAACAAGGTAAGCAAAGCAGGACAACGCCCAGCAACGGAAGCACTACTAGAACTCAAACTGAGAGGTGCCTATGAAAGGATTCGAAAGTGTCCGATAATTGTCGATATGTTAGCCAGCGTAATCTTCCCGAAGAAGTAGTCCACTAAGGGTCGGCTGAAAACACCCCAAGAACGCGTTGCTACGCGCGGCAAACACCTTTTCAAAAGCATCCACTAAGGGCCCCATTAACCTCCACATCAGCCTGAAACTAGTTGGAATCGAGGGGTTAGGAGCCGATTAGGTCGTTGGCAATTGCCAAAAGTGCCTAACTCCCAAAACTCCCAAAATAAATTATAACGTGTTTTACACTTAATTATCTATAATACAGTTAACTATGTCAAAAAATTGCCTATTTTTTATAATGCCACCCGCGCAGCAGTGCGCGCCCTTTAGCTTTTGCCGCTGAGCTGAGCGAGCTGTCAAAGGGAATATATGAAGACCCCTCGTCCAGCTACAATAGGTCCTAGCGCTTCGGTACGGGCCTTTTGCCGCGCTTGGTGAGTGGCAATTGCCAGCTGAGATCTGGCAATTGCCACTCGCTGTCACGGAGGGCGGCGCTCCGGTTGGCATCTCGGTTAAGCGGCGCTTGAGGGCACCCGTTGAAGGCAGGGGTACCGAGGCAGCCCGCGGCAACTTTGCGCCCGCTTGGCCGAGCTGAATTGCCTAAAAAGTCAATCTCACTCGTATCACCTTTGGCGTGCTGCTAGGGGCGATTATGATTGAATCCGACCTCGCACAGTCTCACGAGTCGAACTTCTTAGCCCAGCTTGCACTGTCGTTATTTGGCAATTGCCAACAGCTGCCTCGGTGGTATCTGGTAGGGAGAGGGCTGATGGTTGACAACTAGGCAGCTCTTCACCCATTCTGGACCGGCGCGCGACCACCCACCATCTGCCGGTCACTAGGCCCCGACGCAGCGCGAAAAGAACCAGTCCCACGCCCAAGTGCCCCTACGCATTGGAAACGCCGCTTTTAGCCCTTTTTCTGGCTTTTCCGTCTCATTTACTCGCCCAGCACCCCACCGTGCCCTGTCGGCTACGGGCAATTGCCCCTACCTACTACAGGGATATATGCCCCCGGATTTAACCAATAGTCTATTGATTACCAATAGACTATTGAGTTGTCAAAACCATTGCGTGCTAGGTCAATCTAGTTCGGCAGGCCCTGGCGGCCAGCGGCTGCGTAGAGACCCAGAATGGCGTTATAACCACCCATCTCCTACCAGACAGCAGGGTCCTTCCGCTACAACTTCCTGGGGTATCCGAAAAGCGGGCATTATTGGGCCCCTTAACCTCCACATCAGCCGGAAACTAGTTAGAATACGAGGGGGTGACAGCCGGCTAGCTCATGGGCAATTGCCAAAAAGGCTCCACTCGCCGATCCGGCAAAATAAATTATTGCGTGTTTTGCACTTAACCGACTCTGATACAAGCAATAAAGCTGAAAAATTGCCTGTTTTTTATTGCGTCACCCGCGCGGCCGTGCGCGCCCTTTAGCTTTGGCCCCTCCTCTGAGCGAGTTGTCGAAGGGAATATATGAAGACTACTCGCCCAGCTAGAATAGGCCCCTACGCTTTGGTATTGGCCTTTTGCCCCACGTTGCAAGTGGCAATTGCCAGTTGGGATCTGGCAATTGCCACTTGCAACGTGGGGCGTCGCCCCGGTTAGTATTTCGACGAAGCAGCGATTGAGGGCCCCGAGCGAACGCGGGAGTACCGCGGCAGCTCGCGGCAACTTTGCGCCCACTTGGCCAAGCTAAATTGCCTAAAAAGCCAATCTCATCGGTATCACCCTCGAAAGCTTGTAAGGCACGTGGCTGCTTATTGGAGCACCCAGCTGTAGGCCAGGGATTCGTTCGCCTCCAAGGGGTAGGGCAGCGGCCGACCAGGGGCAGCAGTCAGGGTGACCCCGTGGAGCTCCACGTAAATGATATCGCCCGGGTGATAGACTTGCCGAAAGGCCGTTAGGTCTACGTGGGAGGTGGTGACCGTGAGCGGCGGCAGCAGCCGGCGTTTGGCCCGCACTAAGGTCAACTGCGCGGTCTTAAACTCATACGTAAGCGGTGTCTGACAGGCCGCCGCCTGGTCCAGCGTCAGGGTAACAGCAGATACCAAGGGGCTCCCAGTGAGCGCCACCGGCTGCTGCTGATAGAAAACGCGCAATTGAGGCGGCGGGCAGCTGGGTTGGGCACTAGCCCCGGTCCCGGATAAAAGGGCGAGCAGCAGCAGGTGTTTCATCGAGCTAGACAGGAAGGAAAAGAAAATGCAGTACCAGTCATTTTACCGCCTAGGCCAGCTGCCAGGCAGGAACGTGCCTAGCTCATGGGCTAAGTGGTTGTACGGTAAACGTTTGATTCACATTTTTAGTATGGCAGACGATGAAAACAAGCCTGCCCTGGTAGACACCCACCTAGCCGGCTGCCTAACTGCCCACACCGGTTGGCAAAGGGGAGAAACTGCCTTTGCTCGCTATTTTACGAATAGCAAAGCGTCATTTTCAACACGTAAAAAGGTGGTTCAGCTTGCTGCATCGCTCCCGTAACTTTCTTGCTAGAAAAACTAGGCGCAAGCGTTGCTCAACAACCTTATTTTATAGTCTATTTACTATGAGAAGAATACACGTCCTGTTTAGCGCGCTTTGTCTAGTGTCCTGTAATCATATCGAGACGGGCAAAACATTACGGCAAGCGGACCTTGCTTTTATCAGAAGCCTTGGACTGCTTACGGAAGAGGAAGAGGTGCACCAGTTCTATTCGGAACTTCGACTAAAGCGGGCGGGTAACTTCTTTACCAATAAGCGGCTGGCTGCCTATTGGATTGATACGAGCAACCAGCAAAAGACACAGTTCTCCTCGGCTTTCTATCCAGAAATCATCTCTATTGATACTGTCTACTACGCTGGCGCTACCTACTGCCCTTATCTGCTTGTAAAAAAGGCGGATAAAACACAATTCAAGGTGTGTGCTGAAGGTAAACGAGCAGAAGTCAAGCAGTTCTTCGAGGAAGCATTAGCCTTGTGGCAACAGCATAGGGAGCAACAGTAGGTTAGGCTTGGAGCGTAAAGCCGCCGTTGCCGTTGCCCAGCAGCACACCCAGCGTACCGGTTCGGTCGTTGGTCGTCAGGGCATCGAGCTTACTGTCGCCGTTTACATCGGCCAGCGCCAAGCTGAAAGGATCGCTGCCCGCCCCCGTGGAGGGGGAGTTGGCCTGGAGCGTAAAGCCACCATTGCCATTACCCAGCAATACGCCCAACGTGCTAGCGATAGAGTTGGCCACTACCACATCTGGTTTGCCGTCGCCGTTCACATCGGCTACCACTGCCTTGGCAGGGTTACTAGTCACTGCCCCGGTCGGGGGCGAATTGGCTTGCAGCACAAAGCCCCCATGCCCATCACCCAGTAAGATGCCCAGCGTACCCACGTTGAGGTTGGAAGCAATCACATCGGGTTTGCTATCGCCGTTTACGTCGGCCACCGTTATGAAGAGGGAAGGGCCGCTGGCCCCGGTCACGGTGGCGGGGGAGTTAGGCAGAAGCGTAAAGCCGCCGCTGCCATTGCCTAAGAGTACGCCCAACGTACCCGTATAATAATTGGAAGTCAACGCGTCGAGCTTGCCGTCACCGTTTACATCGGCTAGTACTAGAGAATAGGGAGCACTAGTCGTCCCGGTGGAAGGCGAGTTGGCCTGAAGCGTAAAGCTGCCGTTGCCGTTACCCAGCAACACGCTCAGCGTACTCGCCATAAAGTTGGCTACCACCACATCCAATTTGCCGTCGCCATTTACATCGGCCACGGCTAGGCTATAGGGCGCAGCGTTAGGTGCCCCACTCGCATAAGGTACTACCGGAGCAAACAGAGGGGCTTGGCCGACGGCAACTAGGGGTAGCCCCACCAGGGCCAGCAGCAGCCACTGGGTAGCACGCGAAAGGGTAGGCGGGTAATCGTTGCGCATAAGCAAGGGCGGAAGGAGAAGGCAGTAGTGGGCTTCGAATGTACTGCTTAACTGCTGAGGTGGTCAAATAAGAGTAGGCAAAAGGAGGACTCAGCTTCAGCCCGAAAGGTGCACCTTATTGACACCCCCTTTTTTGGCTTCCTGGACCCCCACCATGAGCCCAAAACGCACTCGGCGCGGACTTTCTGAGCCACTTGCTCGGGAAGGGCCTTTCTGAGCTACTGCTGGTTTTGCCTTTCGCGTGCCTTAGACGTTCGACCAAGGAAGTTGAAACCCGTCCCAAAACTGGTTGGGTACCCTATCTATTTACAGCTCCTTTTGGTGGATGGGGCAATAGTACTTAGGGTCGCATCCGGTTACTTGGCAACCGCCTAAATACACTTTTCCTTGTTTTGCCCGCTGCATCATGCGCGCAGTAGGCAAGCCATAGGCTATCGGAATAAAATGGTTTGTATGTCCCCCCATACAAACTGAAAGCTTATGATGCGGATAGGTGTATGGGCAAGGGCCAGGAAAGGGAATAGTTAATCTAGCAGCCTGAGCGGTCGTAATCGACACGCCTATTTGCCGTTCGGTGCGGTAGCCAATCATTTCCAGCACCAAATCATACGTGCCTACGGGCAGGTTTGATAAGGAAAACGTGCCGTCCTGGTTCGTGGCAGTGCCCGCTATAGTGTGGCCATCATGTTGTAAGGTGACGGTGATACCTGGAAAGCCCCCTGACCCCTTACTATTGTTTACTTGACCAGCTAACTGTCCCACCTGACACTTACCCGTAAAAGGTTGAAAAAGAAGGAACGCTACACTGGATAAGCAGCACGCTGCGAGCTTCATAGCCAGAAAGATACAGATAAATGTTGGCCTTGATAACGGTAGGTGGCAAGCGTCCCACAAAACGGTCGGTTTTCGAGACTTCTACCTGCCCTAAACTCAGGTGATCCCAAACTCGGCTGGTTGATGGCCTCTACCAAACAAGATTTTGGTCAAGGTCAGAATAGTTGCTTCTCCCTTTTGTCTCTTAGAAAAGTCGAATAACATAAGCTTTCTTATATCCCCGACCTCGTCAGAGTGCTATTTTCTGCCCCCGAAAAAGTCAATCGTTTTGGCCCTGAACATCGCCGGGAAGTACGGCCGCTGGCTCGGAATTTTACTTTCCGAGCGCAGGCTA
>NZ_WQKZ01000013.1 GCF_009755225.1 Hymenobacter ginkgonis
AGGCATGAAGCTGTCCTTGAGTAATCTGGAAAAGCTGTTGACCGACTTAGCCGCGCGCTAAGTGCTGTGGTCCCCTAGCGGTCAAAGGCAGTACTACACGGGGACTTCCGCCAACCTACTACGCATGTTGCCAGCCGGCGTACCCCAGTCGATGATCAGCCTGCTCTCGAACGCGGCGAAAAGGCGAAAAGACATTTTAAGAACGAGCGTTTGTAAAATGTCTTGCGGGCGTAAGTTTGCCTAACCAGCTCTTTTTACCCCGTGCCCGCCTACTTCGCCTACTACCGCGTCTCCACCCACAAGCAAGGCAACTCCGGCCTGGGGCTCGACGCCCAGCGCGCGGCGGTGAGTAGTTTCCTGCAGAGAGCCGCTCCGGTGGGGGAGTACGTGGAAGTCGAGAGTGGCAAGAAGAATCAGCGGCCCCAACTGCTCGCGGCGATTGCCGCGGCGCGGGCCGCGGGTGGGGTGCTACTGATTGCTAAGTTGGATCGGTTGAGTCGCAATGCAGGCTTTATCCTGGCCCTGCGCGACTCGGGGGTGCAGTTCGCCTGCTGCGACATGCCCGACGCCAATACGCTCACCGTAGGCCTCTTCGCCGTCATCGCCCAGCACGAGCGCGAAACCATCTCCCAACGCACCAAAGATGCGCTCAAAGCCAAGAAGGCGCGGGGCGCGCAGCTCGGCACGCCGGCCAACCTGACCGAGGATGCCCGGCAGCTGGGCTTGGAGGCCCGGCAGCGTAATGCCCGCGAGCATGGGGGGATTAGGCAGGCTACGGCGCTGATTCTGGCGCGCCGCGCGCAGGGGCTGAGCTGTGAGTGCATCGCGGGGGAGTTGAATGCCTTAGGCTTTACCGCCCGCAGGGGAGGGGCCTTCTCCCAAAAGCAGGTCCAGCGCCTCGTCGACCGGGCGACAATTGGTCCCTGACAGTTGCTGCTTGGGTAATCAGTGGCCCTGCTGACGTTACGATTTACTTGCCGTGTAGCTTTAGGGGGTGTTGTTAAACAAATAGGGGAAAACCTCCGACTCAGCCCTGCGTGGATTTTGCAGGTGGTTGCCAAGCGGTAATCAGGCCCATGTCAAACGGGGCTTCGGCCGGCAGGGGCTGGTCGGAGAAGTCGTACTCGCCGTGCAGATTCACGTGGCGGTAGGAGAGCACGGCGAAGGGCGAGAGCGTGGCCAGCGTGGCCGCTTGCTGTTCCGGGGGTAGCCGGGCCAGGTGCTGGGAGAGGTGCAGGTAATTCCAGCAGATGATGGCGTTCATCAACAGGCGCTTGCAGGTCTCGGCCACCAGCTGCTCGGAGCGAGTGGCGGCGTGAAACTCCTGGTTGCGCCCGTGCCAGACGGCGTGGGCGAGTCGGTGGGCGCTTTCGCCCTTATTGAGCTGCTTCTGGATACGCTGGCGCAGCTCCAACTGGTCGACGTAGCGCAGCAGGAACTCGGTTTTGACCAGCCGGCCCAGCTCTTTCAGGGCCCGGTAGAGCGGGTGCTGGCGGGCGTAGGAGTTGAGCCGGCCGAACAAGCGCGAGGCCTCACTGTGGCGCAGCTTCAGGGTGACGACGAGGCGCAGCACCTCGTCCCAGTACCGGGCGATGCGTTCCGCATCAATGCGCGCGTCGGGCAGCAGGGTTTGCCCCAGCTGCCGGTGGGCGGCCACGGGCTCCCAGCTGTAGAGCTGCTGGTTGGTGAGCTGGCGGATGCGCGGCTCGTAGGCAATGCCCAACATCCGGGTCACGGCGAAGATGACTTCCGTGTAGCCGTGTGTGTCGGTGCTGTGCACGTCCGTGGGCCGCACGGCGTGGCGCAGCAAGCCCTCCAGCAGGTGCGTGGCCTCGCGGTCGGCGGCGCTGAACACAGTCGAATCAAAGACGAGCAGCGTTTCGTCCACGTACGAATAAGCTGTCAGGCCGCGGCGGTTGCCGAAGTATTTGAACGAGGCGCTGCCGCCGAGCGAGTACACGGCCAGGTCGTATTTCTGCCCGTCGCTGCTGCTGTGCAGCACATCCGGCGAAAGCCGAAAGGCCTCGCGCAGGCGCAGCTGGCGGGTAAAGTTTAGAATCAGCTCGTTGGCCTGGCGCAGGTTGTCGAGCGTGAAATGGGTGCTGGCCAGGCGCTGCAGGGCCGCCTCGTCCACCTGCGGCGCGACTTGCGCCAGGCGGCGCAGGCCCAGGTTGCAGCCCAGCCCGACCAGCGCCGCCAGCAGTTGCGACAAGGGCGGCGGCGTGCGGGCGTGTTTGCTAGGCAGCGAGCCAAAGGCCGTGTCAAATTGCGTGAGCCGGGCCACGCTGGTGAGCACCTCGCGCAGGGGCACCACCCGGTGGCGGGGAAACAGGTGCGCCGGCAGGCGCGGCTGCTCGGCCGGCAGCCGGGGCGTGGTGAGGCGGTAGCGCCCGGCCGGGGTGCGGTGCGCGTGCGGGTTGGCGGCCCCGCTCAGGTGGGCGTTGGTCTGCGAAAACTGGTCCTGCAACTGCGCTTGGAGGGTGGCTTTCACCGTGGTAAGGTCGCGCCAGGCACTCAGGCCTGCCTGTTCGAGCAGGGCTTCGCGTTGCCGGGCCCACTGCGCGGCCGGCAGCAGGTAGTGCTCAAAGGCCCGGTACTGGTAGCAGCAGGTGAAGTTGAGCTGGCCGGACTTGATGGCCGTGGCCATCTCCATAAACAGCAGCGCTTTGTAGAGCGAGGGGCGCAACCGGCCCTGCGCGTCGAGGACGTAGGCGCGTTGCGTGAGCGAGAGGAAGTCCAGCGGCACCTGCGCGCCCAGGTGCCCGTCGTGCTGCTGGTAGTACTGCACGGCCCGCCACAAGTCGGCGCGGGTGGTTGCTTCGTCGACGACCAGCGCTTTGACCAACGCCCCGAGCTTGGTTTGCAGGCGTAAGGAAGCGCCGGCCAGCGTCTCGTGAAACAGCGCTTCCCCGGCCTGCTGCTCGGTGGCTTGGCGCAATTGCTCCAGCTGCTGGTGGTCTTCGCTGAGCTGGGCGGCCGTGACCTGGTGGCGCTGCAGCAGCGCGTCGATGCGCTGAAGCTTCTGCTCGGCCGGTACGTCGGGGGCATCGACCAGGGCACGAATCTGGGTCAGGGCCTGCAGGTGCCGGTAGCCCCGGCCCGTCACCTGGCTGGTCAGCTGCTGCGTTGCGGTGCGCTGCTGGTAGAGCGTCTCCTTGACCTGCTCGCGGCATTGATTCGCGGCGCTGGTCGTGGTGTGTAGCAGCGTGTCGACCAGGGCGTCGCCCAACTCGTAGTACTGGTGCACCACGAAGCTGAGCAGGTAGAGGTAGCGCCGTTCGTCGCGGCGGTAGAGCTGCGCGGCCTGGGCCCGCAGCACGTACTCGGCGTAGTAGGTGATAGCTTGGTCCGAAAGGCGCAGCCGCTGCCAAAGCGGATGCAGTTGCGCGAAAAGCTGCCGCAGGGACGCGAAATGGGTGACCCGCTCGCGGATTTCGCCGGCCCGCAGGCCTTGGTGGATGCGCTTGAGAAACGTGAGCGGATAGCGCCGGTCCGCGTTCGTTTCCCCCGCAGCGGTTTCGTTGGGGTCATCGGCGGCCAGCAAGCGGTCCAGCAGCCGCTGCTCGCCGGGGTGCAGGTGCTGCTGCAAGCGGTGGAGCAGCCGTTTCTCAAACGCGAGCAGGGCCCGCGTAATGACATCGGCGAGGGTATAATAGGTGGGCAGCTCCAGCCGGTGCTCGTGCAGGTACAGCACCAGGTAATCGAAGACCGCCGCGGGCTTCAAGTGCTGACTGCTCAGACGCAGGGCTTCTTGATACAGGCGCTCCGTCGCGGCCGTGTCAAACCGTGCAATGCCCAGGTGCTCGCAGATGAGCTGCTGGTGGGCGTAGTACCGGGCATCGGCGTAACGCAGCGGGTCAAAGTCGTCGGGCCCCAGCCCCAGCTGCCGGGCCACGTACGCCACATCGGCCGCGTGGTAGCGGGTGGCCACGTAGAAGCGCTGGCTAATCTGGAAGTAGCCCAGCTGCAAGACATACCCGACGCGGTTGCCCGCAGTCAGCATCCGCAGCAGGTGCGCATCCGCCCAATCCGGTACGGCGAAGACCCGCGCCTGCTCGGCCGCCGGCACCAGCGGGGGCTGCTCGTAGAGCTCGCGCTCCTTGCCCAGGTGAATCCGCAGATGCGTGGCCATAGAAGGGGCAAAAACCGATGGACTTAACGACCGTTATCCCTACCGTCTGCTGATAGCGTTAACGTGCATGTAAAGGTATCGAAAACCGGTACCTTTACGGCGCACTTTTACCTTATCGCTAACCTGCCCGTTTTGCTCATGATTTTTGGCTACGTCCGCGTCTCGACCAGCGCCCAATCGGCCGAGAGCCAAAAGAGTCTCATCGCCCGCTACCTGGTGGAGCACCGCTGGACCTTGGACGAGTGGATTGAAGTTGAAATGTCTTCCCGCCGGACCGCCGGGCAGCGCCGCCTGCCCGAACTACTGGCCAAGGTCGCCGCCGGCGACACGGTCATCGTCTCCGAGCTCTCGCGGCTGGGCCGCTCCCTGCGCGAAGTACTGGGCCTGATTGAAGAGTTGATTCACCAGAAGCGCTGCCGGCTGATTCTGGTTAAGCAAGGTCTGGACCTGGACCCACAGAACCACCGCGACATGACCCACAAAATTCTGCTCACCATTTTCGCCATGCTGGCCGAGTTGGAGCGGGACTTCGTCTCCGAGCGCACGAAGGAGGGCCTACGGTCCCGGCGCGAGCAAGGCATCGTGCTGGGTAAGCCCAAGGGCGTGGTGCAGCGCTCGATGTACGACGCCGACCGCGAGCGCATCCTGCACCTGCACGCGCTGGGCGTGCCGCTGGCTGCCATCGTGGACGTGCACCTAAAATATGGCAAGTATCTCTCCCTGAAGAACTACCTGGCCAAGCTGCAGCGACCGACCCTGCCGGCTGCCTAAGCCACTTTACGCACCGAGCCCCGGCCATGCTGCCGCGTGGTGCTTGTCCTTCCCTTTTTCCGCTCCTATGGACGATAGAAGTCTAATACGAATTATTAGTTTGCTGGCAGTTTTTATTTCCTGTCTGTTAGCCTTTTTTCTACTGACTGTTCCCACCAAGCACCGATTGAGCAATCGCTTATTCGGGGTATTTATTCTGCTTAATGCGCTGGATATCAGTTCCTGGTTCCTGGACCGCTACCTGCTTCCTTTTCCCGGGCTTTTGCTATTCAAAGGCACGACAAACACGCTCATCAACCCCCTCTTTTACCTGTATGCGCTGGCGGTTTGCTACACCGACTTTCGGCTAAGGCCCCGGCATCTGTGGCATCTGCTCCCGTTCGGGTTGCTCACACTGGGACTGCTGCCTCGTTTCTATTTGGTGGATGCGGCCGCGAAACAGGTGTTTCTGGAAAATTACTTCGCGCAGCCTAGGGCCAATATCAATCTGTGGCTAGGCGAGGTGCAATTCATCGGGTATTTTATTGCTGTTTTCATTACCTTAAAAAGGTACAAACAGGCGTATCTGGAAAACTATACCAATACGTCTAGCATCACCTACGATTGGCTTTTTCAGCTAACGGCTACGCTTACGGCATTGCATGCCATTGTGATGGTCAAAAATGGCTTGCAGTTCACCGGTCATCTGCAGTGGTTCGTTGGGGCCGAACTACTGGTGGGGCTCAATGCCACCTGCTTTCTGTCTTGGTTTGTGCTCAAGGCCCTTTACAATCCGACGCTCTTCCGTAGCATTGATTCGACCCTCGAACCGGTCGAGGCCCTGCTGGCCGACGAGCCCGCTCCCGTCCCTACGCGCCCGGTAGCTACCACCCCAGAAACCGACGCGTCCGTGCGGCGGTTGCGCGAACACATGGAGCAGGCGGAACCGTACCTCGACCCGGACCTGACCATCCAGGACCTGGCCACCCAACTGCACTTACCCGTGCGGGAACTATCGGTGCTCATTAACCACCACCTGGGGCAACACTTTTTCGATTTTGTGAATGAGTACCGCATCACCAAAGCGATGCGCTTACTGAAGGATACGGCGCCGCCCCAAGCAACGGTGCTGGAGATTCTGTATGCGGTCGGGTTCAACTCCAAATCTTCGTTCAATACCTCCTTCAAGAAACGCACGGGCCTGACCCCAACCCAGTACCGCAGTGCGGAGCCCGGGTAGTAGCAGTCGCCGACCAACTTGTGCCGGCACTGCCAGGATAATGCGGCAAGTGAGCAGCGGAGCGGCATGCTTATTCAAGTGCCTGGTAAAAAGACATTTATACTAAAGTCGTACGGGGGCTACTAAAAGTCGAACTCCTTTTTTAGCAGAAAATTGGTTCGACTTTTTTAGGTGGTCGCAGGGCCTGAAGTGGGAAAGCACCTTTGCCCCACCTGGTACATACGCTAGGTGTTCAGCAGTGCCCAGCTATGCCACCTTTGATAGCCTCCTCCTTCAGAAAACTCCTTTTTCATCCCGAAAAGTCCCCGGTGCTCCCCCGTCAGGGGGACACCGGCTGCCGCTGGCAAAAGCGAGGGCTACCCCTTTGGCTGGGGCTGCTCTGCTGGCTACTGCCTTGCTGGGGGGCAGTGGCCCAGGGCACGCTCAGCGGCACCGTGACGGATGGGAACGCGCCCATCGCCTGGGCCAACGTGGTGCTGTTCGACCCCAGCGGGAAGCTGGCCACGGCGGCCGTGACGACTGCAACGGGCAGCTTCGTACTGCAGGCCGCGCCAGGGGCCTACCGGTTCAAAGTGAGTTTCCTGGGCTTTGCCGACTGGGAGCAGGCGGTGCAACTGGCCCCAGCAACCGCGCTGGGTACCATCGTCTTACGTGCCAGTGCTACCACGCTCCAGGAAGTCACCGTGCGGGGCCAAAAAAACCTGGTCGACTACCAGCCGGACCGCGTGGTGTTTAACGTGGAAAACAGCGTGTCGGCCGTCGGCGGCGATGCCGTGCAGGTCCTGAGCGCCGCGCCTGGCGTGCTGGTGCGCAACAATACCATCAGCCTGCTGGGCAAAGGGGCCGTGCGCGTGCTGGTCAACGGCCGCTTGCTGGAACTCACGGGGGAAGAGCTGGTCACCTACCTGAAAGCCATCCCTGCCAGCAGCATCAGGAATGTGGAAGTAATGACCAATCCCCCGGCCAAATACGAAGCCGGCGGGGGAGGACTGCTGAACATCAACCTCAAACCGGGCGCGGCTGATTCCTGGAAAAATACTACCACCCTGGCCTATGAGCAGAACACCTATGGGGCGGCGGCGCTGCGGGACAACTTGGTTTACAATCAGGGCAAGGTGCACTTCGCGGGCAGTGCGGGCGGCAAGCTGGGGAGTAGCCAAGTCAAACAGACGCTGCGGACCGCCTACCCGGGGGGGCCGTGGGACCTGCGCTACGTGGCCCGGCAGCGGGAAGACAATGCGTCGGCCCGGCTCGCGCTGGATTACGACCTCACGCCGCACACGGCGGTGGGCGGGCAGTACGCGGGCACCTACGCCGCCCCCAGCAGCCAAGACGATACGGCCATCGGGGTTTTTGGGCCGCAACAGGCGCTGGATTCCCTGATACGCAACACGGGTACTCGCCAGGTGCGCACGACCAGCCACGCTTACAACGCGCACCTGGTATCGGTACTGGATACCTTGCACCGGCAGCTCGCCGTGGACGGGGACTACTTTGCGTATAACACCGACCTGAATAATGCCTTCGTAGCCAACGTCTTTACGCTCACTGAGCGTTTTCTCCATACCAATCTGGCGGCCCGCAACGTGTCGCACCAGCAGGTGCGCACGGGCAGTGTGAAGGTGGACGTCGAGCACCCGCTAAAATGGGCCCGTCTCTCGTACGGGGCCAAAATCAGCCTGATTAACAGTCAGAGCGGGATTGCCTACTACAACACCCTGCTGGCCACGCCCCAGCTGGATGCGGGCCGGTCCAATACCTTCGATTACCGGGAGCGAACCCAGGCCCTCTACCTCAGCGGTACCCGCCCCCTTACCCCCAAGCTGCGCCTGCAGCTGGGGCTGCGGCTGGAAAATACCCAGACGCGGGGGTATTCCGCAACATTGAATCAGCTGACCACCAATGCGTATTTTAAACTATTTCCCACCGCCTACCTCACCTACCAGCGGGATAGCATCCGGAGCGTTCAGCTGACCTACGGCCGGCGGGTGAACCGGCCCGGCTTCGGCCTGCTGAATCCGTTCCGCTCGTACCTCAACAGCACCAGCTACTCCGAGGGCAACCCCTTTTTGCAGCCTTCCTTCGTGGACAATCTGGACCTGACCTATACTTACAAGGACGCTTGGCGGACCAACGCCTTCGTAACCCGCACCGTGGACGGCTTCGGGCCCGTATTTACCGCCAACCCGGTTACGAATACGTTGGTCATCAGTCGGCAAAACTACTTGCAGGAATACGCTTACGGGTTGGGCGAAAGCTACACGGCGCCCGTTACGAGCTGGTGGCAGACTCAGACCCTGCTGTACATGTTAGGCTCCACAAGTCGGTTTACCAATGGGTTGACGGCCACGCCGCGCAACGGGGCCCAGCTGTACGGGTCCACTACGAATACCTTCACCCTGCGCCCAGCCTCCAAGCTGCAAGTGGAATATACCTACGCGTCGCCGGTCGCCCGGGGCTTGTACCACACGGGCTACGTATCGGGCCTGAACCTGGCCCTGCAACAGACGCTGTTGCACGACCGATTACAGGTGGCGGCCCTGCTGAACGACGTCTTCAACACCGCCTACCTGAAAGACTATACCTCGACGGTAAACGGTATTCAACAAGTCTACAGCGAGAATAACAGCAGCCGTTTTTTTCGTCTTAGCCTAACGTATGATTTCGGTAACAGCCAATTGTCAGGCAAGCAGCGGGAATTTGGGAGTGAGGACGAGCGCAAGCGTACTCGCTAGGCGGTCCTTTGACACCCGGCTGACGAAGTGGAGCCAGCACCCACTGAAGCAGAATCTTCTCAGCAACAACAGTAGCTCCAGAGTCGGAGGTTTTCCCCTATTTGTTTAACAACACCCCTTATTGGACTACTTCTTCGGGAAGATTGCGCTGTCTAACACATAGGCAATTATCAGACGAAGCGAAGGCACTTTGTGCAGTGAGAGACCGCCAAGCCGATAGCAACCGTATTTTTGCCTGGTTCACTGTTTTCCCGCTTAGTGCCTAACCGTTCTGTTCCTAGGGTATCCGCTCTGATTGATAAGCTCACCCATTCCATTGAGCTCGCCGCAACAGGAGAGTTCTATGCCACCGTGCTGACACGTCTGAGCGGTACGCAACGGCGACAGCTCCAGAAAAAGGATTGGCTTTTCAATTGGTCCCGCGAACTTGACACGGCACGTCGCCAGGTCTATAAGCTCACGACGGTTGCCGAGCCAGTGCTCATTCAAGGGCTTATTAGTTTAGAAGTGGACACGGACCACGTCTTTGTCTACCTAGTGGAAAGCGCGGCCTTCAATAAAGGGGCGCAAAGGCAGTATCTTGGGGTGGCAGGCAACCTGTTTGCCTGGGCCTGTCGGTTATCTTTTGAGCAGGGCTATGAGGGCTTTGTAGCGTTTGAAGCTAAAACGGCGTTACTGACGCATTATCAGCAGGCCCTCGGGGCCCAGCGCATGGGTCGAGGCTTACGCATGTATTTGGCAACCAAAGCAGCCACCGAACTTGTTAGCAGGTACTTTCCCGATTATTCCACTCCCTAACCCGCCTTGACGATGTCTACCAAACTTGGTTATGAGCCTACCGGAGTCGATTTTGTGGTGGAATCTACTCCCTTGACGCCGGAAGAAAAGCAAGCCTTTTCCCAGCTAATCGCGGAGCAGCGGCAAAAGAGCCCGCGCCCGACGCGCCGACCTACCACGCCGACCACTAAGCAGCGAGCGACCCTCTAATTTTCGTAAAAAGCGGCAAGAAAAAATCCCGGCTAATTGGCTGGGATTTTTCATGTTCAAAATATATCTATCAAAAAGGGGATGAAAAATCGCTTTTTGATAGGTGTGGAAGGAAACCTTTAATTAGTTATCCAGCAGAATATGTTGCAATACATCGTGTACACCCTGTTGGTAGTCTAAGTATTCTGCTTTACTGACTGCTGTAGGTGTATGATATAAGCTACCCGGGTGTGAAATGCCATTATTATTTCTCCTATTAAAAAGGTTTGCAACCTTGGTTTTTGTCTCTGTTCTTACGCCACGTCCCTCCAGGAATCTATCCACTCGCGTATGATCGTAGTTTTTAAGTTCAGTAACAGTATTTTCCTGCAGATAGCAAATCAGCTGTAACTCATTGAGTAAAAGATTTAAAGATACTGAATAACTGTCGGCCCGCTCATTATGAATACGAAGCTTAATCTGCTCTACAAGAGCAGGTTGGTTCTTAATCCACTTGATTCTTTCATAAGGCAGTTTATAGTAACCTGTACAAGGCTTAGTCGCTGACTTACATTCTTTTATCTTTTCAAAAATGGCTCTCATGTTAAAATTGCTCTTCAGTATCTTTTTGAGAGATTTCTCCTTGAAATTCACTTGACATAGATAGGTTAGCAATAGGTTGATATCGTAAACGGTATTTGGCTTAAGGGCTTTTAAATAGGTGAGTAATCCAATAGCAGAATAGGAGTTTAGGAGTAGGATACAGATCAGGGCGTGAGGCTGCATCCTACAGAGCTCGTAATTGAAATCATTAAGTAGAAAACTTAATTTTTCTTTATTTTCTTTCTTCTCAAGCAAGCTGCGCACTCTGCTGTCAAAAATGTTCTTCAAGTCATCGTAACTGATGCCACCATACAAATCTTCAGGTCTGTAGTTTAGGTGTTGATTTTTGAGGTGAGCCAAGAAATTGAGTAGGCGGTCGGTTTTCTCTAGTGCAGTTAGAGTGGGGGCATCAATAACCGATTCTTTAGTAACCGGTTGACTCGTACTTTCAATTGGGCAGAGAGGCCCTTCTATAGATTCTTCCTGCTGCTCGTCTTCCCCCATCTCACCTGAAATATCTCCAATAGCGTGTATAAATTCGAGAAGAGATACATCGTCGTGTGGGCGAAAAACCCTTGTTTTAGAGTTAACGCCAAGCTTTAACTCCTCATGTAAGGCGTGAGTGATAGCATTGAGGAGGTGATATATAATGGCCTCTTTTTGGTGTGAGGTAAGAGTGGAAGAAAAATCAAGAATAATAAATATATCATCTACATACCTTATAATTTTAAAAGAATTTATATGTCCGCTGGGTGCAATTGATTCAATACACCTTTCGATGATATTATCACCAAAAAAAAGATATAAAAATCCAATAAATGAGGAAGCTAAATTGCTATCACTCTGCGGTATACCAGTATTATTGTGCTTAATAAACCGGAGGAAAAAATCTAATTGATCACAAGTATGCTCCTCAAAGTGCATGTCACGTCTAGTAGTGAACCTAACATCACTTTTTATTTTTTGAAGTAGGGTGGTTACGCAAAGAGACTCATAATAATTCTGTATATCTAACTTTATTATATATCTATTTTTTTCGGCTTTTGCAAAGTGATTTAGGTGGCGCTTAAAGTCATCGTAATAGTTTTTGTAATACGTAGTATTTTTATTTATCACTACGCCACCGTTTTTATAATATAAATTTCCTCCATAAAAAGAAGTTACATTGCTTTGTTTTTTATTAGAAACTATGTCATTTGTTAATTTTACTAAATAAAGACAAACAGCATAGTACAGCGTCATCATAGGGTAGCTAAAAAAATAGTAATTCCTGATACCCAGACTTTTCTTAGGGATTGTATAGGATAGGGTATAGAATTCATTTTGCAAAGCGTAAAAAAGATTTGTTTTTATTCTCTCTTCAAAATACTCTTCTTCTCCAATAGCTACAAAGCATGGCTTAGCAGCTTCGAAATAATAGAAACCTAGCTTATTGTAGTGTTTGTTAGTAGCCTTCTGTTCTATCTGAAAATCCAGTAGCTTTTTGGCTTCACACCATATGTCGTAAGTTAAAAAATCTCCGAAGGTGAATTGAGTAAGTGACATATATTCTTATAGAGTGGGTGAGCGTGAAGGTAGTTTGCGGAGCTCAATATTAGGTTCGGCAAGGCTCTATATTCTCGTTTGTTGCAGTACTAAGTAGTAAGATTTCTGAAGAGACACAAACTAGGTAAATTAGAGAAAAGAGAGCCAAAAGGCCTAATTGCTAGCAATCAAGTGTCCGACAATTGCCAGTTATGTTAAGGGCCAATGGTCTACGCTGTTTCTTTGGGAAGCCCTTCCGTTTTCGGCAAGCGCACGTAGCCGTGTTTTTGATACGGCTTAATCCACGTCAGTTTTAACTCGGCGTTGCCGGGACCGCAGCGCTGCAGGCGAAAGTGACCCGAAACCTCAAAGCCCTCCGTGCGGACCAGGTATTTGTTCCACGTACTATCCACAAGCACGACGGGCAGTGACGTGGCATTATAATGCCCCTGCGCACGGGTTCCCAGCTTCTTACCCGCCGCTAGCTGGATCAGTTCAGGCGCTGTCAAGTTTAAAAACATCAGGCACCTGATGGCCTCTACTGTCGTCGGATCAAATAGCTTGGGACTAGCCGTTAAGGAGATTAAAGATACACTGCGCTTGATGGCTGGACTGTCAGCATATCGCTGCAAATCAATTACATACAATTCATTTTTATTCCATTCGCAATAGAGCACTCTATCTTTGCCAACTAAGAAATTGTAAAAAAGCGTTTTATTTTCGGGAAGCGTTCTTAGGATCTCTATGTCAAATAAGTCGCCGACTTTGATGCGGCTAATGACCTGCTGCGCGGGTTCGGTGAGTAAATAGTTCGGGGTGTAGGGATTCAGCAGAAACAGGAGCATCCGATTGAGCACGTCCCTTTTGGTAGCTACCTCAGATACTCCCACTGCCTCTGCGTAAGCATTCGCCGCGAAAACGGCTGCATCTTTTAGTACAGCAGCTCGTGCGGGATTTTTCAGCGCTAAGCCCAGGTACTGATTTTCGATAATATGCATCGGAGTGCTGGTGAAAGACTGTTTGGCCGGGGAATATAGTAAAGTGTTCTACCTAAAGAGGGCAACACCTGCGAGGTGGTGGGAAGCAGGGCGTGGTGGCGCGTAATAAAGGGCTAATCCGCGGTAAAAGCCGAGAAAAACCGCTAGTCTTATACGCCCGCTTAACCCAGAAAACGGGCCTGAGACTAGTTGAAGTACGAGGGGTTGGTAGTCGATTAGGTCATTGGCAATTGCCAAAAATGCTCAACTCGCCGATCCGCCAAAATAAATTATTACGTGTTTTGCACTTAACCGACTCTGCTACAAGTAATAAGCCTGAAAAGTTATCCGTTTTTTATTACGTCACCCGCGCGGCAGTGCGCGCCCTTTAGCTTTTGCTCCTACTCTGAGCGGGCTGTCAAAGGGAATATATGAAGACCACTCGCCCGGCTAAAATAGGACCTAGCGCTTCTGAATTGGCCTTTTGCCTCGCGTGGCGAGTGGCAATTGCCAGTTGGGATCTGGCAATTGCCACTCGCCGCCACGGCGGGCGAATACTCCGCCTAAGCAGACATTGAGGGCCCCGAGCGAACGTGGGAGTACCGAGGCAGCCCGCGGCAACTTTACGCCCGCTTGGCTGAGTAGAATCGCCTGAAAAGCCAATCTCACTCGTATCACCCTTCGCGCGCTGTCAGAGGCGATTAGCAGCGAATTCGACCTAGCATAGTCTCACTAGTCGAGCCTCGCAGCCCAGCTTGCACTGTCACTACTTAGCAATTGCCAAGGGCTGTCTCGGTGATATCTGTAGCGGTGAGGGTTGACGGTTGAGAACTAGGAAGAGCTGTTTGCCTACCCCAGGCCGGCGCGCGGCCACCAGCCAAATACCGGTCACCAGGCTCAGTCGAGGCGCAAAAGTCCCCCCACGCGTTGGAAACGCCATTTTTAGCCCTTTTCACGGCTATTCCGTCTCATTTCCTTGCCTAGCACCCCAACGTGCCCTGTCATCTACTGGCAATTGCCCCTGCGAGAATTATGGATATATGACGACGTTGTTCAGGTGCTAAAATGCTATTTAATAAATAGTTAGATACCTCGCGGCAGTTGTAGCTGGCAATTGCGATGGGGTTACTAGCCGGTTGCGTAAGTTCACTGGCTAATCGATTCCAACTGATGTTCACTAGTTACCCCCTAGTAGGGACTCCTTAGGGCGTACTAAGTCGCTGGCCGGAGCTTCTCGCCTTGTTAGGCTATAGCCCAGCAGATTGTCAGAGCGAATCTAGGGCAAGCTAAGCGGGTGTAGAGATAAAGAGATAACCCAAGTAATAGACAGCAATGGACATCGCATTTAGAAGCTTGCGGGCAGCTCTAGCGCGGGAGCCCAGCAGTGCAGCGCGTGATTGAGGGCGATTTGATACTGTTGTCGCAGAAACTGTTGCCGCTTAGCAGGCGTAGCGCCCGTCTGGTTAACGATGGTTTCGGCCAGCGGGTGCTTGCTGGCGATGAAGAATTCGTTGCGCTGGTATAGACGCTGCAGGAAGCGTAGCTCCGGAACGCGGGCACTCTTAGTCCCATTGACCGTCCGGTCCGCGAGCACCAGGTTCCATACGCCATTGATATTGGCGGGCAGATGCACACGCTTGTTCAAATGGGGGAGAAAGTGGTCGACCTGGCCGAGCGTAGGGGAGCCCGGGCTAACGGAGATATCTTGAAAGCTGTAAAAGCACTTGCCTTTTTGGTAGCCATTGAGGGCCTCCCGCACCGAGGTGATGTTGACCCGTCGCAGCAGGTTACGCTCGACAAAGAAGAGGCCCTGCGCCTCATCGTACTGCACTTCGAGTAAGTTGGGGTTGAGCCCCAGGTTCCACGCCGTCTCCACTAGTTGCCACCGCGCCTCGGCTTCGCGAGCAAAGTTCTGAAAGTGAAACGACTCTTTGAGTTGTAGCAACGCGTCCGTGAGCACTAGGTGCGGCTTTCCGTTCACGAGGTGCTTCTCGTAGAAAGGCCGAGGGATCGGCCCTAGATTGACCACTTGAAAGGCCTCGATGACATGCACAAACCCCAGCTTTTCAGTGTGGGCTAGCAGGTCCGCTTGCGTCAGTTCCTGGGCGATAAAGCGTCGGCAGGCGGTCAAAAATTGACTGGAAGCGGCACTACCCTGTTTGTCGTATTGCTGCAGGTGGCGCACGAGATGACGCGAGAAGGGCTCGGCTAAATCCGCCAGCGTGATAGTCGTTGTCTGCGTGCCTACGAGTTCGAGCAGCGCTTGAGCAAAGGCAAACTTGTAGGTGGCCGAGTTCTTACCGAATAGAATAATGGCGCGCCACTGCGATTCGAGGGACGGGTCATGGAGCTGATAAGGCGTACTCACAGGAGGCTGACTGGTAAATAAGTATTTAGAAGAGGGGGGTAGTTTTACGCCGCTCGCAAAAGAGCAGGGTGCTCAACCAGGTTACCACGCAAGCGCTCTTAAGGAGCTGTTCCTAGGGGAGCCTAGTAGGTAGCTAGCCACTGGGCGCGCAGGGCTTCGACGCTTAAGGCTGGCCGTTGCCGGTGCAGCATGCGGTGACAATTCGCGCACACGACGGCCACCTCGTCGAGCGACGTTGTCAACCCCTGCGCCCACAATTCTTCAGGTCGTTCCGCGAGTGGATTTTTATGGTGACACTCGGCAAAATCTTGCCCGAGCGCGCCGTAGTGCT
Organism: Hymenobacter ginkgonis; assembly: GCF_009755225.1. GTDB lineage: Bacteria > Bacteroidota > Bacteroidia > Cytophagales > Hymenobacteraceae > Hymenobacter > Hymenobacter ginkgonis. Next base: position 15,627 of record NZ_WQKZ01000013.1, read on the forward strand.
GCTCAAAGTTAAAACCACATACTTCACACGTGTAGTGATGCAGGCGTTTGGCTTCGGCCGCTAAGCGGGGGTTGCGGGTAAAAAAATAGGCTTCGCGCAGTTTGCGCTGGCCTTCTTGGTACTCGGTTGGTCGGCGAGTTGTGGTCGTCGTCGCTGGGAGAGAAGGCCCGTCGAGCGCAGTCCTTTCGACCCCCAGCGCATCTTGTAAGACCTGATACAGGTGAGCCGTGCAACGCGTTAAGTATTGGCCTTGGGTGACGCGGATAAGCGGGCCGTAGGAGCTGAAGGGGTAGCGAGGGGGCCGATTAGGCACCAGCTCCTGCCGCACTCGGGCTAAGTAGTCCGGGTGCTTGTTAAGGTCTTCGGGGTTGAGCCGAGTAGGTAGGGGTTGATACTGGGTTAGGTCAACGCGATAATAGGCGGGGGCTACCCACCGGCCGGGGCTCGGCGGAGCCAGGGTTACTTCCTGACACGGGTGGTGCACGAAGGAGAAGCCGCAGAGTTGCGTATATGACGGCCGCCCATCCCAGGCATGCCGGTAGAAATGAAGCACGAGATCGCCTGCTTCGGGCTCCCACATAACCTGATACCGCGCGGCGCCCCCTTCATCGACCGCGGGGCTCCATAAGCAGGTGCCAAACTCCCACCCGGGTCCGCCATGCCCGTGATGAGAGCTGGTGATCTCCACCCAAACAGCGCGGAAAGCGGCAAATTCTGGTAACATCCGTTTTTACGGACAAGATAATGGTGATAGGTATAAAACGAGTTAGAGGTCAGCACCCACTAGCTACTACTAGTCGTCTTTGGGCCGTTTTCAGCAGGAAGATGGACAATTATAAGTGCCTAGAAGCAATCACCTATGCCAAGCCACTTATGTGAACTAGCAGAACCAAATAGCCACTTTGCAAGGCGCCTATCAATGCGTTTGGAAGCAAGGCCCAGCAAGGCGCGGTGTTTTTCTAGATTAATATAAATATCTTCGTCACTAATAGGCCTTAAATCATTATATAAAGCCTGTCAATTGTAGTATTAGGTGATTTTATTACCCCCTCATCAGGAAATATCTTTACTTCTCTCTTTCTATTTGTGGAATTCAGTACTTCATTTTGTATACCTCGCTTACCTGCTGCTGCGGTTGCTTGCTTGCTAAGCCTTAGCTGCTTTTCAGCCGTGGCGCAACGGCCCGTTAAACGCGTAGTCTCGGTCCCCACTAAAGCGAAAGCGCCGGTTCGGCCGGTAGCTACCCCCCTTAGCTGGGCAGCGCAGCAGCGGCACGCGGTGCCCCCCACCGCCAGCCTTTATTGGGAGCTCACCTATTTTGATGCGACCAATCAACCGATTACCGACTCGCTTATTGCCCTAACGGACACCAAACTGATCCAGTGCATACGACGCGATAAAAGTACGCAGGCCCCCGTGGGCCTGACTCGCCAGGTATACTGGCCTTCCTTACGCAGCGCCGCCGAAGGCAAACTAGGCCTCGTCGCGGGCGAGGAAAAGCCCGTTGGCCCGTGGACTTTCTGGTATGACCACGCCCCGAGTGTCAGCAACAAACGCTTGCAAGTGGCATACGATGCCGAAGGCCAGGCCATTGCTGGCACGCTCCAGCAGTGGCCGGAAGCTCAGCCCAGCTGCAAGTATGTCCTCGAGAACGTCTTGCCCATGGCGACCAGCAAGCTTACCTGCCAATTCTGCCCCGGCACTTCCCGCGCCATCTTTCCCCTCGACTTACCAGCGGATGCGCTGGGTATCATCTTCAAATTTGATATTCGCGATGAGGCGGAAGGCGTCGTTTCCTTCCAAAACGTAGCGGGGGTGGCCGTGGCCTTCACGGTGGGTGGGCCAATGGCGGCGCTTAGTTCCTATGCCAACGCGTGGCGCTCCACGGGGGCCACGCCCACGATCAGTACGAAGTGCACCTATTTCCTTACCACCGACAAGGAGGCAGCTCAGCAATGGTACGCCAGCAAAGGCACGATTTTACCCGCTGCGACGGCGATCTTCTATGCCCCGGAAGGCAATTTCACGAACGAAACTCGCCCCTTACCTCTGCCGAGTCCGCTGCGTAACCTCTACCTCTGCGTGCAGAACAATAATGTGCACACCGATGCTTTAGCCACGATTTCTATCGCCGCCATGCGCCAACCGTGTCCATAGCCAGGTAGCTAGCCGCCGGCGATAAGCTTCCTGTAAAGATCTGGATCGTTAGCCACGGTGTGGCTCTAGGGAATGGCCCGTTGCCCCCCAGCTGCCTGCTTACATAGCGAGGTCCGCTCGTTTGCTTGCCCCCTTGCGCCCTAGCTTCGCCGAACCATCCCCTGATTTTGAACCTAGCAGCCAGGCCGCATTATGCTTACTGCTAACCTGCCCAGCCTTTGTACCCGCTATGAGTTCTTCCCTTGCCCACATCACTGACCTGCTGCGCCAATTCCGCGACGAGCGAGAATGGGCCCAGTTTCATAACCCTAAGGACTTAGCCCTGGCCTTGAGCATTGAAGCGGCCGAGCTCAACGAGCAGTTTCTGTGGAAGGCAGCCGAAGCCGCCGATCCAGCCAAGGTGCGCGAGGAACTAGCCGACGTGCTGCTCTACGCGCTGCAGCTAGCCGATCAGTACGGCTGGGATATCGAGCAACTCATGCTGGAGAAGATCGCGCGCAACGCGGAAAAATACCCCGTCCACAAGGCCAAGGGAACGGCCACCAAATACGATGAGCTCTAGCCCATGATTGTCTACCACAAAACCAAAAAAGCCTATTTAGCCGATAACCTAACCAACGCGATTGACGACATCATTCTCGGCCTAGTTAAGGAGAAGCTAAAACACGGGGTCGGCAAGCCACAACAACGAGCGTGGAAGCATTCCTTGCAGGCCATGGCCCTGTTGCTGAGCGATCCCGACATCCCCGCCGACTGCGGCATCTGCATTGAATACAAAGTGCCGCACAGTGGCAAGCTGATTGATTTCGTGATCACGGGGCAAAACGAACTAGGCGTCGAGCAGGTCATCATCGTCGAGCTCAAGCAGTGGCAACAAGCTGCGGCTACCGCCAAAGATGCGCTAGTGCGCACTCGCTTTCAGCATGGCGAGCAGGAGGTCACGCACCCCTCGTACCAGGCCTGGTCCTATGCCGCCTTACTGGAGGACTTTAACCTCACCGTCCAAGAGGAAAACATCGCGCTCCACCCCTGTGCCTACCTGCACAACTATGAGCCAGACGACGTGCTGACCGGCGCAGCCTATGCCGACTATGTGACGCGGGCGCCCATCTTCTTTAAAAACGATGCCGTGAAGTTCCAAGACTTCATCAAGCAGCGCATCCAGCGGGGGGATCATACGGGCATTATGCAACGCATTGACGCGGGAAAGCTTCGACCTAGTAAAAGCTTGGCGGATAGCCTCGCGTCGATGCTGGGCGGCAACCGCGAATTCGTGTTGGTGGACGACCAGAAGGTCGTGTTTGAAAACGCGCTGCAACTGATTCGGGAGAGCACGGAAGACCGGAAAAAGGTCTTGATCGTAGAAGGCGGCCCCGGCTCCGGCAAATCGCTGGTAGCCATCAACCTGCTGGTGGCTTTAACCCAGCAGCAAAAAGTGGTGCGCTACGTCACCAAGAACGCCGCGCCGCGGGATGTGTTTGCCTTCAAACTCAGTGGCAACCTGACGAAAGGCCGGATCGCCAACATGTTTACTGGTTCCGGGTCCTTCTACAACACCGAAACTACGGTCTTCGACGCCTTAGTAGTGGATGAAAGCCACCGGTTGAACGAGAAATCTGGCCTCTACAGCAATTACGGGTTCAATCAGGTCAAGGAGCTCATTGACGCGGCCAAGGTCACGGTCTTTTTTCTCGACGAGAAGCAGCGCGTGACGCTGAAAGACATCGGTAGCAAAGCCGAGATCCTAAAGTGGGCGGCCGTGGCGGGAGCAGAAGTGCAAGAGCTGTGCCTCACGTCGCAATTCCGCTGCAACGGCTCGGAGTCGTACCTGAATTGGCTGGACGAAACCCTGAACATCGCTACTCGGGAAGCGTATACGCCCGAACCACTCGGCTTTGACTTCCAGGTCGTGAGCAACCCGCACGAATTACGAGACATCATCGAGGAGAAGAATCGGGAACGAAACAAAGCGCGGTTGGTGGCCGGGTACTGCTGGACATGGCCCAACAAGAACAAAATCGTGGAGGGGGTATACGACGTGGTGCTCCCGGAGCACGATTTCGCCATCCGCTGGAACCTGACCCAAGACGGCGGCTTGTGGATCATGAACCCCGAGTCCGTTCGGGAAATTGGCTGCATCCACACCTGCCAAGGGTTGGAAGTTGACTACGTGGGCGTGATCGTCGGCCCCGACTTGGTCGTGCGCAACGGACAAGTGGTCACCGACGCCACCAAACGCGCTACCTCAGACAAGACGGTGCTGGGGCACAAGAAAATGAGTAAGACTCACCCGCAGGAAACGGCGGCCTTGCTCGACAGCATCATCAAAAACACGTACCGCACCCTCTTCACCCGGGGCATGCTGGGCTGCTACGTGTACTTCACGGACCCCGAAACGGAACGCTTTTTTCGCCAGCAGCTTGCGCAACTTCCTCCTCAAAAAGTGGCGACAAACTAGGTCCCATCTAAACACCATACTCTATTTAGTTCGAGCCATACCTTCTCTTGCATAGAAGGGCGGGCCGAATGTACCCGCCTTCCCATGACCGCAGCTGAGGTTACGAAACGTTACAAGGAGGTAGTTAAGCGCAGTTTTGATCGTCACCTGGACCTGTTTCTCACGGCCCATTTTCTGCGTTCGCCCACCCAAGACTTAGCGAATGCTACCCCGCAGGCATATGCGATGTTCCAGCTCGAACCATTAGAATGGGACTACTACCTTCGTTCGCATCAAGCCAAGCGTCTCAGCGCTGCTTTTAGCGCAACTAGCACCGTCGGAGCCCTCGATCAGGCCATCCAAGATTGGTGGGGGAAACATAAGGTCCAGGGATTGCAAGCATTTCAGCAGGCTCACAAGCAGCATTGCATTTCCGAGGATGACTTTCGCGCGTTGTTCCCCTTAGAAACTGAACTCTGCTGTGTGTACTGTGGCATCACAGCAGGACAATTCCAACGCCTCATCCGCGCAGGACAAGTGCAAACCAAGCGGCTGCGGACTCGGGGCTCTACGTTCGAGATTGATTGTCGAGAACCCCGCCTAGGCTATGCAGCCGGTAACCTGGCCCTGTGCTGTTATTGGTGCAACAACGCCAAATCTGACGAGTTCAAGGCCGAAGAGTTTCAGCCGGTCGCCGAGGCGCTCGGGCGAGTATGGCGGCAGCGACTAAGAAACGTTGATAACTCAAGTCTGGCTGAATAAATCATTGCTAGCAAAGTTTTTACCTGTCAAGCCAGCCCTTTCCTATATGCTTTCAGAGCCTTCCTTCTTTCAATCCGCCGACTTGCTGGCTTTTCACCAGCGCGTGCGTACAACGCAGCGCTATGATAGCCACAATGAGCATGACCAAGCCTTTGCGCGTCACCTAAAAGCAAGCATTTTTACCAAAACTAGGTATTGGACCCAACAAGTAGCAAGCCGATTGCCACCCAGCCGATACCAGCATGTGACCCGGGAGCAATGGGAGCAGCGGCACTACTTTCGTCTTTACTCGTGGGGACGTTTTTTCTTGACTGATTACGTCGACAAGGGCTTTTATATCACCTTAGGTGTTGATTCTGGCAATACACTCCGGGCCCGAAACTACGCAGCCCAAGGTATTTTTCCTGCGGAGCCCGCCCTGATTTTAAAGTTGGATGTCCATAGAACGCAACCCCCCTTTCCTGCGCCGCACCGCGCTGGAGGCGAAGAATTGTTGTTCAGTCTGCCCCTAGCGACTCAATGGCGCCGAATCGGCGCCGACGAGCTGCATGCCTATGATTGGCCTCGTTTAATCACAGAGACGGTTGCCTTTATCGCGCAACACGAGGAAGACTTACGCCGCATCTGGGCCGCGGCGGGCTGTCCAGATCCAAGCAAACCAAGCATGGCGCTATTAGGAGCGGGCATATCGGAATTCATCCTCGAAGGAAAAACACCCGTTGTCTCTCCTCCCCGCGAAGTGGAAGCCAATGATGGGCATAAGCGCCTAAGCAACGCTTTACAAGAGTTACTGGCTGCTCACGGTTATTCGGAAGTGACCCGGAGCAATTCTATTACTTATCCAAACTCCAGCAAGTATTCCAACGAAGTAGATATAAAAGCCCGGGATATTGAGGGCAACATCACCTTCTTCGAAATCAAGGCCCTCTCTACCTTGGACGGCTGCATCCGCGAGGCGCTGGGGCAGTTGTTAGAATACGCTTACTGGGCGACTACCGGCGTTCCCCTAGCAAGCAAATTAGTCATTGCAACGGCTCACCCCCTTTCTCAGGCAGCTCACCAGTATCTCAGCTACCTTAAGCACACAGTTAGCCTTCCGATTGATTACGTGCAGATTAATTTAACGAACCAGCAACTCACATTTGCTCACCTTTAGGGAAGCAGCGAATCCACTTTCATTAGGTAGGTTGAAGCTGCTTCCCTGCAGAAAATCTGCTATGCTCAGAGAAGTACAGTACTCCCTATCATTCTTGCTAATTTTCTTGCGGTATCTCACAGGGTCCTTGTAGGTAACCTGAGTGCTAGATACATCTGAAAGGACACCAAACAAGCCGTTATTGAATCGCTCGGTTCAGCCGTTACGCTCTTTACTGTAAAGGGCTTTTTACATTCTAGTGGGGGTCGTTGACCACACGTAAAAGGTCCTCTAGCTTAGTTAAACAAGTCTTTCGCGAACAGTACTACCATTGCCTTCCGCCTGCTGAAAAGGTTAACAGTGCTTCTCTTCGGTTCTAAACACGCGCTAAATCAAAGCTGGGTAATGACCTACTTTCGTCCGGCAGCTCCTTGCCGGACGCCAGAAATAGGTGAGTAATTCTTTCCTTATATGAAGCTTCGAGAAATCGTCAATGTACTCGATGGCCAGCCCAATGCCATGCGCCGAGCGCTGATTAGCGAACACCTCGACGCGCTGGGCGTCCGCTACGTTGAGCAGCGCTATGCTAGTGGCACCAACTTGGTGGTCGATTTAGGCCGGGCCGAAGGCAAAATCGGCGTAAGCTCTCACTTCGACCGGGTGCCCATTTCGGCCGGCGCCAATGACAATGGCTCAGCCATTGCCGTTTGCCTCGATATTGTGCGCAAGCATCAAGAAGCCAGCAGCAAAGCTGGCTTGCGGGTATTCTTTTTCGATGAAGAGGAGACAGGGTTGAAAGGGTCGCGCGCTTACGTTGAACAATACGGTACCGGGAACTTAGCCGGCTTGCTCAACCTAGAATTGGTCGGCATGGGCAATAAACTGGCTTTGTGGCCCGTGGCTACTGCGCATCGTGGCGCGCTCATTAACACGTTCGAAGCGGTTGCCCGGCGTCAAGACGTCAGTACCAACCGGTTTGGCCAGCTGGTGACCAATACTGCCGACCATATGCCTTTTCTTAGCGCTGGGCTGCGGGATGCCTTTACCATCACGTGCATTACGGACCAGGATATAACTGTCGCGCAGCACTATTTTCAGGCCCTTGCGCAGCAAGCAGACCTGTCGGTACTGCGCGAGATCTTAGCGCAAGCCCCTCTTTTCAAGCATTATCATCAGCCTACCGATACCTATGAGAAGCTAAGCGAAGCGACCTTAGCCATGACGTCCGCCGCCGTATGGGAAACCGTCTTGGCCGCCCAGTAGCCGCTTTGGTCCCTGGTTAACAGACCTACTTGCTGCCTAAAGCCCTTGCTCGCCCTGTGGTGCTTGCCTTCCTAGCGGTATCGTGCTCCGGGTGCGGGATACCTCTTCACCTGTAACGGTTAACAAAGGAATGTGACTATTGCTAACCAACTGCTCAACCGCATGATACCTTGTCATGATTCCGAGAGGACGCTTATAAGCACTAATTATGTGCTTGGACAAAAGCTAGAAGAGGCTTGTAGCACAAACCAATCATTTTCTAGCTTTTAGCCAAGTACTAGCGCGCTTCACGCTAGTGCCCGTGGTGACGCCTCGCCCAAGGGCAACCTAATGGTGAAGGTGCTGCCCTGACCGGACTCGCTGGTCACGGTGAGCGTACCGCCGTGGCCCTGGGTGATGAGGTCGTAGCTCAGCGAGAGCCCGAGGCCCGTACCCTCGCCGGCGGGCTTGGTGGTGAAGAAGGGCTGGAACACCTTGGCTTGCACCTCGGCACTCATGCCTGTGCCGTTGTCCTGGACCTGCACCTCGACGTGCTGGCCCGCCTGCCGGGTGCGTACGCTGACGGTGGGCACGTAGCTCGCCTCGCCGGCCAACTGGCGCTGCTGCACGGCGTAGAAGGCGTTGTGGCAGAGATTGAGCAATACCCGGCCCAACTCGGTGGGCGCGGCCTCGACCTTGGGCAAGTCGGGGGCTAGGTCGGTGACTAGCTCGGCAGTAAACGATGGGTCTTTGGTACGCAGGGCTTGGTAGGCTAGGGCCAGGTACTCCTGGACCAGGGCGTTAAGGGGCGTGGGCCGGCGCTCAGCGCTGCCCTGGCGCGAGTGCTCGAGCATGCCGCGCACAATGCGGCTCGCCCGCTGCCCGTGCTGGCTTATTTTCTGCAGGTTCTGGTTCAGGTCGCCCAGCAAATCGGCCTCCAGGCCCTGGTCGCGCGTGGGGCGGGCGCCCGCCTCGGCCAGCTCTTGCACCAGTTCTTGGCTGACGTCGGCGAAGTTGTTGACGAAGTTCAACGGGTTCTGGATTTCGTGGGCGATGCCGGCGGTGAGTTCGCCGAGGCTGGCCATCTTCTCCTTCTGAATGAGCTGGCCCTGGGTGGCTTGCAGCGTGAGCAGGGCCTGGTCCAGCGCGTCACGCTGGCGGGCAATTTCCGCGTTCTTGGCCCCTAGGTGCAGGTTGGCGCGCTGGCGCAGCACCGCGTTGCGCCAGAACAGGCCCGCCGCCACGGCCACGCCCAGCAGGCCGGCCAGCAGCAGGTACACTTGCTGGCGCTGGCGGGCGCTTTGCTGTTCTTGCAGCTGGCGGCTCTTGGTGAGCAGCGCAATCTGGCTCTGCTTTTTCTCCAGCTCGTAGCCGTAGCGCAGGGTAGCGGTTTTACGCTGGGTGGCTTCGCCGGTGAGCGTGTCTTTGTAGGCGGCGTACAGCCCTTTGTAGCGATAGGCCGCCGCGTATTCGCCACGCCGGGCGTAGAGCCGGGCCAGCAGGTCACTGGCATCGCGCAGGGTAAGCTTATCGCCGAGTTGCTGGGCGAGGGCAAAGCTGGGCCGGGCCAGGGCCAGGGCGCTGTCGGGCTGGCCGAGCTTGTCGTACACATCCGCCAGGGTCACCTGGATAATGGGTAGTTCGCGGGTACTGTGCCTGGCCACGATGCTGGCGTAGACCCGCCGGGCCGTGGCGCGGGCCAGCGCGTAGCGCCCTTGCTGCCGGTACACGTCGGCGATGTTCACTCCTTGCACGTCTTTATTGACCTCATCGTGCAGCTGGCGATGTATCGCTTGGGCTTGCTGGTAGTAGCGCAACGCCTGCGGCCACTGCTTTTGCCCCGCGTAGTTGTTGCCGATATTACCCAACGTTGCCCCTATCATCACCGAATCGTGGACCTGCTGCGCGCTTTGTAGCGCCGCCCGCGACAGGGCGAGGGCCGCGGGGTAGTCTTCCAGGTTCGTGTAGAGGGTGCCGAGCGTAGCCTGCAGGCGGCACAAAATCTGGGGGTCGCCGGCCTGCTCGGCCAGGCGCAGGCCCCGCAGACCCAGCGTCAGGGCGGGCACGGGGTTACCCTGTAAATCTTCTATCGTACTCAGCTGCATGTAGCTCTTGGCCTCCTGGCCTTTGTTGCCCAGGCGGGCAAAGAGCTGTTGGGCTTGCTGGGCCGCCTGCCGCCCCAGTCCGTACTGCGTCCGCAGCCGGTAGAAGTAGGCGAGCTTGAGCTGAGCGGCGGCCTCCCCCCGCGCGTCGTGCAGCTGCCGGGCCAGGGCCAGGGCTTGCTGGGCCAGGGCCAGCGCCTGGGGCGACTCAGGCGAGCGCTTGTTGGCCTGCGCCTGCAGCTGCCGCACCCGCGTCGTATCAGCGAGCGAAAGCCGGCGCCCGGCGTCTGGGGCCGGGGTTTGGGCGGGCAGCGACTGCGCCGCCAGCAGGCCCAGCAGCAGCAGGCAGAGACGACACACGAGCGGGGGCGCAGAATAGTGCTGTTTCATGCGGGCAATGTACTGCAAAGCAGGCATTTTGACAGGCGCTTACTGCCACTTGCCAGGCGTGCGTGAACCCTGCAGCCGATGTACCGCTCGAAGAAGGTGCTATCTAGGCGAGAAAGTAACGAGGGTCCGAAAGGTGCACCTTGTTGAGCCTACCCTCTGCTGGGTGACCTCGCGCAAAACGGCTAAGAGGTAGGATAGGTCAGTGGCTGGGCGGTGGCTGGGCGGTGGTTGCGCCGCACACGGAGGCTGCTTTCCGCTTAGTCAGCTCCGCAGTCCCTAATTGTAAAGTCCTTTCATTTGGATATATCCTATTCAAATAGAGTACATTACTGTCAAAAAGCAATGCCAAGTAACATCTGCTCAGGGTGCTTTTGTGCTTGCTGACGGTTGGGCTGATACCCTAGGTTTGCGTCGTCTTCTTGCTCATATTACTAGCCGGGCTCGCGCCGCACCTGGTCATTCTGTTCAACATCCCCCTGAATTCGCTGGTGCTAGGGGTCGCCTGGCACACCGCGCCAGACAGCCCGGCGCCCGGCAGCCACCTGCTGCACCCGCAGTGGCTCCTCTAGGTGGCCCTGGCACTCCCCTTTCGCTAGTTAAGTCGCGGCGTGGCTTGGTAAGCTCGCAGTTATTTCCTCTTCCTTTTTGCCTGTTTACTATGCGCGCTTTCCTGCCTCCCGTTCTGCCACTAAGCACTCTCTGCCTGCTGGCCGCTACTGCCCACGCCCAAACTACTTTTTCGCTAGGCCCCACCGTCGGCTATAATCTGGCTACCGCTGCGTACCAAGAATCGCGGTATGCGGCAGGTGCTACCACGGCCTCTCGAAGCGGCCTAGAGGCCGGGCTACGCGCGCTCATCAGCCGCGGTCACGTGAGCGTGCAGCCCGCGCTGCTCTACTCGCAAAAGGGGTTTACCCTAAACCGAACGGTTAGCTCTTTCTTGGGGGGCAATTCCTCGTATACCAACCAGACGCACGCCCGCCTGTCGTATCTCATTCTACCGGTAAGTGTAGCGTACACCCAGCGAGCGACGGGCAGCGGCGCGCAGGTATTTGCGGGCCCTTACGTAGGCGTGCTCCTCGGGGGAACCTACGACTACTCGACGGTGCGCACGGCCAATGGTACCGCCCTGTACGAACAAGGTCAGGGGAAGGTAGAATTTAGCGACCGGTACGCCACTACTGACCCCACTGACACGCGGGTGTATTCCCAACGCCTGGATGCAGGACTACAAGGAGGGGCAGGCTATCGCCTGGGCAGTACGCTGCTCCAACTCAGCTACAGCGTGGGCTTGCGCAACTTAAATGCTACCTATGCGCTCAATCAGGGTTCTACTCCCGCACCAACTTATCAGAATCGGGCCTTCCAAGTAGCCCTGACTTACGTGGTAGGGAGTTCGCGCTAGCCGGCTGCTCCCCTGAGCTAGGTAGTCCGCCGAGTAGCTACCAGCCTGTGGTAGAAACGAACAAAGAGGGCAGATAACTTACGCAGCCCGCTTGCTTGTTTGCCCTATGCGCAAGTACAGGCCGCAAGAAGGTGCACCTTACGGACGCATCCTTTTTCGGCTTCCCAAACCCCCACCACGCGCCAGAAACGCACTTGCTATCGAATTTCTGAGCCAACACATCGGCGAGGCACTTTCTGAACCCTCTAAAAGTGCGTCTTTTGGACCCGAACTAGCGGTTCGGAATAACAACTGCTACAGTCAACGAATTTAGTTTCGTTATTCTGTTCTATGACCCTTGATCCACCCATTACTCATACGCTTAGCCTGCTGGATGCAGCTTTGCGCACTCTTGGAGGGCACCAGTTAGCCGACGAACAAGTATTTGCCTTGGATAGGGAAGTTAGCCAGCCCTACTACCAACGCTTTGTTCTAGCAAATCCCACGCCCATGCACCTCGCAGTTTGGTTTGAGGTGGCCACAGCAGGGACGAGCTTTTACATTGACCGTAGCGCGGAACTGCCAGCGTGGTCCTATGCCTGGATTCAGGAGAACCCCAGCACCTTCCAAGCGGAAATTTGCGTGTTATTCTCGTCTCATATTTTAGTCGAACACTCCGGCAACCGAACAGTGCTGCGGCTCTTTGGAACTCAGGGCGTGCAACTGCGGCAATTCACCTTTACGCAAGGCCTAGCTCTCAACTTTTTTCGGAAACATCATTTCACACTTTACCCACCGTTAATCTCCTAGAAGCAATTGTCTTTCGAACGACCACTACCCCTCCAGAAAAGGCTCCTTCGCTGGATGCCAAGAGACATTCGGAAAACCTATCTTAAAGGCCCCATAAAATACATGTCTTATGGGGCCTTTTTTTGGAGTAAAAATTACTCCATTACCAATAGTTTATCACAGATAAAATACTGTAAAATAATAATTTACTTCTTGAAATAAAGCTGAAATTGGAGTCAAAAACAGTTCTGATTTTAGCTCTATTACTGAGACTATAATTAGTTCGGTTAGTAGAACTATTTAGCAGATGATTTTCGGCGTTCTTTCTTAATTTTCTCTTCAATAGCTTCTATAATAAAGCTGTGAATTGATTTTGGCTTTCTCCGAGGCTGAGCTTCTTTGATAGCCTGCAGTTCATGAAGCATGCTAGCGTAGAGCCTAAGCGTAAATGATTTCTGAGTGTCTTCTTCATCCTTAGGCGCTTCCGGTATAGATACAGATGCTGGCGTTGGGCGCATGGGCCCTAGTAGCAACTCATCAACAGACTCAGTAGGTTTGGCTAAATGGGCCAGTGAGATTTTCTGCTTGCTCATAGTGTGGCGACAATTTCGGCGGTCAAGGATTCATAGTCTTGAAGGGCAGCGCAGGTAGGAGCCCATTCGTATAAAGACTGGCGCTGCACCTGGGCCTCGGCTACCGCTACGTTCTCTCGAATGGTAGTAGTCATGAGTAACTGACCTAGGTTGGGGTGTTCGTGCATCGTTTCAACGAATTGATGGTGCAGGCTACGGCGGTAGCTAGCTGCATACTTCGTCAAAAAAAGGCCACCAACTCGCAGGCTAGGCGCAAAATTTTTCTTAATTCGCTCGACTAATTCTAGTAGGCTTTGCAATCCGTTGAAGGCAAAAAACTCTGGAGAGGTAGGAATGAATACCCGGTCAGCTGCCGTGATAGCTGCTAATGCAAGTGGAGAGTTCGGAGAAGGGTTGGTATCGAATATCAAATAATCTACCCGGTCAGCTAATCCTTCCATGGCGTTGCGCAGCACTAGCGCATACATAGCATCGGCTCCCAATACCTTCTCAGCGGCGGCTAATGTAGGGGCAGCCGGTACCAACCAGAGATTCTCTCTTATAGGCTGCATTACATCAACTAAGCTAGCTCCAAGCCCATCGATAACCTGTGTTAAACTTTTCGTAAGGTCTACTTCAGGCAAACATTGCGTCAAATTCATCTGCGGGTCACAGTCAACTAGTAACACCTTGTTACCTGCATGAGCTAAACACTCTCCCACTGCCCAGGCAGAAGTTGTCTTCGCAACTCCTCCCTTCCTATTTGCAAAAGTAATAACATTCATTTTCTGCTTGTATTTGAAGGTTTTATCCACAACAAATAGAACTGAAATCAGCCCTATTACTAGTTGTGTTATTAGATTTGCAATCGAACCTATTTGTGGGGGTAAATTTACGTCCGAACATAGAACTACCGTCAGTGCTTGAGTCTTCCTTCTCATACTTCTTTTAAAAATGGTGGTGAGTTGACAAGTGCTCAAACTTTGATGCAGGTTATTGATGTACATACACGAATCCGCCCCTAGTGCGCGAAGCCTCAGCGTTGGGTGATAATCGGGGACTACCTTCTAAAGATTCAAAAAACAACCTCAAAAAATGAGAAGCTCATTCCTTTTATTAAGTTTTAATATTATTTAAAATTAGAGGCGGCATAACTTGTTGTTTACCAATATTTTATTTCGACGAAAAGCGCGAGAAGTACATTGGGACGCTCGCAAAGTACATCTGAGACAGCCCGAAAAGCGCGGAAAATACATTGGGACAGCGCCGGAAGTACATAGGACTGTCCCAAAAGCGCCGGAAGTACATCCGGGACAATTCACCAGTAAGCAAATCATATTTTACGGCTAGCTTCGCTACTACTAACTCATTAGGTTCCATGCAGTCCCCATCTATCAAGGGCGTCAGCTTCGACAAGTCAAAGGGAAAATGGAAAGCGCGTACCATTCGCGATGGTCGCACCATCAACCTGGGTACGTTTGCCTCACAGCTTGAAGCCGCGCAGGCGGTAGAGCAAGCGACTATATCGCTGCCCACTGCACCAGCTAAGACGGACAAATTGCCACTGCTACCTGTTGACCATGAAGAGATAGTAGCAAAAGCACAGCGTACTAAGCTTGTAGCCCAACATAATACGCTTGTTGAGACCCCGACTACTACTACACTATTGGAAGCCAAAATATTTGCACTAATGCTGCGCTGCGTTAGTAGAAGCGATGTAGAGGCCCCTACTGCAGTCATTCCGTTGGAAGACTTATTCCCGAGCTTCGGGGGTAAACAGCATCAGTTGTTGGAAACGGCTATGCGGCGTATGATGAGTGCAACGATTCAGATACCAGAGCTGAATCAAGAGAACGTGCACTTGGTATCACTATGTGATTCAATGCGCTATGATTCTGATACCAAACTCCTTGTAGCTACTTTTGGTAAGGCTGTTATTCCGTATTTGGTCAACCTAGTGGGTAACTTCACAACGGCCGATGTGGACGAGCTACTTGCTATCAAGAGCAACAATACCCACAAGCTCTACTGGCTTATGCGTTCTTGGCAGTTTAAGAGCCCACATACTGTCAGCGTAGATGAATTGCGTGAACTAACCACGCCCAATAGTCAATTTACTCGTTACTCGGAGTTTAGAACAAAGGTGCTCAAGCCTTCAATGGCAGAACTAAATGAGTTGAGTTTCGATATTACTTACACCGAGCGTCGGCAGCGAGGGAGAGCCGTTACTGATATTACATTTAATATCAGTAAAAAGACCAATGCAAAGCAACTTGCCCTTCCAATAGAAGCTGCAGTTTTAGAATTGCCAAAACAGCAGCTGACACCATTGCAGCAGAAAATAAGTACTCGTTTGACCAAACTTAAGCTGACGCAGGCTCAAATCAAGAAAGTGCTAGAGGTAGTAGTAGGGGAGGAGCCGCTCACCAAACTGCTGAAAGAGACTTATCCGGTATTACGCGACTTCGAAACGAAGGCCAAGCCGGGAGAGAATGTAGCGGCGGCGACAATGACGCTCTTGAAGAGTACATTTCCCGCTATTTGGGCGGCTAACTAGCTACGAATCAAACTAGTATAAAATAGTATTCCGTGTAATTCACAGCCCTTATACTATTATAAACTAGTGAATTTAGAGCCTCTATTGCCCTTTTACTTGGGGAGCGCGGGCACTCCCTTACCGGGTGTAACCGTTTGCTAGTATGCTACTTGACTTACCGCTGCTCGGGCGCTGGTTGACGGGCTGGAGCCTGGCGCGCGGCCTACCACTGCCTCAATTAGTTGGAGGTGGCTTCGTTGTTGAGGTTGGCTGGCCCGCGCAGGTACGGCGCTATGTCTTTGGGGAGGCTGCCGAAGCCCTGCAAGCCTGTATGGCGCGCCGCCACGCCCCCTACACCTATGTCAAGGCTGCTGTCGAGCCGGCCCAGTTGCAGCGCCTACTGCCCCCGGGCTGGCACCTCGACCAGCCCCGCTACCTGATGAGTGCTCCTGCGGTCCTGGCCCCGTCCGTGCCCCTGCCCCCAGGCTACGTGGTGCAGGTTGCCACCGAGCATGGCGCGGCGGTGCACCGCGTACTCGATGCCACCGGTCAGGTAGCCGCAAGCGGGCGTGTGGTCTTGCACCAGGGAACGGCCGTCGTTGACCGCCTCGAAACCCAGCCAGCCCATCGCCGACAGGGCCTGGCCACCTACCTCATGGGGACCCTGGAAGCGGTCGTGGCAGAGGCCGGCATTGCCGAGCGCTTACTCGTGGCCACCGAAGCCGGGTGCCCCCTCTACAAGCGCCTGGGCTGGCGCGTCCTGGCGCCCTATTCCACGGCCGTACTGCTGCCCGCCAGCTGACACGCGACCACCGAGGGGCCACCGGGGCGCCTGGCTTGCGGAAGCGGCGAACGGGTGAGGAACGTAGCTGCTGCGGTGGCGGGGGAAGCCTGGCTACGGATTAGCGATCCCCATACTGAGGGCAAGCCCTTTGGCCAGGGCGATCAACCAGTGCGTGAGGTGGCGCAGGAGACGTCCCATAGTCGTAGCGGCGGAAGGTAGGTAGAACCAGTTAAGTGCAATAGTAACAGATAGCGGGCAACTAGCGCGGGCGGGCGCCCTTCGCCGAAAGGCCACTGAACATAATCCGCGTTCTCGGACAACCCGTTCTGTGAGTAACGTTTTTGCTGCACCTACTTAGGGTAGCGTGGGCGATCCGGCCCACCTTATGACATTAATTGCTGGTGCCTTCGATTAAATATGATAAGCGCTACTAATGGCCGTTTTTTATAAACCTACCAGCTAGTTATGCTTCCTTGGCCAGAGCGTTTTTCTCCTGAGAAGGATAAGTAAAGGAGCCTAAACAACTTGCGCGCAGGTCTGCCCCCTCCGCGCAGCGGAGAAACCCCTGCCCGGCCCGCTACCTTCGTGGCGTATCGCTACCCAGTGTTAATGGCAGCTTCTCTCGTTTCCCTCCCGGCAGGTCTGCCGGCGGACCCCGCGTTACTGGCTACCCTGCTGGACTTGCTGCCGATGGGGGTTATTTACTACACCCCGGTGGTCGATGTCACCGGCACGCTCACGGACCTGGCGCTGGCCTACCTCAACCCGGCCGCCCAGCGCCTGACCCGGCTGCCCGCCCAGCCCGACACCACCTACCGCCAGCAGTTCCCCGCTACCGACGCCAGCGGGGCCTGGGACTTCCACCAGCGCAGTTGGCGGGGCCCGGCGCCCCAGCAGTTCCGGTTTCAGTACGCCGCCGATGGCTTCGACAGCTACTTCCGCGTCACGGCCCAGCGCCTGGGCGAAGGACTTTTAGTTGTCTTCGCCGACACCGGCGACGAGCGCCGCCGCCACGTAGAAGAGGCCTTACTAGCCAGTCAGGCCCGTGAGCAAGCGGCCCGGGCGGAGGCCGAAGCCCAGCAAGCAGAGTTACGCGCCGTGTTGGAGCAAGCGCCCGTGGCCATTTCCTTGCTGCAAGGTCCCGCGCACGTCATCGAGTTTGCCAATACCCGCATGGCACAGATGTGGGGCCGTTCCCTGCCCCAGGTGGTGGGCCGGCCCCACTTTACGGCCTTGCCCGACCTGGGCGGCCAGGGGTTCGAAGCCGTGCTCGACACCGTTTTTCGCACGGGGGAGCCGTACTATTTGCAGGAACAGGTCGTCACGATTCACCGCGCCGAGCAGCCGTACCAGGGGTATTTTAATATCGCCTACCAGCCGAGCTACAACGGCCAGGGGCAGCGCACCGGCGTTATCACCTCGGCCATTGAAGTCACCGAGCAGGTAGTGGCCCGCCGGCAGCTCGAGCAGCTGAATGGGGCGTTAGAAGCGCGCGTGCAGGAGCGCACGCAGCAACTGGTCGCCCAACAAGCGGAGCTGCAACGCATTCTCGAGCAGGCCCCGGTGGCCATCGCCGTCTTTCGAGGGCCCCAGCACGTGATTGAGCAGGCCAACGAATTGCAGCTCGCTATTTGGGACAAAACGCGGGAGCAGGCGCTCGGCAAGGGGCTCTTTGAGCTGTTGCCCGAGGTGGCGGGCCAGGGTTTCGAGCAGATACTCCGGGGCGTGATGGCCACCGGCCAGCCCTACGTGGGCATCGATGCGCCCGCCAGCTTCACGCGCCACGGGGTGCGGGAAGAGATTTTTGTTAGCTTCGTTCACCAACCGCTGCGCGAGGCCGACGGCCGCATCAGCGGCGTGATAGCCGTCATTACCGATACCACGGAGCAGGTGCGGGCCCGCCGGCACGTAGAGCAACTCAATGCCGAGCTGGAAGCCCGCGTGCAGGAGCGTACCCAGCAGCTGGCAGCCGCGCAGGCCGCCACCGAGCGCGAGCGCGCGCTCTTGCAGGCCCTCATTGCGCAGGCCCCGGTCGCCATCGCGTTGTTTCAGGGGGAGGACCTGTGCGTCGCGTCGGCGAACGCGGTGATAACGGCGCTCTGGGGGTACGCCCCCGCGCAAGTCGTGGGCCGGCCGCTGCTGGAGGGAGTTCCCGAGCTGCAAGGCCAAGGCTTCGACGACTTGCTGCGGCAGGTGCTGCGCACGCAGGTGCCCGTAACCGGGAAGGAAGTTCCCGCCGTGCTGTTGCGCGATGGCCAGCCCCACACCAGCTACTACGACTTCGTCTACCAGCCCCTCTACGACGCCCAAGACCAGCTAGTCGGCGTGCTCAACGTGTCCGTGGAGGTGACCGACCAGGTCCTGGCGCGCCAGCAGGTCGAGCACCTTAATGCGGAGTTGGAAGCCCGGGTGCAGGCGCGCACCCGCGAGCTGGCCGAACAGCAACAGCTCCTGCACCGCATCCTGGGGCAGGTGCCGGCCGCCCTGGCCACGCTCAGCGGCCCCGCACATCATTTTAGCTTCTTCAACGACTTTTACCAGGAGCTGTCGGGTCACCGCGCTACGCTCGGTGTCTCAGTGACCCAGGCGTTTCCCGAGGCAGTTGAGCAGGGCTTTGTGGCCCTGCTCGACCAGGTGTACCGCACTGGGGAGCTCGTGGTGGGTACCGATACGCCGGTCCAGCTCTACGACAATTCGCTTGGCCAGCCCCGCCAGTATTATATCGATTTCGTTTACCAGCCCCTCTTCGACGAGCGCCAACAGGTAGTCGGCATCCTGGCCTTCATCTTAGAAGTGACCGATCGGGTAGTCGCGCGCCAGCAGGTCGAGGTCGGGCAGGAGCAGGTGCAAGCCCTCAACGAGGAACTGGCCGCTATCAACGCGAAATTGACCGTCACCAACGAGGAGCTGTACGAAAGCAACCGCCAGCTCACGCGCACCAACACGGACCTGGACACGTTCGTCTACGCCGCCTCACACGACTTAAAAGCGCCCATTGCCAACATCGAGGGCCTGCTCAGTGCCCTGCGCGAGTACCTACCCTCCGAAGCCCAGGAGCCGATGGTGCCGCGCCTGGTGGGCATGATGGAGGGGGCCATCACCCGCTTCCAACAAACGGTAGGCCACCTCACCGACATCGCCCACCTGTCGGACGAACTGGGGCCGCCGCCGGAAACCGTCCACCTGGCCGCCCTGCTTGACGATGTGCGCCTAGACTTGCTCCCGCTGCTGGAAAGCACCTGCGCCGAGCTGGTGCTGGACGTGGCGGAAAGTCCCGCCGTGCGCTTCTCGACCAAGAGCCTGCGCAGCGTACTCTTCAACCTGCTCAGCAACGCCGTCAAGTACCGCGCCCCGGACCGAACGCCCGTGGTGCACGTGCGCGCCCACGGCACCGCCACGCACCTGGTGCTGGCCGTGCAGGACAACGGCCTAGGCCTCGACGCCGCCCAGCAGGCCCGGCTGTTCGGCATGTTTCGCCGCCTGCACACCCACGTTGAGGGCTCGGGCGTGGGCCTCTACCTGATTAAGCGCACCATTGAAAACGCGGGCGGTACCATTGCCGTGCAGAGCGCGCTGGGCGTGGGCTCTACGTTTACTGTTACCCTGCCCCGCGCTTAGCGCCCCTGCTTACACACGTACATGGAAAAATTAGCCCACGTTCTGCTCGTCGATGACGACGAGACCACCAACTTTCTCAACGAGCACTTGCTCCGAAAGCTGAACGTTACCGACCGCGTGCAAGTAGTCCACAGCGGGGAAGAGGCCATCGCATTGCTCACTCAACTCCCGCCCTATATGCCCGCGCTGCTGCTGCTCGACGTGAACATGCCCGGCATGGGCGGTATCGCGTTTCTAGAGGCGTACCGGTGCCTGCCGCCGGCGCAACAGGCCGCCACCAAGATTGTGATGCTCACTACGTCGATGGCCTCCCACGACCTGGGGCGCCTGGACGAGCTGCCGGTTGCGGGCCTCGTCAGCAAGCCCCTGAACCGCGCGAAGATCGCAACGCTGCTGCACCTGCATTTCCACCGCTCCTTGCCCCCCGAAGGCAGTGCTTAGGGTCCGGCGCACGGCCCCAGCAGGCCGCTGAGCCCCAGCTTTTGTGCCATGTCTCCACCACGCCCCGAATCGGGTCTTTTCAGGCTTGTCACATTTCTTAAACCGACGACTGGAAAAAGTGACGAGTTGAAAACCCGTTAATGCAGGCCTTACTGCGAAACCGATTGGTTGCGCCTATATTTGCAACCAATCGGTTTCATACTCCGGTCTCGACCCTATGCGCAGAGATATTTTCCACGCCATCGCGGACCCCACCCGGCGGGCTATCATCGCCTTGATTGCCCTGCAGGCCATGACTCCGAATGCCCTGGCCGACAACTTCCAGACCACCCGCCAAGCGGTGTCCAAACACCTGCGGGTCTTAACGGAATGCGAGCTGGTCCAGCAGGAACAGCTCGGCCGGGAAATCTACTATTCCCTGCGAGTGGACAGACTGCAAGAAATTGACCACTGGCTGAGCCAGTATAAGCAGCTGTGGGAAACGCGCTTCACCCAATTAGACTCGGTCTTAGCCACCCTCAAACACCAGAACCCATGAGCAGCCCTTTCGCCTTTGACTTCACGGTGGACAAAGCCGCCAAAACCGTGACGATCACCCGGGAATTTGACGCCGACCTTTCTTTGGTCTGGCAAGCCTTTACCAACGCCGAGCTCTTGGACCAGTGGCTGCCTCCGCGCCCGATGAAAGCCAAGACCAAATACCAGGACTTTCGAGTGGGCGGCAAACGCTTTTATGCCATGATCAGCCCCACTGGCCAGGAGCGCTGGGCCCTGCAGCAATACACGACCATTACGCCCAAGACCCATTTCAGCATGCACAATGCCTTTGCGGACAAAGAGGAGAATCTCGAACTGCCCGGTTCGGAATGGAATCATCTGTTTAGCCAACAAAACGGCACGACCACCGTGCGGATAGCGATTTACAATGAATCCCTCGAAAGAATGGAAAGCATCCTCGAGGGCTTCACGAA
>NZ_WQKZ01000014.1 GCF_009755225.1 Hymenobacter ginkgonis
GTTATTGAGCCAGCCTAACTCAAAACCTATCTTAGCGTCCTGACAATTTTAACCAGACGAATGCACTGATAACTGGTTTGTGCTTGGCTAGTGCTTGGACGTGCTTTTGGCAGGCCCTGACTCCTACCCAGCTGCTTTACCCCCCAATTCCTCGATGCAGTTGAGACGCCTATTGCTGCTGTGGTGCTTGCTAGCTGGGGGCGAGTTGGCCGCTCAGCCTCGTTTGGCCGGGCCCTGGCGAGTCGACTCCAACGGCGGGCGACACCGAGTGCCCTGGACGATCCCCTCCCGGGCTATCACCTTATTTCTCGCTTGTGAAAACCCGCTGCTAGTGCCTGCCCCTTCAGCCAGACAGGCCGCGTTGCGCTTCACTGCTACTGGGGCTACCCTGCGGCTGGACGCCCCAGAGCACCTATTGCTGCTGGCCCCTTTCAAGTCCGTGGTCGTGCTGCGGGCCTACCGGGGGCAGCAGCTAGTCGGGCAGCGCACGTTTCACGCGGTGCTCCCCCCTTTGCCGGCTATTGCAACCTTCACGAGCGGCCCCTTCTCTTCCACCGACTATAAACCTAGTCCAGACCAACACTTTACCCTTACGGTTCGGGCCATCCCAGCGGCCCCTTTCGCCGCATTTTTCCCGCTAGATGCCCGGTATCGGGTGGCTCGATTTCGCACCACCTTGCGCCGAGCGGGCCAAGTAGTAGGAACCCCTGCGCTTTGGCAGCGAGAAGCCCGGTTAGCAGACTTAACGCCGGGCGACGAGTTGCAAGTCGACATGCTGCAGGTGCAGCGCCAAAACTTTCAGGCCGCCGTGCAGGAGGTCCCCGTGCAAAAGCAGGTAGTCATTCCGTATGACAGGTGGTGAGTACGTGATGGAAGACAAGCGACGGCTACATAAACAGTTTTAGGCATTAATGTACGTGCAAAAGGTCCGCTTTCTGGAGCCACTCCGATTAACGTGTGGTTATTCTAGACCCTCACCAAGGACACTTGGCCCAAGCCCGCTGCCGGCCCGCTTGAGCTACCCCCTGCTGCGTTACCTCTGCCAGACACTGCGGGTCCACCAAGTATCTTGCGCCACATGAAGCTCCTGCTGATGGGCGCGCTGCTCCTCTGGTCCCCTGTCTGCCGTCCGTCCCCCGCGTGGCCGCATCATCGGCAAACTGGCCTAGTGGAGTTTACCGGGGTCCTTGCCTGGCCGGCGACGGCCCAAACTCCGGCTCAGCGCCGCGCCCTTACCTACCGCTGGTATGGGGCTAAGGTCTCCGACGGGCCGCGGGCAAGAGCAGTTACCTACTCCGCCCTAACGTCCGGGGGGCTGTCAAGTCGGGCCCACTTTGATCAGCAGCAAGACCCCACGCACCTGGCTCGGCTGCGCTACGGCGTGCACCTGAAGGCTACTGCCACCGGGTTAACGTATCGGTTCTTCGACTTTGACTACACTTGGGTTCGTGACGATGTGGGCGGCACCGAGCCGTTAGAGGCACTGGTCGCCAACCCAGGTCGAGAAGGAAGCACGCTCGCTGTTTTTCGGCAGCGGCTAGCCACCGCGGTAGCCGGTTGGTAAGCCGCGCTTCACGCTACTGATTCTTTGGCCAACTATCAATTGCTCAACAAGGAGGAAGTCACCGACCTGAAAGGGCAACTTTCCTTCGCAAACAGAGACATTTTAAGAGGTTCCTTTATAAAATGTGACAAGCTCGGCTGCTAGAAGCAAGGCTACATAAGAATTACTACAGGCGCTTAGCGGACTCTACTAGTAGGGCCTCGCTTGGTTGTTAGATCACCCCTACTCGGGGAACCCCGACTTTATCTGCCCCAATGAGTACGTTCTTGCGTCAAGTCGTCTTTATCGGGGCCAACTTGCTCCTGTTTGTGGGGCTGCGTTATGTGGCGTTGCTGATGGGCTTTCTCGGCGGCATGGGTGCCGCCGACCACTACCAGTACGAGTCCGTGCTCTATCTGCCCGGCACCGCCTTGCAGCTGCTGGTACTGGGGCTGCTCTACACCCGCTCGGTTCGCTACCCGTCTGCTTACCCCTATGGCCTCGCGCTGGTCAGCTTATTGCTGCTCGTGGTTCTCTGTCAGCTTCGGCTGATTCCCTACGAAGTCATTCCCTCTTGACGGAAGAACTAAGCCCGCAGTGCCAAGTCCAATGCAGCCCCTTGGAATAGCATAAAACCAGTAATCGCGCTTTACAGGGGGGCGGGTAGAAACTAGCTTTTGTTCCTTTACATAAGCTGGCATAGCGGACACATCCCGGAAAAGTGGTGGTTTTAAGCACTAATATACACGCAGCGTCTAAAAGTATTTTTCTAAGGTCAGCTGCTACTGTATCTCTTCAGGTGGGCCAGCCCGCCGAAAGCCGCCTCCCCCCATTTTGATTAAGCTAAGCACCTGTTGTACAGGATATCTTAAGTCGTCTTGGTTGCACCAATAATCCTTGATCTGTCCATACTGCTCCTAATCGGAGCTATTGAATCCCTCTTCAATGTCATTGTACCAGATAATTTGCTTGCCACAAATGGCCACCACCCAAAAGCCATTGCCCTCCTGACCGTAGGGAGTCTGCTGCCACTTCTTGGGAAATACTTGGATTAGCTCCCAAAACCGTAAGATTTCGCCAATCATCTCCTCCTCAGCCGCCAGAATCTGATCGTAAAGTGCCTCTAGCGTTATCGGTTCCCATGTCATAAGGGCGAAGTACGCATAAGGTCTTCCTTACACTCGGTGGGTCAGCTCCTAAGTGACGAGTTTTGCAC
Source organism: Hymenobacter ginkgonis (assembly GCF_009755225.1). Lineage (GTDB taxonomy): Bacteria > Bacteroidota > Bacteroidia > Cytophagales > Hymenobacteraceae > Hymenobacter > Hymenobacter ginkgonis. The sequence goes on from NZ_WQKZ01000014.1 coordinate 2,760, forward strand.
ACTGCAAACGACGGACTACAGCTTGTAACAGGAAAGGGTAGGGGGGCTCAATAATGCCCGCTTTTCGGCTACCCCTACCAGTGGTAGCGTAAACATCCTCCTGTCTGGTAGGAGACGGGTAGCTATCACGCCATTCTGGCTCTCTACGCAGCCGCTGGCCGCCAGTACCTGCCGAACTAGATCGACCTAGCACGCAGCGGTCTCGACAACTCAATAACATACTGATAATCAATATTTTATTGGTTAAGTCCGGAAGCATATATCTCCGTAGCACATAGGGGCAATTGCCAGTAACCGACAGGGCACGGTGGGGTGTTGAGCGAGTAAATGAGACGGAAAAGCTGGAAAAAGGGCTAAAAACAGCATTTCCAGCGCGTAGGGGCACTTGGGCGGGAGGCTGGCTTTTTTCGTGCCTCGTCGGGGCCTGGTGGCGGGCATTCGGCTGGCGGCCACGCGCCAGACCAGGACTAGGCGAACAACTTCCCAGTTCTCACCTGTCAGCCCGCTGCACCCCAGATAGCACCGAGGCAGCCGTTGGAAATTGCCAAATAAGGACAGGGCAAGCTGGGTTGCGAAGCTCGACTCGTGAGACGCTAATGGGTCGAATTCGCGGATAATCGCCCTTTGCAGCACGCCAAGGGTGATACGGGTGAGATTGGCTTTTTAGGCAATTCAGCTCAGCCAAGCGGGCGCGAAGTTGCCAAAGGCTGCCTCGGTACCCCGTGTTCGCTCGGGGCTCTCAATCGGTGCTTAGTCGGAATACCAACCGGGGCGACGCACTTCGTGGCGGCAGGTGGCAATTGCCCGATCCCAACTGGTAATTGCCACCTGCCGCACGGGATAAAAGGCCGATTCAGAAGCGCAGGAGCCTATTCTAGTGGGCCAAGCAGCTTTCATATATTCCCTTTGGCAGCTCGCTCAGCTCAGCGGCAAAAGCTAAAGGGCGCGCACGGCCGCGCGGGTGACGCAATAAAAAACAGGCAAATTTTCAGCTTTATTGCTTGTATACTAGTCAGTTAAGTGCAAAACACGCAATAATTTATTTTGCCGGATCGGTGAGTGGGGCCTTTTTGGCAATTGCCCATGAGCTAGCCGGCTGTCACCCCCTCGTATTCCAACTAGTCTCCGGCTGATGTGGAGGTTAAGGGGCCCAATAATGCCCGCTTTTCGGATACCCCAGGAAGTGGTAGCGGAAGTACTCTGCTGTCTGGTAGGAGATGGGTGGTTATAACACCATTCTGGGTCTCTACGCAACCGCTGGCAGCAAGTGCCTGCCGAACTAGATTGACTTAGCACGCAAGGGTTTTGACAACTCAATAGTCTATTGATAATCAATAGACTATTGGTTAAATCCGGGGGCATATATCCCTGTAGTAGGTAGGGGCAATTGCCCGTAGCCGACAGGGCACGGTGGGGTGCTGGGCGAGTAAATGGGACGGAAAAGCCGGAAAAAGGGCTAAAAGCGGCGTTTCCAGCGCGTAGGGGCACTTGGGCGTGGGACTGGTTCTTTTCGCGCCTCGTCGGGGCCTAGTGACCGGCAGGTGGTGGGTGGTCGCGCGCCGGTCCAGAATGGGTGAAGAGCTTCTCAGTTGTCAACCTTCAGCCCTCTCCCTACCAGATACCACCGAGGCAGCTGTTGGCAATTGCCAAATAACGACAGGGCAAGCTGGGCTACGGTGCTTGACTCGTGAGACTGTGCGAGGTCGAATTCGCTCCTAATCGCCCCTGGCAGCGCGCCAAGGGTGATACGAGTGAGATTGGCTTTTTAGGCAATGCAGCTCGGCCAAGCGGGTGCGGAGTTGCCTGAGGCTGCCTCGGTATCCTCGCGCTCGCTGGCTGCTGTCGGCGGCTCCCTAGCCGGGGTATTACGAAGGGCGCCGCACGCCGTGGCAGCAAGTGGCAATTGTCCGATCGCAACTGGCAATTGCCACTTGCCACGCCAGGCAAAAGGTTGATTCAGAAGCGCCAGGGCTTATTCTAGTCGGCAAAGCAGATTTCATATATTCCCTTTGGCAGCTCGCTCAACCCAGTGGCCAAAGCTAAAGGGCGCGCACTGCTGTGCGGGTGACATTATAAAAAACAGGCAATTTTTCAAGCTTATTACTTGTACCCAAGATGGTTAAGTACAAAACACGTTATAGTTTATTTTGGCGGATCGGCGAGTGGGGCCTTTTTGGCAATTGCCAACGACCTAACCGGCTTCTAACCCCTCGCATTCCAACTGTTTTCAACTCCGTCTTTAGGCTAAAGGGCCCTTGTTGGACAGATTTGCCGAGGGTGTTTGCCGCGCGTAGCAACGCTTTTTTCGGGTGTTTTCAGCCGACCCTTATTGGACTACTTCTTCGGGAAGATTGCGCAACTAAACATATGCCCAATTATCGGACAGCTTTAGAGCTAAGGAAGCGGATAGGCTCTTAAACACCAGTGCTTGCTTTCTTCTGTATTGTAGTGCTTATCGGCCAGGCTCTTCTTGTAAATCAGCACTTGGTGAAAATGAGGCGTTTGATACTTGCAACTAGTCTTACTTGTTGCTTTTGTGCTTCTAGGTGTAGTTGCTGCTTTACTTTGTTTCAATACTGGTGGCCTACTGTGCTCCAATGCAATCCGGAACGTTCCGAATTATTCCGGAACGTTCCGGATTGCTGTATCTTGCTCCCTTAAACTTTGGTGTAGATGCCGCCTATAAAGCAACGCAAAGAGCGTTTGATGGTTAGTTCGTCAGTTTATGGCAACCAGCAATTGCTGGACCAGCTTTACGCGGTACTGAGCTCCAAGTATGAAGTTTGGATGTCGCATAAAGGCACCTTACCTGTTAATTCTGGTTTAAGCAACTTCGATAACTGTTTACAAGCAGTGGAACAGTGTGACATTTTCTTGGGCATCATCACTGGGCATTATGGCAGCGGGCAAACCAGAGGCGAGCCGGGAATCACGCACTTGGAGATGCGCAAGGCCGTTGAACTGGAGAAGCGACGCTTCTTTCTAGTTCATCAATACGTGGACCTAGCGCGGCAATTTCTGAAGCCTTATCGGCTGCTGCCGCAAGAAGGTCCCTTTAAACGGGATGGCCAGGGCAACTTGGAGCTGATAGCATGGCCCGCTAGACACGCACTAATGGATGATATGCGGGTGTTGGACCTGTACGGCGAAATACGGCAGGAAGGAATGCCCCTGGCGCAGCAAAAAGGCAACTGGGTACAGCCCTATAATGACGATGCTGACGTGCTCCGCATTGTCAAGGCACAGCTACTGACTTGAGGCCCTCTGCAACTATGCATCAAACAAACGCTTTACTGATTTTTCAACGTTATGCCCGATAAAAGCGACACTACTCCTGCGCCAAATGCTGACCACACGGCAGCTGACGAGGTAAGGCAGCTTGTGAAACAAGCAGAGGGCTCCTCGCTGGAATTCAAGACGCAGTTCAACTCGCAGGCTATTGCCAGCGTGGTATGCGCGCTGGCCAACGACGAAGGCGGCCGCATCATTATTGGCGTAGAAGATGATAACCATATCGTGGGCGTGGCGGATGCCGAAGCTGTGCGCAGTAAAGTCCTGAACTTGCTGCGCACGCAACTGACCCCGGCACCTAATGCTACAGCCTCTCTGGTAACGTTGGGTACTCACCAGGTGGTGCTCATTGAAGTGGCGCCTGGGCGGGACCGGCCTTACATATTCAACAACACGATTTACGTCCGCAAGGGCGCTTCGACGCAGAAAGCCAGTCGTGGCGAGATAGTGCAGTTGATTAATCAATTGGAAGAAGTGCCGCGCTGGGAGGCAATGCCCCGCTTGGAACTGGTATCGGACGACTTGGACGCTAGTGAATTGGAGGCGACGCGTGAGGCCGCTAACAGGCAGCGGTTTGCGGCCTTGCCAGCCGACAACCACCTGCTGCTCGAGGAACTGCACCTGATGCGTAGCGGGGCGCTAACCAATGCGGCGGCGGTACTTTTTGCGCAGGAGGTGGCGCGGCTGCTGCCCCAAACCCGGATGCGAGCCGTGCGCTACGCCAGCGACGCCAACAAAGAGGAAATAGCAGACAATCAATTTTTCTCCGGCCATGCCTTCGCACTGCTGCAACAGGCCTTGAATTTCCTAGAAAGGAACATTTCCTTGGCGGCCTCGGTGCCGACCAAGGAAACCATCGTTCGTGCTGACCGGCCTGCCTATCCCATTGCGGCCGTGCGGGAAGCCTTGCTTAATGCCTTGGTGCACCGCGACTATGAGCATTTTGAGGGCGGGGTCATGATAACTATTTACCCGGAGCGACTGGAGATATGGAATGCTGGCTGGCTGCCAGAAGGAGTAACGGTTAAGAGCCTGCGCGAGGGCGGCGTCTCGCAGCCCCGGAATCCTGACCTAGCTTATACCTTCATGTTACGGGGCTTGGTGGAGCGAATAGGCAGCGGCGGCCCGCGTATTGTATCCTTGTGCCGCCAGGCGGGCTTACCTGACCCAACATGGCAACAACGGGCGGGCGGGATGCTCTTTACCTTAAGCTCAAAAGCCGAAGCCGGGCGCTCGGCTGAGTCATTGAATGAGCGAATTACTAAGTTCTTGGCAGGTACCAAGCCGGGTTACAAGTTCACCTTGGCCGATTATCAGCAACAAACTGCTTCGGAAGTATCGGAGCGGCGCAGTCGAACCGACCTTACGCAAATGGTTGAAGCAGGGACGGTGACCAAACATGGCAAAGGCAAGGCCACCTATTATCTCCGCATGGAAAGCTAGTCTGCAAGGGCATACTATTTATGGCAGCGGGTATAGCAGAAGGTGTTGCCCTAGCATGATGCTCGTATCATCCTTTATTTCCTAAGGCAATCATGACGTGAAACATCGTGTAGCTGGTACCTAAGTGCGTTTTACCAACTCGTATAAAGTCGTCGCTACCTAAGGTTGAGGGTAAGATTTCAAAACCCTTGCTGGTGTTAATCGAGAACTCGTCTGGATAGGCCATATCGAGTACGTCTTGTCGGTATTTCTCCCAAGCGCTGTCTAGGTTCTTCTTCAACCCAGAGTGATATACCACGATGTAATACCGAGGTATATTAATATATAATTTGCACTTCAGAACGTGGGTTTCGGTATAATTGGCGTCTTTAAGGTTGAGAGCTTCTATCAGAGCGACGGTGTTACCGGCAGATTTGATGACCAAGTCTGCTTCGCCGGCGTCGTTGCCAGCTTCTGACTTGCCAACGCGAGGTTGGTCGTGCAGGCTCCATCCCCACACCGCGAACCGGAGCTGGAGAAGGGCTTGAAGCAAGTCGTTGTATTGGTTTTCGCCCGTGATTTGCCGAACGCCCTCAATCTTCTCGACCATTACTCTGGCGGCCTGGACGAATTCCTGGAGGATGAACTCATTGATGCTGCGTTCGCCGTTCAGGCGCTCCGGGAGTATTTTGGGAATAAGGTCAGCGCCCTGATTGGCTAAGCTGCCGAGTAACCTCTTCAAGGTGTCAACGGTTTTGTGGTCACCGGCCCGGCTGCGCAGCCGGTCGATGGAATCCGGTACCCCCGCCCTATTATCGGCATAGTATATGGTGGCTTTGTCGAGGTAGTCATACGCTAGCTCGTACAGCCCCCGGCGCTGGTAGCTGGCATAAATGACCGGCGTTAACTCTTCACTATATAAGTAGCTGTTGGACAAGCGGCTCACCGTTTGGTCGAAACGCTCGTCGGGGCCGAATTGAGCCAAGTAATGGACACTGTTGCTGTCCACGGCTTCGAGCAGGCCAGCATTCGTCTGCTTTCGCTCTTCGCTAAGCTTGCCGACGAACGTATTCCAATCCTGTTGTGCACGTTGCAGCAAAGCCCGGCTAGCATTGGGAGAAATCGACGACTGGGTGGCCTGCAGGGTACGGGCCCTGTAAAGCTGAAAGGCGTAGCGAATATTGTCGGCATCATGAACTAATAGCCCTTCCAGCAAGGAAATTGCCGGCTCGAATTTCTGCTCGTTGTAGAGCAGGTGGATGCTGAGGAAATACTCCTTCAGCCAATGAAGCGCGTTGTTTTGCTGAGGGGCGTGAGCGGGCGCTTCGGGAAGGGCAAGGGACCGGAGCTTATCACCATCTTTGCGCTTGAATAGCAGCAATAGCTCTATCTCGAATAGCAAGGGCTGGCGCTCGTTTCGATATTCCCTGTCGGCAAAGTGGCGTTGTACCCGCTTAAGCAGGGGCTCGGCAAACAGCTCCCAATGGGTGCTGGAGTTAACCGCCTCAATCAGCGTTTCTACTAGGTCGGTAATAGTGAACTTAGACTTAATGAAGTCATCCAAGTTGACCTGTGCTATTCTTTCGGCAACGACGTCTTGCAACTCCTGTGAGTCGAGCAAATTTATGGCGGCCAGCATCCGCCCTAGTTCCAGGCTTTGGCTGAAAAACTGCTCAATGAACTGTCTGCGGGGCTCGCCTTGAAATAGGTTCAGGCACCGATAGAGCAAAGAAGTTAAAGAAATCCAATGGGCATCGTGTCCCAGACTGAGGCTTTCTTCAAACACGTCAATCCGGCCCTGCGCCAAGTCGTCTTGCGAATACTTGGCAGCGACCTGCTCAATCATTTCCTCGAGCCAGCGAAGCGTTTCCACGACTGGCAATCCTGCCAGCTCTAGGGCCGTCTGCCGGGGGTAAATGTCGAGATAGGCAAGGAGGAGTGTTTTTAAAAAGAAGCGCAGCTTATCGGCCTCGCGTAAGTTGACATCATCGTACCTGCCTCTCTCGGTCGTGGGGTTGATTTGCAACGAAGCCAGGAATTTCGTGGCCAGCTCATCGAGCAGGTTAAGGTGGCGAAACTGGCAGAGTAAGTAGCCCCACTCCACCAGTTCGGCACCGAAGTAGTGAATGGCGCTTTTGGCTGGCTTCACCACCAGTTCGGCAGACTCATAGTTCTCAACAGCCACTTCGCTAGTGCTGAAATAGTCGTCGAGCAACTGCCGTATGTGACGTAGAAGTGCGTGAGCTGGCGAGGATTCAGCTGGGGCTTCGCCATTGCTTTTTCTCGTAGCTGCGGGGCTGGTGAGGAGTTGAAGCAATCGGATGCTTACGTCGACCGTTGCCAAATCAATATGCAAGTATTCCAGTCGTGCAAGATTGGCCACGCCCATCAGCGTGGCGCTGATGCCAGCGAAAATCTTGTCGATAAGCTTGGGAGGCACATAACTGCCGGTAAAATACACGTAACCCCTACTGCGCTTTTCGCCCAAGGCAGCAACTGCTTGATGGTAGGTTCCCGCGTGAGCCCTCTGCTTAGCAAGATTATAGCTGTGGTTTCCCGGTTGGGCGAAAGCTTTTACGGCCAACTCATACAGCAGATGACCAATGGACTTGCCTACTTCCTCAAAGTCTTGGCTAGCCATAACGGCCGCATCGAGGTACAGGGCAAACAGTTCTAACCACAGCTCACTTAACAACTCCTGTTGTTGGCGGTGCTGCTCGTCGCGGTTGTCCTGCTCGGCTACCAAGAACGGTTGCAGGTTGAGCTTGGCAAGCGCTTTGAACGCCAGCGGAGCGAGGTCGGAGTCATTGATCAGGTAAGGGATGGCCCGCGGGCTGAACTCACTCAGGTTCCTGAAAGTGCGCCAGGCTAGGTACGGACGGTCGAACGCCTCTAGCAACCGAATGGTGTTGGCAAACGGGCTAGAGTACTTAGGGTCGTAGGCAAGAGCTAGGCTAATTAACAGGTCGTGCGTGTTGCGGCTGGCCTGATGGTCAAATATATCATGGAACCGCCACTTGTGGTAAGTGATATTGCTAACTAGCTCAACACTGGTACGGCCTACTAATTGGACATGCGGAATTGCATCCGTCACCTTGATGTGCGAGTAGGTAGCGGAGTCAAGCCAAATTTTCTGGAATTCTATTCCGGTATCCAACAAGTCCGGCTCGTTGAGCAGCACCGCCGTGGCCAAGCCGCTTATGCGGCCGGTATGGGCGGGCGTCAGGAACTGCCCCAAATCACTAGGCCAGATTCCGGCGCTTTGCAGGCGTCGGATATACTCCCGAAACTGGTCCTCCGTGACCTCGTCTCCGGTGGTAAGCAGCCACAAGGCCGATGCTATTTCGTTACGCAGATGCCTGATGTCTTGGCCTTCTGACCATTGATAAAGCCCATTTTTTTCCTTGATAAAGTCGCGTTCAATCAAAAATTGAATGCTGACAGAGGGCTGGGCAAATTGCGCTAACAGGCTGGTCATGTCAGCCGCTGAGATAGTTAGCCGTGCATCGCGGTAGCACCGCTCATAAAATATTCGTAGAAAGGCGACATGCAGGGCCTTGTCGGCCGGTACTTCCACAGGCTTGCCCTCTTTTTCATAATAATCTACCTGCCAAATAAAGTGGTTGACTACGCGAGGTAGTTGTACCTCGTTGTTGATGAGGCGGACCCACCCAATGTTTTCAAAATCTTCATAGCATAACTCGGTTCCATGCTGCTCATTGAAGCCAAGCAGCAACTTTTGAAATACGTCTTTGCTACGGTCAATGAATGTGAGGGCCAGAATGAGGCGGGCGAGCACGAGGCCAACCCCGTGCTGCAGGTTTTCGGCTTTTACTTGTTGGTCAACGTAGTCTTGCGACTCAGTGGTGGTTTGAGCAAAGCGTTGCAAACGAGTGCTTAAAGCAGCTTGGCGGTGTTCAGCCTGGTAGGAAGTGGGTAATTTCACGCTGGATTGGGCTGAGAGGTAGTCGTGATCTACTAAGGCAAAATGGTTTTTGAGCGGGCGGCTTCAATTATTGGTTTCGATGTGCAACGCTGCCAGCTACTTCGCAAATGTCCATGTTCCTCGACAACCAGTCAGCTTAATAATCAACAACGTCGCTTTCACTGCTACAATCGCAGCTAACAGTGGAGACCACTAGCTCCTAGAAGAAGGTCCATACGACTGCCCATAACACGTAGAATTCTAGACAAGACTGCCCTTAGTAGATAGCGCTCACTCAATGGCATGTAATAAGTAGCCGAGATAAACATATTTTATGTTTATTTGGGGTGAGCGGCGACTACTCATTTTTATATACTGTAGAGCACCCTTAGGAAAGTGTCAGATAATTGCCTATATGTAAAATAAGCGCCTTGTAGATCTATGCTGGTCCGATGCCCAAGGGGTTGCTTTCGACGGCAAGTCCACTAGCGCAGCTGCTGAGGGGAAGTAGCGCGAGGAAGCAACGTTCCAATGGCTGGGCTCTCCTTGGCTAAGCCATGTTGCTGCAGCACCGCCCGTATGGCTTCCCCCATCGACCGGGTCGGCGCAGCTAGACCGGCGTCGTTAGCAACCGCCAGTCCGCTTGCCAGAAATATGTGTAATAATGTAGGAAGTAGTAGCCTTATAAGTCATTAATCAATACTAAACGGGTTTCCCGTATTGTCTGAGCTTTGGTGTACCGATGATTCGAAAGCACGAATGCTCAGTCCAGGAATAGTAGGCAATTCAGGCGTATAGACCTCTCTCAAACCTTCAGGATTAGGAGGAGCTAATTTTAACATAGCATATGGTTCGAATAGGGGCACCCATTTGTCCCAGTTATTCCATACCATATAGGCATAAGTCATGCCTTCATCAGACATTGACCATTGATAGTCTTTCCATATTCTATCAGCATCAATAACTTTTTGCTTGCCAAGTATGTCGATAAATGACCAAGTTCGTTGAGCTGTTTTTCCAAACAGTTCAACAAGTTCGGGCCTCTCATGCTGTAAAAGTGACAAGGCAGCTGTGAACGAATAAAAATAGCGAAGTGTGCTGTTGGGGTGATAGAATTTTTCAGCCTCTTGCCTACTTGAAATTTTTCGTGACGGCAAGCAATAAAATAATGTCCTCAATGCGAAGAAATAGCATTCAAAGACACTGCCCAAATCTCGTAGCTTTATTGGAAAAGATTCCAACTGCTCTGGTATAATTAGGAATCCATGTAGAAAACCAGCAGAAACGCATGAATCAACATCCATTTCAATGGTTTGACTATCTACTGGAGCTAGGCCATTACCAGACTGTTCTACAAACTCTTTTACGGTACGATTTAGTAAATAATCAATATGACCATTAGCTATGTGTCTAATCTCATGCCGTATTATAAAATGCAGGCACAGCGTGTAAATTAATCTGTGTAACTCTCTTCTTTCATCATCAAAGAACACAGCTTCACAACCAGAAATAGCAATATCTAGTATCCCCCAACTAGGCACTTCTAGGGTAGGGATAGCCAGTGCACCGGTGCTACTGCCAACAGTTGGAAAGAATTCATTATTAGAGAGCGTTACATAAAGAACATCGTAAATCATCCTAAACACAGAGATATCATAGTTTATGCTATAAATTCGTTTGCCTTGGCTTGGTAAGCCAGAAATACTAATTTTAAACACATCTCTATCAATAATATTTGTAACTAACTCAAATTCGTCCCCTATCAATTCTTTGATGAGAAAGTCGACAAGCTTGAAGAAATGCTGCTGGCTTTCCTCAGAGACTACCTCCTCAGATTTTAATAAAAGAAACATAAGTATCTAATTTAGAAATCTAGCACTTTGAACAGCTGACTGACAATACCGTTTACACAGAAGAGTCGGGAGCCAAAATACAGGAAAATGGCTTTTATTACAAGAGCTGTAAGTTGATTAAGCTGGAAAATGCGAGAGCATCCAGCTAGTAGTGAAATATACCTAGTTAGGGCGAACGGAAATGTTATCTTTACTTCCTAACCACGTGCACTCAACCTTATGTTTAAAGATTTCGAAAGCGACTACAAAGCTCCCGATTACCGAAAAGAGCGAGCCGCCGTGCATCGGTTGATACGGGAGGCGGAAGAGGGCAAATACGGTGGGCTACTAGGTATACCAAGTGGTCTAATCACGCTAGACCGGATTACAAATGGCTGGGGTAATTCGACCCTGAATATTATTGCCGGTGCCCCTTCAATGGGTTGTACGTCACTGCTACTAGCATTCATGCGGAACGCTGCGACGGATTTCAAGCGTGGAGTGGCCTTTTTCTCCTTACAGATGCCCTGTCAGAAGCTGCTAACCAAGTGGCTCAGTATAGAGCTTGAATTGCCGTTCAAACAAGTAGCGTCTGGACAATTTTCTGACCACTACTGGCATGAAATAACCAAACTGATGCCTGATTGGGATCGGGACTTAGACAACCTCGTTCGGATTCTTGATACACCGGCTCCCACTATTGGTAAAATTGTAGCTGACTGTAGGAGGCTGCGTGAGGAAGGCACTCAACTATTTCTGATTGATAACATCAACCGCATTACTCTTGGAAAAAGGGAGCGGGCTTTATGTACCAACCGGACGCAGGAGTTATCCTATATCGCTCGCCGCCTGAAAACACTAGCTCTTGAATTAGAGGCACCTTTCGTAGTGGTGTCAAATCTTAACCGTGCAGGTGCGGACCGTTTTCCCCGTCCTCAACTGAGCGACTTACGTGATTCAGGCGCGATTGAGAATGAGGCGGATATAGTTATACTGCTTTACCGGGCCGAATACTATAAGCAGCTGGAAGATGAAATGGGTAATCCAACTCATAACAAAGCGGACCTGATAGTGGCAAAACACACATTCGGTCCGCTGGATACGGCTAGTGTTGAATTTAGAAGTGCTTATGGTCGATTCGCTGACTTGCAAGAAGACAGGTATGACGCGTATACTTCTGAGGCTTCGACAAAATTAGACCCTTTTCCTAAGGCAAACAGTTTTGGGGAGGAACCTCCCTTTTAATCACTGTTTTCTCTTTCCTGAGGCTCGCTCGCACTAGTAGATGTCAGCGCACGAACAGCGTATATCTGAATCAGAAAATTGCTATAATTAGCGAAACAAACGACAAGGCCAAACTTACCACTTTTCTCAGAGTGGGGATAGAAGCAGCATTATGTTAACAACTATTCTCAGACGTAATGTACGATTCAGCTAACGGTATCGTTGGTTAACGCAATTCTAAATATCTCAAGAAATATTATCCTAATTAATCCACCAATTGAATAGTTTAGGAGCCTTATTAAGTTAGATACCTAAAGACATTTGATAGCACCATCTTAGCGCTAGTTTACTACCTCTTTTTCTTATCTCGGCCGTCTATTCTAATCAGCAATCGTGTTAATAACTTCTCCATTTTTTGGTTTGAAACTGTGTTAGTAGATAATTTCAGAGCTTTCCTAAGGTGCTGTGAAGCTTCTACTTCTCGTCCTACCTGCTCAGCTAGTGAAGTGCCTAAATGGTAATGTGCATTCCAAAAGTCCTGATCACCATTAATAGCTTGCCTGTAGTGTTCTATAGCTTTCTGCTTGTTTCCTAGCCGTTCATAGATCAGGCCTAACCCATCATGGGCAGGCGCGTGCTTAGGAGCTAATTTAAGAGCTTCTAAAAAATGAAACTTCGCCTCCTTTGTCCGTCCGTTTTGCTTAGAATACAAATAGCCTAAGTTGTTGTGAGCAGTGGGTAAGGATATATTATACTTAATTGCCTGCTTATATGACCGCTCTACCTTGTCTGGCCAATTAGTACGGCCATTTTTCGCCTGAAGCGACCTAGCAATCCTAAAATAAGCTTGGCCAATTACACTGGCCTGTGGCAGTTCATCAGGCTTAGTACGCGTGATAACGTCCTCTAAACTTTGAAAAGCAGCTAATACTTTCTCAGAATCCAGTATTTGCCATTCTTTAGGTAGCGCAAGTGCATTTACTATAGCCAAACTGGCCTGTGTTGTAATTGGCCAATCAGCAGTAACTAAACTTTGCAACCACTCAACAATCTGTGATTTAGAGGGCAGATTAGGACTTCGCCATAATCTGTGAACCGGCCCGACCAACGGCAATTCACGCAATAAGGCTACGATAGCTTCAGTATTTATATCGTAAGCTAAAGCTATTGCCAGCAATTGGGCTAAGGTGGGTAATACAGCAGCGGCAGGTTCCTGCCATGCTCGTAAGTTTACCTGAAGGAGGTCATATATGATAGCCTCAGAATTATTAACAGAGGCAGCGGGCCGAGGAAGGCCACTCGCGGCCACTTTTAGTTCAGACAATACTTTGTCGAAAATTATAGGGCGATTTTCTTCGAGTCGCCAGTGCCGGCGCAAGTAGTCACGTACGGTGGCATGCAATTCATTGCCCGATAGAAGAGCGTAGTGGTTGCCCAACTGGCGAAGGCGTGTCCGCACTCCAGAGGCATTCGCCTGCCAGAATGCTTGCAATACATCAGGGTCTGCTCGCTGGAGCAACCCCAATGCCACAATGTCGCGTAAGTCATCGACAGACCGGGGGCGCAGTATTAAATGTTTCAGCAGGCGCTCCACCATCGTTTCGATAACCCGCTGGACAGCTTGGCCATCGCCGAGCGAATCTAAGTCTTCTTCATCCTCATCGGTCAGCGAGGGAAGTAGCTCATCGCCGTCCTCATGTAGATCCAAGAGGGTACGCACCGCCAGCGGTACACCCAACGTGAGACGATGTAGGCGTTCGGCAATCCCAGTACAGTCACCCACTAACGGCGTATGCAAACTGACTAATGCTGCCTCAATTTCTTCAACAGTAAAGCGCTTGGCTTCAGCAAAGTCTATTTCACGCCTTCGCCGCTCGGTTAGTTCGGACCGCCAACCATCACGACTTCCGCTGAGTTGGTCTACATCAGGCTGCTTACGGCTGCCTACAAATACTAATAGCGGGGTTTCGTCGCGTAATAATGGGACTAATAATCGACGCAGCCAAGTGTCTAATTCCTCATTCAATACCTCACATGTATCAAATAGTAACAGCAGCGGGTGCTGAGTGGCAGCCAGCTGCAAGGCAGTACGCAGTGCATCAGCGCGTACGTTACTAGGCTCGATTACTGCTGCATCGCTGCTGTGGGAACCCGCCCGGCACCAAGCGGCAAAACCTAATTCATAGCGAATAGAATGGTTCCACCAGTTCATTATATTCTGTTGTCGCCGAGCTAGATCGACATCCCATAGGTTTTCATTACGCAACAAGCGCCGTGTTTCCTCACTTATTTCTGCGTCTTTGCCTTCGTAGGCAGCACGCAGCTCGTCGCCAAACATGTTGCGTAACCGCTCCCGCTCGGGGCTAGCTGCGGCCACTTGCTCATCAGCCTGCCAATAGGACTCGGCAAACGCCTGCCCCATGACCTGCGCAAGTCGGTAAGCTAGCACGTCGAATAAATCTTCAGCAATGAGTGGCTCACCTTTAAGTGGGTCACGCCATTCGGGCGAGTCCCACTCCACAATTAGAGTCCGCACTATGCTGATAGCTTCAGCCTGTTGCCGGGCTCGGTGTAAAAACCAACTTTTTCCCATGCCCCCAAAGCCATGTACCCAGACCAGTTTCACAGCTTGACCCCCAGCAGGTTGGACTGCTCCCCCTGCCCGTAACTGCAGTCCAGTCACTGCGTCGGCCACATCACTCAACGAGCCTTCTCGACCAATAAAGCGCTGCCCAATATCTACCCAGGAATCAGGCGGCAACATCTTAAGCAGCGGCCGGGTAGGAATGAGCGTGATAGGGGCAAGAACTGCTTGCGTAGGCTGCGTGTCTGGCGGAGTAGGAGGCGACGCTGGCTGTCCGGGCAGGGGATATGCCCACCATTCACCTTTTTTAAAAGATGGATGAAAAGCATCGCCTTTTAACGTCCATTCTTGGTGATCTTTAGCCCACTCATAAGGCTGCAATCGTAACTCATGAGCTTCTAAATCTGCTTCCCCCCATAGTAGGCCATTTCGCCATACATCATGCTCTTCAGCTTGGAAAGCTGCTCCTGTTTGAATAGCTAAAAAATGATTTCCGCCGCCGTGTGTTGGTTGCAGCCACTGTTTATGCAGATGGCCGTGTAGGTACAGTACCCCTGGCTTACCTAATAAAGAGTTAAATATGGACTGCTGACCGGGCAGCAGCCAGTCCAAAGGATGATGGCCCAGCACGATGCGTAAGTCAGCACTTTTTATTTTTTTAAGAGCCTCCTCTACGAGTGGTTTACCAGGAGTAAGTTTCTCTTTATCATGGTCGTCCTTGCATAACCAAGCTGTATTAATGCCCGCAATACCAATCTGATAACCGTGTAATGGTACTACCCGCCCAAAATTGCCCTCTTCAGAGAAAATACGTCCTTTATCGACTGTTTCGTCAGCGTTCTTAAATGCCTCAAATCGTGGATTTAATATATCACGCGCTTCTAAACCGTCGGCATTTGCGTGGAAATACCACTCTTTTCGCGCTATTTCATCTCGGTCAAATGCTTCGTTTTTTTTACGGTTTACGTCGTGATTACCCGGTATAACAAACATTCGAGTGGCTATGTCGCCACCAATAGCAGCTTGCAATGGTCGAGCAAATTCTTCCCAAAACTGCTTGTACTCTTCTAGCCTGCCTTTATCAGCTAAATCTCCGGTTATAAAGACAAAGTCAGGGACAAATCCCTGCTCCTTCTTCTGCTTGACATGGTTGATTATATAATCGAAAAGTTTCCGCTGAGCATAACCGTCCATACCTACGTGAAAATCGGAGAGGTGCAACCAGCGGATAGGAGGTACAGTCATAATCAATAAATTTCTGGCAAGCTAGGTAGGCAATATCAATCTAGTATGCACTTTTCACTTAAATGGCCACTTGCTTCTCTTAGGCTCAAGAAGGTGCACCTTACGGACGCAGCCTTATTCGAATTACCCAACCCCCATTACGAGCTGGAAACGCACTTACTGCGGCTTTTCTGAGCCCCTTCTGCGAGCAGGTACTTTCTGAGCCCCTTGTTGTCTCGTTTTATATTGTCCGCAGCACTAGGCCTTCTTTAAATTGCCTTTACTGGCTGTGCAGGTCGCCTCATTTTCATAAACAATAGACCTTGCAAGCTCACTCCTATTAGCCCTTGAATGAGCCCATTGCGCGAGTCTAAAGGAGAGGCCAACTGACAGTAGAGCAACGCAGCCAGTAGGACACAAGCCATCGTAATGGCTGCCGCCACCTTCGTATGGGTACTTGTCAGCGCCCAATACAGAGGCGCGGCAAATAGGCAGAATTCGAGTGTGGGCAAGGCCAGCAGCAGCCACAAATAGTAAACTAAATCGACTACATTCCGGATGCCAGGAGCCAGAAAGTAGTAGTCATGGTTTTTGCCCAGTAGAAAAAGATACAGGAGCAAATACTTGCTCCCGATGCACAACCCAAGTGCTAGCATTACTGGCTTCCGCAAACGCTTTTGCATAGTCATACGAAGTCGTAGGGTGAAGATAGAGCGAGTGTTCGAAAAACCCCCTCACAAAAATGGCTCGCAAACCATGTTTTCGGAGTCTTTAACGGGGGTAAGGAAGTCATTCGAAAAACAGTAATATTGCGAACCCTCTGGCCTGTAGTAGGTTTATGCCATCTGCTTGACAAGCCTTCAGTAGGTACTAACTAACACGCCTTTCCTTACTTCTTTCTCTTGTGAAACAGTTTTTGCCCTTGGTTCCTCGCGTCACCACTAGCCTGTTGCTAGCAAGTTTGCTTCTGGGTAGCACTGCCTGTCATAGAGAAGCAGATGAGGTCAGCGCCACGGGCACTATCGCCTCCACCATTTTGCCGGCTGGTTACGCAACGCGGGTCACGGCCACGGATGCGGCTGGCCATAGCTATGCCGCAACGCCTGACCCCACAACGGGGACCTTCAAATTGGTGAACGTGCCGGCCGGTTCGTATACGCTGATCGTTGACACGAAGCTGGCCTATAAAATGCCGGCCCCCCAGCAAGCGCAAGTCAAAGCGGGGCTAACTACGGCCCTCTATTATTCCACTCTGACACGTGATGCGAAGCTGCGCGGCACGCTAAGCTGGGTGGAGAATGGCGTACGCTATACGGCCGTCAATCTCTACGGCGAAGTGAACAATGGTCTCGTCTCGGTGGATGGGTATGTGCTGAGTAACGGCGTGGGTCGGGAGGTTGCCTTTGTCATCCCTACGTACGGCCAAGCGAGTAGCCTTTTCACGGGCGTGGGTACCTATACGCTAGGTCAGCAAGAGTATCCTTTTGGCAAGTACACGCTCTCTAATTCAGCTGGCCCTTCTATCTGGTATACCCCCCGGCAGGGAACTGGTACAGGGCAAGTGCAGATAACGCAGTATGACCCCGCAGCCTTCGCGATCGCCGGCACGTTCACCTTTACGGCGGAGCCCTTTTCTAACCCAACGGGGACCCCGGGTAACGTCACGATTACGGAGGGTAGCTTTAGCCTGACTTACTAAGGCACTAGGTAATAGGTAGACTAGTACCCCCCCCTCCAAAAAGGATCGTTTTTTGGAGAGCTAAGCAGAGTGCCTTAGCGGGTTCGAAAAGGCGCTTTTTCAGAGGCGTTTTCGAGCACCGTTTTTTGGAGGGGGATGATTCATATTTTTGAGTGATCGAAAGGCGGCTGTTCGCTGCTCCTGTTGCTATGTCCCTCTTCACTCAAATCGACCCCCATTTGACTCGGTTTGCGGCCGAGCAACCGGCTGTTCTGACTCGGGACCGCGATGGCATGAGCCTGCTCCTGGCGGGTCCTAATCGCACGGGCTTTGAAGAGCGACGACTGGATTGGCAGCGAGATACACTTAACCTAGCTATTATCCTCCAGCCTGACTTTCTGGCGACCGGTGTTGATGTAACCAAGTGGAATTTTGTCGCGGTTGCCTGGCAAGGGGGTGGCTATCGAAAATATACGGCGGGGAAAGACTTTCTGACATCAGTCCCCTTTCAGGAGATGGAAGCCCAGGTGGTGGAGTTACTAGCACAAGCGCGCACGTATTTGATTCACCTCCACCTCCATGATTTGAAGCCATGGGGTGAGTGGCGCTAGCCGCGTGATGGGCTAAACACAGCGTGCGTTACCTAAGCCTGTTCTAGGCAGAGCAGCTAGTTTTGAGGATGCGAGTCGCCATTTATGCCCGTGTCTCCACCAAAGACAAAGGGCAAGACACCGAGAACCAACTATACCAGTTACGGGAATTTGCCGAGCGTCATGGTGCTATCTACAAGATATTCACGGACCAAGAATCGGGTGGGAAGGCTGACCGCACGGAATTCAAACACCTGCTGCTCGAAGCTTATCAGCACAAGTTCGACCTAGTCGTGTTCTGGCGGCTGGACCGCTTCAGCTGCGAGGGCGCGCTAGCCACGCTACGCTACTTGAAAGAGCTCAAAGACCATGGGGTAAACTACAAATCCTTCACCGAACCCTACCTCGACAGCCTCGGGCCCTTTGGCGATGTGATCGTCTCGATGCTGGCCACCATTGCGGCGCAGGACCTGATTAAGATTTCGGAGAATACCAAAGCGGCCTTAGCTAAGAAAAAGGCGGCCGGCGTGCAACTCAGCGCTCCTACCAAAAGCGCGGAAACGGTGGCGCAAGTGCGGCGACTCAAAGCCAGTGGTGCCTCCAATCAAGCTATTGCGCGGGCGCTGAAGATGTCGCCCAGCACCGTGGCCAAATACCTAGCAAAGACCTAAAAAGGGCCTGCTGTGCCTTGGCAGCGCCCGAAATAGTCTCACTTGCCGGGTGGGGTGCCCTATTCTCGCACTGCTTTCACCGAACTACTGCGGGGCTACTCGGTGATGACTGCGCGGGAGGGCGTGCAGCCAGCGGAAGGCCGCCTCCAGCGGCTCCTGCGACGCCGCAAAGGCCGTGTTATGGCCTAGAGTTGGGAACAAGTGGTATTGATAAGCTTTGCCCTGCGCGCGCAGCGTGTCGAGGTGGGCCATGGATTCGCGCACGGGAGCTTGGATATCCTGGCCGCCGAATAACCACAGCCCTGGAATGGTCAGCTTCGCCAGAATAGCGCGCGCATCGGTGTCGGCAAAGTCGTAGCGGTCGGGGTCGTGGCGCAGGTGCTGCTGGGCGTCGGCTTCGGTGTGCGTCTGCCAGAATTGGGGGTCGCCGGCCGTATAAAACTGGAAGCGCAATTGCTCGCGCACCGTCACCACGGGCCCGCTGAAGAGCACGAGAAAGCGCACGGCCGGGTTTTGCTGCGCGGCCAGCGGCACGACCCAGCCCGCCTGACTGCCGCCCAGCAGGCCCACCGGACCGTGGTGGGTAGGTAGCCGCTCCACTAGGGCCGTTAGGGCGGCGCTAGCATCTGTGGCGAGCAGGCGCAGATTGGCGGCCGATACATTATTGGTGCCTACTTCGGGCCCCACGTACACCCCGCCCGAGGCGCCCACCCCGCGCTTGTCGTAGGTGAGCACGGCGATGCCGCGCTCGGCCAGTTGTGCGGCCAGGCCGAGTTGCCGCGGTTCCTGCCCGGACCCGTGGACCAGCACCACGGCCGCCACCGCGGGATGCGTGGGCAGCAAGAGCGTGCCGGCCAGTCGGGTGCCCGCACTGGTAAAGGTGACAGCGGTGTTGCGATAGCGCGGCGGCTGGGCCCGCCCAGGCACCGGGGCGAAGCCGGCTAGGAGCCCCAGCCAGACCAGCCACCGGTGGCCAGCTAAACCAAGGAGCGAGACAGGTAACCGAAGCAGGGACATCATATAACGGGCGAAAAAAGGTAGTCGAAAGGCTGGTCGTTGCGGGATGACCTAGCGGGCGGTGGCAGCTCGCAGTAAGTAGTAGGCGACGACCAGGCTCAGACCCGCGCCGAAGAAGATGGTAGCCGGGTACACATAGCTTTGTTCGCCTATCAGCTGGGTCAGCACGGCCCCGGCCGTGATGCCAGCCGCGATACCCAGGCTGAGCACGCCGAGCAGCAGCAGCAGGGGCAAGTAGCTGCGCGAGTGGGCAAACGCGGTGGGGTCCAAGCCCTTCTCAATCAGGGCCAGCCGTTCGCGCGAGCGGGTCGTGAAGTAGTAGTAGGCAATCCCGAATCCGGCCAAGGCTAAGCTGATGGTGATCGGGATGGTAACGGGGACGAG
>NZ_WQKZ01000015.1 GCF_009755225.1 Hymenobacter ginkgonis
CAGCCTGCGCTCGGAAAGTAAAATTCCGAGCCAGCGGCCGTACTTCCCGGCGATGTTCAGGGCCAAAACGATTGACTTTTTCGGGGGCAGAAAATAGCACTCTGACGAGGTCGGGGATATAAGACTTCTTATGTTAATCAACTATTTCAAGAAATCAGCGGGAAAATAATTGCCTCCCCACTACCCCCGAAATCCTATTTGCACCTCCTAATACCCATGTAAGGAGGGAGACTCATTTGCTGTACGAGGGGGTGAGTAGGCTTAGGCGGCGCAGCAAAGTATCCGGTGGAAATACATGCAAGAGGGAAAAAGCTAGCAAAAACCAGCCGCTGCACGCTAATACCAGCGCAGATGACCCCGCAAGCTGCCGCCTCAGTTGCGCCTCCTGAGAGCAGGAAAAGCCCTAGTAACCCCCCGCCAGTGAGGGCACCCCCCAAAGCTAGATACCCTCGCTGCCGCCACCAGCTGCCGAGGGCCGTCAGGCGCAAGGGCAGGCCCACTACCACGCAGACACTAATTGTTGCCAGCGAGAGGACTGCGCCGAGCACTGGCTGAAAGGTCACTAGACCAATAAAGGCCGGAAAGCCTCCTCGATAGTCCAGTAGGGCGAGTAGGAGGTAGATGCCAAGTAGGGCGATGAAGGTGATACCCGCTTGAACTGCGAGTAAGAGCAAGTGGTAGGCAGCCCTCATAAGCTGAGCAAGAAAAAAGGAAAGTTGTGCAAGGTATTGACCGGCATCAATAAGGTCGAGCTTGTCACATTACTTGAACGAAGCTTGACAAACGTTATAAGCGCTGCTTTAAGGCGCAATAAACAGCTGATGTAAAGATTATAAGTTTTACCCGTTAGCCGTGCATTGGACCAGGGTCTGGATCACCTGGTGGTATAAGTCTGGTACGAGCCATTCTTTGGTATCAGACACTTGGCCATCACCGATTTCAATGATGAGGGGCTGGCCCTGGCGGGTGTAGGCTACATCAATCGTGTAAAACCAACGCGTTTGTAACGAGGCAATGACGGATTGCAAGGCGGAGGGAAAAGCGCGTCCCGCTGCCCCATAGACGCTTCCTTGCACGGCAAAATAGCGTTCTTCCGCCTGCTCCGCTAACTCCACAAAGGCGCGGACCATCAGCAACTCGTCGTCCGCTAGCGCCTGTTGGTGGCGCAGGGCCGAAAAGTCGGCTAAAGAGGTGATCACCGAATCCCGTCCGAATGATTTAGTCAACCCTTTCACAAAACAGCGCCCCTCCGTTTGGAGCAGTTGCTGCACGTGGGCGGCGGCTTGCTTGGCCGGTGCGATGACACTCGACGGGGTAAAGGGAACAAGCGCCGCATACCAGCCGGTGGCGTAGTGGGAGGCCGCGTACTGGGCGGCGGATACAAGGAGCGGGGTGAGCGTCGCCAACGCCTCATACTCGGTGGCCGTTAGCATCCAGCCGCGGTAGAGCGTAGGCTGCGTAGGCACCGGGGCGTGGTAAAGCTTGTGCTGCTCGGCATCATAGAGACAGACTGTGTACCCGAGCTGACAGGCTTGGTCGGCCTCCTCTTGCCACATCGGGTCGAGAGCCCGTTGGTAGGGTAGACTGGGAAAGAGGACATTGAGCATGAGGGCGAAAGTAGCGGCCAAGCAGAAAGTGGACAGGCAGCTACTTGACCAGTGCTCTTTCGGGCGGAGGTAGGTCACTAGCGAAAAGACTTATCTAGTCTCAAAAGAGGCATCTTGAGGGGGCTCAGAAAGTGCCTCGCGGAACAAGTGGCTCAGAAAGTCCGCAGCAATTGCGTTTTTAGCTCGTGGTGGGGGTACAGGAAGGCGAAAAAGGGGGCGTCAGAATGGTGCGCCTTTCAGAGCCTACCCTCAACGAGCTTACCGAATAGGGAAGCCTACGAAGCTCAACTCGATTTTATTTAAATAGCACTTCAAGCTATTTATCCAACTAGCTCACCTCATTCTACGTGGCACATTTAGCTCGATACAGGATGATGTCAAGGCCACGGAGCGCGCTTATTGCCCGAGCGTAATATGGAGCACTTTGGCCGTAGGAGTTGGAACCTCCATCCGGCTGATACCCTCCCCAAAGTACTCGATGCGTAAGGAGACGGCCGCCCCAGCGGGCACCGGCAAGGCAAAGGCCCCTTGAGCATCGGTCACAACTAGCTGGCGTGCTGCCCCGGCCACGTACACGCTGGCACCGGGCTGAGGCTGACCAGTAGGCATCGACACAATACCCCGTAGCGTCACCGTTTGGCTGGCTGTGGCCGTAGGCATGGCAACTGGCAGTACCGTGTCCGGCTGCCTAACAGTGGTAAGGGCTAAAGAAGCACCTGACGGCCGAACCCGTTTTTTCTTACTGCTGGACTGCCCGAAGCGGCTAGCTTTTGTCACTGGGGCTGCTGAAGACAGTTTGACTATGGGACCAGTGGTAGCCTGCTGAACCCTGGGGGCGGCCGCCAATGCTGGCCCGGCCGAAAGGTAAACCAGCGCCCAGAAGAGCGCTGCGCAAGTAAGTAAGGTAAGTAGGTGTTTCATTTCTAGGATGGGATAAGTGGTTAGAAAGCCGAGTAAATAGTGAGGCAGCAGCTAACACCGTTCTTGGATGCGTAATCAACCGTGCCTAGGGTAGCGCTTCGGCTAGCCTACTCAAGTTGCTTCTGCCACGGTAGTGGGTAGTGGGTTCTTTTGCAGGTTGGAAGAGCCCGGTCAGCGTGGCCGCTAACTCTTCGATATTGTCCTGCTGGCAGACAGCTGTCAGCGGTAGTACGGGTAGTTTCAGAGGCTGGTGCGTGAGAAACTTGCTGATTTCATTCAGGCGGCGAACCCCGTCGGCGCGTAGGTTTTGGACCTCCGCTACCTCTTGCAGCCGCAGTTGTTGCGGCGCGTTTTTTAGTTTTCTACTCCTGGGGGATACCTACTTCTCAGTCCTAGTCGTGGAGGCCAACTACTGCACATCACACGTGGCGGCTAGGGGGCAAAGAGCATCGGTGTGGTGGTACCCTGTAATGGCCGCAAAGTTGAAATAGCGAGCCACACCGGTCCAATTTCCCCAAGCCTACCAAGAGCACACGGGGCCGCTTCACGTCGGCCGTAGCTGACGCTCCGTGTAGGCGTTAGCAGGGCGCTGGTCACCTGAGTGGTGACCAGCGCACAGGGGCTATCAGCGGCTGGTTTACTCGCACGAAGGCTTTTGGGCGGCTTACAGGGACTTGACAAAAGCGACGAGCGCGTTGCGGTCAGTTTGGGAAAGCTGCGCTACATAGTTGCGCGAGAAGTCCCCTTCGCCGCCGTGCCACATCACGGCCTCTAGCACGTTGCGGGCGCGGCCGTCGTGCAAGTAGTTCGTATGGTTGCTTGTGGTAACACTCAGGCCCAGGCCCCAGAGAGGGGCGGTGCGCCATTCGCTGCCAGTAGCCAGGAAGTCCGGACGGTTGTCGGCCAGGTCGGGTCCCATATCATGCAGGAGCAAGTCGGTGTAGGGGTGAATAGTCTGGCCACCCAAGCCATAGGGCGCAGCAGAACTTGTGTGGAGCACCGGCGTGTGGCAGGCCGCACACTTAGCCGCGACAAACAGCGCCTGACCAGCTGCCACCTGCGGATCACTGGAATTACGCGTGGCCGGTACGCCTAAGGTACCCGTATAAAAAGCCGTGGAGAACAGCGCATCGGTGTCAATATCCGTTGGCGTTGTTGAAGTAGCACTAGTCTTAAGCATAGCAGCGGCGGCCGTTAAGCTTGACAGGCCGCCGGAGGGTAGTTTAATGCCGGGCCCCTTCTTGTTGCGACCCCCACCGGGTACGTCTGATTCGAGTGGAAAGAAAGGACTAGTGATGCCCAAGTCGCCGTTGAAGGCAGCAGCAGCCTGCTGTAATAAGTTAGG
Source organism: Hymenobacter ginkgonis (assembly GCF_009755225.1). Lineage (GTDB taxonomy): Bacteria > Bacteroidota > Bacteroidia > Cytophagales > Hymenobacteraceae > Hymenobacter > Hymenobacter ginkgonis. The sequence goes on from NZ_WQKZ01000015.1 coordinate 3,874, forward strand.
CTGGTTGGCTTTCCAGCCGAAGCGGCCCAGTACGGTTTGCTGCATGGCCGCGTCCCACACGCGGTTAGGACGGCCTGTGATGCCATCGTGGTCCTTATCAGTAGGGTCAGCCAGCGCCACAATGTCTTGCTCAGGTACTGCTTCCAGCAGGCCTAGACCGGCTATCTGCTGGCCGATACGCGGGGAAATCATTGTGCCGGGCGGTAGGGTAGCCGAGGGCGTATACGTTGGTGTGCGGAGGCTATAAGGCTGCCCATCGGCAAAGGCTCGGAGTTGCTCCGCATACGTCGTGCTTACCTTGCCCTCGGGCCCAATGCCCCGAACCCCATTGACGATGACGAAAGGCTGAATTTGGCCGCCAATACCCGGTACCGGGTTCGGACCGCCGTCGTCGGCAACACCTGGCACGCTGACCCGGAACAGCAGTTGTGGCACTAGCGGATCGCTACCTAGCGGGCTACGGCCGCCATTAACGTGGCAACCACTGCACTTTTCATTGTTCCAGAGCGGCGCGAGCTGCTGAAGGCTAAATACCTGCTCGAAACTGCCCTTCCCCATGGTATGATATTGCACCTCCGCGCCCGCCAAGGCAGGTGAAGGCTGGTTCAGGGCTAGCGCATCAGTTTGGTTAACCGTATTACTGCCGCCGCTAGGGCCCGCGAAGTCTGCCAGCTCGTAAGTGGTGCCCGGAGCAGCTTTGCCGTCCTGGCTCACGGTAGTGCTAAGTGGGCCCGTATTGTCTTGCGTTGTTTCGCAAGCACTAAGCATAATTGAACTTAATAGTGCCAGGCAACCCTGACGAAGGGTAGTAGAATGCGTCATGCAAAGAAAGTAAAGGTGTGTGAAATAGAAAGAAAGAAAGAAAACGCTGCAAATTACGTTGAATCCATTCAATAGTTTTTATTCATTATTGCAAGCTTAAATTCTCAGATTGTATTCTTTTCCTGCTACATCAAGAATAATAATAATTATAATGCAATGTTTTGTGTTTAAATCCTTATTAATTAGTAACTTAAACAGCAATAAAATGGTTGAGCTTTACTACTAAAAATACAATTAATAGGATTTTTATTCTTAATAGTTATAATTATAATTATTATATTCATAATAATTATAATTTAGCTGTAAAACACCCTCTTAAAAAATTATAAATTTTTCAATATTTATACCAGATGATGATAGTTAGATGACTCTCTTTATCCTCTTGTGATTAGCAGCCATTAACTAGATGGGCCTTTGACTGTCAGCAAATCGTTTGTGGCCGGCCTCATCCACGCAAGTCCTGAGTAGGCGGCACAACGACTTGCCACGTCTCCAGTGCAAGAGCTGTTACGAGTGGTACTTCATCAGGAAGCCTCGTGGTACCAGGTCAATCCGATCTAGGCTGGGCTTCTCAAACGGAACTGGCAGGTCAGCTTCTTCTTGCCCTCTCACGCCAATAGCGAACACTAAGGTGAATCCAAATACCTGCGACTCCCCAGGATTGTAAGTAGATAGGTCGTCAGTATCACAGCATTCGTACCCCTTAATGACAGCCCCGCATAGGTGTTTTTATCTAAGGTTTTAGCCAAGCTATGCCATACAGCCTAACTGGTTTTCTATAGATAGGATGTGAAATGAGCTTGTCACACAAGTTGATGGCTCTGTCAACAACTGACTAGAGCAGGCTGAGACGTTTTACAGTTGTTGCTTTAAGAAACGTGACAAGCTTAGCCATGACGTTCAGTGCTTCATATGCCAGCTACTAGGTTTCTAGCTGGCATTGAACGCTTGGAAAAGCAAGAACTAGCGTAAGTTCGTCAGGGATCCTACTTGGCACCTCTCCGACTTATGATTACCCCCCAACTGCTCTACCTGCTTGCGCATGCCGATGGAGAGGAACGAGCGCAAGCCTTTAGCCAAGTAGCGGCGGCGGCCGGCGAGCCCGCTGCCTACCACGTGGTGGTAGCCACGCTCACGAGCACGCCGGATGAGCAGGTGGCCTTTTGGTGCTTAGATGCCTTGATTAAGCAGTTCGGAGACTTCCTGCCAGCCGATGCCCCGCGGCTATTGCCCCTCTTGCTCGCTCGACTGGTGGGGCAGCATCCCCCCGTCACGGACCGGGCTATCTGGGCCTTGAACGTGGTGGGGCCGGCGTCGGTGGCGGCGCTACTTGACGCGATTCAACACGCGTCAAGTAGTGTGCCGCAGCGCGTGGCGTATGTTTTTGCGCTAGCCAGAAATAAGCACGTACACCCGCATATTGGCCCCGTGGTAAGCTTGTTAGCGCAGCTCTTGCAAGACGCAGAAGCAACGGTTCGGTACTGGGCAATGGTCGCCGTCATGGATTTAAGTCCCTTACGGCCCTTCTATAGGCCCCCGATGCCGACTCATTACTTTGAGCCGCTTTACCCCTTGGTTATCCCTGTGGCGCAGGAATTCATGGCCCCCGACCAGGACGGGTTTGCGGGACGATACCACGAATTGATTACGCAATACGGGCAATCTTCTATCCACAAGGATAAAATATGATTTTAAGAAAAATGAAAGGGGGGCAAAAGCTCCCCGTTCATCTACCTTTAGCCCTTTACATAAGCTGGGTTCGAAGACACGCCTGGGAAAAGTAATGAATAGTAACTCTCTAACGTGTTGCTATGAAATGGTATTTGGCTACTCTTGGCGAGGCTTAAGCCGCAACGCGCTGGCTTTGCTACTATGCTTAGCGCTGAGTCTACCTAGCTGTGAGCGCAGAAGCGCTACGCTGCAGCGAGAAGGGAACCGCCTGGTCCAGCGGATTGAGACGTATCGCCTGCACCACGGCAAGCTCCCGGCTTCGCTCACACAGCTGGGCGTGGCGGAAACAGAAGCCGGGCCGCTTTACTACCAGCCAGTAGACGCTACGACTTACCAAGTCTGGTTTGGCACTTCCCTCGGCAAGTCGGAGACGTATTCCTCTCGCACCAAAAAGTGGCGTAGGTAAAAGCCAGTTTACCCGATAAGTAGGGGTAGGAAGCGTTCACACTTGGGTGCGAAAAGCAGCTCTTATGAAGCCCCCTTTCTCCGGTGGGGTAGCTAAATGCGCGGTGGCCCAACGTCACTTAGTTACCAATCGCCACCTGACAAGTGCTCAAATGCGCTCACTTGTGCTCACACGTGAGTACATTTAGGCTGCTTTTCTCCCTCCTAGCCTGCATGGCTCACCGTAAACAGCTCGCCCAACCCCGTGCTTGTGCCCAGTGCGGCACCACCTTTCATACAGCTCGCAAGGGGCACGTGCACTGCAGCAGTGCCTGCAACACCCGCGCCTGGCGCCAGCGTAAACCGGCTACTGAGCCCCTGCCCTTAGGCAGCCCAGCGGTCGAGGCGGCGCCGACCGCGCCCCCTGAACCGAGTCCAGTTACGCTGGCCTTCAACGGCACCAACGTGGGCATGCTGGCCGTCGGCACGGCCATGGGCAATTTGCTCAGCGCCGGCGTTAAGCAGCTCTTTGCCCCAGCGGCGCGGACCCTGAACCTAGCGGCGGCGCAATTCCCCACCTGGCCCCCAGCCGAGTTGCTGGCCGCGGCCCAGGCGCCGCAGTGGGTGGCCGACCCCGCCTGGGCCGGGCAGCTCTGGCTCTTGCCCACGCTCTACCACGGCCATACCCTGCACCTCTACGCCGAAGCTGGCCTACCGTACGTGCTGTGGCAGGCCCCCAATGGCGAGTGGCGGCTGTTTACGACCCCAGCCGAGCTGCAGCAGTTAGCGGCGACCAGGCCGGTGAGTGCGGCCATGCGCGCGCTGCAGCAGCAGTATGGGTTAACGCTGGAGCGCTCCACGCTGGGCTCCCCACTCCCCCGACAGGAGCCCTCCCTCCAGCAACTCGGCTAAGCGAGCGATTTAGCATATAAACAATTATAAGACAGCTTTTGAGCTAGCGCAGCGCGATTTTTTGGAGCTAGTAGGTTGCTTTTTTATTTAGCTCCGACCGGCTTGTCATACAGGGAAGCATACACGTGCCCACCGAAGTTACGCGCCGCAGTAGGGGTATGACTTTTTTCATCTGCTACTGGCATGCAGCACCTATTTGCACGTGAGCAAGTAGCACCTGCGGCGTCACAAGCGGCCTGCCAACGGGTAATACTAATCTCGTACAGCGGCTCTTCTTGCCCGCTTTGGATAAATGGAGTGGAGCGCAACCTGCACTCCACTGGCATCTGATGAGTAGTCCAGCATGTACTGCCGGACTACTTACCGCTAACCTTTCCCTTCAATATGCCACCTATCTACTGCTTCACTGAATGAGGAGTTAGCGGATGGCTCAGCGAAGTTCGCAGCTCATAAGTTTAAATCTTGGCTAAGGCTCGCATCAATGTCTTCGCGCCTAGCTCGCTGCTCATAATCTTTGGCTATCCAACGAAGTACTTCAGCAGTCCTGGGGTAGCTGAATTCGACAGCGGTAGCGTAGTCATAATACTCCTTAGCTAGTGCATATTCTTGCTTACCACCTTCATAAGGATTGCGAGTGGTAACCCCTCTGCTATTATAATGACCAACTATAAAGCCTTGTTCCATATCTGGTGATGCAGCCTTTTCGAATACTGCTCGCACGGCTTCATGAGGCCATATTCCATCAGTGCCTTTGGGAGAGCCACTAAGTAATTGACCTACACGTTCATCTCCACTACTCTGACGGCCATTTCGAAGTGCTTCTCGAACTTGATCAACCCAGGCGAATAGGTGGTCTTTATCAATATTTCCCTCTCGGTCGGTGCCAGGAACAGTGCGCCAAGACTCGAGCAGCTCCCATATTCCCATGCTTCTGTCAGATTCTTCAGAAGTTAATACACGAGGTTCTTCGCCTTCTGCTCGAAACAGGCGAGTAACTAAATCAACGAAAAGCCCTGGGTTGTCGCTCAACTCCTGATAAATAAGCTTCGGTTTTAAGCTCGAGCGATAGTTGTAAGAAACCGTAAGAAAATTATATTCAAGCCGAATAACTCGCACACGGTCAGCGTCAGGCGCTTCAGCAAGATACTCTATAACATTCTCAACAATGTGAGAAGAAGGATACGATTCGGCTGGCTTAAGTAGTAGTTCTTCGAGCACTTCAGTTGCCAAATCTGTCGATATTGGCTTTTGATCATGTAAGCGCCCACTTAGCAGTTCAGCCGCTTTGCCGGGGTGCTGGTACTGTAGAAAAAATCTAACACCTTGCTCCGTGTCCTCCTCTTCAACAAAGAAGTACGGCATAGTTCGCCAGTAATGGTTTTGCCCAGCTTCGGCCAGTTGACTTACTAATTTCCAAATTTGGGGAGTTGGCTTAGTTAAGCGCACCAGCCATTCTGCCTGCTGAATAGGTGACCATAATGCGCTGTGTGACTGCAAGGTATCTTCAACCCATTCGATGCGTTCGGCTTCTGCTTTGCTAGCTGCTAATGCACCTGCCACTCCTAAGCCAAAAGCTGCTTTCGCCTCGTCATCGCATTTTAAATATTCGGTTACTAAGGCCAGAGATTGTTCCTCATTTTCTAGTTTGGCTTGAACCAGAGTGTGTCCTAAAGCTGCAGGACCTTTGACATGAGGAATAAATGACAGGACTATTTCTAAGCCGCCCTGCGCGTGGATAGTGGTTAGAGCCTCTCGTTGCCTCTCACTAATTGCGGTACTGTAGGCATTATGGTCCTGCTCTCTTCCTTCTGGCAAAAGAGGCCAACTGTCAAAAAGCCAGGCATATTTCAGAATTACGTTAACCGGCTCAAATTCTTCCATTACTTCGGCTAGCCGATTGACCGTGACTGGTGGCATGGCCCAATCGGTATCATGAAAAGAACGATGGCTAGACACTAGCTCCCGGATACTGTCGCGCAAGCGCATTCGTTCAGCATCAGCCGTAATTTCTCGGCTAAGCTCGTATAGTTGTTGAACGACTAGTTCCTGTTGGTCATATGGTAGTTCTGGTAAGTCTTCGATAATAGATACCCACCGCGCGACATCCTGTTTTGCTTCGCGTAGTAGACGTGCTTGGATGTCCAACGTAGCCTCATATACTTCGCGGCGTGTTACGTTGCGAGCCGTCACCCAATCGCGCCAACGAGGTGTTGCTGTACCGGTGCTGATACTTCGGGCCTTTGGGGTAAGGTAGGTAAGTAGATGACTTGCTACCTCTGGTTCTTGTCGCTGGAGTTCGTCTAATATTTGTAGGCGTTGGTCAAGCGTAGCTGTGGTATGAGGGTACCAGAGCAAGAATATCTCTCTTAAGCTGTTAATTGGGCGGTTGTTGAGCTTGCCGTGAGGAGCTAAACGTACAAGCTTGGCTAATAGGAGGGTAGAAGGCAGCAAATAGCTGGGGGACCATGCTAACACCTCCAACGCCCACAGTAAACCTGGATGGTCGCTGGAAGTGTTTAGCAGATCTTGCCGCTCTTCAAACAGTTTCAAAACAGGTGGTTCATCCCCCGAGAGACCAGCACTAACGGCTTGTAAAAACGTGGAAGGCGCAGCCTCGGCTAGTAGGCGTAAGTTATGAGAAAGCGCTGACCAAATGCGCCAGTCAGTATTTGCAGCCTGTAGGAGTTGCATTACTAAGCGGACTGCTAAATCACCTGTTGTTGTGTCAGTTTCTAGCAGTGGCTCATTGATTGCTCCCAGATAAGCGAGGGTAGTAGCTAAACTTTTGCGAAGGGTACCTGAATATGGTGATTTCTTCCCTAACATATCAGCGCGATACCATTCTTCGGCTGGAAGGTCATACCGCGGTGGTATGCTACCAAGCACGCTAACTACCACTTGTCTAAAACGGTCTAGCTGCTCCTTGGTAACATTGGAAGAGACCAAACTCCAGACGTCCGCTACATCCACAATGTACCATACATGGCCAACGAGTCGCACGGGCGGGTCAGCCACCACTCGCCAACGCATTAATTGGGCTTTTACTTCTGCGTACGGTAGGTTTGCAACCTGTGCCACTGCTTCTGTATCTCGCTCGCGCTGTTCGTCCCAAGATCCAGCAAGTAGTGCCGCGATGAGGATGCTTGGGTGCTCGGTATGTGCCCATGCGGGCTGCGAGATAGCAGAATGCTCCGCGAGGGCTCGGCGAAACGCTGCAAAGCTCCTGCGGGCAATGCCAGCTAGGATATACGCCTTTTCGTGCAGGAATCCCTGGTTTTGAAGAGCCTCAGTTACTTCCAGGAGCGGCAAACGTGGTAGTTCTACTGCTTTATTTTTCCAGTTTACCTCAGTCTGGTCTAATGGTACGATAATCCGGTGGCCCTGACGCAGTGCACCACTGACCATAGAGCGGTCATCAAATAATGGCACTATCAGTAGGCTCGTAAAGCTGCTCACCAGTTCATGCCACGCTTCGGGATTCAAGACTACCAGGCATCGGGAATAGTAAGTAGCTCTCTCGTGGTCTGGTAGTTCTTGAATGGTAGCGATAAAGAAGGCTACAGCCTCTGATTGGGAGTCAGCTCGAAGACTTAGAATACCATCCTCTCCTTTAAGCCACGTGTGTACCTCAGCCGTTTCTTTCTGGCGTCCTAACACTAGCAAGGAAAAGGGGAGAACAGTGGGATGCGTTTGAGCAGTCCAGTCCGCCCAATAGGAATCTATATCTGTGACTCCAGTTGGGCGCTTGCCAATAAGCCTGGAAAACCAGTACTGTACGGCAGGAGCAGCCGTAAGCCAAACCTCCAAGTCTTTAGCATCATATACTCGAACAGCTTTCCAATGGCCCTCAGCTTGCTTCTCCTGTACAAATTGGCGCTTGCTAGTTGCGCTCCAATTGCGTGAGCTTACTAAGATGAATGTTGTAGTAGATGGTGTTAATTCACGTGGCTTTTTCGTGCGCTCTGTGTAGTCTTTTCGGGCTTTGGATACTTTATCACCAGTAGTGCCTAATTCCCATCCAGTTGAACCCTCCGGTACAAAGCTGTTGCCTACTGAATTAAGTGTAATACCATCCCATCCAGCTTCATAGATGCTATCGCCACTTGGGAAATCGATCCGGAGCAGATGTGGGGTTGTTGCGACAATCAGTCTACGTACTAACTCAGGGAATAAGGCTTTGGACTCAACCTTATCAGACCAGAAATCAATCTCCGCAGCTGTAGGATTCAATACAGTGTTCATAGCGACTTTCAGCTTTAGTTCTGCGTTGGCGTAGCTTCAAAAGTTATGAGACCCGCCTGTAAATCAGCGTTAGCGGTCCAGCCTTTAGTCTTCCACTGCTTTGTATAGATAGAATCCTCCTGCCACCATGAAGCTTGTGTGTATGCTTCTTCTGGAAGTGAAATGCCGAGAATTCGCTTTATCATCTCCAATTGCTGGCGTTGAGTGGTATTTACCTCTTTGTTATTTTCTAGGAATTGAATGAGTGTATTGAACCCTCCTTCCACCACCTCATCAGTGTGTCCGGGAAGAGGAGCAGCAATGGGTACCTCACGGGCAGGGTGGCTGAGCAGCCACTCCGCATAGCTTGATAAAATGTCTATCATCTCTGCATCAATGTCTTTTCTGAAATGAAAAGCATTATTGCGCTCATCTCGTACGGCATTGGTGCTAACCGTCCAAAGCTCCTTCGTATGTGGGGAGAAGACAGGTTCTAATTCTACCCAGGCTGCATTATTCTGGATGAGTTGAACAAACTCGGAAAAGGTTAAATCATGCAATTCTCGGGTTTTTTCTTTATCCCGAAAGTATTTTTTCACATGGTCCGCAAGTTCTGATTCATCAAAAGGAATTCCATTTTTTTTACAAAATTCCTTCAGCATATTAATTCCTTTAATTTGATTGCCTCTGGCCGAATCACTTAGAGATGAAATAGCATCAATTAGCTTAGCTCTGGTTTTGTAAGCGTAAGTAATATGCTTTTTTAAATTCACTTCTATCTCCCTTGTTAGCAGATAAGGTTTATGGTTCGTAAAAAGGAATTCAAGTAGCTTATTCTTGGCAATAAATCCAATTAATTCCGGTTCTGACTCAGATTGTATGATATAGAGATGCTCGTGCGGGGAACCTACGAAGTCGCTAATGTGCTCATACAAGTCTGCCGCTTGTGTTAAAGGCTGTGGTCTGAGTGTTGGCAGGCGGTCCATCGTGGCACTGCCTACAGCGAGTTCTTTCGGAGACACATTCATTGTCTTCCACGCATGAGCTACCGCGCGTAGCGTTATTGCTCCTTGAAGTGCCTTGTTTTCATCAATGACTGGCAACACGCTGGTTTTATTCCTTGCCATTGTGTTGATGACTGCCTCTAATGAGGTCACGGGCGACACAGCTAAATCTGTCGCTGATTCCATTAAGTCCTTAACAGGTACGCGCATGGCGGAGCATTAACTGTGGTGTAAGCACTAGTTCATTACTTGTGCCAGATCGTTTTTGCGAAAGAAGGATAGACCAGCAGCCGTTAAGGATAATTACTTGTTTGACGTGCATATTTAGTAATTTGTGTATTAGCAGCTTAGCCATTATCGTCGTCTGTAGGCGTGCTGATTGCAGCAGTGAGCTTGAATTTGCGCTCGATATAGGCGGACAGCGCCGCTGAAAGGCCTATCAATAATTCGGCTTCTTCAAATGAGGGTTCCTTACCTTGCTGCAAGTGCCGCCCCTGATTAGAACTAAACCCTTATATTTTTTCGACAATTGCATCTAACGGCGCAGGCACTAGGCCTGGATTCTTTTTCATTACTGGCCCCATTGTTTCCTTTGAACCACCACCGGCCTCACGAGCGGCGCCTTCTAAGCACGTTAGCTAGTGCTGGATAGCACCAGTGATTTAGCATCGGGCTGGCTAAACAAGTCGCCGATAGCCTCCCGTAGCTCGCCAGCGGCTGTTCTAATACCAGAGTCGGTCAGCACTTCTTTGGACTTCAATCACCTTCCGTTACTTGCTGATCGGTAGGACTTTGCGTTGGTCGAGTAGCGTAGGAAGGAGGCCTGAAGCACTATCAAGAGCATTTTCTGGCGTTACGAGATGTCTACTGGCTTGTCCACTGAAGGCAGCAGTATAGCTTGGTAGCCTGCTTTATTCCAGTGATTGATAGCATATTCTACCATAGAAGGACTTGAAGTAGGCTGACATACGCGCGCTAATTCCTCCCCAATCATAGTAAGGGATGCTTTTCCTACCAATATGCGGGGCGGCTCAGATTCCTTTTCTCTTACATGAGCTTTTACATCTACTTGGCTGCCATGGTAAGAAAATGTAGCTGACTCACTCTCAGTGAAAAAACTGCCAGAAAACATAGAAAATAGCGCCTCAATCAGCCCAATGTCTTCTAGATGCTTTAGATCATGATAGGATGGAACAGGAACATCATAGCCTTCGTCTTTTAAACTAAACAATACTAAACTGAGCCCCTCATTTTTCGTCCAAATAAATGAGCATAATTCTTGGAATATTTTAGCTTCCTTTTTGGTCATTGTAGCCAAAAAATCGATGGTACGCGGTGAGAAGGTACCTGGTCGTCTAATCTCACCGGCTAGTATCTTACCAAATATTACCTGCATTTCCTCGCTAGATACATCCTGCACAACACGCAAAATCCGTGTCATCCAATCCGGCTCCACAGGTTCATCTGACACTTGCTCATCATTTACTAATTCAGCCGCGGCGTGAGCCACTACCGTCTCCCTGTTAAGTTGCTGCATCGCGTTTTCATACATCATGCGCCGCAAAGCACGTTCGTGGAGGTCTCGCGTTTCCGGGGAAGTGCCAGCTAGCTGAGCGCTGATTCCGCCCTCCACTATACTTATGCTTTGCAAGTGTTGTCCTTCGCGCTCTAGCGCCGCAACTGCTCGCGCCCGGCCTTCCATTACGCGCGTTTGTGCAACCCCCACCACTTGCGTTCGGTACGCTTCGTTATCAGCTCTGGCTTTGTCAAGCCATTTAACGTTAAGTATTACGCCCACACCATCGTCTAATCGACCTATTCCACTCCCAACCGTAGTCATCAACTTTTCTATTCCCTTACCTGCGCCGAAAATATCGCTCAGGCTGAAATTGAATAATGAGCCACTAGGGGCAGGTTTGTTTTCTTCTGGCATGAGAGCAGGGTAGCAATATTAGAGTAGGCCAAGCTACGAAAAAGAGTAGGCCAAGCTACGAAAAAGCCCCGGCTCTTTTGTAGAGTCGGGGCTTTTGTTAGGTACAGCATCCATTTAGCGTACTTGCATGACAGCAAAACGTCATGCAAGTACGCTAAATGGATGCTGTATGTTTTATTGAGAAGCAAAATTATGATAAACAGGTATTTGCATATAATTACAACAACTTCTCACTACTACTAAAGTCCAGTATTGTGCATGAAAAAAGGCCACTATAAAAGCGGCCTCTGTTTCTAAGTATTCCTGCAGCCTCTGGGCCGCTTCTGGGAATTGTCTTCCAAATCTATTCAAATCATCAACTGACAATTGATACATCTCAAAAATGGGCTCAGGCGGATACTTGCTCCTGTAAGCCATTGAGAATGCTGCCAAAACTGTGAGGTAAAACTCTTGCTCCGCTGATATATCCATATCATCGAGCGGGTCATGCGACTGGCCAGCACCTTCTAGATAAGAACTAAACATAGGGGGCGTCATAGCAAGGGGAAAATTTTGCTTTCAGGGTAAAGATAAGCTTTGAATGTCTGTGCTTGCAAACGGTCATGGAAATTCAGTACTGCATGCCAACGTGTACCTCTTAACAAAGCTTTTGCGAAAGGAGTTTTACTCCACTGCCAGATTGGGAATGGAGTGCCTACAGGCCTAGTATCGTAAAATTCAACTGCTTGGTTGCGTAGGATATCTATAGATGCTGCAGGTATGCCCCGCTCAATTGCTTCGTCTAGTATAGTGAAAACCTCTTTTGGTTCGATTGCAGAGAAACCGTATTTAGCTAGAGCGTAGCCTCCTCCTTCCTCGCTAGCAAAGGCATCTATATAATCAATATCAGCAGCTATATATTGCTTATAAAATGGGCGAAGCAAGTCACGAGATGCAGTTTGATTCTGCATGCCATTAGGGATATATAATTGCTCATGTGATGCTCTTTTACCACTTGCATCAGGTTGCTTTAATATACGTCTGACCACTAACGAGCCTTCCTCTTCACTCTTCTCCATATCATCATATTGATAATGGATAAACAAGTTGCCAGATGTCAGAGTGTAAACATGCCTCATTCCCCACTCAAACCCCCACTTGCTGGCTGCCTGTTCAAGCTCTTCAAGGATTGAGGCTAAGCTGAAGCTAGGATAATGTGTCGCTAGAAACTCATCTATTTCTTGTTCCGTATCCTTAAAGAAAACGCCCCTTGCCTTCCAATAATCGAAATCCATTCCGGTTTGCACTCAATCTACTTGTGTTGTGTGCCATCAGTGAAGGCAGAGACAAAACTAGTTGCTTTTACAAGCAGATTTACTGCATGAATCGAATCTACTTAATATACCCCGCTATCAGTGGATGAGTTGTGCAGCGGGACTGTTAAGGAGTAGGCGGTGTGCATGCCTGAATAAAAGTCCAGTCAAGAGCAGTAAGACCTATAGTGCAAGTGATAAGCAGAATAGTGCTAAATTCTTAGTTGAGTGTTATTTCATACCCGCGAAGGTATAGCAGGAGGCTACCTAACGAGGCTGAGGTGGTGGGAGAATAAGTGACCTGAATAAGTGTCTTATAATTGCCTATATGTTTAACTGAGGGGCTGGCTAGCTACCCTAGGGTTTTCAGGACGCCCCGCGTACCCAGCGCCGGCCCCGGGCCCTGGTCGTCCCAGGGAAGTTGTTCAACCAGGTAGGCCGCGCAGGGGCCGCATGCCAGTGGAGCAATCGTTGGTGGGGGTGGTAATAGAGCGGGTGGTTCAAAGTGCAGCTGCACATTGCTAGCGCCAGCGGCACGCGCGAGGCGTTGACGATAGGCCCGTACTTGTAGCTAGCAGGTAACCAAAAATCAACCGCAAAGGCGGTAAAGTTGGTACCAACTTTCTGACCCACTCGCCCAAGTTGGTACCAACTTTCTGACCCACTCGCCCAAGTTGGTACCAACTTTCTGACCCACTCGCCCAAGTTGGTACCAACTTGGCGACCCACTCG
>NZ_WQKZ01000016.1 GCF_009755225.1 Hymenobacter ginkgonis
AAAGGCCCCTGAGCCTAGCTAGCTAAGCCTCCCGGCAGCGACGTTCGAAAAACCCTCTTCGGAAAGGCCTCGAAAAACAGTGTTTTCGGGGCATTCGGTGTGGGTAGTGAAGCTATTCGAAAAACAGTAGGTTTGTGAAGGGACGTTATCCCCTCTCCTCCCATGAATCTTAACCACCTCAACCTCGCGGTTAGTAACGTTGTCCAGACCCAGCAGCTTTTTGAAAAATACTTTGGCCTGACAGCCTTTACGAGTACTTCCGCGCTGGCGGTGCTCGCCGATGAAAAGGGCTTCACCTTGACGTTAAGCAACTTTAAGAAAGAGCTGGCAGTAACTTATCCAGCCGACTTTCATATTGGGTTCGTGCAAGAAACGCAAGCGCAGGTAGACGCTCTTTATCAGCGCTTAACAAGCGACGGATTCGTTATCGATGCCCCGCGCAAGTTTCATGGCTCTTGGACCTTTTACTGGCGAGAGCCCGGCGGCTTGTTGATCGAGGTGCTCTGCTTCACTTCGGCAGGATGAGGGCCAGCTACGGCCGCGGCTCGCTCAAAGACAACGGCCAACCCACCCAAAACCACCTGCGCACCTTTACCGAGTAGTTAGGGTAGTCGTCCTAGTAGCTAAACAAAGCTTGTACAGCGAAACGACCGTTTTCCTGAACGTAAGTCGCTGCCTTCGTTTAGCCGGGTGGTGCTTTATGGTCTTTGGCCCTGGTTAACTTATTGCTGTTTCGCTCAAGCGAGCGGGAAAAACCCGCCAGACACGAGCTTGGGCGAAGCCTTAGGCTGGTGTTTCACCGACCTGCTGGACGGAACCGGGCTGCGTTGGAACGAGCCAACCCCTGCGCTCAGGTTCCTATGGGCTAGCCTTCGGGCACCTTACTGCACCACCAATGGCTGTGTGTAGCGTACACTGCCAACCAGGGCCTGCGCCGTATATAGGCCGGGAGACAGCCCGGCTAGGGTGAGGGGAATCACGCCGTTGGGGGGGAGGGTGATGCTGAAGGTGCGCACCGAACGACCTACCCTATCGGTCAGCGTCAGGTGCAGGGAAGTACCGGCGGCCGCTACCTGTGCTGGCACGTACAGCAGGACCTTTCCCTCGGCCGGATTGGGCCAAAGCGCCATTCCGGCGGCGGCTTGGTTAGGGGTCGTGGCCGTGAACGTATTGTCTGTGACGGTAGCCAGGAAAGTGATGAAGTTGCCCGTTGAAAACGCGAACGGCCCAAAGGCGGCCGGGATGACGACGACCCCGCTCGTGTACACGGTCCCATTGGCCACTACGGCCACCGCCGTCGGATAGTCGCGCCCCGGCCCCCCGGCCGACTGCACCCACGCCAGACTCCCGCTGGCGCCCGCATCCAGGTACTTGGCCACCAGCACGTCGTTGAACCCTAGTGCATTCAGCGTATTCCCGCCAAACGTGGCCGTATTGAAGGAGCTCAGCAGGTATACGCCCGTATTGGTAGCCGTCAACAGCAAGGCGCTGTTCGAATTGGCACTTTGCCCGATACCAAAGGCTTGTGCCCAAAGCAAGCTACCCGCGGTGCTCCCGTCCAACAACTTTGCCACGAAGCTGGTACCGGCGGGCAGGGTATTGGTGCCAATCGTTACGGAAGGGGCCGTGTACCCCACCAGGTAAACGGCGGAACCCTGCACGGCCACTCTACTGAATGACATTCCCGCAGGTTGCAGCCCCCAATCCTGTCGGCTCGTGGGGCCCAGGTCCGTTAGCCGGCGCAGGGCGTTGCCGGGTAGGTAGAGGACAGTGCCGCTGAGGGCAAAAGTGGTGCACTCAGCGGCCGTATACTGGTTGGTCCATACAAAGCGGCCGCTGGTTCCCGCATCGGTGAGCTTCGTCAGAAAAACGGCGCCCGCCACGTCCGACAAGGTGGTAGTGCCCACCGTCAAGGTGCGATTAAAGCCGCCCATTAAGTACACCCCCGCGCTGCTGGCCGCGAACTCCAGCCCGCTCGGGTACCCATCGCCGGAGGTTTGTTGCACCCAATTAAAGGGGGCACTGGTACCGGTATCGGTGAACTTGGCCACGAAAAGCGCATACCCGCTACGCACAGGCGTAGTATAGGTGCCGAAGGTAATGGTGGGCGGAGATTGCCCCGCCACGTACACGCTGTTTCCCGACACCGCGACTTGCAGGCCCTGAAATGGTCCGTCGTTGCAAGCCGCCGACTGTGCCCAGACGAAACGATGGGTCGTGTTGCTCCACTTCGCCACAAAAAACAGGTAGCCCCGGCCCGTTAGGGTCGTGCTGCCAAACGTGGCGGGGTTCGCGCACGTCCCCGTCAGGTAGACATTGTCTTGGGTATCAGCAACCATGTCCGTCACCGTGAGTTGGCCAACCCCCGACCCCGTAGCTTGGTTTAGGTCTAGGGCCATGCGCCATGTTTGAGCCTGGGTAGCCAGCGAGCTGGTCAGCAGCAGGAAGAAACGGAAGACTAGCTGCGATAGGGTTCGAAAGCCGTTCATAAACCGCGGAGAAATAATGACATGCAGTAGCAAAGCTAGCATAACTTGACAGTCGGCTACCGATGCAAGTTGCGCGCTTCCCCCTGCCTAAAACGGCCGTATGCTGGACGGTTTTTAACAGCGCTCAAACGCTCGTTTTGCGGAACCGTCGTCCTCACTCCTGCCCCCTCCAAAAAAGGCTCGTTTGTTAGGTTAATTCTTCAAGTGACCGAATGGCTGTGAAACGCTAATTTTTCGGGCCGTTTTCGGATGCCATTTTTTGGAGGCCTTGCGGTTTACAAAAATTTGCGCTACAGGGCGTTCTCTGTACTTCAGTAACGACTTGCCCGCCGGCTTGGTGAAGTAAGCGGTCAGCACCCGTTTGCTGAAAGGGAGCTTACTTTCGTCCATGGGAGCTAAACATGTGTGCTTCGCTTGCCGCAAAGCGGCTAATGTACCTTATGGTGTCACAGGTCCGGTGCGGTGCACGGACTGTAAGGCTGAATTGGTGGTGTTACCCCACCGCTTTCGTCCGCCTAAAAAACGCGAGCAGAACAAATGGGCCACAGCGCGTTATCTGGTAGCGCACGGCTTTTGCTACGAGCACCTCGCCCCCGGTCATTTTCCAGGATGGGCCACTACGAAGTACGGCAACTATGTGCAGTATCCAGAAAATTTAAGAGACGCGAAGGAATTTGTCGAGCGGTATGGGGCCGCCACGCGCCGGACGAGCTAGATTGCTTGCGTTCAACAAAACGGTGGTAGCTGTTGCAGAACTCAGCAAAGCATCTCGTGCGAAGCCACTAACGGCCAAATTGACCTGGCACTCGGGCGATAAAGTTGCTTTTAGCCTGTATTGGCCCTAACCACGACCATGTGTCGAGCAAGCGGGGGGCAGCAGCCACCGCAACTTATTTATCCTTAGAGTATTGCGGCTTACTTTTGATTGGCTTATGAGTTAAGCAATTCGAGAATACCTACTCGGTCAAAAGGCATGTCCACCAACCCTTGTTGCCCACGAATAGGCTGTAGAGATGGCTGGCTACTGAACCACGAGTCTTTAATGCGCAGACACGAGTAGAGCGGATGCATATTTTTTCCGCCGACCACCTGGACCATTTTTCCGCGGGTTGCAGTCATCTTAAGGTCCACTTTGGGATCGGCCAAGGAAGCGCTGGGGATACCGATTTCTGCGCTTGCTTGTAGCACCAAGCCGGCAGAGCTATCCTCTGACACAATGACTGTGGTTCGTTTGGCCTCATAGAGTGACTCGATCAGAAGCCAGTCTTTTTCCCACCTGTCCTGCGCATAAATCTTGAGTACTTCTTCGGCTATTTGACTACGGTTCTCCAAGCGGTGCATTGTAAGACCAGATGCATTGAACACAAAGGCTCCTTCCCGAGAAAAGTCAATCTTAATTTCCCCTTTTGCCACAGCAGAGAGCGGGGATGCATTTGCGCTCGCCGTGATTGTGGTACCTGACGTCGACGTGTATTGAAGATTTTGCGTGGTGTGGCCCATGCTCACTTGACTCTCTACTCCTAGGCTCTTGAGTGTGGTAACTCGCCGAAAGCGGCCATTTTCCAAGGTTCCCACATCCCCAATCTCCAAAGTATCGCCTGGAAACCAGTTAGCGAAAAAACCGAGGTTGTTATGCATTTCTTGCTGATAGAGTTTAGCTACGCTTGCCATGGGGTCGAGTACATTGGTCAGGTTAAGTGCGGAAGTTACCTGTTTTGACGTAAGAACTGCACGTCAACCAAGTGCCTTAACGTGACTTTATCGTTGAAAATGAGGCGTGTTGCAGCGATTTTAGCATCATCAAAAGAGAGCAGTTTTTCTTGTCTTTCTAGTTCGGTTTCTGCGCCAACGGGGCTCGTAGCTTCGACGCACCCTGTAGCTTCAAAAAACACAGCGTCGCCTAAGGAAATGGCCCTACGGAGATCCCCTAGACTAGGAGCATCCCAATGCGGTTCTTCCCTTCCTCGATACCCTACCAATGCATGGGAAAAATTTGAACCTTCTAAAACAACGACTAATGACTCTTGCAGCGCTGCTTCTAGTAACGCCGCGAAAAGGCATGCCAAGTCAATGCACGTAGCCGTTCCGTGGGTGGCAATCTGGGATGGCGTTCGAATAGCTTGGAAACCTGGAGTGCCACTTTGCATTTCAACTTCGTACCCATAACGGTGCCGTTTGATTCCATTATAGAGCAAGCGGCAGATTTCCATGCTGGCTTCACGACCTCGGTCAAGGGCAACACTCCGTTGAAATTCTTTGCGGGCCCGCGACGCTTCGTCGACTATAAAGGTGTGCCTCACGTGGACGTGATCAACCAACGCTGGGCCATCTTGCAGGTTCCATAAATTTTCCTTCCGTTCCCATCCTACCATGGTGCCAACAGAGAGGGCTGCAGACAGCGCTCCGCCTTCCCGGGCCAAGGCGACAGGCTGAACTAACCCCATTTTGTAACTTGAAATTTGCCGCCCTACTTCGTGTAGCAACTCGTCGGGCGAGTGCCAAGGAATGGCCCCGGAAACCATAGGGGCGCACTTGATGGGAGTAGAACTGTAAAATAGCCTCAAAGAAGGAACGCAGTGCGCATGTGCCATGGCTAAGGCGATGTGCGTTTCAGACAATTTCTCCCCCAACATGAAGACGCATAAGTCTGATTCTAGCAGTGTTTCAAGCAAACGGATGTCATCCAGGCCACGCCCCGACCAGTCATTAGACAACAACGTGATCCCGAAGCCTTCCCGTTTGAGCACTTCGGCTAGGTCTTGCGCCACGCGGCGAAAGTCTTTTCCTTGGCTGTAGACTACCGTCGCTCGCTTGGAACTTGCATTGCTTACACGCCGATACGTCGTTTCTAATTCTAAGCGAAAATTCCGAATGGCCGTGCGATGCTGAACCGAATCGCTTTTGTTCAATTCATCGCCTAAAAACGGAACTGCATCCGCTGGAAAATCTAATCGGTGCCGGTCCAGCACAAGATTGTCTACAAACAGCAACCGGGGCAGCCTAGCGCGACGAGCCAAATTCAGTTCTTGTCCGATGTAGGGGGAATATGCATAGGCATCGATATCAGTGGGCCGGCGCGGAATGATGGAGATAAGTCCTGTCATTTCTCCTAGATAGCGCTCAAGTTTAGCTACGCACCAAATGTCTGTTTTTTGGTCTGCGCTAAGTGGAATCTCCTCTTGCACAAGCTGTTCAATGAAATAGCTATTGAGAGGCGCATCTCGATAGCTATGGCTGAAATATACTTGCATTGCAAGTCGATTAAATTTTATTAATAGTCGAAGTAACGAGTAAGTGGACTTTTATTAATCCGATTTATGCTTCAGACAAGCCAATAGTACCTATAGCAGCACCCTTTCAATCGGCGCGGTGGGCTTCGTGTTGTCTTTAGTGTAGACGCATTGCTTGCGGGAGATAGTGCTGCGATTGCCTTAGTTCCCTTTTACCTAAGATACTCTCCCTTCACACCCTTCAAAAATAGACTTTTTCTTAGAAAAACGGCTCGCGAGGCTAGCGTATTACTTCCACGCGCGGCTGGGTAAATCTGAGCAGCAAGTAGCGATTGTCCAGGGTGTGGACGATCAGTTCTAACTGCTCGTCGACCCACGTGATGGCGAGCAGTAAGCTCACGATGCCCATGCCCTGTTCTAAGGGAATGAAGCGTTTGCTCACGGCTTCCTCCTGACAATGTGCTGCGTGCCACTGGTGAATCACCAGATAACAGGGTCCTTCGTGATAGTGCTGGGTGGCTAGCTCCCAACAGCCGGTA
The DNA here is from genome assembly GCF_009755225.1 of Hymenobacter ginkgonis. Classification (GTDB taxonomy): domain Bacteria; phylum Bacteroidota; class Bacteroidia; order Cytophagales; family Hymenobacteraceae; genus Hymenobacter; species Hymenobacter ginkgonis. The sequence goes on from NZ_WQKZ01000016.1 coordinate 6,259, forward strand.
AAATGAATTTCCAGGCGCTTCTGGTCCATATCATAGTAAAACTTGGAAGTGACTTCGTCGTCAAAGGAGTAAGCGAGGACCTGTGACATTAGCATAGCGCAGCAGAAGCCTGGCGGTCGAGTAGACGCTGGACCTGCTTTTGAGAAAAGGCCCCTCCCCTTCTGGCGGTAAAACCCAAAGCATTTAATTCCCCCGCAATGCGCTCGCAACTTAGACCCTGCGCCCGCCGCGCCAAAATCAGCGCTGTGGCTTGCCGGATGCCCCCATGCTCGCGCGCATTGCGCTGCCGAGCAACTAGCCCCAGCTGCCGCGCCTCTTCCGTCAAGTTAGCCGGCGTGCCGAGCTGCGCGCCGCGTGCTTTCTTGGCTTTTAGCGCGTCCTTGGTACGCTGGGAGATGGTCTCGCGCTCGTGCTGGGCGATGACGGCAAATAACCCTACGGTAAGCGTATTGGCATCGGGCATGTCGCAGCAGGCGAACTGCACCCCCGAGTCGCGCAGGGCCAGGATAAACCCCGCATTCCTAGAAAGTCGATCCAGCTTAGCAATCAGCAGCACGCCACCCGCGCCCCGCGCCGCGGCGATCGCCGCGAGCAACTGCGGCCGCTGATTCTTCTTGCCACTCTCCACCTCCACGTACTCCCCCACCGGCGTATCGCCTTTCAGGAAATTGACCACCGCCGCCCGCTGGGCCTCCAGGCCCAAACCGGAGTTGCCTTGCTTTTGAGTGGAGACGCGGTAGTAGGCGAAGTAGGCGGGCACGGGGTAAAACGACGAGTTTTGGCGAAGATACTCCCATAAGACATTACATAAACGGTCGTTTCTAAAATGTCTTTTCGCCTTTTCGCCGCGTTCGAGAGCAGGCTGACCATCGACTGGGGTACGCCGGCTGGTAAAATGCGTAGTAGGCTGGCGGAAGTCCCCGTGTAGTACTGCCTTTGACCGCTAGGGGACCACAGCACTTAGCGCGCGGCTAAGTCGGTCAACAGCTTTTCCAGATTACTCAAGGACAGCTTCATGCCC
>NZ_WQKZ01000017.1 GCF_009755225.1 Hymenobacter ginkgonis
CCAGGACACCGGCGAAATCAACCACGGCAGCTCGGGCGATGCCGGCAACCAGAGCATCAAGCACGAGCTGAACGTGTACGTGCCCCGGGGCGACGCCAAGATTGACGCCGTGATTCAGTCGGCCCTCAACGGCGACTTCGTCGTGGCTGGCCGCGACAGCAACGGTAACATGCGCCTGGTGGGCGACGAGTTCCGCGGCGTGAAGTTCGAGCACGACTACAAGTCGGGCAAGAAGGGTACCGACAAAAACGGCACGGACTTCAAATTCAGCGGCGAAGGCTTCACCCACGTGCCCTTCTACTACACGGCTGCCCTGCCGGTGTAAGTGGCCCCAGGTCGTATTCTTCCACGTTTTATAGCACCCTGCAATGGCACTGACTAAATTCAAGCTGGTAAACACCGAAGGCCTGACCGGCCTCCAGTACAAGGGTAAGAAGATTCCCTTCGATAAAATCGATGACGAGCTGGCCGAGACGCTCATCAAAAAAACGCACGTGCTCGAGCGCGTAGCCCCTGAGCCCGCCACGGTGCCGGTCGTGCTGGCCCTGGCCGAGCCAGCCGCTGAAGCCGAGCCCACCGCGCCTCGCCGGGCGCGCAGCGCGCAGTAAGCTCCTGCTGTAGGCTACCCAAAAGCCCCGTCTCGCCAGTCGAGGCGGGGCTTTTTCTTTTCTTCCTAACCAATCTTTCTTATGAGTACCCTCCACCTGCGGCTTTCGCCGCTGCCCCCAGTAGCCGACTTTCTGTTGGAAAACGCCCCGCATAACCAAACTCTTCAGGATGCCCTGGACGATGGCCTGGAGGATTATACGGAAGGTGGCGAAGTCATCATGATGGCCCTGCGCGATGGCCTGGACGAGTGGCTTTCGCACAGCAGCTTTCTGCTCAGGCAGACCAATCAGTTCACGCAACCTTACGTCTTTCTCGCTGGCAGCGCCCATATCGAGGCCGTGCAGGCCTTCCGCGACCTGCTCTAATTCCGTCCTATTGAGGGGTTGCCCATTCCGATAGCTTTGATTCCAACCAACCTGCAATCAAAGCTTTCCAACGATGGCACACGAATTAGATGGAATTATTAACTGGCTAGCTGCCGGCGACGTGGCTGACTACCGCGAGGGCGTACTGCTGCTCCAGGACCACAGCGGCAACCGCGGTATGGTCAACAACTTGCTCAAAAAGGAATCTGATAACAATAGGGCAAAGCTGCGCTACGAGCTAGTCAAGGTGCTCTGTGGCGGTCGGCTGGAGGAGGTAGCCGAGGTTATCAACCACTTTGCCCAGGCCGTGGAGGGGGCGGTTACCCCGGTGCAGCAAATTGCCGACGTGTTGGTGGAAGCCCACCGGCCGCAGCTCACGGAAGGGTTTGCTGCCCAGCCCGCGCCCGAGCACGTGCCGGAGGCCATGCAGCCGCAGCTGGGAGACCTCACGGAGCGCATGAGCAAGCTCTACAACCAGCGCTGCCAGCTCAGCAACACCCTGGCCGACTTATCGGACGAAGAAGGCCCCCGGGTAGTAGCAGAAATCCTCGACCTGCAAAACCAGTACAATGTCCTGGCCGAGCAGCGCCGGCGCCTGGCAGCTGGTGATCCAGTAAATGAGCAGCCTGCCCCCGCGCCAGCAGGCGAGCAGTCCGCCGCCCCGCTCGACCGGGCCGCCCTGGTGCAGCAGCGCAACACCCTGCGCTCGCGCCTGAGCAAAGCCCGCAAGGGCGCTACCGAGGCCAAGACGGAGGCGAAGCGCAGTGAGCACGCCCAGAAAGCCGGCATGCTGGAAGTGGAGCTGAGCACCGTGGAAATGCAGCTGGCACAGCCCCAATAGTCATGCGCCAATTCCTACTCCCGCTACTGCTGAGCCTGGTGCTCGGCAGCTGCACGCCGGCCCTGCACCGGCAGGCGGCTCCACGGCCCTGGCTGCGCTACTACCACCGCGAGCAGCGCAAACACGAGCGTGAGCGCCGGCGCACGGTCAAAGCCAACATTACCTGGAGCAAACTATAACCTGGCTGCACTTCCAAGATGAAAAAGCTTGTCAGAACAGAGCGTTTCCTTTTAGAGAACGCTGGTCCCCATTACAATTCCTATCGGTGCCAGGCCCACGGAGTCTTTCAGATTCCCAAAAGCACATCGCCCCAGGGGCACTGCATTTACGAGAAGGGTTGTGCAGCCGCTATTGAGGTGATAGCCGACCCAGTAGCTTATGCTAAAACACATTAGATAGGATGGAAGAGTTTAGTTCTAACTAAACAAAGCCCCTGGTGCCAGTCACCAGGGGCTTTGTTTATCTAACTAAAAAAGACGAGGCCCAGTGGCAATTGCCACCGGGCCTCTAACAATTCACATCATGGGTTCTCACGACCAAGACGAATGACAAAGCTACGTACTAGCGTCCTACTACCGGCTCAAACGGGGGTACATCTTAAGGGTGTAACCCCGCTTTTTTATGAAACAACTCGGTAAACCCGATAAACTGGACAAATACCGGCTGCACCTGATGGAGGGCGCCGAGCTTAAGCCCGACGAGCTGGAGATGCTGGCCCGCTACCGCAAGGCGCATGGTTTGCTGTGCCTGGGCTTCAGCCGCAACCAGGTACTGGCGACGCTGGAGAGTGAATTCGACCTGAGTCAGCCGCAGCTCTATTCCATCGTGCGCGAGTGCATCACGCTCTACGGCAGCATTGAGGAAGTAGATAAAAAGGGGCAGCGCGCCATTTCTATTGAGAATTACAAGCTGCTAGCTAACCTGGCGCGCCAACGCGGCGACATCGGAGCTGCCATTCGCGCCCAGGAGAAGGCCGACAAGCTCCAGGGCCTCTTCGAGCCCGAAAAGATGCTGCTCAATCCTAAGGCCTTCCTGGTTCCGGTGCCGATGGACTTCAGCACCGATCCCGACGTGCTGCGCGAGCAGCAGCAAACGCAGGACATTGATTTTGAGGACCTGACGGAGGAAGGAGACGAAGATGCAGTCTAACGAAGCCCGTCGGCGCGTCTACGTCAACGAGAAGCAGCGCCAATTCCTCGCCGCTAAGCAGAAACGCCGCACCTTCGTCGGGGGCCGGGGCTCGGGTAAGACGACCGTACTGGGCCACCAAACGCGGGTGCAGATGAACTACCTGCCCCGGGCCAAGGGCTTTCTGGCGGGCCTCACCTACACCCAGTTGCTGAGCAATACGATCCCCTCCGCGGAAGAAGCCTGGAAGGCCCACGGGCTAGTTGAATACGATCAGAAATCCGGCTTTGGGCACTACGTGAAGGGCAAGCGCCCCCCAGCTGGGTGGATCAAGCCCCACCAACCCCCCAGCAATTACGAGAACGTGATCAGCTTCCTCAATGGCTTTACCATCCAGCTGCTGAGCATGGACCGGGCGGAGCTGGCCCGGGGTGGTAACTACGACTTCGGCCACATTGACGAGTCGGCCCTCATTAAGGAGGAGCACGTCAACAAGATTCTGCGCCCCATGATTCGGGGCAATATCTACCGCTTCAAAGACGAGCACCACCAGACCTTCTGCGATTACACCTCTGTGCCCTGGTTGCCCTCGGGCCAGTGGGTGTTTAAGACCGAAGACCTGGCCAAGGAAAAACCGGAT
>NZ_WQKZ01000018.1 GCF_009755225.1 Hymenobacter ginkgonis
TCAAGACACCGGCGAAATCAACCACGGCAGCTCGGGCGATGCCGGCAACCAGAGCATCAAGCACGAGCTGAACGTGTACGTGCCCCGGGGCGATGCCAAGATTGACGCCGTGATTCAGTCGGCCCTCAACGGCGACTTCGTCGTGGCCGGCCGCGACAGCAACGGCAACATGCGCCTAGTGGGCGACGAGTTCCGCGGCGTGAAGTTCGAGCACGACTACAAGTCGGGCAAGAAGGGTACCGACAAAAACGGCACCGACTTCAAATTCAGCGGCGAAGGCTTCACCCACGTGCCCTTCTACTACACGGCGGCCCTGCCGGTATAAGTGGTCCCAGGTCGTATTCTTTCACGTTTTATAGCCCCCCGCAATGGCACTGACTAAATTCAAGCTGGTAAACACCGAAGGCCTAACCGGCCTCCAGTACAAGGGTAAGAAGATTCCCTTGGATAAAATTGACGATGAACTGGCCGAGAAGCTCATCAGCAAAACCCACGTGCTGGAGCGCGTAGCCGGCGAGCCTGCCACGGCGCCGGTCGTGCTGGCCCTGGCCGAGCCGGCTGCGGAGGCGGAGCCCACCACGCCCCGCCGGGCGCGCAGCGCGCAGTAATCGCCTGCTGTAGGCTACCAAAAAGCCCCGTCTCGCCAGTCGAGGCGGGGCTTTTTCTTTTCTTCCTAACCTGCCTTTTTCATGAGTACGCTTCACTTGCGGCTTTCGCCGCTGCCCCCAGTAGCCGACTTTCTGCTGGAAAATGCCCCGCATAACCAAGCCCTGCAGGACGCCCTGGACGATGGCTTAGAAGATTATACGGAAGGTGGCGAAGTCATCATGATGGCCCTGCGCGATGGCCTGGACGAGTGGCTTTCGCACAGCAGCAGCCTGCTCAGGCTGACCAATCAGTTCACGCAACCCTACGTCTTTCTGGCGGGAAGTGCCCATATCGAGGCCGTGCAGGCCTTCCGCGACCTGCTCTAATTCCGTCCTATTGCTGGCTTACCCCTTCCGATAGCTTTGATTTCAATCAACCTGCAATCAAAGCTTTCCGACGATGGCCCACGAATTAGATGGAATTATTAATTGGCTAGCTGCCAGCGACGTGGCTGACTACCGCCAGGGGGTACTGCTGCTGCAGGACCACAGCGGCAACCGGGGCTTGGTCAACAACCTGCTCAAGAAAGAGTCGGACAACAACCGCGAGAAGCTGCGCTACGAGTTGGTCAAGGTGCTCTGTGGGGGTCGGCTGGAGGAGGTAGCCGAAGTTATTAATCACTTTGCCCAGGCCGTGGAGGGGGCGGTTGCCCCGGTGCAGCAAATTGCGGATGTGTTGGTGGAAGCCCACCAGCCGCTGCTCACGGAGGGGTTTGCTACCCAGCCCGCGCCCATGCCCATGCCCATGCCGGAGCGCTCGCAGCTGGATGAGCTAACGCAGCGCATGAGCAAGCTGCACAACCAGCGCTGCCAGCTCAGCAACACCCTAGCCGATTTGTCGGACGAGGAGGGCCCCCGGGTAGTAGCGGAAATTCTCGACCTGCAAAACCAGTACAATGCCCTGGCCGAGCAGCGCCGGCGCCTGGCAGCTGGTGAGCCAGTAACCGAGCAGCCTACCCCCGCGCCGGCAGCCGAGCAGCCCGCTGCCCCGCTCGACCGGGCCGCCCTGGTGCAGCAGCGCAACACCCTGCGCTCGCGCTTAAGCAAAGCCCGAAAGGGGGCTACCGAGGCCAAGACGGAGGCGAAGCGCAGTGAGCACGCCCAGAAAGCCGGCATGCTGGAAGTGGAACTGAGCACCGTGGAAATGCAGCTAGCGCTGCCCCAGTAAGCTATGCGCCAGTGCCTACTCTTGTTACTGCTGCTGGGCCTGGGGCTCAGCAGTTGCGCGCCCAGCCTGCACCGCCAGGCGGCCCCGCGGCCTTGGCGGCGCTACTACCACCGCGAGCAGCGCCAGCACGAGCGGGAGCGCCGCCGTACGCTCAAAACCAACGTCACCTGGAGCAGCCTATAGACGAAGCTAAAAACGACGAGGCCCAGTGGCAATTGCCACCGGGCCTCTCTCAATTACATCTCACGGCTTCTCACACCCGGATGAACAACAAAGCTACGTACTAACGTCCTACTGCTGGCTCAAGCGGAGGTACATCTTAAGGGGTGTAACCCCGCTTTTTTATGAAACAACTCGGTAAACCCGATAAACTGGACAAATACCGGCTGCACCTGATGGAGGATGCCGAGCTTAAGCCCGACGAACTGGAGATGCTCGCTCGCTACCGCAAAGCGCATGGTTTGCTCTGCTTGGGCTTTAGTCGCAACCAGGTCTTGGCGACGCTAGAGCAGGAATTCGACCTGGGCCAGCCGCAGCTCTACAACATCGTGCGCGACTGCATTACGCTTTACGGCTCGATTGAGGAAGTCGATAAAAAGGGCCAGCGCGCCATTTCGATCGAGAATTACAAGCTGCTAGCTAACCTGGCGCGCCAACGCGGCGACATCGGAGCTGCCATTCGCGCGCAGGAGAAAGCCGACAAGCTCCAGGGCCTCTTTGAGCCCGAAAAGACGCTACTCGACCCCAAAGCCTTCCTGATTCCCGTGCCGATGGACTTCAGCACCGACCCCGACGTGCTACGCGAGCAGCAGCAAACGCAGGACATTGATTTTGAAGACCTGACGGGGGAAGGAGACGACGATGCAGTCTAAAGAAGCCCGGCGGCGCGTCTACGTCAACGAGAAGCAGCGCCAATTCTTGAGTGCCAAGCAAAAACGGCGCACGTTCGTCGGGGGCCGGGGCTCGGGTAAGACGACCGTACTGGGTCACCAAACGCGGGTGCAGATGAACTACCTGCCCCGGGGCAAAGGCTTTCTGGCGGGTCTGACCTACACCCAGTTGCTGAGCAATACAATTCCTTCCGCGGAAGATGCCTGGCAGGCTCACGGCCTGCGCGAATACGATCAGAAATCCGGCTTTGGGCACTACGTGAAGGGCAAGCGCCCCCCAGCCGATTGGATTAAGCCCTACCAGCCGCCCAGCAACTACGAGAACGTGATCAGCTTCCTCAATGGCTTTACCATCCAAATGCTGAGCATGGACCGGGCGGAGCTGGCCCGGGGCGGTAATTACGACTTCGGCCACATTGACGAGTCGGCCCTTATCAAGGAGGAGCACGTCAACAAGATTCTGCGGCCCATGATTCGGGGCAACATCTACCGTTTCCCTGCTAACCCCCACCACCAAACGTTTTGCGATTACACCTCCGTGCCCTGGCTGCCCTCGGGCCAGTGGGTGTTTAAGACCGAAGACTTGGCCAAGGAAAAACCGGAA
>NZ_WQKZ01000019.1 GCF_009755225.1 Hymenobacter ginkgonis
CTACCGAATGGGTAGTAAACGTTCTTTGACGTAAGGGAAAACAAGAAAGAGAAGTAAAAAGCGGGCTGTTATTCACAGAATGACAGCAGGTTGCGGCTATTTTGGTAGTCCAACTCGCAAGCGAGAAGTAAGTAAGAGCACACGGGGGATGCCTAGGGTCTCAGAGGCGATGAAGGACGCGATAAGCTGCGATAAGCGCGGGGGAGGGGCACATACCCGTTATATCCCGCGATTTCCGAATGGGGCAACCCCACTGGTTGAAGACCAGTGACCACTCCTGCATAGGACTGGGGCAAACGGTGGGAACTGAAACATCTCAGTACCGCCAGGAAAAGAAAATAACAATGATTCCCCAAGTAGTGGCGAGCGAACGGGGAGGAGCCCAAACCAGGGCGGTTACGGCCGCTCTGGGGTTGTAGGACTGCAACATCTGATTGAATCGAGTTAGCTGAAGTGTGTGGGAAAACACGCCAGAGACGGTGAGAGCCCGGTAAGCGACAATTCTGATTCACGGTAGCAGGATCCTGAGTAGGGCGGGGCCGGAGAAACCCCGTCTGAATCCAGCGGCACCATCCGCTAAGGCTACATACTCCTGAGACACCGATAGTGAACCAGTACCGTGAGGGAAAGGTGAAAAGAACCGCGGATAGCGGAGTGAAAAGAACCTGAAACCGTGTGCTTACAAGCAGTTAGAGGGGTTTTGTACCCTGATAGCGTGCCTTTTGCATAATGAGCCTACGAGTTACTCCTCACTGGCAAGGTTAAGTGATTTGAATCACGCAGCCGCAGCGAAAGCGAGTCTGAATAGGGCGCGTAGTCAGTGGGGGTAGACGCGAAACCTAGTGAGCTACCCTTGAGCAGGATGAAGGTGCGGTAACACGCAGTGGAGGTCCGAACCAGTTTCCGTTGAAAAGGATTTGGATGACTTGAGGGTAGGGGTGAAAGGCCAATCAAACTAGGAAATAGCTCGTACTCCCCGAAATGTATTGAGGTACAGCGTCGTGGTTAGGTGCTGTGGAGGTAGAGCTACCAATAGGACTAGGGGGTGTCAGAGCCTACCGAATCCTGATGAACTCCGAATGCCACAGCATTCATACACGGCAGTGAGGCCTGGGGTGCTAAGGTCCCCGGCCGAGAGGGAAAGAACCCAGACCCGCCGCTAAGGTCCCTAAGTTCTAGCTAAGTTGAACAAAGGAGGTCCAGTTGCTTTGACAGCCAGGAGGTTGGCTTGGAAGCAGCCATTCCTTTAAAGAGTGCGTAACAGCTCACTGGTCGAGCGACCGGGCATCGATAATACGCGGGCATCAAGCTAGGCACCGAAGCGCGGGATTTGACATTTAGTTGTCAAGTGGTAGGGGAGCATTCTGGTTGCGGAGAAGCCGTCCTGTCAGGGCATGGTGGAGCGTCCAGAAAAGCACATGTAGGCATGAGTAACGATAAAATAGGTGCGAAACCTATTCGCCGATAGACTAAGGTTTCCAATTCAACGCTAATCGGAATTGGGTTAGGCGGGACCTAAGGGAGAGCCGAGAGGTGTACCCGATGGCAAGCCAGTTGATATTCTGGCCCCCGGTTAAGGAAGTGATGCAGGGACGCAGGAATGAAAGTACCGCGAGCGGACGGAAGTGCTCGTTAAAGCCCGTACCTATTAGGATGGTAGTTAAGTACGCCGACCTAGGGGAAAGGTGATAGTACCACACGGCCTTCGGGCCACGTGGATAGTGTACCTAAGGACTGCCAAGAAAAGCTGCTAAACGTTGTATCCTTATTCGGCCCGTACCGCAAACCGACACAGGTAGTCAAGGAGAGAATCCTGAGGCGCTCGAGTGAATCACGGCCAAGGAACTCGGCAAAATGGTCCTGTAACTTCGGGAGAAGGGACGCTTCCTTGTAGCAATACAAGAAGCCGCAGTGAAAAGACCCAAGCGACTGTTTAACAAAAACACATGGCTTTGCTAACGCGTAAGCGGACGTATAAGGCCTGACACCTGCCCGGTGCTGGAAGGTTAAGAGGGGAGCTTAGTCGCAAGGCGAAGGCTTGAATCGAAGCCCCAGTAAACGGCGGCCGTAACTATAACGGTCCTAAGGTAGCGAAATTCCTTGTCGGGTAAGTTCCGACCTGCACGAATGGTGTAACGATTTGGGTGCTGTCTCAGCCGTGAGCTCGGTGAAATTGTAGTCTCGGTGAAGATGCCGAGTACCCGCCACGGGACGGAAAGACCCCGTGCACCTTTACTATAGGTTGCCATTGGTGTTGGGTTCAGTATGTGTAGCATAGGCGGGAGGCGTCGAAGGAGGGCCGCTAGGTCTTCTGGAGCCAACGTTGAAATACCGCCCTTACTGTGCCTGATGCCTAACTCTACGTTTCGTAGAGAACAGTGGCTGCTGGGTAGTTTGACTGGGGTGGTCGCCTCCAAAAGAGTATCGGAGGCTTTCAAAGGTCCACTCAGTACGCTTGGTAACCGTACGTAGAGCGCAATAGTAGAAGTGGGCTTGACTGTGAGACTGACTAGTCGAGCAGGGTCGAAAGACGGATATAGTGATCCGGTGGTTCCGCATGGAAGGGCCATCGCTCAAAGGATAAAAGGTACGCCGGGGATAACAGGCTGATCTCCCCCAAGAGCTCATATCGACGGGGAGGTTTGGCACCTCGATGTCGGCTCGTCACGTCCTGGGGCTGGAGAAGGTCCCAAGGGTTCGGCTGTTCGCCGATTAAAGTGGCACGCGAGCTGGGTTCAGAACGTCGTGAGACAGTTCGGTCCCTATCTGTGGTGGGCGTTGGATATTTGAGAGGACCTGACTTTAGTACGAGAGGACCGAGTTGGACTAGCCGCTGGTGCGCCGGTTGTTCCGCCAGGAGCAGCGCCGGGTAGCTACGCTGGGAGCAGATAAGCGCTGAAAGCATCTAAGTGCGAAACTCACCTCAAGATGAGATATCCCAATTGAAGGTTCGTCGTAGACTACGACGTGAATAGGCGGTAGGTGTAAAGCTAGAAATAGCATAGCTGAGCCGTACTAAGGAACCGAGGGCTTCCCTTGTCCCATTAACTTTCTACTTCTTTTTCTTTTCCCTTATGTCAACGGTTTTGTCGCTGCTTCCTGAACACGAGCAGTAACGCCAGCAATGGTGGCTTTAGCCCGGGTGTTCACCTCTTCCCATTCCGAACAGAGTCGTTAAGCCCCGGTGCGCCTATGGTACTGCCTTCACCGGTGGGAGAGTCGGTCGCCGCCAACTTTATTCGTAAGCCCTTCTTACCGCTTT
>NZ_WQKZ01000002.1 GCF_009755225.1 Hymenobacter ginkgonis
CACTGCCCCCGTTAATCCCTACGAATTAAGCCCTTAATAGCCCTGCTCCTACCACCCTACCAGCTAGGGTAAGTTTCTACCCCATGCCTTATTTATTTACTAAAGCGTTTATTCGTATAATAAAACAGCCACTTAGAAAAACTTCTAAGTGGCTGTTTTACAATGAGCGAGAAACGAGGTTCGAACTCGCGACCCTCAGCTTGGGAAGCTGATGCTCTACCAACTGAGCTACTCTCGCGGAATGGTAGACACAAAGGTACAGCGGGTATAAGAAATAACAAGCTCGGAACCTATATCGGAACATCAAGCTAGGCCTTAGCGTTTACTTGGTACGTATGCCCCGTCGTCCATCGTCCCGCACATTCCTTTCGCCTGCTTCCCGCCGCATGGTAGCTGGTTTGCTTATTGCTGCTGGTATTTTGCTGATGATTGGGGAATTACTGCGGCTTTATGTATTGCTGTACGACTGGCATACACAAGGCGTGTTAGCCACTGGTCCATTAGTTGGGGTACTATTGGGAATTGCGGCTGGCGCACTTACAAGCTATGCTGGCTGGCGTGTGGGCATGGCTGGTTAAGCTCCTACTTACCTAATTCAATCAGATAGCTGCACCTTTGCGGGTATTATGTCTTCTCCCCTACGTATTTCGATAGCCAAGGCTAATGCAGCCACCGCTACGCGCTTAGCTAATCTGGGCCGTCAAACGTTCACCGAAACCTTTGCCGCTGATAATAAGCCGTCGGATTTAGCAGCTTATCTACACGAGACTTACCAGCCAGAACTGCAACTAGCGCAACTTCAAAACCCGCAGTGCACCTACTTGCTAACTGAAATGCAAGGCCAATTAGTGGGCTATCTTCAGTTGTGGAAAGACTCCAGGCTGGGCCTCTCCCCTGACGATACTATTACCAAGCAGTTGGAGATAAAGCAGCTTTACATTGTTGAAGATTGGGTTGGGACGGGCCTGGGTGCGGCTCTTATGCGGCGCGCGCTTGAAATTGCCCAAGCTAGCGGTGTGAGCGCCGTTGTGTTGGGGGTCTGGGAAAATAATCACCGAGCTAAGGCCTTTTACCAGCGCTTTGGCTTTCGGGAAGTCGGCGAAACAGCTTTTAAGCTTGGGGAAGATGTGCAACGCGATTTGATTTACCGCAAAGGTTTAGCGGGTCGCTAATCACTACCTCCTCCCCTACCCTCCTATATTAGCAGCAGGCCCTTCTCGCGCAACAGTTGCCAAGCGGCACTTTGCAAAAATCCCTCCCATGAACCCGCACCGCTGGGGAAACTGGTAGCTGCGTCTTTTAGCAAAACCTTGGTTTCATAATCAGCACTTAGGCTAAGCAGTAGCTGGTGCAGCCAAGGGCCAATTAGTTCGGTGGTTTTTACTTCAAAGTCCTCGGCTTGCTCGTAGCAGGTAATAATGGCGCGAGTAATTTTTTTGTCTTTAGGGCTGTTACCACCGGCCGTTTTGAATTGCAATTCGGGCGCGTTGCCGAGCCAGAACAAGCGACGGTTAGGTTGGGCTAAGTCAGACTTCTCGGGCTCTTGTAGGGCTTGCTGAATGAGTTGGCGCGGCAACGTAGCGCGCGGGGTTTTGAAATCAAACCAAAAGCTAAGTGGTTCACGCAGGGCCACGCCATGCATATAGTTGTAGAGGCTTTTGGCAAGGCCGGGGCCAAACTGGCCATGGTCGGCACCTTGGGGGTCATCATGCCAGAGGTCGTTCCAAGCAAAATTGCCAGGTTCGGGGCCCACGGCAGCGACTTGGTACTTGGCCGGATTTTTCCCAACCGGCGAGTGGGCCGTCATGGAGAAGCGATGCCAATAGCCGCTTTGCACGATGCCGGTTTCGAAAAGTTGGCGTACCACTTCTAGCGCATCGATGGTTTCTTGCGCCGTTTGGGTGGGGAAACCATACATGAGGTAAGCATGCACCAGCACACCGGCTTGGGTAAAGCCCTGCGTGACCCGCGCCACCTGCGCGATGGTCACACCCTTCTCCATGAGGGCCAGCAACCTATCCGAAGCCACTTCGAGCCCGCCGCTGATGGCGATGCAACCCGAGGCCGCCAGCAGCCGACAGAGGTCGGGCGTGAAGGTTTTTTCGAACCGGATATTACCCCACCAGCTGATGCTAACGCGGCGGCGCAGCAATTCGATGGCAAGGTCGCGTAGGGCCAGCGGCGGCGCGGCTTCGTCCACGAAGTGAAAGCCGGTTTGGCCGGTTTGAGCCACTATCTGTTCAATCCTATCGACGAGCAGCGTAGCGGGCGCGGTTTCGTAGCGGCCGATGTAGTCGAGGGTAACGTCGCAGAACGAGCAGCGCTTCCAATAGCAGCCGTGGGCTATGGTGAGCTTGTTCCAGCGACCGTCGCTCCAGAGGCGGTGCATGGGGTTGAGCACCTCAATAACTGAGAGGTAATTGCCAAGCTGCAAATCTGAGTAGTCGGGCGTGCCCACTTCGGGATGGGGCACGTCGGGGTGCGGGTGGTTGATGTACTCTACCTCCCCGGCCTCGTTGCGCAGGAAAGTGCGCTGGAGCAGATGGCGGCCGTCGGCGAGGCTTTCAACTATAGCACTGTTAGCGGGTTCGTCCTGCTGAGCTTGTCGAAGCATCTCTGCCGCACCGTTGAACGATGGCAGGTAAAGCGGTAGAGATGCTTCGACAAGCTCAGCAGGACGACCGTTTTTATTCTCCTTATTTTGCAGATACTCGAACAGCCGCAGCCACGGACCTTCGCCATCATCAAGCGTCAGGTAGTCGATGTAATCAAAAAAGCGTGGCTCTTTCAAGCCGCGCAACTCGGTGTTGGGGTAGCCGCCGCCCATCACGGTCACGGCTTCGGGGCGCACTTGCTTGAGGCGCTGGGCCAGGCGCAGGGCAGCATAGAGGTTGCCAGGGAAGGGCACGGTGAAGCCCACAATGTCGGGCTGGGCTTCGAGCAGCAGTTCATCGAGCAGTTCCAGCAACATGCGGTCCACGAGGTTGGGGGCAGCTTGCAGGGCGGCGTGCAACGGGTCGAAGTGGGTGGCCGACATGGCTAAGCTTTCGGCATAGCGCGAGAGGCCAAACTGCGGACCCACGGTTTCCTTCACCAGGTCGGCGAGGTCTTCGAGGTAGAGCGTGGCCAGGTGACGGGCCTGGTCGGTGAGGCCCATCGTGCCGAACGCCGTTTCGAGGTCGGCTACGTTGTCGAAGCGGCTGGCCTCGGGCAAAAAGCGGCCGTGGCAAATGCGTGGCGCCAGCGTAAGGTCGCGGTTTTGCAAAAACCGGATAGCCGGGCCGATAGTGGCCTCGTAGCGGCGGCGTAGGCGCAGCATCCGCTGGGCATTGTCGCTTAAGTCGAAGCTGCCAGCTTCAATTTCGTCAAATACCCGCGTCAGGCCTTCCTTCGAAAACAGTTTCAGCACCAGGTCAATGCTCAGGTCGGCCTGGCGCACGTCGAAGCCCCTACCCCTCAAAAAGCCTTTGATGTAGGCAGTAGCCGGGTAGGGCGTGTTGAGCTGCGTGAGCGGCGGGGTAAGGAGCAGTAGACGAGGCGAGGCAGTAGGCACGAGAGTACAAACCTACGGCGGGGCATAGTGGTTCGGGCGGGCACGCAAAAGCGCCGGCCTTGGCAGGAGCCACGGCCGGCGCTTTGCTGACTCAGTAACTTGTAAGTGGCGATGGCAGTGCTAGCTATCGCCTCACCCTGCCAAGTCCTTAAATAGCTGGGTCGGTAGGCGTCGAGGAGTTGTTCTCGCGCTCGGTGCGGGGGTAAGGGTAAAAAGTACGGTTGCGCTCGGCGCCCGCGGTGCCGGGGCCAGGCCGGCCAAAGCGGCGGCTATCGGGCAGCCGGAAGCCCTGGAAAGCCAGCTCAATGTTGCGGTTACGTAAGATTTCGAGCAGCACGGCGGCCTGGGTGCTGGCACCGGCGTAGGGGGGTAGGGCTGCGCCGAGGCCGTAGATGTCGGCAGCCGGCGTTTTAGTCAGCACTCGGTTGAGGGCAATGACAGCATTCGGCAAGTCGTTTTTGCGGGCGTAGGCCTCGGCTTGGATGAGCAGAATTTCGCCGGGCAGGTACACCGGAATAGGCGCACTGTTGGCCGTGTAAAAGGCTAGGCCGCGGTTTTGGGTGGCAGTAGGGTTTGCCCGCACCAGAAAGGGTAGGCGCTGGTCGGCGGCGCTAGGGGCGAGCACGCCGGTCAAGCCAAGGTTGGCATCGGTGGGCTCAAACACGTTGCGGTTGCCAAAGGCTACCTCAAAAATCGGGTTGCGGGTGTTGTCATCGAAGTTGAATACCGATTTTTTGGTCAAATCTACCTTGGCGGCGGCCGCGATAGCCTTGTCGTAGTTGCCAGCTTCGAGGCTATAGCGCGCAATGAGGGCCTGAATGGTATTAGCCAAGTCGAGGCCGGGCACGATCTTACTCGTAAAATCGGCCGAAACCGGGGTAGCAGCGAGCTGCGTAGCGGCGGCTTCGAGCTGGGCTACGGCATCGGTGAGCAGCTGGGCGCGGGGCACGAAGGGCGCATTATCGCCCGTTACAAGGGGCGCTTGCTCAAAAAATTCGGCCAGCGTGCCCAGCGCCAGGGCGCGGAAAATGCTGGCGTAGGCTACAATGCCACTGCGCGTGCCGGCCTCGGGCGCATTGTTCACGTTGGCTAGCACGAGGTCGGCGTTGGCCCGCACCAGCTGGCACTGCGTCCAGAGGTTGCGCACCACCACGTTGCTATTGCTCACGTTGCCAGCGCCTAGGCTCACGTTGTACTCCTCGATGTTGCCTACGTTGAGAATGTTCAGCTCGCGCGTGCTGAGCCCACCGAGCGCGGTAGCGTTGTAAAGCACGCTCAGCAGGCCGTTGGTAGTGTAGCGGTACTGCAAGCCGTTGCAGAGCGTAAGCAGGCCGTCGGACGAGCTCACCACCTGCGTTTGGCTGGCGGTGCTAGGGTTGAGGTACTCCTTCTGGCAGGCGCCGAGCGTCAGCGACAGCAGGGTGGCCAGGAAAAATAGCTTTTTCATAATCTAAAGCAAGAAATTAGCTAGAAAGTGGCCGAAAGCTTGAGCTGGTAGGTGCGCGGAATCGGCACGTTGCCAAAGTCGATGGCCCGCAGCAAATCGGAAGCGCCGCCGGCGCTGGTTTCGGGGTCGAAGCCATTGTAGTGGTCCCACGAGTACAGGTTGCGGCCCACCACGGCGATATTCAACGCGTTGATGTACTTGCTGAACGTCGGCAGCGCGTAGCTCAGCGCCAGTTCGCGCAGCTTCACGTACGAGCCATCATCCACGCGAAACTCCTGGGTGTTGTACACGGCAAAGATGTAGCCGCGGGGCAGGTTGCCGCGCAGCTCCTGCTCGGCGTAGTCGCCGCCCAGCCCTACCCCCTGCCGCGTGCGCTTGTCGGCGTTGAAGACACTCACGCCGCGCACGGCATCGAGCAACACATGCAGGGCCAGTTTTTTGTAAGCAAAACTGGTATTAAAAGAACCCGTCCAGTTGGGGTTGGGGTTGCCAATCACCACGTTGGCCACAGCGGTGCCGGTGGCGTAGCTGGGCTGGCCATTGGCCTCGCGAGCGGGCACGAAGGTGGTCGACCCCACGACCTGGTTGGTGGTGCGCTCATCCTGCGGGAAGCCCTGGGGCGTGAGCAGCAGCGAGCCATCGGAGTTGCGGGCGTAGGCCGAGCCGTAGAACACGCCCGCCGGCTGGCCGCTGAGCAAGTACACCGGCGCCCCAGCCGCATTGTCAATCGAGATGGCCTGGGTGGCGTCGTTCGAGCCGGGCAGGTCGAGCACCTTGTTGCGGTTGCGGTTGTAGATGAGCGTCACGTCCCAAGTGAAATCGCTGGTTTTGATGGGGGTAGCGCTCAGCACCACTTCGAGGCCACGGTTTTCCATCGAGCCCACGTTATTCACGATGGCCGAGCCGCCGGTGCTGGCGGCCAGGTTGCGGCGCACCACGAGGTCGGTGATTTTCTGGCGGTAGAGGGTGATGCCCAGCCCTACGCGGTCGCCCAAAAAGCCGAGGTCGGCGCCGCCTTCCAGCTCGCCCATGCGCTCGGGGCGCACGGCAGGGTTGGCCAGGGTAGTACCAGGCACGATGGTGTTTTTACCCAAGAAGCCCACCGGCGTAAATTGGTAGAAGCGGTCGTAGGAGTTGATGCCCGTCAGGTTGCCCGCCTCGCCGTAGCTGGCGCGCAGCTTCAAGCTATTGAAGCCTTTTGCAAAGCCTGCCTGCTGCCAGAAACTTAAGTCGGAAATCACCAGCGAACCGCTGATTTTGGGATAAAGCTGGTTGGTTTCCGACTCCGAAAACTTGGAAGAGCGGTCGCGCCGTAGCGAGCCGGTAAGGAAAGCCAAGTTGCGAAAACCTACCGTAGCCTGGCCGTAGTAGCCGCTCAAATCGTAGCGGTCGAGCAAATACGCCGACGTAACAGTGGTGTTGGAAGCCCCGCTAACGGTGGTGATAAATGGCGCCAGATTTTGGCCCTGGGTAGTGGTATATTCCTGCTGGCTAAACTGGTAGCTATACCCCGCCAGCAAATTTAGCTTCAGGTTTTCGGTGAAATTGTGTTCGTAGCCCACGTTCACATCGGAGTTGAGCTGAAGCACTACGTTGTTGCCGTTGGCGGCGTAGCCGAGGGGGTAGCGCGCGGCCGGCAAGCCCGCCGTGGCCTGGTAGGGGTAGGGCCGGATGTAACTCTGACCCGCCTGCGAGTAGGCGTCTACGCCCAGCACGTAGTCGATGCTCAGGCCCTTGATAGGCGTCAAATTCACCTGCACATCGCTAATAGTGCGGTTGATGCCCTGTGTGAATTTCATATCCTCAATGGTCGAGAGCGGGTTTACGCGGGTGGGCTCCACAGCCAGCAGGTTGCCGGCCGCGTCGCGCTGCGTGATGTCGTAGATGTTGTTGGTGATGTTCACCGAGTTGATGGGGCTGTAGAAGACGTTGCCGTTGGCCTTCTCATTCGAGAAGCTGTTGATATAGCTCAGACCTGCCGACACCTTGGCCCAATCGGTGAGGCGCTGGTCTACCCGCGCCCGCAGGTTGTAGCGCGTAAAATCGGTACCCTTAATGATGCCCTGGTTTTTGAGGTAAGCCAGCGAGAAATAGTACTGCGTGCGGTCGGAGCCGCCGGCCACCGACACGGAATTATCGGTGCCGTAGCCCGTCCGAAAAATCTGGTCGAAGTAGTTGTAGCGCGTCACGTCTACCTCGTTGGTAGCAAGGGGGGTAGTGACGTTGGCGCGGGTGATGCCCACGGTCGTCACGCCTGGGTTGGCGGCCGGCACCCCAATGGGATAGAGCCGCAGGCCGGCGTAACCAAACTGCTTGCCATAGGTATTCACTGGCACCATGTGGCGCAATTCGTTTATCTGAAAACTACCTGAAAATGACACCCGCGGCGCACCCGCCTGCCCGCGCTTGGTGGTAATAAGCACTACCCCATTGGAAGCCCGTGAGCCGTACTGTGCCGCCGCCGCCGCGCCGTTGATGACGTTGATGCTGGCAATGTCGTTGGGGTTGAGGTCGGCCAGGCGGTTCTGGCCGGCGTTGGCCTGGCCGATGTCGTTGGTGAGGGCCAGCTGCGACACGTTGGTGCTAGCATTGCTGATAATAACGCCGTCGATGACGTAGAGCGGGTCGGAAGAACCCGATAGTGAGTGCACCCCGCGCAGCCGCACCGAGATAGAGCCAGCCGGGTCGCCAGAGTTTTGCACGATTTGCGCACCCGGCACCTTGCCCTGCAACGAGTTGAGCACGCCGCCCGAGCCACTCTGCGTGAGGTCGTTGGCGTTGATGGTGCTGATGGCGTTGCCTAGCTCGCGCCGGTTGGTGGTCACAGTGGAGCCGACTACTACTATTTCGTCGAGGTTCTGGCGGCTCTCGGCCAGGGTCACGTCGGTGGTCACGGTTTCGGCCGGGCCCAGTGTGAGGGGCCGCGCCTCGGTTTTGTAGCCCACCAGCGACACGGTGAGCGTGTAGGCGCCCGCCGGCTTGTTGGCGGTGAAGGAATAAGCGCCGTCGGCGCCGGAAGAGGCACCCAGCCCGGTGCCCTTGAGCAGCACCGTAGCGCCGGGCACGCCCTGGCCGCTAGCATCCGTGACGCGGCCCGCTAGGGTAAAGCGCTGGCCGGCACCTCCTTGCGCCCACGCGGCCGGGCATAGCAACACCAGCCAAAGCCACAAAACGCCCTTTTTTAAATAAGTTCTTGCTACGTATGAGTTGGGCATAACAGGAAGAATTAAGGAGAAAAAAGCACTCTACGGCCTCAATAATAAGCGCAATTTTCATAATTTCTTAATAACCCGCTATTTAGCTCCTCCATTAGGTAGGAACGCTGGCCGCGCCGCCAAGCAGGGAGTAGGCGGCCAACAGGCCTAAACGCAGTCTTCCCCCTGGTGCCCGCTTCAAAAAGCAGGTGCCAGGGGGAAGACTGCGTTTGGGCCGATACTTAAAACGGCACTACCATTTTTAGTCCCACGTTGCGACCAGGATTGTAGATGCCCAAGCGGCCGTTGGGCGAGGCAGCATAGTACTCAAAATACTTTAGGCGGTTGAGGTGCGCCTGGTAGGAGGTATTCAGCACGTTATCAACTTGCACGAATAGCTGCACAGCCTCGCGGCCGGCTTTCGTGCGCAGCGTGCTCCCTACCCCCACCCCGAGCAGCAAGTAGCCAGCAGTGGCCGTTTCGGCGCCATCCACGGCGTAGAAGCGGTTTTGGCGAGCTGTGCCATCGAGGGTAAGGCGTAGGTAGCTGGCGGTGAGGCGGCTAGCAGGGCGGGCGGGTACGGTAAGGCGCAGCTCGGTGCGGGCCTGGGCGGGCGGCATCAGCGGCAGGTAGCGGGCGGCCTCCCCTACCCGCTCGCGCAAGGCGGGGTTATCGTTGAGGCCGATAACCAGCGCGACGCTGCTGCGCCAACTCAGCCAGGGCAGGGCGGCAGGGTGCACGTTTAGGCTGAGTTCGCCGCCGTAGAGGCGGGCGGCGGCCTGCTGGTACTGGTAGGTAGCGTTGCCAGGCACCACCTCTACGGGCTGGCCTTGCGCATCGAAAACCCGCGCCTGGTAAATGAAATTATCGACGTAGTTGTGAAAAACCTCGGCGCTGGCCTCCCAACTAGCACTTTGCCAAAGCACGCCCACATCTTCTTGCAGCGAAAACTCGGGCTGAAACGCGCGGTTGCCCAAGTACACGATGTGCGCGCCGGGGTCGAGGCCATTCGAGCCGATTTCGGGGATATTGGGCGTGCGGTAGCCCCGCGCCACATTGGCCCGCAGCACCAGGTGCGCGCCCAGCGCATAGCTGCCGCCCAGGCTCGCCGACAGCCCTTGGTATGTGGTGCGGAAGCTCGGAAACGGCAGGCGTGCGCCCACAGCCCCTACCCCCCCCGCGCCGTCGAAGCCCGTGGCCAGGTTGGGCGCTACGTAAAAATCGTTCCAGCGCACCACGCGGGTATCGTAGCGCAGGCCGGCCGTCAGCTCCAGCTTGCCGAAGGTTTTTTTGGCCACCCCAAAGCCGCCAATATCGAACAGTTGGTAGCTCGGAATGGGGAAATCGGTGGCATTTACGTGTTTGTTTACCTGGTTCATGCCATTAACGCCGGTGGTCAGCTCCAGGCCGTGCCAGGGGGGTAGGAGGTAGCGCGCGTCGTAGGTGGCGGTGGTCAGGCGCAGGTCGAGGCCGGGCTGGGTAGGCGCGGTGGGGTGGTTGAACTCCTGGCGGTAGTTTTGCTGCACGCCCAGCAGCAGGCGCAGCTCGCCCTGGCCCAGCTTTACGCTGCCGTTGGCAAAAGCGCGGTAGTGCTGAATGTGCTGGCGCAAATCGCTCATGCCGTAGCTCCGCAGCTCACTTGCCGGCACCACCGGGCGGTTTTTAATATCGTCGTTATCAGCCTCCAGCACCTGGCACGTAAAAGCCCGGCTCAGCGAATCGCGGCTACCGTCGGGGATTTCCTGGTGGTTGTCGTAGGCCGTGAGCCAGAAGTGCACGCTGCCCCAGGCTCGCTGCACGCCTACCATGCCCGTCAGCGTCAACTCGCGAAAACCGGTGTTATACACCAACCCATCCACGGCGTTGCGGTAGTCGTGGGCAAGCCGGTGGCTAGCGCGAAAGCTGGTTTGAAAGCCGTTTTTCTGGTAGTTCAACCCTACCGAACTGCCCAGCAAGCCATTAACCGACTGGTATTCGGCCAGCACCTCGCCGTGCAGTTCGCCGGCCGGACCGCTGGGCAAGGCCGGAATCAAGTTGACTACCCCGGCCACGGCGTCGGAGCCGTAGAGCAGGCTGGCGGGGCCCTTCACCACTTCTATACGCTCCACGCCGTAGTTATCGACCTCAATGCCGTGTTCATCGCCCCACTGCTGGCCTTCCTGGCGCAGGCCGTTGTAGAGCGTTAATACTCGGTTATACCCGAGGCCCCGAATAAAAGGCTTGCTGATGTTGGGGCCCGTCGTGACGGCGCTCAGGCCCGGAATACCGCGCACGGCCGCGTCAATCACGTTGGTGCTAGCGCTAAGGCGGATTTCGCGCTGCCCCAGCGCCGCAATGGGCACCGGCGAGCGGCGAATTTCGGTGCTGCGCGACACGCCCGTGACCACGACTTCGCCGATGGTTTTGTCGGCGGCAGCCAGCTTTACCGTGAGCAGTTTATCGGTGGGTAGGGATACTCCCTGGCTGGCAGTGACATAGCCTACCGCACTGATTTCCAAGCGATGCAACCCGGCCGGCAGGGTAGGCAAGGTGAACAGGCCCGCCTTGTCGGCAGTAGTGCCTTGGCGCAAGGCGGGCACGGCCACGCTGGCGTAGGGTACGGGCCGGCCCGTTAGGTCTTGCACCTGGCCTTGCAGCACTTGGGCACCGGCCAGAAATGGGGCGAGCAGTAGGCAGAGGAGAAATTGCTTCATATAACCGAGGGAAAATGGGATAATCCAGCAAGTTTCTACAGGCCAAGGCGTGGCCAAGAGCTAGCTTTTCAGCCGCTTAAAAAAGTAAACTCGTTTAGATTGGGCTAACTAGCTAGCGCAGTTTTCGGGCGGTTGCCCAAGCGTAGCACGGCCGCTGCGGGTCCGTGCGGGGGTCGTTCATACACGCAGATTTGCAGCGCCCGCGTTAGCCTCAGGCGCCCGTTAGCGTTTGCCAGAGCAGGAAGATGTTCAGCGCCATAATGAGCCCGGCCACCGCCCAGGCCGTGATGCGCAGCCAAGGTTTATTGACGAACACGCCCATTTTTTGCTTATCGTTGGTGAACAGCACCAGCGGCACTACCGCAAACGATAATTGCAAGGACAAAACTACTTGACTAAAAACCAGCAGCTTACCCGTGCCTTCTTCACCGTAAAGAATAGCTACTACCAGCGCTGGCACCACAGCCACAAGCCGCGTGATAAGCCGCCGCACCCAGGGCTTCAGGTGCAGGTTCAGGAAGCCCTCCATCACAATTTGGCCGGCTAGGGTGCCCGTTAGCGTCGAGCTTTGGCCCGAGGCCAGTAGCGCAATGGCAAATAGAACGCTGGCCGCGCTGGCCCCGAGTACCGGCGTCAGCAGGCTATGGGCGTCCGAAATATCGGCCACGTCTTCGTGGCCCTTGCCGTGGAAAGCCGCCGCCGCCGTGACGAGGATGGCTGCGTTCACAAAAAACGCCAAAAACAGCGCCACCGTAGAGTCGATGGTCGCAAACTTGATGGCCGAGCGCCGACCGGCTTCGGTGGGCTCAATCTGGCGCACCTGCACGATGCTGCTGTGCAAGTACAAGTTGTGGGGCATCACGGTGGCGCCCAGGATGCCAATGGCTACGTAGAGCATGCCAGGGTTAGTCACTACTTCGAGGCGCGGCACCAGGCCGGCGGCAATGCCCAGCCAATTGGGATGCGAGGCGATAATCTCGTACAGAAAGCAGACAAAGATGAGGAATATAAGCCCGGCTATTAGGCTCTCAATCATCTTAAAACCTTTATTTTGCAATAAAAGTACGAGCAGCACGTCGAGCGTGGTGAAGGCTACGCCCCAAGGCAGGGGTAGGCCGAAGAGCAGATTCAGGGCAATGGCCGAGCCAATGACTTCGGCCAAGTCGCAGGCGGCGATGGCGACTTCGCAGAGCACCCAGAGGCTGATGGCCACGGGTTTAGAATAGTTATCGCGACAGGCCTGGGCCAGGTCGCGGCCTGTGACGATACCCAGCTTGGCGGCCAAGTGCTGCAAGAGCATGGCAAACAAGTTGGACAGTAATACCACGCTCAGCAGCGTATAGCCGAAGCGCGCGCCACCGGCTAGGTCGGTGGCCCAGTTGCCGGGGTCCATGTAGCCCACGGCTACCAGCAGGCCCGGCCCCCAGTATGCCCGAAACCGCTGCCAAAACGTGGCGCCCGGCCCCGGCACCGGAATACTGGCGTGCACCTCGCTCAGCGAAGTGCCGCTGCGCGCGTGGCGCCAACCCGGCTCAGCCATGTCGGGCGCAGTAATTGATTCGATAGGAGCGGTAGACTTTACTAACACGTAACTAGCAGTTGATTGAAACAAAGTTAAGCTAATTTTTAGGCTAACCTAAATATTTTTTTAAACTACCCTAAATACTGTTTTAGCAAGAAAAAAGTTGCGCGGGCTCAACGGTAAAATACTCCTACCCCTCCCCTATTTGGGTAGGCGCAACCCTGCCGGGCGCAACGGTGTTGAGCCAGTAGCAGGGCAGGCTGGGTGTTTCGTGCCGACCTTTGCCCTCGCCTTCATCCCCGGCTTTTTTCTATGTCTGCCTCCCCCGGCCTCAAGCGCCGCCTGGGTCTGCTCTCACTCGTTGTGAGTGTAGCCTTGGTGCTTACCAAGTTTTACGCCTACCGCCTCACCCATTCGCAAGTGGTGCTGACGGATGCCTTGGAAAGCATTATCAACGTGTTTACCAGCGGATTTGCACTGTATAGCCTCTACCTAGCCGACCTACCCAAGGACGAAAACCATCCCTACGGCCACGGCAAAATTGAGTACCTCTCGGTGGGGTTTGAGGGCGCGCTTATTTTTATTGCGGGCGCCTTTATTCTCTACAGCGCTTCGCTGAGCTTCTTGCACCCGCATCCCGTGGCGCAGCCCGACTGGGGCGTGGCGCTGCTGGCGAGCACGGCGCTGGTCAACTTCGGCCTCGGGTTGTGGCTGGTGCGGGCTGGGCGGCGCGTGCAGTCGGTGGCGTTGGTCGGCGATGGGCAGCACCTCTACATTGATGCGCTCACGAGTATTGTATCGTCGGGCGCGCTGCTGCTGGTGTATTTCACCGACGTGCTGCGCTTCGATGCGGGCGCGGCACTGCTGCTGGGCGGCTTCATTTTATACAACGGCTACCGCATGCTGCGCAGCGCCGTGGGCGGCCTAATGGACGAAACAGATTCCTCCACCGTAGCCGAAATTATTGCCGAATTGCAGCGCCTGCGCCGCCCAGCCTGGATAGATGTGCACAACCTACGCGTGCAGCGCTACGGGGCCAACCTGCACATCGACTGCCACATGCAGATGCCCTATTACTTCTCGCTCGAGCGCATCCACACCGAGTTGCACGAGATTGAGGAGTTGATTCGGGCCCGCTTTGCGGCAGTGGAAGTCGAGATGTTTGTGCACGCCGACCCGTGTTCGTTTGCGGCTTGCTCGCTGTGCCACATGCCCGACTGCCCAGTGCGCCACCATGCTTTCCAGCACGAAGTAGTGTGGGATTTGCACAACGCCATGCGCGACGAGCGCCACCACCTAGCCAAATAGCAAGGAGCAGTGAGCAGTGAGTAAAGGACCGTTCCCTGTTCTATTATTTCGCCGGGCTGGTCCATTTGCTATCTGTCACGCGGAAACGCCAGGGTAGGGCCACGGCTTCGGTACCGGCGTACTCAAGGCCCACGCGCGAGCTGGCCGTAATATTTTCATTTTCAACAACCTCCCCAGCATCTTCTAGCCAAATGCGAGGGCCCGTGAGCAGCTCGCCATTGAAGGTCGGCGCTAGGCCCAGCGCTTGGCTCAGCACGCCGGGGCCGGCGGTGAGGTTACGGGCTAGCTTGGTTAACCCACGGCGGCGCAGCATTATTTCTACTCCTTCGAGCGGCTCAATGGCCCGGATAAGCACCGCGTCGGGGTGCTCAGCATCGTTCACGGTGAGGTTGAAAAGCGTGTGCACCCGGTACACGGTGTAGAGGTAGGCGTGGCCGCCGGGCTGGTACAGGGCCTGCGCCTGGCGCTTTTTGCGCTGCAAGTGCAGCGTAATAGAAGGGTCGCCCTCGTGCCGATAAGCCTCGGTTTCGACGATGCGGCCGGTCGTTAGCTCGCCTTCAATGCGGGTGCAGACGTGCTTGCCAAGCAGCTCGCGGGCGATGGCAAGCACATCGGGGCGCTGGTAGAATTCGAGGGGTAGGAGCACGGGCAATACGCAACTGTGAATGCGGGCGCAACGGCAGATGCTGGTTAATAGTTACCTTTGCCCCCGCCACGGTGACCAACCTCCTACCCACGGAGCGCGGTTGAAAAGGGAATCCGGTTCAAAGCCGGAGCTGTCCCCGCAACTGTACGCGCTACATCGGGGTGGGCACCCCACGCCACTGCCAGCGGCGGCTATCAGCTTGATAGCCAATGCAGCGGGAAGGCCGCCCACCCGGCAGCGCAAGCCAGGAGACCTGCCAGGGCACTTACTAGGTTCAGCGCTCGCGGAGGACGAGCGGAGAATGAAAGCGCCTACCCCCTACGGCCCGCTTAAGGCCAACGGAGGGTAATTGCTCTCGGCCTCAGCCTCGCGGTGGTTAGCAGCTTCGGCGACTAATCTATTGCCGGGTTTTGGACTGAATTTTCGCTTGAAAATTTAGTTCGTGTTGATTTTTAATTATTTACAAACAAGTTTTGGTAGCCTCACCCGCTGGTGGGCAAGCTGTGCCCTGGCGAGTGGCCTCTTGGTAGCCAGCGCTTTGCCTACGCAGGGGCAAACCAGCCCTACCCCCCTGCCCGGCCGCGACACCCTAACTACCCGCGCCCACCGGCTACCCGAGGCGCAGGTGCGCGCCGTGCGGCCCGAGCGCTTTGCCGTGGGCAGCCGCCGCCTAGAAGTAGACTCGGCCGTGCTGGCGCAGTACCGCGGCGGCACCGCCACCGATGTCCTCGGGAGCCGGCTGGGGCTATACATCAAGAACTACGGGCCGGGGCAGTTGGCCACTATTTCGTTGCGCGGTACGTCGTCGCAGCACACGGCTGTGCTCTGGAATGGGCTAAATATCATGCTGCCCACGCTGGGCCAAAACGACTTATCGCTCCTACCTATCAGCGGGAACACACAGCTTTCAGTACAGCCCGGCCCGGCCGCGGCGCTCTATGGCAGCGGCGCCGTGGGCGGGGCCATTGTGCTGCGCACCGAGCCCGATTGGCGGCCCGGCCTGCGCGGCAGCGTGCAAGCCGATGCTGGCAGCTTCGGCTTGCGCGGCGGCAATGTAGAAGCTCGTGCGGCTACCCCCACGCTGGCCGTGCGCGTGGCCGCTAGCTACCGCGAAGCCCAAAATAATTATCCGTACCTGGTGCGCGAGCCCACTGGCCTGGCGCGCTACACCATGCAAAATGCGGCCCTGCGCCACCAGTGGAGCTTCAGCCCCGACCTGGCGTGGCGCGTAGGCACGGCCGGCGAACTTACGGCCTCGGTGTGGCTGACCGATACCGACCGCGAAATTCAGCAGGGCACCAGCGTGGCCGGCTCTAACGCCCGCGAGGTCGACCAGAGCCGCCGCTTGGTGCTGGGCTACCGGCGCGCCACCAGCCACGGCGGGCAGTGGTCGGTGCGCGGCGCATGGTTTGAAGACATTATCAATTACTCCGACCAGGGTGCCATCAGCAACTCGCGGGTGCGCACCACCCAAAGCCAAGCCGACTACACGGCCCCACTGGGCCAACGCGCCAGCCTGCGCTTGGGCGTAGAAGCCCAGCACTTTGGTGCTGTGGTCGATGGTTACGGCGACGAGCCAATCACCGAAAACCGGGCCGCTGCCTTCGCCCTGCTGCGCTACGACCCGCGCCCTACCCTTCGCCTATCGGCCAACCTGCGCCAGGCGGCGCTGCCGGCCGGCCTAGCGCCCCTTACGCCCACGGTGGGCCTGGAGTGGGATTTTTACCAGCCTATTGCAACGGCTGCCGACTCCCTACCCCCCGCCGCGCGGCCGGGCCTCACACTTAAGGCCAGCGCGGCGCGCACCTACCGCGCCCCTACCCTAAACGAGCGCTACTGGCGCCCCGGCGGCAACCCCGACTTGCTGGCCGAAGCGGGCGGCGGCTACGAGGTAGGCGTGCGCCACCGCTTGGGCACGGCCGCGCACCTGGCCCTCGAAACGGAGCTAACTACCTTTTACCAGTTGGTAGACAACTGGGTACAGTGGTTGCCTCTAGGCGCGGGCGGCACCTACACACCGCGCAATTTGCGCCAGGTGTGTAGCCAGGGCCTCGAAGCCAGCTCGGTCCTGCGCCTGCGCCAGGGCCGCTACCGCGCGGCAGTGCGGGCCAGCTACAGCCTCACCCAAACCGAAAAAACGCAGGGCGTAGCCGCCGATACCGACCCCGTGGGCGTGCAGCTGGCCTACGTGCCGCTACACCGCGCCAGCCTCAGCACCGACCACGCGTGGCGCGGCTGGCTGGCCAGCGCGGCGTTCACCTTCAGCAGCTTCGCTTACACCGATGCATCGGCCAGCAGCTTTTTGCCGGCTGTGGGGTTGCTGGGGGCCACGCTGGGCCGCACCGTGCCCCTACCCCATCGCACCGGCCTCACGCTGTTTGTGCAAAGCACTAACCTGCTCAACCGC
Source organism: Hymenobacter ginkgonis (assembly GCF_009755225.1). Taxonomy (GTDB): domain Bacteria; phylum Bacteroidota; class Bacteroidia; order Cytophagales; family Hymenobacteraceae; genus Hymenobacter; species Hymenobacter ginkgonis. The sequence continues at coordinate 16,771 of NZ_WQKZ01000002.1, forward strand.
ACTTACGACAGCTACCCGGCCCGGCCCGCGCCGCCGCGCGCGTTCAGCGTCAGCCTGCGCTTCGATTATCATTGATTTTGACCCTTTTACAATTTCCTTTTTAGCTGATTGAACTCGGCACTTTTCTTTCCCTATGAAAAAATCTCTGCTTGCCTTATTGCTAGGAGCCACCGTGCTGGTGGGCTGCGACCCCAAAAACGAGGACACCGGCCCTTCGGTGCCTTCTTCGCCGGGCGTTTATATTCTCAGCGAAGGCCAGTTTGGCAAGGGCGACGGCACCATTAGCGCCTTTGGTACCACCAGCAAAGCCTTGCTGACGGATGCCTTTAGCACAATTAACAACGGCGCAGCGCTCGGCGACGTGATACAGGACATGGGCATTGCGGGCACGCAGGGCTACATCTGCGTCAATGCTTCCAATAAAGTAGAAGTTGTGAGCGTCCCCGATTTTAAGTCTCTTGCAACTATCCGCAACATCCGGCAGCCGCGCTATTTTGCCGCTACGTCGGCCACGCGGGGCTACGTTACGTCGTGGCGCGGGCCCTATACCAACTACCAGCCCGGCAAGGTGATGGTGCTGAACCTAACCACCAACACGGTTATCGACAGCATCACGGTAGGCCGCTGCCCTGAGCAGCTCATTGCGCTCAATGGCCTATTGTATGTTCCTAATAGCTACGATAATACGGTATCGATTATTGATGCGGCTACCAATAAAGTAACCTCTACTATCACTGTCAGCGATGGCCCACGCAACGTGGTGGCCGACCAAGCCAACAACCTCTGGGCGCTGTGCTCGGGCTTCACGGTCTACAATACGTCGGCGCCGTACAACGTCATCAGCAGCACGCCGGCCGCCTTGGTACGCTTCGCGGCGGCCAGCCCGGCCACGCAGCTGAAGCTGGCTTTTAGCGGAAGTAGCCCCCACCAACTGCGCATTAGCCCCGACAAAACGCAGCTGTATTACGGTTTTAACGGGGCCGAGTACAAGATGAGTACGACGGCGACAGCGCTGCCCACCACGCCCTTTATGCGCCGCGATTTCAACGGCTTTGGCATCGACCCGCGCGACAACACCCTTTATGGGGCTGTTTCTACGGGTTACACTACCAATGGCTACTTCCTGCACTACCCAGCCGCCGGCGGCAAGGTTATCGATTCGGTTACAGTAAAAGTAGGCCCCAATGGCTTCGTATTTTATTAGCCTGGCGCGGCCCAGCCGCTGTATATAGCTCCACCAAAAAGGGCTGCCCCAGCGTTGGGGCAGCCCTTTTTGGTGGGCCGGTTGGCCACGTGCCTAGTCGGCTATGCCATCGTGGTTGCGGTCGATGGCCCGGTCGGTCGAGTTAAAAATTTGCTTACCGGTAGGCCGGTGAACCGTGTCGCGGCTAATGCCGGCGGCCAGCGAGTCGCCGTTGCTGGTTTTGCTACCGTTGGCATCGCCACTGTTGTCACCGGTTCGGGAAGGCTCGGTGTTCGATTCCATCTTCTTAGCCGAGCCCCGCTCGACGTTGGTATCGCCAGCTTTAGTACCTGAGTTGCAGGCGCTCAGGGCGAGGGGTAGGGCCACGGCCAGCCCGAGCAGGCGGAAGGTATGGGTCTTCATAAAGGAAAGAAAAAGAAATGCTACCCCAATGGGTAGCTCAGCGTGAGAAAAAATGGAACGCGCAACGTAACGGCGAAGCTACTGCCTCGCCGCTGCCTGCCCATACCGCAAAATGCCAGTGCGGGTTGTGGTGCTCCAAGCGGCAGCGGCGTGCTACTTGCGCGCCCGGCGGTAAATTTGCCCGTCAATGGCCCGTTCTGCTACGTTATCCCGCTCCCAACGCCTGCGCCAGCGCCTGGCGGCCTACCGCTGGCAGCGCGTAGGCTGGCTAGCAGGCGTCAGCCTAAGTATCAGCTTAGCGCTGGTTCTGTATTTATTTGGCGCCGAAGACCACTTTTTTGGTCGCCTCTTTTCGGCGTTTTTCGTATGGTTCTGGCTACTGGCTGTTACTTTTCTGGCCGTAATCCCGTTTATTGGGTGGGCAACCACCCATTGGTTCGGGTCGGGCTGGTCGGGTAAGGCCACTCCGCCGGCCAAACGGCGGGCGCCTACCCCCCCTGCTTCAACCGCGCGCCCAGCGGCGGCGCGCCGGTCCTCCACTTCATCTACTTAATTCTACTCCGTTGAAAACCAATTTGCTGCACATCAAAAATATGGTTTGCCCCCGTTGCGTGGAGGCGGTTCAGAATTTATTGGTAAAGGCTGGCTACGAGCCAATGGCTGTTACCCTGGGCCAAGCTCGCCTGGCGCCCAGCTCACCCGTTGACCCCCGCGCCGTAGCGCCATTGCTGCGCGAAGCGGGCTTTGATGTGCTACTGGACCGGGCCGAGCAGCTGACTGAACAAATCAAAGGGGTACTACAGGAGTACTTAGAGCATTTGCGTACCGCGCCGGCGCCGCTCACTACTTCGGCTTTTCTGGCCGACCGCTTTGCCACTACCTATTCGCACTTGAGTAAAGTGTTTTCGCGCACGGCCAATCTCACTATTGAGAAGTACCTCATTCGCATGAAAATAGAACGCGTGAAAGAGCTGCTCAGCTACGGCGAAATGACGCTAGTGCAGATTGCCGACCAGCTGCGCTACAGCTCGGGCCAGCACCTGAGCAACCAGTTTCGGCAAGTGACGGGCCGCTCGGTGAGCGAGTTTCGCCGCCTTATGCAGCCCGACCGCCTCTCGCTAGATTCGCTCGGCTAGCCTGTTCTAAAGCATCAGTACCAGCAACAAGTGCGGCCCGCTTGCTATCACCTAGGCGATGGCAAGCGGGACGCACTTGTTGGCAGTTATTCTAGGTTGCCCTACCCCACTACCGACTGGGTAGGGGCCAAGCGGCTTTTTGGCTTTTTCTTGCGCGTGCGGTTTAGCCACAGCAGCACGCCCGTAACCGGAAATGTGAGGCTGATGAGGGCGATAACAAACACCAGTATTTTGGTCCAAATACCGCCAATTTCGCCAGTATGCAGCGGTTTTGTTAGGCGGCGCAGCTGGTTGCCGGCCGACTGCCGGCTGTACAAATGCTGGCCCAATACAGCCCCCGTATTACGGTCTACAAATAAGGTATCCAAGCCATTATGGCGCAGCGGCAGCGCGCTAGGCGCGCTCACTGGCACGGCGGCTATTGAGTCCTTGGGCTGCCCCACGCGCCAAAACTCGGCCTGCGGGTAAGTGCGCCGGCCAGTTTGCAGCGCTGCATCGTAGGCAATGCGTTTGGCGCCGGGCACGTAGGCCGAAACTGGCGCCGCAATGCCCACCGTGGGCTTAGAACTCGTCACCCAAAACAGGCTTTCGGTAGCCCAACGGTACGACATGATAACACCCGTAAGCGCCAATCCAAGTAAGAACAGCGAGCAGTAAAAGCCCAGCACAATGTGCAGGTCGTGGTTGATGCGCTTCCAATTACCATCCCACTTAATGCGCAGGCGCCCCGTCAGCATTTGACGCGTTTTAGGCCACCACAACACAATACCCGTGGCCGTGATGAAGAGGATAAAAATGGCTGAGATGCCCGTTAGCATCTTACCCACCTCGCCAGCCAGCAAGCGGCGGTGGGCATCCTCAGCCACCGAGAATAGCGTGCGTTCCTGAGCATCTAAGGTGCCTACAACTTGGCCCGTATAGGGGTTGAGGAAGGCCGTGCTGCTGCGTTCGGGGCGGCCCTTTCCTCTTTCGCCGGGGCCGCGGCCACCGGGCTTTTGCCCACGCCCGCGCTCGATAGCATCGGGGCCTTCGCGGCGCATGGCGTTGGGGCCATCAGGGCCAAAGCGGCCGGCCGCTTTGGCTTTGGGGTCTTTAAAGCTCAGCTCTACCGTACGCGTTGGTTCGGCGTACACCTTGAAGCCAAGCACTTTATCCTTGGGGTGAGTTTGCTGAAAAGCCGCCGTAAGCTGTGCCAGCGAGAGGGGGGTAGCCGCCGCGGGCACCGCCACCTCGTAGCGCTCGGCATGCAGTAGGTGGGTTATTTCTTCTTCAAAAACCAGAATGGTACCCGTGAGACATTGCACAAAGAAAACCAAGCCAGCAGCAAAGGCCAAGTAGAGGTGAATACGGCGAAAAAATACTGTCATTACGGTGAAGGCAAACAAATTGAACCGCAATTTAGAATGAATTCAAATAAACATCAGCGTTCTACTCGGCAAAATCCGCAAATTCCTCTATCAAGCTGGTAATAACGACCGACCGCTGCCTATGCACACCCCACGTAGCTTGGCTGGTAGGCCTACCCCCTCAATCGCAGCGCAGGTAGGGCTGCAAGCGCAGAAAGGATTCAGGCTTGAGAATTTTAATCTGCCGCAAATCTTCTGGCGTTTTGTAGGGGCCGTGCTGCGTACGAAAGGCCACAATAAGGCGCGCCAAAGGCTTGCCTACGTAAGGATGCGGCCACAATTCGTCGAAAGTGGCCGAGTTGAGGTGCACCGGCCGGGGCGCGAAACCAGGCGCTACAAAGGTGTATTTGCGCAGGCTATCCACGAGGTCAGGCGCATCGCGCAGCATGAAATAATCGCTTAGCTGGCTTTCGCTCACAAAACCGCCGAGTTCGGCACGGTGCTTCACCAGGCCTTTGGCGCGGCCCCGGCCGATACCTTTTATCTGCATCAACTGCGTGGTATCGGCTTGGTTGAGGTCGAAAGGCTGCAAATGCGCTGGCTTGCGTGGCATCCGAGTCGGGAAAGCTCCCGCAGCATTATCGGCATACGGGCGGCTGGCGTAGGCACCCCGCGCTGGCAGTTCGGTGGGCAACTGCATAAATGGCGCTAAGCGCTGGTACACCGAATCGGGCAGCCCATAAATACGCTGAATCTGGCTTTTAACTCGAAAACCACCCGCCTTCTGGCCATAATTGACAATGCGCCCCGCCACGAAGTGCGGCACGCCCCGCACCTCCCACTCGCTAGCCACCAAGGCGTTGGGGTCGAAAGAAGCTAGCGATACCTGCGGTACCCTTGGGTACTGGTCCCTACCCCCTCCTGTGCGCCGAGCGGGGTAGCGCGCCGCATAAGCTCGGCGCTCGGCGGCTTGGCCAGAGTCGAGGCGGGTAGCCAGACTGGCGGCCCACTGGTTGAGTTGGTGCTGGTCGGCCTCGGGCAAATACACTGGCGCGGCTGGGCGCAACAATACGGGCACTACCGCCGCTACCAAAGCCAGCACCACGAGCACCACAAAGCCTCGATTTTCGGCCCGCGAAAAGCCAAAGTAGCGCCGCAGCCAGCGCCAGACCGGCCCCCTACCCCAAGGCGTGCGCGGTGGGCGGGGCGGCGGCTGAACGAGAGGCATGAAGGGCAGGCTAGAATATTGCTACTCCTATGCAGCAGCCTGCAAGTATAGCGAGGCCTGAGAATATTCCGGCGCGGTCCGCTTATTTTAACGTTGCCTTAAGCCTTGGCGGCTACCGGCTGGTAGAGCTTAATAAGTTGAGCAGCGGCAAAATCTACTTCCTCCATCGTGTTGAGCCGGCTCATCGAAAGGCGCACGGTGGGGCGCTCGGGGTCGGCGCCCAGGGCTTCAAGCACGTGCGAGCCTAGCTGCGCGCCGCTCGTGCAAGCCGAACCACCGGAGGCAGCTACCTTGTTAATATCCAGGCTAAAAAGCAGCATCTCGCTGATGCTAGAAGGGGGTAGACTTACGCTCAACACCGTGTAGAGACTTTGGTCAGCCTCGGCCGACAAGCCATTAAAGCGCACGTCTTCGATGCCAGCTTGCAGCTGCCTGATGAACCGGTCTTTCAGCCCTTGGATATACTGCTGGTGGGCAGCCATGTCGCGGCAGGCAATTTCGAGGGCCTTTGCCAAGCCCACGATGCCATACACGTTCTCAGTGCCCGAGCGCACATTGCGTTCTTGCGAGCCACCGTGAATGAGCGGGGCCACATCGACTCCGCCCCGCCGGTACAAAAACCCTACCCCTTTCGGCCCGTGAAACTTATGCGCCGAACCTACCAGGAAGTGGTTAGTGAGCTGCTGCACATCGTGGGGGTAGTGGCCCATCGTTTGCACCGTATCGGTATGAAATATGGCATTATAGCGCGCGCATATTTCGCCGATAGCCTTGATGTCGTTGAGGTTACCCAACTCATTATTGCCGTGCATGAGGCTCACCAGCGTGCGCGGGTGCGTGGCCAGTAGCTCTTCCAAATGGGCCAGGTCGAGGCGGCCTTGGGCATCGTGGCGCAGGTAGCTCAGCTCGGTTTCGCCGTTTTTGGCCAAGACTTGCATAGGATGCAGCACCGCGTGGTGTTCGAGCGGCGACGTAATGGCGTGGCGCAATCCCAACGAACGTACGCTGCCGAAAATAGCGTAGTTATCAGCCTCCGTGCCCCCCGACGTAAACGTGATTTCGCTGGGGGCAGCATTCACCAATTGCGCCACCGTTTTACGCGCTACCTCAATAGCCGAGCGCACCTGCCGGCCCGGCCCGTGCAGCGAGCTGGGGTTGCCGTGGTGCTCCCGCAGGTAGGGTAGCATGGCATCCAGCACTTCGGGGTCGAGGGGGGTAGTGGCGGCGTTATCGAAGTAAGCGTGCATAGGTAGAGCAGGCACTAGCTTGCCTTTATAGTGAATCCAGAATAGCTATTAGTCGGCAAGCTACCGCTCACCTTATCAACTACTTCACCAATATTATTTCTTTAATATCAGCAATGATTTTCTGAGCCAAATGCTCGGCCGTGGCATTGGAGTCCGACTCGGCATAAATGCGGATAATAGGCTCGGTGTTTGACTTACGCAAGTGTACCCACTCCTTACCAAACTCAATTTTGACGCCGTCGATGGTATTTACGGGCTGCTTGGCGTAGCGCTGCTCCATTTGCGTCAGCACTAAATCGGTATCGATATCGGGGGTAAGCTCGATTTTATTTTTCGAGATAAAATAGCTGGGGTAGGAATTGCGCAGCCGGCTCATAGTGAGACCCGACTTAGCCAAGTGCGTCAGAAACAGTGCAATACCTACCAACGCATCGCGGCCGTAGTGCAGTTCGGGGAAGATGATGCCCCCGTTGCCCTCCCCCCCAATAACAGCGTTGGTTTCCTTCATTTTAGTTACCACGTTCACCTCGCCCACGGCGGCGGCAGTGTAGGTGCCACCGTGCTTTTCGGTCACGTCGTGCAGGGCGCGGGTGCTGCTTAGGTTGCTCACGGTGTTGCCACCGCCGCGTTGGCCCAGCACGTAGTCGGCCACGGCCACCAGCGTGTACTCTTCGCCAAACATCTCGCCGTTCTCGCTCACCAGCGCCAGGCGGTCCACGTCGGGGTCTACCACAATACCGAGGTCGAAGCCGCCCTTTTCGAGCACCTTGGCAATGTCGCGCAGGTGTTCAGGCAGCGGCTCGGGGTTGTGGGCAAAGTCGCCGGTGGGCTCACAATGCAGCTTTTCGATGGTTTCTACCCCCAGGGCCGTCAGCAATTGCGGCACCGCGAAGCCGCCGCTGCTATTTACAGCGTCCACCACCACCCGGAAATTGTGGGCTTTAATGGCCGCCACATCCACCAGCGGCGAAGCGAGAATAGCGGCGATATGCTCAGCCAGAAATTCAGTATCCGTAGTGTAGCTGCCGAGTTTGGTGACGGAAGCAAAGTCAAAGCTCTCACTATCAGCTAGTGCTAGCACCTGTTCGCCGTCGGCAGCCGAGATAAACTCGCCGGTCGCGTTCAACAGCTTTAGCGCATTCCACTGCTTGGGGTTGTGCGAAGCTGTGAGGATAATGCCACCCGCTGCGTTTTTAGCCGGCACGGCCATCTCAACAGTAGGCGTAGTGCTCAGGCCCAAGTCGAGCACATCGAGGCCCAGCCCTTGCAACGTGGCGGCTACCAGCCGGCTCACCATTTCGCCCGAAATTCGGGCATCACGTCCAATAATGATAAGCTTGCTGCCCGATTGCTGGGCGGCGGCCCAGGTGCCGTAGGCGGCGGCATACTTTACCACGTCGAGGGGGGTAAGGCCCTGGCCGGCCGGCCCACCAATGGTGCCGCGGATGCCGGAAATAGATTTTATGAGGGTCACAGGTTGTCTTTGTTAGCTTTGCAAAAGTAGGCAGGGTAGGCGGTTGTTAGCCGGTTTTTGCTGCGCTTGCTTGGCCGTTCGCCTAGATTCGCCTACCCCCTTGGTCGGCCATTAGGCCACCTCAACCGACGCCCCAGCCCTTTTCACCGACGAGCAGTGCTCTACTCTCCTGCTTAGTTTTTTATGGAAAACCCACTGCTTGCCCCCACCCGCCGCCCGGCGCAACTCGAAGCCTTTGGCCGCCTGCTAGATGTGCTCGACCGCTTGCGCTTAGAATGCCCCTGGGATAAGAAGCAAACGCTTGAAAGCCTGCGCCATCTCACAATTGAAGAAACGTATGAGATAAGCGATGCCATTCTGCGCCAAGACCTGCCCGACCTCAAAAAGGAATTGGGCGACGTGCTGCTACATCTGCTTTTTTACGCCCGCATTGCCGCTGAGCAGGGCGCCTTCGACATCGCCGATGCCCTAAATGCACAGTGCGAAAAGCTGATTTATCGCCACCCGCACATCTATGGCGACGTGCGTGCCGACGATGAAGCGGCCGTTAAGCGCAATTGGGAGCAACTGAAGCTGAAGGAAAAGGGCAATACCGGCGGCGTATTGGGCGGCGTACCAACCTCCCTACCCGCCCTGATTAAGGCAATGCGCATTCAGGAAAAAGCGCGTGGGGCAGGTTTCGATTTTGAAAACCCAGCTCAGGTATGGGGCAAAGTGCAGGAGGAACTGGCCGAGTTTGGCCAAGAATACGGCCACGGCCAGCCCCCAACCGACGCGGCCCACGCCGAACGGGCCGCGCAGGAGTTTGGCGACCTACTCTTTTCGCTGGTCAATTTCGCGCGTTTCGCCGGTATCAACCCTGAAGAGGCTTTAGAGCGCACTAATCGTAAATTTATTGGCCGCTTTCAGCACCTAGAGGCGGCGGCGGCACGCGCAGGCCAGTCGCTGGCTTCGCTCACTTTAGCTGAAATGGATGTCTACTGGGAAGAAGCCAAACGCCAAGCCAACCTTACCCCCTAGCCCAACCTTAGCCTAGGAGTTGCCGTTCGCCTCTTCATGAGAAAAATAGCTAGGATGAGCGCACTAATTAGTTAAAACTTAGACTTGTTTCAATAACTTTCCGACGCAGAATAAGACAGGTCCAGCAAAAAAAAATTCAACTTAGCAGCTATTTTCATGGCTTCGGCGTAGATTCGGCCCCGAAAGTCCCACAAGCTGGCTAGTTATTTATCGGCTGGCACCGGCGTTTTGGCTCATTTTCCGCTTCATCTTTACCTTCACCCAACCAACCCCCACCTCCTACATTTCCCGAACACATGGAACAGAAAAATGCTGTAAACCCGAGCGCTCGGCCCGCTGCGCCGGCCGCCCCCAAGGCTGCACCTGCTCAAAGCAGCGGTGGTGGCTCACTGTTTTCGGTTATCGTTATCGTTCTCAGCTTTATTATCAGTGTACTGATTTTTAAATTTGTACTGGGCGACCCGAGTCACTTCTTGGGCAACAACCCCGAGAACAACCCAAAGCCTGGTGACTACCTGGGCATTGTGCACAGCGGCGGCCCTATCGTACCGGTGCTGATGACCATGCTGCTCTGCGTTATCACCTTCGCCATTGAGCGGGCACTCACTATCTCGAAAGCTAAAGGCAGCAAGAGCATCGAAACTTTCGTGCGCTCGGTACGCCAGAAGCTGAATGTGAACGACATCAGCGGTGCTATTGCCCTTTGCGACCAGCAAAAAGGTTCGGTAGCTAACGTAGTACGCGCTGGCCTGAAGAAATATCAGGAAATGGGCCGCGAAACCACGATGAATACCGACCAGCGCGTTCTGGCCATCCAGAAAGAAATCGAGGAAAGCACTGCCTTGGAACTGCCAATGCTGGAGAAGAACTTGGTTATCATCTCGACTATTGCCTCGGTTGCTACGCTGACCGGTCTGCTCGGCACGGTATTCGGCATGATTAAGGCCTTCTCGGCTCTTGCCCAAGCTGGTAACCCTGATGCTACTGCTCTGGCAACTGGTATCTCGGAAGCACTTATCAACACGGCACTTGGTATCGGTACCTCGGCCTTGGCTATCGTGGGGTATAACTACTTCACCAGCAAAATTGACGAGTTGACTTACAGCATCGATGAAGCCGGCTTCAGCATCATCCAAACCTTCGCTGCCCAGCACGGCAACAAAGGCCAAGAGTCGTAAGCACTGGCACAAAAAGAGGGGCGGTAGCGTTATCCGCGCCACCGCCCCAACTTTTTTTTCGGCTGCGTGTGCAATTAGTGTGCTACTGGCATCAGCCTGTATGAGCGGCTCTCGCCCAGCGACCCGCTGATGGTAGTATTCTAGTCAGCTTATCTCATTTCATGCCCGCCGCCTGCCATTCTTAACTTATCCCGGCAATGCCTAAAGTAAAACCGCATCGCACTTCACCATCGCTGGACATGACCCCGATGGTTGACCTGGCCTTTCTGCTGGTAACATTCTTTATGTTGACCACGCAGTTTCGCCCCGACGAAGCTGTGGTAGTGGACCCCCCGTCCTCCACCTCGGACCTTCGGGCACCCGAAAGCGACATCTTGACGCTGACCATCGACAGCAAGAAGCGTGTCTTTTTTGGTTACGATAAAGCACCTGTAAAGGAAGCAGCTATCAGGGCTGTTGGCGCTAAATATGGCGTCACCTTCACACCAAGCCAAATCAAGCAGTTTTCGCTCATGCCTAATTTTGGCGTGCCGATTACCCAGCTTGGTTCATACCTTGATAAAGACACTGAGCAGCGCAAGGCTTTGAATCCTAGCTTGCCCGGCGTTCCATACGACTCGCTCAACAATCAAATGATTGATTGGATAATGGAGGCCCGTAAAGCGAACGCAGCATTGTTCAAAAAGCCTACCTTTCTGGCTATCCGCGGCGATGGCGATGCGGATGTGCAAACTGTGCAGACAGTTATCAAAGAATTGCAGGAAAAAGACATTAACCGCTTTAACCTGGTAACGAGCCTCGAAATGAAGCCAGTAGCTGGTGCGGCCCAATAAATTTAATTTATCATGGCAGAAATCCAACAAAAAGGCGGCGACTCCGGAAAGGGAGGCAAGAAACGGGCGAAAAAAATGTCGACTAAAATCGACATGACGCCTATGGTGGACCTTGCCTTCCTGTTGCTAACCTTCTTCATGCTCACCACTACTTTCGCCAAGCCTAACGTGATGCAGCTCACGATGCCGGTGAAGGATAAGAAACCGAACCCCGACGAGCAGACGAAAATCAAGGCCTCACAGGCCGTGACTATCATCTTGGCTCCCGACAACAAAGTGTTCTACTACTTTGGCCTGAATGAGCCTACTGACAAGAGTGTACCAGTACCTGAGATAAAGGTGACTGACTTCTCGGCCAATGGTATCCGCAAGGTGCTCCTCGACCGTCAGAAACAGCAGCCAGAGCCTATTATTCTTATCGAGCCCTATGTCTTTGATGGCAAACAAGCAAAGTATAAGAACATGGTAGATATCCTGGACGAGATGAACATCACCAACCAGAAGAAATACGCGTTGGTTGACATCTCTAAGAAAGACGTTGACCTCATTAAAACCCAGAAACTGCTATGATGGACAATGCGCAGCTAGCTACTGCTAGCTTGAATGACATCGTATTTGAGGGGCGTAACCGAGAGTACGGGGCCTATCAGTTGCGGCGTATCTACGGGCGGCACGTAACGCGGGCTCTCATCATTGGGGCAGCGTTGCTTTTGCTACTGGTGTTCATTCCAGCCATTGCTAAAATGCTGGAAGAGCGCAAGCCCAAAGAGGTGCTCAACTTGAAGGAGAACGTGCTAATGGATGCACCACCTCTGGACGAAACCAAACCCCCACCTCCACCTCCGCCCCCCGAGGCGCCCCCACCCCCACCCCCCAAGCTCACTACGGTTAAGTTTACCCCACCCGTAGTGAAAAAGGATGAAGAGGTGAAAAAGGAAGAGGTGCCTGACCAGGAAGAGCTAAAGGATAAAACAGTAGCTACTGTGTCTGTAAAAGGTAACACCGATGCTCCTGACCTTAGCGACCTGAGTGGCGAAGGCAATAAAGTAGTAGAAGAGGTAGTAGAAAGCAAAGTATACACTTACGTAGAGCAAATGCCCGCACTCCCTGGTGGAGGCGGCATGGGAGCCATCGTAGCTGCTATTCAGAAAAACTTCCGCTACCCTGCTGCTGACTTGCGTAACCAGACCGAAGGCCGGGTATTTGCCAGCTTTACGGTTGACGAGAATGGTGATATTTCGGACGTGAAGATTGTAAAAGGTCTTACTTCGACGGTTGATGCCGAGACTATGCGCTCGATTAAAGCACTACCAAAATTCATCCCTGGTAAGCAGAATGGCCGGGCAGTAAAAGTGTCGTTTACGGTACCGATTACGCTGAAAATTCAATAAGCTTCGCGCTTACTCAAAGAGCCTTAACTACCTCGTAGTTAAGGCTCTTTTTTGTGCAGCTAATTTTGGCGCTGGCATGTGGAAAATAGTAGCTGCCAGCATCAGGAGGATACTGGTGGCCACCGGTGATTTTTACTCACCCTTTTTCCTCATTTACTTATGTCGCTGTTTCCCGCTTCCCTTGATGATGTTGTATTTGAAGGCCGCAACCAAGCTTATGGCGCGTATGCCTTGCGCCAAGCCTACCGCCAGCATTTAGCCTCGGCAGGTGGTATCACGGTTGCGTTGTGCGCTACTTTACTGCTAGCCTGGGGTATTTGGCAGCGTTTAGCGCCTACTGTAGTGCCTGTTATAGCTCCCCTTCATCCAGCTGAGCTAGCACTTGAGAAATTTACGGTGGAGACACCCAAGCAGGCAGTTATTACGCCGCCTCCTGCCCGCCGAATGGCCACACATGTGGCGGCTACTATCCCTACTGAAGTTACTAAGGATAACACGCCTACCCCCCTTCCCAAACCGCAGCTAACTACGCCAGAAATTGATGGCCCTGCCGGACCAGCAGTAACCAATCCGGCTGACGGGCTAGCTGAGGTGGGTCCTACTACTGGCCCTACTACCAGCGATAATGATGGCGATGCTACTTCAGCAGTAACGGGTCCTTACATAGTAGTAGAGAAAATGCCAGAGTTTGCGGGTGGGCAAGCCGCCTTGCTACGCTACTTGCAGAAGAACCTACGCTACCCTGCCACTGCGCTGGCAGCCCAGGCTGAAGGGCGCGTCTTTCTAAGCTTTGTAGTGCAAGCAGATGGGACTATTGCCGACGTTACTATTCTAAAAGGCTTGGGCTACGGCCTTGATGAGGAGGCCCAGCGCGTAGTACGCCAAATGCCCGCCTGGATGCCCGGCTACCAAAGTAAGCACGCAGTACCCGTGCGTTTCACGCTGCCCATTACCTTTAAAGTCCAGTAATAACGGGCCATCCTAAGCAGAATGATTGGGAGAAACGAAGTTTTGTCCCCTTTTTTGCAGATTGATTCCTATGCCTACACTAGCCCCGAACATTTTGGGTTGCCGTGTGGGTTATGGATATCCACCTACTGCTTCGCGCAATGCCTATCCCCACCACCGAAGAGCGCCTGGGCTCGCCCCAACGAATAGTGCGTTTCTTTACGCTGTTTATGTCGCTAGTTTATGCGGCCCTCGGCACTTGGTTCTGGCTCACCGTCTACGAACCTACCCCCGCTGGCACGCTGTTGCCCCTTGGGCCCAAAACGCGCATGCTGCTGGGCACCGTGTTCATTCTATATGGTCTTATCCGCTTCGTGCGTACGCTTCGCACGCAGTTTCGCAAACCCACTCCCCAAGATGAAGAATTTAATTAAGCTGTTTAGTACGTCTGGCCGCACTACCCTGGCAGCTTTGCTGCTGGTGGCTTGCTCGCTGCCTAGCTGCAACAGCGGGGGTAAGGGCGCGGCTGGGGGCGAAGACTTTAGCGATACGCCCACCAGTGGCACTGTGTCTATCAGCGTTGACGAAACGTTTGCTCCCGTATTGGAGTCGCAGGTCGATACCTTCCAGAAGCTCTACACGGAAGCACACGTAAAGGCTGCCTACCAACCCGAGGACAGTGTTTTTCTAAATCTGCTCAACGACAAGGTAAAGGTGATAGTAGCTTCCCGCGAGCTGAACGTCGAAGAAAAGAAGGTACTGGATAAGCAGCAAATGCAGCCCCACGCTACTAGAATCGGCATTGATGGCTTGGCAATTATTGTGCACCCGTCTAACCCCGACTCGTTGCTGACCGTGGCGCAGCTGCGCGACATCTTTGCGGGCAAAACCACTCAGTGGAGCCAAGTGAGCAGCCACAAATCCTTAGGAGGTATCAATGTGGTGTTTGATGCCAACCGTAGCAGTACTAGTCGGTTTCTGCGCGACACCTTGCTGCGCGGGGCAGCCCTCACGCCTAAGGCCTTTGCGGCTCAGTCAAATCCTAAGCTGCTTGACTACGTGGCTACCCACCCCAGTGCCATTGGGGTAGTGGGCGTCAACTGGATTTCTGACTTTGATGACCCCAACGTGCGCGGCTTCCTGCGCAAAGTGCGGGTAGCAAGCATCACGGCCCGGGCCAACCCCACTAAGGACGACTATATCCAGCCCTACCAAGTGTATTTGGCGCAGAAAACCGCTGAGCAGATTGCCGCCGACCCGGCGCTGCAAAACTATCCGTTGCGCCGCACTATCTACGCCATCAGCCGCGAGGCGCGGACGGGCTTAGGCACGGGTTTTGTCTCCTTTATAGCCGGGCAAAAAGGCCAGCTTATCTTCCAGAAATCGGGCCTGATGCCAGCCAACGTACAAGCCCGAATCGTGAGCACTCCGAAGCGCATTTGAACTCCTAACTCGTTTCTAGCGTAATATCACACTAGTTCTTCACCCGATTTTCCCCTTTTTTCCTTCGACTTATGTCTTTAAAGCCTTGGAAACCGCTGCTGCTGACCGCCCTCACCGTAGGGGCCGGCGCTACGGCCGCCACCGCCCAAACTGTAGCTGCCGCTCAAAAGGCCATTGAGTTGGGTCGCTATAACGAAGCACGTGCCGCCCTTCGCGGTAACGCTAGCCCCGAAGCCAATTTTGAACTGGGACGCATCTACCAGATGCGGGATTTGAACGACTCAGCTGCCTACTATTTTGGCCGTGCTGCGGGCCCTACCCCCTTTGGGATGGTAGCCGATGGCCGCGCACTGCTGGCAAAAGGCAAGGATGCCGAAGCCACAGCCAAATTTGACGCTGCTGCTAAAGCAACTAAGAACAAAGACGCTAAAGTGCTCACCATGATTGCCCAGGCATATGGCGAGTCGGATGTCAAAGACATCACTAAAGCTATTTCTTACGTCGATGCTGCGCAAGCAGTGAATAAGAAAGATGACCCGGCGCTGATGGTTGCCCGTGGCGACATTTATTTGCACACCGACAACGGTGGCGGCGAAGCCATGACCAGCTACGACCGCGCTACGGCAGCCAACCCGAACTACACCGAGGCATTCTACAAAAAAGGGGTCTTGAGCGTGCGTAGCCGCAATGGTGCCTCTGCTTTAGAGAACCTGAACAAAGCCATTGCTATTGACCCTAACTATGCCCCAGCTTATCGGGAGCTAGCGGAGATGTATTATTCGGCTGGGCAGTATCCTAAAGCCCTCGAGACTTTTCAACAGTTTCAAGCCAAAGCCGAAAAATCATCCAACACGGATGCTGAGTACGCTTCGTTCTTGTACCTAACCAAAAAGTATCCCGAGGCGCTAGCTGAAGTGAATAAGGTACTGGCTGTAGAGCCTAGTAACTTGACCATGAACCGCCTCAAGGGGTACCTGCTGTACGAAACCGGCGATTATGCTGGCGCGGCTACGGCCATGGACCAGTACATGAAAATTGCGCCGGCCGATAAGATTATCCCAGAAGATTACTCGTACCAGAGCAAAATTCTGATTAAGGCCGGCCGTAGCGATGAAGCGCTTTCGGTGCTCCAGAAAGCCATTCCGCTGACTACTGACCCAGCCAAGAAAGCCGACCTGCAAAACGACTTGGCTACTACCTACACCGCTAAGAAGGATTACAAGTCTGCTATCGGTATTTACCGGGCCAAAACCAACCCGGACCTAGCTGACCAGTTCCGTTTGGGCAGCGCCTATAGCAGCAACAAACAATATACGCAGGCTGATAGCGTGTATAACATTATTACGACTGCCAAGCCAACCTACGCGCCTGCTTACCAGGCCCGTGCTCAGGCTAACTTTAACCTCGACCCCGACTCGAAGAAAGGCCTAGCTAAGCCTTACTACGAGAAGTACATTGAGGTAACTAGTGCCGACCCAACCAGATACAAGAGCGGCCTGATTGAGGCTAATAATTACCTCGGTTACTACAACCTGCAGAAGGGTGATAAAGCAGCTGCTACCCCCTACTACCAGAAGGTACTGGAATTAGACCCCACCAACAAGGATGCTACCGGTGCTATGCAAATCATCAAAGGTGGCGGCGCGCGCACCACGCCAACTAAAAAGGCTACAACGCCCGCTAAGAAATAGCGAACCGCTGGATATAGCCTATTACTAAAAAAGGCCCCGTTGCAACAATGCAACGGGGCCTTTTTTATGAAGTGAGGGGTAGGCTATTGCGCGGCGGCCCAGCCTTCCCACTTAGCCAAGACGCCCGCAAAATCTGCTGGTAACTCAGCCTCAAAGTATAGTTTTTCGCCGGTAGTAGGGTGCACAAAGCCCAGCGAGCGGGCGTGCAATGCCTGCCGAGGCATGAGCGCAAAGCAATTTTCAACAAATGCCTTATAAGTACCCGTAGCCTGGCCCGCCCGAATGCGGTCGCCGCCATACGTGGCGTCTGAAAAGAGTGGGTGTCCCAGGTACTGCATATGCGCCCGAATCTGGTGGGTGCGGCCGGTTTCGAGGCGGCATTCGAGTAGCGTAACGGGGCCGTAGCGCTCTAACACGCGGTAGTGCGTCACGGCGTGCTTGCCTTGCTCGCCCTCAGGATACACAGCTTGTACTTTACGGTCGCGCAGACTGCGGCCAATGTGCCCCCGCACGGTACCCGCATCGTCGGGAAAGGCACCCCAAGCCAGCGCCAGGTAACTGCGCTCGATGGTATGATGAAAGAATTGCTGCGAGAGGTGCGTCATGGCCCACTCCGTTTTGCCAATAACGAGCAGGCCCGAAGTGTCTTTGTCGATGCGATGCACTAGACCCGGGCGAATCTCACCATTGCGGCCCGTAGGCAGGTTTTGGAGGTGGTAAGCAAGGCCATTTACCAGTGTTCCCTCCCAGTTGCCGTAGGCCGGATGCACTACCATACCAGCCGGCTTATTCACGATAAGCAGGTCAGCATCTTCGTAGCGGATATCCAGCGCCATTTCTTGAGGCTCTACTTTACCAGTACGCAGCGGCTCGGGCAGCGTAATGGTGATAACATCAGCCGGCCGCACGCGGTAGTTGGGCTTTGTGATGTGGCCATTCACCTGCACGGCCTCAGCCCGAATAGCGTCCTGAATTTTAGTGCGCGACGCGTTAGCTAACCGGTTCAGCAGAAACTTATCGAGCCGTAGCAACTCCTGCCCGCGGTCGGCCACTATGCGATGGTGCTCATAAAGCTCATCGCCTTCGCCAGCTTCGTCGGGTTCTAAATCAGGGTCGGCAGGCAGTAGCATGGTATGCGATAAGGGATAAACGGAGTAGGCGCCGCTTAGGTGAGGTAATAAAATCTTTGGGGAATAAGCGGGGGGTAGCGATAGGCCAGCAGCTTTCCTACCCCCTTCACAACGAACGAGCAGTTAGCAGCGCCCTATCCCCCTTGGCTGAAAGCACGGATTAATGGCCCCGCTACTCCGCAAGCGGCACGAAAAAAGCCGAGGCCATTGGCCCCGGCTTTTTGGCCAGTAACTGGCAATACTTATTTAGTTTTCGTCTTGGTCTTGCTGGGTGCAGGCGGCACGGTAGAGGCCGGAGCTTTAGCTGGCACCGACGTAGGCGCTGCGTTAGGCGCGGTCGGCGTGATACCCATTTTCTTCAGAATCACATCCGAGATATCGCCTTCCTTCGGGCCGTGCAGCAAAATAGGGTTGCTACCCGAGTCCGAGTTCAGCACGTAGGTGTAGCCATTCTCATCAGCTACTTGGTCGATGGTCTTCTGAATTTTATCCAACACCGGCTTCAGTAGCGTTTGCTGCTTCTGCTGCAGGCCCTGCTGGGCACTCTGCTGAAACTCTTGGATGCTTTGCTGCAGCGTGGTCAATTCCTTTTCTTTATCAGCCTTGATAACCGGGGTCATCGTGGAAGCACCTTTTTGGTAAGCATCCAGCTTGGTCTGGTAATCGGAATATTTGCTTTTCAGCTGCGTTTCAAGCTGGGTGTTGTAAGCTTTCAAATCAGACTCAATCTGCTTGCTTTCGGGCATCTGGCCTAGCACGTACTCTACACTGGTGAAGCCAATTTTGAGGGGAGCCTGGGCCTGGGCGCTGGAAGCAAAGAAAGAACTGGCTACAAGTAGCGCGGCGGCGAAGGTCAGGTGAAGTTTTTTCACGCGTTTATTAAAGAAAATCAAGGTTCTGGGAAGTTTCCAATTGCAAAGTTAGGTACTCTTTACGGCTTTTGCTTACTAGCCGCTTTTGGCGTCTTGCTGGCTTTGCCCGGCGTGGCAGCGGCATCATCGGGCGTGCCCGAATCAGACTCGAAAGCTGGGTCGGCACTGGCAGTCGGCGTTTTGGGGGGTTGCACGGTTTTTACGGGCCCCTTCGGGCCGGGCTGGTTGCGGTCGGGAGTACCCAGCCCTAGCTCTTCCAACACAAACTCGGTATAGTCGTGAGTAGGATTAGCGTAGAGCATGGTCAGGTCGCCGTTGCGGTCGAACATAAAGTCCAGCTTCCGGGCCTTCACCACTTTCTCCACGGCCTCAAATATCTTGTCCTGCACCGGCTTGTTTAGCTCGATGCGCTTCTTAAACAACTGGCCTTCGTAACCAAACTGCTTGGTTTCGTAGGCTTTGATTTCTTGCTCTTTCTTTAGAATCTCGTCCTGACGTTTCTTCTTCATGGCCTCCGTCAGCACTACTTCCTCCGCTTGGTAGGTGCGGTAGAGTTTGTCAAGGTCCTTTTTCTGAGCCTCGATTTCCTTCTGCCATGTGTCCGACAGCTTATTTAACTCGACCTGAGCCTGCGCGTACTCTGGCAGCTTAGTCATGATAAACTCGGTATCTATATACCCAAACTTTTGCCCCCAAGCTGGCACCAGTGCTCCTGCTCCCAGAAACAACAGTACTAGCAGAAAACGTGCAACGTGGGCCATGCGATGAAGTAAAAAAGAGGGGATAGGGACGGCGTAATGCAAGGGTTTGGCCTAAACGAATTGGCAGTCTTTTTTAGTCTAAAGCCAGCTAGCTTCCCTACCCCGGTTGCAAACCCACAGAGCTACCCCAAACGTTCACTTAACGGATTTGCTGACCGATAATGAAGTGGAAGTGATTGAAATCTTGCGCCGTTGTCACGTTTGCAGCCGGCACCACCGTATCGAAAGCCCGGCCGTAATCAAAGCCTAGCAAGCCAAAGGCCGACATGAAAATGCGGGCGCCAAAACCAGCCGAGCGGTATAGTTTATAAGGGTTATACTCGCCCGAGGTGTTGAAGGCATTGCCCGCTTCGGCGAAGCCCAAGATATAGACGGTAGCCGCAGGGTTGAGGCTGACGGGATAGCGTAGTTCGGCTACGTACTTGTTGTAAGCCACGCCGCCGCTTGCGCCAGTTTGCGCCGTTGGTATTGCATAAGCGCCGTTGGGGTCGTCGTAGCCACGCAGACCGATGTAATCGGTGCCCACCAAGAACGAGCCGCCGCCACCATAGCCCAAGCCTGCGCCACCCATTTTAAAGCGTTCAAACGGACCCGGTACGCGGTCAGGAGTGTAAGTGCCGATGAAGCCAAAGTGCGCCCGCGTGTTCAGCACCAGCTTGCCCACGATGGGCGTAAACCACGACGCATCGAACATCCATTTGTGAAACTCCACCCACTCGTACGTGTTAGGATGCGCACCTTTGAAGGCCGAATAAGGCGGCGTCAAGCTCAGGCTCAGGCTAATAGACGAACCGCGACGAGTGTAAGTCGGGTTGTCGATGCTATTACGCGAGAGCGTGGTGTTGAACGTGAAGTTGTTAGCCTTACCCGTGCTGAAGTCCGAGAAAATCTGGTAGTTCTGCAGCTGATACTGGCTGTATGAAATTGAGTTGCTGAGCGAGAAATAGTCATCTGGCACGCGCAGCTGGCGGCCGAGGCCAATGGTAGCACTGTTCACCTTGATGAACTGCCCGGTGGCCGCATCGAAGTTGGTGCCCAGGCGCGAAACGCTTCGGTTCAAGCTAAACGAGAAAGAGTTAGGCTTGCGGCCACCCAGCCACGGCTCCGTAAAGCTGAACGAGTAAGCTTGATACTGCAAGCCATTGGCCTGCACGTTCAGCGCTACGCGCTGGCCGTCGCCGGCTGGCACGGGCGTCCAATTGTGAAAATCCTTGGCTTTGCGTAGCGAGAAGTTGTTGAATACTAACCCCACCGTGCCAATAAAGCCGGCGTAACCACCCCAACCGCCCGACAGCGTAATCTGGTCCGAAGGCTTTTCTACCACCGTGTAGTTGATGTCAACAGTGCCATCGGCCTGGTTAGGTACGGGGTTGATGCCTATTTTCTCTGGGTCGAAATAACCCAGTGTCGCTATTTCCCGCTGCGAACGGATAAGCAGTTCGCGGTTGAATTTATCGCCCGGCAGCGTGCGCAGCGTGCGGCGCAGCACGTGGTCCGACGTTTTAGTATTGCCCGCAATATTAATCTCCTTCACCCGCGCCTGCACACCTTCCGTGATGCGCATTTCGATGTCGATGGAATCACCTTCCACCTTGGTTTCTACCGGGTCGATGGTGAAGAACAGGTAACCGTCGTTCATGTAGAGCGAGGTGATATCCTGACCTGTAGGGTTGTAGCTTAGGCGTTTATCCAGCGTTTCTTTGCTGTATGGGCTGCCCGGCCGAATCCCAAGCACCGAGGCCAGCGTCTTGCTGTCGTATAGGTAGTTGCCGCTCCAGGTAATGTGCCGGAAGTAGTACTTCAAGCCTTCGTCTACCTTCAACTTCACTATTAGGCCTTTCTCATCGCGCTCTACAGTATCGGAGATAATGGAAGCGTCGCGATAGCCTTGGTCGTTGTAGAAATCAACTAGCTTCTTCTTATCGTCCTCAAACTCGTTGCGCTGGAACTTGCCCGGGGTCAAGAATTTATACGATTTGCGCGCTTTGGTTTTCTTAAACTGCTTGGCGAGCTTCGCGTCCTTAAACGCGTTGTTGCCCTCAAATTGAATATCGTGGATACGCACTTTGCTACCCTTGTCCACATCAATTTTTAGCGCGACGCTGTTGGAGAGCGTGGAGTCAGGCACCTGCCGGATAACCACTTTGGTATCCAGGAAGCCCTTGTTGGTGTAGAACTTACGTACCTGCGTGCGGGTATTAGCCAATAGGGCGTCGGTCACTACCTTACCCCGAATCAGCTTGATTTTTTTGTCAATTTCTTCCGATTGACCTTTGCTGATGCCTTCGAAGGTGAACTTAGACAAGCGTGGCCGCTCCCGTACGTTAAAATCAAGGAATATCTTGTTGCCTTCGGTGCGCGCAATAGTGACCGAAATATCGGCCAAAATGCCCTGAGCCCAGATTTTACGGATAGATTTGCCGATATCATCCCCCGGCACATTGATATTATCGCCCAGGCGCAAACCCGACAATCCAATCAACGTATTAGGGTCGAGGTAGCGGGCGCCACTTACCGTAATTCCGCCCAACTCGTATTTGCGAGGCTCATCGGCGGCAGGTGTAGCACCCGGAGCATTTTGGGCATGAGTCGGCGTAGCTGCCAGGGTTCCGGCGAGCAGTAACAAACTGAATAAGCCGCTACGTAAGTAGGTGCGCATTACCAACATAAATAAGAATCAGGATATCGACAGCTGCTCGCTGGTTTTGCCGAAACGGCGCTCCCTACCCTGGTAGGCTTTGAGCGCTTCGCGGAAGTGGCTGCGCCGAAAATCGGGCCACAGCACCGGCATAATATATAGCTCAGTATAAGCTAATTGCCAGAGTAAAAAGTTGCTAATACGCTGCTCCCCGCTGGTGCGGATAAGCAGCTCGGGGTCGGGCATGCCAGCAGTAGCCAGGTAGCCACTAACGGTAGCTTCGGTAACACTGGCCGGCTCTACCCGGCCGGCGGCCACGTCAATGGCCAACCGTTGGGCCGCTTGGGTTAAGTCCCAACGGCCGCTGTAGCTCAGGGCCAGCACCAGCGTCATGCGATTGCCGCCTTTAGTTAGCTCAATTGCTTCGGCTAGCTCACGCTGGCAGCTTTGGGGTAAGCTGTTCACGTCGCCGATGGATTGAAGCCGCACACTGTTCTTAAGGAGGGTAGGCGTTTCCTTGCGAATAGTATGCACGAGCAACTGCATCAGCGCCGTCACTTCCATCGCTGGGCGGTTCCAGTTTTCAGTCGAGAAAGCGTACAGTGTCAGGTATTGTACTCCTAGCTCAGCGGCCTCCTCCACCGTGTCGCGCACCGCAGTGATAGCACTTTGGTGCCCGAACACGCGCAGGCCACCTCGCTGCTTTGCCCACCGCCCGTTGCCATCCATAATAACGGCGACATGGGCAGGAATATTAGAGAGGTCAATTTCGGACCGTTCGGCCATTGTTGGGGTTTGCGTATAAGAGGCTGCAAGTTACGCAAATGGTTGCAGACGCGCCCCATCCCTCTCGTCCCTACCCCCTCCTTATTCGACCAAGCCCAGGTGCCAGGCGCCTGGGTATCTTGGCTTAACCCCTTAGCAATCTACTGCTTATTATTTGTTTTATCCCACCAGGATAAGCTATTTCAACAGGCGCTTATTGTGGTCGTAAGGAGCCGGACAAAGAATTTTGTAGAAGGTGTACGATACACTCAGGCCAGAGTAATAATACCAATCCTGGTCGTGCGCATTCACATACAGCGGGTCTTGGTCACTGAGGTGGTCGAGCTGGTCGGTGAAGGTTTTACGCACGCCCATCTCCAATCCAAGGTTAATGTGCTCGCTCAGTGCCAGCTTCAGGCCCGCACCGGCCGGAATCGCAATGCCAACCTTACCCCCCTTGCGGTTGAAATCGGGCTGCAACAGCACATTCTGGCTTTCGACTGTGGTATTGATATAATAGCCTGCCAAACCCCCAAATAAATAGGGCGTCAGGTGAATGCGGTGCTGGTCTTGGCGGCGGTGGTAGTCGAGGAAGTTGTACTCAACCACCCCCGATAGCTCATAAACGCTGCCGCGCAAACTGGTTTGCCGGTAGCTCTGCAGTGGAGGCACGCCGCCGCTTACGCCGTCTACCTTGTTGTCATTGGCCCGCAGGCCGCCCGCCGTGAAGCCGCCCCGCAGGGTAACGGGTACTGACACATCGCGCCGGTAAAAGATATTGAGCGCTGGTCGGCTGTTATTCCACTGCAGTTGAGGCGCTATTTCGCCTTTATAGTTCGTGGCTCCTACCCCTATACCCACCTCACTGGTGTGCTGAGCGAGGACGGGGGTAGCTAAAAAAAACGCACTCCCTACCAGCAATAAGCCAGCAGGGAGTGCGCAGGAAAACCTGAAAACGGTCATTCGGCAGACTGTTAAGTGAGTAGCGCAGCCAGCCGAAAGTCGGTTAGCGGAACTTGGGGTTCTTGATTTTGGGGTTCAGGATGTAGTTGAGCGAGAAGCCGGTAACGGTGTACCAGTCATTCTTGCCTTGGCCACGCTTTTCACCAGGCACAAAACCAGCGGCAACGCCGGTAGAGGTGTTGGTGATGCCTTTGCCACCCGAGCCGCCGCTGTAGCCCCCAAAATATTGGGCAGCCGCAGTAGAGCCGGATAGGTTAGCATAGTTGCTGCTCACGTCATCCAGGTAGCCGGTGAAGGTTTTGCGGAAGCCGATTTCAAAAGCTGCGTCCAAGTTACGGTTGATGCGGTAACGAACACCGGCACCGAAGGGTAGCGAGAACTGAAACTTGCTGTAGTCAACGCCTTCCGTACGGAGGGCTTGCAGGTCAACATAGTTGCCGCTAGCGTCCTTGCCTTCGGGGCTGTGGTGGAAACCAGCTACGCCACCGAACAGATACGGCACGAAGTCGGGGCGCTTGAGGTAGTTGTTGCGGTTTTCGATAAGGTCAACTACTACTACAGCCGATGCTTCATAAATATCATTCCGGAAATTCATATTCCGGGTATAGCGATAGCGAGCGTTGGTATCGTTGCTGTTAGCATTAGTATTGTCGTCGGCCGTAACGCGGCCATATGCTAACGCAAACCGCCCCGATACGCGCGGGAAGAAGCGGTGAGTGATATTTAGCCCAATGTTAGGGCGGGTATCACCAGCATGAAACGACGCAAAATTGGTAGCAGGGTTCAAGTCGCCAAAGTAATTCATGGCATTCAGGCTCACTCCAATAGAGGTATACTGCTTGCGCTTGCTGAACTGCTGGGCGTCAGCCTGCTGGGTAGAACCCAGCAACGCCAGCCCTGCTAGAAGGGCCGTAGAATACGTGAAAAACTTGGTCATAAAGTGCAGAATAGAGTATTTACAAGTCAAAGGGAGGAAGCTCAAAGCTAATGAGCGTGGTTCTCAGCGAATACAAAAGTAAGAGGCAAAGGGAACTAAAAAAATTTAAGGCCGAATTATTTCACCTGTTAAGTCCTATTTCAACGCTAAAACAGTTGCTGGATTGCGGCGGTCAAGGCCCCAATTTAGTTTATTACGCAGGGTGCTCAAAAAGTTCACATGGTTGAGCTTAACCAAGCGGGCGGTGAAGGTTTCGCGACGTACGGCAATCTGGACGGTAGCCTCCACGGGGGTCGAGCGTGAGTCGAGCGCGAGCAGGTAACTGGTAGCACGGCCCTCAATTTCGAAGGATATTACACTTTGGTCAGATACAACTAGTGGGCGTACGTTCAAATTGTGGGGGCATACGGGGGCAATGATGAAATTGTTGGTTTGCGGCAGCATTACAGGGCCGCCGCAACTGAGCGAGTAGCCCGTAGAGCCCGTGGGTGTAGAAACCACTAGCCCATCGGCCCAATAAGAATTTAAATATTCGCCATCGATATAGGTGTGCACCGCAATCATCGAAGAAGTATCGCGCTTGAGAATACTAAATTCATTCAGGCCAAAGTTCAATTCTCCAAAAACGTCAGGGTCGGTTTCGACACGTAGCAAACTTCGCTCCTCAATAGTGAAGTGCCCTTTGAAAAGCGCCTCGATGGCCTGCGGGATATAGGCAGGCGTGATGGGCGCCAAAAACCCCAACCGCCCGGTATTGATGCCCAGAATTGGAATTTGCAGTGCGCCTACGTAGGTGACGGTATCGAGCAAGGTGCCGTCGCCGCCAATGCTGAGCACATACTGCACACCGCGCAGTGAGTCGCCGCGCTGGAAGCTGCCTGTGTTGGGGGGTAGGCGCAGGTGCTGGTCCATAAACGCCCGAAAGGACTCGACAATAATCACTTCGGCCTGGCGGGCGGCCAGCTCGTCGAGCAGCGTTTGCAGAAAAGGCGCCACTGCCTCGTCGAAAGGCTTGCCTAAAATCGCGAATTTCATAACAAAAAGATAATATACTCCAGCTTATCAGATGGGGAAACTCGAACGCAGAAAAAAGCCAGTGCGCGCATAGCCAGTAGTGGTTCGCGTTAGCTCGAAGCAGAATACCCGGTCGTAGTACGTGACGAGGTGCAGCCCAAGGCCCACGGAAGCCAGCACTTGGCCGGGCAGCTGGTTGGTATCGGAGGGTAAGTAGCCAAGGCGGCCGCTCGCCACGCCGGCATCGGCGAAGGCATTGAGGTAAACGGCCAGCGGCAACGTGTTGATTTTAGGGTTGTTGATGAAGGGGATGCGGAGCGGTGGCGGCGCCCACGCCCGAAAACTGAGGCCTTGCTGCACCAAGCCATAGTGGCGCCCCTCCACTACGTAATTATCGTAGCCGCGCACGAGAGCCTCGTAGCCCAGCGAGCGGGCATCGGCGTAGGCCAAGCGGTCGGTGAGCAGGCGGGCCTGCGCCCACAGGCCAAGCGCGTAGTAAAAATTGTGCCCCAGACTGAGGTAGCGGGCGTAGCGCAAGCGCGCCGTGGCATAGGCCGGCAGTGCCCCTACCCCCACAAACTGACGGAAGCTAAGCGCGGCCTGCATAAACTGCCCAGTGAGGGGGTAGGCAAACGTATTGCGCTTGTTATTCGTGATTAATCCGCTTAGCTCTAGGTATTGGCGTTGCTGCAAGCCCAGGTAATAATTGGGGTTTAGCTGGTAGATAAGGTCGCTGATAAGCTCGCGGTGGT
Organism: Hymenobacter ginkgonis; assembly: GCF_009755225.1. Classification (GTDB taxonomy): domain Bacteria; phylum Bacteroidota; class Bacteroidia; order Cytophagales; family Hymenobacteraceae; genus Hymenobacter; species Hymenobacter ginkgonis. The sequence continues at coordinate 43,144 of NZ_WQKZ01000002.1, forward strand.
ATGAAACATCGATGGCCGACACAAGCTGTACGGTGTGCCGCAGCCGGATGCCGCCCGATACGTAGAAGCGCTGAATCGGAAAAGCATCTTCCTCGGGAGTGGCAAGGGGGGTAGGGCGGTCGCTCAACGTCACGTAGTCGAGGTTGCGGCTTTGGTAGTACGATATGCCGAAACCCAGCCCTACCCGGCGCCGGCGACCAAAGCCCGGCGCTTCATAGAACAGCTCGTACTTACGGTTGAATCCCAGCTGGACGTTGGCCGTTACCTGCTCGGCGCGGCCCCGAAAGTTGGTATGGGTGAGGTGCAGGCCGTAATCAATCCGCTGCCAGCGCTCGGACGATGGGCGCGCCCACCAGCGGTTGAAATTAGGGTCGGCGAGCGAAAAAATGGGCGTAGGCAGGATATACCAGCGCTCCTGCAAACTAAACAGCACGATGAGCTGCCCCGTGCCGCCGCAGCTGGCCTGCACCAGCACCGTGTGGAACAGTTGCAGATTATAGACCCGGCGGCGGTTGGCTTCGAGGCGCGCGGGCAACTCGGCCACGGCCAGCGAGTCGCCCTCCCGAAAGTCTAGCTCGGCCAGCAGGGTCCGTTCTTTGGTGGTGCTATTGCCCACAAATAGCACGGCACTTACCCGCACCCTGGGCCCAGCGGCGGGGCAGGGAGCTACGCGCACCAATGTATCGGTGGGGGCCACCACGGGTACCAGCGGTGGTGGATGCCGCTCCTGGCTTAGCTCGCGCAGGCTATCGGCCGAAGGAGGGGGTAGGGTGGTTTGGGCGCGCACCAACCCCACCGGCCCAAGCAGCGCACTAAAGAGCAGCCAACTTATTGCCGGAAGGAAAGATGGCCAAACACGGTGCTTCACCGGGCAAAGTTAGACACTCAGGTAGCGCAGTAAGCCGTCGAAACGTTCTTGCTCATCCTCACTCACGGCGGCGGTGCCGCTAAATTGCGCCGACACCATATAGCCAAACCGCTCGAGCGTGGCCGTGATGCGAGCCAGATTGTCAGTGTTGAGGCGCAGCGTGAGGCGAATACGATACGGGTCGTGCTCGTCGGCCACAACGTGGGCCGAGAGAATTTTGGCATTGTTCTCCTCCACGTAGCGGCTGATTTGCGACAGCGAATAGTCGCGCTCCTCCATCGTCAATACCAAGATGCTACCCTGCCCGATGGGGCCGGGCACCGGGCCAAAAGCGGCCAGGGCATCATTCACCGTTACTACCCCGGCATAGTCCTGGTGCTCATCAAGCACGGGTACCAGTTGAATTTTATTCTCGATAGCCAGCTCCATAATGCGGTAGAAGTGCTGGTCGTGCTGCACGTGCGCATCGGCATAGCGCAACGGCAGCTCGGCGAGCTGGGTATCGGGGTTTTCGTAGTCGGCGAGGTCGTTTTCGGTGATGAGGCCCCGGTAGCGACGGCCGGCCAGCACGGGCAGCTGGCTGACGTGAAATTCCTCCAGCCACCGGGCCGCTTTGGCCGTGGTGTCGCTGCCCTTGAGGGACGGAATCATCTGATTGAGTAAATCTTCGGCAAGTAGAGCTGGCATAGCGACACAGATTAACTAACAGATAATGAAAGGATACCAAGCGATTTTACAACAAAAAAACCAGTTGATAGCGAAGCTAAGAACGGTACCTGTTTTTTTGCTGAACTGATTAGCGACCCGGCCCAATGCCCGTTTTAGTGCTTTACGGGTAGGAGCGGAATTAAGATAGGAAGGTTGCCTAGGTAAGGCAAAAACTAAGCCGGTACTCGACCAGCCAGCGCGCTGTCAGGCTAGAGTGGCTACGGCGTTCGCTGAAACGGTGCGCTGCAAAAATTGCCCCAGCCAACAATTGAAAGCTGCTGGCCGCTCCATCATGGGCGCGTGGCCGCAGTGGTCCAGAAACCGCAGCTCGGCCTGGGGCAGCAGGCGCTCAAAATCGTGCGCAACTGGCGGGGGGGTAATGGTATCGTTGAGGCCCCAGACAAGCAGCACCGGCACCTTGATGCGGTGCAGGTCGCCGGCCAAGTTGTGGTGTTGCGCCGAGCGGGCAATGCTAATCATGCGCAGGCACTTGGCGTTGGAATTGGTGACGGCAAATACTTCGTCTACCAGCTCCTTGGTTGCAATGGCCGGGTCGTAAAACGTGTAGCCCACGCGCTCGCGCACAAAATTATAATCGCCTCGCTTGGGGAAGGAGCCCCCCATGCCGTCCTCAAACAAGCCGCTGCTGCCCGTGAGAATCAATTGTGTAACCCGGCTGGGGTTATGCAAGGTGTACACCAAGGCAATATGACCGCCGAGCGAGTTGCCTAATAAAGTAAACGTGGTGGGCAACTGCAACTTATCCACAAAGTTTTCCACATACGCGACCAAGCCGGGCACCGTAGCTTGCAGCAGCGGCATGTCGTAGACGGGCAGCACCGGAATGACGACGCGGTAATGCGGCGCGAACTCGGCCACGACTTCTTCCCAATTGCTAAGGGCGCCAAACAGGCCGTGCAGCAACAGCAGCACGGGCCCCTGGCCTTCGTCTACGTAGTCAAAGCCGTGTTGCTGCTGGCGAATCATCAGGAGGGAACTAAGTGCTTGTAACTAGTTTGTTAGCGGCTGACGGGGTAGCGAGGCCATTAAGTGGCCCGCAAACCCAGCCGCAGCTTGCTATTAAACTTACAAACGAGGGTGCGCAATGTTACAACAGCGCAACCAATTTGCCAACCACTGCCGGCCGTGCGGCGTGCAGAGCGCCTCGGGGTGAAACTGCACCCCAAAGAGCGGCAGCGTGGCGTGGCGCAGGGCCATTAGTTCGTGGTCGGCGTCGGTGGTGCGGGCCAGTGGGCGCAAAGTGGGGGGTAGGGAGCTGGTTTCCAAGGCCAACGAGTGGTAGCGCGTTACGGGCTGGCGGCGAGGTAGGCCGGCCAGCCAGGGGTCGTCGCCGAGCAACTCTATCTCCGATACTTTGCCGTGCATGGGGCGCGCGGCGCGGCGCAGGCGCGCCCCAAAAAACTCGCCTAGGGCCTGCTGGCCCAAGCACACGCCCAGCATGGGCAGGCGCTGGTGATATTCGGCAATCACGGCCAGCAGTGTGCCGGCAGTAGCCGGCGAGCCTGGCCCCGGCGAGAGCACGATGCCCGCCACATCCAGGGCGCGCAGTTCGGCCAAGGGCACGTCGTTGCGGCGCACCAGTACCTCGGCACCCAGTTGGTGCAGGTAGTCAGCCAGCGTGTGGGTGAAGGAATCGAAATTGTCGAGCAGCAGAAGTCTCAAGGGGCAGTCAGTGATAACAGTGCGTAACAGGTAATGAGCAATAACTATTACCCATTGCGCACTACCTATTCCTTCACATGGCTGCTTTTAGCCTGGCCAGCAAGTGCTTGGCGAAGGGCAGCACGTAGCCCATCAGCTGTAACGCCAGAGGCGTGGCTTTTACTACCCAGGGCAGCACCACCGAGCCGGCAGTAAGCTTGGGCGCCAACAGCGGCAACCCCGCCAGGGCCGTGCCGTGTAGCAGCAGGCTCAAGCCCAATAACCATTTGAGGGCCCCCGCGGCAGCCCCAAGCAGGTGGTCGAGCACGCCGAGGGGGGTAAAGTGCACGGCCGTTTTCACCAGCCCGCCCAGCAGGTGCACGCCCCACATAATACCTACCAGCACCAGCAGAAAAGCCACCAGTGGCAGCAGCCCAAACAACTCGCCCAGGTAAGAACGCACCACCGGAATGGCGGCGCTTAGCAAGCTTAGTCCACCCACCACGCCGATGGCGAAGGCCAGCAGCGACACCACTTCCAGCACCAGCCCGTGTCGGTAGCCCTTCACGGTGCCCACGGCCAGCGGCAGCAGAAGTAGCAGGTCGAGGGCAGTCATTCTCTAAGGGTTAATTGGCTAGTGATTCATGATTAATAAAAGAACGTCGGGCTGAGCTGGTCGAAGCAGCTCAGCCTGACGTTCGTTTTGACACGGATTCTACTAGAAGTTCGTGTTATTCAGCAAGTGCCCTACCACCTCCGAAATACGCTTGCCATCGGCTTGGCCGGCTAGCTCGCGGGCGGCTACCCCCATCACTTTGCCCAGGTCGGAAGGGCCGGTGGCGCCTACGCGCTGAATGATGCCCACAAGCTTCTCCACCAAATCGGCTTCGGACAACTGCTGGGGCAAAAACTCTTCGATGATGGCCAGCTCAGCCAACTCGGTTTCTTCGAGGTCGGAGCGAAACTGCTCTTTATAGGTCGCGGCCGAGTCGCGGCGCTGCTTAGCAGCCTTGATGAGGAGCTTCTGCTCCTGGTCGGCGGTGAGGCCAGTGGCGCTGACGCCTTCGGCGGTTTCGGCCAGCAAGATTTGCGATTTAATCGAGCGCAAGGCCGTGAGGCGCACTTTGTCTTTAGCCAGCATGGCCTGCTTGATATTGGCGTCGATGGTTTCTTTGAGCGGCATTGGGAAGGGAAAAATGGGCGGGTTAGCGCGTGAAAGAAGTTAAGAAGACAGCCCAACGGCGGCAATAAACTGCCGGGGCTGGTCGAGGTATACGGCTACGTGCCGCGCCGTGCGGCGCATACCGTACGGGCCAGCTACGACAACTGGCTCGGCAAAGGTCAGCAGTAAATTGGGGGTAGCGAACAGCAGTTTCGCTAAGTTGAGCACGCCGGAGCCGGCGGCTGGCGCTTCGGGCAGTATGCGGGCGGCCACCAGCTCGGTGCGGGGCACGGCCAACTCCCACACAAACCCGATGCGGAGGTGCAGCTCGGTGGGCGTGAGCAACGCCGGCCGCAGCCGCACGGCGTGCAGGTGCGCCACGAGCAGCACTACCCCATAGATATCTAAAAACAGCAGCCAGGGCGCCAAGCTGGGGCACCAGTGCTGGGCCAGCAGGTGCACGCAGGCCGTTTCAACCGTTAGCACAAGGGTGGCCGTGGCCACCAGCGCCGCAAAGCCCGACTCGCGGTGGCCGCTGAACGCCGTGGCGTGGGTAGGCGTTTCGGGCGTGGCCCACCAGCCCAGGCCGGCGTAGCGCAGTAGGTTGAGTTCGGTGAGCAAAAGTTGGCCTACCGCTCCCAGCGACTGCACGGCGGCGCGCACGCTGGGCCAGAAATGTGGCTCGTGGGCGTAGGCCGCCCGGTAGGCCCGCACGAGCCGGCGGCCTTTGGCGGCCGTCAGGCACAGGGTAACGGCTTCGAGGAGCGGCGGCAGCAAGTGCAAGACGCGCAACGACTGCAGCTGCGGGGCTGGAATCAGCCAACTAGCCAACGCTAAACAAGCGCCCCCTACCCCCACCAAACTACTGAGGGGTAAGCGGTAAGGCCGTGCTACCGAAAAATAAAACAACGTGGGCACGACCACCAGCAAGTCCACGGCCACGCCCAGCGGCAGCGCTGGGTATTGGCCAAACTCGGCCCGGTGCACAATAACGTGTTCTACTCCTACCACCAAGGCAGCCAGCAACCCAAAAAGCAACAGCGGCCCTAGGCGCCCAGGCAAGCGCAGCGAACTAGTCATGGCGAAGGTGGTTATAAATGGGCAAATACACGTGCAATGGCTGCCCACAGGGGGCAGCCTGGCAAAGGTACCTTGCACCGTCGAGCCGCGTTGCGGTAGCACTAGCACCAGCCAGCGCCGCCTACAAAATCCGTGAAATCCGTTAAAATCCCCGTTAATCCGTGGTCAAGCTAAGCGTTAACATCAACAAAATTGCCACGCTGCGCAATGCGCGCGGCCTGCATGCCCGCCCCGACCTGCTGCAAGCCGCCCGCGACATCGAGCGCTTTGGTGCTGAAGGCATTACGGTGCACCCGCGCCCCGACGAACGCCACATTCGCTACGACGACGTGCGCAATCTGAAGAGCATTGTCACCACCGAGCTGAACGTGGAGGGCAACCCTACCCCCGATTTTCTGGCCTTGTGCCGGGAGGTGCGCCCCGAGCAGGTAACGCTGGTGCCCGATGCGCCCAATGCCATCACTTCCAACGCCGGCTGGAACGTAGTGAAGCACCAAGGCTACTTGCGCGATGTGGTGGCCGAATTGAAGAGCTACGGCGCCCGCGTCAGCATTTTTCTTGACCCCAACCCGACCCTGATTGATGCCGCCGCCCACACCGGCACCGACCGCATCGAGCTATACACCGAAGCCTACGCCCGCTACTACCCCACCGACCGGGCCGCGGCGGTGCTGCCCTATCGCGACACTGCCAAGGCAGCCGTAGCCGCAGGCCTCGGCCTTAATGCCGGCCACGACCTTGACCTCGGAAACCTCGCCTACTTGGCGCAGGAGCTGCCGGGCTTGCAGGAAGTAAGCATTGGCCACGCGCTGGTGGCCGATGCCTTGTATCTGGGCCTCGAAAACGTGGTGCAGCTGTATAAGCGGCAGCTGAAAAACAGCTAGAACCGCACTTCTACTTCGAAGTGGCCGGGGTCGGCCAGCGGATTAGGGGGTAGGGCCGGCAGGAGCTGGGGTGCATAGAGCGCGCACAGCGTATTGCCGACTTGCACCAGCTGGCCGGGCAAGCCGTGCGGCAGGCCGTCGAGCAGCCCGGCCAGCACTTCCCAGCGCGGGTGGCCAGGCTGGCGGTTAGCATCGTGCCACACTACTACCGTGCGGGGCCCCACTAGGTGTTCAAACACGCGGGCCGTGTCGCGGCGCACGGCCACGTAGCGGTGGTCACCGTCGATAAACACCACGTCGAAAGGCCCGGCGCTGGCTTGCAAGCCCGCTAGGTCGAACGTGGCCGAATCGCCGTGCAAGTGCGTCACGTTGGGCAGTGGCCGCGAAAAATGACCATGCAATTCAATGTAGCGCTCGGGCAAATGCAGGGCGCGCATTTCGGCGGGGCTCAGGTTGAGGGTGTGCACGGTGGCGGCTTCGGCAGCCACGTTGGCGGCGCTTTCGCCGCGCCAAGTACCAATCTCAAAGTAGCGGCAATGGGGCTGCCGCCGGGCCAGGGCGCGCAGCAGCAGCAAGTCGGTGGGCAGCGAGCCGCCATCGCCAAAAGCAAAGGGCGCTACCGTGCGCGCTGTAGCCGGCGCAGTAGCCGGCACAAAATGCGCAAAGGGCACCAGCGGCAGCCCATTTGGTCCCAGGCCCGGCCAGTTGGCGGCGTGGGCTAGGGCGCGGGCACGCCATGCGGGCACATCGGCAGCCAGCACCTCAGTAAGCAGGGCGGGCGTACGGGCCAGGGCAGCGAGAGCCCGCAGGGCAATGGTGAGGCGAGAGGACAAGAGGGGTAGGAAAGAAAAAAGTTAAAGTAGCCAAGTAACAACGCACTCATACGGAAGGCCACATTGGGCTCTACGTGCCAGCCGCCGCTCCCGAAACAGGGGGTAGGGAGTACTTGACTTCAAATTACTGGCTTGGTTGGCCAATCGGCAGCGAGCTTCACGTGGCCTTCAGCCAGGCAGCTTGTTCGGCCCTTACCTGGCCGTAACTTGCGCCCTCATTTACTTACCTCAACCGTAGTGCGTTCACGTATTTTTTCGGCTTGGCGCGGCGCGCTGGGCTTTAGCTTGCTAGCAGGCCTGGGCCTGATGGCCTGCAACCGTTCTGGGCAGGGCGAAACCAGCGCTGGCCAGGGCGACACCCTCAGCAATGCGGCCAAGCCCGCGCCCCTCGACACCGTAAAAATCAAGCGCCTGGCCTTGCAGCGCGATTCGCTGAAAGCCGATAGCATTGCGCGCAAAAATGGTCAGCTGCCGGGCGCCCTGTTGCCGGGCCACCGCATTGTGGCGTTTTATGGCAATATCCGCTCGAAGGGCATGGGTATTTTGGGCCGCGAGCCCAAAGACCAGATGATGCGCAAGTTTGATAAAGTGCTGGCCGAGTGGCAGGCCGCTGACCCTAGCTTGCCCGTGATGCCGGCGCTGCACAGCGTCACTATTACGGCGCAGGGCGCGGCCGGGGCCGACGGCAAGTACCGCCTCATGAACTCGAAAAGCACAATTGAGGAAACCCGTGCTTGGGCTAAGCAGAAGAATGCCATCTTGTTTTTGGATGTGCAAGTGGGCTTAAGCGACCTAGAGCATGAGCTACCCAAGCTGACGGAGTATTTAAAAGACCCAACCATTCACCTAGGCATCGACCCCGAGTTTGCCATGCAAACCAAGGGCGTGCGGCCCGGCAAAAAAATTGGCACCTACGATGCCAAGGATGTCAACTACGCCATCAATTTCTTGGCGCGCATCGTGAGTGAAAACCACCTACCCCCCAAAATTTTGATGGTGCACCGCTTCACGCAGGGCATGCTCACCAATTATAAGAATATCAAGCTCGACCCGCGCGTGCAGGTCATCATGGACATGGACGGCTGGGGCAACCCGACCCTCAAAAAGGACTCGTACAAAGCCTACGTAGAGAAGCAGCCCGTGCAGTACACGGGGTTCAAGCTGTTTTACGAGTACGACATCAAGCCCAAGGGTTCGCACCTGATGACGCCCCAAGAAGTGCTAACCGAGCTAAATCCCAAGCCGCTGTACGTGCAGTACCAGTAGCCGAACTCCTTAGCTAACAACCCCCAAAGAAGTCTCCCTACCGTGGGGAGACTTCTTTTTTTGGCTGGTTAGTATCAATAAAACCTTGCCGTAGGGCACCTGTGCCTACGCGGCGTGGCTGCGCAGCACGGCGCGCGCCAGCCCCAGATTGGTATCCTGGGTGTGCACAGCTAAGTACAGCAGCCACTGCTGCTGCGGCAATACTTGCAGCAGGTGCACCTGGTGTTGCAGCGTGATAAGAATATCCTGCAGCTGCTCGGTTAGGCCTAGTTGCAGGGCCTCGATGCCTAGCTGGGTTTGGCGCACTATTTCGGCATTGGCGAGCGCCACTTCCACCGCTCCGCCACTGTGCCCCGCCCAGCGCCCAGCCAAAATGCGCCCCGACACTTGCTCTACCACAGCAACCGTGAGGTAGTCTGGCAATTCCTGCACCACGCTGCGAATCAGCTCTTCAGCTTGAGCGCGCGTTTGCGCAGTTACGTCTGGCTCTGCGGGTGCGGAAGTAGGCAGGGATGCTGTTTCCTCAGCAGCTACTTCCGGTATATCGGCCTGAAGAGCAACGGCCACTGCTGGGGCCTCGGGCGCTGGGCTAGGTTCGGGCCGGTTGCGCTTCGGAAATAGAGAGGATAAGAGTCCCATAAAACACTAATTTTTTCTACCTGATTACGTAACCGGATGCGGCAATAACCACAAAATAAGCTCTCCAACGGGGCATTACCTACCTTCCTACAGCGTACTTATCTTCAAGGTAATGCCGTGCAGCAGCGCTTGCCGCTCGGCCGAATCGTGGGGGCTAGACTGGCCGGTAGCCAGCCCGCCCTGCGCCTGCAACCGGCTGGCACTGACGCCCTGCTTTACAAGCTCATCCACAGCGGCCGTGGCGCGCTGCAACCCCAGCACCATGGCTTGCGGCTCCATATTAGTGGCGTGGCCCACCACCAGCAAACGAGCTTTGGGGAAGGTTTTCAGCAAGCTGGCCACATTACCGAGTTGCTGCGCGCCCTCTGCTCCAAGCCGGGCCTTGCCTGAGTCGAAGCTTAGGCGGTCGATGGCAATGTCGGCCGGGCGGGGCAGCCGGGGGTTAGCCAGCCGTTTATAGAGCAGGCTTTCGGTAGAGTTGATGCCCACCGTAAGGGTAGCACGGTCGGCAAGCTTCAGCAAAAGTGGCTGGCCTTCACCGCGCAGGTATTTGCCTAGCTCCACACTGAATTTACCCCCAATTTGGGTGGCTAGCAGGTTATTCCCTACCGTGTCAGGCAGTGAGGCCCCCATAGCCGCCGAGTGAGGGGGTAGGGCTTTGGCAACTGTAGCCGAGCTAGCCTCTTTGGCAGCCGCCACCATTGGCGCCGGCGCGGCGGCTACAGGCGCCTTGGTAAGGGGTGCTTCGATTTCGGTAGGTTGAGGAACGCGGGCAGTTTTTGTAGCGGCCAGTGCGCTTGGTTGTTGCTGGGTAGCATTGGCGGGCGTTCCTAGCAAGAAGTACAGGCCTGCGGCACCTACCAATCCCACAGCTCCCACCACCGATAGCACCGTGGCCTTGCTGCGGCCAGCTGCCGCTAGAGCTGGCTCAGCGGTTATGTCCTGCGTTGCGGACGCAGCTGGCACCGACTGCTGCTGTAGCCAGTTGCCGAGGGCTACTGGCTCTAAGTCATCGGTATAGGCTTTTTCACCCAGCACTGCTAGGGCAATAATAGTTAGGTAGCCCAGCAGCGTCGCCGCCGCTGCGGGCGAGCTGCTTTCCCGAACCAAAGCATCTACTTGGGGCGCTCCGAGAATTTTTTCGGCTAGGTAATGTCGGCGAGCGGGCCAGCCTAAGTCGGTACGCAGCAATTCTTCCGAGTCAGTAAGCACTTGGCTTTCGAACAGTTGCCGGCACATATCCCAGCGCGCATTCACTTCGTCAACGGTAGTTGGCTCGCTGAGCCGCCACACTAACACAGGCACCGCGGCCGCCCAAAAACTACGCACTAGTGGCGGCGTTGCCCCCGAAACGCTAGCCAATTGGGCCAGCAATGCGTCCGATAATTGCTGGTTGATGGTAGCAAACAAGCTCATAAATTGCATAATCTGTGCTAGGCAGAAGATAGAGTGCCGACCACCTGGGCCAGGCGTTGCGCTGCCTAAGACAGCAGTTGGGAAAGCCACTGCCTTAAGCAAGCGGCTATCAACTAGGCCCCAGTAGGTATTGCGCCACAAGGAGTTCAATGCCCTTGTTCTTACCCCACAAAATTACCAGCCCGCCCAGCGAGCGTTGGCTGCGTTTAGGTCAAACTGGCAGGGGTAGCGTTGAATGATGGCAATTCGTTGCTGAATGAAGCAAGGGTATTATTCTTGGTCGTCATTGAACAAAAAAATCCCTGACTGCTAAAAAAGCAATCAGGGATTTAGGCTGGCTAGCCGCTAGCTACCAGCAACGGCCGAGCCCTAGTTAGTGTGCGGCGTTGAGGTCGATGGCCTCGCCACGCTTGGCACGCTTCACGAGCAAGATGAGGGGTAGGCAAGCCAGGAAAAACAAACCCAACGAGGTGAAAACCTGCGAGTAAGTAATGAGCGAAACTTGCTTCATCAGTACACCTTCGAGGGCAGCGTAGGCTTGCTGCGAGGCTTGGTTGGCAGGAAAGCCTTTGGCCATGAAGCCCTGCGTGAAAGCCTGGATGCGCTGGGCCGTCTCGGGGTTGTAGAGCGAAATGTTCGGCAGCAACGCTATGCGGTTGGCCTGGATGGTGCGCTCGAGGTACGTGCCCACAATGGCTACTCCAAACGAACCCCCAAGCTGGCGAATCATGCCGGTGAGGCCGGCGGCCTGGCCGGCATCTTTGCCCTGCAAGCCCGCGAGGCTCATGGTAGTGATGGGCAAGAAGATAAGGCCCAGCCCTACCCCCCGCACAATGAGCGGCCAGAAGAAGTCACTCTCGCCCGCGGTAGGCGAAATCTTAGCCGCCATCCAGAAGGTGAAGAAGAAGAAGATGGTGAAACCAATCGGAATCATCAGCTTCTGGGGAACGCCGGCTTGTAGCATCCGCCCAATAATAGGCATCATGAAGCCCGAGGCCAGGGCGCCTGGTAGCAACAAGTAGCCCGTTTGCTCGGCGGTGAAGCCCAGGATGCGCTGCGTGAAAATCGGGAACACGAACACCGAGGCAAACAGCCCGAAGCCCAGCACAAACGATAGGAAGGCGCCCACTGCCAAGTTGCGGCTTTTCGTGAGAATGCGCAAATCCACAATTGGCGCTTTAGCCGTGAGTTCGCGCCAGATAAAGCCGACGATGCCAATCACAGCCAGCGCCGTGAAGCTGAGAATGTAGGTGCTGTCGAACCAATCTTCCGTTTCACCCTGCTCCAGAACCAGCTGCATCGAGCCTACCCCCAAGATGAGCAGGCCAACGCCAGCCCAGTCGATTTCGCGCAACGGCTTTGGAATGGCATTTTTGATGCGCTCGGGGTCGCGAATAAAGAGGATGGTAAAAATGCTAGCCAAGATGCCTACTGGCACGTTCACGTAGAAAATCCAGGGCCAGTCGTAGTTCTCCACGATGTAGCCACCAAGGGTTGGGCCGATGGTGGGGCCGATAATCACGCCCATGCCAAACAGCGCCTGACCCAGCGGTAATTGCTTGGGCGGGAACGTATCAATGAGGATAGCTTGCGAGGTAGCCATCAGCGCCCCGCCCCCAATGCCCTGGATAAAGCGGAAAGCCACTAACTCCCACAGGTTGGTGCTCTGGCCGCAGGCCATGGAGGCCAGCGTAAAAAGTATCACCGATACCAGGTAGTAGTTTTTGCGCCCAAACTGCTCGGCCAAGAAGCCGGTCATCGGAATCACAATCACGTTGGCAATGCCGTAGCTCGCAATTACCCAGCTTACTTCCTGCTGCGTAGCCGAGAGGTTACCCATCATCTGGGTCAGGGCCACGTTCACGATGCTGGTGTCAATCAGCTCAAGCAAACAGCAGAGAACCACCGTTATAACGATAATCCACTTTCTAAATCCGGTTTCCATAACTTTTTGAGTTATGAATTATGCGGTATGAAGCAGGAGGTATAAAAGGCCGACGTGGGCGACCAATTTATACCTCCTCCTGCATACTGCATAACTCTATTTTACGGCCACGATGGCGTTCACGCTCATGCCGGCCCGCAGGGGGTGCTGGGGGTCTTCCTTGTCCAACACGATTTTAACGGGCACGCGCTGGGTCACTTTCACAAAGTTGCCGCTGGCGTTGTCGGGGGGTAGCAGGGCAAAGCGAGCACCCGTAGCAGCCGACAGCGATTCGATGTGGCCTTCAAAATCTTCGCTGGGGTAGGCGTCTACTTCCAGCTTGGCTTTCTGGCCCACTTTCATTTCTTCGAGCTGGGTTTCCTTGAAGTTGGCGATAACCCAAGTTTTGCCGCTGCTTACGAGCCCGATAAGCTGCTGGCCGGGCGATACCACCTGGCCAGGCTGCACGCTTTTCTTGCTCACGATGCCATTGGCGGGGGCCAGCAGCGTGGTATAGCTCAGCTGCAATTTGGCATTGTCCAGGTCCGACTGGCGCTGTTTTACTACGGCCTGGGCCACGGCAATTTGCTGCTGAGCGGCCACTACTTGCTGGCGAGCTACCGTTACTTGGTCTTGGGCAGTGCTTTGCTGCGCAGTGGTAGCCTTTAGGTTGGCCTGCACGGCGTCGTAGTCGCTTTGCGGAATGATGTCGTCTTTGCGAAGCTTGGTGCTACGCGCCAAGTCTTGCTGGAGGCGGGCACGGTTGGCCGAGCTCACACCGATGGTAGTTTGAGCGGTGCGCACATTGGCCTGGGCAGTGCCGACGCCGGCGCGGGCCGCCGTTACCTGCGCCTGGGCGGCTACAAGGGCTGCTTCAGCAGCGTTTACGCGCTGCTGGTAGTCCGACTTGTCGATGGTAACGAGGGTATCGCCTTTTTTAACAACTTGGTTGTCGTTAACAAATACCTTCAGAACTGGGCCCGACACGCGCGGCAAAATCGGGTATACGTCGCCTTCTACCGAAGCATCATCGGTGCTTTCGTGGGCTTTAGCAAACTGGAGGCGCGTCCAGCCGTAGTAACCGCCAGCCAGCAACACGATGGCTAGAATGATAAATACCAACGGGTTACGCTTCTTGGGTTCTTCGAGCGGCTCGGCAACGGCGGTAGGAACCTCTTCGTGGGTTTGGGTTGTGGTAGCCATTTGTTAACAGGAAATTGCTGGTTTTACTTGCTAGAGGAGGGGCGGGCAGCACCGAGGTAGCTAGCCCATAACAATCAATTTAAATTTATTCTCTCACGAGGAGGGTAGGGCAAGGTGCGGTGCGTACTACCACTTCGGCCGTATTGCCCATCAGAAAGCGGCTGAGGCCCGTTTGGCCGTGCGCCCCAATCACGATGAGGTCGGCGTGCTGGCGGCGGGCTTCGGCCACTATTTCGGGGGCAGCCTCGCCTTTCAGCATATTGGTGCTCACGCGATTGGCGCCGGCGGCCTGGGCCGCGGCGCGGTGCACGCTCAGTTCGGCCTCTACCCCCACCGCGAGCGGCATGGCAGGCTCCTGCACGTAAAGCAGGCGCAGCTCGGCGCCGGTGCCTACGGCCAGCGCGGCGGCATACGCCACCAGCGCCACCGAAGCAGCCGAGAAGTCGAGCGGACAGAGGATGGTGGTGAGAGTCATTTCTTACTGGTTACTGGTTAATGATGCTTGGTTATTTAATAGGAGGGTTGTTCAACCTATCCTCCTTAACCACTTATCATTAGCTATTGCCAAATTTGCTCGCCGGTGGCGCGGCGCAGTTGATACTGGCCAAGGGTGTAGTTGTACATGGCTTGGGCGCGGGCCAAGCGAGCCTGGGCCAGCTGGGTTTCGGCGTCGAGCACGTCCAGGTTTTGGCCTACGCCGTAGCGGTAGCGGCCCTGGGCGCGGGTGAGGGCGTCGGTAGCCTGCGTTACTTGCTGCACTGCGTTGTTGTAGCGCGCTTGGCTAAACTCCATATTGTTGGCCGCCTGGCGCACATCGGCCCGAATCTGCTCCTGGGTATCCTGAGTACGGGCCTGGGTAGCGCGGTAGTTGGCGGCGGCTTCTACCCGCTGCTTCTTATTCTTATTACCGTCGTAGATAGGCACCGAGAGCTGGGCTACGCCTACCGTGTTGAAGCGAATATCAGTAATTGCTACATTGGGTAGGATGTAGCCATTTTTACCACCTACCTGTGCGCCCACGCCTAACACCGGCAAGTTGCTTTTGCTGATAAGTTTGGCCTGGAGCTCGGCAGTAGCTTCGGCATCTTTAGAAAGCTTTACTTCGGGCCGGTTGGTAGCTGCTTTCGTCAGTTCCGCATCCAAGTTCACCGGCTGCGGATTGTATTCCAGGCGGCCTTTCACCGGCACATCGGCTTGCTGTGGCTTGTGCAGCAGGCGCGCCAGTTGTACTTGCTGGTTGCGGAGCTGATTTTGCAGGTCGAGCTTAGTGTTCTGGGCCTGCGTGATGCGCACGTCGGTAGTGGTCACGTCAAACTTGGTACTCACGCCGGCTTCCACCCGCTTCTCCATCTCGTTGCGGTGGGCTACTAACGACGCAATTTGCTGGTCTTGTACCCGAATGCTTTCCCGCATAAACAGAATATTGTAATATACCTGAGCAGCGTTAAATGCTAAGTCGCGCCGGGCTACTATAATATTGTCCTGCGCCGTTTGCACCTGTGAGCGCGACAAATCGGTAGTCGCCGCCCGCTTACCAAAATCATACAACTCATACTGCGCCGTAATGTGGGCGTCAAAGTTATTATTGGGCACAAAGGACAGTACATCATTTCCAAACGCCACTTTCGACACTGGGTCGAGGCGAGTATAGGTTGCCGTACCTGTAATCTGTGGTAGGAAGCCAGCCTGCGACTGGTTCAGGCGGCTGCTGGCCGCATTAGCCAGTTCCGTGAGGTTCGTAATACCGGGATTAGCATCGAGTACAGCCTGTACAGTGCCACCTAGGGTAAGGGAATCGCTAGCCAGCCCAATAGCCTGGGCAGAAGCTGGAATACCGGGCTGGTTTTGGGCCAGGGCTGGCTGGGCTAACAGTGCGCCGGTTAATGACAGCCCCGCAAAACCGGCCAATTTATATCTAGAAAACATAAGCCAAGTGGCGTAGTAGTGTGCCATGCGCTTACCGAAAGTTGTGCCAATTGGTTATGGCAGGGCTTACTATACGTAAATCATTGTCTTTTTGAGCTATACAAATTTTTACTGTTTGTAAATCAGCACTTCAAACAATGTGTCTTTTATAGGGTTTCCTTACATATCAGGAATTACCATCATTCTACGTGTACCGGGCTGACCATACCCCCTATGCCATGGCCAATACGAACCAAGACGAAACGTTGCTGTTGCACCTCAACGAGGCCATTGCCACCATTCACGACAAGGAAACGCTCTTTCAAGTCATCACGAATAAGCTACGGCTCATCTTTCCATTTGACCTGATTGGCATTCACGTTTTTGACAAAGAGCTGCTTAATAAGCGTTTGTTTCTGCGCAGCTACGTAGGTGGGCCAGCCGGCGCCCTACCCGTCGATGCGGCGGCCTCGTTGTTTTCGCCCATCGCCGGTTCGCCGGTCGAGCAGCTGGTAAGCAACCCGCAGGTGCTGCACATTTCGGTGAAGGACTACGCCGCCTCCTACCCTGATTTTGAGCCTTTTAACAAGCTTTGCGCACAAGGCATTGAGTACATGACCACCGTGCCGCTGCGGCAGGCTGGCAAGCTCATGGGCTACCTCATTCTGGCAGCGGCCCGGCGCATTAGCTTCTCATCGGCCGATGAGCAATTACTCGAAAAAATAGGTTCGCTGGTGGCCGTGGCGGTGGCCAACTCACTAGCTTTCGAGGAAATAGCGCGGCGCGAAAGCGAGCGCAGCCTCCAGCTAGCCGTGACGCACGCGCTGCTCAGCATCAAGCAGCGCGAGCCGCTGTTTCGGGCAGTGGCCGAGGCACTTGGGCGGATAGTGCCGTTCGAGTACTTTGGCATTCGGGTGCAGCGTACGGGGCCAACCAAGAACTTCGAAGCCTTTGCCGAATTTTCGCGGGTAGGCGATGGCGCATTTGAAGCCCTAGCGCCCGACCGCCCCCAGCAGGAAGAACTCTCTGACAATGCAAGCCTGTACAGCCAACTCTCTGATTTGATGCAGAGTCCGGGGGTGTACGCCGGTGCCGATTTCTATGCCTTGGCCGTGCGCTACCCCCGCCTGCGCTACGTGTACGAGCACTACGGCACCCGCGCCATGCTGGTGGTGCCCATTTGGCAGCGGCCCGATAGCCAGGCCGTGCTCACACTGTCGGGCACCGATGCCAACGCCTTCAGCCCCGACAACCAGGCCACCATCCAAAGCCTGGTGCCGCAGATTGCGCTAGCGCTGGAAAACCTGTTTGCCTTCGAGCAGATTGAGGAATTGAAGGCGCAGGTCGAGCAGGAGCGCACGTATTTAATTGATGAAATCAACACCGACCGGCCCGCCGACGGCCTCATCGGCACCAGCCCGGCCTTGCAACAAATTCGGCAGCGCATTGCGCAAGTGGCCGATACCGACGCTACCGTGCTCATTACCGGCGAAACCGGCACCGGCAAGGAAGTAGTAGCCCGTGCCCTGCACCAAGCCTCACCCCGCCACGGCCGGGCACTGGTAAAGATAAACTGCGCCGCCCTACCCGCCCAGCTGATTGAGAGTGAACTTTTTGGCCACGAAAAAGGCGCGTTTACCGGGGCCGTGGAACGGCGCATTGGCAAGTTTGAGCTAGCCGATGGCGGCACTATTTTTTTGGATGAAGTGGGCGAGCTTCCGCTCGACTTGCAAGCCAAGTTGCTGCGCGTGCTGCAAGAAAAGGAGTTTGAGCGCCTAGGCGGCAACCGCGTGCTGCACACCGACGCCCGCGTGCTGGCCGCCACCAACCGCGTGCTGGAGGAGGAAGTAAGCGCCGGCCGGTTTCGGGCCGACTTGTACTACCGCCTCAACGTGTTTCCGATTCATTTGCTGCCCCTGCGCGAGCGCCCGCAAGACATTGCACCGCTGGTGCAGCACTACCTGGCCACGCTCAGCAAGCGGCTGGCGCGCCCGCCGCGCCCCGTGCGCCCCACCGATTTGGTGGCCCTGCAAGCCTATGCATGGCCGGGCAATATCCGCCAGCTCGAGCACGTGCTGGAACAGGCCATTATCGTGAGCCAAGGCGCGTGGCTGGAGTTTGGAGGGTTTGCGGCGAGCGCGGCGCGGCTGGCCCTACCCCCCGGCCCGGCCCAAACCGAGCCTACCCCCCTTGCCACGCCCGAGGAGCCCAACCGCGATGCGCCCCTCAAAACGTTGCGCGAGCAGGAACGCGACCACATCTTGTTGGCGCTTCACCGCACCGGCGGCCGTGTAAGCGGCGCGCAGGGCGCGGCCGTGCTGCTAGATATCAACCCCAAAACACTGGAAGCCCGTATGAAAAGGCTGGGCATCCGGCGCACGGTAGTAGCTGGAGCTTAGCCAAGCTGCGGCCGTTTGGCGGGGGTAGGCGCTTGGCGAGAGCGCCTGCCAGCTTATTGCTTACTATATAACAGAACACGTTTAGAAGCTTAAAAGAACGTCCTGCTGAGCTGGTCGAAGCATCTCGCTCGCATCATTGGGTAGCAACTCAGCAGGACGCTTTTCTTAGATTTTATTAAAATCGATGCCCGCTTCCATTCGCTCTGTTGCGAGGCATGAAGTAAATCAAGTCCTATTTTGCGCTCTGTAGTATAAGTTTACCAACTTATCACAGCAGTTCTATGCATTCATTTTATTTAACAGTATTACTAGGAGTTGGCTTGCTAGGTACGGCAACCGAGCAAGCCGCCGCGCAGGCCACCGAAACCCACAACTTGGCTACCGATACCATTCAGCCCGCCAATGCCAAGTATCACTTCCCGGTGAGCCGCCTTGGCACGGCGGGCGGCAAGCAGCTATTCGTCTTTATTACGAGCGTAAGCGAGCGGGGCAACGGGATAGAATTTACCTGGCGCCACCCGCTGGTGCTGCCCCGGCCTAAACCCGTGTTTATCACCAGCGAGCAGTTGCAATGGGTCGAGCTAAGCGGCCGGTACTACGAGCCCGTGCGCCTACCCGGCGAAAGCGCACACGGGCTGGCCCTGCGCCTGCAAGCCGGCCCAAAAGTAGAATTGTTCGACGTGGCAACGCCCAAGAAGGGTGTGCCCATTCCGGTGCCGGGCGCAGTTTTGTGGACCGGAGTATTTAGCAGCAACTACAACCACGCGTGGTACCTGCGCCGCCCCGGCCAAACAACTATGCTGGCCGTGCCCGAGGGCAAGAAATTCGCGCCTTTTCTGGCTAACTACTTAGCCGATTCGCCCGATTTGGCTGCCGCCATTCGGGCCACCACCGCCGGCCACCGCTACGACGATGTGCCGCAAGTACTCGCACGCTACAACCAGCAAACATTTCGCTAACAGCACTTTAGTAGCACAGGCCCCTACCCCTGTACCAGCGCCGCTACCGCCATTTCGTAGGCGGCACGTTCGGCGGCGCGCTGCACCTGCACCGGGGGTGCGGCGCGCTCCAGGCAATCGGCTAGTGGGCAGCGCTCGCAGGTTTCGTTCACGATGCGAACGGGCAGCTCGGGGTCAGCCAAGAACTTGAACTGCTGCCGCAGGGTGTCGTCGCAGCGCAGGCCCACGGTCACGCTCATAGCTGGGGCACCGGGCGCCCCGGCACGGGCCAGTGTAAAGCACAGGTACTCGTCGTCGGTGCCCAGGTAGCGCGAGCGTTGGGCGTCGAGCAGCGTGATGGGCGCCTCGGCGGGGGCCGCAAGCGCGGCAACCGCGCGGGCGTCGGCAATCAAGCGCAGGCTCACCCAGCGGCGGCAGTAGTGCTCGTGCAGCTCGTTGCGGTGGGGGTTGTGCAGGCGCGAGAGGTGTAGCTCCTTGGTTAAGTTAAACGTGGCGTCAACCTCCGCTTGGTCGAAGCGCAGAAAAAACAGGCTTGTTAGCCCGAAGTGCTTGGGGAGCAGCGCAGCTAGGCGCTGGAGCAGCATTTCGGCGCTCACGTCGTAGCGCGTTAGCAGGCTCATGAGCGCAGTGGGCTGCCACTTTTTGGCCCCGAATACCTGGCGCAAGTCGCGCACCAGGCTATCCTCTTCCATTAGCAAGGCGCTGGCGAAGTACGAGGCCCGGAAATTATTCAGCACCTCCTCAAACGAGCGCAGCTCCAACGTGTTGGGGCTAGCGTAGTGCCGCTCTTTCAGCCGCAGGTAATTAAAGCCTACCTCTCGGCCTAGCACAAACGCCTGCTGCCCCCGACTCAGGCTAGCAAGCAGCAGCAACGTTTTGGTTTGGGGCCGAAACACCGAGCGCAGCCGCCCGGCCGCTGCTACGGGGTTGGCCGCCAGCGTAGTACGGTCGATGGTGTAGCCGTACTCTTCCGTCAAAATAGTTTCCAAGGCCTCCAGGTCGAAGGGGGAGGTAGGCGCCAACTGGCGGCTTGCCACAAAGGCCCGCACATCTTGCTCTAAGTCCTCAAAATAGTTGTCGTGCATTTCCTGGTACGAGCGCAAGGCAGCCACAAAAAAGTGCTCCTGCCGCATCTCGTAGTTGCGCGCAATCTCGAAGATGGTGCTAATGAAGGCATTCATCTTGGCCGGTGCGTTGGCGATGAGCTCAAAAAGCTGGGCCGGCTCAATCCCGTACATGCCTAGTGGAAACTCTTGCAACAGCCGAGAGTTTAGCAAGTCCTCAATTGGCTCTAGGCGGCGCGGCAACGTGGTAGACGTCAGCTGGTCGTAGCGCACGGCCAGGCTCTTGCTGAGGGCGAGAATCTTGTCGGCCTTGGGGTATTTCTTACCCTTCTCAATCTCGTTGAGGTAGCTCACGCTTAGGTCGCAGCTGCGCGCTAGCTCGGCCGGGCTTAGGCCGCGCTCTTGCCGCAGCTCGCGCAACTTCAGGCCAAAAATGAGGCGAACGATTTGGCCGTGGTTAAGCATGGGGGTAGGAAACGCAGATAAGAAGGGAGGACGCTCGGCCGGCGCTATTAGCAAATAATCGCCGCTATTGATAGTAGCGGCTAAGTTCACCCTAGCAGTTCCACGCGAGGCTTGTAGGGAGCCAAACCAGCGAGCTAAGGTCTTGATTAGAAATATTTTTTCAGAACTCCTCGCTGGCAAAAACCCCTTAAACGAGCTTAAATAGTCCTTTAAAACTGCGCAAAGCTAGCGCTAGCTTGCAAATTTTTCTTATTTAGCGAATATTCGCTAAATAATTGAATTCACTGCCGTATGTTTGTCTTGGCTACCAACCACGGTGGCCTGGCAGCTAGTCACAAGCCCTAGGCACATTGGCAGCCCGCCAATGATACGGTGCTGTTTCAAGTAGCGCCTACCCCGCTCTGAGACCGGTGTTGTCCCACCCCATCGGCCTCACATTCAACCGGCCCGTTGTGGCACGGTCAAGTAGCCCCTCCCGCTTTGGGAGGGGCTTTTTGGTGGAAGGGGCCGCCGAAAAGTGGGGGTAGGGCAACCCCAACCGCGCCTTGGCAGTTGAAGCACGCAGTCAATAACTACTTCCCCGATGCGTTCCTTTTCCATTTTGCTCGCGGCGGCTTTGCTGCCCGTGCTTCCGTCGGCTGCCCAAAATGTGCCGCCGCCTGCCACACCGTTTCAGATGCAGGGCAATATCTACCTGCCCAATAAGTTGCCCGCTACCGACGCCCGCGTAGCGGCCCTGAAAGTGCCGGCCGGTTTCACCATCACCAAGTTTGCCGAAGGCCTCGACATGCCGCGCATGCTGGCCATGATGCCCAACGGCGACGTGTACGTGAGCAACCGCGTAAAGGGCACCATCATGCTAGTGCGCGACGCCAACCACGATGGCAAGGCCGAAGTGATGCGCCAAGTGGCCCAAAAGCCGCACCTCCACGGCTTGGCCTTGCAAGGCAATAAGCTCTACATATCGGCTATCCGCGAAGTGTACGTGGCCGACGTGCGGCCCGACGGCAGCCTCAGCGAGCTGAAAGAGCTGTACCACGACCTGCCCGACGCTGGCCAGCATGCCAACCGCGTGCTGCACTTCGGGCCCGATGGCGAGCTCTACCTATCGGTGGGCAGCACCTGCAACGCCTGCGACGAAGACAACCCCGAGAACGCGACGATTATCCGGCTAAAAACCGACGGCTCGGGCCGCGAAGTCGTCGCGCACGGCCTGCGCAACACCATCGGCTTCGATTGGCACCCGCTTACTAAGGAGTTGTTTGGCATGGACCACGGCATCGACTGGCTCGGCGACGAGGACCAGATGGAGGAACTCAACCAGATAAAGCCCGGCGCCGGTTATGGCTGGCCATCCATCATCGCCGACGGCAAGCACTACCCCGCCAACAAGCCCAAGAGCGGCGAAAGCTACGAGGCATTCGATGCCAAAAACGTGCGGCCACTCCTTGTATATAAAGCGCACTCGGCGCCGCTGGGCTTGGTTTTCAACAAAGGCACGCAGTTTCCTAAAGAATACCAAAACGACGCCTTCGTGACCATGCACGGCTCCTGGAACCGCGCGCAGCCCTCGGGCTACAAGCTGGTACGTATTCACTTCAACGCCCAGGGCCAGCCCGAAAAATTCGAGGATTTCATCACCGGTTTTTTGGTTGATAACGACAAATCGGAGTTCGGCCGTCCCTGCGGGCTCATCCAAGCCCCCGACGGCTCGCTGCTGATGGGCGACGACGACAACGGCGTGATTTACCGCATTGCCTACGGCAAAAAGAAGGGGTAGGGATAGAGCGTTTAGCGGTTGAAAGAATAAAGAGAACGTCGTGCTGAGCGCCGGGAAGCATCTCATTTGCATCGTTAGGTTAGTCAGCCAACGGCGCGAGCTAGATGCCTCCCGGTGCTCAGCACGACGTTCTCTTTTGTTAGAGTACGTTTAGCTAGGCGGCTCCGAATCGCAACTTTTCTGCTGATTTTAGCCTTATTCTTGCACAAAATTTTAGCAAAATGGCCAAGGCAAGAACCGTTTATTTCTGTCAGAGTTGCGGCGCACAGTCCGCCAAGTGGATAGGGCGCTGCCCATCGTGCGGCGAGTGGAATACCTACGTCGAAGAAGTTATCCAGAAGGAAACCGTGGCCACTACCACTGGCCAGTGGAAGCCCGCCAGCACCGTGCCCGGTGGCAACGTAAACAAGGCCGCTAAGTCGCGCCCGCTGGCGGATATTCAGCACGAAGAAGAGCCGCGCATCCTTACCCCCGACGGTGAGTTGAACCGCGTGCTAGGCGGCGGCTTGGTGCCGGGCTCTATTGTGCTCATCGGCGGCGAGCCGGGTATTGGCAAGAGCACGCTGATGCTCCAGATTGCCTTGATGATGAAGAAATTGCGCATTCTCTACGTAAGCGGCGAGGAAAGCGAAGCGCAAATAAAAATGCGCGCCGAGCGCTTGGCCGACGGGCAGCACCAGAACTGCTACATCCTCACGGAAACGAATACGCAGAATATCTTCCGGCAAATTGACCAGGTTGAGCCCAATTTGCTAGTTATTGACTCCATTCAGACTATGCACTCGACGCTGGTGGAGAGCGGCGCAGGCTCGGTGAGCCAGGTGCGTGAGTGCACTGCCGAATTTCTCAAATTTGCCAAAGAAACCGGTACACCGGTCCTGCTCATCGGCCACATCACGAAGGACGGCAGCATTGCGGGCCCCAAAATACTGGAGCACATGGTAGACACGGTGCTGCAGTTTGAGGGCGACCGCCACCTGAGCTACCGCATCCTGCGCACCACCAAAAACCGCTTTGGTAGTACTTCTGAGCTAGGTATTTATGAAATGCAGGGCACTGGCTTGCGCCAAGTATCCAACCCTTCCGAAATCTTGCTCTCGCAACGCGCCGAAAGCTTGAGCGGCATGGCCATTGGCGCCACGCTGGAGGGCAACCGCCCGCTGCTGGTAGAAGTGCAGGCCCTCGTAACGCCCGCCACCTACGGCACGCCGCAGCGCAGCAGCACCGGCTTCGATGCCAAGCGCCTGCAAATGCTGCTGGCCGTGCTGGAAAAACGCGCTGGCTTGCGCCTGGGCCAGCACGACGTGTTTCTAAACATCGCGGGCGGCCTGCGCCTCGACGACCCGGCCCTCGACGCGGCCGTGTGCGCAGCAGTGGTATCGTCGCTCAACGACTTGCCCATACCCGGCGATGTATGCTTAGCGGCCGAAGTCGGCCTAAGCGGCGAGATGCGCGCCGTCCCCCGCCTCGACCAGCGCTTGGCCGAGGCTGAGAAGCTCGGTTTCCGCGAAATGTACGTGTCGCAGTTTAATGGCAAAAACCTGGCGGCGCAAGGCACTAGCAGCCTGCAAGTGCGGCCCGTGAGCCGCCTCGACGAGGTACTCAACGGGTTGTTTGGCTAGCTAATTGGCAACGGGCCCGCCGAGCGGGGCGGGCCTAAACTACGCTAAAGGGGGTAGGAAAAACGGGTCTGGATAGGACAGTTATAGCCTTGTCAAAAATTTGGGCTACGGGTGCGCGATACGAGTGAAAATTGTGCCTTATCTTCGGTGCTCTAATTGACTTTTATCGCGAAATCATATAGGTACACGTTTTTAACTTTACGTTCACCTTTGCCGCATTAGACTGCTATTTATTGTACACTATGACACTACGTTTTACTTATATCTTCACCTGGGTTTTAGGCTGTTTTTCGGCATTGAGCGTAGCGGCACAGCCAGCGGCCCCGCGGCCCGCGGCGACTACTGGTATAGCAGTGCTAACGGGTCATATAGCTAACTCTACCACAGATACAATAGCGGTTTCTATCCACGACAGCCCGTTTGACTTAAAGGAGCGCATTAGCTACGCCCACATCAACGAAAAAGGGGACTTTAAGCTCACCGTGCAAGTTAATGGGTCCACTAAGGCCGATTTGGTGTATGGCGACGCGGTGGCCGACCTCTTCTTAGACCCTGGCACCGATATTGACCTCAAGTTTAAAGGGGACGATATGCCGGGCACTATCAAGTTCAAACCCAACGATGTACCTACCGGCTTTACTACCCGCCTCCGCAACGGTGGCAACCTGACCGACGAGCAAAAACATCGCCAGCAAATGGCCAATGCCAATTCTTACTTAGCTGAGTTTGACGAGCAGTTTGTTTCGAACGATGGCTTCCAGGTTCTTCCCGATAACATCCAACTTTATGAGGCACCCTTTATATCCTTTATTGACTACCGTTTAAAGCACGAGCAGAACTTCCTAGAAGACCGCGCCGCCAAGCAGTCTTTTACTATTGATTTTTATAATTATGCCAAGGCGGAGATAAAATATTCTAATGCCAATGACCGCCTCACTTTTGTGGACCTTCGCGAGCAGGTAGTGAACACAGAGGGTCGCCTCACCATGTCGCCAACCTACTACGATTACCTGCGCGACCCCAACCTGATTAACGACCAGACGGCGGTGCAGAACGAGCAGTTTCAAGAGTTTTTGCTCAACTATATTCACTACATGGCGGCGCAGCAGAAACACCTGCGCACCGACCCCGACTTCTACCCTATTTGCTATTCATTGGCTAGCAAGCGCCTCAACGGCGCGTCGCGGCTGCTCACGCTAGGCCGCATCTTGCAGGAGTCGTTCCGCTTCGGGCACGTGCGGCAGTCGGCAGCCATGCTAGCCGACTACCGCGGCCTCGATACCAAGAAATTCTACCTCAACGCGCTGGAGTCGGACTTTAATAAGCACAAGGCGCTAGCTATTGGCGCACCGGCCCCCGATTTTAAGTTGCTATCAGCTACCGGCGATACGGTGAAACTGAGCAGTTTTCAAGGTAAACTGGTGTACCTCAACTTTTGGAAATCGACCAACGGCTTGTGCTTGCGCGATTTACCTTATGCCCAAGACCTCAATAAGCGTTTTGAGGGCAAGAATATCGTTTTCATCAACGTGGCGCTCGACGAGCTTGAAGTGCCGTGGCGGCAGCTGGTTGTAGTGAAAAAACTGCCTGGCGTGCACGTGCGAGCCATCGGCGGCATGCGTTCCGATGTGGCTAAAGCCTACAACCTAAGCGAAGTGCCGACCTACGTGCTGCTGGGCGAAGATGGTACCATTCTCAACGCCAAGCCTAAACGCCTAAGCAGCCGCGCCGCGGTAGACGAGATAAACCAGTCGTTTGGCAAGGCTAGTATGTACACCACGGCCATGTCGCAAATGCCTACCACGACCAGCACGGCCAAATAGCGGCCAGTTTATTCGCGGCCCTACCCCCTTCCTCCTAAACAACCGGCCGCCTGTACCGCTTAGCATGCCGACCTTTACGCTTGCTATGCGTTCCTTACTCCGCGACGGCCTTTCGTTTCTTGGCAAAGCCACTCCTGGCCGCGTGCTCAACGCTGGGCAGGTAGTTGCTTCTTATGTTCTGAGCCGGCTTACGGGGCACGCGCGCGCCTGGGGCTTGCCAGTGGCACTGTCTTTCGAGCCGACCACCAGTTGCAACCTGCGCTGCCCCGAGTGCCCCAGCGGCCTGCGCTCGTTTACGCGGCCTACTGGCATGCTACCGGCCGAGCTGTTCAAGAAGACGATTGATGAAGTGGCCAGCCGGCTGTGGTACCTGATATTTTATTTTCAGGGCGAGCCATATTTGCACCCGCAGTTTCTGGACTTGGTGGAGTATGCCAGCAAGAAAGGCATTTATACGGCTACCAGTACCAACGCGCACTTTCTTAACGACCAGAACGCCCGCCGCACGGTAGAAAGTGGCCTCGACCGCCTCATCATCTCACTCGATGGCACTACCCAGGAAGTATACCAGCAGTACCGGGTAGGCGGCAACCTGGAAAAGGTACTGGCCGGTACTCGCAACGTAGTAAAGTGGCGCAAGGAACTGAATAAGAGCACACCGCGCATTATTTTTCAGTTCCTTGTAGTTCGGCCTAATGAACACCAGATTGAAGATGCCAAAGCTCTGGCCCAAGCAATGGGGGTAGACGATGTGTGGTTTAAAACCGCTCAGATTTACGATTACCAGCAGGGCTCGCCGCTCATCCCAACTATCGACTACTACTCGCGCTACGCCAACAACGGCAATGGCACGTTTAGCCTAAAAAATAAGCTAGTGAATGGCTGCTGGAAAATGTGGCATTCGTGCGTCGTCACCTGGGATGGTAAGGTAGTGCCCTGCTGCTTCGATAAAGACGCCGAATACCGCCTCGGCGATAGCCAGCACGAAAGCTTCCGCGCGCTTTGGCACGGCCAGAAATACAAGGGTTTTCGCCAAGCGCTGCTCAAGGGCCGCGACCAGGTTGAGATGTGCCGCAACTGCACCGAGGGCACCAAAGTATGGGGGTAGAAAAAAAGAGTAGTCAATAATGATTCCCGGCAAGTAACGCACTACTAGATAAGGCATTAATTACCAGGAATCATTAGTAACTATTCCTTATTTTTTGCCTTTCATGAGGTTTTTGCCCAACGATTCAACGTTCAGGATAAACTGGTCAACGTCTTCATTGGCATAGGTGCCGTAGGCCGAGGAAATGGTGCCCTTCGTGCCGTCGTAGGCCTCTATGGCGTACAGGATAGCCATGTCGTCGGGATTGCTTTCGCCTTCGAAGCGGAAATAATCGACAATGGTGACTTCCTCGGGGCTGAAGGTGCGGGCGCTATCGTTGTCCATCGTGTACAGCCGACCTTCTTGCACAGTGAAATCGTGGGTATAGCCTTCGCTATTGAGCTTCTTCTCGACGGTTACGAGAGAGGTCATTTCTTCTTTGTCCTGCATGGCGCTGAAAGTTTTCGTGGGTTCGGTTAGGGTATTGGCCAGAAACAGGCCGCCCCGGCTATACGGAGCCGGGGCGGAAGTGGGTTAGTCGTGGCGCTAGTTTTTAGCGCGGCACTCAGTGGCTGGGCGCACGCGCCTCAATGGTGCGCTGCAACGCCTCAACGTCGAGCGCCGCGCCGCAGGCGCCACCGCAGCCTTTGGCGCAGCCCGCCTGGCCTTTAGCGGCAAAAGCCAGCCAAAATCGGCGACCGATATAAAAAAGCGCCGCGGCAAAAAGCGCCAGAATAATGAGCAGTTGAACGTCCATGATGCGGTTAAAACCGTGGGCAGGAGGGGAAAGTTTACGCAGCTACCCCTTCGCGAAAAGTGCTACGACCGATACCCTTCTTGCCAGTGGCGATGCATTACGGCCTGCATCTCGTCGTGCAGCAAACCGTTGGTGGCAAACGTTTCGCGGCTGAAAACCGGGTCGCCATCTTTGAGCCACTGCGTCACCCTACCCCCTGCTTCGCGCACGAGCAAAATGCCGGCGGCCACGTCGTAGGAATTGATGTTGAATTCGAAGTAGCTGTCGAAGCGCCCACAAGCCACGTAGGCTAGGTCGGTGGCAGCCGAGCCCCAACGGCGGATGCCCCGCGAGTTCTGCATGTACTCGGTGAGGATGCGCAGGTAAGCCTCGATGTGATCGAATTTATAAAATGGCAAGCCCGTCGCAATGAGCGAGTCGTTCATTTTAGCCGCCGAGCTTACGTGGATGGGCTGGTCATTTAGGAAAGCGCCGTGGCCTTGCGCGCCGCGGAAGCACTCGTCGCGGCTCACCTCGTAAACTACGCCCAGCACCGGCTCGTTGCCGCGCGCCAGGGCTACGCTCACTGCGAAGCAGGGTAGGCCGTGGATAAAGTTGGTGGTGCCGTCGAGCGGGTCAATTATCCAGCGGTATTCCACGCTGGCGTCGTCGTTGGCCACGGTGCCTTCCTCGGTTACGAAGCCAGCTTCGGGAAATAGCTTTTGCAGGCCATCGACCAGCATTTTTTCCGACTCCTTATCAACGTACGAAACGAGGTCGTGCAGGCCCTTGGTTACGATTTTTGATTGGTCGAAGCTGCTTACTTGCTCGCGGATAAAAGCGCCGGCCTGGCGGCAGAGGTCGGCAACGGAATAAGAGAGTTGAAGAAGGTCGGGCGTCATGGTGTTTGGAGAAGAATTATCACTAAAGAAAAAGACGGTTTTATCCAAAGTCGAACGTCAGGCGGAGCTTGCCGAAGCATTTCGCTCGCACCGCTTAATGAAGCGGCAGAGATGCTTTGACAAGCTCCGCCTAGCGTTCGCTTTAAAAAATTTACTGCTTCCGCAGCAGCGCCCCTACCCCCGCTCCGAGCAGCAGGAGCACCGCCAGGGCTTGGGCGCCGGGCCCAATGAGCTCGCCGTGCTGGGCGTAGAAGGTGAGCTCCGTATTAAGGTGCACGGTGCCGCGGCTGGCGGTCGGAATCCAGGCGGGCTCACGCTGGTAGACCTCGCCTTTTTGGTTGATAAAACCGGTGAAGCCCGTATTGGCCGCGCGAGCTAGGTCGCGGCGGGTTTCGATGCAGCGCAGGCCGCCATAGGTTAGCAGCTGCCGGTAGCCGGGCGAATCGTGCCACCAGGCGTCGTTGGTGCTCAGGGCCAGCAGCGTGGCGCCGTTGCGAGCGTATTCGCTCACGAAGTCGCCGTAGATGGATTCGTAGCAGATGAGGGGTGCCAAGCGCAAGGCGGACGCGTTGGCGGGCGCCGCAAACACGGTGCGCTCGGTCTGGCTGCCGTAGGAACCCACGAAGCCACCCAAGTCAATGTTACTGAGCACACTGCTGAGGATGGGCGGAATTTTTTCGACCCCCGGCACGAGCCGCGACTTGTGGTAGATGGCCAGCGGCGCGCTGGCGCTGGCAAAGTAGCCAGCGGCGTTGTTGTAGTCGTAATAGCCCACGTCGTCGCGGTGGCGGGCCGTGGCACTGGCCGCCTCCTTGCTCGGGTAGGAATTGATGGTGGTGATGCCCGTGAGCAGGGCCACGCCCGGGTGCCGCCCCAGCCATTCGCGAATGCGCCGGATTCTAAAATCGCTCTCAATGGTGCTTTCCCAAATAGCCTCTTCCAGGGCAGTTTCGGGCCAGATTACCAGCCGCGTGGCGGGCGTGAGGTGCTGCTCCGAGAGGGTGAGATAACGGGTAAGCTGCTCGCTGGGAGGAATAAATTTATCGCCGCCCTCAAATTTCTCTACGTAGGGGTCAAAGTTGGGCTGCACGACAACGACTTCCTCAGTCGGGCCCTTTTCTTGGTAGTTGTGCCCGATGAGGAGGGAAATACCCACTGGCAGCCCAACCGCTACCAGCGGCAGCGCCCAGCGCCAGCGGCGGGACTGGCGGCTAGCTAGGGCCCTTACCCCCCCTCGGCCAAACCAAGCCCAAAATACCAGCAGATTCACGGCCCATACCCAGACCGAGCCGCCCAGAAAACCGGTGTACTCGTACCACTGCACCCATTGCGGCGCGGCCGCGAAGCCATTGCCGAGCGTGAGCCAGGGCCAGGTGAGGTCCCAGTGCAGGTGCAGTTGCTCGAAGGCTATCCAGTAGATGGGCAGCGAGAGGTAGCCCACGCGGTTGCCAAGCCGCTTTTTGGTTTGCCGAAAGGCCATGAGCGGCAGGCACATGAGCAACGCGTTCAGCACTACGGCGGCGATGCCGGCCGGCAAGGAGGAATAGCTTACCCACCAGGTAGTGAGCGCATTCCAACAAAGCAACAGGAAGTAGGTACTGGCAAAAACACGCCGCTTGCGGGCGCCTTGCTGCGTAAGCTGGCGCTCCAGCACTAGGTAGGGCAGCCAGGCGCCAAACAGCAGCAGCGACGGCCACGCGGAGGGGTAGGGCACCCAGCCGCCCGAGAGCAGCAGGGCCCCCAACACCACCAGCACCACCGGCTGCTGCCAGAAACTGGTCGGCGTAGCCAGGCGGCTAGTCGTTGGCCTCGGGGTCGTCGTCGGTTGCGTCGGCGTCATCGTTGTCGTATTTGCTGCTGCGTTCGGTTCGTTCTTGTTTGGCACCTTCTACTACCAATACTATTTCGCCCTTAATGGCGGGGCGGGCCGCCAGGGTAGCGGCCAGCTCGCCCAAAGTAGCGGTGAGGGTTTCTTCAAAAAGCTTGGTCAGCTCGCGGCTGACGGAGGCGGGCCGCTCGGGGCCAAAAACTTCGGCCAGTTGCGTAAGCGTTTTCACGATGCGGTGCGGCGACTCGTAAAAAATCAACGTTCGGGTTTCGCTTGCTAGTTCGCGCAGGCGAGTTTGGCGGCCTTTTTTCACGGGCAAAAACCCTTCAAACGAAAACCGCTCGGCCCCGAAGCCCGATTTTAGCAGGGCCGGCACGAAGGCCGTGGCACCGGGCAGGCATTCTACCCGCAGCCCCTGGGCCAGGCACTCGCGCACCAGCAAAAAGCCGGGGTCGGAGATGCCGGGCGTGCCCGCGTCGGAGATGAGGGCCATGCGCTCGCCCTTGGCCAGGCGTTCGAGCAGGCGCGGCACTACCTGGTGCTCGTTGTGCAGGTGGTAGGCTTGCAGCGGTTTTTTTAACTCGAGGTGTTGCAGCAGGCGGCCGCTGGTGCGGGTGTCTTCGCAGAGCACCAGGTCTACTTCGCCCAGCGTTCGGATGGCCCGCAGCGTGATGTCTTCGAGGTTGCCAATGGGGGTAGGCACTAGGGTGAGGGCAGCGGCTTCGGGCATAAAGCAAAGGTAGGGCTGAGGCGAATGAGTGCAGGAGCGAGCCAACTGCTGCCCAGCAGTTGGCTCGCTCCTGCTTTAGGACTTGAAAAACCCAAACGGCCAAACCTAAGTACACACCTCTACCATTTGCTTAGCTTTCCTACCCTTATGTCTGTCGACCCCAACAACCGTCCCATCCGCGTCATCAACGACGATACGACCGAAGAAGAATTTGCCGCTGGCTTGCGCATTCCGAATGCCGACCCGCCTAAAAACGAGAAGGCGCGCGGCGGCTTTGGCAACCGCGAGGGCAAAGAGGGCTACGGCACCGACAGCAGCGAGGGCATTACGGCCACCGCCATGAATGCTCGCACCGATGCGCCCGACGATCAGCAGCCCGGTGACAACATGCGCACCGCTGGCGAAGGCGCCGACCAGCGCCGCGACCAGGACTTACCTAGCCCCGATGACGAGCGCGACGACGACGGCCGCCGCCCCCACCGGGGCCCCGTAGACGAGATTGAAGCCGACGATATGCGCGGTGGCCCCGACGAAATGGAGGATGCCGACTCGCACGTGGGCATGGGCCAAATGGCTCCCAAGTCACCCGCCGCCATCACGGGCACCGACACTAACGCGGAGCTGACCGACCCTGGCGCGCAAGACTCGGCCATCGACCAAGGATTTTAGTTGAGTTATGAATAGAAAGTATGAGCCGTGAATTGCTTCCAGGCTCGTTATTTTCTATTCGCGACTCATAATTTTCAACTCATATTTTCTTTTCAATAGCATGGCTGACCATAAATCAAGCAAGCAGGGCGAGTCGCATCAGGGCGGCCCCAACGTAGCCAAGCAAGCCGCTGGCACGGGTGAAGACAACGACACCCAGCGCGACGAGAAGACCGAAAAGCGCCTGCAAGAAGACGCTAAGGATGCCCCCGTAACGCACCCTAACCGCCACTAGCCTAAACCCTGGCTACCTAGGGGAATTGTTTTTACTACTTACTACTACTCCTATGTCTACCCACCACCAAGAGCAGAACAAACAGTCGCAGACCAACAAAAACCAAGCTGGCTTGCCCGAGCAAAGCAAAGCTGACGCCCTGCCCGCCGGCAACCTCGACGAAGCCACCGAAGAGCGCCTCGAAGATGAAGCCCAGGATGCAGGCACCACGCACCCCAACCGTGGCCACAATAAACCCGACAACGGCAAAGGCAGCTACGCCTAGTTTTTGCTGCTCGACTAGTGAAATACTTAGCCCCGTGCCCTTGGCCGGGGCTTTTTCGTAGCTAATCTTTTGTCCACCTATACGCTCTTTATTTGCTCATGGCCCGCCGCTTTGCCGCTACTGATTTGCATGGTTGCTTGCGCACTTTCCGCTACTTGGTGGAAGAAAAACTGCGCTTGCAACCTACTGACACGCTCTACTTGCTGGGCGACTACGTAAATAAAGGTCCCGATAGCGGCGGCATGCTCGACTACCTTCTGTATCTGCAAGCTGCTGGCTACCAAGTATACTGCCTGCGCGGCAACCACGAGCAGGAGTTGCTTGACGCCGCTCATGGCCACCACGAAAAAATGTGGCTCACGGCCGCCGAACGGGAGATGACGCTTACCAGCTTCGGCATATCGGCGGTGGCCGACCTGCCGGCCAAGTACCTGACCTGGCTAGCAGCCCTGCCCTACGAACTAGAGCTGCCCGGTTTTGTGCTGGTGCACGCGGGCTACAACTTTGCCCTGCCCCCTGCTGCCATGCGCCGCGATTATTACACCATGCTCAATACCAAGAGCTTCGTATTTGACCCTTCGCGCCTGGCGGGCAAGCGCTTGCTGCACGGCCACGTCCCTACCCCCCTAGCCACGGTGCAAGCCCAGGTAGCCGCCCGCGCCGGAGCCATCTGCCTCGACGCGGGCGGCGTGTTCCGCCACAACCCCGAGCTGCGCCACCTTGTGGCACTCGACCTCGATAGCTGGGAGCTGCACCGAGCTGAGAACCGCGAGGAGCCCTACCCCATCGCGCAGCGCTGAGCTTTAGCTCTGCCCATTCGGTAGAGGTGCGCGGGCACCCTACCCTCCTATTGGCGGCCCAGCGGCGGCCACCGGGGTGCCGCTTTTAAGTAATAGTTGCCGAATGGCCGCCATGTGGGCGAGCAATACCACCGGCACCACCAAGGCAGGCAACCAATTAAACGGAAAATACAGAATAGCCACGTTAGGCTGCTCGAATGCCAGGCGCTGAAACGGCGAGGGCGCCGACAGTACCGCCGTTACGACGATATGGAAGAGCAAGCCCAAGCCCACAACATTCCACAGCAGCAACCCGCGCGTACCCAAGCGCTGCCGCCGAACGAAGTAGTACACCGCTGGGGCGCTTAAACCCATTAATATATCCCAATTTCGGCCTGCAAATGTCATCTCGCGCGGAACGGCTTGGTGCAAGTACAACCCAAACAGTACCAGCTCTACCGGCAGGCGCACTACGTGCAGCAGGGTGAGGGTAGCGAGGTGCAGGCCATCGAGGTAGCGCCGGCCGCGGGCCGTGCCCACCAGCGCCAGCAGCAGCGCCCCGGGTGGTAGCAATAGCAAGGCCAGCCGCGGCGGCCAGCCCGTAGCCACCGTGTAAAAGCCACTCAGCGCGCAAGCACCCTGCACTAACAGCCACATCAGCAGCACAAACAGGGTGCGCCCCGAGCGATGCGACGCGTAGTACAGCAGCCCAATCGCCAGGGCTGTGACGAGACCAAAAGCCAAGCTGAGGAAAGACGGAACAGAGGGTAGCATGGCAGCGCGCAAGTAAGTGAAATTGCCTTGCAAAGGAATCGGCGCCACCGGGGCCGCCACTTGCCAAATGACAAGAACTGCTGCTAACCAGCTATTTTCTGGCCAGGCCCTTTCGGATACGGCTGAGCGAAGTGTCCGTGATACCTAAGTAAGACGCAATGTGCCGCAGCGGAGCGTGCTGCACTACTTCGGGGTTTGTTCGTAGCAAATTTTCGTAGCGGGCCGCAGCCGGCTCGGTGATGGTGGCCAGCATCCGCATTTTGAGGGCAGCAAAGCCCCGCACCAGCATAGAGCGGCCAAATTCCCGGAACTCGGGGCGAGCATGAAACAGCGCATTCAGCTGCGCATACGTGATGCTCCAGCCCTGGCAAGCGGTGAGGGCCTGCACGTATTCTTGCGAGGGCGTGCGCTGAAAAAAGGACGCTACTTCAAAAACCACTTGCCCACTCGCGTAGAAGGCCGTTGTTACCTCGTTGCCGTCCGTGTCGTGGGCGAAGGCTCGTAAAACGCCTGTGCTCAGAAAAAAGTAATCGTCGCTGATTTTCCCCGCTTGCAGCAAAAAGTCGTTTTTGCCAAGCACCTTGGGGCTAAACTCCTCGGCTATATCCGCCGCCTGTGCAGCCGTGATAAAGCCGGTGCTTTGCAGAAATAAGCGTAATTTATCGTTGGGCATAGTAAAATAATCAGTTACCAAGCCCGGCCTAGCCACCGTGCTGCAACATACATTTCACCGGTAGTCGGGGCGGCGCAACTGGGGGTGGCTAGCCAGCCGGGGCGGTGGCATCCTACCTGGTGGCAAGCTAAAGCTTACCGCACTACTGTAGCTCGTCGTACTTTTGAGTCTATGCAAGCTACTGCCCCAACTGCCGCCCCCGCCGCCGTGCACGACGCCACCATTTTCGCCCTCATCGAGCAGGAGCGCCAGCGCCAAACCCACGGCCTCGAACTCATTGCCTCCGAAAACTACGTCTCCAACCAAGTGATGGCAGCGCAAGGCTCGGTGCTGACCAACAAGTACGCCGAGGGCTTGCCCGGCAAGCGCTACTACGGTGGCTGCGAAATAGTTGACCAGATTGAGCAGCTGGCTATCGACCGCATCAAAGAACTGTTTGGGGTGGCGTGGGCCAACGTGCAGCCGCATTCCGGCGCCCAGGCCAACGCGGCCGTGATGCTGGCCTGCCTCAACCCCGGCGACAAAATATTGGGCTTCGACCTAAGCCACGGCGGCCACCTCACGCACGGCTCGGCAGTTAATTTTTCGGGCAAATTGTATCAGCCCAGTTTTTATGGGGTAGAGAAAGAAACCGGCCTCATCGACTGGGACAAAGTAGTGGATACCGCCCGCCGCGAGCGGCCCAAGCTCATCATCTGCGGGGCCTCGGCGTACTCGCGCGATTGGAACTATGCTGCCCTGCGCCGCGCCGCCGACGAGGTGGGCGCCCTGCTGCTGGCCGACATTTCGCACCCCGCTGGCCTCATCGCCAAGGGTTTGCTCAACAATCCGTTCGAGCACTGCCACATCGTCACCACTACTACCCACAAAACCCTGCGCGGCCCGCGCGGCGGCCTCATTTTGCTGGGCCAGGACTTCGATAACCCCTTCGGCCTGAAAACGCCCAAGGGCGAAACTCGCACGATGTCGGCTGTGCTCGATTCGGCCGTGTTCCCCGGTACGCAGGGGGGGCCGCTCGAGCACGTGATTGCTGCTAAGGCTGTCGCCTTTGGCGAGGCGCTAGGCGAGAGCTATACCAAGTACACGCACCAAGTTCAAAAAAATGCTCAGGCGTTGGCCAAGGAATTTCTGAGCCGCGGCTACCATATTATTTCGGGCGGCACCGACAACCACTTGATGCTCATTGACCTGCGCTCGAAGGGCCTCACCGGCAAGCTGGCCGAAAACACCCTGGTGCAGGCCGATATCACCATCAACAAAAACATGGTGCCCTTCGACGACAAGTCGCCTTTTGTGACGAGCGGCATCCGGATTGGCTCGGCCGCCGTAACTACCCGCGGGCTGGTCGAAACCGACATGGTGCGCATTGTTGAGCTCATCGACGAGGCGCTTACCCACCACGCCGACGCCGCCCGCATCACAGGCGTGCGCCACCAGGTCAACGAGTGGCTGCAAGGCTACCCGCTGTTTCAAGCGTAAAGCCGTATAAGGCTGTTAGGCGGGTTAAGCCGTGTAAAAGCCGTCTGTCCTTGCGAGCGCAACGAAGTGGAGCGCGGCAATCCTTCCTTGTCGTCTGCCCTACTGTGCGCACGGAAAGGAAAGATTGCCGCGCTCCACTTCGTTGCGCTCGCAAGGACAACCAATTACTAACTATCTCATTATCCAAGCTTTGGCTTCCCCCACTCAACAATTTCAGCAGAACCGTGCCGCCGCCGAAGGCGAAGCGGAGATGTCTTTTATCGACCACCTGGAGGCCCTGCGCTGGCACATCATCCGGGCCGCTATTGCGGTGGTAGTCTTTTCATTAGTCGCATTTTTTTCGAAGGAGTTTCTGTTTCACACGCTGATTTTGGGGCCGTCGCGCTCCGATTTCTGGACCTACCGCATGCTCTGCAAGTTGGGCACTATGGTAGGCTCGGCCGATGCGTGCACGAACCAAGTCAACTTTATTATCCAGAACCGGGAGATGAGTGGGCAGCTCGCCATGCACATCAGCACCTCCTTTATGGCAGGTATCTGCCTGACCTTTCCCTACTTATTTTGGGAATTGTGGCGCTTTATCAAGCCGGGTCTTTACCCGCACGAACGCCAAAACTCGCGGGGGGCGGTTTTTTTCGTGTCGGTGCTGTTCATCTTGGGGCTGCTTTTTGGCTACTACATCGCGGCTCCCTTGAGTATCAACTTTCTGGCGTCATACACAGTCGACTCCAGCATTGAAAACCAGATTGACTTACAGAGCTACCTGAGCACGCTCACCACGATGACGATTTCGTGCGCTTTCGTCTTTGAACTGCCCATGATAGTGTTCTTCCTGGCTAAAGCTGGGTTAGTAACGCCCGAAATTATGCGGCTCTACCGCAAGCATGCCATCGTAGTTATTCTCATTATTGCCGCTGTCATTACCCCCCCCGATGTAACGGCCCAGATTATTGTCACTATCCCCATTTTACTACTCTACGAGCTGAGCATTCACATTGCCCACATCGTGCGCCGCGACCGTACTGCGTCGCTCAATGCCGAACTGGCGCGCAACCAAGCTGCCAACAACGTCTAGATAGCCGCTCGCTAATATCCTATTAAAAAAGCTCTTGCCGTAACTAGCAGGAGCTTTTTTGTTTGGTAAACGGTACTGCGGTGGCTAGCGCTGATACACCCCCGGGCGGCCAGCTACTGCCTTATAAGGCCCAAAGAGGGTAGGCAGCAGGTGGCGCAGCTGCGGCACCAAACCTTGCTGGTCGATAATGTAGCTAGGAGGTTGCGGGCCTAGATTACGCGCCACGCGCACTACGGCGGCGTACTCATTCAAGTGGTTGAAATCAACTTGCGCTAGGGGCCAGTCGAGGTAAGGCTGGGCGGCAGGGTGGTCGAGGAAAGGCCGGCGGTCGGGGCCCAGCACTAGCACCGCTCGGCCGGGCGCGAGGCGGACGTAGGCACGGGCAGGCTGCGGGGCCAGCTCGCTTTCGGCGGGTAGGCGCAGCAGCGTTTGCAAGCCCGGCACCTGCGCC
This sequence comes from Hymenobacter ginkgonis, assembly GCF_009755225.1. Classification (GTDB taxonomy): domain Bacteria; phylum Bacteroidota; class Bacteroidia; order Cytophagales; family Hymenobacteraceae; genus Hymenobacter; species Hymenobacter ginkgonis. The sequence continues at coordinate 80,528 of NZ_WQKZ01000002.1, forward strand.
CGGTAGCGCAGGGCTACCACACTGCCGAGCAGCAGCAGAAACACCAACTCGGGCAGCCAGCCCAAGCGGCCAGGCACTTTTTGCCACAAAAACAAGCTGAAATACGTGAGTGGTGGCAGCAGCAGTACCGCCGAACCCGGTGCTACCCCCTTGCCCACGGCTAACACTGCCAGCGCTAGCAGCATCCACACCAACATTAATTGTCGAAACTTGGCCTGAAAAACCAGCCCTAAGGCCGTAGCACCCGCGCGCAGCAAACCCAGCAGCAGCAGCAACACTGGCAACGCCAGCAGCGGCCACGCCACGGCGGGCGGCATGCCATCAAGGCCAGCTACGCCTTGGCCCAAGCCCCGTTCAAGGTGCTGATGCGCAAAATTGGGCAACGCGCCTACGTACAGAAACACGGTGGCTACCAGCGCGTAGGGCGATAAAAACCCGCAAACCAGCAGCAAGGCGCTCCGAAACGAGTTGGCCGCAAAGATGAGCACCGCAAATAGCCCCAGCCCCACAAAAAGCGCCAGCGGCAGGTAGCAAAGCGCCGCTAATCCAATTAAAAAACCCGCCCGAAACAGGCGCCGGTTGTCATAGCCCTCGCGCGAAGTAGGCAGTAACGCACTGAGGGCGAAGATGATAAACGTATGCCCCAATAACAGCGGCGACAGCGTATCGAGGTCCGTAGTGAGGCTAGCCACCACCAGGTAGGTGAGGCCCGCCAGGTACCCGCGCTCGGGGTGCACATCGGCCCGGTTGAGCACCGCATTGAGGCGCAGGGCTTGGGTGAGCAGCAGCAGCAGCGCCAGCGCCCGGTAGAGCAGCACCGGCCGGTCCCAGGCCAGCTGAAGCACGCCGCCCGCGGCGGCGGCGAGCGGCGCAGTGCCATCGTAGAGGTCGCGGTAGGGCCAGGCCCCGGCCCCTACCCCCTCGCCCAGCAGCAACAGGCGCAGCTCGGCCGCCGACACGGGCAGGCCAAACCAAATCAGCGGTAGGCGCAGTGCTAGCACGAGCACCAGCAGCACTAGCAGTTGCGCTGGCAAAGAGCTTTTAAAGAAGCGAAGCAAGAGAAAGGCCTACAAAGTCAGTATTAATGCCCGCAAAGGTCGTATCAGATGGGGTTTGGCCCTACCCCTTGCTTTGGGGGCCGGCACCTAGCAACTTACCCCCGTACCTTTGCAGCTTATTATGGAAAGCAAACGACAGCAAAAAATGGCCAGCCTGCTGCAACAGGAGCTGGCCCAGGTGCTCCAGCGCGACCTGCCGCACCTTTTTGGCGGGGGCTTGGTGCCCAGCATCAGCGCCGTGAGTGTGACGCCCGACCTCGCCGTGGCCCGCGTGCACCTAAGCCTATTGCTCGGAGGCGACGCGGCCGAGCGGGTGGAGGCCATTCGCGAGCACACCAAAGAAATTCGCTTCGCCCTAGGCAAGCGCATTCGCAAGCAGGTGCGGGTAGTGCCTGAGCTTACTTTTTACCACGACGACAGTGCCGCCTACGCCTCGCACATGGACAAAGTGCTCAGCCAGCTCGATATTCCGCCAGCCCCGCCCGAAGAACAGGAAGATAAGCCCGAAACGCCGCGCCCGCGTCTCTTCAATCCCAAGGATGACGAATAGCTTTTTAACTGCTTTTTTTAAATAGTTAAAAAGCTGTTTTCTAACTCATAACGCCTACCTCTCCTTGTACTACGACCCGATTAAGCGCAGCTTGGGCAACGTCTTCAACCGGACGCCGTGGCTGCGGCGCGTATTTTACCACCTGCTCGACTTGCTGCTGCTGCGCACCTGGCACGTGCACCGCGAGCTGCGCCAGTGGGCCAAAGGCCGCACCCGCGAGCCGCTCGACATTCTGGATGCCGGCGCCGGCTACGGGCAGTATAGCTACTGGCTGAGTGGCCTGAGTGCGAAGTGGCACATCTTGGCCGTTGATGTGAAAGAGGAGCAGGTGGTTGACTCCAACCAATTTTTTAGGGCTATAGGCCGGCCACAGGTGCAGTTTGCGGTGCAGGATTTGGTGCTGTATCAAGAGCCTAATTCGTTCGACTTGGCGCTGTCGGTGGATGTGATGGAGCACATTCTGGAAGACGTGGAGGTGTTCCGCAACATCCACGCTTCACTTAAAGATGGCGGCATGCTGCTCATCTCTACCCCCTCCGACCAAGGCGGGTCTGATGTGCACGCCGACTCCGAAACGAGCTTTATTGAGGAGCACGTGCGCGACGGCTACAACATCCACGAGATTCAGCAGAAGCTGCGCACCGCTGGTTTCGAGCGCATTGAAGCCCGCTATAGCTACGGCGAGCCGGGCCAGATTTCGTGGCGCCTCAGCATGAAATACCCTATTTTGATGCTCGGCAAGTCGCGCCTGTTCTTTATTCTGCTACCCTTCTACTACGCTGTAGTGTTCCCGTTCTGTCTGCTGCTCAACTGGTTTGATGCGCGTACCATGCACGACTCGGGCACTGGCCTCATCGTGAAAGCCTGGAAATAGGACCACGGATTAACGGGGATTTTAACGGATTGCACGGATTTTGTGGACGGCGCCGGGTCATCCCTTTGCCGCGCAAAAGAAGAGTAAGCGGAACGAAGACGAGTGTATAAGGAAAAGTAAAGACTGAGGCCAGCTAGCGCCAGCCTGCGCCCGGCAAGTGGATAATCGTCCATAAAAACCGTGCAATCCGTTAAAACCCCCGTTAATCCGTGGTCTTGTGAACGTACCTCTCCTCATTGCCCGGCGCTATTTCCTTTCCAAGAAGAAGCGTAACATCATCACCATCATCTCCAACATTTCGATGGTGGGGGTAGCGGTGGGCACTATGGCGCTCATTATTGTGCTGTCGGTGTTCAACGGGCTCGAAGACTTGGTGCGCTCGCTGTATGGCAAATCCGACCCCAGCCTGGTTATTTCGGCTCGGGAGGGCAAGTCGTTTTCCGTTGATACCCTGCTGATTACGAAAGTGCAGAACACGCCCGGCGTGGCACTGCTGACCGAAGTAATCGAAGACAACGCCCTGCTGCAATACCACGACCGCCAAATGGTAGTGAAAATGAGAGGTTTATCCGAGAATTATTTCGGCCAAAGCCCTATCGACTCCAACCTCATCGCCGGCGACCACCGCCTGCGTCGGGGCGAGCGCGAATACGCCTTAGTGGGCGAAGGCGTGCAGCACGAGCTGAGTATTACCCTTGACAACCGCCTCGCGCCTCTGCACTTGCTCTACCCCCGCCAGGAGCCCGGACGCAAGACCTTGAACATCAATCCCGAGAAAGCCTTTAACGAGCAGGATATCCTAGCTGGCGGCATTTTCCAGATTGAGCAACACCTCGACGACAGCTACCTATTTGTGCCCCTGAGCTTTGCGCAGCGCCTACTGGGATATGGCAACCGCCGCACGGCGCTCTACGTGCACGTAGGCGCCAGCTTCAAGACCGATGATGTGAAGGACGACCTGCGCGACCGACTCGGCAAAGGTTTCACGGTGCTCGACTCCGACGAGCAGCACGTGAGCCTGCTCAAGGCTATCAAAATCGAGAAATTATTCGTGTTTATCACCTTCGCCTTTATTCTACTTATTGCCTCGCTCAACATCTTTTTTTCGCTCTCGATGCTGGTCATCGACAAGCGCAAAGACATTGCCGTGCTGCTGGCCATCGGGGCGGGTGAGAAAACGGTGCGGCAGGCGTTTTTGCTGGTAGGCGCTATTGTGGCGCTGGTAGGCGCCTTCACCGGGCTTATTTTAGGCGTTACTATTTGCTGGATTCAGCAAACATTTCACGTGGTAAGCATGGGTATGGCCACAAGCATCGTCGACTCGTATCCGGTAAAAATGCAAGCCTCGGACATCTTCTTTATTTCTTTGGCCATCATCTCCATAACGCTGGCCGTTTCCATTCGCCCAGCCCTAAATGCGGGCCGCATGGAAATTCGGGAAAACCTCTAAACTGGCAGCAAACTGCCGAAAATAAAAGCTGGCAGGTAGTTTTCATAAGCTGAACTGGTAGGCAATAGCCCCTTTGGGGGCTAACTTGCGCGTTCTCGTGTCCAGCGTATGAATGTTTCTACCGCGCAACCTTTTCAATTAGTCTACTCGCTGTTTGCGCACGAGTACCTAGGTCATCTCTTTACGGCCCACGTCGTGCAGCTTAGCCCGCGCGGGCAACTGACACTTCAGCACCAGACTATTTCGGCTAAAAATGCTTCGGAATTCGCTGCTGGGCTAGAAAAAGATGACTATGAGTTGATTTCGCTCTGCGACCAATTGCAGCAAGATGCAGTTATTAAGGAATTCTGGCCCCGCAAAATCACGGCGGCCGAATTTTTCTTGAAAATATACAATCCTGAAAAAGGCGATAAGCCTATGCAGGAAGCCATTGGCCGCTACGTGCAAACGCGGCTGGGCCGGTTGCTGGCGGGCCTACAAGGCAAGCAGGTCTTCATAATGGGGCGCGATGGCGAGCCCACTTGGCGCGAGCTGAAGCTGGCGCCGGTGCCGGCCTCGGTGCTGTTTCACTTTCGGCGCAACGACGAAGGCACGCATTATTTTCCAACTATCCAATACCAGAATCAAAAGCTTGATTTTCAATTCAAGAGCGCGGTACTGGTGTGCCAGCAGCCCGCTTGGCTGCTGCTAGATGACGTACTCTACTGCTTCCGCAACAACGTAGATGGGCGCAAGCTGCTGCCCTTTCTAAATAAAAAGTTTGTAGTAGTGCCGCGGGCCGTCGAAAAAAGCTACTTTCAGAAGTTTGTGGCGCCGCTCATGGAGTCGTTTGACGTGCACGCCCGCGGCTTCGACATCCGCACCGAGCGCTATCTGGCGCGACCCCAGCTCACGTTTTCGGATGTGCCGCCCGCCACGGCTGGGGCTGCCCCCCTGGTGCCCGTGCGTCCGCCTGGCCCCCCGCGCCGCGGCCGAGTGCCACTGCCCAAGCCCGTGGTGGTGCCGGGTGCCGGCACCGACGAGGCTCCCCTATTTTTCTCGCTCAACTTCCGCTACGGGGCCTACGACCTGCCCCTTACCCCCCCGCGCGCCATGAGCGTGCAGCTGGAAGAAGACACGGATTCTTATATATTCCGGCGCTTGCTGCGCTCGGCCTCCGAAGAAAATGCGCGGGCCGAGGAGCTGCGCCAGCGGGGCCTACCCCTTAATGCCGACGGGCACGCTTTTTTACCTAAAGCTGAAGCTTTCCGGTGGCTGCACGACCACGCGCCCGCGCTGGGCGAGTTGGGCTTTCAGGTGCAGGGCGCGGCCACGGCGAGCCAGGATTATTTCATTGGCCCGGTGCGGGTGGAAGTGGGCATTGAGGAGCGCGGCGACTGGTTCGATGTGCGCGGCACGGTGTGGTTTGGCGAGTTTGCGGTGCCGTTTATTCGGCTGCGGCCCTACATTTTGCAGCGTCGCCGCGAGTACCGCCTGCCCAACGGCCAGGTCGCCTTCATCCCCGACGAGTGGTTTACGGACTACCTCGAGCTTTTTGCCTTTGCCGAAGAAACCGAGGGCCAGCCGCTGTCGCTGCGGCGCCACCACCTGTCACTAATCACTGATTTAGAGAACGATAACCTAGCCACCGTTACCCTCACGCACCGCTTAGAAAAGCTACGCGATTTTGCGGCCGTGGAAGACCGGCCCCTACCCGTCGGTTTTCGGGGCACGTTGCGGCCGTACCAGCAGGCGGGCTACAACTGGCTGCGCTTTGTGCAAGACTACCACCTGGGCGGCTGCCTGGCCGATGACATGGGCCTTGGCAAGAGCGTGCAAACGCTGGTGATGCTGCTCGAACGCCAGGAAAGCGGCGCCAGCAACGGCTCAGCTTCGCTACTCGTGCTCCCTACCTCCCTAGTTTACAACTGGATAGCAGAGGCGCGCAAGTTCACACCCAGCCTGCGGCTGCTGGCCTATACTGGCACCTACCGCGACAAGAACGTGGCACAGTTTGCCGACTACGACATCGTGCTGACCAGCTACGGCATTGTGCGCCTCGACACGGAATTGCTGGCCAGCTATCAGTTCGACTACGTAATTCTGGACGAATCGCAGGCTATCAAAAACCCTAGTTCGACCACCGCGCAGTCGGTGCGCCAGCTGCGAGCTCGGCACCGGCTCATTCTCACGGGCACGCCAGTCGAGAATAGCACCATGGATTTGTGGTCGCAGATGACGTTTATCAATCCGGGCTTGCTGGGCACGCAGGCGTTTTTTCGCAAGGAATTCGTGAAGCCCATTGAGAAAAACCAGGATGAAAGCCGCACCCGCAAGCTACACGCGCTCATTAAGCCCTTTGTGCTGCGCCGGCACAAAGCGCAAGTAGCGAGCGAGCTACCCGCCAAAACCGAGCACCTCAGCTACTGCCCGCTCACGGAAGAGCAGGCGCAATTTTATGAGGAAACCAAGAGCTTCTACCGCAATAAAATCCTCGAAACCCTCGAAGGACACGCTCCTACCCCTGCTGGCGGCACCCAGCTTTTGTTGCTGCAAGGCCTGACGCGCCTGCGCCAGATTGCCAACCACCCGCACTTGGCTGACCACAGCTACGAGGGCGAATCGGGCAAAATGCGCGAAGTGCTGCGCATGATTCGCAGCGTGGTAGCTGAAGGGCACAAGGTATTGGTGTTCAGCCAATTTGTGCAACACTTGGCGCTGGTGCGCGCTGGCCTCGACGAGCGCCAGCTCGCTTATGCCTACCTCGACGGCCATACCCGCGACCGCCAAGGCGAAGTTGAACGCTTTCAGAGTGATGTTGACCTGCAAATATTCCTCATCAGCCTCAAGGCGGGGGGGGTAGGGCTTAACCTCACCGCTGCCGATTACGTCTTCATTCTCGACCCCTGGTGGAACCCAGCAGTGGAGGCGCAAGCCATCGACCGTGCGCACCGCATCGGCCAGCAACGGCCGGTATTTGTGTACAAGTTCATCAGCCAAGGCACAGTGGAAGAAAAAATCTTGGCTTTGCAACGCCGTAAATTACAATTGGTTAGCGACCTGATAACGACTGATGAAGCGGTTATCAAGTCGCTGACGCGGGCCGATATCGAGGAGCTGCTGGGGTAGGGAATGGCCTAGTTGAGGAGAGTACCAACTGCTTGCTAAGCAAACAGCTTTGGCCACGATGGACAATAATCTGTGGCCAAAGCAGGTTAGTATAGGCCTATTCTGGCTTGTACTACCCGCGCTACACCTTTGCTTATTCCTATTAAAACACCGACTCGCACGAAACCCAACTGGCCTTTCTGTCGCATACACCCGAGCTAACGGTGCCTACGCTTCCCGTTGCGCACACTCAGTATCTTGCGGCCGTATCCTTTTGTTGCTTTTCTTTCGTGCTATGTCGGTTTATTTGAAAGGTGGGCTGTCTTGGCTGGCGGCCAGCCTGCTAGTTGTTTCCGGTTGCACGGCGCCCGGCGAAGGCCAGACGGAGAAGCAGGCGCCTACCCCCCCCAAAACAGTAGCCGCTACCGCCTCGCCCGCGGCGTCTGCCTTGAAGCAAGTGCAGGTGTTTGTGGACGTGTCGGGGGGCATGAATGGCTTTGTGCCCGTGAATAAGCCGGGCGATGCGGGCAGTGAGTTTCAGCGCACGGTTACGGCGTTGCTGTCGGGAGTAGAGGGCCAAACCGGCCGGGGCGTGCGCACCAGTTATTACTACGTGAAAGAAGCTACTGCTCAGAGCAGCAAGGTATTACAGCCTGCATCTTACGCCGATGTGAGCCAGACGGTAAGCAGCGGCATCCGCAATGCGGCGAAGGGTAGCGACCTCACCACCATGCTGCGCGAGGTGCTCCAGCGCCAGCAGGCACAGCCCGGCACGGTGAGCATCATTGTTTCTGACTTCATTTATGCGCCTGCCAACACCAAAAACGTGTGGGGTGGCAAGGTAAGCGCCGACGTAAAAGACGCCCTATCGGTGGCTGACCCTAGCAAGCTAGCCGTGTCGGTATTTGCCAATACGTCGGCTTTTCGAGGCCGCTTTTACCCCGGCCGGCGCACGGCGCCCGAAACCCTGACGGGCCAGCAGCTGCCCTACTACGTGTGGGTGCTGGGCCCAGCGCCACTGGTAGCGCAGGTGAACCGAACCGTGCTGGGCAGCTTGGCCGGGCAGCCGCAGGTGCACTTTAACGCCACATTCCCTACCCCCACCTACGGCGCCGTAACCGGCTACCAGGGCCAGGGGGGCTGGTTTGCGGTGGCCGGGCCGCCACCGGGCGTGCAAGTCACGGCCGTATCGGCGCAGGAGCCGGTGAAGTTCGTAGTTGGCTTTGACTTAAAAAACCTACCCCAGCCGGCGCAGGCGGGCTTCCAAACGCTCGAACTCGACCCGGCCAATACCGACGCTAAGCTGCTAAAAACCTGGGCGGCTACTACTGGCCCAGCTGTACCAGCCGCGGGCAAGTCGTACTCGCATTTTGCGCAGGTACAGCTCTCGCGGTTGCCAAGCAGCCAAACGCTGCACTTGCGCCTGGCGCCAGCCACGCCGAGCTGGGTAGCTGCTTATTCGACTACCGACGACAGCCGCATCATGCAGCAGGGCGCCAAAACCTTCTTGCTCGGTTCGGTGCTGCAAGGAGTAACCGATTTTTTTGCGGGTCAGCCCGCCGCCAGCGCTCCCCTATTCGATGCGCCGCTGCTGGTAAAACCAGACTAGCGGCCGCGCTGGCCGGCTCGTCTTTATATACGCTTCTTTTCTTTCCTCACCTGTATGCTCCAAAAACTGTTCACCACCCTCTACCAAGCCGTGCTCGGCAACCCCGACCCGGCCAGCCTCATTCCGGTGTACCGGCAAAGCATTTTCCCGGGGGTAGGGCTCTACACGTTTTTTTTGGCTTTGGCCTTGGCGCTCCTGTTTTACGTGGTGCTGAACCGGGTGCTGACCACGCCTTATTTCAAAAGCAGCCACTGGGCCGTGGTATTGCTGCTGTCGGCCGTGCTGGGTGCCACCATCGCCTGGCAAAAAGCCGCGGCCGATATCAACGCCCAACTCGCCAGTACTGGCCAGCAGTTGGCCGTGGGCGAGGCAGCCACGCTCAAGCGCTACCTCTGGGGCTTCACGGCGACCAATGCGCTGGTGGCGGCGCTGTTCTTTGTGCTGCTTTCATTTTTGGTGAAAAGCTTATCGGTAAGCGCCCGCACTACCCCCGTGCGCTGGCCCAACTAAGTAGCTACTAACCCAACAGGCGGAGAAAAACCTTCCCTGTTCACTGCTCATACTAATTCCTTAAAAGCTGTGGCTAAACTATATATCTTCGGCATCGGCGGCACCGGCTCGCGGGTGATTCGCTCCCTCACGATGCTGCTCGCAGCCGGGGTGCGCGTACCGAACTGCGACAAGGTAGTGCCCATTATCATCGACCCCGATGCGCAAAATGGCGACATGGCCCGCACCGTGGAGCTGCTCAAAACCTACGAGCGCCTCCGCAAGCAATTGCGCCTAACGCCCGACAGCAACGACTTTTTTCAAACGGAAATTCAGACGCTGGCCAGCATGGCGGCCAGCGAAAACCAGCCCCGCGATGCGCGCGTGAAGGAGACCTTCGTGTACAACTTCGGGGGCATGGACGAGAGCTACCGCGACTTTCTGCACTACGATGACATGCCGGTGGAAAGCCGCCTGCTGGTCGATTTGCTCTTCACGCCGGCCAACTTGCAGAGCAAGCTCACGGTAGGTTTTAAGGGTAGCCCCAATGTGGGCAGCGTGGTGCTGAACCAGCTGGTGAGTTCGCCCGAGATGGAATTTTTCGCCAACAGCTTTGCCGAGGGCGACCGGGTATTTTTCATCAGCTCCATCTTCGGGGGTACGGGCGCGGCGGGCTTTCCGCTACTGCTTAAAAACCTGCGCAACCCGCGCACGGCCCTACCCCGCGCCGAACTGCTGAACCATGCCCCGATGGGCGCGCTCAGCGTGCTACCCTACTTCAACCTGCTCGCTGATGATGGCAGCGCCATTGATTCCAACGCCTTCATCACCAAGACGAAAGCTGCGCTGGCGTACTACCAGAAAAACTTGCAAAAGCTGAATGCCCTTTACTACCTCGGTGACCAAAGCACCGGGCAGCTCGCCAACCACGAGGGGGGTAGCGCCCAGCAAAACAATGCCCACTTTATTGAGCTAGTGGGTGCGCTGTCGGTGCTGGACTTCATGCGCCAAGACACGGATTATCTGCTCAATAACCAGCCGTTGCACTACGAGTATGGCTTGGAGGAGGACGTGCGCCAGGTCGATTTCAAAGCTCTGGACCCCGGCCAGAGCCGCCGCCTAGTGGGCCCAGACCTGACTCGGTTGCAATTGCTGGCGCTGTGGTGCCGCCACCACCTGGCCGATACCGAGCAGGCCACCTACGCCAACCACTTGCAGCTGCGCCGCGCCTGGCGCGAGGAGAATTTCTACCTCGATTTGCAGCGCTTTTTGCAAGACCCGCAATTTGGCTTCGAAACCTGGCTGCGCGAGTTGAACTCCAACGAGCGGCAGTTTGCGCCCTTTGCCCTGCCCGCCACCGAAGACCTCAACAAGGTGGTAAACGGCCAGTTTACGGAAACCGGCTTCTTCAACAAAGGCATTACCCGCGACTTTGTGCGCGTAAAGCTCGACAAAGCCATTCCTGCCGCCGTAACGGGAGCCGAGGGGCCGACGGCATTTATCCAAGCTTTTAGCGACGTGCTGCGCGATGTAGTGACGGAGAAAGTGCCGGGGTTTTAATACGTCGCACTGAGTTAATGAACGTCATTTAATTAAGAACGTCATGCTGAGCGAAGGGAAGCATCTCGCTCGCCTCACTGAACGATTGCGCTACTGCTGCACGCGAGATGCTTCGGCCAGCTCAGCATGACGTTCTTATTGAATGACAACGGTAATTTATTAGAAATAACCAGTAAATAATATGAGCAAAATCCTTCGCCTGCACTCTGGTGGCAACGAACAGCTGCGCGGCTGGCAAGAATCGCATCGCTTGGAAGGCTCCGTGATTGACCAGATTACTGACCCGGCGGGCGGCAATGCGCGGCGCACGGCCACGGCCATCCCTACCCCCTTCGGGCAGCTGCACTTGCTGGCGGCGGCGTTCGAGTTTGCCGCGGCCAACCCCAGCGGCAACTCGATGTACCACCGCTTGGTGAGCCAGTGCTGGGACTTGCTGGAGTTCATTTTTTACGCCAAAGACACCGACACCTACCGCCTGCGCTTTGTGGCCTGGAAACGGGCCGACCAGCTAGCCGCCCTCAAAAGCAACCCGCGCACCAAGCTCCTCGGTGATACGTTGGATTTATACCTGGCCGACGACCCGCATTTTCAGGATGTGGCGAGCTTGTTCATGATTTTTGCGGAGCACAAAAACGGCTCCGACCGCCGCTTGCTGGGGGCCACTTCGCCGTTTACGCTAGTGTTTGCGCACCCGGCGCTGCAAGCGCTGCCGGTGGCCCGCAAGAATGGTGAGGGCCAGTACTTCGACAATCGGGCGGTGCCGCTTACGTCGCGGCCAGTGCCGTTTCAGGAATACATCTACGGGTTGTTCACGACGGAGCGGTCGCTGCGCGACGTCAACTTTGCGGGGAGTATCTATAAATACTTGCGGGCAGTAGACCAGCACAAAGTCAACCAACTCGACCAGCAAGGGCTGACGGCCGATGCCTTCCGGGCGCCTTTTCAAGAGCTGACCGACGAGCAGGGCAACGTGGTGCAGGTGCGCGGCATTCCGCTGCGGCGGCTGGCGCACACGCAGCAGGCCATCAGCAGCGACTGGTTTATTGAGCCCAACTTGACCCTGAAAAGTGCGCATTCGCGCCTACCCCTCGTGTTGCGGCCCGGCCTCGATTTGAAGGGCTCGAACTACTTCAGTGGCACGCCCGGCGACGACACGGCCGTGGTGGGCTACCAGGCCCCGGCTGGCCACGAGAAACTCGAAACCCGCGAGTTGCCGGGCCTCGGCGAGCTGTATCCTTACCTGACGGTCAACGACTTCCTCGAAGACGTGTTGATAGAAGTACCGTTCGCGGTGAATACCGAGCGCTACTTTTTTGGGCAAGTGCAGGCCGAACCTGGACAGACGCTTGATAACCGTCCTTTCCGCTACCTGCTGCCGCTCAAGCGGATGTACTTCGACTATTTCCAGCCCGAAGACCTCGACCGCTACCTGCGCCTAACGGTGTTCAGCAACCACGTGCAGGTGCAGCTGACCATCCCGGTGTCGGGCCAGCGCTCGATGGTGTACGAGCGCCGCTACGCCCTGCCGGCCCCCGGCGCGCCCGCCGACCAAGCGGTACCTGCTACCCCCAGCACTGGCGCTGACCGGCCCTACGGCGGCGGCCGCCTCAGCGCCCGTTTAAACATAGGGGTTTTTCCGTTTTACAAGTTCCCAATGCCTTACGAAGCCTACAACAATGCCTACTCGGTGATGCTGGCAGACGCGGGCGAGGGTGCCAGCCTGGCGCAGCTCCGGTTCTTGACTTACCAAGGTACTGGCCTGCAAGAGCTTGGGCCGGCCACCACCGGCAGCTTGCGCGGCGTGGTGGCCCGGCCGCGGCAGCCGCGCAGCCCGCGGGCACCAGCCAGCACCTATTACGAAGTGCGCGGCACGCACTTCGACCTGCTTGAAGTGGCCGTGCCGCTGGCCAGCCAGTACGCGGCCTTTGCCACGGGGCTGCTGGCCCCGCGCCTCCGCACCGATGTGGGGGGCACCAGCCAGTACACGTTTGCCGTGGACTTTGGCACCACCAATACCCACGTGGCTGTGGCCGCCGATGGCGCAGTAGCGCAGGCCCTGCGCATCGGCGACGAGCGCGAGATGCAGGTAGTGCTGCTTAATAAACCCTTGCCGCCCGGCGACTACCCCCTGCCGCAGCGCTATGGCGTGCCCAGCCTGGGCACCATGTACACGGCGGCCCTCACCCAAAACCGCGAATTTGTGCCTTCCTTCATGGGGGTGCCGGGCGCGGAGGTTTCGTTTCCCATCCGCACCGCGACGTGCGAAACGCCGCGTTTTGCGGCAGAGGGCGACCCGCTGCTGTTCGGTGATTTGAACATCGGCTTCTACCTCAACCACGACGCCAGCCTGTATGCACAGCCCGAGGATGGCGTTTACCAGACCAACCTGAAGTGGAATACGGAAGCCGATACCGTGGGCGCGGGCAAGCGCCGGGTGCGAATTTTCTTCCGCGAATTATTGCGCTTGCTCAAGCACAAAGCGGCGTTGAACAACGGCGATTTGAGCAAAGTGCGCCTTGTATGGTCGTACCCTGTGAGCATGAATGCGGCCGACCAAAGCTTTTTCGAGCAGGTGTGGCAGCAGGAATACGCCACCGTATTTGGCCGCCCGGCCGGCGACCAGCAGCTCGACAAGATTCCGGAGTCGCTGGCGCCGTACCTGTATTTGCGCAAAATCGGTCGCATCGTGCCCACCACGCAGGACAATGCCGTGAACATCGACATTGGTGGGGGCACCACCGACGTGCTGCTGCTCGAAGGCTTGCAACCGGCGGCCACGTTCTCGTTCCGCTTTGCCGGCGATGTGCTGTGGGGCGATAACGGCACGAGCACCGTTGATGCTCAGCGCCAGCACAATGGCCTGCTCTACTACTACGTGGGCCGCACCGCCAATGCTCCCATCAGCCGCGAAGCCAGCGAGGCGCGCAACGTGTTTGTATCGGCGCTAAAAAACCCGCGCGTCGGCTCAGCCGACTTGGTTAGCTTGCTCTTCAACTTCGACGAGCAGCTGCACTTCAGCCAGCACATCCGCGAGGCCAAGCACATGCGCGTGCTGCTACTGCTGCATTATTCGGCCATCTTGTACCACATTGGGCAGGTGTGCCGGGCCAAAGGCCTCAAGCAGTTGCCGCGCCACGTCAGCTTCAGCGGCAAGGGTAGCACGTATTTGCGTTTGCTCGACTTGAATGCTAATCTCACGACTATCAAGCGTTTGGCGCAGCGGGTGCTCGAATTTGCCAGCGGCCTGCAAGTGCCCGACGACTTCGAGCTAACCCTCGTGCCGGATGCTAAGGAAGCTACCGCCAACGGTAGCGCCATGCGCTGGGAAGCCGAAGGTGGCCTCGACCTGCAACGTACCATGAGCCAGGCCAGCCGCGAAAAAGGCCTGGAACTGGGCGAAATGCTCGAAAAAATGGCGTTCATTCTGCCCGGCGATGTGCAATTTGCCTCGCCTACCGAGCCCGGTACCGAGGTCAGTACGCTCTCGGATGCGGCCGCTGCCAAGCCTACCCCACCGGCCCGCCCTACCCTCGCCCAGGCCGGCGACCTGCGCGAAGCCGTGCTCGCCAATGCCCGCAACCTACTGCACTTCCTTACCCACAACGAGGACCCCGGCGTGCAGGACTTACTAGGTAAGCTCAACATTGAGATGGACCCCGAGTGGCTCGAATCCTTCTTGGGTAGCCGCTTCAAGGACAGCCTCAACGCGGGCTACAACGCCCTGGTAGCGGCCAGCCGCCGCCCCGAAGACAAGCTGCCCGAAACCTTGTTTTTCTTCGCCTTCCGCGACGCGCTGTTCCGCCTGTCGCAGGAGCTTTACAAAAAATACTATGCCCCGCAAACTGTTTAATAAGAACCAGTTGCGGCGCATAGCGGCCGTAGGCGCGGTGCTGTTAGCCGCGAGGGGTAGCGCACATGCGCAGGAAACTGCCCAAGCGCAAATGTGGGCCGCCACCGCGCGCTATGTTTATGCCGATGACCCCAACTTAAAACCGCTGGTGGCCAAGCTGAACACGGCGCTCGGCCAACCTCAGACTCTGGGTGAGTTTGAGCAAAAGCTTCAGGCGGCCGTGGCTGAAGCGGCGGCCGCTAGCAAAACGCCCAATATTAAAGTATTACAGCGGCAATTCCAGAATATGCGGGCGCTGAACGCCCCCGAGCTGCTGGCTAACCTACCCGATAGCTTACTCAAAACTGCCGTGCGCCGCCAGGGCGAACGCCGTGATAAGCTAGCGGCCCTAGAGAAGCAACTAATGGCACTGGCCCAAAGCACTAGCAGCGAAACGGCTGCTACCCCTACCCCCTCTGCGACGGGCGAATTAACCGCGTCGCAGGTGATGGATATGGCGGCGGCAGCAGCGGCTGCCCCTGTGGCCAGCCAGCCGGCACCGACCAGCCCCCTGCTGTGGGTAGCGCTGGTCATGTCGGGGCTGAGCCTGGCCGGGGTTATCAGGCTGCTGACTAGCCGTTCTAGTCGTCATTCGTCGGGTAGCACTTCGGAAAGCGGCCGTAGTAGCCATTCGGGCAGCCGCGAGCTCAGCCCCGAGCAGCACCGCG
Organism: Hymenobacter ginkgonis; assembly: GCF_009755225.1. Classification (GTDB taxonomy): domain Bacteria; phylum Bacteroidota; class Bacteroidia; order Cytophagales; family Hymenobacteraceae; genus Hymenobacter; species Hymenobacter ginkgonis. The sequence goes on from NZ_WQKZ01000002.1 coordinate 95,762, forward strand.
AAGTAGAAACCATGATAGCCAGAGCCCTAGCCGGCCGAGCTGACAAGCCCGCGGCTTCCACTCCAGCACCGGCGCCAAAACCAGCTCCTACCCCCCCGGCACCCGCGCAGTCGGTTAAGCAAAAGCTCGCCTCTAACTCCCCCAAACCCGTGCGTCCACCCGTCGAAACCTCCTCCGCGGCGCTGCCGTCGCTGGCTTCTATTGCTGGCGCTGCGCCGACCCCTACCCCCCCCGCGGCGGTGCCGGCCCCACCGGCCCCAGAACCAACACCCGTGCCGGACGCCGTGGAGCCAGGCACTTCTATTGAGCTCGACGTGACGCCGGCGGCGGCACCACTCGAGCCCGCCGTTCGGTTGCAATTCGTGAATGAAGCGCCATTCAACAACACCTTTGCTGCTCGCACGCTGTCTGATGCAATGGCATCGTACAGCATTTATGAAGTGCTATGCAATGAACAAACCCCTGACCAAGGCCAGTTTAGGGTGGTAGGCAACATGGTGAGCCACATCAGCAACCACCGCAACATCTTGGAGCCGGTGTGCGAATACGTGGCCTACCCCCAAGGCGGCGAAACGCGCATCATCACGGAGCAGCCTGGCGAGGTGCGCCGCCGCGGAGCCGATTGGGAAATCGTGCGCCGAGCCCGTATTCGATTTGAGTAGAAGTTAAAATACAGCCACTTAGTACGTCATGCTGAACGCAGGGAAGCAGCTCTACCGCATCGTTCACCGACGCGGCAGAGCTGCTTCCCTGCGTTCAGCATGACGTTTTTTTAGGATAGCTTCTACTAGCCCCGCGTTAACTTGCCCTAATGACCTCCCCAACTATCTTTATTGCGCTGCTGGAGTTGCTGGCCGTAGCGCTGATTTTGTGGCAGCAATTTCGATTTTTCAGGCAAACCCAGGCGCAGCTCGACAGCCTCCGGGCGCTGTTTCCGCCCGCGTCGGCCTTGGGTCTCAACCGCACCACCGACCCCGATACTGGCCAGCAAGTAGACCTGCTGCAAGCGCCGCCCGCTACCAGCGACACCTTCCAACGCATTGTGAATGACACCAATGCGTACTTGCTAAAGAACAAAGGCACCGCCGACTTCAATATCCTCACCAGCATTACCGAGCGGGCCGTGGCCGCGCTCGATGCCGACCTGCAATCGGGCATTTCCACGCCGCTCTACATCGGGCTCATGGGCACGTTTGGCGGTGCCATTTTGGGGCTACTGAGTTTAGGCTTGGTGGGCGGCGGGCAATTTGACGAAGGTGCCATTCAGGCTTTTTTGCGGGGCGTCACCATTGCCATGCTCGGCAGTTTGTGCGGCCTGGGCCTCACGCTACGCAGCAACGCGGCCTATAAGGACGTGCGCCGCCAGGCCGAGCAGCGCCGCAACGATTACTACACCTTTTTGCAGGTGCAGTTGCTGCCCATTCTGCACTCCGATATGGCGGGCAGCTTGGGCAATTTAAAATCGGTGCTCGACGCGTTCAACCAAGAATTTCTAAGCAAGATTTTCGAGTTTGGTCCTATTGTACAAGCGCTCAATGAGAACATCAGCACCCAAAAAGACTTCCTGCAAGAGCTGCAAAAAGTGGGCTATACCCAAATGGCCGACGCCAGCATTCGGGTATTCGACAAAGTAGCCCAGAGTGCCCACCACTTCGAGAATTTTTTGACTTACCAGCAGGAGCTCAACGAGATGCTGCGCAACGGCCAAGCCGTAGGCACTACCCTCACCGACTTGCTCGGGCGCCTGCGCGGCCTCGAGGCAGGCCTCAACCAAGTGCCCGCGCTGGTGCAGCAGCACGAGGGGGTAGTGCAAGAGCAGCTGCGTTTTTTTCAGCAGCACCAGCAGGCAATGGGCCAGGCTGCCAGCCAAACCGAGCGCTTTTTCGACGAGCAGTACCACCAGCTAGCCGCCACCATGCGGGCCCGCATGGGCGCCTTTCAGCAGGAAGCCGCGGCGGCCGAAAATATCTGGCAAGAACATTTCCGGGTGCTGAACCAAGACAATATTTACGCCCGCATCGTGCAGTATATGAGTCCGTTTAGCGAGCTGCCGGCGCAGCAAAAAGCGCTAAACGCCTTGCAAGAACGGCAAGCTGCCCAAACCGCCCAGGCGCTGCAAGCCATGCAGGCTCGCCTAGCCGCCGATACGGCGCTGCAACAGCAACTCCTTACCCAGGTGACCCGCACCAACAACGTGCTCGAGCGCATGGAGCAACGCAACTGGTTTCAGCGACTAGTGGGCACCAAGTAGCATGAACCAGGACCGCAAAGATTTTTTCTGGCCCAGCTACGTGGACCTGATGACGGCCCTCTTCCTGGTGATGTTGGTGTTGTTTGTGCTCAGCTACAAGCGTTTCCAGGATAAGCAAGCCAGCTTGGAGCAAGCCAAGGCCCGGCTCGAAGTGCAGCTGAAAGAAAAGAAAAAGCTTGATGAGATACGCGCGGCGCTGGCACGCCTCGAAGACCCGCGCTACTTCGTGTACAACCAGCAGTTCAAGCGCTACGAGTTAAGTTTTAATATCTCTTTCGCGGCTAACAGCTCCGAGCTACCGGCGGCCGACAAGCCGCGCCTGCTGGCGGCGGGCCGCTTTATGCTGAACAAGCTAAGCGCCCTGGGCACAAAGGATAACATTCAGTATTTGGTAGTTATCGAAGGGCGTACGGCGCGTTTCATCCGTTCTCTACCCAGTGGCGGCTACTCCTACGACGACCCGCGCAACTTCGATGGCACCATCACGCGCCAAATCAGCTACCTGCGGGCACTGGCCGTGTACCGGTTGTGGCGCGAAGCGGGCATTGAGTTTCCGGCCCCACGCTACGAGGTAATGCCGGCCGGCAGCGGCTTCGGCGGCGTAGGCCGCTACCAAGGCGCACAAGAAGATTTGAACCGCCGCTTCATCATCCAGATTCAGCCTAAAATCGGTTCGCTAGGGCGCTAACTACCCAGCAAAACCGAAGCCCGATTACTGCTCAACGGTGCTTTCCAGGAGCCGTTCTTGCCGCAAGTAAATGAGTTTATAATCAGCATCAAAGCGGGCCCGCACCTGGGCGCGTAGCCGCTGGTAGGCCTGGCGCGAAGGATGGTACACGCGGCTGGCCTCCACGAATGTGGCCATGCGCGTGCCATCGGCGGCGGGCGCGCTCACGCGGAGCGTGCCGGGCTCAATCTGGAGCACTGCCCGCTTGTTATCAGGGAAGAAATTGCGGTTGAAACTCGCGTCGATGTCGGCGGGCGTCAGGTTTTGCTGAATGTAGAGGCGCTGCACGTGCGGCGCAAAGTGCTGGGCCGCCGAAAAGGGCGGCGCCAGCATATCGGCGTAGTAGCCGGCCATGGTAGTGCGTATTGCAACAATGGGCTCGGTATCACCGGCTTCAGGCGCCGCGGGCACTGCGCGCGGCATTACTTCAGAAGCTACTGCGGCTTCGACGGGCGCAGCCGCCTTGGGCGAGCTAGCTGGCTTGCGCTTCGGGGCGCTGGCGCGGAGGGCGGGGGTAGCCGCCGCCGAGTCGGCGGGCACGAGCGCTTGGGTATTTTTCTTAGCCTTGCGTTTTTTTGCCTTGCTCGTTTTCGTTGTGCGCTTGCTGCGCGGCTTGGCCTTGGCCGCTACCGGCGCCGTGGAAGTTTCCGATGCGGCGGGCGGGCGCGGGCTGGTAAGCTGCTCGTCGGGGTGCGAGCCTACCACCTGCCAGTATAGCAACAGCAATAGCCCCAAGATGCCAACTGCCAGCAGCACCTTAGGCAGTATACTCGGGCTAGCTGGTGGCGCAACGGCGCGCGGCACCGCGGCCGGCCTAGGCGGCGGCGGACTGGCAGGCGGCAGCGGCTCAGGAACCGAATTGACCAGAAAATCAATCGCTTCGGCAGACTGGCTAACGATTGGCGTGGGCGCGGCGGGCGGCAAAAAGGTGGGCGCCACCGGCTCCAGCTCAATCTTTTTACCAAACAAGTAGCTGGCGTCGGGGGCGGCTGGCGGCGGGGTAGGCGGTGGTACTGCCGCGGCGGGCGGCACCGGCGCCACCGGGGTAGGCGCAACAACAGGGGTAGGCGGGGCGGGCGGCGTCTCGGTAAAGAAGGAAGTAAGCGGCGGTAATTCCAGCGGCGTGGCGTCGCCCTCCGCCACGGCGGGGGGGGTAGGCAGCAGGCTGGTTGGTGGGGCCACCGGCGCGGGCGCATCGGGGTGCAGCAGCTTTTCCTTGGCCAGGGCAAATAGCGCCGGGGTAAGGAGGCCCGCCTCGTACGCAGCAGTTAGCTGCTCGAGCTCGGTGCGGGGGGGTAGGTTGGGCAAAAAATCGACCGGGGTTGCTTCGTCGGCCATAGCAGCGGGGGCGTGGGCGCAGGCCTGCGCCGCAACAAGTTAGAATTATGGCAAGTTAGAGGTGAAACCTATACGTAAATTTCCCTGGCCTATGCACCTTTTGCTTCGCTTTCCGGTGGGCGCGCCGCCCGCCAAGGTCTTGGCCGGCTTCACCCGCGAGCTGTTTGTGGCGCTGGCGCCGCCTTTTCCAACGTTCCATCTTATTCGCTACGACGGCAATACTACCGGCGACACCGTCATCATCGAGTTGCAAGTGGGCCCTAAGCGCTGGCGCTGGACCTCCCTCATCACCGACTACGGCGCCCGACCCGACGGCACCCATTACTTCGTAGACGAAGGCCAAATACTGCCCGCGCCGCTGCGCCAGTGGCGGCATCGCCACCTCATCGAGCCCGCGCCGGGCGGTGGCAGCGTCATCGTCGAAGACATCACCTTTGGCACCGGCCGCCGCTGGCTCGACCTTCTTATTTGGCCCGCTATGTGGGCGCAATTCAGCTTGCGCGGTCCGGTGTACCGGCGGTGGTTCAAATAAAAAAAGTCGTCATGCTGAATGCAGAGCAGCCCCTCGCCCGTTTCGTCCACTGAGGCGGGCAAGATGCTTCCCTGCGGTCAGCATGACGACCTTTGTAGGTACTTACCTACTAAGTGCCTTCTATATGCCCGCTACCATCGTCCTCAAAAACGGAAAAGACCACTCGCTACGCCGCCGCCACCCCTGGGTATTTTCGGGCGCCATTGCCCGCGTGCAGGGCGAGCCCGCCGAGGGGGCCGCTGTGCGCGTCGAAACCCAGTCGGGCGAATTGCTGGGGGTAGGGCACTACTCGGGCAGCGGCTCCATCGCGGTGCGGATGCTGGATTTTGGCCCCGAAGCCGAGCTGCCTACCCCCGATTTTTGGGTGAAGCGCCTGGCTAATGCCTACGCCCTGCGCCAGCGCCTGGCCCTAACGGGCACGGCCGATACCAATGTTTTTCGGTTGGTGCACGCCGAGGGCGACGGCCTGCCCGGCCTCATCATCGACGTATATGGCGATGTGGCCGTGGTGCAGGCGCATAGCGTGGGCATGTACCGCGCTCGCCCCGAAATAGCTAGTGCCCTGCAAGTTGTGTTTGGCGACAAGCTACGTGCCATCTACGACAAGAGCGCCGAAACTACGCCCGGCCACGCCGTGGGCGAGGGCAAAAATGGCTACCTCTTCGGCGAAAGCACCGGCCACGAGCACCTCGTGCATGAGAACGGCCACCAGTTTGCCGTCGATTGGGAGACGGGCCAGAAGACGGGCTTTTTCATCGACCAACGCGATAACCGCGCCCTGCTAGCGCGCTACTCGCCGGGCCGCCGGGTGCTCAACACGTTTTGCTACACCGGCGGCTTCTCGGTGTACGCCCTCGAAGCGGGCGCCGAGTTGGTGCATTCCGTCGATAGCAGTAAAAAGGCCATCGCCCTTACCGAGCGCAACGCCGAGCTGTCTAGCCACGCCGACCGCCACGCCGCCTACCCCGACGACGTGCTCACGTTTCTCAAAAGCCACTCGGCCGAGTACGATTTGCTCGTGCTCGACCCGCCCGCTTTTGCCAAGCACCTCAGCGCCCGCCACGCCGCCCTCATGGGTTACAAGCGCCTGAACGCGGCCGGCATCGCGCACCTCGCGCCGGGCGGACTGCTATTTACTTTTTCGTGCTCGCAAGTAGTTAGCCCCGAGCTATTTGAAGGCGCCGTGCTGGCAGCAGCCATCGAAGCTGGGCGGCCGGCGCGCATCCTGCACCGCCTCACCCAACCCGCCGACCACCCAGTGAGCTTGTTTCACCCCGAAGGCGCGTATTTGAAGGGCCTGGTGCTGGCCGTGGAATAACCAGTCATAGATTAAAAGAACGTCCTGCTGAGCTTGCCGAAGCCTCTCTACCGCCTCGCTGAATGAAGCGGTAAAGATGCTTCGACAAGCTCAGCAGGACGTTCTTTTAATTATCATTACACTTCACTCGGGCGCAGGGGGGTAGGGCGGCGGTGGTCGTCCACGGCCACGAACGTGAAGGAGCCCGTAACGGCCAGTAGGCGGCCTTCGGCGTACATCTGCTCTACGTATAGCTCGACGCGCACTTGCAGGCTGGTTCGGCCCACATGCACCACATTGCCAATGAGTTCGACCAGCGTGCCACCGGGAATGGGGTGCGTAAAATCGACTTTATCGGAGGAAACCGTCACCATTTTGAGGCGCGAAAACCGGGTGGCCGTGATGAAGGCCACCTCGTCCATCAGCATGAGCGTGGCCCCGCCAAACAGCGTGTCGTAGTGGTTGGTCGTGTTGGGAAAAACGGCTTTAAAGATGCGCGTTTCGGCGCGGGCAATCTGGTCGGCGAGGGCTAGCATGGGGGGTAGGGATTATTGAAAATACCGGCTTACGGCGCCCTATTTCTTGCACTTCCCCGCCCTATAAAGCCTTCACTCAGACCCAGCTACGCCAGCACCAGCCACTGCGCTAGGCAGCAACCAGCCACGCGTGCCAAACCCAATGCCAAGCCTCAAAGCGCGGAGGAAGCATCAATTAGCGGCCGGCAGGTCTCCTGACTTTGTACCATGCTTACCCCCTCCTTCTCGGCCGAGGCCAATGGAAACTTGCGGGGTGGCACTGGGTGGGTACTTACAGTAGCGCGTCTGTGCGGGAGTTTCACCCGCTTCCCTTTTCATTTCGGCCTTCTTGCTAAGGAAGCGCCGAAAACCGTCCGCTGGTTGATTTTGTAAAATCGTAGCAGCAATAAACCGCCGCGAAGGTAGCGCGGCCGCCACGAGTAGGCGCAGGCGCTGTTTCGTGAGCGGGCCAAACGCGGCTTCGCAGCATCGGGGCTACCGCGCCCGTATTTTCGCCAGTAGCGGCCAAACTTATCACCCGGCCGCGGTGGTTAGCAGCGTAGTGTTTAAGAAAAAGAAATTGCCGCCTTCGCGGCAGCCAGTAGCCGTAGTGGGGGCGGGCGTGGCCGGGCTGGCGGCGGCCGTGCGGCTGGCCGTAGCTGGGCACCCCGTCACGGTGTTCGAGGCCAGCGCCTCGTTTGGGGGCAAGATGCACCAATTTGACCTGCCGGGTGCGGCGGGCGCGTACCGTTTCGACGCGGGCCCGTCGCTGTTTACGCTGCCGCAGTTGGTGGACGATATTTTTCGGCTGGCCCACCGCGCGCCGGCCGATTATTTCCGCTACGAGCGCCTCGACCCGATTACGAACTATTTTTTTGCCGATGGCACGCGCCTCACGGCCTGGGCCGACGCGGACAAGTTTGCTGCCGAGGTCGAGCAAAAGCTGGGCGTGCCGGCGGGCGATGTAGCGCAGTTTTTGGCACGCAGCGGCCGGGCCTACGACGCCACAGCGGGCACTTTCCTGCACAAGTCACTGCACAAGGCCGGCACCTATCTCAGCCCTGAAACCCTGAAAGCCGTGGCCGCCCTACCCTCCCTCGGGCTCACGGGCACCATGCACGCGCGCCACGAAAGCGCCTTTGGGCGCGACCCGCGCCTGGTGCAATTATTTGACCGCTACGCGACTTACAACGGCTCCGACCCGTACCAGGCGCCGGCCACGCTCTCGCTCATTCCGCATTTGGAGCACGGCATTGGCGCGTTTTACCCCGAGGGGGGCATCTATGCCATTGCCCAGAGCCTGCACCGTTTGGCCGAAGAGTTTGGGGTGAAATTTCGCTTCGGCGAGCCCGTGCGCGAGATTCTGACCGCCGGCACGCTCGTTACGGGCGTGCGCACCGACCAGGATATTTACGACTTTGGGCTGGTGGTGAGCAACATGGACGTGGTGCCCACCTATCGCCGCTTACTGCCCAGCCAGCCCGCGCCCGAGCGCACGCTGGCCCAACCGCGCTCGTCGTCGGCCCTTATTTTTTATTGGGGGGTAGGGCGTTCGTTTCCCGAATTAGATGTGCACAACATCTTTTTCTCGGCTGATTATAAGGCTGAATTCGACGCCATTTTTCAGCAGAAAACCGTGGCCGACGACGTGACGGTGTACGTCAACATCACCTCCAAAAAAACGCTCACCGACGCCCCCGCTGGCCACGAAAACTGGTTTGTGATGGTGAACGTACCCCACGACGAAGGCCAGGACTGGGCCGCCCTCACCGCCCAAACGCGCCGCGTGGTGCTGGCCAAGCTCAGCCGCGCGCTGGGCGTAGAGCTGGAGCCGCTTATCCGGGCCGAAAAAACGTGGACGCCGCCCGGCATCGCGGCCGATACGTCGTCGTTTGGGGGTGCTTTGTACGGCAGCTCCAGCAACAATGCGCTGGCGGCTTTTTTGCGGCACCCCAACTTTTCGGGCCGGCTCGATGGGCTGTACTTTTGCGGCGGCTCGGTGCATCCGGGCGGCGGCATTCCGCTGTGTTTACTTTCGGCCAAAATTGTCGCCGAGCTTATTTTAAATTAAAAATGGTGAAGCAGGAATCATGCAGTAAGCAACTGGCTACCAGTGGGTAGTTCATGATTTTTTTACTTCCTAGTTTTTAATTATTTCATTCATGGAGTTTTCAAATTCACCCGCGTCGGCGGCCGCTTCTACCACGCGGCTGCGCCTCGCGCAAGGGCTGGTATTGCTGTTTCACCTCACGGGCTTCGTGGGGCTGGCTTTTAGCCGAGATAAGGCCTTCTACCTCAAGTATACTCCGCTGACGCTGCTGCTCACGGCGGCCCTGCTAGCTGCGTTTCAGCAGGGACGTAATATGGCTTTCTGGCTGTTTGTGTTTCAGGCTTTTATGCTGGGCATGGTGGCCGAAATAGTGGGCACCAACACGGGCATCTTGTTTGGGCACTACACCTACGGCGCCACCTTGGGGCCGCAGTACATGGGCACGCCCTGGCTCATTGGCCTCAACTGGGTGGTGGTAACGTGCTTAGCGGGCACGCTGGCGGCCTACTTGCCCGTGGCGTGGTGGCTGCGGGTGCTGGTAGGCGCCGTGCTTATGGTGGGCTTCGACCTGTGCCTAGAGCCAGTGGCCGGGCGCTACGACTTCTGGCACTGGACCGGTGAACTGGTACCGATGCGCAACTTCCGCGATTGGTTTCTACTCTCGCTGCTGTTGCAACTGCTGTTTGCACACGCCATGTTTCCGAAGCGCAACGCGCTGGTACCCTTCGTGTACTTGGTGCAGCTGCTGTTTTTCTTCGTGCTGAGTTTGCTGCCCTTTTAAGCAGTTGGGCGCGGCCCTACCCCTCGTTTTTTGTGGTAGCTCACGCGGCAGTGGTCGAAATTTTCTGCCCCGTTTTTTTGTAGTAGTAATGGGGCTGGGGCGCCGCCCCAGGCGCGCTGGGCCACCACATGCTTGGCCCAAGCATTCATTTTCTAGTACTGACTTTTTGCACTGCCCCGTTGCTGGCCTGCCGAGGCCGAGTGGCGGGGTAGCCTTTTATGAAAAATATTATTTTCTTCGGCGATAGCCTCACGGCCGGCTATGGCTTACCCGCTGGCGACAGCTTTCCGGCCCGCATTCAAGAGAAACTCACTGCCGCGGGCCTCCCCTACCGCGCCTTCAACTACGGCGTCAGCGGCGAAACCAGCGCTGGCGGCCGCCAGCGGCTAGCCTCCGTGCTGGCCCGCCAGGCACCCGATGTGTTTGTGCTGGCCTTGGGCGCCAACGATGGCCTGCGCGGCATTGCGGTGCGCGAAACGGTGGCCAACCTGAGCTTTATTTTGGCCGAGGTGCGGCGGCAGTTTCCGGCGGCGCAGTTGGTGCTGGCGGGCCTGGAGTTTCCCTTCGACCTGGGGCCGCTGGGGCTGCCAGGTTTGAGCCGTTATGCGCAGGATTTTAGCGCTTTGTTCGCGGCCTTGGCCCAGGCCGAGGGGGTAGCCTTCGTGCCCTCTTTACTAGCCGGCGTGCTCGGCCGCCCCACCCTGAACCTAGCCGACCGCGTGCACCCCAACGCCGCGGGCCAGCGCCTGCTGGCGGCCAATGTGTGGGCGGTGTTAGAGCCTTTGCTGCAAGTAACTGTTTAGCCAGCAAGCACCCACACCGCCCCCCAGCAACGCCCTAGGCGCGGGAGCGTACGCCTAGGCCAGCGCAGCACAGGCCCAAACGAGGCGGCGCGCCTTGGTTAGTTTATGCCTGCTTTGCCTTCGTCTTCTTCTCCGCCACCCCCCGTCGTCAGCTCATCGCCAGCGCCGTTGGTAAGTATCATCATTCCTACCTACAACGAGGCGGGCATCGGCGACTTGCTGGCCTATTTGCAGCAAGCCACAGCCGGCGAGCCAGCCCCAGAAATAATTGTGGCCGATGGAGGCAGCACCGACGGCACCCGCTGCCTGGCCCGGCAGCTGGGCGCCACGGTGCTGCGCTGCCCCTGCAAGGGCCGGGCGGCGCAGCTCAACTACGGCGCCAGCCAGGCGCGGGGCGCGCTGCTGTACTTTTTGCACGCTGACTCCTACCCCCCAGCGGGCTTTCTGGCCGACCTGCGCCGCGCCGTGGCCGAGGGCTGCGGCAGCGGCTGCTACCGGCTGGCCTTCGACCACGGGCACTGGTTTTTGCGGTTTAGCGCGTGGTGCACGCGCCTGCCGTTTACCGTGGTGCGCTTCGGCGACCAAAGCCTGTTTGTGCGGCGCGAGTTGTTTGCGCAAATCGGCGGCTACCGCGAAGACCTGCTGGTGATGGAAGACCAGGAAATTGTGAGCCGCTTGCGGGCACAGGCGCCGTTTCGGCTGCTGCCGCGGGCCGTTACCACATCGGCGCGCAAGTACCTGGTCAACGGCGTGTTTCGGCTGCAAGGCATTTTTACGCTGGTTGTGCTGCTGTATAAAGTAGGAGTTTCGCAGGCCACTATCGTGCGGCTATACCGGCGGCTAATCCGCCAGGGCAAGCTGTAGCAAGGTGCCGCTAGTTGCTTTAGAATGTCTGCCGTAGCTTGGCTGGCTCCTCACGCGCTACCTCTCTGCCTACGCATGCCCTCGCCGCCCAACCACCCAAACCACCTGCTCATCTTCGCCCGCGAGCCCGTGCTGGGCCGTGTCAAAACCCGCCTGGCGGCCGGCATTGGGGCCGAAGCTGCCCTGGCCGTGTACCACGAACTACTAACCCTCACGGCCGCCGCCGTGGCCGGGGCCCAGGTGCCGGCCACCGTGTGGCTGGCCGAGGCCCCTACCCCCCTCGCCGACCCTACCCGGCCCCGGCCCGAATGGCCCGGCCTACCTTGGCGCGTGCAGCCGGCCGCCAACTCGCTTGGCGCGCGCATGGCCCACGCCTTTGCGGAGGCTTTTGCGGGCGGCGCGGCGCGAGTGGTCATCATTGGCACCGACTGCCCGGGCTTGAGCGCCGACCTGCTGCAGCAGGCTTTCGCCCAGTTGCACACGCATGAGTTGGTGCTGGGCCCTGCCAACGACGGTGGCTATTACTTATTAGGAATGAACAAGTTGCACCCAGCTTTATTCGAGCATAAAGACTGGAGCACTGCCACCGTACTGCCTGCTACCCTCGCCGACGCGGCCCGGCTGGGCTTGCGCGTGGCGCAGCTCCTTACCTTGCACGATGTAGACTCGGCCCAGGACCTTGCTACTTGGCGCGGGCGCTAGCAGTGTGGCGTGGGCCAACCCGTTTGGCAGTGCCCCGCGCGTTTTGGCTGTTTCTGAAAGGCAAGGGGGGTAGGGGAGCTTGCCCGCGAGGAGCCTTTTTAGCAGCAACCGCCGCCGTCGTAGTGGTACGTGGGGGGCGAAATAAATACGTCGTCGCGGCCTAGGGCAGCCAGGGCGCCGGCGGTTTTATCGCACACTGCCAGGGGCTGGTTTTGCAGCAGCACGTGTCCTTTTTGGTCATCAAAATAGTCATCCTGCCCATAGTAAATAGCCGTGCGGCCCGTGAAAATACAGGGCCCATCGGCCGGCATGGGGTCTTTGATGGCGCACACCTCCACGCTCTCGATATAAAGCAGCTCGGGGGTGGCGTAGTGCTGGGGCGAGAGTACGCGGTAGGCGCGCTTGGCGCGCACTTCCACGGTACCGAAGCCCACTTCGGTTATCAGGTTCAGGTATTCTTGCAGGGGTAGGGAGCCGGTGAGGCAGAGGGCCCGCAGGCGCTCGTCGGCGCGCAGCGCGGCGCTCATGGGCTGCTCGCAGGTAGGGTCCGAGAGCACGAGGCGGCCGTGGGGCTTGAGCACACGGTAGGTTTCTTGGAGGGCGCGGCGCAGGTCGTCGAGCTTAAAGATATTGAACAGGCAGTTTTGGGCCGCTACGTCCACACTCTCGTCTGCCACGGGCAGGTGCAGGGCGTCGCCGGCGCGCAGGTCCACAAATTCGCTTTTAAACCACTCATTCTCACGTTCCGCCTCTTGCATATTGGCGCGGGCGGCATCAAGCATTTCGCTTACCACATCTACCCCAATCACAGCGCCCGGCCGGCGGCTGAAATAGGCAAATTGCAGGAGCTCCATGCCGCCGCCTACCCCCACATACAGCACGGAGGGGCTGTTGGTAAGGTCGCGCGGGTTCACGGTGCTGCCACAGCCGTAGTTCATGGCCAGCATCCGGGGCGGAATGCGGAGGCCGGGCAGCTGCCACACGGGGTTGGTGGTGCAGCACAGGCCTACTTGCGGCACCTGGGCCGCCTGGCGATATACATCGACTGTGGTTTCTAAGTAGCTCATAGGGTTGGTTTTATCGACTAGGAAGTTGTTTATGCAGCTGCTGGCAGGGCCGCCGGGCGCCGGGTACGGCCCGCGCAGTGCGCCCAGTCAAGCGCCGCTGGCTGGTAGTATCTTGCAGTACTTCGGCTGGCGCTGCCGGCTGGCCCCTGGCCTTCTCTACGTTTACTACCCCCTATTTAGATGGAAACCTACTACGACCCTGCGGACCTCAAGAAATTCGGCACTATTGGCGAGTTTCAGAAAGAATTTGCCGACCGGTTTTTTGCGTACTACGGCGCCGTATTTGCCGAGGGCGCCCTCACGGCCCGCGAGAAGTCGCTCATTGCCTTGGCCGTGGCCCACGCCGTGCCGTGCCCGTATTGCATCGACGCCTACACCGCCGACACCCTTGAAAAGGGCTGCACCGAGCAGGAAATGATGGAGGCCGTGCACGTAGCGGCCGCCATTCGCGGCGGGGCTACCCTGGTGCACGGCGTGCAGATGATGAACAAGGTCAAGGAGTTATCCATGTAAAAGAGTAGCACAAACGCTGTGGGTCCGCATTATTTTCTGCCATGATAAAATCTCTCAAGGCCACTGGCCATCAGCTGGCCAGCTCGGCTTTTCAGCTTACGGTGCTGCGCCAAGAAGTGGTAGAGGTGCTACACCTGCCGCCCTTTCACCAGAAGATGCGCGAGGTGGGGCTGTTTCCACTGCGGCCGGTAGCGCCGGCGGTGCTGCAAATCAACGTGGGCAAGATGTGCAACCAGGTGTGCCGGCACTGCCACGTCGATGCCGGCCCCGACCGCCAAGAAATCATGACCCGCGAAACGATGCAACTCTGCCTCAACGCGCTGGCTCAGACCGACATTCCGACCGTGGACCTTACCGGCGGCGCGCCGGAAATGAACCCCAACTTTCGGTGGTTTGTGGAAGAAATCAGCAAGTTGGGCCGCAAGGTGCTAGTGCGCTGCAACCTGACCATCATCGTAGCCAACAAGAAGTACCACGATTTACCCGAGTTTTTCAAGAAGCACGGGGTAGAGGTCGTCAGCTCGCTACCTTTTTATAGCGCCGATAAAACGGACCGCCAGCGCGGCGCCGGCGTGTTCGACGATTCCATTAAGGCCCTGCGCATGCTGAATGCCGTGGGCTATGGCCAAGAGGGTAGCGGCCTGGTGCTGAACTTGGTGTATAACCCAGCCGGCGCTTTCATGCCCGGCCCGCAGGCGGCCTTGCAACGGCAGTTTAAGCAGGCGCTCGCCAAGGACTTTAGCATCGTGTTCAACGAGTTGTTCGCTATCACCAACATCCCGGTGAGTCGGTTTCTGGATTTTCTCATCGAGTCGAAAAACTACGCGGGCTACCTCGAAAAGCTCGTCACGGCCTTCAACCCCGCCGCGGCGGCCGGGGTGATGTGCCGCAACACCATCTCGGTGGGCTGGGACGGCGGCCTCTACGACTGCGACTTCAACCAGATGCTTGACCTGCACGTGGCCAGCACCAGCCAGCACATCCGCGACTTCGACGCCGCGGCACTGGCAGAGCGCACCATCGTCGTCAACCAACATTGCTACGGCTGCACGGCCGGCGCGGGCTCTAGTTGCGGCGGCACGGTAGCATAGGCGCCCGCAGGCGGCCTTTGTAGGGGCAACCCGCTACCCGGCGGCATTGCCTTGCCCCTACCCCCCATCGGGCACTGAACGAAAATTTTTTAGATGATAAGAACGCTACGCCATTGCCTGCTGGCCGAAGCCTTGGGCACGGCTATTCTTTTGTTGTTCGGTACCGGTGCCGCCGTGGTAGACGAACAAACCCACGCCTTGGGCCACGGCGGGGTGGCAGCGGCTTTCGGGTTGGTTGTACTCGTTTTGATTCAGGGCCTGGGCCACGTGAGCGGCGCCCACGTTAACCCCGCCGTAACCATTGGTTTTTGGGCGGCGGGGCGCTTTCCGGGCCAGCGGGTGCTGCCTTACATAGCGGCCCAGCTGGCGGGCGCGCTTGCTGGCAGCTTGCTAGTGAAGTTGTTGGCTACCAGCGGCTCTACATTGGGCGCCACGCTACCGGCCCACGGTGCTACCCAAGCTTTCTGGCTTGAGGTGGGCCTCACGTTCTGGCTGATGCTCGTTATTCTACAAGTCACGTCGAGCTTCTACGAGCAGGGCTTAGTAGGGGGCCTCACCATTAGCGCCACGGTGTGGCTCGAAGCCTTGGTAGCCGGCCCGCTCTGCGGCGCTTCCATGAACCCAGCGCGTTCCTTGGCTCCCGCCTTTGTGAGCGGCCACCTAGCCGTGGCTTGGGTGTACGTAGCCGCTCCCGTGGCCGGGGTGCTACTGGCCGTGCTAGCCGACCGCCTGCTGGGGCTTAAAGCGCCGCCCGCTATGCCGCCCCAGCCCTGACAGCTCCAATCGGAGCTTTTGAGTAGCTCTCTTTTCTCCCTCACGGCGGGCCCCGCTTTGTTGGCCACGCTGCTGGATATGTTGCCGATGAGGGTTACTCACAACACCCCGACAGTCGATGATAGCGGCACGCTCACGGACCTAGCCCCAGCCTACCTTATTAACCGGCACTAATCAGGCCTTGCACACGAGCAACCAGCAGCTGCGCACCAACGCCTACCTGGATACTTTCGTGTACCCGGCCAGCCATGGCTTCAAATCCTCAATTACTAATTCTGAAAGGGCTGCTGGCCGTGCTGCTGAGGCCGCTGACAAACGCCATACTGGAAGATTTGGCGGCCAACGTGACGGCGGCCTAGGCGCAGTTTCAGGTCACTAGCCCGGCAGGCCTGTCAGTCTGCTTCGCGCTGGCTAATCTGCGCGCCATTGGCTACAACCTGCTCAGCAATGCCCTCAAGTAGCGCGGCCCGGCTCGCCCGGCCTAAGTCTGGGTGCGCGCCGAACGCCAGCCAGCAGCGGTTGTACCGGACCGTGCAGGATAATGGCCTGGGTCTGAGCGAAACCAGCGGCAACGCCTGTTTCAAGCCTCTCGGCGGCTGCACCTCCCATATCAAGGGCACGGGCGTGGGCCTCTACATGATTAAGCGTCTGATGGAAAACGCCGGGGCTACCATCTTCGTTACCAGCGCGCCGACTATTAGCTCGACCTTTACCGTCTCATTTCTTAGTCAAGCAAACCCTTGATGCTGGCGAAGGCAAACGAGCTGCTAACCCGCCATCTTTCCCGGTGACTACCTGTTACGGTTCTACTTTTTTATCTGCATGTTTTACTCCGCTGCTTTCTTTCTGGTGGTAGCGGCGCTGTTTTGTCGCTTATGTCTGCTCCTGCTACCCCTATAGCTACGCCTTACTTTGAGCCCGACCCGTTGCTGCACGACCTGCTGGCCGTCTCGCTGACAGCCATCAACCTGCTGCGCCCCTGCTATAGTCCGGCCGGCGAGCTGAACGATTTTGCTCCGGAATATTTTAACTCCGCCGCTCAGCGCATGACCGGACTGCCCGAGCGGCCCGTTGGCACGGCCCGCACCCTATTTCCCGCTATCTTCGGCAATGGCATCTTTGCTTTTTACCGGCAGGTGTTTGAAACCGGCGAGCCCGACCAATTTCAGCTTTACTACCAGGCCGACGGGCTCGATAATTACTTCCACATCGCGGCCCGCCGCAGTGGCGATTGGCTGTGGGTCAGCTTCACCGACACGGCCGACCAGTCCCGCACGGGCGCTGAAAACGCCCTGCGCCAAACCCAGGCGGCCGAAGTGGCTGCCCGCGCTGAGGCCGAGCTACAGCGTCAGCGCTTCCACGAGGTACTGATGCAACTGCCCGCCCCGGTGGCGGTCTACCACGGCCCTGCCCACACCTATCAGTTCGTCAATATGCGCTATCAGCACATATTCCCCCTCCGCAGCTTTGCCGGCCGGCCATTTCGCGACGCGATGCCGGAATCGGTAGGACTCGGCGTCGCGGCCTTGTTTGACCAAGTCTACCAGAGTGGGGTGCCCTTTTACGGCCATGAGTTGGAAGGCTGGTTCGACTTTGACGGGACTGGGGAGCGCAGGCAGCTGTTTTTTAATCTCTACCTGCATCCCTTGCGCAACGCGCAGGGCGTGGTAGATGGGCTACTCGATTTTGCCTATGACGTGACCGAGCAGGTGCTGGCCCGCCGACAGTTACAGCAGCTAAATCAGGAGTTGGAAACCCGCGTGGCCGAGCGCTCTGAAACCGCCCTGGCGCTGCAAGCGGATGTACTAGCGGCGGCCCAACGCCAGGTTGCCGAGCGCGAATCGTTTTACCAGGTGTTCGAGCAAACCCCGGCCGCCATCTGCATCCAGCGCGGCCCGGAGCACCGCTACGAGTATGCCAACCAGGCCTACCGTGACTTTTTCCCTGGTCGCCCACTCCTCGGCCAGCCCGTGGCCGAGGCCTTGCCCGAAACGGTAGACAGCGGCGTCGTGGCCCTGCTCGACCGGGTGTATCAGACCGGCGAACCCTACGAGGGCATCGAACTGCCGCTGCTCATAGCGCAGCCTCAGGGGCCGCCCCGGCAGATGTATTTCACCTTCACCTACCAGCCCTACCGCGAGAACGGGGAGATAGTAGGCATTTCTACCTTCGCCTACAACGTGGCCGAGCAGGTGCTGGCCCGGCACGAGCGCGAAGCCCAGCAGCGGCGGTTGCAAGCCATTTTTGAGCAGGCCCCGGTGGCCATCTTCGTGCTGCATGGCCCAAACTATATCCTCGACGTGGTGAATCCGTTCATGAGCGAGGTGCTGGGCCGGACGCCTGATGAGCTGCTAGGCCAGCCCTATTTTGAGGCCATGCCCGAGCTGGCCAGCCAGGGCTACGCCGCCTTTATGGACCAGGTTTGGCACACCGGCCAGCCCTTTACCGCCCGCGAGCAGCCCGCCAAACTCAAGCGCCATCAGGCCGGCGAAACCGGTTACTTTACCTTCGTGTATCAGCCCCTGTTTGATGCCCAGGGCCAGCTCACGGATATCATGTGCGTGGCCCTGGATGAAACCGAGCAAGTGCGCGCCCGCCAGCAAGTGCAATCCCTCAACGAGGAACTAGCCGCTATCAACGAAGAATTGATGGCAACCAATGAGGAACTCAACGAGAGCAATACTCGCTTGATGCGCACCAACGTAGACCTGGACACGTTTGTCTACACCGCCTCGCACGACCTCAAAGCCCCGATTACCAACATCGAAAGCATCGTGCTGGCCCTGCGTAGCACGCTGCCGCCGGCGGTGCAGCAGGACGAGGTGGTCAATCACCTATTGGGCCTGCTCGACACGACCGTGACCCGCTTTCAGTTTACCATCGGCCAACTCACCGATATTTCTCGCCTGCAACTGGCCCACGCCGGCCCGGCCGAACCGGTGCTGCTGGCGCAAGCAATAGAAAACGTGCGGCTGGACCTGGCCCCCAATATGGTAGCGGCTAACACCCAGCTCACAGTTGAGGTGCCGGCCGAGCTGGTCGTATCATTCTCCCCTGCTAACCTGCGCAGCATCGTCTATAACCTGCTCAGCAATGCGATTAAATACCGCGCCCCTAACCGACCCCCGCAGGTGCTGATACGCGCCGAGCAAACGACGTCTGCCGTCGTGCTCTCCGTTCATGATAATGGCCTCGGGATGAGCGAGGTACAGCAGCGCCAACTTTTTGGCCTCTTCCAACGCCTGCACACCCACGTCGAGGGCACGGGCGTGGGCCTCTACATCAGCAAGCGCCTCGTGGAAAACGGTGGCGGCACAATTGCTGTTCAAAGCCAGGTCGATGCGGGTGCTACTTTCACTGTGACCTTTCCGGCCTAAGTGCCCTACTTGTTTGCTACACCGTCCTTAAGTAGTGTGCTGCTAGTCGATGACGACCCCATCAACTCCCTCAACAAACTCCTGCCTACGCGCCTAGTTATGACCGAGCAGGCCCTGCGCACACTCAACTAGACCGCCGTGCCCTCGGCTCATCTTGCTTGGCATGGACATGCCCGTACTCAACGAACTGGCTTTTTTGGAGGCCTACGCACAGCTACCGCTGGCCCAGTAGCAAGCCATTGTCATTGTTATGCTTACCACCTCCCTTCATCCCGTGGATATGGCCCGCGCTCAGGAGTTGCCCATTGCAGGTTTTCTCAATAAGCCCCTGACCAAGGAAAAGGTCACTGCCTTGCTGGCGCAGCATTTTGTGTAGTAGCTAAAGTGGCTTGACTCATGAATAAAAAATAATGGGTCGAGCCGCCCGTAGGCAAGCAAGTCGACTCATTTACCAAGATAAGCTGGTAACTAAAACCTGGGTATCTCAGATACAAACGCTGAGACAAAAGATTTATCGTTTTCAGCAGCCTCTTCAGAGTTCACCAAAATTCATTATACCCCAGGCTGTACCCCGAAAAGAAAAACCCCGTTTGCAGCCTGCAAACGGGGTTTTTTGTACCAGAGACGGGACTCGAACCCGTACGTCCGTGAAGACAAGGGATTTTAAGTCCCTCGTGGCTACCATTACACCACTCTGGCAGAGCCTTTTAGTTTATTTTTCCCTCTGTAGGAGGTAATTTGAGCGTGGCATTTGGAACAAAGTAACTGCAAATTTTCTAAGCGGTGGTCATTATTAACTCCGTTGCGGTGGTGAAGCTCGAGCGGAATAGGCAAGCCTTGCCATTCAGGTAGAAGGTATTCCTCGCAGCAATGCTCCTTCAGCTGCGCTTTGAGAAGTCGTTTTTTCAGTCCGTAAGTGGAGTGATAACTAGAATTTTCAATCAGAATTTCTGCAAGTGGTGCACATTTTCCGAATGCTCGGTAGCGACCGCCCAGGTTCCAAGCGGCACTCATGAAGTGGCAGGTATCAATGCCGTAAATTTTAATTTTTTCCGGCACCGTTTTGTAGTTGCCGCCTGCAGGCACTAGGCCCAGCTTGGCCAGCACCTGCGCTACAGCTAGGCTCTCGGCTATGGCAGTGCCCAGGGCAGCTTCGGTCACTTTACTGAGGCGGGCCATGGGGGGTAGGAAAACAAAAAAGACGTTGCCAGCTAGCAACGTCTTTTTTGTTTTTGGAGCGGGAGACGAGGTTCGAACTCGCGACCTCGACCTTGGCAAGGTCGCGCTCTACCAACTGAGCTACTCTCGCTTGAGATGTTCGCTGCGTTAGCGGCGAATGGTGATACAAAGGTAAGCAGCTATTTTGGGTAGACAAGAAAACCATTCATTTTTTTCACCTGCAAGGGGGTTTAGCCTTCATTTTCAGGCTGAAAAAATTATTTCTACCCCCCTATACTGAACTTAACCTCGACCAATACTGTGTGGGGCGGGCGTAGCTTTGCTGAGCTTACTTCATGGCCTGCGGGTCGGTTATCACTTTTACCCACCTTATGGCTGCTCCTAGCTCTTTTACTGTCACCACGGCCTCTGAACCGCACCGCGTGCGTACTCGCCAGATTATTCGGGCGCATCCGGAGGTAAAGCAACTCATGACTCGCACGCCTGCCACATTTTGGATTGGGCTGGGCTGCGTACTGGCCCAGGTGGGCTTGGCCACGGCGCTGCGCCACCAAGCTTGGTACTGGTCGGCGCTGGTGGCATATGTAGTGGGGGCGTTTTTCTCGCACACGCTGTTTGTGGTGATTCACGAGGCGGCGCACAACCTCATTTTTCGCACCTTGCGGGCCAACGTGGGGGTAGGGATTCTGGCCAACTTTCCGTCGATATTTCCAACGGCTATCAGCTTCAAGAATTTTCACATCAAGCACCACGTATTTCAAGGCGTACACGAGCTTGATGCCGACTTGCCCGACTGGTACGAGGCCAAGCTGATTCAGAACTACTCGCTAGGCAAAGCCGTGTGGCTGTTCTTCTTCCCAGTTTTTCAGCTCATTCGCACGCTACGCTGCCGCGAAGTGGTGACCATTGACCGCTACGTGGTGGCCAATATTGTGGCCCAGCTGGCTTTTGACGCGGCCGTGGTGTATTTTCTGGGCTGGACAGCCCTGCTGTACTTGTTTCTCAGCTTCTGGTTTTCGGTGGGGCTGCACCCGCTGGGCGCCCGCTGGATTCAGGAGCACTACCTCACGCTGAGCCCCGAACAGGAAACGTACTCGTACTACGGCCGCCTCAACGGCGTGAACCTCAACGTGGGCTTTCACAACGAGCACCACGACATGCCCAGCATTCCGTGGAACAACTTGCCTAAGCTAAAGGCTGTGGCGCCCGAGTTCTATGAGCCGCTGCTGGCGCACACCAGTTATACGCGCCTGTTTTTGCAGTTTTTATTCGACCAGGAAATCAGCTTGTACTCCCGTATTACGCGCCGCGAGCGCGGCACTGCTACCCTGCGCGACCAGAGTGTGCCTGACCGCGAGCTGGTTAACAGCTAAGGTAAAGCGTCGGGCTTTTATTTCTGAAAAAGGCAAATCCAGTCGGGAGTGAAGTGCCGTAGGTGGGTCATCATCTACCACTTCTCTTTTCCTTTTCCAATGAAGATTTCCTTTTTCTCGCTCGCCCTGGTTGCGCTGTTGGGCACGGCTACTATCCAGTCGGCTTCGGCCCAAAAAGCCAAAACTGTAATGGTTGGCGGGGCGCCCATGTACCCCACGAAAAACATCGTCGAGAACGCCGTTAACTCGAAGGACCACACCACGCTGGTAGCCGCCGTGAAGGCAGCTGGCCTCGTAGAAACCCTGTCGGGCCCCGGCCCTTTCACTGTATTTGCCCCTACCAACGAGGCATTTGCCGCCCTACCCGCCGGCACGGTAGAAACCTTGGTGAAGCCCGAAAACAAAGAAACGCTTACCAAAATCCTGACCTACCACGTGGTAGCTGGCAAAATGACGTCGGCTGACCTCATGAAGGCCATCAAGGCTGGCAACGGCAAAGCCACCCTCAAAACGGTGAGCGGCGGCACCCTCACGGCCATGATGAAAGGCAAGACTATTGAGCTGAAAGACGAGAAAGGCGGCATTTCGACCGTTACTATCGCCGACGTAATCCAGAGCAATGGCGTTATTCACGTAGTGAATAAAGTGCTGATGCCCTAAATATTGCGCTTTGCGCAATTCTTAAAGAAAGCCCTGTTAGCCTCGTTGCTGACAGGGCTTTTTGGTGTCCATTTCCAACCGCTTTTTTAGCACAATTTCGCACCACTATGTATCTTAGCCTTGCCGTAGCTAGCCTACATAACAAACAATCAGACTATCTTTTCCCACCCTTTTTATTATGCAAAATTTTACTCGTTTAGTGGTAGTAACGTGGTTATTGGCTACAAGCTGGCTGGTTATAATAACTCCCGCCAAAGCCCAAAAGCTACGCGAAACAAAGTACGAGCACGGCATGCTCGATAAAAACCAAAAAATTGGAGTTTGGGAGTATTATGGCTACACGCCCTCGGGCGAAAAAGTAGTAGTGCAGCGCTACGACCACGCGCAAAAGCAGCTACTCTATTTCCGGCCGGGCGCTGAAGTGCTCTACCACGCCGAGATTGGCCCAGGCCAGTGGAAATACGTGCGGCCCGACCGACCGCCGCTATTCATTGGCAGCGATGCGGCCCTGGCAACCTACACGGCCAAGCTAGTGTACCCCGAGCTAGCCTTGGCGCGTAACATTCAGGGTAAAGTGCTGGTAGCATTTACTATAGATACGCTGGGGCACACTACGGGCCACCACTTGGTGCAGCGCATTGGCGGTGGCTGCGACGAAGAAGCTATGCGTATTGCCCGCACCGTGCCCGACCAGTGGGTGCCCGCTCGCATCGGCACGCGCGCCGTAGCGGTAGAGTACGAGCTGCCCCTAAATTTTAAGCTGCAATAACCAAGCGGCATCGCGGCCGTAGCTTGGAGCATGAAAACTGCGTTTTGGGGGCGGCTGGCCGCCCTACCCCTGTGCCTAGGAGCCAGCTTGCTGCTTACCAGCTGCGACTCGACGCCGCGCGAGCGGCAGGAGGCCGTGCGCCAGGAAATGAGTAAGCTCGATACAGCTGCCCGCAACTCGGGCCGCACCCTGAAGCGGGTGGGCCGGCAAGTGGCGCGCTTCGACTCGGCCAACCATGCCCGCCGGGCGGTGCCGCTCGATGTACGCAAGCAAAAAACGGTGGACCAGGAGCTGCTGGGCAGCTACGCCACCCAGGTAAGTAGCCTCACGCCGGCTACCATTGCGGGGGCTTATGGGCAACTACTGCGCGCTACCCGCGCGCGCCGCGCGAACTGGCAGGCTCGCGATTGGGATTATGCCCAAGCCACTTACCAGCGCCTCAACGCGCAGTTGGCCCGCATTCGCCTCGACTTGCCGGCCCGCGACGAGCTACGCATTCGGGCGTGGCAAACCGAGTTCACGGGTTTGCGGGCTAGCCGCATGGCGAAAGATTTTAAGGCTGTCACCAAAAAGTAGCGGGCGTTGTTTAACTAGTAGGGGTAGGGACTGGCCCGATGCTGCGCCCTACCCCCCTTTCGTCAGCCAACCCTTTTTATGTCTGCCACTACGCCTAAGCAGGAGAATATTATCGTGCTCGA
Organism: Hymenobacter ginkgonis; assembly: GCF_009755225.1. Classification (GTDB taxonomy): domain Bacteria; phylum Bacteroidota; class Bacteroidia; order Cytophagales; family Hymenobacteraceae; genus Hymenobacter; species Hymenobacter ginkgonis. Next base: position 119,123 of record NZ_WQKZ01000002.1, read on the forward strand.
CTCGTACTACGAGCCGCTGGCGGCCCACTTGGCCCGTACCAAGCTGGAGGCAGCGGGCATTCCGTGCTTCCTCACCAACGAAAACCTGGTGTCGCTCAACCGCATGTACAGCCCGGTAGCGGGCGGCGTGCGGCTGCACATCTACCAGCGCGACTTGGCCCAAGCCACCGAAGTGCTGCGCGAACCTACTGTGATGCAGGCTACTCGCGGGGGCCTAGCCGAGCCCGCGGCGCCTACCCCCACCGCCGCCACGGAGCCCTGCCCGCGCTGCGGCTCCGATGAGGTGACGTATGATACGGCCGCCGAGCCCGGCGCGGCTCATTGGTTTGTGGCGCTGCTGTCGCGGCTGCGGCGCTACCCGCTGCAAGGGCGGGCCCACCATTGCTTTCACTGCGGACTCAACTTTTAAGCCGGGGTAGGGCTGGCTTAACTTTTGGCGCTTCCAGCGCTTTAAGCTGGCATGGAAAAACAAGCAAAGAAAGTGGCGCTCATCACGGGGGCCAATAAAGGCCTGGGCCTCGAAATAGCGCGCCAGTTGGGCCAGCAGGGCTTGGCTGTGGTGCTAGGAGCCCGCCAAGGCAAGGCCGAAGCACCCGCCGCCGAGCTGCGTGCCCAGGGCCTCGACGCCCGCGCCGTAGAGCTAGATGTGACTAATGCCGCCGACATTGCGGCGCTGCCCCAGTTTTTGCAGGACAATTATGGGCGGCTCGATGTAGTAGTCAACAATGCCGGTGTGCAGCTCGACGAAGGCTTCGACGTGAGCCCCGACACGCTGCGCCGCACCTACGAGGCCAATGTTATTGGGCCGTATGCGATTACGCAGGCTCTGCTGCCGCTGCTGCGGCAGGCCCCGGCCGGGCGCATCGTCAACCAAAGCAGTATTTTGGGTTCGCTGGCTACCATCAGCGCCGGGGAGGGGGGTAGCTGGGCCACGCCGGGCTACACCTCGTCGAAAGCTGCGCTCAATATGCTTACGGTGGTACTGGCCCAGCATTTGGCAGCCACCAACATCAAGGTCAATGCTGCGCATCCTGGGTGGGTAAAAACTGACATGGGTGGCGAAAATGCTCCGCTCGACGTGCGCGAAGGCGCCCAGACGGCCGTGCGGCTGGCGCTGCTGCCCGCCGATGGCCCCACCGGTGGGTACTTCCACGGCACCGAAACACTGGCCTGGTAACTCGGTGAAAGCAAAATAGTTGAGTAGTGCGTGGCCTACCTGCTGCCAGCTAGGCCACGCGCTCGTGATTGCCCAAGTTTATCACGCTTCAACCAAGTATCTCTCGCAGCAACGGCTGGTTAGGTAAGAAGTCTTCACTAAGACAAACCCCGCTTAATTAACGGCAACTTTGCGAGCGCGGGTGCGGGCAGGCGCCAGTGGCTTGGGCCGGGCGGCGGGCCGCTTCACCGTCACGGGTAGGGGGGCCGCAGCGGGCTTGGTATGGGCTTGCAGCCACTGATGTAGTTCGCTAAGCGCCTCGGGCGAGAAGGCGGGCTGCCGCTCGCCGGCCACGATGGGCCACTCCGCTGGGTCGGGCTGAAACCAATGGTTGACGCCTGCCAAGCGATGCGCTTCTACGCCGAACGGTGTTTGGCGCAGGCCCTTCTGCAAGATGCCCATGTTGCGCCCGGCGGCCACCTGCAAGTCGGCGGCGCCGCTCAGCAGCAGCACCGGGCACTGCACCTGGGGTAAGCGGTGGGCGGGGTCAAAATCAAGAAAAAAGCGCGACCAAGGCGAGGTCAACTGCACGGCGCGGGCGCGGGCCATCGGCTCATCCATGGCCGTGTTGCTGCTGCGCAGCAGCGTAATGACTTTGGCCCGCGCGGCGGCCGTGTTGGGCGTTTGGCGCACGGCATCAACCAGCTGGTCGTAGAGGTTCTGCGCGGCTTTTATTTGGGCGCCATCGGCCCCGATGAGGCGCATAATTTCGCCTTGCTGGCGGCGCAGTACATCGCGTCCCGGCTGGCCGTTGCCAGCCAGCGATACTACGAAGGCGGGCGCACCTCGTAGCTCGGCCGCGGCCAGCAGGGCCACGTTGGCTCCTTCGCCGTGGCCTACTAAGCCTACTTGCTGCGGGGCAATGAGCGGCGTGTGGCGCAAGAAGGCCAGCGCCGCCTGGGCATCGGTCACAAAGTCGGCAGTGGTGGCGCGGGTATAGTCGCCACCCGACTTGCCTACCCCCCGGTCGTCGAAGCGCAGCACGGCAATACCGTGGCGGGTGAGGTAGTCGGCCAGCATTCCAAACATGTGGTAGCCCTGCACATCGGCCTCGCGCTCCTGCGGGCCCGTATCGGAGAGCAGCGCCACGGCCGGAAAAGGCCCTTCGCCACTAGGCACGGTGAGCGTGCCGCTGAGCTTGAGCTTGCCCACGGGGTTGCTGAACGTAACCTCCGATTCGCGGTAGGGCGGCGTTAGGCGCAGCTTTTTGGTAGCTTGGGCAGCGGCCGGGGCTGCGCTCCGCTCGAGCACTAGCGCAGTGCTGAGGCCCGGCTGCTGCCACGTGCCGCTGAGCTTATCGCCGCCGGCCAGCACCTTGCCTTCGAAGTGGCTGCCCGCCTGCTCAATGCGCAGCGTCAAGTTGTCGTCTTTCAGCTCCACATCGACCGGCATACGGCTGATGCGCTGCTGCGGCACGTCGAGGGCAGCATAGTACGTGCCGTTGCTCAGTGGCACAATCGTGATGGTAAGCGTGAGCACCCCGCCCGGCACTTTCAGCGGGCCCTGCCACTGCCCACTTAGCCGGGGTGGCCCGTCGCCAGCGAAAGGAGTAGCCCAACTGGCAGAAGTACAACCCAGCAGTATGCTGCATAAAAAAAGTAATAATTTCTGCATAAACTTTACTTCTACAAAGAGGATAAATAATCGAGCTTAAAGTATCATGCAAAATACTAGGCAGGTTGCTTTATATGCACACTACCACAAGTCTACCTGGGGCACATATCACTTAGCATCATATACTTATACTTTATAAAATGAATCGCTTAGGCCTACTCCGAACTGGCTGCGCGTCTTTTGCGAACCTGCGCAAGCTGGGGAGGGGTAGGGGCAGTGATAAGCTCGAGTACTAGCGGCTGGTGGGCGGCGGCGGGGCCTGCGTGTGGGTAGACGGCGGCCTTGGTTTTACGTAAGCCTACCCGTTTCACAAGCCTTTTTTTAGTATGCCCACCTCGAAAAGCACCGCCTCTAAGCCCCCCAAACGCCCGACTGCTAAAGAGATGAAGGAGCACGCGCAACAGCTGCCCTACCCCGCCAAGCAAGCCGATATGAAGTTCCAGCCGCAATCGAGTTTGGCTGCCTACCGCGCCGCTGGCAAGCTCGAAGGCAAGGTGGCCCTCATCACGGGAGCCGACTCGGGCATTGGGCGGGCCGTAGCCATCGCATTTGCCAAAGAAGGTGCCGATGTCGCCATCCTTTTTAATGAAAACCAAGAAGATGCCGCCGAAACCAAGCGCCTAGTGGAGCTAGAAGACCGCAAGTGCTTGGTGCTGCAACTTGATGTGCGCGACCGTGCACAGGCCTTCGTGGCTGTGCAGCGGGTGCTGGCCGAGTACGGCCGCCTCAATATCCTAGTCAACAATGCTGCGTTTCAGGCCAGCCAGGAGAAGTTTGAGGACATTCCGGAGGCTCAAATCCGGCGGGCGTTTGACACTAATATCATGGGCTATATGTGGATGGCGCAGGCCACTATTCCGCACCTGCAAGACGGCGATTGCATCATCAACACGGGTAGTATTGTGGGCATCGTGGGCATCCCGATTCTTATTGATTATGCCTGCACCAAAGCGGGTATTCATGCCCTCACCAAGTCGCTGGCCCTGTATTTGGGCGAGCGCAACATCCGGGTAAATTGCGTGGTGCCGGGCCCCGTCTGGACGCCCAACATTGTAGGCACCATGCCGATGAAGGAGATTGAAAAATTTGGCCACGAGGTGGCCCTCAAGCGCCCTGGCCAACCGGAAGAATTGGCCCCCGCCTACGTGCTGCTGGCCTCGCAAGATGGCTCATTTATGACCGGCGCACTGGTGCACGTAACGGGCGGCAAACTTAGCAGCGACGAATAGCTGAGTAACCTGCCAACGGATTTTACGTTTTCTTAAACAAAGCTGGCGAGTAGCTGCTATTATTCTAATAGGCAGCTACTCGTCTTTTTTCTTTCGCAATAAGCTATGACGTTTAAGGAATTATTGCCAACCGACCATTTGTCGGCGGCGACTAGGGCGACGCTGGTGCAGCGCTTGGCCGAAGCGGAGCGCGCGCCGGCCTACGAACCTCAGTTCTTTGCGCCCGAAACCCTGCGGCTGCTGGAAGCCGTAGCGGCCCGGGTTTTTCCGCAGCCTGAGCGGCCAGTGCCCATTCTGCTTGCCCCTGCCGTGGACCGGCGCCTGGCCGAAGGCCGCGCCGACGGCTGGCGCTACGATGCCCTACCCCCCGACCGCGAGGCGTATAAACTGGGGCTGGGTGGCATTCAACAAATTGCGCAGGCGTTGTTTCGAGCTGATTTTGAGACGCTGGCTCCCGAAAAACAAGATGCCGTGATTGAGGCACTGGCCTCGGGCAACCCTCCTGGGGAGGTGTGGCAGACGCTGCCCGCCGACCGCTTTTTTGAGGAAATACTTGCCGAACTCACCAGCACGTACTACGCCCACCCCTGGGCACAGGACGAAATTGGCTACACCGGCTACGCCGACTTGCCTGCCTGGACCAGAATCGGCCTCAACGAAAAAGAGCCCCGCGAGCAACCGCTAGATACCAGTGGCGGTGCGCTGAGCCTTGTGCCCACCGCGTTGTAATTACCTAGCAACTACTTAGTAATCTTCCACATGCCCGACGAAGAAATCGCCGAAGAAGGTATTCTTACGCCCATCCAACCCGCCGTGCAAGACCCCTTGCTGCGCGAGCTACTGGCCGACCAAGCGCCGCTCGATACTCCGCTAGCGCAGCCCCAGCCAACCCCTACCCCCCCAGAAACAGTTGACTGCGTGGTGATTGGCCTGGGGGCGGGGGGCTCACCCCTGTTGGCCCGCTTAGCGCAGGCGGGCCTGAAAGTGGTAGCCTTAGAAGCTGGCCCCTGGCACAACCCCGAAAAGGATTTTGCCACCGACGAAGCTGCCCAGGATTTTCTATTTTGGAATGACGAGCGGCTAGCGGCCGGCAAAGACCCGCTGGCCATGGGTAGAAACAACTCGGGCACCGGCGTGGGTGGCTCGACGCTGCACTACACGGCCTACACGCCGCGCCCCCTGCCCGACGACCTGCACCTGAAGCGCGACTTCGGGCAGGGTGAGGACTGGCCGCTGACTTACGACGACCTCGCCCCGTACTTTGAAGAGGTAGAGCAGTTTCTGGGCGTGTCGGGCCCTACCCCCTACCCTTGGGGCCCGGCGCGGCCCAAGGGCTATGCCCTACCCCCCTTGCCGCTCAATAGCGCCGCACAACTGATGCTGCGCGGGGCCGAGAAAATAGGTATTCGCACATCGCCCGCCGCTAATGCAGCGCTGTCGGGCCGCTACTACCAAGAGGGGGTAGGCTGGCGCGAGGCGTGCACCAACCGCGGCTTTTGCCAGGCGGGCTGCTCAAACGGCGCCAAGTCTAGCATGGACGTTACGTATATTCCGCTGGCAGTGAAGTACGGAGCTGATATTCGGCCCCATAGCTTCGTGACCGAGATTGAGCGCGATGCCAGGGGTTACGTGGTGGCCGTGGTATACACCCAAAATGGCACGCCGCACCGGCTGCCGTGCCGCAACTTGTTTCTCTGCGGGGGCTCGGTCGAAACACCGCGCTTGCTGCTGCTCAATGAATTGGCCAATACCAGCGGGCAAGTGGGCCGCAACCTAATGGCCCACACGGGCGTGCAGGTGTGGGGCACATTTGCCGACGAGGTGCGGCCGAACAAGGGCATTCCGGGCGGCCTCATCTCGCAGGATACGCACCGGCCCGCCGACGCCGACTTTGTGGGCGGCTACCTACTGCAAAGCATTGGGGTAATGCCCGTTACGTTTGCCGGGCAGGTGGCCCGTGGGCGCAAGCTGTGGGGCCAGCCGCTGCGCGACTACATGCGGCAGTACAACCGCATCGCGGGTATTAATATCTTGGGCGACTGCTTGCCGCACGCCGATAACTTCTTAGAAATCAGCGACGAGCTAGACGGCCGCCAGTTGCCAAAGCCGCGCCTGCATTTCACGGCCCAGGAAAACGAGCTGCGCATGAACGCCCACGCTGAGCGCACGATGCGCCGCATCTGGGAGGCCGCCGGGGCTACCGACATCTGGGCGTTTGGGCGCTACGCACACGTCATTGGCACGGCGCGTATGGGCCTGAGCGGCGACGATGCTGTGGTGGACCGCGACGGCCGCGCCTTCGATGTGCCCAACCTGTATATCTGCGATAATTCGACGTTTCCCAGCGCCCTGAGCGTCAACCCGGCGCTCACCATCATGGCGCTGAGTTTGCGCACGGCCGACAAATTTTTGGAGCGTGAGCGCCGGCGTGATAAGTAAATCGGTTGACAAGGAGCAGTGAACAGCGAGCTATTGTACAGCTCCTTTCCTAGTTGCTCACTGTTCACTGCTCATTGATAACTACTTCTATATGAAATCCTTTCTCACCAACATTCAGGAGCACTTCGGCGATAAGGGCTACGACGGTGACCAGTTTGGCGGGGCTAGCGGGCACAATGGCAACGGCCTGCCTACGGGCCTGCCCAACAACTTTATGTTTGCCACTGGTATTGAGTGCAGCTACCCGACCATCGACCAGGGCAAAACCCGCCGCGACCTGCTGGCCGAGTGCGACCACTACAACCGCTATAAAGAAGACCTAGGCCTTGTCAAAGATATGGGCCTGAAGGTATTGCGCTACGGCCTGCCGTATTACAATATTCAGAAAGGCCCTGGCAAGCACGACTGGGAATTTGCGGACTTGGCCATGGCCGAGATAAAACGCCTCGGCATCACCCCGATTCTAGATTTAATGCACTTTGGCGTGCCCGACTGGCTAGGCAATTTTCAGAACCCCGAACTGCCGGTCTACTTTGCCGAATATTGCGAGGAGGTGGCCAAACGCTACCCCTGGGTGCGCTACTACACGCCGGTGAACGAGATTTACGTCACGGCGAAGTCGAGCGCTAAGGATGGTCTTTGGAACGAGCAGCTAAAGTCGGACAAAGCCTTCGTAACGGCGCTCAAGCACACGGTGGCGGCCAGCATTATGGGCACCCAAAAGATTGCCAAGCACCGCCCCGACTGCGTGATTGTACAGAGCGAGTCGGCCGAGTTCACGCACGAGCTACGGGCCGAGCATACGGAGGCCGTGCAGCTGCAAAATCGCCTCCGCTTCACCTCCCTTGATTTATTGTACGCCCACCAGCCCGAGGGCGACGTCCTCAATTACCTGTACGACAATGGCATGACTCGCAAGGAGTACGACTGGTTTATGGCTGGCGAGCCGCCCGGATACCAGGTGATGGGCAACGACTATTACGGCCGCAACGAGAAAATAATGCTGCCTAGCGGTGAGCTCGTCACCAGCATGGATGTGCTGGGTTGGTACAACATCACCCTCGACTACTACCAGCGCTATAAAAAGCCAGTGATGCACACCGAAACCAACGTGTTTGAAGCCGACCAAGGCCCTACCTGGCTCTGGAAGCAGTGGGTCAACATCCTGCGTATGCGCAAGGAAGGCGTGCCGGTGCTGGGCTTCACGTGGTATTCGCTCATCGACCAGCGCGATTGGGACACGGGCTTGGCTCAAAAAAATGGCAACGTCAATGCCTGCGGGCTATTCGACCTCGACCGTAAGCCGCGCCCGGTGGCCGAGGCCTACAAGCAGCTGCTTCAGGAATATGGCCAAATTACGATTGTGCCCCACGGCGAGCTCTTTGAAGTAACCGAGCGCCCGGCCACCCTCAAAGTAGAAGTGTAAGTTTATTTTTTGATTACTACTGCCAGCCGGCACTCCACTAAAACGTGGAGTTTGCCCGGCTGGCTTTTTAGTTAGGGGCTTATAGCTAGCTGGTTGGCTCCTTTACAGCTGCCTCAGACGGGCGGGGGTAGGGTGCCAGCTAAATTCCCCTCTGGAACTACTTGCTACCTGCTACACCTTGCGTAACTTGCGAGCATATCTACCCATCTCAGGCCCGCACGTATCGCATTAATTCTATGAAATTTATCGTTCCGTTGCTGCTGCTCGCCTTTCTGCTGAATGGCCGGCTAACAGTAGCCCAACGTATCGTTCTAAGTGGGCAGGTAGTGGAGGCCGCATCGGGCGAGCCTATTCCATTTGCATCCATTTTTGTTCCTAAAACCAGCACGGGCATCACGGCCGATGTGGAGGGGAAGTTTAAGATGGCGATAACGGGCTCGCCTGATTCTTTAGCAGCCTCGTCCTTGGGCTTCATCACGCAGCGCCGGCACCTCAGCAATGCCGCCGTGCAAACCGTTTTATTTCGCCTCAAGAAAGGCGGGGGGGTAGCCCTAGCCGAAGTAGTGGTGAGTTCGCGGCAGCCCGAAAACCCGGCTTTCCGCATCCTGCGGGAGGTGCAAAAGCACAAGAATGAAAACGAGCGCGCCGCCCTTAATTCGGCCGAGTTCGACTCGTATAACCGCATTGAAGTAAGCCTGGCCGACCTGCCCAAGAGCATGGCCAACCGCAAGGTGGTCAAGGACATTCGAGCACTGGCCGTGCGCCAGGGAGCCGCCGCCGCCGCCGACCCCGATGCCCCCCTACCCCTCTTCGCCTCGGAAGTAGGCTCGAAAGTCTACCAGAAGTACGGCCCGCCGCTGCGCCGCCGCGAAGATATTCTGCACAAGCAAATGCGCGGGGCGGGCCCCCGCGAAGGCTCGGTGCTTAGCCAGATGCTGGGGTCGAACTTTCAGAACTTCGACTTCTACCCTAACTGGCAAAATATTCTGGGTAAAGATTTTATCTCGCCTATTTCAGCGGGCGGGCGCCTTACCTACGACTACGAGCTGCAAGATTCGCTGTTTGTGGGCAAGGACTGGTGCTACCGCATTGCCATCAAACCCAAGCGGCCGCACGATTTGGCTTTCACGGGTACCATCTGGATTACGCAGGACAAGTATGCGCTGCGGCGCATTGATGTGATAACCAGCGACAAAGCCAACATTAACTTCTTGAGCGACCTGCGGATTTTCCAGGAGCTGACGTCGCCCGCCGATGGGCCCGGCCTACCCATCCGCACCCGCCTGGTACTGGGCGTGCGCCCCTACGAGAAGCAGGCCGCCATGCGCGTGCGCTTCACTACCGTCAACTCGGGCATTGTGCGCAACAAGCCGCACGACGAAAGTGGCTTCTTCGACCTGCCCATCGTGTCGAGTTTGTTGGAGCCCGATGGCAGCAGCAGCAGTTTGCTCAGCACGGTATCGCCCGGGCAGCTAGGAGAAGGATATTTCGACAAAAACCGCCCTGATACGCTGAGCCTCAGCGAGCGGCAGACGTTTGCCGTGCTCGATTCGGCCCGGCAGCTGCCCTCCGTGCGCAGCACCCTGGACTGGGTTGACTTGTTCATCAACGGCTACAAGCACGTGGGCAAGTTCGAGTTTGGCCCCATCATCAATACCTACTCGCACAACGACTACGAGGGCAACCGTTTCCGGGTAGGTTTTCGCACTACCCCCAGCATCAGCCGCAACACCGTGACGATGGCCTACCTGGCCTATGGCACGCGCGATGGCCGCTTTAAATACGGTATCCGGTCGAGCTATATCGCCGACCGCCGGCACTGGCTGGTTTTCACCGGCGAGTATCGGCATGATGTGGAGCAGGCCGCGCTGCTCGACAACGACTTTCTGGTGGCCGAAAACAACCTGTTTGTGGCGGCTACGCGCTGGGGCAAATTCATCCAGGGCCGGCCCATCCTGCGCGATTTAATGGCCCTTTCGGTGCAACGCGACCTCTTCCACGGCTTCACCGAAACCGTGACGGTGCGCGAGCAGAATATCCGCTTTTTAAATGACTTCGTGTACGTGCGCGAAAACCGCATCGTGCCTGACCTTACGCTATCTGAAATAGTGTTTGAGTCGCGCTACGCTCCCGACGAGGACTTGGTGCAGAGTGAAAACCGCCGCCGCGCCATTGGCCTCAAAAAGTGGCCAGTACTGACGTTTCGCTACACTTTGGGTGCTCGCGACTTATTTACCAGCAGTTCGGCTTCGTACCAGAAATATAATTTTCTAATCAACCACAGCATTTCGGCTGGGCACTTTGGCCGTCTCAACTACCGCGCCGAGGGCAGCTACACCCCCGACCGCCTCCCGTCGCTCTTCCTCAAGATTCCGCTCGGCAACCAAACGCCGTTCTACAACGCCAACGCCTTCAACCTGATGAACTACTTCGAGTTCGTGACGGACCGCTCGGTTTCGTTGCGCCTCGACCATCACTTCGAAGGTATTATTCTGAACGCCATTCCGGCCGTGCGCTCGCTCAACTGGCGCCTGGCAGCCACGGCCAATGCCCTCTACGGCGGCCTCAGCGCTATGAACCAGCGCCAGCCGCTTGATGCGCAGGGCCGCCCCCAGCCGCCGCTTAATACGTTGGACAAAGTGCCCTACGTGGAGCTTGGCTACGGCATCGAGAATATCTTCAAATTCGTGCGGGTTGATTTTATTCACCGCCTCACCTACCGCGACGCCCCAAGCAATAGCTCCGGCGAACCGGCCCCGCGCAACTTTGGTATCAAAGTGGGCGCGCAGTTCCGCCTCTGATTCGCGGTTAATAACTCGCTGGATTAAGAGTTAAAAAGAAGATGGGGGGTAGGAAGCGGGTTCGCCCACTCCCTACCCCCCATCTTCTTTTTAACCTTTAGAACTACTGCTGCTTGGCCAGCCAGAGCGAGGCGTTGAGGTGCAGCGGGGCATGGCTGCCAATCTCCGTCCAGCCGGGGTAGAGGGTATCGCCGCTAGCACCGGTGCCATCGTCGGCCGGCGACGAGTCGGTGATGACGAATACGCGGCCCGTGCCGTAGGTGCTGGTGGCGCACATAGCCTTGGTGGTGCCCTGCGCGGCGCTACCCTGCCAAATAAGCGGCTGCGCTGCCGTGGAGGTGGTTGTAATGGTAGCGCCGTTGCTGAATTTGAGTTGGGTAACGTTGCCCTGGCTGCCGTGCAATACCACGTTGGTGTTGCTGCTGAGCACGTTGATGCTCGTTTCGGAGATGTTAGTCAGGTCTATTTTGAAGCCGAACGGATTGGCCTGCACCGAGTTGTTGGTCATCAGGTCGTTCCAGATGGCGGGCGAATCCTGGCCGTCGTTGTTGCGGTCCGATACGGTATGGTCCGAAATCATGAACAAGCCGCCGCCGTTTTTCACGAAGTTCACGATGGCCGCTTTTTCGGTGGCGGTGAAAAGCGTGTTGGGCTCATCCACCACAAAAACGTTGTAATTGCTCAGGTCTTGGGGGTTGCTGGCGTTGCCGTAGGTGATGGCCGTGCCCGTAGGCAGCGACTCCACGGTGTTGCCGAGCTTCACCAAGGCCACGCCCCACGACGAGAGGCCGCCCGTCCAGTAGCCCTCAGTGGTGCTGGCTGTGATGCCGCTTTGGGCGGGGGTAGGGAAGCGGGCTACCACGCCGTTGTCAGCGTCGGGAATCCAGTCAGCGTTACCGGCGGTTTCGGCGTGGCTGCCGTCAAAAAGAAACTTCTTGCCCGTGGTAGCGGGCGGCGTGGTGCCGCCGCCGTAGGTCTGCACCGTTAGGTTGTCGAGGTTAAGGCGGTTGGTGGTGCCGTCGGTTTTGCGCACTTGCAGGCGCACGCTACCCGCTAGGTTCACGGTGAAGCTAGCCGTGGCGAGCGTAGTGCTGCTAGCCGTGATGGTGCTTCCCACTTTGGTGTACGACGAGCCGCCGTTGGTGGAGGCCCACAGCTCCCAGGTGGTGGCCGCGTCGGTGCCGTAGCGGGCGTGGGCAATGGTTACTACCCCCGCCCCGCTCGTGAGGCTAAAGTTCATGGTGAGTTTGCCGCTGTTGCGCAAGCGCGCCGACTGCGCACCCGTTTTCACGTCGGCCGTCGAGTTGCCCAGCAGGGCATCGTCGAACGTCCACGAGCCCGAGCTTAAGGCAACGGTAGCACTGGTGTAGGCGGCTTTGGTACCGGTTTCAAAGGTTTCAGGAAAGCCAGTAGCCGCGGCATCCTGCTGGCTGGCAGCTGCCGCCACGGGCTGGGTAGGCGCTAGCTCCTGCCGGGCGCAGCCGGTAGCAAGCAGGGCCGCCGCGAAAGCAACGGCCAAGGGGCGAAGGAAGTAATTCATAAAACGGGGGTAGTAGTGAAAAAGGATAAGCTGACGCTGGCAAAGCTACTCTGTTTGGCTAGCTGCCAATGTAAAAGCCAGGTTACTAATCCTACTACTTCTGCCGCTCCGCTACACGTTCGCGTAATACCTGAGGCGTGTTTAAGCTAGTTGGCCTGCTGCTCTAGTTGCTGCAACAATTGCTCAAACTGGTCAGAATAGGTATTTATCTGCCCCATGCCGGTGCGCGCCTCTTCCATTTGCCCGCGTTGGTACTCTTTCACCAGCGCTTGGCCGGTAGCCAGCAGGCGGTTCAGCAGGCTGTCGAGCTCGCGCACCTGCGGCAGGCTGCCATAGTTAGCCTTGATGGTGGTAGCAAACCACTGCGCCATGGGGTTTTGCCCAGTACCAAAAAACGCCGCATCGGCCGGCCGCACTCCGTACAGCATCGAGCGTAGCTGCGATTTGAGCAGCACGTGCTTGATGCGGGTTTGCTGGATGTCCAGACGTAAAGAGTTCAGTTCCACTGGGTAAAAAGCAACTCAAGCGCAGCTGTGGCCGCACATAAGGATAAAAAATGGAGAAGGCACCCTTAGCTAGCCGACGGGCGCTTTGCCTCCTGCAAGTGGGCTAGCGCCTCGTTAATGGCCTGAATCTCGGCGTTGGCCGCCCACACTTCGGTATTGACGGCTAGCAGTTGCTGGTTAAGCTGTTGGAGCTGCTGCTCGCTTTTTTCTATTTTTTGCCGCGCCACTACCTGCGTCGTCACCTCGTAGGCAAACACCAGAATGCCGTCGATGTCGCCCGCCGTATTGCGCGTGGCTTGGTACACGAAGTTGTAGTAATTATTGCCCAGCACACCCGCATTTTGATGGTCGAGCTGCACCAGCATCTCGTTGGCGTAGTACGACTTACCGGTTTGGTATACTTCGTCGAGCAGGGCAAAAATGGGCTGACCAGCCAGTTCCGGCATGGCCTCGCTGATGGGCATACCCAGGATGGGGCGATTGCCCACTAGCTGCTGGTAAAGCGGATTTACCAGCCGGAAAATGTGCTGCGGCCCCTCAAAATAGGTAATGAGCGCGGGCGCTTGCATCAGAATATCGTGAAGGCGCTGGCGCTGGTTTTCGGCTTCGGCCTTGGTTTGCTCCAGCTCTTGGGTGCGGGCAGCCACGCGGGTTTCTAGCTCGCGGTTCAGTTCTTCTACCTTGCGGCGGGCCAGCACCTGCTCGGTTACCTCGGCTGCAAAAACAAGGACTCCATCGATAGTGCCGTTGTCGTCGCGGCGGGCCTGGTAAGTAAAGTTAAAGTACAGGTCTTCTACCTGCCCATTGCTGGCGCGGGCCAGCGGCACCAGCAGCTCGCGGCCCTCAAACGTTTCACCCGTGCGGTATACATCACTCAAAATCTGAGGGATAGCCTGGCCTGCTAGCTCGGGCAGCGCCGCCAGCAGCGGCTTGCCCAGCAAGTGGCGCCCCGGAAACAGCTGCTGGTAAGCGGGGTTAATCAACTCATACACAAAGTCGGCCCCGTCGAGAATGCAAATGGGCGCCGGGGCTTGTTGAAAAAACCGCTCAATAGTGCCTTGGGCACGCTGCCGCTGCATGTCCTGCGCCGCTACCTGCAGCGTAGCCGAAACGTCGGTGGAGGGCAGGGGGGTAGGGCCATCTGGCTGCGAAAGCGAGCTCATAAATACTTATAAGTGCGATGAATATAAACTTTATTGGCAAGCCTAAGATAAGCTGTTGGCTTTACTTAACCAGCATACAATTGCCTAATGCCGCAGTGCGCGAGGACCCGCGTGGATAAGTGCCACGGCGGGCTCCGTAAGCAAATCCCGGCCCCGCGCTTTGCGGGGCCGGGACGCTGCCTTTTATCTACTAGTAGCCGCGACGGGAATCGAACCCATATCAAGCGTTTAGGAAACGCCTATTCTATCCGTTGAACTACGCAGCCAGTACCCAAAGGTACGACGCGCCGGCCAGGGCTACATCTTATAGGCCAGCACAATGCCAAAGGAAAGCGACGTCAGGATGAGGCCTACCATAAAGATAGAGTAGCTCACACGCAGCAGCTTATACTTGCGGTCGAGCACTTCGCCGAGGTAGTACACGTCGGTTACCATGTTGGTATAGAGCGAGTCTTTTTGGCGCATTAGCTCGCGCATGCCTTCCTGAAAGTGCTGAAGACTGAGCTTCGTAAACTGCCCAAAAAACAAGAGGTTGACGCGCCGATTGGTGGCTATTTCGGGGTTTTTCTTGAGCCACTTAAAACTCGTGACGTCGGGCTGCGCCGAAAGAATGGCCGTGGTCACCGAGCCCAGCGCCGTCATAAGCAGCACGCCCATTGGCACGGCCAGAATAGGGTTGCGCGTGAAGCTGGCGCTGCCCGTGGGCGCCAGCACCGACGACTTGGCCCCCAGGTACGTGATGATGATGGACAAGATAACGGCGTTGAGCGAAATCATCATGCTGGCCTTTTTATCGGCCATGTCCGAGAGCTTCATGTGGTTAGAATACATGGTGCGGAACATCGTTTCGATGCCCCGCTTGGGCTCGGCGAAGGTTTCGGTAGCCTCCTTGTGCTTTTTCTTTTCCTTCTTTTCGGCTTTTTTGAGGTGGTCGCGCTGGTCTTCGATGTTGGCTTTCAGCGCTTTTTTGTAGCGCTCCTTACCCACCTCCGACTGGTACTTGTGGGCCAGCATGAAGTTGAGTTGCAGTTCGGCCCACTCCGGGTTCGAGTACGACTTGTTGAGCGCCAGCTCCCACTCGGTGCGGATGAGCTCGGCGCGCGAGCGGTAGTCGTCGGCCGCGAGGTTGCTCATATCGGCATCCGACAATATTTTTTCGAGCTCGGTATTGGCCGGTTCGTTGCGGTGCGTAGCCCTTATCAGGTTTTTGACCACTTCGATGCCGGCCGGGGGGTAGCCCTGGGCTTGCAGCCAGTCGGCGGCGCGGCTCATACTCTTATACTCGTGGCCCTCGTAGGTATCGAGGTAGCCGGTATCGTGAAACCAGGCGGCCACGAGCAGCTGCTCGGCCTCGGCGGCAGGTAGCTTGGCGGCATCGGCCAGGGCATGGGCTTGCTTCACCACGTAGGCGGTGTGGGCCAGGGTGTGGTAGGTGTAGCGCGGGTCAAGGTTTTTCTCGAGCTGGGGCTCGACGTGGGCCTGGGCCTGCCGCACCAGCGCAGACACCTCCGACTTAGGAGCCTTAGGTACGGCGGGCGCGGGCGCCTCGGGGGCAGCGGAGAGGGTAGGATTAGGCATAATTCAACGCAAGAAACAACAACCGACCCGCGTTGGGTTCGGCCCGGCGATAGGCTTTCAACGCGCGGCGCGGGGTACGGGTTAGTTCGCAACCTCAACCGTGTAGCCAGCCCTTGCGTAGCAGCCCAATTATTGCTGGCTAAATAGTGTTTTTTTGCCAGCTGCCAGCCAGCTATGGTTGGCCAGAACTGGCCAGCTCTAACCGCGAAAGTAACCGCGGCACGGCAATGGCAAGTGTCCTTTTCTCAGTTTAGAATCCCCTTTTCCGTATTTACTCATCGGCTTGGCCGGGCCAGGGCGAGCCGCTCCCTGTTACCAGCTTTTCGCCCGGTGGCCCTGCGCTAGTTTGTAATTTTGCCTCTATGACTTCACTGCTCCGCTTATTTTTCTGCCTAAGCCTGCTTGCTACCCTGCCTTTTGCTGCCCATGCCCAGCTGGAAGAGCTAGGCGAGGCCGGCGAGTCAGATTTTAACCCCATCAACCCCAAGCCCAACTACCGGGGTAAGGCCCAAGGCTGGCAGCGCAACCTGCCTCCCGATTCGAGCCGCATCCGCTACTCGGTATTTTTGATTGGCGATGTGGGTAGCCCCATCTCCAGCGACCGGGGTGGCGAGCCGTCGCTCAATTTTATGCGCCAGCAAATGCTGGCCATGGGCCGCAACAGCGCCACCGTGTTCTTGGGCGATAATATTTACAACCAGGGTATGCCGCCCGAGGGGGCCTACGACCGCAAGATTGCCGAAGGCCGCCTCAACGAGCAACTCAACATTTTGAAGGGCTACCAGGGCGAGAAATACATGACGCCCGGCAACCACGACTGGATTCAGGGCTACAAGGGCGGGCTGGCGCAGGTGAACCGCGAGCAGGCCTACGCCGAGCAGTACTTGGCCAAGGATTCGGCCGCGTTTGCTTACACTGGCGACTTCCTGGTGCCCCGCGATGGCTGCCCCGGCCCCTACGAAATTCGGCTGCGCGACGACCTGGTGATGATTGCCCTCAATTCGCAGTGGTTTATCACGGACCAGGCCAACCGGCCATTCGGCAATGCCTGCGGCGCTGATAACGAGAGCGATGTGTACGAGCAGCTCGACGACGTGCTGCGGCGCAATAAGGACAAGCACATCCTGATTGTAACGCACCACCCGCTATTTTCGGACGGTATTCACGGGGGCTACTTCACGTTTGCCGACCACGTGTTTCCGCTGAGCATTGTACAGAAATATGCTTTTTTACCCTTGCCCGTTATTGGCTCCATCTACCCGTTGGCGCGCAAATATGGCGGCATCGCGCAGGATTTGGCCTACCCTGCTTACCAAGATTATAAGAAAAACCTGCTAGCGCTTTTTGCTAAGTATCCGAACGTTGTGTACGCCAACGGGCACGAGCACAACTTGCAGTACTACGACGAGGAAACCACCAAGTCGCACTTCATTACGAGCGGCTCGGGCTGCAAAACCCAGCACGTAAAGCCCGGCAACGGCGGCGACGACTTGTTTTCGGACAAAGAGAAAGGCTTCGCCCGCCTCAATTATTACGACGACGGCCAGGTGTGGGTAGAGTACCTGGTGCCCAACGACAGCGACCAGGGCAAAACCGCCCGCCGCGTGTACCGCCAGCAGGTGTATGCCGAGTTGGGGAGGGGTAGGGCCACTGCCAGCACCAGCGGCCCCGGCGGCGCCGTGAACACCACCAAGCCCGACGCTGGCGCTGTGCAAGGCACCCGTGCCCCCACTGGCACTGCCCAAACCCGCAAGGGCAACCAAAGCCGCGACGACCTCGAAACCGCTGCCGCCAAAAACGTGGCCACTACCGGCAAGCCCGAGGGCGCGCCCGTTATTACGTCTACCGCCAAGCGCCCCAATTTCAAGGATAGCACTGTGACGGTAGCCGTGAACCCGAGCTACAACCAGCACGGCAAGTTTCATAACTGGCTGCTTGGCGACCACTACCGCCAGGAATGGGCTACCCCCGTCAAGTTTCCGGTGCTCGACATTAATACGGCGGAGGGCGGCCTTGTTCCTTACAAAACGGGCGGCGGCAAGCAAACGGCCTCGCTGAAGGTGCGCAACCAAGACGGCTACTACTTCACGGTGCGCGGCATCGACAAAGACCCCGCGGCCGTGCTGCCCGAAAACTTGCGCACCGGCCTGGCCCGGGCCGTATTGCAGGACCAGATTTCGGCCCAGCACCCATACGCCTCCTTCGTGCTACCCCCCCTGGCCGAGGCGGCGGGCATTTTGCACACCAACCCGCGCTACGTGTATATCCCCAACGACCCGGCGCTGGGCCAATACCAAGATAAATTTGCCAATACCCCTGCGGCGCTGGAGGAGGACGCCAAGGGCAGCCAGGACAATGATGCCTCGCTGGGATTTGCCAAAAAGCTGGTGAGCACCGACAAGATGCTCGAAGAGCTGCTGCAAGACAACGACAACAAGGTGGACCAGCCGGCTTTTGCCCGCTCGCGCTTGTTTGATATGTGGATTGGCGACTGGGACCGCCACGAGGACCAGTGGCGCTGGGCCCAGCGCAAAACCAAGGACGGCGACAAGATTTATACCGCTGTGCCCGAAGACCGCGACATTGCCTTCTTCAAAGGTGACGGCGTGCTACCCTCCCTTATTTCGAAGAAGTTCGCGGTGCGCAACTTCCAGAATTTTGGGTACGACTACGGCGACTATAAGGGCCTCAACCAGACGGGCCTCAGCAACGACCGGCTGTATTTGAGTGGCGTGAGCCGCGAAGAATGGGTGAAGCAGGCCGAAATCATGAAGGCCCAGCTTACGGATGCCGTGATTGAAAAAGCCTTCCGCGAGCGGTGGCCCAAAGAAATTTATGCGGCGCACGGCGCCGAAATCGTGGCCAAGCTCAAGAGCCGCCGCGACTTGCTGCCCGACGTGGCCGCCAAGTACTCCGACCTGATGGCGGACATTGTGGAGGTGCGCGGCTCGCAGAAAAGCGAGAAATTCACCGTCACGCGCCTGCCCGACCACCACACCCACGTGGTGATGCAGAAAATCAGCAAGAAGGGCGAGCTCACCAAGGTGCTCTACGACCGCACGTTTGACCGCAAAACCGACGAAATTCGCCTCTACGGCATCAGTGGCCAGGACGTGTACGACCTGACGGGCGACGAGCGGCAGGGCCACAAAATTCGCATTATCGGCGGCACCGGGCGCGACAGCATTATCGACAACTCGCGGGTGGCGGGCCTGCGCCACCGCACCCAGGTGTACGACGCCGACACTGGCAACGTGGTGATTAACAAGCTCGGCGAGTCGCGCCTGCGCCTCGAGCCGGGGGTAGACGTGAGCCGCTACGACCACCCGCACCGCTTCGACCTCAAAGACTACCGCCTTAACTACACCGGGCCGGCGCTGTTTTTTGGGTATAACATCGACGATGGCGTGCTCATTGGCGGCGGCATTACGCACCGGCGCTACGCCTTCCGGCGCGAGCCCTTTGCTTCGGAGCAGTCGCTCACGGCCAACTTTGCCCCCGCTCGCCAGGCCTATAACCTGCGCTACGCCGGGCAGTTTACGAGCGTATTCGGGGGCAAAACCGACCTGCACGTGGCTTCGCAATACTACGGCCCGCAGCTACTCTACAACTTCTTCGGCATTGGCAACAACAGCCAAAACTTCGCCGTCGAAAATGGCGACCAGGCCACCAACCGCTCGGTAAACAGCGCCTACCGCGTTCGTTTCGACCGCTTTTACGTGGCCCCGACCTTTGAGCGTAAGCTTTTTACCTTCGGTAAGTTTGGCATTGGGCCGCAGTTTGAACGCTTCCGTGTGCAGAACGACCAGATTGGCTCCGTTATTCGCGACAGCATTGGCACGGGCCTCGAAAACCAGCGCTTCGGCATCCGCAACTCTGACTTCCAGGCCAATACCTACCTCGGCGGGTTGATGTACCTCGATTTCGGCGCCCAATCGTCGCCCAAAGACCCACGCATCGGCATTCAGTGGCACAACGAGGCGCAGTACAACTTTCAGCTCGGTGGCGATAAGCTGACTTACGGCCGGTTGTCGTCCGAAATCAAGGCTTACCTCACCCCCAACTTCCCCTTCCGCCTCACCTACGCTGGCCGCATCGGCGTGCAGCACAACATCGGCGACTACCGCTTTTACCAAGCCAATACGCTGGGCGGCACCACCAACCTGCGCGGCTACCGCCGCACGCGCTTTGCGGGCCGCAGCAGCCTCTACGGCAACTTCGAGGCCCGCCTGCACCTGTTCAAATTCAACGCCTACCTCTTCCCCGGCGAGTTTGGCGTGATGGGCCTCGCCGACGCCGGCCGCGTGTACTCCGACAACGACACGCGTACCGGCATCGCCGCTTTCCACTCGGGCTTCGGCGGCGGCGTATTTGTGAGCATCATCAGCCAGGCCATCGTCAACCTCACCTACTCGGTGGGCGAGGAACGGCTGGTATTCGTAGGGTTTGATTTCTTGTTTTAGGAATTTTTCTGCTTCGTTGCGCTTTCTTCAAAAAGGCCTGGCTGCTTAGCTAGGCCTTTTTGGTTGGCTGTAATGGGCGGTAAAGTCCTACCCCTTCGCACGGGACCGGGCAGTACCCTTCTGCGGCCTGTTTGCGTAAGGAGCTCGACTTAACCTGTTCTTCATGTTGGCTAATTCTGCTTTGTTTCGCTGGCGTTTTTGGGGATGCGTAGCCGGCGCCGGCGCGCTGGGTGGCTGGCCGCTACAAAGCGCCCAGGCTCAAGAATCGCCACGCACGTACCCGGCACCCGCCCCTACCCCCCGCGACTCGGCGCAGGGCGCGGCGGAGGCGCGCGACAAGCAGCAGTTTGCCAACCCCTCGGTGCTGGGGATGGGGCCGAGCAAAGGCATTATTGTGCGCTACGAGCGCACGCCCACCTTCGGGGTCAACGCGACGGGCGAGGTGGCGGGCGTGCCCAACTACAGCACCGAGGCCACCAAAAACGCCCGCCTCACCATCAAGGGCTACATTCCGGCCTGGAACCGGCCCCACCTGAAGGTGATTATAGGGCTGAACTACGACCGCGAGGAATTTAAATTCCGCAACCCGCCGAGCAACTACGAACTGCTGGATAACCTGGAGAACAAGGGCCTAAAAAGCACCGGCGCGCAGCTGGCCATCATCCGGCCCGTCGATGCGGTGCACTGGTACCTGGCCCGCATCAAGGGTGAGCTGGCTGGCGACTACACCTCGCGCAACGATTTGCGTACTACCGACTACCTGCGCTTTTCGGCCGAGGCTTTTTATGGCTGGAAGCGCAGCCCGCGCTTTTCGTGGGGGATAGGGTTTCAGTACGGCTACACGTTTGGGCGGCTCAGCTTCTACCCCGCCGTCATCTACAACCGCACCTTCAACGACCGCTGGGGGGTAGAAGCGCTGGCGCCGGCCCGCATTACGGCGCGCTACAATGCGTCAGAAAAATCGCTGTTCTACGCCGGTTACTCGGTCGATGGGCTCAACTACCTCGTGAACCTACGCACGCCCTTGGTGCGTCAAAACCAGCCCGACAAGCTACCGCTCAACACCCTGGAACTACGCGAGATAGAGGTTAAATTTCGCCTGCGCTGGGAGCGCGAGCTGCTGCCCTTTCTGTGGTTGGGCGCCGAGGCCGGCTACCGCTACAACTACGCCTTCGATGCTTTCGACCGCACCAACGCCGACCGCGAGCGCATCATCCGCACCAAGCTGGGGGGCGCGCCCTATGCCAGCCTCGAACTGTTTGCGGTGCCGCCGCGCAAGCTGTTAGAAAAGGCGGGGGTAAGGAGGTAACGGCGACTAAAAGGCTTAAAAAGAACGTCCTGCTTCCCGGCGTTCAGCAGGACGTTCTTCATCAGGCGTTCGCCTTAGCTACCCGCTTGCGGCCCGCCAGCTTCTTCAGATACTTGTATTCGGCTTCTTGGGCGCGCACGCTGGGCTGGCCGGGCAGGGGTAGGACCAACTGGTTGTCGAAGTCGCGGGCTTTCACATTATCAGCCCGCTCGAGGTCGAGCAGGTGGCGGATTTCGGCGCGCAAGGTTTCGTCGAGCAGTGGGAAAGCGGCTTCGACGCGGCGGTCGAGGTTGCGCGTCATCCAGTCGGCCGATGAGACGTAGACTTTTTCCTCGCCGCCGTTGCCAAACACGTAGATGCGGGCGTGCTCCAGATACCGGTCAATGAGCCCGCGCTGGCTAATGGTTTCGCTCAGCCCCGGCTCGCCCGGCACCAAGCAGCCGATGCCCCGAATGAGCAGTTCGATGCGCACGCCAGCTTGGCTGGCTTCGTAGAGCGCAGCTATCATACCGCTGTCTTCCAGCGAGTTCACCTTCAAGACAATGTACGCCTCCTTGCCCTTGCGGGCGCGGGCAGCTTCGGCAGCAATGAGCTTAAGCAACTGCTTACGCAACGTGAAAGGCGCCACCAGCAGGTGCTGCAAGTCGGTAGGCTCCTCGCCCGTGATGAAGTAGCGAAACACCTGGTCAACCTCGGCCGTCAGCTCGGCATTGGCCGTGAGCAGGCCGTGGTCGGCGTAGAGGTGGCTGGTAGCCTCGTTGAAGTTGCCCGAGCTGAGGTAAGCGAAGCGCTGGGGGGTAGGGTCGTCGGCCACGGCGCGGCGCGTGATGAGCAGCAGCTTGGCGTGGCACTTAAGCTCGGGCACCGTGAAGATGACGTGCGCGCCAGCGCGCTGCAATTTCTCGGCCCAGTACATGTTGCTTTCCTCGTCGAAGCGCGCTTTCAGCTCCACCACCACGGTTACCTGCTTGCCGTTTTTCACGGCTTTGAGGAGCGCTTTGGCCACGGCGCTTTTGGGCGCCACGCGGTAGAGGGTGATGCTGATAGTGCTCACGCTGGGGTCTTGGGCAGCTTCGCGCAACAGGCGCGGCACCGCGTCGAAGCTCTGGTAGGGCGGGTGCAGCAGGTGGTCGCGCCGAGCCAGGGCGGGCAGCAGTGGGCCGGTGCGGGGCAGCGTGGGGTGCGGCAGCTCGGGCCAGGCGGGGTTGAGAAGGTCGGCGCGGCCAAAATCGGGGAAGCCGAAAAAGTCGCGGAAATTGTGGTAGCGGCTGCCTTCCACCAGTTCTTCGTCCTCAATGCCCGTCTTGGCTTTGATGGCTCGCAGCACTTCCTTCGGCGTTTCGGGGTCGTAGAGCAGGCGGGCGGGGTAGCCGGTCACGCGCTTGGCCAGGCTACTGCGAATTTTGACCAGCAGGTCGCCCGATACTTCTTCTTCAATGTCCAGCTCGGCGTCGCGGCTGAGCTTAATGGCGTGAATAACTACGCTGCCGTAGGCCGGAAACAAGCCGGCGGCCCCTACCCGCACCACATCGTCGAGGAAGAGCACGCGGTGCGGGTCGGCGGGGGTGCCCGCGCCGCCGGGCAGCGCCACGAAGCGGCCGCCGTGGCGCTTGGTGGGCAGTTCCAGCAGCACCACGCGCTCGTCTTTGGCCTTGGCTTTTTTAGCGGTGCGCAGCCCGGTCAGGTAGCAGGTGAGGTACACCGCCTGGTCTTTCAAAAACAGCTGGTGCAGGGTATCGTCCAGCACCACTGGCGAAAGCAGGTCGCGCACATTTTTTTCAAAATACTGCTGCACCCAATCGCGCTGGCTATCGGTAAGCTCCTCGCTGCTCATCAGGCAGATACCGGCTTCTTTGAGGGCGGGTAGCACCTCTTCGCGGTAGGTGCGGCCAAACTCTTCCTGCTGGCGCTGCACTTCGGTTAGCACCTCGGCCAGCAGGCGCTTGGGGCGCTCGTGCGGCAGCTGGGCGCGGGTCTTCTTCTTGAGCTTTACTAGCCGCCGCAACGTGGCCACCCGCACCTTAAAAAACTCGTCGAGGTTGGCCGAGAAGATGGCCAAAAACTTGAGGCGCTCGAGCAACGGCACGGTTGGGCACTGCGCTTCTTGCAGCACGCGGGCATTGAAGCGCAACCAACTGAGGTCGCGAGGCAGGGTCTTCATCTAAATCAGCAATCAGTTAATAGTCAGAAACAGAAACCTTTAACCCAGAACGTCATGCCGCGTGACGCGCTGCACCGCTACCGCGCCATTCAACGAGGCAGTAGGGAAGCAGCGCGTCACGCGGCATGACGTTCTGGGTTCATTCTTTTAGCGCGCTTACTCACCGGCATGGGCTGCCTTATACGCAAGAGCCGGGCCAAGCTGTTTATTTCTGCTAAAGCTTAACCCTCAGCTAACATTGCGGGGGTAGTCGTAGAAGTAAAACTCGGCGTTGGCTTGCTTTACCTCGGCCCAGTGGTCGGTGTCGAAACGCAGACACATGACGGCCGCCGTGGGCATTTCGCTGCTCAAAGGCGAGGGCGAGAGGTAGTTGGCCACGTCGGTCATGGTGGGGTTGTGGCCCGTTAGCAGCACCGAGCCGGCACCATCGGGCAGGTCGCGGATAATGGCCAGCAGCGTGTCCAAATCGGCTTGGTAAATGCCGGGCTCCACCACTATTTTATCGTGCGGATACTTCAGTTCGCGGGCCACGAGCACGGCGGTACTCAGGGCACGCACGGCGGGCGAGCTCACGAGCAAGTCGGGCACAATGTGGCGCTTAGCCAGGGCCTGGCCCATGCGCGGGGCATCGTCGCGGCCCCGGTCGTTGAGCGGGCGCTCCTGGTCGCGCAGTTCGTCGAAGCTCCAGCTCGACTTGGCATGGCGCATTAAATACAGCGTTTTCATGGCACTAAGCTAGGGGATAGACCAGAACTAGCCGGCTACAAGCGGCCCGCTTCTTTTTCATAACTACCTATTTTACTCTTATTAGCACTAGTTAATCGAGTGTGCCACGCTATATTTCGCAGCAACTAGTCAAATCCTTCTTCATCAATTGCTTACCTAAGCACTTATGCCAGCTCTTTTCCGTACGCTCGTACCAGCATTTGTGCTGCTGATTAGCTCGGCCTTGGTGCGAGCGCAAAGCGGCAGCTATACCCTCGAAGGGCAGCTGGGCACTAACCAGCGGCCCACCAAGGCGTACCTGCGCTACCCAACCGACAAGGGCACGCAGCTGGATTCGACGGGGGTAGTGGCCGGAAACTTCACTTTTAAGGGCAGTGTAGCGGCACCCAAGCAGGCAACGCTGTTTGTGGTGCGGCCTGGCACGCACCTTAGCCTTCGACAGTACAGCCATAATGTGCCGCTCTACCTCGAGCCCGGCACCATCCGGGTTGTGAGCCCCGACTCCATCGCGCACGCTACGGTAGCAGGCACGCCCCTCAACGTTGACAATGCTAAACTCACCGCCGCGCTGCGCGTGTTCAACGCCCGTCAGGAGCAAGAAATGCGCGAATACTTCAAACAGTATTACAAAACGCTAGCTGAGGAGCGCAAAAAAGTACTGCGCGCCTTCATCGAAAGTATGCCCCAGAGCCCCGTTAGCCTTGATGCGCTTACCACCTACAGCGGCTACGTTATCGACCCCGCCGAGGCCGAGCCCCTCTACAATGGCCTGGCTACCAGCGTGCGCAATAGCCCAGCCGGCCAGGCCTACGCTGCTCGCTTAGCCAAAGCCAAGCAAACAGCCATCGGCGCCCCGGCTCCCGACTTTTCGCAGTTCGACCCCACGGGCAAAACGGTTTCGCTGCACGATTTTCGGGGCAAGTATGTGCTGATTGATTTTTGGGCTAGTTGGTGCGGGCCTTGTCGCCAGGAAAACCCGAACGTTGTGGCCAACTACAACCACTATAAGAACCGCAACTTCACGGTGCTGGGCGTGTCGCTCGACCGGGTTACCGGCCGCACCGCGTGGCTCAAAGCCATTGCCGCCGATGGCTTGGTTTGGCCGCAGGTATCCGACCTTAAGTACTGGCAAAACGAAGCCGCCAAGCTATACGGGGTGCAGTCCATCCCCCAAAATTTCTTAGTTGGTCCCGATGGCCGGATTGTCGCCAGAAATATCAGAGGCGAAGAACTCGGCCAAAAATTAGCCGCTTTACTTCCGCAATAAATCAGGCTTCAGCCAAAATCATACGCTCGATAACTGTTTGTATTTCAAAGAACGACGGCCGAGCACCTACCTCGGACTGGGCGCAGCGGTGCTGCAAGTTGAGCCAGGCTTGCTGCACGGCTGGCACCGCCGCAGCCGCCGGGCAGTGAGCCAACAGCTCTTCGAGCAGGCAGGCAAAGGCACGTACTTCGAGCCGCTGCAAAGCAGGTGCGGCTGGGCTGGCGGGGTCAAAAAAACAGGCCGCGCCAAAGTCGCCCAGTAGGCCATCGCCGGCCGTGGTATTGAGAATGTTGTGGGCGTATAAATCGCCGTGCATAATGCCTTGCGCGTGCAAATGCGCCGCCGCCGCCGCCATGCCTTGCGCCAGGCGCAAGGCCGCGCGCAGGCTAAATACGGTGCCGGGCGCGTACACGTCGCGCGTGCAGGAAGCCAAGCTGGGTGGCCCCGCCAAGTTGCCAAACGCGGGGTCAATTAGCTCCAGCACCAGGCCCTCGGCCGCCGCGGGGTGGCCGCTGATTTTACCTTTTACGGCAATCAGGTTGGGGTGCGCGCCGGCGCTAATGCAAGCCGCCATCTCGCTGTGCGGCAGGCCATCGCTAGTTACGGCACCTTTAAAAATCTTCACGGCTACCTCCGTGGGCACGGCCGCCCCACGCTGCCAGGCCGCCCGGTAGATAACGCCCGAGGCACCCTCGCCCAACTGCTGCTCAAGGCGCAAAGCCGGCCACGGAATGGCGGCAATGGGGTGCTGCGCCACCGCCGCTGCCTCGGCTGCCGCACTAAAGGGGTTGCCGGCGTAGGCCAGCCAGCTGAGGCGGGGTAGAGCCAGCAGCCAGGCGGGCAGCTCGGCTAACTGGTTGGCGGCAATGCGCAACAACTCCAGGCGCTGGCAGTTGGCTAGGGTTTCGGGCAGGGTTTGGAGCTGGTTGCCGGCCAGCATCAGCTTTTGCAAATAATGGCAACGGCCAATTTCGGGGGGTAGGCTCTCGAGCTGATTGTCGGTGAGAATCAGCCAGCGCAAAGCCGGGGGCAGCGCCGCGGGGGGCAGCGTCCGAATCTGGTTGGCCTTGAAGCCCACCATGCTTAGCTGCGGGCACTGGCCCAGCACGGCGGGCAGCTCGGTAAAGCGATTGTCGGAGCAGAATAAAATGCGCAGCTTATGCAAGCGGGGCAAATCGGGGGGTAGGGCCGCCAGCTGATTGCCCGACAAGTTGAGGATTTCCAGCGAGTCGGCCAGGTCAAATATTTCAGGTGGAAACTCGGTGAGGCCGGCCGACAGGTCGAGGCGGGTAGTGCCGGTGAGCTGCCCGGCGCGCAGTTGGTCGAGGGTGTGCATGGTACGGCAAAGGTCGGGCGCTGCGCCGCCGCGGCCTTCTTAAAAAAAGGCCAGCCCGAGCGGACTGACCTTTTCTACTAAACAAGCCTCTAATTTTTACCCCACTTAAAGGGGGCAGGGCGCTACTCGGCTACCGTGCCGTAAGGCTGGCTATACGGGTAGCGTACCTGAAAAAGCTCGGCCACGCGGCGGGCCAGCAGCTCGCGCAGGGCTTCGATATTTTCCTTGTTTTGGGCCGAAATAAACACGACCGGGTCGTGCATCCGGGCCATGTACGACTCTTGCAGCTGCTCGAGCGGCGGGCGGGGGGTAGGCGCGCTGAAGTCGGTCGGGAACTCCTGGTCGGGGTCATCATCGGCGAAGTTCGGGGCCGGGTCTACTTCGGACTTGTACTGGTCTATTTTGTTAAACACCAACAAAGTAGGCTTATCCGAAGCTTCGATTTCGCGCAGCGTTTCATTCACTACCTCAATCTGCTCCTCGAAATTGGGGTGTGAAATATCCACCACGTGAATTAGCAAATCGGCCTCCCGAATCTCATCGAGCGTGCTCTTGAAGCTCTCGATAAGTTTGGTAGGCAGCTTGCGAATAAACCCAACCGTGTCGGAGAGCAAGAAGGGCACGTGGTTGTCGAGCACCACCTTGCGCGTGGTGGCATCGACGGTGGCAAACAGCTTGTTTTCGGCAAATACTTCGGCCTTGCCCAGCAGGTTCATAATTGTGCTCTTGCCTACGTTGGTATAGCCCACCAGCGCCACCCGAATGCTGTTGGTGCGCGTCTTGCGCTGGGTGTGCGCTTGCTTGTCCAGGTCCTCGAGCTTCTCCTTGAGGAAGGCAATGCGGTCGCGCACGACGCGCCGGTCGGTCTCGATTTCGGTTTCACCAGGGCCCTTCATGCCCACACCGCCGCGCTGCTTGTCCAAGTGGGTCCAGAGGCCGGTGAGGCGGGGCAGTAAATATTGGTACTGAGCGAGTTCGACCTGCGTGCGGGCAGTGGCCGACTTGGCACGCAGGGCAAAAATATCGAGAATGAGCAGCGACCTATCCACGATTTTTACCTTCAGCTCGGCCTCCAGGTTGCGGAGCTGCGAAGGCGACAGGTCATCGTCGAACACGACCATGCTGGTTTTTTCGTGCGTTACCCAAGCTTTGATTTCGGCCAGTTTGCCCTCGCCCACATAGCTGCGGATGTCAGGCTTTTCGAGTTTTTGCACGAAGCGCTTGGTGGCTTCGGCGCCGGCTGTTTCAATCAAGAACGCCAGTTCGTCCAGGTATTCCGTGGTTTGGGCTTCGGTTTGGCGGCGCGGGGGCACGCTCACGAGCACAGCTGTTTCGCGCTCCTTGGCCGTTTCGTACGTCTTGTTTTTCAACAGCCGGTCGAGCTTGGTATCGCGCCGGGCGGGCGTGTTATCGGTAGCACCGTGGTGGCGGGTGCTGCTATGCGAATTTTCAGATTGTTTGGCCATGTGGCTAGCGTTTCAAAGTGAGCGAATACGCCACCACTTGCTCGATTTGAGCGGGGGTAAGCGTTTTGGAAAAGGCCGGCATTTTGCCCATGCCATTGGTAATTAAGTAGGTGCGCCCAAAAGCATTGAGGTTGCTCTTGGTTAGGTCGTGGGCACCGTTGAGGCCCAGGCGGCCGTTGGTGCCGTGGCAGCGCACGCAGTTTTTTTGAAAAAGAATTTGGCCGGGCGCGGGCGGCGCAGCCTGCACCAAACCGGCCCAGCCCAGCAGAGCCAGCAGGCTAGCGGGTCGAATAAACTTCATTATACGGGTACAACGCGAAAACTGCGCCGAAAGTAACCGTTGCCGCCCGGCAAATAGCGCCCGCGCCGCTTTCGGGCCCGACCTTTGCAGCCAGGCAATCCGTGAATGGCCGAAAGAATAGCCAAGCGACGGTTATTTTTTACTTCTTTCCCGCATTTGCTCAGCTACTTATTCACCCATTCCATTATCGTCAAGTGCGCGTTGCTATCGTTATAAATACTTCCTGGAATATTTGGAATTTTCGGCGCGGGCTGGTGCTCGCCCTCCGGGCTGCGGGCCACGAAGTATTGGCCATTGCGCCGCCCGACGAGTATTCGAGCCGGCTGGAGAGCGAATTGGGCTGCCGCTACGTGCCCATTGTGATGGAAAACAAGGGCACCAACCCCCTCAAAGATGCCCAGCTAACGCGCCGTTTCTTAGCCGTTTATAAGCGCGAGCGGCCCGATGTGGTGCTGCACTTCACCATCAAGCCCAACATCTACGGCACGCTGGCGGCGCGGCTGGCGGGCGTGCCCAGCATCAATAATGTGAGCGGCCTGGGCACGGTTTTTCTCATCGAAAACTTGGTGAGCAAGGTGGCGCGGGGCCTGTATCGGCTGGCTTTTCGGTTTCCTAAAAAGGTGTTTTTTCAGAATAACGACGACCGCGAGCTGTTCATTCGCTACGGCCTGATTCGGCCGGCGCTCACGGGCCTGGTGCCCGGCTCGGGCGTCGATTTGGCGCGCTTCCGGCCGCAAGAGGGGGTAGCAAAAGCGCCGGGCGCGCCCTTCAAATTTCTGATGGTGGCGCGTGTGCTGTACGAAAAAGGCATTGTCGAGTACTTCGAAGCCGCTAAGCAGGTGCGGGCGGCCCTGCCGGCCGGTGCAGTACAGTTTCAGCTGCTGGGCGCCCTCGACGAAGCCGGGGGGGTAGGCGTGGCCCGCGCCACCTTCGAGCAGTGGCTGGCGGCCGGCAACATCGAGTACCTCGGCACATCTGACAACGTGGCGGCCCACATTCACGCGGCCGATTGCGTGGTGCTGCCCTCTTACCGCGAAGGCACGCCCAAAACGCTGCTCGAAGCTGCTGCCTGCGGCAAGCCACTGGTCACGACCGACGTGCCCGGCTGCCGCGAAACCGTGCAAAACGGCCGCAACGGCTACCTCTGCCAAGTGCGCAACGCCGCCGACTTAGCCGATAAACTCTTGGCCGTGGCGCAGCTGCCGCCCGCTCGCCTCGCCGCCCTGGGCGCCGCTAGCCGCCAGCTAGCGGAAGAAAAATTTGATGAAAAGTTGGTACTCAGCCAATATCTTGCGGCGGTGGTGGAAGCTGGCCGCCCCATCGCGCAGGCCATTTAACCTCCCTCAACACCTATTCTTTCTGCTCAGGCTTCTTCCCGCGGGGCCGCTTTTATTTTTTATGGAAGTTATTACCCACACGCTACCTGGCCTGCTCGAATTTCGGCCGCGCATTTTTGGCGACCCCCGCGGTGCCTTCTACGAAACGTTTAGCGCCCGCACCATGGAGGGCCTGGGCCTACCCCGCCACCACTGGGTGCAGGACAACCAAAGCATTTCGAAGGCCGGCACGCTGCGTGGCTTGCACTTTCAGCGCCCGCCCCACTCCCAAGCCAAGTTGGTGCGCGTGGCCCAGGGCCGCGCCCTCGACGTGGTGGTGGACCTGCGCCACCGCTCGCCCACCTTCGGCCAGCACGCCAAAATAGAGCTGACTGCCGCCCTGGGTAACGTCTTTTATGTGCCTGAGGGTTTTGCCCACGGCTTTGTGGCGCTCGAAGACGACACCCTTTTCCTCTACAAATGCTCGGACTACTACGCGCCCACCGCCGAAGGTGGCTTGCGCTGGAATGACCCGGCCTTGGGCATTGAGTGGGGAGTAGCCGAGGCGCTGATATCGCCCAAAGATGCAATTCTACCCACGCTGGCGGAACTAGAGAATCCGTTTTAGCGCAGCTAAGAATTCAGGAACTCCCCGGCTAAAGAACGTCCTGCTTCGACCAGCGTAGCAGGACGTTCTTTTTTACTTAGTAGAGGTAGCCTTACAGCAACGGCAAAAGCGTTTCTAGCCCCATGCCGCGCGAGCCTTTCAGCAGCATTAGCTGCCCGGCCAGGGGGTGCTGCGCCAGCCACTCGGCAGCCTCGGCTTTACTGGCAAAGTGCTGGGCGGCGGGGTAGGCCGTGGCGGCGGCCTGTAGCAGCGGGCCGATGAACACGACCTTATCCAACGCCAATTCGGCCGCTAGCTCGCCCAAGGCGTGGTGCTCGGCGGCGCTGGTTTCGCCTAGCTCAAACATGTCGCCCAAGATGGCTACCCTACCCTGCCCAGCTGCCACGGGCCGCTGCGCAAAGCTGCGTAGCGCGGCGGCCATGCTGCTGGGGTTAGCGTTGTAGGCATCCAGAATCAGGTCGTTGCTGTGGGCGGTGCGCACGAGCTGCGAGCGGTTATTCTGGGGGTTGTACCCGGCCAGGGCAGCAGCCACCTGGGCGGCGGGCACCTCAAAAAATGCGCCCACGGCAGCGGCAGCGGCCAGGTTCGGAAAATTGTAGTCGCCCGTGAGTTGGGCCGCCACCTCCGAACCGTCCCATAGGCGCAGGTGCAGCTCGGGGTCGGCGCGTAGTAGGGTGGCGGGGTAGGCATCGGGGGGCTGGGGGTAGGTGACGCGCTGCGGCACGGCGGCAGCCAGCGCGGGCAGCTTGGCATCGAGCGTGTTCACGAAGGCTACCCCTTCGTTTTCAGCCAGGTAGTCAAACAGTTCGCCCTTGCCCAACGCAATGCCTGCTTCGCCGCCAAAGCCTTCGAGGTGGGCCTTGCCGATGTTGGTGATGAGGCCATGCGTAGGCGCGGCCCAGTCGCAATAATCCGCGATTTCGCCGCGGTGGTTGGCGCCCATTTCTATCACCGCAAAGTCGTGCTCCTCAAGCTTTAAGCGCAGCAAGGTCAGCGGCACACCAATGTGGTTGTTGAGGTTGCCGATGGTGGCCAGCACGTTATACTTCTGGCTTAAAACTACGGTCAGCAGCTCCTTCGTAGTGGTTTTGCCGTTGGAGCCCGTCACGGCCAGTACGGGGCCAGCAAAGTGCTGGCGGTGTTCGCGGGCCAGGCTTTGCAGGGCAGCCAGTGGGTCGGGGGCGTAAGTGTAGCGCGTGGGGTAGCGGGCGGCCAGCGCGGCATCGTCTACCACGGCGTGGCTGGCGCCTTTTTCGAGGGCGCCGGCGGCAAAGTCGGCGCCGCGAAAGCTAGGGCCATTGAGGGCAAAAAATAGCGTGCCGGGCTGGGGCTGGCGCGAGTCGGTGCTGACGCGGCCCTGGGCGGCAAGGTAGTGGTTGTAAAGGGTCATGCAGGGGGGTAGGCCGGCGATGGCGGTAGGCTAGCCGCCGAGTAAGATGCGGACTATTGCAAAGTAACGTGCAATTTTTGCGCTGCGCCGCAACTAGGAATGTGTATTGCGCTGTTCACTGGCCCACAAGCTGTTTGTCTTATGCTGAGTTTTTTATCGCGCTGCGGGCTAGTTTTACTTTTGGTAGGCGCTTTGCTGCCCCGCCCTACCCTAGCCCAGACGCCGGGCACGCAGTTTGGCTTTGCCTTCGGGAGCGTGGCCAAAATCGTGCAGGGCACCGACACGCTAGCCCAGGCTTGGGCGGGCGGCCTCAACACGCCGCAGTTTAGCAGCATCGACCTCAACGCCGATGGCCAGCCCGACCTCTACGCCTTCGACCGCGAAACTACCCGCAGCTACACCTTTCTCAATGTGGCGGGGGTAGGCGGGGTGGGCCGGCGCTGGCAGTACGCACCCGACTACGAGCGGATTTTTCCCAGCGACTTGTCGAGCTGGGCGCTGCTGCGCGACTACGACTGCGACGGCCGACCCGACTTGTTCACGTACGCGCCGGGCGGCGACATTCGAGTGTTTCACAACGTGGCGGGTGCTAATGGCCTACCCACCTTTGTATTGGCTAACAACCAGTTATCTTACCCTATCAACAACGGCTTTGTCAGCAACCTCAACATTGGCTCATATAACCTGCCCGCCATACAGGACGTGAACGGCGATGGCCGGCTCGATATTCTGACCTACGACTTCGTGGGCTCGACGGTGCTGGAGCTGTATTTGAACGCCAGCACCGGTAGCTGCGGCGGCATTTCGTCGTTTACGCAGAGCAGCAACTACTGGGGGCAAGTGTCGCCGTGCGTCGATTGCACCACGTTTCAGTTTGGGGCGGGCGCCACGGCGTGCCAAGCGTTTCGGCCGCTGCACAGCACTGGCCACAGCGTGCTGCTGCTCGACCTGAACGGCGACGGCAAGCTCGACCTGCTTGATGGCCGCGACAACTGCCCGCAGCTGACGCGCCTGCTCAACTCGGGCACCTCGACGGTGGAGGCCAGCTTTGCGGCGGCCGGGGCCAGTAGCGGGTTTCCGTCGGCGGCCGCGCCGGTAAGCTTGCCGGTTTTCCCCTCGGCATATTTCGTCGATGCCAACTTCGATGGTGTGCCCGACCTGCTGGTGGCGCCCACCATGACCGATAACTCGCTCGACCGCGTGAGCATGCGCCACTCCGTGCGCCTCTACCAAAACGCAGCTGCCAACGCCACGGCCACACCCAACCTCAGCCTGACCACCGACGGCTTTTTGCAAAACGACATGCTCGACGTGAGCGAAGGGGCTATGCCGGCCTTTGGCGATATCGACGGCGATGGGTTGACCGATATGTTGGTAGGCAACCAGGGCGACCTCGTGAATGGTTACTACCGCGCCAGTATTTACTACTACCGCAACGTGGGCACGGCCAAAAAACCGGTATTTCGGCTCGTAACCGACGACTACCTGGGCCTGGCTGCGGCGGCAGCCCTTACCCCCACCGTCAAGTTTGAGACGCTGCGCCCAGCCTTGGTCGACCTCAACCGCGACGGCGCCCTCGACCTGGTGTACTCGGTGTATAATGGCACTACTAACCGCCTTAACTATATTTTGAATACGTCTGGCGCCGGCCAAGCAGTGGCGCTGAGCCCCGCCCGCGCCAGCTACTTCCGGCCGCAGGGCGCCGCGGGCACGGGCGTGCTACCCGCCCGCCAAGGCGATACCCCAGCCTTTTTTGACGTGGATGGCGATGGCTACGTGGATTTGTTGCTCGGCACCAACGACGTGGCCGAAGCCGGCGGCACGCTCCGCTATTTCCGTAACCAGGGCGCCGCGGCCCAGGGCAATATTGACAACCTGTTTGTGCTGGCTAACAACGACTTTGGCACGCTGCGCGCGGCTGGTGCGCGGCCCTCGGGCCTAGCACCTACGGTAGCCGATTTCGATGGCGATGGCCGCCCCGACCTGCTGACCGTGGATGGCGCGGGCACGGTGCGCTACTACAGCGATTTCCGCAGCCAAGGCTCCAGCTTTCTGGAACGCACTGAGCTGGTTTATAACACTCTCAGCAACCAGTACGAGCCTAGCCGGTTGGGCCAGGGCTACGTGCTGCGCTTTGCGGCCGCCGCCGCCGACCTCAACCACGACGGCAGCCCCGAGCTATATGTAGGCACCGAAACGGGCGGCGTCATCAGCTACCTGGCGCGCCGGGGCACCGTGCTGGCAGCCCGGCCCGCCGCCGAGCAGGCCCTAGCCTTGAGCGTGTATCCCAACCCTACTACGCCCGCTACCCCCACCGCCACCGTTGAGACGGCCCAAGCCACCGCGGTGCGCCTGTTCGACCTTACTGGCCGCTTGGTGCAGCAGGATGCCGCCTTGCTACGCAGCCACAGCCTGAGCTTGCGTGGCTTACCCCCCGGCGTGTACGTGGTGCAGGCCACCGCTGCCGATGGCACCCGCGCCACCCAGCGCTTGGCCGTAGAATAAGCCACCGTGCAATAGGCCACGAGCTAAGCTAAGTGCTAAAAAAAATATTCGGCTAATAGTTCAGCTTAAATATGGTTTTTTAATTATTGAATTGTACGTTTGCTATACAATCTTAACTTCTGCTACATATGGCAAATTCTACGTTCTTTTCTCGCTTCTTCCCCGCAGTGCGCATTCCCTCGGTTGGGATGTGGTCGCTAGCCTGCCTAACACTGCTTGCGGCCCGGCCTAGCCAGGCGCAGGACGTATCGCGGTACCAGTTTGCCGCTACCAGTGGCACATTTACGCCGCTAGTAGGCGGCACGGCGGTCAGCAACCTATCGGCCAACGACGCCATATCGGCCAATATCACGCTGCCGTTCACCTTCACCTACGGCGGCAAGGCTTACACCACGCTACAAGCCACGACTGATGGGTACATCGATTTTCGTGGCAGCAGCACGTATTCACAATCAATTAATACGCTGGGGGCAGGCCTCACGACGGTAGCGCCTTTCTACGACGACCTGACGGGTGTGAACGGCACGGCTTCGTACGCCGTTTCGGGCACTTCGCCCAACCGCGTGTTCACGTTTGAGTGGCTGAACTGGGGCATTGGCTTTAACGCCACGGCCGCCAACCTCTCGTTTCAGGTCAAGCTTTACGAGGGTACCAACGTGCTTCAGTTCGTGTATCGCCCCGAGGCGGGCGCCGTGGGCACTACGCCTAGCGCTTCTATCGGCATCGACGGAGGGACGACCACGGCCGGCACCCGTGGCAACTTTG
Source organism: Hymenobacter ginkgonis (assembly GCF_009755225.1). Lineage (GTDB taxonomy): Bacteria > Bacteroidota > Bacteroidia > Cytophagales > Hymenobacteraceae > Hymenobacter > Hymenobacter ginkgonis. The sequence goes on from NZ_WQKZ01000002.1 coordinate 154,268, forward strand.
TGTCGCTCAGCGATGCTTCGGCTAGCCCAACGCTAGTGAACAACGCCACCGCCGCCCTGCCCGTCAACACCATCAGCACCCGGCCGGCCGCTGGCCAGGTTTATACGTTCACTCCTGCCGCGACGCTGGCCACCCGCACCGCGTTTGGCGCCAGCCAGTTAGAGCTGTTCCCCAACCCGGCGGCCGGTGCTTTTACGCTGCGCCTGCCCGCGCTGGCGGCCGAGCGCACCGCGCAAGTAGCCCTGTTCAATAGCCTGGGCCAGCTGTTGCAGAGCCGCTCGCTGGACCTGGCTCCCGCTGGCACCCAGACGCAGGTAGACGTGAGCGCCCTGGCGGCGGGCCTCTACACCTTGCGGGTGCAGGCTGGCAGCCAAGTAGCTACCCAGCAAGTAGCAGTGAAGTAATTCGCCTGCCAACCAACGCTGCTCCAAATGAAACGGGGTAGGGCGCCCACCTCGTGGGCCGCCCTACCCCGTTTGTTTAGCGGCCCGCCAGCTCAAAATCGTCGGCGTCGAATAGGGCGGGCAGCTGCTGGCGAAACTCCTGGAGCGGCGCGGCGCGCAAGGTGCGCGTGAGCACGGTTTGCCGGTTGCCGGCTTGGGCCAGGTAGTCGCCGCGCATATCGAGCAGCGCCGACTGGCCGGGGTAGTCGTGGCCATTGCCGTCGGTGCCCAGGCGGTTGACGCCCGCCGTGTAAGCCAGGTTTTCGATGGCGCGGGCCTGCAGCAAAGCCTTCCAGGCCTCAATGCGGGGCTGAGGCCAGTTGGCCACGTACAGCAGCAGGTCGTAGGGCGCCGCTTGGCGGTTGCGGCTCCACACTGGAAAGCGCAAGTCGTAGCAGATGAGCGGCATAATGCGCCAGCCGCGCCATTCTTCTACCAGCCGGCAGGTACCGGGCGTGTACACCTCATGCTCGCCGGCCAGCCGAAACAGGTGGCGCTTGTCGTAGCTGCTAAACGTGCCATCGGGCCGCACCCACAGCAAGCGGTTGTAGTAGCGGCCGCCCTCGGTCAGCAGCACGCTGCCCGTGAGCACGGCATTGTAGCGGGCCGCCTGCTCGCGCAGCCAAGCCAGGGTAGGGCCGTCGGCGGGCTCGGCTTGGGCGGCTTCCATGCTGAAGCCAGTGGTAAACATCTCAGGTAGCACAATGAGGTCGGTCAGGCCCGACTCGGGCAAAGCCGAGGCCAACAACTCGGCCAGCATCTGGCGGTTGGCGGCCGGATCATGCCAATGTAAGCTACTCTGGACTAGCGATATAGAAAAGTCATTCATCGTAAACGTATGGAGGAATAACCGGCTTATACTTAGGCAGCCGGTCAGCAATAGGGTACTAAAACTGATAATAATTTCGTAGGCGGCCGGGTAGTTACGGCTGAGTATAGAAAGCTTGAGCAGGAAAATTAAAAAACCAGCTCGCGCCCCGCCAAATTTTGGGAGCCTGTTTTTCTCTGCCCTTCAACTACCCCCCTACCCCGGCCGCCGCAGCCGAGCCGCGGCGGCCTGCAAGGTAGCGGGCTCCTTGGCAAAGCAAAAGCGCACCAAACCAGGGTCGTAGCCATCGTGGTAGAACGCCGATACCGGCACCACGGCTACCCCCCACTCGCGGGCCAACTCCTCGGCAAAAGCCAAGTCATTTTTGCGCGAAAAAGCACCGTAGCCCGCTAGCTGAAAGTAGCCGCCGGGCACGGGCAGCAAGTCCCAGCCGCTGCCGGCCAGCAGCTGCGCAAATTCGTCGCGCTTGGCTTGGTAAAAGCTGGCCAGCCCGCGGGCGTGCCCATCGGTAGGGTCAGCTTCGAGCACATCGGCCAGCGCGTGCTGGGTGGGCGTGCTCACGGCAAAGGTCAGGAACTGGTGCACCCGCCGCAGCTCGGTAGTAAGGGCCGGCGGGGCCAGGCAGTAGCCCACCTTCCAGCCCGTGGCGTGGTAAGTTTTGCCAAACGACGACAGCACGAAGGCGCGTGCACGCAAGGCCGGATGCTGGCGCGCACTGCGCGGCGGCACGCCGTCAAACACCAGGTGTTCATACACTTCGTCGGAGAGTAATAGCGCATCCGTACCGGCCAGTACCTCGGCCAGCGCGTCCCAATCTTCGGCGCCGAATACGGCGCCGCTGGGGTTATGCGGCGTGTTGACGATGACCAAGCGGGTGCGCGCCGACACCGCCGCCCGCACCGCCGCCCAGTCGGGCCGAAAGTGGGGAGTAGGCAGGCGCACGTAGCGCGGCAACCCGCCCTGCAACCGAATGGCCGGCCCGTAGAGGTCGTAGGCGGGCTCCAGCACCAGCACCTCATCGCCGGGGCGCACCACGGCGGCCAGCACCGCATACAGCGCCTCGGTAGCCCCGGCAGTCAGGGTCACTTCCAGGTCGGGGTCGGGGGTAGGGGCATCGGTTTGCAGGCGGCCCACTTGCGCGGCAATGGCCTGGCGCAGGCGCGGCAAGCCCGGCATGGGCGCGTACTGGTGGCTGCCCGGCGCCAGCGCGTGGCGGGCCAGCGCCTCGCGCAGGGCCAGCGGCGGGTCGTAGTCCGGAAAACCTTGGGCGAGGTTGAGGGCCCCGGTTTGCTGGGCCAGCAAGGTCATTTGCGAAAAAATACTGACGCCGATATCGGGCAGCTTGGAAGACAGCATGCGGGTAACAAAAGAGGCAATAGTGAGCAACCGATACGTAGTGGTATTGGCTTGGTTTGCTTGCAAAAATGGAACGCAAGCCGGAGGAAGCCGGCACTAACGCTAGAGGCTAGGCAGGGCAAGCCCTATCCCCTAACTTTGGGAAAAGTACTTATAGCTTGTCTTATCCTACGCAATGGCCATTATCTACCGTACCTCTTTTGTGCAATTTCACCACGAGTCTGCTGGGGCCACCCTGGAGACTGAATGGCTCGATTTTGCTAATTCGGAGCAGCTGCGCGCGGCCCTAGCCGAGGCGCTGCGCCTGGGCCGCCACCACCAGGTACAGGGCTGGATTGGCAACAATACGCTCATGCGCACCATTCGGCCCGCCGACCAAGACTGGATGAACCAGCACTGGTTTCCCGATTTTGCTAAGCTGGGCGTGCGCCGCTTAGCCGTAGTAGTGTCGCAGGACGCGCTCAACCAAATGGGCATCGACAATATTTTGCAGCGCGCCAGTGGCCACGTACCCTTTGATGTGCAGCACTTTACCGAAATAAGCGAAGCGCGCCGCTGGGCCGCGGCGGCCGATAGCCCCGCCCGCCTAGCCGCCAGCTAAACCGGCGCCGGGCCATCCAAGCCGGCTACCCCCTACCCCACCAAAAAGCCCCGCCAGCAGGGCTGGCGGGGCTTTTTAGTGCAGCAACTACGGCCTTACATATTGGGCAGGCCGGGCTTCAAATCTTGCGGAAACAGCTTGCGCACGTGCGCTACTTTGTGCTCCGACACGTTGATGATATACGGGTTGTCGGGGTTCAGGCGGTAATAGCCCTGGTGGTAGTCTTCGGCATCCCAGAACTGCTTGAAGGGCACTACTTGGGTCACAATCTTGCCATCGTACTGCTTCGAAGCGTTGACTTTAGCAATGGTTTCGTCGATGATTTTCTTTTCCTCCGGAGTGCGGTAAAACACGGCCGATCGGTATTCGGGGCCCGTGTCGTTGCCCTGGCGGTTGAGCTGCGTGGGGTCGTGGCTGGCGGTGAAGAAGATTTCGGCCAGCTTTTGGTAGCTCACTACTTTGGGGTCGTAGTAGATATTCACCGTTTCGGTGTGGCCCGTATTTTGGGCCGCTACCTGCTCGTAGCTGGGGTGCGGCACGGTGCCGCCGGCGTAGCCGCTCACCACTTGCTTCACGCCTTTTATTTCTTCAAAAGCTTCTTCTTGGGCCCAGAAGCAGCCGCCCGCAAAGGTGGCCTGCGCCAGCCCCGTGAGGTTGGCCGGGGCAAAACCAGCCGTGGAAGCCACGGCGGCCGGAGGGTTTTGGGCCTGGGCGGGCTGCTGCGAGCCACAGGCAGTAAGCGCAAGCAAGGCGAGGCCAAGCGTGCCGTGCAGAAGGTTTTTCATGAGGTAGAATAGAGATGAGATGTACGCAACAACCGGCCCGGCCGGATGCAGCTGGCTCCTTGCGGGAGCCGCGGCTTTTGGTACTCACTAAACAGCAAAGACCCTGAATTAACTCCCGGCCAGGTCGTTTCTTTGGCTGGTTCAGGGCGGCTTCATGTGCAGATGCGGTAGGGGGACTTATGTTCGCTACTCTATTTGAATGCTATGCCCCTATTTCGCTTTTTAACCGGGTGGCGCCCAGCGCGTTTTCTAGCATTGGCAGGCCCGCTGGCGGGACTGCTTGCTTTTCGGCTGCTGCCCGCCGACGACACCGAGGTGCTGCGCCACCTCGTGCTGAGCGTGCAGAAATTCTACCAAACGGCCCGGCCCGAAACGCCTTACCTGCACCTCGACAAGGAGGCCTACACGGCCGGTGAAACCGTGTGGATGCGCGCTTACGTGGTCGATGCCGGCCAGCACCAGCTCGATACGCTGAGCAAGGTGCTGCACGTGGAGTTGATTTCAGACCGGCAACAGGTGGTGAGCCGCCGCACGCTGGCGCTGGCTGGCGGCCTGGGCGCCGGCCAACTCGAACTGGCCGACACGCTAGCGCCCGGCACCTACCTGCTGCGGGCCTACACCGGCTGGATGCGCAACGCCAGCCCCGATTTCTTTTACACGCGCCGCGTGCAGGTATGGCCCGCCGGCGAGCCCGAGGCTGGGCCCAACGCCGCAACCAAAGTCGCGCCCAATGCCGAGGCCAAAAACCGGGCGGCCTTACGGCGCGCTACCCAGCAGGCCCGCCAAACCGTGGCCCGCGTGAGCGCCCCGCCCGACGTGCAGTTTTTTGCTGAAGGAGGCAACCTAGTGGCGGGCCTCGAAAACGTGGTGGCCTTCAAGGCAGTTGACTACACAGGGACGAGCTTCGAGTTAATGGGCCAGGTGTTTGATAGCAAAAACCAAGTCGTAGCCACCTTCAAAAGCCGGCACGGCGGCATGGGCTCCTTCAAGCTGACGCCGGTGGCCGGCGAAAGCTACCACGCCACCTTTAGCTCGGCACCGGCGGGGGCGCTTACGGTGGCCCTACCCCCGGTGCAGGCCAGCGGCTACGTGCTGCAAGTGGTGCCCTCGGCCGAGGCCTTCGACATTACCATTCAGCAGCGCGGGGGTAAGGGCGGGCCCATTTTGCTGCTCGGGCAGATGGGCAGCACGGTGGGCTACCTCGGCCGCGGCCAGGTAGAAGGCAAAGAAATCTTTGCGGCGCGCATTCCGAAGAGCAAGTTCGCCAGCGGCATTGTGCACTTTACCTTGTTTGATGGGCAGGGCCAGCCACTGGCCGAGCGGCTGGCCTTCGCCCAAAACGAACCGGCTCTGCGCGTGGCCCTTACCCCTAGCCAGCCCAGCTACGGCCCGCACCAGCCAGTACGGGTGCTAGTGGCTGTGACCGATGCGGCGGGCCGGCCGGTGGCCACGCAGCTCTCGCTGGCCGTGGCCGACGCCGGTAGCACCAACCCCTGGGCCGACAACATTGCGGCCCGCTTACTGCTAACCGCCGACCTCGCTGGCTATGTCGAAAACCCTGGCTACTACTTCGATAACCCTACCCCCGATACCAACCAGCACCTCGACGACCTGCTGCTTACCCAGGGCTGGCGGCGCTTTGCCTGGGCGCCGGTACTGGCCGGCCAGGCCCCTACCCAGGACTTTGGCGTGGAGCGCAGCATCGGCATCTTGGGCCAGATAACGCGCCGCGACGGCACGCCTTCGCCCCAAAGCACGCTTTCTTTTTTGCAGGCCAAGCCCAATAAGGTATTTTTTTCAACGGTTACCGACGACCAGGGGCGCTTTTTGATTAATGGGCTGGGCGGCTGCGATACCCTGCGGGCTACGTTGCAAGCGCGCACCGACAAGGGCCGGCGCAACCTTACCATTCGCCTCGACCCTGGCCCGGCCGCGCCCAAGGTAGCCCTACCCCCCCTGCCCGCGGCCCCCGCGCCCGCGTTGGTGGCAGCCCTCAAGCGCGGCCAGCAGCAGCAGGCCGACGAGCGCCGCTACCACTTGGCCAACACCGTGGCACTGAGCAACGTGAACGTGCGCGGCCAGCGCCAGGTAGAAGCTGATACTCGCCGCATTTATGCGCCCGGCAATGCCACGGTTATCGATATGAATAATATCCCGTCGGCGCTGGGCAGCACGGTGCTGCAAGTGTTGCAGGGGCGCGTGCCGGGGCTCACCGTGTCGGGCGTCGAGCCCAACATTCAGGTGCAGATTCGGGGCAACACGTCGTTTTCGGGCAGCTCGCCACTCATTCTCCTTGATGGCGTGCCGGTTACGATAGACGCGCTGGCTTTTTACCCCGCCACCGATGTCGAGCGCGTAGAAATACTGAAGGGGGGCCAAGCCGCCATTTTCGGCAGCCGGGGTTCAGGCGGCGTCATTGCCGTGTATACCCGCCGCGGAAGCCCCACCTACGACCACCGGCAGGATATGGCGCCTGGCATACTATCGGTGCGCCTGCCGGGCTATAATTGCCCGCGCCAGTTTTACGCGCCGCGCTACGGGGCCGGCGCCCCCGCCCTTACCCGCCCCGATACTCGCCGCACCACCCTCTACTGGAACCCCACGGTGCACACCGATGCCAGTGGCCAAGCCCAACTCACTTTCTACACGTCCGACGCGCTGGGCACCTTCCAGCTACGCGCCGAAGGCCTGGCTGCCAGCGGCCAGCCCGCGCTGGGAATGGGCACGCTGGAAGTAAAGTAACAGGAAGTAAAACCAAAGCCCGTCATGCTGAGCTTGCCGAAGCATCACTGCCACGCCGCTCGAACTAGGTAGTCCAAACGTAGCGGTAGAGATGCTTCGGCAAGCTCAGCATGACGGGCTTTAGTAGTCCTCAACTCTAACTTTAACTACCCACTACCCCCTTCAACTCTTGCAACTTCAAAAGGGCTTCTATGGGCGTGAGCGTGTTGATATCCAACGTTTGCAGTAGCTCACGCAGGCGCTCCAGGGCCGGGTCGCCGGGCTCAAACATGCTGAGCTGCACCGTGGGGCGCGTGGCCATGGCGGTGGTGGCGCGGGGCTTGGGCTGGGGCGCCTTAGCCGAGCCCCTACCCCCAGCTTCGCCGTCGAGGCCAGCGAGTACGTCGTCAAACTCGGTGGGGGCAGTCGGGTCCACGGCTTCGGGCAGGGCGGCGCTCGTGCGCTCCTGCTCTAGGTGGTGCATGATTTCGTTGGCCCGCAGCACCACGGCGGGCGGCATACCGGCCATGCGCGCCACATGAATGCCAAACGAGTGCTCGGAGCCGCCCGGCCGCAGCTTGCGCAGGAACAGTACCCGGCCGTCGGCTTCCTGCACGGCCACGTTGTAGTTGCGCACGCGCGGGCAGTCGTCGGCCAGTTGGTTTAGTTCGTGGTAGTGGGTAGCAAACAGCGTTTTAGCGCGCGCCTTGGGAGTATTGTGCAGGTGCTCGACGATGGCCCAGGCAATGCTGATGCCGTCGTAGGTGCTGGTGCCGCGCCCAATTTCATCCATCAACACCAAGCTGCGGTCCGAGAGATTATTGAGGATGGAAGCCGTCTCGGTCATCTCCACCATGAACGTGCTTTCACCCTTGCTCAGGTTGTCGGAGGCGCCCACGCGGGTAAAAATCTTGTCGATAATGCCAATGGTGGCCGCGTCGGCGGGCACGAAGGAGCCAATCTGGGCCAGCAGCACAATAAGCGCCGTTTGGCGCAGCAACGCCGACTTGCCAGCCATGTTGGGGCCGGTTATCACCACAATCTGCTGCTCGTCTTGGTTGAGGCAGATGTCGTTGGGGATGTAGCTTTCGCCCGGCGGCAGGCCGCGCTCAATCACGGGGTGGCGCCCGGCCCGAATATCGAGGGTAGGGCCGTCGTTCACCACCGGCTGCACGTAGTGATACTGCCGCGCCGTGGCCGCAAACGAGGCCAGGCAGTCGAGCACGCCCAGGGCCCGCGCGTTCTGCTGAATCTGACTCACGAAGTCGAGCGCCGCCAGCGTAACCTCTTGGTAGATGCGACTTTCAATGACGAATAATTGCTCCTCGGCGTTGAGAATTTTTTCCTCGTAGGTTTTTAGCTCCTCCGTCACGTAGCGCTCGGCATTCACCAGCGTTTGCTTGCGAATCCACTCGGCGGGCACCTTATTTTTGTGGGCGTTGCTAACTTCGAGGTAGTAGCCAAATACCTTGTTATAAGCCACTTTCAGCGACGAAATACCGGTGGCAGCTTGCTCGCGCTGCTGCATTTTGAGCAAAAAGTCCTTGCCCGAAAACGCCAGCCCGCGCAGCTCGTCCAGCTCGGCGTCGATGCCATCCTGAATGACGTGGCCCTGGTTGGTAAGCAGCGGGGCATCGGGCCGGATTTTGGCCTGAATCTCTGTGCGCAGTGAATTACAGGGATTGAGTTGGTCGGCGAGTTTTTCGAGGGCTTTGACGCCCGAAGCGGCCAACTTTTCGCGCAACGGCGCCACGCTTTCGAGCGCCCGCGCCAGTTGCAGCAGCTCGCGCGGGTTCACGCGGCGCACCGCTACTTTCGAGATAAGACGCTCTAAATCATTGATGGGGCGTAGGTGGCTCTGCACCTCCTCCAGCAGCTCGGGGTTGGCCACGAGGGCCGCCACGGTATCGAGGCGCCGCTGAATCTGGCTCACTTCCTTGAGGGGCAACACCACCCACTTGCGCAGCAGGCGGGCGCCCATCGGCGTAATGGTTTGGTCTAATATGTCAATCAGCGGCACGCCGCCGGGGTGCTGTGCCTGCACCAGCTCCAGGTTGCGCACCGTGAAGCGGTCGAGCCACACGTACTTGTCTTCTTCGAGCCGGCCCAGGCTCGCTACGTGCTGAATATCAGTGTGTTTGGTTTCGGCCAGGTAGTGCAGCACGCAGCCCGCCGCGATGATGCCTTCCTTGAGCGTATCGACGCCAAAGCCCTTGAGCGAGGTGGTGCGGAAGTGCCGCGTGAGGGTGTCGTGGGCATAGTCGTGGCCGAATACCCACTCATCCAGCGAATAAGTGCAGAAATCGGGGCCGAAATTGCCCTCAAAATCGGTGCGGTTACGCTTGCAAAACAGCACTTCGGCGGGCCGAAAATTTTGCAGCAGCTTGCCGAGGTAGTCTATCGTGCCCTGCGCCACCAAAAACTCGCCCGTGCTGATGTCCAAAAACGAGATGCCGCCCTCCGTTTTGCCGAAGTGCACGGCGGCGAGGTAGTTGTTTTGGCGGCGCTCCAGGGTATTGTCGTGCAGGCTCACGCCGGGCGTCACGAGCTCGGTTATGCCTCGCTTCACCAAGCCTTTGGCTTGCTTAGGGTCTTCGAGCTGGTCGCAGATGGCCACGCGCTGGCCGGCGCGCACCAGCTTGGGCAAGTACGTGTCGAGGGCGTGGTGCGGGAAGCCGGCCAGCGCCACCTCGCTCACGGTGCCCGCCCCGCGCTTGGTGAGGGTGATGTCGAGGATGCGGGCGGCCGTCACGGCGTCTTCGCCGAAGGTTTCGTAGAAGTCGCCCACCCGAAACAAGAGCACCGCGCCGGGGTGCTGCTGCTTCAGCTGGTAGTATTGCCGCATAAGCGGGGTGTCGGCCACCGCGTCGGGCTTGATGTGGTCGGGCCCCAGCGATTTGATGGCAAACTTGGCGGGGGGGGTAGGGGGCGCAGTAGTGGTAGACAAGGCAGAGCGGCGCGACCTTTGGGGGCCGCGAGATTTATTTAATAGCAGTAAAATACACAACGCGTGCCCTGCTTCGGCAAGCGCAGCAGGACCTTTTTTTAGCAACTGAAAGGCTGAAAAATCTTCTTTCAAACCCCTAGCGCGAACTACAAAGTTCGCCCCCTACCCCCCATGCGCAAACTCACCATGACCGAGCTAAACCGCCTGCCGGTGGCCGATTTCAAAGCTACGCCCAAAAGCCCGGTGGTGCTGGTGCTAGATAACGTGCGCAGCCTGCACAACGTGGGAGCCGTTTTTCGGACGGCCGACGCCTTTGCCCTCGAGCGCATTTACCTCTGCGGCGTCACGGGCCTACCCCCCCACCGCGAGATAACCAAAACGGCCCTCGGCAGCACCGAATCGGTAGCCTGGGAGCACGTGCCCACTACCCTGCTCGCCGCGCAGCAATTGCAGGCCGCTGGCTACCAGCTTGTGGCCGTGGAGCAAACGACGGGCTCGGTGCAGCTGCCGCAATTTTGGCCGGCGCCCGGCCAGCCGCTGGCCCTGGTACTCGGCAACGAAGTCTTTGGCGTCGACGACGAGGTGCTGGCCCTGTGCGATGCGGCCGTAGAAATACCGCAGCTCGGCACGAAGCACTCGCTCAATGTGAGCGTGGCCGCGGGCGTCGTGCTGTGGGATGTGCTGAGCAAAGTTGGAATATTCAGCTGATTTTTACGTATTAAAGGCTGTATATCATACCACTTGAGGTTTCTGGCAATTGCGGCCTGTTACTGTGCAGCAAATCAAAAAAAGCGTTTATCTTTGAAGCCATCCTAAGTTCTCTTTTTCTCTTCCTTTTTCCTCCTCTATGACGTTGTTCTCTACCCATTCGGGGTATCGTACGCTTGCCTTGGCAGTTGCGCTTGCCCTACCGGGGCTTGCTGCTGCTCAGCAAGGTATCCCTACTGCCCAAGCACTCAGCTCCTTTGCTGCCAAGGCGAAGGCCCAAGGCTTGAATGCTGCCGACGTAGCCGATGTGCTTGTCACCAATTCTTATTTTGATGCTAGCATTGGCGTAACGCACACCTATTTTCAGCAGCGGGTAAATGGCATTGCCATCTTCAACGCATTTGGAGCCGTGCATACTGACCAAAGCGGCAAGGTACTTTTTACCAACCAGGACTTTGTAGTGGGCGCGGCGGCCAAGGCTGGCTCGCCTACCCCCGCCCTCACCGCCGAGCAGGCAGTAGTGGCTACCAGCGTGGCGCTGGGCCTACCCCGCCCCGTAGACCTGCGCCCAGTAATAGAGGCCCGCATGGCCGACGGCATTGTGTTTAACAAGGCGGGTATTTCGGAAAGTGACATTCCGGTGCGCTTGATGTACACCCGGGTGGGCGACAAACTGGTGCTCGTGTGGAACGTGAGCATTGCGCAGCTCGACCAGCAGCACCACTGGAATGCCCGCGTGGACGCCCAAACCGGCCGCCTGGTAGAGCAGAACGACTACGTGGTAAGCGAGCAAACGACGTTCAACCAGTTTCGGCAGCACGCCGAAAACAAGCGGCACAAAGCCTTAGCCTTCGACCAGCCGGCCGCCGCGGCTTCCGTGCTGAGCCCCACCAGCACCACCGCTGCCAACAGCGTAACGGCCGTGGCTTTCCCGCTCGAAAGCCCTAACCAAGGCGCCCGCACCGTTGTGCCCCTACCCGCCGTAGGCAATACGTACTCGCCCTACGGCTGGCAGGTGGCCCAGGCTCCCGCCGGCACGTTTCCGGATACGTACTCGTTCCTTTCGACCGGTAAATACCTGACGCGCGGCAACAACGTGGCCGCCTACGACGACAACAGCAGCACCGCCAGCGGCGCTAGCACTGCCAACTACAACTCTTCGACGACCTCGCCCGACGGCGGCCCGACGCTGAACTTCGACTTCCCGTTCACGCAATCGACTGGGCCGCGCAACAACCTCAATGCCTCAACTGCCAACCTATTCTACGTCAACAACATGATGCACGACGTCATGCTGGCGCACGGGTTTGACGAGGTGTCGGGTAACTTCCAGTTCAAAAATGCCACTGGCCTTGGTGCCGGGGCCGACCCCGTGCGGGCCGAGTCGCAGGACGGCAGCGGGCGCAACAACGCCAACTTCGGCACGCCGGTAGATGGCAGCGCGCCTACCATGCAAATGTACCTGTGGGACAACCAGACCAACACGTTGACCATCACGGGCACGGGCACTGGTGCGGCTGGCGTAGCCGGCACATACCCATTTTCCACGGTTTCCTTCGGGCCTACGCTGGCTAAAAAGCCGCTGGCGGGCAAGCTGGTACTCGTAAACGACGGGGTATCGCCCGACGGCGGCGACCACGGCTGTAAAACGTACACCAACGCTGCGGCTGTTAGCGGCAACATCGCGTTCATTCAGCGCGGCGCCTGCCCCCAGTTGCAGCTAACCCCCAAAATGTCGAATGCCTTTGCTACTAAGGTAAAAATAGCGCAGGCAGCTGGTGCTACTGGCGTTATCGTATTCGACTCGCTGGCTACTACCAACCAAGTAAGCTTCGGCGGTACCGACACGGTAGGCATTCGCATTCCCTCCATCTTCATCAGCGGAGCCGATGGCTTTAAGCTGCGCGCGGCCATACTCAGCGGCGCTACCCTCAACGGTTCGGCCGTGACGGTAACCGGCGCCGACTGGGACGGCTCGTTCGACAACGGCATCGTGAGCCACGAGTATGGCCACGGCATCAGCAACCGCCTCACGGGCACCAAGTTCAATTCGTCGAGCTGCCTCATCGGCAACGTAGGCACTACCGCTGCCCCCATCTACACCCAGCAAATGGGCGAAGGATGGAGCGACTTCTTTGCCCTCTGGATGACCACCAAACCCGGCGACATTGGCAGCGCTAAGCGCTACGTAGGCACTTACGTAGAAGGCCAGAACAGCACCACGGGTACCGGCATTCGTACCAAGCCCTACACCACCGATTTCAGCGCCAACGGCAACAACCTGACGTACGGCGCCATCTCGAGCACCTCGCAGTACGGCACTGGCTACCAAGAGTCGCACGCCCTGGGCGAAATCTGGACTTCGGTGCTCTGGGATTTGAACTGGCAGTTCATTTACAAGTACGGGTACAATGCCGACTTCTACGCCGCAACCGGTGGTAACAACAAGATGCTGAAGCTGGTGCTGGACGCCTGCAAGCTGCAGGTTTGTAACCCTGGCTTCCTCGATGGCCGCGACGCCATCCTGCGCGCCGATACGCTCACGAACCGCGCGGCCAACGCCGACATCATCTGGAACGTATTTGCCCGCCGGGGCATGGGCTACAGCGCCCTACCCGGCGACCGCGTGAACGGCACTGCCCGCAACACCGGCGTGAAGGACGGCTTCGATGTGCCGCCGAAGGCTAAAGTACTGGTGCTGTCTAACCAGAACAGCATCGTGGCTGGTAGCGCGCTCGAAGCCTACCCCAACCCTGCTCAAGACCTGCTCACTGTGCGTACGCAGCTGAGCAGCAGCGCCCCCGTGCAGGTGGCCGTGCTCGACCTGCTAGGTAAGACCGTGGTGCAGAGCGTGGCCGTACCGGCCGCTAAAATGCAGCAAACCGGCGTCGAGCTGAACACCAGCCGCCTCGCTACCGGCATCTACGTGGTGCGCGTCGTCACGACTGAAGGCACTTACACAACTAAAGTAACCATCCAGCACTAAGGTGCCCGGCTACTGCAGGCTAAAAAAGCCCGGCTTCGGCCGGGCTTTTTTTATGCTCGTACCCCTTTCCTATCATGCCCTACCAACCCTACCCCCGCCCCGACGACGCCCTGTTGGCGTTGCGCCCCGCTATTGCCGGCCAGCCCGCGCCCATCCCTACCCCCACCGAAATCGCCGACTTCCAGCACCAGGTACTGCGCCCCTTGCTCAAGTTGCAGCACGAGCTGCTAGCTGCCACCGTTACCGACTTCGCCCTCGACTACCACGTGCCGCTGGCTACCGCGGCGCCCGCTGAGGCTGCCCGCCTGCGCGCCGATTTGCTGGCGCGCAACACCCGCCTGCGCGCCACGCTGATTGGGATAATAGCAGGTTTGCTCAGAAGCGAGGAATTTGCCTTTTACCGCCAGCACCGCTCCGAACTGAACCGCCGCCTGCTCGACTTAGTAGCCGAGCGCTTAGCCTCTGCCGAGGCTGGTTAATAGCCTTGGGCGCTACCTGATGGATATATCCACCTAATTTTCGGGTAGCGCCTAGCGCTCAATATATTGCTAAGCTGAAATTATAAAAAATAAAGCAATGCCAAGCAGTATCATTTCAATAATTACTAGTACATTTACCGCACATTCTAGCCTAACCAAGTTCCTTGGGATTTCCTACCTCAAGAGGTTGCTGCCACCCGTTGCGGGAGAGGGTAGCTTGCTGTTTTTCTGCCCTATCCATGTCCCACCCATTTGCTTTTTTTGCTGCTAGCGGCTGCTGGCTGGCTACCTTGTTGGTGGCAACTAGTAGCGTGGCCAGTGCCCAGGTAGCGCCGGGCCAGGGCGCTAAGCAGCCCACTACCACCATAGCTAAAAAACCAGCCCCTTTGCCCACCGCCCAGGTGGAAGAAGCCCTGCGCATGCTGCTACGCGCCGACTCGGTGAACCAGCGCCGGGCCCGCGGCCCTGAATCGGCGGGACTGGTTTTTGACCAGACGCTCACCAAGCTGGGACGCGATTTTTTTGAGTTGTTTTATAATGCCTTTGAGGCGCCGGCGGGCGTGCTCGACTACACCGTCAACATCATCGAGCGGCCGGGGCGCATCGGGTCGGCAGTGGTAGCGCTCACCGTCAACGATGTCGAGCTTTTTGAAACGCCCCTACCCCCCCGGTACGACCAGATGGGCGAGCTAGCCACCCAAGCCGTAGCCGCTGCCCAGGGCCTGCTGCTCGAAAACCAACGCGTGAGCCGCCAACTCGAATCGGGCCGGCGCGCTCCCCTCGAAACTTACTAGCGCTCTACCCCCCTTTTCCCACCTCTCCTACTCTCTCTTTTTTCTGCCTCCTTTTTCTGCCATGAAGTTACTCTACTGTTTTTTACTACTAGGGGCCAGCCTACTGCCGCGCCTCGGAGCAGCCCAAGATTTTGTGTATGAGCCCAAAAACCCGGCTTTCGGGGGCGGCAACACCTTCAACTACTCGTGGCTGCTAAGCGCCGCTACTGCCCAGAACACCACCGTTGACCCGAGCCAAACTGCCACTCAGGGCGATGCGCTGTCGCAATTTTCGGCCAACCTCAACCAGCAAGTACTTTCGCAGCTAACCAACCGGCTTATCAGCTCGCAGTTTGGGTCGGGCGCTATCAAAGCGGGGGCGTACACGGTGGGCAGCTACCAGGTGCAGGTGACGCCCGGTAGCGGCGGCGTGGTTATCGTAGTCACCGATACCGGCACCGGCAACCAAACTACTGTTACCATTCCAAACGGCTTGTAGGCACTTCTACGCTGCACGTTGGCAATGAATAAATTCCGGGTAATTACGCTCCTCCTGCTCTTGAGCTGGATGAGCGGGTGTATTCCGTATATGCACCAGCACCTACTCACGCCCCAGCCTGCCCGGCTAGGCGCCGAGTCGAACCGCAATGACGTGTGGCGGCAACTGCCAGCCCCGCGCGAGCGCACGGTAGTGGCCGTCTACAAGTTTCGGGACCAAACCGGCCAGTACAAGCCCCAAGCCAACGGCTCGAGCTTCTCGACGGCCGTAACGCAGGGTACCACCAGCATCCTCATCCGGGCCCTCGACGAGTCGGGCTGGTTTGAGTCTATTGAGCGCGAAAACATTAGCAACCTCTTGAACGAGCGCAAGATAATTCGCTCGACGCGGGAAGAATTCTCGCAGCAAACCGGCAAGCCGCAGCCGCCCCTAGCCCCGCTGCTCTTTGCGGGCATCATCCTAGAGGGCGGTATTGTCTCGTATGATTCCAACATCATCACGGGCGGGGGCGGGCTGCGCTACTTCGGCGCAGGGGCCTCGGGCCAGTACCGGCAGGACCGGGTAACGGTGTACCTACGGGCCATCAGTACCAATTCGGGCCGCGTTTTCCGCACCGTTTACACTTCTAAAACTATTCTCTCGCAGCAAGTTGACGCCGGCGTATTTCAATTTGTGAGCTTCAAGCGCCTGCTCGAAACCGAAACCGGCTTCACCTATAACGAGCCCAGCGAGATGGCCGTGAAGGAAGCCATCGAAAAAGCCGTGCAAGCCCTCATTTACGAAGGCTTCGACGACAAGCTGTGGGCCCCGCGCGATACCGCCGAGCGCCACGGCCCGGGCCGGCTAGCCTACTTGCGCGAGAAGGAAGCCAACCTCGACATCGACGTGCTAGGCCGCGAGACGCACCCGCGCCGCCCGGCCTTTAGCATCGGCCTCAACGGAGCCATTCAGCATTACGTCGGCGATTATGACGGTGGCCTAAACCGGCCAGGAGCCGAGCTAACGCTCCGCTACCGCTTCAGCGAGCCCGCGAGCCTATTCCTGAACCTGGGCCAGGGCCAACTAGCTGCTGGTGCTGGGGGCCTTTCCTTAAACCAAAGGTTCAACTATGCCGAAGCGGGTGTGCAATTTCGCCTGCTGCCGCAGGATGCCTTCACGCCCTACCTGCTGCTGGGTGCGGGCGCCACGGCCCGCACCCAGAGCCCTACCCCTGAGCAGCCTCGGATGCTGCCGCACCTGCTAGCAGGCGTTGGCACCGAATACCTGCTTACCCCTCGGCTAGGGCTCAACGTTGGCTTCGATGTGCACTACTATCTCAGCGACCGACTCGATGGCTTAGCCATTGGCCGCTACAACGATTTCTACATGGCGGGCCGCGCGGGTATTAGCCTCTATATCGGGGCGCAGCCTGCCAGGGCAGCAGCACCTCGCTAGCCCCGCCTAAGCTTTTTGCGACCGCAAATAAGCTGTTGCGCAGTTTTAGGATAAAACTGCGCAACAGCTTACTACCCTATTACACATTTATCAGTAAATAAGCAAAGGCTGGGTCTGAACTATTCCAAGTTCAGACCCAGCCTTTACGCGTCTATATAGCAACTACTTTAACAAGTAACATTCTAAGCTTTTATCTCTTAATACCAGGTATTTATACCTGTTTCATCAACCGATACTAATAGCTTATAAAAATAACATAAAATATTTTATTTTGTATTTTTCATAGTGAATCTTGCGCCAACCCCAGCAAATGTACTTTACTAATTATATTTTTACTTTTTCCATAAAATTTACCTTGACAAACGCGATTTAGCCCGCTACTTTTGGCTCACTCTTCCGGAAAGAGCACCCGAATACCCACCCTTTTCTCACTTTTTTCTGCATACCACAATGAAGACGTTTAAAACTCTATCCCTCTTGGCCGGTGGCATTCTGCTCGCTGGTGCTGTCAATGCTCAAGTTGCAGCTCCACAGCCTGGCTTGCAGGGTCCTGGCGGTATTACCCTCAGCGCTGCCAACGGCCCGAAGAACAAGGTTACTTCGCCAGCCCGCGCTACTTTCCTCGATGACTCGTATGTGCAGCAGCTGGGTAGCGGTCAGTATGCCAGCGTAATTCAGGCAGGCAATGCAGAAACGGCCAACCTGATTCAAACTTCTGAAGCTACAAATTCGGATGCTTACCAGGAGCAGAATAATCCTAATCCCGGCACCAACCGCGATTACGCCTACATTCTGCAAAAAAGCGCCAACTCTATCGCTAGCCAGCTCCAGAACGGGGGCGGCAACGCGGCCAAGATTGTGCAGCAGAGCCCCGGCACCGGCGACCAGGCTTACCAGAGCCAGAATGGTAACAACAACACTGCCGACATCGACCAGTCGGGCAGCGTTCCAGTTGGGGCCAACTTCGCGCAGCAATTCCAGAGCGGCAATAGCAACTTCGCCCGTACTGTACAGCAGGACGGCCGCGACTGGAGCACTATTGAGCAGCGTGGCACTAGCAACACGGCGCTAGTTAAACAGTCTGGCATCTAAGAAGCTGAATAAGTAAACCGCCGAACGCCGCATACGGGCTCTTGCCCAGCGGCCGTTCGGCGGCTTACTTAATTCGGGTACCTCCCAAGCATCTTAAGACCATGAAAAGGCAAGCCAAATGGCTCGTGAGCAGCCTCGCGATGGGCTGTGCGCTTGAAGCCCAGGCGCAGAGCCCAGCCCAGCCCGACGCTACCGCCCAGCAGCTGGTAGAAAGCATTGGCCCCGACCGCCTACCCGCCGCTACCACCCGCAACGTGCTGAGCCTGACGCAAAGCGGCAGCGGCAACGCGGCTACCCTCAACCAAGCCAGCTACAGCTTGCAGGCCAACCAAGCCTACATCGTGCAGGTGGGAGCCGCTAATTTGCTCGACCTAGAGCAGGTAGGCAATGCCAACCGGGCCAATTATACCCAAACTGGTAATGCGAATCAAAGCATCCTCAGCCAGACCGGCAACGCGAATGCCTTGGATGGCAGCCTTACCGGTAACCAAAACGCCGTGACCCTGCGCCAGCAGGGCAGCAGCAACGAGATAACCAGCGAAGTAGCCGCCAGCAACCGCCAGTACAACCTCAGCCAAATCGGCAACAACAACTCCATCACGCAGCGCGAAACCACTCCCACGGACCAGCGCGGCTACAGCATTGAGCAGCGCGGCAATAATATGCACATCACCGTGGAGCAAGGCCGCGGGCTGCCTACCCTACCCTAACTTCTAACTAGCTGCGCGCCGAGCCTTGGCCCGGCCAGCGCCCGTTAGTTCCTTCCCTCTTTTTACTTTCTTCGCTATGCTACGTACCCTGCTTACCCTCTTACTAGGGGTAGGGGCAGCCGGCAGCTTGCCAACGAGCCCTGCGCCCTGCGAAGTGCACCTAGTGCTAGCGCACCAGCCGCAGCTGCTCGCGGCAAGCGGCGTGTGCCACAGCCTGCTCGACCAGCCTGCCAGCTACCGCTACGAGCTGGTGGCCCGGCGCTGGGGCCGCAACAGCAGCACCAGCACGCAGGGAGGCGCTTTCGAGCTGGGGCCGCACCAGGAAGCCCAGCTGTCTAAAACCACGGTCAACGTGGGCCCGGCCGACCACTACCTGCTGCGCCTGCGCGTGTACAACGCGGCCGGCCAGCTAGTGGCCCAAGATTCGGTGCGGCAAGACCCCTGATGCGCGGCTGGCTTTCCCACCCACCGCCGATTAACTCTACCCTGTTTTATGAAAAATGCACCGCGGCTACTCGCCGTTTGGGGAATTTTTATTGCCTTATTGGGACTCGCAGCTTGCGAGCCTGTTACCGTTGAACCCACTTCCTACGGCGCCCTGACGGTGACGGTACTCGACGCGAGTTCGGGCCAGCCCCTACCCAATGTGGGCGTGAGCACGAACCCAGCCTCGGGTTCCTTCGTGACTGATGCGCTGGGCCATGCCACCGTTACGCCGGTGCCGGCGGGCACGGTAGCGGTATCGGCTCGCAAGAGCAACTACACCACCTTCACTACCAACGTAACCCTGACAGCGGGCGGCACCCAGGCCATTACGCTGCTGCTCGACAAGTCTAACGCCTCTACCCCCCCCGGCGCGCCCAACCGGCCTTCGCCAGCCAACGGCGCCACTGGCCAGCCTACCGAAGTTACCCTGAGCTGGCACCCTACCGGGGCCACCAAATCTGACTCGCTCACCTACGATGTAGCCTTGTTTGAGGGCACTTCCACCACTTCGCGGGCGCTCCTCACGGGCAAGCGCGACTCTAGCGTGGTGGCGAAGGGTTTGCGCTTTGGCACCACGTATTTCTGGCAAGTGACGGTGCACAAGCTTACTAGCACGGGTGCGGCCACCATCAACACCCTGGGGCCGGTCTGGAGCTTCCAAACCCTGCCCTTCCCGGACAACCGCTACTTGTTTGTGCGCACCGTGAATGGCAGCACTGACATTTACTCTTCCGATGCCACCGGGACCGGCGCCGTGCAGCTCACCCAAACCGGCGCCGTAGAAGCCGCCCCGCAGTTTAGCCCTAGCCGCGACCTGATAGCCTACACTTCTAACGCCTCGGGGCAGTGGCAGCTCTACACCATGAACCCCGATGGCTCGGGGCAGCGCCGCATCACGACCCTCTCGGCCGAAGGCTACAACAACAGTGGCCTAGGCTACCGCTGGTCGCCGGATGGGGCCCAACTCATCTACGCCCACTACGACCAGCTCTACCGCATCAACCGCGACGGCACGGGCCAGACGCTGCTGGCTACCGCGCCGGGCGGGCGCCACTTCCGCGAGTGCGACTGGACCGTGCAAAACGGGGGGCGCCTAGTGGTCCAAACCATGGGTAGCAACATCTACGACAGCGAGTTGTACCTCTACAACGTGGATGGCTCTAACCCGCAGCTGCTGGTGGGCAACCTGCCCGGCCGCGTCGATTCGCCGAGCTTCAGCGTTGATGGCCTCAGCGTAGCCTACACCCACGATGCGGCGGGCTTCAACGATGCCAACGGCCGCCAGCTCGACGCCCGCGTGTACACCTTGGCCCTGGCCGGCGGGCTACCCCTCGATGTATCAGGTAACCCCACTGCCGTAGGCCAGAATAAGCCCGCAGGTACCAACGACCTGCTGCCGCGCTATTCACCTACTGG
The DNA here is from genome assembly GCF_009755225.1 of Hymenobacter ginkgonis. Taxonomy (GTDB): domain Bacteria; phylum Bacteroidota; class Bacteroidia; order Cytophagales; family Hymenobacteraceae; genus Hymenobacter; species Hymenobacter ginkgonis. The sequence goes on from NZ_WQKZ01000002.1 coordinate 174,533, forward strand.
CTACGGCTTCATTTTCGTCAATAGCGCCAACGACGACCGCTCACCCCCTGAAGTGTGGACCATGGACCTCACCGGCCGCTTACGTACTCGCCTCTTCCAAAACGCCACCCAGCCCGACTGGAAATAAGCGGCTTCTAATACAGGTTTGGCGCAAAAAGAGGGGGTAGGGCCGGCAATGCGCCGGCCCTACCCCCTCTTTTTGCGCCAAGTCGCCTAGTCGCTGGGCGAATCGCGCAGGTGTACTGGTCCGGCTTTGCTTTTGCGGCGCAGGCGCATGTTCAGCAGCTCCACTATCAGCGAGAACGCCATAGCGAAGTACAGGTAGCCTTTTTCGACCTCCTTGTGGGCGGCCTCCATCACCAGCATAAAGCCAATCATGATGAGGAACGACAGCGCCAGCATCTTGATGGTAGGGTTGCGGTTTACGAAGTCGGCCACGGCCCCGCTGAACGCCAGCATAATGCCCATGGCGCAGATAACGGCCGCTATCATTACCAGCACATTGTCTACCAGGCCCACCGCCGTGAGGATAGAATCGAAGCTAAATACGATGTCAATTACAATAATTTGGGCAATAATGGCCGACAGGCTGGCGTGGCCTTGGTCAGTGGGAGTTTCCTCTTCCTCGCCTTGCAGCTTAGAATGAATCTCGGTGGTGCTTTTGTACATCAAAAACAAGCCGCCAGTCAGCAAAATCAGGTCGCGCCCGCTCACCCCAAAGTTTTCGACGAGGGGCGGAAAGTTGAGCGTAAACAGGGCTGCCCGTAGGCTCACAATCCACGATATACTCAGCAGCAGCCCAATGCGAAACAGCAGCGCCAGCAACAGGCCAATAGTGCGCCCCCGGGCCTGCTCGCCCGGCGCCAAGCGGTTGACAGTAATGGAAATAAAGATGATATTGTCAATGCCAAGCACTATCTCCATCACCGTAAGGGTCAAGAGGCTAACCCAAGTCTGAACCTGCCCAAAGGCGGCAAAATGTTCAGAAGAAAACGCAGAAAAAATGGCCACTAAGCAGGTACTTTAAAAGGAGGAACGAAGACAGCAGAACTACTCAAACGGGACCCACCTAGCTAGCAGCTAGCAAATGGGTCTCATCCTTCATTCCTACGGGGCTAGCTAAGATTTCATGTTGACAAACTGCAAGGGCTGGCCGTTGTCGGTGCGGCGCAGCAGCGCGATTACCGCCTGCAAGTCGTCTATCTTTTTGGCCGTCACCCGAATCTGGTCGTCCTGCATTTGGGCCTCCACCTTGATTTTGCTATCCTTGATGGCTTTGATAATCTTGCGGCCCGCATCCTTATCTACTCCGGCGCGCACTTTCACCGTTTTTTTAATGAGGCTGCCACTGGGCTGCTCCTCGGCCGTGAAGTCAAGCGCCGTACCGTCGATGCCCTGCTTCACAATGCGCGTCAGCAAGATATCTTCGAGGGCCTTGATGCGCATCGAATTCTCGGAGCTTAGTAAGACGGTGTTGTCCTTTTTATTTAGCTCCATGCCGCCCTTGGTGTCGCGTAGGTCGTAGCGGGTGGCCAGTTCCTTTTTGGCGGTATTAATGGCGTTTTCCAGCGTTTGGGGGTCTACTTTGCTTACAATATCAAACGAGGGCATGGTGGAGTTGGCTGAAATAATGAACGAACGAAAACAGAAATGGCAGATGAACTTTAGGTAAAGGTAAGGGGCATTGGCGAGGGCAGAAGCATCTTCGCGGTCGTAGCGGCCCCAGTGGCGCTGCCTACCTGCACTATCCTCATGCCTATCCCCCCTCTTCCCGACTGGCCAGCCCTGCTAGCCTTATACAACCAAATAAACCAGTACGGCCAAGCCAACGGCATGGTGCTGACGGTGCCTACCCCCGGCCAGGCCGAGTACCGGATGGTTATTCGGCCCGAGCACTTGTCCTCGCCAGGCACGGCCCATGGCGGAGTGCTGGCCGGCCTGATGGACGCCGTGCTGGGCGCGGCTGCCTTGTCGCTGGCTTTCACCACGGGCGAGTTGGTATCGACAGTGGAGTTCAAAATCAATTATTTCCACCCCGTGCACCTCGGCGATGAACTGCGCGCCACAGCCCAGGTCGAGCACCAGGGCCGCTCCTTGCTGGTGAGCAGCGGCGTCATTTATCGCCGCCGCGCCACGCCCGACGATGGCACCGAATCGGCTGTGGCCCAAGGACTGGGCACTTTCAATCGCTACCCCGCCACCAAGCGCCAATTGCTGCCAGAGGCTCCATAAACTGCCATTATTATTGCTCCCAAAAAAGCCCCGCTACTTGGTAGTAGCGGGGCTTTTTTGGGAGCAATAATAGAAACTGCTTTACAGCACCGCACCTATTGACTGGCTGGCGGCGGGCTCGTAGTCGCCGTCTTCGTCGCCGGTGAGGTTAGGCGCAGCCACTTTGCGCACATTGCGGGCGCAGTCTTCGTCGCGGTGGTTGCGGCCTACCGTAAATTCTACCCAGTCGCCTTCGCGCAGGTCGTTAAAATCACCTTCCGACAAGTCGGCATAGCTGAAGAACAGGTTGTTAGGCGGCATTACCACGAAGCCAAACCCATTTTTCAGGTTCTTAATCGTGCTGATGCCTACCGTACCCACGGGGCCGGCCGCCGTAGGGCCCGCCGGACGAACCACGCGAGCCGCCGCTGCGGCCGCCGCCGTAGCCGCCGCGGCCGGGGTAGGGGCTGGGCTGTAGCTACCGTTTGCCGGAGCGGGGGCGGGCATGGGGGCAAAAGCGGCTGGCTCGGCCTGCGTCACAAACATGTTTTCCACCACTTCGTCCTGCTCCTGCAAGCCGCGGTCGATAACGGCGTGCATGGCTACGGGGTAAGTAGCCTGCTCTAGCAGGTGCTGCGAGGCGCGCGTAACGCGGGTTTCGCCCTTAAAATCTTCGTATTTGAAGTCCCAGTTAAGCAGCATCACGCGGGTACCCACCGTGTTGAGCTTGCGAATGAGCGGCACGTAGTCGGAGTCGCCAGCGATGAGCACTACCACGTCCAAGGTTTTGTGCAGGGCCATTTCGAGGGCTTCGAGGCTGAGCCACACGTCGATGCCCTTCTCTTGCAAGCGGCCATCGCGCGTTTTGAGCGGCATGTAGTGCGTACATACCCCCAGGTTCATCAAAATATCGTCGAGTAAACGGTCGTGAAATAGGCGGTCTTTATCGCGGGCCTCAGTAGCCGAAAGGCGGCCCCGGAAAAAATGAGAAGTTGTTATCTGTGCCAGGCGAACGTCGACGTCCTCTTCTTCGGCTACTTGGTGGCGGATAAACTCGTGTAATCCTTCGAGGCTAATGCGGGCTTTACGCTCGTGCTGGAAATAATAATAATCACTGATTTTAAGAAAATAATTGCCGTCGTAAAAAACGCCGACCCGGATGAGGGGACTGTTCATCTGGTTCATATAGATGGGAAGGTAGGTGGGGGTAAAAAATTGAGAATGGTCAAATCTAGAATAAAGCCCAGCCATAACTAATTCGGCTAAGCAACACGTTAAAAATCAGCGCAATGGCGCAGCGCTCGGCAGCAAACCGGACGTAATATATAGTTCACGTTAGGATACTTCTACCAGCCAGCCGCCATTCACTCTGCCGCGAAGCTAAGGCCGGACATTGAAATCCACAACTTCTTCATTCTAAAACCCTAGCCGGCCGATGACTAGCCCCAACACTAGCAGCCCGTAGCCTAAGCAAATTGCTGCTTCCATCAAGTTGCCACTTTTGGTACCGGTGCTGAGCAACGGTATTTTAAAACTGAAATCTATTACTGGAAAAATCCAGCGCACACCCGACTTTGTAAGCGTATCTGCCAGAATATGAGACACATAGCCACCACCCGCATAGAGGGCTACTCCATGCCACCCCAGGCTACGGTTGGCCAGGTAGCCAATGTAGGCCCAAAACGCCGTGGCCCAAATTGTATGCGTCCAAGAACGGTGCGAGGTAAAAGGAGCTAGCGAAATAAACGTTCCGAGCAAGCTTAGCCACAAAAATTGGGCATACAAACCAGCCAGCACCGTGCCGAGCCCAGTAAATAAAAGTGCCAGTTTGCGGGCCGAGCCGCCTTGCAACCCTACCCCTAGCAGCCCGAAGGCGAGCGCCGCGATGTACGTCAGCCGTTGGTCGGGGCCAGGCTTGAGTTGAAGGTAGCCATAGGCGGCCAGCCCCAAGGCCGCCGCGCCAAAAGCCCAGCGCACGTAACCGTGCACAAACCCTAGGCGTTGGCTGAGGCGGCTTTCGGGGTGGTCGAGGTCGGGGGCGAGGGCGGAGAAGCCGGCCAGCGCAATACCAGGTAGGGAGAAGGGAATGCCGGGCACGAGGCCCGCAATGGCCACGCCCGTAATGAGGCCGATAGCCAGGTGAGCAGAACCGCGCAAGTACTTATATAATAAAGGTATTTATAGAATATGGAGGCGGCCAGTGTAGTGCCGCAACTGGTCGTTGTGGTCGAGCGAGCGATTCAGAAAAGGCACAAAGCCCCGCGCAATACTCGCCACAATGCGTTGGTCGCTTGTGCGCCTCTCTCTCCCTCACAGGTTTAATTTCAGTTTTCTTCCCCTGTCGTGCGACATCTTAAACGACCCACGCTGCCACCGCTAGTCTTACGCTCCGAGCCTATTTCGTGCATTTTAAGGAGGAATTCGGACACTACTTCGGGCAAATTGCGGTTAGGAATAGGAGGCATTACTAGTAATTTTAGTCCAAGATACGGCAAAACCTATGGGCCGCCGTAGCAGTACTAGCCTTGTTGCCCGGCCGGAGATGCCTCTGGCCGGGCTGGCTGTTTTTTAGTTGACCGTTAGCAATATCCTGTGCAAGTAGCTGATTTTCTTCGCTTATATCGTCTCGACGCTGAGCTGCAAACCTTGAGCGCCCGCCTGCACGGCGCAGCTAAACCCGCTGAACCTCAGCGCCCAGCCGACGATGCGGCGCGGGGCGTCGAATTGCGCTTGCAACTGCGGGGCCTGGTAGGCTCGCAGGATGCAGTGGTGGTCGCGGCCACGGCGCACCATGCGCATCCCAACGTGTTTGTGCTGCACGACAAGGAGGAGGCGGCGCTGTTTCTGGCTGACCTGCGACACTTGCTGCCTGACGGGCCGGAGGCGCTACTATTTCCAAGCTCTTACAAGCGGCCCTACGAGTTTGATGAGACGGAAAATGCCAACGTGCTGATGCGCGCGGAGGTGCTTAACCAGCTCAACGCCAGCCGGCAGGCTAGCGTGGCAGCGCTGGGCACGGCGCCACTCATCGTAACTTACCCCGAGGCGCTGAGCGAGAAGGTTATCAACCGCCAAAGCTTGGTGCAGAACACCTTCACGGCTAAAGTAGGGGATAAGCTGGACGTCAATTTCTTGGGGGAGTTGCTGGCGCAATACGACTTTGAAAAGTCGGATTTTGTGTACGAAGCGGGGCAATATGCCGTGCGTGGCGGCATTGTGGACGTGTTCAGCTACGCCAACGAGCTGCCCTACCGCCTCGAACTATTTGGGGATGAGATAGAAAGCATTCGGACGTTTAACCCCGAAACGCAATTATCGGTGGAGCCGCGCACCAGCGTCAGCATTATTCCGAACGTGCAAACCAAGCTCTTGCAGGAGCGCCGCGAGTCGTTTTTAGAGTTCCTACCCCGCACCAGTTGCCTGTGGGTGAAAGACTTGCGCCAGACGCTGGACGTAGTAACCGACCTGTTTGAGAAGGCAGAAAGCAACTTTAAGCGGCTGCTGGACGAAGCTAGCGGCATGCAGATTGTGTCGAAGCCTGCCGACCTTTTTGAGGGGGGTAAGAGCCTGAAGAAATGCCTGGATGAGTACGCGATAGTAGAATTTGGCAAGCGGTTTTACTTCAAGAATTCGCAGGAGTTTCAGTTTACGGCCAAGCCACAGCCGAGCTTCAACAAGGATTTTGAGCGCCTGCTGAAGAACATTCGCGAGAACAAAACCCGAGATTATACCACTATCATCGCGGCCGACTCGGTGCGGCAGGCCGACCGGCTGCGCACGATTTTCGACGAGTTGGACCCGAATGTGCAGTTTCAGCACTTGCTGATAGCGCTGCGCGAAGGCTTCATTGATGAGCAGTTGGGCTTGGCCGTTTACACTGACCATCAGCTATTTGAGCGCTACTACCGGGCGCAGGAAACGCGCAAGTTCTCGAAGAAAAAGGCCTTGACCTTGCGCGAGCTCAAGACCTTGCAGCCCGGTGACTATGTGACGCACCAAGACTACGGCATTGCGCGCTTTGCGGGGCTGACGCAGGTAGAAATAAATGGGCATGTGCAGGAGGCTATCCGGCTGGTGTACCGCGACGACGACGTGCTGACGGTAAGCATTCACGCGCTGCACAAAATTGCTAAATACAGTGGCGCGGAAGGCACGCCGCCGACCATGAGCAAGCTGGGCTCGCAGGAGTGGGAAAACAAGAAGAAATCGGTTAAGAAAAAGGTCAAGGATATTGCGGCCGACCTTATCCGGCTGTATGCCAAGCGGAAGTCGGCACCCGGCTTTGCGTTTTCGCGCGATGGCTTTATGCAGGCCGAGTTGGAATCGAGCTTTATTTACGAGGACACGCCCGACCAAGCCAAGGCCACGGAAGACGTGAAAAACGACATGCAGCAGCCCCACCCGATGGACCGCCTCGTGTGCGGCGATGTGGGCTTCGGCAAGACGGAAATAGCCATTCGGGCGGCGTTTAAGGCGGCGGCTGATGGCAAGCAAGTAGCTGTGCTTGTGCCCACTACCATCTTGGCGATGCAGCACTACAAGACGTTTCGGGACCGGCTCGCCAACCTGCCGGTGACGGTGGAGTACATCAACCGTTTTAAGTCGCCGAAGCAAATAAAGGAAACGATGGAGCGCGTGGCGGCGGGCAAAACTGATATCCTTATCGGCACGCACGCGCTGACCAATAAGAAGTTGCAATTCAAGGATTTGGGCCTGCTTATTATTGACGAAGAGCAGAAATTTGGTGTAAAAACCAAGGACAAGCTCAAAGAAATAAAGGTGAATGTGGATACGCTCACGCTCTCGGCCACGCCGATACCGCGCACCCTGCACTTTTCGCTCATGGGCGCGCGCGACTTGTCGGTAATCGCTACCCCCCCGCCCAACCGCCAGCCGGTGCAAACGGAGCTGCACGTATTCGACGAAATCATTGTGCGCGATGCGATTGCACGGGAGTTGAAGCGTGGCGGGCAGGCATTCTTCGTGCACAACCGCGTGAGCGACATCGAAGAAATGGCAGCTATGATTCTGCGCCTTGTACCGAACGCCCGCGTGACGTTTGCCCACGGCCAGATGGACGGTGATTCGCTCGAAAAGCGCATGATGAAGTTTGTGGAAGGTGAGTACGACGTGCTGGTTTCGACCAACATTATCGAAAGCGGGCTGGACATTCCGAACGCGAACACCATCATTATTAACCGCGCGCACCTTACCGGCCTGAGCGACTTGCACCAAATGCGGGGCCGCGTGGGCCGCTCGAACCGCAAGGCGTATTGCTACCTGCTGACGCCGCCGGTGGCCAACCTGCCCTCGGACGCCCGCAAGCGCCTGAACACGCTGGAGGAGTTTTCGGATTTGGGCGCGGGCTTCAACGTGGCCATGCGCGACCTCGACATTCGGGGGGCGGGCAACTTGCTCGGCGGTGAGCAGTCAGGCTTCATCAACGACCTGGGCTACGAGGCTTACCACCAAGTACTTGATGAAGCGGTGCAGGAGTTGAAGGAAACCGAGTTTCGCGACCTGTTTCTGGGTGAAGGCACGGCCGGCACCAGCCAGCAGCGTTTGCAGCAGGCCGCGGGCGCGCTCAACGGCGGCCCGCGCGACTGCCAGATTGAGACCGACTTGCCGGTGCTCATCCCGGATACGTACGTGAATAACGTATCGGAGCGTTTGCAGCTCTATGCCAAGCTCGACCGCGCTCAGAAGCCCGAGGAGTTGGCCAAGCTAGTAGGCAGCATCACCGACCGCTTTGGGCCGCTGCCCGAGCAGGTGCAGCTGCTGGTGGATATTGTGAAGCTGCGCTGGCAGGCTGGCCGCTTGGGCTTCGAGCGCCTCACGCTGAAGCGCGAAACCATGCGCGCTTACCTGCCCGCTGGCGCCGGGCACGAGGCGTATTTCCAGGGCGAGCAGTTTGGGCGGGTCCTAAACTTTGTACAAACCCACCCACGCACGGCTCGCATGAAAGACCAGAAGGACAAGCTTCAAGTGACCTTCGACGGGATTAAGGGGGTAGGGATGGCCCAGCGCTTACTCATTGAGCTGGGTGCGGAGGAAGCCGTGCCGGCGTAGGTTTTAGATGGTAATCGAGCATACAAAAGGCTCATTACCAGCAGCACAACTTGCTGCTGGTAATGAGCCTTCCTTCTCTAAAACGTGCGCTAATTAGCGCTGTTTGGGCGCTACGTAAACTTGGCCGGTGCCGCGGCTAGGGTCACCGGCCAGGCTAATGCCTTCGGCGGTTATTTGGAAGTTGCCGCCGCCATCGGCGGTGTAGAACACGAATTCCGTTTGGCCGCTGGCGTCGGTGCTCATGGCGGGGTCCCAGTAAAGCGTGAGGCGGCGCGCATCCATGGTGGGCGCGTTCATGACGGGCGCGCCGTAGCGGGGCTGGTAAAACTCCTGGGCGCGGTAAAAGCCAGGCAGCCGCACCGTCACGATGCCGTTTTCGACAGTGAAGGGGCTGGCGGGCTCCTTATAGTTGCGGTCGGCGCGCTTGGTATAAATGGCAATCACGCCGCCGCTACTGCCAAAGATGGCCGCCTCTGCTCCTTTAAACACCTCCACCGACTCGACATCATTGGAAGGGATGTTATTAATCATGTCGATATCGGTGCGCACGCCATCGAGGATAAACTGCGGCGAGCCACTACCCCGAATCTGCGCACTCACGTTGGGCGGCGAGCCACTGATGGTAAGGCCCGCTACGCGCCCTTGCAGCAGCGTCAGAATAGGAATACCCGACTGCGCAGAAGGCATGGTGGTGAAATCAACCACGGTATTGGCCACCACGCCGGGGTAGAGGCGGCGCGGGTCGTCGGGCGGCACCAGGGCACGCTTAGCCGTCACGGCCACGTTGGACAGCTCAATATTCCGGATATCGCCCTCGGGCCGGTTTTGGCGCTCCTGCACCTGCTGCTGGCGGCTGCGGCGCACGTAGTCGGCAATGGCAGGCGCCGTGATGGGCGACGGCAGGGGGGGTAGGGAGGGCCCTAGGGAGGGCGGCCCAAAGTCGGGGCGGATAATCACGTTGCTACCCCCCGCTGCCCGCCGGGCCTGCAAGGTTATCACAGACGTATCGTTCTCTGGAAAGCCAATAAAGCGGAAGCGGCCGTCGGTGCCGGTAGTGGCCGTGGCCACGCTGCGTTGCGGCCGGGTTTGAATGAATGTGAGCTGGCTATTCGGAATGGGGCGCTGGCCCATGCCCGTTACCGTGCCGCCGAGGGTTAGGCTTTGCTCGCGGGGGTAGGCCAAGCCGGCCACTTGGCCGCTCAGCACATCCTTCCACACGTAGCGGCGCCAGCCCTGGGTAAGCAGCAGGTTGTCGAGGGCGCGGGTAGTTTCGGGCGTTTGGGTTTGGAAATAATAGCCCGGGCCTTCTACGTAGCCAGCCAGGTCCGACGTCAGCAGCAGGTTGGAGGCGATGTTGCCCGCGTCGGGGTCGAGCGCCGCCGCGCCCGCCTCGGCCACCGACACCGAGAAGCGCGTGGCCACCGGCTGCCCGGCGGCGTTGGTCACGCGCACTTTCACGTGCACCGGGTCGTGGGGCGCGTAGGCCGCTCTGTCGGGGGTAAGGGCCAATTGGAGCGCGGCCGGGCCATTGAGCACAAATGCCAGGCGCTCGGCCTGGGGCGTATTCTGCGCATCAAACAGCGTAAAGTGCACGATGCCGCTGGGGTAGCGCGCCTTGGCCACGCGCCACGTCACGGGCGCGCCATCGTCGGTGAGGGGCCGCGGTATCAGGCCAATGAGGAAGCCGCGCACCTCGGTGAGCAGCATGGCTGGGCCGGGCACCGGGGCGCCGGGCGTGCCGCGGTAGCGGGCCTCCACCACGAAGTTTTCGCCCGCGTCGAGCACGCGCAGCGCGTAGCCGGTGGCTTGCACGGCGGGCAGGGGGTAGTCGGCGCTGCTGCCATCGGGCAGGCGCAGGCGGGCGTGGTAGCGCTGGCCGGCAGCCGGCACAAAGCTTAGGCGGCCCATGCCCGCGTGCTGGCTGGTGAAGGCCGCGCCCACCGGTTTGTTTTGCTCATCTAGCAATTGGCCGCTCACACTGGCGCCCCGGCCACTGGCCGCCACGGCCTTAAACCCCACGGTGGCCGGCGCCCCGGCCAGCAGCGAGCCGCCTTCGGGGAAAAACTGCACATCGACCTTGGCGGCGGCCGCCACGGCGCGGCTAGATGGGCTGAGCGGCGTAAGCGGCGCTTTACTGGCCGCGTCGGACTGGTTGGGGGCGGCGGGCCACACCTGCACCTGGCGCTGGTAGAGGTAGTCGGGCGGGCCCACGTTGCGCATCCAGTTGGTGTAGGCGCGCAGCAGGTAGGTGCCGGCACGCAGCGTATCGTCGAGGGCGATATCACCAGCGGCGCGGCCGCCCACCAGCTTCAGGGTGCGGCGCACCACCACGCGGCGCTGGGGCGAGAGCAACTCCACGTGCAGCACCTTGCTCAGGGTATCGGGCCGGTGCAGCTGGGCATCGACCACGTAGGCGCTAAACCACATGGTTTCGCCAGTGCCGTAGGCGGGGCGGTCGAGGTGGAGGTAGGCTTTTTCCTGGAGCGTGGTGGCGTAAAAAGCGCTCAGCTTCTGCGCGATAACCTGGATGGGGTTATCATCGGCCGGCAGCCGGAAGGCCGCCAGCGCCAGCAAGCCCGCCACGGCCAACATCCTTAACCGCCTACCCCTCAAATTATTTGTCATAGTAAACTAGTAAACCGTAATAGCTATGCTTATCCAGCACACCGGGCCGCCCGCCCGCAAGCGTACGCCGAGCCGGGTGGCGAAAGTATGAAGCGCAAGCGGTTAGCGAGTCAGCTGGGCTAGTTGAAAAACCCTACCAAAAACAAAAGAACGTCCTGCTGAGCTTGCCGAAGCATCTTGTCCGCTTCATTCAACGAGGCGGTATAGAGGCTTCGGCAAGCTCAGCAGGACGTTCTTTATCTATACTTAACTACTACCCCAAGCGCTTAGTCGCAGCCTTCGGGGCCACAGGCGGGGCCATCGGCCAGCACGGTGGGCTGCGTTTTGGGGTGGGCCTCGGCCCACACGGTGCCGAGCACTTCGGCAAATACTTCGCTGGGCTGGGCGCCCGACACGGCGTATTTATCATCAAACACGAAGAAGGGCACGCCGCGCACCTGAATTTGCTGGGCCTCGTACTCGTCGCGGCGCACCTCGTCGGCGTAGGTGCTGGCCAGCAGCGCGTGGCGAGCCTCATCGGCGCTGAGGCCAATTTCGGCGGCCAGCTTGGCCAGCGTATCAATCTCGCCAATGTTCTGGCCTTCGAGGTAGTAGGCGGCGAAGAGGCGCTCCTTCATGGCGCCTTGCTGGCCGTGGTGCGCCGCAAAGTGGATAAGCTGGTGCGCCAAGAAAGTATTGGCCGGAATGGTTTTGTCGAAGTTGTAGTCCAGGCCTACCTCCTTGGCTACTTGCGTCATGTAATCGCTCATGCGGCGGCCTTCGGCCTCCGGCACACCTTTCTTCTTGGCCAGCGAAGCGTGGATGCTCTCGCCGGGAATGGGCTGGAAGTCGGGCGTTAGCTCGAAGCTTTTCCACTCGATTTGCACGTCGTCGCGGTGGGCAAACTCGCCCAGCGCTTGCTCAAACTTGCGCTTGCCGACGTAGCAGAACGGGCACACCACATCAGACCAAATTTCAACTTTCATAAGAATAGAAGCTAAGGAAAATTAACGAGAAACACGAAGCTAGCAAGCCGCCAAAATGTTTGGGCCCGTGGCCGTTCAACACGGCCCTCCCCCCCGCGGTTCAGCCCAGGTGGGCGCAACCTTCGGGCGGGGGGCGGGGTAAGTACCGACAGCATTTTGCTTTTAAAAAGTTACGTACCTCATGGAATATCAAAAATTAGGTAGCTCCGACGTCAGCGTCTCGCGCATCACGTTTGGCAGCTGGGCGGCCGGCGGCTGGATGTGGGGCGGCACCGAGCAAAACGACGCCGTGGGCGCCATCCACGCCAGCTACGACCTGGGCGTGACGAGCATCGACACGGCGCCCGTGTATGGCATGGGCCTGAGCGAGCAGATTGTGGGCGAAGCCATCAAGAGCCTACCCCGCGACAAAGTGCAGGTGCTCACGAAGTTTGGCATGCGCTGGGATTTGGCCAAGGGCGACTTCGCCATGAAAACCAAGGACAACGAGGGCCAGGATATCGACGTGTACAAGTATGCCGGCCGCGACAGCATCATCAAGGAGTGCGAGGACAGCCTGCGGCGCCTGGGCACCGACTATATTGACCTCTACCAGCAGCACTGGCCCGACGTGACTACCCGCATCGACGAGACGATGGAGGCCGTGCAGCGCCTCATCGAGCAGGGTAAGGTGCGCGCCGCGGGCGTTAGCAACTACTCAGTGGCCCAGATGGAGGAAGCGGAAAAAACGCTGAACCTGGCTTCTAACCAGTTGCCGTACAGCATGTTGCGCCGCGACATTGAGAAGAATGTGGTGCCCTACTGCCAGCAGCACGGCAAAGGCATCTTGGTATATAGCCCCTTGCAGCTGGGCCTGCTAACCGGCAAAATGAAGCCCGGCCAGCACTTCGACGCCAGCGACTTGCGCAGCACCAACCGCTTGTTTAAGCCCGAGGCGGTGCAGAAAGTCAACGACTTTCTGAATAAAATCCGCCCGCTGGCCGAAACCAAAAACGTGACCCTCGGCCAGCTTGTGTTGCGCTGGACGCTGGCGCAGCCCGGCATTACGGTGGCGCTGGTGGGCGCCCGCAACCCCAACCAAGCTACCCAAAACGCCAAAACGATGGATATGCAGCTGTCGTTCGAGGAAGTTGATTTTATCAATAAGCAGCTGGCCGGCTTGCAGTTGGGGTAGCAAATGCTACGCCACCTAAAGAACGTCATGCTGAGCTTGTCGAAGCAGTTCGCTCGCGCCGTTGGGTTACTAATCCGACGAGGCAAGCGAGATGCTTCGACAAGCTCAGCATGACGTTCTGTTTAGCCGTTTCCTCCCCCCCTACTTTTGCGCCATGGCCCTACCCTACCGCCGCCTCGTCGTCAAAATCGGTTCCAACGTCCTCACCCAAGCCAACGGCTTGCCCGATGAGGACCGCATGGCCCAACTAGTGGCCCAGATAGTAGGCCTCAAAAACCAGGGCCGCGAGGTCATTTTGGTATCGTCGGGCGCGGTGGCGGCGGGGCGCAGCCTCATCACCCTACCCCCCAAAGCCGACGCCGTGCGCAGCCGCCAGTTGCTGGCCGCCGTGGGCCAAGTGAAGCTGCTGAGTCTCTATGCCGCGCTGCTGGCGCCGCACGGCCTGCTGGGCGCGCAGGTGCTGGTAACGAAGGAGGATTTCCGCGACCGCCAGCACTACCTGAACATGAAAAACTGCTTTCAGGAATTGCTTCAGCAAAACGTCATTCCCATTGTGAATGAGAACGATGTGATTTCGGTAACGGAGCTGATGTTTACCGACAACGACGAGCTGGCGGGCTTGGTAGCGAGCATGCTTAATGCCGATGCGCTGCTGATATTGAGCAACGTGGACGGCATTTTCGACGGCGACCCGGCGCGGCCGGGCGCGCAGGTGATTCGCCAGATTGCGCCGCACGATACGGGTTTTGCCGAGTTTATTCTGGCCACGCGCTCGCAGTTTGGGCGCGGCGGCATGCTCACTAAGTGCTCGATTGCGCACAAGGTGGCGCGGCTGGGCATTAGCGTGCACATTGCCAATGGCAAGACGCCCAATATTTTGCCTAATATCTTGAATGAAAGCGCTATTAGCACGTGGTTTCAGCCCAGCAAAAAGGCATCGGGCACTAAGAAATGGCTGGCCCACGCCCAAACTGCCCAAGCCACGGTGCACGTGAATGCCGGCGCCCGCGCGGCGCTACTGGCCGCCGGCCAGGCCACTAGCCTGTTGCCGGTGGGGGTAGTAAAAATTGAGGGAGAGTTTCAAAAAGGCGACCTCGTGCGCCTCGCCGACGAAACCGGCCAACCGCTGGGCCTGGGCTTGGCCGAATACAGCTCGGATAAAGCCCGCGAGCGCCTGGGCCAGCACGGCCAGCGCCCGCTGGTGCACTACGATTACTTATTTCTGAACCTCGATACTTAGCAGCGCTACAGCTAGCTTCGCCTTGGCCAGCAGGTTTAAGCTGCTAAGCCAGCGAGCCGCCTGGCAGCCAGTGGGGCGGCGGTGGATTACGGCACTGGCGGCGTTCTTTGCAAGGCCGTTGCCTCGTTACGCCATGACCGACTATTCCGCTTTTTTTGTGGCTGCCCAGCAGGCCAGCCGCGCGCTGGCCCAAGTGCCGCCTGCCACTACCGATGCCCTGCTGCGCGACCTCGCTGATGCGTTGCTCGCGCACGCCGACTTTGTGCTCAGCCAAAACGAGCAGGACCTGGCCCGCATGCCCGCCACCGACCCGCGCCACGACCGCCTACGCCTCACGCCCGAGCGCCTGGCCGCCATGGCTCAGGACTTGCGCAACGTGGCGGCCCTACCCTCCCCGCTGGGCGCCACCCTCAGCGACCAGACCTTGCTCAACGGCTTGCACCTGAGTAAGGTGCGCGTGCCACTGGGCGTGGTGGGCATCATCTACGAGGCGCGGCCCAACGTGACGTTCGACAGCTTGGCGCTGTGCCTGAAAACCGGCAACGCCTGCCTGCTGAAGGGCGGCTCCGACGCGGCAGCTTCCAACGCGGCGCTTATTGAGGTGGCGGGGCCGGTGCTGCTGCGCCACGGCCTGCCGCTGGCCGCGGCTACCCTCCTACCCCCCGACCGCGCCGCCACCGAGGCCCTGCTGCGGGCCGTGGGCCTGGTCGATGTCGTGATTCCGCGGGGCAGCCAGGGGCTGATTGACTATGTGCGAAAGAACGCGCGGGTGCCCGTTATCGAAACCGGGGCCGGCGTGGTGCACACGTATTTCGACGAAACCGGCGACCTGGCCAAGGGCGCCGCCATCGTGGCCAACGCCAAAACCCGCCGCGTGAGCGTGTGCAATTCGCTTGATTGCCTGCTGATTAATGAGCAACGCCTGGCTGACTTGCCGGCGTTGCTGGCTCCGCTGGCCGCGGCCGGTGTGCAGCTGTATGCCGATGCGCCGGCCCACGCGGCACTGGCCGGCGCCTACCCCCCCAGTTTGCTGGCAGCAGCCACCGAGGCACACTTTGGCACCGAGTTTCTAGCCCTGACACTGGCCGTCAAGACCGTGCCCAATTTGGGAGCGGCCCTCGACCACATTGCCCGCCACGGCTCGCGGCACAGCGAGGCCATTGTGTCGGAGGATGCGGCGCACATCACGACCTTTTTGCAGGTGGTGGATGCGGCCGCGGTCTACGCCAACGCCTCTACGGCCTTCACCGACGGGGCGCAGTTTGGGCTGGGCGCCGAAATCGGTATCAGCACCCAGAAGCTGCACGCCCGCGGCCCCATGGGCCTCGAAGAACTGACCAGCTACAAGTGGCTGGTGCGCGGCGATGGGCAGGTGCGGCCGGGGTAGGCCGCCGTTCCATCGAAGCAACTCCTTGCAATCCAACGGTATCCTGCTGGCATGAGACTCCTCTTTACCCTCATTTTACTGCTGCTGACGCCGGCTGCTTTTGCCCAAACCAAGCTCAACTTGTCGCTCAAGCGGGAGCTGGACAGTATGTATGTGCAGGACCAGCAATACCGCGTGTTGCTCGTGGGGTTGGACCCGCGCAAGGATGATTCGCTGGCTGCTGCCCTGCACTTGCCAAAAGGCCAGCTATTTAGCTACATCTACACCAACCTCAGCCGCGTCGATTCGTTGAATTTGCGCCGCGTGGAAGCTATTATTCAGCGCTACGGCTACCCCGGCAAGTCGCTGGTAGGCACTCCGGCCAACGAAACGGTGTGGAACGTAATTCAGCACTCAGCCAAAATTCCGCAGTACCTGCCCTTGGTAAAAGCCGCCGCCGAAAACAGCGAACTGCCCTACCGCCTGTATGCCCAAATGCTGGACCGCCAGCTCAAAAACGAAGGCCAGGAGCAGGTATACGGCACGCAGGGCGCCTCTTTCAACGTGCTAAACACCGCCACCGGCCAGCCAGAAATGATAAGCTTCATTTGGCCGGTGAAGGATGCCGCCCACGTGAATGAGCGCCGCCGCAAAGTTGGTTTTCCGACTACTGTTGAGGCGAGCGCCGCCATACTGGGCATTCCGTACAAGTCGGTGAGCTTGGCCTACGCAATGGCAGTAAAAAAGCGCTCAGACGCTTATTTCAAGCAGCGCCTGCACCAGTAGCGCTCCTCATCAGATGGCCCTACCCCCCATTCCACCCCTCAGCTTTCGCGCCGTATTAGAGGCCGGTGGCCCCAGCTTTATGCCCACGCAAATACTAACAGTGCCCAACGAGGTGTGGCAGGCGCTGGGCGGCAAGGCTACTAAGCGTGTCATCGCTACCCTGCAAGGCCACGCCGAGCGCCTGGGCCTATTGCCACAGGCCGGCGGTGGGCGCTACCTCCTGCTGCGCAAGGAGCTGTGCCAGCGGCTAGGGCTGGCCATCGGCCAGGAAATAGCGGTGATGCTTGCGCCCGACCCCAACCCCGACTTTGTCGATTTGCCCAACGAACTAGCCGAGGCGCTCGCTGCCTGGCCCGAGGCCGAAACAACCTTCTTGGCCCAGAGCGGGGCTATGCGCCGGGCCATCGCCCGCAAAGTAGCCGATGCCAAGCGCCCCGAAACCCGCGCCCGCTACGCCGTAGAGCTAGCCGAGCGGCTGGCGCGGGGCGCGCACCCGTTTCGGGCCAGCTTATAGGTTGTTCCAAGTCACGATGTTGACTACCTGGCCGGGGCCAGTAACCGTAAACTTACATTCTTGGAAGGTGGGCGCCGCCAGGCGGGGCTTAATGTTGTTGGGGAAGGCAAAGGGCTCGGTAGGGATACCCAGGAAGTTTTTGTCGAGTTTGTCGTTGTTATTCGTGTCCTGCGACAGCGCCACGGCCCATTCGCCGGGCGCCAAGTCCACGGGCAGCGCTATGTCATTTTTGCCTTCGGGCCGCACTTCGAGGTGCAAGGCGTGCTGGCCGCTTTTCAGGAACGTCTCGGGGTCGTTGTAAAAATTCAATTTTACCACCGACTGCGTCGAGGCCAGGTCCGCTATCAGCAAGGTTACTTTTTGGGTAGCTACGGCGGGTGCCGGGCTAGGTGCGGGCACGGTAGCTCCGAGCGTGAGGCTGCCGAGGAGCAGGGCGGCTAGTGGCAAAGCGTTCATAGTGGGGCTGATAAGGAGCGGCAGATTGGGTAGTCAACTCCGTGCCCGTTGTAAATCGTTCCGACCGGGTGGCAACTAGTCGCCAGCTTATTTACGTTTACCTTGCCTACTCCCACCCCTCGCTCCTACAAATAATGCAAGCCTACTTTCAAGCTTTTCAGCGCATTGCGGAGGCCGGCACCTATCACGAGCTGGCCGCCCTACCCCTGCCAAAGCCCGACTTTTTTAACTGGACCGCCGACATCCTAGAGGGCTTGCACGTAGCCACTCACCCCAACAAGCCGGCCCTGGTGCTGGCCGACGATGCGGGCCGCGTGCAGCTAACCTACGCCGAGCTGGCCGCCCGCGCCAACCGCCTGCTCAACTACTGGCGGCAGCAGGGGGTAGGGCCCCAAGCCGCCGTGCTGCTGATGGTGCCCATGTGCGCTGAGCTTTGGGATACCTACGTGGCGGGTATTAAGGGCGGGCAGGTACTTATACCAGCCGCCAGTATTCTCAGTGTGAAGGATTTGGAGTATCGCTTTGGCCGCCTGCTGCCCGCAGTAGTGATTGCCGACGACGAGAACGCCGCTAAAATCGACGCTGCCGAGCAGGCGCTGGGCCAGCGCATTGGCCTCAAGATGCTGGTGGGTGGCCCGGCCGCCAGCCGGCCCGGCTGGGTAGGCTTCGGGGCTACGGCCGCGCTGCCAGCGCAGGCCACGGCGGCCCGTACCCGGCCCGACGACCCGCTGTTCTTGTTCTTTACCTCGGGCACTACGGGTATGCCGAAGGTGGTGACGCACACGCACTTTTCTTACCCCGTGGGGCACCTCAGTACGGCCGCTTGGATTGGCATTCGGCCCACGGACCGGCACTGCAACATCTCGCAGTCGGGCTGGGCTAAGTTTGCCTGGAGCAGCTTTTTTGCGCCGCTCAGCGTGGGCGCCACGTTGGTGGTGTACCAAGGCGGTGGGCGGTTTGCGGCCCCGCCACTACTAGCGGCGCTAGCCCGCGAGCGCGTGAGCACATTTTGCGCGCCGCCCACAGTGCTGCGGCTGCTGATTTTGGAGGACTTGGCAGCCTACCAATTTAGCTTTCGCGAATGCGTGAGTGCCGGCGAACCGCTTAACCCGGAAGTGATTCAGGCGTGGCAGCGGGGCACAGGCCTCTTGCTGCGCGACGGCTATGGGCAAACCGAAAGCACAGCCATGATTTATAACCTGCCCGGCAGCGAAGTGCGCCTGGGCAGCATGGGCCGGCCGTCGTTTATGTACGATATCGAAATTGCTGACGACGAAGGCGTTATTCAGCCCGACCTAGCCGAAGGCCACATCACCGTGCGCACCGATACGGGCCGGGCCACCGGTATTTTCAAGGAGTATTTTGGCGAGCCCGAGCGGCGGGCCAGCGTGTTCCGCCACGGCCGGTACTACACCGGTGACAAGGCCTACCGCGACGCCGACGGCTACCTCTGGTTCGTGGGCCGCGACGACGACGTCATAAAATCGAGCGATTACCGCGTGGGGCCATTTGAGGTCGAGAGCGCCTTGCTCGAACACCCGGCCGTGGTAGAAGCCGCCGTGGTAGGCGTGCCGCACCCCATCAAAGGCCACGAAATCAAGGCTTTTGTAATTTTGACACCCGGCACGGCGCCTACCCCCGCGCTGGCTCGGGAGCTGTTTGCATTTAGCCGCGAGCACCTGGCGCCCTACAAAATGCCGCGCATCCTAGAGTTTGTGGCCGAGCTGCCCAAGACTATTAGCGGCAAGATTCGGCGCGTTGAGTTGCGGGCGCGCGGGATGCAGCCAAATTTTGAGGAGGGCGCTAACTGCGAATTCCTTTACGGAGCTTGATTATTGAGCGCAAAAAAAAGCAATTTTCCGGTGGAGACTACTTTTTTTGCTAGATTTATAAATAGCGTTAAAAACCGTGAAGTTGATGCTTTAATAACCTGATAACTTAGTTTTAGCGAGCTGCGTAGGGACGGCACCACACTGGCGATAGCCAGCGTCGTTTCCTCACCAACCCCGTTAGCTTAATGACTTCTTTTCGACACTTCAGGGTGCCGGCGCTTGTGGCGTCGGGCCTGGCTGTGGTAGTGGCAGTAGCCTGCAATGGCGGCAGCACCAGTACCACCACCGACGCTACCACGGCCCACGAGGCGGTGGGCGACACCACCAAAACCGGCGCCAGCAGCACGGCCCTGCACGCTGGCAGCATTGAGGCCGGCCGCGACGTGTATCGCTACGAAACCTTCGGCGATGAGGGCTTCTGGACCGATGCCGTGCGGATGCCCCAGGGCATGAAAAACGCCAAGTTGACGGTGCTGCAAGCCCTACAAGCTGGCGTGAGCTTCGACGTAGACGCTATTCCGGCCGACCTGAAAACCGTGCTAGCCAGCGAGGTGAAGACCGACCACTCGCCCGCTAAAGCGCCTAAGCTCAACGACCCGGCTACCCTCGACGCGCTGGTGAAGGCCAACGCCGTGATTGGCATGGTGCCCAAGGGTGGGAAAGTGGGCGTAACCTGCGCTCTGTGCCACGCCATTACCGATAAGTCGATGTATGAAGTGACGGGCAAAGGCACCATTGGCAAGCGCATTGATGGCCCTACCCCCCATGGCCTCAACGTGGGCAAACTGCTGGCCACCGGCGCCAACACCCGCGCGCTCTTTACCACGGCGCAGCTGCAAAACCCCGATGGCAGCACCATCGGCCGGGCGCCGAAAGGCCTGAAGGCCAACTCGACGGAGGCCGAGTTTGATGCGTATTTCAGCAACCCAAAGTACTACCCCATTGGCACATTCGACGACTCGCCCGATGGCAACGGTAACCCGATTCACATCACGCCCTTCTTCCGCCAGGATTTGGCGGCGCCCTATGGCTCGTCGGGCCAGAACAGCGACCTCAATGACTTCAACAATACGGTGTACACCGCCTTGTTTGACCAAAGCAACCTGCTGTCGCCGGGCGGCATGCAGTTCATTCATGGCCTCGGCGCCACGGCCGGCGATTCGATGCTGGCTGGCTATAAGCGCGTGCTGGCAGCTACCGGCGTTACGGGCTACCCCTACGTGACGGCCCACATGCAGGGCAAAGCCGGCGACCCGCCTACCCCCACCGGCAAGCGCGTAGACGAGCAAAAGCTGCGCGATTTGCAGGCCTACGTCAATAGCCTGCAGGCGCCCAAAGGCCAGGTAACCGACGCCGCGTTGGTGGCCAAAGGCCGCGCCATTTTCATCTCCGATAAGTGTACCGATTGCCACAATACCAATCAGGGCATTGCCGTGCAAAGCAAGCTTGTGCCGATGAACGTTATCTGGCCTGCGTATGCACCCAAGGTAATTGCCCAGCGCAAGCCGCCGCTCACGCCCATCCAGAACGCACCCGGCACGTTTGATGATAAAATGATTGTGGTGGATGCCAGCCCCGGCGGCAGTATTCGGGGCAATGCCCTGCCGCTGTTGCTCGACCTAGCCCGTAAGCCCGTGTTCTTGCACGACGACTCGGTGCACGGCCTCGATGAGCTGCTTGACCCCAAGCGCGGCAAAACTTCGCCGCACCCGTTCTACGTTGTTACCCCCGCCCAGCGGGCCGAGGTGGTTGCCTACCTCAAAAGCCTTGACACGGACAGTAAATAAGCTGGCCCCTACCCCCTAGCTACCCAAAAGGCCCGCAGCTGTAGTTGCGGGCCTTTTGGGTAGCTAGGGGGTAGGGCTACTTTTGCTTTCTGGGCAGCAAAAACTTATTCTGTATGTCTTCCGGCTCGTGGCCGAGGTAGGCCAACGCGGAGCCCGCGCCAGCCGTATTGCTGATGCTCTAAACCGCGCCGGCCCGCACGCATTTTTATTACATGGAAGGACTCACGAAAATCGAAGACCTGGGCAAACCCCGCGTCGTCATTGTTGGCGGCGGTTTTGGCGGGCTGCAACTGGCTAAGTCGCTGGCACATGCCCCGGTGCAAGTCGTACTCATCGACAAGCAGAACTACCACGGCTTCTGGCCGTTGCTGTACCAGGTGGCTACGGCGGGCCTCAACCCCGACAGCATCGTGTCGCCGTTTCGCAAGATTCTGAACGAGCAGGAGAATTTTTATTTCCGCATGGCGGAGGTCGAATCCATCGACGCCAAGGCCCAAATTGTAGAAACCTCCATTGGGCTGCTGCGCTACGACTACCTGGTGCTGGCAACGGGCACCACGTCTAACTTCTTCGGCGACGAGCAAATGGCCCACAACGCCATTGCCCTCAAAAACGTCACCGATGCCATTGAGCTGCGCAACACACTGCTTTCCAACTTCGAGCAAGCGCTGCAAATTGGCGACCAGGAAAAGCTCAACAGCATGCTCGACTTCGTGATTGTGGGCGGTGGCCCTACCGGCGTCGAAATGGCCGGCGCCTTGGCCGAGCTGCGGGCCCACGTGTTTCCGCGCGACTACCGCGAGCTTGACCTCAAGCAGATGGATATTTACGTGGTGCAAAGCGGCCCGGTGCTGCTCAAGGGCATGTCGGCCGAAGTATCGGCGAAAGCCCTTCAGTACCTGAAAGAGCTGAATGTGGAAGTGCTGCTTGAGAGCCGGGTGAAATCATACGACGGCTACACCGTTACGCTCAGCACTGGCCAGCAGCTTATTACGCGCACGCTTATTTGGGCGGCGGGCGTTACGGGTGCTCCCATCAAGGGCCTCGACCCGGCCGCGCTGCTCAAAAACAACCGCTACGCCGTGAACGAAAGCAACCGCGTGGCCGGCTACGACAACGTGTTTGCCATCGGCGATATCGCCCAGATGACCACCGCAAAGTACCCCGATGGCCACCCGCAGGTGGCGCAGCCGGCCATTCAACAGGGCCGCCACTTGGGCGAAAATATCGGGCGAGCCGTAGCGGGGCTGCCCATGCTGCCCTTCGAATACGACGACAAAGGCACGATGGCCACCGTGGGCCGCCACCGCGCCTTGGCTGATATTCAGCTCTTTGGCAAGCAGTACCACCTTACCGGCTGGATAGGCTGGCTGGCTTGGAGCTTTGTGCACGTGCTAGCGCTGGTGAGCTTCCGCAACCGCATTGCGGTGTTCTTTATCTGGGGCTGGAACTACATCACCCAAGACAAGGGCATGCGCTATATCATTGGCCAGGTGAAGGCCCCGTGGCGCGAGAAGACAGCCGAGGCCAAGGCTATCGTGTAGCCTAATTCTCTTGCCAACTGAGCGTGCAATTATTCTTTAGAGGTGACCTCTTATAAAAAAAGTTATAGCATCTCTAAACTAAGATTTAGCAGCCAATACCTGTCATTCTTACCATCCTGACGGTTATTATCAGCACTACGTAGCCCATCGGCTTTAAATATCTTTCGTACTGATTGTGTTATTGTAAAGGTGTTCGTAAGTTTAGGTAAACTATTAGCTAGACTTGACTGACAGCTTGCATGAATGCTATTACTTCTACTACTCTTCTCCGAAGCAATGTAACTATTTCGGGAAACAAGAACGCGGCTGAGACCATTGTGTTCTTGCATGGCCTGGGTTCTGACCAAACCTCCTGGCGCCACCTTGCGCCAGCTTTCGAAGACCGGTACCAAGTAGTGCTGCTCGACTTAATTGGTGCGGGCAAATCTGACCTGCAAGCCTACAGCTATGCCAAACATGCTTCCCTCGCGGCCCACGCCGACGACCTGCTGGCGGTGTTGCACGAGCTGACGCTGTACAACGTCGTTTTTGTGGGCCATTCCATCAGCTCCATGATTGGGGTGCTGGCGGCCATTAAGGAGCCGGCGCGGTTTGGGCGGCTAGTATTGCTGACGCCGTCGCCGCGCTTTATCAATGCAGCAGGTTACGCCGGGGGCTTCGAGCAGAAGGACATCAACGAGCTGCTGGCGGCCATGGAAAACAATTACCACGGCTGGTCGCAGGGCATTGCCCCGGTGATGATGGGGGCCGATAGCCACGAGCTCATCTTGGAGCTAACCAATAGCTTTTTGCAAACAAACCCCGCTATTGCACAGCACTTTGCGCGCGTCACATTTCTCTCCGACCACCGCGCCGACCTACCCCACCTCACTACCCCGTCGCTCATTTTGCAGTGCGCCCACGATGTAATTGCGCCGCTGGCGGTGGGCGAATACATGCACAAAAACCTGCCCGACAGCCAACTCGTTGTCATTGATACGCCCGGCCACTCGCCCCACCTCACCGCTCCCGACCTGACGCTGCGCGAGATAGAGTTCTTTTTACAGCTGGCGCCCGTGTTTCCGCGCTAACATGCGGCAAGTCGGCCGGGCTCGTAGCTCGCCTTTGGGCAGTCTGCGAACCCGGCCGTTTTTTTAGAGGCGTACGCTGAAAGCCAGCGGCTGCACCACCACTTGCTGCAAGCGGCTGCTGTAGGCCACCCGCACGCCCGCCTCGATGGGCGTGCGCAGGTGAAATACGTTGAACAACGCCAGGGCATCGACGCCCACATTCTGGAAATCTTGGTAGGCCCGGCCGGCACTGAGTAGGCTGCTACCCCGTGCTACATCGGCGAAGGCCGTGGCGCGCAGGCGCTGCACGTAGAGTACCCGCCCCAGCGACCAGTGCAGGAACGCCAGCGGCAGGTTATAGTCGGCGCTACCCACCGCCAAACGGTCGAAGCTGATGTAAGTCGTTTCGCCGCGAGGGTAAGAAATGGCCGTGCTGAAGTTGTATTGATTTTGCTGCTGGTATTGGAAACCTCCGCGCAGGCGCAGTGCGTGGTGCGGCGCCAGGCCCGGCAGGTACACGCCCGCCTGCACGCCCACCTGGCTGGCTTGCAAGCTGGTACCGAAGGGCGTGGTGCGGTAGGTAGCCAGCAGCGTAGCGCCGCCGCGCGGGGCCACATCGCGAGCGCTTTGCTTGAGCTGGCTGGCGTAGGCTAGGCTGGCTTGCACGGCGTGCAGCGGCTGGTTGGGGCCCACGTCGGAGCGGCTACGCAGGGGCAGGTCGTAGTTGTACACCCGCTCATTCAGGTAATACGCGCCCAGCGTGAGAGTTTGCAAATACTTCGAGCGCGTGAGCACCAGCGGAATGCGCGCTCCGGCCAGTAGGCGCGCCACCTGCCACTGGTCGCGGTACACGGTGCCTTTGCTGTCCACGATGCTGGCATCGCGCCCGCCGTAGCTGGCCTCCACGTCCAGTACCGGGGGCAGGCCCTGGTAGCTGAGGGCGCCCGTTACGGCAAACGTACGCTCGGTTTGGTCATACGTCAGGCCCGCGAAGGCCTGGGTCGTGCTCAAAAAATCCTGCGAGCGCACGCCCACGCTCACCGCATTGCCAGAGGGGCTCTGCACCACCCCGTAGCTGAAAATGCGAAACGCGTGCGCCAACGGCCGGTAGCGCCGCACCCCGTAGCGCGGCCCCGCCGAATCGGGCGAGGCCAGCAACTTGGCGATTTGCGGCGCGGCGGGCTCGCCCGCGGCCAAGCGCTCGGCGTAGGGGTCGGCGGGGGCATCGGTGCGGGCGGGGGTAGGGAGGGCCGTCCAGGTGGCCGGGCTCAGGGGCATTTCGACTACGCGGGCACCCGTGGCGCGGTAGTCATAGAAAGCGAGCTGGCGGCCATCGGGGCTCACCGCGGCGTGGTAAGCTCCAAAGGGCCGGTTAGTTACCTGGAAAGTCTGCCCCGAAGCTACGTTAACGGCATACACATTATCTATCCCCGACTGTGGCGAATTATACAGCACGTAGTCGCCCCAGGGCTGCGGGCTGGCTAAGTTCACATTCGCCACCGGCAAAATATTGGTGGCTAAGCCACTAGCCGGGTCGAGAATTTGCAAGGTTTTACCGGCTGCACTCAGCGCTACGGCTACCACGCGGCGGCCGTCGGGCAGCCAGCGCGGCTGCTGGTAAAAGTCATTGTGCGGGTTGGGCAAGGTTTGCAGCACCGTGCCGGTCGTGGCATCGAGCACCAGTAGGGCGTGGTGGTAGCTGGCATCGGTGCGCACGGCCACCAAGCGGTTACCATCGGGCGAGAGCGCGGCAGCGGCGTAGCGCTGGCCCTGGCCCACGCGGGTGAGCCGGCCAGTTTTCAAATCCAGCACTTTCAGCTCCGAATATACCTTCTGCCCCCAGCGCGGACTCTGCCGAAATTCGGGCCACACCGCCCTACCCCCGCCCACCGACAGCAGCTCGGGAATATTGAGCGCCCCCAGCGTGAACACGCGCCGCTCGCGCCCGTGGTGGCCCAGCAGCACCAGCTGCGCAATGTCGCCGAGGCCACTTTTAAGCGCCAGCACCGTGCTATCGGTCACGTACTGTGGGTATTGGTACTGCGTAAATACCCGTAAGGGGGCTTGCCCCGCCAGCTCACGTACCGCAGTGGGGGTAGGGCGGGCCGCCTGCTCGGCCCGCCAAGCCGAGTCGAGCTCGTGCATGGTGCGGGCGTATAAGTCCTCCACCCGCAGGCCGGTAGTGCGCCGGATGCTATTTGAAAACGAGAAGGGGTAGAACGGAAAGCGGTAGTACTTATCCAGCACCTGGCTCCACACGTTGGCGCCGTAGTGAGCTTTGGCATAGGAGGTTAGGTAGTAGCCTAGCACATACCAGTTCGGCACGTTGTCGCGCAGCGAGCCGTTCACCGCCTTTTGATAGTTGTAGAGCCGGCCTTCCAGCAAGTTGGCCCGCAGCCCTACCCCAAAAAAGGGGATGCGCCCGCGCCCACTGCGCGTAAGGGCCGTTTCGGTACCCACGGCGTCGCCCTCAAAAAACCACTGCGGCACGCCTACTGCGCCCACGCCCAGGCCGCCCTCGCCCAGTAGCGGCACCAGCAGCCGCCCTATCCCCTGCCGCGCCTTATCAAACTGGTTAACGTGCCGAAACTCGTGCACTACCAGCCCATCCAGCCAGTCTACGGTGCCCAGGCCTTGGCCTTGGTCGGGGGTAGTGAAAAATTCGGCGTGGCGCGGCAAAAACGTCACGAAGCCATTGCTTACCGTGGTTTGGTTTTGCAAAACCACCGCAATGGGCCGGGCCTGCACGCCGAGCGTGGCGCCATCGGGGCCGTGCACCGCTTCGAGCCGGCCAGCCGTGCGCTGGGCCGCCGTATCGAGCCCCGCCGAGTACAGCACCCGAAAGTGTGGCGTGCGCACTTCCTGCCAGCGCAGCGCGGGCTGGTTTTGGCTGATGATGGGCAGGCTTTGGGCAGCAACTTTGGCGGCAGCTAGCAGCAGAATAAGCAGGGCGGGCAGTGGGCGGGGCATGGGGAGCAAGTTACTACCCCCACCCAATGCGAAAATAAATGATGTTGGTACATCAGTCTAAAAAACCTCCTTATATTTGCCGCACCTTTCACATTAACTCCCTCCACACCATGTCTGAAACTGCCACCGCCACTACTACCAAATGGGTGCTCGACCCCATGCACTCCGAAGTGCAGTTCAAAATCAAGCACCTGGTTATCTCGACCGTTACGGGTTCGTTTAAAACTTTCCAGGGCTCGGCCCAGACGGAAGGCGACTCGTTTGAGAACGCCAACATTGAGTTTACGCTCGACGTGGACAGTGTGGATACCAACCAGCAGCAGCGCGACGAGCACCTCAAGGCCGAGGATTTCTTCAACGCCGCGGCTTTCCCCCAAATTAAATTCACGTCTACGTCTTTCACCAAGACCAGCGGCGACAACTACAAATTGGTAGGCAACCTGACCATTAAGGATGTGACCAAGCCCGTGACCCTCGATGTGGAGTATGGCGGCTCGGCCGTTGACTTCTACGGCAATACCAAAGCTGGCTTTGAAATCACAGGCAAAATCAACCGCAAAGAGTACAGCCTGACCTGGGGCGGCATCACAGAAGCCGGCGCTATTGTACTCGGCGACGACGTGAAGCTGAATATCAACGTGCAGTTTGCCAAGCAAGCAACTGCGTAAGTAGCTACCGGACTACGCACTATACAAGAACGGCAGGCTGAGCCTGCCGTTCTTATTTTATATAGTTGGCGTCTACGCCGTGCGTTTCAGGCCGATGATGCCTACTAAAATGCAGCCGATATAGAAGACGTGGACCCACTGAAAGGCTTCTTTCAGCACGAGTGTATCCACGATTTTAATGCCGACCAGGGCCATACCCATCCAGATGGCGAAGGCCGTGGAGGCGGGAATGACGTTGAGCGCTTTCGAGAAAAAGAATACGTTGCCCACTCCAAATGCTACGTAGCAAATGGCGGGTATCAGCGTGAGTAGGCCCGTGGGGTTGGCAAAAAAGTGCGACCAGTCGATAGCCTTTATTTTGGCAACGCTCGTGTACTTGAGGCTGTAGTTCCAGCAAACCTCCATCACGGAAGCCAGCAGCAGGTACAGCCAGGCGGGGTTAAAACTTAGGCTCAAGAGGCAGCAGTAACGGGGCGGGAGGACTCGACGGGGGTAGAGACGGACGCGGCGGGCGCAGGGTTGCCGCCGGGGCGCAGCGCGGGCACCGTCGCATCGGCGCCTTGCGTTACCTCCCAGCCTTGCAATACTTTAGCGGCGGGCAGGCGGTTGCCTACCCAGTTCAGCAGGCGCCAGCGCACGCCGTGGTACTGCCGGAAAACGACCGACTTTTCGGCCAGCGCAGCTTCGTCGAAGCGGTAAACTGAGAAGGCATGCTGCGCAAAATAGTCCTTTGGAAAAGCGTAGGGTAGGCCCCAGCGTTCGGGCTTGCGGTTGGCGGGTAGGTAGGCGGTGCCGAAAAGCCAGTCCCAGACCGCGAACTTGGTCGAAAAGTTGGCGTAGTACACCTCCTCGTGGTCGGCGTGGTGCCAGAGGTGCATTTCGGGGCCATTGATAACGTATTGCAACTTACCGGATTTCACGTCAATGTTGGCGTGAATGTACATGCCCCACACCGCATCAATCAGCGCCTTAATGGGCACTACTATCGGGTTGGCCCCGAGCAGCACGATGGGCGCAAACTCGATGGTTTGGTTGATGATAATCTCGACCGCGTGCGAGCGCGAGCCCGCCAACCAGTCTACTTGCTTGCCCGAGTGGTGCGCCTCGTGCGTGCGCCAGAAAAAGGCGCTATTGTGCTGGAAACGGTGAAACCAGTAGATGTAGAAGTCGTGGGTTATGACAAAAAACCCAACCTGCGCTACCACCGGCCAACTGCTTACCCAGTGAAACTGCGTGCCGAAGCGCGCCGCCAGCGGCGCGATGATGAACCCAAAAATCAAAATTTGCAGGAAGTAGCTCTGCACCAGCGTGTACCAAAACAAGTCCACAAATAGCCCTTCGCGGAAGAACGGCAAGCCCTTGCGGTACGGAAACTTGCGCTCCAGCACCAGCAGTATTACCACTGCCAGCAGCAGTATCGGCGTGGTAATCATCGTGGTGCGGCCCACGGCGTTTAGGCTGTGATAAAAGGCGCTTATCGGCTCCAGCATAGCGTATTCGATAATGTGGTAACTCTGCCCCTAACTGCCTGCGGCGGCCGAATGTTCGCCTGAGCATAATGTAAAACCGGCTTCCTTGTAAAAATAAGAACGTCATGCTGAACATAAGGAAGCATCTTGGTCGCTTCATCAGGTTGGCAACCCAACGATTCGAGCGAGATGCTTCGCTGTGCTCAGCATGACGTTCTTGATTTACCGTTAGCCCTTTGCGCTACGCCGCCGTCACCTCGCGGCGCAGGCGGCGCAGGGGCTCCTTCTCGCTTTCGTACACCACTTTCACACCGTCGCCGAGGCCAGCCTCGGTGTCGCGAATGTCGCGCACGAGCTTGGCCATGCCGCCGGGCTCTACGCTGGCGGCGTGGTCGCTACCCCACATGGCGCGGTCGAGGGTGAAGTGGCGCTCCACGAACGTGGCGCCCAGGGCTACGGCCGTTACGGTGGTACTCAGGCCGGTTTCATGGCCCGAGTAGCCGATGGGCGTGCCCGGAAACTGCTGCATGAGGGTTTTAATCATGCGCAGGTTCAGTTCTTGCGGGGGGCAGGGGTAGGCCGACGTGCTGTGCGCAATCATCAGGTTGTCCAGGCCGACATAGGCCACGGCGTCTGTAATTTCCTGCTGCGTGCTCATGCCGGTGCTCAGCATGAGGGGGCGGCCGGTGGCGCGCACGCGGTCGAGCAGCGGCTTATCGGTGAGCGAGGCCGACGCCATTTTGTAGAGCACGGGCTGGAATTGCTCCATAAAATCGACCGACGGCTCGTCCCAGCACGAAGCAAACCAGTCGATGCCGCGGGCCTTGCAATAGTCGTCAATGGCCGTGTATTCGGCCTGGCCAAACTCCGTTTTGCGCTTGTAGTCGATGTAGCTTATGCGGCCCCAGGGGGTGTCGCGCATCTTCTCCCACTGGTCTTTGGGCACGCACAACTCGGGGGTGCGCTTCTGAAATTTTACCGCGTCGCAGCCCGCGGCCACCGCCGCATCGATGAGCTGGCGGGTAATGTCGAGCGAACCGTTGTGGTTAATGCCGATTTCGGCAATGATGTAGCACGGCTGGCCGGGGCCAATGGCGCGGTTTTTCTTAATCTGAACAGCAGACATACGGGAGAGTAGGTGGTGGGCTTAAATGTAGTGAGACGCAGAAACAGCGGAAAAGCAACCTAACCGAGTAACCCGCCAACAGTTTTTCAGGCTGACAAACGAGACGACGCTACTACCCGGATTTTATTTTAACGCCCCATTTATTCGGAGCCGCGGTCGGCGGCCGGCGCGCCGCCTTGGCAGCTGATAATCAGCTCGGCCAGCTCGCGAAACGCGCCGTGGCCCCCATGGGCCTGGCAGCGATAGTCGGCTACGTCGCGGGCAAAAACCGTGGCATCGCCGGGGCAGGCAGCCAGGCCCACGAGGCCTAGAATGGGTACATCGTTGGTATCATCGCCGATGAAGGCCACCTGCTCGGCGGTGAGGCCCGTGCGCGCCAGAATCTCGCCCAGCAGCGGCGCCTTATCCTTAATACCAAGATGCAACTCCGTGATTTTAAGCTTCTCGGCGCGTTTGCTTACCGAGGGCGAGCGCTCGCCGGTCACAATGCCCGTTTCGACGCCCACGGCGCGCAGGCGCTCCACGCCCATGCCATCGCGGATGTTGAAGCGCTTCAGCACTTCGCCGCTCTCGCCATAGTACACGCCGCCGTCGGTGAGCACGCCGTCGCAATCGGTGAGAACAAGTTTAATGCGGCGGGCTTTTGCGGCAAGGTCAGCGTGCTTCATGTACTGGTTTAGTGAAATTCTACCCGAAATTACTACCCAATTGCTGGTAGCGCGGGTTTTGCAAATCGGGCCCGCCCGGCCTAAATGCGAGCTACAAAATCCGTGCTACGCGCTTAAATAGCTGTCCAGCCGCCATCTACTACCAGGTTGGCCCCGGTCATGTAGGCCGAGGCGTCGGAGGCCAGAAATACTACCGCCCCTTGGTAATCGGTGGGCGTGGCCATGCGGCCCAGCGGCGTTTTGGCGCTGTACTGCTTCACGAAGAAGGCATCCTGGCTGTTCTCGACGCCGCCCGGCGAGAGGGTGTTTACGCGTACGCCCCTACCCCCCCAGTACGCGGCCAGGTAGCGGGTGAAATTCACCACCGCACCCTTGGTCATGGGGTAAGAGGGTGATTTATAAAAGGTTTGCTCGCCGGCCTCGTTGCGGTAAATGCTCTGGTCGGGCCCCACGATGCCGTAGGTGCTGGCCACGTTAATAATGGAGCCGCTGCCCTGCTCGGCCATGGGCGTGCCAAATACCTGGGCCGCCAGGAAGATGCCCGTCACGTTCACTTCCAGCACTTTCTGAAAGGTGGCGAGCGGAAAATTCTCGAACTTGCTGAGGTCGGCGGCCAGCGCCGGGTTCTCAAACATGTCGTTGATGGCGGCATTGTTAACCAGCACATCAAGGTGGCCAAAATGGGTGATGATTTCGTCACGCGCCGCGGCCAGCGACTCGGGCGAGGTCACGTCTACGGCCAGGGGCAGGTGCCTACCACCGGGCAAGCCGACAGCTACTTCGCGCGCTTTATCGAGGTTGAGGTCGGCTACGACCACGTTGGCGCCGGCGGCGGCGAGCGCCGCACAGTGCTGCTGGCCAATGAGGCCGCACGCGCCCGTAACGATGGCGGTTTTGTTGGTTAGGTCGAAGAAATTCATGAATGATAACGTTCTCGCGCGTGCCGCGCCCCTACCCCCCTGTAAGGAAAGCAGCGGCTGCGGCACGCGCGAGGGGGTAGCAAAAACCTACTTCACCTTGGCCGGGGCCGCGTTAGTCACCTTGCGGAACACGGCCTCCACGGGCTCGCCTTCGAGGCGCGAGGCTACGTCGCCCTTCTCGATGGCCTCCTTCAGCAGCGGCAATACCGCTTCGTAGGCAGCCAGTGTTTTAGCCACGTCCTCGTCGGTGTGCGAGAAGCTCATGTTGTGGAAACCTCCCCACAGGACGCCCTGCTTGAACAGCTCTTGCTGCACGAAGGCCTTCACTTCCAAGGGATTACCGGCGCTGGCGTCGAAGGTAACGATGCTGCGGCAGTCGTAGCCGTAGCACTTGGTGTAGCTGCTCAGGCCGAGGTCGGCGGCGATTTTATTGTAGCCTTCCTTCAGCTTATTGCCCTGGCTGGCCAAGAAGGCGGGCACGTTTTTCTCGCGCATCTCGCTGATGGTGGCGATGGTGGCCGCCAGGCTCAGCGCTTCGCCCCCGAAGGTGGTGAAGAAAAAGACGTCTTGCTCGAACAGTTGCAGCACGTCTTTGCGGCCGGTGAGCAGCGCGATGGGCATGCCGTTGGCGCAGGCTTTAGAAAACACTGCCAAGTCAGCCTTGATGCCAAAATACTCCTGCGCCCCGCCGATGGCAATGCGGAAACCCGTCCACATCTCATCGAAGATTAGCAGCGTGCCATTCTCTTTGCAGAGGCGGGCTACTTCGTGCAGGAAATTGTCTTTAGGCGCGTCGAAAATAAACGGTTCCAAAATAACGCAAGCCACATCTGGGGTCAGCAATTCCTTGAACGAATCGAGGTTGTTGTACTCGAAAGCGCTCACTAAGTCTTTGCTTTCCTGCGGAATACCCTTGTCGCGGCTCGTGGTGCCGATGTACCAATCGTGCCAGCCGTGGTAGCCGCAGCACAGCACGTGCGGGCGCCCAGTGAAGGCGCGCGACACGCGCACCGCCGCCGAGCACACGTCGGCCCCGGTCTTGCTGATGCGGATGCTTTCGGCGTTCGGGATAATCTCGTGAATCAGCTCCGCAACCTCTACTTCCAGCTCGTGCATCATCGAAAATGTGATGCCGTCTTCGAGCTGTGCCTTGATGGCCTCGTCTACGCGGGGGTAGGCGTAGCCCAAGCTCAGCGGACCGATACCCATCTGGTAGTCAATGTATTCGTTGCCATCCACGTCCCACACGTGTGCGCCTTTGCCACGCTTCACGTACTTCGGGCTGGCGCCTTTGGTGTACTGGCCCGGCCCTTTGGCGAGGGTTTGAGTAACAGGCGTCATGATTTTCTGCGCCCGGGCGTAGAGGTCGTCGGATTTGGGGAATTTCATAGAAAAGGAATAGTCCTAAGGATTTAAGAAGCGGGACCGCTTTTTTGCGTAAATAAGTCAGTCGCTACTCGGCAAATTCGTTTTCGACCACCTTGGTTTTGGCGCCGAAGGTGTGCGCGCCGTCGCCGAGGCGCTCGCCAATGCGGCGGGCAATGTGCTGGCCAGTAAAGCCTTCGTATTCGAGCACTTCGCTCAGCAGGCCGGGCTTATACCAGCGCTCTTTGAGGGCGAGGGGTAGGACTTTGGCCGTCAGCTCGTGTTCGAGCAGCAGCTCGGCCAAAATAGAATAGAGGCCGCCGGTCTGGAAGTGATCTTCCAGCGTCACCACGAGGCTACCCCCCTTCACCACGTCGAGCACGGCGGCTTCGTCGAGCGGCTTGAGGCTGCGCAGGTTTACGAGGCCTACCGAGTACCCGGCTTCGATTAGCAAGTCCTTGGCGATGAGGGCTTGCTCGAACAACATCCCGTAGGTAAGGAGGGTGATGTCGGTGCCTTCGGCCACGATTTCGGCCTTGCCCATTTCAAACGGCGCGTGCTGGTAGGTGGCGGGGCGCGTGTTTACGCGCAGGTAGGCGGGGTCGGGCGAAGCCCAAATGGCGGGCAGCATGGCCAGCATATCCTGCTCATCGGCGGGCGCAAAAACCGTCATGCCCGGAATACCGCGCATCAGGCTCACGTCCTCGATAGCTTGGTGGGTAGGGCCATTGCCGTCGGATAGAAAACCAGGCACGAACGCGCTGATTTTCACCGGCAAATGCGGAATCCCCACGTCAGTCCGGATAAACTCAAAAGCCCGCAGCGTGAGGAACGTGGCCAGGGCGTGCACCACCGGCACGCGGCCGCGCAGCGCCAGGCCGGCCGCCGCGCCAATCATGGTTTGCTCGGTGATGCCCGTGTCGATGAAGCGTGGCCCCAGCGGCCCCGGCAGGTTGCGGATAAGCGCGCGGTTTTCGGCCGTCATCACCAGCAGGCGCTCGTCGGCCAGCGCAGTTTTATGGATAAGCTCTTCGTAATTCATACTTTAAAATGTCCTTATAACAGCTACCCTTGCGAGGAGGAACAACGAAGCCATCGCCTCGAGGCGATACCCAAACGATTTCGTACTGGGGCAATTGCTTCGCGTTGCTCGCAACGACAGCCGAATTAACTACCGAACGGTTAGGGTTTCGCTGGTGAGCTTGGTGGCTTCCTGGCTGTGCAGTTCCTCAAGCAGCGAGGTTACCTCGTCGCTGCTGAAGTTGCAGAACCAGCGGTCGGCGCGGCGCTCAATGCTGGGCAGGCCCCTACCCCGCACCGTGTCGCAGATGATGACGGAAGGCTTGTCTGGGCTGAATGGCAGGCCGCTAAACGCTTCTTCCAGAGCCACGAAATCGTGCCCGTCGATGCGTTTTACCACGGCACCAAACGCCTCAAACTTGGGCGCCAGCGGCTCCAATGGTATCAGGTCTTCGGTGGCGATGTTGGCCTGGAAGTGATTGCGGTCTACCACAATCGTCAGGTTGTTGACTTTGTGGGCGCTGGCCACCAGCAGCGCTTCCCACACGGTGCCTTCGTTGAGCTCGCCGTCGCCGGTGATGACGATAACCTTCTGGTTTTGGCCGCGCATACGGGCATCTAGGGCCACGCCCAGCGCCACGCTCGGCAAGTGCCCCAGCGAGCCCGAGTGAAACTCGACACCCGGTACGCTCCGGTTGGGGTGCCAATAAATGGAGTCGTTCGACTTTAGGTGGTTGTTCAGCCGCTCCTTGGGCATGAAGCCCAGCTCGGCAAACGTGCCGTAGAGGGCCGGCACGTCGTGGCCTTTACTCAAGAACAAATAATCGCGCTCAGGGTCGGTGAGGTTGCCCGGATGCACATTCAGGAAGTCGGCGTAGAGGTACACCAGCAGGTCGGCGCAGCTGAGCGAAGCTCCGGTGAAGCAGCCGCCATCGGTGCTGAGGCGGACGATGTGCTCGCGCACGCGCAGGGCGAGGGCTTCGAGCTCGTGTTGTTTTTCGGAAGTCATATAATCGTTGTTATACGGAACCTGCCCAAGCATCTTGCGTGGGGTAGTAACTCACTTGATTAGTGAGCACTGCTGCACACGAGATGCTTCGGCAGGCTCCGCATGACGTGCTAGGTTTTTATAGTTGCTTCGTATTACCCGCATCCACCGTTTTCAATTCGTCTAAGTGGTTGCGGTACCAGTTTACGCCGGCCAAGTCGGCATTTAAGGCGTAAATGTCCGGTCTTTGTTTTAATAATGTCAGAATATCTTCCAGCCCAAAGTGCGGATTGGCCGGGTAAAGCGCCTCGTACACGGCCTTGATAAACTCGTAATCAGCCGGATAGTCAATGGTGAAGCGGTGCGACATCGAGTAGTCGAGCCCCGTTTCCCACGCCACGTTGGCCAGCCGAAAGCGGTCGGGGTTTTCCCAAAAGAAGGGGGTAGTGTGCTCGCGCTCCAGCGGGCGGCGGGCTTCGCGCCAAGCCGTTTCGAGGGCGGCGAAGGTCATCACCTCCACGTCGTTGCCGTCGGGGTAGGTAGCGGGGTGCAGGTTGCTTATAAAATCGTACTGGCCGGCCGTTTCGGTATAAAACCCAAGTACCTTATCAATGATAGCCGGGTCAATGAGGGGGCAATCAGACGGAATTTTTACTACCGCCCTCGTCTCGTCGAAGTGGGTAGCCGCCTGGTAGTGGCGGTCGAGCAAGTCGAGCGCGCTGCCCCTAAATACCTCTATACCATGTTGCTCGCACAGCGCCGCCAGCGGGTCGTCGCTGGCCTCGTCGGTGGTGATGACAGCCACGCGGCCTGCTAACTTCGCTTGCTGCACGCGCTCGACTTGCCGCACCAGCAGCGGCCGGCCACACAAGTCGAGGCTGACTTTGTCGGGAAGGCGAGAGGAGCCGCGCCGAGCCTGTATGAGTGTGAGCATGCAGTTAGTATATAACGTTACGATTAGGGCACAAAACGAAACATAAAAAGCACTAAAGCGCCGCCGCTTTGGCTGCTAGCGGTGCCGCAGAAACTGCGGCCGGCCGATACTGACGCAAAAATGCGGAGCCGCTGCCTTCAAACCGCCCAAACTGCCGGCAAATATCGGCGATGCGCTGGGCGCTGGTGCCGCCGTTCTGAATGGGCAGCTTGCGCTTCAGGTCCTCCACATCGAAGTACGAATGCACCGGAATACCCAAGGCCAAACCTACGTAAGCCACTGTGCTGTACTGCGTTACTAGCTCCACCGAATTGGCAATCATCTCCTCGGTATTGCCGCTGGTGTAGATGCGCGTGCCGGGCGGAGCGTATTTTTTTACCTCGGCGGTGGCGCGCTCCATGTTTTCGTTGGGGTGAAACTTGAAAATCATGGGCCGGCCGGCGGCAATGCGCGTGGCGTGGCGAATAAACTTTTTGCGGTTGTCGGGCCGGAAGGTTTCGCGCATGTCGGTGGTGGCTACCAGCACGTAGCCGCGGTGCGGAAACGAGTTGGTGCGCAGCTTCTCAATGTCGTCGAAGTTGGGAATGCCCGTCACAATCAGCTTCTCCTTATCAACGCCAATCTTCTGGAAGTGCTCGGCGTAGCCCGGCGAGGCCACGCAGTACACATCGCAGCAGTTGTTCATCCCATTGAGGGCCGTGCTAATGGTGAGGATGGGGAAATTAGTGAAGCGCTTCACCAGGCGCGCCCATAGGTTAAGCGGGTCCGTCATGCCTTCCTGCACAAACACCGACTTGGTTTTGGCCAGCAGCGGCCAGGGCACGATGATGTCGGAGCAGCACACGATGAGGTCGTAGTCGTGGCCCAGCACGCGGTTCTCGAAGTCGTTGCGCAGGCGGTGCTCGGCCAGGTATTTGTCGGCTTTTTCCTTGATGTGGCCCTGCACGATGGTGGTTTTTAGCAGCTCATTGCGCAGCAGCCACTCGTAGAAGCCGCGCATCCAGCCATCGTAGTAGAGCTGGCTAAAGTACGGCTCGTACTCGTCTTCGAGTAGCTGCGCCACGCGGTGCATTTGCGTGGTTTGGTTGGGCGAGCCGATAAGGTAAAGCGCTTTCTTCACAAGCGGAAAAAGGTAGGTATGCCTACAAAAATACAACGCCAAGCGAATGGTAACCGGCCCCTAAGAAAACGATTGTGTACGAGCGCCGGGCCTACCTTAGGCCCGCGCTGCCATCAGTTTAGCCCCTTATGCGTCTGTTTTGCCTGCTTCTGCTACTAGCCGCCATTAGCCTTTGCGGGCCGGCGCAAGCACAGCCTACCCCCCCGCCCCCCGCCTGGGTGCCCGATTTGGGCAATGGCCAGTATAAAAACCCTGTGCTTTACGCCGATTATTCGGACCCTGACGTGGTGCGGGTAGGCGAAGATTACTACCTCACCTCGTCGAGCTTTAACGCAGCGCCAGGCCTGCCCATTCTGCATTCTAAAGACTTGGTGAACTGGACGATAATCGGCCACGCGCTGCCCGTGCAGCCACCCCGCGACCGCTACGACCAGGTGCAGCCTGGCAATGGCGTGTGGGCGCCCGCCCTGCGCTACCACAAAGGCTTGTTTTACCTCTACTACCCTGACCCCGACCTCGGCATTTTTGTGACGACGGCCCGCCATGCGGCCGGCCCCTGGAGCGCGCCCGTGTGCGTGAAGGCTGCTAAGGGCTGGATTGACCCTTGCCCTTTTTGGGATGAAGATGGCCGCGCCTACCTCGTGCACGCCTTTGCGGGCAGCCGCGCGGGCATCAAAAGCGTGCTGCACGTGAGCGAGCTGGCCCCCGATGGTTTCAGCCTGCTTGGCGAGGATAAGCTGGTATTTGATGGGCACAAAAACCACCCCACTATAGAGGGGCCTAAGCTGTACAAGCGCCACGGCTACTACTACATTTTTGCGCCGGGCGGCGGCGTGCCCACCGGCTGGCAAGTGGCGCTGCGCAGCAAAAACGTGTTCGGGCCCTACGAGGATAAAATTGTGCTGGCCCAAGGCCCTACCCCCACCAACGGCCCGCACCAAGGCGCCTGGGTCGATACGCCCGATGGCCAGCAAGATTGGTTTCTGCACTTCCAAGACCAGGGCGCCTATGGCCGGGTGGTGCACCTAGAACCCATGAGCTGGAAAAACGACTGGCCTATTATGGGCCTCGACCCCGACGGCGACGGCACTGGTCAGCCGGTGCTCACGTACCGCAAGCCGGCGGTGCGGGGCAAAGTGGCCGTGGCGGTGCCCGCCACTTCCGACGAGTTTGCGAGCCAAACGCTGGGCTTGCAGTGGCAATGGCAGGCCAACCCGCAGCCGCAGTGGCTGGGCCCTACCCCCGCCGCGGCCGGCCAGCTGCGCCTGGCGGCCGTGCCCGCGCCCGCCGTGGTCAAAAACCTGTACTTGGTGCCCAACCTGCTGCTGCAAAAGCTGCCAGCCGAGCAGTTCACCGCCACCACCAAGCTCGCCTTCTATCCTAAAAATGAAGGCGAGCAAGCGGGCCTAGTGGTGCTGGGCATGGACTACGCCAGCCTCACGCTCACCAGCCGCGGCGGCCAGCTACACCTCACCCAAAACACTTGCCTCCAAGCCGACAAGGGCAACCCCGAAACCAGCTCGCCCCCGGTAGCCCTACCCCCCGGCCAAGCGCTGTACCTGCGGGTAGCGGTGCGCGCCGGGGCCCGCTGCCAATTTAGCTACAGCCGCGACGGCCAGCAGTTTACACCGCTAGGAGCCGAATTTATGGCCCGCGAAGGCCGGTGGGTAGGCGCTAAAGTGGGGCTGTTTTGCCTGGGAGCGGCGGCCCCTACCCCCGCCGGCTACGCCGAGGCCGATTGGTGGCACGTGACCCCCTAATGTCCAGTTTTTTCTTGGCGCAATCGATTGCATAGGCTCAAAAGCCGAAATTTGCCCTACTTTCGTTTTCCATTCGTTTTTTCCCCACCCTATGCACCAGCTGGCTACGCTAGACTACATAGTCTTTTTTGTTTACTTTTTTATAGTAGCCGGCTACGGCGTCTGGATTTATAACCGCAAGACCGGCCACGACGGCACCATCGAGGGCGACTCGAAGGACTACTTCCTAGCCGAAGGCTCGCTGACGTGGTGGGCCATTGGCTCGTCGCTGATTGCCTCCAATATCTCGGCCGAGCAGTTTGTGGGCATGTCGGGTTCGGGCTTCAAGATGGGCCTAGCCATTGCCACCTACGAGTGGATGGCCTCCATCACGCTCATCATTGTGGCGGTATTTTTCATTCCGGTGTACCTCAAGAACCGCATTTTTACGATGCCGCAGTTCTTGCACCAGCGCTACAACGGCACGGTGGCCATGATTATGGCCGTTTTCTGGCTGCTGCTCTACGTGGTGGTGAACTTGACGTCGATTCTCTACCTCGGTGCCATTGCCGTGAGCAGCATTGCGGGCCTCAACCTGGACTTCTGCATGTATGCGCTGGCCATCTTTGCCGTCATCATCACGCTGGGCGGCATGAAGGTAATCGGCTTTACGGACGTTATTCAGGTGTTCTTCCTCATCCTGGGCGGGCTGGCTACCACATACTTGGCGCTCACGCTGGTGGCCGAGCACAACGGCACCACGGGCATCCTCAACGGTTTCAGCATCATGAAGACCGCCGCCAACGACCACTTCCACATGATTTTCAAGCGGGATAACCCCAACTATCTCGACTTGCCGGGCCTCACCGTGCTGCTCGGCGGTATGTGGATTGTGAACCTCAATTACTGGGGCTGCAACCAGTATATCACGCAGCGCGCCCTGGGTGCCGACCTGCCCACGGCCCGCGGCGGCCTGCTCTTCGCGGCGTTCCTCAAGCTGCTGATGCCGGTTATCGTAGTTATTCCGGGCATCGCGGCCTACGTGCTCTACAAGCAAAACGTGTTTGGAGCGGGCGAGTTTGGGTCGGGCGCCGACCTGAACCCTGACCGCGCTTACCCCGTGCTGCTCAACATCTTGCCCGTAGGCCTCAAGGGGTTGTCGTTTGCCGCGCTCACGGCGGCTGTGGTAGCCTCGCTGGCCGGCAAGGCCAACTCCATCGCCACTATTTTCACGCTCGACGTGTACAAGAAGGTCCTGAACCAGAACGCTTCGGAGAAGAAGCTGGTGGCCGTGGGCAAAATCGCGGTGGTCGTGGCCATGGTGCTGGGCGTGCTCATCGCCCCGCACTTGGGCATCGATAAGAAGGGTGGTTTCCAATACATTCAGGAGTACACGGGCTTCGTGTCGCCGGGTATTTTCGCCATGTTCATCCTGGGCTTTTTCTGGAAGAAGGCCACGTCGAGCGCCGCGCTGTTTGCCACCATTGGCGGTTTCGTACTGTCGGTGATACTCAAGTTTTTGCCTACTCACATGGACCTCGGGTTCCTGGCGCCCTTTGGCTTCGCCGTGCGGCCCGCAGGCTCCAGCGTGTACGAGATTCCGTTTCTCGACCGCATGGGCTTTGTGTTCATCTTCTGCATCTTGGGCATGGTGATTATTAGCCTGATTGAAAACGCCCGCGGCGTTAAGACCAACGGCCTCGAAATCGACTCGTCGATGTTCAAGCCGCACGCCACCTTCACAGCCGGCGCCGTGCTGATTCTCGGCATTATCGTAGCCTTGTACTCGGTATTCTGGTAGGGCCCTACCCCCTTCACACGGCAAAAGGCGCCGCATGCTCAGCATGCGGCGCCTTTTGGTTTTTAGGCACTAAAATGAAGCTGTAGAACGCTTTGCTGTG
The DNA here is from genome assembly GCF_009755225.1 of Hymenobacter ginkgonis. Classification (GTDB taxonomy): domain Bacteria; phylum Bacteroidota; class Bacteroidia; order Cytophagales; family Hymenobacteraceae; genus Hymenobacter; species Hymenobacter ginkgonis. The sequence continues at coordinate 215,039 of NZ_WQKZ01000002.1, forward strand.
GCTATTCGCTACCCCCTCACACCCGCTCCAGCGTTTGGTGCAGCGACGAAGCACGTACAAACAGCTCGGGCTGCAACACCACCTGCCGCTGTGCAAAAGGCGCATCGGGCGCGGTAGCTAGCTCCAGAAACAGGCGCACAGTAGCGGCGCCCATTTCCTCGCAGCGCTGGTCCACGGAGGTGAGCTGCGGCTCCGTAATGGCCGTAAAGCCCTCGTTGCTGAAGCCCGCCAGCGCCACATCCTGCGGCACTCGGATGCCTTGTCGTTTAAGCACTTGCAGCGCCCCCAGGATGCCCGAGTCGCCGGCACCGAACACGCCGTCGGGGGGGGTAGGCAGGGCCAGCAATTGGCGCATGGCCTGGGCCCCGTCTTCTACCGCCATGTCGGAATAAATAACTAGTTCTTCGGGCGCAGATAGGCCGTGGGCCGCCAGGGCATCGAGGTAGCCCTGGCGGCGCTGCTGGTAGATGTTGAGGTGCTGCGGACCGGCTAAGTGGGCCACGCGGCGGCAGCCCTGCTCCAGCAAGTGGCTCGTAGCCTGCAAAGCGCCCTGGTAATCGTTCAACACCACGGAGTTAACTAATTCACCGGGTGGAATACGGTCGAAAAAAACCAGCGGAATGCCGCGGCTGCGCACCTTATCGAAGTGCTGAAACTCGCGGGTGTTGCGCGCCAGCGACACCAGCACGCCCGCCACCCGGGCGTTGAGCAGCGTTTCCACGTTGCGGCGCTCCAGCTGCACATCCTCGTGCGACTGGCACACGATAACGCTGAAGCCCGCTTTGCTCGCTGCCTGCTCAATGCCTTGAATAACAGAAGGAAAGAACTTACCTTCGATGTAGGGCACCACCACGCCCAGCAGCCGGCTTTGGCCTTTGCGCAGGGCCGCCGCCAGGTGGTTGGGCTGGTAATTCAGCTTCTTAGCCAGCTTGAGCACGCGCTGCTTGGTGGCCGCCCCAATGCTGTGGTGGTCGCTCAGAGCCCGCGATATGGTCGTCATCGACACGCCGAGCTCGCGGGCCAAGTCGGCCATCGACACGGCGGGCGCTGGGCTAGCAGACGGTTGGTTTTTGCGGGGGGGCATGGAAAATGTAAGAGCTATGGGGCCAGGCACGCAAGTACAGCTTGGCTAAACCACAAATTTAGGGCGTTTGGGGGCATCCCTACCCACCCACTTTGGTAGCAGGATTAGGCCGGGTACCGGCCTTGGGGTGTGCTCACCTGCTAAGCACGTTTTGCCGGGTGTATTGGCCCAAAAAGCAGCTATTTAGCTGTCAGTACTTGCTATTTCTTCGTAGCCGGCTCATAAAAATCGCGGCGCTGTACCCATATTTACACAATCGATAATGTAGCTGCTCGTCGCCCTGTCATCTTACTTGTCATTTCCTACGCTATTTCCAATTCGCTTTGAGAAACAGTTTATTACGCAGCTTACTCTGTGCCATCGCCCTCTTAGTGGGGAGGTGGGCGCTTGCCCAATCTCCTACCCCCCTAGTGGGCGGCAACCCTATCATTCGCACCAAATACACAGCCGACCCGGCTGCGCTAGTGCAAGGTGGCACGGTGTACCTGTATACCGGCCACGACGAGGCGCCCAACAACCAGGAGCGCTACGTGATGCACGAGTGGCTGTGCTTCTCCTCGACCGATATGGTGCACTGGACCGAGCACCCGATACCGTTGAAAGTCAGTGATTTTGCCTGGGCCAAGGATGATGCGTGGGCCTCGCAGGTAATCGAACGCAATGGCAAGTACTACTGGTACGCGGCCGTGACGCACGGCACCATCCACGGCAAGGCTATCGGGGTGGCGGTGGCCGACAACCCGACCGGGCCGTATCGGGATGCGCGGGGTTCGGCGCTCATTACCAGCGACATGACGGCGAGCAAAATCTCCTGGGACGACATCGACCCGACCGTCATCGTCGATGCCCAGGGCCAAGCTTACCTGTACTGGGGCAACCAAAGCTGCCACTACGCCAAGCTGAAAGCCAACATGACGGAGCTCGACGGCCCCATCGAGACCGTGAGCGGGCTGCCGCAGTTTACGGAAGCGCCCTGGGTGCACACCCACAACGGCTGGTATTACCTCAGCTACGCCACCGAATTTCCCGAAAAAACAGCCTACGCCATGAGCCGCAGCCCTACTGGCCCCTGGCAATACAAAGGCATTTTGAACGAGCTAGCCGGCAATTCTAACACCAACCACCAGGCCATCATTGACTTCAAAGGCCGGTCGTACTTCATTTATCATAATGGTGGGATGGACGAGCACGGCGGCAGCTTCCGGCGTTCGGTATGCATTGATTACCTAAATTATAACAGAGATGGCACCATCAAGCGCGTCCAAATGACGACCGAAGGCGTGCAGCCCGCCAAGTAACGCCAGCCGCGGGCAAGTGGCTGGCCCCACCCCCCACCCAGGAGTCAGGGCGGGCTACTTGCCTGCGGCAGCGGCGGCCGTCAGGGGCTGGCTGAGCAAGTCGAGGGCGGTGAGCTTTTCGGGAAACCACACGGTCATTTCGCCCTGGCCGCGGTTGGCCCAGGCGTAGTACGGAATGGCCACCAGGGGGCGCGCCACCGTGCTCACGGAGGCGCCATCGGCCCCCAACTGCACCACTGGCACGGTGGCCGTGAGCGTCGTGACGCCGCGCAGCAAATTGGGCTGGTAGGCCGCCGTGAAGGTGGCGCGGGCCGGCACAATAATGTTGCTAGCCTGGCCATCATTATCTTGCCACTCAGCGCAATACATGACTGGGCCGCGCTGCAAAGCCACCTTACCCAAGTCGTCTTTCACGCGCGAATCGGCGTGCACACGGCGCACTTCCAGCGGAAGGTTCACCTCCACCACGTCGTGGCGGTGCCACTTGCGGGCCAGCACGGCGTAGCCGTTTTGCAGGGTGTAGGCAGTGGGCTGGCCGTTGATTTTGATGGTAGCCTGCTGGGTTGAAGGCTGCGCAAATGTGTACAAAGCCGAAGGCATAGCCTCGTTGCGGGCCCAGCCGGGAATGCGCACCAGCAGGTCGAAATCGGCTGCCGATTGGGCGGGGTCGATGGTGAATTTTAGGCCACCGTCCCAGGGGTAATTGTTTTCTTGCGTGAGCTGCACCCGCTGCTTATTGACCGTCAGCGTGGCTTTACCGCTCACGAACAAGTTGGCGTACAGCGCCCTACCCCGCTGCGCGTACACGTAGCCGGGCAACGCCGGCATGAGGCGGGCCAGGTTGGTGGGGCAGCACGAGCACTCAAACCAGCCCGCGCGCGCCGGCTCGGTGTCGTGGTAGCCCAGGCTGCTTTTAATCTGCATGGCGTTGCTGTAGAAGAACGACTTGCCATCGAGCCCTACCCCCGAAATCAGGCCGTTGTAAAGCACTTTCTCCAGCACGTCTACGTACTTGGCGTCGCCGTGCAGCTGAAACATGCGCTCGTTCCAAAACACGTCGGCCACCGAGGCGCAGGTTTCGTTGTAGGCCGTGGTATTGGGTAGCTCGTAGGGTGCCCCAAAGCGCTCGCCGCTGGGCACCGCGCCGGTGCCACCCGTTACGTACATCTTTTTGGCTACCAGGTTATTCCAGATGGTATCGACGGCGGCCAGCAGCTGCTTATCACCGGTGAGAGCGGCCACGTCGGCCATGGCCGAGTACAGGTATTCGGCGCGCACGGCGTGGCCCTCGGCCTCGGTTTGGGCCACTACGGGCTTATCATCCTGCCAGTACGAGCCGTTCTTCCAGGGGTCGTTGCTCTTGGCGTCGTACCCGGGGTAGTGGCCCCGGGCATCCAGGAAGAACTTGGCCGTGCTCAAGTACTTAGGCTGGCCGGTAACGCGGTACAGCTTCACCAGGCCCATCTCTACTATCTCGTGGCCGGGCGCCACGCTGCGCTTGCCGGGGCCAAAAACCGCGCACACCAAGTCGGCATTTTTGAGGGCGATGTTAAGTAGGGTTTTCTTGCCGGTGGCCTCGTAGTGGGCCACGGCGGCTTCGTAGAGGTGGCCGGCGTTGTAGAGTTCGTGGCTCAGCTCGCGCTCCTTTTCCCAACGCGCTGTGCCGGCCCACGGGTGCGGGTGAGCGGGGTCGATGGTGCGAGCCGTATAGAGATAGCCATCAGGCTCTTGCGCCGCGCCAACTTTGGCAATCAGCTCATCCAAGTAGGCCGACAGCTTGGCGTCGGGGTAGACGCTGAGCGAGTACGAAGCGCCCTCAATGGTCTTGTAAATGTCCGTATCATCAAAGGGAAAAGTCGTCGCAAACTTGCCCGATTTGGCCGCCGCCATCTCAAAATTCTTCACCCGATTGGTGCTTTCGCAGCGCTGAAACGAGGCCGGAATCGTCACGTCGGTATTCGTTTTGAGGCGTGGCAGCCAGAAACTATCCGTCAGCTTCACCTGCGTAAACGGCACGGCCTGGATGGGATAATCAAGGCGCTTTTGGGCTGCGGCCGGCAGGGTAGCGCCGAGGCCGAGCGCGAGGAGGAAAGGCTTGTAGGCTAACATAGTGGGTGGGATTTCCTATTATTTAGCACGTCCTGCTTCGGCAAGCTCAGCAGGACGTGCTTTTTTCATTTTCTGGTCATTCAGCCGTCAATTCTAAAATGTGGCTGGTCAGCGCTTTGGCTTCACTATCGCTCACCAGCACACCCACCTTCATCAAATAGTCGCCAGAGTAGGTTTGGCCGTTGGCGGGCAACCCGGATTTTTGGCCCGGCAATAGGTTAATTTCCGTCAGCTTATACCGTTTGGCGGGGTCGAGGCCTTGCAGGCGGGTAGGAAGCACGGTTTCGTGGAAGCGCGTGTGTAGGTTGTAGCCGTAGAGCACGGCTTGTTGCTGGTTATCAGCCACGTACATCAGAGATACTTGGTTGCCTTCGTAGGGCGAGCGCAGCTTGAATAAATCACCCTGCCAGATAACGGGGCTCAGGCGCTTGTAGTCGCGCACGGCCTGCTGGCTGAATTGCAGCTCAGCGGGCGTCATTTTGCTCACCTCGATGTCGTAGCCGAGCTTGCCCATCATGGCCACGTCGGTCCGAAACTTGAGGGTTTGCTGCTGGTTCCAGTTCGTGACGTGGCAGGCTAAGGTGTTGGACGGGAAGAAGTTGAGGAAACCCCACTGGATGTACACGCGCTCGAAAGCATCGGTGTCGTCGCTGGGCCAAAACTCGGTGAAGTACTTCAGCCCGCCGTAGTCGGCGCGGGCGCCGCCGCCCGAGCACAGCATCATGGGCGTGTGCGGATACTTCTGGCGCACGCGGTCGAGCACGCGGTACAGGCCGCGCACGTAGTCGATGTAGAGGTGCGACTGGTCGCGGCCTAAATGCTGCGAGTAAGCATTGGTAATCATGCGGTTGCAATCCCACTTGAGGTAGGTAGCACCCTGGGTCAGCTGCGCATCCACGACGCCGTACACAAAGTCCTGCACCTTGGGGTTGGTCAGGTCGAGCACCAATTGATTGCGGTAGTAGTCCTCGGGCCGGCCGGGCAGCTTGAGTATCCAGTCGGGGTGTTTTTCATACAATTCGCTCTTGGAGTTCACCATTTCGGGCTCAATCCAGATGCCGAACTGGATGCCGGCCTGGGTGGCAGTTTGCACGAGGTGGCCCACGCCGTTGGGCAGCTTAGTCTTGGTGGGTTGCCAGTCGCCGAGGCCCTGGGTGTCGTCTTTGCGCGGGTATTTGTTGCCAAACCAGCCATCGTCGAGCAAAAACAACTCGACGCCCAGCTTGGCCGCGTCGCCCATCAGGGCGTCGAGTTTGGGCTCGGTGAAGTCAAAAAAAGTGGCTTCCCAGTTGTTGAGCAGCGTGAGGCGGGGTAGGGTGCCGTCGAGGGTGCCGCCCTGCTGGCGGGCCCAGCGGTGCAGGTTGCGGGTGGCCTGGCCCTTGCCCTGGGTGCTATAGGTGAAGATAAATTCGGGCGTCACGAACGGCTGCCCGGCTGCCAGCGTGTACTCCGAAGCGTAGGGATTGATGCCCGCCGACACGCGCAGGGCCTGCTCATTATCTAGCTCAAAGGCCAGGCGAAAGCTGCCAGTCCAAGCCAGGGTGCCGGCCAGCACGTCGCCGGTAGTTTCGGTGGCCAGCCGGTCAGGCGAGAGAAAAAACGAGGGCGTCTGGTACCAGCCGGCGCGGGTACCGAGCTTGCTGTCAAGTACTTTTACGCCGCTCGTGAGCTGGCTTTCCTGCTGCTGGGCTTCTTCGGCCCAGTCGCCGTGCAGCTGGGTGAGGTAGTATTTCGACGCCTCGAAGTGCAACATGGCCGAGGCGTAGTTGGTGAGCACGACGGGCTTTTTCTCGTGGTGCACGATTTCGGTCCAGGTCTTAATGACGTCTTCGTGGTAGTAGGCCACGAAGTGCAGGCGCACCTCTACCGGATACTGTGGGTCGCGCAGGCGGATGGTGGTCGTGGCCACATCGGCGCTGGGTTGGGCGGTTTGCACGTCGGCAAAAGCCAGGGCCAGCGCCGGGTTGCCGTCGGCGTGCACCACGCGCAGGGCAGGCTCGAAGAGGTTGTCGGTGCCGGCGGGGGGGTAGGCCTCGTGGCGCTGGGGTAGCGGCTGGTAGTCGGCGGCGTTGGCCAGCCGGGGCCCGAGGTAGGTTTGGTAGAGCTTCTGCTGCTTGCCCACGGCCAGCACCAAGCTCACATGCTCGGTTTGGATAACAATGGGCGAAGAAGACTGAGCCACGGCCGAAAACTGGGTAAAGAGTAGCAACAACCAGCTGAAGGTACGACGTTTAAGCATCGGCAAGTGGCGCCCTAGGCAGCAAGTAGGTGGGAAGAAAAGCAGTGGTGCGCAGCAATAAATTCAACGCGCCGGCGAGGCAACCAGCCGGTAAAACCCCGCGCCGTGCCGCCGGATGTAGGGCGCAAACGCTCCCGAAAAGGTACCCACCGCCCGGCCACTCCACAAGTCCTGCACGGCGCCGCCGCGGGGCAGGCCCAGCTCGGTTAGCGCCACGGGCACCTGCACCGAATCGAGGGGGGTAGGCGCCGACGCGGCCGGGTCTTGGGCATTGAAAAGAGCCAAGAACTTGTCGCCGGTGGCGGGGTCGTCGGCGGTCCAGCCCACCAAGTCGCCGCGCCGAAACAGCTGGCGGTTGTGGGTGCTGGCGTGGTGCACGGCCAGCACCCGCGGGTTGGTAAGGAGCGCCAGCGTGGCCGCGTCGGTACTGGGCAGGTCGCCGCCAAACATCAGTGGCGAGCGGAAGATGCTCCACAAGGTCAGCAGCGTGCGCTGCTCGGCGGGGGTGAAGCGCGTGGGGCGGTCGTCGCCGCGCTCGGCCCGAATGGCCAGGCGGCCCAGCGGCAGCATGTCGGCATCGGGCCAGGCGCCGGGCATAACGTAGGGCGCCCAGCGGGCGCACACGTCGAAGTGCTCTTTCAACTGGCCCCAATTATCCCAAAAATCGCCCACGGTGCGCCACATATTGGCGTGCTGCTGGGCGTGGCCGGCATCAGTAATCGGCGTTTCACCCGGCGACATACTGAGCACGATGGGGCGGCCCGTGCGGTCGATGGCCCGGCGAATCAGCTCAATTTCGGCGGCGTGGTAGGGCTCCGAGAGGTCGTCCACTTTCACAAAATCAACGCCCCAGCTCGCGTACAGCTCAAACAGCGAGTTGTAGTACTCCTGCGCCCCCGGCTGGGTGGCCACCACGGTGTACATGTCGTGCAGCCAGTTGGCCTGGCCTTCTTTGCTATAGATGTCGGCCGCCGTGCGCTTGGTGCCCTTGATGGGCAGCTTGCGCTGCACGGCCACCACCGGCACGCCGCGCATGAGGTGAATGCCAAATTTCAGGCCCTGGCCGTGCAGGTAATCGGCCAGCGGCCGAAAGCCCCTACCCCCCGCCGCCGACGGGAAGCGATTGGGCGCGGGCACGAAGCGGCCGTAAGAATCGAGGTTGAAATCGGGGTTCTTCTCGTTGTAGCCGTGGGCGGTGTCGTTGCCCACGTACCAGCGAATATCCACCACCACGTAGTCCCAACCGCTGCTTTTGAGGTGCTTAGCCATGTAGTCGGCGTTAGCGCGCACCTCGGCTTCCGTCACGGTAGGGCCGTAGCAGTCCCAGCTGTTCCAGCCCATCGGGGGGGTAGGGGCCCACTGGTGGAAGTCGGGTTTGGCTGGGGCTGTTTGTGCAGCGGCAGGGCCGAGGGCCCCGGCCAGCAGCCCCGCCAGCAGCAGGTAGCAACGTTTGTTCATTGGCAGGCAGGGTGGGAAAAAGCAGATGTAGAGTGTGTTGGGAAGCTCAGCAGGCCGTGCTGGGGCAGTTGCAGCAAAACCCAAGCATCCTCTTGGCTAGCCAAAGCAAGCGCCGCGCTAGCGCCGGCCCGGCACCCGCAGCACCGTGAAAGAATTGGGGGCCAGCGTGTAGCTCAGCGTGGCGCCCTGCACGGCAAAGGTTGACGCTTGCGGGGCCAGCTTTTGAGGCTCTTGCAGGCTGTTTTGGGTTTGGAGGTCGGCGTTGGCCAACACCTGAGCGCGGCCGGTTTTACCAATTTTTTTGGCGCCAGCAAGGTTGATTTTGAGGGGGCGCGGGCTGCTGGAGTAATTCACCAGCTTTAGCACCACGTCGCCGGCCACGTCGTCGGCCACGGCACTGGCAAAGAGATTATCAGTGCCATTTTTGGCACCCGCGGGCAGGGTGAGGGGTAGCACGCGGCTGCCCTTGTTGCGGGCATACAGCTGCTGCACGTAGTAGCTCGGCGAGCCGTACGAGGTCAGGTTATCAAACCAAATGAGGTCGGGCGTCCACTGCCAGGCGTCCACGTTGGCGAAGAGGGGCGCGTAGCTGGCCATGCCCACCACGTCGGCGTTGCGCTCCAGGCCCGTCATAAACGCGGCCTCCGAAATGGCGCAGTCCCAGGTGTTTTTGTTTTGGGGGCTGCCAGTCGATACGTTCTGGGCGGCGTACTCGCCGGCGAAGATTTTGGGGCCGCCGCGCCCATACTTATCGTAGCGGTCGGCGTGCGCCCGAAACCACTCGGGCTTGGCGTAGTAATGCTCGTCTACGTAGTCGGCGCGCAACTCGCCGAGGCGCTTGGTTGACTGGTCAAATAAGTCGCCATCGGGGCTGGGGCCGGCGCTACTCACCAGCACAAGGGCCGGGTATTTGGCCTTCACGGCCTGGGCAAACGCCTCGTAACGCTCCAAATATTGCGGGCCCCACTGCTCGTTGCCCACGCCTATCATCTTCAGGTTGAAGGGGGTAGGGTGACCCATGGCGGCGCGCTTGGCGCCCCAGGGGCTGCTGGCCGGGCCGTTGGCAAACTCTACCAAATCGAGCGCATCTTGGATGAACACGTCCAGCGACGGGTCGCCGGTGGCGGGGGGGGTAGGGCTGCCGGCGTTGGGGCCCTTGGCGGCGCTGGCGCTGCCCATTGGGGCCAGCTCGCCCGAGTTGTACTGGCAGGCCATGCCCACGTTGAGAATGGGCAACGGCTCGGCGCCAATGTCTTCGGCCAGCTGGAAATACTCAAAGAAACCCAGCCCGAACGACTGGTAATAATCGGGCGTCGCGCGGTGCTTAAACTCCATGTTCCAGCGGTTGACCAAAGGCTGGCGCGCGGCCACGTCGCCGATGGTTTCCTTCCACTGGTAGCGCTCCGAGAGCGTGCGGCCTTCCACAATACACCCGCCCGGAAACCGCAAAAATCCCGGATGCATGTCCTTGAGCAGCTGCACCAAATCGGGGCGCAAGCCATTGGGCCGGCCCTGCCAGGTATCCTTCGGAAAGAGCGAAACCACGTCCACATCGACCGTGCCCGCACCGTTGAGCACCAGCTTCAAGTGGGCTTTGTTTTGGGTGCCGGTGGCGCGCAGCACCGCCGTGTATTTCTGCCAGCCATCGGTGAAGCCGCTCACGGCCACCTGGCCCAGCGCCTCGCCTTTACTTCCTACCAGGCTCGCTACCACGCCCTTGACATTACCTGCGCCGCGCCGGGCGTAGAACGAGAGCGTGTACTCGGCGCCTGCCTTCACGCCCATACCCCGGAAGCCTTCGTTTTCGAGGCCGGCCTCGCCGGGCGCGCCGGCGCGGGTAGTCAGGCGCAGGTAGTGGCCATTGGTGGCGCTGAGGGGCAGTTCGTTGCGCACGGCATACGCGTCGAGGTTGGCGCCGCCCTGCAAGGCTTTCCAGCCCAGTAGCCGGGCGTCGGTTTCAAACGACTTATTCTTCACCAGTTCGGGGTAGAGCCCGCCATCGGCCGCGAAGTTGATGTCCTCGAAAAACAGGCCGTACATGTTCTTCGACACCGCCGCGCCGGGCTGGTTCACCTGCACCGTGAGGGTGGCGGGGGTAGGCGCTTGCGCGCCCGCCGCGGCGTGGAGGAGCGTGAGGCTGGTAGCTAGCGCAGCCAAGTGGGTGGGAATAGGCATATTAGCAAGAAGTTACAATGGATTGCCGGTAAGCTACTGGCGGGCGCCTGGCCCCTACCCCCCTCTCTCTTTCGGAGACAGGCTAAGGGTGAGGCGCCCGTCAGGGAACGCTAGCCCCTACCCCCGAAAAGCTACTTCATTGTACCGCAGCTCGTTTTTGAAGGTGCGCAGCTTGGTGTCGGCGTCAATGAGTACGAACTCGATGCCGGCCATTTCGGCGAAGTCTTCGAGGTATTCGGCAGTCAGGTTTTGGCTGTAACCGGTGTGGTGGGCGCCACCGGCCAGAATCCAGGCAGCGGCACCGGTGGCGAGGTCGGGCTTCACCTTCCAGAGCACGCGGGCTACGGGCAGCTTAGGCAGGTCCTGCTCGGGCAATACGGCCTCTACTTCGTTGACAATCATGCGGAAGCGATTACCTAGGTCGATAATAGTCGCGTTCAGGGCCGGGCCGGCCGGGCAGTTAAATACCAGGCGCACCGGGTCTTCCTTACCCCCAATGCCGAGCGGGTGCACCTCGGCGCGCACCTTGCCCTCGGCAATACTGGGGCAGATTTCGAGCATGTGCGAGCCGAGCACTTGCTCGTTGCCGGGCGCGAAGTGGTAGGTGTAATCCTCCATAAACGAGTTGCCACCGGGCAGGCCGGCGCCCATCACCTTCATGGCGCGCACCAGGGCCGACGTTTTCCAGTCGCCCTCGCCGCCGAAGCCGTAGCCGTCGGCCATCAGGCGCTGGGTGGCGATGCCGGGCAGCTGCTTCATGCCGTGCAAATCCTCAAACGTGTCGGTGAAGCCCTTGGCGTTGCGGTCGGTCAGGAACTTGCGCAGGCCCAGCTCGATGCGGGCGGCGTCGCGCAGACTTTCCCGCTTTTCGCCGCCTTCCCGCAGGTTGTCGCCCAGCTCGTACTCCTGCTCATAAGTAGCCACCAGCTCGGCGATTTGCTGGTCGGTTACGGCATTTACTTCGGCTACTAAATCGCCGATGCCGTAGGTATTCACCTCGTAGCCAAACTTGATTTCGGCTTCTACTTTGTCGCCTTCCGTCACGGCCACGTAGCGCATGTTGTCGCCGAAACGCACAAAATGCGCGCCCTGCCAGTCGGCCCAGGCGCTGGCTACGCGGCTCCAGCTGCGGAGGCGCTCGTGCACGTCGGCGCTCTGCCAGTGGCCTACTATTACCTTGCGGTTGAGGCGCATGCGCGTGCCAATGAAGCCAAACTCGCGGTCGCCATGCGCCGATTGGTTGGTGTTCATAAAGTCCATGTCAATCTCGCCCCACGGAATGTCGCGGTTGAACTGCGTGTGCAAGTGCGCCAGCGGCTTCTGCAAGATTTTCAGGCCGTTAATCCACATTTTGGCCGGCGAAAAAGTATGCATCCAGGCAATAAGGCCCACGCAATTTGGTGTGGTATTGGCCTCCTGCATCAGCTTATAAATCTCGGCCGGGCCCGTGAGCACCGCCTTGTACACGATGCGAATGGGCAGCTTGGTGCCGAGCTCCTGCGCGATTTGCTGCGAATGCTGGGCTACTTGCTCCAGCGTTTCGGGGCCGTAGAGGTGCTGGCTGCCGGTGATGAACCAGGCTTCGTACTGCGAAATGTCAATCATGGAAATTAAGTAAAAAGAACGTCCTGCTTCGGCAAGCTCAGCAGGACGTTTAGTAGGAATAGAGCTACGACTGCCCGTAGTAAGAATTGGCGCCGTGCTTGCGCTCGTAGTGCTTCTTAATCAGCGCATCTTTGAGGCGTGCTACCCCCGGCCGCAGCGTGCAGCTGAGGTAGGCCAGGCGGGCCAGCTCTTCGAGCACCGCGCTGTGGTACACGGCCTTCTCCACGGTTTTGCCCCAGGTGAAGGGCGCGTGGTTGCCAACGAGTATCATCTCGACTTCGGCGGGCGAGAGGCCGCGCTTTTCAAACTCCTGGATGATTTGCCAGCCGGTTTGGTGCTCGTAGTCGCCGGCAATGAGCTCGTCGCTCATGGGCGGCGCGCAGGGCACGTCGGCGGTGAGGTGGTCGGCGTGGGTGGTGCCCAAAATCGGAATATCGGCCTGCGCCTGGGCCCAGGCCGTGGCGTAGGTGCTGTGCGTGTGCACAATACCCCCAATCATGGGCCATTCTTTAAAGAGCAGCGCATGGGTTTTGGTGTCGCTACTGGGCCGCTTATCGCCCTCCACCACGCGGCCCTCCAAGTCCACAATCACGATGTCGTCGGGCCGCAGCGTGGCGTAGGGCACACCGCTGGGCTTGATGGCAAATACCTGGTGCTCCCGGTCTACCACGCTGGCATTGCCGAAGGTAAAAAGCACTAGCCCGAGGGCCGGCAGTTGCATATTGGCCTCGTAGCAGGTCTGTTTTAGGGCTTGATACTGACTCATTTTTTAAACGAATAACAACGTCCTGCAAAGCGTAGCGAAGCATCTCGCTCGCCTTGTTGAACGATTGAATTAGGGCTGCGCGCGAGATGCTTCGGCAGGCTCAGCAGGACGTTTTATAGGAGTTTGGCCAGCCGTAGCGGCTTCCACAAACTGGCCCAGCGCCTGGTATTGGGCGTAGCGGGCGGCATAGTCGGCCACGCGGGCGGGGGTAGGTGTGTAGGTTTCGGCAAAGCCGCTGCCCAAGGCTTTTTGTGAGGTGAGCACATCGGGATAAATACCGGCGGCCACGGCGGCGTACATAGCCGCGCCCAGCGCCGGCGCCTGCTCCGACACCGCAATTTTAATGGGCCGGTCGAGCACGTCGGCCAGCGTTTGCATCACGAAGGCCGATTTTTTGGCTACCCCCCCAATGCCAATTACCTGCTTAATGGGGATGCCCTCCTGCTCGAAACGCTCCACAATCTGCTTCGAGCCGTAGCAAATGGCCTCGACCAGCGCCCGGAAAATTTGGGGCGCTGAGGTGCCCATCGTCAGGCCAGTGAGCGCGCCTTTGAGGGCTTGGTTGGCGTCGGGCGTGCGGCGGCCGTTCACCCAGTCGAGGGCCAGCACGGTGCTCTCGGCGGGGTCTACTTCGGCGGCGGCCTGTGTAAGCTGGCGCAGCAAGTTGTCGCTCACTTCCTGCTGAAAAAGCGCCAATTGCTCGGCGCTCAGCACCTGCGAGTGCGCCAGCGTGGCCGCCTGCAACGGCCACTCCAGCAGCTGCCGAAACCAAGCCAGCAAGTCGCCAAAGGCCGACTGGCCCGCCTCCAGCCCCAGCATGCCCGGAATCACGGAGCCATCGACCTGCCCGCAGATACCGGCCACCAAATGGTCGCCTACTTCGGCCGTGGGCGCCACCACAATGTCGCAGGTGCTGGTGCCCATCACTTTCACCAGCGAGTACGACTCGATTTCGCCCGCCACCGCGCCGGCGTGGGCATCAAACGCGCCCACGGCCACTACCGTGCTGGTCGTGAGGCCCAAGCGCGCGGCCCATTCGGCCGTAAGGTGGCCGGCTACCTCGTCGGCGGTGTAGGTTTCGGTGAAGAGCCGCTGGCGCAAGCCGGCCAGCTTGGGCTCCAGGTAGGTCAGGAATTCTTCGGGGGGTAGGCCGCCCCAGCTGGCGTGCCACATGGCCTTGTGGCCAGCGGCGCAGCGGCTGCGCTTGAAGCTGGCCAAGTCCTGGCCGGTGAGCGTGAGCGTGAGCCAGTCGCAGTGCTCCATCCACGAATAGGCGGCCTGGGCCACGGCTGCATCTTCGCGCACCACGTGCATGATTTTCGCCCAAAACCACTCCGAGGAGTAGATGCCACCCTCGTACTTGGTGTAGTCCTCACCGCCCCAGGTGCGGGCTTTGTGGTTGATTTCGGCGGCTTCGGCCAGGGCTGTGTGGTCTTTCCAGAGGATAAACTGGGCGTTGGGGTTTTCGGCAAACTCGGGCAGCAACCCCAGCAGCACGCCCTGCGCGTTCACGGGGCCGGGCGTCGAGCCGGTGGTGTCGATGGCCAGCCCCACAATCTGCGTGGCGGGTACGCGCAGGGCTACTTCGCGCACGGTGGCTTCGAGGCCTTCGAGGTGGTCGAGCGGGTGTTGGCGGAAGCGGTTTTGGGCTGCGTTGCAGTACTGGCCCTGCTTCCAGCGCGGGTAGTAGTGCACGGCCTGCGCGACTTCGGCGCCGGTGCGCGCATCTACGAGCAGCGCCCGCACCGAGTCGGTGCCGTAGTCGAGGCCGATAACATAGGCCGGAGATTGGGCTTGCAAAATATTATTGCTTAATTGTTTATGAAGTACACTTGTGCGGGCGGGCGCCGCACCCCTAGCCACCTGGCCTACTTGCGCACCCCAAATTTGTAAGTGGTAGTGGTGTGGTAAGTGACGCCCGGCCGCAGGATGGTGCTCGGGAATTTAGGCTGGTTGGGGGAGTCGGGAAAATGCTGGGTTTCGAGGCAGAAACCGGCGTGCTTGCCATACACCGTACCGCCCTTGCCGGTGAGGCTGCCGTCGAGGAAGTTGCCGGTGTAGAACTGCACGCCTGGCTGGTCGGTGGTCACTTCCAGGGTGCGGCCGGTGGTGGGCTCGTACACCGTGGCGGCCGGGTGCTGGCCGCTGCTCTGGTTTAGCACCCAGTTGTGGTCGTAGCCGCCGGGCACTTGCGCCAGGCGCTCGCCAATGGCGTGGGGGGTAGTAAAATCGAAGGCCGTCCCCTTCACCGCTTTCAACTCGCCGGTGGGTATCAGCGTGGCATTCACCACCGTGTAGCGGTCGGCCGGAATGGTGACCTGGTGGGCCAGCACGTCCTTACTTTGGCCCAGGGCCAAGTTGAAGTAGGCGTGGTTGGTAAGGTTGAGGGGGGTAGCCTTGTCGGTAGTGGCCGTGTAGTCGATTTTGAGGGCGTTGTCGTTGGTGAGGGTGTACACCACCGTCACGTTCAGGTTGCCGGGGTAGCCTTCCTCGCCATCCTTGCTCAGGTACTTGAGAGTCAAGGTGTGGCCATCGGCCGAGCTGCCGGGCTGGGCCGTCCAGAGGCGCTGGTTGAAGCCCACTTTGCCACCGTGCAGCGAGTTAGCTCCGTCGTTCACGCCTACTTGGTAGCTTTTGCCATCAATCGTGAATTTGCCCTGCGCAATGCGGTTGCCGTAGCGCCCGATGAGCGCGCCAAAGTAGGGATTTGCCTTGCGAAACGCCGGGCTTTGGTAGCCGCTCAAGCTGTCGAAACCCAGAATAATGTCGCTCAGTTTACCCGTTTTATCGGGCACCAGCAAGCCGGTGAGCGTGCCGCCGTAGTTACTAATGGTGGCTTTGAGGCCGTAATTATTGGTGAGCGTGAACAGCTGCGCCTCAGCGCCTTCACTGGTTTTGCCAAACCTGGCGGTAGTAGGGAGGGCCGACGTGGCGCCGGCCGAATCAGCCACCGCAGCGCTGGGAGTAGTGGTGGCGGTGGTAGTTTCCTGCGTGGTGGGCTTTTGGTCGCAGGCGGCTAGCAGCAGGGCGCTGCTGAGCCCAGTAGCTAGCAAGCTGAGGCGGTGGGAAATGGACATTGGGCGGGAAAAGTGAAGGAAACGAAAGGCGAATATCGTTGATTACACAATCGATTGTGTGAAAGCAACGGAAAAAAGTTGTTTAATAAAGCTACAATAAAAGCATTTTTCTTACTAGTCAGCGCTTTACATCCTATCAATACTACCTAAGCTACTACTGCCTCTTCGAATTCTACCAGCGTTCTTCCGCTTCTGCTCGCCCCCTACCCCCTTCCAGACAGGCAAGCTGTTGAAGCATATCGTACTGCTTTGCGCTGCAACAACTGGCGAGCCGTTGCTAGGTGGGTCGCGAGCAAGGGGGTAGGCGGCCGTATTTTGCCGCGCCTCTTCCTGCTGTCACAGCAAAGCCCACTCCCTAAACTCTACAGCTTGGGAGCGGGCTTTTTTTCGATTGAACAGTCGCTAGCTACTTACTTGAGCGCGGTTTTAGTGGCGGCATCCATGATGACGGCAGCCACCTTTTCGGGCTGAGCCAGCATAGCCACGTGGCTGGTAGACAGCGTAGTAGTGGTGGCGTTCATTTTTTTGGCCAGCGTACGCTCTAAGTCGGGGTTAATCATGCGGTCGTTGGCGGCTACGATGTACCAGGAAGGCTTGCTTTTCCAGGCTGGCACGGTCACTTTCTCCTTCAGGGCCCCAAAAGCCTGCGGGCCTTGCGTGGCAATAAGCACTTGCTGCTCGGTTTTGGGCAAGTCCTGGGCAAAATCTTCCATAATGCCCTTCGGCGTCATGCTCACAAAGCCCTGGGCATCGGGTCGAATCTCGTCGTTGCCGGGCGTGGCGGTAGCCGTTTGCACCAGTTCCAGAAACGATTGGTCGGCGTCGGGGGCGGCGGCGGCCACATACACCAAGGCTGATACCTTGGGGTCGGTGCCAGCCTCGGTGATAACCACGCCGCCCCACGAGTGGCCTACCAGCAGCACCGGCCCATCTTGCAGGGCGATGGCGCGCTTAGTGGCAGCCACGTCGTCGGCGAGCGAGGTGAGCGGGTTTTGCACCGCCGTAACGTGGTAGCCCTTGGCTTGCAGCAACGGGATAATTTTGGCCCAGCTAGAGCCATCGGCCCAAGTGCCGTGCACGAGTACAATGTTTTTGAGGCCGGCGGGCGCGGCAGAAGTAGGTTCGCTCATGGGAGTAGGAGGGGTGCTGGCCATCAGTAGGCCGGTGAGGGCGCCCAAGAGGACGCAGGAAATAAGTTTCATGGCTATCAAGGGGTTAGGAGACTAATTAGCGCCCAAGTATGGCTGGAGCTTAGCGGCCTGGGAGTAGTTTTTGCCTATGCTGCCTTAGCAGTTAGGTGGGCTGCTTTGCCCCTACTTTGTGGGCGGCTTCGCCGATGAAGGGCAGCCACCTGGGCTGGCTGCGAGCGCAGCGGCACGTGGCTTTGCTTTTGACCACTAGCGTGGTAGCCTTGCGCTCTTTAGCCAGCGCGCGTTGCAGGCGGGGGTCATCAGGGGGTGCTCACTGGCCACGAGGCAGGTGTACCAGGAGGGCTTGGTTTTCTAGGTCGCCGGCAAATTCCTGCCGCTCACTGCGGTCACGGCCCTTGGTGGTGAAGATGAGCTTGCTTTCGGCCGAGGGCCAGTTCTGGGCAACATCGTTGGGGGCGCGCTGGCGCGCCAGGGTTGAGGAACCCGCGGTGGGCTTGAACGGGGGGGGTAGGGTTTGGAGGGGCGGACCGCCGGCAGCTAGCTGGGCGACGCCTTGACGCCTTGGGAAAGCGCCGAGCCTTAAGCCTTAGGCCACGAGCATAAGTTGAGCAGGTTTTTGAAAGAGCATGTTAGCTTGCCATTGTAGTTTACAAAGTTTTAAAGGTGAGCATAGTAAATCGGGAGGTTAACCCAGGCGCATCGCGGCGCGGCTGACACTGCAAACCTAGGGGCGGCCCTACCCCGGCAAACGGTATAAACCGAGGATTTGGCGGTACTTTGAATTTTATCCAACCTACTGGCCCGTAACTAGTTGAGAAACAAATGCGCTTTCGTTTCCCCTATGGCATTCTCCTTTTTGGTTGGTAGGCGGCTCTTACTACTGCTCGTCTTGCTCAGCTTTGTTAGCCGGGCCGAGCCCATTTACCCCTTGCTCAGCCCCGCCGCCGTGAGCCGGCTGCGTGCACAGTTGCGCCACAGCCGCCCCGATACCAACCAGCTAAAGCTGCGGCTTCAGCTAACCGCCGACCTGCTGGCTCGCTACGAAGAGCTAGGCATTGGGCCCGATAGCATTGTCGCCTTTGCCGAGCAGGCGGGCGCAGCCAGCGAGAGGCTGCATTTTGCGGTGGGACGCATTGGCAGCTTCTACATTTTGGGGCGGGTGCAGTGCGACATTGCCGGCGATACGTCGGGCACGGCCGCCGTGCGCCAGGGTATTAGCCTGAGCCAGCGCCAGGGCCGCCGCCACCTCGAAGCATTGGGGTGGTATTACCTCGGCAATTGCTACCCCCAAGCCGAGCTAAATAGGTCGGCCAAGCTGGTTTACTACCAGCGGGCCAAGTCCTTATTTCATCAGTTGGGGGCCCGCGTAGAGGAAGCCTACCTCCTCAAATGTCTCGCCGATGTGCACTTGCTGCAAGGCCACTCTATGCAGGCGGCCCAGGAGCTACGGCAGGTGGCCGCCTGGTACCGCGCCGCCGGCCACCGCGAGCTGCACTACACCTACGACCTACTGGAGGCGGCCTACCAGCAGGCGGGCAACTATAAGGAGGCCCTGCGCTACGCCCTGGCCGCGATAGAAAGCGCCCAAGCCACCCACGATACCCTAGTTATCGGCGGCTTTTACGCCAAGGTGGGCGGCATTTACCACGACTTGCACCAAGAGGCGCCCGCGCTTACTTACTACCACAAAGCCTTGGCTAGCTACCGCCAGGCTCATGTAGCGGGCTCCGTTATTCAAATAGCCGGGGCAATTGCCCGCATCTTAATTGCGCAGCACAAGCCCCAGCAGGCACTGGCATTTTTCACGCAAAATGCCCAGCCGGGTGGGGCCCGCAACCAGGTTAGCTACCTGCGCTACCTCGCCGATTGCTACGTTGCCGTTGGCCGCAACCACCAGGCAGAAGCCTGTTTTCTGCGGGCGTTGTCCCTTATTAAGAGCAAGGCTGATAATAATTTCAACCAAGTGGCTATCCACCGGGAGTTGGGCAGCTTTTACTTGCGCACCCAGCGCTACGACCAAGCGCGCTGGTACTTGCAGCAGGCTTTGCAGTTCAACCAGCGCAAAGGGGCGCTGCCGAGTTTGGCGCGGCTGCACCTGCTGATGTTTCGGGTTGATTCGGCGCAGGCGCGTTTTCCGGCGGCTATTGCGCACTACCAGCGCTACAAGCTGCTGACTGACTCCATGTTTAACGAAGTAAAAAACAAGCAGTTACTTGACCTCGAAATTCAGTACGACACCCGCAAGAAGGAGCAAAACATCGCCTTGCTCACCAAACAAAATTTGGTGCAGCAGGCGCGTATCCGGCAGCGCGAGTGGCAGCGCAACACCCTGCTGGCCGGGGCCGCCCTGCTAGCCTTGCTGCTGGGCCTGGGCTACAATCGCTACCGTCTCAAGCAGCGCAGCGCCCACTTGCTGGAAGCCAAGCAGCAGGAAATCAACCTCAAAAACGACTGGTTGGAGCAGCTAGTCAGCGATAAGCAAGGCTTGCTAGAAGAGAAAGAAGACTTGCTGGATGAAAAGGAAGAACTATTGCAAGAAAAGGACTGGATGCTGAAGGAAATACACCACCGAGTAAAAAACAACCTTCAGATTATCAGCAGCCTACTTAACACGCAAGCGGAATACCTGCGCGACCCCGCCGCCCTAGCGGCCCTGCGCGAAAGCCAAAACCGGGTGCAGGCCATGGCCCTGGTGCACCAGAAGCTATACCAGTCCGACAGCGTGGCGCGGGTGAATATGCCCGAATACATCCGCGAGATTACCGAGCACCTGCTAGACTCGTTCGACTGCGCCGACTCGGTGCGGGCGCAAGTAGCCGTGGCGCCCATCGAGCTAGATGTGGCCCTGGCCACGCCCCTGGGCCTCATCATTAACGAGGCCGTTACCAACGCCCTCAAGCACGCATTTCCGCAGCGCCGGCCGGGCACCCTCAGCATCCGCTTGCAACCCCGTGGAGCGCACCACTACGAGTTGCTCATTGCCGACGACGGCGTGGGCCTACCCCCCGGCTTCGACCTGAGGCACAGCCAGTCGCTGGGCCTGACAATGGTGACCGGCCTAAGCAAGCAACTAGATGGCCTACTGCATATTACGCAGGACCACGGCGTGCGCCTCACGCTGCAATTTGAGGCTACCCGCAAAGCCGTGCGCGCCGAAACGGCCCCGGCGTGAGCTGGCACAACTGCACCGCGAACCGTGGGCTTGCTGCGGCTACCCAGCGCTAGCACCTGCCTACCCCCCGCCTACCGCGGCACGCTGATACCCAACTTCTTCATGCGAGCTTCCAGCGTAGTAGGCTTAATGTTAAGCAGTTCGGCGGCCCCGCCAGTGCCGCGTACGCGGTTGCTTGCCTGCGCCAGAGCAGCTAGTATGGCGGCGCGCATCGACTCTTGCAAGGGGCGAACCGAGGCCCCTACCCCCTCTCCTGGCTCGGAGGGGGGCGCGGCGGGCACCAGGTTTTCGGCCAGGGCCAGGGTGGGCGAGTACGACAGGATGGCGGCTCGCTCAAGCACGTGTTCCAGCTCGCGGATATTGCCGGGCCAAGCGTAGCGCTGCAGCTGCTGCACCGAGGCGGTGGCGATGCCAGTAAGCGGCTTGCCGAGCTTCTTGCCGATGCGGGGCAAAAAGTGCGTGGCCAGGGGCAAAATGTCTTCTGGCCGCTCGCGCAGCGGCGGCACCACCAATGGGAACACGTTGAGCCGATAGTACAAGTCGGAGCGGAAGCGCCCGGCGGCCACCTCCTGCTGCAAGTCGCGGTTGGTGGCCGCAACGATGCGCACATCGACCACCAGGGGCCCTTTGCCGCCGATGCGCTCGATTTCCTTTTCCTGGAGCACGCGCAGCAGCTTGGCTTGTAGCTCGAGGGGCAGCTCGCCGATTTCATCCAGGAAAATGGTGCTGCCTTGGGCCAATTCAAATTTGCCGAGGCGCTTATCGGTGGCTCCGGTGAAGCTGCCTTTTTCGTGGCCAAACAGCTCGCTCTCGATAAGCTGGGGGGGTAGGGCGGCACAGTTTACTTTTATCATGGTGCGGCGCGCACGCTTCGACAGGTTATGCAACGCCCGCGCTACCAGTTCTTTGCCGGTGCCGGTTTCGCCGGTTATCAGCACCGTATAATCGGTGGGAGCCACGAGGGCAATATTCTTGAAAAGCGCCTGCATAGCGGGGCCCACCCCGATAATTTCCTCGAAGTTGTGGCTGGTTCTGATTTCCTCGGTGAGGTAGGTTTTCTCTAGCTCCAGCTGCTCGCTCAGAGTTTTGATGCGCTCGTAGGCCAGCAAGTTTTCCAGCGCCAGGCTCAGCGGCCGGCTCAGCTCTTGCAACAGGCGCAGGTCTTTCTCGGTGTAGGCATACGCCGCCTTGCTGGCTACTACCATCGCTGCCAAGGGGCGGTTCTGGATGATAATGGGCACGTACATCGACGATTGCAGGCCGCCCAGCCATTCGCCATAGCGCTGGGCCACAAGGTTGCGCGCGCGTGCCGCGCGGCCGGCCTCGCCCACGTTCAGGGTGGGCTGTTGCAGCAAGTCTTCCAGCTCGACCAGGGCCTGCTGCCATTGCTGGCGCGTCTGGGCATCGGTCAGGTCCACGACCTGTTCGGCGGGCAGCGGCAAGAAGGTGCCCTTTTGCCGGTACACGCTGTTTTCGCCGTGCGTGGTGCCCAGCACCCGCCCTACTTGGTGAAAAGCCAACAGGTCGAGGGGCAGCAGTTTATGAATGGCGGCCGCCACCACGGGGGTAATTTCGGTCAGGTCGCGCCCATTGCGGAAAGCCCCGACTATCGACAGCTCGGCGGTTTTGAGGCGGCGGCGGGCGTCAATTTCCTCGCAGGCCAGCAGGTTGTCGAGGGCCAGGGCAATTTGCGGAATAATGAGCTTAATCGCTTCGTAATCAGCCTCGGTAAAACCTTCTGCCTTCGTGCTAGCCAGTTGCATACTGGTGAACGAGCGCTGCTTCAGCAGCACCGGAAACACGGCCATTGCCCGCACCCCAAACGCGGTGCGGCTGGCCTGCGCCGTGGGGTAGTACCGGCACAACTCGTCGAAGGCCGCGCCCGCAAACAGGCCCGGCCGTTCGCCCAACTGGTCGGGCGCCTCCTGCTTCAGGCGGGCCAGTAGCTCGGCGGGCGTGTCGCGGCCCAGCAGCCCGGGCAGGTGCACCCGCTCGAAGTTGCCGAGCGCCGTTTTGCGCAGCATCACCCAGTAAAACGACTGCTCCTCGGGCAAGCCAATACGCAGGTTGAGCAGCGTAAACGGTACTAGCTTATCGACTTGCACTGCAATGGCCAAGCACAGCGCGTCGCGGTCGTGCACCGTCACAACAGCATTGTTGACGGCCATTTGAATGTCGCGTTGTTGGCGCAGCTTGGTTTCTTCGCCGTGGGCGTGGCGGTAGCGGGCTATTTCGAGGGTCGTTAGCACATCCTTTTCGCGGAAGGGCTTGGTGAGAAAACCAAACGGCTGGGTGACCTTGGCGGCATCTAATACGCTGTCCGTCAGGTTGGCCGACAAGAAAATAAACGGAATATGCCGCTCGCCCAGCCAGTGCGCCAGGTCAATGCCCGTTTCCTCTCCTTTCAAAAAAATGTCGAGCAGCACAATAGTCGGCTCCTGCTGCGCCACTAGCGCCCGCGCCTCGGCCCCCGACTCTGCCAGGCCCAGCACCGCGTAGCCAGCCTTGACCAGAATTCGACGCAAGTCGTTCGCAATTAAGAACTCATCCTCCACAATGAGGGCGGTAGCCGCAGGAGCGAGTTCGGCAGAATGGGGCGTCATGCAGCAGCTTAGCTAAGAAATGAGAAGTCGCTGCTTGCCTGATCTTGCAGGTCAGCACTCGCCCAAATGAACTCCAAAAGTACCTCCAACATATTGGAGACTCCATTTTAATGGGGCCACTGCCGAAGCAGCAGGGCACCCACCCTAAATGTACAACTATTTATGAAACAAGCAAATACCTACCAGCCTATCAAAGCAAAAGCCGTCATAAGCCCCTTGGCATTGGTTTGGCAAAAAGGGGGATATACCTGTTTTTCTAGCCCTTATTCCAGTCCTTCCCATGACGTGTTTAACCCAACATGAGGCCTTGGTAGTGGAAGAAATTGACGCCGCTACCTGGAACGCTCCGCAACCCCTGCGTGACCACTTCGCGCTGGTACTCATCCGCCGGGGCAGTGGCACGTATCTACCTCACGGCCATAATCTTCCTTACCAGCCCGGTACCCTGCTGCTGCTTGGCCCCGCCGACTGCTACCACTTCGCCATCGACCAACCCACGCGGTTTGGCCAGCTGCGTTTTACCGAGGCGTACCTGGCCAGCCTCACGGCCACCGGGCCCCACGCGGCGGCCTGGCAGCAGCTGCGCGATGTAGGGCAGCACACTGCGCTGGGCCCAGCGGGCTACTTTGCCCAGGGTGCGGCCGAGCCCCAGCTGAGCGCGCTGCTCACCATTTTATTCACCGAATACGGCCACCGGCCGGCCGGCCACGCCGCGCTAGCCAGTTCGCTGATGGGGGCCGTGCTGAGCTTTGTGGGCCGGCAGCTGGCGCCCCCGCTGCCCGTGCGGCGCGGCGCTCCATCCTACGCAGCGAGCGTGGTGCAGCGCCTACTGGCCTACATCCGCCACCACATTGCCGAGCCGGACCGCCTGCGCGTTGAAGAGTTGGCCAGTGCCTTTGCCTATTCGCCCAGCCACTTAAGCGAGCTGTTTCGGCAGGAAACGGGCGAGTCGCTGCGCCAATACATTGTGCGCTACCGGCTGTGGCTGGCCGAAAGCCGGCTGGAGCTAAGCACGCTGCCCATCTCCCAAATTGCTGATGAGCTGGGCTTTGTGGATGTATGCCACCTCAACAAGCTCTTTAAGAAGCGCTACCGCCTTACCCCCACTGCCTACCGCCGGCAGCTGGTGGGAGGCACCCCTCACCACCCTACCCCGGCGTATGCGCTGCGCTAGCCAGTGCTTCGCCCACTACCTATTTCATTTTCAACAACTTTTCTTATGGCACCTCGCATACTGGGCCTGCACCACATCACCGCCATTGCGGGCAATGCGCAACGCAACTACGATTTTTACGCGCGGGTGCTGGGCCTGCGTTTTGTGAAGAAGACGGTCAATTTTGACGACCCTGGCACCTACCACTTCTATTTTGGCGACGAGACGGGGTCGGCGGGTACCATCCTCACGTTTTTTCCTTGGGAGCACATCACGGCCGGCCGGCGCGGCACGGGCCAAGCCACCGAAATCGGCTACTCGGTGCCGGCTGGCAGCTTCGATTTTTGGATGAAACGCTTCGAGGATAATGACATTTCTTACCTTAAGCCGAGCGAGAAATTTGGCGAACCTTACCTCACTTTTTTCGACCCCGATGGCCTGAAATTCGAGCTTATCGAATCGAAAACACCCGATGAGCGTACGCCCTGGGCTACCCCCGAAGTGCGCGCCGAGGTAGCCACCAAGGGCTTCCACACCGTCACGCTCACGCTGGCCAGCAGCAAGCCCACGGCCGAAATCCTGACCGATGTATTTGGCTACACGCTGCTGGAGCAGCACGATAACCGCGCCCGCTACGTGACCGATACGGTGCAGGGCGCGGCTTACATCGACCTGGTGGAGGCGCCTGGCGAGGCGCGCAGCATCACGGCGGGTGGCTCGGTGCACCACATCGCCTTCCGGGTGAAGGATGACGAGGCCGAGCTGTATTTTCGCAAGAAGCTGCTGGAAAGAGGTTTGCAGCCTACCCCCCAGATTGACCGGGACTACTTCCACTCGGTATATTTCCGCGAGCCCGGCGGCGTGCTATTTGAAATCGCCACCGAAAACCCCGGCTTTACGGTGGATGAGCCGCTGGCCGAACTAGGCACCCACCTCATGCTGCCCACTCAGCACGAGCGCCTGCGCTCGCAGCTAGAAACGCGCCTACCCCCCATCGGCTAGGCCCACCGCCAACGGCTGTTTTTAAGAGCGCGTTTAGAAATAAAAAGGCCGTCATGCTGAGCTCGCCGAAGCAACTCTACCACTTCGTTGAATGAGGCGGCAGAGCTGCTCCGGCGAGCTTAGCATGACGGCCTGAAGGTGTTTTAGCAAACCCTAAACATGCTTTCAAGATATAAGGCAGGCGCTCAGCGGCCCACCGAGTAGGTTTTGCGCTGGGTGCCTACCCCCGTTATTTTCACCGACTGCCAGCCGCTGGGCAGCGTAGTCTTGCGCTGAGCTATGCCAGTGGGCGTGATGTCGAGCCCGCCAAAGCCCATGAGCACGGCTTGCAGCACGCCGCCCGCGCCGGTGGCAAAGTAGGGGTTGGTGCCGCCCTTGGTTTCGGCGATGACGCGGAAGGGGGGTAGCAGGTTGGGCGTGTAGGCATCTTGGAAGAAATGCTGGGCCTTGGCGCCGTCGCCAAGCCGGGCGTAGAGCAGCGCGAAGATGGCCTGCGTCATGGCCGGGGTGCCTTCGTTGGGCACGCGCGTTTCGTAGTAGGCCAGGTCTTTCTTGATTTGGGCGGGGTCGGTGATGGTGCCCAGGGGGTAGGCCAGCAGGTTCACGTCGCCCTGCTTGATGCCCTCGCCGTGGTAAGTAGCGTGCTCCTGGGTTACGCCGTTGGCCATTTTAAGAATTGGAATGTTCTGGGCCACGAGTTGCCAGTCGGCGTTGGCGGGCCGGCCGAGCAGCTTGGCGGCGGCGGCGGCGGCGCGCAGGTTGGCCTGGGCGGCGGCGTTGGTGAAGGCGTCGTTGTCCACGTTTTCGGCCCACTCGTCGGAGGCCACCACGTTCTTGATGTCGTAGTGGCCGGGGCCGTTGCGCTCGACGCGGCTGGCCCAAAAGTCGGCCGTGGCGGCGAGGATGGGGTAGCCCTTTTCGCGCAGCCAATCCTTATCCTGCGTTACGCAGTAGTACTGCCAGGCGGCCAGGCCCACGCAGGCCGAAATATGGTGCTCAAATGGCCCGCTCAGCGCCCACACGGGCGTTTCCTCCACGCCGGTGTCGGCGCTTTCCCACGGAAACATGGCGCCCTTGTAGCCGTGGGCAAAGGCGTTGCGCTTCGCCAAATCGAGGCGATTGAAGCGGTATTCGACCAGCGACTTGGCAATGTCGGGGTGCAATACTAGCAGAGCTGGGTACATCCACAAGTCGCTATCCCAGAACACGTGGCCGTTGTAGCCGAGGCCCGAGAGGCCCATCGGCGAAGGCGAATAATCGGTGCCCGCCCGCGAAAAGCTGTAGAGGTGGTACAGCATACTGTGCACATCCTGCTGGGCCTGGGCGTCGCCGGTTATTTGGATGTCGCTGCGCCACAAGTCCTGCCAGGCTTTCTGGTGAAAATCGAGCAGGCGCTGGCGGCCTTCGAGGCGAGCAAAAATGGTGAGGCGCTCGGCCTCGTTGAGCGGGTCGGGGTGGTGGGCCGACGTGATGCTGGAGCCCGCCACGGCGTAGGCGTAGGTTTGGCCGGCCTTCAGGGCGCGGCTGAATTTCATGAGGTGCATGTTATTGTCCCACATCTCGTGAATAACGCGCGGCTCCTGCCCGTGCGGCTCGCTAAACAAGAAGCTGTTGCTGGCGCACAGCGTGAGCTTGCCCGTCGGGCTCTTGGCCGACGACGTGAGCAAGCTGAGGGTAGCGTGCGGCCGGTCGATTTCGTTGTAGTAGTTCTGCACGTCGCGCAGGGCGTCGGGGGCATCCATGACGCTGGCGGCCGTCAGGGCCACGTCCTTCTTGGCCACGATGCTCACATCGAGCAGCACCGTGAAGGGCAAGTGGCGCAGCGCGTAGTAGGTGTAGCTGATGGTAGCTTTGTCCTGGTAGTCAAAGGTGGTCGTTAGGCTCGCCCGCTGCATATCGAGCTGCTGGCGGAAGTTGCTCGCATCCTGCGCGTTGAGGCGGTGGCCGTCCACCTCCAGGTACATATTAAGTAGGTTGAAGCTGTTCAAGAAATTGCTCACCCTACCCCGCCCGTACTGGTCGTAGGCGCCGGCCAGCACCACGGTCTTCACTTGGAAGGGGGTAGGCGACGACACAATGCCCAGCATACCATTGGCCACCGTCACGCCGTAGTAGTTGCTGGGGTCAATCTTGCCGGCGGCAAGGCGCCAGGGGTCGGGGGTGGGCTGAGCCACGAGCGGGCGGGCGCCCAAGAGTAGTAGCCAGGCACAGCAAGCCAGCCAGCGAAACGGGGTGGGTGGGAACATGGAAGAGGGCGAAAAGCGACGCCCGGCAAGCAAACGCTCGCCCGGCAGCGCCGGTGGAGCCGCCCACGTAGGCAGCGCCTCAAAAATAAGCAGCTAGCCTTGGTAGGCAATGGGGTTAGCCACACCTATTTACCGGGCTCCTACCCCCCGCTGGGCGGCCGGGGCCAAGGGGCACCACCCGGTGATGGAGTAGGCCTTAGTAGCCACTGTTGCAACCGATTAATCCATTTCTATCTACCTTACGGTAAAATCAGCCCTCCTCTGATTGACTATTCTTGGCTTAAGTGGCCCAGCAGCCCTATTTGGGCAATTGTGGCGGCTTGGCCAAGTGCTATACACTCTCTAGTTCCCACCCGTTGAACACGTTACTGCTTTCCAAGCTGTGGTGTCGGTTGTTGGCCCTTGCTTTGCTGGCCGGGCTGGCCGGCTGCGCCCCCGAACCGCAGGAGCCGGTATACCGCATCGGCTTTTCGCAATGCACCACCGGCGATGCCTGGCGCCGGGCCATGCTGGCCGGCATGGAAAAGGAGCTGAGCTTACACCCCAATGTGCAGTTCCAGATGCTGGATGCGCACAGCGACACCGACCTGCAACAGCGCCACGTGCAGGAGTTTATCCGGCAGCGGGTCGATTTGCTCATCATCTCGCCCAACCAATCGGGGCCCCTCACTACACTAGCCGAAAGCGCTTATAACCAAGGCATTCCCGTTATTATCCTGGACCGCCGCACCAGCTCGCGGCTGTACACAGCCTACGTGGGCGGCAACAACTTGGAGGTGGGCCGCACGGCCGGCCGCTACGCCGCGCAGCTGCTACGCGGCCACGGGCACGTACTCGAGATACTGGGGCGGCCGGGGTCGTCGCCGGCCATCGACCGCCACCAGGGCTTTACGCAGGCGCTGGCCGCCTACCCCGGCCTGGCGCTGGCCGGCCAGCTTACCGGCGACTGGCGGCCGGCCTCGGTGCTGGCGCAGTTGCCGGCCGTGCTGCGCCAGCACCCCGAAACGGACTTGATTTTTGCCCACAACGACCCCATGGGCCAGGCGGCCCACCAGGTAGTGCAGCAACTGGGCCTGGCCGGGCGCATCCGCATTATTGGGGTCGATGGGCTGCCGGGGCCCGGCAACGGCTTGCAACTGGTAGAAGACGGCGCCCTTACGGCCACGCTGCTGTACTCGCCCGGCGGCGAGGAAGCCATTCGCACGGCGCTGCGCATTCTGCGCCACGAGCCATATGCCAAAGACAACATCTTGGTAACGATGGTAGTAGACTCGGCCAATGTGGGTGCCGTGCGCAGCCAAACCGAGCGGCTCGCGGCTCAGCAGCAGGATATTCGGCGGCAGCAGCAGCGCTGGGTAATGCAGCAGCGCCGCTACGCCAGCCAAAAAATGCTGGTGTATTTGCTGCTGGCTAGCCTGCTGGGCGCCGTGCTACTCGGGGCGCTGGCGTGGCGCTCGTCGCGCCTCAACCAGCGTATTCGGCGCGTGCTGGAGGGGCAAAATGCCGAAATCAGCGCTCAGCGCAACCAGATTTCGCAGTTGGCTGAGCAAGCCCGCCAGGCGGCCGAGGAAGTACGGCGTTCCTCGGAGGCTAAGCTGCGCTTTTTCACCAACTTCTCGCACGAGCTGCGCACGCCGCTTACCCTTATTCTGGGGCCCATCGAGGACTTGCTGACGAGCCCCGCCAACTTATCGACCGCGCAGCGCCAAGACTTGGGGCTGGTGCGCCGCAACACGCAACGGCTGCTCCAGTTGGTGAACCAGCTGCTGGACTTCCGCAAAATCGACGTGGGCAAGATGGCCGTGCGCGCCACCGAGGGCGACTTGGTGGGCTTTGTGCGCGAAATCATGGACGTGTTTGAGAAAACGGCCCGGCGGCGCGGCATCACGTTCCGGTTCTTGCCCGCCGAGCCGGTTATTTTCCTGTGGTTTGATGGCGACATTCTGGATAAGGTCTTTTTCAACCTCTTGTCTAACGCCTTCAAGTACACGCCCGATGGCGGGCACATTACGGTGTGTATCCAGCCCGAGGCCGATGCTAAAACGGTGCGTATCAGCGTAGAAGACGACGGCCGCGGCATTGCCGATGCCGACCAGGCCCACATCTTGGAGTGGTTTTACCAGGGCAGCCAGCCCTCGGCCAACAGCTCGGGCCTGGGCCTGGCGCTGGCCGAAGGCCTCACGCGGCTGCACCAGGGCACGCTCTCGTTTCGGAGCCGGCTGGGCCACGGCAGCACCTTCGAAGTGCGCCTACCCCTCGAAAAACCCGCCGCCTTCCTCGACGTGGCGCCTGGCCCGGCCCGCCTGCCCAGCGCGGCCATCTTGCCCGACGATGAGCTAGCCGACCCTACCCCCGACGCGGCACTCTCCCGCACCGACGCCACGGCCCTCGTTATTGAAGACAACGAGGAAGTACGCAACTTTTTGGTGCAGAAGCTACAAGCGTACTTCCAGGTAAGTACCGCCGCCGACGGCTCGGCTGGCCTGCGCCTGGCCAGCGACACCATCCCCGACGTAATCGTGTGCGATGTGAACTTGCCCGAGTTGAGCGGCCTTGAGGTGGCCACCATCTTGAAGGGCGACTGGCGCACCTCGCACATTCCGCTGGTGCTGCTCACGGCCCAAAATGCCCCCGAGCAGCAGGTGGCCGGCGTGCAGGCCGGCGCCGACCTCTACCTTACCAAGCCCTTCAACCCCACCTTTTTGCTTGAAAGCCTGCGCACGCTGCTGCGCAACCGCGACCAACAGCGCGAGCACTTCCGCCGGCAGCTGTCGGGCGCCACGCCCACCGTGGCCCCGCTGCGCGTGGACCAAAAGTTTTTGGCCGACCTCGCCGCCATTATCGAGGGTAGGCTCGACCAGCCCAGCCTGAACGTGGACGACATTGCCCACAGCCTGGGCGTGTCGCGCACGCAGCTCTACCGCAAGGTGAAAGCCCTGCTCGGCACCGGCGTCACGGAATATATCCAGAGCGTGCGCCTCACCAAAGCTCGGCAATTGCTGCTGCAAGAAGGCAGCACCGTGGCCGACGTGGCCTACCAAACGGGCTTCTCCTCCCCCTCTTACTTCTCCACTGCCTTCAAAGGCAAGTACCAGGTGTCGCCCTCCGAGTTCAAAGCTGTGCACACCCCCCTGCGCACCTGACCTATTTTCAAAAGTCGTGCATCAAAAGTGAAAACGCCTTTTCCGTAACCGCAGCCTTACATTATAGCTAAGCACTTGAAATCAATACGTTATTCAATAAGTAAGTTTTGCCCTAATTTTTAATGGATTTGGCATAATCGAGCACGGGCAAAAGCAGTCAAGACCAGACTTTTGAGCAAACGTTTTGGTCTGGCTCATGCAGCGCAAAGTTCTTTTTTGGTCTATTGTCACGGCGCTCGGCGGCTTCCTGTTCGGCTTCGATACGGCCGTTATTTCGGGGGCCGAAAAAGCCATTCAGCAGCTTTGGCACCTGAGCGCGGTGGAGCACGGCTTCACGATTTCGATTGCCCTCATCGGCACGGTGCTCGGGGCAATGTTCGGCGGCCTCCCCTCCGACCAGCTGGGCCGGCGCCAAACGCTGCGCTGGATTGCGGTGCTCTACTTAGTATCGGCGCTGGGCGCGGCGCTAGCCCCGGCCTGGGTATCGTTTCTACTATTTCGCTTCCTGGGCGGGCTGGGGGTAGGGGCGTCGTCGGTTACGGCCCCGCTCTACATCTCGGAGATTTCGCCGGCCGACTCGCGGGGCAAGCTCGTAGGTTTGTTTCAGTTCAACATCGTATTCGGCATTCTGGCCGCCTACCTCTCTAACTACTTGCTGGCCAACGTGGGCGAGCACTCGTGGCGCCTAATGCTGGGCGTGCAGGCCGTGCCGGCGCTAGCCTTCTTAGTGTTCCTGTTTTGGGTGCCCGAAAGCCCGCGCTGGCTGTTGCTGCACGGCCGCCTAGCGGAGGGTAAGGACGTGCTGCGCCTCATCAGCCCCGCCACGGTTGAGGCCGATACGACGGCTATTCTCACGGCGCAGGAGCTAGCCGGCCAGCAAAGCGAGTCGCTCTGGGCGGCGCAATACCGCACGCCGGTGCTGCTGGCCATGGCCTTCGCTTTTTTCAACCAAGTATCTGGTATCAACGCCATTATCTATTACGCTCCGCGCATTTTTGAGATGACGGGGCTGGGCCAGGGCGCGGCGCTGCTATCGTCGGCGGGTATTGGGCTGGTCAACTTCGTGTTCACGCTGCTGGGCGTCAACCTCATCGACCGGTTTGGGCGGCGCACGCTCATGCGCATTGGTTCGGTGGGCCTTATTGCCACGCTGGGGCTAGTGGCGGCCGCTTTCTATACCTCTAATTTTCAGATATTTAACGGCTTATTGGTGCCGGGGCTGCTGTTCGCCTACATCGCCTTTTTTGCCTTCTCGCAGGGCGCCGTTATCTGGGTTTTTATCTCCGAAATTTTTCCCAATGCCGTGCGGGCCAAGGGCCAGGCGCTGGGTTCGAGCACGCACTGGGTAATGGCCACGGTCATTGCCTTCACTTTCCCCTACTTCGCCGAGCGGCTGGGCGGGGGCAACACCTTCGCTTTCTTCTGCGGCATGATGGTGCTCCAGCTCCTGTTCGTGCTGCGCTTCATGCCCGAAACCAAGGGCACCAGCCTCGAAGGCGTCGCCAAAACCTTAGTTATGCATTAGCCATCAAGTTGTTGCGTAGGCGCCGCCCGCCTTCCTATCTCTCCCTACCCCTCCCTTTCCCACCCACTCCCATGTCCGTCGTCTGTTTTGGAGAAATGCTCTGGGACGTACTGCCCACCGGCCGGCAAGCGGGCGGTGCTCCACTTAATGTGGCTATGCACCTGCACCATTTTGGGCTGACTGCCCAGCTTATCAGCCGCGTGGGCCACGACGACCTGGGCACCGAGTTACTGGATTTTGCCGAAGCCAAAGGCCTGAGCACTTGCTACGTGCAGCGCGGCGAAACCCACCTGACGGGGGTAGTAAAAGCCAACGTGGGCGATAGCAACGAGGTGGTTTACAAGATAGTACAGCCCGTGGCTTGGGACTACATTCAGTACGAAGCGCCACTGGGGCCACTAGTTGAAACGGCCGATGCTTTTGTATTCGGCAGCCTGGCTGCCCGCAGCAGTACCACCCGCGAAACCCTGTACCGGCTGCTGCAATGGGCTCCCTTCAAGGTATTCGACGTGAACCTGCGCGCCCCGCACTACTCGCGCAGCGTGGTCACTTACCTGCTGCGGCAAGCTAACCTGGTGAAGCTCAACCACCACGAGCTGGCCGAGATAATGGGTTGGTTTGGCGCCAGCCCCGACGAAGAAACGGCCTTGCACTGGCTAGCCGACCGCTTCCAGCTGCAAGCCGTGTGCGTGACGAAGGGTGCCGATGGCGCCGTGCTCTGGGCCGGCCAGCAGCTGTACCGCAGCCCCGGTATTGCGGTGGCCGTGCAGGATACCATCGGGAGCGGCGACGCTTTTCTGGCGGCCCTGCTCAAGGGCTGGCTGGCGGGACAGGCCCCGGCCGACATGCTGGCTTTTGCCTGCGCGGCGGGCTCGCTGGTAGCTACTTACCAGGGCGCCACACCAGCTATTTCGGCGGCGCAGGTGCTGGCACTTGCAGCTTCATCTACTTGATTTTCTACTACTTACACTATTTTTCAATTTAAGTTTTTTGGTGCTCCGTTCATGATTTATCCCCGTATCGCATGGGCTGTTCTGCTGTTGGCAGGTTTGGTTGCGGCCTGCAACCAACCTGCCAAGACGGAAACTGCTACCACAGCTGCTGCGCCTACCCCCACCACCGTCGGCCAGGCCGACTGGTGGAAGGAAACGGTAGTGTACCAGTTGTATCCGCGCAGTTTTCAGGACAGCAACGGCGATGGGGTAGGCGACTTACGCGGTATTATTTCGCGGCTCGACTACCTCCAAAGCCTGGGGGTAGGCACTGTGTGGCTGAACCCCATCTACGGCTCGCCCAACGATGACAACGGCTACGACATTTCGGACTACCGCGCCATCATGAAGGATTTTGGCACCATGGCCGACTTCGACGCGCTGCTCAAGGGCCTGCACCAGCGCGGCATTAAGCTAGTGATGGACTTGGTGGTGAACCACAGCAGCGACGAACACGCCTGGTTTAAGTCGGCCCGCAGCTCGCGTACTAGCCCCTACCGCGATTACTACTACTGGTGGCCCGCCGACAAGGGCACGCCCCCGGCCCGCTACAGCACTTTCGATGTCAAGAAAAATGCCTGGCAGTACGACGCTGCTACCAAGAGCTACTACCTGCACTATTTCTCCAAGAAGCAGCCCGACCTGAACTGGAACAACCCCAAGCTGCGCCAGGAAGTGTACAGCCTCATGCGGTTTTGGGCCGACAAAGGCATCGACGGCTTCCGCATGGATGCCTTCCAGTTTGTGGCCAAAGACCCCACCTTCCCGCCCATGCCGGGGCTAAACGAGCACAACTACACCAACGCCTACAACCACGGCCCGCACCTGCACGACTACCTCCAGGAGATGAACCGCGAGGTGCTGAGCAAGTACCACTTGATGACCGTGGCCGAGGGCGCGGGCCGCAACCCCGCCGAGGCCATGCTCTTTGTAGACCCCGCCCGTAAGGAGCTGAATATGACCTACCACTTCGAGGCGGTGGGGGTAGGCAGCGGCGCAGATACTTACCAACTCACGGCCCTGAAGCGCGTGTTTACACGATGGGACAGCGCCTTTGCCCACAAGGGCTGGCAGTCGATTTACTTAGGCAGCCACGACCAGCCGCGCATCGTGAGCAAGTTCGGCGACGACCGCCCGGCGTTTCGGGCCGCGTCGGCGAAACTGCTCAACACCTTTATCCTGACCATGCGCGGCACGCCTTATTGCTACAACGGCGACGAGCTGGGCATGACCAATAGCAAGTTTGACAACATCGCCGACTACCGCGATGTGGCGGCCCGCAACGGCTACCAGCTCGTGCGCAGCCAGGGGGGTAGCATTCCGCAGTATATCAAATCCTTGCAGCGCTTCTCGCGCGACAATAGCCGCACGCCATTCCAGTGGGATGCCACGGCGAATGCGGGCTTTACCACCGGCACGCCCTGGCTGAAGGTAAACCCCAACTACCCAACCGTCAACGAAGCCGCCGAAGCCAAAGATTCGGCTTCAGTGCTCCACCACTTCCGCCGGGCCATAGCCGTGCGCAAGCAGCATAAAGCGTTAGTATACGGGCAGTACCAGCTACTCGACGCCGCCAACCCACACATCTACGCTTACACCCGCACCCTAGGCGCCGCAAAAGCGCTGGTGGTGCTCAACTTCTCTTCCGCTCCGCAGAGCTGGCCCCTACCCCCTGGCTTACAGCCCGGCAGCCAGCCTTTGCTCAACAACTACCCTACGGTGCCTACCGGCCCGGCTTTGGCGCTGCAGCCCTGGCAGGCGGTGGTGCTCAGCCTGCGGTAGCGCGGGGGGTAGGGCCTATGGCCTTCAGCAATTTTCACTCTTTTCCAGGTCCTCACTTAGCGCAGGTAGCTGCTGTAACTTTTTTCGAAATCGTTTGCGATAGCTGCTGCGGCGGCTAAGTGTTTTTAGAATTTCCCACTTTTCCTCCTTTTCACTCATGCGTAACACCTGTTACTCAACGCACCAAGCCTACGAGCAGCCGGCGGTCCGGTCGGCCCTAAGCGGCAAGTTGCTGCTCTTAACCCTTTTCTTGCCCATCGCTAGCTTTGCGCAAACCACGCGCGACGTATCGGGCAAGGTGACGGACGCCACCGGCACCGGCCTGCCCGGCGTGACGGTACTCGTGACGGGCACCCAGATTGGGGCCAGCACGGGGGCCGATGGCTCATTCCGGCTGCAAGTACCCGCCACCGCTACTTCGCTCACGGTGTCGTTCGTGGGCTACGCCAAGCAAACGGTGGACATCACAGGTAAATCCACGGTGACCATCGCGCTAAAAGACGATGCCCAGGCCCTGGGTGATGTAGTAGTAGTGGGCTACGGCTCGGTGCAGAAAAGCGACCTGACCGGAGCCGTGAGCACGCTGGGTCCCAAAGATTTCAACAAGGGCACCTTTACCTCGCCCGATCAGCTTATTCAGGGCCGGACCTCGGGTGTGCAGATAACTCAGAATAGCGGGCAGCCCGGTGGGGCCTCCACTATCCGCATCCGAGGCAACTCGGCTGTAACAGGCACCGGCCAGCCGCTGTACGTGGTGGACGGCGTGCCGCTCGACGGCCGCTCGGCCCGCCCGGGCCTGAATACTTCGGCCGGCGACAGCCCGGACAGCAACCCACTCAACTTCTTGAACCCAGCTGATATTGAGTCGCTTACGGTACTTAAGGATGCCTCGGCCACGGCTATTTATGGCTCGCGAGCTGCTTACGGCGTCGTACTCATTACTACCAAGCGCGGTAAGATAGGCGAAGCCAAACTGGATATTGGGGTATCGGGCGGCTTCTCGCACATCATGCGCCGCATCGATGTGCTGAACGCGGACCAGTACCGCCAGGCCCTTACCTACTACGGGGCTCCGGCCAGCAATGATAAAGGCCTAAGCAATGATGCGCTAGGAGCCATTTTGCAAACCGCGCCGCTGCAGAACTATACGGCGGCCGTGAGCGGGGGCAACGAGAATGCGCGCTACCGCCTCTCGGTAGGCTACCTCGACCAGAAGGGTATTGTTAAGAAAACCGACTTCAAGAAATATAGCGCCAACTTCGTAACCAACGTAAAGTTTCTGGAAAGCAAGAAGCTGGGCGTGGATATGAACATCACGGCTAGCCAAACGCGCGAGCAGCTAGCCCCCATCACTAACAACGGCGACTTCCGGGGCAGCCTCATCGGCCAGGCCTTGCAGTGGAATCCCACCGACTCGCTGTATAGCGCCAATGGCCTGCCGGTGTCGCGCCTGGGCAGCACGACCATCAACCCGGTGGCGCAGCAGCAGTACTACGATGATAACTCGCGCGTAACGACGGCCTTGGCTTCAATTTCGCCCTACTACAAGTTTACCGACTGGCTGGAGTACCGCGCCTTGGTGGCTATCAACTATAGCACGGGTATGCGGCGCACTTCGATTGACCAGCGCCTCAATATCTCTGATTATCAGCAGTTTGGCTACGCCGCCATCGGTACCAACGAGCTGCAAACGCAGCAAATGACCCACACACTGAATTTTAACAAGAAAGTCACGCCGGACCTCAACGTGAATGCCTTGCTGGGCTACGAATACACTAAATTCGGCTTTTCGGGCACTAACCTGAGCGGCCGCGGACCAGCTAACTCGGATGGCACGCCGAAGGGCTTCGGCACCTACGGGCTCGACTACACCAACTACCTCCAGTATTCGAACCCCTCGGGCCGCCTCATCTCATCGTTTGTAGACCCGGTTACGGAACTGCAGTCGTTTTTCGGTCGCGCCATTCTTAACTACAAGGACCGCTACCTACTCACGGCTACGCTGCGGGCTGATGGTAGTACCAAGTTTGGCGACAATAACAAGTACGGCTACTTCCCGTCGGTATCGGCGGCCTGGGATATTAGCCAGGAAGAGTTCTTGAAGTCGAAGTACGAAGCCCTCAACCAGTTGAAGTTGCGCGTGGGCTACGGCCGCACCGGCAACCAAGAGTTTCCGGCCGGCTCGGCTCGCGACCAGTTCGTGTTCCTGCCCAACAATGGCGGTATCAGCCGGACCACCAACGCCAACGCCGACCTGAAGTGGCAGTCGGATGAGCAGTACAACGCCGGTATCGACGTAGCCATGTTCAACAACCGCGTGACGCTGACGGCCGACTACTTCTACAAGCGCACCACCGACCTGCTGTACCCCAACATCCCCGGCTTTCCGGCGGCGCCCGGCGGCAGCAGCGTGGTGTGGCAAAACCTGCCGGGCAACATCGTGAACAAGGGCGTAGAACTATTGCTCGGCGTCACGGCCGTTGATGGCCAGCGCTTTGGCTTGAACTTCAATGCCAACGCCACCTTTGTGCACAACAACGTGTCGGGTTTGCCAGCTACGCTCATCATTCAGACCGGCACGCTCAGCGGGCAGGGTCTGTCGGGGGTACTGGCCGAAACCATTCAGAACGGCCAGCCGCTCAACGGCTTCTACCTGCCCACCTATAATGGCCTCAACTCTACTACCGGCATCTATAATGATTTTACTCCGGCCAGCTACGTGGGCAACCCCAACCCTACGGCCATTGCGGGCTTAAGCACTACCATCCGCTTTGCTAAACTCTCGCTGACTGCCAACTTCAACGGGGTATTCGGCAACAAGATTTACAATAACACCTTCAACAGTGTGCTCAACGTGAGCCAGATTCGCGGGGGCCGCAACATTTCGCTGGCCGAGTACCAATCGGGAGTAAAAGAGTCGGTGGCCAACGCCGTAACGCCCTCGACGCGCTACCTGGAAAGCGGCAATTTTGTGAAGCTCTCCAACGTGACGCTCTCCTACGCCCTTGGCGACATCGGCAAGGTATTCAAAGGGGCTAGCATCTACGCCATCGGCCAGAACTTGTTCGTTATCACGAAGTACCGGGGCTTCGATCCTGAGGTGAACACAAATAAGTCGTCGGGTGTAGTACCCTCAGCCGGCATCGATTACACGGGTTATCCCACGGCTCGCACCTTCACGTTCGGCCTCAACTTCTCTCTGTAACTCACCCATCGCGCATTATTATTATGAAAAAGATACTCAGTGCAGCGGCCATGCTGGCCCTGCTGCAGCTAGCCGATAGCTGCAAGATTAACGAGGAGTTTCAGGGCGTGCTTACCCCCGACCAGATTGCCACCGGCAATGCGGCCTCGCTGCTCGAAGGCGCCTACACGGCCATGCGGAGCCCGTTTCAGGGGGCCACCCAGATTTTTGCCATGACGGAGGTGACCACCGACGAGCGCCTGATGCCCACCCGCTCCGGCGACTGGGACGATAATGGCAAGTGGCGCGCCCTGCACCTGCACAATTGGGACGCCAACCACCCTGAAATTCGGGATGCCTTCGCCAATCTGGGTGGGGTAATATTCGCGGCCAACGACGTGCTGCAAACCAAGTTTAACGCCACTGCCCAGCAGCAGGCCGAAGCACGCTTCATCCGCGCTTTTGCTACCTACTGGACGCTGGACCTCTACGACCAAGTGCCCTACCGCGAGCCCGGCGAAACGGTGGGCGTGCTGGCCCGCGTGCGCAAAGGCTCGGAGGCGCTCGACTATGTCATTAGTGAGGTAACGGCCGTTATCAACAACCTGCCCGATGGGCCGGCCTACCGGGCTAATAAGGACGCGGCCCGCTGCCTGCTCATGAAATGCTACCTCAACCGAGGGGTGTATGCCAACCGCCAGACGCCCACGTTTGCGGCAGCCGATATGAACCAGGTGATTACCCTGGCTGACCAGATTATCACCGGCAACCGCTATAAGTTTGCTAACAACTACTTCGACAACTTCGCCCCCGACAACACCAACATCGGCACGGAAAACATCTTTACCGAGCAGAATATCGGCGGGGTGAGCAGCGGGGCGCAGTACGATTTATGGCGCTTCATCTCGCACTACAATATGGTGCCCAGCGGCTACAACGGCCCGTGTGCCCTGCCGACTTTCTACGACACGTTTGGAGCTAACGACATCCGCCGCGGCACGGTGTATACCTATACCAACGGGCCGGCTAACCCCGGAAAGCGCCAAAACGTGGGCTTCCTCATTGGGCAGCAATACAACCTGATTACGGACAAGGCCCTTACCGACCGCAGCGGCGCGCCGCTAGCCTTCACCCGGGCGGTGAGTATCATCGAACTCGGCGCCAACCTGGAGGTAACCGGCATCCGACCTATGAAATACCCGCCCGATTTCACCAACAACGCCTCGGGCGCGATTGACAACGACATGGTGCACTTCCGCCTGCCCGACGTGCTGCTGATGAAGGCCGAAGCCATTTTGCGCGGCGGCACCGGCACCACGGCCGGCACCTACGGCAGCACGCCGCTAGCCTTGGTCAACTCTATTCGTACCAATGCCTCTCGTAGTGCCGGCGCCCTGGCCGCCGTGGATTTGCCCACGCTCTACGCCGAGCGCGGCCGCGAGCTGTATCTGGAGCAGTGGCGCCGCCAGGATATGGTGCGCTTCGGCACGTTCCTGGGTCCCATCGAGCAAGGCCCCACGAGCAGCGACCCCAAATATCTCATCTTCCCCATCCCGAATCAGCAATTAGCAGTGAACCCAAACCTCACTCAGAACCCAGGATACTAGGCAAATGATTGGCGGCTCCTCGGGGCTCAGCTATCGCACACACAAAAAGCCGTCAGTTTTGCTTCTGGCCTAGCCTAAGCAAGACTGACGGCTTTTTGTGCCTCTACCCTTTCTACCTAAGCAAACGCTCAACGGTTAGCACTGTAATTTGAACAAAGCTAACCTAATATTTTAGGTGGTTTGCTACGCGCAAAACAGTTCAAAAGGGGCACTGACGGGCGCACTAACAAAAAACCCTTTGTAAATACGTGATTTACAAAGGGTTTTTCTCTAAAAGCGCTCCCTCCTGGGCTCGAACCAGGGACCCTCTGATTAACAGTCAGATGCTCTAACCGGCTGAGCTAAGGAAGCTAATAGTATTCCGAAACCGGCGCTTTCGGGCTGCAAAGATAGGGACGCCTTTTTTAGGAAAACAAGCTCTTCAGATAATTTTCCCTATTTTTTGAACAATATTTTTCTTAGTTCGTGATTGTCAACAAGCTACCACTCATGCTAACTGCATATTGGCGGAGCGAACGAGTAGCCGGCCCGCCGGACACCGTACCATTCAAGTCAAACTGTGAGGTGCAGCAGGAATCCCGGAAGAATAAGTGTGAGCTGCGGTCGAGTGTCACGGTAGCGCAGGTGTTGTAGGGCTGGTAGGGGCAGTTGCGCTCAAAAGCGAAGTACGTAGTGGCGTTGCGGCGCACCACATAGATGCCCTTGACCCCGCCGCCGTTCAGGCCCGTAGGTGGCAGGGTTACTACCCCATTGTCGAAGCGCAGGGCTTGGTTTTGCTGGTCGCGCAGGTCGAGCTGCACATTTACGGGCACAGAAGGAATAGTAGACGACGTGTCGGTGCCCGAGCTACAGGCAGCTAGCAGCCCGCTGGCTAGCAAGCCAACCCAAAGAAGAATCCGCATGAGGAATAGAAAAGGAGTAGCCGCCAAACGCACAAAACCGCCCGGTAGTTTACCGGGCGGTTTTATTCAAGCGTTGTTGGCCGTTATTTTTTAAAAAGGGAGTTCACAAACGTGTGGCGGTCAAACAACTGTAAGTCCGTCATCTTCTCTCCTACCCCTATGTAACGCACTGGGATGCTAAACTGGTCGCTAATGCCGATTACTACCCCCCCTTTAGCCGTGCCATCGAGCTTGGTGATGGCCAGGGCCGTAACCTCAGTAGCGCGGGTAAACTCCTTGGCTTGCAAGAAAGCATTTTGGCCCGTGCTGCCATCCAGCACTAGTAGTACTTCGTGCGGCGCCTCTGGAATAACCTTTTGCATGACGCGCTTAATTTTGCTGAGCTCGTTCATCAGGTTCACTTTGTTGTGCAGGCGGCCGGCGGTGTCGATAATCACCACGTCGGCACCCATTTCCACGCCCTTCTGCACGGCGTCGTAGGCCACAGAGGCGGGGTCGGTGTTCATGCCGTGCGAAATAACCGGTACGCCCACCCGCTGGCCCCACACGATAAGTTGGTCTACGGCCGCCGCCCGAAAAGTGTCGGCGGCACCCAGCACCACCTTCTTGCCCGCCGAGTGAAAGCGGTGCGCCAGCTTGCCAATGGTAGTTGTTTTGCCCACACCGTTTACGCCTACCACCATGATTACGAATGGGTGGCCAGGGCTATCAGGCCGGTCCAGAATAGCGCGCGAGCCCGTGGTTTCGGTATTGGCATCGAGTAAGCCCACTATCTCCTCGCGCAGGATGCGGTCCAGCTCGTTGGTACTCACGTATTTGTCGCGGGCCACGCGCTTCTCAATGCGGTCGATAACTTTCACGGTCGTATCGATGCCTACATCGGCGTGCACGAGCAGCGTTTCGAGGTCGTCGAGCACGGCCTCGTCCACGGTGCTTTTGCCCACCACTGCTTTGCTGAGCTGGTCGAAGAAATTGGTCTTCGTTTTCTGCAACCCTTCGTCGAGGGCTTGCTGCTGCTCTTTACTATCCTTGTCTTTCTTAAAGAAGTCGAAAAGACCCATATACCTGCTGTGTCATGCGGCGCCTACGAAGCATCTTACCACGTTCGCAACGCTCGGGTGGGGCAATCTGACGAAAGTAGCCATGATAAGATGCTTCTGGCGCCAGCCTGACAAAATTGTTAAACACGAAAAAAGTCCCACGAAGGTGGGACTTTTTTCGTGTTTAAGTGCTGGGGCAACTTATTTGCCGGCCAGTACTTCTTGTACTTTATCTACGGGTACCATTTCCTCCTTGAAGGTATAGGCACCAGTTTTTTCCGAGCGTACGGCGCGAATCACTTTCGCCCAATCTTTGCCCGTGGCAGTTTTCAGGGTTGCTACTACTTTCTTAGCCATGACGCAGGGTTATTTAATTTCCTTGTGAACAGTCATTTTACGCAGAATCGGGTTGAATTTCTTCAGCTCGATGCGCTCGGGGGTGTTCTTACGGTTCTTGGTGGTGATGTAGCGCGAGGTGCCCGGCATGCCCGAGTTTTTGTGCTCGGTGCACTCCATGATAACCTGCACCCGGTTTCCTTTCTTGGCCATCGTGACGGGGGGTTTAATTTTTGATTTTAGGACTGCAAAGGTACGGCTTTTTCAGGAAAATACCAAGTAGTGTGCAGGCAGTCTGTAAGAAAGCTGCTGTTGCGCATTCTTTTTGGCTACTTAATTACTCCGTGGCTCTTGCTGAAATGACAAGGCCAGGGCCGGCTCACATTTCTTAGCTAAGAAATGCGGGCCGGCCCTGGCAGCACTATCACTGGCCTGTGACTGACCGCCGAAACGGCGGCTAAATCAGCAACTAGTAAACGATAAAGCCTTGCTCTTTGGCCTTCTTCAAGGTGGCCATAATGCCATTCTTGTTGATGGTGCGGATGGTCGAAGCGGCTACTTTCAGCGTTACCCAAGCATCTTGCTCGGGGATGTAGAAGCGCTTTTTCTGCAAGTTGGGGTAGAACTTACGCTTGGTCTTGTTGTTGGCGTGCGACACGTTGTTACCCACGCGGGTACGCTTGCCGGTCAAATCACAAACTCGGGCCATGATATCGAAGGGTTAGATGATGCTATGCTATTCCGAAACGGGCCGCAAATATCGGAAAAATTCAGCCAACTACCAAATCAATTGAGCATGAGGCATGCGTAATTTGGAATAGCTACCAGTAACTTACCTTGTTCCCTGGCTCATTCTGCCTTCTTACTTTTTTTCCAGGGGCAGTGGCGACAGCCATTGCCGCAGCAAAAACCCCGGCGCCGGTGGTACTGCTCGGTGAAAACGAGGTAGCCTTCGGGGGTGTAATAAAAATCGTCTGGCTGAAGTGGCTGAGCCGCAAAAGCGGCGAGCCGCGGGTCGGCAGGGGGCATAGGCCGAAAATTACGGCGCGCTCAGTTATATAAGTCGCCGCTAGCCGGCACTGCAGAGCGGAAATAGCCCCCAGTAATGCCGAACTCGCCAGCAATTTGCTTACAACCAGCGTCTTAACGTACTTTTCCGCGACCCACAAGGTACTTGTGCCAGCCGCAGGCGGCGCTTCCTCGTAAACTTACAGCGTATTCAAGTTTAGCCATTGCTCTCTTATGTCAACGTCCACGCCTGCCCCTACCCCCCTTGCTTCACAAGCTGAGCGCTTTATGCAGCTCGAAGACCAGTACGGCGCCCACAACTACCATCCCCTACCCGTGGTGCTGACGCGGGGCCGCGGGGTGCATCTTTGGGATGTGAAGGGCAAGCAATACCTCGACTTTTTATCGGCTTATTCGGCTGTGAACCAAGGCCATTGCCACCCACGTATTATTGAAGCTCTCACGGAGCAGGCACAGCGCCTAACCCTCACGAGTCGAGCGTTTTTCAACGACCGGCTGGGCGCCGCCGAGCAGCAGCTGTGCGAGTTCTTTGGCTATGATAAGGCGCTGCTGATGAATTCCGGGGCTGAAGCCGTAGAAACTGCCCTTAAGCTGGCCCGGAAGTGGGGTTATCAAGAGAAGGGCATCGCGCCCAACCAAGCACTTATTGTAGTAGCCGAGCACAACTTCCACGGGCGTACTACGGGCATTATTTCTTTCAGCACCGATGCTGATAGCACGGGTGGGTTTGGCCCCTTTGTGCCGGGCTACCAAGTGGTGCCCTATGACGACATTGAAGCGCTGGCCGAAGCCCTGAAAAACCCGCACGTGTGCGGCTTTTTGGTCGAGCCCATCCAGGGTGAGGCGGGGGTAGTGGTGCCCAGCGAAGGCTACCTGGCCAAAGTTGCCGAGCTGTGCAATGCGCACAATGTGCTGCTCATTACCGATGAAATTCAGACTGGGCTGGGCCGCACGGGCAAACTGCTAGCAGCTGACTATGACGAAGTTCGAGGCGACATCCTCATTTTAGGCAAAGCCCTGAGCGGCGGGGTACTACCGGTGTCGGCGGTGCTGGCCAGCGACATTATTATGCTCACGATTCAGCCGGGGCAGCACGGCTCTACGTTTGGCGGCAACCCGCTGGCTTGCGCGGTTATGCAAGCGGCACTAGATGTGGTGCAGGACGAAAACCTGGCCGATAATGCCTTCCGGCTGGGTGAAATATTTCGCGAGGAGATGCGCCACGTGCAGGCCCAGCGCCCCGACCTCATCGACTTGGTGCGGGGTAGGGGCTTGCTTAACGCGGTGGTTATCAACCCTACCCCCGACGGCCGCACCGCCTGGGATGTGTGCGTGCGCTTGATGGAGCGCGGCCTGCTAGCCAAGCCCACGCACGGCGACATTATTCGCTTTGCGCCGCCGCTTGTCATCACCGAAAATGAGCTGCGTGATGCCTGCCAGTTGATTGCCGACGTACTACTGGCTTTCTAACCTCCTCC
Source organism: Hymenobacter ginkgonis (assembly GCF_009755225.1). Taxonomy (GTDB): domain Bacteria; phylum Bacteroidota; class Bacteroidia; order Cytophagales; family Hymenobacteraceae; genus Hymenobacter; species Hymenobacter ginkgonis. Next base: position 259,195 of record NZ_WQKZ01000002.1, read on the forward strand.
CTTCATGAAAAAACTCTTATTCCTGGCTGGCGTGCTGCTGGCTGGCTGTCGCAGCGAGCAAGTAGCGTTTCACTTTCAGCCAGTGGCTTCGACGGCGGTAGCGACCAAACCAAGAGCCGTGGCCCCCGCTGAAGCGCCGGAAGCGCCTGCGCCCGTAAGCAGCAGCGCGGCCCTACCCCCCCCGACCGAGCCGAGCCACCCTGCAACAGCCCCAACGCAACCGCTGCGCCAGCGGTCGGTGGCCAAGCTGACGCAGGCCCTACCCCCCTTGGCAACGGCGACGGTGCCCATGCGGGCGGCGCGGCGCCTGGCCCAGCACCTCCATCGGCAGCAGGCCCGGGGTGGAGCGGCCGAAAGTGGCCTGGGTAATATTGGGTTGTTTTTTATTGGGGTGGTGCTGGCCGTGTTGGCGGGCTTGGCCGCGCTGGTGAACGTCATTTTTGGCGTGGGCTTTTTTACGGCGCTGGGCTACACCGCGGCGGGGCTAGTAGTGCTGGGCGTGTTGTATTTGCTGCTGAGCGGCAAAAAATAGGCTTCTTTTCTGTGGTGCGGCGGGCTTGCTGCTGCGCATCTGGCTGCTTTACTGGGCCGGCGCTTAACCTTTTTGGCCCCGTTGCTGGTTATAGGCGCATTGATTCACCGCGGCACCGCGGCTTTTACTTCGAGTTTGCTTTTCTATGCCCATTCTTCCCACGCACCGCCCCCGCCGCAACCGTAAGTCGCAGGTAATCCGCGACATGATACAGGAAACGCGGCTCACGGCGCACGATTTTATTTACCCCGTTTTTGTAGTTGAAGGTCAAAACCAACGTCTAGAAGTGAAGTCGATGCCCGGCGTATACCGCTACTCGGCCGACCGTATTATCGACGAAATTGGCTCGGCCGTAGCACTGGGCATCAACGCTTTCGCGCCCTTCCCTGGCCTGAGCGACGCGGTGAAAGACCCGCTGGCGCGCGAATCGACCAACCTAGACGGGCTCTACCTGAAAACGGTAGCCGACATCAAGCGGCAGTTTCCGGATGTGGTCATCATGACCGACGTGGCGATGGACCCATACTCCTCCGACGGCCACGATGGGGTAGTAAATGCCGAAACGGGCGAAATCTTGAACGACGCTTCACTAGAGATTCTAGGCCAGATGGCCCTGGCACAAGCCCGCGCCGGCGCCGACATCATCGGGCCCTCGGACATGATGGATGGCCGCGTGGCCTGGATACGCGAAGTGCTGGATAGCAACGCGTTCAGCCACGTGAGCATCATGAGCTACACGGCCAAGTACGCGTCGGCGTTCTACGGCCCGTTCCGCGATGCGCTGGACTCGGCCCCCAAGAAAGGCGACAAAAAAAGCTACCAGATGAACCCCGCCAACCGCCTAGAAGCCCTACGCGAGTTGGCTCTCGACGAAGCAGAAGGCGCTGATATGGTGATGATTAAGCCAGCCCTGAGCTACCTCGATATAATTCGGGAAGTGAAAAACCACACGAATTTGCCCGTGACGGCCTACAACGTGAGCGGTGAGTATGCCCTCATCAAAGCGGCGGCCCAAAATGGCTGGGTGGATGGCGAAAAGACGATGATGGAAGTGCTCATGAGCATCAAGCGCGCTGGCGCCGACGCCATCCTTACTTACTTCGCCAAAGAAGCAGCTGAGGTGCTGCGCTGGGGGTAGGCATGGCTACTGACGTAACGATTCGCCGCGCCACGGTGGCCGATTTGCCGGCCATCGTGGCGCTGGTGCAAGCGGTAGTGCCGCTGATGAACGCCAGTGGCAATTTTCAATGGACGGCGGAGTACCCCAACGAGGCGGTATTTGGGCAAGATATTGAGCAGCAGCACTTGTGGGTGGCCGAACTGGCCGGCCAGCTAGCTGGCGTGGCCGCCCTCACCCAAGACCAAGATGCGGAATACGCCGATGCCGACTGGGACGCCGCCGAGGCAGCCGTAGTCACGCACCGCCTGGCGGTGGCGCCCTCGGCCCAGGGCAAGGGGGTAGCGCAGGCGCTGCTGGCGCAGGCCGAACACGAGGCGCGGGCGCTGGGCCTGCGCACGTTGCGCGTGGATACTAACTCCGAAAATGCGGCTACCCAACGACTTTTCCCGAAGCTGGGCTACCGGTTTGCGGGCGAAATAAAGCTGGCGTTTCGGCCGGGACTGCGTTTTTTTTGCTACGAAAAGCAGCTTTAAGGCAGGTGCGGCACGGGAAAATCCTTGCCTACCATCTTGCTGAATTGCTCTTCCAGGCTGGCTTCGTTGAGTGGGTTGCGCTGCTCGGTGGGCGGCGTGCGCGCATAGTACACAATGGCGTGCTGCTGACTGTCGTAAATGAACAAGTACAAGCTGGATTTTACCCCGATTACTGTTTGTTTCAGCGTTTGGCTCAGCAATAGGTTCGGGTCATAGCCCACTGGTACTTGCCACTTTGTGCGGACTGGTAGCCACAGAATGCCGCGGCCCGCCACCATCATAGCATAGCGCTGACCATGAGCGCCTAACAGGTAATCAAGCACCGGCAACGCGGCACCGCCGGCCAGCTGCTGGTGGCGCTCAATGCCGTCAATAGCCCTATAAATCTCGCTTCTGCCCTGCTGAAATAGCGAGTCGGGTAGCGTTATTTCGTCGCGCAGCCGCAGCTGAAACCGGTGCCGGACCATCAGCTTATGCAGCATCTGCACCGATAAATTGGTAGCTGACTCCTCCACTACCATCGGCTGATTGAGCGGGCTAATGGCCACAACTGACTGCGGCGTCACGAAGGCGACATCTTGCAGCGCAGCCGGCTTAAAACCAGCCCGCACGAAGGTTAGGGAGGTGCACGAAGCCAGCGCTGCGGCCAGCAAAACCCAGGTCAATAACTGGCGCATAGCTCGTTGCAGTGTTGGGTAAGGGTAGGAACGTGCAAGTATACCCATAATGTAGCTATTGCTCAAACGGCCAGCGGCCCAGTCGGCGGCTCCAGAGCAGAAACGCGATGGTGCCGAGCGCCATCATGCCCACGGCGGCCAGCTGAAAGTAGAGCTTAAAATGCACGCCGCCCCAGTTGACTTCGACCGGCGCAATGCCCGCAAACACGGCCAGCCACACAAGTATCGCCACGAGAACGGGCAGGGGGTAGAGCGGCATTTTGAAGGGCAGCGTGCTGGTGCCACGCCGGCGCCGCAGCAGTATCAGCCCCACCGCCTGGCCCACAAACTGCACCAAAATGCGCATGGCCAGGATGGCCGAGATGACTTCGCCCAGCCGAAATAGCAAGCTAAACACAAACCCTACCCCCCCTAGCAGCAGCAACGATACGTAGGGGAACTGCTTGGTAGGGTGCAGTTTCGCAAAAACGGGCAGAAACTCGCCATCGGCCGCCGCCGCGTAGGGGATGCGCGAGTAGCCCAGCAGCACCGCAAACAGCGACGCAAACGCCACCAGCAGCACCAGCCCCGTGGCCACGGTGGCCGCCGCGGGCCCATACAGGCGCTCCACAAACACGCTCACAATAAACTGCGACTTGTCGCCGGCGCCGGCCTGCCACGCCTGCACTTCCTGCCACGGAATGACGGTGCCCACGCTCCAGTTGAGCAATAAATACAGCGCCGCAATGCCCAGAATACTCAGGAAAATACTGCGCGGAATCACGCGCTCGGGGCCTTTTATTTCGGCGCCCAAGTGGCATACATTGTAGTAGCCGAGGTAGGAATAAATGGTTTTGACCGCCGACTGGCCCATGGCGGCCGATAGCAGCAGGGCCGGCAGGGCCCCTACCCCCCCTGCGGGCAATAAGGCCACCGGGTGGTTGGGGTGCGTGAGACCGCCAAAAATCAGCCAGCCCATGAGGCCCAGTACGCCTACCCACAGCGCCACCCCCAGCTTGCCAATGTCCTCGATGCGGCGGTAGAGCAGCACAATTAGCAATAACACCACACTGCCAGCCACGGCTTTAGGCTGCCACCACTCGGGCATGGGCACTAGGTAGCTGAAGTACTGCGCAAAGCCAATGGCGCCCGAAGCCAGCACCAGTGGCGACTGAATGAGCGTTTGCCACACGTAGAGAAACGACATGTAACGGCCCCATTTCTGCTCGCCGTAGGCCAGCTTGAGGAAGCGGTACGAGCCCCCCGCCTCGGGGTAGGCCGCGCCCAACTCGCTCCAAATGAGGCCATCGACGGAGGCCAGCGCTGCCCCCACCAACCAGGCCAACAAGAAGTTGGGACCCATGAAACCCATCACCAGCGGCAGGGTCACGAAGGGCCCGATGCCCACCATATCAATCATGTTGAGGGCGGTGGCTTGCACCAGGCCCAAACGGCGCTGTAGAGAAGGTTGCGACATTAGGTAGCGGTTAGCTCCTAGCTGATAGCTGGGAGCACTAGCAAGCAAAACTAACCGCCAATAGTTATCGGCTGGCGGGCTTGGCCGCGTGCCACACCCCCCACATCAGCAGCGGCTGGAGGGGTAAGCGCGCCCACGCCACCCAGGCCGGGATGTGCAACTGTGCCTGAATTTGAAGCATATACACATTGGCCGGAAACACTGCCAGCAACAGCGCCAGCAGCCCCCAAGCCGCCCAGCGCCGGGTAGCGGGCAGCAGCAAACCCAGGCCGCCCGCCACCTCGGCCACGCCGCTTAGCAGCACCAGCAGCCGGGGCGCAGGCAGCGCGGGCGGCATAATGCGCAGGTAGGTTTCGGGCTTGAGGAAGTGCAGCAGGCCCGCGCCCACGAAGAGCAGCGCCAGCAGGTAAAGGGACCAAGGGCGACGGGACAGGGGACGGGCGTTAATCATAGAAAAAGAACTTCATGCTGACGACAGGAAGCCTCGCGCGTGCAGCAGTAAGCTCCTACGTCAGCAACGGTACGAACGAGAGGTTTTCTGTCGTCGGCATGACGTTCTTTTTGACTCGTGTGGCTGCTGCTTGCGTTACTAGGCGCTGGCTACACCAGTTGCCGCAGGGCCATCTCAAATGAACGCTGGGCGATACCCGTGGGCTCGGCGCTTTGGCGACGCGTGCGGGCCAGGGCGGCCTCGATGATGCGCGAGGTATCTTGAAAAATGGCTTGGTCGGTAATTTCGGCGCCCGTTTCCATGAGGTAAGCAAACACGCGCGCCATGCCGCAGTTGGCGATAAAATCGGGGATGACGGCGCAGTGTGCGTCGGCCCACTCGCCGGTGGGGCCAAAGAAAATGGCCGGGTCGGCAAAGGGCACGTTGGCCCCGCACGAAATGACTTCGAGGCCGGCCGCCACCAGGGCTTCTACCTGCGGCTGCGTCACGAGGCGCGACGCGGCAGCGGGCACAAAAATCTCGGCGCCGGCACTCCACGCACGGGCGTTTACTTCGGCAAACGACAGTAAGCCAGGCGCGTGCAGCGCATTGCCAGCGCGGTTCAAAAACAGCTCGCGCACCTCCTCCAGGCTCAGGCCTTCGGAGCGCAGCAGCCCGCCCGCCCGGTCGATGATACCCACGATGTGGGCGCCCTGGCTGGCCAGGTAGTAGGCGGCCGCCGCGCCCACGTTGCCCCAGCCCTGAATGAGCACGCGCTTGCCCGCCACGGCCCTACCTCCCCACAGGGCGTAGTAGTGCCGCACGGCCTCGGCCACGCCGTAGCCGGTAATAAGGTCGGCCACGGTGTACTTGCGGGCCAGGCTCGGCGTGAAGGTGGCATCTTCGAGCACCTTTACTACGCCTTGGCGCAGCTGGCCCAGCTTCTGAATTTTTTGGGGCTCGGTGGCGCGGTAGTGGCCATTGACTACCCCCTCCTGCGGGTGCCAGAGGCCGTAGTCTTCGGTGAGGGGAATTACTTCGTGAATCTCGTCCACGTTGAGGTCGCCACCGGTACCGTAATACGCTTTCAGCAGCGGGATTACGGCCTTGTACCAGCGCTCTAGCACGCCGCGCTTGCGGGGGTCTTGGGGGTCGAAGTTGATGCCTGACTTCGCCCCGCCAATGGCCGGGCCCGACACGGTAAACTTCACCTCCATCGTCTTGGCCAGGCTTTCAACCTCGCGCTTGTCGAGGCCTTTGCGCATGCGCGTGCCGCCCCCCGCGGCCCCGCCCCGCAGCGAATTAATAACAATCCAGCCTTCGGCTTCGGTTTCGGAATCTTTCCACTCAAAGACGATTTCGGGACGCTTTTGCTCAAACTGAGCCAATAATTCTTTCATGAAAATCAATAACTTACTAAAAAGCGGGCCGGCTTACGTAGCCGGCCCGCCCAACTTAGAGGGGGTAGGAAGTAGGACCTGTTATTCGATGCGTTCGAGGCGCTGGCCTTCGCCAACGGCGGGCGCGGCAGCGGGCTCCAGCCAAGACTTATAATAAGTCCCATCGTCGAGCTTTAGGGCGGCTTCCGTGAGCATGAGCGGCCGGAAGGTGTCAATCATTACGGCATATTCGTCGGTACCGGTTTTGCCGATGCTGCGCTCGTAGGCACCCGGCGCGGGGCCGTGCGGAATGCCGCCGGGATGCAGCGTAATGTGGCCCTGCGCGATGTTGTTGCGCGACATAAAATTGCCGTCTACGTAGTACAACACCTCGTCTGAGTCGATGTTGGAGTGGTGGTAGGGCGCCGGAATGGCCTGCGGATGGTAGTCGAACAGCCGCGGCACAAACGAGCACACCACAAAGGCCTTGGTTTCGAACTGCTGGTGCACGGGTGGCGGCTGGTGCACCTTGCCAGTAATGGGTTGAAAGTTCTTGATGTTCAACCCGTAGGGAAAATTATAGCCATCCCAACCCACCACATCAAACGGGTGCGAGGGGTAGAGCAACTCGTGCAGCACGCCCTGCTTCTTAATTTTGACCACAAAATCGCCCAGCTCGTCGTGCGTTTCTAGCTCGGTGGGCAGCTTGTAGTCGCGCTCGGCGTAGGGCGCGTGTTCTAGCAGCTGGCCAAAGTGGTTGCGGTAGCGCTTGGGCGTGTAAATAGGATGAAACGACTCGGTGATAAACAACCGGTTATCTTCCCCATCAAACTCAATTTGGTAGATGATGCCGCGCGGAATCAGCAGGTAGTCGCCCGGCTCAAACTCGATATTGCCCAGCTGCGTGCGCAGCTTGCCGGTGCCTTTATGGATGAACAGCAGCTCGTCCGCATCGGCATTTTTGTAGAAATAAGCCGTGAGCGACTGGCGCGGCGCCGCCAGCGAAATGTGCACGTCGCCATTCACCAGCACTGGCGTCCGCGACTGCAAATAATCATCCTGCGGCGGCACCTGGAAGCCTTTCAGCAGCCGCGCTTTAATGCTCTTCTCGACCGCGATTTGGGGGGTAAGGTCCGTTTCGCCCAAGATTTCTTTCACCGTGGTAGGCCGGCGCAAGTGGTACATCAAGGACGACATGCCTTCGAAACCGATGGTGCCAAATAGTTGCTCGTAGTACAGCCCGCCCTCGGGCTTGTCAAACACCGTGTGGCGCGTGGCCGGCAGCCGGCCGAGCTTGTGGTAGATGGGCATCTTGCTAGTGATTACTAATGAGTTGATGAGTGGCTAACGACCAATCCTGCGTGTCATGCTGAGTCTGCGAAGCATCTTGCTCGCGTCCGTTGGATTACTACTGCCAGCGGCGAAAGTGGGATGCTTCGCAGGCTCAGCATCACGTTCTTTAGTAGGCACTTACAAGTTGCCTCGACGGTCTTGCTCGCGCTCTAGGCTCTCGAACAGGGCTTTGAAGTTGCCGGCGCCGAAGCTTTTAGCGCCTTTGCGCTGAATGATTTCGAAGAAAACCGTAGGGCGGTCCTCCACTGGCTTGGTGAAAATCTGGAGCAGGTAGCCTTCCTCGTCGCGGTCGGCCATGATGCGCAGGTTGCGCAGTGCCTCCACATCCTCGTCGATGTTGCCGACGTGGGCCCGCAGGTTGTCGTAGTACGAATCGGGGGTGTTGAGAAATTCCACACCGCGGCTTTTCAGCTCGCGCACCGTGCTGATAATATCGTCGGTGGCTACCGCAATGTGCTGCACGCCCTCGCCCTCGTAGAAGGTCAAGTATTCCTCAATCTGCGATTTTTTCTTGCCCTCGGCCGGCTCGTTGATGGGAAATTTCACGTAGCCATTGCCGTTGCTCATCACCTTGCTCATGAGGGCCGAGTATTCGGTCGTAATCTGCTTATCATCAAAACTTAGGATGTTGGTGAAGCCCATCACCTCCTCGTACCATTTCACGGTTTCGTTCATGCGGTTCCAGCCCACGTTGCCCACGCAGTGGTCTACGTAGAGCAGGCCAGCGGGCGCCGGGTTGAAGCTCGACTCCTGGGCCACGTAGCCGGGCAAAAAGGCGCCGTGGTAGTTTTTGCGCTCGATGAACAGATGCACCGTTTCGCCATAGGTGTAGATGCCCGCCGTGCGCACCTCGCCAAACTCGTCGGTGAGCACTTTGGGTTCTTGGTAGCTGCGGGCGCCGCGGCTCATCGTCTTTTCGTAGCTCTCAAAAGCATCTTCTACCCACAAGGCCAGAATTTTAACGCCATCGCCGTGCTGGCGCACGTGCGCCGAAATCTCGTGGTCGGAGTGCATAGCGGTGGTCAGCACCAGCCGAATTTTACCCTGCTGCACCACGTAGCTGGCGCGGTCGCGCACGCCGGTTTCGGGGCCGGCGTAGGCCACCGTCTGGAAGCCAAACGCGGCCTTGTAGTAGTAGGCCGCCTGCTTGGCATTGCCCACGTAAAACTCGAGGTAGTCGGTACCGAGCAGGGGTAGGAAGTCGGTAGTAGCGCGCTGCTGTAGCTCCTGGGCGACGAGGGTTTCCATGAGAGGAGGGGGTAGGGTGGGGATGGAAGTATTTTTAAGGATAAAAAAGGCGGCCCTGCTGCGCTTGCCGCAATAGGACGTTCTTTTTAAAACGTATTTACCACGCAATACTAACGCTTGTTAGCCACCAAGTCCAATATCAGTTTATTATGAGGCTGATAAGAATTTCTTATCGAAATTTGCCTAATGGAACTCCGCCAGTTGCGTTATTTTGCTGAGGTAGCTACCGAGCGGCATTACGGCCGGGCGGCCACCAAACTATGCGTATCGCAGCCGGCCCTTAGCCAGCAAATTCAACTGCTAGAGAGCGAATTAGGCGTCGAGTTATTCGACCACGCGCAGCGCACCCGCCAGCGCAAAGTAGTGCTCACGGAGGCCGGCACCGTGTTTTTGGCCGAGGCCCAGCGCCTGCTGCACCTTAGCCGGCAAGCCATTGAAGCGGTGCGCCGCGTGGGCTCGCAGCAAAAAACGGTAGAGCTCGGCTACTACCAACTGTTGCGCCCCGACCGCTTGGTGGGCATTGTGCAGCGCTTCAACCAGAGCTTCCCCGACGTGCAGTTTCACCTGCACGAGCTACCCACCTTCCGGGCCGTGCAAGAAGCCCTAATGGCCGAAACTATTGACCTGGGCCTAACCATGCTGCCCCTGCTGCACCCCGAGCTGGCGGCGCGGCCCTTCGGCCAGGGCGGCCTGGCCGTGGCCCTACCCACTGCCCACCCGCTGGCCACTGCTGCCGAGGTGCCGCTGGCCGCCCTGGCCCACGAGAGATGGGTCGAAATCAGCCGCCCGCTGCACCCGGTGTACGACGAGATAGAGCACCTCTGCCAGCAGGCGGGCTTTAGCCGGCGCGGGGCCATTGTACAGGAAGTATCGTCGCTGGAGCTACTCAGCAACCTCGTCAGCTTGGGCATTGGCATCGCCTTTGTACCCTCGTTTTTTGACCTCAGCCAAGTGCCGGGGGTAGTGGCGCGGCCGCTGCACGTAGCCAGCGGCGACGCCCTGACGCTTACGCAGTGCGTGGCTTATTTGGCAGCGCGGCCTGCGCCCTTGTTGCAGGCGTTGGTGGGGCTGGTATAAGCCCAAAAAGCGGCCATGCTCTATCCAGAGCATGGCCGCTTTCTTAATTGACCAAATGGTTTTTACCAGCTGTTACTTCATCGCCGCCAAACCTTTATCCAGGAAAGCTAGGAAATTGGCGGGGTCGTAGTTAGCGCCTTGGGGCGCCACCAGCACGCGCTCGGTGCGGGGGTCGAGCAGTACGTAGTCGGGCTGCGAGTTAGAGCCGTAGCGGCTGGCCTGAAAGTCACTCCATTTGTTGCCAATGGTGCGAATTTTCTTGCCGCTGAACTTTGAAACCGTTTGCTCGGCGGGGGCCAGGTCGGTCTTGTCGTCTACGTAGAGTTGCACCAGCACAAAGTCGTTGCGCAGGCGCTGCAACACGGCCGGGTCGGGCCACACGTTGGCTTCCATCTTGCGGCAATTCACGCAGGCATTGCCAGTGAAGTCAATCATAATGGGCTTATTAGCTTGCGTAGCGTAGGCGCGGGCCTCGTCGTAGTCGAAAAACGCATCGAGCCCCAGCGGGGCGTGAAACAGCTCGCCGTACTTGCGCACAGGATGCGCTGGGGCAGCCGCGCTACCCCCACCGCCGCCGCTGAGCGTGGGCGTGTAGAGGTCGAAGTCTTGGGTGTGTTGGGGGGGTAGGAACGCCGACACCGACTTGAGCGGCGCGCCCCACAAACCGGGCACCAGGTAGGTAGTAAAAGCCAGCACCACAATGGCCAAAAACAGCCGAGGCAGCGACACAAATGGCAGTTCGCTGTCGTGCGAAAACCGAATTTTGCCCAGCAGGTAGAAACCTAACAGTGCAAAAATCACAATCCACAGAGCTAAAAACAGTTCGCGGTCGAACCACTGCCAGTGGTAGGCTAAGTCTACATTAGAGAGGAATTTCAGGGCCAGCGTCAGCTCCAAAAAGCCGAGCACCACCTTCACCGAGTTCAGCCAGCCGCCCGACTTGGGCAGCGCTTTCAGCCACGACGGGAACAGCGCAAACAGGGTAAATGGCAGCGCCAAAGCAACTGAAAAACCGAACATGCCGGCCGTTGGCCCCAGGTAGGCGCCCGTGCTGGCCGCCTGCACCAGCAGCGTGCCGATGATGGGGCCGGTGCACGAAAATGATACCAGCGCCAGTGTGGCCGCCATAAAGAAAATACCTAGCACGCCGCCTTTATCGGCTTCGGTGTCAGTTTTGGCAATCCAGGAATTGGGCAATGTCAACTCGAACGCACCCAGAAAGGAGGCCGCGAACACAACCAGCAACGCAAAGAAAAACAGGTTGAACAAGCCACTAGTAGCCAAGTCGTTCAGCGCATCGGAGCCAAATAAAACTGTAATCAACAGCCCCAGCGCCACGTAAATAACGATGATGCTGGCCCCGTAGAGCAGCGCCCGGCCCAGCCCCTGCTGGCGCGAGTGCGCCTGCTTGGTGAAGTAGCTAACCGTGAGCGGCAAGAGCGGAAAAATGCATGGCATAATAAGCGCCGCCAAGCCGCCCAGAAAGCCAGCCAGGAAAATGGCCCACAACGACTGGCTCGCCCCCGAAGCTGGCGCATCGGCCAAGACTTTGGTAGTACTCGTTGGCGCAGTTGCGGCCGCAGCTTGGCGGCCCGAGTCGGCCGGAGCGGCAGCTAGCGCCGGGGCAGTGGGTGCGGCCGGCGGCGCGTCGGCCACCGGGGCGGGAGTAGGCACGGCTGGGGCCGCGGGTGCTACTGCCGTGGGCTTAGTGGCGGCGGGGGGGGTAGGGGCAGCCACGCCAGGCGCACTTGCTGCGGCACCAGCCGTCCCTTTCACGGCGATGCTGAAATCGAGGTCGTCGGGCGGCAGGCACTTTTCGTCGTTGCAGGCCATGAAGGTGAGGGTACCCTTCACGGTAGTTTGCGCGGCTTTGAGGCGAATTTTTTGGCTGAACACTGCCCGCTTGGGAAAGTAAGCAATGTTCATGTTGAACGCCTTCTCGAACATCTTGACGGGGGTAGGCTCCTCGCTCACCTTGCCCACCAGCTCGTAGTCGGGCGAGGGCGTGAACTTGAAGCTTGTGGGCTCGGGGCCTCCCTCCTCAATAAACTGCGAGTAAATGTGCCAGTTGCCGCTAATGGCAGCCGTGAAGGTGAGCGTGGCTTCGCCAGCGGCGCCGGGCTGGGCCGCAAATTTCCAGGTAACGGGGCGCTCTATCTGAGCCTGGGCCGGGCGGCCGAGGCCCAGCACTAACAGCACCAGTAGCCACGCCAGGCGCAGGGCGGCGGGGCGGCGAACAACAAAATCTAGCATATAAAGAACAACGGCCACGCGGCCGCAGCGAAAGTACGGGGCTGCAAAGGTCTGGCCCAGCGGCCTTCCTAACAGCCGCAACCAGCTGGCAGTTTGCGCCGGCGGTGCGCGGGCCACTGCCAATAGGCCCTGGCCGGCTACCTTACCCCAAGCAAAAGGCCGGCGCATAGAGATGCGTCGGCCTTTTGCTTGCTAAAAACTGACTCTTTGGTTTCTTAATTAGTACATGCAGGGAAATTCTGTGAATGCAGAAAGCACGTCATGCTGAGCTTGTCGAAGCATCTCTATCGCGCCACTAACACCCTAACGTCAGGAATTACTCACCAGGTAGAGATGCTTCGACAAGCTCAGCATGACGTGCTTTTGACTCTCGCTAACTTTCCTATACACTCTTAATGCACGGCCACTCGCTTAGTTACCGAGCCGCGAGCAGTTTGAATGACTATCAGGTACAGCCCTGGCCCGGCGGTGTCCAGCGTCAGTGGGAGCGTATCAGTAGCCACGCCGCCCAGGGTTTGCTGGAGCACGAGTTGGCCCAGCGCATTGTACACGCGCACTTCTTGCAGGGCAAAATCGGCGTGCTGCCAGTCGAGCGTGAGGGGGCCGTGCGTGGGGTTGGGGTACACCGTCACGGCCTGGTCGGGCCCGAGGTCGAGCACCTCAAAATTTTGGGCGCTGCGGGCGGGGCCGCCCGCGCCGGCCAGCGTTACGGGCCCGGTGCGCACCCCCTTGGGCACGACTACCACCGCCTGCGTGGCGCTGCGGCTGAGCACCCGGGCCGCTACCCCGTTCACGTAAACGGTATCGGTCTGCCCGTCGGCGTTGAAGTTCTTCCCGCTAATAGTGAGGGTAGTACCTACGCTACCCTCGCGGGGCGCGAAGTCGGTGATGGTAGGCGCAGGTACAAAAACAAAGCTGGCCGCCGAGACCACCTGGCCGCCCGGCGTGCGCACCGTGAGCGGGCCCGACTCGGCGGTGCTGGGCACTTGCACCCGTAGCTGGGTGGCGGTGGCCGCCACTACCGGGGCGGCCACTGTGCCCAGCAGCACGACGTTGCGGGCTGCCGTTTCGGCAAAATTCGTCCCGTTGATGGTCAGCACCGTACCGGCCTTAGCCTTGCCCGGCCCGAAGGCGCTAAGCGTGGGCGGATACCACACCCGGAACGGCTGCGCGCTAGCTACTTGCCCGCCCAGCGTGCGTAGGGTAACAAGGCCCGTGTGCGCGCCAGCGGGCACTTCCACCGTTAGCTCGGTGGCCGAGGCGCGGCGCACCACAGCCGCTACGCCGTCAAAAGCCACCGAATCTTGCCGACTATCGGGCGAGAAGCCGGTGCCGGTGAGTGTGATGACGGCGCCCGGCACGCCTTCGGCCGGTGCTACGGCTGCCAGGGTGGGCGGGGGGTAGGCGAGGAAATCGGTCGCGCTGCGCACGCCGCCATTGGGCGTCACTACCTGGATTTTGCCGGGTGTGGCGCCGGCTGGCACCCGCACCGTGAGGGTGGTAGGGGTGGCGCTGAGCACCGCCGCCGCCACGCCGTTGAACAGCACCTGGTTGTGCGTCGTCGTGGCGTCGAACCGCTGGCCGGTTATCGTCACCAGCGTGCTGACCCGGCCTTGGGCGGGCGCAAAGCGGCTGATGCTGGGCGAGGCCACCAGGTCGGCATACGCCAGCTGCACGGCCGGCACTACCTGGGCGGGCACATCGTAGAGGCGGTTGGTGGTGGTATTGGTGCGCACCGGTTCGTTGTAATCGAAGAAAATATCGGCGTAGTTTTCAATCAACGTCTTCGGCGCCAAGCCCGCTTTAGGCTGAATGGTGAACTGCACAAAGCCCTGGCTGCCGAGCGGGTCGCGGGCGCTTTCGGGCAGCGTGAGGCCGCTAAAGGTGAAGGTGAGCACTGGCCGGTCTTTGCCCGAAACCGTGAGTTGGTACGGATGCGACGCGGCGCCCACGCGCAGCGTGCGCAGGTCGAGGCCGGCGGCCAGGGTATCCACCACCGTTACGTAGTAAGCCGGCGCGGTACCCGTATTCTGGAAGCGCACCTGGTAGGCCAGCGGGCTGCCGGTGGGCGTGTAGTGCTGGGCCGTGGTGCCCTGCGGCCACACCTGCTTATCGTTAGGGTCGAAGGAATCGACGACGGGCTGGCAGTCTTCGGCCACTTGCGGATTGCCCGCGTTGGGGGGTAGGGCGCGCAGGGCCGCATTGGGCGCGGCGCCGGTGTGCAGGGCCGCTACTTCGACGGTGGCGCTGGTTTGGGATTGAAGGGGGTGGCCGGCGGGCTGGTCGGCTTCGAGGCGCACCGCCGAGCGAGTGGCCGGCACGCGCAGCACCAGGCTGTCGCCGGCGGCTAGGGCGTAGGCGTGCGTGAGCGCCAGCTGCGCATCTTGGTACACGCGCAGCGCTAGGCTGTCGGTGGTGGCGCCCTTGCCTTGGTTGCGCAGCACGAAGCGCACCTGGTTGTTGGCCTCCACCCGGCTGCTGATGGCCATCGACGCCTTGTTCCAGGCCGAAGGCTCGGGGTAGGAATTGGCGGGCGTTATCCAGGCTTTGGTGCACAGCGTGAGGCCCCGGATGGCGGTGTTGCCACACACCACCGAGTCTTGAATTGTGATGCTGCCCTGCCGGTTGGGGGGTAGGTCGCCGACGGCGAATACGTAGTTGCCCTGCGCATCGCGGGTGTGGGGCGCGCTGGCCGCCACAAATACCACGTACTCTGGCAGCGCCACCACCACCTGGGCGTTGGGCGCCAGGGCAAAACCCGTGTTGGCGTACGACACCGTGGTGCTGTTGCGAGCGCAGCGCCGGCGGCGGTTCACGGCTACGCTCACGCTGAGGTAGGGTGCAAGGCTTACTTGGTCGCCGAAGTTGGGCCCGCTGGCCGTGTTGCCGTACGAGGAGAATGCCAAGGGGGGGTAGGCGGCGCAAAGCAGCGCAATCGACCGGCCCACTTCGTGCGTCGGCAGCAGCTGCTGCACGGTGTAAGCACCGGTATCAACAGCAATTGAGTAGTTGCCATTGATATCCGACAGCCCGTAGTAGTTGCCCGGCTGCGCCACCACCGCAATGCCGGGTAGGGCAGGCTCGTTGGCCTCGCGGGTGCAGCTGTTGTTGAGGTCTTCGTAGATGTTGCCGGTTATCACGTTTTCGGGCCGCACGTTATTGCCGCTGTAGAGGCGAATGAGGTCGCCGCCTATCGTCACGAGCTGGCTGGCGCGGCGGTCCACGGCCAAAAAGCCCCAGATGTCGGGCAGAATGGTTTTACCCTTGCCCGCGGCATCGTACACCTGCAAGCCCGCCACGAGGCTGCTGGTCACGTACATGTTGCCGGCGCCATCCACAGCCATGCGCACCGTGCTCACCGACACCGAGCCGCCCATGGTGGTGCGCTCGCCAAACTCGCGCAGCAGCTGGCCATCGGGCGTGAAGCGCTGCACGCGCAGCCCGCCGTTGTCCACGGCGTACACGAAGCCGTGCGCATCGATGGCCACGGCCTGCGGCAGCCACAGTTGCCCCGCCCCTACCCCCCACGTGCCAATGGGGGGCAGCTGGTTGCCCTGCGCATCAATGCGGCGCACGCAGCCGCCGTAGTAGTCGGTGACGTACATGGTGCCGGCCGCGTCCACGGCCAGCCCAATGCCCGACGAGTTGTAGCCAATATTGCCGCCCAGCTTATTATAGGTTGCCAGCACGCGGCCATTGGGGGCTATTTTGGTGATGCTGGCCGGCGAGCTCCAGGCCATCTCGTAGATATTGCCTACCGCATCCACAGCCAGCGCGGCGGGGTCAAACACGCCCGGAAACTGCGCCAGCAGCTGGTGGTTAGCCGCATACTTACAGATTTTACCTTGCAGTGGGTCGTGGTAGTAGTAGTTGCCGGCCGCATCCATGGCCAGCGGCCCAAATGTGCCCAGGTTGCCCCAGCGGTTCAACTGTTTGCCGCTGGCGTCGAACTTGAGCAGGCGGCTGTCGCCGTGGTGGCCAAAGGTGGAGGCGTACACGTTGCCGGCCGCGTCCAGCGCAATCGGTGTGTGGGTGCTGTTGCTCCAGTCGTAGCCCGCCTCCAGCGCGCGTTGGTACACGCCAGTTCTGCTGTATTTCAGTACGCCGCCGCCCCGGAAGGTGCTTAGGTAGAAATCCCCCGCCGCGTCTACCGCCAGCGAAGTGCCTTCGTCAGTCGATACTGGCCCGAGCGCGATGGTTTGCAACAGCGCGCCGCTGGCCGAGAGCTTGGTAATCATCAAGCTCTGGTCAAACAAATAAATGGCCCCGTCGGCGTCCAGCGCCACGTCCATGGGTCGGTCGAGCTTGTTGCTGCTAGTGGCCTTGTATTCAAATAAAAACTTGCCGTTGGTGTCGAATTTTTGCAGACGGTTGTTGCCCGTGTCGGCCACGTAGATGTTGCCCGCGCCGTCCACGGTCAGGCTGTTGGCGTAGGTGAACTGCCCTGGTGCGCTGCCCGCAGTGCCAAACTCCAGCAGTAGCTTGCCGGCTGGGTTGTATTTCTGCACGTAGCTGTAGGTGTAGTTGGCCACGTACAGATTGCCCGCGTCGTCGATGCCCAGGCCAAAGCCGCCGTATTTGTGCGTTTCCAGCACGATGCTTTGCACCAACTCGCCTTTCGCATTCAGCTTCGTGATGCCGGGGCCATCGAGCAAGTAGATAAAGCCGGCCTTGTCCACCACCAAATCGTAGGGGTCAGACACCGGAGTACCAATAGTTTTGGTCAGCTGAAAAGCCGGAGCTTGCCCAAACCCAGCCAACCAATTTCCCCACAGTATAAAAAAGAGTAAGTATTTAGGCATAAGCAAGTAGATAATATTCCGTAGCAAAGAAACGATAGCGCGGCACTTACCTCAAAACCCAGCTCGCCACGCCGCCAACAGCTTTCATTAGCCACCGCCAAAGCACTTTATTTCGCGGCCCGCGTTAGCTACTTCCGAGCTGCCGGCTTGCGCGGCCCTACCCCCCTTGGGCGCCCGCAGCCGAGCGGCGGCCTTGGGTTTTACCTTTGTCCCTGTCTATGATTCTTCGCGCCGAGCACCTCGTTAAGCAATACAAAGCCCGCACCGTCGTCAACGACATGTCGCTGTCCGTGGCGCAGGGCGAAATAGTGGGGCTGCTGGGCCCCAACGGCGCCGGCAAAACCACCTGTTTCTACATGATGGTGGGCATGGTGAAAGCCAATTCGGGCCGCATTTTCGTCGATGACGAAGACATTACCCGGCTGCCCATTTACCAGCGTGCCCGGCGCGGCATGGGCTACTTGGCCCAGGAAGCCAGCGTGTTTCGCGACCTGAGCGTGGAGGAAAACATCCTTTCGGTGCTCGAAATGACGGACATGCCCAAAAAAGCGCAGCACGACAAAGTAGAGGAGCTGCTCGATGAGTTCAGCCTCGGCCACGTGCGCAAAAACCTGGGCAAGGTGCTGAGCGGCGGCGAGCGCCGCCGCACCGAAATAGCTCGCGCGCTGGCCGTAAGCCCCAAGTTTGTGCTGCTCGACGAGCCATTTGCGGGCGTCGACCCCATCGCCACCGAGGAGATTCAGGGTATTGTGGCCAAGCTCAAGCACCGCAACATCGGCATCCTCATCACCGACCACGACGTGCAAGCCACGCTCAGTATCGTAGACCGCGCCTACTTGCTCTTCGAGGGCAAGCTGCTCAAAGCCGGCACCGCCGAAGAGCTGGCCGAGGATGAAACCGTGCGCCGCGTGTACCTGGGCAAGAACTTCGAGTTCAAGCGCAAGTATTTTGATTAATCGTTTGCTCTCTTGAAAAAGGTCATGCTGAGCGCAGCCGAAGCATCTCGCTCGCAGCACTAATCAATACCGTTGAACGATTAGGCTAGTGCTGCGAGCAAGATGCTTCGGCTGCGCTCAGCATGACGTTCTTCTTGAAACTCACCTTGAAATTCAAGATTTTCAATTCATAACTAGAACAAAGTGCTCGACCAGCTCATTGCCGCCGCCGTTCAGCTGGGGAGCCTGCCCCGGCTGGCCCGCGTGCGCCAGCAGCCGCTGGCCACGCAGGCGGCCGTGCTGCGCTACTTGCTGGGCCGGGCGCAGGGCACCGAGTGGGGCCGCCGCTACGGCTACGCCACCAGCCTGCGTGCCGACGAGTTTGCTCGCCGCGTGCCCGTAAGCACCTACGAGCAGCTATACCCCGAGCTCGAAAAAGTGCTGCGCGGCCAGCCCAACGTGCTGTGGCCCGGCCCTACCCCCCACTGGCAGGCCCGCAGCAGTGGCACCACCAACGCCCGCAGCAAGTACATCCCGCTTACCACTGAGGCGCTGCACGGCAACCACTACCGCGCCGGCCGCGACATGCTGGCCCTTAGCACGCACCTCTACCCCGCCCACCGCGTGCTGCAAGGCAAAACCCTGAGCCTGGGCGGCACCCGCGGCCCCAGCCCCTTCGGCGGCGCGGCGCAGGCCGGCGATGTGTCGGCGCTCATCATGCAGGGCCTGCCGAGCTGGGCCGAGTACCTGCGCACGCCGCCCCTGCCCCTGGCGCTGCTCGATGAGTGGGAAGAAAAAATTGAGCGCATTGCCTGGCACGTGCTGCACCAAGATGTGCGCGTGCTGGCCGGCGTACCTACCTGGATGATAGTGCTGCTGCGCCGCGTGCTCACGCTGGCCGGCGCCACCGACATCTCGCAGGTGTGGCCGCGGCTGGGTTTGTTCTTGCACGGCGCGGTGGCGTTTGGGCCCTACCGCGAGTTGTTTAAGCAGCTCATTCCGAACCCGCAAATGCGCTACCTCGAAATCTATAATGCTTCGGAGGGCTACTTTGCCTTGCAGGACGAGCCCGACTCGGAGGACTTGCTACTGCTGCTCGACCACGGTATTTACTACGAGTTTTTGCCCGCCACCGAGTTCAACTCGCCTACCCCCCGCCCCGTGCCGCTCGAAGCCGTGGAGGTAGGCCCCACCTACGCGCTCGTCATCAGCACCAATGCTGGGCTGTGGCGCTACCTCGTGGGCGATACCGTGCGTTTTACGTCGCTACAGCCTTACCGGGTGCGCATTACGGGCCGCACCAAGCACTTTCTCAATGCCTTTGGCGAAGAGGTAGTGGTAGAGAATGCCGAAGCAGCCGTGGCGGCCGCGGCCCGTGCCACGGGCACGCTGGTGCGCGATTTTACGGCAGCGCCCATCTACTTTGCTACCGGCGCGGCCACTTCGCGCGGCAGCCACGAGTGGGCCGTGGAGTTTACCGGCCCGCCGCCCGCCGATGCGGCGCTCTTTGGCCACACCCTCGACCAAGAACTGCGCCGCCTCAACTCCGACTACGACGCTAAGCGCCACCGCGACATCGCCCTGGCCGCCCCGCGCCTGCACCTGCTGCCCGCCGGCACCTTCGAGGCCTGGCTGCGCAGCCGCGGCCGGCTAGGTGGCCAGTTCAAGGTGCCGCGCCTCAGCAATTCGCGGCAGATATTGGAGGAGGTGCTGGCCTGCCAGCCGGCGTAGGCAGCCAGCCCTACCCCCGCCAGATGCGCACAGCTTGGCAAACAGCCAATTTTTCGTAGCTAAGTACCTGCTGCGCTACTGCGCGCTAGTTGGCCGTAGCAGCCAGGCTTCGGCCTCGGCCGGGTCTTCGAAATAAGCAAAGTCCAGCGGCTGGTTGAGGCGGCTACCGATTTCCCGAGTAGCAGACCGGCTCGCCGTGTCGGCCGTTTCCACAATGGCGCAGCGGCGGTAGCCCACTTCGCGCATGGCGCGCGGAATCCAATTCTCTAGCAGCCAGAGCCGGAGCACCGCCGGAATGGGCTGCGGCTGCGTGTGCTTAATCAAGAGTGCCGTTACCTCGTAACGACGCATGGCCCCCAGAATGTGCTCGTAAATAGCGCGCAGCTCGGTTTCGGAAGAGTCCATTGCCCGCCAATCGGCCCGGATGTAGCCGGCAGGGTAATAAGTTATCTCGGCCGCCGGGTTGCGGAAATATTGGCTGGGTTGGCTCACGAATACGTGTAATTTTCCTAAACCTGTTGCTATACGTGCCCCAGGCCGCGCGCGTTGCCTGCGGCACGCAAAAGCCCCAGCGCCGGCCAGCACTGGGGCTTGGTATACAAGGCGTTGTACTACCCTGAACCTCCTGCAGGGGGTAGGGTAGCGCTGCTTAGCTACTTGCCGGCTACGGCGCTCACGGCTTGTTCGCGCTTCTTCTCTACCGAGTCTATCAGCTTGCCGAAAGGTTCGATGAATTTCTGCACCCCTTCTTTTTCCAATTGGGCCGTCATGGCGTCGAGGTCGATGCCTACTTTGGGCAGGTCGCGCAGCACAGCTTCGGCCAGGGGCAAGCCCTGCTCCAGGCGGTCGGCGGGCTGGCCTTTTTGCTTGAAGATGTCCATGGTTTCCACCGGAATGGTGTTCACCGTTTTGGGGCCAATCAGGCCTTCTACGTACTTAAGGTCGTCGTATTTCGGGTTTTTATTGCCTGTGCTCGCCCACAGCAAACGTTGCGTATTTGCGCCTTTTGCGGCTAGGGCTTCCCAGCGCGGGCCAGCAAAGATTTGCTTGTACATCTGGTACGCCTGCTTGGCACTGGCCAGCGCCACTTGGCCCACCAGCGACTCGGCCAGTTGGCCTTTTTCGCCGCCTTCGGCCGCTATCTTTTCCAGCTGCGGGTCAATCAGCACGTCAATGCGGCTGAGGAAGAAGCTGGCTACCGAATCGATGCCTTCTAGCGACTGCCCAGCCTTGGCGCGGTCTTCGAGGCCCGCAATAAAGGCTTCCGTAACGGCGCGGTAGCGCTCCAAGCCAAAAATCAGGGTTACGTTGATGTTGATGCCCTCCGAAATCAGCTGCCGAATGGCGGGTAAGCCTTCCAGAGTGGCGGGCACTTTTATCATCACGTTGGGCCGGGCCACGTCTTTCCACAACTGGCGGCCTTCGGCAATGGTCCCTTCCGTGTCGTGGGCCAGCTTGGGCGATACTTCGAGGCTCACGTAGCCGTCGCTCGAATTGTCGTGGCTGTCGTAGAGCGAGCGAAACAAGTCGCACGCGGCCTGCACGTCGGCCACGGCCAAGCCAATGTAGATTTCCTCAGCCGACTTGCCCTGCTGGGCCTGCGCCTGAATGGTGTCGTCGTAATCGGCACTGCCGCCAATGGCTTTCTCAAAAATGGCGGGGTTGGAGGTCACGCCCCGCAGCGCATCTTCCTCAATGCGGCGCTTGAGCTCGCCGTTTTGCAACACTTTACGGCTGATGAAGTCGAGCCACAGGCTCTGGTCGAGGCGGCGTATGTCTACTAAAGGGTTCATGGCAAAAGGGGCTTCTTAATAGAAGGTAAGAACAGCTAACCAACCAGGTAGTTGGCCGGCTGCCTGCCTGCTGATACGAAAAACGCGGGGTTTAGGGAATTATCGGCAAGTTATACTTAATAGCAGTGTCCCGCCTACGCCGCACCGCCACGCGTTGCTACCGCGCGCGGGCGGCAGTGGGCCAGCGCCTACCCCCCATGCACAGCAGGAGCAAACCGATATTCGCCCCAAGCTTGCTAGGCTAAAAGTTATATTTATTATTCAGGTAGCCTACATGTATTTACAACCTTTTTTCGCTGGCTAGTCACCAGCGGAGCCGCATCAGCGACTCGTGCAACTTACCAAAAAAACAACATTTACTTATTCTTCGGTGCCCGGCCTTTACAAAGTAGCGGGTCGTGCTTCATGACACTTTAGCACACAAGCGCTTATACTTTAGAACATATAGATAATGAGTATTTGCATGAATACGCTTTTTCCGCGTTATTTGTACCCTTATTTGCGATAAGAAACATTTCTATTGCATTTTACTCATATTCTATACTCTTTTTTCTCTGCATGAAGCACCTCTTATTCACGCTACTGCTTAGCTTACCCTTGTCTAGCTGGGCCCAAGTTGTTCCGTTGCCAGGCCTAGGTTTTCTCTCTTCTGATTTGCCAATTATTGTTATTGATACCCACCAGAAGGAAATTCTGGACGACCCCAAAATTGAGGCCGATATGGGTATCATTGACAACGGCCCAGGCAAGCGCAACCTTGCAACTGATTCTTTTAATAATTATACTGGTAAGATTGGCATTGAAACCCGTGGTTCTTCTTCGCAGTGGTATTTCCCCAAAAAGTCCTTCGGGGTAGAAACCCGCGACGCGGCCGGCGAAGACCTCGACGCCAGCCTGCTCGGCATGCCGGCGGGTAGCGACTGGGTACTGTCAGCCAGTTACGGCGACAAGACCTTGATGCGCAATGTATTAACCTATCAGATATCTAACCAGGTAGGCAATTACGCCAGCCGCACCCGCTTTTGCGAAGTGGTAATAAACAATGTGTACCAGGGCGTGTACATTTTGGCCGAAAAAGTGAAGCGGGGCGCCGACCGCGTAAATATCAGCAAACTCAAAACCACTGATACGAAGGGCGATGCCCTTACGGGCGGCTATATCGTGAAGCTCGATAAGGCTACGGGTAGCTCGGCCGCCAACTGGACTTCTAAGTTCAAGAACCCGACTAATGCGCTAGAAAATGAGATACTTTTCCAGGTGGAATACCCGAAGCTGGAGGACATCAATTTGGCGCAGCGCAGCTACATCCAGGCCTACGTCGATAGCTTCGAGACGGCGCTGAGTGGCGGCAACTTCAACGATGCGCGCCGGGGCTACCGGCACTTCATTAACACGACGTCGTTTGCCGATTATTTTTTGCTCACCGAGCTGAGCCGCAATATCGACGGCTACTGCTTCAGCACGTATTTTTATAAGGACCGTACCAGCAAAAACGGCAAGCTGACCATGGGCCCCGCCTGGGATTATGACCTGGCTTGGGGTAGCGCGGCGCTTTGCGCGGGCAGCGACCCAGCGGGCTGGGTGTACAGCAATGCGAGCTGCGGACACCAGATTCCGTTTTGGTGGCGCCAGCTGCTGGCCGACCCGGCTTTCGTGCGCGAACTGCGCGCACGCTGGGACGTGCTGCGCTCGTCGGTGCTGAACCAGGCCAACCTCGACCAGCTCATTGATGCCAATGCGGCGCAGGTGGCCGAAAGCCAGGGGCGCAACTTTACGGCCTGGCCCATTTTGGGCGTGGGGGTATGGGCCAATGCAGTAGCCTTCCCTACCTATGGCGAAGAAGTTAACTACTTGAAAAACTGGATGCACCAGCGCTTGGCCTGGATGGATAACAACATACCCACCAACTCAAACCCCTTGCTAGCCACCAAAGCCCCCGTGGTATTTGCCGAGGCTACTGCCTCGCCGGTGCCGTTTGGGGCGGCGCTGGCCGTGGCCTACTCGCTGCCTAGCGCGTCGGTAGTGCGCGTGGCCCTGGCCGATGCCCTCGGGCGGCCTGTGTACCAGCAGGCCCTACCCCGCCAAAGCGTGGGCGAGCACGTGGTGCACCTCACTGACTGCGCCAAGCTGGCGCCCGGTGTATACTTTTTGCAGCTTACCTCCGACGCGGGCAGCCGGACGCTGCGCGTGGTGCACACCGAATAGTGCGTAGGGCCCGGCGGCTGGGCCCCACCCCCCTTCTTGGCGCCCACCTGCACTCAGCAACCACTGAGTATGGGTGGGCGCTTGGTATAGGAGCGCGTAGCTCGGGCCGCAAGCTGGGGGTAGGGCAACCAGAAAGATTTTGGGTAAAAGCCTGAACCACTGACTAAGGCATCAGCCGGCAGGTAGCGGCTGGCTGGCGCTGCCGAAGAATCTTTTATCCAATTCGGAAAAAGTGGTTACTGGCGCAAAATCACAGCGTAAGTCACACGTAAATTAGCGACTTAACTGCTTGCACAGCGGGGCAACCTTCTGCAGCTAGAGGTAGTTATAGCCCTATTAGCAGGGGCCGAGCCGCTACCCGGCGCGCCCCGCAAACGACCAGCCCGGCATGAGTATACCGCTACCTTTTTTGGCTAACACCTGGCCCCATTTCCGCCTACGTTGCTTAGTACTAATGCTTTTGCTGAGCCTAGGGGGCAGGGCTAGCTACGGGCAGCGTTTTGCGGCCATCGGCGACTATGGGTACGCGGGGCCGGCCGAAGCGCAGGTGGCGCAGATGGTCAAGGACTGGGACCCGGATTTTATTATTACGCTGGGTGACAACAACTACGACGTGGGCGACTCGACCACTATCGACCAGAACATCGGCCAGTACTTCCACAATTACATCTATAAGTACCGCGGGCGCTACGGCCCCAGCGCTTCTACCAACCGCTTCTTCCCGTCGCTTGGCAACCACGATTACTATACGCGCAACGGGGAAGCCTACCGCGACTATTTCACCTTGCCCGGCAATGGGCGCTACTACGATTTTGTGCGCGGCGACGTGCATTTTTTCGCCCTCGATAGCGACCCGGCCGAGCCCGACGGCGTCGATGCTAATTCGGTACAGGCGCACTGGCTGCAAGCCGGCTTGGCCGCCTCGCAAGCCCGCTGGAACGTGGTGTATTTGCACCACGCGCCCTATTCGTCGGGGCTGCACGGCAGCACGGCCGCTACGCGCTGGCCATATCGCGAGTGGGGAGCCTCGGTGGTGCTGGCGGGCCACGACCACCACTACGAGCGCCTAGAAGCCGACGGGCTACCGTACTTCGTGAATGGCCTAGGCGGCCGCAGTGTATACCGGGTAAACCGGGTGGCTTTAGCCGAAAGCAAGCTTATTTTCAATGGCGACTACGGCGCCATGCTTATCAATGCCACGCCCGACAGCCTGAAGTTGCAATTTTTTACGCGCACCCAGAAGCTCATCGATACTTACACCTTGCTGCGGCCCATCAGCCCCGAGCCCAAGCTGTACCCGGTTGCTCCCAACCCATTTCAGGAAGCCACTACGGTGGAGTTTTCGCTGCCTAGCCCCACTACGGTGCAGCTGCGCGTGCTCAATGTGCTGGGCCAAGAAGTAGCCACTCTGCACCAAGGCGAACTGCTAGCGGGCTGGCACCGCTTTCCGTGGGTGCGCGGCACCTTGCCCGCGGGCTTATACTATGTGCAATTGCTGGGCCCTGGCTTTGCGCAGGCTACCCAGGCCGTAGTGCTGTAAGCTTACCGTGGGTGGTGAGGGCGCCTACTAAGGCATGGCCAAACATCTGGCAGCGGGTGGCGGCGTTAGTGGGATGCCCTTAGCTGCGCTTATTCATTGTTCTTATGAAAAAATTAGTGTTAGTTGCCGGGCTGCTAGTGGCCTTCCTACCCCCTGCCCTAGCCCAAACAGTTCCGCCTCAGCCCGACCAGTACTGCATTTTGGAAACGGCTTCTCGAAGTGGCAATCGGTCGTTAGTGAGCTTAATCACGGGGGCCGACCCTGCCCAAACCCAGCAAACCGAGGAGGTAGCCCGTATGAAAACCTTCGAGTACGAAGTCGATGCTTTGAACTACCTAAGCAGCCGGGGCTGGGAGGTTATCAGCGTTGGGCAACGCAACCAGGGTGGAGGCGTGCGCTACTACTTACGGCGGCACCGGCCCTAATTTTGGTGGGCCTCGTAGCCTTCGCTGTGCGCGCGGCTGCATTATTTTCTCTTATTCTACTCTGCTTTCTGTGGCAAGCAGTTCTTCTTATGCATTCAGATAACCTTCCGGCAACTAAGATGCTGACCTTCTTATCGGCCGGCTCAGCTGCTGGTCAACAAGCGGCTCCCATTCCCTTCACCAAAGCCGAAATCCTCGCCTTCCCAGAGGTGAAGGAGTGGCTGGCAAAGGGCTACGAGTTGGACAGCTTTGATAATAAGCTGTCGCCCAAAGACGCGCAGCAGGTAATTCTGCTGGTGGTGCTTAACCGCCTTTAGCTTGCGGCGCCGCCCCTGGCGCTAACGCATAGCTAACTGGCTGCCTACCCTCAAGTAGCCTGGTGTACTCGCACAGGTGTTGTTCGGCGAGCGGTAACTCGCCCTGCGGCTGGCCGGTGGTTGCCCGCCAGAGGTTTAGTTAGCTACCCCCTGTACGGTGGCTTGCGGAGCATTGCTCGCTAGGGTGCTCGCCGGCTGTGCAGCATGCACCTCGTAGCTAACGGCGGCAGGCTGCGGCTCGGCAGAGTGATAAAAAAAGCGAACTAGCGCTACTATCATCAATACGGTAAAACTCATACCAATTAGTGCTGCTCGAATAGCGCCGAATGACATGTGAGTAGTTTCCTCTAATAGTAGGATATCCTCAGGAAATTGCATATTTTCCTGTAATTGAGTGCGCGGCTGGCAGCAATCTTGAATAGCATCTTTCATAGAGGACAAGTATACACCAATTATTTGTAAGTAACAGCTTAACTAGCTTTTTACTGACTGTCAGTTAGCATCTTGAATAAGATAAAGCAGAGTTATTTTATAATTAAAATCATTTTCACACTTACTTTACCGTCTATTGGTAATTTTTATTTCTCAAAATAAATTGTTTTTTTACCTTAAAGCAATCAGCGCAAGGGCCGGGATATATAAAGAGTGGCCAGTTACTTTTTAGCAGTTGACAGGATTACCACTCTGCTACCCCTACCCCCGCCCCATATGGCTAGCAACCTCTGCTAGGTACAATTTAATCGCCGCCGAGACTGGGCCAGCTCGGCAGGAAGTAATTTTCACCGGGCATAGCTTAGCGTTACTTGCCTTCTCGTATACATTGTCTACATTTTCAGCACTATATGAAGAAGTGCTTGCTGCTAACTACGGCTTTTTGGGCCATCAGCCGCCTGAAGTGTGCCCAGGGCCATTCAGAGCTGCCCATTCCCCTCTTACTGGCCTACTACGACAAGCTCAAAGCAAGAGCAGCCTGACGGCGGCCGAGCAGGAGGAGTTGCGCAGCAGCATCGAAAAAGTAGGAACCGAGATTCCTACGACCGTGATGCAGTTTGATGTTTACGGCAAGGACCTAGACATCAACACCGACAAGGCTTAGGCCTAATCCGGCGGCGCGAGATTGCCGAGCAGGCCAATAAAGTAGACTTGACCAAGCAGCGGGAAGAGTACCGCAAGCTCGAGGACAGATTGCCAATACCCTAGCTTAGTTCAACAAGGTGGACGAGCAGGGCAACTATGCCAAGTTTGTCGCCAGTGACTTCCTTAATCGTCAGTACTACGTCCTGACGATTAAGGAAATCACTAGCCTGCCCGCCAAGCTGAAGAACTTGTGCGCCACCCGATGGGGGTAGGCGGGCTTATTGTCTAGCTTAAGGTACCCTTTTCTTCACCGACGCTGAATATGCGAGTTGGCGCGAGCTATACCGCCCAGGTGATAGAATAAGGGGTTTAGCGCTCCAGGGTCGTCGTTTCCACAATTATTTGTGAATTGCCATTGGTCCCCGTGTCATAGGAAGTACTCGTGACAAGCCGCGTGGTGGTCAGTTCCAGAATTTTGTAGGTGTACGTGGAGAAGCCGGCTGTCGTGTACGTAGTGCCGGAAAGGCTATACGTATTGACTCCGCTCGAAAGTCCAGCGAGTGTCTCTTCCACCGTAGTGGCTGTAAAAACGCTGGTATAGAGCCCTTTTGTATACCTGGGCGACTTCGTGTAAGGCGCGCCAGTGGGCGGGGTATAGACATAGTCCTTGCCCGTGATATTCCATTTACCAATAATAAGCTCCTTATAAGTAGGCGCGGGCGCCGGGGTAGGGGTCGCGTCGTCTTCTTTTTTCGAGCAGCCGCTAGCACCTAGTAGCGAAAGGGGAAGAAGGGCGAGTAGCAGCAGTTTTTTCATGCTGCCAAACTACGCATGCTGTTCAGTGTCAATAGGGAATCAGGTAGGAAACGTAATAAAAAAACCCGACCATCTAGTTGGAATTTTTTATAGTTTAGTTTACAAACATGTGCTAATCAAGAAGTAACCTTGTCGCAATCAATAAATTCTTTATTTGAAGCCGCAGAAAGCAGACCCCACTTTCAAAGCTATGCGCGTCCAACTCATAGGGTTTACTCAAGGGTATTGAAGCTGTACTTATCACGCAGCCCAGTGCGTCGTTTAGCTGCATCGTGGCCGGTGTCATTCCCACTGCAATTACCAACTCTATACAGCAAAAGGAACTGAACTAACAAAAAGCTAATAATACCTTGATATACTACATTTTAATGGAAAAAATAAAGTTAGAATAAGTGTGCGCATAGCATCAATATGCGCTAAAGCTAGCCCTTGTTACTGTCGACCTTTTCGGGTACGGTGGGGCATCTCGGCCGACATATTTTTTGCTTATTCTTTATATGCAGCACTTCTCCCCTCTGACCCGCTGGCTGCTGCTGGCACTGCTCTTGCCCCTGGCCGCCCAGGCCCAGACTGGCGGCGTAGGCATCGGCACCATTACCCCCGATGCCTCAGCGGCGCTCGAAATAAAAAGCACCAGCCAGGGCCTGCTGCTGCCGCGCTTGAGCCTGGTCCAGCGCGACGCCCTCACGGCCAGCCCCACGGCCCCGCCCGTGCCGGGGCTGGTGATTTACCAAACTGATAACACCCCGGCCTTTACGCCTACGACGGGATGGCCTGGGAGCCGACAACCTGGGCAACCACACCGCCATTCAAACCCTGGACCTGCAAGGCAACGCCTTGACCGGCACCGGGGCCGACCTGGGCACGGTGGTCGGCGTGGGCATCCGGGCTGATGGCGGCCTCAACATCGGTCAGAATACGGCGGGCAACAACCTATTTGTGGGCTACCAGACCGGGCCGGCGACCACTTTTGATTCCAGCTATGGTGGTGGTTTCAATCAATTCGTGGGCTATCAGAGCGGCTATAATAATATAATAGGCTACCGGAACCTATTCAGTGGCTACCAGAGCGGCTTTAGTACGAAATATAGCTACCAGAACCAGTTCACGGGCTATCAGAGTGGCTATGGCGCTATTACCATCGGTGGTGGCAGTCCAACCCAGAACCAGTTCAGCGGCTTTCAGAGCGGCTATAGAAGTTTGGAAAGCAATAACCAGTTCAGCGGTTATCAAAGCGGGTTCAATATGGGGTACGGCCAATTCAACTTGTTTATCGGCTACCAAACTGGGTACAACAGCACGGGCACGGGCTTTTCTCCTTCCTATAATACGCTCATCGGCTACCAGAGTGGGTACCGGACGGGCTCCGGCTTTGCGACCGTCAACAATACCTTTCTCGGCTACCGCAGCGGCTACCTCAACACGAGTGGGAGCCATAACACACTCATGGGGCACCAGAATGGCTACAGCAACACAACTGGCAATCGGAACACGTTCCTGGGTTACCAGAGCGGTTACTATGCGACTACGGGTACCCTCAACACGGCCCTGGGCAATTTCTCCGGCCCGGCCCAAGGCTATGGAGACATCACCAATACCCTAGCCCTGGGCAGTGGGGCCACTGTGTTTAGTAGCAACACCATTCAACTCGGTGATGCCAACATTACCAGCCTGCGCTGTCAGGTGGGCCTGACCACCACCTCCGATGCCCGCTTCAAGTACGACGTGCAGGCCAACGTGCCTGGCCTGGCCTGGCCTTCATCACCCGGCTTCGTCCCGTTACCTACCGCTTCGACGAGGCCCGCCTGGGCACCTTCGAGCGCACCGGCACGCTAGCTGCCCGCAGTGCCCCCGACCCGGCTGCCACCGTGCGCACGGGCTTCCTAGCCCAGGAAGTAGAGGCCACGGCCCGGCAGCTGGGCTTTCGCTTCGATGGCATTCAGGTCCCCGCCAACGCCCGCGACCACTACAGCCTAGGCTATGCCCAGTTTGTGGTGCCCCTGGTGCGGGCCGTGCAGGAGCTGAGCACGGAGAATGAGGCTCTCAAGGCTCGCCTCGCCACGGCCGTGGCAAAATCGGTGACCATGTCCACCGAGCTGCAAACCCTCAGGGCCCAAGCCACTGCCACCACCGAGGCCTTCGAGACCCGGCTGCGGCGGCTGGAGACCGCCATCGGTGGGCAGGCCCAGCGGTAGGCGCTGCCTTCGTGTCGGGGCGGTTTGTCCGCCCTAGTGCGCTTACTCTTAATCATTTTCAACATGAAACTTCCTCTTACCCTGTTGTTGGCCTTGCCCGCCCTCACTGGCCTGGCCCAAACCACGCTCACTAACGACGGGGCTACCCTCACGGTGCAGGCTGGAGCCACGCTCTACGTGGCCGGCTCGGTGCAAAACAATGCTACTAGCACTCTCACCAACGCTGGCACGGTGCAGCTTACCGGCGACCTCAACAACGCGGGCGCGCTCACTTCCAGCGGCACGCTGCTATTTAGTGGCAGCACTGACCAGGCCTTTACGCCGGGCACCGCCACCGTGACGGCCCTTACCCTCAGCAACACCGGCGCGACGGGTGCTAACCTACTCTTGCTCAATCAAGACCTTACCATCGGCTCGCTGCTCACCCTCATTCAGGGCCTATTGCGCACCCAGGTAGTCGGGGGCACGCTGCGCACCCTAAGCTTGCCCGATGGGGGTCGGGTCGTGGGCGAAGGCCCCGGCCAGTACGTGTAGGGCCGCTTGGCCGTGACGCGCGCTGCTGTGAGCGCCAGCACCGGCTCCGTAGACTTCACCAATGGACTGGTGCTTAGCCCTAACGGCCAAGCCCTCGGTCCCGTCACCGTGACGCGCACAGCTGGCCTACAGGCGGCCGGCGTGAGCTACGGCATCAATATAGGCGGCCCGAATAAAGGCATCGACCGAGTGTGGCAGGTGGCATTTGCTCAGCAACCTAGCTCCACCGCGCCTGCCTCTGTGACGCTGAGCTGGATGAGCGACGATGACAACGGCTTCAACGCGACTACCCCGGCCCAGCTCTGGCGCGCCGACCAGGCCCCTAGACCACGCAGGGCGCCCCGGCCAGCGCCAACGCCCGCAGCTTCACGACCAACGTGACGCAGCTAGGCACGCTTACCAAGTTTACCGCCCAGCGCCAGGGCCAGGACGGGCTGCTAAACTGGGCCACCGCCGCGGGGCTGCATAATGCTGCCTTTATAGTGGAAAGCTTGGCCGACGGCGCCAGCTGCCAGGAGCCGGCACCACTACGCAGGCCCAGCAGTACCAGTTTACTGACGTGAACCTAGCTCGCTACACCGTGGGCTAGGTGTACTACCGCCTGCGCCAGGTCGATACCGACGGCATGGCCACTTACTCACCCGTGCGGACGGTGCAAGTACCTTTTGAAGCTGGACTACTGGCGCAAGCCCACCCCAACCCCTCGCAGCAGCAGGATGTTACGCTCAGCATTCGCACCAGCCAGGCCGGGCCGGTAATCTGCGGTTTACCAACATGCTGGGCCAACAAATCGGGCAGCAGCCCCTGAACCTGGGCACGGGTGCCACTACCCAATTGCTGGAGTTGGCCAACGGACTAGCCGCCGGCGTGTACCTGCTGCAGGTGCAGCAAGGCAGTCAACAGCAAACTCTCAAACTGGTACGGCAATAACAATAACATAATTATTTAGGTCGACAGCTACTACCCCACATGCTAAAACCCTACTTTTTCGCCCCGCTCATCACGCTAGCAATACTGGCTATCGCGCCCCTGGCCCGGGCTCAAACCGGCGGCGTTAGTATCGGAACTACCCCCCCCCGATGCCTCTGCTGCCCTCGATGTGAGCAGCAGCAAAGGCCTACTGCCGCCCCGCCTCACCCAGGCGGCTCGCCTAGCTATGGGCACGGGCAACGTGCCGGCCCCCGCCTCTGGGCTGCTAGTGTACCAGACCGATGGTACCAGCCCCGGCTATTACTACGCCAGCAGCGCCACCACCTGGGTGCGCCTGGCCGATACCTCTACCGCCGATAGCCGCTACATCCAGAACCAGACCAGCGCCACCCAAACCGGCGGCTTCAAAATGAGTGGCGCAGGCACGGTGGGCGGCGCCCTAGCCATCGGCGGCGCGGCCACCGTGGGTAGCAATACCACGCCAGGCCAAGTACTCACCCCGGTCACCAGCATCCACAATATGTTGGCCGTGGCTTACGGGCAGATTGGTGCCAGTTCGGCTACTGCCTTTGGTGGCTCGGGCAACTACACGACCGCTCGCACAGGCACGGGCACTTACACGATTACTTTCTCGGCAGCCAGCGGCCTGAGCGGCGTATCACTCGACAACTACGCCATAGTAATGAGCCCGTACAACACCCCCAGCTTCATTACCTGGACGGCTTTCACCACCAACGGCATTATCAACGTGAGTACGTCCAACACTAGCGGCGCGGCGGCTAATCTGAACTTCAACTTCGTGGTGTTTCAGCAGTAGTTAGCTGCCCTACTCGCAACTCCCGAACCCGCACCCAGCGGCAGCACTTACGGCACCAACGAACCGCACCACTGAATAGGCCGATAGTGCTGCTCAGCTTCCGCAGTAGCGTGCTGCTCGAGGATTATGCGCAGGGGGGCAGCTGCCGAAAGTCTAGGGCGTGCGGCGACGCAGTAGATAACGAGTCTCCGAATCAACATAGCTGGTCGCATTGTCCAAGCTAGACCTGCGCCCTTGCGTTTGAACCGTTGTGACGTTGAATAGCTCCCAGCCGTGACGGCCCAGATAATTGAGCACATCGATGATGGAGTGCGAGGCCCTGATACTTTTGGCCATTTCGGCCATTTCTGGGTCAGCTACCGCACCCGGTGCCGATTGTCCGTAGTCGAGCTGCACACGGTCAGGCACGGAAAATAGTCGGTCATCCACCACCAGCGCACAGTAGCGATAAGGAGTGGTAACTAGTGCTGAAGGCGAAGCCTGAGCTTTCGCGTCAACAGCGCAGAGTAGGCAGAGGATTAGCGGCAGATATTTCATGCGAGCCAAGATAGAATTCGCTTCTTCTACACATGGCTAATGATGTCCCTAGGACTGCCGGAGGGGTGGGCATGAAAAAGCCCAGCTGGTGGGCGAGACTTTGAAAACGGGTGCCGTGCTTAGCGCGTTGGATTATTAAAGCCTGGGGATGTGGACCGATGCTCGGTCGGCTGAGGAGCATTGCGGCCCTCAACCTGCTTTTTAGGCAGCATAAAGGCGATGAGTGCGATGATAATGGCAACAATACCAAAGAGTAACAAGGCTCCTTTCTTCCAGTTGCGAGGGCCCGCTGTGGTGGCCACATCGTTCATGGGCAATTGAGGTGGATGAGGTTGCATAAGTCTGACTGTGAGATGAAATCTCTGATACGTAGACACGTAGCTAAACAGACAGGCGACTAACTTAATACTTTTCATACTAACGCGACGGCCTACTTTTACTGGTCGGTTGCCTGCTGTAAGCTCCTCCCCTACTGGCGGGGTGTGCAGCTTCCTGGGCAACTTGGGCGCAGGTGATTATTGCAAGGGCACAGATTTAGTCTTCACCGCAAAATCCCCGGCCGCCATGTCGGTGTAGTGAATAAGCACGTGGCCCGCGTGGGCGCTGTCCCGGGCAATTGGAATGCTATCGTGCTCCCATTGGTCGCAATGGGTGGAAAAGGGCTTTACGCCCAACTGCCCGCCGCTGGGGCGGTAAGTGAGCACAAAGTACCTACTCCAGCAACCCATGAACCATGCTGGGGCGATGCCCACGTAGTCGCGCCGGCCGGCGCCCAGGTGGTGGTAAACAGCCAGCATGCCGCCGATGGCCGTCTGTAGAACATAAGGACGCAGGGCCGGGTTGGAGCTGGTGAGGTAACTGGTACACTCGCCCACGCAATCCACATCAGTCGAATCTATTTTGGGCGGCACGAGCCATACGTATTCGGCCGTGCCATCGCCGTCGAAATCACCTTGCACGGCGCCTTCGGGGATAAGTTCCCGATTAGCCGGCTTGGTTGACGGGGGGGGCAGGCCGCTGCTCACAGCCGGCTCCCAGGCCAAGTAAGCAGCCCAGCAGAAGGACACGTTTCATCAGGCGAAGACAGGAAAAGCTCCTCCGTAGCCGGGGCTCTTCATCTACTTGCGAGGCGTACGTGAGTAAGGCATCTACTTGCGCAAGTGCGCTAGTACGGCAGCCAGGGTATTAACGCCCCAGTGCTCGTAGTATTTGCCCTCACGCAGGCGCACCATGTCCATCACCTCGATGGCCACCGGCTGCTCCGTAGCTGGCACACCTAGCAGGGTGCCAGTATGGATGCCAGTGATAGTCTTGCGCGTAGTAACTACTTCCCCTTCGGCCACTTGAGCATGAATGTGCACTTGCAGGTTGGATAGGGCCGGCCGTAGGATGTTGTGGAAGGTATGCCACATACCCCCCGGCCCATTGGCGGCGCCGGGGGTAGCGGAATGATTGACGAAGCTTTCGTCCATTAGCTCGTGAAAGCTGGCGAGGTTGCCCTCGGCGATAACCTCCTGGTTAAAGCGCTGCACCACGCGCTTGTTCTTTTGAAGTAGTGAGTCCATTGTTACAGCTAACCGGTCAGGAAGGCTTCGGTTTGGTGGCATAAAGTAATCATAGAAAAAGTCCCGTGGTGAGCGGGGCTTTCTCTATACTCACCTGCAAGCCCCACTTAGTTTTACAGCATGACACCTACGACTGCATACCGACTCGCGGGCCGTGCCACCGGCGCGATTTTCTTCACCCTATTTGGGGCCGCGTGGCTCAGTCTCTGGCTGGTCGGCATTCAGCACCTGACGCTACTTACCGAGGCGGGCGTAGTGCTAGGTGCCCTTGCCCTGCTCTTCGTCAGCGCCTGGGTGTTGCAACGGGCTAAACAAGTACCCACGGCACCCGTGAGTCCTGAAGAAGCAGCATTGAAGAAGCGGCACGGCCGCGTATTTGGCTGGGTCAATGCCGCCCAGTGGGGTACTATTTTTCTGCTGGGCTGGCTACTGCCCCGGCTCGGGTACGGGCAGGACATGATACCTGCCATTGTCATCGTCGTCGGGCTGCACCTTTTCCCCCTGGCGCATTTGTTTGCCAACCCAATACACCACCTGACTGGTGGCGCACTGGTAGCTTGGGCACTGGGGTGCCTGCTGCTGGGCCAGCAGCCAGACCTGCAGGCGCAGGCAGCCCTTGGGGCAGGATGCATCCTGTGGGTAAGTGCCGCCTACGCACTTTGGCTGGCCGTGCGGGGTGCACGCGGGTAGCGTTTGCGTGAGCGTTGGGTATAGAAAAAGCCCGTGGTTAGCGGGGCTTTTTCTATACTCTCGAGGCTTGCAGGTGGGCAGCGACGAAGAGCTGCAGTTGCTTCAGCAGAAGCTAAATACCGGCTACCAGGTAGCGCCCTACCCACTACCTTGAGGCAATGAACCTGCTCGCCCATTTATTAACTAACCTACGCCGCCCCCACCTACTACTGTAGCGCCGCGCCTCTCCCCCACCTGCGCCACTTACCGAGGCGGAACGGTTGGCGCACCAACTCGCTCGGCAGCCAGAAATAGTGCGCAAGCTAGCCATTGGCCTCACCTAGGAGAATACCAAAGGCCTCTTAATGATATTCAGCTTGTTAATGATATTCAGCTTGCCATTGCTACTAGATGAGAGATAAAGCCACAGAAATCGGGTCCTAAACCGGGGGCATAAATAAAAATACCCCCCCAGCAGCGCGCTAGAGAGGTATATGTGGGCAATGCCGGATTCGAACCGGCGACCTCTACCATGTCAAGGTAGCGCTCTAACCAACTGAGCTAATTCCCCGGCTTGCGACGCGGCCCGCGCGGCAGGGCCGCAAAAGTACACCGCCCGCCCGGTTTTTGACCAGGGCCCGCGCCAAACTTTCGGGACCGGCGTTTATTTGTAGCTATGTTGCTACTTACGCTTCCGGCCTTGGCGGCGCCCACCGCCCACTGGCTGGCCACTTACCAGCACCGCGAGCTGCTGCTGAGCCAGGGCTTGGGCCTGCTGGGAGGCTGGGCGCTCCTCAACCTGCTGGGCAGCGGCTACCAGCTGCCGCGCACCGACCAGCGCGCGTGGCCCCACCACTTCCATTTTATGAACTCCTGCTGGGGCTTCATCAACGCTATTTTGGCGGCGGTGGGCATTTTGCGCACGCACCCTGGCCGGCCGCCGCTGGGCCTTACCCCCGCCGGCGCGCTGGAGGCCCAGGTGTCGCTGGAGCGCATTTTTCTGTTCAATGCTATTCTCGACGTGGGCTATATGCTGGTGGGCCTGTGGCTGCTGAGCCGCGCCGCCCGCCCCACCGCTCAGCGGCCCGAGCGCCTGTTTGGCTACGGCCGCTCCTTGCAGCTGCAAGGAGCGTTTCTACTACTATTCGACGTGGTGATGTGGCTAGTCGTCAGACACTAAACCAATTGTTTACAACAGCTGGCTAATCCTTGCAAGCTGCTACTCGTACCACGCCATTGGCGGCGGCAGGGGGGTAGGCGCGCCACTTAGTATTGCCTATTGCTACGGCTGAGCTGG
This sequence comes from Hymenobacter ginkgonis, assembly GCF_009755225.1. Taxonomy (GTDB): domain Bacteria; phylum Bacteroidota; class Bacteroidia; order Cytophagales; family Hymenobacteraceae; genus Hymenobacter; species Hymenobacter ginkgonis. Next base: position 295,438 of record NZ_WQKZ01000002.1, read on the forward strand.
GGTTGATGTGCTCAATCGGGCTCGCCGGCGGCGCGGCGGGCCTTTTTCAGCTCTTGGCGCACGGTTTTCACACGCTCGTCGAAGCCGTCGGGGTCGTAGTCGATAGTGGGCACGTCGAGTTCGTCGAGCATATCCATGAGGGCGTCGGAGTGGTCGAGGCGCGTGCCGGCGGGCATCTGCACAAAGGTCATTTCGGACCACAGCAGCGCCAGCAGGCGGTGGCCATCGGCAGCGCGCATCTGCATCTCCACCACCAAGTTAGAGTTGTCGAAATGAATGAGCTGGGTGAGAATACGCACCGTACTACCCTGCCGCGCCGGCTTGAGGTAGCTCATGTGGTGCTTGGTGATAACCCAGGCGGCGCGTTGCTCGCGGGCCATCTGGCCCATGTTGAGGTCGTAGTGAGCGGCTACCTGGTCCTCGCGGGCGTTGAGGAAGTAGTCGAAGTAGCGGGCGTTGTTGAGGTGCCCCAGCATGTCACAGTCTTGAAAATGAATGCGATGCTGGGTTTCGGGAGTGCGGATGAGAGCGGCCATGCGGCAAAGGTAGAGTGCCGGCCCGGCCCCAAACTACTCGGCGTGCCGACTATATCGGCAAAAGGCAGTACCTTTTGGCTTCCAATATGGCTGCCCTTTCCCGCCCGAATTATGTTCGTTCTCACTCCCGCACGCCTGGCCGTGTTGCGCGCCGTAGCCGATACCCTTCTGCCCGCCGGCCCCGACCCCGCCGCCCTACCTCCCGGCTCGGCGCTGATTGATATGGGCAAGCTTGCGGCGACCATTCAGGCGCAATCAATGGGCGCGCAGGCCGAATTTGGGCAGCTTCTCGACTTACTTGACAAACCCCTGCTGAGCCTCACATGGCTGGGGCCGTTGCGGCCGTTTGGGGCGTTGGCGCCGGCCCAGCGCGAGCAGCTGCTGCAAAGCTGGGCCACCTCGCGGCTGCCGGTGCTGCGCAAGGGGTTTCATGCGTTGCGGCAGCTGTGCATGTTCCTGTATTATGGCGATAGCCCGGCCAGCGGCGCACCCAACCCGGCCTGGGCCAGCCTCGGCTACCCCGGCCCTACCCCCACCGACGCGCCCGTGGCCGCGCCGCGCCCGCTGCGCCCGTTGGCGCCCACCACCGATACCACCTACGACTGCGACGTTTTGGTGATTGGCTCGGGGGCGGGCGGGGGGGTAGTGGCCGGCGAGCTGGCCCAGGCTGGGCACGACGTGCTGGTGCTTGAAAAAGGCCCGTACTTCCACGGCGCCGACTTTACGCAGCGCGAGGCGGATATGCTGGGCCGCCTCTACGACGGGCGCGGCAGCCTCCTCACCCAAGATGGGGGGGTAGGGCTGCTGGCCGGCTCGTGCCTGGGCGGTGGCACCACCGTTAACTGGGCCGGCGCGTTTCGCACCCCCGACTACATCTTGGAAGAATGGGCCCGCGAGCACGAGGCGCCGCACTTTACTACGCCCGCTTTTGGGCGCAGCCTCGATGCCGTGGCCGCCGCCCTAAGCGTGAACACCGACTACCCGCGCCACAACGGCCAGAACCAGGCCCTGCGCGACGGCTCGGCCCGGCTGGGGCAGGCCACGCGCCTCATTCCGCGCAATGAGAAGGGGCTGAGCGACTCTGACCACCATTTCGCCGGGCTGGGCTATTCGTCGCTGGGCGATGCACACGGCATCAAGCAGGGCACGCTCAATACGTATTTGGCCACGGCTTTTGCGCACGGGGCACGCCTACTGCCCGATACGTGGGTCGAGCGCGTGACCAGCGCCGCGGGCCGCGCCACCGGGGCCGAGGCCGTGCACACGCCCATGGGCGGCTTGCCAGTGCGCATCACGGTGCGGGCCAAGCGCGTGGTGGTGGCGGGCGGCGCCCTGCAAACACCCGCCCTGCTGCTGCGCAGCGGGCTGCGGCATCCGCACCTGGGCCAGCACTTGCACCTGCACCCCACAGTGGTAGTAGCGGCCAAATACCCGCAGCTGATGCACCCGTGGCACGGCCCCAGCATGAGCATCGTCAACGATAATTTTGCGCGGCTGCACGGCTCCAACTTCGGGGCGAAGCTCGAAACGCCACCCACCCACCCCGGCCTGATGAGCATGGTACTGCCCTGGCTGAGCGGCCAGCAGCACCGCGACCTGCTGGCCGACGCCGCCTACCTAGGCTCGTTTATCGTGCTCACCCGCGACCGCGACGGCGGCCGGGTGCGCCTCGACAAGCACGGCGCGCTGCTCATCGACTACGAACTATCGGCCCACGACCGCGCCAGCATGCTGGCCGGCGTGCGCGGCGCGGCCGAAATTCACGTGGCGGCCGGCGCCCACACCGTGTATTTGCCGCACGGCACCCTGCCCACCCTGCGGGCCGAAAAGGGCGTGTTGCAGAACCCCGACGTGCTGAATCAACTGCCCCACCTCAGCTGGAAGCCTGGGCGCTTTGGCCTCTTCAGCGCCCACCAGATGAGCACCTGCCGCCTCGGCGGCCGGGCCGCTACCCACCCCGTACGGCCCACCGGCGAAACGGTGGAAATGCAGGGCCTGTACGTGGCCGATGGCTCGGCCTTTCCGGCGTGCAGCGGCGTCAACCCCATGCTCACCATTATGGCGCTGGCGCACTACACGGCGCAAGGCCTAAAGTAGCCCTCCCTCATGCTCGCCCGCCCGAGCGGGGGTAGGGCCGCGTAGGAGCAACCTAGCTCAAGCGCGGCTATGCACCTGATTAAGCAGCACTTGGCTTATAGGCGGGTATAGGGGCCCGTTTAGGCACAGCTCTAAATGGCACTTGCCCTGTTTTCGCTGCTGAGGTTATTAAGAAATTTAGGAAAGCAACGAAAATAGCCTCAGCAGGGCCCGTTGATAAAAATAAGCGGATGCAGCTAAAAATTTCAAAATAAATTGATGATATAATACAAATTATAAAATACTTAAAGGTAGTTCTACAAGAACTTTAGCAGTTGCACTTCCCGTATATTTGCTACTGCTATTCTTGTGTATCCGCTTTTATGTCCATCTCTACAAACAACTCTATTTCTCCGGCAGCGCAGCCCAAAGAAGAGCAAGCCTGGCGCGCGCAGGCCGAAGAGCAGCTCGCAGAGCTGCGGCAAGCCTTGGCCACCGCGCAGGCCCAGGTGAAACTGCAGAGCGAGCGCCTACAAGAATTGTTTGAGCTATTACCCGGCGGCGCCAAGGCACTAGGAACCAGTGTGGCTATGGCCAAGCTGCCCGTGCGCAGCGCCCTACCCCCCCACAACGCCGCCACCGAGCCGCACGATGTGGTGCAGGCGCAGCTGCTGGCCGACAACCCCAACCCCGTGCTGCGCCTAACGGCTACTGGCGAAGTGCGCTACGCCAACCCGGCGGCCCAGGCTCTGGGGCCGGCCCTCACCCACGCCTTGCAGCCCAGCGGCTACCTGCTGCCGCTGGTGCGCGCGGCGTTGCGCCTGGGCACTGCCCAGCAGCAGCAAGTATCGCTGGCCGACGACTGGTACTTGCTGCAAGTGGTGCCGGGCCGCGGCGATACCTGCGCCACGCTGTACCTGACTAATACCACCGCCCGGCACTGCGCCGAGCAGGGACTGGCCGAGCAGCGCGACTTCTACGAAACCATCCTGAACGCGCTGGCCGTGGATGTGGCCGTGTTTGACCCCGAGCACCGCTACCAGTTCGTGAACACGTCGGCCGTGAAAAACCCGATGGTGCGCGAATGGATTATTGGTAAAAACAACGACGAGTACTGCGCCCACCGCCAGCTGCCCGCCGAGGTCGCCACCGAGCGCAAGCGCCGCTTTGTAGAGGCGTGCCACACGCGGGCCAGCGTGCAATGGGAGGAGACCATTACCACGCCGGAGGGCCCGCAGCAGTGGGTGCGCATGCTGCAGCCGCTCTACCGCGCCGATGGCACGCTGCGCCTAGTGGTGGGCTCGGGCATCAACAATACCAAGCGCCACCAGGCCGAGCGCAAGCTGGCCGAGCAACAGGCCTTCTACGAGCTGGTGCTGAACCAGATGCCCTGCGACATCGGGGTTTTTGACGCGCAGTTTCGCTATTTATTTGTGAATGAGCGTGGTATGAAAGACCCAGCCGTGCGCGAATGGGTGATTGGCAAGGACGACTTTGCGTATTTTGCTCGCACCAACCGGCCCCGCGCAATGGGCGAAAAGCGCACGGCCCAGTTCGAGCAGGCCGTGCGCGAGCGCCGGCTAACCACGTTTGAAGAAACCTTTCCGCGCCCCGACGGCACGCGCCACCTGCTGCGCTGCATCCAGCCGGTGTTCAACCCCGATGGCTCGACGCGCATGCTGGTGGGCTACGGGCTCGACATTACGGAGCGGGTGCAGGCCGAGCAAACGCTGTTGCTGGCCAAGCAGGCGGCCGAAGAATCGGCGCGGGTAAAGGAGGCCTTTTTGGCCAACATGAGCCACGAAATTCGCACGCCCATGAACGCCATCCTGGGCATGAGCCAGCTGCTGGCCAAGACGCCGCTTTCGGCCGACCAGCTGAACTACCAGCAAGCCATTGGGGCGTCGGCCGAAAACCTGCTGGTTATCATCAACGACATCCTCGATTTGTCGAAGCTCGAAGCAGGCAAGTTGGTGCTCGAAATTATTGGCTTCGCGCCGGCGCACTTGCTGGCCCAGGTCGAGCAAACGCTGCGCTTTAAGGCCGCCGAAAAAGGCTTGGGCCTGGTAACGGTGCTCAACCCGCAGGTGCCGCCCGTGCTGCTCGGCGACCCCTACCGCATTCGGCAAGTGCTTTTGAACCTGGCCGACAATGCCTTGAAATTTACCAGCAAAGGCCTCGTTACCGTGGAGTGCGCCATCTTGGCGCCTACCCCCGATATGCCGGCCGACACCGTGGCCATCGAGTTTAAGGTGACGGATACCGGCATCGGCATCGAGCCCGAATACCTAGCCACCATGTTTACCGAGTTTAGCCAGGCCGACTCTTCCGTGACGCGCAAGTACGGCGGTACGGGCCTGGGCCTGAGCATTTGCCGCGACATGGTGAAGCTCATGGACAGCGAAATCCACGTGAGCAGCAAAAAGAACAAGGGCACGACCACCCAGTTTACGCTGCACCTACCTGTGGGGCCGCCCCAGGCCATTGCGCGCCGCAAGCTGCCGATGGCCGACATTGCCCTGCGTATGCACCACCTGCGCGGCAAGCGCGTGCTCATCGTCGAGGACAACTTGTTTAATCGCCAGATTGCCAAGTCTTTTCTTAGCCAAGCCGAAGTGCACGTGGTGGAGGCCGAGCACGGCGCCCAAGCCATCGACCTGGTGCAGCGCCACCAGTTCGACCTGATTTTGATGGATGTGCAAATGCCGGTGATGGATGGCTACGCCGCCACCGCGTTTTTGCGCCAGCAGCTGGGCCTTGCTACCCCCATTATTGCCCTCACGGCCAATGCCATCAATGGTGAGCGCGAAAAATGCCTGGCCGCCGGCATGAATGCCTACCTGGCCAAGCCCTTCCAGGAGGCGCAGTTGCTGCAGCTGCTCCTCGACTGGGCCGCGCCGGCCGCGCCTTCTGCCGGCCCCGAGCAGCTGGCCCCGGAACCTACCCCCCCGGCCCCGGCTGAGCCTACCCCCCCGCCCAGCCTGTACAGCATCGACGACTTGCTGAAGGCCGGGCAGGGCGACCCGGAGTTTGTGGAATTTATGCTGCACACTTTCGCTGAGAGCTGCCAGGAGGCTTTTCAAGACTTGCACCGCGGGTTGCGTGAGGCCGATGTGAAGCTGCTCAAAGGCACTGCCCACACCCTCAAGCCTAGTTTGCAGCACCTCAACGCCTGGCACGCCCTACCCCCCGTCGAGAAGCTTAACCAGTGGAGTGGCGACTTTGCCCTGGCCCCGCTGCAAGCGTTAGTAGCTGAGATAGAGCTGCTGCTGAACGAAGTACTGACCCTGATTGCGCTCGACTTGCGCGAGGAGCGCATTATGACGCGCGTGCTTATACCAGCCAAGTAGCTGGGCGGCGGGTGTGCCATGGGCAGAAATTTTGCGTAAGCCTAGTTTTGCCCTTCTTACCCGCCCCTATGTCCTCGGTATTTCCCTCACGTTTGCTGGCTGGCGCCACGGTGCTGGTGCTGGCCAGCAGCTGCTCCATCTTTCACCGCAAGCACGCCGAGCCCGCCCCGGTGGTCGAAACCGTGCGCACGCCCGATTCGCCTACCCCCCCCACCGCCGCCCGCGACCTGGCCGACGTGATGACTTCGGTGCTGCACCTGCGCCCCGACCAAACCACCAAGGTGCGCCAGATTCTGAGCTCGACCGTGGAGCAAGCCAACGCCGCCCGCCAGCAATACCCCGCGCAGTCGCCGCAGCTAAATGCTGCCCTGAGCCGCATCAACAAAGATTCTGATAGCCAGATGCGCCAGGCGCTGGGCCCGGCCACCTACAAGGAAATGCAAGCCAAAGGCGCCCAAATTCGGGCCCAGATGCAGCAGCGGCAGTAGCCACCCTACCCCCCTGGTTGCGGCTGGGGCTCGGTGGGCGGCGTGGCGCGAGCGGCGCCGCGGCGGTGTCGGCGTAGAGTTCGGCCAGCGGCAGCACCAAGCCCAGGCCGGAAATTTCCAGTACCTGGGCGGGCTTGGTGAGCAGGGTGTAAAAATCTCTGCCTAGCCTCGTCGTGCTACAGGTATTTCAGCAGCCAGCCAATCAGTTGCTTCACCTTCGACGTGTAGGGCGGGTACATACTTTTGATGCCCGTAAACCCCACGCGCTGCTGCAACACCGACTTCTCGTTGCTGAATGCCAGGAAGCCCGCGTGGCCGTGCGCCTTGCCCAGGCCGCTGTTGCCTACCCCCCCAAAGGGCAGCTCGGGGTGCGCCAGCTGCATAATCGTCTCGTTCACGGCGGCGCCGCCCGCCGAAATAGTATCGAGCAGGTAGCGGCGGTTGGCGGTGCTGGTCGTGAACACGTATTGCGCCAGCGGCTTGAGGCGGGCGTTGACGTAGGCCGCCGCATCGGACAGTTCCTCGAAGGCAAGCACGGGCAGCAGCGGGCCAAAAATCTCCTCTTCCAGCACGGCGGCGCCGGCCGGCACGTCGGTCAGGATGGTGGGTTCGATGTAGTACTGGTGCTCATCGACGCTGCCGCCCTGCGCCACGGTGGCGCCACGGGTTTGGGCATCTTCGAGCAGCGCCGCCACGCGGGCAAAGTGGTGGGCATTGACGAGGCGCGCGAAGGAACCTGATTGCTTAATACCCTCACCGTCTGCATTGTAATGTTTTTTGATAACGCGCTGCATCTCGGCCAGCAGCGGCGCTTGCACGCTGGCTTGCACCAGCAGGTAGTCGGGGGCCACGCAGGTTTGGCCGGCGTTGAGAAACTTGCCCCACACCAGCTTTTCGGCGGCGTCGCGCAGGTTGGCGGTGGCATCCACGATGGCCGGGCTCTTACCGCCCAGCTCCAGCGTTACGCTACTGAGGTGCTCGGCGGCGGCGCGCATCACGATTTTACCGATTTGCGGCGAACCAGTGAAAAAAATATGGTCCCAGGGCAGGCGCAGCAGCTCGGTGGCCACTTCCCTACCCCCCTCTAGCACCAGCACCTCCTCGGGCCGAAACAGCTCCTCGGCCAGCCGGCGCAACAGGGCCGAAGTAGCCGGCGTTTGCTCGGCGGGCTTGATAACCACGGCGTTGCCCGCCGCGATAGCCGACACCAGCGGGTCGATGGCCAAGTAAAACGGGTAGTTCCAAGGCGCGATAATGAGCACCACGCCTTTGGGCTCGACTTGCACCCAGCCGCGGGCGCCTACCAGGGCCAGCGGCGTGGGCACTTTGCGCCGGGCCAGCCACCGCTTGAGGTGCTGGCTGGTGTGCTTGATTTCGGTGAGCGAGGGCCAAATTTCGCTGAGGTCCGTCTCTTCGGGCGGCTTTTTAAAATCTTGAAAAAGCGCTTGCTGAATCTCGGTTCGGTGCGTGCGTAGCCAATCGGCCAAGCGGGCCAGGCGGTGGCGGCGGGCGGCGGCATCCTCGGCCCGCAGGGTGGGCGCGTGGGCGCGCAAAGCCGCAAACTGCGCGGCAAACTGGTTGGCGCTGGCGGGGGGGGCAGGCGCAGCGGGTAGGGTAGCGGTGGGAAGCATAGAACGAAAATGGCGCGCGGCTACTGCACACCCATGAACGTAGCCAACTGAGAAACTGAAAGATACGCCGCAGCTATCAACTTTTACTATGTCTAGAAGGTTACGGCGGCGTTACTTTTGCAGGGCGGCGGGGGAAATGGTGCGCGTGAGCCGCTGGCAGGAGGGCAGGGATTATTACTAGCGTTTATTTCGTGAAAAGTACGTTTACATGCATTGTGCGGGGCTGGCTGGCCGTTGCCAGTTTTCGCATTCTAGTGGGTTCGGCCGTGGCTGCCCCCTTGCTCACTGGCTCGGCCGCTAGCCCCGCGCGGCGCCAGCTGCTCGACAGTATGAGCTCGCCGCAGGTGGCGGCGCCCCTACCCGCCGCCGCCGACTCAGGCCGCACGCGCCGGGCGCGCCGCACCGACTACACGGTGGCCCCTGGCGTAACCTGGCACTACGAAAAGCCGGGGCAGTTTCGCTGGCTCACGCACATTCCGCGCGACATTATTCAGTACCCCGGCTACGCATTTAAGCGCGAGAATATCCCGACCATTGCGGGCCTGGTGGCGGCTTCGGGGGCGCTGTGGGTGGCCGATATGCCCATCTTGCACGGCGCCCAAAACCTGGGCCGCTGGATGGGCCTCGATGCCACCAGCACCCAGCGCACGCTGGTGTACGTGCCCTTTCACGTGGGCGGGGCCAAGGTGCCGTTTGAGTTCAACGTGCCCGACAACCTCAACAGCACGTTCTACTTCCTGGGCGATGGCTGGACGCACCTCACCATTGCGTCGTCCTTCATGGCCTACGGCATCCTTAAGAAGGATAACCGCGCGGCCCAAACGGCTACCCAGCTCGGCGAAGCCATCCTGAGCACGGGCGTGGTAGTGCAGTCGCTCAAGCGCCTCACGGGCCGCCAGAGCCCTTTCCGGTCTACTAAAGACCGGGGCGAGTGGCACTTAGCCCCTTCTTATAGCACCTACCAGAGCAACGTTTCCAACTACGACGCCTTCCCAACGGGCCACCTGGCCACGGCCATGGCCACGGTCACGGTTATTGCCGAAAACTACCCCGAGTACCGTTTTATTCGCCCCGTGGGCTACTCGCTCATGGGCCTGCTCGGCTACTCGATGCTCAACAACGGCGTGCACTGGGCCAGCGACTACCCCATTGGCATTGCCATTGGCTACGGCTTTGCCAAAATAGCGGTGCGCAACGGCCGTACCCGCGTGGCCGAGCCCACTGCCCCCGACGGCAGCACCGGCTGGCAGGCGCCCATCCACCCGCGCCCCTGGTACAAGCGCGGGGAGCTCTCGCCGTTCAGCTACGGGCCCTTCACTGGGGGTAGCCTCACCTGGAAATTGTAGGTGCAGCGAGTAGCTTTTAGCCATTAGCTCTGGTTATGTGAACCCCTAAGGCGACCTTCTAAAAGCACGTCTTGCTCATCTGGTGTGTGGTCAGATAGTTGGGGGATTTCCTAAAAAGCATTATTACAAAAAGGCCGCCCCTGTACGCAGGAGCGGCCTTTTTACTTTCGGCTTGCTGGATTTAGAACAAACCCTTCTTCACCGTTTTGTGGCCGTTTTCGTCGATTTTAATCTTCGTGCCATCGGCGCGCTTGATTTTCAGCGAGCCGTCATCGCTGCGCTTAATTTTGGCGCCGTTTTCGTATTTCACTTTGCGGTCGTCATCATTATTCTCGAGCTTTTTGATGCCCGAGCCCTGGCCCACGCGGGCGCCCAGGCTGGGTTTATGAGCGGCCGTGGTGGTCGTCGTAGTGGTGGTAGTGGTGTAGGGGCCAGCGTAGTAGTTGCCTTGGTTGCCCGTGTAAGTGGCATACTGAGCGGGGTCGGTCACCACCGTTTTCACTTCCGTAGTAGTCGCGTCGTTGGCGGCTTTCAGGGCAGCGTAGCGGCCGGTAGTATCCGTAGCAAAACGGGTATCGAGGTCGCGCATGGCGCGGCCGCGGCTATAATATATCTGCTGGAGGCGGGCTTTGGCCGCGGCATCCGTCAAGCTGAGGTCGGTAGCTACCTGGTTGGCCAGTTGGTCGGCGCTGCTGCGGTAGGTAGCCGTGTCAACGGTGGTAGTCGTAGTCGTCGTGGCTTCGGCACCGCTGGGGGTCGTCGTGGTTTCGGTGGTTTCGGTTTTGCTTTCCTGCGAGCAGGAGGCAGTGGCAAACGCAGCGGCTGCCGCTAAAAAGAGGAGCTTGGTATTCATCAGATTAAGGTCAGGTAAGGTGCGGCTTTTCCGCAAGTTCAGGATAATACGGCTGGTGACAGGCGAAGTTGTCAATTTTTGCACAATACCTTGATAAACCGCCCCTTATAGCACCTCCAGCATTTAGGCGTTCACCACCGAGCCCCCGTTGGGGTGCAGTGTTTGGCCCGAGAAGTAGGAGGCGTCTTCCGAAGCCAAAAACACGTAGGCGGGCGCCACTTCCGAGGGCTGGCCGGCGCGGCCCATGGGCACATCTTTGCCGAAAAAGGGCAGTTTGAGCAAGCCCGCGGCCGTCACAAACGGCGTCCAGATGGGGCCCGGCGCCACCGAGTTCACCCGAATACCTTTCTTGATGAGCTGCAACGACAAAGCGCGCGTAAATGCCTCAATGGCACCCTTGGTCGAGGTGTAGTCGAGCAGCTGCTCGTTGCCTTTGTAGGCATTCACCGAAGTGGTGTTGATGATGGCCGCGCCCTCTTTGAGGTACTTCAGCGCAGTGCGCGTGATGCGGAACTGCGCGATGATGTTGAGGTTGAAGATGCTATCGAGTTCGCTGTCGGTGATTTCCTCCAGCGAGTCGTGCCAGTTTTGCTCGGCGGCGTTGTTCACCAGCACATCTAGCTGGCCATATTCGGCTACGGTGCGCTCCACTATTTCGGCGCAGAAGGCGGGCACTTTCAGGTCGCCGGGTAGCAGCAGGCAGCGGCGGCCTTCGGCCTGCACCAATTGCTGGGTTTTGGCGGCATCTTCCTGCTCGCTGGCCATGTACACGATGGCCAAGTCGGCGCCTTCGCGGGCAAAGTGCACGGCTACGGCCCGGCCAATGCCCGAGTCGCCGCCCGTGATGAGGGCAATTTTATCTTTGAGCTTATCGGCACCTTTATAACCCTCGCGAATGTGCTCGGGCTCGGGCGTCATCTTGCTTTCTAGGCCGGGGTGGCCGGCACCCGCATCTTGGTGCTGGGGCGGAAAAATGGTGGGTTTATCAGACATCAGGAGGGTTAAATCGAGGTAAGGAGTTTGTCCTAACGGCTGGTACCGTACGGGGTTACGGCGCAGCTTTAACCTAGCTACCCCACGCCCTACGGCCCTACCCCTGCTCCTTACCCCCGACCTTTGCCCCAGCTTTAGCTGACTTGGCTACCTCAAACAGGGTACTTTACCAGGGCAGTTTCGTACGATGGAAGAAATTTTGGATCCCCGGCCGGGCCAGGCGCGCCTGGCCATTGCGCTGTTTTTTCTGGTGTCGGGGTTTGGGTTTGCCACCTGGGCCTCGCGCATTCCCACTATTCAGCACCGGCTGGGGCTCAACGAGGCCGAGCTGGGCGGCGTGCTGCTGGCCATGCCTGCCGGCCTCATGCTCACGCTGCCCGTAACGGGCGTGCTGCTGCGGCGCTTCAGCAGCCGGCAAGTAATGCTGGTGGGCGCCATCCTTTACAACCTGGTGCTGGCGCTGCTGGGCCTGGCCGCGCATACGTGGCAGCTGGTGGCGCTGCTGTTCTGCTTCGGGTCGTCGCGCAACTTGCTCAACATCTCCATGAATGCGCAGTCGGTGGGCGTGCAGGCGCGCTATGGGCGCTCCATCATTGCCTCGTTTCATGGGGTGTGGAGCGTGGCCGGCTTTGCGGCGGCAGCGCTGGGCACGCTGCTGGTGGGGCGCACGGTGGGCCCCGGGCCGCACTTCGCGGCGGTGGCGGTGGTGCTTACGGCGGTGGCCCTGCTCAGCTACCGCCACAGCCTGGCCCTACCCCCCAACCCCGCCGCCCGCAAGCCCGGCTTTAGCTGGCCCGACCAAGCCTTGCTGCGCTTTGGGGCGGTGGCCTTTGCCTCGATGGCCTGCGAGGGCGCCATGTACGATTGGAGCTCCATTTACTTCGAAAAAGCCGTGCTGCTGCCCAAAACCGCCGCCACGCTGGGCTTTGCTACCTACATGGTAGCCATGACGGTAGGGCGCTTTAGTGGCGACTGGCTGGCCAACCGGTTCGGCGTGCAGCCGGTGCTACACTACAGCGGCCTGCTGATAGGCGCGGGGCTGCTGCTGGCCGCGCTGGTACCCTTGCCGTTGGTGGCGGGGGTAGGGTTTGTGCTGGTGGGGCTGGGGGTGTCGTGCGTTATCCCCATGGTATTTGGGTTGGCTGGGCGGGCGGCGCTTAGCTCGGGGGCGGCCATCGCGGGCGTATCGACAGTCGGGTATTTCGGCTTTTTGATGGTGCCGCCGCTCATTGGCTTCATCGCCGAGGCCGCCAATTTGCGGTGGTCGTTTGGGCTAATGGCCGTGTTTGGCGGCTTGGTGGTGTGGCTGGTGCGCGGCATGGCCCCCGAAAAAGCCTGACCCGAAGTTGACCTGCGCGCACCAGTGCCGCCCTACCTCCCTCTTCGCCGGGGAGGGGGTAGGGCAGCGCCACGCATTAATATTTCCTCCATCATCACAGCAACTCCTTGGAAACCAACCTCGACGATTTAGTCCTACCCCCTACCCCCCACCGACACTTCCTGCTGCACAAGCCCTACGGCTACCTCAGCCAGTTCAGGAGCGAGGCGGCTGTGGAAGTGCGCAAAAAGAAGTTTTTGGGCGAGCTGCACGACTTCCCCGCCGGCCTCATGGCCATTGGCCGGCTCGATGAGGACAGCGAAGGCCTGCTGCTGCTCACCACCGACGGCCGCTTGAGCGAGCAGGTACGCAGCCGCCACGTCGAGAAGGAATACTATGCCCAAGTTGATGGCCAGCTCACACCCGAGGCCCTGGCGGCGTTGCAGCAGGGCGTGGCTATCAGCATCCACGGCGTGGCCTACCGCACGCTGCCCTGCCAGGTGCGCCTGCTGGCCGAGGCGCCGGCCCTACCCCCCCGCGGCCGCCGCATCCGCGACGACCGGCACGGACCCACCAGCTGGGTCTCGCTCACGCTCACGGAGGGCAAATACCGGCAGGTGCGCAAAATGACGGCGGCCGTGGGCTTCCCTACCCTGCGGCTGGTGCGGGTGCGCATCGGCGGTATAGAGCTGGGCGAGCTGCTACCCGGCACCGCCCGCGAGGTGCCTAGTTTAGGGCTGGCGCTGGCGTAATCCCGATATTTGGGGTTCAAACGCATAAACCCATGGACGTTAAAGACAGCAACGGCACCCTACTCGCTGAGGGCGACTCGGTTACGCTCATCAAAGACCTTAAAGTAAAAGGCTCGTCGCAGACGCTCAAGCGCGGTACATTGGTCAAAAATATCCGCCTCACCAACTCGGCCGCCGAGATTGAAGGCCGCGCCGGCGGCAGCACCATGGTGCTCAAAACGGAGTTTTTGAAGAAAGCGTAAATTGCTAGGAGCAACGGCAACTATCTAGCTGCTAACTTTGTTTAAATCACTACCTAACAGCAGGCAGCCGTTCTTTTTAGTTGAACGACTGGGCCTGTCACGATTAACCCCAACCTATGGCCAGAGCGCAGGAAACCTTCAGCAAAAAAGAAAACGAAAAGAAGCGGTTAAAAAAGAAAACCGAGAAGGAGGAGAAGAAGAAGGAACGCCAGGCTAACGCCACGCAGGGCCAGAGCCTAGAGGACATGCTGGCGTACGTGGACGAGAACGGCAACATCACTTCGACCCCGCCCGACCCGACCCGGAAGCGTAAAGAAATTGCCCTGGAGGACATCCAAGTGGGTGTGCCTAAGCAGGAAGACCGTGAGCCAGAAGACTTGGTTCGCACCGGCACTGTGTCGTTCTTCAACGACTCGAAGGGCTATGGTTTCATCAAGGACCAGACGAGCCAGGAAAGCATTTTCGTGCACGCCAACGCGCTGAACGGCCTCACGCTGAAGGAAGGCAACAAAGTAACTTTTGAAGTGGAAATGGGCATGAAAGGCCCCACCGCTGTGCGCGTGAAAATGAGCGCCTAAGCGCTTAAGTATCGTCGCTATATAAACAACAAAAGCGGCGGTAGCTCCTGGGAGCTGCCGCCGCTTTTGTGCGTCTGGGGCCCTACCCCCTTCTGCGTGCGCAAGCACTTGAATGGCCGAGGTTTCTTGCTTTCCTTCACGGCATGAAACACGTTTTTATTGCGCTCGGGCTTGGGGTGGCGCTGGCGGGCTGCGCGCCGCGCGTGATTACGCAGGCCACGCATACGGCCCGCCCGGCGGTGGCCACAACGGGCCCCGCTGGCTTTTTAGTGATTAAAGAAACCGAAGCCTTTACCGGCCCAGCTGAGGAACTGGGTGACATTCACATAAAAGACGGCGGCTTCACACTCAACTGCGACTACGAAACCACCGTGGCATTGGCTACTACGCAAGCCCAGCAGTTGGGCGCCAACGTGCTAAAAATCTACGAGCACCAGCTGCCCGATATGTGGCGCAGCACCTGCCACCGCATTCGGGCCAAGGCCCTGCGCGTGGCCGACCTCACGCCCTACGAGAAGGAAATAGTGTGGCAGCCCACGCGCCGCCTGCGCCCAATCGACTTCAAGGCCAGCACCGCCAGCCGGCCCTTCGAGGCAGCTACGAATAGCGGCGTGCGCTATCATTACGCGGGTCGCATGTTTCAGGGCAAGGTGCAGCTCACGGTCGAAACGTATTTCGATTGCCAGAACTCGTACTTTAAAGGCACCCGCGACCCGGCCCTTACCCTGGCCCACGAGCAGGGGCATTTCGACCTCACCGAAATCTACGCCCGCCGCTTCACCCAAGCCCTGCAAGAGCAAGTAGCCGACACCAAAGAGCTAGAAGCCAAGCAGCAAGCCATCTACCACCAGGTAATGACGGAGGCCCAAACCCGCCAGGATAAGTACGACAGTGAGGTGTACGCCGACCGCAGCAAGCAGCCCGCCTGGCTCGCCGAAATCGCGCAGGAGCTGCACGCCACGCAGGTCTACGCCAGCAAACAGCTGACGATTAAGATTAAGACGTAGCTACCTATAGCAGCAGGTTGTTACATCTAACTGCTTAGCAGAGTAGGCAGTGAGCTTATAGTTTGAACCATTGCTTGGCAAACTGCGCGCCTACGGCCTACCAAGTACCACTAAGTGGTCTGCTTTGCACGAATATTTTTTATTGAGTAGTCTCTCTTTATCTTATCGCAGGACATTGCAAATAGCTTTTTATCCGGTATTTTAGTGTAGGCCAGCCTTGTAAGCCCTTGCATAGCAAATAGAGGCAGATGCTTGCTTGCCAAAATCAGTAAATTCTTCTGTGAGAAAGCGCCTACCTACTGTCAACGGTTACACTGTTCAACCTACCAGTCATGTGCCAGGTCACCATTCCCAACTCATCAGACGACCGCAAGCTGTTTTCGGAAGAAATGCGGTTCATTTATGACAAGCACCTGAGCTTATTTAACATCCGCAGAGAACATGAATGGAAAGTATTTTTTGGGATGATAACGCTGCTTGGGCTTTCGACCGCTGCGCTACTCAATTACAGAATTCAGCTAACACCCCAGCAGAAGCACTTGTGGGCGCTAGGAATGACACTTCTATTCGTAGCTCACTTTTTTTACCAATCAGGTGTGCAGCACCGGAACAGAATTGACCGGCTAGTAATGGATGAGGTGAACCGACACCTTTGCGCTGCTATGAACCTAGATAAGAATTGCTTTATTAGATTATCTACCGACGCAGGCGAGGAAAAGGATTTTGTGACGGATGGCGGCCGCCTTGACTTGCCGTGGTATAATATTCGGTACATCTGGGCATTTGCGCTACAAACCGTAACACTACTACTCATATGCGCTGTTTCTTACGTTATTGCCTCCGGCCATATAGTAGCGCTAAAGCCCTAAGCAGGGGGTAAGACCCAGCACTAAAAAAGCGCCTGAAGCTACGAGAGCTTCAGGCGCTTTTCTTTTAGCAACTATTCTAGTACCTACATATGAATGGCCCGGTTCTCGGTGGCGGCGAGGCAGGCTTCTTTCATAGCCTCGGCATAGGTGGGGTGCGAGTGGCTCATGCGGGCCACGTCCTCGGCCGAGGCGCGGAACTCCATGGCGGTCACGGCTTCGGCGATGAGGTCGGCGATGCGCGGCCCAATCATGTGCACGCCTAAGATTTCGTCGGTGGTTTTGTCGGCCAGCACTTTCACGAAACCGTCGGTGTCGCCACTGGCGCGGGCGCGGCCGCTGGCTTTGAAGGGGAAGCTGCCCACTTTGTAGGCCTTGCCTTGCTCCTTAAGCTGCTCTTCGGTGTAGCCTACCCCCGCCACTTCGGGCCAGGTGTACACCACGCCGGGGATGAGCAGGTAGTTGATGTGCGGCTTCTGGCCCACGATGGTTTCGGCCACGTACACGCCTTCTTCCTCGGCCTTGTGGGCCAGCATGGCACCCCGAATCACGTCGCCGATGGCGTAGATACCGGGCACGTTGGTTTGCAGGTGCTCACCGACCTTGATGCGGCCGCGCTCTTCCATCTGCACACCGGCGGCTTCGAGGTTGAGGCCAGCGGTGTAGGGCACGCGGCCCACGGCCACAAGGCAGTAGTCGCCCTCAAACTTCACCTCTTCGCCTTTCGGGTTGAGGGCGGTTACGGTCACGGTGTCGCCGTCGCGGGTGGCGCCGGTCACTTTGTGGCTCAAGAAAAACTCGATGCCGATTTTGCCCAGCACGCGCTTCAGCTCCTTGCCGAGGCCGCGGTCCATGGTCGGGATGAGCGAATCCATAAACTCCACCACCGAGACTTTCGCTCCGAGGCGGGCGTACACGGAGGCCATTTCGAGGCCAATTACGCCGCCGCCAATCACAATCATATGCTTGGGCACTTCGCGGATGTTCAGCGCCTCAGTGCTGGTGATGATGCGCTGCTTGTCTTGCGCGATAAACGGCAGCACCGTGGGCTTGGAGCCGGTGGCGATGATGACGTTCTTGGTTTCAATCTGCTGCGCTTCGCCGCCCGCGGTGGGCGCGATGCTGAGGTGGTTTTTATCCAGGAACGAACCAACGCCGGTGAGCACGTCGATTTTGTTCTTCTTCATGAGGTAGGCAATGCCGTCCACGTTGGCCTTCACCACACCGGCCTTGCGGTCAATCATGCGGTTCATGTCCACCGTTAGGTTTTCCAGCCCAATGCCGTGCTCTTCGAACACCGAATGGGCATTGTGGTAGTGCTCGCTGGAGTCGAGCAGGGCCTTGCTGGGGATGCAGCCCACGTTGAGGCAGGTGCCGCCGAGCGTGGGGTATTTCTCGATAAGGGCGGTTTTGAGGCCCAACTGGGCGCAACGGATGGCGGCTACATATCCGCCAGGGCCCGAGCCGATGACGGTGACATCGTATTGATTCATAATCGCAAAAAACGGGTGGGGCCAGCCATCCGGCCAGCCCGGCAAAGATACGCGGGCGTAGCGGGCGAATACCTCGCCTGCTACGCCCGCATACTTAACAATTAACCCACCGGAAATGTGCAGAAAGGTGCTGCATCGTCCTTGCGCCTTACCTCACTCCCTACCCCTCCTTTTGGGAGAAGGCCGGGGGAGGCAAAACGCCCAACGAGACTACGCAGGCACCGTTTCCTGGCTCTTGGCCAGTGCTGCGCCCAGGCCTAACACTAGCGCATCCTCACCCGCCCCAATGAGCGACGTGTTGGTGTTAGTTTTCTCGCTGAGAGTTTTGCGCAGGTAATATGTGATGTACGTGGCCGCTACCGCGCCCAGCGCGCCCACCAGCGCACCGCTCAGGGCACTGCCGCCCTTAGTTTTATACACCGTGGCGCCTACCAGGGCCCCCGAAGCCGCCCGCGCCGACAGCTGCTGCGGCACAATGCGGTTGGGCGTGTTGGGCAGCTTATCGCCCACCAGCTCGCCAGCCACCAAAAATTTCAGGGCGGTGGCTACCCCCGGCTTAGCCAGGAAGCGCAGCGGCGACTGGGCCAACCCCGGCGCTAAGGCTTGGCTTGACAGGTACTGGCTCAAAAAAGCCGGGGCACTCGTGGCACGCGAGCCCGACAGAGCGGCAAAGCCCAACGCTGGCCAAAACTTGGCGCCGCGGGGCTTAGGCGGTTGGGGAGGGGTAGGGCGGCGCTGGGCCGCCGGCTTGGCAACAGAATATGACATGGAAGAACAAGCTAAAGGGTATTGACTCGCTTTAACGAGAGCCACCGCCAAATGGCTACCTTACCCCCACTGGCTACCGCTAAGCTTTTGCTGGTAGGCTAGGCCTAAACAGACAAAGCCCAGCCGCGGGGCGGCTGGGCTTTGAGCTAGATACTTAACAGTAAGTTAGTTGATGCCGGCTACGTGCGAGCGCAGTACTTCCCGAGCAATGGCCAGGTTGGTATCGCGCGAGTTCACTACGAGGTAGATGAACTTGCTGCCGGCGGGGTTCAGCTTGAGCAGGTGAAGCTGGTTGGTGAGGGTGATGAGGATGTCCTCAATCGTCTCGCCTTGCAGCTTCAGGGCCGACATAGCCTTCTGCTTTTGCTTCACCACTTCGGTGTTGTAGGCCGCAGCGGTTTCGGGGTTGATAGAAGGAGAGTTAGAGTGCGAAGCCAGGGCCATGCCCGAGGCTACATCAACTACGGCAACTGCCACGAGACCTGGCAAATCAGAAATAATTGCGTCAATTGCTTGCCCAGCGGGGCTGTTTTTAGAATAAGCCATAACGGCGGTAGTAGTGGGTATTAAGGAAGGAGAAATAAGTAAAGATGCTTGCAGTTTTAGGGCGTCTTCTTGTTGTTTGCGGGCGACTAGTTTGCGGTACGTTTTCGCTTTCACGTCGTCGGGCGGGTGCTAGCTAGCACCGCGTAAATAAGGCAATTAGAAAAACAGCCAATGGCGGCGCTTAGGTGCGCGGGGCTGCAGCGTAACGGCAGTGCCCGGGGCCGCCTGGGCCACGGCCAGTTCGCGGTCGGTGTAGCCACCGTAGCCGTACTGCAGGGTAGCCTGGCCATCGGCGGGCACGCGCAGCGAGTAGTTGCCTTGGGCATCGGTGCTGGTGCCGTTGGCAGTGCCTTTGCGCAGCACGGTAGCACCGGCCAGGGGCAGGCCCTTCTCGTTAAGAATGCGGCCGTGCACGAGCACGGTACGGGTGAGGCTAGCAGCGGCCAGTTCGGCGCTGGGGGCCGTCGAGAGGGTAGCCAGCTCGGCAGCTGGCACGCTGCCCATGGGCAGGATATTGGCGGGGCGCGTGGTGGCAGCCATCGACACGCCGGCCAGCAGGGCAGCTACCGTTACCATGCTCAGGGCGCGGCGGCGGAAACGCTGCGGCTGCTCGCGGATGAAACGCATCTGCTTCTGCACCCAAGTAGGGGCGGCGGCGGTTTCTTCGGTTTGCAGCTCGTGCCAGCGCGTCACCGTCGAGTGGGCCTCGCTGGCATCTTGGCGCAAGTACTGCTCTACGGCCTGGGCCGAAGTGCGGGCCAAATCGCCCCGCAAGTATGCGTCGCGATATACCGGCAGCAATTCACCAGTTTGAGGATTGAATGGAGTAGCCGTGAGTTTCATGGGGTAAGGGAAGGGAAAAAAGTGGAGTAAAAGCGGTTTATATAATTAAGATAAATAAGCAGGTTTGTCTTAATTAAGGCTGTCAATCTGCTCGATGGCCTGCCGCATTAGCTCCCGGGCAATGGCCAGGTTGGTATCGCGGATGTCCACGGCTAGGTATAAAAACTGCTGGCCTCCGGGCCGCAACCGCAATAAGTGCAGCTGCGAGGACAGGGTAAGCACTACTTCTTCCAGCTCCTCGGCGGCGGGCCCCTGCGCGGCCTGGTTGGCCTGCAGCTGCCGCACCACGGCTACCACGGGGGTAGCCAGCAGGCTGGGTTGGTAGTCGCGCTCGGCGGCGTAGGTGGCTAGCAGCTGGCCAGTGGCCACTTCCAGCACCGCCGCCATAAGCAGGTCGGGTAGCTCGGTTAGTAAGTGCTGAAGGGCAGCGGCGGCGCCGGGGGCTTGGGAGCCAGTGCCGGCAACTACCTGCCGAATAGGCGGGCCGCCCAGCAGCGGGAGGTGTCGGAGAAAAGGAATCTTCATAGCGTCCGGAATGGGGCCATCCCGGCGAAGCCCAGCGGGCCGATAGTGCCTACTTAATTGAGCTGGTTGGCATAGAGGCGCAGCACTTCGCGGGCAATGGCCAGGTTGGTGTCGTGCATGTTCACCACGAGATAGATGAATTTATGACCGTCTTTAGTGAGGTTGATAAGGTGTAATTGATTGCTAAGCGTAATAAGGATATCCTGAATCGTTTCGTCTTGCAGCTTGAGGGCGCTTATCGCCTTCTGCTTTTGCTTTACTACCTGGCTATTGTAAGCAGCCGCTGTATCGGGATTGAGCGTCGGCGAATTGGAATGCGAAGCCAAGCTCATACCCGAAGAGGTATCCACCACGGCTACTGCCAACAAACCGGGCAAGTCGTCTAGTACGGATTGCACTACCCTACCCTCGACAGACACCAGCGAATAGGACATAAACAATTTTATTAGAAAATATGACGGGAACAATAGTAAAGCGTGCAGTAGGATAAAACCCTAAATTATGCCGTTTTTGATGATAACAAATTTCTGCTAACAAAGGCTATCAAAAAATGATATACGTCATTTTTAAGGATGATTTTTATCAGAAATTCGCTTTTTGTATTTAAAACAATAATATAATTAATCTAATAAAAATCCTGCGTTAGTTTATTCTGCCACTATCAATTAATTTGTATTCTTAAACCTAAGTACTTGGTTCCTTAAGCCAAACAGCATCCGTTGGGCTGCCACGCGCTTGAGGGGGTAGGGAGCAAAGCCTCAAAGGCAAGGCTCGACCAGGGTCTAGTCGTAGAGGGTCGCAATGCTGAGTAGGCGCGCCGAATCCAGGATGGTGATTTGGCTGCCTTTCGTGGCTATAATGCCGGCATCTTTGAAATCTGACAACAGACGGCTAACCGTTTCTTTGGCTGTGCCCACCAACGAAGCCACATCCTCACGCGAGAGCGAGATGCTGAACTGTGCCGCGTTGGGCTCTTCGGCAAACGTGCGCTGCAACAGTAGCAGCGCCTTGGCCAAGCGCTCGCGCACGGGCTTGTAGGCCAGCTGCATCATGCGCTCTTCGGCTTCGCCCAAGGAGCTGGCCAGCAATTGCATCAACGAATTGGCAAATTGGAGGTTGGACTGCACCAGCCGCAAAAAATCGGGCCGGGGCACAAAGCACACCACGCAGTCTTCGAGGGCCACCGCCGAGTTGGAGTAGCGGTCGCCCATCACCAGGGCCCGGAAGCCCAGCACATCGCCATGCCGCACCAACCGCATAATCTGCTCTTTGTGGTCGCCGCTCGTTTTGGTTACTTTAATCTTGCCCTGGTGTACGCAGTGCAGCCCCTGGGCTACGGCGCCTTCCTGGTAAATGGCCTGGCCCTTCTGGTAAAATTGCGAAGATTTATTCGTTGCGATAAACTCCAGTTCTTCCATGGGGCAGCACCCCAGCAATGGCCCCTTCCGGCTAGGGCAATTCTGGCAATTCGGGACAGTAAAACGGCTCATGAGAATAGTATTACGACCAGCCAAGGTTACAAAGATACTATTGCTTAAAACGCCTTGTTTAAAATAATTTTATGCACTACGTGAAACAATTATGTTTTTAGTATTGTCAATCAATAACTTAGCTTATTATAAATATATGAAAAAAGGCCACTACCAAAAGGAGTGGCCTTGTTATAATACAATACTATATGTTAAACCCCCAACAGCAATCGTGTTGGGTCTTCTAGTAGCTCCTTCACGCGCACCAAGAACGACACCGACTCGCGGCCGTCGATGATGCGGTGGTCGTAGCTCAAGGCTAGGTACATCATGGGGCGAATCACGACTTGGCCATTCTCGGCTACAGGACGCTGAATGATGTTGTGCATCCCCAGAATGGCCGACTGCGGCGCGTTGATAATCGGCGTGCTCATCATCGAGCCGAAAATACCACCGTTGGTGATAGTAAACGTGCCGCCCGTCATCTGCTCGATGGTGAGCTTGTTGTCGCGGGCTAGGCCCGCGAGGCGCACGACTTCCTTCTCTACCCCATCAAAAGACAGTTCCTCCGCGTTGCGGATAACCGGCACTACCAAGCCCTTAGGCGCCGATACAGCAATACTGATATCGCAGAAATCAGAATACACGATATCGTTGCCGTCGAGTTGGGCATTCACGGCGGGCCACTCCTTCAGGGCCACGCACACGGCGCGGGTGAAGAATGACATAAAGCCGAGCCCTACCCCATGCTTTTCCTTGAACTTGTCCTTGAATTTGGTGCGCAAATCCATGATGGGCTGCATGTTCACCTCGTTGAAGGTGGTAAGCATGGCCGTCTCGTTTTTCACCGATACTAAGCGGCGAGCCACTGTTTTGCGCAGGTTGCTCATGCGCTCGCGGCGCTGGCCGCGGTTGCCGGTAGCGGCGGAGGTAGGGGCAGCCGGGCTGCTGGCCGGGGCCAGCGCCACGGGGGTAGCCGCGGGCGCGGCGGGCTTGGCTTGGGCATTCTGTGCATCCTCCTTCGTGATGCGGCCATCGCGGCCCGAACCCGTCACGTCGGTGGCACTGATGCCTTTTTCACCCAAAATCTTACCCGCAGCCGGCGAG
The DNA here is from genome assembly GCF_009755225.1 of Hymenobacter ginkgonis. Taxonomy (GTDB): domain Bacteria; phylum Bacteroidota; class Bacteroidia; order Cytophagales; family Hymenobacteraceae; genus Hymenobacter; species Hymenobacter ginkgonis. The sequence continues at coordinate 318,225 of NZ_WQKZ01000002.1, forward strand.
GGCACACCGGTCGCGTAAGTGCTGGCGCTGCTGGCTGGCTGCGCGGCGGCAGCTACCGGAGCAGCCGCCGCAACGGGTGCGCTAGCGGCTGGAGTGGCTGCGGCTGCCCCACTACCCCCCTCAATACGGGCGATGGTGGCACCAATACTAATCGTTTCGCCTTCCTGCACGGCGTGGCGCAGAATGCCGCTGCCCTCAGCGGGTAGCTCAAACGTGGCTTTGTCCGATTCTAGCTCGGCAATTACCTCATCGCGGCTTACTTGGGCCCCGTCGGGCTTCAGCCATTTGGCCACTGTCACCTCGGTGATGGACTCGCCGACGGCGGGAATTTTCATTTCGACCGTGGCGCCACCGCCCGCGGCGGGGGTAGGCGCGGCGGCTGGGGCGCCGGGCGTAGCGGGGTCGCTGTCGGGGCGGTCGGCGGGCGTGCCGCCGTAGCCCGACTGGTCGCTGGCCTGAGGATTTTGCTCGCCCTGGGTAAGGGGGTCGGCAGCGGCAGCGGGGGTAGGGGCCGTAGCGGGTGCGGCCTGGCCATTGCTGGCGCCCGCGCCATCGAGCTCGGCTATTACCGTGCCGATGCCAATCGTCTCACCTTCCGCCACGCGGATTTTGAGGGTGCCATCAGCTTCAGCGGGCAGCTCAAACGTGGCTTTGTCCGACTCCAGCTCGGCGATTACTTCGTCGCGCTTCACGGCCTCGCCGTCTTTTTTGAGCCACTTAGCAATAGTGACTTCGGTGATGGATTCGCCGACGGCGGGAATTTTGATTTCGGTGGGCATGGGCAACGGGTGGAGGGAAAGCGTCTGAAGTATTTCTTAAATTAAAAAGGCTTGTGCTACCGGGCGCAGATTATCACGAAAATGATGCGCCATTGCTAAGAGGTCGGCCGATGTATAGCTCGGTGCATCGTCGGTACCGGGGCGCCGCTCTACAGCAAAATCTTGCAAAATGGTAGCAGCACTCAGTTCATAAGGCCCGACAAAGACAATTGCTGCCTGCCCAAGCGGTTGGAGTAACTCAGCTAAGACATGCATAAACGGTGCTGGCAAGCTAGAAGCTGTTAGTACGGCCTTTGTATAGTTCTCAACGGCTTGCTGGCAGCTGAACCCGGCACTTTCATATTGATGTGGAGTGTGCTGCACTATCAATTCTGCCGTTTCTATAGCGCGGTCAGCGGCTCGGAGCAGAATAGCTACCCGCTCTTGCTCAGGCGTGCTACTACGCTGCTGCATATAAAGTTCGGCCTTTATGCACTGCCTCGGCCTTTATGGTAAAAACCTGAGCTACCGCGGCGCTCACCTCCTGGGGAATTCGAATAAAAATGTCCATTGGCGGCATTTCTCCTCCCCACAGCAGGTGGCGCACGGTTAAGTCATGCTCAATTCGTCTAGCCGCCGCAGTCTCTTTAATGATGAGCAAATCCAGGTCGCTGTCCTCCGTCGGCTCGCCGTAGGCGTACGAGCCAAACAGGACTATCCTGTCCGGCGCGTAGCCTTCAACGATGCGGCGCACCACAGCCTGAATTTGCTCTTCAGTTATCACAGGGCTAGTCGAGCGTCTTGGCGACGGCGTTAGTTTCTTTAATTTGTTCGTCGGCCACAGCTTCTTTGGGCTTGTCGAAGGCGCGGCCCACGATTTCCTTCTGTTCCTTCACGTGCACTTTGTTGTAGCCCGTGGCGGGCGAAGCCGAAGGCTTGCGAGCTACCACGTCTTCGAGTTCGCGGCGCATGAAGCGCACCATGTAGTTCCAATAGCCCATGTTCTCCGGCTCTTCCTGAACCCAGTAGATTTTGGCTTTCGGATACTTGGCTAGCTCGGCATCGAGCTGCTTTTTGGGGAAGGGATGCAGCTGCTCCATCCGCACGATGGCGACATCCTTGCGGTCCGATTTCTGCTGCTCGTCGAGCAAGTCGTAGTACACCTTGCCCGAGCACAGCAGCACGCGCTTCACCTTCTTAGCATCCGCAAAGCTGTCGCCCAGCACTTCTTGGAAACGGCCGCTGGTGAAGTCCTCTACCGGCGACACGCACAGCGGGTTGCGCAGCATCGACTTGGGCGACATCACCACCAGCGGCTTGCGGAAGCTCCACGTGAGCTGCCGGCGCAGGGCGTGGAAGAAGTTGGCGGGGGTAGTAATGTTGGCTACCACAATATTGTTCTCGGCTGCCAATTGCAGGAAGCGCTCGGGGCGGGCGTTGGAGTGCTCGGGGCCCTGGCCTTCGTAGCCGTGGGGTAGCAGCATCACGAGGCCGTTCATGCGCTGCCACTTGCTCTCGCTGCTCACCACAAACTGGTCAATCATGGTCTGCGCGCCGTTGGCAAAGTCGCCAAATTGTGCTTCCCACACTACTAGTGCCGTTGGGTTGGCCATGCCGTAGCCAAACTCGAAGCCCAGCACGGCATACTCGCTCAGCAGCGAGTTGTAAATGCTCAGCTTTTCATGCTCGCCCGCAATGTGGTTCAACGAGTTATACGGCGCGGAAGTCTCGGCATCGTGCAGCACTGCGTGGCGGTGCGAGAACGTGCCCCGCTGCACATCCTGCCCACTCACGCGCACAATGTGGTTTTCGGTCAGCAGCGAGCCGTAGGCTAGCAGCTCGCCGGCCGCCCAGTTGAGCGTGCGCGTCTCATAAAACATTTTACGGCGCTCCTTCAGCAGGTTATCAATCTGCTTGATAGGCCGGAAATTGTCCGGAATTGTGGTCAGAGCCTGCGCCACGCGCTCGATAACTTCGGCTGAAATGCCGGTTTCGGGCGACTGGTCGAAGTCTTCGTTGGTGCTACGGCGCAGCGTACGCCACTCGTTTTCGAGGGCCTGGTACTTATAAGGAAGTGGCTGCTGCTTCACCTGGTCGAGGCGGGCTTGCAGCATATCGCGAAACTCCTTGTCCATCTGGGCCGCTAGCTCAGCATCTACGTCGCCGCGTTGCACGAGGCGCGCGTTGTACACCTCGCGCGGGTTGGGGTGCTTCGAGATGACGTTGTAAAGCGTTGGCTGGGTGAATTTGGGCTCGTCCGACTCGTTGTGGCCGTGGCGGCGGTAGCACACCATATCAATAAAGATATCGGCGTGAAACTGCTGCCGGTACTCGGTAGCCAGCCGCACTGCGAATACCACCGCCTCGGGGTCGTCGCCGTTGACGTGAATCACCGGTGCGTCGATAATCTTGGCTAGGTCAGTGCTGTAGATAGACGAGCGCGCGTCCTCAAAGTCCGTCGTGAAACCAACTTGGTTATTAATCACAAAGTGAATGGTGCCACCCGTTTTGTAGCCTTCGAGCTGCGACATCTGCGTCACCTCGTAGCCAATGCCCTGGCCAGCCAAGGCCGCATCGCCGTGGATGAGAATGGGCAAAATCTGGTGGTAGTCGCCGCCGTACTGGTGCTCAATCTTAGCTCGCACAAAGCCTTCGACCACTGGGTTCACCGCCTCCAAGTGCGAAGGGTTGGGAGCCAGCTTCAGGTTAACTTTCTGACCATTAATAGCTTCTACCTCCGACGAGTAGCCCATGTGGTACTTCACGTCGCCGTCGCCCATCGTGAGGTCGGGCGTGGCAGTGCCTTCGAACTCGCTGAAAATCTGCTCATAGGTCTTGCCCATGATGTTGGCGAGCACGTTTAGGCGGCCGCGGTGGGCCATGCCAATCATTACCTCTTTCACGCCTAGCTCGGCACCCCGGTTGATAATGGCATCAAGCGCCGGAATAGTCGTTTCGCCGCCTTCAAGTGAGAAGCGCTTCTGCCCCAAGAACTTGGTGTGCAAGAAGTTCTCGAATACTACCGCCTCGTTCAACTTCTTCAGAATCCGCTTCTTGTACTCGCCATCGGGGTTGAAGGCCAGCGCGTCGTGCTCTGTTTTCTGTTGAAACCAGTCCAGCACCTGCGGGTCGCGGATGTAAGTGTACTCAAAGCCGACGGTGCCAGCATAAATACTTGTGAGCGCCGCCACAATTTCGCGCAGCGTGGCGCCCTGGCCCAAGCCAAGGTCTTCGCCTTGGCGAAATTTGGTATCGAGGTCGCTGTCGCTCAAGCCGAAATCAGCCAAATCTAGGCGCTCTTTGCGGTCTTTGCGCTCGCGCACGGGGTTGGTTTTGGCGCGTAGATGGCCGCGGCTGCGGAAAGCCTGAATCAGGTTGCGCACTGCCGTTTCCTTGTTGCTGGCTACTTCTCCCTGGGCCAGGCCCGGAGCGTTATTAGTAGAAGCAGCGGTGGTGAGCACACCGTAGTCGTCGGGCTGCGGTACGGGGCCGGGCGAGGGGGTAGGGGCCACTTTAGGCGTGGTGCCATTGCCGTTGGCAACCGGCACTACGGGCGCGCCTTCCGGAAACTGCTGGGAGAAGTCGAACCCCTCAAAAAACTTACGCCAGCCAAAATCGACCGATTCGGGGTTTTGTCGGTACGCCTCATAGAGCGTTTCGATAGCCGCTGCGTCGGCGTTGGCGATATAGGAATAGGTATCCATGGCGGGAATTTGAAAGGTCGACTAAGTTCAATACAAAAGTAAAGTAGCTGGCAATAAACGCGAAACCTACATTCGGTTATGCAAATTTCGCTGGTATTCAGCCAATTGCTTACTACCAGCAAAACCTACTTCTTTCTCCGGTGGCCAATTTAACGAAATTCAGGTAGACGCCGCCTGCTAGCTGGCTAGGTAGGGCCATAGCCAGTGCTAACCCCAGCTATATGCAGCCAAAAATTACCACTGCTGATAAGCCCTTGATGGGAAATAAATGATATACTTTTTCCAAGAAAAATCATCACCAAATTGTGTAACAGGCTTATTAGATAGGATAATTTATTTCAGGCAACTAATATATCTTGCTCATTGTTAAACACTTCCTACCATTTCGGCAGGTTAAAGTAGTGCTTAAGCCGTCGGGCCAGTTTGGCGGTCAAACCAATCCTTTTCTGATGGATAATGCTCGAATTATTATCGGCGTCATGCTGGCTACTGTAGCCCTGTACGCTGCACCAAATCACGCCAAATCGGGTCTAAAAACCCATCGCTTGGCCACTTTTTTTTCGGTGGAAGGTACCAAGCATCACCAGCGGCGAACCCGGCAGTACCGCCATGTGACACGGGTAGCACATACCCCCATCTATACCGTCACGGCAACTGCTTACCAGGCTGTGGTGGCGCAAACAGATGACGAGCCCTTCGTGACGGCTGATAATTCGCGCATCCAGCGCCGCTACAGCAGCAAAACGCGCTGGATGGCGCTCTCACAAGACTTGCTGGCACGTTGGGGCGGCAAGTTTCAGTACGGCGATAAAGTGCGGGTGCGAGGCCTTTCGCCGCAGCTAGATGGCGTGTATACCGTGCACGATACCATGCACAAGCGCCATCGCCATTGCATTGATATTCTGACGCATCCCACCGAAAAATTCGACATTTTTACGCCGGACGTTAAAATTCAGCTGGCCGTTGCCAATCCGAACGTTGCCTATTCTCCAGCGCTAGACCAGCGCCGCAAAAAACTGGCTGGCCCCAGGCTCACGAGGAGCGCAAGGCCAGCCAGGAAACAGCCCCAACGGGACTGGTTTGCTAATGAACCGTCTACTAGTTACTTAGCAAGCGCCATTTTGTAGATGCGGAAGGGCTCGTGGGCTTGGCCTACCCCCTTGTTCCAATTGGGCGTTTTATCAAGCTCCGACACCGTGAAGTAGATGCTTTTGCCATCGGGGTCCCAGGCGAAGGTATCGGGCCATTCGAGGCGGGCTTCTTTCACCAAGGTCTCTATTTTACCCTCGGGGGTGCGGCGCAAGATTTCGCCATTTTCGAAGCCTGTGAGGTAGAGGTTATTTTTGCTGTCGAGCTCCATGCCATCGCAGGCGGGGGCATCGGCGAGCTTCTCTACGGCGGCCGATACTTGGGCGGGGCTCAGAGCAGCGTTGCGCAGCACGGCAGTTTTGATGCGGTAGAGCGAGTGGCCCGAGAGGGCGCGGTAGTATAGGTATTGGTTGTCGGTGCTCAGCGCGATACCGTCGGCTTTGAAGGAGCCGGGTTTGCCCATGGGGTCGATGAGGGCGTGGCCCTGAGCCTTGGTAATAAAGCCCGGCGTAGGCAGTGTAGAGGTATGCTGCTTGAGTAGGCCGCGCGACTGGCCGGTTTTCAAGTCGACTACCACCAGTGAGCCCGTGCCCGACTCGGTAAGGTAGGCGTAGTTATTTTGAAGGTCAATCCGCACGTCGTTGAGGTACGACTTGCGCGGGGCTACGCTCTCCGGAATGGCAATGGTTTGCACCACCTTGCTGGTTTTGGGGTCGGTTTTAACCAGTTTGGGGCCGCCCGCTACCGTATACTTGAGGCCAGGCGAGGCGGGGTCTACTATCCACAGCATGCCCTGGGTATCGACGTAGCCGGCCTGGGGCGAAATCCAGTGCTTTTGCGGCTCCGTTTTCACCGAGTCGTTCCAGGTACACCAGCCAGCATCGGGGTAGGCAGTGAGGGTATTGTTGGCGCCCACCAGCGCTACGGGGAAGGTAGGGTTATAATCCCAGCGCGGCGAGAAGGCAAAGATTTTGCCGCCCGGCGCCACGGCCACGCCCGTTATCTGCGGCGAGTTGATTTCGGCCACGATAGTGAGCGGCGAATTGGCCGGAACGGGCGCTGGCACGTGGGCCGCCGTAGAATCGGCCGGGATGGTGCCGCGCGGCTGGTCGGCGGTAGAAGTGCCCGAGTTGCAGGCTGCCAGCAGCAAGCCGGTGGCCACCATAGCCGCCGGAGCAGCCGCAGAAAATGGAAAAGGAAAACGCATAAAGGAGAGTGGGAATGAAACAAAAACCCCGGCTCCGCAAGGCGGGCCGGGGTTTGGCATACGGGCGGCAGGGGGTATCCGTTTGGCTGAGCTTACTTATTTAGCTGGCATAAGCCCCGCGGCGAGCTAGGCGCTGTAAGCCAGCACGGCTAGCTGCTCGGCCGCCGCCGCCGCCGGCTGGGGCTGGCCGGCCGCATCATACAGCAAGCTTAGGGGCTGAAACGGGTTGCGCAAAATCAGGGCCTCGGTAAGGCCCCAGCGCGGCCACAAGCCGGTAAGCGTGTGGGCGTAGGCCAGGTTGTCCCAAGGGTTGAAAATGGTGGCCGTTACGTCATCTACCAGGGCATCCAGCACTAGTTCGGCCTCGGGCGCATCGGCGGGGGTAGGGCGGCGGGGGTAAATGTCGGGCACCGCCGCCAGCAGGTAGGCGGCGTAGTAGGCGCGGGCCTTGAACTCGGCCACCTGCGCGGGATGCAGCGGGCGCTGGGCATCGGTATATACTTGGCGCATAGCCTGGCCGATGAAGCCAATATCTACTAGCGTAGCCACCAGCACCGACTGACCCAGCTTGATGCTGAAAACCAGCGTATTCAGGTCGTCGTCGTATTCAAAAGCGGGCGCCTCGTACTGCGCATCGGCTTCGAGCACAAACACCGAGCCGGGCACAAAATCGGCGTAGTCGGTGGGCACGCGCAAGCCTTGCAGCAACTGAAAAAATGCCCGAAACCGCTGAAGCAACTGCGCATTCTCGGCCAGCGGATATTGAGGCATGATGAGCGGCGCTTGCTGCTGCACCAGCTCGGTGGCGAAAATGCCGTAGAACATCTTGGCCAGCCACTGCCATAGCCGGGCGGGGGGTAGGGCGCGCAGGGCGGCGGGGCCGGCCAGCACAGCCGCCTGCACCTCGGCCTCCAGCGCGGCTAGGCGCGGGCGCAGCGCGGGGGCCAGCGGCAGGCGCAGGGCGGCGTAGGTGGTCTGGCTCTGGTCGAGCAGGTAAACGGGGCGGTCGGCGAGGCCGTAGGCGGCTTGCAGCCACTCGGCAAAAACCGGCACGGTATCGGCGGAGCCAACGGGCTGGCCGGTGAGAAAGCAGCGGCCGGGGCCAAACTGCATTCCCTCAAAAGGGTCGTAGAGCGTAATCATAAGCGGCGCGAAGAGCGGTCGCAAAGGTCGGGCCCGGCGGCTTAAGGCAGGGTAGGCGGCGGGCCCACCGAGCGGCTGCCGGCATAGTAATAAAGCTCGGCGCGCGATTTTTCGTAGCTGGCGCGCAGGCTTTCTTGCTTGATGCGGAGGTCGATGAGCTTGGTTTCGCGGGCGTTGATGAGGAAGATGGTGCTTTCGCCCAACTCGAATTTTTGCAGCTCAGAGCGCAATAGAATGCGCTGGTTCGCAATGGTTTGAGCTTGCAGCACGAGCTGGCGCTCGTAGGCCTTGAGGGTATTATACACCGTATTCACCTGCGTGACGATGGTGCGCTGGCTTTGCTGCTGCTCCAGGGCGTTTTCCTTGAGCTGAATGCGCGTGTACTGGAGCTTGCCACGCTCGGCCCGCAGGAAAAGTGGGAAGGCAAAATCGACGCCCACCTTGTGGTTATTCCAGCCAAAATCGTAGTACCCTGGCACTTCGCTGCGGTAAAAATCGCCCTGGCTGATGAGCGTGCCGCTCACGTTGAGCTTGGGCTTAAGCAGCTCGCGGCGGTAGCGCTCCTCCACGCCAAGCTGGCGGCTTTTGGCCCCCAGCTTCAGCAGCGTGGGGTGGCTGGCGGCGGCTAGCTCGGTGAGGCGCAGCAGCTCGGCCCGGCGCACGGTGTCGCGCACGGGCAGCTGCGGAGCGGCGTAGGTGGGCAATTCCACGGGCTGGTTGTTCTTGTTCCAGAGGTGGTTAGAAAGTACGAGGCGCGCGTTTTGCAAGTCTACTTGCAGCTGCTCGGCCTGCACTTGGCGGTCCTGCACCGTTATCTGGGCTTCCACCGAGTCGACGGGTGCTTGGTCGCCAATTTGGGCACGGCGGGCGGTGGCCTGAAAGCGCCGGTTGGCAAGCGCAATGCCCTCCCGGATAAGCTGGCTTTGCTGAAAGGTGTAGTACCAGTTCCAGTAGTCCTTGGCCGCTTGCAGCCACACCTCGTTTATTTGCTTTACGCGGTCGGCCTCGGCGGCGGCCTGCATAATTTGGGCTTGGCGCAACGTGCTGCGCCGCGCATCAATGAGCAGGCCCTGGCCGATAGGAATCGACAGCCCTACCCCCGCCAAACCCCTGGAGGGCGTGTGAGATTCGGGGTTGACGTAGGTGCCCACGGCGCGGTCGTAGCTGGCCTTAAGGTCGATGCCACCGGGCCACAGGGGCACCTTTAGCTCGTTGCCCCAATTATTATAGTAGTCGGTGCCGCCAAACTGCTTGCGGTGAAAATCGGAGCCCAGCTTGGGGTCGAAACCGCCGCGGGCTTGCAGCACTTGGCTGCGCGCCTCGTCGCTGAGCAGGGCGGCCTGCTTCACAATCGGGTGATTGGCAAATACCAGGTCGGCCAAATCTTGCAGCGAAAACACCTTGGCCGTATCGGCGGGCTGCACCTCGGCCAGCTGCTCGGTTTGGAGCGGCGCGCGCTCCAGCCCCGACTTGCGGGCCGGCAGCTGCGGGGTCTGGGCCAGGGCTGAGTGCCCGAAGCCAGCCAGCAAGGCCAGCACCAGCAGCCAGCCCCGCGCCCTACCCCGCACGGAGGGGGGTAGGCTTCTAAAACTAAACGCGAACGAATACATAGGCTACTTGGCTTTCTCCTTGTCTTCCTTCACGGGGGCGTCGCCGGGTTCGGTGCTGAGTGAGGGCGGGAAGCCGTTGAGCTGCCGCCAGATTTCGTACCACACGGGCACCGAGTCGAGGATTACCCAGCCCTGCACGCCCGAGCCCAGGCGCAGCTGCTTAGGCCAGGGCTGGTCGCCGGGCTGCGGCTGGGTAGGGCGCACCAGCAGGCGGTACTTGCCGCCCACGCTGCTCACCACGTCAATCACGGTTACGAAGCCGCCAAACGTGCCCACGGCCGCCGAGGGCCAGCCCGAAAACTGAATGGCCGGCCAGCCATCGAACTGAATGCGCACCGTGCGCCCCCGCTGAATGAGCGGCACGTCCATGGCCCGCACGTACATTTCGGCGGCCAGCAGCGGCGCCTCGGGCTGGAGCGTGGCAATGGACTCGCCTTCCTTGATAGTCTCGCCGATGCCCGCCTTGAGGGCGCGCACGATGTAGCCGGTTTGGGGCGCGCGCACCACGTATAGGCTACGGCGCATGGCCACGTTGCTGATTTTGTTGCGCAGCGAGGAAACTTCGCCCTCCGAACTGGCCCGGCTCGACACGGCCGAGCTGCGGTCCGACATTGTTTTGGCCAGGTCCTGGCTGTACTTGGCGCGCAGGTTGGCGAGCTCGATGCGCGCGTTGGCCAGGCTCTGGATGCTGCTGGCTACTTTGTTGCGCTGCGAGGTTACTTTAGCAAGGTCTTCCTGGAGTTTGAGGCGCCGGGTTTCAATGTCGGTAAGCGAAAAAAGGCCGTTTTTGTAGCCTTCCTCGTAGCGGGCTAAGCGGGCTTTGGCCGTTTCGTAGAAGTTACTGACTGCCACTAGGTCGGCCCGGTCGCTGTTGAGGTAATTTTGCGCCTGCTCTACCTTATTGCGGGCCGACTCCAATTGCACTTCCAGCGTGGTGCGCAGGGCGGTGAGCTGCTGGTCGGTGGCGGCTATCTTGGCTACGTTGGCGGCCACGTTGCCGCGCTTGGCGGCCAGCTGCTCGCGCAGGCGCTCGGGCAGGTTAGGGTCGAAGTATTCGTCTTTGATTTCGGAGATGGTCAGCAGCGTATCGCCGCGGTGCACCAGCTGGCCCTCGCGCACATTCCAGTGCTCGATGCGGCCCGCAATCTGGTTTTGCACCGTCTGGGGCCGGTCTTGGGGGGTAAGGGCCGTGAGCGTGCCGGTGCCGTAAATCGTCTGGCGCCAGGGCAAGAACAGAATAACGAGGAACGCGAGGCCAATCACCGCCAGGATGCGGCCCAACTTGCGGCTGGCGTAGGTGCGCAGCAGCTCGGGGCGCGACTGCCGGGGCACCCGTTCCCACACCTCCTCGGCGACGTTTTGGTTAGAAAGGTTAAGCATTTTGCAGAGAATTCTGGTGCTGGTCGAGGGGCAGGTCGGTCAAAGCGGCTACTTTTTCTACGCCCGTTAGCACGTCAAAAATGGTGTTGATGCTCGTCATCAGCTTCTCAATTGAGCTGCTAATGAGCACAATAATCACCTCGGCAGCCACAAACTGGCCCAGCGTCATCTGGCGCGACACCACGAAGAGCGTACCCGCTATCAGCAGACCCGCCGTGAGGATGGTGCGCAGCGCCACCGCGTAGCCGTAGTACAGTTTTAGTACCCGAAAGTGGGCGTTGCGGGCGTGCAAGTACTCCGAGGTCAGCTCGTCGGTGCGGGTCAGGGCTTGGTGCTGCTCGTTGGGGTTGCCGCGCACCTCGTCGAGGCGGCCAGCCACGTTTTCGAGCCAGGCCACCAACTCGTATTTATACGCCGATTCTTCGATGCTCGTGTGCAGCGCCTGCCGGTAGTTGAGCATGTATAAAAGCCCCAGCGCCACGATGGTAAACAAGCCAAACCCGATAAAAATGGGGTGGTAAAAAGCCAGAATAATAACGCCCATCAAGATTTGCAGCACCGCAAACATGACGTCTACCAGCAGCTTCGTCAGGCCCTTCTGGATAGTCAGCACATCAAAAAAGCGGTTCACCAACTCCGCCGGGTTCTGGTCGTGCAGGGCCTCGGCCTTGATGCGCGGCAACCGGTAGGCGTACTCGATGGCCGCCTTGGCAAAAATGCGCTGCTCAATGGCCTCGACGAGCGTCATCTGGCCCACCAGCAAAATGCCGCCCAGCAGCACCCCGCCCACCACTACCGCCACTAGCAGGTAGGTAGAGCCAAACACTGCCCCCGTCGAAACGAGGTTGAAAACCGCCTGGGTGCCCAGCGGCAGCGACATGCTGATAAGGCCCGTGAGGATGGCGTAAAAAACGATGTAGCGAATGGTACTACGCTCGGTATCAAGCAAGCGCGTAAGGCGCTGCCAAGGCGTGGGGGGGGGTAGGCTACCAGCAACATGTGCACTCATAAACAAACAATAATTAACAGGACAGCAAACCGTTAGCAATCCAGGCCAGGGCAGTACACCTGGCTAGTTAGTGGAAGAGCAGCGGGCGTACATCGGCGCGGCGCGTGCAGCTGGGCAGCGGGTGGGAGGCGCGCTCTGCGAGAGCTTGGGCTGCTACTAGGCGTTTCCGTGGTCGTTTAACTTTCAGTCGGATAGTTGGTTGTCATTTTAATGAATTTTTAATGAACTTATTGAATAATACGTTTATAATCAGTAATTTAATATCAACGCCCTACCTTAATACCGCGACACTTAGGCGCACAAAAAGCCCAGGTAAGGGCGGGCTGGTAGCAACCTGTTATGATTGCTATTAGCCCGCCCCTACCTGGGCTTTGTATTCCAAAAAATCGCTACCCTCTCTTTAGCCGATGAAGCCCAGCAAGGGGGTAGGCACCGGCTAGCGCGAAAGCAGGTTGCCGGCCTTGATGAGCGTCCGGCTTAGGTTGTGCAACGAATCGGAGTAACCATTGGCCGACTCTTCGCCCACTTTGGCAGCTTCGGCGCCGAGGCTAGCCAGCACTTCGGCCACTTCGTGGGCCTGGGTTTCGGACGAGCCCAGCATCTCGCGCAAGAGCTTGATTTCCTGCTTTATTTTGGCGAGGCCCGGGCGGTCGCTGGCAGCTAGTACCGACTCCCAGCGCTCTAGCTCGCGCAAGCCGGTGGCGCCATCGGCGTTGGGAAGGCCCTGGCCCAGCAGGTTGAGCGTATCGGTCAGTAAAGCCGTGTTTTGCTCGTCGCTGATGTTCAGCTGAATCTCGGGGGTAGGGGGGGTGTGGGGGGTGGCGGCGGTAGAATCCATGACGGGGGGTAGGGTAAGTTAGCTGGCTATACTTAGCTCGCTGCAAAAAAGTTAGTTAGCGGCCTTGCTCCTAAGGTTACCTTTTGGGCTGGTGCACAATTAAGGTACACAATCTCACCGTTTCTACTTTTCTCCTGCCATGAAATTCTCTCTGCAAACGCTGTGCGCTGCCGCCATTGCTCTTAGCTTCACCGCTTGCTCGACCGACACGTCGAAAACCACCAATGCCGACGGCACCACCACGACTACGACCGAGGTAACCACCCCGAACGCGGATTCGGTAGGTGCGAAAATGGATGCCAAGATGGACGCCGCCGGCGACAAGATGGGCGCTAAAATGGATGCCGCTGGCAACAAAATCGACGCCAAAATGGACGCTGCTGGCGACAAAATGGATGCCGCTGCCGACCGCGCCAAGGCCAACGCCAACGAAGCCGGTGCTAAGATGGACGCCAAAATGGATGCCGCTGGCCGCCGCATGGATGCCGTAGGCGACGCCGCCTCGAAGTCGGCCGCCGAAACGAAAGCCAACCTGAAAGAAGCCGTTAAGAAGTAACTCTTCCCCGCCTGCTTGAAAGCCCGCGCCCCCTGGCGCGGGCTTTTTTTGTGGGCGCTAGCGCCGGGCGGGCGTATTTTGTGGCCGTGTTGTTTCGCCGCCGCGTTCCCGTCGTTTCTGCTGCCGCCCTCTCCGACCAGGAAGTGCTGGCCCGCTACCGCCAGGGCGGCGACGTAGCCGACCTCGGCGTGCTCTACGAGCGGCACCTGCCCGATGTGTTTGCGGTGTGCCGCCGCTACCTGGCCCCGCCCGATGAGGATGCCCAGGACGCGACTATGCAGCTGTTTGAGCAGCTAGTCATGAAGCTGCGCACCCACGTGCCCGACAATTTTTCGGCTTGGCTCTATGCCACTGCCCGCAACTATTGCCTCATGGAGCTGCGCGCCCGCCAGCGCGGCACCGCCAGCGGCGGCCCGCTGCTGCTGCTGCCCGACGCTGCCGATGTGGAAAACGCTGCCGCCCGGCATCTGCCCGATGCCGGCGCCGAAGCCGACGAAGCCCGCCAGCACGAAGCCGACTTGCAAGCCCTGGAGTTGGCCCTCAGCCAGCTACCCCCTGAGCAGCGCCGCTGCCTCGAATTATTTTACTTGGAAGAAAAATCGTATCAGGAAATTGTAGCTGCCACTGGCCTGGCCCTCAACCTAGTTAAAAGCCACCTGCAAAACGGCCGCCGCATGCTTAAGCGAACGCTGAGTAAAGAGTTGCGAATGAAAAGCGAGGAATGAACACGTAGTAGGTTGCTGGCCCCTACCCCCGCTAGGTACTCGCCTACCGTTGTGTATTTCATCTTAACGAATACCCTGGCTCCGCCTCCCAAACCAGTACTTTTCAATTCATATTCTACAACCTACAACATGCTGCCCGCCAACCCCCTACTGAATGCTACTGCCCCGGCCGGCCCGCACCTGCCGGTGGCGCTGCTGCGCCAGTATGCGGCGGGTACACTGGCGCCCGCCGCCCAGCACCGGGTAGAGGCCCACACTCTGGCCTGCTCGCGCTGCGCCGACGCGCTCGAAGGCTTGCTCCAAACACCCGCCGCGACCACCGACCAAGCCCTGGCTCAGTTGCAACAGCGCCTGCGCAAGCGCGTGCAGCAGCAAGCCGCCCCGGCCCGGCAAGCCACCAGTAAGCAGCCACACCGCTGGCTGGCACCCCAGCTGGCGGCCGCCGCCACGCTGATTTTGGGCCTGGTAGCCGGTGGCTGGTGGACGTGGCAGCAGCGGCACCCCGCCACAGTTGGCCCCGCACCCGTGGCAGAGGTGAGGCCAGCGCCGCCAGCTTCGTTGGCGGCACCGTCGGCTGCCCCGGCAGCTTCTGCCGCGGCCCCTACCCCCCCCTTGCCCCCGCAGCCCCCCATGCCGGCTGCACGGCCGATGGCCCGAACTGGGCACCAGCACCGGCGTGCGGGCAGTAGCCAGCCTCACGCTGCCCCCGCTACCGCGGCTGCCCCGCTGGCCGCGGGTACACCCTCCCCCGTTGCTGCCGATGCGCCTGCGGCTACTACGGCCGCCCTTACCCCCCCCGATACGGCGGGGCTGGCTAGCAAAGCCGCCGTAGCAACTGCAGCCAAGCTGGCTATCGCTCCCGAGGCTGCGCGGGTACGTGCCGGTGCTATGCCGGCCATGCCTGCGCTGGCACCGGCCCCCGTGGGTGGCTACACGGCCCTACGCGACAAGCTGCGGCGCGCAGCCGCCGAGTTTGTGCCCGAAGCGCCCGACCGCCCCTTGTCGGGCACGGTGCGGCTCCAGCTAACCATCGGCCCCGATGGCAAGATTCAAAAAATCAACGTATTGCGCGGCCTACGCGACGACTACGATGCCGAAGCCCAGCGCCTCGTGTGCGACGGGCCAGCCTGGGTACCAGGCGTCAGTGGTGGGCGGCGCGCAGCGCAGGCCGTGGAAATAGCCGTACCATTTTAAATGGTTAATTGATTAGTGGTCAATGGTTAATGAGCACTTTATTAACCACTGACCACTAATCAATTAACTATTACCCATTCAAAGCTTCGTACCGGGTTTGAACGAGCCATCGTCTACCGATTTAAGGAAGGTGAGGAAGCCTTTCATATAGGTTTGCTGGTCGTCGTACATGCTCATGTGGCTGCCGTTGGGGCAGATGAGCGAGTTGCCATTCTTAACCTGGGTGGCAATCCAGGCCATGTGGGCGGGGTCCATGGTGTCGTATTTGCCCCCAATGCTTAGCACAGGCACCGTGAGTTGGGGCAGGTCTTTGGTGCGGTCCCAGGTGGTGAGCTTGCCCGAAATACCGAACTCGCTGGGGCCCTGCATCGTCACGTAAAGCGACTGGTTAATCTTGCTCATGGCGCGAGTCACGGGCTCTGGGTTGGGCACGATGCGGCACAGGTGCTCGGCGTAAAAATTGGGCTCGAGCAGGCCCATGTAGCGCGGGTTGCTGAAGTCTTTTTTGGCCTCAATGGCCCGGATTTCGGCTAGCACCTCGGGCTTCATCTGCTTGGCCAGCACCTCGTCGGCGTACTTGCCGTAGGCGGGGCAGCTCATCATCATGTTACTAATGATGAGACCTTTGAGGTGTTGCTGGTACTTAAAGGCGTACTCGGCCGCCAGGATGCCACCCCAGGAGTGACCCAGCAGGTAGAAGTTATTCTTGTCCAGCTTCAAGGCCTGGCGCACTTGTTCTACTTCTTCCACGTAGCGCGGCAGGCTCCACATGGCCGTGTCTTTAGGGTTGTCGGAGTTGCCGCAGCCGAGCTGGTCGTAGTAAATAAACTCTACCCCCTCCTGCGGCAGGAAGCTCTCCATGCACTCGAAATACTCGTGCGTGGCCCCCGGCCCACCATTGAGCAACAGCACTTTAATCTTGGGGTTGTTGCCGAAGCGCTTGGTCCAGACGTTGAATTTCCCCTTGGGGGTAGTGATGGGAATAACCTGCACGCCGCCTGTTTTCACGCCGGTTTCGGGCGCGGGGAAGTAATTGGCCGGCATAGTGGTGCTAGGCGCCGTGGCGTCGGTAGTAGCGGGGGTTTGCGACTGGCTGCAACCAGCCAGCAGCGCGCCACCAAGCAGCGCGAGTGACAGCAGACGGGTAGGAAAACATTTTTTCATGGGGCAGAGAATATAATTTAAATCAAACAGAACGTCCTGCTGAGCTTGCCGAAGCATCTTGCTTGCGTTGTTGAGCTAGTGACTCAATTGGCGCAAGCAAGATGCTTCGGCAAGCTCAGCAGGACGTTCTTCATGCCAAATTCTGACTAAAAACGCTACTGCGCGGCGACCCCCTTGGTGTGGATATAGCGCTCAAAAAACTCGTAGGTGCGCAGCATTTGGTCGATGCGCTGGCGGTTGTCGCCCGAGCGGGTCAGCTCGTGGGTGCCGCCGGGGTGGCGCACGTACTCCACGGGGCGGCCCAGCACTTTGAGGCTGCGGTACATCATTTCGCCCTGCACAAAGCCGGTGCGGCGGTCGTTTTCGCCGTGGAAGATGATGTAGGGGGTAGTGATATTTTCGACGTAGGTAATCGGCGACTCGCGGGTGAGCACGCTGCGCACCGCCGGCTGCCAGGGGTAGCCACCAAAGTAGTCGGGCACGAGGTGCCAGGCGTTGCCCTCGCCAAAAAACGTGGCCAGGTCATACACGCCCCGCTGCGAGCAGGCCGCCTGAAAGCGGTGGTCGTGGCTAATAATCCAGGCCACGAGGTAGCCCGCGTAGGAGCCGCCCGTGACGGTGAGCTTCTGGGGGTCGGCCCAGCCTTCGGCCACCGTTTTGTCGAGGGCCGTGAGCACGTCACGGCTCGGGCCGGTGCCCCAATCCTGGATGTTGGCCCGCAAGAACTGCTGGCCGTAGCCGCCCGAACCACGCGGGTTGCTGTACACCACGCCGTAGCCCTGGCTAGCGAAATACTGAAACTCGTGCCACATGCTGGCCTCGCCCGGCCCCCACATAGCCGTGGGGCCACCGTGAATATCGAGCACCACCGGGTACTTCTGTCCGGCCTGGTAGGCGGTGGGCTTCATCACCCAGTACTCCACCGTGAGGCCTTTGTCGTTCACAAAGCTGTGCTTTTCGGGCAAGGACAGCCGGCGGGTTTTCACCCAGTCGTTGAAGGTGCCGGCGCGCTGCACCTTGCGCAGCCCAGCATCGGCCACGTACAAATCGGAGGGATTGAGGACGCCGGTTTGGGCGTACACCACCTTATCGCGGGCCACGTCGAAACTCAAAATACCGGTATCAGCGGCCGAAAGCTTTTCGACCTTACGGGTGCTGATGTTGACGCGGTAGAGCGGCACGCCGCCATTGGCCTGCGCCGTGAAGTACAGGTACTTGTCGTCGCTGCTCCAGGCCAGGCTACCTTTGCTGCGGTCGAAAGGAATGGTAATGATGTCTTTAGCGCTGCCGCTCAGCGGCATGATGGCCAGCGTGGGCACGGCCACGCGCCACGTGGGCGACTGCTGAAAGGCCAGCCACTTGCCCGAGTTTGACACCTTTGGGGTCGAGTACACGGTGCTATCCTGCCCCAGCAGGCGGCGCGGGTGGCGGCCATCGCGGTCGGCCAGGTAGATGCCATTTTCCAGCGCCCGGTCGGGGTGGCGCAGCGAGTCGATGGCGGCGAGCAGCAGCAAGTGCTGGCCGTCGGGCGTGAAATCGGCCTGCGCGAAGCGATAGAACCCGCGGGTAACGGCTACCGGCTTGGCCGCGGGGTCGGTGGCGCTAAGCAGGAAAAGCTGCGTAAAGCTCTGCTCCGTAGACACCTCTTTTTCATCCTGAAAATTGAGGTTATCAAGCACCTTGGCTTTCTTATCCACCTCGTCTTTGTCGAGGTAGGCGCGTATTTCGGCCAAGCTGCCATTGGCATTGGGCTTGGCGCTGCCGAGCAGGCTATTCTTGCTAAAACCGGGCTTCTCGAACGACCACTGGGGTAGGGCTTGCGTGGCGTTCAGCACCGAGTCGCGCAGCAGCTCGCGCAGCGGAATGGCGGCCGCAAATAGCACCTGCCGGCCATCTGGCGACCACTTGGGGCCGGTGGCGCCAAACTTGAAGCGCGTCAGCTGGCGGGCCTCGCCACCGTCGGCGGCTAGCACAAATACCTGCGGCTTCTCCTCCACAGTCCGCACGAAGGCTAGTTGCCGCCCGTCGGGGCTCCAGGCCGGCTGGCTGGCGCCTTCCTTGGCCGAGGTGAGTTGCCGCGGGCTCGCTCCAGCCTCCGTGCCAAGCTGGTAGATTTGGCTCACGTTTTTGTAATCGGCTTTGTTCTTCTCGTCGGGCTCCACGCTCAACACGCTGAAGGCCGCCTTGCGCCCATCACGCGTCAGGGTGATGTTGCCGACCTGTTGAATTTTCAACATATCCGTAACCTTCACCGGCTCGGGGCCCTGCTGGGCGCTGGCTGCCTGGGCTGCCCAGCAACCCAGTAAAACAAGGCTAGTTTTCTTCATAATACTTTGTTGTTGAGAGACTTTACTACTCGATTAGTGCGAGCCTATTAAGTAAGGCCGGCCGGTTTTGCAGCCTCACAACGCGGCCGGCCCAGCCACGGCGGCGGCTCGGTTCACTTGGCCCGCTAGCCGCTCCAGGGCCGCGGCGGTGCGCTTAATCTGCTCGGTAGCTTCGGGCCACTTGCGCTCTTCTATCGCCTCGCGGATGCCGGGCATGGTTTTGACGCCGTAGCCGGTGTAGAAGCCCGGCGCGTAGAGCTGGTGCCGGTACCAGGGCCGGCGGGGCAAGCCCTCAGCGCTCAACAGCTGTTGCTCAGCCTGGTAGAGCAGCTGGTCGAGCGCCTTTTGGCGGCTGGCGGCGAGGGGGGTAGCGTTGGCCTTGCGGGCCTGGGCATAGGCTTGGGCGCTTTGCTCGAGCTTGAGCAGGGCCTGGTCGAGCGGCGCAAAATCGAGGCGCGGCACCGCGTCCTGGGCTTTAGGGGGTAGCAGGGGGTGGTCGGGGTTCGACGCGGCTTCGTAGCGCTTTTCGGCCAGCAGCTTGGTTTGGCGCTCAGTTTCGGTGCGCATATCATCGGTCAGCTTCTTGACCTCGGTGCCGTATTTGCCCACGGTGTTCGAAAGGTTTTGAAACTCAAAGGGCAGCACGTCGGCATCAGCCAGGCGCAGGGCGCAGCGGCCCATTGTTTGGGCCAGCGCTACCCCGTAGGCAAACGTGGGGTCCTTGAAACGCACGAAGTCATCAAACGAATCATAAATCGAGTGGTACTCGCCGCCTTCGCCCTCGCCGCCAAAGCCCACGTTCATCGACGGAATGCCCAGGTGCTGGATGTAGGGCGAGTAGTCGGAGCCGGCGCCCAGGGCCGCAATGCGCAGGTCGGGGCGCTCGCGGGCGTCTTTTTGCACCTCGGCCGTGCCATTTACCAAGTCGAAAGCGCGGCGCCGTTCGAGGATGGAAATGTGCGTTTCAGGGTCGAGCACATCACGCCCCACCTCGTTAAAGAACTTTTCGAGCGTGTGCGAGCCCGCTACGCGCACAAAACCGCGGTCGCTGTTGTCGGTATTTAAGTACGCCACCACGTGCTTTTGAAGGTCCTTAGCATTGGTTTCGGCCCACTCGGTTGAGCCCAGCAGGCCGGGCTCCTCGCCGTCCCAGGCGCAAAATATAATCGTGCGCTTGGGGCGCCAGCCGGTTTTCACCAGCTCGCCGATGGCGCGGGCTTCTTCCAGCTCGGCCACCATGCCGCTAAGCGGGTCGCTGGCGCCGTTCACCCAGCCGTCGTGGTGGTTGCCGCGCAGTATCCATTCGTCGGGCAGCTGGCGGCCTTTGAGTGTAGCAATGACGTTGTAGACCGGCTCGGTATTCCAGTTGAAAGCCAGCTGCAAATGCACCTTAGCTGGCCCCGGCCCGAGGTGGTACGAGATGGGCAGCGCCCCGCGCCAGGGCTCGGGTGCCATGGGCCCGGCTAGCGCCGAAAGCAGGGGTAGGGCATCGCCGTAGGAGATGGGCAGCACGGGGATTTGCGTCAGCGTGGGCGCCTGGCGGTAGTCGAGGCGCTTGGCGTTTTTGGTGGAGCCATAGCCGGGCGTGAGCGGGTCGCCGGGGTAGGTGGGCATGTCGAGCACCGAGCCGCGCTGGGCGCCCGTTTCGGGTTTGAACGGGCCTTTGGGGTACACGTCGCCCTGGGCGTAGCCGTCATCTTTGGGGTCGGAGTAGATGAGGCAGCCAATGGCGCCTTTTTCGGCGGCTACTTTGGGCTTGATGCCGCGCCACGAGCCACCGTACTTGGCAATCACAATTTTACCTTTCACATCGATGCCGCGGCGCTCCAGCTCTTCATAATCCTTGGGGATGCCGTAGTTCACAAACACCAGCTCGGCTGTCACGTCGCCGTCTTTCGAAAAGCAATTGTAGGTGGGTAGCTGCTCGCTGGTTTGGCCCGAGGTAGCGTCTTCGGCCACTGGCTTTTCGGCGAGGCTGGCCGTGAAGGGGGTAGGCGCCACCAGCTCCAGTACCCGCAGCTTGGGCGTCGGAAACAGCACGTACGACACGTCAATGCGCGTATCATAGCCCCACGACTTAAACAGCCCGGCCATGAATTCGGCATTGGCTTTGTCGTAAGGCGAGCCCACGTGGTGCGGGTGGGCGGCGAGGCGCTTCATCCACTGGCGCAGGTTGTCGGCCTTAAGTTGGGCGTCGAACGCACTTTCGTGCTGATATTCAGTGGCTGCCGTAGCCGTTGTGAAGCCCAACAGTGGCTTGGGTTCGGTGGGGGCGGTTTGGGCGGGGGCTGCGGCTTGGGCGAGCAGGGCAGCGGCTAGGAGGACGGGGTAGCGTTTCTTCATAGACTGGCTTATTTCACGAAAGAAAAGCACCGCGACCCGGCTGCATCCAGCAAAACCCGGCAATAGTGCCGCGCAAGATAGCACGGCTTAGTGTGCGTGTACCAACGAGTTGTGGGGCTACCGCCTACGCAAAAGCGCCGGGCCGCTCCTAACACGAAGCAGCCCGGCGCTTTTTGCGCAATTAGCTAGCAATTACCCGCTGTAGCCGCCGCCGCTTTCAGGCTCGGTAGCGCTGCCGCCGGCTTTGTCGGGGGTAGGCAAGTCCGATTCGGTGTGGATTTCGAGGTGGCTATAATCGGGCACGCCGTCGCCTTGTACAGGTACGGGCGGCTCGGTGTGGGGGTCGGGGGTAGGCGTGGGCTGGTTCATAGGGAAAAAACAAAGTGGATTGGCTAGGTGTACGGGCTACGCCGGCCAATGGCTGCCTGGCCCCGGCGCGCACCGGCCGGGCGGTGTACTTTTGCCGCCGTTACTATCCGCATTTTCTCACCCGTTTTCACTTCAGCCAACGAGGCTATGAGCCAGTTCCGCACCGAAAAAGATACCATGGGCCAGGTGCAAGTGCCCGCCGACGCCTATTGGGGCGCTCAAACGCAGCGCAGCATCGAGAACTTTCCGATTGCGCAGGACATCAATAAGATGCCCAAGGAAATCATCCGCGCATTTGCCTACCTCAAGAAGGCGGCCGCCCTTACCAACCGCGACGCGGGCGTGCTCGACGCCGAAAAAGCCGAGCTGATTGGCCGCGTAGCCGACGAGATTTTGGAGGGCAAGCTCGCCGACCAGTTTCCGCTGGTGGTGTGGCAAACCGGCTCGGGCACGCAGTCGAACATGAACATGAACGAGGTAATCGCCTACCGCGGCCACGTGCTGCACGGCGGCTTGCTGAGCGATGAGAAGAAGTTTTTGGCCCCGAACGACGACGTGAACAAGTCGCAGTCGAGCAACGACACCTTCCCGACGGCCATGCACATTGCGGCCTACAAAATCTTGGTCGAAACCACTATCCCGGGTATCACCAAGCTGCGCGATGCGCTGAAGGCCAAGTCGGAAGCGTTTAAAAACGTGGTGAAAATCGGGCGCACCCACTTCATGGATGCTACCCCCCTCACCCTGGGCCAGGAGTTTTCGGGTTACGTGTCGCAGCTCGACCACGGCCTGCGCGCCATTAACAACACGCTGGCCCACCTGAGCGAGCTGGCGCTGGGCGGCACCGCCGTGGGCACTGGCATCAACACGCCCCCCGGCTACTCCGAGAACGTGGCCCAGCACATTGCCGAGCTGACGGGCCTACCCTTCATCACGGCCGACAACAAGTTTGAGGCCCTGGCCGCGCACGACGCCATTGTGGAAGCGCACGGCGCGCTCAAAACAGTGGCCGTGAGCCTGATGAAAATCGCCAACGATATCCGGATGCTGAGCAGCGGCCCCCGCGCGGGCATCGGCGAAATCCACATCCCGGATAATGAGCCGGGTAGCAGCATTATGCCGGGCAAGGTGAACCCCACGCAGTGCGAAGCCCTGACGATGGTGGCTGCCCAGGTGATGGGCAACGACGTAGCCATCACCATTGGCGGCTCGATGGGCCACTTCGAGTTGAACGTGTTCAAGCCGGTGATGATATACAATTTCCTGCACTCGGCCCGGCTGATTGGCGACGCCTGCACGTCGTTTACCGACAAGTGCGCGGTGGGGATTGAGCCTATTTTGCCTAACATTCAGAAGCACGTAAACTCGTCGCTGATGCTGGTGACGGCGCTCAACCCGCACATTGGCTACTACAAAGCAGCCGAGATTGCCCAAACCGCCCACAAAAACCAGTCGACGCTGAAGGAAACCGCTATTCAGCTCGGCTACGTCACGGCCGAGGAGTTTGACGAGTGGCTGAAGCCGGAAGACATGGTGGGCGAGCTGAAATAGCCTTCGGCAGCCAACTACTAGCGCGGACGTTATCGGCCGCGTCCTCGCACAGCCCATTTGGGTGAGGACGCGGCCGGCAACGTTCGCGCTACTGTTTAGCGGCCAGGCTCGTTTAAGGTTTACCCATGCGTATCAAGCATTTTTGGCTACTCGGATTGCTGGGCACGGCTCCGCTGGCGAGCCGCGCCCAATTGGCGCAGGCTACCCCCGTCGATTCGGCTACGGCGCGCGCGGCACTGGCCACGGCCGCCCGGCAGTTTCCTAAGTTTTACCGCGCTTTGCGCTTGGCACAGCAACAAGACACGCTGCTAAGACGGTTTGTGGTGGTGCGCTCTGCCCTACCCCTGGCTACGCCGGCCATGGCCTTCGCCAACGGCGCCGTGCGCCTCGACTTGCGCTACTTGCAAACGGCGCAGCCTGGTTTTGATGATAACCGCCTGGTGGTGGTGCTGTACCACGAAATTGGCCACCTGCACTATTACCGCACGGTGCCGGCGCCCAGCCGCACGCCCGAGGCGAGCGAGCGGGCCGCGTTCGATTATTCGCTGGTGAAAACCCGCGAACTGGCGGCGGCCGGCGACTGCGCCCCGCTGCAAACCGGCCTGCGGTTTATGCTGCTGCGTAGCCAGGCTCATGACCTGGCCGACCCGCACGTGCGGGCGCTCAAAGCGCTGGTGCAGGAGCCGGCTTATGCCGACTACCGGCGGTACGTGGCTGCGCATTGCCTGGCGGCGCCGGCCCGCTGAGGCCCGCCGCAGGTATTCCCTTTTATCTTCGCCTTACCCTTCACTTTGCCCTTGCACCCGTGAGTTTCGATTTCAACCAGCACCTCGTGTTGCAAAATAGCCTCGTGCGCTTGCGGCCCCTCGAAACCACCGATTTTGAGCCGCTGAAGGCCGTGGCTTTTGACCCCGCCATCTGGCAGTTTACCATCACGCGGGCCGACGATGCAGTGAGCCTGGCCGCCTACTTGGCCGCCGCCATGCACGAGCGCCAGGCCGGCAAACGCTACCCCTTCGCCATTGTGGAGCGGGCCACTGGCAAGCTGGTAGGTAGCACCAGCTACTACAGTATTGTGCCCGAAGACCAGCGCCTGAGCATCGGCTACACTTGGCTGGGCACCGCGTTTCAGCGCACCGGCCTAAACCGGGCGGCCAAGCACCTGCTGCTGAGCTACGCGTTCGAAACTTTGCAGTACGAGCGGGTAGAGCTCGAAACCGACAGCCGCAACCTGAAGTCGCAGCAGGCCATGCGGCGCATGGGCGCCACCGAAGAGGGCACGTTGCGCCGCCACCGCCTCACGCAGGGCGGCTACCGGCGCGATACGGTCATTTTCAGCATTATCCGGCCCGAGTGGGACGCCCTGCAACAGTCCGTTTTCAAGGAGTATGATGCCCGAGGCTAACGGCCCCCTACCCCCCTACGCGCCGCCTAGCGCCAGCCAGCGCAGCTTGCTGCGCCGCCGGGCGGCCAGCTTCGGGCACGCCTTTCGGGGGGTAGGGATGGCGCTACGCTCCGAGCTGCACTTGCAGCTGCACGCGGTAGCCACGGCAGTGGTGCTGGGGGCGGGCTTCTACTTCGGCCTGAGCTTGGTAGAGTGGGCTTTGGTGAGCCTGGCAGTGGCCAGTGTGTGGGCGGCCGAACTCTTCAACACGGCTATCGAAACACTCACCAACTTGGCCTCGCCCGGCTACCACCCCCTGGCGGGCAAGGCCAAGGACGTGGCCGCGGCGGCCGTGCTGCTGGCGGCGCTGGGCGCCCTGGCCGTGGGTGGGCTGGTATTTGGCCCTAAAATCTGGGCGCTACTGCCGCGTTAACTATTTGAGGGCAATTGGCGTAAGGTTAAGCACTTTTTATTAGTGCCCGCCTACCCCCTCCGCTATGCGTCGTTTGTTTATTCCTTTTACCGCGCTGGCCTTGCTGCTAAGTGCTTGCCAGCAAGATGTGGTGGTGAACACGCCCACTACCCAGCCCTCGGAAGGCTTTGTGAGCCAGCCCGATACCCCCGCCCCCACCAGCACTAACACCGTGGATGCGGTGCCCGCCCGCGACATGCGCCTCGACAGTACCGCCCGCCCGCTGTGGCTGCGGCAGCACATCCAGGGCATCTTAGCCACGCGCAAGCGCAACCCTATTATCCGCATCATGCGCTACCAATACAACGACCAAACGGTGTATTATGAATCGGCACCGTGCTGCGACCAGCAATCGACGGTGTATGACCTGAAGGGCAACATCCTCTGCCACCCCGAAGGCGGCATCACTGGCAAAGGCGATGGCCAGTGCGCCAACTTCAACAAGCGCCGCACCAACGAGCAGCTGGTGTGGCAAGACCCGCGCTGAGCCGAGTGCAATCCCTTAAAAGAACGTCAGGCCCATCGAGCGTCCGCTTATGCTGCCTGACGTTCTTTTGCATTTTTAACCCCCAACTTGACTACTTCCCATGATTAATACCATCGCTAAGCTCGGCGCTTTCAATGTGTGGGCCAATGAAACTTTGCTGCGCCGCCTCGACTCGTCGGTGGCTGCGGGCAAAGAGGCTCCCCAGCCCGCGCTGCGCATTTTCAGCCACGTCATTAATGCCCAGGCCATCTGGATTGCCCGCCTCAGCGGCACGGCCAGCCCCCTCAAGGTGTGGCAGGAGCATGACCTTGCCGGCCTGCACCACTGGCACGAGCAAACTTCGCAGCGCTTCGCCGAGCTGTGCGCCAACGCCGACGATACCGAGCTGAACCGCCACATTCAGTACAGCAACTCGCAGGGCGACGCCTTCGACTCGCAGGTGAGCGACATCTTGACCCACTGCGTGGTGCACGCCAGCTACCACCGCGGCCAGGTAGCCACCAAAATGCGCGAAGCTGGCCTAGAACCCGTTAACTCCGACTTCATCACGTACTGCCGCGAGCAAAGCGGCCAGGTGGTGCCCCAACTGTAGCTCTAAGTAATTAACTAACAAGTTACTGGCAGGCAGCTTGGCGCGGAGCGCTGGGCTGCCTGTTCTTGTTTGCTACCCCACCGTATAGGGGGTAGGACGTACGCTGCACCCATGAAAATACTGCTGGTCGAAGACGAACCCCAGGTGGCCTCGTTTATCAAAAAGGGTTTCGAGCATGAAGGCTATGAGCTCACCATCGCCTACGACGGGCGCACGGGCTGGTCGCTCTACGAGCAGCAGCCCTACGACTTGGTTATCCTCGACGTGAACCTGCCCTATCTAAATGGGGTGGAACTGTGCCAGCGCATTCGAGCGGGTGGCCACCAGGTGCCCATTTTGCTGCTCACGGCCCTCGATAGCCTGGCCGATAAAGAAGCGGGTTTCGAGGCCGGGGCCGACGATTACCTAGTGAAGCCCTTCGCTTTCAAAGAGTTGCTGCTGCGCGCCCGAGCCCTCACCAAGCGCTACGCCGACGGCGGCGCCCCCCAGGTGCTGCGCATGGCCGATCTAGAATTGAACCTCGACTCGAAAATCGTGACCCGCGCCGGCCAGCGCATCGACCTTACTACCCGCGAGTACTCGCTGCTCGAACACCTGCTGCTAAACCGTGGCCGCATCGTGTCGCGCGTAGACATTGCCGAGCGCGTGTGGGAGCTGGATTTTGACACCACTACCAACGTTATCGATGTGTACGTAAGCTACTTGCGCAAGAAGCTGGACCGTGACTTTACGCCCAAGCTCATTCACACCGTAGTAGGCATGGGCTACGTCATGCGGGTGCAATAAGGCGACGTACCTAGCTTGAATAATGGCGCAGCAGGACGTTCTGAATTTCATTCTTAGTAGATAACATGCTGATTCGCAACAAGCTGATGCTGCGCTTTACGCTGCTGGTGCTGGGCATCCAGGTCAGCTTTTCAGCATTTATTTACTACTTCAACGCCAACACGCGAGCGCAGCGCTTCGAGCACCGGCTGGCCACCAGCGCCACACTGGCGGGCCGCCTGCTGGTACGCAGCCACAAGCTCGAAACCGGCACCCTAGGTAGCCTGCGCCGCAACGACCTCATTACCCTAACCGGCGAGCAGATAAGCATTTACGGGCCCGACAACACGCTGCGCTACAGCAGCACCGACAACATTGACCAAGCCGCCAACCGGGCCCGCCTAGCCAGCTTGCAACCCGGCCAACTGGCTACTTACCCGGCCGTGGGGCCGCGCGAATCGGTGGGGCTGGCCCTACCCCACCCCCACGCGCAGGGGGTAGACTACTACCGCATTTTTGTGTCGGCCGAAGACCGGGTGGGCTGGTCGCGGCTGCGGCAGCTGGGGCTGCTGCTGGTGCTGGGCAACGTGGGCGCGCTGGCGCTCACCATCTTGGCGGGCTGGTATTTTGCGGGGGCGGCGCTGGCGCCGGTGGCGCGCATTAGCCGGCAGGCGGGGCGCATCTCGGCCACTAACTTGGGCCGGCGACTTTCGGAGGGCAACGGGCGCGACGAGCTGGCCCAGCTGGCCCACGCGTTCAACACCATGCTGGCTGGGCTAGAGCAAGCCTTTGAGGCGCAAAAAAGCTTTCTGGGCCATGCCTCGCACGAGCTACGCACGCCCCTTACCAGCCTTACCGGCACCCTCGAAACAGCCCTGGCTTACGACGATTCGTTGCCCGCGGCGCGCCAAAGCATCAGCCACGCGCTCGACGCCAGCCGGCATTTGAGCGCGCTTACTAACAGCTTGTTGGCGCTGGCCAAAGTAGACGGCGCCCTACCCGCCTTCGGCCCCGTGAGGCTTGATGAGTGCCTGAACCAGGCGCTGGCCTTTGCCCGCGCCAAGTACCGCGGCCGCGAGCTCCGCCTGGCATTTGGCGAGCTTCCCGCCGAGGCGGAGGCCGACGTATTTATGGTGCCCGGCAACGCGGAGCTGCTCACTACGGCTCTGCTGAACTTACTGGATAACGCCGGCAAGTACTCGGCGGGGCCAGTGCTGGCCGAGCTAGCCTACGCCGGCCCCGCCACCTTGCGCGTGCGCATCACCGACGCCGGCCCCGGCCTCAGCCCCGACGAGCTAAGCCACATCTACGAGCCGCTGTACCGGGCGGCGGGCGCGGTGGGCCGCCCCGGCTACGGCCTAGGCCTCCCCCTCACGCAGCGCATTGTGCAGCGCCACGGTGGCCGCCTCGAGCTGACTTCGGTGGTGGGCGAGGGCACCACGGCCACGGTGTGGTTGCCGGCCTCGCCGGTATAATCGACGGGCTGGCCGGATGCTTTTTTCATCCGGATTTCATGTTTTCTAATACGGTTCTCATACCGTTTTAATGTCGGCAGGGGTGCTTTGCGGGTGTACTTTCACGTTCTGAAACCTTGAGGCGCGCTGAATCCCGTCCCGTTAATTTCTTGCTGGTGCTGCTGGCCGGGGCGCTTACGTTGTCGCTGGTTCTCAATGGGTTTCTGCTGTATAGCCGGCCCGAGCCGCTGGACTATAGCGAGCAGCAAGAAACCGAAACCGACCTGCGCCTGACGCAGCGCCTGCTGGCGCACTGCCAGGCTTCGCACCAGCAGCAAGACAGCTTGCTGATGGCGTTGCGTGCCCAAAATGCGGCGAGTGCCACCGCCACGCAGTAGCTGGCAGCCCCTGTTTTTACTACCCCTTCCGTTCCGTGAACCCTTCCATAAACACTGCTTTTCTTCGCCCCACTCTGCTGGCTACGCTAGCTGGCCTGCTGGCTGTCGGGCTGGGAGCTTGCTCGGCCAAGGCTGAAAAAGACACCGCCGAAGCCCCGCCCGTGGTGCCGGTCGTGACGCTGAAAACCTCCAGCCAGGCGCTGCACCGCGACTACGTGGTGGACGTGCAAGCCGCGCGCAACGTGGAAGTTCGGGCCCAGGTGGCAGGCTTCCTGGAGCATATTTACGTGGAAGAGGGCAAGCCCGTGAAGAAAGGCCAACCGCTGTTTCGCCTGAATGCCAGCGCGTACCAAAACAAGTTGGCCCAGGCCCGCGCCGCCGTCGCCAGCGCCCAGGCCCAAGCTGCTGCCGCTCGCGTGGAGCGCGACCGGGTGCGGCTGCTGGTCGATAAAAACATTATTGCCAAGTCTGAGCTAGCCCTATCGACCAGCAAGGTCAACGATGCCGATGCTCAGGTAGCAGCTGCCCGCGCTGGCGAGGCTGCGGCCCGGCTTAGCCTGAGCTACACGCTGGTGCGCTCGCCATTTGATGGGGTTATCGACCGCATTCCGCTTAAGGTGGGGAGCGTGGTGGAAGAAGGCACCCTGCTCACGACGGTGTCGGATTTGAGCGCCGTGTTTGCCTACTTCGACGTGGCCGAGGGCAACTACATGGACTACACCAAGGCCCGGCAACAGCACCCCGAGCAGCACCCCGATTCGGTGCGCCTCACCCTGGCCAACGGCGAGCAGTACCCGCTGACGGGTCACATCGAAACGGCCGAAAGCGAGTTCAACCCCAACACCGGCTCCATCGCTCTCAAGGCGCGCTTTGCCAACCCGCAGCGCCTGCTCAAGCACGGCGCCTCGGGCAAGGTGCGCCTTACCAGTGCGCTACCCAGCGCCCTACTGCTCCCCCAGAAGGCGGTGTTTGAGATTCAAGACAAAAACTACGTGTACGTGGTGGACCAGCAGGGCACGGTGCACACCCGCAACTTCATCCCGCAGACGCGCTTAGGCGATTTCTACGTGGTGAAGGAAGGCCTTAAGCCCGGCGAGCGCGTGGTGTACGAAGGCGCCCCCGAGCTGCACGACGGCCAGAAGATTCAAATCAAAACGCAATTGCTGGACACGGCGGCCGTGGCCGCGCAGTAGCCTCGGGTCTGACCCCATACGCTGGTCATGCAGAGCGTAGCGAAGCATCTCGCTCGCATCGTTGGGTTAGGACCCCTGGCGTCAGCAAGCGAGATGCTTCGCTACGCTCTGCATGACAGCTATCCGGAGCCGCCCGCCCAGTTAATTACTTGATTATTAAGTAAAAATTCATGTTCGACATCTTCATTCGCCGGCCGATTCTCTCGCTGGTCATTTCTGTGTTTCTGGTGCTGCTGGGGGCGCTGGCGTTGATGACGCTGCCCATCACGCAGTTTCCCGACATCGTGCCGCCCTCGGTGACGGTGACGGCCAAGTACACCGGCGCCAACGCGGAGGTATGCGCTAAGGCCGTTGCTACCCCCCTCGAACGAGCCATCAACGGCGTGCCGGGCATGACCTACATGAACTCGGTGAGTAGCAACAACGGCGTCACGCTCATCACGGTGTTCTTCGAAGTGGGCACCGACCCCGACCTGGCCGCCGTGGGCGTGCAGAACCGCGTCACGACCGTGATTGACGAGCTGCCCGAGGAAGTAATCAAGGCCGGCGTGACCACTGAGAAGGAGGTAAACTCGATGCTGCTGTACCTCAACATCACGAGCGAAGACAAGGCGGTGGGCGAGAAGTTTATTTACAACTTCGCTGACATCAACGTGTTGCAGGAGTTGAAACGCATTAACGGGGTAGGCTTTGCCGAAATTATGGGCTCGCGCGAGTACTCGATGCGGGTGTGGCTGAAGCCCGACCGCATGGCGGCCTACGACGTGGGTACCGACGAAATCGTGGCCGCTATTCGGGCCCAAAACGTGGAGGCGGCCCCTGGCAAATCGGGCGAAAGCTCGGGGGGTAAGGCCCAGCAATTGCAGTACGTGCTGCGCTACACGGGCAAGTTTTTCGAGCCCGACCAGTACCGCAACATCGTGCTGCGCTCGAACCCCGACGGCTCGGTGCTGCGCCTTAAGGCAGTGGCCGACGTGGAATTTGGCTCGCTCACCTACGGCATGTCGTCGAAGAACGACGGCCAGCCCTCGGCCGCCATCATGCTGAAGCAGCGCCCCGGCTCTAACGCCAGCGAGGTGATTGCCAACGTGAAAGCCCGCATGGCCGAGCTGAAAGCCACCAGCTTCCCGCCCGGCATGAAGTACAGCATTTCGTACGACGTGTCGCGCTTCCTCGACGCCAGCATTCACGAAGTACTGCGCACGCTGGTCGAGGCCTTCTTGCTGGTGTTCCTCATCGTGTACCTGTTTTTGCAAGACTGGCGCTCGACGCTGATTCCGGCGCTGGCGGTGCCGGTGGCGCTCATCGGCACGCTGGCGTTTATGCAGATGCTGGGCTTTTCGATTAACCTGCTCACGCTCTTCGCGTTGGTGCTGGCCATCGGTATCGTGGTCGATAACGCCATTGTGGTGGTGGAGGCCGTGCACGCCAAGATGGAGGAGAAGCACATGGTCGCCCGCGCCGCCACCTTCGAGGCCATGCACGAAATCAGCAGCTCGCTGATTGCCATCACGTTGGTAATGTCGGCGGTGTTCATCCCGGTGTCGTTTATGGACGGACCGGTGGGCGTGTTCTACCGTCAGTTTTCGCTCACGCTGGCCATTGCCATTGTCATTTCGGGCGTGAATGCTGTGACCCTTACCCCCGCCCTGTGCGCCTTGCTGCTCAAGCACCAAGAAGGCGAGCGCACCGGCTTGGTTGGCCGGTTTTTCAAAGGCTTTAACAACAAATACGAGGGCTTGGCCGGTGGCTACCAGCGCTTGCTCACGGGCATTGCGGGCCGCCGGGTCGTGACGATTGGGGCGCTGCTGCTCTTTTTTGTAGCGACTTGGGGCATTAGCCGCGTCCTACCCTCCGGTTTTATCCCGACCGAAGACCAGGGCATGGTGTACATCAACGTGACGACGCCGGCCGGTGCCACTGTGGAGCGCACCGAGGCCGTGCTAGCCCAGGTGCAGCGCATTGCGCAGAAGCTCAAGCCCGTAGAGTCAGTTTCGACGCTAGCTGGCTACAGCTTGGTAAACGAGGTAGCCGGCTCGAGCTACGGCATGGGCATGATTAACCTCAAGGCTTGGGACGAGCGCGAGCAGTCGGTGCCCGAGTTTATCAAAGAGCTGGAAGAGAAGACCAAAGGCATTGCCGACGCCGATATTCAGTTCCTACCCCCGCCCACGGTGCCGGGCTTCGGCAACAGCAGCGGCTTCGAGTTGCGCCTGCTGGACAAGACCGGCCGCGGCGACTTGCAGCAGACGGCTAAGGTGTCGCAGACGTTCCTGACGGCGCTGCAAAAGTCGCCGGCCATCAATGGCGCATTTACGGGCTTCGACCCCAACTTTCCGCAGTACCTCATTCACGTAGACCAGGATATGGCCGCCAAAAAAGGCGTGACCGTGGACCAGGCTATGAGCACGCTCCAGACGCTGCTCGGCAGCTACTACGCCTCCAACTTCATCCGCTTTGGGCAGATGTACAAGGTGATGGTGCAGGCTGGCCCCGAGTACCGTGGCCGCCCCGACGACCTGCTGGCGCTGCACGTGAAAAACAACCGCGGCGAGCTGGTGCCCTTCTCCACGTTTGTGCGCTTGGAGCGCGTGTTTGGCCCCGACCAACTGACGCGTTACAACATGTACACCTCGGCCATGATAAACGGCGATGCGGCGGCGGGCTTTAGCTCGGGCGATGCCATCACGGCCATCCAGAAAGTGGCGGCCGACGTGCTGCCCAAGGGCTTCAGCTACGAGTGGAGCGGCATGACGCGCGAGCAAATCCTGAGCGGTGACCAAGCGCTTTATGTGTTCGGCATCGTGCTGATATTCGTATACTTGCTGCTGGCTGCGCAGTACGAAAGCCTGCTCCTACCCCTACCCGTGCTGCTGAGCTTACCCACCGGCGTATTTGGTGCCTTTGTGAGCCTCAAGCTATTGGGCCTCGAAAACAACATCTACGCCCAGGTGGCGCTGGTCATGCTCATCGGCTTGCTGGGCAAAAACGCCATCCTTGTGATTGAGTTTGCCGAGCAGCGCCGCCGCGCCGGGGCCACCGTACTCGAAGCCGCCGTGCAAGGCGCCGTGTCGCGCCTCCGCCCGATTCTAATGACCTCGTTTGCCTTCATCGCGGGCCTGGTGCCGCTGGTAGTGGCCAGCGGCGCGGGCGCCTTGGGCAACCGCTCTATCGGCACGGCCGCAGCGGGCGGCATGCTCATTGGCACGGTGTTCGGCATGGTGCTCATTCCGGGGCTGTACGTGCTGTTTGCCAGCTTCGAGAAGGTGAAAAACCTGGATGCTAAGGAGGAAGAAAAAGCGCCGGAGCACGAGCCGGAGTTAGTGGCGCATTGACGTCACCTCACCCCCTACCCCCTCTCCTTTGGGAGAGGGGGAACCTAACGACTTGTAGCACAAGCTAAAGCATGTGCATTGTTGAACATAACCAAACCCCAGCGCCGCACAAGCTAGAGCCTGTGCAACAGCTCGCGCCGCCGTGGCTCCCCCTCTCCCCAAGGAGAGGGGGCCGGGGGGTGAGGTGACCCGCCAGAATGACCGACCTATGCGCTTTCTAACCGCTGCTCTTATCCTAATCCTGGCCACCGGCTGCCGCGTGGCCGCGCCTACTGGTCCTATTACCAGCCCTACCCCCCCCAAATCCTTCACCCAAGCGCCCCTCACCGATACGATTAGTGTGGGCTCGATGCCGTGGCGGCAGTTCTTCCAAGACCCTGCCCTGGCGGGCCTCATCGACACGGCCCTCCGCCAAAACCTCGATTTGCGAGTGGCCGTGCAGCGGGTCGAGGCGTATCAGGCGCAATACCTGGCCCGGCGCGGGTCGCTGTTCCCGACGGTATCGGCGGGCGGCACGGCGGGCCTCGACCGCTACGGCAAGTACACCATGACGGGGGTAGGTAACTTCGACACCAACCTTTCGCAGAATATCGACGGGAATCAGCGCGTGCCCACCAGCTTCACCCCCGACTACTTTGTGGGTTTGCGCAGCTCGTGGGAGGTAGATATTTGGGGCAAATTGCGGAGCCGCCGCAAGGCTGCCTACCTGCGCGTGCTCAGCTCGGAGCAGGGCCGCAACCTGGTCGTTACCAACGTAGTAGCCGACGTAGCCCGCGCCTACTACGAGCTTTTAACTCTTGACAACCAGCTGGCTACACTACTACGCAATGCCCGCTTTCAGCAAGAAGGCCTGCGCCTGATACGGGTGCAGAAGCAGGCGGGCCGCGTCACGGAGCTAGCCGTGCAGCAGTTTGCCGCCCAGGCCCTGCGCACCGAAAGCCTCGCCTACGAAACCCGCCAGCGCATCACCGAAACCGAAACCAGCCTCAACCAATTGCTGGGGCGCTACCCGCAGCCCATTCGGCGGGGGCCCGCGCTGCCCAATCAGCAGGGCCTACCCGCCCGCCTGGGGGCCGGCCTGCCCGCCACCGCCCTGCTGCGCCGCCCCGATGTGCGCCAGGCCGAGCTAGAGCTACAAGCCACCAGCGCCGAGATTGATGCGGCCCGCGCCGCCTTTCTGCCTAGCCTCACCCTTACTCCCTACGTGGGGCTCAACGCCTTCCGTACCAACCTCTTGCTCGATGCCGGCTCGGTGGTATTTGGGGTGGTAGGGGGCTTGGCCGGGCCCATCCTTAACCGCGCCCAAGTGCGGGCCGACTACCGCCAGGCCATCGCCGAAAACTACCAGGGCTACTACCGCTACCAACAAGCCCTGCAAGCGGGCTTCCGCGAGGTGGTAGTGGGCTTGCAAGGCCTAGAAAACTTCCGCGCCGTGGCCGACCTCCGCGCCCGCGAAGTGGCCCAGCTGCAAAGCGCCGTGGCCACGTCCAACGAATTGTTTGTGGCCGGCTATGCTTCTTATTTAGAAGTGATTACCGCCCAGCGCAGCGTGCTCGAAGCCGAGCTCAGCCTCGCCGATGCGCGCCAAGCACAACTGCTGCAAAGTGTGAATCTGTACCGCGCCCTGGGCGGCGGCTGGCGGTAAGCCGTGCCTACTATGTAGCAGCTGAAAACCGGAGGCAAGCCAGTAAATGGCTTGCCTCCTTTGCTTTACTGGCCAACTTTTAGCGGCTTTATGGGTATAGATTCAACTACTTACCTCGATTTTTCCCATGGCTGCTACCACCGCGCCCGTTCTCACTGCCGACCAGCTGGCGACCGGCCTCTCCTACCCTGCTTACCGCCAGCATATTACGGAGGTGTTGGCTACCCCTGCTCCCGACGCGCAACTCGCCAAAATGCTGCCGCACTACCAAGAGAACGTGGACCGCATGGAGCAGGTCGCGCCCACTGTGGTCGTGCTGCCCGAGCTGCAAGCGGCGCTTAATAAGCTCACACAGAAATACATCTGGGCCATCATTACCGAAGGCTGGTGCGGCGATGCCTCCCAAACGGTGCCCATTATCGAAGCTGTGGCCCAGGCTAGCGGCGGCCACCTCGAAACGCGCTATTTCCTGCGCGATTCGCACCTCGACCTCATCGACCGCTACCTCACCAACGGCGGCCGCGCCATCCCGATTGCCGTGGTGCTGCACGCCGACTCGCTCACCGAAGCCGGCGTGTGGGGCCCGCGCCCTACCCCCCTCCAAGCCATCATGCAAGACTTGAAAGCGCACGAAACGCCTTTCAAAGAGATTGTCACCCAAGTACATGCCTGGTACGACCAGGATGCTACCCGCACCACCCAGCACGAGTTGCTGGCCTTAGTACAAAAGCTGGCGTAGCGGCTTTAATAAAGTACCAAAAAGGAACGTTATGCTGAGCCTGCCGAAGCATCTTGGCCACTTCACCCAACGATGCGGCCAAGATGCTTCGGCAGGCTCAGCAGGACGTTCCTTTTGGCCTCGCGGCAGTCAGCCAAACGGCCCCACTCTCTGGCGAGAATGGGGCCGTTTGCTTTTTGATTACTGCGCGCCGCCTTACTTCTTCGTCGTATCAGCAGCAGCGGGAGCCGCCGCCTTTTTCCTACCCCCAAACAAACTGTTGAGGCCCGCGCCAATGGCTTGCTTGGCTTTTTCCTGCGCCTCCAGTTTCTTCTTCTGGATTTCAAGGTTGAGCTGCTCTTGGGCGTTTTGCTGCGTCACGGCCGTGGCTTTTTGTGAGCTGTCGGTTTTTGCGCGGTTTTTATTGGCTAAGTCGAGCAGCGTGCTGGTGAGCTTGGTTTTCACCACGTTGGTAACGAGCGTTTTGCCCTGGTCTTTGAGGCTGCCGCTGGTCAGCTTCACTACCGGGCTCGCTATGTTGCCGCCAATGTTGAGGCCGAGCGTCACGCGGTCGGTACCCTGGATATTTTGCACGCCCGTGAGCTGTGTGAGCTTGCTGTTCAGGGCGTTGCCGAGCTTGCCAGTGGGCGCGTTGATGGCCGCCACATACGAGAGCAGGCCGGCCAAGCTGTTGGTGCCGCCCAGCGTCATCTTCACGTCGCCGATGGTCAGGTCGAAGGGCTGCACCACCAGGTTGCCATTCACGATTTGGGCGTTGACAATCTTGTTCAGCACTTGCAAATTTTTGAGTTCGGGCAGGGTCGTGAGACTCGAAATCTGCGTCAGTACCGGCGATTGCAACACGCTGGCTTTAACAATGTCAAACAGCCCTTTGCCGCTCAGCGAGCTAAGCTTGGGCAGCATGTCCTCGTCCATTTCGCCGCTCACGCTGAAGTTGGTGCCAAACACGCCCTGCACCGTCGAGGCCAGCGGCACCAGCGCCTTCACCGTGTTGAAAGCCTTGAAGGCATTCTGGAAATCAAGGTTCTTGATGTTCAGCCCCAAGTCAAACTTCGGGTGCGCCAGGTCCTGGGTATTATAGCTGCCCGTGGTGCCAAACGTGGCGCCTAGGGTATTGAAGGTCAAATTCTTAAGCGAAGCAACTTCGTTTTTTACCGCTACCGTGCCGCTGGCGTTGGTCAGCTTCAGGTTGTCGTAGGTCACGTTATCAACCTTGCTGTTAAGTACCAAGTCGAAGAACTTCGGAATCGGCACTACCCCCGTCGCTTTGGCTGGAGCAGCCTTGCCAGTAGCGGTCGATTTCTCGCTCACCGGGTCCACCATAAACTCGTTCACGTTGAAGTTGTGCGAGGTCACGTTCATGGTGCCGCGCAGCGGCTGGCCTGGTGTGAAGAGGTAGCCCAGGTAGTTGCTCACCGTGCCGTTGGCCGCAAAGTCGGAGCTGCCGGCTGTGCCGTTCAGGCTCTGAATTGTAATCTGGTTATTGTTGAACGTGCCCGCCGCGCTGCTGATAGCCACGCCCTGCGGCAAGTCTTTGCTCTTGTAGGTCACGTTTTTAGCTTGCACCGTGCCGCTGGCTTTCACGTTTTGGTAGCGGCCGGCTTCTACGTCGGCCATGTTGCCGGCCGCCGCCACGTTGCCCGACACGCGGCCGGTTACGGTCATGCCGTCGAGCGGGAAAATCTTGGTGATTTTGGTGAGGTCCACCGTGCCCTTCACATTGGCGTCGAATATTGGCGCGTTGATGTTGTGCGCCGTGAGGCGGCCATCGAGTGGCTCGCCTTCCAGCATCATGTGAAATTGCGGCAGATTCACGTAGGTATCGTTCACCTGGCCAGTGGTGTTTACTACTGTGCCGTTGAGGTTAATATCCTCAATCGGCGCCGGAAATTTATTCGACTTCACGTAGCCGTTCGTCATCTTAATGGCGGCATTTACCACCGGCATCTGCGTTTTCGAGTACGTACCCTTGCCCGTGGCATCCACGAAAAACTGGCCGCGCATGTTCAGGCCGGGCACGGGGTACACCTTCAGCGCCTCGGCCAGGTTCACGTTGGCTTTCACGCGGCCGTCCACTTTCATGGGGTCGAGGCCGTCGATGGCGACGTTGCCGTCTACCGGGTTGGTGCCCAAGTCGAGATGAAACTGCGACACGTTGACCTTAACATTGTTGGTGAAGCCCGACGGGTTGTCAACTACCATTTTCACGTTGATGTTCTTGGCTTCCTGCGGCAAGTCGGGATACTTGAAGCGGCCATTGGTCACGGCCAGGTTCACACCGTAGCCGGGCATGTGCAGCTTGTTTTGCACGCCCTTGTAGTAGCCGTTGAAAGCCACCTGGCCGCCCGCTTCCACGTTCTTAAACTTCTCCGTAAACACACCCGGCACCAAGCTCAGGATATTTTTGAAGTCGGTTTGCAGCGCCTTAAAAGTCACGTCGTAGGTAATGTCCGTGGCGTTGGGCAGCCCAATGGCCCCCGCAAAGCTGAACGGGAAATCGTTGAGCTTCACCTGGTTTTCCTTAAAGGTGTAAAGGCTCTTGTTGAGGTCCATGCGCATGGCAATGTCGGCATTCACCTGTTTATCAGTCAGGTAATCGATGCCGGCGTAGTTGGCCGTGAGCTTATTAATCGTGGTATTCGAGGTCAGGTCGAAGATATTGCTGGCAAAATCGCCCTTGCCCGAGTGGTTCACGCCGCGCGCATCCAAGCGCACCGGAATAGTCAGGTCTTCGTAGCGCAGCCGGCCGTCGGTGATGTTCCAGCCCCGGATGGCCAGATTTACCTGGCTGGTATCCTGGCCTTTCGCGGCAGCGGCCGAATCCGAAATCATGATATCCCAGTTGGGCCGGCCGCTTTTGAGCACGCGCACCGAGAATTCTGGCCGGTCGAGCGCCACGCTTTTAATGTCAATCTGCTGGCCCCGCACCACCGACATCAAGTCTAGCCCCACGCGCAACTGCGGCAAATACACCAGCGTATCGCGGCTGAACGAATCGAGGCCAATCACGCGCAGGTTCTTGATGTCCAACCCCAAATCGGGGAACGTGCTCAGCAGCGTTACGCCAATATCGTCGGGGTTATACTGCACTTTGGCCCGCACGCGCTGCGCTATCTGCTTATCGGCCAGCGCCCGCAGCTTGTCTTTGAATAAAAAGGGTGCCGCCGCCAGCAGTGCGACTACCAGCACTAGAAATACCAGAAAACCGAGCAGAATCTTTCGCATCATGGAGAGGTAAGGAAGTGGCTTGGGGCAAAAATAAGCCGTGGCCTTTCCCAGCTTAACGCGAAAATGAGGCCGATTGCACCCAAGTATTGCATTTTTTCTGCCAACCAGCGGAGTTTGCCTATTAAAAACGGCTTGCAATACTACCTCTGATGCCTTAAGCCTGAACGTCCTGCTGAGCTTGTCAAAGTAGGACGTTCAGGTTTTGGATTAGCTAATTATTTACTAGCCGTTTGCTCCAAGAACTGGTAGCGCGGCCGGGTTTGGTCGGGTTCGGCTTTGGTGGTCACGTCTATGCGCAGCACCTGGCCGCCGCTTTGGCTGGCGGCTGGCCAGGGGGGTAGGGCCGGGCCATTCGGGTTACCGGTTTTGATGAAGTTGGCAAAGTACGCCTGCATCGTTTCCGACACCTGGTAATCATCGGGCGTCCAAGCATATACCTTATTCGTGGCCAGGTTGCCCAGCGCGTACTCAATCTCGGCCGAGTGCACGGCGCCCTTGGCGGGCGGAGCGGGGGCCCCGTTGCCGGTGCCTTTTACTACCCCCCCGGCCAGGCCGGCGGTAGCGTTGCCCATTTCGGGCGTCATGGCCGGGCGGGGGCGGGCGTAGAGGTAGCGGTACACGGGCTTGCCGCCGGTCTGGATTTGCGCGTCGGCCCACTTCCAAGTGCCGTAGCCGATGAAGCGGTCGCTGGCCAAGTTGTTGGCGGCTTGCTCTACCTCGGCGTCGGTGGTGGCGGGGTAGAGGCGCAGCACGTCGGCGGCCTTCTCTCCGTACAGCTTCTGCACGGCAGCGCGGTAGCTATCGGCCGTGGGCGCGGCCGGGCCCATCAAAGCTTGGTAACTCATTTCCTGCGAGTTCCAGCCCACCAGCAGGGGCACGTGCGCTTGCTGGCCAGCTGCGAATATTTCGGTGGGCTGGCGGGGCAGGAAGTAGCCATCTACCACCGCCGAGAAGCGCGGGGCGCCTGGCTTGCCGGTAGCCTCTAGCACTTGCTGCGCAGGCAGGGCCCGCAATGCCGCGAGCGAACTGGCCCCCAGCGTGCTGGCAAACGCTACCCCCGTCTGCTCGCCTTGGGCGAGGGTAGGCAGCGGCTGCAACCCCAGCAGCGAGCCGCTTTCGCCAATGGCGCCCGCCATGAGATTTTTCGCCAGCGGCGAAGCCATCTGGGCGCTCACCGAAAACGAACCCGCCGACTCGCCCGCGATGGTCACGTGCTGCGGGTCGCCGCCGAAGGCCGCAATGTTCTGCTGCACCCAGCGCATGGCCGCCGCTTGGTCGAGCAGGCCGTAGTTGCCGGAGGCGTGGTTGGGCGACTCCTTGGTGAGCTCAGGGTGAGCCATGAAGCCGAATACGCCGAGCCGGTAGTTCACCGTCACGGTTACGATGCCGCGCTTGGCCAGACTTTCGCCGTCGTAGCGCGGCTCCGAGCCGTCGCCGGCCACGAAGCCACCGCCGTAGAAATACACTAGCACCGGCCGCTTCTCCTGGGCCGATTTGGCGCCCGTCCACACGTTCAAATACAGGCAGTCCTCGCTCACGCCATTCGAGCGAAAGTTCATATCGCCAAACAGCGGTAGCTGCATGGCACGCGGGCCAAACTGCGTGGCAGGTCGCACGTTAGCCCACTTCGGAGCGGGCTGCGGCGCCTGCCAGCGACGCGGCCCCACCGGCGGTGCGGCGTACGGAATGCCCTTGAACTCGTGGATGCCGCTCGGGGTGGTAGCGCCGGCCAGCCGGCCGGCAGCTATTTGCACCTGGTTTTTGGGTAGGTCGCCTGCGCTCTGGGCCACGGCCACAGTGGTCAGGAAAAAGGTGGGTAGGGAAAGAAGCAATTTCATACTGGCAAGGTAGTAGTGCGAAGCTTTCGTGTTGCCTATGAGTAGCCGCGGACTACCCCAAGCGCCACTGCCCGCTAGCGCCAGCCTGCGCCGCCGCGGCGTATGCCTTACGCGCAAAAAGCCCCGTCGCTGGGCAGCAACGGGGCTTTTCTCAACTTACTTACCTTATTACGCTCCAGCTTACAGCAGTTCAGTGCTGCGCTTCACAAAGGCCGTCAAGGCCTCGCCTTTCAGCATGCCCTGGGCCAGCAAGGCTAGGTCGAAAGCCTGTTTGGCTACCGTTTCGCCGCCGTCGGCCAGTACTTTCTGCACAATGGGGCTATTGGCATTCACCGTCACGTCGAACGAGTCGGGGAAACCGCCGAACATCTGCATACCACCGCCACCGCCGGTGCGCTGCATGTCCTTCATGCGGCGCATGAACTCGTTTTGGGTAATAACCACCGGCGCATCCTGCGGCGAGAGGGCCGCTACTTTAACGTGCATCGCATCGTTGCTGATAGCTGTCTTGAAGATGTCGGTCAGCTTGGTCTGGTCGTCCTCGCTCAGCACGCTGGCCGGGGCTTCGTCTTTCTCAATAAGCTGGCTGATGGTAGCCGCATCGACGCGCTTAAACGAAGTTTTCTCCAACTTCTGCTCTAGTTGGCCAATGAAGTGCGGGTCAAGCACCTGGTCCATATTTAGCACGTCGTAGCCGCGCTCCTGGGCTGCTGCCACAAAGCCGTGCTGGCCTTCGGCATCGGTCGTATAGAGCACCACAGTGTTGCCATCTTTATCCTGCTGGTTGGCCTGGATGTGCTCGGTGTATTCCGTGAGGGTGTACAGCTTACCTTCGACGCTTTTCAGCAGCACAAAGTCCTTGGCGCGCTCGTAGAATTTCTCATCCGAGAGCATGCCATATTTCACAAACAGCCCAATATCAGCCCATTTCTCCTCGTAGCCGGGGCGGTCCTTGCGGAACAGCTCGCCGAGCTTATCGGCCACCTTGCGGGTGATGTAGGTATTGATTTTGCGCACCGCGGCGTCGGCTTGCAGGAAGCTGCGCGACACGTTCAGCGGAATATCGGGCGAGTCAATCACGCCGTGCAACAGCATCAGAAACTCGGGCACCACGTCCTTCACCTCGTCGGTGATGAACACCTGGCGCGAGTACAGCTGAATCTTGTTGCGCGAGAATTGCAGCTCGTCCTTCACCTTCGGGAAATACAGAATACCCGTCAGATTGAAAGGATAGTCTACGTTGAGGTGAATCCAAAACAGCGGCTCATCCATCGACATGGGGTAGAGCTCCTGGTAAAACTTCTTGTAGTCCTCATCCGTCAGCTCCGAAGGCTGCTTGGTCCAGATGGGGGTAGTATCGTTAATCAGCTCCCCCTCAAACTCAATCGGAATGGGCAAGAACTTGCAGTACTTGCTGAGGATGGTGCGCAGCCGAGCTTCTTCCAAAAACTCGTCCGAGTCTTCGGCCACGTGCAGCACCACGTCGGTGCCGCGCTCGGCTTTGGCATGCTCGCCAGTGGGCTCGTCGAGGGTGTACTGAGTGCTGCCGTCGCAGGTCCAGTGGGCGGTCAGGGTATCTTCCTTATACGACTTCGACCAGATTTCAACTTCACTCGATACCATGAAGGCCGAGTAAAAGCCCAGGCCGAACTGCCCAATTATCTGGTCCTTGGTTTGAGCATCCTTCTCCTTGTACTTCTCCACAAACTCGGTGGCGCCGGAGAAAGCAATCTGGTTGATGTACTTCTTGATTTCGTCGGCCGTCATGCCTAGGCCGTGGTCCGAAATCGTGATTTTGCGGGCGTCTTTGTCCACCGTTACGCGCACTTTCAGCTCGCCCAGTTCGCCGGTATACTCGCCTAGCGCGGCTAGGCTTTTGAGCTTCTGGGTAGCATCAACAGCGTTGCTGACCAATTCCCGCAGGAAAATTTCGTGGTCAGAATACAAGAACTTCTTAATAATCGGGAAGATGTTCTCGGTATGGATGGAGATGGAGCCGGTTTCGGACATCGGAATAGCGAAATAGGTGGAAAACAAAAAAGCTGACCAACGGCCCCCAAGGGAACGCTGGTCAGCTGGCTGGTTCAAAGGCTGTTCCAAGCTGGTTGTATCTGCCAGGTTGGCAGCGCCGCAGGCTACAGCAGCAAGTAGTTGGCCCTAGACTCGGCCACTCCGTCGGGCCGGGCCGCAGGCAGCTCGCTAGCCCGCTGCCACTCGGCCAGCAGGGCAGGCAAGCGCGGGGTATTGCCCGCGAGCCAGTGCATGGCCGAATCGCCTACCACAAAAAACTGCACGTCGAACCGAATTAGTGGGCGCACCGCCATGAGCAAACCTTCCACTACGTGCTGGTTATAAGCCCGCTTGTTCGACAGAATAATCACAACTTGCTCGAGCGGTAGGCGCAGCACCCCCGGCATAAAGTACGTACTCAGCCACAGCTGGTCGTACACTGGTATATCGGGTAAACTCTCTATTTCTACTAATATACGGGTAGCAAGAAGTTGCCCCGCCAGCTTGCACAATTGCTCGCAAGCAGACCGAAATCTGTTCATTTTGTGGCCGCCTACCCACTCTACCCGCAACACATCCGACGTCACATCATGCTGAATACGAAACTCTTTTATACTAGTAAGAATCATAATCTCCTGAAATGAGGTGGGCTAAGTTAGGTGGTACTTAACCATTAAGCCGCACACTTACGAAAAAAAGCTTTTACTGGATGGTAGAGACTAGCAAAATTATTTTTCTCGGAATCATTTCGTTAAGGCAGCTTTGGCCTAAAAAAGTAACTTTAGAGGCACTTTACTGGGTTACAATAACTTTTTTTTGATTTTTGCTCATTAATAAAGCCTGCGCTTATTTCAAGCAGCCGGCAGAGGCAGGGATACAATAAGCACCCAAAATTATTTACCCCTAAGGTGTAAGCCGATGGTACTCTACCTCTTCGAGCACATCCGGCAACTCAGGGCCGGCTTGGAAAGTTACTATTAACGTGCGGCGCGTGAGTCGCTCCAGGTGCTGGTCATTAAAGGAGGAGCCGCCTTCGGTGGTTGGGCTTTGGCCTAGTAATGTATGGTCGTGCACTGCATACGTCCCATGCTCGGTGCGCTCGACGCGGCCCGCATTGGTAAGCACAAATAAGTACGTTCCATCGGCCCGAAACTCGACTACCAAGTGCGCCGCGCCATCCCGAATTTCATTATTCAGGGCTGCCACCTGCGGGTTATCCATCTGGTGCAGAATGGAGTCGGGTACGGCCCGGTCGGCAATGAAGCTGATTTGGCGCACTTCCCACTTACCAATCAGCAGGCTTGGCACCTGCGCTTGCACGGCTGGCAACCCACCCGCCCAGGCCAGCAGCACCCCCAGCAAACAACCCAGCCAGTTCAGTTTGCGGGGGGTAGGGCACATAAGAACCGGTTTAAGAAAGGGGAATAAAATCAGCTGTTAAAGATAAGCTGCCGGCTTAGCACCGCGCCTACCCAGCTGCCCGCGGCAATGGCCCCCGCCAACTGGTGCAGCGGCGAGCAACAGTCGCCGGCCGCGTACACACCGGGCACGGTGGTTTGGTTTTGCTCGTCGATGCGCAGCAGGTTGCGCTCGGTCAACTCGCAGCCTAGCTGGGCGGGTAGGGTGCTGGCCTGCTGCCAGGGCAGCCCGGCGTAGAGCACGGGCAGTGGGTGACAGTGACCATTGGCCAAGCGCAGGGCGCGGAGCTGCCCCGCCTCGTGCAGCAATTCGGCCACGGGGGTTTCGTTTAGGGCTACACCTTGGGCCGCCAGCTGCTGCCGCACCTCGGCGCCGAAGGTGGCCGGGCCGTTAGTGAACACGGTTAGGTCGGGCGTCCAGTTGCGCAGCATCGTAACCATGTGGCTCACCAACTCGCCATTTAGCCACAGGCCGGTGGCTTGGTCGGCTACCTCGTAGCCGTGGCAGTATGGGCAATGAATAATCGACTTGCCCCAGCACGCTACAAAGCCGGGCACCGGCGGCAGCTCGTCGCGCAGACCACTGGCCAGCAGCAGCTTACCCGAGCTAAAAACCCCTTGAGTAGTAATTACTTCAAACGACCCGTTGGGCAGCTTGGTGGCGGCCGTGGCCTCAGCTTCTAGGAGGGCAACGGTGGGGTAGGCCGCCACCTGCTGGCGGGCACGGGCGGCTAGGTCGGCGGGCGCGGTGCCATCGTGCAGAAGCAAGTTGTGCGCATAGGGCGTGAAGCGATTGCGGGGCCGACGGGCATCGAGGACCAGCACGCGGCGCCGGGCGCGGCCCAAGGCCATGGCAGCGCTCAGCCCGGCGTAGCTACCGCCGATGATAAT
Organism: Hymenobacter ginkgonis; assembly: GCF_009755225.1. GTDB lineage: Bacteria > Bacteroidota > Bacteroidia > Cytophagales > Hymenobacteraceae > Hymenobacter > Hymenobacter ginkgonis. The sequence goes on from NZ_WQKZ01000002.1 coordinate 363,041, forward strand.
CACTTCGGGAGAAGGAGGGTTAAACATCTGTAGTCAGTACTAGTGAGAAAAGGATGTTGAACCTGCTAGCTGCCCTACCCCAGCCACCAGGCCGCAGCTGGGAACAGAGCAGAACAACACAGGCAGGCTGCAACCAAAGATAGCCAGCCGAACTTTAAATGCAACTAAGTTGCATTTAAAGTTCGGCTGACTTCAGCAGATTGTGTACCTTTGCAGCATCGATGCAACTGCTGGCGGCGTTCGCTCGTCTGTTGAGTTCGGTTTACTTCTAGGTACTGTGTTGCGATTCACGCGCCCCTACTTCGCCCTGCTCCTGCTGCTCTGCCTCGTGCGGACGCTGCTACCGGAGGCGTGGGTGCTGGCGCTACATACCCACGAGCACACCACGGAGGAGCCCGCCTTTGTCTCTAGCAAGCGCATTCAGGGGAAAATCGTTTTAACTACCAAGCACCTGCACTGCCATGCCGAGCAGTTTTACCAGGTGCCTTTTCAGGCGGGAGCCCCGGTAGTAGTGCCCCTACCCCCTATGCGACTCAGCTACCGGGCACTGGCCGTGCCGGCTACCTTGGCGTGTTCGGCCACCGTGCTGCGGCGTACGGCGCTACGCGGCCCGCCCGTAGGCTAGCAGCTTTCGGTACTTAAAGCACCACACGGTGCCGGCGAGCGGGCAGCTCTGCCGAGCCGGATATACCTGCTGCCTCTCCTTTCTCTTGAGCTTTTCAAAAGTCTCAACCTCTTTGGCTTAGCTCTACTGCCAGCATTGCCCTAGTGAGCCTGGCCCCTACCCTGCTGCTGGGCAGTGAGCTGAGCCCCATGCCTATAGCCGGCACCAGCTAAATCTTTATTAGCGCTACTACGTTGCGCGGCGCTGGCGACTACGCTAGCAATGCCCGGCAAAAGCACGCGCTTAGGGCGAGCAGCCTGCGCAAAGCCGGGCTAGCCACTCTCTTTTCTTTTTGCACCACTACACTTCGGGTTATGTTAAAGAAGTATGCTATCTTACTGGGCATAAGCTCCTGGGCCCCAGCGGCCGGGGCACAAGCCCTTCCTACCCCCCCGGTGCGCAGCCGGCCTACGGCCGCAGCGCCTTTCACTGGCCGGCTCACCGATGCCAAAACGGGCGAGGCGCTACCGGGCGCCAACGTGGTTTTTCCAGACCTGAAGCAGGGCACGGCGACGGATGCCGACGGCCGCTTCAGCTTTGCCAACCTGCCGCGGGGCCGGTTTCTGATGCAGGTAACCTCCTTGGGCTACAACACAATAAGCCAGACGGTAGACACCGGCAGCGGCCAACTGGCTGACCTCAAGCTGAGCCCGGCTGCCACCGAAATTGGGCAGGTGGTGGTTACGGGCGTGTCGCAGGCCACGGAGGTGCGGCGCTCGCCGGTGCCCACCACAGTTGTGGACCACACGCGCCTCAACCAAACCTCGGCCACCAACGCCATCGATGCCATTGCGCACACGCCCGGCATCAGCCAGATTACAACTGGTGCGGCCATCAGCAAGCCCGTGGTGCGCGGGCTGGGCTACAACCGCGTGGTGACCCTCAACAACGGCGCCAAGCAAGAAGGCCAGCAGTGGGGCGACGAGCACGGCATTGAGATTGACGAGTTTAGCATTGACCGGGCCGAGATTATTAAGGGGCCAGGCTCGTTGCTGTATGGCTCCGATGCCATGGCGGGCGTCATCAACTTTCTAGCGCCCGACCCTATTGCAGAGGGCCATATCACGGGCACGGCCACGGCTAACCACCAGACCAACAACCACCAACAGGGCTATTCGCTCGAAAACGCGGGCAATATCAACGGCCTGAACTGGCTGATGCGCGGCACCCGCAAAGTGGCCGGCAACTACCAGAACCGTTACGACGGCCGGGTTTTCAACTCGGGCTTCAATGAATGGGACGCCAACGGCTACCTGGGCCTAAACAAAAGCTGGGGCTACTCACACCTGACTTTCAGCACGTTCAACCAAAAAATTGGCCTTATTGAAGGCGTGCGCGACAGTGCCAGCGGGCGCTTTGTGCACGATGTGGGGGTAGGCAACCAAGTAGAATCGCGGGTAGTGAGCGACGACGAACTGCGCGGCTACGGCTTGTCGGTGCCGCGTCAACTTATTAATCACCTGCGTTTTGGCACTGATAATAATTTTATTATCGGCGATAAGGGCGGGCGGCTGGCGCTGCAAGTCAACTACCAGCAGAATCTGCGCCGCGAGTACGGCGACGCCCTCAACCCGACCGAACCGCAGCTCTACTTCCAGCTACGTACCGTGGATTACGCGTTGCGCTATTTCCTGCCCGAATTCAGCGGCTGGAACCTGGCGGTGGGCACCACTGGCCTGCGCCAGCAAAACCGGAACCTGGGCACTGAATTCCTCATTCCGGCTTATAACATGACGGAGGGCGGCGTATTTGGGGTACTGAAAAAGTCGTTTGGCCGCCTCGACCTCAGCGGCGGGCTGCGGTACGATGTGCGCCGTATTTCGGCCCAAAGCCTATACCTCGACGCTGACGAGCGCCCTACACCCGCCGCTACACCGGGGGCCGAAACCAAGTTTCCGGGCTTTTTGAGTACGTTTCAGAACTACAGCGGTAGCTTGGGCGCGGCCTACAGCTTCACCGACAAGCTCACGGTGAAGGCCAATCTTTCGCGCGGCTTTCGGGCGCCGAACATTGCCGAGCTGGGCGCCAACGGCGTGCACGAAGGCACCATTCGCTACGAAGTGGGCGCGCCCGACCTCAAGGCCGAAACCAGTTTGCAGCTCGACGCCGGCGTGAGCTATGCTACCGACCACGTGCGCTTTAGCATCGATGCGTTTGAGAATACCATTAACAACTACATCTTTCAGCGGCGCGTGCTGAACCGGGCCGGTACCGACTCGCTGGTATCGACGGGGCCTGACATTGGGCTGTTTCAGTACGTGCAAGGGCAGGCACGGCTGCTGGGCGGCGAGGTCAGCCTGGATTTTCACCCCCACCCGCTCGACTGGCTGCACTTCGAAAACTCGTTTTCGATGGTGCGCGCCCGCCAGCTTAGCGTGCCCGAGGAGCAGCAGTTTCTGCCCTTCATTCCGGCCGACCGGCTGCTGTCGGAGTTACGCGGCAACTTCCGGCGCCAGGGTCAGCGCCTCACCAACGTGTACGCCCGCTTTCAGCTGGAACAGACGTTTGCCCAGAACCGCTTTTTCGCCGCCTACGATACCGAAACGGCTACGCCAGCCTACACCTTGTTTAATGCGGGGGTAGGCACCGACGTGGCCGATGCCAAGGGCCGCACGCTGTTTTCGCTGTTCGTGACGGCCAACAACCTCTTCGACGTAGCCTACCAAAGCCACCTGAGCCGCCTCAAGTACGAGGACCTAAACTACACCAGCGGCCGGCGCGGCGTGTACAACATGGGCCGCACCGTGAGCGTGAAACTGGTAGTACCGCTCACCTTTAAGTAGCGTATAAGGCGGGGGGAGGGGGAGGGCTGCCGCCGGAACGAGCGCTACTTTCGCACCCAAACCCCGGCCTTGTTGTTGGGGCCGTTGCACGCTTACTCTTCCCACTCATGGGTCACTCGCATAGCCATTCTCACGACCACGGCCACGCTGGCCACGTGCACGCCGCGCCCCCAACGGGCGGCAAGTTCAGCGCCGCTTTCGCCATCGGCATTGGGCTAAACCTGGCTTTTGTGGCGGCTGAAACGGCGGGCGGGCTCTGGGCCAATTCCTCGGCGCTGCTCTCCGACGCCGGCCACAACCTGAGCGATGTGCTGAGTTTGGCCCTAGCCTGGGGCGCGGCTTGGCTGGCTGGCCAGCCGGCCACGGGGCGCTACACCTTTGGCTACCGCGGCGCCACCATTCAGGCGGCCTTGCTCAATGCGGCGCTGCTCTACGGCGCGCTGGGCTTTATTCTCTGGGAAACCATCGACCACTTGCGCCACCCCGCGCCCGTGAACGGCGTGGCCGTGATGGCGCTGGCGGGCGCTGGCATTTTGGTTAATGGCTTCACGGCCTTCCTGTTTCATGCTGGCCAGAAAGACGATGTGAATGTGCGCGGCGCCTACTTGCACATGCTCACCGATGCCCTCGTGAGCCTTGGCGTGGTGGTAGGCGGGGCCGTTACGTACTTCACCCACTGGACTTGGCTCGACCCGCTGCTGAGCCTGGGCTTGCTCGTGGTGATTGCCGTGGGCTCGTGGGGCTTGCTGCGTGATACTATTCGCCTGGGCTTACAAGCCGTGCCCGATGGTATTGATTTAGAGAAGGTTCAGCAGTTTTTATTGAGCCAGCCGCAGGTCGAAAGTCTGCACGACCTGCACATCTGGAGTATGAGCAGCGACGGCCACGATACAGCCCTCATGGCCCACCTCGTGCGCCCCGGCGGCGCCGACGCCGCCTGGCTGGCCAACCTGTCGGCGGGGCTGCTGCGCGAGTTCCACATCCACCACAGCACCGTGCAGGTCGAGGATGCCCTGCTGCCCGAAGGTTGCCATAGTGGCTGCGTAGCGCACGCCTAAACAGCCTGCGCTTACCCCTTCGTCGGGTGAATGAAGAGGGGTAGGCGCAGGCTGTAAGGGGTTGGAATTGCGTGCTTCAGGCTATTTTTCGCCACGCCAATTCTTACCTTATCCTGCGTATTTCCTTCCTCGCCGTAGTGGCCTCTTGGGTAGGAAATACTCGGCCTATGAGCCTCGGCAAAGACCTGAACTGTAGCGAGCCTACGCAGGAACATCACTGAATTTTACCAACTTAAAGTTGGCTTTTACGTTAAAGTGAGAAGCTAACTAGCTGTCTAATTCTTTGCTAATGAAAAACATATTTGTGCTAGCTGCCTTCGCAGCAGCTAGCTTGGTCGCTACTGCGGCCCACGCCCAAACGACCACTCCCGACCCAGCCCTTTCTACGCCTGCCCAAACTGTACCGGCTCAAACCGTGCAGGATGCTAAGGCTACTTACGAGCAGCAGCGCGACCAGCGCAAGGCCACCGCAGAATCGGTGAAAGAAAGCAAGCGCGAACTCAAAGCCCAGCAAAGCCAGGCCAACGACCTTAAGCACCAAATGAAGGCCCAGCGCCAGGTGGCTAAGCAGCAAAAAGAACAATTGAAAATGCAGCGCAGCGCCGACAAAGCGGCCAAATCGCAGGAGAAAGCTGCTAAAAGCCAGTTGAAAGCCCAAAAGCAAGCCGAAAAGGCCGCTCGTAAAGCTTCGTAGCGCCTCCTTTATTGCAGCATTTAAGCTTGAATAACAGAAAAAGCTCTGGCCCTGGCCAGAGCTTTTTCTGTTTTGCCCGTATTCTTATTTTTCGCCTTTCCTTCCTCGCCTCATGGCCGCCAAAAACCCTGTTCGTTACTACCCGTTGCACCATTATGTCCTGCTCCCGCTCACGCTGCTCATGGTGGGCTACACCATTCGGCGCTACGTGGGCGTAGCCGGCGACGACTCCGAAATTTCGCGCTTGTGGTTTTCGCTGGCCGCCGTCACGCTGCTGTTTTTCGTCACCCTCGTGATGCTGCGCCAGCACTACGCCCTCACGCTGCAAGACCGCATTGCCCGCCTCGAAGTGCGCCAGCGTTACTTTGAGGTTAGTGGCCAGCGCTTCGCCACCCTGGAGAAAGACCTCACGCTGGCCCAAATTTTATCGCTGCGCTTGGCCGGCGACCAGGAGCTGCCCCTTCTGGCCCAAGCTGCCGCCCACGAGAAGCTGTCGGCCAAGGATATTCAGGCCCGCATCAACGATTTTCAATTTGACCCCATGCGGGTGTGAGGCATTGCTAGCCAAAAGGGTGGGGCAGGAAATTGGCCGGGCTTAGTAGCGGGCAAGCCCCTACTCCTTCCTTATGTTAGCAGGCCGCTTACTTAATTTGCCGTTTATGATTCTTTACAACGTCACCACCAGCCTCGAACCCCAGATTGCCGACGAGTGGGTCGCCTACATGCTCAACCACCACATGGCCGAAGTAGTGGGCACCGGCTGCTTCATCAATAGCCAGTTGCTGCGCCTGCTCAACGAGGAGGACGACGGCATCACATACGCCGCGCAGTATTTCGCCGTCAGCCTCGAGCAGCTCGATGCCTACCAAGAGCACTTTGCGCCTGCCCTGCGCGAAGAAATGGACCGCAAGTTTAAAGGCAACTACGTTTCCTTCCGCACCACACTGGAGGTTGTGTCTTAATAAATACTACGGAACTCTGTGCTGAGACAGAAAGCATTACGTTCTTTTTAGACTGAGATTAGGCACGCAAAAAGGAGGGGGTAGGGCTGCCGTGCTGGCAGCCCTACCCCCTCCTTTTTGCGGAAGCTGCTCGCCGCTTATAGCCCGGGCGTCACGCCCATATTATAGAAGGCGAAGCTCCAGATATCGGCCCACTCCTGGATTTGGAGCTTGGTGCTTTTGCCCGCGCCGTGGCCGGCGTTCACGTCGATGCGGATGAGCGTGGGGTTGGGGCCGGCTTGGTCGGCTTGCAGCTGGGCAGCAAACTTGAAGGAGTGCGCCGGCACTACCCGGTCGTCGTGGTCGGCAGTGGTAATCATGGTGGCGGGGTAGGCGGTGCCGGACTTCAAGTTGTGCAGCGGCGAAAACTTGTAGAGGTTCGCGAACTGCGCTTGGTCGTCGGAGGTGCCGTATTCGGGTGCCCAGTTCCAGCCGATGGTGAACTTCTGGTACTTGAGCATATCCATCACGCCCACCGCCGGGAAGGCCACTTTGCAGAGGTCGGGGCGCTGCGTCATGGTGGCGCCCACAAGCAGGCCGCCGTTCGAGCCGCCCGCGATGGCCAGCTTCTCGGTGCTGGTGTAGCCGCTGGTTTTCAAGTACTCAGCCGCCGCAATGAAGTCGTCGAACACGTTTTGCTTGTTCGGCGTCATGCCGGCTTTGTGCCAGGCCTCGCCGTACTCGCCGCCGCCGCGCAGGTTCGGGATGGCCAGCACGCCGCCATTTTCTAGCCACAACATGCGCGCCACCGAGAAGCCCGGCGTGAGCGACACGTTGAAGCCGCCGTAGGCGTAGAGGTAGGTCGGGAGCTGCTTGCTGGTGATGTCGAGGCCCTTTTTATGGGTAAGGAACATCGGGATTTTCGTGCCGTCTTTGCTAGGGTAAAATACCTGTGTGGTCAGGTAATCGGCGGGCTGCACGTCCACCTTCGGGGCCTGAAACACGGTGCTTTCGTTGGTGGCCGGGTCGTACTTATAAATGGTGGTCGGGTAAGTAAACGACGTAAAGGCGTAGTACAGCACTTTGTCGGTGCGGCGGCCACCAAAGCCCGCGGCCGTGCCAATGGCCGGCAGCTTCACCTCGTGCTTAAACGCACCGGTTTCCGAATACACCTTTACCTGCGAGCTGGCATCGTGCAGGTACGTAGCCAGCAGGTAGCCGCCGGCCTGGCTGATGCTTTCGAGCTTTTCCTTGGTTTCGGGAATAACATCTTTCCAGTTAGCCTTTTGCGGGTGCTGGGGGTCGATGCGCACTACCCGGTAGTTGGGCGCGTGGTCATTGGTATACACCAGCAGCTCGCCGCCCACGTTGCCAATTACGCTCGTGTCAAACTCGTAGCTGTCTTGGATGGTCGTCCAGGTAGCGGCCTGCTCAGGGTCTTTTAAATCGCGCACTTGCACGCGGTTGCCGTCGCTTTTGCCATCGGTGAGGCTGAGGACCAGGAAGCGCTCATCCTCCGTGACACCGGCGATGCGGAAGCCCAGCGCCATGCTTTTATTCTCGTACACCAAGTAGTCGGCGTGCTGCGGTGTGCCCAGCTGGTGGTAGTACACTTTGTGGTACTCATTTTTGCCGGCCAGGCTGCTTTCGCCGGCCTTGGGCGCATCGTAGGCACTGTAATAGAAGCCTTTACCAGCCCACGAAGCACCCGAGACTTTTACCCAATCCAGTTCGTCGGGCAGGGGCTGGCGCGTCTGCATATCCAGCAGCTTGATGTGGTGCCAGTCGGAGCCGCCGCCGCTGGTAGCGTAGGCCAGGTAGCGGTGGTCGTTGCTAAAGTACAGGCCGGACAGCGCCGTAGTGCCATCGGCCGAAAACTTATTGGGGTCGAGCAGCACCTGCGCCTGCTCGATGGCCTGCCCAACTGGCAGCGTGTACACAACAGCCTGGTTCTGCAAGCCATCATTCTTGCTGAAAACCAAGTTATTCCCCTCCTGTTCGGGCACGCCGTAACGCTCGTAGTTCCAGAGCTTGGTGAGGCGGTCGCGCAGCTGGTTGCGAAACGGAATGCGGCCGAGGTAGCCAAACGTCACCTCGTTTTGGGCCGTCACCCAGGCTTTGGTTTCGGGCGCGTCGGGGTCTTCGAGCCAGTGGTAGGGGTCGGGCACGGTGGTGCCAAAATACAGGTCGAGCCGCGCATCGCGGCGGGTAGGAGGGTAGGTCAACGCAGGAAAAGCAAAAAGGCGGCGCTACGGCTGAGGCGGCAGCCGGGGCTCGGCGCGCTCCAGCGTCGGTGACTCGCTGATGGTGTGTTTATTGGATATCGCATTGGTGCGCACGGCCTCTTTGTGGGCTACCTGCTGAGTAGGCGCCAGGCGGCAGCCAGCCAGCAATGCCAGCCCCGCCAACGCCCCCGCCCAAAGAAAAGATGCACGCATTGCCAAGCGAAATGAGAGTACGGTGCCGGCTGACTGGCCGCTGGCAGGCCTAAAAATCGGTTATTCGGGGGCACTGGGGCTGGCGGCGCGCAGCACTTCGGCCACGCGCTGGGCCACCAGTTCCTCTACCTGCCGGCGCTGGGCAGCCGTCAGCTCCGAGCTGGTAGCGCGCCGCAGTTGTTTCAGCTCGCGCCCCAGACTTAGGCGCAACAGGCCATAAAGTACCAGACTCAAGATACTAAAAATAAGCGCCAGCGGCGCAAACAGCCGATTGAGTAACGACTCGGGCGCCGCAGCCGCAGCGAGGGGGGTAGGGCTGGCAGCCCCGCTGGCTTCGGCGGCTTCGGCGGGGCCAGCCAGGTTGTTGGGAGTGGCCTCGGCTTCGGGAGCGGGGGTAGGGTCGCCGGGGGGTAGGCCAGTTTGCACGTAGTCGGTCAGCTTTTTTTCGAGCGCTTGCAGGCCAGCCAGGCGGGCGGGGTCGTGCTGCCGCGCCGGCGAAGCCCGCAGCTTGCTGATGATGGCCTTGGTGAGCGCTTGCAGGCGGGCAGGATTGTCTTTCAGGCCTTTGTAGATGCGGCCCTTGCCTTCTATGGGTGCGTACAGCAGCGAGTAAATGCGCAAGCTATCGGTGCGCAGGCTGGTGGCCAAGGCGGCCAGGTTGCCGCCTTCGCAGCGCAGCGTGCGCTTGAGCTGTGGCCGCCCAGCATCGTCGTAGACGTAGCGCGCGGTGGCGCACCAGATTTGCACCTTCGACTCATCAAGCGAAGGCTGGCCCAGCGGCGTTTGGGCATAGCTGGCGGTCGGGGCGGCCAGCAGTAACCAGCCAACCAGGCTCCAAGAACTCAGATTCCGACAAAAAATTCTGTTCAGCATACCAGAATGGGCACAAAGCGGATTGTGGCCGGAAAGTACAACCCGCCCGGCGCTTCCCCGGCGCCCGCTACGGGCGCCGTTATCTTTGCGGGCAGTTTTGTTTTATTTCTCATGCACATCGAAGTCCTAAAATCGAAGATTCACCGGGTTAAGGTAACCCAAGCCGAGCTGCACTATGTGGGCAGCATTACCATTGACGAAGACCTGCTCGACGCTGCCAATATGGTTGAGAATGAGAAGGTAACCGTAGTGAACGTCAACAACGGCGAGCGGCTCGAAACGTATACCATCAAGGGCGAACGGGGCTCGGGCATGATTTGCCTCAACGGCCCGGCGGCCCGGCGCGTGGCGGTCGGCGATATTATCATCGTGTTTTCCTACGGCCTTGTCGATTTTAAAGAAGCTCGCGAGCACCGGCCTACCGTTGTATTTCCGGACCAGCACAACCGCCTGAACTAAGTGGAACCAGCTGGCCGCTCGCTTTTGGCGCTCGCTGGCCGAACCGCAAGCGGCCAGCTGACCACTGGTTAACTACCTATGAAAATTCTGCTTACTGTCCTCAAATACACCCTGTTGCTGGGTATTTCGGGCGCGCTTATGTGGTATGCTATGCGCGGGCAGGATTTGTCGCGCATCGGCCACTATATCCGCACGGCTAACTATTTCTGGCTGGTCGTGACGAGTCTTATCACGGTGCTCGGGTACCTAAGCCGCGCCTACCGCTGGCAAATGCAGCTCGATGCTTCCCAAACCCCTGCCCCCTACTGGAAGGTATACCACGCCATGATGGTTGGCTACCTGGCCAACCTCGTGCTGCCGCGCGCGGGCGAGGTCATTCGGTGCTCGGTGCTGCGGCGTTCGAGCGGCGTGCCGGTGCAAATAGCGCTGGGTACCGTCGTGACGGAGCGCGTGATTGATGTGGCGGTGCTGCTGGGGTTACTCGGCGCTACGCTGGCGCTGGATTTTAAAACGTTTTGGGCATTTGCCAACGGCCAGATTTTTGGCGGACAAGTAGATGCGCTAGCCCGCAACCGCACGCCGCTGCTGCTGGCGGCGCTGGGCGGGCTGGTGCTACTGGGCGCCGCGGCCTACACGCTTTTCAAAAACTTGGAGCGGCTGCGCCAAAATGCCTTATTCAACAAGGCCGTTATTTTCGTGCAAGGGCTGCTGGCGGGGGTATTCAGCATCTTGAAGCTCAAGCACAAGTGGCAGTTTTTATTCCACACGTTCTTTACCTGGTTCGTCTATTACCTCCTAGATTACCTAGCGTTCCGCTGTTTTCCCGAAACCTACAACCTCGATTCGCGGGCGGCGCTGGCGGTGCTCACATTCGGGGCATTTGGCATGGCCGCACCGGTAGCGGGCGGCATTGGGCCGTTTCACGTGCTGGTGCAGGGCATTTTGCTGGTTTATGGCGTTAGCAAAGAGGCTGGTATCGCCTTTGCGCTGGTAGTGCACGGCGCCCAAACGCTGCTAGTGGTGCTGCTGGGCGGCATCAGCTTCGTAGCCGTGGCCGCCGCCGAAAAGCGCAGCATCACCGACGAGGCTGAGGCACTGGCCCACGAGCCGCTCACCACCGAATAAGGGGGTAGGGCTGGCTCAACCCATAGCCTATAGAACGCCATGCTGAACAACGTGAAGCTTCTCTACCACGCCACTCAGGTTACTTCCCGTGAAGCGGTAAAGATGCTTCACTCACGTTTAGCATGACATCCTGATTACTTAGCTGAAACGCTTGCTACTTACCAGCTTCCCTTATGACCGCCGATAAAATTCTGACGCCCGCGCAGTTGCCCGCTACCCTCGCCGCTTGGCGAGCCGCCGGCGAGCGCATTGTGTTCACCAACGGCTGCTTCGATTTGCTGCATCTGGGCCACGTCGATTACCTCGAAAAGGCCCGCGCCCTCGGCGACCGCCTCGTGGTGGGCCTCAATACCGACGCCTCGGTGAGCGTGCTTAAGCCCGGCCGCCCATTGCAGGATGAAACCTCGCGCGGCCGTATTCTGGCGGCCTTGGCTTTTGTAGATGCCGTGGTGCTCTTCGGCGAGCCTACCCCCCTGCAACTCATCGAGCAGGTGCAGCCCGACATCCTGGTAAAAGGCGACGACTATAGTATTGACGGAATTGTGGGCCACGAAATCGTGTTGAATAGGGGCGGGCAGGTACTCACCGTGCCGCTGGTGGCGGGCTACAGCACCTCTAGCATTGTGGCCAAAGCCCGCGCCGGGGCCTAGCTAGCTGCTGAAGCGAATAGCCCAGTAGCTGCCCGGCGTGGCTCATCTATTCACTTCTTTTCTATTTTCTGCGATGTTTCTGATTCTCATTCTGCTCACGCTTGCTAGCTGGGGCATCCAGCAGCGCCTGCGGAGCAAGTTTCGGCAGTACTCCGAAATTGGACTGCGCTCGGGCCTAAGCGGCCGCGAAGTAGCCGCCAAAATGCTCGCCGACCACGGCATCCGCGATGTGCAGATTATCAGCACCGAAGGCCAGCTCTCGGACCACTACAACCCAACCGACAAAACGGTAAACCTGAGCGCCGAGGTATACGCTGGGCGCTCGGCCACGGCCGCCGCCGTGGCGGCCCACGAGTGCGGCCACGCCGTGCAGCACGCCCAGGCCTATAGCTTCTTGCAGCTGCGCTCGGCGCTGGTGCCAGCCCTGTCGGGCGTATCGCGCTTTATGCCCATGCTGCTGCTGGCGGGGGTAGTGCTGCTGCGCACCACGCCCATTCCGCTGGGCATTGGGGTAGCGCTATTTGCACTGGCTACGCTGTTTTCGTTTATCACACTGCCCGTCGAGTTCGACGCCTCGCGCCGCGCCTTGGCTTGGATGGACCGCAGCGGCGTTGTTACTACCCAAGAGCACGCCGTGGCCAAAGATGCTCTTTGGTGGGCAGCCATGACCTACGTAGTGGCCGCCATCAGCTCGCTGGCCACGCTGCTCTACTACGGCATGATGCTAGTTGGCGGCAACCGGCGCAACTAACTTCACCCTGGCATAAGTACTAGTTAGCAAGGGCGTTATACTGAATTACACTCCGTATAACGCCCTTTTTCCAATCTACTTGCTAGGCATCGTCGTATTTTTGTAGTCCTAATCTTTTTCCCACTCCTACCCTACCCCACCCCTATTATGTTAGACATGCCTTCGACTACGGCTACTGCCTCCCCCTTCCAGCTTACCGAAGAACAGCTAGCCGTGCAGGCAGCCGCCCGCGATTTTGCCCAGAGCGAGTTGTGGGAGGGAGTGATTGAGCGCGACGACCAGCAAAAATTCCCGGCTGCGCAGGTGAAGCGCATGGGCGAGCTCGGCTTCTTGGGTATGATGGTGAGCCCCGAATACGGCGGCTCGGGCCTCGATACGATTAGCTATGTGCTGGCTATGGAAGAGATTTCCAAAGTCGATGCCTCTTGCTCGGTTATTATGTCCGTCAATAACTCGCTGGTTTGCTGGGGCCTGGAGAAATACGGCAGCGAAGAGCAGAAGCGTAAGTACCTGCCCCGCCTTGCCAGCGGCGAGATTATTGGGGCATTTGCCCTGTCGGAGCCCGAAGCTGGCTCCGATGCTACCAGCCAGCGCACTACCGCCGAAGACAAAGGCGACTACTACTTGCTGAACGGCACCAAGAACTGGATTACCAACGGTTCTACGGCTTCGGTATACTTAGTTATTGCTCAGACCAATCCGGAGTTGAAATCGCGCGGCATCAACGTGCTTATCGTGGAGAAGGATGCGCCTGGCTTCGTGGTGGGGCCTAAAGAAAACAAGCTCGGCATCCGCGGCTCCGACACATGCTCCCTCATGTTTACCGATGTGAAGGTGCCCAAGGAAAACCGCATCGGCGAGGATGGCTTCGGCTTTAAGTTTGCCATGCAAGTACTGGCTGGCGGCCGCATTGGCATCGCGGCCCAAGCGCTCGGCATTGCTTCGGGTTCGCTCGAACTGAGCATTAAGTACGCCAAGGAGCGGAAGGCCTTCGGTGTGGAGATTGCCAAGCACCAAGCTATTCAGTTTAAGCTAGCCGACATGGCAACCAACATTGACGCGGCCCGCTTACTGTGCTTGCAAGCCGCTGCCGACAAAGACAACCACGTTGATTATGCCAAAAGCGGAGCCATGGCAAAGCTATTTGCCTCGAAGGTGGCAATGGACTCGGCCGTGGAAGCTGTGCAAATTCATGGAGGCTACGGCTTTGTGAAAGAATATCACGTGGAGCGCTTCATGCGCGACGCTAAAATCACGCAGATTTACGAGGGAACGTCAGAAATTCAGAAAATTGTGATTTCCCGCGAAATCTTGAAATAAGGCTAACTACCAGCACTTTTTAGCTAACTTTTGCACGGAACCCAGGCCATTTTGGCCTGGGTTTTTCATTTAGTGAATTTTTTTTAGAATGTCTTGTAGTAATCAGTTGTAACTTTAGGTACTTTTGCCGCGAGCTCTCCTGAAAACATTCTGAAATAGAAAATTTACACATGGAAGATTATAACAAGGTCATTGAATCGCTAGGAGTGCGATACATAAAGGCCAAAAACTTAGTACTACGCCAAGCTTTTACAGTACGCAACGCCTATGACGTTGGAAACAACCTTATTTTGCTTCATCAGGGCAAAATTGTATTTGGAGAGGATGAGTTGACGGTAGAGGAGGGCGAGCTGTTATTCTTGCCTGGCGGGCGGGCTACGCGCGTGGGCTACGGCCAAAATGCAGCGAGCCGGCTCATCTCCAACGATGACTTAATCACAAACAAAGACCGGTTTTTCACCTCCAACGACAAGCTCGATTACATTGGCGACGCCGAGGAAAGCCACAGCTTTGTAGCGTTTGAAGCCAAGGTTTTTGACTCGGTTAACTTTTTTGCTTCGCTCGATGTACCGGCCTTCGTTATCAAAGGCAACTCGAAGCTGGCCAACCTGGTCATCAAAATTATTGAAGAGTCGCTGCAAGACCTGCCCGGTCGCGAACGCCTCATCGGCATCTACACCGAGAACATGGTGGTAGAAGTTGTGCGCTACATCTTGCGCAACAACTTGTTTGTGGAGCAGTTAGCCACCAACAGCACCTACTTCAAAGACCCACGCCTGATTGATTTGTTCAACTTCATAAAGGAGAACCTGAGCGGCGATTTGTCGAACAAGGTGCTGGCTACGGTAGCCAACGTGAGCGAGGACTACGTGGGCCAGTACTTTAAGATGCTGACCAATATCAACCCGCAGGACTACATCGAGTACCAGCGCATGGAACGTGCCGTTTCGCTGCTGCGCACGACCAAAAAGAGCATCCGCGACATTGGCAAAGAGGTGGGCTACAAGGACACCGCTTATTTCTGTCGCCGCTTCAAAATGATGTTTGGCATCCCCGCCGGTAAGATGCGCCGCCGCGAGTCGGCCATGAACATCTAGTGGCTTGCTAATGAGCGAAGATTTACGCGAATTTAGCTTTGCGCTCCCGCAAGTTGCAGATTATGTGGGTCATTAAGTAAGAGAGGCCGCCTTAACAGGCGGCCTCTTTTGTTTCCTAGCCTTGTAGGCTTGCTACCCCTTCGTAAAACCCGTACCCTGGCGCGAGCGAGTGAGGCTAGATTCGCGCTAAACCATGCTCGGCTTCGCGCACAGCCGCTACGGCATCGGCCAGAAAATTGGGGGTACGCTCCAGGTGATTGCCCACTACGACTAGGTCGGCGCCAGCGGCTAAGGCTGTGTATATTTTCTCGCCGGTGTTCAGCCCACCGCCCACGATAAGCGGCGTATCAACGGCTTGACGCACCGCCCGAATCATGGCGGCCGACACGGGCTGCTGGGCGCCACTACCCCCATCGAGGTACATGAGGCGCAGGCCGAGCTGCTCGCCCGCCATGGCCGTAGCCGCCGCAATGCTGGGTTTATCGTGGGGTAGGGGCGCGGTGCCGCTGATGTACGAGGCCGTGGTGGGGCGGCCACTATCTACGAGCATATAACCAGTGGGCAGTACCTGCAAGCCGCTTTGGCGCAGGCGCGGCGCCGCCACTATGTGTTGGCCAATCAAAAAATCAGGGTTGCGCCCCGAAATAAGGGACAGCAGCAAAATGCCATCGGCTGCGGGGTCTACGTGCAATGCGTGGCTCGGGAATAGCAGCACAGGCACTTGCGGCGCCTCCGCCTTCAGCAACGCAATAAGGGCAGCCTGGTGCTCGGTTAGCACCAGACTGCCCCCTACGAGGAAAAAATCTATGGGATGCTGCCGGGTCAGCGCTACAAAATGCAGCAGGCGGTCGGCGGCAAAATCATCGGGGTCGAGCAGCACGGCCAGGGCTTTGCGGCCCTGTTGCCGGTACCCGGCCAGGGTATCAAGCAAGCGGGGAAGGAGCGGTGGAAGCGTCGGGGTCGTGGGCATCCAAAACGGGTGATTGCGGGGCGACTTTGGGGGCCTGCTGGCCATATGGCAAGCTACCTACAGCCGCCTTTGAAGCTGCAAGGTCGGAACTTTTAGTCGTTTCGTCCGCACTGCTCGGCAGCAAGTCTTTTACTGCCTTCGTAACCAGCGCCATTGCTACGGCTGCTACTTGGCCCGCAATTACCTTGCCGGTGTCACTTTGCAGAAAAGACATGATGGCGGGACCAACCAAACTTTTCTTTGCTTTGGGCGCGGGAGTGCTTATATCTTCTTGGCTGGTGCTCGTTTCCTCGGTTGGCTCGGCAGCGGTAAAGCTGTTCGATTCGGGCATCCGGCGGCTGTCATCGTACGGCAGGTTGGCCGTCGGATGGCTATAATCTTCGGATTGAAAACGGCGGCTTTCCGCGGGTTGAGCGAAAGTAGTATTGTCTTCGGCGTCGGTGTGGTATACCTCCATGTGCGGCGCATTAGCGGGCGCCTGCTCCTCTTCAGCCTCGTCGTCGGTGCCGTGTTGGCGGCTCGAATGGGGCTCAAAGTCTGGAGACTCACTTAGGCCATTGTCGTCCAGCGGGTCATCCTCGTCGGCCAGCGAGGGGGTAGGGTATTCGTCCTCGTCTTCCGAATCTACTTGTTCGGAGTAGCCGTGCGGTTCTTGGTCGAAGTAACGGTTGGCATTCCAGGTCGGCGCGTTTTCGTCGGCATCGTAGTCGTAGCTGTCGTCGCCGAAGCCGCTGTAGTCATCGTCGTCCTGCTCGTTGTAGTGCCACTCTTGGCGCTTGGGTTTGCGGCGGCCAAAGGCTTTGGTGAGCAGCCAAATGCCACCGGCTACCCCGGCGCCAACTAGTGCCAGCTTGCCCACGTGCACAGTTTGTTCTTTAATGTGCTCTACGTCGCCACGCAAAGCCCGCTCGTACTCAAGCTTTTTGCGCTCTAAGAATTCTTTTTCTTCCTCAAACAGCGGGTTGGTGGGCTCGCTCATGGTGTTTGGTTAATTGAATAGGTGTTGACGGCAAAAGAGGGGGTAGGCAGTGCCTGGCGCAATTGGGGCTGGTAGCTAAAACCACTGGCCCTACGCCAATCGTAAGCTACCGCGGGCAATACTACGCCTTGGTTTCGCGCTTATCCGACTTGTAGATGGTGTTATTCAGCAGCTTATCAGCCACGCCTTGGAATACCTTTTTATCTACCCCCACAAAAAATAGGATAGCCAGCACCAAGTAAAGCCCAGCCACCAGCCCAAAGCCTGCCGAAGGGCTTTCGAGCGCTTGGTTGAGTACCAACCCGAGGTAAATAGACCCGAAGATGATAACCAGAAAGCCCAAAATACCCAATGCCACGCCGTGCACGGTGCCCACAAAGGCATTTTTTACTTTCTCCTGCGTTTCGAGGCGCACTAGATCGATGCGGGTATCGAGGTAGCCGGTCAGGTTGCCAATGAGGCTGTCATTGCGCGGCGTTTTGTCGTCGGTCAGGGAGGCCATAAGGGCGGAATTGTTTAGCTAGAAAATGCGGTTAGTAAAGCACAGCGGTAGGCAATGGCTAGGCTGGCCGGGGCGTTCTTTACGAAAAAGTCAGGCGCAGGGCTGACTTTTAGTCCGCGGCGGCTTAAAATTTTATAGGGTGTGAGTCAGAATCATTATGAGATACTTGGTGTAGCGTCGTCGGCCCCCGCCGCCGACATCAAGCAGGCGTACCGGCGCTTGGCAACTCAGTTGCACCCCGATAAGCACGGCGGCGACCCGCACTACGAGGAGCGGTTTAAAGCCGTGGCGGTGGCCTATCAGGTTCTGGCCGACCCCGACCGCCGTGCGCAGTACGACTACAAGCTTCAGCAAGCGGCCCGCCAGGCCGAGGAGCAGCGCCGGGCAGCCACCCAAGGCTCCAGCGGGCCGTCGGTGTACGGCATGCACGTGCCGCCCGTGGCCACGCCGCCCCTGCGCACCCGGCCGCCGGCCGGGGCCCGCGAGCGGCACTACCAGCAACGAGTACCGCGCCAACGGGTGCGCTTCAACCGCCAGGATTTTTGGTTGGTGGCAGTCATCGTAGGGCTGATTTTTTTGTTCGGCATTTCGGCTAAAATCGTGATGGACCGCGTGGCTGCTAGCTCTAACTACGACGATGCGCGCCGGGCCTTTGCCCAGGGCCAGTGGCAGGCGGCGTACAGCTACCTCGACCAAGCCCTGAGCTTCCGCGAAGACTTTGCCCCTGCCCTACGCCTGCGCGGCCAATTGGCCCAGGATATCAACCACGACTACCCCGCTGCCCGCGCCGACTACGAGGCCGCTCTGCTTGCTACGGGTGGCGACCCCCTATCCCCCCTCGACGCGGCGCGGGTGCTCTTTCGGTTGGGGCGCTGCCAGGTAGCCCTGCACCAGCCTGCCGCCGCCGAGCTTAGCTACTGCCGCGCCCTGGCCCTCGATACCGCCTTGGCTGAAGCCTACTTGGCCCGCGGCGAAAACCGCCTACTCGACCTGCACCGCTTGCGCCCCGCCCTGGCCGACCTGCGCCGTGGCCACCAGCAGTACGAGCGCGCCGGCCGGCCCGTGCCCCTACCCTACCTCCAGGCCGAAGGCGCAGCCCTCACCCACCTCGCTCGCTTCGACCAAGCCCGCGCTACTTACCTGCTGGCCCTCGAAACCCAGCCCGAAGATGGCCGCACGCTGTTTTTGCTGGGGCGGCTGGCGCAGCAGATGGGCGACTCAGCCAGCGGCTGCGAATTTTATCGGCGTGGCGCGGCGGCGGGGTATTCCTACGCAGTGGCAGCAGCCGAGAAATGTCGGCAGAAAAATTAAACTTTACCTATATATCGTCCAGCGTTTATAGACAGCGCTTTATCTACCTTTGCGCGGTTTACTTACCTTTTATTTCTGCATGAGAAAGCTTTCCTTATTTCTACTAGTTGCCGTTAGCCTAGGGGCTTGCAAAAAAGATAGCGATTCCGCCGCGCCTACCCCCTCGCGCACCGATTTGCTGACGGCCAAGAACTGGCGCCTCACCACGGCTACCATCAGCGTTTCTGGCTTCCCCTTACCGGGGGCCATCGCGGCGTGCAGCCTGGATGACTTCCTAAAATTTGGCACAGACAAAGTGCTCACCCACGATGAGGGCGCCACCAAGTGTGACCCCACCGACCCTCAAACCGATAAGGGCACCTGGGATATGCCCAGCGAGGCAAAGCTGACGCTAGCGCTGCCCAACTCGGATTTGCCGGGTGGCACCTTCGACATTAAAGAGCTGACGGCTACTACTATGCACCTCACCTTGACGGACACCTCTGGCGGCATTCCGGCCACCGTTGATATTACGCTGACTGCTTTCTAAGCTGCGCGGCGTCGCCTGCCAAACTAACCCAGCCCCGAATAGCTATGCTATTTGAGGCTGGGTTTTTAGCGCCAGCGCGGCCGCAATAAGCTGGGCGTGGTGGCGGCCATTTTCGATAAACCAGCGGCTGGTGGCCAGCCCGCCGCACACCGTACCGGCCACGTACACGCCGGGGCGCGCCGTTTCGTGGGTAGTAGTGTCGAAGATGGGGGGCTTAGCCGCGTCGTTTTCGTCGAGGGGTAGGGCCAGCGCGTCGATGAGCAGCGAATAATCGGGCTGGTAGCCGGTGAGGGCGTATACGTAGTCCGCTGCAAGGATGCGCGGGCCTTCGGGCGTGGTTACGGCCACGGTATGGTGCGTAATGGCGTCGATGGAGGTGTTAAAATACGCCGTGATGCGGCCCTCGGCAATGCGGTTGATGAGGTCGGGGCGAATCCAGTATTTCACGGTATCGGCTACGGCGGGGCCACGCACAACGAGCGTCACGCGGGCACCGGCGCGGGTGAGGGCCAGGGCCGCTTTAGCCGACGAATTTTTGGCCCCTACCACTACTACATCTTGGTTGGCGTGGGCGTAGGGCTCTTTATAATAGTGGTTTACGTGGGGCAGGTCTTCGCCCGGAATACCCATTTTGTTGGGCACGTCGAAGAAGCCCGTGGCTACCACCACGGTGCGAGCCGCGATTTCGCCCTTGGTAGTTTCGACCACAAAATCGCCCACCTGGCCGCGCAGGCCAATCACTTTTTCGTAAAGGCGCAGGTTGAGCTTTTCGGTGGCAGCCACGCGCTGGTAATAGTCGAGGGCATCTTCGCGGTGAGGTTTATAAGACGCCATTGGGAAGGGGTAGCCGCCAATTTCGAGCAGCTCGGGCGTCGAAAAAAACTCCATTTGGGTGGGGTAGCCCACAATAGAATTTACCAAAGCGCCCTTGTCAACCACGGCCACGGTGAGGCCTTGGCGCTGAATTTCGAGGGCGCAAGCCAGCCCCACGGGGCCAGCCCCAATCACGACAGCATCTACTTTATTTTCAGACATAAACAACAAACCTGGAGGAACGCGACCTAGCGCGTGGTGGTGGGGGTAGGCGAAGGGCCGGCCGCCAGTGGCGCCCGGCAAGGGGGGTAGGGCAGCTGCAAGGCAGGCAAGTTTGGCCCCGCAGGGCGAACTTTGTCTTACGCGCTCCCCCTTACGACAATCGGACGGGCGGCGCGGTTTCGCCGGCGGCGCTAAAGTTGGCGCGCCGGCCCAGTTTATGCGCCACTGTGATTTGTGCGGAGCCACCCGCTTCGAGCCCCTGCCCTTCTACTATGTCTTTGACGGCCAGCGCCTGCAAGGTACGCGCTGCCTTCAGTGCGACCTGGCTTTTCTGGACCCGCAGCCTACCCCGGCGCAGCTCGAAAAGCTGTATGGCAAGGAGTATTTTACGGACCGCCCCAACTACGACCGCACCGAGAAGGACAAAGCCTTTATCGAGGAAGGCAAAACGGTGGACCTGACGCAGGTGCGGCCCGACAAATTCACGACCTACATGCAGCAGCACTACCCCGGCCGCCGCTTTCGGTACCTAGAGGTAGGCTGCGGCCCCGGCTACACCCTCAAAAGCCTGCAAAGCCTGGGCTGGGAAACGCACGGCCTCGAAATCAGTGAGCACGCCGCCGACTATGCTCGCCGCGAGCTGGGCCTGCCCGTAGTGACCGGCAACATTGAAACCACCGAGGATTTTCAGGAAAACCAGTTTGACCTTTCTTACCTCGGCGACGTGCTCGAACACCTGCTGTCGCCGGCGGCGGCCATCCGCAAGTTTGGCCGCATCCTGAGCCCCGGCGGGCTGCTGGTGCTGGCGCTGCCCAGCGTCACCAACCTGCCGAGTATGCGCCTGGGCTTTGCGGCCTACAAGCTGCTGGGCCGCCAGCGCCGCATGGATATTCCGCCCTACCACCTCTACGAGTTCACGCCGAATACCATTCGCAAGATGCTGGAGAAGAACGGCTTTTCGGTCGTCGATTTGCAAAACCCAGTAAAGGCGCCGGCGCATATCCGCCTGGGCGGCAATGTGGTAGAGCAGGCGGCTAAGCTTGGCACGCAGTACCCCACGTACTGGCTCAACCAGCTAACGGGCCGCTTTGGCGACCGCATGTTTGTGGTGGCCAAGAACGAGAAGTAGCGTGGAGCGGGGCTGCGGGTTACTTAGCGCGCTTCGAGTTGAAGACGCCGGTGCTCCACAGCGCCAGCCCAATAAGTACCGGCTGGAAGAACAATCGCACGTAGCGCTTGCGCTCGGTATCGAGGCTCAAGGCCGGGAGGCTGTCGAGGTATTGGTGGATGTTGCCAGGGAAAACGGCCAGGTAGAACGCAGCTAGCCCTACCCCCATCGGGACTTTGTAGCGCTTGTTAAACAACATCAGCAAGCCAAGGCCAATCTCTACCACCCCCGATTCGAGCACCACGGTGTCTTTGTCCTGCGGCACCCAATCGGGCACCTGGGCCTGAAACGGCTTGCGCACAAAAGTGAGGTGCCCCACGCCGGCCCCCACCATAAAAGTGCCGAGTACATAGCGCGCTACATCTTGCGCGGTGGTCGTGTTAGTCTTTTCTGACATAGCAGGAACAAGAGAAAAGGATGCTTTTTCCGTGCCCTGTCATACGGCCTGCCTGGCCAATAGGGTGCACCACTCAGCTCACGGCTACCACCTGCACGGGTTTGCCATTGAAGACGACTGTTTCGCCAGCTCGCTTGCCGCTAAGGGCCGCCGCCACCGGCGCACCCGGCGACACAGCCAGAAACTCTTGGCCCTCAGCCGAGGTAAGCTTGCCGGCACCGATGCTGATGTAAAACAAACCCAGGCTAGTAGCGGCCAGCGCGCCGGGGCGCACGGTGTCGCTCGGCAGCTCGGGGTTAAGCTTTTGCATGTCGGCCAGCAGCTTTTGGGCCTCGTGGAGCTGTGCCGCGTGGCGGTCGCGCTCTTGCTGGGCCATGGCGCGGCTGGTTTCATACTTGTCGCCGGCGCTACTCTTGGTTTCGGAATTGGACGACTCTTGGGCGGCGGCCATGCCAGCGCGAGCGGCGTCGAGGCGCAGCTGCACGTAGGCTAGGCAGGCGGCGTGAAGAGCAATTTTGGGAGAAGGCATGAAAAGTAACTGGGGCCGATAAAGGCAAAAAAGGCACGAATCCCTTCGACTAAAATTAGGTATTTATCTGAGTAACAATTCAGTGTTACCACTGATGCGGCAAATACCGGTAGAACAGAGCTTTGCTATCAGCCCACTATTCTGTTCTGCCTATGAAAACGACCGAGCGCAAGAAAATTGCCTACTTCAGCATCAATGACCCATTGGATAAACGCTCGTGGTCGGGTATAACTTACTATCTGGGGCAAACGCTGCAAAAAAACATTGGCAGCGTAGATTTTTTGGGACCAGTGCCAATCCCTTGGGTGCTGGACAAAGCCTTGCGCGGCATGGCCAAATTTACTCGCCTTGTTTTTAAGACCGAGTACATCCCCAAATACAGCTTGTTAAAAAATATTTACGCCTCCCTGTATTTGCAATGGAAGATGGCGGGGCGGCACTACGACTTCTTGTTGGCACCCGCGGCGGCCTCTGAGCTAGCCTACTGCGGCACGAAGCTGCCCATTATTTATTTTGGCGATGCCACTTACAAGCTTTACTCTTCCGCCTACAAAAAAGAATTTCATAACCTGAATTCTTTCTCGAAATGGGAAGGCAACTTCCTGGAGAAAAGAGCCTTGCGCAAAAGCTCCCTGGTTGTTTTTACGTCGCAGTGGGCCCGCCAGTCGGCTATCAGCGATTATGGCGTACAGGCCAACAAAATTGAAATCATGCAGTTTGGGGCCAACATCGACGCGGTTCCACCCCCCCACCTTATTTTTAGAAAGCAGGAGAACAGCCTACTTACCTTGTTTTTCTTGTCGGTCGATTGGGAGCGCAAAGGGGGCGACATCGCCTTCGACACCTTGCAATGCTTACTCAACCAAGGAATTGCAGCAAAACTGATTGTGTGTGGTTGTATTCCGCCGCCCGAATTTGCCCACCCCAACCTAGTAGTAATTCCGTTCTTGAATAAGAACAATGCCGCCGACTTCGAAGCCTTCGTTGACCTGTTCGCTTCCGTCCATTTCTTACTTTTGCCCACCCGGGCCGATTGTACTCCCGTTGTCAATTCCGAGGCCAATGCGTACGGCGTACCCGTTATCACAACGGATGTGGGAGGGGTAGCAGACACAGTTATTGATGGCGTAAATGGCTACTGCCTGCCGCTTGAAGCTGATGGCCAAGAATATGCCGCGCTAATTGCCAAACTATACGCAGATAAAGATGCGTATCAGCAGCTCGTTATTTCTAGCCGCGCCAAATTTGAGGAAGAATTGAACTGGGATAAATGGGCCGAGAATTTCGAAAAAATTCTCGCCGAGCATCAACTATAACGCCTACCCCCCGCTACCATGGGCACCCACCAGCGCTAATGCGGCGGCTGGTGGGTGCCCATTTTTTGCTAGTGTGCTTTCAGCCAGTTGCTTCCTACCCCCACTTCTACCTCCAAGGGCACGCCGCGGGGTAGGAGCAGCGCGGTAGTCATAAGTTCGCGAATTTTAGGGGTGATAAATTCCACTTCCTCCTTCACGGCGTCGAACACCAATTCGTCGTGCACTTGCAGTATCATCTTGGTACCCAGGCGCTCCTGAATCAGCCACTCGTGGATATTTATCATGGCCATTTTGATGATATCGGCGGCCGTGCCCTGGATGGGCGCATTGATGGCGTTGCGCTCGGTGTAGCCGCGCAGGGTGGCATTGCGCGAGTTGATATCGCGCAGGTAGCGGCGGCGTTTAAGCAGCGTTTCGGCGTATTCGAGCTCGCGGGCGCGGTTAATGCTGTCGTCCATGAACGCCTTCACCGACGGAAACTCCTGGAAGTACGTCTCGATAATGTCCGTGGCCTCTTTGCGGCTAATGCCGATGCGCTGGGCCAGGCCAAACGCCGAGATGCCGTAGATGATGCCAAAATTCACGGTCTTGGCCTTGCGGCGCATTTCGCCATCTACCTCACTCAGCGGCACCCGAAATACCTTGCTGGCGGTGCTGGCGTGCACATCTTGCCCCAGCCGGAAGGCCTCAATCATGGTAGCGTCGCCCGAAAAATCGGCCATGATGCGCAGCTCCACCTGCGAGTAGTCGGCGGCTAGCAGCACGTGCTGGTCGTCGCGCGGCACAAAGGCTTTGCGAATTTCGCGGCCCTTTTCGGTGCGAATCGGGATGTTCTGGAGGTTGGGGTTGGTCGAGCTGAGGCGGCCGGTGGCCGTTACGGCTTGGTTAAACGAGGTGTGCACGCGGCCATCGACCGGGCTCACGAGCTGGGGTAGGGCCTCCACGTAGGTCGAGCGCAGCTTGCTGAGCTGGCGGTATTCGAGGATGAGGCCGGCAATGGGATTATCGGCCGCCAACTGGCTCAGGATTTCCTCGCCGGTAGCGTACTGGCCGGTTTTGGTTTTCTTGATTTTACCCTTCCCGATGTCCATTTTGTCAAACAGCACTTCGCCCAATTGCTTGGGCGAGCCAATGTTGAACTCCTGGCCAGCTTCGGTAAAAATCTGCGTTTCCAACTCCTGCACGTAGCCTTGCAGCTCGGCCGAGTACTCGTTCATGGCGTTGGAGTCGATGCGCACGCCCGCAAACTCCACGTCGGCCAGTACCGGCACCAGCGGGTTTTCCACGTCGTTGAGCAAGCCTAGCAAGCCCAGGTCTTTAAGCATCGGCTCGAACACGTGCCGCAGCTGCAACGTCACGTCAGCGTCTTCGCAGGCGTAGTCGCTCACCAGGGCCGGGTCGAGGTCGGCCATCGTCTTTTGGTTCTTGCCCTTGGTTCCAATAAGGTCGGTGATGGGCACCGGCGAGTAGTGCAAGTAGGTTTCGGCCAGCACGTCCATGTTGTGGCGCATGTCGGGCTCGATGAGGTAGTGCGCCAGCATGGTGTCGAAGAACGGCCCCGCCACGCGCACACTGTAGTTCTTGAGAATCAGCAGGTCATACTTGATGTTCTGGCCAATTTTCAGGATGGTTTCACTCTCAAAAAATGGGCAGAACTCCTCCACCAGCTTTTGCGCCGCGTCGGCGTCGTCTTGCGGCACGGGCACGTAGTAAGCCTCGCCCGGCAGGTAGCTGAACGACAGGCCCACCAGCCGTGCCGTTTGGGTATTGAGGCCAGTGGTTTCGGTGTCGAAGCTCACCTCGGCCTGCTGCAACAAGAAGCTAAGCAGCGACTTGCGCAGCGCGGGCGTATCAACCAGGTGGTAGTTGTGCGGCACGTCTTCGAGCGTCTTCTTGGGGCCGTCGTAGTACTCGCTACCCCCCCCGTCGGGGCCCAGCTCGCCATTTTCAGCGGCGTTGATGACCGCCGCGCTGCCCTCGCCAAACAGCGAGCCCTGCAAGCTACCCGGCGCGGGTGCCGCCACCTTAGGCCGGCGCGCGCCGCGGGGGGTAGGGGCCGCCGGGCCGGGCGCCTTAGTTCCTTCGCCGAGCACCCGCGCCGCGAGTTGCCGAAACTCCAGGTCCTCGAACAGCTGGCGCAGCAGTGGCTCGTCGGCGCCGCCCACGGCTAGTTCTTCGGGCTCAAAATTGACGGGCACGTTCACGTGAATCGTGGCCAATTCCTTGCTCAGCAGACCCTGCTCGGCAAAATTGCGCACGTTTTCCTGCTGCTTACCCTTGAGCTGGTCCACGTTGGCAATCAGGTTCTCGACTGAGCCGTACTGCTTAATGAGCGTCTTGGCCGTCTTCTCCCCAATACCTGGGATGCCGGGAATATTATCGCTCGCATCGCCCTGCAAGCCCAGTATATCCGTCACTTGCTCCACGCGCTCAATCTCGAAGCGCTGGAGCACGTGTGCCACGTCGAGCACCTCGGCCGCGTTGCCCATAAAGGCGGGCCGGTAGATTTTGATGTGCTCGGTCACAAGCTGGCAGTAGTCCTTGTCGGGCGTCATCATAAACACCTCGAAGCCGTGGGCCTCGGCGCGCTGCGCAATGGTGCCAATCACGTCGTCGGCCTCGTAGCCATCCATCATCAAAATGGGGATGTTGAAGGCCTTGATAATGTCTTTGATATACGGGATGGCAATGCCGATATCCTCGGGCATGGCCTGGCGCTGCGCCTTATACTCGGCAAAGTTGTCGTGCCGAAACGTTTTCTTGCCCGAGTCGAAGCACACGCCCAGGTGGGTCGGCTTTTCTTTCAGCAGCACTTCTACCAGCGTATTGGTGAAGCCCAGCACGGCCCCAGTATTCATTCCCTTCGAGTTAATGCGCGGGTTCTTGGAAAAGGCAAAGTGCGAGCGGTAAATGAGCGCAAAAGCGTCGAGCAGGAAAAGCTTTTTGGCGGGGGTAGGAACTTGGTCGGGCATAGTAGGGCAAAGGTCGGGGAGGCTATGCCTACGGGGGTAGGCGCCTCCGAGGTTATTCCAACAAAAAAGCCAGACGTTTCCGTCCGGCTTTTCGGCAAATTATATAGTAGCCTAAAAATTGGGTGACAACGAGTATTTGTGGTAAAAATCATCAATGATTTTGACGGCCTCGCTGGCATCGTCCACAATTTGCACGAGGCTCATATCCTCGGGCGAGATGTTATGCTCTTCGGCCAGCATCACGTTGCTAATCCAATCGAAGAGGCCGCCCCAGTAGGCCGAGCCCACGAGTACGATGGGGAACCGGCCAATTTTCTTGGTCTGAATCAGGGTCAGGGCTTCAAATAGCTCGTCGATGGTGCCGAAGCCGCCAGGCATGCCCACGAAGGCCTGCGCGTACTTCACAAACATCACTTTGCGCACGAAAAAGTAATCGAAATTGATGCACTTATCCTGGTCGATATAGATGTTGTGGGTTTGCTCGAAAGGCAGCTCGATGTTGAGGCCCACCGACTTACCACCTTCGGCGCGGGCGCCTTTGTTGCCGGCCTCCATGATGCCGGGGCCGCCGCCCGTGATAACGCCGTAGCCGTGGCGCACCAACTTGGAGGCAATTTCCTCAGCCATTTGGTAGTAGGGATTTTCGGGCTTGGTGCGGGCCGAGCCGAAGATGCTCACGCAAGGGCCAATTTTGGACATCTTCTCGAAGCCCTCCACAAATTCGGCCATCACTTTGAAAATCTGCCAGCTGTCGGCGATTTTTATCTCGTTCCAGTCTTTATCGACAAAGGCTTTGCGGATGCGCTGCTCGTCGGGGTCGGTGCCGTTTTTGGCCACGCCGCCGGTTTGCTGGCGCAGTTCGGTAATAGAAGTCAGCTTGTTATCGTTGACGTTGGGCTGCACGATGGTTTTACCGGAGCCGGCGTTCAGGCTTTCGTCGGAAGCCTTGGTTCTGCTAGTTTTTTTGAGTTTGGACATATAACCAGGGTGGGGAAAACGAAACCGCCCCGGCTCGGTGAAGCGGGGCGGCCAAAAGTAGGGGCGCGAAGATAAGACACTGCTAAGCTGATTTTATCATTGCACTCGCAACGGTAAACCCTACCCCCCTTATTTTGCCCGAATGGCAATAACCGGGTCGAGGTTGGCCGCCATCACGGCCGGGATAATGCCCGCCAGCACCCCAATACCGACCGACACCAGCAGGCCCAACGAAATATTGCCTGCACTCAGAAACAGCGCGAGGCTGTCTTGTGGAATCAGCGTAATGAGCCACACCAAAAATATGCCGGTGGCACCGCCGAGTAAGCACAAAAACACGGCTTCGAAGAGAAACTGAAACAGAATGAAGTAGTTTTTGGCCCCCAGCGATTTCTGAATCCCGATGATGTTGGTGCGCTCGCGCACTGACACAAACATGATGTTGGCAATACCAAACCCGCCAACTAGCATGGCAAACGAGCCGATAATGGCGCCGGCTAACCCAATGACGCTAAACAGCTTACCGATGGCCGAGGCTATCATTTCGGGGCGATTGAGGGCAAAATTATCTTCCTCGCGGGGCTTGAGGCCCCGAATGATGCGCATATCGCCCTGCATCTCGGCTTCGAGGTTGAGCAGGCCGGGGTCGTCGTCGCGGCCCTTCACGCCGAGCGAGGGCGAGGGGCCACTCATGCCGGTGCTGCTCATGGCAAAAATGCTGGCAAAGGCGCCGTAGGGAATAATACAGTTGGCATCGTTGCTGGGCGTGCCGAGCAGGTTTTTGCCCTCTTTTTTCATCACCCCAATTACTGTGAAGTACCGGCCCTGCGTCTTGAACTGCCGGCCTACCGGCTCGCCTTGGGGGTAGAGATTTTCGGCAATAGTGGCCCCAATAATGGCTACCGGCCTACCCCCATCCATTTCCTGTGGGGTGAAGTAACGGCCCTGCTCGATGGGCACGCTCGATATGTTGCGGTATTCGTAGCTCACGCCTTGCAACGCACAGTCGCTTACCGAGTTGGCATCGCTCTTAAACGTATTGCCGCCCTTGGCTACGAAAATGGCTACCCCACTCTGGCTAGTGGCGGGCAGCATCCGCTGGAGCTGCTGAAACTCGCGCATCGTGGGCACTGGGCGATTGAAGTATTTCCACCACGGAAAATTATTCTCGAAGACCCAGGGCCACTTCCCCACATATATCACCTTGTCGCCCAAGAAGTTCATACTACTGCGCACGTTGGCTTCGAGCGAATCGACTACCATGAAAACGGCGATGATGGAGAAGATGCCTACCGTGACGCCCAGCAGCGACAGAATGGTACGTAACAGGTTGGCTCGCAGCGCCTGCCAGGCAAAGGCGAAGCTTTCGAGTACGAGGCGGATAGTCAGGAACATGAACGGGGGATTTTAGAACCCAAATAACGGCATGCTTCGGCCTGCACCGCTAGCGGCAGCTAGTTGGCTCGCCCGATGTTTTTTAGCCGGCAACCCTGCCAGCGGGTTAAAGGTGCTGGCAATCTAAAAAGAACACCGTACCTTTGCCCCCCGAATTTTCGGTAACTTCCCCCTAGTACTGCCCATCATGGCGATGAAACTGCATGAGTTCAAGTTTGAACTCCCCGAAGAGCTGATTGCCAGTCACCCTGCCCGCCACCGCGACGAATCCCGCCTAATGGTCGTCAACCGCGCCACTGGCCAGTTTGAGCACAAGATGTTCAAAGATGTGCTGGATTATTTTGTGGAGGGCGACGTCTTCGTTTTCAACGACACCAAAGTGTTTCCGGCCCGCATGTATGGCCAAAAAGAGCGGACTGGCGCGCAAATCGAGGTTTTCCTGCTGCGCGAGCTTAACAAAGAAGGCCGCCTGTGGGATGTGCTGGTGGACCCAGCCCGCAAAATCCGCGTGGGCAACAAGCTGTACTTCGGCGAGTCAGATATTGTGGCTGAAGTGATTGACAACACGACGTCGCGCGGCCGCACCATCAAGTTTTTGTTTGATGGCACCGATGAGGAATTCCGCAAGGCGCTCTACGAACTGGGCGAAACGCCCGTGCCCAAAGAAGTGCTGAAGCGCGAAACCGAGCCCGCCGACAAAGAGCGCTACCAAACGATTTTTGCCGAGAACATTGGCGCCGTGGCCGCGCCAAGCGCTGGCTTGCACTTCTCGCGCGAGGTAATGAAGCGCATGGAAATCAAGGGCATAGAGAAAGCGTACGTGACGCTGCACGTGGGCCTTGGCACCTACCGCAACGTAGACGTAGAAGACCTGACCAAGCACAAAATGGACTCGGAGCAGTTTTTCGTGAACGCCGATGCCGTGCAGGTGGTCAACAAAGCCATGGACGCTAAAAAGCAGGTGTGCGCCATTGGCACTACCACCATGCGGGCGCTCGACGCCTCGGTGTCAGCCAACAGCCGCATTAAGGTGACGCAGGGCTGGAACGACAAGTTTATCTATCCGCCCTACGATTTCAAAATTGCTAACTCGCTGCTAACCAACTTCCACCTGCCCGAGAGCACGCTGGTGATGATGGCTTCGGCTTTTGCCGGCTACCCCCTGCTGATGGCGGCTTACCAGGAAGCTATTAAGGAGAAATACCGCTTCTTCGCCTACGGCGACGCCATGCTGATTCTGTAAGTTGGCCGCCGTTTGGCATCCAATTTGAGAGATATAAAGAGAGAGCCCCGTCGCCGTCTGGCGCCGGGGCGCTTTTTTTGTGGGCTACTTCCTTGTTTTCACTCTTATGCCTGTGCCTACCCCAGCCATTTCTAGTCCTACCCCCCTCCTTGCGCCGCACCGCTACGCCATTCTGGTGGCGGGGGGTAGCGGGCTGCGTATGGGCGCCGACCGGCCCAAGCAGTTTTTGCTGTTGCAAGGCGAGCCGGTGCTGCTGCACACGCTGCGCCGCTTTGCCGAACCCGCCTTGGGCATAGCGCAGGTGGTGGTGGTGCTGCCGTTTGACCAGCTCGATTATTGGCGGCAAGTAATTGCGCAGTACCAGCTTACTACCCCCCATACCTTGGTGCAAGGTGGCGCCACCCGCTGGGCCTCGGTGAAGGCGGGGCTAGCCGCCCTACCCCCCGATGCGGCCAGCGGCGCGCTAGTGGCCGTGCACGACGGCGTGCGCCCGCTGGTGCCGCACGCCGTGATTGAGGCTACCTACCAGGCCGCCGCTGCCCACGGCGCCGCCTGCGCCGCCGTGCCGCCCAAAGACTCGGTGCGCATGCTGGCTGCTGCGGGCTCGGCGCCGCTCGACCGCCGCCGCTTGCGCCTCATGCAGACGCCCCAAACCTTCGACCTGGCGCTGCTGCGCCGTGCGTACCGCCTGCCCGAGCTACCCACCTTCACCGACGATGCCAGCGTGGTCGATGACCTGCACCCCGTGCAGCTGGTGGAGGGCGATTACCGCAATCTCAAAATCACGACGCCCGAAGACTTGCTATTGGCTGAGGCCTTGCTCGCAGCAGCGGGGTAGGGCGGCCCCGCACTGACCGGTAAAATATCGCGCTCTTAAGCCAAAAGAGGCTGCCTGGTTTAGGCAGCCTCTTTTTATAACTAACCAGTAGAAGGGAAGGACGGCTGGAATTAGTCCATGTATTCTAACTAGTTGCTAATTAGCGCAAGTAAATAGTGTGCGTTTTGCCATTGAACGTGACCGACGCCACGTTATCGCAGGTTTGGGTGCCGGCGGGGTCGTAGTCGAGCAGCATGGCTTTTTGGTTGGAATTAGCGATTTCGACGGTGCCAGCCACAAAATGCCGGGCGCAGCCCAGCGCAAATTTTTTCACCAGCGGCTGCTGAATGGTGGCCGTGTAGCTCACTAGGCGGCGATTGGTGCCCGTGAGCGAGCCCGTAATGGTGTAGGCATCGTCGAGAATGGTGGCCGTGCCGAAGCCCGCGGTGCGGGTGTAGCGGCGCTGCGACGTCCAAGAAGTCGTGCCGCCATTATTGGCGAAGATGATGCTGGCATTCTGCACGCTAAGGTCGAACGAGCCACCGCCGAGGCTGGTGATGATGCGAGTGCCTAGGTGCTGGTTGTCGTTCACGAAATAATTGGTGCGGTTGATAGTCACCACCGCGCCAGCCTGGCGGTAGGGGCCGCTGAACACAGCTATCAGTTGGCCGCGGCGGTAGCGGCTATCGGGGCACAAGCAGTTGGTAGACCCAAAATCGAGGGTTAGCGTGCGCGTTTTGGCGTCGTAGGTGCGGGTAGCGCAGCCCGAAAGCAGGCGTTGCATATCGGCTAAGCCGCCCACGGTGGGGCTAGCCGAGTCGGTGGCATCCTGCGGGGCCGCGGCTTCGACGAGGTCGGCGGTAGTCGCGTTTTCCTCGTCGCCCTGGCCAGCGTCTTCCGCCGACACTACATCGTCGGCGATAACCTCATTTTTTTGGCAGCTCGTTGCAAGCAATAAGCCGCCCGCCAGGGCTGCTAGTGCGAAGGAGTGAAGAGTAGGGCGCTGGCGCATAAGGGAGATAGGTAAAAGGTAAATTGGCAAGTAGTTGTATAGGCTAAGAGTCGAGCTGCGGCTAGAAGTTTAATGCTGTTTTTAAAAATAAATCGGGCTGCTACCCAACCCATTATTCGGTGGCCAACTAGTTATAAACCACAAACATTACTTCCTCCCCACCGTATACCCGCCCCTACCCCCACCTCAGTTAGTCTTATGAAACGCCTCTTCCTGCCCCTGCTTGGGGCTAGCCTCTTGGCTTTGAATGCTTGTAGCTCCTCTACCACCGAAGGCAACGGCAACGACACGGCTTCCAAATCGGGCGTTACCACCGACTCTGCCACTACTGCCATGCCGGCGGGCGCTGCCAGCCCCGAGAATCAGCCCGCCATGGCCGGTTCTAACAAGTCGGAAGGTGGTGACCCTAACGGCCCGACTGCTCCGCACGCCAACGACGCCGAGTTTATGATGTCGGCGGCTCACTCAGACCAGAACGAGATTCAACTTAGCAAAATGGCCTTGGCCAAAGGTGTGTCGGAAACGGCCAAGACCTATGCTAACCAGATGATTACCGACCATACGAAGAGCTCGGCCAACCTGAAGCCCATCGCCGCCAAAGCGGGCGTGACCCTACCCACCGACATGGATGCCGACCACAAAGCAATGGCGCCCCAAATGGAAAAGCTATCGGGTAAAGCCTTCGAGGAAAAGTATATTCAGCAGATGGTGGCCGACCACCAGAAAACTGCCAACACCTTGAAAGCCCACCAGCAGATGACCAAAGACGCCCAACTGCAAGGCTGGATTACCACTACCCTGCCGGTAGTAGAAGGCCACTTGAAAATGGCTAGCACCGACGCTAATATGAAGATGTAACCTAGCAGTTACTACTTAATTGGCCATCAGCAGAGCTCGCTAACCCGGGTTTTGCTGATGGTTTTTTTGTGTCAAGATTGTCGCTGCCCCGAAAGAATAAAGGGGGGTAGGGATAAAAACCCAAAAGCCCCGGCATCAAGTAGATGCCGGGGCTTTTGGGTAGAAACGTAGCGCTACTAGCTGGCCACTACGGCCGCACCCGCCTCGCTAAGCTTAATGCCCATATGGGAGGCGTGGTAGCGCACCTCGCCATCCTGGATAAGCAGCAACTGTGGCGACTCGTGCTGCACGTGCAGCTCGGCGGCAATTTGGGCCGAGAGGGGGCGGTAGCGCAGCAAATCGAGGTAGTAGATGGGGGTGTCGGCAGGGAGGGTGGCGTCGGGCCACTGGCGCTCGATTTTAGCCTTCGCCGCCGCGCTGATGGAGCACGAGGTGCTGTGCTTGAAAATAAGAACCGGATGCTCGTGCGACTCCTGCACGATGGCGTGCAGCTGCTCGGGCTGGGTAAGGGGAAGCCAAGGGGTAGCCATAAAAAGAGTAATTTATCGTAAAAGGAGAATCAACAAAGTGGGCGCTGGTGGCGCGGTAGCCACGCGCGGGCCTGGCTCTTAAACTGCATAACTACGGCCCGGGTTCGACTTGCGCTTTGCGCCGCCGCAAGCCGGGGTACTTGGGCGTGGTCACGTGCGGCGTGCCGTCGCGGTCGAAGCGGGGCTCGCCGGCCAGGGGCGCCGGGGCAGCTAGGCCGCCACGCTTCAGGTGTTGGCGTGTCACGTCGAGGTGGCTGTCTTTGTACTCGGCTTCGGTGGCGCGGGCCTCGCGCAGGGCCCGCCGGTTTTCGGCGCGCTGCCGAGCCGGGCTAGTAGGCGCTATTTGCGCCAGCGCAACGGTGGACAGCAGCCAGGCCACCGCCAAAATAGAAGAGCGAAACATGAGCAGAAAAAGGAAGGGCCAATAACTAGCCGCTGGCAAGCAAAATCTTAGCCGCATTTCGCGGCCGGCGGGGCGGGCTTAGTTACCCGGCGCGGGCTGAGTAGGGTCGGGCTTCGGAATGGGCGTTTTTTTATCTTTTTTCTTGGCCGGCGCGGGAGCCGCCTGCGGCTCGGGAGCGGGGGTAGGGCGGGCAGCGGGCGGCATGCCCTCGTCGGGGGTCGGGGCATCGGGCGCGGTGCTGGCCTTGCGGCCGGGGCTATCCGAGCCTTTGCCTTTCGAGTGCTTGCGCATGCGGCGCGCATCGCGGCTGGCGGCGCGAGGGGGTAGGGGGCCCGTGTCGTAGTGGTGGCGCTTGCGGCGCTCTAGCTTGGGTTTTTTCAGCAGCAAGTGCTTGTCGTACTTAAGCTTGGTGCCTTCGGGCAGCTCGCCGTACGACAGCGTTTTCTTTTTATCGGCGGCATCGCCGGGCGCGGCGCCCGGCGCGGCGGGGTCGGTGGCATCGGTCGTTACTTCGGCTGGCTTGAGCGAGGTACCCTTGTGGCGCGCTTTTTCGGCCGCCCGCGCTTTGGCCTTCGCCTCGGGGTTCATGGCCGGGGTAGGCAGGCGGTACGGATGAAAAATCTTGTTATAAACGGTGCAGCTGCTCAGCACCCCCAGCAGGAGCAGCGGCAGCCAACGCAGGAGCGGTTTCAACAAAGGCATAACAAGGATAAGCCGGACTATTATAAAATTACTTAGCTAAACAGCTACCGCCTGCAGGCTAGTAGTCGCGCAGGGCCCGCAGCTGCTCGCGCAGCCGCTGCTGCGGCAAAAACCCTGCCTCAAGCGGCGGCGCAAACGGCACAGCCGTATCGAGCGAGGCCACGCGGCGCACCGGCGCATCGAGGCTACTAAAGCAATTTTCGGCTATCCAAGCTGCTATCTCGCCGCCCAAGCCGCCCGTTAGCGTGTCTTCGTGGAGAATGAGCACGCGGCCGGTTTTGCGCACCGTGCGGCCCACGGCGGCGCTATCCCAAGGTAGCAGGGTGCGCAAATCCAGAATGTCGGCTTTGATTTCCATCTCTTTGCACGCCGCCAGCGCCCAGTGCACCCCCAGCCCATAGGTAATAATGCTGAGGTCGCTGCCCTCCTGCGCCAGCGCTGCCTGGCCGATGGGCGTCGTGTAGTATGCCTCCGGCACCGGCCCGCTTAGAGAGCGGTACAGCAACTTGTGCTCGAAATACATCACGGGGTTGGGGTCTGCCAGCGCTGCGCAAAGCAGCCCTTTGGCATCGTGCGGATTGCTAGGATACACCACTTTCAGGCCCGGCACGTGCGTAAACCACGCCTCCGTGCTTTGCGAGTGAAAGGGGCCGGCCGCTGTGCCCGCGCCAGTGGGCATGCGCACCACCACGTCGGCGTTCTGGCCCCAGCGGTAGTGGCTTTTTGCCAGGTTGTTGACAATCTGATTGAAGCCACACGTCACGAAATCAGCAAATTGCATCTCCACCATCGCCTTCTTACCCCGGATGCTCAGCCCCAACCCGGCGCCCACAATGGCCGACTCGCAGAGCGGCGTATTGCGCACCCTACCCTTCCCAAATTCAGCCATAAAGCCCTCCGTAATCTTAAATACGCCGCCGTACTCGGCAATGTCCTGGCCCATGAGCACCAGTTCGGGGAAGCGTTCCATGCTCTGCTTCAAACCCTCCGAAATGGCGTCGATGTAACGCTTTTCGGGGGCAGGGCCGTCGGCGGGCGGGTTGCTTTCGGGCTGCGCAAAGGGCGCGTACATATCAGCTAGCTCGCGGGCGTCGTCGGGGGTAGGGGCAGGGGCCGCTTCCGATTCCTGCCAGCCCTTCTCTATCTCCTGCTTAAGGGTTTCGCGGGTTTGCACGCGGGCCGTTTCGCTGAGGATGTTTTCGGCCAGCAGCCACTTTTCATAATTCTCGACAGGGTCTTTGGTGGCCCATTCCTGCAGCAGCTCGGCGGGCACGTATTTGGTGCCGCTGGCTTCCTCGTGGCCGCGCATGCGAAAAGTAAGAGCTTCTACCAACACCGGACGCGGGTTTTGGCGCAGGTCTTCGGCCAGCCGATTAATGGTATGGTACACCTCCAACACGTTGTTGCCATCGACCTGCACGGCTTCTATGCCGTAGGCCGGGCCTTTGTCGATGAACGACTTAAACCGAAACTGTTCGTTGCTGGGCGTGCTCAGGCCATAGCCGTTGTTTTCTATTAGGAAAATGACCGGCAGCTGCCACACCGCCGCCACATTCAATGCCTCGTGAAAATCACCCTCACTAGCCCCGCCATCGCCCGAGTACGTGAGCGTCACGCGGGGCTCTTTATCTAGCAAATCGGCCAGCGCAATGCCATCAGCAACGGCGAGCTGCGGTCCTAGGTGCGAAATCATACCCACGATGTGGTGCTCGTTGGTGCCAAAGTGAAAGCTGCGGTCGCGGCCCTTGGTGTAGCCCGTTTCCTTGCCTTGCCACTGCGCAAACAGCCGGCCCAGCGGCACCCCGCGCCCCGTAAACACGCCCAGGTTGCGGTGCAGAGGCAAGATGTACTCATCGGGCTTGAGGGCCAGCGTACTGCCCACCGAAATAGCCTCCTGCCCAATACCCGAAAACCACTTACTTACCTTGCCCTGGCGCAGCAAAATCAGCATTTTCTCCTCAATAAGGCGTGGCTTCAGCAGCTCGCGGTAGAGGCGCAGCAGCAGGTCGTTGGGGTAGTCGTGGCGGTTAAACGTCATGAGGGGGGTAGGGCGGAGTTGCGAGGGGCAAAGGTAGCGGCGGCATTTTCACTACTCGGCAGGCTTGGCACCCGCCTCTTTGTGGCGCTACTACCGGCGCTACCGTAGTTTTGGCTGCGTGCGCGGCTTGGTTTGGTAGCCGCAAGCCACCGGTCGGCTGCTCCTTATGTGAGCAATCTATGCCATTGGCTGCCTGCTGCTTGCCTGCCCAGCATAGGTCAAGTAGCGCCCGCTCGTATTCCTACCCCGTACCGGGTGGCTGGGCACGCGCGCCAGCATCTGGGGCGCCCCGCAACCAGAAGGCCGCCGCTGGTGTTGAAGATTTTAAATTTTGACCTTACTTGCGGCGGCCCGATTAGCTGGCGCCGCCTCCCTCTTTCGTTCATGATTCAATTTCAGGAGTTTACCCTGCCCAACGGCTTGCGCTGCTTGGTGCACGAAGATTTCACTACCCCCCTTGCCGTGCTCAACATCCTCTACGATGTGGGCTCGCGCGACGAGGACGCCCGCCGCACAGGCTTTGCCCACTTGTTTGAACACCTGATGTTTAGCGGTTCGGTGAACGTGCCCAATTACGACGAGCCCTTGCAGAAAGTGGGCGGCGAAAACAACGCCTTCACCTCGCAGGACATCACCAATTATTACCTCTCGCTGCCCGCTGCCAATATTGAAACCGGTTTTTGGCTCGAAAGCGACCGGATGCTCGACCTGGCTTTTTCGGAAAACGGCCTCGACGTGCAGCGCAAAGTGGTAGTCGAAGAGTTTAAGCAGAACTACCTCAACCAGCCCTACGGCGACGTGTGGCTCAAGCTGAAGCCGCTCGCTTACCAAACGCACCCCTACCAGTGGAATACCATCGGCAAGGAAATCAGCCACATTGAAGAAGCCGAAATGACCGATGTGCGGGCCTTCTTCCGCAAGCACTACGCGCCCCAAAATGCGATTTTAGTCGTGGCCGGCGCGGTGGCTTTTGATGAAGTAAAGCGCCTAACCGAGAAGTGGTTTGGCCCCATCGAAGGCGGACCGCGCTACGAGCGCCAGCTACCGCAGGAGCCCGCCCAAACCGAAGCGCGCCGCGCCGAAGTCACGGCCGCCGTGCCGCTGAGCGCGCTCTATAAAGCCTGGCACATGCCCGCTCGCCTCGACCCGCGCTACCACGCCGTAGACTTGCTGAGCGATGTGCTGGGGCGCGGCAAAAGCTCGCGCCTGCACCAGCGCTTAGTGAAAGATTTGCAATTGTTTAACAATATTTCGTCGTCGCTCACCAGTTCGCTCGACCCCGGCTTGTTTGTGGTGAGTGGCAAGCTCAACGCGGGCGTGGCCCTGGCCGACGCCGACCGCGCCGTGGAAGAAGTGGTGGCAGAATTCTTACGCGAAGAAATTCCGACCGCTGAGCTAGATAAAGTAAAAAACCAAGCCGAAGCAGGCCTGGTTTTCGGCGAAATTGAGTTACTCAACCGGGCGCTGGCCATCGCCATCGGCAAGCTGCTCGGCAATGCCAACCTTGTGAATGAAGAGCCCGCCATGCTGCAAGCCGTGACGCCCGCCGATGTGCGCCAGGCCGCCGAGCTTGTGCTGCGCCCCGAAAATTGCAGTACTCTGTATTACCATGCCGCCGAGTAGCCGTCTTCTTAAAATTTAGAAAAAGAACGTCAAGCGGAGTGCCGAGAAGTATCTCTGCGCTCCGCCTGACGTTCTTTTATTTATGCTGCTGCGCTAACTGATTGCGCCTACTCTACTTAGGCGTGGCGAGCGTGGTATTGGTGCGGGCGGGCTGGGCGGCGGGGCCATCGTAGGATGGCGTGTTTTTGCCGTTGTCGGTGATGTTGATGGGCTGGCCGGGGGCAGCGTAGCCATTGTTGCCGCGGCCGTTGTCGTTGGTGCCGCGGAGCGGGTCGGCGGCGCGGGCAGCGGGCGAGGTATTAGGCACCATGCGCGGGGCGGGCTTGCGAGCGGCTTTAGACTTGGGAGCAGTTTGGGCGGTAGCTGCGCCAACCAGCAGCGTCAAGCTCAGCAGCGAAAAAACGAACGGGCGAAACATAACAAAAATTTAAAGCAGCGGAAAGTAGCCCCGCAGCGCCGGGCCCTACCCCCTTTACGCAAAACGACCGCCAGGAGCTAACCCGGCGGCCGTTGAGGCAGAAAGAATGAGTGAGAAAGGTGTGGTTGGCTGCAACTTAGCGCTGCGAGGGCAGCGTGGTATTGGTGTTAGGCGTGTTGTGGTTGAGCGGCCGGCCGTTGTAGTCGGTCGTAACACCGTGGCCTACTTGGTTGATGGGCATACCGGGCGCCACCGACAGGTTGGTGGTGGGGCGCTTCATAGAAGGCTCTACTTGGGGCATGGGCTCGTCGCTCCAGCCCGCGTACTGTGACTGTGCGGGGGTAGCCATTGCCATAGTATTGGCAGCGGCAGCGTTGGCAGCGGCCACTTTAGCAGCAGCTTCGGCGGCGCGGCGCTCGCGGGCCGTTAGCAAGCGGCCGGTACGGGCATCGCGCAGGGGCGCGGCCGTAGTTTTGGGCTTCACGGGTAGTTTTTGGGCGGTGGCGGCTTCAGTAGCCAACAAAGCAAAACCAAGCAGCGGGAGGAGGAGTCGGCGTACCATAGCGAAGTAGAGGTTGGAGATTGGGGAGGGAGAACGGTGAACGGTTGAAAAGCCTTTTGCAAAGGCAATGCCAGTTTTTTGAACCCTACCCCCTTCGGGGCCCGGCAAGCGGAGCCGTACCTTTGTGGGTACCATGCAGGAATCTATTTTGGGCTTGGCCGCCGAGGTGGCCGCCGCCGACGTGAGCACCGCCGCCGCCCTCGACCAGTTTCGCCTTCTTTACCTGGGCCGCAAAGGCCGCCTGGCCGACTTGTTCGACCAGCTCAAAACTGTGCCCGCCGAGGACCGCCGGGCCATTGGCCAGCAGCTAAATGGCTTAAAGCAGCAGGCTCAGGCCCGTTTCGACGAGGCCCAGGCCGCCGTAGAGGCCGCGTCGGCCAACCAGCCCGCCGACGCTAATTTTGACTATACCCTGCCCCCCGTCCCGAATGCGCTGGGCACGCGGCACCCCCTCAACCTGGTGCGCGAGCAGATGCTGCGCATTTTTGCCCGCATCGGGTTTGCGGTGGCCGAAGGGCCGGAGATTGAGGACGATTGGCACAACTTCACGGCCCTCAATTTCCCCGAAAATCACCCAGCTCGCGACATGCAGGACACGTTTTTTGTGGAGCCTGCCCCCGGCGCTGACGTGACCCAGCCCTTTTTGCTGCGCACCCACACCAGCAACGTGCAGGTGCGCGTGATGGAAACCGAGCCGCTGCCCATTCGCCGCGTCATGCCCGGCCGGGTGTACCGCAACGAAGCTATTTCGGCGCGCGCCCACATGATGTTCCATCAGATTGAGGGGCTGTACGTGGATGAAAACGTGAGTTTTGCCGACCTCAAGCAGACCATCTATTACTTTGTGCGCGAGATGTTTGGCGAGGATATCAACATCCGTTTCCGGCCTAGCTACTTCCCCTTCACCGAGCCCAGCGCCGAGATTGACATCACCTGCCTCATTTGCAAGGGCGCGGGCTGCAATATCTGCAAAGGCTCGGGCTGGGTCGAGATTGGCGGCAGCGGCATGGTAGACCCTAACGTGCTGGAGAACTGCGGCATCGATTCCGAAAAATACTCGGGCTACGCCTGGGGCATGGGCATCGAGCGCATCACCATGCTCAAGTACCAGGTGAAGGACTTGCGCCTGTTCACTGAAAACGACGTGCGGTTCCTGCGCCAGTTCGAGGCGCAGTAGGGGGTAGCGGCCACTGAACCTGAAGAGGCGCAGCTGTGTTGCTCGGCTTCCACTTCGCTTTGAGCCTATTACGCTGAGAAATACTTAATAGAACGTCATGCTGAACGCCGGGAAGCATCTCGCTGGGATTAGCAACCTTACGCTATTCAACGAGGTGAGCGAGTTGCTTCCCGGCTTTCAGCATGACGTTCAACCTATATCCGAATGAAAGTTAGAACCCTTAAACAAAACAAAGTCAACGTTATAACGCTGGGCTGCTCCAAGAACCTCGTCGATTCGGAGGTGCTCATGGGCCAGCTACGTGCCAACGACTTCCAGGTGACGCACGAGGCGAAGAAGTCGGATGCTAATATTGTGATTATCAACACCTGCGGCTTTATCGACAACGCCAAGCAGGAAAGCATTGATACCATTCTGCGCTACGCAGATGAGAAAGAAGCCGGCAAGCTCGAAAAACTCTACGTAACGGGCTGCCTGTCACAGCGCTATAAAGACGAGTTAGAGCAGGAAATTCCGCAGGTAGATGCCTATTTTGGCACTCTTGAGCTGCCGCAAATGCTGAAGGTGCTGGAGGCAGACTACAAAAAAGAATTGGTGGGCGAGCGCCTGCTCACGACCCCCAAACACTACGCTTACTTCAAAATTGCGGAGGGTTGCAACCGCCCGTGTTCGTTTTGTGCCATCCCGCTGATGCGCGGCAAGCACGTAGACCGGTCGATGGAAGACCTCGTGACCGAGGCCAAGCGCCTCGTGAGTATGGGCACTAAGGAGCTGATTCTCATTGCGCAAGACTTAACTTATTACGGCTTGCAAGCCTATGGCGAGCGCAAGCTACCCGAGCTGCTGGAGCGCCTTTCCGACGTGAGCGGGGTCGACTGGATTCGGTTACAATACGCCTACCCCTCCCAATTTCCGTTGGCTGCGTTGGATGTGATGCGCGAGCGCGACAACATCTGCCGCTACCTCGATATGCCGTTGCAGCATATTTCGGATAACATGCTGAAAACTATGCGTCGGGGCATCACAGGGCGCCGCACGAAGGAGCTGGTACGTGAGATTCGCGACCGTGTGCCGGGCATTGCATTGCGCACTACGCTTATTGCCGGCCACCCCAGCGAGACGGAGGAAGACTTTGCAGAACTGTGCGAATTTGTACAGGAATCGAAGTTTGAGCGGCTGGGCATCTTCACTTATTCGCACGAAGAAAATACCCACTCGCACACCTTGGTGGACGACGTGCCCGCCGAAGTAAAGCAGGAGCGCGCCGACCGTATTATGGAAATTCAGCAGCAGATATCGCTGGATTACAACGAGTCGCGCGTAGGCCAAACCTATAAAGTGCTCTTCGACCGGCTCGAAGGCGGCTACTACGTGGGCCGCACCGAATTCGACTCGCCTGAGGTGGACAATGAAGTGCTGGTGCTGGCTACCAACGACTTGCATATTCCGCAGGGCAGCTTTGCCAACGTGCACATCACCGGCGCCTCCGACTTCGACTTGTACGGCGAGGTAGTGCGATAGCGAGGGCTAGCCAGACGTGGGCAAGTAGCGTCAAATAATTAAAAAAGCCTTCATGCTGAGCTTATCGAAGCATTTCTACCGCTTCACCCAATAGTGCGGTAGAGATGCTTCGACAAGCTCAGCATGAAGGCTTTTTTGACTTGTTATCTTAAAACTAGCCTTACTCCGCTGCCCGCGTGGGGTGTTGGGCCGGAATAGCTAGCGGCTGGAAAGATTTCTTTTGCAAGTCGCTTAGGATAACCTCCACAGCTTTGGCTAGTTGCGGGTCGGCGCCGTTTTGGGTGGCGGCGGGCAGCACATCTACTTCGATGTCGGGCGGCACGCCCTGATTTTCAATTTCCCACTTGCCATCGGGGCTGTAGATGCCGAAGCTGGGCGAGGTGACGGCTCCGCCGTCTAGGAGCACGGGGTAGCCAGAAATGCCGACTAGGCCGCCCCAGGTGCGCTTGCCCACGATGGTACCCAGTCCCCGGCGCCGGAAAAACGCCGGCAGCGCGTCGCCGCCCGATCCGGCAAACTCGTTGACCAGCATCACCTTAGGGCCGTAGATGGACGCGCCGGGCGAGGTAAAGGCCCTACCCTCGCGCGGGGCCCAGTAGCTGAGTAGCGGCCGGTTGAGCAGGTCGAGGATGTAGTCGGCCACGAAGCCGCCGCCGTTGAAGCGCTCATCCACGATAACGGCTTCTTTATCTAACTGGCTGAAATAGTAGCGGTTGAAGAACTCGTAGCCTTCGGCACTGGTGTTGGGCAGGTACACGTAGGCTACGCGGCCGTGGGTCAGCTCGTCCACCTTGCGGCGGTTGCCCTCTACCCAGGCAATGCGGCGCAGGGTGGCCTCGCTGGCTACCGGCACCACCGTTACCTCGCGGGCGCCTTGCAGGGTAGGCTTGTCGTTGACGGTGAGCGTAAGCTGCTTGCCCACCGTATTCTCGAAAAAGCTGTACACATTGTCGGTACCGGTAAGGGGGCGGTTGTTCACGGCCAGCAGGTAGTCGCCGGCCTGCACGTTCACGCCGGGTCCGGTGAGTGGGGCACGCAGGCTGGGGTTAAAATTCTCGCCATTGAATACCCGCTTGAAGCGGTAGTGGTCGTTCACTACTTCATAATCAGCCCCTAGCAGGCCCACGGGGCTAGCCGTGAGGGCCGGCATATCACCGCCGCTCACGTAGTTGTGGCCCACCACCATTTCGCCCATCATTTCCGAAAAAAGGTAGTTGAGGTCGGCGCGGTTGGCCACGTGGGGCAGAAAAACGGCGTACTTCTTCTTGGTAGCGGCCCAGTCGAGGCCGTGCATGTTGGCGTCGTAGAAGTAGTCGCGCTCCAAGCGCCACACCTCGTTAAACATCTGCTCCCACTCGTGGCGCGGGTCAACGTAGGCATCGAGGGCAGTCATGGTGAGCTTGCCGTCACCGGCGGCGGGCTTGCCAGCCGTTTCGACGATGCCGTAGCTGTCGTGCGGGGCCGTGTAGAGCAGCTTCTTGCCATCGGCACTCAGCGAATAATCGTCAATCTCCGAGAGAAATACCTCGTCTTTGCGGGCCTGCATGTCGAAGCGATGCAGGCGCTGGGCCGGGCCGGCCACGGTGGGGGGGGTAGGGCCGGCGGCGGTGCTAGCCGGCATCTGCTCGAGGTAAAACAGCTTATCGCCATCGGCAGCCTGCACTGCGCTGAGGCTGCCCACCACCGAGCCCGGCACTACCAGGATGCGCTGGCTTAGCCCGGCCGTGTCAATGACCACTTTTATCGCGGGAGCTGGCTTGGCCTTGGTGTCCTTTACGGCCACTTTCAGGTCTTTCACGGCC
This sequence comes from Hymenobacter ginkgonis, assembly GCF_009755225.1. Classification (GTDB taxonomy): domain Bacteria; phylum Bacteroidota; class Bacteroidia; order Cytophagales; family Hymenobacteraceae; genus Hymenobacter; species Hymenobacter ginkgonis. Next base: position 406,681 of record NZ_WQKZ01000002.1, read on the forward strand.
ACTTTGGGGGTGCGGTTGCCAACGGGCTTGCCCACTACCACCGAGTCGGGCCGAGTGGCAGCGCCCTTTTCCTCATCGCTCTGCGGAGCGAAAGGCGAAGCATCCTGCTTGTTGAGCACGGCCACGTAGAGCGTGCGCTTGCTCACGCGGTCGTAGGCCGTCATGTCGAGCCAGGTGGTGCGCAGGCCCACATCGGTACTGGCCGTGAAAAACAGGTACTTCCCATTGCGACTGAAAGCCGGCGCGTCGGCGTCGCTGCGGCCGTCGCTCACGGCGAAGCGCTTGCCGCTGGGCAGGTGGTACACAAAGAGCGTGCGCAAGTGATTGGGCATCAATTGCGAATAGGCTAGCCATTGCCCATCGGGCGCCCACGTGGGGGCTAGGGCTTCGTTGGGGCCGTAGGTTTCGCTGGCCACGCGCACGGGCTTTTTGCTGGCCAGGTCGAGGTACCAGAGGTTGAGCTTCTTATCGGTGTAGGCGATTTTTTTGCTATCGGGCGACCACTGGGGGTGGAAGTAAAACGACGGCGGCCCCAGCGAATACGCCTGGGCGGGCTTGGTGCCGCGTTGGTCTTGCACCATAAGCTGGTACTCGCCGCTGGCATCCGACACATAGGCGATGCGCGTACCATCGGGCGACCAGGCGGGGTAGCGCTCGTGCGCCCCGTCGGAGTGCGTCAGGTTGCGGCTCTCGCCTTTCTTGGCGGGCACCGTAAAAATATCACCCCGCGCTTCTACCACGGCCCGCATGCCGGTGGGCGAAATAGCGGTGTTGCGCACCATCGAGGCCACGTTGCGGTACTGCGGACGCAAAGCCAGCAGCTCGGGCGAAATAGTAATTTTCAAGTCACTGGTCTTACCCGTGGCCGTATGAAAGAGGTGCAGCCGCCCGGCTTGCTCATACACCAGTTCGTCGCCGAAACCGCTCAGCGCCTTCACGTCGTAGTCGGTGTGGCGGGTCAGCTGCTCGACTTGGCGGGTGGCCACATCGTAGGCAAACACGTTGTTGGTGCGCTGGCGGTCGCTCAAAAAATACACCTTACCGCCCAGCCACAGCGGGCTAGTGTCGGTGGCATTTTCGTGCGGCACTTCCTCGGTGGCCAGCGTTTGCATATCCGTCAGCCAGATGGGGCCGGTCCGGCCGCCGCGGTAGTGCTTCCAAGTGTCGGTAGCGTTGGTGATGTGCGTGTGCGCCAAACGTTTGCCGTCGGGCGAGTAGCTGCCCTTCTCGCCCATCAGCAGGGGTAGGCGCACGGGCAGGCCGCCCGCCAGCGGCACCGTAAAGAGCTGCAACGAGCGTGCATATGCCTCCTGCGAGCTGCTGAACAGAATGCCTTTGCCATCGGGCGACCAGTCGCGCACCACATCGGCCGAGGGGTGCCAGGTGAGGCGCCGGGGTTGCCCACCGCTCACCGCCACCACGTACACGTCGGTATTGCGGTCATAATCACCGGAGTAGGCCAGCCACTGGCCATCGGGCGAGAAGTGGGGATTAGTTTCGACGCCCGGCCCCACCGTGAGGCGCTGCGGGTTGGAGCCGTCGCGGTTGGCCAGCCAAATATCGCCGGCGTAGCTGAAGGCCAGCTTGTCGCGGCTCAGCGCGGGCTCGCGCAGCAGCAGCGTTTCGGAAGTGGGCGGCGCTTGGGCGTGCAGGGCTTGGCTGGCAAGCAACCCAAGAACTGGCAACAGGTAGCGTTTGGACATAGCGAGGAAAAAGAAAAGAAGAAAAGGGACGGCAATTATCGCATCTAAAGTAAAGACAACCCGGGCTTCGGTTTATACTGCACTGCCCCTGGGCCACCCGTAAAAACTGGCCGTCATGCTTCCTTCGCCCGCATGGCCGCCAGGCCAGCAACTCCATTGATTACGAACCCAATAAGGCGCTTCTTTCAGCACCCGTGAGGCCGCCTAACACCCCATAAACGGCAAGTGAGTTTTAACCTTTCGGCCCGCGCCGGGTTTTGGGCTGAATTTCGCGCTCCCTTTTTCACTTCGCGCTCATGGCTACTGCCGACTGTATTACCCTGCCCTACGCGGCCACTGGCGCGTTCTCGGGCCTCCTCACCGACTACCTGGCCCAAAAGCCAGCCCTGGCGCCCTTCTACCACCGCTTCCCCGAACTCGCTGCTTTTCAGGCCCAGATAGAGGAGAAAAAAGCTGCCTACCTCCCCGAGGCGCGGCAAAGGCTGGTAGCTGACCTGCGCGCCCAATACGCCGAATTAGGCGGCGAGGTGCCGCCCGCCGTGGCCGCCAACCTTGAGTTGCTGGCCCGCGACACCACGTTTACCGTCACTACGGGGCACCAGCTCAATCTATTTACCGGGCCGCTATACTTTGTCTATAAGATAATTACGGCTATCAAGCTGAGCCAGGAGCTGAAAGCGGCCTACCCCACCTACGATTTTGTACCGGTGTACTGGCTCGCCACGGAGGACCACGATTTTGCCGAAATCAACCACTTCCAGCTGTTTGGTAAAACGTATAGCTGGGCCGGGCCGGCCGGCGGCGCCAGCCTCGGCGGCCCGGTGGGCCGCCTACCCCTCGCTGACCTGCCCAGCGAGCTGCTGAGCCAGCTGCCGCCCGAAGTACCCGCCGCCTTCCGCGACGCCTACACCCAGAGTGCTACCCTAAGCGAGGCTACCCGCCGACTAGCCGCCAGCCTTTTTAGCGAGCACGGCTTGGTGTGTATTGATGCCGACCGCCCGGCCTTGAAGCAGGCGCTCAAGCCCTTGTTAGAAAAAGAGTTGCGTGAGCAGTTCTCCAACCAAGCTGTGCAGGCTACCAATGCCCAGCTTACGGCCGCTGGCTACAAGCCGCAGGTGTATTCGCGCCCGCTCAACCTGTTTTTCATTACCGACGAAGGCAAGCGCGAACGCCTGGAACCCGATGCCACGCCCGGCGCTGATTGCACCCAAGTAACGGTGCGCGGCACCGCCCGCTGCCACTCGCAGGCCGAGCTAATGGCAATGGCCGCCGCTGAGCCCGAGCGCTTTAGCCCCAACGTGGTGCTGCGCCCAGTGTATCAGGAAATTCTATTGCCCAACCTCGCTTACATCGGCGGCGGGGCCGAGGTGGCCTATTGGTTTCAGCTGAAAGACGTGTTTGCGGCGCTCGGCGTGCCCTACCCCCTTGTGCTGCCCCGCAACTCGGCCATGTACCTGAGCCGCGCCAATGCCAACAAGCTAGCGAAACTGGGCCTGAGCACGTTCGATATTTTTAAGCCGCTGGCCGAGTTGAAAAAGCAAGTAGGTGCTGCACTGGGGCAAGAGGAAATCAGCCTGGCGGCCCAGCAGCAGGCGCTGGCCGCTACCTTCCAGCAGGTGCAGGAGTTGGCCCAGCGCCTCGACCCCACGCTGGTAAAAACTGTGGCGGCCGAAGCTCAAAAAGCCGCTGGCAGCCTTGCTGGCCTCGAAAAGCGCCTCAGCAAAGCCGCCGAAGCCAAGCACGACACGGCCTACGCGCAGCTTACTGCTCTCAAAGACAAGCTCTTTCCTGAAGGCGGCTTGCAGGAGCGCACCGACAACGTGCTCAGCATCTTGATTAATAATCCTAGCTTTATAGAACAGCTCTTGGCTTGCCTCGAACCGCTGAAACTGGAGTTTGCCGTAGTGCAGGAGGGGTAGGCTGGCCTTTGAAAAGATTAGTTACGGGCAACCTCCTGCTACCTACCCACATCTACTAAGGCCTAGCACCACCCCGGCGCTGGGCCTTTTCTTTGCTGTCATGCTCCGCTCGCTGCTAGTTGCTTTTTTGTTGATTTTGCTGGCGCCTGCCACTACCCTAGCCCAATCCATCAGCGGCCGCGTCACGGACGCCATTACCGGGCAGCCCCTACCATTTGTGAATATTGGCGTGGTAGCCAAGGCACTGGGCACTGTTTCGAGCGCGCAGGGCACGTACCAACTGGCTTGCCCCGATAAGCTGGCCGCTGATACGGTGCGTATTTCCAGCCTCGGCTACCGCACGCTGAACGTACTTCTGCGCCAGCTCGCTACGCAGCCTAACCTGGCGCTTAGTCGCGCGCCCGTAGCCCTGGCCGAAGTGCAGGTGCAGGCTAAAAACCTGTTTAAGCGGACGCGGACGCTGGGTTTTACTGGCAACTCGGAAAGCGCGACTATGTCCATCAAGTCTACTGACTTGGGAGCCCAAGTGGGTACCGTTATCTACCTCAAGCATAAGCCCTCCAAGGTACTCACGGCCAATTTTAATGTGGCATTTAACCGGGCGGGCAAGGTTACATTTCGCCTGAATCTGTACCGGCTCGATGCCCAGGGCAAGCCAACCGATGAAAAGCTGCTGCGCCGCGAAGTAGTGCTCAATACCGACGTCACGAAAGGCCCCATTTCCATTGATTTGGCGGCCGACAAAATAATTCTGGAGGAGGATTTTCTGTTGGCCATCGAGTGGATTGGCGGAGCCGATGCCGCCAAAATTCAGCAAGGATTGGCTTTTTCGGCGGGCTTGGGCTACGCCAACAACGACATTTACTTCCGCACCGTGAGCCAGGCGGCCTGGGAGCGCCTTTCGGCGGGGGCCGTGCTGGCGGGCATGCAGCCCAAGCTAGGCTTTTTTGTAACGGTGCAAGACTAACCCTGCACGCTACCAAGCTGATGACCCACTACACGAAGGCTGCTTTGCGCCGCGCCGCCCTACCCCGCCGTCAAGCCCTGAGCCGCGCCGAGGTAACCCAGCGCAGCCAGCAGCTGTGTGACCAGCTGTTTCGGCATTTTTTGGTGGGGCAGTGGCGCTGGCTGCACGTTTTCCTACCCCTGGCTTTAAAAAACGAGCCCGATACCTGGCCGCTCATCCACCGCGTATGGGCTGAGGCGTTGCCGCTGCGCTTGGCGGCACCCGTGGTGCAGCCCGATGTCATCTCGCTGAGACACTACGAATTAACTCCTACCACTCCGCTTCGTGCCAACCGCTGGGGTATTCCAGAACCAGTGGCTGACCCAACTACGGAGGTAGCGCCCGCGCAGCTAGAGGCAGTGCTGGTGCCGCTGCTGGCCTGCGACCAGCAGGGCCAGCGCGTAGGCTACGGCGGCGGGTTCTACGACCGGTTTTTGGCGCAGTGCCAGCCCAAGGCAGTTTTTATTGGGCTGAATATCCTGGATGAGGCCCCGGTAGCAGCCATTGCCGACGTGCTGCCGACGGATGTAGCGCTGCACGCCTGCCTTACGCCGAGCCGAGTGTGGAATTTTGGGTGAAGGCGCATCAAGAGGGTAGCTGTTGCCTTTGGTAGCGCCGGGCAGAGGCACGGCGCGGGCAGCGGGCCCTCCCTACCCCCCTTGTTTCGTATGGCTGCCATTGAACAATCTGTCCCCAACCAAAGGTCAGCGCAAGCCAAAGCTGGCAAAAAACCGCGTGCCCGTAAGCATACTTTTCGGCTCGACATGACGCCAATGGTAGACTTGGCTTTCCTGCTGCTGACGTTTTTTATGCTCACCACCACCTTCGCCAAACCCCGCGTGATGCAGCTCACAATGCCGGTGCGTGACCCGAACCACCTCACAGAAATAGGGCACTCGCAGGCCCTGACTATTGTGCTAGGCACGGCCCACCGGGTGTACTATTACTTTGGGCTGCACGCCCCAGCCGATGCCAGCGTGCCCGTGCCCATGCTGCACACCACCGATTTTAGCGCCCGCGGCATCCGGCGGGTGTTGCTGGCGCGGCGCAGCCAGCGGCCCGAGCCAGTGGTGCTTATCAAAGCCGGCCCGCACGCCAAATACCAGGATATGGTGGATATTTTGGACGAAATGAACCTTACGGACCAGAAAAAATACGTCCTCACCGAGCTAAGCGCCGCTGACCGCCAGTTGCTACCTGCCGCCGAGCAGCGCTAGGGTTTTAGCAGCCGCACCGACTCGATGCGGGCTTGGCCCCAGGGCGCAATGCTGACCTGCACGCGCAGCGGCGGGCTGGTTTTGCCCAGCCGCAAGGGGCTACTGCCGGGCACGTAGTAGCGCTCTAGGTTGTAGCGCAGGCCCAGGCTACGGGCATACACCTCGGTAACCCAACCGCGCAACACGGCTTGGCCGGCAGCGGGGTGGGGGGTAGCCTCGTACACGCCGGCCACGGTGGCAAGGCTGTCGGGGCCAGTGGCGAGCAGCACGTACACGGCCTGGCGCCGCCGGGGGGGGGTAGGGCTGCGCCAGGCCGTGAGGGGCACCTCGGCGGCGGTGTAGTGCAGGCGCACGAAGCTTTCGTACTGCAAACTGTGCAGGTCTACGGGGCTAGTTGCCAGTGTAATATGCTGGCCATAAGCCGTGGTGGCGTAGCCGGCGCCGGCCACGCCTAGCACATAAAGCACTTGGGCGGCTACCAGCAGCCGCAGCAACAGCCGGTGCGAGGGGTTCGAGCGCGTCTGCATTAGTTGTCGAGGCCGTTTTCAGGAGTAGGCAGCGGGGCCACCGCCACGGCAGCCACGCTGGCGGCTAGGCGCTGGGCGTTGCGGCGGCGCAGGTACCAGCTCAAGCTGAGCAATAAGACGCCCCCAATTAGGAAAAACAGCGACTTATCCAAGAATGCCCACGTGAGCTTGAAATACGCCACCATGGTGGCCACAATGAACAGCACGGCGCCCAGCGTCAGTTGCTCGGCATTGCCCGAGCGGTGGGCGCGGGCCAGCATCGAGCCGGCGTGGGCGTAAAGCACCACCAGCGTAGCAATAGCCAGCGGCAGCCCACCCGGCAGGTAAAACCCGGGCAGCAACAGCAGCCAGTCGGGCAAAGACGATAGCCGGCCCTGCATCCGCTTCCCCCCCACCGAGATGGCCAATACCGCCGCCAATGCACCCAGGTAGGCTAGCACTGGCGGGCGCAGCAACCCGGCGTACTGGTCGGTTTCGCCAAACAGTGCCAGGCCCAGCGCAAACAGGTAGGCCGCTACCAGCGGGGGGCTTTGCAGCGCGCGGGCCCCTGGGCGGTCGCGGTGCCAGTCGCCGGCCGCGTAAATGAGCATGGCCGGAATGAAAAACCAAGTGATTTTGGCGTGCGAAAGCGCGACCCACAGCGCCGCCTGCCACAGCAGCCCAATGGCCAGCAGCGAAGCCACTAGCGTATCGGGGCGCCGCCACCAGCGGTAGCCGCTGCCCAGCGCCACTAGCCCCATGGTGGCGTAGCTAAACGTGCCCAAGGCCTGGGTACAATAGGTTTGCACAGCAGCCCCGATGAGTATTGGCAGCAACGTCAACGGCTGGCTGTCATATAAATAACTTAGCAGTACCCCCGCTACCACCCAGGCCAGCAGGCCACTCACATCGTAGCCCACTAGCTGGTACAGCTGGCTGGTGAGGATAATGCTGGTGCCAAACGCGACTAGCCCCAGCCCTAGCAAGCCATGGCCCAGGCGCCGGTTGCCGCGCCGCAAAAAATATTCGCCGCCCGTGTAGGCAGCCAGTAAGCTGCCCAGCAGCAGCCCCAGCCGCATAGTGGTGGGTAGCGACTGCCAATTGGCAGCTACCACGCTCAGCGCACTCAGGCCCACTAAGATGCTACCCAGCAGCGGCAGCAGGCCCACAGCTTGCACCGCTTCGGGGGGGTAGCGAGCTAGCAGGCGCGCGCGCTGGGCTTCGGTGATGAGGCCTTCGGTGACCCAAGCGGGGCTTTCGGTTTCGAGAAATTTACGACTCATGCTGAGGGCAACATACGGCCGCCGGTGCGTGCAGTGCGGCTTCCACCAGTTCTTCTACCAACGCATCGAGGCCGTGGTACCAGTCGATGTGGGGCGAGGTAACACCGCAGCCGCCCGGCTTGGGCGGGCACGTCGTCACACGCCAGCGGTAGTGGCACTGCGGGCACGTGCCGGCCGTTTCAAAGGTATCCCACACGTGCCCGCAGCGGCACTGCCAATGTGCTCCGCCATCGGGTTCCCAGTGGCAGTGGGGGCAATATATCTCGATGGTTGAGTCGGTGGGCATAAGGGATAAATTAGTGATTATTATCGCTTTACGCAGGCTTGCGGGCGCGGGTCATCTCACGCTTGCCGGGGGGGCCGGGCAGCTTTTCGGTGAGCCAGCCCGCCGCCCGCAGGTTGCGCCGAAACTGGCCCTGGGCGCAGTAGCTCACCAGCACCGCGCCGGGTGCGGCGGCCGCGTAGAGCGTGGCAAATACTTCTGCCGTCCACAGCTCGGGCTGCTTTTCGGGGGCGAAGGCGTCGAAATAAAATAGGTTGTAATAGCCGGCCGGCAAACTAGCCGCCTGCACCGGCGCCTGTATTTTGGTCAGGCTAAAACCGGGCGCTAAGTCGTCGGCCTCGCCCCAGGGTGCGGCGTGCAACTGCGCAAACGCGCGGCTAAGCGCCGGGTCGGCGGCCCACTGTGGCGCCAGGGCGGCGACCGTGGCGGGGGGTAGGGGCACGGTTTCGTAGCCGTCGTAGGCTACGGCCACCCCGGCTTGCTGGGCAGCAGCTAAGGTTAGCAAAGCGTTAAGCCCCGTGCCCAGCCCCACCTCCAGCAGCCGCAGGGGTAGCTGGCCCGGCTGGCCCAAGCCCGCCGCCATCACCGCCGCCAAGCCCGCCGCCAGAAACACGTGGCGCGACTCCTGCGCCGCGCCGTGGCGCGAGTGGTAATGCTCGTCGAGGGCCGGCACGTAGAGCGTGGGCGAGCCATCGGCCGTGGCGCGCACCTCTACTTTTGGGCTTTCCAAAAATTGCTCACTGCTCATTCGCTTACGCTTTTCGGCGGTTAATTAACTGTTTCTTGAAACCATGGCCCGCGTAAAAATAGCCCTACCCCCCGCGTTTTTCTTCCGCACCGCGGTGCCTGTGCGCATCACGGACCTCAATTACGGCGCGCACCTCGGCAACGATGCGCTGCTGAGCATCCTGCACGAGGCGCGGGTGCAAGGGCTGGCGCACTTGGGCGTGAGCGAGTTTGACCCGGCTACCAAGTTGGGGTTCATCATGGCCGACGTGGCCATCGAGTACAAGGCCGAAGCCTTCTACGGCGACGTGCTGCACCTCGACCTGGGCGCCGCGGATGTGGGCAAGTACGGCTTTGATATGGTCTATCAAGTCAAAAACCAGGCAGGCAAGGAAGTAGCCCGCGCCAAAACCGGGATGCTGGCGTTTGATTATAACACGCGCAAGCTGCGAGGGCTACCGGCGGAGCTTGCAGGGTATCTTAGCCCACCAACTACCTACTAGCCACGTTCTAATAATTAGAAAATTTACTGATTTATTCCTCAATATGGCTTCTATCTTACAAGCAGTTACCAGGATAACGCTTTTAGGTAGCCTAGGCTTCGTGACGGCCTTGCCCAGTGCCGCCCAAAATAATGTGCCTCCACCCCCAGGATGGCCGTACCTACTGAGCAACGGTAAGCAAGTGACCCTTTCGGAAGCAATCCAGCAACGAATCGTCCGTCCGTGGCAAGTTATTTATGACCAGCATATAGACGGCTGGGTGTTCGTCAGTTTCACAGTCATGCCCGACGGCGTGGTGAAAGATGCACGTATTGCCGAAAGCCTGCAATATGATTGTGATGTTGCGGCCCTGCTGGCGGTGCGGAAATTACCCCCATTTGAGCCGCTTGCACAAGCGGGCAAACCTGTTGCTACCTACATGACTGTTCCAGTAAGATTTAACTGGCGGGCCAAGCATCAACCGATAAAGTAGCGATGTCGTCCTTCTCAATGGGAACCCAACGCATTGGCTGTTTGTATCTTTGTACTTATGCTGCTCGAACTCGAACTCGCCCCCGCTAAACGCGACATCCGCAAAACCTCACCCGACGACCTCAAGGCGTTCATGGTGGAGCACGGCGAAAAGCCGTTTCGCGCCAAGCAGGTGACGGAGTGGCTGTGGAAAAACACAGCCGGCTCGTTCGAGGAAATGAACAATATCTCGCTGAGCACCCGCGAGTTGCTCGCTCGGCACTTTGTCATCAACGGGGTGGCGGTGCAAAACCAGCAGCTCTCGAACGATGGCACCATCAAGTCGGCGTTCCGACTGCACGACGGCAACATCGTGGAGGGCGTGCTCATTCCGCACGACACGCGCATGACGGCCTGCATTTCGTCGCAGGTAGGCTGCTCGCTCACCTGCAAGTTTTGCGCTACCGGCTACATGGACCGCAAGCGCAACCTCGACGCGGCCGAGATTTATGACCAAGTGGTGCGCATTCGAGAGCAGTGCGAGGCGCAGTACGGCACGCCGCTCACCAACATCGTGTACATGGGCATGGGCGAGCCGCTGCTCAACTACGCCAACGTGGTGGAAAGTGTGCGCCGCATCACCGCGCCCGACGGCCTGAACATGGCCCCGCGCCGCATCACCATCAGCACCGCCGGCATTGCCAAGATGATAAAGAAGCTGGCCGATGACGACATTAAAGCTAACCTCGCCCTGAGCCTGCATGCGCCCAACGACGTGAAGCGCAACGAGATTATGCCCATCAACGAGGCTAATTCGCTGGCAGCGCTCAAAGACGCTTTGCAGTACTATCACCAGAAAACGGGTCGCAAGGTTACTTACGAATACATTGTATTCGAGAACTTTAACGATGGCCTGGAGGATGCTGCCGAGTTGTATACCATCTCGAAATGGCTACCTTGCAAGATTAACCTCATCGAGTACAACCCCATCGAGAACGCTGCTTACCAGAATGCCGAGGCCGACAAAATCACGGCCTTCCATAAGTACCTGGCCGACCGCGGCGTGCAAACCAACATCCGCCGCTCGCGGGGCAAGGACATTGACGCTGCTTGCGGCCAGCTCGCGAATAAGGAAAAGGCTGAAGCGGCACTTTAGAGCAGTTCGATACTCGTTATTTCGCGCACTTTCTGGTATTGCTGCGTGTCGGGTTGCAGTATTTCTACTTCTTCCCAGGATACCCGCGCCTGCTGACCTTGTAGCTGTGGTAGCTTGCGTAGCAGCTCATCTGCTTTGTCGAACTGCCGTATCCAAGTAAAGTACGATTTTTCGGCTTTATTAGCTTGAATTTCCAGCAACGCTATCCCTGTACCTGGTTTGCTCAGGGTACCGATTTTGCCGACTGTTTGACCCGTGGTTGCGGCCGTCGATTTGGTAGCGTCTTCCTTATCGGCCATTGCCATAAAATAGCCCATCGACGCAGGGCAGTCTTGCACCAATAAGGCTCCTACTTCCTCGCCCATCGTGCGCATGGTCACCTTATTGCTAAGGGCCTCTTGGCCATAAGCTTGTTTAATTATGTTCATATTTTTACCCGCCACACCCCCGAAGCACGCCACAAAAACCTGCTGAATTTGGCTTTTCGCCATTGTTTCGGGTTTCGTGACGGCCGTTTTCTTAGTAAGGCATGTGCACATATCGGCCGATAATTGCTCCTTGACAACCTCTTTGGTTTGGGCTAAGGCCCACTGCGCTTCTATAGTTAATAAACTAAAAATCAGAAATGTATATTTACGAAGCATGCGTTTAAAGAAATAAAAAAGAAAAATATCGGTCAAATATAAGTGTAGCACTATAAGTAGCACCAGGCCTAACAGCTATTATACTGTTACGGTACGCGACCTTCGGGGCTAGCGCTTGGGCACCACTTTTCCAAAGCGATAAGCAAACTCCAGGTAAGCCGGGTAGATGCCGCCGAGGTCAGTAGCATAGAGCAGCCCTAGGCTGCCACTAGCACGGGCCGCGGCAACGCGCGCGCCCAGCAAGCCGCCAATTCCTTGCCCAACGATATACGTTTCGTCGATGAGAAAAAACCGGCGCGACACGCGCACGGCCCCGCCCAGTACTACCACCGGCGTGCTGCTGGTTTCGCCCCGGGCGAAGGCATAGCCCAGCCCGGCCGTAAGGTTGGTATCGGCGGTGCCGTAGGTCGCTACGCCGTAGCCAATGCCTGCCCCGTAGCCGAAGGCATTGGCGTAGAGCAGGCCGGCGCCCACACTAAACTTCTCGGTGACGGGCACGCTCACTTTGGGGGTAACGGCAAAGACATTCAGCCCTAGGCCCGGTATAATAGGCACGAGTACCCCAACCGATATATTGTTGGTAATGCCGTAGTTGGCACCTACTAGGTACACGTCGATGTCTTGCACGTAGCCTTCGCCCCGGCGTAGGTTGCGGGCGGTAGGGGCAAAAAATAAGCGGGTGCCATTGCCTACGTCATCATAGCCGCGCCGGGCCTGCTCGGCACTAATTGGCACTAGCTGACGCAGGTTGGCGCGCTGTACCGTCACCACTCCCAGGTCCTTGGTATCGAAGGTGAGGTCGAGGCTGGTAGCCGCTCGCAGCGTGCCTAAAAAGCTGGTTCCCGAGCGCAGCTCCACGCTGTACGTCTGCCCAATAACTTCCGTGCCCGGACCAATGAGCGCTGAGGTAGGGAGAGTAGTGGGTTGTGGTGCGCCCGGCAAAGCCGGCTGCTGCGCCCACGCCGACCCTGCTATTACCATCCAACACCCCACCGATAGTAAAAATAGACGCATCTAATCAGCAGCAGTGGCAATGTGGGTCACTACTGTTGTAAAGATGCGAAGAGGCAACGAGGTAGTTGCAACTATAATTACCTGAAATACAGACTTTAGCTAAACACGTTTTAGCCAACGCCTAAACAACAAAACAAGGGTTTACACTATTGTAAATCAATACGTTATCCTGAAAATTATCAGTTTTCTACCTGACTTTCAATCCGCTATCCCTACCCCTGCCAGCGACCCTCACTTGGGGGGCGACCGGTAGCTTTTTCGCCTTCCGACTCGCCTTTGGGCACCTCGCGCACCTCAATGCGCACGGCGTGAATCTTGGGCTGTACCCGCTGGCCAAAGGCATCGGCGAACTCTTGGGTAAACTCGGCGCCGAAGAAGATAATGAGCGAAGAATAGTTGACCCAGACCAGTAGCACAATGGCCGAGCCCGCCGCCCCGAACGCCGAACCGGGGTTAGCCTTCGATATGTAAAAGGAAATCAAGTACTTGCCGATAATAAACAGTACTGCCGTGATAAAGGCCCCAATGCCTACATCGCGCCAGCGAATAATAGCATCGGGCAAGAACCGGTAGATGAGCGCAAAAAGCAGGGTAGTAACAATTAGCGAGAGGCTAAAATCGACGATGCGAATGGCGATTACGCCTGCCTCCGGGATGTGCCGCTGCAACCAACCCGTAAATACGCTCAGTACAGCGCTGACTACAAAGGAGATAAGTAAGAGTAGCGCCACGCTCAGAATGAGGCCAAACGAGAGCAGCCGCTGCTGCAAATACTGCCCAATGCCAATACCCTCGGTTTTCACCTTCAGGTTCCAGATATCGTTGATGCTTTCTTGCAGCGTTACGAAGAAGGTAGTAGCCGCAAAAATCAGCGTACCAAGGCCAATAACAGTGGCGAGCCCACTCTTTTGCTGCAAGGTGAATTTGGCAATACTTTCTTGCAGAAACGCCGCCGAATCGGCCCCCACCAAGCCTTTGAGCTGGCCATAAATTTGGCCCGTTAGCGCATCGCCGCCATACACGGCGCTGGCCGTGGTGATGACGATGAGCAGCAGCGGCGGCAGCGAAAAAATGGTGTAGTACGACAGCGCCGCGGCGTGCCGGAAGGAGTTGTTGGTACTAAACTCAGAGGCCGACGACTTGAGAATCGCCAGAATATCAGAGAATTTGTATTGAGCCATTGCATCAGCAAAAAAAGTGCGGTACCCCTGCCCAACAGGCGGGCGGCTGGGCGCGCCTACCCCTCCGTTGTGCGGGGAGGGGTAGGCGGGTAGGGCCTGGCACCTAAAGGCGGCCCCAGCTTGAATACGGCGGCGGCAGTTTTTTGCCCGAAAAATGTTCAAAAAAATAACCTACTCTGCGCGAAGCGTCCAGCTTAACGTTTCAATGGGGCTTTGGTGCAGCGCGGCGGCCAGCGCGGCATCGTCCCGAAATTGTAACTGCTGCAACTGCTGAGCTTCTACGCTTACGGCCAGCTCATTAGCCGCAAACGGCCACGGGCTGACGACCACCTTTGTACCCGGCCCGGCAGGCTGCCGCACCACGTGCGCGGCGCGGTGCCCATGGCCCAGTGGCGCCGGATAAATTTCGACCGCGCGGCCCATCTCCGGCATCTCGTGGCGGCACAGAATGAGCGAGAGCCGGTCGCACCAGTGCAGCAGGTCGTAGGCCTGGCGCACCTGCGTTTTGGTGAGGCGCAGCTCCTTCGTCCAGCGCGCCTGGCTGGCGTGCAGCTCGTCCAAAAAAGCGGTTGTGGCCGGGCGGCTACCCCGCAGCGGCTCGTACAACGTACTCAGGTGCAGGCTAGTAAGCAAGCTGCGCCAGCGCCCCTGGAAGCGCGCCGCGTGTAGCACCCCGGCAGCCTGCTCAATCGAAAACTCCTGCTGGGTGAAGTTGGCGGGGGCGCCGACGGGCGTGAGGCCATGGTGGCCGCCGCGCCCGTGCCAAGCGGCCTGCTCGTCGTCGTGCTGGGCCGTGGCAGCCAGTAGGCCCACCCAGCGGTCGGGGGGTAGGAAGGGCGGCCAGGCCCAGGCCAGCTGCGCGGCTAGCAGGGCGTGCGCCTGCTGGTAAACTATTTGCCAGCCAGTGGGGGTTGGGTTTACTATCATCGCAAAAAAACGGCGCCGCGCCCGCACTTATTGGGGGCAGCTCGGTTGTGCATACGCCCCGGCGGCGGCCCGAGTTAGCGCGCCTGCCGTGCGGACCGGGCGGCTGGCTCCCGTAGTTTTGCGGCCCCTACCCCCTCGGCATGATTCCAGATATCCAGCAAATTATTGACAACCCGCTGGCGGCGCTCGCCCTCGTGGGCAACCTGGTTATCATCGAAAGCCTGCTGTCGGTTGATAATGCGGCCGTGCTGGCCACGATGGTCGGCGACCTCGACCCCGAGCAGCGCAAAAAAGCGTTGCGCTACGGCATTTTTGGGGCGTATGTGTTTCGGGGCCTGTGCATTCTGTTTGCGTCCTACCTCATCGAATTTTGGTTTTTGAAACCCCTCGGCGGCTTGTATTTGCTGTACTTGGTGTGGGACCATTTTCGGGCCGGGCCCGCGCCCGACGAGGCCGACGGCGAGGCCATTGAGAAGGAAAAAAGCTGGCTCTACAAGAGCACCCTGGGCCTAGTGGGGAAGTTCTGGGCCACTGTGGCGCTCATCGAGCTGATGGACTTGGCTTTTTCCATCGACAACGTATTTGCCGTGGTGGCTTTCACCAATAACTTGATTCTCATTTGCGTGGGGGTGTTTATCGGCATCTTGGCTATGCGGCTGGTGGCGCAGGCCTTCGTGGTGCTCATGGGCAAGTACCCGTTTCTGGAAACGGCGGCGTTTGTCATCATTGGCATTTTGGGGCTCAAGTTGCTGCTTTCGCTGGTCGAGCACTTCCTGCCTGCGCACCCGTTTTCTACCTTCCTCAGCAGCGAGACCGCCGACGTGGGCCTGACCGTGCTCACGGTGGCCGTGTTTGGGGTGCCGCTGCTTACGTCTCGGCTGCTGGGCTGGCCCCGCCGCTTGGGTGGGGGGTAGGCTGCCAGCGGCCTGCGGGCCGCAAGATGAGCCTGCTATTTTTTTAATGTTCTTCACTATTTCGAATTCTACTGCAGGATTCTCCTCTATTTGCTGACCGCCTTCCGCTCGCTCGCGCACCGCAATTTTCGTTTGTACTACGCGGGGCAATCGGTGTCGCTCATTGGCACCTGGATGCAACGACTGGCCGTGAGCTGGCTCGTGTACTCGGCCACGCATTCGAGCGTGCTGCTGGGAGTAGTGATGTTCGCGGGCCAGATTCCAACGCTAGTGCTGGCACCTTATGGCGGCACCGTGGCCGACCGCTACAGCCGCTACCGCGTGCTGCTCGCCACTCAAATAGCCTCATTTGTACAGGCTTGCCTACTGGCCGGATTGGTCCTGAACGGCTCCTACAACACCTGGGCGGTGGCAGGCCTAAGCCTGTTGCTGGGCACCATCAATGCCTTCGATATTCCGGCGCGGCAGTCGCTCATTGTGGAGCTGGTGGACGACCCTACCCACCTCGCCAACGCCATCGCGCTCAACTCGACAATGGTGAACCTAGCCCGGTTGCTGGGCCCAGCCGTGGCGGGCCTGCTGCTCACGTACTTCGGGCCAGGGCCGTGCTTTGTGGTGAATGCGCTCAGCTTTGGGGCCGTTATTGGGTCGCTGGTGCTCATGCGCATCGTGCCGCGGCCGGCCCGCACGCACCGCCCCGGCGCCTGGGAGGGCCTGCGCGAAGGCTGGACCTACCTCCGCGGGGTGCCCGGTATACGCCGCCAAATTTGGCTGATGGCTGGCATCAGCTTCTGCGTGATGCCTTTTGGCACGCTGCTGCCGGTGTTTGCCAAAGATGTATTTCACGGGGCGGCAAGCACCTTTGGCTGGCTCAATAGCCTGTCGGGGCTAGGGTCGTTGGTGGGAGCATTTTACTTGGCTTCGCGGCCGGCGGGGGGTAGCCAGCGGCGGCTCATCAGCTACGCGGCGCTGGGGTTTTGCGGCAGCTTGCTAGGCTTTGCGAGCAGCCCGCAGCTGGGGGTAGCCCTAGGGTTTATTACGCTCAGCGGGGCAGGCATGATGCTCTTCATTGCGGGCACCAACACCTTCGTGCAAACCAACGTGGACGACCGTATGCGCGGCCGCGTGCTGAGCTATTACGTGATGGCTTTCCAGGGCATACAGCCACTGGGCAGCCTGCTGGTAGGCTGGCTTGCGCGCCACCTGGGCGCGCCGCACACGGTGCTGCTACAAGCCACGGCGGGGCTACTAGTCGTAGCTGCTTTTTGGCGAAAAAGTCAGTGGCGCGCCTCCTCAAGCCTTGCTGCTCCTGCTTGACTTAGCGGGCGCGCTACTCGGCTTTAGCCAGCAAATTTCAACACCTGTAAGTTAGTAGCTGGCCCTATTCTATTCCTGACTTGGATTTGGCCGTGTGGTTATCAGAAGTATGGCCCAGGCGATACCCTACCCCCAGCCGGGCAGCGAAGTTGGAGCCAAAGAAAAAGTCGACGAACCTGGCGTCAGTCCGTCCTCTACTATTGCTATTAGAATACAGCTGTCCGTCGAGTAACAACGTCAGGCGTTGCCAGCGCCAGCCCAACCCGAAATTGGGTAACAGCGTGGGCGTAGCATAGCCCATACTCTCAGTGTCTGGTATAACGGGTAAGCCATTGGTAGAGGTTATGGTCGGGCTCAGCACTCGATTGAACTCATAGCCTATGCTGAAAACTAGTGCTTGGTCGTGCGCCAACGGTGCGAAGTAGCGTACTCCGAGGCGAGCCGTAGCCAGCCACGCTCGGTAGTCGAAATAGCTATAAAAGACGTTACCACTATTGTCTATGCCCAAAAATTGGGCACTGCTGCTGTGAAATGGACTCAGGCTCAATTCGCCATAAATCGCCGTGGTGCGGCTGGGCTGCACTAGCTCGGCATAGAGCCCACCAAATGGATGCACGCCGCAGTCGGCACACGCTCCGTTGGTAGAGTAGGCAAAGTTTTCGATACGATTATAGCGAGTACCAGCCACTATACCAGCCTGAAACGCCTGCTTGCGGCGGGGGGTAGCCTGCGCGAGCCAGCTACGAAAGGGAGCCTGACCCGGCGCACACGTTTCATCATAAGCGCGCACTACCCCTACCATGCCTGCGGCTGTAAAAGCCGCCGTAGCTGCTGCCTGGTAAGCAGCTGGGCAGTCGCCTACATACTGCCCTAGCTGCGCATGGTAATCGTTGCCTTCCGTAATAGCCCAACCTCCGCTGGGCATTTGGCGCAGGTAGCGGCGCTCGCTCAACTCTAGCACCGGCTGGCCCGGGCGGCGCAACAGAAAATGCGTCACCCGTGGCCGCGCTACCCGCCATAGCATGAAGGGACCTTCCACGAGTACTTCGGCCAAGACCGAATCTATCTGCACATCGTGCTGATTCCCTCTGGACAACATCGAGAGTTGCGTTTCGGCGGCGTGGTCGATAGGAAGGGCTTCATAGCGAAAGTACCGTCCCTGGCTAAAGCTTACTACTCGTAGTTGGCGGGGCTGCCACAATATGCTCGGGCTACTAGCACTGAGCCGGTATCGAATAAAAGTCGGTGGCTCATTCCAGAAACCATTCTCGATTTCACCCCGCAACGTATCGCCGTTACTGCGAACTAGATAGCCAGGCTCATACACCTGAGCTAAAGCATTATAGGTAGTTATAATAACTAGAAACAGAACACCAAATAAGCGTAATAGCACAAGGAATAAGCTGGGTGAAAGACGAAAGTACCGGTAAATACCTATACTCCTCTAGCTACCCAGCATTGGCCACCTGCTTACACTGCTACTGGCTCGCGCAAGTGCACCAGCATGTCCTGCGTCATCTTTTTTAAGTTATATTCTGGCACCCAGCCCCAATCGGCGCGGGCGGCACTGTCGTCGATGCTGGCGGGCCACGAATCGGCAATGGCCTGGCGGCCATCGGGCGCGTAGCTGACGCGGAAATCGGGCATTTCCTGCTGAATGGCGGCCGCGATTTCGCGGGGCGAGAAGCTCATGGCACCGAGGTTATAGCTGGTGCGCACCCTGATATGTTCGGCCGGCGCGTGCATGAGGTCAAGCGTAGCCTTGAGGGCATCGGGCATGTACATCATGGGCAGGTAGGTATCGGGCTTGAGAAAGCACTCAAAATCCTCGCCCGCCACGGCCTTGTGGTAAATATCCACGGCGTAGTCGGTGGTGCCGCCGCCGGGCAGGCTCTTATAGCCGATGAGGCCGGGGTAGCGTAGGCTGCGCACATCGAGGCCGTGGTGGCGATGGTACCACTCGCACCACTGCTCGCCGGCCAGCTTGCTGATGCCGTACACCGTATTGGGGTTCATCACTGTCAGTTGCGGGGTATGCTCGCGGGGCGTGTCGGGGCCAAATACGGCAATGGAGCTGGGCCAATACACCTGCGGCACCTGGTACTGCACAGCTAGGTTCAGCACGTTCAGCAGGCCATCCATATTGAGCTTCCAGGCAAACATGGGGTCTTTCTCGGCCGTGGCCGACAGCAGCGCCGCGAGGTGGTATACCTGGGTGGGGCGGTACTGCTGCACCAGCACCTCTAGGCGGTCTTTATCCAATACGTCGAGCAGTTCGAAGGGGCCACCAGCCAGGGCCTCGGGGTCGCGCGGGGGGCGCACATCGGCGGCGATAACCTGCTCGGGCGCATAGCGTTGGCGCAGGGCAGCGGTCAGCTCCAGGCCCAGCTGGCCGCAAGCGCCAATCACAAGTACGGTGCCGGGTGTTCGAGAGGGGGTAGGGGCGCTGGGCGAAATATTCATAAAAAGCAGACAGGGTGAGAGGGGGGTAGGGAAGAGCGCTGCAAAGATACGGCCAGGGTGAAGGCCGGGGTTTTGCGACGGCGTATGCACTGGCTTGCCGACCTTTGCCTTATTCACCGATTTTATTCCTACCCCACCCCATGTACGGCACCCTTCAAACCGACTTGCAGCAGCAGTTGCAAGAGATAAAAGACAACGGTCTCTACAAAAAGGAGCGCGTAATTACTTCGCCCCAAGGCGCTAAAATCGACACCCAGGAAGCCGGCGACGTGCTTAACTTTTGCGCCAACAACTACTTGGGTCTCAGCTCGCACCCGGAGGTGATTAAGGCGGCCAAAGAAACCATCGATACCCACGGCTACGGCATGTCGTCGGTGCGCTTCATCTGCGGTACGCAGGATATTCATAAGGAGCTGGAAGCTAAGCTAGCCGAGTTTCTGGGCACCGAGGATACCATCCTCTACGCCGCCGCTTTTGATGCTAACGGCGGGGTGTTTGAGCCGCTGTTTAACGAGCAGGACGCCATTATTTCGGATGCTCTCAACCACGCCAGCATCATCGACGGCGTGCGCCTGTGCAAGGCCCAGCGCTACCGCTATGCCCACAACGACATGGCCGACCTCGAAAAGCAGTTGCAAGACGCCGTGGCCAAGGGCACGCGCCACCGCATCATCGTTACCGACGGCTCATTTTCGATGGATGGCACCATCGCGCAGCTCGACAAAATCTGCGACCTGGCCGATAAGTATCAGGCGTTGGTGATGGTAGACGAGTGCCACTCGATGGGCTTTTTGGGCAAAACTGGCCGCGGCACCCACGAGTACCGCGACGTGATGGGCCGCGTCGACATCATTACGGGCACGCTGGGCAAGGCGCTGGGTGGGGCCATGGGCGGCTTCACCTCGGGGCGCAAAGAAATTATTGAGATGCTGCGCCAGCGCTCGCGTCCCTACTTGTTTTCCAATACCTTAGCGCCGGCCATTGTGGGCGCCAGCCTGCGCGTGCTGGAACTGCTGACCGAGAGCACCGCCCTGCGCGACCAGCTGGAGGAGAACACCACCTACTTCCGCCAGCAGATGACGGCGGCCGGCTTCGACATCACGCCCGGCGAGCACCCCATTGTGCCCGTCATGCTCTACGAGGCCAAGTTGGCCCAGGAGTTTGCCGCCAAAATGCTCGACGAGGGCATTTACGTGGTTGGTTTTTACTACCCCGTGGTGCCACAGGGCAAGGCCCGCATTCGGGTGCAGTTGAGCGCGGCGCATACCCGAGCGCAGCTCGACAAGGCAATTGGCGCTTTCCAAAAGGTTGGCCACGAGCTTGGTACCATCAAGAATTTGGCAGCCGCCGCAGCCGCCCCCACCGGCCCACAGGTGGTGCAAAACACGCCGTAAGCAGCCCGAAGTAAGCCCTAAAAAGCCCGTCATGCTGAGCGCAGCAGCATCTCTACTGAATTGCCGGATTACTATCCCAACGACTCGGTAGAGATGCTTCGCTGCGCTCAGCATGACGGACTGTAGCCTTCTACCCCCTAGGCGGCACGGAAGCCCGTGGCTTGCCGAATGCTGCGCTCGTTGCCGGTAGCGGCATCGGCGTAGGTGTGGTCGCTTACTTCTACCGACAAGTGCTTGCCGATGAGCTGCTTGGTATCGAGGGCTTTGCCGGCTTCGGGCTTGATGCCGACGGCCGCATACAACTGCAAAATAATAGGATGGCCCGCCTCGGAATTGTAGAAGCGCTGCGTAACGTAGCCTTCTTCGCTTTCCATGCGGGCCGCAAAAAACGGCACTTGCTGGTGCTCGCTCACACCTTCTTCGATGGCGGTAATTTCGACCGTGTAGCGGCCATCGGGCAGGAAACCTTTTTCTTCGCCTTTTGCAACTTCGATTTTCATAACACTAAATTTATTGGGAGGTTTGAGCTAATTACATTGGCTTAAACGGCGGTTGCGCCTCAGGGTTATGGCGAGGGGTAGGGCCGGGCCGGCCAGCTGCCTAGCTAGCCCCTAATCGCTGTGCAGAACCTTCCATCAAGAAGTATTGATAGGACCGGCCTTTCTCCCTTACTGAGCAGCGCGCAGCACCAACCAAGTAGTTTCTACGTGCTTGGGCCTGCCAACCCGCCCAAGCAGGCCCGCTGGCTGTGCTGCTCGGGTGGGCCACCGAGCCAGCTTAGCCGCAGCGCATGGCCCCATAGCCACCAGAAGTGGAGTTTTGCAACGCTTGGTTTGGCTAATCCTGTGTCGTAATTTGTTGATGCGCTGCTTATATATCGGTCTGTAGAATTATTTTTTTGCGCGCGTTATTTCTATTATATCTGGTAACTTACTCTGTATGAGTCGCATATTCTTAGTTGATGACCACGCCATCGTGCGCGATGGCATTCGGGCGCTGCTAGCGGCCGAACCGAACATTGAGGTAGTAGGCGAGGCCAGCAATGGGCAAGAGCTGCTCGACCAGCTGCCCACTACCCCTGCTGATGTGGTGCTGCTCGACATCAACATGCCCGTGCTCGATGGCCTAGCTACTACCCTGCGCTTGCAGGCCGAATTTCCGCACGTGCGGGTGCTCATCCTTTCCATGCTGTCTCACGAACGCTACATCGGGCAGCTTTTCGAAGCGGGAGCCTTGGGCTACGTACTCAAGAGCGCCGACAAACCCGAAATTCTGGGCGCTATTCAGATGGTGGCCGCGGGCAAGTATTTTTTGTGCAGCGACCTGGGCTTGAGTATGCTGCGCAAAGTGCTTACCAAAGCCGAAGAGCCTGCTCTGCTGCCCGGTGCCCTCGAAGTGCCTCTGAAGGGGGGCCACCTGTCGCGCCGCGAAACCGAGGTACTGCACTTGCTGGCTGAGGGCATGACAACCAACGAGATTGCCGAAAAGCTCTTTACTAGCAAGCGCACCATCGAAACCCACCGCCAGAATATCCTGGAAAAAACCCAAACCAAAAACACCGCCGCCCTCATCAAGCTGGCCATGATACAGGGCCTGCTCACGTAGGCACCTAAGCCCTACCCCCCGTAAAAAAGCCGGCCCCCAGATTCTGGGGGCCGGCTTTTTTACGGGGGGTAGAGTGGCTATTTGCTGGCCGTGGGCTGGCGGCTGGGGCCGCGGCGGCTAGTAAGGCCCCCTTTGCGGCCGGCCGCACGGGCTTCTTCGGGCGTCCATTTGTGGCCCTGGCCACTAGCGTGCGATGCCTTGCCACCTTCGCTGGCAATGCGGCGCTGCTCGGCGGGGTCCATGCTGGCAAAGCCCCGGCGGCTGGTGCGGCTGCCGTCGCCGATGCGAGCGGCGGGGCGGGTTTTGGCAGTGGCTTTAGTGGCCGAGCCAAGGCGGGCAGCTCCGAGCGGTGCGTTTGCCTGGGAGTGAGAAGTTGAGCGAGCAGTTTCCATAATATGAGGTAAGAGAAGAGAAAATGACCTGGTAGTTGGCAGTGGTTGCCTTCTGGCAGTCTAAAGTAGAGGGTGCACCGCAACTACACTTGATAAATGCCTTATTTTCAGAATAATTACCGACTTATACGGAGCACCTGTTGCGCATTTGTAGCCCAGTGCTACGGGTAAACCACTACACTTGCGGAAAACACGTAGCTCGACCATAAGGCATTCTTTTCGGCTTCCGCGCCAACCCACCTAACTGCGGAAAATACGCAACTAAAAACAGGTATTTCTACGCTGTTAATCAGCCGGTTAATTTTTTCATAATTGCCCTTCTAGCGTATACCTTTGCGAAGTACAGTTAGCAGAGTTATCCGATGGCCGATTCTTTCTTTCTGCTTATTCTGCCCATGCGTACGCTCACCATTCATTTGGGTAGCTACCAAGGGCACATGGGCCTAAGCCTGCGCGGCGACTGCGCCACCGCGGCCGACGCCAACCACCTCGACAAAGCCCTCAACCAACTCCTCGATAGCCACCCGACCCAAGTGTGGGTCGATTGCCAACAGCTACACTCCCTAACGTGGCTGGGCCAGCGCGCCCTGCTTAAGGCCGATACCCGCTTGCGCGCCGCGGGCACTACCCTGCACTGGTGCGGGCTAGCCACCTCCATGCTCGCGCAGCTGGCTGCCAGTGGCCTGAATTCGATGCTGAACCTGCTGCCCGCCGATGGCTTTCGAGGCCCGCGCTTTTTGCTGCCGACCCTTGCCAGCGATGCCCCCGCCCAGCTAGCTTGGTAGCTGGGGCCCGGCCAGCAGCCAGGCTTGTAGGCGGCTTTTGAGTTCGGCTGGGGCCAGGCCCCGGTAAATTTCGCCGTGGTGCACCAGGCTAATTTGCCCGGTTTCTTCGCTTACTACCAGCACTACCGCATCGGTGGCCTCGCTGAGACCCAGCGCTGCGCGGTGGCGCAAGCCCAGGGCAGCGGGCACCTCCGGGTTTTGGCTTACGGGCAAGATGCAGCGGGCGGCGCGCAGCCGGCCCTGCGCCACTATCACGGCGCCATCGTGCAGGGGCGAGGTTTTATTGAAAATAGCCAGTAGCAAGCGCTTGCTAGCGGCAGCATCGAGGTGGTCGCCCGACTCGGCATAGCTGCTAAGGTCGGAGGCCAGGGTAAAGCAAATAAGGGCGCCGGTTTCTTTGGCGGCCAAGCTTTTGGCGGCTTCCAGGTAGGGCGCCACATCGAGGGCATTGGGCTGCCGGCTGGGGCGGCGCCACCAGCCGCCTACGCCGCTGCCGCCTTCGAGGGCCACCTTGCCCACATTAAGCAAAAACCGCCGGATTTCTTGCTGAAACAAGATGATGCTGGCCAACACACCCACGCTCGCAAACTCGCCCAAAATGCTGGACAGCAGCCCCAAGCCCAGCGCATTCACCAGGATATAAACCAGGTAGAGGCTCAGCAGGCCCAGCGCCACGTTGAGGGCCACCGAGCCGCGCAGCAGCTTGTAGAGCTGGTAGAGCAGCCCGGTTACGAGCAGTACATCGGCTACATCGGCCAGCCCTACGTGCAGAAAATAAAGGGGGTAGGGAAGGTTCATCAGCTAATGGTTAATTTATTCAATGATTAATGGCAACCTTTACTACATTCTTCTTGAGTACCAAGTAGCTGGAGGTAGCAAGAAGCCCAGCATTCGTTATTAACCATTGATAATTAACCAGTAATCAGTATATCAAAGGTATTTTGAAAGAGTAGTACCGTTTGCCGGGCCTCGGGCACGTCGTGCACGCGCAACAGCCGCGCCCCACCTTGCAAGGCCAGCATGTGCAGGGCCGTAGTGCCATTGAGCGCCGCTTCGGGCGCCAGGCCCAAGGGCTTGTACACCATGGCCTTGCGCGAGAGGCCCACCAGCAAGCCGTGGCCCAGTGGGGCTAGCTCGGGTAGGCGGCGCAGCAGCTCGTGGTTGTGGGTTGGGGTTTTGGCAAAGCCGAAGCCAGGGTCGAGCAGCACATCCCGCAGGGGCTGGCCGCCGTTGGCCGTGCGCAGGGCCGCCAGCTGGTCGCGAAAGAAACGCAAGATGGTCAGCACCAAGTCTTCCTCGTAGTGGGCGAGGCTGCGCATGGTTTGGGGCGTGCCTTTGGTGTGCATGAGGCAGTAGGGCACCCGCAGGCGGGCCACGGTGGCCAGCATGTCGGCATCGAGGGTGCCGCCGCCGATATCGTTTACTAAGTCGGCGCCGGTGGCCACGGCCTCGGCGGCCACCTCGGCCCTGAAGGTATCGACGCTGAGGAAGGCCTGCGGAAACGCGCGGCGCAGCGCCGCCAGGGCGGGCAGCAAGCGGCGCTTTTCTTCGGCGGGGCTGATGTCGTCGGCACCGGGGCGCGAGCTGTAGCCGCCCACATCGAGCGCGGTGGCGCCGGCCGCCAGCATGGCTTCGGCGCGGGCCAGCACTTCGGCCTCGGTGGCAGGGCCGAGGCGCGAGCCGGCGTAGAACGAGTCGGGCGTGATGTTGAGGATGCCCATTACCTGGGGCTGGCGCAGGTCGAGCAGCCGGCCGTGGGGGCTCAGCAGCGAGTGGGTAACGTGTTGGCGGTGCAGAGGTTCGAGCAGGGTGAGGGGGGTAGGGGGCATGAAATGGGCGGGTGGGGTAGGGAGAGCGGTGGGCTAAATATCCGGCGTTGCGGGCGAACTTGCGGGGGTTTTGCTTTCTTACCAGAACGTCATGCTGCGCTTCGCGCAGCAGCTCGCTCGCCTCTTTGCACAGGCTTTCAACGGCCCTGGCGAGCTGCCGCGCGGGGTTCAGCACGACGTTCTAGCTCTTCTCCTCTGACCTCCTTTGGATACTCCTGCGCACTACGACCTCATCCTGAGCCGCTGCCGCCAGCTATTTCTGGCCAAAACCCACGACTACGGCACGGCGTGGCGCATCCTGCGCCTGCCGTCGGTCACGGACCAGATTTTTATTAAGGCCAATCGCATTCGCACTATTCAGGAAACGGGCGTGCAGAAAATAGCCGATGGCATCGACGAGGAGTTTGTGGCCATCATCAACTACTGCCTTATTGCCCTGATGCAGCTGCGCCTACCCCCCGGTGCGCCCCTCGACCTGCCCGTGGCCGAGGTGGCCGCCGCCTATGACTACGAGGCGCAAGCCAACCGCGAGCTGCTGCTGGCCAAAAACCACGACTATGGCGAGGCCTGGCGCCAGATGCGTGTGAGCAGCATCACCGACCTCATCCTCATGAAATTGCACCGCATCAAGCAGCTCGAAGACTTGGCCAGCGGCCCCACCGTGAGCGAGGGGGTAGAGGGCGGCTACCGCGACATGCTGAATTACGCCGTATTCGCCCTCATTTTGCGAGAGGAAGCGGCCGCCGTAGTTTAGGCGGCGGCGCCCCGCTTTCCGTATTCCGTTTGCGTATCGTTCTAGTCAGTCTTTTTGTATGCCCACTCCTTCCGCCGCCCCGGTCCCGGCTGCCCCGCACCTGCTTCGCTTGCTCACGCGGGTGTGCTGGCTGCTGCTGGGCTTGTTGTTTATTTTTTCGGGCCTCGTTAAGCTCAACGACCCGGTGGGCACGGCTTATAAGCTAGAAGAATACTTCGAGGTATTTGCCACCGATGTGCCCTTTATGAGCTGGCTGTTTGAGCCGCTTCACAATGCCAGCCGCTTTTTGAGCGTGGCCCTTAGCTCGCTGGAAGTGATAGTGGGCGCGGCGCTGCTGCTGCGCTGGTACCTGCGCCAAACGCTGCTGACGCTGCTGGGGCTGCTGGTGTTTTTTGGCTTTCTAACCTTTTACTCGGCGGCGTTCAACAAAGTAACGGACTGCGGCTGCTTCGGCGATTTCATCAAGCTCACACCCTGGACGTCGTTTGCGAAAGACCTGTTCCTGCTCGTTTTGTGGGGGGTAGTGTTTAGGGGGCAGCGGTTTTTGCGGCACTCCTTTGTGCGTGGCACGCCGGGCCTCATGGCCATGACGTTTGTGGGCGCGCTGGCCATTGGCATTGGCGTGCGGGCGCTGGGGCACCTGCCGTACTTCGACTTTTTGCCCTATAAAGTGGGCAACAACATTCCGCAGCTGATGAAGCCCGCCGAGCCGCCGCGCTACCAATACACTTTCGTGCGCAACGGCCAAACGATGCAGGCCGAGCAGTTTCCAACCGATACGACTTGGAAATACCAGTCGATGGCCGTGCTCAACCCCGAAAAGTCGAAGCCCCTCATCACCGATTTCGTCATTACCGATGGGGAAGGCAACGACGTTACCAAGCAAGTACTCACGGGTAAGAAGCTGCTTCTCATCGTGCAAAACACCAACAAGACGGACCGCGACCGCTTCGAGCAGCTCAACAAATTATTTGCGGAGGCGGCCCAGTCGCGCAAGAAAATCGAGGTGCTGACCATCACCAGCACCAGCGCTGGCAAGTTCGATTCCTTCCGCCACGACGTGAACCTGGCTACCCCCTTTTATTTCGCCGATGCCACGGTGCTTAAGTCTGTCATCCGCTCGAACCCCGGCCTGCTGCTGCTCAACAATGGCACCGTGATGGCCAAGTACCACTACCACGATATTCCGGCGCTCTACCAAGTCGAGAAGGCGCTGCAATAAAGGCCTGCTTGAGCCTAGGGCTAGCTGACGCCCGCCAAGCGGCCGTCGGCCGCTGCCGAGGCCTCCACGTTTTGTGGGGGGGTAGGCGCGGCGGGTAGCGTTAGGGTAAATTCGGTGTATTCGCCTTCTTGCGTTGCCACGGTCATAGTGCCCCCGTAGCTTTTGGTAATAATATCGTAGCTGAACCACAGCCCGAGGCCGGTGCCTTCGCCGGGCGGCTTAGTGGTGAAGAACGGGTCAAATATTTTTTTGACGATGCTGGCCGGAATGCCCGTGCCGTTGTCGTGCACGCGCAGCACGACCCGCTCGCCCTGGCGGGCGGTGCTCACGCGCACCTCGGGCACGTAGGCCGGGCCCAGCCGCACCGCTTTTTGCCGCACGGCATACACGGCATTGGCAAACAGGTTGAGCAGCACCCGCCCTATCTCTTGGGGCACCAGCTGCAGCAGGCCCAACTGCGGGTCCAGGTGCAAGGTACGAACGAGGGTAAAGTCCTGGTTTTTACTTTGTTGGTTGTGGTAGGCCAGGCGCAGGTATTCTTCTGCGGCCTTGTTTAGGTCCAGGGGCTGGCGCTGGCCTCTGTCGGTGCGGGCATGTTCCAGCATTCCCCGCACGATGTCGCCGGCCCGCGTACCGTGCTGGTTGATGATGAGCAGGTTTTGCTTGATATCGTCCAGCAGGCCGTTTTCCAGGGCCCTATCGCGGGTGGGCTTCTGCGTTTCTGCCTCCAGCTCGATGGCCAGTTCCAGGCCCATTTCCGAGAAATTATTGACGAAGTTGAGGGGGTTTTGAATCTCGTGGGCCACGCCGGCGGTGAGGGCGGCCAGCGCCACCATTTTTTCGCTTTGTACCAGTTGGCTTTGCGTAGCCTGCAGCTCTACCAAGGTGCGGTCCAGGTCGTCGCGCTGCTGGGCAATGTAGGCGTTTTTCTCGCCCAGTGCCCGGTTAGCGCGCTGCTTGAGGTAGATGTTGCGGCCCAGTAGCCCCATTATCAGCACCGTACCGAGCAAACCAGCCAGTAGGCCCCACAGCTGCTGGCGCTGCAGCTGGCGTGCCTGCGTAAGCAGCGCTATCTGGTCCTGCTTCTTATTCAGCTCGTAGCCGTAGCGCAGGGCGCTGGTTTTGCGCTGCGTTTCTACGCCCGCCAGCGAGTCTTGGTAGCTCACCCACAAGCTTTGGTAGTGGTAGGCCGGGGCAAAGTCGCCGCGCCGGGCGTAGGTCCGGGCCAAGATGTCGCTGGCATTCGCCAAGCCCATATTGTCGCGCGCCTGCTGGCTGAGGGCAAAGCCATGCTGCGCCAGCACGAGGGCGCTATCCAGCCGCCCCAGGTTTAGCTGCGCGCGAGCCAGGGCCAGCTCGGCGCCGGGCAAGTTATGGGTATCAGCGTGGGCCAGGGCCTCGCGCCGGGCGGCGCGGCTGTAGCGCAGCGCCAGCTCGTTAGCCCCTTGCAGCGCGTATAGCTCAGCCAGGTTTATCTCGTCGGTGGTAGCACTTTGCAGGTCGCCCAGCTTGCGGTATAGTCGGGTAGAGCGCCGAAAGCACGCCAGCGCTTCCGGCCAGTGGCGCAGCGTTTTGTGGATATTGCCCAGCAGGTTGAAGGTCGCCGCTACTACTGGCTCGTTGCCTTGCTGCCGGGCATTTCGCAGCGTAACCTGCAACGTTTCCAGGGCCGTCGTATAGTCGCCCAGTTGCACGTAGATATCACCCAGCGTGTACTGCAGGTACAGCTTGGTAGTGGGCCGATGTGCCTGCTCGGCGTATTTCAGCCCCTGCAATGCCTCCCGAAGTGCAGTTACCAGGTTGGCCCCTGGCACTTCATCAATCAGGCTAAGCTGCAAGTAGGCTTTGGCCAGCCCCCCCGCTTTGCGATGCTGGGTATAGAGCGCCAGCGCCTGCTGGGTGTAGCGCCGCGCTAACGAATAATTATCCTCCAACCGGGCTATAGTAGCCAGCCCGATTAGGGCATTCCCCTCTCCGGCAGGGTAGCGCAGCCGACGGCTCAGGGCGAGGGCCTGCTTGGCCAGCGTATTGGCTTGGGCATGGTCGCGGGCCAGCAGTTGGTCCGACAGCGCCTGGAGCCGGCGCACCCGCGTGGTATCAGGCTGCTTAGACTGCGCCAATAGTGCCCGCAAACTATCCGCTGGGCGCGACTGGGCTGCCAGCGGGCCAAACCGTAGCAACCCAAAGACTATCGCCAAAGCTAGCCGGTAGTTCATAGCGAATAGCGCGAAGCAGAAAACGAATTGCCTAAGGCATTTTCTTGTATTTTAGGCCGTTATCAGCCAGGCAACCCTGCCACTTGCTTATCGGCCGCGCGGCCCAGGCGCAGTATGCTGGGCAGCAAGGCCGCTACTACCAGGCCACCCACAATCCCTAGCAGCAGGCTACCGACTGGTGGGAAGCAATTAGTGAGGGGATAATTTTTATACTTTCTGAAAGTAGCATCTCGGCCGCCGCCCGGCGGAAAGGGGGGCGTGGTATGCCCCCCAAAAAAGTTGTCGAAACTATCCGTCATCAGGAAGCGACTTTCCCCACTAATGGATTGGCCCTCATCCTTTTCGAATTTATAGCCAAATTCCCGCAACTTGACCTTGATAGCCTCGGCGGCGGGCTGGTTGTTCCAAGGCTTGATTTGCCAATAGATAAGCGTGTGGCCTCGCAAGTCGGTCGTATCGCCTTTGTACAGTTCCAGGCGCAGTTCAATATCCCGCTTCCGCGGCCTTGCCGCCGAGCCTACCTGAAAGGAGGCGAATACCCCTGGCTGAGACTTAATCGGCTTCTGGCCTAACAGGGCAGTGTATAGGTTTATCGCATTTTGGTAACGGTCAGGATTCGTGAAGCGGATGACTAAGGATGCTGGCCTTACAACACGGGGGTGCTTAATAGATGACATAAGCTTTAGCTTTTTGAAATGAGATTGGGTATTCTGATAAAAGCCTGGGAAGCTTATTACTAAAGGAACCCCCAGCTGGCTCCGAAACAGCGGGAGGTAGGCCAAGCAAGCTTGCAAAAAGCTAAAGGTCAGGCTGTCAGCCAGCGTAGTACATCAGTGCCAGCACTGAACTTCGAACTCTAGTGGCCGGCGAGGCAGCTTTCGTAGGCCCCAGCAACTTGGTAAGGCGTCTTTTTGGAGGAGTAACACGGGCGGGGTGAATCTTTGCGTTCTGCTTGTTACCGTAGCTGCTTATGCTCCTCTTCCTTTTGCGCCGCCTGGGCCAGGGCCTGCTCGTGCTAGTAGGCGTGGCCACGGTGGTCTTTTGCCTGTTTAATGTGCTGCCCGGCGACCCGGCCGCACTGCTGGCCGGCCAGCGCTCGGACCTGGCCACCAAGGCCGCCATCCGGGCCGACCTCGGCCTCGACCAGCCGCTGCCCGCCCGCCTGCTCGGCTACCTCAACGATGCCTCGCCGCTGGGCGTGCACCCGCGCGACTCGGCCGGCCGGGCCCGCTACGGGGGGGTAGGGCTGCTGCCACTGGGCGGGCAGCGCGCCCTGGTGCTGAAGTGGCCGTATTTGCGGCGCTCGTTCCAGAGCAACCAAGATGTGCTGTCGCTGCTGCTCGACCGCTTTCCGGGCACGCTGTGGCTGGCGCTGGCGGCCATGCTGCTGGCGGCCGTGGGCGGCATTGCGCTGGGGGTAGGGGCCGCGCTGCGCCCGCAGTCGTGGCTCGATAGGGTGCTGGTAACTACTTCGGTGCTGGGTATTTCGGTGCCGTCGTTTGTGGCGGCCATTCTCATTGCCGTCAGCTTCGGGTTTTATTGGAGCCACTGGACGGGCCTCAGCCTCACGGGCCAGCTCTACGAAACCGACCCCTTCACGGCGCAAAGCCACTTGGTGCTGCGCAATCTGCTGCTGCCAGCCGTGGCGCTGGGCGTGCGGCCGCTGGCGGTTATCATGCAGCTCACGCGCTCCTCTATGCTCGATGTGCTGAGCCAAGACTACATCCGCACGGCCCGCGCCAAGGGCCTCAGCCCTGGCCGCACCGTGTGGCACCACGCCCTGCGCAACGCCCTCAACCCAGTGGTAACGGCCGTATCGGGCTGGCTGGCTTCGCTGATGGCGGGCGCGTTTTTTATCGAATATATTTTCAATTGGAAAGGATTGGGTACGACCACCTTGCGCGCCGTCGAGAACCTCGATTTTCCAGTCGTGATGGGCGCTACGTTGTTCGTGGCCGCCATCTTTGTACTGGTCAACATTGCCGTCGATGTGCTTTACGCCTTGCTCGACCCGCGGGTAAAAATCAGTTAATAGTGGAGTAAAGAACAGGGCGCGAGGGCAGGGCAAGCGGCTCGCCAGGCGCGACAAACTGTTGCGTGCTCCCTGTTAGCTACTAACTGTTAACTAGTTAATGAACCACCTCTACCTCATCGGCCTACCGGGCTCGGGCAAGACTACGCTGGGCCGCCGCCTAGCCAGCCACTACGGCCGCCCGTTTCTAGACCTCGACGCGGTGATAGTAACCGCAGCGGGCCAGGATATTCCGGCCATTTTTGAGGCGGAAGGCGAGGCGGGCTTCCGGCAGCGCGAAGCCGATGCCCTGCGCGAAGTAGCGGCCCGGCCCGAGCCGCTGGTAGTGGCCACGGGCGGCGGCACGCCCTGCTTCCACCAAAACATGGAGGTGCTGCGGGCCACGGGCTTTCCTGTGTGGCTCGATGTGCCACTTGCCACGCTGGCTCGGCGCTTGGCAGCCGGCGCGCAGGCTAATACCCGGCCACTGGTAACCGCCGCCCACGGCCCTAACTCGCCCGAGACGCTCGAAAATTCTTTAAAAAGATGGCTGGGGCAAACTCTCGCGGCGCGGCGGCGGTTTTACAGCCAGGCGCGGCTGCGCTGCCCCGGCGCTACCAGCACTAGGCCGGCCGCCGTAGTGGCGGCGCTGGCCGAAGCTGGTTTTCAGTTTTGAGCAGCCAGCCGAGCGGCAACCGTAATCCGGCTTGGTCGTAA
The DNA here is from genome assembly GCF_009755225.1 of Hymenobacter ginkgonis. GTDB lineage: Bacteria > Bacteroidota > Bacteroidia > Cytophagales > Hymenobacteraceae > Hymenobacter > Hymenobacter ginkgonis. The sequence continues at coordinate 438,818 of NZ_WQKZ01000002.1, forward strand.
ATTTGCCCCTTAGGTAAGCGTCTTTCAGCAGTTTAGTTAGTATTTAAAGCGTTCGTATGGCTATTGTTTCCGACACGGCGGCCCCTACCCCGGTGCGGCCCAAGCACAAGGGCTCGGCCCAGCTATTCAAAAACCCCATGCTCGAGCGGCTGTCGCACACGCACATTGCGTTGCCGGTTAGCATCTTCATTATCACGGCCTTGATTAGCCTATACTACGGCTTTACCCACGGTTTTCTGTCGGGTGTTTCGGCGCTGGGGCTGTTTGTAGGCGGTTGGTTCTTGTTCACGTTTGTAGAGTACCTAGTGCATCGCTACGTGTACCACATTCCGGCTACTTCGCCGGGCCGGGCCAAGTTTCAGTACACCATGCACGGCGTGCACCACGAGTACCCAAAGGATGAAACGCGCCTGGCGATGCCGCCCATCATCACAGTATTTGTGGCGTCGCTGCTATTTTTTATTTTCCGGTTTGTATTTGGCACCTGGGCCTTTGGTATTCTAGCCGGCTTCACGTTTGGCTACGCCCTGTATCTATTTGTGCACTACGCCATTCACGTGTATTCGCCCCCGAAGAATTTCTTGAAAGTATGGTGGACGCACCATGCCCAGCACCACTACCGCCAAGATGAGGTAGCGTTTGGGGTAAGCAGCACCCTCTGGGACCATATCATTGGCACTATGCCCACCAAGCGCAACGATTAGCGGCTGGTGACACCCATAAAAAAGCGCGACTCCTGAACAGGAGCCGCGCTTTTTTATGTCGAATTATCAAGTACTTATACCGTGCCGGTGCCGCTATTACCACCACCGCCCATCTTGCTCACCAGCCACCACACCAGGGCTACGACCAAGAACACGCCGATGGCGCCAATCCAGATACCGCCCTTGAGCAAGTCGCCGGCCAGCGAGCAGCCCGTGAGTGTAGAAGCTAGCATAGCCAGCACAAAAAGCGAAAAAAGACGCGAGGTAGACATGAGAATAGTCAGAAGGTGAGGAAGATAGGCAAGCCCGCCCACTGGCGGCTTTGTAACTAAACTTACTCTGTTAAGCCAAAAAAGGTTAGAAAATAGTCGGCTCCTACCCCCCAACGCCTGGGTTGCGTAGAGAAAAAGCCTGCTATTGCGGTTTATCTGCCACTTTTGTTCTCTTATGACCGCATCCGACCTCACATCCGCCTTTCAACGCCGCTTCGGCGAAGTTCCTAGCCTGCTGCTTCGGGCCCCGGGCCGCATCAACCTTATCGGGGAGCACACCGATTACAACGATGGCCTAGTGCTTCCGGCTGCCATCGACAAGGAAATCCGCTTTGGGCTGCGCCTTAATGGCACTGACCGCATTCGGTTGGTGGCCCTCGACTTCGACGCGACCTACGAGGTGGCTGTAGCCGACATTGCGCCCATTCCTGACGGGCACTGGGCCAATTACCAGCTGGGCGTGGTGGCGGGCTTGCAACAGCGTGGGGCTACGGTGCCGGGCTTCGACTGTGCCTTCGGGGGAGATATTCCGGGCGGGGCAGGCTTGTCGTCGTCGGCGGCCGTGGAGTGCGGCGTTGCCTGGGGCCTCAACCACCTCCTAAAACTTGGCCTGGATACCATGACGCTGGCCCAGATTTCGCAGATGGCCGAGCACGAGTACGCAAAGGTGATGTGCGGCCTCATGGACCAATTTGCCAGCATGTTTGGCCGGGCCGGGCACGTGGTGGAACTCGATTGCCGCTCGCTCGAATACGCCTACTTCCCCTTCAACACCGATGCCTGCCGCATTGTGCTCTGCAACTCGGGCGTGAAGCACGCGCTAGCCGACAGCGAGTACAACACTCGCCGCGAGGAGTGCGCCAAGGGGGTAGCGATTTTGCAAAAGCGCAACTCCAGCATCAAGTCTTTGCGTGATGCTACCCTGCCCGAAATCGACGCGGCCCAAGCCGAGCTGGGCGAGGTAATAGCGAAGCGTTGCCGCTACGTGGTAGAAGAAAACCAGCGTGTGCAAGACCTCACCGCCCGCCTCGTAGCAGGCAAACCGCTCGAGCAGGTGGGCGAGCTACTCTACGCCAGCCACGCCGGCCTGCGCGACCTCTACCAGGTCAGCTGCTCGGAGCTAGACGTGCTGGAGGCAATGGCCCACCACGCGCCCGGCGCCTACGGGGCCCGCATGATGGGCGGCGGCTTCGGCGGCTGCACCCTCAACCTGGTAGCTACGGATAAGGTCGGGGAATTTGTCGAATTTATGACTAAAGGCTACCAGGACCAGCTAGGCTTGAAGCTCGAAACCTACGTAACGAACCTAGCCGATGGGGTAGGGGAGCTTATCAATAATTGATTTTTCAATAGTCAGTGGCTAATTATAAGGCGCCTAGAGAAAACGTCCTTCGAGACAAAAGCTTTCGGTTTGCGGTGCGGGTGGTGAGCTTGCACCGCTGCCTGCTGGCGTCGAAGCATGAATACCTCGTCTCCAAATAATTGCTACGGTGCGGCACCAGCGTAGGCGCTATGATACGCGAAGCTGAGCTTGCCGAATCAAAGCTGATTTTATTCATAAGCTGGCCGTCGCCCAGAAGGAAATCAGTGAGGCGCTTTACTGGCTTGAATTACTCGAAGCAACCAATTACCTGACTTTGCCCGAGGCCCAAAGCCTCTGCCCCGATGCTACTGAGCTACTAAAGCTGCTCACCAGCTCTCTAAAAACTGCCAAAACGCCCATCAATCATTAATAAATTAACCATTAAAAAAGATGGACCTTACTTCGCAACCCCATCGCCGGTTCAACCCCTTGCTCGATGAGTGGGTCCTGGTGTCGCCGCACCGTGCCAAACGCCCTTGGCAGGGCCAGCAGGAAAAAGACGAGGCCGAGGCACGCCCCGCCTACGACCCCACGTGCTACCTCTGCCCCGGCAATAAGCGCACCAGCGGCGAAGTCAACCCGCCGTACGAGCACCAGTTTGTATTCGACAACGACTTCGCGGCGCTGTTGCCCCAGGGCGAAGCCGGCAGCTACGAAGAAGGCGGCCTGCTGCGGGCCGAGGCCGAAACCGGCCACTGCCGCGTCATCTGCTTCTCGCCGCGCCACGACCTAACGCTGCCCGAAATGCCAGTGTCGGAAATTCGGCGGGTGGTGGATGTGTGGACCGACGAGTTTCGCACGCTCGGCGCCGACCCGAACATCAACTACGTGCAGATTTTTGAGAACAAAGGCTTCGTAATGGGCTGCTCGAACCCGCACCCGCACGGCCAAATCTGGAGCGAGCGCACCGTGCCCGACCTCCCCGCCAAGGAAGCCCGCGCCCAAAAAGCCTACTTCGAGAAAAACGGCCGCACCCTGCTTAGCGATTACCTGGCCATCGAAGAGAAGACAAAAACCCGCTTTGTGGTTGAAAACGATACGTGGGTGGTGCTGGTGCCCTTCTGGGCGGTGTGGCCCTTCGAGACGCTGGTGCTGCCGCGCCGCGCCGTGCAAGACCTCACCCAGCTCAACGACCAAGAGCGCGACGGGCTAGCCGATATCCTGAGCCAGCTCACGATTCGCTACGACAACCTGTTCGAAATCAGCTTCCCTTACTCGGCCGGTTTTCACCAGCGTCCCACCGACGGCCAGGACTACCCCGAGTGGCACCTGCACATGCACTTCCTACCCCCCTTGCTGCGCTCGGCCACGGTCAAGAAGTTTATGGTGGGCTACGAGCTGCTGGCCAATGCCCAGCGCGACATCACCCCCGAGCAAGCCGCCGAGCGCCTACGGGCGCTGCCCAGCGTGCACTACAAAGCGGCCCAGGTAGCTAAGTAGAACCGTTTTTAATGAGAAAAAGAACGTCACGCTGAACGCAGTGCTTCACTGCGTTCAGCGTGACGTTCTTTATTTAACACATGCTACTTCCAGCGAGCAAAAAACTGGTCTACCGTTTCGCGGTAGCCATCGCTCACGGGCAGTGTTTCGGTGCGCACTTGCAGGGTGCCGCGGCCCACGGCGGCCACGTGGTCCAGGCCCACAATGTAGGAGCGGTGGATGCGCATGAAGCGGCCAGCGGGCAGCTTCTCCTCCATGCTGCGCAGGCTGGTGAGCGAGAGCAGCGGCCGGGTGGCACTGGCCAGGTGCACCTTCACGTAGTCTTTGAGGCCCTCGACGTAGAGGATATCGTTGAGCATAACGCGCACAAGCTGGTACTCTACTTTGAGGTAGATGTGGTCCTCGGGCGGCGGTGGGGGGGTAGGGGCTGCGGGCGCTGTGGCCGGGGCAGCAGCCACTTGCTTGGGCTCGAAGAAAGCCCGCGCCTTGAGGGCGGCCCGCAAAAACTCCTCGTAGTTAAAGGGTTTCAGCAAGTAGTCGAGCGCATCGACCCGGAAGCCTTCGAGGGCATACTGGTTGAAGGCCGTGGTGAAGATGACCCGCTGGCTGCCGCCTTGCAGCACCCGGGCTAGTTCGAGCCCGCTAAGGTCAGGCATTTTAATATCCAAAAAAAGCAGCTTCACTTCGGGCTGCTCGTGCAGGGCTTTGAGGGCGGCCACGGCGCTGGCGTAGCGCCCGGCCAAGCGCAAAAACGGCGTTTGCTCGATGAAGGAGCACACCAAGCCCAGGGCCAGGGGCTCGTCGTCGACGGCGATGCAGGCAATGGGGGCGGCTACGGCAGCAGGTGCAGGCTGAGACATACTTCGTACTCGTTGTGGGTGGTGGGAGCGGTGACGCGCAAACGGTGGCGGCCGGGGTAGAGCAAGTCGAGTCGGCGCTGGGTATTGGCCAGCCCAATGCCACCGGGCTCGTCGTCGGGGGTAGTGCGCTGGGGCAGCAAGGTATTGCGTACGCACATTTCGACCTGCTGGGCGCTGGGCTGGCGCAGGGCAATGGTGATGCGGCTGGGCGCGGTGGCGCTCACGCCGTGCTTAAACGCGTTCTCGACGTAGGGCTGAAACAGCATAGGCGCCAGGTACGGGTCGGGCGCGGCGGGGTCGGTGGGCGTTTCAAAAACCACTTCTACTTGGTCGGTCAAGCGCAGGTGCATCAGTTCGATGTAATCACGTAAGAAACTGATTTCTTGGCTTAAACGCGTGTGGCCACCGGGCGTTTCGTAGAGCACGTAGCGCATCATGCGCGAAAGGCGGTGCAGGGCGGCGCGGGCCCGCTCGCCGTCTATCAGCGTGAGAGCGTAGATGTTGTTGAGGGTGTTGAAGAAAAAATGCGGGTTGATTTGGGCTTTGAGCAAGGATAGCTCAGTGGCCACTTGGCGGCGCTCCAGCTCGAGGCGGCTTTCGGCGTCGCGCTGGGCTTTTTGCATGGCCGCTAGGCTGGCCGAAATGCCCAGCACCATGAGCGTGAGCAGCAGTACGCCGGGGTCGAGGAGGGCGCTACCCCCCTCCTCGGTGCCGGGCACGAAGTGCGGGCGCGGAGCCGACCACGGGTTGGGCGGGTCCATAACGGCTTCGCGGCCGCGCGCCACCAGCTCGGGCACGTTCAGGCGCGTTTCTACCTGCTGGTGCACCCACAGCACGGCCAGCACCGCCACGGCATTGATGGCGACGTAGGCCGGCAGCCGGCGCCGGTACAGCAGGTGCGGTGCGGCCCAGCCCACATTCAAGTAAAAAACGCCTACCAGCAGGCCAAATACCACGGCCTGCGTCAGCCAGAACTCGGGGGGCTTGGGGCCGGGGTAATCGGGCTGCTGGGCCCACAGCAACACTGCTACCAGCCCCCACACCAGGGCATGCAGCAGCAGCGTAGAAGCCGACCGAAGGAAACGAATAGGCACGGGAATAAGGCGTTGAAAACAGTTGCAAGCTACGTCGGGCAGCCGCAGGGGGGTAGGGCCAATCGGCGGGCCGCGGGCGCGGGTCGGCGGGCGGGGTGGCGGGGCAGCCGAGCCGGCTAGGCGCCGGCGGCGCCTTTACTCGCCGATTGCACCCACCTGCCTAGCGATGCCGGCCCGCCAACCGCCGATTGGGACGCTTAGCCAGCCCTGGGTGGCGGCAACTTTGGGCTAGCGCCCCCGCCGCAACCGGGGCTTTTCCTCACTTCATTTTTCACTATTTCAACCATGCGTACCCCTTACCTCTACCTGGCCTTCGGGCTGCTGCTGGCTAGCAGCGGCAGCGGCTTCACGGCGTGCAGCAAGCAAGACTGCGCCAAGCCCACCAGCAGCAAAGCCGATTGCAAATCGGACTCGACCAAAACGAAAACCACCATCACCAAAACGGGCGTCAGCTAGGCACTGGGTAACCCCATTCCCTACCCTGCCTTTTCGGAAAAAGGCAGGGTAGGGAATGGGGTTACCCAGTGCCAGGAAACTTATCATTATTCTCTCTTATTTTATTGACAGATAATTACTTATACTTTCTCAAAAACCACTAAACATGCCGGTTTGGTACAGACTTTTGGGGCAGCGCGGGTTGCTGCTGGCGGGGCTGCTGCTGTGGGCGCGGCTGGCGATGGCCACGCACATTGTGGGCGGCGAAATGGACTTGCTGCACCAGTCGGGCAGCACCTACACCCTCACCCTAACGCTCTACTTCGACGCCATCAATGGCAGCGCGGGCGCCCTCGACCAGAGTTTGGTAGCCGGCATTTTTGACAAGGCGACCAACCGCCAGCTCGCCTTCGTGCCGCTGCCGCTCACCAGCAACACCTTTGTGAGCTACACCAACCCGGCCTGCGCCGTGGGCACGCTCAGCACCCGCAAGCTGGTGTACGCCCGAAATATCACCCTCGATGCGGCCACTTATACCAGCACCACAGGCTACTACGCGGCGGTAGAGCGCTGCTGCCGCAACCTGGCCATTGGCAACATCGTGAACCCTGGCGGGGCCGCCCAAACCTTCTACCTGGAGTTTCCGGCCGTGGTGCGGGGCGGGGCGTCGTTCGTGGATTCGACGCCGCGCATCTTCCCAGCGCTCGGCGATTACGCCTGCCTTAATACGTTGTTTTACTACGACTTCGGTGGCCAAGACCCCGACGGCGATTCGCTGGTGTACGACATGGTGACGCCGCTCAACGGCCACTCGACGGCCGCCAACCCGGCGCCCGCGCCGCTGGCCGCGCCCTACTCGGCTGTGACCTGGACCACCGGACTGGGCACCGCCAACCAGATTCCGGGGGCGCCCGCGCTGGGCATCGATGCGCACACCGGGCGGCTTACGGTGCGGCCCAGCCGGTTGGGGTTATTCGTGTTTGGGGTGCGCTGCTCAGAATACCGCCAGGGCGTAAAAATCGGCGAAACCCGCCGCGATTTTCAACTCTACGTCCTCAACTGCCCGCAGAATAACCCACCCGTGGCCACGGTGGTGGCGGGCGGCCACACCTACCGCGCCGGGCGCGACACGGTGCGCCTATCGCCCAATTCCTTGTGTTTCAGCATCAAATACACTGACCCCGACGCCAGTTCGGCGCTCACGCTCAGTACGCAGCCCGTCAATTTTACGAGCCCCGCCCCGGCCTTTACCACTACCAGCAGCGGCCTGGTGCGCGCGGCGGGCCAGCCCGATACGCTCACGGCTACGCTCTGCTTTCCGGCTTGCACCAACACCAAGGGCAAGGTGTACTTGCTCAACGTAATTGTGGCCGACAACGGGTGCAGCCTGCCCAAGCACGACACGGTGCAGGTGGCCTTCACGGCGACTGTGGCCCCCAATACGGCGCCGGTTTTGACTTCGACCCTACCCCCCGAGCCGGTGCCCAGCACTGCGCCGGTAGTGGTGCGCCTGCCCCTGGGCCAGCCCTACACCGCCACTTTTCTCGGCCTCGATGCCGACCCAAACCCGCTGACACTCACGGCTACCGGCGAGGGTTTCGACCTGGCGGCCGCGGGCATGGCTTTTACGGCTCAAAACGGCACGGGCCGCGCCACGGGCACCTTTACTTGGACGCCCGCTTGCGGCCCCGCTACCGCCAACGCCACTGGCTTGGTGGTGCATTTTTTGCTGACTGAAAGCGGCGTGTGCGAGCCCCTACCGCAGTCGCGCACCGTGCGCTTTGAGGTGGAGCAACCCGTTGACTCGCTGGCGTTTCGGCCACCCAACGTCATCACGCCCAACGGCGATGGCCTCAACGATACCTTTGCGCTGCCCGACCTACCCCCCGATTTTTGCGGCAGCCAGTTTGCGAACGTGCAGATATTTTCGCGCTGGGGCCAGCTTGTGTATCGGTCACCGGCCCGCACCTTTGCCTGGGCCGGGGCGGGGGCAGGGGGCATCTATTATTACCTTGTCACCTACACCGACGGCCGCCGGTTCAAGGGCTGGCTCGAAGTGCTGCCCTGACCCCAACGCCTGTCGTTTTTTCTTTGCGCTGACAAGCGTTGAATCTCCTGCATGAAGCTCAAGAAAAATATTGCCACCAGCGAAGCCGGTTTCGTGTTCAACCCCGCCACCGGCGACTCGTTTGCGGCGAGCCCGCTGGCTGCCGAAATTCTGGAGTTGCTGAAAGCGGGCCAAGCGCCGGCGGCCATCCAGGCCAGCCTTTTAGCACGCTACGAGGTGTCGGCTAGCCAGTTGCAACGCGATTGGGACGACCTGATGGCTCAGCTGCACCAATTTCAACTGCTGGAAAGTTGAGGCTATGGGTACTGAAAGGACCGTCTTGCTCATCCCCAATTAGCCATCTTTAACCATTAATCATTACCTCCTTGTCGCGCCGCCCGCTTACCGTGGCCCTTACCGGCCTCAACGCCACCGATAGCCCCGGGGCGGGCGTGGCCGTAGCGCGGGCGCTGCGCGAAAGCCCTGAGTACGAGGTGCGCCTTATTGGCCTAAGCTATGAAGCCTTAGAGCCAGGCATTTACCTGCGCGAGCTGTTTGCCAAAACTTACTTATTGCCCTACCCCGCCGCTGGCTCGCAAGCCCTGCTCGAACGCCTGGAATACGTGCAGCAGCAGGAAAATATCGCCGTTATTATCCCCAATTTCGACGCCGAACTACCACATTTCATCCGGCTAGAGCCGCAGTTGCGGGCGGTGGGCATTCGGCTGTTTGTGCCTACTCTTGCGCAACTGGAAAGCCGCGAAAAATTGAATCTCAGCGCCTTCGGCACCGCTCACGCGCTACCCGTGCCCGCCACCCACGCCCTGCGCCAAGCCACCGACCTAGCGGTGGCAGCCATTGCCCTCGGCTGGCCACTGGTGCTAAAGGGCCGCTACTACGAGGCCCAGGTAGTGCACACGCTGGCGGCGGCCGAGGCAGCTTTTGGGCAGTTGGCGGCCCGCTGGGGGCTGCCGCTGCTGGCCCAGCAGTTTGTGGCGGGCCAGGAGCTGAACGTAGCTGGCTTGGCCGATGGCCGCGGCCAACTGCTAAGCGCCGTGCCCATGCGCAAGCTCACCATCACCGACAAAGGCAAGGCCTGGGCCGGCATTACGCTAGAGGACGAAGGCCTTACAGAGCTGGCCCGCCGCTTTGCCGCCGCCACGCAGTGGCGCGGCGGCTTCGAGCTAGAGCTGCTGCGCACGGCGGCTGGCGAGGTGTTTATTTTGGAAATAAACCCTCGCTTTCCAGCCTGGGTTTACTTGGCCGTTGCGGCGGGCCACAACCAGCCCGCCGCCCTGCTGCGCCTGGCGCTGGGCGAGGGGGTAGGGCCTTTCGGGGCGGTGGCGGTGGGCAAGCTTTTCGTTCGCTACGCCTGGGATATGATTGCTGATTATACGGATTTTCAACGGATAGCAGGAATAGGCGAGCTTTGATGACGCTATTTTTCTGGGGTAAGGCCTCCCTTCTAGGAACCACAGAACAACCATTTCCATGACCAAGCTTCCCTACGAACGCCCCACTATCCGCAAGCTCACGGCGGGCCCACTGAGTAAGTTTGGCCCGCGGGCCGGGGCGCGGCCCGTGGCCGAGCTAGAGGGCGTGCCGGTACCTGAGCTGCTGGCGCGGTTTGGCTCGCCGCTGTTTGTGCTGAGCGAGCGGCAGCTCAGGCGTAGCTACCAGGCTGTGATGCGGGCATTTGGCACGCGCTACCCCCAGGTGCAATTGGCGTGGTCGTACAAAACGAACTACCTGAATGCCGTGTGCCGGGTGTTTCACCAAGAAGGTGCCTGGGCCGAAGTAGTGAGCGGCCTAGAGCTGGAAAAAGCCCTCGGCAACGGCGTGCCAGGTGCCCAAATCCTGTTCAACGGCCCCGGCAAAACCCGGGCCGACCTGGCCCGCGCGGCTGAGGTAGACGCCGTCATTCACCTCGACAATGCCGACGAACTGCACCGGCTGCTCGAAGTGGCGGCCGGCCGGCCCCACCGCCCCCGCGTGGCCTTGCGCGTGAACCTCGACGCCGGTATTTTTCCGCAATGGGACCGGTTTGGCTTCAACCTCGAAAATGGCCAGGCCTGGCAGGCATTGCAGCAGGTAGCGGCTGCTACCGAGCAGCTCGACTTGGTGGGCCTGCACTGCCACTTGGGCACCTACATTTTGCAGCCCGCCGCCTATGGCGTGGCGGCTACCAAGCTGGCGGCGTTGGCCTTACGGTGCCAGCAGGAGCTAAGCTTGCCCGTGCGCTACCTCGATTTGGGCGGCGGCTTTCCTTCGCAAAACACGCTAAAGGGCAGCTACCTACCCGGCCCCGACGCCGTGCCCGACCTCGATGACTACGCTGCGGCCATCGCCGAGGCGCTGCTCGGCGCGGGCTTCCGGGTGGGCGAATTGCCGCTGCTGGTGCTCGAAGCCGGTCGCGCGTTGGTCGATGAGGCGGGCTACTTATTGGGCACCGTACTGGCTACCAAACGCTTGGCCGATGGCCGCCGCGCTACGGTGCTCGATTTTGGGGTCAACCTGTTGTTTACAGCTTACTGGTATGACCACCACATTAGCCCGGTACGCACGTTTTCGGAGCAAACCGAACCCACTGTGCTCTACGGGCCGCTGTGCATGAACATCGACGTGGTGCGCGAGAGCATCGTCCTACCCCTGCTTGCGGCCGGCGACCAGGTAGTGGTGCACCGCGTGGGTGCCTACAACATGAGCCAGTGGCAGCAATTTATCACGCTGCGGCCCCACGTAGTACTACTTGATTTACAAGGCAATCCGCACATTATTCGGGAAGCTGAAACCCTGGAATACTTGCAGCAGCCCGAGCGCGTACCAGCACATTTACAAGGCTGAATAAATAGTAAGAATGAAACCTGAAGGAACGTCATGCCGAGGATAGGAAGCAGCTTATTCGCAGCAGTAAGCCAATCGTTTAGCGAGGCGAGCGAGGTGCTTCCTATCCTCAGTATGACGTTCTTTTTTTATCGTCAGCTCCCGTTCCTCAGTTAAAAATGCCTGCTTTTTTTCGTGCCGTGCTGCATAGCTACAGCATGTTGTTTTTTTCGCAGCACCGGGGGCTGGCGGCGTTGTTGCTGCTGGCCACCTGGGCGCACCCGTGGGCGGGGGCGGCGGGGCTGGCGGCGGCGGCGCTGGCGGTGGGCGGAGCGCGATTAGGCGGCTTCAGCCGCGAGTACACCGACTTGGGCGCGTACAGTTTCAATGCCCTGCTTGTGGGGCTGGCCCTACCCCTCTACTTTGCGCCGAGCGCGGGGCTGGCGGCGCTGGTAGGGCTTGGGGCGGGGCTGGCGCTGCTGCTAAGCGTGGCCCTGGGCGGCTGGCTGGGCGGGCGCGGGCTGCCGTTTTTATCGCTGCCTTTCATCTTAGTTATGTGGCTGTTGCTGCTGGCCAGCCGGCAGCTGCCGCTGGTGCCGGCCGAGGCCGGGGGCGTGTACTGGCTCAATGATGCCTACGCGCTGGGTGGCCCGCACCTGGCTAATGCTGCCCGCTGGGCCACCGAAGCCGACTGGCCACCGCCCGCCGCCACTTACCTGCGCGCCCTGAGCGCGGTGCTGCTGCAAGACAGCCCGTGGGCGGGCTTGCTGGTGGCGCTGGGGCTGCTCTGGCACTCGCGCATCGCGTTTTCGTTGTCGGTGCTGGCGTTTGGGGGGGCCTGGGGGCTGGCGCTACTGGCCGGCGCGGGGGTAGGGGGGGTAGGGGGGGTAGGGGCTTACGACCTGGGGGCCAACTACCTGATGGCGGCCGTGGCGGTGGGCGGGGTATTTGCCCTGCCCTCGCTGGGCAGCTACGGCTGGTCGCTGCTGAGCTTGCCCGTTACGGCGGTGCTGCTTGCGGCGGCCGAGGCGCTGCTGCGGCCGCTGGGCCCGGCCGGGCTGCCGGCGTTGTCGCTGCCCTACTGCCTCACCTCGCTGCTGTTTCTGTACGTGCTGCTGCTGCGCGAAAAACCAGGCAACTGGCTCGTGCTCACGCCACTACAGCGCTACTCGCCCGAGGCCAACCTTTACGCCCACTTGGCCGGGCTGGGCCGCCGGGCCGCTGCTCTGGCGCCGGTGCCACTGGCGTTGCCCTTCCTGGGCGAGTGGCGCTGCACGCAGGGCTACGCCGATGGCGGCCCCACGCACCAGGGCCCCTGGGGCCAGGCCCTGGACTTCGCCATCACCGATAAAGAAGGCCAGACTTACGAGGGCAGCGGCCGCACGCTCAGCGATTTTTACTGCTACGACAAGCCCGTGCTGGCCCCCGCCGACGGCACCGTGGAGGAAGTGGTGCAGCACCTGCCCGACAACGCCATTGGCGAGGTTGATACCCGCCAAAACTGGGGCAATACCGTGGTGCTGCGCCACGCGCCGGGCCTGTATTCGCAGCTCTCGCACCTGCGGGCTTATTCGGTGCGGGTGCGCCCCGGCCAGGCCGTGCGGCGCGGCGAAGTGCTGGCTAGTTGCGGTAGTTCGGGCCGCTCGCCCGAGCCACACCTGCACTTCCAGCTGCAAGCCACGCCGGCTATTGGCTCGCCTACGCTGGCGTATCCGTTGGCGCATTTCTTGGCTAGCGATGGCAGTTTAAAAGGTAGTGAATCAATAGGTAACAAGCCTGATTGCCTTTGCCAGTCGGCGCTTACACTACATACTGCTACCGTGCCGCGAACCGGCGAGCTGGTGCGCCCGCCGCAGCCGCAAGCGCAGCTAAGCCAAGCCTTGCACCTACCGCCGGGGCAGCGCCTGGCCGTGCAACTGGCAAGTGCGCCCGAAGCCCCGCCGCAGGTTTGGGAGGTGTTTACCGATGCTTATAACGCCCGCTACCTGCGTTGCCACTATACGGGCGCCGTAGCCTACTTCGAACAAGATGAGGCGGTATTTCAGTGCACCGCCTACTATGGCTCGCGGCAGGCGTGGCTGTACTGGTTTTACTTGGCTGCCTACCGCGTGCCGCTCTGCTACCTGCCGCAGCCGAGGGCAGTACCGCTGCCGCTTTCGGTGGTGCGCCGGCCTTGGCTGGGCTGGCTGCAAGACGTGGTGGCGCCGTTTTTCCAGTTCGTGCAGCCGGTTTTTACGCTAAAGTGGCTAGGGCCCGATGCTGGCCCGGCGGCCCGGCAGTTGCAACTAGGTAGCCGGGTGGTGGTAAGTTACTTTGGCCAGAAACAAGTAGTGCAGGAAGCCGAACTGACCATCGCCGACGGTGCCTTGACCAGCCTCACGGCGCGGCGCGGCGCGCAGCAACTGGCCCTCACCTTTGCCGCGGCCAACTCATGAGCCAGCGCCTACCCCCCCTCTTTGGCCAAAGCTGGCCAGCCGCCTGGCGCGGGCTGCTACTCTTGCTGCTGGCGCTGGGCCCGGCCCGCGTTAGCCAGGCCCAGCAACTACTTGATTTTCAGTACGTCGATAGCCTCACCCAAACGCTGCTTGACCAGCATCGCTGGCGGACCCTCGACTCGGTGGGCCACGCGGCCTTGCGCCTGGGCGCCGACTACCCTGCCCTGCGCCGCCGGCTCGGCGAGGCAGCCTTGGCCACCGACCACCCCGCCGCCGCGCTGCGCTACTACGGCGCGGCCTTGCACCAAAACCCGCTCGATGCCGCGGCGCGCGCTGGGCTGGCGGCCGCCTACCTGGCTTTCAACCAGCCCGGCCCCGCCGCGCTGCTGGCGCGGGCGCTGCCCGATTCTACCCGGCAAGTTTTGCGCCTGGCAAGCCACCAAGCCATTACGCAGCTCGAGTTGGAAGGTACTACCCTGCAAACCGCCGAGCGGCAGCGCGGCGCGGCCACTTTTGGGCGGCTCGGCGTGAGCAGCCGCCTGAGCCCCCGCCTGCGCTTAACCCAAAACTTCAGTTACTACGGCCAGGAGGTAGAGTTGCCCCGCTATGGTGGCCTGGGCTCGGGCGAGCAGCACCGCACCAGCCAGGGCCAGTACCACGCCCTACTGGCTGCCCAACTGACCCCAAGCTGGCAGTTGAAGGCCGGCTACGATTTTATCACCAAAGACTTGGGCGCCAACAACCTGGGCTACCTAGCTGTAGCTTACGCCCGCCCCGGGTGGACGGCCCAAGCCGGCCTGTACGCGGGCACCGTCACGGATACGGCCCGCGTACAGGCCGACTTGCGCCTAACCGTGTACCCGCTCGGCAACCTGCGCCTCTACGGGTTTGGGCGGGGTAGCGTAGTGCGCAGCAGTGGCCGCAGCTACCCCAACGCCCTGCTTGGCGCGGGCGGGCGGCTGCGGCCCCGGCTCTGGGTCGAGGCCTGGGGCAGTGTGGGCACCGTGCCCGTGCTGGCCGAAGCCGACGGCACCTACCTCTACAATCTGCTCGACCCGCTGTGCCGCCGCGCCGCCGTCAGCCTGCTTATCTTGGGCCCGCAGCGGCTTAGCCTGCGCCTCTTGTACGGGGCCGAGCAGCGCCGCATCACCGCTATCGGGCTCGACTACACCCTTCATTCCTTCTCTGCCGCCCTCGCATGGACTTGGTAAAGCCCGCCCTACTTGCTGCCGCGCTCGCTATCCTTAGTCCTACCCATGCCTGGGCGCAGCAGTCGGAGAGCCTCGCGGCTAGCTTCGGGGCCAGCTACGCCGCCGAGGCCAAGGCCGATTACGACGACGCTATTGCGGCGCTCAAGGGCAGCTATGCCAACCTCTACGAGCAAAACTTGCGCTTGGGCTGGCTGTACTTTCTGGCCAAAAACTACACGGCGTCCGCTGTTTACTACCAAAAGGCCGTCGACCAGCGGCCCTACGCCATCGAGCCCAAGTTTGGGCTGGTGAAGCCGCTGAACGCGCTGGGGCAGGTCGAAAAAATGCTGGGCCTGTACTTGGCCATCTTGCAAACAGACCCGCAAAACACCCAGGCCAATTACTGGACCGGCGTTATCTACCTCAATCGCAAAGCGTTTGACAAAGCCGCCCGCTACTTCGAGCGCGTCGTCAATCTCTACCCCTTCGACTACGACACCAACCTCTCGCTAGCCTGGACTTACCTCAACCTGGGCAAAAAAACCGAGGCGCGCGCCCTCTACAATAAGGTGCTGCTCATTCGCCCCGGCGATACCAACGCCCTGGCCGGCCTCAAGCGCTTGTAGCGCGTTGTTGCCCTACCCCCCTCAGAGGCAAGTAGCTCTTTAGCAGTTTAAAAGCAGGCTGAACTACCGCAGGCAAACCTCCTGCTCCTATTCCGAAACGGCTTATTCTCAATGATTGGTTTTATTCAGAAACACCGTTGGCGGCTGCTCAAACTGGTGTTTAGCCTTCTCGTTTTTCCTTTTATTGGCCTCAGCTACTACAACCAGCCTTACTCCGATGATTTTGTGCTGGCCAGTTTAGTGCGCAAGCAGGGCTTTTGGGGCGCTAATAGGGAGTTTTTCCTCACCTGGTCGGGCCGTTTTTTCACCAATGCCTGCTATACGGGCCTCAATCCGCTCAACTACGGCTGGCTGCCGGGCATGGCGCTGCCGGTACTGGTGGGGTTGCTGCTAAAAGTGGGGATAGTAACCTGGGCGCTTCACAGCTTGGCTGCTAAAACTTTGCCGGCGAGCACTGCTGGTTGGTTGGCGGGCGGCCTGGTGTTGCTGCACACCGTGCTGGTACCCGACTTGTATTCAGCAGTTTACTATTTCACCGATTTGGTGGTGTACCAATTGCCCGCGCTCTTGTTAGTGCTGGTGCCCGTTGCCGTGGCGCGCGCCCACCGGGCCCCAACAGCGGGGGGCAAACGGCTAGCGCTGGCCGCCGCCGGAGCCGGCACTGTAGCAGTAGCGGGGTCAAACGAGTTAACGATTGCCCTTCTTGGGTGGCTGCTCCTGGCAGGTTTCGGCCTGAGCTGCTACCAAAAAAAGGGGTCCAGCGCCCGCATTTGGCTAGTTTTGGGGGTAGTGCTGCTGCTGGGGGCCAGCTTTGCGCTGCGGGCGCCGGGCAATTTTTCGCGCCTGGGCGTCGAGGCCAAGCCCACTGTGGGCGTGGGCCTAGTGCAAGTAGTGGCGAGGCTGGCTAAAGCAGTAAAATTGATTTTGCTGGCGCCTGAGCTGCACGCGATGCTGCTGGTGCCGTTGCTACTAGCGCCGCTGGGGGTGCGCTTGCTGCCTGCCCGCCCCACGGGGCTGCGTATGCCGCTGGTAGTGAGCGCTGGCTTTCTGCTGCTAGGGCTGGTTGTCGGCTGCCTTCCTTACATGGTCGTGTGGGAAGCCCCGGTGCCCACCCGTGCCGTTAACGTATTGATGTGGTGGTTGCTACTAGGCTGGGTGGTAGCCTGCTGGGCGGCTTTGCCGGCCACTACTACGGCCAGCGCCGCCTTCCGCTTCGGCGGTATGCGCTTGGTAGCCAGCCTTGTATTGGCAGCCGTGGTGGTTGCTACCAGCGTGCGCGCCTGGCAAGAGCTCCTACTGGATGCCCCCGCCTACGCCCGGCAGTGGGAGGCGCGGTACCAACTTTTCCAGCGCGCTGCCCAACTACCCGGGCCTAAAGAACTTACCATAGCGCCCATGCTAAACGTCACCCCACGGTACGTCATGATTCGGGGCTATGATATTCAGCCTTCCTACCACTTTTACACGAATGTGGAAACGGCGGCATGGTTTGGCCTAGATTCGGTACGCACCGATGCCCGGCAGTTGCGGCAAGCTGCTTTTTAAGCAGCGGCTTTCCCTACCCCCATTAAACTATTTGAGACAAAAAAAGGCCGTTTCCTGGTAGGAAACGGCCTTTTTACTAGTAGTAGCGGGGACTGGACTCGAACCAGTGACCTTTGGGTTATGAGCCCAACGAGCTACCAACTGCTCCACCCCGCATTGTTTGGTAATACAAAAGTACTGAAAAATCCTGAAAAAACAAGCGTTGTGGGAGCCGAAGGCTTCATTCGGGGCCTTGCGTCCTGATTTTCAGACATAAAAAATAAGTAGCGTAAGGCAGCTAAGATGATTGGATGCGCACTGGCAGTGCTTTTATCGCCAGCTTTGCGGTTTCATTCGCTGCTAGTCTATGTCACCCAAACGCCCGGCCGCTCTGGCTTTCATTTTCGTCACCATTCTTATTGATGTCATTGGAATAGGTGTTATTATTCCGGTTTTACCGGCTCTGATTGAGCAGCTTACGGGCGAAGGTGTGAGCCAGGCCTCGCAGTACGCGGGGTGGCTATCATTTGCTTATGCAGCGGTGCAGTTTGCATTTGCGCCAATTGTGGGCGGCTTGTCCGACCGCTTTGGACGGCGGCCGGTGCTGCTGGCCTCGCTGCTGGGGCTGGGGTGCGACTACATTTTTCTGGCGCTGGCGCCCACCATTGCCTGGCTGTTTGTGGGGCGCATTATCGCGGGCATTACGGGGGCGAGCTTCACCACCGCCACTGCTTACATTGCCGACGTGAGCACGCCCGAAAAGCGGGCCCAAAACTTCGGGCTGGTGGGTGCGGCGTTTGGGTTGGGCTTCATTATCGGGCCGGTGCTGGGGGGCTTGTTTGCCCACTGGGGGCCGCGGGTGCCGTTTTTGGTGGCCGCCGGGCTGAGCTTGCTCAACTTTCTCTACGGCTTGTTCCTAGTGCCCGAGTCGTTGCCAGCTAGCCAGCGGCGGCCCTTCGAGTGGCGGCGGGCCAACGCCATAGCCTCGCTGCTGCGCTTAGGCAAGTACCCCAAAATAATTGGCTTGGTAGTGGCGCTGGTACTGCTGTATTTGGCGGGTTCGGCTACGCAGTCCGTCTGGACGTTCTACACCATCCTCAAGTTTGGCTGGGGCGAGAAACTGATTGGCTACTCGCTGGGCGCGGTGGGGGTAGGGGCGCTTATTGTGCAGGGTGGGCTGGTGCGGGTAGCCATTCCGAAGCTGGGAATAGCGCGCGCCGTGGCTGTGGGGCTGGTATTCTACATGATTGGTTTTGTGCTGTATGCGTTTGCCTCGCAGGGCTGGATGATGTTTGCCGTTACGGGCATCTACTGCTTGGGCGGGCTGGCGGGGCCAGCTTTACAGGGTAGTATTTCGGGGCAGGTGCCGCCCTCCGAGCAGGGCGAGTTGCAGGGGGCGCTCACCTCACTCGTGAGCGCTACGGGCGTGGTGGGGCCGCTGGTTATGACTAATTTGTTTGCTTGGTTTACGCGGCCGGGCGCACCGCTGCGGTTTCCGGGCATGCCCTTTTTGGCTGGAGCAGTGCTGACGCTGGTGGCGCTACTGGTGGCGGCCGGCCCCCTGCGGCGCCTGCCGCCCGAGCCCAGCCAGCCACTCGCGCCAGGTGCGGATATTATTTAAGAAAATTTATTTAGAGAAAAAGCCCCTGCTAGGCGTAGCAGGGGCTTTTTTTACGGGGTAGGGACAGCTATGGGAAAAACTTTTTTTGCTCTATTACGAAAATATCGTAGTATTACGAAAAATTCGTAATAAGCATCTATGGAACGCCTCACTCAACCCGAAGAAGACGCCCTGCGCGCCCTCTGGCACACCGGCCCCGCTTTCGTGAAGGACGTGCTGGAGCAACTGCCCGCCCCGCGCCCGCCCTATACTACCCTGGCCTCGACGCTGCGCAACCTAGAGCGCAAGCTGTATGTCAGCGCCGAAAAGCTAAGCAATTCTTTCCGCTACACGGCCCTGGTAAGCGCCGAGGACTACCAGCGCCGCTCGCTGGGCGCGCTGGTGCGCGAGCACTTCCGCGATTCTTATAAAGAGCTGGTTTCCTTTTTTGCCAAGGAAGAAAAAGTGAGTGCTGCTGACTTGCAGGAGATTATCCGACTCATCGAAAAGCAAAAGCCCGAGTAGCATGGCGCCTACCCTCCTCTATTTGCTGAAGGCCAACGGGGTGCTGGTGTTGTTTGCGGCGGCCTACTACGGGCTGCTGCGCCGGCTCACATTTTTTGGCCTGAACCGGGCGTATTTGGTACTGGCGCTGCTGTTTGCGGCAGTATATCCGGCATTACCTATGCCAGCGCTGCTGCCAGCCGAGGCGCTGGCGCCTGTGCCGGCAGCCTGGCAGCAGGCGGCAGGGGTAAGAGCCAGTGTCGGCACGCTGGCCCCAAGCGCAGTCATCGACTGGCAGCTGGTTGGCTTAGTGGTGTACGCTGCTGGTGCTGCACTATTTGTGCTGCGGCTGCTGGGGCAGCTGCTTAGCCTGGCCTGGCTGAGGCGCACTACCCGGCCGGCCACGGTACTGGGGCAACCGGTGCGCCTGCTGGCGCGGCCCGCCGCGCCCTTCTCATTTGGCCGCGCTATTTACTTGAGTCAGGAGCTGTTAACCAACATGGATGAGCTAGTGGTGGTACTGCGCCACGAGCAAGCCCATGTGCGCCAGTGGCATACGCTTGATGTGCTGCTGGCGCAGGTAGCCCTTGCACTGGCCTGGGCTAACCCCGCCGCCTGGCTGCTACGCCGCGCCGTGCTCGACAACCTCGAATACTTGGCCGACCGCGCCGCCCTGCAAACCGGCCTCGACCGCCGCGCCTACCAATACAGCTTGCTGCACCAACAGCCGGGCGCCGTGCCCGCGCCGGCCTTGGCCTTTCATTTCTCCTTTCTCACCCTCAAAAACCGCATTCTCATGCTGAACCAACCTGCTTCGACTACCCGCCAGCTGGGACGCTACCTGCTGGCTGCGCCCCTCGTGATGGCCTTGGCGCTGGGCTACTCGGGCGCCCGCGCCCAGGCTGTTACCGCCGTGGTGCAGCCGGCGACTTTCCACCCGAATATTCCGGCCAATGCGCTCTATTACCTAGATGGGCAACCCAGCAGCGAGCAGGCCGTGCGGGAGCTGCCCGCCAGCACCATCTATAATATGGACATTATTCAGGATGAGCCGGCTAAAATCAAGCAGGTTTTTGGTAATACCACGGCCACCAGCGCCATCATCGTTACAACGCAGGCCAACGCCAACTTGCCGGCCGTGCTGGCGCTAGTTGATAAAGCCGATTTGGGTTCGGGCTACTCGCACACGCCAGTCCAGGTCAACGTGCTGGTGCCGAAAGCTCTGGCCTACATCACCCAGCACTACCCCGACGCGCGCCTGAGCGGCGAGGTGGTGGAAGCTAAGCGGAAAACGACCGGCGCCGTGAAGTACCACGTGCAGCTGGTATCGGGCAAACGGCCATTTTACGTTTTCTTCACACCGCAGGGCGACTTCATTTCGGAGCATCGCTAAGGGCGCGGTGCCCGTGCCAACCAAGTAGCCGAAGAGCCCCAGCCGCGGCCGGGTAGTTCGCAGAGGTAGCTCTGGTGAACTACCCGGCCGTTTCGCGTCGTTGCTGCATCGGGCGTAACTTGTTGCGGCGCGGGCCGGTGGCAGCGCCCCCAGTCGATTTTTTGCTTATGACGATGGTAGCGACTCCCCCGGCGGCCGGGGTTTCTCTCAACGAGTTTCCGGTGCTCACCCAAGTACGGGCCGAACTCGAAGCCTACAAGCGCAAGTTTTACCTGAGCCTGCTGGTGCGGGGCAGCTTGATAGCGGGCGCCTTGCTGCTGAGCTTGTTTGTGCTCTTCAACGTGCTCGAATACTTCCTGTACCTGCCCACGGCGGTGCGGGCGGGCCTGCTGTTCAGCTTCTTGGCCTTGGCTGTGTACGCAGTGGGGCGCTGGCTGTGGCAGCCCCTGGCGGCGCTGGCCAACCTGCGCCGCCTGCTAAGCGACGAGCAGGCGGCCCGCCAGGTGGGCGAGTTGTTTCCGCAGGTGCAAGACCGCCTACTGAACGCCTTGCAGCTGCAAGGCCAGGCCCGTGGCAACGAGCTATTGCTGGCTAGCCTCGAGCAGCGTGCCGGCCAGCTACAAGGGGTGTCGTTTGCGCAGGGCATTGATATTCAGCAGCAAAGCAAGCCGCTGTGGAAGTACGTGCTACCCCCCCTGGCGGTGCTGCTGCTGGCGCTGGCGTTTTACCCCGCGCTCATCACCCAAAGTACTAGCCACATTTGGCATTTTCAGCGGCAATACTCGCGGCCCGCACCGTTTGATTTTGTACTGAAAAACAAGAATTTGCGCGTTTTTAAAGGCGAAAATTTCACCCTGGAGGTAGCTGTAGCTGGTAAGGTACTGCCGGCCACCGTCAGTATGTTTATTGACGGTGCCGAGCGGCCTTTGACCAAAGTGCCGGGCCACGCCGATGCGTTTCGCTACACCTTCGAGCAGCCTGACCAAGACGTGGCGTTTCAGCTCAGCGGCGCCGGCTTTGTGTCGCCCGAGTACCACCTGATGGTGCTGGAGCGGCCTGACCTGCGCGACTTTACGGTGCACGTGGCCTACCCCCCCTACACCGGCCGAGCCGCCGAAACCATTCGCAACGGCGGCAACCTGACCGTGCCCGAGGGCAGCCAGCTGCGCTGGGAGTTTAGCACGGCAGCCACCGAGGCGCTGGCCCTGCAATTCAGCCAACCGGCCGAAACCGTGCCTGCCACCCGCAACGGCGACGCTTTTGTGGCCGAGCGCCGGGCGCTTCGCTCGCAGCCGTACCTAGTGCAGCTGCGCAACGCGGCCAGCCTCAACCGCGACCCCATCAGCTACCAGCTCACGGTGGTGCCCGACGCGCCGCCCACACTCACCGTGGAGGCATTTTCGGACACCACTTCGTTGCGGTTTTTGGCCCTCGGTGGCATGGCTCAGGATGACTACGGCCTTACGGCGTTGCGCCTGCACTACCAGGTGCGCCGGGCCGGCGCGGGTGGGGGGGGTAGCCCTTCGGTTAGTCGCGCCTTGCCCCTGCCCAGCGGCGTGGGCGGCACTTACTCGTACACCTGGAACCTGGCGACGCTCAACTTGCAGCCCGGCGACCGGCTCGAGTATGTTGTGGAAGCGCTTGATAACGACGGTATTCACGGCCCTAAGAGCACGCGCTCGCGGCCGCTGGAGTTTCGCCTGCCCAGCCGGCACGAATTAGACAAGCATCTGGCTTCGCAGGCTAATTCGGTGGCCAGCCAACTGAGCTCAGCGGCCAAGCAGAGCAAGCAGCTGGAACGCGAACTGGCTCAGAGCCGCGACAAGCTCAAGACCAAGCGCGACATGAGCTTCCAGGACCGCAAGCAGCTGCAAGACATGCTGGAGCAAAAGCAGCAGCTCGACCAGCAGGTGCAACAGATGCAGCAAAAGTTTGAGCAGCTGCAACTACAGCAAAACCAGCTCGACCCCAAAAGCGAAGAACTGGCCAAGAAGGCCGAGGAGCTAAAAAAGCTCATGAACGACCTGCTTGACCCTGAAACCAAAAAGCTTTACGACAAGCTGCAAAAGCTGCTGGAACAGCAAAAGCAGCCCGATGCCGAAATGCAAAAGCTACTGGCGCAGCTCGAAAACAAGGAAAATACTTTGCAGAAGGAGTTAGACCGCGCCCTCGAAATGTTCAAGCAAATGCAGTTTGAGCAAAAGGCCGAGAAAACCGCCGACCGGCTTGAACAACTGGCTAAGGAAGAGGAAAAACTGGCCGAGCAAACCGCCCAAAACGACAAAAATAGCCCCGACAACAAGCTCACCAAACAGCAGCAGGAAGCTAAAAATGACCAGCTAGCGCAGGAGCAAGCCAATAAACGTCAAGACTTTGAGCAGCTTAAGGAAGACCTCAAAGACCTGAAGCAGCAGGACAAGGAACTGGGCGACCAGAACGGCCTCGACGAGCAAAAGCCCGACCAGCAGCAAACTGACCAGGATATGCAGGACGGCGAGCAGCAGCTTTCGAAGAACCAGAACCAGAAGGCCAGCCAAAGCCAGAAAGCCGCCGCCGAGCGCCTGCAGAAAATGGCTAAGAAGATGAAAGACCAAATGAGCGACGACGAGCAGGAAAAGGCCCAGCAGAATATCGACGACCTGCGCGATATCCTAGATAACCTCGTCACGCTCAGCTTCGACCAGGAGAAATTGATGAAGGACTTCCGGGCCGTAGACCAGACCGACCCACGCTTTGTGCAACTCGGCCAAACGCAGCGCAAGCTGCGCGACGATGCCCAGATTATCCAAGACTCACTGTACGCGCTGGCTAAGCGCGAACCCAAGATTCAGAGCTTTGTAACGCGCGAAGTGGGCGAGATGAACGGCCGCATGGACGAGAGCCTGAACCATATTCGGCAGCGCGACGTGCCCCGCGCCACCACGACCCAGCAGCAGGCCATGACGAGCATCAACAACCTGGCCCTCATGCTTTCCGATGCCCTCGGCCAGATGCAGCAAGAGATGCAGCAGATGCAGGGCAAAGGCCAGCCCCAGAGCGGCGGCGGCAAGCCCGGCAAGAAAAAAGGCAAGGGTGGCTCGCCCGGCGCCGGCAGCCTCAGCAAGATGCAGCAGCAGCTCAACCAGCAGATTCAGCAGCTCTCGCAGAGCGGCAAAACCGGGCGCGCCCTCTCGCAAGAACTGGCCAAGCTAGCCGGCCAGCAGCAGATGCTGCGCCAAGCTATGCAGCAGCTCGGCAACATGCCGGGGGGTAGCAAGCCCGGTGGCAAAGACGGCAAAACTGGGGGTAAGGACGGCCAAGACAAAGATGGCCAGGGCGGCGCGGGCAATGCCGGTGAAATGAAAAAGCTAATGGAGCAGACCGAAACCGACCTCGTTAATAAACGCCTCACCGAAGAAACCATTAACCGCCAGCGCCAGATACTTACGCGCCTGCTCGAAGCCGAAAAATCGGCCCGCGAGCGCGACCAGGACACCAAGCGCGAGGCCCAAGCCGCTCAAAACCACCCGCCGGTATTTCCGCCTGCCTTCGACAAATACAAACCAGCAGCTAAAGACCAACAAACCGACCTCTTACGCCGGCCACAGCCTACCTTCACGCCCTACTACCAGCAAAAAGTAAGCGAGTATTTTCAAAAAACTCGCTAAGGTTGCGTAACCTTGCCCTTGAGCTTACGTAAGGGCCCCTTTGTGATAGCTATTGTTTAGGCAGTGCCGCGCCCACCTGGCTTTTAGTCATGGCGCCGGGGCACTGCCTGAATTTTGCACACTTGTTATACTTTTGTCCTCCCTATTTCTGCGTCGCTCTCCTTCTACCCTCCGCCGCCCCCTATGAAGCAGGTTAAAATACAGATTCCGTCACTCGTGGAAAACATTCGCGTCGTGGAGAGTTTCATCGACAACTCCAAGGACACGTTCCACATCGAGGACGATATCTACGGCAATATTATGGTGGCCGTTACGGAAGCCGTAAACAACGCGATTCGCCACGGCAACAAGTTTGACAAGGACAAAAACGTATACCTCTCGCTGTACGTGAACCCCGACAAGCTGAAGTTTGAGATTGAGGATGAGGGTACGGGCTTCGATTTTACGAACCTCGACGACCCTACTGCTCCCGAAAACCTGGAGAACCCCGGTGGCCGCGGCATTTTTCTGATTCGCCACCTCGCCGACGAAGTGGAGTTCAGCAATGACGGCCGGCGTATTGAACTCACCTTTGCCCTTACCCCTGGCCCTGCGCCCGAAGCCGCTGCCGCATGAATGCTGCCACTACCGCCGGCGTCCGCTATTTTGAAGCCCCCGGTATAGAATTCGTCGTAGAGGACGTGCCAGAGTTCGGCCTGCACGACGCCGAAGACCTGGTGGCTTGGATTGAGCGCATTGCGGCGGTGCACGAGTACCGTATTGCGCAGCTTACGTTCATTTTCTGCACCGATGAATACCTCCATAAATTGAATATGGAGTACCTCAACCACGACACCCTCACGGACATTATCACCTTCGATAATGCCGATGATGCCGACGTACTGGAGGGTGATATTTTCATCAGTGTAGAGCGCGTAGCTGACAATGCCAAAGACCTGAATATCAGCTTCCGCGATGAGTTGCACCGCGTAATGATTCACGGGGTGCTGCACCTGCTTGGCTACCACGACAAAGACCTGCTTAGCCAAACCGCCATGCGCCGCAAGGAGGATTATTGCCTCTCGCTGCGCGGGTTTTGATTGCTGAGCCAGCCGGCCTAACTACTTAGTATGCTGCGCAGTATCCCCGGTGTCGTGCTCGACTATTACCTGAGCCAGGGCTACTACCGAATGCGGCAGGACTTGTTTACCTGCCAATTCCTACCCCACGCCGACCAGCTATACACGGTGCATTGGTTGCGCCTGGTGCTGCGCCACGTGCAATACGGCAGTAAGCAGCGCCATTTGCTGCGGCTTAATGCGCCGTTCACGGTCACGGTGCAGCCATTTCGCCTCACAGCGGAGTACGAGGCTCTCTATAACCTTTATCACCAGAGTATTACCTTCGATGCGTCGCCCACGCTCGAAGAACTACTACTGGATGACACTTCTCACTCGTTATTCAAAACCGAAGTGATAGAAGTGCGCGACGGCGACGTATTGATTGCCGCCGGCATTTTTGACCAAGGCACGGACAGCATTGCTGGCATCGTCAACTTCTACCACCCAGCCTACCGCAAACACAGCTTGGGCAAGTACCTGATGCTGCTGAAGATAGCCCACGCCAGCCAGCAGCAAAAAACGTACTACTACCCCGGCTACCTTGTGCACGGCTACCCCAAGTTCGACTACAAGCTATTTGCCTGCCCGGCGGCCACGGAGGTATTTGATTGCCGCAATGGTCGCTGGCAGCCTTTTAGTTGGGAGGAAGTAGCCCGGCAGTCAGCCGCATTGCAGGTTGATTGGCAGTCAGAACACGATAACGATTGAACTAGCTAGGTTATTCGCCTATTTTCGCAGGCTGTTTTATCGTGCTTAATTGCCTCGTTGTTGCCATGCTGCACCTCACCCGTACTACTTCCGAGAATCTCAATTTTCGCACGCTCGTGCAGCTGCTCGACCAAGATTTGGCTGAGCGCGATGGCGCCGAACACAGCTTCTACGCGCAGTTCAATACTATTGCGCAGCTCCAGCACGTAGTGGTAGCCTACCAGAACGAGGAGCCGGTTGGCTGCGGTGCTTTTAAGCATTTTGAAGGCTATGCCGTCGAAATTAAGCGCATGTACGTGCGGCCCACCCACCGGCAGCAAGGCATTGCTCAGGCGGTTTTAGCCGAGTTAGAGCGGTGGGCCGCCGAGCTAGGCTACGCCAGCTGCGTGCTGGAAACCGGCAAAAAACAACCCGAAGCCATTCGGCTCTACGAGCGCAGCGGTTACGCTACGATTCCCAACTACGGGCAGTACATCGGGGTAGCAAATAGCGTGTGCTTGCAGAAGCCGATTAACTAGTAGGACCGGGGCGCCTACTGCTAGCCTTTTTGTGGCGAACTTTGTAGCCGGTTTCTGTTGTCCTATTGAACACTGGTTCAAAAAGACGACCTTTAGCGCTACCCCTATGTTTCAGCAAGAAGAATACGACCTCATCGTAGTAGGCGCGGGCCATGCCGGCTGCGAAGCCGCCGCGGCCGCCGCCAACCTGGGCTCGAAGGTGCTGCTGGTGACGATGAACATGAATACCATCGCCCAGATGTCGTGCAACCCGGCGATGGGGGGGGTAGCCAAAGGCCAGATAGTGCGCGAGATAGATGCGCTCGGCGGGCAGTCGGGCCTCATCACCGACCGCACCATGATTCAGTTTCGGATGCTGAACCGCTCGAAAGGCCCCGCCATGTGGAGCCCGCGCGCGCAAAGCGACCGCATGCGCTTTGCTGAGGAATGGCGCCTGACGCTGGAGCAGATTCCGAACGTCGATTTCTGGCAGGAAGCCGTCACGGGCTTGCTGATTGAGAACGACGCTTGCGTGGGCATTCGCACCGCGCTCGGCATCGAGTTTCGCAGCAAAACGGTGGTGCTTACCAACGGCACTTTCCTCAACGGCCTGATTCACATTGGGGAGAAGAACTTTGGGGGGGGTAGGGCCGCGGAGAAAAACAGCCGCGGTATCACCGAGCAGCTCTTGGAGCTGGGCTTTGAGGCCGGGCGCATGAAAACCGGCACGCCGCCCCGCGTGGATGGCCGCTCGCTCGACTATTCTAAAATGGAAGTGCAGGACGGCGACGCCAACCCGAGTCGTTTCTCGTACCTCGACACGCCGCCGCTCACGGGGCAGCGCCCGTGCTACATCACGTATACCAACGAGCGGGTGCACAACATCTTGCGCGAAGGCTTCGAGAAATCGCCCATGTTTCAGGGGCGCATTAAGGGACTGGGGCCGCGCTACTGCCCGAGCGTGGAAGACAAAATCAACCGCTTTGCCGACAAAGACCGGCACCAGATTTTTGTGGAGCCCGAGGGCTGGAGCACCGTGGAGTGCTACGTAAACGGCTTTAGCAGTTCGCTGCCGGAGGATGTGCAGTACCGCGCCCTGCGCGAGATTGCGG
This sequence comes from Hymenobacter ginkgonis, assembly GCF_009755225.1. GTDB lineage: Bacteria > Bacteroidota > Bacteroidia > Cytophagales > Hymenobacteraceae > Hymenobacter > Hymenobacter ginkgonis. The sequence continues at coordinate 466,192 of NZ_WQKZ01000002.1, forward strand.
GCTTTGAAAAGGCCAAAATGTTCCGGCCCGGCTACGCGATTGAGTACGACTTCTTCCCGCCTACCCAGCTTACCAACACGCTCGAAACCAAGCCAGTGCGCAACCTCTGGCTGGCGGGCCAGATAAACGGCACCACCGGCTACGAAGAAGCGGCTTGCCAAGGCCTGATGGCCGGCATCAACGCTCACCAGCGCGCCCACGACAAGCCGGCCTTCACGCTGCGGCGCGACGAGGCCTACATTGGTGTGCTCATCGACGACCTCATCAATAAAGGCACCGACGAGCCCTACCGCATGTTTACGAGCCGGGCCGAGCACCGCATCTTGCTGCGCCAAGACAACGCCGACCTGCGCCTTACCCCCCTCGGGCACGCCCTGGGCCTAGCCAGCGACGAGCGCTTGGCCCGCGTGCGCCAGAAGGAAGCCGATACTGCCGCTGCCCTGGCTGTGCTGGCCAACTTCGGCATTGAGCTCGCCGACATCAATCCCTTCTTGGTAGCGCACGGCTCGGCCGAGATTCACGAGAAAACCCGCGCCCTCAACCTGCTGCGCCGGCCTAATATTGAGCTACCTGAGCTGACGGCCGCGCTGCCCGCGCTGGCCGAAAAGCTGGCGGCCTTTGGGGCCGAAGCCCAGGAGCAAGCCATTATTCAGACCAAGTACGAAACGTACTTGCAGAAGGAGCAGCAGCAGGCCCAGCGCATGCGCGAGCTAGAAAACTTCGTGATTCAGGGCCGCCTCAACTACGGCGCCATGCCCGCGCTTAGCCACGAGGCACGCGAAAAATTGCTCAAGATTCAGCCCGAAACGTTGGGGCAAGCTTCGCGCATCAGCGGCGTGAGCCCCGCCGACGTGTCGGTGCTTATGGTGTACCTGGGACGATGACGTGGAGTTAGGCGTTAAAAGTTAGGCGTTAACGACCGGCCTTGCAGCTGCTATTGCGCCCAACTTTTAGCTCTTAGCTTTTAGCTCATACCTCATAATTAAACGAAGTGGTTTACGAACTATTAGAGAGCTGCCCGGTGTGTGGGAGCACCACCTTCCGCGATAAGCTGGTGGTACAGGATAAATCGGTGAGCCAGGAGCTGTTTACGATTGTGCAGTGCCAGAACTGCGGCTTCCAGTTTACCAACCCGCGCCCCCGCGCCGAGCACATCGGCAAGTACTACGAATCTGACGCTTACGTATCGCACAACAGCGGCGCCCAGGGCCTGATAAACCGCGTGTACAAAGTAGCCCGCTACTTTACGGTGCGCCACAAAGTGGCTTTGCTTACGCAGCTGCACGGTGGGCGCCGGGGCCAACTGCTCGACTACGGCTGTGGTACGGGCCACTTTTTGGCGGGTGCCAAAAAAGCTGGCTGGCAGGTAACGGGCCTCGAACCCAATGCCCGCGCCCGCCAGGATGCCACTGCCCGCCTGGGCCAGCCTATTCTAGAGCCGGCGGCGCTGGCTACGCTGCCGCCCGCCAGCTTCGACGCGGTGACGCTCTGGCACGTGCTAGAGCACGTACACAGCCTGCACGAAACGCTGGAGCAGCTACTTCATGTACTCAAGCCCAGCGGCCACCTGCTCATTGCGGTGCCCAACCCCGACAGCCTCGACGCCCAGCACTACCGCCAGGAGTGGGCGGCTTATGATGTGCCGCGCCACCTCTACCATTTTGTGCCGGCTACCATGGGCCAGCTACTGGCCCGCCACGGCCTGCGCATCATTCAAACCCTACCCCTCACCCTGGATGCGTACTACGTGAGCATGCTTTCGGAAAAGCAGCGGTCTCCCGAGCGGGCGGGCGGGCCTATTACGGTACTCAAGGCAGGTTTTCAGTCCAACCAATACGCGGCGCAGCGCAGCGGGCAATATTCGAGCTTGCTCTACGTAGCGCAACGCAGCCCAGCCGCGGGCTAGCCCCACGGGCCGCGGCTGAGGTAGCTACTTTTGCCGAGCTTTTCCGCCGTTTTTTTGTCCATGAGTTTTCGCGCTGCCTTTCGTTTCTTCTTGACTACTAACGCGAAAACCAGCCGCCCGCTAAGCCGGGGGGTAGGCGCTGGGCTGGGGCTGCTGGCCCTGGCCGGGCTGGGCAGCTGCGCGGCCATTAGTGCGCCGCAGGGCGGGCCGCGCGATAAAACGCCGCCCCGCCTAGTTGCCACTTCGCCCGACAGCGCGGCCCGCAATGTGAACCCGCCGTTTATCCGGCTCACTTTTTCGGAACCGGTACAGGTGAAGGATTTGCCGAAGAACCTGCTCATTACCCCGCAGCTCGCGCCCGACAATGTGTACACCGTGCGCGCCGACCGCAACGCCGTGTCGCTGCTGTTTAAGAAGCCCCTAGACGCCAACACCACGTACTCGTTTAACTTCCGCAAGGCCATTGTGGATGCCAACGAAAGCCTGCCGGCCAAGTACGAGGCCTTGAGTTTCAGCACCGGCGCCACCCTCGACTCGGGCCGGGTAAGTGGCACGGTGGTAGACCTGCTTACCGCCCGCCCCGCCAAGGATGTTATCGTGGGCCTGTACCGCACCACCGACACGGTGGGCGTGCGCCGCGGCCAGCCTTACTACCTCACCCGGACCGACGACAAGGGCACTTTTCAGCTCAATTTCGTGCGCGTAGCTCCCTACAAAGTGTACGCCTGGGCGGATAAGAATAATAACAGCCGCTTCGACGACGGCGAAAAAATCGCCTATTTCCCTACCCCCCTCGCCGTTAGCGACACCACCGCTGGCCGCACCCTCGCGCTGGTGCACCCCGACCGCCTACCGCCCCAGCGCACGGGCCTCGAAGCCACGGCTACCCAAGTGCAGCTGCGGTTTAACGAAGGCTTGGCCACCGCCGTGCTTACGCCCACGGCGGCGGGCGCGCCGACGGCAGCAGTGCAGGCTGCCACCGAGCTTTCGGGCCAGGGCCGAGTGCTGATACTTTATAAAACGCCGGCCCTCGTCGATGGCCGCTACCTGCTGGCCGTGAGCGACAGCACCGGCAACACGCGCCGCGACACGCTCAATATTCGTTTTCCGGTACCCACGGCGGCGGGGCGCAAAGTGGTGCTGCCCGGCACTACCGTAGAAGGCAACCCGCGCACCGTGTACCGCCAAGGGCAGGTAAAATTCCGCTTTCCGGTGCCGGTCCAGCTGGTGCCGGGCAAGGCGGTGGGTACCCTCACCGAAGATTCGCTGCGTACTCGCCCCCTGCGCCTACCCCCCGATGGCAGCCTGAGCGCCGACCGCACACAGCTCACGATAACCCTCGACACCAAGGCCGTGAAGACGGTGGAAATTCGGCTCGACAGCACGGCGTTTGCGGCCATTACGGGGCAATCGCTGGGGCTGCGCCGGCCCTTGCGCCTGGCCGTGACCGACCAAGACCCCGGCGGTTTGCTTTCGGGTGCTATTCAAACGAAGGCGAAAAACTTCGATTTGCAACTGCTCAACGACCAGTTTCAGGTGCTCGACCAGTTGCGCTCGCCCCGCGGCACTTACCGCTTTGCGCACTTGGCGCCCGGCAAATACCGCCTGCGTGTGCTCATCGACCAAGATGGCGATGGCCGCTGGCGCAACGGCGACCCCAAACTACAAATTCCAGCTGAACCAGTTTACCTCTACCCCAAGGTGCTGGAAGTGCGCGCCGGCTGGGAGGCGGAAGAGAAGCTGAGCTTCTAAAAGCAGGTGCACCAGTGGATAAAGCCGTAGCGGTGTAGCACAGCGCGGTGGTCCGCACGTAGAGGTCATTACCCTTACTAAGCCCGCGTTGGTGGGCCTGGCTTCGCGCATGCCGTACCGGTTTGGTTGAGCTAGGCTTACCAAGGCGGGCTTGCTTCGTTTGCAGGCTAAGTAATCGAAAGAGGCGAAAAGCTATCGTTGCGCAGCGAAGCGCCTTTTTAGCGCAGCTTTCCACAGGAAGAGCGCCAAAACGCTGATTTTCGCTGTAAGAACGGTGAATAACCCGGTTTTGGTGGATAACTAAGCGGCGTTTCCAGTTACTGAGCGCAGTTTAGCCCCTTTTTCCACTAGTTATCCACCGGGTTATCCACGCAGGCGGAGTAGGCTTCCTTTCTGTGTGGATAAGTATGGGGATAAGTGTGTACTACCCGTGGATAAGATGAGGGAAAGTTTTTTTGGTAATTCGACCGCCAACGCAGCTAACTCTGATGGTGGATAAGCGTGGATAACTTCGACGGCCCACAAGCGCAATCCACACTGCCGCCAGCCTGTGGATTGTGAATTCGTGGATAACCCTGTGAATAGTGGATAACTCGCTTAAGTTATTCATTCCTACCCCCATGATATACACATTGCCTGTGGAAAGGCCGTGGATAAGCCGATAGTTTCCCACCCGTTATCCACGCTGTGGACAACTCTTGAGGGTTATCAACTTATCCACTGCCCTGATGGATGAAAACAAAAAGAGATTTTTAAAAAAGAAATTAATTCACTTATTAACTAAGTGGAAAACTTTGGCTGGGCTGCGGACTAGAGGTTGGCTTCGAGGCGGCCGGTTTTCGTATAAGCTGGGCAAAAGGCCCTACCCATACTTTTTCCACATGCCCTTCGATTACGACCTTGATTTTGCCACTGTCGATTTTCGGCAGCACCCCGAGCTGTACCGAGTGGGTAAGGGCGAGCAGGGCGTACTGCTGGTGCAGCCCTACAAAGGCGAAATCCTGCCCCACTGGCGCTTCAAGGATGCGGCGGCGGCCCGAGAGTCGTCGGCGGCTATCTGGAGCCTACTAGAGGCTTATTTAAAGGCCGAAGATTTTGTGGGAGCCGATATGGCGCGCAAATTCTTGCAAATGGGCTTCACGCGGGCCCGGCGCTACGCCAACCACGCCGGCGGCAAGAAATACGCAGGCCCGGTGCCCGCCGACAAGAAAGGCCAAAGCGGTGCCCATGGCCGCGCCGAGTTGCCGCGTAATCCACAACCCGATGTGGATAAAGTAGAAGCCGCCGCCATTTTTAAGCAGAAGTGGGACGAAGCCAAGGCGCTGCCCGAGTACCAGCGCCAAAAAGCCGCCTTCGAGGCCCGCTACGGGAAGTAGAGCGCAGTAGATGGTGCACATTTACGCACTAGGCACTCCTCATTGCGCACTGCCTATCGGGCTACCTTTGTATCAACTTCAAAACCCTTTTACCCATGAGCACCCCAACTACCACCCCCAGCAGCATCGAGGAAAACGAAATCATTCTGGGTACGGGCATGGGCCCGCTGCGCTTTGGCATGACGATGGACGAGGTTCGCACATTGGTGGGCGAGCCGGAGGAAATCGACGAGTCGGAAGACGAAGACGAGTTTGAGCACCAGGCCTGGAATTATTACGAAGACGACCATTTGTTGTCGCTGTACTTCGACCGCGAGGACGATTTCCGCCTCAGCTGCATCGAAACCGATAATCCTAGCCTGCGCCTCTTCGGCGAGGTGATTCACGGCCGGCCTTTCGACCAGATTAAAGCCCTCATGCAGCGCCACGAACAGGCACAACCCGAAATGGAAACCATGGAGGGCGGCGAAGTGCGGCTATCCTACGAGAAGTCTATGATAGACATGTACTTCGAGGAAGGAATGTTGCAGTTTGTCAACTTTGGCGTCTTCATCAACGACGACCTAGAGGTGCAATGGCCTAAATAGGCCATTGCCGTTAAAAGCGTAGAAGTTCCCGGTATTGTCCTGCATCTGCTTAACCTGGGCAAAAGTTATCCACAAAAAAGCCCTTTTTTAGTGTTGATAAGTGGATAACTCAGTGAAGCTGGGATTATTCCCACGTTACCGATTTCCATGTTGGCCAACCCGCCTAGTAAAAAAGCCAACCCTAACCGGGTTGGCTTTTTTGTGGATAACTACGTGGATATGTGGGTAACTCTGTTATGCTCAGCGCCAGTGAGGGGGGTAGGGGACTACCCGCTAATGGCGCGGAAGAGTAGAAACAGCCCGCCGGCAAGTACCATCGTTACGGGCAGCGTGAGTACCCAAGCCAAGGCGATGCTGCGCACCATGGCGGGGTTCAGGTTTTTGATGCCACGGTTGGCCACCATGCTGCCCGCGATGGCCGACGACAGCACGTGCGTAGTAGAGGAGGGGAGGCCCAACTGGGTGCTGGCCCCAATCATCATGGCAGCTACTAGCTCCGAGCTGGCACCCTGCGCGTAGGTGAGGTGCTCCTTGCCGATGCGCTCGCCGATGGTTTTCACGATGCGCTGCCAGCCAATCATGGTGCCGCAGGCCAACGACAGCGACACCATCAGCAGTACCTGCCAAGGCGCGTAGTCGGTGAAGGTGCTCATGTTGGCGATGGCGTCTTTGTAGGTGCTGCGGTCGGCAGTGCTTAGGCTAACGCTTTCGCTGGCCAGAAGCTTTTTACCGCGGTTGGCAAGCAGCAGAATGTCGCGCCGAATCTCGAAGCGGGCGTTTTGGGGTAGGTCCTCCACCTTGGTTTTGCCAGCGAATACGCGGTCGAGGTCGGTGGTTTGGGCCCGCACTTCGGTTAGCAGCTTTTGGTCGGCGGCACTCAACTCGGCCGAGTTAACGCGGCCAATCACGTACTCGACCTTGGCCAGCGAGTCGCGCAGGTCGAGTGGGTTTTTGGAGTTGTCGAGCGCAAAATGGATGGGTACGATGCCAATCAGAATCAGCATAATGAGCCCTACCCCCTTCTGGCCGTCGTTCGAGCCGTGGAAGAAGCTTACCAGTGTGCAGGTGGCAATGAGTGTGAGGCGAATGAACAGGGGCGGCGGCTTGCGTTTGTGCGGCTCCTTAAAAATGGCCTTGCTGGGCGAAAAGCGCTTGAGCAAGAACATCATACCAATGGTGAAGGTGAAGCCTAGCAGCGGGCCCAGCAGCAGGGCCAGGCCGCTTTCGCTGGCCTTGCTCCAGTTAATGGCCGCATCCTTACCCCCCGGCAGCAGCGAAAACGCAATGCCTACCCCCAAAATGGAGCCGATAAGTGCGTGCGACGACGACGAGGGAATGCCGTAGTACCAAGTGCCGATGTTCCAGATGATGGCCGCCACCAGCAGCGCACCCACCATGGCAATGCCGTGGTACACATTCTGGTCGATGAGGCTCTCGACGGGCAGCAGATACACAATGCCCATGGCCACGGCAATGCCGCCCGAAAACACGCCGATAAAATTCCAGAAAGCCGACCACACCACTGCTACCCACGGGCGCAGGGTGTTGGTATAGATGACCGTAGCCACGGCATTCGCCGTGTCGTGAAAGCCGTTGACAAATTCAAACATGCAAGCCGCTAGCAGGCAAACAGCTAGCAGCAGCAGTACATGGGGTTCAAGTCCGAACATAGAAAAACGCTGAGCTTGGATAATTCAGCGCTCAAAATTAACCCGGTATTGTGCTAGCGGCATGTTACCGAATTGTTGGCTCCCGCCAGGGGGGTAGGGGCCCCGGCGCTGGCAGCCGCAGCGCACGCACAATGCCAGACGTGCCTAACCGCCCTAACTTTGCTACTTATGAGCAAGCCCACTACGCCCGCAGAAAGCGCCCAACTAAAAGATATTGTGGCCCACGCCAAGGAATACGGCTTTGTGTTCCAATCTTCCGAAATCTATGACGGCCTGGCCGCTGTGTATGACTACGGCCCCAACGGCGTGGAGCTAAAAAATAACCTCAAGCGCCTGTGGTGGGAAGCCATGACCCAGCTGCACGGCAACGTGGTGGGCATCGACGCGGCCATTTTTATGGACCCGCGCACCTGGGAGGCCAGTGGCCACGTGGCGGGCTTCAACGACCCGCTCATCGACAACCTCGACAGCAAGAAGCGCTACCGCGCCGATGTGCTCATCGAAGAAAAAGCTGCTGAATACGAAAAAGCCGGCGACCCCGCCCGCGGCGCGGCGCTGACGGCCGAAATGGGCCGTCTACTCACCGCCAACGACTTGGCCGGCGTGAAGCAGCTCATTATTGACGAGAAAATAGTAGACCCACTTTCCGGCTCCAGCAAGTGGACCGACGTGCGCCAGTTCAACCTGATGTTTTCGACCCAGGGCTCGGCCGTAGATTCGGAGGCGGCGCCCGTGTACCTGCGGCCCGAAACGGCCCAAGGTATTTTTGTGAACTTTCTAAACGTGCAGAAATCGGCGCGGATGAAGATTCCGTTTGGTATCGCGCAGATTGGCAAGGCGTTCCGCAACGAGATTGTGGCCCGGCAGTTCATTTTCCGCATGCGCGAATTTGAGCAAATGGAGATGCAATTCTTTGTGCGCCCCGGCACCGAAGGCGAGTGGTACGACACCTGGAAGGCGGCCCGTCGCCGTTTTCACGAGGCCTTGGGTCTGCCGGCTGCCAAGCTGCGCTTCCACGACCACGACAAGCTGGCCCACTACGCCAAGGCCGCCGTGGACATTGAGTACGAATTTCCCTTCGGTTTCAAGGAGATGGAGGGCATTCACTCGCGCGGCGACTTCGACCTGACCCAGCACCAAAACCTGAGCCGCAAAAAGCAGCAGTACTTCGACAACGACATCGACGAAACGACTGGCAAACCCTACGGCAACTACGTGCCCTACGTGGTAGAAACGTCGGTAGGCGCTGACCGCCTGTTCTTGGCCACGCTCTGCGAGGCGTTTCAGGAAGAAACCATTACCGAAGGTGAAGGCGAAGCCCAAACCACCAAACAGCGCACCTTCCTGAAGCTGCACCCGGCCGTGGCGCCCATCAAGGCGGCTATTTTCCCGCTGGTGCGCAAGGACGGCATGCCCGAGAAAGCGCAGCAAATTTTCGATGATTTGCGGTTTGATTTCCGCTTGGTGATTGAGGACAAGGACGCCATTGGCAAGCGCTACACCCGCCAGGACCTAATCGGCACGCCTTTTTGTATTGTAGTCGACGGCCAAACGCTGGAAGACGACACCGTGACGGTGCGCCACCGCGACACCCGCGAGCAAACCCGAATGCCCATCAGCGCGTTGCGGGCCTACATTGGCGAAGCTGTGAGCTTTAAGACGGTGTTTGCGAAGCTGTAGCTTCGAGGTACCGTGCTAGGGTAGGGGAGTTGCCTGTACTAAATTCTAAAGCTTATGTGGGGACATATCGCCCTCTTTATCATCAAGTACCGGCAGTGGCTGCTGGGCCTGATTGCCGTGTTCACCGTGTTTATGGCTTGGGAGGCCAAAGACGTGGAGATGACCTACGATTTTGCCCAAGTCGTGAGCCCGAAGGACCCCGATATGGTGTACTTCCAGCAGTTCAAAAAGACTTTTGGCGAGGACGGCAACATTCTCGTGCTGGGCATGCAGGACAGCTCGGTGTACCAGTTGAGTAAGTTCAACCAGCTGCACCAGCTTACTGATACCCTGGCCAAGGTGGAGGGGGTGAGCGGCGTGCTCGGCATCACGCGCCTCATCCAGATTGAGAAGGATACGATTAACTCGAAGTTCGTTACTACCCCCATCTTCAAGGCTGCCCCGCGCTCGCAGCACGAACTGGACTCGCTGATGCGCGTGGTCAACAGTATTGAGTTTTATAAGGGGCAAATTATTGCGCCGCGCACCGGGGCTACCCTGCTGGCCGTCACGCTCGACCCAGCCTATCTCAACTCCAACCGCCGCCAGGCCGTGATGAACCACATCCTGGGCCACGCCGAGCGGTTTGAGAAGGACACGCGCATCAAGATGCACTACGCGGGCCTGCCCTACGTGCGCTCCACAATGACGAGCAAGGTGGCCGGCGAGATGAAGTTTTTTGCCATGCTGGTGGTGCTCGTCATGGGCATTACGCTGTTTATGTTCTTCCGCACCTGGTCGGCGGTGGTATTTCCACTGCTGGTGGTCGTGTGCGTGATGATATGCTGCGTGGGCAGCATCGTGCTGCTAGGGTATAAAATCAATCTGCTTACGGGGCTTATTCCTAGTATTCTGGTAGTCATCGGCGTGCCGAACTGCACCTACCTGCTTTCGCGCTACCACTACGACTACCGCAAATCGGGCAATCAGATTCTGGCCATGACGCGGGTTATCCGCAAAATTGGCCTCATTACGCTCATGAACAACCTCACCACGGCCATCGGCTTCGTGGTGTTCACGTTCACGGATATTGCCATTCTCTACCAGTTTGGCATGGTGGCGACGATTAACATTTTCATCGCCTTCATCATCAGCTTCATCATGATTCCGGCGGTGTTTACTTACCTGCCGCCACCCACCGAGAAGCAGCTCGAACACCTCGATTCGAAGCCGCTGCTGGGCATTATTCACTTCCTCGACCACGTGGTGCTGTACCGGCGTGGCACGGTGTATTTGGCCGCGCTAGGCCTGCTCGTCATTGCGGGGGTAGGGATTCGGAAGATTGAAGCCGTGTCGTTCATGGTGGATGATTTGCCTAAAAACAGCTCGGTAAATGCTGACTTGAGCTTCTTCGAAGACCACTTCAGCGGGGTGATGCCCCTGGAATTCGTAGTTGATACCGGCAAGCCGAAAGGCCTATTCAAGCTGCCCAACTTGCAGAAAATAGACCAATTTGAGCGCTTCCTGCGGGCCCAGCCCGAGCTGTCGCCGCCCATTAGCATGGTCACGTTTATCAAGGCGGCTACCCAGGCTTTTTACAACGGCCAGCCCGAGTTTTATCGCCTGCCGAATAACGACGATAAGAATTTCATCCTGAGTTACCTCGCCAATTCGCAGGGGGGTAGCGCCGCCAACAGCCCCGATTCGACCAAAACCACGGTCGCCCAGGGCAAGGCCGGCAGCTCGATGAATAAGCTGCTCAACAGCTTCGTCGATAAAAACTCGCAGAAGGCCCGTATTAGCCTCAAAATTGCCGATATCGGCTCGCACAAACTCGATACGCTCGTGACGCGCCGCATTCAGCCGGCGATGGACCGCATCTTCAAAAACTCGGGCATGACGGTGCGCCGCACTGGCACCACGGTCATCTTCACGAAGGGCAACGAGTACGTTATTGGTACCTTGCGCGAGAGCCTAATGTGGGCTTTTGGCCTGGTAGCGGTAGTCGTGCTGCTGCTGTTCCGCTCGTTCCGCACCATCTTCTACGCCCTTACCCCCAACCTATTTACGCTGGCCCTCACGGCCGGTATCATGGGGTATTTTGGCATTGCGCTTAAGCCCAGCACCGCGCTCATTTTCGTGATTGCGCTGGGTATTGATGGTGATAACTCCATTCATTTGCTGGCTAAATTCCGGCAAGAAATGGCGATGGCCGGTCGCACCGTTACCGAAGCCATTACCAATACGATGGTGGAAGCCGGCACGAGTATGATTTATACCAGTATCGTGCTCTTCCTGGGCTTTAGCATCTTCGCCTTCAGCGAGTTTGGCGGCACGAAGGCGCTGGGCGTGCTCATGGGCGCTTCGCTGCTGATAACCAACTTCTCCAACCTCGTGCTGCTGCCGACCTTGCTCGTGACTTTTGAGCACGGCAAGGGTGAGAAAATTCCCGGCGATGCGCTCATCCGGCACTACGACGAGAACTACCACGAAGAAGACGACGACATGGACCAGAACCTGCAACGCTTGAGCGTGGAGCGGGCCAAGGTTAAAACAGTTTGATTAGCTGAATTTTAGAAAAAGAACGTCATATAAAACAACGGGAAGCATTTGGTAGGGCTACTAACCCAATCGTACCCTGCCAAAATGCTCCTCCTTGTTCAGTATGACAGCTGGTAGTAACCGGCTGATGAACTCAACAACAATGACTTACCCCGAATACAAGCAGCCGCTCGACTACGCCAAGCTCGCCACCGATGTACGCGCCAGCTGGGACGCCAACGGCATCTTTAAGAAGAGCGTGAGCAGCCGCGAGGGCCAGCCCACGTTCGTGTTTTACGAGGGCCCGCCTTCGGCCAACGGCCAGCCTGGCATTCACCACGTGATGGCGCGGGCGGTGAAGGATATCTTCTGCCGCTACCAAACGCAGCTCGGCAAGCAGGTGCCCCGCAAGGGCGGTTGGGACACCCACGGCCTGCCCATCGAGCTGCAAGTGGAGAAGGAGCTAGGCATCACGAAGGAAGATATCGGCCACAAAATCAGCGTCGAAGACTACAACCAGCGCTGCCGCGAAACCGTGATGCGCTTTAAAGCGCAGTGGGATGAGCTGACGCAGCAAATGGGCTACTGGGTGGACCTCGACGACCCTTATATCACCTTCGAGCCCGAGTACATCGAGAGCTGCTGGGCCCTACTTAAGAAGCTATACGACAAGGGCTTTCTATACAAAGGCTACACCATTCAGCCCTACTCGCCGGCCGCCGGCACCGGCCTCAGCTCGCACGAGTTGAACCAGCCCGGCACGTATAAGGACGTGAAGGATACAACCATCGTGGCGCAGTTTAAGGTGGTGCGCGATGCGGCTTCGGAGAAGTTGTTTGCCAGCGAGGGGGTAGGCGAAACCTACATCTTGGCTTGGACAACCACCCCTTGGACGCTGCCCGCCAATACCGGCTTGGCTGTAGGCAAGAATATTCCTTACGTGCTGGTTTCGACCTTCAACCCGTACACTGCTGCACCTGTCCGAGTGGTGCTGGCGAAAGCGTTGGTGAGCAAATATTTTTCGGAGAAAGGTGCTGCTGCGCCCTTCGAAGGCTACGCTGAAGGCGATAAGAAAGTACTTCCTTGGCGCGTTGAAGCCGAGTTTACCGGTGCTGACTTAGTCGGTATTCACTACGAGCGCTTATTCAACACCGAAGCTGGTTTCCCACACTTTGAAGGCGAGGAAAACGCTTTTCGCGTTATTGTGGGCGACTTTGTGACGACCGAGGACGGCACGGGTATCGTGCACATTTCACCCACTTTTGGCGCCGATGACTTCCGGGTAGCACAACTCAACGGCATTCCTGCGCTGATGGTGGCCGACGACCAGGGCAAGCTAGGCCCCATCGTGGACCGCACGGGCCGCTACGTGGCCGAAATGGGCGAGTTTGGTGGCCGCTGGGTGAAAAACTACGACGGCCACGACCAGAGCGGCGCCGATTATAAAACGCTGGATGAGAGCATCGCCATCCGGATGCGCACCAACGGCACGGCCTTCAAAACCGAGAAGTACGAGCATACCTACCCGCACTGCTGGCGCACTGACAAGCCGGTGCTCTACTACCCCCTCGACTCGTGGTTTATCAAGACCACGGCCGTGAAAGACCGGCTCATCGAGCTCAACAAAACCATTAACTGGAAGCCCGAAAGCACCGGCACCGGCCGCTTCGGCAACTGGCTCGAAAACCTGGTGGACTGGAACCTCAGTCGCTCGCGCTATTGGGGTACGCCGCTGCCCATCTGGCGCACCCAGGACCGCACCGAGGAAATCTGCATTGGCTCGATTGCCGAGCTGAAAGCGGAGATTGATAAGGCCGTAGCGGCCGAAGTCATGACCCACAACCCGTATGCGAACGGTGAAAAAATTGACCTGCACCGCCCGTATGTAGACGATATTTTCCTCGTTTCGCCCAGCGGCCAGCCTATGTACCGCGAGCCTGACCTCATCGACGTGTGGTTTGACTCGGGCGCGGTGCCGTATGCGCAGTGGCACTACCCCTTTGAAAATCAAGAAGTTTTCCAGAAGAACTTCCCTGCCGATTTCATTGCCGAAGGCGTGGACCAAACGCGTGGCTGGTTCTTCACGCTGCACGCCCTGGCCGTGATGCTGGAAGACTCGGTAGCCTTCAAAAACGTGATTGCCAACGGCTTGGTGCTGGACAAGAACGGCAACAAGATGAGCAAGCGCCTAGGTAATGCCGTAGACCCTTTTGCGACCATCGCGCAGTACGGCCCCGACGCCACCCGCTGGTACATGATTTCCAACGCGCCGCCATGGGACAACCTCAAGTTTGACCAGGCGGGCATCACAGAGGTGCAACGGCGCTTTTTCGGCACGCTGTTTAATACGTACTCGTTCTTCGCGCTGTACGCGAATCTGGACGGTTTCCAGGTTAGCCCTACCCCCCTGCCCGTGGCCGAGCGCACCGAGCTGGACCGCTGGATTCTGAGCAAGTTGCAGAGCTTGCTGGCTGAAGTACGTGGCCATTTCGACAGCTACGACCCCACGAAAGCTGCTCGCGCCATCCAAGATTTTGTCACCGACCAACTCTCCAACTGGTACGTGCGCCTCTCGCGCCGCCGCTTCTGGAAAGGCGAGTTAACTACCGATAAACAAGCCGCTTACGAGACGCTGCACGAGTGTTTAAGCACCGTGGCGCAGCTCATGGCTCCCATCGCGCCCTTCTTCGCCGATTGGCTCTATGGCAACCTCACCAAAGGCCAGACTGCCGCCGAGTCGGTGCATTTGACTTATTTAGCTGAAGCCAATACTATGCTCATCGACAAGGCGTTGGAGGAGCGTATGGAGCTAGCTCAGCGCATCAGTTCGCTCACGCACTCACTACGCAAGAAGTCGGTGCTGAAAGTGCGCCAACCCTTGCAGCGCATTCTGGTGCCTGTGCTTAATGACACCACAAAGGAGCAAGTCGGGCTAGTCGAGGACCTGATTTGCGCCGAAGTAAACGTGAAGCACATCGAGTTTCTAGACGACACCAGCGGCGTGCTGGTGAAGTCGGTGAAGCCCAATTTTAAGCGCCTCGGCCAAGTGTACGGCCCGCGCCTAAAGGCTGTCGGTGCCCGTATCCAAACCCTAACTAGCGACGAGCTAACCCAGCTCGAAAAGCAGGGTGAGTTAGCGGTAGAAGTGGAGGGCGAAACCCTTACGCTGCACCTCGACGAAGTCGAAATTCGCACCCAGGACCTGCCCGGCTGGCTTGTGGCCACCGACGGCCCGCTTACCGTGGCCCTCGACGTGACCCTCACCGACGAACTGCGGCAGGAAGGCTTAGCACGCGAGCTAGTCAATCGCCTCCAAAACCTGCGCAAAGACTCGGGTTTGGAAGTGCAGGACCGCATCAGCGTGACGCTAGCCGCTAGCGCGCCCACCGAACTGCAAGCCGCCGTGCAGTCGTTTGGCGACTACATCCGCACCGAAGTGCAGGCCCTACGCCTTGACTTTGTGCCCGAAGTAGCCGACGGTGCGGTGCTAGAATTCGACGATTTTCAAGTGCCTGCTAAAGTTGATGTAGTAACTACTTGATTATGAGAGGCCCGGGCGTTTTAGAAAAGCGCCTGGGTTTTCCCGCGCACAACGCTTCCTTCCGCCGTTTTAAATGGTTATGAAACCTCATAAATCGGTATAAAACAGTACAAAGCAATTAGAGTTTCACCTGTGCAAACCGATTTTTCCCTGGATTCCTCTTCTACGCCGTTGCGCTACCCCGCGCGACGCGGTAGTGTACTGCCCTTCTTCCTATTGGCTTTGCTGGTTATAGGTATCGACCAATTATCTAAGTATTTGGTACACAGTAGCCAAACGCTTACTTCGGGAGGAGAGATTTTGCTGCTAGGGCATTGGTTTAAGCTGCACTACACTACCAACCCCGGGATGGCCTTCGGTGTCGAACTGCCGCCGCCCTACGGAAAGCTGCTGCTCACGGCTTTTCGGCTGGCGGCAGTAGGTGGGCTTAGCTACTACATCGTTTACTTGTGGCGACACCGGGCAGCCGCAGGCTTCATTGCTTGCATGGCCCTGATTTTGGGCGGAGCTGTAGGCAACTTAGTAGATTCCATTTTCTACGGCGTCATTTACCACAATGCGCCTTTTGGCTCGCCTACCCCCTGGTTTTTCGGGCAGGTTATCGACATGCTGTATGCAGATATCTACGAAGGGTTTTTGCCCGCCGCGTGGCCACTAATTGGCGGAAAGTACGTTTCGCTGTGGCCTATTTTTAACGTGGCTGACTCTTCCATTTTTGTGGGGGTAGCCCTTATTCTTTTGCTGCAAGGCCGCTTCTTTAAACAGTCGCAACCCACAGCCGCTACGGCCGGCCCGCCGGCTTCGGAACCTTCCTAGTAAACTTGCGGCGCGGATTACTCCGCGCCGCTTTTTTTGGTGCCTATGCCTTTGCTTTCCGTACAAGACCTGACCATCGACTTCCGCTCGCAGCGTGGGCATACGCGGGCCGTGGCGGGCGTGTCGTTTGAGATGAGTAGGGGAGAGGTAGTCGCCATTGTAGGCGAGTCGGGCTCGGGCAAGTCGGTAACGTCCTTGGCACTGCTCGGGCTGCTGGCTAGGCCAGCAGCGCACATCGAGGAGGGCACCGCCCGTTTCGAGTCGGAAAAACTAGGTGAGGTAGACTTGCTGCAACTTACCGAAACGCAGCTGCAGCAAGTGCGGGGCAACGACATCAGCATGATTTTTCAGGAGCCGATGACCTCGCTGAACCCCGTGCTGACCTGCGGCAATCAAGTCGTTGAGGCCTTGCGGCTGCATACCAGCCTTAGTGTTCAGGAAGCGGAGGCCCGTACCATCGAGCTATTCACCGAAGCACAATTGCCCCGGCCCGCGCAAATCTTCAAGGCCTACCCCCATGAAATTAGTGGAGGCCAGAAGCAGCGCGTAATGATTGCCATGGCCATGGCTTGCCGCCCCGCGCTGCTCATCGCCGACGAGCCTACCACGGCGCTCGACGTGACGGTGCAGGCGCGCATCCTGCAACTCATCCGCGACCTGCGCCGCGAGCATGGTACGGCCGTGTTGTTCATCACGCACGACCTGGGGGTGGTAGCCGAGATTGCCGACCGCATCTTGGTGATGTACCGGGGTAGGGTAGTAGAACAAGGCTCGGTGCTTGATATTTTTACCGACCCACAACATCCCTATACACGTGGCCTTTTGGCCTGCCGCCCGTACCTGTCTATTGGTAAGGCGCGGCTGCCGGTGGTGGCTGATTTTATGGTGACTGATGCAGCCGGTAATTTCACCGATAGGGCACTCATGGCTCCGGTGCAGGTAGCTGCTGAGCTGCCTGCTCAGTTACGGACTAATTCTGACACTACCAAAACGTTCCCCGTGGAACAAAATCAACGTTCCACGGCCGTTTTGCCCTTGCTGCAAGTCGAAAACTTGCAAGTGTACTTTCCAATTCGCAAGGGGTTTTTCACGCGGGCTACCACTTACGTGCGGGCCGTAGATGAAGTCAGCTTTACTATCAATGCAGGCGAAACGGTCGGTCTTGTGGGCGAGTCCGGCTGCGGTAAAACTACCCTTGGCCGCGCCCTGCTGCGCCTAACGGAACCAACCGCCGGCCGCATCCTGTTTGAAGGAACCGATTTGGCACGCTTGCCCACTGGCGAATTGCGCCATCGGCGGCGCGAGTTTCAGCTTGTATTTCAGGACCCGTATGCGGCCCTGAACCCTATGCTGACGGTGGGCGAAGCTATCCTGGAGCCGTTGCGGGTGCACGGGGTAGGTGGCACTCGTGCCGAGCAAAAGACTAGGGTGCGCGAGTTGCTGCGCACTGTTGGCTTGAGCGAGGACGCGGAGCAGCGCTACCCCCACGAGTTCAGCGGTGGGCAACGCCAGCGCATTTGCATTGCGCGCGCGCTAGCCCTGCGGCCCAAGTTTATTGTGTGCGACGAGTCGGTGTCAGCGCTCGATGTATCGGTGCAAGCACAGGTCCTCAACCTGCTCAATGACCTAAAGCGCGAGCTGGGTATTACCTACCTTTTCATTACCCACGACTTGTCGGTAGCCCGGTTTATGAGCGACCGACTACTGGTGATGAGCCAGGGTAAGATTGTAGAAAGCGGTCCCGCGGCCGACGTATATGCCCACCCCCAGCACCCGTATACGCAGCAGTTGCTGGCTGCTATTCCAAGCGACGACCCTGCCCGTATTGCGGCGCGGACAATAGGCTAGGGGGTAGGCCTTGCCTCGACCCATTAGCCCGCGTGTGTAAGCTCATCTACGGCGTGGAAGTAAAACCTCCTTCTTGTCCCACCGTTCAACGGTGAGCGAGAGTAAGCCCTACTGGGCACAACCTCGCATTAAACATTTACCTACGCGTCGCCTTCGTCAATCTTACTTCAAGCTGCCCGGCGGCCGTCTTATCAATTACATGAAAAACCCCCAAGACCCCGCCGCCCCCCGCGCCGCTCGCGCGAAGGCAGCAACTTCTTCTAAGGCTACCCCCGCTGCTTCGGCTGGCCTAAGCCAAGACCTCGTGTATCGTCAATTTGCCGATAACCCGGGCAAGGTGCTAGCCTACCGGCAGCTCTCGCGCCGTCTCGGTATTACTACCAAAGCGCAGCGTGAGGAGCTATTTACTCACCTCAAAGACCTTCGCCAATCAGGCAGCTTAGAGCTGCTGCAGAACGACGAATACCGGCTGGCTAGCCCTGCTGAGCAGCCCGCGCCTACGGCCACCGCCAAGGGCCGCAAGACTACTAAAAAAGCAACGGCCCCTACCCCCTCCGCTTCGGTAGAGCCAGCGCTCGAAGAAGAATTTGGCCAAGACCCAATTATTCACCGGCGCCGCTCAGCAGGGTTCGACTACGTAGGCGATGGCCCCGACCGCCGACCCCAGCGCGATGCTAATACCGTTATTGGTACGGTAGCACTTGCTACCCCCCGCTTCGCCTTTGTGGTGCGCGAGGATGGTGAAGGCGACGATATCCGCGTCTTCACCGACCAGCTGCGCTACGCCCTTGATGGCGACCTGGTGCGGGTGCGCCTGCGGGGTGTGCGCGACGGCCGCCTCACCGGCGATGTGGTAGAAGTGCTCAAGCGACAGCGTTCCGAAGTAGTGGGCCGCCTGCAAGTGCAGGGCTCTATTGGCTTTGTGAAACCGGACAACCGCAAGTCGTATTTCGACGTGATGGTGCCGCCCCATGAGCTGCACGACTCGCGCAACGGCGACAAAGTACTGGTGCGCATCACCGAGTTTCCGGACCACGATGCGCAGGGCCGCAACCCGGTTGGTACCATCGTGCGCAACTTCGGCGCGGCTGGCCAGAACGAGGCGGAGATAAACGCCATCATGGCGGAGTTCGGCCTACCCTTCGAATTTCCGTCGGCGGTAGAAGAGGAAGCCGATGCCATCCCGACTACCATCACGAAGGAAGAAATAGCTAAGCGCCGCGACTTCCGCGACATTCTCACCTTTACCATCGACCCGGCCGATGCCAAGGACTTTGACGATGCCCTAAGCTTGCGGACGCTTGAGAACGGCCACTACGAGGTGGGCGTGCACATCGCCGATGTGACCCACTACGTGCGTCTTGGCACCGAGCTAGAACGCGAGGGTAAGAGCCGGGCGACCTCAGTGTATCTCGTAGACCGCGTGATTCCGATGCTGCCTGAGAACCTCTCCAATGGCCTTTGCTCGCTACGGCCTAATGAGGACAAGCTGACTTTTTCGGCGGTATTTGAGCTTGATGAAAAGGGCAAGCTGCACGAGTCGTGGTTCGGTAAAACGGTTATCCACTCCGACCGTCGCTTCAGCTACGAGGAGGCGCAAGAGCGCATCGAAACTGGCGAAGGCGACTACGCTGCCGAAGTGAATTTGCTCAACAGCCTGGCTAAAAAGCTTTCGGCCGAGCGCTTCCGCAAGGGCGCCATTAGCTTTGAAACGCAGGAGGTGAAATTCAAACTGGGTGAAGACGGCAAGCCACTCGGCGTGTATGTGAAGGAGCGCAAGGACGCGCACAAGCTTATTGAGGAGTTTATGCTGCTCGCCAACAAGCGGGTTGCCGAGTACGTGTTTGGCCTCAAAAAAACCAAGCCGCGCTTCACCATGGTGTACCGCACCCACGATGCGCCTGACCCCGACCGCCTCGAAAACTTCGCCCTCTTTGCCCAGAAATTCGGCCACAAGCTAAACCTGAGCAATCCCAAAAAAGTCAGCACCGAGCTCAATAAGCTGAGCACCGAAGTGGTGGGCAAGCCCGAGCAAAACGTGATTCAGGGCTTGGCCATTCGGTCGATGTCGAAGGCCATCTATACCACTGAGCCGCTAGGGCACTTCGGGCTTGCATTTGCGCACTACTCGCACTTCACGTCGCCCATCCGCCGCTACCCCGACATGATGGCCCACCGCCTGCTGGAGTACTACCTCAACGGTGGCAAGAACGTGGCCAATGAGCCCGTGGAGGAGGCCTGCAAGCACTCGTCGGCCCGCGAGAAGCTGGCAGCAAATGCCGAGCGAGCCAGCATCAAATACAAGCAGGTCGAGTACATCGGCTCGCACATTGGCGAAGAGTTTACGGGCGTGGTTTCGGGCCTCACCGAGCGCGGCATATACGTCGAGATTGAAGCCAACAAGTGTGAGGGAATGATTCGCATTAGTGACATTCCGGGCGACACGTTCGAGTTGGATAAGGAAAACTACCGCATTGTGGGCCGCGGCTCGAAGCGTATTATTCAGTTCGGCGACGAGCTGCAAGTCATCGTGACTTCGGCCAATTTACTCGACCGCACCATCGACATGGAGCTAGTTGATAATCGCCCGGAGCACGTGAAGCAGCGCGAGCGCGCCGAGCGTGAAGCCGGCCGGGGGGGTAGGGGCCGCAGTGACCGCGGCGGCGACCGGAGTGGCAAAAGCAGCGGTGGCGGCTACAAAGGCAGCGGCGGTAAGAGCGGCGGCCGGGGTGGGCGAGAAGGTGGCAAAAGCCGACGCTAACCTTTTGCTTTATTCGTAAGCTGTCTGAATGAGCATAACGAAAGGACGCGTGGCCGTCTCTCTTACTCGCAGGGGCAGTAACCCAGTAAGGAGAGTCGGACCACGCGTCCTTTCGTTGAGCTCGCTATGACACCCGTGTTTAACCGACCTTTGCCCCTGTGCAACCCGACCCATCTTCCCTCCTTCAGCAAGCATTAAGAGAGCTTGACTACGGCCAGCAGCCCGCCAACCTGTACGACCCGATTCGGTACATCATGAGCCTTGGTGGCAAGCGCCTGCGGCCTTTGCTAACCCTACTCGGC
This sequence comes from Hymenobacter ginkgonis, assembly GCF_009755225.1. Taxonomy (GTDB): domain Bacteria; phylum Bacteroidota; class Bacteroidia; order Cytophagales; family Hymenobacteraceae; genus Hymenobacter; species Hymenobacter ginkgonis. Next base: position 486,951 of record NZ_WQKZ01000002.1, read on the forward strand.
GGCCAGCTTTTCACCGATGAGCTAGGTCCGCTGGTGAAGCCCGCGCTGGCCACCGAAGTCTTCCACAACTTCACACTCCTACACGATGACTTGATGGACCAGGCGCCGTTGCGCCGCGGCCAGCCTACAGTGCACGAAAAATGGAATGCCAATGTGGCCATCCTCTCGGGCGATGTGATGCTGGTACGTGCCTACGAATTGCTCTTCGAAAACGTATCCCTACCCCTGCTTCCACAGGTATTGCGGCGCTTCTCCCAAACGGCGGCTGAGGTCTGCGAGGGCCAGCAGTGGGACATGAATTTTGAAACGGAAACGACCGTCACCATCCCGCAGTACCTCGACATGATTCGGCTGAAGACGGCCGTGCTGCTTGGTTTTGCCTTGGAATTAGGCGCCACGCTGGCCGGCGCTTCCGCTACCGATGCCGAGCACCTGCGGCAATTCGGCACCGATATTGGCCTGGCTTTCCAGCTGCGCGACGACCTGCTTGACGTGTATGGCGACGCCGCTACCTTCGGCAAGCGGGTAGGCGGCGACATTATCTCTGATAAGAAAACGTTTCTTCTGCTTACTGCGCTGGCCCAGGCTACAGCTGCGCAGCAGGCTACGCTGGCCCAATACCTTGGCCAGCCCATTCTCGATGCCGAAGCCAAAGTGCAGGCCGTGCGGGCCATCTACGACGAGCTGCATATCCGCCCTCAGACGGAGGCACTCATCAACGAATACTTCCAAGCAGCCCTGCAGCATTTGGAGCGCGTAGCAGCTCCGGCAGCACGCAAGCAGCCCCTTCATCACCTCGCGCTCCAGCTCATGGACCGCGAAAACTAATTCCCCGTGTCTTTTCCTATCCTGCTGCTTATCGGCCTCACGGTCGCCGCTTCCGCCTACGCCTGGTCAAACCGCGACCTCATGGAAGCCTGGGTTATGCAGCCCTACGTGATTGCCCGCTCGGGTCAATGGTACCGCCTGCTCACCTCCGGTTTCCTACATGCCGACTGGAGCCATTTGCTCTTCAACATGTTTGCCTTTTACTCTTTCAGCCCCGTAGTGCTGGCCACATTAGCCCAAGGCTACGGGTCAGGGGTAGGGCTGGCCTTGTTCCTGCTGCTCTATCTAGGGGGGATTATCATCTCCGATTTGCCTACATATTTTCGGCACCGCGACGACCGTAACTACCGTAGCTTGGGGGCCTCGGGGGGGGTAGCCTCAGTGTTATTTGCCAGCATACTCCTGTTTCCAGTTAATAGCCATGGAGGCGGCATCATCATTTTCCCGCTGCCCTTTCCTATTCAACCGTTTCTTTTTGGTTTCCTATACCTGGCCTATTCGTGGTTCATGGGCCGCCGCCAAGGCGACAACATTAACCACGATGCGCACTTTTATGGGGCACTTTTCGGGGTATTACTCATCTCGGCGCTCGTACCGGGCGTACTACCTCAGTTTATGCAACAAATCATTAATTATGTTAGTTAAGCATTTAATAATCAACAACTTAATCTAAAAAGGCGACCTAAATTTGATTCTTTGCGTAAAGGCGTGAACACCACACTCTTCTTCACCTCTTCTCATGCGCCGTTTATCCTTACTAGCCGCCCGCCTTTCGCCGGCCGCCCTGCTACCACTGCTTCTCCTGATTAGTAGCTGCAGCCGCTACAACAACAATGGCTCGCTTAGCATCGCTGGCGTCCTCTACTTGATACTTGCCATCTATGCGTTGGTTAGTTTGCTCAAGCAAGACTGGTCGTTGGGCAAGAAGCTTATCTGGGGCGTCATCATCTGGTTCTTTCCCATCGGTGGCTCTATTATCTACTTGCTGTTTTCAGGTCGTAGCAACTAAGGTTTAGTGAGCTTCTAGACCTGTTCTTCAAACAACAAAAAACCCTTAGTCTAACTGACTAAGGGTTTTTTGTTGCTTATACTTACAGCTGTCGAGCGAGCAACAGGTTGTTCCTATTTCAGCAGGTGTTGCTTTTCTAGTCGGGCCACGCCCTGGGCTAGTTCGCCAGCATTCGTAATCTGCTTGGCCTGCCAGTGGCCATCAGCTTGTTTGTGCAGCTTCACTTCTACCACCATTGTAGTGTCGTAGCGTGGCTGCGTGAACTCCAATCCCACCAATGCATCATCACCCTTTTCAGTTGTGTATTTGATGCCTTTAAACTTGCTATCGGGACTTACCACATGCCCTGCCAGCCCCAAGAACGACAGGTTAATGAGTCGCTTCGGAGCCGCTGCTTGCGCTGCCTCTATAGAACCAGTTTCGATGTAGCGTTGCACTTCGTTGTGCGCAGCTTTGGCCAGTTGGGGCTTCAGCAAGCGTAAGCCCCCGTGCAGCGCAAAGCTACCGCCGGGCACGAGCGCCGTCAATAGATTACTCTGGTTTGCTACATCATCTACGAGGTGGCTCGTTAAGGCGTCCACATCTACGTAGCGTTCAAAAGCTGCTACATCGTGCGTTTGCGTGGCGGCTGCAGCTTGTAGCAGCGCATACTCAGGGCCTTTCTTTAGGGAGTTGTAGTAGTAATAACCACCGGCTGCTACAGCCATCAGTAGTATAAGTAAAAGAATTCGCTTCATGTAAAAAACTAAAAGGGTAACGTAGACCTCAATCAAGTAAAACGTGTGCAAATCTACTGGACTGGTCGGCTGCCCCTGCGCCTTGATGCGTACAATAGTGCATGGCTTTTCCTACCCCTCCCTATCGCCCCGAGGTGCACGGCCACCGGGGCTGCCGGGGCTTATTTCCCGAAAACACGCTGCCAGCCTTCTTGCATGCCCTATCGCTTGGTGTCGACGTGCTAGAGTTGGATGTCGTGGTGTCAGCCGACCATCAGGTAGTCGTGTCACACGAACCTTGGTTATCAGCCCGCTTGGGTACTGGTCCTCATGGGGAGGAAATAGACCCTGCTCACGAGCGCAGCTTCAACCTTTACCAACTGCCATACACTACTATTCGACGCTGCGTAGTGGGTGATAAGCCGCATCCAGATTTTCCTAGCCAGCAGCTTATAGCTAGTTACCGGCCCTTGCTAAATGAAGTGATTCAAGTGGTCGAAAACGCTTGTCAGCAGCTCGGCCGCCTTCCTATTAGTTATTCAATCGAAGTAAAAAGTGAGCCTGCGAGCGACGGTGTTTTTCATCCTTCACCCATTCCTTTTGTGGAATTAGTGCTGGCCGAAATTTATGCTACCGCCATCCTTCCCCGCACCACACTGCTCAGCTTCGACGCACGCATTCTACAAGCCGCTCGGTTGCAGGCGCCGGCCCTTAAACTTTGCCTACTGGTTGAAAGTGACGAGCCCTTTGCAGAATTACTGCGAAACTTAGGTTTTGTCCCCGATGCATTGGGACCTGCGTTCGAGCTGTTATCCGTCGAGAAACTGCGAGCGTTACACACTGCCTATCCTACTCTTCGCATAGTGCCTTGGACAGTTAATGAGCTCCTCGATATGACCTGCACTATCGAGTGGGGAGTGGCGGGCATTACTACTGATTACCCTGACCGGCTACTTAGCTTATTATACCTGATGACAGCCTAGTACCTGTATTATAAAATAATTGTTACACGCTATTTCAGTCACCCTTTACAGATATTGTAATAGTCTTTACATTATTTTGATTTCGTATCATATGTAAAGCATTGAGCGCTTAACCTCATAATTTGTTTTATCTTGATACACATTACATCTTTGTAGTGTAACTCATATAATCAACCTACCCATGCCTCATCAGGGTGAAATACTGCAGGAAGCCATCAAAAACAGTGGTATCTCCATTACGCGTATCGTGGAAGAGTTGGGTATTACACGTCCGACTATTTACCGTAAATTCAAGGACGAAACACTCGATGCTAATTTTGTAAAGAGCGTTGGTCAAATTATCGGACACGATTTTTCTGTTGACTTTACACTATTGCAACAATCCACATTGCCATTTGCAACATCAAATGTAAAGTCAGTAGTTGTACCCAACGTTACATCTCGTGTTGCATTGCCAACTAATGCTGATGCAGACTTTTCTAGGCAGCTTTTAGCCCTCCAAACTAAATATATCGCGCTGCTAGAGGCCTATAATGAGTTGCTATTGAAAGTGTATGGTCCCAAGTAACAAAAATGTTTCACGTGGAACATTTTTGTGTATTAGTGAATCATCACTTGTCTACCTCCTTTAATGGAATGTGAGGAGACGCTTTAACCAGCCAATGTGAGTTCCGATGAATCGCTAGCATGTCTCTTTACACCTCTCAAATTATTGTCGCAGTAGAGCAATCCTAACTAAATACAGTTACCCGAAATGGTGGACAAGCTTATTGTTGCAGCGCAAGCAAAGTGGAGTTCAATATCTAGCAAAGCCACTGAGTTGACTTTATTAAAAAGGAAGCAGTTCTATAAAAAGACGACTTCCGTTACCACTTGGGAGCCGACTTCAGTATTGAGCATCTCTAGCACGAGAGTCTTTGCCATCACTAGTTCGTGCTTGAGCGGTGCAGAAGTAAGGCGTACAAAAAGCTTTCCCTTGCTTACATATACCTCTTTTGTTTTGAGTGCAACGGCTTTGCCCATCACACGCTCCCAGCTAGCCACTACCGTTACTTCATTGAGCTTGCCTCCGAGGCGGTATGCTCGTACTAGCGCCTCCAGTCCTTCTTTTAGTGGAATGATGTCGGCGCGACGAGCAGTGGGAGAGGGGGTAGGCTTTTTCACAAAAACAGGCTGGCTTAGTCATCATGCGTGACCTTACATAAGGCCAGCAGTGCGTGCACTTCCGATGCCCAAAAGTACGACTTAGGTCTCCCGAAATGGGTGTTAGTAGATTAGACAGGTTCCACAGTACCGCCCTGAACGCGGAAGCGCAAGATGTCACTGCCCACGCCAGCTAAGGCCTCATCTGTACGCGCCAAATTAGTATCGGTAAGAAATACCTGCCCGAAGGTATGGTCGGCTACCAGTTCAAGCAGGCGTGCTATTCGCTTGTCATCGAGCCGGTCAAATATATCATCAAGCAATAGCAATGGCTTGGCGGGAGAAGAACTGCCAGTGGCCTGCGTAGACAGCAATTCAAACTGAGCCAACTTAAGCGCAATAACAAATGATTTTTGCTGCCCTTGAGAAGCGTAGCTCTTGACGGGCATCTCATCCATGAGAAAAACAAAATCGTCGCGATGAGGACCCGTGGTGCTACGCTGCAAAACTTGGTCACGGCGCTCGTTAGCTAATAGTAGGTGTCGAAAATTTTGGCCGGGCAATTGACTTTTATATTCTAGTAAAACTTGCTCACGGCCATCAGCGAGCTGAGCGTAATGCCGCTGAAAGACTGGAATAAATTGGGTAAGAAAATCAGCCCGTCGTAGTGATAGGCTTTCACCCAAGGGAGCCAGTTGGTCGTCGAGCGCCTGTAGGTAGAGCGTATCGAAGCCGTGGCTGCCTACGCCTTGCTTAAGCGTAGCATTACGCTGGCGCAATAAGCCATTATACTGGATAAGGAGTTCAAGAAATTCGTGGTCGAGCTGCGACTGTAAGCTATCGAAATAGCGCCGCCGTTCCTCGCTTCCTTGGCGTATAAGGTCGGTGTCGTAAGGGGAAATGAGAACTGCCGGATAGCGGCCGATGTGGTCAGCCATGCGGTCGTAGGGTTGCTTATCGTGCGTAATAATCTTCTTTTGACCAACTCGCAGGCTTACCTGAATAGTCTCGGGACGTTCTAATACGGGGGCCGAGAACTTGCCCTTAACTACAAAAAAGTCGGCGCCTTGCTTGATAGATTGCGCATCAAGGCTAGTGAACGCGCTCTTGGTAAGAGCTAAGTAATGGATAGCATCAAGCAGATTAGTCTTGCCACTGCCATTATCGCCGATAAAGCAATTAATGCCGGAGCAAAAAGCTAGATTGGCCTCGTCGTAGTTCTTAAAAAATAGCAGGTGAAGTTGGTCGAGCGTCATTCGGGGCGGTGGAGTGGGAGTACGGTCAGTATTATGTAATTTCGCCCTCCCAACGCGAAATTATATTTAACCCGAATCATGGCGGAGAAAGTAAAGGAAGCGCCGAAGGCTGGCGCAAACGGCAGCAACGGCGCGGAAGCCAAAGGTCAGGCGCCAAAAGCAATTGACGCCACTACTGGCGTCGAGACTGCTCAGCAGCCCGCAGTAGAAGTGCTGCCAGCTACGCATGAGGGTAACAACCCTGGCGACGAGCCAGTGGCTACTTCGCCGAGCCAGCCGGAGTTCTCGAAAGAAGTATATATAACTTGGTATGAGCAAATGCAGCTCATGCGCAAGTTTGAGGAAAAGGCTGGTCAGCTTTACGGCCAGCAGAAGATTAAGGGTTTCTGCCACCTCTACATTGGCCAAGAGGCTTGCGTAGCTGGGGCAGTGTCGGCGCTGCAAAAGGGCGATAAGTACATCACGGCTTACCGCGACCACGCACACCCACTAGCACTGGGCACCTCGCCTAATGCTATCATGGCTGAGCTATTTGCCAAGGCTACCGGTTGCTCGAAAGGAAAAGGTGGCTCGATGCACATGTTCGACAAGGAGGTTGGCTTTATGGGCGGCCACGGCATTGTAGGCGGTCAGATTCCAATGGGTGCCGGTATTGCTTTTGCCGAGAAATATAACAAGACTGGCAAGCTATGCATCTGCTACATGGGTGACGGCGCGGTGCGCCAGGGTGCCTTGCACGAGGCCTTCAACATGGCAATGCTCTGGAAGCTACCCGTGATTTTTGTGGTCGAGAACAACGGCTATGCCATGGGCACGTCGGTGCAACGCACCTCAAACGTGACCGACCTGCACATCATTGCCGAGGGTTATCAGATGCCCAACGAGCCGGTGAATGCCATGAACGTGGAGGATGTGCACCACGCAGTAGCCCGTGCCGCTGAGCGCGCCCGTGCCGGCGAAGGCCCAACTTTCCTTGAGTTCAAGACTTACCGCTACAAGGGCCACTCGATGAGCGACCCCGCTAAGTATCGCACCAAAGAGGAGGTAGAGGAATACCGCCATCGCGACACCATCGAAGCTGTGCGCCACACCATTCTTACGCACAACATGGCCACGGAAGATGAGCTTAATGCCATCGACGAGCGTATCAAAGCCCAAGTGCAAGAGTCGGTAGAATTTGCCGAGAACTCGCCCTACCCTGATGCTGCCGAGCTTTATACTGAAGTATACGTGCAGGCTGACTATCCCTACATTCACGATTAAGTTTCCACCCCTTTAAACCTGGTTCTATTGCCCTTTAGGGGGCGGAGCCAACTAAGCGGCGCGGCCCTACCCAGGGTTGCGCCGTTGAGCTACCCTAGCCAATGTCTAAAATTCCTTACACCGGCAAAACGCCGGGAGCCCGCCAGCCGGTGCGCCCCGTATCGACCGACCCGCTTGCGCCGGCCGAAAACTACGTGACGGAAAATCCTCTGCTCGAAGACCCCGATGCGCTGGCTGCCCGCCTAGCCGATTCGGAAGACTTTGTGCGCCGCAATCGCAACCTACTCCTAGGCATATTGGTAGCAGTAGTAGCTGCCGTGGCTGGGGCGCTAGGCTACAACTACTGGCGCACCGAGCAAAACGAGCAGGGCCAGACTGCGCTGTACCGCGCAGTTGATTATTGGGAAGCCGACTCGTTGGACAAAGCAACCAAAGGCGATGGCAAGCACCCCGGCCTCGATAAAGTGGCTACGGAGTACAGCGGCACCAAAGCCGGCAATCTAGCTGCTTTTTACGCTGGGGTAGCCGCTCTTAAGCAAGGTAAATTTCAGGATGCCTATAACTACCTCGACAAGTTTAGCTCTAGCGATTACCTGGTGCAATCGCGGGCGTACTCGCTGATGGGCGACGCGCAGTTAGAACTTAACAAACCTAAAGAGGCAGCTGACCTCTATGCGAAAGCTGCCGACCACAACGCCAACGAGTATTTCTCGCCGGGCTACGTGCTTAAGGAAGGTATTGCCCTAGAAGCAGCCAAAGACAACGCTGGTGCTGTGAAGGCCTACGACCGAATCATCAACGACTATCCTTCGTCGCAGGAGGTGGCGGAGGCTCGGCAGCGCAAGGCAGCCGTCGCCCAATAAACCAGGGGTAGGCAAGTAGTTGAAAGCAAACGGCGCTTTTCCGCAAGGAAAAGTGCCGTTGTTTTTTAACAAAAGTCCGCCCATCTTCTTTTTAATTTTCAACCCAGCAGCAAGCTGACATTCCGCAAGAAGGTGGTGTTGACCTGACCTATTACTGCGGAATCGACAAGAACTATAAAATCTGCGCTACATGGCATCTGCCCTCCAAAACCTCAGTTCTTACGATAGCACTGGCTTCATTGACATCAGCGAAAAGCGCTTTGGCTTGGTGGTAGCCGAGTGGAACCGCGAATTGACTGATACGCTTAGCGGCGGCGCTTATGAAACCCTGCTTAAGCACGGTGCCAAGCCCGAAAACATCTTCCGCAATACAGTACCCGGTAGCTTCGAACTAACCTTGGGTGCCCAGCTACTAGCTCAACACGACGAAATGGATGCTGTTATCTGCCTAGGAGTAGTTATAAAAGGCGATACCAAGCACGACGACTACATCTGCCATGCAGTAGCCCAGGGCTTAACTACAGTAGGCCTTAAGTACAACAAACCCGTAATCTTCGGCCTTGTGACGACCAACACCTTAGAGCAAGCTTGGGACCGCGCCGGTGGGCAGCACGGCAACAAAGGAGTAGAAGCCGCAGTGGCCGCCATTCAAATGCTGGGTTTCTGAAGCTTGCGTGACTCAGAAAAGACAAAGCCACTAAAAATAGTTACCTTTGCACCGCGAAAAGCGACAAAGGTTTTTTTACTACTGAAGAGCTTCCGCTAAACTTTTAGTCTGACCCAGCGTTAGGCCGCCGCGCCGCTTCAAATCGGCACCAGTATCCATTACTTTATCCTACCTTTCGATGACTGAGGAAAACCTCCGCTATTCACGCGAAGACCTGGCTGAGTTTGACCAGATTATTCAGGACAAGCTCACGGCGGCTCGCAAAGAATTGTCCTTTATTAAGGAAACACTGACCCGCAACAACGAATCGGGCACCGATACCACCGCAGCTTCGTTGAAGGTGCTGGAAGACGGTGCCGAAACCGCTGAGAAGGAAAGCCTGAACCAGCTGGCTTCGCGCCAGATGAAATTTATTCAACAGCTTGAAAATGCGCAGCTCCGCATTAAAAACGGAACGTATGGCGTGTGCATTGGTACAGGCAAGCTTATTCCTAAAGAGCGCCTGCGCGCGGTGCCGCATACGCAGCACTCGATTGAGGCCAAGCTAGCCCGCCGCGACTAACCGCAGCAGCACTTCCCGGCCCGGACCCGTAGGCAGCGCTTCGGCGGCTAGCCAGCGGGTCCGGGCTTTTTTTACTAAGTTTCTGGTTGCTGGAGTGCGCGTGGCGGGTAGCCGGGCCATCAGCCGGGTAGGGGGGTAGGCCTCGCCGCTGGCAGCAAGCGGCCGGAGTTGCTACCAGAGCGAGCGTAGCAGTACAGAATTACCAGCAATTAGCAACCAGAAACCAGCAACTAACTTTTATGGGCAAGCAACATTTTTCGAACGATAAGCCGGCTCGGCGAAACTCGGGCAGCGGCGCCGGGCGCGCCGGCAACGGCGACCGGGGGGGCTACGACTCGCGTGGCAATGGCAGCAGCCGGCCCGGTGGCCGCGGTGAGGGCTACTTGCCTGCGCGCCCAACTTTTGGGCAAGGTGGCAGCAAGTTTGGTGGCCGCCCAGGCGGCGACCGTCCTAACCGCCCCAACTTTGGCGGTGGGGGTAGCGACCGCCCGAATCGCGGTGGCTTTGGCGATGGTGAAAAGCGCAGCTTTGGCGGCGACCGCAACGACCGTCCTAACCGCGGTGGTTTTGGCGGGGGTAGTGGTGACCGGCCCAACCGTCCAGGCTTTGCTGGCCCGGGTGGCGACCGTAGCGAGCGCCCGAGCCGCGGTGGCTTTGGTGGCGGCGAGAAGCGCAGCTATGGCGGCGACGACCGCTCGGCGGGTCGTGGCGGCTTCGGTGGTGAGAAACGCAGTTTTGGCGGCGACCGTAGCGAGCGTCCCACCCGTGGTGGTTTTGGCGATGGCGAAAAGCGGAGCTTCGGCGGCGACCGCGATGCCCGTCCGCGGCGCTTCGAGCCATCGGAAGGTGGCGAGCGCCCCAACCGCGATGAGCGTGGCGAGCGCCCGGCCTACCCTCCTAAGCCTATCTGGCAAGGCCAACCTGTGCGCTACGAAGGCAAGCCTACCGTGCCCCGTGGAACGGCCGGCGAGCGCAACCGTAAGTTCATTAAGCGCAACCCTGATGGCTCGGTTGTAGAAGGTAGTGCTAGCCCAGCACCCGCCAGCGACCGCCCCGCCTACACGGGCCGCGACGAGCGCCGTGCTTTTGAGGAACGGGGCGAACGCCCTACCCCCCGCCCCCGGCCTGAGGGTGGTTTCGACCGCCGCAGCGAAGGTGGCCGCAGCAGCTACGGCGGCGCTGGCGACAGCCGCCCTGCCCGCCGCGAGAGCGAAGACCGTGGCGAGCGCCGCAGCTTTAGCGCTCCCCGAGAAGGCAGTGACCGCCGCGAGAGCAGCGACCGCGCTCCCCGCAAGTTTGATGGTGACCGCGACCGCAATGCCCCGCGGGCCGCAGGTAGCTTCGACAAGCCGCGCAGCTACGGCGAGCGGCCGGCCAATACGGGTGGTACTTTCCGCGAGCGGCGCGAAGCCATGCGGGCCCAGATGAGCGGCCCACGTTCGAGCACAGCCTACGGCCGTAGCACCGAGCCGGGCCAGGCACCCGACTACAAAAACCTGAAGCACTACGAGGAGGACAAAAACCGCGGCAACAAAAACCGCCGCGACCAAGAAGACTTCGGCACCGAAGAGCTGCGCCTGAATCGCTACATCGCTAACGCAGGCATTTGCTCGCGCCGCGAGGCCGACTCCCTCATTGCCGCCGGTGAAATCCGGGTAAACGGTGAAGTAGTGACGGAAATGGGCTATAAAGTGCAGCCCACCGACACCGTGCAGTACGGCAAAACCAACCTCAACCGCGAGAAGCTGGTGTATGTACTGCTGAATAAGCCCAAAGACTTCATCACCACTACCGAAGACCCCGAAGGTCGCAAAACGGTGATGTCGCTGGTAGCTACAGCTTCGAAGGAGCGCATTTTTCCGGTAGGTCGCCTCGACCGCAATACGACGGGCCTGCTGCTCTTCACTAACGATGGCGAAGTAGCGCAAAAGCTGTCGCACCCCTCGCATAAGAACAAGAAAATCTACCAGGCTGAGCTAGACAAGCCCCTGACAGCCGAACACTTGGCCGAAATTACGGCGGGTGTGGAGCTGGAAGATGGCAAAGCCGAAGTTGATGACGTGGCCGTAGTGGCTGGCAACCCGCACTTTGTGGGGATAGAGCTGCACATCGGCCGAAACCGCATTGTGCGCCGCATTTTTGAGCACTTGGGGTACGATGTGGTGGCCCTTGACCGCGTGCAGTACGCGGGTCTCACCAAGAAAGACCTGCCGCGCGGCAAATGGCGCTTCTTGAGTGAGCAGGAGGTTATCCGGCTAAAGTATTTCATGAAATAAAAATCGAAAAAGGGGCTGCGGGTGAGTAATCATTCGCAGCCCCTTTTTTTAGCCCATGCCCCTTACTACCCTCGCCCTCGACTTGGGCAATACCGCCCTAAAGTATGGGGTGTTTGAATCTGGTGGCTTACTAGAAAGTGGCACGCTAGCAGCACCCGCACAACTCGGCGAACTGTGGCAGCGCTACCAGCCGCAACACGCCATCTTGGCCTCGGTGGCTACCGAGGCCGCGGGGCAGCCGTGGCTGGCCGAACTGGCGAAGGCGGCAGCGCTGGGGCAAGTGCTGCCGTTTCGGCCCGGCTTCACGCCGCTGCCGCTGCGCAACGCTTATGCGACTCCCCACACGCTGGGTGCCGACCGCCTGGCGGGGGCAGTAGGAGCCGCCAGCCTCCGGCCCGGCCGCGACACACTGCTGCTGGATGCCGGCACGGCGCTAAAATTTGATTTAGTAACGGCCGATGGCACCTACCACGGCGGCAGCATTGCGCCGGGCTTGCATATGCGGCTGCGGGCGTTGCACACGTTCACGGGCCGGCTGCCACTGCTCGAATTGCCAGAAGCTGCTACCCCGGTGCAACTAATTGGGGATGCTACGGCGTCTTCGATTTTGAGTGGGGTAGTGAATGGGGCGGTGGCCGAAGCCATTGGCTTGGTAGCCGAGTATCGGCGGCGCTACCCGCACTTGTGCGTGCTGCTAACCGGCGGCGATGCTTCGTACCTGCTGCCGCGGCTAGCCCCGGCAATCGGGAGTATCTTTGCGGTGCCAGAACTGGTACTACTGGGCCTGGATAAGATTTTGCGCTATAATGTTGACATCTAAAAAACTATCCTGGGCGCCGCTGCTGGCCGCTGCTACCCTGCTTTCTGGCTCGGCAATGGGCCAGGGCCTGGGCAACTCGCCCTACTCGCGCCTGGGCCTTGGCGACTACGTTGGCAACCTCGGTGGCGTGCGCCAACTGGGTATGGGTGGCACGGGCTTGGCTGCGCCTAACACCGGCAACGTCAACGAATTAAACCCGGCTCTGCTCTACTATACCCCGCGTACCACGTGGGAAGCCGGCTTTAATGCGCAAATAAAAACCGTGCGCAACGCCGATGCTTCGCACCGCGTAGGCACTGGCACACTGGCCTACCTGGCTCTGGCCGTGCCGATAAATAAGCGCTGGGGCGCCGCTATTGGCCTCAAGCCTTACAGCTCGGTCGACTACGAAGCTAATACCACGGGGGCCGTTAATGGCGACCCCTACGCTACGGCTTACAAGCAGTATAAAGGCACGGGCGGCTTATCGGAAGCCTATTTCGCCAGCGGTTTTCACATCCTGCGCGATTTCAACCTGGGCGGCAGCGTATCGTACTTGTTTGGCACCATCGAGCAAACCACGGGCACGGGCATCACTACCCCCACCTTGGCCGCTCAGCAGCTGGTAGTGGATGACGAAGCCCTGCGCTACTCCAACTTTTTGTTTCGGGGTGCGGCGCACTACCGCCACAAGTTTGGCAAGAATATGAACCTGAACCTGGCGGCCGTGCAAAGCTTCCAGGCCAACGTGAGTGCCAACCGCACCCGCACCGAAGAGCGCCGCGACCCCACCACCGGGGCCGTGCTTGGCACCAGTATCACGCTATCGGCCGACCAGGGCAACGTGCGGATACCGGGCCTGACCCAGTTTGGCATCACCGTCGACAACAGCCGCAACTGGACGGCCAGCGTGGATTTGTCGCGCCAGCAGTGGTCGAATTTTACGTCCTTCAGTGAGCTGTCTACTACTGCCCTCAGCAATACCTGGCGCGCGGCAGCGGGCGGCGAGTTCACGCCCGACCCCGGCTCGGTAGAGCATTATTTTCAACGCGTCACGTACCGCTTCGGCCTGAGCGTGGCCCAGATGCCGTACCAGCCCGCCGGGCAGCACCTCTACGACCGCGCCGTGCATTGGGGCTTCTCGTTCCCGTTGCCTACGGCTACGGCCCTCGAATCGACGACCATGAGCCTAGCCTTCATCTATGGCATCCGAGGTAACACCGACTACCTCTACGGAGCCGGCGGCGCCAGCAACGTGCAAGAGAATTACCTGCGGGTGCAGGTAGGTGCCACCCTCAGCAACCGCTGGTTTATCAAGCGGCGGCTGCAATAGTGCGGGCCCTACCCCCCCTGCTGCTGACCGGGCTACTAGCAACGAGTATGCTAGCTAGCTGCGGAAAAAAGGATGCGGCGCCGGCCCAGGTCATCTACAAAGGGCCGTTTTTGGAAAGTGAAAACGTGGTGGAGCTGCTTAGCGACTCGGCCCGGCTGCATATTCGTCTCACGGCCCCGCTAGAGCAAATATTCGAGAACGGCGACAAGCTCTATTCCAAGGGGGTAGCCGTGACGTTCTACGACAAGCCGGGCAAGCTGATAGTTAACACGTTGGTCGGCAAGTGGTGCCGGTATGACAATGCCACGAAGCTCTATACCATGCGTGGCGCGGTGAACGTGGCCAATGTGCCCGAGCAGCAGCATCTCAATACCGAAGAGCTGTTCTACAACCAAGTGCAGCAAAAAATCTACACCAAGGATTCCACCTTCGTGCGCGTGCAAACGCCCACCGAGGTGCTCACTGGTTACGGCCTCACGGCCAACCAGGATTTTTCGCGCTACGGCATTCATAAGCCCACGGGCACGTTTACGCTGGCAGAAGCCAAAAGCCAGGGTAAGTAGCAGTTGCTTGCCGGGGCCAATACTGGGCGGCCCGCGTAAGCCCTATCTTAGAAGCTATGAAATTTGACAAGTCTTTGCTGCGCACGGTGCTATTCGCCCTGGGCGTCGTGGCCTTCGTGATTGGGGCCTACCAGTCGGTGGTGCAGAACGACCTGGGCCGCAACTACTGGATTTTTATGATATCGCTGGCCTGCTGGCTGCCCCTTAATTACTGGCGCCAGCAAGATGCCCGCCTGGCCAAAGAAGCGGAAGTAGCCAAGCAAGTAGCCGCCCTGAACAAGCCAGCCAAGAAAAATAACAAGGCGCGCCGGCGCTAGCAAGGGCCTTTTGAGCCCGGGGCGGGGGGTAGGAGCTTGATAGTTCGGCCAGTTCGTGGTTATTTTGCGCCTCTTTTTGGCTCCGGACTACAGAATTAGCATTACAAAATTTTAAATGGCTTTAATTAACACGATTCGGGAAAAGTCGGGGGTAGCCGTTGGCGCCGTCGCTGTCGGGATGCTGCTCTTCATTGTGGGGGGCGACCTGATTGGGGGAAAGAATCGGCTTTTTGGTCGCGATGGCCAGGTGGTGGGCGAGGTGAACGGCGAGAAAATCGAACTACCCGAATTCACAGCCGCCCTCGAGCAAGCCAAGCAAAACTTTGCCAACCAGCAGGGCCGCCAGCCCGACGAGCAGGCTACCGGCTACCTGCGCGACCAAGTATGGAACCAGCTGCTGTATAAGCGCGCATTCCAGCCCGAGATTGATAAGCTAGGCCTCAGCGTGAGCGATGCAGAATTGGTGGACTTGGTACAGGGCGAAAACATCAGCCCCGCTATCAAGCAGGCCTTTACGGACCCTAAAACCGGCCAGCTCGACCGCGCGCGCCTCCTAGACTACCTCAAGAACCTCGATAAGCTACCCCCCGAAGCGCAGGCCGCGTTTCACAGCTTTGAGGCTAGCCTACGCGACTTCGACCGGCCGGTGAACAAGTATAACGCCTTGCTCAAAAACTCGGTGTACGTAACCAGCGCCGAGGCCAAAGCCTTCGACGTGGCCCAGAATGCCAAGGCTAGCTTCCGCTACTTGTTCGTGCCCTACAGCAGCGTGTCAGATTCGGCTTTCAAGCCCACTGATGCCCAACTGAGCGACTACCTCGACCGCCACAAAGGCCGCTACAAAGTGGAGGATGGCCGCACCATCGAGTACATCGTGGTGCCCGAAGTGGCGACCAAGCAGGACAGCGCCGAACTGCGTACCAGCATGGGCACGCTGGCCCAGCAGTTCCGCACGGCGCCCAACGACTCGTTGTTTGTGCGCTCGAACTCCGACCAGCCCTACAACCACGCCTACCTCTCGCCAGCCGATTTGCCCGAAAAGCTGCGCCAGCAAATGCCCCTGACGGTGGGCCAGGTATACGGCCCCTACGTGGATAACAACACGCTGGCGCTCTACAAGGTAACGGGCGCCAAAGCCGGCACCAAGCCCGCAGCTCGCGCCAGCCACATCCTCATCAAACCCGAAGGCCAAACGCCCGAAGCGAAAGCTGCGGCCAAGGCTAAGGCGCAGGATATCCTCAATAAAATAAAGGCAGGGGCTGACTTCGCTACGATGGCTCGCCAGTTTGGCACCGACGGCACCAAAGACCAGGGCGGCGACCTCGGTTGGTTTGAGGAAGGCCGCATGGTACCCGAATTCAGCAAAGCAGTGTTCGCGGCTAATTCGGTGGGCTTGCTGCCTACGCTGGTAGAAACCAGCTTTGGCTACCACATCGTGAAGGTAACAGCCCCCAAAACCACCCAAACCTACCAGGTAGCGGCCGTGGTGAAAGCTGTGCAGCCCAGCGATGCTACCCGCGAAGCAGCCTATAATAAAGCCGAGCAGCTAATGGCCGACGCTGGCAGCCTCGACGCTTTCCGGGCTCTGCCCACCAAAGACAAGACCTTGCAAAAGCAGGAAGCTAAGTTTGTGGCCCGCGATGCCCAGACGCTGAACAACTTGCCCAACTCGCGCGAAATCGTGCGCTGGGCCTTTGGCTTCAGCCCCGACGGCGGCTCGGAAACTAAAGTGGGCGACGTACGCAAGTTTGATATTGGCGACCAGCACATCATTGCTGCCGTTACCGATTCGCGCACTAAGGGCACGGCTACCATCGAAAACATCAAGCCGGAGCTGACGTTTGCCGTGCGCAATGAGCTAAAAGCCAAGCAAATTATGGCAAAGCTGGCCGGCAAAACCGGTTCGCTCGAAGACTTGGCCAAAGTTGCCGGCACCGGCGCCCAAGTGCAAACGGCGGAGGGCGTAGCCCAAGGCCAGGGCACTATCCCCAACGTAGGCTTCGAGCCCGATGCTATCGGCCGCGCCTTCGCGCTGAAGTCCGGGCAGAAATCGGCTCCCATCCAGGGTGAGCAGGGCGTGCTGGTAGTAGAAGCTACGAGCGTAACGCCGCCTGCTACCCCCGGCGATGTGAAGGCCCTGCGCCAGCAGCTCGCCCAGCAGCGTCAGCAGCGCCAAGACGGCCTGATTTACGAAGCCATCAAGGCGCAAGCCAAGGTGCAGGATAACCGCTCGAAGTTCTTCTAGACCAAGAAAAACTGCCGCGCATAAAAGGGCTGCTCCGAATGGGGCAGCCCTTTTTTTGTGAAAAGCTCAGCGCGACTCATAATTTGAATGGAACTTGCGCGTAGGACTGCCGGCCTAGGTTTGAACAAACCGAGGGGGTAGGGGCGTTGCCAACTTGTGAAAACCGTTTTTACTATGCGCTATTCTCTGTTGCTACTGCCGGCTTGCTGGCTGGTTTTGCTGGCGCCCCTGCGCGCCCAGCCTACCCAGGGCGGCCTACCGCGGCCGGGCAGCTGGGCCCCCGTGAGCGGGGCTACGCTGGCCCGCGACTACGTGCGCCGGGGCGAGTTTGAGAAAGCTGCGTTCCTCTTCAGCCAGCTCAAAAGCGACGAGCAGACTACTCCCGATATTTTGCCCGACTATCTAGCTGCTTTGCAAGCTCAGAAGCGCTACAAAGACGCTGAGAAGCTCGTTAAGCGGGCCATCAAGCAACACCCCGAAGAAGGCGGCTACGGCGTGGCGCTGGGTGCCCTGTACACGGCTGCTGGTGACGCTGGCGCAGCCGATAAGCAGTACCAGCGCGTGGTAGCCCAGCTTACGCCCGCCCAAGTGGCACCGGTCGCGGCAGAGTTTAGCCGCCGCGAGCTACCCCTGTGGGCCGAGCGCACCTACTTGCGCGGCCGCGAATTAGCCAAGAACAACACTGAATACGCGCCGCAGCTCATTCAGCTCTACACCCAAAGCCAGGAGCAGGACAAGCTGCTAGCCGAAACGCTGCACCTGCTAGAGCGTGACGAGCAGCAGCTGCCCTTTGTGCGCAATATGCTTCAAAATGCGCTGCACGAAGAAAAAGACTTCGACGCGCTCGAAAAAATACTGGTAGCCAAGGTGCAGGCCCAACCCGACCAAACCAGCTACAGCGAGCTGCTGCTGTGGCTACAAGTGCAGCGCCACGACTTTGCTGGCGCGTTAGTGCAGTCGCGGGCCCTCGACCGGCGCTCCAACAGCCAAGGCAGCCGGGTGCTGGGGCTGGCCGGCATCGCGCAGCGCAACAAAGATTATGAAACTGCTATTGCGGCCTACGACTACGTGGCTCGCGAGTACCGCACCGGGCCCTACTACAACTTGGCTCGCCAGTTGCGCCTGCAAGCCCGCGAGGCCCAAGTGCGCGACACCTACCCCGTAGACCCCGCCCAGGTGCAAGCCCTGGCCGCCGACTACGAAAAGCTGCTGGCCGAGTTGGGCCATCGCCCCGAATCGGCGGGCGTGATGCGCAGCCTGGCCAACCTCTACGCGTTTCAGCTGGATAATAAAGCCAAGGCGATGAGCCTGTTGCAGGAAGTAATTGACATGCCGCGAGCCGACGCCGATGTGGTGGATGAAGCTAAAACTACCCAAGGTGATTTGTACTTACTCAAGGGCGAGCCCTGGGAGGCCACGCTGCTCTACTCGCAGGTAGAAAAAGCCCACCCTGAAGCGCCGCTGGGCTACGAGGCCAAACTGCGCAACGCTCGCCTTAGCTACTTTGCTGGTGATTTTAAGCTGGCTCAGAGCCACTTAGATATTCTGAAGGAAGCCACTACCCGCGAAATTGCCAACGATGCCATGCAGCTCTCGCTGCTCATCCAGGAAAATACGGTGGAGGATACGTTGGGCCTCGCCCTCAAAGACTACGCGGCCGTGGAAATGCTGGTATTTCAAAACAAGATACCACAAGCCGAAACCGGTTTGACAGCGCTGCTGCGTAAATACCCGGGCCACGCACTCACCGACGATGCCCTGTTTTTGCAGGCCAAACTTCAGCGCCGCACCGGCGACTACGCCGCCGCCATAGCTACCCTGGGCCAGCTTACCAGCAACCCCAAATACGACGTGCTGAGCGACGATGCCCTGTTTTTAACGGCCGAAATTCAGGAAGAAAACCTCAAAGACAAGGCCAAGGCCCAGGGCCTGTACCAGGAATTTCTAACTAAATACCCCGGTAGTATTTACGTGGCTGAGGCCCGCAAACGCTTCCGGCGGCTGCGCGGCGATGCCGTGCAATAGCGCGGGCTAGGGCCGGCTGCTAGCCTAAGCAGGGGGTAGAGAATTAAAAAGGACTGTGCTGCCTAATCTTGAAGGGGGTAGGGCGGCTAAGTAAGCTGCGCACTATACCAAGGGTAAACCCTACCGGAAGAAAATGAACATCACGGCCAGCGCTAAAATAAACACGACGTACATCAGGCCATCTGAGAGGATGTACTGGCGGTAGCGCTGGTAAAACGCGCGGAGGCGGGACATAGGGCGGCAGCTAGAATAGGACAAAGGTACGACGGCTATTTTCTGCGTACTTTTGATGCTATTCTTCTTATTTATTATTAATGGCTGTTATACCCGAAAAGCGCTGGATTTTTGCTCCCGACCCCGATTCCACCACGGTAGCTAGCATCCGGCAGGCGCTGAATATCAGCCCTCTGTTAGCTCGTTTATTAGCGCAGCGCGGCATCGAAACGCCCGCCGCTGCCCGTGAATTTTTTGAGCCCGCCCTAACCAACCTGCACTCGCCCTGGCTGATGTGCGATATGGACCTGGCCGTAGACCGCCTGATACGGGCTTTACAGACCAACGAAAAGGTATTGGTGCTGGGCGATTATGACGTAGATGGTATTACGTCGGTAGCCTTGGTAGTGAGCTACTTGCGCCCCCTGGGTGACGCTCCCGATACGCCTGAAGAGCAGAGCCGCTTTCAGCCCTACATCCCCGACCGGCACCGGGAGGGCTATGGCATTTCGATGCAGGCAGTGGATTTTGCCAAGAATAGTGGTTTTGGATTGGTCATTTCGCTCGACTGCGGTATAAAGGCCGGCGAGCAGGTAGCCTACGCCAATTCGCTGGGGGTAGACTTCATTATCAGCGACCACCACCTGCCCGGTGAGGAGTTGCCGCCGGCCTTGGCTGTGCTCAACCCGAAGCGCCTCGATTGCAGCTATCCCTACCCCGACCTGTCGGGCTGTGGGGTAGGCTTTAAGCTGCTGCAAGGCCTCACCGAAAAACTGAACTTGCCCCTGGAGCCGCTTTATGCGCAGCTTGATTTGGTAACGGTGAGCATCGCGGCCGATGTAGTGCCCGTAACTGGCGAAAACCGGGTGCTAGCAGCCTATGGCCTGCGGCGCTTTAACACCACGCAGGCGGCAGCGCACAGCGCCATCAGCCAGCCCGCGGCCCACGCCGCGGCCGATACGCTCGACGGGCCAGGGCCGCTTACCCACCAGGCCGCCGCCACCGACTACCCTACCGATGGCCTGCGCCCCGGTTTGGCCGCATTGCACGAGCTGGCAGCCCCGCGCCAAGGGCCGCTCAACTTGAGCTCCATTGTGTTTGGGTTTGCGCCGCGCATCAACGCGGCCGGGCGCATGGGCGACGCCCATCGAGCTGTGAATATGCTGCTGGCTGATAACCAACAGGAAGCCCGCTACACAGCCGAGGTAGTTGACCACATGAACCAAGAGCGCCGGCTTTCCGATGCGCGCACCACGCAAGAGGCCCTGGCGCTTATTGCGGAAGACCCAGCGGGCGCCACCGCGCCCGCTACGGTGCTTTACCAGGCGCACTGGCCGCAGGGAGTATTGGGCATTGTGGCCTCGCGCTGCCTCGACCAGTATTATCGCCCCACGGTCATTCTCACCGAGCGCGACGGCCTGGCCACGGGTTCGGCCCGGTCGGTGTCGGGCTTCGATGTGCACGAGGTGCTAGAAGCCTGCGCCCCGCTGCTGCGGCAGTTTGGTGGGCACCGGGCGGCCGCAGGCCTGGCCCTACCCATCGAAAATGTGCCAGCTTTCCGCGAGCAGTTTATGCGCGAAGTGGCCGCCCGGTTGCCCGTGGGGCAACTGCCAGTGCGCCCAGTAGACATCGATGGCTGGCTGGATTTTACCCAGCTCACCGAGGAGTTTTTAACTCAGCTCAGCCGCCTAGAGCCGTATGGCCCTGGCAACCCGGCGCCGGTCTTTGCCAGCGCGGGCGTGCGGGCGTCGCCGGGCTCGGTGCGCCCGGTGGGGGTAGCCGGCCACCTCAAAATGCGCCTCACGCAGCCTGGGCAGTCGCCGGGGGTAGCCCTCGAAGCCATCGGCTTTGGGCTGGGCCACTACCTGCCGCGCCTACTCGAAGCCCCCGATGCGCTGCTGAACGTATGCTACTCCTTGGAAATGAACGAATTCAGGGGGCAGCGCAGCTTGCAGCTGCGCCTGCTTGATGTGCGTTGGGAATAGCTTTTTTGAGCAGATAGCCAGTAGCGGCTAGCTGGTAGCCGTCTTTTCGCGTAAGGAAAGAGCTAACAGCCAGTCGCTACTGGCTATCTGCCTAAAAATGCGTTACGTTTCCCTCGACCTCGAAACCAGCGGGCCCGACCCACTACGCCACCAAACCCTGGAGCTAGCCGCCGTGGTGGAAGACACCCGCCGCACGGCCACTACGCCGCTGGCCGAACTGCCCGCCTTTCGGCGCGCCCTACGCCACCCCGAAATTTGCGGCACGGCCGGCGCGCTGGCCCTCAATGCGGGCTTGCTCCAGGAGTTGTCCGACAAGAGCAGGGTAGGGGCCCCCGACATCTGCGCGCTCCACGAAGTGCTGCCGCAATTGCGCGAGTTTCTACTGGCCAACGGCTTCAAACCCAACAAAAAGGACTGCGTAAGCGTCACGCTGGCCGGCAAAAACGTAGGAACTTACGACCTGTTGTTCCTACGGCAGCTGCCCGGCTGGGGCACGCTGGTAAAGGCTGAACCTGCCGTACTCGACCCGGCGGTGTTCTACCTCAATTGGCATAAAGACTCCCGCTTGCCTTCGATGCTCATTTGCCAAGCCCGTGCTGGCGACGCCGAGCCCCATGTGGCGCACCAGGCGCTGGCCGATGCCCTAGAGGTGGTGCGATTGCTGAGGCCATTTTACGAGCACCCAGTTTACCAAGCGGTACGCGAGAATAACGGGTAACAGCAGAACGTCCGGCCGAACTAGTTCGGCCGGACGTTCTGCTGTTACCCGTTGGTTTGGTTTTTAAGAAGGGTTTACCAGCTGCCACTGGCGCCGCCGCCGCCGCTGCTACCCCCCCCAAAGCCGCCGAAGCCGCCGCCACCACCACCACCGCCCCAGCCCCCGCCACCACCGCCGCCAAACACCCCCCGGCCACCCGAGAAGTCGCCGAAGATGATGGGTGGAATAAAGCCGCCGCCAATGCCGCGCCCGCCTCGGCCGCCGCCCCCGCCCCGCGAACGCAGGAGGAAGAAGAGAACCAAAATGCCAATAATTATCCACAGGCCCGGTCCCGAACCCGAGCGGTCGCGCCGGCCACGGGGCTGCGCGTCGGCCGGGTCGGCCTTGTACTCACCTTTGGCCAGGGCGATGAGTTGGTCGGTGCCCCGGTCGAGGCCCGCATAATATTGGTTTTGCTTGAAAGCTGGCACCAGCGTATTGCTGATGATGCGCTTAGCTAAGGCATCGGGCACGGCCCCTTCGAGGCCGTAGCCGGTCTGGATGCGCGCCACATGTTCGTCCTTAGCTACTAGCACCAAGATGCCATTGTCCTTGCCTTTGCGGCCGATGCCCCAGGCCTCGTATAGCTTTTGGGAGTAATCAGCAATGTCGTCGCCATCGAGGTTGGGTACGGTAACCACCGCGATTTGCGACGACGTGCTGTCGTTATAAGCCACCAGTTTTTGCTCCAGCGCCGCCACTTCCTGCGGTTGTAAGAGGCCCGCCAGGTCGTTGACGAGGCGCGGTGGGTCAGGGCGCGGCGGAATGGATTGCGCTTGCGCCACCAGGTTCAGCAGCAGCGCCAGCGCTAGTAGCCAAGGGCGCAGCCACTGTGCCGGGTGGCCTTGGCGCGTTACCGAAGGGGTAAGGAAAGAGGGGGAGTTCATCGGGAGGGGGTAGGGGTATCGTCCCCGTAAGAAATGTCGTCCGCCAACTCGTTTACGTCAGTTGCGGCGTCGTAAGGAAAAAACTGCCGCAACTGCTCGCCCACCAGCCGAATGCCGCGTTCCAGGCCCGTCACGTACTGCTCCTGCCGAAAATGGGTGATAACGGTTTCTTTCACCGCCTCCCAAAACTCGTCGGGCACTGCTGCGTTGATGGCCGCATCGCCCACCACGGCAAACTGCCGGGTCTGCCAAGCCAAGTAAAACAGCACCCCATTGCGCAGCTTGGTATGGTGCATTTTGAGTTCAGCAAACACCTGGGCCGCCCGGTCGAGTGGCTCGGGGGTAGGACATTTGTCCTCCAGGTGCAGCCGAATTTCGCCCGAGGTGCGCAGTTCGGCATCCTTGATGGCTGCTACCAGCGCGGCTTCCTGGGCGGGGGTAAGAGGGTGGGTCATGGCGTTGGTGAATTAACCCAAAACAGAACGTCATGCTGCGCCTGTCGAAGCATCTCGCGTGCAGCGCTAATTTCTAACGTCAGAGATTACTGCTGCACGCGAGATGCCTCGGCAAGCTCAGCATGACGTTCTGTTTTGGGCAGTGTTTACATTACTTGCTGCCGGCCGGCGCGTTGCCGCCCATGTCGCCAAAGTCCACCTTGGGTGCGTCTTTAGCGCCGGCATCGGCCTCGAAGTAGCCTTTGGGCTGGAAGCCAAACATGCCGGCAAATAAGTTATTCGGGAATGAGCGCGTGAAGGTATTATAGTCGTTCACGTTGGTATTGAACTTGTTGCGCTCCACGTTGATGCGGTTTTCAGTGCCTTCAATTTGGGCCTGCAATTCCTGGAAGTTGGCATTGGCCTTCAGGTCGGGATATTTCTCCGATACGGCTAGTAGGCGCCCCAGCCCCGAGGAAAGCTGGCTTTGGGCAGCCTGAAATTTTTGGAGGTTTTCGGGCGTCAACTGGTCAGCCGAGAGCTGCACGCTGGTGGCTTTGGCGCGCGCTTCAATTACCCCTTCGAGGGTAGACTTTTCAAAGTTGGCTGCGCCTTTCACCGTGTTCACGAGGTTGGGAATAAGGTCGGAGCGGCGCTGATAGGCGCTTTGTACGTTGGCCCATTGGCTCTTAACGGCCTGGTCGCGCTGCACCATGCCGTTGTAGCCGCACGACGACTGCGAAATCAGCGTCACCAACGTGGCGAAGTAAAGGAGAAGGCGTTTCATGGTGTGAAGGGTTTCTAAGTGCTGAGATTTAGCTTTGAGGCTCAGCGGTGAGAAAGAAAAGAATTAGCCGGCCGTAACCACTACTTGGCTGCGGTGGTTATGCTGGCCGACCGGCGCAAAGTACGCAGCCGCCCGGCAACGGTTGTACCGTCCTATCTTTCCGCCCTTGCCACTCCTATCCATGAAAGCCATTATCCCCGTTGCCGGCATCGGCTCGCGCCTGCGCCCCCACACCCACACCCAGCCTAAAAGCCTGGTGCCAGTGGCCGGCAACACCATCCTAGGCCACATCATCGACCGGCTGCGCGGAGCTGGGCTCACCGAGTTCGTGTTCATCATCGGCTATCTGGGCGAGAAAATTGAGCAGTACGTACGCCACCACTACCCCGACATGAACGCCACCTTCGTGGTGCAGGAGCCCCGCGAAGGCCTAGGCCACGCCTTGTGGCTGGCCCGCGACACGTTTCGGCACGATACCGATGGCGTGCTCATCCTGCTCGGCGATACCATTGTCGATGTCGATTTGCCAGCCCTGCTGCGCCAGCCCGGCTCGGTGCTGGCCGTGAAGGAAGTAAAAACGCCCAGCCTCTTTGGCCTCGTCGAAACCGGCACCGACGGCCTAGTGAGCCGCGTGGTGGAGAAACCGCGCATCCCCAAATCGAACTACGCCATGGTCGGCCTCTACAAACTGGCCAATTCCGAGAAGCTGGCTCAGGCCCTGGAGTGGCTCATCGAAACTGGCCGCCGCACCCACGGCGAGTTTCAGCTTACCGATGCCCTCATGCACCTCATCGAGGAAGGCGAAACGATGCACACCGCCGCCGTGGACAACTGGTTTGACTGTGGCCGCAAGGAAACCCTGCTCGAAGCCAACGCCCGCCTACTCGACCAGCCCGAGTTTCGGGTGGTGCTCAACTACCCCGATTTTCCAAATACGGTCATCATTCCGCCCGTCAGCATCGGGGTCGATTGCCGCATCGAGCATTCCATCATTGGCCCCAACGTGGCCATCGGCGACCGCACCATCATCCGTCATACCATCATCAGCGACAGTATTATCGGTTCATATTCCGAGCTCAGTTCAGCCGTGATGAGCGACTGTATCGTGGGCTCCGACGCCTCGTTCCGCGGCCTCAACCATAGTCTCAACCTCGGCGATAATACCGAGATAGACTATAGCCAAGCAAAAGGGTAGGGGTAGGAAAAGCTCCGTGCTACACCACCACGTTATCAATCAATCGCACGCCACCTAGGTGGGCAGCCACGCACAGCACTACCCCCCTGCCGGGCCCGTAGGCAGTTAGCGGCTGCAAGGTTTGCGCATCGGCTACTTCAAAATACTCCGGCGTAAACTGCGGCTCCTGGGCCAGTGCGGCCTGGGCCCGCGCCTGCACCTCGGCGGGCCCTACCCCCTCGCGCACCCCGGAGGCGGCTTGCGCAAGCACCTGGTACAGCAGCGGAGCCACCGCCCGCGCCTCGGGCGAGAGGCGCCGGTTGCGCGACGACATGGCCAAGCCATCGGCCTCGCGCACTGTGGGGTACACTACCAGCTCTAAATCGAAGGATAAATCGGCAATCAGCTGCCGCACAACAGCTACTTGCTGAAAGTCTTTTTGCCCAAAATAGGCTACGTGCGGCCGAGAAAGGTGAAATAGTTTGCTCACCACCGTGGCTACCCCGTTAAAATGGCCGGGGCGGTGCGCGCCTTCCATCACGCGCTCCAACTCGCCAAAATCGAAGCGCAACACCGTGGGCTGCGGGTACACTTCCTCCACCGAAGGCATGAACAGCACGGTGCAGCCAGCAGCGGCTAATAGGGCCGTATCCTGCTCAGGCAGACGGGGGTAGAGGCGCAGGTCGTCGGGGTTATTAAACTGGGTAGGGTTGACAAAAATGCTGGCCACCACTTCGTCGCACTGCGTGGCGGCGGCGCGTACCAATTGAATATGGCCGTCGTGGAGTGCGCCCATAGTGGGCACCAGCCCCAGGCGCCGGCCGGCGCCGCGGCTAGCTTCGGCGTGGGCCCGCAGTTCGGCGGCGGTAGTAAAAACAAGCATTAAGCTGAGCGATAGAGCAGTAGGGTTGAGCGAATTTTATTGAAAATTCACGAAAAAATGCGTAATTTTGTGGAGCCAAACTATGGCCTGGTTCCAAATCCTTTATTCCGTCTATTATGTCGAAGTTGCGCATCCTGTACGCGGCCACCGAAATTGACCCTTTCCTCCAGACTACGAAAGTAGCGGAGCTGCTGCGCCGTCTACCGGCCGGTATGCAGGAGTCGGGGGCCGAAATTCGGATTTTTGTGCCGCGCTTCGGCATCATCAATGAGCGCAAAAATCGTCTGCACGAAGTGGTCCGTCTCTCGGGCATCAACATCTCGGTGGGCGACGACGAAAAGCCGCTGGTGATTAAAGTGGCCTCCATTCCGACTGCGAAGCTACAGGTTTATTTTATCGATAACGAAGATTACTTCCACCGCAAGTCGGCTCTGGTAGATAAAAACGATAAGTTTTACCTCGACAATGACGAGCGCGCCATCTTCTTTTGCAAGGGCGTACTCGAAACAGTGAAGAAATTAGGCTGGTCGCCCGATATCGTGCATTGCAACGACTGGATGACTTCGCTTATCCCTCTGTACCTGAAAACTACTTATAAGAAAGACCCGGTTTTCAAGGATGCCAAGTCGGTATTCACGGTGTACAACAACGAGTTTTTGGACAAATTCGAAGGCAATTTGGTTGAAAAAGCCAAGATGCTTGACATCGACGACAACATGCTGACGTCGTTGAAATCGGCCGATTTCTCGGGCTTCGTGAAGCTGGGCATGGAATATGCCGACA
Source organism: Hymenobacter ginkgonis (assembly GCF_009755225.1). Classification (GTDB taxonomy): domain Bacteria; phylum Bacteroidota; class Bacteroidia; order Cytophagales; family Hymenobacteraceae; genus Hymenobacter; species Hymenobacter ginkgonis. The sequence goes on from NZ_WQKZ01000002.1 coordinate 513,702, forward strand.
CGGTAGTACGCTCGGATGAAGATTTTTCGGACAACCTCAACGGCTTGTTCAAAGAATACGCCTCGCGCAAGCGGCTAAGCCAAGTCGCGGCCGACGAAAACCTATTATCGTCTTACCAAGCGTTGTATGATGAGTTGGCCAGCTAAGCCACTAGCTTTTGTTGCCACGTTGTTGGTTGGTCTAGGTAGCCTGTCGGGCTGCATGAAGGGCAATGAACTAAACGTGGACTTACCCGGTACTGCTGCAATCGGTACCAATTACGTGGACCTGCCCATTACGGCTTCTACCGTGCGGCAGCAGCCTATCCAAACGCTCAAAGCCGAGCATTTTTTGGCGGGCCGTCTCTTCGACAACCTAACTGGCAATACGGAAGCGCGGGCAGTGCTTAGCCTGCTGCCTAGTGTAAATGACTCGTTGCCTGGTCGCTACACTTCAGCCACTTCGCCAGACTCGGTGGTTATCACACTGGGTTTCGACCAGGTGTACGGTAGCACGAGCACCCCAGCCAAGCTAGATGTGCTGGAGCTGGCCACCAAGCTCGACGAGCGCACGGTGTATAATTCGGCGTCGGTAGCCCCCGTTAAAGCAACGATTGGGCAAAACCTGGTAGTGCCCCTGAATAAAACCAAGGCGGTGCGGCAAGCTATTGCCACCAGCACTACGGACTCGATTACGGTGCAAGTGCCCGACCCCACGGTGCGCCTAGTGGTGCAGCGCCAGGGAACCGGTACCAATCCGAACTACCCCAACGTGAGTTCGACATTTGCTAATAGCCTGTTCCGGCAATTGCAAGTGGCTTCGCTAACCCAGGCCCAGCTAGATGCCATTCTGGCGGGCATCATCATTGCGCCTAGCCAAGGCTACAACGGGGCAGTGCTAAGCTTTAGCCGGGTGGTAAGCGGGGCAATAAACATTTATTTTCACCCCGCTGCTTCGCAAAAGCGCCACAGCTACCAGTTGTACTTTGGGCCTTCGCCTTCGGGCAGCGGCCCCGGTGCGCCAACCGACCCACGCTACTACACACAACTCAGCACTGACTTCCAAACGTCGTCGGCGCTGAGTGCGCTGCAAGGCAGCGCGCCCGGCACCCGCTTGTCGTCGGCCGCCGCCGGGGGCGTTACGTACGTGCAGGAAGGCACGGGTTTGGGCACTGCGCTCAGCTTCGTGAGCCCGCAGTTTACCAGCTTGCTAGCTCGCCCCGGCATTGCCATCAACCGGGCCGAGCTGATACTGCCCATACAGCCGTACTCTAATGCGCTGCTTAGCAACCCCGCCCGGCTGTATGCCCTGGAGGTAGACGCTAAAAACCAACCGTTGCAGCGCGTGACGGGTATAAATAGCGTAGACCGCGTAGTGCAAGGTGATGGAGCCGTTCAACAAGGGCGAGGCTCCGAAGCAATTGGGTTGCCTTACAGTGCCAGTACCACTAATATCTATTACGATGTGCTGATTACTAGCTACTTGCAGGCTTACCTTAATGACCCCACTGCGGCCACCCTCGGTGGCTTGCCTGACGCCCTGGTGCTTACCCCCGCTCTAAGCACTGCTACCAGCCTCACGCTCAACCGGGCAGCACTTACTGCCAGCGCCATGCGGCTACGCGTCTATTACTCGCAGTTGCGGCAATGAGTTGTAACTTTGGTTTTCCCACCGGCCGCTGGCCTCGCTTCGGGCGGGCCAGCGGCCGGTTTTTTTTGCACTATTTGGTCAGCCAGGTTATTTTGGTTAAAAGTTTGCTTACCGCCGCTGGCCACGAGTAGCATTTCTTGTATAGCAGTCATTATTTTTTGTTCATCTAACTCTACCTTATTGCCATGTGCGGCATTGTTGCGTACCTGGGCCATCGCGAGGCCTGCCCTATTATCCTGAAAGGACTACGACGCCTCGAATACCGGGGCTACGACTCGGCCGGTGTGGCCCTGCTCAACGGTAGCCTGAGTGTATATAAAAAGAAAGGCAAAGTCGCGGAGTTAGAAAATTTTCTGGCTACCAAGGATACTCACGCCAAAGTGGGCATGGGCCACACCCGCTGGGCTACCCACGGGGAACCCAACGATGTGAATGCCCACCCGCACTACTCTACTTCGGAGCGGATTGCTATTATTCACAACGGTATTATTGAGAATTACGCGGCCCTTAAAACGCACTTAGAAAAGCAAGGCCACGTCTTCCATTCCGATACGGATACGGAGGTGTTCGTTAACCTCATCGAGGAAATTCAGCAGCAAAACGACTGCACGCTCGAAGAAGCTGTGCGCTTAGCGCTGCACGAAGTAATTGGGGCTTACGCTATTGTGGTGCTCAGCAAGGATGCCCCCGACCAACTGATTGCGGCCCGTAAAGGCTCGCCGCTGGTTATCGGCATTGGCGAAGGCGAGTTCTTCGTGGCCTCCGATGCTACCCCCATTATCGAGTACACCAACGAAGTCGTTTACGTAAATGACTACGAGCTAGCTGTCATCCGCGACGGGCAACTGGCTATCCGCTCGCGCGAAGACGTGGTGCAGACGCCCTACATCCAACGCTTGGAGCTGGAGCTTGATAGCATTGAGAAAGGTGGTTATGAGCATTTTATGCTCAAGGAAATTTTTGAGCAGCCACGTTCCATCCTCGATTCGATGCGCGGCCGCCTAGAACTAGGGGGTAGCCACCTGAACATGGCTGGCTTCCGTGCTTACGAGCAGAAGTTTGTAAATGCCCAGCGCATTATCATCGTGGCGTGCGGCACGAGCTGGCACGCTGGTTTGGTAGCCGAGTACCTCATTGAGGACCTCGCCCGGGTACCAGTTGAAGTAGAGTACGCGTCGGAATTCCGCTACCGCAATCCGGTTATTTCGGAGCGCGATATTGTGATTGCTATTTCGCAGAGCGGCGAAACGGCCGATACGCTGGCCGCCCTGGAGTTGGCTAAGAGCAAGGGGGCTACCATTTTCGGCATTTGCAACGTGGTAGGTAGCAGCATTGCTCGGGCCACCGACGCGGGTGCCTATACCCACGCCGGCCCCGAAATTGGTGTGGCCTCTACCAAAGCCTTCACGGCCCAGGTAACGGTGCTGACGCTGCTGGCCATGTGCATTGGCCAGCGCCGCGGCACGCTCTCCGATACCAAGCTACGCGAACTGGTAGCCGAGCTGCACAACATTCCCTCTAAAGTAGAGAAAGCCCTTAAGCTCGACGCCGAAATCCGCGAGATTGCCGAGACGTTTAAGGATGTTCCGAACTTCCTGTACCTAGGCCGTGGCTACAACTTTCCAGTTGCCTTAGAAGGTGCGCTTAAACTAAAGGAAATCAGCTACATCCATGCCGAGGGCTATCCCGCTGCCGAGATGAAGCACGGCCCCATTGCCCTCATCGACGAGAATATGCCAGTGGTAGTGATTGCTACCAAAGACAGCTCGTATGAGAAAGTAGTGAGCAATATTCAAGAAGTAAAAGCGCGCAAGGGCCGCATCATCGCGGTAGTAACCGAGGGCGACACAACTATTCCGGCCATGGCCGAATACGTAATTGAGGTGCCGCACACGTCGGAAATACTGATGCCGTTGGTGTCGGTGGTGCCTTTGCAACTGCTGAGCTACCACATTGCTGTGCTGCGCGGCTGCAACGTCGACCAGCCCCGCAACCTTGCTAAGTCGGTAACGGTAGAGTAGGGCGCTAGTCGCAAAGTAGTGTAGAACGTCATGCTGAGTTGGCCGAAGCAGCTTGCTCGAATCGTTGAGTTACTAACCCAACGGCGCGAGCGAACTGCTTCGGCCAACTCAGCATGACGTTCTTTTTGTATGTTAGATTTTTCATCAGTTCTTTCCCTACCCCCTTCACCATGCCCCACCAGATTATTTTTTCGGAGCACGCGCCCGCTCCCATTGGGCCTTACTCGCAGGCCGTGCGCGCCGGCAACACCGTGTACGTATCGGGCCAGATACCGCTCGATGCGAGCGGTCAGCTTGTGGGCGAAGGCGACGTAAGCGCCCAAACGCACCAAGTGCTTAAGAACCTGACGGCCGTGCTGGCTGCCGCCGACCTCGCCCTCACCGACGTCGTGAAGTGCTCTATTTTCGTGAAAGACTTAGGTAACTTCGCGACTATCAACCAGATATACGGTGCGTATTTCGGCGAAGCCACTGCGCCCGCCCGCGAAACGGTGGAGGTGAGCCGCCTGCCACGCGATGTGCAAGTAGAGATTTCCTGCATCGCCGTCGGCTAAGCCGGTGTGTACAAACTGGCCGGTTTCGGCATCAGCAGGGGGTAGGCGCACCGAGGCGCCTACCCCCTGTTTTAGGAGAGAGCTTGAGCTTGTTTTACTGCTTATTGGCCTGGTAGTGGTGGCGCTGCCTTTTAGCAATCCCCACATCCACTACATTTTTCTGACCTGAATTAACCGCTGGGGCCCGCGGTGGTGTGGGCCATTCGGTGCGGCAGGGCGCCGGTGGGGCTTGGGCGGTGACTTGCGCTACCGCGGGCGCGGTTCGCCTGCAGCCTCGGGGTGGGGGTAGGAAACCACCTGCCTGATGCGCCGTACCTTTGTGGGGCGTTGCGCAGCTAGCGGAACGCGCCTTTTTGGTAATGACTGACCGACCCGTTCGGGTGCGCTTTGCACCCTCGCCTACTGGCCCGCTGCACATTGGTGGCGTGCGCACGGCGCTGTACAACTATTTGCTGGCCCGCAAGCTGGGTGGCACCATGATTTTGCGCATCGAGGACACCGACCAAAATCGGTTTGTGCCCGGCGCCGAAGACTACATCCGCGAGAGCCTGGAGTGGGTGGGCATTGAGCTCGACGAAAGCCCCTGGAAGGGCGGCCCGCACGCACCCTACCGCCAGAGCGAGCGCAAGCCCATGTACCGCGAGTATGCCGACCAGCTCATCCGCGATGGCTATGCGTACTACGCCTTCGACACGCCTGAGGAGCTCGATGTGATGCGCGAGCGCCTGCAAGCCGCCAAAGTGCCCAACCCGCAGTACAACTCCATTACGCGGGCCCAGATGCGCAATTCGCTCACGCTGCCCGAGGACGAGGTGAAGGCCCTGCTGGCTAGCGACACGCCCTACGTGATTCGCCTAAAGGTGCCGCGTAAGGAAGAGGTGCGCTTCCAGGACATGATTCGGGGCTGGGTCGTGGTGCACTCGAGCGCCATCGACGACAAGGTGCTGATGAAGTCGGACGGCATGCCGACGTACCACCTCGCCAACATCGTGGATGACCATTTGATGGACATTTCGCACGTTATTCGGGGTGAGGAGTGGTTGCCCTCGGCGCCGCTACACGTGCTGCTGTACCGCTACCTGGGCTGGGAGAAGACCATGCCGCAGTTTGCCCACCTACCCCTGCTCTTGAAGCCCGACGGCACGGGTAAGCTCAGTAAGCGCGACGGCGACCGCTTAGGCTTCCCAGTATTTGCGTTGGAGTGGCGCGGCACCGATGCCGAAACCGGTGAGCCGACCCTCAGTAAAGGGTACCGTGAAGAAGGCTACCTGCCCGAAGCGCTGGTCAACTTCCTGGCCTTTTTGGGCTGGAACCCCGGCACGGCGCAGGAAATTTTCTCGATGCAGGAACTGATTGAGGCCTTCTCAATTGACCGCGTGAGCAAGTCGCCCGCCAAATTCGACCAGAATAAGGTGAAGTGGTTCAACGAGCACTACCTGCGTGCTAAGTCTGATGCCGAGCTGGCGCCCTACCTGCTCACGGCGCTGAACGAACACGGCATTGCCTGCACCCAAGAAAAAGCCGAGCAGATAGTAGGCGTGATGAAGGAGCGCGTGAGCTTTCCGCAGGATTTCTGGCAGGAAGCGAAGTATTTCTTCGAAGCCCCAACTACTTACGACGAGCAAGTAGTAGCCAAGAAATGGAACCCGCAGGTGGCGGCCGTGCTAAGCGCCTACGCCGATGCCCTACCCGACAACTCCGAGCCCAGCGCCAATGCCGAAGTGCTGAAGGCTATTTTCACCCAAACGGTGGAAGACCAGGGTATGAAGCCAGGCCAGGTGCTGCAAGCCCTGCGCGTGGCCGCTACGGGCGCCGCTGCCGGCCCCGACTTGTTTGAGACGCTGGCCATCCTCGGCACCGGCGAAGTGGCGCAGCGCCTGCGCGCAGCTATCGAGCGCCTGGGCTAGCCAGCCCTAAAAGCCGCTTGCTGGCCGCCGCCAAGCGGCCCAAAAGAAACCCCAGCCTAAGGCCGCGCCGTATGCACTACGGCGCGGCCTTTTGCGTAATAGCTAACCTTGCTTCTTGCTCATCGATTTCTATTCTTATGGCTAAGAAACCCGTTAAACCGAAAAAAACTACTCCCGACCCGGATAAGAAAGCCCGCGTGCACAAGGAGCTGGAAGGATTTGAAATCGGCGTGAATCCGCTGGGCGAAATCACTTCCAATTACTCCATCGAGCAAATAAATCAGTTTCTGGGGCGCCACGTGCGCGACAAAAAAATCGTGAACCGCGAGGGCCAGTTTGGCGAAGAAGCTAAGGCTGCTAGCGCCGCCGAGGCGGCCCGCCTGGCCCGCGAAGACGACGATTTTGACCAGGTAGAAGGCCCCGAGGAGCCCGAAGAAACCGACGAGGACTTTATGAAGCGCACCAGCCGCGAGGCGAAGCGCAAGAAAAACGTGGGCGACGACGCCGACGAAGCCGCCGAAACTCGCCGCGAGCTGCCCGAATAGGAGCGGGGTAGGCCGATAGTCGGGGCAAGGGCAGAGTGCCTACCTGCCCTTGCCCCGACTGCTAGCTGGCCGAAGCCCTTAAATGTCCTGCACGCGGCGGGTGCCAATTAGCCGGCCGTTTTGGTAGGTTTCAACTTTTTGCAAGGCGCCGGTTTCGGAGTAGTTCAGCCACTCGCCAAACCAATAGAAGTGTAAGCCATCGGGCTCGTCGACCACGCGGGCGTGGCCCTGGCGCGCTATGTGGCCATTGGGATGGTAGTAGGTAATGTCGTTGAGGCCGTGGCGGCGGTAGCGTTCCTGCCGCACCAGCCCGCCTACGGGCGAGTAGTAGCGCCAACGGCCTACCGCTCGCCCGTGGCGGTAGCGGCCTTGCGTAAAAGGCCGGGCGTGGGCCGAATCATAATACACGTTCCAACGGCCAATGGGGTCGCCGCGCCGGTCAAGGCGGTTGGTGTGCCAAAACCCGCGCGGGCTGTTGGCTACGCGGGGCTGCGAGGTGACGCAGGCAGTGGCTACCAGCCCGAGCAGAACAAACAACAGAACGCGCATACGGGCGGATAAAAGACGAGTAACGGGCTGAGCAACAACGGTAGATTGCCGGCCGCAAGTATACGCGTAGGGGGCAAATTTGACCGCGCGCCTACATTTGCGCCTCACCCTACCCCCTTGCCCAACCATGCGCTCGCACGACGTTGACTACCGTATTCTTGGCTCCGATATCCAAGTGCTCGAAGTGGAGCTCGACCCCCAGGAAACCGTTATTGCCGAGGCCGGCGCGATGGTGTACATGGACGAGGCCATCGCGTTTGAAACCAAGATGGGCGACGGCTCGTCTCCCGACCAGAGCATCTTGGGCAAGCTGTTTTCGGCCGGCACCCGTCTTATTACCGGCGAGAGCTTGTTTTTGACGCACTTTACGCACCGCGGCAGCTATGGCAAAAGCCGCGTGGCCTTTTCGGCACCCTACCCCGGCACTATTATCCCCATCGACTTGGGCACGATGCCAGCCGGCCTCATTGTGCAGAAAGATGGCTTTTTGGCGGCGGCGCGCGGCACCCAGATTAGCCTGCACTTCAACCAGAAGCTGGGGGCCGGGCTGTTTGGCGGCGAGGGCTTTATTCTGCAAAAGCTGACTGGCGACGGCAAAGCCTTTGTGCACGCCGGCGGCACCATCATCGAGAAGCACCTCCACAACGAGCTGCTACGCGTCGATACCGGCTGCGTAGTGGCTTTCGAGCCGAGCATCGAGTTCAGCGTAGCCCGCGCCGGTGGCCTCAAGTCGATGATATTCGGGGGCGAAGGCCTGCTGCTAGCCACCCTGCGCGGCACGGGCCGCGTCTGGATTCAGTCGATGCCCGTTAAGAAGCTCATCCAGGCCCTGGCGCCGTGGGGTGGCAATGCCAAGAAGGAAAGCGGAACGGTGCTGGGCGGCATCTTCGGCAACCTGCTCGACGAGTAAGCGCCTGTCCGCGCTGGCGCTACTTGGGGCCGCCCGCCAAGTGCACGGCCACTACCACCAGCGCCCCAACCAGCGCCACGGTTAATAGCCCCATTATCCATAATACGCGGCGGTGTTTAGCTCCGGCGGCTTCTAATTGCTTGGCCCCGTTGAAGGCGGAGCGTCGATAGCGGCGTTCTGGGGAGGAAGCGTGTTGACCAACAGAGAAATGGGGAGAAGCCATTGCTAAGAGGAGATAAAAAGGTGGGAAGAATGATAAATGAATGAAGCGGAGAGTTAAAGGTACGGCGCGCCGCGCAAACTGGATTTTTATTTCGCCCTAATCGCTTAGTTATTCGACCACTGCCTACTTAGCCACGATGAATAACCAGCCAGGTTATCGGCGGCCGATTGTGTAAACGTACTAGTAGGGCTTTTATTGGTTTTATTTTATTTCGACGCCCGTAGGTGGTTAACTAATGACGATTGCGTTTGCCCCAAACTACCTCTTGCCCCTACCCCCCGGCCACCGCTTCCCCATGCTGAAATACGAGCTGCTGCCCGAGCAATTGCTGCACGAGGGCACGGCCACAGCCAGCGACTTTTTCATCCCTACCCCCCCGCCGCTGGCCGAGGTGCTGCGCACCCACGAGGCCGACTACCTGCACCGCCTGTTGCACGGCCAGCTCACGCGGCAGGAGGAGCGGGCCAGCGGCTTTCCGTGGTCGGCGGCGCTGGCCGACCGCGAAATCACGCTGCTGGGCGGCACCATTGGCTGCGCGCAGCGGGTGCTGGCGGGGGCGGGGGTAGCGCTCAATATTGCGGGCGGCACGCACCACGCATTTGCCGGGCGGCCCGAGGGATTTTGCTTGCTTAATGACCAGGCAGTGGCCGCCAACTGGCTGCTGGCCCACGAGCCGGTGCGGGTGCGCCAGATTCTCATCATCGACCTCGATGTGCACCAGGGCAATGGCACGGCGGCTATTTTTCGGCACGAGCCGCGGGTGTTTACCTTCTCGATGCACGGCGCCCGCAACTTTCCGGGCCGCAAGGAGGTGTCGGACCTCGACCTACCCCTGCCCGACGGCACCACCGATGCCGCCTACCTGGCGCTGCTGGCCGATACGCTGCCGCGCCTGCTCGACGAGCAGGTGCGCCCCGATTTTGTGTTCTACCTCAGCGGCGTCGATGTGCTGGCTACCGATAAGCTCGGCCACCTCGCTCTCACGCGTGCCGGCTGCCGCCAGCGCGACGAGCTCGTGCTCGGCGCCTGCCACCAGCGCGGCCTGCCCGTGGTGGTGTGCATGGGCGGCGGCTACTCCGAGCGCATCGCCGACATTGTGGAGGCCCACGCCAACACCTACCGTGTAGCTGCCGACCTGTGGGGATAATTGATTGCTAGCCAATAGGTAATGAGAATAAATCAACAAAAAGGCCCCACTCCAGGGTAGGAGTGGGGCCTTTTCCAGCATTATAGGCAGCTAGAGGTTAGCTACGGTTCTGGTTGGTAGTATTCGTGTCGGCATCCGAGCTGAACGTGTTGTGAAACCAGCTTTTGATATCGTCGATGGCGTGACCAGTTTTTTCTTGCAAGTTGCCAAACCACTCGTCCTGCTTGCCTTCGGCGTAGGTTAGGTCGTCGTCGGTGAGGTTGCCCCACTTCTGCTTGGCAGCTCCTTTGATTTCGTTCCAGTTACCGCGAGCTTGCAGCTCGGTTTGGTCGTTGACCTTATTATCGTTGATGTCCATGAGTGAAAATCGGAAAGGGTGGGTTGTGGAGCTTATACGGGGGTAGGAAGGAGGAGGTTTATACGCCCGGCTTTCTGTCGGTTAGCGTGCTTACTTTAGCCCCAACGCCTACCCCCTTCCTCGTAATGGACGACCTGCGCCTGACGCTCCAAACCCTACCCCCCGACGACCGCCGCGACCTCGCCCAGTTTATTCAGTGGCAGCGCCGCAAGGCCACGGGCCGCCAAGATTTGCGCCTGCTCGAACTACTGCTGCACGCCAAAGAATACCGTTCCGAGGAGCTCATCGGCAAGCTTTACCCCGCCGAGCCCAACCCCACCGCCTACTATGCCCTGCGCAAGCGTCTGCTGCGCTATCTTACTGATTACCTGCTGCTGCGCCAGCGCCAGTACGATGCCACGGCTGCCACCTCGGTGCGCGGGCAGCTTACGCTGGCGCAGTACCTATTTGGGGCCGGCGTGCCGCGCCTAGCCTGGAACCTGCTGCGCAAAGCCGAAAAACTAGCCCAAGACAACGAGCAGTACGAGCCGCTGAATGCGGTGTACAACCTCCAGATACAATACGCGCACCTGCCGCACGCCGAGCCGCTCGACGCCATCATCGAGCGCCGCACGCGCAACAAAAAAGCGGCCGATGAGGAGGAGCGCGCCAGCATTGCCGACAGCCTGCTGCGCCAGCGCCTGCGCCAAGCGCGGCTGCGCGGCAGGGGCGCCGTGCCCGCCGATGCCATTGTGCGCGACATAGTGGTTGAGTATGACTTGCAGGAAGCCTTTGCGCGCTCGCCTTCGCTACTGTGCCGCCTCATGAGCATTACGCGCCACGCCATGCTGGTGCGCGGCGATTTTACCACGTTTGCGCCCTTCATCGAGCGCTGCTATGGGCTAATGGCGCGCCGCCACGGCTTCGCGCCCGCCCACCGCGGCTACCAGCTGCGGCTGCTCTACATGCTGGCCCACGCGCTGTACCGCTCGCGGCGCTTTGCCGAGTCGGTGGCCTACCTCGAGCAGGGGCTGGCGGTGCTGGCCGCCGCGCCCAGCCGGCAGTTTGCCGATGTAGGGCCACGCTTTACGTTGCTGCTGGCGGCCAACTATGCTTTCTTGCGGCGCAACCGCGATAGCATCAGCATTTTAGAGAAAATTTTGCGCAACGAGCCCGCGCTGCTGCCCGCCGACCAGCTCACGGCGCGCTTGCAGCTTACGTTTCATTATTTTACCGAGGGCAATTTCTCTAAAGCCAACCATACCCTTATCAGCCTCGACCGCACCGACCACTGGCTGGAGCAAAACTTGGGCCTGGAGTGGCTCCTCAACCACAACCTCGGCGAGATGCTGATTCAGCTGGAGCTCGGCAACCCCGACCACGCCCTAGCCCGCCTGCGCACCATCGAGCGCCGCCTGCACGAGCAGTTTCCGGCCACCGAGGCCACGGCCGAGCTGCCCGCCGCGCCGGTGGGCGGCCCCTACCGCTCGGTGCTGCATTACCTGGCCTTGGTGCACGAAATCATCAACGACCCAGCCGTGGCCACGCAGCCCGATTTTGCGGCGCGCGTGGCCCGTATTCCGGCGTTTTTATCCGAAGAGCACGAAGACTTACAAGTCCTCAGCTTCTACGCTTGGCTGAAGGCGCGGGTACTAGGCCGGCCCTACCAAGAGGTGCTGCTGCGGTTGGCCGAGCAAGCGTAAAATGAGCGTGTTGGCGCCCTACCCCCGGCTTGGCGGCTTAGGCTGGCTTAGCCAGCCGCACAATGTCCTTCACATCGAGCACTGGCTTGCTGTACCCGAGCTGGCTCACGTGGAGCATGGCCAACCCTAGCTCGCCGAGCGAGCATGCCGTGCCTGGCGCTACCCGCCGCAACACGGGGTAGAGCCAGCCAATCCAGCGGTAGAGCGGCAAGATGTGCTTTTGACCGTTAACGGGCTTCAAAAAGCCGGGCCGAAACATATACGTCGCCCGAAACGGCAGCTGCAACAGCTCGTTCTCGGTGCGCCCTTTCACGCGGGCCCACATCTGGCGGCTTTTTTCGTGGCTGTCGGTGCCGGCGCCTGATATGTAGCTGAAGCTCATTTTCGGGTTGAGCCGCGCCAGGGTTTGGGCGAAGTGCAGCGTCAAGTCGTGCGTAGCGCGGATGTAGTCGGCTTCGCCCATGCCCACGGCCGACACGCCCGCGCAGAAATAGCAGGCCGTGTAGCCCACCAACTCGTCTTCAACGCCCGTTAAATCGAAAAAATCGGGCACCAGTAGCTCGTTGAGCTTGGGGTGCGAGTGGCCGCTAGGCCGGCGGCTTACACTGAGCACAGCCTCTACGTCGGGCTGTGCCAGGCAGGTAAGTAAAACGCCCTCGCCCACCATGCCGGTGGCGCCCGTGATAATAATCCGTTGAGCCATACTACATAAAGCTAAAACAAAACCCGCTTCCCCAGCTAGACGTGGAGAGGCGGGTTTTGTTTTAGGGGGTAGGGCGCGCTACAATTCCTTGCGCAGCCGAGCCACCGGAATATTGAGTTGCTCGCGGTACTTGGCCACCGTGCGCCGGGCAATGTTGTAGCCGCGGGCGTTCAGCATTTTCTCAAGCTTATCGTCGCTCAGCGGGTGGTCTTTCTTCTCATTGCCGATGAGGTCGCGCAGAATGCTCTTCACCTCGCGGCTGCTGGCGTCCTCGCCCGAATCGGTGGCAATACCTTCCGAGAAAAAGAATTTGAGCGGATAAATACCGTGCTCGGTCTGGATGGATTTGGAGTTGGCCACCCGGCTCACGGTCGAGATGTCCATGCCAATTTGCTGGGCAATGTCCTTGAGAATCATGGGCCGCAGCTTCGAGTCGTCGCCGGTGAGGAAGAACTCGCGCTGGCGCTCCACAATGGCCGACATCGTGCGCAGCAGCGTGTTCTGCCGCTGCCGGATGGCGTCGATAAACCACTTGGCCGAGTCCAGCTTCTGCTTCACGAAGGTGACGGCCTCCTTCATTTTCTGGTCCTTTTTGGCCGCCTTGTCGTAGGTCTGGAGCATTTCGCGGTAGTCGCGGCTCACGCGTAGCTCGGGGGCATTGCGGGCGTTCAGGGTCAGGCTCAGCTCGCCGTTGTCGTTGGCCAAAATAAAGTCGGGCATCAGGTATTGCGCCCCGCCGCCGCTGCCGCGGCCGCCGCTTACGGGGCCGCTACCCCCCGGCTTGGGGTTGAGGCGCAGAATAACGGCCACGGCTTCCTTCAGCTCATCATCTTCTAAATCAAGCTTCTGCTGAATGCGCTGGTAATGCTTCTTGGTGAACTCCTCAAATGTCTCAGTGAGAATGCGTTCAGCATTCTGCGTCGATTCGTCCTGCGGGCGGCGCTCTAGTTGCAAAAGCAGGCACTCGGGCAGGTCGCGGGCGGCAATGCCCGGCGGGTCAAACTGCTGAATGACGTGCAGCACGGCCTCAATCTCAGGCTCGCTCACTTCAAGGTTCTGGCTGAAGGCCAAGTCGTTGGCAATGGCCGCCAGGTCGCGCCGGATGTAACCATCGCTGTCGATGGAGCCTACTAGCTGCTCGCCAATGGCCTGCTGGCGCTCGTCGAGCTGCGCAAAGTGCAGCTGGTCGAGCAGCGAATCTTGCAGCGAGCCGCTGGTGTCGGCCAGCGGCATGTCGCGCTCTTCCTCGTCGCCGGGGCCGTCGCCCTGCATTTTATAGCCCGCTATTTCGTCGTCGTTGACGTAGTCGCTGATGTCGATTTCGTGGTTATCGTTGTCGATGCCCAGGGCTTCGGGCTCGGCGGCGGGCTCGGGGCGCTCGTCGGCGTAGTCGTCGGGGCCGCTGCTGTCATCGGCCGGTTCGCCGCTGCTAAAATCCTCATCCAGCGTGCTATCGTCGCTGTCGAGCGAATCGTTGGGGTCGTCGGCTTCGGGGGTGTCGTCGGCGCTGTCGTCGCGCTCGTCGGCATCGTCGCTATCGCCTTCTTCGAGGGCTGGGTTAACTTCCATTTCCTCTTTGATGCGCGTTTCCAGCTCGGCCGTTGGAATCTGCAACAATTTGATAAACTGGATTTGCTGAGGCGAGAGGCGCTGGGAAAGAAGCTGCTTAAGGTCGAGGCGTTGCATAGGGGTAGGGCAGAGAGAAAAAAGGCCAGCGAGCCGGGACGGAAAGAGAAGTACGGAGGAAAGAGGCGTTTGGTCGTAGCGTAATACTGGCAATTTCCTACTGGGGTTAGCGCCAACAGGCGGCTAGTGCCCCAGCGGCGGCTTTACCTTTGCGGGCTCCACTGCCTTTTGTGTACCCATTATGCCTGCCGACCAGCTCCGCCGCACCCGCATTCAAGACCTCCTCAAAAGTACCGACCTCAACCGCGAAGTGCTGGTAAAAGCGTGGGTGCGCACCCGCCGGGGCAACAAATATGTGCAGTTTATTGCCCTCAACGATGGCTCCACCATCCACACGCTGCAAGTAGTGGCCGACGCCGAGAAGTTTCCCGAAGATAGCCTGAAGGAAATTACGACCGGCGCCTGCTTGGCCGTGCGCGGCCAGTTGGTGGCCTCGCAAGGCAAGGGCCAAGCGGTTGAAATTCAAGCTACCGAAATAACGGTGCTTGGCACGGCCGACCCCGAAGCCTACCCCCTCCAAAAGAAGGCTACCTCGCTGGAGCACCTGCGCGAAATCGCGCATTTGCGCCCCCGCACCAACACCTTTGGGGCGGTGCTGCGCATTCGGCACGCGCTGGCGTTTGCCATCCACGACTACTTCAACCGCCACGGGTTTTACTACGTGCACACGCCCATCATCACGGGTTCCGATGCCGAAGGCGCGGGCCAGATGTTCCGCGTCACGACCCTACCCCCCGAGCACCCGCCCCGCACCGAAGACGGTTCGGTAGACTTTTCGGAGGACTTTTTTGGCAAGCAAACCAACCTCACCGTGAGTGGGCAGCTTGAAGGCGAGCTGGCGGCCATGGCCTTGGGAAGTGTTTATACCTTTGGCCCCACTTTCCGGGCCGAAAACTCGAACACCGCCCGCCACCTGGCTGAGTTCTGGATGATTGAGCCCGAAGTGGCCTTCAACGACCTGGCCGACAACATGGACCTGGCCGAGGATTTCCTCCAAAGCCTGGTGAAGTACGCCCTGGAGCACTGCGCCGACGACCTGCAATTCCTCAACGATACCTACGACAAGGAACTGCTGGCGCGCCTCAGCTTCGTGACGACCAACGAGTTTCAGCGCCTCACTTATACCGAGGCGGTGGAAATTTTGAAATCGGCTAAAAAGAAATTCGAGTTTCCCGTTGATTGGGGCACCGACTTGCAGAGCGAGCACGAGCGCTACCTGGTGGAGAAGCACTTCAAAAAGCCGGTTATTCTCACCAACTACCCCAAGGAAATCAAAGCCTTCTACATGAAGCTCGACGACGACGGCCGCACCGTGCGGGCGATGGACGTGCTGTTTCCGGGCATTGGCGAAATCATCGGGGGCTCGCAGCGCGAAGAAGACTTGGCGAAGCTCCAAACCCGGATGCAGGAAATGAACGTGCCCGAAGACGAGCTGTGGTGGTACCTCGACACGCGCCGCTTCGGCACCGCGCCGCACGCCGGTTTCGGCCTGGGCTTCGAACGCCTCGTGCTGTTTGTAACGGGCATGACCAACATCCGCGACGTGATTCCGTTCCCGCGCTTCCCCAAAAACGCCGAGTTTTAGGCCTGCCCACCACTGACTTACACAAAAAAAGCACCCTAGCCAGGGTGCTTTTTTTATGGCTGTTAATTGGCGCTAATTTGTACTACCGTAACCTTGTTGGCCGCGGTAGCCACTCCTTATTTCCTGCCCGCCCATGCTCCCTGAAATCGACCTCACCGACTCTGCCAGCCTGCCCGAAGGCGAGCTGTGCGCCTTCCCTACCCCTGACAACGGGCCCGAGGTGCTGCTGGCCCGGCACCAAGGGCAGGTGCACGCCTTTGCGGCGCGCTGCCCGCACTACGGCGCCCCGCTCGCCAAAGGCAAGCTGGTGGAGGGCCGCATCATCTGCCCCTGGCACCACGCCTGCTTTCAGGTGGCCGACGGCACGCTGTGCGAGCCCCCGGCGCTCGACGACCTGCCGGCTTTTGCCGTGCGCGAGGCCGATAACCGCATTTGGGTGCAGGTGCCGCCGGCCGCCGACCGCCCCGCCGACCCTAATGCTACCCCCACCGCCGAGGTAGGCGGCACCCTACCCCCCCTAGAAGCTGCCAGCCCCGCGGATGAGCGCACGTTTGTGCTTATTGGCGGGGGTGCGGCCGGGGCTTTTGCCGCCCAAACGCTGCGCCAGGAAGGCTTCGGTGGGCGCATAGTGGTAGTATCGGCCGAAGATGCCGTGCCCTACGACCGCACGAAGCTCAGCAAAGCGTACTTAGCCGGCAAGGCGAAGCCAGCCGCCATGCCGCTGCGCACCCACGGTTTTTACGAGCGGCATACTGTTGAGCTACTGCTTGCTGCCCGCGCCACTGGCCTCGACTTAGCCAAGCGCGAAGTGACGTTTGAGAACCGCCCTCCGCTGCACTACGACCAACTGCTGCTAGCCCCTGGCGGCACCCCCAACTTGCTACCTAAGCTACCCGGCCACGACTTGCCAGGCGTGCTGCCCCTGCGCACCCAAGCCGATGCCGATGCGTTGCTAGCGGCCACTAAAGATGCCAAGCAAGTCGTCATTATCGGCAGCAGCTTTATCGGCATGGAAGCTGCCAGCAGCCTCCTCAGCGAAGGCCGCCATGTGACGGTAATAGCCCAGGAAAAAGTGCCTTTTCAGCGGGTGCTGGGGCCCGAAATCGGGGCCATGTTCCAGGCCTTGCACCAAGAGAAGGGGGTAGGCTTTGAGGTCGAAGCTGAAGTAACGGCCCTGCTCGGCGCGGCTGGCCACGTAACGGGCGTGCAGCTTAAATCGGGCCGCCTGCTGCCCGCCGATGTGGTGGTTCTGGGCGTGGGCGTGCGCCCGGCCACCGATTTTTTGCAGGCTGCTTTTCAGTTGGAGAAAGACGGTGGCCTGGTTGTGGATGCCTATTTGCAAGCCGCGCCCCATGTGTACGCGGCCGGCGATATTGCTCGTTTTCCGCTGGCGGCTACCGGCCAGCTTACGCGCATCGAGCACTGGCGCGTGGCTCAGCAGCACGGCCGGGTGGCGGCCCGCAACATGCTAGGTAAGCAGGAAAAATTCGTAGCCGCGCCGTTTTTCTGGACGCAGCAGTACGGCAAAAGCCTGCGCTACGCCGGCCACGCCGAGCGCTGGGACGAAATTATTTACCACGGCGACGTGGCCAAGCAAGATTTTATGGCCTTCTATGTGCTTGACGAACAAATAGTAGCCGCCGCCAGCATGAACCGCGATGCCGATATGATTTACCTGGCTGAGCTGTTGGGCCAAGGCCGGCTGCCTACCCCCGCCGCGCTGCACGAGGGAATGCAGTGGGCGGCGTTGTAGAGTGAAAAACCAGCCTATCAAGTTATTAAGGCACTACTAGCTTCCTAACAAGGAGGGCCCGTTAGCGCAGCGCTAACGGGCCCTCCTTGTTAGGAAGCTAGTAACTGGCTAGCGGCCTCCGCGCCGGCCGCCCCCATTGCCGCCGCCTCCACCGGGCTGGCCCCCGCCTGGCTGGCCGCCTCCCCGCTGGCCGCCACCCATCCCGCCAGGGTTACCGCCGCCGGGCTGCCCACCGCCGCCGGGCTGCCCACCGCCTCCGCGCTGGCCGCCCATGCCGCCCGGGTTGCCGCCGCCCATACTGCCCCGGCCGGGGTTTCCCTGGCCGCCAGGAATGCCGTTGCCGATGGTGCCGCGCCCTGGGAGCCCGCCGCCCGGGTTGCCCCCGCTGAAGCCGCCCCGGCCGCCGCCACTGTTGGGCTGGCCGCCGCCATAGCCGCGGCCGCCGTTGTTATTGCCCCCGTTGAAGCCACCGCGGGGCCCATTGTTGCCCCGGTTGTAGTCGTAGCCGCGGCCGCTGTTGCCGCCCCGGTCGTAGCCATACACCCGGCCCGAGCCGTAGTCGTGGTCGTAGTGGCCGCCATAGCCGCCGAAGCCGCCGCGCCGGTAGCCGGTCACGTACTGCGGGTAGCGCGAGCGGTAGCTGCTGATGTAGAGCCAGGGCTGCGCGCCCACATAGCTCACGGGTACTGGGTGAAAGTAGTAGGGGTCGTAGCCGTCGATGTAGGGCATTTGTATCCACTGCGCCCCATCAAAAACGATGTACACGCCGTTGTAGATGTCGTAATAGCCATCAATTTCGGGAATGTAGTAGTACTGCGTGCCTTGCGGCACGGCGGGCCCCCACGCAGGCAGGCCAATGTTGAGGTTGATGCCTACCTGCGCCTGGGCAGCCGTAGGGGCTGCAAACGCCAGGCCAGTGCCCAGCGCGAAAGCAAGAAAACGAACGTGAAATTTCATGACGAAGGCAGAAAGAGAAGTAAGATTGTCTGCCTATCTACTAGGCAAGTAGAGTGCCGGGTTTAGGCCCTAGTCGATAGAAGAACCAAGTTTACGTGCCGGGCCGCTTAATGTGCCGACGAAAGTTTATTTAACGGTGGCTCATGCAAAAGCCCCGCCCAACGGACGAGGCTTCGGCAAGCAAGGCGGGGGTAGGCTAGCGCCGGCCGTGGCCATTGCGGCCCGGGCCGCGGTTGTCGTTGCGGCCCCGCACTACCACCGGGCGGTAGTAGCGGGCGTGGTGGTCTTGGTACTGGGCCCAGGGCTGGCGGCCCCGGTAGTCCACCACCACCGGGTGGAAGTTGGCCGGGTTGTAGCCCGGAATGTTGTTGAAGCGGCTCCAGCGGCCGTTGCGCTGCACAATATAGTTGCGGGCGGCTAGGTCGTAGTAGCCATCTATTTCGGGCACGTAGTAGTACTGGGCGCCCTGCGGCACGGCGGGCCCCCAGGCCGGGTGGCCAATTTGGATATTAACTCCCACTTGGGCGTGGGCAGCTGGGGCGGCCAAGGCGGCAAAAGCACCAAATACAAAGGCAAAAAGCTGTGGGCGGTAGTTCATGGCAAAAGGGGAAAGAGGATGAACAGGATACCGACCGCTGGGCAAAATGGATGCCCGCCTTAGCCCTGGGTCGATAAACAGGCGCATTGTGCGGACCAGCCCGCCACCTTCCTCGACCAATAATTTCCCTACCCTCGGCTACCCGGCCAGGCACAAAAAAAGCGCCCCGCAGGGCGCTTTTGAGGATAGTTGCTGGCGGCTAGCGGTGGCCGTGGCCTTTGCCGTGGTCGTCGTGCTTATCATGCTTGTCGTTTTTGTAGCCTTTGCCATAGAGCTTCTTGGCCTGGCCGGGGGGTAGGCCGTGGGGGTTGCCGCCGCGGTTGTACGTCCAGGGCGAGTCGCCGCGGTAGTCGATGTACTGCGGATGGAAATTGCGCGAATCGTAGCCCTCTAAGTGCTCGTAGCGCGCCCACTTGCCGTTGCGCTGCACGAGGTAGCGCCGGGCCGGCACATCATAGTAAGCGTTAGCCTCCGGAATGTAGTAGTACTGCGCATTGGACGGGGCGCCTACCACCACCGGCGGCGCCGTGTTGATATTGATATTTACCTGGGCGTAGGCGGGAGCCGCAGCAAAAGCCAGCAGGCTAAAAGCCCCGAGGGTGGCCGTTTTTTGAAGCAAGTTCATGGGAAAGAATGAAAGGGTGTTGCTTACCCTTGGCAAGGACGGTGCCAAGTACCAGTTGAGGTTAGTGCGGCCGTATACGCAATAACTCAGCTTTTAGCCTTGCGCAGCAGGTAGCGCGTAACGGTGGCCACGGGCGGCGGCCCTTCTGGTGCGGCATGGGTTTCGACTAATTCCCAACCCGCTACCGACAAGTCGCTCAGCGTCTGGTTGAGCAGTAGGGTATTACGGTGTAGGTTTTCGCGGTACTTGTCGGCCGCCAGCGTGAACTCCTCTTCCAGCTTCACTTCGGTTTTTCCTTGGAAGGCCGGCGTCAGCAACATGCGGCAATCGGCTTTGTAGGGCGATTTAACAATCGTAATCGTCAGAAAATCATAGCCGTGCGGTAGCGCCGCGCTAGCTTGGGCAAAGGCGGCCTGGGTGCCCAGCAGCAGCCCGGCGCTCAACAATAGCCGCCGAAAGGAGCGGTAAAAAGGGGCAAGCATAACGAGTGGATTTTAGGTAGAGAAAAAACGCAACGCCCCGGCCGGCTTGCCTGGCAAAGAAAGAGAAATCACGCCGCACCGCACCATTCACCGGCTAAGCTTGTTAGTGTCAGTCGGCCCACGGCCAGGCGGCGAGCGATAATTTCGGTTGTTGCTTAGCCCTCGCCTGGTCGTTCCCGTACCTTTGCTTGTTCCTCTGATTTGCCCGCATGGCTAAAAAAACGGCTACCGCTCCCGTGGCTCCCGCTCCGAAAAACCCCAAGGCAGCCCCTAAAAAAGCTGCTTCACTGGCCGGTAACGCGGCCGAAATCCTGACCGCTACCACCGCTACCGAGCTGCTAGAAGTAGCTGAGCAGCAGACGCCCGACAAGCAGCACAACCTGCCGGTGGGCCGCCAGCCCGCACCCGCTGGCTTGGCCGTGGCCACCCAGCACGACACGCCTACTACCCTACCCCCCCTCGCGCCGGCCGGCCACGGCCAGCCCCAGGGGGCCGAAGCCGAGGCGCCCTACATTGAGGTGTATGGGGCCCGCGAGCACAACCTAAAAAATGTGTCGGTGAAGATTCCGCGGGGCAAGCTGGTCGTGTTCACGGGTATTTCGGGCTCGGGCAAGTCGAGTTTGGCCTTCGATACCATTTACGCCGAAGGGCAGCGGCGGTACATGGAGACGTTTTCGGCCTACGCGCGCTCCTTCATGGGCGGGCTGGAGCGGCCGAACGTCGATAAAATCGAAGGGTTGTCGCCGGTTATCTCGATTGAGCAGAAAACCACCTCGCGCAACCCACGCTCGACGGTGGGCACCATCACCGAGATTTACGACTTTCTGCGCCTACTCTACGCCCGCACGGCCGAAGCCTACAGCTACGCCACGGGCAAGAAGATGATTCGGCAGAGCGACGACCAGATTATCAACTACATTCTGCGGCACTACGATGGCAAAAAGCTTATCGTGCTCGCCCCGGTGGTGAAGGGTAGGAAAGGCCATTACCGCGAAGATTTTCAAAAGATTGCGAAGCTGGGTTTCACCAAAGTGCGCGTCGATGGCGAACTGCTCGACATCACGCCTAAAATGCAGGTGGACCGCTACAAAATTCACGACATCGAAATCGTGATTGACCGGCTCGTGGTGAAGGAGGAAGACCGTTTCCGCCTCTCGGGCTCGGTGCAAAACGCCATGACGCACGGCAAGGGCACCATGCTGGTGCTCGACCCCGACGCGAAAGGCGAAAAGGGCAAACCGCAGTTTTTCTCGCGCTTCCTCATGGACCCCGAAACGGGTATTGCCTACGATGACCCAGCGCCTAACACGTTCAGTTTCAATTCGCCCTATGGCGCGTGCCCGCACTGTGCCGGCATGGGCGAGGTGCAGCAGATTACGGAAGAAACCGTTATCCCCGACCCTAAGCTGAGCATCAGCCGCGGGGCCATTGCCCCGCTCGGCGAGTACCGCGACATCTGGATTTTCCAGCAGCTCCAGCTCATCCTCAAAAAGCACAAGGCCAGCCTCAACACCGCCATCGAAAAGCTGGACCCCGAGCTGCTCAAGCGCCTGCTCCACGGCATCACGCAAGACGATGCCGACGACGCCAAAGCCACTTATACCGAGCCGTTTGAGGGCATTATTCCCTTCCTGCGCCGGCAGATGGAGTCGGAATCTGACAACATCCGCGAGTGGATTCAGCAGTACACGCAGGCCCAAACCTGCCCCGTATGCGAGGGCTACCGCCTCAAGAAGGAAAGCTTGCACTTCAAGCTGGCCGACAAGCACATCGGGGAGCTATCGGTGTTCGATATCAACGAGTTGGCGGCGTGGTTTACGGATTTGGAGGAGCGCCTGAGCGACCGCCAAAACCTGATTGCCCGCGAACTGCTGAAGGAAATTCGCAAGCGCATCGGCTTTTTGCTCGAAGTGGGCTTGGACTACCTCAGCCTGCACCGCTCGGTGCGCACGCTGAGCGGCGGCGAAAGCCAGCGCATCCGCCTCGCTACCCAAATTGGCACCCAGCTCGTAGGCGTGCTCTACATCATGGACGAGCCGAGTATTGGCTTGCACCAGCGCGACAACGAGCGCCTAATCAAGGCCCTGCAACACCTGCGCAACATTGGTAATTCGGTGATTGTGGTGGAGCACGACAAGGACATGATTCTGCACGCCGACCACGTGCTCGACATTGGCCCCGGCGCGGGCATCCACGGCGGCCACATCGTGGCCGAGGGCACGCCCGAGCAAATTTTCAATTCCGGCTCGCTCACGTCCGATTATCTCAGCGGCAAGCGCCACATCGAGCTGCGCAAAAAGAAGCGGGTAGGGGAGGGCAAAGAGCTGGTACTGAAGGGCGCCAAGGGGCACAACCTCAAGAACGTGACCGCCAAATTCCCGCTCGGCAAGCTCATCGCCGTGACGGGGGTAAGCGGCTCGGGTAAGTCGTCGCTCATCCACGATACGCTGTATCCAATTCTGAATCAGCACTTTTTCAACGCCCACCGCGAGCCGCTGGCTTATGGCAGCTTGGAAGGCCTGGACTTGATTGACAAAGTGATTGAGGTAGACCAGTCGCCGATTGGGCGCACGCCGCGCTCGAACCCAGCGACTTATACGGGCGTGTTTACCGAAATCCGCCAGCTGTTTGCGGAGATGGCGGAAGCCAAAATTCGGGGCTATGGGCCGGGCCGCTTCTCGTTCAACGTGAAGGGCGGGCGCTGCGAAACCTGCGAAGGCGCGGGCATCCGCACCATCGAAATGAACTTCCTGCCCGATGTGCACGTGCCTTGCGAAACCTGCAAGGGCCGCCGCTACAACCGCGAAACCTTAGAAGTACGCTTCAAGGGCAAGTCTATCACCGACATTCTCGACATGACGGTGGAGAAAGCGGTAGAATTCTTTGAGTTTCAGCCGCGTATCCTACGTAAAATCAAGACGTTGGCTGATGTAGGCTTGGGTTATCTCACGCTGGGCCAGCAGGCTACCACCCTCTCGGGTGGCGAGGCCCAGCGCGTGAAACTCGCCACTGAGCTCAGCAAAAAAGACACGGGTAAGACCTTCTATATCCTCGACGAGCCGACCACCGGCCTGCACTTTGAGGATATCAGGCACCTCGCCGACGTGCTCCATAAGCTCGCCGACAAGGGCAATACCGTCCTCATCATCGAGCACAACCTCGACCTCATCAAGGTAGCCGACCACGTCATCGACATCGGCCCCGAGGGCGGCGCCGGCGGCGGCACCATCGTAGCTCAGGGCACGCCCGAGCAGGTGGCGAAGGCGGGCAAGGGCTACACCGCCCGCTTCCTGGCCGAAGAGTTGAAGACGAGTAAGTACGTGTAGATCAAGGCCATATGGCGTTTAGAAGTTGGTTAAAAAGGCGGGCCGCTTGTCAATAGTTGACAAGCGGCCCGCCTTTTTAAAGGGGGTTCAGGTAGTGCATTTATTCCGGCGCTAGTGCCTCTTCATCGGGCAGGTTGGGTAGGAATTCCTCCTCATCTTCCTCTAAGTGGTCGGGTGGGCCGGCGGCTAGCTCAGGCTCAAACCGCGCCTTGAAGCGGGCGTACAGGGCGTTCATGCCCAGTAGAAGTAAGCCCATGAAGATGAAGACGATGGCCCGCGTGATGGTGCCGCTCCGGCTGAGGTCGAAGAACACCAACCGCACCAGGCAGCCGACCATGCCGGCCAGCGCCACGTAGCGCAAATCTTGCCGGCGCAGGAGCAAACTGGTGCTGAATACGGCCACTACTTCGAGCATTAGCAACACCGTGAGCACCGAGCGGTCGAAGGATTGGATAAAAAGCAGCGACAAGGCCACGAAGGCGGGGTAGAGCAACAGGGCTTCGAGCTGGCGCTGGGGTAGCTGTGCTAGTGCATTCCAGGCCGGCGAGAGGTCGGCGTAGGGCTCGTTGCCGACGCGTAGCGCCAGGCCCACATACCCAAACAGCAGAGCCACAGCCGTGGTAAGGGCCCACCACTCGGGACTCAGCAGCTGGGTAGGCGACACGTACAGCAAGCACGTGGCACTGGCCGACAAGGCCGCCAGCCAATAATACAGCCGGCCGTATAGGCCCAGCCGCCGAAAGCGCGGCGGCACTGCTGCCGCTATATTGCTGAGCACCAACGCTGCGCCTATCCAAATCAGCGGCAGCCAAGGCGCCCGCAGGTTGTGAGCCAGCGTGAAGGTGCCAAACAGCAGCGCTGCTTCCGGCAGCCAGGGATGCAGCACCCGCCAGGAAGTATAAACCGGCGCCGTTGCCGGGGGCCGGGCAATGGCCATTGCCGCTAGCACCCCGAAGAAAGCCGCCGCAGTAAAGTATTCGGCGGGTTGGTGAAAGAGCGTCTCAGGGCCAGCCAGCAGGCGCAGGTGGAAAAGCAAGCTGCTAACTAGCAAGCCATAGCTGAGGTGCAACAGGTAGCGGTCGGGCCGGCCGGCTTGGTCCACGGCCGTTGCATCGGGCAGCGCGCGCCGCCAGGTTTGGGCCGCTGCGAAGGCCGTGCCCGCCAGGGCCAGCAGCCCCAGCATCAGGTAGGCGTGGTGGGCAGGCGGTACGCTGCCTAGCAGCGCAACTACCAAGTGCAGCCCCAGCATATAGAGCCACGGCCCACGCAGGTAGCGCCCCGATACGGGCCACTGCGACGTGAGCAAAGCCAGCCCTGGCACGGCCAGGGTGGGTAGCAAATACAGCAGCACGTGGCCCGCTCCCAGCGCCGGCTGCGCAGCAAAATGAGTGGCCGCCGCCGCGCTCAGCACGTGCGCCCATTGCAGCCCCACGTAGCCCGTAGCGGCTAGCACCAGCGCGGCCCACAGCCCCGGCACGGCCGCCCGCTGCCGTAGGTAGAGCAAGGCCGCCAGCAAGCCAACCATGGCCCAGCCGGCCCAGGCATGAGTATATTCTAGCGAGCCAGCGCCCAGCAGCAGCCAGCCAATGGCCACACTCAGCAGGGGTAGGCGGGCGGTGGCGGTGAGCGGCAAGCGGGCGTAGTCCTCGCTCATACGAGCCGAAAACAGCTGCCGCGCCTGGTAGCCCAGCGTGAGCAGCGCCGCCCCCAGCAGCAAGCTTGCCTGCGTGAGGGAGGGTAGGCCGCTGGGCGCCGTAGCCCGCACCAGCACAGGCAGCAGCCCTGCTTGCAGCACCAGCAAATAGGTTTGGATGTGCAGCAGTTCGTCTTCGTCGCGCCCGCTTAGCAGCAAGGCGGCCAATAAGCTTTCGGCATACAGCGCCACTAGTACGCCCGGCCAACTCAGGCCCGCTTTGTGCAGCCCAACAACGGCCAGCACCGTGAAAACCTGCGCCAGTACCAGTTGCTGCCGGCGCACCCAGCGCGGCGCCTGCCCGCGGGCGTGCACCCAATAAGCCAGCCCCAGGGCGGCACCCGCTAGCCCAAGCAGCAGCAAGATGGGGAGCTTCTCAGACCACCCAAACAGCACCTGCGCCAGCAGCAAGCCCGCGCCTGCTTGCAAGAAGCCCGCTAGTCCGGCGAAGCCGCCTAGCAAGTTGCTCAGCCACGAGGAGGGTAGGGTAGGGGCTACCGAAGCGTCCGAGCCAGCGGTAATGGTCTGCGAGAAAGGCCGTCTGGGCGTGAATTGAATAAAGGCGATGCTGGCCCAGCCCGCGAGTGCCAGCAGCAGCGCCTCGCGGTAGAGCAAGCCGGGCTTGCCATCAGCCAAGTGGCTGCCAACCACTAGCAGCAGGCCGGTGCCCGTTGCCAAGGCCTCCAGCATGGCAGCGCGGTGCAGCAGTTTGTCGCGCCCGGCCAGTAGCAACGCGGCTAGTAGCGTTTCAAGGTACAAGACAAGGAATACGCCTGACCAACTCAGACGCAATTCGTGCAGCCCGACAATGGCCAGCACTACAAAAAACTGCGCCAGCACCAATTGTTGGCGCCGCAGCCAGTCGGGCGCCAGGCCACCGCGAACCCCATAAGCCAGCCCCAGCGAAATACCCGCCAACGCCCCCAAGGCCACAAGCAGCAGCCCCACCGGCGCCGGCTGCCAGCCAAATAGCACCCGCGCCAGCAGGGCGCCGGTGCCTACTTGCAGCAGCCCAGCCAGCCCACCAAAGCCATGAAGCAAACCCGCGTAAAAACTGGTTATCGCCCCAGTCGGGGTAGCCGGCTCTTTGGCAATAGCTTGAGCGCGAAGCTGTTTAAATGTGAATTGAATAAAGGCGATGCTGGCCCAGCCTGCCAACGCCAGCAGCAGCGCGTTGTGGTAAAGTGCGGGGGGTAGGCCGTGGGCCAGGTGGCTACCGCCGACGGCCAGCAAGCTGGCGCCCACTAGTAGCGCCTCAACCAGGGCCGCGCGGTGCAGCAGGCCATCGTGCCCCGCCAGCAGTAGGGCTACCAGGAGGTTTTCGGCGAAGAGCACAAACACGACGCTTGACCAGCCCAGGCCAATTTCGTGCAGCCCAAACACGGCCAGCACCATAAAAAACTGCGCTAATACGAGTTGCTGACGCCGCATCCAATTTGGCGACAGGTCGCTGGTATGCAGCCATTTATTGAGCCCCAGCGAGAGGCCGGCCAGCACCACCATGGCCCCAATTAGCAGCCCTTCGGGCACGTGGGGCCATGCAAACAGTGCCCGCGCCAGTAGCGCGCCAGTGCCAACTTGCAGCAGCCCAGCCAAGCTGGCAAAGCCATGCAGCAGGTTTTTCAACAAGGCAGTATGTGGCGCCGGTGCGGTGTTATTTTCGTCGTTAGTAGCTTGAAAAAGAAGTTGTTTGAAAGTGAGCTGCACGAAGGCGATGCTGGCCCAGCCTGCGAGCGCCAGCAGCAGCGCATCGCGGTACAGGGTGGTGGGCAAGTCGTGGGAGAAATGACTACCGGCTAGCAGCAGCAGGCTGGCGCCCGCCGCCAGTGCCCCCACCATCGCGGCGCGGTGCAGCAGGCCATCACGCCCCGCCAGCAGCAGCACGGCCAGCAGCGTTTCGAGGTATAGCACGATGAGCACGCCCGGCCAACTCAAACCCAATTCATGCAGCCCAAACACGGCCAGCACCAAGAGGAGTTGCCCCAGCACGAGCTGTTGGCGCCGCACCCAATCGGGGGCTACCCCCAGGGTACGCACCCAGTACGCCAGTGCCAGCGAACTGCTCGCTAACCCTACCAAGCCCATGAGCAACAGCCCCACCGGCGCCGGTTGCCAGCCAAACAATGCCCGTCCCAGCAGGGCCCCCGCGCCAATTTGCAGCAGGCCCGCCAGCCCAGCAAAACCGCTTACCAGGCCTTGGTGCGCCCGTTGGTTAGAGGCCGGCGGTAGGAACTCGCTGCCATCAGGTTGGCGCAGCGCGGGCCTAACCACTTGTAAGAAAGAAAGTTTGAAAGCAAGTTGCACAAACCCTACCCCCACCCAGCCGGCCAAGGCTAGCAGCAGCGCCTCGCGGTAGAGCAAGGTGGGTTCGTGGTCGGCGACGTGGCGGCCAGCGACTAGCAGCAGGCCCGTGCTGGTTAGGAAAGCTTCGGCCAGCGCTACGCGGTACACCTGCCCATGCAGCTGGTCGGCTGGGTCGCGGCCGGCCAAGAACAGCAGTACCAGGAGGTTTTCGGCGAAAAGCACTAGCAGCACCACCGACCAGCTGAGGCCCACTTCGTGCAGCCCAACCAGCGCTAGCACCACAAAAAACTGCCCCAACACCAACTGCTGCCACCGCACCCAATTGGGCGTGCGGCCACCGGCCCGTACCCACGCGGCCAGCCCCAGGGCACCGCCCGCCAGCGCTACTTGCGCCACCAGCAATAGCCCTACCGGCACGTGGGGCCACGCAAACAGCGCCCGCGCCAGCAGCAACCCGGTGCCCGCTTGCAGCAGGCCCGCCAGCCCTCCCAAGCCTTGCAGCAAGAAGTGGTGCGGGTCAGCGGTTAGCTGCGCGCTGGCCGTTTGGGTATCTAACTCAGAAGTAGTTAGTTGAAGCAGCGGTTGCTGGTAAATCAACTTGGTGAAAGCCAATGCTGCGCTGCCAGCCAGCACCAGCACCAGCGCATCGCGGTAGAGCTGGGTAGGCACGTTGGTGTCGGCCTGCACGCCGGCGAGCAGTAGCAAGCCGCCACCCGCCAGCAGCGCGCCAGCCATCGCCACGCGGTACACCAGCGCCTCACGTTGCCGGGCCATCACGAGGGCTACCAGCAGCGATTCGAGCAGCATAAAGAGCAGGATAACCGTGTTGGTAGCGTGCCAGCCTTGCAGCGAGAGCGCCGTGGCTAGCGCTAAAATGAGCGAGATAATGGTGTCGGTCTGAAACAGCCAGCCGATGCCCAGCTTCTTGGCTTGCCGCCCGGCCCAGAACGTTAGCAGGGCGCCCAGCGCCAGCGGAATAGTTTTCCAGACCGAGCCCGTGCTGTGCAGGTAAAGGTTGATGCCCAGGCAGGTCCAGTTCAGCAGGTGCGCCGTGAAAAGCAGGGGCTCGAACCGCCGCTCGGCATACACGCGGCGGTACTGCACTACGGCGGCCGCGCCGCCCACCAGCAATACCAACGCCATGGCCGTCAGGCGCAAGCCATTGGCAATAGTAGCCAGTTCTTGGTGCCAGTAGAGGTGAAAAGCGAAGAAGCTGGCAATGCTCAACAGCAGTTGGTACTTCCACTGCTGCCGGTAAGTGATGGCAATGCTAAAGGCCGTGACGCCCGCCGCCGCGCCCAGCGTGAGGCCCGTGGGCGGCAGCACCGCCAGCGCCACTAGGCTCAGCACGCCGTGCAGGGTAGCCACCGTTTCGCGGCTGGCACGCCAGGCCAGGTAGAGGTTGGCACTCACGCCCGCCAGCAGCAGCAGGTAGTCGAAGGGCGGCGTGGCCCATTGCAGGCCCGAAATACTCACGGCCCCCACGCAAGCAAACAGGAAAATGGCGGCCGCACTGCTCAGCAGCCAGGCATTGAGCTGTTTGGCAAATTGCTTGTTGCGCAGCGCATACCGCGCGCCTAGCAAGCCCACTGCGAAGGCGCAAATCAGCAGAAATCGGAAGGGGGGCGCCAGCCGCAAGGCGGCGTAAATGCCCAAAAAGCCTACCCCCGTCACCAGCACCACCGCGCCAAGCACGCCGGTCCAGTTTTCGAGCACCATTGTGGCAGCCTTCTCCCACCAAGTTGGCCCGGTAGGGACTGGCTTGGGCGCCCGGCGGCGGGCCGGCGGGGGCAGTAGCCGCGGCTGCGGTGGCTTGGCCGGTGCAGGGGGGGTAGGCCAGGCGGCGGGGGCCGGCGCCGGCGATACCGGTGATTCTTCCTGCTCGGCCGGCTCCTCTTGTTCAGCCATGGGCTCTTGTGCCGGCTCTTCCTGTTCAACTGGCGCCGCCAGGGAGGGCTCTTCAGGAGCCCTCCCTAGCTCATGGGGGGCTAGCAAGGCAGTGGGTACGTGCTCCAATTCCACTGCCTCGGCGGGCACTTCGACGGGCGCTTCCTCTGCTGCGGTGGGTAGCTCTGCTGGTGTTGGCGCGTCGGTAGCGGCTTGCACTGCCAACTCAGTTGCTGCTGGCGCTTCCAATTCCTGCGGCTGCTCAGCAGGCGTTGCTGCTAGCGATTCCGCTTCAATTACTTCTTCATCAACGACTTCTGGTTGCTCATTAGCGGCAGCTTCAGTTGCTTCTGGTTCTTCCGCTGGCGCCGGTGCTGCTGGCGCTGGCGGCTCCGTGGGCGCGAGCGAGGGGGGTAGGGCTGGTTCTGATGCCGCTACCGGCGGCTCATAAACCACGGTGGGCGGTGGGTAGCATACGGCCACCGGTCCAGATTCACCGGGCTGCTGGGCCACAAAGGCGGCCTGCGACAGCGTGCCGACCAAGGCGCGCAGCTCGGTCAACTCCTCGCGCAACCCCTTGACTTCCAAGCGAAGGGTAGCTTGCTCGGCCCAGCGGTGCGCTACGGCGCCCTTTAATTCTTCTAATTGCCTGGGCAAATCCCAAAACCGGATGGCCAGCGCAAGCACTGCCAAGGCAACAAGTAGTATAACAGTCATATGCAGGAGTGGAGCAGCATAGTAGAGGGTAGGAATTACCCTCCCATGCGCTGGCCTGCAGGCTACCCTTGCAAGCAACGGGCCACTTCGGATGGCCCGCACCCAAAATAGTTCCCAGTGCTACCGAGTAGAAAGCAATTTATTGACAAGCAAAGAACTAATAATAAGCTAATTATTGGGATTATTTATTTTTTAAAATTTACTGAATGAGCCTAAAAAAGCCGCTCCGAAAACTTCGGAGCGGCTCCCTTTAATGTTGCTAGGCGTAGCCTCGGTATTAGGCTCGTGCCCTACGCATATACAAACCGAACCTCTTGCTTAATTTCTGGGTTCAGGCTCAGAGCCACGGGGCAGGTGTGCGCAGTGCGTTCCATCAGGGCCCGGTTGGCGGGGCTGAGGGCAGCGGGCAGGTGCAGCTCGACGGTGAGCTGCGCAATGCGACGCGGTGCGTCGCTGCTCATGATTTTTTCCATCGTAAACGTGCTGCCAACTAGGTCTACCTGGTGGCGCTCGGCCACGATGGCCATAGTAGTTAAAATGCAGGTGCCCAAGGCAGTACCCACAAGGTCGGTTGGCGAGAAAGCCTCACCCCGCCCGTGGTTATCCACCGGGGCATCGGTCTGAATGATAGTACCCGAAGCCGTGTGCGTAGCTTCGGTGCGCAGGTGCCCTTCGTAGCGGGCGGTGGCGGTAGTATGGGGCGTGCTCATACTACAAAGCTACCCCCGCAGCGTTTAGGCACGCGCGGGCGGGGCGCGAAGCTCCGAAAGCTGGTATTTTTGATTTCTCTATGAAAAAGACGCACGTCCTTCTTACTTGCTTGGGGCTGGGCCTGGCCGGAGCCCAGCGCGCCCAGGCCCAAAGTGCTACCCCCCCGCCCACCGGCCCTACCCTCGAAGCGGCGCCGCTGACTATGCCTTCGGATGAGCAGTCGTACAAGCGCGAGACGGTATTTGGCCTCAACTTCAACACCCAGGGCGGCCTTATTGGAGGCGTAAACGTGCGCGTGGCCCGGGTGATGGACGAGCGCTGGCTGCGGTTTTGGAGCCTGGAAGGCGTCTTTTTCAAAAACCCGAAGGAGCAAAGTGTGACCAATCCTTACACTGGGGGCTCGTTCACGCTTTACAAGGCTAATTACGCATTTGCGTTGCGGCCATCGTTCGGGATTCAGCGCATTTTGTTTCGCAAAGCGGCCGACTCCGGCGTGCAAGTCAACGGCCTGCTGAGCGTGGGGCCGTCGCTGGCGCTGCTCATGCCCTACTACATCAGCTATGACCAAACAGCCGCCCAAAACAACGCCTTTGGCCCGCGCGACGTGATTGTGGACGAAGCCTACGACCCCGTGCGGCACGCCCAGGAAACATTTATTTACGACCGGGCCCCCATTTTTAGTGGCATCGGCCAAACCAAGGTGGTGCCCGGCGTGCACCTGCGCGGCGGCCTCAGCTTCGAGTATGGCCGCTACCGCGATGCCGTAGCTGGTGCCGAAGTGGGCTTTCTGATTGAAGGCTACTCTAAGCGCCTGCTCATCCTCAACCCGCCCGCGCCCGCCGAGCCCAACGCCCTGAACAAGCAGTTCTTTCCCTCGGTTTACCTGACGCTATACCTGGGCCACCGCAGCTAGCGGCCGCCGCATTGGGCCTTAACTTTACTCTATGGATACCCTGTTGCTCTCGCTACCTATTATTCAGGCCGAACCTATTGCGCCGCCTACCCCGGCCCGGCCCCGCAAGCCCGACTGGCTGCGCGTGAAGCTGCCGGTAGGCCCCGACTATGCCGCCGTGCGCAAGCTGGTGGACGAGCATAAGCTGCATACCATCTGCGAATCAGGTAATTGCCCCAACATGGGCGAGTGCTGGGGCGCGGGCACGGCCACGTTTATGATACTCGGCAATGTGTGCACGCGCTCGTGCTCGTTTTGCGCCGTAGCCACCGGCCGCCCCTCCGAGCTCGACCTCGATGAGCCCCGCCGCGTGGCCGAAGCCATTGCGCTCATGAAGGTGAAGCACGCCGTTATTACCAGCGTGAACCGCGACGAGCTGAAGGACCGCGGTGCCAGCGTGTGGCGCGATACGGTGGTATTTACCAAGCAGCTAAGCCCCGAAACCACCATCGAAACACTTATACCCGATGTGAAAGCCAACTGGGCGGCGCTCGATACCATGATTTCGGGTGGCCAGGAGGTGATTTCGCACAACATGGAGACGGTGGGTAGCCTCTACCGCCTCGTGCGCCCACAGGGCAAATACGACCGCTCGCTCGAGCAAATCCGGCGTACCAAGCTGGCCGGGCACCGCACCAAGTCGGGCATTATGCTGGGCTTGGGCGAGAAAGCCGACGAACTATACCAAGCTATGGACGACCTCGTGGCCAACGGCCTCGACATTCTCACGTTGGGCCAGTACTTGCAGCCCACTAAGCGCCACCTCGAAGTAGCCGAGTTTATTCACCCCGAAACGTTTGCCCTCTACAAGGAAGAAGGCCTCAAGCGCGGCCTCAAGTACGTAGAAAGCGGCCCGCTGGTGCGCTCCTCGTACCACGCCGAACGCCACGTGAACGTGCCGATTTAGAGCACCCTCCCCCCTTTAAAGAGAAAAGCCCCGCTAGAATCTAGCAGGGCTTTTCTCTTTAAAGGGGGGAGGCAAAGCCTAACGAACGGCCGCCGGGCGACGCTCGTCGGTGGGCGGGTAGTTGCTCAGCACGCTATTGACGATGCGATAGGTTTCGGCTTCCGAAATGCTGTTCTGGTTCAGCTGGGCCTGGCCCGTGCCGCGCCAAGCAAGCTCTTTACGGCGAGCATCTACGATGTCGATGATGACAGTGCCGGCTTTGTAATTATACGAGCCGCCACCGTAGGGGTAGCCGCCAAAGCCGCCGTACCCGTAGCCGTAGTAGGGGTAGCCGTAGCCGCCGTAGGGGTAGCCCCCGGCCACTTGCTGCTTATTCTCAACGCGCACGCTGTAGGCCACATACACGTCAGGCGACGTGGTAGTTTCGGTCATGCCTTTAGCGGCGAGGTCTTTGCTCACGGCATCGCGGATGCGCTGGTCCGTGAACGACTCGTAGCCGCGGGCGGGGCCGCCTTCGGTGTCGTTGGCTTGCTTGGGGTACCAAGCCCAGGTTTTGTAGGCGCGGAAATTAACAGCGTGGTCAAAGTCGCTTGACACGCCAACGTTGGCCGACGTAGCGCAGGAGCCGAGCCCGAGGGTCAGCGCCAAGCCCGTGACCGCCAAAGCGGCCGGCCGGGCCAATAAACGAGTGATGCGGTTCATAAGGCTAAAAACTAGAGGAATAATACCCTTGCGGGAGATACTGACTTAACGCTGACCGTCGAGCCAATGTTCCAAAAAAAGTAGGCAAGCCGACTACTTTCATTAGCCAATCGACCAATACGCCAAACGCCAGGCCGAGCGCTTTTCGCGTGCTCAACCTGGCGTTTTTTAGCGCGCAGACTTATATATCCGCGCGTGGCTTTGAATAACTCTCGGACTTAACGGGTCCTGCGCGGCTGCCTAGTACGACGGGCCCTTGTCGGTGGGCACCAACTGCTCGGTTTGGTCGGCATATTCCTCCAGCGGCGTGCAGCTGCAAATGAGGTTGCGGTCGCCGTAGGCCGAGTCGATGCGGCTCACGCTGGGCCAAAACTTGGCTTGGCGCACGTAGGCCAGCGGGTACACGGCCTGCTCGCGGGTGTAGGGGCGCGTCCACTCCTGCACCAGCACCGTAGCGGCGGTGTGCGGCGCGTGCTTCAGCACGTTTTCTTTGGCATCGGCGCGGCCTTCTTCTACTTCGGTAATCTCGCGGCGAATCGAAATCATGGCCTCGCAGAAGCGGTCCAGTTCCTCCTTGCTCTCGCTTTCGGTGGGCTCAATCATGAGCGTGCCCGCCACCGGGAAGCTTACGGTAGGCGCGTGGAAGCCGTAGTCCATCAGGCGCTTGGCAATGTCTTCTACCTCAATACCTGCCTTCTTGAAGTGGCGGCAGTCCAGAATCATCTCGTGGGCGCAGCGGCCTTGCGCGCCGGTGTACAGCACGGGATAGTGCGCTTCGAGGCGCGCCTTAATGTAGTTGGCGTTCAGAATAGCCAGCTCGGTAGCGCGGGTGATGCCGTCGCCGCCCATCATCGAAATGTAGGCGTAGGAGATGGGCAAGATGCTAGCCGAGCCCCACGGCGCCGCCGAAACCGCGCCGCTGCTGCGGCCCTCCACCGGCACCACCACGTGGCCGGGCAAGTAGGGGATGAGGTCGGCTACTACGCCGATAGGGCCTACCCCCGGCCCACCGCCGCCGTGCGGGATGCAGAACGTTTTGTGCAGGTTGAGGTGGCACACGTCGGCGCCAATGCTGGCGGGCGAGGTAAGGCCTACCTGGGCGTTCATGTTGGCGCCGTCCATGTACACGCGGCCGCCAGCCTGGTGAATAAGGTCGCAGATGTCGATAATCGTCTCTTCGTACACGCCGTGCGTGCTGGGGTACGTCACCATGAGGCAGCTCAGGCGGTCGGCGTGCTGCGCGATTTTGGCGCGCAGGTCGTCCATGTCCACGTTGCCGTCTTCGGTGCTTTTCACCACTACTACCTGCATGCCGGCCATCACGGCCGAGGCGGGGTTGGTGCCGTGCGCCGACGACGGGATAAGGGCCACCGTGCGGTGGCCTTCGCCGCGCCCTTCGTGGTAACCGCGAATGGCCAGCAGGCCCGCGTACTCGCCCTGCGCGCCCGAATTGGGCTGGAGGCTCACGGCGGCAAAGCCGGTTACCTCGCACAGCCAGGCTTGCAAGTCGCGGATAATTTGCTGGTAACCCATCGTTTGGTTGGCCGGCGCGAAGGGGTGGAGTTGGCCGATTTCGGGCCAGGTCACCGGTATCATTTCGGCCGTAGCGTTGAGCTTCATGGTGCACGAACCCAGCGGAATCATGCTGTGCGCGAGGCTCAAGTCCTTGTTTTCGAGCTGCTTCATGTAGCGCAGCAGTTCGTGCTCGGCGTGGTGCGAGTTGAAGACGGGGTGCGTGAGGTACTCGCTGGTGCGTTGCAAGCTCTCCGGCCAGGTCAGCACCATTTCAGCCTCGGCGGTGGGGGCGGCGGTGGTCGCCACTTCCTTGCCCAGCACTTTGGCGAAGATGTCCACGATGTCGCGCACGTCGTCGATTTCCACGTTTTGGTGCAGGCTGATGCCCACCAGCGTCTCCTCGTAGTAGCGGAAGTTGATGCCGGCGGCCTCCGCCTCTTTCTTCAACGCTTGCTGCATCTCGTGGCTTTCGAGGCGCAGGCTAAGGGTGTCGAAGTAGTTGCTGTTCAGCTGCTCCACGCCCAGTGCCTTCAATTCAGCTTCCAGAATTTGGGCAAATAAATGCGTATTGACGGCAAACTGGCGGATGCCTTTCGGGCCGTGGTACACGGCAAACATGCCGGCCAGCACGCTCAGCAGTACCTGTGCGGTGCAGATGTTGGAGGTAGCTTTTTCGCGGCGAATGTGCTGCTCGCGGGTTTGCAGGGCCATGCGGTAGGCCTTGTTGCCGGCTGCGTCCACGCTTTGGCCGATAATGCGGCCCGGAATAACGCGCTTGAACTGGTCTTTGCACGAGAAGAAGCCCGCGTGCGGCCCGCCAAAGCCCATCGGCACGCCAAAGCGCTGCGACGAACCCACGCAAATATCGGCGCCCAGCTCGCCGGGCGACGTTAGCAGGGTGAGCGCCAGCAAGTCGGCCGCCATCACCACAAACAGGTTGTTAGTATGGGCGTTGTCAATAAATTCTTGGTAGTCGAACACCGTGCCGTTGGCGCCCGGGTACTGCACAATGGCGCCAAACAGCGCCTCGTCGCTCAGGTCGGCGGTGCGGTGGTCGCCGATGACTAGCTCGATGCCGAGCGGGGTAGCGCGGGTGCGCAGCACGTCGATGGTTTGCGGCAACACCTGCTCCGACACGAAAAACTTGGTGGCGTTTTTCTTCTTGGTTTGCGAGTGTAGCAGGTGCAGCGCCTCGGCCGCAGCAGTGGCCTCATCGAGCAGGCTGGCGTTGGCAATGGGCAGCCCCGTGAGGTCAATTATCAGGGTCTGGTAGTTGATGAGCGCCTCTAGCCGGCCCTGCGCGATTTCGGCCTGGTAGGGCGTGTAGGCGGTGTACCAACCGGGGTTCTCCAGGATGTTGCGCTGGATAACGGGGGGTAGGGTAGTGTCGTGGTAGCCCAGGCCGATGTAGCTCTTATACACCTTGTTCTGCCCGGCTATTTGCTTGAAGCGCTTCAAAAACTGGCGCTCGGTGAGGGCCGGCGGTAAGGCCAGTGCCTCGGGTAGGCGAATAGCGGCCGGCACGGTTTCGGCCACTAATTGCGCCACCGACTCGACCCCGATGGTGCGCAGCATGGCCTGCTGGTCGGCGGGGGTGGGGGCGTTGTGGCGGGTTTCAAACACGTCGGCAGGCTTGAATCTAAACGACATAAATAGGGGTTGGGACAGGGGTAGCGAAAAGCAACTTTTTCCTTAACAAAGGTACGCCCCGATTGGTCGGGGGTAGGGTGTACTTTTGGGCACTTCTCTGCTTCTGCTTCGCCTATGCCCCTACCCCCCCTCCTTGGTTTGCTCCGCGAAGGCCGCACCCCGCCCGACCGCCGCGTGGCCCTTACCCCCAAAAAATGCGCCGAGCTGCAAGACACCTACCCCGGCCTGCGCGTGCGGGTGCAGCCCAGTCCGCACCGCGCGTTTGCCGACCAGGAGTACCGCGACTTGGGCATTGAAGTGGCCGAGGACATGGCCGCCTGCGACGTGCTGCTGGGCGTGAAGGAAGTGCCCGTGGCCGAGTTGCTGCCCGGCAAAATCTACCTCTTTTTTTCGCACACCGTGAAGAAGCAGCCCCGTAACCGCGAGCTGCTGCAAACCATTCTGCAAAAGAATATTACGCTGATTGACTATGAGCTGCTGACCAACGCGGCCGGCGAGCGCGTGGTGGCTTTTGGGCACTGGGCGGGCATTGTGGGCGCCTATAACGGCTTGCTGACTTACGGCCGCAAGCACGGCCTGTTTGCCCTCAAGCCGGCCTGGCAATGTGTGGATATGGAGGATATGCAGGAGGAGTTTTTCAAGGTAAAACGCCTACCCCCCATCAAAATTGCGGTCACGGGCTCGGGCCGCGTGGCGCAGGGGGCAGTAGAAGT
This sequence comes from Hymenobacter ginkgonis, assembly GCF_009755225.1. Classification (GTDB taxonomy): domain Bacteria; phylum Bacteroidota; class Bacteroidia; order Cytophagales; family Hymenobacteraceae; genus Hymenobacter; species Hymenobacter ginkgonis. Next base: position 550,693 of record NZ_WQKZ01000002.1, read on the forward strand.
GCTGGGCCGCATGGGCATCCGGCGGGTGAGTGTGTACGACTACCTCTACCTCGATTTTGCGGAGCCGGTGTATGCCCAGCTGCGCAGCTCGGACTACAACCGCCGCCGCGACGGCCGGGTGTGGGATACGGCCAACTTTCACCACGAGCCGGCCGCCTACGAATCGACTTTCGGCAACTTTGTGCCCGTCACGGACTTGCTCATCGCTTGTGCCTATTGGGACCCGGCGGCGCCTTTATTGTTTACGGAGCCCGACACCCAGAAGACTGACTTCAAAATAGATACCGTTGCCGATGTGACCTGCGACGTAAACGGCTCCATTCCGCTTACCAAGCGCAGCACCACCATCGAGGCGCCGGCGTTCGATTATAACCCGGCTACCGGCGCCCTCGAAGCGGCGTATTCCAACCCTCAAAATATCACGGTAATGGCCGTGGACAACCTGCCCTGCGAGCTGCCCCGCAACGCCAGCCGCGACTTTGGCCGGCAGCTGCTCGACCAAATGTTTCCGCACTTGCTGGGTGGTGATGCGGCCGGCGTGCTAGCGCGGGCCACCATTGCCCGCGGTGGCGAACTGTGCCCGCGCTATGCCTACCTAGCCGATTATGTAGGCTGAGAGCCGGGCCCAGCTCGCGGCCAGCGTCGAGATGATGCCCGCGGGCGTCACCTTTTTGAGGGCGCCGCTACCCGTGTCGGTTACGTACACCGAGCCATCGGCGGCCAGGGCCACGCCGGCGGGGTAGGCCAAGCTATCGGCTAGCATGGTTACTTTGCCGGTCGAGGTTACTTTTTGGATGCTATTGTTATAAGTATCAGCTACATACACCGTGCCGTCGGCATCCACCGTCAAGCCGTGGGGTTTGTTGAGGCCAATGCTAGCCAAGGTAGCGGCTTGGCCACTAGAGCCTACCTTAAGGATAGCATTGTTGTCGGTATCCGCCACGTACACCGTGCCATCGGCGGCTACTGCTATCCCCCCCGGCCGGTTGAAGCCGTGCGCCAGGGTAGTGAGCCGCCCAGCGGGGCTAAGCCGCCGAATGAGGCCCTTGTTGGCTTCAGTACCCGCATCGGCTATGTACACGGTGCCATCGGGGGCCACCGCCACGCCAGTGGGATAGTTGAAGCCGTCGGCTACCGTCGTTACCTCGCCACTGAGCGCTACTTTTTTGAGGGTGCGGCTCCCGGCGTCGGCCACGTACACGGTGCCATCGGGCGCTACCGCCACGCCAGTGGGGTAGTTGAAGCCCGCGCTGGCCAACGTAGTTACCTCGCCCGCGGGACTTATTTTTTTAATCACAAGATTGTCGGTATCAACCACATACACCGAACCGTTGGCATCCACCGCCACCCCGTCGGGGTAGCCAAACGTACCAACGCCTTGGCTAATGGTTACGGAGTGCGACGGGTGGTCAGCCAACCGCTTACCCGGTCCAGCGGGAGCGGCTCCCAGCGCTGCAATGCCCGGCGGTACTGCCAGGCCAACCAGCAGCAGCCACGTGCGAAAAGTATAGTTCGTCATAGCGTAGGCAGGAGGCAATCAGGTTATTGGGCCAAATATACCACAATTCACCAAGATTAGTTGCTACTAAATGTTGGTTTTATTACATCATTTACATCAGGCTATCAGCAAACTACTTTTTTACCCATGAATTTTGCTATTCGCGCGACTACCCCCGAGCTAATGGACGACCTCGAACTGGCCACCGACGAACTGCGCCAGAACCTTGAGGAGCTCGAAACCATCAACACCTGGCTCGGCGGCTACCGGCCGGTGCTGGCCGCGCTACACCGGCTGCGGCCACGCTTTCCGGCGGGCCGCCCGCTGCGGCTGGCCGACCTGGGTAGTGGCGGCGGCGACACCCTGCGCTACGTAGCACGCTGGGCCCGCCAACAGGGGGTAGGGCTGGCGCTTACCGGCATCGACGCCAATGCCTTCATGCTCGACTACGCCGCCGCTAAGAGCCAGAATTTTCCCGAAATCAGCTACCAGCAATTCGATATTTTCTCGCCCGAGTTTGCGGCCCAGCCCTACGACGTGCTCACGGCCAGCCTCTTCTGCCACCACTTCACCGATGCCGAGCTAGTGGGCCTGCTGCGCCGCTGGCACCAGCAGGCGGGGGTAGGGGTCGTCATCAACGACTTGCACCGCCACCCGCTGGCTTACTATAGCATCAAGTTTTTGACCAAAATCCTCGGCGGCTCGCGCCTAGTGCAAAACGATGCGCCGCTCTCCGTGGCCCGCGCCTTTTCGCGCGCCGACTGGCAGCGGCTGCTGGCTGAGGCGGGCATCACCGATTACGAGCTGCGCTGGTGCTGGGCGTTTCGCTGGCAGGTAGTGATTTATACCAGTGCTGAAAATACGAATTGACTTTTGGTGAAAAGCTTACCGCAGGCTTGCAAAGTGCAACTAGGGCTTTGGGCTTGGCCGGCTGTTGCGCCCTTTATAGGACTTACTAGGAGAGATTTTAGTCAATCCGGTTCATTCATTTTAAGTGAACAAAGTAGGATAAGTGGCTTCGTTTCTTACTTTTAGCGCACCACTGCTTTCTCTCCCATGTTTTCCTCCCGTTCCAAACGCTCGGCGCCTGCTGCCCCACCCGCGAAGCCCAAAAGCAATTCCCGCGAATGGGCAAATTCGCTGCTTTTTGCGGTCGTTGTGGCCACCTTCATCCGGTGGTCGGCCGTGGAAGCCTACGTGATTCCCTCGGAGAGCATGGAGCACTCGCTGCTGGTGGGCGACTATTTATTTGTCAGCAAGCTGCATTATGGGCCGATTACGCCCCAGACGCCGCTCCAAATTCCGCTTACCCACCAAACCCTACCGGGCTTGGGTTGGCAAAGCTATTCCGCCCTGATTCAGCTGCCGACCTACCGGTTTCCGGGGTTCAGCTCTGTGCAGCGCAACGATGTAGTGGTCTTTCATGTGCCACACGAGCAGCAGCGGCCCGCCGACTTGCGAACGCACCTCATCAAGCGTTGCGTTGCGGTGGCGGGCGATACGCTGGAAATTCGGCAGGGGCAGGTATTCCTCAATGGCCGGCCCGGGGCCGTCGGGGGCCAGCCCCAAACCACGTACTTCATGAGCGTGGCCAACCCCAACGACGAGGTGCGCCAGGCACTGCACGACCAGCAGGTGGTCGATTATAGCCAGCCCGATGGGATTCCGGCCGCCGTTACCAACCCCGAGACGGGCAAAGTGGGGTATTTCCTTAGCTGCCCCGCCAGCGTAGCGGCTTACTTTCGCCAGCAGCCTTATGTCCAGGCGCTTACAGTGGCGGGCGGCGTCCTGCCCGCAAACACGCTGTTTCCGGACGCTGCCGATTTCCACGTATCGGAGGCCCTTAGTGCCATGCCGCGTGGCTGGCAGCTCGATTCCTACGGCCCGCTACCAGTTCCCAAAAAGGGGCAGACTATTAAGCTGACTCCGGCTAATGCGGCTGTATATTATAAAATAATAGCGCAATACGAGCATAATCAAGGTATTACGTGGCAAAAAGGTATAATTTACCAACATGGGCAGCCCTTGGCCCAGTACACGATTAAGCAGAACTATTATTTCATGATGGGCGATAACCGACACAATTCTGAGGATTCCCGGTTCTGGGGATTTGTACCGGAGGACCACATTGTGGGCAAGGCCGTGTTTGTGTGGCTGTCGCTCGACCCATACGCCGACTTCCTGCATAAAGTCCGGTGGAATCGGCTTTTCCAGCCTGTCAGCTAGGCTGCTAGCCGCAAATCTCCAATAGCATGGCTTCCAGCGTTAGCCCCGGCCCAAAAGCGCAGCTGAGCACCGGCGCCCCGTTATCGAGGGGGGTAGCAGCGGCAAGCAGTTCGCGCAGCACAAACAGCACCGTGGCCGACGACATATTGCCGTAGTCGCGCAGCACCTGGTAGGCATGGCAATTGTCTTCTTTGCTCAGCCCCAGCGCTTTCTCAATGGATTCCAGGATTTTGCGGCCACCGGGGTGCAGCGCAAAGTGGCGAATGTCCTGGCGGCGTACGGGCAGGTCGTGCAGCAGGCCCGCCAGCAGTTGCCCGATGCCCCCCTCAATCAGCCCCGGCACGTAGCCCGAAAGCGTCATCTCAAACCCAAAGTCGCCGATGTGCCAGGCCATATCCTGCACACCAGCCGGCTCGAGGCCACAGTGGAAAGCCTGCAGCGCCAGGCAGGGGGTAGGGAAGCGCTGCCCCAGCACCAGGGCCGCCGCTGCGCCGTCGCCAAACAGGGCATTGCTCACCAAGTGGTCGGGCTCGTGGCTTTTTTGAAAATGCAGTGTGCACAGCTCTACGCTCACTACCAGCACCCGGCTGGCTGGGTCGGCCCGCACAATGCTATCGGCCAGGCGCAGGGCATTCACGGCCGCGTAGCACCCCATAAAATTGACGCACGTGCGCCGCACGCTGGGCGCCAAGCCCAGCGCTGCTACCAACTCAATATCGAGGCCCGGCGCGTACATACCGGTGCAGCTCACCGTGATGAGGTGCGTGAGGCTGGCGGCTTCCATCCCGGGCACCTGGGCCAGCGACGCACGGGCGGCCGTCAAGGCCAGGGGTAGGGCTTCGCGGCGGTAGGCCGCCATACGCGGCTGCACGCTTGGAAAAGGCTCTAAACCAGGCGTATTCGGGAAAAATTCGTAAGCGCCATCGGCCCGGCCATAGTCGGGCAGCACCGTGTAACGCTGCTCAATGCCCGACACCCGGTAGAGCGCTCGCAGCTTGCGAGTACCCGCCGCATCCAGCGCCAGCGCCCGCGCCATAAAATCGGCAATGACGGGTTGCGGCAGGCAGTGAGAGGGGGTAGCGGTGCCAATGGCACCCAGGTAGCTGGGCATTGGGAGGGGATTAGAGAGGCAAGTTTACGCAGGCAGGCACCCGCGTGGCAGTAGCAGCCGAAGGGCTAGTAAAAAAGCCAACCGGCCACGGCGGCTGGTTGGCTTTTTTGTAACTAAAAATAAGTACGAATGCGCCTTACATCTTGGTTTTCATCTTGCCCTTGCCGTCGGACATCGTGCCTTTGGTCTTCCGGCCTTTGCGCATCGAGCCATCGGTAGTCGTGGTGCGGGCGTCGTCGGCCATGCGGTCGCGGGTTTGAGCTGGGGGCGACACCGAGCCGTTGTCCATGCCCGTGGTGGTGGGGCTGCTGGTTTGGGTACCGGTATTGGTGCTGCTCGACGATTGCATATTGGGCGTCGATTTGTCGGGTGCCGAAGCGGGCGAAGTCTGGGCAGAAGCCACTTGGCAAAATAGGGCGCAAGCGGCGGTCAGGAGAAGACTAGTACGTTTCATACGGGTAAAATCGAAAAGTTCAGGAAAGAGAATTGGGCGCTTGGTTAGGCCGCAAAGCCCATAGCAAGCCAACGGCCTCGTTTACGGCCGCCCCGGCATTTGGGTTAGGCGAAGGCCGTACCGTGCGTTTGGCGCATGAGGGTGCGCACGGCGGCGGGCCAGTGCCGCAGTGCACCCACCACCAACTCGCTTAAGATGGGCCCCCCAAACAACCCCTGCACTGCCCGCCCCACCCGCAGGCGCGTGCCAAACTGCCGCCGCCAAGCCTGGGCATACGCCGCTTCCAAGGCCGGGCGGGCGAGTAGGCCCTGCAAAAATTCGCTCGCCAGCGGCGCTACTAGTGCGGCCCCGTGCAGTGCCATGGCCATGCCGTTGCCACAGAGCGGCGTGATGAGCCCGGCCGCATCGCCCACCATCAGCAGGTGCTGTTCCACGGGTAGCTTGGGGGCGAAGGAAATCTCGTTGATGACTTCGGGCTGGGCATACAGCCGCTCGGCGCTGCCCAGAATGTCGGCTAGGTGGGGATTTTGGGCCAGCACCTCGCCCTCCAGCGCAGCCACCGAGCCGCTGCGGCGCAGGTTGTCGCGGGTAGTTAAGTAGCAGAAACACAGCTTATCCTCTTCAATAGCTGAAATGCCCGCGTAGCCATCCCGAAAATTATGCAGCGCTATCACATCGCGCGCAAAACCTGGCAGCCGCAGGTGGTGCTTAATGCCCACGTAGGGCGAGCGCTGCCCAAAAAACGCCCGCCCCAGCTGCCGGTCTAGCGCGCTGCGCTTGCCGTAGGTGCCCAGTACCAGCCGCGCAGTGAGGCAGCGGCCGTCGGCTAGCGTCACGCGGTGGCGGTCGGCCGCAGCGTCGAAAGTTACTTCGGCCACCGTGGCGGGCAGTACAAACCCTACCCCCCGCGCCAGGGCCAGGCGGTACAGGTGCTCATCGAGCCGGTAGCGGCTCACCCCAAAGCCGCCCATGTCAAGCGGGCTGTCGAGGGTACGGCCGGCCGGCGACGACAGCCGAAACCAGCTGATACTAGCCGGACCCAGCGGCGCGGGGTCGGCCCCCAGCCGGCGCAAATAAGGCTGCACTTCGTGGCTCACGTACTCCCCGCACACCCGATGAAAGGGATATTGCTTGCGCTCGACTACCACCACGCGGTGGCCGCGCCCAGCTAAGTCGAGGGCGGCCGCCAAGCCAGCCAGGCCGCCGCCCAGAATAAGTACTTCGGCAGCATCAATAGCAAAATAATCGGGTAAAACCACTGGATTTCCGGCAAAAAACCCGGATTTAGATAATTATTAGGGCTGTATACGTGGCCGAAGCTGACTCGTAGCCTTACTTTTGCAAAACCAAAATCGGTGGCTATCGTTAACTTCAATCCCACCCGGCTACTGTGTTCTGGTTGACAATGTTATGAAACAACGCTTACTATTTGCTTTATTGTGGTGTAGCAGCCTGGGGCTAACTATGGGCAGCCTGTGGCCAGGAGCCGCGGCAGCGGCCAAAGCCCCCCAACAACCTATTAGCCGCTCGGTGCTCGACGAGCGCACACTGGTCGTTTACCCTAACCCCAGCACCGGTATTGTGCACCTCACCATCAATGGCCTCGAAGGCCGCAAGGTGGAAGTAACGGTGCTCAATGTTATCGGCACCGTTATGTACCGCGAAACACTCAGCGACCTCAACGAGCGCTCGACGCGTACCCTCGACCTGAGTCGTTTTGCCAATGGCCTTTATTACGTGAAGCTGGAAGCCGACAATTCTAGCCAGCTCTGCAAGCTGGTTATTCGCTAAACTTTACGCCGATAGGGTGCCGCATGTGGTTCCTATTTCCTTATGATATACCAACAGAAAAAGCAGCCTAGTTGGGCTGCTTTTTCTGTTAGTGGGCCAAATGATGAGGCGGCCGCTTAGCGGGCAGCTACGGGCTCGGGGGCCAGCATATTGCGCACCCGGCGCATCGTATCGAGCGATAACAAGACTGTAGCCAGCACGAGTCCTAAAAACAGGTATAACATGATAAATACAAAAAGGGGTGAAAAAAACAGGGTTCTTCGTTCCCGAAGCTACTGCCTGGCTCTTTAACCGTGCGACGGGGGGTAGGGTTACTATAAAATTCGGGCAATTTTAAGCTAGTTGGGGGGTAGCTGCAAATGCCCGCTCTGAATGAGGCGGTAGAGCGTAGAGCGCCCCACACGCAGGCGGCTGGCCGCCGCCACCACATCGCCGTGCAAGTCCGTCAGGCTATGCTGCATAATGGCTAGCGTTTGCTCGCGCAGCGACGGAAAGTGCGGCTGGCCATTGGTCGGCTTAGCCCCTGCCGTAGCAGTGGCAACGGCGGACGTAGTAGCAGGCTGCGCGGCCGCGGGCAGCGTCCGAAACGGGATGTCGCTGGCTTCGATGTGCTCGCCCTCGGCAAGTACTGCCGCCAGTTCCACTACCGCCTTTAGCTCGCGCACATTGCCGGGGTAGGTATAGCCCAGCAGGCGCTGCCGTGCCTCTGGGCTGAATGGCCGCGTGGGCAGCTGGTTGAGGCGGCTGAAGGACTGCACGAAGGCCGTAGCCAACAGCAAAATATCGTGGCCGCGGTTGCGTAGCGGGGGCAGCTCGATGGGTAGGCCTAGCAGGCGGTAGTACAAGTCTTCGCGAAATCGCTTGGCGTGTACTTCAGCGGCGAGGTCGCGGTGGGTAGCTACCACCAGGCGCACATCGAAGGGCACCGGCTGGCTACCCCCCACCCGCGTAATGGCCCGCTCCTGCAGCACGCGCAGCAGCTTGGCTTGCAGCGGCAACTCCAGGTCGGCTATCTCATCCAAAAAAAGCGTGCCGCCGTCGGCCTCCTCAAAGCGGCCCACGCGCCGCGTCAGCGCCCCCGTAAAGGCGCCTTTCTCGTGCCCAAACAGTTCGCTTTCGAGCAGCTCGCGCGGAATAGCCGCCATATTGATGGCTACAAAGGGCCGCCCCGCCCGCCCCGACTGCGCATGAATGGCCTGCGCCACTAGCTCCTTGCCCGTGCCCGTTTCGCCGCTCACCGATACCGTAATAGTTGTGCGGGCCGCTTTGGTGATGAGTTCGCGTACCTGCTGGATGCTGCTGTGCTCGCCCAGCAATTGGCCCGCCTCGGCCGCAGGTGGGGGGGTAGGGGCGGGGGCCTGGGCAGCGGCAGGGCGCTGGCGGGCCTGGGCCAAGGCTTGCCACAGGCGCTCGATGCTGGCCGAGTCCTTCTCGATATAGTCGGTAACGCCCCGGCGCAGCATCTCGGCCTCGGTGGCCGATTCAAGCTGGCTGGTTAATACATAAAATACGGTTTTGGGTAGGCGCTCGCGCATCTTCTGAATGAGGCGCCACGGCAAGGCGTCGGTGTGGCCGTCGCCATCTAAGATGAGGGCCTCCGGGGCGGCGCTTGGCGCAGGCCGGTACGTTTGGGCTAAGGCGATGCTCGTGAAGCGGCGAACTAAGTAATCAGGATTCAGGCTGAGCCGGTGGCACAACCGGGTAATATAGCTGCTATCTGGCCCAATTAGCCAAATATGGTAGTGCATAGATGTTGTCATAGAGGTAGGAAGGCTAATATGCCGGCTAACCAGAGGATAACGCAGTTAGTAAGCTCGGCAGATGAAAGAGCAAATAATTGTTGAAATAATTATAAAAGGCTTGGACGTAGTTCGGGATTAAAAATCATGTAAAATTCGGTGATAATTTTTACAACTAAGCTAAATACGCTAAAAATAGCTCTAGCGGTTTGGTCTTATTACTAGAAAAGCGTGTTGTTTTGAGATTACATAGAATAAATAAAATTAATACATGTAATTGATAATTATAGGATTAAAAAAACGGTAAAAAAATTGCCTGTTTTTATGCAGGTTTATTTAATACCTGCTTCGGTCATGGCTTTTCCAGAAATAATCACACTTCGTCGCAACTTGTGGGGGGCTGCCAAATTACTAAGCTTACCCCTATTATTGCTGAGCTTATTATTAGCCGCTGCTAATGCCCGTGGGCAAGCTATTTACTCAACGGGCACCGGTGCGCCGCTTGTAGCTACCACCTGCACAACAACGCTGGGCAACACTTCCTGCAATGGCACCAGAGTCGCCATAAATACTAGCGGCGGCTTGCTCAATGGCCTTTCACTGGCGGCCACCGTCAACTTGCCCATAAACGGCGTTACCACGCTACGGCTGAAACTGACGGATACTGCGCTCGGCGGCTATCGGGCGGGCGTGCTGCTATCGGCTACCAGCGCTGTGCTGGGGCTCAATGCGGTTGGGGCTGTAACATTGCGTACTTATCTCGGGGCCGATGTGGCCACGGCGGTGCTGCAAGAAGAAAAAGTAGTGAGTGTAACACCAGCCCAGGCGCAACTGCTGGCCAGCAACGGCCCCCCGGAGCAGGTAGAGTTTACAACTACCAAAGGCAAGAATTTCAACCAAGTAGAAATCGTATTTGGCAGCGTTTTGACATTAGGCACCGGCATTAATGTTCACTACGCCTATGGAGTAGGCGCTACGACTGCCACCCAGGTATCCGGCCTCGTTTCGCGCTTCGCTTCGCCGGCTGGCCAGTACGAAGACGGTGGCTGCGCCCCCACCACAAACCCCACCAATGCTGTTGATGCTGACCTGACCAACTTCGCGACGTTTTCAAGCCTGGCAACAGTGAATTGCAGCAGCCGGCTGCGCGTAAAGCTCGAAGGCACGGCCCCGAGCGGATACCAGGCGGGCTTCGTTATTGGCAATACCAACAACTTGCTCGATGCCCAAGTCTTGAGCAGCCTGGTGCTGCGCACCCACGATGCAGCAGGCAATGTGCTAGAGACGGCGGCCGTGAGTTCGCTGCTGGGGCTAACGGCCTTGCCCGATGGCCGGTCGCTGATAAGCTTCCCAACTACTCAGGCCTTTAGTTCGGTTTCCATCGAGCAAACCGGTTTGGTAACGGCTCTCAATAGCCTCCAGCTATACTATGGTGTCGGGGTAGCTTCGGCCACGGCCACTCCCCAAGTACTTTCTAAATTTGCCAGTGGCACGGGCCACAATTCTAAATCGACTACGGGAGTATGTGTGGCCTGCAACAGCGTGGACAACGCCGATGATGCTTCGGGCCCCAACCTTAACAAACCAGCTACTGTGCAGGTAGGGCTGGGGGTAGCCAACTCGACCACCCTGCGCCTCGACCTCAATGCCGCGGGCCAGGCAGGCAATCGGGCCGGGATAGTGCTTGGCAATACCAGCCTGCTGGATGCCGACATAGCGAAGAACGTCACCCTGAGCACGTACGATAGCAACGGCAACTTGCTGGAAACGTCCACCAGCTCGTCGCTGCTAATGGCGGCGCTGCTACCCGATGGCCGCCGGACTATCAGCTTCAATACGACCCAAAATTTCAGCAAAGTTGGTATCACCGTTGGCGGATTAGTAGGGCTAGCCACCACCACGGAGGTGTATTATGCCTTCGCTGACAATTCGAACGGGTCGGTTAACCTCGTGGCGCCGGCGCCGCTGCCAGTATCGCTCACCAGTTTTGGGGTGCGCCGCTTGGCGGGTTCCGGCATGGCTGATGTCAGCTGGACCACGGCTAGCGAGCTAAACAGCGCCCGCTTCGTGGTAGAGCGCTCGGCCAACCCAGCCGATGGCTTCCAGACTATTGGGCAAGTAGCCGCCGCAGGAAGCAGCAGCACGCCGCGCCAGTATAGCCTGCGCGACGCCACCGCTGCTACCCAGGCCACTACCCCCCTCTACTACCGCCTGCGCCAGGTGGACAATGACGGCCGCGAAACGCTGTCGGCCGTGGCAGTGCTAGCCGCCAGCCCGGCCCTCGCCAGCTTCAGCATCTACCCCAACCCGGCGCCGGCTTCGGCCAGCAGCATCACGCTGAGCACCAGCACTGTGCTGGCTGCGGGTTCGAGCATCAATGTGTATTCGGGCCTGGGCCAGCTCCTGAGCACTCGCGTAATAAACGCCAGCGACGCCGAAGCCGCCCTCACGGTGCCCACCACGGGCCTCGCTACGGGCCTCTACCACGTAGTGCTGCGCGATGCTGGCGGCCAGCCGTTGTCGTCGCAACGCCTCGTGATTGGCGCTCGCTAGCACCGTGTTCTAAACGATTCAACCACTATACAAAAGCCCCGCTCTTAACAAGGAGCGGGGCTTTTGCTTGGGCGCTAAGCAGGGGGTAGGGACTGCTACACGGCCAGCTCGACCCAGGCCGGACAATGGTCGGAATGCACGACGTCGGGCCAGAGGCCGGCCCCGCGCAAGTGGGGTAGCAAGGCGGGGTCGAGCAGCAGGTGGTCGAGGCGCCAGCCCACGTTGCGCTGGCGCGAGCCGGCACGGTAGCTCCACCACGAGTAGTGGCCCGCTGCATCGGGGTGCACCTGCCGAAACGAATCGACGAAGCCATCGGCCAGCAAATCGCGAAACCACTGGCGCTCCTCGGGAGTGTAGCCGGGGCTGTTTTGGTTGGCCTTGGGGTTGTGCAGGTCGATGGGCGTCTGGCAGCAGTTGAAATCGCCGCCAATCACGAGCGGCCCTACCCCCTCGGTGTGGCGCAAGGCTGCCACGTAAGTCCGAAACCAGTGCAGCCACGCCACCTTAAACGCCTGCCGGGCCACCCCGCTGGTGCCCGAAGGCATGTAGGTATTCAGCACCGACACCCCGCCGAAGTCGAGCCGCAGCACGCGGCCCTCGTCGTCGTAGAGGCTATTGCCGCAGCCCACCACTACGGCCGTGGGTTCGATGCGGCTGAACGTGGCTACGCCGCTATAGCCGGGCTTTTGGGCAGGGTGCAGGTAGGCATGGTAGCCCAAGGCAGCGAGGCCGCTCACGTCGAGAGCGGCGGTGCCGGCTTTTATTTCCTGCACGCACAGTACGTCGGGCGCAGTGGCGGCCACCCAGTCGAGCAAGCCTTTGCTGAGGGCCGAGCGCAGGCCGTTCAGGTTATATGAAACGATTTTCAAGGGGTAGCAATGCGAGTAGAAAATCAAAAAAGAACGGCGTACGGCGCGCCGTACGTCGTTCAAGAAGTGGCTCCTTAGTCTTCCTCCTCCAGCGCGTCGAAGTACTCCAGGATGTGCCATTTCAGCATCCGCTCCTGCTCCTTGAGGTTGGCGAAGGGCACGGGCACCAGCAGCTTGTAGTGCGGCCAGCCTTCGTCGTCCACGCGCTCCAGTTCGTAGTGCCCGCTCTGGCTAAAGAGCTTGCAGGTAGCAATGTGCATCAGGTCCTGCTTTTGCTCTTTGGTGAACTCGGCCACGCCCTGGCCCAGCTCCTGCACGCCAATGAGGAGCAGCAGCGCATTCAGGTCGGGGCGGCGGCCGAAGCGCTCTTGCAGGGTCACCATAAGGGCTTCCCAGCGCGCCGCAAACGCGGCCTCGGTTTCGTGCGAAGCCGCGTCTTGGGGGCCGTTAGTGCGCATGGGGCGGGTGCGGGGCCGAGGGGTGCGGAGCGGCCAACGCGGCTTCGGCGCGCAGCACTTCCCAGTACTCCACGGCCCGGCGGAAGTGCGGAATCACGATGCTACCCCCGATGAGGTTGGCGATGGAAAATACCTCGAATACTTCCTCGTCGCTCAAGCCTTCTTCGTGGCATTTGCCGAGGTGGTACTTCACGCAGTCGTCGCAACGCAGCACCAGCGAGCAGGCTAGGCCCAGCATCTCCTTGGTTTTGACGTCGATAGCGCCCGCGGCGTACGTGTTCGTATCAAGGTTGAAAAAGCGCTTGATAACCTTGTTGTCGTACGACAGCACGCGCTCGTTCATGCGCTGGCGGTAGTCGTTAAAATCGGTGGTTAAAGACATAGCTACTTGTTTATGCAGTAATATTGTGAAGCTCAGGCTACCGGCCAGGGTAGGGCCTTGGGTGGCGGCGCGCTTGGCCGCGGCTGGCTAGCCCCAGCCGCCGGCTAGTAGTTGCTTCCTCAAAGTTACCGCCCACACCAGCACTCTATGTTGCGCTCGCTGCTCGCCGACTTCGCGGCGCTGTTCTTTCCTCGCTCCTGCCTGGCTTGTGCCGAGCCGCTGGTGGCCGGCGAGCAGCACCTGTGCACTGCTTGCCGCACCGAGCTGCCCTACACCGACTACCACCTGCTGCCCGCCGCCCAAAACCCGCTGGCGCGCCGCTTTTGGGGCAAGGTGCCGGTGGTGCATACCCTTAGCTACCTGCACTTTTTGCGCCACGGCCGGGTGCAACACCTGCTGCATCAGCTCAAGTATAAAGGCCAGCAGCAAGTAGGCAAGGCATTGGGCCATCTGTACGCCAGCGAGTTAGTCGCCGCTGGGTTGCAAGCTGAGTTTGACCTAGTAGTGCCCGTGCCCCTGCACCGCCGCAAATTGGCCCGCCGGGGCTACAACCAAGCCGATGCCTTTGCCGAGGGCTTAGTGCTGGCCCTACCCTGCCCCCATGCCGCCACCGCCCTGCGCCGCACCGAGCATACCACCACCCAAACCCGCAAAAGCCGCACCGAACGCTGGCAAAACGTAGCCACCGTATTTGAAGTGGCCGAGCCCACTACCATCGCGGGCCGCCACGTGCTGCTCGTTGACGACGTGCTTACGACGGGCGCTACCCTAGAGGCTTGCGCCGCTGTGCTACTGGCCGCGGGCGCGCGGGCCGTGAGCATCGCCACCATTGCCTGCGCCTAGCATAAGGGGGAAGGGGGTAGGGCTACATGCAAGAAGGCCGCTCCAGGGAGCGGCCTTCTTGTAATACTAAACACTAATTCAAGTAGTTGGCTATTTGTTCGAGCCAGCGTTAATCATAGCGCAACGGAAACCAATAGTAGCCGTGGCCGAATCCTCAGCCATGAAGCGGCGGGTACCGGGCGACAAGTAGTACGCCACATCGCGCCACGAACCACCTTTGTACACGCGCACGTGGTCGTCAATCAGCGACTGGTAGCCTTTCTTGTCGTACTTACCAGCATCGTCACCCACGCCGTTGCGACGGAAGGGGTTTAGGTCCTCTACGTCTTGGAACGACAGCGGGCGGTATACGTCCTGCACCCACTCGTTCACGTTGCCAGCCATATTATACAGGCCATAATCGTTTGGCGGGTAAGCGTATACGTACTCCGTAATCATGGCGCCATCATTCAGGCTACCCGCGATGCCGGCGTAGTCGCCACGGCCCCGCTTGAAATTAGCCAAAAACTGGCCCTGGCCCTTGCCGTACGCATTGCGCGTCGAGCGGCCATCCCAGGGGTAGATACGCTTCTCTTCCTGGTTTTCGTTGCCAACCTCCTGGGTGCCAACGAGCGCCTGGGCCGCGTACTCCCACTCGGCCTCGGTGGGGAGGCGGTAGTTAGGTAGCGTGTTGCCGTTTTCGATAGAAGGACCGCCTTTGCCGTTGGCCAAAGCGCCGGCATTAGCCGTGGTGCCTTCGGCGCTAGCGCCAGTGTCGCCTTTCTTATTCTTTTTGCTAAACAGGCCGCCTTTTTTGCTGCTGCCGCCGCTTTTGCCCATGTTCTCGTTCACCTTCGCCGTGCGCCAAGCGCAGTAGCTATCGGCTTGTAGCCAGTTTACGCCCACTACCGGGAAGTAGCGAAAACCGGGGTAGCGCAGGTAGTACGTCACGTACGGGTCGTTGAACGACAAGTCGCGGGCCCATACCGTGGTGTCGGGCAAAGCTGCTTTATACTTCTCCTCCGACGAGTCTTTGCGCAAAAAGTGCAGGTATTCTAGCCAGTGAATGTTGGCCACCTCGGCTTCGTCCATGTAGAACGAGGCGATGGTAACCGTGCGCTCAATGTTATCGTGGTTGTTGGTCACGTCCTCTTCCGACGAGCCCAGTACCGTGCGGCCGCCCTCAATGAATACCAGGCCGGGGCCAGTCGGTATTTTCTTAAAGTTCGACACCGTCATGCCCTCATCGGTATTGTAGGCGATGCCCGTGGTCGACGAGGCTTTGCCGGGATTGGTGGCCGTGGGGGCGCCCTTCTTGCCGCAGCTGGCCAGGGCTAGCGTGCCGGCCGCCAGCAGGCTTAGATAACTAGTAAATTTCATAACAAGTGAATTTGCCGATGGCGCGAATAAATTATACGGAGCAATTTGGTTGCAATATTACAAAGAATCAGAAGCTCGGGCAAGGGGCTATTGGATAATTCCGTCTTTTCAGCCGGCGATAAGCGCTTTCCAGCTTATCAAACGCACGAAGGGTGAAAGTTATTTCGTGCGCCCCACCCAAATCGCTGGCCAACTGGCTTAAACCCACGTCGTAGCTGTAGCCAAACCGAAAGTCGCCGTATTCAATTCCCGCTGCCGCTACTAAAACATGCTGCGTGCCGCTGAGGTCGGGTCCAGTGAGGTTGCGGTAGAGCACGCCAAGCGTAATGGGCTGCGCTATAAGGTAAGCGCCGGCCTCCGAGCGCTGCGAGCCGCCCTGCCGGGTGTAGCTAGCCGTGGGCACCAAGCTGATTTCGCGCGTTTCGCCCTTGCCCGCGCCCGCCGGGCGCTGCAAAAACAGCTTGTAGCCACCGCTCACGGCCCAGCGCAGGGGTAGGGAGGTCTGGGTAGTAAAGCCCAAATCGGGCCGATTGAGGTGCTGGCCCGACACGCTTAGCCACGCTTGCTCGGCGTAGAGCACGCCGCCTACCCCCACCGTGAGGTAGTTGATGGGCGGAAATCCGGCCAGGCTTTCGGCCGAAGCGCCTAGCTGCGTACCATCGGCCGAAAACTGGTCGCCGAACGAAAAATTATCGTAGCCCACGCGCTGGCGGCCGTAGCCCACGCTCGCGCCGCCGCTCAGGGCCAGGTCCCGTGTGAGGCGGGTGTGGTAGGCGTATTGGGCGCTGGCTTCCAGGCGCGTATAGCCCACGGCCCCGGTGCGGTCTTGGCTGATAACTACCCCCAGCGCGTGGTGCAAGCCCGGCTGCGGCAGCCGAAAATCGGCCGCGAGCTGGGCTGTTTGAAACGTGCCCGCCAACTGCGGAAACTGGTTGCGGTAGCTCAGCGTGGCGCTATAATCATCGAGCAAGCCCGCCCAGGCCGGGTTCTGAGCCTGGCGATTGGCGAAGGCCTGCGAAAAATAAACGTCCTGCGCCCGCGCCGCACCCGCCAGCAGCAGGCCCAAGCCAGCTAGGCCCAGGGTGCGGAAGGGGGGTAGGAAGCGCGCCAGTTGGGCCATGTAAAAGCGTAGTAGAAACCAATTGCGCCACCAAGTAGCCCTGCCTAAACGCGGCAAGGGCTACCCAGCGTACATGCGTGCCGCGCCACTAGTCGCTACTAAATTACTTCTTCGTAATCGTAAACTCTACCCGGCGGTTGAAGCGGCGGGTTTCTTCCTGCTCGTTGCTCGAAATGGGCTGGGTGCCGCCAAAGCCCTGCGTGGTCAAGCGCTTAGCGTCTATTCCCTTGCTAACCAAGTACTTCTTCACAGCGTCTACCCGGTCTTCGCTCAGTTTCAGGTTGAGGGCTGGGTCGCCTTGGTTGTCGGTGTGGCCGCCAATCAAGATTTCCACGGTGGGGTAGTCGCGCAATATTTTTACCAGGCGCAACAGCTCGGGGAAGGAGCTGGGCTGCAAATAATACTTGCTCTGCGGGAAGAAGATGTTGTTGAGTTTCACCTTCTGGCCTACCTTGAAGGGCACCAAAAACAGGTCTTGCTGCTTCTCGGTGTACTTATCGGCGGCCGTTACGTCAAGGTTGGCGTTTTCGGCGATGTAGTCCGGCGACTCAGCGCGGTAGCCGTACTGCACGCCCGCAGGCAGCACAATCGTGTACGAGCCATCAATCGGCGACGACTCAGCCACCCCAATTTCTTCGCCCGTAATCAGATTTTCGTAGTGAATAATGGCTCGGATGGGCTTTTTTGTCACGGCGTCGAGCACCTTGCCCTGCACCAGCGTCACCACTTCTGGCTTGAAGGCGGGGGCCAGGGCAATGCGAAAAATATCTTTCGAGCCGTCGGTGCCATTGCGCGACGACACCAGGTAGGCATTATCGCCTGCCGCCGAAACAGTATAATAGGCGTCAAAATCGGGCGAGTTCACCACCGGACCCAGGTTGCGGGGCGGGCTCCACTTGGTCCAGGTATCGTCGAGGCGCTTCGAGTAAAAAATATCGCTCTTGCCATAGCCGCCGTGCCCATCCGAAGCAAAATACAACGTCTTGTCATCCGAAGCCAGGAACGGCGCAAAGTCGGCGCCCGGCGTGTTAATAGTAGGGCCCAGGCTGATGGGTTTGCTCCAGGCCACGGGGCGCTTGGGGTCGGGCTGCACACCCACATCGTCGGGCTTCGGAAAGCTTACGAAAATATCCTGGCCGCCCTGGCCGTCGGGCCGCTCCACAGCCATGAGCAGGGCCTTGCCCGACGTAGCCAGGTAGCCGTCGATGTGCTCAGGGTCTTTGTTGATGTAATTGTCAATCTGCACCTTAACTGGCACGCTCCAGCCGCCCGGCGAGCGCCGGCTCGTGCTGAAACCCTTAGGCTCCATAAAGCCATCTACGTACACGCCGGTGAGCAGGGCTACCTGTCCGTTGGCCGACACCGACGCCAGGCCGTTGGGGTCCTCGGGGCCGTTGGGCGGGGTGCCCAGGTTTTTGGCTAGGGCCCAGGTTTGGGCCTTGCCGCTCGTCAGCTTGGCGTACCAGATGTCCTGGGGGTCGCGGTTGCCGCCTACGTTGCCGGGGTGGCCCTGGCGGGCAAAAAACATGGTGCGGCCATCGGGCGAAATCACCGGGTGCGTATCTACGTAGCGGCTGTTGATGTTAGGCCCCAAGTTCTTCAGGGTCGAATCCATTTGCACAGTTTCGACGTCTGTTTTCGCTGCATTCTTGAAGTCTTGCTTCACAATCTGCACGTCCACGTTGGCCACGCCGATAGCATCTATCTGGTTGACGCCCTCTACCTTACCCGTGTTCATCGTAACCACCGCCCCAATGGTGCGGTACTTCTCGGGCTTAAACTTGACCTGGAGCGTGCGGTAGGCCGAGGGTAGGGGGCCGGGGTTAGTGTTTTTATATACCTCGTGCCGCTCGCCTTTTATATCAACCAGCTCAATTTTAGTAATTGAGCCGGGGTTAAAGTTTTCCAGTACAGTAACTTGCTGGGCCAGTATCGACTTGGCAAAGCGCACCTCAATGTACTCGTTGGAGCCTTCTTTAGCCGGAATCCAGGCATCGTTGCTGATTTGGCCTAGCGGCTGGGCATTGGGTTCACCCAGTACTTTGTCGGGCGAAAAGGGCTCCTTGCCCGAAGCTTTTTGGGAAGAAACGCCTACTACCTTACTTGCCCACAGCACCGTTTGGGCCTGGGCCGAGGAACCTAGCAGTAGCAGGCCGCCCGCCAGCGCGGCCGAAGCAAAAAAAGAAGATGAATACAATTTCATAGTTTATAGAAAGTCGGATTCGGGCAAAAGCACTGCCTGAAGATAGAAAAATCCAATAATTTAGACTAAGTACAGGTTATCACTACGAACCTACCACTAAAGCCCGGCGCTGCCAAATCGAGTGGGCGTGGCGGTGCCATCTTTGCGCCATGCTTTCGCCTAGTTCCACTGCCCTACCCCCTTATGATTACCTCATCGTGGGCGGCGGCGCAGCTGGCCTCAGTTTGGCCTACCACTTGGCTCGCGAGCCGCGCCTAGCCGCCAAGCGAGTGTTGCTGCTTGAGCCTGAGGCAAAAGACCAAAATGACCGCACTTGGTCGTTCTGGACAGATGAACCTGAGCTAGTTGATAGCATAGTAACGCGAGAATGGCAGAAAATAGCTTTCCGCAGCCCCGGCTATGAGCAGGTATTCGACTTGGGACGCTACCGGTACTGTACCGTTCGCGGATTGGATTTTTACCAGATGGTGCAGCGTGCGCTATCTGCTAGGCCAGCACAGTTTATTAGCGTAAAAAGTGAAGTTGCTTCTCTAGAAAATACCATTTCGGGTGTGCGTGCTCGTACTGCGGATGGCCAAGAATATGTAGCGCGTTACGCCTTCGATAGTCGTCCGCCCGCGTTCGTGCCCCAACCGGCCAAGTACCGCTACCTGCTCCAACACTTTGTGGGTTGGGAGGTCGAAACCGACCGCGACGTCTTCGACCCAGAAGTAGTGGAGTTCATGGATTTTCGGGGGCCGCAGCACCACGAGGCGCGGTTTATGTACGTGCTGCCCTTCAGCCCGCGCCAAGCGCTAGTCGAATACACGCTCTTTTCGGCGCAGGTATTGCCGCAGGCCGTGTATGAAGCGCATCTGCTTGATTACATGCAGCATACCTTAGGGATGAGCGCAGGTGAGTACCGCATTACGGCCAAGGAAGTGGGCGCTATTCCAATGACCGACCACCCCCTACCCCCCCGCACCGGCGCGAGCATTATTCACTTGGGCACCCGCGCCGGGCGGGCCAAGCCGAGCACCGGCTACGCCTTCCGGCGCATTCAGGCGCAGTCGGCGCGGGTGGTAGCGGCGCTGGCAGCCACCGGCCAGCCGCCGCCCGACCCCACGGGCGACCGCTGGCAGTTTCGCCTATTCGATACGCTTCTGCTCGATATTATGCAGCGCCAGGGCGAAACCACGCGCGACTTATTCCGGCAGTTATTCGAGCGCAACCCAGTAGCGCGCATTTTTCGCTTTTTGGATGAAAAAACTAACTGGGCCGATAACCTGCGCATTATGAACTCGGTGTCGCCCGGTCCGTTTATGCGCTCCATTGGGCAGGTGTTACGCGGCCGGCCGGGGCAGCGCCGTTAGGCTGGGCCGCGCTCCAAAAACTCCCGTTCGGCCCGCACACTTTCTAGGCTGATGGGCACTAGCTGTGGCCGAGGCCGCGAGATATTCAGCAGGTAGCCCGCTAGGGGGGGTAGGCTATCGAGGTCGTGGGTACTGCACAAAATAGTTTTGTTTTCAGTAGCTACCCAGGTATTTAGCAGCTCAAAAATCCGCCGCCGATGATACACGTCGAGTTGCTGGGTAGGCTCATCGAGCAGGTAAAGCGGCGCATCTTGCAGGCTGAGCTGGGCCAGCCATACCAGTTGCTGCTCGCCACCCGAAAGCTGCCGAAAATCTTGCTTAGCCAAGTGCGTAGCGCCAACCTGCGCCAGGGCGGCATCGGCGCGGGCATAGTCGGCAAGCTTATAGGTGCTAAACAAGCCGTGGTGGCGGTAGCGACCCATTACCACTAGTTCGCGCACACTCAGGCTAAAATCGAGGCTGCCGCGCTGGGGCAAGTAGCCAAGCCGCCGCGCCAACCTGGGGCCGCTGAGGGTACGGAGCTCTTCGGGACCACCCAGCTGCACCGAGCCCTGGTAGGGCAGCTGCCCCGTCAGCACCCGAAACAGCGTGGTCTTGCCCGCGCCGTTGTGCCCCAGCACCGCCACAAAAGAGGGGGTAGGAGGCAATGCCAACGAAAAATCGCGGAGCAACACCTTGTCGGCGTACCCCGCGATTAAATTTTCAACGAATAGTGACTGGGGAGCAGTAAGCAATTGTGATTGGTGCACAACTGGTACCGGTTCCTTGCGCATTATTACTTATTCATTGATTTAGTACTCGTCTTCGTTAAACATGAAGTCTTCCTTGGTAGGATAGTCTGGCCACACTTCTTCAATGTTTTCGTAGGGCTGGCCATCGTCCTCCAAGCCTTGCAGGTTTTCCACCACTTCCATCGGGGCGCCCGAGCGGATGGAAAAATCGATTAGTTCGTCCTTGGTGGCGGGCCAGGGAGCATCTTCCAGGTAGGAGGCTAGTTCGAGGGTCCAGTACATAGTCAAAAAGAAAGAAGGCGTGAAAAAAGGTTAGTAAAAGTAAGCCCCGGGGGCACAACGTAGGTGGGGGCCGTAAGGTTAGCGCCCTACTGGCAGTTGAAAGAGCGCAATTAGCTCCGTTTTCGTTTGAATCTTACGTTCGAAAGTACGTATTTTCCCTTGTAGCAGCTGCCGAAACTGGTCGTTGGCGGCCGAGCTGTTGAGCTTACCCAGGTTGTCTTGCAGCACGGCCAGCTCCTGGCGGTCACTCTCAATAAATTTGCGCAGGGCGGTAGTGGCCGCCTGGGCGCGCTCGGTCGGCGAGAGCGCGGGGCCACCTTCGGCCTGGCGCTTGCGCAGGTAGTAGTCGAGGGCGCTCATCTCAAACACCTTGTCGCAGGCCAGCATAAAGCGCTGCCACAACTGGTCCGACTCGGGGCCGCGCACCGCGCCACTTTGCTTCCACTCGGTTTGCAGAGCTTTGGCTTGGTTTACGCCCTGGTTGGGGGGTAGGGCAATGAGGGCTTCGGCCCGCTTGGCCAACTCGCGCTTGCGGGCGAGGCTCTCCTCGGCCGACGACGGCACGCCGCCGGGGCGGTTGTCGGCGGGGCGCTGGGTTTCGATGTGCTTTTTGAGGCGCTCAAAAAAGTGGTTGTTCGCCGCCCGAAACTTCGTCCATAGCTCGCCAGCCTGCTTTTTGGGCAGGTTGCCGTTGATGTCGCGCCAGGCAGTTTGCAGCTGCTTAAGCTGCCGCGAAGTAGCCTCAAACTGGTCGGAGTTTTTGAGCGCTTCGGCTTGGTTCACCAGGTCGCGGTAGCGGTCTAAGGTGCGGCGCGCCAAGTTCTTCCGGTCAACTTGGAAGGCCTTGCGCCGGTCGAAAAACGTCTGGATTGCGCCGTGAAAGCGGCTTTCTAACTCATCGGTCAGGGCTTTGTCTACGGGCCCGGTCTTGAGCCAAGCCTGGCGCAGGTCCTTCACCTGCTCGCTGGCCGTAATCCACTCTACGCTTTCGCGCACTTCCTCGGCCTGCTGAATGAGGCTGATTTTGGTGGCCAGGTTTTTTTCGCGGTTGCGAGCTACCGACACGTTCAGCTGTTCCTCGGCCTCTTTTAGGCGGCGGTGCAGCGTTTCGTAGTCGCCCAGGCCATCGTGCTGCTTGGTTTGCTCCTGCAAATGCAGGAGTTTCATCAGGAAGGAGCCTTGGTTATCAGCAGATTGTAGGCGGCTTAACAACTCGTCGATTTTAGCCCGAAAGGCTTCGTAGCGTTGCCCAAAATAGCGCAGCGCATCATCGTCGGTGTCTTTGACTTGGCCAATGCGACGGGCCGGCTGGCCGAGCGTCGGGCGCAGCCACACGCCCCCGTCTTCCACGTACCCATAGCGGCGGGCTTCCGTGAGCGGGTGGTCGGGGTGTTCCATTGGGAAAAGATAGAGTGGGGCAAGGTAGTGCGTAGCCTGCTTGCGACGGCGCACCTAGAAAGAGAATGAACTACAAGTTTACGGGGTAAAATGGTTGTTTCTGATGCAGAGTTTCCGTTTTCTGGTTTTTCCCTTGATTTTCAAATTTTTAAGCATCTCGGCAGATTATGAATGGCTGCTACGGGTAGTGCCTACCCTACCCAAACCGCAGTAGCTTTGCCTACTAAAATCGCCTAAACCACCCAATCTCTATCCCATGTCCGACCAACCCACCATCATTTTTAGCATGGCCGGGGTAAGCAAGATTTACCCGCCTCAGAAGCAAGTTCTCAAAAATATTTACCTCTCGTTCTTTTACGGCGCCAAAATCGGCGTGCTCGGCCTCAACGGCTCGGGCAAGTCGAGCTTGCTCAAAATCATTGCCGGCGTCGATAAGCAGTTTCAGGGCGAAGTGGTGTTTTCACCCGGCTATTCGGTTGGCTACTTGGAGCAAGAGCCCCAGCTCGACCCCGCCAAAACAGTGCGCGAAGTAGTAGAGGAAGGCGTGGCCGAAACGGTGGCCCTACTCAAAGAATTCGACGAAATAAACGAGGCTTTTGGCGCCGAAGATGCCGACTTCGACAAACTGCTTGAGCGCCAGGGCACCGTGCAGGAGCGCCTCGACCAGCTCGACGCTTGGGAGCTCGACAACAAACTGGAGCGCGCCATGGATGCCCTGCGCACCCCGCCGCAGGAAGCCGTTATTGGTACCCTCTCGGGGGGCGAAAAGCGCCGCGTGGCGCTGTGCCGCCTGCTGCTGCAAGAGCCTGACGTGCTGCTGCTTGACGAGCCTACCAACCACCTCGACGCCGAAAGTGTGCTGTGGCTAGAGCAGCACTTGCAGCAGTACAAGGGCACGGTTATTGCCGTTACCCACGACCGTTACTTCCTCGACAACGTGGCGGGCTGGATTCTGGAGCTCGACCGGGGCACCGGCATTCCGTGGAAAGGCAACTACAGCAGCTGGCTGGAGCAGAAAACCGACCGCCTGGCCAAGGAGGAAAACACGGAGAGCAAGCGCGCCAAGACGCTCCAACGCGAGCTCGAATGGGTGCGCATGTCTCCCAAAGCCCGCCAGAGCAAGGGTAAGGCTCGCTTGGCCAACTACGAGAAGCTGGCCGGTGAGGAAGCCAAGGACAAGGAGCAAAAGCTTGAGTTGTTCATCCCCGACGGCCCACGCCTGGGGGCGCAAGTGATTGAGGCCGAAGGCTTGAGCAAGGCATTTGGCGACAAGCTGCTGTTTGAAAACCTCTCGTTCTCCCTACCCCAGGGCGGCATTGTGGGCATCATCGGGCCCAATGGCGCGGGCAAAACCACGCTCTTCCGCATGATAACCGACCAGATGCAGCCCGACGCCGGCACCTTCGAAGTAGGCCCCACGGTGCAAACCGCCTACATCGACCAGCAGCATGACTCGCTGGACCCCGCCAAGTCGGTGTTTGATACCATCACGGGCGGCACCGAAACCATGCTGCTTGCCGGCCGGCCAGTGAATTCGCGGGCCTACGTCAGCAAGTTCAACTTTGGCGGCGGGGACCAAGAGAAGAAGGTCGGTACGCTTTCGGGCGGTGAAAAAAACCGCGTGCACCTGGCCATGACGCTCAAGCAAGGCGCCAACTTGCTGCTACTCGACGAACCAACCAACGACTTGGACGTGAACGCCATCCGGGCCTTGGAGGATGCGCTAGAAAACTTTGCTGGCTGCGCCGTTATCATCAGCCACGACCGCTGGTTCCTGGACCGGCTGGCGACCCACATTCTGGCCTTCGAGGGCGATTCGGAAGTGGTATGGTTTGAGGGCAACTTCTCAGATTACGAGGAAGCCAAGCGGAAGCGCCTCGGCGACGTGGAGCCCAAGCGCGTGCGCTACCGCAAGCTGGGCTAGGGCCCCCGCCGATGCTAAAGCGTCAGAAAAAAGCTGCTGGAAGTTTTTCCAGCGGCTTTTTTTGTCAGGGTGTTTTGCTTTTTTCACCACGCTAATGCTGCCATCGCGCTCCAGGTATACTCTTTCGGCTTGGTCGAGGCTGGCGAGGTTGCCGTTTTCGTGCAGGCTTTCCAGCAAGTCATTCTCGGTGAGGTTGAGCCGGCTGAGCTGTTCGGGTTTGGGTTGGCCCTGCTCGGCCAGCACGTAGGTCTGGCCCTTTACCAGCTTGCCTACCCACGCACTGCGGAAGGAGGCCCAAGCTAGCAAGCGGTGCAGCAGCACAAAGACCAAGCTGGCCAGTAGCGTGCCCCCGAAGGGCGAAGCCGCCACCACTGCCCGGCTCATGATGGCACCGAGCATGATTTTGACCACCATATCGAAAGCCGTGTTGCCGCCAAATGTGCGTGGCCCCGATAGGCGCAGCAGCGCCAGCGCCGCAAAGAAAACCACCATTGCCCGGCACATCAGTTGCACGGCCGTGATGGTACGTGAGTCGGCGTGCAGGCCAAAGAGGAAATCCAGCAGGTCTTTCATCACGCAGCGGGGGTAGGAACGTGCACCTGGGCCTGGGCCAGCAACGCATGCGTCCGCTCGGGGCCAACGCGCCGTAATACTTTGATTTCGCCGCCCTTGACTTCGTTGTAGGAGTGAAAAAAGTGCTCGATTTCGTGCAGCATCTCGGCCGATAAGTCGCTGATACTGCGCAGGCTTTTGTGCTCGCGCGAGTTGGCCGCCACGGCCAGCAGGCGGTCGTTGCGCTGCACGGTGCCATCGGTTTCGTGCTGCTCTATTTCGAGGGCGCCCAGCAGGCGCGCTTCTACCACCACGCCGGGGTAGGCGGGCGCATCGAGCAGCAGCAGCACATCGAGGGGGTCGCCATCGGCGGCTAGGGTAGAAGGCACAAAACCAAAATCGTAGGGAAAACTGTGGCCTTCGGGCAACACGCCCATGAGTTGAAAGGCGCCTAGCTCGGGGTTAAAAGCTAGTTTGTTACGGCCGCCTTTGGGCGTTTCTACCACCACGTAAATGCGGTTTTTAGAATGAGCAACGTGGGCCGGCAGCTGGTGCAGGGAAGGAGGCATAGGGCAAAAGCAAAAGAGAAACCAGTTGCTTCTACGGCGCCTGGCTAGGGTAATGTTATGGCTAGGTTACTAGTGTTCAGGTTACAAAACTGGGCGGTATGGCCGCTAGCTGGGCTTGCCTGAGGCACGTACTTACTTTTGGCGTGCCCTAACTTTTACCTGCCCGTGACTGCTACTATCCTATCCGAAACTGTGCTCCCCCACCTGCCATCGGCCTCGGGGGTAGAAATAGTGGGCACCACGGCGTACGTCGTCAGCGACGACGCGCCCTACCTCTACCTGCTCGACGCAGCTACCCTCGCCCCCGCAGGCCAGGTCCAGTTATTTGAAACCACCGATTTTGGCACGGGCCGTATTCCCAAAGCCACAAAGCCTGACCTCGAAAGCATGGCCGCCGCAGTGGGCCCAGCGGGTGTGGCCGGGCTGCTGCTATGCGGCTCGGGCTCGCGGCCCAACCGCGATGTGGGCTACTATGTGGCCCTGCCCAATGCTGAAGCGCCGCTCGGCAGTGCCCCGCCGCACACGGCCACGCAGCGCCTCGACCTGCACCCGCTTTATATGCAGCTGCGGGCACACTTGGCGGCCGGAGTGGTGCTCAACATAGAGGCTGCGGCCACTACTGCCACCGAGCTGCTGCTGTTGCAGCGCTCGGTGGGTGGCGGGCCGGCATTGCTGTTTGCCCTACCCCTCGCCGCCACGCTCGCGCAATTGTTTGACCCGCGCTGCGTGGTACCCGCCGTGGCGCGCGTGCTCTCGTTTCAATTGCCGGTGCTAGAGGGCTACGCTGCTGGTTTTTCGGGCGCCACCTTCGTGGATGGGCAGCTACTCGTGACGGCCTCCGTCGAGGCCACGGCCGACGCCGTAGCCGACGGAGCCATGCTAGGCTCATTCGTGGGGGTGGTAAACCTGGTAGACCAAACGGCGGCTTTTGCTCGCCTAGCCTGGGCCGATGGCCGCGCCTACCTCGGCAAAGTAGAGGGCTTGGCCGTGCGCCGCACCCACAGCCCCGGCCGGCTAGAGCTGTTGCTCGTAACCGACGATGACTTGGGCGGCAGCACGGCGCTCGTGGCCGAAGTGCGCCTATAGGAACTAACTAGCAACCAGCAGTCTAACGGTACTGAAGGGCTAGCGCCGGCTAAGCCGAAAGCAAAGTGCGCTAGGTGGTTCTAAGTGCAGGTATTTTAACACTGAAGCTCAGGCGCTGACCCAACCCTCGCGGATGGCCCGCACCACGAGGCCTACGAGGGTACGCACGCCCGCCTTTTGCAACAGGGCCCGGCGGTGGCTTTCTACAGTGCGCACACTGAGGCAGAGGCGCTCCGCAATTTGCTCGTTGCACAAATCGTCTACTACCAAGCTCAGTACTTCGAGCTCGCGGGGGCTGAAGCCTGCGCGTGGGGGTAGGGCGCGCGGGCGGGCCGGCGCTGGCAGGGTAGAAACGTGCCCTTCGGCCAGCAGGTCTACCACGGCGCCCGCCACCTCACTGGGCGTGGCCTGGCGCGAGAGCAGGCGCAGCGTAGCCGCGTCGGGCCGGGCTTGGGGTAGGGAAGGCGGGCGGCGGCCCGTCAGTACCAACAGGGGTAATTGCGGGTGTTGGCGCTGAATCTGTTGCAGCATAGTGGGCAGCACGGTGGCCGGGAGGGCCGGGCCATCCACAATGAGCAGGGCGCACGGCTGCTGCCGCAATAAGGCTGGCAGCTGCGCGGGGTCGGTGGTGAAATGAATGGGGCAGTCCGGCCAGGTTTCGCGCAGCGTTACCAGTAGGCCATGGCGCAGTAGGGTGGGCGGGGCTGCCACCAGCAGGCCCGTATCCGGAAGGAGCGTTGCCATTTACCAAAAACTGACATCGGGTGGCAGCTAGCGTAAACAGGCAGTTAACAAGGGGCGCGCCGCAGTAAGCAACCGTCCGGGAGCACCCGCCAAGCGAGAGGGGTAGGGCCGGCGCGTAGGGGCGAGCCGTGCGCCTGCCACTACGCGCCGCCGGTCAGAGGGCGCAGTCGAAAAAACCGCGTCCCAGAAATCCGAGCCCACCGGGCCTGGAAAAACGGCCCTGGGAGCCGCCGCAAAGAGTGAAGTCATAGCTGGTAGGAGGAGTGAGGTACAAAGCCCATCCATCCTCAAATAAGCTGGACATAACCAACTGACTGTAAGAATAGATGTGGCGTAAAGTACGTGCCTGCTACCGCTAAAACAAATGCGGAAATTCTAAAATACCTACTTCTAAGTAGGCGCCCGCGGGGAGCTCGCCGGGGTCGGCGTCGAGGAGCAAGGCGCGGGTCGGTGGCTCGTCGGCATGGGCCAGCTCCTCGATGGTGCCAGGCAGGGGTAGAGGCGGCTGGCCAGGGCGATGCAGCGCCAAGCCCAGCACCGTATGCAGCGGCTGGGCGGCTAGCCAAGCGGCCGCGGGCGCCGCGGGCAGCACCAACAGCCCCAGCCCCGGCACCCGGAAACTGCTGCGGATACTAAATATTTCGGAAGCAGGGGCAGTGGCCACGTCAGCTGGCCTACTGGCCCGTTTTCATAATAAAGCCTTTGCGCTTGCCGCGCTGCTTGATGCGCGTGCCCGGCAGCAACTGCATCTCGACCATAACAGGGGTGCAGCTGTTAAGGGTTAGCTCGATGGGGGCGTAGCCGGCGGCGCTCACCGCTAGGGTAGGAAACTGCGTGACCTGCGCCGGCAACGTGAAGAAGCCCTCTTCATTGGTGATGAGAATGATGCTGGTGCCTTTAACGGCCACCGTGACGCCCGCCAGGGGCTTTTCGCTGGCGCTGACCCGGCCGCTAAACACCGCGCACGGCTGGGCAGGAGCCCCGGCCGCCGGGTGGGGGGTAGGCGCCGTTTGGGCCAAAACCGGCCCGGCACTGGCCAAAAACAGGCTAAAGAAGAGAACTGAATTTTTCATAGAAAAGCAGCGGCTACCCGCGCACGGCCACGCCGCGCACTAGAGGGTGGGAGAGAAGCACTAGATACGGTAAAAATGAGCAAAAGCTGAACACGACGCTTCTTTTCAACAAGCGTGCCGGGCTGTAGTACCTTTTACGGCCCGGGCTGCGTAAGTCGAGCCATTGCACCTACTTTTTACTGTTGAGCATGAGCATTTGTACTACTTCTCGTTGGTGGCTAGTGGCGCTGGTGTGGGGCCTGTGGGTGGGGGTAGGGCCGGGGCCCAGCGCGCTCCGGGCGCAGTCGGCACCGCTGCCCTGCCTGCTACTGCCCCTAAGCCCCGCCGAGCGTGTGCAGGCGGCCAGCCTCGTAGTAGAGGCCGAAGTGCTCGATGCCGTGGGCGAGTGGGATGCTGCTCACCAGCACATTTTTACGCGGCAGCGGCTGCGCGTATTTCGGGTGCTGAAAGGGGCGCTGCCCGATACCGCTGCCCTACCCCTGCTGGTGGAAGGCGGCCAGGTGGGCCTGGCCCGGCAGGAGCTCACCAATACGCTGCACCCGCTGCCAGTGGGCCAGCAAGGCCTGTTCTTTTTGATGCCCGCGCCTTGGGTTGCTGTGGGCGGCGGGCCCGCCTTTGCGGCTTACGCATCTAGCCAGGGCGTTATTTTGTATGATGTGGCGCGGGGCACGGCGGCCGAGCCGGCCCGTACCTACGCCAGTTGGGCCGCCGCCCGCCAGCAAACCGAGCAGCTTAGTGGCCAGCCTGCCCAGCAGCTACGGCCCAATTGGCGGCTGCTAGCGGCTGCTCCGCGCGCCTTAGGAGCCAAGGCCAGCAGTCCTAATTCGACGCTGCAAACGCTGGCGCCGGCCATTGTTTCTTTTAGCCCGGCCCTGGCCACGGCCGGTACAGGCGTAGTGCTCACCATTCGGGGGAGCGGTTTTGGCAGCAGCCGGGGCAGCGGGGGCGTCGATTTTCGCAATGCCGACGACGGGGGCGCCACCACTACCCGCGCCCTCGACCGCGACTACCTGAGCTGGAGCGACACGCAGGTGCAGGTGCACATTCCGTCGCTGGCCAGCGGCGGCCACCCCGCCGGCACCGGTCCAGTAAGCGTGGTAACCAGCGATGGCACCACGGCTACTACGGCCACTTCGGTCACTATCCTCTATGCGCTCAGCAACATAGATAATGCGGCCGGTACGCTGGCCGACCGCCCCAGCCACATTGCCACCAATGCCACGGGCGGCCTCACGTTTCATATTAGCCCCAATTTTCGGAGTAATGCCGCCGCCACTGCGGCCTGGCAGCGCGGCTTGGCGCAGTGGCGCTGTAGCACGGGCATCAACTGGGAGCTGGGAAGCGATGCCGCGGCCAACACCATCGCGTCGGACAATAGCAACGTTATTGCCTTTGACGATGGCAACACGCTGCCCGCCCGCGTGCTGGGTCGCACCACGTCGTACTACCAGGGCTGCTACGACCCCACCGGCAACGTGGTATTCTACGTGGCCGAAATCGACCAGCTATTCACCTCTGCCCTGCCGTTTCAGTTTGGGCCCGCGCTGGCGCTGGGTGGGCAGTACGATTTTGAGTCGGTAGCCGTGCACGAGCTCGGCCATGCCCAGCAGCTCACCCACCTGATTCGGCCGCGGGCCATTATGCACTACGGCATTGCGGCAGGCACCAACCTGCGGGTGCTCGACCCGGCTTCTGATGTGGCGGGCGGGCGACTGGTGCTGCGCACCCGTAGCTTTCGCAACCGGGGCTGCGGCGGGCCAGGCTTGCTGCCAGCGCCCCTCTCGGGGCTGGCGGCGGGGGTAGGGCCTACCCCCCTCCTCACCTTCAGCACGCGCGACGAGTGCTTTGTAAGCAGCTTTGTGCTAGAGCGTAGCGCGGGCATTGATACCACTGCGGCGGCCGCGGGCTGGCAGGCCGTGGCCACCATAGCCGCCGGCCAGGCCACTGGCCAGTACACCCTCACCGACCCGCAGCCGCCCGGTGGCTTGCGCTACTACCGCTTGGGCGTGCGCCGGCCCGATGGCAGCACCGACTACGCCGCACCACTGGCCATGAGTGCCGAGGCAGTAGCGGCGGGTGCCCAGGTTTTCCCAAACCCCGTGGTGGGCGATGCCGTGCAGCTTACGTACTCGGCCGCCGTGGCCGGCAACCTGGTGCTGCGTTTCTACGACGAGCTGGGCCGCTACCACCGGGGCCAGCGCGTGGCGGTGCAAGCCGGCCTCAACGTGCTGACGCTGAGCATGGCCGGGATGGCACCTGGCTTCTACATCCTGCGCTTTACTGCCGCCGACCAAAGCAGCCGCAGCGTGCGCCTGGTGCGGCTATAAGCTGGAGCAGGGGGTAGGGCTTACAGGCCCGCCGCGGCCGGCGCCACCTCGTAGGCCGCCAACTCGTCGGCGCCCAGGTTGCCATTGAGCCACTCGCTTTCGATGTTGGCGCCGAGCTTTTTGTAGAAGCCGATGGCCGGCTCGTTCCAGTCGAGCACCTGCCACTTAAGGCGCTGGGCACCGGTGCGGCGCGCCTCGGCCACTACGGCATCGAAGAGCAGCCGGCCGTAGCCCCCTCGCCGGGCGGCCTCGGTTACCACCAGGTCTTCGAGGTACAACATGCGGCCTTTCCAGGTCGAATACGCGGTGTAGAAAAGGGCCAGGCCCACCAGCGCGGCCTCGTTTTCGAGCACAAAAAAACCAAAAATCGGCGCCGGGCCGAAGCCATCGTGCCGCATCATTTCCAGGGTGTTCGTAACGGCCTCGGGCGCACGTTCATACGCAGCTAGCTCCTGAATGAGGGCCAGCACCTGGGGCAAATCGGCCTCCCGGCCCCGGCGCAAAACAAGTGAAGTAGCCATAAGAAAAGGAAGAGGGTAGCGTACTAGACCAAACGAAAGCCTGCGTTCCTAAGCTGCCAGGCAACTCAGAAACGCAGGCTTTCGCAAGTAAAAAAGAATTAGTGGAATCTGCGATTTACATCTGCGGCTGCATCTTCTTGATGTCCTCCGTGGCGTTGGGAGCGGTCAGCTCGCGCATTACGCTGTTGGGCGCCGGGGCGGGGGCTTTTTTGCCGCCGGTGGTATCGGGCGGCGGCGGGGGTAGGGCCGGCAGGGGCGCGGTAGCTACGTCGTCTTCGGTCGAAGTGGGGTTGCCGTCGGGCGAGCTGCATGCCGACAGGGCCAGCGTCAGGGCAGCCGAAGCCAGCAGCGCGGGCAGGAAGCGTTTCATCATCATGAGGTAAGCCAGATTTAAGGCCGCAAGTTACGCAGCGATGGGAGAGATAGGGTAGGAGTAGAGCCAGAGAAAATAGCCCAGCAGCGCGGCGCGGGCCGTCCAGGCCAGCGTGCGCAGCCAGTTGGTGCGCGTGAGGCCATCGATGGCAATATAGTTGTACCCCTGCGCCTCTAGCCGGTTGTGAAAAGGCACCGCCACCAAAAACGTGGCCGCCCAAATGCCCACGACCAGCGCCAGCTGCCCGAGCGCCGGCCCCGCCCCCCAGCGCGGGTAGGCGGACCAGGCCAGCCAGCCGGCCAGCGCCAGCTCGAGCACCATGGGGGCGCCCACCACCCAGCCCATGCCGCGCGTGTGGGCCCGGTGGTAGCGGCCAAATTCGGGCTTGCCCACCAGCGCCAGCGCCGGATACACCACCAGCTGCACCACCCAGATAACGCCCGTGAGGTAGGCCGCCAGGGCAAAATTGAGCAGGAGCAAGTGCGGCAGCGACATCAAGGCGGAAAGTAGTGCAACCGTCCTACGTAAAGCGCCGCCCCTTAGCTAATGTGCGCCCGCCCGCGCTACTATTGTGGAGCTGAGCGGTAGGCTCGGCAATGCTTCTTAGCTCTTTGTCTTCTACATGAATAAAAACCTACTGGCGCTGCCGCTGCTGGCAGCCCTGGCCACGGCCTGCCATTCTTCCACTACCTCCACGGCTGGCGCCGATGGCAAGCCCGATTTGCTGCACGCCGCCCTTGACACCACCGTGGCGCCCGGCAACGATTTTTTCAGCTACGCGAACGGCACCTGGATTAAAAACCATCCCATCCCGGCTTCGGAAAACAGCTCGGGCATCGGCATTGAGGTGCAGAAGGAAGTGTATGCCCGCTTGCGTGAGATCAGCGTGGAAGCGGCCAAGGCCAACGCGGCAGCCGGCAGCAACCAGCAGAAAATCGGCGATTTCTGGGCCGTGGGAATTGATTCGGTGAAGGCTGATAAACTGGGGGCTACCCCCCTCAAACCCGAGCTCGACCGCATTGCGGCCCTGAAAACGGCGGCCGATGTGCAGGCCGAAATCGCGCGGCTCATTCCGCTAGGCGTCGATGCGCTCATCGGCCCCAATGTGCAGCAAGACGCCAAAAACAGCGATAAAATGGCGCTCTACCTGTGGCAGTCGGGCCTAGGCCTGCCCAACCGCGACTACTACTTCAACACCGATACGCGCACCAAAAACATTCGGCGCGCCTACTTGCGCCACGTCGCCAACACCTTTAAGCTGCTGGGCCAGGACTCGGCCACGGCCAACGCCCACGCGGCGCGGGTAATGGCCCTCGAAACCACGCTGGCCAAGTCGTCGCGCAAGCTCGAAGCCCTGCGCGACCCCTACGCCAACTACCACAAAATGAGCCTGGCGCAGCTCGATAAGCTCACGCCGGGCCTCGACTGGAAAACCTGGTTTGGCCAGTTGGGCCAGCAGCGGCTCGATTCGGTGATTGTGGGGCAGCCCGAATTTTATCAGACCGTTGGCACGCTGCTGAAAACTACCCCACTCGCCGATTGGCAGGCTTACCTGAGCTGGCAGCTAACCCACGAATATGCGCCCACGCTGAGCCGCGATTTCGACCAGGAGAACTTCCGGTTCTATGGCACGGTGCTGCACGGCGCCACCAGCCAGCGCCCCCGCTGGAAGCGCGTGCTCGATATGCAGGAGCGCGCGCTGGGCGACGCCCTGGGCCAGCTTTTTGTGAAAGAATACTTCAAGCCGGAGGCCAAAGCCCGCTACGATACCCTGGTGAAAAACGTGGTGTCGTCCTTCGCCGACCACATCAAAAACGTGGACTGGATGAGCGCGCCCACCAAAGTTGTGGCCCTGGATAAGCTCCATAAAATCACGCCTAAAGTAGGCTACCCCACCAAGTGGAAGAATTACGCGTCGCTCACAATCGACCGCAGTTCACTCACGGCCAACGTGATGCGCGCTCACCAGTGGCGCTATAAGTACTACGAGATTGACAAGCTCGGCAAGCCCGTGGACCGCACCGAGTGGAACATGACGCCCCAGACCTACAACGCCTACTATAACCCCAGCAACAACGAGATTGTGCTGCCTGCCGCCGCCTTCGCCGTGCCTACCCTGCTCGATGCCGATGCCGACGATGCGCTGGTGTACGGCTACGCCGGCGCCAGCACCATCGGCCACGAGCTCACCCACGGCTTCGACGACGAGGGTAGCCAGTTCGACGCCAAAGGCAACCTGCACGAGTGGTGGAGCAAGGACGACCGCAAGCGCTTCAACCAGCGCGTGGCCGTCATTGTCAGGCAGTTCAATGGCTACACGCTGCTCGATTCGCTGCACATCAACGGCAAGGCCACGGCCGGCGAAAACATCGCCGACCTTGGCGGCATTGTCATCGGCCTCGACGCCTTCAAGAAAACCAAGCAGTACAAGGAGGGCCAGAAAATTAACGGCCTCACGCCCGTGCAACGCTACTTCTTGGGCTACGCCCTGGGCTGGCAAATGCACTTTCGCGACGAAAGCCTGGCCTCGCAGCTGCTCACCGACGTGCACTCGCCGGCCCAATACCGTGTGAATGGCCCGATGGCCGACGTGCCGGCCTTCTACGAAGCCTTTGGGGTGAAGCCCGGCCAAAAGCTCTACATCCCCGACTCGGCGCGCGTGAAAATCTGGTAGCAGGGGGTAGAAAGCATGCTGCCTAAGTAGTATGAATACCAGATGAATGTAAGCCCGGCCCCCGCGCCGGGCTTACTTTTGCTGGGCGTATTGCTTACGCCTTTACTTTTTCTGGTTGATGAAATTATACTTTTTGCGGGCGCTGGGCGTGGCTTTGGGCACCCTGCTGGCGGGCCGCGCGCTGGCGCAGGGCCAAGTGACGCCGCCCGCCTCCGTCACGCCTAGCCAGCAGCCGGCCGCCGCCTCGGCCCAGGAGCCTACCCACCACACGCACGACGAGAACTGGAGCCTGCACTTCCAGCAGACCATCATTCAGCAGTGGCACAATGACTTGAGCCCCCGCTACACGGGCGACCACAGCCTGCAAGCCCGTGAAAACGCTAAGCTCTCGCTCACGACTACCCTCTTTATTGGCCGGCGGCTCTGGAAGGGCGCGGCCGTGTACTTCAACCCCGAGGTGGCGGGCGGTAGCGGCCTAAGCGGCGCCACCGGCATCGGCGGCGCGCCCAACGGCGAAACGTTTCGCATCGGCGACCCCTCGCCGCAAGTGTACCTGGCGCGCCTCTACCTGCGCCAACTCTGGGCGCTGGGCCCGGCCGAAGAAGACGATGCCGACGACCTCAACCAGCTGAAGGGCACGCGCCCCGCGCGCTACCTGGCCCTGAACGTGGGCAAGTTCAGCATCGCCGACTATTTCGACCAGAACAGCTACTCGCACGACCCGCGCACGCAGTTTTTCAACTGGAGCCTGATGAGCGCCGGCGGCTGGGACTACCCCGCCAATGTGCGCGGCTACACCGTGGGCGCGGTGCTCGAATACGTGCAGCCCGGCCTGGCGCTGCGGGCCAGCGCCACCTCCATGCCCACCGATGCCAACGGCCCTACCCTCGATTTTCACTACGACAAGGCCCAGGCCCTGACGGCCGAAATCACGAAGTCGTATAATATTAATAACCACCCTGGCGCGGTGCGGCTGCTGGGCTTTCGCAACCAGGCCGCCATGGGCAGCTACAACCTGGCCGTGCGCCAGGCCCTCGGCACCGCCGCCGCGCCCGACGTGACGGCCGCCCGCGCCGAGCGCCGCACCAAATACGGCTTCGTGGTGAATGCCGAGCAGGAAGTTTCGCCCAGCGTAGGCGTTTTCGGCCGCTTTAGCTACAACGACGGCCACAACGAAACCTGGGCCTTCACCGAAATTGACCATAGCCTGAGCTTGGGCGCTACCAGCACCGGCGCGCGCTGGAAGCGCCCCACCGACCGCCTCGGGGCCGCCTTCGTGGCAAACGGCCTCTCGCAAGACCACCGCGCCTACCTGGCGGCGGGCGGCTCGGGCTTCATCCTCGGCGACGGCCGCCTCGACTACGGCCTCGAATACATTGGCGAAATTTATTACAGCATCGACTTTCCGCGCTACCACGCCGCGCTAAGTCCTGATTATCAAATTATTTTCAACCCCGGCTACAATACCAGCCGCCTGCCCGGGCCGGTGCACGTGGTGGCCTTGCGAGTGCACGTCGAGTTTTAGGGGGGTAGGCGCCCGTGGCGCAATTTGTTCAGGTTATTGCAACTCTTGGGCCGGCAAGGTGTCCTTGCCGGTCTTTCCTTTTTTACGAATGCGCAAACTCTTTTTTTCGCTGGCGTTGCTGGCCGTTTTGCCGCTGCGCCTCTGGGCGTGGGGCGTTGAAGGCCACCGGGCCGTGGGCAACATCGCCGAGCATCACCTCACCGAGAAGGCACGCCGCCAGGTAGCCGCCCTGCTGGGCACCCAAACCCTCACGCTCGTCAGCACCCAGCCCGACGAGATGCTCGCGCTGCCCGAGTACAAGGATACCGCGCCCTGGCACTACATCAATACGGCGCTCAACCTACCCCACGACCAGTACGTGCAGGCCATTAAGGCGCAGGATAAGCCGAACGCGTACAATATCTTGCAGCTGAAAATCAAGGAGCTGAAAGACCCTTCCAAAACCCGCGAGCAGCGGGCCGAGGCGCTCGTCTTTGTCGTGCACATCATTGGCGACATTCACCAGCCGATGCACTCGGGCCGCGCCGAAGACCGGGGCGGCAACGACATCAAGCTCACTTACCGCGGCAAAGACACCAACCTGCACAGCCTCTGGGACAGCGGCCTCATCGACTACCAAGGCCTCGACTATACTGAGATGAGCCAGCAGTACGATGCTGCCCTACCCCCCACCTTGCTCAAAACCTGGCAGGCGGCCGCCGACCCCGCCGAGTGGCTGTTCGAGTCCTACACGCTGTCGAGCCAGCTCTACGCCGAGGTAGCGCAGCAGCCCAACCTAGATTTTCGCTACTTTCCGGCCCACGCGCCCCTCATCAAGCAGCGCATTCAGCAGGCCGGCGTGCGGCTGGCCGCCGTGCTGAACGAGGCCTTTAAGTAGGCCGGTCGAACTGGTTTTTCAATGAAAAGGCCGCTGTACCAATCTGGTACAGCGGCCTTTTCATTGGGCTAAAGCGGTAGTGGCCCGGCCACAGATTACCGGCACATTAGCGGAATAAACAGCCAAAGTTACGGCAGCTACTAGCTGACGTGCAAAGAGTTAAAAATTTGGCAATTTTTTTTGATTGCCTAAAGCCAGCGAAAAGCGTGTTGCTGACCGCTTTTAGGCTGAAAAAAATCTGTAAAAAAATCGGCGAAAAGTCTTTTTTACCTTGACACTAGCGGTCCCCAAAAAAGGCTGGTAATTTTGCACCGTGAACGCACTCAACCACCAGTTGATGGAGCGCGGAACGACCCAACTGGTCGCCCTGCGAGAAGACCGGAAGGCCGTTGCCGCCGTTTGTCTTTCGTTTCGTTGTTCGTTTTTTCGATTCGCCGCCCCAAGTCTTTGAGGCGGTTTTTTTGTGCCCGGCTGGCGCGTAAGGTCCCAGGTTTTTTTAGTTTCTCTCACTAACAAATTCCCCCTCAACTCCACTGATGGATACCAACACGCTTTCCCCGACTGTGGCTGTTACCCTTTCTGCTACTCCGGTACACGCCGGAAACCGCAATCTAAGCAGCGTGGCGCAGGTTATCATAGGCCAGACTGACATCCGTGAGTGCGTGCCCTTTCTGATTAACTGTGAGAATGTAATCTAAGCTCTTGACTACGAAGCGCCCGGCTAGGCCGGGCGCTTTTATTTTTACTCCGTTTTTACCTCGCTTTCCCCGGTTTATGCAAAAGCTCCTCGCCCGCGTTGCCCAGGCCAACACGCTGCTTTGCGTGGGCCTCGACCCCACCGGCTCCGACGAAGACGTGACGCGCCGCCTACCCCAGGTAATTACCCAAACCGCGCCCTACGCCGCCGCCTTTAAGCCTAATCTAGCGTTTTTCCTGAGCCGCCCCAACGGGGTGCAGCTCTTGCGCCAAGCCATCGCTAGCGTACCCGACGGCATTCCGGTGATTCTGGACGGCAAGTTTGGCGACATCGCCAACACGGCCATGCACTACGCGCAGTTTGCCTACGACGAGCTGGGCGCCGATGCCGTGACGGTGAACCCCTACATGGGCGCCGATGCGGTGGTGCCCTTCGCCCGACCCGGCAAGTTTGTATTTGCCCTGGCCAAAACTTCGAACCACTCGCCCATCCAGGAGGCGCTGTTGCAAACCGGCCAGCCCGTTAGCGATTTCACCGCCCAACTCTTAGCCGACCTTAACACGACGCACGGCAACATCGGCCTCGTGGCCGGCGCTACCGATGCGGCGGCGCTGGGTCGCCTGCGCCAGCTCTGCCCTACGCAATGGTTCTTAGTGCCCGGCATTGGCGCGCAGGGCGGTGACTTGGCGGCCGTGCTAGCCGCCGGCTTGCTAGCCGATGGCGGCGGGCTGCTGATTAATGCCTCGCGCAGCATTTGGCAGGCCGAGGATGCCAGCGCGGCCGCGCGGGAATTGATGAATGAAATAAACGAGCACCGGGCAATAACAGCTTAAGTTTTAAAAAACGTCCTGCTGAGCCGGCCGAAGCATCTTGCGTGCAGCAGTAAGCTCATTTGTTCAACGATGCTGGGCTGCTTGCCTTCGCTTTGCCTGACGTTCTGATTGAATTTTCAAAGATTATGACCAACACCCTCACCCCCGGCCTACCCCCCGCCGAAGTCGCCAGCATCCTCGAAGCGCAACTGCGCCAGGAGGGTGCGCTGCTGAGCGGGCACTTCAAGCTCTCGTCGGGGCTGCACTCAGATACGTACGTGCAGTGCGCCCGCTTTTTGCGCAAGCCTGAGCTGGCTGCGCCGGCTATGGCCGTACTGGCCAGCCGCTTGCGCGAAGCCGGCTTGGTGCCCGATGTGGTGGTTGGCCCCGCCATGGGGGGCGTGGTGGTAAGCTACGAATTGGCGCGCCAGCTCGGCGTGCCCTCCCTTTTTACGGAGCGCGATGCCAACGGCCAAATGATTTTGCGCCGCGGCTTCACATTGGCCCCTGGCGAAAGGGTAGTCATTGCCGAAGACGTAGTTACGACCGGCAAAAGCACCCTCGAAGTAGCCCGGGTTTTGGGTGAAATGGGGGTCGAAGTGCTGGCAGTGGCCTCTTTAATTGACCGCACCAATGGTGCCGCGCAGCTTCCGTTCCCGAACTTTGCCTTGTTGCCGGTGCAGGCGGCTGTGTTTGCGGCCGATGCCGTGCCGGCTCACCTAGCCGGCATTCCGGCGGTGAAGCCCGGCAGTCGGCCGGACGCCTAACCCGAGGTAAGGGCGGCAAGCGGCCGCTCGATTGCTCCACTTAACGGGCGGCTGCGGGCTGCCCCTCCCATTTGGAAACCAACCAGCATTCCATCCTCCTTACCCTCCAACCCGGCCGGCACGACGGCGACGGCCGGCGCGTGGCCGCCGACGCGGCCCGCCACCTCGGCTTGCGCACCGGCCAGGTACGCAGCGCGGCCCTCTACGCCGTGCGCTACCCCGGCCTCAGCGAGGCGCAGGTAGCTAGCTTCGCCGCTGCCTGCTTGCAAGACCCGGTGCTGCACTCGGTTGCCATCGACCAACTAGGTGCGCCGGCCGGCTTCAAGAGCTACATCCTAGTGGCCAAGGGCCCCGGCGTGACGGACGACGAAGGCACCTCGGCCCAGAATGCGCTGAGCGACTTCCTCAACGAGCCTATCGATACCCGCACGCAGCATATTTTCTCGAAGCGGCTGTACTGGGTAGAAAACGCCCTACCCCCCGCCGACCTGCGGAGGCTGGCCGAAGAGCTGCTGGGCAACAAGCTGATTAACCGGTTTGAGGTGGGTGCCACGGCCGATGGCGTGCGCGACTACACCCCGCGCCCCGGCGGCGGCGCCGATGCCCGCACCGAAACCATTCAACTCACTGGCCTCAGCGACGAGCAATTGCTGCAACTGAGCAAGGACAACGTGTACGCGCTCAACCTGCCCGAAATGCAGGCCATCCGCGCGTACTTCGACCAGGGCAGTGTGCGCGAGCAGCGCTTGGGCTTGGGCCTGCCCGCCGACCCCACCGATTGCGAGATGGAGATTCTGGCCCAAACCTGGTCGGAGCACTGCAAGCACAAGGAATTTAGCGCCCTTATCAAGTATAAAAACCTGGAGACGGGCGCCGAGGAAGAAATTGATGGCCTGTTCAAAACCTTCATTAAAGGTGCGACCAGCGAGGTAGACCGCCAGCTGCGTGCCAACGGCAACGACTGGCTCATCAAGGTATTTTCGGACAATGCTGGCGCGGTGCGCATCAACCCCGAGTCGCTGTTCGTGTGGAAGGTCGAGACGCACAACTCGCCCTCGGCCATCGACCCTTACGGCGGGGCTATTACGGGCATTTTGGGTAATAACCGCGACCCGTTGGCTACCGGCATCGGCGGCGCGCGCTTATTGT
The DNA here is from genome assembly GCF_009755225.1 of Hymenobacter ginkgonis. GTDB lineage: Bacteria > Bacteroidota > Bacteroidia > Cytophagales > Hymenobacteraceae > Hymenobacter > Hymenobacter ginkgonis. Next base: position 590,732 of record NZ_WQKZ01000002.1, read on the forward strand.
TCAATACCAACGTGTTGTGCTTTGGCAACCCCGATTACGACGGGCCGCTGCTAACGGGCCAATTGCACCCGCGCCGCATTTTTGAGGGCGTGCGTAAGGGAATTGAAGACGGCGGCAACAAGTCGGGCGTGCCTACCGTGAACGGGGCCATCGTTTTCGACGACCGCTACGCCGGCAAGCCGCTGGTGTACTGCGGCACCGGAGCCGTAATGCCCATGCAGCTGGCCGGTAAGGACAGCTGGGAAAAGGTGATTCTGCCCGGCGACCGCATCATCATGGCGGGGGGTAGGGTAGGGAAGGACGGCATCCACGGGGCCACTTTTTCGAGCATCGAGCTCGACGAAGCCGCGCCCGCCACGGCCGTACAAATCGGCTCGCCCATCACCCAGAAGCTGGCGATGGACTTTCTTATCATCGCCACGCGGCGCGGCCTCATCCGGTGCAGCACCGACAATGGCGCGGGCGGCCTCTCGTCGAGCATCGGTGAGCTGGCGCTCATCCCCGGCGGCGCGGTAGTCGAGCTAGAAAAGGTGCCGCTGAAATATCCCGGCCTCAAGCCCTGGGAGATTTTTCTGAGCGAGTCGCAAGAGCGTTTCACCCTCGCCGTGGAGCCTACTAAGCTAGACGAACTGCTGGCTCTGGGCCGCGAAATGGAGGTCGAGCTGACTGATATTGGCTTCTTCAATGCCGAAGGCTTCCTCGACGTAAAGTTTGATAACCAACCCATTGCCGGTCTCTCGCTAGAATTCTTGCACGACGGCGTGCCGCGCAAAACGCTGCTAGCCGAGTACGCCAAGCCTGCCGCCCAGGAACCCGAGCTGCCCGCCGCGCTAGACTACAACGACGTGCTAGTGAAGTTGTTGGGCACACTCAATATCTGCTCGCGCGAGTCGGTTATTCGGCAGTACGACCACGAAGTGAAGGGCCGCACGGTGGTAAAACCCCTGATGGGCGCCACCGGCCAAGCGCCGCAGGATGCCGCCGTGGTGCGCTTCAACTTCGAGAGCTGGGAGGGGGTAGCCGTGAGCAACGGCATCCTACCCCGTTTCGGCGACCTCGACGCCTACCACATGTCGGCCGGCTCGTTTGACGAGGCTGTGCGGCAGATTATTTCGGTGGGCGGCAAGTTGCCCAACCTGACGCCGGGCGACAATATTTTCTGGTCGGTAAACGACAATTTCTGCGTGCCGGATTCGGTGTACGACCCCGTCATTAACCCCGATGGCAAGCAGAAGCTGGCTAAATTGGTGCAAATGTGCCAGGCCCTGCGCGATGCCTGCGCAGCCTACTGCATTCCGCTTACCAGCGGCAAGGATTCGATGAAGAACGACTTCAAGGCCGATGGGGTGAAAATCTCGGTGCCACCGACGGTCCTTTATTCGATGACGGCCAAGGTGGAAGACGTGCGCCAGGTAGTAACGTCCGATTTTAAACAAGCCGACGACGTAATTTATCTGCTCGGCGAAACCTACGACGAACTAGGTGGCTCCGAGTTCTACCAACTCTACAACCAGCTGGGCGCCAACGTGCCGCAAGTACGCTTCGACAAAGCGAAGGAACTGTACACCCTGGTGGGCGAGGCCAACGAGCAGGGCCTCATTCAGAGCAGCCACGACCTGAGCGACGGCGGCCTGGCCGTGGCCGTGGCCGAGTGCACCTTCGGCCGCGATGGCCTGGGAGCCGACCTCGACCTGGGCGGCTACCTCGACGGCGAGCTGTCGCTGGAAGCGATGCTGTTCAGCGAGTCGCACTCGCGCTTTGTGGTAACCGTGGCACCGGAAGATGTGTGGGCCTTCGAGAGTATTTTGGAGGAGCGGGCTACCTGCCTGGGGCGCGTTACGGCCGATGGGCTGCTGCGCGTGCGCTACCAGGGTAAGGAATTGCTGCACCTCGACACGATGCACCTGCGGCAGGCTTGGACCAACGGCCCGGTTAACCAAACTATTGGGTTGGAGCCAGCTGCGAGCTTACAGTAACAATATAAAAGTTAACGAGTTATTATTTCAGTGGGGCAAGCGGTAATGGCAGAACATGAGCATTTAGCAACGCCGAAAGCGTTGATATTAACTGGCTTCGGCATCAACTGCGAAGAGGAAATGGCAGCGGCCTACCGGCTAGCCGGCGCCACGCCCACCATCGTGCACCTCAACGAGGTGCTGCATGGGCGGGTGAGCATTCATGACTTCGATATTCTAAATTTTCCGGGTGGCTTTTCATTTGGCGACGACCTGGGCTCGGGTGTGGTGCTGGCTAACAAGCTGCGCTACCGCCAGACCGGCGCCGACGGCCGCACGCTGCTCAGCGACATCCGCGAGTTTGTGGCGGCGGGCAAGTTCGTGCTGGGCATTTGCAACGGCTTCCAAGTGCTAGTAAAGCTGGGCTTGCTACCCAACCTGGGCGGCGACTTCCAGCCCGAGGTAACGCTGACGCATAATGCCAGTGGGCGCTACGAAAACCGCTGGGTGCGCCTGAAAGTGAACCCGCAGGCCAAAACGCCCTTCCTCAAGGGCCTGACTACATTCGAGGTGCCAGTGCGCCACGGCGAAGGCCGCCTAGTGGTGCCCGATGCGGCTACCCGCGAGCGTATCAGGGCTCTGGGCCTGAATTGCTTGACTTACGCCGGCCACGATGATTTAGAAACCGGCACCTACCCCTTTAACCCCAACGGAGCTGACTTGAACTGCGCCGGCCTGACCGATACAACGGGCCATATTTTTGGCCTGATGCCGCACCCCGAGGCGTACTTAGCCGGGTGCAACCATCCCGATTGGGGGCAGTGGAAACGGCGCGGCAAGGTTAGTGATGAGGGAGAGGGCCTGGCGATATTTCGGAATATTGTGCGGCACTTGCAGCTCCACCTCCCGGCCCCCTACCCTGCGGGAGCGGGAGGGCCTGACGTTCTTTTTGCTGCGGAGGAGGGGCGGGCGCATTATGAGCGACGGCAGCAGCGGGAAGAGGGCTCAGCTACTGCTACCGCGGACAATGTTTTCACGGCTGCTGGAGGTAAGTGGGACGCACTGAAACAGCATGGCCGCCAAATGCGCAAAGAGCCTACGCCGGCCGAGAATGAGTTGTGGCAAGCCGTACGTGGGCAGAAACTGGGCGTCGCTTTCCGCAGGCAGCATGCTATTGCTGGTTATATCGCTGATTTTGTATCGCTTCCCGCTAAGCTAATTATCGAGTTGGATGGCGGTGTCCACACCGAGCCCGCCCAGGCCGAGTATGACCAAGGTCGCACGGAAGCGCTTGCAGAGCTAGGCTACCAAGTAGTTCGTTTTACCAACGAACAAATCCTAACGCAGCTACCTAGTGTGCTGCAAAGCATCGCTTCTCATTTAAGTAAATAACCACTAGCTAGTTACTTAATTCACCCGTAACCACCCCATCGTAGGCCTCCAGCCCCGTCCCCCGCAGGGGAGGGGGCTGGGGGGCGGGGCCGCACCATATGAATACGCTCCCGCACTTCGCTACCCCCCAACTCACGCTCCTGCACCGCGGCAAAGTCCGCGACAGCTACCGCATCGACGACAGCACGCGCCTCATTATAGTGTCGGACCGTCTCTCGGCCTTCGATAGTGTGCTCGAAACCGCTATTCCTCACAAAGGTGCGGTGCTTAATGGGCTGGCTAATTTCTGGTTTGAAAAAACGGCGCACATCATCCCCAACCACGTGAAGGCGCTGATTGATGCCAATGTCATGCTGGTAAAGGAAGCACAACCTATTAAGGTAGAGATGGTTGTGCGCAACTACATTACCGGTTCGATGTTGCGCGGTTACCAGAAAGGCCAACGCACCTTTTCGGGCGTGACGGTGCCCGACGGGCTTACCAAGCACCAGCAATTCCCTACCCCCATCGTGACGCCGACCACCAAGGAGGAGTCGGACCGCGAAATTACCCCCGAAAACCTCGTGAGCGAGGGTTGGGTGAGCCAAGAACTGTACGATAAGATGGCCGAGAAGGCGCTGGAGCTCTTCAAGGTAGGTTCCGATTTGCTGGCGTCGCAGGGCATCATCCTGGTTGATACCAAGTATGAGTTTGGCTTGCTAAACGGTGAGCTGATTCTGATTGACGAAATCCACACGCCCGACTCATCGCGCTTCTGGAGCGCCGAGGACTACGCCCGCAACCCCGAGGGGGCCGAGCAGATGGACAAGGAGTACATACGCCAATGGCTGATTGCCAACAAAGTAGAGGGCCAGTACCCCCGGGCCCTTACCCCCGAAGTAACCGCCGAGGCCACCCACCGCTACCTCGACATCTACCAGCGCATTGTGGGCCAGCCCCTGGCCACGGCCGACGAAACCGCCACCGGTGGCAACGTAGCCAACCGCTTAGTTAGCAACCTAGTAAAGGCCGGTTTGATGAAGGACGCCTGGGTGAGCATCGTGGCGGATTCGCCCGCTGACGAAAAACAAGGCCAGAAAATCCGTTCATCATTCGACGGCTACGAAGTGTTCACGCAGCTCCACGTGAACTCAGCAGACGAAGACGATGTGATGACCGAAGTGTGGAACCGCTCCATCGAGCCCGGCGTGATTATCGCCGTAGCCGGACTTGGCGATGCCCTAGCCGCCCGCGTGAACGTGCCCGTTATCTCGTGGCAGGCCGACGCCGAGCAGACTACGAACTCATCGGCTTTCACGCCCGGCAGCGCACCTACCCTGCTGGTAGCTCATCCCGACAACGCGGTCCAGGCCGCCCTGCGCGCGCTCAATACGCTGCGCCTGCGCGAGCGTCTGCGCCACGAAATCGCGGCTGCCAAGACTAAACGGCAGGCTGCTGATGTGTAGTTGAAAGCACTGTAAATCTCGCTAATACAATGGATGCAACGCAAGCCGAGATGCTGGTAGTCAAGTACATCGAAGCGTACAACTTCCTTAATGTGCCCGGCATGTTGGCTTGCTTGCATACTGATGTAAAGTTCGAGCACTCGACCAATGGTGACGTAACGGTGCGCCTAGATGGCAAAGCGGCTTTTGAAGCTCAGGCCACTCGGGCAGCTGCGTGGTTTATGGAGCGCAACCAGTATATAACGGCGTTTCGCTGGCAAGATGAGCAAGCAGAAGTAGACATTGATTACTTCGCCATCACAGCTACTGACTTGCCCAACGGAATAAAACCAGGTACCATACTGCAATTTTCTGGTCGCTCAGTTTTCACTTTTCGCGACGAGCTAATCGCCTTCATTCAAGATTTTAGTTAAAAATACTCTCTCATAACGTGAGCGGCAACACGAAACAACTCGTTCTCCTCGGCGCCGGTGCCCGCGAGCACGCCCTAGCTACCAAGCTCCGTCAGGACGGTGCTACTGTGCACGTGCTGCCCGGCAACGCCGGTATTCCTGGCAGCGTGCCGGCCATCAGTGCTACTGATTTTGCGGCTATTAAAGCATTCTGCGAAGCGCAGCAAGTGAAATTAATCGTGGTGGGCCCCGAGGCGCCGTTGGCAGCCGGGGTAGCCGACTACTTCCTCGATACGGACATCCGCGTGTTTGGCCCGCGCCGCCAGGCAGCCACGCTCGAAAGCTCGAAGGTGTGGAGCAAGGACTTTATGCGCCGCCACGGCATTGCCACGGCCCGCGCCTGGAGCTACCGCAGCGACCGCCTGGCCGAAGCCCAAGCCAAAGTGGAGGAGCTAGCCGGGCAGGTAGTGGTAAAGTACGACGGCTTGGCGGCCGGCAAAGGTGTGTACGTGTGCAACTCGGTGGCCGAGGCCACGGCTGCCCTCACCGAGCTACGCAGCCTGCACGAAGGCTGGTTTTCAGTGCTGCTTGAAGAGAAACTGACGGGCCCCGAGGTCAGCTTGATTGGCCTCACGGATGGTGTTGAAATTCGGTTGCTGGCCCCAGCCCAGGACCACAAGCAGTTGCTAGCCAACGATGAGGGCCCCAATACTGGCGGAATGGGCGCGTACTGCCCGGTCCCTTTTCTGGATGATAACTGGCTGGCCGCTATCCGCCGCGACATCATCGACCCTACGCTGCGCGGTCTCCAAACCGAGCCGTTTGACTTCGTGGGCTTCCTTTATTTTGGGGTGATGCTGACGCCTGATGGCCCCAAACTGCTCGAATACAATGTGCGCCTCGGCGACCCTGAAGCCGAAGTTATCCTGCCCGCGCTCGAAACCAGCTTACTGGAATTGATAACTGCCACCCTTGATGGCAACCTGGCTCAGACGCTCGTGCGCCAACGCCCCGGCGCGTTTGTGGGCCTGGTGCTGGCCTCGGGTGGCTACCCGGCGGCGGAGTTTCCGACTGGGTTCCCCATTCACGGTCTAAGCTCTCAGGGTGCTAGTACGCAAGTATTTGTGGGGGGCGTGAAAGCTGGCGCGCACCCCGGCGAACTGCTGACCAATGGCGGCCGGGTGGCGGTGCTCGTCTCGCACGGCCCCGACTTGCCCACCGCCGTGCAGCTCGCGTATGCCGAAGTTGAACTCGTGTATTTTCAGGATAAATACGTGCGCCCCGACATTGGCCAGCGCCCTAGCCCGCAGCTAGCAACCAGTGCCTACTAGCCCTATGCAAAGCGAGCCGGAAGCCCAGTCGCCAGCGCCCTACCCCCTCTCGCAGCCAGGAGGGGGTAGGGCCGCGCGCCTGGCTATTTTGCTTTCGGGCCGGGGCTCCAACATGCTGGCGCTGGCCGAAGCTGTGCGCACCGGCGTGCTCCGCGGGCTGGCCGAGGTGGCTGTAGTCTTCAGCAACGACCCAGGCGCCTATGGCCTCGAAGCGGCCGCGGCGCTGGGCTTATCTACCGCCAGCCTTGCCTCGCGGGGCCGCAAGCGGGAAGAGTTTGACCGCGAAGTGGTGGGCATTTTGCAAAGCTACCGGCCCGACTACGTAGTGCTGGCGGGCTATATGCGGGTGCTGTCGCCCACGTTTGTGCGGGCCTTTGCGGGCCGCATTGTCAACATCCACCCCGCCGATACGCACCAGCACCAGGGTTTGCACGCCTATGAATGGGCGTTCGATAACCACTTGCCAGCGACCAAAATAACGGTGCACCTCGTGGATGAAGGCCTCGACACGGGCCCAATTCTGGCGCAACGCGTTGTAAATTTGGAAGGAGCCGCTACGCTGGCCGAGGTTCAGCGCCGCGGCTTGGCCGTCGAACATGTGCTGTATGCCGAAACGCTGGCTTCGCTGATTACCACTCCCATCCTGCCTGCCCCACCCATCCCAACTCATAATTCATAAGCCTTAACTCCTAATTAAATTATGTGTGGCATTGTAGGTTTTCACGGCCCCGAGCGCGTGGTGGGCGATATGATTATTGGCCTCACCGCCCTTCAACATCGGGGGCAGGATGCCGCCGGCATTGCTACGTTCGACGGCGATACCTTTCACCTGCACAAGGGGCAGGGCTTGGTAAACGACGTATTTAAGCCCAAGCACATCAAGAAGTTGCGGGGCAATACCGGCATTGGCCACGTGCGCTACACCACGCAAGGGGCCAACGATTCGGACCTAGCACAGCCCTTCACTACAAGCTACCCCTTCGGGCTGGCGATGGTGCACAATGGCAACGTCATCAACTTCCGCGATGTGGCCAAGTTGCTGCACGAGAAGTACCACGTGCTACCCAAGACGACCAACGACTTGGAGCTCATCATGTACACCTTCGCCTCGGAGCTGCGCGTGAAAGACTTGGACCGGATTTCGGTGGTTGATATTTTCGATGCCGTCGAGACGACCCAGGAACTGGTGAAGGGCGCCTACGCCACCGTCACCATCATTGCTGGGCACGGCCTGCTGGCGTTTACCGACCCACTCGGCATCCGCCCCCTGGTGATGGGTAGGCGCGACACGCCCGAGGGCCCGGTCTACGCCTTTGCCTCGGAAAGCACGTGCTTCGATTACCTAGACTTTGAGTTTGTGGAGAACGTAGGGCCGGGCCAGGCCGTGTTTATCGACAATGACTACAAAGTCCACTACAAAAACCAGCAGGCTCTACCCAAAGCTTTCTGCGTATTCGAGCAGATTTACTTCGCCCGCGAAGACTCGACTATTCATGGCCGGCTGGTGGCCCGCGAGCGCGTGCGCCTCGGTAAGATATTGGCTCGCAAGGTAGTAGATGCCGGTTTGAAGCCCGATATGGTGATTGATGTGCCGAGCAGTGGCTACTTTGCCGCTTCGGGGCTGGCCGAAGCCATTGGCGTGCCCTACCGCCGGGCCTTGGTTAAAAATAACCACATGGGCCGCTCCTTCATCGTGCCTACCCAGGCCGGCCGCGAGGACGTAGTCAAGAAGAAGCTAAACCCCATTCGGGCCTTTGTGCAAGGCAAAAAAGTGGCGGTCGTAGACGATAGCATCGTGCGCGGCACTACGTCGCGCCGCATTGTGCGGCTGTTGCGCGAGGCGGGAGCCAGCGAGGTGTACTTCATTTCGAGCGCACCGCCGCTGGTTTCGCCCTGCATCTATGGCATCGACATGGCCATGAGCACCGAGCTGATTGCGGCCAATTATACGGAAGACGAAATTTGCCGCTACATCGAGGCCGATAAAGTCATTTATCAAGACCTGAGCGATTTGCAGGACTTATTTGCCGAGGAGCGTGGCTACGGCGGCTCGTGCTTTGCCTGCTTCACGGGCAAATACCCAACGGGCGACGTAACCAAGTACTTGCGCCACATCCAGGAAGAGCGCCAGAGCCACCGCGTGCCCGAGAAAGTAGTGGCTTCGGTGAGTGCCAAGGCGCCCGCACCGACCGAGCATTAAAGAAGCAAACAACGTCAGTCAGTGCGAGCGCAGCGCAGCAATCGCACCCGACTGATACCCGAATGATGATGTACTGATGCGATTGCTGCGCTGCGCTCGTACCGACTGACGTTTTCTTATCGCTTAACAGAGCGGCTATCTACATGAACAACGCCCAAACCCCCGACGCCGGCTATTCCATCGACCTCGGCAATGCCGCTTCGCGCAACGCTTACAACTGGTCGAAAAAAACCTTTGCTACCCGCACCGGCTTGCCTGGCGAGCCCGCCCGTGGCCTCGATGGTGGTTTTAGCAACGAAATCCGTTTCGGCCAGGAGCGCTTGGGCATCAGCTCCGACGGTATCGGCACCAAAATCGAGCTGGCCGAGCGCCTCGACAAGTACGATACGCTGGGCTACGACTTGGTAGCCATGACGGCCGACGACCTCATCGCGGCTGGCTTTGTGCCCACCAACTTGTCGAATATCATCGACGTCAATACCCTTGACTATGATGTGGTGGATGAGATGATGCGGGGCCTGCACGATGCCTGCATGTTCTCGAAAATCGCCATCACGGGCGGCGAAATTGCTGAGCTGGGCAACCGCATTGGCGGCTACCCTGGTGCCCGCATGAACTTCAACTGGTGCTCTACGGCTATTGGCGTGCTGCACCCCAGCTTGCAGCAACCCTTGAGCGGCGCCCACGCCCAAGCCGGCGACGCGGTAGTAGCCCTGCGCTCGCCCTCGTTCCGCTCCAATGGCTACTCGCTGGCCCGCAAGACCTTGCAGCGCCTCTTCGGCGACAACTGGCACGCCCAGGCCTACGACGGCCCCGATGCCAACCAGTATCCCACCTGGGGCGACGCCCTGCTGGCGCCCTCGCTCATCTACGCGCCCGCGCTTACGGCTGTGCTCGACGCGGGCCTGCCCCTGCACGGCGCGGCCCACATTACGGGCGGCGGCGTGGCCGACAACTTCAAGCGCGTGCTCAAAAACGGCCTCGGTGCGGTGCTCGACAACCTGTTCGCGCCCCTACCCGCCATGCAGCGCCTCTGCGAAATTGGCGGCATTGCCCCCGAAACTGCCTACCTCTACTGGAACATGGGCACCGGTATGCTGCTCCTTACCCCCCCCGAAGCTGCCGAGGCGCTGGTGCAGCAACTCGCCCAAAGCGGTTACCAGGCCCAGGTAGCGGGTTACCTCACCGCCGAGGCAGGCGTGACGCTGCGTGTGGCGGCTGGGGAGTTGAAGTACGCGTAGGTACTACAGCGGCTAATGAATACCAGCCGTTCAATAAGTTTAATTGCTGCGCTAGGCTTGGTTATTTGCAGTTGTGAGCCAACAAATAGAATTGATAATCATGCTCTTCACTCCGCCACTAGCTATTCGCAATTTATAGTGGAAGCCACCATGGATAAGCAAGAGTTTTGGCGGCTTATTGAGTTTACCCGTTAACAGGCGCAAGGAGATGAGCAGCAGCAGGAAGCACTCTTGATTAAGAGCTTGGAGCGGTATGAACCTGCCCAAATCATAGAATTTGAGTGCCTACTCCGGCAGCAAATTCTTGCTGCTGATGATTTCAAAATAATTGCTGCCCAAAAAATCATCCGAGGTTCAGTTTCAGATGATTCCTATCTCTATTTCCGCTGCTGGCTTATCGGGCAGGGAGAAGAAACCTTTACCAAGGCGGTTTATAATCCTGATTCGTTAGCCGATATTGACACGGAAGAAGTGTACCCTGATTTTGAATCTCTACTTTACGTTGCTACTCAAGCTTACCACCACAAAACTGGTAAGAAAGAGGAAGATGAGACCTTTCCCAGGGCTATAGCAATTGAGCGCGGACTAGACTACGACGGAGCAACGGAAACAAAAGGCGAGGATTGGGAAGAAGAGCAGTTACCTACTCTTCTTCCCAAACTCTGGGCTAAGCATAACTGATGTTATCTCACGCTGGCCGCACCGGCCGTTTCTCCAGCATGAGCTGCGTGCGGAACTCATAGAGCGCTTGCTCTAGGCCCACTGGGTACACGTGCGGGTTGAGGTAGCGGCGGATGCTGGGGTCGAGACCAGCCACTTCTTGGCGGGCGAAGGCGCGGCTTTCGGCTAGGGTAGGCAGCGGCTGCACAAGGCGGCCCTGACGCAACACCGGGGCTAGCAGGTCGCGGTACGGCGCGCCGGGGTGCACGGGCCGGCGGCGCGTGCTATCGCTCGGGTCGATGAGGACGGGGGCAGGGGGTAGGGGGCTAGCGGCGGCCACGTTGTAAATCATATCGGCGCGGGGCTGGCTGGCTTCGCCCAGGTAGCGGCGCACCTGCAAGATGCCGGGGATGCTGGTTTTGGCCTGCTGTTCGGAAAGCTTGATGGTGAAGTCCCAGCCCTGGCCATCTGCGGTGCGCAGGGCCGCCAGCTTGTACACGCCGCCGAGGGCCGCTTGGTTGTAGGCCGTTACCAGCTGCGTGCCTACTCCCCAGGTATCGATGCGGGCGCCCTGCTGCTTGAGGCTAGTGATGAGGTTTTCCTCTAAATCGTTGCTGGCCACGATGCGCACGGCGGGTAGCCCAGCCGCATCGAGCAGCTTGCGCGCTTCTTTGGAGAGGTAGGCTAGGTCGCCCGAATCGAGGCGAATGCCGCCCAGCTCGTGGCCGGTCTTCCGCATTTCGAGGGCCACCGCAATGGCGTGGCGCACACCATCGAGCGTGTCGTAAGTATCGACCAGAAACACTGAATCGTCGGGGAAGGCGTCGGCGTAGGCGCGGAAAGCGTCCAGTTCATGTTCAAACGTCATGACCCAGCTGTGGGCATGCGTACCGCGCACCGGAATGCCGAAGCGCTGGCCAGCCAGCACGTTGCTGGTAGCATCGGCCCCCCCAAGGTAGGCGGCGCGGCTGGCCCCGAGGCCGCCATCGGGCCCCTGGGCGCGGCGCAGGCCAAATTCCAGCACGGCATCGTCGGGGCCGGCGGCGTCGCGCACGCGGGCGGCTTTCGTCGCAATGAGCGTTTGAAAATTGACGAGCGTGAGCAGCGCCGTTTCAACCAGTTGGGCTTGCAACAGCGGGCCTTGCACCCGCACTAAGGGCTCATTGCCAAAGACTACCGTGCCCTCGGCCACTGCATCTACATCGCAGGTAAACTTCAAGTCGCGCAGGTAGTCCAGGAAATCATCGGGGAAAAGCCTACCCCCCTTGCTGCCCGTGAGGCTGGCTAGGTAGCTGATATCGTCTTCCGAAAAGTGCAGCGTTTCGAGGTAATCGACGGCCAGCGCCAAGCCCGCCGCTACCGCGTAGCCGCCATTGAACGGCGCCTTGCGGAAGTAGAGATGAAAAACTGCCTCACGCTCGTGCAGGCCCTGCTTCCAGTAGCCGTATGCCATCGTGAGCTGGTAGAGGTCGGTAAGCAAAGCCAGCGAGGGCTGGTAGAGGCCAGAGAGGGGCGCGTTGTTCATGGGGGCAAAGCAAGGGGAAAAAACCTGAACTGCAGCAAGTAGCTGGTTAAGTGGTGGCCGCAGACGAAGCACGCTGCCCCAACAGCTGCGCTCATGCGCCGCCCATAGCCTAGGTGGTACCTTGGCGACGTGAAATCTACTGTTGCTTCGCCACCCCTGCTGCATCGCCTGGGCCACATGCCGGCCAGTTGGCGCTTGGTGGTGGGCGTGGGGCTGGGCGTGGTGGCCTGGGCGTTGAGCCCCGCGCACTACCACACCTTAATTCGGCTAATTATTGGCTGGGATGCCTTCGCCATTACCACGCTGGCCCTCATCTGGGTTTCCATTTACACGGCCGATGCCGACCGTATCCGCGCCGTCGCGTCATCCGAGGATTTAAGCCGGCTGGTCAGCTTTGTATTTGTATTGATAGCTGCTGGCGCCAGCCTACTGGCCGTGGTGCTGCTGCTGGGTACCAGCCACGGCCTGCCCACCGCCACCTTAGCCCGGCACATTGTGCTGAGCGGGGTGGCCGTGGCTTCGTCGTGGCTGCTGGTGCACACGGTGTTCACGCTGCGCTACGCCCACATGTACTATAATGCCAACTCCGACGGGTCCGACAAGGGCGGCCTGGAGTTTCCGGGCGGTGAAAAAGAGCCTAACTACCTCGATATCGCCTACTTTGCCTTTGTGGTGGGCATGACGGCTCAAACGGCCGACGTCAGCATCAGCGGCCGGCCGCAGCGGCAACTAGCGCTGCTGCACGGGTTAATTTCGTTCGTCTTCAATACGGCGCTGGTCGCGCTGGTAATCAACGGCGTAGCGAGTATTCTGTAGGAAAGGAAAGCGCGCAGTTTTTTGCGCACTGCTAAAACAGGCTGCCTTGCACCTGCTGCGGAATAAGCCGGGGCGGCGGCACTGAGATGCCCGTTAGTTCTTGCATGCGGGCCAGAAAGTGCTGAGCCCAAATGGGGGCGTGGCGCACATCCTTCTGGTGAATAAAAACATAAGCCGTGCGCAGGCCCTGGGCATACCACTCGGCCAGGCGAGCGGCCCAGGCATCGGCGCGCTCGTAGTCGCTGGCAGGCAGGCCGTGGCCGTTGAGGCGCAGCAACACAACGGGGGTAGTAAGGCGCTGTGCCAGCACGTCGCGCCGGCCCGCCACATCGGTGATAACCAAAGTCTTATTTAAAGCCTCGAGCGTAGCAAAAACGGCATCGGCCAGCACCTTATCCGAAAACCAGCGCGGGTGGCGCAGCTCCACGGCCAGCGGAATAGCGGCGGGCCAATCGAGCAAAAAGCGTTCAAGCCGCGGCAGCAAGTCGGGCCCAAAATGGGGGGGTAGCTGCAAAAAGCAAGTGCCCAGGTTGTCACCCAGCTCCTGCACGGCGCGGGTGAAGCTCAGCGTGAGCGCATCGGTGTTATACAGCTCGCGCTCGTGGCTGATGCTGCGCGGCAGCTTGGGGCAGAACTTAAATCCCGGCCCCACCGCCTCACGCCAGCGCCGTACGGTGGGGGCGTCGGGAATGCGGTAGTGCGTAGTATTCAGCTCGATAGAGTTGAACTGCTGGGCATAATACTTGAGGTAGTCGGGCTCTTTGGCGCCCAGCGGGAAGTACGAGCCCAGCCAGTCCTTATTCGTCCAGATGGGGCACCCTACGTACAAGCTAGGGGGGGTAGGGGCCGTGGCCTGGGCTCGCGCCAGCACCGAGGCCGTGTCTGGGTGGTCGAGGGGTAGGCGAAAATCAACGTAGCGCAGGTCGGGCAGGCGGCCAAAATCCATAGCACAAAGGTAAGACTGAATTGCACGCTCTGCGCCCGCGGGATATACAACAGATTTAGCAACTGCACAAGCAGGCTCTCTTCAGCTTTCGCTGGCAAAGGCCAAAATTTTATACCCGTCGGATAATCTAATTTCTGAAGCGTTCTTAAAAAAATACTAAATCAGACCATAACCTGCCTTCACTAAACACAATTGGCGATTCGGTTACCCAGACGCTAATAAGCTAAATGCAAGATTTATGGAAAAAATACAATTAAAAAAGATTGTCAACGTGGTTAGCAAGCACCAAGGGTAGGTTTTAGTGGGGGGTGCCCTTACATTCGGTAGGTTCACCATCCACCCAAGCGCATGCCGCTTACGCGACCAACATTTCTCTCTACCGCTTTCCTGCTTCACTGCCTTTGCTGGCTGGTGCTGGCAACAGGCTTGGTACTACCGGCCGCCGCCCGTACAACCCGCACCAACCGGACGCACTCGCTGCGCCACAAGCACTTGCGCCGGCACGCTTACCTGCCGCGCATGCTACCCACTATCATTCCGGCGGCCCGCGAAGGCTACGCAACCATTCTGCGGGGCCGCGCCTCCTGGTATGGTAAATTTTTTCAAGGTATGAAAACGACCAGCGGCGAGCGCTTCAATCGTTTTAAATATACCTGCGCACACAAAACGCTGCCCTTCGGCACCCGGCTGCGGGTTACGAACGTCAGCAACGGCGCCACGGTAGTAGTGCGCGTCACCGACCGCGGGCCTTTCCGCCACCAGCGCATCATCGATTTGGCCGAAGTAGCGGCCCGCCCGCTGGGCCTCGTAAACACCGGCGCGGCCACTGTAGTAGCCGAAGTAGTACCCGCCACTACCCCCCTCGGCTTGGCCGAGACGCCCGACAACCTCGCCGTGCTTAAAGCAGGCGACCCCAACCCCCAAGCGCCTTTCACGGCCTATTTGCTGCCCGAAACCACCGAGCAGCTGCCCTTCGCCACTGCCACCCCGCCCGCTGCCGTGGCTTCGGCTGGCCCCTTGGCCACAACGGCGACGCCCACGCAGTTTGTGGTGCAAGCCGGCACCTTCACCGATGCGGCTAGTGCCCGCGCCATGCAGGCGCATATTCTGGCGCTCGACCAGGCGCTCCCCGCAACGGTGGTCACGGCTACCGTCGATGGCCAATTGCGTAACCGCGTGGTAGTGGGCCAACTAGATAGCTGGCTGGCCGCCGAAACGGTGCGGCGCAATTTGCAGCTGTGGGGCATCACGGGCATCATAAGCCAGCTGCCTACCCCCGCCACCGACCCTGCTGCTACCAGCACTATTGCCAGTGCGCTGGCGGCTACGCCCACCGAAACTACGGCACTCCGGCGCTAAGCCAGCTGCTGCAAGTTCTTGCCCTATCCTATCCACTAAGTTCTATCTGTTAAGCTTATCTATTATTAAAAAAGGCCTTTCCTGCCATAGGAAAGGCCTTTTTTACTGAAATACCCCGGATGCTTAGTCTTCCGTGGCGCGGTTGATAACCACAATAGCTACTACGGCTAAGGCAGCCACGCTCAGGATAAGCTGCGTCGAGGTGAAGTTTTTAGAAGCCTTGCGCAGCAACGTGCCGCCGTTTTTGAGCAGGTCGTCCATGTGCTCAGATTTACCTTGGAATACATTTACTGCCGCCTCAAATGTGCGGGCAATGTCTTCGGGTAGTATTTTTTCGACTTGTTGGAGCTGGTCAGCCATGAGAGAGGGGGTAGAGATGATTGGCGAGTAAAGCCGCCTTAGGTGGCGGTTGGTTTGCCTTCTACGAAAAACCGGTCGGCGCGTTCCTCTCCAGCTTACTTCCTGTTCGGTTTTGGGTCTGGCCCTACCCCCCGCTGGCGGGCATTAGGTGCCCACGGCCACTAAAAGTGAACTGCTGCGGCTGCCCTCGCGCACCACGCAGTGATAGGTGGCGGCGGCCAGGCCGCGCACATCCAGCGGCACGTGTTGCGGGCCTACCCCCAGGCGGCGGCCATCGACGAAACGGCGCACCTCGCGGCCCAGCCCATCGAGCAGTACGAGCAGCACCGTGTCGCCCTGGCTCTCAAAAATAGCCGTAGCATGGTCTACCGCGGGGTTGGGGTACACACTAAATCCCTCGACTGGCGCACCGGGGGTAGTAGCCAGGGTTTCTTGCTTGATGACCGGCACGTACGGAAAGCTCTGCCCAAAGAGCTGAACGAGCGTGCTTTGGGGCACCTGAAACCAGTCTTTGAGAATGCTGGTGTACACGCTGCGGTAGTCGAACTGCATGGCCACGTTGTCATTTACCCCAGCATTGGCCGGCAATTGCGGGTTGGGGCCGTGCACAATGGGGTTGGCCTGCGACCCAAAGACCAGCAGCGGCGCTGCCGCGCCGTGGTCGGTACCCAAGCCCGAATTGGCTTTGATGCGCCGGCCAAATTCCGAAAATGTCATGCCAATTACCCGGTCTTGCACGCCCAGCCGCTGCAAGTCGTCCTGGAAAGCATTGATGCCATCGGCGATTTTGCCCAGCAGCGTGGCGTGCGCGCCGGTAGTGGTGCTGCCCGTGGTGGGCACTTGGTTGGAGTGCAGGTCGAAGCCGCCGAGCTGGCACACGTAGATGCGGGTGCTGAGGCCGCCCGCCACCAGCTGCGCCACTATCTTAAGCTGGTCGGCCAGGGCATTCTGGCCCGCGGTGGGGTAGAGGGGCGAAAGGTTTTTGGCCTTGCTGGCCGCCGTTTGAATGGCCGTGGTGTACACCTGCGTCTGGCTCACCACCTGCCGAATAAAGGTGAGTTCGTGCCCCGCCTGCGTCGCCGGCGCGGCATCGACGCCGCCACTTAGCAGCTGGTAAAAGCTAGACGTGCTGGCAATGGCCATGCCCATATTCACTACCGGGCCCTGCACGCAGTTGCTCACCACCGAGCCGATGCTTACGGCCAGCGGGTCGGGGTTTTGGGCGCTGGGGTAGCCGGTGGGATAGCCCGGAAACTCGCCGTCGAGGTAGCGACCGCCCCAGCCGGTGGTCAGCACCACGTCGGAGCTGGAGCCCGACGTCCAGATATCGGTAGCCCGGAAGTGCGAAAAGTTGGGGGTGGGGTAGCCCACGCTTTGCACCACCCCCAGCTTGCCGTTTTTGTACAGCTGCTGCGCCGCCGCCATAGCCGGGTGGATGCCGGTGGCCGCCGTGAGGGGCAATACCTGGCTCTGGGGCAGCGCAATGGCGGGCCGGGCCGCCATAAGGGCCGCGTACTGGTCCACCGGAATTATCATGTTTAGCCCGTCGTTGCCGCCTTGTAGCTGCACAATAACCAACACTTTATTCGTCACGGTGGCGGCATTGGTGAGCGCCGCCAGCTCGGGCGAGTAGCCATAGGCCCCAATGGGAAAGCCGCTGAGTAAAGCCACGCCGGCCGTGGCCGCGGTAGTAGTCTGAAGAAAGTCGCGGCGTTTCATAGTACGACGGGTTGTCATTGCGAGGAGGCCCGACGAAGCAATTCTTCCTTGTCGTTGGTACTACCCGAAGCAATGTCTGGAAAGGGGATGATAAACAACCGGCGCGCTCAGCAAGGAAAGATTGCTTCGTCGAGCCTCCTCACGATGACAGGTTGGCGTTAGCTCAGCTGGTATTCGGCCAGGCCCGCCAGTGCCCGGGCCATCGCCGAGAGCTTGCTGGCCACAGCGTTGCGCTTGGCTGCCACCGTGGGGGTAGCCAAAAATTGGTTCCATTCGGCCGTCCACTCAAAGTCGGGCAGACCCGGAATGAGCGCGTTTTTGAGAAAAGCCAGCTGGTTGGCCGTTAAGGCAATGGGCACCATCAAGCGGGCAAATTCGGCAATAACCAAATTGGGGTCTTGGGCGGTAGCGGGGGGTAGGGCCTGCACCCAGGCCACGAGGTCAGCCTTGATTGTGAAGCCGTTGCGGGTGTAGCCACTGGTGCCCAGCAGCAAGTCGGTGGCTTGGTTGCGGCGGGGTAGGGTCACGGCGTTTATCCACAGTTCGTGGTACTGCGGCGTTTGGTAGTAGGCCGCCCAGCCCGCCACATTGGGCGGGTCGCCGAGGGGCTGCTGCTGCACCGTACCCAGCGAGTAGAGGTATTCCCACATGCCGTACTGCGCCACCACGCTGCTGGCCGGTGGAAACACCAACTCAAACTGCCGGCACACGCCGAGGGTAAAGTCGAGCGGGCTCTTGATAAAGCAGCCCACAGTGGCCGCGTCGAAAAAATGCTGCGAACCTAGCAATGCCCGCAGCACCGGCGCCACCTCGTAGTTGCTCTGCACTAGCAACGTAGCCAGGGGCTGAATAATATCGCTTTCTATTTGGGCATCAATTACATAATACACAAACCAGCGGTAAAGCTTGCGCACCAGGAAGGCCGCCGTAGCCGGCTGCCGAAAAACCAAGTCAACCAAGTCTTGGTACTCGCTGGCGCCGTTGGGCGCAATCTTGGCATTGCCAAAGGCACTGCTGAACTGCTTGGTGCTGGTATCGTGGCGGCTGGCCGTGAAGTAGCCGGCCACGGTGGTGGCATCGTCGCGCCAGCCGGTGAGCACCTTGGCCGCAGCCTGCACATCGGCCTCGGTATACGTAGTATAGTTGCCCGCCCCGATGAGTGGCCCCTTCCCCAGCGTAAACAGCTCCAGCAGTTCGCGGCCGTAGTTTTCGTTTGGGGCGCTGGCCGTGCTGGCGTTGCCATTGAGATAGCGCAGCATGGCCGGCGTAATAGTAACGGCCTTCGCGAGTTGCCGAATGTTGCCCAGCGCGTATTGGCGCAGCAGCCGCACGTATTCGTAGCCGTACTGCGCGCTGTTAATATCGCCAAACTCCACCACAAAGTGGTTGTGCCAAAACAAGGTCATCTTCTCGCTCAGCGACGTGGCCTGGCCCAACTGCTGCCCCAGCCACCAGTCGCGCAGCGACGTGCGCCGCGCGCCCTCCAGCGTTTGGTCGAAGGGCTGGCCCACCCAAGTCTGCCCAATCGCCACGGTTGTGTCGGCGGTGCTCACATTCAGCGGCTTGGCCGGTGGGGCAGGGGCGGCTAGCAGCCCATCGAGCACGGCCGTGAGCGAAGACGCAGCCGCCGCCTGCATCTCGCCCCGCGTGGGCCCGAATAGGCAACGCCGCAGCAGGTGCGCCGCCTGGTCGAGGCCCCACGCGCCGGTGTAGGGCGCCAGCGTCGAAGCGGTCGAGTTAAGGCGGGGGGGTAGGGTTTTATTAGCAAAAGGGCTGGCTGCGGTGGGCCCCGCGGGGCCTGGGCCGCCTGCCCCGGCCGCTGCTTTAGCACCAAGCGGAGCCGCCAACACAGCGGCATTTTGGGAGAGGAAAGCTCGGCGTTCCATAGGCAGCAACAGCTAATAAGCGTTTATCTACCCGAAAGATGCAAAGCCAAGGTGAAAGTTTAATGCCTGACTAGCAAAAATTTAAGTGTTTTTTAAGTGGACTATTGCCAAAACACTTGCTGCTGATTCGGGAAGAGCTTTTGGGCCAGGCTTTCGAGGCGGCCGCGAGTGTTTTTCACGCGCTGCTTCACCGGCTGCGCCCCAAAGTTGAAGCCCGCCAGCGCGGCCACTTCCGCTTCTACCGAACGGTTATGCAGAAAGGAATCGAGCAAAAAGGCCGTTATCGGCTGGTTCCACTCGGGCTTGGCGCTCCAGTAGTGGCCAATGCTGGCGCCGGCGGCCGCCAGGGGCCCGGTTTCGGCCAGGGCCACCGACAGCGCCAGCTGCTCGATGAGCCGCCGCGTAACGCCGGCCGCGCACCAGGCATCGCACAGCGCCAGGGCCAGGCCGATAGCGGCCGCCGTGCGCTGGGCCGGCACGCCCACTACCCCGGCGTTCCACATCAAGTGCTTGCCGGTGAGCGTAATGCCTTCCCACGGCTGGCGCTGCAACTGCTGCCACATCAGGCGCTCGGTCTTGCTGGGGAGAGCGGCTAGGGGGCCTTCGGGCTCGTGCATAAGGGCGGTGTTGGCGGCCAGCGCCTGGGTCAGCAGTTCGGCCCTACCCCCCAAAAACGTGTCGGAGTCGAGGTACAGCAACGCCTGGCCGGGGCAAGCCGCCGCCACCGCCTCAAGGGCCTTAATTTTGACGCGCCAAAAAAACTGGTGCTGCCCTTCCCACTCGCGTAGCAAGGCAGCATCGACGGGCAGCAACCGTACTTGGCCCGCTAGCCGGGCGTAAAAATCGGGCCGGTCCGTGACAACTGTGATGCCCGACAGCGCCGCCGACTGCCGCAAAAACGTGAGGATGGAGAAATACGCCTGCGTGTGGTTGGCCGCGTTTGGCCCAAAAACCAGGTAAACCAGTTGCATCATCAGGGTGAAAACGAAATAGCGCGCCAGGTTTTAGTCAGAAAGACTGGTTTAGGAAGCTCGCCACAAAGAACGTCATGCTAACGAAGGAAGCATGTTAGCCACTTCAATGAGCGGAGCAGAGGAAGCAGTAGAGAGGCTTCCTTCGTCAGCATGACATGCTGTTGAGTGCACTTCACAAGCCCCGGGTAGCGCACAAAAAAGCCTCGCCAGTTGGCGAGGCTTTCTCCTTCGGCAGAAAACAAGATTAGTCTTGCTCGTACACTTTCACTACAAATACGAAGTCTTGCAGGCGCTTTACTTGCTGCGAGCGGGCGGCGCCAGCTAGCTGGTTGGCGCGGGGCAAGTGGTAAGGCTGGGCGGGCTGCCGGTTCTTGAGCGAATCGACCAGGCGCATGAGGTACGAGGATTTGGTGGCAAAGGCCGCGCTCTGCGCATCGTCTTGGCGGCCACTCACCACCCCAATCAGGTTGCCCTGGCCATCGAGCAGCGGGCCACCCGAGTTGCCAGGGTTCACCGGAATACTTACTTGATAGAAGGCCGTGTCGCCGTTGAAACCCGAGCGCGAGCTCAGGGCGCCCTCGCCGTACACCACGTCTTCGCGGGGGTAGCCTAGCGTGTAAACGCGCTCGCCGAGGTCAGCCTGGCCACCCTTAAAAGTGTAGGGTAGGCGGCCAAAACCGCTAAACTTGCGGTCCTTGATGCGCAGAATGGCTAAGTCGTGCTTCACGTCGGAATACACCGTTTCGGCGTGGTAGCGCTGGTGGTCGCGGCCTTCAATCAGCAGCGAGTCAGCACCTTGAATAACGTGCGAGCTCGTAACGATGTAACCCTCAGCAGTAAGGGCAAAGCCAGTGCCGCTGAACTTGCCGTTGTTAACGGGCCCAGCAGCACTAATCGACGCCGAGCTGTTGATGGAGCGCCGCAGCGCCTGCTGGTTTTGCTTGATGCGCTCTACCTCGCGGCGCAGCACCGTGTAGCCATATAGCGAAGGCTGGGTTTTGGCGGCGCGCCACCACTCTAGGCCCAGCAGCGTGCTGAACACGGCCAGAATAGCCACCGAAGCGGCCACGCCCACCGTGGCGCGGTGCCCGCTCCAAAACTCGCGCAGCTTCTGCTCGGTGCGCGAGAGGCTGAGGCGCGGGTTTACACTGTACGAAAGGCCGCCTGCCTGCTTCTCTTCAAACACGGGGGTAGCCTCCGCGGCCAGCATAGCGGTATGCAGGTCGGCAATCGTTTGGCGAGTGCGGCGGCGTTCGCCATAGGCGGCCAGCGTGCCGGTGAGTTCGCCAAACTCGGCGTAGAGCTGTTGTAGGCGCGGCTCGGCACCCAGGCGAGCCTCTAGGTTAGCCCGCGCGCCCGCTGCCAGCTCGCCACGCTGGTAGGCTTCGAAAAGAGCGTAGTAGTCGGCTTCGGTTTGCATTTCATGTTTATTCTCCCGGCGGCGGTAAGGCAGCCGAGCAGAATACGTTAAGCTTCTTTATAACTAGCAAAAAACAACTTTTTCAGGCGCGTTAGGCACTTGTATTTCTGGGTTTTAGCGGTGTCGGCGTTGGTGTAGCCGTGTTCCGCCGTAAGGTCAAGCATCGATTTTTCGAGCAGGTAAAAGCCTTCGAGCAGCGAGCGGCAGGGCTCGCCCAGGTGGGTAAGCGCCTCGCTCATGGTGGCAAAGCGTCGGTCGCGCTCTTCGGCTTCCTGCAAGTCTTCCTCGGCTCCGGTGTTGAGGTAGGGGCCGTACTCTTCCTCGTCGAGCAGGCGCACACCGTGCAGCCGGCTCTTGGTGGTGAGGCGCTTGAGCCACAGGCGGCGGCATACGGCGTAGAGGTAGGTTTTGATTTGGCAGCTCAGCTCCAAAGAGCCTTCGCGCACCTTCTCATAAAAAACCATTACGCCTTCCTGGTATACATCCCGGGCGTCGTCTTCGGAACCGCTGTTTTGCAGCACGAAGTGCGACACCATGGGCCAGTGCAGGCGGTAGAGCTGGCTGAGGGCCCGCTCGTCGCCGGCCCGGATGGCCTGGATAAGCTGGGCGTCGGCCGCCAGCGCCGCCGTGGTGCTGTCCGTGTTCATTTGCTTCTGGTGGTTAATGCTCAAACCGGGCTTTTGTAACCCACTTAAATTTTTTTTCTTTTCTTGGGTTACCTGGTAGCGATTGCCGCATTAAGGGCAGATTTTCTTCTTACCCCTTTCAAATTTACGTCAAATGAACAACCTCCTGAAAGTATCGGCCCTTTTCCTTGCTGTTGCCCTGACTTCGTGCGAGTCGAAAACCGCTACTAGCGAAACCACCACCACGACTCCTGCTACCACTGAGTCGTCTTCGACCATGAGCACCGATTCGTCGGCTACCACCACGGCTCCTGCTGCTGACGCTACTGCTGCTCCTGCTGCTGGCGCTACCACCACCGACGGCGCTATGGCTCCTGCTGCTGGCTCGACCACCACGACCGGCACTTCGACCACCACGACCGAAGAGAAGAAGTAATTACGGCTGGGCCTAGCCCGGCAGTGATTCTTACCTTTTAAAAAGGCCCGCGCAGCAATGTGCGGGCCTTTTTTGCGTCTAAAAGCTCGTTCCTCGTTCCCTTATTCAATGAGCGTGTTTGGCTAGAATCCAAGCGCGTTTTAAAAAGCTATTTTCCTAGCGAGCCTGCGAAATAACCCTTTCCTGGTCGGCTGCAAGCGGCTGCCAACCGAGTAGAAAAAAAGTACTTCACAGCTCGCAAGGATAAATGAAGGGGATGAGCAACGCATTTATACTTCGTTAATTAACGTCAGCAAGTCGGCCGCAATGCCGGGCCAAGGTTGGTGTAAATCGAGCGTGACGATGCGCACGGGGTGGCCGCCCAGCGTGTAGCGCACATCGACGGCGGCCGTAGTGGCGGGGTACAGCAAGATGCCTTCGAGCGCTTGGCCGGGGGTAGGGCGCACGTTTTGCAAGTAGGCATAAAGCTGGTAGAGGTGCGGCGCAATGAGGCGCGGCTGGTCGTAGCGCGAGCGCAGTGCAGCAGCGTAGTACTTGGTGTCGAGAATAATTTTGCGCGCGGGGCTGTCGAGCGTAGTGTCGGTGAGCATGGTGGGGAGCAGCGCCAGGTCGGCGGGCGTTGCTTCGGCTTGCCAGGTAATGGTTTCGGTAAACACGCGGTACTGACGCTGCTCGCGGCGATAGAAATTGCGCACAGCCTGCTCAAAAATGCGCGCCATGAGCGCCTCATCGCGCCGAAAATCGGTGAAGCGCCCACGGCTACCCGCGGCCGGGGCGGGTAGGGAAGTCTGGTAAATCAGCTCGCAGATGTGCAGCAAAAAAACTTCGGCTGTTGCCAGTCGTTGGCGCCGCAACGTGGCAAAAATGCCGGCCGTGGGTTCCAATGGCTGCACTGCCGCCGGTAGCCGCCGGCGCAGCTGGCTCACCTCGCGGCGCAGGGCAGCGGGTAGGCCGCGGTGGGGCGCCAGCGCCGCCAGCGTGCCCGCTAGCAGTTGGTGCAGCGGCCGGTCGGGGCTTAGCTCGTCGAAACTGCACACGGCGCGGCCCTGGGGCAGCAGCCCCCGGCCGAGGGTAGGCGCCAGCTCGATGCGGCCGCGCAACTCGTTGCTTTCCTGCTGGGTAGTAATAAAGGCGAGGGGGAGGCCGGTGCGCAACAGCTGGCGGGCCGCGTGCAGCAGCATCTGGGCCAGCAGCTCGAGCGGGCGGTGAAATGGCGCGGCCTCGGTGGCTTGCAGCACGGCGGGCTCGGGCAAGCGCTGCCAGGCATAGCACAGCAAATAGTAGAGGGTAGCGAGCGGAATCAAGCTATAAAAAATGGAAATAGCGAACTAGGAATCCCAAAATTTGCGCTAGAAATTCAACAGCTTACGCAGCTGGGCGGCGGCTTTGTCGGGCTGCTCGCGCCAATAATCGGCCAGCAGCGGGCCGATTTCCTGCTCAAAAATCAGCCGCAGCCACTCCTTGGCGTCGGCCGGGGGGGTAGGGGGCGCGCAGAAATAACTATGGCCCACCTCAAAGTCGGGCCCCAACTCGGGGTCGGCGGCGATAACTTGGTTGAGCGCCGCCATGCGTTCGGCCACCACTTCGATAAGGGAGGCGGGCACTTCGGCGGCTGCTAACAAAGCTTGCAGCGGCGGGCCAAACTGCGGCCGCAGGGCCACGAAGGCAAAGCGGCGGCGCAGCGCATAATCGAGCGGCGCCAGCGAGCGGTCGGCCAAGTTGAGCGTGCCGATGACATACACGTTGGCGGGCACATAAAACCGCGGCGCTTCGGGCGGGGCGTAGGGCAGGCGCAGGGCGTGGGCGGGCCCGCGTTTGTCGGGCTCAAGCAGCACCAATAATTCGCCAAAAATGCGGGCCACGTTGCCGCGGTTCAGCTCGTCAATAAGCAGAAAATAAAACCGTTCGGGGTCTTGGGCGGCTCGCTGGCACAGCAGCGGCAGCACCCCCGGCACCAGCTGAAACTGCCCCTTGGGCCCCGGCCGGAAACCCAGCACAAAATCCTCGTAGCCGTAGCTGGGGTGAAACTGCACCAGCTCGATGCGGCCATCGTCTTGGGCGCCGAGTAGCAGCCAAGCCAAGCGGCGGGCCAAGTAGGTTTTGCCGGTGCCGGGCGGGCCTTGCAGCAGCAGCGCGCGGCGGCGGCGCAAGCCCGCCAAAGCGGCTTCTAGCTCGTCGGCGCTGCTAAATACTTCTTGCAGCGCATCTGGCAGATTGTAGTTGGGCGGCGGGCCGGCGTAGGGGGCGGCGGGTTCGGCCACGGTTGAGGCGCCGCCCTCGGCGGAGCGGGTGGGGGTAGGGCGGCCAGTGTACAGGTCTTCGGCTTGCTGCTCGGCGGCCTGGCTTTGGTCGTGGGCCGAGCCGGCCGCCAGAATAGGGCGCTTGGCCACAATGGTAAAATCCAGGGCTTCGAGCAGGGCATTGGTGGGGTGGCCCGCTGCGTAGGGCCAGCGCGCCTGGGCATCGGCAGTGGCGAGGCGGTAGGCCAGCTCGGCCACCGGGCGAGGCGGGTAGCGCCGGCCCCGGTACAGCAGTTCGTACACGGTGCTCGGGGGCAGGCGGCGGCCTTCGCGCTCCACGAGGCGCAGGGCCCGCAGCACTTGCTCGCGGGTGAGCACGGGCGGCGAAGCGGGGGTAGGAGGGGCAGGAGTGGGGGCGGTCACGGTGCAAAAGAACACGTACTGGCGGGCCCTGGTGCGGGTTGCGGGTAATTTTGGCTTGGTTTCTTTCTTTGCCCCCGCTAGCTTGGCTGCTTATTCGGTATCTTATTACTATGGCTCAGCAACTTCCCTCCGACCCCGCCGCGCTCACCACCATCACGGCCTTTCAAAACCTACCGGCCGAAGTGCTCGCCTGGCTGGCCGCGCACGGCGAGCTGTGCCGCTACGACCCGGGCGAAACCATCGTGACCGCCGGCTCGCCCGCCGATAGAATGCTGGCGGTGGTGGCGGGCGGCGTGCAATATTTCAACAAAGCCAACGGCCAGCGCGAGGCCATTTTTCGCGTCGAAGCAGGCAGTGTGACCGGCGTGCTGCCGTATTCGCGGCTCCAAACTTTTCGGGGCGAGAGCGTGGCCGTGGGCGACACCACGCTATTTTTCTTGCCGCGCAGCCAGTTTTCGGCCCTAGAGCAAACCAGCCCCGAACTGGTGCAGCGGCTGGTAGGCGTGATGAGCGACCGCGTGCGCGAGGAGGTGCGCACCCAAGAGCGCGACGACAAACTGCGGGCCCTGGGCAAGCTGTCGGCCGGCCTCTCGCACGAGCTCAACAACCCGGCCGCCGCCATTGTGCGCGCCGCCTCGGCCCTGAGAAACCATTTATTGAATAGCCCGCAACTGCTTAAAAACTTGATATTTACTAAGCCTCCTTCTGAGGCAATAGGTATTATGAAAGCCCTGGCGGCTGCCCCGCCCGAAGCCCTACCCCCCCGCTCGGCCCTGGCCCGCGCCGACCAAGAGGAGGCGCTGGCCGATTGGCTAGAAACCCAGGATGTGCCCGATGGCTACGACTTGGCCGCCGGCCTGCTCGAAGCAGGCTTGTCTATTGAAAAGCTGACGCCGCTCATTGCTGCCCTACCCCCCGTCTCCCGCCCGCCGGCGCTGGCTTGGCTCGAAAGCTACTCGGCAGCTCTGCGCCTTACCAACGACGTGTACGAAGCAGGCCAACGCATTAGCACGCTGGTGGGCAACGTGAAAACGTACTCGCACATGGACCGCGACAGCGGCCGCGAGCGCCTGTCCGTAGCCGATGGCCTCGATAGCACACTCAATATTTTCGCCCACGCCCTGCGCGAAAAAAATGTGCGCCTGGTGCGCGAGTATGCCCCCGACCTGCCGGCCGTGCTGGGCAAAGTGAGTAGTTTAAATCAAGTTTGGACTAACTTGATTGACAATGCCTTGGATGCCCTGCCCCCCGCCGATGGCGCGCTAACAGTGCACACCGAAAAACAACTCGACGGCGTCTGCGTCAGCATTATCGACAACGGCGCCGGCATCTTGCCCGATGTATTGGCCCACATGTTCGAACCCTTTTACACGACTAAACCGGCTGGCGAGGGCAGCGGCCTGGGCCTCGACATTGCCCGGCGCATTGTGCAGGAGCACGGCGGCCGCCTCGAAGCCCAGTCTGAACCCGGCCACACCGTATTTTCGGTTTGGCTGCCTGCTACTACCTAACTAGCTATGAAAAAACCCATTATCCTCTGCGTTGACGACGATGCCCAGGTGCTGGCCGCCATCACCCGCGACCTGCGCCAGGAGTTTCGCAAAGACTACCGCATCCTGAGCGTGGGCTCCGGGCCGGAAGCCCTGACGACCCTCGACGAATTGCAGGCCCGCACCGAGCCCCTGGCCCTGGTGCTGGCCGACCAGCGCATGCCCGACGTGGAGGGGGTAGAGGTGCTGACGCACGCGCGCGCCCTCTTTCCGCAGGCTAAGCGCGTGTTGCTCACGGCTTACGCCGATACGTCGGCCGCCATTCGGGCCATCAATTCGGCGCAGCTCGACTACTATTTGCTCAAGCCCTGGGACCCGCCCGAGCAGTTGCTGTACCCTACCCTGCACGATTTGCTCGACCGCTGGCAGGAGGTGTACCGGCCGCAGTTTGATGGCATTCGGCTGGTAGGATTTCAGTGGTCGCCGCTGTCGCACGAGCTCAAAGATTTTTTGAGCGGCTACATGGTGGGCTACCAATGGCTTGACTTTGAAAAAGATGCCGATGCAGCTCCCTTGGTAGCGGCCAACGGCTTTACGGCCGCCGACCTGCCCGTGGTGGTATGCGCCGATGGCCAGGCCCTGGCCAAACCTGATAAGCAGGTGCTGGGCCGCCACCTGGGTTTGCTGGTAGAAGCCAAGCAAGAGTTGTACGACGTGGTGGTGATTGGCGCGGGGCCGGCCGGCCTCGCGGCAGCCGTGTACGGCGCGTCGGAAGGGTTGAAAACACTCATTATTGAGAAGCAGACGCCCGGCGGCCAGGCGGGCTCGTCGTCGCGCATCGAGAACTACCTTGGCTTCCCGACTGGCCTGAGCGGGGCCGAACTGGCGCACCGCGCCTGGAGCCAGGCCACCCGCCTCGGCGCCGAGTTTATGGCCCCCGAAGAAGTTATCGACCTCTGCGTGCAAGACGGGTATAAGGTGCTGACCTTGAGTGATAAATCAGAGATACGTGCCCGCGCCGTGGTGCTGACTACCGGTGTAAGCTACCGTACGCTCGACGCGCCGGGCCTCGACCGCCTGAGCGGGGCGGGCGTGTACTACGGCGCGGCCCGCACCGAGGCTCGCAGCTGTAGCAACCAGCCGGTGTACATCGTGGGCGGTGGCAATTCGGCCGGGCAAGCGGCTATGTATCTGTCTACGTATGCCTCGCAGGTATTCATCATTATTCGCGGCGATAACCTGGCCGCCAGCATGTCGGCCTACCTGATTGAGCAAATTAGCCAAACGCCCAACATCCAGATTCTGCCCCGCACCCAAGTGCGCGAAGCTTGTGGCAAGCACTCGCTCGAAGCCGTGGTGATTCAGCAAGAAGGCCGCGCGCCCGAAAAGCAGCCGGCGCGGGCGCTGTTCATTTTCATTGGGGCCAAACCCAGCACCGAGTGGATTTGCAACCTCGCCATCTGCGACCCCAAGGGCTACCTGCTCACCGGCCGCGACCTCGTGGCCGACCCGCGCTACAAAGAATCTTGGAAAAAAGAGCGCGAGCCCTACCTGCTCGAAACCTGCGTACCCGGCCTATTTGCCGCCGGCGATGGCCGGGCGGGCGCCATGGCCCGCGTAGCCTCGGCGGTAGGCGAGGGCAGCATGGCCATCAAATTTGTGCACCAGTACCTGGATGAATAGGGGCGGGCCCTACCCCCTGCTTGCTTAGGTAGGCGGCGCGGGCCTCGTCTAGCAGCTGCAGCACGGTGGTGCGCTGCGCGTGCAGGGTGGCCGCTGCGGCGGGGGGTAGGCGCCGGGCGCGCAGCCGCAGCAGGCGGGCACTCAGGCTTTGCCAGTAGCCGAGGGCGTAGAAGCCGGCCAGCGGCAGGCTCACAACGAACAGCGTCGTGAGCCGCCAATCGTGGGCCCAGTGCTGTACGGCGGCGGCTTCCAGGGCATAGGCTAAGGGGAAGGTTGCCATGCCTACGCCGAGCATAATGGCCGCAATAAACTCGGTTTCCTTGGTGGCTCGGTAGGCTACTTCAGCCGGAATTTTATAAGGCACATAGTTGGTAACCAAGCCATAAAGCCACACCGGAAACCCAAGCAGCAAGTTCAGGTAGTCGGCCAAGCGGGTGCCGGGGCGTCGGCTCTGGTCGAGGGCATCGTCGTCGAGGCGATGGTGCTCTAGGCTGGTTAGGTACGTGGCCAGCGCGGCGCGCAGGGCAGCCAAGCGGCTGGGGCCGTTTTGCTCAAACCACGCCACGGCATCGAGCAAAGTACGGCTGAGCTGAAAGTTGTCGTAAAGCGTATTGGGGTCGTCGTCGGGGTTGAGGTGGTCGCCAAACGTGCGCTCTACTTGCTGCGCCAGCTGGTCGTCCTCCGCATCGCGGCTGATGACGAGGCGGCGGCTCAGGCGCTGGTGGATTTCTTCGGTCAGCTCGTCGGCGGCGGCTTCAGGGTCTTGGTGGTAGCGGTCGGCGTAGTCAGCAATGCGGATGGGCGGAGCCACGTTCAGCAACACATCGGAGCGGAAGCGGGTCGGGTCGAAATAGTTAGTGCCCACGCACACCAGCTTCAGGCCCAGCTTAAAGTCGTGGCGCGCCTCGGCGCCCAGCGCAATGCGAGCGGCCCCGGTTTTGAGGGGCCGCAAGCGGCGCTCGCTCACGCTGGTGCCTTCCGGAAAAATCATGACGGTGCCGCCGTGCCCTAGGTAGTCGTAGCAGCGGCCGAAACTAGCCTCGTTGCTGGCCGCCAGCTGCTGGGCACTTAGGGCGCCATCGCCGCTGCCCGCATCTTGCCGCCGGTAGATAGGGATGCAGTTGCCCGAGCGCATGATGGCGCCTAGTAGTGGATTTTTAAAAAAAGTGCTCTTCGCCAAAAACGCGATGGGCTGGTGGCGCTGCACCGCCGTCACGAGCGGGTCCATGAGGGTATTGGGGTGGTTGCTACATAGCATGAGCGGGCCGGGTAGGCGTAGGCGCTCGGGGTGGCGCACTTCGAGGCGCCGAAAAAACACGCGCAGCCCCAAGCGTACCACGGGCTTCATGACGGTGTAGAAGAGCATAGGCCGGCAAGTTTACGCAAAAAGGGCCGGCTGCTAGTGCGGCCGGCCCTTTAAAGGAATCAGAAAAGAGAAATTGAAATTTATAAGCTGAGAGACTAAGCTATAAAAGCAATATAGTCAGGAGCTTAAAGTTACAATAGCTCGTTTGTTAAGAAGCTAAAATGCGCTGTTCAAGTCGTCGAGGTTGTTCGGGTTTTGGCCCCCCGACTTATGCGAATCGTACTTGCTGCCAGTTGCAGGGCCTTGGTCGCGCCGATGCCCACCGCCGTGCGAATCACTTCGCTCCGACGAGGGGCGACCAAAATCAGCGCTGTGCGAGGTCGACGGAGTCGATGTGTAGCCGCTGCCCGAGTTTACGCGGGCTTTGCCGCTGGGGCCAGGGCCGGCGCCGTAGCGCGACGCACCCCAGGGGCGCTGGCCCTTGCGGTCGTAGTAGCCATCGCCATCTTTGGTGCTGTGCTGGTGGTCGAAGGGCGAGCGACGCGGGCGACGGCGGTAGTCGCCATCATCCGACTTGTCTTTGCCACCCCGCGTAAGCAGGAAGGCTACCCCGGCGGCCAGCAGGCCTACGCCCACCGCTTTCTGGGTAGTTGTCAGGCCACTAACGCTGGTCAAAGCTTTGTTACCTAGCTCTTTGGCCGACTTGGGGAGTTGCTGGGCCTTATCGGCAATGCCTGAATCGTTGAGCCATTTTTTGCCGCTGGCCAGGGCATCGTTTAGGGTGCCTTGTACGCCGCTGGCGGTTGGTGCCGCGCTATCGGTGGGGTAGGGGCTGCTGCCAGTGGCGTGGGCCGCCGTGGTCGAGAACTGGCTTTCGCCTGACGAAGGAGTATCCGAATGAGAAGCCGAGTAGGGGTTGCTGGCTGAGCCAGTTGTGCCGCCAAACGGTTGCGAGGAGGTAGGTTCCATGAGCTAAGAGGATAGGAGGAAAGAACGAGAAGCAGCCACTAAAATGGCTGTGGTAGGAGGTATTCGTAATTTGAAGCCAGTAGGTTGCGCCTGCTTAGTGCCAGCTCGACGCTAGGCCACACGGGGCGTGGCACATACGGGCAGCCAGCCATTGGCTTGGTGGCAGCGCGGGCAATGGGCGGGGGTAGGGCCCGCGGGCAACTCGCGCACAGTGGCGCAGGCGTGGCAGGCATAGGCACCAGCCGCGGGCAGCTGGTAGAGCGGGGCTAGGTACAGTTCGGGCCAGATGGGAAGGCCGGGCCGCTCGTGTTTCGGCTCGAAAAAGAAAACGCTAATCTCCCCGGTAGCTTCTATGTAGAGGCGTCGTACCTGCCCCAAATGCTCTACTTGCAGCTGCCGTAGCTGCCCACAAAGCTCCTGCCCCGTGAGGCTCGATTTGGTGAAGGCCGGCAAGTCTATTTCGCCTTCTATGATGATGAGCTCAGATTCTCCTTCCAGCATCCGCTCGATGCGCGGGTATTTGTCAGTCAAGTAGTTAAATAAGACGTAGAGCGCAATAATCACCACAAATACTACCACGGCGTGTAGCAGCGGCGTGTCGTGGTAGATGGTCGCATCGCCGGCCGCCGACCCCAGCACCAGTATCAGCGCAAATTCGAAGAGTGAAAGCTGCCGCACCCCGCGCTTGCCCGAAATGCGCAGCGCCGCAATGGTGAGCAGAAACATGACGATACACCGGAAGGCGATTTCGAACATGAAACTGGCGGGCATCTCGGTCGATAGCCACAGGCGTTGCCAGTCGAAGGGCATAATATCGGCGGCCAGCAGGGCCAGGTAGGCGAGAGTCATAGCTGCTTCATACGGTCCAGTTATCGCCAAGGGCTACTCGCTGGGCAATTATCAGCCAAAAAGCGGCTTATTAGCAATTTATCATAAACAACGGCCCCTTTATCTCGTTCTCTCGGCTAAACCTCGTCTTTATTGGCTAATTGTATGTTTCGCTTTCAAAACAAAATATGCCTCGTGACGGGGGCAACCTCCGGTATTGGCCGGGCCACAGCAGTGCGGCTGGGCCGCGAAGGGGGCACCGTCGTTTGCCTGGGCCGCGAAGTAAAAGCGGGGCACGCCGTGGAGGCTGAGATAAAAGCGGGGGGTAGCGAAGCGCTGTTTATCAAAACCGATGTGGGCCGCGATGCCGACTTAGTACACGCGGTGGAACAAACGCTGGCTCGCTTCCAGCGCATCGACGTGCTCATCAACGATGCGGCCATGATGACGTTTACCCCCATTCTGGAGCTCGACCCCACCGACTGGGACTTGGTGATGAATGTGAACTTGCGGGCGCTGTTTCGCCTCTGTCAACTTTGCGTGCCGCATATGCAGGGTGGCGCCGTGGTGGCCGTTAGCTCGGTGCACGCCTTCCAAAGCACTCCCAACGTGGCGCCCTACGCTACTAGTAAAGGCGGCCTCGAAGCTTTCGTGCGCGGCCTCAGCCTCGAAGTGCCCTACACCCAAGCGCGCATTAATGCCGTGGCGCCAGGCGCCGTCGAAACGCCCATGCTGCGCAGCAACCCCAATGTGGTGAATGGCACCGAGAAAATCACCGGTCAAATTGGTACCCCCGACGAGTTGGCAGCGGCCATCTGCTTCCTGGCTTCCGAGGAGGCCAGCTTCATCAACGGCTCTACCCTGGCCGTAGACGGTGGGCGCCTGGCGCAGTTGTAGATAAGTTAAGTAGTTGCCTACAAGCAAGAACAAGGCCTAGTTGCTGAGCAGCTAGGCCTTGTTCTTTTACTTGGTTTATGGCCCGCGGCGGCGCTGCATAAAGAGCCGGGCTCCTTCGCGCGCCTCTACCTCAAATTTATTCTGGTAGTAACCGACCCGCTTCGATTCGAGCAGGTATTCCCACAGGAAGCGAAGTAGCCCTAGGTCGCGCACCTGGCGTAGGTGCACCTCTTCGTGCGCTACCCACTCGGGGTCGGCCAAAAATTCCTCGCGGGTGGCACCGCTTAGGTGCACAGTTTGGCCCAATACCATTGCCACGCGGGGTGCCTTGTTGAGAACTAGCCGGGCAATGCGGGCCAGGGGCGAATTGACGAAAGTGCGAGGTGGGGTCATTGTATAAAATTCGGGCGTAGCTACGAGAGGAAATAGGGGATGGTTGCAGACTAACAAAGTTTATTTTGCTGTTTTATGGTATTTTATTGCTAATTATTGAGCTTTTTCTATAAAAAGCTAGGCGGTATGATTTTTTAATGCTTAGCTTTGGTCGTCCACTACTCGCATGCAATTGGCAAAAAGGTTGTGTACAGCTATTCATTCAACCCTAATCCTAGCTGCTTTTGCAGCCCTGCCTAGCGCAACACTTTACGCCATTTTTTTACCCGGTTAGCCAGCTTTAGGGCGCTGGCCGGTGCCCACCCCCAACGACGGACAATGAAGAATACCCTGCTGTGTTGCCTCGCCGCTGCCTCCCTGGCGCTCTCCTTCTGCTTTGAAAAAATGCCCGCTGCTTCGGCTCCGGCTGGTGCTTCGGCCCCGGCAGTTGCCGAGGCATCTTTGCTTGCGGGCCTCACGGGCGCCGGCGATACGCCTACCCTCACCGAAGCCCCAGCGGTAACGGCCTCGCGCGACTCGCTGGCTTATGGCTACTACAACCAGACGCTGGGCCTCCAGCTGGCCCATACCGAGAACAAGAGCCTGCTCCAGACCATAACTGACTGGATAGGTACTCCTTATAGCTACGGCTCCAACTCGCGCCGCGGCACCGATTGCTCGGGCTTCGTGTCGCAGGTGTTCCACAAGGTGTACGGCATCACGTTGCAGCGCAGCTCACGCTCGATGTTCAGCTCGGTGCAGCGCGTAGCCAAAACCGACATGAAGGCTGGCGACTTGGTGTTCTTTCGCCATGGTAAAGGCGCCATCTACCACGTAGGCATTTATTTGAAGGACGGCAAGTTTGCCCACGCCGCCTGCAATGGTGGCGTCATGGTAAGCTCGCTCAACCAGCCCTATTACCACCACAATTTCTACGCCGCGGGCCGCGTGGCCGGCGCCGAAAAACTAGCCGAAGACGCTACCCCCGCCGAAACCGCCGAGCTGCTGTCGGCCGCTGCCAGCGCCCGCCCCGAATAATATACGGGTAGTACTACCCCAGCTTTTTTAGGAGCGGCCCCTGGTAATATCGCCAGGGGCCGCTTTTTTTGTGGCTGGATAAACTCTAAGGCGGCGAATGCAGTACTAAGGCCTAACGGCCCCGCTGCCTGTTTCTTTCTCCCTTTCTTCGCATGGCTACGTACAATTCTCCTCCGCCTTCCGGCAATGACATCGCCGGTTCGGCTATTTTCAAGAAATTTCTGGCCGCCGCCGAAGGGTACATCAAACAGCCTACCCGCCTCAAAAAGCTGCTGGTTGATGCTTTTAATAAAGCGCGCGAGAAAAAAGAACTCGGTGCCCTGGCCCACGAAGCCTGGGAAACGCTGCAAAGCCTGTTCCGCCTCATCAAGATGAGTGCTTCGGGTGAGTACACGGGCGTGCCGGGCACTACGGTGGCTGCTGCCGTAGCCGTGCTCATCTACTTCTTGTCGCCAATTGACTTGATTCCCGACTTTATCCCAGTAATTGGCTTGCTGGATGATATGGCGCTGGTGGCTTGGTTCTCCACGTCCATCAAGCACGAGCTAGACAAGTTTCACGAGTGGGAGGAAGCTAAAGCTGCTACCCTGGTTTCGGACGAGGAACTGACTAAAACTGGCGCCTCAGAGGTTACCAAGCCGAAGCCTGTGGGCTACGAGCCTTGGGAAACTCGCTCGGCCAGCTCAACCAACCAATCGGCCAAAAACGCCGGTACTACCGCCTACCCTGAGGCTCCGGCCGGTACCCACCAGTCGGCTACCGATGCGGGCCTGGGCTCACCCACGTCCAGCACTACCGCGCCCATCCACGATGTGGGCCCCGATGGCCCGCTGCCTACCCCCCAAAAAAGCACCGACGACGTAGCCAACGTGAGCGATGGCTCCCGCGATGGCAACGTCGGCCAGCACAACGATGCGGGTGGCAACGTGCGCTAATCGCGAACAAGCAACAAGCCCTCAAAAAAGCCCTGACTTCAACACGAAGTCAGGGCTTTTTTGAGGGCTTGTTGCTTGTTTACTAGGCGGCAGCGGCATGGGCCGTTACGTAGCGCACGAAGTCGCCCACCGTATAGAAGGGTACTTCATCGGGCACGGTGATGTGGAAGTTGCGTTCCAGTTCCAAGATGATATCGACCAAATCGACGGTGTCAAAGCGCAGGTCGCGGCTCAGGCTGGCGGTGCGGCGCAGGCGCACCGTCTTGATAGCCTTGCGCTTGCTAATAATATGCAACACCTGACGCTCGATAGCTTTAGTAGGGGCGGTAGTAGAAACGGTAGTAAACATTTTTGCAAAAAACGAAAGGTTAATAGGTGGCGAGGTAACGCAGCGCTTCGTCGGTTTCTTGCGGCTACTGGCTGAATAGCCACTAGAAACCGACGAATGAGCTACTGCACTAGGCCAACACCGGGGGGGTAGCAGCTTCCAACTCCTCTTCATCCACGGGGACGGCGGGGGGCGGGCTGTTCACGTCGCGGCCGGTGAAGGCAGCTTGTATCTTCTCATTGAGCAGGTACATGACGGGGACTACCAAAAGGGTCACAAGGGTTGCAAACGACAACCCAAAAATTATTGTCCAGGCTAGCGGGCCCCAGAACACGACCGACTCGCCACCCAAGTAGAAGTGGCCGTGGCCTGAGTTGAAGAGCTCGTAGAAGTTGATATTCAGGCCAATGGCCAGCGGAATCAAGCCCAGAATGGCGGCCGTGGCCGTGAGAATAACCGGGTTGAGGCGAGTGCGGCCGGCCAGCACGAGGGCGTCGTGCAGGTTCATGCCCTGCGAGCGCAGCATGTCGGTGAATTCAACCAGCAGAATACCGTTTTTCACCACGATACCGGCCAGGGCAATGATGCCTACCCCCGTCATCACGATGGAGATGTTCATGCCTGTAATGGCCAGGCCGAGCATCACGCCGATGATGGAGAAAATAACCTCGGTAAGGATGATGAGCGGCTTGCTCACCGAGTTAAACTGCGTTACGAGTACCAAGAAGATGAGGGCGATGGCCCCCACGGCGGCTACGCCGAGGAAGTCGCTGGTTTCCTTCTGGTCTTCCTGGGCGCCGCCCATCCGCACCACGTAGCCGGGGGGGGTAGGGAAGGACTTTAGCGACTGCTGGACCTTGGCCACTACATCGGGGCCGGTGAAGCCGTTGAGCACGTTCGACGAGATGGTGATGAGGCGGTGGGTGTCTTTGCGCTTGATGCCGCCGTAGGTGGTGCCGTAGTTTACATCGGCTACTGACGAAATCGGCACTTGGCGCACGGCACCCGTCGCATCGCGGAAGGTGAGCGGGGCATTCACGATGGCGTTCACGTTATCGCGATAAGGCTTGGCGTAGCGCACCTGAATGGGGTATTCATCATCCGGGGTCTTGAATTTGCTGGCCTCGAAGCCGTAGATGGCAGTGCGCACTTCCGAACCAATTTGGGCGGTGCTAATGCCCTCGCGGTTGGCGCGGGTCCGGTTGATGTTGACGCCGATTTCGGGGTTGCGGTCCTGCAAGTCGGAGCGCAGGTCTTCGATGCCGCCAATCTTGAGCGAATCGATGTAGCGTTCTACTTTCTTCGACAGCGCCGCCAGCTTGGGGTAGTCGTCGCCGGCTACCTCAATGGCCACGGCCTTGCCCTGCGGCGGGCCACTGGCCTCCTGGTCTACCGATACTTCAGCGCCCGGAATACCTTTCACGGCTTCCCGAATCTGGTCCATGTAGATGTGGGTTGCTTGGCCTTTCTGTTCGCTCAACTCTTTGAACGCTACCCCCACTTTGCCGAGGTGCGACTGCGACGTACCGGCGGCCGTAGCCTCGGTGGGGTCGCCGGCGCCAATGGCCACGTTAGTAATCACCGATTCGACGTCGGGGTTGGTGCGGCCAATGACTTTGTACACGCGCTTTTCCAACTCGCGGGTCACCGAGTCGGTGACTTCTACGCGGGTGCCCACCGGCATGCGCAAGTAGGTATAAATGAACTTCGGGTCTCCTTTGGGAAAGAAGTCTACCTTAGGCTTGCGAGCGCCCACGGCCACAATGCTGCCCACAAAAAGCAGCACCAAGCCGCCCATAATGGCTACCTGCCGCCAGATGCTGCCCGTTACGGCCAGCTCGACCAGGCGAGCGTAGCCGTTTTGGAGGCGGGGTAGGAGGCTGCGCTGGAAGCCGGCTATCAGGTACACGAACACGTACTTATCAAGCAGACACAACACCAGAATGGTGACGAACAAGTTGCCCGTGAACGTCGAGCCCACCAGGTAGCCCACCACCGCAATGGCCAGCAGCACACCCATGCCAATGAGGAAGCCGCGCGACATTTTAGGCGTTTCCACTTTATCGAGGTGCTCTTCGCGCTCCATAAAGCTCACGGCAAACACCGGGTTCATGATGAAGGCCACGATGAGCGAGGCGCCCAGCGTGAGAATGAGCGTAACCGGCAGGTAGAACATAAAGCTACCCACAATGCCCGGCCAGAACATGAGCGGCACAAACGGCGCTACCGTCGTGAGCGTACCCGCCAATACCGGGACAAATACTTCACCAGCTGCTAGTTTGGCTGCCTGGGTGGTGCTCAGGTGCGGGTGGTCGTGTAGCAGGCGGTGGGTGTTTTCAATTACCACAATGGCGTCGTCCACCACAATGCCGAGCGCCAAGAGGAAGGCGAAAAGCACAATCATGTTGAGCGAAAAACCGAGGGTAGGCAGCATCACGAACGCCAGGAACATGGACAGCGGCACCGACAAGCCCACAAATAGCGCGTTGGTGGTACCCATGAAGAACATCAAAATCAAGGTCACCAGCAGGAAACCAATAATGATGGTGTTGATGAGGTCGTTCAGCGTATTCCGGGTTTCGTTCGACGAGTCGCCGGTTATCGTAATTTTCAAGCCCTTCGGCATGCTAGCCTGCGACTCCTTCACGAGGTCGTGAATCTTGTCGGAGGCATCGAGCAGGTTCTCGCCTTGGCGCTTCACCACGTTCAGCGTCACAGCCGACTGGCCATCGAGGCGGGCGTAGCTTTCGCGGTCCTTGAAGCCGTCCTGCACCGTGGCAATATCGCCGAGGCGCACCGGCGCGCCACGCAGGTTCTTAATCTGGATGTTGGCGATGTCCGAGGCATTCACGTACTGGCCGGCCACGCGCACGGCGCGCTTCTGCGCCCCCACGTCGATAGAACCACCGGATACCGTGATGTTTTCGCGGGCAATAGAATTCTCAATATCGCTGAAGCTCAGCTGCGAAGCTTGCAGCTTGTAGAGGTCCACATCCACGTTTACTTGCTGCTCTAGGGCACCCACAATATCTACGCGGGTGATTTCGGGCAGCGCCTCAATCTTGTCCTGGAAGTCGTCGGCGAGCTTTTTGAGCTGCGCGGCGGGTAGGTTGCCGCTCAGGTTGACGTACATAATCGGCTGCTCCGAGATGTTCACCTCTTTCACGAGTGGAGCCGAGGGCAAGTCGTTGGGCAGCTCAGTAGCCGCTTTATCCACGGCGTCCTTGATGAGCTGCTTGGCGGCCTGCACGTCTACGCCGGAGTTAAACTCCACGTCTACAATACAATAATCCTGGTTAGAAGTCGAGTTAATCTTCTTCACTCCGTTCACGCTCTTGATTTCCTTTTCGAGCTGGCGCGTCACCAGGTTCTCGATGTCGGTCGGCGACGTGCCGGGGTACACCGTGGCCACGATGATGCGCGGAATCACGATGTCCGGAAACTTTTCCTTGCCCAGTTTCACGTAGGCAAACAAGCCCGCAATCGTCAGCAGCAGCGTGATGATGTAGATGCTCGTCTTGTTATTGATGGACCAACTGGTGGGCCCAAACTCCTTTTCAATATCTTGCATAACAGGGTGTTGCTAGTGGAGGAGTAGGATTTAGCTAATTTTCAAAACCTGCCCTTCGTTCAGGTTCTGGTAGCCGGCCGAAATGACTTCGTCGCCGGGCTTGAGGCCGTTGGTTACTTCCTGCTTGCCGTTGTAGGTCTGGCCGGTTTTGATAACGCGCTTCTGCGCAACAGGCTTGCCGCCCTCGCGGGCCACTACTAGCACGTAAGCGTTTTGCTCGTCGTGCTGCACCAAGTCCACGGGGAGCACGGTGGCGTTGTTGCTGCCGTAGTTCTGGATGCGCACCGTAGCTACCATGTTGGGGCGCAGGCGGCTAGCTTGGTTGCTAGGCAAGCGCAGCTCTACGGTGAACGTGCGGCTGGTGGCCGAAATAGTGCGGCTCACGGTGCGCACGGTGCTCGCTACTTCCTCGTTGCCGAGGTCGGGCAGGGCCACCAGGGCTTTGTCGCCGGCCTTGATGCTGCCCGCGTAAGCTTCCGATACATCGGCCAATACCTTACCCCCCTGCCCACTGTTGAGCTGCACCACTGGGGCGCCGGGCGCCACCGTTTCGCCCAGCTTCGGAATCACGTTATCGACCACGCCGCTGTAGGGCGCCACCACGTTGTAGAGGGCGCGCTGCTGCTGCTGAGTAGCGAGATTGCGCTGCAAGCTCTCGTAGGTATTCTTGGCTTGCAGGTACTGAATTTCGGTGCCAATCTGCTGCTTCCACAGGCCGGCTTGCTTCTGGTACACGATGCGCGCCAGGTCCATGCGGGTGCGCAGCTCGGCAATGTTGGCATCCAGGATGCTGGCATCGACGGTGGCCAGGATTTGGCCTTTGCCCACGCGGTCGCCGCGCTGCACGCGCACGCTGGTGAGGGTGCCGGCGGCGCGGGCGCCCACGGTGGCGTTCTGGTCAAAATCGACGCGGCCCTGCACTTCGAGGTAGCCCGCAAATTTTTCGGAGGCTACTTTAATAATCGACACCGGCACAGCGGCATTGGCCGAATCTTTGGCGCCCGCGCCGGTCTTGGCCTCCAGCGTCGCGATGCGCGCCTGGGTAGCGGCCTGCTCGGCCTTGAGCTTAGCTAGCTCAGCTTGGGGGTCTTTAGAAGCCCCACCGCAAGAAGCGAGGGTAGCTGCAAGGGTAGCCGAGAGAATAAAATTTGAAGAGCGCATACGTAAGAGGTAGTCATGCTGAGCTTGCCGAAGCATCTCGCGTGGGTTAGCAATGCAGTGTTAATCAACGGTTCACGCGAGATGCTTCGGCAAGCTCAGCATGACGTTCTTTTCCTTAATTATTTGGCTTGCTGATACAGTTCGCCGGTGGCTTTGTCGCGGTCTACTTTGGCCACTAGCACATCGTAGATGGCGGCGTAGTAGTTGGTTTGCGACTCGCGCAGCGAGGTTTCGGCCGTGATGACTTCAATGTTCGACCCTACCCCCGCATTAAACTTGATGCGCGTGACGCGGGCCACGTCGGCGGCCAGGTCGAGGTTGGCCTTCTGGTTGTCGAGCACGTCGAGGGCATTCACAAGGTTGGTGCGGCTCTGGGCGTCTTGCAAGTCGATGCTCTGGCGCAGAGTTTCCATGCCTTTCTCTATCGTTTGCTGCGCGATGCGTGCTTGCTGCACCTGGTAGCGGCGGCGGAAGCCGTCAAACACTGGGATGTTGAGGGCTAGCCCCACGTTGCCAAAGCCAAACCAGTTCTGGTTAGGAAAACCATTGCCATTGCGCGACTCCGGCCCCCGGAATGCAAACAGGTCCTTCACAGAGTTGGATGAACCAATAAAACCGTAGGCCGCCGTGAGCGAAAGGCGGGGGTAGGCGCCCGACTGGCGGTTGCGCAGGTCGAGTCCTGCCAGCGCCTGCTGCGTTTCTAAAGTCGAAAACTCGATGCGGTTGTTGTAGTTGAAGGCTGCCTGGGCCTGTGGGCCCTGGCCCGTGTTGATGCCCGGCGCGGGGGCGCCGCCCGTAGCATTCTGCCCCAGCCCGGCGGGCGCGGTGGGCACGTTGCCGAGGCCGTCGGGGCCGGCGCCGGTGCCAAAGCTGGCCACCCCAAGGTGGCGGCGCAGGTTGCCGGCATCGACCACGGCCGCCCCGAGCGAGTCGGTGAGCTGCACTGGCTGGCTCTGCGGCAAGCCCATCTGAAACTTCAGCAGGGCCACACTTAACTCGGTGAGGCGCTGGGCTTTTTGCTGCTCCACCACCAGGTTGTTGCGCTGCACGCGCAGGCGGTCTACGTCGAGCTTTTCGGCAAAGCCGGCTTTAAACGTCTGGTTGGTTTGGTAAAGCACCGTGTCGAGGCGCTGCACGTTGCGGGCCAGCAAAACGAGGCGCGAGCGGGCTACCAGCGTGCTGTAATACGCCTTGCTTACCTGCTCCACTACGTCGATTTCGGCTTGCTGCGTCTGCTTTTTCGATAGCTCTTGATATACCTTAGCCGCCTTTAGGCCAATGAGATACGAACCATCAAAGAGTTGCTGCGAGAACGAGGCCGAGGTATTGCCGGCGTACTGCAAGCCGAAGGCAATGGCTTGCGGCGGCAGGGGCACGGCGGGTAAGCTCACGGGCGCAATGTTCACCGTTTGGCCGGCCTGGGCGGCGGCTATGTCGGCCGCCGTAAGCGGCGTCACGGTAGAGCCGCCGCCGCCAAAGGCTCCAACGTCCACCAGGCTTTTTTGCAGCTTGAAGTTGTCGGCCACGTTGGCGCCGATGTTGAGCTGCGGCAAGCCCTGGGCCTTGATTTCGCCCACCTTGGCGGCGGCCGTTTGCTCGGCTAGGCGCGTGGCCAGCAGGCTCGATTTGTTGGTGACGGCGTAGCGAACGGCTTGCGTCAGGCTCAGGCTCATGGGGCTAGTTCCTGGCTGGGGGGCCAGGGACGCTGGAGTCTGGGCCTGGGCCATTGGCCCTACCCCCAGCGTTAGCACCAAGCTGGCCAGCAGCGAGTTGGAGAACATGTTCTTCATAAAAGTGTGGAAGCGGTGGCGGACCAAGTAGGGCCCGCAGGGCCTACTCTTCCTCCGTAATGTGTTGGTATTTATTGAAAAGCCGGTGGCCCTTGAGCGTGGCTACTCCCAGCAAAAAGTGCTCGTCGAACACCTTGCTGACCCGCACGGGCGGAAACTGGGTGGGAGGGTAGAGGCTGGGGTCGAAGGCCAACTCAATCTGGGCCAGGTTGAGGCGAGCCAGCACCTCTACGTCGAGGTCGGCCCGGAAAAGCCCTTCGGCAATGCCCCGGCGCAGGTTTTGGGTTATCTGGTCGAGGATGAAGGTGCTCTTGTGCTCCGAAAACAGCGCCCAGGCTGCCGGGTAATACTTGCGCAGGTCGTAAAAAATGCTGGGGTGCACATTGCTAAACTGCTGGTCGGCCCAGGCCGAAATAGTGAGCATCTCCTGCACCGCATCGACTGCACTGCTCGCGAAGCGAGCGCATTCGCCCTGCGCCTGGCAGAGGTGCGTTGACATTACGCCCAATACTATTTCATCCTTGTTGGTGAAGGTTTTGTAAAGGGTTTTCTTCGACATGCCCAGGGCGGTGGCAATGTCGTCCATGCTTACGCTCTTGATACCATTGCGGAGGAAGAGCGCCGCAGCGTGGGTAAGAATCCGGTCTTTGTTTTCCATGATTGACACGGCAAAGATACAACGGAAACTTTGGGTGGGTTCAAAGTTTCCAAAGTTTCTTTGGTCATGTCCCCCATGGGGACGTAGTGCTACTTGCGCTGACGTACTAAGCCGCGGTTTACTTTAACAGAATGCAGGTTTTTTTGCCAGCTCGCCAGAAGCTGTATATGAGTTGGTTTGCGTGCGTAAAACTAATAATATTGGGAATAAAAACAAATTATTTTTTGCTAATTATTTTGGTTTGTTCAAGGCGGCTCAGTTGGCCAGGGAGTCGGCAAATACCTTTGCAGCCAATTCATTCCTTTTAGTGCCCATGAAAATCCGCGTTGGCTTCGGCTACGACGTTCACCAACTGCAGCCCGACCTCCCCTTCTGGCTGGGCGGCATTGAGGTGCCGCACACCCACGGCGCGCTCGGCCACTCCGATGCCGACGTGCTCATCCACGTCATTTGCGATGCGCTGCTGGGCGCGGCCAACCTGCGCGACATTGGCTTCCACTTCCCCGACACCGACCCGCAATACAAAGGCATCGACAGCAAAAAGCTGCTGGCCGAAACCATGCGCATTCTGCGCGCCAAAGGCTACGAAGTCAGCAATATCGACTCCACCATCTGCCTCGAAAAGCCCAAGGTGAACCCGCATATTCCGGCCATGCAGCGCACCCTGGCCGAGGTGATGGGGGTAGGCGAAGACGATATTTCCATCAAGGCCACCACTACCGAAAAGCTGGGCTTTGTGGGCCGGCAAGAGGGCGTAGCAGCCTACGCCACGGTGCTTATCTATCAGGTAGCGTAGGCTGGTGCCCGCCGCCCCGCGCCTTTCCTACCCCCTCCATTTTGGGCAGGCCGAAGCTTGTCTTATCCTACATAATATGAAATACGCATTTTTGCTGCTGGCGGGGCTTGCCCTGCCCGGCGCGGCCCTGGCCCAAACGCCAATGAAGGTCAAAACCAAAATCAAGGGCAAAACCCTACCTCCCACCGGCGCGCGCACCCTGCCCAGCGGCGGCATTGCGCCCCACGGCCCGGTGCCCATGCCGCCCATGGCCACCGACTACGCCGCGCAGTACGCCACCCGCTACATCACGCAGGAGAAGCTGCGGCGCGACCTCGGCGTGTTGGCCTCGGATGCGTACGAGGGCCGCGAAACCGGCACCAAGGGCCAGAAGATGGCCGCCGCCTACATCAGCAAGCAGTTTGCCGCCGACAGCTTAACGGCGCCCGTAACTACCAATAGCCCCAATCCTTACCTGCAGACCTTCAATTTGGAGCGCAGTGCTTGGCAGCCGGGCGGCACGCTCACGGTGGGCGGCAAAGCCTACGAGTGGCTGAAGGATTTTTATGCCTTTGGACGCTCGCC
The DNA here is from genome assembly GCF_009755225.1 of Hymenobacter ginkgonis. Taxonomy (GTDB): domain Bacteria; phylum Bacteroidota; class Bacteroidia; order Cytophagales; family Hymenobacteraceae; genus Hymenobacter; species Hymenobacter ginkgonis. The sequence continues at coordinate 634,464 of NZ_WQKZ01000002.1, forward strand.
GTTTCAGCAGGCTACGGCGGTGCAGCCGGTGTTTGTGGGTTACGGCATCGAGCAGGGCGCGTACTCCGACTACGCGGGCCGCGACGTGCAGGGCAAGGATTTGCTCGTCTTGCTCGGCGAGCCGCACGGGGCCGACGGCAAGTCGGTGCTCAGCGACGATGGCAGCGCCACCAAGTGGGCCGTCGACTACCGGGCTAAGGCTGCCCTGGCCGCCCAAAAAGGTGCCCGCAGCGTAATTTTTGTGGACTTCTCGCCCAAAGCGGACTTCGCCAAGCTGGTGGCCCGGCTGGCACCGCGGGTGATGCAGCCTATTATTGCCGCCGCCGACCAGGCGGGGGGTAGGGCGCCGTCGTTCTTCGTGTCGCCGGCTGTGGGCCTGAAAATTTTGGGGGTCAACGAGGCGGCTATTAGCAGCTACGAAGCTGCCACGGCTGCGGCTAAGAAGCCGGTAGCCAGCAAGTTTAAACCCACGAAATTCACCATCAGCGCGCCGCAGGAACGCAGCACCGTGAGCACCGAAAACGTGCTGGGCTTCTTGCCCGGCACCGATAAAAAAGACGAGATACTGGTGGTGTCGGCGCACTACGACCACCTCGGCATCATTGGCGGGCAGGTGTACAACGGGGCCGACGACGACGGCTCGGGCACCACGGGCATGCTCAGCGTTGCCGAGGCCTTTACCAAGGCGGCGCACGCCGGGCACGGGCCGCGCCGCAGCATCTTGTTCTTGGCCAATACGGGCGAGGAAAAGGGCTTGCTGGGCTCGCAATACTACACCGACCATCCGGTGTTTCCGCTGGCTTCGACCGTGGCCGACCTCAACATCGACATGATTGGCCGCACCGACGTGGCCCACGAGGGCAAGCCCGACTACGTGTATGTGATTGGCAGCGACAAGCTTTCGTCGCAGCTGCACGCGGTGATGGAGGCAGCCAACCGCAAATACACCAACATCGACCTCGACTACCGCTTCAACGACCCCAACGACCCGAACCGCTTCTACTACCGCTCGGACCACTACAACTTTGCGGTGCACAAAATCCCGGTGGCGTTCTTCTTCAACGGCGTGCACGCCGACTACCACGAGGCCAGCGACGAGATTGATAAGATTCAGTTTGACAAGATGGAGGCGCGGGCCAAGCTCGTGTTTTTCACGGCCTGGGAGCTGGCCAACCGCGACGAGCGGCCGGTAGTGGATTCCAACAAGCCGTAGGCCGTGTTGGCCTAGAAACAGGCCATTGGAAAGCGCAGGGTTTTGGCGTGTTTAACTTGCACTTCGGAGCCCTGCGCTTTGCTGTTTTAACCCTGCGCGAACTCATGCTAACCAAAGCCACCGCCTTCCAAACCGACGCCGAAGCCAAAGCCTTCGACCTCGAGCACCGCCGCAAAATCCGTTTCAACATCGGCAAGTACAACGCGGCCGTGACGACGGGCATGGGCTTCTACCTCGACCACGAGCTGGCCCGCGCCCGCGCCGCCTACCTCAAGGCGCAGGTGCTGGAAAAGCTCGACGAGTACCTGCTGCAATTTGAGGCGGCCTTCACCGCAAGGGGAGGTAGGGTGGTGTGGGCCAGCGATGCCCAGGAGGCGCTGGACGAAATCGGGCGCCTCACGGCGGCGCGCGGCGCCCGCACCGTGGTGAAAGCCAAGAGCATGACCACCGAGGAAATTCACGTCAACAAGTATTTGCAGGGTAGGGGCATCGAGTCGGTCGAGACGGACCTGGGCGAGTACATCGTGCAGCTGAATGGCGAGCGGCCCTACCACATCGTGACGCCGGCCATGCACCTGAGCAAGGCCGACATTGCGAATATTTTTGTCAAGCACCTCGGCATCGAGCACACCGACGATGCGCAACAGCTTGTGCTTACGGCCCGCCACTTGCTGCGCGACAAGTACACGGCGGCCGAAGTGGGCATTACGGGCGGCAACTTCCTCATTGCCCAAGAAGGGGGGGTAGCCGTGACGGAAAACGAGGGCAATGCCCGGCTGTCGGCTACTTTTCCGGGCTTGCACATTGCGGTGGTGGGCATCGAGAAGCTTATTCCGCAGCTCACCGACCTCGATTTGTTTTGGCCTTTGCTTAGCACCAGTGGCACTGGCCAGCAGGTAACGGTTTATAACACCGTGTATTTTGGCCCGCGCCAGCCCGGCGAAGTCGATGGCCCCGAGGAGATGGTCGTCATCCTGCTCGACAATGGCCGCACCAACCTGCTCGCCCGCCCCGACCGCCGCGAAGCGTTGCGCTGCATTCGCTGCGGCGCCTGCCTCAACGTGTGCCCGGTGTATAAAAACATAGGTGGCCACACCTACGAAACCACTTATTCAGGCCCCATCGGCTCGGTCATCAGTCCTCATTTATCGGGCTTGAAAGAGCACCAGCACCTGAGTTTTGCCAGCAGCTTGTGCGGCGCCTGCACCAGCGTGTGCCCGGTGCGCATCAACCTGCACAACCTGCTGCTGCTCAACCGCCAAGAAAGCGTAAGCGAAGGCCATAACGCGGCCGTCGAAAAAGTGGCTATTGGCCTCTGGCGCTGGAGCATGCAGCACCGCTGGGCGCTCGACATCCTGCCCGGCCGCCTCAAAGACTTCAGCCTCGGCTACCTGCTCGACCAAAGCGGCTGGCGCAAGCGCCGCGAGAGCTTGCGCGTGGCCGATAAGTCGTTCCGGCAGCTGTGGCAGGCTAGTCATTAGCCGCCGCTTGCCCGTACAACGGGCTTATGTCATCTACTGTTGAGTATGGATTGCGTTTGCTGGTGGGGCTGGCCGGCGGCTGGTTGGTTATCGTCACGGTATCGGGGGCCATTCGCTCGTTTGTGCTGCCGCGCAACGAGTCGGTGCGGCTCAATGTATTCGTGTTTGGGGGGGTAAGGGCGCTGTTTAATTTTGCGGCGCGGCACGCCAACAACTATGCCCGGCGCGACCGCATCTTGGCGCATTACGCGCCGGTGGCCCTGGTAGCGCTGCCCATTGGCTGGCTGGCGCTAGTGGGGGTAGGGTATAGCGGTATCTACTGGGCGCTGGGCGTCAAGGACTTCACCAAGAGCTACGAGCTGAGTGGCAGCTCGCTGCTCACGCTGGGTACCACGTCGGAGGGTGGCTTCGCTATCAACTTATTCAGCTATTCCGAAGCCACTATTGGCTTACTGCTGCTTACGTTATTAATATCCTATTTGCCAACTATTTATCAAGCTTTTTCGCGGCGCGAAGTGGTGGTGGCACAGCTAGAGCTGCGGGCCGGCGTGCCCGCCACGGCGGCGGGGCTGCTATGCTGGCTGGGGCACGACAAAGACCTGCTCAACGACGACGACCAGTGGCTAGAATGGGAAAAATGGCTGGTCGAGATTGACGAAAGCCATACTTCGTTGCCCGTGCTGGCTTTCTTTCGCTCGCCGCAGGGCGGGCGCTCCTGGGTACTGGCCGCTGGCCTCATCTTGGACGCCGCCAACCTGCTGTTTTCGGCCCTTGAGGTGGCACGCTCGCGCCAGGTAGAGCTCACCTTCACGGCCGGGGTGCTGGCCCTGAACCGCGTATACCGCTTCTTCGACCTCAATTCTGAGACCAAGCCCACCGAGCTACGCACGCACGAGGAGCTAGCGGCTTCCATCCCCGGCCGCCAGGAGTTTGCCGATGCCTGGCAGGCCCTACGCAAAGCCGGTCTACCCCTGCGCCCCGACGAAGAAGCCGCCTGGCAGCACTACCACGAGCGCCGCCAGCGCTACGAGCCCGCGCTCAAGTTCTTGGGAGCCTTGCTTATGACGCCGCCCACTATCGAGTAGCCAGCCACGGGCACCTGCCCCTCTGTGCACAGAAGCGCAAGAAGAGGATATAGGGTAAAGTTATTATTTTTTCGGGAAATATTCCAGCTTGCCGCGTAGTTTTACATATACTACGCAGCCTGCGGGTAGCTAGTCTACGACAAAATAGTACCATTCACCGCTTCCGCCTTGTTGCCTATACTGAGTAGGTAATACCTATGAAAAGAAACCTACTAGCCAATAAGATACCTTCTTTTAAAAGCCGCAGCCAAGTCGGCTTATTTCTTCTTTTGTGTGGTTTGGCAATGCCCCACGTGGGGGCTAGCCGAGGGAGCTACGGTGCCACCCGCCACCCACTCGCCAGCCCACTTTGTGGTACTTATACCATCAATAGTGGGGCAGCGGCCTCGGGCACCAACTTTACCAGCTTTGGCGCGGCGGTGGCGGCGCTTAATGCCAATGGCGTAAGCTGCGCCACCACGTTCAACGTGGCCGCTGGCACTACCTACCTCGAAAGCGGCGTGGCCCTAACGGCCACCGGCACGGCCACCAGTCCCATCATTTTTCAGAAGGCGGGCAGTGGGACCAACCCTCGGATTACGGCCTCGGCGGGCACGGGCGACTTCGATGCTCTGGTGCAGTTGCAAGGCTCGGACTACGTGACGTTCGACGGCATTGATTTGGCCGATGCGGCGGCCAACACCACAGCCACTACCGCCATGGAGGCCGGCTACGCGCTGTTTCGCAATTCTAACACGGATGGTTGCCAGCACATTACCATCCAAAACTGCCGGGTAACGCTTAACCGCTCGCTCCTACCCCCCGGTACCAGTAGCAGCTACCCCAGCGGCATTTATGCAGCTAATACGCTGGCGGGCAGTGCCACTTCGTTGCCGATGGCGGGCGCTACGGCGGCCGGTACCAACTCGGATAACAAGTTTTACGGCAACACCCTCGTGAATGTGCAAAACGGCCTCGTGCTGAACGCGCTCACCGATGGCCTCGACTACTACCCCGACCAGCGCAACGATGTGGGCGGCAGCAGTGCCGCCACCGGCAACACCGTTAGCAACTACGGCGGCTTGGCGGCGGCCGCCGCCGGCATTATCCTGGCGGGCCAAGACGATAGCCGCGCCAGCTACAACACGCTCACCAACGCCGATGCTACTACCGGCACGCCCGCCAGCGGCGACCTCAGCGCCATTCTGAGCTACGGCGGGCTGAGCGGCAGTTTCACTTTTGCCCACAATACGGCTACGCTAGTCGCAGCGGCTTCGACGGGCCAACTCTACGGGCTGCAAGTAGCCAACTCAGGTTCGGGCAGTGTTACCATTCAGGCAAATGACCTGAGCTTAACTACCGTAGCTAGTGGCGCAGCCAGCAGCAGCGACCGGCGCCTCATTTATGTGGGCGGCCGCACTAGCACCAGCCTGGGCACGCTCACCATCAGCGATAACACCTTGGCGCTCAGCCTAAGCAGCCTGGCGGGGGGTAGCGACCTCACCGGCACGGCGGCCGGCGTGTACAATAGCGAAGCTATTGCCGGCAACCTGCTCTTGACCGGCAACCGCGTGCAACTGGCGCTGGCTAACACCGGCCCCAGCCAGATAAACCTCGCCGGCCGGGGCCTCTTCAACGATGGCCAGGTAGTGGGCAATGTGGCCTGCACCGGCAACACCGTCATCCTCACGACTACTGCCACTGGTGGCAAGCTCGACGGCCAGCTGCTAGGTATCAGCAACGGCAACGGCGCCATTGACGGCACGCTCGAACTGAGCGATAACACCTTGACTATGAACACCTCGGTCACTGGGGCCGCTGACGCCGTAAGTCGCTACTTGCTTTTCAACCGCAACAGAGTCGGCAACTTGGTCGTCAATAATAACGTGCTGGCTGCTAACCTGCGCAGCCTAGCCAATGGCAGCGACATCACGGGCAACTTCTACGGCATCAACAACGCGGGTGCCGTAACTGGCAGCGTCACGGCTACCGGCAACCGCGGCAACTTTGCCATTAGCGGCGCAGGCGAAAGCACTTTGTTTATACAGTGCTACGGCATGGCCCTCACGAGCAACAACCCAATTGGCACTTCTGCGGCGCTAACCAACAACACGTTGAACTTCGACATTACGGCCAGTGCGGGTACCATACTGCCCCTGCTCAGCGCGATGTACACGGAAGCCCCAATTGGGGGAGGCGCCACGTTTGGAACCAACACTATTGGCACTACCCTCACAATCTCGGGCACGGCTACCGTTGACGGGCAGGTGGTAGCGCTGAGCAATAACGGCAAGTCTAACAGCTTGGCTTTCAATAACAACATTTTGGCCCTCACCGAAACCAACAGCGGTTCAGCTTCAGTCAGCCCCCTGGGTTACTTGCTTTATAATGGCGGCACGGTGCAGACGACGGCGGCTTTCGATGGCAACCGGGCATCGTACCTGCTGCGCAATACGGGCCCGGGCAGCATTGCCTCGCCGCTGAGCGCTATTCAGGTGGATGGCGCCGTGGCCGGTGCGGCCACGATTAGCACCAATGTGCTCCTATACAACGCCACCAATACCAACAGCGCCGGCACCTTGGCAGTCGACTACGATGGCTTGGCTGCGTCGGCGCCCGTGGGAGGAACCCTCACCCTAGCCAACAACACGCTGCTGGGAAGCGCCACGGCTAGCGCGGGCAACTTCCGCTTTCTGCGTACGATGCCCGCTACTAGCGGCCAAGTAACTGGAAACCTGATAGTAAGCGGTAATCAATTTGAGAATGCCACCAGCCTCGGCGCCGTGATGGCCTACCAGCTGGGCGGCGCCACCGGTACCGCGCTGATAACCAGCAATTCGGTTCGCAACGTGGCCGTAAGCCGCGGCGCTATCACGGGCCTCGAAGTGAGCATTGCGGGCGCTACCGTTACCCGCAACCAAGTATATACCCTGAAGGGCACCAGCAGCTTGGGCACCGGCGTACGGGGCCTAGTGCTGAATAGCGGAGCGAACGCTACAACTAACCTGTTAGCTTACAACAACGTCATCGGCGACCTCACGGCCGATGGCAACGGGTCGGCCTCGCCCACCAATCAATTGATTGGGATAGGGGTGCTAAACGGCTACGGCTTCAGCCTTTATAACAATTCGGTGCAACTGGCGGGCAACCGGGCCGCCAACGGCCTGAGCGGCAAAATAGCTGCCGCGCTCTACATAGGCTCCAACGCCTATGGCCTCGACGTGCGCAACAACGTGCTGAGCAACGTGCAAACCACCTCCGACCCCAACGAGCCCGGCACCAACTACGCCGTGTACGTGGCCGGAGGGGGTAGCCCCTTCGCCACCATCGACTACAACCTGTATGACCTGCGCCCAGGCGCCGCCGCGCCGCAAAGCTTAGCTTACCTGAATGGCGATATCACCACGCTGGCCACCTGGCAAGCGACGACGGGGCAAGACCGCAGCTCGATGCTAACGTCGGGCGCCAACACGGCGGCCTTTACTTCGGCTACCAACCTAACCATCAACCCCGCCGATGCCAGCAGCTACGTACTCAACGGCACGGGCACGCAGCTGCCAGCCGTGGCTACCGACCTCACGGGCGCGGCCCGCAGCACCACCGTGGCCACCGGCGCGCCCGACTTGGGCGCTTACGAGGTGACTCCCAACGCGGGCGTACTGCCCAATCCGCTCGACGTAAGTGGTACCTACGCGCCCGGCAGCACGCAGACATTCTTGCTCAACAACCGGCCCATCGCCCAGCTCACGTATGCGGCGGCGGGCACTTTGCCTACCGCCCTGGTGGGGCGCTACTACTCGGGCACGCTGCCGCCGGCGCCTACCGCTGCTGGGGGGCGCTACTACCAGGCGTACTTCACCTTCACGCCGGGCGGTGCCAGCGCGGGCAGTGGCTACAGCTACGCGCCCACTCTCTACTACGACCCCGCCCTGCTGGGTACCATCACCAGCGAAAGTGTACAAACGCTGCAAGCCCGCGGCGCCACTGGCTATACCAACCTGGCAACTACCGTGGAGACTAACATGCGCAGCCTAGCTACCAGCGAGTTACAAGTGGGTGCCAGCCTGCTGGCCGTGGCCGATGGCTCGGTGCCGCTGCCGGTGTCGCTCACGACTTTTACCGCCCAGCGCCAGGGTAGCGAAACCCTGCTGAGCTGGACGACCGCCAGCGAGCACGCCAATGCCGGCTACGAAGTGCAGGTAAGCCCCAGCGGCGAAGCTACTAGTTTCCGGAAGCTTGCCTTCGTGGCGGCCCCTACGCCCGAAAGCCAGGTAGCCCGCAACTACACCTTCCGCGACCAGGAAGGGGGTAAGGCCGGCCTGCGCTACTACCGCCTGCGCCAACTCGACCTCGATGGCACGGCTACCTTCTCGCCGGTGCGCAGCGTGCAGTTTGAGGCGCCAGCTACCGCCCAGCTGCAGGCGTGGCCCAATCCGTTTGGCGCCGCGCTGCACCTCACCGTAGCGCTGCCGCAGGCGGCGGCTACGGCCACTATCACTCTTACCGATGCCCTAGGCCGCGAGGTACTGCGCCAAGATTTGGGTACCCTGCCCGCCGGCACCAGCCAGCCTACGGTAGCCCCCGAAGCCCTATCCCGGCTACCCGCCGGCGTGTACGTGCTGCGCTTGGTTTTGCCGGGTAGCACGCAGGTGGCCAAGGTGATAAAGGAATAAATCAAGTTAAGTACAGCCAAAAAAGGCGGCCCCTGCAAATTGCAGGGGCCGCCTTTTTGCTATGCTACTCCATGCAAAAGCCTACTCATCAGGCAAAATATTAACGTCTTGCACCAGCACTAGGCGCTCGATTTCGCGGCCGCGGGTGGTGTTGGCTAGGCCACCCAGGGCGGTTTCCTTGTAGCGGGTTTCCATGCTTTGGCCCACTTCGCCGAGGGCCGCCACGCACTGGTCAACCGGAATAACTGGGTCGACGCCCGCAATGGCAATCTGGGCCGAGGAAAACGCGATGGCCGCCGCCGAGGCATTGCGCACCACGCAGGGCACTTCCACAAGGCCCGCCACGGGGTCGCACACCAGCCCAAGCATGCACTGAATGGTGATGGCCACGGCGGCAAAAACCTCGTCGACGCTGCCGCCCAGGCAGTACACAATGGCGCCCGCGCCCATGGCCGCCGCCGAGCCGGTTTCGGCCTGGCAGCCGCCCACCGCCCCGGCCAGCGAGGCGTTTTGCTCAATAATGAGCGCAATGCCCGCCGCCACCAGCAACCCTTCCAAAATCTTACGGTCCTCCAGCTTATGGATGCGCTGAATGGTGGTGAGCACCCCCGGCAAAATGCCCGAGGCGCCAGCCGTAGGCGCGGCCACCACGCGGCCCATGCACGAGTTTACTTCTTTGGCACCCAAGGCGCTTATCACCAGCTCCTTAAATTCTGGCGAAAGTACGGTGATAGGCGAGGCGGCAATTTTCTTGGCCCCGTTATTTATCATGCCCGAGCGTGAGGTCATGTTGCCGGTTTGGCCCTCGTGCACCGCGTCGCGCATCACGTCGTAGGCGCGTTGCAGGGTGGGCCAAATGGCCGCTTCCGTCGCCCCTTTTTGCTCAATCTCGTAGGCCAGTACGGGCTGGTAGAGTGGCTCGCCAGTGGCCGCGCAGTGGGCCCGCCAGGAGGCAAAATCAGTGAATAGCAGCGACATGGCGGGTAGGGGAGGGGGTAGAAAAAATAGAAAGAGACGAAAGATAAAAGAAGATAAAACAGAACGTCAGGCTAAGCTGGTCGAAGCAGCTCACTCGCATCGTTGGATTACTAACCCAGCGGCACGAGCGAGCTGCTTCGGCCAACTCAGCCTGACGTGCTATCAAAAGACTTTTTGTAGAAACAAAAGGCCGCCTTGCTACGCGGCTGGCTCCTTGGTCGTCACGAGCTTAATGGCCGCCGAGTTGATGCACAGGCGCAGGCCGCTGGGCGCTGGGCCATCGGGGAAAACGTGGCCTTGGTGGGCGTCGCACACGTTGCAGAGCGCTTCTACGCGCACCATGCCGTAGCTCGTGTCCTTCTTATACTTAATCACGTTTTCTTCGACCGGCTGGGTGAAGCTCGGCCAGCCCGTGCCCGACTCGAATTTGGTGCGCGAGTCGTAGAGCGGCGTGCCGCAACACACGCAAGCGTAGAGGCCCGCCTCGTGGGCCTCGCAGTACTCGCCGGTGAAAGCGCGTTCGGTGCCGTGCTGGCGCGTTACGTGGTACTGCTCAGCCGTGAGCTGGGCTTTCCACTCGGCATCGGTTTTCTCGACGCGGCGGGGGGGGGTAGGGGCACCGTGGTTGGCCAGGCGGATAACGTCGTTCCAGGTTTGCATATCTATCGAGAGGTGGTGAGGTAAGCTTGGCTAGGCCGGCTTAGCGGTTTAGCTTGCCGTTTTAAAACGCCAGGAGCCGCCAAACGGTTTCCTACAACCGCGCGCGGCCTGCCCAATTGCTACGCCGGCTTAGCCACTAGCCACGCTGCCCTACCCCCCATGAATATCCTCACCGCCGCCCAAACTCGCCAGCTCGACCAAGCCACCATCAAGGAGCAGCACACCACCTCCACTGCCCTCATGGAGCGCGCCGCCACGGCGCTGGCCAGCTGGCTGCTGCGCCACTACCCGCCGCAGGTGGCCGGCGAAGTGCTGCTGCTGTGCGGCCCCGGCAACAACGGCGGCGACGGCCTGGCCCTGGCCCGCCTGCTCTTCGGCGCCGACTACGCCGTGCGCCTGGCCCTGCTGCCCGCCGACAAGTATTCGGACGACTACCAGTACAACCACCACGTGCTGCCCAAAACTATTCCGGTCAGCGAGTTATCGGCCGGGGCCCTACCCTCCATTCAGCCTGGCACCTTGGTGGTCGATGCCCTGTTTGGCACCGGCCTCACGCGGCCGCTCACGGGGCAGGCGGCCGCCGTGGTAGCGCACCTCAACGAGAGCGGCGCCCGCGTAGTGGCCGTGGACATGCCCAGCGGCCTGCTCGCCGATGCGCCCCAGCCCGACCCGGCCGCGCCCGTGGTGCGGGCCACCCACACCGTGAGCTTTGGCCTGCCCAAGCTGGCGTTTTTGCTGCCGCAAAATGCGGAGTTCGTGGGCGAGTGGCACGTGGAGGATATTGGGCTGAGCGCCAATTTTATTGCCCAGGCCGATACGCCCTGGCACCTCACGCAGCTGCCCGCCGCCACGCCGCGCCCCGACGTGGCCCTGCCGCGCCGCACCAAGTTTGCTTATAAAAACACGTTTGGCCACGCCTTACTGCTGGCTGGTAGCCGCGGCAAAGTGGGCGCCGCCGTGCTGGCAGCCGGTGCCTGCCTGCGGGGAGGGGTAGGGCTGCTAACGGTGGCCGTGCCCGGCTGCGGCTACGACATCATCCAGACGACCCGGCCCGAAGCCATGTGCCTGGCCGATGCGCAGGCCGACTTCATCAGTGCACTACCAGCTACCAAACCTTACCAAGCCATCGGCATTGGGCCGGGCCTGGGGCAAGACGTGGCCAGCCGGGCCGTACTCGAAAAGCTACTGCGTGAAACCCAGGTGCCGCTCGTCATCGATGCCGACGCGCTCAATATGCTGGGCGAGCACCGCGACCTACTCGACTTGCTGCCCGAAAACACGGTCCTCACGCCGCACATCGGCGAGTTTGCGCGCCTCACCGAAAAGACGAAAGATGACTACCATCGCCTCGATTTGCTGCGCGCCTTTGCCCAGCAGCACCGCTGCCTGGTGGTGCTGAAGGGCGCCTACACCGCCGTAGCCGCGCCCGACGGCCACGTGTATTTCAACACTACCGGCAACCCCGGCATGGGCACCGGCGGGAGCGGCGACGTGCTCACCGGCCTCTTGCTGGCCCTACGCGCCGACCAGCGCCTTGCCCCCTTGCTGGCCGTGCGCCTGGCGGTGCTGGCCCACGGCCACGCCGGCGACCTTGCCGCCGCCGACACCGGCGAAGCCGGGCTGGTAGCCGGCGATTTGGTGCAACACATTGGGCCGGCGCTGCGGCAGTTGGAGTAGCTGGTTCAGGTTATGATTAAATATAGTAGAAGGCTGCAACCTATTGGATGCGGCTGGGCTCTGCTTCATACTGGGCTCATCAAACTCAGTTTGTTGTTTCACGCTTCTGCTCAATACGTTGCTCTATGAACCGACTGCTAAGCTACCTGCCGGTACGTGCCCTGCTACTGGGGCTGTTTGCCCTCCTCGCCTGCTCCCGCCAGGAGCCCGCGCCCGATATGGTGTCGTACTTGCAGTACGCCAGCTACCGGCCGCTGCTCATGACGCGCACGACGCTGGAGAGCTCGGTAGCCACCCTACCCCCCCAGGCGCTGCACAACACGGGTAAGATTTTTATTCGTGGTCCCTACGTTTTTATCAATGAGAAATTCGAGGGCATTCACGTCATCGACAACCACGACCCCAGCAACCCGCGCGCAATAAGCTTTCTGCGAATTCCGGGCAATGTGGACATGGCTGTGCGCGGCAACCTGCTGTATGCCGACAATGGCCCCGACCTGGTAACGGTGGACATAAGCGACCCCGCCAGCGCCAAGCTCAGCAGCCGGGTGCGGGATGCCTTCCGCGAGCTGCCCATGCCCGAGGCTGGCCCACTGGAAGCAGCCTACGAGCCCAACCAGCGGCCGGCCGGCGCCGTGGTGGTCGGTTGGCGCAAGCTCGCGCCAACCGAAGCAGTACCCATTCGGATAACGTACCCGCGCAATAGCCCTGTGTTCTTTGCCAGTAACGGGGCGACAACTACCGCTGCCACGCCGGCCAGCAGCACGGGCAAGGGTGGCTCGCTGGCGCGCTTTGCTATCCTCAACCAAGCCCTGTACACCGTGGATGAGCAAAGCCTGCGCCTGTTTGACTTGCAAAACCCGGCTACGCCGGTGGCGGGCCCGCGACTGCCGTTGCAGTTTGGGGTCGAAACCATTTTTCCGCAAGACCACTACCTCTTTTTGGGCACCCAGCGCGGGCTGTACATTTTTGATGTGGCCACGCCCGCGGCCCCGCGGCAAGTAAGCTACTACCAGCACGTAGTGAGCTGCGACCCCGTGGTGGTAGATGGCCACTACGCCTACGTGACCCTGCGCTCGGGCCGCACCTGCGGCGGTGGCGCCAACGTGCTCGAAGTCATCGACCTCACCAACCTTAGCCAGCCCCTGTTTGCGCGTTCCTACCCCATGAGCGCCCCGCAGGGCCTAGGGGCCGAAAACAACCGCCTCTACGTGTGCGACGACGGCCTGAAAACCTTCGATACCAGCCTAGCCCCGTCTCTGAGGGCGCTCCAGCACTTCTCCACCCCCGTCACCGACGTTATCCCCAACGGCGACTACTTGCTGGCCATCGGGCCCGGCGGCCTCTACCAGTACCGCACCACTGGCAGCGACTTGCAGCAAGTGAGCTTATTGCCCATTACGCCTACCAACTGATGCAAGTTTGCACAAGGGGAGCCTGGCTGGCTTGGGGCCGCTGGGCGGGCTGCCTGGCGCTGGTGCTGCTGAGCTGGCGCGCCCCAGCCCAGGCCCCGCGTAGCTGGTCGCTCAAGTTTACGCCCCAACACGTGGTGCTGAGTGGGTATTGGCTTGAAGTTGAGCGCACCCGGAGCAGCCACCCCAACCAGACGTTTACGCTCGGCCCACAGCTGTACGCGGGCCCTACCGGCCGGCCCGATGTGGGCTACGACCCCAGCCGCCTGGCTTTTGACGAAACGGTGCGCGGGGCCGGCCTGCAAGCGCAGCACCGGTTTTATTTGGCTGCCGCTGGCGGGCAACGGGCCTACCCCACGGGGCTATACCTAGGCTACGGGCCGCAGATTCAATTCTTCAGGCTGAATTTTTCGCGTGGCTGGGAGTGGCGCGAGGAAGCCGGCCCCGGTGGCTTGCCCTACTTGGTTTATACCCCAGTGCGCCACCACGAAACCGTGCTGCGCCTGGGGGTAGCCGGGCAGGTAGGCTACCAGCTACCCCTGGCGCGCCGCGTGCTGCTAGACCTATATGCCGGCGTGGGCGTGCGCCACAGCACCTACTGGTCGGTGTTCGAAGCTAGCCAGTACCGCAGCGGGCCCTCCGACTACGCGCACCAAGGAATATATTTTCCCGCGGGTTTCAAGCTAGGGGTAGCCCTGCGCTGAGCCAGCACGAAGGCAGATTTGCGCAGCGGCGTAGCCTGCTACAGCACAAAATAGGCGGCGGCCGCCACCAGCAGCACGCCATCGGTGAGCAAGGCGAAGAAGTAATCGCCCCGTCCTTCATGGGCGGCGATGATGACGCTAGCTGCTGCTACTGCGGGCAGCAGTACGGCCAGCGGCGCTGCCTCGCGGGCCAAGCCGGCGGCCACGGCACCGGCCAAAAAACTAAGCGACACTGCCTTGGCACCGCCTACCCCCAGCAAAACCGGGAAGGTGCGCAGGCCCACCGCCCGGTCGCGGCTGTAGTCGCGGATGTCGAACACAATGGCCAGCGCCACCACCAGGCAAAACCGCTGCACTAGTAGCCCCCGCGCCGAGGCCAACGGCTGGTGCAGGGCTAGCGCGGGCAGGCCCACCGTCACCACCGTCCACACCCCCGCAATGAGGAATACTTTTAGTAACGGCACCTCGCGGATGGCGCGCCAGCGGCCCCGCCACGGCAGCACCGGCCACGAGTAGCCAATGGCCAGCGCCGCCAGCGGCAGCAGCAGGGGTAGGAAGTGCACCCAGCCATCGATGAGCAGCAGGTAGGCGCCCGTGAGGGCCGCCGCCCCCGCCAGGGCTAGCATAGCCGGGCGGTGGCGCTGCTGCCAAGCCTTGCGGCCCGAAGTGCCGGCCGGTTGGCCATGCTTGAAGGGCAGCGCCGCGTCGAGGTTATACGTGAGCAGCGTAACCGCAAACACCAGCACCACTACGTGCGCCCCGGCCGAGCCGCCTACCCCCGGCCACAGGCGCAAGGCCGCCGCCGTTTGCGCGGCCGCGGCTGCCGCCAGCCACGCGCTGCTGTAAAGCAATGCATCGAGCAGGCGCAGGGGCAGGGCACGGGTACTGGGCACGGACGGGGGTAGGGATACGGCGGCGCGACGGAAAGAGGCCGTCATCCTAAGGAAGTGGTTTGCTCAAAAGAACGCCAGACTTTAAAAAACGTCAGACTGTAAAAAGGGCTTACCCAAAAGAACGTCATGCTGAGCTTGCCGAAGCCCCTCGCTCGCATCGTTGGGTTATTACTTCCAGCGGCGCGAGCGAGAGGCTTCGGCAAGCTCAGCATGACGTTCTTTTTATTCAACTACTTGGTGAGCAGGCTGAATACTACTGGGCGCCGTTGCCGAAAGTTTCTTCGTAGAGCTTGATGCTGGCGTTGATGATGCGGTAGGCATCTTCGCGGCCCAAGAACTGCTTTACTTCGACGTGCTTCTTTTCGAGGGCTTTGTAGTCTTCAAAAAAGCGCTGCATCTCCAGCATCAGGTAGGGGGGGAGGTCGGCCAGCTCGTTGTAGTGGTTAACCGACACATCGTGGGCGGCCACGGCAATGATTTTGTCATCCTCCTCGTCCTGGTCGAGCATCTGCATCACGCCGATAACTTTGGCTTCTACTACGCACATGTGCGGAATGTCCACCGAGCACAGCACCAGAATATCGAGCGGGTCTTTGTCGTCGCAATACGTTTGCGGAATGAAGCCGTAGGCGGCGGGGTAGTGCACGGCCGAAAACAGCACGCGGTCGAGCTTTAGCAGGCCGCTGTCTTTGTCCAGCTCATACTTGCCTTTGCTGCCTTTGGGAATTTCGATGATGCCGGTTACGACTTCGGGGAGGCTATCGCCGCGCGATACATCGTGCCAGGGGTTGAAGTGAGCCACTTGGGATTGAGTGAGGGATTTTAAAATGATGGAGTAAAGAACTTACTTAAAACTTGAAATAACTATAGCCGGCCCCGCGAGGCTACTATTTCAGTACTTCCAGCAGGGGCTCGCCAGTGCAGCCGCTGGGCTCCTGAATGTGGAGGTAGCGCGCCACGGTGGGCGCAATGTCCACAATCTTGACCGCCGCTGCCGACTCGCCGTGCTTTACGTGCCAGCCCCAAAATAGTAGCGGCACGTGCGTGTCGTATGCCCACGAGGCGCCGTGGGTGGTGCCCTTCACCACGGGGTAGCTGTAGGCTTCGAGCCAGCCCGGCGACATCACAAACAGCACATCGCCCGAGCGCGGGGCATAAAAGCCGTTGGCCTGGTACATGCTCAGGCCCACCGGCCAGGAGTTGCGTTGCAAGTCGGTGGCCGAAATGGCCTGCGCAATGTGCGGCTGCTGGCGCAAAATTTCGGCCACTTCGTTTTGCACCTTGGCTAGCTCCAGCTTTTTTTGGAGCAGCAGCGGCCGGTTGAGGTACACCTGCTGGTTTTCAAAATCGACCAGCCACTTGCCTTCGCCGTAGCGGCGCGTGAGGGCGCGCTGCACCGAGTCGCGCACCAGGGCCGTGCCCAGGCCGCCGCCCGGCAGCTGGTGCGCCTCCAGGAAGCCGGCGGCCTGGTCGGCGGCGTGGTCGGCGGTGAGGAACACCAGCGCCTGGCCCTTACCCACTTGTTTATCAATGGCATCGAGCAGGCGGGCCAGGTCGCGGTCGAGGCGCAGGTAGGTATCCTCCGTTTCGATGGCGGTGGTGCCAAACTGGTGGCCCACGTAGTCGGTGCTGCTAAAGCTGAGGGCCAAAAAGTCGGTTTGGCCGCGCTGGCCCATTTGCTCCTGGCGCAGCGTTTCGAGGGCAAAGTCGGCGGTGAGCGAGTTGCCGAAGGGCGTCGAGCGAATGAGGTCGAGGTTGCGCGTCGGGGCCAAGGGCGGCTTCTCGCCCGAGGCGCGCTCGGTGGCCTGCACGGCGGCAGGGGGGGTAGCACTCAGCGCGGGCAAATCGTGCGGAAAAACCGGCTTGGCCTCGCCCTTAAAAGCCGATTCCCAGGGCACATCGTCGGGGGTGCTTTCGGTGTAGTCGGCCAGGGGCAGCAGCGGGTTCCAGGGCTGGTTGAGGTACTGCGCGGCGTGGCCGGCGGCGTTGAATTTAACTACCCACTCGGGCAGGGCCTTGGTGTAAAAGGTGCTACTGATGAAGGCGCCGTTGCTGCCGTCGTACCAATACGCGGCGTTGGCGGCGTGCCCGGCCGGCAAAATGCTACCCCGGTCCTTGATGCACACGCCAATCACCTTGCTCTGAAAATTGGTGGCCAGCCGCAGCTCGTCGGTGATGGTGGTGGCCAGGTTGTGGCGCGGCGACATTTGGCCCGCCGCCGCCGTGCCGCCCACGGCCTGCACAGTTTTATCTTCAGTTACGTAGGTGGTGCGGCCAGTTTCGCGCTCGTACCAGTTGTTGCCCACGATGCCGTGGTTGGCGGGGGTAGTGCCCGTGTACACGCTGGTATGGCCGGGGCCGGTGTAGGTGGGCACGTAATTGTAGTGGCAGCTTTCGTAACTAAAACCCTCGCCTAGCAGGCGCTTAAAGCCGTCGTTGCCAAACTTACTCCAGTAGCGGTAGAGGTAGTCGTAGCGCATCTGGTCAACCACAATGCCTACTACCAGCTTGGGCCGGTCGAGGGCAGGGCTCTTTTTCTGCGCCACGGCGGGCAAGGCCAGTAGCGAGAGCAATAATATCTTTTTCATCCAAAAGCGGGTAAAGAGAAGCGTGCAAAGATACCCTGTGGTCTATCCTGGCTGCATCCTCCCTGGCATTGCCCTTTTATGTCCGATTTAAAAGCCCTCATCTTCGATATGGATGGAGTACTCATTGACAATACCTTGGTGCAAGCGCGCGCCTTCCAGGCACTCTTTCGCGATTTGGGCCTCACCACCAACGCCCGCCGCCTGCTGCGCCGCCTCAACGGTATGCCAGCTACCGACATCATCCAGAGCGTGTTGCGCCATGAGGTGCCTAAAAAGCAGCTAGAACTATACGCCGAACAGCGCGAATTTCTGTACCGCACCCTGTACTGGAACCAGCGCCGCGCCTTGCCCGGCCTGGTGGCTTTCTTGAAAACAGCCCGCGCGGCAGGCCTCCAAACCGGCCTCGGCACTGGCTCGGGGGGTAGCACGCTCACCTACATCCTCGACCACCTCGACCTGCGCCGCCACTTCGATGTGATAGTGGGCAAGGACGACGTGAACAAAGGCAAACCCCACGCCGATACCTACGCCGTGGTGGCCAAAAAACTGAGGGTAGGGCCCGAAAGCTGCGTGGTGTTTGAAGATGCCATTTTGGGCGAGCAAGCCGCCTACCGGGCTAGTATGCAGTGCGTGGCCCTTACCACCAGCTTGGCGGCCAAAGACTTCCAGGCGCCGCTGGCCACCATCAAAGACTTTACGGAGCTGACGCCCGCCCGCTTACAAGCGCTTTTTGCCGAACAGGCGCGGGTGCCCAAGCCCCGTAAAGAGCTGGCCCAGCGCCAGTACGCGCAGCAGTAGCGCGGCCCCTACCCCTTAAAAAAAGCCGGAGCTAACCCGGAAATTTTTCGGGGGATTTCGGAAAGAAAAGCCGTTTCCAGGCTTCTGAAGAAGATGTGTAGCAAGCGGTAACCGCCGTTGCTTACTGCCGAGCCCGGCGGTAGGCAACGGCCCGCCTACGATACACGATATAAGGATACCCGGAGAAAGTTTAATTTATTTGCCAACTTTGGGTTGCTCGCCACCTCCTAGCTGCCAACAGATTTTGCTACGAGCCGTGGCTTGCACTTTCCGATTCTCCCTCTTTTCCCACCCACCTTTCTATGAAGCAGGTAAATTTTACTTTTTATTCTTCCCTGGGCTTTGCAAAGGGTATTGGCCGAGCGCTGCTTTTGAGTGGCATCGTGCTGAGTGCCAACGCGGCGCACGCCCAAGCGCCGATTTCTACGAGCCTGGTGCCCCTGCGCAACGCGCTGGCCGTGCCGCGCACCGCGCCCGTGGCCATCACTTTCGACCAGCCTCTGAGCACTGCGGCAGCCACTCAGCAGGCGTTGCAGGTATTTAGCCAGCAGGCGGGCGGCCAAAAAGCCGGCCCGGCCACGGTGAGCGGCAACGTCCTTACCAAAACGCCTAGTGTAGCTTTCCTACCCGGCGAAACTATTTACGTAACCCTCACTACTGCAGCGCAAAGTACTGGCGGCCAGGCCTTGGCGCGGCCGCAGGTGTACCAGTTTACCACAGCCACAACTCCAAGCCTGGGTACTTTCGATGGTGGCTCGGATTTGGCCGTAGGACTGAACCCCACCAGCGTGGCCGTGGGCGATGTGGACGGCGATGGTGACCTCGACCTGCTGACGGCCAATGAGGCCAGCAGCATCCCCAACGCCATGGCCACCGCAAGCGTGCGCATCAATGATGGCCGCGGCAGCTTTGCCGGTGGCCAAGAGGTGCCGGTGGGCCGCGGGCCCTTCCAGGTGGTGCTGGCCGACCTCGACAACGACGGCGACTTGGATATGCTCACGGCCAACAGCGCCGACCTCACCAACCAAGTAAGCGTGCGCCTCAACAACGGCGCGGGCGGCTTCGGCACGAGCTACAACCTGACGGGCCTCGGCCAAAATCCGCACGGCCTGGCCGTGGGCGACGTGAATGGCGACGGCCGGCTGGACGTGCTCGTGGCTTTTTACACGGATAACCAAGCTGCTACCAGCAGCAGCGTGAGCGTGCTGCTAAACAACGGGACGGGCACCGCGCCCCTCTTCACCGCCAGCCAGGACGTAGCGGTAAGCGCCCGCCCGCTCAACGTGGCCCTGGGCGATGTAGACGGCGATGGCGACCTCGATTTTGTGTCGGCTAGCTCGAAAGATTCTACGGCCAGCGTGCGGCTTAACGACGGGGCAGGCCGGTTTTCGGGCACGCAGGAGGTGCGCGTAGGCGTGAACCCCCAAACCATAACGCTCGGCGATGTAGATGGCGACGGCGACCTGGATATACTGACGGCCAACTATTTCGATTTCAGAAACCCGCTCGGCAACTACACCAGCAGTACGGCCAGCGTGCGCCGCAACGATGGCCGCGGCAACTTCAGTGGTACCCAGGAAGTGGCCCTGGGCCAAGGGGCGCGCAGCCTAGCGCTCGGCGACGTAGACGGCGACGGTGACCTCGACCTGCTGGCCACCAGCGAACTCAGCAATGCCGCGAGTGTGCGCCGCAACGACGGCCGCGGCAACTTCAGCGCCACCCAGGAGGTGGCGGTAGGAACCGGCCCCTACGGCCTAGCCCTGGGCGACGTAGACGGCGATGGCAAGCTAGACCTGCTAACTAGCAACGGCAAAAGCAACACCGTGAGCGTGCGCCTAAATAAGGATAAGATATTGGCCACCACTACGCCACAAGTGCTAGCCGAACTGAGTATCTATCCCAATCCCAGCGCCGGTGCTTTTGCCCTTAGCTACGTGGCCAGCCAGCCGCAGGCGGCGCTGCTCACGCTCACCGACGCCCTCGGGCGCCGGGTGCAGCAGCAAACCTTGGCCGTGCAGGCCGGTGCCAACCAAGTACCGGTGTCTGTGCCTGGCGTAGCGCCTGGCCTCTACCAACTTACGCTGCACTTGGCCAACGGGCAGCGCCTGAGCCAGAAAGTAAGCCTGCTACCGTAGCCAACAGCCCCTACCCCCGGCGCGTAGCTCAAGGGCTAGCGAGGGGGGTAGGAGCCGGCAGCCGGGCGGAAGAAGAAGCCGGCCGCAGTGCAGTTGACCTAATGCGGCCGCATAGAAGCCTGCGCGGGCTAACTATTCGAGTCCTGTAAGCGTTTGAAGCAGTGAGAATAAGAGCTATAGTAATCCTAAGCTGAAGGCTGCTTACTCAGCCGCAGGCGCTGGCTTGGCCGGCGCTTCCATGTAGGTGCCGCAGACCTTGCAGGTGCGCAAGTCGTCGTTAGCCCAAAAGGCATTCATGATGGGCGGCAGCTGGGCCACGATGTCGGTAATCTCGGCGTACTCCTCGTAGAGCTTGTGGCCGCAGTTTTCGCAGTACCACTGGAAGCCGTCGAGCTCGCCGGCCGTGCGGTAGCGCTCCAGCACTAAGCCCACCGTGCCGGCCGGGCGACGCGGCGAGTGCGGCACGCCGGGCGGCAAAAGGAACATGTCGCCGGGCCCAATCACGATGTCCACCGGCTGGCCATCCTCGATGATTTTGACGGTCATCTCGCCTTCGAGTTGCCAAAATAGCTCCTCGCCTTCATCCACGTGGTAGTCTTTGCGGGCGTTGGGGCCGCCTACTACCATCACAATAAAATCTTTGTTGTCCTTGAAAACCTGCTGGTTGCCGACGGGCGGCTTCAGGAGGTGGCGGTGCTCAGCAATCCACTGCTGAAAATTAAACGGGCGAGCAACGGGCATAAGAAAAGCAAAAAAGAGGGGACGAGCAGCAAGATACACCGCCGCCGAAATTAGGGGTAGCGAAAGCCTGAAGCGGCCCCATCCCGGTGGCCCCGGCCTCAAACCTACTTTTGCGGTGGCCCGCGGGCCTACCCCCTAGTTTAGCTATCGAATGCCGGCTGCCCCTTCCCTTCCCTCCAATACCCTTGCTGGGCGCGGCTTGCTGCTGGCTGGGCTGGCGTATACTGCGCTGTTTTTCTGGTATTCGTGGCCGCTGGGCCGCGAGTGGAGCACGGCCTTTGTAGGCACGCCGCACGGCGATGCCAACCAATACATCTGGAACGTGTGGAATTTTCAGCGCCAGGTAGCGGCGGGGCACAATCCGTTCTACACGCCGGCGCTGCTCTATCCGCAGGGCACGGGGCTGTGGCTGCACACCTACACACCAGTGCTAGGCGTGCTCAACGTGGGGCTGCGCCAGGAGTTTTGGGCTGTGAATGGCGGCTTGTTGCTGAGCTTTGTGCTGAGTGGGGTAGGGGCCGCGCGGCTGGCTGGGCGCTGGGTGCGGCAGCCGCTGCTGTGCGGGCTGGTGGGCTTCGTGTTCGCTTTTTCGCCCTACAAACTGGCGCACTGGCCCGAGCATTACCACTTGCTGCTCACGGCCACCGTGCCATTTTATCTACTGGCTTACCTCGATGCGCTGGCGTTTGAGCCGGGGCGCTGGCTGCCGCAGGTACGTAGTTGGCCATTAGTAGGGTGGGGGGTATTTTTATTGCTAATAACTTTATTCAGCGACTATTACACGCTGGCGGGCTTGGTGTATTTTTCGGCTGGCTACGCAGCGTGGTGGGGCCTGCGGCTGGGCGCCATCGACTGGCGGCACTGGCGGCCCTGGGCGGGGGTAGTTGTGGTGTTGGCCCTGGGCCATTTTGTGTCGCGGGGCCTGGCCTTGCTGGGTCTCGACGATAACGCGGGCGTTTGGTGGGGCGGCGACTTGGCCGGCTACCTCGTGCCGCCGCTCGGCAACCGCTGGCTGGCCACGCCTGGCACCGATGCGCTGTGGCGCAGCACGCACTTCCACGCCCCCGGCTCGGTCGAGAACGTGACGTTTCTGGGCTATCTGCTGCCACTGTTAGCCGTGGCGCTGGGGGTAGGGGCCTGGCGGCAACGCCGAAGCGGAATAGCCCTACCCCCCACCTCCGCGGAAACCCGGCCATTCTGGGCGCTGGTGCTGCTATTTGCGGCGCTTACCATGCCCGAGCTGCGCTGGCTAGGCCACGACCTGCTGCGCCTGCCCACGAGCGTGGTGCATTTTGTGCCATTTTTGAACAACATTCGCTGCCCTACCCGTCACGTGCTGCTGCTCTCGTTGCTGCTACCGCTGGCCGTCTGCCTCAGGCTCGACAGCTGGCTGCGGCGTTGGTCTGGGCGGGGGAGCTGGGCCGTGGCGGGAGCATTATACTTAGGTGTATTTATTGAATACCAAGTATATAGCTACCCCTTCATTCGGGCGGCCGATGTACCTATGGCTTACCGCGTGGCAGCGGCCTTGCCGGGGCCGGTACTGTTTCCCATTCCCTTCGGCCTGCTCGATGGCTACCACCAACTGGGGCACATGGATGCGGCCGAGTTGTTTTACCAAACCCAACATCACAAGGCGCTGCCGGGCGCCTACATTTCGCGGGTGCCGGCCGCCACCTTCGCGGCCTTTGCCCACGAGCCGGTGCTGCGCGCTTTGCTCACG
This sequence comes from Hymenobacter ginkgonis, assembly GCF_009755225.1. GTDB lineage: Bacteria > Bacteroidota > Bacteroidia > Cytophagales > Hymenobacteraceae > Hymenobacter > Hymenobacter ginkgonis. The sequence goes on from NZ_WQKZ01000002.1 coordinate 657,204, forward strand.
GTGCAGCAGCACCCCGATTCGTTGGCGCTGGTGCCGATGCCCACGGCTAGCCAACTAGTCGCTTTTGAGCGGCGCTACCCGCAGGCCGTTTTTGTGGTGCAACCTACTTTCCGGGCGCAGCCGGTGCACGAACTGTTGCGCAGCTGGCTGCTGCCCGCCGGCTACACCGAGCAATTGGTGCCTAGCGTAGAAGGCAACTACGTGCTATTGAAACCGGCTGCGCGCTAAAAACAACTATTCAAAAATTATAAGCACGTCATGCTGAACGTAGGGAAGCACGACGTGCTGATAGCTGTTCTTTGCAAGCCTAATAAAGCGCTCATACCTATGAATCTGACACCATACCATGCCCTAGTAGGTGGTAGCACCCAAGGCATTGGCCGGGCGGTAGCCGAAGCCCTGGCCGCCGAGGGCGCCACCGTCACGCTCATCTCGCGCAACGAGGCGAGCCTGCGCGAAGTGGCCGCTGCCCTACCCACCCCCGCGGGCCAGACCCACGATTTTCTGGTGGCCGATTTTGCCGAGCCTGCCCAAGTAGCGGCAGCTGCAGCCAGCTACCTAGCAGCGCACCCGGCGGGCTTTCAAATTTTGATAAACAACACGGGCGGGCCTGCCGGCGGGCCGCTGCTGGAGGCAACGCCCACCATGTTCGAAGCGGCGTTTCGGCAGCACGTGGTGTGCAACCAATTACTGGCTCAGGCGCTGGTGCCGGGCATGGTAGCGGCCGGCTACGGCCGTATCATCAACATTATCAGTACTTCGGTGAAGGTGCCGCTGGCGGGGTTGGGCGTTAGCAACACCATTCGCGGTGCCGTGGCTAGCTGGGCCAAAACCCTGGCCAATGAAGTGGCCGGCCAGGGCGTCACCGTCAATAACATCTTGCCCGGCGCTACCGTCACGCAGCGGCACCAGGCGCTTATCGAGAGCAAAATGGCTGCCACCGGCCAAAGCCAGCAGCAGGTAGAAGCCGCCATGCTCCAGCAGATTCCGGCGCATCGCTTCGGCCAGGCGTCGGAACTGGCCGCGGCCGTGGCCTTCTTGGCATCGCCGGCGGCTGGCTACATCAACGGCACCAGCCTACCCATCGACGGGGGGCGCACGGGCAGTTTGTAGGGGGTAGGGCGCCGGGTTTGTGGCAGCCAGGGGCTAGTTTTGAGGGTTCGCCCCACTTGTTGGCGGGCCTTCACCGCTCCGCAGTTCGCTATTCAGAAGCGCTTGTTTTGGTAAAATTCGACACGCTCTCCATCATCGTGCCCGTGTACAACGAGGCGCGGACGATTCACCAGATTCTGGATTTGCTGCGCGAGCTGGAGCTGGTCGGGGGCATTCGCAAGGAAGTAATTCTCGTCGATGACTGCTCGACCGACAACTCAGCGGCCGCTATTCAGGCCTACGCTGACCGGCACCCCGAGCTGAACCTGCGCCTGCTGCAACACCCTAGCAACCAAGGCAAAGGTGCTGCTTTACACACCGGTATTCGCGAAGCCACCGGCGACTACGTCATCGTACAGGACGCTGACCTGGAGTACGACCCCGAAGAGTATAACTTGCTGCTAAAGCCTATCTTAAAAGGCTTTGCCGATGTGGTCTACGGCTCGCGTTTTATGGGCGGCAACCCGCACCGTATCCTGTTTTTTTGGCACAGCATCGGCAACACGTTGCTCACCTTCCTCTCGAATATGGTGACCGACCTGAACCTGACCGATATGGAAACGTGCTACAAGCTGTTTCGGCGCGACATTATTCAGGGCCTGCACCTGGAAGAAAAACGCTTCGGTTTCGAGCCTGAAGTAACCGCCAAAATGGCCCGCGTGCCGGGCGTGCGCATCTACGAAGTTGGCATTAGCTACTACGGCCGCACCTATGCCGAGGGCAAAAAAATTGGCTGGCGCGATGGCTTCCGGGCCATTTACTGCATCCTGAAGTACGGGCTGCTCGGCCGCTAACCTTCGCAGCCCTACCCCCCGCCGCGGCTACCAGGGGTAGGCCAGGTTGCGGCGGCGCAGCACCACGGCAGGCTGCTCGCCCAGCAGCGCAAAATCGGTGGCCAGGGCGGCGTGCTCGGGAGCCAGCTTGGCGTAGGCCGCCGGCGACATAATGAGGTAGTTGAGGCTGTCGCCAGCCATCTTATCGAGTAAATTGCTGCTGTGCAGTCCATTGAGCTCAGGCTTCCAAGTAAGGCCGCGCCGGTCGAAGTACACCAGGCCCAGATTGGGCGCCGGGTCGTCGAGCACCAGCACGCGGGCCGTAGCCGGCACTGCTAGCTGCCGCAGTTGAGCCGCGCCGCCGCGCATCCAGCCGTGGGTATAGTAGAGGCTGAAGGGCAGGTAATCGTCGCTGTAGCGCCGGTGCAGCCGCTTAAAGCCGCTGCCCACAAACACCACTAGCAACACCCCCAGCCCCAGGCTGATACCCACGCGCGCTACCCCCCGGTAGCGGCCCAGGTTGAGCAGCGCCAGCACCAAGGCCAGCACGGCAGGCGGCCCAAACGAACAAATCATGTAGTAGTCGTGCACCGAAAACTGCGCGCCCATTAGCTTAAAAAACACGTAGCCGATGGCCACCGAGGCCACCAGCAAAAGCGTTAGCGGCAAGTGGGCCCGGCGCAGGTTGGCTCGCCCAAACACCACGGCCAGCAGCGCGCAGCCCACCAGCAGCCAGTACATGGCAATGGTGGCGTACTCGGGCAGCCAGTCGCGGTGCAGGCGCATCAGCACCGTGTGCGAGGTGTCGGCGTCGGTGATGGGCCGCAGCTCGGCCAGAAATTGAAGCGAGGCGTAGGTGGTGTTCAACTGCTGGTTGTGCAGCGTGAACACCACTAGCACCCCAAACGCCGCGGCCACGGCTATTAAGAGTTGGCGGCGCTGGCGGCTACTCAGCAACTCGGGCTCTTGGCAGGCCCACAGGATGGTAATGCCCACTACAGCCGCCAAGTGCAGGCCGCTCGTCGTTTTGAGCAGGCTGGCCAGCGTGAGCACCGCCAGCGCCACCAGCAAGTGCCGAAACTGGCGAACATCGAAAAAACGCAGCCAGTAATAGTAGCCAATAAAGGTCAAGCTCAGGCTGGTAGGGTCGGGTAGGTAGGTGCCCGCGTAGAAGGCGTAGGTGGGCGACGCCAGTAGGAAAGCGCCCGGCAGCAGCGCCAGCACAAAGTTGCCGGTGCGCTCAAACACAATGCGAAACAAGTACCAAAATCCGAGCACTGTCACGGCTACATCAAAGAGCCGAAACAGCGGGCTAATGGCGCCGCGCCCAAATACCAGGCCGCCCAGCGCCGCCAGGTAGGGCTGCAACGGAAACTCCACGCCCGTGATGCCGCCAATGGAAGTGAGCGACGACGTGCGCGGGCGCCAAAAGTCGAACCCGAAATCGTAGAAATTGAAGGCCAGCGATAAGCGGTCGGCCTGCGCCCAGGCGTGCAGGCCCTCGGGGAGCCGCCCCAAAAAAGGGCCGTAAAAAACCAGGCCCAGCACCCCAAACAGCAGCAGCGCGCCCCAGTGAGCCGGGCGCGCGCGCAGGGCGGCAACAAAACGAGAACGAACCATAGACGCTGCCGGCCAACGCCGGGCTTGAACGCGAAAGCTTACGAGGGCCGGGCTCCTTAAGGAGCCACGGTAATAACCAAGTCGTCGATGTACGTAGTGGCGTTGCCCTTATTGCGCCACAGGTAGATGCCGAAATTGGTGTTGGCGTTGGCCTCGGCCGGAATGTCAATCACCTTGCTCACGTGCGCCCAGTCACCGTATTTCTGGTTGGCCGCCTGCACCACATCAAAGCCATCCCAGAGCATGGGTTTGGTAGCGGGTGGGGCGTCGCCTACGTGCGTCACGAGCAAGCCGCCCGCTTCGGCGTTGGGAGCTAGCACCCAAGCATCTACCTTTATTTTGGTGATGCGCTCTTCACTCATTTGGCCCAGTGTGCTGGCGTAGCCCAGGCTAAATTCGGTATTGGCATCCACCTTAATGGAGTATTGGCCCGAGTGTGCCCGCTCGCGGGTAAGCGATGGCTGCGGGGCGGTGCCTAACCAGCCTGCTAGGTTGTCGAAGTCATTGCGCAGCAATACTTTGCCATCGGCATCGGCGCCGTCCGATTTGCCGCCGCAGCCGGCTGCCAATAGTCCGAGGCTGCCTACCAAAGCTGCCAACAGCCGTCCGCGCCAAGAGAAAAGAGAAGTCATAGTTAACAAAAGAAAAGGGGGTAGGAATGAAACCAGGGGGTATAGATTTACAGAGTAGACAAGCAGAATAAGCAGGTTATTATCGCCTGATGCGCTGCGCAATAGGTAAGAATTAGTGCAGCTCGGTTAGCTCCCAATCGTCGGTATACACGGGCCGGTAGGCCGAGTTAACCCACAGATAGACAGCTACTTCGGCCTGCGACGAAACCTCGGGTGGCAGGTCGATGTCGCGGCTCACGTGCGTCCAGCGCTTGTAGGGCCAGTTATCGACCAAAAAAACCTGGGTGTAGAGCTTCGACTTGTTCTGCGGGTCGTTGGGGGCGCTCATGCTGAAGGTAAGCTGGGCATCGTCGCCCGACTCCTCGACCCAGGCCCAGGCGCTGAGCCGCATCCGCCGCGGGCGCATCGAAAACTTATCGCCCAGCTTGAAGTGATACGTAATCGAAAACGGGTGCGCCGAATCGACCTTCACCGAGTAGCGGCCCGAGTGGGCGCGCTCGGTAGTGAGGGTCGGCGCCGGCTCGGGCAGCCAGCCCGCCATCTGTTCGAAGTCGTTGAAGAACACCCGGTGCTCGCGCACATCGGGGTAGGCCTGGTGGTAGTGGCAGCCGGCCAGCAGCAGGGCCAGCCCTACCCCCCCGGCCCCGCGCCGCCACCCCGCGCCGGCGGGGGGGGTAGGGTACTTAAACAAGCGCTTTTTGCGTAAATCAACCATGAGAAAAGGCGGGGGCTACCAAGCCAGGCGTTCGGGGTGGCGGCGGCGCAGCACCGCCACCGACTGCACCAGCACGGGCGTAAAGGCTTCGAGCAGGGCGTCTTTTTGCGGTGCCAGCTGGGCGTAAGATTCGCCGGGCATGACGACGTATTGGAGGCTATCGGCCGACATGTGCCGCTCTAGTTCGGCCACCGTGAGCTCGGGCAAATACGCGAGCCACGTAATGCCGCGGCGGTCGAAATACACCAGGGCCGTGTTGGGGGCCCAGTCGCCGAGCACCAGTAGGCGGGCCTGCTGCGGCACGCCCGCCTGCTTGAGGGTGGCCGCGCCGCCGCGCATCCAGCGGTGGGTATAGCCACGGCTGGCGGGCGGGTGGTCGTCGCTCATGCGGCCCGCTAGCTTCTCGATGCTCGAATAAGCCAGGTAGCCACTCGTGAGCAACAAGCTGAGCGTAAGCACGTGGCGCGGCCAGGCCGCTCGCCAGCTCATGGTGCTTAGCAACAGCAGCGCGAGCACCAGCACCAGCAGCACCGGCGGCATAAACGAACAGATGATATAGTAATCGTGAATATTTATCTGCGGCCCCATCAGGCCATAAAACACGTAGCCGATGGCCAGCGTAGCCAAAACTAGCAGCACCAGCGGCCGAAACCGCTGCCAGCTGCGCCGGGCCAGCACCAAGCACAGCAACGCGCTGGCTATCAGTAGGCGGTAGTCGGTGCGGCTGAAGTATTCGAAGCGCCAGGTATCGAAAAAGCGCATGATGAAGGTGTGCCACGTCACGACGGGCACCACCGGCATGGCCGTGGCCAAAAACTGCTCGGCGCGGTACGTTTCGTTCAGCCACTGATTGTGCAGGTAAAATACCAGCACGGCGCCTAGACCCGCGCCCAGTACACCCAGCAGCACCAGGCGTTGGCGGGTAGTAAAGCGGGTGGGCTCGAAGAAATTATACAGCACTGTGATGCCGAATACCGCCAGCAAGTGCAGTCCGCAGGTGGTTTTGATGAGCGCCGCCAAACTCAGCACGACCAGCGCCACCGGCAGGTCGGCAAAGCGGCCGTTGGGCTCGAAGTAGCGCAGCCAGTAGTAGTAGCCCACAAAGGTGAGGCTCAGGCTAAAAGGGTCGGGTAGGGTGCTGCCGGCGTAGGCAATAAACGTGGGTGATGCCAGCAGAAATGCGCCCGGCAGCAGGCCCGCCGCAAAGTTGCCGGTGCGCTCAAATACGATGCGAAACAGGTACCAGAAGCCTACCACCGCCATCACCGCATCGAGCGTGCGGAAAACCGGTAGGATATTTTCGCGCCCAAAAAGCAGGCCGCTCAACCCGGCTAGGTAGGCCTGAATGGGGAATTCTACCCCCGTAACACCTCCAATTGATGAAAACGGCCCCGGCGAAAACCCCGACGTGCGCGGGTACCAAAAGTGGAAACCTCCGTCGAAGAAGTTGATGGCCAAGGCTAAGCGGTCGGCCTGTGGCCACACGTGGATGCCTTCGGGCAGCGTATGCAGGTAGGGGCCGTAGAGCACCGCCGCTACCACGGCAAACAGCCCGAACGCCGCCGCGTGGTAGGGGCGCCTCGGCAGCAGCCACGGGGGTAGGGTAGGAGGGGAGGGCACCAGCGCAGAATTAACTTTTGGGAAGCACAGTACGGGCAAAAGTACAGTGCCTGCGGCTATCGGCCCGTATCTATTTTAGCAGCAGCCCACTCCTTACCTTTGCTTGGCATGGACCTGACTTACGAAGCCAAATATCATCAACTGGAAGAACAGCACTGGTGGTTTGCCAGCCGCCGCGATGCCGTGTACGACCTCATCCAGTCTTTGAAGCTGCCGCCCACGGCGGCCATCCTCGAAATCGGCTGCTCGGGCGGGCCGCTGATGCTGCGCCTGCGCGAGCAGGGCTACACCGACGTTACGGGCATTGACGTAAGTGCCTCGGCCATTGAGTTGGCCCACGCCCGCGGCGTGCCCCACGCCTCGGTGATGGACGGCGCTGCTCTAGAGTTTGCCGATGCGCGCTTCGACCTCGTCATTGCCTCCGACGTGCTCGAACACATTGAGGATGAGGCAAAAGCGCTGCGCGAATGGACGCGCGTGCTGCGCCCCGGTGGCCAGGTAATGGTGTTTGTGCCCGCCCACGCCTACCTCTGGAGCGAGCACGACGTAGTAAACCACCACTTCCGCCGCTACTCGCGCACGGGTTTGGTGGAGGCACTGCGCCGGGCGGGCCTGCGCCCCAAGCGCAGTTCGTTTTGGAACGCCGCGCTGTTTTTGCCCACCGCCGCTATGCGCCTCACCAAGCGCCTGCTGGCCGGCGGGCCCGCCACGGCAGCCAATGGCTCGACCGGCGATTTGCACCAGTTTGCCGGGCCGCTCAACCGCTTGCTGCTGGGCTGGGTGCGGGCCGAAAACTTCGTGTTGCGCCACGCCAACCTGCCCATGGGCGTGAGCGTGTTTGCCCTGGCCGAAAAACCCGCCTAGCGACCTATTATTCTGACTACTTACGCACCTTCGGCCTACGTGGAGCTATCCGTCGTCATCCCGATTTATAACGAGGAAGCCAACATTGGCGAACTGCACCGGCGCCTCACGGCCCTGCTGGCGCCCATGGCCCTGCCGGGTGGCTACGAGCTGATTTTTGTCAACGATGGTTCGCGCGACCGCTCCCTACCCCTGCTGCTGGAGCTGAGCGAGCGCGACCCGGCGCACGTGCGCTACCTCAGCTTTAGCCGCAATTTTGGGCACCAGATTGCCGTCACGGCCGGCCTCGACCGGGCCGAGGGTGCGGCCGTCGTCATCATCGACGCCGACTTGCAAGACCCGCCCGAGCTGATTCCGGCCCTTTATGCTAAGTTGCACGAAGGCTACGAGGTGGTGTACGCCCGGCGGCGCTCACGCCAGGGCGAAAGCGCCGCTAAGCGCTTCACGGCGAAGGCTTTCTATCGTATTCTGCGAGCCATGACCCACGTCGAGATTCCGGTCGATACGGGCGACTTTCGCATCATTTCGCGCAAAGTGGTGCTGGCGCTGCGCCAAATGCCCGAGCAAAATAAATTTTTGCGGGGCCAGATTTCCTGGATTGGCTACCGCCAAACCTTCCTAGAGTACGACCGTGCCGAGCGCGCCGGCGGCGTTACGGGTTATACCTATTCAAAGATGCTGCGCTTTGCCCTCGACGGCATCACGGCCTTCTCCGACGTGCCGCTGAAAGTGGCCACCGTAGGCGGCTTCGCCGTGTCGGGCGTCGCCTTTTTGGTGATGCTCTACACGCTCTACTCGCGCTTCTTCACGCACCAGTACGAGCCGGGCTGGCCGTCGCTGATGGTCAGTATCTTATTTCTGGGGGGGGTGCAGCTTATCGCCGTGGGCGTGATTGGCGAATACCTCGCCCGGCTGGGCGCCAATGTGCGCCAGCGCCCGCTCTACATCGTGTCAGAAGGCAATTTGCCGGCCCCCGCGCCCGGCACAACTGGCGCGTAGCTACCCCTAGGCGGGTTGAGCTTTGCTGCTGAGCTTCTGCCCATTATAAGGGGTAGGGATAGCTGTGTGCTAGCCCCTATCGAGTGGTTTAGGTATACCTCTAGCAGGTAAGCCATCTACATTTAGGGTCAACTCTACTTAACTCTCTGCGTTTAGTAGGAGGTAGCCCCCAAATGCCAAGGGCGTAAGTAGATATTAGTAAGCAGCTTATTAAGAGTTTTTAACCTTTTGGGCCAAAAGCAACTAGTGGTTATGCGGCGTTTTGCTGCCCCACTTGGCGCCGCATTTAGTGCTCGGGTTAGCGAGGCTTTGGGACGCTTGATAATTGCTTTTTTCAGTACCAAAGCTTGCTACAGAAAGTAAGTAAAGAGTGGTAAATCAATTGACAGTTACGTTGCATACTAGGTTGATAGGTAGCGCTATGCGGCCGGGGCGCTTGGTGCAGTGGCTGCTGCGTGGCCTGCTACTGGCGCTGGTGAGCCTAGCTGGTGGCCCGGCCACGGCACAGCCCCTACCCCCCGCCGTGCCAGCCGACACAATGGCCCCGGTTTCGCCCGCGCTGGTGCAGCACTTTTTGGCGCGCTCGCTGTCGGTGCCTGGCTTGGTGGCTCCCAGTGTGCCGGCTGCCCAGCGCCGCGAATTGCTGCTGTGGGCGGGCGGCGTGGGCACCCGGCTGGCTGGCCGGCTGGGGGGCTGGTTTTATACCCCCGAGTCGGAGGAAGACGCCCAGGTTATCATCGATACTTTGCGGCAGAGCATTGAGGTGCTGCACGCCCAAAGCCCGGATATTGCGGCCCAAGGCTGCATTTTTGAGATTGTGTGGCCGCACGTAAGCCGGCTGGCGGTGCCCAACCGCCTGCGCGCCACGTTTGGCGAAGACACGCTGCAGGTGCCCAAGCGCAACTTCCGCTTCGCCGACATGATGTACCCCGACTACTTCGGCGAGGACAATACCCAGCGCTACCGCTGGGACGAGCGCCCCCCCGGCCAGGCCCCCGGCACCCCCGACCTAACGCAGCCCGAAGCGCAGCTGTGGTTTTATTATTGCGCAGTGCGCCAAATCGATGCGGGTTGCGAAGCGCTGCACTTTGGCCAAATCCAGCTGATGGACGACCGCGACACGGGCCACCGTGCTTTTTGGGGCTTATTGCAGCGCATCCGGGCCTATGCCCGCACGCGCAACCGGGGCTTTGTGCTCTGCGATGCCCACACGCACGGCGAATACTACGACCCACGCCCCAACGCGCCCCTGCCCGATTCGCTACGCCAGCTACTATTCGATTATCACTCCTTTCCGCTGCGCCCCTTCGAGGCCGATACCCTGCGCGCCGGCACGCACAGCGCGTATCTGAACGTAGATGCTACTGCCAACCCGGCGGGTGCTATTTTTCAGCGTAGCCGCGGCGGCCGGGCGCCGGGCGGGTGGCTGGTCCGCCATTTGCCGGCCCAAGCTGAGTTCGACAATGGCCCCACCGGCATACCCGATAAGCCGGGCCAGTGGCCGCTGGTTTGGGGCCGCGACGAAATATCGTGGTTTGCCAACCAGCCCGCGGCGTACCGCAACCAGTGGCTAGTGTATGCCCAAGGCCGCATCCACGAGCTCGACCCCAATGCGTATTTCCAGCTGCCGGGCGTGCGCGGCGTGATGCTCGCCGCCTACCCCCACGAATTATATTGGGCTCCCGAAGCGGGCCAGGGCGAAACAATTCGGGCCATTTGGGCTGGCCAAACTGCCGCCGAAGCCGCCGCATTGCTGCTGGTGGGCCCGCCCGCGCCGTAGTTTTGGGCGGGGTTGTTTGCATGAAGTAGGCAGCTGCGCGTCCAATACTTTTACGTTTTGCTATGCCTGCTGGTGTTTTTTCGGCCGTGCCCGCCCGGCGCTGGCGCACGGCGTTGCTGCTGTTTTTTGGGCTGTTGTACGCGCTGGTTTCGCTGGTCAATCAACTCAACTTTCGCACGGCGGCCTTCGATTTGGGCATCGCAGCCCAGGCTGTAGGAGAATTTGCCCACCTGCGCGCCCCGCGCGAAACACTGTTGCTCGACGCCCCACCGACTAATTTCCTGGCCATTCATTTCAGCCTCACGCCCGTGCTTGGGGTGCCGCTCTCCTACCTGCTGGGTGGAGCCTGGGCCTTGCTGTTGGTGCAAATAGGCGCCCTGCTGCTAGGCGCCCTGGGCGTGTGGCGCTACGCCCAAGCCCAGGGTGCCAGCCCGCGCGAAGCCAACTGGGCGCTGGCCTTCTTTGCGGGGCAATGGGGTATTTTTTCGGCGCTAAGCTTTGACTATCACGATAATGTGGTGGGCGCCATGGCCCTGCCCTGGCTAGCGCTGTGGGTGCACCAGCGGCGAGGGGGTAGGGCCTTGACGGCCGCCATTTTCTTGCTGGTAAGCAAGGAAAATATGGCGCTGTGGCTGGCTTTTGTGCTGCTGGGCCTGGCTTGGCAGCAGTGGCCGCGCCGGGCGGTAGCCAGCTGGCTGGTGCTGGGTGCGGTAGCGGCGGTGGGGTACTTTCTGGTTATTACGCACTACGTGATGCCGGCCCTCGACACTACGCACCGGCCCTTCACCCAAATAGTGCGCTATGCGCACCTGGGCGCTAGCCTGCCGGCTGCCGTGGCCAATGTGCTGAGTCACCCAGCGTTGCTGTGGGCCACGCTGTTTCAAAACACGTTGCCCGATGCCAATTTTGACTACATCAAGCTGGAGCTGTGGGGTGCCCTGCTAGTATCGGGCGGCTGGGCGCTGCTACGTCGCCCCTGGTACGCATGGATGTTGCTGCCCATTTTGGGCCAGAAGCTGCTGGCCAATGACTATGCGCTGTGGGGCATCAACGGGCAGTATTCCATTGAGTTTGCGCCGGTGCTGGCGCTGGCCGTGGCCGATGCGCTGCGGGCCACCCGCCCAGTGGGCGAGGCTTTTCGGCGGCGAGCCTGGGCGGGCGCGCTAGCCGGGGTGGCGGTCTTTACCATCGTCACGCTCTACACGCGGCGCAGCGAGTGGTATAATAAGGCCAGCGCTAATTTCTTGACGGGCCGCCATTACCGTTCGCCCTACCCCAGTCGGGCGGGCCTGTACGCTGCCCTAGCGCGGGTGCCAGCCGGGGTGCCACTCAGCACCACATCGAGCTTGGTACCGCACCTGCTCGACCGGCGCGACTTGTTCCTGTTCCCGGTGCTGCGCACGGCGCGGCTGGTGGCCCTGCTGCGCGAACCCGACGACCAGAGCGCCTGGCCACTGTCGCCGGCCCAGGCCCGCCAGGCAGTAGCCCAACTGCGGGCCACCCCCGGCTACCGCGTGCTCTATGAAGATGCCCAACTACTACTGCTGAGCCGCTCCCTACCCCCTGCCGCCGACACCACCGCTACGTGGCAGCCGCAACCCTAAGGTGGGGGTAGGGCTAGCTTTTTCGCTGCCCGCCTTGCTAGAGGCAGGCCAGCAGCAGTTAGGGCCCGCACTCTTGAGGCCGAGCTTGGCCGCCAGGGCGCGCGTTTCGCCAAATCCGACTGGTAAACTATTCGGGCTTGTCCGCTACAATCTTTGGGCGAAACGTAGTCCGGCACATCGGCTTTGAAAGCAGGCAGCTTCATAAAAGGCAGTTGGTTGAGAGGGAGGTACTTCGAAATTCAAAAGTGTAGCCCTGCGCCCAACCCCGCTCCTCCTACTACCTTTGTAGCCGCCCCCTCTCGCTTTGCTCCGTGGCCGAATCCGACCTTGACTTTTATGCGCATCCTACGGCCGTTCTCGATGCGGGCTGCCGCGTGGGGGCCGGCAGTCGTATTTGGCACTTTTGCCACCTCGCGGCGGGCGCCGTGCTGGGCGAAAACTGCTCCTTGGGCCAGAACGTATTTGTGGCCGACGGGGTGACGCTAGGCCGCAACGTGAAGGTGCAGAACAACGTGAGCCTCTACAGCGGAGTCGTGTGCGAAGACGACGTGTTCCTGGGCCCGTCGGTAGTATTTACCAACGTCCGCAATCCGCGCAGCGCCGTGCCGCGCCGGGGCGAGGCCCACTACCAAACCACTTACTTAGAACGGGGCGTCAGCATTGGGGCCAATGCGACGCTGGTGTGCGGCGTTCGGCTGGCGCGCTACGCCTTTGTGGGCGCGGGCAGCGTAGTCACGCACGATGTGCCGGCTTTTGCGCTCGTGTACGGCACCCCCGCCCGGCAGCATGGCTGGATGAGCGCCCACGGCCACCGGCTAGCGTTTGACGAGGCCGGCCGTGCTGTTTGCCCCGAAACCGGCGAAGCATATCAACTCGATAGTATTAAAAATACCGTAACTACTATGAGCTAAGCTAATCAGCATCAATTCCTAATCCATACTTTCTAATTCATAATTACCTACGAAGTGTACGACGAACTCCTCCGCAAAGAAGCCAAGCTGGCCGTAATTGGCCTCGGCTACGTGGGCCTGCCTATCGCCCTCGAATTTGCCAAGCAATTATCCGTTATCGGCTTCGATATCAATGCTGGCCGCGTCGAAATGATGCGCAACCACCAAGACCCCAGCGGCGAGCTCGACAGCGACGCCTTTGAAGGCTGCGACATCACCTTCACCGACTCGCTGGAAGTGCTGCGCGAGGCACAATTCTTTATTGTGGCCGTGCCTACCCCCATCGACGAGCACGCCCAACCCGACCTGCGCCCGCTGCTCGGCGCTTCGGGCTCGGTGGGCAAAGTGTTGAAAAAAGGTGATTACGTGGTGTTCGAAAGCACGGTGTACCCCGGCTGTACCGAAGAAGACTGCATTCCGGTGATGGAAAAGCTGTCGGGCCTGAGCTTTCCCGGCGATTTTAAGGTGGGCTACTCGCCCGAGCGCATCAACCCCGGCGACAAGGAGCATACCCTCACGCGCATTATAAAAGTGGTAAGCGGCTGCGACGAGGAGAGCCTCGACGTGGTGGCCAGAGTGTACGAACTAGTGGTGAAAGCCGGCGTGCACCGCGCCAGCAGCATTCGGGTGGCTGAGGCCGCCAAAATTATCGAAAACACCCAGCGTGATGTCAACATCGCGTTGATGAACGAGCTGTCGATGATTTTCGACCGCATGAGCATCAACACCTACGAGGTGCTCGAAGCGGCCGGCACCAAGTGGAATTTCCTTAAATTTTCGCCCGGCCTAGTGGGCGGCCACTGCATCGGTGTCGACCCGTACTACCTGACCTATAAAGCCAAAGAGCTGGGCTACGACGCCAAAGTTATCCTGAGTGGCCGCACCACCAACGATAACATGGGTGCCTACATCGCCCGCAAAACGGTGCAGATGATGATTAAGAAGGGCAAGGACGTGGCTCGTAGCCGCGTGCTTGTGATGGGCGCCACCTTCAAGGAAAACGTGGAGGACATTCGCAATTCCAAGGTGGCCGATGTCATTCAGGAGCTGAAGAACTTCTCGGTGAACGTCGACATCGTGGACCCCCACGCCGACTCCGACGAGCTGCACCACGAGTATGGTTTCCGTCTCACGCCCGCCGACAAGATTCGCGCCGACTACGACGCTATCATCGTGGCCGTGAGCCACAAGCCTTACTTGGAGAAAGACGAAGCGTACTTTCAATCCATCACGGCCGACAATGCCGTACTGGTCGACATCAAAGGCCTCTACCGTACCAAGCCCATGCAAGAGCTGCAATACTGGAGCCTATAATTTCAATGAAGGAATGGGTGAAGGAGTAGAGCAGTGGATGATAATTTCGCTCTTCTACTCTTTCACCCATCTGCTCATTCACCCATTCACCCCTTGATTATGAAAATTCTTGTTACTGGCGGTGCCGGCTACATTGGCTCCCACACCGTGGTAGAGCTTGCCCAAGCGGGCTACGAGCCGGTTATCATTGATGATTTCAGCAATTCGAAAGAATCGGTGCTGGATGGTTTGCGCGCCATTTTGGGGCGCGATGTGCCGTGCTACCACAGCGACTGCGGCGATGCCGAATCTCTGCGCCAAGTGCTGAAGCAAGAGCCAGATATCAAGGGGGTTATTCACTTTGCGGCGTTCAAGGCCGTGGGCGAGTCGGTGCAGAAACCGCTGGCTTACTTCCACAACAACGTGGGTTCGCTCATTACTCTGCTGCAAGTAATGGCCGAATTTGGCATCGAAAACCTGGTGTTTTCGTCGTCGTGCACTGTGTATGGCATACCCGATGCGCTGCCCGTAACGGAGGCTACCCCCACCAAACCAGCCAGCTCGCCCTACGGCCGCACCAAGCAAATGTGCGAAGACATGGTGCACGATGTATCGGCTGCGCCTGGCAATAAGCTGCATACCATTCTGTTGCGTTACTTTAATCCCATTGGGGCGCATGCTTCAGCCAAAATTGGCGAGCTGCCCCTGGGTGTGCCCAACAACCTGGTGCCGTTCATTACCCAAACGGCGGCCGGCATTCGCGAAAAGCTAACCATCTTCGGCGATACCTACGACACGCCCGATGGCACCAACATCCGCGACTATATCCACGTCGTAGACTTGGCCAAGGCGCACATTGTAGCTGTGCAGCGCCTGCTCGACCGCAAAGCCACCGACACTGTCGAAACCTTCAACATCGGGACTGGCCACGGCAACTCGGTGCTGGAAGTGGTGAAAACGTTTGAACAAGCCAGCGGCCAGAAACTCAACTACATAATAGGACCCGCCCGCCCCGGCGACGTGCCCGCCATCTATGCCGACGCTACCAAGGCCGCCGAGGTGCTGGGCTTCAAAACGGAAACCTCCTTGTACGATTCGCTGGCCAGTTCCTGGAAGTGGCAGCAAACCCTCGGTAAGTAATCTAAGCGCACTATGCTGGGCTGGTAAAGCACCTCACTCGGTTCGCTGCTTTACTGCACTGCCTGGCCTGTTTAAGTAGGCTTCGAAATCTCCGCACGATAACTCCTAAAAACATGAAAATTCTCATTACCGGCGGGGCCGGCTTCATCGGTTCGCACGTAGTGCGCTTGTTCGTTACCAAGTATCCTGAGTACCAGATTCTGAACCTGGATGCACTCACCTACGCTGGCAACCTAGAAAACCTGCGCGACATCGAAAACGCGCCCAATTATCGCTTTATCAAGGGCGATATTGCCGACCAGGCCTTCGTGAATGAGCTGTTTGCCAAGGAAGAGCCCGATGCGGTTATTCACTTGGCGGCCGAAAGCCATGTCGACCGTAGCATCACCGACCCGCTAGCCTTTGTGCGCACCAACGTGCTGGGCACCGTGTACTTGCTGAACGCCGCCAAAAATATTTGGCAACCAGGTGGCTACGACGGCCACACGTTCTACCACGTATCGACCGATGAAGTATACGGTTCGCTAGATTTTGGCCCTGAGCTCTTTACCGAAGAAACGGCCTACGACCCGCGCTCGCCCTACTCGGCGTCTAAAGCCAGCTCCGACCACTTTGTGCGCGCTTGGCACCACACCTACGGCCTGCCTATCAAACTCTCGAACTGCTCGAACAACTACGGCCCCAACCACTTCCCCGAAAAGCTGATTCCGCTGGCTATTCACCGCTTGCGCACCGGCCAGCCGGTGCCCGTATACGGCAAAGGCGAAAACGTGCGCGACTGGCTATTTGTGAAAGACCATGCCACTGCCATCGACGCCGTTTTTCACAAAGGCAAGCTGGGTGACACCTACAACATCGGCGGCGTAAACGAGTGGCAGAACCTCAAACTTATTGAGCTGCTGTGCGATGTAGTGGACGAGAAAACCGGCCAGGCCCAGGGCACCTCGCGCAAACTCATCAAGTTTGTAACTGACCGCGCCGGCCACGACATGCGCTACGCCATCGACTCGGCCAAGATTATGAACGAGCTAGGTTGGAAGCCCAGCGTAACCTTCGAGCAGGGCTTGGCCCAAACCGTAGATTGGTATTTGGCTAACGAAGAATGGCTTACCAACGTTACCAGCGGCGCTTACCAGGACTATAACCAGAAGCAGTACGCCAACCGTTAAGCACCCTTAGCCCTGCGAAGGGGGTAGGCTTAGTGGCCTACCCCCTTTAATTTGCCTACAATACCTTGCTTGCTATCTCTAATTTATAGAATGTACGACCTCCCTTTCCACAACGAATCCCTCAGTGACGTATCCTTCCTCGTAACGGGCGGGGCGGGCTTTATTGGCTCGAACTTAGTAGAATATCTATTAAAATACGGCGCCAAAAAAGTGCGGGTGCTGGACAATTTTTCCAACGGCTTCCGCAAAAACCTGCGCTTATTTGAAGGCAACCCCGCGCTTGAAGTACAAGAAGGCGACATTCGCGACCGCGAGGCCTGCGCCCGCGCCTGCCAGGGCATTGATGTAGTGCTGCACCAGGCGGCGCTCGGCTCGGTGCCACGCTCCATCAACGACCCCGTTACGACGGATGAAGTGAACGTGGGCGGCTTCGTCAAAATGCTGTTTGCCGCCAAAGAAGCAGGTATTAAGCGCTTTGTGTATGCGGCTTCGTCTTCGACCTACGGCGACCACCCCGGCCTACCCAAGGTAGAGGACCGCATTGGCAAGCCGCTCTCGCCCTACGCCGTCACCAAGTACGCCAACGAGCTGTACGCCGACGTTTTTGCCCGTACCTACGACATGGAAATCATTGGCCTGCGCTACTTTAACATCTTCGGCCCGCGCCAGGACCCCGGTGGGGCCTACGCGGCCGTGATTCCGCTGTTTATCGACGCCATCTTGGAAAATCAGGCGCCGACCCTCAACGGCGACGGCGGCCAAACCCGCGACTTCACGTTTGTAGAAAACTGCGTGCAAGCCAACATCCGCGCGGCCCTCACCGACAACCCCGAGGCGCCTAACCAAGTGTATAACATTGCTGTAGGCGACCGTACCTCGCTGGTGCAGATGTACGACATCCTACGCGAAGAAGCCGGCTCAACACTAGAACCCAAGTTTGGGCCCAACCGCGCCGGCGATATTCGGGATTCGCTGGCCGATATCACCAAGGCCGAAACCCGGCTGGGCTACGCGCCGCAGGTACGCATTCGCGAAGGCTTGCAGCAAACGCTGAGCTGGTTTAAGGCCAACCAAGCCTTTATTGCAGAGCGTAATTAAGCTTTCCTACCCCCTTATTTCTGCCTCACACATGAAAGGAATCATCCTGGCCGGCGGCTCCGGCACCCGGTTGCACCCGCTCACGCTAGCTGTCAGCAAGCAGCTCATGCCCGTCTACGACAAGCCGATGGTGTATTATCCGTTGTCGCTGCTGATGATGGCCGGCATCCGGGACATCCTCATCATCACTACCCCCCACGACCAGGCGCAGTTCCAGAAGCTGCTCGGCGACGGCCAAAACCTGGGCTGCAACTTCCAATATGTGGTGCAGGCCGTGCCCAACGGGCTGGCGCAGGCATTTGTGCTGGGCGCCGATTTTATCGGTACGGACTCGGTAGCGCTGGTGCTGGGCGATAATATTTTCCACGGCGAGGGCTTGGAGCCGTTGCTCAAAGCCAATAGCGACCCCGAGGGCGGCGTGGTATATGCCTACCACGTGCACGACCCCGAGCGCTACGGCGTGGTCGAGTTCGATGAGGACAAGGTGGCCCTCAGCATTGAGGAAAAGCCGGCTAAGCCCAAGAGCAACTACGCCGTGCCGGGCCTGTATTTCTACGACAACGACGTGGTAGAAATCGCGAAAAACCTGGAGCCCAGCCCCCGCGGTGAATACGAAATCACGGATGTAAACCGCGAGTACCTCCGCCGCGGCAAGCTTAAGGTAGGGATTCTGGGCCGCGGCACCGCTTGGCTCGACACCGGTACCTTCGAAAGCCTCATGCAAGCCGGCGAGTTTGTGCGCGTGCTAGAGCAGCGCCAGGGCCTTAAAGTAGGTTCGATTGAGGAAGCTGCTTACCGCCAAGGCTTTATTGATGCCGAGCAGCTCCGCAAAATCGCCGAGCCGCTCCGCAAAAGCGGCTACGGCAACTATCTATTAAATCTGCCCGAGCAGTTGGTGCTGGGTGGCTAGGTAGTTAGGCTAGTTAAAAAGGAGGGGGTAGGGCCATCAGCTGTTTTAACAGCCGGTGGCCCTGCCCCCTCCTACTGCGTTGAGCTTATTGGTTGAGTATCAAGCGGAACGTGGTTCCTTTGCCCACTTCACTGGACTTGATAAAGAGGCGGCCTTCGTGGTAGTTTTCGATGATGCGGCGGGCTAGGGCCAAGCCCAGGCCCCAGCCGCGCTTCTTGGTAGTATAGCCGGGTAGAAACACGCTCTCCAGCTTGTTTTTAGGAATACCCTTGCCCGTATCAGTAATGTCGATGGCTACTTGGGGGCGTGGCACGCGGCGCGTCCACCAGCGGCGCGACGGGCGCACGGGCCGGAGGCGCAACGTGATGCTGCCGCGGCCATCCATGGCATCTACAGCGTTCTTGCAGATGTTCTCAACCACCCAGTCGAAGAGCGGCACATTAATCAGGGCCGGCGTGTCGAGTGGCAAATCGGTTTCGATGCTGAACTTGACCTTACGCGACACTCGCGCTTCGAGGTAGGCAATGGCGTTGCGGGTGGTCTGGTACAAATTCTCGGCCTTGAGCACCGGCACCGACCCAATATTGCTGAAACGCTCCGTGATGATTTCCAGCCGTTTGATGTCCTTGCCCAGCTCTTCCACAATGGGCTCGCCGCGAAAGCGCTCCGACTCGCGCAGGTAGCTTTGCCAGCCTACTAAGCTGCTCAGCGGCGTGCCAAGCTGGTGCGCGGTTTCCTTAGCGAGGCCCACCCACACGCGGTTTTGCTCGGCCCGGCGCGAGTAGCTGAAGCTCAAATAGGCCAGCATGCCCAGCGAGGCAATCACTGCGAGCTGCACCAGGGGGTAGGTGCGCAACTCGCGCAACAGCTGCGAATCTTGGTAAAAAACGTAGTTGCGCGCCCCCAGCGGCAGCTCAATTACGATGGGCGGGTGCTTCTGCTGCATAGTAAGCAGCAACAACTTCACCTGACGCACAGAATCGGCCTCCGATAAGTGCGCGGGCAACCCCAAATTTTTATTATCGATAATATTTTCTCCATCCGTCAGAATAACCGGAATGGTGGTGTTCGCATTGATAATCTGCTCCTGTAAGAAGGGAAGATTGGTGCTTTCCTCGGTGCTGATGATGTAGCGCAGCGTCTTGGCATACAAGTCAATCTGGTGCTGTTCGCGCTCCGAAAGGCGCTTCACTAAAGCGTTGGTATACACCACGGTAGCGGCGGCAATAAGCAAGGCAAACAGCAGTACCAGCAGCTTAATGCGCGACTTCTGGTCGTAGAGGGGGGGTAGCATAGGTAGGCAAAGGTCGGGTGCGGCACTCGCAGCGCCCAGCCAAGCGTTGGGCGCGGAAAAGAACTACTTCAGACGGTTAATAGGTCCGGCGAACCCAACGCGTATACTTCCTGTTTCTTCTGCTAGTATTTGTACCGTAATTTTGCAGGCCGGCCTTGGGTCGACCCGTGCTATGTCTCATCCGTTTAAGGCGGTCAGCCTCTCGTTTCGTAAAGCCCCGCTTGCCATTCGCGAGCTGTTGGCCCTGGACGAGGCTGCGTGCCGCCGCTTTCTACAACAACTGCGCAACGAGCTGCACCTGAACGATTTGTTGGTCTTGAGTACCTGCAACCGCACGGAGGTTTACTATGCCCACGACGACGACTGTAGTGCCGCCATCATTCGGGCACTGGGCCAGCTAAAGCAGCGCCCCGATGCAAGCAGCTTTGCCCCTTACTTCGACCTGTACCTGGAGCCGGAAGCGGCTGCCGAGCACCTCTTCGAAGTAGCCATCGGCCTTGATGCCCAGGTAGTAGGCGACCTCCAGATTATCAATCAGGTGAAAATGGCCTACCAATGGGCCGCCGATGCCGATGCTGCCGGGCCTTTCCTGCACCGCCTGATGCACACTATCTTCTTCACCAACAAACGGGTGCAGCAGGAAACGAGCTTCCGCGAAGGGGCTGCTTCCATGAGCTACGCCGCCTTGGAGCTGGTAGAGGAGCTAACGACCGATGTGGCCAGCCCCCGTGTGCTGGTAGTGGGCCTGGGCGAAATTGGCGCCGATGTGTGCCGCCACCTGGCCGAAAGCAAGTACTTCGCTAGCGTCACGCTGTGCAACCGCACGCGCTCGCGGGCCGAAGAGCTAGCCGCCGAGTTTGCGCCCGGCCAGCTGCAGATTGTGAACTTTGAGAATGTAACCGGTGCCCTACGCGAGGCCGATGTCATTATCTCATCCATCAACCGTGACACGCCGTTCTTTACCCGTGAGCTAGTGGATCACCTAGATGTGCTAAGCTATAAGTTCTTCATCGACTTATCCGTGCCGCGGTCGGTGGCGGCTGATGTAGAGCAGGTGCCCGGCGTGCTGGTGTACAACGTCGATGCCATCGAGAGCAAGGCCTCGGCGGCACTCGAGCAGCGCTTGGCGGCAGTGCCGCAAGTGCGCGCGCTCATCGAAAGCAGCTTACTCGACTTTGCCGACTGGAGCCGCGAAATGCTCGTTTCGCCGCTTATCCAGCGCATGAAAGCTGGCCTAGAGCAACTGCGCCAACAAGAGTTGGAGCGCTTTCAGAAAAAGGCTACCCCCTCCGAAGTGAAGCTGCTCGACGATGCCACCCGAGCCTTTATGCAAAAGGTGCTGAAACAGCACGTGCTTCACCTCAAAGCTGCTTGCCGCCGCGACGAAGCCGAGCAGCTGCTCCCCCTGCTCACCGATATTTTCGACTTGGAGCGCCAGCCAGTAGCCAACGCTTAGTTTTAGCGTTGGCTTATTTAGCGTAAATCAGCATATATAGTATATATTTCATTAAAAAAGGCTGCCAATTCAATGGCAGCCTTTTTTAATATATCAGAAAGTTCTTACCCAGCGGGGTGGTCCATAATTGCTGAGCAAGAACGTGAAATCTAGTTAGATACGGCCAGAATAGTCTTCCAGCGTATCAATAATTTTCATCAGTTGGGGCACGGCTAGCGAGTAGTAAATCTTGGTGCCTACTTTGCTCGACTTGAGCACGCCGCGGTCTTTGAGGGTAATGAGGTGCTGCGAAGCGATAGCCTGCGGAATATCAAGGGCTTGATATATTTCCGTAACCGACATCTGCTGCTCTTTGCCACCTTTAGTCTTGCCAAGCAAGTCGACAATAGCGAGCCGTTTGGGGTGTGAGAGAACTTTGAGCATAGCCGCTGCGCGGTCTAGTTGCTGCGCATCGACGCGAGTGTGCAAAGGTTTCATTAGAGTGAACGAAAAAATGGTAGAAGAGGGAAGAGAAGAGTGAGTATTAGTAAACCTGTAAATCAGGTTTGGGTCCCGAAAAGTAGTGATAAAAAGGCTATTATTACTTAATCAAACTTTACAAGATAAAAACGGGGGAGTATTTTTTATTCATGGGTAAGTGCAATTTCTTAGTTTGCAGCGCGTGAAGCCGCTTTTTGCATCTTTACCATACAAGAACCTATTATGCTAAAATGACATAATATTATGTTGTCTATCGATAGATAAGGGTGGTTTGTCGATTGAAAGTCCGTGTTCAGCTAAACAGCAAAGCAAAGCGCCGCGTACTACCACTTGCCGACAGCCTAACTACCCTCGGCTACTCCTGATGGAAATACCAAGCTTCTTGCACCATATAGTATTGGGTAATGAATTGTTAGACTATGTTGTGGCAGCGTTTATACTGCTGCTCGGTGCTGTTCTAAACCGGTTATTATCGCGCTTAGTAAGCAAGATTCTCTATCGGCTTACCAAGCGCTACGCAGCAGGAGTGACGGAGCAGGAACTACACGATTTGCTCATCCATCCCCTAGGAACACTCTTGTTTCTGGCCACGCTGTATTTGGCTTTTAGCGTGTTGCGCTACCCCCTACCCCCCCTGGCCGTGAAGGGCGTGGAGCCGTGGCATAAGGTGGTGCTTTTGGGGGTATTTCACTTGGGTGTAATTGGTACAGTAGTGTGGGTTATCACGCGGCTAGTTGATTTCGCTTTGCTGGTTGTGCAGCGCCGGGCCGAGTTAACGGCCACTCCAAGCGCCCGCCGCCTTGATAATCAGTTTTTGCCTTTTGCCAAGGATTTGTTGAAGGTGTTTATTGTGCTCATCGGCGTGCTGGTGATGATGGGCAAGGTGTTTTCGGTGGATGTGACGGCCCTGATTGGGGGCCTGGGTATTGGCGGGCTGGCGGTGGCTTTTGCGGCCAAAGAGAGCCTCGAAAATCTGCTGGCTTCCTTCACCATCTTTCTGGATGAGCCATTTGCCGTAGGCGACCTCGTGACGGCTGGCAACGTGAGCGGTACCGTCGAAAAAATTGGCTTCCGCAGCACCCGTCTGCGCACGGCCGAAAAAAGCTACCTCACGGTGCCCAATAAGAACATGATTGATAAGCCCCTCGATAACCTAAGCCTGCGCACGTCGCGGCGGGTAGGCTTCACGCTCATCTTCGACCACAAAACGAACAGCCAACAACTGCAAGCCATTATTCTGGAGGCAGTTGAAGCGATTAAAGACCACCCACTTGTTACGCAGGATGTGCAGATGAAGTTCAACAATATCACGCCCAGCGGTAAGGAAGTAACGGTGCAATACTTTGTGGAAACTACCAGTTATGACGAATACTTGGACACCAAGGAAGACCTTAACTACCGTATTGTACAGGTAGTTGAGCACCAGGGTGGCACCTTTGCTAGCGTGAGCACGCCCGTTGCGGTGCCAACAGAATAAGGCGGCCCGCGTGCCGGGGAGCAGGTGGCGGGTACTTTTGCGCGCCGCTACCCAGCGCATTTTGTTAGCTCGTTTCGCATGTCTGAAAATCTGTTCCTGACCAGTAGCCTGCCCAAAGAGGGCCGCTATACTGAGTTGCACCCCCAAATAGAGGCCCTTACCGCGCCGGAAGCTGACCTAACGGCCAACCTGGCCAACACAGCCGCTGCGTTGCGGCAGGCGTTCGGGTTTTTTTGGGTGGGTTTTTACGTAGTAAAGGGTGATGAACTGGTGCTGGGGCCGTTTCAAGGGCCCATTGCCTGCACCCGTATCCGGAGGGGTAGGGGGGTGTGCGGTACTAGCTGGGCTGAGGCCCGCACCGTACTGGTGCCCGATGTAGAAGCCTTTCCGGGCCACATTGCGTGCAGCTCCGACTCAAAATCAGAAATTGTGGTGCCGGTGCTCAGAAATGGCCAAGTGGTGGCCGTGCTCGATGTGGACAGCGACCAGCTAAACGATTTCGACGCCGCCGACCAGCACGGCCTGGAGCGTTTGATGGAATTGGCTGCCAGTTGGTTTTAGCTTCGTTATTGGCGGCTGGTAGTCGCTTCCCTTCGTTATTTTCGCTATGGCTATTATTCCTTCTGCCCCGGCTTCGGCCGATGAGCCGCTGGCCATTATGGGGGCGGGCCTAGTGGGTTCGCTGCTGGCGCTGTACTTGGCGCGGCGCGGCCACCCGGTGCAGGTGTTCGAGCGCCTACCCGACCCGCGGCAGCAGGGTCTACTAGGCGGCCGCTCCATCAACTTGGCGCTCTCTGACCGCGGCTGGCGAGCGCTGGCGGGGGTAGGGGTGGCCGATGATATCCGGCAGGTGGGCATCCCCATGTACCGGCGCGTGATGCACGACGGGCAGGGGCAGCTCACCTTTCAGCCCTACGGGCAGGAAAACCAGGCCATCTACTCTATCAACCGGGGCAACCTCAACTGTACCTTACTCGACTTGGCCGAGCAGGAGCCCGGCGTGCAAATAACTTTCGGCCAGAAGCTGCTGCAACTTGACTTGCCCGGCCGCCGCCTGCACCTGCAAGACGTGGCTACCGGCCACGCGCACGATGTGGCGTACCAGCGGCTATTTGGCGCCGATGGTGCTTTCTCGGCGGTCCGCGGGGCCTTGCAGCGCACCGACCGCACCGACTACTCGCAGCAATACCTAGAGTACGGCTACAAAGAACTGACCATTGCCGCCGGCGAGGGGGGGAGCTGGCAGCTCGAAAAAAACGCGCTGCACATCTGGCCGCGCGGCAATTTTTTGATGATTGCCCTGCCTAACCTCGACGGCTCGTTCAACGCTACCCTCTTCTTTCCTTATGAGGGCGATAAGTCGTTTGCCGCGCTGCAAACGCCAGCCGACGTCACGACGTTCTTTACCACCGTCTTTCCCGATGCTGTGCCGCTGATGCCGCAACTGACGGAAGAATTCTTCGACCATCCTACGGGCTCGCTGGTTACGATTCGGTGTTTCCCGTGGGCGTACCGCGACAGTGTGCTGCTGCTCGGCGATGCGGCCCACGCCATTGTGCCTTTCTACGGGCAGGGCATGAACGCGGGCTTTGAGGATTGCACAGTGCTCAACCAGTTGCTCGACCAATTAGGCGAGGATAATTGGCCCACGGTGATGAAAGCGTTCGAAACCCAGCGCAAACCCAACACCGATGCCATGGCCGACCTCGCGCTCTACAACTTCGTGGAGATGCGCGACCGCGTGGCCGACCCACGCTTTCTGTTGCAAAAGAAAATCGAGAGCAAAATCGCCGCGCAGTACCCCGGCCAGTGGGTGCCGCTGTACTCGCGCGTCACGTTCTCGCCCGACACCTCCTATGCCGAAGCCTGGGCCGCCGGCCAGCGCCAAGAGGCCATTATGGCGCGGGTTATGCCACTCATCCAGAACGAGCTAGACTTTGATAAGCCAGAAGTGCAGTCGCTAGTAGCACAGGCGCTGGCTAGCGCCTACTAAAACAGCACGTCCTGCTGAGCTTGTCGAAGCATCTTTATCGCATCACTCAATAGTGCGGTAGAGATGCTTCGACAAGCTCAGCAGGACGTGCTGTTTAGCAAGAAACTGATTCGCCTACCCCTCCTTACGGTGCGACCGTAATTGTGCGCGTTACCGAGTTATAGGGGCCGGGAATGAGCGTGCCGCTGCTATCAAGCAGTTCTAGCTTGATGGTAGCTTGGCCAGCGGGTAGGCCTTCCATCATGTAAGGCAGCCACTGGTTGAGCATGAACTCCGTACCGTTGATAGTGGCGCGCACCTTGTTGCCACTATCACCTAGGGTCGTGTTCACGAGGTAAAAGTCAAGCATGATTTTTTGCGCATCCTTGCCTGCATACGTGTCCTTGGGGCGGCTGTAAAAGAGGGCCGGGGCTTTCACATCGAAAGTAGAGGGGGTAGCATCGGCGGCCGGCGTGCCCACCGTGATGACGCGCAAGTCGTAAGCACCCAGGTGTTTAAGGCTCTCGTGGTAAGAGCGCGACAAGAATGACAGTACCACGTGCTGGCCGTCGGCGATAGGCTTGGTAAACTTCGTATCGTAATGCGCCGTGTAGGGCTGGTTATCCACGATGTTGTGGATGTGTTGGCCCTTCATGGAGTTAGCCATTTGCATGGCGTGGTCGCTGGCCGTCATTTTAGTAAGCTGGAAGTTGGTCAGCTCATAGGAAAAAGCTACTTCGCCGCTGGGTACCGTCGAGCCAGCTACCGGCGAGTTGAGGCGCATTTGAGCCGTTGGAAACTTGGGCGAATCGTCGAAGGGCGTGAGCGTGATGCCGTTCCTGGTTTGGGCCTGGCCCGATACGGTGGAGGTAGTAGTTTGCGCACCCAGGGCCGCATCGCGGTCGGCCGGGCTGGTAGTAGCCGCAGTTTCGGCTTGCTGCGTCGTGCTACAGCTGCCGAGAAGCCCAAGGGCCAGCAAGCCGCTAAGCGGCGCGAGGAATAGTTTCATGTGAAAGAGGCAGAATGGGGTAGGTAATCTGTACTGTACGCGAACTGGCCAGCATAAGGTTTTGTGCTAACTTCGCGGTAGGTAACTACTGGTTGCTGCTGGCGGGCTACCCCAGTGGTTGGTTGTGCGCTCAACCAGCCGCCGGCGCAGCCTGCTACCAGTAGTTAACAGTCACTAATCAGCAAGTAACCTAACCCCTACTTAATTATGGCTGATAACCTGCCTGACCACATCCCTTCGCTCGACCTGGCTGATTTCCGTTCGGGCGACCCCACCCGCAAAGCCAAGTTTGTGCAAGAGCTCGGCGACGCGTACCAAAGCATTGGCTTTGTGGCCCTCAAAAACCACGGCCTCAACGACGAGCAAACCAAGGAGCTTTACCACGACGTGCAGGAGTTTTTTCAACTGCCCGACCCCACGAAGCAAGCATACGAAAACCCGGCGCTGGCTGGCCAGCGCGGCTACATCAGCAAGGGTAAGGAGCATGCCAAGGGCCGCAACACCGGCGACCTGAAGGAGTTTTACCACGTGGGCCAGGAAGTGCTCGACGAAAACGACCCGGTTAAGAACGACTACCCCGCCAACATTTGGCCCGCCGAAGTGCCCCGCTTCGCGCAGAGTACTATGAAGGCCTACCGCACCCTCGAAGCGGCTGGCAAAGACGTGCTGCGCGCCATTGCGCTGTACCTGGAGCTGCCCGAAAATTACTTCGATGACAAGGTGAAAAACGGCAACAGCATCTTGCGGCCCATTCACTACTTCCCCATCGAAAACCCCGAGGAAGTGCCCGCCGATGCCGTGCGCGCCGCCGAGCACGGCGACATCAACCTCATTACCTTGCTGATGGGCGCCAGCGCCGACGGCCTGCAAGTGAAGCGCCGCGACGGCCAGTGGATTTCCATCACGGCCCTACCCGACCAGATTGTGGTGAACGTGGGCGACATGCTTCAGCGCCTCACCAACGGCGTGCTCAAGAGCACCATTCACCGCGTGGTGAACCCGCCCCGCGAGAAAATGAACACCCCGCGCTACAGCATCCCGTTCTTTATGCACCCGCGCTCCGAGATGAGTTTGGCGGCCCTGCCTCACCTCGTAACGGCCGACAACCCCAAGAAGGAAGCCGACATCACGGCCGGCGAGTTCCTAAACGAGCGCCTGATTGAGCTGGGCTTGAAGAAAAAATAGGTTGGAAGCGGCTACGGCTGACGGAAGCCAGCACTAGCAGGCTGACAAAAAGAACGTCCTGCTGAATTTGCCGAAGCACTTCGCTCGAATCGTTGGGATAGCAACCCAGCGGCCCAAGCGAGCTGCTTCGACAAACTCAGCAGGGCATTCTTTTTTGGCCGGTTTTCAGCAGCTCGATATTCCTCTCCCGATTCTTCTTGCTGGGTTGGAGGCCCGCAACTTGCCGGCCGGTTTTATCTTCGGCACTGCTACCCGCCTGCTCTGTGCCCGACCAAAAGCCTACCCCTCCCGTTTTGCCTAACCTGCCGGCGCCGTTGCGCCGCGCGGGCCGGCGCATGCGCCGGACGCGGAACCTCATTTTTTTGAAAGATGTAGCGGGCCTGGCTTGCACGGCTTTTGGCGGGCCGCAGGCGCACCTAGCCATGATGTTTCGGCTGCTGGTGCACAAGCGCCGTTACCTCACCGCGGCCGAATTGCTAGAACTGCAAGCGCTGTGCGCGCTGCTGCCGGGCCCCACTTCTACCCAAACCATGACGGCCATCGGTTTCCGGCTAGGCGGGCCCAATTTGGCCTATCTCACGCTCTTTGTCTGGTGCCTGCCGGCGGTGCTCATCATGACGCTGGCGGGGCTGCTGCTCACGCATTTTGACGCGGCACTTACGGGGCGGCTGGTGCAGTTTGTGCAGCCGGTGGCCGTGGGCTTCGTGGCATTTTCGGCCTACCGCATTGCCGAAAAAGTTATTCAAACTAAAACGTCGGTGGCCCTGATGGTGGCTTCCGCTATGGTGGCGTATTTCTTCCAGCTGCCAGGGGTGCTACCCCTACTGCTGCTGGCGGGCGGGGCCGTAACCACGCTGCGCTACCGCAAGCACGCCATTGTGCCCGATAAAAAACCCATTCGGGTGGAGTGGGCCAATGGGGCGCTCTGGTTGGGGATTTTTCTGCTGGCGGCGGTGCTGGGGCACTATACCCAGCTGCGGCCGGTGCGGCTGTTCGAGAACTTTTACCGCAACGGCTCGCTGGTATTTGGGGGCGGGCAGGTGCTGGCGCCGCTGCTCTTTGCCGAGTTTGTCGAGTACAAGCACTACCTCACGGGGCCCGAGTTTTTGTCGGGGTTGGGGCTGGTGCAGGCGCTGCCGGGGCCCAACTTTTCGTTTGCTTCCTACATCGGGGCGCTGGCTATGCGGCCGCTGGGGGGGGTAGGGCCGCAGCTGCTGGGCGCGGCAGTGGGGGCAATTGGCATTTTTCTGCCGGGCACGTTCCTGATATTTTTCATCATCCGCTTCTGGGACGGCCTGCGCCAGTACCGCGTGGTGAAGGCCTCGCTCGAAGGCGTGAATGCCGTGAGTGCCGGCCTGGTGTGCGCGGCGGCGCTGCTGCTCTACCACCCGCTGCCCGACCGCCTGCTGGCGCTGCCGGGCTCGCTGGCCCACTGGCACCTGCCGCTTAACCCGCTGCTGGTGGGCCTCACGTTTTTGGTGCTGCTCTGGGAGCGGATTCCGAGCGTAGTAATGGTGGGCGTGGCCTTGCTGGCAGGGGTGTTGGTGCCCTAAGGGTAATGAGCAGCGAGGGGGTAGGGTCGCGGGAGCACTGCGAAGCACGATATACTGTTCGGCTTATAGGAATATTCCCTAGATTTTGTTTTTAATAAGTAGCTAGTAAGTAAGCGTTTGGTTATTTTCGTATTGCACTCTTGGGTGCAACCTCAACCTTACCACCTTACTGCTATGAGCTTGAAAACACACGCTTGGTGCGCCTTGGTAGCCTTGGCGGCAGCCACCGGCTGCAAAAACGATGACCCCGAAATAGTGGCCGAACCCACTAGCTTCACCGCGCAAGTCTTTGCCAGCAACCTCACCATGCCCATCGGAATGAGCTTCGATGAGCGCGGACAGGCCTGGGTAACGCAGAGCGGCACCGGCAAAAACGACGCGCAGGCTTCGCTCGTGACCACGGATGGCAAAGCCTACCCCGTGCTCACGGGCTTATCGTCGGCCGTGAACAACGGGGCGGTAGAAGGAATCGGGCACTTACTCTACCACAATGGCACACTTTACGTGCTCGACGGCGCCGCTGGCAAGCTATACACGCTCGACGTATCGGCCTTCAAGCCCGGCGATACGCCCTACGTAGCCAGCAACCTGAGCGCCGAGAATATTGGCACGTTTGTGCTGGCGCAAAAGCTTACTACCCCCCTCAATACCAACCTCTACAACCTGACGCTAGGCCCCGACGACAACCTGTACATTACGGATTCGGGTGCTAATGCCATCATCAAGCGCGACAGCAAAACCAGAGTGCTCAGCGTGTTTGCCAAGCTGCCCGGGGTGAATACGACGACCGACGCCGTGCCCACTGGCATTGTCTACGACGGCAACAATTTCTTGGTAAGCGGCCTGAGCGGCTTTCCCTTCACGCCGGGCGCTACCAAAATTTACTTGGTCAGCCCGAGCGGGGTAGTCAGCGAGTACCAAACTGGTTTCACGACCCTCACCGATATTGCCTTATCAGCTAATAACAAGCCGATTGTGGTGCAGTACGCCCAATTCTCGCTCACGCCGCCCAACATCGGCTTCACGCCCAAAACCGGCCAGTTGGTCGATACTAACAAGGCTACCTTGCTAGCGGGGCTAGACCGGCCCACCGATATTGAGCGCGTTGGCAGCCGCACGTATTACGTGCTCAGCTCGGGCGATGGCACCATTCAAAAGCTAACCTATTAGCGGTTAGTTATTTCTACGTAGGCGTTGCCCGTGACGGGCTGGCCGTAGCGGGTGCCCGTCACGCGGCACATGCCTTCCCAATAGTGCATGGTGAAGGTATGGAAAAAGCGCAGGCTCAGCTCTTGGTTGGGCACCAAGGGTTCCACCACTAGGTCGTAACCCTGCTTGGGCACCTGCACCCGCCATTTGGCGGGGTATTTCTTCTTGGAGGTGGGGCTAATCCAATACGTGAGGGGGGTAAGCTCAAAGTCGGTGCCGGTGAGGTGCACGTTCTGGCTATCGGCGCTGTAAAACGAGCCGTTGTTGAGGCCCTCCCCAGTGGCACGGTTGCGCAGCGTGTTGAGCATCAGTTCATCCTGGTGGTGGTCGAGCTGAATGCTCATCCAGTCCCAGCCCACATCCTTGCTCACAATGCTGGTGCAGTTCCACTGGCGGTCGTACCACAGCTCGCCGCTTACCTGGTGCACCTTGCCGCCCACCGTGAGCGTACCGTTGGTGGCCAGGCGGGGGTAGGAGTAGTAGCCCGCCAACACGCCGCCGCCGTAGTTTTCGTAGCCGGTGCCGCCGTGCAGCAGCACGGGTTTTATGGGGGTAGTGCTAAGCTTCAGGGCGTAGCCCGCGTTGGCCTTGCCCGTGAGGGCGGCTTCCAGGTCGTAGCGGCCTTGCTGGCCGTCAAACTTCCACACCTCGCCGGCCTTCTGGTCGCGCAGGTGCAGGGGCAGCGAGTCGGTAAGCAGGCGGGGCAGCTTGCCCAGCTTGTAGTCGTACTTAAACTGCTGGCCCTGTGGGTCAGTCAGGGCCACGTTTACCATCTGGTAGTCCTGCTTGCCTTTGTTCATGTTGAAATGAAAAAAGACGTACTCAATCCCAAATACCTCGCCGGTCTCGTGGTCGGTGAGGTGGCCCGTTACATACCACCATTCTAGCGAGTTACGCGGGTGCGGCGCCTCCTCGTGGGGCAGCGCAGCGCGGGTAGCAGTAGGGTTGAATTGGGTGGTTGGCTTGATAGCTGTGCAAGCCGCCAAAAAAAGCAGAAGCAAGGCCAGAGATAATCGCATCATACTCTGGAGTAAGGGATTTTAGCATGAAAAAGTTTGAAGATACGAGTACAGCGGGCTGTCATAAGTCTTCTACGGTATCCAGCTGCCCTTGGGGTAATAGAAACGTAGTTTACCATTACCAAGAGGCGCTGCCCGCCTGAAGACGGGGTAGGGGAGTAGGCTAGGAGGGTGCGCGGCGCGATAGCTTGAAAAAAGCTTCGCCGTCCGCTTCGGTGCCCTACCCCCACCAATTGCCCCCGGCTCGGCCGTAACTTGGCCGTTTGCTATTTTGCGCGCCCATTTCTTTCTGGCCGAATGCCCCCTGCCAATTCCTCGCTTTTCCGCCGCAAAACCATCGCGGCCATTCTTCAAAACCCGCCCCCCGATGCCGAAGGCCACGGCGGCTCGGCCGGCGGCCTGGCCCGCCACCTCACCGTGCGCGACCTTACGGGGCTGGGCATTGCGGCCATCATCGGGGCCGGCATTTTCTCAACCATCGGCCAAGCCAGCCTGAATGGCGGGCCGGCCGTGTCGCTGCTGTTCGTGTTCACGGCCATTGCCTGCGCGTTTTCGGCCTTGTGCTACGCCCAGTTTGCGGCCACCATTCCGGTTAGCGGCTCGGCTTATACCTACGCCTACACCTCGTTTGGCGAGCTCGCGGCCTGGATAATCGGCTGGGCGCTCATCATGGAATACGCGGTGGGCAACATCGTGGTGGCCATTTCGTGGAGCGACTACTTCACCGGCCTGCTCGACGGCATTGGGCTGCACATTCCGCGCTGGCTTACGATGGGCACCCAAAGCGCCCACCACGGCTACGAAACCGTGCTGGCCCTCATGCAGGCCGGCAAGCCGCTGGCCGAGGCTACCCCCGCCCAACTCGAAGCCTACCAGGCCTGGGCCAACGCTCCTACCTTGTTTGGCGACTGGCGCTTCGTGGTAGACCTGCCGGCTTTTGGCATCACGGTGCTCATCACGGCGCTGGTGTATGTAGGTATTAAGGAGTCGAAAAATGCTTCTAACCTGCTGGTTTTATTGAAATTGATAATCGTGGGCGTGGTGATTGTGGTCGGCGCATTCTATGTGAAGCCCGAAAACTGGACGCCTTTTGCCCCCAATGGCATGGGCGGCGTGCTTAAGGGCGTGTCGGCCGTGTTCTTCGCCTACATCGGTTTCGACGCCATTTCGACCACCGCCGAGGAGTGCAACAACCCGCAGCGCGACTTGCCCAAGGCCATGATGTACGCGCTCATTATTTGCACGGTGCTCTACGTTATTATTACGCTGGTACTCACCGGCATGGTGTCGTATAAAGAGCTAGGGGTAGGCGACCCGCTCTCGTTCGTGTTTGCCAAAGTGGGCCTACCCCGCCTCTCGGGCCTGGTGGCCGTGAGTGCGGTGTTTGCGATGGCCTCGGTGCTGCTGGTGTTTCAGCTGGGCCAGCCGCGCATCTGGCTCACGATGAGCCGCGACGGGTTGCTGCCCAGCGTATTTGCGCGGGTGCACCCCAAGTTTCATACGCCCTCGTTCAGCACCATCGTCACGGGCTTTTTTGTGGCAGTGCCGGCCCTGTTTCTGAACATGGATTTGGTGGTGGATTTGACGAGCATCGGTACGCTGTTCGCCTTTGCGCTCGTCTGCGGCGGCATCCTCATCATCGACCCCTACGGCCGCTCCGAGGCGCGCTTCCGGGTGCCCTACATCAACGGGCAATTGCTGGTGCCGCTGCTGCTGGCGGGTAGCGCGTTTCTGCTCTGGCGCTACGACCACGCCACCATCATTAAGCTGGTGGAGGACACTAATGGCACCACTGCTGCCCGCACCGGCGAAAGCTGGTACAGCGTGTTCCGCCACCAAATTCCTTACCTGGTGTTCGTTCTAGCCTCGCTGGCCATCGCCGTTGTTACATTCCGCAAAAAGTTGTCGCTGCTGCCGGTGTTGGGCTTGCTCACCAACCTGTACCTGATGACGCAACTCGGTATCAACAACTGGACAATGTTCCTGATTTGGCTGCTCATTGGGCTTAGCATCTACTTCGGCTACGGCTACAAGCACTCAAAGCTAAATAAAGCGCTAGTAGAGTAGCTTGAGTAAATCCGCTTTGGCGGTGCCAGCGCAAATTAATAAAATGCTATACTGGCGCCTAACTAGGATGCCACCCTACCCCTTGCCCGCTTCTTGAAGGGGTAGGGGTAGGGTGGCATCTGCTTTTTATACCAATACTCGGCCATAAATCATCCCAAAAATAGATTGATACTGTGTGTATAAGGGACAGATATTCAATATTTTATAAATATTGTGGTAAAATTTTGTATTTAACTAACATGCAATTGTTGTGGTTGCCATGGTAGGCTACTTTTGTTAGGAGTATTCTAAGCTGCATCGCACCAGCTTCTAGAATAAGGCAAAAATACTCCTTTCATTTAGCCCGTTTAGATTGGTGAAAAAACTATACACCGTAGTAAAAGCAATGCCACTGTTGCTGGCCACGCTAGGCGCTCAAGCGCAGTACACGTTCTCTTCCCCCTCCCCCTATACCCAGGACTTTGGCAACATGGCCACTGGCAATACGGCCACCGCGGGCTATACCCAATTTGGCAGCGATGGCACTGCCTCCAATTTGCAGGGTATGATAGTGGGCTACTCGCCAGCTGGCAGCACTGCGTTCTACGTACTGGGGGGCGCAGTTGGGCCCAATGACGGTTCTAATAGCAATCCTGGTGCGTACAGCTTTGGTGATATGGGCTCTACCGAACGGGCGCTGGGCGGCATTGCGGGCGGCTTTACGGGCCGCGGCTACATTGCGGTGCGGCTGCGCAATAACTTAGGAGTGCCCATCAAAAACCTGGACATTCGCTATGCTTTTGAGCAGTGGTACAATTCGACCATTTCTACAAATGCGAAATTCACTACATACTACCGGCAGTACCCCTCTACCGGCACGGCCTATGCCCCGGCCGACCTAGCCGAAGACAAAACCGCTACTACTACCACCTGGACCCGCGTGCCGGAACTAGATTTGCCCGCCCCCGCTACAGGTACCGAGAAAGGCCTAACCAACGGCAACTCTGATACCTACAAGCGGACTACGGAGTACCGCCTGATGAACGTAAACTTGGCTCAAAGCGATGAGATTATCGTGTGCTTCGAGTATGTGTTCAGTCCGACTACCAACGGCAACGGCATGGGCATTGATGACATTGTTATCAACCCCGAAACCAACGTGCTATATTCCAAAACTACCGGCAACCTCGATAATACCGCTACCGGCACTAGCGCTACTTGGGGCCAGAACCCCGACGGCAGCAACCCCCTCGCGAGGGCCGTCGATTTCACGGCTTCCGATGTTACCTATTACGTGCAGGGTACCAACACTGCTACGCGCCTTGGCAGTGGCAGCTGGCAGGTAACGGGCACCAACTCGCACGTAGTGGTGGGCACAGCCGCGGCGCCGGCTACACTTTACATAGCGCCCACCGACAATATAACCGCTACTATTGACGTGCCCAGTAGTTCGACGCTGCGGATAGATAATAACGTGCCTACTACCACGGGCCTCAAGCTAGGCAGCCTAACCACCGGTAGCACAGTAGAGTACGTTTATACCAATGGTGGCCAGAACGTGCTGCCCGCCGCTTACTCCAACCTCACATTTAGCAACAGCGCGAAGTTTTTGAACGCTGGAGCAATTACGGTGGGCGGCACACTAATACTGCCCAAAAGCATCACCTTGGGCAACTACAACCTGACTATGCTCCGCAATGCCGTGCTCAACCGCGCTAGCACCGGCTTGGTGATAGCCACCGGGAGGGGCGAGTACCGGGCTACCGTTATTGGGGCTCAGGGCAGCAGCGTACCGGTGCTATTTCCGGTGGCTACTACGGCTACCACCTATGTGCCAGTTTTTATCACGGCGGGTAGTACCGACAAGGATGAAACCTACCGGGTGCGGGCTATTGACAACGTATACGCTGCATATAACAACCCCGGCACGAATGCAAACGCCGTGTGGACGTCTTCCGGAACGCCCCTAACTAATACGGCCAATGTGAATACAACCTGGTTTATCAGCCACGAAACGAGCGCAACTGTGGCAGCTACGCTAAAGCTGGGCTGGAATACCAATAAGCAAGGCAGCAGCTTTGTGCAGGGCAGCGCGTACATCGACCACTACTCAACCAAATGGGACGGGGTAATTCAGGACGCTGGGGCAACCACTCCGGATGGTACGGGCCAGTCCACGGTGCAGCGCACGGGTGTGAGCAACTTCTCGCCGTTTGCCATAACCTCTAACCCAAGTAGTGGGCCACTGCCGGTGCAATTGGTAGCATTTGAGGCGCAACGCGCTGGCGCCACCGTGGCCTGCACCTGGACCACCGCCAGCGAGCAAAACAACGACCACTTTGTAGTTGAGCGCAGCTTGAACGGCGAAGATTTTGCCCCATTGGGCACCGTAGCAGGCTACGGCTCTAGTGCGCAAGCTCATACGTATACCTTCGTGGATAAGCGCCCCGCCACAGGCCTGGCCTACTACCGCTTGCAGCAGGTAGATGGGGATGGCTCGGCTAGCTACTCACCTATCGTGGCCGTACGTACGGGCAAGGCCGCCACCTTAGTGGCAGTGCCCAACCCTAGCACCGGCCAGTTTTCACTGCAAACTGACTACAGCGCGCCTACGCAAGTGCAAGCGTTGGTGCAGAATGCTATGGGCCAAAACATATTGTCGGCCAGCCAACTAGTACCAGCTGGTCCGTCTGCCCTACCCCTCGACTTGAGCGGGCAACCGGCCGGTGTGTACTTGGTGCAGCTCCTCGGCCCTACTGGCCCGGCAACGCTGCGCCTGCTGAAGTACTAACCACGCGCCTACCCCCTACTAAAAAGGCAGCCTGGCAACGGGCTGCCTTTTGCCTTTTTAAAGACCCAAAAACCGGTTGTCAGGGCGTGCGTACTGCGCGCCCTGACAACCGGTTTTGTTAACTCGAATAGCTTCTTAAGGAGCACTGCCCGACGCCTAGAGCGCGGTAGTATTTATTGCCCGGCTAAGCCTCAGCGAGCGCGGTGAATAATGAAAACGCCTGCCAGAATAATGCCCATGCCGGCTGCGTGCCATTGGTTGAAGGCCTCGCCGTCGAGCGCGCCCCAGCCCAGCGCCACAATGGGAATCAAGTAGGTGCTCGACGACGCAAAAAGTGTCGTCGAACGCTGAATGAGCATATTGAACAGCACCGTAGCTACCGCCGTGCTCATGGTGGCCAGTAGGGCAATGTAGCCAAACGCTGGCCATGCTCCCGGCACGGTGGCCAGCTTATGCACGAAGTCCGTGCCCAGCAGCAAATACGCCAGCGCCGGCCCGCCAATGAGTAGCAGCAGCAACGACGTCACGGCCATCGGCGTCATGGCGTTTAAGCGGTGCTTTATCACGTTCACACTGAGGCCGTAGCCAATAGTAGCTGCCACAATGTAGAGGCCATACCAGGCGTTGCCCGCGCCGGTGGGGGTAGGGGCCGTGCCCACTAGGGCATCACCGCTGCCGCCCAGCAGCATCAGCACCACCGTGCCCACCAAGCCTAGCCCGATGCCCAGCACCCGTAGTCCCGTCAGGCGCTGCCCAAACAGCAGCGCGCCCACCAGCAGCGCAAACACCGCTGTGAGGGCATTGAGCACGCCAGCCAACCCCGAGGCTAGCTTGGTTTCGGCATAGGCAAACAGAAAGGCCGGGATAAGTGTGCCCACCGTGCCACTGAGTGCCAGCCACTTAAAACGGCTGCGCTCGACGCGCCCCACCTCGCGCAGGGCAAAGGGCAGCAGCAGCAGGGCCGCTACGCTCACGCGCGTGGCCCCGAGCTCCATGGCCGAAAACACCACCAAGCCTTTCTTCATTAGAATAAACGACGTGCCCCATATCAGCGACAGCACCAGCAGCAGCCCCCAGGCGGCGGGCGATACGCTGCTTGCCGCCGTAGAAGTAGGCACGACCTCGGGCGCGGCCGCCACGGCGGGGAGTGCCTCAGCATCGAGGAGGGGGGTAGGCACTGGCGAGGCAGGAACGGAACGAGGAAGCATGCCCCAAAATTACGGCTGCGCGCGGGGGCAGCAGGGTAGGCCGTAGCGGCTTATTTAGCGTAACATTGCCCAAATTATTACCTGCTTCCCTATGCTACCCCCTGCCAACCTGCCCAACTCCGCCGCTACTTTGCAAGACCAGGAAAAAGCCCAAGCCGGCGCCGCGGCCCTGCGCTGGGTGCGCGATGGCATGCTGCTGGGCTTGGGTACCGGTAGTACATCGGCGCAGTTTATTAGGCAGTTGGGGGTGGCAGTGCAGGCAGGGCTGAAAGTGCAGGGCACCGCCACCTCGCTGGCCAGCGAGGCGCTGGCGCGTGAGGTAGGCATTCCGCTGGTGGCACCGCGCCGGGGCCTGCGCTTCGACCTAGCTGTGGATGGGGCCGATGAGCTGGATGGCCAGCTACGCCTCATCAAAGGCGGTGGCGGGGCGTTGCTGCGCGAGAAATTGCTCGAAACGGCTTCCGACTATTTGCTGGTAGTAGTCGATTCGTCGAAGGTAGTACCCACCCTGGGCCGCTTCCCGCTGCCGCTCGAAGTAGTGCCGTTTGCGCTGCCCTGGGTACTCGATGCCGTGGAGGCGCTGGGCGGCGCGCCCGTAGTGCGCATGGCCAAAAATGACGCAACCACTTACTATTATTCCGACCAAAAGAACCTGCTGGTAGACTGCCACTTCGGCCAAATTGCGGATGCCGAGCGGTTGGCAACGCAACTCAAAACCATCCCGGGCATTGTGGAGCACGGTCTTTTTCTCGGTTTAGCCAAAGCGGCTGTGGTAGTGCGCGGCGGCGAAGCCTTCGTGCTGCGGCCTGGCCAGGAGGCGCGGCCGGCGTCGGACTTTGCAGAACTGCCGTAATCAATACCAAAAAAGGCCGTATTGCTAAACGCAGTAAAGCATCTCTACCGCACCCGTTATGGCGTAGTAGAGATGCTTTACTGCGTTTAGCAATACGGCCTTTTTAGCGGCGGAGTAGCAGCTAGCTGCTTTGCTGATTCTTTAATTCCTTCGCCGCGGCCGCATCCAAAAACCAGTCTACTTCGTCGCTCGATGGAGCAATAAGTTGGGCTGGGTATTGCTCAATATCCCGGTCAAACTCCAAGATTTGCTGCACGGCCAGCGCCTTGCTTGCGCCATATACTAGGAAGGCAATGGCTCGCGCTTGGTTAAGGAGCGGGGCCGTCATGGTGATGCGAAATACTTGCTGCTCAGGCAAAAAGACTTCCTTCACCCCCACGGTCGTATCGTGCAAAACTGGGGTGTGCGGAAACAGCGAGGCCGTATGGGCATTGTCGCCTAGCCCAAGCAGCACGAGGTCGAAACGCGCTTTTTTCTCCTCAAAAAATTCCTCAATGGCCAGCGCATACTGCGTAGCCGCTTCGGCGGGGGGTAGGCGCGTATCGACGGCAAATACCTGCGCCGACCGAATTGCCAGCGGCTCAAACAGCGCCTTTTTAGCCATCAAGTAATTGCTGTCGGGCGAGGTTTGGGGCACGTTGCGCTCGTCGCCGAAGAAAAAGTAAACCTGTTCCCAGGCTACTTTCTCTCGGTATTCGGGCGATGCCAGTAGCTCGTAGAGTTTTTTGGGCGAGCTGCCACCCGATAGCGCCACCGCAAACCGCCCGCGGGCGGCTACGGCTTGGCTGGCTACCGCCACAAAATAATCGGCTAGGGTCCGCAGGACTTCGTCGGCTCCGGGAAAAACGTGAAGTTTCATCGGACTATTTTTTGCTGCTCAGCGGGAGCGTAAACCAGTGAAAACCGTCCTTCGCAATAAGCGCTTCGGCCACCTCCGGGCCCCACGAATCGGCCGAATAGTTGGGGAAATTCTGGCTCACGCGGTTTTGCCACGAAGTCACGATGGGCATCACCAAGTCCCAGGCCTCCTCTACCTGGTCGCCGCGCATAAAGAGCGTTTGGTCGCCGAGCATTACATCGAGCAGCAGCGTTTCGTAGGCTTCGGGGGCCTGCGCCACGTAGGTGCCCTTGTAGTCAAACACCATGTCCACGGTGTTAAGCATCATTTCCACGCCGGGGCGTTTGGCCTGCACTTGCAGCCGAATGCTCATTTCGGGCTGAATGCTGATAACCAAACGGTTTTGGCGCATCGTATCCGCCGTTTCGGGCGGAAAGATGAAGTGCGGCACATCCTTAAACTGAATGGTGATAACCGATGCCGAGCGGTGCAAGCGTTTGCCAGTACGCAAGTAAAACGGCACTCCTTGCCAGCGCCAGTTGTCAATGAAAAACTTCACTGCCGCGAAGGTTTCGGTGTTCGACTGCGGGTTGGCACCGGGCTCCTCGCGGTAGCCGGGCACCTGCGCCCCTTCTAGCCAACCAGCGCCGTATTGCCCCCGCACGGCCTGCTCGCGCACGCTCTCAGGCGTAAAGCGGCGCATGGCGCGCAGCACGTCTACCTTGCGGTTGCGTACCTCCTCGGCGCTGAAGCTGATGGGCGGCTCCATAGCCACGATGCACAGCAATTGCAGCAGGTGGTTTTGAATCATGTCGCGCAGCGCGCCCGAGCCGTCGTAGTAGCCGGTGCGCTCGCCTACCCCCAGTTGCTCGGTTACCGAAATCTGCACGTGCTCGATGCTATTGCGGTTCCAAAGCGGCTCCATGATGGCGTTCGCAAAGCGAAAAGCCATGATGTTCTGCACCGTTTCCTTGCCCAGGTAGTGGTCGATGCGGTAAATCTGCTTTTCCTGGAATATGCGGCCCAGCAGCAGGTTCAGCTCCTTGGCCGATTCTAAGTCGTGCCCAAAAGGCTTCTCAATAACGATGCGCGTACGCTCGGCATCGGTTGTGAGGCCAGCTTTGGCCAGGTTTTCGGCAATAATAGGGAAGAAGTTAGGTGCTACCGCCAGGTAATAAATAACGTTGGCGGGCGCTTTCCATTCCTTCTCTAGCTCCTTAATGCGGGAAGCAAAGTCCTTGTAGGTCTCGGCGTTCTGCACATCGGCGGCTTGGTAGTGCACACGGGGGCCAAAGCCGGCCCACTTGTCGTCGGCTACCTTGCCGCTGCGCGAGAACTCGTTGATATCCTTCAGCATCCGACCCTGGAATTCCTCGTCCGTGAGCTTGGTGCGGCCCGTGCCGATGAGGGCAAATTGCTCGGGTAGCCAGCCTTCGAGGTACAGGTTGTAGAGGGCCGGGGCCAGCTTGCGGGCGTTCAGGTCGCCGGTGCCGCCAAAAATGACGAACACAGTCGGCTGCGATTTTAAAAGGGCGTTCATTTACAGCTTCGGTTTAGTAGTCTCCTCGTTCGACTGCTTTACACCGGGCTCGGGCGGCGTAGTAGGTGGCTGGTTGGTAGCCGGGCCGGCTGGGGCTTCGGGCTTGCTGCGCATGCCCGTCCACTGGGTATGGAAAACGCCCTCTTTACCAACTAGTTCGTAGGTGTGCGCCCCAAAGTAGTCGCGTTGCGCCTGAATGAGGTTGGAAGGGAGCCGCGCCGTGCGGAAGGCATCGAAGTAGCCTAGCGCGCTGGTGAAAGCCGGCACCGGTAGCCCGGCAGCCGTAGCAGCGCCAATTATGGTGCGCGAGCCACCCACTGCGCCTTTTACTAGCTCTTGCACTTTGCCATCGAGTAGCAGGTGCGCCAAGTTGTTGTCGCCCTGGTAAGCGTTGTAGATATCATTCAGAAAGGCCGACCGAATAATGCAGCCGCCGCGCCAAATGCGGGCAATGGTGGCCAGCTGCAAATCATATTTGTATTCGGTCGAGGCATTAGCCAGCATGTTCATCCCCTGGGCGTAGGTGATAATCATGCTGAAATAAAACGCCTGTTCTAGGCTGGTCAAAAAGGCTTCCTTATCCTCCGTCAGCGGTTGCTCATCGGTGGGGTAGAGGCCGGCCAATTGCACGCGCAGCTCCTTGTACTTCGACAAGTCGCGCATGGCCACGGCCGTATCTACCGTGGGCAGTGGTGCTTGCAGGTCCATCGCTACTTGCGACGTCCACTTGCCCGTGCCCTTGGCCCGCGCCTCATCCTTAATGTCGTTAAACAGCAGGTGGTCGCCGTCGGGCGTTTTAAAAGCGAAAATATCCTTGGTAATGTCAAGCAAAAAAGATTGCAAGCGGCCCTCATTCCACTTCGTGAACACCGCGCCGATTTCGTCGTCATTCAGCTTCAGGCCATTTTTGAGCAAGCCGTAAGTTTCGGCAATCAGCTCCATCAAACCGTATTCGATGCCATTGTGCACCATCTTCACAAAGTGCCCGGCGGCCCCCGGCCCCATGTAGGCCACGCAGGGCTCGTCGCCAACGTGCGCCGCGATGGCATCAAACACTGGCTGCATGGTTTTGTAGGCATCCTTATCGCCGCCCGGCATCATGCTAGGGCCAAAGCGGGCGCCTTCCTCCCCACCGCTCACACCCATGCCGAAGAAGTGAAAGCCTTTCTCAGCCAGTTCTTTATCGCGGCGCGTAGTGTCCGTAAAGTACGAGTTGCCGCCATCGATGAGAATGTCACCGGGGCTTAGCAGCGGCACCATGTCGGCAATAACGCTGTCGACGATGGGGCCGGCGGGCACTAGCATCATAATGGCGCGCGGCGTGCTGATGCTCTGCACAAAGGCTTGCGGGTCGGTAAAGCCCTGCACGGGCTTATCCTTGCCTTCCTGAGCCAGCAAGTCAATTTGCTTCTGGTTTTTGTCGTAGCCGGCTACCGCAAAGCCATGGTCGGCCATATTCAGTAGGAGGTTACGGCCCATTGTGCCGAGGCCAATCATGCCAAAGGCGTACTGCGTGGGGGTGTCGCTCATCGGGGTGTCTGGGAGAAGTGAGGGGTGAAACGGCAAAGGAAGGCTATACGCAAAAACGGCTGGTAAGCTGCCCGCCAATTGCCAGCGCTACCCCCCCGTTCGGCTACGAACTGCCTGTTTAACGTAAGAAACCTTCGCCCAATTAGTTTTAAAAATGCCAATTCGCACCTGGATTTTTGGTGGGTTGGTGGCCTTGGCGCTCGTGCCCGCGCTGGCCGCCACTAGCGCCCTACCCCCCGGCCTAGCCCAAACCCTGCGCGCCAGCCGCTGGAAGCAGCGGGTGCTGCTTATTGGCGCACCCAGCGCCACCCAAGCCGATTTTCAACGCCAAAAAACCTTGCTTGCTACCGAGGCTAACGGCTTGGCCGAACGCGATTTTCAGGTGTTGGAAGTGCTCTATGACCAACTCTCGCCCGCCGACCGCCAGTATTGGCAGCAGCAGTTGGGGCAGGCGCTCGCTGGCTTCGTCGTGGTGCTGGTGGGCAAAGACGGTGGCGTGAAGCAAACCAGCGCCCGGCCCCTACCCCCCGCCGCACTCTTCAGCACCGTGGATAAAATGCCCATGCGCCGTGAGGAAATGGGCCGCAAGGATAAAAATTGAGGCGTCGCTTGTTTGACTAAATCATTAAAAAAGAACGTCCTGCTTCGATTTCGCTCAGCAGGACGTTCTTTTATTTTAGCGAAACGTTCTTCTTACAGAAGTCTTTGCCTACCCCACCAGCACGGCGTCGCTGGCCGCGATTTCTTCCAGGATGGCGTACACTTCCTCGCCCAGCTCGGCATCGACCAGGCGGGTGCGCCACTGCTTGGCGCCTTCCAGGCCGCGGAAATAATGTGTGTAGTGGCGGCGCATCTCGAAGATGCCGGCTTTCGGACCTTTCCACTCCAGGCTTTTGTCGAAGTGCATTTTGCACATAGCAATGCGCTCCTCCAAAGTCGGCGGCGCGAGTTTTTGGCCGGTAGTGGCGTAGTGCTTCACCTCCCGAAAAATCCAGGGGTAGCCGATGGCGGCGCGCCCAATCATGACGCCGTCCACGCCGTAGCGGTTTTTGTAGGCTACCGCTTTTTCGGGCGAATCGATGTCGCCGTTACCAAAAATCGGGATTTTGATGCGCGGGTTTTCCTTGATTTTGGCGATGAGGCGCCAGTCGGCCTCGCCCTTGTAGAGCTGCACGCGGGTGCGGCCGTGCACCGTAAGCGCCTCAATACCTACGTCTTGCAAGCGTTCGGCCACTTCCTCCACGTTTTGCGTTTCGGTGTCCCAGCCGAGGCGGGTTTTTACCGTCACGGGCAAGTGGGTGTTTTTAACCACGGCGGCGGTCATGGCTACCATCTTCGGAATGTCGCGCAGCAGGGCCGCGCCCGCACCGCGCAGCGCCACCTGCTTCACCGGGCAGCCGTAGTTGATGTCAATCAAATCGGGGCCCGCCTCGGTGCTGATGGCGGCGCACTCGCCCATCGTATCCACGTCGGAGCCAAACAGCTGAATGCCGATAGGGCGCTCGTAGTCAAATACATCGAGCTTTTGCCGGCTTTTGGCCGCCGCCCGAATTAGGCCTTCGCTCGAAATGAACTCGGTGTACATCAGGTCGGCCCCGTTGGCCTTGCACACGGCGCGGAAGGGCGGGTCGCTCACGTCTTCCATGGGCGCTAGCAGGAGCGGGAAGTCGGGCAGCTGAATGTTGCGAATATGGACCACAGATTTTTCAGATTTAAGCAGATTGCACGGATTTTGTAGGCGCCGCGCCGGGCGCTGGCACCGGTCGACAGGCGCCTCGCCCGGCGTAAGTCAATAGTTATGCGCAAATTTACACCCTCTCGAACAGCCCCTACCCTATGAAAGGTTTGTTACCCCGCCAGGTTCACCCCATTCTCCAGCTGCTGATGCTGGTGGGACTGGCTGTTGCGGGGCTTAGCCTAGCCAGCCTGTTGGCCTTAATACTGGCCAACCAGGTATATGGCGTGTCGCTCACGCAGTTCGGCGAGCTGTCGGCCAAGCCGCAAGCGGCGCCGCACGCCTGGGCCGTGCTTATGCTGTTGCAAGGGCTGTCGCTGGCCGGCTTGGGCGCCGGCGCGGCCGTACTGCCGCTGGTGCTACAGCAGTCGCCGAGCGATTATTTCGCCCCGCGCCGGCTGGCTGCGGCTTGGGGCCCGTTGGGGGCGGCAGTGCTCATTGTCTGCCTTATTCCGTTGCTATCGACGATAGTGACCTGGAACGCGGGCGTGCACTTTCCCGCATTTTTGCACGACTTTGAACTGTGGGCACGGGGTATGGAAGACCAAGCCACCGACATCACAAAATACCTGACCAATTTTAGCACCCCCGGCCGCCTAGGAGTGGGGCTCCTCGTGATTGCCCTGGTGCCAGCCATTGCCGAGGAACTCGTATTTCGGGGGGTAGTGCAACGCAATTTGGTGCGCTGGTTTGCGTCGCGGCACGTGGGCGTGTGGCTAGCAGCGGCGGTTTTCTCGGCCGTGCACATGCAGTTTTTTGGGTTTGTGCCGCGTTTTTTGCTGGGGCTGGTGCTGGGTTATCTGTACGAGTGGAGCGGCAATATTTTGGTGCCGATGGCCGCGCACTTCACGCAAAACGCCTTTCAGCTCGTTCTCATTTATTTGGCCCAAAGCCACCGCCTACCCACCTCTTTCGACCCCGACGCCAACCAGGTGCTGCC
Organism: Hymenobacter ginkgonis; assembly: GCF_009755225.1. Taxonomy (GTDB): domain Bacteria; phylum Bacteroidota; class Bacteroidia; order Cytophagales; family Hymenobacteraceae; genus Hymenobacter; species Hymenobacter ginkgonis. The sequence goes on from NZ_WQKZ01000002.1 coordinate 701,658, forward strand.
CTGGCCCACCGTGCTCGTTTCGGCCGTGCTGAGCGCGGCGCTGCTCTACGGCCTGCGCCAGCGCTGGGCCACCCCGCCGGCGGCGCCTGCCACGCCCGTTTCTTAACCTATCCTCTACTGTTGAATCCTGACCTGACCCCTACCCCCCCTGCCGACGCCCAGCCCAAAGGCCCCAGCAACCTACGCCTGCGCGTGATTTGGGGTGCCCTCGCGGCGGCGCTACTCGTGGGCTGCACCTTCGGCGGGCCCATCTCGTTCGCGGTATTCTTCGCCGCCGTGCAGGCCGTGATATTGAAGGAATTTTACCGGATAATGCGGGCCGGGGGGCACAAACCGGCCTTCTGGATTGGGCTTGCAGTGGGGGTGCTTATCTTCTTGACTATCAACCTCGCGGTTGGGTACGGGCATTACGCGAAGCTTTTTGGCTGGCCAGCAGGCGCTACAGGATACCCGCCTTTAGCTGCGCTTCCGCAGTCTATGGCTGGGCAATCATCTGCATGGCTGTTGCTGGCAACTGGCGCGCTTTCGGCGGTCAATTGGCTGGCCGGGGCTATGCTAGTATTGCTGGTGGTAGTGTTGCGTGAGGTACTCTTATGGCCCAATAGCGGCCATCCTTTTCTCAATATTGGCGCTACCATTACCGGCTTACTCTACGTGAGCCTGCCAATGGCTTTGCTGAGCTTGATAGCGTTTGGCTCTGGTCACTTCGAGCCAGGCCGCGTGTTCTGCCTCATTTTCTTCGTGTGGGCGGCCGATACTGGCGCCTACTTCGCCGGCAAAAACTTTGGTAAGCACAAGCTGGCGCCCAGCATTTCGCCCGGCAAAACCTGGGAAGGCTGGGCCGGCGGGGCGGCGCTCACGCTTATCGTTGGGTGGGCGGCTGGCTATTTCCTGCCCGATATTCCTTTAAGCCACCGGCTGGTGGCAGCGGGGGTAGTGGCCGTGTTTGGGCCACTCGGCGACTTAGCCGAATCAATGCTCAAGCGCAGCGCGGGCGTGAAAGACTCGGGTACTTTCCTGCCTGGCCACGGGGGGCTGCTCGACCGCTTCGATGCTTTTTTGCTGGTGCTACCGGTGCTGGCGCTGTTGCAAATTTTGGTGGGGTAGGGCATCCGCGAGCGGGGGCAGGGTGGCGGCTTTCGCCGGATTGGGGAAGGTATTCGCCATCCGGGCGGCGGGGCAAGTCGTACCTTTGCGGCGCGTTTTCGTAAGCGCGTCATTCTTCTCTTCCCACCCACCCTTCACTTCATTACTCCCTCACATGGCAACCACCACTGTGTATAAAGAGCCAGCCCCGCAGGTCGGCCACACCGAAAACCCGCTTGAGTCCATGATGTCGCGCTTCAATGTGGCGGCCGAAATCCTGGGGCTCGACGACTCTACTTACGCCGTGCTGAAGGCGCCCGACAAGCAAGTAATCGTGAGCTTGCCCGTATCGATGGACAACGGCGAGGTGCGCGTTTTTGAGGGCTACCGCGTGGTGCACAACACCATCTTGGGCCCCAGCAAAGGCGGTATTCGCTACGATAAAAATGTAAACATCGACGAGGTGAAAGCCCTCGCCGCCTGGATGACCTGGAAGTGCGCCGTGGTAGACATCCCCTATGGCGGGGCCAAAGGTGGCATTATCTGCGACCCTACCACTATGAGCGTAGGCGAGCTAGAGCGCCTCACTCGCGCTTACACCGTGAGCATGAAGGATGTATTCGGCCCCGACCGCGACATTCCGGCTCCCGACATGGGCACCGGTCCTCGCGAAATGGCCTGGATAATGGACGAATTTTCGAAGACCGTAGGCCAAACGGCCTCTGCCGTCGTCACGGGTAAGCCGCTCGTTATGGGCGGCTCGCTGGGCCGCACCGAGGCCACCGGACGGGGGGTAATGGTGTCGTGCTTGGCTGCCATGAACAAGCTGGGCATGAAGGTCGAAGAAACTTCGGTGGCCATTCAGGGCTTCGGCAATGTGGGCTCGTGGACGGCCAAGCTAATGCATGACAAAGGCCTGAAAATCAAGGGTGTTTCGGATATTTCGGGGGCTTATTGGAACGATAACGGCATCAACATCGACGAGGCCATTGCCTATAAAAATGCCCACGGCGGCCGTCTCGAAGGCTTCGAGGGCGCCGACCCAATGGACCCTACCAAGCTTCTGACCTCTGAAGTAGACGTGCTGGTGCCCGCCGCCGTGGAAGATGTTATCACCGAGCAAAACGCGCCCTTCATTAGAGCCAAGCTGATTGTGGAAGGTGCCAACGGCCCAACCTCGGCCTCGGCTGACCCTATTATCTACGAAAAAGGTATTTCGGTAGTGCCCGACATCCTCGCCAACTCGGGCGGGGTAACGGTGAGCTATTTCGAATGGGTGCAGAACAAGCAGGGCTTCAAGTGGAGCCTCGATATGGTGACCGAGCGCGCCGACCGTATCATGACTGAAGCGTTCGAGAAAGTATATGCCGTTAGCCAGAAATATAATATTTCGCTCCGCATTGCGGCCTACGTAGTGGCCATCGATAAGGTGGCTCAGACGTATAAATACCGCGGCGGCTACTAAGCAGCGCAGATTGACGCAGATAAAGCAGATTTTGTTAGTTCAGACGAACGCACATTTCTGGCTTTACTACCCGTCTCAATTTTTAGAAAGGACGTAGGCTCATCAGCTTACGCCCTTTCTTTTTAAGCCATAATTACTCCTGTTAAGGACTTTGCAAACAGATTTATTTGTTGAAACTTTGCTACCGATGGAATCGGCGAAATCTGCTCCATCTGCGTCAATCTGCGATTTATGAAGATACACAAAGAAGGCCGCCGCATTTTGTTTGTGACCTTGCTGGTACTACTGGCTCTCAACCTGCTGCTGAGCCGCTACAACGCCCCTAATGTGGTGTTTAACCGCATTTTTGCGGGGGTATCGGTGGTGGTATTTCTTACGCTACTCCAGTTTTTTCGCTCGCCCTTCCGGCGCTTGCTCACGCACGAGGACTTGCTGCTAGCCCCGGCCGATGGCAAGGTGGTAGTGATTGAGGAAGTATATGAGCCTGAGTACTTTGAAGATGCCCGCCGGCAAATCAGCGTGTTTATGTCGCCCATCAACGTGCACATTACCCGCAACCCGGTGTCGGGCATTGTGCGCTACTTTAAGTACCATCCTGGCCAGTATTTGGTGGCTTGGCACCCCAAAAGCAGCACGCAAAACGAACGCACTACGGTGGTGGTCGAAAGCGATGCCGGTCCGCTAGTACTCTTCCGGCAGATTGCCGGCGCCATGGCCCGCCGCATCGTGTGGTACGTCAATGAGGGCGACGAAGTAAGCCAGGGCGAGGAGTTTGGCTTTATCAAGTTCGGCTCGCGGGTTGATATTTTCGTGCCCCTCGATGCCGAAATCAAAGTAGAACTTGGCCAGAAAGTGAAAGGTGGCGAAACGGTTATTTGCCAATTTAAAGCTTAATCTCTCTACCTAAAACAAGCCGGCCGCGGGCGCTAGAAATATTCTAGCGCCCGCGGCCGGCTTGTTTTAGGGTAGGGGCTCAAACTAGCTACTGCATCATCTGCGCGGCCCCTGGCATGTGCAGCACCGCATAGCGAGCAGCTAAGCCCAGTAGCAGCATCAGCCCGCCGCAAATAGCTAGGGGTAGCAACCAACTGCGCGGCTGAAACTGAGTGGTATTTACGTAGCGCGGCCAAAACCACAGCACGTAAGTCAGGATAAGTGGCAGGTCGAGTACCGAAAGTAGCAGCGCACTGATTTTATAGTGCTCGGTCAAATACTTGAACAGCAGCGTTTTCAAGGCCAGGTAAGCCACTACCAAAAGCACCAGCTTGAGCACGGCTCCTTGGCGCTTAAGCTGGCGCAGGTTCAGGGCCAAAAGCACGGCCCCTGCTACCACCGAAAACATCACCGAAAATAACATGATGGCTACCGGCGTATACAACTCGGGTAGGTTGGCATCGTCGCGCTCAAGCGCGGCAGGGGCGCTCAACTGGGCAACCTTCGCCGCCTCGGTTTGCTCCTGCACGGCCGCTTCGAGTGAAGGGCGCAGCGCGGCTTCCTCGGGGGCCGGCTGGCCCCGTCGCCGCAGCTCGTCGAGCGCCGCTAGCACGGCCGCTTCGCGGTACTGGGCGTAGCCAGTCACGTACTCGCGTAGCGCTGCATCGGGCTTGAGGGCCATTTTGGCCGCGTAGTCTTCCATCGAGGTGAAGGAGCTAGAAAGAAGAAAATAATGCCTCTCCTTTCTTAACTCCTTTTTATTTAAAAAAAGTTTGTAAGGCCGCGCCCGCCCGGCGCACATCCTCAAACGAATTATAGAGTGGCACGGGTGCCAGGCGAATAACATTTGGCTCGCGCCAATCGCCAATAATGCCCTGGGCTGCTAAAAAATCGAACAGTTCGCGTCCACGCTCGTGCACCAGCAGCGACAGCTGGCAGCCACGCTGCGCGGGGTCGGCGGGGGTAATAATTTCGAGGTGATTGGCTGGCAAGCCCAGCGACTTTATCCAGAATTCGAGGTAGCCCGTTAGCTTTTCGCTCTTGGCACGCAACGGCGCCAGGCCGCCTACCCCCTCAAAAACCGCTAAGCTGGCCTTGTGCACGGCCATGGGCAGCACCTGCCCGCACGACACCTGCCAGCCGTCGGCACCGGGGGTAGGGCGAAAGCCTTTTTTCATCTGGAACCGCTCCTTGGGGTCTTGGCCCCACCAGCCGGCCAGCCGCACCAAATCGGGGCGATTAGCAAAACGCTCGTGCACAAACGCGCCGGAGGTACCGCCCGGCCCCGAATTGAGGTATTTATAAGTGCACCAGCAGGCAAAGTCCACGTCCCAATCGTGTAGCTTCAGTTCGATGTTGCCGGCTGCGTGGGCCAAGTCGAAGCCCACGAGCGCGCCTACCGCGTGGCCCGCCCGCGTAATGGCCGCCATATCGAACACCTGCCCCGTGTAATAATTGATGCCACCTAAAATGATGGTAGCCAGCGAGTCGCCAAGCTCCGCAATCTTGGCCTCAATATCCTCAGTGCGCAAGGTGTGCTCGCCGGGGCGAGGCACTAGCTCCACGATTACTTCGTCGGGGTCGAGGCCGTGCAAGCGAGCCTGGCTTTCGAGCGCGTACTGGTCCGAGGGAAAGGCGCCGCCTTCCATCAGCACTTTGTAGCGGGTGGGGGTAGGGCGGTAAAACGACACCAACAACAGGTGCAGGTTCACCGTCAAAGTGTTCATTACTACTACTTCCAGCGGCCGGGCACCTACAATGCGGGCTTCAGCTTCGGCCAAGGTTTTGTGGTAAAACATCCAAGGTGCCTCGCCATGAAAATGCCCTTCTACCGCCTGCGTTTCCCACGACTTAAACTCGGCTTCGACGGCCGCGCGCGCAGCTATTGGCAACAATCCCAGAGAGTTGCCGCAGAAATAAGCAGTCGGCCGGCCGTCGGGGCCCGGCGGAATGTGGAAATCGGCCCGCGTAGCCGCGAGGGGGTCGGCCGCATCCTGAGCGGCGGCGAAAGCGGGGGTGAGGTCGTAGGTCATGGGTGGGAGGGGGGTAGGGCAGCTTCGCAGCTTACATTTTTTCGAACACGACGGCTACGCCTTGGCCCACGCCAACACACATGGCGGCGAGGCCGTAGCGCACGCCGTCGCGGCGCTGCATTTCGTGCACCAGCGTAGTCACAATGCGGGCGCCGCTCGACCCCAGCGGGTGGCCCAGGGCAATAGAGCCCCCGTTCACGTTCACCTTACTCATGTCGGCATTCAGCTCGCGGATAACGGCGATGCTCTGCGAAGCAAATGCCTCGTTAAGCTCCATCAAGTCCATATCGGCGAGCGTGAGACCAGCGCGCTCCAGCGCCTTGCGAATGGCAGGCACCGGGCCCATGCCCATAATGGCCGGGTCAACGCCCGACACGGCCGACGAAATCACGCGCGCCATGGGCTTGAGGTTGTAGCGGCTCAAAGCGTCGTCGCTCACCAACAGCACCGCCGAGGCGCCATCGTTGATGCCGGCGGCATTGCCCGCCGTTACGGTGCCGCCTTCGGGCTGGAAGGCTGGCTTGAGAGTCGCCAATTTTTCGAGGGTCGATACCCGAGGCTGCTCGTCGGTATCGAACAGGGCCGCGTCGCCCTTCGGCTGGTGAATAAAGACTGGCACAATTTCCTTGCGGAAGCGGCCTTTTTCGGCGGCGCGGTGGTACTTGCGCTGGCTTTCGAAGGCAAACGCGTCCTGGTCTTCGCGGCTGACGTTGAACTGCTTGGCTACATTCTCGGCCGTGTGGCCCATGGTGTAGGGAAAGTGCATCTTGGCCAGGCGCTGGTTCACGAAGCGCCAACCCAGCGTGGTATCGTGCGCCGTGAAATCGCGGGCGTAAGCCGTCTCCGACTTGGCCATCACGAAGGGCGCGCGGGTCATGCTTTCGGTGCCACCGGCCAAGTACACGTCGCCTTCCCCCACCTTAATAGCCCGTGCGGCATCCATGATGCTTTGCAAGCCACTGGCGCACAAGCGATTAACAGTGCTGCCGGGTACCGTTACGGGCAAACCAGCCAGCAAGGCGGCCATGCGGGCCACGTTGCGGTTGTCTTCACCCGACTGGTTGGCGGCCCCCATAATAACGTCTTCAACGGCGTTTTTATCGAGGTTGGGGTTGCGGCGGAGGAGTTCGCGGAGGACGAGAGCCGCTAGGTCGTCGGGGCGAACGCTGCTGAGCGCACCGCCAAATTTTCCAATCGGGGTGCGTACGGCATCCACGATATAAGCACTGGGCATTCCGAGTATCGTTGGGGCGGAGATTCCGCCGGTTGAGGGCTAATTTTGGCCTGGCAACGCGCACTGGCGCGGGCTTTTTCACAACCGCAAAGATGATACAAAGAATTCAAAGCGTTTTTCTATTGCTGCTGGCTTTATGCATGCTGAGCTTAGTAGCCCTACCCCTCTGGCATAAGCTTGACGGTCTCACGCACCAAGAATTGACCATGACGGCCTTCGGTTTTGATGCCGCCAACATGCCTGCGCCGCACACCAATGCCCCCGTGTGGCTGATTGCCGTGCTGGCGCTGGCCTCGGCAGCCGTGGCTGCGTACGAGATTTTTCAGTTTCGCCGCCGCTTCACGCAGCTTAAACTGGGCATGCTCAATTTGCTACTGTTGGTGGCTACGTTTGGGGCCGCCTTCTACTTTTCCAACCAAGGCGAAGCGGCCCTTGCGCCCAAGCTCGAAGGCCAGTTTCAGCCGGCTTTTTACCTCCCTACCCTCGGCTTGATGCTCAACCTGCTAGCCAACCGCTTCATTCGCCGCGATGAGCAGCTGGTGCGCAGCGCCGACCGCCTGCGGTAGACTGGCTAACAGAGTGGGCTATTGCTAAAAAGCCCCGGCTACTACTCGTAGCCGGGGCTTTTTAAATTTTTACTAATTGGCGTATTACTGCGGATTGCCGATGGCCTGCTGCACCTGCTGCACACTGGCTTGCGACTGCAAGGCCCCGTACACACGGCCAAAGTTCTGCGGGTCAGTCACGTGCGCGTAGCCAAATATGGCCAACTCTACACGCGCTTCGTCGGCCGTAAGCGTGCGCAGCAACTCGGCCAAATCCTGGGCCCGTACGCTGCTTTGGTCCAAGGTCTGCTTCGCCACATCCAGGCGGTCATCGTCGGACGCGCGGTGGCGCAACGTCTCCACCAGGTCATCCAAATCATCTGCCGACAGCGGATTGAGCGCCGCTGGCGAGTTCGGGTTGGGCGCGTAGCCATCGTTCGGCGCGGGGTAATCGCCACTTTGGTTGGGGTAGCCATTGGCGCCGTTGCCCGGTGCTGGGGGGTAAGTAGGGTTGTTGGGAGTTTGAGGGGGGTAGGCGCCGTTGGGGTATTGCCCCCCATTGGGGTAGTTGCCTTGGCCATTGGGAATGGGATTTTGCCCGTTATCAGGATAGCCGTTCTGGCCATTTATAGGGGCCTGCTGGTTATGGTTGGGGTAGGGATTCTGGCCATTACCCGGCGCTACCTGGCCATTGCCGGGGTAAGTGCCTTGGTTACCCATTGGTGGGTTCTGGCCGTTGTCATAATACCCACCTTGGTTTGGGGCACCGTAGGCTCCACCGGGCGGAGGAGGGTAGGCACCGCCAGGATAGCCATAGCCGCCGGGCCCATAAGCCGGCCGCCCCAGCGCCACCGCGCCTACACGCTGCAACTGCGGGCCATAAGGCGGCCGAATGACCAACACATAGCTAGTAGCTAAGCCAGGCTCTAGCCACACCGCCGTGCGGAAGCGCAGTGGCGGGCCGTATGCCGTTGGCACGCTAAAATCGGCCCAGTGCCGGCCGGGCGCCAGCCAGTCTAGGTGCACCTGCCGCGCCAGGGGGCGCGTCAGCAAGCGGCCATCAAGCACCAGGCTAAATGGCTGGCCTCGCTCCGACGAAATGGTGATGGCAGTGGGCGGGGCCGCTACGGCGGCGGCCGTTGTTACCCAGGCTAGCACCGCGGTGGCGGCCCACTTAAACAGCGTTTTCATAGGTTGCAAACTGAAGGCAGCAAGAAGTTTTACCGGCTTAGTCAACAACGCAAATTCAAACTGCGTGCCAACAAAAAAGCCCCCGCATCGCAGAGGCTTTCTTGATGGTTAATCAGGCAGGCTACTTGTTGATGCGCGTCACCTTAAACTCGGTGCGGCGGTTGCGCTGGTAGTCGGCTTCGTTCTTGGGAGCCGTCACAATGGGCCGGGTTTCGCCATAGCCGCGCGCTGTGATGCGCTCCTTGGCAATGCCCTTGCTCACGATGTAGGCCACGGCCGCCTCGGCGCGCAGCTGGCTCAGTTTCAAATTGTAAGCATCTTTGCCGCGCTGGTCGGTGTGCGAGCTCAGTTCGATGTTGATTTTAGGATTATCCTGCAAGGTTTGCACCAGCGTGTCGAGGCGGATAGCCGCATCGGGACGGATATTAGACTTGTCGTAATCGTAGAAGATATCCTTCACCTCAATGGCGCGGTTCACCACAATCTTGTTGAGGGTAAGCGTCACAGGCAGCCGAATGTCGTTCTGCGGCTGGGTGAGGGAAGCCTGGTCGGGGTAGCGACCCACGGTGCTCAGCGTAGTGCGCGCCGAGAAGTCGCCCGGGCGGTCAGCAAACAGCACGTAAGCTTGCGCTGAGTCGAGTTTAGCTGTGAATTTGCCCTCGGGGCCCGCTACCACGTCTCGCTTCTGCCCGTTGCCGCTGGTGATAGTCACCGTCTCGCCCGGTACGGGGGTAGTAGTGCCCGCTTTCTCGTCGTGCTCCAGCACCGTGCCGTCCACGTAAAAAGCTACCAGCCGGCGCGGCTTCTTGCGAAACGTGTACAAGTCATCCGAGCCTTTGCCGCCTTCACGGTTTGAGGAGAACACGCCCGTATCTGGCCCCGTGAAATAGGGGGCGAAGTCGTCGCCCGCTGTATTTACGCCGGGCCCCAAATTGGTAACGCTACCCCCCTGATACTTGAAAATGTCGAGCTTGCCGTAGCCAGGGTGGCCATCCGACGAGAAGTAGAGCGTGCCATCAGGCGCTACGCCGGGAAAGTTGTCGTTGCCCACCGTGTTCACGGTTTCGCCCAGGTTTTCGGCCGGTGAGAAGCGACCATTTGGGCCCAGCGTAGCTTTAAAGATGTCGTTGCCGCCCAAGCTCGCTTTGCGAGCCGAGGTGAAATACAACGTCGTGCCATCAGGGGCAAAAACCGGGGCAAAGTCGTCGGCCGTGCGGTCGTTGATATTTGCCAGAATGGGTTCGGTCCAGGCGCCGTTGCGGTAGTACGAAATCCATAAATCGACGCTGCGGTAGCCCTTTTTCGAGCCATCGTTCGAGCGGGCAAACACCATCGTTTTGCCATCGGGCGTGTACGTGGCGCTGGCTTGCAGCTCTTTAGCGTTATTAAAAATTGGCTCCAGCTTGCGAGCGGTGCCGCCCGTCATGGCCGTCGGGTCATCAAATTTTTGAGCGTAGAGCGAAGTGAATTTCTCGCCGTTGCCCAAGTATGGTTTGCCATCGCGCCCCGAAGCAAATACTAGCTCGCCGCTGCCGGGTAGGCGCGTGGCCGAAAAGTCCGAATTGGGCGAGTTCACCGCATCAAGCGGAGCCACGTCGTAGCCCGCGGCGCTGGCCGCCAGCGCTTTGCTAGCAGTAGCACTCTTAGCGGCCGCCTCGGCCCGCGCCGCCAGCGTACGGTTGGTGCCGCTTTGGGCGTAGGCAGTGAATAGCGTGGCGGCTTCGTCAAACTTGCCGTTGGCTTTCAGCGCTTCGGCGTAGCGATAGTTCAGGTCAGCGTTACGTAGGCCGCCAGCTTGGGCCGCTTTATAAAACGGCTCGGCCTGCTCGAGGCGGTTAGACAAGCGGTAGGCCTCCCCAATGCGGAAATTAGCCAGGGCCGCGCCCTTGCCTTTTGCCACATCGGCTTTGTATTGGCTGATAGCCGGCTCGTATTCACCCCGAGCGAAGCTTTTATCGGCCTTGCTCATCTTGCCCGAAGTAGCACAGCCGCCCAGCAAAGCTGCTGAGCCAACTGCCACTGCGATAAGGGAAAATTTCTTCATTGGCGAGTTGGTGGAAGGGAATGCCATGCAGCCGGGAAGAGCGATTCTAGGAATTTGATAAACAATACTAGGCAATAATACAACCTTTTGAGGCCGGCCGAAAGCCAAAGTCCCTGGCTTAGCGCTTGAAATAGCTGGATAGCCAGGTTTGGCCGGCCGGAGCGGGCCAGCGTTCGTCTAGCTCGCCTTTGGTAGCTAGTGTATTATTGAAAAAAGGAGTATCGGCCGTAACCTGCCCAGCGGCGATGGCGGCGCGCAATTCGGCCCTATTCAGCAGCCGCAGCTCGCCATCGGCCAAGAAAGCCATGCGCGACTTTTCCAACAGCGCTACCCCCAGCCGTTGTTCCAATTCTTGCACAAAACGCACGGAGGCATCAATGGAGCACCCACTGGCATCGGCTACCCCCTCGTCCAGCCCAATTACCAGAAACTGCCGGTGCAAAAACTGCACCGACGCGGCCAGTTGGCGGCCGTGGCTGGTCCACTCCTCCGCAAAGGCCGCTAAGCGGGGCAGCAGGGGCATTATTTCTTCCTCCCCTAGCGGGCGAGCGGCCTGGTACACCCAGATGCGGGCCTGGGGGGGGAGGCGGTCAAAAGCAACGTACATAAAATCGCAGAGTTAAACAGATAGTGCGGATTGCGCTGACTCGACTGACGCGGTTAGGTGGTGGCAGTAAGCACTTACCGGGCTTTAAACCGCGAAATAGCGAATTTCATTCTGCCGCAAAGTACCAACTTTTGCAAGCGGCGACCGGCCAGCATGTTGCCTCGACTGCCGCGAACAAGCGCCTACCCCCGCTTGCCCGGTGCAGCCCAGGTGGCGCCGGTCGAATCAGCGCAATCCGCCTTATCCGGTTAAATCTGTGGGGCTAGGCGTTAATGCCTTCAGCACTAGCCACTAACTCGGCCAGGTCGAATACCTGCACGGCGCTTTCCTGCTCCTTGTTTTTAACACCGTCGCTCATCATCGTCATGCAGAATGGGCAGCTAACGGCAATGATGGCACCTTGCAGGCTGTGTTCACTGGGCGCGCTACGCTCAGTTTCGACGCCGCGCAGGTTGTCGAGGGCCGCCGCTGCACCGCTGAGCGTAGCGAGGGCTTCCTCGGTGCGCTCGATGTTGATGTCCTTTTTGCCCGGCTCGGGCTCTTTCCACATCTGGGCACCGCCGGCGCCGCAGCAGAGGCCGTTGGCGCGGCTGCGTTTCATCTCTACCAAGTCGGCATCGAGGGCCGCGAGCACGTCGCGTGGGGCCTCGTAGATGTTGTTGGCGCGGCCCAGGTAGCACGAGTCGTGGAACGTAATGCGGCGGCCCTTAAAGCTCTCGCCCCCCGTCATGCCTACTTTGCCTTCATCAATAAGCTGTTGCAAGTAGGTGCTGTGGTGAATAACCTCGTATTCACCACCCAGCGCCGGATACTCGTTCTTGATGGTATTGAAGCAATGCGGGCAAGCCGTCACGATTTTTTTGATGCCGTAACCGTTCATCGTCGTGATGTTCTGCATGGCCTGCATCTGAAATAAAAACTCGTTGCCGGCGCGCTTGGCGGGGTCGCCGGTACAGCTTTCCTCCAAGCCCAGCACTGCATAGTCGGTGCCCACGTGCTCCAGAATGCGGGCAAAAGCGCGGGTTACGCGCTTGTAGCGGTCGTCGAAAGCCCCAGCGCAGCCCACCCAAAACAAGATTTCGGGTACTTTGCCCTGCGCCGCCAAGTCGGCAACAGTCGGCACGGTAAGTTGGCGCTTAGCAGTGGGGGTAGGGGAGGAAGTAGGCGTCATATAATAGAAGGCTAAAGCTTGTTAATCGGCACTATACGGTTGCGGCTGCGGCTTTCTCGGCCACGTACAGCTCGTCGGCCCAGTTTAGGCGGTCGGAAGGCGAAAAAGCCCAGGGTGCCCCATTGTTCTCGATGTTAGAGAACATAACGTTCAAGGAGTTAGGCGCCGCCGACTCTTCCAGCACCAAGAAGCGGCGCATTTCGATGATGCTTTCGAGCGGGTTGATGTTTACCGGGCAGCTTTCGACGCAGGCGTTGCAGGTGGTACAAGCCCAGAGTTCTTCGGGCGTCACCTTGCCGCGTAGCAGCGTGGCATTGGCTAGGTCAGTAATGGGCTCGTGCTTAGCTTCTTCCCCATATACATTGGGGTGGAAAATGAGCGGCGAATTATATTTTTCCTCCACCCGGTCGCGGGTGTCCATAATAATTTTGCGGGGCGAAAGCAGCTTGCCGGTCAGGTTGGCGGGGCACACCGAGGTGCAGCGGCCGCACTCTGTGCACGAGTAGGCGTTCATGAGCGCCGTCCAGGGCAGGTCTTCGACGTCCTTCGCGCCGAAGGGGGTAGGGGCCAGCGCCGAACCGTCGGGGCCCACCGGGGGGGTAGGCACCTCATAGCTGGGGTCCATCATGGCCTTCACCTCGTGGGTAATGCTCTCCACATTGGAAAACTGGCCCTGCGGCACCAAGCGCGAATACCACACGTTCGGAAACGCCAAGATGATGTGGAAGTGCTTGGAGCTCGGCAGGTAGTTGAGAAACAGTAGGATGCCAGTAATATGAATCCACCAGCCGGCTCGTTCCAACACTTCAAGGGTTCCCACGCTGCTAGCTGGTAGCAGGTTGGCCAGGAAATGGCTGACCGGGAAAACACCGGGTAAATCCTTGCCCTCTAGTTGGTGCAGCTTGATGTCAGCCGAGTTCATGAAGAACAACGCGGCCATCAGCGCCACTTCGATATAGAGAATGATATTGGCGTCGAGCTTAGGCCACATCCGCAGCTCGGGGCCAGTGAAGCGGCGCACGGGCGGGTTGTGGTTGCGGCGCCACCAAAAAGCCGCTACGGCAACGATGACCAGTGCGGCCAAGGCTTCATTGGTCGCCATCAGGGCGTCGTACACGGGCCCCAAAAAGCTGAGGAAGCGGTGCGTGCCAAACAACCCGTCGATGATGATTTCGATTACCTCAACATTGATAACCAGGAAGCCCACATACACCACCAAATGCAGCAAAGCAGGCGTGAGGCGCTTAAACATTTTCTGCTGCCCAAAGGCTACGAGCAATGTCTTGTTGAAGCGCTCGGCGGCGTGGCCGCTCATATCACGGTCGCGGCCAACGAGGATGTTAGCCCGAATTTTCCGAACCTGCCAGGCAAACAGGCCGAAAGCTGCCAGCAGCAGCAGCGCGAATAGGATGGGTTGCAACATAGAGAGTAAAGGTAAGCTAGCTGGGTGGGATGGAGTCGCAATTTAGTAGGCATGACGACTACTTTGGCGAAGGGGTTGCCGCAGTATTGAAATTTTTTTGCCCAAAAACTTGCACCGTATGCGTCTTCTCGTACCTTTGCGCTCCCAAGCCGCTCAGCGGTACGGGTGAAAACGGCAACATAGCTCAGTTGGTAGAGCACAGCACTGAAAATGCTGGTGTCGTTGGTTCGATTCCAACTGTTGCCACAAAAAAAGCCTCTAGTGTAATGCTAGGGGCTTTTTTGTGTTCCAAGGGGACGGTTTGGGGTACAAAGCTTGTGAGATAGAGCAGGTTACTTCACTTTTGTTTCATATTGAGGAGCTTCAGCATTATGATACAGTGATGTCGTAGGACCAAGGTGGTACTTCCTCAGCTATGAACCAAACTTTCTACGCTTCCAAAATGAGCAAGTTCCCCACCCACAAAATCAACGCTATACCTTCAGGAGACGATGGAATACTTGTCAGTGATGTCCTTAAACTAATCACAGGGAGTAAGTATTACGATGAGCTATATAGTGCATTGAACGTCGAAGAAATTAAGGACGACTACATCAAAATTCCAGGAGCAACAATACTGGTCGATAAGGTCGATTCTGAAAGCAATAAGTACATCAAGTTTGATGTGAAGTCAGATTATGAAGGTTTGAAATTTAGGCATTTAGACCAAGAAAGCGATACTGATGATGTATTAGAAGTTCATTTCGATGAACGGCGTCAAATTACGTTTCCTCACATCGTCAGCGAAGAGAAACAGGCAGAAATACACGGCGCTGTAATCAAAGCGGTGCCAAGATATTCGGCACAGGCCTCTCTACTTGAAAGCTTGTACGGCATGAATAGGTATGCGGGCGACCTCGCTACCAAAAGCCTTAGAGATTTAGTACTGAAGAATCTTCAGCTTATAGAGGAAGCTCATCGCGATGAAGCGCGTGAATTAAAAAAGCATACAAAATGGTATCGGTTGCTTCGAGACGAAACTGATGGGCAATACTATTTTAGGGCGCTAATAACAGATGTTTATAAAGATTATAACATCGGCGTTTCAGTGTTCATTGCTTTGATTTCATTGCACAAATTGATGAAAGATTCAGACGGCAATTTGGCCTACTCTGTTAAATCCTTCGACTATAATGAATCCTACATCAATACTGTATTTGAAGAGGATGGAGGGCTTCAGATACCTAAAATTGGACTAGCTAAATTCATGCTAGAGCTATCTAACAGCGAGATTACTAGAGGGGCAGTAAAAATAAACGGCCTGTGCAGCATTATAGCTGACGAAAAAGATAAGGAAGAAGTAACGGTGCACATGCAGAGCCCGAAACGTGTTCGAACTTCTATTGTCTCTATCTCACATAAGGACAGACCTAAGACTGCAATGCAAGCCATGAACTTGGCAGAGAACCTAAAGACTGTTCGCGATGACTTGTATAAGGATATAGCTGCTATATCTACAAAAGACCCTAAAAAGATTCTGTTTAGGTTCAGGGAGAAGCTTAAGAATGATAGAACAATCTCCAAAACTAATAGGAATCAAATATATACTAGTCTTGAGCAGCATATAACCTCATTCTATGAGTTGTTCAAATTGATGGGTGGTGCTGAAGAAGTAATTGCTGGAGAGGGATTTGATGCCATAGAGCATTTGAGATTCATTGCTTTTTTAGCTATTACTGCACCGCAATAAATTCATTGTATCCTTTTAAATAAGCATTGATATGAAGCCAGGTGATTATGTAGTGCATAAAACAGGCGGTCCTGTTTATATTATAACAGGGCAGACTGGTTTTAATTCCGATTATTGGGAATGCGAACGGTGGAATGGTAATAGACATGAATCAATGACTTTTGCTGAAATTGCCCTTCGTCTTGCCACGGAAAAAGAGGTATCTGATATGCAAGCAGACAAATAACAAAAGCCCCGCGAGCGCACGCCAGCGGGGCTTTTCTTTGCTCATGAACTCACCTGATTCTCCATAAGACGCAGCGCCCCACACACCGTGCCTGTGGCTACCTTGCAGGTCTCAGCCGTGGCCTAGGTGGCTCTTGCTCAGCCAGTCGAGGTATAGTAGGCGCTGAGCAGAGCGCCTTCATATTTGTAGCCAGCACTCTAGTAGGCTGCTCACTGGCTGGCGGAGTGCTTGGCCACCTGCCTTACTACTCGGCTCTACGCCTGCCGCACTAGCTCTATGATAGCGGCAGCTTAGGTTGAGGCGTTCCTGTTATCTTGCTGCTGTTAAACACTAAATAGCCAGAAAACGTGAATCCAAACACTGAGTCTTACTTAAAAAGTTTGGCCGAGGCGCGTAAAGTGCAGGTCGAGAAAGAAGTAGCACAACCAGAAATAGAGGCTCGTGCGCAGAAAGAGTACGCGGCTATACCCTCGCTAATAAGCGAGGCAGTACTAGATTTTAATAAGAATGCAACTGTTCAAGAATTAGGATTGACTTTGCGGCTTGACGGGCCTGTGAACAACGTAGATGGCATTCATTATCTACTCCGACTGTTAGGTGGCAATACTAAGCAAAGGGGTAACCTTCTCCTTATAAGTCTTTTAGGTTTTCATGGACTGAGAAGTGTAGCGCTGAAACTAGCCAACTGGGAGTCTAATCTGACAACGGAGGCCGTGCGTCATGGTATAAGAGCAGTAGGCTACGTTCCTGGCGAAGAACCTAGACCTATTGGAGGAGAGTCGAAGTACCAGGCTGTACCTGTTGATTTGACATACCTATGGGTTATGGAAAATGGGAAAGAATCAGATGGGGTGCCATTTAAAAATTTATTAAGCACCCGCATTGACAAATTGGTGCGAGCAAATATCTAGACCAGTCGCGCCCGTATGGGGTTATCCTATTGCGTTCGCCGTGTCGCCTCCCACGCCAGCCGTGCCGTGGGCCGCACGCCCAGCAGCCCTGGCCCAAAGACGGGCGTAAAAGAGTCTAGCCCCTGGCCCAGGCTGACCTCGTAGAGCTGCGTGCACCGACCGTATGGCGAGGCCACAAAGTCGGCCAGCGTGGCAAAGTCCTGCTGCGCGGGTTTGGTCGGGTCGAACACCACGACGGGCAGGCCTGTCTTGGCCGTGATGCTCACCCCGACCGCGTGGGAAGGCAGGTGCAGCAGCAACGCCATGACAGGCGGCGCTAGCTCGCTGCTAGGGTCGTGGGAGCTGGCATTCCACTGGAGCACCTTCGCCCACCACTCGGGCGGCGCGGGGTAGGTGTCGGTCTGGTCGAGCCAGAGCGGGTGTAGGTGGTAGCCCAGCTCAGCCATGAGCAGATTAAACCGATTGGTGGCGCTCTCGGTCACGTCGGCCAGAATGCGCTCATCACCGACAAGCGAGTAGAGGGCGTAGTACATAGACCCCCAAGGGAAGGCCTGCGGGGTATGTTGCAAGGTCAGCGTCATGTGAGTGGTTTGAATGTTTGGTACACACCAGGACCGTGGTGCACGGGTGCCGAATGCCGGCGGATAGCTTGTGTCAGGCAGTCGAGTATGTCATCATGGGCGGCCGCGGGGAAGCTAGCTGCCTGGCTCACCAGGGCCTCGTTCCAGGCCCCTTCTAGTAGCACCACGCGCCCGGCCTCGATAAAGGGGGCCGATGTGTTGACGCGGCTGCGCTTGTCGCCGTCGGGCGTGGGGGCCTCGACGACGTTGAGCTGCGTCAGGCTGCGCAGCTCCTGCACCACACTTTTGCCACTGGCCTTAGGCTCGACGTAGAGCTTGCTTTGACCAGTGGCGGCGCGGTGCTCAGCCAACAACTGCGGCAGCCGCTTCTTGAGCTGGGGTAGCTCCAGCCACATTTCGCCCGCGTAGCGCACATAAAGCGTCTGGCCCAGGTAGCAGCTCACGAGCAGCGCGCTGGGGTCATTCTGCTGGTTATCCGTGTAAGCTGTATCGGCGTCACCGTGCCACACGGCCTTGTCAGCCCCCGTCACGGTCTCCATGAAAGTGCCCCAACTCATCGAGCGGAACCACGCCTTTTTCAGAATGCCGCCCTCGTCGGGGGCGGGCAACTGCTGCACCTGGCCGGCGTAGCCGTAAGAGCCCAGCGCCGTGGCTAGGTCGACTAGCACGGAGCGGGGTAGGCGCACCGGGTCGAGCAGCCCCTCCTCGTACTCTTCGCGCAGCCAGGCGGGGCGCACCTGCTGGCCCAGCTTGCCCGCGGCGTCGCGCGTCAGCTCACCTGGTAGGCAGATGTGGCGCAGCGGCCGCCCACTGGCCAGCCACAGGCCCGCGGGGTCCTGCTCGTGCAGGCGCTGCATCACCAGAATCGTCACGGTGCGGGCCTTGTCCGTCTTGCGGGTGGTGAGGGTCTTGAGGTGCGCCTCGGCAGCCTTTAGGCCCGCCTCCGTAGCGCCGGCCTGCGGGTCGAGCGGGTCATCAATGAGAATAAAGTCGGCGTGGTTACCGATGGCCCCACCGGTGCCCGTGCTGGTGCTGTAGCGCTGGCCCAGGGCCGTGGTGCGGTAGTCGGTCTTGCCGTCCTGATCATCTTGAAACTCGATGTGGCCGGGAAAGAGGCGCTGAAACTTGGGGCTGCGCAGGCACAGGCGCGTCTTGACGCTGTGGCTGATGGCCAGCGGGGCCGCGTGGCTACTGCTGATGACGCGAATGCTGGGCTGCTGCAGCCAGAGCCAGGCGGGAAAGAGCTGCGTGATGGTCGTGCTCTTGCTGGTGCCCGGCGGCACATTGACGAGCATGTTGGGCTGGGCCTGCTTGGCGGCCCACAGCTCGTAGACCTCTTGCAGCTGGCCACACAGGTATTCCATGTGCCAGTTCAACTGCAAGTCAACGGCTTCGATGGTTTCCCAAAACTCTTGAAAGAAGCGGTAGAAGCTGCGGCGGCACTGCTCGGCCACGGCCGCGTCGTGCAGGGTGTGGCTCATGGCTGCGGGGCAGGGCTAGCTTTGGCGGTGAGCTGCTCCAGCAGCGCCAGCTCGTCGGGGCTCAGGCGCGTCAGGTCATAACGGGGCAGCTGGCTGCCCGTGTCGAGGCGCAGTTTGTCCCCGAATAGCTCGGGGCGGTAGGCCTTGAGCAGCGTATGCAGCACGCCCGGCTGCACCACTACTTCATAGTAGGGCTGGCCCTGCTGCGGGTGGCCTTCGGGAAAGCGCAGCGGCGCGCCGGTCTTTTGATGAAACTTGTAGCTGCGGTAGTAGCCGGTAGCCAGCTTACGCGCCTCTTCCTCCAGCGCGTCGGTGGCCACCTTTACGGCCTCGTCCCACTCGCTGGCAAAGCCGGGGTTATCGGCCCGCACGCGGTAGACGTGGCCGCGGCTCAGACCCACGGCGCGCGCGGCCTGGCTGATGTTGCCCGACGTAGCCAGCGCAGCTAGGAAGCCCGCCTGCCAGGTGGGCAGTGGAAGCCCCGCGTGTGTGCGCGTAGGGGTGTCTCCTTTTGTCTCCTGTGTCATGCGGCGAAAGCCCGACACGGGCTCACGGGCTGCAAGCAGCCAGGGCCAAAAGCGTAACGGACTTGCGAAAAGCGTAACGGGATGTAGCCCACGGCTCGCAGGTCAGGGTAACGGGCACAAAAAAGCCCCGGCCGAGGTGGGCGCGGGGCTTTGTCGCAAAGTGCTAATAGAGGTTCTCAATCATTCCCTGAATTCTGCCTCTCTCCCTGGCTGGCTGTTGGTAGTAGCTAAATATTTTGCTGTACAAAGTTTGCTCGTGCTGGTCGGTTAAAACAGCCAGCTCTTTACCTCGCTGGTACAGTCCCAAAAATTTATTACCCTCACCTATAATAACCGGGATATTCTTCTCAATCCGTCTCTTCACGGCTTCGGGTAAAGCAGCCAACACTTGCCCTTGGGTCTCTCTTAATTCTACCTCCTTCTCGGTCAACTCGGCAATAGCGGCGTCCATCCTTGCTTGCCATGCGCTTGCTGCCTCTAATTCTTTGTAGGCAATGTAGTTGGCAGTATCTACATTTTTGGGCTTCTGTTGTTCAGTGCCTTTAACGCGGTCGCTTGCATTCTCGTGAGCGGAAATAGCATCTGACAGGGCCGCGAAAAGGCTCATTAACTGCTGTTGTTCAAGCATAACAAAGGGTTGTTGGTGAGCCTGCAAGGTAAGGAGGTACACGCTACTTAACGACGTTCAAATGGTAGGTGGCTTTCTATAAAAAATACATTACCTATTCCGGTTATGATAGGCTGACGAGGCTCCGTCAGGCCGCCAGTGACGGGGCGTCAGCGTCGGGGGTCGGCTGCTCTCCTGCAGCGGCTTGGCGTAGCAGGTAGCGCAGTTGCGTGGTAGACACGTTCAGCTCCCGCGCGATAGTTGCCCGGACCCGTGACTGGGGCCAGCTGGGGCGCTCCTGCGCGACCTCAGCACAGCGCTGGGCTGCTCGCAGCACGTGAGAGGCGTTAAACCGGTTCTGAAAGAGGCTGCTGACGGGTGTGCGCACCGTGGCTAGCATAGGGCACGGATGACAGGCGGGGGCGTCGGGTGAGAGGTGGCGGGGGGAGTTGACAGCGACGGGGGTAAGCATAGGCGGAAAATGGATAGGCTGACGAACTGACGGGGTTGATTGTCGTGGCTAACTGGGTACCTGACAGCGCCGCCCGTCAGCCTGGCGGGCGGCGTGTCGGACTCGACTAAGCGGCGTCGGGCAGTACCTCCAGCAGCTGCGGGTTGTAGCTCAGATGAGAGTAGAGTCTCTTTTCATCGATGGCAATTGGGCCCTTTGTCGGGAGCTGCTGCGGGAAAACGCTGATAATGCGCTCGACCACTTCATTGAGTGAGCTGGGCGCAATGTTCATGCGTACTACCAGTTCGCGCCACTGCGTCAGCGTCGCGGCCAACTGCTCAAAGTGGGCGCGCGCATGCTCTTTACCCTCCCAGTTCATGGTATACCGGTCGAGGTAGCTGCCGTAGTCGAGGCCATAGCCAACTAGTTGTCCCAATGCGACGTGGGGAACATCGTTTAACTGTGGCACGGTCTGATAGGCCACCTCCAGCTCCGCCATGGCTTCGGCTAACTGCTCAGGCAGTTCGTGGCCTTTGAGGCTGATGCCGGCCATGGTGTCGGTCTGAATGCGTTCCTTGCCCTCCTTGGTGCGGGCCATGTCGTAGCGGGCCTGTAGGCCAGTGTCAGCCGCTAGCAATTGCTCAAACAGGCGGCCGCGGTAGATGTCGAGCAGCTTGGTAGTATCGAGCGACAGGGGTAGGTCGTGCGATTGGAGGAAGGCCTTGTAAGCGGTGGCCTCGGTCAGGAAGTCGGTAGCAGCCCGGCGGGCGGCTTGGTTTTCAGCTTGGGTAAGCATGGGATTGGGATTAGGAAAAAAGGGTGAAAAAGTAGGTTGGCAATTGCTGGCTTTTTAAATGTGCGGCCGTGTGCAATGTGCAATAGTGCAACCCCCTTATAAGGGGTTGTTGCACTACTGCACACTGCCCCCGTAGCGCCCTAGTGTGCAATAATGCAAAAGGGCATTTTTGCCCCTTTTGCATTATTGCACACTAGGGCGGCGTATTGGTTACCGGTTCAAGGGTATAGAGTACAGCTGGGCCACTAGGAGCTTTGACTTTTGAAAGCTGACACAAGCGCCCCGCGTTGTCTTTTATATAGCCAGCTCCTGGCACTACCAGCTCAGCTAGGTAGGTCTTAGCTGTGCGGCTACCAATTGAAAGTCGAATAGCTAGAGCTGTAGCTAGTTCTCCTGCTGGTAGAGGCTTATCAGCAAGTAAATGCGGTAATAGGGCCAATACTGTAGCTGGTGATGCTTTGCGAGGTGCACCACTGGGCTTAGTCATTGCCTGCACATCGGCTAAGTCTATATCAGCTTGCACTAGTCCCCGCGTAGCCTCATCGAACATGGCGAAGAAAGTCAGGCCAGGCGCAGCATAGCGGCGCTTCAGATACAGCAGTTGAATAAGGTCGGTCTGCTTGCCTCCCTCCTTCACAAAGCTGACTTGCAGCACCGTGCTAGCTTTATTGCTAGCCTCCGTGCCTAGGTGTCCGCGGGCTTTGCTGGTGCTGCCTGGGTTCTCGTGAATAACAGCTAAGAAGGTAGCATCATGCTCATTGACAGCCACGTTCAGCAAGTCAATCAAGCCAAGCGAGGCGGTTACATCGTTGTAATCACCTACGCAGTCGGACAGCACGTCGAGAATAACTAGCAGGTGCCCTTCGAAGCCTGCGCGGTGGTGTGCTAGGTAGTCAGCAAGCGCGGGGAAGCGCTCGGCCCGCGGCAACATTACAAGCGAGGTATAGTCGAGGTCGAGTGGGTGCTGCTTAAAGCCATAGCCAGCGCGGGCTTTCAGCGACTGGATAGCGTAAGGCAGCTGGTCAGACGTGTTGCGCTCAGTATCTATGTAAAGCAGGCGGTATGCCTCGCCAGCAGCGGGCCGAAACTCTAGCCCTAAGTCATCGCCGCGCATTGCACCAGGCGCAAGTACAGCACTACCGAAAAGCTCGGCTACGCGACTTTTGTGCACGCCCGTTTGGCCCTGAATCAAGTTTACCGTGCGGGGCCAGATAACGGGCTCGTCGTCTTGCCAGAATAGTGCGGGGCGAAACGTCACCGGCTGCTCGGTGGCGACCCGCACCTGCTGGCTGAGGGCGAGCAGGCTAGCTAGCCGAGAGGCAGCCTTCTGCTGCGGTGACTCGGCAGCGCCCGCTAGCACTTTGGCAAAGCTGCCGAGCCCATCAGTCATTCCCATAAAGCCAGGTGTTCGTCGAGTTAATCTTGGCCTGCTGGCGCTGCATAAGCTGAGCTAGGAAAGCGCGTACGCGCTGCACCAAGTCAGTATGTGTCGAGGGCGGCGTTACTGTTGAGGTTGGCAGCGTGGCATACTGAGCGTAGGCTGTGAGCACGGGCGCTGTGGCACGTTGCGCCTGTGCTATGCCAGCCTTGTGGCCCCGCACCCAGCCTAGGCGATACACGGGGTCAGATTCGCGGGAGGCTAGTAGCTCGGCAGGTGTCAGAGACAGAACGTCCACGGGCCCTGGTGGCAAGCACGTCAAGACTACCTGCTCGTACTGCTCTACGGCTGCAAGTAGCGCTTGCAGGTCACCGAGGTGCGCTAGCTTAGCAGCAGTATGACTAGTGCCAGTAGTGGCCCGTTGCACCTGGCTTTGGGCATAGTGGTCGAGGCGTAGCAACACTTGGCGTAGTGCGTGACTAGCATGGTCTAGTTTGGGAATAGAAGCTGAACTGGCGGGCATAGGAAAGAGCGAATTAGTAGGCATAGGCGTAGCCAGGCCGAAGCATTCGGCGGCGTGTAAAGCCCACAGTGTGAAGGAGTATTAAGCCGGCTTTTTGCCCTTGGGGCGGCTAGGCTTCGTCGTGCGTTGTTCACGGCTACCCGCGGCCAACACATCGGCCTGGCTGAGGTAGGCACGGCCGCCAATTTTGCGAAACGCCAGCACGCCGCGTCGTTTCCATTCGTGCACGGTAGCCACGCATACGTCGAGCAACTCAGCCGCCTGTTGCACCGTCAGCAGCTCGTCAGCCGCCGGCTGCTGGGCCATGCCAACTGCTGGCTGACCCTGCGTCATTTCGTGCCGAATCATGGCGCGCATATCGTCGAGTAGCTGCTGGTAGGCCACGCCCTGGGTAATGATGGTTTGCATGGAACAATTGGCTAAGCAGGTGAGGTAGCCAGTTGTGGGCTGGAAGCCATTCGGGGAAAGGTCTGCTGCTGGAGCAGGGCCATCACTTCCGACTTTTTCCAGAAGTAGCGTCCGGCCCGCCTGTGTGTGGGCAGCTCGCCGCGGTGCATCATCGTGTACACGTGCGGCTGGCTGATGTCAAGCAGGGTGGCCACCTGCCGAGAATTCAGCGCCTGGTCAGCTTCCGGCTGGTCAGGTGGTGAGGGCGTGGGCAGGCGCTGCCCCTGCACAGAGTAGCCTTTCAGTTCCTGCCGAACGATAAGGCGCATGGCGTCTAATAGTGCGCCGTAGTCCTTTGATAATGAAGAGGTAGTTGCCATGTCAATGCGTTGCTGTGTTGCTGCTGCAAAGGGACAAAAGGCGTAAATTCTATTCGCTATACTATACCATTGGTACACCCAAAAATACTTTTTTCTTTTTCGTAAAGCGCTGTATATCAATGCGATTATTTTGCATTTTTACGCTTTTTGGGCAAAAATTGGTGTATATTGGGTTACCTACTGATGCAAGTAGCAGACTGCTAGCGCCTTATTGCCGACCTCGCTACTAGGCTGGTGAGGAAATAGGAGCGGTTAGGCCTTGCTGGCGCTGATGCTCAGCGTGTGCGTCACGGGCGCCTTGCACAGCCTGTTCCTCCTCAGCCCGAAAGTCATTCAGGCTTTTGCTAGGTTCCTCGCGCAGGGCAAGGTTGAGCTGGCGCTGCTTGTCCATGTGTGCCACTTCCTGGCACCAGTACACTTCCTGCTTTTCCAGGTTAGCCACACGCTCAGTGGCCTGGTCCTCCAATTTGAGCAGTAGCTTCTCGCTGGCCTTGCCGGGTGTGAGGGCGGTCACGGTGGCCCGCGTCGAGCGGAAGGTGACTTGTACCGGGTCGCCCAGTTGTAAGGCGCGCTGAATGGCCTGAATGGCGGCGAGGTTAGCGCGGGCCTCGTCGAGGTACGCCATGGCCTCGCGCAGTTCTTTCTCTGCGTAGTTCATTAACTTTGGGTGTGTGATTGGTGATAGGGCTTGCCGGCCCAGTTGCTAGTTCTAAAGGTCATCCCTTGCCGGGGGTGGCCTTTTTCTTTAGCAAATGTAAAGACAAAAACTTTACAAACACTAGAAACATGTAAAGAAAAAAACTTTTTTTGTCTTTACAAAGGTGTGTACATTTGCGACATGACAAAAGATGCAACACCTCCCAAAACTCTAATAAATCTGCGCATTGACCCTGAGTTAGCGGATGCAGGCAAGGCACTTGCTAAGAAGCGAGGCTCGAACCTTTCGACTCTATTGCGCATGCTCCTAATCCAGGAAATAGAGAAGGATAAAAAGTCATGAACACACGCTACCCCCGCGCGCAGCCCAACGGCTTTTGGAAGCACGAAACCAACTCCTACGCTAATGAACTGGCCAACCAGGAAGCAGAGGACCGGGCGGTTATTCGACTCATTGGCGGCCGATTGTGGGAGTTGAAAGGTGACGAGTTATTAGATGCAATTGTCGAGGAATGGAATACACTAGCTGAACGCTCAACCGAAGAGTACACTGCCTTTCGGGAACAGGTAGCCCAGCAAGCACAGATTGAAGGCCGTAACATCCCTTTCAGCGATGAATTTCAAGCCTGGTGGGTATCGCTGGTAGAATCGTGGCCACTATGGGAAGTGGCCGAGTGGTCGGAGCGGCTGCTAATCGACTTAGACGGATTTGATACTCAGCGAGAATTTCAGTACATACTTGATATTCTTCAGGATGCTATTACGGAAGGCAAGGTGACGAAGCGGGCCCAGGTAGACAGGGCTATCGAGTGGACGCAGGAGCAGCTCCAGCGGCTGGCACAGCAGTCCGACGCTCCCAAGCCACAGCTAGCATTACCAGCAGACGAGCAGTTAGAGTGGCTCGGCACCAAGGTTGAGTTTACTGAGCTGGCCTATGCGCTTATTGAGGCCGGATATGTGAAAGCCTCCAGCCGGGCGAAGGCCGTGGCCACTTTAGCCAACTTCTTCGGGGTGCCAGACCTAGGTAAGCCTGAGCGAGCACTGCAAATTGTGAAAAAGCGACGTGAACGCGATAGCCAACCGGTTACGCCAATGCTCGACAAGCTGAAGGAAAGTCTTAAGAGCTATCTAAAAAAAAGCCAACTATAATAAAAGGCCACCCGATGGGGTGGCCTTCTTCATTTACCGCTCTTTCTCCCCACGTCGGTAGCTCAAGTGCTAGAGCAGCCCACTGTATATTATCTAATACAGCTTTCTAAAATTTGTTTATTATTTGAGATGACAAATCTATCACGTGTGTAAAAAACACCTTTATTAATATAATCTATATAGGTAAGAGATGCTTCAGTGTAAGGAATATGCATTGTTAGGGCATTTACTTCTAAAGGTGTGCCCTCTGTAAAAGGAGATATTTCTAAGCAATATTTTGGAGATAACGGGAAGAACATAACGCCTTTAGCATTTAGCTCAAACCAATGATGGTATGGCCTATCTATAGCAAATCTTTCATCCACATTAGGCGAAAATCCAGGATTATCATTTGTCCAAAAATTGTAAAGCGAATGTGATTTTAAAATTCTCCAACGTTTCGCACTCATAGTTTGAAGAAATAAATCAGACAAATCTTTAGCGTCATTTTCATCTACAAGTGCTCCCAAATGCATCTTCTTGGCTAAGTCTTTAGAGTATTGATTAATAGCCTGCTCTTCGTCTGCTTCAAGGGGCCGCCCGCCCCATCTTGCTTTAGTAGTCATTAAGAAATGAATAATCCTTTCATGGTTATTTCGCATCACAGGATTACGCATTTTTGTAGTATATAGCCAAAAAATTATTTTTTCTCTAGTTGTTTGCGTGATAACATTTTCCTCCTTTATTTCATTGACTATGTTTTCATATTCTGGTTCTATATATTTAGAAAATGCTTCTTCCAGAGCGTACGGGTGAATGAACGTATTATCATTATAGTATCTGTCCCGTTTAAATACACTGTCATTTAGACCAAATCGATCTACAACTGGCCTTGGCTTTCTTGCGAAATCAATTGCATAAACAAAGCT
The DNA here is from genome assembly GCF_009755225.1 of Hymenobacter ginkgonis. Classification (GTDB taxonomy): domain Bacteria; phylum Bacteroidota; class Bacteroidia; order Cytophagales; family Hymenobacteraceae; genus Hymenobacter; species Hymenobacter ginkgonis. The sequence goes on from NZ_WQKZ01000002.1 coordinate 728,081, forward strand.
TTCTGCATCTGAAATTTTCCAGTGCTTCAAATAGGTGCGTGGTACAGTATGCTGCTGCTTGCTTTTATTGCCCATCTTCAATAATTTATTTGGGGGCTTGAGATATTTGCGGCTAACAGGTTGAAAATTAATTATTCCTTATTTGCATTACTCTTTGATTCGAAATCATATGGTGCATCCAGATGGTCTAATACTATTTTAGGAAAGTACCTTTGGATATACTTTATTAATTTCAAAATAAAGGGGTATATTACATCTCCTTTTTCTGTTCTTCCTAACGAAATCCAAGTAGTGGGAAAGTATCGCGACATCATTCCAAGAATATAAGCTGCCATATAAAACTGGCCTATATCACATAAGCTTTCGCAATTAGGTAAATAATCAACAATATTGATGTGCCCAATTTCGCTGAATGAACCATTAAACGAATAGACAAATCTAGGGTAATGTATGAGTGGAAATGGCAAGAATATACTTGTAATATTTTTTGAAATGCTTACTTCTTTATTATGAAATACCTCAGTGGGGAAGCATGCCTCAATAGCTCTGTGCTTAGAATCACCGCCATAAACAGTTATTACATACTTGCTATTGGGTTTATCGATTTTAAATCCTTCAAGACCAAGGCGTTCGTAAGGCATGTTACTCCAGGCTGCGAGTTCGCGATGCAAATCCGGAAATCCAGAAGCAAGCGCATAGAAAGAAAGTTTTTCGCCTTCTTTTGGTTGTTCAAATGAGATTCCCCAATTAACAAAACTTGTATTCGATCTGAAATAGCTTTTGTTTTTTACTGCAGTTAACAATTCTGAAAAAGTGCCATTGCCAACACGGATTTCTAAACTTGCAAAATCCTTGTTTGCTAAGCATGATTGCCAGTTAGTGACTTCAAGTCCGTGGGATGGTTTTAGTGATGTTTCTCTAAGATTGGGAGATAAGAACAGGATTAATCCTCTGCTTAAAGACAAAACACCATAATATAAAAGCAAAGGTTTAACTGCAATATTTGCAGCAATAGCACTAGTAAAGTATTCTCTTCCCTGTGTAAAAGAAGAAGCGATTTCGCGTATTTTGCCGGCGTTGGCTTCAATGCCATGGCGCTTTTTGAAATGGCGACTAATCAAGTCGCGTGATTCGAAGCCAGCTAAGGTATCCCATGCGTCATTCATTAGGTTACGCTATTAATGCAAAAAATAAGTTGGATTTAGTTATTAGCTAGCACTCCCATACACCCGGTGAAACTCCTTGCTCACCACATCGGCCGTGATGTTGACGTAACGCTTGAAGCTGGCCCAACTCTTATGCCCAGTTATCTTCATCACGAGCTCGGGCCGCAGGCCTTGTTCCAGCGCTAGTGTAGCGAACGTGCGCCGGCCGGTATGGCAGGTCAAGCGCTGCCACTTGGCCAGCGTCTCACTCTCGCGCCGGCCGCCACGGTAACGCACTACTTCTACCGGCACCGCTAGTTCGGCGCGCTGGCCCAGCTCTTTTAAAAATCGGTTGAGCACCTGGTTGGCCACTGGCCGTAGCTCACCCGACACCATACGCTCGACGAGCGCGGCCGCTTCAGGCCGCAGGGGCACTGTCACCATATCCTTTGTCTTGTGCATCACTAGGCGTAGGCTAGTGCCCCGCACGTGCTCGGCCCGAATGCTCACCAGGTCTGAGTAGCGCAGGCCCGTGTAGCAGCTCAAAACGAATAGCCCGCGGGCGTTGTCGAGGTAGCCGCCGGCCGGCAGGGGCAGCGTGGCCAGGTGGTGCAGCTCGTCAGCCGTGAGTGTCATCACGTCGGGCTCGCGGCGGGACCAAGTCAGTTTGGGGTAAAAAGTATTGGTGTGCAGCCCACGGCTAGCTGCCCATTTCATAAAGAGCTTGACGCGCGTCAGAATTTTACTGACCGTGTTATCCGTCAAGTGGGCCGGCCCGACGAGGTAGGCTGTGAACTGCTCTCCAAAGCGAGAAGTAATAGTGTCGAAATCCACGCCGTAGCGCTGGGCGCTGGCGAACTCGCGTAGATGACGTGCTGCTGTAGCGTAGGTGCGAGCCGTATTGAGCAGGCCAGCAGCTTTCTTCTGGCTTACCCACTCGTCAAGATGCTCCCAGAAGCTCATAGCAGCCGCCTGAGCTACTTTCTCTATTGGCACTGGTGTTACTGCCGCCCGTAACGATTCGGCGTCGGGTAGCTGCCCTTTCGTCCGATATGAGCCATAACATTTTATAAGCTGCGCTTCAGCTAGGTCAAGGGCATCATTTAAGGTGCCGTTGTCTGGATACCCCCGTACCTGCGCACGCTGCTCACTTTTGAGCCACTGCTTAGGCAGCACGCTGAGGCCGAGAGAAATTTTGACCCGCTGCCCGTCGAAACTCAAGAAGGCGAAAATGGGCGTAGGTTTGGTAGCGCTGGGCTCTTTGAGCAGAAAAGAAACGGAGGGCATAGGGTGGGAGAGATGCGGTCCTAAAACTACACCCTGTCCCCCGCTTAGGGGACAACCGGGGGACAAACCGCCCGATTAATCTTTATACCATCCCGACTTAGCTAGATAGCTTGCGAGTAGAAAACGGCTCTACTGCATCCAGAAGGCACTTTTAGTAGTGGTTTGAATCTGGCTGAATCGCGGGGTGCGGGCCCAACTGTTGCCACCAAAAAAAGGCCCTTAGCGCATTGTGCTAAGGGCCTTCTTCGTTTCAGGGGGTAGCGAGCCGTTAGTTTCGAAAATGCTCAAGCAGACCGCTTTTGCGTTTGATGAACACGTAGCGAATAGAAAAAGCCGTGGGGAAGCGGGCATAGTCGTCGCTGTGTATTTCGAGGGTAGGCTTGAAATCGAAGCTGAGCACTACGGGTAGGAAGGCCACTTTATACTCGACTCCCACCAAGCCATCAAAGCCCCCAAAATCGCCCGTATCCTTGTTGTGGCCCAAGTGGCCACCGGCTCCGAAATAATAATTGAGGCTAGGGCCCAGAATACCAAAGTGGTACTCGCCCAGGACAGTGCCGCTGTACTCGCGCTCGCCCAGCCCAGCAATGCCTTCGATGGTAACTCGGGAAGCTACTCGCTGCTGAAGTGTAAGGCCGTAATTACCACCGCCTAAGCGCGCGCCCAGCGCCGTATTGTACTTCTGGGCCGCGGCTGGCTGCGCCAGGGCAAACAGGAAGGCTAGCAACCCGCCTAGCCGAAAAAAACGTACATGCATCATAAGTGAATAGATAGAAAGCCAGCGAGGCTAAGGCAACTACGGTGCCAACGCCCCGCAGCTTATAGCTAGTACGTGGTGCTGCTAAGCGCTACTAAACACGTATAAGATTCCGGCTTTTACCGCTTTTATTCGGCCCCTAACGTTTGTTAGCCGGACCTTTGCACCGATATTTTCTCACCCACTACCCGCTGCGTGTACCTTCACCACGTGGCCGCCTACCTACCGGCGGCCGTTGTTACGAACGAACATTTTACCCGCCTCAATGGGCTGGCTTCCGATTGGATAATTGAGCGCACCGGCATCCGGGAGCGCCGCAAGGCCGGGCCCGGCGAGAACGCCAACACCATGGCCGTGGCCGCTACCCATGCTTTACTAGCCGAGCTGCCGCACTTCGACCCTGCGGGTATCGACTGCATTGTGGCGGGCACGTACACGCCCCACGACACTATTTACACGGCGGCCCACGCGGTGCAGCGCGAGCTGAACGTCAACGAGATACCGGTCGTAAGTATTTCGTCGGCGTGCTCGTCACTGCTCAACGCGGTGGAGATAGTAGAAGGCTATTTTGCCCTTGGCAAAGCCAGCCAGGCGCTGGTGGTAGTAACCGAACATAACACGGCTTACAACAACGAGGAAGACACGATGGCTGGCCACTTGTGGGGCGATGGCGCGGCGGCGCTACTGTTCACTAAGGAGCGGCTTGCGCCCGGCGACCTGCGCGTGACTCAGGTGCTGACTGGTGGCGCAGCGCCTGTGGGCAAAGCTGATGAGGCTGTGACCCTCAAGCCCGTAGATAAAGGCATTGTGATGCCCTTCGGCCGCGACGTGTTTCAGCAAGCTTGCACATACATGACGCGCATTACGCAGCAGTTGTTGGATAAAAACCATATGACTGTCAGCGACCTAACCTACCTGATACCGCACCAAGCCAACCTCCGCATCTCGGCCAACGTGACCAAGCAACTGGGCCTAGACCCAGCCCGCGCCGTCAACAACATCGAGCGGCTAGGTAATACGGGTTGCGCAGGCTCGGCCATCGGCTTAGCCGAAATATGGAGCACCCTCCAACCGGGTAATAAGGTGATTGTAACGGTATTTGGCGGCGGCTATTCGTATGGCGCCATGCTGCTGGAAAAAGAATAAGTAGTAGAGAAAACAGGCTTAAAAATCTGAAAGCCAACTCAGTAATTCCACGCCTGTTTTCTTTGCTTATTAAAACAATGCTGCCACCTGCTTCTGCCTTTCTGCCCGAAATTGTATTTCAAACCAGCCGCTCCAGCGGTCCTGGTGGCCAGAATGTGAACAAGGTAGAAAGCCGCGTAGAGCTACGCTGGCACCTGCAGCAGTCACAACTACTGACGGACTTGCAGAAGAGCCTCATCTTGGAAAAGCTGGCCAACCAGCTCACGGCCGATGGCTTTCTGCTTGTGACGGCGCAAGATGACCGCAGCCAGCTACGCAACAAGGAAATTGTTTTGGCGCGTTTCTACGAGCTGCTGCAAAAAAGCCTGCGCCGGCCCAAGCCGCGCCGCGCTACCCGGCCCAGCGCCGGCGCTGTGCGCAAGCGTCTGGAGGGTAAGAAAATCCAGAGTGATAAGAAGGCTAATCGCCGGAAGCTGAACGACTAACGCAAAGCTGCTACCCCCTGCGTGGTGCAGAAGGGTGGCAGGCCTTAAAGCAGCGTGCCCCGTAGCATTACCAGCGCTACGGTGAAGTAGATAATCAAACCCGTTACGTCAACTAACGTGGCTACGAAGGGCGCCGATGAGGTGGCAGGGTCGAGGCCTAGCTTGCGCAGGATGAGTGGCAACATCGAGCCTGCAATGCTACCCCATAGCACAATGCCCACCAGTGCCACACCCACCGTGAGCGCCACCAGCAGCCAATGCGGCCCATAAATAGGCGAAATACTTTGCCAAATGGCAATGCGGCTAAAGCCTACAATACCCAAAATGACGCCCAGCATCAGGCCGCCGGCCAGTTCACGGCGCAGCACCCGCCACCATTCGCCCAGCGTAAACTCGCCCAGGGCCATGGCCCGAATGATGAGCGAAGTTGCCTGCGAGCCCGAGTTGCCGCCTGAACTGATAATCAAGGGGATGAATTGAACTAGCACGATGGCTTTCTGCAATTCGCCTTCGAAAAACTGCATGGCCGAAGCCGTTAATAATTCGCCCAAGAAGAGGACGACCAGCCAGCCGGCGCGCTTCTGCACCAGCCGCAGCAGGGGGGTAGTGATGTAGGGCTCGTCGAGCGCTTCGGAGCCGCCGAACTTCTGGATATCTTCGGTATCTTCTTCTTCCCGGATGGCCAGAATGTCGTCGAGCGTTACGATGCCGAGCAGGATGCCCTGGTCGGCGCTCACCACGGGTAGGGCCACGCGGTCGTTGCGCCGAAAAATATCGATGGCCTCTTCCTGGTCTTGGTCCACAGTGAGCTGCACGAAGCGGTGGTCCATGATATCGCGAACGCGCGTGGCGGGGTTAGCCAGCAAAAACTCGCGAATGCGGATATCATCAATGAGCACGCCGCGCGCATCCGTCACGTAGAGCACGTTCAGGGTTTCGGACTGGCCGCCGTGCTGGCGCACGTGGTCCAAAGACTGCTGAATGGTCCAGTTCTCGCGGATGGCGATGTAGTCGGGCGTCATCAAGCGGCCCACCGAGTACTCGGGGTAGCCCAGTAGCTGCAGGGTAACCCGGCGCTCGGGCTCCGAAAGGTTTTGCACCAGTTCGGCCACAAAGTTGGCGGGCAGAAACTCAAGCAGGGCCGTGCGGTCGTCGGGCGACATCTCGTTGAGGATGTCAGTAATCTTGTCCTGCGCCAGGTTGTCGAGAAAGTGTCGTTGCACCTCCAGGTCGAGGTATTCAAACACCTCAGTGGCCAGGATGAGGGGTAGGAGCCGAAAAATAATGAGCTGTTCGCGCTCGTCCTCGTCCTCAATAAGCTCGACCAGCTCGGCCGGCTGGAAGGTGCGCAACAGTTTTTTCAGCTTAAAAAACTCGCCCTCCTGAATCAATGACGTGATGTGGTCCACGGTTTCGGGCGAGGTCATAGGCAGGGCAAAAAAAGTGAGTGTTTCGCTAGGCAATAAGAGGTGGCGGTACAAAATTAAGCCCAAATACCTACCAGGTTATCGGCGCAGCTCGCATTTTTGGCGTACTTCGCTTTTGCACCAGCATTCGCCTACCGTTTTGACTACCGCTACCTCCGACCTCCTGGCTCCGGCTGCGCCGCAAGGCACCATCGTGGCGCTGGGCGGCGGCTACGATACTCCCTTGCTGGCACTGCTGGCTGGCCTGCTACCCACGCGTACCGCTCCCATCGAGGTTTTAACCACCGCTACTACCCACGACCCAGCCCGCACGCACGCCGCCTACGCCAAAGTACTTCACGGTCTGGGCTGCCCCCACGTGGGCCACCTGAAAGTAGACGAAACGCATCCTGCCGACGCCCCAGCTACCCTTGACCGGTTGCGTGCCGCGGGCCTGGTTTTCATGAGCGGCGGCGACCAAGAGCGCCTAACCGAATTTTTGCTAGGCACTGATTTCTTAGGCATTATCCGGGAACGCTACCAGCACGATGCAAGCTTCTTGCTGGCGGGTACTAGCGCCGGCGCCTCCGCCCTAGGCGGACAGATGCTGGTAGCTGGCCGGGGCTGGCGCAGCTTACTTAGCGGGGGTATCGACGTGGTACCGGGCCTGGGCCTGCTGCCGCATCTGCTTATCGACCAGCATTTTATTGAGCGCGCGCGTTACCCACGGCTCTTGCACGCGGTGCTGGCCTACCCCCATCTGCTAGGGCTAGGCCTGAGCGAAGAAACGGGCCTCATTTTTCGCGCCGACCAGCCGGCCGAAGTATTTGGCGATGAAGTAGTCGTGCTCGTTGATGGTCATCATCTCACAGTGAACACGTACCAGCCGGCCGGCGGCCGACCGATTGGTGGCCAAGGTTTTAGAATGAGCCTCCTGGTCGCCGGTGATAGGATAGCGCTCAATGCCGCTGGGCTAGCTTAGTGTTCCGCCAGTGTTTGCAGGCCCTATTCCCCTCCATTGGTCTTGGCCTTCACTGCTTGCTGCCACGGAGGGTAGGGGTAGGCGGGCACCAAAAAAAGGTATTTTTGCGTTGCACAGCCGGATAAATTTGTATTCCATGCTTTTACTTCGCTTTTGGCCGCGTCCAGTAGGCTCGCTGCTGCTGGTGTTGCTTTTATGTAGTGCTGCTTGCACCCGCAAAATGGTGTCGTTCAACTCGCGGGTGGACGACCCTACGGTGGTGGCCCTACCCGCCGGCGACAGCCTGACCACTACGGCGCGCAAAGGCCAGCCCACACTTAGCACTGCTGGCCGCAAAGCCGTGCTCACTAAAGCTGAGGAGCGCGCCGCCAAAGAGCAGGAAAAAGCTGCTCAGCGCAAGCCGCGCAAAAAGAAAAAAATATTTTTGGGCGAACGCATCAAGCGCGCCTACGTGAAGTCAGGTCCCAAGGGAAAAAATCAGATAATCGAGATTTTTTATTACCTGAAAACCTTCCAGCAGCCCAATCCCATGGCGCCGGCAGCTTATTACTTCAGCCCCAAAAAGCACCGCATTTTTAAAGCTACCAGCGAGCTCGACCCCGCCGATGATAAGGTGCTGCACGGCCCCTACAAGAAAATGCAGAACAACAAGGTGCTCGAAACCGGCTACTTCGCCCTTGGTACCCGCCATTTACGCTGGGAAAGATTCGACGCCAAAAGTGGTGCTCTCACGGCAAAAACGCACTATGAAATGGGCTTCCCGCGCGATGCTAACATCAGCTACTACGACGCCGGCAATACTATGCTGAAGGAAGTAGTGCCGTACGTAAATGGCAAATTAGAAGGTGATTATGCCAAGTTTACGAAGGAAGGCAAACGCGAATGGACTGGCCATTTTGAGAACGGCCGCCGGGTAGGGGAGTGGACCAACTACTGGGATTACAAAACCTATCGCCATTATGTGTACCAGTACGGCGAGAGTGGTTTTGAGCCCGAAGTAACTGAGCCCGAGCTCGTGCGCGAGTACAGCCACGGCGGCACGGTGATTTTCGACAAAGAGAAAAACCTCGACAAGCGCGGTGAGCCCGACCCTGATGCCGCTGGCAGCAAGCTGGATACGCGCCGCCCCGGTAGCCACGGTGTGCCCGCCCCGCGCCCGCCCGTGCGCAAGGTGCAGCCCCGCCGGCCGGGCTACCACCCACCGGCCACTACACCGCCTGCTGCTACACCGCCGCCCGTGTCGCCAACGCCCACCTCAACTGGCAGCCCCACACCGTAGCACGGCCTAATAAAAGGCGTCTTCAAACAGCTCAAGGCGAAAGCCTTGCCGCAGTTGTGTAAGGGCCAAAATATCGAATCGGATATCGCCACGCCAATCTAGTTCCTCCTGCAAGTGCGTGGCGGCTAAGCGAAACAGCTCCTTTTTGCGCGGTGACACAAAGGTTTCGGGCGCGCCATACTGGCTCCCTGAGCGGGTCTTTACTTCGGCAAAAACCAGGAGCGTAGTGCCCTGGCGTACTACTAAATCTACCTCGGCTCGGCCGTAGCGATAGCCTTGGGCCACGACCTCGTAGCCTGCTTGGCGGTAGAAATTGGCCGCTGCGGCCTCGCCGGCCCGGCCCAGCGCGTGCGCAGCAGTCGGCATAAGGAATGAGTAGAGGCTGATGAGTACTTGCTAGCAGCTTAAAGCTAGCAAAAACTGGCTATATAGTGCCAAAGCCACAAAGGCCGCCGCAAGCTAAAGCCTGTGCGGCGAAGTACCTTTGCCTAAAGTCTGTTGTTTTCTATCCTTTAGTTAATTTATCCGCTACGCTATGGACCTCTACTCGGCCTGTGCTACCCCCCTAGTTGCGGCTACCCCATTAGCCCCAGCACTAGCTGCGGCTAGCCAGCGGGCCGTGCGGGTGCAGCGCCTGGGCCAGGTGCCCTACGTGCCCACCTGGGATTTGCAGGAAGAGCTACTGGCCGCTACCGTAGTCCTCAAAGCGGCTAACCGCCAGGCCGAAGCCGCTGGCCTACCCCCCCAAGCTACGCCCAACCACCTGCTGTTTTGCCAGCACCCACCTACTTATACACTGGGCAAAAGCGGCAAGCCCGAACATTTATTGCTCGACGAAGCCGCCCTGGCGGCCCACGGCGCTACTTTCCACCGCATCAATCGCGGGGGCGATATTACGTTTCACGGTCCTGGGCAGCTCGTGGTGTACCCCGTACTCGACCTAGAGAACTTCCGGCCTGACATCCACTGGTATTTGCGGGCGCTGGAAGAGGCGGTCATTCAAACGTTGGCTACTTATGGCCTGCGCGCCGGCCGCATTGCGGGGCTTACCGGCGTATGGCTCGATTGGGAAGAAAATGCTCCGAACCCGCGCAAAATCTGCGCAATGGGCGTGCGCTGCAGCCGGTGGGTAACACTGCACGGCTTGGCTCTCAACGTAAATACCGACCTCAACTACTTCGGCTACATCGTGCCCTGCGGTATTACCGATAAGGCCGTTACCTCGCTGCAAGCCGAAGTAGGCCACGCTGTATCACTTGATGAAGTGCAGGAGCGCCTGCTGGCCGAATTGCTCCACCAGCTTGATGCTCATCTCCTTGCCTAAGGGCTGTTTTCGGCCGCCCGCCCCTGCTTAGCTATGAAGCAAGATATTAAATTTGACCCTGTAGAAGGTGTTTCCATTGCCATTGTGCCCGCTGAGGCCGAGGCAGCTGCCAACCCTGATGAGCCAACCACTTGGACAGTGTATTTGCTCAATAACAATGAATTCGCGCTCGAAAACGTCCTCATCAGCGCTGAAGGCTACGGCACGCAGCCTTCGGGTGAGGCAGTTCGCACGTCTACCCTGCGCTACCGCTTCGAGGAAGTTGGGCCACATTCGGCTACCCCCGTCGAACTGATTGACCCCGCTGTGTTTCACCTGACCAATCAGTATTGGGTGAGCTACTACTTGAACAATAAGATTTTCGACAAAAAATTTCTGTTTGTACCCGATTCTATTGTGGCGGCCAACCTAAGCCGGCTCGACCTGCTGGCGGGCCGGGCCGGCGTGTTGCATGGGTAAACAGGCAGTAAGGTATTCTTTCAGGCTTCACTCGCCACGAAATCGCGTTCATGAACCATTTTAGTATTTATCTGGGGTTGGCGGGGCTATGGGCTCTGCTGGTGGCCATGTTCGCGGTGCCTTCTATCGTGTTCATTGCCCACCTCAAAAACCTGCTCGATACGCCCAATGGTCGCACTGTGCACCAGTCGCTGACGCCCCGGTTGGGGGGGGTAGCCGTGTTTGCAGGCTTTATGTCGGCGCTTACCATCTTTGCGCCGTTGGGCAATGGCGTAAAGGAACTGCTGGCGGGCTGCATCATCCTCTTCTTCGTGGGTCTCAAGGATGACCTCGTGAGTATTTCAGTGGCTAAAAAGTTTGTGGGTCAGCTTTTAGCTACTGGGGTAGTGATGATTATGGCCGATGTGCGCGTAACCAGCTTTCAGGGAATTCTAGGCATTTATGAGTTGCCAGTGGGATTAAGTTATGCTTTCACCTTCGTCATGATTGTGGGCGTAACCAATGCCATTAACCTTATCGATGGGCTCGATGGCTTGGCCGGCACTATCGTGCTCATTACCAGTGGCACGTTTGGGTACTACTTCTACCGCTACGGGGGGCCGATGTTCAGCAACTATGCCTTCGTGTCTGTTTGCCTTATTGGCGGGATATTAGGATTCTTGCGCTACAACTTCCACCGAGCCAGCATCTTTATGGGGGATACAGGGTCGCTGGTTTGCGGCTTTATCGTATCAATTTTGGCTATTCAGTTTATTGAGCTGGGTAACAAGACGGGCCAGCCATTCAGCAGTGCGGCCCCGGCCGTCACGCTTGGGGTGTTATTTGTGCCGCTTTTCGATACCATGCGCGTATTCATCCTGCGAATGGCGGCCGGGCACTCGCCCTTCTCCCCTGATAAGAACCACATCCACCACCGCATCTTGGCCATGGGTTTTTCCCAAATTAGCACGGTGCTACTACTGGGCTTGCTCAACGTGGTGGTTATTCTGGTGGTTATCAACTTTTCTGGCCTTGGCAATTTGCTGCTGATGGGTATTTTGGCAGCAGTTTCAATCGTGCTTAGCGTGTTTTTGGGCGTGTATCAAAGCCGGGCCGCCAGGCGTCAGGTGGCGTCTTCCTGAGTAAGTATTGGCTATTGATGAGCATGGGCCGTATTGCACATCATCTAGTACGTTGGCTGCTAGTCAGCCTGCTTGTTTGGGGAGGTAGTAACCTTGCCAGGGCTGCCGAATACCGGCCCCTACCCCCCGCTGCTGCCCCCGGCCTGTCAGCCGATAACTGGCTGCTGCACGATGCCACCGGCAACCGGCTTATTCTATACCTGCCTGGCTACCATGCGCCCGCCCATGCCTACTACCAGTGGGTGCGCTTGCTGCCTCGGCAGCCTTTTCAGCTGGCTTTTGCAGCGGCACCGGGGTTAAGCTTATTTCTAGATAACCAACTGATTTTTACCGCCGCTAAAGCTGGTAGATACACCATTGACCTTGCTGCGCTGGCGGCAGCCGCTCCAGCTAGTCGGCCGCATTTGCTGGCCGTGTGGCAGCCCGATGGCTATCCCAGTCTGAGCACCTTTACTTCTGAAGTGGCAGTCGCAGCGCGCACTACAGTGCGGCAGCCGGCCGTGACGGGGCGGGCAGTGCTACGCCTACCCCCCGCCCAGAGCGAAAACGTGTTGCTAGTGTTACTGCTGCTGCTGGGCCTGCTCTACGGAGTGGTGCGCAGTGCCTACCCAGCGGGCCTGGCCCGCATTTTTCAGGTGAATGAGCTGTTTGGTTCTTCAGCCGAGCCTCAAAGCTTCTTGGCCCGGCCGGCCTTTACCTGGCTCAATTTAGGGTTAGTAGTGCTGTTCTCGCTTTCACTGGCGCTATTATTAACGGCCCTACACACCGACTTTAGCAGCTTGCCCTTGCTACAGCAAGTGCTCAATGTGCCCGACTCGGCCATTGTGATGCGGGTCTTGCTTTACACCAGCCTCATCTTGGCTTTTATATTTGGCAAGTATATCCTCGTTGAATTGCTGAGTTATATTTTCGACCTGCGCCCGTTGGTAAACCTGCACTACCGCGAGTTTTTGCGCACTACACTGCTGCTGGGGCTGCTTTTGCCCATCGTGCTGCTGCTCTACCTAGGGTTGAACGACCACTGGACGCCCATTGTTGGGCTAGCCAATGGGTTTGTGCTGCTGCTGCTCACGCTTACGGTGTTGCGCGTGGCGCGCACCTTGCACCAACGCGCCTCGCTGCTTAATCTTCATTTGTTCGCTTACCTTTGTGCTACCGAAGTACTGCCCCTGGCCGTATTATTGAAACTCATCGTGTTTACATACCCTGCTTAGGTAGGCTTGGCTTCAACTTCTTCTATAGTTCTAGCATTACTTTTTTCTTTCTATATCTATGGCCGAGAGCGCAGTACAGCCGGGTCTGGACCGGCACGCCCAGCCCATTCGTAGTATCCTGGTTACCCAGCCCAAGCCCACCAATGATGTTTCGCCTTATTCGGTGCTGGCTGAAAAGTATGGCATTCGCGTAGATTTTCGCGAATTCATTGATGTACAAGGAGTGCCCTACAAGGAGTTTCGTAAGGAAAAAGTAAATATTCTAGAGCATACGGCTGTCATTTTTACTAGCCGTAATGCTGTTGACCACTTCTTCCGCATCTGCCAGGAGGCTAAACTTGAAATGCCCGCTGAGATGAAGTACTTCTGTATTTCTGACCAAACGGCTAACTACTTGCAGAAGTACATTGTGCTGCGCAAGCGCAAGTTATTTGTAGGCCTGCGCACGGCGGCCGACTTGTTTGAGGTCATCAAGAAGCATAAGGGAGAGAAGTTTCTCTATCCTTGCTCCGACATTCGGAAGGATGACCTACCCGAATTCATGCGGGCCAACAACCTCAAATTCACGGAGGCAGTTATTTACCGCACTGTCGCCAGTGACCTGTCTGACCTGTCAGACGTGAAATACGATTGCTTGGCGTTTTTTAGTCCTTCCGGCATCAGCTCGCTTTTCGTCAATTTTCCTGGCTTTACGCAGGATGGTACCCGCATTGCGGCCTTTGGCCCCACCACCGCTAAGGCCGTGCGTGATGCCAACCTCATCCTTGATATTGAGGCGCCTATGCCCAACGCCCCGTCCATGACTGGCGCCATCGAAGCCTACATCCGCCAGCATGGGGCACAGAACGGCGCAATAGCCGGCAAAGACAAGGCAGCAAGTTAAGTGTGAGGGTAGCGGAACTACTGGTCGGCCAGATACATTAACTGGTCGACCCTTTTTGCCTTACGCGGCGCATTGCGGCAAAATAGTAGCTACATTTGAACATACGTTGTTCTCCCTCGTTTCCGCTCCTTCCTCTATCAATTTCCCTTTCCTTGTCTCTATGAAAGGAATCGTACTTGCCACGCTGCTATCGGTGGCGGCTACCACTGCCTATGCGCAGCAGCAGCCCCAGTTCACGCACTACGGCCTCAATGGCATGTACCTGAACCCTGCTTATGCGGGTATCAAAGGGCAAACGGAAATAAACGTCATTGGCCGCTACCAGTACCTAAGTTTGGGTAATACCGTGGGCGATGCCAACGGCTCGCCCCGTACAGGTATGGTGTCGGCCTCAATACCCGTGCTAGCCACCAACGGGGGGGTAGGGGCTACCGTTTACTACGACCAAGCTGGGGTAACAAACCTTACTAACGCAGCGCTCTCGTATTCGCAACACATTAAGCTGGGGCGCGGCCAATTAGGCATTGGCGTGCAGGGTAGTTTCACCTACCTGAGCAAAGGTTCGTATCGACCTATCGACCTCAATGACCCCTACGTACCCGAAAGTGGCTCCGACCACAAGTTTGATGCTGGAGCTGGCCTCTGGTACGAAGCTCCCAAGTTTTATGCAGGCTTGAGCCTCAATAACCTGTTCCGGTCTACGTACACACTACAAAGTGCCCGCTATGCTACAGACGCTAGTGGAGCAGTGAAATTAGACGCCAACGGCAAGCCTACCATAGTAGGCTACCAAAATACGTCGCAGTATTTAGGTGAGAACCACGCTTACTTCACGGCGGGCTACAATATCGAGGCTTCTTCCAGCGTTACGGTCACGCCCATGGTGCTCGTAAAAGCCGTGTTACCAGGCCGCTACGATGCTTCTAGTAAATACGACAATCAGCACAACTATTCCTTTGAAGGTGGTGTTCGTGCTACTCTCAACGACCAGTTCTGGGCTGGACTTAATTATCGCCAAGATGAATCGATTGCGGGAATGATTGGTTACGGCTTCGGAGCCGATAATCGCTACCGCATTGGGTACGCTTTCGATTTCATTGCTTTTAATCAGGATGCTCGGGCCTTTAGCTCACACGAAATCATGCTGTCGCTTCGTTTGCCCAAAGCACTCATGCTTACTCGACCTGCGATTCGTACCCCTCGCTACAGCTTTTAATCCTATTTTTCAATTTTCGCTTGGTAGCAATTATTTTATTTAATCGCACTTATTAGCGTAGTAATAGTAGCCTTTATAGGCTTGTAGGACGGGTTTTTATCCCAGTTCAGAAAAATAGTGTGGCCAGAGTGTCAAGGCGATATTGCTTCGCGGCTTGAAATAGTGTAGATTTGCCAGTCAATACAACTTGCCTAAATCAAAGCCTACTTATAAAATTAGTTCTTTCTCCTTATTATGAAAAAATTTCTGGTATTACCTCTACTCGCACTGTCGGGGGTACTTCTAGGTGGGTGTTTTACGAAAAACTTCCAGGGTGACCTAGTCGGAGCCGAAGACCGGCCCATCTTCAACCCGCAGGAAGTTCCTTTCGGGATGGTGCCGTGCCCGGGTGGCACTTTTCACATGGGCCAAACCGACCAGGATATTTCGGCTTCTATGGTGAACATGAACAAGCAGGTGACTATCGCCGGCTTTTACATGGACGAGACTGAAATCACGAACAACGAGTACCGTCAGTTCGTGAATGCCATTATGCAGGATTCGGTTGAAGCACTAGGGGAAGACTATATTAAGACGGAGCTTTATCCTGATACTACCGTGTGGGTGCGCGACTTTACGTACCACATGGGTGACCCGTTGCTAGAGTATTACTATTCGCACCCAGCGTTCGATGATTATCCTGTAGTAGGGGTGGATTGGTTTGCTGCCAAATATTTCTGCAACTGGCGCACCAAATACAAGAACACGACTAACGAAGAGCGTGGCGAAGCCCCGCTCCCAAACTTCCGCTTGCCCTCCGAGGCTGAGTGGGAATACGCCGCTCGCGGCGGCCGCGAAGGTGCTACCTACCCCTGGGGTGGTCCCTATGTACGCAACACGAAAGGTTGCATGTTAGCGAACTTCAAGCCTGGCCGTGGCGATTACGCTTCGGATGGCTACGCTTACACCTCAGAAGTAGGTTCCTACTTCCCCAATGACTTTGGGTTGTACGATATGGCTGGCAACGTATCGGAATGGTGCGATGATGCCTACATGGAAGCTTCGGTGCCGGTGGTGTGGGACTTGAACCCTACGAACCCCGACGATAACGAGCCCCGCAAAGTTGTGCGAGGCGGCTCTTGGAAAGACATTCAATATTTCCTCGAAACGGGTACCCGCAATTTTGAATACCAAGATTCGGCCCGTTCTTACATTGGTTTCCGCTGCTCCATGATTCAGATTGGCATGGGCACCAATGGCCGTCTCAACTAACTTTTACCCTGTAGTCCAATTCATCCTTTTTCTCTTTTTTAAATTAAGCTACAATAGCTTCTACTCAAATGGCTGTTAAGAAAAACTTTCTCTACGACGATGTAATGCCCAAAGTGTACGGCATTGGTGCAGCAGTAGTAATCATCGGCGCACTGTTTAAAATTCTTCACTGGAAAGGTGCCGACGTCATGCTGATGGTTGGCCTAGGTACGGAGGCAGTTATCTTCTTCCTAAGCGCATTCCAGCCCCACCAAGCTGAAACTGATTGGGCACTTGTTTATCCCGAGCTAAGCGAAGGTTACGACCCTTCGACTAACGACAACCGTTTCCGCGATAAGACTCCTGCTCCTAACGGCCTGACCGGCAAGCTGGACGATATGCTGAAAAACGCGAACGTTACCCCTGAAGCGCTCACTAACCTAGGCCAAGGCTTGAACCGCCTCAGTGCAACTACGGCTCAATTGGGCAAACTCGGTGATGCTACTAACGCTACCGACGAGTACACGCAAAAAGTGCGTACCGCTGCACAATCGCTTGACGGTATCAACAAAGCTTATTCTAACACGGTAGAGGCTATCTCGTCGCTCTCGAACGCCACGAACGATGCTAAAGAATACCACCTGCAAGTACAGAATGTAACTAAAAACCTCGGTGCTCTGAATGCAGTGTATGAGATGGAGTTGCAGGATGCTAACACCCACCTCAAGTCGATGAACCAGTTCTATGGTACGCTCGGCAAGGCTATGGAGAACATGGTGCAGGCAGGTAAGGACACCGAAAATATGCAAGCTCAAGTAGCCGACCTAACTGGCAACTTAACTTCGCTCAACCGTGTGTACGGCAATATGCTGAACGCCATGCGGGCTGGCTCGGCCGCCTAAGCGAACGAACTATTTTATCGCTTATACTACCACAATTTAGCAATATCTCTAGCAGATGGCAGGCGGAAAAGAAACACCGCGGCAGAAGATGATTGGCATGATGTATCTCGTGCTAACCGCTCTGCTGGCGCTCCAAGTTAATTCAGCAATTCTGCTGAAATTTAAATTCATCGACGATAGCCTTACTGACGTTAACGCTAAAACTGATAAAGCTGCTGATGGCACCATCAAAGGCATTCAGGCAGAAGTAGCCAAGAACCACAATTCGTCAGCTGACCGCGCTGTGTTAGCAGAAAGTGAGCAAATTCGGGCAGAAACCAAAAAGGTGACTGAGTACTTGGCTAGCGTTCGCGAAAAGCTATTGGCCGCTACGGAGAATAAGGGCAAGAACGAGTACAAGAACATGAGTGCAGAAGACAAGGTGGCTATCACCATGCTCGGCGGCACTAAAAATGGCTTGGCCTACCCCCTCCAAAAGCAGTTGAATGATTACTCTTCGTACATCCAGAAATTTGTGCCTGATGCACAGCCGTTGGCTCTCGATGCCCGGCAGGATGCCCGCGTGACAGAGCCCGAACAAAAAAGCAAAAGCTTCGCAGAACTGAATTTCGAAAATACTCCCTTGGTAGCTGCTTTGGCCGTATTGAGCCAGAAGGAAACAGAAGTGTTGAAATACGAGGCTGATGCTTTGCAGAAGCAAGCTGAAAAAGTAGGTGCTAAAGTGATTGTATTTGATAAGCTGGGTGCATTCGCATCGGCTGAGTCGAACACCGTAGCTGCTGGCACAAAGTACAAAGCCGACCTATTTTTGACGGCTGCTGCTACTGGCCTTAAGCAAACCATGACGTACAATGGTTCTACCCTGTCTATTGGTCCTGATGGCCACGGCAAAGTAGAATTCACCGCTCGCCCTGGCAACTTTGATGCTTCAGGTAATGCTAAAGCTTCGTGGACTGGCACTATCCGCATCAACCAAAATGGCCGCGATACCACGTTTGTAAAGAAAATCGACTATACGGTTACTAAGCCAGTAATGCAGATTCAGTCGGCTTCAGTGCAGGCCCTGTATTATAAGTGTGGCAACAAACTCAGCGTACAGGTTCCAGCTTTGGGTGCTCAATACCAACCTGCTTTCTCGGCTTCAGGGGCATCGGTTATCACTGGTCAGAAAGGTGAGGTAACACTCGTGCCTAACGCACGCGAAGTGACGCTGAATGTTAGCAGCGGCGGCAATGCTATTGGCTCGCAAGTATTCAAGGTTCGTCCTATTCCGAACCCAACTATCAAGTGCTTTATTGGTGGCAACGAGGCAAACGAGAAAGCTGGAACTCCTAGTGGTCAGATTCGGTCTATCAACATGCGGGCAATTCCGGAAGCTGGCTTTGCCACTTTCCTGCCCGACGATGCACGCTACCGTGTGTCGCGCTTTGAAGTAACGCTGGCCCGTGGCAAACGCCCGGCTGCTCCACCTGTATCGGCAAATGGCCCGACTGCCGACTTGAGCAGCTTAGCCAATACCGCCCGCGAAGGCGACCGCCTATACATTGAAGTAAAAGGTGTGCAGCGCCAGAACTTCCAAGGTCAGGTAGAGGACGTAAACATGACCCGCGTGTTTAATATTCCGTTGCAATAAGTAAGGTAATTAATTCGTTAGCTCTAAAAAGATTCTATTTATGACCCGCTATTTCAAAGCATTGCCTTTTACCGTTGCAGCCCTCACAGCTGCACTGGTGGGCCGGGCGCAGGAGCAGGCTACGTCCGTTGCCACGACGGGGGCCATCCGGCAGATTCCGGTTTCCGACCAAATGTTCCGCAAAACTATTTGGCGGGCCATTGACCTTCGCGAAAAGCAAAACCGCCCGATGTATTCGGATGGTAAAGAAATTGCCCGGGTCATTATAGAAGCTGTAAACCGCGGCGAGCTACAGGCTTACAAAAACGATTCTGTAACCTCTACTTTCAATTCGAAAGAGGTGCTGGCTAACATGTCTTACCCCATTGAAGCTCAAACGAGCGACGACGCGGGCGGTGGCGACTGGGGCTCGGCGCCTGCTGCTGGCAAGAATAAAAAGGCAGCCGTAGACGATGGTTGGGGTTCGCCTGCACCAGCAGCTAAAAAGCCAGCTACCAAGCGCGTAGCTGTGCTGGATAGCAAAGGAAAGCCAGTGAAGAAAAACGGCAAAGTGGTGTACAAAACGGTTCCAGTTTCTTCGGTAGCCGTGGCACCACCGCCACCCCCTGCCACTTCTGCTCCCTATCGCTATAAAGACCTCTACCAACTGGAGTTAGAAGAGGAGATGATATTCGATAAGAAGCGTTCGCGGATGTATCACCAGATTAAAACTCTTTCGCTGAAGTTGCCCTCAACTTTGCCTGGCAATGCGGGCGGTTTGGAGAAAAACATCGCCACGTTCAAGTACTCGGACCTGGTTAAGGTTTTCCGTAACAATCCGCAGTCGGCTATCTGGTTTAATGCTCAGAACGATGCCCAGCACAAGAATTTGGCTGATGCCTTCGAACTGTGGTTGTTCAACTCTTACATCGTGAAGGTATCAAACCCTGCTGGTGATGACTTGGCAACTCAGTACGGTGGCGAGCGCGAAGGCCTCTTGGCTGCTCAGCAAACAGCTTCCGACTTGGTTGAGTACGAATACAATCTGTGGAGCTTCTAAGCCACAAGTTTTATGGATAGTTAAAAGGCCCCTGCTTTATAGCAGGGGCCTTTTTTTGTTGTCGGAAGTAAGAAAGAACTATTAGCTAGGCGTTGAAGGCTGTTCCTGCTGCTCGAAATAGGCAAGCAGGACTTTGGCTTTGGCTTTGCCAACTTCAGCTATTAGCTCGGCTTCGGTAAGTTCTTTTATCTTCTTGACAGACTTAAACTTACTGAGGAGTTTGTCAGCGGTTATTGGTCCTAGGCCTTTAACGTCGGTGAGTTCGGTTTTGAGGGTCGCGGCGTCGCGAGTTGAGCGGTGGAAGGTGATGCCGAAACGGTGTACTTCATCACGCATGCGCTGGAATAAGCGCAGGCTTTCGCTTTTCTTGTCGATGTAGAGGGGTAGGGGGTCGTTAGGAACGTAGATTTCCTCTAGGCGCTTGGCAATGCCAATGACCGGAATTTGCCCCCACAGATTGAGGTCTTTCAATGCTTTCACCGCCATGCTGAGCTGCCCCTTACCCCCATCGACAATGACGAGCTGGGGTAGGCTAGCACCTTCATCTACCAGGCGGCGGTAGCGCCGCGTCACGACCTCGTACATGGTGTCGAAGTCGTTAGGGCCAACCACCGTTTTTACGTGGTAGTGGCGGTAATCCTTCTTGCTAGGGCGAGCATTGCGGAAGCACACCATCGCCGACACTGGGTTATCACCCTGGAAGTTAGAGTTGTCAAAACACTCGATGTGCTTAGGCAACTCCTTGAGGCGCAAGTCTTTTTTGATTTGCTCCATGATGCGCACTTCGTTCACGTCCTTGCTTTTCTCATTCATGCTCTCCTTCTCTTTGCGGAGGTAAAGCACGTTTTTGATACTGAGTTCAAGTAGTTTGCGCTTGTCGCCAATCTGGGGTTGGGCTACGGCTACGCCCGGCAACGGCAAGTCGCCAACGGGCACATTGGTAAGAATTTCCTTGGCTTCACTCTCATAATCTTGGCGCAATTGCATAATGAGGGGAGCCAGGATTTCACCGTCACTTTCATCCAGCTTTTTCGTCAGCTCCAAGTTTTGGGTGAGGATAATGCTGCCATTCATCACCTTGAAGTAATTAACGAACGCAGCCTTCTCATTAGAAGCAATGCTAAACACGTCGATATTAGTCAACGACGCATTAACGATAGTGCTCTTGGTTTGGAATTCGTCGAGCTTATCCAGCTTTTGCTTGAATTGATGCGCCAACTCGTACTGCATTTCTTGGGCAGCAGCTGTCATTTTCTCGCGGAAATACTGCTTTGGTAGGCGCAAGTCGCCGTTCAAAATCTGCCGAATTTGCTGGATGTACTGGTTGTAAGTGGCTTCATCTTCCTTGGCTTCACAGGGGCCTTTGCAATTGCCGATGTGGTACTCTAGGCACACTTTGAACTTGCCGGCAGCCACGTTTTCCGGGCTCAGGTTGTACGTGCAGGTGCGCAGGGGGTAGAGTGCCCGAATTAGCTCTAACAGTACGTTGAGGCCGCTCTGGTTAGCGTAAGGACCGAAGTACTGGCCATCGCCGGGCTGCTTGTTGCGCGTAGGAATGAGGCGCGGAAACCGCTCGTTAGTTAGCAGCAGGTAAGGGTAGGTTTTGCCATCCTTGAGCAAGATGTTGTACTTGGGCTGGTGCTGCTTAATGAGATTATTCTCTAGCAAAAAAGCGTCCGACTCCGAGTTGACAATGGTGAACTCGATGCGCTTGATGTTCTTGACCAGTTGCTGGGTTTTCTTATTATGGTCTTGCTTAGTGAAATACGACGACACCCGCTTGCGCAAATCCACGGCTTTGCCTACGTAAATAATCCCTTCCTCATCATAGTACCGATACACGCCGGGCTGGTGGGGAAGGCGGTTAATTTGTTCTTGAATAATGGGAGAAGCAGCCATAGAAATCGCAGATTACACAGATAAAGCAGCTTACGCAGATTTAGGCGGCCGCGCTTAGGCTCAGAGTTAGGGAAGGGGGTAGGGATAAGATTTGCAGCGCTAGGTAGCACTGCATAATCTGGGTACAGCCGTGCGTTAGCTCAGCGGCAAACGAGGGGGTAGGACCTATAGTTAATACGGGAATAAAACACAAAATGACCGGCAAAAGTAGCCGGTCATTTCGCAGTTATAGGCAGTCACCAAAATCTACGCAAGCTGCTTGGCCTGTGTCGTCTTCGGCGCTAGATGTCTTTATCATCAAGGTCGTTGGTGCTGGGTTGGGTCAGCTTTTGGTCGTACGGGATGGTATCGCGCTGCATCGAGCCGTAGTATTTCGAGCAATCTAGCTCGATGGTGAGGGGTGCGGCGGGCGCTGGGAAGGGCTGCGTATTGATGCTGATATTCTTATCGGCAATTACTTTTTTCATGAAAATGCCGTAGAGCGGCAGCGCTAGGCGCGCGCCTTGCCCGTAGGCCCCTGTGCGGAAGTGGATGCTACGGTCTTCGCCGCCTACCCACATGCCGCAAACCAAGTCGGGCGTAATGCCCATAAACCAGGCATCGGAATAGTTGGAGGTGGTACCCGTTTTGGCCCCAATCTGGAAAGGGAATTTGAAGCCCGTGTGCAGAATAGTGCTCGTGCCACCCGGCTCGGTGGTGCTGGCTTGCAGCATATTGGTCATGACGTAGGCCGTTTCTTCGCTGAGCGCTTCCTTGGTTTGGGCCACGAACTGGCGTAGCTCGTTGCCGTTTTTGTCCTCGATGCGCGTCACCATGATGGGGGTAGTGTGCACGCCCTTGTTGACGAACGTGCCGTAGGCGCCGCACAGCTCATAGATGCTACAGTCGGAAGCCCCGAAGCCCACGGCCGGCACCGGGTCGATGGGTGAGGTGATACCCAGGCGTTTGGCGTAGGCCACTACCGTT
The DNA here is from genome assembly GCF_009755225.1 of Hymenobacter ginkgonis. Lineage (GTDB taxonomy): Bacteria > Bacteroidota > Bacteroidia > Cytophagales > Hymenobacteraceae > Hymenobacter > Hymenobacter ginkgonis. The sequence goes on from NZ_WQKZ01000002.1 coordinate 750,454, forward strand.
TCGGGTCCCAGCTTGTACACCAGCCACGCCGTGATGGAGTTCATGGAGCGGGCCAATGCCTGCCGCAGGGTGAAGGTGCGTCCCGAATACCCACCCTCGAAGTTGTGGGGCGTGTAGGGCGGGCGGCCAGCTTCGCCGGGGAAGGTAGTAGCCACGTCGGGCCGCGGAAAGCAGGGCGAGTAGCCCTGGTCGATGGCTGCCGTATACACAATTGGTTTGAACGTGGAGCCCGGCTGGCGCTTGCCCTGCCGCACGTGGTCAAACTTAAAGAACTTGTAATTAGGCCCGCCTACCCAGGCTTTGATGTAACCGTTGAGCGGGTTCACGGCCAGGAAGCCGGCCCGCAGATAGCGCTTGTAGTAATCAAGCGAGTCCATCGGCGACATCAGCATTTCCCTCTCGCCTTGCCAACTAAAAACCGTCATGCGGTACTTGTGGCGCAGGTAGTAGTTTACCGAGTCGCGGTTGCCATCGTAGCGCTCCATCAGCGACTTATAACGCTGAGTGCGGCGCATCGACGTGGCCAAAAAGTTGGGAATTACTTTGCCGTTTTCGTCGCGCCAAGGCAGTTGGCCCTTCCACTGCGCCGAAAACCACTTTTGCTGCAATGCCAAGTGCTCGGCCACTGCCTTTTCGGCGTAGACTTGCATCCGCGAATCGAGGGTAGTATAGATTTTCAGGCCGTCGGCATACAAATCGTGGTCGGTTTCGCGGGCCCAGGTTTGCAGGTACTTCGCTACTTCCGTGCGGAAATAAGGCGCCAGGCCCTGCGCCGAATTCTCGACGCTGTAATGCAGCACAATGGCCTGAGTGGTATCGCGGCGCATTTCATCAGCCGAGAGGTAGTTGGCGCGCACCATTTGTTGCAGCACCCAGTTGCGGCGGCGCTTCGAGCGCACGGGGTGGGCCGCCGGGCTAAAGCGCGAGGGCGCGTTCACGATGCCCACCAGCGTAGCCGCCTCGGGGGTAGTCAACTGCTTAGGGCTCTTATTAAAAAAGGTCTTAGCCGCCGTATTGATGCCGAACGCGTTAGAGCCGTAATCCACCGTATTGAGATACATGCGCAGGATTTCGCGCTTCGTGTAGTTGCGCTCCAGCTTAATGGCCAGCAGCCACTCCTTGGTTTTCGTGATAAGCAAGCCCAGCTTGCCGTCGCTGTTCAATGTGCCGTCGTTCAGGTCTTCGCGGGTGCGAAACAGCACCTTAGCCACCTGCTGCGTGAGGGTAGAAGAGCCGCGGCTGCGCCCACTCAGCAAGTAGTACGGAATGGCAAACAGGCCCTTGAAGTCGATGCCCGAATGCTGCTCGAAGCGTACGTCTTCGGTGGCAATGAGCGCGTCAATCACATTCTGGGGTAGGTCTTTGTAATCTACCGGAGTGCGGTTTTCGCGAAAATATTTGCCCAGCAGAACCCCGTCGGCCGAGTAAATTTCCGAAGCCAGCTCACTCTTAGGGTTTTCGAGGGTGCGCAGGTTGGGCATGCGCCCAAACAGGTTCATGAAGTTGACATTTACGGCGCTCACGTAGAGAATGAACGCCAGCAACCCGCCCCCAAACAGCAGCCACATGGTGCGGGTGAAGGCCTGAAAGCGCCCATTCCGGACGGGCGCCGGCCCCCGGCGCACTGGCGCCGGGCGGGGGGGGGTAGGAGAAATAGGCATTTTATGGAAGGGCAAAAAAGCGCGTAAGCAGGGCAAACTACGGGCAAAGCAAAAGCCATTCCCCGATTCTTCCTGCTTAATGCTTGGTTGCCCCTATTGGTAAACCTTCTGGTAAAATTGTTGGTAACCGGCCAAGTCGCCGCCTGCCTCTTGCAGCAGGGTTAGGTTGGCGAGGCTGATGATGAGCGCCTGGTAGCCCTGCCCACGCAAGCGCGCCAGCGGCGACTGCGGGCCGCGCAATTTGCTGGCGTAGCTCTGGGCCACTTTTGAGCCCGGCAGCGCACGAATGACCACCATCTCCTGGTCGGCGCCGAGTGGCTGGGCTAGCTGCACCGTGAGGTTGGCGGCCCGGAAAAACTTGCCGTTGTAGGTCGCCAGTTGGCTGGTGAGGTCGGCCGTGGGTGCAGTGCCTTTGGGATACACCAGCACTACGGCATGGGCTGCGCTAAGCTGCGTGGTATACGCTACCACTGGTGCCGTGGGCACTGCCGGCGCCGTGCTAGGCACGGGGGGCGGGCTAACGGGCGCTGGCGCAAGGTTTCCAGTGGCTGGTGCCGGGGTAGGGGGGGTAGGGGTGGGCGCGTTGCCGGTTGGAGGAGGGGTAGGAGTCGTAGCTGGGCTGCCAGCCGGAGTAGCGGCCATTGGCCGCGCACCCCGTTTGGGCTGGGCCCGCGTAGCAGCGGCATCGGCTGGGGCCATTGTGGCATCCTTAAGTGAGGTAGCCGGGGCCGCCGGGGTGGGGGCCGGCGCTGGCGCATCTAGCGTCGGAGTAGGCTCATCTTCGTACAAAATGCGCAGCCGGTTATCTACTTCACCCGGCCGGAACATCGATACAACAGGCTTATCGGTAGAGGCCAGCGCGCCAGCTAGCTGCCCGGTGGTAGCCTTCTGGAACGACGACGCTAAGGCTTGCGCTTGCGCTAGCAGCGGGCTGTCGGGGTAGGTCTTGATGAACTGCTCCACGATGGGCCGCGCCGTGGCCGGGGGCAGGGTGCGGATGGCCAGCAGCATTTTCAAGTACGCTACGCGGTCGCTGAGGTCGCTCTTAGGGTACTGCCGCTCCAAACGGGCCACGGCAGCCTTCGACCGCGTGAAGTATTGGTCTTTATAAAGCGAAAAAGCCGAATCGAGGCGCACGGCCACGGCGTTGTGCAACGCCCGCTCATGCTCGCGGTACAGCGGGTCGGCGATGAGCTTCGCATAAGTCGAATTAGGAAATTCGCGCTGCAAAGCCGCCGCGTAAGTAGCCGCTTTAGCCGCATCAGGCAGGTCCTTGTAATAGAGATACAGCAGGTAGTCGGCGTCGGGGGCGTGGGTGCCGCGAGGATAGCGGGCTACCTGGCCCGCGTAGGTTTCATAGCCACGCTGTTTTTCCTTCAGTAGCTCTTTATAGATGCCACCTAGCTCATACATAGCCTCTTCCACTTGTTGGTCGGAGGCTTGCAGCTTAGCGGGGGTGGTAGGGATGCTGCCCTTATAGGTGGCTACCAGCGCATTTTGCTCGGCCAGCGGGTCGATGGGCTGGGCGGCAGGGGTAGGGGCTTGGCCGCCGTTCACGCGGGTCTGGTCGTTGCCGGTGATGCCGACGGGTACGCCACCATTTTGCTGGGTATTGGGCGAATTGCTGGGCGTGTTTAGGGTGCGCCAATTGTCTTGCAGCTTGCGGTCGCCCCAGCGCCGAATAAACTCGGAGCGCGCTGTGGCCAGGCTAGTGGGGTTGTCGAAATACCACTGCGCGCCCGATGCTACCGCCGTAGCCGCGTCAAACCCATTCGGGTTGCTGATATCGCGCTGATTGCCAGTTAGTGCGCTCGGCGCCGAATTGATGCGGCTGGCATCGGCTTGCTGCTGCTTGGCCTTGGCATTTTGGGCGGCCAGCAGCTTGGCTTCGGCCTTGCGGCGGGCGTCTAGCTCGGCGGCGGCGTAGGTACCAAGGCGCTGATCGAGCTCGGCGGCGGGTAGGCGTGCCAGGGCTTGCAGGCTATCCTGGGTTTGGATGATGGTGTATTGCGTAGCAAACTCCTGCAAAATATCTGCCCGCTCCTTGATGCTGGCATACAGCGGGTTGTCTTTGGGCAAAGCCTGAGTTGTGCTGTCGTAATAGGCGGCGGCCAGCCGGTATTTCTGCAAGTTCTCGTAGTAGATGCGGCCAGCCAGCAAGTAAGTGTAGCCCTTCTGCGACTTGTTGGTAGTCGTGACTTTAGCCGATTTGCGCAGCAGCGCCAACGCCTCGGGGTAGTGCTGCTGGCGGTAGGCCAGGCGCCCCATTTCGTAGTATATCTTGTCCTGATACTCTTTGTTTTTTGGGTCTTTGAGCAAGGCCGCGAAATACTTATCCAGCCGCGCTTTGTTCTGGCTATCAAGGTCCGATACCTGCCCTAGCAGCAGTTTGGCGAAGAAATCTAGCTCGTAGGGCGGGTTGTGTTTGAGGATACTGTTGAGCTGCGCGGCCGCCGCTTTGTCATTATTCTGCTCCTGGTAAAGCTGAGCTAAAATGTACTGCGTGCGCAGCCGCTCGTTCTTCACCGGAATCAACGGAATGGCCCGCTCTAGCTGCGCAATGGCTTGCTTAGGCTCCTCGGTTTTGAGGTAGTAGTCGGCGCGAGTTAGAAAGAGCTCGCGGCCGTCTTTGGCAAGGCCGCGCTCCTTATCGAGCAGGTCCGATACGGCCTTTGCGTCGTCCATCCGCTTGAGCATCATAAAGGTGCGCATTAACCCAATCAAAGATTCCTGCTTGGCAAACGGGTCTTTGCTAGTGCTGTTGACGTACTTAAACGTCATCTCAGCATCGTCAAACTCCATCTTGTAGAACCGCGCCCAGGCCACGAGCAGGTAGGCATCGTCGGTCCAATCGGAGCCCGACCGGTGCTGAATGGGTAGCGAAGCTTTCTTAATAATGTCGTTGAGGTCGGGGCGGGTGGCGCGCACCGTGCTACTGTCCAGCACCGGGTAAAGGGCCAGTATGCGGTTGTAGTCGTTCAGCCGGCCTTTATACAAGGTGGCTTCGGTGGCCGCCAGCTTTTCGCGGGCCAGGAAAAAGCCGTTGTCGCGCGCGGCCACGTTGTTGAGCGTGTGGCTAACCAGCGACTTATCGGAGGCGCAGGCCGCCGCCCCCAGCCCCAGCAGGACCACCAGCCACAGCCGACAGTAGTTTAAGGTAGCGATAGTCAAGGTAGAATAAACTCAGGTAAGTACTGCGCAACGCCCGGGCCCGCCCAAAATGTTCGGCCGGCTCGACGCTAACGAGCCACAATCCGTAAAATTACGCCGGGCTTTCCCGAAACTTCTAGCTTTGCTTCTCGCCTACCCCCACCCCTTTATGGCAGCCAATCTTCCTACCCCCGAGCCCGATAAGTCGGCCAGCCCTGGCTCGGCATTCGCCAAATATTCGGGCATCGCCGTGCAGATGGTGGCCATCATCGGCCTTAGCGCCTGGGCTGGCATCTGGCTCGATGGCCATTTCCATACCAAAACGCCGCTATATACCATCGGGCTGATGGTGGCCGGCGTGGTGCTGGCGCTATACCAAGTTATCCGCAGCCTCACCAATGACAAGTGAGGGGGGTAGGGTTTTACGAATCTATATCTGCTCTGTACTTATATGATAAGAACGTTCTGCTGAGCTGATTGAAGTATCTCGCGCGCGTCATTGGGGTAACAACCTAGTGGCGCGAGCAAGAGCTTCGACGAGCTCAGCAGGGCGTTCTGTTTGGCAAAACTCTAAAGCAGGAAAACTTTTTTCCTCTAATTAATGTATGTACATCAATCACGACGTAGCTTTGATGCGTCGTTAGTTCATTTCCCTACCCCCTGCCATGCGCACGCACTTCTTCCCCGCCACCGACCGCGGCCTCAAGGATATTGGTTGGCTGCAAAGCCATCTCACCTTCAGCTTTGGGCCCTACGCCAACCCCGAGCGCAACGGCTTCGGGTTGTTGAAGGTCTTCAATGATGACTATGTGGCGTCCGGCAAGGGTTTTGGCTTGCACGCGCACGCCAACATGGAAATCATTTCGGTGCTGCTGGCCGGCACCATGAACCACAAAGATTCGCTGGGTTACTCGGAGGTGATTCCGGCCGGTGGCGTACAGATAATGAGCGCCGGCTCCGGCCTGCGCCACGAGGAGTACAACGTGGGCGACGACGAGGTGAACTTCCTGCAAATCTGGATTGAGCCCAAGCTCCAGAACGTGACCCCGCGCTACCAGCGCCGCCAGTTTCCGGAGGCCGGCCGTGCCAACCGCCTTACCACCATCGTGAGCAACGAGGAGGGCACCGCCCACTGCTGGATAAACCAGAACGCCAAGCTCTCGCTGGGCTACTACACTGAAACTCAGGGCGTGGATTACCACTTTGCCCCGGCCAATAAAATGCTCTACGTGTTCGTCATCAGCGGCACCGTGCGCGTCGGCGACGAAGTGCTTGGCGACCGCGATGCCCTCGGCATCTGGGAAGGCACCGGCAACGTGCACCTCGACTGCGCCGCTGATACGCGCTTTTTGCTAATTGAAGCGCCTATTAATCACTGATTTATATTAAAAAAGAACGCCACGCTGAGCAGGGCGAAGCCTGGCGTTCATAAGTCTTTAACAGTTAATCTCTATTGTATTATGGAAAATCAAATCTTAGGCCTGCACCACATTACGGCCATCGCGGGCAACGCCCAGCGCAATTTCAACTTCTATACAAAGGTTTTAGGGCTGCGTTTTTTGAAGAAAACCGTCAATTTTGACGACCCTGGTACCTATCACTTCTACTTTGGTGATGAGAGCGGCTCGGCCGGCACCATCCTCACGTTCTTCCCCTGGGAACACATGACGCCCGGCCGCCGTGGCCCCGGCCAAGCCACCGAAATCGGCTACGCAGTGCCCGCCGGCAGCCTCGATTTCTGGATGCAGCGCTTTGAGGCCAACGGCATTACCTATAATAAGCCCGCCGAGAAGTTCGGCCAGCGTTACCTCACTTTCCTCGACCCCGACGGCCTCAAGCTGGAGCTGACCGAAGTAGCCGACGACCCGCGCACGCCCTGGGCTACCCCCGAGGTTTCGGCCGAGGTGGCTACCCGCGGTTTTCACCACATCAAGCTTACCCTCAGCGATATTAAGGGCACTGCCGCCGTCCTCACCGATGTGTTTGGCTACAAGCTGGTAGCCCAGCACGTCAACCGCTTCCGCTACGCCACCGACGCCTTAGGCACCGCCAATATTGTGGAGCTGGTAGCCGCCCCCGGCGAGCAGCACGGGCACGTGGCCGCTGGCTCGGTGCACCACGTAGCATTTCGGGTGAAGGACGACGCTACCCAACTGTATTTCCGCGACTTGCTCCTTAAAAAAGGCTTCCAGGTGACGCCCCAAATTGACCGGCAATACTTCCACGCCATGTACTTCCGCGAGCCCGGCGGCGTGCTCTTTGAAGTAGCTACCGACAACCCCGGCTTTATGGTTGATGAACCGTTGGCCGAACTAGGCACGCACCTCATGCTGCCTGCCCAGCACGAAAGCAAGCGCGCGGCCATCGAAGCCCACTTACCCGTATTGTCATAGCCATGAGCGCAAACCCTGTGGCTTTCAAGCCCCTGACTTATGTATACCAGCCTGCGCCTACCCCGGCGCGGGCCACGCTACTCTTGCTGCACGGCACCGGCGGCGACGAGCGCGATTTGCTACCCCTAGCTGCCCGCTTCGGCCCTGGCCTGAACGTGCTAAGCGTGCGCGGCAACGTGCAGGAGGGCGGCATGCCGCGCTTCTTCCGCCGCTTGGGCATGGGCGTATTTGATGAGCCCGACGTTGTTTTTCGCACCCACGAGCTAGCCGATTTTCTGGCCAAAGTGGCGGCAAAAGAGGGCTTCGACCCCGCGCAACTCATTGCCGTGGGCTACTCCAACGGCGCCAACATTGCCGCCAGCCTACTGATGCTCTACCCCGGCCTATTGGCTGGCGCAGTGCTATGGCGGCCCATGCAGCCGCTGGTGCAAGAAGTGCCGGCGTTCACTACGCCCCGGCCGGTGCCGGTGTTTTTTGCGCCCGGTTCGCAAGACCCTACCGTGCGCCCGGCCGCTACCGACGCGTTTGCTACCCTGCTTGCGGAGGGGGGGTACCAGCTCACGCGGCGCGACATGCCTGCGGGCCACAACCTGGTGCAGGCCGACCTCGACGGGGCGGTAGCTTGGCTGGCCGCGAACTTCCCAGCTGCTTAAATTTTTCGGTTGCTTAACCCAACGACGGGCTGAGGCGCAATACCTTGCGAGCATATGCTCCGGTATTTGCTCCCTCGGCCCGTCGTTTTTATTGCTATTTGGTGGCTGCTAACTGGCCTGTTTGGCTCGGCTGTTTGCCGGGCGCAACCCCAGCAAACTAGCTGCCCAGCCCTTACTGCACTCGGCATTGTAGTGCTGCGCAACGAGGGCGGATTGCTACCCCTGCAACGGCTTGACACCCTGCGCCTAGCCACGGTGAAAGTTCGTAGCATGCCCGATGTCGTCGATTTTAGTTGGAACCTGCCGCAAGATGTCGCCAATTACGCGCCCGGTTTTTACAGTGTCGGCCCCCAAGCAGCCGACTTTGCGCAGCTGCGCGCCAGCAACCTGCTCATCCTGGCCTTGCCCGATGCCAGCCCGCGCGACCGCGCTACCCTGCAACAAGTACTGAAGCTGCACAAAAAGGTGGTCGTGCTGCTATTCGATAGCACCGCTTTGGCCGCCCTACCCGAGCTGCACCAGGTAGCGGCGGTGGTGCTTGCCAAAGCGCGCAACACTGGTGCGTGCAGCCAGGCCATCCAGGTGCTATTTGGGGGGGTAGGGGCCACGGGGCGGCTAGCGCCGGCCGCTAGTGCTAGCTGGGGGCCGAGCCTAAACACGCGCGGCGGCCTGCGCCTAGCCTATGGCACGCCCACGGCAGCTGGCTTGCGGCCCAGCTTATCGGCTTTGGTTGACTCCTTGATGCAAAGAGCGTTGGATGCCGGCGCTTTCCCCGGTGGGCAGGTAGTGGTGGTGCGGCATGGGGTGGTGGCCCTCAGCCGCAGCTACGGCGTGCAGCAGGCGGGCCCAGCGGCTCAGCCCCGGCCGGTGCTCAACAACACGCTCTACGATTTTGCTTCCCTTACTAAGGTTACGGCCGCTTTGCCGGCCCTTATGCGCCTGCAAGACCTAGGGCTATTTGGGCCCGACTATACGCTGGGTGCCCTCTTCGATTTTTTGGAGGGTAGCGACAAGCAGAATTTGCGCCTGCGCGATGTGCTTACGCACCAAGCGCGGCTCAAGCCGTTTATCCCTTTTTGGCAAGACTACGTCAATTATTCTGGCCGCCTGAACCGGCGGTATTTCCGGCCCGACTCGTCGGCCGCGTATTCGCTGCCGGTGGCGGCGGGCATTTGGGGCAGCCGGGCGCTGCCGGCGCGCATATACCGAGGCGTTGCCAACTCGCCGCTCAATGCCAAGCCGGGCTACGTGTACTCCGACTTTTCCTTTATGCTCTACCCGTACTACGTGCAGCGGGCATCGGGCAAGCCATTTGACCAGTTCGTGGCCGACGAGATTTACCGCCCGCTTGGGGCTAGCACCTTGGGGTTCAACCCCGAGCGGCGATTTCCGCGCTGGCGCATTGCGCCCACCGAATACGACTCGGCCTTTAGAAAGCAGCTAGTGCACGGCACCGTGCACGACGAAAATGCTGCTATGCTAGGCGGGGTGTCGGGCCACGCGGGCTTGTTTGGCACCGCCAACGACTTGGCCAAACTGGTGCAGATGTACCTGTGGCAGGGCCGCTACGGCGGGCAGCAGCTCATCAAAGCCGAAACCATTGCCGAATACACGCGCTGCCAGTTTTGCCCCGACAACCGCCGGGCGCTCGGCTTCGACAAGCCCGACCCCAAGAACCCGGCCCTGAACGCAGCGCGCAGCGCCAGCCCGCGCAGCTACGGCCACACGGGCTTCACGGGCACGTATTTCTGGGTCGAGCCCGACCTCGATTTGTTCGTGATTCTGCTCACCAACCGTGTGAATCCTACGCGCCGCAACGGCAAACTTGGCGAATTGGGGGTACGCTCGGCGCTGCTGCAACTCGCCATCGAAAGTGCGCAGCCTTAGCGGCCAAGTAGTTGTGCCCGTCTAAAAGGGGGCACCAAGCAGCTTGGCTTTTTGCAGGGGGGTAAGGGAGGAGGCTCGAAATAAAGCGGTGAATTGTGAAGAGTTTCTAAAATTTTGTGCACCTTTAGCCTTCCAATTTACCGGGAGGAATTGCGGGCTGCCTACAAATGGCTAGTTGATATGTGCGGGGTTGGCCGGTGCTTGTCGGTGTTAATATAAGATTCCACTTTACTCTTTCTTACTCTGCTGTTCAGCAACCTATGAGAAAAATTTACCTACTTCCCTTCGCTTTGCTACCCGGCGTGCTGGTGGCGCCGGCGGCCTACGCCCAAACGGCCCCAAGCGGCGTGGCAGCCACTGCGCCCATCACGGGGGTAGTGCGCCAGGCTACCGACCGCACCCCGCTGCCCGGTGTGAACGTGGTGGTGAAAGGCACCAGCAATGGTACTTCTACCGACGCCGACGGCCACTATTCGCTCAGCAACGTGCCGGCTGGGGCCACGCTCGTGTTCAGCTTTGTGGGCTACGAGGCGGTAGAGCGCCGCGCCAGTGGGGGCGTGCTCGACATTACGCTCACGGCCAGCAACCGCGACCTTGATGAGGTGGTGGTGCTCGGCTACGGCATCAAGCAGGAGCGGCGCGACATTGTGACGGCCGTGCAGGAAGTAAGCAGCAAAGACATTATTGATTCGCGCCAGCCCAACATTGTCAATGCGTTGCAGGGCAAGGTGGCAGGCGTCAACATCACGTCGTCGGGCGGCGGCGCGGGCGAGGGCGCCAGCATCGTCATCCGGGGCGGCACGTCGCTCGACGGCGACAACCAGCCGCTGTTCGTCATCGACGGGATGATAATGGACAACTCGTCCTTCCAGGAAAGCACCGCGCCGGGCGGCGGCTCGGCCTTCAACGGCTTGCTGGGCCGCTCGGTGGGCGCGGCCAACCGCGCCGGCGACCTCAACCCCGAAGACATTGCCTCCATGACGGTGCTCAAGGGCCCGGCCGCGGCCGCGCTCTACGGCTTGCGCGCCGCCAACGGCGCCGTGGTTATTACTACCAAAAAGGGCACGGCTGGCCGCACGCAGCTCAACTTCCGCACCCAGTTTTCGGTGGATGAGGTGAACCGCCTGCCCAAAATGCAGGACCAGTACGGCCAGGGCTCCAACGGCATATTCGATGCTACCACGCGCATATCGTTCGGGCCGCGCTTCCAGCCGGGCCAAACCGTCTATAACAACCTGAAAGACTTCTTCCAGGCCGGCCACTCTTACCAAAACTTCGTCACCATGTCGGGTGGCTCGGAGAAAGCCAGCTTCTTCGCTTCAGCTTCCAACTTGCAGCAAACGGGCGTCACGCCCGAAAGCAAGTACGACAAAACCACGGTGCGCCTCTCGGGCTCGGCCCAAATTTCGCCTAAGCTAAGCGTCACCGGTTCGGGGCAATACCTCAACTCGGGCGCCGTGCGCCCCATTCAAGGGCCGGGCCTGCTGGGCACGGCGGGCACCAGCTCGGGCGGCTTTTTGCTGAGCTTGCTCAACTGGCCGCGCAACGACGACGCCCGCAATTACCTCAATCCTGACGGCAGCCGCCGCCGCCTCTTGGCGCTGGGTAGCGGCATCGACGCCGACGCCGATAACCCCTACTGGACCGCCGACAAAAACCCGCAGACCGACCGCACCAACCGCTTTGTAGGCAACGTGCAGCTGAGCTTTGCAGCCACCAAATGGTTGACGCTGAGCCACAACATCGGCACCGACTGGGCCACCTCGCGCAATACGTCGGTGCGGGCCGTGGGCACGTCGCAGGTGGGCAATCAAAACGGCGGCATTGCCGAAACAGTAGACCAGAACCGCGTCACGACGGCCACCACGCTGGCTACCCTCACGCACAACTTCGGCGAGAACTTCCGGGGCTCGCTCATTTTGGGCAATACTATTGAGGAAAACCGCGACGAGGCGGTGGATTACCTGGGCTTAATTTTTCAGAACCCCAACTTCATTGGGCTCAATAATACCGTGACGCGCAGCGCCTTGCAGCGCGATTCGAAGCGCCACCTTATCGGCAACTTCGCCCGCCTCTCCACCACCATCTTCGACCAGCTGATTGTGGAGTTGCAAGCCCGCTACGACCAGTCGTCGACCCTACCCCGCCCCGACGAGGGCAAGGTGTTTGGCAAAGGCTTCCTCTACGGCTCGGCCGCGGCGGGCTACGAGTTCACCAAAATCCTAGGCCTCGACCAAAGCCCCATCCTGAACTATGGCAAACTGCGCGCCTCGGTGGCCGAAGTGGGCCGCGATACCGGTCCCTACCGGGTAGAGTCGCCGCTAACCAGCAACACGTACATCGGGGGCGGCTTCCGCAACGATTTCTACGGCTCCAACCCGCTGCTCAAGCCCGAGCGCACCCGCACCTACGAAGCGGGAGTAGCGCTGCAATTCTTCAAAAACCGGCTGAGCCTCGACTTCAACTACTACCGCTCGCGCACCACCGACCAGCTCATTGCGCCCCGCGTGAGCCAGGCCACGGGCTTTATCCTCCAGTACATCAACGGGGGGGTAGTAACTAATGAAGGCCAGGAAATTAGCCTCAGCGGCACCCCGGTGCGCACCAGCTCGGGCTTCAACTGGGATGTGCTGGTCAACTTCTACCACAATACCAACAACGTCGAGAGCCTGCCCTCGCCGCTGACGGTGGTGTACCAGTCCGATACCTTTATTACCAACGTGCACGAGGGCGGCGCTTTCCCCGGCCACCCTATTTCAGGCATTGCGGCCACGGATTTTGCGCGCGTCAACGACCCCAATAGCCCCTACAACGGCCAGGTAATCGTGAATGCTACCACTGGCTACCCCACCGTGAACGCCAACTTCGTGTATGCCGGTAACCGGGCTCCGCGCTTCACCACGCAGCTCACCAACACATTTACATATAAGGGGTTGTCGCTGAGCACACTGTTTGATTTTCGCGTGGGGGGCGTAGTGGTGAATGGCAACGACTACTACCAGACCACTGTGGGCACGTCTAACCGCACCAGCGAGCGCTACAAGACTGTGGTGTTTGATGGCGTAGTAGCCACGCGCGATGCCAACGGTAACACCACCTACGCGCCTAACACTCGCCCGGCTGAGCTCACCCAGAATTATTACACCACCGTGCTGAGTACCGTGGGCACGCCCTTTATTGAAGATGGCTCCTGGGCCCGCCTGCGCTACCTCACGCTCAGCTACGCGCTGCCGGCGCGCTGGCTGGGGGGTAGCAGCTCGTTCCTCAAAGGCATCGAGCTGAACGTGACCGGCCGCAACCTGGTGCTGCTCACCAAATACACCGGCGCCGACCCCGAAACGGCTGCTTCAGGCGCGGGAGTGCGTGGCGGCGGCTCGGGTGGCATCGACTATGGCAACATCCCCGCCACCCGCGGCGTGGACATGGGCCTGCGTGTCAATTTCTAATTTGAAAGTACGCCTGCCGTTGCGCGAGCGCGAACAGCGAAGCAACGATTAAAGGCGTTCAGCAATAAAGTATTATCCCTAATGAAAAAATATCTTTTCCTACTCGGGCTGCTGGGGTCCATGGCGGCACTGCCGTCGTGCCAAACCTACCTCGACGTCAACAACAACCCAAACAACCCCGTCTCTTCGACGCCTAACTTCCTGCTGCCGGGCATCATTTCCAATGGCATTCAGACGCAGATGTTTACGGCGCTGCGCACGCCCTACATCACACAGTATGTGGTGAGCCGCACCGCCAACAGCGGCGGCAACGACCAGTACTACTTCACCAATGCGCAGAGCACCAACACGTTTAATTACTCTTACTTTCAATCGGGCGGTAATATTCCGCCCATGATTGCCGCCGCGCAGGCCGAGGGCTCGCCCTACTACGTGGGCGCGGGCAAGATTATGCAGGCCCTCATCTTGGCGCACGCTACCGATATGCTCGGCGATATTCCGTACACGGAGGCCTACCAGGGCGGCAACAACTACACGCCTAAGTACGACTCGCAGCAGCAGATTTACACCACTATCAACCAGCTTTGTGACGAGGGGGTAGTAGAAATGCAGAAGCCGGCCACGGCTAATTTTCGCCCGCTCTACAGCACCTCGCCTAGCGAAAGCGGCGATATTCTCTACAAAGGCGACGTGAATAAGTGGATACGTTTGGCCTACTCTCTCAAGGCGCGCCAGGCGCAGCACCTCACCAAAAAGGCTAGCTACGACCCTGCCGCCGTGCTGGCGCTCTGCGATAAAGGTTTCACCGCCAGTACCGACGATGCCCAGATAAACTTCCAAACGGCCGTGTTACCCCTCACCAACACGACCAACATCTTCGGGCCCACGCGGTCTAACTTCGGCACGGCTACCTTTTCGGCTAACGTAGTGAAGTACTTGAATGGCACGACTTATCCCGGCGTCGTGGACCCGCGCTGGGGCATTTTGGTGCCTGCCACTAGCACCGGCGTTGACCCCGGCATTGGCACGGCAGCTACTACCACGGGCATTAACATTACGCCCGGCTCCAGCCCGGCCGTTACCGATTTCTACGGTAGCTGGTATGCTCGCGACCTGGGCTATTTCGAAGTTATCACTTACCACGAACTCAAGTTTATCGAGGCTGAAGCCGCTTTCCGCGCGGGCAACACGCAGCGCGCCTACGACGCCCTGCGCGCCGGGGTACGCGCCAACATGGCCAAGGTGGGGGTAGGCGGCACTTTCTCGCCGCCTACCGTCACGTTCCCGGTCATCACGCAGGCGCAGATAACGGCCTACCTCGCCTCGGCTGCCATGCCTCAGACGCCCGCCGCCGTGACCCTGCGCCAGATAATGGAGCAGAAATACCTGGCTATGTTCCTGAACCCCGACGTGTGGTCGGATATGCGCCGGCTGGATTTCCGACCCGATATCTACGTCAACTTCGCCTACCCCTCCCGGGCTAACCCAGTGCTGCTGGCGGGCACCACGGCCCTCACACGCTTCCCACGTCGCTTGCTGCCGGGGGCCACGGAGGTGCTCTACAACCCCAGCGCGATTGCCAAGCTCTTCAGCGATGCTGGCGCCACCGCTAACGACGACTATGTGACCAAGCCATTGTGGTTTGACCAGCCGTAACTTCATCCTCTTGTATTGACTGTTTATGAACACGTTAACTAAAAGCGCGCTGCCTTTGCTGGGCTTAGTTCTGCTGGCTGGCTGCAAGAAGGAACTTGATACCTACTACAAGCCGCAAGATGAAGCAGGCTTCTTCAACGTGGGTATTCTGGGTACCACGTTCAACACCACGTTTGCGACCAAATACGGCCCCGGCAAAAGCATTCCAATTACGGCCGCCTACAACCAAACCGATGGCCCGGCTACCATCACGGTTTTTCAGGCCACCAAAACCGATTCGGCGCAGGTGGGCAGCTATCCGGCCAGCGGCACTTTCAGCCAAACCTTCCTGACTACCACGCAAGCCGTGCCGTACACCGTGCCCGCAACCTACGCGCTCAACACGGCCGTGCGCCTCGACATCACCCTAACTTTCCAAAACGGCGCCCAGCGTCGGCGGCGCATTACTTACACCGTCGCCAACTAGCGTGAGCCCCTGAACTAGGGCCGGCAAAGCATGAGGGCAAGGTGTACCGAGCCAATCGAGCTAATAAGCTTCAGAAATTGTTCATAAAAATAGCCCCGTTAGCCTGAGTTAGCGGGGCTTTTGTATGGTTGCAAGCGTATTCATACCGACCTTTGCCCCCCGGCTACGGCCTAGTATTTATGAATAGTCGCTTTTTAACCCAATTTGTAGCGTTCGCTCTCGCCAGCTTTGCGGTGCTTTTTGGCCTGCGCGCAGCTTTTGGGGCAGCCGTAGTGCACCCCTTAGCGCCGTATGTGCTGGGGGCCCTGCTACTGCTAACGCTGGTCGCGTATGCCGTAACGGCGCAGGCTACTCGCCGCTCGCCCAATGGGTTTATGCCCGCCTATTTTGGGGGGGTAGGGTTGCGGCTAGTAATCGGAGTAGGCATAATTTTAACCTACTTCTTTCAAGGCGGAATACAACAAAATCGGGACGTCTTAACTTTCCTCGGCGCCTTCTTTATAGGCTATTTTCTATGCGCTGGCTTTGAAATATGGGCTATTTTTAGTAACTTGCGCCCGTTTTCAGCGAAGCAAGTCTCAAAAGACGAATAATTTACCGTCGAGCTTGACTTTTAACCAATATTGAATGAAGCGTTTACTAACCCTCCTTCTCTGCCTGTGCACGTTCGTCGGCTTCGCAGCTGAGCCCGCCGAATCGGGTGAAAAAGGGGGGGCGTTCAACCCCGGCGAAATTATTTTGCACCACGTGGCCGACTCGCACGAGTGGCATTGGTTCAGCACCGATAATGGCAATTTTGTTACCTACTTGCCCATCATCGCTTACCAGCCTGGCAAGGGGGTAGCTGCTTTCTCCTCCGAGAAAGTTGCTGAAGGCAAAACTTACGGCAACTTTAAGCTCGAAGACGAGAAGCTCGTGGCCATTGACGGCAGCAAAGTCTACGACTTTTCCATTACCAAAAACGTGGCAGCACTGGCCATGAGCAGCCTGCTGCTCGTGTTCATTTTCTCTTCAGTTGCCAAGTCCTACCGTAGCCGGGTTGGCCAAGCGCCCTCAGGCTTGCAGTCACTACTCGAGCCGTTCATCGTTTTCATTCGCGACGAAGTAGGCAAGAAAAGCATTGGTCCGAAGTACGAGCGCTACATGCCCTACTTGCTCACGGTGTTCTTCTTTATCTGGTTCAACAACCTGCTGGGTCTCACGCCTGGTGCCGCCAACCTCTCGGGTAATATCGCCGTGACGATGGCCCTGGCCGTGGTGACGTTGCTCATCACCCTGTTCAGCGCCAATAAGAACTACTGGGGCCACATCTTCGCACCTCCTGGCGTGCCATGGCCGCTCTACATCATCATGGTTCCGGTCGAGCTGATTGGGGTGCTTGTGAAGCCCTTTTCGCTGATGATTCGACTATTTGCTAATATCACAGCTGGTCACATCATCATTCTGAGTTTTATCAGCCTGATTTTCATTTTCCGCTCGGCTGCTACTGGCTTGATATCGGTGCCATTTGGCTTGTTTATCAGCCTGTTGGAATTGCTTGTTTCCATTTTGCAAGCTTATATTTTTACGCTTCTAACCGCTATGTATATCGGCGGAGCCGTAGAAGAGCATCACCACGAGGAAGAGCACGGCCACGGCGAAGACTTCGGCACGGCCGAGCAACGCGCTGGTGGTTCCAATGTAGCACACCTCAACCGGCCTGACGTAGCTACTCACTAGCCTAGCCCGGCCGTTAGTTTACTGGCCCGGTTTTATTTCCCCAAGTTTTCTTTTTCCTACACACATTTCTTTTTTACCATGCTTCTTTCGTTGTTGCTGCAAGTTGTTAATTCGGTTGGTCTGGCTGTAATGGGTGCCGGCATCGGCGCTGGTCTGGCTATCCTGGGCGCTGGCCTGGGTATTGGCCGCATCGGCGGTAGCGCTATGGAAGCCATCGGCCGTCAGCCGGAGGCTTCGGGCCGTATTCAGACTGCCATGCTCATCGTGGCGGCTCTGCTGGAAGGTGCTACGCTGTTCGCCATCGTAGTCTGCTTGCTCATTGCCCTGAAATTGCAGTAATCGCGTCGAGTATAACCCGGCCGGCTGGCTTTCCTCACTAGTCTAGTTGAGGAAGCCAGCCGTGCCGGGTTTTCATTCGGCCGAATGCGGGCTAGCGTTTACTAACGACGCCAGCCATGCTTTTTGGCAATCCCGTTGCCGTCGCCGAATGTTCTTTGGCGCGGACTTGCTTCTGCGTTACCACTTCGATAATTGCCGCTCCTATGTCGCTTATCACTCCCGAATTCGGTTTGCTTTTCTGGCAAACCTTGATTTTCCTTCTTCTGCTTCTGTTGCTGGCTAAGTTCGCTTGGAAGCCCATTTTGGGCTCCTTGAAAGAGCGGGAAGACAGCATAGACAACGCCCTTAAAATGGCGCAGCAGGCTAAAGAGGAAATGCAAAACCTCAAGGCCGGCAATGAAAAGCTTTTGGCTGACGCACGCAAAGAGCGTGACCAGATGCTAAAAGAAGGCCAAGCAATGGCTGCTCAGTTCGTTGAGCAAGCCAAAACTACCGCTTCAGCCGAAGCCGGCCGCATCACGCAGCAGGCTCGCGAGGCAATTCAGCAAGAGAAAAACGCTGCCCTAGCTGAGGTAAAAAATACCGCTGCTCAGCTTAGTGTCGATATCGCCGAACGCTTACTGCGCCGCGAATTAGCTGACCCAACCGCTCAGCAAAAGCTGGTAGACGAATACCTGAAAGACGTAAAGCTTAATTAGGTAATGGTTAACGATTAATGGTCTGTGTTGCTCACGCGCATCTGCAGCTACCCCACATCGACCATTAATCACTAATTACTACCCATTAAAAATATGGCCGACGAAAGAGTAGCCGCCCGCTATGCCAAATCCTTATTGGATTTGGCGCAGGAGCAGGGCAACCTGGCAACTATCAAACAGGATATGGATTTGCTGGCCAACACGATGGCTGGCAGCCGCGACCTGCGCTTGCTGCTCCGCAACCCGATTGTGAAGCACGACAAGAAACTAAGTATCCTCACCGCCGTGTTTGGGGGTAAGGTGTCAGAGTTGATGATGCGCTTTTTTCAGATTCTGACTAGCAAGAACCGAGAAGCCGCGCTAGAACACATCGGCAACGAGTTTCTAATTCAGTACAACGCGCTGATGGGTGTGCAAGTAGCGGAGGTTATTTCGGCTGTGCCGCTTACCCCCGCTACTCGTGCCGAAATTGAGAAGATGGTAGCCCGGCAAACGGGCCTCCAGCAGGTTTCGCTCACCGAGAAGGTGGATGCTTCGCTAATTGGTGGCTTCGTGCTGCGCATCGGCGACCGGCAGATTGATGACTCGGTGCGCGGAGGCTTGCGCCGCTTGCGCACCTCCTTGACCGACAATACTTACCAACCCAGTATAAACTAATATCCCAATGGCTGAAGTACGCCCGGACGAAGTATCCGCCATTCTGCGGCAGCAACTGTCCAATTTCAAATCGGCCGCCGAGCTGGAAGAAGTCGGCACTGTGTTGCAGGTTGGCGACGGCGTGGCCCGCATTTACGGCCTTACCCATGCCCAATCGGGTGAGCTAATTGAGTTTGAAAACGGCTTGCAAGCCTTGGTGCTCAACCTGGAAGAAGACAACGTAGGCGCCGTAATGCTCGGCGAATACGGCGATATCCGGGAAGGTGCTACCGTACGCCGGACTAATAAAATTGCCGCTATTCAAGTGGGCGAGGGCATTGTGGGCCGCGTAGTAAACACGCTGGGCCAGCCCATTGACGGCCGCGGTCCCATCCAAGGCCAGACCTACGAAATGCCCCTAGAGCGTAAAGCTCCTGGTGTAATCTTCCGTCAGCCAGTGACCGAGCCGCTGCAAACTGGAATCAAGGCTATTGACGCTATGATTCCGATTGGCCGTGGCCAGCGCGAACTGATTATCGGTGACCGCCAGACTGGTAAATCTACTGTGGCCCTTGATGCCATTCTGAATCAGCGCGAGTTTTTTGAGCGCGGCGAACCCGTGTTCTGCATTTATGTAGCTATCGGCCAGAAGGCTTCGACCGTAGCGCAGGTGGTAAATGCCTTAACCAAAGGCGGTGCCATGGATTACACGGTGGTAGTATCAGCCTCGGCTTCGGATCCAGCCCCAATGCAGTTTTACGCGCCTTTCACGGGTGCTGCTATCGGCGAATACTTCCGCGATACGGGCCGTCCGGCGCTGGTAGTGTACGATGACTTGTCGAAGCAAGCTGTGGCTTACCGCGAAGTGTCGCTGTTGCTGCGTCGTCCTCCCGGACGTGAAGCATACCCCGGCGACGTATTCTATCTGCACAGCCGCTTGCTGGAGCGCGCCGCTAAAATTAACGCTTCGGACGAGATTGCGCGCAACATGAACGACTTGCCCGATAGCCTCAAGCCGCTTGTGAAAGGTGGTGGTTCGCTAACGGCCCTACCCCTCATCGAAACGCAGGCAGGTGACGTATCGGCTTATATCCCAACCAACGTAATCTCGATTACTGACGGGCAGATATTCCTCGAAACTAACCTATTCAACTCGGGTGTGCGTCCCGCTATCAACGTGGGTATCTCGGTAAGCCGCGTAGGTGGTAATGCCCAGATTAAGAGCATGAAGAAGGTATCGGGTACTTTGAAGCTTGACCAGGCGCAGTTCCGCGAATTGGAAGCTTTCGCCAAATTCGGTTCCGACCTCGATGCCTCGACCAAGCTTACGATTGAGCGTGGCCGCCGTAACCTCGAAATTTTGAAGCAACCCCAGTTTTCGCCCGTAAAGGTGGAGGACCAAGTAGCCATCATTTACGCCGCTACCAATGGCTTGCTCGATACGGTGCCGGTAAACCGGGTGCGCGAGTTTGAGACAGAGTTCCGGCAGGTGATGAATGCCCGCAATCCTGAAGCCCTTAAGGCGCTAAAGGCTGGCAAGCTAGATGACTCCGTGACGGGTGCCATCCGCCAGACTGCTAAGGATGTAGCTGCTAACTACGCTGTTTAAGAAAATCAGAAATTATGAGTTATGAATTATGAGTTGACAACCAGTTTCTTCAGCGATGACGAAAGCTTGTCATTCATAATTCATAATTCAAAACTCATAATTAACCCACATGGCTAGCTTAAAAGAAGTCCGCTCGCGCATTCAGTCGGTATCGAGCACGCAGCAGATTACCAAAGCCATGAAAATGGTAGCGGCAGCTAAGTTGCGCCGGGCTCAGGACAACATCATCCGTATGCGGCCTTACGCCCAGCGGCTAACCAGTATTTTGGCTAACCTAACGCGCACGACAACTGACGAGGTAGTGAGCGAGTATGGCCAAGTGCGGGAAGTGCGCCGGGTGTTGATTATTGCAATCACGTCAGACCGTGGTTTGGCAGGAGCTTTCAACGCCAACATATTCAAAGGGGTAAGCGCACTGATTGCAGACCGCTATGCCAACTTGCCCGTGAATGCCATCTCGATAATGGCGATTGGTAAAAAGGCGCACGATTATTACGGCCGTCGCAGTTATGCCCGGGTAGGCGACTACACGCACGTATTTGCGCAGCTATCTTTCAACACTGTTCGCCTTGCCGCCGAGGAAGCCATGAGTGGCTTCGTAGCTGGCACGTATGACGAGGTGGTGATGGTGTACAACGAGTTTAAAAACGTTGCTACCCAGTTCGTGCAGGCTGAGCAATTATTACCGTTGGTGCCGACTGCGGAGCCCGCTGGTACTCCCAGTGCTACGGCGCCTGACAATAGCATTGATTACATTTTTGAGCCGAGCAAGGAGGAAATTATCCAAACTCTTATTCCGCAGAGTTTAAAAATTCAGCTGTATAAAGCTGTTCTGGAAAGCAATGCATCGGAGCACGGAGCCCGCATGACGGCAATGGATAAAGCTACTGATAACGCTGGTGAACTACTAAAATCGCTGAAATTAACGTATAACCGGACGCGCCAAGCGGCCATTACCACGGAAATTCTGGAGATTGTAGGGGGCGCCGAGGCGTTGGCGGCTAGTCGATAATCAAGAAGTACCACATCCTGAAAAGCTCAGTAGCCAACCGGTTACTGAGCTTTTCTATTTTAGCTCACCGCGCAGGTAAGTTTTCGAGATAACGCCAAGTGTTTAGAGTCTACCAGCCGGTAAATTGTTGCTGTTAAGTATGAGTGCACTTGTAACGCTGTTTGAGCTCAGAAACTGGGGCGCCCGCTGGCTATTGGCTTTGCTGTGTCTGGTGGCCGGGCGAGGGCAGGCGCAGCCAACACGAGTTAAGCCTCTAGAACTGCACCGTCAGGATAGCCTGCGCCAGCTACTACGAATAGACCTGCGCCCCGATACCATCCGGGTAAACCGCCTGAATAAGCTTGCCCTGGCTTTGCGTACAAACTCCACAACCCAAGCAATGGCCTTGTTTAGCGAGGCCCTGCGCTTGGCGAGGCTGCTTGGTTATCCAGCCGGTCAGGGTGACGCACAGTTTGGCCTGGGGTATTGCTACCGAGCTGCCAATGCTTACGACTCAGCGCTATATCATACCCAGGAGGCCTTGCAACTTTACACACGGCTACAAGACGATTTCAATCGAGTGCGTGGGTTGTACAACCTTGCCCGCATCTACCATGAGCAGGGTTACTACAGTCAGGCACTGTCGGCCAGCCTAGAGGGCTTGGCCATAGCGCAGACTCACCATAACCGGAAGGGAATGCTTTTTACGCAGGTGCAATTGGGCCTGACAAATAACTGCCTTAGGACAGTACAAAGCCGCTCGGCAGCATTTAGAACAGGCCCTTTTGCTGGCTCAACTGCTGCCCGATGCGGTAGGGGTAGGCCATGCCTATAGCGGCCTCGGCGACCTCAGCCGGCAGCAGCAGCGCTGGGCGCAGGCGCGCTATTACTATAAGCAAGCCGCTGCCAGCTACTGCAAAGTATACAATGCCGCGGGTATGCTTCCTACCGAGCTTAGCTTAATCGAGATGACGGAGCGTGAGGGGTACCACGACTTAGCGTTTGCGGCGGCGCCCGGCTTGCTGGTCCGTGCGCGCCAAGCGAATAGCCCCTGGCAAGAAGTGCGGGCTCGGCTGCTGCTAGCGAGCATTTTCCTGGCCATTGGCCAGCCCGATAGTGCGTTGCACTACGGTACCAGCGGCTTGGCCATCGCGCAGCGTAATGGCCTGCGGCAGGAAACGTATGATGCCGCTAAGGCACTGGCCAAAATAAGTGTGCAGCAAGGCCGCTGGCAGCAGGCCTATCACTACCAGTACCTGGTAGGTGCTTACGCCGACAGCCTGACTGGCGAAGCCGCTCGCCGCCGAGTGGCTGCCCTCGAGCTGACGTATGCCCGTAGTCAGCAGCAAAGCCAGATTAGGCTGCTTACCCAGCGCACGCGCCTGCAGGCACAGCAGCAGGAGCTAGACCGCCTGCGCTACCACCAGCAGGTAGCCGCGCTTACCATCCTGGGGATGCTGCTACTGCTGCTGGGCGGTTATTTGCTGTGGCGCTATCGCCGCCGCGAACAGTTACGGTTGGCTGCATTGCGCACCCGCATCGCCGCCGATTTGCACGACGAAGTAGGCAGTATGCTTACCCAAATATCCATGCAGAGCAACTTGCTACGGGAGGGCCGCTATGCCCCCGCGCAGCAGCAAGCCTACCTCGACCAGATGTCGGAAGCCAGCCTCCGGGCTGCTCGCCAGATGAGCGATGCCGTGTGGAGCATCGATGCTCGCTATGACTCGGCCGCTAGCTTGCTTGACCGCCTGCGCGACCATGCCCACCAAGTGCTGCCCGCGGCTGGCGTAGAGTTGGACTTTTGGGCCGACCCTGCGCTCACTGCCAGCAATATTCCCTTGGCTACGCGCCAGGCCTTGTACTTCATTTATAAAGAAGCGCTGCACAATGTGGTGAAACACGCCCGGGCCCAGCAGGTGCGGGTGCGCTTGCGCTTGCTGGGCCGCCAGCTAGAGCTAACTGTGCACGATGATGGCCAGGGGCTGGGCGATACTGGCTGTGATGCAGGCCAGGGGTTACGCAATATGCGTATGCGTGCCCTATCGGTGGGTGGGTCCATCACGCTGGCAAACACGAAGCCAGGCATCCGCCTCGTAGCGCGCCTGCCGCTGGGGTAGGGAGCGCTGCTTAATCACATTTTCACATGTTTATGCTATGGCGGCGTATAGCAGTGGCGCCGACATTTGCGGGGTGATAATACTCGGCATCATCGAAGACCAGCCTGCCATTCGGGAAGCGCTGTGCAGCTACCTGGGTGGGCAGCCCGATATGCGCTGTGTTTTGGATGCGGAATCGATAGAAGATTTTGTCGCGCAGCTGCCCAGTGCAGGCCAACTACCCAACCTTGTGCTCTCCGATATTGGCCTGCCGGGCCTCTCTGGCATCGAAGGGCTGGCCGTGCTGCGCCGCCAACTACCGCAGGCCGATGTGCTGATGCTGAGCGTATACACCGATGCCGAGCGCGTATTTGAGGCGCTACGGGCTGGGGCCGTGGGCTACCTCGAAAAAACAACGCCCCTACCCCTGCTCGCCGACTTGCTGCGCCAGGTTGCGGCCGGGGGGTCGCCCATGAGCCCGAGTGTGGCCCGGCACATTATCCAGCATTTTCGGCCCGCGCTGCGCCAGTCAGAAAATGGCCTCACTGCCCGCGAGCAAGACATTGTGCGCGGCATCGAGGATGGCCTGAGCTACAAGCTTATCGCCGACCGACTGTTCCTAAGCATTGACACGGTGCGCAGCCACATTCGCCAGATATACCGCAAGCTGCAAGTCAATTCCAAAGCCGAAGTTATTGCCTGGGGGCGGCAGCGGCCGCCGCAGCCTGGCTAGCTAGCCGCTCACTTCGTGAGCCTCAGTTTACCTGCTTTCACCGTTTTTCAGCGCCCGAGGTAATTGTTTTTTACCAAATGAATTTGCTTCCTACCCCCCTCCCTTCGCTCAGCCTCACGGCCGAGCAAACCGCCCGGCAGCGCGAAGTGGAGAATGCCTTGCTCGTCCAAACCTTGTGCGGCCGGCGGCCCGGGCTGGACGTGCGCACGCAACTGCTGCGCTACGTTGCCGGCGAGCTAAGCCGCGAGCAGGCTTTTGCCAACTTGTACGTGGGGCTGTAGCTATTCCATCGGGTAGCGGGCACCTGGCTTGGCATAGGCTCACAAGGCGGTAAATACTACCAGCGAGGCAAGCGAAACTACGCGCCTATCGAGGGGCACAAGCCCAGGCAGCGGCTACCTTTGACTGCTTCAGTCGGCGAGAGCAGGGCTAGTAGTTGGCAAGAACAAATTGCTGATTGCTAAGAAGTAAGGATAATTGTTTAGGGTGCATTGCTGGCGGCCTTGCGTGCGCCCTGTGGCTGCCCAGCCAACTGGTACTATGCTCCCCATGGCTTTCCCCTCAGCACTTTTATGAATGTCCCCGCAGAAGTAGAGTTTGGCCAGTTGCTGATAGGTGGCATTGGGTTTATGCTGCTGGCAACGGTGGCACTGGTTGTATTTGTAATAGTATATCAAAAGCGCCTGCTGCGCCAGCAATTGCGCCAGCGCCTGGCCGAGGCCGAGTACCAGCAGCACTTGCTGGCTGCCGTTATTGAGGCCCAGGAGCATGAGCGCGAGCGCATTGGCCGCGACTTGCACGATGGAATCGGCTCTACAATTGCCACTGCTAAAATGCTGATGAGCCGGCTGAGCGCGGACGCGGTAACACCCGATGCCGCCACGCTGCTCGGAATGATTCAGGAAATAATGGGTACCGCCGTGCACGATGTACGCAGCATTTCGCACAGCCTGTACCCGGCCGTGCTAACGCACTTTGGCTTGGCCGAAGCCTTGCAGCACCTCGTAGACATATGTAACGAAACCGGCTCACTCGCTATAAAGCTGGAGGTGGCCTACCTCCAGCCGCTGGTGCTAGCCCAGGAGCTGGCCCTGTACCGCATTTGTCAAGAACTGATACACAATGCCTTAAAGCATGCGCGCGGCGCCACGCAGCTACTGGTTGGCCTGCGGCAGCAGGCCGGCGGCCTCACCCTTACCGTGGAGGACGACGGCTGCGGCTTTGCCCCGGCCACCTCGGGGGCGCCGCTGGCCACGGGCGCTGGCCTGCGTAGCATCGAAGTGCGCGTGCAGATGCTGCATGGCCGCTTACGCCGACACTCGGCGCCCGGCCAGGGCACCTCTACTACTATCTACTTGGCAGCTCCGGCCGCTACCTAACCCAATCCCACCCAGTTACCTCGCTTCTCATGGTTGCCATTGATTACCCAGTTCAGATAGCCTTGCTCGACGACCACCCGCTGTTTCGGCAAGGGGTGCGCTACATTCTACAAACCCTGCCCTACGTGGCGGGGATTTTTGATACGGGTGAGTTTGCCCCGCTGCTTGCCCACTGCCGCCAACGCCTGCCCGACCTCCTGCTGCTTGACCTGCAGCTGCCCGGCACCGACGGCTCGGAGGTGGCCCGGCAGCTACTCAGCGAATTTCCGGACCTGAAAATCATCGTCTTGTCGATGTTTTCGGCCGATAAGTTTATTGCCCAAATGCTTAAGCTGGGGGTGCGCAGCTACCTGCCCAAAGATGTGGACGACGCGCAGCTGCGCGTCGCCATTGAGGAGGTACTCGTGACGGGTAGCCACGTGACGCCCCGGATAGCGCAGGCCCTGCTAAATAGCGAGCAGCACCCTACCCCCCTCCGCCCGTTGGTGCTCCCTCGCCTGGTGCAGCTCACGCCGCGCGAAGAAGAAATTCTGCACCTCATCTGCGGAGGGCACACGGCCGCCGATATCGCCGACCGGCTCTTTATCAGCCGCCGCACCGTGGAAGGCCATCGCCAAAAGCTGCTGGAAAAAACCAGCGCGCCCAATTCGGCCGGCTTGGTGCTGTACGCCGCCCGCCACGGCCTGCTCGATAATTAAGCTAGTCCAACTCGCCAACCCTTTCAAAAGGGTAAAAAATAGTGGGGCTTAATAAAAATGAGGTATTTCTACGCTTAAAACCCGCAGATTTGCCGCCTTCTTTTGCAATAAATCTCGAGCTTGGTCACTCGTTGTTAGGGAACGCTGCCGCTTCTACACTATGAAACAACTTTGCTGCTCCCACTAGCAAGCCGAAAACCAGTGCGTTCAACGCTTTGAGCGAATTGCTACGTATTCGCCTCTTTCTGCAAAATGTGCGTTTAGGCCTCCGCTACCTCTGCGTAGCGGAGGCCTTCCGGCGCTAGGGGGGTAGGGCAGCCGGCGGTGGCGGCAGCCGGAGCGGTACTTTTGTGGTGCATGCGCTATTTTATTCATTTTGCCTACGACGGCACGGCCTACTGCGGCTGGCAGGTGCAGCCGGGCGTGCCCACTGTGCAGGCTGCCCTCGACAAAGCCCTGAGCCAAGTATTGCGCCAGCCGGTGCACACGCTAGGCAGCGGCCGCACCGATGCTGGCGTGCACGCCAGCCACCAAGTAGCCCATTTTAAGGCCGATTTTCCGCCCGAAATGACTTTCGACCTGTTGCGCTACCGCCTCAACCGTGCCCTACCCCCCGATGTGCAGGTCTACCGCATCCACGAGGTGGGCGAGAAGGCTAACGCCCGCTTTTCGGCCGAGGCTCGCACCTACGAATACGTGGTGGCTTTGCGGCCCGACCCATTTCGGCGCGACCAAGCGCTGTACCTCGACCGTGCCCCCGACGTGGCGGCTATGAACGAGGCCGCCGCCTACTTGGTGGGGCAGTTCGATTTCACGGCTTTCTCGAAGGTGAAGGGCGACGATGGCCACTACGTTTGCTACCTCTACGAGGCGGGCTGGCACCCGGCGCCGGGCGGGCTGGTATTTCGCATCAAGGCCAACCGCTTTGTGCGCGGCATGGTGCGGCTGGTGGTGGGCACGCTGCTCGATGTGGGCCGGGGCAAGCTTACCCCCCTCGAATTTCAGCAGGTGCTGCACCGGCAGCAGCGCATCGCGGCTAGTGGCGCGGCGCCGGCCAAAGGTTTGTTTCTGAGCAAAGTGGACTACGAGCCGGGCATTGTGCCCGAGGAATAGGGGAGGGGTAGGGAAGGAAACCCAGCCTTCTGCCCCCGCTCCAGAACGAACCTGGCTGACCTTTGTTACTACCCTACTCTATGGACCCAACCTCTGCTACCAAAACCGGCCAAGTCTTCGATTGGCAGGTGCTGCGCCGCTTGCTCGCCTACGTGAAGCCCTACCGGGGCGTATTTATTGGGCTGATAATCTTGACCTTCGCCACGGCCATTCTGGGTACGGTGCGCCCGGCGCTCATCCAGCGCATGGTGGATGTAGACATCAATAACAACGACTGGGCGGGCCTCAACCGCTCGTCGTTGTGGCTGGTGGCGCTGCTGCTGGTGCACACGCTCGTGAGTTACCTCCAGACCTACTACGGCGGCTGGCTGGGCCAGTACATCGTGCGCGACATCCGCACCGACCTCTACAAGCACCTGCTCAGCCTCAAGCTCAGCTTCTTCGACCGCACGCCCATTGGCGTGCTCGTAACGCGCAACATTTCGGACGTCGAAACCCTGGCCGACGTGTTCAGCGAGGGCCTAGCGGCGATGGTCGGCGACCTGCTGCAAATCGTGTTTCTCATGATTTTCATGTTCTGGACCAACTGGCAACTGGCGCTCATCAGCCTCTCGGTCATTCCGCCGCTGCTGTTTAGCACCTACGTCTTCAAGGAAAAAGTGAAGGGTAGCTTTCAGGAAGTGCGTAATGCCGTAGCCAAGCTCAACTCGTTTGTGCAAGAGCACCTTACGGGCATGAATGTGGTCCAGATTTTCAACAACGAGGAGCGCGAGTACCGCAAGTTTGAGGCAATAAACCAGGAGCACACCAAGGCCAATATCAAGTCGGTGCTCTACTATAGCATCTACTTTCCGGTGGCCGAGGTGCTCGGCGCCATAGGGGTAGGGCTACTAGTGTGGTACGCCGCGCAGGGCCAGATTGAAGGCACCATCTCGAAGGGCGCGCTCATTGCGTTCATCATGTATAACGCGCTGTTTTTCCGGCCCATCCGCCAGATTGCTGACCGTTTCAATACCCTCCAGCTGGGCCTAGTAAGCACCGAGCGCCTGCTCAAGCTGCTCGATAACGCCGATCTGGTGGCTACTTCCGGCACCGCCCCCGTACCGCCGCTGCGCGGCGAGGTCGAGTTCGACCACGTTTCCTTCGCGTACAACGAGCCCGAGTGGGTGCTTAAAAATATCAGTTTCCACGTGCAGCCAGGCCAAACAGTGGCCTTCGTGGGTGCCACCGGCGCGGGCAAAACCAGCATTATTAACCTGCTAAGTCGTTTTTACGACATTCAACAAGGCCACATTCGGGTTGATGGCCAAGACCTGCGCGAATACGACCTTAGCCAGCTGCGCCGCCAGATAGGAGTAGTGCTGCAAGACGTATTCCTGTTTGCGGGCTCCATTCGCGATAACATTACGCTGGGCAACAAGGAGATAAGCGACGCCAAAATCTGGGAGGCCGCTGCACTCGTGGGCGCCCAGCGCTTCATCGAGCGCCTGCCCGGCGGCCTCGATTACCCCGTGATGGAACGCGGCGCTACGCTTTCGGTGGGCCAGCGCCAACTCATCAGCTTCGTGCGGGCCTTGGTGTACGAGCCCCGCGTCATCGTGCTCGACGAAGCCACGTCGTCCGTCGATTCGGAGACGGAGGAGATGATTCAGGAAGCCATCGAGAAGTTGATGGAAGGCCGCACGGCGCTCGTTATTGCCCACCGCCTCAGCACCATTCAGAAGGCCGACCGCATCATCGTCCTCGACCGTGGTGAAATCAAGGAGACGGGTACCCACGACGAATTGCTGCGCCTCGGCGGCTATTATGCTCAGCTCTACCGCATGCAGTACAAGAGTGCTGAGCAGGTATCAGTTAACAACGAACAATAAGTAGTTTTGGTCCTTGCGAGCAACGCAAAGTAATCGCCCCCGCACGATAATGGCCGCGCGATTTCATTCAATTGCGCTTGCTTCGCGTTGCTCGCAAGGACTACCGTAAAATATGCGCTTTCTCTTTCCTCTCGTTCTTGTTTTCACGGCCATTGGCCTGGGCATTTACGCTTACCTAGGCGGGCTGCACAGCCCCACCGTAGCCCTCGAAACCACACCTACCCCCGTGCTGCTAGCGGGGCAGCCCTTCCAGGGCCAAGTGCAGGACGAGCGCTTTGCCGAGCTATTCCGCGAGGCAAAATTGCGCTACGATGCCCAGCCCACGGCCCACGCCCTAGCCAATCTTTACTACAATAACCCCGAGTCGGCGCACGATACTATTCGCGCCTTCATCGGCCTCAGGGTGCCTGATACGACCGCTACCCTACCAGCTGGCTGGCGCTACCGCGTGGTGCCCGCTGGCCGCCGCGTGGTGGCCGTGCGGCTGCCCAATACCAGCTACCTGTTGGCTCCAGCCAAGCTTTACACCGCCGCTCAGCAGCGCATCAAAGACCTAAAGCTGATAAGCCAACCCTTTTATCTCGAAGAATTTGGTCCCGGTGAACAAAGCGCCTTGCGAGTAGGAGTGAAATAAAAAAAGCGCCTTTCTGCTAGAAAGGCGCTTTTTTACTGATAATGTCGGGGTGGCAGGATTCGAACCTACGGCCTCGTCGTCCCGAACGACGCGCGCTACCGGGCTGCGCTACACCCCGAAAGAAACGGGGCCGTGGGGGCGGCCCCGCCTTATCGAAAAACCCAATCTGGAAAAAAGTTGGCCTGAAAAAGCCCCCGACCCGAAGGTCGGGGGCTTTTTCGTGGGGGCAACTTAATCCCTCTGGTCGGAGTGGCAGGATTCGAACCTACGACCTCCAGCACCCCATGCTGGCGCGATACCAGGCTACGCTACACCCCGAGGGAGATTGGAGTGACAAAGGTAGGGCTAAAAAGCCGAATGGTGCAAGCCGGCTCAGATTTTTTTGTGGCTTGGCACCGAAAGCAGGGGTAGGGCCACTGCATTAAGGAGCCTTAAGAAGCGGTTGGCGCAGTAGTTGCGATAGCCGTCTTCACCTTACCTTTACTCAAGAAATCTGTGCCCCGCAAATCAGTACCATTTATGAAATACATCCTTATTTTGGCTGGCGGGCTGCTGGCTCCTGTAGCCTTGCACGCGCAGACTACGCCTCCCGCGGCTACTCCGGCTACCCCTGCTCCGGCAGCTAGCGCGGCCCCGGTGGCTGGTGCGGCACCCGCACCCATTCCGCTGGCCCCCGTAACTCCCCCTGCCGACCCTAACGCCTTAAAAATAAAGGCTGAATACAACCCCATTGGTCATTCATTGGCCGTGAAGTGCGACGCGCCGGGCCCTACCCGCATCGAAATTAACGACCAGGAGGGCCGCCCAGTGCTCACCAAAAACGTGATTGCCGGTACTACCCCCGTCTCGTTCAACGTGCGGGCGCTGGCTCCTGGCCCCTACGTGGTGCGCTGCACCGCGGGTGAAAAAAAAGGCACGCGCCTAGTGCAACTGGGCCAGTAGCCCGCTGCCACGGAGCACTGCCTCTGCAGTGCACAAAAACTTATTAAAAAGCCCCGCTGTGCCTAATACAGCGGGGCTTTTTTAAGTTGAAAAATAAGCGGAAGCATCGTTACGCCACGTCTTCGGTCTGTAATTGCCGCTCGTAGAGGGCCCGGTAGAGGCCTTCAGCCTCGGCCATGAGGGCGGCGTGGCTGCCGTGCTGCACTATCTGGCCGTCATCCAGCACCAATATTTCATCGGCCAGCTTCACCGAGCTCACGCGGTGCGAGATGATGAGACTGGTGCGGTTCTTCATCACCCGCTGTAGGCTGTCGAGGATGGCATTCTCGGTCTTAGTATCGACGGCCGAGAGCGAGTCATCTAGAATCAAGATTTTGGGTTCTTTCACCAAAGCGCGGGCCATGCTCACGCGCTGCTTCTGGCCGCCCGACAGCGTGATGCCGCGCTCGCCCACCTTCGTGTCGAAGCCTTCGGGAAAGCGGATAATATTCTCGTACACGTCGGCATCGCGGGCAGCTTGCGCCATGCGCGCCTCGTCGGCGTGGTCGAGGCCGAAGTTGATATTGTGCCGGATGCTGTCCGAAAATAGAAACACGTCCTGCGGCACGTAGCCGATTTGCTCGCGCAGGGAGGGTAGGGCGTAGTCGCGCACATCCACACCATCTACTTGAATGTCACCGCTCGTGACATCGTAGAGCCGGCACAGCAGCGCGGCAATGGTGCTCTTGCCCGAGCCGGTGTTGCCAATTACGGCCAGCGTTTGGCCGGGCTTGATGCGGAAGCTCACGTCGCGCAGGGCCCGGATGCCGGTGTCGGGATATGTGAAGGAAACGTGGTCGAATACGATGTCGCCAGCAATCTCCTTGGCCACATTGCGGCGCGAAATAATGTCCGTCTTCTGGTCCAGAAACTCGTTGATGCGGACCTGCGACGCCTCGGCGCGCTGCACCAAGGACGACGTCCAGCCCAGCGCCGTGACCGGCCAGGTCAGCAGGTTAACATAGATGATGAACTCGGCAATGCTGCCCGTGGTAATGGTGCCGCGGATAACCTCTTGCCCGCCAACCCAAACCGTGACGATGGTACTGATGCCCACCAAAAACATAATCAGCGGGAAAAACAGCGAGTTCACAAAGTTGAGGCTCAAGGACTTATTTTTGTATTCGTCGGTCGATACCTGAAACTGCTCGTAGGAATCTTGCTGCCGCACAAAGGACTTGAGCACCCGAATACCCGAAAACGCCTCCTGAGTGAAGGTGGTCATGGCCGCCAGTGCCTTCTGAATATCGTCCGACTTCTTTTCAATCAGGTTGTTGACGTAGAAGATGCTGACCGACAAAATGGGCAGGGGTAGGAGGGTGAGCACCGTTAATTTTACATTAACTAATAGCATCAGCGGTACCACTAGCACAAACAGCAGCACGAGCTGCAAAAAGTACATAATGCCCGGCCCCAGGTACATCCGCACGCGCCCCACATCTTCCGAAATGCGCGACATGAGGTCGCCAGTGCTGTGGCGGCGGTAAAAACTGAGGGGTAGGGATTGGTAGTGCTGGAAAATCTGGTTTTTCTGGTCATTTTCGACGAGCCGCGACATCACAATGAGCGTCTGGCGCATAAAAAACAGAAAAATCCCGCGTAGCAGCGCCAGCACGATGATTAACATGCCGTAAAACAGCACGTTGCGTCCAAACAGCTGGTACACGCCCGCTTGCGCCTGCGTGCCCGCGTAGAGGTGGTAGAGGTCGATGCCCTCATTCACCAAATCGAAAGAGTAGCGCACGAGCTGGGCCGGAAAAATGGTCAGCAGCGTGCTCAAAACCACAAAAAGGACTCCGCCAAGGAAGTGCCATTTGTAGCGAAAGATATGCGGATTAACGGCGGCGAGGGCGCGGGTGGGCATGAGTAAGAGGGGGGTAGGGGCCAGAAAAGCCAGCCTCAACCGAAAAAAAACGGGTACTTTTGCGGCCGCAACAGCGTTCAGCCTAGCACAACTTACGTTGGTTGGGCTGAGCGCGGGGAAGCATCTGGGCAAAGCTGCTACGGTAGTAAAGCTCCAGATGCCTCCCCGCGTTCAACTTGGCAACCTACGCTAGCTAACAAAGTTACACCCTACTCTTCCCTCCCATTCCCACCCATTTTTCCCAGTTTCATACTTTTATGGTACTCGACGCGCCAACCCAGGCCCCGGCTTCTATTTTTGAGCAGGTAGCCGAATTTCAGCACGAGCAAGTGGTGTATTGCCACGACCACGAGACGGGCCTCAAGGCCATTATCGGCATTCATAATACCGTGCTGGGCCCAGCATTGGGCGGCACCCGCATGTGGCACTACGCCAACGAGGCCGAGGCCCTGCACGACGTGCTACGCCTCTCGCGCGGCATGACCTACAAGGCCGCCATCTCGGGCCTGAACCTAGGCGGCGGCAAAGCCGTGATTATCGGCGACGTTAAAAAGCTGAAGAACGAGGCCCTGCTGCGCAAGTTCGGTCGCTTCGTCAACAACTTGAACGGCAAGTACATCACGGCCGAAGATGTGAACATGACCACCAAGGACATGGAGTACATCCGCATGGAAACCAAGCACGTAGCTGGCCTGCCCGAAAGCATGGGGGGGAGCGGCGACCCGTCGCCCGTGACGGCCTACGGCACCTACATGGGCATGAAGGCCGCCGCTAAAAAAGCCTTCGGCTCGGATAGCCTCGCCGGCAAGCGCATTGCAGTGCAGGGGGTAGGGCACGTGGGCACGTACCTGCTCGAACACTTGCAGAAGGAAGGCGCCAGCCTCATCCTCACCGACTACTACGAGGAGCGCGCCTACGAAGCCGCTAGCCGCTTCGGCGCCGTGGCCGTGGGCATGGAGGAAATATACGACCAAGACGTGGACATCTACTCGCCCTGCGCGCTGGGGGCTACCATTAACCACGACACCATCGACCGGTTGAAGTGCCGCGTTATTGCGGGCTGCGCTAACAACCAGCTGGCTAAGGAGAACGAACACGGCCCCGAGCTCGTGCGCCGGGGCATCGTGTACGCGCCTGATTTTCTGATAAATGCTGGCGGCCTCATTAATGTGTATTCCGAGGTGGTGGGTACCAGCCGCCAAGGTGCCCTCGCCCAAACCGAAAAAATTTACGATTATACCCTGCAAGTTCTCAACCGGGCCGAGCAGGAAGGCAGCCACCCCCAGGCGGCCGCCATTCAACAAGCCCAGGAGCGCATCGCGGCCGTGGGCAAAGTAAAATCGACGTACTAAAGGAGAGTAAAAGAAGTAAAAATTGGTTGTCATGGCGAGCGAGGCGATGACAACCAATTTTTACTTCCTAGCTCATCATTCATAATTCCAAAAAAATGCTAAACCGCCGTCTTCTCCGCATCAAAGTCATGCAGGCCCTTTATGCCTACCAGCAAGCGGTAGCCGCCGACCTGCTGCTGGCCCAGGACCGCATTGCGGCGGCGTTTGAGCCCGACCTGACTGCCGCCGCCGCCCCCGACCGCCGCCTGCTCGAAGGCCAGCGTAAGCTGGGCGAAGCGCAGCTGCGCGACTGGCACCGCACCGGCGAAATGCCCGACTCGGGCTCCGATGACAAGGAAGTGGCCGCCGCCGTGAGCGATGCCATTGCCTACTACCAAAAAATGGTGCAGCGTGAAAATTCTTTCTACGGCGGGCAGCTTATGCATGGCGCCGAAAGCATTCATGACCAGTACCTGCACCTGCTGAATATGCCGCAGGCGCTGCTTGAACTGATTACCGAAGACAATGAGCGCGAGGCGCGGCGCTTCACCGGCCCGCGCTTTGAAGTGGAAGGTACAGCGCGGCTTTTTAGCAACGCAGCTTTCCAAAAAGTACGTGAAAACGAGCAGCTAGTTCAAACCACCATCAAGCACAAGTTGCAGTGGGACAACGCCGAGGAACTCGACGCCCTGCGCGAAGCTTGGCAAAAGGAAATGAAGCCCGACGAAACCGTGCAGGCTTACCTGGACGGCAAAAACACGGGTCTCGAAGAAACCGATTACGAAACCGATATGGAGCTGCTGCGGCACCTCTACAAGAGCTTCGTATTCAAGGGCGAAGCCCTACCCCGCTGGTTGGAAAGCAACGACCTGAACTGGGAGGAAAACCGCCCCATCGTGCGCAACTTGGTGCTGAAGACGCTGAAAATGCTGCCCTTCGCCGCCGATGAAAAGCAGGAACTGATGAACCTGAGCGCCAACTGGCAGGACGACCGCGACTTCGCCGAAACACTCTACAAGCAAACCCTCGACGACGACGCCAAATCGGAGAAGCTTATTGCCGACTCGGTGCAGAATTGGGACGTGGAGCGGGTAGCTTTGCTCGATAAGATTATCCTGAAGATGGCCCTATGCGAGATGCAGCTTTTCCGCGGTATCCCCGTCAAAGTAACCATCAACGAGTACATTGAAATAAGCAAATTGTACAGTACCCCAAAGAGCAAACAATTCGTAAACGGAGTGCTCGATAAACTGGCCCAGGACTTGGCCGCCAGCGGCGACATTCGCAAATCGGGCCGCGGACTGCTGGACAACCAGTAGTTGTTTCTCTTCCCTTCCCCTCTCCTTTCACCACCCTATCCCCCTATGGCTAGCAAAACCACCACCGGACTGTTGTGCTTCACGAGCGGAGCCCTCGCAGGCGCCGCCATCGGCCTGCTCTACGCCCCCGAGACTGGCCGCGAAACCCGTTCCTGGCTTAGCTACCAGCTCGAAAAATACCGCTCGGTGCTGGCCGACCTTACCGAAAGCCTCGTCACGAGCCGCGATAGTACGCCTTCGTCGGCTAAGAGCGAGGGCCAGCGCGTCATTCAAGACGCTAAGAGCAAAGCCGAGCAATTGCTGGGCGATGTAGACCAACTTATCAGCCAGATAAACTCGCGGCGCGCCATCAACTAACCTCGCGGCGGGTGGGCTGCTTGGCAGCTCACCCGCCGTTTTTATTCGGCTGCCGTACCTCACTACCCCTTTTATGCACCTCGTAACCCTAATTCCCGGCGACGGGATTGGCCCGGAAATCACCCGCGCCGTTGTCGATATCTTCACTGCCGCCCAAGTGCCCGTGCAGTGGGAAACGCACAACGCCGGCGAAACTGCTTTGGCAGAAAGCGGCCAGCTGCTTCCCCAAACGCTGTTCGACTCGCTGGAGAAAACCCGGGTGGGCCTCAAAGGGCCCGTGACGACGCCGGTAGGCAAGGGCTTTCGGAGCGTGAATATCACGCTGCGCCAGAAATACGACCTCTATCAAAACGTGCGCCCCGCCAAGACTACGCCCGGTGTTGAAACGCCCTTCAAAGGCATTGACTTGGTGCTATTTCGGGAAAATACGGAGGGCCTGTATGCTGGCCTAGAGCTGTGGGACGAGCGCTTGGGTATTGCCGATTCCATCAGCCGCAACACGGTAGTGGGCTGCCGCAAAATCTGCCGTGCCGCGTTTGCTTATGCCGCCAAGCACGGCCGCAAGCACGTGACGCTGGCGCACAAAGGCAACATTCTGAAGCAAGCCGGTAAGCTCATGATTGACGCCTGCCGCGAAGCCTCGGCCGAGTTTCCGGAGGTCACGTTCTACGACGACCGCATCATCGATAACATGTGCATGCAGCTGGTTAATAAGCCGCAGCAGTTCGACGTGATTGTGACGACCAACTTGTTTGGCGATATCCTATCTGACCTCTGCGCTGGCCTGGTCGGCGGCCTGGGGGTAGTGAGTGGCGCCAATATCGGCGACGACTTGGCCATTTTTGAGGCCGTGCACGGCTCGGCCCCCGACATTGCGGGCCAGGGCAAAGCCAACCCTACCGCCCTACTGCGCTCGGCCCTCATGATGCTAGAGCACTTGGGCGAAAAGTCCTACGCCGAGCGCATCGAGCAAGCCCTGAACGAGACGCTGCTCAACAAAGACCAGTGCACCGGCGACCTGGGCGGCAAAGCTTCGACCACCGAATTTGCCCAGTACATCATCGACAAGCTTAAGTAAAGACCTTTAAAAATAGCCGGCTCGGCTGGTCGCACCCCGCGGCCGTTAGCCGGGCCGGCTACTGTGTATATGTTCCGTCATGTTGTTTACTCTGTAGCCGTAGCAGCTTTGCTGCTTACTGGCTGCAACCGCGATAAAAACACCGAGGCCGGCACCCAGGGCATGAACGCCGCTGCCGACGAAGCCGCCGATGCCCGGGCCAACCCCACCATCGACAACCCGAACGTAGCCAGTGACACCGAGGCGCCCAACCCCAACGCACCGGTGATGACCTTTGCCGAAAAGGAATTTGATTTCGGTGATATTCAGCCTGATAGCAAGGTGCACCACACCTTCAAGTTCACCAATACGGGCAAAACGCCGCTGCTCATTGCCGATGCCACTGCCTCGTGCGGCTGCACTACCCCCAACTGGACCAAGGACCCCATTGCGCCCGGCGCGCCCGGCGAACTAGAAGTGCAGTTTGACAGCCGCGGCAAGCAGGGCCTCATTAGCAAAGAAGTGAACGTGCGGGCCAATACCCAGCCGGGCATTACGACCATCTATATTAAAGGCAACGTACTGACCCCTAAGTAGGTAGTCGGACTGGGAGGGGGTAAGGCCGCGGGCCATGCTACCCTGCCCAGCGCTTCCTGCCCACTTTCACTGGCTTACCTTGCCTGCTTCTCACCCCAATCTCTCCCGATTATGACCTTCTTGACTCTTTTGCTTCAAACCCCAGCAGCGGGTGGCGGCTTTTTACAGTTTTTGTTTCCGGTAGCCATTGGTTTGGTGCTCTATTTCTTCATGATTCGGCCGCAGCAGCGCAAAACCGCGGAGGCCAAGTCATTCCGCGAGTCGCTGGTGAAGGGCACGCGGGTAGTTACCATCGGCGGCCTGCACGGCCTGCTGGTAGAAGTAGGCCCCGAAACCGTACTGCTCGAAGTAGAGCGCGGCCAGCGCCTGCGCTTCGACCGCAACGCCGTGGCTCGGGTAGCGGGCAACCCCGCCGCCGAAGGCGCTACCCCAACGCCCAACGCCTAGCATGAAGCCCGCGCCGGCCAAACCGGGCCGGGCGGCCCAGGTGCTGCGTCGGCTGCTGCGCCCCCTAGTAGGCAAAGAAGCCAGCTTTTACCGGGCGGTGCTGGCTTGTTTGGTCATTGCCAGTACGTTGTGGATGGTGCGCGCTTTAAGCAGGAACTACACTGCCTCGCTCAATTACCCCGTAAGCTGGCACTACAGCCGCCTGCGCTACCATCCGGCCCGGCCCCTACCCCCCACCATCGCCATTGAGGTGCGAGGCAACGGCTGGCGCCTGCTGAGCCGGGTGCTGGGGTTGCACCCCCTGCCTGCGGATGTTCGGCTGCGCCTGCCAGGCACTCCGCCGCCGCGCTCGCCGCTGCGGCCCGCCCTGCGCCGGGCCCTCGGCACCATGCGCCTCGTAAGCCTACCCCCCGACTCGGCCACCTTCTACCTGGTGCCGGGCGGCGACTCGCTTCAGGAAAGGGAAAATTGACAAAATGTGACTTAGTGACTTAGCAGGCGGAGCCGGACGAGGCAGATTGACAAACTAGAGGTAATCAAGTTTCTAATTCTTAATTACTTACACAACATGCTCCGTATCGGCATCACTGGCGGAATAGGCTCGGGCAAGAGCGTGGTAGCGCAGCTGTTTGCTGTGCTGGGCGTGCCGGTGTACGACTCTGATAGCCGCGCCAAGTGGGTGATGGCCAACGATATGCTGTTGCGTGAGCAGTTGCTCGGCGCCTTTGGCCCTAGCACCTACGATGCCGCTGGCCAACTCAACCGGCCTTACTTAGCGCAGCAGGCCTTCGGCGACCCCGGGCGCCTGGCGCAGCTCAATGGCTTGGTACACCCGCGGGTAGGGGCCGACTTTGCTAGCTGGACGGCCGCCCAAGCCGCCGCCGGCTACCCCTACATTTTAAAGGAAGCTGCCCTGCTCTACGAGTCGGGGGCCTACCAAACCCTCGACCGCATCATCACGGTATTTGCGCCCATCGAAGTGCGCCAGGCACGGGTGCTGCGCCGCGATGCCCACCGCTCGCTGGCCGATGTGCAGGCCATTATGGGCCAGCAACTTAGCGAAGAGGAGAAGCTGCAACGCGCCGATTACGTAGTGTACAACGACGACTCGCAGCTCGTGCTGCCCCAAGTGCTGGCCCTGGATGCAGCGTTTCGGGCAATGGGTAAGCAGTAGAAAAAGGGCGTCCTTTTTGAAAACCAACCACTCACCGAATGATGGGGTAGCGCTCGAACGGCCGGTCTACAAATAGCTTGCGGTAAGTAGCGTGGGTTTTGATAGTTTTGGCGCCGATGCTGCGCGTGGTTACGAGCATGCGGGGGTTAAAATCGCCAATCCAGTTCATTTCGATGTTTTGGTAGCCCGCTTCGATGAAGCGCTTCTGCTCCCAGGTAAGCAGGGCCTGGTCTACGCCTTTGCCTTGATAATCAGGAATAACACCATAAATAATGCCGAGGAGCTTCTTGTCGGTGCGCTTCATGTAGCGCCAGCGCTGCCACACAAAGCGCAGCTTGCCCAGCAGGTTGAGCCGATGGCCGATGTGCTTGAAAATCTGGTTAAGCTCGGGCAAGCTCAGGAAAAAAGCCACTGGTTGGTCGTTGTGGTAAGCGAAGGCCAATAGGCGCTCATCAAGCACGGGTTTCATCTGCTGCACGAGGTGGCGGGCCTGCTCGAGGGTCATGGGTTTCACGCCGGCGTGGCGGCCCCAAGCCAGGTTATACACGTGGTGAAAATCCTGGGCCATTTTTTCGGGCTCGGCCTTGCGGGCGTAAGCAAAACGGTAGTGGCCATCGGCCTCGAAACTCGCCAGCTTTTGATGAAAGCTGGGGTGCAGAGGCAGGTGCACTGGGCGGTGGCAGGTGTATTGCTTAAAGTACAGCTGAAAACCGTAATTCTCGAATAGTGCCTGGTAATAGGCTGGGTGCCAGAACATGCCATAGTTGGGCTCGTGGTCGAAGCCATCGATGAGCACGCCCCAAAACCGGTCGCGGTCGCCGAAGTTGATGGGCCCATCTACGGCCAGCATGCCGCGCGCCTGTAGCCACTGGTTGGCCACATCGAAGAGCTGGTTGGCCGCCGCCTGGTCGTCGATGCATTCAAAAAAGCCTACCCCCCCCGTGGGCAGCGACGCATCTGTAGCGGTGCTGGTAAGCGGATTAACAAACGCCGCAATGCGCCCGCTAACCTCGCCTTGCGCCGTAGTGAGCAGCCAGCGCTGGGCCACGCCACCCGCGGCAAATAGCTGGTTCTTAGCAGGGTCGAATACGGCGTCTACCTCATTGTCGAGCGGCCCGATGTAGGCAGGCGCGTGGCGGTGCAGGCGGTGGGGCAGGTCGCAAAATTGTTGCTGCTGGCGGGCGGTCTGAACTTCGAGTAACGGCATAGTGGCAAAATTACGCCTACCCCCGCTACGCAGCCGGAGGCAGCTGCCGGGCCAAACGGCCGGGGTAAGCGCAGCCATTGGCCCAAACTCACCGTATAAACAGGCCACGTCTGACTAGTAGTACCTTTCTGCTAATGCCTGCTGCCCTGCATTCTGTTGATTATCAACGTCTATTTCGGACGCTACCTGATTCTTTTCTTTTGCTGCGGCCCGACGGCACGGTAGTGGACAACTCCGACAGTCACGTGCAAACCTCGCTGCTGCCCCGCGAGCAGGCTGTGGGGCAGAATATTTTTGCCGCCTACCCCTCGGCGCCCGAGAGCCAGCGCGACTTGAACGAGTCGCACGAGTATGTGCGCCAGCACCAGGTGCCGCACACCATGGGCTTGCTGCGCTACGACTTGGCGCGCCCCGCCGAGCAGGGCGGTGGCACCGAAGAACGGTACTGGCAGATAACGCACTACCCCCTGTTCGACGCCGATGGGCGGCTCGAATACATTTTGCAGCGCCCGCAGGATGTGACGGCCCAAACCTTGGCGGCCCGGCAGGTGCAGGCTGCCTCGCAGGCCTTGGCCGAAAGCCAGGAGCGCAGCCGCTTTATTCTCGAGTCGCTGCCCGTGATGGTGTGGACGAATACGCCCGCCGGCCAGCCCGATTATTTTAACCTGCGCTGGCAGGAATACACTGGCAAAACCGAGCAGGAACTCATTGCCAGCGACTGGAAAGCCGAGGCGCACCCCGACGACTTAACCGGCCTGCAGGCTGCCTGGGTTGAAACCCTAACCAGCGGGGCGCCACTACAGCACGAGTATCGCTTGCGCCGCCACGATGGCCAGTACCGCTGGATATTGATACGGGCAGCGGCCCAGCGCACGGCCGATGGCCACATTGCGCGGTGGGTAGGCAGCGCCATCGACATCCACGAGCAGCGCCAGCTAGTGGCCGAGTTGCTGCAAACCAACGAGCAACAGGCTGCCTTGGCCGAGCAGGCGTACCAGACCTACCAGCGGTCGGAGAGCCAGCGTCTGATGTACAGCAGCTTGTTTGAGCAGGTACCAGCCTTTATTTCTGTGGTGCGCGGCCCGGCCCACCAGTACGAGTTTGTGAACCCAGCGCACCAAAAGATATTTCCCCACCGGCAACTACAAGGCTTGGCCGTGGCCGAAGCATTGCCCGAACTAGCCGGGCAAGGGATGCTCGAGCTGCTTGACCGGGTATTTACCACCGGTGAGCCCTTCCGCGACCCTACTATGCACCTCAGCCTCAGGCCCGGAAATAACGAACCATTGCAAGAGGTATATGTTGATATTACCTTGCAGCCGTTTCGGGAACAGGGAGTGCCAGCTGGCATCCTACTATTTGCCTTTGAAGTAACCGACTTGGTACTTGCTCGCCAAGCCCTGGCCCAATTGCGTGCCACCGACGCCCCAGCGGCCTAAAAATACTTCCTCACCACCTTCTCCCCGCCCGCCCAGCAATCCCCTTATGGCGCTTACTCCCTTCGACTTTCAGCAGGCGCGCGTCAAGCAGGTGTTGTTTAAGTCGCGGCTGCGCTCAGTGCTCTACGGTGTGCGGGAGGCCGAAGCCTCCTTATTTTCTCTTGCCGATAGCCCTTTGGGCCAGTGGCTCCAAACGGTGCTTAAGCCCGATTATGGTACCCGCCCCGAAGTGCGCGAGGCTGAGCGCCTGCTGGGCCAACAACTGCGCACGGGCCAAGAGCTAGTGGCGCGTTACCAGCGGGGCTATATGGAAGAAGCCCGCGCCGGCCTCGACCAAATCAACAGCATTGCCGACCAGATAGAGGCCGTGCTACTGGGCTTAGAAAGTAGCCTGGGCCTCCGCTAAATCACTGGCACTGGGCAACCTGCCTCGCCCTACCCCCGTTGAGCAAGCGCACCAGCTAGCCGGGCCCCCGCATCGCCATGAAAGAAAACGAAATACCCGCGCGCCAAAACCGGGTCATTTATATTTTGCTAATCGTCTTTGGGGCGTTAGGCTTGGTTTGGGCGCTTTGGCGGCATATGCATCCCGCAGTGCCAGCCCAGCACCGGGCCCCTGCGGGGCCGGCGGTGTGGCGGGGCCGCACCACTCGATAGCTACTACTAGCTTTGGCGCTCAGTAGGGGGTAGGAAACTGGCCTCTTGTACTGGCAGCGCGCAATTAGCCACTACTGCTTCAGTAATCGTATGGCCCGTCTACCACCAGTAAGGCTTTTTTCTGCTGATTTGATAGAAGGACTCTAGCTCGACCAGCTACTAGCCTGTTTTTTAAAATAAGAGCCGTTGCGTGAGCTTACTTAGCTCACCGGCACCAGCCCAAAAGCAAAACACCCACTCAGCTTTGCAGCTAAGTGGGTGTTTATTAACGTGGGAGATACTGGGTTCGAACCAGTGACCCTCTGCTTGTAAGGCAGATGCTCTGAACCAGCTGAGCTAATCTCCCGAGTGGTTGTGCCCGTTTGGGAGTACAAATGTGGGGCAATTTTTTGAATTTGCCAAACGTAGTGCCTAAAAAAACGGTTGCGGGAGGGGCGAAACAGGAGATGGGTTGGGTAACGAATTAGGAATCAGGAATAAAAATTTTGCTTAAAAATGCCTTTTCTCTCCATTGCCGGAGCGGGCAACGCAAATCGAAAGTTCCCGTTAGGCTACTGGCTGGCGCGCTAGCGCCCCTTTTACTCATCTTATTGCTTTTCTCCACATGGAAAACCAACTTTTGCAGAATTATTCGGAAGCCGAGAAAACGGCTTACTTGAGTGCGATTGCTTCTTTAGCCACGGCCGACCGCCAAGCCTCGGCTACCGAAATAGAATTTTTGCAGCGCATGGCGCAGCAAGCTGGCTTGTCGCAGGGCAGCGCCCAGCAAGTAGTAGCCGCTGCCAGCGACGCTACCAACCAAAGTATTCAGCAAAACCTGGACCAGCTGAAAGGCAGCGACTTGCGCTTTTCGCTTATCACCGACCTCATCAGCTTTGCGCGCGCCGACGGTGCATACTCCAACGAGGAGGAGGCAATGGTGGATAAAATGGCGGCTTACCTCGGCGTAAACCAAGAGCAAAAACAAACCCTCGAAACGGTGGTAGACCAAGCCGCTAATGTGCCCCACGA
Source organism: Hymenobacter ginkgonis (assembly GCF_009755225.1). Lineage (GTDB taxonomy): Bacteria > Bacteroidota > Bacteroidia > Cytophagales > Hymenobacteraceae > Hymenobacter > Hymenobacter ginkgonis. Next base: position 793,726 of record NZ_WQKZ01000002.1, read on the forward strand.
CCCGCAGGACCCAGGCAAGCAAGGTTTTCTGAGTGGTATCGGTGATAAGCTGAGCAACGTAGGTATTCCAAAGGGCGCGCTAATGGCAGGCTTGCTGGGGGTAGTAGCGCCCATGGTCATCTCGCGCGTAATGGGTGGGGGTAGCAATAACAGCAGCTACGGCCAGCCTCAGAGCCAGAGTGGCAGCCTAGGCGGCCTGTTGGGTGGCGCTATGGGCAACCTGGGCGGCGGCAGTGGCCTGGGCGGTATGCTCGGCGGCCTGTTGGGCGGTGGTATGCTGGGCGGCTTGCTTGGCGGTGGCAACCAAGCCAGCAACTACCCGCAGCAGGGTTCCCTGGGCGGCAGCGGCTTGGGCTCCATTATGTCGGTGCTGGGCGGCTTAGGCGGGCAGCCCAATTCGCAGCCGCGTAGCGCGGGCGGTGGCGGCCTAATGGGCAGTGGCTTGGGCGGCCTGCTTGGCGGCCTATTCGGCGGCCGCTAAGCATAGCCTTATTGAAGCATTAATAATAAAAAAGGACTCTCAACCTAGTTGGGAGTCCTTTTTTATAGTGTAGCTAGCGATTGAGGTAAGTGAACAAGTCATCAGGGCCTACTTTTTCGCGACTTTGCCAGCCGCGCAGGCCCATGCGGGGGGCGGCAATGCCGCGCTCGAGCCGACGGGGGCTGCGAAACACCCGGATTTCATCCCATACATTGCTGTTGATGAGTGCGCTAAGCACCGTGGGCCCACCCTCTACCAGCACCGATTGGATGGCGCGGTGATGCAGGTCGGCCAGCACCGCGGGCAGCAAATCGGGCGAGGGCGGCGCTCCGGCCGGCGCAAAGGGCAGCGTTACGTAGGTAAGATTGGGTTGGCTAGTGCGCGCGCGGTGGGTGTAGATAATGGTGGGCTGCGAGCCATCGAGCACGTGGTGGCTGGGCGGCAGGCACAAGTTTTTATCGATGACGAGGCGAGTCGGCTGTGGGCCGGGCCACTCGCGCGAATTCAAGCGAGGGTTGTCGTGCAGAGCCGTGCGGGTGCCTACTAAGATGCCGGCCTCTTCGGTACGCCACTGGTGGGTAAGGAGTTGGGCCTGCGGCCCGCTGATTTGCACTGCCTGGAAATGTGGTCCCGCCAGGAAGCCATCGGCCGACTCAGCCCACTTCAACACCAAATAAGGCCGGCTTTTTTCTTGAAACGTGAAAAAGCGGCGGTTAAGCTGCCGGCCTTCCTCGGCCAGCAGCCCGGTGCTGACTTGGATGCCGGCTGCGCGCAGCTTGGCCAGGCCCTTACCCCCCACCAACGGGTTGGGGTCGTCGTTGCAAACAATGACTTCGGGCACGCCTTTGGCAATGAGCAAATCGGCGCAGGGAGGCGTCTTGCCGTGGTGGGCGCAGGGCTCCAACGTCACAAAAACGCGGCTTTGACGCAGTAGTTCTTGGTCGGCCACGCTGGCCAGGGCGTTTACTTCAGCGTGTGGGCCACCGTATTGCTGGTGGTAGCCCTCGCCGATAATGGTGCCGCCAGGGCCCACTACCACGCAGCCTACCAAGGGGTTGGGGCAGGTGTAGCCCGTGCCCAAGGCAGCCAGGTCGAGGGCGCGGCGCATGTACAGCGAGTCGTCGGGCAGAGGCATAGAGAAGAAAGGTACGACGCTGGTGGGGAGCGTAAAGCTATTCGGTAAAACGAGTTTGCGCCGTGGGGCAACGGCCGGGTGCGGCCATCTTTGCAGCCCTATGACTACCCAGCAGCTCACCGCCGACCTTGCCAACGCCTTGCAAGATATTTACCCTACCCCAGAGGCCCAAGCGCTGGCCGCCTTAGTAGCCGAGCACCTGCTGGGGCTCACACCCTTGCAGCGCCGCATGCAGGCTACTGCGCCAGTACCGGCCGATGTGCAGGCGCGCCTACCCCCCCTGCAAGCCCGCTTGCTGGCCCACGAGCCTGTGCAGTACGTGCTGGGCACGGCGCACTTTGCGGGCATGGAGCTGGCCGTGACCCCCGCTACCCTCATTCCGCGCCCCGAAACCGAGGAACTGGTGCAGCTAATAGCCCGCGCCTACGCCCAGCGGCCGGGCCTGCGCCTGCTCGACGTGGGCACCGGCAGCGGCTGCCTGGCCATTGCGCTGGCCCGTGCGCTGCCGGCGCCAGCGCAAGTGCTGGCCGTTGACATTTCGGCCGCGGCGCTGGCGGTGGCGGCCCGCAACGCGGCCGAGTATGCACCGCTGGTAGAGTTGGAGCAGCTCGATATTTTGCAGCATAGCCCCGTGGCCCTACCCCCCGCCAGCCTCGACATCCTGGTGAGCAACCCGCCCTACGTGCGCGAGGCTGAGCGTGCTGCCATGCGCCCCAATGTGCTGGCTTGGGAGCCGGCCACCGCCCTGTTTGTACCCGATAACGACCCACTGCTCTTTTACCGGCGGCTAGCCGAGCTAGGGGCCGTGCTGCTGCGGCCGGGGGGGAGCATCTGGCTGGAAATCAACGAGGGGCTGGGTGCCGAAACGGCCTCACTGTTTGGCCCCGCGGTGTATGAGGACGTAGCCGTGCTGCCCGACTTTTTGGGGCGCACGCGCTTTGTGCGAGCCTGGCGATGCTAGCGCCAAGGTGTATTCGTTGTGGCTGAGTGCTGGCAACCTGCTGGCAGAAGGTGGTAAATGTTTTTGTGGAAGAAATAATGTAGCAACATCAAACAAAAAGGAGGGGGTAAGGCTTGTAGACTACTTTCTGCCTAGAAAGGCTTTTTTACTAAATTCCTACCTCGCTACCAATGGCTGAGCAACCGCTTCTGACCCCTTTTCACTCCGATAAGTTAAACCTGAAAAACCGCGTCGTGATGGCCCCCATGACGCGCAGCCGCGCTGACAACGAGGGCACCGTGCCCAACGACCTGATGGTCGAATATTACAGCCAGCGCGCCACGGCGGGCCTCATCATCTCGGAGGGCGTTTACGTGAGCCCCGAGGCAGTGGGCTATATCAACGTGCCCGGCCTCTACTCGCCCGAGCAAGTAGCTGGCTGGCAGCGCGTAACCAGCGCCGTGCACGGGCTGGGCGGCCAGATATTCGCACAAATCTGGCACGTGGGGCGCATGTCGCACCCCGACCTACTCGATGGCCGCCTGCCACTGTCGGCTTCAGCCCTCAACCCGCACAGCCAAGTATATACGCCCGCCGGCTTTAAGGAAACGGTGGCCCCCGCGGCCATGACGACCGCGCAAATCAAGCAAACCGTGGCCGACTTCGTGCAGGCCGCTAAAAATGCCCTGGACGCCGGCTTCGATGGCTTGGAAATCCACTCATCGAACGGCTACCTGTTTCACCAGTTTTTCAACGGCACGTCCAACCACCGCACCGACGAGTACGGCGGCTCTATCGAGAACCGCGCCCGCTTTTTCTTCGAAGTGCTCGACGCCATGCAGGCGGCCGGCGTAGACTTGGGTAAGGTGGGCTCCCGCCTCAACCCGTCGCTCGAAGGCCTGTTTGGCATGACCTTGGACGCCGAAACCATCCCAACGTTCGACTACATCATCAAGCGCCTCAACGACTACGGCCTGGCGTATCTGCATCTCTCCGAGCCGTTTACCGACGTGAGCCAGAACCCGCACGCCGAGCCGCACATTGCCAAGCGCTACCGCCCGCTGTATAAGGGTACGCTCATCATCAACGGGGGCTTCAACGAGGAAAAGGGTAACAAAGTGATTGCCGATGGCGACGCCGACCTGGTGGCTTTTGGCACGCCCTACATCTCGAACCCCGACCTGGTAGAGCGCTTTGCCCAGCACGTGCCCCTGGCCGAAGGCGATAAAAACACCTTCTACGTGCCCGGCGCCAAAGGCTACACCGACTACGCCAAGGCTACCAAGTAAGGCATAGAGGTAGCAAGGTAAAGGCCGGTACTGCTGACGCTTAGGCGTCGGCAGTGCCGGCCTTTTTGCTTATTCGTGGGTGCCGAAAACGTAGCCCACGTAAATCTGGAAAGCGCTGTTGCGTATCTGCGCGGCCAAATCCTGGTGGTAGGCGCTGGCAAAGCTGCCGTTATAACGCACGCCCAGGAGCAGGCCGTTGGTATCCTGCACGCCCAAGCCTAGCACGTAGCCCACTTCCAGCGTGCGAAATTGCTCTTTATTGCGAGCTTCCTCCGTGCCGAAGCCATCTTCCAGGATTTGCTTGGCACCAACCAAGGTCCCTAGCTGGGGCCCAGCCTCGGCAAACACGTGGTGGGTAGTAAATTTTACTAAAACCGGCAGCTCTACGTAGTTCAAGCGCTGATAAAGAGCTGCGCCATTCCCATAAAGAGGGCTATTATCAAAAGTCTGCTTTGTGCCCTTAATGGAATACATGAGTTCCGGTTGCAGTGCCCAATGGTCAGAGAAATCGACCTTGGCCAAAGCTCCGGCATTAAATCCCGTGCGATATTCCTGGTTATTGTATACTGCATCGGGGCCCACAAACTTGGCGAACGACACGCCCGCCCTCAGGCCAAAATGCACTTGCTGGGCCTGCGCCTCGCCAATGCTAGCTAGTATTAGTATAGGAAGAAGAATTTTTTTCATGGTAATATATTTGAGCTAAAATCAACTGCGCAAAGATACTGGCGGCGCATACCCCCTTCAATTGGGCCGGGTTTGCCGCGACGTCTTTAGGAAGGGGGTAGGGAAGTTTTATCAACCCAAACAACTCTTACAAATTGGCCTTGATAAACTCCGTCATCTGGCGGTAGAGGTGCAGGCGGGTGTTGCCGCCATTGATGCCGTGGTTGCGGTTGGGGTAATAGAGCGTTTGGAAATCTTTATTGGCCAAAATGAGGGCATCCACGAAGGCGATGGAGTTCTGGAAGTGCACGTTGTCATCGCCGGTGCCGTGCACGAGCAAGAACTTGCCCTTGAGGTTTTGGGCAAACCTGACGGGCGAGTTATCGTCGTAGCCGGCCGGGTTTTGCTGGGGTGTTTTCAGAAAGCGTTCGGTGTACACCGTGTCGTAGTAGCGCCAGTTTGTGACCGGCGCCACGGCGATGCCCATCTTAAACAGGTCAGCATTCTTGGTCATGGCCAGCGACGTCATGTAACCGCCGTAGCTCCAGCCCCAAATGCCGATGCGCGCCTTGTCCACGTAGGGCAGGGTAGCGAGGTATTTGGCGCCCTCGCCCTGGTCGATGGTTTCGAGCTTGCCCAAGTTGGCGTAAGTAGCCTTGCGGAAAGCGGCGCCGCGGCCCGACGTGCCCCGGTTTTCTACGCTCACCACAAGGTAGCCCTGCTCAGTCAGCATGTTGTGCCAGAGATAGTTCTGAAATGAAGTGCCGCCATTGGCATTGTCGAGCACCGTTTGGGTGCTGATGGTGCCGAAGCTAGGGCCGCCGTACACGTGCATGAGCACCGGGTATTTTTTAGCGGGGTCAAAGTTGCTGGGTTTTAGCATCCAGGCGTTTAGCTCCACGCCTTCCGACGTTTTGAAGGTAAAAAACTCGAACTTGCCCAGGTCATATTGAGCCAGTGTTTGGCGCAGCTTGGCGTTGTCGGCCAAGGTTTTAACTAGCTTGCCGGTGGCGCCTTCGCGCAGGCTTGCCACTGCCGGCACCCCGGCCGAGGAATGCGTATTGAGAAAATACCGCGTGTCGGGGCTCATGTTCACCACATCGGTGCCGCCGCCAGCGTCGCTGAGGCGCTGCTTACCCTTGCCACTCAGGTTGATACGGTAGAGGTGGCGCTGGAGCGCCGAGCCCTCGGTGCTGGTGTAGTACACGTAGCCCGTTTTGGGGTCGAAGCCATTGACGGCCGATATTTCCCAGTTGCCGGTGGTGAGCTGCCGCACCTGCCGGCCGCTCATATCGTGCAGGTAGAGGTGCTGGTAACCGTCTTTTTCGCTGGTGAATAAAAACTGCTTGCCGCCGGCCAGGTACTTCAAGTCATCGTTGATTTCGACATAGGCGGCATTGGTATCGGTCAGCACTACCTGCGTTTTGCCGGTGCTGGCGTCGGCATGCAAAATTTCGAGCTTGTTCTGCAAGCGGTTGAGCCGTTGAATGCTGAGCGTGCCCGGCACGGCCGTCCACTGCACGCGCGGCAGGTATTGGTCGGGCTCGGGGCCCACGTCCATCCGCACGGTGCGGGCGCTGGCCACGTCGTAGGTCGATACGCTCACCACCGAGTTCTTTTCGCCGGCTTTAGGGTATTTGAAGCGGTACTCGGTGGGGTAGAGCCCGCCCCACTCTTGCATATCGTATTCGGGTACCTGGCTTTCGTCGAAGGTATAATAGGCCAGGTGCCGGCTGTCGGGCGACCAGAAAAAGCCCTGCGCAAAGCCAAATTCCTCCTCATACACCCAATCGGCCGAGCCATTGATGAGCTGGTTATGCACGCCGTTGGTAGTCACGGCCGTTTCCTGGCCCGAAGCCAAGTTTTTCACAAACAGATTGTTGTCGCGCGTGAAGGCCACTTGGCGGCCATCGGGCGAGAACGTGGCGTAGCCCTGCTTGCCGCCCGTGCTTAGGGGCGACAGCTGCTGCGTCTGGCGGTCGTAGAGGTAATACGTAGCCTTGGCCGAATGCCGGTAAATGGGCTCGGTATCGGTGCTGAACAGCACCTTTTGCTCGTCGGCGTTGAAGCGGTAGCCATCGACGGTGAGCGGCCGGCCCGCCACTTGCAAGGCGCTAGCGGCCACCAGGGTAGCGGTGGGCTGGCCGGTAGTGGCGCTGTACTGCATCAGGCTGCCGTCGCGGCCCAGGGCGGCGTAGTAGCGGCCATCGCGGAGCCAATCGAAGCCCGGCACGCTCGCCTGCTGAAAGGTAGGGCGGGCCCAGATGTCGGCCAGCGTAATGGCTTGTTTTTGCTGGGCCTGGGCGGTGGCCAGCAGGTGGCCGGGTAGGAAAGCCACCGGGGCGGGCACGGCCAGCCACAAGGCGAGCGCTAAAGAACGAAAATGCATAAGAGCCGAAAGAAGCGGAATAAGTAGGCGAAGTTGCGCGTTAGGCTCCAGACCGGGCCGCGGCGCGTCCGCGCCGGGCTGCCGACCTTTGTACTCTATGCGATTTCTGCTCTTTCTTTTACTGGCCACGGCACTGGTGGGCTGCACCAAAACCAGTGGTCCGCTCAAGCTGTATTTTATTGGCTCGACGCGCTTTACCTCGGGCAACCGCGCGGCTGGCCCCGCCGATACGCTGGCTACCCGCCTCTACATCGACGATACCGGCGCTCGCCCAGCAGGCCTCACGCACCTGCGCATCACCGTAGACTACTCGCCGCGGCGCGCGCCCTACGCCTACCCCAGCCCTATTACTTCGTTCATGTTTGCCAGCGTGACGCCCGCCACCGAGCAGATAGTGTACCTCGACTCGGCGTTTGCGACTTCTAGCACCTCGGCTTTGCCCACCGAGCTGCTGTTTACCAATGTGTACGGCGCACGCACCAGCACCGGCACCGAGCGTTGGACCTACCAAGTAACCGACCAGGCGAGCAATACGGTGTCGCGCACATTTATCATCAGTCAGCGCCGTGCTGACTCGACGCTGGTATACAACGACTATACCCTGCGGCTGAATACGCCGCCAATTGGGCCGGGCGCACGCCGCTTCATCGACCTCAAATCGGGCCTGGCCCTACCCACCTTCACGGTGGCCAAGGCGCCAGAACTCCAGCGCCTGACCGATGTCATTCTGCTTGCCGACGGTAGCCTTGCCTCGCCCGACGCGCTGGTGGCACCCCGCCTGAACGATGCGACCTGGCCGATGGCCAACCGCGTGCGCACCCGGTTTGCAAAGACTACGCTCACAGCCACCACTTTCCTCAACGTAACCGACACGCTGAGCATCCGCCAGTTGTTTGCGGCGCCCGGCATTAGCACGCTGCCGGGCCTCACGGTGGGCGACGTGTACGCCTTCCGTATCTCGGCCAGCACTTCGAGCCCTTTTCCTACCCAGTACGGGCTGCTGTACGTGGTAAGCAGCACTTCGGGCCTCCAGGTGCAGATTCGCACGTCCAAAAAGCCACTCTAGCTTTGCGGGGGGTAGGGGCTACCCCCTGCGCAAAGCTGTAAGCTGCTCAGGGCCTAGCTTTTGGCGGCCAGTGGCGGCAGCTTAATGTCGAAAACTACTTTTGTGCCTGGCCCTATTTTGGGTACCAGCACGTAGTACACCACATTGGCCGCTACCGGCTGCGCGTCGGCTTCTAGCTGCACGGTGTAGGTGTAGCCCAGGCAGGTTTGCACCACTTGCTGCGCCAGCACGTGGCCGCGGCTGGGCAGCCGGGTTTTGCCGGCCAGCAGGGTGTAATTGGTAAAATCGACGGGCGGCAGAATACCGGCAAACACCTCCTGGTACTCGGCGGCCGAGTTGATGATGTACTCGTTGGTTTGCCCCACGTAGGGCACCGGCTCGGTAATAGTCGGTTTGAGGCTGGTAATTTGGGCCGTTTCGACCTCCGTAGCAGCGGTGCAGGGCGTTATTTCCTCTTCTTTCTTGCAGCTATTGCTCATGGCCAGCAAGCTAAGCGCGGCGAGCATCAGGTACTGGTTTACTTTCATGAAACCGGGAGTTCGGGTGGGGAGGGCAGAGTAGGCTAGAAATATACAAGGCGTCGCCTGATGTTTCGCAACCGCTTGGCCCTCAACTGGCCAAAAAGCCGGAATTTTGCGGGCGGTGGGGTGGGCTACGTACATTTCCGCCTCACTTTGCTACCCCCTATGTTGCGCTGCATTGCCGTCGACGACGAAGCTTACGCTACCCGGCTGCTCGCCAGCTACATCCACAAAATCCCGAACCTGGCGCTGGCCGGCACCACCACCAACCCGCTCGAAGCCCTGCAATGGGTGCAGGAAGGCCGCGCCGACCTCGTGTTTCTCGACATCCAGATGCCCGAGCTCACGGGCCTGCAATTTCTCAAAATCTGCGGCCCGCGCTGCAAAGTGGTGCTCACCACCGCCTACCCCGAATACGCCCTCGAAGGCTACGAGCACGACGTAGTCGATTACCTGCTCAAGCCCATTGCCTTCGACCGGTTTTTGCGGGCCGTGCAGAAGGCGCAGGCACTGCTACCGGCGCCCGCGCCCGTGGCCGCCCTACCCTCCGTGCCCGCGCCAGGCACGCCAGCAGCGGCCGATTATCTCTTCGTAAAGGGCGACAGTAAGAATAAGTATCTCAAGATTAACTACGCTGATATTCTGTATATTGAGGGGCTCAAAAATTACGTTTCTATTTACGCGGCTGGCCAGCGCGTGGTCACTTACCAAACCCTGCGCGACCTGGAGGCGCAGCTGCCGCAGCCGCCCTTTGTGCGGGTGCACAAGTCGTACATCATCTCGCTCGACCACCTGCGCATGGTGGAGGGCCACACGCTGCACGTGGGCTCCGAAAGCATTACGGTAGGCGAAACCTACCGCGAGGCGTTTTTCAAGCTCATTCGGGAGAAAGGCTAAGCTGGGTCGCGTTGCAACGTGCGGGGGGTAGGCGGGTCTATTTAGAAAATAGCGGCCATCTTGCCGCTTGGTATCCGGCTTCTTTGGTTCTTTTTACTTCCTTCTTGCTTTGAACAGACGCGACTTTGTAGGCCTCACCGGCCTGGCCACGGGGGCTTTGCTCCTGCCCCATTTTCCCGGTTTTGGCGGTAGCCTCGTAGACCCCGCCCGTTTGCTGGAGCCCGGCCTAGATGTAGCTGCCAAAAAGCGCCTCGCCGACGTGGCCTTGAACGCGGCCAAATCGGCCGGCGCCACCTACGCCGACGTACGCATTGGCCGCTACCTCAACCAAAGCATTTTCACCCGCGAAAAGCAGGTTCAGAACATCGCCAGCGGCGAGAGCTTCGGGGCCGGTGTGCGCGTGATTGCCAACGGTAGCTGGGGCTTCGGCGCCACCAACGACGTGACCGACAAGGGCATCGTCAAAGCTACCCAGCTAGCCGTTGCCATGGCCAAGGCCAACGCCAAAACCCAGAAAGAGCCCGTGCAGCTAGCCCCGCAAAAGGGCTTCGGCGAGGTGAGCTGGAAGACGCCCATCAAGCAAAACGCCTTCGAGGTACCCGTGGCCCAAAAGGCGGACTTGCTGCTGGCGGCCAATGCCAAGGCGCTGGAGAACGGGGCGAATTTTGTTAATTCTTCCCTGTTCCAAATCAATGAGCAGAAATACTTTGCCAGCACCGATGGTTCGTACATCGACCAAGATATTCACCGCATCTGGCCCACTTTTTCGGTCACGGCCATCGACCGCGCCAGTGGCAAGTTTAAGACGCGCGACGCGCTGAGCTCGCCCATGGGCCTGGGCTACGAGTACCTTACCCCCCAAGCGGCCGACAAGGTAGCCGGCCCCGCCGGCACCGGCCTTATCGGCTACCGCAACAGCTACGATATCCTCGAAGACGCGGCGTTGGCCGCCCGCCAAGCGAAAGCGAAGCTCAGCGCCAAGTCGGTAGTGGCGGGCAAGTATGACCTGGTGCTCGACCCTAACCACTTGGGCCTGACCATCCACGAGAGTATCGGCCACCCGCTGGAGCTCGACCGTGTGCTCGGCTACGAGGCCAACTACGCCGGCACCAGCTTCGCCGATTTGGCCTGGAAGGCGAAGAATATTCCCTATGGCTCGAAGCAGGTAACCATCGTGGCCGACAAGCTGCAACCCGGCTCGCTGGGCGCCGTGGGCTACGACGACGAGGGCGTGAAAACAAAAGAGTGGACGCTGATTGACCAAGGCAAGCTCGTCAACTACGAGAAAATCCGCGACCAGGCCCACATCGTGGGCCAGAAGGAGTCGGATGGCTGCTGCTATGCTGATTCATGGGGTACGGTGCAGTTTCAGCGCATGCCCAACGTGAGCCTGCACCCCGGCGCCGCCAAGCTGAGCGTGGACGAGCTGATAAGCAAGGTTGACAAAGGCATCTACATTGCCGGGCGTGGGTCGTATTCCATTGATCAGCAGCGCTATAACTTTCAGTTTGGTGGGCAGGTTTTTTACGCCATCGAGAAAGGTAAAATCACGGAGATGCTCGACGATGTGGCCTACCAAGCCAATACCCAGGAGTTCTGGAATTCGTGCGTGGCCGTGTGCGACCAGTCGGATTACCGCCTCTTCGGCTCGTTCTTCGACGGCAAGGGCCAGCCTTCGCAGGTATCGGCCGTGAGCCACGGCTCGGCCACCTCGCGCTTCAACGCGGTCAACGTGATTAACACGGCGCGCAAGATTGGGTAGGGCTGTTCTCTCCCCACTCAGTGGCCAGTCAGTAGGGAGTAGGCGATAAGAAAGCAAATGCCTTGCCCCCTCCGAAAAATAGGGGGTAGGAAGGAAAAAAAGTATTTCAGCTGGTGATAGCCCCTTCGGAAGTACGTCATTTTTCTTTCTTTACCCTAGTAGGAGGGGGATAGGCCATGCAACTCTTTCAGATGGGTCTAGTCTTTTTTCCTGAAAAACTTGCCATCTTGCCACTTCAAGCTCCTCCTATTTATTAACTCTTACCCCTTCTCCTTTTGAACAGACGCGACTTTGTAGGACTTACCGGCCTGGGGGCTGGGGCCCTGCTGCTGCCTAGCTTTCCTAGTTTGGGCGGCATCCTCGTAGACCCCGCCCGTTTGCTGGAGCCCGGCCTGGATGTAGCCGCCAAAAAGCGCTTTGCCGACGTGGCCCTGAACGCGGCCAAATCGGCCGGCGCCACCTACGCCGACGTGCGCATTGGCCGCTACCTCAACCAGGGCATTTTCACCCGCGAAAAGCAGGTCCAGAACATCGCCAGCACCGAGAGCTTCGGGGTGGGCGTGCGCGTGATTGCGAGCGGTACCTGGGGCTTTGCAGCTACCAACGACGTGTCGGATAAAGGCATTGCCAAGGCAGCCCAGCAGGCCGTGGCCATCGCCAAAGCCAACGCGAAGGTGCAAAAAGAGCCCGTGCAACTGGCCGCACAAAAAGGCTACGGCGAGGTAAGCTGGAAGGCACCTATTCAGCAGAATGCGTTTGAGGTGCCCATTGCGCAAAAAGTCGAGATTTTGCTGGCCGCTAACGCCGCCGCCACCGACAACGGCGCGTCGTTCGTCAACTCGGCGCTGTTTCAAGTAAATGAGCAGAAGTATTTTGCCAGCACCGACGGCTCCTACATCGACCAGGATATTCACCGCATTTGGCCCACTTTTTCCGTTACGGCCATCGACCGGGCTAGCGGCAAGTTCCGCTCGCGCCAGGCGCTGAGCGTGCCCATGGGCATGGGTTACGAGTACCTTACCCCCAAAGCGACCGATAAGGTAGCCGGCCCGGCGGGCTCGGATGTGATTGGCTACAAAAACAGCTACGACATCTTGGAGGATGCCGCCCGCGCCGCTAAGCAGGTAAAGCTCAAGCTAAATGCTAAGTCTGTGACGCCCGGCAAGTACGACCTGGTGCTCGACCCGCACCACTTGGGCCTGACCATCCACGAGAGCGTGGGCCACCCGTTGGAGCTCGACCGCGTGCTGGGCTACGAGGCCAATTTTGCTGGCACCAGCTTCGCCACGATGGAGTGGAAAGCCAAGGGCATTCCCTACGGTTCAAAAGCCGTGACCATTGTGGCCGATAAGCTGCAACCCAATTCGATGGGCGCCGTGGGCTACGACGACGAGGGCGTGAAAACCAAGGAGTGGACGCTCATCGACCAGGGCAAGCTCGTCAACTACGAGAAAATCCGCGACCAGGCCCACATCGTGGGCCAGAAGGAGTCGGACGGCTGCTGCTACTCGCAGTCGTGGCAGGATGTGCAGTTCCAGCGCATGCCCAACGTGAGCCTGCGCCCCAGCGCCACTAAAATGAGCGTGGACGAGCTGGTGAGCAAGGTTGACAAAGGCATCTACATTGCCGGCAATGGCTCTTTCTCCATTGACCAGCAGCGTTATAACTCGCAGTTTGGCGGGCAGGTATTCTACGCCATCGAGAAAGGTAAAATCACGGAGATGCTCGAAGACGTGGCCTACCAGACCAACACGCTGGAGTTTTGGGGCTCGTGCGCTGGTAGCTGCGATGCGTCGGACTACCGCTTCGCCGGCTTCTTCAACGACGGCAAAGGTCAGCCTTCGCAAAGCTCAGCCGTGAGCCACGGCTCGGCCACCTCGCGCTTCAACGGCGTGAACGTGATTAACACGGCGCGTAAAATCGGTTAATTCTTAGCAATCAAGCAAGTATAATGGCAATTCTTTCTCAAACCGAGGCGCAGGATATTCTAAAAAAAGTCCTCAGCTACAGCACCGCCGACGAGTGTGAGGCCGACCTGACCGGCAGCCTGGAAGGCAACGTGCGCTCGGCGCGCAACTCCATCAGCACGGCCGGCGCGGTCGATAACGTGTCGCTGGCCGTGACGTCGTACTTCGGTAAAAAGCAGGGGGTAGCTACCTGCAACCAGTTCGACGAAGCTACCCTGCGCCGCTGCGTGCAGCGCGCCGAAGAAATCGCGCGCCTCGCCCCCGACAGCCCCGAGCACATGCCGCTGCTCGGCCCGCAAACCTACCTGGCCTCGCCGCAGTCGTACGCGGCCAGCACGGCGGCCATCACCCCCGACTACCGCGCCCAGCAAATGGCGGCCAGCATGCAGTACTGCGACAGCAAAAAACTGTCGTCGGCGGGCTTCCTAAACGACCAGACCGGCTTCCGGGCCAAGCGCAATTCGAAGGGCCTCGAAGCCTATCAGCGCACCACCAACCTCGATTTCAGCATTACGGTGCGTACGCCCGACGGCAAAGGCTCGGGTTACGCGGCCACCGATTTCACCGATATCAAGAGCTTCGACGCGGCGCGCCTCACGGCCGTAGCGGCCGGCAAGGCCTCGTCGTCGCTGGGCGCAAAGGCCATCGAGCCGGGCAAGTACACCGTTATTCTGGAGCCCAACGCGCTGGTTTCGGGCTCCGATGCCTCGCTGCTGGGTGCGCTCATGCGCTCGTTTGACGCCCGCGCGGCCGACGAAGGCCGCAGCTTTTTGAGCAAGAAGGGCGGCGGCAACCGCAAGGGCGAAAAGCTGTTTGATGAGCGCGTGACGATTTACTCGGACCCCACCAACGCTGAAGTGCCCGACATTACGTTTGCCGGCGACGGCCGCCCGCAGCAGCGCACCACCTGGATTGAGAAGGGGGTAGTAAAAAACCTGTATTCTACCCGCTTCTGGGCGCAGAAAAACGGCATCCCCGACCTGCCCAACCCCGGCGGCTTCATCATGGAAGGCGGCACCCAAAGCACCGCCGACCTCATCAAGGGCACGGCCAAAGGTATTTTGGTGACGCGCCTGTGGTACATCCGCCCCGTTGACCCGCAAACGCTGCTCTACACTGGCCTCACGCGCGACGGAACGTTCTACATCGAAAACGGTGCTATCAAGTTTCCGGTCAAGAACTTCCGTTTCAACGAAAGCCCGATTATCATGCTCAACAACCTGGAAGCCATCGGCCGCCCCGTGCGCCTGGCCGGCAACCTGGTGCCCCCACTCAAAATCCGGGACTTCACCTTCACCAGCCTCTCCGACGCGGTATAGCTTGGCTTAAGCACAAAAAGAACGTCATGCTGAACAGAGTGAAGCATCTCGACAGGTTCGTTTTTTTCGTTAAACGAAGCGACCAAGAGGCTTCCTTGCGTCAGCATGACGTTCTTCTAATGCCTACCCCTACTTGCCAAACTGAAGGGACGCGTACAGCTGAAACACGCGGTTTTTCAGGCGCGGGTCGTTGATGCCACTCAAGGTTTTTACGTCGTTGATGTCGTTGAGGCCCGCCACGTAGCGGCCCCCGATGGACAACGCGCTGAACTTGAGGCCCGCCCCCGCAGCCAGGCTAAACTCGGTTCGCTTGTATTGGTCGGTAGCCGACTGGTTCACCTGCCCGTAGCTGGCCGAGCCGTTGGTCGAGCTAATCTGCACCTTGCCGTCTTGGTTGGCGCTCACGAGGTAGCCAAACTGCGGGCCAGCTTCCACGAAAATGGGGCCTACCGTGACTTTGGCCAGCACCGGCACCGTGAAATAATGAAGCTTGCTGTCGTAGTCGGTAAAGGCCCCCTTGAGGTTGCCGCCCTGCACCGAGTACTGCACTTCGGGCTGAATGGACAGGGGCCCAATGAGATGCGCCTGGTACAGAATGCCCACGTGGTAGAAGGTTTTGTAGCTGGCGTCTTCGCCCGAGCGGCCTTGCAGCTCGGCCCAGTTTACGCCGCCTTTGATACCAAACTGCGCGTGCGCCTGCGGGGCTACCCCCAGTAGCAGCACCAAGGCCGTGACGAAAGAAAGAGCTAGTGACTTCATAATTTAAAGAGTGTAAAGGGTGAAAGCTTGCGTAGAAAGAAGATGAGCGCCAAGGGTAATGCTACTAACGCTGCCGCTGCCCCGGTGGTATAAGCGCTCGCTAAACGTGGGCTGCTCGGTTGAGGTTATGGCTGGGGTTTGCCACCGGGTACCTCCTCATTTAAGCAGCTAGCGCAACGTTTTTGTTTTTTTGATTTCCTTCGGGCTACCCCCTGTAGTTCCGCCAGCCTGCCAGCATGCCTACCCCCTTCACTTTTGTGCGCCTCAGCTACCACTCCGGCGACTGGGATGCCGTGGACGAGCGCATGCCCGCCAACCTGCTGCACTCGTTGGTGCAGTACACCACGGTGCCCATCAACCCCAAGGAAAAGGTGGTGGCCCTCGATAGCGCCGAGCTTTTCAATTACCCCTTTTGCTACCTGAGCGGCCACCGGCTGGTGCAGTTTTCGGCGGCTGAGAAGCAGAATTTCACCCAGTACGTGCGCAACGGCGGCTTCGTGTTTGTAGACGATTGCAACCACGACATCGACGGCCTGTTTGCCCGCTCCTTCGAAGAGCAAATGCGCGTGTGCTTCGGCGCCAGCGCTTTACAAAAAATACCCAAGACGCATCCTATTTACAACCAGTTCTTTAAGTTTAAAGACGGTCCGCCCAACACCGGCTTCGAACTCAATGGCTGGGGCGACGACCTGGTGCACGACTACCTCAAAGGCATCACCATCCAGAACCGCTTGGGTGTGCTGTATTCTAATAAAGACTACGGCTGCGAGTGGGACTATGATTTCCGCAACAAGCGCTTTCTGGCCGAGGACAATACCAAGTTTGGGGTCAATATTCTGCTGTATGCTCTCAGCTAACCATTAAAAAAGAACGTCCTGCTGAGCTTGCCGAAGCATCTTGCTCGCATTGTTAGAATGACACCCGGCTGGCGTGGTAGAGCTGCTTCGGCAAGCTCAGCATGACCGCCTTTTTCTCTGTATAATGACCGAACAAGACGTAAAAACGCTCCTCGCCAAGCTGCCGCCGCTGAAGGCCGAAATCGGCAAAGTCATTGTGGGCCAAGAAGCCGTGCTCGACGAAGTGCTGGTGGCGCTGCTGGCCGGCGGGCACGCCCTGCTCGAAGGCGTGCCCGGCTTGGCCAAAACGCTGCTGGTGCGCACGCTGGCCTCGGCCATCGACTTGCCGTTTCGCCGCATCCAATTCACGCCCGATTTGATGCCGACCGACATCCTCGGCACCGAGGTACTGGAGGAAGACCACGGCACGGGCCATCGCTCGTTCAAGTTCAACCCCGGCCCCATTTTCGCCAGCCTGGTGCTGGCCGATGAGATAAACCGCACGCCGCCCAAAACCCAGGCGGCCCTGCTAGAGGCCATGCAGGAAGGCCACGTTACGTACGCCGGGCAAGAGCACGCGCTGCCCAAGCCGTTCTTCCTGCTGGCCACGCAAAACCCTATTGAGCAGAGCGGTACCTACCCCCTGCCCGAGGCGCAGCTCGACCGCTTTTTGCTGTACGTGCGCATTGGCTACCCCACCGAGCAGGAAGAAATGGCGGTGCTGAGTGGCACCACCGGCACCGCCCGCGCCGAGGTGCGCCCCGTGCTGGGTGGCGACGATATTCGGCAACTCCAGCAACTGGTGCGGCAAGTCAGCCTCAGCCCCGAGCTGCTGAGCTTCGTGAACCGGCTGGTGCGCGCTACCCGCCCCGCCACCTCCGAGGTCAAGTTTATCAAGGACTACGGCCGCTGGGGCGCCGGCCCCCGCGCGGGCCAGGCGCTTATTCTATGTGCCAAAGCGCGGGCGCTGCTGCAAGGCCGCTTCGCCGCCACGCTCGACGACATCAAGGCACTGGCACCACCCGTGCTGCGCCACCGGATATTGCTGAATTTCAACGCTGAAGCTGAGAACCTGACGCCTGATGATGCGGTGCGCGAGCTGCTGAAAGCAGTGGCTGTTTAACTATAAAAAAGCGGTCATGCTGAGCCTGCCGAGGAATCTCGCCCGCGCCGTTTGCGCGGTACTCGTTCAACGGTACGAGCGAGATTCTTCGGCGAACTCGGAATGACTTTCTAGCCGTTTTTTATTTCAAAAATGCTTTCTCCCGAACTCCTATACGCCTTGCGCAACCTACCCCTCGCGGCCAAGCAGGCGGCCGAGGGCTTCTTGGCTGGTGCGCACGCCAGCCGGCGGCACGGCGCGGGCATGGAGTTCAGCCAGTACCGCCCTTACCAGCCCGGCGACGACCTGCGCCGCCTCGACTGGCGCCTGGCTGCCCGCTCGGACCGCTACTACCTGCGCGAGTCGGAGGTAGATACCAGCCTCACGGTGAATCTTTTGCTCGACGCCAGCGCCAGCATGAACCACCGCGACGACAACGGCCTCAGCAAGCTCGACTATGCCAAGCTGATGCTGGCTGCGCTGGCCTACCTGGCGCAGAAGCAGGGCGACGCCGTGGGCCTGAGCGTTCTCAGTCCCAGGGGCTTGCAGCACCTGCCGGCCCGCGACGATACTCGCCAGCTGCCGCGCCTCTACTACACCCTCGAAGCCACCGAAGCTACCGGCACGTTTCCGGAGGCTACTACGCTGGCGCCGCTTATTGCCCGCCGCCAGCGCGCCCTTACCGTGTGCGTGAGCGACTTATACGAAGCCGATGGGGAGATAAACCGCTTGCTGGCCCGCTTGCGCGCCGTGAGCGGCGACGTGTTGCTCCTGCACCTGGCAGCTGGCAATGAGTTGAATTTTAGCTACAAAGGCCCCATCACCTTCCGCGACCTCGAAACTGGCCAAACCCTGCAAGTAGATGCCGACCAGCAGCGCCCCGCCTACCAGCAGCACTTGCAGCAGTGGCTGCGCGACACCGCCCAGCAGGCCCGCCAGCAGGGCCTCGACTACCACTTGCTTAGTACCGCCGAGCCGCTGGATGGGGCCATGCGCGAGTTTTTGCGACGACGACAGGCGATGGGGTAGGAGGGGGGTAGGCCAGCCGTCAGGGCGAGGCGGAACGACACGGCAATAGTCCCTTTAATAGCAGTGCGTAAGAGCAGATGAAAAGGCAGGATTGCCGCGCCATTCTGCCTCGCCTCGCCAGACGCTTTCCAGTTCATCATTCATTAGTACCGCCGCTTGCTTACCCTCACCAATCCTTCTGCGCTGCTTGCCTTGCTGGGCCTGTTGGTGCCGCTGGCCATTCACCTCTGGAACCGCCGGCCGGGGCGCGAGGTGGCGGTGGGCAGCTTGCGCTGGCTAGCCGCCGGGGCGAACCGCCGCCTGCGCAATCTGCGTCTCGAACAAGTGCTAGTGCTGTTGCTGCGGGCCGCGCTTCTGGCCGTGCTAGCCCTGGCGATAGCCGGCCCAGCGTGGCGGCAGGCGCAGCCTGCTAGCCGCGGGCAGGTGCTAGTAAGCCCCGCCCTGGTAGGGACGGGCTCGCTGGCGGCCGTGCGCAGCACCATCGACTCGCTGCGCCGCCAGGGCTACGGGCTGCGGTGGCTGGCGGCGGGTTTTCCGGCCGTCGCGCCGGCCGACTGGCGCGCCGATTCGGCTGGTAAGAGCACGTATAATGCTGCCGCGGCGGCGACTACTACTTGGTATTGGAGCCGGGTGCAGCAAGCCAGCGCCACCTTCGCGGGCCAGCCGTTGTATGTGTTGACGCCCGCCACGCTCGCGGGTTTTGGCGGCACGCACCCGGCGCTAACCGGCCCCCTCACCTGGCAAGCCCTACCCACCCGCCACCCCGAAACGTGGCTGCACAGCGCCACGGCCGCGGCCGACAGCCTGCACCTGCTCGTAGGCCGCTCCGACGAGGCCACGCTCACTTTCCAACGGGTAAGCGTGAAGCAGCCTACCCCAGGCACCACCTTGCAAGTGAATAATTTAGCGCCCCTGGGCTACAACGCGACCGGGATGCCTAGCCTCCAGCCATTGCCTGCCAATGGCCAGCCAGCAGTGCCCGTGCTGCCAGTGGCGCTGCGGGTGTGGGTGGTGGCGCCGGGCGGAACGGCGGCCGATGCCCGCTACCTCCGGGCGGCGTTGCGTGCAGCGGCAGTTGGGCTACCGGCTCGGCTAGACCTCACGGTGGCTCCTACCCCCCCCGATACTACTACCCGGCCCGACTGGCTTTTTTGGCTCAGCGAGGCGCCGGTACCGGCCGTTTGGCGCGCGCAAGTGCGCCGGGGTCTGCACCTGTGGCAGCAGGCCACCGGCCCTGGCCGGGCGGATACGACCACGCTGGTAGCGCCCGAGGCGGCGGCTCCGCTGGGCATTTGGCAGCGAGCGAGCCAGCCGCGCGCCGGTGGCCAGCCCCTGTGGACGGACAGCCGCGGCCGCGCCGTACTGACCCAACAACGCCTGGGCGCGGGTGCTACTTACTACTTGGCTACCCGCCTGCACCCGGCTTGGAGTGCGCTGCCCGCCAGTCCGGCGCTGCCGGCGTTGCTGCTGAGTTTACTGGCTCCCACGCCTACGGCCGCCAGCCTGGCCCCGCACGACCAACGCCGCTTCGACGCGGCGCAGCTGCCCGCACCGCCGGTGCGGGCAGCGGTAATTAGTGGGCGCGCGCCGGGCGGTTTTCGGCTGCTCGACCTGCGGCCCTGGCTCGTGCTAGCTGCCGGGCTCTTATTTGCCCTCGAACGCTGGCTGGCCCAGCGGCGGGCGGCACTTCCCCCTTCCTTGGCATGACGCACCCCGTAGCTTTTCGCGAAGAAACCGACCTGCCTACCGCCCGGCAACTCCTGCGGGGGGTAGGGCGCAGCTACCTGCAGCGGCGAGTAGCGGCAGTGCTGCTGCCCACACTGGCGGCGGGCCTGCTGCTGGTCTTGCTGGCGCGGTACTGGCCTGCCGCCAGCCCTGGGCTGGCGCTGGCCTGCATGGCGGTGGTAGGAGTAGCACTGTGGCAGCTGTGGCCCTTACGGCGACTGACTGCGGCGGCTGTCGCGCGGCGGCTCGACCGGCAGTTTGCCGAGCTGGAAGACAGTACGGGCCTGCTTTTGCCCTCGGCCTCGGCGCCTAATCTATTGGCCCAGCTACAGCAGCAGCGGGTAGCCGCGCGCTTAGGCCACTTGCACGCTGCCAGCGGTTTGCAGTTGCCTGTATCTTTTAAAAATTCTTTGTGGCTAAGCGCTTTGCTTTTGGCAGGTGCCGGAATGCTTGCGGCGTTGCCGCCAAGGGCCGCCCCGGTGGTAGCCGGCGTGCCAGTGCGTTTTTCTCCCGCAAACCCCGCCGTCAAACCCACGGCCCTACCCCCCGCCCGGCTCGATAGGGTGCAGCTAGTTGTGGTGCCGCCAGCTTACACCCGTTTGGCAGCCTTCACCCCAACGGGTGCTTCGTTTAGCTGCCCGCTGGGGGCGCAAGTGCGCTGGCGGGTGCACGCCAGCCGCGTGGTGGCGCCAGCGCCGGTGCTCGAAATAGGCGGGCGGCGTGTGGCACTGGCGCCGGTGGCCGGCCAGCCGGGCGAGTTTGCAACCGAACAAACCCTGGCAGCTTCTACGCTCTACCGGCTGCGCTACGCCGGCCAGGTTTCCGACGACTATGCCATTGAGGTGCGCCCCGACCAATTGCCCACGGTACGCATTCAGACGCCTAAAGCCTATACCCTTATTGCGGCCGTCGGCACCCGGCCCGAGGTGCCCATCCGCGCTTCGCTGCACGACGACTACGGCCTGCGGAGTGCCGAACTAGTCATCACGGTGGCCCAGGGCGAGGGCGAAGCCGTGAAGTTTCACGAAGTGCGGCGCAACCTCAGCGCGGGCCTTGGCAGCCAGCCGCCGCAAATCGAAGTAGTCAGCCTACTCAATTTGCCCAAGCTCGGCCTAACCTACGGCGATGAGCTGTACTTCTACATTCGGGCCGTGGACAACCACGGCCAGCTAGCGCGCTCCGACGCCTTCTTGGTGCAGTGGCAAGACACGGCCGCGGCCACCAGCGCCCTCGATATGGGCATGGGGGTGAATACCGCGCCGGCGTATTTTCGCAGTGAGCGCCAGATAATTATCGACACGGAGAAGCTATTGGCTGAGAAGGCTAAACTCACCACCGCCGAGTTCACCAACCGGTGCAACGCGTTGGGCTTCGACCAACAGTCGCTGCGCCTGCGCTACGGCAAGTTTTTGGGCGAAGAAGCGGAAAAAGGCCTTGGCACTACCGCCGGCCCGCCAACCGCCGACGACGCCCTTCCCACCGCCGAGGACGCTACCGCCCCCGCACCGGCCCACAACGAGCCCAGCGGCGACCACGACCATGACCACGCGGCCCCACCCGCCCGCAACGCCTCGCCCACGGCCGAAACCGATGCGCTAATGGACCCTTACATGCACAAGCACGACGACGCCGAAACCGCCGACTTCCTGGAGCCTGCCGTGAAGGTTAAGCTCCACGCCGTGCTCGACGAAATGTGGGCCGCCGAGCTGCGCCTGCGCACCAACCAGCCCGCCGCCGCCCGGCCCTTCGAGTACCGCGCCCTGCGCTTGCTGAAGGAAGTGCAGCAGCAAACCCGCGCCTACGTGCGCAAAGCCGGTTTTGTGCAGCCCCCGCTGCCCGAGGCTACCGTGCGCCTCACCGGTGAGCTGAAAGGGGCTGCCGCCCCGCACGTGCAAGAAAACCGGCCCGCACCGCCCGCCCAGCCAGCCGTGCGCGCCGCCCTGCGCTGGCTAGCCGCCACCCAAGCCGGCCAGCCCGGCCGCGCCGCCGATGCTGCCCAACTAGAGCCTGCCGGTACTGCCCTGGCGCAGTTGGCTTTGCAAAAACCGGGAGCCTACCTGCCCGCGCTGCGCGCCCTGCGCCAACTCGCCGCCGATGCGCGCGCCGGCCGCCAGCCCTGCGCCAGTTGCCTGTCCACTGCCCAGCGTGCCCTCACCGACCTGCTGCCCGCGCCTACCCCCACCGCTGCCCCCGCGCCTACCCCCGACCGGCTAGCCCGCCGCTACTTCGAAGCGCTGGGCCAGTAGCCGGCGCCGCTCGTTTTGCTTTGTTTGTAGATGTCTGATAGCCTGCTTTTTTGCGTATTTCTGACTGGCAGCCTGCTGCTGGGAGCCGGGCTACTAGTAGCGGCCTGGCGCCGGCCCGACCAGCGCCGCCGGGGGCTGCGGCTGCTAGCCAGCGTAGCCGCGCCGCTCGCGCTTTGGCTAACCGCCTACCCCCCCTCGCGGTCAGTGCCCGCTGCCCGCGCCGAGGCCATTGTGCTCACGCCCGGCTACTCACCCGATTCGCTGCGCCAGCTGCGCCGCCGACTGGGCATCGGCACGCCGGTATGGAGCTACCAGGTGGCCGCCCCAGCCGGGGCCAAAGTGCTGCCCGCCCTGCTCAGCTTGGCCGAGCAGCGCCCCGCCTTGCGGCGCGTGCACCTGCTGGGCCAGGGCGTACCCGCCGCCGACCTGCCGGCGCTGGGCCAGGTAGCGGTAGTGGCCCACGCCGGCCCCGCGCCCTTCGGCTTTCGCGACGCTGCTTGGGCTAAGCAAGTGGCTTTGGGGCAATACTTTACTCTGGAAGGGGCCGTAGCCCTACCCCCCGGTGCCGCGCCGGGCTGGGTAAGCCTGCACGCAGCGGGCGCGGGGCGCGATTCGGTGCGGGTGCCGGCGGGCGGCGGGCCTTTTCGGCTGCGCTACCAGCCGCGGGCAGCTGGGTTGACCATTTACCAGTTGCAGCTGCGCCAAGCCGGGCGCGTGGTAGCCACCGAGCCAGTACCGCTAGCGGTAATGCCCGTGCGCCAGCCAGCCGTGCTGCTGCTGGCTTCGGTGCCGTCGTTTGAGTTTAAGTTCTTAAAAAACAGCCTGGCCGCCACCGGCCGGGCTGTGGGCGCGCGCACCACCGTAAGCCGTGGCTTGGTGCAAACGGAGTTTCTAAACCAGCCCACGCAGGCGCTCGACCACCTCACGCCACCCCTCCTCAGCCGCTACGCCGTAGTGGTGGCCGATGCCGCCAGCCTCGCTGCCCTACCCCCCGCTGAGGGGCAGACCCTGCGCCAAGCTGTGCAGCAGGGCCGCCTCGGGCTAGTACTCCTCGCCGACCCTACCCCCCTGCCGGCTGCCTTGCCCGGCCGGGCGAGCTTCGTGGTTCAGCCCTTGCCAGTGGTGGGCGCCACGCCGCAACCACTGGCCTGGCCCGATGCGCCGGTGCCCGTGCGGGCCCTGCTGCCGGCCCACCTGCGGGCAAGCGCCGAGTTGCAGCCGCTCATCACGGGGCCTGGGGCCGCCGTGGTGGCGGCTGGGCGGCGCTTTGGGCTGGGCACGGTAGTCGTGTCGGTGGTGCCCGAAACCTTCCGGTGGTCGCTCCAAGGGCAGGCGGCGGCCTACACCTCTTTCTGGAGCCAACTGCTCACGGCGGCCACGCCGCCCCCAGCGGCTACCGCCACTTGGCAGGTGCTAGCGCCCTGGCCCCGGCCGGGTGTGCCGCTAGCTTTGCGGTTGGCTGGGGGGCCGGCAGCGGTGCTCCCAACCGTGCGCCCACTGGCGGGGGGCGCGGCCGTGCAGCTGCCCCTAGCCCAAGACCCCCGCCTGCCCGAATGGCGCACGGCGCAGTACTGGCCGGCCACCGCGGGCTGGCACCAAGTGCAGGGCCCAGGCGCAGTTACGCACAGTTTCTACGTGTTTGAGCCTGCCAACTGGCGCGGCCCCGAACTGACCGAACGCACCCAGGCGCTGGCCGCCCGCCCTACCCCCCTACTGGGCGTTGGGGGCCGCGCCGCCGTGCGGCAGCCGTGGCCAGCGGGCTGGTTTTTTGGGCTGTTTTTGCTGGCGGCGGGCTTCTTGTGGCTGGAAGAAAAACTGTAGGCTGCTGTCAAGGAGTGGTTTAACAGTATGCCAAAAAGAACGTCATGCTGCGCAGGCGCAGCATGACGTTCTTTTTGGCATTTTCTGGAGCTAGCTAGACTAATACGCCCGCGCAAACCAAGCGCGGCGCGTGCTGGGCCGGCCGGTTACAATGCAGATGCCGTCCTCGTCGGGCTCGTTGAGGGGGATGCAGCGCACGGTGGCTTTGGTTTGCTCCTTGATAAGCTCTTCGGTTTCGGAAGTGCCATCGTAGTGGGCCACCACGAAGCCGCCGGGGCCGTCGAGCACCGCCTTAAACTCGTCGTAGGTTTCGACGCGGGTGGTGTGGCTATCGCGGTAGGCGCGGGCCTTGGTATAGATGTTCAGCTGAATGTCGTTCAGTAGTTTGTCTACGCTGTCAACCACCTCGGCCAGGGGCAGCTGGAGCTTTTCCTTGGTGTCGCGGCGGGCCGCTTCGACGGTGCCAGCGTCGAGGTCGCGGGCGCCAATGGCCAGGCGCACGGGCACGCCCTTCATCTCCCACTCGGCAAATTTGAAACCAGGACGTTCGGTGTCGCGGCTGTCGATTTTCACCGAAATGCCGCGCTGCACCAATCCCTGCTGAATGGGCCGAATGCGCTCCAACAACGCGTCCAGTTCGCCGGTCTTATAAATCGGAATAATGACCACCTGGATGGGCGCCAATTTGGGGGGTAGCACCAAGCCTTCGTCGTCGGAGTGAGCCATCACAAGCGCGCCCATCAGGCGGGTGCTCACGCCCCAGCTGGTGCCCCACACGTGTTCGAGGCCGCCTTCTTTATTGGCAAACTGCACGTCGAAAGCCTTGGCAAAATTCTGGCCCAGGAAGTGGCTGGTGCCAGCTTGCAGCGCCTTGCCATCCTGCATCATCGCCTCAATGCAGTAAGTGTCTTCGGCGCCAGCAAAGCGCTCGTTGGGGGTCTTCACGCCCTTCACCACGGGCACGGCCATGTGCTCCTCGGCAAACTCGGCGTACACGTCGAGCATCTGGCGGGTTTCGGCCACGGCCTCGGTGGCGGTGGCGTGGGCGGTGTGCCCTTCCTGCCACAAAAACTCGGCGGTGCGCAAGAACAAGCGCGTGCGCATTTCCCAGCGTACTACGTTGGCCCACTGGTTGATAAGCAGCGGCAAATCGCGGTAGCTCTGAATCCAATTCTTATACGTGCTCCAAATAATGGCCTCCGAAGTGGGGCGCACGATGAGTTCCTCCTCCAGCTTGGCGTTGGGGTCTACGCGCAGTTTGCCGGGCCGGTCGGGGTCGGTTTGGAGGCGGTAGTGCGTAACAACGGCGCACTCTTTGGCGAAGCCTTCCGCGTTTTTTTCTTCGGCTTCAAATAAGCTTTTGGGCACGAAGAGCGGGAAATACGCATTCTCGTGGCCGGTGCGCTTAAACATGTCGTCGAGCTGGCGCTGCATTTTCTCCCAAATGGCGTAGCCGTAGGGCTTAATAACCATGCAGCCGCGCACGGCGGAGTTTTCGGCGAGGCCGGCGCGCTTCACCAATTCGTTGTACCAGGCCGAATAATCTTCCTGGCGGGTAGGCAACTTTTTGCTCATGATTGCATCTAAAAACCAGTCGGTCGGCCTTACCTGTGGGCCGGTCGAATCTGGTATAAGTTTTGTGTCAGTAACTTTATCCGAAAGGCACCGTTTTGCGGCGAAATTACGTTATAGTAGTGCGTCGGCGCGGCAGCCTAGAGGTAGTTAATCTTTTTTAGTCTGAGCTTTTGAGTTCAGACTTCACCTAGCCTGCATTCGCAACGACTTTATTTTACTTATTCATTCAGCAACCCGCTGATTTTTCGATTTTTCACTCATGAGAAACCTGCTCAATGCCACCTTACCGGCTTTGGCTCTGCTCGCTTTGGGCGGGTGCGCTACCTCCGGGGCGCTGACCTCTACCACGGAGACGGACGGCGTTTATTATTCGTCGAAGGACCGCACCACTGCTAACAGCCCGTATAGCAACGTGACGGGCGCCGCGGGCTCTGGCTACGCCACGGCCCCGGCCAGCACCGATGCTCCCGCGGCCGACAATGCTAACCCCGATTACCAGGGGGGTAGTACGCAGCAAGCTACCGCCAACGGCACCGATTATTATGACAACAGCTACACATCAGGTTCTTACAATGCGAGTGGTTTCGGCCAGCCGTATTCCGGGCCGGGTGTAAGCTCGTACAATTACTCCCCTTCGTGGTCGGTGTCGCCCTCGTTCTACGGTTCGCCCTTTGGCTACGGCGCTGGCTTGAGCTTGGCGTATGGCTACTCGCCCTTTAGCTACGGCTACGGTGGCTTTGGAGGGTACCCTTACTATGGTGGCTTCTACGATCCCTTCTTCTCGCCCTTTGGGTACGGGTACGGCTCGGGCTTAAGCCTGGGGCTAGGGTTTGGCTACGGTTTTGGGGGCTTCGGCTACCCTTACGGCTACGGCTACTCGCCGTTCTACGGCGGCTATGGTGGCTACGGCCTGGGTTATTATGGCGGCGGCTATGGCCGGCCTGGCTACGCCACAGAAGGAGTTGGCAACAACGCCTTGTATAGCGGCAACCGCAACAGCCGTGGTGGTTCTATTATGAACGGTGCCCGGCCCGCCGGCATCGCCAACGGCGTTGATGCTGGTAATGGCCGCCGCGCCAACACGGGCACGTACGTGCCTAGTGGTGGCCTTGTGGCATCCCCCAACACGGCTACGTATGCGCCTGGTACTACCGTGGCGCCAACCCGCCGCGATGGTGGTGCCGGTGGTAACATAGTGGGCCAGCCTACTTACTCCACGCCCGGTGGCGGTGGCCAGGTAAACGCTACCGGCCAGCCGCAGAACGCAACCAATGGCCGCCGTGGCGGCTTCTTTAGCGGCTTCTTCGGCAATGGCACTCCTGCCGGAGGCAACGGTGCTACCAATGCCAACAACGGCGCCTACCCCGCCGGTGCCAACCAAGGCCAGATGCAGCGGCGCAGCAGCTATAGCCAGCAAGCCCAAAACAACGGTTTTGCCCAGCCGCAGCAGCGCACATATAGCCAGCCTCAGCAGCGTACCTACAGCGAGCCCAGCTTCAACCAGTCGCAGCGCTCATTTGGCGGGGGCAACTTCGGTGGCGGCGGTGGCGGTAGCTTCGGCGGCGGTGGAGGTGGTGGCGGCGGTGGCCGTCGCGGCGGCCGCTAGGCCTGCCAACCCAGCGGGCCCTACCCCCACTGGGGGCTAGTACCTCGCTCAGCTTGATTTAACCCGAGCCGGTCCCTCGGACCGGCTCTTTTTTGCCCAATTCTTTTTCTGTATGAAGCATACTTTTATGGGCCTGGCTACGTTGCTAGGCGGTTTTTTGGGCCTTAGCTACTCGGCACAAGCACAGGGCAACCGCATTGACGATGCCCTTCTATTTTCGCGCCTGGGGCCCAGCGGCACGGCCCGCACCTTGGGCATTGGGGGGGCCAACGTGGCTTTGGGCGGCGACTTTGGCAGCCTGAGCTTAAACCCGGCCGGACTGGGATTTTTCACGAAATCGGAAGTAAGCTTTACACCGGGCTTGGGCTTCGGCACGGCCAAATCGACGCCCCAGGGCAACCTAGCGGCGACGGGCAGCCTGGGTTCTATGAACGAAACGGCCAACAGCTTCCACGTGGCGAGCGTGGGTGTGGTGTTTGCCAACCGGCGGCCCGACAACGACAATACCAGCGACTGGCGCGGCGGCTCGTTTGCGCTCGGCTTCACGCGGTTGGCCGACTTCAACCAGGGCTTTGCCTACACCAACCAGACCGACGACAACCACTCGTTCTTCCAGTTTTTGCGCGAGCCAGGCGGGTACGTTAGCCCTAGCAGCGCGGGCTACCGTAGTGCCTTGCAAAATATTCGCACCCAAGATAATAGCGGTAATTATTACGACTTGGATGGCCTGGCTTACGGCAACTTCCTGACGACCATTGGCAAGACAAAGGGTGGCCTCGACTCGCTGGGCACGCCCTCGCGCGTGGGGCCCATTACGCAGCGCGAGCAGGTGATGACAAAGGGCTCGCTGTCGCAGTTTGACCTGGGCTACGGGGGCAACTACCGCGATAAGCTCTACGTGGGTTTCGGCATTGGCATCGTGTCTTTAAACCGCACCCGCACTAGCACGTTCAGCGAAAGCTCGAATGGCGGCGAAGACTTCAACTACCAAGATTACTTGAAAACAACCGGCACCGGCGTTAACGCCCGCCTGGGCCTGATTTACCGGGCGGCCGACGCGGTGCGCTTCGGGGCTTCCATTCAAACGCCAACTTACATTCGCCTTACCGACGAGTACAGCACGACGCTCACCTCGCAGTACGCCCCTGCCAACTTGTCGAACGTGCTCACGACGGTGCCCAGCACCGACGAGTACAGCATCACGACGCCCTTCCGGGCCAATGGGGGGGTAGCAGTGCTGCTGAGCAAGTACGGTTTCTTGACCGGCGACATTGAGTATGTAGGCTATTCGCAGGCGCGCTTCCACACCGTGGATGCCAGCCAGGGCCTCGACTTTACGGATACCAACCAGGCGCTGAGCACGGGCTACAAAAACACGGTGAACCTGCGCGTGGGCGCCGAAGGGCGCTTCGATATTTTCCGGGCGCGGCTCGGCTACGCGCGCTACGGCAGCCCCTACGCCGGCGACTCGCCATTCAACCGCGACCAGAATTATTACACCGCTGGCCTAGGCTTGCGCACCAAAAGCTTCTTCGTAGATGCAGCCGGTGTGTACTTGTCTTACAAGGACCGCTATTCGCCCTACACCTTGGCTAGCAATGAGGTGGGCAATAAGCCAACCAACTATGTGCAGCGGGCTTCCCCAGTTGTTGCTATCACCCAAGACCGTTTCACGTTCAGCCTCACGGGCGGCTTGATTTTCTAGTTTCCCGCTTACGCGCCGCGCAGTGCGCAAGCTGCTTGCTGGCGCTAACGACCTACCCTACCCCTTGTCACTTTCTGCATCGGAAAGGGCTGGGGGTAGGGTAGGTCGTTTACGGGAATAGGAACGCTCAAGAAAAAGCGTGCGGGCAGCTCAAAAATGCAACTCTAGCTGGGTGTGGTAGGTCTGGCCATCGTTGTGCACGCTCAGGGTGTGGCGGCCGGGGTAAAGCAGCGCCAGCCGCCGCCCAATGTTGGGTAGGCCTACGCCGGTGGTAGCATCCTTCTGGTGCTGGCTGATGCGGTTGCTGACGCTAAAGGTCAGCTGATTGGGCGTGGGTAGGGCTAGCTCGATGGCTACGGGGTGTGCGGCTTGGGTGAGCACGCCGTGCTTAAGCGCGTTCTCCACAAACGGGATGAGCAGCAGCGTAGCTACCCGCTGCCCGCCTACGGGCACGCCCGTTTGCCGGAAGTTGACGAAGAATTTTTCCTCAAAGCGCAGGCGGTGCAAAGCCAAATAGTTGTCGAGGTACTCAACTTCCTTGCTAAGTTCTACCTGGCCGTCGGGGCTGTCGTGCAGCAGGTAGCGCATGAGGTCGGAGAGGCGCAGCACAGCCTCGGCTAGCGGCTCCGACACGGGGTAGGCCGTGGCGTAGAGGTAGTTGAGGGTATTATACAAAAAATGCGGGTTAATCTGGGTGCGCAGGAAGGCCAGCTCGGCCTGGGTTTTCTCTTGCTCCAGCACCTGCAAGAGTAGCTGGTTTTCGCGTTCCTTTTCGCGCACAAAGGCATCGCGCACCAGCACGGCCGCCCCGGCCAGCACAATAGTGGGGGGTAGGTAATAGGCGTTGTCTATCAAATAGTAGCTTAGCGTGGTACCGGGATAGTAGTTGTGAAAACCAAAAAAGAAGGGCAGCAGCACTTCTTGCAGCAGGTAGCGGCTGCCAGCAAACACGAGTGGCGTGCCTAGCAGCCCCAGCACCAGCAGCGGCCACTGCCGCAGCCCCCGCGGAAACACGAAGACATAGCAGTAGTAAAATAGGCTCATGGTGGCGAGCCCGAAGGTGAATTGCAGCAGCAGTTCCTTGCCCAGGCTAAGCTTCGGATTGGGCTTGGCCGTGAGTATATGAAACACCAGGTCGTAGCCGATAATCAGTGCCCAGCACAGGGCTTGGTAAAGAATAATACGCGAGCGATTCATGCCTTAAAAGTACCGAGGGGGGTAGGGCAGGCCCCAAAATTTTATCCCAACTCGGGCCTGCCCGCCGCCAACGCCGCGGGGGATAGGACAACTTTGGGCCGGGGGTAGGCGGCGGGGTTGGTATAACAGTTGGGCCGGTTGGGATAATAAAATTTTCGCCGCCGAACCTGCCAAACACCTTTGCGACATCACTCCCAACCTTCGTTGTTATGTCGTTTTTTGCTTGTTTCCGCGCCCTGCTGGCCCTTGGGCTACTTGCTGCTACCCGCCCCGCTGCCGCCCAGGCGCCGGCCGTGCCGGCCACCAAAATCAAGGTGTACTTGGTGGGTACGTTTCACTTTAATGCTTCGGCCACCGACGTTATCAAGGGTACCAAAGTGGATATGAGCACCCCTGACAAACAGCGCGAGCTAGACGAACTCGTGAGCAAGCTGCAAAAAACGCAGGCTGATAAGGTATTGGTGGAGTGGATGCCGCGCCTGCGCCAGCGCTTTGTGGATAGCACTTATGCGCTTTACCGCCAAGGCCAGCGCCCGGTAGGCAACCCGCGCGACAACAACAACGAAGTGGTGCAACTGGGCTATCGGCTAGCCAACAAGCTGAACCGCAACCGCGTGTACTGCGCCGACGCCGACGGCGAATTTGACTACCCCACCGCGCAGCAATACGCCAAAACCCACCACCAGGAAGGCGCCCTGACCAACCGCTACTCCGAGACCCAGCTGCCCGACAGCATGGGCCGCCTCTTGGCAGCGCGTATCAAAGCCATTCGGGCTACGCAGGCGCCTGCCATTAAGTACGCCGGCGAGCGCTTGCTAGTGCAGTTTCAGCGCATGAATACGGAGCCTACCACCCTCAGCAGCATGGACGGCTACCTGCTGGACCAGGCCCGCGTGGGCGGCGGCGAAGAGTATCCCGGCGCTGACCTGGCCGGCGAATTCTTCAAGCGCAACGTGCGCATTTACAGTAACTTGCTGCGTACCGTAGATGTGCAGCACGACAAGGCTATTGTGCTCATTATCGGGCAGGGCCACATCGCCTTTTTGAAGTCTATTTTGAAGTACAATTCTTTGTTTGAAGTAGCCGATGTGCTGCCGCTGCTAGAGGCGAAGTAGGCCGTTGGCCCTAACTCAAAAGAACGTCATGCTAACGAAGCAGCGCGCTCGGGGTAATAATTAAGATTACTCCGAGCGCGCTGCTTCGTTAGCATGACGTTCGGTAGGAAGGCTTCGGAAGTAATTTGGCTTTACTTGCCCATCTCGCCCAGCAGCTCTTTCACGGCCGTGTCGAGCTGCACGTCGTGGCTGGTGTAGCTCTCGCCGATGGGCCGAATCACGGGCACATCCACGGGGCGGGGGTTCATTTCCATCACTTTGCCATCGCGGGTCGAGCGGATGGTACTGGTGGGCAGGCGCAGCGTCGAGCCGTCGAGCAGGGCCGTGCCGGAAGTGAAAATAATCCAGCCGCCGGTGGGCTCGCCCACAATCTTGCCAAGCTTGGAGGCGCGGTAACCTTCGCTAAAATCTTCGGCATCAGACAGCGAGTGCTGGTTGGTGACGAGCACCGTGGGCAGCTCCAGGCTGCGCTGGCCGAGGGCGCTGCGGGCGGGCACGGGGGTAGGCGTGCCGCGGTCGGCCATGGTGAGGTAGCTGCGGCGTGCCAGCACGTCGATGGCGTACACGTTCACGAAGCCGCCGTTGTTGTTGCGCACGTCTACTACCACGCCGTCGCGGGTCATGTTTTCGGCGTCGAGGTCGAGGTACAGCTGGGATAAAGAGGCCGCCGACATGTCGAACATGTGCACGTAGCCGAGGCGGCCGCCGCTGGCTTTGGCCACGTAGGCACGGCGCTCCTCCACCCACTGGCGGTAGTCGAGGGCTTTTTCGGTGTCGCGGCTGAGAGGACGCACCACCACTTCGCGGTCCTTGCTGTCGCTAGCCACGCGCAGCGTAGTGCGCCTACCCACCTTGTATTGCAGCAGCTCGTCGAGGTTGGTGGCGCCGTTAATCGGGTGGCCATCTACGGCCAGCAGCACGTCGCCGGGCTTGAGGCCGGCCAGCGCTCCCGCGCCCAGCGGCAGCACGCTGATGACGCGCAGGCGGCCGTTTTGCTCGTACTCGGCGGGGTCGAAGCGCACGCCCAAGCGGCCGGTCGAGGCCACTACCGTGCCGTTGGCGGCGGGGGCCGGGCCCATGCCCGAGTGCGAGGCGTTGAGCTCGCCAATCATGAGGTTGGTGAGGCGGCGGGCCTCGTCGGGGGTGCGGGCGCCGGCGATGTAGGGCGCAAATTTGGCGTGCTGCGCTGGCCAGTCGGCACCGTTGAAAGTGGCATCGTTGAAGAAGTCGCGCAGGTAGCTCCAGGCTTCGTCGAAGACCACCATTTTCTCCTGCTCAAAGTCCACATCCATCTCAGCAGCCACGGCCACAGCGCGCGGCGTGCCCTTACCGGCCTCCACCGGCACCACCTGGATGCGGCCTTGGTCGAGGAAATACACCTCCTTGCTATCGGGCGAAAACTGCGCTTCGCGCTTGGCGCCCGCCGTGGACGTCAGCTGCCGGGCCGTGGCGGGCTCCTTGCTCAGCTCATCGAGCGGGTAAATGTAGAGGTTGGTTTGATTGAGCACACTGCCCGTGAGCAGCAGCCACTTGCCATCGGGGCTGATGGTTTGGGCGCGCACGTCGATGCCCACCGGCACCAGGCTCAGCCGCCGCCGAATGTCCTCAAAGTTGATGGTGACCGGTGGTTTGGGTGGGGTAGGGCTAGCGGCCGTGGCAGCGCCTTTGTTGCCCTTTTTGCCTTTGGAAGTAGCGCGGTTTTTAGCCCGCACCGAGTCGGCAGCCGCTACGGGCAGGGCGGCCGGCGTGGCGGGGGTAGGGGCCTTTTGAGGCGGCGCCTGGTTTTTATCGGGCGAGATAGGGCCGGGCGTCGTTTCCTTAAACAAGTCGCGGAACTGGTCTTCGCGGAAGCGCGGCGTGCGCAGCTGAAAATCGATGCGCGCCACCTGGGCATCCTCGGTGCGCTGGCCGGTGTCGAAGAGCAAGTACTTGCCATCGGGGCTCCACGAGAGCGTGTTGCTGTTGGAGTTGGCCAAAAAACTCACCGACCGCGCCACGCCGCCCGCCGCGGGCACTACCTGCACATTGGTAAAACCCCGCGAGCCCGTGGGCGCAAACGCCAGCCAGCGCCCATCGGGCGCCCACACAAACGAGCGCTCGGCCGCCAGCGGCGGCCGGTCGAAGCGGCCGGTGCCCACCACGCGCTCCTGGCCGCTGGCCAAGTCGAGGATGCGCAACTCCTTGGCGTCGCGCTCAAAAGCCAGCAGCTTGCCATCGGGCGAGAAGCGTGGTGAAGCGTCGTTGGTGGCCGCGTTGGTGAGGCGCGTTTCCTTGCCCGTCGCAAACGTGTAGCTGTATAAGTGCCGCGCGCCATCGCGGGCCGAGGCGTAGATGAGCCGGCGGCTGTCGGGCGCCCACGTGAGGTCGGTTTCGGCGGCGGTCGTCACGGAGAGGCGGGTAGCGTCGCCGCCATCGGCCGCCGAAGCCGCAAACACTTCGCCGTGCACAATGAAGGCCACCTTTTTGCCATCGGGCGAAAGCGCCAGTTCCTGTAGGCGGTCGGTGAAGCGCTGGCGCTCCACGCTGGGGCTGGCCGGCGCCCCGCGCCGCCGAATGGGCACCTGGCGCGTTTGGCCATTCTGGGTGTCGAGGGTCCAGATGGTGAAGTCGCGCTCAAACACGATGAGCTTGCCATCGTACGAAGCGCTGGGCCACAGCACCCTACCCTCCTTAAAATTGGTGACCTGCTGGGGCGCGGCTTTGTCGAGGCCGGTGGTCCAAATATTCTCGGGCCCACCCTGGTCGCTGGTGAAAAACAGCTTTTGGCCCCCTACCCCCCACATGGGCCACAAGGCCTTGCTGCCGCCGCTGGTGAGGCCGGTGTAGGTGGGGCCGGTTTTGCCGTCTTGGCGCAGCCATATTTCGGACTCGTCGAGGTGGCTGTGGCCGTGGCGCCACCACTGGTTGGAGGCGATGCCGCGGGCGGCGAAGGCCAGCGTGCGGCCATTGGGACTGGGCGCGGCGAAGAATTCGTTGGCGTAGCGGTCAGCCGTAACGGCCGTGGGCGTGCCGCCGCCCACCGGCACGCGGTAGATGTCGTTCATGCCCGCGATGTCGCGGCTGGTAGATGAGTAGTAGAGGTATTTGCCATCGGCCGACCAGGCGTCGAGCTGGTCCAGCCCGTCGTCGAAGGTCAGGCGCTTCAGCTCGCCCGACTCAAAAGTGAGCAAATAGATGTCGCCGTTGCCGCTGCGCGTGGATACGAAGGCCAGCGACTTGCCATCGGGCGCGTACAGCGGGCGGCTTTCGGTGGCGGGGTGGGCCACTAGCAGCCGGGCCTCGCCGCCGGCCACGGGCACCGTCCAGATATCGCCGCCCGACACGAAGGCGATTTCCTGGCGGTCGGGCGATACACTGGGCTCGGCGAAGGAGGGTAGGGCAGTGGGCGGGGCGGCCAGCGCCACGGCGGGGAGCAGGGCAGCCAGTAGCCCGGCCAGGCACCAAGGCGAGTAGTTGTTTTCAGTAGGCATGAGGTGGATAAAAGTCTAGCAGTAACACAAGGTAGAGGCGTCTAGCCAACTGTTGCAAGTTGCTGAGCGAGGCTAGGCTGGTAGCCGCCTGCCAGGCCGCGCAACTGCCAAAAAAAAGCTCCGTCCAACCTGGACGGAGCTTTTAATAAACTAACTTACAACGAAGTGCTTATTGCTTCTCGAAGCGGTCGGTGTACGTCTGCTGGGTGCCCACCACCCGAATGAGGTAGAGGCCACTGCTGAGGCCAGCCACGCGCTGGTTGAGCTGCTGGTTGAGCTGCTCGACCGAGCCGGTGCCGCGGAGCACCAGGCGGCCATCCACGGTGTGCACGTCCAGGGTCAGGTTCGCGCCGGTTTCGGGCACTTCGAAGCGCACCGCGTTGGTTACTGGGTTGGGGTAGAGACCCAGCGAAGCAGTGCGTGCCGTTTTGGTAGCCAACACGTTGGCGAACGAGTAGCGCGTGAAGATGGGGTAGTGGTCGGAGGTCGTGCTGGCGTAGTTGGCAATGAGGGCCGCTGCATCGGTGCGCACGCTGGCCGTGCCATTGATGTAGTACTGCGCCATGTTCTTGTTGGCAATCACGTTGTCGATGACCGTGGGGTAGCTAGCCGTCGAGCGGAGGCCGGCCTGGGCCAGCGGCAACGAAATGGGCACGTAGTTGGCATCGTTGAGGAACACGCTGTACGACGACACGGCCGGCGTTACGCCCGTGGCGATGGTGCCGTTCAGCACGTCGTTGTAGTCGCCTACAATCAGCGTGTTGCCGTTGGCGTAGCTCGTGTCGAGCAGGTTCTTCAGCAGCGTGGCACCGGTGGCGCGGCGGGCGTAGTCATCAGCCGAAGTAGCTGTGGAGTTCGCTTTGGCGTGAATCACGATGAAGTTGACGCGTTTGGTTACGCCATCCAGCGTCACATCGGCGCTCATCAGATACGGGAAGCGGCCCGAAGCCCAGGGCCGGAAAGCCGGGCAGTTGTCGGCTTCCGAGCAACGCAGCAGACCCAGGAACGCCGGGTTTTTCACCATGTCGGTGCGGTAGATAAACGTTAGCTTCTGGGCGCTAACGTAGTCGGCCACGTCCTGCGGGTTGTCGGCATACGAGCCGTACTGCGAAATCTTGTAGGCGTAGGGCACGCCGAGGTTGGTCGAGAGCTGGGCTACCACGGCCTTCAGGCGCACGGTATCTACTACTTCTTCCAGGGCGTACACGTCGGCCTTCAGGAAGGTAAGTACCGTGGTGGCGTTGGTCTTCTGAAGGTCTTTGTTGGTCGGGCCCAGGGTTGGGTCAGGCGAGCCAAACCACTCCATGTTCCAGTTTACCACCTCCAGGGTTTTGGCCGGGTCGTAGGTGTCGCCGGCTACTGCTACCGTAGTGCTGGCCGCCGCGCCGGGGGTAGTAGCCGTGATGGTGCCCGTGATGGACGTGCTGGCCTGCGTGGGGCGGAAGCGTACGGTTACGGTTTTGGCCGTGCCATTGGCTTCGGCGCGCGTTAGGGTGAGGGTGCTGGCGAAGGTGGTGCCGTCTTTCGACAACGTGAAAGCCGCGTTCGACGAGGTGAGGGTGATGTCGCCGGTCAGGTCGTTGGCCGACACGCTCAGCGTGCGGTCGCCGTTGGTGTTAATGGCTTGGTAGCCAAAGGCCACCTGCTTCACGTTGGCGAAGAGGGTAGGGGCTGGCGGCGTAGCCGAGTTGGTAAGGCTGATGTCGTCCAGGGTCCAGCGCGCGGCTTCCGACGTGCTCGAGGTGTACACAAACGCCAGGTATACCTTGGTGCCTTTGTAGGCGGCCAGGTTGAAATTGGGCGATTCCGTCCAGATATCAGAGCCGTTTTCGGGGAAGCGTACGTTCAGGTCCGTCCAAGTAGCTGCGCTGGGGGCACCGCTGCCGCTGTAGTTGGTCGATACGCGCAGCTTCAGGCCAGGGCCGCTGAAAGCCGTGCGGCTCCAGAACGAAAACAGGGGGTAGGTGTACGTGCTCAGGTTGAAGCCAGGCGAGATAAACCAGTCTTCGTTCTCGATGTTGCCACCTGAGTAGCCGTTTATCTGCACCCCGTTGGGGGCGGCAGCAGTGCCGGTCGGCGCAGCGGGGTCGCGGCCGAAAGTGGTGCAGCCCCAGGTTTGGGGGCCGGTTACGCTGTATTGCAGCCAGCCATCGGAGAGCCCGTTGGTGCAAGTATTGAAGTTGAACGTCGTCTGGGTAGGGTCAACGCCGGTGCCGGTGAGGGCCAGCACAGCGCTCGCCGCGCCCGCGCTGGTGTGCGTGATGCTACCCGTAGCCGTGCCGCTCGCCGTGGGCGAAAACTTAACGTACAGCGTCTTGGCAGCGCTCAGTTCGGCGGTCGTCAACGTGAGGGTGGTGCTGAAGGCAGTATTGTCTTTCGACACTGTGAAGGGCCCGGTGGCCGTTACAGTCACGTCGCCCGTCAGCTGCGTACCCGTCAGCGAGTACGTTTGGGCGGCTGACGTAGTGCTGATATTCTGGCCCCCAAACACCAGCGCCGAAGTAGAAAGCGCCAGCGAAGTGGTAGGCGCTACCGCGCCCCAGCTCAGCGAGAAGTCATCGACGGCCATGCCATCGTCCGAGCCGGCCGCGTTGAAATCGTTCCAGCGAATCCACACCGTAGCGCCCACCGGAATGGTTACCCCCGTGAGCGTACCCGTAATGGTAGCCGTCTGAATTGGCGTGCTCACGCCTCCGGTTACCGCCGTAGTTACGGGCGTGTTCGAGTAGTCGAGGGCCGTGGCATCTACCCAAGTGCCGGTGCTCAGCGAAGTAGCATCGAGGCTGTATTGAAAGCTCAGCTTATCGGCGCGCGTAGTGCCGCCAATGCGCCACGTTTCGCCGGTGTAGGCGATGCGTGGGTTGGGCAGGGCAGCGCCCGTGCTGTTGGTGAAGGCTGCCCCAATGGTGGCCGTCAGGCTGCCGCTAAGCAGTGTGCCTAGGGCGCGGTCGGTATCGTTGGTGGCGCCGTAGCTGTAGGTATTGCCGCCGTTGGCCGCGCCATTGTCGGCGGCGTACAGGTTATCGGCCAGGGCGCTGGTGCCCGTTTCTACAAAATCCCAACCCGCGGGAAGCGTCGTCTTGGCATTCGTGGTGCCCGTGGTGGCCAGTACGTCAAAATTTTGGCGGTAGGGGCTCGTTGTTAGCGCGGCCGGCGTCACCTGGGCCTGCGCGGTCGCGCAGCACAAGCTACTGGCAAATCCCAAGAAGAGGAGTCGTTTTATCATGCGTAGTAAGGAAGGAGGATTCAATAGTACAAAATTACCACCGGGGGGTAGTCTCAAAGTTAAGCGAATGTTTTCAAATGCAGTGGTACGCAGGCAATTGGCTCCGCAACAACTGCTATAGTTCAGTAAGGCAGTGCGTAAGGGCCGCAAAAAGAAAAAGTTGGTGCCGTGAGCCTTGGCAAGGAGGTATTCTTGCAAGCGAGGTTGCAAGGCCGCTTGGCAAGAGGCTAGTAATTTTATTTCCATCGTTTCACCCCTACCCCCCGCTTCAGCTAAAACCCGGCTGAGATAGTCGGCATGCCTACTGTTTATTCGGTAAAATGGCGGTACATTTAACCCCAAGAATCACTCCCACTCACTTTCATCATATGCAAGTCAAATCTTTACTCCTCGCGGGAGGGGCATTGTTGGCGGCCTCGTCGGGGGCCTATGCCAGCGGTTTCCAGGTGGGCCTGACCGGCCAAAAAAACGTTGGCATGGGCGGCACCGGTACCGGACTCTACCTCGACCAGGCTTCTCAGTTCTACAACCCTGGCGCGTTTGCTTTTGCACCTACTGGTTTTCAAGTGGGGGGTAACATGGCTATTCCGCGCATCTCTTTCCGCCCCGATGGGGCCGACCAGGGCCAGCGCACCTTGCAGAATAAGAACGTGTTTCCCTTCAGCGGTTTCGTCGGCTTCGGGCCCAAAGAGGGCAAGTGGCGCCTGGGCTTGGGCGCCTACACACCCTTTGGTAGCGAACTACACTATGCCCAGGGTTGGGAAGGCCGCTATAGCCTCACCGACATCAACTTGCGTTCGGTATTTGTGCAGGCTACGGCGGCCTACGCCATCACGCCGCAGCTGAGCGTGGGCGCAGGCCTAGTTATGCTAGCCTACGGCGATGTGGACTTGCAGCGCGATGTGCCTATCCAGGCGCAGGGCAGCGCAGCCCCGCTGCACGCGCAGCTAACGGGCAAAGCCGACCACAAACTCGGCTACAACCTGGGCGTGATGTTTAAACCCAGCGACAAACTGAGCGTGGGCATCAGCTACCGCTCGGCCATTGATGCGCACGTGAGCAGCGGCGACGTGACGCTGACCAACCGCCCGGCCTCGCTAGCCAGCAGCTTCTCGGCCACGCAGTTCGACGTGACCCTACCCCTACCCGACGTGTATAGCGTGGGTCTGGGCATCCGGCCCAGCGACAAATTGCTGCTGGCTTTCGACGCCAACCTCGTGGGTTGGAGCCGCTACCAGAACCTGCAATTCACTTACAACGGCAACCTCGGTGGCGCGGGCGTTACCTCGTCTTCGTCGAAGCGCGAGTACCAAGATGCCCTGGCCTTCCGGGTGGGCGCGCAGTATAAAGTAACCGATAAATTCACGCTGCGGGCCGGCACTTTCTACGACTTTAGCTGCGTGCGCGACGGTTTCGTGACGCCCGAAACGCCTGATGCCGACCGCATTGGCGCCACCGCTGGCTTCACCTACGAGATTGGCTCGCGCTTCGGCATCGATGGCTCGTTCCTGTTCGAAGACTTCCGCAAGCGCAGCCAGACCCAGGACGACCTCATCAGCAACGGCACCACCGACCGCGTGGCCGGCACTTACAAGACGACCATCAGCGTGCCCGGCGTAGGGCTGTACGTGAAATTCTAATCCTGTCTTTTTCCTACCCATGACTACTTTACGCTTTACCCCCAAAGCTGCCCGGCCCGCGCTGGCGCTGCTGGGCCTGGGCCTCGTTGGGCTGGCGGGCTGCCAGTCTGATATCAACTCTTCGGCTCCGGCGCCCTCGGCCGGCTCGGCCAATTTCACCCGCTACATCGCGGTAGGCAACTCGCTCACGGCAGGCTATGCAGACGATGGCCTGTACCTCGAAGGCCAGCTGAACTCTTACCCCAACATCCTGGCCCAGCAGTTTGCCCAAGTAGGCGGCGGCGCCTTCACGCAGCCGCTCTTTACCACGGCCCAGGCCAACGGCTCGGGCTACCTGCGCCTAACAGGCTTCACGGCCACTGGCTCGCCCATCACGGCCAGAGTTCCGGGCAATGCGGGCCGGACAACGCCTACCGCCGCGCCGTATACCAAGTACACCGACGCGATAAATAACCTCGGCGTGCCCGGCATCCGACTGGCCGATATCCAAACTCCGGGCTACGGTAGTGTACTGGGCAACCCGTATTTCGAGCGCATTACGCCCGATGCCACGCCGTTGCAATCCTATTTTCAGCGCGTAAAAGCGGAGGTAGCATCGGCTACGTTCTTCACCTGCTGGTTGGGCAATAACGACGTGCTGGGCTATGCCACCAGCGGCGGCTCGGCGCAAAACGCCAGCAATACCAACCTAGCTACCCCGCCCGCCAATACTATCACGCGCACCGATAGCTTCAACCTAAAGGCCATTCGGATTATCAACGCGCTGACTGCTAACAATGCCAAGGGCGTGGTAAGCAATATTCCGGACGTAACCGGGATTCCGTTTTTCACGACCGTTGGCCCGGTGGTTAAAGCTACGCTGACGGCCAAGAGCGTGCCCGGTATGGTCATTCTCACCGGGGGCAACCCCGGCGCGGCAACTTCGGGCAACCGCAAGCAGATTACTACCGCCGACATCCGCGACGCCAGCGGCGGGCGGCAGTTGTTCACGCTTACTTCGTCGAACTTCATTCCGCTGGTGGGCACAGCCACGGGGCGGCCCTGGAAGTATATCTACGGCCAAACTGGCCTGCCGGCCGCTGGCTTCGGCAGCTACCTGACCAGCTTCGCTATAGACACTACCCAGCTGTTCGGGGTGACGGCCGGTAATCCCATTCCAAGCGCCTTTGTGCTGGATGATGCCGAGCAAACGGTTGTAGCCACCGCCACCACGGCCTACAATACTTCCCTACAAAACGCCGCCAATGCCAAAGGCCTGGCGTTCTTCGATGCTAACGCCTATTTCCGGACCATCGCTTCCAACGGCTACGCGACCAATGGTGTCAACAATTCGGCCAACTTCATTTCGGGCAACCTTTTCTCGCTCGACGGTGTGCACCCCACGCCCCGCGGCTACGCGCTCGTAGCCAACGAGATTATCAAGACCATCAATGCTAAATACGGCGCTACGCTGCCACAGGTGAACGCCAACGATTACCGCGGCGTACTGTTCCCGTAAGCAGCCGCTCGGCTTAGCTGACAAGCTAAAGGCGCCTTCCCACAGCGGGAGGGCGCCTTTTTTGTGGGTTTAACCTTAAGCTAGGGGGTAGGGGCTTACTTTTTAGGGAAGTGCGGCCAGCCGTTGTATCTTCGTAGCTGCTGCTATCCAGAAAGACCGAGGGACCAGGCCCGATGACGTCTTGGCAACCGCCTTTGGGCCGGTGCCAACTCCTGTTCGGCCACGTTAGTGGGTCGAAGAAGATATCAGCCGGAACCTGCGCCGCCCGGCGCGGCTTTCTTTCTGGATAGGAGCCCTTGCTCCCGCCTTTGCCTCCCGAAAGAATATGTCCGCCGCCACGCTTGCTACCCCCTTCGTCACGCCCGACCCCGCCAGCATTTCGCCGCTGCCCGCGCTTATGCGCCAGCGCCTGCTGATTCTGGATGGCGCCATGGGCACCATGATTCAGCGCTACCCGCTGGAAGAAGCAGACTTTAGGGGCACCCGTTTTGCCGACCACCCGCGCCCGCTGCGCGGCAACAACGACCTGCTGAGCCTCACGCGGCCCGACATCATCCGGGCCATTCACGCGGAGTACTTTGAGGCCGGCGCCGACATGGCAGAAACCAATACGTTCTCGGGCACCACCATTGCGCAGGCCGACTACGCGCTGGAGCACGTGGTGTATGAACTCAACTACGAGTCGGCACGCCTGGCCCGCGAGGTAGCCGACGAGTACACGGCCCGCACGCCTGCGCAGCCGCGCTTCGTGGCCGGCGCCATCGGGCCCACCAACCGCACGGCTTCGCTGTCGCCCGACGTCAACCGCCCCGGCTTCCGCGCCGTGACGTTTGATGAACTGGCTGCTGCTTATTTGGAGCAAACCCGCGGCCTCGTGGACGGCGGCGTGGATGCACTGCTCATCGAAACCATCTTCGACACGCTCAACGCCAAGGCGGCCTTATTTGCGGTGCAGCAGTTCTTCAACGAGGGGGGTAGGCAAGTGCCCGTTATGATTTCGGGCACCATCACCGATGCCTCGGGCCGCACCCTGAGCGGGCAAACGGTGGAAGCGTTCTGGCATAGTATCAAGCACTTGCCCTTGCTGAGTGTGGGCCTCAACTGCGCGCTCGGCGCCGACCAGCTGCGCACCTACGTGCGCGAGCTGGCCCGCCTGGCCGATGTGCCCGTTTCGGCCTACCCCAACGCCGGCCTGCCCAACGCCTTCGGCGGCTACGACGAGTCGGCCCAGGAATTTGCGGCTTTGGTCGAAGACTACTTAAAGGAGGGTTTGCTGAATGTGGTAGGGGGTTGTTGTGGCACTACCCCCCAGCACATTGCCGAGCTAAAAAAGCTGGCTGACCAGTACGGCCCCCGTGCCGTGCACGCCGCGCAGCTACACCCCGATGCTCCCGTGGCCCCCACCGACGCGCTAGTAGACGACGAACAAACCTCAGTGTCGTCGCTGGCGTTGGGCGGGGGCGGCGAGCGCCTGGCCAAAGGCACTACCCACCTCGCCGGGCTCGAGCCCTTTAACATCACCCCGGCCAGCCTGTTCGTCAACATCGGCGAGCGCTGCAACGTGACCGGCTCGCGCGCCTTTGCGCGGCTCATTCGCTCGGGCGACTACGAAGCGGCCCTGGCCGTGGCCCGCGCCCAGGTAGAGGGCGGCGCGCAGGTGCTCGACATTAACATGGACGAGGGCATGCTCGACTCGGAGGCCGTGATGACGACCTTCCTGCACCTCATTGCTTCGGAGCCCGACATTGCCCGGCTGCCGCTCATGATAGACTCGTCGAAGTGGACGGTGCTTGAGGCGGGCCTCAAGTGCGTGCAGGGCAAGAGCATCGTCAATTCCATTTCGCTCAAGGAAGGCGAGGACCGTTTCCGGCACTACGCCCGGCTAGTGCGCCAGTACGGCGCGGCGGTGGTCGTAATGGCCTTCGACGAAGACGGCCAGGCTGACAGCTACGAGCGGCGCATTGAAATCTGCCAACGCTCGTATGACATTCTGGTAAAGGAACTTAACTTCCCAGCTGAAGACATCATCTTCGACCCCAATATCCTCACTGTGGGCACTGGCCTGGAGGAGCACCGCAACTACGCGCTCGACTTTATTGCGGCCGTGAAGTGGATAAAGGAGCATTTGCCCGGCTGCCGCACCAGCGGGGGGGTAAGCAATATTTCGTTCTCGTTTCGGGGCAACGACGTGGTGCGCGAGGCCATGCACGCGGCCTTCCTCTACCA
The DNA here is from genome assembly GCF_009755225.1 of Hymenobacter ginkgonis. GTDB lineage: Bacteria > Bacteroidota > Bacteroidia > Cytophagales > Hymenobacteraceae > Hymenobacter > Hymenobacter ginkgonis. Next base: position 836,934 of record NZ_WQKZ01000002.1, read on the forward strand.
CGCCATCCGGGCGGGGCTGGATATGGGCATCGTAAACGCCGGCCAGCTGGCGGTGTACGACGAGATTCCGAAAGACCTGCTCGAACTCTGCGAAGACGTGCTGCTCAACCGCCGCGCCGACGCCACCGAGCGCCTCGTAGACTTTGCCGAAACGGTGAAGCAGAAGGGCAAAGTAGAGGTAGTAGCCGACGCCTGGCGCAGCCTACCCGTGCAAGAGCGCCTGCAACACGCGCTGGTACGCGGCATCACCGAGTTTATTGACCAAGACACTGAGGAAGTGCGCCAGCAAGTAGGCCGCCCCCTTGATGTGATTGAAGGCCCGCTAATGGCCGGCATGAACGTAGTCGGCGACCTGTTTGGGGCCGGCAAAATGTTTCTGCCGCAGGTAGTGAAGTCGGCCCGCGTAATGAAAAAAGCCGTGGCCTATTTGCAGCCCTATCTGGAAGCCGAGAAGGAAGGCGCTGCCCGCCAAACGGCCGGTAAAATCTTGCTGGCTACCGTGAAAGGCGACGTGCACGACATCGGCAAAAACATCGTGGGCGTGGTGCTGGCCTGCAACAACTTCGAGATTGTGGACCTCGGCGTGATGGTGCCGCTCGAGCGCATCCTCGACGAAGCCCAAAAGCAAGGCGCCGATATTATTGGCCTCAGCGGCCTCATCACGCCCTCGCTCGATGAGATGGTGTACGTGGCGCGCGAAATGGAAAAGCGCAAGCTGCAAGTGCCGCTGCTCATTGGCGGTGCCACTACTTCGCGCCTGCACACAGCTGTAAAAATTGCGCCCAGCTACAGTGGGTCAGCAGTTTATGTGAATGATGCGTCGCGCTCGGTGGGGGTAGCGGCTAGCCTGCTCGGCTCGGGCAAGGAGGCGTACACCCAAACTATCCGCGATGAATACCAAGTGCTGCGCGAAGACCACGCCGGCCGCCAGCGCGACAAGAACTACCTAAGCATCGAGGCGGCCCGCGCCAACGGCTTCCGGGCCGATTGGGAAACCACGCCCATCACCAAGCCCAGCTTCTTGGGCACGCAGGTGCTCGACAACTACCCACTGGAGGAGCTGGCGCAGTACATCGATTGGACGCCCTTCTTCCACACCTGGGAGTTGAAGGGCCGCTACCCCCGCATTTTAGAAGATGCCAACCTCGGCGAGGCGGCCCGCAAGCTCTTTGAAGATGCGCAGGTGATGCTAGCCGAAGTTATTGCCAGCAAGAGCCTTACGGCCCGCGCCGTGCTGGGCTTCTGGCCGGCCAATACCCAGGGCCACGATACCATCGAAATCTACGAAGACGACACTCGCCAGCAGGTGCGCGACGAGTTTTTCACGCTACGCCAGCAAAGCGAAAAGGCGCCCGGTGTGCACAACGTAGCTTTCTCCGACTACCTCGCGCCCAAGGAAACTGGCCGCGCCGACTACCTCGGCGGCTTCGCCGTAACGGCCGGCCTGGGCATCGAAAAGCTGATTGAGAAGTACGAGGCCGACCACGACGACTACTCCAGCATTATGATAAAGGCGCTGGCCGACCGCCTCGCCGAGGCCTTTGCCGAGCGCTTGCACCAGCGCGTGCGCGAGGAGTTTTGGGGCTACTCGCCCAATGAAAACCTAAGCGGCGAGGAGCTAATTAAGGAAGTGTACCGCGGCATCCGGCCCGCGCCGGGCTACCCCGGCTGCCCCGACCACACCGAGAAAATTACGCTTTTCCGGCTGCTGGATGCGGAAAACCAAACGGGCATCATCCTCACCGAAAACCTGGCGATGTACCCTACGGCCGCGGTTAGCGGCATGTATTATGCGCACCCCGCGGCTAGCTACTTCGGCCTGGGCAAAATTGGCCGCGACCAAGTAGTCGATATCGCCGAGCGCAAAGGCATGCCGCTGCCCGAATTGGAGCGTTGGCTGATGCCGAATTTGAACTACGACCCGCAGTAATTACGCACCCACTCCAGCTGTCATGGCGCGCCTGCGAAGCAATCACCCGCGAACGATACTTACCTGAGAACGTTCTAAAGCGATTGCCTCGCAAGCTCGCCATGACCAACGATTTTTGCTCCAAAGATTATCAGGCGCGAACTCGCAGAGTGCGTGCTGTTTAGCAATGAAAGTAACTGAACACCTGCGCCGCGCCGACGGTAAAACCCTCTTTTCCTTCGAGGTCCTACCCCCCCGCAAGGGCGAAAATATCCACACGCTGTTCTCGAATATCGAGCCGCTGATGGAATTCAAGCCGCCGTTTATCGACGTGACCTACCACCGCGAGGAGTTTGTGCTGCGCGAGCGGCCGGGCGGGCTTTTGCAGCGCAAGGCGGTGCGCAAGCGGCCGGGCACGGTAGGCATTTGCGCGGCCATCAAAAATCGCTTTGATGTCGATACCGTGCCGCATCTCATTTGCGGCGGCTTCGCCAAAGAAGAAACCGAGAACGCCCTGATTGACTTGCACTTCCTGGGCATCGACAACGTGCTGGCCCTGCGCGGCGACCCTATTAAGAGCGAGGGCCACTTCCAGCCGCACCCCGACGGCCACACCTACGCCTGCGACCTCATCGGCCAGATTGCGGAGCTTAACCACGGCCGCTACCACGACCACGACGAACAGTACCAGCCCGCCGGCGCCGAGCCCGTGCTGTGTACCGACTTTTGCATTGGTACCGCTGGCTACCCCGAAAAGCACTTCGAGGCGCCCAACCACGGCTCCGACATTCGCTTTTTGAAGGAGAAAATTGACCGCGGCGCCGACTACATCGTGACGCAGATGTTCTTCGACAACGAGGAGTTCTTCAAGTTTGAGAAGCGCTGCCGCGACGCGGGCATCACGGTGCCCATCATCCCCGGCCTCAAGCCGCTGACTACCAAAAGCCAGCTTACGGCCCTACCCCGCGCATTTTTCCTGAGCATCCCGGAGGCGCTTTCCGAAGCCATTCACCAGACTAAGGATAATGCTGCCGCCCGCGAAGTAGGCATCGAGTGGTGCCTTAACCAAAGCCGTGAGTTGATGGCCCACGGCGTGCCTTGCCTGCACTACTATAGCATGGGCAAGTCGGAAGCCATCCGGCGCGTAGCGGCAGGGTTATTTTAACGTAGTTGCTTGCAAAAGAACGTCATGCTGAGCCTACGAAGCATGACGTTCTTTTGCTTTTAGTGCTTATTTGAACTTGCCCTCCGGGTCGGGCAGCTTGGCCATGAGCTGGGTTAGGAAGCCAAAATCGAGGCTGGTGAGGTTGATATTCTGGCCCTTGTGCACGTCGTTCCAGGCGCTGGCGTAATCTTCCTGGAAGTAGTGAATGCGCGCCTGGGTTTGCCAGGCGTTGGCGTTGGTGGCATCGGCCAGCAGGGCGCGCTGCACGTAGTCGCTGGCCAGGGTTAGGTCTTTCTTCTTTTTAGTCTGCTCGTAGCGGCTGAGGGTCGTGGTAGCCGCATCGGTGAGCAGGCGCGAATCGGTGGGTGCCACAGCCAGGCCTTGCAGCAGGAGCGCCTGCACGGCTTCGGGCGGGGTGTTTTCGCGCTGGCTCAGCAGCACCGCCAGGCCGCGGTAGGGGTCGGGGTTTTTAGGGTCGAGCACCCAAGCCAAGTTAAAGCGTACCACCGCCGTATCGGGCTGGTTTTCGGTCAGGTATTCGAAGCCCTTGTTGCTGAAAAACTTACTGGCCTCGGCCCGCGAAGCAAAACTGCGGTCCACATCGGCCAGCACAGCCGCCCCAATAGCCTGCTGGGCCTGGGCCGGCGCCAGGCCACCCAGCAAAGGCTGCAAGCGCTGCGGCCCGGAAGGGGGGGGTAGGGCTTTGCCTTTTTTCTGGGCGTGCGCGGGCAGGCTCAGGGCGGCGCTTAGCAATAGAAGCAGGGTGCCGCGCCCAATGCGCGGGCGGAAGTCAAACCGAAAAGACACAGACTAGCGAAAATAAAAGAAGTAAAAAAGCCTCCTGCCCGGTGGGGTAGAAGGCAAAAATAACGCGGGGCCTGCCGAAAAGTAGCGAACCCGATTTTTTAACAAAACGATAAAGCCAATTGGCTTACCACAGGCGGGTATCGGTGATGCCGGCTGGCAAGGGGGGTAGGCTGCCGAGGCCGAGCACGCACCAGCCTTCTTCGACGCCAAAGGCGCCGCCTTGCAGCACGTGGCTAACCCAGCGCAGCAGGGTTTGGCCGCTGTAGGTACGGGTGTCGGGGTCATATTCGCGGATGAGCAGGGCGTCACCGACCTGGAAATCAGCGTCGTTTTCGCGCACGTCGAAAGGTTTGGTGCCGGCCGAAACGGCCGAAAAGCAAGTAGGCCAGAGCTGAAGCTCGTGCGTGCGATGGCGGGCAGTGGTGATGGTAGACATAGGGGAAGCGGTGTATCGAGACATGGGATAAGGGACGATAACGGAAGTCGGTTTTCTCTAAGTTACAAAGAAAAAATCATAATTAGCCTTCCCCGTCCAATTTTGTGCCAACTTCATTGGGCCGACTGGCGTTAGGGCACTGCCGCGTAGCCGGCCTCTTTTTCTGCGTTTTATGAAGCTTTTCTTTCGCCTGCTGGCCTTGCCGCCATTGGCTTTGCTGCTGGCGGCCGTGGTGCTGTTGGCCCACGAGCAGGCCGTGGCCAGCGCCAGCCGCCGCGTGGCCAATGTAGCCTACGTGGCGGCCACGGCCCCCGATTTTGACCCCCAAAACCACCGGCTCGACATTTACCAACCCAAAAAAGCCGCTGCGCCCCGGCCGGTGGTGCTGTTCATTCATGGCGGCAGCTGGAACAGCGGCAGCAAAGACAACCTGCTGTACCGCGCCATCGGCCGGCGGCTGGCCAAGCAAGGCTTCGTGGGCGTGGTGATTAGCTACCGGCTGTCGCCGCAGGCGCTGGTGCCCGCGCAGGCCGACGACTGCGCCCGTGCCCTGGCCTGGACGGTGGCCCACATCAAAGAATATGGCGGCGACCCGGCCCGCATCGTGCTCATGGGCCACTCGGCGGGCGGGGGGCTGGCCGCGTTGCTGGCTACCGGCTCCGACACGCTGCTGGCTAAGCACGGTCTACCCCGCACCGCGGCCCACGCCGTGCTGCTCGACGACCCAGCCGGGCTCGACATGCTCACGTACTTGCAAAAGCAAGAGTACGAGGGCGATGCGCAATACTTGATTCCCTTCACCCGCGACCCGGCGGTGTGGCGGCAGGCCTCGGCGCTGTACCACGTGCGGGCCGGCGCGCCGCCCTATAGTATTTATATCGGCGGCGAAACCTACCCGAGTATCAGCAGCAGCGGCGAGCGGTTTCGGCAGCAGCTTACGCAGCTGGGCCAGCCGCCCAAATACACCATTTTGCCCGGCAAAAAGCACGTGGGCATGGTTACGCAGCTGTTTTTTGAAAGCAATGAGCTGTATGCGGAGTTGAAAAGGCTGGCGCAGTAGCTAGCCTCATGCCCTACCTCACCCCCTACCCCCTCTCCTTGGGGAGAGGGGAGCCACGGCGGCGCAGTCGTGGAATCGTCCGGTTTCTCTCTCCCTAAGGAGAGGGGTAGGGAGTGCGGTAAATCATTGGCGCAAGCCACAAAAAAGGCCATCTGCTCGTGCAGATGGCCTTTTTTGACAGTTAAACAACTAGAACAGCTTCTACTGAGGCAGCGGGTACTTTACGCCCATGTTCTCAAATAGAAAGGCCCATTTGTCCGTCTGTTCGCTGATGACCTGGGCCGTGGAGCGACCCGCCCCGTGGCCGGCCTTGGTTTCGATGCGGATGAGCACCGGGGCTGGGCCCTGCTGGTCTTCCTGCAAGCGCGAAGCAAACTTGAAGGAGTGCGCGGGCACCACGCGGTCGTCGTGGTCGGCGGTGGTGATGAGGGTAGCGGGGTACACGGCCGGCTTGAGGGCGTGGTAGGGTGAGTACTTGTAGAGGTACTGGAACATCTCGGGCGAGTCTTGGGCCGTGCCGTAGTCGTAGGCCCAGCCCGCGCCGGCCGTAAACTGGTTGTAGCGCAGCATGTCCATCACGCCTACCGCGGGGAAGGCTACTTTAAATAGCTCGGGGCGCTGGCTCATGGTGGCGCCCACGAGCAGGCCACCGTTCGAACCGCCCGAAATGGCGAGGTAGTCCTTCGACGTATAGTTGTTTTTAATCAAATATTCAGCCGCCGCGATGTAGTCGTCGAACACGTTCTGCTTCTGGAGCTTGGTGCCGGCATTGTGCCAGCTTTCGCCGTACTCGCCGCCGCCGCGCAGGTTGGGCACGGCATACACGCCGCCATTTTCGAGCAAGATGATATTGGAAGTGCTGAAGTTCGGCGTCACACTGATGTTGAAGCCGCCGTAGGCGTAGAGGAGGGTAGGGTTTTTGCCGTTCAACACCAACCCCTTCTTATAAGTGAGCAGCATCGGGATGCGCGTACCGTCCTTGGAGTTGTAAAACACCTGCTTCGACTCATACTTGCTGGGGTCGAACTGCACGCCGGCCTTCTTATACACGCTCGAGGTGCCACTGGCCAGGTCGTATTTGAAAATAGTGGGCGGGTAGGTGTACGAGGTAAAGGTGTAGTACGTCTCCTTATCCAGCTTTTTGCCGCCAAAGCCGCCGGCCGTGCCTACCCCCGGCAATTGGATGGTGCGCAGCTTCTTGCCGGCCATATCGTATTCTTCTACCAGCGAGGTGGCGTCCTTGAGGTAGGTAGCGAAAATGCGGCCGCCTACCGTGTTGATGTCCAGTACGTTCTTAGACTCCGGAATCAAGTCTTTCCAGTTGGCTTGCTTGGGCGCGGCGGCGTCCACGGTCACGAGCCGGTGGTTGGGGGCGTTGTAGTTGGTTTGGATGTAGAGCTTGCTGCCCATGTTGTCCACCACCTGGTTGATACTTTTCTCGTCGGGCACCATGTTCACGATGGCGCTGCCGGGCTTGCTCAAATCTTGCAGATACAGCTTGTTGCCGGTAGTGGTATTGGCGGCCGAAATGATGAGGAAGTGCTCGTCTTCCGTCACGTGGGCCCCGATGTAGCGGTTAGGGTCCTTCTCGCCCCCAAAAATCAGCTTATCGGTGCTTTGGGGCGTGCCCAGCTGGTGGTAATAGAGCTTGTGAATCTGGGTTTTACCGGCCAGTTGGCTGCCCGCCTTGGGCTTGTCGTAGCTGCTGTAGTAGAAGCCCGCGTTGCCTTTCCAGGCCAAGCCCGAAAACTTCACGTCCTTGAGCGTGTCGCCCACGATGGACTTATCGGCCGTACGCAGCACAATCACCTTGCGCCAGTCGGAGCCGCCCTCCGAAATTTGGTAGGCCGCCAGGCTGCCATCGTGGGTAAACTCGATGCCGGCCAGCGACGTAGTGCCGTCCTTCGAGAAAGTGTTGGGGTCGAGAAATACCTCCGGCGCGGCGGTGCCCAACTGGCGGTACATCACGTATTGGCTTTGCAAGCCTGTGTTTTTAGAAAAATACGTGTACTTACCCTCTTTGGTAGGTGCCGAGTATTTCTCGTAGTTCCAGAGTTTGGTGAGGCGGTCGCGGATGGCATCGCGGTACGGAATCTTGCTCAGGTAGTCCTGCGTCACCTTGTTTTCGGCTTGCACCCAGGCTTTGGTGTCAGCCGCCTGGTCGTTTTCGAGCCAGCGGTAAGGGTCGGCTACCTTGGTGCCAAAGTAAGTGGTTGTGGTGTCCACCTTCCGCGTCTGCGGGTAGGGTAGGGGCTTGTTACTGGCAAGCGTTTGGGCGCCTGCCGAACCGGCTGCCAGCAAGGCCAGCGCCGCCAAGGAAAAAAGCTGTTTCATAAAAAAACAAGAAGTAAGGACCGTAAAGTAAAGCGTTTGCCGCGAAATAGGCATTAAAAAAGGAATGCCTTGCACTGCAGGGCATTCCTTTTTTACGTCTAAGGAAAGCGGTGCCTACCCAAAGAGTCCGCCTTGCTGCTCAGGTTGCTCGAAGGCCAGCAGCCAGCGCTTGCGCACTAGCCCGCCCGCGTAGCCCGTGAGCGAGCCATTGGCCCCAATCACGCGGTGGCAGGGCCACACGATGGCCAGCGGGTTTTGGCCATTGGCAGCGCCCACTGCGCGCACGGCTTTAGGGTTGCCGAGCAGCTTGGCCACATCAAGGTACGAAGCGGTGCGGCCGTGCCCTACCCCCTTCAAAGCAGCCCACACCTGCCGCTGAAAGTCGGTGCCCGTAAGCGGCACGCAGGTTACTGAAAAGTCGCGCAGTTCGCGGCCGAAGTACGCCAGTAGCTGCTGGTGCGCGTCGCGCAGGCAGGCGGGCACTGCCGCCGACGCCGTGGGCGCGGGCGACTCCTGGTCGAGGAACTGCACGGTATGTAGGCCGGCATCGGAGCCGGTGATGGCCAGCATGCCGAGGGGCGAGTACAAATGGGCAATGGCTTCCATAAGGCAATGGGCTAGGGTAGCTACTGCTCGCAAGGTAGCGCAAAAGCCAAAAAGCGCGCTGCTTACCCCGATGGTTAAGGCAAGCAGCGCGCAGATTAATAGCTGCTTAGCTCACCAGCAGGCGGCGCTTTTCTTTGGGGTAGGCGGCCTGTACCATGGCCTGCGCTTCGCGCAGGGCCACGGCGCTGGGCTCGTGCAAGATGCGGCGCGGCGGGCCATCGGGCCGCAGCTCGGCATCCCAGAGGCCCGAGCGGTGCCAGTGGTCGAGGTGGTCCCAGTCGGGGCGGTCTATCAGGGGGTAGAGGCACACGCCCAGCAGCGGCAGGCCCATCTGCAACGCTTTGGCGCACTCCTGGCCAATCATGTGCCACCACAGCGGCCGGTCTACGCCGGGATGGCTGGTTTCGGTGACCACGAAGGGGCGCTTGTAGCGCTTATGTGCCTGGCGCAGCAATTCGCTCAGCGGCACCCAGCGGGGGTCCATCACGGGGTCGTTCCAGCCCAGGTGGCGGTGCGGGTGCAGCTGCCACTGGTTGTCGTAGTAGTAATTGAAGCCCACAATATCGAGTAGGCTTTCGTGGCCGCCTAGCTCGGGGCACATCAGGCCCGCCAGAATATCGGTGGCCTGAAACTGGTCGCGGTGCATGCGGCGGGCTTCGCGCTGGTGGCTCACCCAAGGGTTGGGCGGCGGCACAATGTTTACGAGGGGCTCGGTGCTGAGAAAGCGAATGCTCGGGTCGGCCTCGCGCAGGGCCCAGCTACCCTCGATGTAGGCGCGCATTAGGCCATATTTCACTTCCCAGCCCTGGCCTACGCAGTAGGGCGAAGTGCCGCGGGCATCGCCACCAAGCCACGACATAAAACTCACCTCATTAATGGGCGTCACGATGAGCGTGCCCTCGGGTCGCTGGGAGCGGTAAAAATCTACAAACGCTCGGCAGAGAGCGGCAAAGCGCCGGGCAAACATGGGGTGCAGCGGCGTAAGGTCGTCGGGGTAGCCGAAGTGGCACAAGTCCCACACTTGCTGGATGCCGTGGCGCTGGCCCGCGTCGAGCATAGTTTTCACGGTGCTCCAGTCGTACTGGTAAGGCGTTTTCTCTACAAAGGCCCAGCGAATGCCCTCGCGCACCGTTTTCACGTCGAACTGCGCTAAGTCGATGTAGTCTTGGTCGAGGAGGGGTAGGTGGCCGGTGAGGGGCAGAAAATCGACGCGGTTGCCAAAGGCGTTGAGCTGGTCGGTGCATTCATAGCCGCCCCACCAAAATGATTCGAATGGGCTATCAGTCAAATTTGCTTTCATAAATAGAAGTTCTATAAGAAGTTACTAATTGAAAAAGCCGCGCTTATGTGCGGCCTTCCAATGATTTTGCTTCAATAAAAATGCGTTTGAACTCGGGGTGCGCCGCGCGAATGGCGTTTTGCACGGCCACCACAGCCTGCTCGACCTGGGTCGCCGTGAGGTGGTCGTCGAAGTCTACATCGAGGGCCAGCATCACATCATCCGGGGCCAGGTACATGGTTAGGGGCGGGCGCACGGTGGTGACGCCCGGCGTTTGGCGGGCCAAATCCTGCACCTGCTGCGTGGTGGCCTCGTTCACGCCCTCACCGATGAGCAGCGCCTTGGTGCGCGACACTAGCAGCACGGCCACGCCCATCAGCAGCAGGCCGATGATGATGGAAGCTCCGCCGTCGAATAGCGGATTATTCAGTAAATGACCGAAATAAACGCCTAGCAACGCGATGACGAGGCCCGCCACGGCAGCGGCGTTCTCCAGCACCGAGGCAAAAACGGCCGGGTCGCGGCTGGTGCGCAGCGTGTGCCAGAAGCTGCTACTCGCCGCCTGCTTCTCCAGCAGGGCGCGTAGCGCCAGCACTAGCGCGGCGGCCTCAAACAGGATAGAAACGCCCAGTACAATGTAATTCCAGAGCGGATTGGTAAGTGGCTCGGGGTGCTCTAGGTGCTTGATGCCTTCGTAGAAAGACATGCCGCCGCCAATGGCGAAGATGAGCACGGCTACAATCAACGCCCAGAAATACAGCTCTTTGCCATGGCCGAAGGGGTGCTGCGCATCGGCGGGGCGCTGGCTGCGGCTTATGCCATACAGCAGCAGGCCGCCGTTGCCGGTGTCAACCAGCGAGTGGATGCCCTCGGAGAGCATAGCCGACGAGCCAGTGATGTAGGCCGCCACAAATTTGCTGACGGCGATGGCTACGTTGGCCGCGATGCCGCCGTAGAGGGAGAGTTTGGAAGAAGAGGATGCTGACATGCGAAGCCTGAGTGTACGCCGCTCGGCAAGTTGGGGTTGGCCCAGCCAGCACACCGGGCAGCGGCCCCGCGAAAGTACGGGGGTAGGGCTGGCTCAAAAACTATGGGATGCCAACTGCCAACCGACGGCAGGCAGGCCAAAGCCCGGCATCGCTCGCCTACCCCTCAAGAAGCCGGGCAGCTTCCCCACTTTCCCAGCCTAAAAGGGTAAGCTGCGAAATAACGCAGCTAGCGGCTCGGTTCAGCCAACAACCGATTCAAATAATCCTAAACCAAGTCCTAGTGCTAAAACGAATATTTCCTTACCTATCAAGCAGTATGCTGCGGTACTTTGCGGAGAAGAAATAGGTATAAAAACCTAAAATCTACCCACTAGCGGGTATTGTAAACGGTAAGGAGGGGTAGGAGATTTGCGCTATTGGTGCTGTGGCTTTGGAAGTTACCAGGTGCGGCAACTTTTTTCCGCAAGTCTATGATACTACACGTTACCCTCAGCCGAGGGGCGGCCCTCGCGTGGCTGCTACCCGGCTTATTAGTGGTTGGTGCTGGGCGCCCTGCCGCCGCTCAGGGCTGGTTGGGCATTTCGCAAAGCAACTACGGTGGCACCAACAGCGCCTACCTCAACCCCAGCGCCATTGCCGACTCGCGCTACCGCGCCTACCTCAACTTAGGGGCGGCGGGCGGCAATTTCAACAATACCTACCTGCAGCTCGACCTCGACAAGCGCCCTTGGGAGAACGGCTTTTCGCTGAAAAAAGAAAACCTGAACGAGCAGCATAACAGCCGCGCTACCCAAGATGCCAGCCTCACAGCCGAAGTGCGGCTGCCCTCGCTGCTGGTGGCGCTGGGGCCACGCTCGGCCGTGGCCCTCACCAGCCGGGTGCGGGGCTTTGTGCAGGCCACCGGGGTAAGCACGGCGCTGGCCCAACTGGCGCGCTACGGCCTAGGCGACGCGTTCAAGCTGGGCTTGGCCAACAAGGTGCTCGATGATAACCGCTTCGTGCTCAACGTGAACTCGTACCACGAATTTGCGGCTACCTACGCCCGCACCTTTACCCCTACTACTACCCACTTCTTCAAGGGCGGCCTTACCCTGAAGTACTTGGTGGGGCTGGGCGGCGGCTACGTGCAGAACGAGGGCACCCGCTACCAGGTGCTAGATAAGAACACGATTGAGCTGCAAACCCGCCAGCTCAGCTACGGCCTCACCGACTACAAGCTGTATGGCGAATCGGGCTTCCGCGTGGGTTCGCTGTATGGCAGCCAGCAGCTGGGCCGCGGCTATGGCGCCGACTTGGGCGTGACCTACGAATGGCGGCCCGAGTCGGAAAGCTACACCTATGACTTGGATGGCGCCACCCACCCCGACGATACCCGCAACAAGTACCGCCTGCGCTTGGGCGCGGCCCTCACCGACCTGGGCGCCCTGCGCTACAGCGGCGACCAGCGCGTGCGCCAGGGCCAGCTGGCCAATGCCAAGACGGTGCAGTTAGCCCAGCTGGATACCTTGCAATTCAAGACGTTGCAATCGGTCGAGAACACCGTGCAGCGCCTGGTGGGCCTCAGTAGCGCAGGGCGCGAATTCACGACCTATTTGCCGGCCGCGCTGCGCCTCACGGCCGACTACCGCCTAGGCGGCCCGCTGTATGCGGGCCTGCTCTGGACCCAAAACCTGCTGCCTGCCCGCACCATTGGCAGCCGCACGCTTAGCCTGCTGGCCCTCACGCCGCGGGCCGAATTTAGCAAATTTGAACTGGCAGTGCCGTTGGTGCTGGCCGATAACTACCGGCGGTTTCAGGTGGGGGCCATGGTGCGCGTGGGGCCGCTCGTGCTGGGCTCCGACAACCTGGGCGGGCTGCTGGGCATTACCACGGCCACGGGGGCCGACGTTTACTTTGGCTTGGCCCTGGCGCTGCGGCGCCACCGCCCCAAAGACCGCGACGGCGATGGCGTAAGCGACCGCTACGATAAGTGCCCCAAGCAAAAAGGCTCGTGGGCAACCCGCGGCTGCCCGCTGCCCGTGCTTATTCCGGCCGAGGCGCCTACCCCCCCCGACGCAGCCCCGGCCGGAACCATGCCCGCCGAAACCGTTCCGGCGGCACCCGCTGAAACGCCGCCTACCCCCGCCCCGGCCGAGTCGACACCCGCACCGCGGCCCTAGTGCTTCCTGGCCTTATAGTGCGCTAGTTGGTGTTTAGCTTTTTAATGAGGTCTACCTCCTCCTGGCGGTAAGGGGTGCCATCGCGACGAAATATTTCGTGAAACCACTCAGTAGGTTCGCTGCCATCGGCCAGGGGCGTGTCCCAAGCGTACTTGGTGTTGGTTTTGCCATCAACGAGGCCCCAGTTGATGGCGGCCACGTGGTACTGCTTCAGCAAAGGCAAGATGTTGGTAAAGCGCGAGTTGCGGGGGCGCGCCATGTACTCGGTGCACAGCAGCGGCCGGCCGTGGGTGGCCAGCAACTCGATAACGCGCTGGTGGGCCGGGGCCTCGTCGTAGTTGTGGTAGGTAATAATATCGGAGTGCGTCGCCTGAAAAGTGTTCAGCACCTCGAAGCCCCAGTTCCAGAGGCCGGCGCTCAGTGGCTGCTCGGGGCGAGCGGCGCGGGCCCAGGCAAAGGTGTTGCGCAGCAGCGGCAGCGAGGCCAGCCCTTTATTCGAATTGCCCGGCTCGTTGTATAAGTCCCACAATAAGATGCGTTTATCGTGCCCAAAGCTGGTGAGCATATCCGTTACGTAGGGCCGCAGGCCCATGAAAGTAGCCGAGTCGCGCGAGGCAGGCTCACCAGGGTCCTGCATCCACCCCGAGTTGTGAATGCCGGTTTTGGGTGCGGGCTGCGGCCCTAGCTTAGGGTTGTTGTTCCAGCAATCATCAAAGAGCACAAAAATGGTCTGGATGTGGTGCTTATCGGCCAAAGCAAGGTAGCTGCCCACGCGCTGCTTAAAGCCCGCCGGGTCGGCTTGCCACACCAAATGGTGCAGAAACACGCGCATCGTATTGAAGCCCACGCCTTGGGCATACCCCAACTCGCGGTCAATAGTTGGCGCGTCGAAGGTGGCTGCCTGCCACATTTCGAGCTGATTGATGGCCGTGCTGGGGATGAAATTGGCTCCCGTTGGCCAGGGGTGGGCCCGGTACCAAGCATTGGCTTTGGCCGCGGGCCAGCGCTCGTCGGGCTGAGCCAGCAGGGTAGGCGCGCTGCCCTTGGTTTTGGTTTTGACTTTTTGAGCGTGGCTGGCCGGTGCGCCAAGCAGCGTTAAGCCGAGCAGCAGGAGCAGAATTTTCTTCATGCGCAAAAATGAGGAAAAAGTACGTGGCAATTATACGTATTTCCCTGAGTATCGGCGCTTAACTTGATTTGCCAAAAGGCACCTTCACGAATCTTTGGCGGCCCGCACCTAGCAGTAGCTTGTGCGCTATAGGCCGGCGAAAGCCGCTTGGAAAACAACGAGGCCCTTTACGTGCGAATTTGCGGGGGCCGCGTACCCAGCTTAAGGCCGGCTAGCGGGCCATCTTACGGAAACAAAAAAACCGCTTGGGAGGAAGCGGTTTTTTGTTTGCTCTGAGACTGAGCCGATTATTGGACTCGAACCAACGACCTGCTCATTACGAATGAGCTGCTCTACCAGCTGAGCTAAATCGGCGTTTCCCGGCGTGGCTTTGCAGCCGGGGGTGCAAATATACACTGCTGCATCGTAGCGGCGCAACCCTACCCCCGGAATTTTGCGCAACCTAGCGGCCCGCTATTCGTCTGAGAAATTGCTTGGCTTCGGGCCGGCGTGCCTGTTATGAAATTATTGCCTTCCCTCGCCGCCGGCTTTGCCGGGGCTACTGCCCTCACCGTGCTGCACGAAGTGGCACGCCACCTCCGCCCCCATGACGCGCCCCGCATGGATGTGCTCGGCGAACGCGGCTTGCGCAAGCTGCTGGGCTTGGCCGATGCGCCGCAGCCTGACCATGCCACCGCCTACGTGGCTACAATGGCCGGCGATATTCTCAGCAATGGCCTGTACTTCAGTTTGGTAGGAAGCGGCCGGCATAGCCTGCGGCGAGGCCTGCTGCTGGGCGTGGCGGCGGGGGTAGGCGGCGTGGTGCTGCCCGGCCCGCTGGGCCTGGGCGAAGCTCCCAGCAACCGCACTACCCAAACCAAAGCCATGACGGTGGCCTGGTACACGGTAGGCGGGCTAGTAGCCGGCGCCCTGGCACAGGCGCTGCGCAAAAGCAGGTAGTGGTGTTCCAGCAGTCTTTAGCAGCTGAGCTGGCTGCCGGTCGGGCTCACGGTTAGCGTAGCGCGGCGGCCCACCACGAGGGCCTGGTTATCAGCCTCGTGGCCCACTGGAAAGTGGTAGCCTACCGGAAACTGGTAGCGCTGGGCGTAGTAATTGATAATCTCGTAGGCATTTTGGCCGAAGGGTACGGCATTGTCGTGCATCTCCGAAAAGTGGCCTACTACCAGCCCGGCTAACCCGGCGAGTTGGCCGCTGCGGTGCAAATGCAGCAGCATGCGGTCGATGTGGTAGAGGTACTCGTCGAGGTCTTCCAGAAAAAGAATGCGGCCCGCAAAGCTGGCCTGCGAGCTGGTACCTGTGATGGTGTGCAGCAGGCTTAAGTTGCCGCCCACCAGCTCGCCCGTGGCAGTGCCGGGGCGGTTGAGGGGGTAGGCGGGGGCTTCGTAAGTGGCTGGCTCGCCAAACAAAGCGGCGCGCAGGCTGGCCACGGCGGCCTCGCCGCCGGCTTGGCCGTACAGCGCGGGCATCACACCATGAATGCTTTGGTAGCCTAGGCGTAGCAAGTGGCTGTTTAACACCGTGATATCAGAGAAGCCCGCCACCCACTTGGGGCTTTCGGCAAAGCGACTGAAATCCAGCTCATCGACTAGGCGCGCGGTGCCGTAGCCGCCGCGGGCGCACAAAATGGCCCGAATGCTGGGGTCGTCGAGCTGGCGCTGAAAGTCGCGGCGGCGCAGGGCATCGTCGCCGGCAAACTGGTGGCTGGCCGCGCCAATACTTTCGCCCTGCACTACTTCCAGGCCCCAATCGGTTAGGGTTCGGCTGGCGAAGTCGATTTCGGCCGCCGTGGTTTTGCGCGCCGTACTCACGATGGCGACGCGCTGGCCGGGTTGGAGAAAAGGCGGGGCGATGGCAGGCATAAGCACAGGTTAAATGTGCCTGCAAATAACAGCTGCGGCCCGTAGCTGCCCTCCACTACCCCTAAAGTCCAAAACCCGCTAGGGGCTTTATCCGTTGCTCCTTTAGTATAATTGATTGATTTCCTTTCTGCTACCCCTATGAAAATAATTTTCCTCTTCCTGGCGGTGCTGCTGTTGGCGGCCCCCCACGTGGCCCAGGCCCAGCTAGCACCCATCGACACCACCGGCGGGCGTTACTACCGGCCGGTTTTTGCCAATGTCACGGTCACGAGCGATGTGGTGTACGGCTCGGCAACTACCTACACCGGTACTGCGCAGCAACTGCTGATGGATATTTACCAGCCCACCGGCGACACGGTGAAGCGCCGGCCGCTGCTCATTTTTGCGCACCAGGGTGGCTTTGCGCTGGGCACCCGCAAGGATGCCTACATGGTAAATATTTGCACCCGCCTGGCGCGCCTGGGCTACGTCACGGCCAGCATCGAGTACCGGCTGGGCTTTCCCCTCACCGGTTTTCCCGTGCTGACCGATACTGTGGGGCTGGCGCAGGCTTCCATTCGCGGCATGCAGGATATGCGCGCCGCTGTGCGCTTCTTCCGCAACGACGCGGCCACCACCAAAACCTACCGGGTGTATAGCAACTACATTGTAGCGGGCGGTTCGTCGGCAGGCGCATTCATGGCGCTGCAAGTCGGCTACTTAGATAAAGTGAGCGAAGTGCCTGCCTATGTAGGCATTGCCGCGCTGGGCGGCCTCGAAGGCACGGGCGGCAACCCCGGCTACAGCAGCGCCGTGGCCGCCGTGCTTAACCTGAGCGGCGCCACCGAAAGCCCCAACTACATCGAGGCTGGCAATGTGCCGCTGTGCAGTGTGCACGGCACCGCCGATGCTACGGTGCCCTATTTTCAGGGCCGGGTGGGCGCGGGCCTACCCCCCAAATACGTGTACGGCAGCGGTCGCCTCAACCCGCGTGCTACGGCTGTGGGCGTTACCAACACGCTCCGCCGCCTCAGCAAAGCGGGGCATATTCCGTTTGAGAGCAACTCAGCCTATGCCGATACGACGTTCTGGACCATCCGCGATTTCTTGCGGCCGTTGTTGCGGCGGGCGGGCACCGTGCTAGCGGCCCAATCGGCGGTGCCAGGTATGCGCATTCAAGCGTATCCCACCCCTGCCTTAGGCGCTGTGCAGTTGGTGCTGCCCGCTACCTGGGCGCAGTTGGGCGAAGCCGAAGTGCTAGACGTAACTGGCCGCGTGGTGCGCCGCCTCACGCCTGCGGCGCAGCAAGTGGAGCTAGCGCGCGGCGCGCTGGGAGCTGGGGTTTATCTAGTGAAATTTCAGGGCCAGCCACCGGTGCGCATAGCCTTTGAATAAGGCTCGCCAAGCGAGTAATAGCAAAGACGGTTTTGGGGTGCTACTCGCTCAATTCAACGCAGCGGCACCCTAAAATCGTCTTTTTTGTAACACCCCTTTATCACTTATGGCTATGCATAAAAAGTAATATGACCCTTACTAAATGGGGTGTCAAGTTGCTTGTCTAGCTAAATTAATTCAACTACCTATTATAAATAAAGGGGGTAGGGCTGAAAAGCTGATATTTTGAGAAAGAGGATTTTTGACCTTTTCCGGGACGTGGTGCACTAACACACGTGCGCTAGTTGCTGGCTAAGCGGGCAGTTGGCTACTCACTAAAGTTAACAGGGCTGCGCGGCGTAAATCATGGCTGGATGAGTGAGTGAGTTTTGTACTATGGAAATAGTGCTGGCGCTGCTTAACTGCGTTGCCCTCAGCAGTTGAGGCCCAAGGGTAGTTGCAGCTACTAGTCCCTTTGGTAGAACCTAGATAACCAAAGCGGGAGCAGCTGTTTTGAATACTGAAAACACAGATTTCGTGTATGTAATTGATAATATGTACGTTATCTCATGAATAATGATAAGGTATTGATAGTCAATGAAGTTTATTTATAAAAAATAAAAAAGAATTTGCGTAAGAAATTGACAGAACTATCAGTAGTTCATTACATTAGGAATTAAGCTTGCTCATCCTTTCATCCACTTTCTTCTTTCTACAGCTTAATGAAAAGAAATTTACTTATGACCTTGTTCCTGCTACTGACGTTACTGCAAGCGGTGCAGGCCCAAACGCGGGCCGTATCGGGGCGGGTAACAGACCAGAAAAGTGGCGAAGGTCTACCGGGGGTTACGGTGCTGCTGAAGGGCACCACAAATGGTACTTCTACCGACGCTGATGGGTCCTTTACGATGGCGGTGCCAACGGTGGGCGGCACGTTGGTTTTCTCGTCGGTGGGCATGAACACCCAGGAGCGGCCCGTGGGCAGCAGTACGCAGGTGAACGTAGCGCTCACCCAAAACTCGCGCGAACTGAGCGAGGTAGTGGTAACGGCGCTCGGCATTGAAAAAGACAAGCGCACGCTCGGCTACGCCACGCAGGAAATTCAGGGCGGGGCCGTAGCGCAGAAGTCGGAGCCCAACGTGCTCAATACTTTGCAGGGTAAAGTGTCGGGCGTGAACATTACGGGCGCAAGCGGCCTGGCTGGCACCTCGACCAACATCAACATCCGAGGTATCACTTCGCTTACGGGCAACAACCAACCGCTTTTCGTAGTCGATGGCATTCCGGTCAGCAACGATACTGACCGCACCAATGGCGGCGCGGCCGGCACCCTCTATGGCGCTCAAACGGCCAACCGCGCCGCCGACATCGACCCGGAGAACATCGCCAACATCAGCATCCTGAAAGGGCCGGCGGCAGCGGCGCTTTACGGGTCGCGTGCCTCATCGGGGGCTATTCTAATTACCACCAAGTCGGGTGCTAACGTGAATAAGAAGCTCGAAGTGGTCCTAAACACCGGCTTTAATTTTCAGACCGTGCTGGGCTTGCCGGAATTTCAAAACGATTATGGCCAGGGCACGGCCGGCACCAACACAACTGCCAACGGGGGCGGCAACATCCTCACGGGTAGCACCAACTCTTGGGGGCCGCGCTTCGGTACCGCGCCTACCCGCGCCAACGGCCTGCTGCTGGCCGACAACAGCCTGCTACCCTACCAGGCGTACCCCAACAATATCCGAGATTTTTATAAAACTGGTACGCTGTGGACCAATGGGTTGCAGCTAGCGGGCAACAACGGTACGTCGAACTTCTCGCTGAACGTGAACAGCACCACTCAGAAGGGCATCACGGAGTCGTCGAAGTTGCAGCGCACCAACATTCAGCTAGGGGGCGGTACTACCCTGCAAAACAAGATAAAGGTTACGGGCTCGGTCAATTTCTCGCAAACCGACCAGCTAGCCCCCCAAACCGGCAACGGGGGTAGCGCCTTCGGCACGCTGGCTTCGGTGCCGCGCAGCTTCGACTTGCAAGGCCAAACTTTTCAAACGGCCACGGGCGCCAACCTGTTCTTTGCAGGGCTGGACAATCCCAATTACAATTTGCTCAATAGCAACACTACCAGTAATGTTACGCGCTTTATCAACGTGGCCAGCATTGGCTACGACTTCTTTCCATGGTTGAGCGTGGTGTACCGGGCCGGGCTCGATACCTACACCGACCGCCGCAAGCAGATTGCCGCTATTAGCTCGGCGCGTAACCCGACGGGCCTCATTTTTCAGGATAACATTCAGTACGCCGAGTTTACCGGCGACCTGCTGATAACGGCCAAGAAGGAAAATATCTTTCTCGAAAAGCTGAATGCTACCCTGCTCGTGGGCCAGCAGACCAACCAGCGCAAGCGCAACGAGCAGTACGTGTCGGCGGCCACGCTCTCGCAGCCCGGCTTCTATAATACCATCAACGCGGCCGTGTTTACGGGTAGCGGCGAAACCAACTACACCCGCCGCCTGCTTGGCTACTACGCCGACTTGTCATTAGCCTACAACAACTACCTGTTTTTGGAAGGCACAGCCCGCGTCGACCAGTCCTCCACGCTGCCCAAAGACAACCGCACCTTCCTCTACCCCTCGGTTTCGGCCGGCTTCGTGTTTACGGATGCGTTCAACATCGACTCGGACATTTTCTCCTACGGCAAAATTCGGGGCAACCTGGCCCGGGTAGGCCGCGACGCCGACCCCTACGTGCTGGAAACCTACTACGTAGCGGGTGGCCAGGGCAACAACGTGGCCAACGTGACTTTCCCCTTCAACAACGTGGTGGGCTTCCGGCCGAGCACCACCATTGGCGGGGTAAATGTGCTGAACGTGCTGAAGCCGGAGTTCACCAAGTCGGCCGAAGTGGGCCTGAACCTGGGTTTCTTCAACAACCGCCTCACGCTGGACGCCACGTATTTCAAGACCGTTAGCTCGAACCAGATTATTCCCGTCACGATAGCCCCGACCACGGGCTACAGCAGCTTTTATACCAACGCCGGCGAGCTCGACAACAAGGGCATTGAGCTGCTTGCTACCATCACGCCGGTGCGCAGCACTTCGGGCTTCACCTGGGACATTTCGGCCAACTACACGCGCATTCGCAACATGGTGGTGTCGATTTATCCGGGTGTTACGAGTTCCTCCATTCCGGGCAGCGCTTTTATTGGCTCGGTGCCCTCGTTTGTGGTGGGCCAGCCCTACGGCGTGATTCTGGGCCAGAAGAAAGCAACTGCCCCCGATGGCCAGTACCTAATAAACCCGCGCACTGGCCTGTGGGTAACCGAGCTCAGCTCGCAAGTAACGGCCAACCCCAACGTGGATTGGCAGGGCGGCATTACCAACTCGTTTGCCTACAAGGGCTTTACATTCTCCTTCTTGGTTGATGCCGTGGTGGGCGGCGACATTCTCTCGTTTACCCAGGCCGCTTATAAGTCGGCGGGTATGCTGAAGGAAACCGGCGTCGACCGCGAGGTGCCGCGCATTATTCCGGGCGTTATTCAGAACGCGGACGGCTCCTACCGCCCCAACAACATCCAGATAGATGCGCAGAGCTACTGGAGCAACCAAGGCCTACAAAGCGACCTCAACATCTTCGATGGCACGCACTTCACGATGCGCGAGGTGTCGCTGGGTTACGCGCTGCCCAAAGACCTGCTGGCGCGCACGCCATTTGGCGGCGCTTCCATCTCGGTATCGGGGCGCAACCTGTTTTACTACGCGCCCAACGCCAACTTCTTCCCCGAAGTGAACACCCAGGGCGCCGGCAACATCCGCAGCCTCGACTTGCAAGGTGCGCCCAGCGTGCGCAGCTACGGCGCTTACCTGCGGTTTACCTTCTAACTCAGCCTCTACCGAATCATGAACATATCGATACCGCACCCTACCCCCCTGCGCTACGCCGTGCTCGCCCTAGCCAGCTGGGCTGCTGCCAGCTGCTCGCCTAATAAGTTTTTGGATGTCAACATCAGCCCCAACAACCCAACTGTTGTGCAGCCTTCAGTTCAGTTGCCGACTATCACCGTGGGCACTGCTTTTTTGGTGGGCAACACCCTGGGTCGCGACGGCGACCTGTTTATTCAGCACTACGCGGGCATACTCAACCAGCCCTTTACGGAGGATAAGTATGCCATCAGCGGCAATTACGATAACGAGTGGCGCGGCGACCTGTATGGCAATAACCTGAACGGTGCACAAACGCTAATCACTAATAACGCCGCCAACCCCGCCTACACGGGTATCGCCAAGCTGCTCAAGGCCTACAACTTTGCCCTGGCTACCGATATGTGGGGTGATGTGCCGTACTCGCAGGCCTTGCAGGGCCTCGGTAATATCCACCCGGCCTTCGACAAGCAGCAAGATATTTACGAGGGCAACACCGGCATCCAAAGCCTGTTTGACTTGGTGCGCGATGGGCTGGCCGACCTTGACAAAACCAGCGTGCTGACGCCCGGTGCCGACGATTTTGTGTACAAGGGCGACCTTACCAAGTGGCGTAAAGTGGGCAACATGCTGCTGCTCAAATTTGCCTGCACTGTCAGCCGCAAAGACCCCGCTTTGGCTACGAAAGTCATTAACGAGGTGCTGGCTAAGGGCGCGGGGGGTAGTGCCGCCATCGCTGCCAACGCCGATGATTTTGCCGTGCCCTTCGGTACGGCGGTGGGCAACACCAACCCGTTTTACTCCTACAACGTGACGAACCGCCCCAACGACCAGATGGCCAGCACGCGCTTTCTGGATTCGCTAACGGCCTACAACGACCCCCGGCTACCGAAGTACTTCACGACTACGCCCGCTAATACAGCTCCAACGCACACCACTACCTACGGCAAGTTCACGGGCTTCGAAAATGGCAGCAATGCCACGGCTCCTGTGCGGGCCAACCGCTCGGTTTACAACACCTACGTGCTGGGTGCGGTAGGGGAGGCGCCAGTGCGCTTGCTCACCAATTTTCAGCGGGCCTTTATCCTGGCCGAATGTGCCATTCGGCTGAAGACGGCCGGCGATGCCAATGCGCTCTACCAAGAAGGCATCCGCCGCTCGATGGAGGAAACCGGGCTTTCGACCGCCGATATCGACACCTATTTTGCCGCCAACCCGGCCGTGGTCACGCTCCGGGGCGACGACAATCACAAGCTTGACCAGATTTTACGGCAGAAATGGATGGCCTGGGTTGGCAACGGCTACGAAGCCTGGAACGACTACCGCCGCACGGGCCGCCCGCGCCTGCAACCGGCGCTGAACGTTTCGTTTACACCCAACATCCCGCAGCGGCTGCTCTACCCCCCCTCTGAGGTGGCCGCCAACGGCGATGTGATGCCGAAGGCGACCATCGACGCCCCGGTGTGGTGGGCTACCAACTAACCGGCAGTTTTTCTCCTTTAGTGCCTTATCTCATGAAAAAGACAACTATTCAGTTTTTCTTGCTCCTCCTCCTGGCTGCTAGCTTTTCGGGCTGCAAAAAGGACTACGGCAATAAGCTCGGCCCCTTGCAGGATAGTACCGCAACCATCCCGGTTACCGTTACTAACCAAGTATATTTTGAACGCTTTCCGGTCGTTACAACCACTGTGGGGGCAGGCGCCAATGCCAACGGCACGTTTTCCATTGCGTTTAGTATTCCCGCCGATAAGGGTAAAATAAAGGAAATCACCAAGGTAGCTACTGGCAACAGCGGGGTCGAGTATTTGCAGGATGCACGCTACCCCAACTACCTAACCGCAACGATAGCCGGCAATGGCACCAACACCATCACGTTCAACTCAGATTTGAACGCGGTGCGCAGCTACGCTACCCGCCTCAACGCGGCCTTCGCCACGCTGCCGGCCTCGGCTACCAAAACGGCGGCCTTCGCCTTCACGGGCACTTCGACGGGCGGGGCAGGCACGCTCACGCCCAATACCAATCCGCAGACTCCCAATCAGTTGCGCTTCTTCTTCTTGTTTACCCTGGAAGATGGAACGCAGCTCATTTCTACGGAGGTAGATGTGCGCCTACTGTAAATCTTGCGCATAGAATATAAAAAGAGCCCTGGCATTTTTTGCCAGGGCTCTTTTTATATTCTATGCTCTGTACCGAGGCGGATAGACGAGCTACTCGGCCAGGGCCGCCGCGTAGAAGACTTCCAGGGCCTGCGTGATTTTGACGGTTTCGAGCAAAAAGCCGTCGTGCCCATACCCCGAGTCCAACTCGCCATATACTGCCCCCGGAATGCCGGCGGCAATGGTGCGCTGCTCGGCCAGGGGAAACAGCACGTCCGACGTAATGCCCAGCACCAGCGTGCGCGCCCGGATGCTGGCCAGCGCCGCCCCTACCCCCCCCCGGCCGCGGCCAAGGTTGTGCGAGTCCATGGCGCGCGTGAGGGCCACGTAACTGTAGGCATCGAAGCGGGCCACCAGTTTGTCGCCCTGGTAGCGCTGGTAGCTGCTGGCGCGAAAATCGCGCAGGCGGCTATCGTCGGGGTCGGTTTGGGTAGCCGTGTAGGCGTCGTAGCCGCGGTAGCTGAGCAGGGCCACGGCGCGGGCGGCCGCTAAGCCGGCATCGCCGCCGCCGGGCCGGCCTTCGTGGTAGGTGGCATCGGCCTCAATGGCCAACCGCTGGGCTTCGTTGAAGGCAATGCCCCAGGCCGAGTGCCGCGCGCTGGTAGCAATAACTACCAAGTGGCCAACTAGTTCAGGCCGGCTCACGGCCCATTCTAGCCCCTGCTGCCCGCCCAGCGAGCCGCCAATCAGCGTATGGATGTAGGTCAGCCCCAACTCCCGGCGCAGGGCTTCGTGCGCCGCTACCAAGTCGCGGATGGTGAGCAGGGGAAAATTCTGGAAGCGCCCTACACCCGTGGCGGGGTCGGGGGATAGGGGGCAGGTGCTGCCGTAGCACGAGCCCAAGATGTTGGCGCACACGATAAACCAGTCGGCGGGGTCAAAAAAATGCCCTTCCCCAAACAGCCCCGGCCACCAGTCCAGCACGTCGGCGTTAGCCGTGAGGGCGTGGCACACCCACACCACATTGTCGCGGGTAGCATTGAGCCGCCCCCAGGTGCGATAAGCCACCTGGGCACCGGCCAATACCTCGCCGCTTTCCAAGGGAAAAGGGTCGGGTAGGGAAAAAATATACTCTTGCATGGGGCTACAAATGGTTTCAGCGCCGAAGACGCAGAGGGTTTTGCTTTAGGAACGCAACTAGAAATTGCCAGTTGCGCCCCTGCGGCAAAACCCTCTGCGTCTTCAGTACTGAAAAAAACTATACTTCCAGCGGCTGCACGTGCTGCGGCTGCGGGTCTGGCGTGCTGGCTTCGGCATCAGCGTCGGTGTCGCTGCCTTTGGGAGTAGCGTTGGCGGCGGCCGCCAAGGCCTGCGCCAAATCGTCGCGGATGTCGTCGAAGTGCTCGATGCCCACCGACAAGCGCAGCAGGGTAGGCGTTACACCCGAGGCCAACTGCTCCTGCTCGCTCAGCTGCTGGTGCGTGGTAGCCGAGGGCTGAATGATGAGCGTTTTGGCGTCGCCTACGTTAGCCAAGTGGCTGATAAGCTTCAGGTTGTCGATGAGCATGGTGGCCGTCTCCTTGCTGCCGTGCAGCGCAAACGACAGCACGCCGCCAAAGCCGCGCTTGAGGTATTTGGCCGCATTCTGGTGGTGCGGGTTGCTGGGCAGGCCCGGGTAGTTGACGTGCGCCACCTGGGGCTGCTGCTCTAGCCACTGCGCTACTTTAAGGGCGTTTTCGACGGTGCGCTCCACGCGCAGGCTCAAGGTTTCGAGGCCTTGCAGCAGCAAAAACGAGTTGAAGGGGCTGATAGACGGGCCGAAATCGCGCAGGCCTTCTACCCGGGCGCGAATGATGAAAGCGATGTTGCCAAACGGCCCGCCTTTCCCAAATACATCGTTGAAAATCAGGCCGTGGTAGCCTTCGCTGGGCTCGGTAAACTGCGGGTACTTGCCGTTGCCGAAGTCGTAGGTGCCGCCGTCGATGATGACGCCGCCCACGCTGGTGCCGTGGCCGCCAATCCACTTCGTAGCCGACGCTACCACAATGCTCGCGCCGTGCTCGAGGGGGCGGAAGAGGTAACCGCCCGCGCCGAAAGTGTTGTCTACTACCAGCGGAATGTCGTGCTTCTTGGCCACGGCCGCAATGCGCTCAAAATCAGGCACGCTAAAGCTTGGGTTGCCAATGGTTTCGACGTACAGTGCCTTGGTATTACCGTCAATCAGCTTCTCGAAGCTGTCGGCGTCGTCGCCCTCCGCAAAGCGCGCCTCAATACCTATGCGCTTGAATGCCACCTTGAATTGGTTGTAGGTGCCCCCGTAGAGGTAGGAGCTCGAAACTAGGTTGTCGCCGGGCTGCAAGATGTTGTTCAGGGCAATGAACTGGGCCGCCTGGCCCGAGCCTACTGCCAGCGCCGCTACCCCCCCTTCGAGCGCCGCAATGCGCTGCTCGAATACATCGGTGGTAGGGTTCATGAGACGCGTGTAAATATTACCAAACTCTTTCAGGGCAAAGAGGTTAGCACCGTGTTCCGCATTTTTAAATACGTAGCTAGTCGTTTGGTGAATCGGGACTGCGCGCGAGCCAGTAGTGGGGTCGGGCTGCTGCCCGGCATGGAGCTGAAGGGTTTCGAAGTGCAGGTTTTGCGTGGCCATGAGGCTAAAAGTAAAAGGAGTAAACTAGTGGGATGGGAGAGTAACGAACTAAGCGAATTGCGGCGTTGGCAATTGCTCTAGCGCCCGGATGATATCGGCCGGGTCGGCGCGGTGCTTAAAATTGGCCTCCACCCAAGTTTGGGCGATAAGGCCATCAGTACCAATAATAAACGTGGCTGTGAGCGGTAGCTCGTCGTCGGGGTTGTCGTTGAACGCGGCCAAGTCGATGCCGACGCTGCGCAGCGCGCTACCCACTTCAGCTCCTACCCCATAGGCTAGGCCATACTGCCGGGCTACCGCGTTGCCAACATCACTCAGTACCGGGAAAGCTAATTGCTTTTCGCTGGCTGTGAGGGTAGTAAGCTCAGGAGTTTGGGGCGAAATTGCTACTAAAGTGGCACCGCGCAGGGCTATTTCGGCGAGCACTTGCTGGTAGGCGCGCAGTTGTACATTGCAGTAGGGGCACCAGTTGCCACGGTAAAAAGTGAGCACCACCGGCCCCTGCGCCACTAGCGCCGATAGTGTAACTGGCTGGCCAGTAGCATCGGGCAAGGTAAAGTCGGGCGCAGGCTGCCCTGCTTGCCGCACTTGCGCAGCCTGGCCCGATGCCTCGACGGCAGCAATGCCGCTATCAATCGTGCGGGCTACCTCGGGGGGTAGCACCGAAGCCAAGTGCTGGGCCGTAGCCGCCAAATCTTGCTGGAATGCTGACGAGACACCGACGGAAGTGGAAACTGACATATTTAAGCAGTATAAAGCAAGTGGATTGTTGGAAAAACCTATTTTTTGCTTTTCGTAGGCGGCTAGGGTGCCCCAGGTTTTGAATAGCTATTTCAGCAATGTGCAGCTAGTCAAGGAGTTGCTTCTCATGGAGAACAATACGTATCCCTTAGCTACTGGTGGCCCTAAAGTGCCCTGCAAACTGGCCAAGCCAGTACCCACGAATAAGAAAAAGAGCCGCTAGGCTAATAACTAGCCCTAGCAACAACAGCTCGCACAACAACATAGCCGCATTCGGCCGACTGGCGCAAGGTGCGCCGCTGCCGCCGGTTGGCGAGCAGAAATAGCCATAAAGCCAGCGTCACGGGTAGTGAAGCGGCAGGCGGCGTAGCAAGTAGAAAGCAGGGAGTAAAGCATGGCACTCGATTTATAGCCCCCCGGCGCGCTAGCTAGCGGCACTGGGGTAGGAATTGGCACCTTTCAGCAGGTGAAGGTTGCCAGCGGGTCACGGAGCCTAATCTCTCGCCGCTTCTGTATAAAACTTAAACTAACTGCCCCACCGCACGCGGGGGAGTACCAAGTTGGTGCCGGCAAAGATATACACGGCAAATAATTTTACAACTTTCCGCCAAAAAAACAGGATGGCGGTGAGAGGATAGCGCCCTACCCCCTTAAAAAACAAAAAGGCCACCCCAAGCTTGGAGTGGCTTTTCTCACCTTTTTTCTGCAAAAAGTACCTAGAGACTAGGTAGGGTTAACTCCTGGCCCACTTCAATGTGGTCGGGGTTACTGCCGATGATGGCCTTGTTGGCCTCGTATATCTGGTGCCACTTGGCGGCATCGCCATAGTGGTTTTTAGCAATTTTAGAAAGCGAGTCGCCACTCACTACGGTGTATGATTCGCCGCTGGTGGCAGCGGGAGTGGTGCTATTGCCAAAGAAGTCAGTGCCAGCGCCAGCGGCTGGCTGGGGCGTTTCAACGGGCTTTTTATCGCCGTCGTTAGTTAAGAAATCTAGTAAGCCCATGGCTGCAAAGGGTTTGTAGTAAAAACAAAAACGCGGTGTGGCTTGAGGGCCAGCTACCTAGCAGTGTCGGGAAACCCGATTAACAGCTTGGTTTGCAGTGATTATTACGCTAAGGCCGGGCAAAAGTTGTGGCAGATAACCAAAAAAAATCAGGCGCGTAAGCAGACCCGCGACCAATCTGAGCGCAAACGTACTTAACACTTCCTACTCTTTTCACTCATGACTAAATTTTCTTTGGCCCTTCGGCCCTACCTGGCTTCGCTGCTCTGCGTTTTTGCCCTCGTGTTTGTAGCTGCTGCATGTGGTAACGACAAAGGCAAAGTAGAAGGCGTAAACATGTTGTACGGCACCACTGGCAAAGTGTGGAAAACCGCTAAAGAAACCGATGCAGCCGGCGATAAAGTGAAACAAACAGACGCGCAACAAGAAGAGTCGTTGCATGTATTCTCCAATAACACTTACACCATGACGGGCGCTGCCGGGGCAGTGCAGGGCAAATTTGCCTTCGACCAGGGCGCTAAAACCCTAACGCTGACCCCTGACGGTGCTGGCACGTCGAATACGTTCAACGTGGAAACCCTAACGGAGAAGAAATTGACGCTGGTAGGCACGAGCGGTGCCAAGCTCATGCTGGAAGCTGAATAAGCTACCTCTGATTGTCCCGGGCCTATGCCCAGCCTTGCCCCGCGCCTTAATTAGGTGCGGGGCTTTTTTGTGGTAGTATTAGGGATGGGGTAACCTAGGTGGCTAACTGGGCCTATGCCTTTGGAGCTGGCCGGGCAGCTAAGCCAAATACCCGCGCCGCCCAGCGTGGTAAAAAGCTGATGCCCAAGGCTAAGTAGAAATAATAAGTAACGATGCGGTAGAGCAGTACCATGAAGCTGGTCATGGCGGCGGTGCCAATAAACTTGCCGAAGAAGACTGGAAAAGCGCCTTCCGCAATGCCGGCCCCGCCGGGCGTGACGGCCAATAACAGCACCACTTTGTAGGTGATATTGCGGGCAAAAATGAACAAGAATTCGCCCGTAGTCATGGGCACAAAGGCGGCAATAAGGCAGCCAATAACCGCGTAGCGGGCCGTCCAGACGAAGACAGTGCTAAGGCTGGCGCGCCACCAATATAGCCAGCCCGCACCCCGCAATTGCGCCGAGGCATTGACCATGTCTTGGCCGAGGCGGTAGGCGCGGGGCCGAAAACGCCGCAGCGCCCGGAAGGAAGCCAGCCGCACCAGCAGGCGCCGCACCGAAAAGGGATTGACAAACAGCGCGTAAAGCAGCAGGCCCGCGTAGGCCGATACGGCCACGTAGCTCACCACAAACAGCACCCGCAGCGTCGAAACAAAGGCCGATTGCAAACCGTGGGGGTAGAGCGCCGCGCCCGCCAGCCACACCACCAGCGGCACCATCAGCACGTAGTACAAGTTGTCGAGCAAGGCCGTAACAAGAGTGTAGGCCAAAGCTTTGCCCAGCGGAATGCCTTCTTTGGTGAGAATGACGGGCGCGGCGGCCGTGCCGCCCGCTGCCGAGGGCAGCACGCAGGACGCAAACTCCCAAATAACAATTACCCCAAAGGACTGCCGCCAGCTCAGCTCACGCTCGGCGATGTAGCGGATGCGGTAGATATAGCCAAGGTCGCGGGCCCACAGTACCAGCAGCGTAATTACCAACCACTGCCACTTGGCATTAGCCAGCGGCGCCAGGCTGCCGGGCGTGTAGGAGCGCCAAAATAAAAACCCTACGACCCCCAACCCAATCAGCACCGGCCAGATAATGCGCGCGGGCCGTAGCTGCCGCAGCAAGTCGGTGCCTTGGTCGGCAGCTAAAGGGGGGGTAGGGGCAGTTGGCTTCATAGGCTGGGTAAAAGTAGTACTTCGCCACGCGGCCGGCGGGAGGCCCCACGCAAGAGGCCCGCCGCCCCAAGCTACAACTCGGAACGGCGGGCCTCCTTAAAGAAGCTGATTACCTAGCAGCTACGGGCGCCCGCCTGGGCTGCCCGCCGGCGTGATGCCGCCCGGCGAGGTAGTACCCGGGGAGGGCGGCCCCACCGGCGAGGCCGAAGTTTTGGGCTTCACGGCCGGCGAGGGGGTAGGCCGCGTCGTGGTGCTGTCGGTGGGGGTAGCGGGCACGGCCACGCCGGGCGTAGTGGATGCCGGCGCCATGGTGCCCGGCGTGTTGGCCGGGCGGCCAGCGGCGCTGTCGGGCTGGGTAGCCTGGTTGCGTAGCTGTTGCAGCGAGTCGGCCGGAATGGCGCGTCGCGTCGAGTCGGTAGCGCCAGCCGGGCGGGCGCCGCCGGGGCGCTGGCCAGCACCGGGGTAGGCCCCCGCAGAACGCTGCCCAGCGCCGGAGCGAGCACCACCCTGGCCGCCCGCACCGCCGGCGCCTGCCCCGCCGCCGCCGCCGCCGAGTTCGGCTCCGCCACCGAGGCCGCCGCCGTTGTCGCCACCTTCTTTCAGGTCGTCGTTGTTCACGCCCTTGCCGCGGCGGGGGGCGTCGCCAGCAGTCAGCTTGCCAATGCGGTAGCTGAAGTTGATTTTGAAGTTCAGGTTATGAATAACGTTCGAGCTATTTTGGCTTAGCACCGAGCCATTGATGGGCACATTTGTGCCATTGTAAGCGTAGCTGTCCACGTAGGGCGTGGCTACGTCGGTGCGGATGCGGATGGAACCGGTAAAGAAGTTCTCAGCGCCGAAGCCGATGCTACCCCGCTTCTCGGCGAAGCTCTTTTGCAAGCTTAGGCTGTAGATGCCAAAGCCGCTTTGGGTGCCTTGCAACTGCACCTGTTGGCCGCGGTAGAACCCGAAGAGTTGCAACGAGTAGCTCTTACCCAGGTCGTAGGAGCCAAAGGCGCGGGCATTCACCACAAAGCCTTGGTTGCTAGAGTTGTAGAGCGTGCTGGCGTCGTTGTTGCGCAGCACAGCGTAGTACACATCCACGCTGCCATTCAGCGAGAGCTTGCCCGTGTTGGCCCCGGCAAATAAGCTGCCGCCGTAAGCCCGTTCGGTGCCCGCGTTGCGGAAAGTACTCAGCAGCGCGCCCTGGATGTTGTTGGGGTTGAGCGAGTCGGGCAGCGGCACGCGCACCGTTTGGATGGCATTGTTAGTGCTGCGCATAAAGGCCGTCAAGTTCAGGTTTACCTTTTCCTTGACGGTAGTGCTGTAGCCTAACTCGAAGTTATTGGTTTTTTCGGGGCGCAGCTCGGGGTTACCGGCCGAGGCATTCAGCGGGTTGCTGGCCTGCACGTTGGGGTTCAGGAACTGCAACGACGGGCGCTGAATACGCAGGTTGTACGACAGCTTCAGCACGTTGCCGTTCTCCAGCTTGCGCGAGAGGTTAATGCTTGGCGCTACGATGCCGTAGTCGGGAATGCTAGGCTGGGTAACCTTGCCCAGTCCATTGGTGAAATCGGCCGAAATAGTGGTATACTCATAGCGCACGCCCGGCTTCACCGTGAAGCCCTTGGGCAGCCCGATGGTGTAGGTGGCGTAGGCGGCGGTCACGTTCTGGCGGTAGCGAAACGAGTTATTGAGCGACGGGGAACCAGCCTGCGGCGCCAGTACCGCGTCGTAGAAATAGTTATAGTCGCTGTTTACGCGCCGCACAATGTCCTTGGCGCCCAACTCCAGGAGCTGGTTTTTGACGGTGGGCGTTTGGTAGTCTATCTGGCCAGTGTATTCCTCGTTGTAGCTGTCGTTGTTGTTGCCCAACTGGCCAACATATTTGCTTTTCGACAAGTCGCTAGGGTCGAAAACGCTGTTGGTGAAGTCGTTCGTCTGGTTGTTGCGGCTGAAGAGCGTCAGCACGCTCAGTTCGCGCTGCTCTACCTGGTAGGTATGGGTATAGTTGAGGCTGGCGTCGATGGTGTTCGAGTTGGTGGTCGATTTCACATCGCGTAGCGAGTTGGCGACTAGCGAGCCGCCATTGGTGCCAATGCGGCTGAGCAGGCCATCCTGGTAGTTGTCGGCGTTGCGAATGCCGTAGGCCAGCGAGCCGGCCAGCGAGTTGTGCTTGTCGAAGTCGTAGGTGAGGCCCAGCGTGTAGCGCCCAAAGGCGTCGTTGCGGCGGGTGTCGGCACTCTGCGCCACCGTGGTGCGGTCGCCGGCCTTTGTAGTCGTGGTGCCGGTCGTGTTACTGGCCAGGGCCACGCTGGTCTGCGAGTTGTCGAAGCTACCCGGCTGGTTGTAGCTGGCCCGCCCAAAGCCGCCCAGGCTCACCCCAAACTTGTTGTTGCGGTAGTTGCCGTTCAGGCCCAGGTTGCTGGCCCGCAAGCCCGCGCTGGTGTTGATGCCCAGCGAGCCGCCCTTCAGGTTGTTTGTCTTCGTGACGATGTTGATAATGCCGCCCGAGCCCTCGGCATCGTACTTAGCCGACGGCGAAGTAATCACCTCCACCGTCTGAATCTGGTCGGCTGGAATCTGCTTCAGCGCGTCGGCCACGCTGCTCGCCGCAATGGTCGAGGGCTTGTTGTTAATCAGCACCCGAATATTACTCGAGCCGCGCAGGCTCACGTTGCCATCCAGGTCCACGCTCAGCAGCGGCACGCGCTTGAGCACGTCGGTCGCGTCGCCGCCCTGGGTGGTTTTGTCCACGTCGGCGTTGTAGATAGTGCGGTCTACGCGCTCCTCAATGAGGGGCTTTTTACCGGTAACTACCACTTCGCCCAGCTTTTGGGCCGAGGCGCTCAGCGCCACCGTGCCCAGGGCTACATTGCCCCCTCCCGCCGGAATAACTATCCCATTGCGCACCTGCGTCTGGTAGCCCAAGAAGCTGACCTCGATGCGGTAGGTGCCCGCCGGCAGGCCGGGTAGCGCAAACTTGCCGTCGTCGCCGCACACGCCGCCGTTCACGGGGCTATTCGTAGCGGGATTGATGACGTTGACCGTGGCGTAGGAAACCGGCTTGCCCGTGGCCGCGTCCGTTACGGTGCCCGTGAGGCGGCCGCTGGCGCGGGGGGTAGGGGCGGCAGCACTAGTCGCCGGGCGGCCGCCTGCCTGGCTGTACGCCAGTAAAGGGCTGGCTGCTAAAGCCGCAGCTAGCCAGGCCGTGGTGGGAAAAGTAGACTTCTTCATAAAATTCATAACGGCCAAAGTGCGTAAATCGCCGGCAATAGTTGCACATCTAACCCATATTTTTGGCAAATGGTCGGCCGAAACCTTGCTTCCGCCGACTAAGGCAGCTGTACCGCCGACTTCGGGGGTGAGGTAGGGGTGAATTTTTTGGCGCCACTGCCTACAACCGCCGGCCCCCGCTTGTCGTACCTTTGAGGTCGGCTAACCAATCTTTTAGCCCACTCGGCGGTTCTTCACCGCGACCTCTTTTCTGCTTGTCCCGATGATAATTGAACCCGGCCCGCTGCTGGCGGCGATACACTCGCCCGACGACCTTAAGAAGCTTGCTCCCGAGCAATTAGTCCAAGTCAGCACCGAGCTGCGCGAGTTTATTATTGATACGGTTAGCATCTACGGCGGGCACTTTGGCGCTTCGCTGGGGGTAGTCGAATTAACGGTAGCCCTCCACTACGTCTTCAACACGCCCTACGACCAGCTGGTGTGGGACGTGGGCCACCAGGCCTACGGCCATAAAATACTGACCGGCCGGCGCGACCGCTTTCCTACCAACCGGCGCTACGGTGGCATGTCGGGCTTCCCGAAGATGTCGGAAAGCAAATACGACGCCTTCGGCGTGGGCCACAGCAGCACCAGCATTGGGGCGGCGCTGGGCATGGCCGTGGCTTCGGATTATAAGAAGGAGTTTGACCGCCAGCACATTGCCGTGATTGGCGACGGAGCCATGACGGCCGGCATGAGCTTCGAAGCGCTCAACCAGGCCGGCGCGCTCAACAACAACATGATTGTTGTGCTCAACGACAACTGCATGAGCATCGACCCCAACGTGGGCGCGCTCAAGGAGTACCTAACCGATATCACCACGTCGCGCACCTACAATAAAGTGCGCGACGAACTATGGAACGTGCTGGGCAAGCTCTCGAAGTTTGGCCCTAACCCCCAGCAAATTGCCCGCAAAGTGGAGGCCGCCATGAAGGCTACCCTTATGAAGCAGAGCAACCTGTTTGAGGCGCTGAATTTCCGCTACTTCGGCCCCGTCGATGGGCACGATGTGCAGCACTTGGTGGCGGTGCTAAACGACCTAAAGAGCATTCCGGGTCCCAAGCTGCTGCACTGCGTCACGGTGAAAGGCAAGGGCTATGCGCTGGCCGAAAAAGACCAGACGCTGTGGCACGCGCCGGGCTTGTTCGATAAAATCACGGGCGAGATTTTCACAAAAGTCCCCGACAAGCCGCAGCCGCCGAAATACCAGGATGTGTTCGGCCACACGCTGCTGGAGCTGGCTCAGGCCAACGACAAAATAATGGGCGTGACGCCGGCCATGCCCTCGGGTTCGTCCTTGAACATCATGATGGCCGCCATGCCCGAGCGGGCCTTCGACGTGGGCATTGCCGAGCAACACGCCGTCACGTTTTCGGCCGGCTTGGCCACGCAGGGCTTGGTGCCGTTCTGCAATATCTATTCGTCGTTTATGCAGCGCGGCTACGACCAGGTGGTGCACGACGTGGCGCTGCAAAACCTGCACGTGGTGTTCTGCCTCGACCGCGCCGGCTTTGCCGGGGCCGACGGCCCTACCCACCACGGCTGCTACGACCTGGCCTATATGCGCTGCATCCCCAACATCGTGGTGGCCGCGCCCATGAACGAGCAGGAGTTGCGCAACCTCATGTACACGGCCCAGCTACCCGAAAACGCGGGGCCGTTCAGCATTCGCTACCCCCGCGGCGAGGGCGTGATGCCCGAGTGGCGCACCGCCTTGCAGCGCGTGGCTGTGGGCACGGGCCGCGTGGTGCACGAGGGCGAAGAAGGAGGAGTAGCCCTCCTCACCATCGGCCACATCGGCAACTACGCCGTGAAAGCCGCCACCGCCCTGGCCGCCGAAGGCCTCGACGTGGGCCACTACGATATGCGCTTCTGCAAGCCGCTCGACGAGGAAATGCTGCTCGCCGTGGCGCGCCGCTACCGTGCCATCGTCACGGTAGAGGACGGCTGCCTACCCGGTGGTTTTGGCTCGGCGGTGCTCGAATTTCTTAGCGAGAATGGCCAGCACCTGCCAGTGCGCCGCCTCGGCATCCCCGACCGCGTGGTGGAGCACGGCACCCAGGACCAGCTCTACAAAGAGTGTGGCTTCGACGCCGCTGGCATTGCGCAGGCCGTGCGCGAAATGGCCGAGCTGACGCTTGACAAGGCGCTGAACAAGACCTTTTAAGTAACGCCAGCGCCCCGCAATGCTCTTTACTGCATTGCGGGGCGCTGTCCTTTTTTAGAAGAATAAAAGAAGTCAACTTAAAGCCTGGGTTACTCAGTATTTTCTATGTTTACTAAAGAGTTGAATTCGAGATGAATACAAATATCCTGTGGCGAGCAATTCTACTTGTAGGCTTGTGCACCAGCTGTGGTTCTGCCTCCTCCGACGACCCCCAGCCCACGCCAACAACCCCTGTGCAATCGTCCATTACGGTGCAAGTATCCGAAGCGGGCGCGCCGAGCTACAACTTGCTGGAGGCGCAGGTAGTAAATTATAATTATCAAACCGGTGCCACAAATCTCACTATCTCCGGGAAGCTGACCAGTGGAAAAGCCCTGACGCTGCGATTCACCAGAAGCGGTACTGCGGCAGTGTATACCACCAATTTGCTAAGCGCCACTCTCGATGGGGTAGCTGCCGCGCCAGCTACTGGTACTACTACTTTCAGCACCCAAGCGCGCACGGTAGACGGCACCTTTCAGGCGACATTTCCAGTCCTGGGGGTGCTGAACGGCTCCTTCGCCGGCATCGCATTGCCCTAGGGGAAGGGTGCAAACCCACGGCGTGGCAGTCGGGACAGCGGCACTACAGCAAGGCATTTCTTCTCAACTGATTGGACACGAAAGCTCCCCAGCCATTTGCTGGGGAGCTTTTTTAGCTTATTTTCTATTTATGCAACATAGTTGCTTTATCTGGTCTAATCAACCTGAAGTTAATGTGCAACGTTGATGCATTATTTATAATGGTTTGTCTATCAATGAGAAACGCAGGCATAGTACATAGATTTCTGTCAAATGCAAACCGCCTAGGCAATTTATTGGCTTCCTCTAATGGCTGCATGCATACCGCGCACCTTAGATAACCGGCCGTTGATTCTGGCTTAATCGCCGCCGCCAGCTTGCTGAAACAATAGGGGGTAGGAGGTAGTAATTACCAACCGCCAGGCAATTTGGCGCTGCTTAAACTCTCGATTTCAATGGCAACTACCACCGCTTCCTACCCCACGACATTCACCATTGGCGGCGACCTCACGGTTAACCGCTTGGGCTATGGTGCTATGCGCATTACTGGCAAAGGCATTTGGGGCCCGCCTGCCAACCACGACGAATCTATTCGGGTGCTGCAGCGCGCTGTAGA
The DNA here is from genome assembly GCF_009755225.1 of Hymenobacter ginkgonis. Taxonomy (GTDB): domain Bacteria; phylum Bacteroidota; class Bacteroidia; order Cytophagales; family Hymenobacteraceae; genus Hymenobacter; species Hymenobacter ginkgonis. The sequence goes on from NZ_WQKZ01000002.1 coordinate 872,877, forward strand.
ACTGGGCGTCAACTTCATTGATACTGCCGACAGCTACGGGCCCAACGTGTCGGAGGAACTGATTGCGGAAGCGCTGCACCCTTACAAGCAGGGCCTCGTGATTGGTACGAAGGGCGGGCTGCTGCGCACCGGCCCCGACCAATGGCCTATCGACTCTAGCCCCAAGCACCTCGAAGAGGCGCTGCACGGTAGCCTCAAGCGCCTCAAGCTCGACCAGATTGACTTGTACCAGCTGCACCGCGTAGACCCCAATGTGCCATTTGAGGATACCTTAAAATTCTTGCAAAAGGCGCAGCAGGATGGCCTTGTTAAGCATATAGGCTTGTCGGAAGTAGACGTAGACCAGATTAAAAAAGCCCAGGAGTACGTCGAAATCGTGTCGGTGCAGAACATGTACAGCGTCGATAACCGCAAGTGGGAGCCGGTGCTCGACTACACCCGCGAGCAGCACATGGCCTTCATTCCGTGGTATCCACTGGCGGGCGGCAATAAGAGTGCGCTTGCCGCGCTCGACCAAGTAGCCCAGAAGCACGGCGTTACGCCCCAGCAAATTGCCCTGAGCTGGCTGCTACACCACTCGCCCAACATTCTGCTTATTCCGGGTACCTCGCAGGTGAAGCACCTGGAGGAGAATATGAAAACGGCTGATATTCAGCTTTCGGCTGAGGACATGGCCTCGCTGGATAAAATTAAGTAAGGGGCATTTTTTAGCAGTTTACAAGCTAGCTGCCGCCCCTGGGGCAGGGCTGGCTTAGGTAAGGCCGGCGGCATTGGTGGGGTAGCCCCCAGCGGTGCCGCCGACTTGCGTTAACATGCGCCACCCAACTAGCGTAAGGGCGGGGTACGGTTGCTTTTTTCACCCCTTACTATCCGCGCTCCGCCATGCCTACCCCCCTCCATTTTCTGAAGAAGCCCCTGCTCGTGCTGGCCCTAGGGCTCGGCGCCTGCTCGGCGGAGCAGCACACGCAAACCGACAGCCGGCCGGGCGTAAATCTGACGCAGTACAAGACGTACAACTTCATGGATGCCGTGGCCCGCAACGATTCGGCGTTTCAGAACTCAAGCTCCAATATCTTTGATGTGAAGCGCGCCGTGACGCGCGAGCTGGCCGCCCGCGGCTTTCAGCAGTCCGACAAGCCCGACCTGTGGGTGAACCTGGGCCTCGTGACGCAGCAGCGCGTGCAAACCCGCGAAACCAACTTTCGGCAAGATGGCGCGCCCTACTACATTGGCCAGCGTAACTACCACTGGCAGGCCGGCGAGGTGGCCACGGGCACCTACCAAGATGGCACCGTGACCATCGAGCTAGTTGATGCTGCGCGCAAGGAACTGGTGTGGCAAGGCACTACAACCAGCATTTTATCGCAAACGCCCAGCCGGGCCGCCAAGCAGATAGACAAGGGAGTAGCCGACGTATTTGCGCGGTTTCCGGTGCCGGCCAGGTAACGCAGTACTTGTCAGAAAAACCTAGCGCCAAAAACAGCACGTCATTTCTCGGCAAGCGCGAAATGACGTGCTGTTTTTGGCGCTAGTTCCTTAACGGGGGGTAGGGTGGTCAACGAGCTGCCCCACGTCTTTGGTCGAAACCGACTGCCCGGTTTCGGCGGCGCGGTAGATGGCTTCGAGCAGTTGCACATCGCGCAGGCCCATGGCGCCGGGCACGCGGGTAGGCTTATTGTGCAGGATGCAGTCGGCAAAATCGTCCATTTGGGCAGCTTGCTGGTTGATGTTGGGCAGGTTGAGCTTGCCGTCGTTTTTGCTGGTGCGGCCGGCCAGCCCACCGTACCCGAAAGCCGGCTCCAACTCAAACCAACCGTTGGCCGCCTCGGCACGCAGGCGGCCCTGCATATTTTGGGCGTAGCTGGTGCGGCAGTCGGCCACCGACCCATCGGCAAACTGCATTTGCCAATTCACGCCGGCCTCTACCTCCTTAAAATACCCAGTGCCGGTTTCGGGTGTCAGCTTAGCGGTAACCGCTATCGGCACTTGGCCTTTGGTATAAATGCAGCCTTGCAGGCAGTAAATGCCCATGTCCATGAGCGGCCCGCCGCCACTCAGTTTTTTATTGACGCGCCAGGGCGTGCCGTTGCTATCGAATTTAAAACCATTGTCGGCCGCTAGGTGCTTCACTGCGCCGTAGGCTTGCTGCTGGCCCAGGCGCATCATTTCCTGGTTGTGCGGCTCGAAGTGCAGGCGGTAGCCGATGCTCAGCTTTTTGCCGGCCTTATCGCAGGCCGCAATCATGCGGCGCGCATCGGCGGCAGTGGTTGCCATGGGCTTCTCGCAAATGACGTGTTTGCCCGCCTGCGCGGCCCGCACCACGTACTCGGCGTGCAGGGCATTGGGCGTCACCACGTACACAAGGTCGATGTCAGGGTTGTCGGCAATGCGGTCGAAGGTGGTGTAGTCGTAGCAATTTTTGGCCGGCAGGCCGTACTGCTTCTGCCACTGCGCCGCCTTGGCCGGCGACCCAGTTACTACCCCCGCCAGCCGGCAATACTTGGTTTGCTGCAAAGCTGGCGCTAACTGGCCGGTGCTATAGTTGCCCAGCCCCAGAAGCGCTACCCCCAGCTTGCGCTCGGGTGGGCCGGCGAGCGCCGCGGGGCTCAGCAAGGCCGCCCCCGCGCCCAGCGAAAGCAAGCGAACAAACTCGCGGCGCGAAGCAGCGGTGGCAAAAACGTCTTTCATGCAAGAATAGGAAATAAAGTAAAACCCTACCTACCCCATACGTCCTAAGCAGGTTACGACGAGCTTACTCATACTGCAGTTAAGAAAGCAGGCTATACTTCTAAAAACGAACGTCCTACTGCGCAAAGCGAAGTATTTCTACCGCACCTTTCAAGGATACAGTAGCAATGCTTCGCTTTGCGCAGTAGGACGTTCTTTATTTGGCTTATTATGAAAGAGTTAAAACAGCAAAAGGCTTACTCGTCTTCCGGAAATTTGCCCATGTTGCCGCTCTCAAAGTCAGCGATGGCGGCCATCAACTCCTCGTTGGTGTTCATTACGAAGGGGCCGTAGGTGGCGAGCGGCTCCTCAATGGGGGCGCCGGCCAGCACCAGCACGAGGCTGTCCTCAGAAGCCGTGATTTGTACATCGGCTGAGTTCCAGCCCAGCACCACGAGCTGCTGGGTTTTGGCGGGCCGGTCGCCGTTCACCAGTACCGCGCCGCGCACTACGTAGAGGCCTACGTTGTAGGCGGGGGGTAGGGTGAGCACAAAATCGGCTCCCTTATTCAAGTGCAAATCGAGCAGTGTGATGGGCGAAAACGTATCGGCCGGGCCGGTGGCGCCGCCGTAGCTGCCCGCAATCACGCGGAGGCTACCCCCCTCCTGGGGCAGCGGCACGCTCGGAATGGCCGCGGCGCGCAGCTCCTGGTACTTGGGCGGCACCAGCTTGTCGGCCTTGGGCATGTTCACCCACAGCTGCAGCAACTCTAGGGTGCCGCCGCGCCGGGCAAAGTCGCGGTCGTACATCTCGGCGTGGCGCAGGCCGGCGCCGGCGGTCATCCACTGCACGTCGCCGGGGCCAATGCTGCCGTCGTGGCCGGCGGTGTCGCGGTGCGCCAAGTGGCCGTCGTACACCACCGTCACGGTTTCGAAGCCGCGGTGCGGGTGGGGTGGCGAGCCCAGCGGCGTGTCGGTGGGCGCAATCTGCATTGGCCCAATGTGGTCGATGAGCAGGTAGGGGCTAAGCTGCCGAATGCGCGGCCCCGGCATGGGGCTGGTCACGTCGAAGCCGTCGCCGACGAGCTTCTTGTTGCCATCAATAACTTGAAAAACACGGCGGAATGCGGAGGACATACGAAAGGACTGCTTGCAAAGTGAGTACAGCTTTTAAAGCTGAGGCGCGCCAAAATGTTCTTCGCTAGCCTGAGTTATCAGTGCTTAGAAACAGCCGTTTTGGTGACCTTAGCTTTCTGACGGCCGTTGCGTTGGCTAACCTTTGTGCTGCCCATGCGGGTAGGAAAAACAGGCGTGGTGCTCACCGTTCAGTAGAGGAGGTAGATAAAAGCATGGGGGCTAGCGTTTAAGAACTACTAGTTGGTTGACTAAGCTGCCCAGGGCCAGCGGCGGGTGGGCTGCACCTGCGCCTGGGGTTTCTGGGTGGCGGTGCGGCCGGCGGCTTCCACAGCCCAAATGAGGCCCAGCATCTCCATGCCGCGCACCAGCAGCCAGCCTAAGTCTAGTTCATACCAAGCGGTGCCCATACGAGCTGAGCGCGGGTGGGCATGGTGAGTATTATGAAATCCCTCACCAAAGCTGAGCACCCCCAGCAGCAGGTTGTTGTAGCCGCTTTCGCTAGCGCCTGCTACGTGGTAGTGGGCATAGCCCGAGGTGTGCGACACGTAAGTCACAAACCAGTGGCCGAGCATCGCCAGGGCGATGCGCAGGCACACGACGGCGGCCATCACTTCAAAGCCGAAGCCCCACCACACCAGCCCAGCCAGCGCGAATACGTGCAACACCCAGGTTTTTTCGAGCCATACAAGCCATGGGTCGTGCAGGTCGGCGGGCGGGATGTCGTAGCGGGCATCATCGGCCGAGTGCAAGGCCAAGTGGTGGTTCCAATGGAAATCTTGCCAGATGGAATGGTCGTAGCGGAAGTAGGCGGGACTAGTAGGCTGGTTCTGCCAGTAGTCGCGGTAGTAATGCGATTTTAGCCATGAAACTGGCCCGCCCAGGCCCGCTAGCACACTTAAGTAAGCCAGTGTGCCGCGCCAGAAGCGAGAAGTTTGAAAAGCCCGGTGAATGATGCCCCGGTGCAGCCCCACGGCGTGGCCCAGTCCTACGGTGAGCACCATTAGGCCCAGCGACGCCAGGCTGCGCTGCCAGGTGAGATGAGGCAGCCCCCAAATTAGACCGATAAGTAAGTTGCCGTAGAGCCAGCAGCCGTGAAACCAAGCAGTGGTGAGGCGGTGGTGGGCCGGCAGCAAAGGAGCTAGGCGCATAAGGCAGGGGCTTACGATACTATCAACTTTATAACAGTATTAGCAGGATAAAGTATAGCATAAGCACCAGTTTATCTGTTGGGAAAACGGCCTTTTTAGCTTTGGTTTGACTAAAAACAACTACGCGGCGGCCCCGTTGCCGGAACCGCCGCGTAACCATATCAGTAGCGTGGTTATTTGAGGGTAGCGCGCACGGCTTTCACCTCGGCCACCTGCACGGCGCTGGCTTTGTTGCCGAAGTTGTTGCGCACGTAGGTGAGCACGTCGGCCACCTGCTGGTCGGTGAGGTAGGCTTGGGCCGGCATGTGCTGCTTGTAGTCTTCGCCGTCTATTTCGATGGGCTCGGCGAGGCCGGCCAGCACGATGTGGGCCAGGCGGGCTTTGTCGCCGAGCACGTACTGGGTTTTGATGAGCGGCGGGTTCATATTGGGCACGCCACCGCCATCGGCCTGGTGGCAGGTGATGCACACATTTTTATACACTACCGCACCGCGGGTAATAGAAGCCGTGAGCGCCGGGTCGGCGGCGGTTTTGGCCTTGGGCTTGGCGGCGGGGGTAGGGCGGTGCTGCGCTTGCAGCGACAGCGCGCCACCCGCCAGCACCAGTGCCAGGAGAGCTTGCTTACAATTCATTATTTCTTAGCGTTATACACGATGCGGTAGATGGTGCCCTTCGAGTCGTCGCTCACGTAGAGCGAGCCGTCGGGGCCCTGAGCGAGGCCGCAAGGGCGGTGGTCGGCGCGGCCGCTGGCCACTTTAGCCGCCGAACCGGCAAAATTATCGGCGAATACCTCCCACTGGCCGCTGGGCTTACCATCCTTAAAAGGCTGAAAAACTACGTAGTAGCCCGCCTGCGGCTCGGGCGCGCGGTTCCAGGAGCCGTGGAAGGCGATGAAGGCACCGTTGCGGTACTTGGCCGGAAACATAGTGCCCGTGTAGAACAGCAGCCCATCGGGGGCCATGTGGGCGGGGTAGGCAGCGGCGGGGTCGATGTAGTTGCCGGTGGCCTCTTTTTTTCCATCGCCGCCGTACTCGGGGCCCAAGATTTTCTTCTTCTGCTGCGGGTCGTAGTAGAGGTAGGGCCAGCCGGCGTTGTCGCCTTTTTTGATAGCGTACATGCACTCGGCGGGCAGCTGGGCCGACTGCTGGTCGGTGTAGAGTTCGGGCCAGTTGTCGTGCAGTTGGTCGCGGCCGTGCTGCATCACAAAGAGCTGGTTGTCTTGGGGGTTCCAGTCGAGGCCCACCACGTTGCGCAGGCCGGTAGCGTAGCGCGTGCCGTTGGCGTAGCGCTGGTTGGTTTGGCTGGCCTTGAACTGCCAGATGCCACCCGCCGAATCCAGAATGGGGCAGTTGGCGATGCCCTTCGAGCCACGCGTGCGGTCCTGCTCCTGGCAGGCGTTGGCGTAGGCGCCCACGTTCACGTAGAGGTTGTCGGCGTTGTCGAGCACGATGGATTTTGACTCGTGCTGGCTGCCCACTTTCAGGCCGCTTACTAGCAGCTCGGGTTTGGCGGGGGCAGCCACTTCGCCCTTGGCGTCGAGCTTGTAGCGGTACACATTGTAGTCAGACGAAGCGTAGAGGTAGCCGTTTTTCTCGTACATGCCTGTGCCGCCATAGTCGCCAAAGCCCCCCGTCACGGTGGCCTTGCCCGTGGGCTGGCTGTGCAGCACCAAGATGCCCTTGCCATCTTTCACCTTATTGAGCTTCACGTAGATAACTCCCTGGGGCGTGACGGCGATGTGGCGGGCTTTGCCGCCCGTTTCGGCTACTTTGAGGGCGCCAAAGCCGGCGGGCAGCTTCAGGCCCGCATTATCGGGGTCGGGCGCCACGCGCACGTTGGTTTGGCTGGCGTAGAGCGCCAGGCTGCCCGCCACCACGGGCACGGCAAGCAGGAGGCGGGTCGAAGGAAAACGCATGGGTAGGGAGGGGTGGAAATAGGAAAATGACGAGGCGAAATAAGCGGAAACTAAGCCATTTCCCCAACTGCGAATATAGCCCGAAGGTTGCAGCTAGTGGAGGGGGTAAGGGCCGGCCGTTACTTTTACCTTTTCTGTTAGTACCCGCTGCCATGCCTGCTCCCGAGCCCGTTATCCTGTTTTTGCACGGCTTTGCCGAAAGCCGCGAAGTCTGGACCGACTTTACCCGGCCCTTCCCCGCTGGCTACCGCCTGCTGATGCCCAATCTGCTGGGCCACGGCACCAACCGCGCCGCCGTGCCCGACTTTAGCATGGAGGCCCAGGCGCGCTACGTAGTGAGCTACCTCGACCAAAAAGGCTGCCCCGGGCCGGTGCTGGTGGTGGGCCACAGCATGGGCGGCTACGTGGCGCTGGCCCTAGCCGAGCGCTACCCCGACCGCGTGGCTGGCCTGGCGCTCATCAATTCCACGGCCCACGCCGATACCGACGAGAAGCGCCAGAACCGCGAAAAAAACATCAGCTTCGTCGAGCGCCACGGGCTCGATAAGTTCATGGCCAGCTTCGTGCGGCCGCTTTTTGCGCCCAGCAACCGCGACCGGCTACCCGAAGCCCTGGCCTTGCTCGAAGACATTGGCAAGGCCACGCCCGAAGCCACCATCGCCGGTGCCCTGCGCGCCATGGCCGCCCGCCCCGACCGCACCGCCGTGCTGCGCGCCGCCAAGTTTGCGGTGCTGCTGGTGGCTGGCAAGCACGATGTAGCCGTGCCCCTCGCCGACTCGGTGGCGCAGGCCGCCCTACCCCCTATCGGCGGCGCACTCTTCCTCGAAAGCAGCGGCCACCAAGCGTACCTAGAGCAGCCCGAGGCCACGCGTCGGGCCGTGCTGGCGCTGGCCGGGGCCGTGTTTGAGGGGGTGGGAAATAGCTGATTTGTAGTGTGCTAAAACTAAAAGGGCAGCACGCGCCCCACCTGCGCGAGGCGGTATGCTTGGCGGGTGGTCAGAGTCTAGGCAGCAGCATCGGCCGGCGCAACACTTCCGCATTAAGCGTCGAGCTGGGGTATTCACCGTCGCCAGGCCGCGATAAAGAAGGCTGCAAAATTGGCGGCTACCCACCGCCAGCGCTGCGGCGCACAAGGGGGTTACCTCGAAATGATAAACAAAATCAGCCAAATGTTGGCTCACTGCATGCCGCTAACTAATTGATAGTTTGCGCGCTCAGCACTAGCGAGCTTAGTTGCAGCTAGCCACAACAGTTGCGCCTACGCGCTACCTTTGCGGAGCGCCACCGTTTAGGGCGCCTTTGTGCCTTTATTAGTGAATTTTATATGAAGTTTTATACTGCTGGGGCCGCCTTGTTGCTGGCCCTGGTTAGCCTCGGTACCTCACAAACGGCCGCGGCGCAAACAGGGGTAGGGCCTGCCACTTTAGCCGGAGTACCCACCGCCCGCGACCACGGCAACCTCTACTTCAGCTGGGGCTACAACCGCGACTGGTACACCAAATCGGATATCCGCTTTAAGAACGATAAATCGGACGATTACGACTTCGTTTTTCATGATGCGGTGGCGCACGACCACCCCAGTATGAGCGATTTCTGGCGCTTCAAATCGCTCACCATTCCGCAGTATGATGCCACGGTCGGCTACATGTTTCACGACAAGAACGACCTGGGCATTGAGGTGAGCTGGAACCACCTCAAGTACGTGGTGGATGACTACCAGACGATGCGCGTGTCGGGTGAGATTCGAGGCTTCAAGTTTGACCGCGATACGCTTGTGACGCCCGATTTTGTGCACTTGCAGCACACCAACGGCAACAACTACTTGATGGTGAACTTGGTGAAGCGTTGGCAGTTTCTAGCCGGCCGCCACCTAGCCCTGAGCGCCATTACGAAGGTGGGCGGCGGGCCCATGATTTCCTACACCATCTCGTCCATCTTCACCAGCCACGCCGAAGGGCCATTCCACTACGAAGGTTGGGTGGCGGGCACCAGCGTAGGCCTGAAACTCGACGTTTTTCGGTATTTCTTCCTGCAAAGCGACATGCAGGGCGCCTACGCCAAGTACACCAACAGCTATATTGGCGCCGACCGCCAGGGCCGCGTCACGCACCAGTTTGGCTCGGCCCAGCTCATCTACGCCTTCGGGTTCAACGTGCCGCTCTAGCAGCAGCCCATAAAAAAAGGACGTCGGTTTTTTGCCAGTAACAGCATAAAACCGACGTCCCTTGGTGTATTTTACGAGCTGCTACCGCAAGGCGGGGGTAGGCTCCGGTTGCGCACGCCACTGTGTGCACAGGAAAACCACCAAGAACACTACGCCCATCACCACGAAGAAATTGCGCGCTACCTCATTCTCGTGGGCAAAGCCAAATAGCCAGGGCGAGGCAATGAATACCGGCCCGCTTACCAGCTCTAGCCGGCCGTGCAGCCAGAAAGGCAGCACCTTAAGGGCACCCAGCGGCATGTTGGTAATCAGAGAAATAAGTAAGTAGCCGCCCGCTAGTACGTAGCACACGGTGGCATAAGCACCGCTAAAGCCGAATAGGCTGGGCGCGATTAAAAACAAGCCGCAGGTGAGGTAATCGAGCACACCGTGCAGCGTGGGAGTGATAAATTTCATGGCGCAAGCAGTTCAAAAGGGAAAGACGTGGTGCCGGCTACGTGTTAGCCGCTAACTGCCTCTTGCCTCTTACTACGGGCGGCTTGGCCGCTTGGGTATAGTCCCGCTTACTTCGTGAGCTGCCTTCGGCAGCGCTTCAAGGCCGAATCAATCAGTGGTGATTTAGCCCAGCAACCCTGCTAGGGGGGCTACCCCCGCCCCCAGCACGAGGCTGGCGTCGGCGCCAAGCCAGTCGGTGAGGATGCTGGCGTAGAGGCTGCGAAAATCGAGTTGGTAGCGTAGGTCGCCCTGGTCGAGGTCAGCGAGGCTGGCGGCGGGATTTAGCAAGCCGGCTTTGCGCAGCGCCCCACTCAGCAAAAACACGTTGTTAGCGGTGCCGTGGTCGGTGCCGTTGCTGGCGTTTTGGGTCACGCGCCGGCCAAACTCGCTGAATACCATCACCAAGGTGTTGCTCCACTCGCCGCTCTTTTGGAGGTCGGCGGCGAGCGCGGCCAGGCCGTCCGAGAGCTCGCCCAGCAGCTGGGCCTGCCGCCCGCGCTGCTGCACGTGGGTATCGAAGCCCGATAAGGCCAGGTAATATACCCGCGACTCGACGCCCGAATTCACTAGCTCGGCGGTGGTTTTTAGGTTGCGGCCAAAGTCGGTGTTGGGGTACGTGGCCGTGCTGTTGTGGATTTTCGACTTGTCGTAGAGGTAGTCAGCCGACGAGGCGGTTTCGGCCAGCGTCTTGTACAAGTAGTCTAGCTCCGAGCCGCTGGCCGCTGCTTTTTCCTGGCTCAGCCGGCTGAGGTAGCGGCTTTGCGTGAGCTGATGGAATTTGCCGGGGTTCTTGAGGGCCAGGCCGTTGCGGCTGGCGCCCTTCAGGGCCAGGCTCAGGGTGTCGTCGATTTCGAGGGCTTGGTAGGGGAGAGCGCAGCCCGCGCAACTATTGTCGAGGTAGCGGCCTAGCCAGCCAGTACTCAGCGTCTGGTCCGAGCCCGAGCCGCTTTGCCAAATATCCATCGAGCGAAAGTGCGAGCGGTCGGGGTTGGGGTAGCCCACGGCATTGCAAATTGCCACTTGGCCCTGGTCGAACAAGCTTTTGAGGCCCTTCATGGCCGGGTGCAGCGCCAGGTCGTCGCTCAGCGGCAGCAGGCCATCAGTAGCCTGGAGCGCCAACGTAGGCCGGGCCTTGTAGTACAAGTCGTTGCGGTACGGAATGAGGGTATTCAGGCCGTCGTTGCCTCCGCTCAACTGCACCACCACAAGGCGCCGCGCTTGGCCCGCCGGCGCATCTCGCAGCATAGTCGCCAGCCGGGCTTCGGGCCGGTCGAGGGCGTGCAAAAACTTAGGCACCAGCAGCAACGTGCTAGCCAAAGCGGACGATTGCAGGAAGCGGCGACGTTGCATAAGAGCTTAATTAATAAATGAATACTAAAGAACGTCCTGCTGAACGCAGGGAAGCATCTCGCTCGCACCGTTGACCCGCAGCACATCGCCGCTAACAATGGCGCTACTGCTGCACGCGAGATGCTTCTCTACGCTCAGCAGGACGTTCTTTCAAATCAAAACAGATAAAATTCAACCCCTACGCCAACTGGTATTCCGGCAAACTCAGTACGCTGATGAGCGTAGTGCGCAGGCGCTCCTCGGGCGTGGCCGCCCGGTCGGCGGCTTGCTGAATGAGGGTTAAGTTTTCGGGCCGTAGCGGGGCCTGGAGTAAGAAGCTGGCCAACTGCTGCGGCTGCGCTGCCTGGGCGGTAGCGCCCAGCAATTGCTGCATGGGCGCCAGCGGCAGGTGCGTGGTATCGGTGTTTTTTACCAGGCGCTCCTTGCCCGTGGTTTGTGGGGTGATGTCGTTCTCATCGTCTTTGAGGCGCACCGCAAATTCGGCGTTCTTGAATAAGATGCTCGGCAACTGCAAGCGCAGCAGCAGCGACGACGAATCTATCCAGGCCCTACCCCCCGGCCAGCCGGCCACGTTGGGCGGCATAAAGAGTGTCTGGCCCATTGCCTTCTGGTAGCCGAGTAGCGTCTTGTCGTTGTCTACCTGCAAGTTGAGCGTGCGGCGCAGCCCCGCCACCAAGATTACGGGCGATTTAATAAGGGTGCCCACATTGGCTGCGTCATAGAACCAGCTGGCCGAAAATAGCCGCTCTAGCAAGTCGCTGATGTCGTAGCCACTCTGGCGAAACGCCTGCGCCAGCGGCTCGATGTGGGCCGGATTGGGCACATCGTTCACGAAGAAGCGGTACACCTTCGTCACCAAAAAAGTGGCCGCTGCCGGCTGCTGCATGATAATGCGCAGGGCATCCTCACCGCCCCAGTTTCCGGTTTGGCCGAGCAGCGTTTTGGCGTCGGCATCGTGCTCGCGCTCCCGAAACTTGAAGTTGTTTTCGTAGTCGTAGCCCCAACCGGTGAAGGCACGAGCGGCCTCCTTAACGTCGTTTTCGGTATAATTTCCCCTACCCAACGTAAAAAGCTCCATCACCTCGCGGGCGAAATTCTCGTTGGGGTGCTGCTTTCTATTTTGCTGGTTATTAAGAAATTGTAGCATGGCTGGCTCCTTGCTCACGGCTAGCAGCAAGTCCGGAAACTTACCCAGCGCCCGCTCCCGAATGGTGTTGAGCAAGTTCAGGCTGTCGTCGGGCCGGCGCGTGCGGCAGGCAAAATGCCCGTGCCAAAACAGCGCTACCTTCTCGCGCAACTGGCCCGGCGAAGTCGCCATCTTGTCCATCCAAGCCGTGCTCATATTAATAAACGCGTCGCGAATGCCCTCGTTTTGCAGCTTGCGCTGCTCGGGCGTGAGGTCGGCCCGGCGCAGCTGCGGCACGCCCGCCCGGCGCACCGCCAGCGCCGAGCGAGGGCGCAGCGTGGGCGTGGCCAGCTCGGCCGGCGAGGCGGGGGTAGCCGTGCCCGGCTGTGCCGACACGGCCGGCCCAGCAGCTGCGGGCGCGGCCATTGTGGCCGGCGGGGGGGGAGGGGTGCCAGGCGGCACGGCCATCACGGCGCCCTGCGGGTCGGCGTAGTAGAGGCTGCGGCCCGCAATGGGTTCGTAGTGAGCAGCTTCGCGCAGCAGTTGGCGCAGCGCCTTGTTGGGGCTGAGGCCGGCGGCCACATCTTGGGGGCGTGGCCCGAAGCCGGCCCGCCAATACAAATGCTGGAGCTTTTGCTGGGCGTTCATGGCGGGTTAGAGAGCCAAAGGGGGGTAGGGTTTAATTAGATAAGGACGAAGAAGGGAAGCACGTCCTGCTGAACGCCGGAAAGCAGCTCGCTCGCGTCGTTGAATGATTAAGTTAGTGCAGCGAGCTGCTTTCCGGCGTTCAGCAGGAAGTTCTGTTTGCTTAAACCTAAAAAAATTAAAACCTGGCGCCGACCACTACCGTCTTGCGGTACTCGCGGCGCTCGCCGCCGCTGGGCCGAAACAGCTCTACATACATAAGGTAGTAGCCCACAGCGGCTTTGCGACCGTGCTCGTCGAGGCCGTCCCACTGCACGAAGCCGGTGGTGGGCAAGCTTTCGTTGCGCAGCAGGCGGCGCGTGAGCTGGCCCAGGGCGTCGTACACCGTTACCGAGCCCACGTAGCCGGGCTGGTCGAGCTGGTAATTGAGGGTGGTGAAATCCTGCTGGCCATCGTCATCGGGCGTGAAAAGCTCGGGCACTACGGTTAGCTCCTGGCCGTTGCCCACGGCATCCTGGGCCTGCGAATTGGGCCGGCCGGGCGTGGCGTAGCCCACCGTGCCCGCCGCCGAGTGGAAGTTGCTGGCCACGCTCGGACCACTGGCCCGAATACGCTCCAAGCTCACGCCGGCCTGGGTGCTTAGCAAGCTCAGCTGCTGGTTTTTATGGTAGTCATACTGGTCTAGCTCCGCGTTGCTTTGGTCGTAGAGGTACACGGTGCCCGCCGTGTTGTCGAGGGCCGGAAAGCCAGCCACGCTAAGCAGCGCGGCCGCGTCGCTGCTGGTTGGGTACTGCGCCTGCAAAATACCCGCGTCTGAGGTGAGAGCTACTAGCTGGCCAGGTGCTAGCACGTAGGGCGCGCCGGGGCTGATAAAGGCCGCGCCTGTGCCCGTAGCCTTCTGGTTCGTAAGCTGGTAGCCTTGCAAATTGACATAGCGCAGCGAGCGGTTCAGCACTTCCACGAAGTACACGCCGCCCGGGTTGTGGTTGAATAATACCTCGTTCACCACCACGTCGCCGGGCTGGGCGGCCTCGGGCAGCGCCACGCTCGCCGAGCTGAGCGTGCCACTGGCATTACCCACGCAGTCGGTGGCGCGGGCCACGGCCACCATAAGTGGTTGGCTGGGCAGCAAGGCCGCACTCAGCTGCAAGTCTACGGCCCGAAAATCGGGCCCTACCGGCACCGCCTGGCGCACGGCGGGGGCCACGCCGGTGCTGCTTTGTAAGGTGTATAAGGCTGAATTGCTAGCGATTAAGCTGTCCAACTTCTCGCCAAAACTCAGTCGGATGGTGGTGGGCGTGAGGGCCACGGCGCCTAGTAGGGCGGGCGGCCGCCGGTCGGGGTTGGGGGTAGCCACGCTGTTGCGGCGGCCGGGCGTGCCGCCGCTGGCATCCTGACTGGCTTGCCAGTTTTCGGCGCTGCCGCAATAGTTGGCGGGGTCCAGCATTTCGAGCGTCCAGCCGCCGTTGCGCTTGCGCTGGTCGCGGTACCAAGTGTCGGCATAAGTTATTTCGAAGAGCGTAGTGCCACCCAGGCCGCGCAGCACAAGCTGGTCGCCGGCGTTGGTGAGGCTCGGGAAGTTGCTGATTCCATATACTTTGCCGTAAGCCGCAAACTGCCCGGCACGTGTGGCGCCGCACACCACTGCGTACTGCCCGGGCAAGAGCCGGGCGGTATCGGGCAGCACGGCGGCGGTGCCGCCACCGGGTTTCAGCAGGCGCACCCCGCGCAAGCTCAGGGTCTTCGTAGTGGGGTTGTACAGCTCGATAAACTCCGAGGCAGGTAGCCCCACCACGGGCGTTTCGTCGGCCATAATCTCCGTAATCAGTAGCTCGCCCACCCGCGGAGCCACCGGCACGCCGCCGAAGGCGGCCGTGAGCGGCCCGGTGGCCACGTTGCCATACAAGTCGGCTAGCTGCCGCACTTCCAAGGTGTTAGCGCTCAAAAAATCTTGCCCAAAGGTGAGCCGCACTACCGCCGGATTTAGCGCCGACACGGTGGCCGTGGCTGGCCCTACCCCTGTGCCTAGCCGGTAGTGCGCCGGCTGGGCAGCTGTGGCGGGGTCCACGGCTTCGTTAAACACGACGTCGAGCGTGCGGGCATCTGCGGCTACGGCCTTGGTCAGCAGCGGGGGGGTAGGGTCGGTGGCCGAAATATCGTCAAAGTAAAAATTCTTGCCATTGGCCGACGAGTACAGCAGCGATACGCCCACCACGGCGCTGCGTTGGTGGGTGTTGTCGGTGGGCGTGGCGACTTCGGCCACAAAGTTGCGGCCGCCGGTAGGGTCGCGGGCCAGGGTCCACTGCCCTTGTAGCGAGCGCGTTACGCGCACCCGCACGAGGTTGTTGGTGGTCGAGCTGAGGGTGCCGTTTTGGCCGTCGATGAGGACGGTGGCCGCGCGGGCCGAGTCCTTGCGAAAGAGGCTCACCTCGTCGTCGGTGCCACCCAGGCGCACGAAATAGCCTTTGGTAGCGGGGCTTTTAAGGTCGGCTTGCGAGGCCAGCAGCCACACGTCGGCGAGGTTGCTGGCGGAGGTGGCCAGCTTGAGGTTGGCCCAAAACTCCCAGGTAGTACCGGTGCTGGCCTGGCACGGCGTAACGAGTTGTAATTGAGTGCCCGTAACGGCCGGGCCATTGCTTTGCAGCACTTGGTTGGGGACCACGAAGCTGCCCACATCGCCAGTCCAGGCCGGGTTTTGAGTGAAGTTGCCGTCGGCAAAAGTTTCGGCAAGTTGGGCCTGCGCGGCCCGCGTTAAGAACAGCAGGAAGGTAAAAAATACTACGTAAAAATGCTTCATTCAGAAATAGCAGAGTGCAGATTTAACGACCAAGTAACGAATTTATCCCGACATTTGCCCGGCACCGGCCGGCGCGAAGCCGCCCGTTTAACGTGCTGATTAACTGCTACCCTCATGAAGATTGCTGTTGTGGGTGCCACCGGCCTGGTGGGCACCGAAATGCTGAAAGTGCTCGCCGAGCGCCAGTTTCCGGTTACCGAATTACTCCCCGTGGCTTCGGCCAAATCGGTAGGCCAGTTGGTTCATTTTCAAGGTAAAGACTACCCCGTGGTGAGCATGGAAGCTGCCATTGCGGCGCGGCCAGCCATCGCCATTTTCTCGGCCGGCGGCGGTGTGTCGCTGGAGTTTGCCCCCCAATTTGCCGAAGTAGGCACCACGGTGGTCGATAATTCGTCGGCTTGGCGCATGGACCCCAGCAAGAAGCTAGTAGTGCCCGAGGTGAATGCCCACGAGCTTACCAAGGACGATAAAATTATCGCCAACCCCAATTGCTCGACCATTCAGATGGTGGTGGCGCTGAATGATTTGCATAAAAAATACCACGCCGCGCGCATCGTGGTGAGCACTTACCAGAGCGTAACCGGCACCGGTAAAAAAGCCGTGGACCAACTCATGGAGGAGCGCGCCGGCCAGGCCGTGAGCAACGCCGCCTACCCCCACGCCATTGACCTAAACGTGCTGCCCCACATCGACGTGTTTCAGCCGAATGGCTACACCAAGGAGGAGCTAAAAATGGTGAATGAGACCAAAAAAATCATGAGCGACGACAGCATCCGCGTGACCGCTACCTGCGTGCGGGTGCCCGTGATGGGCGGCCACTCCGAGTCGGTGAACATCGAGTTTGCCCAGGATTTTGACCTCGACGACGTGCGCGACATTCTGCGCCACACCGAGGGGGTAGAACTGGTGGATGACCCCAGCCGAAACAGCTACCCCATGCCCAAAGACAGCCACGGCCGCGACGCCGTGCTAGTGGGCCGCCTGCGCCGCGACGATACCCAGCCCAACACCCTCAACATGTGGATTGTGGCCGACAACCTGCGCAAAGGCGCCGCCACCAACGCCGTGCAGATTGCTGAATACTTGGTAGCCAAGGGTTTGGTATAGCGTAAACAGATGCTATTGAGAACGTCCTGCTAAGCTTCGCGCAGCAGGACGTTTTTTTTGTGAACTACTTACATGAAACCACGCTGGCGCTGGCTGTTATTATTGGTTGTACTGGGGTGCGCCTGGGCTAGCTATAGCCGCCCTACCTATACCCCACCGCGCCCACCTCACGTACGCCTGCGGCTGGCCTACCTAGAGCGTATAATGCGCGAAGGCAGCGGACCGGGTACGGCGCTGGGAGGCCTTATTCAGCAAAACTCAGAGTGGGGACTATTCACTTTATCGTTCACGACTTATGCGCTGGCTAGCTTAGCGGAGCATGACCCCAGTTTGCGGCCCGAGGCCGCTGAATACATTGGTTTGGCTATCCAGCAGGTACTAGGGGCTCCTATCCGCCAGTCTTTCGCAGCCGATAGGCCTACCCCAGTAGCACCCGGCGACACGTTGCCTAGTTCAGTACTCTACCTTGGCCACCTCAACCTGATGCTGGGTTGCCACCGGCAATTAGTGGCGTCGTCGCCCTATAAGGCGCTGCACGATACCCTGTCGGCTAGGCTGTATCGGCGCTATGAGCAGGCCACCGAGGGTAACCTGACCTCCTACCCCCACCTGCGCTGGGTACCCGACAACACAGTGGCCCTGGCCTCGCTGGCCCTGCACAGCCACCTCACAGGTAGCACCTACGCCGCGGCGGGTCGCCGCTGGGTGGCACTAGCCAAGGGGCGCTGGCTCGACCCCGCTACCGGCCTGCTGGCGTCGCAGACTGATGCGCAGGGGCGTGTTCGAGAAGGGCCCCGCGGCTCGATGCTTGGCTGGAGTATCTGGTTTTTGGCGCGGTTCGATTCAACTTTTGCCCGGCAGCAGTACCAGCGCTACCAGGCGGCGCAGAGCACCAATCTGGGCGTATTGCGCTTGTACCGCGAGCTGCCCGGCGACTATACCACCGGTGCGGGCGACGTAGATAGCGGGCCGCTGCTGGTGGGCTACGGCATTCCGGCCACTGCCTTTGCCTGCGCCGATGCTATAGCGCTGCACGATTGGCGCAATGCGCAGCGGCTGCGGCGTGTTATCAGCTTGGGTAGCCGCGAAATAGAGGAGAATGGGGAGCTGCGCTACGGCGTGCGATTGGTTGATTTAGACGTGAGCCCGCTGTCGGAAGCACTGCTGCTGTGGGTGGATGGGCCAGGGCCTACCAAGTAAGCCTACCATTTAGCTTAGCAGGTGCCCGACTAGCAAAGTGCTGTTTATCAGGCAATGCGTGGCGGCGGCAGCCCACACTGACCCGGTGCGCTCGCGAACCCATAAAAACAGCGTACCCATCACTAGTTGAAACACTACGTCGGTGAGCGAAAAGCGGAGCAGCCCCGCCCACCAGTAGGGCAGTAGCTGTACGCCGGAGCCATCGGCCAGCGGCAGCCATATGTTGCCCGGAAACTTGAGGCCGTGGCCCAGCACGAACAGCAATATCCCCACTACTCCGCCCCAACTGGTGCGGGTGCCGGGTAGGGAAATAGTGCGGGGAAACACGCGGCTGAGCAGCCCCAGCAATACGCCCCGGTAGAATAGTTCTTCCTCTAAGCCGGGCACCAGGGCAAAAAACACGCGCTCGTTCCACCACAGGTGAGTGAATGCGTGCCGCGAAAAATAAGCATCCGCAAAAACCAGGGCCACGCTAGCGACTACTACCGGTGCCACAGCCCGCAGGGCCTGAGGCCGCTTGAGCCCCGCTTCGGCTGGCTTTACCCAGCGCAGGCCATATACCAAACCGGCCGACAAAAGCAGGCCCGCTACTTTGTTGGTCCAGGTTACGGGGTGGTAGAGGGGGTTGGTCCAACTGGCGGGTAGGGTGAAGCCAGTCGCTAGGGCCCAGTAGGTAAAAGAAGGTAGCACAAGCACCAGGGCGTGCAGCGCGCAAGCTGCTGCTGCTAAGCCCAGTAGCCGGGGCGCCACCACCAGGCGCGGCGCGCCCAAAACCAAACACAGCAGGCCCCAGAGCAGGCCCCAAAGCAAGAGGGTAGCAATGTCAAATAGCATCCGAGTACAACCGCGAGTCGCCAGGCAATTAGTGGTGCTGGTAGCCGGCTGTGCCACCGCCCAACGCTAAAAGCCCGGCCGCATTGTTCTGGCTGTGCCGGGCTACATCGGCCGCATCCAGGGCGCATTAAGGCGCACGTACATGGAGGCCGAGAGCGGCAGTTGGCCGTAGCCCGGCCCTACGTAGCCAACCACGCCGTAGTAGCGGTCGTTTTGCAAATCCTGCGGAATGAAGTAACCCGTGAGCTGGCCGCCTACGCTCAGCTCGGGGCCGTGCGGGCCGCCGAGGGTAGTGAAGCGGTAGCTGGCGCCCACGGTGAGCGCATGCACATTGAAAACGCGGCTCCGCAGCGGCTCGGTAGGCGGGGTAGAAGGAAAAAAACTTAGCTCCTCGCTGTCTTTCTGCACAAACTCGTAGCGGCCGTAGAAAGTGGGCCGGCCCAGCGTAAGGTTAGTTTCGGCCAGCACGGCGTGTTCGGGGCGGGCAGTGTGGCCCTCATTCATGCCCCAAATAAGCGACGACGCGCTATAGTGCCGCTCGCCCCAGCTGTGGCTATGCAGGATGGAGGCCGTAGTGCGGGTCACGTTTTCGGCGGGGTGCAGGTCTTCGGGACTTTTAATGAAGGCGCGGCTAACCTGCAAGGCCAGCGAGGGGGTAGGGTTCCAATTCAGGCGGGCGGCCCACGAGTCGGCGCGGGGCCGGTCAAAATCGTAGCGGTATTGGTCGGGCTCGCGGCCCGTAAAATTGCTGCCTTCCAGCTTCAACTGCTTGTAGCGCAGGCCCAGCGTGGCCACCCCAAAGGTAATGTGCGTGGCATCGGTCCAGTGGTGGGCCAGGGAGGCGTCGGGGTTTGGCATGGCCGAAATGCGGTGCATAAAGGCCGCCGGCCCAATGGCCGGTTCGCCGGGGTAGCCGAGGTAGGCCGTTAGGTCCACAGCTGGCGAGAAAGCATACGTATAGCCCACGCTCAGCCCCGAAACTAAGTCGTGCGGGTGCTGCCGGTCGATGAGCGGCTGGCCCCGATACGACTCACCCGTTTGAAAAAGCAGGGGGTAGCCGCCGCGCGTTTCCGTGAGCGGGTCGAGGCTCACCATGAGGGTCAGGTTCAGCAAGCCGCGCTCCCCTACGTTGCGCTGAGCCATGGCCATCAGCCAGTTGGGGCCGTCCACGGCGTTGGCGTGGCCGCGGCCACTAGCGTGGTTGAAGTTCTGGCTGGTGTAGCGGCCAAAAGCGCTGCCGTGGTACATCAGCATCCAGGGGCCCTGGTGCTGCATCCACATGTACATCGGCGTCTGGTCGGGTTGCCAGGCGGTGCCCGAGCCATTGCGCGCCATCGGCAAATGGCGCGAATAGGCATGGCTCATGCGCGGGCTGCCCATCTCCGGGCCGCTCATGCCTGCCATGGGCTGCGGGCCGGGGGTAGGCTGGGCGCGAGTGGTATCTGCCGGCATGGCCATGCCGGGGGTGTGCCGGTGTTGGGCCAGGGCGGGGGTAGCGAGCAGCACAGCGGCCAGCCAGCGCAATAGGGTCGGGGGTTTCATGCCAGCGAATGTTAAGCAACTGCTCATCTAAACGCGCAAACCCAGGCGGCAGTGGGGCTGCCCGCCCGCAAGGTTCGGGCAGCCAGCGTGCATAATTTGGGCTGTTTGTCAATGAGCCCCTGATTTTATACGTTGGCTGCCCGTATGTTATACTGCCCTACCCCCGGTGGTGCGTATAAGGCAAGTGCCCGGCCGCTGTGGCCGGGCACTTGCCTTATTACCGCTATGAAAAACGCGCCCGTCGAATATTATTCCCTCCTCAATGTCCTGGCTCGCTGCGTGGTCGCCTGCGAATACTGCGCCGACGCCTGCCTCGTAGAGCCAGACATCGCCATGATGGTGCCCTGCATTCGCACCGACCGCGACTGTGCCGACATCTGTCGGCTCACGGCCGCGCTCATCGCCCGTAACTCGCCCCACGCCCCGCATCTTATCAAGGAGTGCATTGAGGTTTGCCAAAAGTGCCACGACGAGTGTGCCAAGCACCCGCACGACCACTGCCAGCAGTGTGCCCAAGCTTGCCAAGAATGCGTGAATGCTTGTGAAAATTATGCGGCTTAAGTTATTTAAAACTAAGTAAGTAGTAATGCAAAAAGAACGTCATGCTTCACTAGTGAAGCATGACGTTCTTTTGAGTTTCGTTCGCCTACTTTTTGCTGGCGCCCATCTCTAGGGTGCGCAGCTGGTCGGCGCGCCAGGCGGTGAAGGCCACAATGGCCATCGTCATAACCCCGCCAAATACCACGCTCGGCACCGTGCCGATGAGCTTGGCCGCCGTGCCACTCTCGAAGCTGCCAATTTCGTTGCTGGAACCGATGAAAATGCTGTTCACCGCCGATACGCGCCCCTTCATATACTCGGGCGTGTAGGTGTGCACCAGCGTCGAGCGCACTATTACGGACACGGAATCGAACACGCCGGTCAGGAAGAGCATAAATAGCGATAGGTACAGGTTGGTAGATAGCGCAAACGCCACCGTAGCTGCCCCAAAACCAGCCACGGCCCACAGCATTTTGCGCCCCGCCCCCCTGCGCAAAGGCGAGAAGGTAAGGAAGATAGCCATGAGCACCGAGCCCACGGCTGGGGCGGCACGCAGGTAGCCAAAGGCACTGGGGCCGGCCTTTAGCACATTGGCCGCAAAGAAGGGCAGCAAGGCTACCGCCCCCCCAAAGAGCACCGCAAACATATCGAGCGACAAGGCCGCCAGCACTAGCTGGTTGCTGAAAATGAACTTGATACCACTCGTGATGCTCTCGCCCAAGCTCAGCCGCTCGCCTTCGATGGGGGGTAGTTCGCGGCTGGCAATGCTGATAAACAACAGCAGCGCCAGCCCCTCCAGCACGGTATCGACGCCGTAGGCAAACTCGATGCTCAGGTTCACGAGCAGCAGCCCACCGATGGCTGGCCCCAACACCGCCGATGCTTGCCAGGTGGTTGAGTTCCAGGTAATAGCATTAGGTAGAAAGCTGCGGTCGGGCAATAGCTGTGGCATAAAGGCAAACAGCGCCGGGCTGAGAAAACCCCGCGCAATGCCACTGACAAAAATGACCAGGTAGAGCGGCCATACCACCGTGGCGTGAAAGGCCGTGAGGTTGATGCGCCCGCGCTCCAGCAGGAGCTGTTGCAGCGGGTGCGCCAGCCACCACAGCGTAACGGCGCACAAAACCAGCACTATTACCGCTGGCACCACAATGCGCTTGCGCCGCACCGAGTCGGCCACGTGGCCGGCGTAGAGCGAAACGGTGATGCTCGGAATCGCCTCGGCCAAGCCAATGAGGCCCAGGGCCAGCGGGTCGTTGGTGAGCTTAAAAATCTGCCAGCTTACGACTACCCCCTGAATTTGGGTAGCCACCGAAAATAGGGCGCGGGCCGTGACGTAGCGGCGAAAATCGGGGAGCCGCAGCGCGGCGTAGGGGTCGTGGGGAACAACTGGGGGCACACTCGGGCTCATAGGCAACTAAAACAAAATCAAACAAAAAATACTAACCGCCACTATCGGCAAAGGTATGCCGGGGGGTAGGCGAAAGCGGCCTATATTGCAGACACGCCCGCTAAGGCCGAGCTTATTATCTTATGCACCTCCACGGCCTCGACCTGCTGCACCGCCCCGACCTGCCGGCGCTTATTGCGCGCTGGCAGCGCGAAGTGACGCCCGCCGAGCTGCGCGCCGGCTACGAAGCGGTGCTGGCCGCCGCCGATGCCGCCGCCTGTGGCCGCTGGCTGCTCGACCTGCGCCGCCGCGAAGACCTCACCGAGCCTACCGTTAATGCGTGGTTCGGGGCGGTGTTTGCGCCTTCCCTGCGCGGCCGCTACCCCGAGGCCGTGCGCCTGGCCTTTCTGGTGTCGCCGCTGCGGGCTGGGCAGGCCGTCACGGCCATTGTATCGGCCGCTGATACGGATTGCGAAATTGCCACCTTCACCGACGAAGCCGCCGCTCACGCTTGGCTGGCTAGGGAGGGGTAGGGTAGTACAAGTGTCGGCCAAGAGAACGTCGTGCTGAGCTGGCCGAAACCCCTTGCTCGCTCCGTTGCAACGGGCATGAAATACTGCTGCATGCGAGCTGCTTCGGCCAGCTCAGCACGACGTTCTCGCTGCGCACTGGTACGTGTTCTTTCACGCGCGTTGCTCTTTGGTCAGCGCTTCGTTGAGGCAGATGGCAGCTTTGGCACCCGTGGCAGCAGCCAGTAGCGCCTGCTGCTGGCCGGGTGCCGTGTCGCCGGCCGCATAAAGACCAACCACGGTGGTTTGCGCATTTTTATCGACCCACACCGCACCCTTCCCCGTGATGCGCGCACCTAGCTCGGCGGCCAGCGGGCTGCGCTGCTCCTGCGGCGCGTGCAGAAACAGCGCCGTACGCTCGAGGTACGTGCCATCCGTAAACTCGACGCAGCGCAACCCTAAGGGGCCGCCCACGAGGCGGGCCACCACTTCTTCGCGCACCAAAATGTGGTGGCGGCGCAGGCGCTGGCGGGCATAATCGGTGAGGTGGCCGGGGCCGTCGGTTACCACCACCACATCCTGGCTCCAGTTGGTGAGCAGCAGCGCCAAGCCTACCACCGCCTTGCCGCGGCCATATACGGCCAGCGGCTGGTCGCGCACCTCGTAGCCGTGGCAATACGGGCAGTGCAGCACGCCCGAGCCCCACAGCTCGCGGAAGCCCGGCAGCGGCGGCAGCACATCCTCGACGCCCGTAGCTAGCAGCACGCGCCGCGCCGTACCCGTCCAGGCGTGGCCCTGGGCAGTTTTGCCTTCGGCCCGAAACCCGTGCGGCTGCTTGGTAAGCTTGGTTATTTTAAGCTCGCGCACTTCCACAGTGGGGTAGGGGGCCAGCTGCTCGCGGCCCAGGCGCAGCAGCTCGGCCGGCCGAATACCATCGCGCGACAAAAAGCCGTGCACCCCGCCCGACGGCGCATTGCGCGGGGCCCCGCCGTCGGCTACCAGCACCCGGCGGCGGCAGCGGCCCAGCGTAAGTGCTGCGCTTAGCCCCGCGCTACCGGCTCCCACCACGATAACATCGTAATCCATCGTAATCTACTTGATAAAAAGCGGTTGATTTATCCGTTAGCTAGCTGGCTATACTAGCCTGGGTGGGGGGAGGGTTGTGCCCGCCGCTGGCTTTGCCTTGTGGCAGGCGGGTACTTTTGCTACCCTACCCCCGCCGCTGCGTACACCTTCGCTGCACTTTACTACCCCACCATGCACGAGCTTTTTGCCGAAAACCAAGCCTTTCGCGCCAATGGCCGCCTCTGGATAGAAGGGCCCGCCGACCGTTTTCTGGGCATCGGTCGGCTCGAATTACTAGAGCACATCCAGGCTACGGGCTCCATCTCGAAGGCCGCTAAAACAATGGGTATGTCGTACAAAAAGGCCTGGGATTTAGTGAGTTCTATGAATACGCAGGCCCGCCAGCCGCTGGTGGGCGCGCAAGCCGGCGGCGCCCACGGCGGCGGGGCGGCCCTCACGCCGGCCGGTGCGCAAGCAGTGGCCGAGTTTCGGGCTATGCAAGAGCGGTTCGAGGCGTTTCTGGCTGCCGAGACAGCTCGACTGTACCAGTAAAAAGCAGCGGCCCACTTAAAAAAAGGCCAAACATTCCGGGAAAACTACCGTTATATTTGCCCGAACATAACGAAGTTTTTATTTCCCAAATGCTACTTTCTATCGCCGGCCGCCGGCATTTGCTGGCCGCCGCGCTCGGGGCTGGCTTGGCAATGGCTACACTGCCAAACGCTTATGGCCAGGCAGCTCCTGCTGCCCCACCCGCTACCCTGCGCCTTGAAGGCTTGGTAACCACGCCCCGCACTTTCACGGCGGCCGAGTTAGCGGCCCTGCCCCACATCGAGCAAAAAACCACCGACAAGGAAGGCAAGCAGCACGTGTACCGCGGCGTGGCCCTGCGCGAAGTGCTGCACCTCGCCGGCGCTCCCGAGGGCAAGGGTATTCACGGCCAGGTGCTGGCCGAGGCAGTGCTGGCCACCGCCGCCGACGGCTACCAAGCCGTGTTCGCGCTGCCCGAAATCGACGTTGATTTTTCGCCCCAAACCATCCTGCTCGCTGACCGCCGCGACGGCCAGCCCCTACCCCCCCACGACGGCCCCTACCAGCTCATCGTGCCGCTCGAAAAAAAGCCCGCCCGCTGGGTCCGCCAAGTCACGAGCCTGCGGGTAGTGAAGGTGCAATAGATAAAGCACATAATGAGGCATATAACCCCAGAAGGTGGTCCTGCTGAGCTGGCTGAAGCATCTCGCGTGCAGCAGTAACCAAGACCATTGGACGAGGCGAGCAAGATGCTTCGGCCAGCTCAGCAGGACCGCCTTTTTGATTGATAAATAAAACTTAATCTATGAAACAGAGGCTACGCATTTTGCGCGGCTCGTTGGCTTGTGTGTCGGTGCTGGCGCTGGCCCAAACCGCCGTGGCTCAGACTACTAAACTCCCGCGCCGCCCTACCCCCCAGGATACGCTGCACTCCGACCTGAACGAGGTGGTGGTGTCGGCCTCGCGAGTAGAGGAGAGCTTTTTGCAATCGCCGGTGACGGTAGAAAAGCTCAACGCCCGCGCCATTCGCCTCACGCCTGCGCCGTCGTTTTTCGATGCCATCGAGCACCTCAAAGGTGTGCAGGTGATTACGCCCAGCATTGGCTTCAAGGTGATTAACGCCCGGGGCTTCACCAATACTACTAACGTGCGTTTCGCGCAGCTCGTAGATGGCGTGGACAACCAGGCGCCGCACATCGGCGGGCCTATTGGCAACGTGCTGGGGCCGAGCGACCTCGACATTAACAATGTGGAGATTGTGCCCGGCACTGCTGCCGCGCTCTATGGCCTCAACGCCATTAATGGCCTGGCCAACTTCACCACTAAGAATCCCTTCAATTCGGAGGGGCTGAGCGTGCGCCAGCAAACGGGCATCAACCACCTCAACGACCCCAACGTGAAGACGTTTGGCCAGGACGGCTCCACGGTGAAAAGCTACTCCGAAACCAGCGTGCGCTACGCAAAAGTGCTGATACCAGATAAGTTAGCTTTCAAAGTAAACGGCACTTACCTGCGCGCCTACGACTGGGTAGCCAACGACCAGACCGACATTAACCCCACCGGCAACTCGACCGTTGGCTTGTTTGGAGCCGACAACCCGGCCCAGGACCAGGTGAACCGCTACGGCAACGAGTCGTCGGACCGCACCACGCTCACGCTGGGCGGCAAGCAGTATTCGGTGGCCCGCACTGGCTACAACGAGCGCGACCTGGTAGACTATAACGTGCAGACCCTCAAGGCTGATGCGGCGCTGCACTACCGCTTCCGGCCGGGGGTAGAGCTGGCTTACACCTACCGCGTGGCCAGCTTCGACAACGTGTACCAGCGCTCGAACCGCTTCCGGCTGCAAGACTACCTCTTGCAGCAGCACGCCCTCACGTTTACCTCGCCCGTGGTGCAGGCCCGCGCCTACCTCACCCAGGAAAACACCGGCAAAAGCTACAACCTGCGCTCGATGGGCGAGAACATCGACCGCAGCTACAAGACGGACGCCGTGTGGAATACGGATTTCACCAACGCCTGGAACGCGGCCTCGGCCAGTGGGCAGGGGGTAGCCGCCGCGCTGGCCACGGCTCGCACCGCTGCCGACGCTGGCCGCCTCCAGCCCGGCACCGAGTCCTTCAACCAGCGCCTGAGCCAGCTGCAAGACATTAACAACTGGGACGTGGGTGCCGCCCTGCGCGTGCGCGCCAGCCTGCTGCACGGCGAGGCCCAGGTAAACATCGCCGAAGCCCTGCGGCGCCGCGGCAGTGCGCTGCCCGCGGGCCTCGACCTGCTGGCCGGCGCCGACCACCGCACCTACATCGTGGTGCCCGACGGCAACTACTTTGTGAACCCCAACCCCGGCAAAGACGCGCTCAACGACAACCTTACCTATTCCAAAACTGGGGGCTTTGTGCAGGCCGGCGGCCGGCTTTTCAACGAGATGCTGCGCCTCACGGCCACGCTGCGGGTAGATAAGAACGACTACTTCGACGTGAAATTTAACCCGCGCTTCACGGCCGTGTTTTCGCCCACGCAGCGCCAGAATTTCCGCCTCAGCTACCAGAGCGGCTACCGGTTCCCGAGCTTGTTCGAGGGTTTTTCCAACGTGAACAGCGGGCAGGTGAAGCGCATTGGCGGCCTGCGGGTGATGTCGAACGGCGTGTTTGAAAACAGCTACCTGCGCAGCAGCATCGACGCTTTCAACACGGCCGTGACGGCGGCCATCAACGCCAATACCTCGGCCCAAACCACGGCCCAGAAGCGCCAGGCGGCTATTCTGGCCAACCAGGGCACGCTCGTTAAAACGCCCTACACCTACCTCAAGCCGGAGTATATCAAGTCATTGGAAGTGGGCTACAAGGCAGCATTTGGGCCGCAGGGTCGCCTGCTGGTCGATGTCGATTTCTACTACAACTCGTACCGCGATTTTATCGCGCAAGTAGAGGCCTACGTGCCCATTGCCAGCACCACGGGCGGCACCACCATCCAGGACCCGCTGCCCGCTACCTACGTGCCCGTGAGCGGCGATAACCTCAACGCCGTGGCCACGGCCCTTAATGCCCGCGCCGGCCAGGCCCGCTACCGCCTCTGGACGAACTCGCAAAGCCAAGTGTACAACTACGGCGGCTCGGCCGGCTTGCGCTACGACGTGGGCCGCGGCTTTTTGGCCGGCGGCAACTCCACCTATACCCGCCTCGACCGTACCGAAAACGGCGACGGCCTCGAAGATGGCTTCAACACCCCGCGCTGGGCCTACAACCTAAGCTTGGCCAACGAAAACGTGTTTGGCAACGTGGGTTTTGGGCTGAATTTCCGCCACCAAATCAGCTACTATTCCCAAACCTTTCTCGTGAATGGCACCGTGCCCGCCTACAGCACCCTTGATGCGCAGGTGAGCTACCGCGTGCCCGCCGCGCAAGTGCGGTTTAAGCTGGGCGCCAGCAACGTGCTCAACCAATACTACGTGTCGTACTTGGGCGGCCCCAGCGTGGGCGGCTTATATTATTTGGCCGTTACTTACGGGTTGTAAGATAACTGGTTACGAAAGGTAGAAACGCAAAATTTTGCGTCTTGTCGTTGGAACCGTCCACTTTTGGGGAGGTTTATTGTTCAACGATAAGACGCAAAAATTGGCGTCTCTACTGCGTTTTAGTATGTCTGACTTTTCTGCCGCCGAGCGCCAGCGCTACCGCCGCCACCTCCAGTTGGCCGAAATCGGCGAAGCCGGCCAGCAGCGCCTGCGCCAGGCCCGCGTGCTGGTAATTGGTGCGGGCGGCCTGGGCTGCCCTATTTTGCAGTACCTGGCCGCGGCGGGGGTAGGGACGCTTGGCCTGGCCGACGCCGACCAAGTGGAGCTGACCAACCTGCCCCGCCAAATTCTCTATGGCCCCGCCGACGTGGGCCAGCTGAAAGTAGAAGCCGCTGCCCGCGCCCTGCGCCGCCTCAACGATTTGGTGACGTATGAGTTACACGCCGTGCGCGTAAGCCCCGCCAACGTACGCGAGCTGGTAGCGGCGTACGATGTGGTGGTCGATGGCTCCGACAATTTTCCGACCCGCTACCTGCTCAACGATGCCTGCGTGAGCCTGGGCCGGCCGCTGGTGTCGGGCGCCATTTACAAGTTTGAAGGCCAGGTATCGGTGTTCAATTACCAGGGTGGGCCTACCTACCGCTGCCTGTTTCCCGAGCCGCCGAGCGCCGCCGAAGCACCCGACTGCAACACCACCGGCGTGCTCAATGTGCTGCCTGGCCTCATTGGCACGGTGCAGGCCACCGAGGCGCTGAAAGTAGTGCTCGGCCTGGGCGACGTGCTCAGCGGCCGCCTCTGGATACTCGACACGCTTAGCTTTCAAAGCCGCACCCTGCGCTTCCGGCGCGACCCGGTGCAGAGCCTTCTCAACCTCGACTCGGCGAACCCCGCCGACTACTTCGATGCCAGCTGTGCCCCGGCGCTGCCATTGGCAACGGCCATTAGTGCCAGCGACTTGCAGGCGCTACTAGCCGCCGCCGAGCCGCCCCTGCTGCTCGATGTGCGCGGCCGCCTCGAGTACCAGCGCCGCCACTTGCCCGGTGCCTTGCTGCTGCCGCTGCCCGAGCTAGCCGCTCGCGCCGCCGAGGTGCCGCGCACCCGCCCAGTGGTGGTGTATTGCCAAAGCGGCGTGCGCAGTGCCAAAGCCGTGGAGCTGCTCCAGCGCGACTTTGGGTTTGCTAATCTGCAAACCCTCAGCGGTGGGCTAGAAGAGTATCCGGGTTTTTGAGGGGGGTAGGGCCTGGGCCGAAGCTAGCATGTGCCGGTAGCGTGAGGCCAGGCCGCCAGGTTGGCGCTATATTTTGCTGTACATAGCGCTAAAAAATTTAGAAGGAATGAAAACACACGGGCGGTGTTTAGGGTAATGCAATGACCGGCTTGGCTGGTCTACTTAGTTATCCGCATGAGCAGTTTTACTTTGCCAACCACGCTGCACGACGCCCATGGCCGGCCGCTAGAATACCTGCGCCTGGCCGTTACGGACCGTTGCAACTTGCGCTGTTTCTACTGCATGCCCGAAGAAGGCATTAAATATATGCCTAAGCACGAGTTGCTTAGCTATGAAGAAATGCTGCGCCTGGTCGAAATAATGACTCACCTGGGCGTGCGCAAGGTGCGCCTCACTGGCGGCGAGCCTTTCGTGCGGCGCGACCTAGTGCCCTTTATGGAGCGCCTGGCCGCCCTACCTGGCCTCGACGACCTGAGCCTCACCACCAACGGCGTACTCACCGCGCCGCACGTGCCTACCCTGGCCCGCCTCGGCGTGAAGGCCGTGAACCTCAGCCTCGATACCCTCGACCGGCAGCGCTTTTTTGAGATAACGCGCCGCGACGAGTTGCCACAGGTAATGCGCACATTTTACGCGCTGCTCGATGCGGGTATTCAAGTGAAAATCAACGCCGTCGTGATGGATGGCCGTAATATTCAGGACCTGGTGCCGCTGGCCGAGCTCACCCGCGACCTGCCGGTAGAAGTGCGTTTTATTGAAGAAATGCCTTTCAACGGGGGTAGCCACGTGGCCACGCCCGAGTCGCTGCCCTGGAACCACCGCCGCATTCGGCAGCACCTAGAGGCGCACCTCGGCGCGCTCGTGCCGGCCTACACCGCCACCGGGGCCACTGCCGACGAGTATACCATCGCCGGCCACCAGGGCCGGGTAGGCATCATTGCCGCTTATTCGCGCACTTTCTGCGGCACTTGCAACCGCCTGCGCCTCACCGCCGAAGGTGGCATCAAAACTTGCCTCTACGACCAAGGCGTGCTCGACCTGCGCGCCATGCTGCGCGGGGGCGCTACCGACCAGGAAATCGCCCAGGCCCTGAGCCAAGCCTTCTACCACCGCGCCGCCAACGGCTTCGAGGCCGAGCGCCTGCGCCCCGTGCACCAACTCAATTTTGAGAGCATGGCCACGATTGGCGGTTAAATTTTAGGTAGCAGTAAGTAGTTATCCGGTGATAAGTATTTGCTGCCAATTACTCACTGCATAATTGGAAAAATGAACCTTACCATCGCCCTTTTTGGCATTGCCCGCGAAATCGTGGGGAAGTCGTCGCTCGACCTCACGGTGCCCGCTGGCCAGTCGGCGGCTGGGTTGCTCGCTGACTTGCGCCTTCAATATCCGGCGCTGGCTGGCTTGCGCAGCTTGGCCGTAGCTGTCAACAATGAATACGCTGCCGAGGACGTGGCCCTGCACGAGCGCGACGAAATTGCGCTTATTCCACCCGTAAGTGGGGGGTAGGGCAATACCTATTCTACTAATTAGTAGAGACGAACGTCATGCTGCGCGAAGCGCAGCATGACGTTCTTGCTAGTTCTTACCAAAATCAAAAACCATGCACCACATTGCCCTCACCGACCAGCCCATCGACGTACCTGCCGTGCTGCAAGCCGCCGAATCGGATGAGGCCGGGGCCGTCAATGCCTTCATCGGTACGGTGCGCAACCGCAGCGACGGCCGCCGCGTGGTGCGCCTGCACTACGAGGCCTACCCCCCCATGGCGGTGCACCAGCTCGGCCGCGTGGCCGAAATGGCCCAGGAAAAGTGGCCCATGCTGCGCCAGGTAGCCGTGACGCACCGCCACGGCACCCTTGAAATAGGCGATGTGGCGGTAGTCGTAGCCGTGTCGACGCCGCACCGCGCCGACTCGTTTGCCGCCTGCCAATACATCATCGACACGCTAAAGGAAGTTGTACCCATCTGGAAAAAAGAAGAGTACGAAGACGGTACCGTGTGGGTATCGGCCCACCCATAGGGTGGGCGCAGCCACAAAAAAGCCGGTCATGCTTTGCGAAGCATGACCGGCTTTTTTGTGCGCAAAAGGCTTAGTCTTGGTGGTGGAAGTCGGACTTGCCGCCCGTCTTTTCCAGTAGCCTAATCTCTTCAATTACAATGTTGTGCGACATGGCTTTGCACATGTCGTACACCGTGAGGGCCGCTACCGAGGCGCCGGTCAGGGCTTCCATTTCGATGCCAGTTTTGCCCGTCACGCGGGCCGTGCACTCAATTAGGAGCGAATCGGGGGGTAGGACTTCGATACTTACCTGGCAATCATCGAGGCCCAGTGGGTGGCAGAGGGGAATAAGGTCGGCCGTTTTTTTGGCCGCCATTACGCCGGCGATAATGGCCGTCTGAAACACCGGGCCCTTGCGGGTGGGCAAATCGCCGGCCTGCACCAGGGCCACAATGTCGGCTCCGAGGCGCACGCGGGCCCGGGCTCGCGCCACACGCGCCGTAACGGCTTTGCCACCGACGTTGACCATGGCCGGCTGGCCGGCGTCGTTGAGGTGCGTGAGTTTGGGGGCTAAATCGGACATGAAGGGAGTGGCTGGCGAAAACACAAAGTACGGGCTACCGGCCTCAGTGGCTAGAACCACTCAGCGCCAAGGGGGCATAAAAAGCGTTTTCTGCACCTTGTGTCAAGCGCTTTTTATGCCCCCTTGGCGCTACTACTCGGCCCGATGCGCCACTCGCGCCAGTAGTTCTAACTCGGCGCCGGGCGGCTACTACTCGCGGGTAGCTACTAGGTACTAGAAGTGTGGGTTGGGGGTGGTGCCTAATCGCCCAAACGACCTCCATCCAAAACCAGCCGTGCTCGACAGAAAAATGTTTCCAGCTAAGTTGAATTAATCAATTCATAGAATAGTTCAACTCTAATGTTGGTTAACTATCGCCTAATTTTTTCACTTTAAGGTGATAAAGTTTTCTGGTTTAAAGATAATCATTCATTTACTTTTTCCCTGCCCAGTGTCATTTTTTATAACCAGCTAATTGTGCAAACTTTGCGTACCTATAGGATAAAGCTCGCCTTTCTGGATTTAGACAGTAACGCGTTTTTACTATTTTTTTCCATTATTATTTTCCTTTCATGAAAACATTCCTACTTGGACTTTTTGCTATTTTCTGGAGTAACCTGGCAATTGGGCAAACCTTGTATACGTTCAATGGTGGGGGCACCAGCGGCAATTGGAATAATAGCAATACTTGGACCACCGACCCTACGGGCTCGACCAAAGTTGCCTCTCGCGTGCCAACTGCCAACGACAATGTGGTGGTGACGAATAGCTTCGTGGTATCGGTAACTGACCCCATCGCTACTACGGGGCTCAAGGTTACCATACAGCGCGGTGGGGTACTCGATTTGACGTCGAGCACCGCGACGTTTGCCCAGCTAAGCAGCCTTTCGGGCCAGGGAACGCTGCGCATCGGTGCGCCTTACTTCCCTAGCATTGCGATGGGCAATAACAACTTTGATGATGCCAATACCGGCACCGTCGAGTTTTACAACTGGCCAGCGGGGCTTACGGTGCTGCCGCAGCCAACTTCGGGGCAATACAACAACCTGCGCCTGCTTAATACAACCGCTACGGCCTACACGGCACAGCTCGACAATACGCTAACGCTAACGGGCAGCCTGACGCTGACGCGCACCAACACTACGGTTGCTACCCCCCTCGTTTCGTTTAACCTAGGCAAAACGGCCAGCACTAACCGCACGCTTAATGTGCAGGGCGACATTGCGGTGGGTGCCGGCACGGCGCTGGGCGTCACGGCCGTGACGGGCTCGCATACACTAAACGCGGGTGGCAGCTTTAGCAACGCGGGCACGGTGAACCTGCACAACGGTACCACCAATGATAACCAAGTAGCCCTGCTCAATTTCATGGGGGCTACTGACGCCAATTTTGCCTGCAACGGCCCTACCGACCTCGATATTTTGCAGGTAAACAAGGGCATTGACAGCCAGGTACTGCTCAACGTGACCGGCACTGCCAGCAGCACCGCGCAAGGCAACCTACGCCTGAACCACGTCGGCAACGGTCGGCTGCTCGTGCTGATTAACGGCGTGGCCAAGTTTGGCGGCAATATCTACCTGGCGAAAATTCACAACGGTAACGTTGAGAACTCCCCGGCCAACGACCCGGCCTCCGGCTGGTGGGAGCTGGGCTCCCCCACCACCAGCCCTACCCTGTGGGTGGCCGGCGCGCAGATATATAACGACAACGCTTCTGCATTCATCATTTACGGTACATACCGCATTAGCAGCGGCACGCTATCCACCAAAACCCCCGACGCCATGGTAATTCGGGAAGATGGCCAGGTGCTGATTGAGGGCGGGGTTACTTCGGTTAATAAATACCGGCCGTCCAGCACTTCGGCCACGCATCGGGGCTCATTTATAATGACGGGCGGCACATTTGAGAGCCTAGGCACGGTGGCCCGCCTGGGCAACGACCAGTTCGCGCGCTTCTCGATTCCTTACGTGACGCAGGCCTTCCGGATGACGGGGGGCACGCTACGGGTGCAAAATCCGAATACCAACGGCATTGATGGCTTGTTTCATATTGGGGTGAACCCCAACAACGCCATCGTATCCGGCGGTACGATTGAGGTGATACTGCCCGGCTCCAACGTGAACGGCACCATCCTGACTACGGCGCCCCTGTGGAACCTCACCATTAAGAAAGCGGCGGCGGCTGGCACCAGCAAAGCGCTGCTCGACGCCGTGGCCGTGCCCGCCGCCTACACCAGCGGGGCTACCACGACGGCGCAGCCCCTGACGGTACTCAACAACTTTACCATCGACGGCACCAACCCCACGACGTTTGACGCCAACGCACAAAACCTGAACATCCAGGGGACGCTTACCATTGCCTCTGGCAGCAAGTACCTGCCCGGCAACAACACCACGACTTTCAGCGGCGGCCAGGACCAGCAGCTAGTCAATAACGGCGCCATCGGCGCGGCGGCTACCCTCAACACGTTCTATAACTGGGTGGTGGACAAATCGGCGGGCACGCTGGTGCTGGCCGGCACGGCCAAAACCTACACCGTGGCCGCCGCCGGCACCCTGAGCTTGCTCAACGGCGTGCTCAGCGACAACGGCAGCACCATCAACGTGCTGGGCAACATGGTCAACTCGGCCTCGCACACCAGCGGCGGCGGCACGGGCAGCATCACGCTTGCCGGAAGCACCAACCAGACGGTGAGCGGCAACGACATGGGCGTGTTTGGCAACCTCAACATCAACAGCAGTGTGGCCGCCGGTGGGGTGGCGGCCACGTTTACGGCCAACATGAGCGTGGCCAACGCGCTTACATTCATCAGCGAGAATATTCTGGCTATTGGGGCCAATCGGCTATCGCTCACTAATGTGGGTGCCGGCGATGCCGCAATTTCCGGCGTGTTTTCCAACAAATGCTTTGTGCAAACGGCCGGTAACCAGAGCGACCTGGGCCTACAAAAAACCTACGGCGGAGCCGATAGCTTTGTCTTCCAGGTGGGCACGGGCACTAAGTACGCGCCAGCTACGGTGAAGCTCGCTCTGGCCACGACCCTGGCCAAGTACGGCCAGGTAAGCGTGAGCCCGGTGGCCGCCCGCAACCCCTTCGTGACCAACGGCACCGCTGGCTCGCTGGCTTACTACTGGAAAGTGCGTAGCACGGGCTTTGGCACCATCCCCTCCGGAGCCATTAACATGAGCTTCACTATGACGAACACAGATGCCTCGGGCACGCTCACCAGCTACGTGCCCGGCCGCTACTCCGCTACCGCCGTCGCCTGGACGCCGCAGTACACCGATGTGAACCTGGTAGTGGAAAGGGCCACCACTGCCGTTATCAATTTCAATAGCCTCAACCAGTTTGAGGGTGAATACACCGCCGGCCTGCCCGCCGCCTTCGGCACCGTAACGGCCTACTACAGCCGCGCGAGCGGCACCTGGGCTACCCCGGCCACCTGGAGCACGGTCGGCTTCAATGGGGCCGCTGCCACCGCCGCCCCGGCCGCCAACAACCCCGTATTTATCGGCTCGGCCAGCGGCAAAATCTATCATAATGTGACGGTAGCCGCCAACGGCGCCAATTCGGGCTCGCTGGTGATTGACCGCGGCTCGACGATGGACGTAGGCATCACCACCGGCCACAACTTTGGTGCGCTGCCCGATGCCAAAGTAGGCGGCTCGGGGCGGCTGCGCGTGAGCTCCAGCGGGGCCACGGCCACCTTCCCTGGTGGCGACTTTGGTTCTTTTCTGCAAGAGAACGGCGGCACGGTGGAATACTACACTAATACCACCAATAACCAAGATTTTACGGTGCCCGCTACGTCGACCACGACCATCGGCGCTACCACGACTACGCTGGCGCTGAACTCATACAAAAACTTGTCGCTGGATGCCGGCGCCAGCCGCACTATCACCCTGCCCAACCTCGACCTGCGGGTGTTCTCGCAGCTGAAAACCGGCACCTCGGGCGGCACGGGCACAGTGCTGTTGAGCGCGGCCGCCAGCGGCAACCTGCGCGCCGACTCGCTCATCGCGGTGCAGGCGGGCACCTTGCGCTACCCCAACGGCGTGGTCCGCACCCTGACCGCCAACACCGACGTGCGCATCGACGCCAACGCCAAGTTTGACGTGAACAGCACGGGCACGGCCGTGGCCAACGCCCTGACCATCGGCGGCTCGCTGACTAACAACGGCGTGCTGGATTTCAACCTCGGCGCCAGCCGAATAGTTAACCTGACCTTCCTGGGCGGCCAGAATGCGAATTTCACCGGCACTACCGGCACCCTCACCGACCTTTACACCCTAACCCTGAACAAGGGGGTAGGGCAGGCCGCCACTCTGAACCTGGACGTGGCCGGCTCGCTCACTACGCCTGCCAGCAGTTGGCTCACACTCACTAACGGCACACTGCGCTACGCCAAGACGACGGGCACGCTCGGCATTCACAATGCCGACAGCCCGTACCTGATTCCGAGCACGGCGGGCCTGACCGTGGACGCCGTAGGCGCCGACGTGACGGTGGCTACCGGCCCCACTGCCACCACCGACAACACGACCCCGGCCAACAACACCAGCGCGGTTTCGGACTTGAAGCTGGCCGGCCAGCTCCAGGTATTGCAGGGTAAGCTGAGCGTAGGTACGGCCACTGGCCTGGGCAACGACCTCGAATATGCTAGCGCCGGCGCCCCAACCATCCGGGTGGGTCCAGCCGGCACCCTGTACGTGAACGGCCAGATTCGGCGCACCACGGCCAACACCAACGGCTCGCTGCGCTACGACCAGACCGGCGGCAGCGTCGAGATTCGCGGCGCCCGCGCCGAAGTGTACCAGAACAACGAGCGCGGCTTGTTTGAAGTGCAGGGCTCCGGCAGCATCTTCCGCATGAGCGGCGGCACGCTGGCCCTGCGCGGCACCAACACCCGCCCTACCATTATCGCCGACCTCTACCTGCGCCCCGACTCGACGGTGGTGACCGCTGGTACCATGGTGCTGGGCAACACCGTGGCCGGCAACATCACAGTGAGCGTGGAGTCGCTGGTGCCGCTCTACGATATGAAGGTGGAAGCCGGCAACGACGCCACCAGTACCAACACGGGCTTGCTCACGGGCGTGAACCCACTGCGGCTGCAAGGCTCGCTGACCATTTCCAACAACTTTGCCTACTTCAACGCTAACGGTCTGGGGCTGAGCATCGACCGCGACCTGCTGAACAACAACGCTTCGGCCAATACGGGCCTGGCCAACGGCGGCTTCCAGCCTGGCACTGCTACCCAGACCACGATTTTCACCGGCAAGGGCCCGGTGGTGCAGCAGATTACGAGCACCACGACCGGCAACCTCACCGTGTTTGGGGGCTTGGTTGTGAACAACGCCCAAACCGGCGGCACCCTGCAGCTGGGCCGCAACGCCCGCGTTATCGGCACGCTCACCATTGCCAAGGGCACGCTGGCTGACAATGGCCAGACGCTGACCGCGCTGGGCGACGTAGTGAACACGGCCACCCACACCAGCGCCACGGGGGGGAGCCTCACGCTGGCTGGCACCGTGAACCAGAACATTGACGGCAACGGCAAGGGCAAGTTTGGCAACGTTATCCTCAACAATAGCACGGGCGCCACCACCCTAGCCGACCAGGAAATTACGGGCGTGCTCACCCTGACCAGCGGTGTGCTCACCATCGGCTCTAACCTGCTGAGCTTGAGCAATACTGCGGCTGGCGCGGTGACGGGCTTCAACAGCACGAATTTTATTCGTACCAACGGCATCGTGGCCGACCTAGGCGTGCGCAAAAGCTACCCTGCCGGGGCCTCGGACTTTACGTTTCCCATTGGCGCGGCGGCCAAGTACACGCCCGTGCGCATGAATGTGACTACCAACTCGGCCGCTGGCACGCTCACCGTGCAGCCCATCGACCTGGCGCACCCCTCTACCACCGACCCGGCGGCCAAGGAGCTGAGCTTTTACTGGAAAGTGCGCAGCACGGGTTTTAGCGCCACGCCTATCGTCACGCAGGTATTTAACTACATCGACAATGGCGTGGGCAATGACGTGAACGGCACCGAAGCCAACTACAAGCTGGGCCGCTTCCTGAATGGGGCCTGGGTGCCGCAGAATGGCCTGCCGCTTGTAGGCTATGCAGTAAACACAACGGCTAATACCTTAATTAACACCGAAGCCACCTACTTCGACGGCGACTACACCGGCGGCGAGGCTTCGGAGTTTGGCAGCGTGCCCACGTTTTACAGCCGCAACTCTACGGCCGGGCAGGCGGGCGGAGCCAGCTGGGACAACCCCACTACCTGGACTACTAACTCCGACGGCTCAAACCCGATTGTGGCCCTCACTACCTACCCCACCGCGGCCAACCCGGTGGTTATCCGCAGCGGTCACCTCGTCAATTCGACGGCGGGTGATAAGGGTGCGGCCACCTTGCAGCTGCTGGGCACCGGCATCCTGGACCTGGGCGCCTCGACGGCTAACAACTTCAATACCGTGACGGGCACCGGTACCGTGCGCATCGGCTCAGCCTTGTTTCCGGCCGGCAACTACTCGGCCTTCGTGGCGGCTACCGGCGGCACCGTGGACTACACGGCCGCCGTGCAGCTGCCCGCCCGCGATACGTACAACAACCTGACCTTCTCGGGCGGTAACATCAAACTGCTGAGCAACCTTGACCTGACCATCAACGGGGCCCTGAACGTGGCTGCCTACACGACCGTCAACAACCCCACCAACCAGAGCATCACCCTGACCTCGGCCACGAGCGGGGCTACCCTAGACGGCACGCTCAACCTGAACGATGGCCCCCTCACCACCGGGGCTTTCCTGACCAGCAACGCCGGCAGCACGCTCAACCTGGGCGCGGGCGCCGTCAACATCGGCACCGCTTTCACCAGTGGCGGCACCCTCAACAACGGCGGCGGCGCGGTCGCGGTGGGCACGGCCTTCACCAACACCGGCACCTACAACGCCACCGTGGGCGCGGGTACCCTCACGGTGGGCACCACATTCGCCAACAATGGCACTTACAATGCCGGCGCGGGCAGCCTCACGGTCAGCGGTAATTTCAGCAACGCCGCCAACCAGTCGTTCATCGCCAACACGGGCAACGTAATGGTGGGCGGTAATTTCTCGAATGCCGGCTCCTACACCGTGGCCGATGGGGTAGCGGGTAACCTGCTGCGCGTGGCCGGCGATTTCAGCAACCTTGCCACCGGCTCGTTCGCGGCCGCTACGAGCAACCTAGTGCTGCGCGGCAACTTCACCAATAGTGGGGGTCAGGGCTTCGACGCCGGCCAGGGTCTGGTGCAGTTTATCACTGACGACAACCGCCGCCTGACCGGGGTCACCACCTTTTTCAACGTGCAGAAAGTGGGCGCCGCCACCCTCACGCTCGGCACCAGCACCGACGTGGCGGTTGGCAACGTGCTCACCCTGAGCAATGGCCTCATCGTGACGGGCACAGCGAATACGCTCTCGCTCACCAACACGGCCGTGCAGCCCATTGTGGGCACCAGCACCAGCGCCTACGTGGCGGGCCGACTGGCCATTACGCTGCCCGCTGCGGTTAGCATCCGAATGTTTCCGGTGGGCCTAGGCGGGCGCTACCGCCCGGTTACGCTCAAGACGGAGGACGTGTCGAGCCAGCCCCAAATTATTCTGACCGAAATCTTCAACGGTGCCCCCAAAGGCAGCATCGACGCCACGCTGTCTAACTTGTCGGCCAACCGCTACTACCGCATCCAGCGCCTCTCGGCAGGCACCCTGGCCCCAGTAACGGTGCAGCTGAGCTTCAACACCGACGTGGTAGACGAGGAAGTGCACGTGCCCGGCAACCTGCGCGTGGCCCAATCGACGGGCAATGCAGGCCCCTGGACCACGGCCGGCGGTGCCGGGGTATTCACGCCCGCCGACCCGCGGGGCTACACCACCTCGGCTTCGTCGCAGACGACCCTCGACAGCAATTCCTTCTTCGCGCTGGCCTCGACCAACAAGGTGGATAACCCACTCACGGGCACGGCCCCGCTGCCGGTGCAGCTGCTGAGCTTCACGGCGGCGCGCCAGGGCACGGCAGTACGCACGGCCTGGGCCACGGCCTCAGAAACCAACAGCGCCTATTTCGTAGTGCAGCGCTCGGCCGACGGCCGCACCTTTGCCGATGTGCAGCAGGTGCAGGCCCAGGGCAGCAGCGTGGTGCGCCACGACTACGCCGCTCTCGATGCTACCCCCCTGGGCGGCACGAGCTACTACCGCCTGCGCCAGGTAGACCAGGATGGCACGGCGAACTACTCGCCCGTAGTGGCCGTGCGCTTCGATGGCCAGGCCGGGGCGCCGGCCTTGGCAGCTTACCCCAACCCAGCTTCGGGGCAGGGTTTCCAGCTGCTCACCTCCAACCTTGGTGCCACCGGGGGCACGGTGCGGGTGTTCGACAACGTAGGGCGCCTCGTGCTGACGCACGTGGCGGCCACCGGCGCGGTAGATGCCCTCATTCAGCCGGCCCAGCCGCTGGCCAGTGGCATGTACTTCGTGACGTGGCAGACGGCCGATGGCCTGAAGCTCACCACCAAAGTGGCCGTGGAATAAGGCTCGCCCTACCCCCTAAAAAAAGCCCCGGCTGCCTTGCGCAGTCGGGGCTTTTTTTAGGGGGTAGGACAACTAGTGCTGTGCTTGCGGCCACTTGTTATGTGGCCTCGCCAGCCAACCTGCTGGGCGGCTTTGCTAGCTGGCTAGCCGGCCAGTTGGCAGGCCGTTGCGTGGGTTATGCAATTCGGTTTGCTGCGGTTTGAGGAGTGTAGGCTTAACTCTGTGCCCGGCAGCGGCCTGTTCGCTCCGGCCAACCTGCTCACCTCAGCCAACAAACTAAAAGGCCCCGCCCGAATAGTTCGAGCGGGGCCTTTTAGTTTGTTGGCCAAAGCCTCGGCCTGCACCGAGGGGGTAAGGCTACTTGATGGCAACGCGGCGCACCGCCGTGGCCGAGCCTTGCCGAACTTCGAGCAAGTACAGGCCAGCAGCCAAGCCAGCGGGTAGGCGTAGCGGCTGGTGGGCCACCAGCGCTACCGGGGCCAATACTACCCGGCCCGTAAGGTCGCGCAGGGCTACGGTAGCGGCCCCGGCCTGGGGCAGTTCCACTACTAAGTAGTCGGTGGCGGGGTTGGGGTACACTGCCAGGCCCGGCAGGGCCTGGCTGGCTGCCGCGCCCAGCACCACTAGGTTGAAGGGCGTGGCGCTAGTAGCCGTGCCGCCGGGCGTAACCACCGTCAGCAGGCCGCTCACGCTAGCGGTAGCCGCCGGCAGCACCAGCGTGATGCTAGTGGCCGAAACCACGGTGTAAGTAGGAATAGCTAGGCTGCCAATGCTAACGGCCGTGGCCCCCGTAAAGCCGGTGCCCGTGATGGTGACCGTAGTGCCCGCGCTGCCCGTAGTCGGCGTGAAGCTAGTAATAGTAGGGGCCGCCACAGGCGCTGTTACCGAGAAGGCGCTGGTGCTGGTGGCCGTGCCGCCCGGCGTGGTAACGGCAATAGTGCCCGACGTAGCGCCGGCCGGCACCACAAACGTGAGGGTAGTGGCATTCACCACCGTGAAGCCCGTAACGGCTGCCCCATTTAGGGTAAGAGCGGTAGCCCCCGTGAGGTTGGTGCCGGTTACGGTAACGGTGGTGCCCACCGGCCCGCTCGCCGGCGTGAAGCTGGCAATAACTGGTGCCGCCGCTACCGGCGCAAAGGCCAGGCCCCGAAAGGCTGTATTGGTGCCGGCCGTGGCAATAGCCGCCGGCAGCGCCGCCACGCTCGGGGCCGCGTTGTAGCCCGCGTTGTCGGCCAGCACAAACAGCCCGGTGCCGCTGCTGGCTACCAGCGAAACCGAGGTGCCGCTTGTGCTGCCATTGAGGCCGCGCACCGCCGCGGCGGCTGTGCTCGTGATGGTGCCGTTCAGTACCCAACTGCCCGCCACGAGGCTCCATTTCTGAATGCCGCCGGCGGTAGTTGTGCGGTCGTCGGCCACGTAAGCCACGTCTACGCCCGGCACATCGGTGCTCAGGTCGGCCAGGTAAAAACCGTAGGGGCTGCTGCCCGTGGCGGTGCCCGGAAAGCCCGGCAGAACGGCGGCCGTTTGGGCCGTGGTGGGCAGGCCCGTGCCCACCTGGCTCAGGCCGAAGTAGGGGCTCGAAGCGGTCGAGATGTAGAGGTTGCCCCCGGCCACGCTCACGCTGCGAATATTCGTCGGAGCCGTGGTGAGCTGCGTGGAGCCAAAAGTGCCAAACGCCTGGTAGCGCACGCCCGAGTTGCCGCCGACGCTGTAAAAGCTCGTGCCATCAACGGTGGCCGCTGCCCGAATGCTGACGCCGTTGAAAGCGTCGCCGGTGCTGGTGCTGGTGTCAAGGCTGCCGTCGGCGCCAATAAGGCCAATCACGCGGGTGACGTCAGCAGCCTGCGAAGCCGTTACTGCACCGGTGCCCGGCGCGGCGCCGTAGCCAGCAAGCACCAGGTAGTGGCCATCGGCCGAGCGCGTCAGGTTCAGCTCGGAGGTGGCGTTGCCGCTGGCGGTC
Organism: Hymenobacter ginkgonis; assembly: GCF_009755225.1. Classification (GTDB taxonomy): domain Bacteria; phylum Bacteroidota; class Bacteroidia; order Cytophagales; family Hymenobacteraceae; genus Hymenobacter; species Hymenobacter ginkgonis. The sequence continues at coordinate 914,874 of NZ_WQKZ01000002.1, forward strand.
AGGATGCGGTTGTTGCCATTCACCGCCGTCGGCAGGTCAATAGATTGCACCAGCGTGCCGCTGGGCGTGTACTCATCCAAAAACACCGCCGCTGCCACGGCCGATAGCGCTGCCGAACCGTCGCCTACGCGCGCCACCACAATGTTGCCGGGCTTAAAAGGGGCCGCCGAGGCCAGAGTGGGCACCAGCGAAAAAGCTGCGCCCAAAAAGGCCAGCGTCCGCAGTGGATAAAAACATTTCATAAGCTAGAAAGTGAGAAAATGGACGTGAAAAAATCGGTTGTAATTGGCTTGTAAAGAGCTGGATAGACTGTATTGATAGGCAGAGATTCTTGCACCGGCTCTGCCTATCGTAGTCAGCGCTTGCCGACGGGCCTAGCCCTGCACTGCAGCAGCTATCCACCGAGCGGATAAGTCAAGCACCCTAGTAGCTGACTCTGCTGACCCCACAGTGCAGGAGTAGGTTGAAAACGTGTTTATACTATTAACTTCAGTAGTAAATGGAATTTAGTGAATAGTATAAAAGAAAGAACAATACTTCCTAATTGGATAGCGCTTTTTATAATGACGCAAAGATAATTGAGATTCTGAATAAGCCCGGTTTTAATTAATAAGCCTGTATTTGATTCATAGAGAAGGTTTTTGTTATATGCTGTCATGTTTACTCTTTCTAAATTATGTGCTTGGTTGGAGCAAATTATCACTTGCTCGGATTGGTATTATTGTATTTTAAGAATAATAAAAATTGCGATTGGTTGATTGCGCAAGTATCCCTATCCCCTTCCGCTACCTCCGGCAAGCAGAAGGGGGTAGGGCCGGCCTTGCCCACGGCAGCTCTAAAAAACAAAACCCCTGCTGGAAGCCAGCAGGGGTTTTGAGGGAAGCCAGGAAAGACGTTCGGCCTATTCCTTAGTCAGGCGCAGCACCTGGCGCAGGGCCGAGCCATTGGCTAAGGTGCCGGTCACGAGCACTTGGTAGGTGCCGGTGGGCAGCGCCTGCACATCTAGGGGCTGGGGCAAACCACCGCCCAGGGTAGTGCTCAGCACCTGGCGGCCCACGGCGTCGAGCACGAGCACCTGGTAGGTGGCAGCGCTCGGCAGCTGGCTCAGGTCGAGCTGGGTGGTGCGCTGGGCTGGGTTAGGGTACAAGCTCAAGGCCACGGCAGCCTGGGTGAAGCTGACGGTGCGCACTGGCGAGTAAGTGGCCGTGCCGTCGAGGTCTACTTGCTGGAGGCGGTAGTAGACAGGAGCCGAAGTGCGAGTGCCGATGCCAGCATCCGTGAACGTGTAAGTGGTATTCGTCACGGAATTACCCTGGGCCGCTACCTGGCCTACTTTGGTGAAGCTAGTGCCATCGAGGCTACGCTCTACCACGAAGTAGGCACTGTTGAGCTCGGAAGCGGTAGTCCAGTTTACCAAGGCATCGCGGTTCTGCACGGCTTTGGCGGTGAAGGCCGTCAGCGACACGGGCAGGGGGTAGGCTCCGATGGTGAAGGCTACGGGCTGCGTAGTGCGCCCACCGTAGAGGTCGATGGTCGTGATATTCACCGTATAGGTGGTGGCAGTGGTTACGTTCACCAGCTTGGTGGCATCGCTCACGAAGAGCTGGCCGGTTACCGGGTTCAGGCTTACGCCGGCGGGCAGCGTGTTGGCCGTGTTGCCGGCAGGGCCGGTGGCCGCCAAGAAGGCATTGGTAGAGCCGGCTACCGTCGACAAGCCGTTGGCTACCGTGGCATCGGCCAGGGCCCCCGTGGTGGGGTTGTAGATGGCGCCGCTCGTGTTGTACTGCGCCCCGTTGGTATCCGTCACATAGGCAATGATGTAACCGGTGGTGTAGGGGTTATTGCCTCCTTTGGTCGGCGTGTTGGCGTACTGCGAGTTGGTATCGACACCCACCGGAATGGTGTAGAGGGCCGGCAGGCTGCTGAGTGCCGGGCTGCCGTTGTCGGTAGCCAGGTAGTTGAAGAAGGCATTGCCAGCGAAGCCAGCGGCCGGCGTGTAGCGCAGCGTCTGGGCCTGGGTAGGCGTCAGGTTGAGCTGGCTACCGCCACCCAGCAGGTTGGCCGCCGTAATGGCCGTGTAGGTAGTGCCACTGCTGTTGTAGAACAAGGTGCCACTGGTGGGCAGGCTCGTGAGCGTGAAGGTGCTCACGCTGCCATCGGGGTCGGTAGCGGCCAGAGGCGAAATAGGCAGTTGCAGCGCCGTATTGGCTTCGGGTGCTTGCAGTGAATTCACGACGTTGCTGGCTACTGGCGGCTGGTTGGCTGCCGTCGTCGTGATAGCCGCCGTGTTGGTGGCGTTAGTAGTCGGCTCCGTGGTGGCCGTAGCTACCGTGCTCGTGAGCGTGTAGCCGGCCGTCGAGGTGATGGTGCTCGGCGCCAGCAGCGAGATGGTGTACTCCAGCTGCGGTGCCGCCTGGTTGGCAGCGGCCGTGCCCGAGTAGCCGGGTAAGCTGTTCACAGTGGGGAAGGTTACGAGGCCCGAGTTGACATCGTAAACCCCGCCGCTGCTCACTACTACGTTCGAGAGGCCAGCGGGCAACTGCACGGTGGTGTTCACCGAGGCGGCGGCCGACGGACCTACGTTGCGGGTCGTCACGAGGTAGGTAGCTACCGAGCCCGGCACCACCTTAGCTGGGCCAGCAATGGTCGTCGTCACGTCGGCGCGGGGCGATACGGGTACCGTCACCGAAATCGCGTTGTTGGTGGGGTTCGAGTCGCTGCTGGTCGTGCTTACATAAGCAGTAGCCGTGAGGGCAGTGCTACCCCCTGGGGCCACGGCCACGTTTATGGTGTAGGTAGCAGTAGCGGTGCTGGCCTGGCTGGTTACGGTTGGGAACGTGACGACGCCAGTGTTAGCATCGTACGTGCCAGCCGTGCCGGTGGGGTAGGTAACGTCGGCGGGGTTGAGGCCGGCGGGTAGCTGCACGCGCTGGATAACGCCAGTGGCCGAGGTGCCCGCGGTGTTGTTCACCGAAGTAACCACAAACCGGACGGCGCTGCCGGCAATGGCCGGGTTGGTATCGCTGGCGGCCGTGCCGCCCACCGTAGCCACAATAGTCGTCGACTCGTCAACCAGCGTCGTGCTCGAAGGCGTCACGTCGGTGTTCAAGGTAGCCGAGTTGTTGTTCAGGTTCGGGTCGTTGCCGGCCGGCGTCACGGCCACCTGGGCCGTTACCGTGATGGGCGTAGCCGTAGGGGCCACGAAGGTGATGGTATTGTTTACCGCCCCGGCTGCGCCAACCGCTTGGTTGCTGCTAGCTGGGAAAGTAACCACGCCCGTGCTCGTATTGTATGAGCCGCCGCCGCTCACCTGCACGTTGGCCAGGCCAGTAGGCAGCTGCACCGTCGTAGTCGAGCTCGGGTTTACGGAAGCACCAATGTTGGTCGTGGCCACGGTATAGGTTACCGAGTTGCCTTGCAGCGTGGTCGTGGGGCCGCTGAGGGCTACGCTGATGTCGGCCTGGGGGGTAGGAGTAGTCACTACCGTAGCCGAATTGTTGGTCGAGTTCGATTCGGGCGTCGTCGTTGCTACGCCGGCCGTTACTGGGTAGCTGGTGGCCGAGGGGGTAGCAAACGAAACGTAGTTCAGTACCGAAGCGCCCGCCAACTGCGTAGCCGCTACCGCTGCCGTGGGCAGGGTAAATAAGCCCGTAGCTGCGTTGTAGGTGCCCCCCGTAATGGCAGTACCTGCTGCGTTGGTTAGGGTGACGGAGCTGAGGCCTAAGGGCAGCAGCACCGTTTGCACCACGCCAGTAGCCGTAGCCGGGCCATTGTTGGTCGTCGTGATAGCGTAAGTCGCATTCTGGCCGGCAGTAGGAGCCATAGGCCCTACAATGGCCGTCGTAACGTCGGCCAGCAGCGTAACATCTACCTTAGTCGAAGCCACGTTGTCAGCCAGTACCGTTTCGGGCGTGGCCGACGTAATGCTGGCCACCGGAACGAGCGGCCCCGTGGCAGGCGCCGGGAGCTGAATCGTGTAGGCCACCGTAGCGCCCTGCGCCAGGTTTGAAGCAGCCGGGAACGTGACGATGCCCGTAGTGGCGTCGTACGTGCCTTCGTTGCTGGGGACTACCCCGGCCAGGCCGGCGGGCAAAGCCACCCGCGTTACGGCGTTGGTAGCTGCGCTGGGGCCGTAGTTGCCCGAGGTAATGTTGAGCTGCAAGGTCGTGTTGGGTGCTACCGGGCCGGTGAGGGGGGTAGTCGGCGCAGCGGCCGTAGCGGCCGAGATGGTCGTGTACAGGTTTACCGTGCCCGCGTTGGCCGTGGCCGTGCCTACCGTGGCCGTGGCCGTGTTGGTGAGGCTGTTGGTTTCGCCGGCGGCGGCTACGGTAGCCGTGATGTTAGTCAGGGCCGTGGCCGGCATCGTCAGGGTAATGCTGTTGTTCACGTTGGCGCCGCTAGCCAGGCCGATGGCGGCCGGGAAGGTTACCGTCGTGTTCGTGCCGTTGTTGCTGTAAGTACCCCCGTTGCTCACGTACAGGTTCGTGAATACGCCAGGGATTACTACCGTCTGGGTCGTACTCGGGGCCGTGCCGGGGCCAGCATTCAGCGTTACCACGCTCAGCGTGACCGACGTACCGGGCGCGGCCGTAGTTGGGCCGGTGATGCGTGTCGTCACGTCGAAGTTTGAGCTGGCATTGATGGCGACAGTAGCCGTGTTGTTAGCCGTGTTTGCCCCTTCGTTCGTGTCCGTATTTACCGTCGATGAAGCAGCCACCGTGCCGCTGGGCATCGTGAAGTTGATGGTCGATGTTACCGAAGAACCCGAAGCCAACGAGGCAGTAGCGGGGTAGGTAATCAAGCCCGTAGTAGCGTCGTACACGCCGCCGAGGGTCGTCGTTACGTTGGCCAGGCCGGTAGGCAGCTGCACGCTCGGCACCACGTTAGTAGCAACGCTCGGGCCGTTGTTGGTGAAGATGGCGATGAAGGTACCCGTGCCACCAGTCGCTACCGTAGCCACACCGTTGTTGGTGATGGTAGTAGCTACATCGGCCAGCGGCGCTATCGCGAAGCCGAAGGTAGCGACGTCGGGTAGGTTGCCGGCAATGGTAGTCTGGTTGGTTGTGCTCGTGTTTACGTTGCTCTGAATCGTAGCGGCGCCCGGCGTGGCCGAAGCCGTGATGGGGAAGCTAAACGTATTCGTAGCGCCCGATGCCAGGGTAAGCGCGGCTGGGAAGGTGAGCACTCGTGAAGTGGCGTCGTAGGCGGTAGTAGCTCCGTAGGAACTTCTCAACGAAGCAAGCTGCGCCGCCGAAATGCTAGACCCAACTGGTAGCGTTACTGACTGCGTCACGTTGGCAGCTCCTACTGGGCCGTTGTTGGTGAAGTTAGCCGTGAAGTTGCCGGTGGCCAAGCCTGGGTTTACCGAAGCAGGGCCCGTGATGGTCGTCGTTACGTCGGCGTAAGCGCCAACCGTCGTGGTCACCGTGCTGGTGTTGTTCACCGTGTACACATCGGGCTGGGCCGCGGCTGGGCCAATGTTGGCGGTAGCTGCTACGCTGCCGTTGGTCGGCGCCACGTAGGATATAGTAAAGGTGTTGCTGGCATTAGCCGCCAGGGTAGCCAGAGTAGGATAGGTAACAGTGTATCCCGCTGCTGCAGAACCTGAAACACTACCACCCGGGGCCGTGATGCCTGCGGTGGTAGCAGCTACCGTACCGGGTAGGGTTACTGTGCGTGTTACGTTGGCACCGTTTAGCGCGCCATTATTGCTGAAGCTAACGGCGAGGTTCACAGTGGTGCCGGCTGCTGCCGTGCTTGGCCCAGTGATAGCCGTAGCCAGGTCGGCTACGCAGCTAGCATCGGCGGCCGAGCCGGCAATGCTGTTGCTGATGGCCGTGTTCGTAATGCCTACCGTGCCGGCTTCGGCGCCGAAGGCAATGCCAGGGGTAGCGTTGTTGATGGTCAGGCCGTTGGCGCCGGGTAGGGCTGCCGTGCTGGCTACCGCACCGTTGGTAACGATAATGCCTGCGCCGCCTCCGCCGCCGGGGCCGTGGGGAGCACCGCCCGGGTTGTTGGTGCCGCCCGTGCCGCCGTTAGCAATAAGCTTCACGTTGCCGAGCGTCGAGGTTTGCTGCGAAGTCAGCAGAATGGAGCCACCGGCGCCGCCGCCGCCCGCGCCGTCGTTCTGCACGCTGTTGTCCGAGTTAAAGCCGTTGGCGATAATGCTGCCCGAACCCAGTACTGAGCCCGTGCGCACCAGCACCAAGCCGCCACCGGGGGCACCGCTGCTGGCCAGGCCATCGTAGGCGCCACCTGTGCCATCGGTGCCAGTGCCATTGTTAGTGCTACCCGCGCCGCCGCCGCCGCCTAATACCAAGCGCGAGCTGCTAGCTAGAGGAAATGCTGCGCCCGGCTCGCCGCCAACGGCTAGAGCACTTGCCCAGGAATTGCCGCCGCGGCCGCCACGGCCGCCGTTGGCGCCGCCGCCGCCACCCGAGTTTTGGTCATTAACCGCGGGGTTGCCATCGGTGCCACCACCGCCGGCATTGCCGGGGGCACCGCGGCCGGCGTCGCCGCCGGGGTAGGTATTAGTAGCGCCAGTATTTACGAGAGTGGCCACTGTGCCGCTAGCAGTGTAGGTAGCCACGTACTGGGGCGTGCCGGCCGTGCCTTCCCCCTTGCTGCCGTTGGAGGAGTTGGCCGTGCGGTAGTCGGTAGCCGTGAAGCCAGCTGTGCCACCCAGTGCCCGGCCCGCGCCGCCGCGGAAGCCTTTGCCCGAAGCATCGAGCGAGAAGGTTGCAAAATTGAGGGGGCCTGCTACATCGAGGGCCAGTACGCCGCCGAGGGCGCCGTTCCAGGCTGGGGGCGCAATGTTGCCACCCAACGTAAGGGCCGCGTACTGCGGAATGCGGATAACTTGGTACGTCTGCTGGCCCTGGGTAGTGGTAGCTGCGGCCTGCGTGTAAGCATAAGTGAGGTTATCGCGCAGGGTAAGCGTGCCGGCCGTGCCCGGCGTGATGGTAGCGCTGGTAGTCGCTACAATGCCGTACTCATAGCGGCCCGCCGTGAAGCCGGTAGCCGTGTTGCCGTTGGCCGAAGGGCCTACCACACCATCGCCATACGTGTCGTCGTTGGCCGAAGTAATGGCGGCGCCCTGCATTTGAATGATGAGCACCAGGTCGCCGGGGGCTAGAGTCGAACCCGCGCCGTTCAGCGTGGTAGCGCTGATGCCAATAGTTTTCTGGTTTGCCGCTGCGCTGGCGCTGGGCAAGAAGTAGGCGTTCGGTGCCGCCGTAATGGGCGCTGGGGTACCGTTTTTACCGGGGGTAGGGGGGCAGCTTACAACGGGACCGCTGGCGCCCGTAGCGCCGACGGTGGTGGTTACGTTGGCCGTGGTGGCCGAGCCGTTGTTGTTGGCCGCTGTGTTATCCACTTCCAAAGCCGAGCTTTTGGCCTGGCCGGTGAACGAGGTAACGCCAGTAGGCATCACAAAGCTCACATAGTTAACTACCTGCGCGCCCACGGCCAGGGCCGAAGGGTTGAAGGTGACGATGCCGGTGGTGGCATCGTAGGTGCCGTTGGGTACGTTGACGGTGCTGGCGGCCGGCTTGCCGGGTAGGGTAATAGTGGTAACGGCGCTGGTCGTGGGGCGCGGGCCGTTGTTAGTGGTAGTAGCGTAGTAGTACACCGTTTGGCCCGCCGCGGCCGTGGCCGGCCCGCTGAGGGTAGTAGCTAGGTCAGCCTCGCCGCACCACGATAAGAAGAGCAACGTGATGGCTTGGTTAGCCGGGTTAGCGGCTGCATCGGCCGAGGCGTAGGTGACGGTTACGTCGCGCACCGGTACCGGAAAAGCCAGTACAATATTGCCCGATGGGCTGCCCGACGGGCCAATGCCCGTAACGGTGTTGGTTGCGCTAAGCGTGTTGGTGGGCGCCAGGGCCACGTCGGCAGCCGAGAGCGTCACGGTGTTGCCATTGGCATCGGTACCCGAAAACACCACTTGGTCGACGAAGCCAACGGCGGGCGAAACGCCCAGCGCCGAAGCACGGTCGATGTCGCCTACCACCATTGTAAAGTTCTGGAGCAGTTTGGCAGCGTTGGTATTCGCATCCGTAAACGTGAACTTCAGGCTCGATTGGCGGCTGCCGGTGCCATAGTTGGCCGTCCACACTAAGCCTTTGCCAGGCTGAGCTCCACTTGGGTCCAAGCCAGTTTGGTCGTCGATAAGCAGTGACATGGCATCGGTCGCAGTTGTGGCAGGCGTGTAGGTGCTCGTAATCACTACCCCATCCACAGTGGCCGTCTGTGAGTTCTGCCAGTTTTCAGTTAGCGTCCGGTCTCCGAAGCTGAACAGCGACTGCGTGTTGCAGGCGTTGTCATTCACGGGAATACCGTAGTTCAAGGGCAGGCTTTCGTCACCCAAGTTGTCAGTGGCCGTGTAGGTAAAGAGGGCGTTGCCCGAAAAGCCAGTGTTCGGGTCAAAGGTCAGCATGGCTGCCTCCGTCGTCGTGAGCGACTGGTTTGTGCGCACAGCCGAGCCGTTAAGGTAAAGCGTGCCTTGTGCAGCAGGTGGTAGGGCTGTTATTTTGTAGCCTACCACCGAGCCATCGGGGTCGGGGTCATCGGCACGCAGCGTAGGAATGGCCACCGCTCCCTGGCGGCCAAAAACTGTGGGGGCCGTTTGCTGGCCGCGCGGCAATTGGTTTACGCGTCGCAGTGAAATAGCCGTGAGCGCCAGGTCGCCGCCGTTAGCCGCCGCCGTAGTACTCCCGTCATACAAGATAAAACGGAGGGTGTTAGACCCCGCCGTCGCAATGTAGCTGGCCATATTTTCGGCCGGAATAGCAATTTGAAACCGAGTCCAAATATCCTGGCCATTGTTGGCAGTGGCTTCTTCGGCTATCGTAGCCGCGCCAAAATTAGCAATACCTGTATTATCGGTTTTGCGGATGCGTAGTCCGATGGATGGGAGTGCCTTACCCGATAAGGTTGGGTTTTCGGCATTCGAAACATAGAACGAGAACACGTAGTTACCCCCAGTGACCACCGTAATATTCTGGTTCCAATAGAACGCGGTGTTTAAGGTAGTTTGATTACCGGCTACCCCCAGGTTACCGTTGTAGAGCAGCCAGGTATTAATAGCAGTGACTCCATTGCTAGCGTCGCCGGGGAATGGTACTTGCCGAATGGCACTGCCCGTGCGATAAGTTGCCGTACCAGTCTGGTCGGCCACTTGGCCCTCAGCTGCATCAACGTTGGAACCCGTGTAGCTGCGGGCACTGTACCACCCGTTCAGGTCGGTGCCTGCGGCGATATTAGTGCCCGTAGGCTGGGTGCCAAAAGTACCATTTGTAACCAGATTAGCCCCGATATATTGCTGGGCCAAACTGGTTGCGGGTCTGGCTAATCCGGCGGCGAGCAGCCAGACAGCAAGAGGCCAGCGACGTAGTGCTGTTGTCATAGAAAAAAGGTAAAAAAACAACTAATAGAAAGCGTTGTGAGAGAAATAGTCCAGTAAAAGCGATGGCAAAAATAAAAGGGTTATCTGAGCCAAGCTGGTCTGTATTCGGCAAACGAGCGATTAAACGGTCCGAGCTACGGCTTTTAAATGCTGAACGGATTTTACTCATAAATAAAAAAAGTGCTATAAGTAGCACTTTGGAAATTTATTTTATGACGAAAAAATGAAACCGCTTTATTTCTTTATATTTCGCTTTTTTCCGTGATTTTTCGATAAAAAAATCAATGCTAAGCCTCTTCTCTAAGAGAAAAGGCAATGGATTAAATAGCTCACTTTTAAAAGGAATAAGAATTGTGTTTTTAATGCAATAGATAAAATGAGCTTATCATATGCGTGGGAGGTATTTTGATTAAGCTGCGCTCGGCTAAGCAGTTGCCGTACCTAGCAGCCCTACCCCCCTTGTGCTAGCCGAATCAACCGGCATCAAAAAAGCCCCCTTGCCAATTTGGCAAGGGGGCTTTTTCAGTGGGTTGTTACCCGGCAAGTGCTATTCCTTGGTGAGGCGTAGTACCTGGCGGAGCGGTGTGCCAGTGGCTGAGGTTCCGGTCACGAGCACGTTGTAGGTGCCAGTGGCCAGGCCGTTCAGGTCCAGCGGCTGGGGTAGGCCTCCGCCCATCGTCGTGCTTAGTACTGTGCGGCCCGTAGCGTCGAGCAGCGTCACGTGGTACGAACCGGTGGTGGGCAGCTGGCTCAGGTCGAGCTGGGTGGTGCGCTGGGCTGGGTTAGGGTACAAGCTCAAGGCCACGGCAGCCTGGGTGAAGCTGACGGTGCGCACTGGCGAGTAAGTGGCCGTGCCGTCGAGGTCTACTTGCTGGAGGCGGTAGTAGACAGGAGCCGAAGTGCGAGTGCCGATGCCAGCATCCGTGAACGTGTAGCTAGTGCCAGTGCTCTTGGTGCCTTGGCCAGCCACTTGGCCTACCTTCACGAACGTCGTGCCATCGAGGCTACGCTCGACGTCGAAGTAGGCGTTGTTGAGCTCGGAAGCGGTGCTCCAATTGAGCAGGGCATCGCGGTTCTGCACGGCCTGGGCCGTGAAGGCCGTCAGCGACACGGGCAGCGGAACGGCGCCGATAGTGAACGTCACCGGTACTGTGGTGATGCCCCCGAACAGGTCAGTCGTCGTCACGTTCACCGAGTAGGTTTTCGCCGTGAGGTTGTTCACCAGCAAGCTGGCATTGCTCACGTAGATGCGGCCGGTGGCGGCGTCGAGGCTCACACCCGAAGGCAGGGTGTTGGTCGGGTTGCTGGTGGGGCCTGCCCCAGCCAGCGAAGCGTCGCCAATCCCGTTGCCGGCCGTGGTCTGCTTCACCCCAGTCGTCGCATCGTAGATGATGCCAGTGGTGGTGTAGGTAGCGGCGTTGCGGTCAGTGGCCTGGGCCAGCACGTCGCCGGTTACGTAGGGGTTGGCGCGGCCCTTGCCGGCATTGTAGGTGGCGTAGGTCGAGGCCAGGTCGAGGCCCACCGGGATGGTGTACAGGGCCGAAGCCGCTGATACTACTCCCTGGTCGTCGGTGGCGGTGTAGCCGAAGAAAGCATTGCCGATGAAGCCGGTTACTGGGTCAAACCGGAGGCTGGCTGCATTGGCCGCCGTAACCACCGACCCTACTGCCAGCGGGCTGCCGTTCAGGGTGAGAACGCCCTGGATATCCGCATCCGGAATCGAGGTGATGCGATACGAAGCGATGGTGCCGGCGCCATTGGCATCGGTAGCGCTGAGCGGCGAGATGAGCAGCGGGCCCGCGGTATTGCCCTCGGGGGTTTGCAGCGCATTCACCACGGCATTGGCCACGGGGGCCGTGTTGCCGGGCGCTACCGTCACGGTCGAGCTGTTGTTGAGCGTGCCCGGGGCAGTTGGCTCTACCGTAGTGGTCGATACGTTGCCCACTACCGTGAAGCTGGTGCTCGGGGCTACGAAGCTAATGGTGTTCATCACCTGCCCACCGGCGCCCGGCTCCTGGCTGTCAATATCCGGGAAGGTTACTACCCCCGAGCCGGAGTTGTAGGTGCCGCCCCCCGAAATTGTAACGCTTGCGGCTGCCAGCCCACTCGGGATGGTAACCGTCTGCTTCACGGTAGCAGCGGGCGAAGGCCCGTTGTTGAGCGTTACCACCGAGTAGGTGACGGCATCGCCGGTGGCTACCACCGTGGGGCCGCTTACGGTCGTGGCAATGTCGGCCCGCGGCGAAACCGTCAGGTTCAGGAAATCGGTGTTGTTGGCCGCTACCGGGTCCGACTGGTCGCCCGTTACCAGGGCACGAGCTTGCAGCGTGGGCGAGCTGGGCGTGGACAACACAATAGTGTTGGTCACGGCCGTGCCGTTGGTCAGCGCGATAGCCGGGAAGGTGACGATGCCCGTTGTTGGATCGTAAGTGCCGCCGTTGGTGATGGTACCAATGATGGTGAGACCAGCCTCTAGGGCCACGCGCTGCACCACGCCGGTGGCATTGCCGGTGGGGGCCGCGGTGGTCGATTTCACGTTGGTAGTCGTTACCGTCAGGCTTATTGACTGCCCGGCCACCGGCGTGGTGGGCAAGGCAGAGATTTCCGTCATCAGGTTGGTGAGCACCGCTGTCGGAGCCGTTTCCGTGGTGATGATGCTGGCGGTATTGTTGAGGTAGTTCGACTCTTCAACCGTGCCGGGCACGCTTACGGTGGCCGTAGCATTCAGCTGGCTGAGGTTGCTTGGCGCGTTGAAGCGGATGATGTTGGTCACAGTGCCTTCCGCGCCCGGTGCCTGGTTGGCAATAGTGGGGAAAGTGACAATGCCCGTAGCATTATCATACTTAGCACCTGCGGCCGCGTTTGAAACCACCACCGTGCCCAGGCCGGGCGGCAGCTGCACCCGCGTGGCCACATTGGCCGCCGACGAAGGGCCGTTGTTGGTGGTCACGATGGCGTAGTCTACCTGGTTGCCCTGCACAATGCTCATGGGGCCCGTGATGGACACCGCGATATCCGAAATAGCTTCCACAGCCGTCGTTACTGCCGACCGGTTGTTGGTGCGCACGTTATCGGGCGAGGCCGAAGAAACCAGGGCTACGTTCACCAGCGAGGTAGTGGCCGGGGCCACGTACGTGATGGTATTGAGCACCGAGTTGCCGCTGGCTTGGCTAGTGATGTTGGGGAAAGTTACTACCCCCGTAGTAGTGTCGTAGGTGCCCGAGCCCGAGAGCGTTACGCTGGCCAGGCCAGCGGGGATGTTTACGGTTTGTGCCACGTTGGCGGCCGGCGCGAGGCCGTTGTTGGTCGTCGTCACGGTGTAGGTCACGGCCTGGCCGGCGCCTACTTGGGTGGGGCCGGTGAGGGTGGTGGCTACGTCGCCGGGGCTGCTCACCGTTACGTCGGCGGTGGCCAAGTTGTCGGCCATCATCACGTCGTTGGTGGTAGCGGCAATGCTGGCGCTGGCCGTGAGCAAGCCCGAGGCCGGCGCATTCACCGTGATGAGGTACAGGTTCTTCACCGAGCTGGACAGCATGCCGATGGTGGGTAGGGTTACTACTCCCGTCGTGGTGTTGTAGCTAGCACCGGTGATGGCTACGCCCGTCGAGTCGGTGATGGTGACGCCGCCCGTTAGGCCAGTCGGCAGCAATACGCTCTCAACTACGCTGGTAGCCGCATTGGGCCCGCGGTTGCCGGCCCGCACTCGGAAAGTTACGGCTGCGCCGGGCGCCACATTGGCGCTGGTGGTGCTGATGGTCGTATAGATGTTGGCATCGGTGGTCGAAGCCGTCGATACGCTGGTTGTAACCGTCGAGGTGTTGTCGCTCAGCACGGTTTCGGCCGTGGTGGTGCTAACGGTAGCTTTGGCCGTGATGGCCGAGCCCGGGGCTACAAAGCTGATGGTGTTGTTCACCAGGCTGCCGCTGGCCAGCGTGCCCAGGCTCGGGAAGGTTACTACCCCCGACGTGCCGTCGTAGGTGCCACCGTTCGAGATGTAAACCGGGGTGAGGCCCTTGGGTATCTCTACCGATTGGGCTACGGCGGCGGCCGCCGAGGGGCCGTTGTTGGTCGTTACCAAGCTGTAGGTGGTCAGGGTGCCGGCTACCGTCGAGGCCGGGCCCGAGAGGACGGTGGCGAGGTTGGTGCCCGGCGTGGCCGACACAGTAGCCGACTGCGCGTTGTTGGCCGTGCGGCCCATTTCGTTGGTAGTGGTGCCGCTGGCTGCCGTGGCCGTGACTGTGCCGGTAGAGGGCACCGTGAAGGAGATGGCCGAGTTGATGGTCGTGCCGCTCGGAATAGCCGTGCCGCTCGTGCCATAGGTGTAGGTTACTACCCCCGTCGTGGGGTTGTAGCTCGCCGTAGTGCCGGCATCCACCGAAATCGAAATACCAGCCAGGTTGGCGGGCAGCTGCACTTGCAGCGTGGGGGTGGCCGCCGGGTTGGGGCCGCCGTTGGTGAACTTCACATTGAAGGTGCCGGTCTGGCCGGTAGCTACCGCAGCGTTGGCCGCCGAAACAGTCGCCGCCACATCCGCAATCGCGCCAATGGTGGAAGTAAACGTAGCCGCGTTGTTTGTGGCGCTGGTTTCAGCGGTGGTCGTCGTTACGTTGCTAGTCTGGGCAAACGAGCCCGTAGTGTTGGGCGCCGTAAAGCTGTACGTGAACGTGTTGGTGGCGCCGCTGGCCAAAGTAGCCGCCGTGCCGAAGGTAATAACGTTGCCGACGGGCGAGTAGGGCAAGCCGCCGACCAGCACGTTGGTGGCCCCGGCGGGCAGGGTCACGGTCTGCAACACGGAGCTAGCCGCCGAAGGACCGTAGTTGGTATACGTAGCCGTGAAGGTGCCCGAGGGCTGGCCGGCATTCAGGGCCAGCGGGCCCGCCAGCGTCGTGCTCACATCGGCCACCAGCGTCACGCCCAAAGAAAGCGAGCTGGTGTTGTTTTCCGTAACCGGGTCGGCCGTGGCCGTACCGATGGTCGAGGTAACGGCTACCGGCCCGGCGGCCGGCGCCGTGAACGTGATAACCGAGCTGGCGTCGCCGCCGTTGGCTAGGCTCGCTACGTTGGGGTAGGTAACCAAGCCGCTGGTCGAGTTGTAGGCCGCGCCGGTGATAACGGCACCCAGCGCATCCTTGATAACCACGTTGGCCAGGCCAGCTACCAGCTGCACTTGCCGCGTAACGGCCGTGGCAGTAAGGGCGCCGTTGTTGACGAATGCCACGTTGAGCGTAGCCGTTTGGCCAGCTGCTACCGGGTTAGTAGGAGCCGTAACCGTGGTGGCTACGTCGGCAATGCAGCTCGAGCCCGCTACGCTGTTGGCGATGCTGTTGCTGATTTGGGTGTTGCTAACCCCGCCCGAGCCGGCGGCCGACCCGAAGGCGACGCCGCCTTTGGTGGTGCCGTTAGCGCCGCCGGTGGCCGAAGAAGCCGTAGCTACCGCGCTGTTGGCGAAGATGACGCCGCCACCGCCGCCGCCGCCGGGGCCGTGGGCGCCGTTCGCCGTGTTGTTGCCCGTGTTGCTGCCACCCGTGCCGCCATTAGCGGTCAGCACGATGTTGGCCAGGCCCGCGGGGTTGGTAGCCGTTACCAAGATGGTGCCGCCGGCCCCGCCGCCGCCGCTGCCGTCGTCGGCTAGGCTGGTGTTGGCGCTGCCGCCGTTGGCCAGTATGCTGCCCGTGCCGCTTACGCTGCCCGTGCGCAGCAGCACAATGCCGCCGCCCGGAGCGCCGCTGCTAGCCGCGCCGCCGCCGGGGGTGCCGGTGGCGTTGTTGGTGGTGCCGGCGCCGCCGCCGCCACCTAGTACAAGGCGGCTGCTGGTCACGACGCCAAAGTAAGCACCGGGCTCACCGCCCACGGCTTCGTTGGTGCCGGCAAACTTGTTGCCGCCGCGGCCGCCTACGCCGCCGTTGGCGCCGCCGCCGCCGCCGCTGTTGTCAATGTTGTTGCCGCCGCCGCCGCCGGCGTTGCCAGGGGCGCCGCGGCCGCTGGTGCCGCCGGGGTAGCCGTCGGTTGTGAGGGTCAGGGTCGTGTTGGTGGTTGCATCGGTGGGGGTAGTCGGCGCGTTTACGTAGTGCGGCGTGCCGGCTGTGCCTTCGCCTTTCTGGGCGTTGGCATCGGCAGCTGTCGTGTTCACGTAGTCGGCCTGGTTGCCCGCGGCCGTAGCCTGCGTGCGGCCGCCACCGCCGCGGAAGCCGCGAGCCGAAGCGTCAATCACCGCATTGGTGCCGAAGGTCGTTTGCCCGGCCACGTCGAGGGCCAGAATGCCGCCGGTAGTGCCGTTCCAGGGGGTAGGCACAATGGTGCCGCTCAGGGTCAGGGTTGTGTACTGGGGCACGCGTATCACCTGGAAGCGCTGCTGCCCGGTGGTAGTGGTCGCGTTCGCGTTGATGTAGCTGTTCTTGAGGCCCGAAACCAGGGCGATAATGCCGCCCGTGCCCGCCGTGATGGGGGCAGTGTTGTTGGCCACTACATACTCGTAGGTGCCGGCCGTGAAGTTGGTGTTCAGGTTGCCGCTGGCGCCGCCACCAGCCACGCCGTCGCCGTAGGCATCGGTATTCGTGTAGTTGATATCAGCCCCCTGCATCTGCACAACCAGCAGCAGGTCGCCCTTCGAAATAGTAGTAGGCGTACCCGTAGTGGTGCTGCCAATGGTAGCGGCGCCCACGGTGATGCTCGTGGCATTCACCGCGGCCGATTGGGTACCGGGGTAGTAGGTGTCGGGGTTAGCGTCGAGCGTTTTGGCGCCGTCTTTGCCCGCTGTGGCGCAGGCGGCGGGCGTGCCGGCCGCGCCGGTGTTGGTTACCGGAATGGCGTAGGTGGCAGTGGGGCTGGCAATGCCCGCGTCATCGGTGGCGATATACGTGAAGCCGGCCGTGCCGCTAAACGAGGCCGCCGGCGCAAACGACAGCTGCGTCGCCTGGGTCGGCGTCAGTACCAGGCCCGGGAAGGCGGCCGTGGTCAGGGCCACGCCGTTTACGTAGTAAGTGCCCTGCGTAGCGGGGGGTAGGGCCGTGATGGTGTACGAAGTTATCGTGCCTTCGGCCGTAGCGCTCAGGCTGTTGATGCTGGCTGCGTCCTGGCCGCTGGGGCGGCTGGCGTTGGTGATGTCGTTGGCCACGGGCGCCAAGCGGCACCAAGTAAGGCGGTCGATGCCCAATACCTGGTTATTGACAGTAGTGGCCGTCGTAACGTTGCGGTACCGAATAGTGAGCGACGTAACCGGGCTGGCAAACGTGGCAATTACTGATGCATCCGTGGGGCTGCTGCTGCCTCCTACAGCTGGGTTGGCAGTAGCAGTATTGGCATTAATAGTAAAGAAAGTTGAGGCTGTGTTCACCTTGGTAAGGGTAGGCGTTACAGCGGTGGCACCGTCGCTGCCAACACCCGTAAACCGCACCTCATCGGTGTAGCCACTGCTGGGCGTTAAAGCACCTAAAACGCCGGCTGCGGTAAAAGACCCGTCGATGTCCTGCACCTGCACACTCAGGTTCGATACAGCCCGGCTAAACTTGTAGGTTACCGTGGAGGTACCATTGGCCGCCGTATAATCGGCCGACCAGCCCAACGTTTGCACCCCATTCACTTGGGCCACTGAGAATATGCTATTGGCATCGCCCGAAGCGTACGTGGTGGTGACGTTGGTAGTCGAAGTAGCCGTGGGCGCGTTTTCCGGGCCCCGGTTTTTCCAGCTGCCATCCGTGGCTGGCCGGGTAGCGTAGTTCAGCGAAATGGCCGCCGTGGTGCAGGGGTCCGATGCTGCAGTCACGAGCAGCGTGCGGTTCTGCGAATCGTTGTCTGTGGGGTTGCTGCTGGCCGTAGTGGCCCCAATCGTGGCCACGTTATCGTACGAGTTGGCCGCTAGCGGTGCCGTGTAGCTATAGGTAAACGAGTTGCTAGCACCCGAGGCTAGGGTAGCGAGCGTGGGGTAGGTAATCGTGTTGTTGGCGGCCGAGTAGGTTCCGCCCGTGTTGCTAGTCACCACAGCCCCGGCGGGCAGGGTTACTTGCCGGCTCACGCCGCTCGCTGCTGCGTCGGGGCCGTTATTGCCAAACTGCACGGTGTACGAGGCATTTTGGCCCGCCGTGGCCGTGGTAGGCCCCGCTGTATAGCGGGCATACACATCGGCCTGCGCGCACCAGCTAATGGTGTTAAGGCCCAGCGTTTGGGTACGGTTGGCGCCGGTGGTAAACGCCCGGGTGTTGTTGTAGCGGATAGTTAGCGACGTGACGCCGGCGGGCATCGTCGCCGTCAGGTTGCCGCTGGCTTCTCCGGCGGCGCTAGGGTTGGTGCCCTGCACTTCGCCCCCGGTTACGTAGGCGTTGTTGGCGCCGGTGGTGAAGTTGGCGCTGGTGAGGGTAGTAGGGGTCGAGCTACCGTTGAGGTAGGGCTCAAATACCAAGTCATCCTGAAAGTTGGTATCAGAGTCTAGGTCCTGAAACTGCAGCGTCAGGTTGTTGACCGGTCGGGTAAACACCAGCGTTACATAAGAGCTGTTGGGCCCCGCGTTGCCCGTGTTGTCGAGCTGCCACACCAGCGTTTGCCCACTAAGTGCCCCATTGGTGCCTACCGAAAACGTGTTGGTTTGAGTACCCGGTACGCTACTCGTGTAGCCGGCGTAGGCGAAGGAGGTGCCCCCCACCGTTTCCGTCGACGTCTTGCGGTTGCCGGTAGCATTATTCGTGTTGTTCAGCGTGCTGGTAGTGGTGCAGGCCTGCGCCCAGGCACTCGCTGGTAGCAGGTTCACCAGTGCTAGCAACAGCACGCTTAATGCCGCAGTTGTGCGGTCACCCTGGGGTAGCCAACTGCGTAGGACTCCGCATATTGGCTCACGGGTTTCATTAGTAGCAAACCCGGCTCTTCGGCGCCAGTATTGTAGTTCTTTCATCATAAAAGTGGGAGAGAAGAGAAGTAGAAATTTAATTAGATTAAAATTGGGGCGCTAAGTATAGTAATTTAAAATTCTTAGCGAATTAATACAATTTTTATAAAAACATTAGACTAGCTGTTAGTAAGTTAAAATTAGCACTGAGTTTTTTAAGCACAAATAGAGAAGTAAATTAAGGCCTAAGGCGATTACAAAAAATTGCACTTTATAAATTATTAGCTTTTCTTTTCAACGTAATAAAGTATAAAACATTACTGGTTTATATTTAATTTATTAAATATTTTACTTAACTTTATTCGGTCTTGACAATCAAGCAGTTGTTATATAGAGTTTAACAAGTTGAAAAATTACTTAACCGCTAAAAATTGGCACTTATTTAAGCTGGTAGCGTTTATTGGAAAATATTCACGCTAATTCTCCTCAGCTATGTCAATTCGCCTGTTTTTTCGGGTCGCAACGGGGGTTGCCAGCCTGGCTTTAGTTAGTTCAGCGGCGCTGGCACATAGCAGCGCCGCAGCTGCTAAAGCGCCTGTAGCGGCCGACCGATTTATAAAGTTGTGCACTAGTAAACTGGCACTTACCGAAGCACAGCGATTGAGCTTGCGGACCTACTTAGAGCAAGAAATGGACTTTATGGCCGTGCAAGCCGCCAACCACTCGCCAGCCGAGGTAGCGGCCTTGGTGCCTACCGAACGCGAGCAGTTGCAGCGTGTCGCCAACAATCTCTTATCGCCGGGGCAATTGCGGCAGTTTCGCGAATTGGAAACTACCCCCAAAATGCAGGAGTACTTGCGCCAGATGGCTCTCGCCAACTAACGAATACGCTGGGGTACAAACCCAAAAAAGGCCGCTCTTTCGAGCGGCCTTTTGCGTGTAGGTGGGGATAGGGAGCGCGGAGTTTAGTAGGTTTTGCCCCGGCCGCTCGCCTCCACCAGCGCCCGCAGGGGCTCGTTGAGGCCTACGGCCTCGTTGAGTTCTTCCAGGGGCAGGTGCAGGCGGTATTTCCAGAAGTGCTGCGGGTTGCTGGGCACATTAATTTGCTCGTCGTGCGGGTTGGCGCGGCGCAGGTGGGTGTCCATGGCCAGCAAATCTTGCAGCGGAAAAATGGCCCACATCGCCGGCGACGCCAGGTGCTGCACCACCATTTCGCGAATCACCCAGGGCTCGGCGTAATAGGGCGCCAGCTGGCGCCAGTGGCCCAGGGTGGTTTCGAAGAAGCGCTGGGTACGCACGCGGTCCTCTTCCCACCAGCCACGCAGAGTGCTCATGTCGTGGCTGCCGGGGCTCACTACCGAGAGGTAGGGTGCGTCGGCGGGGTGGCCAAACTCCACGTTGGGGTTCGAAGGCATGCGCTGGATGTTGAGGCCCAACATGCCAAGCTGCTTCATTACACCCGGCACCGAGGCGGGGACCATGCCCAGGTCTTCGCCCGCGATAAGCATATTGGTGGCGTAGCGCACGGGCGGCAATTTCACCAAACCTTGCTCGCGCCAAAACTCTTCGTGGCGGCGGAAGAAAAAGTCGACATAAATGTCGTCGTAGAGGCGGCGCTTGGTTTCCTCGCCATCTAGCTCGGCAAAGCTGCTCGACTTGTTGAGCGTGATGCGCGGGTGATAGAAATCATTGCCCGCGGGCAAGAACAGCACCTCATTTACAAAGTGATACAGCCCCGGCTGCACACGCAGCAAGAACTCCGCGCGCTCGGGGTGCGCCGCTAGTTGCTCGTTGATGTACGCCTCTATCTGGCGCTGGCTGGCCACCGCGGGCTTCAGCTGAATGGTGCCGTAGTCGCCGGCCACCATAAATTCGTCGAACACAGCCTGCGCCTCGCCACCGAAGGTGCGCTCCACCAAGTGCCAACGGATGTAGGGCTCGCACAAGCGGCCGTAATCAAACCAGCCCAGGCGGCGCTGTATCTCGTCGCGGTGCAGGGGTAGGGCGGGCGAAAAGTGCCCCAACAGGCCCTGTACCGAGTTGGCGGGCATTTCCCAGATGCGGAAAAAGCCCAGAATGTGGTCGATGCGCAGCGCGTCGAAGTAGCGGGCCAGGTGGCCCAGGCGCTGCTTCCACCAAGCGTAATTATCTTGGGCCATGCGCTCCCAGTTGTAGGTGGGGAAGCGCCAGTTCTGGCCGGTAGTCGAAAAATCGTCCGGCGGAGCGCCCGCCTGCTGGTCCATGTGGTAGAGTTCGGGCTGCGTCCAAGCGTCCACCGAGTGGCGGTAGATGCCGATGGGCAAATCGCCTTTCAGCACTACCCCCTTGGTGCGGCCATAGCTCACGGCGTCGCGCAGCTGCTTATCGAGGTGAAACTGCGTGAAGAAATGCAGGCCAAACTCGTCGAAGTCGGGGCCGTGCTCGTCCACCAGTTCGGGCAGTGCGAGCGGCGCCCGAAACTCCCGCGGCCACTCTTGGAAATCGGCCGTGCCGAAGCGCTCGCGCAGCCCCGAAAATGCCGCGTACGGCACCAGCCAATTGCCCTGCTCCACCTTAAACTTGTGGAACTCGGGGTCGGCCAAAAACTTAGCTTTCTCCTGCTTATACAGCAGCTTGAGAAACTTCCACTTGGCGTTCATTACCGGCTCGTAGTCTACGAAGTCCTTGGCGTTGAACTCCTCGCGCAGCTGGGCCAGTTCGGCGGCCGCGTTTTTATCCTTGAGCTTGGCAATGGCATCCAGGTTCAGGTACTGCGGGTGCAGCGCGAACACCGAGATGGCGGCGTAGGGGTAGGAGTCGACCCAGGTATGCGTAGCCGTGGTGTCGTTGATGGGCAGAATCTGCACCAGGTTCAGGTCCGTTTTAGCGGCCCAATCTATCAGCAACTTCAGGTCAGGAAATTCGCCCACGCCCAGGCCTTTTTCGCTGCGCAACGAAAACACGGGCAGCGCCACACCGGCCCCGCGCCACAGCCCAGCGGCATACTGAAAAGCCTCATCGTCGAGCACGCGCAGGGTACCGGGGGTAGCCTGGCTAGCGGGCAGCACCCGGTCGTCGCCGGTTTCGAGCTGCACCACGGCCTGCGCGGCCGGGTCCCAGATGCCGTACTTGTAGCGCAGCTCGGCTTCGGGGGTTGCCAGCGCCACGTCGGCCTGCCAGGCGGGGTAGGCCGCATCCGAAAGCACCAGCGGCGGGCCTTGGTCCCAGGCGCCGAGCGCGGCATCGGAGCCCAGCACGCATACTTGGTGCAGCGAGGCTACACGCGGGGCTTCGAGCCGAAACCGAACATTGGCGGTGGGCGCCGCGGGCAGCTCGGGGGCATCGGCCTTGCCTTTTTTGCCTTTGGCCACCTTGGCCGTGGCCTTGGCGGCGGGGGAGGGGGTAGGGCGCCGAAACAAGGCCTCGGTGAAGGCCGCCGTAAACAGTTCGTTCTCGTCCTGGGCCGGCGCGCGCCAGAAGTCGCGCACTTCCAGCCGCTCAAATTCATTGGTGGGCAGGGCCAGGGTGCGGTTGGCGCCCCACTCCCACACCACGCCGCCGCTCTCAAACAGCAGTACATATTTATAGCTGATGGGCGCGGTAGCGGCCTCGGCGGGCACCGCTACTTCGGCGCTCCAGCGGGTGGTGGCTTCGTCATAGTGCAGGGGTAGGGCCTGGGCTAACTGCCAGTGACCCAGCGCGGGAAGCGAGCCGCAGAGCACCAGGCGCTGGCCGAAGGTGGTGCGGTAGGGAAGGGAGAAGTGAACAGTCATCGTTGCAAACCGAATTGAGGAACGCAAGATACTGCCACGGCGCGGCGGCGAACTGCATGGGCCTGGCCGCCGTATGGGGCAATTCTGGCCGGCGGTTGTTCGGTAAGCTCTTTTCAGTACTATGCGTCTTTTCCTTACTGCTCTGCTTGGTGCAAGCCTTTTAACGGCCCTCCCGGGTACTTCCCAGGCTGCCCCGCCCGGCTACCGCCCCTTGCGCCACTACTACACGCCCAGCCAACAGCCTTACCACCGGCTGCCAGTGCGCCTCACTTTTGGCCCCAACCTGGCTTATTATAACGGGGATATTGCCGATAAACTGAAAAATAATACGCTGCGTATGGGCCTCGGCCTGGGCCTCACGCAGTCGCTTAGCCCGCACCTTACCTACGGGCTCGAACTGAGCTACATTAAGCTGAAGGCCACCGACCAGGCGCCGGGCCGGGGCTACAGCTTTGCCAGCACCAATGGCCTGCTAACTACCTTCTTGCGCTACAACTTGAACGCGGACAAGAGCATGTACTTTGGCCTCAACAACCGGCCCACACCCGTGCTGGCGTTCTTGCAGGCAGGGGTAGGAGCGCTGCTCAACAACCCCACGGCGTCGCAGCAGACCGCAGATGGCGTCATCGCGCTGGCGCCCGAGCGCATTGGCGGTTACCCTACCCTGGCCGCCGTGCTGCCCGTGGGTGGCGGCGTTACGCTGCGCGCCAGCCGCTCGCTGCACTTCACCCTCGAAGGCCTTTATTACTTCACTAGCACCGACTTGCTCGACGACATCAGCCAGCGCGGCAACCCTAAGTCGAACGACGACTTTGCCACCGTGGCGCTGAAGATAGAGTACGCCTTCTATAAGAAGCACGGCAAGTCCTTGGTGCACAACGACTAAGTAGTCGCCTGTTGTTCTTGGCGAACATGGCATACTACGCTTGTCCTTAGGCCCCTGATTCCCACCCCCTTTCCAGAAAAGAGAGGGTAGGAATCAGGGGTCCAAGGACACGGCTGCATCCGCTATTTCTTGCTCAAATAATCGGCGGCCAGCGTGGCCAGCGTTTTCACACCCAGTGGGAAGGCGCTTTCATCAACCTTAAAGCCCGCAGTGTGGTGGTCGGCCACCGTAGAAAAGTCGGTGCCCGGTGTGGTGCCGCCCAAAAAGATGAACAAGCCGGGGATTTTTTCTTGGTAGCAGGCAAAATCCTCGGCGCCGGTTACAGCTTTGATTTCGACCACATTGGCAGTGCCGGCCGTGCGCTGGAGCGTGGGCAGCATGCGCGCCGTCAGGGCGGGGTCGTTGAAGGTAACGGGCACGTAGGGCTCGATGCCGACCTCGGCCGTGGCGCCATTGGCTGCCGCAATGCCGGTGGCCGTGCGCTTGATGGCCGCCCAAATGCGCTGCTGCGTATCGGGGCTAAAGGCCCGGATAGTGCCGCTGAGCGTGGCATCGGGCGGAATAATATTATAGCGCACGCCGGCCTGCACGGTGCCCACCGTCACTACGGCGGCATCCTGGGTGAGGTCAACCTGGCGGCTCACGATGGTTTGCAGGGCCGTGATAATTTCGGCGGCCGTCACCACCGGGTCGATGCTGCTCCAGGGTTTGGCGCCGTGCGCGCCTTTGCCCACTACCTTAATAGTGAAGCGGTCGGAGCTGGCCATTTCACCGCGGGGCCGGTATTGCAACTGGCCCACCGGCGCCGAGGCCCAGATGTGCAGCCCAAAAATGGCGTCTACCTTGGGGTTTTCCAGCACACCTTCCTGCACCATAAGCTTGGCGCCGCCCACCGTGCCGGGCAGCGAGCCTTCCTCGGCGGGCTGAAAAATGAATTTAACAGTGCCGGGCAGGTCGTTTTTTACTTGGCTCAAGACCTCGGCGGCGCCTAGCAGCATAGCCACGTGGGTGTCGTGGCCGCAGGCATGCATCACGCCCACGGGCTGGCCGAGGTAGGTGCTTTTGGCGGTGCTGGCGAAAGCCAGGCCGGTGGTTTCGGTGATGGGTAGGCCGTCCATATCGGCGCGCAGGGCCACCACGGGGCCGGGCCTACCCCCCTTCAGAATGCCGACTACGCCAGTGCGGGCCACGCCGGTGTGCACTTCGAGCCCCAGGCTTTTGAGCTGGGCGGCGATGAGGGCGGCAGTACGGGTTTCTTCATTGCCGAGCTCGGGGTGCTCGTGCAGGTCGCGGCACCAGGCCACTACTTTGGCCTGCTCGGTGGCGGCCAGCTTGGCAATGCGGGCGTCGAGGGCCGCGTTTTGGGCGTGGGCAGCCGCTAGGGCAAGGCCGGCCGCCAAGAGGGGGGTAGCGATTTTCATGTAGGCCAAGGTACTGCCGGCCGCGCTCGCCCAAGGGCCTATTCGGGGCTATCAGGCTAAAAATAACGGAAACACAACCGGCCGGGAACACCAGGCACACGTCGGCCTGTTAGCGTCAGCGGCTCGGCCAGCCACGTGGTTGGGCTTATTTTTGTGAGCTTACCCGGAGTTTTGCTTTTTCTTGCTTCTTAGCGCCATGCGTGTTTCTGCTTCTGCGGCTACCCCTACTTTGCTTTCTGAACCACCCGTTACGACGGCCGACGCGGCGGGGCGCCGCGCCTGGGCGCTGGCGCTGGCCCGGCCCGCCTTTCGGGCCAGCTGGCTGCTGCTGGTGGTGCTGCTGTTTGGGGTAGTAGTGCCGGTGGTGCCCATTTTCTTTCGCTACATCCAGCAGCGGCCGGGGCCTGTACTGGCCGACCCGCTGCTGGCGCTGCTGCCGCGCTACGACGTAGCGGTGCCTGTTTTCGCCCTGATGTATGGCAGCGTGGTAGCAGCTGTGGGCTGGCTCACGCGCCAGCCGCAGCTGTTTTTACGTGGGCTGTGGGCCTACCTTATTACCCTGGCTCTGCGCATGGTGTGCATTTGGCTGCTGCCGCTGTCGCCGCCGGTGCTCATTCTGCCGCTGCCCGACCCCTTTCTGGCCCAGATATTCCACACCGCCGCCAGCGAAGCCATTACAAAGGACTTATTTTTCTCGGGCCACACCTCCACGGTGGCCGTGCTAGCGCTGGCCGTGCGCGGCCGCTGGTGGCGCGGTGGCCTGGCCGCCGCTATGGTAGTAGTAGGCCTGCTGGTGCTGGTGCAGCGCGTGCACTATACCTATGATGTGCTGGCCGCGCCGCTGTTTGCCTGGCTGGCCTACTGGGTGGCAGGGCGCCTCACGCAGCGTGCTACAGGGTTGGCTAATTCGACCACGGCCGCTTAGCCCGTACTGGCCTCACGCCTACCCCCGCGCCCCGGCCAACCATCGAGTAACAACCCCCGCACTTACAAGCCGCAGCTCAGCCTGCGCTTGTGGGTGCGGGGGTTGTTGTTTGGGCGCGGGCTTGAAGGTTGTTGAGCAAGATTTTGCCGCTGGTGGGGTGAGCGATAGCCTACGGTTAAATACGGGTTTTGGCCAGCAAGGTGAGAAGCACGGCTGGTGGCCCCCCGCCAACACGCAGAGGTAAACAAGATTACTGACGGCGGGCGGGCCCGCGTACTCCCTTGCAGAGAAATAAACTCTTAAACTGGGTACTTCTCGAGCTTTGAATTATATAAAAAGTGGAAATGACGGCCTGAGTATTTTAAATACTTTGGCTGCTTTTATATTTGGTTCGTTGCCTGCGCAAAGGGGCAGGAAGCCAATTACTTTGGCTTTCAAGTTCCGGTTGTTCAGGTAGCGCTTGGTTAGCTCATCCTCAATGATACCCAAGAATTTATAGGATATTTCTAAGACAAAGGTTGCGGTTTCTGTTGGCTAGAAAACGGCTTTCTAAGCGTTAGAAATAGCAGCTATAGCTCGAGTGTTCACCAGCCAATTTCGTTTGCTAGTGGGCTAAGGCGTGCCCCGACTACTATCCTCGCCGCATGGCCGAGCGGTGGCCCGCCCTATTTAAGTAAGTACCATTCGTTTCCCCACTTTATATCCCCTTTTATTCTACCTATGCGCAAGCTGATTACTAATTTCGACAACGTATCTGAGATGGATATTGGGCCGTTGGCTCAGAACTGCCTAGCCAACCTAGCCGCCAATCCCCGCTACCCCGATGCCAAGCTTCCGGCCGCGGCGCTGCTGGCGGCCCTCACGCCTTACCAGGCGGCGGCGGCTATTCAATACCCTACCCTCACCCAAACGGCTGAGCTGGCTCAACTGCGCAGCACCCTCAACCAAGCCCTAGCCGCCGTGGCTTCGATGGCCAACGCCCAGTACTCGGATGACGAGGCAGCGCTACTCTCGACCGGCCTGGCCCTGAGCCAGGAGCTAGAGCACCAGGCTGCCTAGAGGCGCCCACCAAGCTTTAGTTGGCAGAATAGCCTGAGCCTCACCAGCGAAACGGGCCCGTCGCATTCCCCAGGGAATGCGGCGGGCCCGTTTCATTTGGAGTTGCGTAGCCATGGGGGTAGGCAGGGCTTAGGCCAATGGCTAGGCTGGCTCGGGAGTAGCGGGCGTTGGTGCTAGCTGGGGGCCGGCCGGGGCGGCTACCAAGGCCCGAGCAAGCCAGTTGCCGCGCAAGTACCACGCGCCAGCGAGCATCGCCGAGAGCACATTGGCCACCACAAACGACCACCACAGCCCGTGAAAGCCCAGGGCCGTGTGCCGCGACAGGTACCAAGCCACCGGAAACTGCAAGCCCCACACCCCAATAATGGTTAATACCATAGCTCCTAAGGTGTTGCCAGCCCCGCGCAGCGCCCCCGAAATGCATTGCTGCACCCCCGTAAAGCACAAGCTGCCCACCGCAATACGCACAAACTCCACCGCGTCGCGCGTCACGGCCTCGTCGCCTTTCAAAAAGAAGCGCACCAGCGGCTCGGCCGCCAGCCAACCAGCCACTCCTACTAGTAGCAGTCCCACAAAGCTGATGCCGATGGCGTAATTGGCCGTTTGGCGGGCGCGCGGCAGGTTTTTAGCCCCAATGTTTTGGGCTACCAGCGTGGAGCAGGCCAGCGAAATGCCCAGCGCCGGAATGATACCCAGCGCCAAAATGCGCGAGCCAATGCCATACGTGGCCAGCACGGTGGTGCCAAAAGCCGCCGCCAGCCCCGTGAGCATCGACAGCCCCAGGGCCCGCGCAGATAAGTCTACAGACGAGGGTAGGCCCAACTTCACCGAGCGGCGCATCAGGGGGAAGTCGGGCTGAAAGCCTTTGTAGCTAAGCTGAATGCCTGACTTGCCGCGCAGCAGCACCGCCATGCCGATGGCCACCGACAGCACCTGCGTGCCCAGCGTGGCCACGGCCGCACCAGCCACGCCAAACGCCGGCACCGGGCCCCAGCCATAAATAAAAAGCGGGTCGAGCGCAAAATTGAGCAGCAGCGTGCCGATGTTGATGTAAAGCGGAATCCGCACCTCGCCTACCCCCCGCATGAGGGCCTGGAACATCAGAAAGCCGAAGTTGAACACCAGCCCCAGCATCAGCACCCGTTGGAAGGAATTGGCCAGGTTGAAAATATCGGGCCCTACCCCAAACAGGTGCAAAATGAGCGGCGAGGCTGCGTAGGCCACCACCGTGAGCACCAGCGCCAATGCCGTTTCGAGCACCAGCGATTGCGCCGCAATGTGGTTGACCATCTTTAGGTTGCGGGCGCCGTAGTTCTGGGCTACCAGCACCGAGCCGGCCACCGAGAAGCCCGACCCCAGCGCTACCAGCAGAAAGTTGATGGGAAAGCACACCGCCACGGCCGCTACCGCATTGGCGCCCAGCCGCCCCACCCAAAAAGCATCGACCAGCTGGTAGCCGGTTTGCAGCAAGTTGCCGAATACGATGGGCAGCGCCAGCGTGAGCAGCGATTTTAGAATGGAGCCTTCGGTGAGGTTGGGGCGGGCAGCGGTTGGGTTCATAAGCGCTCCCAAATACGAACAACTTGCCCGAATGGCCAATGAAGCACCACCAATCTCCGGCTGGCTCGCCGCCCTATCCTACTAGTTGGCCCGAGTATACGGTTCAGCTTATTATTTTTTGAAGAAATGCCAGGATTTTATAGGGAGGAAAACGCAACTGCCTAGGGGCACTGGTCCGTAATGGCAAGTAGTTTTCCACCCTCCTACCCCCTCTTATCATGGCTGAGCAAGTTGCAGTAACCCAAGATATAAGCAAGCTTCTGGACAAAATAAAGGAAGTAAAATACGCTACCCTCACTACCCTCGACGCGCAGCACCGCCTGCACGGCCGGCCCATGTACACCTGCGAGCCTGGCAACGACGGCGCACTCTGGTTTTTCTCGGAAAAAGATGCCCAGAAAATCAGCGAGATTAAGGCCAACTCACAGGTGGGCCTCGGCTACTCCGACCCCAGCAATGCCACCTACGTGACGGTGGCCGGCACCGCGACCGTGAGCGATGACAAGCAGAAAATCAAAGATTTGTGGCGCGAAGATTTTCGCGGCTTCTTCCCCAAAGGCGCCGACGACCCCAACCTGACGCTCATCAAAGTAGAGATTGAAAACGGCGAGTATTGGGACGAGCCCAGCAACCTCTTCGTGCGCGCCTTCGCCTACGCTAAGGCCATCACGACCGGCGAAAAGCACCACCCTACCCCCGACGAGCAGGCCAAGGTGCAAGCGTAGGGGTAGGGCAGGATAAGCCCGTAAAAAGCCGCCGCCCCACATTAGGAGCGGCGGCTTTTTACAGGCTTATCCTGCCCTTGCGCCGGCTGGCAAATGGATGCGCAGCTGCTAGACCTGCGCCATGCCGCCATCCACAAACAGCTCGGCTCCGGTTACGAAGCTGCTATCGTCGGAAGCCAAGAAGACTACAGCTTTGGCAATCTCGTCGGCGTCGCCTACGCGGCCCAGCGGCACCGCGCTCACCATCTGTGCCTTGAACTGCGCTACCTGCTCGGGCGTGTCGAGTATGCCGTTGAGGCCGGGCGTTTCGATGGGGCCGGGGCTAATGGCATTCACCCGAATGCGACGCGCCTTGAGGTCGGAAGTCAGCGTGCGGGCGAACGAGCGAATGGCAGCCTTGGTAGCGCTATATACGCTGTTGGCTTCAAAGCCCTTTATGCCCACAATGGACGCCATGAGGATAATGGCCGCCCCATCGGGCAGCAGTGGCAGCGCCTTCTGCACCGTGAAGAACAGGCCCTTCACATTGATATCGAATTGCCGGTCGTACTGGGCCTCCGTCACGGCGTCGAGGGGCGCAAACTCGGCAATGCCCGCGTTGGCAAACAGCACGTCGAGGCGGCCTTTTTGCTCCTTAATAACGGCAATGGCCCGGTCGAGGTCGGCTAGTTTGCTCACGTCGCCCTGTATGCCGAATGCTTGGTTGCCAAGCGATTGCACGGCAGCATCCAGCTCAGCCTGCCGCCGCCCGGTGATGAATACGAACGCGCCTTCGGCCACAAAACGCTGGGCTGTAGCCAGGCCTATACCGGAATTGCCGCCCGTAACAAGGGCTATTTTACCGGCGAGTTTCTGAGAGTTTTCCATGTAGGATGTAAAGAATTCGGGTTGGTTTCGGAAAGGAACCTACGATAGTCACTTGTGGTTACTAATAAGCCCGCGAATACTTACATAAACTAGTTACCTTCGCGTAACCATTGCCGTTTTAGCTCCTTTTTTCCACTTGCCTTTACCATGAAAGACGCTGCTTTCTGCACCTCGTCCTGCCCGATGACCCGCACCATGAGCGTGCTAGGCGGCAAGTGGAAGCTCATCCTTATCGACCACCTCGGCGAGCGCCGGGTGCGTTTTGGCCAACTGGCCCAGCGGGTGTCGCTCATCTCGCGCAAGGTGCTCACCGAGCAGCTTAAGGAGCTGGAAGACGACGGCATTGTGCGGCGGGAGGCCTTTGCCGAGCTGCCGCCCCGCGTCGAGTATTCGCTCACGGCGCACGGGCTGGCGCTGCTGCCTATTCTGGCGCAGCTGCGCAGTTGGCACTGCTCGGCCGCGACTGCTGAGGTAGCTGCCGCTTAGAGGTAGGGCGGCCGTGGGTATAACCTCCGCCGCCCGAATGGGGTACACCTGCTAGTACCAGCCCGGCGCTAGCCGGCTCCCATCCTCATGACCAAACACACCTACGACATGGGCGTGGTCGGCAATTGCGCCTTCCTCGCCCTCATTGGCACCGACACGGCCGTGCGCTGGCTTTGCTGGCCGCGCTTTGATAGCAGCTTCGTTTTTGGCAGCTTGCTCGACGAGCGAAAGGGCGGCGAGTACAGCGTGCGCCCGGTGGCGGCTGATTTTAGCTCGAAGCAGTACTATGTGCAGAACACCAACGTACTCTGTACCGAGATTACGACGGCCGATGGCAGCTACCGCGTCACGGACTTTGCCCCGCGCTTCCTGCAATACGAGCGCTACTACAAGCCGCTGATGTTTATTCGGAAGATTGAGCCGCTCGAAGGCACGCCCCGCGTGCGGGTGGCTTGCCGCCCGGTGGGCGAGTACGGCGAGCAAGAGTTGACGCGCCGCCGCAGCTCCAACCACATTGCGTTTTTGGGCATGGAGGAGGAAATTCGCCTCACCACCAATATTCCGCTTACCTACGTGCTCGACGAGGAGGATTTCGTGCTGAACGAAACCAAGTACCTCGTGCTCACCTACGGCGCGCCGCTGGAAGCGCCGCTCGAAAGCACCGCCGAGCGCTTTCTCGTTAGCACCGTGGCCTACTGGCGGCAGTGGGTGAAGAGCACCAGCATCAGCAACTTCCACCAAACGGTGGTAATTCGCTCGGCGCTGGCCCTCAAGATTCACCAGTACGAAGACACCGGCGCCATCATTGCGGCCAGCACCACCAGCCTGCCCGAGGCGCCCGGCAGCACCCGCAACTGGGACTACCGCTTCTGCTGGATGCGCGACACATATTATATCCTCACGGCTTTCAACAACATTGGCCACTCGGAGGAGCTGGAACGCTATTTCCACTTCATCGCCAACATCTCGACTAAGGTTGAGGATAAATACCAGCCGCTCTACGGCATCGGCGGGCAGTCGAAACTGGTAGAGAAAGAGTTGCCGCTGGCCGGCTACCTCGGCAACCAGCCCGTGCGCATCGGCAACGATGCTTATACCCACATTCAGAACGACGTGTATGGCCAGGTGCTGGTGGCGCTGCTGCCGCTCTACGTCGATTGCCGCTTCCAAGACCCCGGCCGTCCTACCCCCCTCGCGCTGGTGGAGGAGTCGCTGCGCCTCATCGAGGCCACCATGGACCAGCCCGACGCCGGTCTCTGGGAGTTTCGGCACATTGCCCAGAAGCACTGCTACACCTACCTTTTTCATTGGGCTGGCAGCCACGCCGCCCTGCAAGTGGCTCGCAGCGTGGGCAATGCCGAGCTCGAAGCCAAAGCCCGGCGCTTGCTAAAAGTATCGCAGGAGCATATCGAGGCGTGCTTCGACGCCGAGCGCGGCGCTTATACCAATGCCATCGGCTCCGAAAACCTCGATGCCAGCACCATTCAGCTCATCACCATGGGCTACCTCGACCCCAACTCGGAGCGCACCAAACACCACTTGGCTGAGCTGGAAAAGGAGCTAAAAACGCCCGAGGGCCTTTTCTACCGCTACCGCCACCCCGACGATTTCGGCACGCCCGAAACTACGTTCCTCATTTGCTCTTTCTGGTACGTGGAGGCGCTGGCTTGCGTCGGCCGCCTCGACGAGGCCGTGGCCGAGTTCGAGCAGCTTATTACCTACACCAACCATCTGGGCCTGCTGAGCGAAGACGTAGATGCCAAAACTGGCTCGCAGTGGGGCAATTTCCCGCAAGCCTACAGCCACGTGGGGTTGGTAAATGCCGCCTACCGCATCGCCAAAAAGCTCGATAAGCCTAACTTCGTGGGGTAGGGCTTGCCTTGTGCCGGGCTGCCCCTACCTTCGGGCGGGCAGCCCGGCTTAAGCGGCTGCCAACGATTGATTTGCGGCGCTTTATGACTAATCGTTTTAGGTTGGTTTGCCTGCTGGTTGGGCTGTTGGCGTGGTCTGGCCAGGTGCTCGCGCAGCGGCCAGGCGCGCCGCCGCTGATAGCGCCGCGCCTGCGCGTGATTGTGGACAACGATTTCAGCGGCGACCCCGATGGGCTCTTTCAACTGGCGCACTTACTGCTGTCGCCGTCGGTAGAAATCCGGGCTATTATTGGCTCGCACCTACGGGTAGGCGATGGGTTTGATAGCTCGACCCACCAAGCCGACAACGCCGCCAAAAAAGCTGCCGAATTGCTGCAAGTCATGCAGCTAGCGGGCCGCGTGCCCATTTTGGCGGGCTCCAACGTGGCCATGTCCACAGACAGTACCCCCGTGCGGAACGACGCCGTAAACTTTATCATCCAGGAAGCGCTGCGCACCGATACCCAACTGCCGCTTTTCGTGCTCTGCGGCGCGGGCCTCACCGAAGTTGTTTCGGCCGCCCTTACCGAGCCGCGCATCGCCGACAAGCTGACGCTGGTTTGGATAGGAGGGCCCGAATACCCCGACCTGGCCCTACCCCCTCCGCACTACACCAACCCCGAGTATAACAGCAACATTGACCTGGCGGCTGCCCGGGCGCTGTTTAACCGCACGCGCTTGCCGCTGTGGCAGGTGCCGCGCAACGCCTACCGGCAAGTATTGCTACCCTACTCCGTGCTAGTTACGCAAGTAAAACCCCGCGGTCAGGTAGGTCGCTACCTCAGCAGCACCATCGAAAACCTGATGGCTCGCTTGCCCCAGTACCACCTCAATATCGGCGAAACGTACATTTTGGGCGATAGTCCGCTGGTGTTGCTCACGGCTTTGCAGTCGTCGTTTGAGGCTGACCCTTCTTCTAGCGAATACATTATCCGGCAGGCACCGCGCCTGACGGAGCAGGGCACCTATGCCTTTGCCAGTACTGGGCGCCCCATCCGCATTTATACCCGGCTAGATACGCCGCTGTTATTCAACGATTTTTTCGCCAAGCTCATGCTATTCACCACCAAAAAATAGCGCTGGCCCTACCCCAGCAATTTGCGCAGCAGCCGGCGCACATCAATGGGGGAGGCCAGGTGGAAGCGCGCCAACGAGCGGGCCCCAGAGCCCACGCGCACTGTGTACGCCTCGGAGGGCAGCGCCCGGAAGGTATCTTCGTCGGTGCGGTCGTCGCCGAGGGCCAGCGTGAAATCGGGCGCGTAGCGCTCGACCCAGCGCGCGGCGGCCGAGCCTTTGTTGATGCCCGCGTTCTTGATTTCAATCACTTTATTGCCTTCCAATACTTGCAGGTCGGTATTGGCCGTCATGAAGGAGAGGTGGCTAAGCATTTCGCGGGCCCGCTCGATACCCAGGTCGGTGTCGGCGCGGCGGTAGTGCCACACCAGCGAAAAGTCCTTCTCCTCGATAAACGAGCCCGCCGTGCGGGCTACGTACAGCTCCAGCACCGGGCGCAGGTCGCGTTTCCAGTCGGCGCGCAGCGGCTGAAACAACTGCCAGTCTTCGCCGGCAGTGCGCAGCCACACACCATGCTCGGCAATAAAATCGAGGGGTAGGTCGCCCAGCCAATTGGCTAGCGTAGCCCGGTCGCGCCCGCTAATAATGACCACCCGCGTACTGGGCAACTCGGCTAGCGCGCGCAGCAGTAGGCGCAGCTCCTGGCCCGGCTCGGCCCGCTGAGGGTTGGGGTGAAAGGGTACCAGCGTACCGTCGTAGTCGAGTAGTATCAAGCGCTGCTGCGACGCTTTGAAGTCGGTTAGCAGCTGGGTAGTAGCCTCGTTGCTAAGCATTTCGGTGGCCAGGGTGTGCTGCTTCATCTTGGTGTAGGCCAACTGATTAATAAACAGCCGAGACCACGAAAAGACGTTGTAGCGCCGCACCAGCGCCTGCATGGCCGTCATGCGGGTAATTTGCTCCTCCTCGGGCATCACCAGGGCCTCGTGCATCGACTCGGCCAATTGCCCCATATCGGTAGGGTTGATGATGATGGCGTCGGATAGCTCGCGGGCCGCGCCGGCGCGCTCACTCAAGATAAGTACGCCCTTCTTATCAACTTTACTAGCCACGAACTCTTTGGCTACTAGGTTCATGCCATCGCGCATGGGCGTTACCAGCGCCACTTCGGCCAGGCTATACAGCGACACCAACTCCTCGAGCGGCAGCGAGCGGTAGAAATACAGAATCGGATTCCAGCTGATGGTGCGGTACTGCGCATTGATGCGCCCTACTAGTTCGTCAATCTCTTCTTTCAGCGACGCGTACTGGGCCACCTGGTCGCGCGAGGGCACCACTAGCATGATTAGGCTTACTTGCCCACGCCACTCGGGGTAGCGTTGCAGCAGCAAGTCGAAGGCCCGCAAGCGCTGGGCAATACCCTTGGTGTAGTCGAGCCGGTCGATGGACAGGATAACGCGGGTATCGCGCAGGGCCTCGCGGTACTCGGCCATGTGCGCCAGGGCAGCCTCCGAAGTCGCCGCCTTGGCGTAGCGCTCGTAGTCAATGCCCATCGGGAAGGCATCAACGCGAATGGTGCGGGTAGGCGTTTCAATCTGGCCATTTTGGGCCGGCCAGCCCAACAGGTGCGACACCGCACTGAGGAAGTGGCGCAAGTACCCAAAGGTGTGGAAACCAATGAGGTCGGCCCCCAGCATGCCCTCTAGCAACTCGGTGCGCCAGGGCAGCACCCGAATCAACTCCTGCGAGGGAAAGGGGATGTGCAGGAAGAAGCCAATGGCCGCCTCGGGGCGGGCCCGGCGCAGCATTTCGGGCAGCAACAGCAACTGGTAGTCGTGCACCCAAATGGTGTCGTCGGGCCCAGCCTGGGCCAGCACGGCCTCGCAAAATTTCTGGTTCACGGCCACATAGGCTTCCCAGTGCGACTGCTCGTAAGTAGCTAAATCACTGAAATAATGAAAGGTAGGCCACAGGGTACCGTTGCTGAAACCTTCGTAAAAATCATGAATTTCACTCTCCGTCAGAAAAACCGGGGCCATGTTGTCGGCCCGCAACTCTTGGCTGATGTGTGCTTCCTCGGCTTCGTCCTGCACGAAAAGTCCTGGCCAGCCTATCCACAAATTGTCGCCCCGGCGATAGATGGAGCCAAGGCCAGTGGCTAGCCCGCCTTCGCTGGGCTGAAACGTAAGGCCTTCATCGGTACGCAGGACTTTGGTAGGGAGGCGGTTAGAGACAATTAGTGTGCGAGACATAAGCCTGACTAGGATAGTGGACCCTTAGAGATACGGGATTTTTCACCAAAAAGCCACGTTAAACCCGAATTCCCTACCCCCCAAGTCGGCCGTTAGTCGAAAATAATTGTCTTGTTGCGGTGCACAAACACCTGCTCGTCCAGCACTAGTTTAAGGGCGCGGGCCAGCACTATTTTCTCTACATCGCGGCCGGCCTGAGCCATTTCGTGGGCACTTTGGGTGTGGTCAATCGGGATAACGCTCTGGGCGATAATCGGCCCCTGGTCGAGTTGCTCGTTCACAAAGTGTGCCGTGGCCCCAATGATTTTAACGCCCCGCGCGTAGGCCTGCGCATAAGGGCTGGCCCCCACAAACGCCGGCAGAAATGAGTGGTGAATATTGATGAGCCGGTTGGCATAAGGCGCTACAAACTCGGGCGACAAAATGCGCATATACTTGGCCAGTACCACCAATTCGGGTTGGTAACTGGCCAGCAGCGCCAGCACCTCGGCCTCGTGGGCTTCGCGGCTGCGGCCAGCGTGGGGCAGGTAATGAAACGGAATGTTGAATTTCTCGGTCAACTCGCGCAGCACTTCGTGGTTGCTGATGACGGCCCGGATAGTCGCGTTCAGCTCGCCAAAGGCGTGGCGCACCAGTAGCTCGCTCAGGCAGTGGTGCTCTTTGGTCACGAGCAGCACCACCTCCTTGGGCCGGTGCAGGTTGCCAAGGCTAATGGTGGCCGAGGGGGGTAGGGCTGCGTGCAGCTCGGGCAGCAATGCGGCCGGCACTACAGCCTCCGCGCACTCAAACTCCGTGCGCATAAAAAACACGTGGTCGTCGCGCTCCACAAACTCACTGTTGCGCACAATGTTGAGGCCCAGCCCGTAGAGCACGCCCGTAACCTTATAAACCAGCCCGCGCTCATCGGGGCACTGAATCAGGAGCAGGTGCAGCATTACAAAAGCTACCCGGTGGCCAGGTCGCTAGCTAAATGAAGCGGCAATATGCAGCCGCCTACCCCTGCCTCAACGCTGCACCTCGTACTTACGCTTGATGAAATCAAGCATTTCGCGCACGTGCTCGTCGGTTTTGTTGGCCTCAATCTTCCAGAGTGCTTCAATGAGCAGCAGCAGTAAGCGGGTTTCCTTGTCGGGCTCGGGGTAGCCCAGGCGCTCGAAAGCTTCTTGCAGGCGCGCTGGCACCGGGCGCATAAAGCGCTCGTGCTGCTGCTTGGCCGTGTCGTGGTCGGCGAGGCGGTATTGCAGCTTCCAGAAAGCGGGTTCTTCGAGCACCAACTTATAGGGCAAATCAATCACGCTGTGAATGAACGTAAGCGGGTCCGTTTCGGTCAGGCCGCCGCGGTTGTGCTCGATAATGCGCTGGTAGCCACTCTTAATAACAAAATCGAGTAACTGGTCTTTCGAGCCAAAATGCTTAAAAATCAGGGCTTCTGATACGCCGGCAGCTTTGGCAATCTGTTGGGTAGAGGTGTTCTCAAACCCCTTCTCTCCAAATAGTTGGAGGGCCACGTCGGCAATATGTTGGCGGCGGGTAATCATGGGGGCAGGTAGGGTAGAGGAGCGGTAGCAGTTGCTAGCGGCAGCGTAAGCAGTAGTAACTGGCAAAGAAGCCGCAAGTTCGGGCACAATGCCGGGATAGCCGCTTACCTGGCACAATAAGAGTGAGTGAAATATTGATTACCAGGTAATTAGGCCAAAAAGAAACCGGCCGGCTTGGAATACACCAAGTCGGCCGGTTGAAAAACATTCAGATTCTGCCGGGTCTAGGCGGGACAGAAGAGCGAAACCAGCTGGGGTGGGACGACGGCTGGGTAGTTAGGATGAAGAGTGAACGGGACCAGCTGGGGTGGGACAACGGCTGGGTACTAAGAATGGGTGGGATACTACCAGCCGGGGTGGGACGACGGCCGGGCAATTAGAGTGAGGAGGTATTACCAGCCGGGGTGGGACGACGGCCGGGCAATCAGAGTGGAGTGGGTCATTAGCTAACCGGGTGGGACTCGCTAGCTGATAACGTGACAATATTACGACATAATTTGAAATTGAGGTAAGTGTTAGCTCACCATTTGCGGGTAAGTACGCACTTACTTGTAAAATATTTCACAAGTTGCTGATTTGCAGCAGTATAATTTTCGTATAAAATTTTGTCTTTTTTGAGCACAACTCGCGGGTTTAGCTAGAAAAGCACAGAAAACCCCGTTTAAGCTGGCAAGGCTGCTTAAACGGGGCTATGTATACGAAGCTGCGAAAAACAGGTCTATAAGTATTTTTCGTAAATGCCTGCCGCAATTTTCTCCACTAGCTTTTTGGGAACTACGCTGGTGAGGCCCGCTGAAACCTTGTTGAGCAAGCCTGGGATAAATTCGGCTTTGCCAGCAAACAGGGCTTGCAAGCCAGCGTTGGCTACGGCCTCGGGCGTCATCGACACTTTATTGGCTACTTTTTGCAGCTCGGCGCCCATGCCGGCGCGGTCGCCAAAGTTGGTGGTAGTAGCGCCGGGGCTCAGGCAGGTAACCGATATATTGCTCGGCTTCAATTCATAGCGCAGCCCACGGCTAAAGCTCAGCAGAAACGCCTTGCTGGCGGCATACACCGTGAGCGAGGGCACGGCTTGGTAGGCGGCGGTGCTAGCCACGTTCAGGATATAGCCCTGGCTGGCCTGGCGCAACTGGGGCAAGAGCGCGTAAGTGAGCTGTACCGGCAGGTTGAGGTTGAGTTGCAGCATGTTGAGCTGCTCCTCTAAATTTAACTGCTCGAAGCGCCCCCACAGGCCATAGCCCGCATTGTTGACGAGCACGGTGAGGCCGGCGGGTGCCTGGCGGGCCGCCCAAGTGGCTACTTCAGCCGCCGCGTCGGGCTGGGTAAGGTCGAGAGCCAGTAGGTGCGCAGTGCGTTGGTGCTGCACCTGCACTTCCTGGGCCACTGCCTGCAACTGGTCGGCCGACCGGGCTACGAGTAAAAGGTCATAGCCGCGTTGAGCAAGGCCCAGCGCCAGTGCCCGGCCAATACCGCGCGACGCGCCCGTGATGAGAGCAGTAGGCATAAGTACGTATTAAAAAATGGGCTGAGTAGGTAACGGTAAGGCAGTCGCCATTGCGAGCAAAGCGAAGCAATCGCACTAGAACGACCCCGCTAAACTGGCATGGGTATAATCGTTCTAGTGCGATTGCTTCGCTTTGCTCGCAATGGCGACTGCTTTAAATGCGCGCTAACTACTTGACTAAATGCAAAAACCGCAAATAGAAGGGGGTAGGGCTTTCGTTGCTTTTAGGCTGGTACTTACCCCCAATAATGGGTACGTACATCACGCGGCGGCGCGACTCGGCACCAATAAGTGGCGACTGCGCCACGCGGTGCCACATGCGGCCGTCGTGCACGGTGAGGTCGCCGGGTTCGGTCTCAACGGCCACCTCATTGGGGTCGTAGT
Organism: Hymenobacter ginkgonis; assembly: GCF_009755225.1. GTDB lineage: Bacteria > Bacteroidota > Bacteroidia > Cytophagales > Hymenobacteraceae > Hymenobacter > Hymenobacter ginkgonis. The sequence continues at coordinate 953,372 of NZ_WQKZ01000002.1, forward strand.
ACACGTCCTTGTAATACTTCTTACGAAAAAGCATTTTGCCGAGGCCCTGGCGGTGGGTACCGGGTATCACGCGCAGGCCGCCGTTGGTGGCTTTGGTACCGTCGAGGTGCAGGCCTACATTGAGCATGGGCCGAATGCGTTTGCCATAAAAAACATCGCGCAGCGAGTCGGTGTGCCAGCCCATTTGGCTAAATTCTGACCCTTCAACGTTCACGTAGTGGTTCACTACCAAGCCATCGCGCTCGTTTTCGCCTACCCGGCCGTCGCCCGTCTCCAGCAGCGGAAACAAGGCTTTGAAGCGTGGGTCCTGTAAAAGCTCGTGCAAAACCGGACTATGCTGTGAGGCAAATGCAAAGCGCTGCACGATGGGGCTGCCATCGACATCCTTGCCATACTTGATGGGAACGCCGTTTACCTTCTCTACTTTGTTAGTCAGCCAGTTATGTTGTACATCCTGGGTGGCCTTAAGGTAGGCCTGCACCTGCTCGGGGGAGGCAAAAGGCCGAAAATGCAGAAAGCCATACTTCGCAAAAAACGCCCGCTGTTCGGCCGTTAGTTCGTCACCGAGAGTGAAGCGGGGATAATCGGATAAAGATGCCATAGAGGGGAAATCTGGCGGAACTAGCTTCCGGCCGCCCTAAATTTAGTTGAAAGGGCAAAGATACAGCGCCAAAGAGTGGGTAGAGATGAATTAACCTATTTTCGAATGCGCATGTGGCCTATAACCAAGTTAGGGGCGGGCAGGTTTGAGCCAGCACACTTGTTTAGGCTGGTTTAAGTCATCTTTTGCGAGATTATTTAGGTAAAGCAGCCACAAACCTGCGAGTTTACGTGGCAGCATTCCATAAACTTGCATTGCTACACCGCTAGAAAGTAATTCACTGTTCTTTTCGCTCTTCCACCCACCGTCCTCATGGTTTTCACTCCTAGCCCTATGCTTTTGAAGCTGCTCTATAACCGGGGTAGCCTGCACAACCTGCCCGATGGACAGGGCGTAGCATTCAGCATCAAAAACCGCCTCGATACGGTGCACCTCACTGGCGTAGGGCACGTGGCAATAGGGGGGGTAGTGGTGCCGCCCGAGCATATTCAGCTCGATTTGGGAGGGGGCGAGCGGCGTTTGGCTACCAGCTTGGGTGCCGCTGGCCAGGCGCTGGAACTGGCAGTGGGTCAAGTAGTAAGCTTCGTGCTCGATACAGCCTCGCTGCCCGAAGGGATGCACCAGCTGGGTGTGCGCTTCAGTACTGATGCGTTTGGGGAGCTACACGTGGAAGTGGAAGATGCCATTGTGAGCCAAGATAGCCGGGTGCGCATCCCGCGCTCGGAGGACGACGACTACGCCGATGCGGCCATCCAGGCGCGCCAGCAGTTTGCCGAGCAGTTTACGCAGCAGGAGTTTAAGCATTTAAAGCAGTATTCGTTTGATGCGCACCAGCTGCAAGGCAACTGCGAAAGTTTTGTGGGGGTAGCGCAGGTGCCGGTGGGCCTGGCCGGCCCGCTTACTGTGAATGGCGAGCACGCGCAGGGCGATTTTCTTATTCCGCTGGCTACCACCGAGGGTACGCTGGTAGCGAGCTACAACCGCGGTATTCAGGTGCTTAACCTATGCGGGGGCGTCAAATGCACGGTGATTGGCGACGCTATGCAGCGAGCGCCGGTTTTTGTGTTTGACGATGCCCGTGGGGCGCGCGACTTTGGCCGCTGGGTGGCCGACAGCCTGGAGCAAATCAGGCCCGAGGCCGAAAGCACGTCGCGAGTAGCCAAGCTACAGTATATTGATACCTACCTGAGTAACAAGTTTGCTTACCTGCGTTTCAACTTTTCGACGGGCGATGCAGCGGGCCAAAATATGGTGGGTAGGGCCACTTTCGCCGCTTGCTCCTGGATACTGGAGCACTACAAGGGCGCGCCCATTAGGCACTTTTATTTAGAGTCAAACTTCGCGACTGATAAAAAAGCCTCGCAAATAAACGTGATGCGCACCCGCGGCAAACGCGTGGTGGCCGAAGCCGTGGTGAAGCGTGACGTGCTACAACAACGCATGCGCGTGACGCCCGAGCAGCTCGCCTATCACGGGCAGGTGAGCAACGTAGGTGCTTTTCTGTCAGGGGCTAACAACAACGGGGCGCACTCGGCCAATGGCATTACGGCGCTTTTCATTGCTACCGGCCAAGATGTGGCCAACGTAAGCGAATCATCGGCGGGCGTGCTCTACTCGGAGGTAACCAAGGAGGGCGACTTGTATATCAACATCACTATTCCGTCGCTCATCGTGGCTACGCACGGCGGCGGCACCGGCCTGGCTACCCAAAACGAATGCCTGCGCATGCTCGGCTGCGTAGGCCGAGGCACGATATACAAGTTTGCCGAAATAGTGGCGGGCGTGGTGCTAGCCGGCGAGCTTAGCTTAGGCGCCGCCATTTCGAGCAGCGACTGGGTAAGCAGCCACGAGCAGTATGGCCGCAATCGGTAAATACTTTCAGCGGGCGCTACTAAATATTTTCTGTTTTTCGATACATATTTATTGTTTATCAATAATAAAACTTCTTTCTTTGTGGCGTACTAAACCCAAACGCTGCACCCCATGGCCCGCCCTTTCCTCTTATATACGCTGCGCATTGCCCAAGCGCTCATGTGGCTAGCCCTACTTTCGGCGGGCGTGCTGACGCTGGAGTTAGCCGGGCGAACCTATGACGTAGCTAACGCTCAAGAGGCGGAGGTGCGGCTGCGGCTGGATACCTTCCGGCCCAATTTATTTCGCGTTTGGCACGATACGCAGGCAGGGTTTGAGGATGGCCAACAGGGTAGGGCGCGCACGCAGCGCGGCCCCCTACCGGCCCTACCCCCCACTGCGGGCTTCGAGCTAGCCGCCGACCCCCACGCGCCGCTGCTGCGCTACCGCGAGCCCAGTGCTGGCAAGCGTGCTGGGCTGCTGGCCCTAGGCGCCCTCGACGATAGCCTGTCGGTGGCAGGGCTAGTATTTTTGGCGGGTAGCAGCTGGCTGCTGCTGGGGCTGCTGCGCGAGGTGGCTTCGGGCCGGCCCTTCACGGCGGCCAATGGCCGGCGGCTCCTTCGGCTGGCGCTCCTTTTATTTGGGCTAAACCTGTGGCACTACGTGGCCTACATTTTGGTGTGGGCGCTGGTGCCCGCTTACCACGTGGCCGAGTTGGCCCAGCCCCTTAGCCACTACGTCCGCCTCAACACCGACGAGCTGGTGCCGGGCTTTGAAGTGGGTTTTATCCTGCTCATCATTGCGGCCGTGTACCAGCAGGGCGTTGCGCTAAGCCAGGAAGCCGAACTCGTTATCTGATGCCCATTATCGTGAACCTCGATGTGATGCTGGCCCGGCGTAAGATGTCGCTGAGCACGCTAGCCGAAACTATTGGCATTACTTTGGCCAACTTGTCTATCCTTAAAAGCGGCAAAGCCAAAGCAGTGCGTTTCAGCACATTGGCTGCTATTTGCCAAGCGCTGGACTGCCAGCCCGCCGACTTGCTGGAGCACCGCCCCGACCCGGCCGACCTTAGCAAGCCTGATACTAGTGGCTTGGCCTAGCGCCCACCCAACAGGGCTAGCTGCGCAGTACTGTCTTGCACCACGTGCAGCGCTTGCTGCAACTCCGCGTCTTCGGCCATGAGCACGGCGCGGGCGGCTTCGGGACCGTAGGCGCTGCGGGCGATGTGCGCTTTGAGGCTATTGCGCACCAGCGGCGCGCAGCGGCGCATGGCGCTGGGGTTGGGGGGTAGGCCCGCCCGCGCCGCCAGCCGGGTGAGGGCGTCCAGTTCGGTGTCGGTGACGCGGAACACGGCTTGGTACTGCGCGAAACGGAGGCCGGTTAGTTCGGTTTTGTGCTGCTCATAAAAGGCCAGCGCGTAGGCACGTAGCGCGCCTATAGTGCGCAGTTTGGTAAAGTAGGCCGATTGTAGCAGCGTATCGCGGGCTACAAATACATCGGGCGAAATGCCGCCGCCGCCGTACACCGCCCGGCCGTGGTCGGTGTGGAAGCGCTCGCCCGTTGTGCCCAGCGTACTATCGGCCCCGGTAAGCTGGCGTTCGGCTAGTTCGCGGTTGTAGGTGGCCTTATCGGGGCCGTAGGGCTTCTGAATGCAGCGGCCGCTGGGCGTGTAGTAGCGCGCCACCGTGAGGCGCAGCTCGCCGCCCTCTTGCAGCGCAATGGGCTGCTGCACCAAGCCTTTGCCGAACGTGCGGCGGCCCACCAGCAGCGCGCGGTCGTGGTCTTGCAGGGCGCCGGCCAGTACTTCGGCGGCCGAGGCGCTGTTCTCATCCACCAATACTACCAGCGGGTGCTGTTCCCACTCGCCGGCCACGTGGGCGTAGGTCTGCGTGGCGTACTGCTCGTCTTTGCCCGCCGTGTACACCAGCTTGCGCGAGCCCGCAATAAACTCGTCGGCCAGGCGGGTGGCGCGGTCGAGGTAGCCACCGGGGTTGCCGCGCAGGTCGAGCACCAGTCGCTGCAAGCCCTGGTGCTGCAAATTGGCCAGTTCGGCCTTAAACTCTTCGTAAGTATTCGTGGCGAAGCGCGACACTTTGATGTAGCCCGTTTGCCCGTCTTCCAGCATCATGCCTGGCTCGACGGACGCATTGGGCAGGCGCCCGCGCACAAACCGGAAGCTCAGTGGCTCGGGCTGGCGCGGCCGCGCCACCAGCAAGTTCACGCTGCTACCCCGCGCCCCGCGCAGCAGCTGCGTGAGCTGCGCCGTGCGCAGGTGGCTGCCCGCCACCACTACCTCGCCAATGCGCAGGAGCTTGTCGCCGGGCTGGATGCCAGCCGTTTGGGCTGGTCCGCTGGGCAGGGTCGTAACCACCGTGGCGGTATCGCGAAACAAGTTGAAATCAAACCCTACCCCGTCAAACGAGCTTTGCAAAAACGCGTCGGTCTGCTCGCGGTCGCGGGCCGGGATGTAAACTGAATGCGGGTCAAGCTTGCCCAATAGCTGCCCTACGGCGTAGTCGGTAAGGCCATCAGCATCTACCGAATCGACGTAGTTGCGGTCCACGTAGCTCAGAATTTCCTTGTAGCGCAGGTAGCCCCGCGCCGTAGCATCGGGGTTTTCGGTGTGGGGCCGAAAGGGGTTGGTTCCTAAAATAATGCCAATCCCCAGCGCCAGTGTGGGTAGCAGCACGGCCCGCCAGCGCCGGTGGCGCACAGCGCCTGGCAAGCTAGCAGTGCCAGCCGGAACAGATAAAGGAGCGCTAGCAGGTGGCAAAAGCGGAGCGGGCATACGGAAATCCGCAGGAAGATTAAAATTTAAATCAAAGAAGAGAAGGCACAGTTAATGCCCAAATTTATTGCATTTTAAATGGGAGCAGCAAGGTGATTACGTCTGCTTGGCCATTTTCGAAGGAAGGATATACATTTTGCTGGTAAAGTTCAATAATAAGTGTTACCTACCGTTGAGCTTTAGTGCGCGGTTTGGGTGGGGGTAGGGAGGTTTTTGTTCTCTAGGTCGCTCGGCCGCGCCACGTTGGCTTAAGTAGCTGGCTTTGGTTAAGCCCCTGCCTACGAGTCGTATCTTTGCGGCTCTCGCTTTCTTGTTCATGTCCATTCCTCCTACCGGCCGCATTCTTGCCATTGACTATGGCCACAAGCGGGTGGGCCTGGCCGTGACAGACCCTTTGCAGCTCATCGCTTCGCCCCTGGATACTATTCATAGCCAAGGCTTAGTAAAATTTGTGCTTGAGTACCACCAGCGCGAAAAACTGGCTGCTTTGGTGGTTGGTATGCCCCGCACGCTGCTCAACGAGCCCACCGACTCGACCAGCGCTGTGGTGGGCCTGCTGCGTCGCCTACGCCGCGAACTGCCCGAGCTGGCCATCCATGAAATCGACGAGCGCTTTACTTCGCGGCTAGCCAAGCAGGCCATGCTGGCCGGCGGCCTGGGCCGCAAAGCCCGCCAAGACAAAGCCACCGTCGATAAGGTGAGTGCCACGCTTATTCTTCAGTCATTTTTAGAATCCCCCCTCAGATAATGATTCTCCCGATTGTTGCCATCGGCGACCCCGTTCTCAAGACTCTCGCCAAAGACCTGCCCGCCGACTACCCCGCCGCCGAATTGCAAAAGCTGGTGGAAGACATGTTCGAAACCATGTATTCGGCCCACGGCGTGGGCCTAGCCGCCCCCCAAATTGGGCGCGGCGTGCGCCTGTTCGTCATGGATTCGGGCCCGATGGTGGAGCCCGACGAGGACGACGAGCCTACCACCGAGCCCCTCGACGCCTCCACGGCCATGGCGCCGGCCGAACTGCCCGTTAAGCGCGCGTTCATCAACCCCCAAATGCTGAGCGAAACCGGCGAGCAATGGGGCTTTGAAGAAGGTTGCCTCAGCATCCCGGGCATCCGCGAATTGGTGCAGCGCTGCCCCAATATTGTGCTGCGCTACGAAGACGAGAACCGCCAGGTGCACGAGGAAGCATTTAGCGGTATGGCCGCCCGCATCATCCAGCACGAGTACGACCATCTAGAAGGTATCTTATTCACTGATAAGCTATCAGCTTTTAAAAAGCAGCTGCTCAAGGGCAAACTCTCGCGCATCAGCAAGGGCGACGTGAAGCACGACTACCGCATGAAATTTTCGGCCAGCGCCAGCGGGCGGCGGTAGGCAAATACCTACCCCTCGCTTTTTGGCCAACGCCTGCTCGGCTACCAAAAGGCGGCTTGCCCGATAGGGCAAGCCGCCTTTTTTGTGCTTTATAAATTCTGGAATTAAACCAGGGCAGCAAGCCAAAAAGTAAGGGGGTAGGCATTTGCTAAAAAGCAAGTATGTTTACACCTTTATACTTAGTTGGCTAACTAAAGCGCGCATCAAAAACAACTGTTTACTACCACAAGCCAGCGCGAGGGTAAGCGAGCGGCAGGACTTATTTGCGTGAAAAAACATTGCTTCTGGCTGCTGGTATTCGGGTTGCTGCTGGTATTGCCCGCGCCGGTCCACGCATGGGGCTTTTTTGGGCACCGGCTGCTCAACCGGCTGGCGGTGTACACGTTGCCGCCCGAGATGTTGCCGTTTTTCAAGGCCAACATCGACTACCTTACTACCAATGCTACGCGGCCCGACTCGCGGCGTACAGTGGTGCCTACCGAGGCGCCGCGTCACTTCCTGGACGTGGATGCCTACGGCGATAGCGCCCTTACCAGCCACGGCCGCGGCCTGCCCCGCCGCTACGCCGACGCCGTGGCCCAGATGGGCGGCGAGGATTCGCTGCTGCACCACGGCATTGTGCCTTGGCAAATAGTGAACATGAAAAGCCAGCTCACGGCAGCTTTCCGCGACCAGGATACGGACAAGATTTTGCGCCTTGCCGCCGATATGGGGCACTACGTGGCCGATGCTTGCGTGCCGCTGCACACCACCCGCAACTACAACGGCCAACTCACCAACCAGCGCGGCATCCACGCGCTCTGGGAGTCGCGCCTGCCCGAGCTGCTAGCTGCCGACTACGACCTGCTAACCGGCCAGGCGCGCTACCTCGAGCAGCCCACTGAGGCGGCTTGGGGTGCCGTGGCTCGCGCCCACACGGCGCTCGACTCGGTTTTCACGTTTGAAAAACAGGTGTCGGCCGAGCTATCAGAAGATAGAAAATACGGCTATGAGCAGCGCGGCAACCAGACTATTCGCACGTATTCGCGCGAGTTCAGCCAAGCTTACCACCGGCGGCTCAATGGCCAGGTCGAGCGCCAGATGCGCTACGCAGCCAGCCTCATCGGTGCTTTCTGGTACACCTGCTGGGTTGATGCTGGCCAGCCCGACCTCACCGAAATGGAGCAGCAACCCTCTACCGCCGAGCAGCTAGAGCTGGCCCGCGAGCGCAAAGAAGCCGCCAGCGCGCCAGTGAAATCTATACCCGGCCACGAAGAATAAAGGCCAAAAAAAAAGCGCCGGCTGGGGAGCCGGCGCTTTCAGGATAGAATAAAAAAGTTTTCCGAACGTCAGCACGACGTTTGGTATTTAGCTATATAAACTCTTTTCCCGCGCTGCGAGGGGGTGGGTCCGTTACATATCGGGGTTGGCATCAGCTAATGAGGCCTCGTAGGTCAGGTTTTCGGCCGGCGACATGTTGTTGGGCAAGCGGATGTCGTCGGCGTCGTGCACGCGCAGCGTGAGCAGGCCCGACATTATCATCGACACGCCACCGAGCACCAGCGTGAGGGCCGAGTTATTGTTGAAAACGTGCTTGGTAAAGAAGCCCAGCGTGACGCCGGCCACCATCTGGGGCAGCACGATGAAGAAGTTGAACACGCCCATGTAGTAGCCCATGCGGTTGGTGGGCAGCGCCCCGGCCAGCATGGCATAGGGAATCGACAAGATGGATGACCACGCTACCCCAATACCAATCATGGGCACCAGCAGCGCCAGCTCGGCTACCCGGAAGGTGTGCGCCCCAAAGAACTGAAAGGTAGTGGTTTGCTCAATGGGAATATTGCCGATAAAGTAGATAGAGATGAGCCCCAGGCCGCCCAGCGCCAGGCACAGCATGTGCGTGAAGCGCCGGCTGGTAGCCCGCGCCACGAGGGGTAGGGCCAGCGCCGCCAGTGCCGACACGCCGTTGTAGACCGAGAAGCACACATTAACCCAGTCGGCGCCTTCGTTGTAGAGCGCCGAGGTGGTGTCGCTGGTGTGGTAAATGTGGCTGGTGATGGCCGGCGTAGCATAAATCCACATCGAAAACAAAGCCAACCAACTGAAGAACTGCACTATCGCCAATTGGCGCATGGTGCGCGGCATGTCGGCCACACCGGCAAAGGCTTCGCGCACACCGTGCCAGAAACCCGAGGTGCGCCGCTTTTCTTCCTCAAATGCGGCCAAGTCGTAGGGCGGGTATTCTTTGGTCGTAACTACCGTCCAGAGCACCGCCAGGAAATAAATAGTGCCGCCCGTGTAGAAAGCGTATTTCAGGGAAGGCGAAATTTCGTGGGCCGGCGCTACGTTGGAAAAGTGCAGCCACTTGGTGTAGATGTAGGGTAGCAGCGACCCCACCACGGCCCCAATACCGATAAAAAAGGTTTGGGCGCCGAAGCCCGCCGTGCGCTGGTTGCTGGGCAGCAAGTCGCCAACCAGCGCCCGAAACGGCTCCATCGAGATGTTAATGCTCGAATCCATCACCCAGAGCATGCCAGCCGCCATCCAGAGCGCCGACACGTGGGGCATTACCAGCAGCGCCAGCGAAGCGCAAATGGCCCCCACCAAGAAAAACGGCCGCCGCCGGCCCCAGCGCGGGCTCCAGGTGCGGTCGGAGAGGTAGCCGATAATGGGCTGCACCAACAGGCCCGTAGCCGGCGCCGCCAGCCACAAGAAGGCCAGTTCGTCTTCCTTGGCACCCATCGTTTCGAAGATGCGGCTCATGTTGCCATTCTGGAGGGCAAAGCCAAACTGGATGCCCAAAAAGCCGAAGCTCATGTTCCAGATTTGCCAGAAGCTGAGGCGGGGCTTGGCCCGCATAGCGGGGTTGTCGATAATGGCAGTACCGGCCATAGCAGCGAAGCGTAAGAGGTGGGAGTGAAGGAGGTTTGAAAGTTAAGCAGCAGCCGCGATTTGCCTTTGCTTACCGATAACTTTAGCAAGATTTTATTTGAAAAAAGCCCGCCTAAAACGAGCTTTTTTCGGCCGCAATCGGCGCGTGCTGCTTCAGGCTACTGCGGCTTTATTTCGAGCACCAGCGCACTAAGGGGGGGTAGGCTCAGGGTGAGGTTGGGCTTGGCCTCGCCGCCGTTCAACAGGTCGCGGTAGGTGTGGGTGCGCTGCGGGTTGAGGCCCATGCGCTGCATCACCTCGGCCGGAATGAGGAGGGTAGGGCGGTAGGTTTTGGCGTCGCTGAAGTTGACCACCACCAGCACCTGCTGGCCCTTGGTGTAGCGCAAAAATGCGTAGAGCTTGTGCTGGTCGTACTCCTTGCCCAAGTTATTAGCGTCTTGCAGCTCGTAAAACTGGCCCTTGCGGATGGCCTCGCTGCTGCCGGCCAGCGCAAGCAGGCGCACGTAAAAATCGCGCAGCTGCTTCTGCTCGGGGCTCAGCTTGGCGCCGTCGAAGCGGCCCTGGTTCATCCATTTTTGGTGCGCGGGCACGCCCCAGTAGTCGAAGAGCGTGGTGCGGCCGTCTTCGCCCGAAAAGCCTTCGCTGCCCAGCGCCTGCTCGCCCACTTCCTGACCCATGTAGAGCATGATGGGCCCGCTGCCCAGGGTGGCGGATACCGTCATGGCCGGAATGGCGCGTCGCGGGTCGGTGGCAAAGTCCTTAGAGGCAATGCGCTGCTCGTCATGGTTTTCCAGAAAGCGCAGCATGTGCGAGCCGAAGCCATTGCTTTCCTCTTTCCACACGTGGGTGATGTCGTCGGTGGTGCCTTCCTGGCGCATGAGGCGGCGCAGGCCGTCGTAGAGACCCACTTTGTCGTAGAGAAAATCGAAGTGGCCCTTGGTGAGGTAGGTGTTGTATTCCTTGGGATTGTAGGCCTCACCGATGAAAATAATACCCGGTTTCACCTTCTTCACCTCTGGAATTACCCAGGCCCAAAACTCGACGGGCACCATCTCGGCCATGTCGCAGCGGAAGCCGTCCACGTCCTTCTGCGCCCAGTAGAGCAAGATATCGCGCATCTTCTTCCAGGTGTCTGGAATGGGCTCGAAATAGGTTTTGCGGCCGTTTTGGTAATCGACGCCGTAGTTGAGCTTCACAGTTTCAAACCAGTCATCCACGCTCGGCGCCGCCGAAAATACGTCGTTGCCAGTGGCCTTGGCCGGAAACTCGGTGTACTTCTTATCCTCCTGCGGGGCCGTGAGCGGGCCCAGCGGGTTGTAGCCGGCGGGCACCGTAAAGTGCTGGCCGGGTAGGTAATAGAAGTTGTTATTCGGCGCAAAGGCCTTGGTCTTGTCGTCCTGCGCACCCAGGTCTACTACCCCCGTCGGCTTGGCCGAGGAGCGGTACGAGCGCGCCACGTGGTTGGGGATGAAATCCATGAGCACCTTCAGGCCGTGGGCGTGGGTGCGCTGCACCAAGGCCTCGTACTCAGCCAGCCGGTTTTTGACGTTCACGGCCAGGTCGGGGTCCACGCTGTAGTAGTCGCGAATGGCGTAGGGCGAGCCCGCGCGGCCCTTCACCACGTCGGCATCGTCGGCGGGCAGGCCCGCGGCGGGGTAGCTGGTCATGGTGGCGTGCTCAATCACGCCGGTGTACCACACGTGCGACACGCCCATTTCCTTAATTTTGGTCAGGGCCAGGTCGTTGATGTCGTTAAACTTGCCGCTGCCATTCTCCAGAATAGTGCCGTAGGGCTTATTCAGGGCCACCTTGTTGCCAAAGAGGCGGGGTAGCAACTGGTAGATAACGAGCTTGTTATCCTGGGGTATTTCGGACGTCGTATTGGGGTCGTTGGCCACGGGCAAAGTAAAGGCGGCTAGAGCCAGCAGGCCGGCCGCCAGCATCAGGTTTTTCATAAGTGCCGGAAAGGTAGGCAGTTTGGGTGGGGTAGGGAACTCGTTGCGCAAGCAGGCTCACCCAACGAGTTCTGTAAAACTACTTGCGTAGCTCTACCACCCAGGCCGTATGCGCGGGCACCGTCAAGGTCTTCAAATTGGCAATGGCGGCGCCGCTAACTACCTCTACCCCCGACGAAAAACCGTCGGTCCGCTCGGCGTAGCGCGTGCCGTCTACCTTCTTCACCTCCTTGGTGTTGTTGGCGATAATCATCACGCACTCACCGCCTTCGTTATACCGGAAATACGTGTACACGCCATCCTGCGGGATAAACTGCATCAGCTTGCCCGAGCTCAAAACCGGGTGCGACTTCCGGTAGTTGGCCAGCTTGCTCACGTAGTCAAATGCCTCGCCGGCCTGGCCGGGGCGCGTAGCAAAGTAGTTGGTTTTGTCGCCGGCCCAGCCGCCGGGGAAGTCCTCGCGCACCTTGCCGTCGGGGTCCGAAAAGTTCTTCATTAGCACTTCGGTGCCGTAGTAGAGTTGCGGCGTGCCGCGCAGCGTCAGCAGCCAGGCAATTCCCATCTTGTACTTGGCAAAATCTTCGCCAATAACCGAGTAGAAGCGGCTCATGTCGTGGTTATCGAGGAAGGGCACGTTGCGCGTGGCATCGGTGTAGAGCCAGTCGCCTTGCAAGGCGTGGTAAAGCTTGCTCAGGTCGCCGTTGTCGCCCTTCAGCGCATCGCTGATGCCGAAGCAAATCTGAAAATCGAGCACGCCCGGCAGGTTCGACTTGAAGCCGTTGACGGGGGGTAGGATGTTCTGGGCGAAGAAGGCCTGCTCGGCCTCGGTGCCTTCCCAGGCTTCGCCAAACATGGCCAGCTTGGGGTACTCGTCGGCAATAGCTTTGCCCCAGGCCATGAGGAACTTCGGCTCCGAGTACGGGTACGTGTCGATGCGGTAGCCGTCGAGGCCCGTCGATTCTACCCACCACAAGAAATTCTGAATCAAATAAGTGGCCACCAAAGGGTTACCCTGGTTCACGTCGGGCATGCTCGTGTCAAACCAGCCATCGTTGAACAACTGGTAGTCGCGCTTCGAGGCGTAGGGGTCGTTGAGGGCGAAAGCGTTGTAGTTGCTGCGCGTGAAAGTCGGGAAAGCGTGAAACCAGTCGGCCGCCGGCTTGTCCAAGAATAAGTGGTGGTAGCTGCCCCAGTGGTTCAGTACGATGTCCTGAATCACCTTAAGCCCCTGGCCGTGTGCATTTTTCACAAACTGCACGTATTCCTGGTTGGTGCCGTAGCGCGGGTCGATTTTGTAGCAGTCCGTCACAGCGTAGCCGTGGTAGCTGGCCTTAGGCATATCGTTCTCCACGATGGGAGTAGGCCAGATGGCCGTGGCGCCCAGCTGCTTGATGTAGGCGAAGTGATTTTCGATGCCCTTGAGGTCGCCGCCGTGGCGGGCATACATCGAGTCGCGGGCAATGTGATTGACGCGGGTACTTTTCACCACGTCGTTCTTGAGGTCGCCGTTCGAGAAGCGGTCGGGCATCAGGAAGTAAATAAAATCGGCCTGCGTGAGGCCCTGCGTGCGCGCCGGGTCCTGGTTGCGCGGGCGCAGCTCGTAGCTGTAGGTAAGGCTTTTAGCGCCTTTAAACTGCAGCTTGAGCTTGCCAGGCTGGGCTTGCGGGGTCACCGTAAGGTTCACAATCAGGTAGTTAGGGCTTTCCAGCTTCTGGAAGCCGTCGAGCGTCACGCCGGGGTAGGTGGCTAGGCTAACTTGGCTGCTGGCAATGCCGGGCGCATTCACCAGGAGTTGCAGTTTGGGGTTTTTCATGCCCACAAACCAGTAGGTAGGGTCGATGCGGGTAGAGGGGGTAGGAGCTGCCGGAGCTGCTAGGGCCGGCGCCACAGCCAGCAGCCAGGTGGCCGCTACCGCAGTTAGAAAGGAGCGAAAAAAGCGCATAAGTCAGATAATGAGTGGGAAAGGTGAGAAAAGTGCCGGGTGAACTGGGAGCGAAAAACGAGGCTTCCGGCGAGGTGAAAGGCCAAAAACGGCCTGCAAACCATTGCGGAACTCACTCGGTAAACCGTTAGGCAAAATACAGCGACTTGCCACGCCGGCCCGCTAGCTTTGGGCCGTGGGCGTTTCCTTTGCGCCACCAAACCCACTTAGTAACAACCACCTACTGACTTTTTTTTCATGGCTTTTACCTTTAAAGCACCGGCTCCGGCCGCTAAATACAAGACCGCCGCGGCCTACTTCTCGATGGAGTTTGCCCTCGACCAGAGCTTGAAAATCTATTCGGGCGGCTTGGGCTTCCTGGCAGGCTCGCACATGCGCTCGGCCTACGAGCTTAAGCAAAACCTCATCGGCATTGGCCTGCTCTGGACGTACGGCTACTACGACCAGGTGCGCAACCCCGACCAGTCTATGAAGGCGGAGTTTTTGCACAAGCAGTACTCGTTTTTAGAAGATACGGGCCTCATTTTCCCCATTACCATCCACGATGCCGAGGTGCACGTGAAGGCGCTCTACCTGGCGCCCGAGACGTTTGGCACCGCGCCGATGTTTTTCCTCACCACCGATATTGCTGAGAACGACTACCTCTCGCGCACCATCACCCACCACCTCTACGACCCAGATACGGCCGCCCGCGTAGCCCAAAGCATGGTGCTGGGCATCGGCGGCGGCAAGCTGCTCGATGTGCTCGGCCGCCAAACCGACATCTACCACCTCAACGAAGGCCACGGCCTACCCCTCGCTTTTTACCTCTACGAAAAGCACGGCCGCGACCTGGCCGAGGTGCAGAAGCGCTTGGTTTTCACCACTCACACGCCCGAGCTGGCCGGCAACGAGGAGCACCCCATGCAGTTGCTCCAGGACATGAGCTTCTTCTGCGGCGTCCCCGAGGAGGAAATTCGCCGCGTAGCGCGCGTCGAAAACAACTCCCTCAACTACACCCTCACCGCGCTGCGCTTTGCCCGCAAGGCCAATGCCGTGAGCAAAGTGCACGGCGAAGTAGCCAACGAAATGTGGGGCCACTACGCGGGCATTTGTCCCATCATCTCCATTACCAACGCCCAGAACGGCACCTACTGGCGCGACCCGCAGTTGGCCGCCGCCAACAAGGCCAAGGACGATACCGCTCTGCTGGCCCGCAAGCGGGAAATGAAAAAGGCGTTTTTCAAAATTGTGGCCGACCAAACCGGCACGCTGCTCGACCCCGACGCGCTGACCATTGTGTGGGCCCGCCGCTTTGCCGCCTACAAGCGCGCTGACCTTATTTTGCGTGATTTTGAGCGCTTTAAGAAGTTGGTAAGCGATGACTCGCGCCCGGTGCAGGTGATTTGGGCGGGTAAGCCCTACCCCAAAGACCAGGGGGCAATTGATATTTTCAACAGCATCATCAAGCACACCCAGGACCTGAAGCGTTGCGCCGTGCTTACGGGCTACGAGCTGGGCTTGTCGGCCGAAATGAAGAAGGGTTCCGACCTCTGGCTGAACACTCCGCGCTACCCCCGCGAGGCCAGCGGCACCAGCGGCATGACGGCTGCCATGAACGCCAGCGTGAGCGTGAGCATCGCCGACGGTTGGATTCCGGAATTTGCCAAAGACGGTGAAAATTGCTTCCTTATCAACCACGCCGACGTGACGCTGCCCGACGGCGAGAAGGATAACCTGGAAGCCGATACGCTGCTCACGGTGCTCGAAACCAAGGTAGTACCGATGTACTACGACCAGCCCAAGCAGTTCTTGAAAGTAGTGAAGGCCGCCATGAAGGACGTCGAACCCGAGTTTGAGAGTGGCCGCATGGCTAAAGAATACTACGAGCAACTATACAAGTAGAACCACAGATTAAGGAAGATTTTAGCGGATTTCACGGATTTTGTGGACGCTGAAACGAGTATAAAAGCCACCCATTGGGTGGCTTTTTTCGTAAGAAAAATGCAGGGGGCAACGCGGATAAGACCTTAAGGATTGATTTGTCAATCGTCCACAAAATCCGTGAATCCGCTAAAATCTTCCTTAATCCGTAGTCTTATGTGTGGCCGTTACACCGTTATTTCTCCGGCGCCGGCTTTGGCCAAGCGCTTCCAGGCTAAAGAAGCTGCTACCCCCGCCCCGACTTACAACGCGGCGCCCTCGCAAGCACTGCCCATCATCACCAACGCGGTGCCCGGCCAAATTCAGTTGGTGAACTGGGGCTTGGTGCCGAGTTGGAGCCGCGACCCGGCCAGCGGCCCCAAACCCATCAACGCCCGCGCCGAGACGCTGGCCGAAAAACCGAGCTTCCGGCAGCTGCTGGCGCGGCGGCGATGCTTGGTGCTAGCCGACTCGTTCTACGAGTGGCAAGCCACCGAGCGCGGCAAGATTCCGCACCGCATTTTGCTGAAAAGTGAGGAGCCTTTTGCCTTTGCTGGGCTCTGGGATGAGTGGCTTGACCGCGGCACGGGCGAGCTGCACCCCACATTTACCATCGTCACCACCGAGCCCAATGAACTGATGGCTAAGCTGCACAACCGCATGCCCGTCATTCTGCCCGGCCCCGAAGCCGAGCAAGCCTGGCTCGCTGACGACCTCGGGCCCGCTGCCCACCAGCAACTGCTCGTGCCCTACGATACCCACCTGATGAAGGAATACGTCATCACCACGCGCGTCAACTCGCCCGCCCACAACGACCCCGATGTGCTGGCCGCCGCCTAAGCCTGCCGGCTGGCGCAGGGGGTAGGCGGTTACAAAGTGGGCTTCACTTCCAGCGTGAAGCTGGTGCTACCTGCCTGGCCATTAGCCGCTAGGCCCTGCACCACCACCAGGTAGCGGCCCACTTGGTCGGAGGTATAGAACGTCAGTTCTTGCGCGCGACCAGCGCTGGTTTTAATTTCGGGCTGCCAGTGGAGTAAGTTGCGAAAATCGGCCAGCGTACTTTGCTGCTGCTGAGCGGTTTCGTAGCGCGGAGCAAAAAACTCGCGCTGGCCCTGCACGCCTTCGTAGTCGGCCAGCAGCGCCCGCGGGTCGAGCGGAAAACCGGCCAAATCGCTCTTGTATGTGCGGTAGCTGACTACCCCCTCGTACACCTCGGGGCCGTAGTAATAGCGGTTGGTGACGACCGCCACCTGCCGAATGCGCAGCGGGTCGAAGGCCATGAGCTTGTTGACGTTGAACACCGGCACGCCATCTAGCAGCACCAGCGGGTCTTCGTGAAACATGACTTGGTGCTGCTTATCGGCCACCAAAAAGTGGAAGCCATCTTTGTGCAGCCGCACGCGCACGCCCATTACGTACTCGCGCATCACCTCTTCCATTACTTTAAAACGGGTAAAATCGTCGAGCCGGTACTGCTCGGCCGGCGTACCAAAGAAGCCCAGCGTATCGCGCGGGGGTAGGGCATACTGGGCGTGCGTGCCGAAGTATGCGCGCTGCACCTGCGTCTGGATATGGCGCTGGGTGAGTGCCGCCGTAAGCGCCGGCGCTAGGGCAAAACTGCTCGGCGTACTGGCCGCGTAGCGCGTCGAGTAAGGCGACAACAGTTCGAGCTGATAGGTGCTGTCGCGCCGCCAGTTGGTTTGCACTATCAGCTGGTGTGGGCCGTAAAGGTCCTTTAGCTCGAACTGCACCAGCCCATCGGGGCGGCTGCGCGAGCTGTAAAAACGCACCGTGCGGCTGGGCGTGGCCAGGTAGGCTACGATGCCGGGCGCCGGCGCGCCAGCTGCTGTGCGCACGCGGCCCTGCACCAGGGGGCCGTTCAATTCAGGGGGGTAAGGCAAGGCGGGCGGGCGCGGGGCCAGCACGTCGCGCCAGCTAAAGCGGCTCCAGCCGTGCGTTAGCATGAGGTTGTCGGTGGCTGCGCGGCCCACCTGGCTAGAATCGCGCAGGTAATACACCGGGTTTTCGACGGTGCCTTTGAGGTCGCTGGTCAGGCTTAAAAAGCTGCTGATATCAACCGGGGCGGCGCCAGCGGTCAGCGAATCGAGCTGGTACACGGCTAGCGATAAATTGGCTGCCTGTGGCGTAGCAAGGTGCAAGGCTACCCGTTCGCGGGGCCCGTACTGCCCTTTGGCAGCCGCGGCGCTAATGGCGAGTGGGTGCCGGGGACGCTGAAAATACAGCCGCTCGCACACCGGCTCGCGGCGGCTATTAAAAAGGGTGAAATGTGAAACGCCATCCAGCAACTCGCGCTTATCAACCACAAACACGGCCTGGCCCTGCGCATCGAGCCGGACAACTTGCGCCGTAGCCACGTGCTGCCCCGAGTGCGCCACCAGCGCCAAGCTGGTGGCACCCGCCACCCGCGCCGCCACGCTGATGCGCAGCTGCGTAGCGCTAGCGTCTTCGAGCTGCAGCGCGTAGCCTTGGGCCGCTACGGCGGGCAGCTTAGCTGTGAGGCTGGTGCCATTGGCAAGCCGCAGGTCGGCCACGTAGGCAGCGCCCGCTTCGACGGGGGGGAGGGAGAAGCTGCCCAGGCCAAATTTGAGGGTACGAAAGGTGGCCACTACCGCGCCGCGGGTGTCGCGCACGGTGCCGGTAGCAGCCAAACCGTGGCCCGCCTTATCGGCAATGCGAAACGCTACCTTACTGGCCAACCCTTGCACCAGCGCGCCGCCTTCGGGGAAAAACTGCACGTCGGGTGCCAGCGCGGCCGGCGCCGGGGCTGGCCCCGAGGCGGCGAAAGTATTGATAATAGTAACAGGGATTTGGAAGTAAAATTCCGGCCCGAAGTTCTTCATCCAACTGGTGTAGGCCCGCACCACGTAGCGCCCCGAGGGCAGCGAAGCGGGCAAGTTAAGCGAGCCCTGGCCGGTAGCGTCACGCAGGGCAATGCTGGTTTGCACCACGGGCTGCTGCGCCTGATTGAGAATTTCGACGTAAGCTACCTTGCTCAGAGCTAAAGGCTTGTGGTAGGTGCCATCGACGGCATAAAGCTTCAGCCACATCGTTTCGCGGGCCGTGTAGGTGGGCCGGTCGAGGTGCCCGTACAGCTTTTCTACGAGCACCTGCTGGCCGTAGTGCGCCAGCTGCCGGCCAATGGTGGCCGCCAGCGAATCGGGCGCCTGGGCCTGCGCCAGACGGGGGGGTAGGGTCCATACCAGCACCGCCAAACCTAGCCCCCACCCCCGCCGAAAAAACGCGTCAAAAATCCTCATTATCAAAGCCTAAAACCAGGTTGCAAAAAAGTCGCCGCGCCGTGCTGGCCAATCGGCGCTACGGCCAGAAGCTGGGCTTCACGTTGGTGCCGCGCAGGCGGCAATCAACGCACTCGGGCGTGCTGGCGGTGTAAATAACCGAATTTCCCGACCCAAAAGTGATGGCGATGGGAAGGATATTGGGCTGTCGAAAAACGTTTAAAGCATTGTCTATGATGATGGTAGGAACCTCGGGGATGGAGAGGTCCTTCGGGACTTCAATCAGCTGGCAGGCATTATTCAAGGCATCAGAGTAGACTAGCCGGCCCTGCGGAAACTCGCCGCGGTCGATAAAAATGCGCTTTTCTACTACCGAATGAGCGCTCACGTAGCCTAGCACCGGCTCGGTAGCATCGCTGAGGCTGTGCACGTTGCCCGTCAGTTGAGACGGCAGCGGGTCGTTGATGGTGCCGATATTCTCTGTGTTTTTGCGCAGCGCTTCCCAATAGTCATACTCGGCCTGCGACTGGGCATTCTGCCGCACCAAAATGCTGTACTTAGAGCCTAGCCGTTCATTGGGCAGAGGTAGGAAAAGCAGCGGAAAATCAGTGACCACATCCTGGGCGAGCTTGGTGGTGCTGGTCTGCTTGATGGCGGTCGAAATCTCCGTGCGCCAGCAGTTATAGATGTTTTCGGTGCGGGGCACGATGTATTTCGCGCCCGCCGGGGCGGGCGGCCCGCCGGCTATATTCTTGAATTCTACCGACGAATTGTAGGCGGAAGTGAACTCCCACGTTTCGGTATAGTCCCAGCGGTAGTAGCGCGTATTATTGCTAGCGTCGTGGGCATCGACATAAAGCTGAACCCCATCCTGCTCAAGTCGCCACTCTATGTTGTCGATGGGGGGGGTAGTCTTCACCGCCACTAGGTCCGAGAGGTACTCCTTGCCCTTGCTGGTGATGATGTGCAGCTGGTACTGGCGGGTAGGGGGCAGCGTTTGCACCGCCGACGCGTACGTGCCGGCCGGGCTCTCGGTGAGGGGGTAGTGCGTGCCGGCATTGTCCTGGATATAGACGGTAGCTTTGGCCTCGGCCGGCGCGCTGCCCGTGGCGGCCAGCCCCAGCGTGCGCGACAGCTTGACCACGGTGCTGCCCTGGCTGTTGATGAAGCCATCGACTACCAGGTAGTTCTGGGTGGCTGCCGGCACGTCGGGCGTGTACGACTCGACGCAGCCCCCAAGCCCCAGGGCGCTTCCCAGCAGGAGATAACGAATAGAAAACCAGTTCATCTAGAAGCGAAAATTGTAGGTAACCGTCGGAATGGGCTGGGCGAAAATGGACAGTTGGTAGCCCTTAATCTGGCCGTTTTGCGACTGGAAATAAACTGAATAGGGATTGTGGCGGCCCGTGAGGTTGTACACGGCTACCGTCCAGGAGCTGTGGGCCAGCTTTTGCACCTTGTGGTTGCCTTCGATGTTGAAGGCCAGGTCCATGCGGTAGTAGTCGGGCACGCGGTAGGCGTTGCGGTCCGAGTAGTACACGCGCACGGCGTTGTTGAGGGTGTACTTGGCGAGGGGCAAGGTAATGGGCCGCCCGGTGCTGTAGTTGAAGTTGGCCGACACGCTAAAGCGCCGGCTAAAACGGTAGTTGCTCACCAGTGTCACGTCGTGGGGTTTGTCGAAGTTGCTGGGGTAGTAAGCGCCGTTGTTGATGACGTCGGTGCCGGTACTCACCTGCACCAAGGAGCGCGAGTAGGTGTAGCTCAGCCAGCCGTTGAGCTTGCCCGTCGATTTGCGCACCAACAGCTCCACGCCGTAGGCTTTGCCCTGGGCATTTACCACGTCGGTTTCGAGGTGGTGGTTGAGCAGCAGGGTAGCACCGCCCTTGTAGTCGAGAAAGTCATGCATGACTTTGTAGTAGCCCTCGACCGATGTTTCAATGGTATTTGCCTTGAAATTGCGGTAGTAGCCCAGCGATACCTGGTCGCCCACCTGCGGCCGGATGTAGGTGTCGCTCAGCTTCCAGCTATCGGTTGGCGACACCACGGTGGTATTCGTGAGCTGGTGGATGTACTGCCGCATCCGGTTGAAGCTCAGCTTCACCGACGAGTTATCCGACACCGCGTACTTGCCCGATAGCCGGTACTCGGGGCCCTGGTAGGTGGCCATCACTTGGCCGCTGCCGTAGCTGGTGCTGCCCGTAACGGTGCCCTCGCTGCGCGACACGCCGGGCTGGTAAGTTAGCACGTCGCGCGGCCCCAACGCATTATAGAGCGAGTAGCGCAGCCCGGCCGCCACCGAAAAGCGCGGCGAAATATCGAAGCGGTCGGCCACGTACAAGGCGCTTTCCAGGGCGCGCTCGGTGCTTAGCGCATCGGGCACCACCAAAGAGTTTTCGCCCAGCGGCGTGAGGCGGCCCGGCGCAATCTGGTACAGCAGCGAGCTCACGCCAAAGTCGATGGTATGCTTGGAGTTGAGAAAATACGTGAAATCGGCCTGCAAGCCGCCCTGGTTCAGGTTGTAGCCAAGTTGTGAAGCCGTGGTAGGGTTGCGCTCGCTGGCCAGGCTATACTGGTAGCGGCTGAAAGTGCCCGTCAGCACCCCATACAACTTGTTGGTAATAACGTGCTTCCACTTCAAGCTGCCCGCCACGTTGCTGTATGCATACACGGTATCGGTGGCCAGCCGAAACCGGTCACGGCTGTAGTAGCCGGTGGCATACAGGCTGTTGCGGTCGCTGAAATCATACGAGATATGGGCGCTCAAATCATAAAACGACGCTGCGCTCGAACTCAGGCTTTTGCTCGGCAGCTGCTTGAGCAGCCAGTCGGAATACGAGGTGCGCCCGCCCACCAAAAACGAGCCCTTGCCCTTGGCTAGTGGCCCCTCCAGGGTGAGGCGGCTGGTGAGCAGCCCAATGCCGCCCGAAGCCGAGAGCTGCTTGCGGTTGCCCTCGCGGGTAGCAATGTCGAGCACCGACGACAGGCGCCCGCCGTACCGGGCCGGCACCGTGCTCTTGTACAGCTCTACCGACTTGAGCATGTCGGGGTTAAAGGCCGAAAAGAACCCGAACAAGTGCGCCGGATTGTAGATGGTGGCGTCGTTGAAAAGCACCAGGTTTTGGTCGGTGCCGCCGCCGCGCACGCTCATGCCGGTGTTGCCCTCGCCCACCGATTTTACGCCTGGCAGCGTCAGGATAACCCGCAGAATATCCGCCTCGCCAAATACCGTGGGCACCTGCTTTATCGTCTTAATATCCAGCTTCTGCACACCCATTTGCAGGCTGGTCACGTTGCGGTCTTTCTCGGCTTCTATCACCACTTCCTTCAGCGGAGTAATGTCTTCCTCCACGTCCAAATCGAGCTTGCCGTTGCCCTGCACCGCCAGCAGCCGGGTCGTATTCTTGAGGCCCAGGCCGCGCACAAACAGCTGGTGCCGGCCCACCGGCAGCGTGAGCGTATAGGAGCCAAACTGGTCGGTAGAAGCCCCAATGTTGGGCGATTCGATGTACACCGAAGCGCCCACCACGGGCTCGCCGCTCTTGGCATCGCGCACGCGCCCGCTGAGGGTGGCCTTGCCGCTGCTGCTGGGCTGGGCCTGCCCAATCTCGTACACCTTGCTGGCGGCCGGGCTGCCTACCCCCGCCCGGCGGGCTAGCGCTGGCGAAGGGGGGGTAGGCGCCTCGGCGGCGGGCACCTGAAAGAAATCAGCTGGCAGCTGGGTGTCGATGGGCACCCCGGTGGTGATGTACACGTGGTGCTCTGCATCGATGGCAAACTGGAGGGGGGTAGCCTGCAAAACCTGGCGCAGCACCACGTTTAGCGGCTGCGCGGTGGCTTGCAGCGTTACCCGCACGCTATCCACTTCGGTGGGGTTGAAGTAGAAGCGGTAGGGCGTAGTGGCCGCCACCTGCCGGGCAAACTCGGCAAACGGCAGCTGCTGAAAATTGCCGCTGATGGTAGCCGGCGGCCCCTGCTGCCCATGGCTCACCAGCCTACCCCCCAGCAACCCCAGTAAAAGAATAATTCGGTAAAAATTAGCCATATATAGCCTAAGCCAGTTGCAGAGAAATGGGCGATGTGGGGCGAGCCTAGCGCAGCAAAGAGGTGTAGTAGCGCAGCACCGCCACCAGTGAAGCCTCGCGGTTGTCGGCCCCAAACAACAAGCGGTTGCTGCGAGCAAACTTCTGTAAATCAGCTTTCTTATCAGGAAAAAGCTTAAGCACCTGCCCCAACTTGCTCACCTTGTGGTAGCGGCCGTGCTCCTGCACCAGCAGGCGGGTGTCTTCCACAAAGCTGCCGCCGATGCCGCGGGCCGCCGTGCCCTTGGTGGCTGTTTTGGTGCGCCGGGCCAGCAGCTGCACCGGGCCCGCCAGCAGCAGGTCGTAGAAGCCCGCCACGATGGTCTGGGCCGAGTCGGCCCGCAGCCGCACAAAGTGGTGGCCGTCGAGGTCAAAAAAATCAACCCTTTCTTTAATAAGCTGAATAGTAGCGGCCTGCACCGAATCGAAGAGCAGCACTTGGTCTTGGCTCATCTCGTAGAGCAGCGGTACCCGCTCGAAGTAGCTGCCGTCGTAGGCAATGGCCCCGCGCTGGGGCCGGTCGGTTTTGAAAAACGGCTTGCCCACGATGTACGCCGGCGTGAGGTCAACGTAGGCCATGCCATTTAGCAGCCGCGACTCGCCCTGCGTAGCGGCCGTGTACCGCGCTCGCAGCTGGCCGCTGGCCGCCACGAGGCTGGAGTCAGGCCGGGCCGTAGCCTGGCCGTGGGCCGGCGCACTGGCCAACCCGCTAAGTAGGCCGCTCAGGAGTAAAAAATAAAACTTCATCAAGCCTATCGGTAAAACGCAACGTATGAAGACTGGCCGGGCGGCTAGCCGCTGGCTGCGCTAGCCCTACCCCCCTCCTGAATCGTTTGCCTATAGCCGGCTGTTAGTCAACGAACAAGTGGGCCGGTTTGCCCCCGGATTAGCTTCGCAATATATTCACGCCGCATTCATGCCCGTCGGCCAGGGCTCTTGCCTAGTGCGCGCGGCCTGCCCGTTGCTCCCTTAGCAGGGCGCGCCGGGTGCCGCAGCCACCCTTTTTCTCATGAAAAAACTCTTCTCGCGCTTACTTACCCGGCTTGGTAGGGTGCGAAGAGCCGATACCGGCCTGGTCACGTTTCGCGTGACCAGCGTGCCGGCCAACACGCCGGTGGGGGCCACTATTTACCTCACCGGCAATTGCAACGGCTGGACGACCGACGACCCCGCTTTTGCCTTAGCCTTCGACCCGGCCGATGGCAGCTACGTGCTCACCCTACCCCCCGGCCGGCGCGGCACCCTCGACTACAAGTTTTGCCGCGGCAGCTGGGCCACCATCGAAACCGACGCCGACAACCGGGCCCTGCCCAACCGGCGCTACCTCTTCGGCCGGGGCGCACGCACGGTGCCGCAGCAGGTGCTGAACTGGGAGGACCAAGGTGGCATAATTCCGCCGCGGGCGCACTCGGCCTCGCCCAATGTGCATATTTTGTCGGCCGCGTTTGCCCTGCCGCAGCTGCGGCGCACCCGGCGCGTGTGGGTGTACTTGCCGCCCGACTACGGCAGCGGCGCCAAGCGCTACCCCGTGCTGTACCTACAAGACGGCCAAAATGTGTTTGACGAGTTTACGTCGTTTGCCGGCGAGTGGGGCGTCGACGAAACCCTGGACCACCTGGCCGCTACTGGCCAGGACTTGGGCGGCTGCTTGGTGGTAGCCGTTGACAACGGTGGCCCGCTGCGCCTCGATGAGTACTCGCCCTGGCGCAACGCCCGCAACCGGCGCGGCGGCGAGGGCGAGCAGTACGTTGATTTTCTGGCCAATACCCTCAAGC
Organism: Hymenobacter ginkgonis; assembly: GCF_009755225.1. Classification (GTDB taxonomy): domain Bacteria; phylum Bacteroidota; class Bacteroidia; order Cytophagales; family Hymenobacteraceae; genus Hymenobacter; species Hymenobacter ginkgonis. The sequence continues at coordinate 977,773 of NZ_WQKZ01000002.1, forward strand.
CCTACATCGACTACCACTACCGTACCCTGCCCGACCGGGCGCACACCGGCGTGGGCGGGTCCAGCATGGGCGGGCTTATTGCGACCTATGCCGCGCTGCGCTACCCGGCGGTTTTTGGGCGGGTAGGGGTGTTTTCGCCCGCCTATTGGTTTGCCGGGCAGTCGTTGCTAGCTTATGTGATGCAGCATCCACCCCTGCCCGATACGCGCTTCTATTTTTTGTGTGGCACCAAGGAAGGCCCCACTATGGTGCCGCTGATGGCCGCCTTGCGCGATGCGCTGCACACCAGCGGCGTGCCGGATAGTGATTTGCATTTCAATACTTTAGCCGATGGCCAGCATGCAGAGTGGTTTTGGCGGCGCGAATTTGCAGCTGCCTACAGCTGGCTTTTTGCTGAGGCTGTTCCCGAGCCGCCACCCGCCAGTACGCCGGGCGCCACCACCTTGGCGTAGTAGGCGCAGAAATCGGTGAGCGGGCAGATGCTGCACTTCGGCGAGCGGGCTACGCAGATGTAGCGCCCGTGCAAAATGAGCCAGTGGTGCGACTTTGGTACCACTTCCTGCGGGATGTATTTGATGAGTGCCCGCTCCACCGCCAGGGGAGTAGTAGCCGTGCGGGGCACCAGCCCCAGCCGGTGCGATACTCGAAACACGTGCGTATCCACCGCCATCGCCGGCTGGTTGTAGATGACCGATACGACCACGTTGGCCGTTTTGCGGCCCACGCCGGGTAGGCGCTGCAATTCTTCGATGGTGCTGGGCACTTCGCCTCCAAACTCGCCGGCCAGCAGCCGGCCCAGCCCCGCTAGGTGCTTGGCCTTATTATTCGGGTACGACACGCTACGGATAAACGGGAAAATATCCTCTGCCGAAGCCGCCGCCAGCTCGGTGGGGGTAGGGAACTGCTCCAGCAGCGCGGGCATCACCTGGTTTACGCGCTTATCGGTGCACTGGGCGCTCAGCACCACGGCCACTATCAGCTCGTAGGGATTGCGGTAGGCTAGCTCAGTTTTGGGCTCCGGAAAATTGGTGGTGAAGTAGTCAATAAAGCGGCGAAACCGTTCGGGGCGAGTCATGCAGAAGAAATCAGCCCAAGCAGGCTTTCCGCAAATTTAACCCAAAAAGAACGTCATGCTGAGCTCGTCAAAGCATCTTACCCGCGCCACTAGGTTACTACTCCTAACGGCGCGAGCGAGATGCTTCGACAGGCTCAGCATGACGTTCTTCTAAAGCTCGTTCCCTCCCCGGGAAAAACCTAGCGCATAAAAGTGCGCGAATACTGCAAAATAGCCGCCGTGCACGCCGGGCGCGGTGCCCGCGCCAGGTGGTCGAGCGCGCGCTGGGCCAGGAGCAGGTCGGCGCAAGCCATCGCCAGCTCGGGGTCGTGCAACAGGGCCTCCTCTATTTCGTGCTGTTCATCAGCCGGCAATTCGTTGTACACGTAGCGAAGCAACGTTGGGTGGGGTAAGGTTTGTATCATAAAGGAGCGAATGGGCGGCCATTTTCTTCCGCAGGTTAATTAATGCGTAACGCATGCGGCCCAGCGCGGTATTGATGCTAACGCCAGTTGCGTCGGCAATTTCCTGAAAGCTCATGTCGCCGTAGTGGCGCATCAGCAGCACTTCTTTCTGGGCAGCGGGTAGTTCTTGAATGAGCTGACGCAGATGAGCATGGCTTTCTTCGCGGCCCAAAATATCATCGGTCGACTCTTCTGCTAGGTGTAACGAATTTGCCAGGCCCGCGTTGTCGTCAAGGCTGGTTTGGGGGGCGCGCTTCGCCCGGCGGAAGGCATCGATGGCCAGGTTGTGCGCAATGCGGCACAGCCAGGAGCCAAACTTGCCTTCGTCTTGGTAGCGCCCGCTTTTGAGGGTATGAATGGCCTTGATAAAGGTGTCCTGCGTCAGGTCCTCGGCCATATCCTCATCGCGCACCACCAAATGAATAGTGGTGAACACCCGCGCCTGGTGGCGCTGGAGCAGCTGGGCAAATGCCGCTTCGCGGCCGGCCAGGTAGAGGTCGATGAGCGCGGAGTCGCTCGGCTGCATGGGTTCCATAAAGAACTACGGGTTATAGGGGAACGTAGAGCTTCTGGTCGATAGTATGCAGAGGTTAAGAAAAAGATGGAATGAGTAGCGAATGAAGCCGCTATAATCGGGCCAAATGTAACAGGGACGGTGCAAGTTATGCAAGCCGCCGCGGGTAGCGATGAAAAATAAAGACGGATACCTAGCGCAAGTAGTGGTTCTGGTCGACGGATGAGAACTCTCGGTCGATAATCGTTGCATTTCAGCGCTTAGTTTTTAATAACTCGCTAGGAAGCACAGCGTACAAGCCCGGATATTTGCTACCTGCTCTTCGATTAAGCCTACCGCTCGCCTCCGCTCTTTATTATTTTAGTATGTTGACTTACCTCGCCCTGCACTATTGGGCAGGCTCGGGCCGCGAATTTGAGAATTTGCGCCCGTTGCTACCCCCTGGTGCGCGCCTGCTGGCCCCCGACTTGCCGGGGTTTGGCGCCCAGGCTGCCCCCGCTGGCTTCGATTACTCCGTTAAAAGTTACACCGATTGGGTAGAGGAATACAGTACTAGTCAGCAGCTAACCGACTATGTCGTAATTGGACATAGCATGGGCGGCAAGTTTGCGCTGGCCTTGGCCGCCCGGCGGCCAGCCGGCCTGCGCAGCCTGCTGCTCCTCTCGCCCTCGCCGCCTACCCCCGAGCCCATCAGCGAGCCTGACCGGGCGGCCAGCCTTGCGGCCTACGGCCAGCCCGCCGAGGCCGAGCACACGTTTTCCAAAATTACCAATATCCCGCTGCCTGCTGCGTGGCACGAGCAAGTAGTAGCCGACAACCTGCGCACCAGCCAGGCTGCTTGGGATGCTTGGTTGCAGGCCGGCTCCCGCGAGGATATTTCGGCCCTGATGCCGCATATCAACGTGCCGTGCCGCCTGCTGGTGGGCGAAAACGACCGCGCCATTCCGCTCGAAGCGCAACGCCGCCAAACGCTGCCCTTGCTGCCCCAAGGCACTGCCTTGGTAGCCGTGCCGGGCGCCGGCCACCTGCTGCCGCTAGAGGCACCCGAAGCCCTGTTTCAGGGGCAAGGCGGCGAGGGCTAGCGCCGGTGGGCGCGCCAAAACAAGGGGGTAGGGCAGTGAAAAATCAAGTTGATTTCACAAAACTGGTGCTCGGCCAATTGTTCAGCTTACAGCAGGCGTTAGCGGGTTAGCCGCTGCCCATCATTCGCATTGCCAGTTTCTTACGTGTTGCACATCCCCTCCGAAAGCAGAGAACCGGATAGCGTATGATACCCAATAAGCCCAAGAGCTCGGCTGCAGATTTTTACCAAAACCCCGTGCTCGACGCTGATTTTCCAGACCCGAGCGTGCTGTTGGCGGCCGATGGCTACTACTATGCCTATGCTACCCAAACCAAGCGGGCAGGGCAGGTAATCAATTTTCAGGTGGCCCGCTCCAATAACCTCGTGGACTGGGAATACCTGGGCGAGTCGATGCCGCACAAGCCTACGTGGGCGGCCGAAACCCAGCGCTTTTGGGCCCCCGACGTGAGCCAGCACGCGGATGGCCGCTACCTTATGTATTTCTCGGCGCAACCCAACGACCCCACAGCGGGCCTGTGCCTGGGTGTGGCCGTGGCCGAGCGCCCCGAAGGGCCATTTCGCGACAGTGGCCAGCCGCTGCTAGCGGGGGGTAAGGGCTTTGAGGATATTGACCCTATGCGCTTTGTGGAAGATACCGGGCGGCAGCTGCTGTACTGGGGTTCGGGCTTTGGGCCGCTGCGTGTGCGCGAACTGACAGCCGACGGCCTTAGCTTTTTGCCCGGCAGCGAAACCCGCCAGATTGTGCAGCCCCGCACCGATACTACCACCTACGGCCGCCTCATAGAAGGAAGCTGGGTGCATTTCCGGCAGGGTTGGTACTACTTGTTTTACTCGGGCGACAACTGTTGCGGGCCCGATGCGCGCTACGGCGTGCTGGTGGCTCGCTCGCGCCACCCCACCGGCCCCTACCAAACACTGGCGCAAGCCACGGGCACGGCGGGCACCATTCTTACTGGAAATGAGCGCTGGCAGGCACCCGGCCATAACACGCTCGTGACCGACGACGATGGTCAGGACTGGCTCATCTACCACGCCATCGACCGCCAGCAGCCCACCTTCGATGCCATCAACGACGAGCAGGGTTTTTCGCGCCGCGTAATGATGATGGATAAAGTGCGCTACGACGCCGACGGCTGGCCCCAGGTAGGCAGCCCCAACAATGGCCCGCAGCCCGGCCCGGCTGTTTAAAAGAGAATGCCTTGTTAGTTACTAGATAGGTCTGGCACCAGAACGACTTACCTCAACTATGAAAAGAGTATTTACAGAAACAAAGAAGAACGTCCTGCTGAGCTTGCCGAAGCAGGACGTTCTTCTTTGTTTCTGTAAATACATTCACTTTACTCCAGTGAGCGCCCGCGGAATAGAATGTAGCCGAGGTGGCCGTACAGGCCAAAGCGGTGGTTGGGGTCGTCGTAGTACACGGCGTGCACGGCCAGCGGACCAACGGGGGTAGTAAAGATGACGCCAGTCGAACCCGTGAGGTAGGGCCGGCTAACGCCGCTGGTGCGGTCAGCCAACTGGTTGTTGTCCTGTAATTGTTCGAAGTTGGCGTGCACATAAAGCTCCGAGCGCCACTCGAGGCTACCCAGCACCGGCCGCGTGTAGCGCAGGCCGGCTGCCACGTAGCGCGGCGAGCGGTAATTATCCAGAAACAAGGTGCGCGAATCGACGAGCGGCGCAAAAACCGGGGCCGACGTCAGCGACGAGCGGTAGTTCAAAAACCTACCCTGCCCGCTCACCACAAGCTCGCCAAAATAGCCCCACGAAGCCTTGTCCTGGCCCAGCGGTTTGTAGCGCTCGTAGGTGGCCCGAAATTGCAGCCAGTCGTGGTGGCGCCGGGCCTCGTCGGTGAAGATAGAGGTAGTGCCCGGCGTAAATACTTCGCCACCCGTGACGCCCCGCAGCGTCACCACGTAGCGCCGCCCGGCCGTGGCGTACTGCTTGCGGTTGAGCGAATTGCGCGTAAAGCGCAGCGCCGCCGTGGCTCCTTTAAAGGAGGTACGGTCGAGCACGTCGCTCGATTGAATATCGGCCGTATTGGCGTAATTGTCAATGTTGTAAAACGCGCCAATGTCGAGCACCACGCGCGAGCGGTAGCGCGGCGACAAGCCAATTTGGCCCCCCACTTTGGTGTCTTGCTGCCGTACTTGGGTGCTCAGTACATCGCGCCCCAGCACGCCGCCGGTGTTCTGGTAGTCCCACTGATTATACGTGATTTGGGGCTGAAGAAAAAACGGCAGGCGGCCCGGCGCATTAATGCGAAATGTGCCCTGTGCCCCGTTGTAGAAGCGGCCCAGACTTACGTTGGCCGCTGTGGAGTACAGCAAGCTGCGTAAGTACTTAAATTCAATGCCAAAGTATAGATTATCAATGGGCCGCGTGCTGAGCACAAAGCCCACTTCGGCCGACACGTTATTGTTTTTCTGGGCATCGACGCTGAATACGTAGCCCTTCTGCGCGGGGTCGTAGCGGATACGCGGGTAGATGTCGCGGAAATAATCGTCCGACGCCAAACGGTAATAACCTTCCTCTAGGTCGTCGAGATTATAGGTAGAGCCGTTGCGCCGAAAAAACTTGCTGGCGTAGGCGTTTTGGTCGGGGCGCAGGCCCTGCACCTGCACCTGCACAAAGCGGGGGGTAGGGGCCGCATTCTGAAACGCCCGGCGCCGGCGCTGCAAGTCGAGGGTATCGACGCGGCGGCCAATTTTGCGCCGAATCTCCTCCAGCTTGCGCTGGGTAGCCGTGTCACCCTTGGCGATGAGGCCGCGCACCTTGTCGAAATCGGTGCCGCCAAACGTTTCGAGGTTGGGCTGAATAAAAATGCCGTTTTTGCCTACGCTGCTAGTATCGGCTACGTTGGCACCCAGGAATACCAACGTGGTGGCCAGTAGTTTGTCGTCGTCTTTGAACGGATATTTCCGGTACGCCACGTCGCCTACGTTCACCCCGATAATGACGTCGGGCTGGAACTCTTGGCGCATCACATTGGTCGGGAAGTTGTCATAAATACCGCCGTCGAAGAGGTAGCGCCCATCGGGGTTGCGGATAGGCCGAAACGCCAGCGGCACGGCCATCGAGTTGCGCACGGCATCGGCGAGCAGGCCCGACTTCTGCACCACTTCCTTACGGGTAAAAATTTCGGCCGCTAGGCAGCGGTAGGGCACAAAGAGCTTATCGAAGTCGTAGTTGGCTTGGGCAGCGGCCGGCGCCAGCAGCCGGGCCAGTGCAAAGTTCAAATTAAGGTCGTTGACCAGATTGGGGCTGATGCGGGTATGAAACGTGGAGTCGATGGCTACCCCCAGCCGCAGGGCCGAGGGGTCGGGCTCGGCCGTGAGAAAATTAAACGTCTTGTCTTGCAACTGCTTACCCGAAACCCAATATTGAAATTCGGGCGTTAGCACAATCTGCTCAATTTCGCGGGGCGAGTAGCCCGCCGCATACATGGCCCCAATGACGGCGCCCATGCTGGTGCCAATAATGTAATCGACCGGAATACCATTGGCTTCCAACTGCTTGAGTACTCCAATGTGAGCCAGTCCTTTGGCCCCGCCGCCGCTCAGCACCAGCCCTACTTTTTGAGCCGGCGCTGGCAATACCCACGTGAGGACCAGCAGCCAAACAACCAGCGTGCGCAGTAAAATTTTAATCATGCAGTAAAATAAGGGGGTAGGGGCTTGGCCCTCGTTTTAAGCTCGTCTCGTAGCAATAATTGACTAAGCAGTATAGCCCACCTAAAATTGCCAAAATGCTGTGCAATATTGGAAAGAGAGTAGAAACCTGGTCCTTTGTTTAACAAATTGATAGTTAGTGTTCAACACGCTGAATTTTGTGAAAAAAAAGCTAACCAGTCGATGAATTTTGCGTTAGTTTAAAGTCTACACTAAATGGCAACCCGATGAAGACCCCCGCCCCCGCTGAAGACGCCAGTAGTAAACCGGTTCGCAAACGCACCAAGACCCGGCCCGCGGCTCGCCGCCGCACTATCGAAAACACGTACTCCGACCCCGCCCTGCGCGAGCGCCTAAAAGAAGAGATTCGCGCTGCGGCCAAGGGCGGCGACCCGGGCACTTGGAGTGCCCGCAAGTCGCAGCTGCTCACTCTGGCTTATCAAAAGCAGGGTGGCGGCTACTTGCAGCAACACCCCAACTCCAAACAGAAAGAGTTGAAGGAATGGACCAAGCAAGACTGGCAAACGTCTGACCAGCAGCCCGCTCGCCGCGCCACTGGTACCACGCGCTACCTGCCCAAAAAGGAATGGGAATCGCTAACGTCTGCTGAAAAAAAGGCTACCAACGCGAAGAAAAAAGCCGGCTCCCGCGCCGGCGAGCACGTGGTAGCCAACACGGCTGCCACCAAGCGCTCCCAGCTCCCGCTCAAATAGCCCGCGGCAAAGCCTGCGGCTACCCTACTTTCGCGAAGCCGATGGCACATGCCGTCGGCTTCGCTTTGTTTTTTGCCCATGCCTACGCCCTCTGCTGGTTACCCTACCCCCTCCCTATTTACCTTGCAAAATGGCCGCGGTATGCAGGCCACCATTAGTGCGCGCGGCGGCACGCTCACAAAGCTGCTGGTGCCCGATAAAAGCGGCGTGCTGGGCAATGTGGTGTTAGGGTTCGACGACCCGGCCACGTATGCTAGCGAAGCCTACGAAAGCAAGAATATCTACTTTGGTGCGCTCATTGGGCGCTACGCCAACCGCATCCGGCACGGCCAGTTTACGCTGGATGAGCAAACCTATTCCTTACCCATCAACAACGGGCCTAATTCGCTGCACGGTGGCCCGCAAGGCTTCGATAAGCAGCAATGGGCGGCCCAGCCTGGCACCTCAGCCGACGGGCCTACCCTGGTGCTGCACTACCAAAGCCCGGCTGGCGAGGAAGGCTACCCCGGTACCTTGTCCGTAACGGCGGTATATACCCTAACTGAGGCCAATGTGCTGCGCATCAGCTACTCGGCTACTACCGACCAGCCTACGGTGCTCAACCTCACCAACCACAGTTACTTCAACCTCGACTACGGCCTGAGTTCAAATATTCTGGACCATGAGCTGCGGCTGCTCGCCGACCGCTATACGGTGGTAGACAATACGGCCATCCCGACCGGCGAATTACGGGGGGTAGGGAGCTCGCCCTTCGACTTTCGGGCTGCGCACCGCATAGGCGAGCGCATGGCCCAGGTGCCCGGCGGCTACGACCACAACTGGGTGCTGCACGACTACCTGCGGCCCCACTCGGCGCTGGCCGCCGAGGTGTACGCTCCGCTGTCGGGCCGCACTATGCAAGTACACACCGACCAGCCGGGCGTGCAGTTCTACGCCGGCAACTTCCTCGATGGTAGCTTGCAAGGCCACGGCGGCATCGCCTACGGCCCGAACTACGGCTTTGCCCTCGAAACGCAACACTTCCCCGATTCGCCCAACCAGCCCAGCTTCCCGACTACCGTGCTGCGGCCTGGCGAAACCTTCGAGTCGACTACTGAATACCACTTCGGCGTGCGCGAATAGCATTCGGCGTTAGTAGGGGGTAGGGGCTGAACGGTTCTTTCTCGGCTACGGCGCCCCAACGAAAGAAGGCCGGCCTTTTCTCTGGTAAAGAGGAAAGGCCGGCCTTCTTTCGTGCCTGCTTAAGCAGACGCTGAGAAGTTAGGAAGTAGTCGTGCCGGTGGTGGTGGTACCGGTGGTGGTGCCGGTAGTTGTGCCGGTGGTAGTCGTACCCGAGGTAGTCCCAGTAGTAGTGCCTGAGGTGGTACCCGAAGTAGTGCCCGTAGTGGTAGAGCCCGAAGTGGAGCCCGTAGTAGTAGTGCCTGAAGTGCCGGACGTAGTGCCAGAGGTACTACCCGACGCACCATCGGTGCCGGTGGTGGCGCAGGCACTCATAAGCGCAAGCGAAGCGCAGAGGGCAGTGCCCATTAACAGTGAAAGCCGGTTGCGTTTCATAGGCTGAGAAGGGGGAAAAGTAAATGAAGTAACGCTAACGAGCACATTATCAATTATGTTGTATAAGCGCCAGTTATTTTTTGCTGGCGCTTATACATTCCTCACTCTTCAACCAGCCAGCAAAGCCGGCAAAAAACGCTTGTTTGAAATGCTAGGCTACTAATAGCGGGTCAGCTACTGTTGAGGTAAATACTAAGGCAAATTACCAGCCTTACCCCCATTTTCGTAGCGCTTCGGCACACGTATTCTCCTAATCGCGCTTACTTTTCAGCAGTTGCTTGAGGGCGCCCAGCTCGTCGCGGAGCTTGGCAGCCTGCAAGAAATCGAGTTCTTTGGCCGCGGCTTCCATCTGCTTTTCGGTAGTTTTGATGAGCTTTTCCAGCTCGGCGCGGTTCATCATGGCTACCACGGGCTCGGCGGCCATAGCCAGGGCAGCACCCCCTTCGGCGTAGGCGCCGGCCGGGGCCTGTGCCTCCACAATGCGGTAGTCGGCCAGGTCGGTTTGGCCCATAATCTGGGCGTGCGACTTGCGCACGGTGCGTGGCGTGATGCCGTGCTCCTCGTTGTAAGCTTGTTGAGTGGCGCGGCGCCGGTTAGTCTCATCAATGGCGCGCTGCATAGAACCCGTCATGCGGTCGGCGTACAGAATAACCTTGCCATTCTCGTTTCGGGCCGCCCTACCCATGGTCTGAATTAAGGAGCGCTGGTCGCGCAGGAAACCCTCCTTATCCGCATCCAAAATGGCCACCAAGCTTACTTCTGGCAAGTCGAGGCCTTCGCGCAGTAGGTTTACACCGATGAGCACATCTACTTCGCCCAGCCGCAAGCGGCGCAAAATCTCCACACGGTCGAGCGTCTTCACATCCGAGTGAATGTATTCGACCTTGATGCCTAGGCGCTCCATGTATTTGCTCAGCTCCTCGGCCATGCGCTTGGTTAGCGTCGTCACGAGTACCCGGTCGCCAGCTTTCACGCGCTCGTCTACTTCGTCGAGCAGGTCGTCAATCTGGTTGATGCTGGGGCGCAGGTCAATTTCAGGGTCGAGCAGGCCGGTAGGGCGAATGATTTGCTCGACCACCACCCCGTTGGCTTGGGTTAATTCATAATCGGCGGGCGTAGCCGATACGTACACAGCCTGCCGGTACATGCCCTCAAACTCGTTGAAAGTCAGCGGCCTGTTGTCAAAAGCAGAGGGTAGGCGGAAACCGTATTCAATGAGCGCCGTCTTGCGCGAGCGGTCGCCGCCCCACATGGCCCGAATCTGCGGGATGGTGGCGTGGCTTTCATCCACAACCAGCAAATAATCCTGGGGGAAGTAGTCGAGCAAACAGAACGGCCGCGAGCCCGGCTCGCGCCGGTCGAAGTAACGCGAATAGTTTTCGATGCCCGAGCAATAACCCAGCTCGCGTATCATTTCGAGGTCGAACTCGGTGCGCTCCTGAATGCGGCGCGCTTCCACGTCGCGGCCTTCCTTCTCGAAGTACTTGTGCTGCAACACCATATCATCCTGAATTTCGTGGATGGCGGTTTGCAGCGTTTCCTTACCCGTCACAAACAAGTTGGCGGGATAGAGCGTCATGTTTTTCTCGTCCGAGATTTTGCGGCCGCTCGCGGGGTCGATTTTCTGAATGGCCTCAATCTCGTCGCCGAAGAAGAAAATGCGGTAGGCATAATCGGCGTAGGCCGGAAACACGTCCACGGTGTCGCCCTTCACCCGAAACGAACCACGCGTAAACTCCACCTCGGTGCGCGAGTACAGAATTTGCACGAACTGGTAGAGTAGGTTATTGCGCGAATAGCGGTGGCCGGGGGCCAGAAAAATGACGTTTTTGCTAAACTCCTCGGGGTTGCCGATGCCGTAAATGCACGATACCGAGGCCACCACCACCACATCGCGCCGCCCGCTGAGTAGGGTAGAGGTGCAATGCAGCCGCAGCTTCTCAATTTCTTCGTTGATGGCTAAGTCCTTCTCAATGAAGACGTCGGAGCTGGCAATATAGGCCTCCGGCTGGTAGTAGTCGTAGTAACTGATGTAGTACTCAACGGCATTTTGCGGAAAAAATGCCTTGAACTCGCCGTAGAGCTGGGCGGCCAGCGTCTTGTTGTGGCACAGCACCAGGGCCGGTTTGCCGGTTTCGGCAATCACGTTGGCCATGGTGAAAGTTTTGCCCGTGCCCGTGGCGCCGAGCAGCACCTGGGCCGGCTCGCCGCCGTTCACGCCCTTCACGAGCTCGGCAATAGCGCGCGGCTGGTCGCCGGTGGGCTGAAATTCAGAAGTAAGCTGGTACGTGGACATGCAAAAGCAGCCGGAAAAAAGGCCAACCTAGCTAACCCTAAATAGGGCGCTTGGGTTTCTGCACTTCCAAAATACCCGCTTCCTAAATGGGCTTAGCGTGGCCGCAGGCGTAGAACAGCCGTTTTGGCCTGGCCGGTGCCGCCCGTAGTAGAGGGGTAGGGAGTGACGTTGAGCAAGCGCAGCCAGTAGTCTTGCTGGTTGAGGGTAACGGCAATGGAGTCGCGGGTGTAGTCGGGCGAGGGCTTGTTGAGCAGGCTCAGCCGCGCCGTTTGGGCCACGACCGAGGCGTCGCTCAGCTTCAGCGTCACGGCTGCGTAGCCCGCCCAAATGCAGTAGGCGTTGATGGGGCAGCGCGAATCCTGCACGTCGGTTAGGCTAATGCTTATCGGGCTGCTCCCGGTGGCCAGTGTAGTAGTTTGGTTAAGAGGTAGCTCGAACGTTTGGTTTAGGGCAGGCCCCGGCTGGTCTTTTTTGCAGGCCAGCAGGGTGCAGCCGGTTAGCAGCGCGAAGAAGGTCTTTTTCATAGCAAAGGTTGGGAAAGCAAACAGCGCATTTCTGGTTGCTTAAAGCCTAAACACCAGCTGACTACTTTTTATTCGGCTTTTGGCCGCAGCATGTGCGGCGTCCGGCCCAGCTCTACCCCTGCTTCGAGGCCGAAGCTGTAGGGCCGTTTTTGGCTCAAGAAACCCTGCACCGGGTCGGCATTCAGACTCAAAATGCCAGCCTCAGCCACTGGCCCCAGGCTGAGGGCCCACTGGTGGCCGGTGGGCCGGTACTGCACGCCCGCGCCACCCCGCACGCTGCCCGACAGGTGCCGGTACGGCGAGCTGGCCGACATCAAGGTGTAGGTGCGGGTAGCTTCGGCGTTGCCTTCTACCTCGCTGCGCACGTTGAGCAGCGCTGTAATGAGGCCACCTACCCGGCCATAAAACGAGAAGCCGGTTTTGGCCGGGTTGCTATAGTGCACCTCCACCGGCACGCTGGCCGAGCGGTAGCGAAACGACGTGTTGTGCAGGCGCGCCGGCGCCACGGTGTAGTTGAGGCTAAGGTCGGCCACTTGCTCGCCCACAAAGTCCATGGTAGTAGCCGAGCTCGCTGTGTTCTGCGCCAGTTCGAGGCCGGTGCGCAAGCCAAACCGCCCGTTGCCGAGGCGGCGCGTAGCCCACAAACTCAGGCGCTGGCCCAGGCCGGGGCGCAGGTTGCGGCGGTACTCGGCGGCCGCGCTGCGCGTCACATCAGCCGAAAAGCTGCCCAGTGCATTGCTATAGGTAGTGGCTTCTCTGGTGAAGTCAATGTTGGGCTGGTACGCACTGGTGGCATAGCCCAGGCCATATTGCCAGCGCCGCGCCATAGTGGGGCTCGGCTGCTCGGGCAGGGGTAGGGCCCCTAGGCTGCTAGGCAAGCCAGCAGCGTCGGCCAGTGCCAGTTGGGCCGGTCGGGTGGCTAATGCGTCGGCTGCGGCCGCTACTTCAAGCGGCTGGGCCGCAGTAGGGGCCGCCACTTCAAAGCCCGCGTTGGCTCCAGCCAGCGGCTCAACAGCCGGCTTAGTTGAGCGCGTAGCTGCGGCAAGCATGGTGCTTGGCTGCCCTGTGGCGCTGCTAGCAGCTGCCACTGAGCTAGGGTAGGGCTGGCCGGCCGCAAGTGTGGTAGCCGCCGCATCGCGGCCAGCTACCACACTTGCCAGCTCTGAGGGGGTAAGTGGGTTAGCAGCCGCTGGGCGATGAGCACCACGTTTCCGCTGAGCTAGGTCAGCATTAGCATAGCTGGCATCCGCTCCATAAGAAAGTGTATTGCTAGACTCCGGCCGGCCGCTGTTCGCCGCACTAGCCGAATAATAACGCTTAGGAGAAGGTGTAGCGGGTTGGGCGATAGTAAGTGCGTTAGGAGTGGAAGAAACAGAACTAGCTGCGCCCGCTAAGGGCGCTGCGGAAGCCACCGCTGGCGCAGCACTTGCCGCTTGGCCAGTGCTTGCCGAAGCCCCTGCCGGCAGGCGGCTAGGGCGCAGCGCTACGCGCCCGGCTGCCCCCAGCGCGCCGGGGCCGGTTGGGGTGGCCTGGGCGAGGGGGGTAGGGGCCTGCTGCTGGCTGTGCCACCAGCCGCCGCCGGCCAGCGTAGCCAGCAGCAAGCTGGCTGCCACAGCCCAGCGGTGCACGAGCAGGCGGCGGCGGTATTTCTCATTCTGGGCTAGGAGTAAGCTGTTGTCCAGCTGCTCCCACACGTGGGGGCGCGGCGGCACGGCGGCCGCTTCGCTTTCCAGCAGGTGGTGGCGAAACAGGTCTTCCAGGCTGCCTTTGGGGGGGGTAGGAGAACTCATAATAGCTAGTAGTAGACTGGGTGCCGGGCCGAGGGTTACCGGCGAGCTAATTTTTGTTGAAGCACCACGCGGGCGCGTGAATACTGAGATTTGCTAGTGCCTTCCGAAATGTTGAGCAGTTCGCCAATCTCCTTATGGGTGTAGCCTTCGATAGCGTATAAGTTGAAAACCAAGCGGTAGCGCGGTGCTAGCTCCTGCACAATGGCCAGCAGCTCGGCGTAGGCATAATTACTGAACGTAAATTCTTCACTGGCCAGCGTATCGGGGTAGTCGCCGTCGCTCACGGCCACGAGCGGGGCGTTGCGGCGGTGCTGGCGCAGGGCCGCATTTATCATAATGCGCCGAATCCAAAACTCTAGCGGGCACTCGCGCCGGAAGCTGCCTAGCGTCCGAAACACGGTTAGAAAACCTTCTTGCAGTACATCTTCGGCCTCGAAGGTGGTTTGGGCGTAGCGCAGGCACACGGCCATCATGCGGGCAGCGTACTTATCGTAGAGCTGCTTTTGGGCCAGCTGCCGCCCTTGCAGGCAGCCGTCGATTAGCTCCTCTTCGGTGGGCACGGCGGGGGGGGTAGGGCGGCTAGCAGTGAGGCCTTTGCTGGCCGGGTCACTCGCCCCCATGGCCAGGGCGGGCCAAACGGCGCTCATGCGCGGGCCCGGTGTGGGCCGGGGTAAAATCCGTTCAACATAGGCAAGGCAGAATGCAAAGGAAACGAAGTGCGTACGAAGAGTTAGCCAAACTAAACGCGCTGGCTCCGGTAAGAAGCCTAGCGCCCTCTAAACGTTGCATATGCACCTTAGTGTGTAAGCTAGTTGAAAATAGGACTCTGAAAGACAGCGTGTTATAATGCGAGCGGTAAAATTCTGCAATAATGTGCAGACATTAAATGTATGTACATGAAACAAATTGCTACTTTTATGAACCTGCTGCGTACTTAGCGCGACTACTACACCCAATTTTTCCTCCACTTTCTCTTTTGCCCATGAAGACTCTTGTGTTGTTTTATTCTACGTATGGCCACGTGTGGAAATTGGCCGAGGCCATTGCTGAAGGTGCCCGCCAAGTACCTGGCAATGATGTAATCGTTAAGCGCGTGCCCGAAACGCTCCCCAAAGAGGTACTAGATAAAACGGGCGCTACCGGCGCGCAGCAGGCTTTTGCCCACGTACCCGTAGTTACCCCGGCCGAATTGGTAGAGTACGATGCCATCATCTTCGGTACGCCCACCCGCTACGGCAACCTTTGCGGGCAGATGCAGTCGTTTATGGACAGCACTGGCGGCTTATGGGCCACGGGGGCTTTGGTGGGTAAAGTAGGCGGGGCCTTCGTGAGCACCGCCACGCAGCACGGCGGCCAAGAAGAAACCTTGCGCGCTTTTCATACCGAGCTATTGCACCACGGCTTTATTATCGTGGGCCTGCCCTACGCCTGGCAGGGCCAAATGGGCCACGAGGAAGTAACCGGTGGCACGCCTTACGGCGCCAGCACCGTAGCCGGCGGCCAGGGTGAGCGCCAGCCCAGCAAAAACGAGTTGGAAGGAGCGCGGTTCCAGGGCCGCCACACGGCCGAAATAGCCCAGAAAGTAGCCGCCAAGTAATAAGCCTAAAGCTGCGTTAGCAGCGTCAATTAACAAGAGGGGGGTAGCAACTAAGCAGTTGCTACCCCCCTCTTGTTGGTTAAGCCTCACACTGGCTTACTTCGGCAAGGCCTGCCCATTCCAGATGGCCCAGGCAGCCTCAGCCTGGAGCTCCAGCATCTCAAAACCGTTGCAGGTTTGTGCGCCAGCCGCGCGGCCCAACTCCAAAAAGCGGGTTTCGCGCGGATTGTATATCAGGTCGAACAAGTAGTGAGCCGGCGTGAGCGCCGCGTACGGAATGGCGGGGCACTCAGTCACGTTGGGGTAAGTACCGAGCGGCGTTGTATTAATGATAAGCGAATGGCCGGCCATCACTTCCGGCGTGAGCTCCGAATACGTGAGGTGCGCGCTAAGCGGGTCGCGTGAAACCAGCCAGTGCGGAATATCCAGTTCGCGCAGGGCCATGCTTACGGCCTTAGCCGCGCCGCCCGTGCCCAGCACCAGCGCCCGGTTGGCGGGACCCCGGCCGGGGTAAAAGCGACGCAGTGAGTTGCGAAAGCCCAGGTAGTCGGTATTGTGGCCTACCAAGCCACCATTCAGCTGAATCTCAATCACATTGACGGCGCCTACAAGGGCGGCCGACGAAGCAACGCTGGTAAGGTAGGGCCAGATTTTCTCCTTATATGGAATCGTGACGTTCAGCCCGGCTAAATCGGGGTGGCGGGCTAATAGCTGGGGCAACTCATTAGGATTAGCCAGTTCAAATAGCTCGTAGTGGCAATCATCCAGCCCAAGTCGGTCGAATTTCTGCGTGAAATACGTCTGTGAGAAAGAGTGCGAAAGCGAGCGGCCGATAAGCCCGAAGGTGCGCATAGAGTGCTGAGAAATACGAATTAAATGAGCAGCGCCTAGCGCAGTTGCCCCAGCAAGCTACGCCGCCGCGCCGCGCAGCTTGCCACGCACAAACTGCCACAGCGGCGGCAGCACCGATAGCAGAATAATGCCGTAAATGACAAACGTAAAGTTGTTCTTTACTGCCGGAATATTGCCAAATAAGTAGCCAGCCAGGGTGAGTGATACTACCCACAAAGCTGCTCCCGCAATACTATATGAGGCAAAATGCCGATAGGTCATGGTGCCAACGCCCGCCACAAAGGGAGCGAATGTGCGCACAATCGGCACGAAGCGCGCCATAATAATCGTCTTACCCCCATGCTTGGCGTAAAACGCCTGCGTTTGCTCTAAGTACTTGCGCCGCAAAAAGCGGAAATCTTCACGGAATACTCTGGGCCCTATGTAGTCGCCAACAGCATAGTTGAGGTTATCACCAATGAACGCGGCCGCCATTAGCAGTGGAATCAGATATAAGATGTTAAGCAGCGGGTGGCCGGTTTCGGGGTTAGGCTGCGCGGCCAAAGTGCCAGCTACAAAAAGCAAGGAATCGCCGGGCAAAAAAGGAAAGACAATAACCCCAGTTTCAGTGAAGATTATCAGAAACAGAATGATATATGTGAGGTTGCCGTAGTCGTGCACCACGTTCACCAGCGTCTTGTCGAGGTGCAGCACCAGGTCCAGAAAATGTTTGAGTAGCTCCATAAAGCGAAAAGGGTTGAGCTTGCAAAGAAAGCGAGGGCAGTAGTAGGAAAGCGGGGTAGGGAGTGAGAATATGCCCGGATGAAGCAATTGCGTACCCTGAAGCACCTAGTATAAGCAGCGTTTTAAGGTACTCCTTCCTCTACCTAGCTAGCTCTACTCAGAGCAGGTTTTGGAATTACAAAAAACGCCGCTGTTGCCATGTTGAGTTTGTCAAGGGATTCGAAGCCCCGAACCTGCTCCTGGTAGTTCCCGCTGTAAGGGGTGCGCTCACCTCGGCCAACTAGCATCGACCGAGTAGGGGGCCACACTGCAGCGAGTAAGAATAGGCTATTTAGGGCTCGTTGGGCAGCAAAATGGCCGTAGCACTAACTACCAAAAATGTGCTGGTATTCGACAAGCCTTCGCCAGCCTGACTACTAGCGCCGCTTTACTAACCAGCATGCAACCATTGCTATTGCCGGCTACCTCTTGAGCAGGATGGATAAGTACCCTTATAAGCAGCGCCGTTACAACTGCGCCAGCTGATTCATGCTGTAGCATTACCTATCTCAACTGCTTAAAAACTAGCATTCTGTTAGCAATTTAATAAAAGCTGACACGGTCAACAGTTGCAACCAGCGGCTCACTAAGCAGTGTCCAAAACTGAAAAGCGTAGCTAGTCAGGCTGAGAGAGATACGCTGACTAGCCCATATGCGAGAATTTATCATTTTTATTGGGGAATTAACAAATCATAGTAGGATAATTATAATTTAAAGCTGAACTTTGTTGTGTCATGATGCTTGAAGAGCACGATTACACGCCCAGTGTAGTATCTTTTTTAGGCATGATTTTCGTACAGCGACTTCGGCTTATTTAATTGCACTATTTGATGTGCAATTATTGACTTGCCAAATTGCAAAAAAAACTTCTAAACCCTTAACTGAACTTTAGTACCTGCGTACAAGGCCGCAACTACCCGCGGTCAAGCGCGATATTCAGTTCAAAACGCCACCTTTTTTATCATGCAAAACACCCCTACTCTTTTTCGAAAGGTAAGTTTAAATTGGCTTCCGTGGCGGATAATCCTGCCGATTTTAGCTATAGTAGCTAGCTTGTGGAGCCCAAGCGATGCATTGGCGCAAACCCAATATAACAATGCAGTTACTATAACGCAGAGGCCTACCCTTCCAGCAGGTGGCAGTGCTCAAGCAATCCCCTATGCGGGCAGAAGGGCATATGCACCTTACAACACTTACACTCGACTAGGGAATCCTAACGCTACTCCAATAGTAGCCACTCCCGGCTTAGGTACTTATGACCTGAATGGTAATAGTACGCTCACTATATCTGATGGCATCATAACTGTAGGGACCAGCCCGTTTAATGCAGTAACCGGGGCCACACTGCTTTATCGCGTTTATCTGACGGGTACGCCTATTGGCCAGTTGCCAAACTTATCGCGCTTGACGCTGCAGGAAAATGGGACCGATGCTTTCGGTGTTGTTTATAAACTGCCTTCGGGTACTCCTCCGGTAGATTTATTGGCTGGCCTAACGAGTGGAGGGACTTATACGATAGATATACAATTTGAATTGTCAGCAGCTGATGGTTCACCTATTACTGACCCTTCCGGCTCTTATAACCTATCCTTTTCTATTACCCCCCCGGCAGTGACGCCAGCAGGTGGTACTACCACGTGGCAAGGTATTTCCCGTGGTATGGATGCAAACGGTCCAGTTACACTTCCTAGCGACACAGATTGGAATAACAAGGCTAACTGGAGTAACGGTGTGCCTACCCGGCTATCAAACGCAGTTATTCCCGCTAAAACTAGCTCAGCAGTAGTTTATCCCATCCTAAACGACCCAAGCGCTACCTACGAGGTTAATAACCTGACAATGCAAGGCAACAGCGGCTCATCAGCGGCCCAGCTAGTTATCAACGTAGCTACCCTGCGAGTTTATGGCAACTTGTTGCAGCCAGGTGGTGGCCTCTCGGGCAACATAACGGGCAATGGCCCCCTAAGTACTGGGGTAACCAATTCGCAAACCAACTCAACCCTCGTTTTCGCTGGTGCTGACCAAGTTATCACTGGTCAATTGCTGGTATCTGATATCATCATTGCAGGGTCAGGTATTAAATCGGTTATCAACGTAATGATACCGTCTAACATCATTGCATTTCAACCAGCTTCCGTAACGGCTGGCGTTGTCATTCAATCGGCGGCACAAGATTTGAGCTCTGGAACAGTTAATACTGTATTTGACACTACAGGCAACTCGTATATTCAGTTAGTATCTAGTTCTGTTATTAGCTTGAAGGCGGGTGAGGCAGAAACTAATACTTCTTATATAAAAGGGGTGACCCGGGCCGACCGCAATCTAGTAGCTGGCGTACAGAATACGTTTGGTAACATCGGCCTTGATATAACAGCTAACCACACGCCAGGTAACATCTTTGTGTATCGAGTAGTAGGTGATGCGCTCACCGGTCCGGTAGCTACTAACGCAGTTCCCGTTAAGCGACAGTTCAAGATTGTGGGTGATGACAACAGCGAGTCTGCTGTCACTGCTACTTCCAACATCGACGTCATTTTCCACTACTTGGATTCGGCTGATGAATTGAACACCATCAAGGAAGAGAACCTGACGATGTTCCGCTCGAAGGTTAACGGCGCGCCGTATCAGCCAGTAGCGGGTAGCCTGAACCAAACGAACAATACGGTTACTCGGCTGGCGCTGCCTAGCTTGACTACTTCTTACATTACCCTGGGTGACAAAACAAATCCACTGCCAGTTAGCCTCACGGCCTTCACGGCTACCCGCAGCAACCAAAATGCTGTGTTGGCTTGGACTACTGCCTCTGAGTTGAATAACGCCGGTTTCGAAGTACAAGTATCTAATGATGGCACGGCTTTCCGTAAGCTGACTTTTGTAACTAGCAAGTCGCCTAATAGCAGCCAAACTATCAACTACAGCTACACGGACACCGAAACCAATAAATTGGGAATTCGCTACTACCGTCTGCGTCAAGTAGATACTGATGGTGAGGATTCTTATTCCCCAGTGCGGGCCCTAAGCTTCGACGGTGCTGCCGTGGCCTCGGCTACATTATCTGCTTACCCTAACCCCTTCAGCAACAAAATCGACTTCAACCTCGATGCTACGACGGTGGGTAGTGGGGTAGCCCACGTACAGGTAATGGATATGGCCGGTCGCACGGTCCGTGAGCAAAATCTATCGGTAGCTAACGCCAGCCTGACTCTTGACGGCCTTGATAACCTACGTAGTGGTGTGTATATCGCTAAAGTGACGTTGGCCAATGGCAGCACACAAACGGTGCGCATCCAAAAGCAATAGCCATTAATGGCACAAACAAAAAGAGCGGGCTCCCCACTAGGGAGCCCGCTCTTTTTGTATATACTGAAAAATAAAGCAGGCCTTAGCCACGCGGCATAGAGGTGCCAGGCTTACCCGTCTTAGCTTCAGGCTGAAACATTGGGTCTACCTCATCCATATTCAGGAAGTGCGAGAACGTATCGCCCCGCAGCCCTAGCCGAATAGTTTCGAGGCTTACAATTTCATTCGGGGCAATATTACCTAGGTTAACGTTAGCCCCTAGCAGCTTAATAAACCAAACCTGCTGGGCTTTCTGTGGTGCTTCCCAAATGATGCGCTCTGACGGAATCTTGGTCAAAATCTCTTCTACCAAGCCCGAGCGTACCTCACCAGTGCTTCGGAACAGGCCTACATTGCCACCCTCTCGCGCTTCGCCGATTACCTTAACGGCGCCCGCATCTAGTTCGGATTGCATCTGCGAAATCCACTTGTAAGGGGGGATAATTTTTTCGGCATCCTTCGAGCCTACTTCGCTTAGCACCTTCACCGATTTGCTTAGCTCCCGAATAAATTCGCACTTCCGGTCGTGGTTTAGGTCGATGCTGCCATCCGATACCTCTGCGTACTCCAAACCAAAATTGTCAAGTAGGCGGCGATAGTCTTCAAACTGATTCCGAATAATAAAGGCCTCAAACAGCGTGCCTCCCAGATATACCGGCAAGCCAGCCGACTGATACGCATCGATTTTGCGCTTGAGGTTGGGCACCACGTAGGAAGTGGCCCAGCCCAGCTTCACAATGTCGGCATAGGGCGCGCCCACTTCCAGAAAATCTTCCACTTCCCGAATGCTCAGGCCCTTATCCATCATCATGGTAAAGCCTTGCTCGCGAGGTTTTTGAGTGCGTTCGGGGAGTTGCGAAAGGGAATAGTTCATGCACAAAGGAGCAAGCTGCAGCTTGCCAGTGAAAGAATAACCAAGTATAAAAAAAGCCTGCCCGCGGGTGAGGCGGGCAGGCACAAAATTAACTCAAAAACTGCCGTTCGGCGGTTGGCTACTTCCGAAACTGGTCGATAAGGCGCTGCAAAGCCGGTTGCTTCTCTAATTCTGGGAAGTAATCGAATAGCAGCGAGTGCTGCTCATAATTGAGGGTAAGGGCTGTTTCCAGCTCTTGGTAAGCTTCGCGCAAACGGCCCGCTGCCAGCAAGTAGGCGCACAGCATGTAGTGAAAATGTGCCTCGTGCGGGTGCAGTTCCACTGCATGCTGTAGCAGGTCGATGGACTCGTCGTAGTGGCCTTGCTCGTAGAGGATAGCGCTCCAGCTTACCCACCCGGTAGCATCTTCAGGGGCAACTTCAGTCGCTTTTTCGTAGGCTTCCAAAGCACTTACGATGTTACCCACCTGGTTTTCGGCGGCACCGAGCGCGGCCCAGTATTCTCCACTATCGCCATACAGCTCCACTGCTTTGCGGAAGAAATGCAGGGCCTCGTAAGGCCTTTCCTGCTCTTGCAGCAGCACTCCTTGGCCAAACCAAGCTTCATCCATAGCCGGGTTAATGTCCAGCGCCTTACGATAGTACTGGCGGGCTTGCTCCCAGTCGCGCAGCTTTTCGTAGCACTCGCCAATGTTGCACAAGGCTTCATCAGTAGGCTCGTTGGGTGGGTAGCTTAGTTCAAACTCCGTGATGGCGCGCTGGTATTGCTGCTGGCACACAAACGTATCAGCTAGCCAGTGGTGCGCATCGTAAAAGTCTGCTTCGATAACGATGGCGTAGTCGAAAGCCGCTGCTGCTTGGTCATACTTTTCTAGCCGGTAGTAATACTGGCCCAAGTTGTACCAAGCCACTGCCGAGTAAGGGTCATCATCCGTGAAGCGCTGGAAAAACTCCTCATGCTCAACCAAGCGGTCACTGGTCTCCAAGCAGTTAAGCAACTCCTGCACCGTGGTTTCATTGTCGGGATGCAGGCGCAGGCTGTGCTTGTAGTGGCGAGCGGCACTCTTATATTTCTGCCAGCTTTGGTAAGCTAGGCCCAAGTTGAAGTGAATGTCTTCGCGGTCAGGGTTCTGGGCCAAAGCAGCTTGAAAAAAGCGCACAGCCTCGTCAAAATCACCACGTTGCGTGGCAATGATGCCGCGCGTTACAGCCACGTCTGCATTATCGGGGTCGAGGCTGGCCACGCTCGAAATCTGGCGCTCAGCCTCAGCATAGTCGCCCCGCATCGCCGATATCTGCGCACGGTCGATAAGCAATTCAGTCGAAAAAGGATACTGGCTTAAGGCAGCTTCACAGGCTTGCTGGGCTTTGTCGAACGCAGCCGAAGTAACGTAGTGGTCGATAATAATTTCAAACTCTTCCAAGTCAAAGAATGTCGCCTCATTTTGAGCCAGCATTCGCTCGTAGCGGCGCACCGTGTCTTGGGCAGCCCGTGGGTCATCAAATGGTTCGTTCATGCGCATAAAATCACGAATTTTCCCGAATAGGGCGAATGTATTCGAAGTTATCAGGCTTTCCTACCCGATGGTAGCCGCCGCTATGCCGAACCGAGTGCATAGGCTGTGCCACATTCTTAACATTCAAAAAAAACGCCCCATTTAGGTCTTAATTAGGATACAACCGATGGCTGTGCCGTCCGGTTCGTTTTGAGGGCTTGGGTAGCCCACGCGATGGTTTCGGCCAGCGGACGGAAGCCCAGCCCGGTAGCAGCTGTAGCCTTTTGGCCTGAGTATACTACTGAGTGGCGGCCCGCCCGGGCCGTATCGCGGGTAATAAGCGGCCGTGCCCCCGTAAGCAGGGAGCGCACGTGCTCCCAGCGCCAAATAACCTCGGCTGCCCAAGTGGGGACTGCCATAGTAGGCGGGCGGCGGCCAAAAGCCGCGGCTACTTGCCGCAAAAAATCGCCCAACTCATAGGCACCTTCGCTTAAAATATAGCGGGCAGCAGGCAAGGCGGGCAACTCTAGTACTAAGCGCAAGAAGTGGGCCACCACATCGCGTACATCCACAAAGTTGACCAGGCCATGGGTGTAAAAGCGGTGTTCTTCGTGGGCGTAGCGAAGCAGGCGGGTACTGCTGCGGTGCCAATCGCCGGGCCCTAGCACAATAGAAGGGTTGACGATGGCGGCTGACAGTCCTTCGGCTACCCCCCGCCACACTTCCAACTCCGCTAGGTATTTGCTGGTAGCGTAGGCTGGGTGGCTGGCGCCTAAGTCCCAGGTGGCAGTTTCATCCAGTATGCGGGTAGCGTCAACAGCCTGTGCAGCAGGAGGGGGGGTAGGGCTACCCAATGCCGCCACCGATGACACGTAGCCCAACCGAATGCCGGGCCGCGCCAAGCACGCATCTACCACCGTGGCAGTACCCTCCACATTTATTTGCAATAGGGCATCTTCATCCTGCGGCGCATAAGAAACCAGGCCCGCACAATGAAAAACGTGTGTCACGTCAGCCGTGAGCAACGAAGCCAGTAGGGTCGCATCGAGCAAGTCGCCTTGTACCCACTCTACCCCCGGCGCCGCGGGGGGGGTAGGGCCCCGGTGCAGCGCCCGCACGGCAAGGCCGCGGGCCTGCAGCTCGCGTAGCAAGAAGGAGCCAATGAGGCCAGTGCCGCCAGTAACAAAAATCATGAGAAGTAAATGGCAGAAAAGCCAGTGCCTAAGGCCGCTATAAGCTGCTATTCAGCAGGGGTAGGGCCAACAGCTTGCGAAAATAAGCTGAGCTAATTGTTTTGGTGCCTAAGGTAGCCGTGTGGCGCAGGTGGTG
Source organism: Hymenobacter ginkgonis (assembly GCF_009755225.1). Taxonomy (GTDB): domain Bacteria; phylum Bacteroidota; class Bacteroidia; order Cytophagales; family Hymenobacteraceae; genus Hymenobacter; species Hymenobacter ginkgonis. Next base: position 1,001,682 of record NZ_WQKZ01000002.1, read on the forward strand.
CGTATCCGTACCCACAAAGTCGATAAGACCAGCATCAATTAGCTTTTCGGCGGCTCGCTGAGCCGCCGGCGAGTAGTAGCCCGCCAGCGAGTTGAGGTTGAGTTGAAGCAGCACCCCGTATTCTTTACGCAGCTTTTCAATTTCGGCAAAGCGGCCGTAGAAATACACATAGCGCTCGGGGTGCGCTAGTACAGGCTGGTACCCAGCTGCTTTCAACTCAAAAATGGTGGAAAGCAGGTTGAAAGGCTCATTTAAGTAAGAGGTCTCAAAAAGCAAGTAGCGCTGCTCGCCACCAAAGCTCAGCAGCTCGGTACCGTCGGCTAGCTTGCGGCCTAGCCATTCGTCGAGGTAGTACTCGGCGGCACACTCCAGTGCTACATCGCTAAGCCCGGCCGCAACGGCGGCGGTTTGCAGCTCTAACAAGGCTGCCCGGATACCGTCGGGTGTGTTCTTATAGAAGTCGCCCATGACGTGGGGCGTCATTATCAGCTTGCGAAAGCCAAGTTCTCGCAGCTCGCGTAGCAGCTCAAGGCTGTGGGCCACAGTTTCGGCCCCGTCGTCGAGGCCTGGTAGCAAATGCGAATGCATGTCAGCCCCCAATATAGCCAGGGGGCTGCTTGCCAGAGTAGTAGCGGTTGCCGAGCCCCCAAATATGCGTTGCCAAAAGCCAGCCATCTGTTGCTCGCTTAGCTAAAGAGCCCCTTCAGGCGTTCGGTGAAGGTCTTTTTGGGTGCAGTTGGCTCTTCGTAGTAGCCCATGCCGTAGCTACCATACCCATAGCCATACCCGTACCCGTAGCCGTAGCCATAGCCGTGCGCCCCCTGCGCCTGGGCGTCATTCAGAATGGTGCACATGCGGTTAAACTGGTTATTACGCATGAGGCGATTCAGGTTTTTCAGGAAGGCTTTGCGCGAGTAGTTGGCCCGTACAATATAGATAGGCACATCCGCCTTGCGCATGATAAGAATGCCATCCGTGACGAGCCCAACTGGGGGGGTATCAATGAGGATAACATCATAGTTGCGGTACAACTCCTCCAACATTTGGTCGAAGCGCGGGCTCAGGATGAGCTCCGAGGGATTAGGGGGGGTAGGGCCCGCCGAAATAAAGTCGAGCGATTCGATAGTGCTATGCTGAACGCACTCGGCCACCGAATGACGGTCGATGAGAATGGTACTAATGCCGCGTACGTTTTCAGCCCCAAAGGCTAGGTTCACTTTGGGTTTGCGCATGTCTAAGTCTAGGATGATAACACGCTGCCCCGACAAGGCAATAATGCCTCCTAGGTTAACCGTCACAAACGTCTTGCCTTCGCCCGAGATGGTAGAGGTAACCGAAATTAACCGCCGCTTAGTAGATGGACTAATAAAATCGAGGTTCGTGCGGATAGAGCGAATAGCTTCTGACACCGACGACTTCGGGTTCTTGTCCACGACCAGCCGTGATACCTCCAGCTTTTCTTTCTCATAGGTTGGGATTACACCCAGCACGGAGGCCTTGGTATTGCGCTCCAACTCCTGCACTCCCGTAATGGTATTGTGCATAAAGTAACGGGTAGCAATCAACCCTAACCCGGTAATCAACCCGCCTGCCAGCCCAATAGCGTACACCAATAACTTAATAGGAGAGATAGGCGCATCGGGGGCCGAAGCAGGAGATAAAATTTGAAAGTCAGGGGTAGTACCTGCGTTCTTAATATTATACTCCACCTTCTTCTCCATCAGCATTTGCTGCGTGCCACCATACAACTCGAGCGGCCGTTTTAGGCGGGCTAGCTCAGTTTCCTTGCCCGGCAGCGAGCGTAGGTTGTCGCTCAGGAGGTTGCGCTGCTGGTCGAGCAGCGCCAACTCGTTGCTGAGGAGCTTTTGGTCTTGGCGCAGTTGGCGTTGCAGCGCAATGCGGGCATATGCCAGTACCGAGCGCTGCTGCTTCACGGCTTCTGTAGTTTCGTTATACGAACGCGTGAGGCGGCGCAGGTTTTGCTGCGTAGTATTCAATTCGTTGAGTAACTCTGTTAAGACCGGGTCTTCCAAGTCTCCTAGGCCTGGCAGCGTTTGTTCTACAGTTTGGTCTTCGCTAGCTGTGATGCGTTCCTGAGTCGCTAGCCGGCCTACTTCGGCCAATAAAGCGCCTTTCTGCTCCAGCTTTAAACGGTCGGCCGCCAATTCTTCCATCTTGGAAGTGATATTGCCTAACTCGCCTTTCGCGTCGTAGGTGCCGTTTTTGAGTACGAAGCCTTTGAGGTTGTCTTCCGCTTTCTCTAGGCGAAGACCATTCTCGTCAAGCTGCTCATCTAGGTAAGCCAAGGCTTTATCCGTTGACTCCTGTTTGCGCGCTAGCTTAGCATCTAGATATACAGAATCTAATACATCAACTATGCGCTTAGCTTTCAGCCGGTTATTATCCGTGAATGAAATCTGAATAGTATTAGCATTGGGGTTCACTACCTCCACAGTCAGATTAAGATTTAAATACCTTTCAATCGTATTATCGTCTTGGATAGTAAAGTGGAATTTGGCATCCGGCGTGTTGGTCGGGCTTTCCTCATTAGCCAGCAAGCGTAGCTGCATGCCCGGCAGCTTTACCAGTTGGCCCAGTGCATGAGTTCCTTCAATTTTTTGCTCCCCCAGTACTGCGTTTAATTGATAATGTGTGGCATCGACGTACTCCACATTGAACTTACGATTATAGTAAGCCGGGTCACTAATAGTATATTCAACCCGAAACGGGGAGGTGCCGAATAGCTCTGCTTCGAGTACCGTGCCCTGGGTGTAGTAAGAAATATTGAGCGGGATTATCTTTTTTAACCGCGTGTAAGTCAGGTTTGATTTGATGAGCTCTACTTCACCAGCAAGCTGCGTGATGCTGCGGTTATTATCCGGGGCGGCTGCCCCCAGCGCTGCGCCTAGTCCAATGGTATTGACATCGCTGCGCTCGTCAATCTTCAAGATGGAAGAAGCTTTATAAATTGGTTTGGTATAACGTAAATAAAGCCAGGAAGCAGTCAGGCCAATTATGAGCAGCAGCAATACCCAAGGCAAGCTGCGCTTAGCTACCAGCACTAGGGTAGGAATGTCCAAGCCCTCACCTGGCTCGCTTTCACCAGCATCAGAAGCTATTGGCCCTCCAGCAGCAGGCGGGCCTTCCTGCCCGCTGGTAGCCCGGCGAATGAGCTCTTCCAGTTCGGCGTTTTCATTAGATGCCATATATTGATTTGCTCAGCTCGAAGGCTAGCTTTATAGTTAAGAACCAAGCCAGTACACTGATGCAGCTACTGGTGATTATTCTATCTATAGAGTGATATAAGACTTATGGTAGTTATTACGGAAAAGAAAAGCGTAATAACAGGGGTAGCGTCGGTCAGAGCCTCCAAGAAGGGCCTGCGTACGGGCTGGATATAAATGATGTCGTTAGGTTCTATCTGTAAATTTCCCCGGCGCATTCCTTCAATCGTGCTAAGGTCCACAAATTGCACCTGAGGGTTTTTCAAATCACCGCGAATGATGCGAATATTGTTAACCCGGCCACCAAAGCGGGTGAAGCCAGTAGTGCCCCCTCCGCCACCTACCCCATCAACGCCCCCTGCCAGTGCCAGTACTTCCAGCAGGTTCATGTTATCATTAGTAAGCGTAACTACTTGTCCACCCGGCGACCCCAATACAATAACCCGGTTATTGCTAACAGATGTCTTAACGAAAGATTCCTTATAATATTCGTTGTAGCGGCGCTGTAAAACGCTGTCTGCCTGAATTAAGCTTAAGCCCTGCACCGATACCCGGTCGAGAAGGGGTAGGCGCACGGTGCCATCAGCCTGCACTAAGTACTCGGTAGCAGCTGCGGATGCGCCAGCATTTTGACCCACGTTGCGCTGGCCACCACTCGCCGGCGAAGAAGAAGAAGCCCGTGGAGTCGTACCGGTTGGATTGCCTACGCTAGGCGTCCCAAATTTCAACTCTCCGTTAGGGTCTATCAGGCGCTCGCCTTTGTTGGTGTAAACCTGCACGTTGAGGTAGTCGTTCGGCTTAATCAAGTAGTTGCGAGCTGTGCGATTGACGGCCCGCCGCAGCCTGGCGGTATCCACCACTCCATCAGCGCCTTTGGTAAGCTGAAACATCGTGCGCTGCCTGTAGTAACGGCCCGTTGCGCACGACGACAGCAAACACGGTACCAACAAGGCCAAAAGCAGCAGTTGCGGCAGCCGCAGGAACGAAAAGCGAGGAGATAGAGTCAAAAGAGAGGGCAAATTCGGCAGCGAAAGAAAAATCTACGGGCTAGCGGGGGCGGCCGCGAAAAGTAGAAAATGCCTCAAAAGTAACCTATTTCTAGTAGGCATTCAAAAATTAGACCAGCTAACCTCAACAGCACCTTATAATTTAACCAGTTCAGATAGCGTACTTTTACTGCTTCATAGCCAGCCCCGCGGGCTGGTTTCGCACTCTTCTCACCTACCCCTACCCACCCATATGGAAGCTACTGTAGCGACCGAAAACCAAGCGATGATTGCGCAAATGGTGCGCGATTTTGGCCTCCAGCATATCAAGCCTCACATGATGCGCTGGGATGAAACCCAGGAATTTCCCCGCGATACCTTTCACCAGCTTGGCGAGCTTGGGCTGATGGGCGTGCTGGTGCCGCAGGAGTACGGCGGCTCGGGTTTTGGTTACCAAGAATACGTAACAGCAATTGCCGAGCTAGCCAAAATTGATGGCAGCATTGGCCTGAGCATGGCCGCCCACAACTCCCTTTGCACGGGCCATATCTTGCAGCACGCCTCAGAAGTGCAAAAACACAAGTATCTGCCCCGACTGGCTTCGGGTGAGTGGTTGGGGGCGTGGGGCCTTACTGAACCCAACACGGGCTCTGATGCCGGCAATATGCGCACCACTGCTATACTTGATGCCAGCGGCGAGTACTATGTGCTGAATGGCGCTAAGAATTTCATTACGCACGGTAAAAGCGGCGACGTGGCCGTTGTTATCGCCCGCACGGGTGAAGTCGGCGATTCGCACGGTATGACGGCCTTCATTGTAGAGCGCGGGACTCCCGGCTTTGCGGGTGGGCGCAAGGAAGACAAAATGGGCATGCGCGCTTCCGAAACCACCGAAATGATTTTCACTGACTGCCACGTACCAGTCGAAAACGTGATTGGCAAGGTCGGCGATGGCTTTGTGCAGTCGTTGAAAGTGCTTGACGGTGGGCGTATCAGCATTGCGGCGCTCAGCTTGGGTATTGCCCAAGGCGCGTATGAGGCGGCGCTGCAATACTCAAAGGAACGGCACCAGTTCAACCAGCCTATTAGCAACTTCCAAGGCATTGCTTTCAAGTTGGCCGATATGGTGACCGAGATAGAAGCCGCCAGCTTGCTTACCTACCGCGCCGCCGAAATGAAAGACCGCGGCCAAAACGTGAACCTGGAATCAGCCATGGCTAAGCTCTATGCTTCCGAGGTAGCCGTGCGCACGGCCAATGAAGGCGTGCAGATTTTTGGCGGCTATGGCTATACCAAAGACTACCCTGCCGAAAAATATTACCGCGATGCGAAGCTGTGCACTATTGGAGAAGGCACCAGCGAAATCCAGAAACTAGTAATTGCCCGTGCTTTGCTGAAGTAAGCGGCGAAAACTACGGTTTTGAGGTTGGCTCATAAGTGGGGGGTAGGCCCTTATAAATGAATCGACTACAAAATCTAAACAATCCGTTTGAATCCTTCCTAACTATGAGTATCTTTGCGGCCCGTTTGCCCTGAAAAGACTCATCACTCCTCGATATGATTATCGTTCAAATCAAAGACAACGAAACCGTTGACCGTGCGCTGAAGCGCTTCAAGAAGAAATTCGAGCGCACTGGCGTTTTGAAAGAATTGCGTCGCCGCACGTTCTTCCAAAAGCCCAGCATCACTAAGCGTAAGCTGAAGCAGAAGGCTGTTTATAAGCTTGCTACCTACGGTACCGAAAACGAATAGCCTCTCGGCTACCCGTTTTTAGTGGCTTTGAAAAGCCCGCCCAATTGCTAGCTAGCAATTGGGCGGGCTTTTCGCGTTGGGGTTTGCCCAATACCATACAATTGCTTGCTACCTTGTGCCCGACCCGCCAGTCGGGCTTTTTCGTTACTGGAATTATGGAGGAATTTTTAGATTTTTTGCGCTACGAAAAGCGCTTTAGCTCGCATACGGTATCGGCTTATCAGACTGATTTGACCCAATTTGCCGCCTACGTACAGGCTGAATATGAACTGGCTGAACCAGCCCAGGCTACGCATCCGCTTATTCGGGGGTGGGTAGTGAGCCTAATGGGGCAGGACTTAGACCCGCGCACCGTGAACCGCAAGGTGGCCTGCCTGCGCTCTTACTACAAGTTTTTGCTGCGCACCCACCGCATCGAAGCCAACCCGATGCTACGCGTTAAGGCCCCCAAGATGGCCAAAAAATTGCCGGAATTTGTGCCTGAAGAATCGTTGAACCGCTTGCTCAACTCCTTCGAGTTTGAAGCCAGCTTTGCGGGCGTGCGCGACCAACTGGTGCTTGAAACGCTATATGGCACCGGCATTCGGCTCTCCGAATTGCTAGGTATTACTGATAATGACGTGGACGCCGGCGCGCGCCTGGTGCGCGTAACCGGCAAGGGCAACAAGCAGCGGATTGTACCGCTCAACCCGTCGCTGCTGCTGGTGCTAGAAAAATACCGCGCCGCGCGCCTCGCCGAGTTCGGGCCTAGTGGGGGGGGTAGCCCGATATTGCGCACCGACAAAGGCGAGCCACTTTACGAAAAGCACGTATACCGCACTGTGAAGCGTTACCTCAGTCAGGTGTCAACTTCAATGGCGCACCAGCACCCGCACGCGTTGCGCCATGCCTTTGCTACCCACTTGCTGGGCAAGGGCGCCGACCTCAATGCCATCAAAGAATTACTGGGCCACGCTAGCTTGGCGGCCACCCAAGTGTACACGCACTTGTCCGTCGACCGTCTAAAATCCGTATTTGAACAAGCTCATCCTAGAGCGTAAGGATTCCCGTTTCCCACTCAACCATCTTGCCCATGAAAGTGCAAATGCAATCGGTTCATTTCGATGCCGATAAAACCCTGCTTGACTTTATTCAGCAACGACTCAACAAACTCGAACACTTCTACGACCGCGTAACCGACGGCGAAGTGATTCTGCGCCTTAACAACAAAGACGGGGTAGCGAATAAAACTGTGGAAATTAAATTGATGGTGCCGGGTAGTACGCTCTTCAGCCAAGAGGATGCGCCCTCGTTTGAAGCTGCCACCGACGCTGCCGTAGAAGCGCTGAAGCGGCAGATTACGAAGTATAAAGAAAAAAATCTGACTCACTAGCTGATAAAAATGGCTTAACTAGTGGGCGTCTTTACCCCCTAGTTTTTGCCGAGCCCACCAAAAAGCCCCGGCTGCACTAAGCAGTCGGGGCTTTTTGAGTAAACCAGAAATCAGCTTAGAGGCCGAATGCCGTTTTAATACGGTCAACGTAATCGAGCTTTTCCCAAGTGAAAGTTTCGAAAGTTTTTTCTTCGCCATCCTTCATTTTCACCGTGACGGTGCCCGGCTGGCGGCCCATGTGGCCATACGCTGCGGTTTGGCCAAAAATGGGATTGCGCAGTCCGAAGCGCTCTACAATGGCGTAGGGGCGTAGGTCGAATAGCTCGTTTACTTTATCGGCCACTTCGCCGTCGGTGAGGGGCTGGCCCGAAGCGCCAGTGGCTTTGGCCGTGCCGTAGGTAGTAACGTAGAGGCCTACGGGCTTGGCCACACCAATGGCGTAGGCTACTTGCACAAGTACTTGAGCGGCTACGCCGGCGGCCACCAGGTTTTTGGCGATGTGGCGGGCGGCATAAGCAGCCGAACGGTCCACCTTACTCGAATCTTTGCCCGAGAAAGCGCCGCCACCGTGGGCACCTTTACCGCCGTAGGTATCGACGATAATCTTGCGGCCGGTGAGGCCCGAGTCGCCGTGCGGCCCACCAATAACAAACTTGCCAGTTGGGTTGATGTGATGCGTGATATCGGCCGTGAACAGCGCCTGCATATCGGCACTCAGGTTGGCCTTCACTCGTGGAATAAGGATGTTAATAATATCCTCCTTAATGCGGGTCAACATCACCTCCTCCGACGCATCGAAGTCGTCGTGCTGGGTGCTAATAACAATCGTATCGATGGCCTCCGGACGGTGGTCGTCGGAATAGCGAATCGTAACCTGGCTCTTGGCGTCGGGGCGCAAGTAAGTCATTTCCTTACCCCCCTTGCGGATGGCGGCCAACTCTTGCAGCAGGCTGTGCGAGAGGTCGAGGGCGAGCGGCATGTAGTTAGCCGTCTCGTTGGTGGCGTAGCCAAACATCATGCCCTGGTCGCCAGCGCCTTGCTCCTCAGGTGATTGGCGCACTACCCCCTGGTTGATGTCGGGCGACTGCTCGTGCAGCGCCGACAGGATGCCGCAGCTTTCCGCTTCGAATTTATACTCGGCTTTGGTGTAGCCGATGCGGCGGATAACGTCGCGGGCTACGGTTTGCACATCGACGTAGGCTGACGATTTTACTTCGCCCGCAATGACCACGAGGCCCGTGGTTACCATCGTTTCGCAGGCTACTTTGGCGGCGGGGTCCTGGCGCAGAAAGTCGTCGAGGATAGCGTCGGAAATCTGGTCGGCAACTTTATCGGGATGGCCTTCCGAAACCGATTCGGAAGTGAACAGATAGGGCATGGCAAAGGGTTAAGCAATCAAAAAAAGGCCGCCCGCCGGGCCAGACTAGGCGCGGGCGGGCGGGCAACAAAGCTAATCAAAATTGAAATGAATCGCGCGCATCTTACAAAATCGAGCCGGCTGGCATAGCCCACTGCAGAAGGAGGGGGTAGGGGACAGCTACGGCGCCAGGCGTCAGGAGCTAGCTTTTTCGCATACCAAGACTACCAAACGGCCCCGTAGGTCAGTGGTTGCGAAAAGATAAATATCGCCGCCCTCCCGGATGCCCGTGCGCCGCCGAAAGTCAGCCACCGACTCGGGAAAGTTGCGAGTCGTGACGTGGGCTCGGCCCTCCGGCCCCAGGTGGTTTTTGAGGGTAGGGCCATCGGCTTTTTCCGTGGCCAAGATGCGAAAAATGCGGCCCGGAAAATCGGCTCGCAGTTCGGCACTAGTGTATAAATGGCTGTGTTGGTGCAGCTTAATTAGCTCAAAGGCCGAGCCAACGCTTTTGAAGGCACCCGCCTTGAGAATGGCCGCATTGGGCTCGTAGAGGTACTGCTGGGCCTCGGCGTAGCGGGGCACGGCGCGCGCCTCGCGGGCACGGTTGAGGCGAAACTCCTGCTGGCTACCGTCGCGACGCAGGTTTACAGCTAGGCGCTCGGGGTCAACGGCGGGTTCTTCGCCCAACTCATACAGTACTTCTTTTACTTCGTTATCGACGGCAATTACCCAGAGCCGCCGCACGTGCTTAAGCTCTTGAATGGCCAGCTCGATATCAAGCATCGGCGATGTTTTGAGCAAAATGCGAGGGGCATGCCGCAGCAGCAGGGGTAGGAGCCGCGGCACATCGGGCTCGCAGTCGGCTAGCCGAAATATTTTGCCGCCGCGCTGGTCGCGCCGCGCTGGGTCGAGGAAAAGCCAGTCAAACGTTTGGCCGCTGTTCTTCAGAAACGCGGCGGCATCTGCGGCATGCACAGTTACGTTTTCAATCTGAAGCTGAGCCAGATTATAGGCAACCACTTGGGCTAGGCGCGCATCGCGCTCTACGTAATCGACGTGCCCAACTACCGCCGCGAAGTGCGCTGCATCGGCCCCAAAGCCACCCGTGAGGTCGGCCAGCCGGTCGGCACCCGCCACAAGTGCTGCCTTGTAGGTGGCAGTGCGCTCAGACGAAGCCTGCTCGACCGATAGCGCGGGCGGAAAAATCAGGTCTTGGTTGTCGGCCCAAGTGGGCAGCTTCACGCGGGCTTTCTGGCGCGCCTGAATCTGGCGGACCAGCTCGGGCACTGGCAAATTGGGGTGGCGGCGGGCTTGCAAAGCCAAGTGCGCCGGGTCGTCGTGCAGGTGGGCAGCCACGTAGCGCCGGGCCGCCTCAGGTAAAGGAAACTCCATTGTGCCCTTACTAACGGAAAAAATAGCCTAGTAGTGCAAACCGCCGCCTAGAGCTGCCAGCGCAGGGCTAGCACTGGCTGCCCGTGGGGGGTAGGGGCTACGCCCAAGCCGGAGGGCCGCAGCTGGTGCCACAGCATACCGCGCCGTTGGCCTGGCAGGTCATTGTTGTAATTGTCAACGGCCTGCTTCAGGTACTCGTTGGTGTGGTGGTTGATAAAGAGCGTAGCCAGTAAGCTAACCACCGCTACCCCGGCTGCAACCTGCTGGGTACTATTGAAATAAACTGGGTCGCCGTGTGCAAAAACCTGCGAGCCATATAGCGCCACTGAGCCCACGAGTAAAGCTTTATCTACTAAAAACAGTGTTTTCTGGCGGCGGTAGTGGTCGAGTTCCTGCACCGCTTGGGAGCTGCTGCTCAAGTAGGGCCGCAGCTTTTGGCCAAAGAAACCGGCGCTCTGATAGTCCTCGCCCGTTTTGCCGGGGGGTAGGAAAAAGAAATTCTGTTGGTTGCCATATTGGCCGCGCTCTAGGTCGTCGGGCGAGAGGCGGATGGTGGCGGGGGTAGGCGCCTGCTGGGCACGCCCCGGCAATGTCGTAAGGTTAATGCCGGTAATTATCGCCAGTACAATTGTAAGCCAACGAGTTGTGCGTTTCCAGGAAAGGCTGCTTAGGTTCATAACGCGCAAAGATAGAACGCATACTCTGGCAACAAAACCCTATCTTTGTGGTTAGAAAGCCCTACCCCTAATTTACCCGTTATCATGGTGGAAACGAAGCCCACGACATACGCTCCCTACAAAGTAAAAGACATGAGCCTGGCCGAGTGGGGCCGCAAAGAAATTCGCCTGGCCGAAGCCGAAATGCCCGGCCTGATGTCGCTGCGTGCTGAGTTTGGCCCGAGCCAGCCCTTCAAAGGGGCCCGCATCGCCGGCTGCCTGCATATGACCATCCAAACTGCCGTTCTCATCGAAACCCTGCAGGCGCTGGGCGCCGAGGTAACGTGGTCGTCGTGCAATATCTTCTCGACTCAGGACCACGCTGCTGCGGCTATTGCCGCCGCTGGCACCGCCGTGTATGCTTGGAAAGGCATGACGGAGGAGGAGTTTAACTGGTGCATTGAGCAAACGCTGTTTTTTGGGGAAGAGCGCCAACCGTTGAACATGATTCTCGATGACGGTGGTGACCTTACCAATATGGTGCTCAACCAGTTTCCGGAATTGGCTACTGGTATCAAAGGTGTTTCGGAAGAAACCACGACGGGCGTGCTGCGCCTCATCGAGCGCGTAAAGAACGGTTCGCTGCCCTTCCCCGCGTTCAACGTGAACGACTCGGTAACGAAGTCGAAGTTTGACAACAAGTACGGCTGCAAAGAGTCGGCAGTAGACGCCATTCGCCGGGCTACCGACGTGATGATGGCTGGTAAAGTAGCGGTAGTAGCTGGCTACGGCGACGTAGGAAAAGGCACCGCAGCCTCGCTGCGCGGCGCCGGCGCCCGCGTTATCGTGACGGAAATCGACCCGATTTGCGCCCTGCAAGCGGCTATGGATAGCTACGAAGTGAAGAAGATGGAAAACGCCATTCCGCGCGCCGACATCGTTATCACGACTACTGGCAACTGCGATATCATCCGTGAGGAGCATTTCCGTGCCCTTAAAGACAAGGCAATTGTCTGCAACATCGGCCACTTCGACGATGAAATCGACATGGCTTGGCTGAACAAGAACTACGGCCACACCAAAGACACGGTGAAGCCCCAGGTAGACATCTACAACATTGATGGCAAAGAGGTTATCATCTTGGCCGAAGGCCGCTTGGTGAACCTGGGTTGCGCTACTGGCCACCCATCGTTTGTGATGTCGAACTCATTCACCAACCAAACTCTGGCTCAATTGGAGCTGTGGCAGTCGGCTGACAAGTACGAAAACCAAGTGTACACTTTGCCTAAGCACCTCGACGAGAAAGTAGCTCGCCTGCACCTCGCCAAAATTGGAGTAGAGTTAGACGAGCTGACGCCGAAGCAAGCCGACTACATCAAGGTGCCCGTTGAAGGCCCCTTCAAGTCGGACCTGTATCGCTACTAGATGACGGATTAGCGAAGGTTTTAGCGGATTCCACGGATTTTGTGGACGTTATCCTTCGGACGTAAAAAGGCCGCTCTTAGGAGCGGTCTTTTTTGTGCCGGCTAGCTAGCAATCGTTTGTAAATCCGGTTAACTAGACGAATTCGCTAAACCTGCGGTCTGGATAAGTGCCGTCCGTACGGCGGGCGCCACTTGGGTGCCAAACAGCTCGATAGAGCGCATCACCCGCTGGTGTGGAATGCCTTCCAGAATAAGCTGGGCCAGAAAGCGGGTGTTGCCAAACAGGCGGTCGAGGTACAGAAGCTTGTCCGTGACTTCCTGCACACTGCCAACAAACAATGGCCCTTCGGGCCCGCGTAGCAGTTCGAACTGTGCCCGCGACATGGGCGGCCAGCCCCGCTCGCGGCCAATGCGGTTCATCAAGGCCGAATAGGCTGGGAAATACTCGTCGGAAGCTTGCTGAGACGTTTCGGCTAGGTGAAAGTGGCAGTTAAGGGCCAGTGGCAGGCTGGCCGCATTGTGCCCCGCCTGTTGCGCCGACTCGCGGTATAGCTCGGCGAATGGCACGTAGCGAGCCGGCTCGCCCCCCAAAATGGCAATGGTGAGCGGCAGCCCGAGCTTTCCGGCACGCACCACCGACGCCGGTGTGCCGCCTACCCCTATCCAAATGGGCAAGCGCCCCTGCGCCGGCCGCGGATACACGCCCAGCTTTTGAATGGCCGCACGGTGCTTGCCTTGCCACGAAACAACTTCACTACCGTTGATTTTGAGCAGCAGCTCCAGCTTTTCTACGAAGAGCGTATCGTAGTCCTGCAAGTTGTAGCCGAAGAGCGGAAACGACTCAATGAAGGAGCCCCGGCCCGCTATAATCTCCGCCCTACCCCCCGAAATCAGGTCGACAGTTGCGAAATTCTGGAATGTGCGCACTGGGTCAGCCGAACTAAGAACCGTGACGGCACTTGACAGGCGAATACGCTTGGTGGTGGCCGCTACCGCCCCCAAAATCACTTCGGGCGCCGAGATGATGAAGTCGGGCCGGTGGTGTTCGCCCACGGCAAATACATCTAGACCCACGGTATCGGCTAGGTGGGCCTCGGCTAGCAGCTCCTGCATACGCTGGGCGGCTGCGTGGTCGCTGCCCGCTACGTGGGCAGGTGCTACTTCACCAAAAGTGCTGATTCCTAATTCCATAAGTCAAGCTAAGCTGAGAATAAACAACGAATAAAGCGTTAGCTAGGTCGAAAGTTTGCCCTAGCTCAGCGGCTTAGCTTAGAAACTTGGTGCCCGTTTGCTGCTCGCTCATTTCCCATAGTCTGCGGTTGTGCTCGGGCGTATTGAAGCGGCTATTCACTGGCTCAGGTTTCTTTTTACTGTAATAGCCGCCACTAATAGTGGCCACGCTGGGGTCGGAGGCCAGGAAAATACTTGTTTCGGCGCCCTTCTCGGGCGATAGCATGAAAGGCCGACCCAACGCCAGCACCGCCGATAGCCAGCCGCCCGATTGCTTGCCGTAGCCGGTAGCCACGGCCCCCGGATGCAGTGAATTGGTCGTGACGTTGGTAATGCCGTGTGCCCGCAGCCGCTGCGCCAACTCTTGTGTGAACATGATGTTGAACAGCTTTGTGTTGCCGTACTCCCACATCGGGTTGTAGTAGCGCTCCGACTGCCAATCGTCGAGCGTGGGTTTAGAGAAGCGGTAGGCCATCGACGCCACGTTGACGATGCGGGCCGCCGGACTTTTCTGTAGTAAATCGAGTAGCAGGCTGGTGAGCAAAAACGGCCCCAAGTGGTTGGTGGCCAATGTCATTTCGTTGCCGTCGGCCGAAACTTCGCGCTCGGCGCCAAACATCAAGCCTGCGTTGTTCACTAGTACATCAAGGCGCGGATATTTCGTGTGAATATCGGCTGCCACATCGCGCACCTGCTGAAGCACCGACAAGTCGGCCAGCACCACGTCTACCTGCTGGTTGCCAGTAGCCGCAATAATGTCTTGCTGGGTCTTAGCGGCTTTTTCGCGGCTGCGCGCTAGCAAAATAACGTGGGCACCCTGGCGGGCCAATTCGCGCGCAGTTACCTCCCCAATGCCGGAGGTAGCGCCCGTGACGAGAATTATTTTGTCTGATAAAGCTGGCATTTTTAACGAATTAAAGGAGAGTAAGAAGCTTTACTCCGCTCCACAGGACGGAGTTGCCCTGCGAATGTTTTGTGGGGGTAGGGGTGCCGGTTAATAGCCGCAGTACCCCAAAACCCTAGATATTTGCCCCAATGCCCACCGTGCCACTCTCCGTCGTCATCATCACCTTCAATGAAGAAGCCACTATTGCCCGTTGCTTGCAGGCGTTGGGGGGGGTAGGGGAGGAGGTGCTGGTAATCGATTCTTTTTCAACTGACCGTACGGTGGAAATCTGCCGGCAGCACGGTGCCCGCGTGGTGCAGCACGCGTTTGCTGGCTACGTCGAGCAAAAAAACGTGGCCACCGACCAAGCCAAGTTTGACCACGTATTGCAGCTCGATGCCGACGAAGTACTCACCGATGAGCTGCGCCAGAGCATCTGGGCAGTGAAAAGCAATTGGCAGCACGCCGCTTACTCGCTGGCGCGCCTCACCAACTACTGCGGTACCTGGGTGCGCCACGGCGGCTGGTACCCCGACCGTAAGCTGCGCCTCTACGACCGCCGTCTGGGGCGCTGGCAAGGCCTGCTGCTGCACGAGCACTACGAGGTGCACGCGGGCCATACCACGGGGCAACTCGCCGGCGATGCGCTGCACTACTCCTACACGTCTATTGCGCAGCATGTACGGCAGCTCAACAAATTCACCAGCATTACGGCGCAAGAGTTGGCGCTGAAGGGCAAAACGCGGGTAACGCTGTTTCATCTGCTGCTCAAGCCGCTCTGGAAGTTTGTGCACGGCTATGTATTTCGGCTCGGCTTTCTGGATGGCTTTGCGGGCCTGAGCATCGCCGCTATTTCGGCAGCGGGCGTTTTCCTGAAATTTGCTAAGCTGAAAACTGGCACCCAAAACGCCCCCGCATGAGCCCTGAAACGCCGCAAACATTCCTCGTTTCGCGCACCGATGCCATCGGCGATGTTGTGCTCACGCTCCCCGTGGGCGGGCAACTCAAGCAGTTGTTTCCAAGCTGCCGAGTTGTCTTCATCGGCCGCAGCTATACCGCCGCTGTGGCCGCTGCCTGTCCGTGGATAGATGATTTTTTGAGCCTCGACGACCTGCTGGCCCTACCCCCCGCTGCGCAGCTAAGCCAGCTGCGGAGCTATGCGGCCGCCGCCATCGTGCACGTTTTTCCTAATAAGGCGCTGGCTCGGCTGGCGCAGCAGGCCCAAATTCCGGTGCGCATTGGCACGCGCAATCGTCTTTTTCACTGGCTCACCTGCAACCGGCTGGTGGCCCTGAGCCGCCGCCATTCGCCTCTGCACGAGGCCCAACTAAACTTGCTGCTGTTGCGGCCGCTTGGCTATGCTGGCGCGCTTACCCTACCCGCCGTGGCCGAGCTAGTTCGCCTAGCGCCAGTAGCTTCCCTACCCCCTCGTTTTCAGCAGCTACTAGCGCAGCGGCAACCAGGCCAGCTCAACGTTATCCTGCACCCACGCAGCCGGGGTAGCGCCCGCGAGTGGGGTCTTCTTCACTTTGGCCAGTTGGCGCGCGTGCTTCATGCAGCGGGGCACCGTGTATTTATCAGCGGCACAGCTGCCGAAGGCGCCGAGCTAGCCGACTGGCTGCGCGAGCACGCCGCGTATCTCGCCGCCGACCTCACGGGCCAGCTGGCTTTGCCCGAGTTTATTGCCTTCATTGCTGCCGCTGATGGGCTAGTGGCGGGTAGCACTGGGCCGCTGCACCTGGCTGCTGCACTGGGCCGCCACGCGCTGGGGCTGTATCCGCCCATCCGGCCCATGCATCCGGGCCGCTGGGGGCCGCTGGGGCCGCACGCCGAATTCTTGGTTTTTGACCGCCCCGATTGCCAAGATTGCCGGGCGAATCCGGCAGCTTGCACGTGTATTAAAGCTATCGAAGTTGCCACCGTAGCGGCCCAAATTGAGCGGTGGCTTCCCTTAGAGGCAAACTAGCTTGTGCCAAATCCGTACCTACCGCGGCTCACTACTTTTTCGTGCCGCTGAGTAGGTGGCGTCCGCTCGCTCGCTGTATATTGAGGCGGCTAGCTAAACCCTTACTGTTCGGTCATACTTTTGTCCTGTTGCTTGCTCACTTTCTGCCGTGCATCAGCTCTATTACTTGCCTTAATTACCAACTATGAGTGACTCTCCCGAACGGGTGAAGCTGAGCAAAGAGGAAAAAGACCGGCGTTTTCAGGCCGAACTGATGCCGGTGCTCGACCCGCTCTACAACTTCGCCTACCGCCTCACGCTCGACGAAGACGACGCCAACGACCTGGTGCAGGAAACCTACCTCAAAGCTTACCGCTTTTTTGAGTATTTCGAGCCCGGTACCAACGCTAAAGCTTGGCTTTTCCGCATCCTGAAAAACTCGTTCATCAACGATTTTCGAAAGAAAAGCAAGCAGCCAGCTAAAGTTGATTACAGCGAAGTTGAAGGATATTATAATCCAGATGAAGTAGAAGGTGATGCCGATACTGGCGCCTCCTCTTCCGACCTGCGCCAACAGTCGACCCGCGACCTGATTGGGGACGAAGTAGCCAGTGCATTAAATTCGCTACCCGTTGATTTTCGGACAGTTATCATTTTGTGTGACCTCGAGGGTTTCACCTACGAGGAGATGGCCAAAGTGCTCGATATTCCTATCGGTACGGTGCGCTCGCGCCTGCACCGAGCCCGGAATTTCCTCAAGGATAAGCTAGAAAAGTATGCCTCTTCTATGGGCTACGGGAACGATGACCTAAATTCGGCCGTTGATGCCGCCGATAAGGACGAAGACGATGAGTAACGCTTCGCCCATTTTTTTCACCCCCCTAACCCCTTCCCAATCCATGGAAGCTACCGCTACTAAAACCAATCTGTTGGCTCCCCTTGCCGCTACTCCCGACAACGGCGCCGACTGCGACCGCGTGAACATTGTACTTGACCAACTTTTGGAGGGCCGGAGGCTCACAGAAGAAGAAGAAGATTACCTCATCGACCATGCTGATGATTGCTCGCCGTGCTTCGACGACATCAAGAAGCAGCAGGTTTTTGTAGGCTTTCTGAACCAGAAAGTAGGCCGCCGCCCGGCACCTTCCGCCTTGCCGCAGACCATTATGGCGCGCTTGCAAGCCGAAATGGCCTAGCTTTGTAGCCCTATGCAGGGCAAAATCATTGTGTTCTCCGCCCCTTCGGGGGCCGGCAAAACGACTATCGTCCACCGGCTCATGGGTTTACTCCCCGAGCTTAGTTTTTCCATCTCGGCTTGTACCCGCGACCGCCGCGGTCGCGCCGAGGTAAATGGCAAAGACTACCACTTCATGTCAGTAGACGAATTCCAGGAAAAAATTCGTCACGACGAGTTTGTGGAGTGGGAAGAAGTGTACGAAGGCGCGTTTTACGGCACGCTCAAATCGGAGATTGAGCGCATCTGGGCCAATGGCCAGCACGCTATCCTCGATGTGGATGTGAAAGGCGGGCTTAGCATCAAAGAGTTCTACAAGGACCGCGCTTTGGCCATCTTTGTGCGCCCGCCCTCCATCGAAGCGTTGGCCCAGCGCTTAGAAGCGCGGGCCACAGATTCAACCTCTAGTATTTCTTCACGGGTTTACAAAGCCACTTTTGAGTTGGCTTTTGAGGATAAGTTCGACGTAACTGTTGTCAACGATAACTTGGAAGAAGCGGTAGCCCACGCCGAGCAATTAGTGCGCGACTTTATCAGTGCTGAGTCCGAAGCGGTATGAGTGCTGACGTGACATCGGTTGCGGAGGAAGCTGATAGTTCCATCAAACCTGCCCAGCGCATCGGTTTGCTATTTGGTTCGTTCAACCCCGTGCACCATGGCCACCTCATTCTAGCCGAGTATTTTGCCACCCGCACCGATTTAGATGCTGTTTGGCTGGTGCTATCGCCTCAAAGCCCCTTCAAGGTTGATGACGACTTGTTGCCGGATACTGCGCGTTTAGCGCTGTTAAAGCTGGCAATTGCAGAAAACCCTTTGTTGCGAGCCGAGGATATTGAGTTGAGCCTAACCCGCCCTAGCTATACCATTGCCACCCTCGATGCGTTAGGTAAGCGCTACCCCCGTCATAGCTTCGTACTACTAATGGGAGCCGATAACTTGGCAGGAATACCTCGCTGGCGGGCCGCAGACCGCCTGATTCAGGAGTTTGACCTCTATGCCTACCCCCGCCCCGGTGCGTTTGTGCCTAAATTAACCGATTTTCCGCGGGCTCGTCTGGTTTCAGCCCCTATGCTTGACATATCCGGTACCTACATTCGCCAAAGTGTTCGGGATAGGAAAAGTATTCGCTACTTGGTGCCCAGTGCGGTAGAGGACGAGATAGCTGCGCAGGATTATTACCGCTAAGCGACGAAATATAAACACTTCTCACGCAAAAGGCCGGCTCTGCTTAGCAGAACCGGCCTTTTACGTGAGAAGGTGATTTCGCGACCTCAAATAGTCATTATCTCCGATTCCTTCTTGGTGAACAATTTATCTACCTCGTTGATATGCGCATCGGTGTATTTCTGTACTTTGGCCTCGGCATCTTTGATGGCATCTTCAGGCGCGCCATCTTTTTGCAATTTGCGCAGCGCCTCGTTTACATCCTTGCGAATGCCGCGTACCCGGACTTTCCCGGCTTCGGCCTCGTTTTTGGCTTGTTTCACTAGGTCGCGGCGGCGTTCCTCCGTCATGGGCGGAATATTAAGCCGCACGCCATCGGCATCAGCGATGGGGTTCAGGCCCAGGTCACTGTTTTTAATGGCCTTAGCTACCTCGCTCACCATATTTTTTTCCCAAGGCTTGATGAGCAGCGAGCGAGGGTCGGGTGCCGAGATATTGGCAATCTGCGACACGGGGGTAGGGTTACCGTAGTAATCCACGCGCAAGCCATCAAGCATCGCCGGTGATGCCTTGCCTGCTCGAATGCGGCCCATTTCTACGCCCACGTGGGCAATGGCCTTACTCATCGATTCCTCAGCGTCGCCGAGGTAAAATTGAATTTCTTCGTCCATTTTAAAAGAGTGTCAAGTAGTCGTTATCAGCAGTAGACTTTTCGCCAGCAAAGTTTAGCAAGAGAAAACAATAACTGCTAACGCGGCTATGCAATAAACAATACGTTAGGCTTGCTCAGGCTGATTGCCTACGAGTGGTTGCAGGCTACTGTGCTTGGGGTCGAGGAGGGTAGCGGCTTTAGCGGCGTCGCTCACTTCATTGCCACTCATTGTCACGAGCGTACCTAAGTTTTCGCCAGCAATTAGACGCTCTAGATTGCCAGGGGTATTCATGTCGAATACGATGATGGGCAGGTTGTTCTCCTTACACAGCGTAAAGGCCGTCATATCCATCACGTTCAGGTTTTTTTCCATCACCTCATCAAACGAGATGCGGGGGTAGCGCACCGCAGTGGGGTCTTTCTCGGGGTCGGCCGAATAAATACCGTCAACACGGGTGCCTTTCAGCACTACATCGGCTTCTATCTCGATGGCCCGCAGAGACGCGGCCGAATCGGTGGTGAAATAAGGCGACCCAATACCAGCGCCAAAAATTACTACCCTCCCTTTTTCGAGATGGCGCATAGCGCGCCGCCGGATGTAGGGCTCGCACACCCGCTGGATGGTAAGGCCCGAAAGCAAGCGCGTGGGCACATCCATCTTTTCGAGGGCGCTTTGCAGAGCCATCGAGTTAATGACCGTCGCCAGCATGCCCATATAATCGCCCTGCACGCGGTCAAGGCCAAAATGCTCGGCCTGCACCCCGCGGAAAATATTGCCGCCGCCAATTACCACAGCTACCTGAATGCCCTGCGTGGCGACTGCCTTAATTTCGCTGGCATACTGCATCAGCCGGTCGGCATCAATGCCGTATTGTTGCTGGCCCATCAGCGCCTCGCCGCTGAGCTTGAGAAGGATTCGGTGGTAAGTCAAAGTTGAAAAAGCTAAAATCCGGTAGGAGAGAATTATGTAAATTGAACCAGCACCTGCCCTTTGGTTACGTTAGCGCGCAGTACCACTTTAATGCTGTCAATGATGCCATCAGTGGGGGCTTTCAAGATATTTTCCATCTTCATAGCCTCCAACACTAACAGGGGGTCGCCTTTTTGCACGGTTTGGCCGGGCTGCACCCGAATATCTACGATAAGACCCGGCATGGGCGCTTTCAACTCGTTAATTTTAGTAGCCGTTGCGTTGCTTAGTCCCATGCGTTCAAGCAGTTGGTCGAACCGGTCTTTAGCCTGCAGCTCAATGCGTTGGCCATTGATTTTTAAGACGAAAACCTTCGTAGTATAGTCAGCATCCACCAGTTCGGCCGTGTACGACTGCTCGTTGTGCAGTACGTGGTAGCGGCCTTCCCCAATTTGCACGATATCCCATGCAAAGGGCTGATTATTAATACTGATAGTAGAAGTGTTTCTGAAATCCACCTCCCAGTTGTGAGCTGGGCCAGCGCTGATATTGAGCATAGAGAAGCCGGCGTTACCTGACCGAAATGGGGTTAAAGGTAAGATGAATCTTAATTTCGTTCGGAACTTGCTGACCTTTCCTTGGGTCTGCCTCTCGCATGAAATATTCGATTTCCGGTAGTTTTATTTTAGTTTTCCTCGCTGGCATCACGGCATTCGGTCAGTCTACTGGTGGCCGCGAGAAAACTGCGCACAAAAAGCCGGTTGACGAACCGGCAGCCGCGCCGGCCGGTATTGTGGTGCCTTCGTGGCTGCCTCCGGCGGCTCCCTACCAGCCCAGCGTCACCCAACTAACTGATGTAACGGATACTAAGCTCGATGTACGCTTCGACTACCAGCATCAATATTTGCTGGGTACGGCGGTACTTACGCTCCACGCGCATTTCTATCCGCAAGCTACAGCGGTGCTCGATGCCAAAGGCTTCACCGTTAAATCGGTGCAGCTGGTAGGGGGGGGTAAGGCCGACAAAACGCTTACATACAAATACGATGGGCGCCAACTGGCCATTAACCTCGACCGGCCCTACCCCCGCGAGCAATCCTACCAAGTGCGTATCACTTATGTGGCCAAGCCTAATGAGTTGCCTGCTGGGGGCAGCGAGGCCATTACGGCGGCCAAAGGCTTGTACTTTATTAATCCCCTTGGGAAGGAGCCGAATAAACCTCGCCAAATTTGGACGCAGGGCGAGACGGAAAGTAGCTCATGCTGGTTTCCAACAATCGACCATCCCAACCAGCGGATGACCCAGGAGATTACCATGACGGTGGAGGACCAGTTCAAGACGCTTTCCAACGGCCTGCTGGTAGCTTCCCGGAAGAACACCGATGGCAGCCGCACCGATACGTGGCGCCAAAGTCTGCCCGCCGCACCATATCTAACCATGATGGCCGTCGGCGACTTTGCCGTCGTATCTGATACTTGGCATGGTAAAGCGGTAGATTATTACGTGGAGCCGAAGTATAAGAGCACCGCTAAGGCTGTGTTTGGCCGCACCCCCGAGATGCTAGACTTCTACTCCAAAAAATTAGGGGTAGAATTTCCCTGGGAAAAGTATTCCCAGATTGCGGTGCGCGATTACGTGAGCGGCGCTATGGAAAATACTACGGCAACTGTGCACGGGGCAAGCATCCAAGCTACCCGCCGCGAGCTGCTGGATAACAATTACGAGACATCCGAGTCGGTTATCGCCCACGAGCTTTTTCACCATTGGTTCGGCGATTATGTCACTTGCGAGTCGTGGAGCAACTTGCCACTCAACGAGAGTTTTGCCGATTATTCACAGTTCTTATGGGCTGAGTATAAGTATGGCGCCGATGCAGCCGCGCTAGTGCAGCAGCAAGAGTTGGGCTATTACCTCGAGGAAGCCGAGTCGAAGCGCGAACCTCTTATCCGCTACCATTATCAAAACCGGGAGGATATGTTCGACCGCCATTCGTATCAGAAGGGGGGTAGGGTTTTGCACATGTTGCGCAAATATGTGGGCGACGACGCGTTTTTTACCGCGCTTAATTATTACCTGACCAAAAACAAGTATTCAGCAGTTGAAATCAGTAAGTTGCGCACCGCTTTCGAGCAAACAACGGGTGAAGACCTCATGTGGTTTTTTGACCAATGGTTCCTCCAGCGCGGCCACCCCGAATTAAAAATATCGCACTCTTATGTTAATGGGCAAGTATTGCTGCATGTACAGCAAGTGCAGGATACGTTGTTTCAGCCAGTGTTTCGCCTACCTGTTACTGTCACGGTTTGGCAAAAGGAAAAATCAACCGACCACCGCATTACCATTACCAAGGCTGACCAAACTTTTTCCTTTCTGGCTGCCGATAAGCCAACGATGGTAAAATTCGACAGCGAGGGACAACTCCTAGCTCAACTTGAGGAAGAGCGTACGCAGGACGAGTTAATCTTTCAGTTCTACCATGCCCGTAATTATCTCCAGAAATACGAGGTATTAGACTTGCTGCAGAACAAAACGGCTGATTTTGCGGTGAGTAGTTTACTCCGCAATGCCTTAACAGATAATTTTTACGCTATTCGGCGCACTGCCCTTGACCACTTGCGAGGCTATCGTGGTCCCAATGCCAATGCTGTGCACGCCGAGGTTCAGCGCTTAGCGAGCAGCGACCCTAGCAGCGCTGTACGAGCCCAAGCGCTAATTACGCTGGCAGCATTTCCCAATGAGAGCTACATAACGACTTACCAATCTGCCTTGCGCGACAGTTCTTACCTAGTCGAAGCAGCAGCCATCGATGCCTTAGCTAAGGCGCCCAGCACCAGTGCCCGAACTCAAATAGCTCAGTTAGAAAACACGCCTAATTCGACCTTGCTCGTAGCTATTGCAAACTATTATTCGCAACGGGGTAGTATGGAGCAGTATGCGTGGTTCTTGCGCCGCCTACCCGACCTTACTGAGGCTGACTTATATACTTATCTGCAAGCATTTGGGACTTTTATGGTGCAAATGCCAGTCATTGAGCGCGACAAAGGTGTGAAAGCACTTGAAACAATAGCGCGCACCCACACGCAGTACGTGGTGCGCTTAGGTGCTTATCGTGGACTATTAGCCTTAGTACCTAGCCAGCCGGAATTGAAAACCATGCTGCTTGATATAAAAAGTAAGGAAACGGATGAGCGCTTAAAAGCCTTTTATAACTTGATGTAAATCAATTGCAAATAGGCATAATAGGATTCTTTAGCACACATCTCCTGCATAGCAAGAAATTCGACGAAAAGAATTTTAATTAAGTTTTTCTGCTTTAACCCTTGCATTCCTCTAAAAAACCTGTACTTTTGCGTCTCAATTCCGGTAAACGACCAGAATTAAAACAAATGGGGGTATCGCATAGCGGCAATTGCGGGTGACTGTAACTCACCTCCTTCGGGTTCATAGGTTCGAGTCCTGTTACCCCCACATTTGATAAAGTTTTAGACTAACTGCGGGAGTAGCTCAGCTGGTAGAGCGGCAGCCTTCCAAGCTGCAGGTCGCGGGTTCGAACCTCGTCTCCCGCTCTCGGTCAATACTTTAACAATACTTTTTAAGCCGTTTTAGCTCAGTGGTAGAGCACTTCCTTGGTAAGGAAGAGGTCATGGGTTCAAATCCCATAAATGGCTCAGCAGTTACGGAACTACCTATCTTTACATTAGGTTAGGGCCGGGTCAGCAAATCAAAAGCGATACGCAGCACTCAAGCCTGAATTGGCCCAAGCTGGGTTTCGCTTTTCTTGCGATAAGGCCATCCTAGTTGCTTTTTTAGTTTTTAATTCCCTCTTTTTTCTCAACTCTTTACAATGGCTAAAGAAAATTTCGACCGGTCGAAGCCGCACGTAAACATCGGCACCATCGGTCACGTTGACCACGGCAAGACGACCCTGACCGCTGCCATCACGATGGTATTGGCAAACCAGGGTCTGGCTGAAAAGCGCGACTTCTCCTCGATTGACAACGCCCCCGAGGAAAAAGAGCGTGGTATCACCATCAACACCGCCCACGTAGAGTACTCGACGGTTAACCGTCACTACGCACACGTTGACTGCCCCGGCCACGCCGACTATGTGAAGAACATGGTAACGGGTGCCGCCCAAATGGACGGTGCTATCCTAGTGGTAGCTGCTACCGACGGCCCAATGCCCCAGACCCGTGAGCACATCCTGCTTGCCCGTCAGGTAGGTGTTCCTCAGCTGGTAGTGTTCATGAACAAAGTGGATATGGTGGATGACCCCGAGCTGCTTGAGCTTGTGGAAATGGAAATCCGCGAACTCCTCTCGTTCTACAACTTTGACGGCGACAACATTCCGGTTATCCAGGGTTCGGCTCTGGGCGGCCTGAATGGCGATGCCAACTGGGTTCCTAAAATTAATGAGTTGATGGACGCGGTTGACTCGTTCATTCCGATTCCTGCTCGTCTAACCGACCTGCCCTTCCTAATGCCTGTTGAGGATGTGTTCTCGATTACGGGTCGTGGTACTGTTGCCACCGGTCGTATCGAGCGCGGTATCATCAACTCGGGTGAGCAAGTTGACATCCTCGGTATGGGTGCCGAAGGCCTGAAGTCAACGGTAACGGGTGTGGAAATGTTCCGCAAAATTCTGGACCGTGGCGAGGCTGGTGACAACGTAGGTCTGCTGCTCCGTGGTATTGAAAAAGAAGCCATCCGTCGCGGCATGGTTATCTGCAAGCCCGGCTCGGTAAAGCCCCACCAGAAGTTTAAGGCTGAGGTGTACGTACTCTCGAAAGAAGAAGGCGGCCGCCACACCCCATTCTTCAACAACTATCGTCCGCAGTTCTACCTGCGTACCACCGACGTTACCGGCATCATTACCCTCCCTGAGGGTGTTGAAATGGTAATGCCCGGCGACAACATCACCATCACAGTTGAGCTCATCAACAAGGTGGCAATGGAGAAAGGCCTCCGCTTTGCTATCCGTGAAGGTGGCCGTACGGTAGGTGCCGGTCAGGTAACTGAAATTCTCGACTAATTTTAGCCTAACGGCTTAAAATTGAAACAATCCGTCCTCGATTTTTCGGGGGCGGATTTGTTTTGTATAGAATCTTTCGTACCTTTGCACTCCCGTAAACAAATAGTGCTGACGGGTTTGTTACACACGAGTGTAGTTCAAGGGTAGAATAGAGGTCTCCAAAACCTTTGATGGGAGTTCGAATCTCTCCACTCGTGCCACTTTTAGCCGCTAAGGCGGCTGTATTTTACGTCCTCACTGGCTTTTTGCAACCATGGCTAAGCTGAACAACTATTTCCGCGATACCATCGAGGAAATGCGTTACAACGTAACGTGGCCCTCGACCACCGAGCTGCAAAAGAGCGCCGGTCTGGTATTGCTAGGTTCCCTAGTTTTTGCCGCTGTAGTAGGTTTGATGGATGTGAGCTTTAATACTGCTCTCCAAGCTTTTTATCAATCTTTCGCCCGCTAGGTTTTAGAAAATGGGTGAGTTGAAATGGTATGTGGTACGCTCGGTAAGCGGCCAAGAAAAGAAAGCCAAAACATATATGGAGACCGAAATCGGTCGGCACAACTTGCAGGAACTTCTTCCGCAAGTTTTGATTCCGATTGAGAAGGTCTTCGAAATGCGTAATGGTAAGAAGCGTGTTCGGGAGCGCAATCTGTATCCGGGCTACATCATTATCCATTCAGATTTGACGCACGGTGAGGTACAGAATATCATTACTTCCACACCAGGCGTAATTGGTTTCTTGGGTGACAAGGAAACTAAAACAACTAACGCTAAGCCAGTTCCGCTTTCACTTAATGAAGTGAATCGCTTGCTTGGGGTAGTAGATGAAGCTGAGGAAAAATCGGCCGAAATCGAGACTCCTTTCACAGTGGGCGAGTTGGTAAAGGTTATCGATGGTCCGTTCAACGGTTTCAGCGGTAATGTCAACGAAGTATTTGAAGAGCGCAAGAAGCTCAACGTTATCGTGAAGATTTTCGGCCGTGCTCAGCCAGTTGAACTGAGCTACACGCAGGTAGAAAAAGAATAGCTAATAATATACGTCGTCTGATATCCACTCCGATCAGGCGGGGCTTCCACTTTAGGAGTATTACTTGAACTGAGGTTTGCGCGAGTTACGTCACGCCAACCGCAGCTTTATCAACCAAATGGCCAAAGAAATTAGAGGTTACCTGAAACTTCAGGTAAAGGGAGGCTCCGCAAACCCTGCGCCGCCGATTGGACCTGCGCTTGGTAGTAAAGGTTTGAATATCATGGAATTCTGCAAGCAGTTTAATGCGCGCACCCAAGATAAAGCTGGCCAAATCTGCCCCGTCCTGATTACGATGTACACCGATAAGTCTTTTGACTTTGTCATTAAGACTCCTCCGGTACCAGTTCTCCTTATGGATGCCGCCAAGTTGCAGAACGGTTCGAAAGAGCCTAACCGTAATAAAGTAGGTTCGGTAACGTGGGACCAGGTTCGTACCATCGCCGAAACCAAAATGCCCGACTTGAATGCTTTCAAAGTGGAGTCGGCCATGAAGCAAGTAGCCGGCACGGCTCGCAGCATGGGTATCACCGTGAAAGGCGATTCGCCTTTTGCTGAATAACTAACCGGAGGATATACACAATGGCAGCAATCAGCAAAAAGCGCAAGGAAGCCCTTGCCAAACACGACCTGACGCAGGTACGCAGCCTGCTCGAAGCCGCGCAAGTGGTGAAAGATATCACTTACACCAAGTTCGACGCCTCGGTTGATATCGACGTCCGCCTCGGTGTAGACCCCCGCAAAGCCGACCAAATGGTACGCGGTGTAGCCACCTTGCCTCATGGCACTGGCAAAACCGTTCGCGTGCTGGCTCTGGTTACTCCTGATAAGGAAGCTGAAGCTTTGGCAGCCGGTGCTGACTTCGTTGGTCTAGACGACTATATCTCGAAAATCGAGAAAGGTTGGACTGACATCGACGTTATCATCACTATGCCTTCGGTAATGGCCAAAGTTGGTCGTCTGGGTCGTGTACTCGGCCCGCGTGGTCTGATGCCTAACCCGAAATCGGGTACGGTAACGACCGACGTTGCGAAGGCAGTGCAGGAAGTGAAAGCTGGTAAAATCGACTTCAAAGTTGACAAAACCGGTATCATTCACTGTTCGGTAGGTAAAGTGTCGTTCGACCCCAACAAGTTGGCTGAGAACGCACTGGAAGTAATTCAGACGCTTGGTCGTTTGAAGCCTTCTTCGTCGAAAGGCACCTACATCCGTAGCATTACGCTCAGCAGCACCATGTCGCCGGCAGTGCCGGTTGACAGCACGGTTTCTTCCGCTAACTAATAATATCAACCAACCATGAATCGGGAAGAAAAACAAGCCCTCGTGGATGAGTTGAGCGAGAAGTTCCAGTCGCACAACGCATTCTATATTGCCGATGCCTCGGGCATGTCGGTAGCGAAAATTAATGACTTCCGTCGCCTCTGCTTCAACCGCGGCATGGAATTCAAGGTGTATAAAAACTCGTTCATCCGCAAAGCCCTCGATACCCTCGGCGGTGACACCACGGAAATGGACGCAGCGCTGAAAGGTCAGTCGGGTGTACTATTCTCGAAAGAGAGTGGCAACGCTCCCGCTAAGTTGCTCAAGGACTTCTACAAAGCGCAGGCCTACGGCCGTGGCGTGACGCCGAAGCCCGCGCTGAAAGGTGCCTTCATTGACTCCAGCATCTACATCGGTGCTGACCAGCTAGAAGGTCTCACCACCATCAAAGGCAAGCAGGAACTGCTCGGTGAACTCATCGGCCTGCTGCAATCGCCCGCCAAAAACGTTATCTCTGCTCTGTCGAGCGGCGGCAGCAAACTGGCTGGCATCCTCAAAACGCTTTCCGAAAAAGAAGAAGCTGCTGGCTAACCGCTGCTCGTCCTTTTCAACTTTCAATTTTCAACACAACCTTTTTTTAATAATCTACAGAAATGGCAGATTTGAAAGCCTTCGCTGAGCAGCTTGTTAGCCTCACCGTTAAAGAAGTAAATGAACTCGCAGGCATCCTGAAGGATGAGTACGGCATCGAGCCCGCTGCTGCTGCTGTTGTAGCTGGTCCCGCTGCTGGTGGTGGTGCTGCTGCTGAAGCTCCCGAAGAGAAGACTTCGTTCGACGTAATCCTCAAAGCTGCTGGTGGCCAGAAGCTGGCAGTAGTTAAACTGGTAAAAGACCTGACCGGTCTGGGCCTGAAAGAGGCTAAAGAACTGGTTGACGGTGCTCCCAAGCCCCTGAAAGAAGGCGTTACCAAAGATGAGGCCGAAGGCCTGAAGAAGCAGCTCGAAGAAGCTGGTGCTGAAGTAGAAGTTAAGTAGGTTCGCCTACGGGCTTGTTCCCGCATCGGATTAGGCCTGGCACTTAGCCAGGTCTTTTCCTGTTTGTAGATAATAAGTTGAGTTTTGCAACTGAAAGCCGTTGCTTTTGGTTGTCTTGCGCTAGAAGTTTTCTTCTTCTGTCACCCCTGAATGGAGCGAAGTAAAATGAAGGACCTTATCACGTTAGAAGTCGCCAGAGTTTCGGACTCATTTGACAAGCAACGTGGTAAGGTCCTTTCCTGCGCTCATGATGTTGCGTTTGTCTGAAGGCTTTTACCGTAGGTGCAGGTGTGAAAGCAAATTTCCAGACTCGACCAGATAGCAAGGAGTTAACTCGCGTAACTAGAGTAGCTTACGTGTACATTTTTAAAAATCTTTTCAATTGGCTACACCGAAAGCACTAGAGGCCGCCGAAGTCAAGCACTTGACCGGCGCCAGTGAGCGAATCAATTTCGCCAAGATTAAGAAAGTTATTGAGTATCCGGACTTTCTGGACGTGCAAGTGCAGTCGTTCCAGGAGTTCTTTCAGCTCGAAACTGCCGCTGCGAGCCGCACGAACGAAGGTTTGTTCAAGGTGTTTGCCGAGAACTTTCCGATATCGGACTCGCGCGAAAACTTCGTGCTGAACTTCATTGACTATCACGTTGACCCACCGAAATACACGGTGGATGAGTGCATCGATCGCGGTCTGACCTACGCAGTGCCGCTAAAAGCGAAGTTGCAGCTCATTTGCAACGATAAGGATAATGAGGACTTCCAGACTATTGAGCAGGAAGTTTTCTTGGGCAACATTCCGTACATGACGGAAAAGGGCTCTTTCGTTATCAACGGTGCCGAGCGTGTTATCGTATCGCAACTGCACCGCTCGCCGGGCGTTTTCTTTGCCCAGAGCAAGCACACCAACGGTACGAAGCTGTATTCAGCCCGTATCATCCCGTTCAAAGGTTCGTGGATTGAGTTCGCCACGGACGTGAACAACGTAATGTACGCCTATATCGACCGGAAGAAGAAATTCCCGGTTACTACGCTGCTCCGCGCCATCGGTTATGGCACTGACAAGGACATCTTGGACTTGTTTGGTCTGAGCGAAGAGGTGAAGGCTGACAAGAAGAGCCTCAAGAAGGCCGTTGGCCGCAAGCTGGCCGCTCGGGTGCTCCGCACTTGGACGGAAGACTTCGTGGACGAGGACACCGGTGAGGTAGTTTCCATCGACCGGAACGAAGTACTCTTGGAGCGTGACTCGACAATCAACGAGGAAGATATTGACACCATCGTAGAAGCTGGTGCCAAGTCGGTTATTCTGCACAAGGAGAATGTAAACATTGCGGATTTCGCAATCATTTACAACACCTTGCAGAAGGACAATTCTAATTCGGAGAAAGAAGCCGTTGAGCAGATTTACCGTCAACTCCGTAACACGGAAGCTCCTGACGAAGAGACTGCTCGCGATATTATCCAGAAGCTGTTCTTCTCGGACAAGCGCTATGACCTTGGTGAAGTAGGCCGCTACCGGATTAACAAGAAGCTTCAGATTGGTATGGAGCAGCAGTCACGGGTACTGACAAATCAGGATATCGTGCTGATTGTGAAATACCTGATTGGCTTGATTAACTCAAAGGCCATTGTCGATGACATTGACCACTTGAGCAATCGCCGCGTCCGCACTGTGGGCGAGCAGCTTTACGCCCAGTTCGGCGTAGGTCTGGCCCGCATGGCGCGTACCATCAAGGAGCGTATGAACGTGCGCGACAACGAGGACTTTAAGCCAGTTGACCTGATTAACGCCCGCACACTTTCGAGTGTGATTAACTCATTCTTCGGTACCAACCAGCTGTCGCAGTTCATGGACCAGACTAACCCGCTGGCCGAAGTGACGCACAAGCGTCGCGTATCGGCACTCGGGCCAGGAGGTCTGTCGCGTGAGCGCGCTGGTTTCGAAGTACGTGACGTTCACTACACGCATTACGGTCGTCTTTGCACCATTGAAACGCCGGAAGGTCCGAACATTGGTCTGATTTCGTCGCTTTGCGTACACGCTCGTGTGAACTCGATGGGATTCATCGAGACGCCCTACCGCCACGTGAAAGCAGGTACAGTAGATATGACTTCTAACGTGAAGTTTCTGACTGCTGAGGAAGAAGATACGCACCACATCGCGCAGGCTAACTCGTTGCTCAACAACGACGGCCAAATGACGCAGACACTGGTGAAGGGTCGCTTTGAAGGCGACTTCCCTGTTGTTGAGCCGGGCGAGTATACGTACATGGACGTAGCTCCGAACCAAATTGTATCGGTAGCTGCTTCACTGATTCCGTTCTTGGAGCATGATGACGCCAACCGTGCGCTCATGGGCTCGAACATGCAACGTCAAGCAGTGCCGCTGCTCCGTCCTGAAGCTCCAATTGTAGGTACGGGTCTAGAAGGCCGCACGGCTATCGACTCGCGTTCGCTCATCATCGCTGAAGGCGAAGGTATAGTTGACTCGGTAGATGCTAACCGCATCATTATCAAGTATGACTTGAGCGAAGACGACGTAGCCGTGAGCTTCGACGCTGAGCGTAAATCGTACAGCCTCATTAAGTTTCGTCGTACCAACCAAGATACTTGCCTCAACCTCACGCCGCTGGTGAAAAACGGAGAGCGGGTGACTAAAGGTCAAGTGCTTTGTGAAGGCTACGGCACGAACAAAGGTGAATTAGCCTTGGGCCGCAACATGCAGGTAGCCTTTATGCCTTGGCAGGGTTATAATTTCGAGGATGCCATTGTCATCTCGGAGCGCGTGGTGCGCGAGGACATCTTCACTTCAATTCACATCGAAGAGTTTGAGTTGGAAGTACGCGAGACTAAGCGTGGCGAAGAAGAGCTTACCTCGGAGATTCCGAACGTGAGTGAAGAAGCCGTGCGTAACCTCGACGACAATGGTATCATCCGTCTCGGCGCGGAGGTGAAGGAAGGTGATATCCTTATCGGTAAGATTACGCCGAAGGGCGAAACTGACCCTACTCCCGAGGAGAAATTACTTCGCGCCATCTTTGGTGACAAAGCCGGCGACGTGAAGGATGCCTCGCTCAAGGCGCCGCCCTCTTTAAACGGAGTAGTTATCGGTACCAAACTTTTTTCGCGTCCTAAAAAGGATAAGAATCTTCGCGCTAAGTCGAAGAAAGAAGTGGAAGACCTGAAAGAAGGCTACGCGCGTGAATTGCGTGGCGTGAAAGCAATTATGATTGATAAACTGGTGGGCTTGCTAGAAGGCAAGACGAGCCAGGGTATTAAGCACCGCTTTGGCGACGACGTGCTAACAAAAGGTGTGAAGTTCAACCGGAAGAACATCAGCGAAGCGCTGTTTCCCGACAAGAACGCCTACCGTGACGAAAGTAACTATGCAGTGCCAGAAGAGGTTAACCTCTTCAAGGACTTGCAGCTGGACCATTGGACAGCCGATGCCCGCGTGAATGAGTTATTGCTGCGCTTAGTGAAAAACTATGCTAAGCGCCGTAACACTATCACGGCTCGCTTTAAACGTGAACGCTTCACACTGGAAGTAGGAGATGAATTGCCCGCCGGCATTGTGCAGCTAGCCAAAGTCTATATCGCTAAAAAGCGTAAGCTGAAAGTAGGTGATAAAATGGCTGGTCGCCACGGTAACAAGGGGGTAGTAGCTCGCATCGTGCGCGATGAGGATATGCCTTTCTTACCCGATGGTACGCCAATGGACATCGTACTAAACCCGCTCGGTGTACCAAGCCGAATGAACATTGGTCAGATTTATGAAACTGTACTTGGATGGGCTGGTCTGAAAATGGGTCGTACTTACGCGACGCCGATTTTCGACGGTGCTACTGAGGACGAAGTGGCTCATGAGCTAACCGAGGCTGGCCTGCCAGACTGGGGTAGGGCTTATCTCTACGACGGTTTGAGCGGCGACCGTTTCGACCAGCCAGTGACCGTAGGCGTGATTTACATGCTCAAACTGGGTCACTTGGTTGACGACAAAATGCACGCTCGTTCCATCGGACCGTATTCGCTCATCACGCAGCAACCGCTGGGTGGTAAGGCCCAGTTCGGTGGCCAGCGCTTTGGCGAGATGGAAGTATGGGCGCTAGAGGCTTTTGGTGCTTCCAACGTGCTCCAGGAAATCCTGACTGTGAAGTCGGATGATGTAGTAGGCCGTGCCAAAGCGTACGAAGCTATTGTAAAAGGTGATGTATTGCCCAAGCCGAATATCCCCGAGTCATTCAACGTGTTGATTCACGAGCTACGCGGTCTGGCGCTGGAAATCACGCTAGAGTAGTAAATATGCTTGCTAAGAGTTGGTCGCTAATGCGGCCGACTCTTAGCAAGTTTTATAAAGTTTAGTTGAAAAGGGGTTGGTACGAAACAGCTGTCCCGAGACAGGTCAGGGTAGTGAAGGAACCAGCCACTTATAGTTTATAGATGAATAGATAAGACCTGACGAGAATCTACTACGCGGCGTACCTGTCTGACCCGTAGAGCACTTTTCGTAGCGTCAAACTGTTAGAGAAGACTCTGGCAGTTCAAAGCCAAACAGCTAAAAGCTTAACACATACCTAATGGCTTTCGCAAAAAATAAGAAGTTAGTTCAAGACTTCTCCAAGGTTACTATTTCGCTAGCTTCGCCGGAAGGAATTCTAGAGCGTAGCACGGGCGAAGTAGTTAAGCCTGAAACGATTAACTACCGTACGTACAAGCCCGAAATGGGTGGCTTGTTCTGCGAGCGGATTTTCGGTCCGGTAAAAGACTGGGAATGTCACTGTGGCAAATACAAGCGCATTCGCTACAAGGGCATTATCTGCGACCGTTGCGGTGTGGAGGTGACCGAGAAGAAAGTGCGTCGTGAGCGCATGGGTCACATTGAGCTGGTAGTGCCCGTAGCCCACATCTGGTATTTCAAGAGCCTGCCGAACAAAATCGGCTACCTGCTGGGCTTGCCCACCAAAAAGCTCGACCAGATTATTTACTACGAGCGCTACGTAGTAGTGCAGCCCGGTGTGCAAGCCGAAGAAGGTGTACAGCAACTAGACTTCCTTACGGAGGACGAGTACTTGGACATCATCGACAAGCTACCCCGCGAAAATCAATTGCTGCCGAACGAAGACCCTCAGAAATTCATCGCTAAGATGGGTGCCGACGCGCTGCAGATGCTGCTCGAACGTATCAACCTTGATGAGTTGAGCTATTCGCTCCGCGACTCGGCGGCGCACGAAACTTCGCAGCAGCGTAAGGCTGAGGCTTTGAAGCGTCTACGCGTAGTGGAGGCTTTCCGTGATGCCGCTACCCGTGTGGAGAACCGCCCCGAGTGGATGGTAATCCGCATGGTGCCAGTTATCCCGCCGGAACTGCGCCCGCTGGTGCCGCTGGATGGTGGTCGCTTCGCGACTTCCGACTTGAACGACTTGTACCGTCGTGTTATCATCCGTAACAACCGCCTCAAGCGCCTGATTGAAATTAAGGCTCCTGAAGTGATTCTGCGGAACGAGAAGCGTATGCTGCAAGAGGCAGTTGATTCGCTCTTCGACAACTCGCGTAAGGTGAATGCTGTGCGTGCCGAAGGCAACCGTGCGTTGAAGTCGCTGTCCGATATGCTAAAAGGCAAGCAGGGCCGTTTTCGTCAGAATCTGCTCGGTAAGCGCGTTGACTACTCGGGTCGTTCTGTAATCGTTGTGGGTCCTGAGTTGAAGCTGCACGAGTGCGGCCTACCCAAGAACATGGCGGCTGAGCTGTTTAAGCCGTTCATTATCCGTAAGCTCATCGAGCGCGGTATTGTGAAAACGGTGAAGTCGGCCAAGAAAATTGTGGACCGCAAGGATGCTGTAGTTTGGGATATTCTGGAGAACGTGCTGAAAGGCCACCCAGTATTGCTAAACCGGGCTCCAACGCTTCACCGCTTGGGTATCCAGGCGTTCCAACCGCGCCTCATTGAGGGTAAGGCTATCCAGTTGCACCCACTCGTTTGTACGGCATTTAATGCTGACTTTGACGGTGACCAGATGGCTGTGCACGTGCCCCTCGGACCGGCCGCTATCTTGGAAGCCTCTATGCTCATGTTGGCGTCGCACAACATCTTGAACCCTGCCAACGGCGCGCCCATCGCGGTACCGTCGCAGGACATGGTTCTAGGTCTGTACTACGTAACCAAAGGCAAGCGCTCAACTGAAGGTGAAACCATTCAGGGCGAAGGCCGCGCTTTCTATTCGGACGAAGAAGTTGTTATCGCCATCAACGAAAAGCAGCTGTCGAAGCACGCCTATATCAAGGTGCGCACGATGGTTCGCGATGAGAATGACAACCTCGTTCAAAAAACCATCGAAACCGTAGCCGGCCGCGTGCTATTCAACCAACTCGTGCCAGCCGAAGTAGGTTTTGTAGATGAACTGCTGACTAAGAAGAAGTTGCAGCAAATCATTTCGATGGTGTTCAAGCGTACGGGCATGGCTCGCACCGCTCAGTTCCTAGATGACATTAAGACTCTTGGGTTCCAGTCGGCCTACAAAGGCGGCTTGAGCATGGGTCTGGGCGATATCCAGATTCCGAAAGAGAAAGACATCCTTGTAAAGCAGGCCCAAGCTGACGTAGCTGCCGTAATGCAGAACTACCAGATGGGTCTGATTACCAACAACGAGCGTTACAACCAGGTAATTGACATCTGGACGCGTATCAACTCGCAGATTACGGAGACGCTGATGGGCCGCCTCGAAAAGGAGAACCAAGGCTTCAACTCCATCTACATGATGATGCACTCCGGGGCCCGCGGTTCACGTGAGCAGATTCGTCAGCTCGGCGGCATGCGTGGCCTGATGGCCAAGCCCCAGAAGTCGATGCAGGGCTCGGTAGGCGAGATTATTGAAAACCCGATTCTGTCTAACTTCAAAGAAGGTCTAGACGTAATCGAGTACTTTATCTCGACCCACGGTGCGCGTAAAGGTTTGGCTGACACAGCTATGAAGACGGCAGACGCTGGCTACCTAACCCGTCGTCTGGTAGACGTTTCGCAGGACGTTATCGTGAACGAGCCCGATTGCGGCACGCTACGCGGTACCGAAACCTTCGCGCTGAAAGACAACGAGGATATCGTAGAGCCGCTGTCCGAACGTATCCTCGGCCGTACGGCTGTACATGATATCATTGACCCGCTGACCGACGAGCTGATTTTGGCCGCCGGTGAGCAAATCACGGAGGAAATCACCCGCCGCATTGATGCTACTAGCATTGAGTCGGTGGAGATTCGCTCGGTACTGACTTGCGAAAGCAAGCGTGGTATTTGTGGCAAGTGCTACGGCCGCAACTTGGCTACCGGCCGTATGGTGCAGAAAGGTGAGGCCGTTGGCGTTATCGCTGCCCAGTCGATTGGTGAGCCCGGCACGCAGTTGACGCTCCGCACGTTCCACGTAGGTGGTACGGCTTCTAACATTGCAGTAGAGGCTAACATCCGCGCTAAGTTTGCTGGTATTGTGGAGTTCGAAGATATTCGCACCGTAGCCGGTGTAAATTCGGAAGGCGCTGAAACCAACGTAGTGATGGGTCGTTCAGGCGAAGTGCGGATTGTGGAGAAAGGCACTGGTAAGGTGTTCATTTCGAATCACGTTCCGTACGGCTCGTTCCTCTTGGCTAAAGAAGGCCAGGAAGTAGAGAAAGGCCAGGAGCTCGTTAACTGGGACCCGTACAATGCCGTTATTTTGGCCGAGTTCGATGGTATCATCCAATATGATGCCTTAACCGAAGGCGTTACTTACCGTGAGGAGACCGACGAACAGACGGGCTTCCGCGAGAAGGTAATTGTTGAATCGAAGGACAAAGCCCAGAACCCCTCGGTACTGTTGAACCCAGCTAAAGGCGCTGATGCTGATACCGCTCGGGCTTACAACATGCCGGTAGGCGCTCACTTGAACGTCGAAAACGGCACTAAAGTGAAAGCTGGTCACATCTTGGCAAAAATTCCACGTGCCGTAGGCAAAACCCGTGATATCACCGGTGGCCTACCCCGTGTAGTGGAGCTGTTCGAAGCGCGTAACCCCTCGAACCCGGCCGTTGTGTCGGAAATCGATGGCGTAGTAACCTACGGTACGGTGAAGCGTGGTAACCGCGAAATCTACGTGGAGTCGAAAGACGGTGTGAAGCGGAAGTACATGGTGCCGCTGTCGAAGTTTATCCTCGTGCAGGACAACGACTTCGTACGCGCTGGCGCTCCTCTCTCCGATGGTGCCATCACCCCGAACGACATTCTGAATATTCAGGGTCCGGGCGCGGTGCAAGAATACCTCGTGAATGAGATTCAGGAAGTATACCGTTTGCAGGGTGTGAAAATCAACGACAAACACATTGAAGTTATCGTCCGCCAGATGATGCAGAAAGTGCTTGTAATGGACGCCGGCGATACCAGCTTCCTCGAGAATCAACTCGTGGACAAAGGCTCGCTGATGGAAGAGAACGACATCGTTATCGATATGAAAGTCGTGACCGATGCCGGCGATTCTTCGGAGTTTCGTCCTGGTCAGATTATCTCTTCCCGCAAACTGCGCGATGAAAACTCGTCGCTCCGCCGCCGCGACCTCAAGCTTGCCGAAGTGCGCGATGCGCAGCCTGCCGTTTCGCGGCCCACACTGCAAGGTATCACGCAGGCCTCGCTGGGTACTGCCTCGTTCATCTCGGCTGCTTCCTTCCAGGAGACGACCAAGGTGCTGAGCGAAGCTGCTATCCGTGGCAAGGCCGACGAACTGCTGGGCTTGAAAGAGAACGTAATTGTCGGTCACCTTATCCCCGCCGGTACTGGCTTGCGCGAGTACCAGGGTATTGAGGTGTCTTCGAAAGAAGAGCAAGCCACTAAACTGGCCAACCAAGCTGCTGAGCAGGCTAGCATTCCCGCTAAGCGTCCGTCGCGCGCCAAACGCGAGACTACCGTTCAAGACTAACGATTGACGTAGGTTTGTAAATGAAAAGCCGACCAGTGAGAGCTGGTCGGCTTTTTCGTTTTAAATGCCGTTGTTTGTGCTTCGCTATGCTAGTCCGAGAGACACAGTACATGACATTAATATATTGTCTTTATGCAACCGTCCCAACCCCAAAACCCTGATCCCAACGCGCTCAACATTGAGCTAAGCGAGGAAATTGCCGAAGGTGAATACGCCAACCTTGCCCTCATCGCGCATAGCACGAGCGAGTTTGTGGTAGACTTTATCCGCATGATGCCAGGCATACCCAAAGCAAAGGTGAAGTCGCGCATTATCCTCACGCCCGAGCACGCCAAGCGTTTGCTTTCAGCTCTGGAGGAAAACATTCAGCGCTTCGAACAGAGCTACGGTCCAATCAAGCTACACCAAGAAATGCCGAGCTATCCGATGAATTTTGGGGGTGCCGTGGGAGAGGCGTAGATTATCATTTCTCTTACTGCAAAGAAATGGAAAATTAACTTTTTCAGCGAGTTTGCTATTGCCAAACTATTTTCTTACCTTTGCAGGCCTGAAAATTTGGGAGCAAACGGCTTCCGTTCAACTAATCGCTAAATGCCAACCATCAACCAACTAGTACGGAAAGGCCGTGAGGCTTTGACTACCAAGTCGAAGTCGCCCGCTCTTGATTCGTGCCCGCAGCGTCGGGGCGTATGCACTCGCGTGTATACCACCACGCCTAAGAAGCCGAACTCGGCTATGCGCAAAGTGGCCCGTGTGCGCCTTACCAACGGTAAGGAAGTAAATGCATACATTCCCGGTGAAGGCCACAACCTCCAGGAGCACAGCATTGTGCTTATTCGTGGAGGCCGGGTAAAAGACCTGCCAGGTGTTCGTTACCATATCATCCGTGGTGCACTCGACACTGCCGGCGTAAGCGGTCGTTTGCAGCGTCGTTCTAAGTACGGTGCCAAGCGTCCGAAGCCCGGTCAGCCCGCAGCAGCGGCAGGCAAAGGTGGCAAAGGCGCACCCGCTAAGAAGAAGTAATTTATTAGTTGTCAGTTGCTAGGTGAGAAGGGGGTAGGGATGCCAAACAGCCCTACCCCCCTCTTAGCTAGCAGCTAACAACTGACAACTATATAAACCATGCGTAAGTCAAAACCCAAAAAGCGTATCCTCCTGCCGGACCCGAAGTTCAAGGAGACGCTCGTAACCCGCTTCGTCAATTACATGATGTATGACGGGAAGAAAAACCTGGCGTACACCATTTTCTACGATGCCGTAGAGCAGGTGGAAACCCGTACCAAAGAGAACGGCCTCGAGCTGTGGCGCAAAGCGTTGAACAACGTAATGCCGACCGTAGAGGTAAAAAGCCGCCGCGTAGGTGGTGCTACGTTCCAAGTGCCGATTGAAGTGCGCGCCGACCGCCGCATTGCAGTTGGTTCGAAGTGGCTGATTCAGTATGCTCGTCGCCGTGGTGAGAAAACCATGAAAGATAAGCTGGCTGGCGAAATCATTGCTGCTGCCAAAGGTGAAGGTGCTGCCGTTAAGAAAAAGGACGACACCCATCGAATGGCCGAAGCCAACAAAGCTTTCTCGCACTTCCGTTTCTAATCTATCGGGCGTTTAGCGGGTTGTTGAGTTTAGATTGAATGTTTAACCAGTTCTGGTTGTCTTCTCCTCTGAACTCAACAACCCGCTAACGCGCTAATTAACCTATCCGTAATGGCAGTCAATAAAGAACTCCAATACCTGCGCAACATCGGCATCATGGCCCACATTGACGCGG
The DNA here is from genome assembly GCF_009755225.1 of Hymenobacter ginkgonis. GTDB lineage: Bacteria > Bacteroidota > Bacteroidia > Cytophagales > Hymenobacteraceae > Hymenobacter > Hymenobacter ginkgonis. Next base: position 1,040,904 of record NZ_WQKZ01000002.1, read on the forward strand.
GCAAGACGACGACTTCGGAGCGCATTCTGTATTACACCGGCAAAACCCACAAAATCGGAGAAGTGCACGATGGTGCCGCTACGATGGACTGGATGGAGCAAGAGCAGGAGCGTGGTATCACCATCACATCGGCTGCTACTACTACCTTCTGGAACTACCCGACTGATGCTCAGGGCAACACGATTCCGGATACGCACCAGTATAAAATCAACCTCATTGATACCCCTGGTCACGTTGACTTTACGGTGGAGGTAGAGCGTTCGTTGCGCGTACTCGATGGTGCTGTGGCTCTTTTCTGCGCCGTTTCGGGCGTAGAGCCGCAATCGGAAACCGTATGGCGTCAGGCTGATAAGTATAGTGTTCCGCGCATTTGCTTCGTCAACAAGATGGACCGTGCTGGCGCCGACTTCTTTAAGGCTGTAGCTGAAATCAAGGACAAGCTTGGCGCTAACCCCGTGCCGCTGCAAATTCCGATTGGTGCTGAAGATACTTTCAAAGGTGTAGTTGACCTGCTCACTGGCAAAGCCATTGTGTGGGACGACGCTACCGAAGGCAAATCGTACAACGAAGTTCCGGTTCCCGAAGACCTCGTGGACACAGTAGCTGAGTGGCGCGAAAAGCTCATAGAGAGCGTAGCCGACTACGATGACACCTTGATGGAGAAATTCTTCGAGGACCCAGAAAGCATTACCCGCGAAGAAATGATGGTCGTTATCCGCAAAGCGGTAATCGACATGAAGTTCTCGCCAGTGTTGTGTGGCTCAGCTTTCAAAAACAAGGGTGTACAGACGATGCTGGATGCCGTAATGGCTTACCTGCCGTCGCCCCTCGATATGCCCGCCATCATCGGTACCAACCCCGATACTGGTGCTGAGGTAGAGCGTCACCCCGACAACTCGGAGCCGTTCACCGCCTTGGCGTTCAAAATTGCTACTGACCCTTACGTAGGTCGTCTGTGTTTCTTCCGTTGCTACTCGGGTGTACTGAATGGTGGTTCGTACGTGCTGAACAACCGCACTGGTAAGAAGGAGCGTATTTCGCGCCTTATGCAGATGCACTCTAACAAGCAGAACCAAATCGACAGCATCCAAGCAGGTGATATCGCAGCCGGGGTAGGCTTCAAGGATATTAAAACGGGTGATACGCTTACCGATGAGAAGAACCCTGTCGTTCTCGAGTCGATGTCGTTCCCTGAGCCGGTAATCGGCTATGCTATCGAGCCTAAGACACAGGCTGACGTTGACAAGATGGGTATGGCTATCGCCAAGCTCATTGAGGAAGACCCGACCCTACGTGTGAACACCGACGAAGAGACTGGCCAGACCGTATTGCGCGGTATGGGTGAGCTCCACTTGGAAATCATCATCGACCGGATGCGTCGTGAATTCAAAGTTGAAATCAACCAGGGCGCCCCACAGGTAGCTTACAAGGAGATTTTGACCAAGAAAGTTGACCACCGCGAGACGTACAAGAAACAGACTGGTGGCCGTGGTAAATTCGGCGACATCGTGTTTGAACTTGGTCCTAAAGAGACCGAGCCAGAAAAGCCTGGCTTCGAGTTTGATAATGCCATTGTAGGTGGTGTCATCCCCCGCGAATTCATCCAGCCCATCCAAAAGGGCTTCGAAGAGGCTATGCGTCAGGGTCCCCTGGCTGGCTTCCCCATTGAGGGCATGAAGGTGCGTCTGTACCATGGTTCGTTCCACGACGTTGACTCAGACGCCTTGTCGTTCGAGCTCGCCGCCCGCGGTGGTTTCCGTGAGGCAGCTCGTAAGGCTGGTCCGAAATTGCTGGAGCCTATCATGAACGTAGAGGTAGTTTGCCCCGATGAGTATACTGGTCCGGTAACAGGTGACCTGAACCGCCGTCGTGGGTTGATGAAAGGCATGGACACCAAAGGTGGTGCTCAGATTATTAAAGCTGATGTACCCTTGTCAGAGTTGTTCGGCTACGTAACCGACCTGCGCACACTTTCGTCGGGCCGTGCCTCGGCTTCGCTTACCTTCTCGCATTACGAGACAGTGCCGCAAAACATGGCAGATGCCATCATCGCCAAGATAAAAGGCGGTAAATAATTTCCTTTCAGCTTGTCACACTTCTGAGGCAATCGGCCTCTAAAAACCATGAACCAAAAAATCAGAATCAAGCTGAAAAGCTACGACCACAACTTAGTTGATAAATCGGCTGAGAAAATCGTAAAAGCGGTTAAAGCAACCGGTGCTATTGTAAGCGGTCCTATTCCGTTACCTACGGAGAAAGAGAAGTATACCGTATTGCGTTCGCCCCACGTGAACAAGAAAAGCCGGGAGCAATTCCAGCTTTGCACATATAAGCGTTTGGTTGACATCTTCTCGACCAGCAGCAAAACAGTGGACGCGCTCATGAAACTGGAATTGCCCAGTGGTGTGGATGTTGAAATCAAAGTCTGAGCTTAGTTCTTAATAAAAGCCCCATTAGCCCTTGCTGATGGGGCTTTTTTATTTGCAGAGAACCAAAAGCTATAGTGCTTCTTATAAAGTAATAGAATAGTTACTTATTTTAAGCCAAGGGTAGGGATTGTATAATGGTTACCTTTGCGAAAGGATATGGTACTAAGTGTGCCGCAATGAACAATTAGTAGTGTTTTCTGAATGCAGGAATATTTTTCAGAAGCAAGCTTCCAACGCGTAAGCGCATTTTGGTGTGTTCTGCTGATTATTGGACTATTTGTAGCCGAATGGGTAAGGATATTGCCGAGTGTTGGGGTGGCAGGCCTTTTTTTGACCAGTACCATATATGCTTATAAACATCCAGATGCAGTACGTAACCGTCAATACCTACCTTATTTAAGTTTAACTGGTGTATTCGGCTTGCATATTTTTAGTGCTCTTGCTAGGGGTAGTCTTTCTGATAGTCTAGTTCGGCAAGACTTAGTTCTTCAGTCGCCATTTTTACTATTGCCAATAGCTTTCTCTTTATTGCCTAATTGGCTAATACGATATAAACAATGCCTCTGGTTATTACTGATAGGATGTTGTTTATTTTCTGCTTTAGGAGCTACTATTAATTATTTGCTACATTCTCAACAAATAGAAAAGATTTATTTGCAATCAAAAGTGATGCCGACTGAGCCTGACCATATTCGATTTAGTCTATTAATTAGTATTGCTGTGATAGTCGGCTTAGTAATGCTGATTAGAGAAGGTGATAGCCTGAGTTTTTTAAAAAGAGTATTAATTCCTATTGCAATAATTCTGCTTTTTCTATTTCAACATCTGCTGGCAGTTCGAAGTGGTTTAGTGAGCATGTATGTAGCAGGAATGGCTTGGATAGGATGGCTTGGAATTCAGATGCGATATTGGAAAGCTGTTCTTACCATATTAACTTCAGCTTTTTTATTGGCAGGAATTAGTCTCTTATTCTTCCCTACTCTGCAGAATAAAATTATTAATACGCGCTCAGATACTGAGCAGATAGCAATAGTTCAATCAGCTAATAACTATTCTGTAACAGCCAGAGTCTATTCATATGAGGTAGCTAGTGTAATAATTAGACAACATCCTTGGCTAGGGGTAGGAAAAATTGGCTTAGCAAATAAAATGGCGATTGAATACAGTTATATGTTTCCTGAAATCGAATCTGACCGTTACGTTTTGCCTCATAATCAATTTATTTATAACTTAGCTGCTTATGGGATAATCGGATTGATAATTTTTCTGATAAGTTTTTATTATCCAGTTTTGTATGCATTGCGTCGGGGTAAGATTTTATTCTTGCTTATCTACCTGATTGTTAGCTTGTCATTTTTAGTTGAGTACACGCTTGAGAGTCACATTGGCCTCTTGATTAGTATCTTTTTCGCTCTTCTTTCATTAGCTCCCGAAGAGGGGGATAGTACAAAATATCGCGTTTGATTTGAGTGAACAAAAGTTCGATAAGGTTGGTATTGAGGTTAAGAATTTTGCTTATTAAACATATAAATAATTACGTATTTAATAAACGAAACAAGGCTAACAGCTTGGCTGAAAATTATTTCTCCTACAGTTTGGGTTTTTCCAACAAAAACTCTTACCTTTGCACTCCCTTAGCGAAAAGGCCACTCAGGCCTTTTCTTTTTGTGTCATTTAATATCCACTAGAATGCCTGGCATCATCGGTAAAAAAATCGGTATGACAAGCCTCTTCACTCCGGATGGGAAGAACATTCCCTGCACGCTCATCGAAGCGGGTCCGTGCGTAGTGACGCAGGTTAAAACTGTCGAAAACGACGGCTATAACGCTGTTCAGCTCGCTTATGGCGAGAAGAAGGCTAAACGTACCACTAAGGCCTTGGCTGGCCACTTCACCAAAGCCAGCACCACACCCAAGAAACGCCTCGTTGAGTTTCGCACCGACGACATCGCCACCTTCACGCTAGGCAGCACGGTTGAAACCTCGCTGTTCGAAGAAGGTGAGTTTGTTGACGTAGTAGGTACCTCGAAAGGTAAAGGTTTCCAGGGTGTTGTAAAACGCTATAACTTCCAAGGCGTGGGTGGTCAAACCCACGGTCAGCACAACCGTCTGCGTCACCCCGGTTCTATCGGTGCGTGCTCGTGGCCTTCGCGCGTATTCAAAGGAATGCGCATGGGTGGCCGCATGGGCACCGACCGCGTCAAGATTCAGAACCTGAAAGTGATGCGTATTGTAGCTGACAAGAACCTGATTCTGGTGAGCGGCTCGGTGCCCGGTGCCAAGAATGGCTACGTGTACCTGGAGAAATAACCTGCTAAGCTTACTAGAGATGGAACTGTCCGTATTCAATAGCAAAGGCGAAGACACCGGCCGCAAGGTTACGCTGTCCGACGCCGTGTTCGGCCACGAGCCGAACGAGCACGTCATGTACCTCGACGTGAAGCAGTACCTGGCCAACCAGCGCCAGGGTACGCACAAATCGAAGGAGCGCGCCGAAATCGCCCGCACCACCAAGAAACTGAAGAAGCAGAAAGGCACCGGTGGTGCCCGTGCTGGTTCGATGAAGTCGGGTGTGTTCGTAGGTGGTGGCCGCATGTTCGGTCCACGTCCGCGTGACTACAGCTTCAAACTGAACAAGAAGACCAAGCGTGTTGCACGTCTGTCGGCCCTTTCGGTGCTGGCTCGCGAAGGCAAAGTAGCTTTGGTTGAGAACCTAGCGTTCAGTGCGCCCCGCACGAAGGACTTCGTGGCCGTTTTGGATGGCCTGAAGCTCAACAACGGTCGCAAGACCTTGTACGTGGCTGGCGAAGCTGCCGACAAAAACCTGCTCCTCAGCGCCCGCAACGTGCAGAAGGTGAAGATTTCGACCGCCGTGGGCCTCAATACCCACGACCTGCTGAACACCGACACCCTGCTCTTGAGCGAGGATGGCCTGCGTTCGCTGGAGCAACTGTATACCGAGACCGCTAATAACTCCGCCGAATAATGAGCACGCTGAAACGCCCCATTATCACCGAGAAGGCTACTAGCCTCACCGAAAGCGGCCGCTACGTATTCGAAGTGGAACGCACGGCTAACAAGGTGCAGATTAAAAAAGACATCGAGCAGCTTTATGGCGTCAGCGTGATTAGCATCAACACGATGCGCACGATTGGCAAAATCAAGTCGAAGGCTACCAAAGGTGGCCAGGTTTCGGGTCGTCGCGCCCACGGCAAAAAAGCCGTTGTGACCCTGAAGGACGGTGACATCATCGATTTCTACGGCAATATCTAATTGCCTTCGCCGCAAAAGCCCAATTAGCTAGTAATGGCACTTAAAAAACTTAGACCAACCACGCCAGGCCAACGCTTCCGCGTGGCCCCGGCCTTCGACGAGCTAACGACGTCGACGCCGGAGAAGTCGTTGCTGACCTCGCTCAAAAAGAGCGGTGGTCGTAACTCTTCGGGTAAAATGTCAAACCGCTACATCGGCGGTGGACACAAGACCCAGTATCGTATCGTGGACTTCAAGCGTGACAAAGCCGGTGTTCCGGCCACGGTTAAGACCATCGAGTACGACCCCAACCGTACCGCTCGTATTGCCTTGCTGCACTACGCCGACGGCGAGAAGCGCTACATCATCGCCCCCGCTGGCCTGAATGTAGACACCGTTATCGTATCGGGCCCTGGTGTAGCTCCCGAAGTTGGCAATGCTTTGCCGCTCCGCGAGATGCCCCTCGGTACTATCGTCCACAACATCGAGTTGCAGCCCGGTCAGGGTGCCGCTATCGCTCGCTCGGCTGGCACCTACGCCCAGCTCGTAGCTCGTGAGGAGCGTTACGCTACCCTTAAGCTGCCTTCCGGCGAGATGCGCATGGTACTTGTTACCTGCACCGCCACGGTTGGTACGGTATCGAACGGTGACCATATGAACGTGGTGATGGGCAAAGCCGGTCGCAACCGTTGGGCTGGTCGTCGTCCCCGCGTTCGTGGTGTAGCCATGAACCCTGTTGACCACCCAATGGGTGGTGGTGAAGGTAAATCGTCGGGTGGTCACCCACGTAGCCGTAACGGTATCTTCGCTAAGGGTCAGAAGACCCGCAACAAGAACAAGTATTCTGAGAACCTGATTGTCAGCCGCAAAGGCAAGAAGTAATATATGGCACGTTCACTCAAAAAAGGGCCGTACATTGACTTCCGGCTCGAGAAAAAGGTAGAAGCGCTGGAAAGCGCTGGCAAAAAATCGGTGGTAAAGACTTGGTCGCGCCGCTCGATGATTTCGCCTGACTTCGTGGGTCACACCTTCGCAGTCCACAACGGGAACAAGTTCATCCCGGTCTATGTAACTGAAAACATGGTCGGCCACAAGCTCGGCGAGTTTGCGCCCACGCGCAACTTCCGTGGTCACGTCGCCAAAAAAGATAAAGGCAAGCGTTAAGATGGAAGCAGTAGCCAAACTCCGTAACGTGCCTACCTCGCCGCGCAAGATGCGCCTGGTAGCCAATCTGGTTCGCGGCAAGCGCGTAACCCAGGCCCTCGGTCTGCTTCGCTTTGAAGCCAACTCGGGTGCCGAGAAGGTTGAGAAGTTGCTTTTGTCGGCCTTGGCCAACTGGCAGCAGAAGAACCCCGAGGAGCGCATCGAAGACGCCAACCTTTGTGTAACCGAGATTTCGGTAGATGAAGGACGTCAGTTGAAGCGTCTGCGCCCCGCCCCCCAGGGCCGTGGTCATCGCATCCGCAAACGCTCGAACCACATCACGCTGACGGTTGGTCCGCAGCGTGAGTCGCAGATGTCGAAGAAAGAGCTGAATGCTCTGACGCGCCTCGCAGCTGCTACCCCCACTGAAACCCCCGCCAACGCTTAATTTATCATGGGACAGAAAGTAAATCCCGTTGGTTTCCGACTCGGCGTTATTAAAGGCTGGGACTCAAACTGGTACGGCGGCAAGGATTTTGCCGACAAACTCGTTGAAGACGAGAAAATTCGCAAGTACATCAACGCCCGTATCCAAAAGGGCGGTATCTCGCGCATCGTTATCGAGCGTACCCTGAAGCGGATTACCATCACCATCAACACGGCTCGTCCGGGTGTGGTAATCGGTAAAGGCGGCCAGGAGGTTGATAAGATTAAGGACGAACTCAAGGAAATCACCAAGAAGGACGTTCAAATCAACATCTTCGAGATTAAGCGCCCTGAGCTGGACGCTCGCCTAGTAGGTGAGAGCATCGCTCAGCAGTTGGCTGCTCGTATCTCGTTCCGTCGCGCCATGAAGATGTCTATTCAGGCTGCTATGCGGGCTGGTGCTGAAGGCATCAAAATTCAGTGCGGTGGCCGCTTAGGTGGTGCCGAGATTGCGCGCTCGGAGCAATACAAAGAAGGTCGTACCCCGCTGCACACGTTGCGCGCCGACATCGACTATGCTCTGTCGGAAGCCCAGACGGTGTACGGCAAAATCGGCATCAAGGTGTGGGTAATGCGCGGTGAAGTATTCGGCAAGCCCGACCTCTCGCCCAACCAAGTGCCTGCTGGTCAGCAAGGTGGCGAAGGTGGACGCGGCAACGACCGTGGCCCGCGCCGCGATGGTGACCGCGACCGTGGCCCTCGTCGTGATGGCGACCGTGGTGGTGACCGTGGCCCGCGCCGTGATGGCGCAGCTGGCGGCCCCCGTGGTGGTCAAGGCGGCCAAGGTGGCGGTGGCAACCGTGGTGGTCAAGGTGGTGGCCCCGCTGGCGGTGGCAACCGCGGCGGCCAAGGTGGCGGTCCTCGTCGCTAAGCAATTAAACTAGTCTGAGCCGTATCCTGAATCTTTTCGTTCAGGGTACGGTTCACTGCTAATATTTTTCAAGTTTTCTTTTTTTACTCAAATGTTACAACCGAAAAGGACCAAGTATCGCAAGATGCAAAAGGGTCGCGTAACAGGCCTAGCCTACCGCGGCAGCTCCATAGACTTCGGTTCGTTCGCGCTTAAGTCACTGGAAATCTCTTGGATTACGGCTCGCCAGATTGAGGCTGCTCGTATTGCCATGACCCGTGCCATGAAACGCGAAGGGCAAGTATGGATTCGCATTTTCCCAGATAAGCCAATTACCAAAAAGCCTGCTGAAGTGCGGATGGGTAAGGGTAAAGGTTCGCCTGAGTATTGGGTAGCCTGCGTGAAGCCTGGCCAAATCATGTTTGAATCGGACGGCGTTAGCCTCGAAACCGCAAAAGAGTCGCTGCGTCTGGCTGCTCAAAAGCTGCCGGTTCGTACCTCATTTGTAGTTCGTCGCGACTACGTAGAGAACGTTGCTTAATCCGATGAAAAACGAAGAAATCCGCGCCCTGTCGGTAGAAGACCTGCGCACTCAGCTAAAAACCGAGCAAACCAACGGCCAGCAGATGCGCTTTGCGCACGCTATCAGCCCGCTCGAAAACCCCGGCCGCTTGAAGGCCAACCGCAAAACCGTTGCTCGCCTGCAAACGGAAGTTTCGCGTCGGAACAATGAGCAGGCTTCTAACAAAGCTTAGTAATGGAACCGACTCAAGAAAACCTGTTGCCGGCTCACGACAACGCTTCGGACCGCAACATGCGCAAGGAGATTGTGGGCAAGGTGACCAGCAGCAAGATGGATAAGTCCATCACGGTTGCGGTAGTTGCAAAACACCAGCACCCGATTTACGGCAAGTTCGTGAGCAAGACCACCAAGTTCCACGCCCACGACGAGAAAAACGAGTGTGGCGAAGGTGACCTGGTGCGTATCATGAGCACCCGCCCCCTGAGCAAGACCAAGCGCTGGCGCTTGGTTGAAATTGTTGAACGTGCTAAATAATCCTGAACGATGATACAGCAAGAATCCCGCCTCACGGTAGCCGACAATAGCGGTGCCAAGGAAGTGCTCTGCATCCGCGTACTGGGTGGCACGGGCAAGAAGTACGCTACGGTTGGTGATAAAATCGTGGTAGCTATCAAGTCGGCTATTCCTTCGGGCAATGCCAAGAAAGGTACTGTTAGCAAGGCTGTTATCGTGCGCGTGAAGAAAGAAATCCGTCGTAAAGATGGTTCTTACATCCGCTTCGATGACAATGCGGCCGTACTGCTCAACAACAACGACGAGCCCCGCGGCACGCGCATCTTCGGGCCAGTAGCCCGCGAATTGCGCGAGAAGCAGTTCATGAAAATCGTATCGCTGGCCCCCGAAGTAATCTAACCAATGGCAACCAAAGCAAAAGCCCCGGTCGTGCAACTGCACGTGAAATCCGGCGACCTCGTGAAGGTTATTGCCGGCGACGAGCGCGGCAAAACCGGCACCATCAAATCGGTAAACCGCTCTACGCAGCGCGTTATCGTAGAAGGCCTGAACCTGGTAACGAAGCACAACAAGCCGAGTGCCAAGAACCCCCAGGGTGGCATTACCAAAATCGAGAGCCCCATGCACGTGTCGAACGTGAAGAAGGTTGATTCGGCCAACGCTTAATTCGTTACGATAATGGCTCGACTAAAAGATAAATATCAGAAAGAAGTAGTACCCGCGCTCCAGGAGAAATTCCAGTTCAAGAGCATCATGCAGGTACCGCGCATCACCAAAATCTGCATCAACCGGGGCATCGGTGCCGCTGTTGCTGACAAGAAATTGGTTGACAACGGGGTAGAGGAGCTGACGACCATTACTGGTCAGAAAGCTGTTCCAACCATTGCTAAGCGCTCAGTTTCGAACTTCAAACTCCGGGAAGGTATGCCCATCGGTGCGCGCGTTACGCTGCGCGGCGAGCGGATGTACGAATTCCTGGACCGTCTCTTGACGGTTGCCTTGCCCCGTGTACGGGACTTCAAAGGCATCAACGACAAGGGCTTCGACGGCCGGGGTAACTATACCCTTGGCGTGAAGGAGCAGATTATCTTCCCCGAGATTTCGATTGATAAAATCAAAGGCATCTCTGGTATGGATATCACCTTCGTAACGACGGCCGAAAACGACGAGCAGAGCTATGAGCTGCTCCGTGCTTTCGGTATGCCCTTCGCCAACGCTAAAAAGGAAGCTGAATAATGGCTAAAGAATCCATCAAAGCCCGGGCCCGCAAGCGCGTTGCCCTGGTAGCCCGCTACGCTGATAAGCGTAAGGCACTGAAAGCTGCCGGCGACTACGCTGGCCTCGACAAGCTGCCCCGCAACGCGTCGCCCGTACGTCTGCACAACCGCGACATGATTGATGGCCGCCCCCGTGGCTACATGCGTAAGTTTGGCATCAGCCGCGTTCGCTTCCGCGAAATGGCGCTGGCTGGTAAGATTCCCGGCGTGACCAAGTCGAGCTGGTAGTCTAGTAAGCTGCTAAGAATTGATTCCCAAGTTGAGGTTTTTGGACCTTGGCTTGGGAATTTTCTTTGGGCTAGGAGAGGGATAAGGAATAAAATTTGCCTAGCTCCTTGCATAAGTGCCAGACTTCCTGCTACCTTTGCACCCCGAAAAAGCTTAAGGTACACCGTGGGTTCACCCACTCATTTGGCAGGTTGCCGAAAGAAACCATGGGCCGGCCCCGACAGCCGAGCCCAGTAGTCTTAACTGAAATTTCGTTGTACGGCAGTAGCTAGTGCGTCGAAATTTTCTTATCTTTGCGGTCCCATAACCAGGGCCTATTTAAACTAAATGAATACTGACCCGATTGCCGATTACCTCACCCGGTTGCGTAACGCCCTTAAGGCGAACCACCGGGTAGTGGAAATCCCGGCCAGCAACATTAAAAAGGAAATCACGAAAGTGCTCTATCACAAGGGCTACATTCAGAGCTACCGTTTTGATGATACTTCGGCCCAAGGTGTGATTAAAATCGCCCTGAAGTACAACCCCACTACGAAGGCTCCCGCTATCACTAAGCTGGACCGCGTGAGCACGCCCGGCCTGCGCCAATACCGCGCGGCCGACAACCTGCCCCGCGTATTGAGTGGTTTGGGCATCGCCATCCTATCGACCTCGAAAGGGGTAATGACCGAGAAGGAGGCTAAAAACGAGAACGTGGGCGGCGAGGTGCTGTGCTACGTGTACTAACCGCTAAGCCCTAGTATCTATATGTCCCGCATTGGTAAACTGCCGATTGCACTGCCCGCTGGCGTGCAGGTATCGGTCGACAACGAGAACACCGTAACGGTGAAAGGCCCGAAAGGCACCTTGACCCAGGCTGTAGACCGCGACATCGCGGTAGCTATGGAAGATGGTAACGTAGTGGTGACCCGCCCTACGGAGCAAAAGCGCCACAAAGCTATGCATGGCCTGTACCGCTCGCTCATCAACAACATGATTACTGGCGTTAACACCGGCTACGAGCACAAGCTTGAGTTGGTAGGTGTAGGCTATAAAGCCACCATCGCTGGTAAATCATTGGAATTGTCGCTTGGCTACTCGCACAACGTGTATCTGGCTATGCCTCCTGAAGTATCAGCTACCGCCGTTACTGAAAAAGGTAAAAACCCCATTGTTACCCTGAATAGCATTGATAAGCAGCTTATCGGTCAGGTAGCCGCCAAAATCCGCTCGTTGCGGAAAGTAGAGCCTTACAAAGGCAAAGGCGTGCGCTTTGTGGGTGAGATTGTTCGTCGTAAAGCCGGCAAGACTGCCGCTAAAAAGTAATCTAGTATCATGGCTTTCGATAAAGCATCCCGCCGGAAGCGCATTCAGCGCATCATCCGCACGAAAGTGTCCGGTACGTCGGAGCGCCCGCGCCTGTCGGTGTTCCGCTCCAACACGGGCATCTATGCCCAGATTATTGACGACACGGCTGGCCGCACGCTGGCTGCCGCTTCGTCGAAAAAGGTAACCGCCGAAGGTGGTAACGGAGTGGCTCTGGCCGCCGCCGTAGGCCGCGAAATCGCCGCCAAGGCGCAAGAGGCTGGCATCACGAAAGTGGTGTTCGACCGCTCGGGCTACCTGTATCACGGTCGTATTAAATCACTAGCTGAAGGAGCCCGCGAAGGCGGCCTCAATTTCTAAGGCATCATGGCAGAGTATAACAACAACAACCGTGGTGGCGCTCCTGGTGGAAACGACCGCGGTGGCAACAACCGGGGCGGCAACGACCGTCGCGGCAACGACCGCGGTGGCCGCGGCAACGATAGCTCGGTACAGGGCGATTCGGATTTCAAAGAGAAAGTAGTAGCCATCAACCGTGTAGCCAAAGTGGTGAAAGGTGGTCGTCGCTTCAGCTTCTCGGCTATCGTAGTGGTAGGCGACGGCAAAGGCAACGTAGGCTACGGCCTGGGCAAAGCCAACGAGGTAACCGACGCCATTGCCAAAGGCATTGACGACGCTCGCAAAAACGTGGTGAAAGTGCCGCTATACAAGCACACCGTTCCTCACGTAATGGAAGGCCGCTATGGTGGAGGTTTCGTACTCGTGCAGCCCGCTGCGGCTGGTACGGGCGTAATTGCTGGCGGTGCCATGCGCGCCGTATTCGAATCGGCTGGTATCAAAGACGTACTGGCTAAGTCGAAAGGCTCGTCGAACCCCCACAACGTGGTAAAGGCTACCTTTGCTGCTCTTGCTAAAATGCGCGACCCAATGCAAATTGCTCAGGCTCGTGGTATTTCACTCGCTCGCGTATTTAACGGTTAGTATGACCATGCCACAGATTCAAGTAAAGCTCGTGCGCAGCGCTATTGACCGCCCCGAGCGTCAGAAGCGTACCGTGGAGGCCCTCGGCCTCAATAAAATGAACAGCACTGCTACGCACGAAGCCAATCCCAGCATCCTGGGCATGGTAAAGTCGATTCAGCACCTGCTGGAAGTAACCGAACTGTAAGCGTTTATCCCAGTCATGAATCTTTCCAATCTAAAACCCGCCGCTGGCGCAACGCGCAACAACAAGCGTCTCGGTCGTGGTGAAGGCTCGGGCGGCGGCGGTACCGCTACCCGTGGTCACAAGGGTGCCAAGTCGCGCTCGGGCTACTCGCGCAAGTCGGGCTTTGAAGGCGGTCAAATGCCTTTGCAGCGCCGTGTGCCGAAGTTCGGTTTCACGAACATCAACCGCGTGGAGTTTAAAGGCATCAACCTGGACGTGCTTCAGAGTCTGCTCGAAGGTGGTGCCGTAACTTCGATGGACCAAGCTTACTTCGTAGGCGCTGGTCTGGTGTCGAAGAACGCCAAAATCAAAATCCTCGGCCGTGGTGAACTCACCACTGCTTTGGAAGTACACGCTCACGCTTTCTCGAAATCGGCCGTTGAGGCTATCGAAAAGGCTGGTGGCAAAGTTGTTACGCTGTAACTGCTAAACACGAGCAATGAATAAGTTTATCAACACGATAAAGAATATTTTTGCGATTGAGGATTTGCGTACGCGAATCCTCAATACGCTGTTTTTCATTGCTATCTACCGGCTGGGCTGCTACGTAGTATTGCCCGGCGTGGACCCTACGCGTTTGAAGCAAGGCACAGGCGGTGTATTCGGTATTCTGGATACTCTGCTTGGTGGAGCATTTAGCCACGCGTCGATTTTCGCGCTGGGTATTATGCCTTATATCTCGGCTTCTATTGTGTTGCAGTTGCTCACAATAGCTGTACCTTATTTCCAAAAGCTTCAGAAAGAAGGCGAGTCAGGCCGGAAAAAAATCAACCAATACACCCGAGTGCTTACCATCCCGATTGTGATGGCACAGTCTGTGGGTTTCTTGGCGACGATTAATGCCGAGGCCATTATTACTCCCGGTACCTTCTTCACCATCTCGACCATGCTCATCATCACGGCGGGCACGCTGTTTTGCATGTGGCTGGGTGAGAAAATCACCGATAAAGGCATCGGCAACGGTATTTCCATGATTATCATGATTGGTATCGTGTCGCGCCTCCCCGGCGCTCTCATCGGCGAGGCTGCTGCTAAAGGCGTCAATAAGTCGTTGATTTTCCTGCTAGAACTAGTGGTTCTGTTCTTAGTAGTAATGGCCGTAATCGTGCTGACGCAAGCTGTTCGCCGCATTCCAGTGCAATATGCTAAGCAGGTAGGTGGTGCTACGCAACTCGACGCGCAACGTCAGTTCATTCCGTTAAAGGTTAATGCCGCTGGCGTTATGCCTATCATATTCGCTCAGTCGCTGATGTTCGTGCCGAGTATTGCTGCTTCGGCTTGGGATAAGAATAGTGACTTGGCTGCAACAATTGCTGCGTATTTCTCGCCTGAACATTGGGTGTACAATACGGTATTCGCGCTGTTAATTGTCATCTTCACTTACTTCTATACTGCTATTAGCGTTAACCCAAATCAGATTGCGGACGACCTAAAGCGGAGTGGTGGTTTCGTGCCGGGCGTAAAACCGGGCCGCGACACATCGGAGTTTATTGACGAAATTCTGACGCGGGTGACATTACCGGGCGCCGTGGCGCTGGCTCTCATTGCCATTTTTCCTACTCTAGCCCTACTATTAGGGGTTACGCGTCCGCTTTCATTGTTTTACGGAGGGACTTCGCTTATCATTATGGTAGGCGTGGTACTTGATACGCTCAACCAAGTAGAAAGCTATCTGCTGATGCGTCACTACGATGGCATGATGAAATCGGGCAAATTGCGTGGTCGGCCTTCGCAACCGATAGCTATTGCCTCGTAAGATAGCAAAATGGCAACTGGTGTTATTCTGTTTAAGACTGAAGAAGAAATAGACTTAATGCGTGCTGCTGGGCAACTACTGGCGCGTACCCACGGCGAGGTAGCTACGCTGGTGCGCGAAGGAGTCACGACGCGGCAGTTAGACCGCCGTGCCGAAGAGTTCATTCGCGACCACGGAGCTACCCCTTCGTTCAAAGGATTATATGGTTTTCCATATAGCTGCTGCCTGAGCCCGAACTCGGTAGTAGTGCACGGGTTTGCTACCGATGAACCGCTGAAAAGCGGGGACATCCTGACGGTAGACTGCGGGGTATTCCTCAATGGCTATCACGCAGATAGTGCCTACACTTATCCAATTGGGGAGGTGTCACCGGAAGTACGACAGTTGCTAAAGGAAACTGAAGCATCGTTGTATAAAGGTATCGAGCAGGCTGTGGTTGGCAACCGTGTTGGGGATATTAGCTATGCCATTCAAAACTATGTGTCTACCAAGGGCTACGGTGTAGTACGCGAATTGGTAGGACATGGAGTTGGGGCTAAGCTTCACGAAAAGCCTGAGGTGCCAAACTATGGCAAGCGGGGCTCAGGACCACTTCTACAAACTGGCATGACCCTCGCCATCGAACCGATGGTAACACTTGGTAAGAAGGACGTGGTGCAAGAGAAGGATGGTTGGACTATCCGGACGCGTGATAAAAAGCCAGCTGCGCACTTTGAGCACACGGTTGTTGTTAGGAAAGACAAGGCAGAAATTCTGACCTCGTTTGAATACATAGAAAAAGCACTGCAATAGCCCTTATGGCAAAACAAGCCTCCATCGAGCAGGACGGTACCATCCTCGAAGCCCTTTCTAACGCCATGTTTCGCGTGGAATTGGAAAATGGCCACCAGCTGATTGCCCATATATCGGGCAAGATGCGGATGCACTACATCAAGATTCTGCCCGGCGACAAGGTAAAGCTCGAAATGTCGCCTTACGACTTGTCGAAAGGCCGCATTAAGTATCGTTACAAGTAATTTTTTTCGTTCTTTTCAAGGTCATGAAAGTAAAAACCTCGGTGAAGAAACGTAGCGTTGATTGCAAAATCATCCGTCGCAACGGCAAGCTCTACGTTATCAACAAGAAGAACCCTCGCTTTAAGCAGCGTCAGGGCTAAATCAATTTTCAGAAACCCGGAGCCTTGGGTACTGACTCAGTGAACTTTTTATCGCTGGGTCGCCTTCCAAGCCGCTGCCGGGCTTTCTGGTCCGCAAACATCTCACAACCACTATGGCTCGTATCGCAGGGGTAGACATCCCGGACAACAAGCGCGGCGAAATCGCCCTGACTTACATTTTCGGCATTGGCCGGAGCAACTCGGTTAAAATCCTAACTAAAGCTGGTATCGACACCAACAAGAAAGTGAAAGATTGGACAGAGGCTGAAGCTGGCGAGGTTCGCGCCATCATCGCGGCTGAGCATAAGACCGAAGGCGTTCTGCGCTCAGAAATTCAGCTCAACATTAAGCGCCTGATGGATATCGGCTGCTACCGCGGCCTGCGTCACCGCAAAGGCTTGCCAGTTCGTGGCCAGCACACCAAAAACAACTCGCGTACCCGTAAGGGCAAGCGCAAGACTGTTGCTGGTAAGAAGAAAGCAACGAAATAATTCATAGCGGCAATCGTCCTTCCTACCCCCTTACTTATGGGCAAAGGGGTAGGGAGAACAACACCTGCCGTGTTTTAGCGATAACCAAATGGCACAAAAAAGAAAAGACAAAGCCAAAAAGCGGCTTGTCGTGGTGGAGCAGGTGGGCCAAGTCCACATCCGCGCCTCCTTTAACAATATTATCATCTCGGTTACCAATTCGAATGGCCAGGTTATTTCCTGGGCTTCGGCCGGTAAAATGGGCTTCCGGGGCTCGAAGAAAAACACTCCCTATGCTGCTCAAATGGCAGCTACGGATTGCGGCAAAGTAGCCCATGACTTAGGTATGCGCAAAGCCGAAATCTTCGTGAAAGGCCCGGGTGCTGGCCGTGAGTCGGCTATCCGCGCACTAGGTAACGTGGGCATTGAAGTGACGACCATCCGCGACGTGACGCCGCTGCCGCACAACGGCTGCCGCCCGCCTAAGCGTCGCCGCGTTTGATTTTTCATTTCTGTTAGTAATACCACATGGCACGTTATACTGGCCCTACCGCCAAAATCGCCCGTCGCTTTTCGGAGCCGATTTTCGGTCCGAGCAAAGCGCTCAACAAAAAGAACTATCCCCCCGGCCAGCATGGTCGTGGCCGCCGCAAGAAGCAGTCGGAATATGCTGTCCAGTTGATGGAGAAGCAAAAGGTTAAATACCTATACGGCGTACTTGAGAAGTACTTCGAGAACCTGTTTCACAAAGCAGCGGTACTGCCCGGCATTACCGGCGACAACCTGCTTGGCTTGTTGGAGTCGCGTTTGGACAACGTGGTTTATCGTTTTGGCATCGCTAGCACCCGCCGTGCAGCTCGCCAATTGGTGTCGCACAAGCACATCACGGTAAATGGTGAAGTAGTAAACATTCCTTCGTACAAGCTGCGTCCTGGCGACCAAGTTGGGGTTCGCGAGAAATCGAAGTCGCTTGAAGCTATCACTACTAGCCTGACGGTGCGCAACTCGCGTCAGTTCTCGTGGCTGGAGTGGGACGGCAAAGAGATGGTGGGCAAATTCACCAACATGCCGTCGCGTGAGCTTATCCCCGAGAAAATCTCGGAGCAGCTCATCGTCGAACTGTATTCGAAGTAATATTTGGCACAGTGGTGCGGCCCGGACTTGGTTCGGGCCGCACTTGTGCTAAGCTGGGGCTGCGCTTAACAATCCAAGTTGAATTTGAATTGTGGCGGCACCAAAATGACCCGATTACGGTTATGGCTGGCTACCAAGTACTAAGGCAAGCTCAAGGCTTGCTTTTCCTGTTACATAATTAACTGCCCCACATATGTCAATCTTAGCTTTTCAGATGCCGGAGAAAGTGGTGATGGAGAAATCCGACGACTTCACTGGTTCGTTTGAATTCAAGCCTCTGGAGAAGGGCTACGGCGTTACGATTGGGAATGCGCTGCGTCGCATTCTGCTGTCGTCGCTAGAGGGCTTCGCCATTACGTCGGTGCGTACGACTTCGGTGCTGCACGAGTTTTCGACGATTGAAGGAGTGATTGAGGACATGTCCGAAATCATTTTGAACCTCAAGCAGGTGCGCTTCAAGAAAATCAGCGACGCCATTGAGGACAAGATTACGGTGCGCGTGAGCGGTCAGGATACGTTTACCGCTGGCGACATCGGCAAGTTTGCTGTGGGCTTCCAAATTCTGAACCCAAAGCTGGTTATCTGCAACCTAGACCCCGCTAAAGAGTTAGAGTTTGAGTTGACCATTGCGCGTGGCCGTGGCTACGTACCGGCTGATGAAAACAAGCCTGCCGACCAGGTTTTCGGTCAGATTGCGATTGATGCTATTTACACGCCTATTAAGAACGTGAAATACAGCATTGAAAACACGCGTGTAGAGCAGAAAACTGACTACGAGCGTTTGCTGATTGAAATCCAGACTGACGGTTCGATTCATCCGGAGGAGGCGCTGAAAGGTGCAGCTAATATCCTGATTCAACACTTCATGTTGTTCTCGGACAGCACGATTCAGCTGAGCGGCAACCGTCCGGCAGCTGCCGAGCCGATTGATGAGGAAACCCTCGCGATGCGCAAGGTGCTAAAAACCTCGCTTGGCGAGATGGACCTGTCGGTGCGCGCTTACAACTGCCTGAAAGCCGCTGATATCAAAACGCTGGGCGAATTGGTACAGCTCGATATGGCTGACATGATGAAGTTCCGCAACTTCGGTAAGAAGAGTTTAACTGAATTAGAGAACCTCGTAGAGGAGAAAGGTCTGCACTTTGGTATGGACCTCGGCAAATATCGCCTCGACGAAGACTAGAATTGCCTGAATTGCTGGCTGCTGATTGCCTCGGGTGAGGAGATTAGCAGCCAGCAATTTTTTATATCCATTTTTTATTTACCCGCTGCGCCCTAGGGATTGGGGTTCTAATGAGGTTCTAGCCACCCGCCGTGGTCCTTTTCCGCAAGCGTAGCATTTAACCATTTTGTCCGATGAGACACGGTAAAAAAATCAACCACTTGGGCCGTACTACCGCCCACCGCCACGCGATGTTGTCGAACATGGCTTCGGCGCTGATTATGCACAAGCGCGTAACCACTACGGTGGCTAAAGCTAAGGCTCTACGCCAGTACATTGAGCCCCTACTAACTAAGGCAAAAGACGACACGACGCACTCGCGCCGGACCGTGTTTGCTACCCTACAAAGCAAAGAGACGCTGAAAGAGCTGTTCGGTTCGGTAGCTGAGAAAATCGCGAACCGTCCCGGTGGCTATACCCGCATCCTGAAGCTAAGTGCTACCCGCCAAGGTGACAACGCTGATATGTGCATCATCGAGCTGGTCGACTTCAACGAGACGCTGCTCGAAGCTAAAAACGCTACCGAAGCCAAATCGACCACTACGCGCCGTTCGCGCCGTCGTGGTGGTAAGGCTGAAGCGGCTGGCAACGAAGCTGGCACATCGGCCGCTGTAGTAACCGATGCTCCAGCTGCTACTACCCAAGAGGCTCCGGCTGATACGGCTACCGACACGCTAACTAACGGTGAAACCCGTGAGGAAGCTGAGAAGGCCGAGTAGTTTTAAATTAGGTTTTAAAGAAGGGACGTGCCGCAAGGCGCGTCCCTTCTTTGTTTTTAGGACTTTCCTAACTGCTCCTTAATAGAGGTGGGAAACGATTGATAGTTAACACCGCTGAGGGTCTATTACCCAAGCCGAACAATCTCCTGTTTCGGGGCTAGAGGTGCTGCTAGAGCAACTGTGTGCATGGGCAGGCAGTATGTAGTACCCAATTCTACTAGCTGCTAGCGCAACGCTAGCCCTATGTACCCCCTTATGGAAGAACAACGACGCTTGGCCGCTGCCAATAACTCCTTGGTAGCTTGGAAAAAATTTGGTCCCTACCTCACCGAGCGCCAGTGGGGGACCGTGCGCGAAGATTATAGTGCTGATGGTAATGCCTGGGAATATATCGCGCATGATATGGCGCGTGCCTACGCCTACCGCTGGGGAGAAGAAGGCATTGGTGGTCTCAGCGACGACCAACAGCAGCTATGCTTTGGGGTCGGGCTTTGGAATGGGGTAGATGGCCAGTTGAAAGAACGTCTATTTGGCCTTACCAATGGGCAAGGCAACCACGGTGAGGACGTGAAAGAGCTGTACTATTACCTCGACAGTACGCCGACCCATTCTTATATGAAAATGCTGTATAAGTACCCGCAGCAGGCTTTTCCATATGAGGAGCTACTAGAAGAAAACGCCAAGCGTACTAAGTCAGAGCCTGAGTATGAACTGCTGGATACGGGGATTTTTGCCGAAAACCGGTATTTCGATGTCTTTATTGAATATGCGAAAGCTGGGCCGGAAGATATTCTCATCCAAATCTCAGTGCACAACCGAGGTGCGGAAGTTGCTACCCTGCATGTGCTACCCCAGCTATGGTTTCGCAATACTTGGACACTGGGCTACGACGACCACAAGCCCAAGCTATGCAGCGCTTCAACTGATGCAATAGTGGCCAGCCACCAAGCCCTTGGGCAGTATCAGTTTTATTGTGACCAGCGCCCAGACCTGCTTTTTTGCGAGAACGAGACGAATCCGGTTTTGCTAGGGGAGGAGACCGCAAAGGGCAAATACTTCAAAGACGGGATAAACGACTATGTGATAGCGGGCGACAAAGCGGCTATTAACCCAGCCCAGGAGGGTACAAAGGCGGCGGCACACTATACCCTGGTAGTAGCACCCGGCCAGGCGCAAGTAGTGCGGGTACGTTTGAGCCAGCCTGTGCACGAAGCGCCCTTTGCGGATTTTGACCAAGTATTTGCTGACCGCCGGGACGAAGCCGAGGTGTTTTACGACTGCGTGCAGGAAGCTGTGACGGAGCCAGACGCGCGCCTGGTACAGCGGCAGGCATTCGCGGGCATGCTGTGGAGCAAGCAGTATTATTACTACGATGTCAGCCAGTGGCTCGATGGCGACCCGGCTCGCCCTACCCCCCCGGCAGAGCGCCTGCATGGCCGCAACTCGACGTGGCGGCACTTGCACAACGCCGACATCATCTCGATGCCCGATAAGTGGGAGTACCCGTGGTATGCCGCTTGGGACCTGGCGTTTCACTGCTTGCCGCTGGCGATGATAGACGCCGATTTTGCTAAGCAGCAGTTACGCCTGTTGTGCCAGGACGGCTACTTGCACCCTAATGGCCAAATGCCGGCCTACGAATGGAAGTTTGAAGATGTGAACGCGCCAGTGCACGCCTGGGCCACTTGGCGCGTGTACCAGATGGACCGCAAGCTCAACGGCGGCTACGGCGACAATGCATTCCTGGAGGCCGTTTTTCAGAAGCTTGTGATGACGTTTACGTGGTGGGTGAACCGCAAGGACCGCGACGAGCGCAACATTTTTGAGGGCGGCTTTTTGGGCATGGACAATATTGGCGTTTTTGACCGCTCGGCACCGCTGCCCACGGGTGGCAAAATTGAGCAGAGCGACGGCACTAGTTGGATGGCCATGTTTGCCCTCAACTTAATGCGCATAGCAATGGAGTTGGCCAAGACCAACCCGGTGTACCAGGAAATGGCCACCAAGTTCTTCGAACACTTCCTGTACATTGCCTACGCCATGACGCGCAGTGGCGGCGGCAGGTTTAACCTTTGGGATGACCAGGACCAGTTCTACTACGATGTGCTGCACGCGCCCGATGACTCGCGCACGCACATGCGCATCCGGTCGATGGTGGGGCTGATTCCATTGTTTGCCGTGGAGGTAGTGGATGATGAGCTGCTGGAAGCCTTGCCACAGTTTGCGGCGCGGGCGCAGTGGCTGGTGCAGCACCGGCCCCATTTGGCCCAGCTAGTGAGCCGCTGGCAGGAGCCGGGCAAAAGCACCAGCCATTTGCTGGGCTTAATGCGCCGCAGCCGCCTTAAGAGCGTGCTCACCCGGATGCTAGACGAAACTGAATTTCTCTCCGAACACGGCATTCGGTCGCTGTCGCGCTACCACCTCGACCACCCGTATGAATTCGAAACCGAAGAAGATAGGTTCGAAGTGGCCTACGTGGCGGGCGAGTCAGATTCTGATATGTTTGGAGGCAACTCTAATTGGCGCGGTCCGGTCTGGTTTCCCGTGAATTACTTGATTATTGAATCGTTGCAGCGCTTTCATTCGCACTACGGCGACGGTTTTAAGGTAGAATACCCCACGGGCTCGGGCAACCTGCACACGCTGGCCGAAATTGCCACGGCGCTGTCGGAGCGCTTGGCCAAGTTGCTGCTTAAGAATGCCGATGGCCACCGGCCAGCTTTTGGGCCCGCCGGGCCATTGCAAAACGACCCGCACTTCCGGGACTACCTGCTCTTTCACGAATACTTTGACGGAGATAGTGGGCGCGGCCTGGGTGCCAGCCACCAAACCGGCTGGACGGGCCTCATCGTGCGGCTACTGCAGCAGCGAACTAGTATGTAGCGGCTTGGCTATCATGCATTCGGGGCCGCAAGTGCAACCTCACGCCGAAAGCTGTTGTCTGTTAGCTAGTATTCAGCAAGTACCCGACCTTTACGCCTATCCCCAGCTAAGAGTTGCCTATGGAAGCCGTTGCGTATATCGATATCAATGCCCCGCTGGTCGAGCGGTGCCGCGTAAATGACCGCCAGGCGCAAGCCGAGCTGTACCGGCGCTACTCGAAAGCCATGTTCAATGCCGCACTGCGCATCACGGGCGACTATGCCGAGGCGGAGGATGTGTTGCAAGAGTCGTTTCTGAGTGCCTTTCGCGAGCTAAACGGGTACAAGGGCGATTCGTCGTTTGGGGCCTGGCTCAAGCGGATAGTTGTTAATAAAAGCATCAATTGCCTGCGGCAGCGCCGCTTGCAGCTAGTACCGCTCGAAGATTTTCACCACGAAGACACCCCCGCCGACGGCCCTACCCCCCACGCTGGCGAGGAGGCCGACGAGCAACAGTACCGCGCCGATGTGCTGCGGCGCTGCATTCAGGAGCTGCCCGATGGCTACCGCGTGGTATTGTCACTGTATTTGCTAGAGGGCTACGACCACCTCGAAATCGCCGGAATTCTCGGCATTACGGAGTCAACCTCAAAGTCGCAGTACAGCCGGGCTCGCACCCGCCTGCGCGAACTGGCTTTGCAGCGCGGCTTAAGCTAGCTAACGAGCTGGCTTAGTGATATCTCATTCATCTTCTCATCCTTCCCCACCCTTTTCTGCCGGCTTTTGCAGCCGGGTAACCGTATTAGCCCAGCCCTCGCAGTAATCTGGGCAGCAACGGGGTGCTATTTATTTATGGAACCTATCAATCCTTATTCGCTAGAAAAATACGCGGAGCGGCACCGAGCCGACTTCGACCTGCACGAGCCGCGTCCCGAGTTGTGGGCGGCGCTCGAAAAGCAATTGCACGGCGAAACGCCCACCCAGGCAGAAACGCCAGTAATGAGCATCTCTGCCCCCGAAGCGGGGGTAGGCGATAAGCCGCGCCCTGTGCTGCGGGCGCAGCGTACCAGCGGTGCCCGGTGGCAACGCTACGGCGCCGCGCTGGCGCTGGCCCTGCTAGTAGTAGCGGCAGGGGTAGGGGAGGTGTGGAAGTCGAAGCACGCTTTGGTAGTGGCCGACCAGGCTACGCCAGCGCAGCCCAGTGCTGCCACCGATGCGGCGCTGTACCTCGGCCCCGATGCTACGGTGCTGGCCGCTAGCCAAGGCGGCCCCGGCGTGGATGCGCGCCTCGACACGGCAGTGCATGGCATGGAACGCTACTACATCGCCCAGCTCACGGACCGCAAGGCGCAGCTGGGCCAGTTAGCTCCGGCGGCTACGGCCGAATGGGCGCGCGAGCTGGTGGGCCTCGACTCGAGTTACCAGCAATTAAAGCGTGAACTGCCCCGCCACCCGCAGCCCGAAGTAGTGCTGACGGCCATGAACCGTAATCTGCAAATCAGACTCGATATTTTGGACCGGCAATTGGAGCTACACGGCGCCGACCAATCGGCGCTAGCGGAGGCGGGCAATGCTGGCGAATACGTCCTGGCCGATAGCCGCGTCTTAGCCGACAACATTATGGTGCATCGCAATGACCGCTAAGCCCTGCCTGACGTTCGTGCTGGGGGTAGGGATGGCCCTGACTGGCCGCCTGGCAGAGGCACAGGCTGTGCCCGATACCAAGGACGAGCGGGGGCAACTGAATTATTACGTAGCGCCAAGCACTAGTAGCGGGCAAGCTCCGCAAGTGCCAGCACTGCAAGAGGCGCCGGCTGCACAGCCGAGCCAGGAGCAAACCGTGCCGCCCATTGAGCAGCGCCGTCGCTACAGCCGTCGCTTTCAGGTAGCAAAGACCGGCCAGCCGTTCTCCTTGGACACGCGCTACGGCCGCGTGCGAATAAACACTTGGAATAAGACCGAAATGAAGGTCGAAGCTGAGCTCATAGCCCGCGCCGAAACGCCGGCTGGCGCCACCCAGCTACTAGATGGCCTGAGCGTGCAGTGGCTCGACTACGATGCCCGCACAGGCGGCGTGGCCGTTAGCTCGCAGTTTGGGCCGGGGCTGAAAGGCAAATGCAGCGGCGCTGGCTGCCGCTACGAGGTCAATTATACCGTGTGGTTGCCCGCTACCACAGCGTTGCACCTCACTACTTCCTTTGCGGATGTGACGCTGGCCGGCGACTGGCAGGGCTCCGCCCAACTTACCGTCAACTACGGCGCGCTGCACACCGCCCGCCTCAATGGCACCCAAAACGTGGTGCATATTGCCAACGGCGATGCGACCCTGCCCTACGTGAAGCAGGCCAGCCTCGAAGCCGACTATGCCCGCCTGCGCCTCGACGTAGGCGATAAAATTGAGCTGCGCACCAATTACTCAGACGTGGACATGGGCACGGTGCAGGACCTAACCGTGCACAGCAAGTACGGCGATGTGGCCCTGGGCACGGTGCGCAACCTGCGCGGCTCGTCGGGTTATTCACGCTTTAGTGTGGATAAACTCAGCGAAGGCCTCGATATGGCCGTGCGCTACTGCCCCGATTTTGAAGTACGCGATATGGGCGCCAACTTCCGGCAGATAAACCTGGATGGTGGCCACAGCACCATCCGGCTGGGTTTTGCGGAGGCTACCCCCAGCTTTCAGTTTGATGTGAGCACCGAGCAAGGCCAGCTGCTAGTAGATAAAAAACTGGTGCGCGTGCTGTCCTCCGGTGAAAGCAGCCAGGGCATTGCCGACGTGCTAGGCGTGTACGGGGGCCGGGTGCCCGCCCGCGGCGCCGGCAATGTCAACATCAAGGTGCGCTACGGCACTGTGCGCTTCAGCAAGTAGGCGGCTGGTAGCTTTGCGCCGTGCTGCGCTCCCTACCCCTGTTTTTAGCCTTGACTCTATTGGCCAGCTCCGCGCGGGCCCAAACTGCCTTGCCTGTGTCGCCTACCCCTGCTTCTAGCCTCAACGCCTACGCGCTGCGCCTGGCCCCCGGCGCCGACTTGCGCCAGCAGCTTCTGGCTTTCGTAGTGGCGCAGCACATCGAAGCTGGGACGCTGATTACTTGCGTGGGCAGCCTCACCGATGTGAGCTTGCGGCTAGCCAACCAGGAAAATGCAACGCACTACCACGGGCATTTCGAGATAGTGTCGCTCGTGGGTACCGTATCGAAGTCGGGCGGCGCGCACCTGCACTTGAGCGTGAGCGATAGCACCGGCCGCACCATCGGCGGGCATTTGCTGGATGGCAACCGGGTGTACACCACCGCCGAAATCGTGTTAGGCGCGTTGCCCAAGCTGGTTTTTACCCGCGAAACCGACCCCACGTTTGGCTACAAAGAACTGGTGATACGCGCGGCCACGCCCGCCGCGGGTAAGCCAAGCAAAGCCAAAAAGTAGTAGCTTCGCCCGGCCACGGCGGCTACTTTCCGGCGGGCTTTCTTTGCCGTGCCCAGTGCCGCCGCTACCCCTACCCCCCGCGATACACCGCAGGCGGCCGCCTTTCGCCGCCAAGTGCTGAGCCCCCTCAAGCTGCGGTTATTTATGCTGCGCAAGCTGCCGATGGCGGCGCTGGCTGGCTTGCGCCTGCGTGCCCTCACGCCAGAAGAGGCCACCGTCACGATACCCTACAAGTACTTGACGCAAAATCCTTTCCGAAGCATTTATTTCGCTTGCCTAAGCATGGCAGCCGAGCTGGCATCCGGTATTCAGGCCATGATGCAGGTGCAAAGTGGCGGGCCAGTATCGATGCTCGTAGTAGGCCTCACGGCCGAGTTTAGTAAGAAAGCCGTGGGTACTATTGCTTTCACGTGCCCCGACGGAGCAGCCATTGCCCAGGCCGTGGCCGAAAGCCGGGCCACTGGCGAGGGCCGCACCGTGGTGTGCACCAGCACCGGCCGCGACGAGGCCGGCGACGTGGTGGCGGTGTTTAAAATCACGTGGTCGTTTCGAGCCAGAAAATAAGGAGCTTAGTTACTTTAAAGCCTACGTGCTTACGCAGGTGTGGTACTACAAAGCCCTCCGGATAATCCGGTGTACCACACCTGCGTAAGGCTTATAATAACTATCGACCTTACTCGCGCTCTTCGGCCAGGCTTTCTTTGGTGAGCACGTCCACCATGCCGTCTTCGCTCACTACGACTACCAGGCAGGGGTAGGGCGAGCTTTCGACGTAGCGCACGGCCGAGTTGTAGCGGGCACCGCGGGTGCTAGTGCCGTGGCCGCTGGCCTTGCCATCCAAAATAACCCCAATGGAATAGCAGTAGCCCTCGGGGTCGAGCAGCACCGCGCCGTCGATGGCCGTCACGAGCTGCGTGATGAGGGGCGTAAGCGGCACCGGCTCGATGAGCGTGCACTGAAGCTTTAGGCGGTCGGCCTCTGCCAGGGCTTCGGTGGTGATGACCAGCAATGTACCCTTGGCCTGGCGGCTAGCTTCGAGCACTACCTCCCACAGGCGCTTGCCTTTTTCGGGGTTGTTCATGCCGAAAGTGCGCTTGAGGTCGCGCTTGAAGTGGGCACGGTTGAGGCGTGGGCGCGGCAGGGTGGGCAGGCCGTAGCGGGCGCGCATTAGCACCTGGCCGGCGTGGGCTAGCTCCCAGGTATAGTGCGTCACGAAGTTGATGTCGAATAAATCTTCGCGGCTGGCATCGTAGCTGCCCACCTGGCGGCCCAGCGCATACACTTTCTCGCCATCAGCCAGCAGGTGCACATCGGCGTTGGCCATTTCGAGCAGCTTGCGCACGGCGCGGTAGTCGCTCATTTCGGTAGGGCAGGTGAGAGCAAATACCTCCTCAATGTTGGGGTGGCCGCGCCGGGCCAGCAGCAGGCTCCCTACCCCTGCCCCGCCCTCGTAGCGCAGGCTAGAGATGGTATTGAGGGTGTAAAAAAGCACGGCCACTGTGGGGTCGGCGCCCAGGGCTTGAGCGGGCGTGTCGAGCAGGCTTTTGCCGGCGGCGCGCAGCAGCTCGTCGGTTTCGCGGGGGCGGAAAAGCAGGCCCGCGCCGGGCTCGGGCTCGTTCAGCGACTTCACGCACTCCTCGTTGAAACGAAACAGCGCGCCCTCCACCAACGACGATGCCAGCGGCCGGCCGTTGGTGTAGTAGCGGTCGGGCCGCAGCGAGGGGTAGGCTTTCAGCGGCTTGCGCTCCATCTGCAAGATGGTGATGACGTAGTAGTCGCCCAGCCGCACCGGCCACGACGAAAAGTGCAGGTGTGGGCTATCCTTATCAAACTGCTCCAGCGTGTACTGCACAGCAGCGCGCACGCCCCGCGTCTCGAAGCGTAGCTTCAGTATTTCGGGGCTCATGCCGTCTTCCATGCTGGCATTGTAAGCCGGGCCGCCGCGCAGTTCCTTAAGGCGTCCGTGCGCCACGGCTTCGGCAAACAGCTCGGGTGCTAGGCCCGCCTCGGCGGGCTCTACCACAATGGGCAGGTCGGCAGCGGGGTCGGCGGGCAGGCCCAGCACCAGTACCAGCGGCCGGAGGTCATCGTCGAGGGCATCGAATAGCGCCTGAGCAGTTTGCTGAGCAGCTATGCGATAGCGCGTTTGGTGTCGCCAAACAGCAAGTGGTGGGTTGGGAGGAGTAGAAGTGAATAAGACAGACATAAGCCAGAATGTAACCTAGAGCTGGAATAGAACCGGCAAGGTCATCTTTTGCTTTATTGGTTTGCCTTGATACAGGGCGGGCTCCCACTTGGGCGCCGCTTTAATGAGGCGCACGGCTTCCTCATCGAGCCCCGAGCCGTGCTTCTGCACCACACGCACATCGGCGAGCGAGCCGTCGGGCTGCACCGTAAATTCTACCGGCACTTTGCCCTGAATGTGGCGCTTGCGAGCCAAGTCGGGGTACTTCTGGTTGGCCGCAATCCAGCTAAAAAACGCGGCGTTGCCACCCACCGGCTGGGCCGATTTCTCGGGCCGTATGATGTTGGTGCCGCTGGCCGTGGTGCCAATAACCGACGTGGTGCCGGGCGCGGCGGCCACGGCGCCAGGGGGTAGGGGCTTGGCCGCTACGGTGCTGCCGGCGGCGGGCACCTCCACCACTTCGCCCGAACCTTCAGCCAGCACGAAGCTCACGGGCACCGTTACGCGTTGGCGCACGGTTTGGCCGTGGTTGTGGGCGGGCGTCCATTTCGGAGCCGATTTAATCACGCGGATAGCCTCGGCGTCGAGCAGCGGGGCCACCGGTTTCTGCACTTCCACCTCACCAATGCTGCCGCTGCGCTCCACCACAAAGGTTACCAGCACGGTGCCTTCCTGGTTGGCCTTCATGGCGGCGGTGGGGTACTTCTGGTGCGTAGCTAAGTAGTCGGCGTAGCCAGCGGGGCCGCCTTTGGGCACGGCGGGCTGCTCCACGGCATCGTAAATGTGCTTGGGGTCGTCGGCGGTGTACTTGAGCTTGGCGGGCTTTTGGGCCAAAGCTGGTGCGGTGGCGGCCAGCAGCAGGGGTAGCAGAAAGTAGGGCTTCATATAAAAGCAAAGGGCAAGCGGCGGACGCCAGTTCCCGAAATGACGCTGGTAGGAACCGGCGCACTCGCGCCTGCCCCAGTCCAGCCAGCTACGAAGCTACTATTTGGGCTGCCTTTTTGCTAGTTACCACTGCCTAGCGTCGCCGTTAAATCCCCAATCTAAACGACTCGCCCTCGCCGCGCAACGACGATTGCCGGATGATAAGGTCGCCGGAGATAACAGTGGTACGCGGCCGAAACTGCTCTTTCTGCGCCATTTGCTCCAAGAACAAAATAGCTGCCTGCTGCCCAATGCGGTAGGGGTGCAGGTCAACGGTCGTGAGGCCCGGCTCAATCAAACTAGCCAGAAATTCGTCGCCGAATCCCACAATGGCCATGTCTTCGGGCACGCGCAGCCCGCGCTTTTTTAGGGCCAGTATCAAGTCAAACGCGTTGGTGTAATTGATGGCGAAAATGGCGTCCGGCGGCTCGGGCAAGGCCAGCCAATCATCGAGGCAGGCCACCGCCGCCGCCGATTTGAAGTCGATGTGGGCGCTCAGCTCTTCGAGGACGGGTAGGCCGTGCTTGCGCAGCGCGCTCTGGTAGCCCGCCTGCCGCTGCCGGCTGATGAGCAACGATTCGGGCCCGGCTAAAATAGCAATGCGGCGGCAACCCTCCAGCACCAAATGCTCGGTCACGGCGAAGGCGCCGCTCCAGTCGTCAATCATCACCCGCGACACATTTTCCTGGTTATATACCCGGTCAAAGTGCACAATAGGAATGCCCCGGCAAGCCGTTGGGCTCATGTGGTCGAAGTTCTCGGTTTCGCGCGAGTGACAAATGAGTAGGCCATCTACTTGGCTGGCTACCAGCGCCTGCACGTTGCTTACCTCGGTGCGGTACGACTCCTTCGACTGGCAAATCATGACGCGGTAGCCCGCCTCAGCTGCCACCTGCTGAATGCCGCTTACGGCGGTGGCGAAAAACGGCCGCTCAATGTCGGGTATCACTACGCCAATGGTGAAAGTTGCCTGGTTCTTGAGGCTTTGGGCCAAAAAATTGGGTTGGTAGCTAAGCTGCCGCGCCGCCTCCAGAATGGCCTGGCGGGTGGCGGGGCTGATGTCGGAATGCCCATTAATGGCCCGCGATACCGTGGAGGGGGCTACCCCCACCGCCCGCGCCACGTCGCTAAGCGTGGCTTGGTGGCGGCGGCGCTCGGTAGTGCCCGTGGGCTTGGCCTCCGTGAAATGGTACTCGCAGCTTTTGCAAAAGAAGCGCTGGCGGCCCCGCACAAAGCCAGCTTTCATCACACCATCGGCCATTCGGCATTTAACGCATTCAACCATAAGAGCAAGGGTGGGAAAAGATGGATAATGTAAAGGTATGTTTCGGCAAGACTTTTTTGCGAAGCCAAAGAGCTAGCTAAAAAAAATGTCGATAATTTTTTGGTGAAAATAGCTATCGGCAGCGATTCCGCAATCGTTGCCGATAGGTTTGTTGCGAAATTTAATTGAGATAGAGGTTTTTAGCCTCTTGACACGCATGTTTCGGCTCTTACATTTGGGTAAGAGATGAGGAACCACTCACTCAGTAACTGCCCAATCTGCTTAGTAGGGTGTACTGAGAAAGGTTCAAAAATAATTGCACTATAACAAGTAGCTCTCATGCTGCATACGATGCGCTGGTTTGGGCCTAACGACCCAGTTTCCTTGTTTGACATTCGCCAGGCTGGCTGCGCCGGGGTCGTAACGGCGCTGCACCAGTTGCCCGTTGGGGCCGTGTGGACGGAGGCCGACATCCGGACCCGTCAGCAGCTTATTGAGGCCGATAACGCGACCCATTCGCCGCTGCACTGGGCCGTTGTGGAGAGCCTGCCGGTGCACGAAGACATTAAGAAGGGGCGAGCCAGCCGCGACCAGTACATCGCCAACTACCAGCAGTCGTTGCGCCACCTGGCCGCCTGCGGCGTGCGCACCGTGTGCTACAACTTTATGCCCGTACTGGATTGGTCGCGCACCAACCTGAGCTACGAGATGCCCGACGGTTCGCGGGCGCTGCGCTTTGTGTGGCAGGATTTTGCGCTCTTCGACCTCTGCATCTTGCGGCGGCCCGGTGCCGAAGCCGACTACGAGCCCGAAGTGGCCGCCGCCGCCCGCCAGCAGTTTGCCACCATGAGCGCCGAGGCAGTAGCTCAGCTAAGTAACGTGGTGTTGCTGGGCTTGCCGGGCTCAGAAGAAGCCTTTGAGCTGGCTGGTTTTCAGAGCCTGCTTGATGAGTATAAAACCATTGACGCCGCGGCCCTGCGCGAAAACCTGTACTACTTTTTGCGGGCCGTGGCTCCGGTAGCCGAGGACTTGGGGATTGGCCTGTGCATTCACCCCGACGACCCGCCCTACCCCCTGCTGGGCCTACCAAGGGTAGTGAGCACCGAGGCCGACCTGGCGGGCTTGCTAGCTGCCTGCGACGTGCCGGCCAATGGCCTCACGTTCTGCACCGGCTCGCTAGGCGTGCGCACCGATAATGACCTGCCGGCCATGGTGCGCCGCTTCGGTGCGCGCATCCACTTTGTGCACCTGCGCGCTACCAAGCGCGAAGCAAACCCGCGCAACTTCCACGAAGCCGACCACCTGGCGGGCGACGTGGATATGTACGCCGTGGTGCAGGCACTGGTGCAGGAAGAGCTGCGCCGCGAGGCGGCTGGCGAGGCAACCACCGCCCTACCCCTGCGCCCCGACCATGGCCACCAAATGCTCGACGACCTGCACAAAAAGACTTACCCTGGCTACTCGGCCATTGGCCGCCTCCGTGGCTTGGCCGAGTTGCGCGGCCTAGAGTATGGCATACGCCGCGCGCTAGCCGAGGTACCACAGCCCGCCGAGGTCGCCTACGCCCGCTAGGGCTCTCCGGCCCCGGTTGCGCCAGTTGCTTTCTTTTTTATTATCCCATTCCCACCCACTCCCTCATGTTGCTACGCAATGTGTTTTTGCTTCTGCTGCTGGTTGTGGCCGCTGCTTCTAGCAGCCGAGCCGACGACGGCTATCGGCTGTGGCTGAAATACGACCGCATAGCCGACGCCGCGCCGCGCCAGCAGTACCAGCGGGCCGCGCAGTTTATTGCCAGCAGTGGCACCACGCCCGGCGTGCGTACGGCTGCCGCCGAATTGCAGCGCGGCCTCAGTGGGCTGCTGGGCCAGGCGGTGCCGGTAGTGGCGGCAGCCGGCAGCCGCACAGGCGGTATTGTGCTGCGCGTCGATGCCCAGGCTAGCGCTGGCGGCCAGGCACTCAAGCCCGAAGGCTACCATATTTTTTCGGAGAAAAATAACCTCGTTATCACGGGCCGCACCGACCGGGCAGTGCTCTACGGCGCTTTTGCGCTGCTGCGGCAGGTGCAAACGCGCCAGCCGCTGGCCGGCCTGAACGTAACGAGTAATCCGCGCATCAATTTCCGCCTGCTCAACCACTGGGACAACCCAAACGGCACGGTGGAGCGGGGCTACGCCGGGTCCAGCATTTGGCAGTGGTACGAGCTACCCGAGCGCCTCGACCCGCGCTACACCGACTATGCCCGCGCCAATGCTTCAATTGGTATCAATGGGGTAGTAATCAACAATGTAAATGCCAGCGCCCGCTACCTGTCGGCCGAGTACTTGGCCAAAGTGGCGGCCCTGGCGGGCGTCATGCGGCCCTACGGCATCCGGGTGTATTTATCGGTGATGTGGGCCGCGCCCAAAGTTATTGGCGGGCTGAACACGGCTGACCCGCTCGACCCGGCCGTGAAGCAATGGTGGGCCGCCAAGAGCGACGAGATTTACAAAGCCATCCCCGACTTTGGCGGCTTCCTCGTGAAAGCCAATTCTGAAGGCGAGCCCGGCCCGCAAGATTACGGCCGCAACCACGCCGACGGTGCCAACATGCTGGCCCAGAGCTTGGGCCGCCACGACGGGGTAGTGATGTGGCGCGCCTTCGTGTACAAAGCCAACAGCAACGGCGACCGCTTCAAGGAGGCCTACGAGGAGTTTCAGCCGCTCGACGGCAAATTCGACCCCAAGGTGCTGGTGCAGGTTAAAAACGGTCCGATTGACTTTCAGGCCCGTGAGCCGTTTCACCCGCTGTTTGGGGCTATGCCCAAAACGCCGCTGCTGCTGGAAGTGCAGCTGACACAAGAATACCTGGGTTTTGCGACTCACCTCGTGTACCTAGCGCCGCTCATCAAGGAGTGCCTCGAAGCCGATACCTACGCCAAAGGCCCCGGCTCGACGGTGGCCAAAGTGGTGGATGGCACCGTGGACCACCACGAGCTGAGCGGCATTGCGGGGGTAGCCAACATCGGCGCCGACCGCAACTGGACTGGCCACCCGGTGGGCCAAGCCAACTGGTACGCCTTTGGCCGCCTGGCCTGGGACCATATGCTTAGCCCCGAAACCATCGCGGCCGAGTGGACCAAAATGACCTTGACCACCGAGCCGGCCGCCGTGCGCACGCTCACCAATCTGCTGGAGCAGTCGCGCAGCATTTACGTGCGCTACACCACGCCGCTGGGCTTGCACCACATCATGGGCGAGAGCATTCACTACGGCCCGCAGCCCTGGCTAGCCAAGGCCGGCCGGCCCGATTGGACGGCCGTGTACTACCACAAGGCCGATTCTGTTGGTCTGGGCTTCGACCGCACGGCGGGGGGTAGCAACGCGCTGGCCCTCTACAAACCCGAGGTGCAAAAGCAGTGGGGCAACGCCCAAACCTGCCCGTTGAACTACCTGCTGTGGTTTCACCACGTGGGCTGGCGGCAGCCGTTGCCCACGGGCCGCACCCTCTGGAACGAGCTGTGCACGCGCTACTACACAGGCGCCGACTCGGTGCTGTGGATGCAGCAGCAGTGGGCCGCTGCCAAGCCCGCCCTCGACCCCGCCCTGTACGCCGACGTGGCGGCCCGCCTCCAAACCCAGCGCAAGGAAGCCCTGTGGTGGCGCGATGCCTGCGTGCTCTACTTCCAAACCTTGGCGCGCCAGCCCATTCCGGCGCCGCTCGTGCCGCCTGCCCGGTCGCTGGCCGACGTCAAAAACCTGGTTCAACTCTATCAACTCAAATAATTCGGGTTAGCCCGCTCGCCTCTATTGCTGCCAACTATGACACCTACCCTACTCGCGCCCAACGGCCACCACCCCGCGCCGGCTACTAGCAACCCTACCCCCACGCCGGCCGCGCAGCCAAATGTGTTTTCGCTGGCTGGGCGGGTGGCGCTCATTACGGGGGGAGGCACCGGCATTGGCTTCGAAATAGCCCGTTGCATGGTGCAAGCCGGGGCTACGGTGGTCATCACGGGCCGGCGCGAAGAGGTGCTGAAAGCCTCGACGGCCGAGCTAGGGGTAGGGGGGCATTACCTCGTCAACGACGTGTGCGACTTGGCTTCGCTCGATGGCCTAGTGGAGGAACTGGAGGCCACGCACGGCCCGCTCGACATTTTGGTGAACAACGCCGGCATCAACATGAAGAAGCCAGCGCTGGAAGTAACCGATGAAGATTTTAACCGCATCATTCACACTAATCTGAACGCCGTGTTTTCGCTCACGCGCGCCGCCGCCAAGCGCATGGTGGCCCGCCGCAGCGGCACGATTCTCATGATTTCGTCGATGGCCGCCTACTACGGCATCGACCGCGTGGTGGCCTACGCGGCCTCCAAGTCGGCGGTCGAGGGCATGGTGAAGGTGCTGGCCTCCGAGTTTTCGGCCCACGGCGTGCGCGTAAACGCCATTGCCCCCGGCTTTATCGAAACCGAGATGAGCCGCACGGCCATGAACTCGGACCCCGACCGCCGCGACCGCGCCATGCGCCGCACGCCCATGGGCACCTTCGGCCGGCCCGAGGATATCGGCCACGCCGCCGTGTTTTTGGCCTCCGACGGGGCCCGCTACATCACGGGCGTTTCGCTGCCCGTGGATGGCGGCAATTCTATTGGCTTCTAGGCTTTGCGGCCTACTTATGCTTCAGCTTTTTCACTTTTCAAGTTTCCCACCCCATGAACACACGCATACCCTCCTCCCGCCCACTACGGGGCTGGAAATGGTCGCGGCTGGTGCCGCTACTTCTACTCAGCGGCGGCCTAGCCCCTATGGTGCCGCAAGCCGCTTATGCCCAAGTGGCCGGCGCCCACACCGTGACGGGCAAAATAACTTCCGACAACGGCGAGGGCATTCCTGGCGTGACGGTCGTAGTGAAAGGCACCACCGTGGGTGCTACCACCGACGTAAACGGCAACTACACCGTGAGCGTGCCGGATGATAGCAGCATCTTGGTATTCAGTTCGGTAGGCTTTGCCAAGCAAGAAATTGCGGTGGGCAAGCGCACCAGCCTGAGCCCGACGCTAGCCCCCGAAACCCAAGCCCTCAACGAGGTGCAGGTGGTAGGCTACGGCACCCAGAAGAAAAGCCAGGTAACGGGCGCCATCTCGACGGTAAGCGACGAGCAACTGCGCGACGTGCCGGTGGCCAACGTGGGCCAGGCGCTGCAAGGCCGCGCCGCCGGCATCACGGTGTCGAGCTCCAGCACTACCCCCGGCCAGGCGCCGGTTATCCGCATCCGGGGCAACCGCTCTATCTCGGGCAGCAACGACCCGCTGCTGGTAGTGGACGGCGTGCCGTATGACGGTAGCCTCAACGACTTGAACCCCGACGATATTACCTCGCTGGAAGTGCTGAAGGATGCCAGCTCAACGGCCATTTATGGCGCTCGGGGGGCCAACGGCGTTATCCTCATTACCACGCGCCACGGCAAGAGCGGCGCGCCCCGCGCCACGTACAGCGGCTACGCGGGCCAGAAGCGAATTTATGGTCGCTACAACCTGCAAGATGGCCAGCAGTACTACAACTACAAGCTGGAGGCTTACCGGGCCCAGAACGCTAACTACGACCCGGCTACCCCTACCTTCCTGACGGCCGATGAGCGGGCCAACTACGCGGCCGGCAAAACGACCGATTACCAGAGCCTGCTTTTCCAACACGGCCACACCCAAAACCACGTGCTAGGCGTGAGCGGCGGCACTGACCAGACGCAGTACTCGGCCTCGCTGGGCTATTATGATGAGACGGGCATCGTGCCGGTACAGCGCTTTCAGCGCTACTCGCTGCGCGCTACCCTCGACCAGCAGATTGGCAAGCGCATCAAGGTGGGCGTGAACACGCTTAATACCTATACGGTGGCCGACGACCCGGATATCAACATCCTGTATCAGATTCTGACCACCAGCCCGCTAGCTTCGGCCTACGACGCCAACGGCCTACCCGTGCTGTTTCCGAACACGGACACGGCCGGCTCTAACCCACTGACGCTGTATACCCAAGATGCGCACAAGGACCAGAACCGCCGCTTGCGCACCTTCAACAGCCTCTACGGCCAGGTAAACATCCTGAAGGGGCTGGACTACCGCCTGAACCTCGGGCTGGATGCGCGCTCCGAAAACAACGGCCAGTTCTACGCCTCCAACACGCCCCAAAACGGCGGCGGCCAGAGCACGGCCTCGCGCTCGACCAACGTGGCCTTCAACCTGCTGGCCGAAAACCTGCTGCTCTACAACAACACCTTTGGCAAGCATACGGTAGGCTTTACGGGCCTCTATAGCGCCCAGCAGTACAACTACGACGGCTTTAGCACCGGCGTACGCAACTTGCCCACCAACTACCAGCTCGACAACAGCCTGGGGTCGGGCACGCCCAGCTCGGCGGCCAGCACCTCGCAGCAGTGGGATATTATTTCCTACATGGCCCGCGTAAACTACTCCTACGACAACCGCTACTCGGCTACCGTGACTGTCCGCTCCGACGGCTCGTCGCGCCTAGCACCGGGCAACAAGTACAAAGCCTTCCCCTCGGCCGCCGTGGCCTGGAACATTGCCAACGAGAGCTTTATGCAGGGTAAGGACTGGCTCAACACCCTGAAGCTGCGCGCCAGCCTAGGCCGTGTGGGCAGCACCGCCGTCAATCCCTACCAGACACTGGGTGCCCTGTCGGCCGGTATCGGCGCGGGTTACTACAACTACGGCTCGACCGGGGCCATTGGGGTAGTGCCGTCCAGCATCCCGAACCCGAATCTGGGCTGGGAATACACGACGACCACCAACTTCGGCCTCGATTTTGGCATTCTCCAAAACCGCATCACGGGTAGCGTAGAGGTGTACCAGCAACGCACCAGCGACCTGCTGCTGCCCGATGCCCTACCCACGGCCAGCGGCTACGGCTCCTTCGTTCGCAACGCGGGCCAGACCCAGAACCGCGGTATTGAGCTTTCGCTGACCACGGTGAACGTGCGGCCCAAAAACCCGGACGGCTTCGAATGGAGTACCGACTGGAACTTCACCGTGAACCGGGAGAAAGTGCTCGATTTGGGTTTAAGCGACGCCAACGGCAACAAACTCAATGATGTAGGCAACCAGCGCTTTATTGGCCAACCGCTCTACGTCATTTACGACTACAAGAACATTGGTATCTGGCAGACGTCTGAGGCCGACCAGGCCAAGAAGTACAACTCGAAGCCCGGCCAGATTAAAGTAGAAGACACCGATGGCAACGGCGTTATCAACGCCAACGACCGCCAGGTTATCGGTTCGCGCCAACCTAAGTTTGAGGCGGGTATCACCAACCGCTTCCGCTTCAAAGGCTTCGACCTCACGGCGGTTGCCCTCACCCGCGTAGGCGCCACGGTAGTTGACCCGACCCTGTTTGGGCCGACGTACTTCACGACCAATACCGGCCGCCGCAACCAGGTGAACCTCGACTACTGGACGCCTACCAACCCTAGTAACACCTACCCCGAGCCCGACCAGACGGTGCGCGCTACCGAGTGGCCCACCTACGGCCAAACGCTGGGCTACCGCAACGGTACGTTCATCAAAATCCGCAGCATTGACTTGGGTTACACGTTGCCAGCTGCCTGGGCCAAAGCTGCCTTCATGAGCTCGACGCGCATCTATATCCAGGTGCAAAACCCGCTCATCTGGGCCAAAGACCCCTTCTTTAAGGATAACAAAGCCATTGACCCCGATGCCTTGTCGTACTCCACTCGTCTGAATGCGGGCAACCCCGGTGGCATCGAGTTCACGGGTGGCAACCCCAACAGTGGCTCGGCTGGCCTGGCCGGCACTGGTACGAACTACCCCGTAACGCGGGCCTTCATTGTGGGCGTCAACCTGGGTTTTTAATCGCAGCAAACCGGAAAAGCTGCGGGTCAGCCAAACGGCTTTACCTACTAGGTTGCCAACCCGCAGCTTTCCACTTGCTTAGCTATTTCGTCAATCTTCAGAATTTTTCGGCGCCCCGCGCCATCTTATATGAAAAAGATAGTATTAGTCACCTTTGGAGCGTCCTTGCTGCTAGCCACGGCCAGCTGCAAAAAGGACATCCTGGATGAAAATCCGCAATCCATTCTAACGCCCAGTTTTCTGAGCACGCCCCAGGGCGTAGAGGCTGGGGTAACGGGCGTGTACTCGGGCCTGCGCCAGCTGTATGGCAACGACTCGGGATTCTTCACTACCGAAGCAGGTACCGACCAGTTCACGAACGGCATCTCGGCCAGTAGCGGCCTCAGCGACTACAATCCCAACGACCTAACCCCAGTCAATGATGGTTCGCACTCCTTCATCTGGACGGTATGCTATTCCTCCATCAACACCGCCAATGGCGTGTTGCAGTACTCGACCAATGTGCAAGGCCTGACGCCTGCCCGCGTAGCGCAGTTGGTAGCTGAGACCAAGCTGCTGCGAGCCCAATATTACTTTGTGCTCGTGCAGGATTTTGGCGATGTGCCACTGATGCTGAATTTCGTGGACGCGCCGACCAAAGACATCACGCGGGCGCCGCTGGCGGATGTGTACACGCAGATTATCAAGGACCTGACCGATGCGCTCGGTACTGTAGCCGACAAGCCCGCCCAGCCCGGCCGCGTAACCCGCGCCACGGCGCTGCACCTATTGGCTAAGGTATATCTGACCAGGGCTACCTCCTCGGCCAAGCAGGCCGACGACTACGCCAACGCCGCCAAGTATGCAAAGGAGCTGATTGACAACCAGGGCCGCTACGGTCTGGGCCTCGAAACTGACCCCGCTACGGTATTCGTTGAAGGCAACGAGAATGGTAAAGAAGTAATCTTCAACGCGCAGTTCAGCGGTGACGCAACGTTCAACCGGATTGACGGCTTCACCTTTGGCGGGGAAAACGTGGCAGGCTTCAACTTCCGCAGCCGCTACGATTTGCTGCCCAATATGGCACGCGACATCAACTACGGGCGCCCCTTTGCCCGGCACTGCCCCACGCACTACCTAGAAGACTCCTACATTCTGCGCGATGCCAGCGGCAAAGCGCTGGAAACGGGCGCGCAGCTGCGCACTACCGATACGCGCTACGGCAAGTGGTTTACCACGGTATACCTAGTGAATTCACCCGGTGGCAACAGCGGCAGCAGCGCGGCAGTAATCGGCGATACGGCCGCCTGGTACCCAGGCCGAGAGCTGCCCACCGCGAAACTAGCCCAAATTGCGGCCCGCAAGCCGGTCGGCTACCAGGTTATTCCACCCAGCAAGTACTCGACGCAATTTTTTCCCACGCTCAACAAGTTTGACTCGCGCAATCGCACGTCGGTCAACGGTTTCTCGACGCGCCCGAACATCGTTTATCGCCTGGCCGAAACTTACCTGATAGCGGCGGAGGCCTACTTCTACCTCGGCAATTCGACCCAGGCCGCTACCTACATCAATGTGGTGCGCGAGCGCGCCGGTGCCACGGGCAAAAAAGCCCAGATGGATATTACGTCGAGCCAGGTAACCCTCGACTTTATCTTGGACGAGCGTATGCGCGAGCTGGTAGGAGAAATGACGCGTTGGTATGACTTGAAGCGTACCGGCCAGTTGCTGGTACGGGTGCGGAACCCCAACATTTCGCCCCCGCTGACGCCCGTGGTCATCGCGGCCAGTGAAGCGATTTATTTCAAGAACCTCGCTGGCACGTACGGCTCCAACGCGGCTCTCAACATCAAAGACTACCACGTGCTGCGCCCTATTCCGCAGACGGAGATTGACCGCACTAGCGGTAAAATCACCCAGAACCCTGGCTACTAAGCCTGCCAGTTGCCTACGGGAGCGGCCAGCATTGCTGGCCGCTCCCTTCAGTGGCTACCCAGCCGGCGGCGGTGCCATCGGCTGCTAGCCTTTTTAGCGATAGTAATGAAAATCAAGTTCCTGCTGCTATTCCTGTTCTCGTTGGGTGTGGCCGTAGCCCAGGCCCAGCAGCCGGCCGCCAGTAGCCTACCCCAGTTAGTAAAAGTAGGCGCGAGTACGCAGCTACTGGTAGAGGGCAAACCCTACCTGATACTGGGCGGCGAACTAGGCAACTCCAGCAGCTCGAACACGGCCTACATGCAATCCATCTGGCCCAAACTGCGGGCCATGCACCTGAACACGGTGATTGCGCCCGTCTATTGGGAATTGCTGGAGCCCCAGGAAGGCAAGTTCAACTTTACCCTAGTAGATGATTTGCTGCGCGACGCCCGCAAAAACCAACTCAAAGTAGTATTGCTGTGGTTCGGCGCCTGGAAAAACAGCATGTCGTGCTACGCCCCCGAGTGGGTAAAAACCAACCCTACCCGCTTTCCGCGCGCCACCGATGCGCAGGGCCGGCCGCAGGAAATCATGACTCCGTTCAGCCCTGCCAATTTAGAGGCTGATAAGCGCGCCTTTGTGCAACTGATGGCGCACCTCAAACAAACCGACAGCCGCAACCATACCGTGCTGCTGGTGCAGGTAGAAAATGAAATTGCGATGCTGCCCGAGGCCCGCAGCTACGACGAGCTGGCTCAGGCCGCCTTTCGCCAGCCGGTGCCCGAGCAGCTACTCGCCCACCTACAGCGCCATAGCGCGACCCTTACGCCCGAGCTAGCTGCTCAATGGCAGCGCAACGGTTCCAAAGCCCACGGTACCTGGACGGAAGTATTCGGCCCCGGCATCACTACCGACGAGGTCTTCCAGGCCTGGCACTACGCTACGTATACCAACGCAGTGGCCGCGGCTGGCAAAGCCGCCTACCCCCTGCCCATGTACGTGAACGCGGCCCTCAACCACCGGCCCGACCGCCTGCCCGGCCAGTACCCCAGCGCTGGGCCGCTACCCCACCTGCTGGACGTGTGGGAGGCTGGCGCCCCAGCCATCGACATCTTGGCTCCCGATTACTACAACCCCAATTTTCGCTACTGGTCAGACCTATACACGCGTAATAATCGGCCGCTCTTCACCCCCGAAATCGCTTTTGAGCCCGGCGACGACGCCAAGGCCTTGTTTGCCTTTGGCCACTACAA
The DNA here is from genome assembly GCF_009755225.1 of Hymenobacter ginkgonis. Lineage (GTDB taxonomy): Bacteria > Bacteroidota > Bacteroidia > Cytophagales > Hymenobacteraceae > Hymenobacter > Hymenobacter ginkgonis. The sequence continues at coordinate 1,082,235 of NZ_WQKZ01000002.1, forward strand.
CTGCCTGTCGTTTTCGCCTTTCTCCATCGAATCGACTGACAAGCCTGCCCAGGAGCCCATCGGCCGAGCCTACGACCTGCTTCAGCAGGTGACGCCGCTGCTCACCAAATACCAGCCCACGGGCTCGGTACGTGGCTTTTTGCTAGCTAAAGATTCGGCTGCCGGCCACACCGTGCTCGGCGACTACCGCCTCACGGTGAAGCACGACAATACCCTGGGCTGGACGGCCGCCTCGAAAAAAGCCGACTGGCCCCAGACGGGTGGTCTTATCATTGGCGTCGCGCCCGACGAGTTTTACGTGGTGGGCACTGGCCTGGTCATCACCTGCGAGCCCACGGCGGCCGGCAAAAAAGCTGGCTACCTGCGCATCGACGAAGGCCACTTTATCAACGGCGTCTGGACGCCCGGCCGCCGCCTCAACGGCGACCAGGACCACCAGGGCCGGCACATCCGCATTGAGCTTGGGGAATATGACATTCAGCATGTTAAACTCTACACGTATTAGGTGCGGGCTGGCTGCCGGTGCGCTGCTGCTGGCGGCTATCCCCGCCGCCCAAGCGCAGGTGCGCCTGCCGCGCTTAGTGAGCAGCGGCATGGTGCTCCAGCGCGAGCAGCCGGTGCGCATTTGGGGCTGGGCCAAGGCCGGCGAAGCCGTGGCGGTGACTTTCCAAGGCAAAGCCTACCGCGCCACCACCGGCTCCGACGGCCAGTGGCGCGTAACCCTACCCCCCCTGAAAGCGGGCGGCCCCTACACCTTAGACATTAAGGCCAGCAATGAACTGAGCTTGAAAGATATCTTGGTGGGCGATGTGTGGTTTTGCGCGGGGCAGTCGAATATGGAGCTGCCTATGCGCCGCGTGCGCGACAAATACCCCACCGAAGTAGCCAACGCCACTAACCCCCGCATTCGGCAGTTTGATGTGCCGATGCGCTACGACTTTCGGGGCCCCAAGGCCGACGTGACGGGCGGCAGTTGGGTAGCAGCTACGCCCGAAACGGTGCTCGGCTTCACGGCCGTCGGTTACTTCTTTGCCAAGGAAATCAACGCCAAATACCAGGTACCCGTTGGCCTGATTAAAGTAGCCGTGGGCGGCTCGCCGGCCGAAGCTTGGCTGAGCGCCGACGCGCTCAAGCAGTTTCCGAAATACGAAGCACAGAGTGTGCCGTACAAAGACAGTGCCTTGGTAGCTAACACCAAGCAACGAGAAAATGCGGCTGTAGGAGCTTGGTATAAGCAATTGCACCAAGCCGACCAAGGCGAGGCCCCCAGCCAGCCTAAGTGGTCGGCCCCCAGCTACGACGCCAGCAACTGGGCCACCATGCAGGTGCCTGGCGAGTGGGCCGACCAAACCCCGCTCGGCCCTGTGAACGGCGTTCTCTGGTTTCGCAAAGAAGTGGAGGTGCCCGCCGCGATGGTCGGCCAGCCGGCCCGCCTAGAACTGGGCACGCTGGTAGATGCTGACTCGACCTATATCAACGGCCAGTTGGTGGGCACCACCGGCTACCGCTATCCGCCGCGCAAATACGACTTTGGCCCCGGCGTGCTGAAGGCAGGCAAGAACGTGGTAACGGTGCGCCTCATCAGCAACGGTGGGCGCGGCGGCTTCACGCCGGATAAGAAATACCAGCTCACGGCCGGTGGCCAAACCCTCGACTTGCGCGGGCCTTGGCAATACAAGCTGGGCGCTACCCTACCCCCCACGCCGGGCACCACCACGTTTCAGTACCAGCCGGGCGGGCTGTACAATGGCCTCGTGGCACCGGCGCTGCCCTACGCCATTAAAGGTGTGCTGTGGTACCAGGGAGAGAGCAACGTGGGCCGGCCAGCTGACTATTATGCTCTAACCTCCAGCTTGGTAGCTGATTGGCGCAAGCATTTTGAACAGCCCAATTTGCCGTTTCTCTACGTGCAGCTGGCTAACCTAAACGCCGCCAAAAAGGAACCTGGCGAGAGCAACCAAGCTCTGGTGCGCGACGCGCAGCGCCGCCTGCTGGCGCTGCCCCACACCGGCATGGCCGTGATTACGGACGTGGGCGAGTGGAACGACATTCACCCCCTAGACAAAGCAACGGTGGGCCACCGCTTGGCGCTGGCCGCCGAAAAAGTGGCTTACGGCGACGCCAAAGTAGTTGCCAGTGGCCCGCTTTACCAAGCTGTGAAAACTACCGGAAATCAGGCCTTACTGACTTTTGGGGGGGTAGGCTCCGGGCTAGTAGCGAAGGGCGGCGGCCCGCTGACCGGCTTCACCGTGGCTGGGGCCGACCATAAGTTCGTGGCCGCTCAGGCGCGTATTGAGGGGGGTAGGGTAGTGGTGTGGAGCGACCAAGTGGTCGCGCCCGTGGCCGTGCGCTACGCCTGGGCTGATAACCCCGAAGGGGCCAATTTGTACAATAAAGAAGGTTTGCCGGCCTCTACTTTCCGCACCGATGACTTCTAACCTGACCCGCTTGCGCACTTGCTTCACCGTGGTAGTCCTGAGCTTGGCTGCAGTTGCCCAAGCACAGAATACCCCTGTTTTTCGCGACCCGAAGCAGCCGGTGAGTGTGCGCGTCAACGACCTTATCTCGAAGCTGACGCTGGAAGAAAAGGCCGACCAGATGATGTACAACAGCAAGGCCATTGACCGGCTGGGTATTCCGGCCTACAACTGGTGGAACGAGGCGCTGCACGGCGTGGGCCGGGCCGGGGCAGCCACGGTATTTCCGCAGGCCATTGGGCTGGGCGCCACGTTTGACGATGAGCTGGCCCTGCGCGTATCCACGGCCATCAGCGACGAGGCGCGGGCCATGTACAACGCCGCCGTGGCCAAGGGCTACCGCCAGCAGTACAGCGGCCTCACGTTCTGGACGCCCAACATCAACATCTTCCGCGACCCGCGCTGGGGCCGGGGCCAGGAAACCTACGGCGAAGACCCTACCCTGACCGGGCGCATGGGCGTGGCCTTCGTGCAGGGCTTGCAGGGCCCCGACCCGCAGCACCTCAAAGTGGCGGCCTGCGCCAAGCACTTTGCCGTGCACAGCGGCCCCGAAAAGCTGCGCCACGTTTTCAACGCCGAGGCTACCCCCCAAGATTTGCAGGAGACGTACCTGCCCGCTTTCCATCAGTTGGTTAATGCCAAGGTAGAGGCCGTAATGTGCGCCTACAACAGCACCAATGGCGAGCCCTGCTGCGGCAACCAATACCTGCTCCATGATGTGCTGCGCCAGCAGTGGGGCTTTAAAGGCCACATCGTGAGCGACTGTTGGGCGCTGGTCGATTTTTACGAAGGCCACAAAGTGGTAAAAACGCCGGCCGAAGCTGCCGCGCTAGCCCTCCAGCGCGGCGTGAATTTGAATTGCGGCAGCGTGTACCCCTACCTGCCTGAGGCAGTGAAAAAAGGCCTTACCACCGAGGCGGCCATCGACAGCTCGCTCGCCATTCTGCTGCGCACCAAGTTTAAGCTCGGCCTGCTCGACCCGCAGGGCAGCAGCCCGTATGATAAGCTTGGGCCGGAGGTCATTAACAGTCCCGCGCACCGGGCACTGGCCCGCGAAGCCGCCCAGAAGTCGATTGTTTTGCTCAAAAACAACGGCGTGCTACCCCTTCGCAACGACCTGGCCAAGTACTTCGTGACCGGCCCCAACGCCGCTAACCTCGACGCGCTTTTTGGCAACTACTACGGCGTGAACCCCGAGATGAAAACCATTCTCGAAGGCCTGGTGGGCGGCGTCAGCCCGGCCAGCCAGGTGCAGTACCGCCCCGGCGCGCTGCTCGACCGCCCCAACCAGAACGGCATCGATTGGGTAAGCAGCACCGCCCGCGGCGTCGATGCCACGTTTGTGGTGCTCGGTATCAACGGTTTGCTAGAAGGGGAGGAGGGCGAGTCGATTTCGTCGCCCAGCTTCGGCGACCGCCTCGACTACAACATTCCTCAAAACCAAATTGACTTTCTGCGCAAGCTGCGCGAAAAAAACACCAAACCCATCGTCGCCATCATTACGGGGGGTAGCCCCATGAACCTGGCCGAAGTGCACGAGTTGGCCGATGCCGTGGTGCTGGCTTGGTACCCCGGCGAAGAAGGCGGCAACGCCGTGGCCGACGTGGTATTTGGCAAGGTGTCGCCCTCGGGCAAGCTGCCCATCACCTTTCCCAAGTCGCTGGCCCAGCTGCCGGCGTATGAGGACTACCATATGGCCGGCCGCACCTACCGCTACCTCGCCGCCGAGCCCATGTACCCCTTCGGCTACGGCCTGAGCTACGGCAAATTCACCTACGGCAACCTGAAATTTGCCAAGGCCAAAATCGGCAAAAACGAATCGGCCGACGTCACGGCTACCGTCACCAACACCGGCCCCGTAGCCGCCGATGAAGTGGTGCAGCTCTACCTCACGCACCCGCCTAAGGCCGGCACCCAAACGCCGCTGTTCGCCCTCAAAAGCTTCCACCGCATCACGCTCCAGCCGGGGGGTAGCACTACTGTTAAGTTCACGCTCACGCCTGCGCAGCTGGCGCTCATCGACAAGGGGGGTAACGCCTTCACGCCCAGTGGCCCCATTACGGTGTGGGTAGGGGGCTCGCTGCCCTCGGCCCGCAGCCTGGCGCTGGGCGCGGCCAAGCCCGCCTCGGCGCTGCTCACGATTAAGTAATTTTCCCGCATGAAATACCTCCTCGGCTACGACATCGGTAGCTCTTCCATTAAAGCTTCTTTGCTCGACATCGCCACGGGCCGGTGCGTGGCGGCCGTTACCTCGCCCAAAACCGAGATGGAAATGGCCGTGCCCCAACCCGGCTGGGCCGAGCAGCGCCCCGAGCGCTGGTGGCAGGAAGTCATCAACGCTACCCACCAGCTCAAGGCCGAGTACGGCTTCGACGCGTCGTTGCTGGCGGGCATTGGCATCACGTACCAAATGCACGGCCTCGTGCTGCTCGATAAGGACGGCCACGTGCTGCGCCCCGCCATTATTTGGTGCGATAGCCGCGCCGTAGAAATCGGCAACCAGGCTTTTGCTGACTTAGGCGAGGAGTTTTGCCTGCAAAATTTCCTGAACTCGCCTGGTAATTTTACCGCTTCGAAGCTGAAGTGGGTGCGCGAAAACGAGCCGGAGATTTACGCCCAAATCCATAAGATTCAGCTACCCGGCGACTACCTCGCCTACCAGCTCACGGGCCAGATGCAAACTACCGTATCGGGTTTGTCGGAGGGCGTGTTTTGGAATTTCAAAACCCAGGCCATCGCCCAGGAACTGCTTGACTACTACGGTATCAGCGCCGACTTGCTGCCCGAAGTAGTAGATACTTTTGCCATCCAGGGGCGCCTCACGGCCGAAGCCGCCCAAACGCTGGGCCTGGTGGCCGGTACGCCCATCAGTTACCGCGCCGGCGACCAGCCCAACAACGCGTTCTCGCTCAACGTGCTGAACGCGGGCGAAGTAGCCGCCACCGGCGGCACGAGCGGCGTGGTCTACGGCATCAACGAAACCACCACGGCCGATGCCCGCTCCCGCGTCAACTCGTTTGTGCACGTAAACAGCACCCGCGAGCAGCCTAAAAACGGCGTGCTTATGTGCCTCAACGGCACCGGTATACTCAATAGCTGGCTGCGCAAAATGGTGGGCAACCTGCCCTACGACCAGATGAATACGCTGGCTGCCCAGGCCCCGGTAGGCGCTGAGGGCTTGCGGTTTCTGCCTTTCGGCAATGGCGCCGAGCGCATCCTCGAAAACCGGCCGTCGGCCGCGGTGCTGCACGGGTTGCAGTTCAATATCCACAGCCAGCCGCACCTCATTCGCGCGGCGCAAGAGGGCATTGTGTATGCGCTGAATTACGGCATGGACATCATGCGCGCCTCGGGCGTGCAGGTGCGCAACGTGCGCGCCGGCCACGCCAATATGTTTCTGAGCCCCGTATTCCGCGAGGCATTTGTGAATTGTGGCAACGTGACGCTTGAGCTCTACGACACCGATGCGGCCCAGGGCGCGGCGCGCGGCGCCGGCATTGGCGCCGGCGTGTACGCCAGCCCCACCGAGGCTTTTACGGGCTTAGCGCGCATCAGCACCGTCGAGCCTACCCCCTCGCTACAGGCGCAGTACCAGGAAGCCTATAGCGATTGGCAAACACTGCTAGCCCGCGAAACCAAGCCGGCAGAATTGCTGCTGGCGTAAAGCCAAGCCACCGAAACCAAAGCCCCACAATAACCTCGAACGTCTTGCTGAATGCACTGAAGCAGGACGTTTTAAACTAACCTCTACTTTAATTACCTCAACCTCCCCAGCTCATGGCTAACCAGGAATTTTTCAAAGGCATCGACAAGATTAAATACGAGGGCCGCGAGTCGGACAATCATTTGGCCTTTAAGTGGTACGACGAAAACCGCGTGGTAGCCGGCAAGACCATGAAGGACCACCTGCGCTTTGCCACGGCTTACTGGCACACCTTCGTGGGCACCGGCGGCGACCCATTTGGCCCCGGCACCAAGAAGTTTGGCTGGGATGCCAAGGGCGACATCGTGGGCCGCGCCAAGGACAAGGCCGATGCGGCGTTTGAGTTTTTTACCAAGCTCGGTACGCCGTACTACTGTTTCCACGACATTGACCTAGTGGACGAGGGCAGCTCGCTGAGCGAGTACGAAAGCAACTTGAGCACCATCGTGGACTACGTGAAGCAGCACCAGGCCGAGAGCGGCGTGAAGCTGCTGTGGGGCACGGCCAACGTGTTTTCGAACCCGCGCTACATGAACGGCGCGAGCACTAACCCCGACTTTGCGGTGGTGGCCCACGCCGGCACGCAAGTGAAAAACGCCATCGACGCGACCATCGCGCTGGGCGGCGAAAACTACGTGTTCTGGGGCGGCCGCGAAGGTTACATGACCCTGCTCAACACCGATATGAAGCGCGAGCTGGCCAACATGGCGCAGTTCCTGACCATCGCCCGCGACTACGCCCGCAAGCAGGGCTTCACGGGTAAGTTCTTCATCGAGCCCAAGCCGGCCGAGCCTACCAAGCACCAGTACGACTTCGACGCGGCCACAGTAATCGGCTTCCTGAAAGAGCACGGCCTAGACCAGGATTTCCAGCTGAACTTGGAAGTGAACCACGCCACGCTGGCCGGCCACACGTTCCAGCACGAGCTGCAAGTGGCCGCCGACGCCGGCATGCTGGGCAGCATGGACGCCAACCGCGGCGACTACCAGAACGGCTGGGATACCGACCAGTTCCCCAACAACTTGAACGAGCTAACCGAGTCGATGCTCATCATCTTGGAGCACGGCGGCATCACGCAGGGCGGCATCAACTTCGACGCTAAAACGCGCCGCAACTCGACCGACTTGGAGGATATTTTCGTGGCGCACATCTCGGGCATGGACACGTTTGCCCGCGCCTTGGTGACGGCTGATGCCATCCTGACGAAGTCGGCGTACAAGAAATTCCGCACCGAGCGCTACGCGTCGTTCGACTCGGGCCAGGGTGCTGAGTTTGCCAAAGGCGGCCTCACGCTGGAAGACCTGCGCAAAATCGCGCATGAGCACGGCGAGCCTACCCCCCGCAGCGGCAAGCAGGAGTGGTTGGAGAGCCTCATCAACCAGTACATCTAACCAGAGTAGCCTAGGCGCTGAGAGTTGGCGCGTGGGGCGTTTGTACAGCGTTCCACGCGCTAGCTTCCAGCATTCGCGCTACTGTTGCTGCGAAAAATCCGTAAGGAATACACGGCGCGGGCGTTCCGCGTTGCTTTCCTTTACGGCGTCATTCTTTCGCCTGAAAAAAATATGAGCAATCCCCAAGTTTCAATTGACGAGCTGAGCGTCAATACTATCCGTCTGCTGTCGGTAGATATGGTGCAGAAGGCCAACTCGGGCCACCCCGGCCTGCCACTGGGCGCCGCTCCCATGGCCTACGTGCTGTGGTCGCGTTTCCTGCGCTTCAACCCGCAAGACCCGAAGTGGCCGAACCGTGACCGGTTTATCCTGTCGGCCGGCCACGGCTCGGCGTTGCTGTACAGCCTATTGCACCTCTATGGCTACGATTTGAGCCTGGAGGATTTGAAAAACTTCCGCCAGCTGGATTCGCGCACGCCGGGCCACCCCGAGTCGCACATCACGCCCGGTATTGAGGTGACCACGGGGCCCTTGGGTCAGGGTTTTGCCAACGGCCTGGGTATGGCCATGAGCGAAGCACACCTCGCCGCCATCTACAACAAAGAGGGCCATGCGCCGGTGCAGGACCACTACACCTACGTGCTGGTGAGCGACGGCGACCTGATGGAAGGCATTGCCTCGGAGGCAGCCTCGCTGGCGGGCCACTTGCAGCTGAACAAGATGATTTATCTCTATGATGATAACAACATCTCGCTCGACGGCCCTACCAACCTGACCTACACTGAGAACCCAATGAAGCGCTTCGATGCCTACTACTGGCATACGCAGCACGTGACGGACGGCAACGACCTCGACGCCATCGAGAACGCTATCAAAGTAGCGCAGTCGGTAACGGACCGGCCCTCGATTATCGCCGTGAAAACCATTATTGGTTTCGGCTCGCCGCTGGCCGGCACCAACAAGTCGCACGGCTCGCCGCTGGGGGCTGACAACGTGAAGGCCACCAAGAAGTTCTACGGCTTCGACCCTGAGCAGTCGTTCCAGGTGCCCGCCGAAGTGTACGAGCACCTCAAGCAGCCCGGCCAAAAGGGCGCCGAACTGCAAAAGCAGTGGGACGCTGATTTTGCCAAATACGCCGAGTCCTTCAAGGACGAGGCCAACATGTTCCAACTCTCCTTCAAAGGCGAATTGCCCGAAGGCTGGGATGCCAACCTGCCCGTGTACACGCCCGCCGATGGCGAGCTGGCTACCCGCCAAGCCTCGGGCAAAGCCCTGGACGCCATCAAAAAAGCAGTGCCATTCATGTTTGGCGGCTCGGCCGATTTGGCCTCGTCTAACGAGATGGACAAGGCGGGCAGCGACAGCTTCCAGCCGGCGCACCCGGCCAACCGCAACGTGTGGTGGGGTGTGCGCGAGCACGCCATGGGCGCGGCCATGAACGGCATCGCCCACCACGGCGGCCTGCGTACCTACGGCGGTACCTTCCTCACGTTCAGCGACTACATGCGGGCGGCTATTCGCCTCACGGCGCTTGCCGAGAGTACGGCCACGTTCGTATTCACCCACGACAGCATCGGGCTGGGCGAAGATGGCCCTACCCACCAGCCAGTCGAGCAGGTGCTGGCTCTGCGTACCATCCCCAACATTGTGGTGCTGCGCCCCGCCGACGCCAACGAAAGCACCGAGGCCTGGCGCATCGCCATGACCACGCCTAAGTCGCCGGTTGTGCTCATTTTCTCGCGCCAGAAATTGCCAATTCTCGACCAAACCAAATTGGGTTCGGCGCGCGAAGGTGTGGCCAAGGGCGCTTACATTCTGAGCGAAGCCCAGGGGGGCGAGCCGCAGTTTATCCTCATTGCCACCGGCTCTGAAGTAGCCCTGGCTATGGAAGCCCAAAAAGTACTGGAGCAGGATGGCACGCCCACGCGCGTAGTGAGTATGCCGAGCTGGGAACTGTTTGAGCACCAGGATAAAGCATACCGCGAAACGGTATTCCCGCCCACGGTGCGCAAGCGCCTGGCTATTGAGGCCGGCTCGCCCATTGGCTGGCACAAATACACGACCGACGAAGGCGGCATTATTGCCATGAACCGCTTCGGCGCTTCGGCCCCAGCCGAGTTGCTGTTCGAAAAATTTGGCTTCACGGTGGACAACGTAGTGAAGCGCGCCAAAGGCGTGCTAGCCGGCCAGCCCGAAGACGAAGGCCAGGAAGAAGAGAAGAAGCAAGTAGTAGCCAAAGGCAACTAGGCGGCGCGTTGCGGGTGGCCACTATCGGCTGCCGGGCGCCTCGCTGATGCAGCCTGCATTTCGATAACTGACCACCCGCAACCACTTTAGCCCGTGCTTACTACCCCCCTTCTCGGCGGCCAGCTGGCCGCCGCCATTGGCTGGCCCTTGCCTGCGCTACGACCAGCCTTAGCCCCAATTGCCCGCCCTGCTACTCGCCACTGGCTCTACCCGGAGCCGGCTGGCGAGCAGTGGGGCGGGCATTTTGCTGGGGGCTGGGGTAGGGCCACGCGGCCGAGTGCAGGCCCTACCCCCCGGCAAAGCCGAGGATAAATGACAAGCTACTAAACACCTAACCTCCTCCCTATGAAAGTAAATTTCCACCACTTTGGCCTGGCCGGCCTGCTGCTAATTGGGGTGGCGGGCCTCACTGCCCAGCGCCCCGCCGCCGACAAAGGCCTCAAGGATTACTACCAGCAATACTTCCCCATCGGGGTAGCTGTGTCGACGCAAGCCTTGAAAAACCCGGCCGAAACCGCCCTCATTTTACAGCAGTTCAATAGCCTGACGCCGGAGAACGACATGAAGATGGGGCCGATTCACCCCGAGGAAAACCGCTACAACTGGGGCCCCGCCGATGCCATCGTGGATTTTGCGCAGGGGCATAAGTTGCGGGTGCGTGGCCATAACCTCTGCTGGCATGAGCAAACGCCCAAGTGGCTGTTTAAAAATGCTGACGGCAGCCAGGTTAGTAAAGAGGTATTGCTGAAGCGCTTGCACGACCACATCGACGCCGTGGTGAAGCGCTACAAAGGCAAAATCTACGCCTGGGACGTGGTGAACGAGGCCATTGCCGACAACCCAAACGAGTTTCTACGCAATTCGGACTGGTATAAAATCTGCGGCGAGGATTTCATTGCCGAAGCCTTCCGCTACGCCCACGCCGCCGACCCCCAGGCGGTGCTATTCTACAACGACTACAACACCGAGCGACCCGAGAAGATGGAGCGCATCTACAAGCTGCTCAAGAAATTGAAGGATGCCCATGTGCCCATCGACGCCGTGGGCTTGCAAGGACATTGGTCGCTGGTAGAGCCTACTGAGCAGGAACTGCGCACCACCATTGAGCGCTTTGGTTCGCTGGGCCTGAAGGTGCAGGTAACCGAGCTCGACGTGTCGGTGTACCCCTGGGAGAAGGACCGCCGCGCCAGGCGCCCCGACGAGTCGGACGCCTACACGCCCGAGATGCAGCAGAAGCAAACGGCGCAGTATAAGCTGTTTTTCAAGGTCTTCCGCGACGAAGCCAAATACATGACGGGCATCACGTTCTGGAACATCTCCGACCACTACTCCTGGCTCGATACTTATCCCGTAGCCGGCCGCAAAAACCACCCCTTGCTGTTTGACGAGAATTTTAAGCCAAAGCCGGCTTATTACGAAGTGGTAAAATTCTAGCGGCCTGGCGTTCGACCTCACCCCCTACCCCTCTCCTTGGGGAGAGGGGAGCCACGACGGCGCGATTTGCAATCGTTAGGCTCTCCTCGCTTACAGGATATCGCGCATCAAGCGAGGGGGTAGGGGGCTGAACGCCGGTTGACCTGCCCGTGCTGCTTTTTGTTACTCATTCTTCTTATTCCATGCCCTTCCTTTCCCACTTCAGCCGCGTTGCACTGTTGCTCTTGCTAGCTCCCGCGCTAGGCATTGCCCAACCGGCCTTGCCGCCGCTGGCCGACCACTATATCTCGGCCAAAAAAAGCGCGGGCAGCTTCCCGCTGGTAGCGGGGGGTAGGGCCGCTACGCTCTACGCCAGCGAAAACGACTGGCCGGGCGTGCTACGCACCGTGCGCGATGTGCAGGCCGACATCAACCGCGTGACGGGCCACGAGCCCACCTTCCTCACCGACCAGCCCAAGGGCAAGCAGCCAGTGGTGCTCATCGGCACGGTGGGCCACAGCCCGCTGATTGACGGGTTGGTGCAAAGCGGTAAGCTCGACGTGGCCAACCTGGCCGGCCGCTGGGAAACCTTTGTGGTGCAGGCGGTTGATAACCCCTTGCCGGGCGTGGTTAGCGCCTTGGTAGTGGCGGGCAGCGACAAGCGCGGCACCATCTACGGCCTCTACGACTTGTCGCAGCAGATGGGCGTGTCGCCCTGGTACTGGTGGGCCGACGTGCCCGTAGTGCCGCAAAAAAGCCTCTACGTGGCCGCCGGCCGCCACACGCTGGGCGAGCCCAAGGTGAAGTACCGCGGCATTTTCATCAACGATGAAGCGCCGGCTTTTGCGGGCTGGGCCAAGGAGAAATTTGGCGGCGTCAACCACCAGGCATACGAGCACATGTTCGAGCTAATTCTCCGGCTGAAAGGCAATTACCTGTGGCCCGCCATGTGGGGCAATGCCTTTAATGACGACGACAAAACCGACCCCGCGCTGGCCGATACCTACGGCATTGTGATGGGCACCTCGCACCACGAACCCATGCTGCGTGCCCAGCAGGAGTGGAAGCGCTACGGCAAAGGCGCCTGGAACTACCAGACCAATGCGCCGGTGCTGCAAGAATTCTGGCGCCAGGGCATCAAGAATATGGGCACCCACGAAAGCATCGTGACCATCGGTATGCGCGGCGACGGGGACGAGCCCATGAGCGAGGGGAGCAACATTGCCCTGCTCGAAAAAATAGTGGCTGACCAGCGCAGCATTTTGGCCGAAGAAACGCATAAGCCAGCCGACCAAACCCCACAAATGTGGGCCCTCTACAAGGAGGTGCAGGATTACTACGACAAGGGCATGCGCGTGCCCGACGATGTGACGCTGCTACTTTGCGACGATAACTGGGGCAACCTGCGCAAGCTGCCCAAACTCGGCGACAAGCCCCGGCGCGGCGGCTACGGCATCTATTACCACTTCGACTACGTGGGTGGCCCGCGCAACTACAAATGGCTAAACACCAATCCGCTACCCCGGGTTTGGGAGCAGATGCACCTGGCCCACGCGTACGGCGCCGACCGCGTCTGGATTGTGAACGTCGGCGACTTGAAGCCGATGGAACTCCCCATCTCGTTCTTTCTCGACTATGCTTGGAACCCCGACGCCATCCCCGCCGATGGGGTAGGGGCCTACACCCAGCGCTGGGCGGCGCAGCAGTTTGGTCCTAAATACGCGGCCGACATCGCCGACATCCTGGCCAGATATGCTAAGTATAACGCCCGGCGCAAGCCTGAGCTGCTCGACGCTACTACGTACAGCCTCAGTAATTTTCGCGAAGCCGAAACCGTGGTAGCCGACTACAACACTCTGCTAGCGCGCGCTGAGGCCATCAACCAAAAGCTGCCCGCTACCGGTCGCGACGCCTACTACGAGCTGGTGCTGCACCCGGTGCAGGCCTGTGCCAACCTCAACGAGCTGTACTACACCGTGGCCCTCAACCGCGAGGCCGCTAAAACCGGCCAGACCAACACCAACGAGCTAGCCGCTAAGGCGAAAGCGCTATTCGAGAAGGACGCCGAGATTAAAAATCGCTACCACGCGCTGGCCGGGGGCAAGTGGAACCATATGATGGACCAGACCCACATTGGCTACACCTACTGGCAGCAGCCCCCCGTGGACAAAATGCCGGAGGTGCTAACCCTACCCCCCGGTGCCGCGCCGACGCCCGCCACCCCCGCCGCGCCCGCCCGCTCCGATTACGTGTCCTTTGAGGCTGAGCACTATACCCAAGCTGTAAATGCCGGAGCCACCACCTGGCAGCGCCTGCCCGATTTGGGCCGCACGCTGGGCGCCGTCACCACTTTTCCGGCTACGGCCGCGCCTACCGCCGCGCCGGGGGGTAGCAGCCCACACCTCGACTACCGCTTCACGCTAGCCCAGGCCGGCCCCGTGGCGGTGAGCGCCTACCTCGCGCCGACGCTGGACTTCACCAATACTTCTGGCCTGCGCTACGCCGTGTCGCTCGACGACGAAGCGCCGCAAATTATCAACCTGCACACCGGCCTCAACCCCGACAATGGAAATCGCCCTTGGGAGCAGGCCGTGGCCGACAACATCATCATCAAAACCTCGCAGCACCACGTGGCGGCCGCCGGCCCACACACGCTCAAATTCTGGCGCGTTGACCCCGGCGTGGTGCTCGAAAAGCTAGTGGTTAGCCCCGGCGCCCTACCCCCCAGCTACCTGGGCCCACCCGAAAACGGCGCTGGCAAAGGCAAGGGCGAAGCTGTGCTGGGTAGCTTGGGAAGCCGATAGTTCTCAGGCTAATGCGTATGCGTTTTGTTTCTGGGTTGCTACCCCCGCTGCCCGCGTTATCGACGTAGCTGTGCGTAAGGCCTAAGTAACCACCGACGCGGCGGGCAATGTGCAGGTGCTGCGCTGGAATTTTACTACCCCTGCCCAGGGCGCCGAGGCCGACTAGTAATATTTTGGGCGGCCGCAGCCCGCAGCCACGGCTGGTGCGGTGCGCCTGGTCCTGCGCCACTTGCCGCCCGGCACCTATTACGCTCACGCAAGAGCGCACCGGCTACGAGCGCTACGATGCCTACTCCGCTTACTTAAAAGCGGGCCGCCCGGCCCAGCTCAGGCGTGCGCAGGAAGCGCAATTGTGGGCCGCCACCCAGCCGGCTGCGGCGCCCGCGCAAGCGCTACGCGTTAGCGCCGATGGCCGGCTTTTCTGCCTCCTCGTATTACGCCAAAACGACGTAGTGCTTCTGCGCCCGCGCCGGCAACGCTAACTAGGTGGGGCTGGCTGGCGTTTCTTTACACGCCCTTTCAGCTTCATTAACACTACATGTACACCCGCAAAAGTCTGCGTCCGCTTTTCGTTTGGCGAAACTATGGTTGGCGGCCGCTGCTTGTCTTCGCTACCTACGATGCCCTAGTGGGCCTTCTCTACGGGCCGCTCAACGTGCACTGGCTCGACATTCCGTGGGCGCCAGTAGCCATGCTGGGTACGGCCGTAGCCTTCTACATCGGCTTTAAGAGCAACGGCTCCTACGCCCGTTTTTGGGAGGGTAGGCAGCTCTGGGGCTCTATCGTGAACACCTCGCGTACGTGGGCCTTGCGGGTGTTTGACTTTGTGCAGGCTACCCCCAACGAGCGCATACCCGACAGCCAAGAACTGCACGAGCTGCACCGCCGCCTTCTCTACCGCCAGTTGGCCTGGTGCAACGCCCTGCGCCTGCACCTGCGCCGCCAAACCGCCGAGCGCTGGGATGCCGAAGTGGCGCCCTACCTCACCGACCCCGCCGACCGTGCCCTCAGCCGCACCGCCAACCCGCCTACCCACCTGCTGCGCCACCAGAGCCGCGAGGTGCTGGAGCTGCACCAGCGCGGCTTGCTCACCGAGTATCGCCACGTGGCGATGATGGACACGATTCAGGATTTATTCAACGCCCAGGGCGCCTGCGAGCGCATCAAGAACACGCCGTTTCCGCGGCAGTATGCTTACTTCAGTTTCGTGTTTGTGTGGCTATTTGCGGCGGTGCTGCCGCTGGGCCTAGTCGAGGAATTTGACAGCCGGCTGGCCCTCGGGCCTTACCACGTGTGGCTGATGGTGCCATTTGCGACCTTGGTCAGCTGGGTATTTCACACCATCGAGAAAGTGGGCCACAACAGTGAAAACCCCTTTGACAACGAAGTGAACGACGTGCCGATGACCACCATCTGCCGCTCCATCGAAATCGACCTGCGCGAGCTGCTTGGCGAAACCGACCTGCCCAAACCCTTGCAGCCCGTTGAGGATGTGCTGTACTAAAAGCGGGGGGTAGGTAGGAGAGAAGCAACCGAGCGGCGTGCGGCAAAAAGCAAAGCACACCACTTGGTTGTTTAAAGCAAAAGGATACTGGCCGCGTCTTGCTGGCCGTGGACAGTACCTTTGCCTTGTTATGCTAAGTGGAGTGAAATATAATTATCCCCGGCCGATAACTGCTTTCGGCCGGTTCGTACTGTTGATGCAGGCCATGGTGACCCGACCCGAGCGGCGGCAAGTATTGTGGCAGCGCACGCTCGAAGAAGCCGTAGAAATCGGCACCGACTCGGTGTTCATTGTGGGGCTGGTATCGACGTTTATCGGCGCCGTTACCTGCGTGCAGATTGCCTACAATATGATAAATCCGCTCATTCCGATGAGCACGGTGGGCTTCATGGTGCGCGAAATGACCATCCTAGAGTTGGCGCCCACCATCATTTCGGTGGTGCTGGCCGGCAAAGTGGGTTCGGCCATTGCCGGCTCGCTGGGCACGATGCGCATTACGGAGCAGATTTCGGCCATCGACGCGATGGGTATCAACTCGGCCTCGTACCTGGTGCTGCCGCGGGTGCTGGCCGCGCTTTTTGTGTTTCCGCTGCTGGTTATATTGGCCATGAACCTGAGCATATTGGGCGGCTACGTGGCCACCCAGCTGTCGGGTACCATGCCGGGCGCCGACTATATCGAGGGCATTCGCTACGCGTTCAAGCCCTACACGGTGCTGTTCGCCATCATCAAGTCCATTGTGTTCGCGTTTCTGGTGTCGGCTATTTCGGCCTACAAAGGCTACACGCTGCGCGGCGGCGCCCTCGAAGTAGGTAAGGCCAGCACCGCAGCCGTCACCAACTCCATTATCTCCATCCTGCTAGCCGACTACGTGCTGGCTAGCGTGCTGCTTTAAGCGCCAGTGGCCTAGCTGGTGCCGCTGCTAATCAATACTCGACCTTAACCAGTGGTCGGGGGAAGGCGTAAGCTCGGGAAATTAACCTTTTCGCGCTCCTTGCTTTCGCCCATGGCTGCTACCCCCGCTTCCCACCCGCTGCCCCCCGAGGACACGTCTGGCACTACGCTCTCGTCGTGGTTTGGCACCGCCCCGGCGCTGCCCGACTACCCCGCCCTGGCCGAAGACGCCACCGCCGATGTCGTGGTTATTGGCGGCGGCATCGCGGGCCTCACCACGGCTTACCTGCTAAGCAAGGAAGGCCGCGCCGTGGTACTGCTCGAAGACGGCGCCCTGGCATCGGGCGAGTCGGGCCGCACCACGGCGCACCTTTCCTACGCCCTCGATGACCGGTTTACGACCCTTGAAAACCTGTTTGGTCTGGATGGTAGCCGCCTGGCCGCCGAAAGCCACCGCGCCGCCATTGCCCGCATCGAGCAGCTGGTGCAGGAAGAACACATCGACTGCGACTTCGCGCGCCTGCCCGGCTACCTTTTCCTGCCCGCCAGCGGCACCCACCAAGAGCTGATGGATGAGCTGGAAGCCGCCCACCGCGCCGGCCTCACCGACGTGGAGTGGCTGCCCAGACCCGGCAGCGTAGGCTTCGAAACGGGCGAGTGCCTGCACTTTCCGGGCCAGGGGCAATTTCATATTTTGAAGTATTTAGCGGGGCTAGCCGAAGCTATCATCCGGCAGGGCGGGCGCATCTACTGCCATACCCGCGCCGACGAAGTGAAGGGGGGTAGCGCTGCCGAAGTGCGCACGACTAGCGGCCACACCCTCGCCGTGCGCCAAGCCATTGTAGTAGCCACTAATTCGCCCTTCAACGACCGAGTAGTAATGCACACCAAGCAGGGCTCCTACCGCACCTACGCCCTGGCAGCGCGGGTGCCCAAAGGCAGCGTGGCCCCAGCGCTATTCTGGGATACCGCCGACCCCTACCACTACATCCGGCTGCAAGCGGTGGAAGGCGCTGACTACGACTTGCTGCTGGTAGGCGGCGAGGACCACAAAACCGGCCAGGAAGCCGACCCCGAAAGCCACCTGCGTTGCCTCGAAGACTGGGTGCGCGAGAAGTTTGCCGCTAAAGTGCAGCAGATAGACTACCGCTGGAGTGGGCAGGTGCTAGAGCCTAATGACTCGCTGGGCTATGCCGGCCGCAACCCGCTCGACCGCGACAACGTGTTCATCATCACCGGCGACTCGGGCCACGGCATGACGCACGCCACGCTGGGCGCCTTGCTCATCACCGACCTGGTGCAGGGCCGCCCCAATCCCTGGGCCAACCTCTACGACCCCGGCCGCATTACGGCCAAGGCCGAATCGGCGAAGGAGTTTGCCCTCGAAAACCTCAACGTGGCCTTCGAGTACACCGACTTGCTTACGGGCGGCGATGTGGCGTCGGCCGACGAAATCGCGGCCGGCCAGGGCGCGGTGCTGCGCCGCGGCCTTACCAAGGTGGCCGCCTACCGCGACCCCGCTGGCCAGCTGCACGAGTGCTCGGCCATCTGCCCGCACCTGGGCTGCGTGGTGCACTGGAACCCCCTCGAAACCAGCTGGGACTGCCCTTGCCACGGCTCGCGCTTCACGGCGCTGGGCGAGCTGCTGGCCGGCCCGGCCAACTCGGACTTGCCCAAAGTGGAGGGGTAGGTAATGAGCCTTGCCCTATTACCATTTAGGAAACTGTTTAATAAGAACGTCCTGCGGAGCTTGTCGAAGCCGCTCGCTCGCGCCGTTGGATTATTCCTTAACGGCGCGAGCGAGCGGCTTCGACAAGCTCCGCAGGACGTTCTTTTTGGCAATCAGATGCGCGTAAGACAAAAACAGCTGTACTAGCGATACTCGCGGCCATTGTTGCAAGTGCAGCAGCTGGTGCGCTGTATCATTCAGGGCCTAGCCGCGTATTTTCGGGCACTCATGTCGTTTTCTCTGCCCCGATTGTCGCGTCGCGACTTGTCTTATTTTTTCTTCAGCCAGCACTTCTCCGATGGGCTGCGCACGACGCTGGCCATTTTGTTGCCGGCGTTGCTGGGGGCGCAATGGGGGCAGTTTGCGGCGGGCATCACCATCTCGACCGGGGCGGTGTGCCTGAGCGTAACCGACACGCCAGGCCCGCCCAACCATCGCCGCAACGGCCACTTGGCTGCGCTGGGGGCCGTAGCCGTGGTAGTCGTGCTAATGGGGCTGGTCGAAGGCCACCCCGTGCTGATGGGTGCCCTCATTGCGGGGCTCAGCTTCGGGCTCACGATGCTGCTGGTCTGGGGCGCGCGGGCGGGCGCCGTGGGTTCGGCGGCGCTGCTGGCCATGGCCCTCACGCTGGCCCACCCGCCCAGCCTGCCCGACCTACTGCCCCACGTAGGCCTGCTACTGCTGGGGGGGCTGTGGTATATGCTGCTGGCGCTGTTGCAGCAGCAAGCGCTGCCCTATCGCGGCGCTCAGCAGGCGCTCGGCGAGTGCCTGCACGCCATGGCGGGCTTCCTCAAGCTAAAAGCGACGTTTTATAACAGTGCCACCGACCTCGACGACGACTACCGCCGCCTCGTGGCCCAGCAAGTGGTGGTGAATGAAAAGCAGGAGGCCGTGCGCGACCAAATTTTTCGCTCGCGCCAAATAGTGAGCGAAAGCACCAGCGCTGGTCGCCGCCTGGTGCTCACCTTTACCGAGGCCGTGGACCTCTACGACCACATTACGGCCAGCTACTACGACTACGCAGTGCTGCGCCGGGCGTTTGGGGCGAGCGGTATTCTCAGCGAAATTGAAGCGCTGCTCAGTCGCCTCGCCACCGACCTCGACTACCTGGGCAGCGCCATCCTGGTCAACCGCGCCTACGGCACCCCGCCGCCTGACCGCACCCCCGAGCTCGCCCGCTTGCAAACCCGCATTGCCGCCCTACCCCCCCCCGATGCCGACACCGGCCTCAGCACGCTGGTGCTCAAGAAAATATTGGTGAACCTGCGCGACCTGGCCCGGCGGGTGAGCAACATTCAGCGCTATTTCAGCGAAAGCTTGGCGACCACCAGCCCCGACCCTGGCCGCGTGGCCAACCACGGCCGCTTCGTGTCGCACCAGGAGCTGGAGTTCAGCGCCTTCGGCCAAAACCTAACGTTAAGCTCCTCGGTGTTTCGGCACGCCGTGCGCATGAGCGTGGCCTGCGTAGTGGCGTTTGTGCTGGCCGAACTGCTCTGGCACGGCCAGCACAACTACTGGATATTAATGACGGTCACCATCATGCTCAAGCCTGGCTTTAGCCTCACGCGCGAGCGTAATATTCAGCGTATTATCGGTACGCTGGTGGGGGGTGTGCTGGGAGCCTTTATTCTGTGGGCTGTGCCCGATGGCGACGTGCGTTTTGGCTTCCTGCTGGTGTTTATGGTAGTGGCCTATACATTTCAACGCACCCAATACTTGGTGACGGTTATTTTCCTCACGGCGTATCTGCTCATCATGTTTACCTTTTTAGGGCAGGCCTACCTAGGTATCATCAAGGAGCGTATTGCGGATACGGTTATTGGCTGCGCCATCGCGTTCGGCACGGCTTATCTGCTATTTCCGCGGTGGGAAAGCGACCAGCTGCCCGATTTGCTGACCGCCACACTGCGTGCCAACTTGGCCTACTTGCGCCAGCTAGCCGACCGCTTGGCCGGCCGCGAGGTGCCTGCTACTACCTACCGCCTGCTGCGCAAAGACGTGTACGTGGCCTCGGCTAACCTGGCAGCGGCCTTCCAGCGGATGCTGTCCGAGCCCCGCCGCACCCGCCGCCACCCCACCGAAATTCACCAGTTTGTGGTCTTGAACCACATTTTATCGTCCAATATTTCGGCCCTTACCGCCACCTGGCAAGAGGCCACCGATGCTACCCCCACCGTACCGCCCGAGGGCCGCCGCGCACTCGTGAGTGCCCAGGCAGCCCTCAGCAAAAGCCTGGCCCGGCTAGCTGCTACGCCTACCCCCCTGCCAGCCGACGACCCTACCCCCGCCCTGGCTGCTGAGGTGCGCGCCGACAGCGCCACCGCCACGGCCACCGACCGCACCCTGCCCGAGCAACTAGCCTTCCTCCAAAAAGTAAGTGCCGACCTGGGCAAAGTAACCGACCTGCTGCTGAAGTAGGAGGGTAGGGGGCCAGCGGCACTATACCAAAACTCGACCGCACAAACCTAACCAGGCAGATAACTAGTCAGATACGCGTAGGCCATCGACATAGGGCTGGTTACTAGCTAACCTCTACCCGTGCGCCAACGTTAGGACCGCAAATAGCTGCTAGTGAAACACCTCGTCCTCCGCGATAGCGCCCGGCTGCGCTATTTCACATTTTTTTACCTGTATGTGATGCAGGGCATTCCCTCGGGGTTTGCGCTCACGGCGGTGTATAATTACCTCATTGGGCAGGGCTTGTCGGCGAAGTCGGTGGGGTCGTTTGCCGCCATTGTAGGGTTGCCCTGGACGTTCCAATTTGTGTGGGGGCCGCTCATCGACAAGTACCAGTACTCCATCATCGGGCACCGCAAGCAGTGGGTAGTGCTTACGCAACTGGTGGCCATGCTGGCGTCGTTGTCGCTGCTGCTAGTGCACGACCCAGTACGGCAGATTTCGCTGTTGGGGCTGGTGTTTTTTGTGCATAGCGTGTTCGCCTCCATCCAAGATGCCAGCGTCGATGCCATCGCCATCTCGGTAGTGCCCGTGGCCGAGCGGGGGCGCGTCAATGCCTTTATGCGGGCAGGCTCGCTGCTGGGCTGGGCCATGGGCGGCGCCGTGCTGGCGTATCTGCTGCACCACGGCGGCTTTGGGCGAGCGGCGCTGGCGCAGTCACTGGCCTTGCTAGTGTTTACTATCCTCACGTTTTTCATCAAGCTTGAGCGCACCGACCAACTGCTGCCGCGTATTGGCCAGGGCCGCCGTCCGGTGCCCCTCGGCACCCATCCCGACGAAGAAAACCCCGCGCTAGGCTGGCTTTTTCGCGAGCTGTGGCATAGCATGGTCGAAAAGCACAGCCTGCGTGCCTTTCTCATCATCATTTTGAGCTACCTAGCGGCGTCGCTCTTTGGCAATGCCTACGCCTTCCACCTCATTCATACCCTGCGCTGGCCCGACGCCGAGGTATCCATCCTGCAAGGTACTTGGGGCAGCCTACTGTCATTTGCCGTGCTCATGGGTGGCGGCGTGCTGGTTGACCGGCTAGGGGCCGGGCGGCTCCAGCGCTGGGGCCTGGTAGGTATGGCCGGTTTTCTGCTGCTATTTAATTGCCTGTCACCCTTTTGGATAAATAAAGTAGTCAGTTTTAGCGGTTTAGTAATGGTCAATATTGCTGACCCATTGCTCAGTATCGCCGCTATGCCCTTGCTGATGGCCTATTGCCGCCCCAAAATCGAGGGCTCGCAGTTCACAACGTACATGGCCTTGGTCAACCTGTGCACCGTCACAGCCAGCTACCTCAATGGCTGGCTGCTCGAAATCACGACCGCGCCCATCATCGGCTTGTGCTGCGGTGGGCTATTGCTGGGGCTCGTGGTGGCGCTGTACCGCTCCCGCCTCGCGCCCCAGCTGGTAACTGCCGGCTAACTTACGATTTCTTGCGGCCCGAGCCGCCAGGCTTTTTGCCGCCGCCGTCCTGCTTATTCACGGTAGCCCAGGCGCGGGCTTCGGCCTCGTCGGCGGGCACCCCCTTTTTCTCGTAGCTTTCCTCGATGTGCTCGGCTTGGCGCTGCTGCTTGTCGGTGTATTTCGACTTATCTCCTTGTGGCATAGTAGTAAGGATAAGTAGTGAAAAAATGACGGCTGAGTTAGGTTAGCCGACTACACTAGTTTACGCGGCCCAGCGTTGGGTGGTTAAGGCTCAGTTTATCGGAGCGTCGCCACGGCTGGGCCGCCTATCTTCGCCTGTTCAAGCTCGTTACCCTACCCCATGCGCCAGGTTGCTATTATCCCGTATCCCCAAGTTAAAATCACGCTTTTGGCCTGGAATGGCAAATACCTGCTCAAATTGGAGCAGGGCCCGCTGGAACAAACGTATAAGGTGGCCGAACTGGACATGAACGGGGTGGTGCCGCCCGACGTAGAAATCCGCCAAATTCTCGACGACGAGTTTCTCACCGCCGCCGTAGCGCGTTTCCAGGCCATGCAGCAAGACCTGCGCGCCGCCTTTGCCCGCCACGAGCTGCGCTAAGTTTACGTGTTTATCCCTTACTTTTTGACATGATTAAAATTTGCATTGCGTTGTTGGCTAGTGCGTTGGCTTTGGTTGCTACCCCCGCCCAGGCGCAGCTCTACGAAATCCAAGATGGCACCATTACCCACGACCGCCGCGAGGTATTTGCCGTGAAGGTGCAGGTAGATGGCACGGTGGCTAACACCCGTAGCTTTTTGCAGGATTTCATGAAGGATACCTACAACGTGCGCCTCAAAAGTGGGGCACTCGCCAGCCTGGGGGTAGGCAAAAAAGACGAGCTCTCGGCGCAGCAGGTATCAGGCATTGGCGTGTCGAGCCGCGCCGTAGACCTCTACGCCGCGCTGAGCGCCCCCAGCGACTCGACTACCGAAGTAGCACTGTTCGGAGCTTTTGGCGATAAAACTTTCTTCGAACCTGGTCGCACGGTGCCCGAAATCAAAGGCCTACGTAATATTCTTGCCAAATACAGCACCGCGGCGCGTGTAAACGCTTATCGCCAACAAGTAGCCGATGCTGAAAACAGCGTAGATGCCGTCGAAAAGCAGAAAACCAAGCTGGAACGCAGTACGCAGTCAGCCCAAAGCAACACTGCCTCCAACCTCAAGCGCATCGACGAGCTATTGCGCCAGAACCAAGCCAACGTGCTGCAAATACGCCAAGACAGCGTGCAGCTGATTTCGAATGCCCAACTGCGCGAAGCTGCCCGCCTCAACTTAGAGCGCCGCCGCGACCGTCTCAATTCCGTAGCTCCTAAAAAATAGTCCGCCTACCCCCATGAATCCTTCCGATGCCCACTCGCCCATCAATACGCTGCGGCAGCTCAAGGAAATGCTTGATGCAGGTACCCTCACGCCTGCCGAGTTTGAGGCACTCAAGCAACAATTGATTTTTGGTAAAGAGGGGACAGGGCCGGTTGAAACGCCGGTGCCGCCTATGCCCTTGGTGCCCGCCGCGGCAGCGCCTGCAGCCGACCTGCTTTCGCCCACCGATTTTTTAGAGCCAGCCCCTGAGCCACCTCCTGCCGAAACGCTTCTGCCTACGCCTACCCCCCCTGCGGCGGCCGACTGGCTAGCGGCCCCAGCGCCCATGCTGCTTTCTGCAGAAACCCCCAGCGACCCAGAAGCCGAGCGCCGCAACCCACTCACATGGGTATTTGCTGTAGGCGGCGCGCTGGTATTGCTCGCTATCGTGCTGTACTTAGCCCTCGGAAATCAGCCCGATAGCGAGCACTTGACCAGTGCCAGCCAAACCGCTGCCGACTCTACCGCTGTAGCCCCCGAGGTAGGCCCTCAGGCTGAGCAGATAACCCTACCCCCGACTACCGCGCCCGAGACTATTCGGGTGGCGCCCGCTACGCCGCCAATCGCTCCTGCAGCGGCTACTAAGTTTCGCGCCGACTCGGTAGCCGCACCTATCTCTGCGCCGCCTGCACCAGTGAAGGTTACGCCTGTTGCCCCACCTGTGGCGGCTGATTCGGCAGCAGCTAGCAAGCTATGACTTTAGGGTAGCTTGCTCGGTAGCTTCCGTAGTCTGAGGTGGAAGTGCTTCAGTTCTTCTCTGGCGAAAAGAACTGAAGCACTTCCTGCTACCTTATCGATAATAACTTCTTTTATCTCAATCTGCGCAAAAATGCGTGAGCTAGGGGTGCGCATGGCCCCATATCGCTCACGCTGATGTTAGGATGGCGATTGAAAATCCCATCGGTACTACTGCTCCTACCGCAAAGCCCAACGCATACCGTTGCTGCCTTTTCTTTAGTAAGTACAGCAACAGCCAAGCATTCATAAGGAACAATGTGCATAGCAACCATCTAAAGCTGCTAGGAAGCGGTTCTATAAGAAAGCCGGACTCTCCGGGCTCTACTCTGTCCATAGTAGCAAGATTAACTCCTTGAGCCCATAGATATGCTGTTATTAACCCATCTAATAAGAAGGTGCCAATTGTTATGGCTAACACATGCGCAACTCGTAGTAGCGGGCTAGAAGGAGCATCCATACCACAAATAAAAACCCCACTGGCGTATTGCCAGCGGGGTTTTATTTTAAAGCATTTTCGGGTTAGAAACTAAGCGCCGATTGCTACGCGCTTGAACGACTCAACCGTCATGCCTTTCGACGTTTTGTCGAGCAATTGAGCGATGGTCAGCGAGTTATCCTTTACAAACTCCTGGTTGAGCAGGGTGTTGTCTTTGTAGAATTTGTTGAGCTTGCCTTGGGCGATTTTCTCCAGCATAGCCTCGGGCTTGCCTTCAGCACGCGCCTGCTCTTTGCCGATTTCGATTTCGCGTTCTACCGTAGCCGAGTCCACCCCGTCTTTGTCAACGGCAACGGGCTTCATAGCTACGATTTGCATCGCTACGTCGCGGCCAACTTCGTTGGTGTCGGCGCCGCCTACATTCTTCAGGCCTACGAGTACGCCCTTCTTGTTATCCGAGTGGATGTACGAAGCTACTTTTTCAGCGGTCAGCGTAGCATAAGTCAGGTCGAGCTTCTCACCGATTTTGCCGGTTAGCTCGGTGATGTGCTCCTGTACAGTGCGGCCGTCGGCCTCCGTAGCAGCCAGCAGGTCTTCCTTGGTGCCCACGTTGGTTTTGATAGCCGTATCGAGGATTTGCTGCACCAGCGTGCGGAAGTCAGCTACTTTAGCTACCGATTCGGTTTCGCAAGCCAAGGCTACCAGTTTGCCGGTAGTGCCATCGGCGCTCACGTTCACCAGTACCAAGCCTTCCGACGTAGCATTGTCGGCGCGCTTGTCGGCGATTTTCTGGCCCTGCTTACGCAGAATGTCGCGAGCAGCTTCGAAGTCGCCATCGGCTTCGGTCAGGGCTTTTTTGCAATCCATCATGCCCGCGCCAGTCATGGTGCGGAGCTTATTTACGTCTGCGGCGGTGATAGCGGCCATAGTAGTAGCGCGGATTCTGAGAGTCCGCGAGTTGGTGGGTGAATTGAATCTTGAAATACGCAAACACGGATTATAGAATCTGCGCTGTGCGAAAATTGAAAAAGGGAACTGCCAAGCATGTGCCTCGACCGTTCCCTTCTTCATCAGGCGTTGAAAACGAGTGGCTTAGCCTTCGTTATCAGCTTCCGTCTTCTCGGCAATAGCAGCCTCATCGGCTTCTTTGCGGTCAGCATCTTCTTTGTCAACCTTGCGCTCCGACAGGCCATCTTCGATAGCCTTGCCCATCACGCTCACGATGAGTTGAATAGATTTCGAGGCGTCGTCGTTAGCCGGAATTGGAAATTGCACCAAGTCAGGGTTCGAGTTGGTATCGCAGATAGCGAATACCGGGATGCCCAATTTCTGGGCTTCTTTCACAGCAATGTGCTCGCGCTTCACGTCTACCACAAACAGGGCAGCGGGCAGGCGGCTCAGGTCGGCAATGCCGCCCATTACACGCTCCAGCTTCTCGCGCTCACGATTCATCATGAGTTTCTCGCGCTTAGCAAGAGCAGCGTAAGCCGTGTTTTCTTTTACCATCTTATCGATGGAACTCATTTTCTTCAAGCTCTTGCGGATGGTGGCGAAGTTCGTCAGCATCCCGCCCAGCCAGCGGTCCGTCACGAAAGGCATCTTGAGGCGCTGAGCCTCCGTCTGCACAATCTCCTGGGCCTGCTTTTTGGTGGCAACGAACATGATTTTGCGGCCGCTTTTCGCAATGTTGCGAATAGCCGAGGCAGCGTAATCCAGCGAAGCCAGCGTCTTGTTCAGGTCAATGATATGGATGCCGTTCTTCTCCATGAAGATATACGGCGCCATTTTCGGGTCCCACTTGCGCGTAAGATGACCAAAGTGGGCACCCGCGTCAAGCAGTTCTTTATAGGTGGTGGACTGAGCCATGATAGTCTGCTTCGAATATTAGCGTTTAGAGAACTGGAACGAGCGACGGGCCTTGCGCTTGCCGAACTTCTTGCGTTCAACCATGCGGGGGTCGCGGGTCATAAAGCCTTCTTTCTTCAAAGCCGACCGTACTTCCTCGTTGTCGCTAACCAAAGCTTTGGTGATGGCGAGGCGAATAGCCTCAGCCTGGCCGGCGATGCCGCCGCCGCTCACGTTCACTTTGATGTCGTACTGGCCAACCTGCTCAACCGTAGCGAGGGGCTGGTTTACGATGTTCTCCAACAGTTCGTTGGCGAAGTAGGACTTCATGTCCCGGTTGTTGATAGTGATATTCCCTTGCCCGGCCTGCATGTAAATGCGGGCCACCGAGGTTTTTCTTCTACCAGAGGTGTTAGTAGCTGCCATTTAGTGGGAAAATATGCGGCCAAAGTTGGCCGTAAAGCGATGATTTACAGATTCTTCAGCTCGTATGGCTGGGGCTGCTGAGCTTCGTGCGGGTGCTCGGTGCCAGCGTATACGTACATGTTGCGGTACTGGGCAGCGCCCAGACGGTTGCCTTGCAGCATGCCTTTCACAGCGTGCTCAATGGCTTTGCGCGAGTCACGGTTCATCTGCTCGCGCAGGGTGCGCTGCTTCTGGCCGCCGGGGTAGCCCGAGTGCGAGATGTAAAGTTTCTCGTCCATTTTCTTGCCCGTCACGCGCAGCTTGTCGGCATTAATAACGATAACGTTATCACCGCAGTCGGAGTTGGGGGTGAACGAAGGCTTGTGCTTACCGCGCAGCAGATTGGCAATCTGGCTGGCAACGCGGCCCAAGGGGGCGACGCTGGCGTCTACGATAACCCAGTTTTTCTGGGCGTTGGCCTTGTTGACGTGGGTCGTCTTGAAGCTCAGGTGGTCCA
Source organism: Hymenobacter ginkgonis (assembly GCF_009755225.1). Lineage (GTDB taxonomy): Bacteria > Bacteroidota > Bacteroidia > Cytophagales > Hymenobacteraceae > Hymenobacter > Hymenobacter ginkgonis. The sequence goes on from NZ_WQKZ01000002.1 coordinate 1,109,612, forward strand.
TGGGGATGGTAAAGAAAATTACCGGCTAAACAATTGACAATAACCCCCAACCCGGACGGGGCTGGGGAAAAACGGACACAAAGGTACTCTTTTTTTGCCACAGTACCAAATGAGACCGACTGATTTCTAGTGAATCAACTGGCGGCGCGGGCAATTACTCGTCTACTTCATCAACTGAGACAAGGCCGCCATAGTCCGCGCTAAACACATATTCTCCGGCCTCTAGGGCCGCTACATACTGCGTAATCCAGTCGGCAAAGGAGGGCGCGAGCAACGTGCGCTCAGCATCGTCGTGCCACATCCGAATTATTTGGCCGCGCGTGCCACCCGGCGCGGGCGACAGGTCGAGGCAGCAGTGATTGCCCGCGCCATCGTAAGTAAGGGGCAGCCAGTGGGGGTGCCACCATTCGGTGCGTACGCCGGGGGCGGGAGTTGAAGTGGCGCCTTCAAAATCGCCTCCCTTAAGCAAGTCATTCCAAATAGTCCACTCGGTCAGCATGCGCGGCACGGATAGCAACTCCTCCCCATTGAGCAGGCCACCGGCGTCATTCCGCTGCCCGTTGTGAATGCAATAAAACGCCAAAAAATCAGCCGGTAGCTCGGTGCCAATGGTGGCGGCGAGCTGCTGCAATTCGGCGTCCGTGGCCCCTGGGTTTAATTCAGTTGTAAGCTGCGGCGCGTAAGCATGCAGCCAAGCTTCCAAGCGTTCCCAAATACTTTGCATCAGGCAGGGGGCCGAGATAAAAATAGGCTTAACGGTACTGCGCTAGCGTTTCAACGAGTACTCGAAAATCCTTGGGGTAGGGCGCGTCCACCTTGATAGGCTGCCCATCCAGGCCCGTAAAGCCCAGCTCCTTGGCGTGCAGGGCAAAGCGCTTGATGAAGGGCTGCTCGGTTTCGCCTTCTTTAAGGTTAAATTTCTTTTTGAGCGACGACAGAAAGAAATCCTCGCCGCCGTAGAGGTGGTCGCCAACGATGGGCGTCTGCACATACGCCAGGTGCAGGCGAATCTGGTGCATGCGGCCCGTCACGGGTTCGCACTGCACCAGGGCGTGGCGGGCGTAGGTTTCGAGGGTAGTAAAGCGCGTTTCGGCGGGCTTGCCCTTGAAGGCCAAGCGCGCCTTGCCGCTCTTAGTAGTTTCGATATTGCGCTCTACCACAAACTGTTCGAGGGGCGGGGCACCCCAGGTAACGGCGTGGTAAATTTTATTCACCTCGCGGTTCTCAAACTGCATCGAGATGCTGCGGTAGGCCTCGGGGTGCTTGGCAATCACCAGCGCGCCGCTGGTGTCGCGGTCGAGGCGGTGGCCTACCTGGGCATCGTCGGTGTACTCGCGGGCCAGGCGCAGCAAGCTGGCGGCCACGCCGATGCGCTCGTCGAGGGTAGAGAGGAACGGGGGCTTGTTGACGACGATATAATCGTCGTTCTCAAACAGGATAAGGTCTTGGAACTTGGGTGGCTTCATGCGTACCACAAAGGTACGGCGAGGGGCCTGGGCAAGTAGCTCTTAGCCCCAAAGGAGGGGGTAGGGCCTTGAATTAGCACTAATTCTTCAGCGCCCTACCCCTTGCCGAACCTTCAAGGGAGTTACTTCACCTCTTTGGGCCGGGGTAGGCGAAACTCCATAGTGGTGCCCTCGCCCACCACGCTTTTAATGTGGATGGTAGACTTGTGCCCTTCCACAATGTGCTTGCTGATGGCTAGCCCCAGCCCCGAGCCACCCGCCGAGCGCGAGCGGCTTTTGTCGACGCGATAGAAGCGCTCAAAAATGCGCGCCTGGTGCTCGGGGGCGATGCCGGCGCCGTTGTCGCGCACGGCTACGCGCACCCCGTTGCGGCCCGGCGTGAGGGCCACTACCACGTGGCCATTTTGTTCACGCCCGTACTTAATGGCATTGTCAATCAAGTTGATAAGTACTTGGCGGATGCGGTTGCGGTCGGCAATAACCAGTAACTCCTGCGTAGCTAAGTGGGGCGGGAAAACTTCGAGGGTAGTGCCGCGCCGCGCTGCCTGCTGTTCTAGCAACTCAAACAATTCGTGCACCAGGGCCACTAGGTCGAAGCGCTGACGACGCATGCGGATGACGCCTTTCTCGAGCTGCGAAATCGTGACTAAATCTTGCACCAAAGTGTCGAGCGCATCGAGGCTGGCGGCGGCCCGCTGCAAAAACTTACGGCGCGTGGCGGGGTCCATGCCCTGCTCGGGCGCATCTTCCTCCTCATCCAAAATGGTGTGCACGAAGCCCTGGGCGGCAAAAAGCGGCGTTTTCAGCTCGTGCGATACGTCGGCCAGAAATTCGCGCCGTAGGGCTTGCAGGCGCTTCAGCTCGTCGAGCTCCTGCTGGCGGCGCTCGGCCATCTCCACTATCTCGTCACCGATGCGCTGCAAAGGTTCGGGGCGAAACAAGAACTTGTTGCTCAGTTTCTTAAACTCCTTACGCTTGATGTGCTCCAGCCGCGAGTAAATGCCGTTAATCTCCCGAAAAATCAGGGCTTCAAACGACAAATACACCAGCAGAAAACACGCCGCTACCGTAATGCCCGCTGCCAAAAAGGCCTGGTCGGTGGGCAGGGTAGGGGCCAAGTAGGCGAAGGTGGTGAGCACTCCCGCCACCAGCAGCGCAATAACTACGGCAACGGTACGCGAGGAAAAATTCCGAAACACTGGGCGAATAATAGAGGGGTAGCGCAAAAATAGAACGTCCTGCTGAGCTGGCCGAAGCATCTCGCTCGCTTCATCGGATTGCAAATCCAACGAGGCGAGCGAGATGCTTCGGCCAGCTCAGCAGGACGTTCTGTATTTTTTAGCTGCGTTTTAGTCGGCGTTAAACTTGTACCCTACCCCCTTAATGGTCTGGATGTGGTGGTCGCCTACTTTTTCGCGCACTTTGCGCACGTGCACATCCACGGTGCGAGCCAGCACAAAAACGTCGTTGCCCCAGATGTTTTGCAGTAATTCGTCGCGGCTGAACACCTTGTGGGGCGCGGCGGCCAGAAACGCCAGCAGTTCAAATTCTTTTTTTGGCAGCGTAATTTTCTTACCCTCCTGGTACACCGCAAAGCCCGTGCGGTCGATGCGCAGGCCGTTGATATCGATGGCTTCGACGCCGGCGTGGGGGTCTTGGTCGCGGCGCACGATGGCCGCCAAGCGGCTAAGCAGCGCCCGCGGCTTAATGGGCTTGGCCAGAAAGTCGTCGGCACCTGCCTCGAAAGCAGCTACCTCCGAAAACTCTTCGGCGCGGGCCGTGAGAAACAGAATGTAGGTATCCTTAAACTTGGGTTGCTCGCGCAGCAAGCGGCAGGTAGCGATGCCATCGAGGTGGGGCATCATTACATCAAGCAGGATAATATCGGGGCTGAACTCGGCGGCCGTAGCCAGGGCCTGGCGGCCGTCGCCGGCCGAGGCAGTGAGGTAGCCCTCCTTTTTGAGGTTGAACTCGAGCAGCTCGACAATATCGGGGTCATCGTCTACGACGAGAATCTTATACACGGCAGCTTTCGCCGACGCCGACCTTTGATTGGCAGAAGTAGCCACGGCAACGATGCGAAAGGGGGAAGAACTTTCGCGGTGCAAAAGTACCAGTGCTCGGCTTGGCGGGCATGTTACGTTTGTGTGACGTCCTACCGGCTCATTGCGCCATGTTGAGGCGGCTTTTTAGACCGTCGTACTTGTACATGTCGATTTTGATGGCGCCCACAAACATCTCGGCCTGAAATAAAACCGGAATCTTATTGCGGTCGTCGGAGAGGTAAACCTTAATGGATTCTTCGCCCCGAAAAATCTTGTTAGTCGGCATTTTGGGTACCAGCTTCAGCACATGAATAACACCGGCTTTGGTCTGAACTACTTCGCGTCCTTTGAAGATAACGTCCATGTTGAAAGACGATTCGTCGAAAAAGCCGCCCACCCGAATGATGTCGCCCGGCTTCATGTGCTCGTAGTTGAGCGTGCGCAGGTAGTAGAAGCCGCTCACCAGCTCCTGCACGTTGTTGGGCACCTTAAATGTGTAGTGAATGGGCTCTTTGTGTTGGGTTTGCAGCACATTCACAATGTCGTGCGCTTGGTCAAATTCTACTACCTCTTTCTTGCGGTAGCTGCCTTCCTCAATGTCGCGGGTCGAGCGTAGGGGAAGGATGCTGGCCGTGTCGATGTAGGCGCGCCACTGGTCGCGCACGTGCAAAAAGAAGTCAAACGAGCCCGTAGTGTGGCCGCTCACGGTGGCTTTGTAGCAGGGGCGGTCGGCTACGCGCTCCAGGCTGCCCGAGGTTTCGACGACGGCCTCCGCCGCGTTAATAACCCCATAGTGAACCTTGTAGCGAATAGTTTCGCCAGCCTTAAAGCTGGGGTTGGCCCACAGCCGCACCGGCTCGGCCACGCCGAGCGACTGCGTCGAAGCGGTACAGAAGAAAAACAGTAGGGGTAGCAATAGCCGAAGGCGCAGCATAATCGCGGGGGTAGCAGGCGGCACAAATTTCGCACATCTTACCGGCACAACCCGAAAATAAGCGCGACGGCCGAGAAAATGAAGGCAAAAGAAAAGGCGCCCCACAAGTGAGGCGCCTTTTCCTAAAAGCAAACCATGGGCCTAAAAATGCCGGCCGGCTTGCAGTATCTTATCATTGGCTGCTGCCAACGGGCTTAGAGCGTGTCTTCGCCGTCGTCGGGGCCGCTCATATCCACGGGGATAATGTCGGTATCGCCCTTGGCCATGGTCCGAATTTTAGCTTCGATTTCATCGGCCAGCTCGGGGTTATCGAGGAGCAAAGTCTTCACCGCCTCGCGGCCTTGGCCAATTTTGTTGCTGCCATAGCTAAACCACGAACCCGACTTGGCAATAATGCCCATGTCAACGCCCAGGTCCACAATCTCACCTACTTTAGAGATGCCTTGGCCGTAGATGATATCGAACTCAACTACTTTGAAGGGAGGCGCCACCTTGTTTTTCACCACTTTCACCTTGGTGCGGTTACCGGTCACGTTGTCCTTGTCTTCCTTGATTTGGCCGATACGACGGATGTCAAGGCGCACCGAAGCGTAGAATTTCAAGGCGTTACCACCGGTGGTGGTTTCGGGCGTACCGAACATCACACCGATTTTCTCGCGCAGCTGGTTAATGAAGATGCACAAGCAGTTGGTCTTGTTAATCGTACCCGTAAGCTTACGCAGGGCTTGGCTCATGAGGCGGGCGTGCAGGCCGACTTTCGAGTCGCCCATGTCGCCTTCCAATTCGCTCTTAGGCACGAGGGCAGCCACCGAGTCAATTACGATGATGTCGATAGCACCGGAGCTAATGAGCTGGTCGGCGATTTCGAGGGCTTGCTCGCCGTTGTCGGGCTGGGCAATGAGGAGGTTAGCAGTGTCGATACCCAGTTTCTGGGCATAGATGGGGTCGAAGGCGTGCTCGGCGTCGATGAAAGCCGCCATGCCACCCGCCTTTTGCGCTTCGGCAATGGCGTGCAACGTCAGGGTAGTCTTACCGCTCGATTCGGGGCCGTAGATTTCAATGACGCGGCCGCGGGGCAGCCCACCGATGCCGAGGGCGATATCCAACGAGAGCGAACCCGTGCTGATGGAGGCCACATCGACTGCTTTCTGGTCCGAGAGCTTCATCACGGTACCTTTGCCGAAAGCCTTGTCGAGCTTCTCCATCGTCAGCGCGAGGGCTTTTGCTTTCTCGGAGGCCGAGTCAGACGAGGAGCCGCGCTCTTTTTCAGCTTTTTCTGGTTTTTCGGCTTTTGAAGTTGCTAAGGCCATTGGGGGTAGGGTTGATAAAAACTTAGGGTTGTAAAACTACGCTATTTTGGGTTACCGCACTCAAGCAGCGTAGCAGAGAGTAAGCTCGGCTACCGTTCTGTTTTTCGGCGGCTATTTCTAACACAAAGGTCCCCGGTTTTGTGCCGGTTGTAAGCAAAATAAATGGGGAAATTTCTAAGAATTTTAGTTAGCGTTGGGGCTGTGTTATTTACGGCCGTGCCGGCCTGGGCGCAGCTGGATAATAGGGCATTTACGTCGCCAGAACCGGGTAAAGCCCGCACGAGCGCTGAAGTGTTACCAGTTACAGAAGATCCTGAAGGTACTGACGTTCCCGTAGCCCCCTCGCAAGGCGACCTGCGCATCGCGCTCAACTCCTTCACTTTCTTCAAAGACAACGAGTACTTCAACGACATCGTGCAGGGCTACACGCTGTTTGGCACGCAGCTAAACCCACAGTTGGTTTACTACCCCCTTAAAGAGCTGCGACTTGAAGCGGGCGTTTTTCTCTGGAAAGATTTTGGCAACCCTACGCTGCGGCAGGTGCGCCCCACCTTTCGGGCCACCTGGACGCACGGCCACAGCCAGTTTATTTTTGGTAACATCAAGGCCAACCTCAACCACGGCTATATCGAGCCGCTATTCGACTTTGAGCGCGTAATACTAAAGCCATTGGAGGAAGGCCTGCAGTACCGGCTGAATACCAATCGCGTATCGCTCGACGTATGGGTCGATTGGCTGAAGCAGGAATACCCTGGCGTGGCCTACCAGGAGCAAATTGCCGGCGGCATCAGCAGCAGCTTTCAGGTGACGGGTGACAACAGCCGGATAGCTGTCTCGATTCCGTTTCAGTTCACGGCCCGGCACGAGGGCGGGCAGATTGACACGCTGCACGCGCCCATCCAAACGCTGCTCAACAGCGCGACGGGGGTAGTGGCGCGGCTGCCGCTGCACGGCGCGGTGCTGCACGCCGTGCGCTTCAATACCTACGGCCTGCTCTACAACGACAACTCGTTTCAATACCGCCTACCCTACAAAATGGGCACGGCCTTCTACACCAACGCCACCCTCGAAACCCGCTACGCCGACCTCATGCTGAGCTACTGGAACGGCTACGGGTACTACTCCCCGCTGGGCGGGCCCTACTACCAATCGGTGGCCTCGCGCTACGGCACGCCCGACTACAAGCAAGACCGCCGCCAGCTAGTAATGGCGCGCTTGCTGCGCGACTTCCGCATCGCCGATGCGGCCGCCATTACGGTACGCGTCGAGCCGGTGTACGATGTCAGCGCCAAACTGCTAGATTTCTCGTTCGGCGTGTACCTCAACTTCCGGCAAGAGTGGCTGCTGGGCAACGTAGCTCGGCGCGTGCGGGTAGGGCAATAGGGCCCTACCCCCCGCTTAAATGAGGAAGCACCTGATGGCCATTATAGGCTACGCTTCAGCTTGCCGTTGCCTTTAAGCTGGCTGCGGTCGAGCACGCGGCCATCGGGCAACACAATTTGGCCGTTGTGCAGCATCATACTCTTGCCGTCGGCCGTTTTTACGCTGCCATCGGTCATCACCTGGGTGCCGTCGCTCATGGTCATGGTTTGAGTCATGGGCAGCAGGGTGCCATTTTGCATGGTTAGCATTTTGCCTTCCTTCATGAGCACGCCGCTTTCAAAGCGCCGGCTGCTGGGTGGCCGGTCGGCTCTGGGCGGGCGGCCGCCTTCCAAGGTCATAGCTTGCTGGGCTTGGGCAAGCGAAAAGCTGCCGGCCAGCACTAGGGCGGGTAGCATTGTAGCGAAGACTTTCATAGGGCGGGAATAGAAAGCCGACGACTTGGCGGCTGGTTTTACAACGCAGCCGCCCCCGAAGTAGTTGTTAGCGCGCCCGTTAGCCCTAGGCAAGCTGGCGGATAAAGTATAAAATATCGGGCTGCCGAAATTCACGCGCCCAAAAGCTGCGCCGGAGCCAGGGTACACTAGCGGGTGCCGGCTCCGGCAACTCTTGGGCAAAGCCCAGGGCCTGCGCCACCGCTTGCCCGCGCGTATTGCTGGCAAAGCAGCGGATGAGCAGCCGCCGTGCCCCTACCCCCTCAAAACCGAACGAGCACACGGCTGCCAAGGCCTCGCGGGCGTAGCCCTGGCCCTCGGCGGCGGCCGTGAGGTAGTAGCCAATTTCGGCTTGGCCATCAAGCTGCGGCATTAGGCAGATGTCGCCTAAGTAAGCTAGGGTTTCGCGCAGCCAGATGCCTAGCACGTAGAAGCGCCCCGTGCGCCAGTCATCGGCGAAAGCTGCTAGCTGGCTGGCCGCCGCCGCTAGGGTCGGCACCGCCTGCAAGCGGTCGGGGAAAGACTCTTGGAGGCGCGCCCGGTTTTGGTCGAGCACGGCAAAAAAAGCGGGTGCATCGGCCGCCTCATAGGGGCGCAGCAGCAGGCGATTGGTGAGCAGGGGGGTAGGCGGCAGCATAGCAGCGCAAAGCGGAAGCCTGGGCAATCAAGGCCCAAGTAGTCAGAAAAACAAGAAGGCAGCAAGCCCAACCTGTCTGGTTAAGTCTGCTGCCTCTCCCATACGTAAGAACGTGCTATACCGCGTACTGGCGCGGGCTGCCCAGCGCTTGCTGCGTGCGCATAACGTTCACTTGCCGGGCCGCTTCGTTGAAAAACTCTAGGCGGCGAATCAACATTTCCTTGGTGAATACGCGGCCTTCGGGCGTGCGCATGATGGACTGCTTGTCGGCCAGCACGCGCTGCATGGCGGCGAGTGTCTGGTCTTCGTGCTTCATAAATTGCTGCTGAAATTCGGCCAGCCGCGCCACGCCCGTCGCCGTGAGCTGAAAGTGCTCGCCAGCGCCTTGGTTCAGTACCTCGCACAGCACGTACACTTCGAGCGGCAGGCTGGTTTCGAGAGAGGTAGTGCGCAAGTCGAGGCCGGCGGCCAGCGCGTCGAGAATAATGCGCACGTTGCGCTCAAATTGCTGGTAGTAAGCTTGGGCTTCCATCTATAAAATGCGAAAAGAATAGCAGGCTGAGCAGAGTACCTACTAATACGGTTAGTGTGCAGTAAAGTGGCTTCGCTTAACTCAGCCTGACGTTCAGGTAGGATTAAAGGAGTTCTTTGATAATCTGCTCCACGCTCACGCCTTCGGCCTCCGCTTTGAAGTTGCGCACAATGCGGTGGCGCAGAATGGGCAAAGCTACGGCGCGCACGTCTTCAATATCGGGCGAGTACTTGCCCGTGAGCAGGGCGTTGCACTTGGCCGCCACAATGAGGTATTGGCTGGCCCGGGGCCCGGCGCCCCACTCCAATAGCTGCTGGGCGCGGGGCGCCGTGCGGCCCATATTGGGACGGGTTTTGTGCACGAGGCTCACGGCGTATTCTACCACATTATCGGCCACCGGTACGCGGCGCACCAAGGCTTGGTAGGCCTGTATCTCGGCGGCACTGAGTACTTTGCCGGCCACCGCACGGCGATCGGAAGTAGTATTTTTGACAATGTTTAGTTCTTCTTCGTAGCTGGGGTAGCCCAGCTCAATGTTGAACATGAAGCGGTCGAGCTGCGCCTCGGGCAGGGGGTAGGTGCCTTCCTGCTCGATGGGGTTTTGGGTGGCCAGCACAAAAAACGGCCGCGCGAGGGGGTAGCGCTGGCCGGCCACCGTCACGGCGTATTCCTGCATACTTTCGAGCAGGGCAGCTTGGGTTTTGGGCGGCGTCCGGTTGATTTCGTCAGCCAGGATAATGTTGGCGAAAATCGGCCCCTTCACAAACTGAAACTCGCGTTGCTGCGTCAGCGTCTCCGAGCCCACAATGTCGGATGGCATCAGGTCGGGCGTGAACTGAATGCGGTTGAAAGACAAATCGAGCGAATCGGCGATGGTTTGCACGAGCAGTGTTTTAGCCAGGCCCGGTACGCCTACCAGTAGGCAGTGGCCTTGCGCAAATACGGCAGTTAGTACCAAGCGCACTACATCCTCTTGGCCCACAATGACTTTGCCAATTTCCTGGCGCAGCTGCTGGTAAGCACGGGTCAGCGAATCGGCCGCTTCTTTATCGTTTTGAAAGGGAGCCATCAGAATAAAGGAATACGAACAAAGAACGTCATGCTAAGCTTGCGAAGCATCTTACTCGGGGTCGCTGGGTTGAAGCCCAACGATGCGAGCAAGATGCTTCGCAAGCTTAGCATGACGTTCTGGGGTTTTTAAGAAAGCAATTTTATTGGTCGGTGCTTGCCGTCAATATCTTGCACTGGGCATATTCGGGGGCCACTTCGAGGTAGACGCTGGTGCGGTTCTGCTCGTACCACTCGTCTAGGGCACGGCTTTTCTTTTGCGTCAGTGCGGCCTGCGATATTTTCTGGTAGTCGTCGAGCAGGTTGGCCTGGTGAGGCGGCGTATTGCTCTTGAGGTATAGGATGCGCATGGCGTCCTTGCCATCGTCGGTGCGGTAGGGTAGGGGCGGGGTAATGTGGCCCACCTTCATGGTGTCGATGGTGAAGAAGATGGCCGGGTCGAGCTTATCGAGTGGCATGCGCGAGCCGCCATCTTGGCGGTTGGCAAGCAGGCCACCGTTGCCGCTGCTAGCTTTATCGGTGCTGAAATCCTTGGCGGCTTTCGCGAAGGAAATACTGTCTTTCAGAATCTGCGTGCGAATGCGCGCCAGCTTGATGGCGGCGCCGTTGGCATCGGCAGCGCCGGTAGCGGGCTTCAGCAGAATGTGGCGGGTAGAATACGAATCGCCCTTGCGCTCAATGAATTGAATCAGGTGAAAGCCGAACTGCGATTCCACTACCGGCGACATTTGGCCGGGCTCTAGCTTGCGCGAGGCAGCTTCGTATTCGGGCACCAACTCACCCTTTTTGAAGAAGCCGAGGTAGCCGCCCTGCACCGCCGAGCCGGGGTCTTGCGAATACTGCTTGGCCAGGGTTTCAAAGCTTTCACCGGCCAAGACGCGTGCCCGCAAGTCGTTGAGCTGCGCGATGGCGGCCTGCTTGGCCTTGTCATTCACTTGCGCCGGAATGACAATCTGCCCAATTTCTACTTCCGTCGAGAAATACGGGATGCTGTCCTTGGGCACTTTGTCGAAATACTCTTTTACCTCGCGGGGCGTCACGGTCACCTTGCCCGAGATTTTATCCTGCATTTCCTGCTGCACCAACTGGTCGCGAACCTGCGAGCGCAAGTCTTCCTTGAGTACCCGCAGCGGCTTGTTGTACATCTCCTCCAGCTTTTTTTCCGAGCCCACCTGCTGCACGAAGTAGTTCATGCGGCGGTCGAGCTCGCTGTTTACGCGGGCATCGGTCACGGTTACAGAGTCAACTTCGGCGCGGGCCAGCATCAGCTTATTAAGCACCAGGCTCTGCACTATCTTACAGCGCAGGTCGGGGGGTAGGCCCTTGCCTTGGGCACGGGCTTCTTCCTGCGCCACAATGCCCTCAATCTCCGAGCGTAGCACAATCTGGTTGTCTACTTTCACGGCAATACCATCGAGCAACTGCTGCCCACGAGGACGCGTGATGCCCAACTGGGCCTGGCTGGTATGCGGCAGGGCCAGGGCCGTGCCTAAGGCGAATAGGAGGAGCGCCGACAAGCGCTGAGGTATAAACTGCATAGGATAGGGAGTCGCGGAGAAGGCCAAGGGTTGCCGCCCACGGGGCGATAACGCAAAAAGAGAGGCAGAAAATTCGGTGCTAACGGCCAAAACCGCGCGCTTATTTTGTAATGAGCTTGCTTACTTCGGCGTCGTTCACCTGCACCGGGTATTGCTGGCGCAGCTGCTCAATCCACTGTTTTTCGAGGTAGTTCTGGTAGTCGCTGGTGGCTTGGCCGCGGGCGTCGGTCAGCATTTTAGGACCGGCGGGCAAGTTTTGCTTCACCACTACGGCGTAGTAGCGGCCGTCGCGCTGGGTGGTGTAGGTGCCGGCTGGCCGGGTCAGGTAGTCGTCCATCACCTTGTTATCGCCCTTCTGGAAAGTGCGCTGCTGGATTTGTACCGCCAAGGGGTTTTGCTGGTTCAGTATGGCTTCGAGGGCCGCCGGCGAGTTGCTAAAGAACGCCAAGCGCGTATCGCCAGTAGCCGTAGTAGCGGCCGAAGCCGGCGCTAGCGTCAAGCGGCGGCGCTCAATTTTGCCAGCCTTAGCCAAATAGTCGATAGCTGCCGTGGCGCGCTGCCGAGCTAGTGCTGGGCTCTCGCCCTTGCGAATGTGGCCGGCTACCGTCACGGCCAGGGCCGTGTCCTGCGCCAGGCGGCGGGCGGCATCGTCGAGCACGGCCGAGCCACCAGCATTAGCCGGCGTAGCGGTGCCTGCTTTGAAATGCACCAAGGCCGAGCCCGCCTTGCCCGCTACGGCGTAGCGGCCAGCAGCCAGCTCGCGCTGCGCCCGAGCCAATAATTGGGGGGTAGCCGCCGAGATAACAGTGCCCCGGGCCCGCTGCCCAAACTGGTAGTTGGCCTGGTTGGCCATGAAAAACTTACGTAGCCCCGTCGTATCCTCAATGGCCTTGCTCCATACTTTCTCGTCCATCAGTTGGAAGAGCAGGATGCCGTCGCGGTATTCTTGTACGAGCATGCGGTAGTCTTCGTACTTGGTGGGCAAGCTGGCCTTCTCAAAATCGGTCAGGCTTTGGTCCACGTACTGGTCGTAGAGCTGCTGCATGGCAAATGCCGGCTCGGCCGTGGGGCGCGGGCGCTGGTTTTGCTGCACGTAGGTCAGGAAGCTGCTAACGGGGTAGGGCTGGCCTTTAATGGTGAAAAGCGGCAGCTTGTCACCGCCCATTTTCTTGGTATTCTTCGACGCCTTAGCGCCGCTAGCCGTCATGGTAGCGGGGTTGAACTTGTAGCGGCCCTTCACCAACGCCGTATCGGCCTGGGCAAATGCCAGTGCCTTGGCGGCCGGAATCTCCACAAACTGGTCTTCCTGACGAATACGCTTCAGGAACGCGGCCCGGTTCAGCTCCGAGCGCGAGTCTTTGGCCACCTTGCTTTTCAGCGTGGGCTCTAGCGTAGCGAAGGGGGGTAGGGGCTGCTTCTCAATCAGCTTGATGATGTGCCAGCCATAGGGCGTTTGCACCGGGGCCGAAATGTCGCCGGGCTTTTGCAGCTTGAAGGCCACTTCCTCGAACGACGGAATCATGCGGCCGGTGCTGAAGGGCGGCAGCTCGCCGCCGTTGGGGGCCGAGCCAGCATCTTCCGAAAACTGAGCTACTAGCTTGTTCCAGCTTTCGCCCTTACGCAAGCGGGCGTACAGCTCCGCAATTTTCTTGTGAGCCGCCACCGAGTCGGCGCGGGGCGCCTGGGGCGTCACGCGCACCATGAGGTGAGCTACTTTGATTTCGCCCTGGGCCGCGCGGCGGTCATTCACCTTGATGAGGTGGTAGCCGAAGCGCGTGCGAATAGGCTGGCTCACTTGGCCAACGGGCGTGAGGTAAGCGGCCGTTTCGAACGGATACACCATCTGCATAGCCGTGAAATAGCCGAGCTTACCCCCATTTTCTTGGGCCGAGGGGTCTTCGCTGGTGGTGCGGGCCACGGTGCCAAAATCCTCGCCGCCCGTTACGCGCTGGCGCAGGGCCTGTACTTTCTGGTATGCGGCTAGCGTGTCGGCCGGGCTGGCATCGGGCGCTACGCGCACCAAGATGTGCGAGGCGTTTACCTCCTGGCCCATGCGCGCGTAAGCTTCGCGCACCAGTTGGTCGGTCACGCCCTTCTCGGTGAGATAGGGCTGGGCCAGCTGCTGCTTATAGCCGTCGAGCTCGCGCCGAAACGCCTGGGTAGTATCGAGGCCATGCTTCTCGGCATCGAGCACCTTGAGGCGGAAGTTGGTATAGAGCGTGAGGTACTCGTTCACACCGGCGCGGGTGCCGTAGTCGGCGGCCGTGGCGTTATTTTTCCGGTACACGTAGGCAAACTCACTGGCCGGCACTTGGTAAGTGCCCAGCGTTTCGAGGGCGGGGCCGCTGGCAACTGGGGTAGCCCCGGCAGCCAGGGCCGAACTCGCCGACGTAGTGGTAGTAGTGGGCTTGCTAGTCTGGCAGGCGGCCAGCTGCAACAAGGTGGCCGCGGCAGCAGCGCCGGCCAACGGGAGGCGTGAGTGCATAGAGAGAATTAAGCGAACCGGCCTAAGCAGCCTTGGGAAGCAAATCCCACCGCATCAGGCACAATGCTGGTGCAATTTTACGAAGAAAATCGCGGGGGGCGGCAAAATCCGGAAATCAGGAGGGTAGGGGCCGTGGCTTAAAACTAGCACTATAGCTAGCTAAAGCTGCCATAGTGCGCCTGGGGCCGTTTATACTTAGGCCAATTCCTTGGTGAGGTGGCAGATGGTGTGCGAGTTGCGCTCAAAAAACTCGACGCGGTCCATGATGCGCGAAACCAGCGCCATGCCCATGCCACCCCTGCGGCCTTGCCGAATGTACTCGCGCAGGTCGGGGGTAGGGGTAGCGCCGCGGGGCAGAAACAGGTTGCTGCCGTGATCTTCAATCTCGATTTCGAGGCGGTGGTTAACAAGAACCAATATCAAGTCTAAGAATTGGCTCGAATCTTCCTCGTTGGCGTGAATGATAAAGTTGGCCACGACTTCATCAACTGCCAAAACTACTTGGTTAACAATTACTTCGCTACGTTTGCCGGCCAGTAGAAAATCGCGCACGAAGTCGCGCACCTGTTGCAGGTTCTGGCGCGAACAACTAATGCGGATACGGTCCTGCATGGTAGGGAATGGAGAAGGAGAAAGGAGGAGTAAAGAATCAGGGGCAATAATTCTTCACTCTTCCCTTTTCCTTCTTCATGTGGTTAAACGGTCTGAGCTTCTTCGACAGTGGGCACAATGTTCATAAGCGAATCGAGGCCTAGAATCTCAAATACGTTGAACACCTTCTCCTGCATGTTGTAGAAAACCAATTTCACGTCGGAGTCCTGCAGGCGCTGCAAATGGGAGATAAAAACGCCCAGGCCAGCCGAGGAAATGTAGCTCAGCTTTTGGCAGTCGATAAGAACTTTGCGGTAAGTGAGGAGGTCGGGCTTGTTAAGCTCGGTATCGAGTACGACCGCTGAAGACGCGTCTAATTCGCCATCGAGGACGAGAGTGAGCGTGTCGGCGGCGGGTTGAGCAGTTACTTTCATAATAGGCCCCATACGCGGGGGTTAGGCCTGGGGTTGGGCCGATTTGAATTTGATGACGAGCAGTGTTTGGTCGTCGTGCAGGGGTAGGCCCTGGCTAAACTGCTGCACATCTTGCCGGATATGGGTGTTTATTTCCTCGGCCGACTGGTAAAAGCAGGCGCTCAGCATTTCGCGCAGGCGCTCCTCGCCGTATTCGTTGCCTTCGCCATCGCGGGCCTCCACAATGCCGTCGGTGTAAATAACCATGACGTCGCCGGGGTTATAATCCCAAAACTGGGTCTTGACGTACTTTTCGTAGCTGGCATCGCGGATGATGCCTAGCCCCAGCCCTTCGGTGCGGAAGTAGCTCACCTCCTCCTTAATGGAGTGGTAGTAAAGCGTGTGGCAGTGCCCGGCCCGCGCAAAGCTGAAACCACCAGCCTGGTAATCAATCAAGTAGAAAGCCGCTGTGATAAACGACGAGCGCTCTAGGCAGTGGGTGAGGGCCTCGTTGGCCTGCACCATAAAGCGGTGCGGGTCGGGGTAGCGGTTGCGCTCATTCTTGGCCAGGGGGTTGGCCTGCATCAGGGCGTGGAAGATGCCCTTCATCTGCGCGGTGTGGAAGGCCGCCGTTACGCCCTTGCCCGATACGTCGCCGATGAGCACAGCCAGCTTCTGGCCGGGCAGGTGCAAGAAGTCGTAGAAGTCACCGCCTACTTCCTTCGCTGCTTGGGCGTAAGTACTGATTTCAAACCAGTCGTCGGTCGGCAGCTTCTTCGGAATGAGACGCTCCTGCACTAGGGCCGCAATGCGCAGCTCGTCCTGGGTCCGCTGGTTTACGCGCGCCTCGTGGGCCAGCTGCAGGTTTTCGAGGCTGAGAACGGTTTGGCTAGTGAAGGTATTTAGAATACTGCTGTCTTCGCGGTCGAAGCCCTCAAGCTCCTCCTTAAAAAGGACCATCACGCCGTAGTCGTAGCTGGGGCTGCGCAGCGTAAGCACCACTACCGAGCAGAAATGATACCCAAGGCCCGCCAGGCGCTGCGACCGGCCCAGGTCGTTGTCAATTACCTCCAGGCGCTCGTCAATGAGCAAGCCCGCCAAGTTGGCCCGCAGCTTGTCTACATCTGCCGGGGTAAGGTGGTGGAGCAGGGGCATCATTTGGCTGCCGGTCGGGTCGGTGGGCTGGGGGCGGGTATCGAACCAAGCGGCGTCAGCCTGCACCGTTTTAACGGCTGAGTCGAAGAGCGCTTGGTAGATTTCTGGAGCCGTTTGGCCACGCTGAATAATCTGGGTAAGCTGTTGCAAACTCAGAATCTCGTTGCGGCGCTGCTCAAAAACGTCGGCCGTAGGCAAGTTAAAAAACGATACTAACAGCCCCGCTATGGCATAAAAAACGGCGAAGAAGGATGTCAACACCAGAAAGGCCTGCTGGCTAGCGGGCGCCAGCAGCGCCGGGTCGGTTTGGGCCTGCGTGAGGTAGCGCAAAAACAGCAGCAAACACGTCAAAACGCCTATTTGCAGCAAAATGGCCTGCACCTTCTGGCCTTGGCTGAGGTAGGCTACCCAGCGCTGGTGCCCACTGAGGTACACCCCAAACAGGGCTAGCCCGGTAATGAGCACGACCCGCAGCGTGTAGGGCACATTCCAAATAAAAAGCTGCAAGAGCAGGGCTATCCCCAGCGTAAGCTCAAAAACTACCCACTCGCGCCGCAGCTTGCGGCCACCCCGAAACCCCACGAGCGAGCGCCAGGTGTAAAGCGTTTGCGACAGCAGTAAAATAAAGAGCGCCAGTACTACCGTGTAGCTCACGGCCGAGGTAACGTTGCCGGGCAGGGGTAGGGTATGGGCCGCCGTGAGGCGCTCGACGAGCATAGCCGCTACTAGCCCGCCCGTGGCGAGCAAGCTCCGCCAGAATACCTGCCGCAGTAGCGGCACAAAATTGTGCCCGCGCAGGCCTTCGGGCTGCAGGCGGGCATACATAAAAACGAAGGCTGCAAAGCCTGCCTGCGCCAGTAGTAGCACCCAGCGCGGCCACACGTCGGCTTGGTTGGCCAGCGCATGGCTTTGGCTAAGTGTACCCAGCAGCAGAACTACCCAGCAGGCAGCAGCAGCTACCAAAAGCCAGGCAGAGCGGGAAATAGTGGGCATGAGCAAAGGGTAAAAACAACTGCTGGCATTCCCATTTACCTATCGCCACTCAGCCGTTGAAAAACAAAAATACAACGGCCCGCCAAAGTGAAGCGCCTGGCGGGGGGTAGGGCCACCGCCCTACCCCCCTAAAAAAGCGTGAATGCTTAGCGGCTCGAATAGTTAGGCGCCTCGCGGGTAATCTGCACGTCGTGCGGATGGCTTTCGCGCAGGCCGGCCCCGGTGATGCGCACAAACTGGGCCGCTTGCAGGGCGGCCAGGTCGGGGGCGCCCACGTAGCCCATGCCCGCGCGCAGGCCCCCGGCCAGTTGGTACAGCACATCGGCCACGCTGCCCTTAAAGGGTACGCGGCCCACGATGCCCTCGGGCACGAGCTTCTTTACATCGTCTTCGGCGTCTTGGAAGTAACGGTCTTTCGAGCCGCCCTCCATGGCCTCGACCGAGCCCATGCCGCGGTAGCTTTTAAACTGGCGGCCTTCGTAAATAATGAGGTCGCCGGGGGCTTCTTCGGTGCCGGCCAGCAACGAGCCCACCATTACGGCGGCGGCGCCGCCGGCCAGGGCCTTCACAATATCGCCGCTGTACTTGATGCCGCCGTCGGCCACCAGCGTGGCGCCGGTGCCTTCGAGGCCCTTGGCCGCTTCGAGCACCGCCGAGAGCTGTGGCACGCCAATGCCGGCAATAATGCGGGTGGTGCAGATAGAGCCCGGCCCTACCCCCACTTTCACCACGTCGGCGCCGGCGTCGGCCAGGGCGCGGGCGCCGGCAGCGGTGGCCACGTTGCCGGCCATCAGGTCGAGGTCGGGGTAGGCTTGCTTGATGCCGCGCACCGCGTCGAGCACGCCGCGGCTGTGGCCGTGGGCCGTATCGATGCTGATAATATCGACGCCGGCTTCGGCCAGGGCCGCCACGCGCTGCATCAGGTCGGGCGTTACGCCCACGGCGGCGCCCACACGCAGGCGGCCCTGCGGGTCTTTGCTGGCATTGGGCGAGCGGCGGCGCTTGCGAATATCTTTATACGTCATGAGGCCGGTGAGGCGGCCGTCGCCGTCCACGAGGGGCAGCTTGTCCACCTTGCTGTCTTGCAGCAGTTCCTCGGCATCGGCCTGGGCAATGCCGGCGGGCGCGGTTACGAGGCGGCTCAGCGGCACCATCACGGTGGTTACGCTCGGCGTAAGGTCGCGCTCGAAGCGCAAGTCGCGGCTCGTGAGGATGCCGTGCAGGCGGTGGTCGGCGTCCACGATTGGAATACCGCCAATTTCGTGCTTGCGCATGAGGTGGCGGGCGTCGGCCAGCGTGGCGGTGGGGGGTAGGGTGAAGGGGTCCTGGATGAGGGCCGACTCCGAGCGCTTCACGCGGCGCACTTGCTCGGCCTGCTTGCCGATGCTCATGTTTTTATGAATGATGCCGAGGCCGCCCTCCTGGGCAAGGGCAATGGCCATATCAGCCTCCGTCACGGTGTCCATGGCGGCCGATATCAGCGGTACTTGCAGCCGGATGCGGGGGGTAAGCTGGGTACCGGGGTCGCAGTCGCGGGGAAGCACCTCCGAGTAGGCGGGTAGCAGCAGAACGTCGTCGTAGGTCAGAGCCTCGAAGGCGATTTTGGGGGCGGCAGAGTCAGCCATGAGCAAGAGGGTTTTTGAAAAAAGCCTATTGCCAGGCAAATATACGGCGGCGAAGCCCGACCAACACCCCCAAACTGCCGACGAGCATCTGAACCCCTTACCTAGTCTCCCGTTAAACTAACCTGTACACGCCGTACGCCTTCCTGCCACCTTAAAACTATTCGATTATGGTAACTGTCATTTTTCGCCGCGTGCTGCCCCTGCTTGTGTTGGGCAGCCTCGCCCTTAGCTCTTGCGTGGTGCACGAAAGAGGCGGCCCACCTCGCGAGCGGCACGGCCATGGCCGCGGTCGCCCCGGCCCGGGTCCAGGCCCTAGCCGCTTCTAAGCCAACCGCTTTATTGCCTGCAAAAAGACGCCTGCCAAGGCGTCTTTTTTTGTGTTGATAATTTCCCTGCCCCCTCCGTTGGCAGCTGGCCTAGGTACAAAAAAAAGACCTGTCCCAAGCGGGACAGGCCTTTCAACAGGGTTTCCTTTTCCAATTGAGATTCCCTTAAGATTTTACCTTGCCAAGTGCCGGGCCAAGGGTAGGCTTAGCCGCAGCAATAAATAATTTATTGACTAACAAATAACTCGCCTTGTAGTTAGCTACGCCGCTTTTCGGGCGTAGAATAACTGCACGGTAGCGCTGATAAGTAAGGCAAAAATACGCAGGCCAGCCGCTTGCGTCAGCATTCTAGCCGACGAACCGAGGCGTTTGGTCGGCAGGCGGGTCAGCTTAGCGGTTAAAAATGGCCGCTTAGGGCATTGCTGCTAAACAATTGCGGGGTGGCCATCGTCTTACCCGCGTTCAAATTCAAGAACCTTTTCCTTTATGTCTAAGACCTGGTTTATTACCGGCGCCAGCACCGGTTTCGGGGCCGCGCTGGCCGATTTAGTGCTCGAAAAGGGCGACAAAGTAGCCGCCACTTTCCGCCAGCAGGCGCAAGCCGACGAATTCAGCCAAAAAGTGGGCGCCAACGGCAAAGGCCTAGTGGCCGATGTGGCCGACGAAGCCGCCGTGAAAAAAGCCGTGGCCGACGCCATCGCCGCCCTCGGCCACCTCGACGTGGTCGTGAACAATGCCGGCTACGGCTCGATGGGCCCCATTGAGGAGATTGACGATGCCGAGGTGCAGCGCCAGTTCGACATCAATGTGTTTGGCCCGCTGCGCGTTATCCGGGCGGTGCTGCCCCACTTGCGGGCGCGCAAAAGCGGCCACATCCTCAACATTACCAGCATCGGGGGCCTGCGGGCTTTTCCGGGGGTAGGGATTTACAACGGCTCGAAATTCGCCCTCGAAGGCATTGGTGAAAGCTTGGCCGTGCAGGTGGCACCCCTCGGGATTCACGTCACCAACATCGAGCCCAGCGGCTTCCGCACCGACTGGGCGGGCCGCTCGGCTACCTTCACCGAGCCCGCTATTGAAGACTACCGCGCCACGGCCGGCAAGAACATGGCCGATATTCAGGGCTACAGCGGCCAGCAGCCCGGCGACCCAGTGCGCGCCGCCCAGGCCATGTTCGACCTCGTGCGCATGGACAACCCGCCCCTGCACCTGCCCCTGGGCAAAGCAGCCGTGAAGGGTGCCCTCGATAAATTTGCTACCATCACCAAAGAAGTGGAGCAGTACGCCCACATTGGCAACGGGGCCGATTTTCCGAGCTAGCAGCGAAGCCTGCATAACGCAGCAAAACAGCAGCAAACGGTTGTCATTGCGCGCCTAGCGAAGCAGTGACAACCGTTTTTTTGCCCCAATTAGCCTGTGGGTTGGCTGGCGAGTAAAACCGCTTTTATCGCAGTCGCGCGTACTTTGTGGTATGTCCCACGCCAAGCCGCCTACCCCCTCCACCGACTTCGAAGCCCAGAGCTGGCAGCACCTGCAAGACCTGTTGTTTCACGATACCTGGGATGCCCGCCTGGGGCGCTACCGCTCGCCGTTTGTGTACCGCGGCATGCGCAGCTTCGGCTATAAGCTCAGCACCAGTTTGCAGCGCTTGAGCGGCGAATACCAGCACCTGGAACACCACTTGCTGCGCAATTTCCGCAAGTACGCCCGCGATACGACTACCCCCCCCAGTGCCACGGTATGGGACTGGCTGGCCCTGGCCCAGCACCACGGCCTGCCCACCCGCCTGCTCGACTGGACGTACTCGCCCTACGTGGCGCTGCACTTCGTCACCGACGACCTGCACGCTTACCACCAAGACGGTATTATTTGGGCGCTCAACTACGTGAAAGCCGCCGAGCACCTGCCGCCCGCCCTGCGCGGCGCGCTCGCCAGCGAGGGCTCCAATGTGTTCACCTCAGAGCTGCTGGCGCCGGCCGTGCCAAGCCTGCGGGCCCTCGAAGATTTGCAGCCCGAGCCCTTCGTGCTGTTTTTGGAGCCGCCTTCGCTCGATGCGCGCATTGTGCACCAGTACGCGCTGTTTTCGCTCATGAGCACCTCGCAGGCCATGTTGCATACCTGGCTGGCCGCGCGCCCCGAGCTGTATTTCCGCATCCGTATTCCGGCCCGCCTCAAGTGGGAAATTCGCGATAAGCTCGACCAAGCCAACATCACCGAGCGCGTGCTGATGCCCGGTCTTGGCGGCCTCAGCCGCTGGCTGCACCGGCACTACTCGCCAGCCCGTGGCCGCTCGGCTACTGGTGAAGGCAGCGAACTGCCCGGCTGATGTTAGGGGGTAGGGAAAAGTAGGCACACCTCTTCAGAACGTCATGCTTCGACTGCGCGCAGCCTGCATAGTTGAACGGCCCTCTTGATGCAAGCGAGAGATGCTTCGGCTGCGCGCAGATAATATTTTTTCAAATCTCTATCGGCTTCCTTTTTCTGCTGTTTTAAATAACAACAGCTTGATTGTCAAAGCAACACACAATGATAAGCTTTGTACCGGCACAACTTTTTTTGTGCTACCGTATGAACTTCTTGTACTGACTCACCAAGTTCTAGGACGTTCCGAGGCGCTTTTTGGTGAGTTTGGTTGGTATGTGTTCCATCGGCTTATCGGGCCACGGGTGGCGTGGGTATCTGCCTTTCAGGTCTTTACGCACCTCAAAGTAACCTTTCTCCCAAAACGAACGCAAGTCGCGCGTTACTTGCGCCGGCCTACCCCCCGGCGACAGCAGATGCAGCAGTAGCGGTACGCGGCCCGCGGCTACGGTAGGCGTTTCAGTGAGGCCAAATAGTTCTTGCAGCTTCACGGCCAGCACGGGGGTAGTGGGGTCGGCATAGTCGAGGGTGACGTGCGAGCCGCTGGGCACTTCGAGGGCGGCGGGCGCCAAGCGGTCGAGCTCTTGGCGCTGGGCCCAGCCGCCGGGCAGCCGCGCCAGCAGCGGCTCCACGAGGTCGAGGCGCTGCACCTGGTCGAGGCTTTTGAGGCCGGCTAGGTGCGGCCCCAGCCAGGTCGGCAAGTCGGCCAGCAGCGCGTCATCACCAAACGAAGGCCACGGCTCGCCGCCCACCAGTTGGTGCAAAAATTCTAGGCGCTGCCGCAGTTGGTGCGCCCCGGCGGTCCAGTTCAATTTACTTAGACCTGCCTCCTGCAAATAGCCCAGCAAGGCCTGGGCCACCAGCGCCGCATTGGGCTGGCCAATGGTTGTTTCGGAGAGGAGCAGCGCCCCCAGGCGGCGCACGCGGCGGCCGGCTACGCGCTGGGTAGTGGGGTCGTAGCGCACCTCATCGGTAGTCAGGATTTGCTCAACAAAGGCCGTTTCGAGCTCCTCACGGTCGAGCGGCGCGGCCAGGGTGGCGCGGGGCGCGGCGGCGGTGCCCGCCAGGTAAGCCACCGCAAAAAAGGTTGCCTGCGGGTCCACGTCTTCCGTTTTCAAGCTCACGCGCTGCCCCGTGACGAGGCGCAGGCGGTCGGGCGCCTCGCGCTGAGCCAGCCGGTCGGGGTAGGCCAGCGCGGTAAGCAAGCCCACCGGCGCCGCAGCAAGCGACTGCGTTAGCGCGTTGTCCTTGCTGGAACCCTGGCGGCTTTGCAGGTGGCGGGCCACGTCGCGCACGCGCTGCAAAGTAGCATGGTGCAGCGCCAGGCCCGGCAGCGGCGCCCGGCCGCTGGCCAGCGCTTCGAGCCGCAGGCGCAGGTCGGGGGGTAGGGGGCGCGGGTCGTTGGGGGTGGCCCAGCGCAGTAGGTCGCGCTCGGCCAGCAAAGCCGCCAGCGCCGCCGCGGCGGGGCCGTGGCCCAGCTCGGTGCCGCGCACTACCAAGTGGCCCAGGCGCGGCGGCAGGCCTAGCTTGGCCAGCTGGCGGCCGTGGGGGGTAGGAGTTAGTTTTAAGGAGGAAGTAGGCAGGAGAAAGGAGAAATTGTTGCCGGCCGCTACTCCTTCATTCCTCCTGCCTGCTTCCTCATTTTTCAGCGCGCCCAGTCGCAGCAGCAACTCGCGTGCCTGGGCCACGGCCGCGGCGGGCGGCACATCGAGCCAACGCAAACTCGTGGGGTCGGCGGCGCCCCACAGCGCCA
The DNA here is from genome assembly GCF_009755225.1 of Hymenobacter ginkgonis. Lineage (GTDB taxonomy): Bacteria > Bacteroidota > Bacteroidia > Cytophagales > Hymenobacteraceae > Hymenobacter > Hymenobacter ginkgonis. The sequence goes on from NZ_WQKZ01000002.1 coordinate 1,132,658, forward strand.
GTTCCAGCACCAGGCCGCTAAGGTCGGCAGTGTGGATTTCGGGCGGGCGGTGGGCCGGTAGCTGGTGCTGCTCGGCCTCCGTCCAGAGGCGGTAGCAGGTGCCGGGCGCCAAGCGGCCGGCGCGGCCCCGGCGCTGGTCGGCACTGGCGCGGGCCACGGGCACCGTCTCCAACGTGGTGAAGCCAGTGCGCGGCACGAAGCGGGGCACGCGCGCAAAGCCGCCGTCAATCACCACCCGCACCCCCTCGATGGTGAGGCTGGTTTCGGCGATGCTGGTGGCCAAAATCACCTTGCGCCGGCCAGCCGGGGCAGGGCGCAGGGCAGCGTCCTGGGCGTCGAGCGGCAGCTCGCCGTGCAGCAGGTGCAGGTCGGTGGTGGGGGGTAGGGAATCGCTGAGCTTTCTACCTACGCGCTGCAAATCGGCTACGCCGGGCAAGAACACCAGCACGTCGCCGGCGTGCGCGGCCAGGGCTTCGCGCACTTGCGCGGGCACCAGCTCGGCCAGCCGTTCGCTGGGCTTATTGGGCAACGCGGCGGCGCGGCGCGGGTCGAGGTACTGCGTTTCGATGGGAAATAAAAAGCCCGCCGACGACACCACCGGCGCGGGTAGCCACTGCCCCAGCCGCTGCGCCTCCAGGGTGGCCGACATCAGCACAATGCGCAGTTCGGGCCGCAGCACGGCTTGCGCATCCAAGGCCAGCGCCAGGCCGAGGTCGGCGTTCAGGCTGCGTTCGTGAAACTCGTCAAATACCACGCAGGCCACCTCTTCGAGTGCGGGGTCGTCTTGCAGCATCCGGGTCAAAATACCTTCGGTAATCACCTCAATGCGCGTGTCTTTCGATACTTTGCTGTCGAGGCGCACGCGGTAGCCCACGGTGCGGCCCACGGGCTCGCCCAGCAGCTGGGCCAGGCGGGCGGCGGCGGCGCGGGCGGCCAGCTGGCGCGGTTCCAAGACCAGTATTTTTTGGGCCGGCGCGCGCCAGTCGGCGGCCAGCAGGGCCAGCGGCACCACGGTGGTTTTGCCGGCGCCGGGCGGCGCTTCGAGCACCGCACGCGCGTTGGTTTCGAGAGCCGCCAGCAGCTCGGGCAGGGCAGCTACAACGGGTAAATCGGGGAAGGGCGGAAGGCGGAAAGCAGCGGACACCCGCCAAAATTACACCCGCTGCAAGTGCCACAGGTCCACCTTCAGCGGGCCGCCCGCGTGCAGCACCGGCGCGCCGAGGGGGGTAGGCAGGCCGTGGCTTTCAACCAGCGTCGAGTCGTAGGCCAAGAGTTCGGCCTCGCGTAAAGGCCACGGCTGGTGCGCAATGCGGCCGCGGTACAGCTTCTCGCCGCGCCCTACCCCCTGCCCACTAGCTGCATACAAGGCGTAGCGCTCGGTAAGAAAAAAAGCCAGCGAGCCGGGTTCGGTGGGGGGTAGGAGCTCGCCCAGCGCCCAGGTGGCGCTAAAGTGCGCGTCGGGCGCACCGTTGTGCACGCGGTGGCCAGTGTAGTGCAGCTGCTCGGCGGTGGGCCGCTCGAGGTGCAAATGGGCCCGAAAATAGGGCAGGTAAAAAAACGTGCGCGCCGCCCATACCGCCAGCGGGTTGGTGGCGTCGAGCGAAAAAAACCACACGCCCGGCACGCCATCTAGGTGCACGTAGGTGCGCACGTTCAGCTCCAAAAACTCGCGCACGCCCGGCACCGGCGGCGTAATGCGGCTGTGTACATTCCACATTCGGAAGGGCACCACGCCCAGCCAGGCGTAGCCATCGTGGGTGTCTATTTGCAGGCGCGCGGGCAAGTGGGGTTGCAACAGCTCGGCCGGCACCGGCCAGTGCATAAAAAGCAAGTCGCCCCACTCTTGGTGCATGAGGGGCCAGCCGGTGGGGCGCTCGCGCATGGCCAGGCGGTCGGCTAGGGTGGGGGAGGAGGGCATGGGGTGGGCTTTAAAACATAAAGAACGTCCTGCTGCGCCCCGCGCAGCCTCTTGCGTGCAGCAATAATTAACTCGTTCAGGGAGGTGAGCGAGATGCTGCGCGGGGCGCAGCAGGACGTTCTTTTTAGTAATCTTACTTGCTCAATACACCGGCACGTTGGGGTCTACGCTGAGGCTCCAGGCATCGATGCCACCCCTTAAGTTAAGCAAATTTTCGTGGCCTAGCCGGTGCTGCAAATAAGCCAGCGCCTGCGCCGAGCGCACGCCGTGGTGGCAAATAAGCACCACTGGCCCCTGGGTACGGATTTCGGCGGCGCGGCGCGGAATTTCGCCCAGCGGAATAAGCACACTGCCCGCAATGCGGCAGTAGTCAAATTCCATTTCTTCGCGCACATCCACGAGCTGAATGTCTTCGCCAGCGGCGAGGCGAGCGTGCAGGGCGGCGGGGGTAAGGTCGGGCAGCATAGCGCAAAAGTACCCCCGCCGGCTACCTTGCGCGGCTTTTACGCTTCTGCTATGCTCCTCGACCTTGCCAGCCTGCCCGCCGAAATCCTGGCCGCCGTGCGCACCACCGATTCGCTCGAAGTAGCTGGCGTAGTCACGGGCATCATTTGCGTGTGGCTGGCGGCCCGCAGCAACATCTGGAATTTTCCGGTGGCCATCGTCAGCTGTGGGCTCTACCTGCTGGTGTTTGTGCGAGCGCGGCTGTACTCCGATGCTGGTTTGCAGCTGGCTTTCATTGCGTTGGCCGCGTATGGCTGGTGGGCTTGGCTGCGGCGCCAGCGCCAAAGCAGTACGTCCGGCCCGCACCCCGAGTCCACCGACGTAACGCTGCCCATCACGCGCACATCGGCGGGGCTCTGGGCGCTACTGGTGGGGGTAGGCGCCGCCTATGCCCTGGGGGCCGGCTACTTGTTTGCGCGCCACACCGACGCAGCCCTACCCTACTACGACAGCACCACCACGGCCATCAGCCTGGTGGCGCAGTACCAGCTCTCGCGCCGCAAAATCGAAAACTGGCTGCTCTGGATTAGTGTCGATGTCGTGTACGTAGGCATTTATTGGCACCGCGGCCTGGCGCTCACCAGCCTGCTCTACGCCGTGTATTTAGCCCTGGCCGCCTACGGCTACTGGGAGTGGCTGCGCGAAGTAAAAAGAGCGAAAGTTTTGGCTTAAAAACAGTTGTCGTGTTGCCTCGCCATGACAGAAAAAGAAACCCTTCAGCGCATCTCCCTCACCGGCCCCGAATCGGCGGGGAAATCTACCTTGGCCGCGCAGTTGGCGGCGCACTACGGCACCACGTTCGTGCCCGAGTTTGCCCGAGCTTATCTGGAAACACACGGCCCCGCCTACACCCTGCCCGACCTGGAAGCCATTGCCCGCGGCCAGCTGGCCGCCGAAGACCAGGCTGCCGCCCACGCTACCAGCCGGCTCTTTTGCGATACCGACTTGCTGGTGATTAAAATCTGGGCTGAGAATGCCTTCGGCACTTGCCCGGCCTGGGTACTGGCCGAGCTGGCGCGGCCCCGCTACGTCCTTACCCTGCTGCTAGCCTCCGACCTGCCCTGGGCGCCCGACCCCCTGCGCGAACACCCCGACCCCGCCCAGCGTAAGCATTTCTACAACTTGTACCGCGCCGAACTTGTAGGGCGCAGCTGGCCCTTTGCCGAAATCAGCGGGGCGCCGGCCCAACGCTTTGCCCAAGCCTGCGCCGCCGTAGAGGGGGTAGGGTAGGCCGCGGTCCTCTTTGTGCTTGCGGCGGCCAGCCACCATTCACTTTATATCAGCCATATGCCTACGCTTACTTCTGCCACGGCCCACGTCGAAATAGCGGCCCACGGGGCCGAGCTCACCAGCTTCAAATCGTTGGCCACGGGCCTCGAATACGTGTGGCAAGCCGACCCGGCGCAGTGGGCGCGCCACGCGCCGCTGCTGTTCCCGATTGTGGGGCGCCTGCCCGACGACACCTATCTGCACGAGGGCCAGCCGTACAAGCTGCCCCAGCACGGCTTCGCACGCGACCAAGAGTTTATGCTCATCAAGCACGACGCTACCAGCCTCACGTTTCAGCTGATGGCCAGCGCCGCCAGCCGCGCCGTGTACCCGTTCGAGTTTGAGCTGCGAGTGCGCTACAAACTGCGCGGCGCCATGCTCACGGTGGGCTGGCACGTGCGCAACCCGGCGGCTTCGGGCCACGATTTGTTGTTCAGCATCGGGGCGCACCCGGCCTTCAATTGCCCATTGCAGCCCGGGGCAGGCGAGCAATTTAGCGACTACGCTTTTCACTTCGACCACCCCGTGACGCTCGCGCGCCAGCTGCTGCGCGGCGGCTTGCGCAGCGGCGAAACGGCGCCCGTGCTCGCTCAGCAAGCGGCCCTACCCCTCACCTACGAGCTATTTGCCGACGATGCGCTGGTATTCGACCACTTCGACTTCACCCGCCTCACCCTGCAAAAAGCTGACAAGACCGGCCCTTTCGTGCGCATGCAGTTCGATGGCTTCCCCTACCTCGGCCTCTGGACCAAAGGCCCCGGCGCGGCCTTCGCCTGCATCGAGCCCTGGCAGGGGGTAGCCAGCCCAGCGGGCCCACCGCAGGAGCTGCGCGACAAAGAAGGCATCCTCACCCTGGCGCCCAGCCAGGAATTTGAGGCGAGCTACTCGATTGAGATTGGGTAAGAATCGGGATTAGTGCAACTAGCAGAACAATAGTTAAAGAACGTCATGCTGAGCTTGCCGAAGCATCTCTACCACGCCGTAACGGTGTAGTAGAGATGCTTCGGCAAGCTCAGCATGACGTCCCTTTTTTCTGAATATTTTAGTATTAAATAATTGATTTTCTGTTTATACCTCTACCGGGCGGCGGTTGTAATCGGGCTCCCAGTCGTTGATGGGGCGCGAGATGCCGGGGGGTAAATCGAGGTCGGGCAGGCCGGGCTCGTGGGGCTCGCCGCCGCCGTCGTCGTCGCTAGATGGCGGGGGGGTAGGCGGCACGCCGCGCCGCCGCGGTATCACCATAAAAAGCGTAAATACCGCGAGCATAACCATGGCAAAAAGTAGCTGATGCATAAGGCAGGACGGTAGAATAGGAGCTAGCAGAAGAACGGGGAAGAGGCCATCAAAAAAGCCGCCCGCCAGCAGCAGCCGGCATTGGCAACGTAAACGGGCGGCCCAGCGTTGTGCCCCGGCCCGCACAAGTGCTAAGATAACTGATGCTCAGCAAATGAAAAAGGTCAACGGAACGCATTAAGGTAAAAAAAGCCGTGCTCCCGCTTGCTTGGTGTATCTTTGCACCCTGTTTAGGGGTGCTAGCGCAGATTATCCTGCGCTGGCTGAGATTACACCCATTGAACCGGAACCGGGTAATGCCGGCGTCGGGAAAAACAATCCGCGAGCGTTTCCGCCCTTGCACCGACCCCTGGGGCCGGGGCGCGTTCTACTTATTCCTTTTTCATTTTTGAAAACTGTACTCTTTGCGGGGGCGGCGCTGCTGGCGCTGGCTACCGCGCCGGCGTGGGCGCAAGGCCCCGTGTCCGGCACCATCACCGATGCCCGCACGGGCGAGGCGCTGCCGGGTGCTACCATTTTGCTCGATGGCGCCGCCATCGGGACCACGAGCGCGGCGGGCGCGTTCAATTTGTCGGCAGTGCCGGCTGGCAGCCACGAGCTGCGCATCACGTTTCTGGGCTACGAGCCGCTAGTGCGGCAGGTGCGCGGCCAAGGTGCTGAGCAGCAATTTAATGCGCAATTGTTGCCGGGCGGCGTGCTCACGGGCGAGGCGCTCATCACGGCCTCGCGGGCCAGCGACCGCACCGCCACGGTGTATACTAACCTCAGCAAGCAAGACCTCAACAAGCGCAATTTTGGCCAAGACTTGCCTTATCTGCTCGACCAAACGCCCTCGGCCGTGGTCACCTCCGACGCCGGGGCGGGGGTAGGGTACACCGATATCCGCATTCGGGGCACGAGCAGCACGGGCATCAATACCACCATTAACGGCGTGCCCCTGAACGACCCCGAATCGCACGGCTCGTTTCTGGTGAATTTGCCCGATTTGGCGTCGTCCGTTAACAGCTTGCAGGTGCAGCGGGGGGTAGGCACTAGCCAGAACGGCAGCGCTGCCTTCGGGGCCAGCATCAACATCTCGACCCTCGACAACCGCCGCGAGGCCTACGCCGAAACCCAAAACAGCTACGGCTCCTTCAACACCTGGAAAAACAACGTGTCGTTTGGTACCGGCTTGGTGGGCAAGTACTTCACGTTTGACGGGCGCCTGTCGCGCATTGCCAGCGACGGCTATATGAACAAGGCGGCTTCCGATTTGAAGTCGTATTATTTCGCCGCGGGCTATCAAAACAAGAGTACGCTGCTCAAATTCATCACCTTTTCGGGCCGCGAAAAAACCTACCAGGCCTGGAACGGCGTGCCCGAACCCGCCCTCACCGGTAACCAGGCCCAGCTTCAGACCTACCTTGACAACGGCGAGCTGAGCGCCGCCGACGCGGCCCGCGTGCGCCAGGAAGGCCGCCGCTACAGCTACTACACCTACGACAACCAGACCGACAACTACCAGCAAAACCACTACCAGCTGCACCTCTCGCAAGGCCTGGGCTCAGATTGGAACTTGGGGGCGGCGCTGCACCTCACGCGCGGCTTTGGCTACTACGAGAGCTACCGTGCTAACCGCAAATTTGCGGACTACGGCTTGCAAAACGTGGTTTTGGGTGGCGATACGCTCACAAAAACCAACCTCGTGGACCGTAAGTGGCTGGATAACTATTTCTACGGTGGCACCTTCGCGCTCAACTACCAGCCCAAGGACAACGATAAGATTCAGGCCACGCTGGGCGGCGGCTGGAACCGCTTCGACAACGACCACTACGGCGAAATTATTTGGGCGCAGTACGCCTCCACCAGCACGCTGGGCCAGCGCTACTACTTCAATACGGCTCGCAAAACCGACTTCAACGCCTACGCCCGCGCCACCTGGCAGGTGCTACCCTGGCTGGGCCTGTACGGCGACGCGCAAGTGCGCCGCATCCTCTACAAAATCGATGGGGTAGAGGACGAGCAAAACGACGTGACCACCCGCGCCAACTACACATTTTTCAACCCCAAAGCTGGCGCTACTATTGCGCTCGGCCACGGGCAGCAGCTTTACGGCAGCTTTGCCGTGGGCCAGCGCGAGCCAGTGCGCGCCGACTTCACCGACCGCCAGGCCGGCTACCCGCCCGCCCAGGCCGAGCGCCTGAATGACTTCGAGGCGGGTTACCGCTTCACCCGCGCCGACTTGGGCTTTCTGGGGCCGCGCACGGCCGTGCGCGTCGAGGCCAACTACTTCGACATGACGTATCGCAACCAGCTCGTGGCTACCGGCCAGCTCAACGATGTGGGCACCGCCCTGCGCACCAACGTGGCCCGCAGCTACCGGCGGGGGGTAGAGCTGACCGGCTTCGTAGCGGCCGATGATAAAATCAGCCTCAGCAGCACGCTCACCCTCAGCCGCAACCGCATTCTGGACTACCACGACGTGACCTATGACGCTAACTACGCGCCCGTAGTAGCCGCCGAAGGCCGTACTACTACCATCTCCTACTCGCCGTCGGTGGTGTCGGCGCATACCCTCGAAGGCCAGCCGCTCAAGGGCTTACGCGTGGCGGCGCTCTACAAAACGGTGAGCCGCCAGTACCTCGACAACTCGACCAACGAGGGCCGCAGCATCAACCCCTACCAGGTGCTCGATTTGCGCCTGCGCTACGCCCTGCACCCGTCGTTTATGAAGGAAATCGAGTTGGCGCTGCTCGTCAGCAACGTGCTCAACCGCGAGTACGTGGCCAATGGCTACACCTACGGCTACATCGGCGTGAGCGGCCAGCAAGAAACCTTCAACTGGTATTACCCGCAGGCCACGCGCAACTACTTGGGCTCGGTGAACTTGCGGTTCTAAGGTGGGTTAGCTATGAGTATCCCACTCCCTACCCCCTCATCATGTGATGAGGGGGTAGGGAGTGGGATACTCATTCAGGCACAAGCATCGGCGCTAGCTAGGGCAGTATCTTTGCGTATATAACGGTAGCGCGTAGTTGCCGTACTCTGCGCATGCCTCGATTCATTTTTTGCCTGCTGGCCGTGCTCGTTGGCTGGCGTCCGCTGGCCGCGGCGCCTACCCCCGTCGCGGGCTCTGCGCCGATTACCATCGCCGCCGCCGCCGACCTGAAGTATGTGCTCGATTCGCTGGTCACGATTTATAACCGCCAGCACCCGCAGGCCAAGGCCAGCGTGGTGTATGGCTCGTCGGGCAAGTTTTACGAGCAACTGAGCCACGGCGCGCCGTTCGATATGTTTTTTTCGGCTGACAGCGAGTACCCTAAGCGCTTGCAGCAGGCCGGCCTCACGGCCAGCGCCCCGCAACCTTATGCCATGGGGCGGCTGGTGCTGTGGAGCAAAAAGCTGAATCCCAGCACCAAGGGCATCAATACCTTGCTCGACCCGCAGGTGAAGCGCGTGGCTATTGCCAACCCCGCCCACGCCCCCTACGGCCGCAGCGCCGAACAAACCCTGCGCTACTACAAGCTCTACGACCAAGTAAAACCGAAGCTGGTGCTGGGCGAAAACATTGCTCAAACGGCACAGTACGCCGCCACCGGCGCCGCCGACGCGGGCCTGCTGGCTTACTCGCTGGCGCTCAGCCCCGAGCTGCGCCGGGCTGGCCGCTTCTACCTTATTCCGGCCACCGTGCACGCGCCCTTGCAGCAGAGCTACGTGGTGCTGAAGCGCGCCCAAGGCAATGCCACCGCTACTGCTTTCGCCGCCTTTATGGCGAGCCCGGTAGCCCGGCAAGCACTGAAAAAGTATGGGTTCGGGCTGTGATGGCAGGTCAAAAAAGGAACGTCCTGCTGCGCCGGCCGAAGCAGTTCTACCACGCCGATGGGCTTGCGGTTCAACAATGCGAGCGAGCTGCTTCGACAAGCGCAGCAGGACGTTCTGTTTGATTCCTAATTTCTAATTCGTAATCCTAAAAAAGTGCCCCCCGACTACTGGCAAACCCTGCGCCTGACGCTGGCCCTGGCCGCCTGCACCACGGTGCTGCTGCTGGGGCTGGGCATTCCGGTGGCATATGCGCTGGCACACACGCGCAGCCGGCTGCGCCCGCTGGCCGAGGCGGTGGTGAGCTTGCCGCTGGTGCTACCGCCCACGGTGATAGGGTTTTACCTGCTGCTGGCCTTTAGCGACAGCACGGCGCTCGGGCGGTTTTTAAGCAATCAGTTGGGGCTGAGCCTGAACTTCACGTTTACCGGCATCTTGCTAGGGTCGCTGGTGTACTGCCTGCCGTTTATGGTGCAGCCTTTGCAGGCAGGTTTTGCGCAGGTGCCGCGCTCGCTCACGGAGGCCTCCTACACGCTGGGCAAGTCGCGCCTCACTACGCTGTGGCGGGTGCTGCTGCCTAATATGAAACCGGCGCTGCTCAATGGCGCGGTGCTCACGTTTGCCCACACACTGGGCGAATTTGGGGTGGTGCTGATGATAGGGGGTAGCCTGCCCGGCCGCACGCGGGTGGCCTCCATCGCCATCTACGACGAGGTGCAGAGCCTGCACTACGACCAAGCTAACGCTTACGCGCTCACGCTGTTGGTATTGGCTTTCGTGATTTTGGTGGGGCTGTATTGGTTTACTAAAAAAGACGCCACCCGCCGCCTGTTGTAGCTGCCCGTGATTGACCTCCACCTGATCAAAGCCCTGCACACCGCCGCTGGCCCGCGCACCCTCGACGTGCGCCTCACCCTACCCCCCGGTGAGGTGCTGGCCCTCAGTGGCCCCTCGGGGGCGGGCAAAACCACACTGCTGCGCTTGCTGGCTGGCCTCAGCCGGCCCGATGGCGGGTTTCTGCAAGTAGAGGGCCAGGTGTGGTACAGCCACGAGCGCGGCCAATGGCTGCCCCCGCAGCGCCGCCCGCTGGGCTTCGTGTTTCAAGACTACGCGCTATTTCCGAACATGACGGTGCGCGAAAACCTGGCCTTCGCCGCCGAAGGCCAGCCCCAAGCGCGCCAGATTATTGACGGGCTACTAGAGCTGCTGGAGCTAACCGAGCTGGCTCCGCGCCGGCCGGCGGCACTCTCCGGAGGGCAGCAGCAGCGCGTGGCGCTGGCCCGCGCCCTGGCGCGCCGCCCGCGCCTGCTGCTGCTCGACGAGCCGCTCTCGGCCCTCGACCTGGCTACCCGCCTGCGTTTGCAGCAGGCCCTGGCCGACATCCACCGCGAGTTCAAGCTTACTACCGTGCTCATCAGCCACGACCCAGCCGAAATTGCCCGCCTCGCTACCCGGGTGGTAGAGCTCGACCTAGGCCAGGTGGTGCGCGTGGGGCCGCCGGTGCCGGTGGCTGCCTTGGGCACTACGGTAGGGGGTAGGGTAGTGGCCGTGCTGCCCGGCGGGCACCTGCGCGTGCAGCTGGGGGGTAGCGCCACGCTGGTAGAAGTGCCGGCGCCTACGGGCCCACCCTACGCCCCCGGCGACGAGCTAGCCCTGAGCTTGGCCGTAGTGCCTGCCCGCCGCGATTAGCCGCTAGCCACTGGGTTATATTTGTCTGAAACCTTATTGCCCACCCGCCCATGTCTTCCATTGCCGACGTGCTCTCGCCCGAAGCCAAAGCCCACACTGCCCAAAAAGGCAGCACCAACGCCAACGGCTTCACCGATTATTTTGACCTCGACGGCTTGCTTACGGAGGAGCATATCCTCATCCGCCAGAGCATCCGCGACTTTGTTAAAAAGGAAATTTCGCCCAACATTGAGAAGTGGGCGCAGCAGGCACATTTCCCCTCAGAAATCGTGCGCAAGTTTGGCGAGGTAGGTGCGTTTGGCCCCACTATCCCGCAGGGATACGGCGGCGGGGGCCTCGACTACATCAGCTACGGCCTTATTATGCAAGAGATTGAGCGCGGCGACTCGGGCATGCGCTCTACGGCGTCGGTGCAGGGCTCGCTCGTAATGTTTCCCATCTACCAGTACGGCTCGGAGGAGCAGCGCCGCAAGTACCTGCCCAAGCTGGCCAGCGGCGAGTGGCTGGGCTGCTTCGGCCTCACCGAGCCCGACCACGGCTCGAACCCCGGCGGCATGACCACCAACATCCGTGAGGAAGGCGACCATTATATTCTCAATGGCGCTAAGCTCTGGATATCGAACTCGCCCGAGTGCCAGGTAGCCGTGGTGTGGGCCAAAAACGAGCAGGGCCGCATCAAAGGCGTCATCGTGGAGCGTGGCATGCCCGGCTTTACTACCCCCGAAATTCACAACAAGTGGAGCCTGCGCGCCAGCACCACCGGCGAGCTGGTGTTCGACAACGTACAGATTCCGAAAGAGAATATCCTGCCCAACGTCGAGGGCCTGAAAGGTCCGCTCAGCTGCCTCGACTCAGCCCGTTTTGGCATTGCGTGGGGCGCCATCGGCGCGGCCATCGACTGCTACGAATCAGCCCTGAAGTACAGCTTGCAGCGCGAGCAGTTCGGCAAGCCTATCGCTGGCTTCCAGCTCCAGCAGCGCAAGCTGGCCGAAATGATTACCGAAATCACTAAAGCCCAGCTGATGGCTTGGCGCCTGGGCGTGCTCAAAAACGAAGGCAAGGCCACCAGCGCCCAAATATCGATGGCCAAGCGCAACTCCGTCGATATGGCTTTGCACGTGGCCCGCGAGGCCCGCCAGATTCACGGCGGCATGGGCATCACGGGCGAATACCCCATTATGCGCCACATGATGAACCTCGAATCGGTCATTACTTACGAGGGCACGCACGATATTCACCTACTCATTACGGGCGCCGATATTACGGGTATTCAAGCGTTTAAGTAGTTGTATTACTACACAAAAAAGGCCACTCATAATTTGTGAGCGGCCTTTTTTGGGTAGCAACGTCTTAATTTTTCTCCAGCAGGTATACCGTTTGATTGACGAAGGTTGTTCCTCCTTTTGCAAAGGAAGATGGTGTGGTACTAACTACGTGCCAGCCAGTCTTGGTCAGCTCGTTTACTTTGGCTAGTGCCACTTTTTGAACTTCTACATAGCCAGTCGTAACCTTCTCAGCACTTCGAATTTTAACGTCAACTGCTTGTTCAGATTGCTGGCCGTTAGGCATAACGGTTGTTACGTTGGCATCGGCTGAGAAGGTGTTCAATGTAAAATTGCAGACAACCATCATATAGCCAGCGGGTTCGGCAGCTTTCGGATAAAAAGCCCAGGAACTGGCGGCGGCCAAGGTCAGGCCAAGAAAAAGTAGCGATTTTTTCATTTTTAGGGTGCAGATAAAAAAGCAGGGAAAATAGGATTGCAAGCTAATGCGCAATTGCCACATCAGAAAAAAATAGCGGTTATATTTTAATACTGCTAGTTCTGCGCGTAGCGCATTTCCTCATAAGTATGATTATTAGGATAGATGCCTGTGCGCAAGTTCTACAATTGTGAGAAAAGCGCTAACTGATATTATGCCAGCAGCTTCAGCAAATCACCGTTTTCCTTGCCACGCCAACCCATACCCTGCGCCGGCACAGCTTTGTGCGCGAGCCGAAGTCGGTAGCGAAGCTTATGCGACAGGGCTTCATCAAGCAGCAATTTCATGGGCCAACTCAACTCGTAGATGTATGGGTAGTAAGGCCGCTGGTGCCGCATTAGGCACGCGCTTAATCTGCCCTTTCTCCACTGTCGGATAATCCAGCAAAAATTCAATCAGCGGGTGGCTCGCCCCCAAATAGCTGACTAAACGGCTTATAGACACCCACGTGCCCGTAAAAGCTGGCGTGCTGTCCGCTATTTCCGGGTTGATGATGATGAGGTCGGTGCGTAATATAGCAAGATGTACGAAGCTCCATTCTCAACGGTAAGTCCCTACCCCCCGTATAGCTAGCAGTACTAATTCCCCTCCTCAGCTATGTCGACCCCAGCAGAAGAATACCAGCCCCACGAAAACGCCGAAACCCGCCGCCAAGAGCGCCGCGAACACGATAAAGAAGCTTACCAAGAGCAAGGCGATGACATGCGCCAGGGTGGCCCCGACCCCGACCTGGCCCACCGCCTCCGCACCCGCTCGGGCGATGGCAATTTCGACCCCAACGTGCAGGCCGAAGATGGCACCAGCGATGGCGTAGCTGCCCACATCGGCAGCAGTGGCCAGGGCGCCAGCAAGCGCGGCCACGACACCGAGCAAAACAGCAACAAAGCCCCCGACCGCCTCGACCAACGCAACGTGGATGGCGGCGATTTGAAAGACTAGCCTTCGCTAAAATTGATTCCGGAAAGCCCGTCGTGTTCAGCACGTCGGGCTTTTTTAGTGTGGCGTTTTCGGGGCTTTCCCCGCGTTCGCCGTAATTTGCCCGCATGAAGCCCGCTACGCCCCTTGTTTTGCTGGAATGCCTGGTTGCCGGCACTTCCCACCGCCCCGAATTACCCAAGCAAGAAAAGTCGCTTAAAATCGGCCAGACCCTGCGCCTCGAGCGCGAAGCCGACAGCAAGTACGACGACTGGGCGGTGAAAGTACACTCGGGCGCAGCCGACGACAAGGCCAGTATCTGGCTCGGCTACCTGCCCGAAACCCGCAACGAAACCGTGGCCCGCCTGCTCGACGCGGGCTACCCCCTCACGGCGCGCTTAGCCCACAAAGCTTGGGAAGACGACTGGTTGCACCTCGAAATAGAAGTGCTGCTGCCCCGCGATTAGCGTTGTTTTTGCCGCTGCTCGGGAGCTTTTTGCTAACTAAATTGGTTAGCTAAAAGCCGGCCTCGAACGGGTAGCCGGTACCCCTCACCTGATACCTAACAGCCATGCGCGAAGCCTATCTCACCGGCGGCACCGACCACTTCGATGCCACCGATAAGGATATCGACAAGGCCCTGCGGCCGCTGAGCTTCAGCGACTTCACGGGCCAGGACAAAATCCTGGAAAACCTCAAGGTATTCGTGGCCGCCGCCAAGCAGCGCGGCGACGCCCTCGACCACGTGTTGCTGCACGGGCCTCCCGGCCTGGGCAAAACCACGCTCTCGCACATCATCGCCAACGAGCTGGGCGCGGGCATCAAAATGACCAGCGGCCCGGTACTCGACAAGCCCAGCGACCTCGCCGGCCTCCTCACCAACCTGGAGCCGCACGACGTGCTGTTCATCGACGAGATTCACCGCCTCAACCCCGTGGTGGAAGAGTACTTGTACTCGGCGATGGAAGACTACCGCATCGACATCATGCTCGACTCGGGCCCCAATGCCCGCTCGGTGCAGATTTCGCTGTCGCCTTTCACGCTCATCGGGGCTACTACGCGCTCGGGTATGCTCACAGCGCCGCTGCGGGCACGCTTCGGTATTGCCGCACGCCTAGAGTATTACGACTCTAAGCTGCTGACAACCATTGTGCAGCGCTCGGCCGAAATTCTGCAAACGCCCATTCACGAAGATGCGGCTTACGAAATTGCCCGCCGTTCGCGCGGCACGCCCCGTATCGCCAACAACTTGCTGCGCCGCACCCGTGACTTTGCCCAAATCAAGGGCAACGGCACCATCACAGTCGAAATAGCGCAGTTTGCCTTGAACGCGCTCGACGTGGATGCCCGCGGCCTCGACGACATGGACAAGCGCATCCTCACCACCATCATCGACAAGTTTAAAGGTGGCCCAGTGGGCATCAGCACCATCGCCACGGCTTGCGGCGAAGAGGGCGAAACCATTGAAGAGGTGTACGAGCCCTTCCTCATTCAGGAAGGCTACATCAAGCGCACGGCGCGGGGTAGGGAGGCTACCGAGGCTGCTTACCAGCACCTGGGGCGGTTATTGCCCAATCACTTACGAGGGAATAACGGCGATTTATTTGCTGAGATTACACAGTAAGAAAGCCTTGCTAACAAGAAATGCACCGCCCCAAGCGGTGCATTTCTTGTTTACTGTTTATGCGCTGCCATGTATACCTTCACTGCCCCGCTTGCGTTGATTGGCGTCAATCCGTTTGTGCCACTACCGCCTGAGGTGCTGGCGGGTATTTGCTTACGCGCTGGGAAGGCCAAAGGCCCTATTCGGGTGTGCGGCGAGGTCAATGGGCGGCCTTATCAACAAACGCTGGTGCGCTACGTCGGTGTATGGCGGCTGTACATCAATCTGGCCATGCTCGACCACTCCCCGCGGCGGATTGGCGAGGTGCTGACTATCACTATCGACTTCGACCCGGCAAAGCCGCTTCTGCCAACCTGCTCAGCTCTAGAGGAAGCGCTGGCCGAAACTCCCGAGGCCCGGCGGGTGTTCGAAGGGCTACCTCCTTCGCGGCAGCTAGAAATAGTACGCTACTTAGCCCGATTAAAGGCGGAAGCCAGCCTAACGCGCAACATCGACCGCGCTGTCGGATTTTTGCTGGGTAAAAACCGTTTTGTGGGTCGTGACCGACCCTAAGTTACTGCTTCACTTATGCTCCTGCACGCCGAATGGACACCCTATATCAAACGGCGCGCCGCCGAGCTAGGCTTTATGGCCTGCGGCATTTCGAAGGCCGAGTTTTTGGAGGAAGAAGCCCCACGCCTCGAAAACTGGCTTAAGCGCGGCATGCACGGCAAAATGGCCTGGATGGAAAACCACTTCGACAAGCGCCTCGACCCGCGCCTGCTGGTGGACGGCGCCAAGTCGGTAATTTCGCTGCTGCTCAATTACTACCCCCCTGCCGAAGACCAGCAGCCGGATGATACGCTGAAAATCAGCAAGTACGCCTATGGGCGCGATTATCACTTCGTCATCAAAGACAAGCTTAAAACGCTACTGGCCGACATGCAGGCTAACATTGGCGAGGTAGGCGGGCGCTGCTTTGTCGATTCGGCGCCGGTGCTCGACAAGGCCTGGGCTAAAAAGGGAGGGGTAGGGTGGGTAGGAAAAAATTCCAACCTCATCACGCCCGGCGCGGGCTCGTTCTATTTTATCGCCGAGCTAATTGTGGACGTGGAGCTAGCGTACGACGGTGCCATCCGCGACTACTGCGGCACCTGCACCAAGTGCCTCGACGCCTGCCCCACGCAGGCCATCACCGAGCCCTACGTGGTGGATGGCAGCAAGTGCATCAGCTACTTTACCATCGAGCTTAAGGACCAACTAATTCCGCAAAACGTGGCTGGGCAGTTTGGCAACTGGGTATTTGGCTGCGACATCTGCCAGGACGTATGCCCCTGGAACCGCTTCGCGAAGCCCACGCAAGAGACGCAGTTTCAGCCGCATCCAGAGCTGAAAAATTTGTCAGCCAGCGACTGGCAGGACATAACTCACGAGGTCTTTCAAGCGTTATTCAAACAGTCGGCCCTCAAGCGCACTGGCTACGAAGGCTTGAAGCGCAATATCAAATTCGTGACTGGCCAAAGCCAGCTCGGGAGCTAGCCCGCCGCGCGAGGGGGTAGGGCACTGTGCTGAATAAAAACGCGTTTCAGCACCCGGCGATAAAGGCGCGCGAATTGCTGGTAGCACCACGTCTTAAACTCTACCAAATCGGCGGGCGTAATGTACTGCAAGGCCTTGCGCAGCTCTTTTTCAAAGAGCTTTTTGCTGAAACTGACTTTCAACAAAATCATTTTCACATAGTCTAACATAACGGGTGGGAAAGGTAAGAGTAGGGTAATTTCGGAACGGTACCCGTATACGCAAAAAAAGCGGCTGAGGCCGCTTTTTAAGGGGTTTTTAACGCCAATTAACTAGGCGCTAAAGATATTCAGCAGGCTTATTGCATCTTGCGTAACCATAGGCTCGTCGAAGGCCTCAGCAATGGCAGTCGATTGCACGATGTAAGTGCCAATAAGCAGCGCCGTAAACGGCACTTGGCGGTAGCCCGATAGAAATTGCTGCTCGGTGGCCTCGCCCGAATACACAGTACCCGTGCTGGCAGGGGTAGTGGCCTGCGTGGTAAACTGCACAGGGTAAGTGGGCACCAGGTCGGCCGCGCTGGGCCAGCCTTTTACCTGAGCCCCGCGGCGGCGGCGTAGCGTGCGCAAGTGCGCCGCGTGGCGGCTCTCGACGGTGGCTAGGCGCTGCACGCCGCCCAGCAAAGGCCGGTCGGCGGTGAGCAAGGAAAGTTGGCCGAGGTAGATGCGCACACCAGCATCTTCGAGCTGCTGGGCTAGCTCCAAGAAGCCAGCTTCCGTCGTCAAGGCATTGGGAAACAAGATGCTGCCCGTGCGGCTGCCGCTGAAGTTATATGTCGCGGCGGGGGTAGGGGGCGTCACGCCCGAGTTGAGCAGGGCTTGATTTAAGAAATCGATGTGCTGCTGCTGTTGGCTTTGCAGGCGCACCACATCGTCGCGTAAGCTGCCGCTTAAGCCTAGCGCGGTAGAAGCCAGGGCCTGGGTATAAAACGCGCGTTGCGTGTACTCTAAGCGCAGCAATAGGGCCAGTTGGTCGAGGCTGGCCAGCGTGCTGGCGGCGGCCGGGGCTGTGCTCAGCACGCCCAGCGGCAGTGCGGCGGCGGCCGCCCGCCCCAGCTGGTGCAGCAGCGCGCGGCGGGGCGCCGGCCCCGCCTGGGCCGTGTCGACCGAAGCTAAATAATCGAACAGGGAAAAGACGTTCATAACGGGTAGCTATACAGCCTAAGGAAGCTACGCAATGGGTAGCAGCGATACATCAATGACAGCCAGCGTGATATAAGGCGTAATAGCCTTGAGCACATCGGCGGGGGTAGCAATGTTGGCTAGTGGGCCGCCGCTAGTGAGCACCGCATCGGGGGCGGCCAGCGTGGTGGGAGCGAGCAAGTCGCGCACCGTGGCGGCGTGCCGGGCTTCTACCGAAGCAATCTTGAGCATAAACCGGAGCGTGTCGGCCGTAGTCAGGAACGGCACGCTGAACGTGAGCGCCGCTGAGCACAAATCCTCGAATGTTTGGGCTGCCGCCAGCACGCCGGCCCGCGTGGTGAGGGGTAGGGTACTAAAGTCGAAGATGAGCTGTGGCAGGGCCGCCGTAGCCCCCAGCGCGTAGCCCAGGCTAAGCTGCTGCACAATTTCGTGGTCGCGCAGGTCTGTTACGGTAAGCAGGTCGGCGCCCGTCAGGTCGGCGGGCACGGTGGCCGTCACCTTCTGGTAAAACGCCACTTGCAGCTGCTTCAGCAGGTAGAAATAATTGAGTTGGCCGGTGTCGTCGTTGGTGAGCGCGTAGGTCGGCGTGGTAGTGGTGGGCTCGGGGTCATTGGCCGAGCAGCCCGCCAGCGCCAAGCCAGCGGTGGCCGTAGCGCTGCCCGCTACCCGCAAAAAAGTGCGCCGACGCAGCGTGCGCGAAGCCCAGGAAGATAAATGCATAAGTCTGAGGCGACAAAAAGTAAAGTAGCCGCGGTAGGAGGGATAGCAAAGTTACACCCGCCGCGGGGGCCACCGGGGTAACAGCCGGAGCCTTGCCCGCCCCCGCTAGGTTGCAAGCGCTGGCCCAGGGCCGCTACACGAATAAACCCTTGAGGTTGCCGCTGGCCACAAAGTTGAGGGCAATGGCTTTCACCTTGGCCGGGTCCAGGGGCTCATCAAAGGCCTCGGTGGCGGCGATGGAGGTGAGCACCAGCCCAGCGCCGGGCGACGACGAGTTGCTTTGGGTATTGATGCCGACCTGCACTGTATTATCTTCGGCGGGGTAGGCAGTGGTGGTACCAGCGCCGTACACGCTAGCGGTGAGGGCCGGCAGCGGGCCATTATTGTCGCGCTGCGATATCCAGCTCTTGGGCTTGGTAGCCAAGGTATTGGCTGAAGGCGCATCGGCGGCTGCTGTGACGCCCCCGCGCCGCAGCGTGCGGATGTGCGACGAGTGCCGCGCTTCTACCGAATGGATATTGAAGGCCGCCGTCAACAGGTCTTTGTTGTTTATCAGCGCAGGGATAGCGCCTTTGTAGGCCCGCACGCCGGTGTCTTCAAAAGCCTGGGCCAACGCCAAAAAGTTGGTCGAGCTAGCAAAAGGCGTCAGGCGGTTGGCACCGGCCGTGTAGTCGAAGGCAGCGGCAGTAGGGTCGGCGATGGCGGCGCTGCCTAGCACGGCGCGCAGGGCGTTCACGTGTCCACGCTCATCGTCGCGGATGGCTGTGAAAGCCACATTGTCGCTGCTCGATAAGATATTGGCGTTGAGGCCCGCTTGGTAATAATACAGCTCCAGGTACTCCAGGCTCAACGCCAAGTTGAGGACTGCTTGCACATCGGCCGTGATGGCAGTCGTTTGCCCGTAGGCTTTCTGAAAAAGCCCGCTGAGAAGCGTCGGTAGCGTAGCCGCGGTGATGGCTTTACCGGTGCTGCCTAAGTACTTAAACACCCGGCGGCGCGAGTCGAAGCGGCCATATACTTCGGGGTCAACGCGCTCCAAGTCAGAAAAAAGCTGAAAAATATTCATGTAGCTAAAAAATCACGGGGTAGGAAGAACGAGCCAGCGGCTAAACCAGGCTGGGGGCGGTGAGCTGCGAGCCGGTGGCCAGGTAGGCATTCACCTTGGGTAGCACCGCGGCGGGTAGCAGCGATTTTTCCATGCGGGCCGTGGCGCTGGTGGTGCTGCTGTCTATCACGTCGGCACCAACGAACCCATTGCCGAGGCTGCTGGCACCGCCGGCTACCAGAATATCGCGAAGCAGGGCAGCGTGGCGTGCCTCTACCGACACAATTTTGCCGGCCAGCCCGAGGTAATCGACGTTGCTGAAAAAGCGGGCGGCTCCGTTGTAGGCAGCCACCCCCAGGTCTTCAAACATCTGGGCGGCATTGAGCACCCCCATTTTGTCGGCGCCCGTCACCGTGGTGCGGTCGCTGAAGCTAATAGTCGAAAAATCGAAGGAAAGCGCCTTGATGGGCGTACTGTTAGCAGTCAGTGCCGTGCGAAGCAAATCGACGTGGATTTTTTCGTGCAGCGCCAAATCACTCAGCAGCTGGTACTCGGCCGAGCCCACAGCCAGCGAGGTGAAGTAGGCCCCAGCCAGTACCTGGGTGTAAAACGCTGATTCGAGTTGCTCCAAAGCATAAGCGTAGTTGAGCACGCCTACATCGCCGCTGCCTACATCGAGCAGCGCCGTGGTGGTATCATCCTTTTTGCAGCTAGCGAGCGTGAGAGCCGTAGCGCCCGCAGTGGCGCCGGCGTATTTAATAAACGAGCGCCGCTTGATGGGCGCCAGCAGCGGCGACGAACCGGGGGTAGGAGCGGAAGCGCCGGCTGAACGGGAAAAGGACATAGCAACCAGAATAAGAGAAAGTAGCTGGGCAGCAAGGACAATACTTACTGTCCTTAAATTCCTAGCAAAGTTGGCACAAAAAAAGGACCGACCCGCAAAGGTCAGTCCTTTATTCAATTCAGCTGCGGCCAGGGTTGGCCGTGGGCCAGGTGGCGCAGCACGGTAACTACTAACCGAAGAACGTGCTGCCCGTGACAGCGAAGGTCTTGGCAATCGTCAGAACCGTTGGCACGTCAAGCGGCTCGTCGAAGGCTTCCGAGTACGACAGCGTAGGGAAGTTAGCGGTGGCCGTCAGCGTGGTAGCCGATAGCGTTACGCCACCCTGAATAACGTTGTTCTCGGCTGGGAATACCGGAGCGGAGAGCGTAGTAGGCGTGTAGGCTGGAGCCGTGCCAGCGCCATATACCGGCGCCGTTACAGCTGGAGCCGGACCACCATTGTCGTTACCCGAAATCCAGCTTTTTGGAGAAGCCGAACGGTCAGCTTCGTTAGTACCGCTGTTAGTAGGGGCCACAGCCGAAGCAGTGTTGTTGGCAGCACCGGCGCGGCGCATGGTGCGCAAACGCGAGGCGTGACGAGCTTCTACCGAGTGAATGTTGAGCGCAGCCGTGAGCACGTCCTTGTTCGACATCAGGTAAGGAGCACCGCCTTTGTAAGCACGTACACCCGTGTCTTCCAAGGCCTGAGCTACGGCCAGGAAAGTAGCTGGCGTAGTAAAAATGCCCGCGAACGGACCAGTACCAGTGCCCTTGCCGCCGGTGAAGTCGAAGTCGCCGGTTACGCCCAAGGCGTTCGGCGTGCGGTTCGGAGCGGCGATGGGCGTGCCGCCCAAAGCGGTGATGGTAGCAATCAGAGCCGAAACGTGGTTTGACTCATCCAGGCGGATGATGTCGAGCGATGCCAGGTTAGTGGTGCTGAAGCCGCTGCGGAAAGTGGTTTGGGCAGCCGTAGCCGTAGCGCCGATGGTGCCCAGGCCGAGGTTGTAAAACGTCGACTCCAGGTATTCGAGGCGCAGGGCAAAGTTCAGCACGTCAACTACGCCAGGAGCGGCTGTAGTTTGAGCATAAGCTTTATTCAAAACAGCACCGAAAGCCAATGGCACGGCAGCCGCCGTCAGCTTCTGGCCCAGGCCGCTCATGTGCTTGAAGATGGAGCGACGCGAATCGAGGCGGTCGTAAACCTCGGGGTCTACCTTCTCGATTTCGGAGATAATTTCAAAGATATTCATGATATAGACGGAGTTGGAATGAGGGAAAAGCCGGAGCCGGCTATTTTATTGAATGCCGGAAACATCAAGCTTCGAACCATCGGCCAAGAAAGTGTTGGCCGTGGCCACTACCGTCGCAGGGTCTTTCGAAATTTCCGTGCTAGTCGTGCCAATGGCTACT
This sequence comes from Hymenobacter ginkgonis, assembly GCF_009755225.1. Lineage (GTDB taxonomy): Bacteria > Bacteroidota > Bacteroidia > Cytophagales > Hymenobacteraceae > Hymenobacter > Hymenobacter ginkgonis. The sequence continues at coordinate 1,154,125 of NZ_WQKZ01000002.1, forward strand.
ACGTCGCTGCCCACGAACGTGCCTTCCGACACCAAGTCGCGAATGATAGCCGCGTGGCGAGCTTCCACCGACACAATTTTACCGGCAATAACCAAGTAGTTAGCCGACGTGATGCGGCGGCCAGCACCATTGTAAGCAGCTACGCCGAGGTCTTCGAAAGCCTTGGCCGTGCCCAGTACCGACGTACGCGACGTGAAGTCGATTTTCGAGAAATCAGGCGTCAGCGCCTTAATGGGGGTAGCACCAGCACCCGTGATAGCTGCTTTGAAGAACTCGCGGTGAATTACTTCGTGGTAGTACAGGTCGTCTAGAATCAGCTTTTCGGCATTGCCAGCGGCCAGGCCAGTGTAGTACGAACCCGTACGCAACTGCGTGTAGAAACCGGCTTCGAGCTGCTCAAGCGCATAAGCGTAGTTGAGCACACCTACGTCGCCGCTACCTACGCTTACCATGCCCGGTGACGAGTCGCTTTTGCTGCAACCAGCTAGTACCAAGGCAGTAGCCCCGGCCGTAGCGCCAGCATACATGAAGAATGAGCGGCGCTTGATGGGCGTGTACAGCGGCTGGTCCAGGTCAGTCTCGACCTGCTGTGAGCCAGAGAGGAGTTTGTTAGACATAAGGGAAAAGAAAAGGAAAAAGAGGAAATAGAGAAAATGGCCTAAAAGAAATCAAAAATATACTAACTTACTAAGCAGTAGATTTTCATAATTCTAGGTGTCGAGGCTACTTATGGTGGCGCTTTACGCTACTTGCCCAAACTAGTTGTTGGGCTTCTATGCTCACCTACGTAGCCTAGCAAGCACTCAGATTGGTCAGCGAAGTAATTATTCTAGTTTGCGCGAGTCGGGTTACCCGATGGGGGTAGGATAAAATATGCGCAGTGAGGAGGTTACCTTATTGGCTGGGGGTATGCTCGTGTGGGTACTTAACTCGCCAAAAAGCTCATCAGACAAAGCAACTTTATTTTAAAAACACAAAAAAGCCGCTCCTACAAAGAAGCGGCTTTTTTTGTAACCTAAGAAAAAACCGGTTATTGCCTATACGAACAGGCCTTTTGCCTTGCCAGCAGTCGAAGTGAACATCGAAGCAATGCTCTTGACGGTAGCGGGGTCTAGCGGCTCATCGAATGCCTCCGATATTGCCGCGGCCGTGTAGGTGCTTCCAAGCGTAGTGAGGTTCACGCCGGCTTGCGAAGTGTTGTCTTCGCCGGGGTACGAGGCATCTGGCGTGCCGGTAGCGGGCGTGCCAGGGCCATATACTTTGCTGGCTGGCTTGCTACCATCTGGCGCGGTAGGGCCACCGTTGTCAACGAGGCTAATCCAGCTTTTGGGGGCGGCATCGTAAGGAGATACTGCTGGCGCACCGGCCGAGCCAAGTGCGTTGGCCACGATGGCGCGTCGCACCGTACGGAAGTGCGAGTTGTGGCGTGCCTCTACCGAGTGAATGTTGAGCGCGGCCTCCAAAATGTCTTTGGTAGCCGTTGTGTTCAGCACGGGAGCACCGCCTTTGTAGGCGCGTTGGCCGGTGTCGGAGAAAGCTTGGCCAGCGGCGAAGAACAAGGCGCCGTTGGTGTTGCCAGTCGAACCTGGTATCAGGGCGTTTTTCATGGGGCCGTTGCCCGTACCGCTACCACCCGAATAGTCGAAGTCGGTAACCAAATAGGGGGTAGGCGCTGCCGTGCCCAGTACCGCACGCAGCGCATTGATATGCCCAGCTTCGTCGTTGCGGATAGTGGTAATGGCCGCAGTTTCTTGCGACGGAATCAATCCTGCAATTCCTAGCGCAGTATTATAGAAGTGATATTCTAAGTACTCTAGCTGCAAAGCCAGTGTGAGTACGGCCTGCACAGGCGCAGTCAGCGTAGCGCTTTGGCCATAAGCGCGGTTGAAGAACGACGCCAGCACAGCGGGTACGGCGGCAGTAGTTATTTTTTGGCCTGCATTACCCAAGTATTTAAATACCCGGCGGCGGGGGTTAATACGGTCGAGAAACTCGGCGTCGGCTTTCTCTAGGTCAGAGAGAAGTTGAAAAAAATCCATGACAAGGCAAATATTAAATGGTGAATGACAACACGGCTACTAAGCGAAGCTGTTGGCCGAGAGCTTAGAGCCGCTAGCCAAGAAGTTGTTGACCGCTTGCAGAATAACTGGCGGCCGCTTCGAGCGCTCTTGGCCGGGGCCAGGGTTGCCATTGCCTTGCGTGTTGGGGGTAGTATTAGGAGTGCCTTCGCCTGCGTATTGTCCGGCAACTGCCGGGGCCGATGGGGTGAACGTGTTCACGACATCGCTGGCTACGAAGGTGTTGTAGGTGCGCAGGTCACGGATAAGCGCCGCGTGGCGGGCTTCCACCGATACAATTTTACCGGCTAGGGCCAAGTAAGCGTTGCCAGATATAAAGCGGCCGGCGCCATTGTAGGCGGCTACCCCAGTGTCTTCAAACGTCTGAGCAGCATTCAAAACGCTGGTGCGGTCGTTGAAATTAATGGTACTGAAATCTGGAGTCAGGTCTTTCAGCGGGGTAATGCTGTTGGCTAGCAACGCGGCTTTCAAAAAGTCGCGGTGAATGCCTTCGTGCAAAGCGAGGTCGTCAAAAATTTGTTTCTCGGCGCTGCCCGTAGCCAAGCCAGTGTAGTACGTGCCCGTCTTAATTTGCGCGTAGAAAGCGGCCTCAAGCTGCTCTAGGGCGTAGGCGTAGTTGAGGATACCACCATCGCCCGAACCTACATCTATCGTGCCGGGTGATGAATCACTCTTGCTGCAACCAGCTAATACCAAGGCGGTAGCTCCGGCCGTAGCGCCGGCATACATAAAAAACGAGCGTCGTTTGATGGGCGTCAAAAGCGGCCGGTCGAGGTCGGCCTCAAGCGGCTGCGAACCAGAGGAGAGATGATTGGACATGATAAAAAAAGGAAAGAGGAAAAGGAAATGGGCGTGGCAACGGGTAAGCTGCGCCGTTCCGCGCCGCTGTATGCCCTCTACGCTGAGTTAGCTCAACGGATGCCTAAAAAAGGAAAAAATCATTCAACCTGGTATCAGTAGCCCGTAGTTTACTACTTGATTTTAAATTATTAAGTTGGTTTATTGCTAAAGATGGAATGCAAAAAAAAGAGCTACCGGTTAGGTAGCTCTTTTTTTGATAAAGCGGAAGAAAGCAATCGTAGTAAACAGTAGGGTAGCAATTATTGGATTAAACCGCCAGCCCGGGAGGCGTCGAGCACTTCGGCCGGCGTGAGGGCTTCGTCGAAAGCGGCGGCTACATCGGCGGCGCTGTACGTGGCTGCCAGCTTGGTAGGGAGGTCCACATTCGATTGAATAGTGGTAGCCTCGGGCGTAGCACCCGAGTACGTAGCGTTAGCAGCCAGGTCGTCGGAGTTGCTCACCCAAGGTGTTTGGCCGCGCAGCAGGCGGATGTGGGCGGCGTGGCGCGCCTCCACCGAGTGGATTTGGAGCGCCGTAGTGAGCAAGCTCACTTGCGTAGAGGAGGGCAGGCCGTTGCTAGCGCCCACCACCAACTCGGCGGCGCGGCCCTTGTAGGCGCGCACGCCGGTGTCTTCGAGCAGTTGCGCTACCCCCAGCAGGCCGGCGTAGGTTTTGTTGGCATCAAATACCGATTGCTTGAATTGCACCATTGCGCGGGGCGTGCCGCCGAGCGTCGTAATCACGCCTTTTAGCAGGTTTACGTGGCCGTCCTCGTGCTGCTTTATCTTAGCCATGGCCGTGGCGGGCGCACCCGCGGGCACTAGGCCCGAGGCAATAAATTTGGCGTAAAAATCTTGCTCCAGGTATTCGAGAGCCAGGGCATAGTTGAGAATGTCGATAGGCGTATCGGCATTGGTGCCGGCGTAGGCCTTCTTAAAAAGCCCACCCACCAGCAGGGGGGTAGCCGCCAGGGCCGCGCGCCGAGCTGCACTGCCCAAGTGCTTAAACACCGCGCGGCGCGAGTCGAAACGGCCCAGTACGTCGGGGTCGGCGGTAGCCAGCTGGTCTAGAATAGCAAAGAAATTCATGGCGATAAATCAGATGAAAGACTAGTAGAAATGGCTTAGCTAAGCTGGCTGGCGTCGAGGGTTTGGGTGACGTACTTCTGCACGGCGGCCACCAGGGCGGCCGGCTTCAGGGGGTTGCGGTCGAGGCCCGAGGTAGGCTCTGTCACGGCGTCGCCGGCAAAGAAATTGGTGGCATCGCCGGGGTATAATAAGTCGCGCAGGTAGGCCGCGTGGCGGGCTTCTACCGACACGATTTTGCCGGCCAGCACCAAATACGCCGGGTTTTTGATGAGCGCCCCGGCCCCGTTGTAAGCCTGCACGCCTAAATCTTCAAATGCCACGGCGGCGGCCAGCACGCTGGCGCGTTTGGTAAAGTCGATAGACGAGAAGTTGACCGTCAGGTCCTGGATTAGCTGGCCCGGTGCGTCGCGGTTGATGGCCGCCTTAAAGAAGTCGCGGTGAATGGCCTCGTGGGTCGCTATTTGGGTGAAGTAAGCCAGCTCGCCGGTTTGAAAATCGGTGGCGGGAGTCTTTACCACTTGCGCGTAAAAAGCCGCTTCTAGCTGCTCCAAGGCGTAGGCATAGTTGAGCACGCCCACATCGCCGGCCGCAAATACCACCGTGTTGGAGGGGGTAGGGGTGGCATCATCTTTTTTGCAGCCCGCCAGCACTAGGGCCGTAGCGCCAGCCGTGGCCCCGGCATATTTGAGGAAAGAGCGCCGCTGTAGCGGCTGCCGCAGCACCGGCTCGTCGGGGATAAGGGGGGTAGGGCTGGTGGCAAAAGCAGCGGCCATAGCTAATGAATAATAATGGGGAGAAAGCAAGAAGCTAAACAGCGGAATGAAGAGGCCACAAAACTAAAAAACCTGGCCTCGCAGGAGGTCAGGTTTTTGGTATCCAAGTACTAATTCTCGCTGAAGGCCGAGGTTTTCTCGGTGAGATTTCAGCAGTTGGAAGCAGGTAGCGTTAGGATATAGAGAAGATACCAGTAATGAAAAAGGAAACAGGGCACGGCCAACCAGCTGCCTCCGGGCAGGCGGAGTAGGCCGAGCCTGGAGAAAATACGACCTTTGTGGCCGAAGTGGATTTTCAACCCCAAAAAAGTAAGTGCGCACGCGTAGTTTTTTGAGTGCAGGAAAACGGAGCGGCTGGCTGCTGGTGCTGTGGCTGCTGGGCAGCTTGGCCCTGCGTGCCCAGCCGGCGCCGGCGCCTAGCACTGGCCCTGGTACGGCCGTGCTAGTGCCCCCGCCCACGGCCGTGCCGTTGGTGGGGCCGTTCACGCTGGCGTTTCGGCTGAGCGGGGTGGCACTGGTGGGGCAGCCCGAATTTCCAGAACTAGAGGGCTTTCGCAAAGGAGGGCAGGCGCGCACTACCACTACCCGCCTGCTGCCCGGCGGCCGCCGCACCACCGAGCTTACCTTCACGCAGCGCTACCTGCCCTACGCCGAAGGGGATTACCAGGTGCCGCCCTTCGACCTCACCGTGAACGGGCAGGTGCTACACAGCCCCGGGGGCCGGGTGCGCGTGGGCGCGGGCCCTACCCCCCCCGCCACGGCCGGGGCCGCCATGCCACCGGGCACGGCCGTCGGCTCGCTCGACCAACTGCTGGGCAAGCCTAAGCCCCAGAACTTCTACGAGCCGCCCGACTTTGCCTCGCTGGCCTTGGAGGCCGACCAGCCGCGGGTGTACATGGGCCAGGGCGTACACGTGGCCTTGTACTTTTACCTGCGGCCTGCCGACCAAGCGCTGCTCAATTTCTATGACTTCAACGGCCAGCTGACCGAGCTGTTGCGGCAGCTGCGGCAGCCTACTACGTGGGAGGTGCCCGCCGTGCAGCCCTCCGTGCTGCCCGACACTGTGCGCCGGGCGGGCGGGCAGGTGTACCTGCGTTTTCGGCTGGCCGAAAACACCTATTACCCCCTCACGGCGCAGCCGCTGCGCTTCCCAGCGCTGGCCCTAACCCTGACCAAGTTTAAGCTGCTTAAAAAGCCGCAGCCCGGTGATACCGAGCGCTTAGCCATCTACAAAACCTACACGGCGCCGGCCCTTACCATTGCCGTGCGCCCGCTGCCGCCCCGCCCTGGCGGAGCCGATAGCAGCAGCGTGGCCGTGGGCGACTACGTGCTGAGCGAGGGCATCAGCGGCACGCGCTTCCGCACGGGCGAGGCTTTCACCTACACATTTGGGGTAGAGGGCAGCGGCAATATGGCGGCGTTGCAGCTGCCGCTGCCCCGCCTACGCCCTGGCCAGGGCCTAGAGATATACGGTCCCACCATTCGGGAGGAAGCCCTGCCCGATGGCCGCCAACGCAAGAGCTTCCGCTTTCGGGTGGTGGCGCACCGGCCCGGCCCGGTGCCACTCGACAGCCTGTTTCACCTGCTTTTTTTCAACCCTACCACGGCCCACTACGGCACCCTGCGGGCCGAAGTGAACCCATTCGTGGAGGGTGCCGCGCAAGCCCTGGCCACCGGCGCGCAGCCCGCCGACGACCCGTTTTACGGCCCCGCCCTGGCCCGCGCCGATGCCCAGCTGCAACCCCTCGACATCTACCAGCAGGTGAGCCGCTACGCCAGTTGGCTGGTGGCGGGCCTGCTTGTGGTAGCTACCGGCGGCTGGTGGCGGGCCAGGCGGGGCTAGCTACTTTTACAGCTTATAACTACGGTATGTCAAATAGTTTCGGAACGCTTTTTCGCATCACCACCTTCGGCGAATCGCACGGGGTAGGGATTGGGGTAATTATTGATGGCTGCCCGGCGGGTGTGCCGCTCGACTTGGCCGAGATTCAGGCGGCGCTCGATAGGCGGCGGCCGGGGCAGTCGGCGCTTACTACCCCCCGCCAGGAGGCGGACCGCGTGCAGGTGCAGTCGGGCACGTTTGAGGGCATGACGACGGGCACGCCCATTAGCTTATTTATTCCGAACGCCGACCAGCGCTCCGACGATTACTCGCACATTGCGCACGCCTACCGCCCCAGCCACGCCGACTACACCTACGATGTGAAGTATGGCCGCCGCGATTACCGCGGCGGCGGCCGCAGCTCGGCCCGCGAAACGGCCGCCCGCGTGGCCGCCGGCGCCGTGGCCGCCCGGCTGCTAGCCCACTTCGGTGTGGCGGTAAAAGCCTACGTCTCGGCCGTGGGTGAGGTAGAAGTAACCAAAAGTTACGAGGAGCTAGACCTTAGCCTAATAGAGCGCAACCTTGTGCGCTGCCCCGACCCCGAAACGGCCGCCCGCATGGAAGACCGCATCCGGGCGGCGCAGGCGGCGCACGATACGGTAGGCGGCGTAATAACCGGCGTGGCCACCGGCCTACCCCCCGGCTTGGGCGAGCCAGTTTTTGATAAGCTGCCTGCCGTGCTGGGCCACGCTTTGCTGAGCATCAACGCTGTGAAAGGTTTCGAGTTTGGCTCGGGGTTCGCGGGCACCAAGCTGCCCGGCTCGCAGCACAACGACGAGTTTTATACCGACGAAGCGGGCCGCGTGCGCACCCGCACCAACCACAGCGGCGGCAGCCAGGGCGGCATTTCCAACGGCCAAGATGTCAATTTTCGCGTCGCCTTTAAGCCCGTGGCTACGCTCTTGCAGCGCCAGCAAACCATCAACGACCAAGGCGAAAGCATCGAGCTAGTGGGCCGCGGTCGCCACGACGCCTGCGTGCTGCCCCGCGCCGTGCCCATCGTAGAGGCCATGACGCAGCTTGTGCTAGCTGATTTGCTCCTGCGCGCTCGGGCCAACCAGCTGTAAACCAACGAAGCAGAATGTGCGGGGGTAGGGAATGGGGCAAATTCTGCCTCCTACCCCCCCAGCTTAAAGCAGAGTCGCTCAGCGAAGCTATTTATAAGCAATCTAATTAAAAAAGGAATAATTTAAGCCAGAGCAAACAACTCTTATGGAGGGTATTTCGTTGTAAACCAACAGCATGAGTATGGGTTAGCAGGTCGTGGCCTTTATCTTGGCGCAACCTCTGTCCTAGTGTTGTTGTTATACCCGCACTTTCTGGTTTATCGCGCAGTAGCTTCGGGATGTAAATTCCAGTTTAGGAGGCTGCCACGCGGCTTTTTTCTGTCGTTAATTTCCTAGCCATTATGTCTGCCATTTCGATTTACGCCGAGGCGTCGCCCAACCCTGAGAGCATGAAATTCGTGCTCAATTCTACCTTGCTGCCCGATGGCGTGAGCGTAGACTACCCCAACCTGGAGGCGGCGGCCAACTCGCCCATCGCCCAGGAGCTGTTCAACTTCGACTACGTGGGCCGGGTGTTCATTGCCCAAAACTTCGTAACCGTCACCAAAACGCAGCCCCAACTGAACTGGACCAGCATCATCCCCGAGCTGCGGCAGTTTATTAAGAGCTACGTGGAGGCCGGCGGCGAACTGTTTCTCGTTGACCCCGCCGCCGAGCAAAAGGCAGCCCAAGCTGCTAGCGCCGGCGACCCTACGCAGCAAGATGGCTTCACGTCGCAAAAAATCATCGACCTGCTCGATAACTACGTGCGCCCCGCCGTGGAGCAAGACGGCGGCAATATCACCTTCAAGTCGTACCACGATGGCATCGTGACCGTGAACCTGCAAGGTTCGTGCTCGGGCTGTCCTTCGGCCACGGTTACCCTCAAGTCGGGCATCGAAAACCTACTCAAGCGCATGGTGCCCGAAGTGCGCGAGGTAGTAGCCGAAGGCGTGCTGGTGTAGTAGTCAGTTGCCAGTGCAGCAGTGAAAAGGCTGGGCGTTGCCCAGCCTTTTTTTATGCCGTTACTTTAGCCAGAATTTTATCCTGAATGGCTTGGAACAAGAGGTACTGCTCGAATTACCGCCGTCGGTTTTACCCAGCTACCCGACGATTAAAGAAAGCTGGGCAGCCCTAGGTTGGTTTTTGCTAGGCACCATCCTGGTGGCGCTGGTCGTGCTGGTGCCGGTCGGAGCCTTGTGGCACCAGCAGGCACAGGCACGGCAATTGACTACGGCAGTAGTAGGCGAGGGCGGGTTGCTCCTTACCATTTGGTGGCTGCACCGCCGGGCAGGGCCCGGGCGCTGGCCGCATCTGGTATGGCACAAGCAGGCCTTGCCTTGGTCGCTTTACGCCTGGCTGCCCGTGCTGGCGCCAGCGCAGGCCATACTGCTGACAACCTTGGCGCTATTACCCTTACCTAATTGGATGGACAAAACCTTCCAAGATTGGGCGCGCTACCCCGTGCTAGCGTTCGGAATAGGAGGTATTGTGGGGCCTGTGCTCGAAGAATACTTATTTCGAGGCATTCTGCTCCGTGGGTTGCTGCGCAATTACCGGCCGTGGGTGGCAATTGGGCAGTCAGCGCTGCTATTCGGAGCGTTTCACTTCAATCCGGCGCAAAGCGTTTCAGCCGCGCTGATGGGCTTGCTACTAGGCTGGCTCTATTACCGCACCCAGTCGCTGGGTTTATGCATGGGCCTTCATGCGCTCAACAACCTATTTGCCTTCAGCATGATGCGCCTCTCAGAAACGTCGCACTATGCTGCATTGGAAAACTACCAGTATGCGGTTGGGTATTGGGTGCTGGTGGTAGTTGCCGCAGGGGGGGTAGGGGCCTATCTATGGCAGCTTAATAAATTACCGTTGCCCCCCGGTGCAGCTAGTGCTGGGCCAGTGGCACCGCAGGCGTAACTGCCCCATGCAAAAGGGCGCTGAACCTCACGAGTTCAGCGCCCTTTTGCGTAAAGTAGTAACGTGCTCTAGCGCCGCTGCTTTACTGTGAAATTGCGGCTTACATTGAAGCCCAAGAAAATATCACCCTTAAAGAAGTTGCCGGTAGTTTCGGCGATAAACTGCTTTTCAATCATACCGGGCGCGTTGGTGAGGTGCAGCTGAAAGATGTGGCCCCCGGTTTCAATATCTACGCCCACGGCCACGGCGTTGTGGTAGTGGTCGGCGGTGTATTTGCTCAGCAGCTGGTAGTATTCGGCGTTGACGGAGAAACGCTTGGTAATTTTATAGCGCCCGCCGCCGCCCAGAGCATACACGTCGTTGTTTTCGCCTTCGCCCAGCACCAGGTTGCGGTGAATGAGGGTCGGCATAAGTTGCAACGACAAGTCGCTGCTGAACTTACGGGCGATGAGTGCCTGGTAGGTATAAGCCATCCGGTCATTCACGCTGCGGGGGTAGCCGTCGGTATAACGAAAGGTGGCCAGCGCCGCCGACGTAAACAGCGTGACCGACACCGGCACGGTATGCATGCCAGTTGTTTGCTGAATAAGCTTGTATTTCAGAAATCCGTCAATGGTTTTAACCAGCGAGGAACGGCCGAGGCCTACCTCCAGCCGGTTGGTCACGGCGTACTCCAGCGCCAGGCGAATTTGGGCATTGTCGAGACCAAAAAACTGGTAAGCTCCTTGGTTCAGGGTGCCGAAGTTGTGCGAAAACAGAAATACCAGCGTGCCCTCGCCGGGCGTTTGCACCGTGTGGCCGTTGATGAGGCGTGTGCTCTTAAAGGTAGCATCTACTAGCTCGGTAGGCGCTTCCTTTTTCGCGTCTTTTTCGAGCTGGCCCAGCAGGTCGTCTTGGGCGTGCGCCGCGGGCGCCGCCAGCCCACCCAACAGTAGACTAAGCCCGGCTACGCGAGAAATAAAAGTAAATACTTGATTCATAAGTAGAATAAATGGAAAGCTAGGGTTGGGAAACCAGGGCCGGCGCTACGACGTCGCACGTGAGGTTGACGCGGATGCTGACCGACTTGGCAATGTGCTCGCGCACGAGCAGCGGAATATCGATGGAGTAGTCGGCCGGTGCCACGTTGAAATAGGCAAAGATGACCAGCTGGCCATCGCGTAGCTGCAACGTGCCCGATACCAGTACTTTGTGGCTTACCCCGTGCATGTTGAGGGTGCCTTCTACCTCCACGTTTTGGGGGCCGACGCTCAGTTGCTTCTGCACTTGAGCCATGTTGACTAGTTGGCCGGTGAAAGTGGCTTTGGGGTACTTCTCCGATTCCATGTAATTCTCGTTGAAGTGCTCCTGCATGAGGGTGCGCTTAAACTGAAACTCGTGGATGGGCACCGAAAAAGCCAACTGGCCGGTGCTCATATCGATTACCGCCGCCACCTTGTCGTTGCGTGCCTCAATGTCTTCCATAATGGAAGCTGAGAAGAAAGAAATATGCCCGGCGCGCGTCATATACTTGCCCTGGGCCTGGGCAACCCGCGGCCCGGCCAGCAGGCCAGCTAGCCACAGCAACAGCCCGAGCAGCAGCGGCCCCGGCGGACGCATACTTCGTGAAAGACCGGTCATGCAAAAAGAGTAAGGAGCAGAAGGGAGGGGTAGGGCGCCGCCCGAGGCTTAGTTATTGAGCGCGCCAGCATCTACCCAGGCCTTGATAACGGCAATCTGGCAGTCGTTAAGCTTGGCGCCTACCTGCGGCATGGCCGGGAAACCGGGGTCGTGCCGAATATTGCCTACCATGTAAGGCACGCCGTTGATGCCATTGGTTGGCAAGGCATAATAATGCACCTGCGAAAAGTCATCCATATTAAAATTGCCCTGCAGCGAAATAGGATTGTGGCAGGCATTGCGGCAATTCTGCGTTAGGATGGGAAGTACATCTAATTGGTAGCTCACCGCCTGAGGGACGTTGCAGGCCGTGGTAGGTTCTGGCTCCTTATATCCATTCGTGTACGAGCAAGCAGAGAGCAGAAAAGTGCCTAATGCGGTTGCCAGCAATAATGCACGATTGCGAGAAACAGAAAGTATAAATAATTTCACAAAAAAAGGAATTTTAGTAATTTAGGCAATTTAATGCAGGAAAGTTATGGATAAAATAGTGAATCTTAAAGAAAATGCGATTGAATTGGATTAAGATTCAGGTTTTTGCCTTCATCTAATTACCTGTTTCATTTCCTTCAAAATTCTCTCTGGAGCATCCATTTTACAGCTCAATTGCGGTAGCCTAGAGCACGCCGCTATTGGCCAGTTAATTTTAACGGATAGCAACCTACGCGGCCGGGCAAAACTAAGATTGCGAGAAACGCATAATTGACTATTTTCGTTAAATAAACCTTCTGGCCAGTTGAAGGTGTGCGAACAGTTGCTGGCATTGGCCATCCACTTAAACGCGGCCAGCGCAGGGCGCGACACCGCAGTAAGCTGGGGACAACGCTGACAAGTAGCCATAAAAAAAGCCTGACCAAACGGTCAGGCTTTTTTTATGGCGTGGTAATGGGGGTCTATACCGTAGCGCGGTTCAGTTTGGGGGCATCGCCCGCTAAGCTGTCAATTTCTTCGCCCGCGGCTTTGCGCTCGCGCTCCTCTTTTTTACCATAGGTATCGAGGATGATGGGGGTAGCGATGAACAGCGACGAATACGTGCCGAAGATGATGCCAATAATCATGGCGAACGAGAACGAACGCAGCGTTTCGCCGCCGAAGATGTAGAGAATCACTACTACTAGGAACACAGTCGTGAACGTAATCATGGTGCGCGAGAACGTCGAGTTCAGGGCCGGGTTCACTACTTGGGCAAACGTCAGCTTGGGGTTTTCGCGCAGGTATTCGCGCACCCGGTCGTAAATCACCACTGTGTCGTTCATCGAGAAGCCGATAATGGAAAGTACGGCCGCCACGAAAATCTGGTCCATCTCGTAGTTGATGCCAAAGGCGCGGGCGATGGGGTAGGAAGCAATTACCAACAGCGCATCGTGGAAGAGGGCGATAACGGCAGCCATTGAGTACTGCCACTTTTCGAAGCGAAACAATACGTACACGAAGATGCCGAGCAGCGTGAGTGCCAGGCTCAGGAACGAGGTGCGTTTGATGTCGTCGGCGATGGTGGCGCCTACTTTAGAGGTCGATTTAATAACCGGTGCGTCGGCCGAATACTTGGTTAGGCCTTGGTTGAGGTCATCGAGTACTTGCTTGTCAGCGGTCTGGCTTTCGTCTTCCGACAGGTAGCTGGTCGTGATGCGCAGGCGGTCAGGGGCGCCGTACTGCTTCACCTCAAGGCCGGCATTTTTGAAGACGGGTTCTAGGGTCGAACGCACGTCGGAAGCGACCATGGCCTTGTTGAAATCAACTACATAAGCGCGGCCACCGCGGAAGTCAACGCCCAGGTTGGGGCCGCCTTGCAAGTACATCAGCACGAAGCCAATGACGATAACGATAGTCGAGAAAGCGTAGGCAATTTTACGCTTGCCCACGATGTCGAAGTTGACATTCTTAAACAGGTTGCGCGAGAGGAAGGTCGAGAACGTAATGCGGCTCGTCTCCTTACCCTTAATGAGAGCCTCGATGATGAGGCGCGACACGTACACCGCCGACAAGAACGAGGTGAGTACGCCAATACCCAGCGTCACGGCGAAGCTCTGCACTGGGCCGGTGCCGAAGAAACCGAGGATGATGGCAATCAGCATCGTCGTCACGTTGGAGTCGAAGATGGCCGAGAAAGCGCGCGAATAGCCTGCGTTCACGGCATCGTGCAGCGAGTGGCCGTGGTCAAGTTCTTCCCGAATCCGCTCAAAAATCAGCACGTTCGCATCCACCGACGAGGCAATAACGAGGATAAGACCGGCGATGCCGGGTAGGGTAAGGGCAGTGCCAAACTGCGCCAACACTCCCAGAATCAGGAACATGTTGAAGAGCAGCGCGGCATCGGCCACGAGGCCGGCGCGGCCGTAGTACACGGTCATGAAGACCATGATAATGAGCAAGCCAGCCAGCGACGAATATAAGCCTTGGTTGATGGCTTCTTTACCCAGCGAAGGACCTACTACGGCTTCTTCGACAATGCGGGTAGGGGCGGGTAGCTTACCCGCTTTCAGCACCTGGGCCAAGTCTTGCGCTTCGTCGATGCTGAAATTGCCCGAAATGCTGGTGTTGCCACCCGAGATTTCGCTCTGCACTACGGGGTCCGAATACACTACGTCGTCGAGTACCACGGCTACTTGCTTGCCGATGTTGGCACCCGTCATCTTCTGCCACTTGCGCGAGCCCGTGGGGTTCATGCTCATGCTCACTTCGGGGCGGCCGGTTTGGTCGTAGTCCTGGCGGGCATCGCTTACTACCTCGCCGCTAATGGGGGCAGCTATAGTGCCGGTACGGTCTTTCTTCACGGCCACCAAGCGCAGAAACTGCTGCTTATCAGCATCAATCGGCTTGGCGATGTAAAGCAGCGCCATGTTGGGCGGCATAATGCTACGAGCTTCTTCCGAACGCAGCACCACATTCATTTGGGCCGTATCGCGCAGGTTCACGCCCAGCGTGCCGGGCATCGTGAGCAGCCGCGCCAGCACACCACCTTTTTGAGCGGCGGCCGAGTCAGTTTTAGCCGCAGCGGCGGGCGTCTTTTTGGCAAGCTGCGCGGCGAGCGAGTTGGCGTCGCCAGTGGTAACAGTCGAGTCGGTCTTGGCCGTAGCGGCAGGGGTAGTAGCACCGGCTTTCTCCTTGGCCGTCAGCACTTGGTCGAGCTGCGCCAGGTAGGGCGTTACTTCATTCTGGGGCCACACTTCGTAAAATTCGAGCTTGGCCTGGCCTTGCAGCAGCTTGCGCACGCGGTCGGGGTTATCCACGCCGGGTAGTTCTACCTGAATGCGGCCAGTACCCTTTACGCGCTGAATGTTGGGCTGGTTGACGCCGAACTTATCCACCCGCTTGCGCAGAATGTCGAACGAGCGGTCGATGGCGTCTTCCTCCTCCTTGTTAATCGCCGACAGCACGCGGTCGTCCGACGTGTTGAGGTCAATTTTGCGGTCTTTGTTAACCGAGTTAGCGAAGATGCGCGCCAGTGGTTTATCGGGCGATACTTCCTTATAAGCCTGGTAAAACAGGGTAGTAAATGGCGTGCCCGAGTTGGTTTTCTGACGCTCCTGCGCCAGTTCAATCGCCTTGTTGAAGCCCGCATCTTTCGAATTGCCGGCCATGGCGCGTACAATTTCTACCGGCGAAACTTCCAGCGTCACGTGCATGCCGCCTTTCAAGTCGAGGCCGAGGCCAAGCTCATTCTGGCGTACGTCGCGGTAGGTGTAGGGCCCAAAAACGGGGGCGCGCCATACCGAGTCGAGGTAGTGCTGGCGCTGGGTTTCGTTGAGTTGGCCGTTGTGCGTGGCGTAGACCACTGCTTTTTGCTGCACCCCACGCGAGACGTAGGTGAAGAACAAAAAGTACGCGCACAGCACCGAAACAACGACGGTGAGGGCGATAATGATACCTTTGTTACGCATTGATTTATAAATATTTGTGATTGGCAGATGGGAAATTGTGAGCCGGAAGGTGGAGTTGTCGTGAGCTAGAAAGTGGATGCCGGCCCAGGGGCAGGTACTGCCCAAGCCAATCCCTACGTACTAGGTCGTAACTCCGAGTTCCCCGCTACGGGGCTTGCGGCGACAGCGCCGCGCGCAAAAGCAACTGGTGGCACTGTTGCGCCACAAAGGTCAGTGGGGCGGCCGCCGTAGCAGCGGCAATGGCCCGGCGCACTAAGCGCGGCTGCCAAGCTAGGGGCAGGGTAGGGGGCAGCCAGCCCAACACGGCGGCCGGCGCCACGTAGGCACCCAGCGGCGAGGCCGCTTCCAATACTATTTTTTGCTTGATGACCGTGGCACGGGGTAGGGCGCTCACCCGCGACTGCGTCGGCGTGCCCAAGGGGCGCAGCAAGGTCACCGCTCGGCCATTCAGGCCCAGCAGCAGCAGCACGGGTAGGGCCACTAGGGCCACCCGCAGAAAGTGCTGAAACTGAGAAAGTGAATTGCGCATAGGAGGGACAGGGCTACAAATATAGCCCGTTTGCTCGGCACTCACCAAGCGCTCAGCTATCGGCTAGGCCCGCGAAGGTGTACTGCGCATCGCTCCAGAACTCGTCGAGGGCAATGAGGCGCGGCTTGAAAAAAGAAATCAGCGCCGGCCAGTCGTCGCGGTTGAAGAGATTAATGGGCGCCAACTTCTGGTAAATGCGGCTCAGTGGCTGGCCGTGCTCCGTGGTGGCTTGCGGCTCCCAGCGCCAGGCCTCGCCCAATGTGTCGTGCAACAGCGTTTTCAGCTCTGCAAATTGCTCAAAAAACAGCTCGCGCACTCCGGCATCGGGCTGGGTGAGCTCGATGGCGATGCTAGCGTGGCGGTTGTCGGCGTGTAGCTTGAATTGCACACCTTTTACGCCGGTTTTGTAATTCACCCAGTTAGTGGGCATCCCTTCGGCAGAGGGGATAGGAGCCATATACTGGCCAAACACCGTCCAGAATGCTTGGCGCAACTGCGAAGCTTCGGCTTTGCTATACAAGACGCTCGTTCTTAAATGAGCAAACTACCCTACCCCCGCCGCCGCGACCTTGCCACGCAAGTAGCCAGTGAGCACGGCTAAGCCATTTTCAAAATGGTGGTTGTTGGGGATAATGATATCTGCCTCGCTCTTAAAGGGTTGAATATACTTTTCGTACGTCGGGGCCACGTGGTGGGTGTAGCGATACAGGACATCTTGCAAGTCGTAGCCACGCTCGTCGCGGTCGCGCACAATGCGGCGGTGCAGCTTCACGTGCTCCTGGGCATCAATGTACACCTTGAGGTCGAGGAGCTTAGCAATTTCTTCGAAGTAAAAAACAAAGATGCCTTCTACCACTACAATAGGAGCCGGCTTGAACACCAACTCCTTAGGTACCACGCCGGGCTGGTTGAAGGTGTACTCCTTGCGGCGCACCTCGTGGCCGGCACGCAAGTGGCGCACGTCGCTGGCGTAGGCATCCGAATCGATGCTGGCCGGTAGGTCGAAGTTTTCAACGCCCTGCGCATCCCGCAATTGCTGGTCGCGCGGGTGGTAGTAATTGTCCTGCGAAATCAGGCAGATTTCGTTTTCGGGAAAAGCGGCCAGCAAGCGGCGCAAAAACGTAGTTTTGCCCGATGCGCTGCCGCCCGTGATACCAACGAGGTAGGGATGCTGCATAACGGAGGGCAAAGGTAGCGCCTGCGGTAAAGTTTGGCGTACCCCAGCCTAATGCCGCTGCGATTTATTCCGCTCCCAAAAATGCTAGCAACCCCGCCACCGCGCGCGCCCGGTGGCTGAGTAGGTTTTTCTCGGCCGTGGTCATTTCGGCAAACGTGCGGCCGTCGCCCTCGTTAGGCACAAACACGGGGTCGTAGCCAAAGCCCCCGCGGCCGATGGGTGCCGCTGCGATAATGCCAGCTACCTCGCCGCTGAACTCGTGCACATCCTCGTCGCCGCGCACCAGCGCCACCACCGTGCGGAAACGGGCTTGGCGGTTGGGCTGAGTGCCTAGCTCATGCAGGAGCTTGGCTACGTTGGCTGCGGCTGCGCGCTCGGGCCCCGCGTAGCGCGCCGAATACACGCCGGGCGCTCCATCCAGGGCGGCTACTTCGAGCCCGGTATCGTCGGCGAAGCAAGCCACGCCGTAGTGGTCAAATACGTATTGAGCTTTTTGCCGTGCGTTGCCTTCGAGCGTGGGCTGCGTTTCGGGTAGCTCTTCGTGGCAGCCAATGTCGGCCAAACTTAGCAACTGCAAACCGGCGGGCAGCAGCGGCCGAATTTCATCCAGCTTATGAGTATTGTTGGAGGCAAAGCAGAGACGCATGAGAAAAAACTTGGGAAAGGCCGAAAATTCTGCACAAGCAGAATGAAAATTTTTCTTCCGGCAGTGCAAGGAAGCCGCAAAGTTGCCCCGCATTTTTAAAAATCCCTATCCCCCTTGTGCGTACCAGGCCAAGTAAGTGGCCTTACCGAAACATCGATTTGATGGTGCCCCACGAGCGCTCGAGCGTGCTCACGGTGCCGGCCACGGTGGTGGTATAAGCTTGGTCGGGGCCGGGGCCGCGCACCGTGAGGCGATAGGCCACGGGGCCTTGCAGCAGGCCCGAATGGCTGCGGTAGAGGCAGGTATCGGCAAAAGAATAGCGAAGCTGGCCAGTAGGCACTACCCTGCTAATAACCCGGAAGTCAGTTTCATCCGGGGATTTACGGCTTAGGTCGAAGCCCGTAACGTCGGTTTCTGTATTCACTTCCCACTCTACCCGCACTGCCGAGCCATCGTAGGTAGCCATAAAAAGGAGCAACGTAGTAGCCAGCGCTAGCCCAGCGCTGCCGAGCAGCAGCCCTAGCCCCAACCCTAAGCGGAGCCCAAGGCCGGCGAAACGGCGGGATTGGGAGAAGTACAGCATAGGCAAAGACGACCAACAGAATGGCTGATAACCAAATATAGGCCGTGGCTGCCATGCGCCGCTACCCCCAGCCCAGTGCCGAAGGGCGCGTGGCCCAGCTTAATGCCGCGGCTCTTTTAGGGAGAAGAGTCTCAAGAAGGTCAAAAGGTTGACTATGTCGGCGATAATTCGTACTTTTGCAATCCCTTCCGCAAAACCGGCAGGGTTTAATAGGTAAATAGGCCCTCCCGATAATGAAAAAGGACACGCACCCCGAGTACCGCCAGGTAGTTTTCCAAGACACCTCGTCGGACTTCAAGTTCATCACCCGCTCCACGATGACGTCGGCCGAGACGATTCAGTGGGAAGACGGCAACACCTACCCGGTAATCAAAATAGAAGTGAGCAGCGCCTCGCACCCCTTCTATACCGGCAAAAACATGTTTATCGACACCGCCGGCCGCGTGGAGAAGTTCCGCAGCCGCTACGCCAACAAGACGCAAAGCAGCGCGGGCAAAGAATAGCTTTTGCGCCAGCTGTTAGCCCTTGGCTACTAGCAGTTAGCCTGCAAGAAACTCCTTTTGGCAAGCCCAGAAGGAGTTTTTTTTGGCCCCAAGCCAAGCAGCCCGCCGTAAATTTGGGTTTATTCTTACGATAAAGCTGATAGCGAATAGCCATCAGCCCTAGCTTACTACATGCACCTTTTGCTGTTCGACGACCCGGCTATTCGGCCCCACCTGCTGCCGCTCACCTTTACGCGGCCGGTGGCGGCGCTGCGCTGCGGCATCCTCACCATTGCCGAGAAGTGGCAGCGCCGGCTGGGTACGGAGGGGGTAGGGCACCTCACGCAGCCGTACTTGCAGGCCAAGTTTCCGGCCAATGTAGTGGCGGGCCCGGCCTTGGTGGTAAACGGTGCCGTATGCCCCGACGACCTGCTAGTGCGCCAGGTGCTGGCGCTGGCGCCCGGCCAGGGCCTATACTTTGGCGAAACACTGGTGGCCGCGCACTTAGCCGATGCTTTTAAGGTGGCTGAGCTTATCCAGGATGGCTTGCAGTCGCAGCGGGAAGTGGCAGAGGAAATAACGGTTATCAGCCGTCCGTGGCAGCTTTTCTTGCACAACGGCGTCGAGATTCGCCGCGATTTTGCCCTGCTTACCCACGGCCGCACTTCGCAGCCGGTGGGCGATGCGCACACCATTGTATACGCACCCGAAAACATCTTTATTGAGCCCGGCGTGAAGATTCGCGCCGCGATTCTCAATGCGGAGGACGGCCCAATTTACTTGGGTAGGAACTCGCAGGTGCACGAGGGAGCTATCATTAAAGGGGCGCTGGCGCTGTGCGAGGGCAGCCACATCAACGTTGGCGCTAAGATGCGCGGCGACAACACAGTGGGGCCTTTCTCTAAAGTAGGCGGCGAAGTTGGTAATAGTATCTTGCTGGGCTTCAGCAATAAAGGCCACGATGGCTACCTTGGCAACTCGGTTATTGGCGAATGGTGCAACCTAGGCGCCGATACTAATACCAGCAACCTCAAGAACAACTACGCCCCGGTAAAAGTCTGGAGCCACGCCGCGCACCGCTTCGTCGATACCGGCCAAACCTTCTGCGGCCTGCTCATGGGTGACCACAGCAAGTGCGGCATCAATACCATGTTCAATACCGGCACGGTAGTGGGGGTAGGGGCCAATATTTTTGGCGCCGGCTTTCCGCGGCAGTTTATCCCGAGCTTCAGTTGGGGCGGCGCTTCGGGCTTCGAAACCTTCCGCCTACCCAAAGTAGCCGAGGTAGCCGAGCGTGTGATGGCCCGCCGCGGCCTGAGCTATGACGCAGTGGAGCAAGGCGTTATGGAAGAAATATTTCAGGCCACGACTGGCGATAGAAACTGGGAGAGACATAGCTAAATGACCTTCGCCGCTATTCCCAATCAAGCTGCCCTCAAAGAAGTGCTGCGCCAGTCGGTGCAGCGCGGGCACGTGGCGCACGCCCAGCTCTTTCGCGGAGCCGAGGGTTCGGCGGCGCTGGCCCTGGCGCTGGCCTACGCGCAGTATCTCAACTGTGAAGACCGCGCTGAAGCGGCGCCCGACAGCTGCGGCCACTGCCCAGCCTGTCTGAAAATCAGCAAACTGGCGCACCCTGACCTCAATTTTATCTTCCCCAGCACCACTACTAAATCGGTGCCCAAGGATGCGACCAGCGGCCGGTTTATGGCCGAGTGGCGCACGTTTCTGGCCGAAAGCCCCTACCAGGGTTTCAACGACTGGATGCAGCACATGGGGGCCGAAAACAAGCAGGGGAGCATTTCGAAAGAAGAGGCTGGCCAGTTGCTTAAATTGGTGTCGCTCAAAGCGTTCGAGGCGCGGTTTAAAATCGTCATCATCTGGCTGCCCGAATTGATGCACCCGGCCGCCGCCAATGCGGTGCTTAAGCTGCTAGAGGAGCCCCCGCCCGCTACAGTATTCTTGCTCGTTAGCAACGAGCCCGAACGGCTGCTGCCTACCATCATCAGCCGGGTGCAGCCGGTGGTGGTGCGCCCGTTTTCGGAAGATGACATTACGGCGTATCTCACGGCGCACTACCACGTGCCCGAGGTAAAGGCCCGGCAGGTAGCTCAGCTGGCCGAGGGCAACCTGGGCGCCGCCATTGCCAGCCGCGAGCACAGCGCTGACCACAACTACGCCGAGTTTTTTATCAACTGGATGCGCAAGTGCTACTCCTTGAAAATGACGGAGGTGATGGCGCTGGCGGATGAGTTTCAGAAGATGGGCCGCGAAAACCAGAAGGAGCAGCTCAGCTTCTCGCTGGGGCTGCTGCGCAAGGTGCTGCTCTTCGGCATCGACCCACAAATGGTGCCGCACCTGGCCAGCGGCGAGCAGCAGTTCGTGCAGGGTTTCAGCCGCTTCGTAACGGCCCGCAATGCCGACCAGCTCACCGAAGAGCTGAACACGGCCCACTACCACATCGAGCGCAACGCCAACCCGCGCATGGTTTTCGTAGATGCTTCGTTGCGCATGGGCCAGCAGCTGCGCCGAGCGTAACTGCGCGTAGCAACTGCTTCGCGCCACTTCTTTTCCTGCCGACCTTTGCCTGATGCGCCACCGATTGTATCCGTTTTTGCTTGCTACCAGCCTGGGGCTGGGGCAGCCGGTGCAAGCGCAAGTGGTAGGGCCCCTACCCCCCCCGCCCGAGCCCAGTGCTGCCGGCGGCCCTGGTATTCACCAGGGCCGCTTTATTGGGGTGGTGGTAGGTACGGCCGTGGTGTACACGCTAACTTCTTATCTGTTAGGCAAAACGTGGTACACCAAGCGGGTACCTTTCCACTCTTTCAACGACAACGGCGAGTGGCTGCAAATGGACAAAATAGGCCACGCGACCACCGCCTACGCCATCGGGCGCGGCGAGTACGAGCTGTTTAAGTGGAGCGGTGTGAACGAGCGCGCCGCGGTGCTTACCGGTGGCCTCATTGCCTTGCTGTACCAAACCACCATCGAAGTTTTCGACGGCCGCTCCGAGGGCTGGGGGTTTTCGAAGGGCGACATGGCGGCCAATCTCACGGGGGTAGCCCTATTCATGGGCCAGCAATACGGCTTTGGGGAGCAGAAGGTAAGTATGCGTTACGGCTGGCGCAAGAGCATTTACCCGCAGTACCGGCCCGATTTGCTGGGGCGTACCACACGCAGCCAACTGCTGAAGGACTACAACGGGCAGCAATACTGGCTGTCGGTAAATGTGGCGTCGGTGCTGCCGGTGGGCCCTTCGTTTCCGCGCTGGCTTAACCTCGACTTGGGCTATAGCGGCAGCGGCATGACGGGCGGCCACGCCAACCCGCCCTACTTCGATGCTGCGGGCCAGGAAGTGAAATTTACCCGCTACCGCCAGTTTTATCTTTCGCCCGATATTTCGCTGGCCCGCCTGCCGGGAATAAATGGGGCGGGAGCGCAGCCGCTGGTTAGTGCCGGGCAGTTTTTCAAAATTTCGGCTCCCTCACTGGAATTCAGCCCGTTGCACGGCGTGCGTTTTCACCCTTTGCTGCTGCCTACCGATTAATTGTTTTTGCCGGCTGCTACCCCCGCCTGTTTGGCGAACCTCGGGGTAGGCAGTCAAGTTAAGTGTCTTATGCCCGAAACCCTCATTCGCCTTGCCACCCGCGCCTCGCGCCTTGCCCTCTGGCAAACCGAGCACGTAGCTGCCTTGCTTAACCAAGCCGGCCTACCCACCGAAATTGTGTCGATGCAAACCACCGGCGATAAAGTGCTCGACCGCTCACTCGATAAAATTGGGTCGAAAGGGGTGTTCACCGAAGAGCTGGAAGAAAGCCTGCGCCGCGGCGATACGCACCTGGCCATCCATTCGGCCAAAGACGTGCAAAGCTCTATCCCGGCCGACTTGGAGCTGCTGGCTTTTTTGGAGCGCGAGAAGGTCAACGACGTCGTAATCAGCTTTCAGGAAAACTTTGACATCAGTAAGCCCGGCATTGTGCTGGGCACCAGCAGCACGCGGCGCAAGGCACTGCTGCGTCGCTTTTACCCCCAGGCCAGCACTGCCGAAGCCCGCGGCAACCTCCAAACGCGCGTGCGCAAGCTCGAAGAAGGCCAGTACGATGCCTTGGTATTAGCCTACGCTGGCGTGCACCGCATGGGCTATGACGGCCTCATTCGGCACGAGTTGCCGGCCGGTAAGTTCGTGCCGCCCGTAGGGCAGGGTAGCATTGCCGTTGAATGCTCACGTTTTTTGGATAATAAGCTAAAAGACAGAATAAAGCAAGCTATCGACCACCCCAATACGCACCGCTGCCTACTAGCCGAGCGGGCCTTTTTGCGTACCATGGAAGGCGGATGCAGCATTCCATCGTTCGCCCTGGCTACGCTCACGCCGGCCGGTGAGGTGCGGCTGCACGGCGGCCTTATCAGCCTGAGCGGCGAGGAATACGTGGATTTCGAGCAGATTGCCCCCGCGGCGCAGGCCGAGGGCCTGGGCATGGCCGTGGCCGAGCATGTGCTGGGGCACGGCGGTGCGGCCATTCTGGCCAGCATCCGGGAGCACCGCGGCGAATTGTAGGGTGGCAATACGTGTAATTTTGCTGCCCTTAGCCGTTTTACTCGCATGCGTATAACCACCCGGAAACTTCGCCTGAATTGCCTGTTGCTACCTTTGCTCTGGCTGCTCAGCCTACCCGCATGGGCCGATAAAGCCCCGAAGATTACCAAGAAGGAGGAAGTTGTAACTATTAGCACCAGCCTAGGCGATATCCGTCTTATCTTATTCAGAGATACCCCTTTGCACCGGGCCAACTTCTTGAAGAAAGCAAAGGATGGCTTTTACAACGGCACCACTTTTCACCGCGTTATCCCCAATTTTATGGTGCAGGGTGGCGACCCTAACTCCAAGGATAGCGACCCCACCAACGATGGCCAAGGCCCCCCCAACGAGCCTACTATTGCGGCCGAGCTAGCCGCTGGCCACAAGCACGACTACGGCGCCGTGGCCGCCGCCCGCCAGGGCGACTTCGTTAATCCGCAGCGGCTCAGCAGTTCCAGTCAGTTCTATCTAGTCGAAAATCACCAAGGGTCGCACTTTCTCGACGGCCAGTACACCGTATTTGGCCAGGTCATTCAAGGGCTGGAGGTTTTGGATAAAATCGCGGCGTTGCCCAAAGACAGCCGCGACCGTCCTCTCACCGACCTTCGGATGACGATGAAAGTGACCAAGCTCAAGCGCAAAAAAATTACGGCCTTGTACGGGCGTCAATTCTAAGCGAAATACCAGTCCGCCCTGGTTTAAGCAGTTGCCTGTCTGCTTGACCCGCGGCGGGCCTAACGGCCAGAACGCATGAAAATTCTTATCACTGGTTCCAACGGCCTGCTTGGCCAAAAACTGGTTGAACTGCTGTACCAGCAGCCTGGCATAGAACTAGTAGCCACTGCGCGCGGCGCTAACCGGCTCGCTAATCGCTACCCCACCCTGCGCTTCGTACCCCTCGATGTGACGGTGGCCACCCAAGTGCAGCAAGTGCTGGCGCAAGAGCACCCCACGCACCTCATCCACACCGCCGCCATGACCAACGTGGACGAGTGCGAACTGAATCAGGCTTCGTGCTGGACGCAAAATGTAACGGCCGTAGACTACCTAGCTGCCGCCTGCGCTCAGCACGCTATTCACCTCACCCACCTCAGTACCGACTTTGTTTTCAACGGCCAAGCGGGCCCGCTGGCCGAAGAGGCTACCCCCGACCCCCTCAGCCACTACGGCCGCAGCAAGCTGGCTGCCGAGCATGTGGTGCAGGGCACAGCCGGCTTGCGCTGGGCCATTGCGCGCACGGTGCTCGTGTACGGCACGCTGCACGGCGGTGGCCGCAGCAATATTGTGCTATGGGTGCGCGATTCGTTGCGCAAGGGACAGGCAATCAAAGTGGTAGACGACCAATGGCGTACCCCCACACTGGCCGAAGACCTAGCCCAGGGATGCTGGCTGCTCGCCCGCCAGTCGGCCCAGGGCATTTACCATCTCAGTGGGCGCGAGCTGCTTACCCCCTACCAAATGGCCCAGCAGGTTGCCGATTTTTTCGAACTCGATAAAGCGCTGCTTGAGCGGGTCGATAGCAGCACATTTACGCAGCCCGGCCGGCGGCCGCTGCGCACAGGTTTTATCATTGCCAAGGCGGAGCGCGAACTAGGCTACCGGCCCCACTCCTTTGCGGAAGGCATTGCCCTGCTTGCGCGCCAAACGGAAGCTTCGGCCTAAAGCGGTTGCAGAGGCTATAAAAAAAACCCATTGGCAAGGCCAACGGGTTTTTTAGCTATAAGCCTTCCGCTTCTAAGTATACAAACTACAACAATATAAGGACACGAATAGAGGACTTCTAAAATGTTGGTGTACTGCGCGCTGCAATAGCATCCAACGTAAAATTTTAAAGTAGTTATTTTATCAATAAGTAGTCGGTGAGTGTGAAGTTATTTTACAAGCACAAATGCTTAAAAATTAGCTTAATTCGGGCCAATGGCCGATAAGCAAACCTCCAACAAGTATGGCAGTGCGCTGGCGCAGCGCAGCCTCACCCAAGGCGCGGGGTATCAGTCGGCCATCGAGGGTGGTAAAATCGCGGCCAGCTGCCAATACAGCTTGGTCGGCGGCAGTTAAAGCAGTGCCAACGCGGGTTACTGCATGGCCTGAAGAATAAGACGCTTTCATCGGTGTTTTGATAAATCAGGAAAAAGAATAGGATAGCGTGGCGCAGTTCCGGGCGGAACTCTGATACAATATTAGAAGCTGCATGTGCCAGGCTAAAGGACATTGTTGCCTCTTTTGTGACATGCCAGCTTCAATATGTTAGCCTGCTAATCTTATAAAAACACCAGGATTAATGAAATAAAAATAAACGGTTAGTTTTGTAACCATTTAAATTTAAGCAAATTAAAGAAAAAAATCAATTACTTTATTTTGGTTCGTAAATGCGCAGCGGTGACATCAGAGGCCGTTTTATTGAAATATTCTTTGCTGGAATGCAGCCCGGAAAGCTGGCGCGCCACCTCCTGAAGGGCTAGCAAAGTGAATAATAGCGCCGAGCCCGGCCCAACAACCAGCCACCAGGCAGTAGGCTCTTGGCGCAGGGTACCAAGCAAATGCCCCCAGCTAGCAGTAGTAGGCAGCAGGCCGATACCCAAGAACGCCAGGGTGCTTTCGAGCCCGATAAGCCCCGCTAGGCTCAGGGGCGCAGAAGCCCAGAGCGGTTGGCAAGCATGGGGCAACGCGTGCCGCCACCAAATGCGCCACTCCGGCAGCCCGCTGGCCCAGGCGGCTTCCACAAACGGCTGCACGCGCACCCGTAGCATTTGGGCCCGTACCAAGCGGGCGGTATCGGGCCAGGCTACTAGCACTAGCACGGCTAGTAGCTGGCTTGTGCTGAGCGGTGGGCCAGCCGCCAGCGCCACTACCAGCACCAGACGTGGTACGGCACTAAGCAGCGTGGCTACCCCCAGCACTAGGCTATCGAGGGGGAGGGGCAACGTGACGCCAGCAAAACGACGCGGCCCCAGTCTAGCGAATTTCCATTGATAAATAAAGATTAAAAAACTAATAATCAATAATATAATAGAGGAAATAAGCCAATAAGGCAGGGCTAATAACCACCAGCCGGCCGCCAGTGCAAGTGGGCCTATTGCAAGGGGTAGGGCTAGCCCACGATTGCCCCAAAAGCCGGCGGCCCCACCCGCACTGGCTCCCAGCAAGGTAGCCAGTGCGGTGGCCGGCAAGCTAAGGGTGAGTAGCTCGCGCGCGCCAAAAACCAGCTCAGCCAACACGTCGCGGCCCGCTGGGTCAGTGCCAAAGTAGTGCGCCGCTGCTGAGTTGCCCCAGCCAGGAGGTATTGCTATGTGCGCAAGGTCGGGAGTGGCGGGGGGGTAGGGCAGGGGTAGCCAGGGGCCTAGTACGCCTACCCCCACTACCAAGGCCAGCCATGCCACGGCTCCCCAATATGCACTGCCGCTAGCGAACCTAGTAGGCCCACGCGCATTCATGAACTAGGCCGCAACCGGGGGTCGGCGCGGTAATACAGCACATCTGCTACGAGCAGCGCCAGCAGGCGGGCTCCCGCCGTTAGCAGTACCCCTGCCAGCACCACGGGGTAGTCGTGGGCGGCAGCGGCTTCGGCCAGTAGGCGGCCGGTGCCGGGCAGGGCAAATAATACTTCTACTACTACTGCCCCAGCCACCAGGGCGGGTAGCAGCCCCGTAAATGTGGTGAATAGGGGCAGCAGGGCATTGGGTAAAGCGTGTTGATAAGCTACTTGCCAAGCCGTTAGGCCTTTAGCCCGCGCCGTACTGCTATACGGCGTGGCAAGCTCGTGGCGTAGGGCATTTTCGAGCGGCAAAACCAACCCCGGTAATACTGCCAAAACCAAGCTCAGCAAGGGCAATACTAAGTGTGCACCATAGGCCGCCAGCCAGGCTAGCCCGCCTAGGGGGGGGTAGGCGGTACCCATGCCATCGGCCGGTAATATGTTAAGCAAATCAGGATTAGCAAATAAAAGCAACAAGGCCAAAGCCAGCGCGAACAACGGTACTGCTTGCAGGCTCATGAGCAGGGTACGCCCCAGCGCCTGCCAGCCCCCTCCCTCAGCAGGAGCTAAGGCAAAACCCAAAGCCAGCCAGATAGCGAGGCTGGTGGCGAGGCCAATGGCAATGGCCATCAGCGGGAGGGTATAAAGCAGGGCAGATTGCAGGAGTGCTAGCACTGGTTGGCCAGTGCGGTACGAGTAGCCCAGGTTCCCACGTAGTAATTGCTGCACCCATCGGTGGTATTGGTTATGGGTGCCGTGCCAGTACCAGCGAATAGGCGCATGCGCCGAGCGGCTAACATAAAAAACCGGTTCCTCTAGGCCGAGGCGATGGTAGAGGGCTCGTTGCGCCGCCTGCCGGTCGGCCAGGCGCCGCGGGCTGCCCACGTGGCTGAGGTCGCTGCTCTCACCCAAAGTCAGCTCCTCCAGCGGCGTAGGCAGCAGGTGCATAAGCAAAAACACCACCGAGGCGATGCCCCAGGCTGCCAGCAGTGCACGCCCAAGCCGGGCTACTACCCAACGCCCCATGGGTTAGTGATCTGGGCTAGGGGTAGCGGCCCAGGTAAGGGTAGCGGCCGAATAGCCCGGCCTCAGGCCCGACGGGTACACCTGTACCAGGTGGCGGTCGGCGGCCAGGCGATAGGGCAATACAAAGAGCGGAGCCAAAGGAGCTTCTTTCTGCAGCATCATTTGAAACTGTTTGAGCAATAAGCGCTTGCGGCCCGGCTGGCCAACTGCCGCAATAGCCTCAAGCAGGCGGTCGCTGGCTGGCGTGCCAAAGCCCGTAAAATTGCCCTCACCTACCGATTGTGAGTGCAGAATAGGTAGGAAGTTAAACGCAAAGGGATTGCCCTTGAGCTTGCGTACGCACACATCGAAGTCGCCCTGGCGCAACGCCTCGGTAAGGGTAGAGGCCTCGGTAGGCCGCAGCGCTACGGGAATACCCACTGCCGCCGCTGCCGCTCGAAACTGCAGCGCCACCGTTTCAAACGTGGTTTCGTCGGCGCGGTAGCGCACCGAAAACGCCAACTGCTGCGCCGCCCGCTTCCACGTGCCCCCTATTTGCTGCCAGCCAGCCTGGCGTAGCAGTGCCACGGCACGGGCCGGCGCGTAAGCAGGTAGCGGCAGGCTGTCGTTGTAGAAGGGGCTAGTGGGGGGAAGTAGGCCTACCGTGCGGCTACCCTGCCCTAGCTGAGTGCCAGCCAGTAAGCTTTTGGCATCAAACAAGCAGCTAAGGGCTTGCCGCGTAAGCTTGTCCTGGAAAGCAGGGCGGCGGGTGTTGAAACCCGCAATTACTATATCATAAGACGGGCCACTGTAAAAAGCTAACTCGCGGTGGGCCGTAGCGGAAGCCTGCAACCGCTGAAAATCGCGCGCCGATACTTGAGGGTACAAGTCCAGTTCGTGCCGCCGCAGCGCTAGCGTGGCGGCGGCATCATCGGGCAAGATGAGGAATTGCAACTGTTTAGGGCGGGCTTGTAGCACCAAGGGTGCCGTCGGCAAGCGGTCGCCCCACCACTTTTTCTTGCGTTGTAGCGTAAGGGAGTGGTTGCCTTCCCAAGCCGCTAGCTGGTAAGGGCCGCAGCCGGCTAGGCGCTCGGGGTGGTGGCCTGGGTCGGCCTGCTGGTAGCGCTGCACCAGCGCTGCCACAGCGGGCGCCGGAGCTGTACTGCGCGGCCAATCTTGCAGGGTAGCCAGCGAAAACTGCCGCAAGCTATGCGTCGGGTCAAGCGGATTTTCAGGTAAAATTGGAAAATCTCCCGAATCCAGCCGGTACTCGGGCGCCTGGCCCCGGCATACTAGGGTAAAGTGGCGCGGGTCGGCGGGGTCAAGCAGCAGCTCGCGGATAAAGCTGAAGTGCGTCCGTTCGCCTTCATTGGGCAGCTCGGGGCAGTGCATCAGCTTCAGGGTAAACGCTACATCGGTAGCGAGCACCGGGCGGCCATTATCCCAGGTAGCATCGCGCAGATGATAATCCAGGTGGGTAAGCGAGTCGCCCACAAACTGCACACTGGGCAATGCGGCGGCCAGCGTGGGCGCCATCGTCCCGGTTGCAAAGTCCGTTTGCAGCAGGCTGTAGTGCATCAGATTGATAACATCTACCGCCCGCGAATTTACCTGTGCCATGGGGTCCAGGCTTTCCGGGTCACGCTCCCACCGAATTCGGACGGGCGCATCCGGTAGCCTGGTTGTGGAGGTAGAGCACCCGCCGCAGCCTAATACCAGTAAGCAAGTAAACCAATTAAATCTCATCCAACAGCGACGTAGAGCAAGTCGCTGGGCAAGTTAGTTAGCCGAAGCCAGATACCAGCCTAGTCGTGGCCCCAGCCGCTGCTGCCCGTAACGCCAGCGGGAGTAGTAGGCGTGCCGCCTACGATGTCATGGCCCCAGCCGCTGCTGCCCGTAACGCTATCAGTAGTAGTCGTGCCGCCTACGATGTCGTGCCCCCAGCCGCTGCTGCCTGTGAAGTCGGAAGGCTGGCCCGTGATTGTAGCGAACTGAAGGAGGGCGAGAGCGAAGAGTTCAAACATGGTGGAGGAGAATTGTTGTGGTGATTTCTTGTTACAAAGCTCCTCTATCTCATCCCCTCACAAAAGGACAAAGCTGAAGTAATTGTGACAATCACTATAGCAAGAACGGTTTGTAGTATTCCCAGAAAAAAATCAGTTTCCGAAGCGGCGTCGCACTAAAATAGCAAGATTAGTCTGGATAATTTTGCGAAAAAAGGTTCAAATGTGACATCGGTTCGTGTAATTTGTGCCTACCATTCCAGATTACAAAGGTCTGGGCCACTGATGCAAGCTGAAAGGAAACTATTGTTGTTTTTTTAATGGCTTATTTTGTCATTCCACTAGCATTCAAATTGCGATTAGAGCCTGTGAAGGCACTTTTTATATGAAAGAAATTGCAAATTTGGCTCGAATTGTGACATTGAGACGGAACACACGCCGTCCATTACTTGATTTAGATTCGACGCACCCTGGCAAGGAAGAGAAGATGATGCAAGCGCTGGCCGCCAATCCAGACTTGACTACTATTCAGCTTACTAAGCTACTGTACGGCGCTAATTCGGCCAGTAATCGCACGGCTTTGCGCCAGTTGCGGGGCCGGGTTCAAGATAAACTGCTGAATCACCTGTTTTTTCTGGACCACTCCGATACTCGGCTGCTGGTATCGCGGCGCTACGAGCTCGAATGCCTCGATTTGCTACATAAAGTGACCATTCTTTACCTGGAAGGGGAATATGTACTGACCGAAAAGTTGCTGCGCCGCTGCCTGCGGCTGGCACAACAGAGCGATTTTACCAGCTATGCCGAACAGGCAGTGCGGCGTTTGCTCACCTTGTATGCCGAGCAGCACAAGCGGCCGCTCTATTTGGTGGCGAGTAAACAACTAGCTGAGCTGCGCAAAAAGCTGGCGGGCGAGCAAGAAGTAGAGCAAATTCTGAGCGAGGTAAACTCGAACTTGGCGCGCACCGTGGCGACGCGACGCGCCGAATTAATTAAAATACCGGCTTACCTGGAGAAAATAGAGGCGCTGCACCGCGAAACACGCACGTTTACCACTTTTCTGGCGCTGTATCGGCTGCGGCTAGCCCATGCCGAACTGGTGGGTGATTATAAAGGAATTATTCGCTACACTACTCAGGCTACCAAGCAATTGCAAGAGGGCAAGCTGAACGCTCGGCGGTTTGACCAACGCTTCAATCAGTTTATGAACGTGTATGCGCATTTGCGCAGCCGGCAGCCCGTGGCCGGCCTCAAGCTGGCCGAGGCTTTTGCGCAGGATATGCACCCCACGTCTAGCAACTGGTTTTACTTCTACGAGCACTACCTGATGCTGGCTTTGCACGCCGGCGAATACGAGCAGGCGTTGCGCTTGCTACACGTGGCACACAAAAACCCGTCGTTTGCCAAGCAGCGGGCCGCGGCCCTAGAGCGCTGGGAACTGCTGGAAGCCTACACCGAATTTGTGCAGCCGGTTGATAAATTACCGGTGCGTCGCCGGGCACAGCTAGCCGTGTTTGCGGCCCTTACCGTGCCCGAATACAGCCGCGATAAGCGTGGCTACAACGTAGCCATTTTGATATTGCAGCTGCTACACTATTTGCGGCAACGGTTGCTGGAACCGGTGCTGACGCGCCTAGAACGCCTGCGCAAGTACCAGCAGCGCCACCTGCGCGATGCGGCCACGCTGCGCAGCCGCACCTTTTTGCGCATGTTGCTGCTGCTGCCCGAAGCCGAATTTGACCCCGAAGTACTAGCTATTCGCGGTAAACCCTTGCTGGCCAACTTGCAGCAGGCCCCGCTGGTAGGCGAAGCCGAAGCTGTGGCGGAAATTATACCCTACGAAGCCCTCTGGGATATTACCCTGCTGCTGCTGCGCCAAGGCACCCCCGAGTAATGCCAGGGGGGTAGGGCGCCCTAGGGCGCTACCACTACTTCTTGGCTAACGCAGTTGCTATCGACGCAGGCGCCGGGGCCGTAGCCGCGCAGGCTCATGCGCACCTGGAAGCGGCCGGGCTTGCGAAACGTGTGCTCGACGCGCGTGCCCTGCTGGGTGGTGCCGTCGCGAAAATCCCAGGTCACCTTCACGGCCTGGCAGGTGGGGAGTACCGAGTCGAGGGCGTCGAACGTGACGGGCTGATTGACCTTAATGGCCGCCGCTGGCGCGAGGCTAAAGTTGAGAACCGGCTTGGTAGTGAGGTCTACATCGAAGGTTTTTTCGGCGCGGCGCACTTCGCCCGTGGCGGGCACCACCACATCGAGCACCACTTGGTAGTGGCCGCGGGCTTGGTAGCAGTGCGTGATGGTGAGGCCCGTGAGGGTAGTGCCATCGCCCATGCGCCACTGGTACTCGAGCGGCCCCGCGCCGGGGTCAACCGAGCGGCTAGCGTCGAAGTCAACGCAGAGTTCGGCGGGCTGCATGGGGCCGCACACGGCGGCATCCTGGGCGTGGGCGGTGAAGCTCATAGCCCACAAACCTGCCACAACCAGCAGCCCATGCCAAGCGTGAGCTAACAAAGCAGGCCGGCGAAAATCGCCCAGCGGGCCAGCAATTACGAAAGAAAAACCAGGAAAGCGCACGAAAAATACGAGTTAAAATACTAGCTGCCGCGCTTCCGCAACTGCCAAATAGCCGGGCCCTACCCCCTTATAGCTTGTTGAGCCGCTGCGACAGGCCCCGCAGGTAGGTTTGGCCAATCGGAATGTATTTATCCTTAATCAGCAAGGAGTTATCTTCCAAAGCCTGCACGTGGTCGATGTTGATGATGAACGAGCGGTGCACGCGCACGAAGCGGCCCACCGGAAATTTATCCTCGATGGCCCGCATAGTACTGTAAACGATGAACTTACTATTCTTCATCACAATGTGCACGTAGTCGCCCAACGCCTCCACGTAGTAAACATCGGCAAAATCGACGCGTACCAGCTTGGTATCAACTTTCACAAACGTGAACTCAGCCGAGCTGCTCGGCAGGGCGTCGGCCTCGGCGGCGCGTTGGGCCGTGATGGCATCCAGTACCTTATTGGCGGCTTGCAAAAAGCGTGGGTAGCTGAGGGGCTTTAGTAAATAGTCGGCCACGGCGAACTCGAAGGCCTGCACCGCGTACGATTGGCTGCTCGTGATGAGCACCACTTGCGGCGGGTGGGGTAGGGTGCGCAGCAAGTCGAGGCCCGACATCAGCGGCATTTCTACGTCTAGAAACAGCACGTCAATCTCCTGGGTACGCAGGATTTCGGCCGCTTCGATGGCGCTGTTGCACGAGCCCGCCGCGCGCAAAAAAGGTGTGTTAGCCACGCAATTGAGCACGATTTGTACCGAGAGGGGGTCGTCATCAACGACCAGGCAGCGGAGGGGGGGCGCCAAGCCAGCCTCGGTTTCGGGGGTAACAACAGCCATAGAATTATTATAGAAAAAGGACACTTATAGTGCAAATATGCAGGCTAGCAGCACGACAAGCTGAAATTGCGCTATAAAAAGCCCGTTAACCACCGCTTTTGGTGCGTGTATTGTGCAGGTTAGGGGAGCGGCATGCTCTAGGCTCGCTCGTGCAGCAAGGGGTAGAGCTGGCCCAATTGCTGCCGCACCGCTACTAGCAGCGGTTCGCAGTAGGGGCAGTTGGGCTGGCGGGCGCTGCGCTCTAGCTCGTCGAGCTGCGTATGCAGGATGGGCACCCCGAAGTAAGCGACCTGGCCTTTCAGCTTGTGCGCCAAGCTGGCTAGGCCGGCGGGGTCGTGGGGGTAGGCGGCCGCGAGCAACTGTTCTAGGGCGGGTGCTTCGGTAAGAAAAGTATTGACTATCTGCTTGATGAAGCCTGCATTGCCGCCCGCCAAGTCTTCGAGTTGCTGCCAGTTGGGGCGCAGCGGGGGAGGGCTGGCGGGGGCTGCTAGCTCAGGGCTGGGTGCGGGGGTAGGGCTTGGGCTGGTGGCGCTTGCTAGCCGGCCGGTGCAGTGCGCCAGCCGCGCATACAGCGTGGCGGGCTCGAAGGGCTTGGCCAAAATGTCGTTCATACCGGCCGCCAGCGCCAAGCTGCGGTCTTCGGGCAGCACCGAGGCAGTGAGACCGATAATGGGCAAGCTGCTCAGGCTCGGAAAGTGCTGGCGCAATGCGCGGGTAGCGGCGTAGCCATCCAGCTCCGGCATCTGAATGTCCATGAAAATGGCGTCGAAGGGCGTGGTGGCGGCCAGCGCTTGCTCCACGGCCAAGCGGCCATTGTCGGCTATTACCACCTGCACATTCCAGTTTTCCAGCGTTTTGCGCGCTACCAGCTGGTTGAGGGCATTGTCTTCGGCTACTAGCACGCGCAGGGCCGGCTCGAAGGCCGGCAGCGGGCCCGCCACCGCGTTGGGGTGGGCCTGCGCGGCGTCGGCCACGGGGTATGTCAGTTCAAAATAAAATTCCGACCCTACCCCCTCCTCACTGCGTACCCCCAGTTGGCCGCCGTGCAGCTGCACCAGGTTGCGGGCAATGCTGAGACCCAGGCCGGTACCGCCAAACTCGCGGGTAGTACTGGCATTGGCCTGCGAAAAATCTTCAAAAATGGCCGTCAGCTTATCGGCCGCAATGCCAATGCCGGTATCCTGCACCGTAAAGCGAAGCACCACGTGCCCGGCCGGGCCGCCTGCCACCGGCGCCACCCGCACCGTAACGCCGCCTTGGCGCGTGAACTTCAAGGCGTTGCTCACCAAGTTTACCAGCACTTGCTGCAAGCGCACCGGGTCGCCGATTACCGCCACGGGCACAGTCGCATCTACCAACACGCTTAGGCGCAGGCCCTTGCTGTCGGCCGCGTAGCGAAACATGGTGCTGAGCCCGCGCACGGCCTCGGGCAGCCGGAAAGCCACCTGCTCCAGCGTAAGTTTGCCAGCTTCCATCTTCGACGAATCGAGGATGTCGTTGAGAATCACTAGCAAGTTTTGCGACGACGAGCCGATGGCCGTGAGGTACTCGGCCTGCTCGGGGGTAGGGCTGGTATGCTGCAACAAGTTGGTGAGGCCGATAACCGCGTTCATCGGGGTGCGGATTTCGTGGCTCATGTTGGCCAAAAACTGCGCCTTGGCCCGGCGCGATGCCTCAGCCGCATCGCGCGCCACCAGCAGCTCGCTGTTTATCTGCTCGATGTGGTGGTTTTGGCGGCGTAGCTCAGTAGTGCGCTCGCGCACAGTGTGTTCGAGCTGAAATTTCTGGCGACGCAGCACGCCTTCGCGGCCCCGCACTATGGCCACTGCGGCGCCCGCCAGCAGCCCCAGGCCCGCTAGCAGCGCCCACGGTTGGCGCCACCACGGCGTAGCAATGCCAAACTCACTGCGCCGCGCCGGGCTCCAGCTGGCAGCTGGCCCGGCGCGGCGCACTTGCACTTCGAGCACGTAGTGGCCCGGTCCCAGGCCCACAAACTGCGCTTCGCCGGCCAGGCTGGGCCGGCTCCATTCCGTAGAAAGCCCCCGTAGCCGGTAGCGGTACTGCAAGCCTTGGGTGCCGTTGGCAGCTAGACTAATGCCTTGAAAAACAAAGCTTACGTGGTGCTGCCCCGCGCTGAGTTGGCCCAGCGCTGCGGCCGGCCGCGCCTCGCCATCTACCTCGGCACTCGCCAGCGCTAAGCCAGGAGCAGCTGGGGGCAGGGCAGGGTAGCCCAGGGTGCCCAAGTCGAGGCGCAGCAGGCCGGTGCGGGTGCCTACCCAGGCCACGGAGGTCGGCCCAGCCGTCAGGGCCGCAGCCGGTAGGCAGCCGCGCACCAACGGGTCGTCGGGCGTGGCGAGGGGGGTAGCCCGGTGCCCCTGAAGGTCGAGCCGGCTTAGGCCCTGCGGGTGCACCAGCAGCAGGCCGGCGGCCCTACCCCCCCCGGCAGCCGGCAGGGGTAGGAGGGCAGTAAAATAGTTGTCGGGCAAGCCCGTAGCGGTCGTGAGGTGCTGCCAAGCGCCCGCCTTAGCCGGATGGTAGTACAAGCCTTGCCCTTCGGTGCCCACCCAAATTGTGCCGTCGGTTGTTTCAGCTAAAGCGCTGGCATCAAGGCCCGCGCGGTTGAGGCGGGTGTAGGTAAAGCGCTTGCGGGCGGGCTCCCACACGGCCAAGCCGGTATTGTGCGTACCCACCCACACGCGGCCGGTATGGTCGGCCAGCAGGGCAAAAATGCTGTTGTGCAGCAAGCCATTGGCTGTGCTGAAGTGTTGCACGACTGGGGCAGGAGCCGAGGCCGAGGCATTGGGCAACAAATAAATGCCGTCGGCGGCTGTGCCTACCCACAGCCCCGAGCCGGGCGCATACGCCAGCGCCGTAACGGCCGAGCCCAGGCTATCCGACAGCCCCGCTACTGCTTGGGCGGGTTGCCCTGGCGCAGAAACTGCCCATACTCCCAAGGCATTGCCCACCCAAAAGCCGCCTCCCAAGGCAGCCGGCCGGGCCAGCAAGGCTGTGGCCGGCTCGCCGGGTAGCGGGGGCAACTGACTGCCCGCCGCCACAATTGAGCCACTAGTCGCACTGGGTAACCGGAAAAACGGCCCCCCATTGAAAGTGCTCCATACGTGGGACGGCCTCTTAGTAGCTGATTGGTTGACTATTACTAAACTAGCGCCGCTGGGGCCACTGGGTAAGGGCAGCAAGCTCAGGTGCTTGTCGGAGTGCCGCCACAGGCCCTGGCCGGCAGTGCCGAGCCAGGTATTGCCCTCGCGGTCTTCGAGCAGGCAGGTCAGGCTTACCTCCGGGGGTAGGCCCAGCGGGTAGCGGTGTAGGTAGGCATTGAGGCGGGCCCTATCGGGGCTAGGTGGGCCGACGAGCGCAGCCTGCCCGCCCGCTGTGGGAGTAGGGGCGGTCCGAAAATTCGGGCCGCCCGCCGTTCGCACCGACTGCCCGCCCTGGTAGTGGCGCACCCAGAGGCTACCGGTGGCCGGGTCTTCGCGCAGGCCGGTAACGAAGTTTTCGGCCAAGCCATCGCGGGTAGTGAAGGTCACAAAGCGGCTGCCGTCGTAGCGCACCAAGCCCTCGGCGGTGCCCAGCCAGAGGTAGCCCTGCCGGTCTTGCAGCAAGCAATAAATAAATGGTTGGCTTAGGCCTTCTGTAGGCCCAAACTGCCGCACGTAGGCCCGCGCCGGCGCGGGGGCTGGCGTTGCCCAGGCGGCGGCGGGCAGCAGCCAAGCCAGCAGCCCTACCCCTAGCCAGTGAAGCGACTTCTGCCGCAAATACTTAAAATCAATCACGTAAAAAATAGCGCCAGTGCTGGTAGTCCATAGCAGATAAGGCAGCAAATTAGTTGGAGCGCGGGCGAAAGCTAGAGGCTTTTGGCTAAGCAAGCCTTTTTGCTGGTTAAAAGCAGCAGCTTAATTGCTGAGTACAAGTTAGGCCCACGTGCCGCTAGCGCGCCGTCTTTCACCGGTTATTAGCAATTGTGTGGATAAAATGCTTGCATGTTAATAACTTGTGTGGATAACTAGTAAGCTAAATAAAAAAATGGCCGGGCGAATTTCGCCCGGCCATTTCGAGGTATTCTGCAAAAGTTGCTACTCCAGCACAATGCGGCGGGCAGCGGGCGTGCCTGTAGCCGGCGTATACACCAGGTTGTAGAGGCCAGTGGCCACGGGCAGGCTAAGGGTGCGCTCGAGGGCGGCGCCGGTTTGCTGCACCTGCTCTTGCCACACCACGCGGCCCAGGTTGTCGAAGAGGCGCAGGCTCACGCTGCCCGAGTAGGCTGGTAGCGTTACGTGCAGGCTGCTGCCGGCGGGGGTAGGGTTGGGCCAGGCTTCGAGGCCCACGGCGGTGGCGGCGGTGGTGAGAGCTAACAAGTTATTGCCTACCTGCACATTGTCGAGGTACAAGTATTGGCCGAAGCCGTTGCGCCCCACAAAGCGAATCACCACCGACTTGCCAGCGTAGGGCGTCAGGTCTACGCGCTCTTGGCGCCAGTCGGCCCCCGAGGCGGGCAAGAAAATAGCCTCATCCTTGGGCGAAGTGGTGGGCAGCGTGCCTGCCGAGCCCTTGGCATAAGGCTTGCCCAGGATGGCGCCGGTGCAGGCGTCGGCAATCTGCACGGTTAGCGAATCGAGTTGGTTATCAGTCACCTTACCATAGGCCACGTCGAAGAGCAGGGTGGGGGTAGTGCGGCCCACCAGGCTCAGGGCCGGCGTATACACCGCGTCATGCTCACCCACATTGGAGTCAAACCAGAAGGGCGCCCGCAGCGCTCGGCTAGCTTGGCCATTGCGGCCGATAATGCCTTCGGCTATCTGCCAAGTGACGCCCTGGTCGGGGTTGACGATGCTCCAGCCGGCGGGCAGGGTTTGCGAGTTGGCGGTGTTGTCGAACGTCTCGGTGAAGGGCAGCGCCCGGCCGCCCACCGCCACCGCAATGTTTGTAGTAGTGCTGCCGTAGGCGTTGCTCACGGTGAGCGTGGCCACGTAGTTGCCGGCCGCCGCGTAGGTTACTACCCCCGGGTTTTGGGCCGACGAGGTAGCCGGCGAGCCGCCCGGAAAGCTCCAGCTATACGTGCCGGGGCAGTAGGCTGCCGTGCTGCCAAACGTGACGGTGCCGCCGGGGCAAATGCTGGCGTTGGTGGTCGTGACGGTGGCCAGCGGCGCGCGGCCGTACACAAATACGTAGCCCGTATCGGTGCGCGCCACGGTGCCGTTGGCATTGGTTACGCTCAGCGTCACGGCGTAGTGGCCGGGCGTGTTGTAGACCACCGCCGGCGTGCGCGAAGTAGAAGTGGCGGGCGTGCCGCCAGCAAACGTCCAAGCGTAGCTCGTGGGCTTAAATAACGAGGAATCAGCGTACTGCACCGTTAGGCCGGGGCAGCCGATGAGGGGCTGAGTCGAGTTATAAAGCGCTACCGGCGCGGGCGTCAGGCCCGTCACGGCAATGTCGTCGAACACGCGACCGGCGCGGCTGCTAGCCGTGTTGCCCGTGGCCGCCCCCGTGCCGTACTGCTGAAACTTGAGGCGCACATCGTTGCCCAGGGTGAGGCCGTTGGCAGTGGCTAGCTGGGTTAGGCTCACCGACTTGGTTTGGTAAGTAGTAGTGGCGTTGGTGCCTGTGAGGTCGAACACGCGGTACCAGGTGGTGCCGCCATCCACGCTCAGCGCGACGCCATCAGTGTTGCTGGAGCCCGTAAACTGCGCCGGCATCACTTGGTCGGTTTCGGCCGCAAACTTGCGCTCGCGGAAAGTCAGCAGCGCGCTGCTGGCCGACACACCGCGTAGGTACCACACTACTTCATTCAGTGCGTTGGCCGTTATGCCGGGGTACGAATCGAGCAGCAAGTGCTGCGTGCCCGAGGCCGGGTTCAGGGTATTTATCACTTGCACCCTACCCCCCCGGGTGCTGCTCACCGTCCAGCTAGTGGGCAAGGCGCCTTTTTCGAGGTCTTCTACCGCTGGCGGCGTAATGGCCACGGCAGGTCCATAAATCGCCGTAAAAGCATCAATCAGCCCCGCGCCGGTTTGCAAATCGGCCGTAGTGGCGCCCAGCAGGCGGGCCGTCGAGGTGAGGCGGGCGTACACCTGGGCGGGTGTCAAATTTGGCTCCGACTGCCGCAGCAGGGCCGCGATGCCCGCCGCGTGCGGCGCCGCCGCCGACGTGCCGAAGAAGTTAGGGAAGCCATCGCCTTCCAAGTCATCTGCACTGGTGCCAAACGACGACGTATTCACGCCATCCGCGGCCGCAAAATTGGGCTTCTGGCGCACTTCGGGCGTGGCTAGGGCCGTGCCATTGGGCGCAAACAAGATGGTAGGCCGGCCCAGCGACGTGTAGGGCTCGGGCACGCGCGGGCTGTAGTAGGGCACGGCCGCCACCGCCATGGCGGCCACGGCGGCTGGGTGGCCCACCAGGGTGCCGCTGTTCGTTTGCCACTCGGTGGGTCCGACAACGGTAGCAGGCAGGCCGTTAAGCTCGTTGATGTATTTGAGGCGGGTAGGGTTGGCGGTGCCAGCCCGGCGCACAATATGCAGGTCAAACGCTGTAGTGTGCGTCTGGCTGCTGTCATTCGAAAAGCCAATAATTTCCGCTGGGTACTGAAACCCAACATTGTCGATGGTCGAGCTGGCCACCGTGTCGCCCTTCTGTACGACGCCACTCGGGCGCACCTTCACCAGGTACATATCGAGGTCGGTTTTTACGCCTGTGCTGGTGTAAAAAGGGTCTGACCATTGCAGCGGCAAAAGCAGGTCGTAGCCATCCGATACCACAAAGCGCTGGGTGAGGTCGGGGGTGCCGGTGGTTGAAAAATTCAGCCGCCCTACCCCCTGCGCATCGTTTACGAAAGCCGGGGTCGTGTTTTCGTAGCTATTATTAGCGTTGTTGCCCGCTGACGAAAAGTACGCCACGCCCTGCCCCACTACCTGCGTAATGGCTTGGGCAATAATACCATCCTGAAAAAATGGCTCCAAAAAATACCCGACGTCGTCCACAATTACTTTGCAGTTGCCCTGCGCCGGGTCGGCCAGCCGAATAATCTGGTTGGCAAAATCGGCCTCGCTCACGTTGGCCGTGCTGAAGGCCAGCGGCGAGCCCGGCGCTAGGTCGTGCGCAATCTGGCACAT
Source organism: Hymenobacter ginkgonis (assembly GCF_009755225.1). GTDB lineage: Bacteria > Bacteroidota > Bacteroidia > Cytophagales > Hymenobacteraceae > Hymenobacter > Hymenobacter ginkgonis. The sequence continues at coordinate 1,194,280 of NZ_WQKZ01000002.1, forward strand.
GGCGCGGCCCTCGTCGGTGGTGCCATCGTCGAGCAGCACCTGCACCCCGTTGGTGGGCAAGTCGCCGGTCGAGATATCCGTGGCCGCCCCGTTCTGCGAATTAAACGAGTCGCTGAGCACCCCTACGCGCACCCCCGAACCGTCGAGGTTTTTGGGGCGGGTAGCGCGGCTGCGGGCCACTTCCATCGCGTAGTCGCCCTGGCTGGTAATCACGCCTGCGCGCGATTGCGGCCGGTAGGCGGGCACCACGCCCAGCAGCCCCTGCGTAGTCAAAGCGCCTACCCCCTGGCTGCCGGCCGCTAGCTGGCTCAGCGGCAGCAGGCCCTCCACAAAGTGTAGGGTAGGGTAGGCGGCGGCCACTACAAAGCCGCGGCTTTGCAAGTTGGGTAGCAGTGCGGCCACGTTTTGAGCGGTGATGTGCACCATCACGGCCGTGCCATCCTTGCTAAACCGCAGCAGCGGAAACGCCGCATTGGCCGCCGCGGCGCTGGTGCGCAGGCTGCGGTTGGCCTGCCCCGCGGTGTACAGGCGCTGCAAGTCGCTGCTGAGCCGCGCCTTTGGGTCGGTGCGCAGGGCGGCTATGGCGGGCTTGGGCGCCTGCCGGTGGGTAGCTAGCCGGCTCGCCGAAGGCTGCCCCAGTTTTATACCGGGTTTTTGAGCTAGCGCCGCGTGGCCGAGCCCAGCCCATGCTGCTACGCCTAGCAGGGCCCAGCGCAGCGGCGGAGAGAATACGTTTTTACTCATGCGAACAAGGGGTGGGGTGAGGGAATGATGAATGAAAAGGCCACCTAGGAGCCGTCTAATCAACGCGCTAGCGCTTGCTAAGCAAGATAGCGCTAGCCTAGCTAAGTTGGGCAGCGCCGCCGCCCAGCCGCCGCCGCGCGTCGACCAATCGGAGCTTGTACATCGCCATTTCGCCAGACATTAGCCGCGGCCGAACCTTTTGCTAGCCTGGTGGTTTCTAGCAATTAGCGCGAGGCTGCCGTAATTTTGTACGTGCGCCGGCGAGCATTCCGCGCAGTTCTATACCTTATTTTTTGTTGTAAAAAGATGGCTGTTTATCCCGAATACATGGTTGCCCCCATTCGCCAGGACTTGGTAGAGGCTGGCTTCGAGCAACTGATGTCGCCACAGGAAGTAGACGCGGCCCTGGCCGCCAACGAAGGCACCGTGCTGGTAGCCGTGAACTCGGTGTGTGGCTGCGCTGCTGGCAAAGCCCGCCCGGCCCTCAAACTGGCCCTGGCCAGCGCCGAGAAAAAACCCACCAAACTCGTAACCGTTTTTGCCGGCATGGAAACCGATGCCGTGGCTAAAATGCGCGAGCACATGCTGCCCTACCCCCCCTCTTCGCCCTGCATCGGCCTGTTCAAAGACGGCGAACTGGTGCACATGATTGAGCGCTACCACATCGAAGGCTCTGACCTGATGCGCATTGTGAATAACTTGCAAGGCGCTTTCGAAGAGTATTGCTAGCCCACGGATTAGCGGGGAGTATAGCAGAGTGCACGGATTTTGTGGGCGGCGCTAGTACCCGCACCTGTAGACCGGTAGCAGTAGTACATAAAGCAAAAAGGCCGCCCAATTGGGCGGCCTTTTTGCTGGTTTTCGCTGCTTAGCGCTGTCCACAAAATCCGTGCACTCTGCTATACTCCCCGCTAATCCGTGGGCTAGTTAGCCACTTCGCTCAGGAACTTGATGCGCATCAGGCGCACCTCTTCTTCGCTGAAATCGTCGGCGCCTAGCTCATTCATCGCAGTTGCGATGCTGTCGGTAGAGGCCTTCATGAAGTAGTCGTAAATCTCATCTTGCTTGTCCTCGTCCACCACATCCTGAATGTAGTAGTCGAGGTTGAGGCGGGTGCCCGAGTAGCAAATGTGCTCGATTTCCTCCACTAGTTCGCCCATTGTGATACCCTGGCTGCGGGCGATGCCGGCCAGGTCCATCTTCTTGTCAATCTGCTGGATAATGTAGATTTTGAGCTTCGAGCGGTTCACCGTCGACTTAATAATCACGTCGGCCGCCGTCTCGATGTCATTATCCTCCACATACTTCTTGATGGCCGCCACGAATGGCGCGCCAAACTTCTGCGCCTTGCCCTGGCCTACCCCCGAAATGTGGGTCAGCTCGTGCAGGGTTTGCGGGTAGGTGGTGGCCATTTCTTTCAGGCTCGGGTCCTGAAAAAGCACGTAGGGCGGCAAGTTCTTCTGCTTGGCGTATTGCCGGCGCAACTCCTTAAGCTGACTAAACAGTGCCTCGTCGTGGCCGGCGGCCTGCTGCACCTTCTCCTCGTCTTCCTCCTCCTGCTTTTCGGCCTCGAAATCGTGGTCTTTGGTGAGGGTGAACGCGTGCGGGTTTTCGATAAAATCGATGCCCTTCTCGGTGATGTGCACCATGCCAATCGAGTCGATATCCTTGGATAGCAACCCGTTGAGCAAGCACTGGCGCAGCACCGACAGCCAGTGTTGCATGTCGCCGCTCAGGGCCTTGCCCTGGCCGTATACCGGCAGGCCGTTGTGGCCATAGCTCTCGATGTGCGGGTTGTTGAGGCCCAGCAGCACCTGCGCCACGTGGTCGAGGCCGAAGCGCGCTTCGGTTTGCACTACCGCGCGCAGGGCCAAGCCCACGTGCTCAGCTCCGTCGAACTTCTCCTTGGGATGGCGGCAGTTGTCGCAGAAACCACAGTCCTTGTCCAGGTTTTCGCCAAAGTAATGCAGCAGCTGGCGGCGGCGGCACACGGCGCTTTCCGAGTAGTTCGTCATTTCCAGCAAGAGCTGGCGGGCGTTGTCGCGCTCCGTCACGGGCTTGTCTTTGCTGAATTTTTCGAGCTTCAGAATGTCGTCGTAGCTGTAGAACATCAAGCAGTTGCCCTCCATGCCGTCGCGGCCGCCGCGGCCAGTTTCCTGGTAGTAGCCCTCAATGCTTTTAGGCGCGTCGTAGTGGATAACGAAGCGCACATCGGGCTTGTCGATGCCCATGCCGAAGGCGATAGTGGCCACAATCACGTCGCAGTCCTCATTGAGGAAGGCGTCCTGGTTGTTCATGCGGGTATGCGGGTCGAGGCCAGCGTGGTAGGGTAGGGCGCGCACGTCGTTTACGCGCAGCAGCTCGGCTACTTCCTCTACCTTCTTGCGGCTTAGGCAATAAATAATGCCTGCCTTGCCTTTGTGCTGCTGCACGTACTGAATGAGCTGCTTCTTGGTGTTGCGCTTAGCGCGCACCTCGTAGTAGAGATTGGTGCGGTTGAAGCTGGTTTTAAACACGCTCGCATCATCCATGTGCAGGTTTTTCTGGATGTCGAGCTGCACCTTGGGGGTAGCGGTGGCCGTGAGCGCGATGAGCGGAATCTTACCCCCCAGGTTGTCGATGATGCCGCGAATCTTGCGGTACTCGGGCCGGAAATCATGGCCCCACTCCGAGATGCAGTGCGCCTCATCAATAGCGACAAACGAAATGCTGGCTTTTTGGAGAAAAGCAATAGTGTCTTCTTTCGTCAAGCTCTCAGGTGCCACGTACAAAAGCCGTACTTCGCCAGAAATCACGTCTTTCTTAACGCGGTTCATCTCCGTCTTGGTCAGCGTCGAATTGTACACTTGTGCGTTCACGCCGAAGGCCGACAACTGGTCGACCTGGTTTTTCATCAGGGCGATGAGCGGCGAAATCACGATGGCCGTGCCCGGTAGCACCAGCGCCGGCAGCTGGTAGCACAGGCTTTTACCTGCCCCCGTGGGCATAATAACAAACGTGTTATTACCTGCTAAAATATTCTGAATGACAGCCTCTTGGGTGCCCCGAAACTGGCCGAAGCCGAATACTTCTTTTAGCTTGGTTTTGAGTTCGGTAGCGTGGGTAATGGGTGGTTCCAGAACGGAGAGGGTCATAGAATAGCGGTGTAAGGCGGACAGGTAGCAGGAACGGGATTAGCGAAGATAAGAACAAAGTGGATTTTTTTGAAAAAAACCCGTCATTGACACGTAACATTTCAGAAAAGTTCCGCAAAGCGTGGTCGTTAGTAGCTGCTAGACCAGCAATCGGCCGTGCTGAAGCGGGAAGGCGTAAATTTGACCGTGCAATCTTCCTCCCCCCCTTCCGTATCTGTTGATGTGCTGGCCGTAGCCCGCCAAGTCTTGCTCGAAGAAGCCAGCGCCCTGCGCGATGTGGCGCAGGCGGTGGGCGCTACCCCCGATTTTGTGAACTGCGTGGCTGCCCTGCTGCAGCTCAAAGGCCGCGTAGTAGTGACGGGGGTAGGCAAAAGCGCCCACATTGCGGGCAAGCTGGTGGCCACGCTCAACGGCACGGGCACACCCGCCCTGTTTATGCACGCGGCCGATGCCATCCACGGCGATTTGGGCATGATTCAGGCCGAAGATTTTGTGGTAGCCATTAGCAAGAGCGGCGATACGCCCGAGATAAAGGTGCTCGTGCCCTTGCTGCGCCGCAAGGGGGTAGGGCTGGCCGCACTGGTTAGCAACGCCGATTCGTACCTGGCTCGGCAGGCCGACTACGTGCTGCACGCCCCCGTGCGCCGCGAGGCCTGCCCCCACGACTTGGCGCCCACTACCAGCACCACCGCTGCGCTGGCGCTGGGCGATGCCCTGGCCGTGTGCCTGCTCGAAAGCCGCCAGTTTTCGGCCCAGGATTTTGCCCGCCTGCACCCCGGCGGCACGCTGGGCAAAAAATTGTACCTAACCGTGGGCGACCTTAGCCGCCAGAACCAGCGCCCCCAGGTAGGTGTAGAAGCGCCGCTGCGCGAAGTGCTGCTCGAAATATCGGGCAAGCGCCTAGGGGCCACCGCCGTGCTCGACGCAGCAGGCGCGCTGGCCGGCATTATTACCGACGGCGACCTGCGCCGCATGCTCGGCCGCGGCCACCTGGCCGAGCTCGAAACGCTGCGGGCCCGCGACATCCTCACGCCCCGGCCGGCCACCATCGACATCAGCGAGTTTGCCGCCGAGGCCCTGGCCCAAATGCAGGCCCGCAACATTACCCAGCTTATTGTGCTGGAAGATGGCGCATTTGCGGGCTTTATCCACCTGCACGATTTGCTGCGCGAGGGGCTGGTATAGGGGGTAGGGGCGGCAGCCTACTGGTCGTAATGCCGAGGTTTTATTGTTGTAAATTGCTGAAATACAATAAATTATCAAAGAAATAATTTCGTAAGCTCGACTAGAAATGAAAGAGTAGGCTGCTCAATACCTTTGTGCACCGGCGTGCCCATAGTCGCCCGCAGGCCGCTCCTGCTTCTTTACATGCCTTTACTGTAAGGCGCTGGCCCGCGGGCGGCGCTGCTCTTGCCTTGCCGACTCCCTTCGTTTCGCTCCTCATTCCGGCTTATAATGAGACGGCTCGCCTTGGCCACACGCTGGGGCAGGTGCTGGCGTACCTGCACGCGCAGCCCTACACCAGCGAGCTGCTGGTGATAGATGATGGCTCCAGCGATGGCACGGCGCAGCTAGCCGAGCGCTACTTTGCCGAGCACGCGGCCCAGGCGGGCGCCGTGACCACGCGCGTTATCAGCTACCAGCCCAATCGGGGCAAGGGCTACGCCGTGCGCCAGGGCCTGCTCGCGGCTCAGGGTACAGTGGCCGTATTTTCGGATGCCGACCTTTCGACGCCCATTGCGCAGCTACCCCTAGTGCTCGACCCCATTATGGCGGGCAGCTACGACGTAGTGTTTGGCTCGCGTGCCCTCGACCGCTCCGTCATTGGGGTGCGCCAGCCGCTGCTACGCGAGCTAAGCGGCCGGTTTTTTAACCTTATCATGCGCGCTGCCACTGGCTTACCCTACTGGGATACGCAGTGTGGCTTCAAGGCTTTTCGGCTCGATGTGTGCCGCCCATTGGTAGAGGGCGCGCAACTCGACCGCTTTGGCTTTGATGTGGAACTGCTCTACCTGGCCCACTACGCCGGCCTACGCCTGCGCGAGCAGCCGGTGCAGTGGAACGACGCCGCGGGCAGCAAAGTCGGTATCTGGAGCGGCATCGACGGCTTCCGCGAGCTGCGCCAACTGCGCCGCCGCGCCGGCCAGGGCCACTACGATGCTGCTATGCAACGCGCCCGCACGGCAGCTAGCCCGCTCGACCCAGCCCTACCCCCGCTTGCCAGCGCCACGCCGCCCACGATAAGCTAGGGAACCCAGCAACTCTCTATCTTCGTGCTTCTACCACGCACTTTCTGCTACTATGCACAATACATATCTCGTCGTGATGGCGGGCGGCATCGGCAGCCGCTTCTGGCCCTTTAGCCGCACGCAGCACCCCAAGCAGTTTCACGATGTAATGGGCGTGGGCCGTTCCATGCTGCAGCTCACCGTTGACCGCTTTCGGGGCGTATGCCCGCCCGAAAACGTGTTTGTAGTAACCAACCGCGACTACATCAACTTGGTGCACGAGCACTTGCCCGAGCTGCCGCTCGACCAAATTCTGGGCGAACCCATTGGGCGTAATACGGCGCCCTGCATCGCCTACGCCAGCTACCGCATTGCCCAGCGCGACCCTCAAGCCACCATCGTGGTGACGCCCGCCGACCACGCCGTGCTGCGCGAAGAAGAGTTTCGGCGCCTTATCCGCGAGGCGGTAGAGGTTGCCCGCCAGCACCCCGTGCTCATCACGCTCGGCGTGCAGCCCGTGCGCCCCGACACGGGCTACGGCTATATTCAGTACATGGACGGTGCGGCTAACCGGCTGCCCGATAGCAACTTATTCAAGGTCAAGACCTTTACGGAGAAGCCCAACGCTGAACTGGCCCGCATGTTTGTAGAGAGTGGCGACTTTCTCTGGAATGCCGGCCTGTTTATCTGGCGGGCGGAGGTTATCATCGACGCGTTTCACAAGTCGCTCAGCGACATTGCCGAGGTATTCGAGGAAGGCCGCGACCAGTTGGGTACCCCGCAGGAGGAAGCCTTCATCAACGAAGCTTACTCACGCTGCCGCAACATCAGCATCGACTTTGGAGTGATGGAAAAGGCCGATAACGTGTACGTGCTACCCGCCGACATTGGCTGGAGCGACCTCGGCACCTGGGATTCGCTGCACCAGATTGGAATGCAGGACGCCTTTGGCAACGTAGTTGATGGCGACGTGCTCCTTTACGAAGCCCGCGAGTGTATCATCAAAACCCCGCACGAGCGCTTGGTAGTGGTGCAGGGTCTCGAAGGCTACATCATCGCCGAGCACGACAACGTGCTGCTCATCTGCCAGCGCAGCGAAGAGCAGCGCGTGAAGGAATTCGTGGCCGATGTGAAGGCGAAGAAGGGGGTAGGGTATAATTAAATTGTTAATTGATTACTGGTAACGGTCAATAAAAAACGTCCTGCTGAGCTTGCCGAAGCATCTCTATCGCTTTAGTGGATTACTAATCCTTACGGCGTGGTAGAGATGCTTCACTAGCGTTCAGCAGGACGTTCTTTTATTAACTGTTAATGGGTTAATCATTGACAACTAATTCATTAATCATTGCCTATCGCCCTTTCGCTACTTCAAACAGCATGATGCCGGCGGCCACGCCCACGTTCAGGCTCTGAATTTGGCCGCTCATGGGGATGCGCAGGCGCTGGTCGCAGAGGCGCAGCAATTCGGGCGAGATACCGTCTTCCTCCGACCCCATGATGACGGCTACCGGGCCGCTGAGGCTGGCTGCATCGGCGTGGCCAAGGTCAGCATCAGCTTTTTCGGTACACGCGATGACGGTCAGGCCGCTTTCTTTCAGGAAGTTAATCGTTTGGCGCAAGTCGGCTTCGCGGCACACGGGGAGAATGTTGAGCGCGCCGGCCGACGTTTTCACGGCGTCGCCGTTGATTTGGGCAGCACCGTGGGCGGGCACTACCAGGGCCTGCACACCCAGGCATTCGGCAGTGCGGGCAATAGCGCCGAAGTTGCGTACGTCGGTCACGCGGTCGAGCAGCAGCAAAAATGGCACTTTGCCCTCCTCAAACAAACCAGCCAGCAACGAGTCGAGCGGGGCAAAGTCGATGGGTGACACAAAAGCCACCGCGCCCTGGTGGTTTTTGCGGGTCAGGCCCTCTAGTTTTTCCAATGGCACCAGCGACACGGGCACGTTGGCCTCGCGGGCCAGCGTCGAAATGTCCTGGGTCATCGAATTTTTGGTGCCGCGCAGCAGGAAAATCTTGTCCAGGGTGCGGCCCGCATTCAGCGCCTCCAAAATGGGGCGCAGACCAAACAGCATGTCGATGCTGCGGTCGGCGTTGGGGCGCGTAGTGTGCTGCGGCTTGAAGAAAGAAGCCCCGCCGCGGTCGCCACCCCGGTCGTTGCGGTCGCCCCCGCGGTCGGGGCGGTCGTTGCTGGGCTTGTTTGGCACCTGGCGGCCGCGCTCATCATAAAAAGGGCGCTGCGGGCGCGCGCGGTTGCCCCCGTCGTTGCCGCCGGGGTGGCGGTCGTCGCGGCTGGGGCCCGCGTCGCGGCCCGCCCGGCGCTCGCCGCTATCGGCTCCTTCGCGGAAGCGGCGCGGTACGTAATCGTCACTAAGCCCGTCGTTTAGCGGGCGCTCATCGTTTTTCTCCATCGTTCTACAGCGGCATACCAAAGCAACTCGTACTCGGGGCGGCGCACCAATTCGTAATTATCAGGTGCTAAGGTACTAGGGCGCGGGCGGAAGGTAAACGCCACGGCCTCGCCCTGACGGCCGGCATCGTCGTAGCGCCAGTGCTCGGTGCCATCGGGCAAGTGGCGCACACTTTGGGGCGGGCCCAGCACCACATACAGCAAGCCACGGTCGGTGAGCCAGCCGGCCTTGTGGCCGCTGAACACCTCGTTGGCCACCGTTACGCGGCCGTAGTAGCGCCGAATCATATCGCGGGCACGGGTTTGGTCGCCGCCCGCGGCTTGCAGCCAAAAACGGTCCACGGCCTTCTTCGGCTCGGCGGCTTGCGTCAGCTGCTGGCGCTCGGCCGAAGTAGTGAGATAACGTAGGGGCTCAATGAGCTCGGGCGCCGTGCTTTGGCCTGGAAAACTATTTTGCACCACCAGCAGCGGCACCGTGCGCACGGGCTCGCCGCCGCTACCCCCCACTTTGAGGGCATACAGCCCATTTTGCGGAAAGCGCAGCAACTCGCCCGCCGCCACTGGCGCGGCCGACGAGTCGAGCACGCCCAGCGTGCGGGGCGCCGCCGGCTGGGTGCGTGGGTCAGCGAAGGGGGGTAGGGCTGGCGTGCCGGTAGGGTAGCGCCGCCAGCGCACTGGCTGGCTGGCCCCAAACATTGCCACCACTACTCCCTGTCCAGCGCGCAGGTACGGGTGGGCCAGCACCAGGCCCATGGAATCGAGTAGCATGAAGGGGCGCGCCAGGCGCTCGGCCGTGAGGGGCAGCCAGGCGGTAGTAGCGGGGTCTTGGTCGGGGCTGGCGGGCTGGTTAGTAAGCGTGGGTTGGTCGAGGCTGATTTGCAGCACCGTGCTGGGAGCTAAGCGGCTAGCTAGCAAAGCGGTAGTGAATACCTGCGCCGGACCTGCGGCCATTTTACGGGGGTAGGGGCGCGCTGGGCGCACCTCTTGCCACAGCGGCTGCTTGGCCTCGTAGCTGGCCCAGGCCGTGAGGCGCCACGCGGGTGCGGGGGAACCCAGCGCCGGGCTAGGTTGGTTTAGAAAAATACGCAGGCTGTCGCCCTCGCGGCGAGTGGTAGGCGCCAGCCGATTGGGCACCGCGTGGTACAGGCCAGCAAAATCGGGCGGGGCCAGCAGCCGCGGCGCGGCGGCCCCGCCTGCCAGCCCAGTCAGCAACAGTGCGGCGGCTAGCACAGCACCCGGCCGTTCGTAAATTGCCTCTCTTTTCTTCATCCTCATGGGCTTCACGGTTTCGCTGCTACTCTTTTTCCTGCTTGTACGGTATGTACTGCCCCGGGTGCTACGCGCCGTGCTGAGCAGTTTTGTGCGGCAGCAGGTGCACAAGGCGCAGTTCGGGGGCGGCCCTACGCCGGGTTTCACGCCGCCTGCTGGCCCGCCCCCCGCCCCCGGGCAGGTGCGCGTCGACTACGTGCCGCCGCAAACCAAGCCCGAGCACAAGCCCGAATTTCGGGGTGGCGAGTATGTAGATTATGAAGAAGTGAAGTAAAAAGCAGCGGGTAGGGCCGGCCTTTTACTTAATACCCGCTGCCCACGGGCACCACTATGGGGCGGTCGAGCGCCTGGCGCCGCGCCGAATACAGCAGGCCATTGATGGAGGCAAAGTCGGCCACTGCCTGCGAGTCGAGGGCGCCGTTTTTGAGCAGCCGGGCAGTGTATATCTGGCGGGCTAGAATAAGTGGAAACGCTGTAAAGCTAGGAGCGGGAGTGGCCGTTTCAACGAGCGTATGAGAGCCCGGAAAAATGAATTGTAAATAGCTGGTAGCACCTCCTGCGTTGGTAGCGCTAGCTGCTGCGGGGTCGTTGAAATACAGCCATTTCACTACAAAAAGACGCTCGTTCTGTGGGGAGCTCACGTAGTACGTGTCTACGCCATCGTATTCGATGCTCGCATAGGGCTGCTTATCGACGGTAATCAAATTTTTTTTGGCAGCTATTTTTTGCCCAAAAGAAGTGAGCGAAAGTGCGGCCATTACCAGGGTGAGAAGGAGGTTTTTCATAAAGATGGGAGTAGGAATTTCCCTTGTCTTTTCAAAACCAATGCCATAATCCCGTCGCCAACCCAACTCGCGCCGCCTGCAAAATCCGTAAAATCCGCGTCAATCCGTGGTGCTAGAAGCCTAGCCCTACGCGCAAGCCCGTGCCTACACGCTCCCCGCTTTGCAGCCCGGTGTAGAAGTCAACCCGCATCACTTTGAAGATGTGCTCGATGCCCGCACCCAATTCTAAATAATGCCCCACCTGGTCGGTGTGCAAATAATTGAGCGACACAACTTCTTGCCATTTCAGGGCTTTTAAGAGCGGTATCTTATTGAAAATAAAGCCGTTAAAATGGTGGTTGAAATGGCCTTCGAAGTATGTGGCGCGGGTGCTATACTGGTAATAATCGAGCAGTTGAAACTGGTTGAAATCGGCAGCCAGCAGCGTGCGGTTGCCCGAAAAATGGTGGTAATCGGCAAACGTTAGCCCCTCTTGCTTGCCCACGAAGCCCCCCACGATAGCCTGGAACGACGACGTGCCCGCCAGCCCCAAACTCAGCGTGTGGCGCACCGAGCCTTGCAGCAGCAGGTACCGCACATCGGCCCCTAGCACGTGCGGCACGGCCAGCCGGCCCTGCACATTAAATGTCGGCCACTTCGAGCCCAAGTTAAATTTGCCGTCGGGCCGCGTGATGTAGCGCTGGCCCGGTCGAAAGCTCACACTGAGCCCCACTGCGGCCGCCTTGCTGCGGCCAAAACCGGTGCCATCGGGTGCCTCCTCGGCCACCGGCTGGTTGGGCGTAAAGGCCCTACCCCCCACATCGTGCCAGAGGTAAGTGCTGGTATTTTGCAATTCACGGCGGTCGAAGTAGCTCGCCGCGCCGCGCACCGTGAGGCCGTTTAGCGGTTCCCAGAAGTAGCTGATTTCGGCGCCATCGCGGCGGTAAAGCTTAGCATAGTTGCGGTTGGCCAGCAGCGAATACACCGAGTTGATGAACGGCGTGAGCTGCGAGTTACGGTCAAAATTCTCGATGGTGCGGCCCGCCACCAGGCCAATTTGGCGCAGCTTCACTGGGTCGAGTTGCCAGGTAAGGGCCAAGCTAGGTTGCAGCTGGTGGTTGCTAAAGCCGTAGCGCAGCGTGGGCGTGAGGGTCACGAAGCGACGGTTGTCGGTGCGCTGCGTGTAGGTAGCTTGCGCGTTCAGTACGTAGCCCTCTACCGTGTTGTATAGCAGCTCATTAAAGGCGGGCGACACATTAAAAGTGCGCTTGCGGAACGTGTTGCTGTAAGTATAGCCCGTGAGGAGCAGCTTGGTAGGCGTCAGCTCGTTGCGCTTGCGGTCGAGCGAGTCTTGGTAAGGACGCGAATTGCGCACTACTTCACTGCTATCTTTCTTGTGATAATCCAGTTTTTCTTCTTCCGTGAGCGGTACCGGGCGTACCTGGCTCCAATAGCTGGAGTCGCGCTCATTCACGCCTTTTTCGACCAACTGCACTTCGCCTTTTTTCATCTGCGACAGCGGGTCGTTGCGCAGCGAATCGCGCTGGGCCTGCTTCACCTGGCGGCGCACCTGCTTGCTGAGGCCCGCTAAATCGGGCTTCTGGCGCTTAATCTGGCGCGTCAGCTCCTTGGTAGTAACGGGCGCAATGACGGGCGGCCCAGCCGGTGCCCCACCGGCCACAGGGGGGGTAGGCTTGGCCTCGGGCGGCGCTGGGTAGGTAGGCACTACGTGGTTATAGTTTGAGAATACGGCCGTTACGTAACCCGAGCCTTTGAAGCCAAAGGCCGAAAAACCCACCGTTAGCTGTTGCGATTGAATCACCCAAGCGTGCGGCGCGCCCGGCGCGGGTGCAAACAGCTGCTCGAGGTGTAAGTCATCGACGTAGTCGAGCTGGGCATCTTTGGTCAGCCGTAAGTCGATGGAATGAATGCGCCACGAGCCATCGACGATGTAGATAAAACCCGAAAAAACGGGGTCGCTGCGGCGGCGGGGCGTCACGCGAATTTTGTGCACCAGTTGGCCGTTTTGCTGGGAGCTGCCCACCAGCTCGTATTGGTAAAACAACAAAGCATTGGAAGCAATCGGCGACACGAAGCCGCGCTCCGAGAAGCCCGATTTCACCAAGTTGTTGTAGAAACTGAGGCCGCGTCCGGCGCTAGCCCGGTTGAAGCTGATGCCGTGCGAGTCGCCGCTGACGCGGCTAGACAGCATCCGTTCCTTCACCACGTCAGGCTGCGTGAAGGAGATATCCGACAGGCTTTCAGATAAATAAAAAATGCCTGGCTTGAGGTCGGGCCCCATCTTGATGAGGCCAAAAATCTTGCTAGGCGTTTCGCTGAGGCGGCCTAGGCTTTTGAGGTAAATGCGCGCCCGGAAGGCCGCCACCTCGCGCTGGTGGTAGGCGCGCCACTGCTGCGCCTGCTGAATGATGGCGTAGGCGGGGTCGCGGTCGGAGCCGCGCACCGTTACCTCGGTCAGGTTGTACGACTCGGGCACCAACGCCACGTTGAGCACCAGCGTGGAGTCGCCGGCAGGCACGCGCACAGTTTCGGTGTGGGGGCGGTAGCCTACGTATTGAAAAACAAGCTGGTAGCTGCCGCCAGCCAGCCGTAGCTGGTACTGGCCTTGCTCGTTAGAGCCGGTGCTGGTGGCCGTGCCGCGCACCGCTACATTGGCAAAAGGTAGGCCCGCGTTGTTGGTGCCACTGATGCGGCCCTTGATGATGCCGGCCTGCGCGGCGCTAGCCGCCAGCACTACTATCCCTACTATAAACGACCAAAATCGACTTGAAACACCCATAGAACTAAGCTGGCTCACAATCAACTGGCAAGTTAGGTGCCGCCTTGGTATAAGATACCACTGGTGCGCCCAGCGTTGGCAGCCACGCTTTTTTTATAGAGGCAGGGCCTTGGGCTACTGGGTTTTGGGGCGCCGGCTGGTATACCAGGCGTTGAGCCCTACCCCCAGCAGTAGCAGCGCAATGCCCGGATATACAGTGGCTGCTACCTTATCATTGAATACAAAATACCCCAAAGCAGTAGCGTAAATAAGGCCCAGGTAATCGAGGGCCGCCACCAAGTTGGCTTGCTGCTTCTGGAACGCGTGCGTGACGCACCACAGCGCCACGTGGGTGAATAAACCCGCCAGCAGCAGCCAGGCCCATTCGGTGCCGTGGGGCAGCTTCCAGTCGAAGAGCATCCAGACGGCGGCGATGGCCAGTGGCACCACATTGAAGTAAAAAACGGGCACGAGCGGCGCAATTTTATCGCCTACCCGCCGCAAAAACACGCTGCTCAGCCCCGACGATACTGCCGACCCTACCCCCAATAGTACGCCCGCCGACAGCAGCCCCGCCGCGCCTTTGGCCAGCACCACGCCGCCTACCGCCAACGCATAGAATAGCCCTTGCCACGGCTTTAAGGGTTCGCCAACTAGCCAAATAGCAGCTACCGCCGTTACTACCGGCGCCAGGTAGCTGAGCGTGACGGCGCTACCCAGCGGCAACACGCGCAAGGCCAAAAAACCCAGTATCAGCGAGCCAGCCCCAAATACGCCGCGCCCCAGCAGGTTGAACCGGGCCGCGGGCGGACCCCATACGGGCGTGCTGGTGCGGCGCAACTGCCACACCGTGAGGGTGAGCGAAATCAGGCAGCGGGCAAAAATAATTTCGGCCGTGGGCAGGTCGGGTAGCTTCTTGACGGCCACGTTGACCACGGCCAACAAAGCCGTTGAAGCCAACATGTAGAGGATTCCGGGCGAAAAACGCATAATACAACGACGGGAGCCCCGGCCCGGCGGCACGTTTGGCCCCTGGCAGCCGTTTGCTACTTGGGCAGTAGGGCGCGGGCGCCTTCTTCAACGGCCCGCTCCCTACTTCGTTCGCGTACTTTGCGGCTGCTCCCTACCCCCGCCATGTTTAAGAACCCCAACCAAGCTCCTAAAAACTACACGCCCGGCGAGGCCCTGCAAAAAATTGCGGCCTTCTGTGCCTACCAAGAACGCACCCACCGCGAAGTGGCCGACAAGCTAAAGTCATACGGCCTAGACGAAGACGAGGCGGGCGAAATTATCATCCGCTTGGGCCGCGAAAAGCTACTTGATGAGGAGCGCTACGCCCAGGCCTACGCCCGCGGCAAGCACCGCACCAATGGCTGGGGTAGGCGGCGCATCAAGCTGGAAATGAAGGCGAAAGGCCTAAGCGACTACTGCATTAAAAGCGGCCTGAAGGAGCTGGAGGGGGAGGAGTACTACGCCAAACTCAAGCAGCTATTGGAGCAGCGCAACGCCCGCGAAAAAGAGTCGCACCCCCTGAAGCGCAAGATGAAGCTCATGGCTTATTTAAACCAAAAAGGCTACGAGTCTGATTTGATTCAGGACGCGCTCGGTGAGTTGCTTTCGCCCGAAGATTGACGCTGTAATTGGCTTCTCAATAACCTCAGCACTAATTGTCGCTGAACATAAGGCAGTGTAAATAGTGCTGATAGTTTGGGGAAGCAGTGCCTTTCCTAAAATGATTTTTGGCAACGCTACTATGGGCGTGTAGTGTTTTCTTGCCACAGGCACAATGACAGATACACGACCAGTATTTTGCATCGGCGCGAGTTTCGCTGTACTAAACTCGCGCCAGTTCAGATAGCGGCAGCACCCTTAACTAGCAACTGCTACTGTAGCTGGCTGTGCCTTGCGACGCGCTTTGTAGCGCAGCGCACGCTCCTCAACGAGGTTCCAGGACAATGCGCCACACACGTAAGTTATTGGGATAGAGATAAACATTAAAGGCATTAGCGCAAAGTGAAACAAATAAACCAATGTTTGTTGCACAAAAAATCCCCAGAGGTAAATACCGTAAGAATAATCGCCACCCAAGCGCGCCCAAGCCAAGGCGGGGGTATTGATAGTGCCGAAGCAAATAACAAGTATTGGTAAAGCCAAAAATTGCAGGCAATTGTATACGCCGAAGTAAAAGCTGAGCGCTATGGCCAGCACAGCCGCAAGGGCCAGCTTTTTTCGCGTTGCAACGGGGGGCATCGGGATTGGCAGTACGGCCCAAATCGCTCCGCTTAGGAAGAAAGCGCCTAGCTCGGCGATATGCTGCCCTTTCAACTGCCAGAATGGGAGAATATATTTCTGTAGGGTTGGTTCAACTGTTAGCCACAAGCCCGCAGAAGCTATAAACGCGATAGAAAATAGATAGAGTAGTAGCCTAGTTTTAGTGCGAATGAAATAACAAAGTGACAATAGCACGTAAAATAAAAATTCATAGGGTATCGTCCATAAAGACCCATTGACTACATTCCCATAAGGAACTTGCGTAAATACTCTATCGATGTATAACTGCGTTTTTAGCAAGGAGTTGAATACAACGTAATCTCGAACAGAATAGTGAGTAAAATATGCCGCCACGCTTTTGCCGCTAAAGAAAAAGCAGATAATTGCCGTGAGAATGACCACTGCAATTAACCCAGGAAAAATGCGTAGGATCCGTTTGGTGTAGTAATCTGCTAGCCCATTACTACGAATGAGGCTTTTGGTAATCAGGTAGCCACTGATGATTAAAAAGCCCTGCACCGCTGTGTGAGAAAGCGAGGCTTGTCCATTCGTGAGTTGCATCAGTATATCATACTCGCGCACCCCGCTAAGTGGGTAAGAATGTGTCACCATGACGGACAGCGCAAAAAACAACCTCATGAAATTTAGGTTGTTCTGATGGCTATCAGGCTGACTGAGCGTAGTGATAGAAGGTGTATCCATAAGGTGCGTAAAAGAATAAATAGCAAGTTACGGGTTTCTAGTTTTGCCTTCCTGCTGACGCGAGTTATGCACCATGTGTACGTGGGAAGTTGCGCCGCCATGCCGGTAGCAAGGCGATGCCGATAGAAGCAGGCGGTAGGCCGAGTTGCGCTAAACTCGAGCTAGGTTAAACAAGCCTCAAATGCGGGCTTGCCATTCCTCGGTAGTTGCTCTAAGACGCCGCATCTAGGCAAACCCTGCCCTACAGCTTGCGAGCGGGGGTAGGCACTACCAGCCGCTGCCCAATAATAACGCGCCGCCCGGTGAGCGTGTGCAGCATGGGCACCAAAATCTGCTCGGCATTGCGCTGCGTTTCGGCCAGGATACCAGTTTGCAGTGCCGAGCGGCGCACCTGCGCCTCGGCGTAGCGGTAGGCATCGTCAACGAGACTGGCATCGTCAAAAAAGCCGTTTTGGGTGCTGAATACGCGGCTTTGGCTGTGGTCGACTTGGAAAGAGCATAGCTCGGGTGCCGGCAGAATAATTTTCACCACCGAGTCGCCTTCCAGGGTCACATCCTGCGGTTTGATTTTGCGCAAATCGAGGCAGCCCACGGCTTCGCCGCCCACGATGAGCGCTGCTTTAGCATCGGGCAGAAACGGATATTTGGCGGTGCGCTTGTACTCCACCACGTCTTTGAAACGGTAGCGCACCAGTTCTAGCCGGCCCAGTGCTTCTACTTGGGTGAGTACCGTGTTGTGCGTTACCGTCACCTGCGACGCGCGCGCGGCCAATGGGTTGAGGCTGGCGAGGGTAGGCCCGATTTTGCGCCACAAAAACACGCCCAGCGCGAGCAGCAAAAGCAACAGAAACAAACGGCGCAACAGGCGAGGCAGCATAAGCACGAGCAAAAGCGGCGTAAGCTAGCCGCTCAGCTAATACCCCAAAGCGCCAGTGTAGGTTCGTGGCGCGGGCGCGTACTCAGCTAATTGCTGCGCGCCGGCGCTACGGTAGCACGCTGCCAGCCAGCACTTGGCGCAGCCCGCAGGCCCAGCGCGGCCAGCACAAACACAAACGGCAGTACCGGTACCAAGAAGCGGCCATCCCAGTTCTCCGTTGTCAGCGCCACCGTGAGGGCCTGCGCAGCGATAAAGCCTCCCATAAAGTACGCTGCCGGGCTGCGCCGGGGCCGCCGCCGCCACCCCCGGAAGGCATAATAATACAGCGGCCAGAGTAGTACTGCTACCGCCCCATTGTGCGCCCAGGAGTAATAGGGTTTGACATTGCTGCTAAAAAGCAGAAATTTGATAGCCGCTAGCTTCGCAAAATAAACGGGGTTCAGCGTCCCGAAAGCTACTAGGCGCGCCAGCGGCGCGAGGTGCGCCGCGGGTAGCGCGAGGTGCGCTGGAGGCTGCACGCCCAGGCTGATGCCGGGGTAGATGATTTCGGCGCGGGTGTAGCTTTCAATCAACACGTTGCCAGCCATAGCTTGGTCATAGCTCGCTAATATTTTGCTCAGCAACCCCAAAAAACCTGCTGCCAGCCCCGCCACCAGCAGCCCAAGCGCAGCGGGCCGCACGGCCAGCGTGCGCAGCCGCGCCCAGCCATAGCCGGCTACCCCAATCAAAAAACAAAACCCGGTGGGCCGCACCAAATAGGTATAGCCCACCAATAGCAAGGCTACCCCCAACTGCCAGGGCCGCCGCGCCAGCACCAGCAGGGCAAACGAGAGCACGCAGCAACTTGTAAATAGCGACTCGGTGTAAATGAAGACGTTCCACTGGTGAATTTTAAACCACAGCAGGTACAGGAAAACGGCTAAATACGCCGTGCCCCGCGAGCCGCTTAGGTGCCGCACGGCCCGCCCCAGCCCCAGCGCCGCCACGCCCGATAGGGCTATTTGGGCGCCCACGGCCTGCGCTAAGCCCCCGCCCAGCGCCAGCACCACCGCCAAAAACGCCGAGTAGCCTAGGTACCAGATGCTGTAGTCGGTGGGCAACTGCCCGTGCAATAGGTTGCGGGCATTTTCGAGGTATAAGTCCGAATCGACGGACGTGCGCGGGCCAAAATGCAGATACAATGCCAACTGCACCCCGCCCCAAAGTAGGCCCAGCGCTAGCGGCAGCCATTTCCCGGCCGCGAGCGGCTTTTGGGTGGTCGGCGGCATAAATCTCATAAAAAATAGAGCCAGGCGGCCCGCGTTTCTTGCGTTTGCGGGCAGCTTGCGGGGCGAAAGGTACAGGCTATGCCAAGTTTAAAGGGGTAGGCTATTTGCCTGGTATGCGGCCTGCCTCATACGCATAGAAGTCGCCCCCCCAACCCATAGGGCTGATTCTGGACTTAGCTAGGCTGGCTATGCGTGGCCTTGCGTGTGGGCTAAGTGCCAGCCCGCCCAGGCTTGCAGGCCGCCCGTGTGCACAGCTACCACCGTGCTGCCGGAGGCAAAGTGGCCCTTGCCAATCAAATCGAGCACGCCAAACAGGAGTTTGCCTGTGTAAATAGGGTCGAGCAACACGCCAAACTGCGCCTCAAAACCTTGAATAAAAGCAACCAATTCGGCCGAGTACTTGGCGTACCCGCCAAAGTGGTAATCCGTGTGCACCTCGCAGGGGGTAGGGGGCGCACTGGCCGCCGTCAGCAACGCCGCCACCTCGGCCTGTAAAAAGCCGCCGCCTTTCAGGGCCGCCACGCCCAGGGCGCGGGCGGGGTAGGCAGCTTCGGCCAAGCCTAGTGCCAAGCCGGCCAGGGTGCCGCCCGTGCCCGCCGCTACGGCCACGGCATCGAAGTCGGTGTGCTGGCGCAGCTCGCCGATAAGCTCGGCCACGCCACGCAGGGCCAGCACATTGGTGCCGCCTTCGGGTAGGGGGTAGGCGGGGCCGTGCTGCCGCAGCAACTCAGCCAAAAACGCGGGCTCGGCGCGGCGCCGATACGTGTTGCGGTCGAGGTAATGCAGCTGCATGCCATCGGCGGTGCAGCGGGCTAGGGTAGGGTTGAGGGGGTAGTGCGGTTCGCCGCGCACCAGGCCCACAGTAGCAAACTGGTAGAGGCGGCCCGCCGCCGCCACGGCCGCCAAGTGGTTGGAGTAAGCGCCACCAAAAGTGAGCAGGCGCGTGTGCCCTTCGGCCCGGGCATGCAAGAGGTTGTATTTCAGCTTACGGGCCTTGTTGCCGGGCAGGTCGGGGTACAGTAGGTCGTCGCGCCAGAGCAGCAGGCGCACGCCGTGGCGCAAAGCCACGGCGTGCGGAATAGGCAGCAGCAGGTGCGAAGTGTCCGCCATGGTCAGCGCTAGGACAGAAAAGCTAAGCGGCTTCTTGGCGGCGGCGCGAGCCAAACACGCCCGCGGCCACTACCGCCAGCAGCACACCAATGCTCGAAATGAGCGATACCGTATTGCCAATGGCGTATTCTTTGGGCTCGAACACGAATTTGATTTCGTGTGGGCCGGCGGGCACCTGCAGGGCACGCAGCACAAAATCGACCCGGAAATGCGGCACCGGCTTGCCATCCAAGAAGGCCTGCCAGCCATCGGCATAATAGATTTCGGAGAATACCACCGTGGCTGGCTGGGCTGCCGAGTAGCGGTAGGTAAGCGCATCGGGCGCGTAGTCAGTGAGAGCGATGGTGGCCGACGAGTCAGCATAGGTAGCCGGCTTCACCGCCGGGAATTTTGACGCGTCCACTACCGCCACCTTGCGCGTGTCGAGGCCCGTGAGGGCAGCCATTTCGGCGTCGGGGTTGGGCACGGCGCGCAGCTCGCGCACAAACCAAGCATTGCCGAGGGCGCCGGGGTTGCGCTGCACCTGCTCGGCTTCGCCCTGCTTTTGCCCCGGAATAATGACGTAGCGCGTGTTCAACATGTTGAGCACGGCCGTATTATTGGTCGAAATCTGGCGCTCAATTAAGTCTTGGTAGCGGCGCAGCTTGGCGCCGTGGTAGCCACCAATGCTTTTGTGGAAGTACGACGTGCGGGCCTCGTTAAACGGGTTGGCTACATTGAGCACGCGGTAACTCAAGTCTTTATCCTGCAGGATTTGCTGGTCGGCGGGCGAAGGCTGGAAGCTCTCGGCAATGGTTTCGGTCTGGAAATTCTTCTCGCCCAAATACCGCTTATCCACCGACCACAAATCGAGTAGCACCAGCGCTATCACCACCAGCCCAGCAGGTGCGGCCTGGATTTTTCCTTTCAAATAGAAGTACAGTGCCGCCAATGTGAGGCCCACAAAGAGCAATCCGCGCCACACATCGCTGCGCAGCAAGTCGGCGCGGTCGGCGCGCAGGGCGCTCAGCAGCTGCGGCGTGAAGCCGCTCTGCGTGAGGTTGGCATCTTGCGGCGAGGCAAAATCGAAGCTAAAGCTCACCAGCCACGTCAGCACTAGGAAGCCCGCCGTAAGTGCCCCTGCGTAAAGCAACTGCTTGGTGCGAAGAAGGTTGTCAGGCGAATCGACTACCACGATTGGCGCGCCGGCCGCGGCGCGAGCGGCCTTAGCCAACGCTGGGTGCAGGGGCTCGGGCGCCGCGGGGGGGGTAGGGCCAGTAGCTAGCACCGCGGCGCGGGGCCGCAAAATGCGGGCCAGCGCCAGCGCTGCCAGCAGCGGCATAGCCAACTGGGCCATCACCAAGCCCATGCTCACGGCGCGGAAGCTGCGGTAGCCGGGCAAGTAGTCGAAAATCAGGTTGTTGACCGTCTCAAAGTTTTTGCCCCAAGCCAGCACAAACGAAACAAGCGTGCCCGCTAGCAGCCAATAGCGCGTGCGCTTATCCACCACAAACAAGCCTAGCACAAACAGAAAGCATACTACCACGCCCACATACACGGGGCCGGCCACGTAGGCCTGGTCGCCCCAATAAGTAGGCATGCTGGCCAGCATATCGGGGCTGGCCCCTAACGTGTTGAGTTCGCGGGCCATGTTGGAGCCGGCGCCCAGTGGCATGGCACTGCTACCCCCGTAGAAGTTGGGCACCAGCAAAGTCATGGTTTCGCCCACGCCGTAGCTGTAGGCGAAGGCGTAGTCGCGGTCTTGCTGCCGGGCGCTGGGCGCGGCGGGCTGGCCCGGAGCAGGGGGTAGGGCCTTTAGCTCGGAAGACGAGCGGTTGCTGAATTTACTATACTCGTAGGTAGTGTAGAGGCGGCCGAAGCTGACGCCAATCGCCAGCGCCGCGCCGATGCCCAGCAGCGCCACGCGGCCGGCAAAGTCGCCCAGCCGGCCGGCGCGCACGGCGGCCACTAACTCAATTAGGCCATAAATGACCACCAGCAAGCCCAGGTAATAGGTGATTTGCGGGTGGTTGGCGCGCACATTCATGGTGAGGCCCAGTGTAAACAGCGCCGCGCCCAGCCATTTATTCTGCCTAAAAGCTAGCAGCAGCCCGCCCAGCACCAGCGGCGCGTAGGCCAGGGCCCACGACTTGGTGTTGTGCCCAGCCGCCAAAATGGCGAGGTTGTAGCTCGAAAAACCCAGCGCCACCGCGCCGGCCACCGCCACCAGGGGCCGCACGCCCAGCGCCACCAGCAACACGTAGCCGCAGAGCAGCGCCACAAACAAGTTGCTCACCACGCCCGGCAAACCCAGGGCGATAAACTTCTGCACGTACACGAACAAGTCGCCGGGGAAGTGCACCGAAATCAAGTAAGTCGGCATCCCGCTAAACATCGAGTTGGTCCACAGCGGCTCGTGGCCGTGCTCGGCGGCCCACTGCTGCGTTTCGCGCGCGCCCCCCTGAAACTGGGTAATGTCGTGCTGGGCCAGCGTTTGGTGGTTGAACACGATGGGCGCGAAGTAGGCCACGGCCAGCACCACAAAAAATAACACGGCCAGCACGTGCGGCCAAGCCCGCTGCCACAGCGGCAGGGGGGTAGGGGAAAGGGAAGCGGAAACGGCCATCGGGCGGCTTAAATACGAGTAGGCAATTGAAGCCCGAAGGTAGCGCCGGGGCGGGGGATGGCCCTACGCGGCACTGGCCCCAAGCCCCTCCGCGCTTCTGGCCTAAGGCAGCACAATGGTAGCCAGCACCGGAAAGTGGTCGGAGGGGTAGTGGCCCCGCACCGAGTCGGTGAGCACGGCATAGTCGAGCACTTCGCTGCCCTTGCTCACAAAAATGTAGTCGATGCGGTCGAGCAGCGGTGCGTCGAGCTTGAAACCCGTGAAGGTGCCCACTGGGCCATAGGCGGGCTGCTTGGTACTGCGAAAGGCATCTTGTAGCAGCGTCTGCATGGTTTGTATCTGCTCGGTGTCGGGCGTCGAATTGAAGTCGCCCACGCAGATGACGGGCGCGTTGGAAGCAATTTCCTGAATTTTCTGCACCATGAGCCGGCCCGACTGGCGGCGGGCTTCTACCCCCTGGTGGTCGAAATGCACGCTGAAAAAGAAGAACTCCCGCTTCGTTTGCACGTCCCGGAACTTTGCCCAGGAGCAAATGCGGTTGCAGCAAGTAGCGTCCCAGCCCAGGGAGGGCCGGTCGGGGGTCTGGCTCAGCCAAAAGTCGCCCGATTGCAGCAGGTGCAGGCGGGCTTTCTTATAGAAAATAGCCGAATGCTCCCCCGCTGCCTGGCCATCGTCGCGGCCGTGGCCCACAAATGCGTACTCCGGCAGCTCGGCAATGCCATCGAGCTGCCCGCGCAAGCCCTCCTGCGTTCCGAAAACATCAAAATCGTGGTAGCGAACGAGGTTTTTGACCAATTCCTTGCGGTTAGGCCAGGCGTCGGGGCCATCGCTAGCGGTGTTGAAGCGCAGGTTGTAGGTAGCCACACGTAGTGGCACGGCGCGCTTGGCCAGCGCCACCTGGGTGAAGCAAAAACTGCTGAACAACAAGTAAATAAGGAGGCGCATGGGGTGGGAAATTAGAGCGGGATAAGCCTAGGGGTAGTTCGGTGAGAAGCGCGGCTGGCTAAACGGAGGCCGGTTAGAAATGCGAGACTTCGCTGGCAAGCAGTGGGCGGCAAGTTATTGAAAGACTGGCTAAAGTAGAAGCTGCCTAGGCCTGCGCAACGCCAACTGCGTAAGCGCCTTATCGCTACCCAGTGCTACTACGCGCATACCAAGCTGGGCAGGCAGGCTGCCGGAAAGCGACAAACAATCTGCCCAGGCCAAGCGTCTTATAGCTCCATCTTCTTGCTCTATTATGCCTGATACTCAAAAAACCTGGTTCATCACCGGCGCCTCCACTGGCTTGGGCGAAGCGCTGGCTACGCTGCTCCTCGACAAGGGCGAGCGCGTGGCGGCCACCTTCCGCCAGCCGGCGCAAGCCGAAGAATTTACGAACAAAAAAGCCGGCCACAGCCTGGGCGTGCTAGCCGACATGACCAACGCCGAGCAGGTGAAAACGGCCGTGCAGCAGGCCATCAACGCCTTCGGCTACCTCGATGTGGTGGTAAATAATGCGGGCTACGGCTCGCTGGGCAGCATCGAAGAAATTACGGAGGAAGAAACCCAGCGCCAGTTCGACGTAAACGTATTTGGGCCGCTGCGCGTGATTCGGGCTGCCCTACCCCATATGCGGGCGCGCAAGTCAGGTAATATTCTCAATATCACCTCGGTGGGCGGGCTGCTGGGCATCGCCCACGCGGGCATCTACAACGGCTCCAAGTTCGCGCTCGAAGGGCTGGGCGAGTCGCTGGCCGCGCAGCTCACGCCGCTTGGCATCCACGTGACCAATGTGGAGCCGGGCCCGTTTCGCACCAAGTGGGCCGGGCCTTCGGCCACCTATCTGGAAACGAAAATCGCTGATTACGACGCTACCGTGGGCGCGGGCCTCAAAGCCTCGCTGGGCCGCGACGGCAACCAGGCCGGCGACCCCGTAAAAGCCGCCGAAGCCATGTACCAACTTGTGCGCCTGCCGCAGCCACCGGTGCACCTGCTGCTGGGCGGCTTCGCCTATAAGATGGTACGCGACAAATTCAAGGCCATTAGCCAAGAAATTGAGGACTTCGCCTACCTCGGCGAGCCCACTGATTTCTAGCCACAACCAACCCCACCCAGCAGCAGCCATCGGCATACCGGCGGCCGCTGCTGGGTGGAAGCGTGGCGCGGTCCCGACCTTTGTTGAGCCATGCCCATCCTGTTTTCTGCCCTACCCCCCCTGCTCGGCGGCACCTTGCTGCAAGCGCCCGCCGAGCCAACGACCCAAGTAGCCAGCTTGTTGCTCGACAGCCGCCGTGTGGGCCTGCCCGAGGGGGCCGTGTTTTTTGCCCTGCGCGGGCCCAACCACGACGGGCACCACCACCTAGCGGCGCTGTATGCCAAGGGGGTGCGCCTGTTTGTGGTGGCCTACCCCCCGGCCAGCCTCGTGCCCTTCGCCGGGGCGGGTTTTATACAAGTGGCCGATACCTTGGTGGCCTTGCAAACGCTGGCGGCCGCGCACCGGGCCGCGTTCACCGGGCCGGTGTGGGCCATCACGGGTTCTAATGGCAAGACCATTGTGAAGGAGTGGTTGGCCCAACTGCTGGCGCCTGATGAGGACATTTGCCGCTCGCCCAAGAGCTACAACTCGCAAGTGGGCGTGCCGCTGAGCGTGTGGGAGTTGGCGCCCGGCCGGCACACGCTGGGCATCTTCGAGGCCGGTATTTCGGAGCGCGGCGAGATGGACAAGTTGGCCGCTATTATCCGGCCTACGCACGGCATTTTCACCACCCTTGGCACGGCCCACGACGCCGGCTTTAGCTCGGAAACCGAAAAACTGGATGAAAAGCTGCGGTTGTTTGAGCGGCCTGGTTTCGAGCGATTGGTGTATTGTGCCGACCAGCCTGCCGTGCACGCCGCCGTGCAGGCGCAAGGCCTACCCCCCCTGGCTTGGACGAAGCTCGCCGCGCCCGGCGCGACCCTGCGTTTCCGGCTAAAACCAGCGGGCGCGGGCAGCACCACGGTGCGCGTGCGGCTGGGCGATGGCGCGACGGCCCTGGGCCTGGCCCTCGACCAGGCGGCGCTGCGGGCGGCGGCGCGCTTTACGCTGCCTTTTGCCGACGAGCCATCGGTCGAAAATGCCCTGCACTGCCTGGCCGTGCTGCTGTGGCGGCAGCTTGACCCCGCCACGGCCCTCGACCCGGCCGAGATTCAGCGCCGGCTGTTGCGCCTGCATCCGGTGGCCATGCGCCTCGAAATGAAAGCTGGTCGCCACGGCTGCTACCTCCTCGACGATACCTATAATAACGACCTCGCTGGCCTCGCATTAGCCCTCGATGCCTTGAGCCGGCAAGCCCGGCCGGGTGGGCGCACGCTCATCCTCAGCGATGTACTCGAATCGGGCCTCAACGGCCCCGAGCTGTATGCCCGCGTGGCCGCCTTGATGCAAGCCCACGGCGTGACGCGGCTGATAGGGGTAGGGCAGGAGTTATCACACTACTATCAGGCTGAGCTAGCCGAAGCAGCGCGCGCGCATCAAGCAAACGGTGCGCGCGCGCTGCTTCGGCTAGCTCAGCCTGATAGCAGGATGGCTATTCAAACCTACCCCACCACCGAGGCGCTGCTAGCCGACTTGCGCTCGACTGATTTCCAGAACGAAACCATTCTGATAAAAGGGGCGCGGCGCTTTGGGTTTGAGCGGGTGGTGGCGGCTTTGCAGCAGTTGCAGCACGGCACGGTGCTCGAAGTCAACCTCGATGCGCTCACGCACAACCTCCAGCACTACCGCCGCCAGCTACGGCCGGGCACCAAGCTCATGGTGATGGTGAAGGCCTTTGCCTACGGCAGCGGCTCGTATGAGGTAGCTAGCCTGCTCGAATTTCAGAAGGCCGATTACCTGGCCGTGGCCTACCCCGACGAGGGCCAGCAACTGCGCGACAACGGTATCAGCCTGCCCATCATGGTGTTGAACCCCGGACCCGACAGCTTTGGCCAGCTGCGCCGCTACCGCCTGGAGCCCGAAATCTACTCGCTGGAGCGCCTGCGCGACTACCTAGCCGCCACCCAGGAGGCCACCGCCGATGGCGAGGGCCCCCTACCCCCCCTGCACCTTAAGCTCGACACGGGTATGCGCCGCCTGGGCTTTGCCGAAGACGACCTGCCCGGCCTGCTGGCGCTGCTGCGCGCCCACCGCAACCGCCTGCCCGTAGCGGGCATCATGACGCATCTGGCCGCCGCCGACGACCCCGCCCACGACGAGTTTACCCGCGAGCAGCTCAGCACTTTCCGGCGCATGGCCGCCGCCATTGAGGAGGCGCTGGGCCACTCCGTGCTCAAGCACGCGCTCAACTCGGCGGGCATTCGGCGCTTCCCGGAGGCGCAGTTCGATATGGTGCGCCTGGGCGTGGGCCTCTACGGCGTGGAGGCCGGCCGCGACGATGCCCAGCCCAGCGACTTGCTGCCCGTGAGCACGTTGCGCACTACCGTGTCGCAGGTCAAAACCCTACCCCCCGGCGCCACCGTGGGCTACGGCCGCCGCGGTGCCGCCACCGCCCACGAGCGGCGCGTGGCCACGCTGGCCATTGGCTACGCCGACGGCTACGACCGGCGCTTTGGCAACGGCGCGGGGCTGGTGCTGCTGCACGGCCACCGCGCGCCGGTGGTGGGTTCGGTGTGCATGGATATGCTGATGGTGGACGTGACCGATATCCCCGAAGCACAGCCTGGCGATGTGGCCGTGGTATTTGGCGCCGGCCTCGACATCAGCGAGCTGGCTGCGCGCATCGGCACCATCCCCTATGAATTGCTGACCAACGTGAGCGAGCGGGTTAAGCGGGTATTCGTAAGTGAGTAAGCTTCTGTAACCGTTAAGGTGTGGTTTTGGGCTTAGTGATTGCTTTCTAATGCTTTTCCAACACTAGCGCGCTGCTTGCCGTATGCCCGGCCGGAGGCTTTCACACCGTGCCTTCCCTATTCCCATGAACAAGTCCTTTCTCACCCTGCTCGCTGCTGCTGCCCTCACCTCGGCCACCGGATGCAGCGACCTCAAAAAGTCAGACGATAAAAATACGCTCGGCGATGCCACGGCCGATACTGCTGTGGTGGCCCGCACTGGCACTACGCCCGGCCAGGTAGCCGCTGGTGCCGCCAATGCCATCGATAGCGCCGCTAGCAAAACTGGCGCCGCCATCAGCAACGCTTTCGACCTCACCAAGGCTAAGCTGGCCGATGTGAAGCTGCCCGAAGTGAGCCTGAGCGGCCTCTCGGTGCGCGGCAACGAGGACTACCAGGTGTACGGCGTGGATGAGCAAGTGCTCTTCGATACCGACAAGGCTACCATCAAGCCCACTGCGGCCGAAGCGCTGAAGCAAATCAGCGCCTCCATCGCTAAACGCTACCCTGGCAAAGATGTGCGCGTGCTGGGCTTTGCCGATTCGCGCGGCGATAAAAGCTACAACCGCGACCTGAGCAAGCAGCGCGCCGAGGCCGTGAAAAACTACCTCGTAACGACCGATAAAATGCCCGCCGACCACCTCAGCACCGAAGCCTTTGGCGAGGAGCAGCCCGTGGCCAGCAATGCTACGGCCGCCGGCCGCAAAGAAAACCGCCGCGTAGAAATTGCTGTTCAAATCCGCTAAGTAGTCCAACTATAGGCGAGTGGCGCTGCTTCGGCGTCCGCAGACGTTTGCTAACGCAAAGAGTCTGCTAAGCTAGGTAAACAAGAAAGCCACTCCAAAAGGAGTGGCTTTCTTGTTTTACAGAACTTTAAGAGTTGCGTCAGCGAATACCAAAACCAGCACAATGCAGCTTTAGCGGCGCTGCTTATTTATATGCGTCAACTTCAGCGCGCATCATGGCGTTGAAGCGCGAGCCGTTGTTGGCGAGCGTCACCAAGTTCCAGCCGCGGCCGATGGCGTAGCTCCAGGTCCGGCTGTCTTTGAACTCGAACGTGGGGCGCAAAATCTGGCCGTAGGGCGTGTAGTTATCCATAAAGTTAGTGGTGTAGAACTTGTCACCGCTCACAATCCATTCCATCGCCACGTAGAAGCCTTCCTCGGGCGCCACCAGGTTGTAGGGCGACAAGTCGACGGTAAACCACTCGCCGCCGCGGGCCGCCGACACAATTACGCTTTCCGTGAGCATGTCCTCGTTGGGGGCATTGTAGTTGCCATTGGCCTTATATAGCCGCACCCGGAAAGGCTCGCGAGGGAAGCCGTTTTCGCCAATGTAGAACGACACCGACCGAATAACGCCCAGCTTCTTGGCCTTCTCATTCTTGCACATGAAAGCGTACTGGCTGCCCGGCATACCCTGAATCATGCCCGCGCCGGGCGAGTTGCTGCGGGCGCCAAGCGTCATTGGCTTCAAGCCTTTGGCCGAAACATCCACGTTGCTCAGGGCAATCGCCTGCTTAGGTAATTGGATAATTATCTCCTCCATATTGGTGCCGCGCTTCACAAAAAGCGCCGTCCTTTTGTAACCCAGAGCCATCACAATCACCGAGTCTTCGGTAACCTTGGTGGGCATGGCTAGCTGGAAATAGCCATATTCATTGGTGAGAGCGCCGGTTTGCTCATCACGCAAATTGATGGAAGCAAACGGAATAGGGTCCTGGGTTTTTTCATCCACAATACGACCCGTAATACGGTCTTCTTGCGCCCAGCTGACGGCGGGCAATAGGAATAGCGTTAGCAGGAATAAGAGTAATCGGTTTAGCATAATTAAAAAGTAAAAAATGACGCTGGGCCCACAAATTTAACAAACTAGCTCACGAAATTAACGCAAGAAATCGGAAATTTCTACGGGCGCTTCCTACCCCCTAGTTTCAACGTGAGCTGGCAACTGGCTTCGCACCGGTGCCAGGCCAATTTCTGGCTAGGTAAACCCTAGTAAGCTGGACTGTCAGTTTTTTAGCTCGATAACTTTGTTTTACCTTGCAGCAAAACTGTTACAATCTGGGTTTCACCTTCTGCGCTGTTTATCGGGGTAGCAAGTGCGCTTTGCTAGGCGATAAATAGTATAATCATAGCATGAAGTTTTTGTACGTTGCGCGGCGGGTTGGTATTGTATTTTTTCTGGTTATTAAAAATGCCGCTGCCCAACAGCCTGCCGCCCCGCCGCGCAACCAACCCGGGCGGCTCGAAGGCTTGTGGCAGGGCCTGCTACCTGCCTCGGACGGCGAGGCAGCCATTAGCTTCAGCCTAGTAACGCTGACCGGGGGGCACTACTTCGCAGCGCTCGATGTGCCTGCGCAAAAGCTGGCCCGCGTGGCCACCGAAGTGAAAGAACCCGCGGGCACCGATTCGGTGCTGCTGCTGGTGCCTCAGTTGGGCGGGCGGCTGCTGGCCCGCCGCTCGGCCGATGGCGAGCAGTTGAGTGGCCTGTGGTGCCGGCCGGGGCAGCGCACGCCGCTGGTATTGCGGCATTCGGCGTTGCCTTCTGCCACGGCCCCCATGGGCCGCCTGCCGCCGCCCTACCGCGAGGAAGACGTGGCGTTTCCGAATTTTACGGCGCGGCTGCGGCTGGCGGGGACCCTCACGGTGCCGGCGGGGCCGGGGCCTTTTCCGGCGGTGGTACTGGTGTCGGACCTGGGCGAGCAGGACCGCGACGGCCTACCCCCCACCAAGGGCGAACTCGACCCCATGACCAGCCTGCTGAGCTACCGCCTCTTGGGCTCACTGGCCGACTACCTCACGCGCCACGGCGTGGCCGTGTTGCGCTTCGACGACCGGGGGGTAGGGCATTCGGAGGGCAGCAATGCGGCGGCTACCCCCACCCACCGGGCCGGCGATGTGCAGGCGGCCCTCAACTTTATGCGCACCCGCCCCGAGGTAGACTTGCTGCGCCTGGGGCTGCTGGGCCACGGCGAGGGCGCCAACGTAGCGCTGCTGGTAGCCGAGCAGCCAGTGGCGCCAGCCTTTGTAGTGGGCCTGGGGGCTTATGGTCAACCCGGCTACGAAACCCTGCTGCTGCAGCAAGCCGCCTTGCTGCGGGCCCGCAAGGTGCCCCAGCCCCAGCTCGACCAGCGCCTGAGCCGCCAGCGCCTGCTCTACGATATTATCCGCTACCCCACCGACCTAAAGCAAACCCAAACCATGGCCGCCAACCTGCTGCAGCAAACCGACCCTGGCCTAGCGCCGGGGGTGGCGCAAACCCAGGCCGCGGCGTTGCTCACACCGTGGCACCGCGCTTTTTTGTCCTTCGACCCCCTCGAAACCCTGAATATGGTGCACTGCCCGGTGTTGCTCATTACGGGGCAACTCGATGAGCAGGCGCCGCCCGCCCAGCACCTGGCGGTGCTCGAGCGCGAGCTGCGCAGCGCCGGCAACCACGCCGTAACCGTGCTGCGGCCGCGCGGCATCAACCACCTACTGCAGCCACCCCAGATAGAGTGGACGATGCTCAGCGGCGAGATGAAGCCCATCATTGCCCTACCCGTCGAAAACCTGCTGCGCCAGTGGCTGGTTGCTCAGCTCAAAATGTAGGGGTAGGGCCACAGCAAAAAGGCGCCCTGGCTAGTTGCCAGCGCGCCTTTTTGAGAAGCTACTCAGGGCCCGGTTGGGCTTACTTTATCATGTCTACTTCGGCCTTAATCATGGCATTATAGTGCTGGCCTTCGCCGTTGGATAGCGTGAGCAAGTTCCAGCCTTTGCCAATGGAGAAGTTCCAGGTGCGGCTTTCTTTAAACTCGAAGGTAGGGCGCATAATTTGGCCGTAGGGCGTGTAGTTATCATCCATAAAGTTGGTATTGAAGAACTTATCGCCGCTCACAATCCATTCCATCGCCACGAAGAAGCCCTCCTCGGGCGCCACCACGTTGTAGGGCGTCAGGTCCACGGTGTACCACTGGCCGCCTTTGGCTGCCGATACCACCACGTTGTCGGTCAGGATATCAGTATTAGGCGCATTGTAGTTGCCATCGGCCTTGTAAAGGCGCACCCGAAACGGCTCGCGCGGAAAACCGTTTTCGCCGATGTAAAACGACACCGAGCGGATGTTGCCGAGGCGTTTGTTTTTATCATTCTTAACAAAAAATGCGCACTGGCTACCCGGCTGGCCTTGCAGCAGGCCCTCGCCGGGCTTGTTGGCGGTAGCCCCCAGGCCCAGGTTTTTTACTTTGCCGCCTTTTACTACCACGTTTTGCAGCGCTACAGCTCGGCGGGCCACTTCCAGCACCATTTTATCCATGGTTTGGCCTTTGCGCACCAAAATGGCCAAGTGCTCGTAGCCCAGCGCCATCACAATGAGCGAGTCCGTCTCATTCTTGGTGGGTGCCGGTAGTTGAAACACCCCGAACTCATTGCTGAGCGCGCCGGTTTGTTCATCTTTCAGGCTGAACGAAGTGAAAGGCAATGGCTCCTTCGTCGTTTTGTCGATAATACGGCCCGAAATCATGGGGACGGCCGCGGCTGGGGTCGTCTGAGCCTGCGCTACTTGTAGAGTGGCGCATGTAAATAATACAAAATAAAGTAGGCGTTTTAACATTTGTAAGTAGATTTAGAGCTTGCTAATGCAAAAATATGTGCTAGCTGTCAATAGCTAACTATCCCGTTCGTTTGAACGCTTGATAAGTAGACTACGGCAGCGGTTAACAACGGCTAGCGAGCCCGTTTGCTACCCCCATGCAACAGGCAAAAGCTGCCAGGCGCGGGCTTTTGCTGCAAGTGCTGCCCGCGGGTTGTATCTTTGTTTGAATTAAATCTAAATAGTATCCCCGGCTCATTTTGGCTATCTTCCGTCGCAAATCTGCCTCGGCTGCCCAGCAGCCACTAAGCGCCGGCCGGCGCACTGCCAACGACCTAAAAATGGGTGAAACGGCTACCGTGTGCTGCCTCAAAGACCCCCAAATGGCCCTGAAGCTCCTCGAAATGGGCTGCATTCCGGGTACGCAGGTGCGCCTGACTGGCCGCGCGCCCCTCGGCGACCCCCTAATGCTGATGCTAGGCGATGAGGAATACACCTTGTCGCTGCGCGTGAGCGAAGCCCTTACCATTCAGCTTAAAGACTAACCGACCCCATGGCGGGAGCAACCCAGGAATTACGGCAAGCTCCGCCGCAACCCGGCACTACGGGCGCGGCGCCGGCACAGGAGCGCCTACCCCGCCTCGCGCTCATCGGCAACCCCAACTCGGGCAAAACGTCGCTTTTTAACCAGCTTACGGGACTCAACCAGAAGGTCGGCAACTTTCCGGGCGTCACGGTAGACCGCAAAACCGGCGTGGCACAGCTCGGTGGCGAGCGCCGGGCCGAGGTTATCGACCTACCCGGCACGTACTCGCTCTACCCCAAAAGCCTGGACGAGCAGGTCATTGCCGACCTGCTCTACAACCCTAGCTCGCCCGACTACCCCGACTTTGTGGTGGTGACGGTGGATGCTAGCAACCTGCGCCGCAGCCTGCTGCTTTTTTCGCAGCTCGCCGACCTGGGCCTGCCGGCCATTCTAGCCCTGAACATGACGGACGTGGCCGCCGAGCGCGGCATCACCATCGACCTGCCCACGCTGGAGCGCGAGCTCGGTGTACCCGTGGTGCCCATGAACGCCCGCAAGGGGGTAGGGATGGCTGCGCTGCGTATTGTGATGGCCGAGCGCTTGGCCGCGCCGCCGGCGTTGCGCTTTTGGCAGCCCGATGCTACCGTGCAGGCGCTGGTGAATGAGGTGCGGGCGCACTTTGGGCTGCACAACGATTACTTGGCGCTGCACTACGCGCACCAGTTTCAGCACCTGCACTTCCTCACGGAAACCGACCGCGAGTTTCTGGCCCGCCTCACCGAAAAATTTGCCTTCGATGCCACCGCCCGGCAGGCCGAGGAAACGGTGGGCCGCTACGCCCGCATCAACGAGCTGCTGCTCGACACCGTGACCGTGACGCGCACCGAGCGCCGCGAGCCCGCTTCCAACCGCATTGATAAGGTACTGACGCACCGCGTATTCGGCTACCTCATTTTTCTGAGTGTGCTGTTCTTGCTTTTTCAGGCCATTTTCGCCTGGGCGCAGTACCCGATGGACTTGATTGACCGGGGCATTTCGGCGCTAAGCGCGGTGATTCAGGCCAATTTTCACGGGCCGTTGGTGCGCTTGCTCACCGAGGGCGTGATTGCCGGGCTGGGTGGCGTGCTGATTTTTATTCCGCAGATTGCCCTGCTCTTTGCCTTCTTGGCGGTGCTGGAAGAAACCGGCTACATGGCCCGCGTTACCTTCCTCATGGACAAGCTGATGCGGCCCTTTGGGCTGAGCGGCAAAAGTGTGGTGCCGCTCATTTCGGGGCTGGCCTGCGCCGTGCCGGCCATCATGGGGGCGCGCACCATTGAGAGCTGGAAAGACCGAATGCTGACCATTTTTGTGACGCCGTTGATGTCGTGCTCAGCGCGCATTCCGGTGTACACGGTGCTGGTAGCGCTGGTAGTGCCCGATGAGGCCTGGCTCGGCGTGTTCAACATGCGCGGGCTCGTGCTGATGGGCCTGTACCTACTAGGCTTGAGCTCGGCGCTTATTTCGGCCTTCATCCTGAAAAAAGTGTTGAAAGCCCGCGAGCGCAGCTACTTCATTATGGAGTTTCCGGTGTACCGCTGGCCGCGCTGGAAAAACGTGGGCCTGACCATCGTGGAAAAGGTGAAAGCCTTTATATTCCAGGCTGGTAAGGTGATTATTGCCATCTCGGTGCTGCTGTGGGTGCTGGCCAGCTATGGCCCCGGCAACCGCCAAGACCAAGCCGAGGCGCAGGTAAAACAAGCCGCCATTACCCAGCGCTGGCCGGGCTCCGAACTGGAGCGCCGGGTAGCGTCTGCCCGCCTCGAAACCTCCTATGCCGGCACGTTTGGGCACGTGATAGAGCCTGCCATCCGCCCGCTCGGCTTCGACTGGAAAATCGGCATTGCCCTGCTCACTTCCTTTGCGGCGCGCGAGGTGTTTGTGGGTACCATGAGCACCATCTACAGCGTGGGCCAGGACGCCGACTTGGGCACCGTGCAGCAAAAGCTAGCGGCCGAGAAGGACTTGCAGGGCCAGCCGTTTTTTACGCCGGTGCGGGCGCTGTCGCTGTTGGTATTCTACGTTTTTGCTATGCAGTGCATGAGCACGCTGGCCGTTACGTACCGCGAAACCAAAAGCTGGCGCTGGCCCCTGGGCCAACTCGTGTACATGACGGGCCTGGCTTACGCAGCCTCGCTGCTGGTGTGGCAGGTTTTTGCCTAAATGATTGGCAATTAAAAGGTAAGCGTCAAATTTTCGCATAAGCGCGCTCCTCAGCCCTACCCCCTTCTAAACTACCAACCCGCGCCAATCGAATCTGCGCAATCGGTATAATCTGCTTAATCTGCGATTAATGACGACCTACGAAACGCTCCTCCGCCTCGCCTTCCGCACCCCCGCCGACGTGGCCCACTACCTGACGCCCGCCACGCTGGGCGCCTACCCCGCCTTCGAGGCCGCAGGTGCGCGCGAGCAGCCTTTCCGCTTCGAGCAATGGCGCTTGGGCGTGGCCCTGAGTTTGCTGCGGATGCTCGGCGACCTCGGCGACCATGCCGAAGCCCGCGCCGCCGCCGATGTGTTGCACCGCGCCCTTAATACCGCCGCGTCGCCGCAGGAAATTGACAAGCAGATTGGCAAAGAAAACAAGCTTTTCGAGCAGATTTATACCAACCTCTACGTCAACGATGAAGGGGAGGCGTTGCTCGACCTCTTTGCCCGCACCCTCGACGCTGACTCGCCCGATTTTCTAGCCCAGGTAGAGTTTGAGGCCGTGGACCTAGCCCGAGAAGTAGACTTTGACGCCCGCTACGGGGATGAAGACGAGGACTGAGCCCGTGCCTGGGTACAGGGGGTAGGCCAACGTAATAACGAAAATCAGCCACCGTAGCTCTGCGCTATGGTCAGCCGGGGTGCGCTCATAGCGGCTTTGCCAAAGCATGGCCGCCCGTGCAGTGGCCCCTAAGCAGCAAATAAAAAGCATCATTCCCGGCAGCTAGGCAGCTGCCAGGAATGATGCTTTTGGCGTTAAAAACCACCAACTGGTTGTAAAACTTCCCACTAGGATGGGAAATTTTTATTGGCAAGTTATTGAATAGCTACGCGTTGGGTGGTTACCACGTCGCCGTTGAAGCGAACCACGTAAACGCCGGGCTTAAACTTGTCGCTGGGGATGGTGAGTGTAGTTTGCTTGCCTACGCTCACCCGCGACAGCACCCGGCCTACCACGTCAATCATTTCTATGCTTTTTACATTCAGCAGGTTAGCTTCTAACTTAATGTTGATTTTGTCGGTGGCAGGGTTTGGATAAACTTCGATGCCATTGCTGGTCGCCGCACTAACAGTAGCCGTGACGACACCGCAATTGTTGGCCGTAGAGCCTACGCCAGTAATTACAGCATTGGAGGTGGTAACCAGCATCTTATCCAACTTGGCGCTGCCCCCGGCATTGTAGCCAATGGTGAGAGTGTGCGCCCCGATGGGCAGCACGGCATCTCTCAGCTTTACCCAGCGCCAGCCATCGGCGCCCACTTCTTTTACGCTGGCGTCATCAATGTAGTAGGTGTTGGCCACCTGCCCCATATCAAACAGAAAAGTAGTGGAAGCCAGGGTCGCGGTGATAGTCCAGGAAACCTGCTGCCACGCCGTGCCGATAGGTTGGTCGGCTTGGTACTGCGCGCCGGAGGGCCCGGTAGAAATTCGGATGGAGCCGCCTGCTGCCGCCGCTTTCACCCAGTATGATATCACGTACTGCTTGCCGACGGTGGTCGCAAATGCGGCGCTCGACACTTGTACTTTCCACTGGCTGCCGGGCTGGGGGGTAGGGTTAACTACTTTCAGCGAGCCGCTGCCGGTATGGGCATCCGCCGCCACGGTATTGGCCGAAATGGTAGCGCCAGTCGAATTCAGGGTGGTCCAGCCCGTGAGCCCGTTTTCAAAGCCGGTATTGTTTAGAAGTTGGCTGCCAACGGCTTGATAAGCATTGTTGTCAATCTTCAGCCAGTAGCTAAAATCATCAGCCGTGGGTACGCTGAGCCGGGCCAGAAAATTATACGTGCCGGCACTGTCCGTGGTAAAGGGCATAACCAGGGCGGCTGCGGCATCGGCCGGGGCCGTAGTGGGGCTGCTGAGGCCGCTTTTTACTTTCACATAGGTGCCGTTGGAGGCGTCGGCGTCCTTCAAGGTTTCCCAACCTGCCCCCACCGTGGCGCACTCGGCTTCTAGCCAGATTCTTTTGCCGAGCGGCTCGGGCGGCAACGGCGCCAAAACGGGGTTGCCCGTACCCCACCACTTGTACCAGCGTTGGTAATCTACTGCGGGGTAGGGGTTGGTGGTATAGTCGGTGCTGACGGTGGTATTGCCCAGCAAAAACTTGTCTACAAAAGCCTGCATCACGGGCACTTGGGCGGTGGGCACGGCGCAGTGGTTGTGGCCGCCGTCGATGTAAAAGCCAAACCGGTCGCCCAAGCCAAACGTTTTGTACACCTCGTGCGTGGCCCGGGCCGAAACGTAGGCGGAAGGGTTGGCCAGCCACTCAAAATCGGTGTTGCCCGTTACTAGTAGCGCGCGAGGCGCCACCATGGCCATCAGCTCGTGGTGGTCATGGGGCAGCTTTGGCACGTTGGTGGTAGCAAACTGCTTCATGTCGTCCTTAAACCAGTTATAGTCTGTGGCATCCAGCTTTTCTACTCCGCCCAGGGTTTCGGATACGCGCCAGGCGGGCGCGCCCCCACCCCCCGATTCTTGGGCAATGGTTAGGGCGATGCGCTCGTCGAGGGCACCGGCAAAAAGGGCCATCTTGCCGGCGTAGGAGCAACCCGTAACGCCAATATGCTTCAGGTCGATGGGTAGGCTAGCCTGCACTAGCTCCAAGCCGTCGATGAGGCGGCTCACGCCCCACGACCAAGCCGCGTACTGCCCCGAGTTAGACAAGTCGTGGTCGGGGTAGAGCTGGTAGAAAGGGTCCGTCAGCTGCGGGTTGCCATAAGTCGTGACGTTGTTGTGGTTGTACTGGATGGTGGCCACGTTGCGGCCAGTGAAAACCGCCGCCGGAACGCTGCCAGTGGGGCTGTTCATGCCAATCACGGCCGGAAATGGGCCCGCGCCCGTGGGCAGCACAACCTGCGAAGTCAGGGTGGCCGTCTTGCCGTTCACCGTTACGTTCACGGTGAGCGTGCCCGCCGTGCCCGTGCCGGCGGTATAGATGGCCGTAATGGTCTGGGGCTTAACGGGCTTGGTGCCTATCTCGTAATTTTCGATTTGGGCTTTGATTTCGTTGCGCCGGCATTCCCAATCGCTGAAATTGGTGGTGCGCCCCCGGCCATCGGCCCACAAAAAAGGGTCTGGCAACGGCTGAATGGCAGGCAGTTGAGCAAAAGTGGGCAGCGGCGGCGCGGCGCAGCTACCCCCCGTATTTTCGGCAGAGTACACAAGCGGGGTTTGCGCAAAGGAACGCAGGCTCAGCAAACTTAGGGCTGCGGTTGCGAGCGCCGTTTGGGCCTTCCAGGTAGAGGTTTTACCACAAAAAGAGAAAAAAAATGAATTCATAATAAGTGCAAATTGGGTGGGTAGGTGTACTAAGAATTGCGCGTATTTCTCATAGGCAAAGCAGTAGTGGCGGACGGAAAATGGAGTTAAATACTAAGTGTTTTATATAAACATGCTTTATGCAGCTAGGTAATAAGTAATCACCTTATGAGTAAAATAGAACTGTACCCAGGGGGCGGACAGGCAAAACCGCTGCCCTGGCGCCTACTTGGCCAGGCCTGAAAATAATTTTACTTGGAAGGTAGTAGCGATAAACAAGAAAAAAACACCCGTTTTCCGGAAGGCCAGGAATGAAAATACCGCAATCGTTTATGCAAACGATTGCGGTATTTTCAGCCTTGAAAAATAGTTGGTGGCTTATTCCGCCACGATTTCGCTTTCACCTAGTAGCTTGGTTAATAGCTGCAAACAGACCTAGCTGGCGGCTGGGTCGGCGCAGCGCAGGCCGATAGGACTTGCGTTATATTAGGACTTGGGTTATAGCAACTCCGCGATGCGCAAGACATGGCGAGGTAGGCTTTTCTGGCATCGCCCAAACGCTGCCGCGGCTACTTTGCTGCCAGACGCTAAGCACCCTTTCCCCTCCTACCTCCCGCAAGCGGCTCCGAGTCCTTGGGGCCACTTGCGGGAGGTAGGAGGGGAAAGGGGCTGGGCTAGTACCCGGCGTTCTGCACCAAATTGGGGTTGACGTTGATTTCGCGGAAGGGGATGGGGAATACCAAGCGGCTGGCATTCCACGGAATGCTGGCGTTGGTAAGAGGGTCAACCGTCGTTTCTTGGTTGCGCTTGAGGTCGCCGAGGCGGAAGCCTTCGAAAGCTAATTCAAGGCGGCGTTCTTTAAGAATAGCCGCCAGCGTGACGGTAGCCAGGGCTGGCAGGCCCGCGCGGGTGCGCACCGCGTTGACGTCGGCGAGGGGGGTAGCTCCCACCGGGGTGCCCCCGGCCCGGAAGTTGGCTTCGGCCCGGGTCAGCAGCATCTCGTCCACGCGAATGAGTTTAACGTTGCCATACAGCGCGTCGTACTTGCGGGTGTAGGAGGCAACGGAGGCTGTGGCGGGGGTGTAGAGCAGCGCGCGGCTATCACCGGTTTCAAACAAGCTGGTGAACTGCGGTAGCACCGTCACATCGGCCCGGCGGTTGCGGGCGTAGAAGGTATTTAGCTGGTTAGTACCGCTTTGGGCCGTAACTTGAATAGCAAAAATATCTTCAATCGTGTTGGTGTTCGTGGTGATGGAAATAGTTGCGGCCGAAACGTTGGCCGTCGTAAACCCAAAATTTGCGCCGTAAAAAGGATTGAGTCCGAGCGAAGTAGTGGCCAGCGCCCGGTTGGCGGCGGCGGCGGCGTTGGCGAAGTCGCCTTGCTGCAGGTACACCCGCGCCAGCAGCGCCGCGCAAGCATAGCGCGAGGCCGAAAACGAGTTGAGGCCGCCACCGGTAATTAGGCGGGCTTCGGCGGTGGTCAAGTCGGTAATAATTTGGGTATACACGTCAGCCACGGTGTTGCGCGCCACAGGCAGCGCGTCGGCCGCCGTGAGGGTTGGCGCCAGTACCAGCGGGACGCCCGGGTTGCTGGCGGGCGTGCCATCGTTCCAGGCCCGGCCAAACATGCGCACCAAGTCAAAATAAACCAGGCTACGGATGAATTTGGCTTCGCCTTCTACGCTGGCTTGCTGGGCTGGTGTGCTAAGCTTGCTGAGGTTGGCCAGCACGTTGTTGGTGCGGTTGATAACGTCGTAGGCACTCAGCCAGGTTGCGCTCACCTGCGAGTTGGTGATGAGCAGCGTTTTGCGCTGGGCCTCTTGGGGCTGCGTAAACGTGCCCACGAAGCTCTCGTCGCCGTTATCGGCCAGCAGGTCCGTCATCAGCTGGAGGTAGCCGCCGTAGAGGTTGACGCTTTGCAGACCCGTGTAGCAGCCTACCAGCGCCGCCTGCACATCGCTGGCGTTGTTGAAGGCTGTGGACGTATCTATGTACGTAACGGGTTGAACGTTGAGCTTGTTGTTGCAGCTGGGCAGGGCCGCGGCCAGCAGGGCCATGGCCAACAGGCCGGGTACTATCTTCTTCATAATAATAGAGGCTAAAGAGGGAGAAAAGCGCGCGGCACGGCCTAGAATCCCAGGTTGAGGCCAATGGTGTAGGTGCGAGCCTGCGGCGCGGTGTAGAAGCTGATACCCTGGCTGATGTTGTTGCTCGAGCCGTTAGTGCCACCCGTCACGTAGTCGGCGCTCACTTCGGGGTCCCAGCCGGTGTATTTAGTGAAAGTCAGCAGGTTGTAGCCTTGCACAAATATGCGGGCCGACTGCAGGTAGGCCCGCTTGGCCAGGGTGCTGGGTAGGTTGTAGCCGAGCAGCACCGAACGCAGGCGGCCATAGTCGCCGTTTTGCACAAAGCGCGACGACTGGCCGGTGCCGTTGCCGCCGCCATAGATAGCCTTGGGCACGTTGGTAATGTCGCCTGGCTTCTGCCAGCGGTTCAGCTGGTCGCGCGTCTGGTTGTCGAAGCCGTTGTTGAAGCTTGACGAGAAGAACGGCGCGCCACCGTCGTAAATCTGGTTGCCAAATACGCCTACCAGCGTGGCCGTCAAGTCGAATCCTTTAAAGCTAAAGGTGTTGGTGATACCGCCCGTCCAAGTAGGGTTGGGGTTGCCGATGGGCACGTTGGCCGCCAGATTGATATTAGTAGTCGTGTTGCGGTTGATAGTACCGTCGGCGTTGGCCGAGTTCAGGTAATAGAGCGCGTTGCCGTTGGCAGGGTCTACACCGGCGTACTCGGGGCCAACAAACACGCCCAGCGGCTGCCCCGCCTGCGCCCGGTTGAGAAAGCTACCCAGGATGTCGGGGCCCGCCAGGTCCAGCACTTTGTTGCGGTTGATGGAAGCGTTCACGCTGGTTGTCCAGTTGAAATCGCCTACCAGGTTGCGTGTAGTCAGCGTGAACTCGATGCCTTGGTTACGTAGGCTGCCCACGTTGGCATTATAGGTCGAGAAGCCTGAAGTGCCGGGTAGGGGCTGCGCCAGCAAAAGGCCCGTTGTATTCTTGCGATAGATATCCACCTCCCCGCTGATGCGGTTATTAAATAAGCCGTATTCTAGGCCCGCGTCGTATTGCACCGTCGATTCCCAGGTCAGGAAATCGTTGCCTATTTGATAGGGGCGCTGCCCCGGCGTGCCGACGTAGCCCGCGTTGGCGCCCGTCCACAGGCTGCGCGAAGCAAAGTTGGGAAAGCCCGCGTTGCCGGTTTTGCCAATGCTCCCCCGCACCTTGAGCAAGCTCAGGGTAGGGTTATTTTTCATGAAACTCTCTTCCGATATGAGCCACCCGATAGAGCCGGCCGGAAAAATACCGTAGCGCCGCTCGATGCCGAAGCGTGACGAGCCGTCGATGCGGCTGCTGGCCCCTACCAGGTATTTGCCGGCGAAGGCGTAGGACGCCCGGGCAAAGTACGATACCAGCGTATAACCCGTAGTGTAAGACGTACCCGCCGTGATTTGCGAAGCGTTGTCGATGGTGCGGTAGGCATCCGAAGCAAACTGGGTGCCCGTCACGCTATTGCCTTTAATAGTCGAGGATTCGTAGCTGGTGCCGACGGTAACATCGAGCGCGTGGTCTTCGGCAAACGTCTTCTTATACGAGAAGTAGTTGTTTAAAACCAGCTTTACGTCGTTGGTAGCGGCATTGTAGGCGTAGCCATTAGTATTGCCCGTAT
Source organism: Hymenobacter ginkgonis (assembly GCF_009755225.1). Taxonomy (GTDB): domain Bacteria; phylum Bacteroidota; class Bacteroidia; order Cytophagales; family Hymenobacteraceae; genus Hymenobacter; species Hymenobacter ginkgonis. The sequence goes on from NZ_WQKZ01000002.1 coordinate 1,235,612, forward strand.
TGCGCGACGTGACGCGGCTCAGGTACTGCTCCTCGTTTTGGGTCAACACATCGGTGCCCAGTTCCGAGCGAAATAGCAGGCCCTCGGTCAGCTTGGCCTGGGCATACACGTTGCCCAGCAGCCGGTACACCGTGGTGATGTATGAGCCCCCCTGAATACTCAGTAGGGGGTTGTAATAGAAAGGAAAGCCCGTGTTGGGCAGGCCCGTAGTGGGGTCTAGCGCGCCGCTCACCTGGCCCGAGCGTGGGTCGATGAGCGGCGTAATGGGGGCTAGGGCCACAATCTGCATCGGCGTGCTGAACGCGTTGTCGTTGGGCACCCGGTTGTTGACCGAGCGCGTGGCCGTTAAATTGAGGCCAAAAGACAGCCACTTAGTAGCCTGGTGGTCGATGTTGAAGCGCGAGGCAATCCGCTCGTATTGGTTGCTGACGATGATGCCCTTCTGCTTGCTGTACTGGCCCGACAGGTAAAACCGGGTTTTATCGGTGCCGCCGCTGGTATTGAAGTCGTACTGCTGAAAGCCAGCCTTTTGCAGCACCTGGTCTTGCCAGTCAGTATTGTAGGTAAGCGGGTCGCTTACGCCGCCCGCGTAGCCGCTGAGGCGGCTGGCAATATTGGCCGGCACGGCAAACGTGGTGCCGCGGTTCACGAGCGACTCCGTGAGCAAGGTCACGTATTCTTGGCTGTTCAAGAATTCGCGCTTGTGCGTAGGCTCGCTGTAGCCGCCCTGCACGTTGAAGTTGAAGCGCGTAGCCCCGGCCTTACCACGCTTGGTAGTGATGAGCACTACCCCATTGGTGGCTCGCGAGCCGTAGATGGCCGAGGCCGACCCGTCTTTCAGCACCGAAATGCTCTCGATGTCATTGGGGTTGATATCGGCAATGGGGTTGGTTGTGGCCGTAGTGGATGACAGGTTATCGGCCACTACGGGCACCCCATCCACCACGTACAGCGGCTGCGTGCCCCCGCTGATGCTCGATACCCCCCGCACCCGCACCCGGATGCCCTGGCCTAGCTTGCCGCTGCTGCTTTCGATAAATACCCCCGCTGCCTTGCCCTGAATGGACTGCTCGAACGATTGCACCGGCTGGTTGCCTACCTCTTTGCTCGACAGCTGCGCTACCGAGCCCGTGAGGTCGGCCTTGGTTTGGGTGCCGTAGCCAACCACCACGGCTTCGGCCAGGTCGGTAGCGCTGGCGGCCAGCGTTACATCAATGGTGCGGCGGCTGCCCACGGCCACCGTCTGGCTGGTGTAGCCTACCGAGCTGATAACCAGCGTAGCCTGAGGCTGCACCGAGAGCGAGAAGGCGCCATCGGCATTGCTAGTTACGCCGTTGGTAGTGCCGCGCTCGACAATGGTAGCGCCCGGCACCGGCACCCCATCGGAGCCGATGACGTGGCCAGTTACCGCCTGCGTCTGGGCAAACGCTGGCAAAGCCGCCATCACTAGTAAGGGAGTAAAAAGGTTTCGCATAGGGTAGTAGTCAAGAAGATGGTGAAGTGATAATTAAACCTTAAATAAACTGAGCGGGTAGGTGCAAATAAAGGGAGGGTAAATCAAGATTTTACTAAATCTTGGTAAAATAGCCTAAAATAAATAGGGGTTAATCCGTAATAAATAGGATTTAAGAATAAGCTTACCCCTGCATTTTAGGGTATTTATAAAAAAATAGTGTAAACAGAGAAAAGGCTCTTTCAGCCTGTTACATTAGCCCCAAAGCGGTACGGCGGCATAGGCTAGGCCCCGTACCTTTGCCGCACGCATGAGCACCATTCACTACCTCACCACGGCGGCCCAGGTGGCCGATGTGGCCGCCCACCTCGCCACGCTGCCGCGCATCGGCATCGACCTGGAATTTGACGACAACCGCTACCGCTACGGCCGCCACCTGGCGCTTATTCAGGTATTTGATGGCGAGCAGGTTTATTTAATTGACCCGCTGCCACTAGAGCCCGAAATGGCCGCCGGGCTAGAGCCATTGTTTGCCGTGTGCCGCGACCCAGCCGTGGCCAAGGTGTTTCACTCCTGCAAGTCGGATATTTTGCTGCTCGACGAGCTGTTCGACGTGCATTGCCGCAACATCGTCGATACCAGTGTGCAGTTCACACTCCTGGCTTTGGAGGATAATAATATCTCGTTGGGTCGGCTCATTCAGAGCGAGTTAGGCTTTGAGGTTGACAAGGGCGAGCAGAAATCGAACTGGCTGAAGCGCCCCCTCACCGAAGCCCAAAAGGAGTACGCTGCCAACGACGTGCTCTACCTATTTGAGTTGACCGACCGCCTGGCCGTGCGCCTCCAAGAGCAGGGTAGGGCCCAGTGGGCCGCCGAAGAAAACCACGCGCTGGAGGCCGTGCGCTACGGCCGCGGCGAGCTGCGCCCGCACTTGCGCCTAGCTGGCAAGTACCGCATTGCGCCCGACGAGCTGCCGTTGTTTCGGGAGCTATTTGCCCTGCGCGACCGCGTGGCGCGCCAGCTCGACCGGCCCAGCTACATGGTGCTCAGCAACGACCGTTTGGTAGAGCTCACGCGCCAGCCCATTGCCTCACACGGCGCTTTGCGCGGAGCCGGTGGCCTGCACCCCGACCTCAAGCGTGCGCCCTTTGCCGACGAGTTGGTGGCGCTGGCCACTGCCGACTTGGCGCCCGATGGCCCGCTGCCCGCCGACCAGCGTCGCCCACAGCCGTTTCGGCGGCGTTTCGGGGGCCCCGCTGCCGCCCGCGCCGAAGCCCGCGAAGCGCTGCTCACCGCTCTCAAAAACCACTTAAGCACCGATTTTAGCCCCGTACTGGCTAATACTGTGCTCAGCAACCGGCTCATTGGCGACGTAGTGGAGCAGGGTAGCTTGGTAGCGCTGCGCCCCTGGCAGCGCCAGTTGCTAGCGGAAACCGCCTCCCAACATGGCCTCTCGACTGCCGAGCTAGCCGAGCCTTTGGTAGGGTAGGAGTTGCTGATAAATAGTTAACGGTAAGCTGTTAATGATAGGAACGTCATGCTGAGCTGGTCGAAGCATCTCTACCCCACCGTCAGGGTTTCAACCCTAGTACAGGCAGTAGCGGTGCTTCGACCAGCTCAGCAGGACGTTCTTTTTTATACCGCTTTGTGGCTGATGCTGCTCAGTGTGAGCCTGCCCGCCGCCGCGCAAGATGCCGTGCTGCGTGGCCTCGTGCTCGATGCCGGTACGCACCAGCCCATCCCGAATGCGCAGGTAGGTATTGGGGGCAACAAGCTAGGTACGAGTACTAATAGCGATGGCCGGTTTGCGCTGCGCGTGCCGGCCGCCTACCAAGCCAGCGAGCTCGAAGTGGCACTGCTGGGCTACCGCCGCTACATGCGGGCCCTACCCCCCTTGCCCGGCCCCGAACTGCGCATCGAGCTGAGTAGTAACCCCGCCGGGCTGGGTACAGTGGCCATCACGTCGTCGGCTACAAGTATTATTCGGGAGGCCGTGGCGCGCATTGCGCAAAACTACCCGGTGCGGCCAACGCGGCTCACGGGTTTCCTACGCGAGTCGGACGAAGATGCCACGGCCCACACCTACGAGTACCTGGCCGAAGGCGTGCTGCTGGTGCGCAAGCCCCCCTACCCCCGCCCGCGCGACCAAGGCGACGTGCAAGTGCTGCAAGCGCGCAAAGTAGACTTGCGCCCGCGCCAGCCCGGGGCGGCCCTACCCCCCATCAACTGGATAGCGGGGCCGTTTATTCCGCATCGCTTCGACTTTGTGCACAGCCGGGCCGAGTTTATCAGCGCCGCGCATTTCAAGGATTATCAGTACCGTTTTAGTCCCCAAACTACGTTTCAGGGGCGGGCGGTATATGTTATCACTTTCGAGCCCCGGCCGGGTACCAACCGGGCTAATTTTGCGGGCCAACTCTACATCGACGAGCAGAGCTACGCTTTTTTGGGGGCCGAATGGCACCGCACGCCAACGGGCATTCGGCGCGAGCGGGTGCTGTTGTTTAGGGCCACGGAGCGCGCCTATCGGGTTGACTACCAGCGTTACGCCGGGCGCTACCACCTCAAAAGCGTGTGGTATAATACGTTAGGCGAGCCACTGGCGGGCCACGTGCGGCGCCACCTAGCCGAGTACCTGACCACGGCCATCGACACGGCACAGACCCCGCCGCCTACTTACCGCGAGCGCACTCAGTACGCCGACATTTTTCTGGCCAGCCCTACCCCCTACGATTCGGCCTTCTGGAACCACTATACCATCAGCCTGCCGCCTACCCAGTTGCGGCTCGACCTGCTAGCCCAGGCAGCGCGGCCCGCGGCTGATACGCTGCCGGCCCCTGCGCCGCCCGCCCCCCGCCGCCCGTGGCTGGGCCAAGTGGCTCGCCGGCTTAGCTATACGTACGCGGCTGGTTTGCTGCCGCTAACGGGGCCGGGCGCGGTGGCACGGGCCGTGGTAGCACCGGTAGGCTCGGCCTTTCGGGCCGATGGCCAGGCAACTACGAACAAGCCAGCAGTAGCCTGCTACTTCGGCTTTGGGGCGCAGGTAGCCGTCACGAAGTCGCTGGCGGCGTATGGGTTTCAGCGCAGCCTGCTAGGGGGGCAGCTGCAAGGGGAGGGGTGGGAAGCGGGCCTAACTTACGCCCGCAACCTGAACCCGCGCGGCCGGCCACTGTGGGGCAGGGTAGGACTGGGCTATGTGCGGCAGGCAGTGGGCCGCTCGCTCGGCACCTTCGACAACCCCGACGCAGATTTGCAACTGGCTGGTACGCACTTGGCTGCCAGCAGCTTGACACTGGCCCTGCAAACCCAAACCACCGCCCTGCAGCCCAAGCTGGGCCTGGCCCTGGAACTGGGCCACCAACTCGACTTGGCTGCTGACCTGGGCTACCTGCTGCCGCTGCGCACCCGCTCGCAGCTCCGCTTGCAGGAAACGGACGAAGGGTTTTTTAGCGTAGCCAATACCGCCATTTTACCCCTGCCCGCCGCCGAAGCGCAGGTGTACCTCGCCGGCCAGCCCACTGCAGAGGTACCGTGGCGGCCCGACCGGTGGCTACTCACGGTGGGTCTTTGCTACCGCTTGCAGCGGCGCTAGGGCCCGGGCCGCCCGGCTGGGGTTACTTTTGAAGCCGGGCCGCGGCCCGCCGCTTTCCCGCATGACTGACCCTACCCCCTCCCTACCGCCAGTGCTGCCCCCAGCTCCGCCCCCGGCGCCCCGGCCGGCGCGCGGGCGGCTGGCCCTGCTGGTGGCGGGCGTGGTGCTGAGCCTGGTGCTGGGCGCCGCGGCTGCACTTTACCACGTATTGCTGCGGCCCAACGTGCCAACGGCTGTAGAAGGCCCCGCCTACCTCTACATTCGGCGGGGGGTAGGGCTGAACGCCGTGCTCGACTCGCTGCGGCGGCCCGGCCAACTCGAACGCTACCAGACGTTTGCCTGGGTCGCGCGCTGGCGTGGCTACGGCACGCCGGCCCACCCCGTGCAGCCCGGCCGCTACACGCTGCCGGCCGGCGCGGGCAACCTGGCCCTGGTGCAGCTGCTGGCCAGCGGCCGCCAGGATACACTGGCTTTCACCCTCAAGCCCTTCAACTACCTGCCGCAACTGCCCCGCCAAGCCGGCCGCCAGCTCAATACCGACACCACCCAGCTGCATCAGTTGCTGATTGATAACGCGTACCTGGTCAGCCACTTCGGCCTCGATACGGCCACGGTGCGCACGCTGTTCATTCCGGGGCAGCTGCGGTTAGTGTGGCCCACAACGGCAGCAGCGTTCCTCGACTCGGTGGCGGCCCGGCACCGACGCTTCTGGACTGCTACCCGCTTGCACGAGGCTGATTCGTTGAAGATGAGCAAGGTGCAAGTGGCGGTGCTAGCCAGCATCGTGCAGCGCGAAACGGCCCAGCCCACCGACAAGCCGCTTATCGCGGGCGTGTACCTCAACCGCCTGCGCCGGGGCCAGCCGCTGCAAGCCGACCCCACGTTGCTGTGGCCGCTGCACGGCCTAGGCACCCGCAAGCGCGTGCTCAACGTGGATAAAAAAGTCGATTCGCCCTACAATACGTACCGGCACAAGGGCCTACCCCCCGGCCCCATCACCACGCCCTACCCCCAAGCCCTAGACGCGGTGCTGCGCCCGGCGCACCACAAGTTTATATTTTTTTGCGCACGCCCCGATGGCAGCGGCTTTTCCGATTTTGCCGAAACCTTTGCCGAACATAAACTCAATGCCCGGCGCTTCCAACACCACTTGGATAGCCTGAAAATCAAGCGGTAAAAGCGCGGCAGGACGCTCTATTCACTCAACCGAACTACCCCTTACTAATGCGTCTCGTAATTCAGCGCGTTCGCGAAGCCTCCGTCACCGTCGATAATCGCATTACGGGCCAAATTGGGCCCGGCTTACTGGTGCTGGCCGGCTGCGCCCCCACCGACGATGAGGCCGCCCTGGCCTGGATGGTACGCAAGCTGGTAAACCTGCGGATTTTTTCGGACGAGAACGGGCAGATGAACCTCAGCGTGCGCGACATAAATGGCCAAGTGCTGGTGGTCAGTCAGTTTACGCTGCTGGCCGATGCGCGCAAGGGCAACCGCCCTAGCTACATCGGCGCTGCGCCGCCCGCCGTGGCCGAGCCTCTTTACGAACGCTTTGTGGCGCTGGTGGCGCAGGAGCTAGGTCAGCCCGTGCCCACCGGTATTTTCGGGGCCGACATGCAGGTGCGCCTGCTCAATGATGGCCCGGTGACCATCGTGCTCGACTCACCGTTGTAACTTTTAGCTGCTTTCTTATGACTATCGAACAAGCCCAAACGACCGTTGATGAGTGGATTACAACTACCGGCGTGCGTTATTTCAGCGAGCTGACCAACCTGGCCATCCTCACCGAGGAAGTGGGGGAGGTGGCCCGCCTCATTGCCCGGCAGTACGGCGAGCAGTCGTTTAAAGAGTCGGACAAGGGCCGCGAACTGGGCGATGAGCTGGCCGACGTGCTGTTCGTAGTTATTTGTTTAGCCAACCAAACCGGCATCGACCTCACCGACGCGCTCGCCCGCAACCTCGCCAAGAAAACCCAGCGCGATGCCACCCGCCACCGCGACAACCCCAAGCTAACCGGCGGCCTAGCCCCCGCCCCTACCCCCCTATGAACGCTCAGATAGCCCGCCTGGCCGCCGTGGCCGCGCAGCCCAGCCGCCGCATCATTGGCCTGATGTCGGGCACGTCGCTCGATGGTCTCGACGTGGTGCTGTGCCGCTGCACCGGCGCTGGCGCCACGCTGCACGTGGCCCTCGAGCACTTCGCCACCGTGCCCTACCCCCTCGATTTGCAGCAGCGCCTGCGGGCCATCAGCCAGCCTACGGTGCAGCTGCAAGATGTGGTGGTGCTGCACGCCGAAGTGGCGCGCCGCCAGGCCGACATGGTGCTGGCCTGCCTGCAAAAGTGGGGGGTAGGGCCGGCCGAAGTCGATGTGCTGGCCAGCCACGGCCAAACCATCTGGCACGCGCCGCGCCACCAGCACGGCCGCCCCGAGTTTGCGCACCACGCCACGCTGCAAATCGGCGACGGCGACCACCTGGCGCAGCTCACGGGCATCCTCACGCTCTCCGATTTTCGGCAGAAGCACGTGGCGGCCGGCTACGAAGGCGCACCGCTGGCGCCGTTTGCCGACGAGCTGCTGTTTCGCCAGCCGGGTGTTAACCGCCTGCTGCTCAACCTAGGTGGCATTGCCAACTTCACGCTGCTGCCCGCCGACGGTGGCCCCGCCCTGGCCACCGACACCGGCCCCGCCAATACCCTACTCGACCACGTGGTGCGCCAGCACTACCCCAACAAAAGCTACGATGCGGGCGGCTACCTCGCTGCCCAGGGCCACGTGCACGCGGGCCTGCTGGCGGCGCTGCTGGCCCACCCGTTTTTTGCCCAGCCCTTTCCAAAAACTACTGGGCCTGAGTTGTTTTCGCCCGCGTATTTGAAGGCGAGCCAGGCTAAGACTTCCACTACCAGCCTGCCCGCGCCCGACTTGCTGGCTACGCTCGTCGAGCTTGCCGCCACGTCGGTGGCCCAGGCTGCCCGCCACTACCTCGGCCCGCAACCCACGGCCGAAGTGCTGATGAGCGGCGGCGGCGCCCACAATGCCACGCTGCTGGCCGCGCTGGCGCGGCACCTGCCCACCGCCCGCCTGCTCAGCACCGCCAAAGCCAGCGTGCCGCCCGATGCCAAGGAGGCGTTGCTCTTTGCCGTGCTGGCCAACGAAACGCTGGCCGGCCACCCCGCGCTTAGCCTGGGCAAAATTTCGCTGCCCGGCTAGGGGGCTCATTATTTCGTAAGGGCGAACCACATGACTTCTTTCTTTCGCCAGTGGTGCGGCCCCGCGGTCGGCAGCCTGGCTTTGCTCGCTACCCCCGCCTTCGCCCAAAACACCCGCTTGGTTGACCAAAATTCGATAGGCTGGTTTACCTATACTGGCGACCACAAAGTGGCGGCCAAGTGGGCCGTGCACACCGAAGTCCAGGTGCGGCGCGTAGATTTTGGGCGCCGCCCGCAGCAATTATTGCTGCGCCTGGGCGGCGTATATACCTTGGCCAAAGATGTGAAGCTGGGCGGCGGCTACACCCATTTCACTACCTATACCTACGGCTTGCACCCCAGCGCTAAGCTGGGCGAGCCCACGCCCGAGCACCGTGCCTACGAAGACATTACCTTCGGTGCTGCCTACGGCCGCCTGCACCTAGCGCACCGCCTGCGCCTTGAGCAGCGCTGGCTGGGTCAGCTCGACCGTGCCCACCCCACCGACGTAGCCAGCTGGCAATACCAAAACCGCGCCCGCTACCAGCTGGCCGGCACGGTGGCCTTGCAAGGCCCTACCCTTGACGACCACGAGTGGTACCTCACTTTTTTTGATGAGCTTTTTATCGGCTTTGGGCCGAATGTCAACCAAAATATTTTCAACCAGAACCGGATTTCGGGCGGGCTGGGCTACCAGTTTACCAAAAGTTTTCAGCTGGAGCTGAACTACCTCAATCAGTGGACGCTGCAAGGCAGCCTCGACAGTGCTACTGGCCGCCAGGTGTTTGAAAACAACAACGGCTTCCGGCTCAACGTGGTGTACGACCTCGACTTTACCAAGCGCGCCGCGGCCGATTAGCGGCCCTACCCCCTCAGCGCCGCCGCAGGCCGAAGCCCAGCACCGCCCGCGCCGTGGTGTCGCGAAACGTGACTTCGAGCAGCACCGGCGGCGGGCGGTGCACCGAATCGCGGGCAAAAGCGAAGCGACAAAACCACTGGTTGCGGCTGTGTTCCCCACCCAGTCGCGCCCCTATTTGGTAGAGCGTGATGGCGGGGCCGCGCGCCTGCCCTTGCTGCCACAGCGGCCGAGCCGCGGCCGCGAAAGTGGGCAGCCGCACGGTCGCCTGCACCTCTGGGGCCAGCCGGCGGTAGGCGGCGGGGTAATCCGCCCGCAGTATTTCGCGCAAAAACCGGTTGGCCACTTGTGCCTGGGTAGGGGCCGCCAACGTGCGCTGCGCATCGGTAGGCCACCCTGCCGCCAAGGCCAATCCAGCTAGAGGCAAACCGCAGATTTTCCAATTAACCATTGCCTAAAGTAAGCGGTGGTGCAGCCTGCACCTCGGAACATTAGGGAGAGGGAGTTACTGGCTAACACTGCTGTTTAGGGTCGGTGGTTGGCCGGCCAAGTAGCATGGATTAAAAGTCTTGGCTACTCGCCGCGAATACAAACGCCCGCTACTCCTAAGAATAGCGGGCGTTTTAGTCTGTGGCGGCGCAGGTTTGCCTACCCCCTCTATTGCTCGGCAGGCGGCGGTACGAGCACGAACACGTCCTCGCCGGGGCGCTTCATGAGGTACTTTTCGCGGGCAAACTTTTCCAGCAGCGCGGGCGAGCTAAGCAGCTCGGCGCGGTCGCTTTTCACGGTCTCGATGTTGGCTTCGTAATAGGCTTTTTCGGCGCGCAGCTCGCGCCACTTGCGGTACATGTCGTACTGCTTGCTCACGTCGTTGGCGTCGAACACTACCATCCAAACCACAAAGCCGGTGGCCGTGAGGAAATAGAAGTTGCGCAGTACGCGCAGGGTAGGGGAGAGGAAAGCGGGCAGCGGCATCGAAAGTGAATTGACAGAATACAAAAGAACGTCATGCTGAGCGAAGTGAAGCATCTTAGCCGTTTCGCCAGGGTAAAAACCCAACGAGCCGGTAGAGATGCTTCGCGTTGCTCAGCATGACGTTCTGTTTAGTTAGCTACAAGTAGCTGGCCACTACATTTTGCGGCCGGGGAAGTAGGCGATTTCGCCCAGCTCTTCCTCGATGCGCAGCAGTTGGTTGTACTTGGCCATGCGGTCGGAGCGCGAAGCCGAGCCGGTTTTGATTTGGCCGGTGTTCAAGGCCACGGCCAGGTCGGCGATGGTCGAGTCTTCGGTTTCGCCCGAGCGGTGGCTCATGATGGACTTGTAGCCGTTGCGGCGGCCCAAGTTCACGGCGTCGATGGTTTCGGTGAGCGTGCCGATTTGGTTTACCTTAATGAGGATGGCATTGGCAATGTGCTCATCAATACCACGTTGCAGGCGCTCCACGTTGGTCACGAACAAGTCGTCGCCCACGAGCTGGATTTTATTGCCCACCTGCTCGGTGATGCTCTTCCAGCCCGCCCAGTCGTCTTCGGCCAGGCCGTCTTCGATGCTGATGATAGGGTATTTCTTGGTCCAATCTACCCAGTAGCTCACCATTTGCTCGGGCGTCAGCTTGTCGCCGGTGCTCTTTTTGAAGTGGTACTGGCCATCTACGAAAAACTCCGAAGCGGCGGGGTCGAGGGCAATCATCACCTGCTCGCCGGGCTGGTAGCCGGCCTGCTCGATGGCTTGCAGCACAATCTGGATGGCCTCTTCGTTGCTCTGAATGTCGGGGGCAAAACCGCCTTCATCGCCTACGTTGGTGCTATAGCCCTTTTTCTTCAGCACCGTTTTGAGGGTGTGGAAGATATCGGTGCCCCAGCGCAGCGCCTCCGAGAACGAGCTGGCGCCCACGGGCATTACCATAAATTCCTGGAAGTCAATCTTGTTGTCGGCGTGCGAACCCCCGTTCAGGATATTCATCATCGGCACGGGCAGCGTGGTAGCGCCTACCCCCCCTACGTAGCGGTAGAGCGGCTGGCCGGCTTCCTGCGCAGCAGCACGGGCGGCGGCCAGGCTCACACCCAGGATGGCGTTGGCGCCGAGGTTGCCTTTGTTGGGGGTGCCGTCGAGCTCGCGCATGATTTTGTCAATCAGGCCCTGCTCGTACACCGAGAAGCCTACGAGCTCTTCGGCAATCGTGGTATTTACGTTTTCGACGGCTTTGAGCACGCCTTTGCCCTGGTACATGGCTTTGTCGCCATCGCGCAGCTCCACGGCTTCGTGCACGCCAGTGCTGGCGCCGCTGGGTACGGCGGCGCGGCCTACGGTGCCGGAGTCGGTCGTTACATCAACTTCGATGGTGGGATTGCCGCGCGAGTCGAAAATCTGGCGGGCATGAATGGCTGCGATGTAGCTCATGTTTGTGTAAAGGAAGATGAGAGATGCAAATGTAGCCTGCTGGTTTGGAGAACGGCGTACAATTTCCTGGGGCTCCGCAAACGTTCTCGGAAGCTGTAGCTAGGCTATACCTCGGCCAGCACTTCGGCTAGGCGCGCGAAAAGTACCTCGTTGCCGGCCTGCTGATAATCGGCCAGCGCAGCCTCAAACTGCGGCAAATCAGCCAAAAAGGCTTGCACGTTGGCTGGCGTGATGGCGTCGAAGCGGCGGCCGTAGCCGCGCTTTTCAATCTCGGCGCCATTCAGCCATTGCTCAAACTGCGCCGGAATGGGCACCGCGCACACCGGCTTGTGCAAGTACACCGCCTCCGAAATCAGCGAAAAGCCGCCGTTGGTGAGCACCGCACGGCTGCCCGCCAGCTCGGCAATAAAGCCGGCCTCGGAGAAGGGCCGTAGCAGCACGTTGCCGTGGTTTTCGTCCTTGTTAAAGCCGTAGACCCGGAATTCCTGCTCGGGCAGCTGCTGCAAAATGTCAATTAAATCGCCCTGGGTAGTGGCCGACTGGTACACCAGCACGTAGCTGCCCTTGGTGGGGGTAGCGGCCTGAATTTCGGGCCGGATGATGCTGGGCACCAGCGTAGTGCGGTCGGCGTAGCGCAGGCGCACGGGCAGCTCAAAAAACGTGGTGATGAGGTAGTGCCGGGCCCGCGGCAGCTTGGCACGCACGATGTAGCGGGCTACGTCGTACGACTCGCGCTCGGTGGGCGGAATGGTGACGTTGAGGTGCGTGCGGTTGATAATCTGCATATTATCGATACTGATAACCGGTAGCCGCAACAGCTTGGCAAAAAAGTAGCTGAACGACTCAAAATCCGAAATCACCACCTCGGGCCGGAAGCCGTGCAGCAGCTGCCGGTACTGCCGGAAGTTGGTTTGCAGCGCCTCGGGCGCGGTGCGCAGCGTGAGGCCCACCGTGCGCGATTTTGAAACGGTCAATTTTTTATACGCCAGGTGGAAGCCCTTGATTTCGAGCACCCGGCCGGGAAACGTCTTGTCGAGCAGCGTAAAGGCCCGCGAGCTGCTGACCACACGCACATCGTGGCCTTGGGCTAAGAGCCAGGCAATGATGACTTTGCTGCGGGTAGCGTGGCCGAGGCCTTCGCCTGGCACGCCGTAGAGGATAGTCATGGAGAAAAGCAGGGGTAGGGAAGAAGTAGCAAGTAAAGCCCCAGCTGACAGAAGCGCCAGCTTAGCCGAATAAATACGGCCCTTGGGCGGCGGCCGATGAAATAGTGGCGCTGGCCGCCGTTTTTTGTGGCGTTGGGCGGGTTGGCCCGGTTTTCGTTTTGCCGACAAGCAACCGCTTTTTACTGTTTTTTCTTATGAGCATTTTTTCAGTTCAAGCCGTTCAGGTACGCACCGCGCTGAGCCGCGCTGCGGCATTGCTACTGCTGGCGGCGTCGGCCTGTACCGCGCCGCGCAACATTACCACCTCGGGCAAAGTAACGCCCCAGGGGGAGTTTCGGGTAGCTTACAACCAGGGCTTTAACGTGGGCACTGCCCCCCTGAGCAAAGCCGGCACAGCCGTGAAAAGCGCCGCGAGCCAGCTCGGCAGCCAGGCTGCCAATGGCGAAAAGGTAAACTATTCTGACGCCGTGAGCGATGTGCAGGCCGCCGCCCTGGCCTACCTGATTGAGCCCGTGCAAACCACCGCCGACCTCAGCATTCGCTACGGCATCGTGCCGCGCCTCGATGCGGGCTATAAGTACGCATTTGGCTCGCACGTTTTTGATGCCCAGTACCAACTGCTGGGCCCCACCGGCTCGGTTGAAAACCCAGAACGTGGGGCGGCCAGCGGCACCACCTATGCCAGCGTGGGGCTGCAATATGCTATTCAGCGGGCCTCCCTACCCAGCCTGCCTTTCCTGAGCGATGCGAATAGGCTGCTGGGCTTGTCGGCCAACCGCCACGACATTATTATTCCGCTGACGGTCAGCCAGTCGTTTGGGCCTGAAGAGTCGGTAGGAGCCATTAGCTATGGCGCGGTGTATGCCCACTCGTGGGTCAATTATGGCTTCACACCCAGCAACTTGTACAACCGCGCCGGCACCGACCGGCTGCCCGACTTGCCTAAGCAGTCACGCAATTTCTCGTCCTACGGCCTATTTGCCAACCTCAAAATCGGCTATAAATACGTGTATGTGGTGCCCGCCCTCAGCGTGTATTACCAGAACTACGGCGACTATACCCTGCTCGATGGCAGCTCGACTTCGCTGAGCGGCGTCACGTTTGTGCCCTCGCTGGGCTTGCAATTCCGCATCCCCAACCTCTCGCGGTAAGCAGGGGGGTAGGGAATAATACCACACCAAAAAGCCCCTGACCGCGCGGCGGCCAGGGGCTTTTTGGTGTGGCCATCGGAAATATGCAGCAGCTTCAAAAATTAGGCTTAGTACACCTGCACGCGACTCGTAACGGTTTGCTGCGTAGGCGTTTCCACGCTCAGCAAATAAATGCCGGGGGCCAAGCCAGTGGTGGGCACGGCCACCGAACTACCCTGAAAAGTGCCCGAGGTAAGCGTTTGACCCAGCAGGTTGTGCAGCGTGTAGCTGGCGCTGGCGGCGGGCGCCAGCAGTTGCACTTGCAGGCTGTTGCCGGCCGTGATGGGGGTAGGGTAAACGCCGAATACCGAAGCCGCCGTTACGTCGCGGGTGCCAAGCACGGTGGTGTAGAAGTTGCCGCCGTAGTCGCGGGCCCGGTCGCGCCAGATGCTGTGGTAGTGAATGTTGCTGCGGAATACAACGCCAGTCTGGCACACAAACTCAATCCAAACGTTGGGGCCGTCGATGCGCACGTAGTCGCCGTTGGTGGTGAAATTGCCCGTGCCCGCGTAAGAAATGTAGGTAGTGGCCAGTTGGGTTTTGTAGTAGTTCAGCAGAGCCGCCGCCGTCACGTCGTCGGCGTCCTGCACCCACGGCGTCATGGCGGCCACTACCAAATCTTGCTGGGCGGTGGTGAGGGTGCTGCCCGCAATGCCCACTTTAGTAGCCGGGAACGTAGTGCTGCCACCTTCCGTCGTGTTCGGCCCGAGCAGCACGTCGTTGAAAGTCTGGGTTAGCTTGGCCGCGGTTTTTTGGGTCGTGGTCAGCCCGTTCAGCATCGCCAGCATGGCCGAAGCCTCGCTGCTCAGCGGCGCGACGGTGGTGCCGGCAGGAAAAATAGTGGCGTTAGCCGTAGTAAAGCTCAGCGGCTCGACGCCCTCAAACTTGGGGGTAGCGCCGGTTACAACGCCGTTGCCGAAGGTGATGTTGGTAGCCAAGTGGTGGCCGCCAAACTGGAGCATCCAGGTGCCGGTGGTAGAGGGCGTGCCCAGGAAGGCGATAAAGTACGTCCCGCTGCTGTAGCCCGAGCCGCCACCATTGGCCGCCAAGTAATCATCGGCGGCCCGAATCTGCTGAATTTCGTTGTAGCCCTCGTTGGCGGTGGTGCCCGTGGCGGCCTGCACCACGGCCAGCGCCGCCGTTTGCTGGGCCGTAGTCAGGCTGCTGAGTTGCAAGCCTATCCGGCAGCTAGAGCCGCAGGGCAGGTTCGACCATTTAGCCACGTTGGTCGCCGTAAAGCTCTGTTGTAAGGTGCTTTGCTGGGTTGTGCTCAGCGTGGCAATGAAGGCATTGGCGGCCGTTACCACATCTGCCACCGCAGTGGTAGCCTGCGTCACTTTCGTAGCCTTGGCGGCGGCTGGCCGGGCCGTAGGCGCCGCCAGCAACTGGTCGCTGCCCACGCGGCACACCGAGGCCGCTAGCAGTAAGCCGGTTAGGTAGGTGGATTTTTTCATGAGTTGGGGAGAGGGTGAGAAGAGAAGACGGGTAACCTTCTGAACTGGTTATAGCGGAGGTTGTTGCTTAACTAATTGAAAATTAGCAAATAAACTACCCTTGCGATAACGGATAATCGACTAGTTGTTAGTTAAAATCGACAGCTTGCCCAGTGGCGACGGTTTGGGCAGCGCGCTACCCCCCTGCAAAGCCTCGGGCATAAAAAAACCTCTCCCGGTTAAAGAAGAGGTTTTCTAAAGTATAGCTTCTGGCCAGCCAGCAATGGGCCGGCAATCGGGGCCACTATGCCACGGGCACCGTTTCGCCGCCGGCCACTACGGCCAGCATATCGGCCGGGCTGAGGTAGGTGCGGGCCAGCGCCTGCAATTCGGTGGCGGTAGCCGCTTGGGTACGGCGCACTAGCTCGGGGTAGTAGTCGGGGCGCAGGCCTTGCAGCACCACGTGGCGGTACTTGTCGGCCTGCTCAAACACGGTGGCGGTTTCGCCTAGCAGCTTGCCCAGGGTGTAGTTCTTGACGGTTTCGAGCTCGTCGTCGCCCAGCAGCTCGTTCTGGAGGCGCTCCAACTCATAGGCAATTTCGTGGCGGGTAGCGTCGGCGCTTTCGCCGTTTACATCGGTGCCGATGATGAGCGCCGTGGCCAGCTCGCGGGGCACCACGCTGGCATGAATGCCGTAGGTGAAGCCCTTGTCCTCCCGAATATTCTTCATCAGCCGCGAGCCAAAGTAGCCGCCCAGCACTTTGGCCAGCAGCAGCAGCTCAGGCGTTTGGGTTTCGGTGAGGGACGGCCAGCGCCGCCCCATGCGCACGGAGGCCTGAATGCTGCCCTCCACGGCCACGGGCACCAGGCCAGTGGGGTAGTCGTCGGTTACCTCGGCGGCTGGCAGGGGGGTAGGGGTGGCGCCGGTAGCAGGCTGCCATTGGCCCAGCAACTCGGCCACCGGCCCAGCGGCGGCCGCCACATCGCCACTCAGAAAAATCTCGGCGCCGGCTGGGGCATAGGCGGCGGCGTGAAACGCGCGCAGCTCGGCCGTGGTGCGGGCGCTGAACGCGGCTTCGTCGAAGGGCCGGCCGTAGGGCGAATCGTTGCCAAACAATAGGCGGTTAAATTCCTCGCTGGCGCGGAAGCTGGTTTTGCGCCGCTCAACCTGCATATTCTGGGCGATGCGGGTTTTTAGCTGGGCCAGCTCGGCCTCCGGGAAAGTGGGCGCCGCCAGCAGCTCGTGCACCAGTGGCAGCAGGGCCGGCAGGTGCCGGGCCAGGCAGTAGAGCGTAAGCGTAGCGCGGTCGGGGCCCGCCTCACAGTCGAGCGAAGCGCCATAAAAAGCCACCTTATCGGCGATTTCGCGGGCCGTGAGCGTGGCAGTTCCCTCACTGAGCATGCGGGCCGTAAGCTGGGCCAGGCCGGGGGCCGCTTCCTGGCGCTTGCCGGCGGGCAGCACTACTTGCAGGCGCAGCACGGGCTGGGCCGTGTTGGCCAGCAGGTGCAAGCGGGCGCCGTTGGGCAAGTGGCTTACCTCGGGGGTAGGCAGGGTAATGGCAGTGAGGGGGTGGGTAGGCGGTGGCTGGAGGCGGTTGAGCACAGGAGAGAAATTACAAATTACTCGAAAAATGAGGGGGCAGGGGACCAGACTACTTGGTTAAAGCAGAACGTCATGCTGAGCTTGTTGAAGCATCTTTACCGCACCCGTTGGAGGTAGCGGTAAAGATGTTTCGACAAGCTCAGCATGACGTTCTGGTACCCGTCGTGTGCTGTGTAACTATTCAGGTAAAGCCTTAGTTCGGCAGCGTGCCTTGGGTGCCACCGGCGCCTTTCTCATCAAACGCATCGGCGAGCTTGTTGAGGTTGAAGTGCAGCGATACCCGAATGGTTTGGGCCAGTGGGTTCGAGCGGTCGTTGGGCACGATGTAGGTGCCATCGACGCCGAACACCGACAGGCGCGCGCCCAGGCCGAAGCTGAGGTACTGGCGGTTGCCGGTATGCGGGTTCTCGTAGAAATAGCCCACGCGGGCCGCAATCTTGTTGTCGTACCAGTACTCCAAGCCGCCGTGCAGGTTAATTTCCTGCATTTCGCCCTTAAAACCGCCCGGCGCATCGTGAAACGAGCTAAAAATGGCGCCCACAATGCCCTGTTGCTGCCGCTCGACGTTGATTTGATTTACCGCCGCCGAGTTGGCCGCCACGTAGGGGTCTTCGTAGTAGGGGGAGGGCACCAGCAGCTTGGTAGCGTCGAACACCAACGTGATTTTATTGTACGCATCAAGCTCGCGGGTGATGGCCGTGCCCAGGCGCAGCTGGGTGGGTAGGAAGCTTGGGTTAGTCGCGTCGGCGTAGGTCAGCTTGTTGCCCAGGTTCGAGAGTGTGGCCCCGAAAGACAGGTTGTACACGCCCGTGCCAATGGTGGCGTCCTTGGTGTAGTAAGCACCCAGGTCGGCGGCGAAAGCGCTGCCCGGCTTGGCATCGTTGCCCGAGTAGTTGCCCACCAAGTTGGAGCGCACGTAGCGCGCCGTGATGCCCACGCCGAAGTTCTCGCTCAGCTTTTGGCCGTACGAGATGGTAACCGCGTATTCTTTGGGGTTGAAGGAGCCGTTGGGCAGGTTGTTGTTGGTGCGGTAGTCAATCTGACCCAAGTCGAAGTACAACAGCGACGCCGCGATGGTCGAGCGGTCGTTGATTTTGGCGTAGCCCCCCAGATTGCTGAGGCTCATGTCGTCGGTAATGTTGCGCAGCCAGGGCGAGTACGAGGGCGAAAATGCGTACTTGTAGTTCTCAAACCCCAGCTTGCCAGGGTTATAGTACGCCGCGTTGGCATCGGGCGAGGTAGCTACGCCGGCATCGCCCAGCGCCGCACCCCGGGCATCGGGGCTGAGGGTAAGGACGGGTACCGCCGTAGTAATAGTGTGCAAGTCGGCATTAGCAACCTGCGCTAGCGCGGCCGGAGCAGCCAGCAAAAGCACAACCGGCGCAAAGGCTAGCGTACGAAGAAGGGTCATAAAAGTGGGTAAAAGTCTAACTTTTCGAGGAAATGCCGGATGAGTAATCCGCAAATAAAAACAAGGATAAATGGAGAGGTTTGAAGCCGGTGGGCTTACGAGTCGCCAACGCAACAACTAACGGGCGGATTGTGCTAATTCAACAAAACTAATTTTTCAAACTTGGTGGCCGTTTGGCCGCCGCTGGCCAGCCGAATGCTCACGCGGTACACATACACGCCGCGCGCCAACTGGTCGTCGTAGTCGTCGCGGCCATTCCAGGTGAGGGTAGGGTCTTGGGTGGTGCGGGGCACGTGGGCAGTGCTGGCGGGTACGGTGGTGCGCAGGGTTTTCACGAGGCGCCCAGCTACCGTAAATATCTGCACCTGCACGTCGAGGTCTTCGCCCGCGTGGTTTTGGTCAAAATGAAAGGTGGTGATGTTGCTAAACGGGTTCGGGTAGTTGAGCACGTGGTCGAGGGCCAACTGCTCCGACTGCGCGGCAATAAAGTCAACTGTGCCTTCTGCCGAATTATTGTACGTATCCCAGGCTTTGAGCTTGATGGTGTGCGGGCCGGGGGTAAGGCTTTTGTAGGGGTAGCGCACCCGGCCCGACATAAAATTATCCACGTCCGAGGTGTAGGAGTCGTTGACTATCACCAGCTTGGTGGGGTCGTTATCGAGCGTGGCCGTAATGTCGTGCCCAATGCCCGCGCTCGACGTATTGATGCCCGATTTATCGCTCAAATGAGCAATAAAAAGTGGGCTCAAGTCGGTGCTACCCCCCGATATGAACGTCTCGTCGGTCATGAAGAGCTGCACCGTTGGCGGCGTGGTGTCGGTGCTGGCTGTGCGCGAAGCGCCGCCTACCACAACCTGCTGGTAGCCCTGGGCATCGACACGGTTGGCGAGGTCGGCGGCGTAGAGGCTGATTTTGCCCAGCCCGGCGTTGTAGGCAATATCCTTCGGCACGATGAATTTCACACTGAAGCGCCCGGCGCGCACCGAAGCCTGGCCGCCATAAATAACGTTCTCCTGCGTTTCGACCGGCACCGGCGGCGAACCTTGGTCGCCAAGCGTCATCACGGTCACGGGCTTGTCAAAAATGGTGATGTCGGCCGTGCCGCCAAAGGCAGTGTTCAGTACGCCGCCGTTTTCGACGTGGCCGCTCAGCCGCACCTGGCCTAGGGCCTGCAAGGTATCGAGGCTGGTGGCGATGCTTTGCACGTGGCGCCCGTTGATGGAATCGAGTACCACGCGTTGGCGGGGGTAAGCCAGGCGAGTGGTAGGGTCGGCGAGCAGCGTGTAGTTGCGGTTGTTGAGGTCGCCGCCCAGCGAGTTGTTTTTAGCCGTGCTAGCGGCCAAACCTAGGAAGGGTAGGGTGCCGGTCGAATTACGGCTCAGTACCTGCGAGTAAAAGGAGTTAACTACTTCGGTGTTGAAAAACGACAGCACCACGCGCGTAGTCGTGAACAGGCCTACCGCGCCGCCCTCCGCATTGTTGGTCAGCACTTGCTCGCCCGCCGAGGTGAAGTCGGGGTTATCATAGGTGCTCAAATCGCAAGTGCCCGTAACGAGGAACGTCAGCCGGTTCTTGTTTTGCAGATTCAGCAGCGAGGCGGTCGTAATAATTTGTTCGTCGGCCAGGGCGCTGGGGCCGCCGTGGCCGGTGTAGCCAATCAGCAGCGAGCCCTGCTCCAGCGACTCGTCGATGGCCGCCATAGCTGCCGGCGAGCGTTGCCCAGCTGCCAGGCTTACCTGCGGAAACAGGTCGAGGTAGTCTTTGCGCAGGTT
Source organism: Hymenobacter ginkgonis (assembly GCF_009755225.1). Lineage (GTDB taxonomy): Bacteria > Bacteroidota > Bacteroidia > Cytophagales > Hymenobacteraceae > Hymenobacter > Hymenobacter ginkgonis. The sequence continues at coordinate 1,255,671 of NZ_WQKZ01000002.1, forward strand.
GTAAGCTGGCTCAGCGGCTTTGATGTTGGCCGCGAAAATCGTCTCCGACTCGGTGGCGTAGGCGCTGCCATCGCCGTCGTCGGCGGTAAGGGCAATGCGGTTGCGCCACTTGCCAAAGCTGGCCGGCTCGTCGTAGGCAATGATTTTGGCCACCACTTGCGCGGCCTGGCTGGCATCGGCGCGCTGGCCCAAAGCGGTGCGTACTGGCAAGCGTCCAATGCCAATATCAACCGACTCAAATACCACGCCCGACGACTCCAGCCACTCGCCTTCGTTGTCGTCGAGCAGGCCATAGTAGTCTTCCGATGAGTAGCTGTTTTCGCCCTCCACGTTGGCACGCGAGCCGCTCACGGGCAAAAACGATTCGCGCGACTCGTAGGTCGGTACGAAGTTTTGGTTGGCCTCGTCAAAGCGGCTCGTCGTTTTAAACGGCGCCCGGTTGGCCCACCAGGCCGGCTCCTGGCTGGCATCGTTGAAGGCTGACGACTTGTAGTCGTACGACGCGTCGCCGAACAGCAGCAAGTAGTTGCGGTGGTTTACGGGGTCGGGGTTGCGGTCGTACACCTGCTTCATCAAATCGCGGATGGCCGTCACGTCCTGCCCGCCCGAGCTGTACTCGTTATATATCTGCTTGGTAGTGACCACCGCCACGTTCAGGCCGTTGTAGTCGCGGCGGTGCTGGGCCAGTTTCTCGGCTTGCTCCCGGAAGGGGGGGTAGGTCACGATAACCAAATCTGTCTTGCCATCGCTGTTAATGGCGTGTAGGTTTTGATTCGCGATTTTGCCAAATAGCCGGGGCGCCACAAAATTGCCGGTAGGCTGCACGGCCACAAACTCGCGCAGCGAGTCGGTGTAAGCCACGAAGTTGCCGCTGGCATCGAGCGTTTGGGCCTGCGGGCGGCGCGGGTTGGTCACTTCCCACACCTGCGCACCGCTGGCGTTGGCCAGCGTGAAGGTGCCCGCCGTGCCGGCGCCGCGCTTGTAGTTGAGCGAGTTAAATTCTAGAAAAGCCCCGCTCAGGCGCAGTTGGCGCTTCACTACCAGTTCCAGGTAGTCGAGGTAGCCGGTGCCAATAGGGTCGCCGGAAGCGAAAGTGAACGTCACCTCCGGGTCGGTTCCAAAATTGGCCGGAATAAGGCTGGTGAAGGTGCGAAAGTCGTTGGTAGCTACCGTCGTAAACGAACCATTCGGAATGCCCGATAGCAACTGGGTACCGAGCGTCGTGCCATTCAGTGCCACGCTAAAGGAGCTGGCTTGCAGCGCCGTAGTGGCCACGGCCGACGTCAGGCGTAGGGTGTCGCCGGTCACGAGGTCGGCCAACGGCTGGTTGCCATCGCCGCTGAATTTAAAGTTTTTGGCCGTGCTGCCCGAGAAGGATTCGCCCAGCCAGCGGCGGCCCGAGTGCAGCACGTTCACGAGGTCGTGCTCGTAGAAGCGGCGGTCCAGAAACGTGGTAATGGCGGGCCCACTGGGCGCCACCGTCGGCGCCGCGGCCGCCGGAATGCGCCGCCCGTTGCCACCACTCACCGTCACGAAATAGTAAGCGGTGTCAGAATAAATATTATTAATATGCTTAAAGCGACCACCTTCTCCTAGAAAGCCGCTCAGCCCACCCTGCCCAAACAACGGCGCCGAAGCCGGCTGGCTGGCCCGCCAAGTATGCGGTCCTTTCGCATAAAATAGGAAGTACTCGCCCGCGTCAAACACCGCGTCGTTGTTGCCACTGAAGTAGATATTATTCTCGGCTAAGTCATCGGGGCGGGGGGTAGCGTTGGCCTGCGGCAGCAGGCCAGTAGCGTTGCCGTAAAGCTGAATTTTACGCGGGTCGAGGGTGCTCACCGGCAAGCCCAAGCTCTGGAGCGTGGCCCGGTCGAGCTTATACACGCCACTGGCGGGCACGCCAATTTTGTACCAGTCACCACTGCGCAGTATCGAGTTTTGCAAGTGTGGGCGGCCGGCGTTGGTACTTAGTAAGCTGTTGGTGCTGGATAGATTAGCGCCGCGGGCGGTAGGGGCTACCCCCCCCGTTTGGTACGCATAGCTGAACGACACCAGCCGCTCGGCTTGGCCAGTTTGCGGGTTGCGGCGCACGGGCTGCACCAGCACGTAGCTATAGGCGCGGCGGGCCTCGGTGCCAAAGCGCAGCCGCACGGGGGGGGTAGCAGGCAATGTAGCGGCCCCCAACAGCTTGGCGTCGGCGGCCGGGAAGGGCTCGTACACACCATCGCGCAAGGCGCCGGTAGCGATGGTGCCCAAGACGCGTAGCGTGTAGGTGCCCAGCACCTCATCGGGCCCGTGGGTGGCTCCGCGGAAGGTAGGCACGCGGCGCGGCTCGTCGGGGTTGGGGCCGCGCAGGGCCGCGTAAGTGGTCCAGCTAAGGGTTACGGGCACCACCGTTTCGCCGGGGCTGGTTTGAGCCTGGGCCGAGTGGCGCCAGCCCGCCACCAAAGTAGCCAGTAAAAACAGCGTCGGGAAGAAGTTTCGCATAGAATATCCGTAAATAAACGTCTAAGCCTGTGGCCTACCTCCGCTTCGCCGCCCCAACACCCGGCCGGCCGCTGCGGGTTCACCAGCGCAGCTGTTTTCCTAACTGTGCGGGCGGCCTACTTATTGCGGGCTAGTAGGGTTAGCTTCCAGCGCATCGCGGCTGCGCACCCGGCCCGGCACCGACAGCAGCACGTAGAGCAGCACCGCCAGCGGAATGCCGGCCGCGTGCAGCCAGCCTACCAGTGCCAGCGCCAATGCCACAAAAACAAACCGCCGCCGGTTGCCCGGCCACCGCAGGTTCTTGAATTTTAAGGCAAAAAGCGGCAGCTCGGCCACCAGCAGCCCCGAGAGCAGGAGCGCCAGCCCCAGCAGCAGCCACGGCTGCAAAATGAGCGAACTCAGCCCCAGGCGGTCATCTGCCAAAATGAGGGGTAGGGAGGCCACTACCAGTGTACAGGCCGGCGTAGGCAAGCCAATGAAAGAAGTCGTTTGGCGCGTGTCGTTGTTGAACTTGGCCAACCGCAGCGCCGAAAAAATACTTATCACAAACGCGGCGTACGCGAGCTGCGGCGGCCAGCTGTGGGTAGTCAAGGCCTCCGTCAGCAGCTTGCTGATGATGGCCCCCGGCACTACCCCAAACGACACCATATCGGCCAGCGAATCCAGGTCTTTGCCGATGGGCGAGGACACACGCAGGGCCCGCGCCAGCAGCCCGTCAAAAAAATCGGCCACGGCCGCCACGCCCACCAAGTAGGCCGCCGTAACTAGTTGGCCCTGAAAAATAAACGTCAGGGCCAGGCAGCCGCACAGCAGGTTGAGGCAGGTAAGGGCGTTGGGAAGGTGTCGTTTCAAGGGCTTAAAAAAAGGAATTTATCACGTCGCGCGCAGCCGGCCAAAAGCTTTCTGGTTTTTAGGCGACCGAAAAACTGCTTCCGGAAAGGCGGGCGCTTCACCACCGAAATTATCGCGCCAGAAAATGGGGTAGTCGGCTTTTTGCCCGCGGGCCGCCACGTTGCAACTTGGGTATAATCTAAGCGGCACCGGCTAGGTTGGTCAGAAAGTGGCGGGCTCTAGTGCAAAAACGGGTTCGAGCGCCGCTCGGCGCCAATGGTGGTGGCAGGGCCGTGGCCAGGATGCACCACCGTAGCATCGGGCAAGGTCAATAATTCGGTTTCGATGCTTTTGAGGAGGGTAGGGTGGTCGCCGCCCGGCAAATCGGTGCGCCCCACGCTGCCCTTAAACAGGACGTCGCCGCCAATGAGTTGGCCGCCAGCAGCGTCGTAGAGCACCACGTGGCCCGGCGCGTGGCCCGGCGCAAAGCGCACTTCCAACTTGCTTTCACCCAAGGCGATAACCTGGCCCGCGGCTAGCTCGCCCGTGGGCTCAGCTGGCTCGTAGGCCGCAAAGCCGTAAGGGCCCGCGTAGGTGGGCACGGCCCGCAGCGTGGGTAGGTCGAGGGCGTGCAGCAAGAACGGAATGCCCGGGTAAGTTTTCAGTACGAAGGCATTGCCCAGCACGTGGTCGATGTGGGCATGGGTATTAAGTAAATACTTGACGGACAACTGCTCAAGTTCAATATAGTCGCGCAGCGTCTGCTGCTCGGCCCGCGAGTAGGCGCCGGGGTCTACAATGGCCGTGGCGCGAGTTGCCTCGTCGATGAGCAGGTAGGTATTTTCGGCGAAGCCGTTGAAAGTGAAGCTGACAATGCGAAGCATAGGACAAAGGTATTAGGATGAACAGGTAATGAGCCGGCCTGCTAGCTCGGCCATACTCGGGTACGCGCACTTTATAACGTGCCACCACGGCGGCCCTACCCCCATACTTCGCCCGCGGTCCGTACTTTGCCAGCCTGCAATGAGCACTTACTCCGATTACGACTACCTGCTCCTCGGCCACGGCATAGCCGGGGCCACCTTGGCCCGCGAGCTGCGCCAGCGCGGCCACCGCGTGCTGGTCTACGACGAGCCGCGGCCCGATAGCGCCTCGCGCGTGGCGGCCGGCCTCATGAACCCCGTGGCCGGCAAGCGTTTCGCCCTCACCTGGCGGGCCCACGAAACCCTACACCCCGCCGTGGCCTACTACCGCGCGCTGGGCCAGGAGCTGGGCGAAATTTTTTTGCAGGAGGCACCCATTCTCAAGGTTTTTGGCTCGGAGCAGGAGCAGCAGCAAATGCTGGCGCGCGCCGAAGCCCAGCCCTGGGAAGGCTTCGTCGAACGCATTGACCCTACCCCCGTCGAGCGGCCGGGGCTGCTGGCCCCGCACGGCGGCGCCTGGCTGCGCGGCGGCGGGCACCTGCGCGTGGCCCCGTTGCTGGCCGCCCTGGCCCAGCAGGGTAGGGCCGAAGGCTGGCTGCGCGAAGAAACTTTTAGCTGGGAGCACCTCGTTAGCGACGCTACCGGCGTTAGCTATGCGCCGGGGCACGTGCAGGCCCGGCAGGTGGTGTGCTGCCAAGGTGCGCAAGCGCTTGATTGCCCCTATTTTGCATGGTTGCCGCTCACCCCTAATCAGGGCGCGGTGCTCGATGTGGCGGTGCCCGGCCTCAGCGCGGCACAGGTTCTCAATCGGGGAGCCTACGTGGTGCCGGGGGGGGTAGGGCAGTTTCGAGTGGGGGCTACCTACCGGTGGCCGCCCTTCGCGCCCAACCCCGGCGACACCGACCGGCGCGAGCTGGCCGAGCGCTTGGCGGCGCTCACCAGTTTGCCCTTCGAGGTGCTGGGTGAGCAGCGTGGGGTGCGGCCTGCCGTGCGCGACCGCCGCCCGCTGCTGGGCCGCCACCCGGCGCTGCCGTGGCTGAGCATCTGCGGTGGCTACGGCTCGAAGGGCGTGAGCCTGGCCCCGCGCCTAGCGGCGCTGCTGGCCGACTACCTCGACCACGGCACCTCGCTGTGGCCCGAGGCCGACGTAGCCCGCTATTACAAGCTGTATGTTGAAAGTGAAAAAGTAAGTGTCTGAAGAAAATAATCCATCAAAAATGCCGCTGATGGGCTGGTTAGCCTAGCGATATTTCAACTTTTTGCTCGATTATTCCTCACATATTCACGGCCCTGCTTCTAACTTTATCCTTCCTGATTTTACCCTGAGCTATTTGCCGTGAATTTTCTTCCCATGAACTGCCGGGCTGCTGCGGGCCCTCGGATGCTGCTACTACTGGTGCTGCTTGGTTTGGCAGCTGGTGCGCACGCCCAAACCGCACAGGAGCCCTTCGGGCGGGTCCGCACGCAGTACAAGAAATTTAACTGGGAAGAATATTCGACCCAGAATTTCAACGTGTACTTCTACGCTGGGGGCCAGGCCAGTGCCCGCCGCACGGCCGAATACGCCGAGCAGGAGTTGCAGCGCATCACGGCGCTGGTGGGGTACTTCCCCTACTCCAAAACCACGCTCATGCTCTACAATTCGGTGGGCGACTTGCGGCAGAGCAACATTGGCCTACCCTCGGCCAATGCTATGACGGGCGGCGAGGCCCAGCTTTCGCGCCAAACCAAAGTGGAGGTGGCGTATACGGGCCGCCAAACCGACTTTAAGCGCGAGCTGAGCTACCAGATAACCCAGGTGCTGCTCAATGATATGATGTACGGCGGCTCGCTGCGCGAGGTGCTGCAAAGCAACTACCTGCTGCAACTGCCCGACTGGTTTATCAGTGGCGCGTCGGCGTATGCGGCCGAGGGCTGGAGCGTGGACATGGATGCCTACATGCGCGACATGACGCGGCAGTACCCAACTGGCAATAAAACGTCGCAATTCTTTGTGCGCAACTCGCGGCTGGCGGGCCACAGCATCTGGAACTACATTGCCGAGCGCTACGGCTACGGCACGGTACAGAACGTGTTGAACCTCACGCGCATCACCCGCGATGTGGAGGTGGGCATATCGTCGTCGCTGAACGTGCCGTTCAAGGTTTTTCTGCGCGACTGGGTTAATTATTACCGCACCATCAATACGGGCTCGTCGCTGGCTGCGCTCACTACCCCCGCCGACAACGCCCGCCTGAGCAGCCGCAACCGGCGCGGGCTCGACCTGTTTTCGCAGCCCGTATTCAGCCCCGACGGCCAGCACCTGGCCTACGCCGTAAATGACCAAGGCCGCTACCGCGTGGTGGTGACCGACCGCGCCGGTGGGCACCGCCGCACCATTTTGCACGGCGGCTACCGCAGCCCCGACCAGCAGCTCGAAACCCGCCTGCCCGTGCTGGCGTGGCGCGGCAACTCACAGCTGGCCGTGGCCGAGCAGGTGCAGGGTAAAATGGCGCTGCGCCTACGCGACGCCACCAGCCTCGACTTGGCGGGCCGCCTGCGCCGCACGCTGCACCTGCGCCAGCCACCCACCATCTTCGCCCCCTACGACCAGGTGCTCGACATGAACTACTCGGCCGATGGCAAATCGTTGGTGTTCACGGCGGTGCAAAATGGCCAGAACGATTTGTACCTATTGCGAGCTGGTAGCCGCCAGCCCGAAAAGCTGACCAACGACTTGTTCGACGACCAGCAGGCGGTGTTTTTGCCCGGTGGCCAGGGCATCGTATTTAGCTCGAACCGCTACCTCGACTCGCTGGGGCAAACGCGGCCGGCTACGTTCCCCAACGTGGTCAATAACTACGACTTATTCCTCTACCATCTCGATGGTCGGGCGCAGCCAGTGCAGATGCTGGTGAGCACCATCTCGAATGAAACCCGGCCCCGGCCGATTTCCGACGACGAGATTCTGTACCTGGGCGAGGAGAGCGGCGTACGTAGCCTCTACCGCTACTCGCGCCAAACCGGCCAGCACCAGGCGGTGAGCAATTTCAATACGAACATTCAGGACTTTGACTTTTACCCGGCTTCGGGCTCCCTGGCCTTCGTGCCACAGGTGCAAGCCCGCGACCTGCTCTACCTCTACCCCAAGTTCGAGCTGCCCACTAACCTGACGGTAGGTAAAACGGCCCGTCAGCGCATCTTGGAGTCGCGCTCGCAACCGGCTCCGGCGCCCGTGCGGCCCGCTCCTGCCCCAACTGCCTCAACTGCCGGCACCACTGCGCCCGATGGCACAGCGCCTGCGGCCACAGTTCCGGCCACTACTACCCCCGCCGCTACCCCGGCGGCTACTGCTGCGCCGGTGGGCCCTACGCGCCGCGCCGCCAATGCGCCGGTTAATACGGGCAACTACCAATTTGATGAGGATGAGGACGTGGCTCCGGTGCGGCCCCGGCGCAATGCCCGCCCCACTACGGCCGCTACTACCCCCGCCCGCCCAGGCATAACGAATGTGGCCGGCCCATACCGCTACGACACGCGCTTTATGGCCGACAACTTGGTGACGGGTATTGCCGTGGACCCGCTGCTGGGCTTTGGGGTGTCGTTGCAAGCTAACTTATCGGATGCCTTTGAAAATCACCGCATTCAGGCGGGTATTTTTGGGCAGCTCGACTTGCGCACTAGCAACATCAACATTTCGTACACCAACCTCACCCAGCGTTTCGACTGGAGTATTGCTTACCAAAAGCAAGCGTACTTCTTCGACATTGATGGCTCGGGGCAGCTGACGCGCTATGGCCGCCATGCCGTGGCTCCTACCATCGCCTACCCCCTCACCCATAATATTAGCCTGCGCGGTGGCCCTCGCTATGATAATATCTCGCGTACGCTCACTGGCAGCCCATCAACCGAGCAAGACACGAACCTCAACTACTTGGGCTACAACGCCGAGCTGGTGTTTGATAACTCGCGCGCCACGGGCATTAACATGCTACTGGGTACGCGCATGAAGGCGGGCATCTTGCAAATGAACCAGCTCAATAACAGCGCTGGCAATTTCGGCAAGCTGTACGTGGACTTGCGCCACTACCAAAAAATCCATCGCCAACTGGTGTGGGCTAACCGCGTGAGCTACGGGCATTTCTTTGGCAATAGCCAGCAGACGTTCCGCATCGGCGGCATGGACAACTGGATTGGCCAAAACTACACCGACCAGCGCCTGCTGGTGCCCACCGGCCAGGCTTCGGCCGACCCTACCTCGGTGTTCTACCAGCAGTTTGTGACCAACCTGCGGGGCTTCGACCTAAGCAAGCGCACAGGTTCGAGCTACGTGCTGCTCAACAGCGAATTGCGCCTGCCCATCGTGCAGTACCTGGCGCATCGGCCCATTTACTCGGGCTTCTTCCGCAACCTGCAACTGATTGGCTTCGTGGATGCAGGCACTGCTTACTCAGGCTCCAACCCTTTTGGCGAGGATAACTCGAACAACACGGTGCGCTTTGGCGGCAACGGCAACATCTTTTCGGGCACGGTCACTAATTTCAGCAACCCCATTTTAGTGGGCTACGGCGCGGGCATCCGCAGCACGGTGCTGGGCTTTTACCTGAAATACGACATTGCCTGGAGCCAGGAAAACTACGTGACCAATGGGCCGAAACACTACTTCACCCTGGGCCACGATTTTTAAGTTCTCCCACTTCGGCCTACCCCCCGCTAGCGAGCTGCGTAGCTGCTAAACCTAAAGCCCCAGCCACCCTGGCCGGGGCTTTTTTGGGCAGGGTGGGGTAGAGGCGCCTTACCCCCCGCCCGCGGCCGTATCTTTGCGGGCGTGTCGCTACCCGCCGAAATTTGGTTGTTGTTGCTGAAAGACCTGCGCCTCGAATGGCGGCAGCGCACCGCCCTGGGCGGGCTGCTGCTGTACGTGGCGGGCACCGTGTACGTGTGCTACCTCAGCTTTAGCCTACGAGGTGGGGCCCCGCCCGCCCCGGCCTGGAACGCGTTGTTTTGGGTAATTCTGCTATTTGCGGCGCTGGGCGCGGCCGGGCGCGGGTTGGCCCAAGAGTCGGCGGGCCTGCGGCTGTACTACTACACGGTGGCCCGGCCCGAGGCGGTTATCCTGGCCAAGATTATCTACAACGCGCTGCTGCTGCTGGCGCTGGCGCTGCCGGGGCTGCTGCTCTACACGCTGCTGCTCGGCAACCCCGTGCAGGACTGGCCTTTGTATGCGGCTAGCGTGGGGCTCGGGGCCATCAGCCTGGCATCGTCCTTAACGCTGGTGGCCGGCATTGCGGCGCGGGCGGGGCAGGCGGGCGGTGGCACGCTGCTGGCGGTGCTGGGCCTACCGGTGCTAGTGCCGGTGCTGCTGCTGCTGGTGAAGGTGAGCAAAAATGCCCTCGACGGCCTGCCCTGGGAGGCCAGCCAAAGCTCGGTAATTACACTGGTGGCACTGAACTTTATTGTGGCGGCGGTGTCCTATTTATTATTCCCGTTTTTGTGGCGCAGCTAGCCTGCCGCCCGGTGATTTTAGGATGACTACGCCCTTGCCCGATAACTCTTTAGTATTGCCCCCGCAGGCTTTTGCCCGCCACGACGAAACGCCCGACAGCGAATTCTACCGCTTCGAGCGCCTCGTGACGCACATCGACGCCGGCGCTGTGGCCGCCGTTACGCAGCTGTATCGCCAGCACTTTCCTGCTGGCGGCACCATCCTCGACCTTATGAGCAGCTGGGTTAGCCACTTGCCGGCCGAAGTAGCCTACTCCCGCGTGGCGGGCCTGGGGATGAATGCCAACGAGCTGGCGCACAATCCTCGCCTCACCGAAACCCTGGTGCGCGACCTCAACAAGCAGCCCTACCTCCCGTACGGCGATGCGGAGTTCGACGCGGCGGGTATCTGCGTGTCGGTGCAGTACCTCACGCAGCCGGTGGCCGTGTTCACGGAGCTGGCGCGGGTGCTGCGGCCGGGCGCGCCGCTGGTCGTTACGTTTTCCAACCGCTGCTTTCCCGATAAGGCGGTGTATGCCTGGCAAGCCCTCGACGATGGCGGCCACGTGGGGCTGGTGCAGCACTATTTCGCCGCTGCTGGCTTCGCGCCCACCGAGGTGTACGCCCATCGCCCCAAGGGTGGCGACCCGCTTTTGGGGGTTGTAGGCAAGCGCCCTCAACTCTTCATTCCCAACTCCTAATTCATACTGACTATGAAGTGGTGGAAATACCTGGCCATTGTGCTGCTCCTCTACACGGCTATCGCGGGCCTGCTTGGCCACGTGCCGCGCCTCGCTATCCTCAACGAAACGGAGCGCAACCTGTACTTCCACGTGCCAATGTGGTTTGGGATGACGATTATCCTGGGCGCATCGGTCGTGAACTCGGTGCGCTACCTGCGCAACCCTAGCCCGCGCCTAGACATCTTGGCCCACGAGTCGGCCAAAACCGGTATCCTGCTGGGCGTCTTGGGTTTGATGACGGGTAGCCTCTGGGCACGCTACACTTGGGGCACTTGGTGGACCACTGACGTAAAGCTCAACGGCGCGGCCGTTACCATGCTCATCTACTTGGCTTACTTGGTGTTGCGCGGCGCCGTGGCCGATGAGCAACAACGTGCGCGCCTATCAGCGATTTATAACATTTTCGCCTTTTCGGCGGCCATTCCGCTATTGTTTATCATGCCGCGCATTGCGTCAGCCTCGCTGCACCCCGGCATGGGTGGCAACCCTGGCTTCAGCAAATACGACCTTGATAGCGCCATGCGCCTCGTGTTTTACCCCGCTGTTATCGGGTGGACGTTGCTGGGCGTTTGGATTACGGAAGTGGCTTGCCGCCTGGCTTTTGTGAAGGAAAAGATTTATACTAAACTCGATGAAAAACAACTTGCTTAGCCGGGCCGTGGCCTTGCTGCTACCCCTGCTTTTATTGGTGAGCACTGCCTTTGCGCAAGCGACTGCCGCCGCCGACCAGCCCGAAATGGCTGACGCCCTGCGCCAGAGCGGCAAAATTTACGTGGTGGTGTTAGTTATTGTCATCATTCTGAGTGGTTTATTGCTGTATTTGGTGCGCCTCGACCGCAAGGTGAGCCGCCTTGAACGTGAGATAGAAGGCCGGTAATTTTGGCACCACTTCCCGCGAAAAACTGTTAGTATAGTCCCTATGAAGAAGTCACATATTTTCGTTTTGGTTGTCATCGCAGCGGCGGTGGGCATCATCATCAGTACGATGTCGGATGCCAGCACCTACTCTACGTTCAGCATTGCGCGTCAGCAGGCGGCAGCTGGCAACTCCGCTAAAGTGCACGTGGTAGGCACCCTGCCCCGCGACGCCGAAAAGCATCCGGTTGGCCTGGAGTACGACCCCATGACGAACCCCAATTACTTTGCCTTCACGCTAGTAGATACGCTGCACGTAGCCCAGCGCGTGGTGTATCGCAACCCCAAACCCCAGGACCTCGACAAGTCGGAGCAAGTGGTGATAGTGGGCGCGATGAAGGATGGCGTGTTCGAAGCCGACCAGATTCTGACCAAGTGCCCCAGCAAATACGTGGAGAAAGACCTGGGCAACACCGGCCCGCCCGCCACGGCCATGACCAGCCGTTCTACTCGCAAATAAGGTAATACAACGAAAGCAGAACGTCATGCTGAGCCTGCCGAAGCATCTCGCTCGCGCCGTTGGGATTACTAACCAAACGATTCGAGCCAGATGCTTCGGCAGGCTCAGCATGACGTTCTGCTTTCCCTTGCCCGCCTACCCCCCGCCCGCCAGGCGGTACCTTTGCCAAAAAATAATTAGTAGCCTGTGAATTTACTTATCGGAAATCTGGGTCAGGCCAGCGTAATCCTGGCATTCGTGGCGGCGGCGGTAGCTGCCTACGGCTATTTTCAGGCCGCACGAGGCCGGGCGCTGGGCGAGGCCGATGCGAGCTGGCTGCGGCTGGCGCGCGGCGCGTTTTTCGTGCACGGCGCGGCGGTGCTGGCGGTGGTAGGGTGTTTGTTCAACATCATCTACATGCACCGCTACGAGTACTACTACGCTTGGTCGCACTCGTCAAACCACCTGCCCATCCACTTCATGATTTCCTGCTTCTGGGAAGGGCAGGAGGGGAGCTTTCTGCTCTGGATATTCTGGCACGTGGTGCTGGGCCTGGGCATTATGAAGTTTAATAAGCAGTGGGAAGCGCCCGTGCTGGCTGTGTTTGCCACCGTGCAGGCCTTCTTGGTGAGCATGATATTGGGCGTGGTAGTGGCCGGTACGAAGATTGGCTCGTCGCCTTTCATCCTGGTGCGCGACTTCCTCACCGACCTGCCAGTGTGGAAAACCAACCCCAACTTCGTGCCTAAAGATGGCACCGGCCTCAACCCGCTGCTCCAGAACTACTGGATGGTGATTCACCCACCCACGTTATTCTTGGGCTTTGCGCTCACGCTGGTACCGTTTGCTTTTGCCATCGCCGGCCTTTGGAAAAAAGAGCTGACGAGCTGGGTGAAACCCGCTCTACCCTGGACCGCCTTTGGCGGCGCGGTGCTGGGCGTGGGCATCATGATGGGCGCTTACTGGGCCTACGAAACCCTCAACTTTGGCGGCTTCTGGAACTGGGACCCGGTGGAAAACGCCGTGTACATTCCGTGGTTGGTACTCATTGCGGCGCTGCATGGCATGGTGCTGTGGCAGCGGCGGCGCACGGGCTTGCGCACCGCGTTTACGCTGGTAGTGGCCACGTTTGTGCTCATTCTATACGCTACCTTCCTCACCCGCAGCGGCGTGCTAGGCAACGCTTCGGTACACTCGTTTACGGACTTAGGCCTCTCGGGCCAGCTGATTATTTACCTGGCTTTCTTCTCAGTGGGCGCCATTGCGCTGCTCGCTTACCGCTGGAAATCCATTCCGATTTCGGAAAAAGAATTGACGGCTTACAGCCCCGAGCTATGGGTATTTATGGGCGCTACGGTGCTGTGCCTGGCGGCTTTTCAAGTAGTAGCTACTACCAGTATTCCGGTGTATAATGCCTTCCTGGGCTTTGTCGGCGTGAAGTCGAACATGGCGCTGCCCGCCGACCAGATTCAGCACTACACGCGCATTCAGCTGTGGGCGGGCGTGCTCATCGGCATTTTGTCGGGGGTAGCGCAAGTGCTGTGGTGGCAGGGCAAGAAAGACAAAGATTCGGTGCTGAATGCGCTGGCCGTGCCCACCATGCTGGCCCTGCTGGGTACGGCCCTCACGGTACTGCTGGTGCGCTATTTTGGGCACAGCATTACGCCGCCGTTTGTGGTGCTGCTGCTAGCTGGGTTGTTTGGCATCTTGGCCAACGTGACGACGCTGCTTGGCTTATGGCGGCGAGGCGTCACGCTTTCGGGCGGGGCGGTATCGCACTTGGGCATTGCGCTCATGTTGCTCGGCATCTTGGCGTCGGCGGGCTATTCCAATACCATTTCGCGCAATGTGAGCGGCAAACTCATTTCGCGCGAGATGTCGGACACTGATAATGAAAACAACGTACTGCTGTGGCGCAATGAAACCGGTGCCATGAACGGCTACGATGTTACTTATACCGGCCAGTACCTCGATGTGCCCGGCGTGCCCGACTACGTAAATACCCAGCTACTCTACCGCACCGACGACGAGTACCGCGCCGTGGCACGAGCTGATATTAAAGGCGGCGATAAAGTGTATTTCCACACCGGTGACACCCTTGAAATTCGCCCTGAGAACACCTATTACCGCGTTAATTACGAGGATAAGAAATCAGGGCAGAAGTTCACGCTCTACCCCCGCGCCCAGGTGAATGAGGAGATGGGTGGCCTGCTGGCCTCGCCCGCTTTGCAGCGCTTCTGGGACCACGACATCTATTCGCACATTTCGTCGGTGCCCGACCCGCGTAAGGAAACGCCCTGGAGCCCGGCCATCCCGCACGAGCTGGCAGTGGGCGATACGCTGTTTTTGAATGACTACTTCGCCGTGTTCCGCGCCATCGAGCAAGCGCACGACGTGCCCGGCGTGAAGTTGCAAGAAGGTGACATTGCCCTGCAAGCCGACATGATTATCACCGGCGAGAAGGGCCGCGAATACCATGCCCATCCGGTTTTCTTGCTGCGTGACCGCCAGGTGGGCCACGTGCCCGAAGAAGTGGAAGACCTGGGCCTGCGCATCACCCTCGACCAGATTGACCCCGTGAAAGGCAAATTCACTTTTGCCATTAGCACCACGGCCAAGGACTACATCATCTTGAAAGCCACTGAAAAGCCTTTCATCAACCTACTGTGGGGCGGCACGCTGCTCATGGGCTTCGGCCTCTTGCTGAGTATGCGCCAGCGGCGGGCCGCTGGGCGCACCGCAACCGCGCCTACCCCTGCTTCGAACGCCGGGCGCGCCGGGGCTGCTCGCCCGCAGGTAGCGTAGGGTTCGTTTTTAAGCTAACGGCCGACTGGTTGCCCGCTTGCTGCGGGCAGCCAGTCGGCCTTTTTGTGAGGGGTAGGGGCTGGATAATTAACCACACTTGCTGAAAAAAAGCGTGCTGCGGAGTTGGTCGAAGCACCTCTACCACGCCGCTGGGTACTTAACCCTAACGACGTGATAGAGATGCTTTGACCAACTCCGCAGCACGCTTTTTTGGTGACCTAAATAACTTCTATTAAGGGTCCCGTACCTTGAGTGAGGGGGTAGGGACTCGCCTATGAGCGCCCAGCAGCTTATTTACCCCCAACAAAAAAGGCCACCCCAGCGGGGTGGCCTTTTGAGCAGAAAGACAAGCCGAAAAGCTTATTTCACGATGCTTACCTGGCGGGTGAGGTACTGGTCGCCCGTACGCACCTGGAGGTGGTAGATGCCGGCTGCCAGGGTGCTCAAGTCTAGGGTATTGGTGTAGTTGTCGCGGGCCGAGCCCGTGTACACGCGCTGGCCGAGGGTGTTAGTCACCGTTACGTCGAGGGCACCTTTGGCGTTAGCGCCGTGGATTTCGAGGTCGAATACGCCCGTGGTCGAAGGGTTCGGGAACACGGTGATGGCACGCATCAGAACTTCCGAAGTAGCCAGCACGGTGCTGATGCTCAAGTCATCTACGTAGAGGTTGCCCTGGTTAGCATCGCTGATGGCGTGGAAACCAATGAACTGGTTGCCAGCGGCAGGCTGCAATACTGCTACGGCTGGGGTAGAAGCACCATTGGCCAACTGGTACGACGTGTTGGTGATGTTGTTGTTGGTGTAGAGCGTGTTAGTCATGCCTGCCGCCGTAGCAGCAGTACCCGACTTCACCTCCAGCTTTTCGATGTAGGTCGAAGGGCTGTTGGCGATACCCTCGCCGCGGTAGCGGAAAGCCAGCTGGTAGCGCGTGCCAGCCGTGGTAGCCAGCGGCGGGGTGAAAAACCAATCGTTGGCCACCGGGCTAGTGGGGAACGAGCTGGTGTAGCGCATGCTGTTCACGCCCGAGTTGGGCGCCGCTTTCGAAATGGCCCAGGTAGCGCCGTCGGCATTCGCATCAAGCACCGTTACGCCGCAGGGTAGGAGCTGGCCCGTGGGCAGCGTGTCGAAGTTCAGGCTGTAGGGGAAGCCTGTAACTGCCACCGTGGGGTCGCAGGCCGTGGTGAAGCCAACGGCCGCCGTAAACAAGCTAAAGCCGCTGGTGGTGCAGGTGCTGCGCACATACACCTGGTAAGCGCTCGAGGAGGCGAGGCCAGTCAGCGTGACCGGCGACGTAGTGGCCGTTACCGTCGTGCCGCTCGTGGCGGGGTTAAAGCCAATAGGGCCGTACACAATCTGGTAGCTCGTGCTGCCGCTGGCAGCGGGCGTGAAGGTGATGGTAGCAGTAGTAGTGGTGAGGTTGCTAACTGCCACGGCAGTAGGCGCGGTGCAGCCCGGCGTAATGGTGCCAAACTCAATGGCTAAGCGCGTACGCAGCGAGGTATTGTTTACCGAAGTCCAAGCCGTGGCGCCGTCCAGCGAATAGTAGTAGGTAGCGGTACGCAGCGGGTCTTCCGTCTGATAATTCAGGCTAGGGTTGTTGTCCAACTCTTTCACACCGATGTAGAATGCCGCGGGCACTTGCACGTTTGGAATAGCAATAGTGGGCGTGCTGGCCGCTGCTGTCCGGTTCTGCGTGGGCGAGGTGTACAGGATGTTGCCGGGGATGCCGCCGGTGCCGGTAGCATCGTACAGCACTACTTGGTAGTTGGTGCTAGCAAACGTGCTAGCCGAGAAATTGAGCACTACATCCGAAATAGTCGTGGCGGCCGACAGCGTGTACTTAGCTGCCAGGGCACCGCCAGGCTGGCCTACCCCCACCGAACCGTCAAAGGTGCCGTTCGGGTCTGTATACGAAATGCGGTTGGTAGTTACTACCTGGCCGTAGCTGGCCGTGTTGTTAGCCGTGTTGTCATCGGCGGGCAGGCTCACCGTCACCGTGTTGGTGCCTACCGCTAGCGTAGCGGGGTAGCTGGCAAACGTGACGGTGGTCGAAGCCCCGGCAGCCAGGGTAGCAATCGTTTTAGTGTCGGTAAAGGTGTTAGCGCCTGTCACGTTCAGGGTTGCCACCAGGTTGGTGCGCGCCGTGGTGCCCACGTTGGTGATAACCGTGCGCACGGCATGGGGCAGTGCGGCAGGGGTAGCAATTTCACCGTAGGTATAAATCGCAGCCACCGAAGCATCGTTCGGCAGAGCCGTGCGGAAACGGTACGTGCGCCCAGGGTCGGGGCCAGCGGTGCGGCGGTAGTTGTGCGTGCTGGTGCCGTACTGGCCCGTGATGAACGTGGTAGTAGACCAAGCCGCCGCCGACGACGTTTTATTCGCCAGCACATCCTGGCCGCTTGCGCTACCCGAACCTTTGATACCAACCGTCGGGTAACGGGCAATATCGGTGCCCGTAGTGGCCGGAGTAGCCGTACCGTACACAAACTCAATATAGTTGGTCGTCTGGTACAGCTTTACTTGAAACGTAAAGTTGTCGTACTGCGCCGAGCTGCCGCCCGTTTTGTCGCGCACGTTTTTCCACTGAATAGTGCACACCTGGTTAGGGGCGGTACCGGTGGTTGTAACGCGGTATTCGGCGCCGCCCGTACCCGTACCCGACTCTAGGTCGAAGTTGAACGGCATCAGCAAATTCACATCGGCCGCTGCGGTGCTCGATACTGGGTCAACCCCCGTAGCCTGCCCGTTTTCGTACTGCGCAAACAAATTAGCTGCCGAAGGCGCATCAGCTCCCAGGCGAATAAGGCCATTCGTGTTCAGAACAAATTGCGAAAATGTAGCGCCGTTGTACGAAAAATTAAAGCCAATTGGCTGGGCCGCCGAGTTAGCATCGTCCGTGCTAGTAGTCGTGATAACGGTGCCCGTAGCAGCCAGGTCGGTAAAGGTGCCGGCCACATTCTGCGCCGCGAAAGCTGTATAGTTCAGGGTTTGCGCCTGAGCTGCTACCGTAGCCCCACCGACCAGCAAAGCCGTCAGGCCGAGTTGGCGCAACTGCCGGCTTAGTGTACTACCCCGAGTGTAAGATTGCATCATGTAGAAGAGGTAAAGAGAGGAGGAAAAATGGTTGAAAATGAAAGGAAGATAACCAGTTGTTTAAGGCTTCCCTCGGGATTAATGAGGAAAGGATAAATTCATTTCGGCTTACAAGATGCTACATTTTCGATAAACTTTTGTGTTAGTAAAGTCGAGCTACGGGATTTAGTGGGAGCTTTGGCCCGTCTTTGCCCTGCTGCTGGCAGTCAACTTATGTCTCAGTCCAACTTTTCGGCCTTGCGCATTGGCCTGTTTGGGGCCGGCCGGGTAGCCTCGGCAGTAGGGCCCGCGCTGGCGGCGGCCGGGCACCAGGTGGTCTTTGTAGCCAGCCGCACGCCCGGCCCCGCGGCCGCGCTGGCTGCGCGCTTGCCAGGCTGCGTGGCCCTACCCCCTGCTGCTGCCCCGCTTCCCGCCGCTGTGTACCTGCTGGCCGTGCCCGATGCGGCCGTGCCCAGCCTGCTAGCTGCCACGCCCTGGCCAGTGGGGGCCGTGGTAGTGCACTTGGCTGGGGCCTTGCCGCTGGCAGTATTTGCCACCCAGCCCAGCGTGCGCGGCGGTGTGCTCTACCCCCTCCAAACTTTTAGCCCCGGCCGGGTTATCGACTGGGCCACGGTGCCGCTTTTTATAGAAGCCGCCGACCTTGGCACCGAGGCGCTGCTACTGGGCCTGGCCCGCAGCCTCAGCCCCAAGGCGGCGATGCTAGACTCGGTGCAGCGGCTGCACCTGCACTTGGCGGCGGTGCTAGCCAGCAACTTTACCAACCACCTGCTGGGCCTGGCCCAAACAATAGTGGCCGAAGCCGGCTTATCGTTTGAGTTGCTACACCCCCTCGTGCGCGAAACAATAGATAAGGCCCTGGCGGCGCAGCCCTCAGCTTTTGCTGTGCAAACTGGCCCAGCCGTGCGCCACGATGCGCCTACCCTGGCAGCCCACGCGGCGGCCTTGGCGGCGCACCCGGCCTGGCAGGCGTTGTATGCGCAGCTAACGGCCAGCATCCAGGCCCAAGCCGGGCTGCCGCGCGCTGCCTAACTTTGTGCTCTTCAATTCGGCCCCAGCGGCCCCCTTTATTTTGTTGCCCTCTACTATCATTTTTCAGTTTCAGGATGGCCAGCCCGCCCAGACGCACGTCGGGGCCAGCGGCGAATCCGTACTCGACGTGGCCCTCAACAATGGCATTCAGCTGCAGCACAACTGCGGCGGGGTGTGCGGCTGCAGCACGTGCCACGTCTACATCGACCGCGGTGGCAACGAGCTACCCGAGATTTCGGATAAGGAAGAAGACTTCATCGACCGGGCCATCAACCCGCGCATCAACTCGCGCTTGGCTTGTCAGTGCGTGCTGCCCAATGCCTCCCTCGAAGTAGTCGTGACCCTACCCCCCCAACACTTCTTGGGCCACTAATACAGAATTGTGAATTAGAAATCATGCCTTAGGAGGTCGGTAGCAAAGAGCAGCTAGGCTGTTGTTAGAGCTGCCACTCAGCATGACAGGTTTCGATTCATGATTTCTACTGCATACTTCATAATTTAAAAAAGATGAACCACTACGAGCCGCCTATTGAGTGGGCCGACCACGAGGACGTTGCCATTGCGCTCTACGAAAAATTTGGCGATGACTTCACGGAAGCCAAAATCTACCGCATTCGCTTTACGGAACTGCTGGAATGGGTGCTGACGCTGCCCAACTTTGCGGGCACCCGCGAGCAATCTACCGAAGGCCACTTAGAGCAAATCCAAGCTAAGTGGGTGTATGAGTGGCGCGACCACCAATAAGTGCTTACTTTGCGGGCCGGCTCAACCTCGGGGCGACCTGCTCCGTATGAACAAAGCCGGCGGAGTTGCTTTTTAAACTTTATAGGAAGTGGCTGCACCAATCGTTGCTAATTTTTTTTTGCCAAGACATGAAAACGGGGACCGTAAAATTCTTTAACGAAGCCAAGGGCTTCGGCTTTATTACCGACGACGCTACGCAGCAGGACTTCTTTGTGCACATCACCGGCCTTAATGGTGGGCAGATTCAGCAGAACGACCGGGTAGAGTTTGACACCGAAGAAGGCCGCAAAGGCGTTAATGCCGTGAATGTGAAGCGCGTATAAGTACGCTTTCAATCGACCTGATTAGTATCTAGCGTCCCTTCCGGCCACCGGGAGGGACGTTTGCGTTGGAGCGGTATGGGCGCGGCAGCCCGTACCTTCGGCGAAGCGACTGCTTTTGCCATGCCTACTACCGTGCCGCCCATGCCTACCCCCCTTACCCCCGACGAGGATGGTGAGCACTCGGTGCTGGCCGGGCCGGGCCGGGGCCAGCAGTTGGCGCGGGCCATTCCGAAGCTGGTGCGCTGGCCCAACCTAGCCATTATGCTCCTGAGCTTGGTGCTGGTGCGGGGGCCGCTGTTGCAGCCCTTGCTGCCCCTGAGCCAGTCGTTGCTGTCGCTACGGTTTGGCCTGTTGGTACTGGCCGCGCTGCTGGTGGCCGCGGCCGGCTACATTATCAACGACTATTACGACGTTAAAATAGACGCCATCAACCGGCCCGACCGACTGGTAGTGGGGCGCCTAGTGCGCCGCCGCCACGCCATGCTAGCCCACCTCGTGCTGAGTGGGGTAGGGGTGGGGCTGGCGGCAGTGCTGTCGCCGCTGCTGGGGCTGGTTACGCTGGGCGCGGCGCTGCTGCTGTGGGGCTATTCGGCGCGCTTCAAGCGGCTGCCGCTGGTGGGCAATATGAGCATTGGCGTGCTCACGGCGGCGCTAGTGCTGCTGCCCGAGTTGCAATTGCTCACGGGCCGCCGAGCCGTGTGGGCGTATGCGCTGGCTGCCTTTCTGCTCACGGTGGTGCGCGAAATCGTGAAAGATATTGAGGACATGCGCGGCGATGCCCAGCACGGCTGCCACACACTGCCGCTCGTGTGGGGCATGGTGCGCAGTAAGTGGGTAGCCGGTGTATTCTTAGTCAGCCTAGCGGCGCTAGTGCTGGGGGTAGTAGAGCCGCTGCTAGCTACCGGGCGCGGGGCGCTGGTAGTGTGGCTGCTGGTGCTGGTGCTAGGGCCGCTGGGCTGGCTAGCTCACCTGCTGGTGGGCGCCGACCGCCGTCGCCACTTTCGGCAGCTAAGCACCTGGTGCAAGGGCATTATGCTAGCCGGGGTTTTGAGTATGCTCTTGGCCTAGAAGCCATTAAAAATCTGTTTCGGGGTAGCAGGGCTTAAGCCGCTGCCGAGGGTATCGAATAAGCGCTGCCGTAGCTGCGGGGTAAGAATAACCTTTTGCCTTCACCGCTGCTTCACTTATTTATCCAACCGTGCTAGGGTAAAATCCGTTGAGGCCGGTAATCCCTCCTTTATTTTCAGTTTATATGCGCTTTTTTCCGCTAGCCTTAGTTGCATCACTAGGTTTGGCTCAGGCAGCTCAGGCCCAAACGTTAGCCCTGGCCCCGTCCGATTCGGTGGGGGTAAGCAGTGCCCGCCAGCCAGTAGCCGGCCCCCCGCCCATTGGGCTATCGCGCACGATGTTGGCTAAAAGCCAAGCGTCGGGCCCCAACAAAATAACGATTCTGCCCATCCCAGTGCTCTTTTACCAGGATGAAACCGGCCTGGGCTACGGGCTGGGCGGCTTGCTAAGCGGCCGCTTGGGCCAAGACACTGCCACGCGTGCCTCCAATGCCCGCGTGCAGTACTGGACGACCCAGAAAAGCCAGTCGCTGCTACAGTTTGTGCACACCATTTACTCGCCGGATGAGAAATTTTACCTCAACGGCGAAATCAGCTACTACGACAACCTGCTCTACTACTACGGCATCGGCAACAACACGCTGAAAGCCAACGAGTCGGCGGTGGCCAACAAGCTCTTTATTGTGAACCAGCGCATTGAAAAACGCATTGCGCCCAAGATGTTTGCTGGCGTGCTGTACCGCTTCACGCGCACCAGCCAGATTCAGCCCGATAACAATACCACCGATGGCTCGAAGCCCAACTACTTCTTCGACTCGGACAACGGCCGCCTCGACCAGCGGCAGCGCGAAGCCACCAGCATCTCGGGCGTCGGCCCCGTGTTTACGCTCGATACCCGCGACGTGGCCCTGGCCGCCTTCCACGGCGACCTGCTCGATATCAGCGCCACTTTTAATGGCAAGTATTTGGGTTCGGATTACAACTTTGTGCGCTACCAGATAGATGCGCGCCACTTTCAGCCCATTTTTTCTACCAAAACCATCTTGGCGCTCCAGTTTTTGGGGCAATTCCACTCGGGCAATGTGCCTTGGCGCGAGTTGGCTGGCTTGGGCGCCAACTTAGGCGGCACGCTTTACAACAACGCCAACCTGATGCGCGGCGTGTACGAGCAGCGCTATCGCGACCGCCAAATGGCCGTGTTCCAGGCCGAGTTGCGCCAGAAGCTGTTTTGGCGCATCGACGGGGCCGCTTTTGGCAGCGTGGGCCAGGTTGGCAACAACTTTAGCGATTACTCTTTCAACGGCATTAAGGCGGCTGGTGGCTTAGGCGCCCGCTTCAATTTCATTCGCCGTGACCGCGTAAACCTGCGCCTCGACTACGCTTGGGGTCCTGATGGCTCCACGGGCTTATACTTCGCTATTGGCGAAGCTTTTTAAGGCCTTTTCGAGCCTTCGCCCACTGGTTGGGCACCTTGCACAAGCCGCGCAACCCGACAAAGGTGGTGCGGCTTGTTGCTTTAGGCCAAACTAATTAGCTGCAGTATTTATTTAGGAAAATACTGATTAAAAGGTAAATAGTGAAAATTAGCAAGCGAATTGTTAGTAAAGCAATAAAAAAATAGCTTCTTTAAGGTAAATATCCCCATCCTTCGACGCAAGGGGGCGTACATACGCTTTCTTATGGACCAACTAGCCACGCCGGCCCGCTTCCACGCTACGCGCGAAGCCACGGATACCGCCCCATCGGCCCTGCTTTCCTACCCCCCCAGCGATGAGCAGCTGCTGCACCAGGCCGAGCGAGCGCTGCATCGCCAGTTGCCGCCCCCGGCCGATGTGCTGCAAGCTTGCGTCATCATCCCAGCCAAGGATGAGGCCGCTTCGCTGCCAGCTACCTTGGCCGCTTTGGCGGCCCAGACTACGCTCAGCGGCGAAGCCCTTTCTAGGGGGATGATGGAGGTAATTGTGCTGGCCAACAATTGCCTCGACCGCACCGCAGCCGTGGTGCGCCAAGCCGCCTGCCGCCACCCCAACCTGGTAGTGTACGTGGCTGAGGTTTTCTTGCCGCCATCGCAGGCCCATGTGGGGCGCGCCCGCCGCCTGCTGCTCGACGAGGCTGCCCTGCGCCTAGAGCGCACAGCCGGTGCCACCGGGGTGCTGCTAAGTACCGATGCCGATACACTGGTGGCTTCTACCTGGCTGGCCGCCACGCTTCAAGAGATAGAAGCGGGCGCCGCTGCCGTGGGGGGCCGCATCTTAACCCAAGCCGCTGCCACTACCGAGCCCTGCTCGGTGCGGCGCATTCAATTGCGCGATGCGGCCTACCGGGTGCTGTTGCGCCACCTCGAAGACCACCTCGACCCTACCCCCACCGACCGTTGGCCCTGCCACCACCAGCACTACGGCGCCAGCCTGGCCCTCACGGTGCAGGCTTACCGCCAAGTGGGTGGGCTGCCCGCCGTGCCTTACTTAGAGGATGAATCGCTGTGGCAGCTCCTGCTGCAACACGACCTGCCGGTGCGCCATAGCCCGCACGTGCAGGTATATACTTCGGCTCGGCGCTGCGGGCGCGTAGAAGTGGGCCTGTCGTGGCAGTTGCGCGAGTGGGCCAATCTCGACGAGCACCGCCAAGAGCCGCAAGTGCCTTGCCCCCACGAGCTAGCCCGCGTGTGGCGTGCCCGCCGCCGCCTGCGGGCCTGGTGGCAGCT
Organism: Hymenobacter ginkgonis; assembly: GCF_009755225.1. GTDB lineage: Bacteria > Bacteroidota > Bacteroidia > Cytophagales > Hymenobacteraceae > Hymenobacter > Hymenobacter ginkgonis. The sequence continues at coordinate 1,279,237 of NZ_WQKZ01000002.1, forward strand.
GGGCCCTACCCGCCCCGTAGGCGCCGAGCTAGCGCGCCTAGCCAAAGCCGTGGAAGTGCCCGTCAAAGACTTGTTGAAACAAGCGCATGAGGCCACCACTTTCGGCCGTCTCTGGAGTTGGGTTGAGAAAACCCGCGGAGCCGTGCTACCCGTGCCACTGAGTGGGGCGCTACGCGATTTGCGTGCCTACCTGCGGCAGGATATTCACTAAGTGAAGCTATCGCAAAAAGGCCCGCCCGGCGCTCAACTTATGCGAGTCGAGCGCCGGGCGGGCTTTCCGTTTGTAAACCTTAGCAGACTATGCTTTCTCGAATAAATCGAGGCGGTATTTGTCGGCCCGGTGCCCATGCAAGTGGCGCAAGGCACCGCCGGGCTGGGTTTTTTGCAGGAAAAAATCGTGCACCTCGTCGCCGGTTTGGGGATAATCTGGCACCACGGGCGTCCAGTGCACCAGCAGTAACTGGCCGGTGGGGGGTAGGGCGGCCAGCATTTGGTCGGCGGCGCGAGCCAAGTCGGCCGGCGACCAATAGTAGCCCACCTCCGAAACCATAATCAGGTCAAACTGTCCTGTTGGAAATTCGCTGGGTACTTGCAGCTTGCGCAACTCTACCTGCGGCAAGGCCGCGCAGCGCTGCCGCGCTTGGGCCAGCGCCGCTTCGCTCACATCCACGCTCAGCAGGTGGCCGCAGCGATTTGCCAATTGTGCCGTAAGTACGCCAATAGAGCACCCAATCTCAAACGCCCTGGCGTAGTGCGGGCGGGGCAGGGCGGCCAGGGTGGCGGCGTATTTTTCACGCTCGTAGGGGCTGCTTGTAAAAGCCCAAGGGTCCTCACTGGCGCGGTATACGTCGTCGAAGTAATTGGGAGGTAGGGTGTTGGGTTGCTGTTGGTTCATAACGGGCAAGTCAGGTAAAAGCAAATACGAGCAGGGCCGCTACTCAATAAAAGACTCAAAAGGCTGGGCAAAATGCGCCAACATTTCCTCCGAAAGTAAGAACCCGCTGGGGTCATCTGCGATGGTGCCAGGCGCTAGCTGCGAGCGGTGCGCCGCCAGAGCCCGCTGCTTGCGTGGCAGCACTGCCGCTATATCCAGCCGAAAGCCAGTGCCTTCGCCGGGCTGCGGCAAATCGGCGGGGGTAGCACGCTCCCAAGCCCACACCACGTATTCGAGCCGGCGCGGGGGCTGCGGCAGGCTGCTTAGCGCCGCGGCCGTGAGCTGGCTAGTGGCACGGTGGTCGGGGTGCGGGTCGCGCCGCCAAGGCACCAGTACGGTCGCCGCCTGCTTAGCCGCAATAAAATCGGCTAGGTGCGTGGTAGCTTCGGCGAAGCCGGGCTGGCCGGGGGTAGGCACTTGGCTATCGGGTAGGTTGAGGTAGAGAACGTTGTCGTCGTCTTCCTCGATACCCAGCACGGCCAGCGCGTGGCGAAACTCGGCGTAGCGCAGCTCGCGCCGCGCCACGGCCGAAAAGTCCCGCGAGTGTGGGTGCGACATGCTGCCGTCGCTCACGAGCACGGCCGCTACGGGCACATTGGCTTGGCGCAGCAGTGCCAGCAACCCCCCACAACCCAGGGCTTCATCGTCGGGGTGCGGCACTACAATTACGGTTGGCCCCAGCGTAGCAGCGTAGCTGGCCGGGCGTAGGGGGTAGGCAGCGAAAGGAGAATCAGACATTTAAACCACTAAACAGTGAGCAGCGCGTACTAGCAAAAAAGCAGCGAATAAGTATGCACTACTTATTCGCTGCTTTTTGGTTGCTGATTCGCGGCTATTAATCGCCCCACAGCTCGTAGGCGGGGCGGTCGGAGGCGAGTGCAAAGCGGCCGGCGTCGGCCAGGGTAGCATCGGGAGCGGGCTGGCGCAGGTAGTGCGTCAAGTCGCGGTGTAGACGCTCGAAGGGTTCGGGCTGAAGCAGGCCACGGGCGCCCACACTGCGCTCGGCCAAACGCAGCGTTTCCAGGCAAATATCTTCGGTGGTGGCGCGTACCAAGTTGGCATACGCCCCGATGGCAGCCAGCTTGGCTGCGGGCAGCGGCTCGGTAGTTGAGGAGGGTAGGGCTGCCTGAACGGCCGCGCCGCGCAGCCAGCGCTGGCCAGTTTCGTGCAAGGCCAGCATTTCGCCTAGGCGCTGGCGCTGGTAGGGGTCATCGGTGCGGCCCAGGCGCCGCAAAAAGCGGCGGGTTTCGTCGAGCACCGCTGCCGCGCCGCCCAGCTGCACCGCCGCGAAGCGCACGGCGCCGCCCCCAAACCAGGGCTGGCGGTAGTAGTCATCGGGCCGGCCTATTAGGTCGCTCGCCGACACAGACAGCCCCGTAAAATCGGCCCGGAAGCTGGCGGTGGCGCGCATACCCAGCGGCCGCCAAAAGCTGCGGTCAAGCACCGGCGGCTGCACATCGGCCGAGAGCACCAGCATCTGCCAGCCCAGCTTAGCCGGCGCTGCCACTGCGGAGGGGGTAGGGGCCGGCACGGGCAGCGCCGGTGCGGCTGACTTGGCCAAAGGAGTTGCTGCTATGGTAGCAGCCGAGGTAGCTAATGCCGCCGCGCTAAGCACAACCGGCGCCAGCTTGGTAGGTACAGCAGTGGCAGCTACGCCCGCCAGCGGCAAGGCTACGCTGGGCGTAGTCAGCTTACCTAGTAAGGCGCCCGTGAGCAGCGGGCGCGTGACGTGGCCTGCTCCCGAGGCAAACGTCTTGGCCCCGCGCAAACGGAAGCCTTCGCCTCCTTCGTTGGGAACCAGGTGCACGCCTTCAGCGGGGTTTTCTGTGTTCCAAACCCCGAATAAGTGGCCGGCGCGGGCATCGGCCGCGTAGCGGGCTAGTTGCGCCGGGCTGCCAAAACAGCGCAGCAGCAGCAGCGCATTTACGTGGCCTTCGAAGAGGCGCCCAACGGCCAGGTTGCCGCGCCCAATGTGGTAAAGCACCTGCAAAAGTGCCAGGGCCGCGGTCGGCTCGCCCAGGCCGGCGCCGCCCAGCGCCACGGGCAGCACCGCCGTGAGCAGGCCCGCCTCGCGCAGCCACTGTATTTCTTGAGTCGGAAAACCGCCTATTTCATCGGTGAGAGGGGCTTGGGCCAGCAGGCGCGGGGCCAGCCGGGCGGCGGCAGCTACAGCCCCAGCCGGCGTAGCAACCACCGCTTCGGCAGGAGTAGTAAGCGAAATGGGGGCAGCAGCAAAGTCGGCGGTTGGGGTGAAGTCTGTCATCGCAGGCTTTGAGGAGTGAGGATAATGTGAATTATTCTAACTCCAAATCGACACTAGTAGTTGCCTCGGCCATAACTAGTGCCGGCCAATTTTAACGCAGGTGCTGCACCAAGGCTAATAGTTCGTGCTGGGTAGTTTGAGTTTTGTCGTGGGCGTACCACGTATGCAGCGCCGTAATAAAGTCGTCGTGCGCCATGCCTTCCGCTTTTAGCTGCTGCACCAGGGCCTGGGCCGGCGCCGGGCGGGGCCCCCAATGCGCCGCCTCGGCGAGGGTAGCGGCGTGCAGCACGATTACCTGCGGAATGGCCTGGGCACCGTTGGTAAGGTAGCGGGCCATAAGGTCGGGGTTTTCATCGCGCAGCAAGTAGCGGGTTTGCACCTGGCCCTGGCTGGCCTGGGCCACTGCTTCGAGCACGGGCACAATTTGCGCGGCGTCGCCGCACCAACCTTCCGTGATAACCAGCCAAATAAAGTGCTCCGGCAACTGCCGCACCGCGTCGGCCAGCTCGGGCAGCACGTACACCGTTTTGTCGAGGCGGCTCATGCGCTGCACATTGAGGCGGGCAAAGTGCAGCAGCTCGGCCGACTGCGTGAGGCCGGTGGTTTTATCAAGCAGCAATAAATCGTCAATGAGCTGCCGGTAAGCAGGATAGGTATAGGCCGAGGCCAGGCGCTCGGGCGAAAGTACGGGGGTAGGGGCGGGCCGCATAAGCAGGAAAAGGAAAGCAGTTGGCTACTAACAGCCAACTGCCACAGTAAGCCCAAATGCCAGGCTATTTTTTTAGAAGCCGCCCTACCCCCCGCTGGGCGGGCTACCTTTGCCGGGCCAAACCCTCGCCGGCGGTTGGCCGGGCGGGGTGGTGGCAAGCGGTGCTTGCTGCCCAGTTTTCTACCCCCCAAACCCCCGTTGCTATGCCCGCTCGCCCCATTCGCGCCGCCCTGCTTTCCGTGTATCACAAAGACCGGCTGGCCCCCCTTGTTGCCGTGTTGCGCCGCCTGGGCGTCACGCTCTACTCGACTGGCGGCACCCAGCAGTTTTTGGAAGAGCAAGGCGCTGAAGTAACCGCCGTAGAAGACCTCACTGGCTTTCCCGAAGTATTTGGCGGCCGCGTCAAAACGCTGCATCCTAAGGTATTCGGCGGCATTCTGCACCGCCGCCACGAAGCCGGCGACCTGGCCCAGGCCGAGCAGCACGGCATTCCACCGATCGACTTGGTAGTGGTCGATTTGTATCCCTTTGAGGAAACCGTGGCTAGCGGTGCCCCTGAGGCCGACGTAATCGAGAAAATCGACATCGGCGGCATTGCGCTGCTGCGCGCCGCCGCTAAAAACTACCGCGACGTGCTCGTGGTCAGCTCGCGCGACCAGTACGAAGCCATTGCTAAGTTGCTGGAAGACAACAACGGCAGCCCCAGCCTGGAAGACCGCCGCCACTACGCCGCCGCCGCTTTTGCCACTACCAGCCACTACGACACCGAGATTTTCAAGTACGTGAGCCAGGGCACTAGCTTGGCTGCGGCTGGCCAGCCGGCCAGCACTGCGGGTCTGGCTACCCCCCTTCGCTACGGCGAGAACCCCCACCAGGCCGGCACGTTCTACGGCGACCTCACGGCGCTGTTTGACCAGCTGCACGGCAAGCAGCTGAGCTACAACAACCTCGTGGACGTGGACGCCGCCGTGCAGCTCATGCGCGAGTTTGCGGGCGGTCCGCCCGCCGTGGCCATTCTCAAGCACACCAACGCTTGCGGCGTGGCTCAAGCTGAAAATCTGCACGATGCGTACGTAAATGCCTTGGCTTGCGACCCGGTTTCGGCATTCGGTGGTGTCATCATCGTGAACCAGGAAGTGGACGCGGCCACCGCGCAGGAGCTAAACAAGCTCTTTTTTGAAGTACTTATTGCGCCCAGCTTCGCCGCCGATTCCCTACCCCTGCTGCAAAGCAAGAAGAACCGCATCTTGCTACGCCAGAAGCCCGTCGAGTTCCCTGCTAAGCTGGTGAAGACCTTGCTCAACGGCCTCATCGAGCAGGATGCCGACCTGCAAATCGAGACGGCCCCCGACTTCCGCACCGTCACGGAGTCGGCCCCTACCCCCGACGAGGTAGCGGCCCTGGAGTTTGCCAACAAAATCTGCAAGCACACCAAGAGCAACACCATTGTGCTGGCTCGGCCGGGCCAGCTGCTGGCGTCGGGGGTAGGGCAAACCTCGCGCGTCGATGCCCTGCGCCAGGCCATCGAGAAGGCGGCCAGCTTCGGTTTCGACTTGCACGGCGCCGTGATGGCGTCGGACGCGTTTTTTCCCTTCCCCGACTGCGTCGAGATTGCGGCGGCGGCCGGCGTGCGCGCCGTGGTGCAGCCCGGCGGCTCCATCAAAGACCAGGATAGCATTGATGCCTGCAACCGCCTAGGCCTAGCGATGGTGCTGACCGGCGTGCGCCACTTCAAACACTAAGCTAAAGCCGTTTCAGATTTGCCAGAACGGCCTGCTGAGCTTGTGGAAGCATCTCTACGCTTCGCTTCACTCAACGAAGCGATAGAGATGCTTCCACAAGCTCAGCAGGCCGTTCTTTTTCGTGCCTGACGCGTGCTGCCGTGGGCGGCTCGGCTGCAAAGTGGGGGTAGGGCCGAGTACTGTACTTATTACGGCTGCGTTCTATCGTACCTTTGCTTATTACTACCAGCCTACTATTTCGCGCTGCGCTATCTAAATGGGGTTCTTCAATTTTTTGACCAGCGACATTGCCATTGACCTGGGCACTGCCAATACGCTAATCATTCATAATGACAAGATTGTGGTGGATGAGCCGAGCATCATCGCCAAAGACCGTACTACTAATAAGGTAATTGCGGTGGGCAGCAAAGCCCAGCAGATGCACGAGAAGACGCACGATAACATCAAGACCATCCGGCCGCTCAAGGACGGGGTTATTGCCGACTTCCACGCCGCCGAGGAGATGATAAAGGGCCTTATCCGGCTCATCGACACCCGCAAGCGGCTGTTTCAGCCCTCGCACCGCATGGTTATTTGCATTCCGAGCGGCATTACGGAAGTAGAAAAGCGCGCCGTGCGTGACTCGGCCGAGCACGCCGGCGCCAAAGAAGTGTGGATGATTCAGGAGCCGATGGCCGCCGCCATCGGCATCGGCATCGACGTGGAGCAGCCCATCGGCTCGATGATAATCGACATCGGGGGCGGCACGACCGAAATCGCCGTTATTGCCCTCTCGGGCATCGTCTGCGACCAGTCTATCAAGACGGCCGGCGACGTGTTCAACCAGGATATTCTCGACTACATGCGCCGCCAGCACAACCTGCTGATTGGCGAGCGCTCGGCCGAGCGCATCAAAATCGAAGTGGGCGCGGCCCTTACTGAGCTCGACATTACGCCGCCCGACTACGAGGTGCGCGGCCGCGATTTGATGACGGGCATTCCGAAGGTGATTAAGGTGACGTCGTCGGAAATTGCGATTGCGCTCGACAAGTCGGTGGCCAAAATCGAGGAAGCTGTGCTCAAGGCGTTGGAAATCAGCCCGCCCGAGTTGTCGGCCGACATCTACGAAAACGGCATTCATCTCACTGGCGGCGGCGCCCTGCTGCGCGGCCTCGACAAGCGCCTGGCCGCCAAAACCAAGCTGGCCATCCACATTGCCGAAGACCCGCTGCGCGCCGTGGTGCGCGGCACCGGCAAGGCCATCAAAGACATCCAAGCCTACCGCGGCGTACTGCTAACGTAATCAACCTATTCGCTTACCAACCAATTCGTTTGTCATTGCGAGGAGGAACGACGAAGCAATCCTTCCTTAACGCTCGCACTAGCTAAACGGCGCGGGCGAAAGGAAAGATTGCTTCGTCGTTCCTCCTCGCAATGACAAACGAGTTTAAGTAGCTCGCCTAGTTTTCATGCGTAACCTCATTGCTTTCTTACTGCGCTACCAGGGAGTTATGCTCTTTGTGCTGCTGGAAGTTGTGAGTTTGTTTTTGTTTGTTACGAACAGCACCTACCAGCGAGCGGCGTTTTTCAACTCCTCCAATGCTTACCTGGGCGTGGTACTGGCCCGCCGCAAGGAAATATCGGACTACTTCCGGCTCACTGACCTTAACAAGCAGCTGCTGACCGAGAATGCCCGCCTGCGCCAGCAATTGTTTCCGCCCGACTTTGCGCACCGCGAAGCCGACTCGCTGCCCGTGGGCCGCGACACGCTAGGGCACGTCATCTACCGGCACTTGCGGCCGTTGGGGGCAGTGCCGGGGGTAGGGCTACTGGCCCAAAACGCTAAGCCAAAACCAGCGGCGCCCCGCCCTGATACGCTGCTGCTGGGCGGCGCCCGCCTGGCCGCTCAGGATGTTGCCTACCCCCTCGTGCCGGCGCGAGTTATCAACAATTCACTGCGCAGTGTGGATAACTACTTGACACTGAATGTAGGCGCCGCCGATGGCATAGAGCCGGGCCTGGGGGTGCTAAGCGCCGCCGGCATTGTGGGCCGCGTGAAGGCCGTGAGCGCGCACTACGCCACCGTCACGTCGGTGCTGCACTCGAAGTCGGCGGTGGCCGCCAAGATTAAGCGCGACGGCACCTTTGGGAGCGTGAAGTGGCCGGGCGATGATTTCAGCCACATGCTGCTCGACTACATTCCGCGCCAAAACCGGCTGGTGCGCGGCGATACGGTGGTGACGTCGGGCTACAACGCGGTGTTTCCAGAAGGCGTGTTTATTGGCACCGTCGAGTCGTTTGTGAAGGAGCCGGACAAGAACTTCTGGACTGTAACCTTGCGGTTGGGGACCGATTTCAGCCGCCTTACCTACGTGTACGTGGTGCACAACCGCCCCCGCGCCGAGCGCGATTCGCTCGAAGCCAGCGTGGTAGCGCCCGAGCCGCCTACGCCCAAATTAGTTGTCCCTAAACACCCCCCGCGATGAGTGTAGTTGGAATGCTGGTGCGGCAGCTGCTGCGCTATGGCCTCTATGCCGGGGCTTATATCTTGCTCATCAGCCAGTTGTCGTTGTTCGACCGGGGCTGGTGCTTTTTCTACCTGGGCTTTTTGCTCTTTCTGCCGCTCGGCACGCCGGTAGCGGTGCAGCTACTGCTGGGCTTCGCCATGGGCCTGACCATGGACATTACCTATGATACCGGCGGGCTGCACGCCGCAGCGGCCGTGCTGCTGGCCTACTTGCGCCCCTGGGTGCTGCGCCTGCTCACGCCGCGCGACGGCTACGACGCCCAGGACAGCGTGAATGTGCACCAGATGGGTTGGCAGTGGTTTATGGTGTACCTGCTGCTGCTCGTAGGCCTGCACCACCTGGCGTATTTCCTGCTTGAACTGGGCTCGTTCCGCCACTTTGGGCTCACGCTCACGCGCATTCTGGCTAGCATCGCCTTCACCAGCGTGGCCATGCTGATAGTGCAGCTACTATTTTTCCCCGTGCGGCGGGGCAGGGGGTAGGGATACAGCGCGGGCTTTGCGGGCCTGCACTATGCAAAAGCGTGTGCAGTTGGCCCGGTTCTGGCATCTTTAACAGGAAAATAAGGCCGGTTGGCCCACTAGATATGCGTATCGTCCTGCTTTGTTGCTTGTTGCTGATGACTGTCTTGCTCGCCGATTCGGCCGCGCCGGGGCCGCCTACCCCCTTCGCGGCGCAGTGGACAAAGATTGACGGCTTGCTGAAAAAAGGCCTCACGGCCAGTGCCGCGCCGCTGGTCGAAAAAATTTACCAGCAAGCCAAAAAGACCCACAACTCTCCGGCTTATGTGCGGGCATTGCTCTACAAAATACGGCTGCTGCAAGCCAAGCAGGACGACGCCGACGAGAAAGCCATTGCCCTACTCGAAAGCGATGTAAAAACGGCGCAGTTTCCGGCCCGGCCTATTATACACTCGCTGCTGGCCGAGCTATACGCCAACTACTACAACCAGCACCGCTACCAGCTTTACCAGCGCACGGCGGGCGCTACCCCCACCGCCAGCGCCCAGCCCAGCGGCGCCGACGGCGGCACTACCCTCGCCGCCTGGGACGCCCGCCGGCTGGGGGCGGCCATTGTGCAGCACTACGAGTTGTCGGTGGAAGATGAACCCCAGCGGCAATTGAAAACTACTCTGGCCGACCTCGGCGACCTGGCGGCTGGCGGCGACGCCGAAGGCCGCCAGCTGCGGCCCACGCTCTACGATTTGCTGGCTCAGCGCGCCATCGCGGGCTTGCAAAACCAAGAACTGTACATCACGAAGCCTGAGCAGCAGTTTCAAGCGACTGACCCCAAGCTGTTTGGCAGTGCCCAAGAATTTGCGGCGCTGAAGCTGACGGGCCCAGCCGCCGACTCGCTGAGTGGCCAGCTGCACGTGCTGCGCCTGTTGCAGCGCCTCACGGCCGCGCGCTTGCCGCTGGCCGCCACCAACCCCGCCGCTCTGGCCGATGTGGACTTGCAGCGCCTCGACTACCTGCGCGGCCTCACAGTGGGCACCGACCTGGCCAGCCTGTATGAGCCGATGCTGGTACGCCTGGCCGAAACGTATAAAGCCCTACCCCTCAGCACGGAATTTATCGCTCGCCACGCCGAGGCCCAGCGCGAAGCCGGCCACAACGTGGCCGCCGTGCAGCTCGCTCGCGAAGCCGAAGCGCGGTTTCCCAAATCGCGCGGCGCGGCACAAGCCCGCACGCTGCGCCAGCAGGTAGAGCGCCCCGAGCTAGCCTTTGTGGCCGCCGATGTAGTTGTACCCGGCCAGCCCTGGCGCTTCGATATCACAGCGCGCAACGTGACCGCCCTACAGGCTTGGGCTTACCGTATTACGCTGCAAGAGTGGCGCAACTTTAGCCAGTACGACGAGCGCAATCGGACCTTACCCCAGCGCTTTGCCCGCGCCCTCAAAGCCGCGCCCGCTGCTACTTGGGGAGTGCCCGTGCCAGCGTCGCCCTTGGATTATAAGGAGCAAAAGCTGGCCGCTGCCGGCGCGCCGCTGCCCATCGGCTACTACCTGGTGGTGCTCAGCAACCAAGCGGCCAGCCCTACCCGGCAGCAGCCCGGCGACGTGGCCGCTTATGCCGTGGTGGGCGCCAGCGAGCTGAGCGCCCTCAACCGGCGCGACGTCGATACCGGTGCCACGCAGCTGCTGGTGTTGCAGCGCCAAACCGGCGCGCTGCTAGCCGATGTGCGCGCCCAAGCTATTTATACCCACTACGACCGCCAGCTGAACAAGCAGGTAGACCGCCTGGGGTCGGTGGTGCAAACGAATGCCGCAGGCGAAGCGCCCCTGCTAACGCCCACGGAAATAAGAACTGCCGGGAGCATCTCGATTACTGAAATTCTGAGCAGCGTGCGCGTGTGGCGCGGCCCCGATACGCTGCTGCTCCGCAATGTGAACGGCTACTACCAGCCCCGGCCTAGTGCCGATGCTCCCGCCCAGCGCCACGCGTTTTTATTCAGCGACCGCGCCATTTACCGGCCGGGGCAAACGCTGTATTTCAAGGGAATCGTAACCCAAACGCTGAGCGGCAAAAACAGCTTGCTTACCGGCCAGCCGGTGAGCGTGCGACTGGTCGATGTGAATGGCCAGACCGTGCAAACGCTGCCCTTCACCACTTCTGATTTTGGTTCTTTTCACGGTTCAGTGGTGCTGCCAGCGGGCTTGCTCAACGGCGAAATGAGCCTGCAAACCGACGACGGTAGCCTCAGCTTTGCGGTGGAGGACTACAAGCGGCCGACTTTTTTGGTAACGCTCGACTCGGTGCCTGGCCGGCCACAACTGGGCCAGCCGCTTACGGTGGGGGGTAGGGCCCGCGCCTACGCCGGCCAGCCCACCGACGGCGCCACGGTGCAGTACCGCGTCACGCGGCGCGAGCTGTGGCTGCTCGACTACGGCTTCGGCGGGCGCGGTATCTCGCGGCCGGGGCCAGGCCGCGGCAGCCAGGAAATCGCTCACGGCACCGCCACCACCGATGCTGAGGGCCGCTTCAGCCTCACCTTTACGCCGCCCGTGGTGCCCCGCGTGCCGGGTGCGCGCCGGGGCTGGGAGCCGGGCTACCTGTTTGAAATAACGGCCGATATAACCGACGCGGCCGGCGAAACGCGCAGCGCCAGCCGGAGCTTCCCCATTGGCCGCAACCCGCTGAGCCTGGCTATTACGGGCCCCGCCACGGCCGACCGCCAGGCCCTACCCCCCTTCACGTTGCTAGGCACCAATGCCACCGGCGAGCCACTGCCTGCCGCGGGGGTGCTGCGCCTGCTGGCTCGCCATTTTCGTCCCAATCCGGCTGGGGTGCCCGGCCCCGTATCCGAAGCGGAAGACAATGAATTGGCGCCGACTCTGGTCAAAACGCAATTATTTGATACCAAAAACGGCCCCGCGCTCGACCTAACCGGCCTGCTGGCCGACGCCCCCACCGGCCGCTACCGCCTCGAAGCCCAGGCCACTGGCGCCGACTCGGCGCGGGCGCACCTCGACTTCACCTTCTATGATTCGCGGGCCACGGCTATCCCCTTCGCCACGCCCGACTGGTTTGTGGCACCCGCCGACAGTGTGGCGCCCAGCCAGCCCGCCACGGTGCTGCTGGGGAGCAGCGATGCCGGTGCCCGCATTCTGCTCGAAGTGGAGCGCGGTGGCCAACTCCTGCGCCACGAGTGGCTGACGCTGAGCGCCAACGAGCAGCGCCGCCTCACTATCGAAAGTGGCCCGGCTGCATCCTCAGGCCCGCTCTACATCCACACTACGCAGGTGCGCGACAACCACCTCTACCGCCACGATGCCACGGTGCAAGTAGCCGAAAAGCCGCAGTCATTGCAGCTCGCCATCAGCACTTTCCGCGACCGGCTGCAACCCGGCCAAAAGGAGACTTGGCGCGTTACCATCCGCCAGGCCAATGGCCGCGCGGCCGACGCCGAGCTGGTGGCCACGCTCTACGACCAGAGCCTGGATATTTTCCGGCGGCACAGCTTTAGTGAGCTCAACTTTGGTGGTGATTATTACCCGGCGCGTTTTGGCTGGCAAGGGAGTTTTGGGTCGCTGTATTCGCAGGAAATGGCTGCTGGCTTGGCGGTTGCGGAGCAAGCGGCGGTGCGGTATCCATCGCTCAAGCTTAGCCTGTCGGATAAGGAGCAGGTAGTGCAGGAAGTGGTAGAGTACAAAGTCAGAACGGACGTGACGGGTGCTGTGTCAATGGCCGCGCCCAGCGCTAGCCCGCGCGTAATGATTCGGGGCGCCCGCGCCATCGGTGCTGACGCCAAGCAACTGAACGAAGTCGTAGCCGTTGGCTACGGCACGCCCAAAGCGCCCGCGCCCGACCTCAGCACCGTGCCTACCCGGTCCGATTTCCGCGAAACGGCCTTCTGGCAGCCGGCCCTACGCACGGATAAAAACGGCGACCTCGTGCTCGAATTTCAACTGCCCGAGGCCGTGACGCGCTGGCAGCTGCTGGCCCTGGCCCACGACAAAAACCTGCACGCTGGCCAGCTCGCCCGCCAGCTTGTGACGCAGAAAGAAATCCAGATTTCGCCCAACGCGCCGCGCTTCCTCCGGCCCGGCGACACGTTCACGTTCCCGGCCAAATTCTCAAACCTCACCGATAAGCCCGTCAGCGGTACGGCCCAACTGTTTTTGCTCGACGCGGCTACGGGTCAAGATATTACCAGCCAGCTGCTTAAAGGCGATGCTCAGCAAGCGGTGGCCGCCGCGCCGCACCGGAGCGTTGCTTTGGGCTGGAGCTTGAGCCTACCCCCCGATTTTGCACCGACCGCCGTTACCTACCGGGTTGTGGCGCAAAGCCAAGCCGCCGTGGGCAGCGGGCAGCCAACTGATAAGGGCCGCAGAAGCAAGCGTCAGGGCACCTCAATTCAAAAAGCAGGGGTAGGGGCTACCTATTCCGACGGCGAGGAAAACACGCTCCCTGTGCTGCTCAACCGCCTACTCATCACCGAAAGCCTACCGCTGCCCATCGTTGGCCCCGGCACCAAGGAGTTTGAGTTGAAAAAACTGACCAGCACCAGCAGCCCGACCCGCCGCAACTACTCGCTGACGCTAGAAATGACGGCCAACCCCGCCTGGTACGCCGTGCAGAGCCTGCCCTACCTGATGGAATACCCGTATGAGGGCGCCGAACAGGTATTCAGCCGCTTGTATGCCAACTTGTTGGCAGCGCAGATTTTGAAGTCCAATCCGCGCTTTAAAGCCGTACTGGCCGAGTGGACGCGCCAAGCCCAGAGCGGTACCGCCACCCAGAAAAATGCCCTCGCCAGCAAGCTAGCGCAAAACCAGGAACTCAAAAACCTGCTCTTGCAGGAAACGCCGTGGGTGCGCGATGCCCAGGGCGAAACCGAGCGCCTGGCCCGCCTCAGCACGCTGTTTGACGAAACGCGCCTGCAAGGCGAAACGGCCCGCGCTCTGGCCAAGCTCCAGCAGATGCAGGGGGGGAGCGGGGCCTTCCCGTGGTTCGAGAAAATGCCCGATGACCGCTACATCACGCAGCTTATTGTGGCGGGTTTTGGCAAGCTGAAGAAGCTCAATGCCTTCGACGCCAGCCAGGACGCTACCGCCCGCACTATTCTGCAAAATGCGCTCGGCTACCTCGACGCCACCACGGCCCGCGACTACACCTTGCTGCGCCAGCAAAACAACGTGAAGCTGGCCGACAACCACCTCGGCGACTTGCAAATTCAGGCGCTATATGCGCGCAGCTTCTGGCCGCAGCCGGCCATGCTGGCCAGCGCCAAAGCCGCCTACGCCTACTACCGCGGCCAGGCGGCCACCTACTGGCTTGCCCAAACGCGCTACCTACAAGCGCAAGTAGCGCTGGCCTTATTCCGGGAAAATAAGACGGCCGCTGCACCTCAGGCAATCCTGCGTGCGCTGGCTGAAAACGCCCTCCACTCGCCCGAGCTGGGCATGTATTGGAAGGACGTGCGCGGCGGCTACTATTGGCGCGAGGCGCCCACCGAAACGCAGGCCACGCTCATCGAAGCCTTCGACGAGGTCAAAAACGACCAAAAGTCGGTGGACGAGATGAAGCTCTGGCTGCTGGCCCATAAGCAAACCCACAACTGGGAAAGCACCCGCGCCACCGCCGATGCCTGCTACGCCCTGCTGCTGCGCGGCACCGACTGGCTGGCCACCCCGCAGCCGATACAAAGTAGCGTGGGCGGCGAAAAAGTTAAGCCCGAGACTAGCCAAGCCGGCACCGGCTACTTCAAAACCAGCTGGCTGGCAGCCGATATCAAGCCTGCTCAGGGCCGGGTAACTGTTACGAAAGCTGATGCGGGCGTGGCCTGGGGCACCCTCTACTGGCAGTATTTTGAGGACCTGGATAAGGTGACGCCCGCCGCTACCCCCCTCAGCCTTGAGCGTGAACTGTACCGCGAAACGCCCTCGGCGGCGGGCCCGCAGCTTACGCGCATCACGGCTGCTACCCCCCTCCATGTAGGCGAGGCGCTGGTAGTACGCCTGGTGCTGCGCACCGACCGCGAGCTCGAATACGTGCACCTTAAAGACCAGCGCGCCGCCGGCCTCGAACCCCTAAGCCAGACGAGCGGCTACCGCTACCAAAACGGCCTGGGCTATTACGAGAGCCCCCGCGATGCGGCTACCAACTTCTTTCTGAGCACCGTGCCGCGCGGCACCCACGTATTCGAGTACCGCTTGCGCGCCAGCCAAGCGGGTAATTTTTCGGGTGGTCTCAGCCAGGTGCAGTGCCTGTATGCTCCCGAGTTTGGGGCCAATTCGGCGGGGCAGCGACTCACGGTCGCGCCACAATAACCCGGTGGCAACAGGCACGTTGGCCCCCTTGGCCGCAACAATCACTGGCACTGTTTGGTGAGCGCCAGCTGGCTGTGGCCGAGGGGGGTAGCGCCTTAAGCGGGGCACTGGCTCAGCTTGTGCGGGTGGGGGCTGGCCCCTATTTTTGTTTTTCTAAATTATTCAGTAAGTTATAAATGAGGAAGCTAGTAGTATTATTTGCCCTGTCGCTGACCACTTCCGCCGCCTGGGCCCAAGCTGATAAAAACCCTTCCGTTACCAAGCTGCCGGGCGAAGAAAGCCTGAGCATTCGCGAGCGGGCCGAGCGTGACTTCCTAATGCCGGTGCGCCGCAAGAAGGCCGCCGAAATGCCCAAGCCCACCGCCTCGGCCGAGCAGTTGAATACCTCGGCGCCCGAAACCGACGCCGAAGCGCATTACAACGAGGCCGCTCCCGACCCGCGCACCGAAGAGACGGTAGCCGTCGCCCACGAAGCTGGCCGCTCGAAGGCCTCACGCCACGCCGCCTGGGTAGCCGCCCGCCGCGCCAAGCTGCGCGAAGAGCGCGCCGAAGAAGCCCGCGCTGAGCGCCGTGCCGAAGCCCGCCGCAGCAGCAAGTCGAGCAAAGCCAGCCGCACCAAAGAAGCCGCTCACAGCAGCAAGGCCAAGCGCCACACCGCCGAAAAAGCCAGCGCGCACCACAGCAGCAAAAAAGCCACTACCCACAAAACCAAGAAGGAAACCACCAAGAAAACCGTGCACCACACGGCGGCCGCTAAGGCCAAAACCAAGACTAAAACCAAAACAGCTACTACCAAACACAAGCACCGCCGCTAAGTATTATTAAAATTATAAGTCACCAAAAAGGCCCGGCAGCAATGCCGGGCCTTTTTGGTGAAAGCGGGGTAGGAGAAAACGAAGAAATGAACCTAAACGTCCTGCTGAGCTTGCCGAAGCATCTCTACCGCGCTATTGGGGGGGGCGTGGTGCGGTAGAGATGCTTCGGCAGGCTCAGCAGGACGTTTTAGCGGGTTTCAGCTGAGTTGACCTACACATTCAGTTGAGTGCTCAAGTAAAACAGGGGGGTAGGAAGCTAGCTAGCCAGCCACGCGCACCACCAGCCCATCGAGGCGGGGAGCGAGGCGAATCTGGCAGCTGAGGCGACTGGTTTCGTGCAGCACGGGCAGCGTATCGAGCATCGCCCACTCGTCGTCGCTGGGCTCAGGAATGGCCGGGCCGGCCAGTACTTCCACGTGGCAAGTGGCGCACAGCGCCATACCGCCGCAGGTAGCCTGAATGGGGTAGTCGTTGGCCTTGAGCAGCTCCATCAGGCTCAGGCCCATGTCGGTAGGCGCTTCCAGCTCGCGCCGCTGGCCGGGGGCTTCCTCCACGTAGATGCGGATATCGTCGGACATAGGGTAAATAAGGGTTAAAAAAGAAGGCAGAATTATCGGCTCGATAATTCTGCCTTCCGCGCACTGTCTACTGTACTTGGGCTATAAGGTTGGCACCCCGTTCACCGTTGTGTACTTGAGCGTGTATTTTTTGTCGGGGTAGATGTACTTAAACGCGCCCTGGCACATCAGCGCCGCTTCGTGGAAGCCGCACAAAATAAGCTTCAGCTTGCCCGGGTAGGTGTTGATGTCGCCGATGGCGTACACGCCGGGCAGCGACGTGCTGTAGTCCAACGTGTTTACCACTACCGCGTCGTTGTCCAGTTCCAGGCCCCAATCGCCGATGGGCCCAAGCTTGGGCGTGAGGCCAAACAGCGGGATGAAGTGGTCGAGCGGCACGGTTTCGGCGTCGCCAGAGTTGGCCGTGATGGTTACTTGCTCCAAGTGGCCGTTGCCGTGCAGGTGCGTAACGTTGCTGCTGAGCACGAGCTTGATTTTGCCGGCTTCGTGCAGCTTCTGCACTTTCTCGGCCGAGTCGGCGGCGCCGCGGAACGTGGTGCCGCGGTGCACGAGCGTCACATCCGACGCTACGTTGGCCAGGAAATTCGTCCAGTCGAGGGCCGAATCGCCGCCGCCGGCAATCACGATTTTCTTATCGCGGAAGTGCTCGGGGTCGCGTACCATGTAGTGCACGCCCTTACCCCCCTCAAAGCGCTCGAGGTTTTCTACAGCCGGCTTGCGCGGCTCAAACGAGCCCAGGCCGCCCGCAATAGCCACCGCCTTGCACTGAATTTCGGTGCCATCGGTAGTATAGAGCTGAAACGAGCCGTCGTCGAGCTTCGCAAAGCGCTCGACGCGCTCGCCCAGCGTGAAGGTGGGGTGGAAGGGCTCAATCTGCTTCATCAGATTATCCACCAAGTCGCCGGCCAGCACTTCCGGAAAACCAGGAATGTCGTAAATCGGCTTCTTCGGGTAAATTTCGGTGAGCTGGCCGCCGGGCTGGGGCAGGGCATCCACCACGTGGCAGCGCAACTTTAGCAAACCAGCTTCAAACACGGCGAAAAGGCCCACCGGGCCGGCGCCGACAATACAGATATCGGTGGAAATGACAGCAGACATTCAGGAAAAAGCTTGATTCTTTAGAATGATTACAAAGATACGGTAGACCCGCCCGCGCCCGGCACGCCCACTCGCAAGTACTACCCCTGCTGGCGCGCAAAAGCTACTCAACCAGCTTATTTACAACACCCGATAACCTAGGATGATTCGGGTTTTCCCAACCTTTCCGGTGCTGATTGCCAACCAATCGGGGCCACTAGGCTGCACCAAAAAGCCCCGGCCTGCAATAGGCCGGGGCGAGTAAGGGGGGTAGGGCTAGGTGCTAGCGGCGGGCCGATACGTTGTCGTAGCTCAGCGAATCGTGGTAGCCGAGGCCGGTGAGCAGGCACTTGGTGGTAGTGAAAAACTTGGTTTCCTTCGACTCGCCCGTGATGCTGAGCATGGCCGCGCCCGTGGCAGTACCCATAGTGCCATCGGGCTGCAGGCCGGGCCGGCAAGTAGCATCGCGCACTACACTGGCCCTGAGGCCAGTACGGCGGTCGCCCCCGTTCAGTTGATACACTTGGATGGACGCCACCTGTGGGCAGCCCCCACCCACAGTAGACGTCCAGTCGATTTCAACCGGAATCGTCACCTGCGACTTGTTGCCCACCCGCAGGTCGGCCACGTAGCGGAAGGCGCGGGTGCGCTGGGCAATTTTAATAAAAGTGGTATCGTAGCGCATAATGCGGGCCGCCGCGCCCGTAGTAGGCGAGCTCTGAGTGGCCATATTCGATTCGCGACACGAGGCCAAAGCCGCCAGAGCTATCACAAGGAGTAAGGGTTTTTTCATGACAGTAAGTAAAAGAACAGATAATACAGTGGAGATTAAACGGAGAACCTGCTCGCTCGGATGCCGCCAAGGCCAAGCCACTGGCCAAGCAAGGGGGTAGGGGCTAAGGCAGTAGCCCAGCAAAGCAGCAAGCAGGAGTAAGAAATCTTTGTTGCCCTGGCTACCGCAGCTTTGACCGGTGAAGCAGAGGTTGAGCTTTCTACTTGGAAAGCAAGAACCGTGCGAGTAGCTGCCGGATGGTGGCGAGCCAAATAGCGCGCGTTCCTGCTTTTCGGCCCCGCTCAACGCGGGTTTTGGGGGTAAGGAGCTTTCCGTCTGCTTCCGTTAAAGAACTGCGCCACCTATTTCCTAGGCCGGCCCATTAGTAGCAACCAACCAGTACGCACCGCTGGGCGGCAGCCCTACCCCCATTCAGTCAGAAAGCTGAGCTAAACAATTTACTGCGTGCCGCGTTAAAACTCCCTTACCTTCGGTGATGGATTTCCACCGTGAACCGCCAAGGCCCCGGCTTTGAGCTAATGATTCCTACGCCACCTACGGGCTACCTAGCCTGCGGCGCGTAGGTTTTTTTGTTGGCTTTTAACGCTCCTTGCCCGTGGCTTTTCGTGCTACCCGCTTCCGGTTTCTTCGGCCGCTACTCGGCTTCGAGCAAACCCCCTACGTGCTGTTTTTGGGCCGCTGGCTGCTGATTTGTGCGGCTGTGGCCGTGCTGGTAGGTTCGGCGTCGGCCGGGTTTCTGCGGGCGCTCGACTGGGTTACGGCCTGGCGCGAGGCCCATGCCTGGGTTATCTGGCTGCTACCAGTGGGCGGCTTTCTGGTGGGGGCCAGCTACCATTACTGGGGCGAAAGCGTGGTGCGGGGCAACAACCTGCTGCTAGACGAAATTCACCAGCCGCGGGCTACCATTCCGCTGCGCATGGCGCCGCTCGTGCTTTTTGGTACGCTGGCTACGCACCTGTTTGGCGGCTCGGCGGGGCGCGAGGGCACGGCCGTGCAACTCGGCGGCACGCTAGCCGACCAACTCACGCGCTGGCTAGGGGTGCGCCCACGCGACCGCAAGCTGCTGCTCATCGCGGGCATTAGCGCGGGGTTTGCGTCGGTGTTTGGCACCCCGCTGGCCGGGGCCGTGTTTGGGCTCGAAGTATTTTTGATTGGCCGCATTCGCTACGACGCGTTGGTACCCAGCTTTTTGGCTGCCATCGGCGCCGACCTCGTGACTAAGGCCTGGGGCGTTGGGCACACGCATTACCCGCAATTGGCAGTGCCCGGTATCACGGTGGTGGGCCTGCTACTCACGGTGGGGGCCGGGCTGGCGTTTGGCCTGGTGGCGCGCGGTTTTGCCTCGCTCACGCACCTGCTGGCGCACCTGTTTCGGCGCATTGCCTACCCCCCATGGCGGCCGGTAGTGGGAGGCACGCTGGTAGCGCTGGCCGTGTGGGCGCTGGGCACCACCAAGTACATTGGGCTAGGTGTGCCTACCATCGTGGCGGCATTTCAAGCACCGCTACCCCCGCAGGATTTTCTTATCAAGCTAGTGCTCACGGCCCTCACGCTGGGCTGCGGCTTCAAGGGGGGCGAAGTCACGCCGTTGTTTTTTATCGGGGCCACGCTGGGCTCGGCGCTGGCGCTGGTTCTGCCGCTGCCGGTGGCGCTACTGGCGGCCATGGGCTTCGTGGCCGTGTTTGCGGGCGCGGCCAATACGCCCTTGGCCTGCACGCTGATGGGGCTAGAACTGTTTGGCGCGCAGGCGGGGGCCTACCTAGGGCTGGCCTGCGTGGTGGCCTACTTGTTTTCGGGGCACGCGGGCATCTACTCGGCGCAGGTAGTGGGCCAGGCTAAGCACCTGCGCTTCGGCCGCGAGCAGGGCCAGTTGCTGAGCAATATTGCAGCCCATCGCCAGCGGCGGCCGGCCGCCACGGGCCGCAAAGCCCAGACCTGAGGCGCCGGGCCCTTATACTTGGTGGGCCTCGACGTTTTAGAAGGGGGTAGGCACTGCCGCGCCAAAGGCAAGGCCTGTTCGGTAAGCTAGCCTCCTAAAGCAAAAAAAGGCCCTCACATTGCTGTGAGGGCCTTTTCTGTGGTCGTATAAGGTCCATGTTTATGCTAAGCCATGCTAAGCCATGCTAAGCCACGCAGCCGTTTTTGGCGAGAGAGTAAATTCCTGCTGCGTGGCTTAGCATGGCATAGCGTGAGGTGGCATAAAAACCGACCCCAAAATCGCCCCCACTAGGCCGCTCGCTTGCGGGGCGACTTGCGCATAAACTGCTGCACCAATTCCAACTCGTCCACGCCCACATAGGCGTTAAAGGCTTCCTCAGTTTGGTGGCCGGTAGCCTGCATAATTGAGCGCGCTGGCACGCCCTGGTAGAGCTTGAGGGTCACGAATGTTTTGCGGCCAATCTTGGTCGTAAGGTTTAGCCTGGTCAAATTCACCAAGCGCTGCACCACTTTTAAAAACTCATTCGCTCTGTAGCATTCCGGCACGAGCAGGTCGAATAGGGTGCGGTGCTCATACCGCTCGGCCAGCTCGACGGGCCTAAACAGCGAGTCGTCATAAAACGGGATGTACACCGTCACGTCGCTCTTGGCGATGTTGTCGAGCACGATGAGGTTGCCGCGCACGTGCTGCCAGGCGGCCCGGTTCGCGTCGCTAATGCGCAGGCCGGTGTAGCAACACTGAAGGAATTTATCACGGGCTAGCTCCACGTGGCCAATCCAGGCTTCCCAGGAGTCGGCGTCCTGATGGTGACCCGTGCTGCGGCCTAGCTCTACGCGCAGCAGGCCTAGCTGCTCTCGAGTGGCCGCGTCGCTGAAGTCGAGGTCGGCAATTTGATGCAGCTCCTTTTCGCTAAGCGCATCTACTTGGCCTTTCTGGGTCGAGGCTACAAACTTCCGGTAGTGCCGGTGCACCGGCAGGTCTTTCTCCAGCTCGACCCAGCTGAGGAAGGTTTTGAGCCTGCTGATGTGCTTGCCAAAGGTGTTGACGCCCTGGCCTAGCTCATCGAGCATGTAGGTGCGAAAGTCCTGGTAAAAAGCCAGGTCCAGCTCCTCGATGCGTAGGGCAATTTGGCGCGCTTTCTGGTACGCTAGAAACCGCTCCAATGTAGCCTTGAACCCGGCTTGAGCCGTTTTACTCAGTGGTTTGCCACTGCGACCGCGGGGCCGGTTGATGTGCTCCTTCATCCACTCGTGCTGCAAGCTTTCGAAGTCGGTGGCCTGCGCCTGCGCTGCCGGCACTGGCTCGACTACGGGCGTGAGGCTGAGGGATGCCTGCACGGCGGCCTTCAGTTCCAGCACAGGCAGTTTGCGGCCCTCTTTACGAGCAGTTTCCAACGCGCTCTCCGCTGCCTCGTGGGCCCGGTTGAGGCGTGGATTGATGCTGGCATGCGGAGTGCCGCGCACGGCCCGCACCTGGTGGTTGTCAGCGTCCCAGTGTTCTGGGCGCACTACCGTGCCAGTGCCTAATTTAACCCGATTGCCCTCCCACCAGATAATAAGTTGAATCTGCGCGGTTCCGTCGGCCGCTATGCGGTCAGTGCGCAACTGACGGGTGATTTTCATGGATAATTATTTCTTAGTAAGCCACTTATACTCCAAAGGCCATATCGTTTTGTGGGGTTTTGTGCTGAGCATCCAATTCGCATGCTCTTAAGTAATGGTGCTTGCCTTTTTCTGGGTTATTCAAATAATCCTTTAATAATATAGCGTAGCCGTAGTGAGTCGGTGCATAATTTGGATGAAGTTTTAGTGTGTACTCAAATTGTGTTTTTGATTTATAATATTGCCCTGACTGGGCAAGTAATATGGCATAATTTCGGTGACTATCTATATTATGCTTGTCGTCCCTCAATGCGATTTCATAATGATGAATTGCTTTTTGAGGGTCATTAAAGTGAAAATTATGTAGTATAGCATAATTATTGTGCGCATATAAATTATTCGGTTCTGCTTTTATTAACGCCTCTAAAATGATTTTCGCTTTATTATATTTTTTTGTGGCGTAATAAATATTAGACTTTATAATTGATAAACTAGTGTGATTGGGATATGTAGAATTAAGTTCTTGTATTGCTATTTCTCGCTCGTCTTCGTCTTGTATTTTTATGATTTCCTGTGCTCTATCTTGAATGCTAATTTTAGTAATTGTAGAGACGTAATCGAATACTTTTACTAATCCGATTTTCAAGTCAAATGTGCAAAGTACTTCATGCGCGAATTGTCTCAGATAAATGAAATGCCTTATTTCATCAAAATCTACAAATTCATCGCCAGATACATCGATTGGTTCACCTGATTTAGCAGTTTTTATTTGAAATGCGAAACCTTTATTTTGTGTGGCCTCTGCATAATCGTCTTTTATAGAAGGGTCTACGTGAGCACCGCCATCTTTGTCAGCTAGTGATTTTATCAATAAAGACCTTGTTAACTTTGCTGCATCAGTAATTGATACAAATGAATTCCACCAATCTTTGAAGTTTAACTCTATGGTTGGAATTGATAAATTAGGCATAAATGAAGATGCTCCATTTGTAAAAGCCATTATTAAAGAACTAAATATTATACTTCTTTTATCTGGAATGGGTGAAATAGAATAGTAATTAATATTATCTTTTAATCCTAGTTGAGTAAGTAAGCTCTGACTTCTGCTTCTGCTACCTGATTCAGGGTCAGATAATAACACTCGTAGAATTACAGCCATACGGATTGCTTCGGAAGAATTGCCCGCATCGTAAAGCTGGCATGAGCTTCTAAGAAATTCAAGTTGCTCAAAAAGGGAGTTCTGTAATTCTTTAGTAGTTTTTAGATGTTCCATAATGCTTAGTGCATTTTAGTAATAAATCTTATAAGGTTCTATCTGCCACTATACATTATGCAATGCTATTGACTTCAAAGATGAATGTGAGTCGACGGCAACATATTAAAAATCGCTAGCTGCTTTTTTGGAAAGAGCGGTAGTGAGGCTAGCTACCAACGATTGCATAGAGCGGTCGGTCTGAGCCTTAATCTCATTCCACTGTCCTTTAGTCATTGACATACAGCCAGTTTTTTCATTTTCCAGCGGTCCTACGCTGCACAGTTTGCTACCAACTGCATCGTGAACCAAGTCAGTGATTTCATACTTGTATTTACCGTCTTTTAGGTAAACCGAGATAGTGTATTTCACGATGCCGGCAGGATAGTTTGCCCCGAGGCTGCGCACGGTGGTTGCGAGTACTGGCTTGCCCACTAGCTGGCCAGCCGTGCGGTCTTGCATTTGCAGCACATTGTTGGCACTGTTGTAAGTTTTGGCAAACCACTCGCTGGCGCGGGTGTATAGCTCATCTTTGGTAGCACCAGGCACATCTACTACGTCGGTATAGGTAATGCGATGGGTTTCGGCGCTGAGTGGAAGGGGGCCTGCGGGGGCAGTTTGGGCGCTGGCGCTAAAGGATAGGGCCAGTAGACTGCTTATTAGTAAAGGTTTGAACATTAGTTTGGGTGGGATGGCTTTTCAGCTGAGCTTAAGGAACTTGATCGAATGTGTCTATGAACTGCCGCAAAAGGAGCAGATTTGTAGCAGTAAGGTGAGCTAGCCTATGGTCGTCATTAGCAATGCTTATTACTAGGTTTTTGCTATGCCCCATGCCTACCAAGTGACCGTTTATGAGAATTGCGCTTCCATTTACACTTAGTACTTGCGGAATGGCCTTTATATCAGGTAGAACTGGGCTGTCGTGGGTATCTTGATTACGTAGTTGGTTTAGTAAATCCCAAGCTTGAATCTGTTCAGGAGTCAGAAATAAGGCTTTCCATTTGTCAAGCTCAGCAGTGGCTTTGCCTGGCTTATTTATTTGCTTCATCCAAACTCCGTGGTAGAATCTAATCTGCTGGTATGCTTGTAGAAAAGACCAAAAGGCCTGCTTAGCCTCAGATAGGTCGTTGGGATCATCCTCTTTGGCATTGACCGAATGATAAAGACGAGTTTGCTCCTGTACAACGTCATTAGCCTGACGTGCCCAAGCATACTTCTCTTCCATTGAAACACGTATTTGTGCAGCTGGCATAACAGTTAGGGCAATTGTGGCTGGCGCGTGATTTTCACCTCTTCGAAGAGGCGAAAACCTGAACTAATCCACTCCATGAAACGCCATCGCCGCTGGTCACCATTATGCTAGGTTCCTTATTGGCTTTTTTGATGTAAGTAGTCTCATCCTTCATCACTTCTGCTACCGCAGCTTCTGCAAGCTTTTTAACATTTTCACGATTAAGCGTATCGCTAACCAGTACATACTCGGCTGGTGGCAATCGATAACGTCTACCATCAGAACCAACTATTATTCTGCTGAACCCGCGGCTTTCCATTTGAGAATGCAGGTCAGTATAATCTTCGCTGTCATCAATTCGGTGCAGCACAACGCGAGTCATGAAATACATAGGAGATGTCTATTCGTGGGGTTAGGTAGGGCGATTAAATGCCACTCTTAATAGAGTGATTGTTTCGTCTTTGGAAGCAAGAAGCGCATCCTTCATCTGGAGCTGAGCACGCAGACTTTCCACATCTTTCTCAGCTAGTAATAACTGGTTTTTCAAGCTGTCAAGCTCAGCACTATAAATATGTTGCTGCTGATTCGCAGTTCCTTGGTTATTGCCAATTACTGGACTGCGAAAAAATTTTTGGTTTGGGGCAGATTCAAGTTTGTTTTCGTTCGTGGGTGGGAAAAGAGGCTCACCCTTGCCGGTGAGTAGAAAAACAGGATTGGTATGTTCAAAGTGGGTTAGAATATTCTCCAGAAAGTCAGAACTAGGCTTAGATCCACGTTCTAGATAATTGCGCACAGTGGTTTCACTCACACCAAGGGTTTGAGCGAACGTCCTGACCTTCAAGTCTAGAGCGGATATCAAAATTTTTAGGCGCTGACCAATAGGCACTTGCTCCATTTCTGGTTTCTCAAAGCTGATTAATATGTTCAATGGAGTATCCAGATTGAACATGGCGGCGTATGTTTGTGACAAGACAAGTCAACGCACCTGCAAGAAAGGCCAGGCAGGGCGAACAGTGTCAATCACACCATGACCACACCGCTCAGTACCGATAGGATGAAGTACTACCAGCTAATGGCGCTGGTGTGCGAAGACCTTACCGCCAATACTAAGGCCATCGACGCGATGGTGCGCGGTGGTCATGAGGCCACGTCGTCGCAATTGATGGCCGTGCGCTTTGGGCGAAATGTGCACTTAACCTGGCTCATTGACCTAGTGCGCGTCATCCTGCCCACCTACTCCATTCCTGATAATCTGCTGCCAGCGCCTACGGCGCCGGCTGTCGTTGACGCGAGCTTATTCCAAGAAGCCAGCTTATAAAATCTATCCTTTTACCTCTCTCACTTCTCTCACTTCTCACGCCCATGCACCTGAACACGACCCCCGCACCGCCGGCTGGCAAACCCTGCATCCGCGATATGCACGAACTGCTGCGCGACCACTTGCCCCCGCAACTCGTGATGCTTACCCCCTTGCAGGAGCTGGAGCGCCGCCTGCACGAAATCGCGGCCCAGCATCCGCGCTTTCGGGAAGAAACGCCCTTGGTGCTGGCCGGCGAAATCAAGCGCCGCAGCCGCTACAGTCGCTTTCTGGAAGTATCCGCTAACCAGATGCAGGTCGCCTAGTCCTATGCCCAAGCAACTGACTTTCCCCCGCGTGTCACTCACTGACGCCACGACCGGCAAGCGATTGCGTGTGTCGGGTTTCGCACCTGGTGCGGCCTTAGTGCCCGTTCCGCAGCCCGAACCCATCCTGGGCTACTGCTACCAGGCCGGACACCTGACGGTGTATGTGAGCGGCACCATGCCGCTCGATATGCGCTCGGCTCAAGAGCAGGGCTGCACCGACCAGGAAGCCTGGCTGGTGGACGAACTGCCTGCGGGTATTAAGGAAATCGACCTTACCGACTGCCGGCGCGAATTCAGCCTCCTGAAAGCCGCCTAACCCTCACTCTGCTTCCTGCCCAGCCGCCCATCTAGCTATGCTGCTCGACCTATCTACCTCCGAACAAGTCAACGACCTCAAGCAGCTGATGCTGGAGATGCGTGCCGAACTGCGCGACCTGCGCAAGGCACCCGTCACTAACGAGCCGCTTATGAGCATCGAAGAGGTGGCCGAGTACACCCGGTTTGAGCGGCGCACCGTCGAAAAGTGGGTAGCAGATGGCGAATACGGGCTAGGGGGTAAGAAAATCTACCTACACGCTGCTCGGTATAGCGGCCGGCTGCGCTTCAAGCGCGCCGACGTGGAGCAATTCGGGCTCGGCGTGGGTGTGCTGACGCCTTCCGTCGCCGGCGAAGCACCTCAACCAACTAAGGCCCCAGCGGCCAAATCAACCCGCAAAAAAAGTGCGCCTGTCGATTCTCGGCAGGCGCTGAAAGTAGCTTAATCAATTCATTTCCAAATTCTCACACCATGTCCCTTCACCTCATCACCATTGACCAACTCATGCAGCTGGATCCCAAAACCCTGAAATATGCCCTGGGCATGTTTCAGAAAGAACTCGACGGTACGCTGGCCTTCTTGGCGGAGACGCCGGAGGCCCGTAAAGACGAGCAGGTGCTGACCGACCTCGACCACCTGCTCACGTTGCGCAAAGTCTTTAAGCTGCGCATCGAGGAGTTGGAGGCTGAGCAGGCTGAACAGCCGGCGATGGGAGTTTCTCAGTCTGCCTTAGCTGCTGCCTAGATGTCGGTTCTCACTATCTACACCTCTCAGCCGGCCAGCTACAACTCGCGCGTTTTTGCGGAGTACCTGGCCGCGACGCTGGAGCATCCGGTGCTGGTACTGCCACTGTCTGAAATGCCGAAGCCACTGCCAGAGCGCCTGGCTCCGCTGCGCCTCGAGCGCGACGAGCTGTGCCAAGAGCTAGCTGTCATCGGCTGGCACCTGGAGCAATACGCCAGCGGCCTCAGCCTACCCGACGCCTGCCACGAAAACGGGTTGCTGGCCGACCGCGAGGCCAAGCAAGGCCGCCTCCGTGCCGTGGTAGCCACCTTGGCCGCAGTTCAGAAAGGGGGGCTGGCCAATGGATAAGCGTCTGACTATCGAGGAGCTATCGCGCCAGCCGCTGATCCTAAGCAGTATAGACTTAGGTACTAGGTATTTCACCGACCTCAGCGGCAAGGATATCTTCAACACTGACCAGGTGCAGGCCAGCGCGATGGTGCGCATCGCAGCTGCGCTGGAAGCCCAGACCGAGTTGATGCGCGCCACTAGAGCCGGCTTCACGGCTGAGCAGCTGGAGCAGTCAGAAACGAACCTCTTCCATGCGGTGCAGGATAAGGAGTCGCGTTTGGTGACAATCAATTTTTTGGCTACTACCCCCGCCATTGCCATGCTGTTTGTGCGCAACATCGCGGAAGTAGTCAAGGTGGCTATGGAAGCAGCTGCGCAGCAGGAAGGAGGGCCGCAGCATGGGTAGCATAGTAGTAGCCATCGAAAAGCAGGATGTGCCGGCGTTCAAAGAACTGCTCGAAACCCACGACTTAGTGGATGTGGTGAGAGAGGAAGGGCCGATTACTACGCGTGGTGCGCCGGTGTACCATTTCACCCTGGATGCTGGCTTAGGCAACAGCATCAATTACTTCTACCTGGGTGGGGCATGGGCCAGCATCTTGGAGAAGCAGAAAGGAGGGCGTTCAAGTGGCTAGCTACCTGCCTCATATCGCCTATTTTCTCCTGATGGTAGTCGGTGGCTACTTGCTGCTGCGCTCCGGTTATCGGCACGGCTACAACGATGGTGTCACCGACACCCAGAATGCGCTCGCCGCCTCAATACGAAGCCAGCTGGCTAAGCGATCGCCTAAACCCTAACCTTCATTCTTCCCCTTCCCATCCATGAGTACCATCAAAGTGCACGTCCAGAGTCTGGCTGACCTGGATAATAAGAAGCCAGCTATTACTGACTTCGACGTGACCAAGGCCCAAAGAGCTACCACACTCGACTTCGCTATCCTGGAAAGCGGCGCCGTGAGTGGGAACACTTCCGTGATACTGGTGCTCACCAGCTTAAGCGGCCAAACTATTTACACAGAGTGCTCCGCCAAGGAGTTCGAAGCATTGGCCAAGGCGACGCGTGACGCCGTGGGCATATTCGGCAAGTAATTATAATTCTGATTGTTATCTCTATCCTTTTCCAAAATGGACCATCCTTTAGCCCCCCTGGCTGCCGAGCTAAAAACGCTCCAGCACAAACTCAATCACTGCACTTACGAAGCAGTATTTGGGCGCACGATAGATGAGCGTCAGATCAACACGAGTGCTGCGGTTGAATTGCGAGGCCGCATGGACGTCCTGCTTAGCCAGGCTGGCGATGCGGCGAACCAGCTGGTCACCTTAATGCGAAGCCCATCCAATGGTAGGCTAATGACAGAAGTCGCAGATTTCATTCGGCTAGTCGAGGAATACCAGCCCCCCTTCACTAGCAAGCTGCAAGCTGGCTCGCAAGCCTGCTCGATACCTGGGCCAGCTGGAATGCCTCACGATTGGCCTCAAGCTACGGCTGCACCTAGATAAAAACATACCCCGTCTCTCGGAGATGTGCGCGCCCGGGTGGGACCTCTTGCGCGCACAGCTGGCTTCGTTGCTGGCCGGGGAACTATTGCTCAGCTGCAACCTGAGCAATTTCCTTCGTTAACTACCTCTTAACTACTTATGTACCGTCCAGCATTTGCGCCCTCCAAACTGCGCCTCAACTACGAAAAGACCTGGCAGACGTTGACGCGCCTGTTCAAGCAGCCCGGCCTCATTAAGCCGGCCCAACGACCGGAACATTTAGAGGAGGCCCTTGCCTCTCAGAAGTTTAAGCTCCCAAAGATAAAGGGGAATGTTGTACACACGATGAAGGAAATAGTAAATATTTTCATCGCAAACTACAAAAAGGCCTCGGGCACCATCAACCTGGCTATTAAGACCACGCGGCGGGGGCTTATGAAACGTGGTAGTAACCACGACCCTAAGACCGCCTACCGCCACATTCTGGCCCTCATCGAATACGGGTTTCTGCGCGGCAAGGTGCAGATCAAAGGTGGCCTCCAGCTGCTCATCAATCCTGCCTGCTTGGTGTTTGACGCCTCCCCTGCCGAAGCCGCAGCAGCGCTGGCTCCAAGTTATCCACAAGCCCCCGCCATGCCCACTGTGAGCCCCGCTGAGGGCCTGGCGAGCCTGCTGGCTTTTGCCTCAAAATCGACGCAAAAACGAGGAAAACCTTCTTAAAAAACTCAATGCGGGCATTTATCCCCTCTCTATAGGATTGGAGCTTTCATAAATGCTATGAAGCATAGGAACGTCGGTTTTCGGACGACTTATCCACGGCCCAGGTGTCAATAAGCCGGGGCTAGCTGAAAAAAAAAGGAGGGGCGGGCCGCGCCGAGCGGGCCGCAGGCCACCACACCACCGTCCCCGGCGCGTGGGTAGGGGCCGCTTTTGCCAAAATTTTGAAAAAACCGCCTCATGGCCACTACCTCACCCACCCACTCGCTGAGCGCGAAGGCAGCCCGAGCTGCCGATAAGCAGATTCCACTGGTCAGCATCATGGCCAAGCTCGGCCGCACGCCCGTCGGCATCGCGGCCGGCGAGAACTACTACTACCTCTCGCCCTTTCGGGAGGAGAAAACTCCCTCCTTCGTCGTGTGCGCCCCCAAAAACGTGTGGGTAGACTTTGGCGAAGCTCCCGAGCCGGGCCAGAAAGCAGCCGGGGGCGACGTGCTCAAACTCATCATGAAGCTCACGGATTTCGACCTACCCAAGGCGCGCCTGGTACTGCGGGCCTGGGCCAGCGACCTGGCTACCCCAGCTGAGCTGGCCTTGCCCCCCGCGCCGGCCGGCGAAACCTACGTCACGGGCAAAGTCACCTTCAGCGACGTACGCGTGGAGCCGCTCAGCTGGAAGCCCTTGGTGCAGTATCTGGAGAGCCGGGGCATCAACTGGAGCCTGGTGCAGCAGAGTCAGCGGACCCTGGCCCACTTGCAGCAGATCTTCTACCGCACCTCGACCAGCGTGCGCGAAAAGCCCTACTTCGGGCTGGGCTGGAAAACGGATGCCGGCTGGGAAGTGCGCAGCAAGGGGTTCCAGGGCACCATCGGCGGCAAAGGTCTTACCTGGTTGCTGGGCCGCCAGCGCGACGAAGTGCTCGTGTTTGAGGGCTTTATAGATTACCTCTCGGCCCTGACGTGCTACGGGCAGAGCTATTTCGCCCAAACCGTGCTCATCCTAAACTCGGTGAGCATGCTCGTGGAGGCCTTGCCCCAGCTGAAGGAAGCCAAAATGGTGCACTGGTACGGAGACAACGACGTCGCCGGCGAGCGCGCCCTGCACCTGTTGCGGCAGGTAATGCAGGGCAAAGTGCAGGCCCACAATGAAGAATACCGCGGCTACAAGGATCTCAACGACTTCCTAACCAAAACCCCGCCCAGTAAGCCGCTACCTCCCAAGCGGGCCGAGCCCAGCAAGCTCAGCCAAACCGCCGCCTACTGGCTGTGGGTGGTATTCAACGAGCGCGCCCCTGGTACGCCTGAGGCAGCCGGTAAAAAGCGCAAGTGCACTTTCTACACCTACACCAACGACGCGGCCGGGCTGGAATACCTGCGCGTGCTGCGCAACCGGCTCGGCAACCAGCTGGCCTACTTCCGCCTCTGTGAGCGCACCCACGGCCGCCAGTACAAGATTCTGGAATGGGCTGGCCTCTATCAAACTCAACCTATTACCTCTCAAGCTACTGTAAATGAAAGTCATTAAGGATAATCGCCCTATTGCCCAATTCAAGTTCCCATTTCCCTTTGCTTGTCTCGAATGCAACTCGGATTTGGAAATAGAGGAGGGCGATGTAAACGAAAGAAAAGGAGACAGCGAACGAGGCCGCTTTATCTATTTCACTATAGTGTGTCCCGTTTGTAAACACAGCCAAGTAGTCAAGCCAAATAATACATGAGTAAGCGGCAACACTATCGTGCAGCTGGCCGGAACTGGGAGCATGGCTTCACCCCACATCTGGTATTTCCAGGAAAATCAGTCGAGCAAATCGGACGCACTATTCTAAAGAACCGGGGCAAGGCACAACGCGCCCGGCTCAGCGAGTTGCGGCCCCTCGCAGTGCAGATTCAAGTGCGCACCTGGCTTAACCGACTGAAAAAGAGCTGTATCGGTGGCGAGTTCAAGCGATTAATGCATAGGCGCACCACGCCGGAGGAGTTTGAGCAGCTGCGCCAACGCACCCTCGGCCGCGAATGCAAAATTCTGAAACGGGCTGGGCTTCCATTACCTCTAACCTCTAAGCTAACTAACTATGTGCGAGTGTAAAAAGAAGAACCAAATAGCGGCTGTCAAATACATCGAAGAGAATTTCGGCGGTACACTCAGAGTATCGAGTCTGGCCGCCTCTCTAGTAAATGAAGCAGCACTGAAAGTTGATAATGTGCTGGTGGCGGTAGGCTTCGATGAATACGAGGTGTGGGTGATGCCTATTAAAAAGGATGGCTCAGTGGGCAATTCCAAGAAGCGCCGGATTCCATTTATTCATTCATTCTGCCCGCATTGCGGCGAAAAAGTAGCATGAAACCGCCCAAATTCCTGACCTCCAAAGTGCAAGCTCGCTTGCGGGTATTTACTCTCGTTTGCAACATCTTAGCTGTTGCCATCTCAGGGTACGCCATGTATATAAACTACCAAAACAGGCAGCGGATCAAGATTATTCGTGAAGCCTGCGACCGTATGAGCAATGAGTTAAGGCACTTAGCAAAATGAGACTGCCGCACCTTGACCAGCGCATCAATGTGCACTGGGGCGAGGCTGAACAGTTGGCTTCTGCCATTGAGTGGGTGATATGCAGCCATCTTGAGCCCCCCGCTCGACCCACAGTGCTCATGGTGCTCTGCTTCGTGCCGCTAACTCGGGTTCGCAGCCGACTACTCGCCCGGGCTCGCCAGGAGCATGAGCACATGGGGCCACTACTGCGCAGGTCCCGCAAGCTGACCCTTCGCTACGATGAAGTGGCCTCGCTCATGCTCGTTCAGCCTATTGCGCCAGCTGCGGGCCTGGCCTGGGGCGAAATCCAGCGCGTGAGCCTCAACCTCGAACGATTCATTGATTTTACCCCGATTTCCTGAATTATGCTTCCTCCCAACCCCAATACCAAAACAGCCCGTCAGTTGCTCGTGGAGCTTAAGCCAGGCAAGGACATCGTGATGTACGACCCGAAAAGCCCGAAGCGGGTGATTAGTCAATGCGTGCGCGTGAGCGAGCACGTGTATTACCTGACCGGGCCACAGTTCAACGACTTCACCGCGCAGCTGCGCCACCCCATCCTGCCGGTCGGGGATGACTGGCTCCTGCCCGACCTCTTCAGCGTGGCCAAGGAAGACAGTACCACCGAGGCTGAGATGGTGGACGTGATGAACTTCTTCCTCCGCGATCACGGTGCCGGACCTGAGGAGCTGGTGCTAACCTGCTCTACCGCCCAGGATGCCATCGCCACCCTGGCCGGCCTATTTGCTGCTCACGGAAAACGCCCTAAACCCTAATCTAATCCAATGTCAAACTTTCGCTTTTGCAAAACCATCGAGGTAGATGGTCGGCAATTTCTAGTGCGGGCCGCTAATGTGGCGGCGCTCGCCTATCCCACCCAACCCAGATACCAGGTAGAGTATAAACTAGTCATCGATACGACCACTCCGGAAGGGGAAGGGTGGCTTAATCTACGCCTGGCGTTAGAGATGGAAAACCAACGCCGCCTACTTAATGCCCTGGAATGCTTTGATGAGCAGCATGCTCGCCACGTCTGGATTCTATTCGATGAGCAAATGCAGAAAACGGCGAGTGATGAGGAGTTAGTGGCGGGGGCCCAGCTGCTGGAGGGAATCCTCAACGGCGAGGTGCTCAAAAAATACGGGTTGGCCGGCCTCTAATAAATAGATGGGTGTCACTTGCGTACTGCTCGACGTGCTGCCGGTGCGGCTCGACTTAGCTGCGGGGCCGCCGCCACCTGATGCGGTGCTACTAGTTCAGGGAAATGGCCGCGTTTACCTGGTCACGAGTCAGGCTGCTGATAGGGGCTGGGTCTACGAAGACATCTACGAGCTGCTGCGGGTCGTGCATCGGGAGCAGTGGCTTCGAAAGCGAGGGCCGGTTTACCTCAGGCCAGAAAATGCAGAGAGCTTCTGGAAAGCCGACCTGCTACCGCTCGATGCGGCCGATTTTGTCTCAAAATAAGTGTTGCGAAAAAACACCCCGAAAACGGCACTCCTGGTGCCGTTTTTCACGCCCAAAAACTGTCGCACGAAAACCACCTGGTTAACATGACACAAGAACCCATTCCCGTCGTGCTCTTCGCCCGTGTCAGCAGCGAGGCCCAGGACTTCGGCCGGCAGCTGCGCGACTTGCAGCGCCACGCCGAGCGCGCCGGCTGCCAGGTGGTGGCCACGATTGCCGAAAAGCTCTCGGGCTCCCGCCGCAGCCGGGCCAAGCGCCCCGACCTCGACCAGCTGCTAAGCCTGGCCAAGTCGGGCAAGGTGCGCCAGGTGCTTGTCACCGAACTCAGTCGCCTCGGCCGGCGCGCCCGCGAGACGCGCCAGGTGGTCGAGGAGCTGGCCGACCTCAAAGTGTCGGTTTACGCCCTCAACATTCAGCTCGGCTCGCTGCTGCCCAGTGGCCAGCCCAACCCCATTGCCCGACTGATTATGACGGTGCTCATGGAAGTGGACGAAATGGAGACCGAGCGCCTGGGGCAGCGGATTCGCTCGGGTCAGGAAAAAGCCTATGCGGCGGGCCGGCAGAAGGGCCGGCCGGTGGGCACTACCCAGGCCGAAAGTAAGCTGGTACTAAAGTATCCGAAAGTGGTCAAATATTTGCATAATGGCCTAACTGTGCGCGAAATTGCTGGGCTGTGCGCCTGTTCCACCAATACAGTGCTTAAAGTCAAGGCCGCCTTGGTCACGTCCCCGGCCATCACACTTTCGTCCTAAAAAGCTGCCTCGGGTAGCGGAATCTTTGTTGCGGAAATATCTACCCCCTTTTGTGAAGAATACCCCCATTTTCGCTATTCCCGTGCGCTCGCACGTGCGCCAGTTCCTCCTGCATGAGTTTGGGGCCGAGCAGCCGTGGGCGATTCACCAAAATACGTTTATGGGGCGGGTGGTGCGGATGAAGTTGGAGAAGCACCCGTTTCGGCAGCTGCGCCGCTCGGAGCCCTGCGAGGGGCCGAGTGTGCACCTGACCCTGCCCACGGCCCTGCGCCACTACACGCTCACGCCCGACTCGGCCAAGCAGATAGGGGAGATGCTCGACAAGCTCTTCCAGCAGCAGCTGGTGATGTGGGTCAAAGCCCAGGTCGCGGCTACTGGCAACGAGCGGGCCGCCCTGCGCAGCTTCTGCAAGCTCTACGACATCGACCCCTCAGAGGCCGACCTCGAAATGCTGCGTAAAATCTACCGCGACTATAAGGATAAGGTGCTGCGCGAAAACGGGCACTACCAGCTGCTCTACGGCACGGGGGGCCGCGAGGAGCTGTTTTCTGATTTTGCGGTTGCGTCCTAAAAGGGGGTAGCAGGGGCCTGTTCCTTTGGAACATGGATAATACCCTTCCCGACTTCATCGACTACTTCCGGCAGCTGGTGGTTGAGCATGCCGACTTGCAAACCTTCGTGCACGGGGCGGCCGGCCGCATTATTGCCGGCACGCGCAGCGGGTTTACCTATCCCGTGCTCTGGCTCGAAACGCCCTCGATGGGGCTGACCGATAAGGATGGCACGGCCCCCTTCGGCCAGCGTGCCAGCGCCTTTGTGGTGCTGCACAGCACCGAGGGCGACAGCTACGTTGACCAGGATGCGAAGTGGGCCAGCACCGAAGCCTTGGCTCTGGAAGTGCTCAGCCGGCTGCGCCACGATAAGAAAGCGCGCCGGCACACCTTCGACTTGAACGGGGGGCAGCTCGAGGCGGTGGCCACGATGACGGTGGATAATGAAATCGGCTGGCGCTACGAGTTCAGCCTGGGCGATTACGTGGGCCTAAAATATGACGCCACGCGCTGGGAGGGCAAGCACGCATGAGCCTGATTCTACTGCGCACCAGCTACGAGAACGGCACGCCCTACGGCGACCGCACGAGCCAGTTCTACGGTACTACCTACGATACGACGAGCTGGTATTTCGATACGGACTCGCTCGCGGTCCTGACGCAGGTGGCGGGCATCTACGACAACTTTCAGGATGCCAGCGACCTGGACGAGTTCAAGTTCGACGGGGAGTTCTATGCCTACTGCGCCGGCACCACGCGCCGGGGCTACGTGCACGACGGGTACGGCAGCTTCACGGTGGAGGAGGAAGAGAATAGCCTCAGCTGCGGCTTTGTGCCCCCGGCCGCGCTTACCTGCGACCTAGCCTCGGCCAGCGTAAGCCAAACGCCCACCCCGGGCGGGGCCACGCTGGAGGCTAAAATCACCGGCACCGTCAACGGCCGCCTGCGCTACCGCCTCGACGCCGGCACCGAGCAGGCCAGCCGCTTCTATTATAACGTACTGCCCGGCGCCCACGTGCTGAGCCTGCGCGACGATGGGCTGGCCGGCTGCGAGCGCACCGTGCGCTTTGTCGTGGCCCCGCCGCCCCCGCCCCCCGTTCCCCTGGGTGCGCCGGTGGGCCTCGACTTCGTGGGCCAGCCCGTCTGGTACCGCACCGCGCCCGTGGCGGCTAACGCCGATGTGGCGCTGGAGCTGTGGGCCGAGAGCGCCCATGGGGCCGAAGATTTTAGCCTGGTGTTCACCCTACGCAAGCGGGCCGATAAATTAGGGGCCATTCAGTTTCGCCTCGATACGCTGCTCTGGCCGCTGCTCAGCCCCTTCGTGCCGACAGTGGCCACCGCCACCACGCGCTGCCGCACCAACCTAGTCAACTATTACGTGCGTACCAGCGTGCTGGCCCCGGGCCGGCCCCCGGTCTACGCCACTGGCCCGCTGCGCACGGCCGTGCGCGGGAGCCTGCCGGCCGAGTGGCGCGATACGGATTATTTCCGTTTCCGCACCCAAGCCTTTGCCCTACCCCCCTTCCTGAGCTGGCAGCCGGCCGGCCCCGGCGCCTACGCTGGCGACGCCCTGAAGCGCGTCACGCTCGACCAGCCCGAATGGCTGTTCTGGCTCTGCCCGGTGGACGTGGCCGGCCTGCGCATCAGCCGCAGCTACGACCAAGGGCCGCACTCGGCCGTGGTGCCAGTGGTGGAGGTCGAGCCCCTGGCCCCCGTCCCCGCCCGCGGCTGGCAGCACCAGCTGCTGGCCATTCCGCTGCGGGCCCAGGCCGGCTACCAACGAATGGCCGTGCGGGTGGAGTCGGCCGATGGCCAGGTGCTGAGCCCGCCCGCGTGGTATACGTTGGTGGAGGCAACGCCCCAGACCCGTTACGTGCTGTTTACCAACTCGCTCAGTGGCGTAGATACCTTGCGCTGTGAGGGCCGCCTGGAAGGCACCCTGGAAGTCACGGCCGAGAAGGTGGAGCGCCCCGCCGCCTACGGCGATGCCGGCGCGGCGCCCGACCGGCAGGTGAGCGACGTGACGGGCCTGCGCAAGCTTAAGCTGGCTTCTGGCTGGCTCAGCCCGGCTGAGCTAGCCTGGGTGCAGGAACTGCTGCTAACCCGCGAGGCCTGGCAACAACGGGGCCCGCAGCTGCTGCCGCTCGACGTGGCCAAGCGCAGCCTGGCGCCCTATTCCGACGAGAAGGGCCTGCGCGGGCTGCTGCTCGAATTCGACTACGCTTTTGCCCCCACCGCTTACGCCCCCACTCGTTATGCTTGAGCTAACCAGCGCCGGCCGGCCGGTGCACCTGAGCCCTGGTACCAGCACCCAGCTGGAGCTAAACTCGCCCCTGTTCGACGAGGACGTAATAAAAGGGCAATTCTCGTACTCGTTTCCCGTACCGGCCGGCCCCAACGGGCCGCTCTACGGCTTTCCCGAGCGCCCCGATGGGGACGGGGCCCCGGGCGCGCTGCTGCCGGCGGAGCTAAGTGACGACGGGCTGCCGCTGCTCGTGGGCCAGCAGCGCATCAAAACGGCCAGCACCAGCAAGTACAGCGTGAGCGTGCAGGCGGGCCTTTCGGGGGCCAACCTGAGCGAGCGCGCCCTGAGCTCGTTCGAATACGGCGGGCTGCGCGACGTGCCGCGCCAGGTACCGGGCGGGTTGGACGGGGGCGGCAATCCCGTATTTATACCTGGCCTGGTGCAGCACGCCAACCAGGTGGTAGCCAATCCCGATGCCTACGGCTACGTGTTCGCGCCCCTGCGCAACGAGTACCTGACCGACGACGAAAAGAAGCTACTGAGTAGCAGTGGCACCGTGCTCAACCCCACGGACTACCCACCCGCGACGGTTAATAAGTGGGTGGTGTACCCCGGGCCCATCTTCGGAATGCCGGCCGGGGGCAGCTTTACCTATAGCATCAGCTTTGCGGTGCCGGGCGGCGTGCAGCTGGGCACGTACAGTCTGCTGCCGGCCTACTGCCCCTTTCCCAAGCTGCGCTACGTGCTCCAGGCCATCTTCGAGGAAAGCGGGCTGCGGGTGGACGTGGCCCAACTGCTGCCCGGCGAGCTGGGCGACCTGGTAATAGTAGGCAACGCGCAGCTAGTGGATCGAGGCGATTTGACCACGCTGCGCTTCAGCCTGGCTGACGTGCTGCCGGCGATGAGCGTGGCGGAATTGCTGGCCGCTATTCGGCAGGATTTGGGCGTCGTCGTGTACGTAGACCCCGCGACCCGCTACGTGCGCACGGCGTACCTGGTGGAGCGCGTGGCCGCCAGTGCCGCCTACGTAGACCTGACCACGCGGCTGGCCGGCGATCCGGAGGCCACGATTGACGAGGCGGCGGGCCTGACGCTCACCTATAAGGTGGACAGCGAGGATGAGCTGACCAAAGACCTGGTGGATAAGCAGCCCGACCTGACCCTGCTGCTGCCGGCGGTGGCCACGCTGGCCGACCTGCCCGGCTTAGCCGATATAGCGGCCGACAACCCGCAGAACGGGCAGGTGCGCCTGGTGCAGGCCCTCGATACGTACTACGTCTGCGCGCTCTCGTATTTGGATGGCGTGCGCGTGACGCTCACCTGGACGCCCCTGGTGCTGAGCCTGGCCCCACTGCTGGTCAATGGGGGCGGCGACGAGCAGGAACGAGTGCTCTGCTACACGGCCACGCGCAACACACTGCTCTACCAGGGCCCCAACGCCGATTACGGGGTGCCGCTGCCGGCCATCTCGCAGCCGCCCTACCTGGCCAGCCAAAAGGAGGTTGAGCGTAACAACAACCTGCGGCTGCTCTTTTACAACGGGCTCCAGCTGGCTCCCGACGGGGTGAGTCCTTACCCGCAGCTCTCGGCGGTCAGCGCCAGTGGGGCCAGGACGTTGTATGTGGGCGGCACGGCCGGCACCTACGCCCAGCTGCTGAGCGCCTGGCTGGCCGTGAAGCTGCGCCCGGTCAGCTACAAGGTGCCCCTGCTGCTCACGCCCCTCGACCTGGCCCGGCTCGATTTGACCCAGCCGCTGCGCCTCGACGGGGTACCCTACCTGGTGCGCAAAGTGCAGGCCACGGTGCCGCTCCAAAAGCCGGCCACGCTGGAGCTAGTGCGCCTCTAAAAAAGGGGGCTACCGGGTACGGGAAATTGCCAGTTTAGGGCCGAAAAACGGGCCGGTTCTGAAAAAAATAAAGTTGCCAGTTCCGGCCCAGCTTTTGCCAGTTCCGGCCCAACCCCTAGCGGTAGGGGTAGGGGAGGGGTCAAGCGGTTGCCTGCCTACCCCCCTGGCTGGCCCGGCCGGTCAGCTGGCAATTGCCAGGTTTGGCCCGGCCGGTAAGCGGCCTACTACCCCGTCGGCGAAAGGTGCTTCTTGGCCGGCATGAACCTACACCTACTCCTAGCGCGGCACCCGTCCGCGAATGGCTGCACCCTGGGCGAGTTGTCGCTGAACGGGAAATTCTTTTGCTACACGCTGGAAGACGTCGTGCGGCCGGCCGGCCAGGTGGTTGCCGGCGAAACGGCCATCCCGGCTGGCCGCTACCCCGTCACCATCGAGCGCAGCCCCAGCTTCCGCCTGCTTACCCCCCGCCTGGGTGGGGCCGTGGCCAGCCGCGGCATCTTGATTCACCCGGGCAACGGCCCCAAGGATACGCGCGGCTGCATCCTGGTGGGCTTCGCCAAGCTGCCGAGCAACATCAAGATTTACCAGTCGCAGGAAGCCTTCCAGGCCCTGATGGGCCAGCTGCTCGACGCGACAACCATCGACTTGACGATTCGCTAGGATGGTCTTGCTGCCCCTTCCCCCGAATGACTGCCCCAACACCGGGGGCGTGCGCGGCCTGCGCGTGTGGCCGGCTAGCAACGTGCGCATTCCTGCCTACCAGGGGCAGCAGCTGACCCAGCCCTTGCAGCTGCTCGATGCCGGCAACTACGCCGACATCTGGTACCTGCCCGACTCGGCCGGCTTCAGCGAGCCCCAGGACGACAACGTGCAGGGCGACCTCTACAAGCCCCTTATTCAGCTAGTAGTGCCCAAGGACGCCCCCGACGTGTCGGAGGCGGTGGCCCGGCTCACCGCCGTGCGCTACGTGGTGGCTGGCTACACCGACGCCAACGGGCTGAGCAAGCTCGTGGGCACCCCGGAGAACCCGCTGCGCTTCTCGGCCCTGCTGGAAACGGGCAAGCGCGGCCCCGACCGCAACGGCTACACCTTCTCCTTCGCCGGCGAAACGCCCCAGCGGGCCCCCTTCTACCAGGCGCAGCTCGTGCCCACCATTCCCACTCGCAGGGCCTTCTCGCCCGGCTTCAGCTTCGGTTTCCACTAATGCCTACTCCCGATTCGCAACTGCTGAGCTTGATTGCGCAGTACCTGCCCGACAATACGAGCGAGGATATTACGCCGGCCATGCTGCGTGACGTGCTCGTGGCCCTGGTGCAGGCCAAGGTCAACCAAGACCAGCTGAGCGCATTCGCCCAGCTGGCCAGCCCCGTGTTCACCGGCGCGCCTACCGTACCCACCGCCGCCCCGGGCACGAATACCGACCAGGTGGCCAGCACGGCGTTCGTGCTGGCTACCCTGGCCAGCAATGGCCAGGGCCTAAGCGCGCTGGTGCTGCCGCAAAGCGTGCTGGCCGGCCACTGGTACTTAACTGCCAGCGGCATCTGGGAAGCGCGCCGCAACTTCAGCGCGTCGGCTGACCCAGTTAATGGGGCGAACTGGCTGCTAAAAGCTGGCTTCGCGGGCCAAGCCTCGACGATTACCGCCGCCGCCATTACCGACGCCAGCGATGCCGGCCGGCGTATGCTCACGGCCGCCAGCGCGGACGCGCAGCGGGCCTTGCTCAACAACCCGCACATCGCCCCGAACCAATACGGGGTTCACCCCGGCTGGACGAGTGAGGATGGGCCGCAGGGGCTATGGCAGTGGGTAATTAAATCGATTCTGGCCGTGCAGGGTGTGAAGGCCCCGGCTGCCCCCACGGCCGGCCAGGTCGATGACACGGCCGACACCTTCAGCTACCTGCCAAATCCCGACTACCCCAGCTTCGCCCAGTACAAGGTGGCCGGCTTGCCGGGCGTAACCGGCGCAGTAGTGCTGGATGCCACGAATAGCTACGTGAGCGGCAATCGCATATATATCAAGGTGGTAGGCCCTGTCAATAAAGGCGGCCTGGCTGTCTACGTGGCCGGCTCGGGCAATGTGCCTGATGGTGCCCCCCTCACGAATGCTGACCCCTTCACGGGCACGGCCGTTGTCTTGGCCAAAGGCTACGGCGCCACCTATACCGCCACTTACCCTTCTGCTGCCTAATGGCTACCCCCCTTACCATACCCACGCGGGCCGCCAGCACGGTTGACCCGCCCGCCGACCTCAACGCCATCGTCGCTAAAATCAACGAAATGTATCCGCAAGCCCTCGATATTCCAACCCGTAGCATCGGCACTGGCGACCCCGCTGGCGACGTGAATAAAATTGTGGCCTGGCTCAACGCCCACATTGCCACCACCACTCCTACTACGCCCACGGCGCCGGCTATCACCGCCGTGGACCCTACGAGCGCACTACCAGGCGCAACTATCATCTTGACGGGTGCCGGCTTCACCGGCGCGCTAAACGTAATTTTCGCAGGCGTGGCCGTAGGTAGCGGCAAGTTTCAGGTGCTTTCCGATACGCAGATTACTGTAGTTGTGCCCCCGGTATCGGCCGGCAGCAACCCGGTGCAG
This sequence comes from Hymenobacter ginkgonis, assembly GCF_009755225.1. GTDB lineage: Bacteria > Bacteroidota > Bacteroidia > Cytophagales > Hymenobacteraceae > Hymenobacter > Hymenobacter ginkgonis. The sequence continues at coordinate 1,320,651 of NZ_WQKZ01000002.1, forward strand.
GTAGTCGGCGCTACGGCCACTAGCTCGGCGCGCGCGTTTGTGGTATTGGCAGCGGCGGCCAACGTGCTGCCCGTAGCCAATGCGGGCTTGGACAGCACTATTCAATTGCCGACTAGTCAAGTCGTGCTGATGGGCAGTGCCACCGACAGCGATGGCACGATTGCCGCTTATGCCTGGGTGCAGGCAACGGGCCCCAACACGGCGTTGCTCGCCAGCCCCAACGCCCAGAACACAACGGCCAGTGGCCTAATAGCTGGTATCTACCAATTCGACTTGACCGCTACCGACAACAAGGGCGGCACTAATACCGACCGGGTTATGGTCACGGTAAACGCAGCTGCGGGCAGTACGTTCAAGGTGCTGGGCGAAGGCGACAGCATTGTTGCCGACGATGCGGCTGGGCACTTGGGCTTTCCCAATTCTTGGCTGGCACAGTCGCGGGCGCAGGTCGATAATACCCTCTATACGGGTTGGCTCAACTTCGGCCGGGGCGGGGATGCGATTGGTGACGCGAGTCTGGACGCGTATATGGCAAGCGACGCCCAGAAGGCAGCTGTACGGGCGGGCTTTGCGACCGAGGCCGGTGTGGTAACGCTGCTGGCTTTGAACGCGGCCATCAATGATTTGCAGAACGGGGCCACGGCAGCGGTGGCTTACGCGCGCTACAAAGCGCTGGTCAACTACTACGCCAGCCTGGGCGCGCGTATTAGCGGCCGCACCTTGATGGGCTCGCGGCTGCCGGGCTCCAGCTATGACCATGCGGAGTTCTGGACGCGAGTGGTGGCCTTTAACAACCTGCAACGGGCTGGCTTCAATGATGGCAGCCTGCTATTAACCACCCTGAGCGACCTGCAAACCGACCCGAATCTGGGTGGCTATAATGCTCCGCTCAACGCTACCTATTTCCGCCAGGATACCTGCATTCACCCCACTGATTTAGGCTTTTCGATTATGGCCGCCTTCTTTGTACGGGAGCTGCCATACCTACGGGCTGGTATTCGAAAAGTGATTAATGCCAATGGGGATGCCAATACGGCCACCTTGGAGCAGGTAAACCCCGGCAATACCTTGCTGACACTAGACTCGTTTGATAATGCCGCCCTGCCCGGTTGGGCTATTGTCAAGCTTACCAGCCAAGGCAATCCTACTTCGGCGGGTAACGTGCAGGTGCTTGCTGGCCAGCTCGTTGTGAGCCCAGATTCGGCCGATGGCTGGAAAGGCGGTATCTGCCGTACCACTGCCGAAAATGGCATCGGCTTCCGCTACGCCGTGCAATTGGCTTCGCCTCTGTCCAACACGGCTACGGGCACGCTTATGGGCATCCAAACTGCCGCTGGGATTGATTACGACCGCCAGATTCGCTGGGCAGTCGGTGGGGGCGGGCTCTATGCGCAGTACGGCCCCAACGTGTTACAGACAAATCTTATCTATGACGCGCAGGCGCATAAGTACCTGGGCATTCGCCCCTACCTGGACGCGCAGCAAGTGATTCAAGTAGCTTGGGAGTTTTCCGCCGATGGCACCACTTGGAGCCAATTTGCTACTCGCCCTGCTGCTGCCTTGGCGGTAGATATAGACTATGCCAATCTACGCCTCGTGCTAAGTGCTCAAACCTATGGCGCTACCAGCAACCCTGGCTCGGCTTACTTTGACAATGCTAGCCGCATGGCTGCCTAGTCAACAGAATTTAGAAACATGCAAAAGCCCCGCCGTATAGGCGGGGCTTTTTTTGTAATTACTACCATTGTTTGCGGTCATTTTCTTCCCACTCTTCGCGCCCCTTCTTGCTGACATACCTGATTTCGCCATCCGGTTTCTGATACATGCCATATTCGTCTGGCACTTGGCGCCAGGGCTCAACATAGCTTGCCCACGCCCAAAACTTGGCAAACAGCTTCATTAACCTTTGTTTAATTCCTGCCATATAGCAAAGGTAGCAGACGTAGCTCCACTGAGTGGAACGGGGCTACACCCACTGGACTTCAGCGGCGCAGCTAATTAGTCAAGCAGTGGATTCCGATTCCGGTGCATCAGAAAACGGTGCGCAGGAACTTCCACTATATAATGTAATAAGGCTCCTCCAACTAGACTCACAGCAAGTGCAAGGGGGCCGATTAGTAGGCTTGCTTTACTAAGTTTTCCCGACTCTAAAGACGCATCCAGCCAGATTGAAAGGGGAATTTGAATCATGTAAAAACAGTAGCTAATTTTCCCGAGCCACACAAGTGGTTCTTTTCCGAGCCAAGTAAATACTCCAGACTTATTAGTTGCTGCCGCCAGTGTGAGCGCTATAACCGGAATGATAAGTAGGTTATGTACAATAAACCCTGACCACCGACTGCCGAAGTAAACTAAGTCAATAGTGCCAAGCATCAACGCTAGTGCGGCTACCCAATTCGAAACCCGCCAATCGAAGCGAAATACGAGAATGCTAGTGATTATACCAGCTGTAAATTCTGCTAAGCGACATAGCGGGAAGGCGTACTGCAAGGTAAATGGGATGGTTCCTGGCAGTAAATTGTAGACCAAGCCAGGCACAAAGCCAAGCATCGCGCACCCAGCTAGCAGCATCAATAAACCACTTTTTTGCTTGATTCGCAGCAGTACTGGAAGTAAGAGGGGGAAGCATAGGTAAAAGAAAATCTCGACCGCTATACTCCACGCCCCACCGCCATACCACGTCATAGCAATACTTGGAAAATAAGTCTGCAAAAACACCAGATTACTTCCTATTATTAAGGCACTAGGTCGCGCTCCTAGCCCGATACTTACAACTAGACTTAACAACCAACCTACCAGATAAACAGGATAAATTCGCGCAAAGCGTTTGAATAGAAAGTACTTGGTGTAGGCAAATCCTTTTACCTGCGGCTCGGGAAAATCCTTGCAGTGAGCATATGCCAGCAAAAAGCCGCTTAGCATAAAGAACAGATTTACTCCCAATGCCCCCTGACTAATGATGTTCTGAGCTTGCCAAGGCAGCCAAGTAATTGGCACTCGCGAATGCAAGTGGAATAAGAATACAAAAAAGGCAGCCCACCACCGAATTCCTGTTAGTGATTTAATTTCCCTCTGCGTAGTAGCCATCTAGTAATAAAAATGTATTCACTTGCCAAATGAGTAGCTGGCAAAGATAAAGTGACCTTAGCCCCGCCCCATCTGGCGGGGCTTTTTCGTACACTAAAACCGTCCTACCCTTCGCTTCTCAAAAAGGCAATCATTGTAAACCGCCCCACCCGGTGGTTTACCTATGAACGACCTACTCACCAGTTCCTGCTGGGCCCTGGAGACCAAGTACTACTCGCTGGCCAAGGCGACGATTCTGGCTCGCCTCGAAGCGGGCCTACCCGCGCTCGATGCCAGCGAGTCCAAACCTCGCTCGTATTCGCACATGGCCGATGGCTTCCCCACGATGTGGGTGGCGCAATCCGGGGAGCTGGTAGGCCTCGACCCC
>NZ_WQKZ01000020.1 GCF_009755225.1 Hymenobacter ginkgonis
GTGCACCTTACAGAGCCAGCCTTTTTCGGCTTTGTAAACCCCCGTTACGAGCTGGAAACGCACTCGGTGTGGACTTTCTGAGCCACTTGCCCCGCGAGGCGCTTTCTGAGCCCCCTGCAGGTACGCGTTACTGACCTCTGTATCTACTAGTCGAACAGTTCTCGGTCATCCTTCAAGTATCGGTTTAACCGACCTGCGTGGTGGTCACGAATGCGTTCCTCTACCTGCTCAGGACTCCAAACCGCGCATCTTTCCAGGTCTCTACATTCTTCTTTAAGCGCGGGTGTCATGGCGCCACTAATCGGATTATATAGCCGAAAGCTCTCCGGGTCTAGACCGTCTTGAATGAATTTGAACGGGAGCTCTTGCAGTGATACGGGCAGAGGTGACTTACCTATTTTGACCCAACGCTTCGCATTAACCGCCTGATTATAAACAGCTACTATAAACATGATTGGCCGGTGGATAATCTGCGCAATGTCTAGTATTCGCTCAGGAGTATACAGATCATAAATGCCATAGTTAGCGCCTCCTAGTATCCTGGCATAGGCGAAATAGCCATCTTCTAAGTCTATTTCTAGTACTGCTCCTATTGTTATTTGAGGGCTGCCCATAAATTCTTCCAATGTTGTCCAGTAATGAAGCGTAATGTTAGACAGCAGTATCGAGACTCATAACATTTGCCAAGTTTGGGTTAATACACGTTATAAGCCCGACTGTTAGTAGCAGGCTATAAGAACCGATAAAAAGCAGCAGGATGAGAAGTTTTGCTACCTTGTTCCACACAATTCAACAGCCTTTTATCATGCCTGGCTTCAAAGATGATTTACTCCAACTCGCCGCCAGTTCGGGTATCTCACGAAAAGAATTCGAGGCTGTGGGTATTCAGGCCTGGCCGGCTATTATGCGCAAAATCGAGGCGGCTTTTGTCCTCAAAACTTCTGCTACTACCCGCTTCAATTGGTGGTGGGAAAGTTTTAAAGGTCCCCAGTACCGGCTCTTCTTTGATACGGCTTGGGCAGTTGACTACTTAACCCAACTAGTTGACGAACATGAACAAATATGGTTGGTGGCCTGTGACACCGACCAGGACCCTAGTAAGTTCTGGCTTTTTCAAGGCACGGTGCAGGCGACTCAATGGCTGCTACAAGAGCACTGCTATTTTGAATATTACTTAGTTAGCAAAAAGTATCAGTGGCTGCTCTGTGAAACGGACCACGACGTCTTGATTGGTTTAGGAAGCGCTATTCCGAGGATGCAGCAGTTGGACGCGCCAGGTAGCATTGTCTTGCCGGAAGCTTCTAGGTCTACTTTGAAGCAAAAAGACAAAGCCGCTTAGTTGAATTTTAACCAGATTTTAGATAGCAATAGACCAGATGCCCTTCTCGGAAAAGCCACTTTACGTAACATTTCATCGCGGACACACCTCGGAGAAGTGGTGATTTTCGGCCTGCGTCTGAAGCGTGGCTGGCGTAGGACTTTACTGGACCTAGTTTCCTGTGTCATTTACTTTGCTTGCCACCATTGATGTGTCACCTGAACGCTTTCTTAACCTTTTTGGCGGTAGTCCTCTCGCTTGGGTCTGCCCATGCACAGTCCACCAAGACCCTTGCCGGTCGGATCCTAAGCAATCACTTGGAAGAGTTTCCGAGGGCGAACATCTTCGCTCAGGATACGACCGTCATTGGGACAACGGACCTGGATGGTTATTTTAAGATTGATGTTCCCGTCAACACCAACACGCTCCTAGTCGCATCTGCCGGCATGGAATGGACCACCGTCCATCTGAGCGGAGAATGTGCAAACCTTGAGGTGATTCTCCTGTATGCTGGTCATTATGATTTTATGTCGGTGAGGCGCGTGAATAGACAAGAGTTCAAACGCTTTAAGCACTTGCCCCAACTACATCAGCAGGCGTATGAGCAAGGCCTTTTTAAATCCCCTGCACCTTGTGCTTCTCCCATTTTCACCAAGTGGGTCCCACGTCCAGCGAAACGGTGATTGAAGAGCAGAAAACCATTGTTTACATCCTGCAAACGACCCTCCCAGTATGTA
>NZ_WQKZ01000021.1 GCF_009755225.1 Hymenobacter ginkgonis
CTGGTTGGCGGCCGGCGACACGGTCACCGTTACTTGGGCCGCGGCGCTGGCTAAGCCCAAGTTGTCGGTAACGATGAGGCTGAACACGTAGCTGCCTGCTACCAGCGCACTCAGAGTGGGCACAGCCACGGTTTTGCTGCTGAACGTGGCCGTATTGGGCCCACTCACCTGGCTCCAGGTGTAGGAACTGATGGTGCCATCCGCATCCGTACCCGACCCGGCCAAGGTGGTCGTATTCGTGGGTAAAGTAAGCGTGCGGTTGGGGCCGGCACTGGCCACGGGCGCCTGATTAGCGGCTGGCGATACCGTCACCGTCACTTGGGCTGCGGCGCTGGCTAGGCCCAGGTTATCAGTGACCACTAGGCTGAACACGTAGCTGCCTGCTACTAAACTGCTGATGGTGGGCACAGCCACGGTTTTGCTGCTGAACGTAGCCGTATTGGGGCCACTCACCTGGCTCCAAGCGTAGGCGCTAACGGTGCCATCCGCGTCTGTACCTGACCCGACTAGGGTAGTCGTATTTGTAGGCAACGTGAGGCTGCGGTTAGGACCGGCGCTAGCCACGGGGGCTTGATTCGGCGCCGCATTCACGGTCACCGTCACTTGAGCTGGTGCGCTAGCTAGGCCCAGGTTGTCCGTGACCACTAGGCTAAACACATAGCTGCCCGCTACTAATTGGCTAATAGTGGGGGTAGCCACCGTTTTGCTGCTGAACGTGGCCGTGCTCGGCCCACTCACCTGGCTCCAGGTATACGTGCTGATGGTACCGTCCGCGTCCGTGCCCGAACCTAGCAAAGTAGTAGTATTCGTGGGCAGCGTGAGGCTGCGGTTGAGCCCTGCATTAGCCACAGGCGCTTGGTTAGCGGCTGGAGATACCGTCACGGTCACTTGAGCTGGCGCACTGGCTAGGCTCAAGTTGTCGGTGACCACCAGGCTGAACACGTAGTTACCAGCCACCAACGCGCTAACGGTGGGTACGGCTACCGTTTTACTGCTGAATGTAGCCGTATTGGGGCCGCTCACTTGGCTCCAGGTATACGTGCTGATAGTACCATCGGCATCCGTGCCCGAGCCCGCTAGTATTGCGCTGTTAGTAGGCAAGGAGAGCGTACGGTTGGGGCCGGCGTTGGCCACGGGCGCTTGGTTGGCGGCCGGCGACACGGTGACGGTTACTTGAGCCGCCGCGCTGGCTAAGCCCAAGTTGTCTGTAACGATGAGGCTGAACACGTAGCTGCCTGCTACCAAACTGCTGACGGTGGGCACAGCTACGGTTTTACTGCTGAACGTGGCCGTGCTCGGCCCACTCATTTGGTTCCAAGTATACGTGCTAACGGTGCCGTCGGCATCCGTACCCGACCCGGCCAAGGTGGTCGTATTCGTGGGCAGCGTAAGCGTGCGGTTAGGGCCCGCATTAGCCACGGGGGCTTGATTCAGCGCTGCATTCACGGTCACGGTTACTTGGGCTGGCGCGCTGGCCAGGCCCAGGTTGTCGGTCACTACTAAGCTGAACACGTAGCTGCCCGCCACCAGCGCGCTGACGGTGGGAGTAGCCACGGTTTTGCTGCTGAACGTGGCCGTGCTCGGCCCGCTCACCTGGCTCCAGGTATAGGTACTGATAGTACCATCGGCGTCCGTGCCCGAGCCGGCGAGCGGCGTGCTGCTGGTAGGCAGCGTGAGGGTCAAGTTGGCCCCCGCGTTGGCCACGGGCGCCTGGTTAGCAGCTGGCGACACGGTCACCGTTACTTGAGCCGCCGCACTGGCTAGGCCCAAGTTGTCGGTCACTACT
>NZ_WQKZ01000022.1 GCF_009755225.1 Hymenobacter ginkgonis
ACTCGCCCAGTCGGGCGGTGGAAAATCCGCTTCACTTTTCACCCAAAACTTTAATTCCGCATGGCAATCAAATTCGCCAGTATCCTAGCCGCCCTCGGCATGGGCTCCACCACGGAGGCCGTGACTGAGGCCCACCTCGAAGCCGCTGACGCGAAAATCGCGCAGCTGGAGGCCGATAAAGTAGCCGCCGACCTCAAAGTCGAGCAAGCTGCCGCCGCTCTCAAAACGGCGGAGGAAGAAAAAAACAAAGTGGCTGGCGAGCTGAAAACCGCCAGCGACAAGGTGGCCACCCTCGAAGAGTGGAAGAAAAACCAGGCGCAGGTCGATGGCCGCGGCGAGGACGAGAGCAACCAGCTCGACACCCAGCCCGAGGCCAGCGAGCCCTGGGAGAAAATGGCCGCCTCGGCCATCGCCAGCACTAAAAAGCGCTTGGGCGAGAAATAGGCCGCAAGTACTTCATTTATTCACCTTTAGCTAAAATCTCCGGCATAACTAGCTGGCATTCCTAGCATGGACAAAGCAATTGACTTCTCGGGCTTAGGCTCCAAAATCGCCAGCTATACCCTGCGTGAAGCAGGGCAGCTGCTCACCACCATCCTCATCACGGACCAGTCGTTCCTGAATTACATGGAACTGTACCCCGACGTGACCGACCAGCTGGCGCTGACCCAGATGTTCGTGACCTCGGTGCTCCAGCCCGGTGGCAAGGATACGTTTGACCCCAAAGGCACGGTGGGCTTCAAGAACCGCATCGGCCAGGTGCGCGCCTGCAAAATCGACTACACCCTGACGCCTACCACCATCAACGCGATGTGGAAGGGCTACCTGGGCCGCATTGCTAAGAGCAAGCGCGGCGAGGTGTACGACGTACCGTTCCAGCAGTACATCATCGACAAACTAGCTGAGCGGGCTAAAGAGGAGATGCACCTGGACGCCGTGTTCAAAGGCGTGTACAACGCTGACAAGAAAACCGCTAACCGCGTGTTCAACGGCCTGTTGCCCTTGATGTCACAGGCGGGCGTCATCGCGGCCAAGCAGATTTACGCCGGTGCTACCATTACCCAGAGCAACGCCATCGACCAGCTCGAAGGCATTGCTGACCTGGTGCCCTCGCACCTCATCAACAAGGACTTGGTAATGCTGGTAGAGCCCAGCACGGCTAAATTCTACAACCGCGACTACCGCTCGACCTTCGGCGGCAACACCAACAACACGGGTGGCTTCGAGCACAAGCTACTCGACGGGACCAACATCACGATTGTGCCCGAGCCGGGCCTAGCCGACACGGGCGGCATTATCTGCACCCTGCGCAATAACCTGGTGTGGATGACCGGCCCGCTAGGTGGCGGCCCCAACTCGTTCGTCATCGAGAAGCACCGCCGCAACGTGGACATCATGGCCGACTTCGAGGCCGCGCCCGACTTCGCCATTGCCGAGTACGTGTGGACGAACGACAAAGCCCTGGAGGCTGGTCTGGCCCTCATCGCGGCTGAAGCCGCGGAGCCCGCGCCGACTGTCTAAGCCCACTACCCCGGTGGCTACCTGGCCACCGGGGTACGGCGATCGGTTCACCTCCTTGCTTCTCACAGTCTGCTAGTTGTCTCGTCTTTTTCTCTTTACCCCC
>NZ_WQKZ01000023.1 GCF_009755225.1 Hymenobacter ginkgonis
GCTGGCCCAATCGGGCGGCGGTAAGAATGCTTCACTTTTCACCCAAAACTTCAATTCTGCATGGACATCAAGTTCCCCAAAGTCTTAGGTTTCCTGAACCTAAAATCTGGCTCCGACGCCGTTACGGAGGCCAACCTGCAATCTGCTGAGGATAAAATTGCCCAGCTGGAGCAGGATAAATCGGCAGCCGACCTCAAGGCCAGCGAGGCCGAAGCGGCCCTTAAACTCGCCAACGACGAGAAAACTAAAACCGCCGCCGACCTCAAAACGGCTCAGGACAAAGCGGCTACCCTCCAAACCTGGAAGGATAACCAGGCGCAGGTGGATAACCGCACCGAGGACGACAGCAACTCGCTCGAGGACAAGACCGAAGCCAAAGCTCCTTGGGAGACGCAGGCCGCAGCTGCCATTGAGACGGTTAAGCGCCGCGTGGGCGAGAAATAGGCCTCGCATAGCCGCAGTAATTCATTCTTTTTCAAGCAATTCCTTTTTTTACCAGTCAACATGATTGATTTTACCGGGCTTCCTACCAAGCTCCAGGGCTACTCGACCCGCGACGCGGACAAGCTGTTGAGCCAGATTCTCATTCTCAACCAGAGCTATCTGCAATACATGCAGCTGCTGGTGGACGTGCAGGATGAGCAGGCCCTCACCCAGATGTACGTGGACTCGGTGATTCAGCCGGGCAACCGTGACAGCTTCACGCCTAAGGGCACGGTGAAGTTCAAGAACCGCATTGGCAAGGTGCGTGCCTGCAAAATCGACTTCAAGCTCACGCCCACCCAAATCACGGCGATGTGGAAGGGCTACCTGGGCCGTATCGCCAAGAGCAAGCGCGGCGAAATCTACGACGTGCCATTTCAGCAGTACATCATGGACATGCTGGCCAACAAGGGCAAGGAAGAAATCCACTTGCAGGCTGTGTTCAAAGGGGTGTACCGCCCCGACGTGAACACGGCCAACCGCGTGTTCGATGGTATCCTGCCGCTGCTCTCGGACGCGGGCATCGTGCCGGCTGCTAACATTTTCGTTAGCCAGCCCATCACGCAGTCGAATGCCATCGACCAGATGGAAGGCTTGGCTGGTATTGTGCCCTCGCACCTGGTGAACACCGACCTGGTGCTGCTCTGCGAGCCCACGATGGCTCGTTTCTACAACCTGGATTACCGCAGCACCTTCGGCGCGAACACTAACAACACGGGCGGCTTCGAGCATAAGACGCTCGATGGCACCAACATCACCATCATTCCCGAGCCCGGCCTGGCCGACACGGGTGGCATGATGATTACGCCCCGCGAGAACCTGGTATGGCTCACCGGCCAGCTCAACAAGCCCAATGCGTTCGAGGTGGAAAAATCCGAGCGCAACATCAAAATCATGGCCGACTTCGAGGCCTCGGCTGACTTGGCCGTAGCCGAGCTGGTGTGGACGACCGACCGCACGCTGGCCAAGGGCGTCGCCCTGCGCGCTGCCGCTGCTGCCGAAGCCTCGACCGACTAAGCCTACTACCCCGGTGGCTACCTGGCCACCGGGGTACGGCGATCGGTTCACCTCCTTGCTTCTCACAGTCAGTTTGTTCTCCCGTTTTTCCCTTACCCAA
>NZ_WQKZ01000025.1 GCF_009755225.1 Hymenobacter ginkgonis
TTTCCGCTTGCCAAGTGAATGACCGGTAGTGTACTGGCGGGTATGTTAGAAGCCACTGCGCCTGATTTAGTACTTCATTATTTCAAAATTTCATTTGATTTTGTCAAATGAAACGTGAATTGAATAGAATCAGAATTATGGATTATTATTTTAGAATCCACGAATCTGTAAGCATAGAACCTTGCGGATAAATCATGTTTACCAGGCAATAATTCTAGATGAACGAAACCATCAGCATCAGGTCTATATACGTTTTTATCAACAACTAAGGCCCCTACAATTAATGAGCTATTATCCTTAGTATCAACAAAATTACCTATCATACATGGCATAGTGCCTCTACTTTTTTTTCGAACAACTTTTTCGAAATCGCTTACATAGTTTTGAAAATATTGAAAAGCGGTACTCAGAAATATGAGAAGGTAACATAAAAGCTTCATAGTACTTCTTATTGACAACCGGACGGATTAATTCCAACATAATTAGTTCCCTTTAATTCATTTTGGATACGTGTAGCAATCCGTGTCGTCTCGGACAAATCTGGGAAAAGTAGTAGGTTTTACTTAACTCGAAAGACTGGTTATTATAGGATTTTTGTCTTACTGGCAAACTGTATGAGCAAAATAAAGGATTTTTTCAAAAACCTGTTAGGCGAACGCAACAGCCCTTCACTACTTGTTGAACGACAAGTATTTGTCAGAACCAATTCAACGGGGTTAAACTGGTCAACTAGTACCCCAACTATCTACCTCCTTGCTTCCGGTGTGACGAAGCGGGAGGCAGTCGATTGTTTTCCAGACCATGAAGTTCAGGGACTAAAGGACAATTGCTTCTTAGTGGTACTAGGAGCTATTGATTCTCAAGCAAATAAGTGCTTCTTCTATGAAAACTGGTTTGCCAATTACAGTTTTGAAAGAAGCAGTTTGTATACAGCAAGCGACTGGCCACCTTTTAAAAGGCATTTTATTGACACCTCAACCTGGTAATGTTGGCAAGTTAGCGTTTAATCATTTTTTACATGCTAGAAACCACGCATACTAGACCATTATGACGGGCTAGGCCAGAAAGGTACACCTTTCGGA
>NZ_WQKZ01000026.1 GCF_009755225.1 Hymenobacter ginkgonis
AACGTGTTTTTGACCTAACCCCTGGATAATCAAGCAGAACGCTCAAAAAAAGGGGTGATTTTTATAACGTAACCCACGCGGCCGTGCGCGCCCTTTAGCATTTGGCAATTGCCAAACGGGCCATTTTGAGGAATATATGAACGGGGGGGGTAGAAACGTAAAAAGGGCCCTGACGCTAGCGCCAGGGCCCTTTTTGATGATTTGAAACTGGCAATTGCCTATGAACAATTGGCAATTGCCAGTTGGCGTGCCAGGCCGGCGCTAGCCGCGGCCCAGGAAGTACACCGGCTCGTGCACCTGCACCTGGCCAAAGAGGTGGCCGTACTTGCGGTAGACGATGTTGTCAAAGCAGTCACTTAGGTGCGTGGCCCGCTCCTGGTCGATGCTGCTCTTCTCGCTGTTCTTGTTCTTGGTCCAGTCAGGATTGATAGGCGACTGTTGAATACTAATGATCAGGTACTGACACTTGTTGCGGTTGAAGCGCAGCACGGGCAGGCGGGGGTTGTTCTCGGCCAGCAGTTCATTGATGGCGATGTGCTTGAGGCGGTGGTCAGGGTCGAGGCCCTGCACCATGAGCACCGACGTCCAGCCAGCGGCGGCTAACTGCTGCTGGATAGTTTGGTAGAAGGTCTGGTTGCTGCCGACCTGCTTGTTGTTGCCATTGCGGTCGCCATAGATCACCACGTGCTTGCGCTGATGGCTCTTGTAGGTAGTGCAGAACTTGGTCACGAGCGCATCGAGCACGGTGGTAGCACTCTGCTTGACCCACAACGCATCCAGGCAGCGGAACTCCTGGCCGTTCTCCTGGCACACGATAACCGAGGTGAAGGCCGCGTTGAAGTCAAACGATAGCTCCAACTCCCGCCCGGGGTCGCGGTCGCTGTCGAGGGGCAGGGTGAGCCCGGTCTGCTCATCGTAGGAGTAGGTGTAGGTTTTCCAGACCCCGTGCTTCTCGACATTGAAGCTGGGATAGAAGGAGTTGGGCAA
>NZ_WQKZ01000027.1 GCF_009755225.1 Hymenobacter ginkgonis
TGCGTGTTTTCGACTTAACGCCCCGATAATCAAGCAGAACGCTCGAAAAAAGAGGTGATTTTTATTGCGTGACCCACGCGGCCGTGCGCGCCCTTTAGCATTTGGCAATTGCCAAACGAGCAATTTTGAGGAATATATGAACGGGGGGTATAAACGCAAAAAGGGCCCTGGCAATAGTGCCAGGGCCCTTTTTGATGATTTGAAACTGGCAATTGCCAATTGCTGATTGGCAATTGCCAGTTGGCCTACCAGGTAGGGCTAGCCGCGGCCCAGGAAGTACACCGGCTCGTGCACCTGCACCTGGCCAAAGAGGTGGCCATACTTGCGGTAGACGATGTTGTCGAAGCAGTCGCTCAGGTGGGTCGCCCGCTCCTGATCGATGCTACTCTTCTCGCTCTTCTTGTTCTTAGTCCAGTCGGGATTGATGGGCGACTGTTGAATACTAATGATCAGGTACTGGCACTTGTTGCGGTTGAAGCGCAGCACGGGCAGGCGGGGGTTGTTCTCGGCCAGCAGCTCATTGATGGCGATGTGCTTGAGGCGGTGGTCGGGGTCGAGGCCCTGCACCATGAGCACCGACGTCCACCCAGCGGCGGCTAACTGCTGCTGGATGGTTTGGTAGAAGGTGAGGCTGCTGCCCACCTGCTTGTTGTTGCCGTTGCGGTCGCCATAAATCACCACGTGCTTGCGCTGATGGCTCTTGTAGGTAGCGCAGAACTTCGTTACCAGCGCATCGAGCACCGTGGTAGCGCTCTGCTTGACCCACAAGGCATCCAGGCAGCGAAACTCCTGGCCGTTCTCCTGGCACACGATAACCGAGGTGAAGGCCGCGTTGAAGTCAAACGATAGCTCCAACTCCCGCCCTGGGTCGCGGTCGCTGTCGAGGGGCAGCGTGAGCCCCGTCTGCTCATCGTGCACATAGGTGTAGGTTTTCCAGACCCCGTGCTTCTCGACATTGAAGCTGGGATAGAAGGAGTTGGGCAG
>NZ_WQKZ01000028.1 GCF_009755225.1 Hymenobacter ginkgonis
GCCTGCACCACGTAGCAGCCTGCCGACTTGGTCAGGAAGCGGTCGGCATAGTCGAGGCGCGCCGTCGAGTCGAGGGCCACGTAGGGCCCGCCGGCCACCTCGCTGCGCAGCACGCGGTAGTAAGCGGCGTCCGTGCTGCAGCCCGTGGGGGTGTTGCCCACCGTCCAGCGCAGGCTATTCTGGTAGCGCTGGTTGGGCGCTGGGAAGGAGGGTAGGGCCGCCAGGCTGTCGCAATTAATGGGCCGTAGGCTCAGCACCGGCGTGCAGGGCACGGCCACTAAGCTGGTGCAGACCTGCTGGCTGTTGTTGAGCAGATTGGTGAGAATGGGCTGATTGAGCGAGTTGAGGAAATCCGGGTACTGCCCGTTCGTCTGCACGTAGTAGCAGTACTGCAAGCCGCGTTGCAGCGTGGGGTCGCGGTCCACGAACGTGCCGCTGGTGGCCCCCGGCGTGGCCGTGCCCACCTGGGTAAAGGTGCTGCCCGGCGCCGGGTTGAGGCGGTAGATGTGCGTGGGCTGCTTCGTGTTGTCCCAAGGCACGTTGTAGGCCCAGTTCACGGTGATGGTGTTAGCCAGGCCATTGGGGACGAGGCTCGTGCGCACGCTGCTGGCGGGGGTAGCCGTCTCCGTTTTTTCAAGGGCCGTGCCCGAGGAGCGGTCGGTATTGAAGAAGGTGAGCTGGTAAGTGTACTGGTTGGCCTGCGTATCAATGCCGCGGTCCACGTAGGTGGTGTCAGCCAGGTTGGTAATGGTGGCAATGGGGGTGAAGGTGGTCGGGTTGCTGCCTACCCCCCGGCCCAGCCGGTAGCCCGAGGGCGCCCCGAACGTGCCGTTGTTGTCCGCTTTGGGCTGCGTCCACTTCACCGTTACCTGGCCCGT
>NZ_WQKZ01000029.1 GCF_009755225.1 Hymenobacter ginkgonis
AAGCCCCAGGGCCACGGGGTGAACCTGGCCTCGGGCATTGCCCAGGTGCTGGCCGGCCGCAGCGGCGGGGCTGGCTCGGCCACTACCAGCGGCTCGAAGGTGGCCGTGATTCCGGTGCAGGGCACGGTGCAGAAGCGCGGCGGCTACTGCTCATTGGGCACCAAAGACTTAGTAGCCCAGATTGCCGCGGCCAACCGCGACCCCGAAATCTCGGCTATCGTGCTCGACATCGACTCGCCCGGTGGCCAGGTCGATGGCACGGAGGAATTCGCCCAGGCCGTGGCCCTGAGCCAAAAGCCCGTGGTGGCCTACATCGACGGGCTGGGCGCGTCGGCGGCCTACTGGATTGCCTCGCAGGCCAGCTTTATCTACATCAACTCGGCCTCGACGGGCTACGCCGGTAGCCTGGGCGTGCTCTGCATGAGCATCGACCAGTCGGCTTTCCTGGAAAAGCAGGGCGTGAAGGTGGAGATTCTGCGCTCGACCCGCGCCGTGGACAAAGCCAAGATGAATCCGGTGGAGCCCCTGAGCGACGACGTGCGCGCGGCCGTGCAGGCTGACCTCGACCAGATTGGCGAGACCTTCATCGCGGCCGTGGAGAAGGGCCGCGCCGGCAAGCTTAGCACCAAGGAGGACGTGTTCACCGGCAAGGTGTACCGCGGTTCCGACGCCAAAAAACACGGCCTGGTCGATGCCATTGGCTCGCTCCAGGATGCCGTCAACAAAGCCGCCTC
>NZ_WQKZ01000003.1 GCF_009755225.1 Hymenobacter ginkgonis
GGCGCTCGTGGTGTTCACGTCCACATTCGTGAGCCGCGCCGAACGGCCACTGAATGTTACGCACGTTTCATTAGACACGATGCTGGCGCCGCCTGCGGGCAACAGGAATACAGCATATATGCGGTAGCAATACGTTTTGCCGCGCACGAGTCCTGTCCCATTGTTAGTATCGGTAAATGTGGTAGTGGTGGGCGACACGGCGCCCACTTGCACGTAGCCCGAGCCGGCGGGCAAGCCCGTTTGGCACGGGCCCGGCGTGAACGGAAAGGGTCCTTCCTTGCGGAAAATCAATAGCTGACTCGCGTTCTGGCAGGTATAGCGGTCCCAGGTTACGAGGCTCACCAGGCTAGTGCCCGAGGCACCGGGCACCCCGCGCACATTTTGCGGCGGCGGCCCTATTACCGTGATGCGCACGGTTTTCTCATCAATCAAAATTGGGGCGCCACTCGCCGTACTTGGGCTGTCCTGGGCCTTAAACACCACTGTGTAGGGCTGGTTGGCCACGTTGCTGCAATCGGGCGTCCAGCGGAAAGTGCCGCTGCTAGTGGTGCCCGTGCTGGTTTGCGTAAACGTGGCCGGCGGCAAAATGCCGCTGTAGGCAAACAGCGCAACAGGGGTAGGAGCGCCTTGCGCCCCGGTGCCCACGCCATCGGTAGCCGACACGTTGAGCACCACCGGCGTGCCCGCCACCACGCACACATCGGGTGGCACGATGAGGGTAGGCGGCAGGTTATTGGTAGCCGTCACGATAATCTGCATGTCCCGAATTACGGTGCCAATCAGCCGAATGCCATTAGCTGTGCGCCGCCATTCTTCCACCGTAAAGGCGATGTTGTAGTAGCCCGCGCGAGCGGGCGCATTCCAGGTAATCTGCCCGTTGTAAGGGTCTTGCACCAGCAGCGCATTAGAGCTGGGGTCGCCGGCCGGCACACCTGTGTAGGGCACCTGCTTAGCACCCGGCACAATACTCTGGTCGTTGGGATACACATAATGGTCGCAATCCACAGGCATCGGGCGCTTGCTGGCTATTAGGGCTGCGCTATTGCCATTTACCACCTGCTGGCAGGTACGTAGCTTAAAGGCCAAGGAGTCGCCGTCGGCATCATAGGCGGCTGGGTTGTGTAAAAACACCTGACCCAGGCCGGCTTTGTCCACGGCCGGGGCACGCAATACGGGCGAGTGATTGAGCCCGTAGGCAGGGTTGATGGTGACGGTGGAAGAAATGTAAAAGCTGGTGTTCACCGAGTTCACCATGTTGATAATCCCAGCGTTGCGGTTTTCGCCCACAAAACTTACCAAGTAGGAGCCCGCTCCGGCGTAGGTGTGCTCAAAATCAAAATAAAGCACCTCCGTATCGGCAGTTGAAGCAGCTGCGTCTGAGGTCCGCGTCATCAGGGCGGTGCCATTCGCGTCTTTGTCATTGCCATTCAGGCCGCTACCGTCACCAAAGTAGACGTAGGTTTCTGGTAGCTCCTGGTGCGCCGGCGCCGATTTATCGCGGTAAATCGTGAGTCGAAACAGCAGGTGGTTGGGGTTGCCGGTCACGTTATCAACCCGCGACTGAATGTCGCCCGCCCGAATGTGCGTGGCCCACGCGGCCTGCGGCGCCAGCCAGCCCAACCCCAGTATTACCAATGCCAGCAGCCACGTGGCGCACCGCTTACCTTTCCCACTTTGTAAAAGAAGTTGCATAAACTATCGGTTTGAGCTTCTACTAACGCGCGCAAAAATTGAGCCTTTTACCCTAGCCGCTGTGCCCAATTGCGTATTTGGGTATTTTGGGTAAATAATTTACTTAAAGTAAGTAAAAAAATAAAGGTATTGGTACGCGAATTAGCTAATTCGCGTACCAATACCTTTATCTAGAAAAAGCAGCCTTTTAATACTTGCTAATAAATGCATACGCCCCCAACGTATAAGCCGTGGCCGACGAGAAATGGTTGCCGCCCTGAATAGGGTGTAGCTCGACCTGCGTAGCGCCGCGCTTCTGCATGGCGTCGTAGGCATCCTGCGAGTTGAAAAACGGCACGTAGTCGTCGGCTGTGCCGTGGAAGAGTGCCAGCGGCGCTGTCGGCTTCCAATCGTAGATGTCGTTATCGACGAGGGCTGCCTTGAGTGCGACATCCGAATCGTTTAGCACTGCTTGGCGGAACGGGGTAGCAAATAATTGGCTCTGCTGGCTAGGCACTTCCGAAAACGGGTCGGCCTGCAACTGGGTGGCGTAAGGCTCTTGGTAATAAAAGGAGAACGGCCGGTTGAGTGCATAAATACGGTCGTAGGTGCGCAGCACCCACACGTAGCTGCTTAAAAAGCTAAGCGGCTGCGTGGCCTGCAAAATGTAGCGCGCAAACGCCGTTTTATGGTAGGCACCTGCGCCGGGCGCGCTGGCCGTTACGGGTAGGGTAGCGGCATATTTTTCCTCCAGCAATTTGTGCAGCGCCATGGTAGCGTAGCCGCCTTCCGAATAGCCAAGTAGGAAGTTTTTTTGGTTGACAAGCACGCTCTGCTGCTGGCAAAATTCGCGCGCAGCGCGCAGCATATCAGCCGAAGTCGAAGCCAGTGAGGCGGCGTGCTCGTAGGGGTGGGGTAGGGCCTTGGAGGCGCCGTAGCCCAGGTAGTCGGGCGCCGACACCACGTAGCCCGTCGAGGCCAGCACCGACACCACCGACCACACGTCGCTGCCCGAAGCGTAGTACGACGGCGCCTGGCCTTCGCTGCTGGGCGCCAGCGTGCCGTGCTGGTAGCTAAGCAGGGGCAGGGCCGTGGTGGCCACCGGCACCAGCACCGCGCCCGAAGCCGTCGTCTCCTGCCCATCGGGCGTATGGGTGTGGTACGTGAGGCGGTACACCCGGATGGGATATTTCACCAAGGCGCCCGCCAGCGGCACGCCCTGCACACGGCCAGCCAGGGTAGCGGTGCTGTACTCGCCAATCAACGTGCTGCCCGTGAGTACATTGGTTTCGGTGACGGGGGTAGCACTGACGGGGTCGGGCGCATTGCTTTTGCAGGCGGGCGTGGCCAGCAAGGCAGCGTAGAGCCACACCAAACGCGCCTTAGCCAAGAGAGGAAAACGAGATATAAACACGCGGAAAAAGTTAGTTACCTATAAAATCAATCCGCTAACGCCCGTTAGCCGCCGGGGCGTTCCGTGGGTGCTGCCAAAAACGCGCCCTACCCCCCTTGCACAGCCGCGGCTTTACTGGGCCGGCCCCCTCGCCGTACCTTTGCCCTCGTGCAACAGCTTGAACAAAACCTAAAAACCGCCCTGCAAGCGGCCGCGCAGGCCGTTTTTGGTCAGGAAATTCCCGTCGCCAACCTCGTTTTGCAGCCTACGCGCAAGGAGTTTGCCGGCAGCTTTACCCTCGTCACGTTTTCGCTTACCAAAGCCTTCGGCAAAGGCCCCGAGCAGCTCGGCCAAGCCCTGGGCGAGTGGCTGCTAGCCAACGCGCCCGCCGTGCGCGGCTACAACGTGGTAAAGGGTTTTCTCAACATCGAACTGGCCGATGCCGAGTGGCTTACCCTCTTCGGAGAGCTGTACCGCCAGCCGGCCGGCGCGCCCGTGCCCACCGGCGGCCCGCAGCAGGTGGTAGTCGAGTATTCCTCGCCTAATACTAATAAGCCCCTGCACCTGGGCCACTTGCGCAATAACTTCTTGGGCTACAGCGTGGCCGAGATTTTGAAGGCTACCGGCGCCACCGTCACCAAAGCCAACTTGGTGAACGACCGCGGCATCCACATCTGCAAGTCGATGATTGCCTACCAGCGCTTTGGCGCCGGCGAAACGCCCGACAGCTCGGGCATGAAAGGCGACCACCTGGCCGGCAAATATTACGTGCTGTTTGAGAAGCACTACCGCGAAGAAATTAAGCAGCTCGAAGCCGAGGGGGTAGCGAATGATGTGGCCAAGAAGCAGGCCCCGCTGATGCTCGAAGCCCAGCAGATGCTCCAGCAGTGGGAGGCCGGCGACGAGGAGGTAATGGCTCTCTGGCACCGCATGAACGGCTGGGTGTACGATGGCTTCAACGCCACGTACCGCAATATCGGCGTCGATTTCGACAAGTTTTACTACGAGTCGGGCACCTACCTGCTGGGCAAGGAGCGGGTGGAAGAAGGCCTGCAAAAAGGCGTGTTCTTCAAGAAGGAAAATGGCTCGGTATGGGTGGACCTCCAGGCCGAAGGTCTCGACGAAAAGCTGCTGTTGCGTGCCGACGGCACCAGCGTCTACATCACCCAGGACCTAGGCACGGCCGAGCTCAAGTACCATGATTTTCACTACGACAGCAGCATCTACGTCATCGCCGACGAGCAGAACTACCACATGCAGGTGCTGCAAGCCACGCTCAAAAAGCTGGGCAAGCCCTACGCCGCTGCCATTCATCACCTCAGCTACGGCATGGTCGATTTGCCCTCGGGCAAAATGAAATCGCGCGAGGGCACGGTAGTAGACGCCGACGAACTGGTGAAAGAGGTGGAAGATGCCGCTAAAGCCGCCACCCTCGAAAAAGGCAAAACTGAGGGCCTGAGCGATGAAGAACTTGACCAGCTCTACCACACGCTGGGCCTGGGCGCACTCAAATACTACTTGCTGAAAGTGGACCCCAAAAAGCGGATGCTTTTCAACCCCGAGGAGTCGGTACGGCTGGAGGGCGATACGGGGCCATTCGTGCAATACAGCTACGCCCGAATTTCTAAAATTCAGCGCGATGCGGAGGAAACAGGTGTAGTCAAAACCGATGATTTCAGCCAGCTTGACGAGTTGCAAGCTACTGAAGGCGAGTTGATTCAGCAGTTGGCTGGTTATGCTGGCGTGGTAGCTGAAGCAGCCCGCACGCTTTCGCCCGCGGTGGTGGCGCAGTACGCCTATGATGTGGCTAAAAGCTACAACCGCTTTTACACCGAGGTGCCCATTTTGAAAGAGACTGACCCGCTAAAAAAATCTTTCCGCGTCGCCCTTTCGGCCAAGACTGCCGAAACAATCAAAACCAGTCTTGGCCTGCTCGGCATCGACGTGCCTGAGCGCATGTAATGCTTAAAAAATAAAAAAGGAGAACGTCATGCTGAGCTTGCCGAAGCAGTTCTACCGCGCCTTTGAAGTAGTAATCTCAGCGGCGCGGTAGAGCTGCTTCGGCAAGCTCAGCATGACGTTCTTACTTATCAATAGTATAAGTAATTGACTTTATGAACAGCGTAGCAGTGTACTGCGGCTCTAGCAGCGGCAACCAGGAAATTTATACCCAGCAAGCCCAGGAAATGGGCCGCGAGCTGGCGCGGCGCGGCCTTACCCTTGTGTATGGCGGCGGCTGCGTGGGCCTGATGGGCACCATCGCCGACGCTGTGCTGGCGGAGGGGGGTAAGGTTATCGGCGTCATTCCCGGCTTTTTGGCTGATAAAGAGCTGGCGCACAAAGGCTGCACCGAGTTGCACGTGGTCGAAACCATGCACCAGCGCAAGCTGCTAATGGCCGACCTGGCCGAAGGATTCGTGGCCATGCCCGGCGGTTTTGGCACCCTCGAAGAGCTGTTTGAAGTGCTGACCTGGGGCCAACTTGGTCTGCACGGCAAGCCCGTAGGCCTGCTCAATATCCAAGGTTTTTACGACGCGCTGCTGGCCCTGCTCGACCACATGAGCGCCGAGGCCTTTCTGCGCAGCGAAAACCGCGGCCAAGTGCTCCAAAATGTGAGCGCTGTAGCCCTGCTCGACGCCATGGCGCAGTACAAGCCCCAGCGCCTGGAAAAATGGCTAACGCCGGAGCGAAGCTAGGCACCGCCTGTAGCTACGACTAAAAAACGTCCTGCCGACCGCAGGGAAGCAGGACATTTTTTGTTGACGCGAATGAATTACCGCGCTAGGCGCAAACCTGTAAATTGCCAGCGCTTATCGGCGTGGAAAAAATTGCGATACGTGAGGCGAATATGGCTCTCGGGCGTAGCGCACGAGCCGCCGCGCAGCACGAGCTGGTTTATCATGAATTTGCCGTTGTACTCACCCAGGGCGCCGGCTGCGCGTTGGTAGCCGGGGTAGGGGTGGTAGGGCGAATACGTCCACTCCCAACAGTCGCCGAGCAGTTGGTGGCACTGCGTGGGGTCGGCGTCGGCAGGCAGGGGTAGGGGGTCGAAATGGCCACTTTCCAGCCAGTTGCCGCCAGCCGCTGTAGCACCAAAGTGGCGGGCGGCCACTTCCCATTCGGCCTCGGTGGGTAGGCGCCCCCCAGCCCACTGGGCATAGGCATCGGCCTCGTAGAAGCTAATATGCGACACCGGCGCGGCGGGGTTGAGCGGTGCCAGGCCGGTAGGGCCATAGCGTAGCCACTGCCCGTCAGCAGTTTGCGACCAGTAGAGCGGCGCGCGCCAGCCCTCGCGGTTCACCAAGTCCCAGCCCTCGCCCAGCCAGAACTGGAACTGCTGGTAGCCGCCCGACTCGATGAATTGCAGAAAATCGCCGTTCGTAACCAACCGGTTTTGCAGCTCGAAGGGTGCCACCAGCACCTCGTGCACGGGCAGCTCATTATCAAATGCAAAGCCTTCTTGCTGGTGCCCAATGGGGTAAATATTGCCCGGCACCGGCAGCCAGCTAGCGCCGAAATTGGCGCCATCGGTAGGCGCTGAGGCAGATTTGCTGGCTAGCTCGGCCGCCGTTAAGTAGCCAGGTGCCAGCGGGTTGGTGCTAAGGATGTATTTGATGTCGGTAGCCAGCAGCTCTTGGTGCTGCTGCTCGTGGTGCAGGCCCAGCTCTACCAGTTCGGTAGCAGCGGCAGGCAGCTCGGCTAGCTTGGCCAGCAGGGCGGCCATGTGCTCGTCTACGTAGGCGCGGTAGCGGTACACATCGGCCAGCGGCGGGCGCGAAAGCGTGCCGCGGTCAGCTCGGTTTACCCTGGAGCCTAGCGAGTTATAGTACGAGTTAAACAAGTAAGCATACTCGGGGTGAAACACCTCGTATTCTGGCACAAACTGCTTGAGCAGCATTGTTTCCCAAAACCAGGTAGTGTGGGCCAAGTGCCACTTGGGCGGGCTCACGTCGAGGTTGGGCTGCACCACGGTGTCTTCGGGCAGCAGGGGTAGCACCAAGGCTACCGACTGCGCCCGCACCGCTTGGTAGTGGGTAGCCAAGGCCGACGTAGCCACCGCGGGCTGAGCCGAGGAAACGAGAGAAACGGGAAGAGCCATAAACGCAGGAAATAAGCGGCGCCAGATGAGAGCCAGGCGAGTAGGTGCTAAACCGCTGCCATGGGCTTAGGGTTGCGGCGGCCCAGCCAGTGGGGTAATAGCCAGGGGGTAGGCCGGCAAATTTAACCGGAAAGAAACGCGCAAAAGGAATTTCTGCTATGCTAACGTGGTTTGCAAAGTCCACTACTTAAGCTAGCTGCAGCGAAAAACTGCCATTTGTTAGTCGTTTTTTTTCTTTAAATATGTCTATTGAAAACAAGGAAGTTGCCCGGTTGGAAGAGCTGCATAATGGCAACGAAATATTGACTAAGCGCCCCGCGCGGCGCATTGGCGAGAAAAGCCGCCGGGGCTTCGCCGCCATGTCGCCCGAGCAGCAGCGGCGCATCGCCAGCGAAGGTGGCCGGGCCTCGCACGAGAGCGGCCGGGGCCACCGGTTCTCCTCCGAAGAAGCCCGCGCTGCGGGCCGCAAAGGGGGCCAAATTAGCCGTCGGGGTAAGAAAAAGTCGGACTCGAACAAGGCATAAGCGCTTAGGGGCCGCACCTTTGCCCCTATGTTGATGCTTTCTTATGAGCGCCGGGCGCTGCGCTTTAATTTTCCGGCCCGCACTTCGCGCGGCGCGCTCACCGAGCACGTAGCCTACTACCTGAAGCTGCACGACCACCGGCAGCCGCAGGTAGTAGGTTGGGGCGAGGCCGCCCCACTGGCTGGACTCAGCCTTGATTACCTCACCGATTTTGAGCAGCGCGTGAACCTGCTGTGCCTGCATTTCAGCCGCGATGGCATGGCCGAGTTCACGCTGGAGCAAGCCTCCCAGATGCTGCCCACGCTGCCTTCGCTGCGCTTTGCCCTCGAAACGGCTGTGCTGGACCTGTACCACGGCGGGCGGCATCAGCTGTATACTAACGCTTTTAGCCAAGGGCAAGCTGGCATCCCCATCAATGGCCTGGTATGGATGGGCGACGCCGAATTTATGCGTACCCAAATCAGGCAGAAGCTGGCTGCGGGTTACTCGTGCCTGAAGCTAAAAATCGGCAGCTTAGATTTTGAAACCGAATTGCGGCTGCTGGCCGAAATCAGGGCCGAAGCCGGCCCCGACCAGCTAGTCCTGCGCGTGGATGCCAATGGCGCATTTGCCCCGGCCGATGCATTGTCTAAACTCGAGCGGCTGGCGCGCTTCGACATTCACTCCATCGAGCAGCCGATTGCGGCCGGGCAGTGGACGGCCCTGGCCGAATTATGCTGCCACTCGCCCATTCCGATTGCGCTCGACGAGGAGCTGATTGGCCTCACCGACTCCGCACAGCAGGAGCAACTGCTGGCCACCGTACGCCCCGCCTACGTGGTGCTGAAGCCTACGCTGCTGGGCGGCCACGCCGCCACCCGCCGCTGGATAAGCCTGGCCAACCAGCACCAAATTGGCTGGTGGATAACCTCGGCCTTGGAGTCGAATATTGGCCTCAACGCCGTGGCCCAGCTCACGGGCGAGTATGAGGTGGCGGGCTTTGCGCAGGGGCTGGGCACGGGGCAGCTCTATCATAATAACCTGGCTGCGCCGCTCCAGATTCGGGCGGGTGCCCTGCACTACGACCCCGCCGGAAACTGGGAGCGACCGTAGGTTTTGCTGGCGCTTAGCAAGGGGGGGAGGGAGTAGCTAGCAGGGCTTGGTTAGCTGGGTAACTCGTTGTAGCTTTAGGTGTTCCCACCGCTCTGCTGCATGCCATGTTACCTCTACTATCGTTTGGGCGAAAAGCCTGGCTATGGCTGTGCCTATGCCTGCTGGGCCACGTAGGCGGCGCGCAGCCCCTGCCGGCCAGTCTCTTTCGGCTAGTGAAACCCGGCCAGCACGCGGTGCACCTAAACTTCACAACGCAGCGCAACCTGATAATCATAGCGGCCAAGCTCAACGGCTGCGGGCCGTATAATTTTTTGCTGGATACTGGGGTGAGCACCAGTCTGCTCACCGACCCGCAACTGGCCGATTCGCTGAGCCTGACCCACGGCGCCCAGTACCGCCTGATGGGGGTAGGGGGCGAAGACAGCGGCCTGCGGGCCTACGAAGCCGCAGGCGTCCGCGTCGAATTGCCGGGGGTAGTGGCCCCAAGCCTCAACTGGCTGGTGCTGAGCAGCGACGTGCTTGATTTATCGGGCTACGCCGGCATGCCCATCCACGGCATTATGGGGTCTGAGTTATTTCAGTCGTTGGTGGTGGCTATTTTTCCGCAGCAAAACCGCATGGTGCTCTACGACCCTGCTGCCTACCGCGCCCCTCGGGGGCGCCGTTGGGCCTCGCTGCCGCTGCGTTTAGAGCGGGATAAAGCCTACCTTACCGCCGAGGTAGTGCAGCTGTCGGCCACGGCCCGCATGGCGCCGCTGCCCCTCAACCTGCTGCTCGACACCGGTGCCGGCCACGCGCTCAGCATCGAAACCACCGCCGACCCGCACTTGCACCTACCCCCCGCTTGCCTGCGCACCGACCTCGGCCGGGGCTTGTCGGGCCTGGTAAGTGGCTACCTGGGGCGGGTAGCCTCGGTGCGGCTAGGGCAACACTATTTGCCCCAAGTGCTCACTTCTTTTCCCGATTCGATGCAGGTGCACCAGCGGCTGGCCGTGAGCGAGCGCGGCCGCCAGGGCAGCATTGGCTACGAGATGCTCAAGCGCTTCAACTTGGTTATCGACTACCCTCACCAGCGCCTGCTGTTGCACGCTACTCCCTTGCTGCACGAGCCCTTCGAGCACGACATGTGCGGCCTCGACCTGCTGGCCACTGGCCCCAACTTTCGCCGTTACTTGGTGCAGCGCGTGGTGCCAAATTCGCCCGCGGCTTCGGCGGGCATCGGCGCCGGCGAGGAGCTGCTAACTATCAACTTTTTGCCGGTGAGCAACTTGTCTATCACCGAGCTGAGCCGCATTCTGCACTCGCAGGATGGCCGCCCCCTCATACTGGTGCTGCGTCGGCCCGATGGCGAGCTGCACCCGGCCAGCATTCGCCTCAAGCGCCAGATATGAAAAGCAGGGAGCACTGCGCGTTCCGCACGGTTAACTGCCCGTTGCTCCTTGCCAATTGTATCTTTCGCGCAGCTTATTCCTGCCTTATGCCTGCTGCCGCTGCGCTACCCCCTCCCGCCATCCAGGCTAACCAGCACATTTACACGGATTATTTCAAGGAGGAATTTACGCAGACCCTCGACGACAGCATCTTGCACCTGCTCGACCGCGTGTGGTTCCGGTCGCGGCTGGTGGGTTTTGAGCCGTTTCCGCCGCGCAACAACCCCGACCGGCCGCTGATTTTTGCTTCCAACCACTCGGGCATGGCCTTCCCCTGGGATGCCATTATTTCGCTCTCGCACCTGTGGCGCTACTTGCTGCACACGCGCGGCACCCTGCGCGACTTGCCCCGGCCGCTCTCGGCGCCCATGCTCTCGGCTACCACGCTGATGAACCCCTACCTCATCAAGGATTTTTGGAAGAAGTGCGGCAGCGTCGATGCGACCACGCTCAACTTCGAAACCATGATGTACTACCAAGACCACAACCTGATGCTCTACCCCGAGGGCGTGCCAGGTATTGGCAAGGGGTTCAACCGCAAATACCAATTGCAGCGTCTGGCTACCAGTATGTTGCGCTTGAGCTTGATGCACGGCACCGACATCATGCCGTTCTACACCATCAACGCCGAATATCTTAATCCCTACGCTTACAGCTTCGATTGGATAAACCGGCTGACCAAGAAAATCGGCATTCCGTTTTTGCCTATTACGCTGCTGCTGCTGCTGGTAATCATCCAGCCTTGGGCATTTTACTTGGCCCTACCCGCCCAGCTTACCTACGTGATGGGCACCCGCATTCGGCCCACCGACTACACCACCAAAAAGCACGACGAGCTAAGCCGCGACGAGCTGCTGGCCATCAGCGAGCAAATTCGGCAGCGAATGCAGGTGGAGATGGACGCCGCCGTGGCTGCCCACGGGCAGCACCCCTACCGCTGGCGCGAACTGTGGCAGCGCATGAAGGAAAACCGCCGCTACTTTCCGTTTTTTCTGCCCTTTGCCTGGCCCGCCGCCTTTACCGAGTTTGAGCGCCGCTACGTGAAAAACGGCGAACGCTACTTCGACCTGCACCTCGACCGCCCCGGCACGTTTTGGAAGCTGCTGTGGCGCAATCCGTTGGTGCTGGCTTATTTCATTCCGCTGCTGGGCTGGATTCCGCTGGCTATCAAGGGCTACCGTGGGCATCGGCTTAGCCAGAAGAAGTAATTTTTTCAGAAAAAACCCGTACACTTGCCTGCGCTACACCTCGCTGGGCGTAGGTTTGTGCAAGTACTCGGCTAGCCTACTATTTAGTAGGCATAAGCTATTCACCGTCAAACACTCACCTTTTTCTTTTTCACTTATGGACGACCTGTTTAAGAAGTTTATCAATACCGGTGTGGGCTTTCTCTCGCAGGGCAACAAGCGGGTGCAAACTGCCCTCGATAAGCTGGTGAAGGAAAGCAAAATATCGGAGCAGGAAGGCAAAAAAATAATGGATGACCTGCTCAAAAGCAGCGAAACCAAGCGCACCGAACTCGAAAAGCAGTTTCAGGGCCTCGCTGGCAGCCTGCGCGACCGGGTGGGCCTGGGCGCCGATGCCAAGAAAAAGCCTACCCCCTCTGCCGCCACCAAGGCCAAGCCCGCTGCCAAAAAGCCCGCCACCAGCCCCACCGCCAAAGCCGCCGGCGCCACTAAGAAAGCCGCCGATAAAGTGAGCGACACGGCTGCCAAAACGCAGCGTTCAGCCGCTGCCAAGAAGGGTGCAGCGCCCACTAGTGACGCGCAGTAGCAGCCTGCCCTACACAAAGAAGGCCGCCATGCTCAGCATGGCGGCCTTCTTTGTGTGTTGACTTAGAAGTCGTTGTCATTGTGAGCAGAGAGAAGCAATGACAACCGATTTTAGACTTGTTTTAGATAGTTTATCAACAGCAGTTCTTCGATAGTACTAAGGGCAAGTTTGGGTTTTATGAAAAACTTAAAAAGGTGGTCCTGCTGAGCTTGTCAAAGCATCTCGCTCGCCTCGTCTGGGTTCGTCCAACGAGGCGAGCGAGATGCTTTGACAAGCTCAGCAGGACGGGCTAAAGGCCTATTTAGTAAATTCCAAACACGCTAATCAAATTCCTAAATCAATCAACTCACCGCCACGTCAAAACCGGCCGTACGGTGCGCTACGCACAACACAAGCGCCTCTAGGCCCGGCACGGGGTTGAAGACCCGCTCGCCGGGTGCAACGGGCACGAAAGGCTGCGTGGCTGTGATGCTTACGTTAGCCGCATCCTTGGCCACCCGGATGCGGCGGTCAGAAATAACCGTGGTTAGCTCCGTACTCTTGGCGACGAGGGGTAGGAAAATCCGAATCTGCTGGTCGTAAGTGCTGGGCGCCACGTCGAAGTGGAAGGATACTTTATCGGCTGCAAAAGTGTAGGTGACCACACAGCTGACCTCACCAGCCGGTGGGTTTTGCTGGTTTTTATCTACTAGCCGGGCTTGGGCCGTGAGGGTAAGCGGCCCATTGCCACTGCGGCGGGTGAGGGTAGCGCGCAGGTCGCTGATGTTGGTGTACAGCACGCCGTTTAGCCGCAGCTCGGCACGGGGCGTCAGGCACTGGGCGGTGGGGTAGGGCACCATGTTGCCCGCTTCGTAGAGCTGGTAGTCGGTCATGCTGGCGGCCACGAGCGGGCCGGTTTTGGCGTGCCACAGCAGGGTAAGGGCGCCGCCGGTAGCATGGCCATTTTTGTAGTCCTTATACTCGCGGTCGTAGGCCGTCACGGTGGCGCGGTACGGGCCCTCAGCCAGCAGCCACGTTTGGGTATCGGCCAGAAAGCGGGCACCGTAGACCTGCTCGCGCGGCAGCGCCGAGCTGCTGGGCGCTGGGGCGGGGAGCGCCGCACCGTAGTCGAGGATGGTCGTGAGGGCCTTGAGGTGGCAGAAGGTGTGGTGCACGCTCGTGGGTAGGCCATGCGCGGCGGCGTGGGGGCCGCCCGCCAGCAGGCCCTCGGCAGTAGTGCAGCGTTGGAGCAGCTGGGTGTTGCGCAGCGCCGCTTGGTAAAAGCGCGGGTCGCGGCCCGCCAGCAGGGCATAGGCGGGCTGGCAGCCATCGGAGGTGCGGCTGCCCCAGTAGGTCCATTTGTAGTTGCGAGTGCCCCAGCTGTTGTCCCAGGCACCATCGGGCAGCATAAATTCGAGGTGAGCTTGCAGGGCGCTGGTTGCGGCGGCGAGCACTTCCTCGTCGTGGGTGAGCTGGCTATACAGGACTAGGGCGGGCAAAGATTCTTCCACATTATAGCCCAAATCAATGGAGTAGCAGCCCTTGGCGCTGGCTCGGTCGTGGGGCGTACCCTCGCCAAACAACAGGTGATTGGTAGGCGTGATAAAGCGCAGCGCCTCGTGGGCCAGCTCGCGGCCCCGCTGCCGAAAGCGCGGCACGTCCAGCACTTCGCCCAGCAACGATAGCCCGTAGGACGCGGCAATCGGGTAGTTGATATTGCCGTAGTCGATGGTGAAAGTCTGGTGGATGAAGTCGCCCGCGCGCAGCAGCCGCGCCGCCAACGCCGCCCGCAGCGGTGCATCGAGCAGCGGCCCGTAGTGCTTCAGCGCTTCGGCCAGGGCCGTGGCCATGAAGACCGTGGTGCCCTTCCAAGACCCCGCTTGCGGCTCGTTGAGCCACGAGCCATCGGGCTGGCTCACCCGCCTTTCAGCCCAGCCAAAAAGCAGGTGTGCGGCGTCTAGGTACTGCGCTTGTTGGGTTTGGCTGGCCAGGCGCAGCAGCGGGTAAATGGTTTCGGCGATGCGCCCCGGCACGGCCGCATCGCCCGGCCCCCGAATGCCACCGTAGTCGTCGCCGCGGCTTTTATCCGTGAGTTGGAGGCGCAGCAGCGCGGCTGCCCACTGCCGCGTTAGCTGCTCGCTTAGCTCGCGCAGCCCGGGGGGGGTAGGGCTGGGCAGCGCCAGCGCGGCTAGCCCATTTACCCCGCCCAGCACGCCGGCCCCGGCCAAGGCACTGGCTTTTACAAAACTGCGGCGGGAAATAGCTTGGTGCATAAGCGCTCAAGAAAGGGGTAGGGAGAGAGGAGCAGCGCCTAGCGCACCGACAGTTTTTTGCCCGCCTCCAAGGCTTGGCGGCGCAGCAGGGCTTCCATAAAATAGTAGTCGGCGTAGCTCAGCGGCACGTCGATTTCACTGTTGGCAGGCTTCGAGCCGGTGCTGTGCAGCAGCAAAAAGCCGTGGCTGCCACCGGGCTGCGCGGTGTAGCTTTTGGCCAGGTTATCGAGCATTTGGTTGGCCTGGCGGCGGTAAGTGGCACCCTGGGCGCTGTAGGTGCTCAGCTCGAGCAAGCCCGAGGCAATGACGGCCCCCGCCGAAGCATCGCGGGGCTCGTTGGGAATGCCCGGCGCATTAAAATCCCAGTACGGAATCAAATCTTTGGGCAGGTTGGGGTGGTGCAGAAGGAAGTCGGCCACGTGCTCGGCCTGCCGCAGGTAGGCGGGGTTTTTGGTTTCGCGGTAGCACATGGTGTAGCCATACAAGGCCCACGCCTGCCCGCGCGCCCAGGCCGACTCATGGGCGTAGCCTTGGTGCGTGTTTTTCTTCACCACGCGCCCCGTGGCCGAGTCGTAGTCTACCACGTGGTACGAGCTGTAATCGGCTCGGAAGTGGTTTTTGAGGGTTGTGTTGGCGTGGGCAACCGCGATTTTATAAAACGACGAATCGCCCGACAGCCGGGTGGCCGCAAACAGCAGTTCCAGGTTCAGCATGTTGTCGATGATAACTGGAAAGCCCCACGTTTCGCGGTGGTGGTCCCAGGACCGAATGGCGCCCACTTTCGGATTAAACCGCGTGCTGAGCGTGCGCGCCGCCTCCAGTAGCACCGCTTTGTAGTGCGCATCCTGCGTGAGGCGGTAGCCCGTGCCCACGCTGCAATACACCTTAAACCCCATGTCGTGGGTCGTGGCATTGGTTTTTTCGGGCTCGATGCGGGCGGTGTACTCCTGGGCAGCGGCCTTCCACTTGGGCTGGCCGCTGGCTTGGTACAGCAGCCAGAGGTAGCCCGGAAAAAAGCCACTCGTCCAGTCGCGGGCTGGCACTGCCACCAGCTCGCCGGTGGGCGAGAGCGTGCGCGGCGATACCAACGGGGCTTTGCCGGGCACGGCGGCTCGCTGCGCGGCCAGCGGCGTTTCTTTCAGCAATAAATCGGCCTGCGTTTCGGCCAGTTGCAGCGTTTTTTTGGGCAGGCCAGTTTGGGCCAGCGCTTGGTTGGTAAGTAACGCGAAGCCCAGTGCTAAGTAGCCAGCGCTACTGTTTATTTTATTGATTATCTGCATATTGTTTATGTAAATAGCCGCCCGGCTTAGAGCTAGTTAAAAGATTAAAAAGGAACGTCCTGCTGAGCTGGTCGAAGCAGGACGAGCTTTATCTGGGGTATTGCCCTATTGGCACGCATCATTATTCCAGCCAAATAAGCGGGTTGCGCACCGGCAGATTGCGCACTACTTCGGGCACCTGCGGGTCGTGGTTGAGGCCTTGCCAAGTGTGCAGCCACGCAGCATTGCCAAACTGCGCCGCGCCCAGCACCAGGGCCGGCTGCGCCACCGGCCAGTCGTTCCAGTACATCACATCGGGGGGTAGGGGCCACGTTTTTTTGTCGGCGATGAAGGGATATAGGTACTCGATGCCCCGGCGAATGCTGCGGCCATCGGCCGTTTCGTACGTCCAGAGGTTCTGCGTCTTATCCGAAAGTATCTGGCAAATCATCGTCATCGCATCGAGGTTGAAGAGCGAATAGCCGTAGGGCTTGGTGCGCTTCAACTCTTGTGGAAACGAGCCGTTTGCCGCCATTTGGGTGGGTAGGAGCACCGTTTGGTAGCGCTCGCGGCAAAAGCGGAGCAGCTCTTGGTTGCCGGTCAGGCGAGCAAAACTGGCCACCTGCATCACCCAGCAAGTGCCGTGGTTGTTGGGGGCGTTCATCTCGTCTTGGCCGTAGGGGTGGGTAGTGAGCCAGGTGAGGTACTGCGCAAACCAATTTTTAATGCCCGCTAAATCGTTAGGAAAAAAGGACTTAGCGCCCTGCATCACTAGCACGCCCTGCGCCACTTCCATTAGCTGGATGGTGTCGATAATGCCAATGCCCCGCCCCGTAAACCGGCCCTTGATGGCCTGCGCGTACAGCAGCGAAGGGTTCATAAGCGTGGCTGGCTCCAGGAACCAGGCCCGCAGGTGCTGCAGTGCGTGGCGCACGTACTTCTCATCACCCGTGATTTTGTAGGCCGAAGCCAGGGCCCCCACCACGCGGCTAAAGCGAATCATGGCCAGGCGATGGGCCGTGAAATTGTCGGGGTTGGTGAGGCCGTCGCGCTGCACGTAGGGTCCGCCGGGGTCCTTGGGGTCAGGCCACCAGTAGTCGCCCTCCGAGAAGAAGTCGTGCGGCCCGCCCGCGCTGCGCGGCGAGGTACTGCTCGTGACCGTGACCGGCGCCTGCTGCAACGCCCAAGCCGCCTCGGCCAGCACGTGGCGGCGCAGCGTGCGCGTCGCTTCCTGGCTCACCGCTGGGGTGGGGGGTAGGGCTGGCCGGCTGGCCGTGAGGCTCAGTAAGCAGCTCAGCAGCAATACAAAACTTATTCTTGACATGCAGATGGGGGGTAGGCATTTACCTAAAATACCGAAGCACGCCCGGCGCCGTAGGGGCGGCCGAGCGTGCGGGCAATTTGTTTTGGCGGGCAGCCTCGCCAGGGCCAGTCTTACTTGCCGATGCTGCGGTGCGTGAAGGAAGTGAAGCCCAAGAAGGTATTGTCGGGCGAGATGACGCCGTAGGGGTCTTCGCGGTCGCGCAGGGCGGCTAGCTTGCTGGTGCCGTAGTAGTTATAGGCCGTTTCGATGCCGGGAAAGATGGCGTTGTCGCTCGCATTCTGGCAGCTTTTACACTGGGTGCTGCCCTCCAGCGACTCCTCGTACTTGCTCCAGCCGTTCTTGATGGCCTGGTTATTAAAGCCGTACGGGGCCGTATTGCCTTGGATGCGTGCTGTTTCGGCGGCGTAGGTAAGGGCGCAAAGCGTGTATTGCAGGTGGTGGCAGTCGCGGCCGCACTCGTTCACGTTGCCATCGGCCCGAATAAAATCCGCCATGTGCTGCTGCATGTAGTCGTAGCCCGAGTCGTACACCGCCGTACTGTTCAGCCACACGCCCACCGCCATCTTGGCGTAGCAGTACGAGGCCTGCCAGTTGTTGATGTCGCCGATGGAGCCCGGAATGTTGTTGATGTAGTTGTTTTTCAAATTGTTGATAAACCCATCGAACTTACTGATTTCGGCCGCCGACCAGCCGGCACCTTGGCCGTTTACTTGGTAGTAGCGAATAATTTCGGCCGCTGCCACGAACGAAGGCGTTACCCAAGCTGCCTCTAGGTAGGTTTGGCGAAACTCGGTGGGCGAGCCATCGGGCTTGGGCGAGGTGTCGTAGCGCTGAAAATTGTTGGCGTAGCCGTTGAGAATTTGCTTGGCCTGGTTGGCGTAGGTAGCGCTGCCCGTTTTCACCCAGCGCAGGGCGCAGGCGTAGGCCAAAATGCAGTCGCGCCGAATTTGGTTTTCGGTGGGGCTACCCGCGCTGCCCACCGCGTATACCACCGCCGGGAAAGACGTGGGCACGGCGTTGCTGTTCATAAAATCGACAACCTTGTTATAGCCAGCCGTGCGGGTGGCATCGCCACCGTTGGCTTGCCCGGCCACCAAGCTGAGGCTGGCCGCGCTGTTCACTACGCCGGGGTGCCGAAACGTGGTGATGGTAGAGTTGGCGCTGGCCGAGGCCGTAGCCACGGGTGCCGCCACGTTTTCGCGCTGGCAACCCGCAAAAGCGGTAAGTACGGCCGCTAGGCCCAGGCACACCGTGCCCGATAAAAGCGAAGTACGCTTCATAAATGTTGGGTGGGGAATAGGAGGGAATGGATAAGTACTCGTGCGCCGCCCGGCGTAGGCCATTACCGGGCGGCAGCGCATAAATGTAGCGGCCGCTTCCTCCGAAAAATCCTCCTCTAGGGGGCTTTATCTGCGTAAACGTTTACGGTCTTTTTATGAAACAAATATCTGATTTAAAGGTAATTAAAGCTTTAAAAAGACTTGGAAAATGAGAAAAATAAGCAAAAGGACAGGAAAATCGGCAACCTCAACATGACGGTTTGGGCCATTATGACCAGGCCGTTCTGCGCCGTTCCCTATCCCCTCAAAACATGCGTTTTACTTGAATCCCGTTTAAAAACGCCTCGCCCGTTTGGCTCTGAAAATCAACTACTACCCCCTGCCCGCTCCGCGCCGACACCGGCACCTTAAAGCTCACCGCCTGCAAAGGCCGCAAGTAGGTAGCCGCGCTGAGGGAGGGTAGGGCCGCCAACCCATTCACCCGCACGGCAAACGCCCGGCTGGGCGCGGTGGCGGGGCCGGCCGCTGCTTTCTCGCCGGCCAGGTTGTACGCCAGCTGCTCGGCGGCGGGCACCGCTTCCAGCTCGGCAAAGTGCAGGGTCACTTCATATTCGCCATCGGGCACGTCGAGCCGAAACTGGCTCAGGCCCAAGCGTTGGGTTTCGAAAACAGCGTCGTAGTCGGTGCCCAAAATGTTGCGGTCGGAGCCGTAGGGGAGGCGGTCGCCGGGCATTTTGTAGGGGTGGCCGCCTACGTAGCCCCAGCCGCCGGGCGCGTAGGCTTGCTCGGGCACCCACACTTGGTGCAGCTTGTCGTCGGTGAAGGTACGCTCGTCGCCGAGGCTCACATTCAGCTCGGTGAAGGGTAGCTGGCTAGATTTCAGGAGGGTAGGGAGGAGCTGAAATTCTATATTGGCTACGTCCTCCACCGGTTGGCCCGCGGCTTGCGCCCGTAGCTGGTTCAGCCCATTGCCAAACGGTACGCTGAAATGCGCCACGCCCGCGGTGGCTGCGTGCGTACCAAGGTTGCGGCCGTTGAGCAGTAGCTGCACGGCGGGCTGGTTGGTGTACACATCCACCGGCTGCCGGCAGAATAGCGAGTCGGGGCCCGCGGCCAAGCCAGCGCGCAGCGCCCAGCCCCGCGAGCCAATCCGCAGGAAGGGCGTTTTCAGGAGGGTAGCTTGATAGAGAAAGTAGGCGTCTTTGGGCCGTCGGTCGCCGGTAAGCAAGCTTTTATTGTTGATGTGCGGTACGGCTTCCTGCCGGGTTTCGGAGTTGAATTCGGCGAGGTTCCAAACGGTGCTGCCCGCCACAAAAGGCCGCTCCAAAATAGCTTTGAGGTAAAATTCGTGGTAGCGATTGGCGTACTCCATCGTCTTATCAAACCGCTTTGGGCTGAAAGAATGCAGCCGCTCATCACAGTCAGCACCATATTCAGTTACCAATAAAGGCTTGTCGGGCAGTTCTTTGTGGTGGCGGTCGAGGAAATTAGGGAAGCCCTGCAAGTCGCCCGAGTACCAGCCGGGGTAGAGGTTCCAGCCAATGACCTGCGGAATAGCCAGCAAGCCCGCTTGCTGGTACAGGTTAAAATCGCCGTGGCACACGAGCATGGTGGTGCGCGCCGGGTCTTCGCGCCGGGTTAGGCTATCGAGCTGGCTGGCTAGCGCCTGCACGCGGCGCAGGTAGGCGCGGCCGGGGTCGTTGTCGCGCTTTATGCCGGGGGGTAGGCGCAGCAGCACCTCGTTCATGTAGGCCCAAATGACGACGCTCGGATGGTTGAAGTTTTGCCGAATCAGCTCCGTCTGCATCGTGCGGCACGTCTGGAAGAAAGCCGGCGAGTCGGTGATGGCGTTCACCACCGGAATCTCTACCGAGGCCAGGATGCCTAGCCGGTCGCAGGCGGCCAGCACGGCGGGGTCTTGCGGGTAGTGCGACACGCGCAGAAAGTTGCCCCCCATCTCCTTGAGCAACTGCACATCGCGCTCGGCTAGCGCGTCGGGCAGGGCATTGCCGCGGCCGGGGTAGTCTTGGTGCCGGTTGGTGCCAATGAGCTTGAGCGGCTGCCCGTTCAAGAAAAAGCCATTGGCCGCATCGAAGCGAAACCAGCGCATGCCCACCGGGCTGCTCACCGCGTCGAGCGGCGGCCCAGTTTTGCTGCCCACCGCCCGCACGCTCGTCACCACGCGGTACAGATACGGGTCGCTGGGTGCCCACAGATGCGGCTGTTTCAGGCGGGGTAGGGCCAGGCGGAAGGCGCGCTTTTCGCCAGCTTTCAAGCTGAAGCTGGTTTGCTGCTGGCCTACTAGCTGGCCAGCTTGGTCGAGCAGCTGCGCCTGCACCACCAGCCGTTGCGCCTGCGCCGATTCGTTGGTGAGGCCACCCGCCACCGCCACCTGCGCGGCCTCGGCCGAAACCGCAGGGGTAGTGGTAAACACGCCGCTAGAGGCGTAATTGTCGAGGTCGAAATGCACGGCGTCGGCCGCCACCAAGTACACATCGCGGTAAATGCCGCCGTAGAAGGTGAAGTCGGCCGTGAGGGGTGGAATAGCGGGGTTGTAGCGGTTGGTCAGCTTTATCAGTACCTCCGCGCTGGCTGGTGCATTACTGCTGAATTTCAAGAATTTACTAATCGAGAAGCTAAAAGCCGTGTAGCCGCCCGCGTGCCGCCCAGCAAGCTGGCCGTTCACGTACACTTCGGCTTCCTGGTTGGCGCCCTCGAAGCGTAGCGACACGGCTCGGTGCTGCCAATCGGCGGGCACGTAAAGCGTCTTTTTGTACCAGCCTACGCCGCGGTAGTAGCCGGGCTCGTCGTCGAGTACATCGGTCGCGTTCCAGGTGTGGGGTAGGGAAATTTTTTCCCAGCCCGCGGCCGCCGCTGCTTGGCCGGGGGGCAGCGCCGTCGAGTCTTTGCGGAATAACCAGTTGGAGTTGATGGACTGCACCAGCCGCTGCGCGGCGGCTGGCATCGCCAGCAGAGTCAGCAGCACTAGGCAGAAGAGGTGCTTTGATAAATTACGCATTATGAGTTGGTAATTCATGCTACAAAATTCAAAAAAGACGTCCTGCTGAACGTAGTGAAGCAGCTCGCGTGAATCGGTAAACGATGCGAGCGAACTGCTTCACTACGTTCAGCAGGACGTACAATGGTGGTGGGCGAAGCCGCTTGCATTCGTCACAGCGCCAGCAGCACCGTGGCCAAACCTGGCGACTGCACGGCCACCGTAGTTTGGCCAGCTTTGGCTTCGAGGCTAATAAGGGCGTGGCCGTTGTATGCCTGCACTTTGCGCGAGCCGCGGCTGGTACCCAAGTCGTCGAGCAGGCGGCCCGCACCGGCCAGCGAAAATTCCAGCCAACTCGCCGCGTCGAGGCACTGCACGCCCTGGGCATCGAAGAGCTTGGCTTCAACGGTGGTGAGGCCGTTGGCTTCGCCTACTTTGGTGAGGGTCAGCTTCGTGGGCTTGGTCCACTTTTGGGTTTGGTAGCGGAAACTGATTTCATCCGTCACCGTCTGCTTGCCCTGGCGGGCGACTACGCGCACTTGGTTTTGGCCCGTGGTGAAAGGCACATTCCAGTGCAGGCCAGCGGCGGGAAAATCCTGGCTATTGCGCTTTCTCACGCCGTAGCTTTTGCCGTTTACAAATAGCTCGGCCTGCTCGCAGTTCGAGTACACTTTCACCATCTTTTGCTCGCCTTCGTCGCCCCAACGCACGGGCCACGAGTGGCCGTAGATGTGGGCCATTGGCGCGGTGGTCCAGTACGATTGAAATACGTAATACGCCTCTTTCTTAGTAAAATCGCGTTCTACTACCCCCTTCTGGTTCATATAGGGGATGGGGTTGTCGGGCCGCACGGGGGTAGAGAAATCCTTGAATGGCCAGTAGGCGGTGCCGCTCAGCCAGGGCATGGTTTCCTGCTCCTTCAGGTGCCAGTCCACGAGGTTGCAGAGGTAAGTTTCGCTCCAGTCGCCATCCTTCGACACGCGGGCGCTGCCACCAAAGAGCGAGGCATCGCCGGCGCGCTCGTCGGCGCCTTTGCCGGCCGTGATTTTGGCCAGCGCATTATCGGGGTTTTCGGAGTGGCGACCGGCGTGGCTATCGCCGCCCCACTCCACATGTAGGAAGCGCTTCACGCCCTTAAACTCTTCCTCGGTAGCCGCTTTATAATCGGTGTAAATGCCTCGGTACCAGCCCGCCCAAATAGAAGGCGAGTACACATCAGGAATATCCTTGCAAAAATCGCAGCGCCGAATAGCCGTGTAGCGGCTCGGGTCGAGCTGGTGCGACAACGCGTTCAGCTCTTTCATAAAGGTGCGGATTTTCTCCTTGTCAAACTCCGGGAAGTCGCCCGCCCAGTCGTTTTCATTGCCCAGCCCCCAAATGATGACGGCCGGGTGGTGCGCGTGCTGCTGCACCATGTGGGTGAGCATGCGCTTGGCCTGCGCCTGGTACACCGGGCTGCCTAGGCCACCGCGGCACCACGGTATTTCCTCCCACACCAAAATGCCGAGCGAGTCGCACAGATTCAGCACGATAGGCGACTGCTGGTAGTGGCCCAGCCGGATAAAGTTGACACCCATTTGCTTCATCAGCACCATTTCCTGCCGAATCATCGGCTCGGTCATGGCGGCGGCTACGCCGGCGTGGTCTTCGTGGCGGTGGGTGCCGCGGAGCAACAGCCGCTGCCCGTTGAGCTTAAAGGGCCCGTGCTCGACAAACTCGATGTGGCGAAAGCCGACTTTTTGAGTCTGGTGGTACGCCTGCGGGCCGCTGCCCAGCGTCAGCTCCACCGTGTAAAGCTGGGGCTGGGTAGGCGACCACAGCCGCGGGTTTTTCAGGGCAAACTGGTGCACTGCCACTTCGCCGGCCTGCCCCTGCACCACGCCCTGGTACTTGCCCACCGGCCGCCCCTGCGGGTCGAGCAGGCGCACGGCCACCGGCGAGGAGGGGGGTAGGGAACTGGTTTCGGGAAACGTGACTTTCAGCGCGAGCGTGCCGGTTTTGCCCGTAGCATCGACCGCGGCCTGGGTGATGAGGCGGTCGAGCGAAGTGGCCGGGCGGTACTCCAAGTTGAGGTAGCGGTAAAGGCCACCGTACACGTTAAAGTCCGACAGGTCAGAGGGTATCATCTCCAAATCGCGCGAGTTGTCGCAGCGAATAGCGAACGGAATCTTGCCCTTGAATTGCTTTTGATAGGCCTCCGTTTTCTGAAAATCGGCCACGGCCTGGGTGATGTCCACCGTCCACTCGTCGTAGCCGCCCACGTGGCTGCCCACCTTGGTGGTGCCGATGTAAACCTCCGTTTTCTGGCCCGCACCCTCAAAGTGCAGCCGTGTGCGGCCACCAGGGTAGGGGTTTTGCACCGCCAGCTGCGTGCGGTACCAGCCGGGGCCCTGGTAGTAGTTCACGGCGGGGTCCACGGCGTCGCGCGCGTTGAAGCAGTGCGGCAGCGTAACCGGCTCCCAGAGCGGCACGCTTTCGGGGTTGCCGGCCACCACGGGGCGCACGGCTTCCCAGATGCCACCGAGGTCCTGGCGCACAAATTCCCAGCCGCTGGTGAGGCGCTGGGCTTGCTGCGCGCGTGAAGGGTAGGCGCTGGCTAGAACGATAAAGAGCGCAAGCAGCAGCGAGTAGCTGGGGCTGCGGCGTGGGGTCAGCATGCAAACAGGGAGTAGGGTGGGGTAAAAACAAGGCAGCTAAATGCCGCCAAAGATGGCACCCGCTGCGCCGCCTAGCAGCGGGCCGGCCCTCCTCAAAATGCCCACGGCACCGGGCTAAAGCCGGGCTGCCGGGCGAATATCACCGCTGCATTTAGGTCGGGGTAGGCGCGGCTGGCTTGGTCGTAGGTATTGAGGGCAAGCGCGTTGGAGGTAGGCGCGGCATCGGCTTTGTCCATCTTGGTCTGGCCCAGCAGGTAGGGCCGAAACCAGTTCACGCCGGCGCGCAGGCTGCGGCCATCGGGCGTGGTGTAGTGCCACAGGTCGAGGCCCACGTGCGGGGCCAGTTGGGCCAGGCGCGTCCAGCCTTGCAGGTTCATGCTCACGTAGTTCCAGGGGCGGGTGCGGGCCAGCTCCAGCGGCTGGGCGCCGTCGGGGGCAAACTGCACCGCCACGCGGGGCCAGGTTTGCTGCTGCAAGGTGCGCTTGGCCAGGGCCTCGTCGCCGGTGAAGAGGGCAAAATCCACCACCTGCACGTCGTAGAAGGTGCCGTGGTTATTCTTAGCCTGGCCTTCGGGCAGCGCGATGGGGCTCGTGGTAAGCCAGTTAGTGAAATCCTTGAACCAGGTTCTCAAACCCGCTACCAAACTCGCATCCAAGCTCTTGCTACCCTCCATCAGCGCCAGCGCCTCGGGCACCACTACCAAATGGCGGGTTTCAATAATGCCAAAATTGCGGCCGGTATTGATGCCCGGAATGCCCTGCCCGAAGTTCAAATTGGGGTTCATGCGGGTGGCGGGGTCGAGGAAAAACGCCCGCAATTGGCTCGCCGCCTGGCGGGCGTAGCGCTCGTCGTCGGTGAAATAATAGGCCAGGGCCAGCGTTTGCACATCGGCGCACAGCTTGCTTAGGTGCTCGCTGTCCTTCATGGCTTCGGCCTCGGGGTTATGCAGGCCGTCCTTCTGCATGTAGGGCTTGCCGTCGGGCTTAGCGGGGTCGGGCCACCAGTACGGCGCCTGCGAAATGTAGTCATGCTTATCGCCGCTCGGCGGTACTTGCGGCTTCGTGGCAATGGTATAGGGGCCTTGTTTTAGGGCGTGGTCGGCGGCTTGCAGCAGCGTTTTCACCTGCGCCACTTCTGGCGAGTGCCGCTGCTGGTAAGCTGTTTTGTAGGCGGCCATCGCGGCGGGGTCGAGCAGCAGGAAGGGGGTAGGGGCGGTGGGCGTGGCCTGCGCTACTAGCCGGGCGGCCAGTAGCCACCCAGCTAGTAGTAAGAAGAAATTTCGCATTAATAACCAGGGTTTTGCGTCAGGTTTGGGTTCAGCACCGTTTCGGGCTGTGGAATGGGAAACAGCAGGTATTTATCGTCAATCACGCGGTTGAATACGGCCAGCTCGCGCTGCTTGAGGCGGTTCAGGCGGATGAGGTCGAACCAGCGGTGGCCTTCCTGCACCAGTTCCCAGGCGCGCTCCTGCACCAGCAAGTCCACGAAGGCGTCTTTGGTGGTGGCGGTGGTGGGCAGCGGTGCCAGCTTGGCCCGCACGCGCACTTGGTTGATGTCGGTGTATTTGTTGACATCGTTGGGATTCAAGTTGTTAAGCGCCTCCGAGCGCAGCAGCAGCACGTCGGCATAGCGCGTGATGAGGTAGTTGGTGCGGGCATCGTTGACGATACGCAGCGGGTCGCGAAACTTATTGAAGTAGTAGCGCGGCAGCACCGTAGTGCCCGCCATATTGCTGATGTTCCAGGCGCGGCGGGCATCGGTGGCGGCGTACGAAGCCACCAAGTTATCCTCAACCGTAAACGTGCCCAACCCTGCTAGCTGCGAGGGCAAAAACTGCCGCACAATGATGCTGCCTGTATTGGGGGGTAGGTCGAACTGAATGGAGAAAATATGCTCCGGGCCGTTCTCCTTGTCTGGGTCAAACACGTCGCCGTACACGGGCAGTAGCCGGTACAAGCCGCTGGCAATAAGGCGGTTGCAGGCGTCGAGGCCATTTTGGTTGTCGGTGGGCTGCGCGGCCGAGCTAGCGGCGCGGGTTAGGTACACCTTGGCGAGCACGGCGGCGGCAGCTCCGCTCGATACGCGGCCCTTTTCGGACGCGGCTATCTGGTTCTC
This sequence comes from Hymenobacter ginkgonis, assembly GCF_009755225.1. Lineage (GTDB taxonomy): Bacteria > Bacteroidota > Bacteroidia > Cytophagales > Hymenobacteraceae > Hymenobacter > Hymenobacter ginkgonis. The sequence continues at coordinate 25,869 of NZ_WQKZ01000003.1, forward strand.
GGGGAAGCAGTTTTTTTCGGCAAACATCAGGTCCTCAATAATTTGCTTGTACACGTCGGCCAGCGGCGTGCGGGCCGGGCGCACGTCGTCGCTGGGGCCTTTTACGGTGGCCAGCACCAGCGGCACATCGCCGAAGCAGCGCACGAGGTCGAAGTACCCCTGCGCCCGTAGAAAGCGCGCATTGCCCACAATATTGTTGCGGCGGGCCACGTCCATGTTAATGGCGGGCACCTTCTCAATCACGTCGTTGGCTCGGTTTATCATCCGGTACGTGTTTAGCCACCAGCTATTTATCTCCGTGTTGGTGGGCGTGAAGGTGAAGCGCGAAAGCTGGGCCCGCTCGTCGGTGCTGGAGCCCACGCGGATAAGCTCGGCGGGCAGCTCCGTGATTTGCCAGCCCGTGCGGCCGTAGTAGGTTTGGGGCAGCAGGGCGTTGAAGACGCCATTGAGGCCGGCCACGGCGTCGCCCTCGGTTTGGTAAAAGTTGGTGGCGGCAATAAAGTCGTAGGGCTTTTCTTCCAAAAAGCTTTTGCAGGAAGGAAACAAGCCAAGCGACAGCAAGCCCAGGAGAATAATAGACTTTTTCATCGGGGTGGGAAGTAGAGGGAATGGGAGCTGGTAGGGGAAGCGGCGCGGGTGCATAGGGCGCCCTACCCCCTCCTAAGTAGCGAAGGGGGTAGGGCAGCAATAGCCTCAAAAGCCCAGGCGCAAACCAGCGATGAAGGTGCGCGTGCTCGGAAACGCGTTGTAGTCGGTGTTGAGGCTCAAGTTGTTGCCGCCGAAGGAGTTTACTTCGGGGTCGTAGCCGGTGTATTTGGTGAGGGTCACCAGGTTTTGGGCGGTGAGGTAGATGCTGGCTTGCTTCACAGCTTTGAGTGAGGCCGGCACCGGGATGGTGTAGCCCAGCGTGAGGGTTTTGAGGCGCACGAAGCTGCCATCCTCAACCACGTCGCTCACGATGCCCGTGCTGCGGCGAATGGTGCTGCCCGCCCGCGCAATGGTGTTGCTGGTGCCGGGGCCGGTCCAGCGGTCGTTCACGCTCTTGAGCTTATTGGTGGTCGTGATGCCCGATTCGAGCTCGTAGCGGTTGAGGTTCAGCACATCATCGCCCTGCACGCCCTGGATGAATACGCTCAGGTTGAAAGCGCCGAGCTTGAAATTGTTGGTGACGCCGTAGATGAAATCGGGCTGGGCCTGGCCGATAATTACGCGGTCGGTGGCCGTGATTTGGCCGTCGCCGTTCTGGTCTACGTAGCGCGGGTCGCCGGGCACCACGGCCGTTTTGGTGCCGCTGGCCTTAATCTCGTCGGCCGTCTGCCAAATGCCGTCAAACTGGTAGCCAAAGAACGAGCCGATGGGCGAGCCCACCCGCAGCACGCTGGTGTTGCCCAGGCCCGAGCCCACAAATAGGCTGCTGCTCGACGAGCCCACGTAGCGCTCGTACTCGCCGTTGAGGTCCAGTACTTTGTTACGGTTTAGCGAGAAGTTGAGGTTAGTCGTCCACGAGAAGCGCTTGCTGTCGAGGTTAGTCGTGGTTAGGGCCAGCTCTAGGCCTTTGTTCTCCACGCTGCCCGCGTTCAGGTAAATGCTGTTGAAGCCTGAAGTGGTTGGGATGGATACTTGCAGTAGTAAGTCGCTGGTTTTCTTATAGTAAGCGTCGGCCGTGAAAATAAGCCGGTTCTTAAACAGCGCCAAGTCGATGCCCACGTCGCTCGACGCCGTCGATTCCCAACTTAGATTCGGGTTCGGAATATTGGTCGAAACCAGACCCACCAGGCGGGTGCTGCCCGCCGCATAAGCGCCCACGCTGTAGCGTGAAAGCGACTGGTAGTTGCTGATTTCCTGGTTGCCGGTGATGCCGTAGCTGGCGCGCAGCTTCAAGTCGCTCACCACCGGGAAGTTTTGCATAAACTTCTCATCTACAATGCGGTAGCCAATGGCTGCCGACGGGAAATAGCCCCATTTGTTATTGGCCCCGAAGCGCGACGAGCCGTCGGCGCGCATGGTGAACGTGAACAGGAAGCGGTTGAACAGCTGGTAGTTGAGGCGCCCAAAATACGAAGCCAGCGAGTTGCTGTAGCGGCCCGAGCCGGGCGTTAGCGTTACGGCACCCAGCGAGAGGTTGTCGGTGCCGAGCGTATTGGTGAAGAAGTTGGTTGCCTGCGAGTTAAAGTTGTCGCCGTAAAATTCTTGGAACGTGAGACCAGCCACCACATTCAGCGCATTGTTGGGGTTAAACTGCCGGTCATAAGTCAGCGTGTTTTCGTTTACCCAGCTATACACGTTCGAATTGGTGCGCGTGGCCGAGCCGTTGGTGGTGCGGCCCAGGAAAATATCGGAGGGCCGGTACTGGCTTACCTGCTGGTTGTTGTAATCGACGCCACCAGTAGCCCGAAAAGTCAGGCCCTTCATAATCTGGTAGTTGGCAGCCACATTGAGCAGTCCGCGGATGATGGTGCGGTTGTCCTCGGCCTTCTGGGCGTAGGCCACGGGGTTGCCCACATCTTCCACGTAGGGTAGGGGCGTATTAGAATAGGTGTAGTTGCCGTCGGCGTCGCGCACCGGCACAATGGGGCTGAAGCGCAGGGCATCGAGCAGCACCCCGCCGAAGCTACCCCCCTGCGAATTCACCAGCGCCCGCTTCTCGCCGGTAGCCGCTACCTGGCTCGAAAAGTTGAAGCTCAGCTTCTCGCTGATTTTCTTGTCCAGGTTCAGGCGCACGGTGCCGCGCTTAAAGCCCGAGTTCAAGATAATACCCGTCTGGTCGAAGTAGTTGAAGCTAAGGTTATAGCGCGTTTCTTCGGTGCCGCCGTTAAAGCCCAGCTGGTAGTTGTTGATTTTGCCGGTTTGCAAGATGGCGCTCTGCCAGTCGGTGCCTTCGCCGAGGCCAGCAATCTGCTCGGGCGTGTAGGGGAGGGGTAGGGCTGTGGTGGGCGAGGCCAGGTTGCCCTGGGTGCGCACGTCGTTCAGGTAGTTGGCAAACTCGGTGGCGTTCATCAGCTCGTACTTGTGGCGCACAGTTTGCACGCCGCTGTAGGCCTCGAAGCTGGTGGTGTTGCGGCCGGCTTTGCCTTTTTTAGTAGTGATGAGGATGACGCCGTTGGCGCCGCGCGAGCCGTAAATGGCCGTAGCCGAGGCATCCTTCAACACCTCCACGCTCTCGATGTCGTTGGGGTTGATGGAGTTAAGGTCACCCGCGCCCGGAAAGCCATCCACCACAAAGAGCGGCTCGTTGCCCGAGTTAATGGAGTTCGTGCCCCGGATGCGAATAGACGTGCCGCCGCCCGGCTCCGAGTTGGTTTGGGTCACTTGCACGCCGCTGGCGCGGCCCTGCAAAATTTGGTCGGCGCGCACAATAGGCGTTTCGGCCACTTGCTCGGCCGTGATGGACGCCACCGAGCCCGTGATGTCGCGCTTCTTTTGGGTGCCGTAGCCGACCACCACCACCTCATCGAGGCCCGTAGCGGCGTCTTTCAGCTGCACGATGTTGAGAGCCGTGCGGTCGCCCACGCGCACTGTCGTGGTTTCATAGCCCACAAAAGAAAAAATGAGCACTGGGTCGCCGCCCGTTCCGAGAGACAAGCTGAATTTACCCTGCGCGTCGGTCGAAACGCCAGTGCTAGTGCCCTTTAAAACTACCGTGACGCCCGGCAGCGGCACTTGGTCGGCGGCACTTACCACGGTGCCGGTTATCTGGCGGGTTTGGGCTTGCGCCGAGAGGCTTGCGACCACGGCTATCGGCACCAGAAAAGAGGTAAGCGTAGTTGTGCGCATGTGGCAGAATGTGGGGTGGGAGTGAAGTGAAGTGCCACAAACTTACCCGGCTGCTTTACCAAAAGCTAGGATTAATTACGTAAACGTTTCCGGAGATTAAGTGCTCACTCATGTTTTATAAGGTATTGAAAAAGTAGTATTTACCCGTTGATTTGCACACCTTTTCCGCCCTGCAAACCCAGCAGTTTCCCACCCTGCACCATGAAACCCGTCAACCTGAAGAAACTGGCTCAGGAACTTAACCTGTCTATTGCCACCGTTTCGCGCGCGCTCAACGACCGCTACGACATCTCCCAGCCCACCAAAGACCGGGTGCGCGCCCTAGCCAATAAGCTCAACTACGAGCCCAATCACCACGCCAGCAGCCTGCGCCGCAACAAGAGCAAAACCATCGGCGTCGTTATTCCGGAAGTAGATAACCATTTCTTCTCGCTGGCCATCAAGGGAATAGAGGAGGTGGCGCGGCGCAACAACTACCACGTGCTCATCTACCTGAGCCACGAAGACTACCAGCGCGAGTTGGCCGTAATGCGGCTGCTGGCCAGCGGCCGCGTCGATGGCGTGCTGCTTTCGGTAGCAAGTGAAAGCCAAGACTTTGCGCATCTCGATTTGCTGCGGGAGCGTGGTATTCCGGTGGTGTTGTTCGACCGCGTGTATGCGGGCAAGGACATGCCAAAAGTGACGACCGATGACTACGAAAGTGGCTACCGGGCCACCCAGCACCTGCTAGAGGCTGGCTGCCGCGTTATTGCCCACCTCACTATTGCCCATACGCTCTCTATTAGTCAGCGGCGCATGCAAGGGTATCAGGCTGCCTTGCAGCAATTTAGGGTTCCGTATGATGAGGAATTGGTAGTGTGTGAGGCGGCGGGCAAGCCCCAAAGTGCCAGCCTACCTCAAACCTTACTAACCCAGCGGCCGGATATTGATGGCATCTTCGCCGCCGTCGAAAGCCTAGCCATGAGCAGCTACGAGGCTTGCCACAACCTCGGGCTCCGGATTCCGAAGGATGTGAAAATTATCGGCTTTTCCAACCTGAAAACGGCCTCTTTACTGGCCCCGCCGCTCACCACCATCACGCAGCCAGCCTACGAAATAGGCAAGGAGGCGGCCAGCGTATTGTTTCAGGCAGTAGTCAAAAACCGGCTAGTGTCAGCTGCCCAAAGCAAGGAGTTGAAGTCGGAGCTAATCGTGCGAGCGTCTACCGCGTCCACCACCCTCAGCAGCAAGGAGCCAGTCGCTTTGGCCTTAGCCCTGGGGCGCTAACGCCCTACCCCCTCTTGTGGAGGAGGGCGGCTCTATTCAGTAAGCGGGGGTAGGGCGCGCGGCTGCCCCACAGCAGCGCAATGCGTAGCGCAGCTACTTTGCTGGTTCAATACTTTGTTGATTCAGCATCAAGCGGTTGCAGTTCTCCGAATACCGTTGGAATCAATTCCGAAACGGTGGGGTGGATGAAGACACTGCGGCGCATAAAAGCGGCTGTTTGCTTGGCATACATGGCCGTGATGATGCAGTGAATGGCTTCGTCGCCGCCCACGCCCACAATGCTAGCCCCCAGAATCTGGTCGGTTTCGGCGTGCACCAGTACCTTGATAAAGCCTAGCGTTTCGCCCTTTTCTACGGCCCTACCCACCTTCGTCATGGGGCGCTTGCCTACCAAAGCGGGCGTGCCGGCGGCTCGCACTTCCGCCTCGGTGAGGCCAACTTTGGCAAAGGGCGGGTCTACGTAAATGGCCGATACGGGCAGCCGGTCGCTGACGCGGCGCTGCCCGTGGTCGAGTAGGTTGGCAGCCACAATCTCGAAGTCGTTGTAGGACGTGTGGGTGAACGCACCGCGGCCGTTGCAGTCGCCCAGCGCCCAAATGCCCGGCGTGGCCGTTTGCAGTTCTTCATCTACTGGGATATAACCGTGCGCATCGGCGTGCAGGCCCGCCCTTTCCAGTTGCAAATCGTCGGTGTTGGGCTGGCGGCCCATGGCCAGCAGCAGGTGCGAGCCACGGCTGGGGGTAGCATCTTCTTCGCAGCTAACCTCCACCACGGGCTGGCCGTTTTCTAGGCTCACGCTGATGCATTCGGCCCCTAGGCGCAGCGTAATACCTTCGCTAGCCAGCGTTTCGGCCACGGCCGCCGCCACATCGGCATCGTCGTGCGGCAGCAGGCGCGGGTTGCGCTCCACAATGGTAACCTGTGAGCCCAACCGCCGAAACAGTTGCGCAAACTCCAGCCCCACGGCTCCCGCCCCCACGATAAGCAAATGCGCGGGCAACTCGCTCAGGGCCAATATGGTGCTGCTGGTGAAATAGGGTACCTGCGCCAAGCCAGGCAGCGGCGGACTGGCCGGCCTACCCCCCACGTTCAGAAAAATGTGCTTGGCTGCGAGTACGTCGTCGCCCACTTGCATGGTGGTAGGTGATAGAAATCGGGCAGTCTCCCGGAAAACGGTGCAGCCGGGCATCTGCGTCAGCCACTGTTCCAGGCCGTTGCGCGAGGCTTGTACGATGGCATCTTTACGGGCCTGTACCTTGGCCAAATCCACCGTAAACGCGGCGGCCGGCTCTAAGCCGTAGTGCGCGGCCTGGCGCATGGTTTGAGCGGCTTTGGCGCTGGCAATTAGTGCTTTGGTAGGCGTGCAGCCCGTGTTCACGCAGGTGCCGCCAAAGTTTTTGCGCTCGACGAGTGCTACCGTCCAGCCCGCAGCCGTGAGCCGGCCGGCCAACGACGGGCCTGCCTGGCCCGCCCCAATAATCAGCGCATCAAAGGATTGATTCATAAGCTATAGGGCCAAGGCGATAAAAGTACTAACCAGCCGAAAGCAAAAAAAGCCCGCTAGTTGCGGGCTTTTTTTGCTTTTGACGGAATCGCGAACTACGCGGCCGTGTAGGTTACTTCCTTCACGGCCTTCAAGATGCGGGCCACATTGGGCAGCGACGCTTCGATGAGGGTAGGGGCGTAGGGCAGCGGCACGTCGGCGCAGGTGATGCGGATAACCGGCGCGTCGAGGTAGTCGAAGGCGCGGCGCTGTACCATGTAGGCCAGCTCGCCCGAGATGCTGGCCAGCGGCCAAGCTTCCTCCACCACCACCATGCGGTTAGTTTTCTTCACCGAATTGATAAGGGTATCGTAGTCAATGGGGCGCACCGAGCGCAGGTCGATTACTTCGGCGCTGATGCCCTCTTTGGCCAGCTCGTCGGCGGCGGTGTAGAGCAGCTTCATCATTTTGCCGAAGCTCACTAGCGTCACGTCTTTGCCTTCGCGCACGATGTTGGCTTTGCCAATTTCGAGGATGTATTCTTCTTCGGGCACTTCGCCTTTATCGCCGTACATCAGCTCCGACTCCATGAAAATAACCGGGTCGGGGTCGCGGATGGAGGCTTTCAGCAAGCCCTTGGCATCGTACGGGTTAGAAGGTACTACTACTTTGAGGCCGGGGCAGTTAGCAAACCAGTTCTCAAAGTTTTGCGAGTGCTGGCTCGAGAGCATGCCCGCGTTGCCGGTCGGCCCGCGAAACACGATAGGACACGAGTACTGCCCGCCCGACATCGAGTAGATTTTGGCCGCCGAGTTAATTACCTGGTCGATGGCCACCAACGAAAAGTTGAAGGTCATAAACTCGATAATCGGCTTGAGGCCATTGGCCGCTGCGCCTACCCCGATGCCCGCAAAGCCAAGCTCCGCAATGGGCGTATCAATCACACGCTCAGCGCCAAACTCGTCGAGCATACCCTGGCTCACTTTGTAAGCTCCGTTGTATTCGGCCACTTCCTCGCCCATCAAAAAAATCGACGGGTCGCGGCGCATTTCTTCGCTCATGGCCTCACGTAGGGCCTCGCGGAATTGAATAGTACGCATCTGGTTAGATAATTTACGGGGTAAAGTTAAGGCACGGGCGCGGGTATCCCTACCCCCACCTAGCCGGATTGGCCTACTTCAGTGCCTCCCGAAACGCCGTGCCCTGCACATAGTCCTGAAACTCCAAATCCTCCACGGCTTGGGTGGCCAAGTTGCGGTCGAGTTGCACAGCCTGGCGCAGCTGCTGGGCCATCGTGGCTTCGTCGTGGCGGCGGGCAGCGGCCACAGCCATGCCGTAGTGCGGCGCCGCGGCCTGCGGGCGCAGGTCGAGGGCTAGGCTATACTGGGCGGCGGCCGCGTCGTAGCCACCTTTTTGCACCAGCAATAAGCCTTGGTTCAAGTAGTTTTGGTAGCTGGGGCCGGCCAAGCGCAGGCTGGTAAGGGCCTGGTCGGGCTGGCCAATTTGGATTTCAAGAGCCGCTTTATCAGAAAAAATCTTGCGCAGCATAGGCCGCGAACCACCCAGCTTAATGGCGTAGTCGTAATCGCTGAGCGCCTCCAGGGTTTCCTGGGCGCGGTGGTGCGCCGCGGCGGCGCGATAAAACAGCTCGGCCGTGGGGTGGCGGTGGGCCGCTAAAGTAAAATTGACGGCCGCCCGGTGGTAATAATTGCGCTGCACGCGCTCGGTAGGCTCCTTTTCGGCGCGCAAGGCCAGCACGGCGCCCAAATTGTAGAACGCCTCCCAACTAGCTGTGCTAGCAGCGGCTAGCTCGTAGATGCGCTGCTTCTCGGCCAGCAGGGGGGTAAGGGTAGCCGAATAGCGCAACTCTTCGGGCGTAAGGGCGTCAACATCGGTTTCCTTAGCCAATATCTTCTTGCTCAAGATGTACACTTCCGAGTCGTAGCGCTTGGGCGCCGTGTACGTCACGGCCACCGTACCCCAGCGCAGTACCGGGTAGATGTAGTCTTCCAAGTAATCGAAGTAGCTGAGCTTGTGCAGCGCCTTTTCCTTCTGAGCAAAGGTGCCGCGCGTGTCATTAATGATAGACAGCACTGAATCTTGCTGCGCGGGCTTTAGCACCGAGTTTTGCACTTGATTCAGGAACAGTTCCCAGCTGCGGCGGTAAGCCAGGGTGTCGAAGGTGATGTTCTCGACCTTATTGAGGTACGAAAAGCCCTTCACGCGCTGCTTGTAATAGTAAAGCAGCATCTTGACGCGCTTGCTGGCCAGCGCCGGCTGGTGGGCATCGGTCGAGTCGGGCGAATGGCCCGCCGCGATGAGCACCCGCTGGGTGTGCTGGTTGGCGTCAATTAGGTCTTCGAGCGCCGCGATGTTGGTGCCCAAGTGCGAGCGGATAAACCACTGGCCCTGGTCGAAATAGAGGGGTAGGATGCGGGTGCCGCTCATCACGTTATTGGCGTGCTCGGGCAGCAGCGTGAGGGCCGAATCTTCGAGCACCACGCGCCGGGCGGGGTCCGAAATACCGCGTGCCACCAGCGTTTCGGTGGTGGCACGCAAGATTTTGCCGTTCGGTTTCAACTCGCGCACTTGGCCGCGGGCCATGAGCTGGCCTGGCGAGCGGCGCGCTGCGTTGGCCATCGTGAAGCGGCGGCGGCTCACGAGGCGGCCCTTCACCGAGTCGTCGTAGGTATAGTCGCTGGGGCCAAACGAGATGCGGCCCACCGTGTCGAGGCGCAGGTCGTGGTCGTAGTGGTAGGTAAGCACCACCTCGTACACGGCGCCTTTGTGCAAGTGGCTGGCTGCGGCTTTGGCCGTGGCTTCGAAGGGCACGGCATCGCCCACGGCGGTGAGGGGGGTAGGCTCGACCCGCACCCGGCGGCCATTCTCAGCCGTTTTCAGCATGCTGGGCAGCGTGGCGCAGGCAGTAGGCAAAAAGAGCCCTAGCGCAACTAAGCCGGCGCGCAAAGGCGCAGTGAGGAAAAAAGGAAAACGCAAATTGGGAATGATTAACAGAAAGTTAGGCGCGAACGGGCCAACCTTGGCCTCCCTCTAAACGTAGGAATGAGCCGAACGTTTACGGCCGCGCACTATTGACTCCGCTCTTTTTCAAGCGTATCTTAGCCCGGCAAAGTTGCACCCGCCGTCTCAAACCCTCGTTATGAACCGCCTCACCGATTTTATCGAAACGCAGTCCTTCGGGGTGTGCTCGGCGCTGGGGCAGCGCTGGGGATTTAGCACGCGCAGCGTGCGATTATCATTCGTCTACGCCTCGTTTTTTACGTTTGGCTCACCCATAGTGCTATATTTTGCCGGGGTGTTTTGGATGAATATTCGCCAGGCGATGCGCCAGCAGCGCAGCACCGTTTGGGATTTGTAAGAGGGTAGGCAGTAGTAAGATAGATGGGTAGCGCGCCTTTCGAGCCAGCTACTACTTATAATCAGCCTCCGGCTAGCTTGCTGCATGGATATGCCGCTTACTCTCGCCGATAAACTCGTGGCTTACCGCCAAGCCCAAGGCCTGTCGCAAGAAAGCCTGGCCGAAGCGGCTCGCCTGAGCCTACGGACCATCCAGCGTCTGGAAAAAGGCGAAAGCCTGCCGCGTGGGTTTACGTTGCAAGCCCTAGCAGCGGCCCTGCACCTGCCCGTAGAGGCACTCACAGAAGCCCCCAAACCTACCCTGCGGCCCGCCGACGCGCCAGCCACCGCCAGGCAGGAGGTAGCTCTGGCAGTGCCGACCTACGTAGCGCTGATGTATTTGTCCTGCTTCAGCTACGTTCTACTGCCAGGGGCCAATATTTTGCTGCCGCTCTGGCTACGCTACCGCAAGCGGCATATTCCTGAAATTCAAGAAGCAGGCAGTCGGCTGCTCAACCTCGAGCTGGTTTGGACGCTGGTTACTTACGGCGGTTATCTGGTGCTGCTAGCCGCACAAATCGGCCTCATCCTCTACTTCCACTTCGTGCTGGTACTGGCTCCGCTCCTGTTTCTATTTGGCTTAAATTTTCTGCACGCGCCTTTGCTGCTAGTAGGGGCATGGCAAGCCCGCAAGGGGAACTACGGTGGCTACCCGGTTGGCTTAGCCTTATTTTGAGGTGATATAATTCTATATATTTCATATATATATAAGTGAAATGACGTAAAAATGTCGGACAATTGTCTTCCGGTTGGCGGTAGCAGTGAGTAGGCTGCGAGCCCACTTTTGAGACCTATTTTGGCACCAGCGACTGCCTGCCCCAATCTACCCTTACCGAGATGAAAAAATGGTGCTTGATGCTCTGCGGGCTTGCCTTTGCCGTGGGTAGCCATGCTCAAACTCTGGTTGCGCCCACCCTAGCCCAGCTACGGCAATACGAGGGACAGTACCAGTACACTGCCGGCCTCACGCTGAAACTAGCGGCCTCGCCCCGTGACTTGTGCCTCTACGCCCTCATCGCCGATGCCCGCTACCGGCTATCCCCGGTGGGCCCCGATGCTTTTCGCAACCAAGGCGGCGATACAGTGCGCTTTCAGCGCGATGCGGCCGGCCGCGTAGCTTCCTACGCAATGGGCCAGCAGCGTTTTCGGTTGCTGAAGCGCGGATTGGTTTTCCCTACCCAGATGTGGTACCCGCGCCAGGCCTCGGCGCAGCCCTTTGCCTATCGCTACACCGTGCCTGCTGCCACTACCGATGGCCTGCCGGTGCGCACCCTCCAAGGCACGGGCCTCGACCCCGCGCTGCTCGCTGCTATGGTCGGTAAAATTGTTGATGGCAGCTACCCTAATATTCACAGCGTCTTGATTATCAAAGACGGCAGCCTAGTATTTGAAGAATACTTTTATGAGTACCAGCGCGATAGCCTGCACGCCTTGCGGTCGGCCAGCAAAAGCTTTGTGTCGGCCTTGACGGGTATTGCGCTAGCGCGCGGCCTGCTAGCCAGCGTGCAGCAGCCAGTAGCCGCGCAGTTCCCGGAGTATGTACTTCAACATAATTCGGCTGACAAGCAGCGGATTACCATCGAAAACCTGCTGACTAACCAGAGCGGCCTCGATTGTGATATTAGCAATGAGAAGTCGGAGGGCAACGAAACCAAAATGGATTACTCGGCTGATTGGGTGAAGTTTACGCTCGACTTGCCAATGCTCGACCAGCCCGGCACTACGGGTCGCTACTGCTCGGGCAACCCTATTACACTGGGGCGCCTTGTCGAGAAGCAGGCGAAAGTGCCCCTGCCCGAGTTTGCTAGGCGCTACCTATTTGCGCCGCTGGGCATCAAGCAGTTCAACTGGCGGTTCGTGCCCGATTCGACCAGCGCCGAGACGTATTGCCAGCTGTCGTTGCGGCCCCGCGACATGGCCAAGTTTGGCTTGCTCTACCTCAACCAAGGGCGCTGGCAGGGCCAGCAGCTTGTGCCAGCTAGTTGGGTAGCGGCTTCCCTCGCGCCGCACTCGGTGGTGCAAGGCGTAAGCTACGGTTACCTGTGGTGGCTCAAGTATTTGGATTGCAATGGCGTGCGCTACCAAGGCGCTATGGCTCAGGGCAATGGTGGCCAGCGCATCGCGCTGTGGCCCCAGCAGCGGCTGGTAGTAGTAGTGACGGGTGGTAACTACAACCAGCAGTCGCCCGCTGATGAGTTGATTGCCAAGTATATCCTGGCCGCGTTTAACAAGCCAGCTTTGCCAGCGGTCAGCGGCACTACGTCAAAAACAGGTCGCTAAAACGCTTTTTGCCCTGCAAAAAATACGCCCACACCGCGCTGCCCGCGTAGGTGCCTGCCCGCTGGCCAACCAGCAGCCGCGGCTTTGCCAAGCGGCGGCGCTGCTGCCAGTAGCTCAGCTTTTGGAAAAAATGCATGTGAGCGCGGCCCACCGCTTGGGCTTCGGGCCAGTTGGCGGCTAGTAAGAAGCGCAGGCCCGCCACCCAATCGAGTACCAGGCGCCTGGCAAAAGCACTAGCTAACTCGCTGGGAGCTGAGTTTTTATACAGCAAAGCCAGCCCATTGCGAAAGTTGAGGTAGGTTTTGCGGGCACTCGACTTGGGTAGCGTGCCGCCCCCCACGTGGTGCACCACGCTGTGCCCACCCGCGTACCAGACTTCATAGCCCGCATTTTGCGCGCGCCAGCAGAAGTCGATTTCTTCCATGTGGGCAAAAAAAGCCGGCTCCAGCCCGCCCAGCTCTTGCCAGATGCTGGTGCGCACCAGGCAGCAAGCGCCGCTGGCCCAGGCTACAGGCCGGGCATCGTCGTACTGACCGTGGTCGGTTTCGAGGGTGTCGAACACCCGGCCCCGGCAGAGGGGGTAGGCCAGCTTGTCGAGGTAGCCACCCGCCGCCCCTGCGTGTTCGAAAAGGGTAGGGTCGCTGAAAGCCAGTATTTTGGGTTGGGCGGCGGCGATGCGTGGGTTAGCGGCTAGCAACTCGCGTAGGGGCGGCAGCCAGCCAGGCTGCACGGCCACATCAGAATTGAGCAGCACTACGAAAGGACTTTCGACCTGCCGCAGGGCGTGGTTGTAGCCTTCGCAAAACCCGTAGTTTTCGCTAAAAACCAGCAGCTCCACTGCTGGAAACTCACGTTGCAAGAGCGCCAGCGAGTCGTCGGTCGAGGCATTATCGGCCACTACTACCCGTGCGCCGGCAGCGTGCGCCAGCACTCCAGGCAAAAACTGCCGCAGAAAGTGCGCCCCGTTGTAGTTGAGGATAACAATGGCCACGTCGGCGCAGGAGCGCGCAAAAGCCGCGTCAGCGAGCGCCGACGTACTTGCTTCGGCGCTCGCTGACGCGGCTGAGGGGGGTAGGGGTGCCAAACTAGGCACCAAAATTACTGAGGTCGAGCCCCGGAATGTTGGGCATCAGGCCGCTGGTTTGGCGCTGAAGCTCTTGCTTGGCCTGCTCGCCGGCAGCCTCCAAGGCTTTGTTAACGGCCGCTACCACGAGGTCGGGGAGCATTTCACGGTCTTCGGGTGTAAGCAGCGAAGGGTCGATGTCGAGTTTAATCAATTGGCGATGGCCGTTGGCAGTAGCTTTCACGAGGCCGCCGCCTGCTTCGCCGGTGGCGGTAAGGTGCTGAAGCTGCGCCTGGGCTTGCTGCATTTTATCTTGCAGCTCCTTCACTTTGCCCATCATGCCCATCATGTCGAATGCCATACGTAGTTGCGTTAGGTGCCTCTAAGATGCTAGAAGCGTATTTGAGTAGGGTATTTGCCAGCGCGCACACCGGCAAATTTAGGACTAAACACGGGGGAGGGGCGGAATAGTTTTGGGCCTGCCGCTGGCAAAAGGAGCCGCTACGCGAAAAGACCGGCTGCGTAGTGCCATATAGCCCCGAAATCGACCTTGCGCAGTGCCCACAAGCTCCACACCACTATCATCAGCCCTACCCCCAAAAACATCCAGCGGGTAGCAATGCGGCCCGCCAAGCGTGCAGCAATGGGCGCCGCGGCTACGCCGCCCACAATAAGCCCCAGAATGATTTGCCAATCGGAAATACCCCGGATGGAGAAAAATGTGAGCGCGCTGGCAAACGTGACGAAAAATTCGACCAAGCTCACGGTGCCGATGACGTACTGCGGCGTGCGGCCGTTGGCGATGAGCGTGCTCGTAACCAGCGGCCCCCAGCCACCGCCGCCAAATGAATCGAGGAAGCCGCCGGCACCGGCCAGCCAGCCCGCATTCTTGACCTTGCGGCGCTTTTGGGCCTGCTTCCGAATGGCCTTGCTGATGATGCGCAAGCCCAAAATGAGCAGGTATACCGCCAAAAAGGGTTTGATGTAGTCGGCATATCGCTCGCCGAAGTGCGCTAGCAGAAAGGCGCCACTGATTGAGCCGGCAATGCCCGGCAGTAGCAACACCTTGAATAAGCGCTTGTTGACGTTGCCGAAGCGGTAGTGATTATAGCCCGAAGCCCCGCTGGCAAACATCTCGGCCGTGTGGATGCTGCCGCTCACCGCCGCCGGCGTCAGCCCCAGCGACATCAGGCTGATGGCCGACACCACGCCGTAGCCCATGCCTAGCATACCATCAATGAGCTGGGCCACAAACCCTACCCCCACAAACGTGTAAAAGGTGCCCGAATTGCTGGCTATGTGCCACACCTGCTGCCAGGTGAAGTAATAAGATAAGATATTGAATACCAAAAACAATGCAAAAGCCCCGAGCGTGTACGTGGCCACGCGCCGCCAATAGTCAATGGCCGCAGCCTCATCGGCGGGGCCGAGGGCCGCCACGGCGTGCAGCCGCCGGGCCGACGACGCGGCCCGCACGCGGCCGTGCAGGGCGGCATCGTCGGTGGCCACCAGCACGAGGTCGTGGCCCACGAGGTCGTCGGGCTCGAACGCCCGCAGGCGCAGAATAACCTGCGCGTGCTGCGCGGCTAAGGCATACAGGGCGGGTAGCAGCTGCGGGGCCACTACCGTAACGGCGGCGTGCGGATGCTCGTGCAGCACAGCCGTAAGCTGCGCTAGGGCCTCGTGGCCGCCGCCCACCAGTAGCACCCGGCGCTGCTCCAGGTCCAGAAACACGGGTAGGGAAGGGCCCGCCGAAGAGGCAGCAGCTACCACCGGAGACGCAGTCGAAAGCAGGTCAGTAGCCATAGTTAGTAGTAAAATAAAGCTTAATCGTGGAAGTCCAAGCCCTTTACCGTGGCTTTTACGACCCCCGTGCGCACCACAAAGTCGCCAAAACCCTCGCCGGGCTGGCGGCTAGCGGCGTAGGCGGCCAGCAGCGGCGACAGTTCGCGCAGGATGCCGTCTTCGTCTAGCATTTCGCGGTAGAGCTTATTGAGGCGCTCGCCGGCGTGGTTGGCGCCCAAGTAGAGGTTGTAACGGCCGGGGGCGCGGCCTACTAGCCCAATTTCGCCTAGGTAGGGGCGGGCGCAGCCGTTGGGGCAGCCCGTCATGCGCAGTAAAATACCGGCCTCGGCCAAGCCATGGGCTCGGATAACGGCGTCGAGCTTATCGAGCAGTTGCGGCAGGTAGCGCTCGGCTTCGGCAAAGGCTTGCGAGCACGTATTGAGGGCCACGCAGGCCAGGGCATCGCGACGCAACTTGGTGAGTTGGTCGGCTTTGGGAGCAGCGCCGTTCTCTTCCAGAATGGCCTGAATGCGGTCGCGGTGGCCGGGGGCAATGTTGCCCAAAATCAGGTTTTGGTTGCCAGTCAGGCGGAAGTCGCCGGTGTGGAACCCGCTGATTTCGCGCAGCGCCGACTTCACGCGGTAGCCCGGCCGGTCGAGGATGCGGCCACCCTCAATGAATAGCACCAGGTTGGAGAGGCCGGTCGCGGCGTTGGTCGTCCACCCAAACGCGTCGTTGGACGTGTGGAACTGGTAGGGCCGGGCCGGGGCCAGCTCGTAGCCCAGGCGCTGGTGCAGCTCGGCCACGAAGGCGGGCAGGCCCACGCGGTCGATGGTGTACTTGAGGCGCGAGAGCTTGCGGTTTTCACGGTTGCCCCAATCGCGCTGAATGGTTACGATTTTCTCGCACACGTTCACCACCTCCGCCGTGGGCACGAAGCCAATCACGTCGGCCAGGCGGGGGTAGGTTTCGTTCATCCCAAACGTCATACCCAGCCCGCCACCGATAGCTACATCGAAGCCCAGCAGTTGGCCATTTTCCTCAATTGCAATCAGGCCGATGTCGTTCGAGAAGATGTCCGAGTCGTTGTAGGGGGGTAGGGCCAGCGCAATTTTGAACTTGCGCGGCAGGTAGGTATGCCCATAAATGGGCTCGTCATCGACGGCCTCGGTGGTTTCCTGCAAGTTGCCATCGAGCCAGATTTCGCGGTAGGCCGTGGTGCGCGGCGTGAGGTGCGCGCTGATGGCCTTCGCTAGCTCATACACTTCCTCGTGCACCGCCGACTCGTGCGGGTTGGTGTTGCACATCACGTTGCGGTTCACGTCGCCGCAGCCCGCAATGCTGTCCATCTGCACCTCGTTGAAGCCCTGGATAGCGGCCGGCAAATTGCGCTTCAGCACGCCGTGCAGCTGGAAGGTTTGGCGGGTAGTCAGCTTCATGGTGCCGTTGCCGTAGGCATCGGACAGCGCATCCATGCGCTGCCACTGCGGGGCCGAAGCCACGCCGCCCGGCACGCGCACCCGAATCATAAACGAGAACAACGGCTCCAGCTTCTGGCGCTTGCGCTCGCTGTCGAGGTCGCGGTCCGTTTGCTGGTACGAACCGTGAAACTTGATGAGGTGCGTATCGTCGGGGTTGAGGGCGCCGGTCAGGCGGTTGCGTAGGCTGTCTACCAGCGTGCCGCGCAGGTAGCGGCTAGCTATCTTGACGTGCTCGACCTCGGAGAGCTTGGGGGGGGTAGGGGCTAGGATGTCGGACATGGATTTGCTAGTAGTTGCTTATTCGCGTGTTTTTACCACAGAAGTTTTTAGTGCAGCACTGTGGCGTCGAAGGTGATGCTGGCGTAGTACAGCGCCCCGATGGTGGGGCCCGCTACATACTGGTAGTAGCGGTTATCAAACAGGTTGGTGCCGCCAATTTTGATGGTTGATTTCAAGTTCGGCACCCGCAGGTTCACTTGGGCGTCGAAGTTGGCGTAGCTCGGTACTTGGCCGTTGGCCAGCGGGCTTTCCCAGTAGAAAGACGTTTGCCAATGGTACACAATGTTGAAGCCGAGGTTGCGCACAATTTCACGGTTGCCAAACGAGGCGCTGCCCGCCCACTTCGGAGTATTAAAACCCGTTACGAACACATCAGTTTCATTATTGGCCGAAAGGGCGTTGTAATTGACGTTGCCGCCCACCGTGTATTTGCCAATGAAGTTGTAAGTCAGGCCCAACGTCGAGCCATAGCTGTGGTAATTCTGGCGTGAATTGGTGTACACGCGGTAGCGGTCCTGGCGGGCATCGCGGTTGGCGCGCAGGGCAGCCAGGGCGGCGGCATCAGTGCCCACGCTTACCTGGGCACCATTGGCGTCTTTGGGCACGCTCACCTCTACCTGGCCCAAAAAGCCAGAGTACACGTTGTAGTAAGCGTCGGCGTCGATGGCCAAGCGATTGTCCAGCAATACGCTGCGGTAGCCCACCTCGTAGGCGTTGATTTGCTCGGGCTGCTCGGTGGCTAGGTTGGCTACTTGCAGCAGGCTGCTATTTTGGGGCAGCACGGCGGCCTGGGCGGCGGTGGTGCCGTTGTTGGCGGCCACGTAGGCATTCACGGCTGCGTTGAAGCGGTCGATGCTGGTGCGGGTGTACGAATTCTGCAGGTAGTTCAGGCCCTCGTTCACGCGGGCCAGGCCGCCTACCCGGCGCACGTTGCCGTTGTTCACGAAGGAAAGCGCCTCGAACAGCGACGGGAAACGCCAGCCATTTTGGTACGAAGCGCGGAAATTGTGCTTCTCGGCCAGCGTGTACACGGCCGCCAGGCGCGGGTTTACTTTGGCCGTAAACTCGGGATTGTAATCGACGCGCAGCGAGCCGGTCAGCTTTAGTTTATCACCCAGCAACAATTTGGTAGCCTGGGCGAAAGCCCCAAACTTCTTGTAGTACACGTAGTCGCCGCCGGGCTGGTTGCGCTCGGCCAGCGGGAGGCTAAAGTCCACGAAGTTGTTGCCATCGGGGATAATCTGGTACACGCGGGCATCGGCGCCCACAATTACATCCACGAATTTGATGCGCTGGCCCAGGTTCCAAACGCCCTCGCTGTGGTAGGTGCGGCTGTGCTGCGTGAGCGCCGCCCCGCCCGGAATGGGCGCGCCCTTCACGTTCACGCCGCTATCCCAGTTATTGATGCCCACTATCTGCGCCTTCAAGTCGTTGAAGGCCTGCGTGCCAGGCTCGGCGCGACCGGCGTCGGCGGCCTGGCGAGCCGCTACCATGGCCGGGCCCAGGGCTGTGCCAGCGGCTAGCTGCTTTTGCAGCGCGCTGCTAAACTTGGCACCCCACACGGCGTTCGAGCCATTTTGCAAGTCCAGGTTTAGGGCCAACGGATTGAGGTTGTAGGAGTTGCCAGTGTTTTCGAGCAGCGTATACGCCCGCACTACAAAATCGCTCCCCTTCAATTCCAGCTTGTGGTTTTGCACCGTCACGCCGTCGAGCTGAATCTTATTACCGCGCTGAAACACGCCGTCCATCAGCCCGAAGCGGTAGCCGTAGCTCAGCTCCAGCTTGTCGGTGAGCTTGTATGCCACCGTGGCGTCGGCCTTGATGTTGCGCACAATGGGATTCACCAAATCCTTCTCGTAGTAGCCCGTGCGCGTTACGGTAAATGTCTGGTTTTTACCCTGGTAGGGAATCGAGATGGACAGCGACGAGTTGGTATCGTCGCCGTAACGGTTCCACAGGTCGGCAGCCGGGTTAAAGCTGCCCGACAACTCCGGGAAGGCCGGGTTGGCCGTGGCACCCGGTTGTGGGTTTTGGTCGGTTTGGGTGTTCGAAAGCCAGTCGGTGCCGCGTAGGTAGTCAAAATTCACCTTATACGCCCAGCGGCTATCGCGGCCCAGGGCCTGCGCCCAACGAATAGACGTCTCGGTGAGCACGCTCGGCTTGCGGTCGATGCCATCGACGTGGTTTACCCCAATCTTCTGGTACACACTCAGGCCCTGGTAAGTAAAGGGGCTCTTGGTAGTGAGGTTAGCCATGCCGTTAATGGCGTTCATGCCATACAGGGCCGATGCCGCGCCGGGCGTAATCTCCACGCTCGCAATGTCCAGCTCGGTCGGCCCAATGGCGTTGCCGAGGGGCACGCCCAGGGTAGCAGCTTGCATATCCACGCCGTCCACGAGCTGCATAAAGCGGAAGTTGTTCGGAATGTTAAAGCCCCTGGTATTCGGCACTTTAAAGGTGAGGCTGCTGGTGAGCATCTGCACACCTTTCACGTTTTCAAGGGCATCGTAGAAGCTGGGCGCCGGCGATTCCTTAATGGCCCGAATGTCGAGTTTCTCAATCGCTACCGGCGATTTCAGGCGGCTCTCCTCGACCCGCGAGGCTGACACCACTACTTCGCCCGTGAGCACATCGCGCGATTCCAGCGTAACGGCGATGGGCTGGCTGCCACTGGCAATTTCCAGCTCTTGGGCTTCGTGCCCCAGTGCGTTGAAAACCAATACGAAGGGGTAGCGTAGCTTGGCTTTGAAGGCGAACTTGCCAGCGGCATCGCTCTGGGTGCCCACACTGGCGCCCTTCACGCTGATGCTGACGCCAGGCAGCGCTTCCTGGGTGCCTTTTTCGCGCACTACGCCACTAATAGCAATTAATTCGGTTTGGGCAAAAGCCGCTGATACGCTGGCCAGCAGCAGTATCAGGAACAAGATAAACGAGGGGTAGTAAGGCTTCATACTGAAGGTAACTTGCAAACAATGAGTTGAAAAGGCTGGTCTGCGCAAAGCAGAGGGGTAGGGCTTTCGCTGAGTGCAGCAGGCACGTTAGAAAGCCAGCGGCAGCTTCAACAACAGCACCCAGCGAGGCTGGACGTGGCAAGTATTTTCAGGAGGAAGAGGGGTTTCATGCGTGGTTTGCCCTTTGTGAGGGGGTAGAGAGGTAATTAAGTAATTGAATTATAAATCTTTGAAAAGAACGTCATGCTGAGCAAAGCACCACGCAGGTGGCGGTAATCCAATCGGTGCAACGAGACGAGCGAGATGCTTCGCTTTGCTCAGCATGACGTTCTTTTTTAAATGTTTATAATGGAGATTTTAGTGAATAACTAGTTGATTAGTAGACGTCTTCTAAGTAGCGGCGCTGCTTTTTGAGATTTTTCACGTAGGCGGCGGCTTCCTCGACCGAGAAGCCGGCTTCTTTTTGCACTACCTGAGTAAGCGCCGTTTGCACGGCTCCGCCGAGGCGATTTTTGTCGCCGCAGACGTAGAGTTGCGCGCCGTTTTCGAGCCAGCCGAATACGTCGCGGCTATTTTCGAGTAGGCGGTCCTGCACGTACACTTTCTCGGCCTGGTCGCGCGAGAAGGCCACGTCGAGCCGGGCCAGCCCGCCACGCTTGAGGTGCTGCTGCCACTCGGCCTGGTAGAGGAAGTCGGTGGTGAAATGCGGGTTGCCAAACAGCAGCCAGTTGCGGCCGGTGGCGCCCAGCTCCACCCGCTCTTCCACAAACGCCCGAAACGGCGCAATGCCCGTGCCCGCGCCTATCATGATGACGTCGGTGCCGGCAGCTTGCGGCAGCTTGAAGTATTCGTTGTGCTCCACGAATACCCGCACCTCGTCGCCCACCGCTACGCGGTCGGCCAAAAACGACGAGCACACGCCGTGCTTGCGCCGCCCAAAGGCCTCGTAGCGCACGGCGCCCACCGTGAGGTGTACTTCCTCGGGGTGCGCTAGCAGGCTACTGGCGATGGAGTAGGCGCGGGTGGGTAGGGGCCGCAAGGTATCGGCTAGGGCCTGCGCCGTAAGCTGGTCGCTGGGAAACTCGGTGAGCAAATCGGCCACGTCGCGGCCGTAGAGGTAGGGCTGGAGGCGCGCCGTATCGGCCAGTAAGCTGTGCAGCTCGGCGTGCGGCGCCAAGACGACGTAGCGCTCCAACACGTCACGCGTGAGTACCGTAAGCTCGCGGCGGCCGGCCAGCGCGGCGGCGAGGGGTAGGCTTTCGTCGCCTACTTGCACGGGGCTAGTGTCGCTGAGGCGCGCGGCGCGCAACACCTCCTCCACCAACGGGTGCTGGTTGACGGGCACCACGGCCAGCGCGTCGCCGGGCGCGTAGTGCAGGCCCGCGCCCGCCAGGTCGAGCTCGAGGTGGTACGTCTCCTTATCCGAGCCGCGGCCGTTGAGTTGAATGCTTTCCAGAATTCGCGCCTTCCAAGGATTGGCGTGGGTGTACTCGGCCACTGGCGCTACCAGCGTAGCTGGTACTACACTTGCCAAGGTGGGGGTAGGGGCCGGGGTCGCTGGGGCAGCGGCACCCGCTATTTTTTCTAGCACGGCTTCTACCCATTGCGCGGCGGGGGCCTTATAAGCCACGTCGGCATCTACGCGGTCGAGCAGGCGGGTGCCGCCCAACTCGGCCAGACGCTGGTCAAATTCCTTCCCCGTTTGGCAGTAGTGCAGGTAGCTTTTATCGCCCAGCGCCAGCACCGAGTAGCGCAGGTTGGGCAGCTTCGGCGCCCGCGGGCCGTTGATAAAGCTGTAGAGGTCTTCGGCCGCGATGGGCGGCTCGCCTTCGCCGTGCGTGCTCACTATCACTAGCAAGTTTTGCTCTTGCGCCAACTGCCGGGTAGGGTAGTCGTTCATGTCGCGCACCTCGGCCGTGAGGCCGCGAGTAGCGGCAGCGGCGGCGGCTTGCTCGGCTATTTTCTTGCCATTGCCGGTGTGCGAGCCGTAAAGAATGGTGAGCTTCTCAACGGGCTTGGCGGCCGGAGCAGCTGCCACTAGCGCTGGCGCTAAGGCAGCCGTTACTCCGCTGCCTGCATTCGTAGCCTGCCCATAGAAGTAGCCGCTCAGCCACACCAACTGTTGCGGCGAGAGGCCGGCGGTAAGTTGTTGCAAAGCCGCTTCATCAAAGCCGGCCGGTAGGGTAGGGAGCATAAAAATAAGATACTGATTCGGTTAAGCACCTAAAGCGTAGCGCTGTTGGTATAAATATCCGGCATTTGCCGCGCCCGGTGCCAATCGGGGGCCGTTCGTTAGCTATTAGATAGAGAAGGCAGGCTCGACGGGGACTTCCTGGGTGAAATATTCGGGGTCGGTAGCCGTGACGAGGCCAGCGGCGAGGGTCGCCCCGGTTTGGTCATCTACTAGAATAAAAGCTCCGGTCTGGCGGTTCTGGCGGTACTCGTCGGCCACCAGCGGAATCGCCGTTTTGAGGCGCACCCGCACAATGTCGTTGAGCTTAGCCTCGTCGGTGCCCATGCTTTCGTAGGTTTCGATGTTGGTTTTCTGCAAAATAGCCGTCACCGAAGCTTTCACTACTGCCGAGTGGTGCTGCACCAGAAGCTTGCGGCCAGCGCGCAGAGGCCGCTCGTCCATCCAGCAGAGGGTAGCCTCCAACTCGCGCACCACCGACGGGTGGCCGCTCACGGGCACAATAGAATCGCCGCGGCTCACGTCGATGTCATCGCGCAGGTGCAGCACTACTGCTTGCGGAGCTTCAGCCAGCGTCACTTCTTTTTGGCCTACTTCAATGGCCTTTAGCACCGTTTCGAGGCCCGAAGGCAGGATGCGTACCCGGTCGCCTACCCGGTACACGCCGCTCTGGATGCGGCCGGCGTAGCCGCGGTAATCGGGCAGCGCCTCGGTCTGGGGCCGAATGACGTATTGCACCTGGAAGCGCGGCTCGTGCGGGTTGGCATCGGCCGCGGCGGGCACGCTTTCGAGGTGCGCCAGCAGGCTAGGGCCGCTGTACCAGGCCAGGTGCTTTGAGGGCCGCACCACGTTGTCGCCGTTCAGGGCGCTCATCGGGATGGCCACTACGTTATTAATTTTCAGGTAATCGGCAATAGCCTGGTAGTCGGCTACTATCTTATTGAAAATCTGCTCGTCGTAACCTACCAAATCCAGCTTATTTACAGCCAGCACAAAGTGCCGGATGCCCAGCAGCGAGGCCAAGAGCGTGTGTCGGCGCGTTTGTTCAATTACGCCCTGGCGCGCGTCTACCAGCACAATGGCCAAGTCGGCGTTGCTGGCGCCCGTCACCATGTTGCGGGTGTACTGCACGTGGCCTGGCGCGTCGGTGATGATAAACTTGCGGCGGGGGGTAGTAAAATACTTGTGCGCCACATCAATCGTGATGCCTTGCTCGCGCTCGGCCTTGAGGCCATCGGTGAGCAGCGCCAGGTCCACGGCGTCGCCGTTGGTGGCATTGCGCTTCTTTTCGAGCGTTGCCAGCACATCCAGCGACACCGAGTCGCTGTCGTACAACAGCCGGCCAATCAGCGTGCTCTTGCCGTCATCGACGCTGCCGCAGGTTATAAATCGTAATAAGTCCACTGTCTTAGAAATTAACTGCTTAGCTTAAAAATACCCGTTGCGCTTGCGGTCTTCCATGCCCGTCTCCGACAGGTTGTCGTCGAGGCGGGTAGCGCCGCGCTCGCTCACCTTGGCCACCAGAATATCCTGGATGATGTCGTCGATGGTGGTAGCGTCGCTTTCCACGGCGGCGGTGCAAGTCGAGTCGCCCACGGTGCGGAAACGCACGCGGCGGCTCACGATTTCGTCGGTTTCGTCGAGGTGCAGGTGCTCGCTGAG
The DNA here is from genome assembly GCF_009755225.1 of Hymenobacter ginkgonis. Taxonomy (GTDB): domain Bacteria; phylum Bacteroidota; class Bacteroidia; order Cytophagales; family Hymenobacteraceae; genus Hymenobacter; species Hymenobacter ginkgonis. The sequence continues at coordinate 49,501 of NZ_WQKZ01000003.1, forward strand.
GCCGAGTAGCTGGCCGCTGGGCAGCACCACGCACTCACGCTCGTGCGAAAAATATATTTCGGGCAGCTCGATGTTTTCGCGCTGGATGTAGTTCCACACGTCGAGCTCCGTCCAGTTAGAAATTGGGAACACGCGCACGTTTTCGCCCTTTTGAATACGACCGTTGTAGATGTTCCACAGCTCGGGGCGCTGGCGGCGCGGGTCCCACTGCCCAAACTCGTCGCGCACCGAAAAAATCCGCTCTTTAGCGCGGGCCTTTTCCTCGTCGCGGCGGGCGCCCCCAATGCAGGCGTCAAACTCAAACTCCTCAATTACATCAAGCAGCGTATAGGTTTGCAGCGGGTTGCGGCTCGGATACTTGCCTCCCGGCTCGCGCAGGCCACGCTCCCGAATAGTGTCCTCCACCTTCCGCACAATCAGCTTTTCGCCCAGCTGGGCAGCCAGCTTGTCGCGGAAAGCAATAACTTCCTCAAAATTGTGGCCCGTATCGACGTGCACCAGTGGAAACGGAAATTTACCCGGCCGAAACGCTTTTTCAGCCAGCCGTGTGAGGGCAATAGAGTCTTTACCACCCGAAAACAGCAGCGCAGGTCGCTCGAACTGGCCTGCTACTTCGCGCAAAATATGAATAGCTTCGGCCTCAAGCCGGTCGAGGTAATCGAGATGAATGGGGGTAGGCATTAGCTTAGTGAATAAGGGCCCAGTGCTAGGGCATCTTTAAGAATAGAATAGATGAGCGAAAGCGCTTTAGCTCGGTAGTTGTTCGACCACCGGGTCGAGGCCCTGGTGCTCGGTTTCGGCGGTGCTGTGCAGGCCACACTCCTTGGCAGCCGCCTCCTCCCACCACCAGCGCCCAGCGCGGAAGTCTTCGCCTGGCTGGATGGCCCGTGTGCAGGGCGCGCAACCAATACTCACAAACCCCTTCTGGTGCAAGGGATTAACGGGGATGCCGTTTTGCTGTGCATAGGCCACGCACTGCTCCCAAGTCCAGTCGAAGAGTGGGTGCACCTTCACGAGCTGGTGGCCGGCATCCCACTCAGCGCGCTCCATATGCTGGCGATTGGCCGACTGCTCGGCCCGGATGCCTGTCACCCACACGTGCTGGCCGGCCAGCGCCCGCCCCAGCGGCTCCACCTTGCGGATGTAGCAGCACTCCTTGCGGTTGTCGATGCTCTCGTAGAAACTGTTGGGACCTTTTTGCAGCATGAGCGCCTCCACGCTAGCCGTGACGGGCGCAAATACCTCTATGGGTTGCCCATAGCGTAGCAGCGTCTTGTTCCAGGTTGAATAGGTCTCCTGGAAATTGCGGCCCGTATCGAGCGTAAATACCCGAATGGGCAGGTTGTGTTCAAAAATAAAGTGGCTGATTATCTGGTCTTCCAGACCAAAAGATGTGGAGAAGATGGCCTTGCCCGGAAAACGGTCGGCCAGCATAGTCAGCGTTTCGAGCACCGAGTGCTCGGGCAAATAATGACGCAGGTCATCGACCAGCTCCGCTTGCGATAGTTCCATAAAAGAGGGGGGTAGGGGCGCTAAGCCAACAACCAGAGCGCTGAGTGGGCCGGGCCGCCAGCGTGTGCGTGCTTCCTGCTGCCAACACTGGCCTTGGGCCAAGAGAGTAGGATAGCACTAGCAGCTGCTAGGCCCAGAAAACCGCCGGAAGCAAGGGGGACTTTTGCTCTAACAACCAGCAAAGCCGCCCGTCATACAGACGGTCAGGCAGGGCATACAACAACACGCCAGCAGCAAAGTAGGGGCGGGGGTGTTGAAAATGCGGGGGTTACTAGAGCAGCACACGGCAACTTGTTTTTATATAGCCAGGAGTAAGGTTTCTTGGCCTTCGGTTGGCACCGTTCCAGCAAATGGCTGGGGGTTGCCGGCGGTTCATCGAGCCTGTCTCTCCGCGCCTCTGTATAAAAACAATCCTTCGACTAAGAGGAATTGATTCGGCAAAGATACTGCCACAAGCTGCGTACTTCCAAAATGCCCGCTTGGCTCAGCCAGTGTCTAGGGTAAATAGCAGCTAGGTAGCTAAGCTAAACAGTCAGCCAACGCTGGCTAAACAACAATAAGACTATAAAAGGAGGTGGCTGCCCATGGCAATGCTACCACGCCATTGAATTTAACTGAAAGGCTTAGAAACGTGAAATGTACCTAATTAAAAGTAGGTAGAAACGCGATTTATACGTACATATTTTATAATTATACGTACCTTTTTTTTAAGTATTCTAGGATGGCTAAATCCGTATTTCACGAATAATGGTTCATGGGTTGATTGTTGAACTTTGTAAGTGTCAACCTCACGCGCCTCTTTCTGAAAGGGGGCTACTGAACGTTTGCCTACACATCTACCTCTTCTGCTATGAAAAATAACTATTCTTTCAACCTTCCTGCCACTTGCAAGCTAGTGCTTTCTACGGCGCTGCTTGATTTCTTGCCCGGTGCTCCGTGCCTGGTCTTGAGGGGGTAGCACCCCCAGCCCCGCGCGGCCAATGGCAGCGCTGGACAAGCAAGAAATTATTTTGAGTACCGCCAGCTCTGCGTGGGCTGCCTGTACCCTTCCTAAACAAGTAACGCAGCATGGATTTCTACAGCAACTCTGAGGTTACGCCTCCGCGAGTGCGCGCTGCTGACGAACTGGTTGCCCTGCGGGCGAAAGTGGGGCAGCTAGAGCGGCGCCTGCGGGAAGAGGGCCGCTTACGGCTGGCTCTGCGGCGCCAGCTGGCACGGCGGCAAGCCGTACTGATGCGGTTGGCTGAGGCTGTACCAGCCGCGATTTATTTTCATAACCTGACCACGGGTACCGAGGCTTTTCTCAATAATCAGCTGGCTCAGGCCTTGGGTTATACACCGGCGGCGCTACGGCTGCTCAAACCACGTGTGCTGGAAGCGTTGCTGCACCCGCACGACAAGGCCACGCTACAATACTATTTTGCTAGTACGCAGCAACACGCAACGCCCATTGGCACCAGCACGCAGCACACAGTGCGGTTGCGCACCGCGGCTGGCGAGTGGCAGCGAGCTAAGCTACAGCACACCGTATTTTTAGGCAATGCGCAAGGCCAGGCTACGTGCTTGCTGGGGAGTATTGTGGTGGCGGCGTCCAATGAGGCCGCAACGCCCGACCTACTAGCCGACTTAAGCCACGAAATCAAAACGCCCCTGCACGCTATCATGGGGCTGGCGCAGCTGTTGCGCAAAGGCCCCGAGAATTCGGCTTACCTCGATGCCCTGCTGGCGAATGCCGAAAACTTGTTGGGTATTACCACCAATGCTTTGCAGGCTGGCCGTACTGCCCCCGCCGATGCAGCGTTTGATGCAGCAGCTACGGTGCAGCAGGCGGTGCAATCCATGTTTTTTGCCGCGCAAGCCAAGGGTCTAGACCTCCGGCTGGAACTACCGCCTACTCCCTCTTTGCCCCTTGTTGTGGGTAATGCCAGCCAACTGAGACAGCTGGTAGTCAATCTGGTGGGTAATGCTATCAAGTTTACGGCCGTTGGGCACATTACTGTTACGCTAAGCGTGACTGCTGGCCAAACAGGCCACGTGCAACTGCAACTCTGCGTGGCGGATACGGGCATCGGTATCAGCGTGGATAAACTAACGCAGGTGTTTAAGCGCCACGAGCAAGCTAACGATGACATAGCCCAACATTACGGGGGCACTGGCCTGGGGCTAGCTATTTGCAAAGGCTTGGTAGAGCAGCACGGTGGGCGCATCTGGTTGGAAAGCGAAGTAGGCCAGGGCAGCCAATTCTACTTTCGGCTACCTTACCGCATGAGCCTGGCAAGCCCGGCTACTCCGGCTGTACCGCCGATTGTGCCAGGGCTGCTGCAAGGCCTGCGCGTGCTGCTGGTAGAAGACAACGAAGTGGGGGCTTTGCTAGCAACTACCCTGCTCCAAACCTGGCAGGTAGCCGTAGAAGTAGCCACCACGGGCGAGCAGGCGCTGGCACTGGCCCAAGCCAAGCCCTACGACCTGATTTTGATGGACGTACACCTTCCTCAGTTGACGGGGATAGAAGCTACGGCTAGCCTGCGCCACCAACCTGGTCCTAACCAAAATACGCCTGTCATCGCCCTCACGGCCGAAGCAGGGGTAGGAGAGGGGGAGTTTTTCGCAGCTACCTTATTTACGAGCTGGCTCGAAAAACCCTATACCGAAGAACAACTGCACCAAGCGGTGGCTACCCACTCCGGCCGCCACCTTACGCCTACCCCCTCCAAGACCCCACAGTACGGATTTGCCAGCTTAGGTAAGCTCGCCCACGATGCCGGCTTCATCAGCAAAATGCAGCGGCTATTTGTTGAAACAGTACCGCTGCGGCTAGGGCAACTGGAGGCTACTGTTGCGCGCCAAGATTGGGTAGCTGCTCGCTTAATAGTGCACAGTTTGAAGACGACCTATGGAAGCATGCAAATGGAAGAAGCTGGGCAGCAATTAAAGAAAATAGAAGCTGTGTTAAAAAATAATCCTACTAGCAACAGCTTAACTACTTTGCTCCATTTTCTGCGATTATCAACTATTGAAACAACCGAAATTTTTAAAACGCAACTGGCAACCGCTGCTTGATTATTACAGAGTATATAGTATAGCAAAGAGAAGAAAACTGACCAGGTTAACAATTCAGGCAATTTAAAATCACATCAGTTTAATCCAGTTCTTCCTTGATTATTAAACATATACTGAAGCCAGTAATATTTTCTTTGTATTAATAGTTGATTTTTTTGACCTTTTTTAAAACCAGCAACTGCCTATTCTACGTATCTTGTGCAGGTTGTTGCTTGACTGACAAATCCCTGCCTCGATAGAAGAGTAGCTTGTTGCAAAGGCCGCGTTTTTGGTCAAAGCTATTTTCAGTTGAGTTGCTCTGCGCTATTGCTGCCTTCCCACCCAGCATTATTTAGCGTCTCTACTATTGGTAAAAAACAAAAAACATGCATTTGCTTTTTGGCAAGTTGCTGTATGGGGAATGCCGCACAGTTGAGGAAACGAAATTGAATTTTACGGCCCCAAAATCCTTGCATTTATTTTAGCTTAATAGAAGATAATTACTACGTTAAGTAAATATATTCCCACTCGTTCTGTACTCACTAAATGGCCTATTGCGCAGTAGTGCTGCTCAGTGACCTCCCGCTCTAATTCGGTTAAATTTTACAACCAAAAGCCTATGTTCACGCTTAAAAAGACCTTGTTGGTAATTGACGATGAGCCGGCTATTCAGCTCATTTTAGAACACTATTTTTCTGGCGAATACGAAGTAATACTTACTTCTAATGGCCAAGAGGCAATTGCTTGGCTGCGACAAGGCAATATGGTGGATGCCATCGTGGCCGACTATGAGATGCCGTTTATGAATGGCCTCGATTTTATTCGGGAGCTACGCGCCTCACCAAGTCACGAAAATACTCCGTTGCTCATTCTTTCGGGCACTGATGAAACCAGTAAGAAAATCTTGTGCCTCAAACAAGGTGCTGATGATTACGTGGTTAAGCCTTTCAACCCCGAAGAGTTGGAAATCAGAATACAGAAGGTTTTAGGGCGCGTAGGCGTGTAATGTGCGGTTGTCCCTACCCCTTAGGTTAAGCCTAAGCGGGAACATTCCTTTTCATTTTCAACTCATTGTTATGCAAGCATTTGTAAACAACTTTTACCCCCTGCGCGGTATTCAGCCCAATTGGTTGCCTCGGCGTAGTGAGCGTTCCCTTGCTAGTGCCCGTCCAGTAGCAATATCGGCGCCTATGCCTCTGAGCAAGCGCCTTTTCGACTTTGTGCTGGCACTTGTGGGCTTACTGTTGCTGCTGCCTTTATTTGCCCTGGTAGCGCTACTTATCAAGCTAGAGTCGGGCGGGCCGGTATTCTACTATTCGTACCGGGTAGGCAATGGCTACCGCATTTTCCGGTTCTGGAAGTTTCGTTCGATGCGTCCCGACGCCGACCAGATGTTGGCGTCGATGAAAAACCTGAATCAATACCAGGCTAGCACAAGTGCTGCCGCCGGTGCAATGCAAGCTGCCAGTGGCACTTGCGCCTGTGGCCAAACGTGCCAAGCACAACTTATTGATAAGCAGGGAAATAAGGTGTGTGAAAAATACCACCGCCAGCAGCAAAAAGCTACTGGCAACGCAGCCTTTATCAAGATTGTGAACGACCCGCGTATTACGCGCATCGGTTCCTTCTTGCGCAACACCAGCATTGATGAGTTGCCGCAACTATTCAATGTATTGCGCGGTGATATGTCGATTGTGGGCAACAGGCCTCTACCCCTCTATGAAGCTGAGCGGCTGACGACTGACCAGTTCGCCGCCCGTTTCTTGGCGCCGGCTGGCATCACTGGCCTATGGCAGGTAAGCAAGCGCGGTAAAGGTGGTAAAGCGGGGATGTCGGAAGACGAGCGCAAAGCCCTAGACGTAGAATATGCCCGCAATTATTCCCTTAAAAAGGATTTAGGCATATTGCTGCGAACGGTACCAGCGCTTTTTCAACAAGAAAATGTGTAATGAAATACTTGCTATTTTCTGTTTTAGTAGCGTTTACAAGCCCGGTTTGGGGGCAGACCACCAGTGGGCGCAACGAAAGTGCGCTTCAGACTTTTTTTAGCTCACCCGAAACGGTGCTACCGCGGCTCTATGAAGCAGCAATTGCGCACTCGGGCGAGATAGAGCGTTTGGATGCCACCCGCGATGTGGCCAACGTTGATGTGAAGCTAGCTAAGAAGCGGTCGCTTAACATGCTAGCTGTTACTACTAGCTACAACTATGGCACGCTGCCCTATTTTGCTACAGCTGAAACTAGTAGCACCCCAACCTACCAGGTAAATCCGTTTAACTTGGGGGCACGGGCTCAATATTCGACGGGCTTCAATGTAGTGGCACCGTTCGATGTGCTGTTTGGGCGCCGCGCCACCATTCAGCGGCAAGAACTGGTGCTGAACCAAGTAGCGGGGCAACGCAAGGCCAAGGAAAGCGAAATTCGCCAGACGGTCATTTTGCAATACCAGCAGCTAACGCTGGCCAAGGCCATGCTGCAACATTACCAGGATGCGCTGCAATCGGCTAGTATCAGCCGGAAAATTGCGGATAAGCGCTTTAAAGAAGGTGAGATTCAGGTTGATGAGCAGATGGCTGCCATGGACTTCTATGGTAAGGCCCTACTGGCCCACGAAGAAGCGCTGAATAAATATCAGACGTCGCAGTTGCTACTGGAAGACCTGATAGGAATGCCCATTAACAACTTAATGCTCGGGAAATGACCGGAAAAGAAATCGTGCGGCGACTGCTTCGGCATTGGCCTCTTCTCTTGCTAATACCTATAACCACGGCGGCTTCAATTTATTTCTTTTCCCGGTTCCAGGACAAGAAATACATGTCGGATACCGTGATTTATACCGGTATCGCCTCGGGTTATAAAATCGAGGGTGGCAACAATGGTAGCGGCAGCAACTGGAGCGCCACCGCTACGGCCTTCGACAACCTGATTTCGCTTATCAATTCGCGCGATACCCGTGACGAAGTATGCCTGCGCCTGCTGGCCTGGCGCCTAATGGCAGATGTGAATGCGCCTGCTAGCCCACTCGCTGCGCAGCAGTCGGAAGGGATGCTGACCCAGGCCACCCGCAAGGTGCTTAAGCCTAAGACTACCCCCTTCGACCAACTGCTAACGCCGGCGCTTAAGGCTAGCCTAACGGGCCGCACGCTGGAAGAAACCACTGCCCGGCTAATTGCATATTACAAGACTAACAACACGAACGCGCTCTATAAGCTCGTCAATTCGAAAGACCCGCTTTTTTCGACGACTGCGCTCTATAATATTTCGGCAATGCGCTTGAAAGACAGCGATTTGGTGCAAATTGATTATACGGCCAAAAACCCGGTGCTGTGCCAAAAAACGCTGGAAATTTTGACCGACGTAGCCATTCGTAAGCACAAGGAATTGTTTACGGGGCAAAACGAATCGGTAATTGGGTACTTCAATGATGCGGCTAAAAAGGCTTACGACCGCCTGCAGGTAGCCGAGCAGCGCTTGCTGGCTTTCCAACAGAAGCACAACATCGCCGACTATGATAAGCAACTGATTTCCTCAACCGACGAGCGCCAGGCTGCCTCCGACAAGCTTAACCAGCTAGAGATGCAGTACGCAGGTACTACTTCAACCCTCAAGTCGGTGGAAAGTACCTTGGATGGCAGGGGCGATATTAAAGGAAATAACGCAGAGTTTATTCGCCTACGCAACAAGCTAGGGGCACTTAATGCCCAAGCTTCGGAGCTGGAAATTATGAACAGCACCGAGCATACGCCAAGCACCGAAGCGCGGTTGACTGCTGTCAATCAAGAAATAGCTCAGGTGAACCAAAAGCTAGATGCAGCAGCAGAAGGCAACTACAACCTAACGCACTCTACAAAAGGAGTGGAGGTAAAAGGCCTACTGAACGATTATTCTAAAGGAACCCTAGCTGCTGCCGACCTCAAAAGCCAGCTCAGCCTGATGCGCCGCCAAAAAGCAGAAGCTGCCAGCGAGTACAACCAGCTAGTACCACTAAGTGCAGAGGTACGCAAGATTCGTCGCGAGGTGGAAGTGGCGGAGAAGGAATACCTCTCGCAAATGGAGGGCTTGAAGCAGAGCAAGCTATCGCAGCAAAACGGGGTGCTGGCCTCGCAGCTGCACGTAGTTGACCCGCCCTACCTGCCCGTCGACCCTACTGGCTCTAAAACGATATTGCTGCTGCTCGGTGGTTTCATCGGGGCATTTCTGCTGACGGGTGCTGGCGTGGTTGCTACGGGCCTGCTCGATACCTCGCTGCAATACCCGGCTCAGGCTACCAAAACCACCTCGTTTCCGGTGGCAGGAGTGGTGCCCAAAGTGCCCAACCCTACCCCCCCTCAGCAGCTACTAGTGAAGCAGGCCGAAGACCACTTGGCTCGCCAGCTGCTTCTGCGGTTTCACGAGAAAAAGAACGCCCTCAAACCCTACACTATTGGGGTGCTGAGCAGCCAAAGCACGGAAGGCAAAACCAGCATAGCCTGCAACTTAGCAGCTAGCCTGAACGACATGGGCATTCGCACGCTGAGCATGTTTCCGGATGACCATACCTTCCAGATTATTCCCAACGACGACACCATGTTCTACTCGCCGCTGCAAGGTCTGGCGCAGGGGGTAGTCATCACCGACTTAACCGGCAAAGACCTTTATCCGGATGAGGTAGTCATCATTGAGTTTCCGGCCCTGCTCGAAACCACCTATCCAGTATCGCTGCTGCAAGACCTGGATTTGATATTGGTGGCTGTGCGCGCTGAGCGGGCTTGGCACGAAGCCGACCGCACGGTTTTCACGAATATTCAAAAGGTTACTAAAGCTCCTATCGAGCTAGTGCTCAACGGCGTGTTGCCTGAATATGTGATAGATTTTATTGGCAGCCGCGTCCGCCCCAACGCTCCTTCTTACAACCCGGCCCTGCCGGCGCACCCTGCCCCCGCCTTGCTCAACTAGGGCGGGAAGCTCTGTGAGCTTCTATCCATTACCCACGCGTGAACCAGTTAATTCCCTCGTTTGAAACCCGTTTTCGGGGCCTGGCCTTAGCGCTGGGAATGTTGCTGGCTCTAGTAGTAGGCTGGCTAACTGTGAACCAGGGAATACTAGTGCCAGGCCTGTTGATAGTAGTAGCACTGGGCGGCCCACTAGTCATTGCGCTTTTCTATGAGCCCCGCGTGGGCGTTATAGCGCTTTTGTCCTATTGCTTTCTGCTGTTTGTGCTGGCCCGCGAAATACCCGGTAACCTGCCCGTAGGCCTGGCCGTGGATGGGTTGCTGCTGTTAACCTGGGTAGCTGTGGCATTCAACAATGAGCGCTACGATTGGCATAACCTGCAGAACGACCTGTGTTTCTTAGCACTGGCGTGGTTCGTTATCAACATCTTGGAGCTGGGCAATCCGGCGAGTGTCAGTTTCGCGGGCTGGTTTCAGGAGTTTCGCAGTGCTTCGCTGTACTGGTTTCTGACTGTGCCACTGGTCATGCTGATTTTCAATCAGAAGAAGGACCTGAACCTGTTTCTTTACCTCATCATTGGGCTATCGGTGTTGGGCACGCTCAATGGCCTCAAGCAACTCTACATCGGCTTGTCGCCGGGCGAGCAAATTTACCTCAACGAAAATGCCAAAACCCACATGCTGTGGGGCAAGCTGCGGGTGTTTTCTTTCTATAGCGATGCCGGCCAGTTCGGCGCTTCGCAGGCGCACATTGCCCTAGTCGCGCTCATTTTAGCGCTCGGTCCTTTCAAGCCCTGGAAACGCGTACTACTGCTTAGTGCCGCGGTGCTGCTCATAGTTGGTATGTTCGTTTCGGGTACGCGCGGAGCACTGTTTGCGCTCATATCGGGCATTGCCGTGGCGCTGATTATCAGCAAAAATATCAAGGCTTTCGTATTTGGTTCGATGCTGACGCTGGCTGGTTTTGGTGTGTTGAAATACACGCACATCGGTGATGATAATTACAACATCTACCGCATGCGCACGGCTCTCGACCCCAACGACCCTTCGCTGAACGTGCGCCTCCACAACCAGCTGGTGCTGCGCGACTATCTCAGCAGCCGGCCGCTTGGCGGGGGGGTAGGGGTAATTGGTAATTCGGGAATTAAGTACAACTCCGATAAATTCCTGTCCACAGTGCCACCCGATAGTTATTGGGTGAAGGTTTGGGCCATGTATGGCGTAGTTGGATTTGTTATCTGGCTGGGTATCATGCTCTACATTCTGGGCAAGTGCTGCGGTATCGTCTGGAACACGCGCGACCCAGTACTGCGCACTAAGCTTATAGCGCTCACCGCCGGCGTGGCGGGTAGCCTGTTTTGCAGCTACGGCAACGAAGTTATCAATTTCATGCCCTCGGCAATAATTGTGTATTTCTCTTGGGCCTTTGTATTCATGAGCCCCCGGTTCGATGTGTCGCCACTTGATTAGGTATTAGCACGCATGACACTCCCTTTAGTTTCGGTCATTTCTATTAATTATAACCAGGCCGAGGTTACCTGCGCCATGGTGGCTTCGCTGCAGCGCATTACCTACCCAAACCTGGAAATAATTGTCGTAGATAACGCCTCGCCTACTGATAACCCCGACATCATTGCCGAGCGCTTTCCGCAAGTCACGCTGCTTAAATCTACTAAAAACGTGGGTTTTGCGGGCGGCAACAACCTAGGTATTGCGCAGGCTAAAGGCGAGTACTTACTTTTCCTGAATAACGACACCGAAGTAGCCCCCGATTTTTTAGAGCCGCTGGTGCAATTATTTCAGCAGAATCCAAAGGCTGGCATCGCGTCGCCCAAAATCATATATTACGGCACTGATGATTTGATTCAGTATGCCGGCTCGCACGGCATCAACACCTGGACCGGCCGTAGCATCACCATCGGCAACCTCGAACCCGACCACGGCCAACACAATCACTCGCGGCCGACCCAACTTGCCGACGGCGCCGCCATGCTCGTGCCCCGCCGTGTAGTGGACAGGGTAGGCAACATGCCTGAGCTGTATTTTCTTTATTATGAAGAACTTGACTGGTGCGAAATAATAAAGCGCGCCGGCTACAGCTGCCACTACGTGGCCGAAGCCACCGTTTACCACAAAGAATCTACCTCGGTTGGCAAAGCCTCAGTGCTCAAAACCTACTACATGAATCGCAACCGGTTGCTGTTCATCCGCCGCAATTTTAGCGGGTGGTCGCGCTGGACTAGCGCGCTGGTTTTTGTGGCAGCTGCTCTCCCCAAAAAAGCCGTGCAGTTTTCGCTGCAGCGCGAGTGGCAGCACTTGCGTGCCCTCGGCCGCGGCCTACGCTGGAATATGCAGCATCCAGCCACTACTTAAACTACACCCTGCTTTTTCTGATTTTTCGGCAATGGGTTTCTCTATAATAATCACGTATTTACTCGATGCAATCGGCGCATTTTTGCTGCTGAATTGTATCTACCTGCTGTTTTTTGCCCTAGTAGGCCACCGCAAGCTGCCGCAGCTAGTGCCTACCGTGCCTATCCCCCCCCGGCGCATATGCGTGTTGATTCCGGCCTACAAAGCCGATGAAGTAATTCTGGAGACGGCCGCCCTGGCCATCGCCCATCAATACGAAGGGGTAGCGCACGTAGTTGTAGTGGCCGATGGGCTACAGCCGCAGACGCTTAAGGCCTTGCGCAGTGAAGGCGCTGGGGTAGTAGAGGTCAATTTTGAGCGCAGCACCAAAGGCAAAGCGCTGCTGCACGCGCTGTCGGTGCTACCCTCCAACGCCTTTGATGTAGCGGTGGTACTCGATGCCGACAACATTATGGGCCAAGGCTGCCTCAACCGTATCAACACCGCTTTTGCGGCGGGTTATCGGGTCGTACAGGCCCATCGCACGGCCAAAAATAAGGGTACAGCATTCGCTTTGCTAGATGCTTGTAACGAAGAGATTAACAACCACATCTACCGGCAAGGTCCGGCAGCCATTGGGCTGTCGGCCGCGCTCATTGGGTCGGGTATGGCGTTCGACTACGGCTATTTGCGGCGGCTGCTCACCGGCATTGGCGAAACGGTAGGCGAAGACAAAGAACTAGACTTCCGCATCGCCCGCGACCAGCAAAAAATCGCTTACCTCAGCGATATGTACGTCTACGACGAAAAGATTGAGAATGCGCAGGTTTTCACCCAGCAGCGCACGCGCTGGCTGGCTTCGCAATACGAGTTTCTAAAGAAGTACGCCGCCGAAGGGGTAAGGCAATTAGTCCGCCACGGCAACATCGAGTTTTTTCATAAATCACTGCAGACTTTTTTGGTGCCCCGCAGCCTACTTATGGGCATTTTGGGCGTGTTTTTTCTGCTGTCGTTGGTACTGCCCTTTGGGCCATCCGTGGCATTTTGGGCGGGGCTGCTAGTGCTGCTAGCAGCAGCTCTGGGCATTGCGTTGCCCGCCCGGCTCTACAACCGCCAATTGCTGGCGGCATTGGTTCGATTGCCCTACGCCATCTGGTGTATGTGCTTGGCTATGTTTCGGATAAACCAAACGAAGACTTCCTTTTTGGCTACCCCCCACCGGGCGCATCACCCCATTGTGCCAGTTAAAAACTAACGCCCGATATGCCTTTCGAAATAATTACGGTGCCCGTTGTGCTGTGCCTCGTACTTGGTATTTTAAGTGGCTTAAAAGCCCGCAAAAGTCGCATTTAATTCTTGCTTGCGTATGAGTTATTTTATCTACTTATTTTGGTCGGCGGCGGCTATAGTTGGGTACACTTACCTAGGCTACGCGGTAGTGGTATGGCTGTGGGCCAAAATAGTGGCTCGCACGCGCCGGCCGCTGGCGTTGCAACCCTTCGAACCTACCGTAACGCTGGTGGTACCGGCTTACAACGAAGCTTCCATCTTAGAAGCTAAAATTGCGAATTGCACGGCCCTCGACTACCCAGCCGATAAGCTAAAGCTGCTTTTCATCACCGATGGCTCGACCGACCACTCGGGCCAGGTATTAGCGCGGCACCCGCGCATCGAGCACCTACACTCGCCCTTCCGAGGCGGCAAATCCATGGCCGAAAACCGGGCCATGGAGTTCGTTACAACGCCCTACGTCATCTTCACCGATTGCAACACCAACCTCAACCCGGCGGCGGTGCGCGAGATGGTGAAGCACTACCAAGACCCAAAAGTTGGCGCAGTTTCGGGCGAGAAAAAGATTGAGCGTACTGCTTCCACCTCGGGCGCCGGCGAGGGAATTTACTGGAAGTACGAGTCCTTTCTCAAGCGCTGCGATTCGAATATTTACAGCTTGATGGGCGCTGCTGGCGAGTTAGTGTCCTTCCGCTCACATCTATTTCTACCGCTCGAATCCGACACCATTCTGGACGACTTTGTACAGTCGCTACGCATTGTCCACCAAGGTTATCGGGTAGTGTACGAGCCCAAGGCTTATGCCACTGAGCAGCCATCAGTGTCATTGCCCGACGAGCTAGAGCGCAAAATCCGCATCTGCGCGGGCGGCTGGCAAGCCATGAGCCGCCTCACGGCGCTACTCAACCCGCTGCGGCAGCCCGTGGTAACTTTTCTGTACGTGTCGCACCGCGTGCTACGCTGGAGCCTGGCCCCGTTGGCCTTGACAATGTTGCTGCTGCTGAGCCTAGTGCTGGCGGTGAGGGTAGGGGGCTTTTACTGGTTAGCCCTCGCAGCGCAGGTGGCCTTTTATTTGGCCGCCGGGCGCGAGTGGCAAGCGGCTAGCCAAGGCCGTAGCCAGCCGCTTTTTGTAGTGCCACTTTTCTTTACGCTGATGAACGTGGCAGTTTTTATGGGTTTTTGGCGCTTCCTGCGCAAAGCTCAGCCCGCAGCTTGGGCCAAAGCCAGCCGCTTACCAGAAGTGCTAAGCACCTTGTCCGAAACGGCCTGATGCTGTGGCAAGCAACCGCTCTGATGTTCGATTGAATGTAGCTAAGGAGTAGTTCATTATGAGAGTAGCTCATCTAATTATGGTGCATAAAAATCCAGCGCAGGTGCACCGCTTGCTTACCGCATTGGCGCACGAAAGCTTCGATTTTTATGTGCACGTTGACAGTAGCGTGGACATCAGCGAGTATCACTCGCTGCTTCACTTGCCGCGCGTGCAGTTCACCAAGCGTCGGTTTGCCATGCGCTGGGCTTCGTACCGGTTCACGAGCGCCATTTTTGAATGCGTACGCGACATTTTGTTGAGTGGCATTAAATACGATTTTATTAACCTGCTAAGCGGGCAAGACTACCCCATTAAACCAGCCGAAACTATTTACCAGTTTTTGGCGAATCACCAGGGATATTCCTTCCTGTCGTTTGAGGGAGAGGATTCGGCTTGGTGGCAGCACGCGCGCACCCGCATCGAGCAGTATCACACTACTTACTTCAAATTCAGGGGCCAGTATATCTTGCAAAACATCCTGAATAGCCTGCTGCCTAAGCGCCAGTTTCCGTTGCCCTATGATTTATACGGCGGCTCCGACGGCTCGTGGTGGACTATGACAGCTGAATGCGCAGCTTACCTCGTCGATTTTATAGATAGGCATTCTAAGCTGCGCATTTTTAGCTTGTTTACCTGGGGTTCTGACGAATTCTTAGTGGCCACTATTCTGATGAACTCGCCCTTCAAAGCCAGCATTATTAATGAAAACTACCGTTATATCGACTGGTCGGAAGGGGCCGCAAACCCAAAAACGCTGACCGTGGATGATTTCGGCAAACTTGCCCAAGCGCATAAGCTTTTTGCCCGAAAATTTGATGTTACGCGCGACGCTCATATCCTCAATTTGATTGACCAAGCTCTAATAAGGCAGCAGCCCCGCCGCGTGGCCGCCCGCCGCTAGCCCTACCCCCTGCTCTAGGCCATAATAAGTCGTAAGGAAGCGCGGCTCCCTCATAATTAATTCACTACACGTACTATGGCATCTCTACTTTCAGGCCGCGACATTGTCGTGGTAGGTCAGCAGCCCTGGGATACTCAACTAGGCAGCAACTGCAAGGATATCGCCCTCGAATTCAGCCGCAACAATCGGGTACTTTACGTCAATTCGCCCCTCGACCGCAATACCCTGCTGCGGCACCGCCGCACTGCCGCGGTGCAAAGCCGCCTGCGCGTAATACGTGGTGAAACCGACGGCATCGAGCTGATAAGCAATAACCTGTGGGTAGTAAACCCAGGCGAGATAGTAGAGTCCATCAACTGGCTGCCTGCTTCTGGCCTCTACTCCATGCTCAATAAGCTCAATAACCGGCGGTTTGCTAAGTCCATCCAAAAGGCAATTGAAAAGCTGAATTTCACGAACGTCATCTTATTTAACGACAACGATATTTTCCGCAGCTTTCATTTGAAAGAACTGCTGAGCCCTGACGTAAGTATTTATTACTCGCGCGATTTTATTTTGGCTGGCGGCTATTGGAAAAAGCACGGCGAGCAGCTCGAGCCACAACTCATTGCCAAAAGCGATGTGTGCGTAGCCAATTCGAGCTACCTCGCTACTTATTGCAAACTCTACAACCCGCGTGGGTACGATGTAGGCCAAGGCTGCGACCTGACTTTGGCGCAGGAAGCGCAGGACGCCCCTTGCCCAACTGATTTGCAGCGAATCACGGGCCCCCTTATTGGCTACGTGGGGGCGCTCGTTAGTTCGCGCCTCGACCTAGAAGTGCTGCGCTACCTCAGCGAACAGCGGCCCGATTGGAGCATTGTCTTGATTGGGCCTGAGGATGAAGAGTTCACGAACAGCCAGTTGCATAGCCTTCCCAACGTGCACTTCTTAGGCATGAAAGCGCCGGGCGAATTGCCGGCCTACGTACGGCACTTCGATGTGTGCCTGAACCCCCAACGCCTGAACTTACTTACCATCGGTAATTATCCCCGCAAAGTAGACGAATACCTGGCGCTAGGCAAGCCCGTGGTTGCCACCCGCACCGAGGCGATGAGCAGCTTCGAGGAATACGTGTATTTAGCCGATAACAAAGAAGATTATGTGCACTTGATTGCCTTGGCGCTGACGCAAACCGGCCCCAATTGGCAGCAGCAGCGCCGAGATTTTGCCGCTACGCACACCTGGGAAAATAGCGTGGCGAAGATTTACCAAGCGGTGTTAGATTTCTATGCGCAACGCCGGGCCGACCGGCAGCGCACAGCGCAGCGGCGGCAATCCGCCAGCCCCGAAAATGAAGCATCTTTAGTGGTTTCGATATGAGGGCGATTCTGCGAAACCGGCATTTCCTGTCCTTGACAGGCAATGGGGTTATGGCGGTATTTAGTGTGCTGACGTACAGTATACTATATCGTTTTATGTCGGAGGCGGATACGGGCAACTGGATATTTTTCCAATTCGCCTTTCTGCTGCTTGATACTTTTCGAACGGGCTTGCTGCAAACGGCCGTTATTAAATTTTATGCTGGGGCCGACGAGGCCCGCCGCCTAAGCGTAGCTGGCTCGGCCTGGTACATTGGCTTGGTTATAACGGGCCTATTTCTGGTGATTAACTTGGTGTGCTTGCTATTTGCCAGCTATTTCACCGACTCGGGGGTATTAATTCTGCTAAAGTGGTTTGGCCTAAGCCTGGCCGTGACGCTGCCCTTCAACGTGAGCATCTGGATACTACAAGCTGAAGAGCGCTTCGACCGGATACTCTACATCCGGCTGCTCAATCAGGGGTCGTTTATCATCCTGGTATTTGCCCTATACCTGCTGCACGACGTTACGCTGACGCATATCATCTGCGCCTTCATTGCTAGTTCGCTACTTACTAGCACCGTAGCAGTAGGTGCCGGCTGGGCTCGCTTGGCCGCTCTAAAAAACCGCACAAGCAGCGTAATCCGAGAGATTTTTCACTTCGGTAAATACAGCTTCGGCACTTTTTTATGTTCCAACCTGCTGCGTAGCTCCGACACCTTTATTATCAAGTTTATGCTGGGGCCCGCGGCGCTGGCGGTGTATAATTTGCCGCAGCGATTGCTGGAAGTAATCGAGATTCCGCTGCGCAGCGGTTTAGCCACGGCTATGCCCAGTATGTCGGCCGCTGTCAACCAGCAGCGCGACAATGAAGTGGTAGATATTCTGAAGAAGTATTCCGGGTTCCTAACGCTACTCTTCATTCCTATCATGATAGGGGTGCTGGTGTTTGCTAATGTAATGGTGGGGCTAATTGGCGGGGGGAAATATGTGCACACCGAAGCCGCCAACATCTACCGCATCATGATAGTGTGCTCGCTGCTTTTTCCACTGGAACGATTTCTGGGCGTTACCCTCGACATTATCGGTAAGCCGCAGCTGAACCTGCTGAAGGTGCTGCTAGCGCTGGGCACAAACGTAGTAGCCGACGTGGTCTGCATTCGGCTGACGCACAGCGTGTACGGTGCTGCCTGGGCTTCGACGTTTACGCTCGTAGTTAGCACTATCTACGGCTATGTGGTGCTGCGTCGCTTCGTGCCCGTCAACTTACAGGGTGTATGGGGGCTGGCTACCGAAGAAGTGCGGGCCCAACTGAATGCCCGTTTCCGAAAAACCAAGCCGGTAGTGGCACAAAAAATAGTAGCAACGCAAGAAAGCACCGTGTCAGATGCTGTTCACGTCTAGGCCGCTTTTATGCTGGATGTGCTGCTGCCTCGACGTATAGGTAACTAAAATCCTGCATTCTCTACTCCGGAACGAGGCCAGGCGTCGGCTGCGGGCCGTTGCTAGCACCGCCAGCGGGGGGTAGGGGGTTAGTAATTCCGCAAGCAAAAGGCGCTAGCCGCCGGGCAGTATGCCCGGTAGCTAGCGCCTTTTGCTTGCCCGACTACTAGTTGGTTAGTCGATGCGCACGAGCTTCTGGGTAAATACTTTCCCCGGCGTTATTAGCCGTATCAGGTACATGCCAACGGGCAGGGTAGCACTTTTAATGGTGAAGTGCTGGCTGGTGCCGGCCTCTAGCGAGCCCGCATACAGCTGGCTGATGAGCCGGTTTTGCACATCGTAAATGCCCAGTGTAGCAGCGCCGGCCTTTGCCAAACTGAAGCTAACCGTCGTCTGGTCGGTGAATGGGTTGGGGTATACAGCCAGGCCGGGGGGGGTAGGGCCTGCGGGGGTGGCCTCATCGCTGGCGCTAAGGGTAGTGTGCAGGCTGCTGGTTTCTGAGTTTGTGAGGGAGGTGGCACTACTCAGCGGCACCAAGTGGCTGCCGGCAATGGGCGCCTCAATTTGCCCGTTGGGGAGCGTCCAGGCTACCGACACAAAGTCGTCGCCGCCTTGCTCTTTGTGCAACACTTCTACGTAGTAGCGATGCCCGGCCAGCAGCGCCACTGGGGCCGATTGCTGGCTGGCAAATTTATCCCACTGGCGAAAGCCCGTGTAGCCGTCGGCTTTGGCAATCTGTATTTTGTGCGTGGGGTTGTCGTCGGTGCTAAGCCACAGTTGGCACACATCATCGCCCGAAATCCGAAACGTGTAGTTGCCATCCTGCGGCGCACAGATGTAGCCCCGAATACGCGCCCCGTAGTTATCGCCTATGTTGCGGCTGCTCTCTAATTGAAGCAGCGTAGCCGTTTGGTCGGGCGCGCGTTGGGTCGGAATGTCGTTTACCGACAAGCCATAGCTATTCTGCCACTGCTCCCACTGGATGGAGCCCGTGCCAGGGCACGAAGTAGCGGGGGTAGTAACCGCCGCGCTCGGGCCGGTGAGCACGAAAGTCGGCGTCTCGGTCACTGTCAGCTGAAGTTGGCCGCCCTGGGTGCGCACGCGGGTCACCTTCATATTGATTTGGCCCGCCTGCGGCTGGTAAATGCGCGCCGAATCGGTACCCACGTTGAGGGTGTAGGTAGCAGTGCGGCCCTTCTCGTCAGGAATTACCAGCGAATAAGCCGTTTGGTTGCCAGCGGTGTAGCGGTCCACCAGCGGGTCGTTGTTGAGGGTGCCCTGGTAGGCAAAATTGCCCAGCAACTGCGTGGTTTGGCGCAAAAAGTCGGCGGCGGGCTTGGGCGAGCGGTCAGCATTCACCAGCCCCATCGAGCTAAACTGCACCGCGCTATTGGGGTTGTCGTCGGCGAGTTGGTAGAAAAACGTGCGCTCTACCCCCCAGCGGGCGTACAGCAGCGCCGTGCGCAGCAGCCAGTCGGCCTGGGTTTGCAGCACCGATTTGCCGCCGACGGCAATAGCCTTAAGCGGGCTACCCTGGTTGGTGTCGTAGCCGGTTTCGGTTATCCAAACCGGCATATCGCGGGCGTACTGGTGAGCCATTTGCACAAAGCGCTGAGCCACCTGCGCGGCCTCCGATACTTCGGGGGCTGCTCCGCGGGTTGGGTTGCCGCTCTGCGACGACTTCTCGTCGTTCGAGTACAGGTGGTAGTTAATGATATCCCAGCATAGGTTCACGCTACCGTCGGCCTTCAAGCCCCGGTACTGGCGGCACCAGTCTATCATGCCGCGCACGTAGTCGGGGTTGGGCGACGCGATGCCGCCCATCACTACCTGCACGCTTGGGTCGGCGTTTTTCACGCCCACGCCGGCGCCCATCGTGTTCAGGTGGCCGTCGTAGAAAGCCGACAGGTTGGCGGCGTATTCGCGGCCGGTTTGGTAGGCCTTGCGGCCTTTCCACCACTTGTCGCGCTCGTTGTCGCACTCGATGTATTTGATGTAGCCCAGGCCAATTTTAACCTGGTTCACGCCGTCGCCCGCCCAGCGCAGGCTTTGGTCTACGCGCAGCAGGTTGGCTGGCACGCCGGTGTTGTAGCCGTAGCGGGCAATGTACTGAAAGCCTACTTTGGCCTGTTCGATATACGACTTGGGGTCGGCAAAGTCCTTGCCGTAGCGTACGGGCACATTTTCGGCGTCGCGCTGGTCGCTGGGGTAGGTGGCCAGCATCCAGTCGGGTAGGGTTTTCAAGCAGGCCAGCACCTCAATGCCCTCCTTTTTGCAGCGCTCGTACAGCACATCGTAGTTCCAGCCGCCGCTGTGCACGGGGTTGAATGTGTAGCCGCCCTCCGTCGATTCCAGCTTCTGCCAGTCCATGTAGTGCCGGATGCCCGTGAAGTTCTTCACGCCCTTCAGCCGGGTCTCGTCGATTTCGCCGGGTTTGTCGGGGTTCTCCAAATCCCACTCGAAGGCGTTAACGCCCATTTCCTGGCCCAGTTTCACCTGCTTTTGGCGAGCCAGGGCGGCGGGGTCGGCTACGGCCAGCGGGGTGCCGGCCACGTAGCTGCCATATAGCTCCAGCTCGTTGGGGTAGGCCCACGACGCCGTGAGCACCAAGTAGCGAATATTGCTAATCTGCGAACTGAGCTTCTGATTAGCAGGGTTTTTGGGGTCGGGGCCCTGCCACTGGCCGCCGCGTGCCCCGGTGAACGTAGCCACCGTAATCCGCTCCCACTTATCGGTGATGACCGACAACGTCATCGGGTTAGTGGGGTTGCTGACGCCGGGGTCGTACATGCGCAGGCTTTCCAGGCTGATAGCCTCGTCGGGCAGCAGGGGGTAATAGGCCTCGTACGGGTCAATCACCCGGCCCCAGCCGGGCGTAATGCCCGTCGAAGTCGAGCCATCAAACAGACCAGCGATGTTGTTGCTCACGTTGGTGAGGCTGTACCAGCGCGTCGGGTCAATCGGAATTTTGCCACTGACAGTGGGGCCCGTTGGGGTAGGAGTAGGTAGGGGAGTAGGGGTAGGAGTTGGGATGGGGGTGGGGGTAGGCGTAGCGGCCGCTTGTACCACCAGGGTTTGCGATACGCTAGCCGCTGCCAAAAACGAACTGCTACCCACCTGCGCGGCCGTAATGGTGGCCGTGCCCGCACTCACCACAGTGGCTTGCCACTGCCCGGTGCTAGTGGCTGCCACCGCCACCACACCCGCGTTGGACGAGGAGTAGGTAATGGGTGTGGCCGCGTTGGTGCTGCTCGCCGCCAGGGTAAAGGGCGCATCGCCCACCGTGCGGGTCGCCAGCGACCCAAACGTGAGCACGGCCGGCACCAGCGCCGGCGGCGTAGGCGTGCTAGTGCCCGTAGCCTGGCCAAATACCTTGATTTTAACCGGAATATTGTTGCAGTACTTGTGGACGATAATGGCCTCAGCTGCCACCGGCGTGCTAATCACCAAGTCCACGTACTTGTTGTAGTCCGAGCCATCGAAACTGCCCAGATACGTTTGCTTACCCCCACTTACGGCGTAAAACGTAGCCGGCTGCAGCGGGAAAACCCCTTCGTAATCAAAAAGCGATAGCCGGGTGAGGAGCGTAGGCTTGGCCAGTTGCAGCGTCACATCGACGTAGCGAAAATTGCCGGGAAACCAGCTGTTTTGCACCAAGTTTTTCAGGTTGTCGTCGAGCCAGGGCGAATAATCTTGCCCCGTATCTACGCTTGGGGTAGCAGCGGTAATCTTAATCTGCTCCTCCGCTGAAGCGCTTTGGCCCAGTGCCGTGAGCGCCGAAAAAACGCTCAGCAACACGGCCAATAGTGGTATTTTAGGTAAATGGGCTGGCATACAGTAACTAGTAGATTGCTAAAAATTGGACATAGTGATTCCGTATCAGCTGCCTGATATTTTTTTTGCCCCCAAATGGGTAGGATAAGGGCACGCTCCGAGCAGAGCCCGGGCCACCTGGGTGCTGCTCGGCACCGCGCGGCGGCTTCTCAATAAGTCGCTGGCAGGTTAAAAACAACTTGCGCAGCGTTCGCTAATTCCTATTAAAAAACTAATTATGTAAAATAAACGGGTTAATCATTCACTGCGAAGTTACCACCATAAGGTCGGGTTTACTAAACTAAATTACAAAAAGACAAAAATTTGTACGTCAAGCAGTTGCTTAATTAATTACTACTTATTTCACACATATAATTACCCTAATTTTACAATTATTTGCTAGTATTAAACGTGGAGGTTAAAGTAGATAACTGCGTGTAAATCAAATTAGCCAATCAGCATAGTATGGAGGTTATTGACGCTAACTGATTAGCGCGTTTTTGTGCCCTCCAACCTAGTTGGCAGCGGTAATAAGGGGGAGCTAAGGTGGCTAGCGAAGACCGGCCACGGGGGCGGGCCGGTCAAATACAAAAAACGCGGGCGTCCCCGTTAGGGCCAGGGGCTGGGAGGGGGGTAGGGCTTGGCCGGGCGTGCCGGGTGCCTGGTTCCAAGCGTGCTGCGTGAGGTGGCCCGGCCCTACTAGCGGCGGCAGCGTGTACGTAGCAGTGGCGTTCTCCTGCTGGTCGGTTAAAGTTTTGGCCCACAGCACGTATACTAAGCGGCTGGCCCCACCAAAGGCAGCGCCCGCCACCGTCGGCGGCAGGTGTAGGGCAGCCGTGCCAGCGGCATTATAGGGCAGGCCGCGCAGCAAGCTACTGGTGGTACGCATAGCCTGGCCTAACTGCGTGAGGCGCTGCCGACCCGGCGCATCGCGGTTGAAGTCTTCATAGAGTCCCATTAGCTTGAACTCTTCTTCGCTGCTGACGGCTGTGCCCGGCGGCGGCGCGGTAGCAGCTTCGGCCAAGCTATAAAAATGCAACTGCCGGATATCGTGCACCTGCGCCAGCACCAGGGCTTTAATGCCAAAGTTGCGCTGCATCTCGTCCGAGCTAAACCGCCAGTCCGAAGGCCGCCGGGCGATGTTAGTTTCTGTCACGATGAAGTGCTTGCGCGGGTACGTGGTGCCATCGTAGCCGTAGCGGCGTAGCACGGCGGCCAGCGCTGCTTGGTGGCCAAGCACCTGGGCGGCCGCCCCGTCGGAGTGGCGCGTGTAGGCAAAGCGGCCTGCCCGCTGCCAGGCCCGGTGGCGCAGGTAGTACGACGGATATACGTGGTAATCAACCAGGTCAAAGTACGCGCCGCCCAGGGCCGGATAGTGGGGGGTAGGGCGGCCGTCGTGCGGGTTGTCGGTGTAGCGCAGCAGCGCATCCAAAAACTGTGCGTAGCCCAGGCCGCCGGGCGTCACGTAGGCGGCGGGCCGGTACTTCTTCACCACTTCCCACGTAATGCGCAGCGTGCGGATGTAGCGGTACACGGGTGCCTGCAAGTTGGGCAGCTCGGCCGGGGCGGGGGCACGGCCGGCCCACTTTTCATTTACCGTATTCGTTATAAAATCGGGCTCGTTCACCACTTCCCACACCCGAATGTTGTTGCCGTAGCGCTGAGTTAAGTCGTAGATATACTGCGCGTAATAGTTTTTGGGGTTCACGCGGCCATTGGCCTGCCAAATGGGCTCGTAGAGGTTGGCAAACAGCCGCGACTGCTCGTGACAGCCAGGGTAGGTGGCAGGGTCGCGGTGGGCGGGCGTCGGCTCGCCCACAAAGCAGACTAAGTCGCGCAGGCCCAGCGAATCGGCGTAGTAGCTAAAAGCTGCCCGGCGCGCATTGGGGCCCCACTTTACTAAGAATTCCTCGGGTAGCGTCACGCGGATGGTGGTGCTGCCCGCCGCTGCCGCCGCCGCCGCCAGGCGCTCGTCGGGCCAGGCCGCGCCGTAGTAGCCCAGGTTGGTGCCGTAGCCAAAAGCGGTGGGGTAGGGCCGCACCAGAACTTGGGCCGAGTTGGGGGCGGGGGGTAGCAAGGGCGGGGCGCCGCTGGTGCAGCCAGCTGAGGTAGCACCGAACCCAAAAACGGCGGCCAGGCCACCCCACTGCCGCCAGCGCCGGGAAGAAAAGCTCCTGCGCCAAATCCTATTATACAGCGTAAAAAACAGCCAGGTAAAAGTGGAATTCATATACCAGTGCACCAGAGGCGGCCCCACTGCCCATCGCTAGCTTATAGCAATAGAGCAAGGTGGAATTGAAGCGCGGTTTTGCGCAAAAATCAGCTACGTATTGCGCGCAAAAAGACCTCCGTATTTATTCTAAATCGTACGTAATTAAGGTAGGTTTTTGTGTAAGATAAGCTGCTGATAGATAAGCCGCTATTAGCTGAATAAGGTTAAGTGTTTTTGGTACTAAATAGGTATTTCCTATTTGGTAAAAGTGGTCATATCATTGTGTTGCTGCTGAGTATATTATCCTGAGTCAATAGCTTAGGTTATTTCAATGAATGTGTAATCTAATAAGTCGCAAAAAAATGTTTTTCCAAGAAAAAATTGTTTTTATCGTTGATAGTATTATTATTTGTATCCCTTAACGGTCATACTGGCGCAACGTTAAGTTGGCTTTTAAAATCAGCCATTTTATGTAACTTTTATACCTATGAAAAACAACTTGGTAGAAGCGGTAAAATTTAATTTTACCGCCGAAGTCATTGACCAATTGGCCAACGTAATTGGCGAAGACCCCGCCAACGTAAAAAAGGGCCTGAGCCAAGCCGTGCCGCTCGTGCTGGCCACGCTAGTGCACCAAGCCGAGCAGGAAGGCAGCCCCGCCGCTCTGCTGCATATGGCCCGCGAAACCGACGCCACCAGCATGCTTTCGTCGCAGGGCGATGTGCGCAACGCTGCGTGCTACGAGCAAGGCGGTGCCATCTTGGTTGAGCTACTCGGTAGCGACTACGGCACCGCCGTAAGCCGCCTGGCCATGGAGGCCGACATGCGGCCTGGCGCCACCGAAATGCTGCTGCAAGTAGTGGCCGCGGCGGTACTAGGCGTGCTAGGCCGCTACGCTGCCGAAAACGGCCTTACCCCCAGCGCCTTTGTGCAGTGGCTGCAAGCGCAGCAGCACGATGTGGCCGCCGCCATGCTGCCCACCTTGCAGCCCGGCCGGGGTATGGCCCTGCCTACCGGGCCGCGGGCTACCGCGGCCGTGGTGCCCCCACGCCAGCTCTCGGCGGCTGTGCGCCGCATGCCTCAGCCTATGCCGGGTGCCGGGTACGGGCCCAGCTCCGAGCCGCGTAGCTCGGGAGGGCTGCGCTGGCAATGGGGCCTGTTGCTGCTGGTGGCCGTGAGCTTGGGTTATTTCTTCGGGCGCGGCCCGGCTACGGAGAGTGCTGCGCCTGCGGCCCCAACTGCCGTGCCAGCAGCCAAGCCCGCCGTGGCCGCGGGCCGCTACGACCAAGGCAGCGACACCTACATCTACGATACGGGCCAGCCCATCCGCCTGAGGCTGTCTGACGGCACTACCCAGCAGGTAGGGGCCAACTCCACCGAAAACCGCCTCTACACTTTCTTGGCTACGCCTTCAGTGCAAGTCGATTCGGTAAACCGCACCAAAGGCTGGATTAACTTCGACCGCGTGTACTTCGACCCCGGCAAGGCTACGCTCACGGCCGAGTCGAACCAGCAGCTGCGCAACGTGGCCAGCATCCTGAAGACCTTTCCGCACGCCATTGTTAAAATCGGGGGCTACACCGACAGCTCGGGGGTAGCACTGCACAACTTCCAGCTGAGCGAGGAGCGCGCCAAAGCTGCTATGCTCGCGCTGGCTAGCATGGGGGTACCCGTCGACAACCTGCAAGCCAAGGGCTACGGCTCCAAGTACTACGTCACGTCCAACAATACCCCGTCGGGCCGGGCGCTCAACCGCCGCATCAGCGTGCGGGTGGTGCAGAAATAACCTGCGCCCCATCGCTCGCCGCGCACTCAGCTACCGTCTCCGCTTCCTTGCCTATGCCTACCAAAAAGCCCGGAATAACATTCCGGGCTTTTTAGGTTTTGGGCTATTTGGGGGAAGGCGGGGCTAGTCGGCCGGCAGCTACGCGGCTTGGGCCAGCACGCAGCTCGGGCCCCGGAAGCCAGTGGCCGGCAGCAGTTCGAGGCCGGCATTGGCTAGCTGGGCATGCAAATGGGGGGGTAGCCCGCACCAGTAGCACACGCTGCCCGCGGCCCGGGCCTGGCGGTCGGCCTGCAGCAAAGCCTGCTGGCCCAGGCCCGAAAGGTCGAGCAGCTGCTGGCAGTCTACCCACAGCTGCGGGGTGCGGGTAGTGAGCAGCTGGCTAGCCGCGCGGGCAAGCTGGGCCGCATCGGCAGGGGTAGTGCAGCTGCCGCGGAGGCTAAGGCCCAGGCAGCCCCGGTGGCCACCAACGTGAGTAACAAGTTTGTGCATACGCGAAGAAGGAGAAAGAGTAAGTAAGAGGTGAAAGGATGCTTGCAAAGCTAGAAGGTGGCCAGGCCCTTGAAAGCTAGCGAAATACGTATTTGTATTCCGTAAATACCCTGATTAATACCGGCTGCGTCGTTTTCTGCGGGCGGGCTACTTCACCAGGCCCTGCGTCACGGCGAGTTTGATAAGGGCGGCGGTGTTTTTGGTTTGGGTTTTTTCCAGCATATTCTGGCGGTGGGTTTCGATGGTGCGCTTGCTGGTAAAGAGCTTTTCGGCCATCTCGCTGGTAGTTAGCCCTTCCGATAGCAGGTGCAGTACTTCCATCTCGCGGCGGGTTAGCTGGTTAGGTTTTTTCAGCTCGGGCTCGTTGGGCTCTTCCCGGCTCAGCACTTTGCGCAGCATTGTTAGGCCTAGCTCGCTGCACAAGAAGTTTTTGCCCGCGGCCACCGCCTGCACGGCCGTAATAATTTCGCTACGGTCGGCATTTTTGAGCACGTAGCCCAAGGCACCGGCATCCAAAATCTGCCCCACATAGCGCTCGTGCGTGAGCATGGACAGCACCAGCACCCGCACGTGCGGAAACTCGGCCTGCAAGCGCAGGGTAGTAGCCAGGCCATCAAGCACGGGCATGTTGATGTCGAGCAGCACCACGTCGGCGGGGGTAGCGGGCAGGTGGTCGAGCAGTTCTTGGCCATTGCTGGCTTCGCCAACCACGATGATACTAGGCTCAGTGGCCAACAGCGAGCGAATGCCGTCGCGCACTATCGTATGGTCGTCGACTAAAAAAATGCGAGTCATGGGGAGGGAGGGAAAGGAAAGCTACTGCGCAGAGAGTTTGCCGGGTGGTTTCGGGCAGGTAGCTGGTCATGAACTGGTTAAATAAACAGGAGTTGTAGAAGTGGCCGCAGCAGTAGGCACCGCCCAGGGCAGGCGAATGATTACCTGCGTGCCCTGGGCGGGGGTAGGGAGCAAGTGCAGGGTGCCGCGCAGCAGGCGCACCCGGTCGTGCAGGGCTTGCAGGCCAATGCCGGGCCGCCCCACTTGGGGCAGGTTTGGCACAAAGCCCACACCATTGTCATCGGCGCGCAGCTCGATGGTGCCGTCGGCCTGGCCCAGCAGCTGCAGGCTGGCGCGGGTGGCTTGCGAGTGCTTCACAATGTTATTGGCCAGCTCCTGGGCCATGCGGTAGAGCGCCAGCGCTAGGTGCGGCGATAAGCGCGGAGGCACATCATCGACGCGGCTGCGCATGCGCAGCACGCCCATGCTGCACGTGGTGCAAATATCCTGAATGGCTACTTCCAGCCCAAAATCGGCCAAAATTTGCGGCATCAGCTCGTGCGAGAGCGTGCGGGTTTGGCCAATGGCGGTGCTCAGCAGCTCGCTGGTTTTGTGCAGGGTAGCCGCAAAGGCAATGGGCTGCGCGGGGTCTAGCTGGGCTAGGCTCAGCTTGGTGGCGTACAGCAGCTGGCCCAAGCCATTGTGCAGGCTTTCGGCAATGCGACGCTTCTCATTTTCTTCGGCCTCGAGCACCGCCTGGGCCAACTGCTGCTGCTGGGTAAGCTGCAGGCGCAGGGTTTCGGCTTGCTGGCGCTTGCGCGCCGTAATGTCTTGCCAAGTCACGAGCAGGCCATCGCCCAGCTGCACGGCCACGCTGTGAAACCAGCCGCGCAGCTCCTCGCCCTGGTAGTGCCACTCTAGCTCGGCCACCTCGCCGTGGTCGGCCACGCGGCGGTGCCGCCCAAACACGCCAAGCTCCGCCATGCCCGGCAGCTCGGCGAGCCAGCGCTTGCCCACCAAGTCGGTGCGCCCGAGCAGCCGCTGGCTGACTTGGTTGTGGAGCACCCATTCAAAATCAATGAGCTCGCCCTGGGCGTTGCGCACACTCTTGAATACCTCAATGCCGTCGGTCGTACTGTCGAACACGGCCTGCAGCAGTTCTTGGCCGTGGCGGCGCTCCAGGTCGGCCAGCTTGCGCGCGGTGATGTCTTCCAGGGTCAGGAAATTGCCGTCGCCGAGGCGGGCGGCGGTCCAGCGCAGCCACTGCGCCGGGCCCGCGGCGGCATACGGCGCTTCTTCCTCCACCAATTGGCCTGTATGAAGGCTGGCCACCAGCTTGTCGAATATGCCGGTGGTCAGAAACCGGGGCGCCACATCGGCCAGCAGGCGCAGGCCCGTTAGGTCGTGGCCGTGCAGCAGGGCGCGGCACTTTTCATTGGTCCACAAAAAACTAAAGTCGACAATGTCGCCGGTTGCGTTGCGCACGCTCTTGGTAAGGGCAAAAGCCTGGGGTGAGGTGTGGAAGACAGCCTCCAGCAGGTGCTTGTTTTCTTGCAGCTCGGTTTCGGTTTGCTTGCGGTCGTCGATGTCGGTAGCCGAGCCCACCCAGTACAGCAGCTCGCCGGCCTCGTGGTAGAGCGGCACTACCTGGCACAGGTGCCAGCGGTAGCGGCCATCGTGCCGCTGCACCCGCACCTCCACCGTGCGGCTGGTCCCGTCGAGGTTAGCCTTGCTGCGGCCGGCCAGCAGCCGGGGTAGGTCGTCGGGGTGTAGGGCTGCCTGCCAGCCATCGGCTTGGCTTTGGGCCACGCTCAGGCCCGTGTAGGCATACCAGCGGGCATTAAACGTGCCCAGTTGGCCGTTGGGCAGGCGCGTCCACACTATTTGGGGCAGCGCATCGAGCGTTTGCTGCAACTGCTGGCGGCTGGCGCGCATGGTAGCTTCCTCGGTTTTGCGGGCCGTAATGTCTTCGTGAGCCAGCACCAAGCCATCGCCAAACGGCACCAGTAGCACCCGCAGCCAGGTGCAGCTGCTGGGCAGGGGGTAGGGCATTTCGTGCTCGGCCGGCTGGCCGGTGGCCACCACTTGCTGCTGCTGGGCCCAGGTAGCCAGCGGGGGGGTAGGAGCCAAGGTGGCGGCCTGCTGGCGGCCCACCAGCGGGCCCTGGCCAAGGAGCGCCTCGGCAGCCCGCGTGGCGTATACCCACTCAAAATCGACGAGTTCGCCCGCCGCGTCGCGCACGCTTTGCAGCACCTGAATGCCGGTGAGCGCCGCCCCGTACACCGCCTCCAAAATGCTGTTTTTGTGCTGAAGCTCCAGTTCGGCCTGCTTGCGGGCGCTGATGTCGAGCGAGCTGAGAATGAGGCCATCACCCAGCGGGGTAATGGACACATCGAGCCAGGCCGAAAGCTGGGCGTGCTGGTAGTGGGTTTCGAGCCGCATGGGCTGGCCGGTGGCCAGCGCCTCCGTAAACTTGCCCCACAGCTCGTGCTGCCGCAGGTGGGGTAGGGCTTCCGACAGCAGTTCGCCCTGCCCCAGCCCCGACTGGTGGTCGGCCACTAGGCTGGCCGAATTCAGGGTTTGCAGCCGAAAATCGAGCAGCTGCCCCTGCTCGTCGCGCACGGCCTGCTGGTAGCTAAGCCCCACCTGGGCGCTGGCAAATACGCCGAGCAGCAGCTCGTGGTGCTGGTGCAGCCGGTCGGTGGCTTCGCGCTCGGCCTGCACATCCTGCGCAATGCCAATGCTGTGGCTCACGCGCCCATCGGCCCCGCGCCGAAAGGCCCGGTCGCGCAGCCGAAACCAGTGGTAGCGGCCATCGCCCAGGCGCAGGCGCACGTCCTGGGTCAGCAATTGCTCGTCGGGGAGGAGGACGCAGGCTTGTAGGTGGGCCAGGCGCAGGGCCTGGTCGTCGGGGTGCAGGATGTGCCCAAAGGCTGCCGGGCCCTGCGCATACAGTTGCGCGGGCGAGTAGCCCAGCAGCGCCTGCACGTGGCCACTCGCATAACTCACACTATGCGTCTGCAGGTCAGTGATATAAATGAGGTCGGGCGTGGCATTCGAAATGCTGGCCAGCAGGTGGGCCTGCTCGTGGGCCTCGGCTTCGGTGCGCCGCAGCGCCGTGATGTCGTGCCCGTACAGGGCCAGCCCCTGGGGCAGCTGCGCCGTTGAGAGGGCCAGCCACTGCGCGCAGTGGGGCAGGTAGCATTCGCCGTGCGCCGGGGCCGGGGCGGCCAGCAGCGCATGCAGGGCCGGGTAGGTAGCGGCAGGCAGCAGCTCGCCTAGTTGGCTGCCTTGCAGCACGGCCGGCGCCAAGCCCCACACGGCAGCAACGGCCGCATTGGCCAAGCGCACAATGCCCGCGGCATCGAGCAGCAGCACGGCCCAGGGCATCGTTTGCAGCAGGCTGGGCAGGTCGAGCGACAGCCCCTCCGCAGGAGTATCCGTAAAATAAGTAATCGCTTTAGCCATAGATTAAGAGGCAGCTAGTGGCATTCGGATTACTGTTGAGAAGGTGTTGCCAATAATGGCGCCCGCTCTTGCACCGAGCCAAGCCACCGTAGTGGCCCGGGGACGAGCCCCTAAGATAGGGTTACTGTTCCCAAAATTGTATATTTAAACGCAATAAAAAATACGTGTTTTTCGCCAGGCATTGCTTGGATACCAAGCTGTTATCCTAAGCCTGTGGCTATTAGGTAGCTAACCTGGTAGCAGCAGTAAGGGTTAGATACCTTGGCGGATAGCTGTGTAACTATTATAACTATTCAAATTGTTTCATGGCTTATTTAGGGTCTTTGACATTAGTTTTAAGATTATTTATAGGGCTTTCGCAATAGAAAACACAGCTTATACATCCATTATGCACCGCTTTTTAATTGCCCAAGCCGTTCCGAAACGCCGTTGAAAAACACGTAGAAATAAATCCGTGTTTTGCTTAAGTTCGCCGTCGCCGGTGTTAGCGAAATACGGATGCTCGCCACTCCTTGCTTAGCTGATGAGTAGCTACCGCGCTCTGGCTCCGCCCCGCCAAGCGGGGCTACCCCCCACTTGGCGGGGTAGTAGTTATTTGCCCCTATTTTTGTGGGCCATGACCGACGCTGAATTTGACCTGCTCGACGAGCTGTACTTCGTTACGCCTTTCCGGGTATTGCTCGAAAAAACTGCCTTGCCCGCCCCCGAGCTGCTGGCCCTGTTGGGCCGCCTGCTTGAGCAAGGCTTAGTGCGCTACTACTGGCCCGACCCCGATACCGAGTTGGCTTACGAGCCTACCTCGTTCGGCGCCCTGGGCCAGGATGCCAGCTACCTCGCCTCTAAGGAGGGGCTGCTGCAACACAATACCCGCTAGCTGTGGCTGCCCCCACCGCTCAGCCCGCCGCCCCCGATACGGCCGTGGTGGTGCCCGCGCCGGCCCGCACGCCGGGCTACTACGTGCGCCAGCGCCTGTGGGCCAACCGCCCCGCCGTGGCGGGGTTAGGCTTCATTCTCCTGTGCGCGCTGGTGGCGCTGCTCGGCTACTGGGTGCTGCCCGACAACTCGCCCAACGCCAACAACGGCCTGGTGCAGCTGCAAAAGCAGCCGCCGGGCTTTACGGCTACGCTGCGGCAAGCGCCCGATGCGGCCGCCGCGCCCCCTGCCAGCCTGTGGCAGGTGTGGCTGCACGGCCAGCCGCCACAGCTGCGCGACGAGGTAGTGTCCGCTACGGCCCCGCACACGCTTACCCGCACCTACTGGCTGGGCACCGACAAAGCCGGCCGCGACGAGCTGAGCCGCCTGCTGCTGGGCACGCGTATTTCGCTGGGTATCGGGCTGGTGGCGGTGCTTATTTCGTTGGCGCTGGGGGTGGGGGTAGGGGCCGTAGCCGGCTACTTTGGCGGCTGGGTAGATAGCCTGCTGCTGGGGCTAATGACCGTGGTGTGGAGCATTCCGGGCATTATGCTGGTGATTGGCATTTCGCTGGCCTTGGATAGCAAAGGCGTGTGGGTCAGCTTCGTAGCCGTGGGCCTTACCATGTGGGTCGATGTGGCCCGGGTAGTGCGCGGCCAGGTATTGGGCCTGCGCTCGGCCACGTTTATCGAGGCCGGGCGGGTGCTGGGGCTACCTACTTGGCGGCTCATTTTTGTGCACCTGCTGCCCAACCTGCGCGGGCCGCTCATTGTGCTGGCAACCAGCAATTTTGCCGCCGCCATCTTGCTCGAAGCTGGCCTAAGCTTTCTGGGGCTGGGCGTGCAGCCGCCAGCCCCCAGCTGGGGCCTGATGGTGAAAGAGGGTTACGACCTGCTGGGCACCCAGGCCGGCCTGTGGCTAACGCTGCTGCCGGGCTTGGCCATCAGCTTGTTGGTGTTGAGTTTCAACCTGCTGGGCAATGGCCTGCGCGATGCCTTCGACCCCAAAACGCTGCTTACCTAGGCCTCGCCCGGTGGCCGGGGGGTAGGCGTCGTAGCTTTGTTGGGAAGTAGGCGGGTGTGGGTTACTTTCGACTTTATATTTTATTGGTGCCGATTCCTACTTCCGCTTTATGCCCCAAACCGACGCGCTAGTTGGCCTCGAAAAACGCCTCTTCCTGAAAGAGCGGGAGCTGGGGGCTCTGCTCGAAATTACGCAGGCCATTACCCACGACTCGACCGAGGCTGACTTATACAAGATTTACCAATTTACCCTGATTGGGCAGCTTGGCGTGCGCAAGCTGGCGCTGTACGTGCTAGAAGAAGGTATTTTTCAGCTGAAGGTAAACTTCGGCACGGCCCTCCGTACCAACTCGCATTTTGCGCCAGCTGAGGCCAGCCGGTGGTGCCTCCGTGGCCCGTGTGAGGTAAAAAGCTTGGGTTTGGGCCCCGACTGGCAGCCCTTTGAGCTGCTGGTGCCGGTGCGCCAGCAAGAGGCCGTGCAGGCCCTCGTGTTTGTGGGCACTACCCAGGGCGACTACGCCAGCAGCGAGGCTTTGGCCTTTCTGGAAACGCTGAGCAATATTCTGCTCGGGGCGGTGTCTAACCGCCGCTTGGCCCGCCAGCGCGAAACCTCTTTGATGGCCGAGGCCGCTGTGCGCCGCGAAATCGAGATTGCCCAGCAAGTGCAGCAGTTGCTTTTTCCGCAGAAAATGCCCAACAATGCGCACGTGGCGCTGCACGCTACCTACCAGCCGCACACCGAAATTGGGGGCGACTACTACGACGTGGTGGAGATTGACGCCGACCGCCTGCTGCTGTGCGTGGCCGACGTGAGCGGCAAAGGCATGCCGGCCTCGCTGCTGATGTCCAACTTTCAGGCGGGCCTGCGCACGCTGCTGCGCACCGACGCCGACCTGATAACCATTGTGCAGGAGCTCAATCACTTAATTTTTCGCAACGCGGGCGGCGAGAAGTTTATTACCGTCTTCCTGGGCCTTTACCACCGCCGCACCCAAGTGCTGGAATACGTGAACGCTGGCCACAACGACCCCCTACTGCTGCCCGATACTGGCCCGCCCCAACTGCTGCACGACGGCACCGTGATGCTGGGCATCATGCCCGAGCTGCCACCCTTTAAAGTGGGGCTGGCGCGCATGGAGCCGCACTCATTGCTGTTTACTTACACCGACGGCCTCACCGAAGTATTTAACGAGCAGCAGGAAGAATTTGGGGAAGAAGGCGTGCTGGACGTGCTGCGCCGCACCCGCTACCTGCCGCTGCCCAAGCTGCACCAAGAGCTGCTGAGCTGCATTCGCCAGTTCAACGCCAGCGGCGACCAATTTGCCGACGACGTAACGCTGCTCAGCCTGCGGGTGAAATAGGGGGGTAGGGCATGAATGGATTGCTCAGCTTCTGGCTTCTGGCCGCGGGCCTGCTGCAAGCCCCGCCCGCCGCCACTCGGCTAGATGTGGAAGGTGGGGTAGGGGGCGTGCGGTTTGGCGAGCCCGCCACGCAAATAGTCGGGTTTGCGCGGCGCTTTACGGGCGTGGGCCGGCGCTGGCGCACCACGCGGCTCTACAGCCGCCCTGCTGATACCACGCAGTGGCACGGGGTAGGCCCGCCCACCGCCTACTGGTTTCGCCAAAACCGGTTTATTGGCGTCGATATAGCGCTAACCTCAGCGGCGGCGGTGCAGCAAACCTTGCAGCAACTCAGCGCGCTCTACGGCCCTGCCCGGCCCGATACCCTCCCCAACCACTGGTACTGGCTAGGGCAGCGCAGCTACCTCCTGCTAGAGCTGAATGGCAAAAAGAACGGAGTGCTGTTTGTGGCCAGTTTGGCGATGCTCAACGAGCAGGTATACGAAACGGCGGTGCGGGCCCGCGCCCGGCGGCAAGGCTGGCAGCCCGATTCGCTGGGGCTACCCCGGCAGTTTCTCGTGCGCTAGCCCAGCGTGGGCGGCGCCTCGCGCAGCCAGGTTTCGCAGCGAACCAGCATAGCTAGGCTCACAAAGAAGATGGAGCCGATTTTATCGACTTCCACCAGCTCATTCAAGAACAGGTGAAACACAATAATGACCAGCGACAGCGTGACGGCCACCACAATACGCCGCACCTCGGGCCGCGCTGCGCTGGCGTGGTACAGGCGCTCGGCCCGGAGCAGCGCCACCGCCAGCAGCGTGCAAAACAACACAAAGCCCGGCACCCCTTGCTCGGCTAGTTGCAGCAGAAAATAGTTGTGCGTGGTCGAGCGCTCGGGGTTAGCGCTCACGTAGGTGCGGAAGCTCGTGATGGTATAGCGCTTGTACTGCGGGTAAAACGTGGCGGGCCCGGTGCCGGTGAACGGCTTGTCGGCCACCATGCGGGCAGCGGCCACCCAGCGGTAAATGCGCTCCATACCCGACACATCCTGGAGCTTATACGTCGATTCGAGGTGAGCCTCGAAGTTGCTGCCGTGCCACACCGTTTTGTCGAAATCGGGCGCGTAGCGCATGAAATTATCATTGCTCACGAAGTAAGCCGCTGCCCCGGCCATGCCCAGGGCCGTGGCCAGCAGCACCACCCGCGTCAGGCGCAGGCGCAGCGCCCCGTACAGCAGTCCCGCCACGGGCAGCGCCAGCCACGAGGCCCGCGTATAAGACGTCATCAACCCAAAAAACAGCAGCCCGGCGGCCCACAGCCACAGCCGGCGGCGCCCCTTGGTAGCGGCCTGCGCGGCCAGGCCTATAGCCAGCGGCAGCAGCAAAGCCAGCGCCGTGGCATAAATAACGTGGTTCAGGTAGAAAGGCTGAATGGCCCAGCCTACCTTGCCAAAGCTGAAGTCCCGGCTGGCGTGGCGAGGCAATATCCAGGCCAGGGCCAGTACGGTGGCGCCCACATAGCAAGCGGCCAGGCGCCAAAAATCGGCAGGCCGGCGCAGCAGCAGCAGGCTACCCCCCAAAAAAGGCGCCAGGTACCAACACTTGGCCAGCACGTATTTAGCAGATTTTAACGTGCTGGTAGAAAAGTAGATGTCCAGCGCCGCCCAGGCCAGCATCAGCAGGGGTAGTACTACCAAGGGGTGCCGCCACTCGTGGCGCGGCACTTGGCCGGGCCGCAGCGCCAGGGTCAATACCACGCACGCCAGCAGCACCAGCAACAGCGGCTCGGAAGGCACGTCCATGCTCAGCCCGCCCGGCAGGCTGATTTCGTGCGAAAAAGGGAGCGTCAGAAATAATAAGTAATAACACCAGTGCCAGCGCGTGAACACCAGCACCAGGCCCAGCACCGCCAGCGCCGGCACTAGCAGCGCCGGCTGCTGCCACAGCCCTGCCAGCATGCCACTGCCCACCAGCAGCCCCACAAAACTTAAAAACAACCACTGGCTGATATCGGCGGGCCGCAGGCGCAGCAACAGTTGGCGCATAGTGCAGAATAAAAAGAATGAAGCTGCTTGGGAAGGCTGAAAAAATCACCAGTGCATCTCATGCTTCGGCAGGCGCAGCATGACGCTCCTTTTTACCTCCAACTATTTGAATGGCTTTAACAGCAGAAAGTTATGGTGTTTTAGTTGCGGCCTACCCCCGCAGGCCCGCCCGAGCCGGCCGGCGGTAAAGCTCCAGCAGCATTATCAAGAACAGGCACAGCGCCACGGTCAGCAGCACCGAGCCCAGCACGATAACCGTGCGCAGCGGCTTGCTCTTGCGGGTAGCGGGGTAGGCTTTTTGGATGAGGTAGAGCGACGATACCCGGCTGCGCAAAGACGTTTCGGCCTGCTCGTATACGCCCTGGGCACTGATGTAGCGGGTTTGCAAATCGATGAGGCGGCCGCTCATTAGGTTCACCGAGTCGGCGCCCAGCGTCCAGCCTTCGAGGTTGATGAGGTTGCCGCCATCGGCGCGGGTGAGGCCGCGCAATGCCCGGCGCAGGCCCGGCACGCTACCCGGCCCGCCGCCCTCGGCCACTTGCAGCTCCTTCTCGGTTTCGATAACGGCCTTGCTCAAGTAGCGGCCCTGCTGCTCGAGGCCAAACACGCCGTAGCGGCGGCGCATGACTTCGAGGCGCTGGCGGGTGGTGGCGTAGCGGCGGCCCAGGTCGGCGGCCCGGTTGCGGTATAAGGCCAGCACGGTGCGCCGGTTGTCGAGAGTCAGTTGCTGGTTCACCGAGTCGATGGCCGCCACCATGGCGTTGGCTATGTTGGCGGCCAGCTGCTTGTTGCGGTCCTGAAACGTGAGCTCGATGGCATCGCGCTCGTTGTGCACAATGTTAAAATTGCTGTTGAACTCGCCTAGCACGTGGTTTTCGACTGCATCGGTGCCCGGCTGGCCCGCGTCGTAGTGCTTGTAGAGGTTGAACTTCCGAATCATGAGCTCGGCTACCGGCAGCGACTGCCCAATGGTCAGAATCCGGTCTAAATCCTCGGCCCGCACGCCCAGCTCCAGCTTATTACCGCCGCCTTCTACCAGGCGGTCAGGGTCGGCGCTTTGGGGGGAGGTAGGCAGAAAAACGGCCGTCGAGCTGTAGATATTGGGCAGGGCCAGCACCACGATAATGCTGCCGACAGCCGCCAGCCCGGCGGCCAGCCCCAGTAAGTATTTCCAGCGATGAAAAATGGCCCGCAGGCCGGCGAGGGAGAATGGGGATACTGAATCTGGCAACATAGAGGCGGGTAAAGTACTGCCGAGGCAGGCCGGCTAGAACGCCGAAGCGGCCCGAAGGGTAGTCGGCAAAGATAATCCGCTGCCAGCCCTAGCAGCGGATTATCTTTGCGCGTTCACCGGCCCAGGCCATTATCGCTGCTCGCAATTAAACGCTTTCTCGGCAATATCAGCCTCGCCATCGTGCTCAACCTGCTGGTAAAGCCCGGTTGGGTAATCCTGGAGAACGTGGTGCAGGACCGGCTGGGGCACGCCACCTACGGGCTGATTGCCGCCTGCTCGGCCCTCACCGTCGTCATCGCCTCCTTCACCGACCTCGGCCTCACCCAGTTTACGGTGCAGCGCCTGGCCGGCGAGCCCGAGTTTGCGCATCGGCATTTTCCTACCCTGCTGCCCCTGCGCGGGCTGCTTACGGTGGCGGCCATGGGCGCGCTGCTGGGTGTGGGCTGGCTGCTGGGCTACCGCGGCGCGCAGCTGCAACTGCTGGCGGCGGTGGGCGCGGGGCTGCTGCTCACGCAGTACGGGCAGTTTTTGCGGGCGCCGGTGCAAGCCCGCCAGCACTTCAACACCGATGCTGTGCTCTCGGTGTTTGAGAAGCTGGTAGCGCTGGCATTGGTGGCGGCGCTGCTAGTGGGGGGTAGCCTGGGGCTGGCTACCTACGTGGGTAGCCGGCTGGTGGCCTCGACGTTTACGGCGGTGCTGTTTTTTGGGCTCTTGCGGCGGCTGTTTGGGGCGCTGCCGCACCGCTGGCCGCGCTGGCCCGCCGTGCAGCCGCTGCTGCGCAGCAGTCTGCCGTTTGCCTTCATCGCCCTGCTCTACGGCATCAACGAGCGGGTCGATATGGTGCTGCTCGAACGGCTGTCGTCGGCCCGCGAGGCGGGCTACTACGCCGGTGCCTACCGCTGGCTCGACGCCGCCATGATGTATGCCTGGACGGTCTTGCCGCTGTTTTTTGCCCGCTTTGCCCACGCCGCGGCCCGCCCGCGCGAGCTGCGCCAGCTGCTGTGGGTGGGGCAGCGGGTAGCGGCGGTGCCGCTGCTGCTCGTGGTGGCCTTCGTGCTGTTTCGGGGCGAAGTCTTGTTCTGGCAGTTTGGCCACAGCACCGGCCCCGAGGTAGCGCACATGGTGGTGTGCCTCAAAATATTGTTTCTCAACGTGCTGGTACAGGCGTTTTTCGCCATTTACAGCACGTTGCTCACCAGTACCCAGCACCAAAAAGCCGTCAGCTGGCTCGTGGCCCTGAGCATTGCCCTCAACCTCGGCCTCAACTTGCTTACGCTGCCCAAGTACGGCGCGGTGGCGGCTTCCCTCAACACGCTGCTTAGTGCTTTGCTGGTGTCGGGCGGCTACGTGTGGCTGGTGCGGCGGCGCATGCCGGTGGCGGTGCCGTGGCACATTTTGGCCCGGCTGGCGCTGGCGTTTGGGCTGCTGTGCGGCGGCTGGTACCTGGCGCGCACTTACCTAGGCCTCAGCTGGTGGCTCGAAACCGGCTTGATGACGGTCGTATTCGCTGGGCTGCTGCTGGCTACCGGACTAGTGCAACGCCGCGAGCTGCAACAGCTGCGGCCGAAGTAGGCCAGTAGTTTCGTCGTTTCTTGGGGCGGCTAGTCTCACGTGGAGGGTAGATAAATTGCTTCTAACTCCCGGTTAGGTAGCCCAAGGCTGACCTACAGCGGGCATTTTATAGATTTCCCCTGCCTTATTTAAGGCGTATTTGATGTTAATTAAGAATTCAAAGCAGGCTCTAATTAGCAGCTATGGGTGAGCCCGTTCATTAAGTAGAGCACCTGCCGTACCCCGCAAAACGACCTGCCACGAACCCCGAAACCCGCATGCACATTGCCGTTACCGCTCGTTTCCTGCTGCCCGGCGGCCACCTCGAAGGGCTGGGCCGCTTCACGTTTGAAACGCTGCGCTGCTTGGTACAGCAGCACCCCAACTGCACGTTTCACCTGCTCTTCGACCGGCCTTACGATGCGCGTTACTTGTTGGGCTCCAACGTGGTGCCGCACGTGCTGCTACCCCCCGCCCGCCACCCCTTGCTGATGCTGGCCTGGTACGAAGGTGCCGTGGCACTGTGGCTGCGGCTGCACCGCCCCGCGGCGCTGCTCTCGCCCGAGGGCATGACCACGCTCGGCACCCGCGTGCCCCGCGTACTGGTAGTGCACGACCTGGCGTACCTGCACCGCCCCCAAGATGTGGGTAGCGTTGTGCGGCGCTACTACGCCTATTTTATGCCGCGCTTTGCCCGGGCCGCCGAGCGCCTGGTGGCCGTGTCCGACGCTACCCGCCTCGACATTGCGCAGCAGTACGGCTTGCCCGCCAACCGCATTTTGGTGGCGTACAATGCGCCAGCCCAGCATTTTGGCCCCCAAAGCCCGGCGCAGCAAGCTGCCACCCGCCAGCAGTTTAGCCAGGGCAAGCCCTACTTTTTATTCGTAGGGGCGTTGCAGCCCCGCAAGAATTTGCAGCATTTGCTCCAGGCGTTTGCGCTGTTTAAGCAAGCTGGGGGGGTAGAAACCACCGAGGTGCAGCTGCTATTAGTAGGCCGCGATGCCTGGCAAACGGGCCCGCTTTTCACCACCTACCAGAGCCTGCCAACCGCAGTAAAAGCGGCCGTCCGGTTTACGGGCCGCGTGAGCGAGGCCGAGCTAGCTAGCCTCTATGCGGCGGCCCTGGCCACGGCATACGTGCCTTTCTTTGAAGGCTTTGGCTTGCCAGTGGTAGAGGCGCAGGCCAGCGGTTGCCCGGTGCTCACGTCCAGCGTATCGTCGCTGCCCGAGGTGGCCGGTGGCCCCGAAGGCGCCGTGCTCTGCGACCCGCACAGCCCCCCCACCATTGCCGACGGCCTACGCCGCCTGGCGCTCGATACCGACCTGCGCCAGCGCCTGCGCACCGCCGGGCTGCACAATGTGCAGCGCTTTGCCTGGGCGCGCAGCGCCGACGTATTATGGCAGGCCTTGCAGGCAGTAAGCCAAGCGCAATGAGAATTTACCCGCCAGTTGGTAAGCTCCGCCAGCGTTTTGCCCTGGCGACGGGTTTTACCTTTGCGGCTGCCCGGCACTCGCTGCCCACTTGCCCTTTGCTCACTACTCTTTGTTAACAGCTCGCTGCTAACTACTTCTGATGGCCCGCCCGCACCCTTACCATTTTGCCTATACCATGCTGCCCCAGCTGGTGTGGCGGCGCCCGGCCGCCGTGCGCCGCGAGCTGAACGACCCCCTACTAGCCCGCGAATTGCTGCTCTACATCTGGGATAAGGCCGCCGAAAGCCTACCCCCCCGCGAGCGGGTAGCCCCGCGGGGCCTGCACCTGAGCTGGCACACGGTGGCCGGGCGAGCCACAGCGCTTTTGCAGCTACCCGCGCCCCAAGCCACCGGCGAGGCGCACTTAGCCGCCATTGTGTACGAGCACGCCGATGACCCCGACGACCAATCGCGCATTCCCGACGACGACGAGCCCGATGAGGACGACCCGGTGCTAGCCGACGAAGCCCTACCCCGCTATTTTTTACTGGAGGCAACCCTGGGCCGCAGCCCCGACGAGGCCGGCACCCCCACCATGCTGGGCGAGCTGCGCGGTGAGCACCACCGCCACCACGCGCCCGGCCCTCCGGCGGGCCGGCCCGATACCACCGGCCGGTTTTTGCAGGCCCTCGCCGATTTGCTGGGCCCCCTGCCCACCGAGGTGCCCTACATGCGCATTGTGCGGGGGTAGCGCGCTAGCCCTACCCCCAGCTGGCTAGCGCTGCCCAATCACGTTGATGTCGTTGGCCGTTTCGGGGAACGTAAACCGGCCGCCCACAGCCTTTTTGCCGTTCACGCGGCACTCCCAGGTGTAGCGGCCCGGTGTGGGCTGCGCCGACGTCCCCTTCATGTTCTTAAAATACTCGGGTTCGCTGGGCTCGCTCGGAAATAATACGTCTACACCGCTCTCGCCTTTAGGTATCTGCTTGGTTAACATATACTGGGCTTGAGTTTTTTCGTCGGTCACAAAGAAAGTGGCCTCGTAGCCGCCGAGCGAATTGAATTTATCTAATATCCCAAGCTTAATGTAGGCCGTAGTAGATACCATCCAGGTCTGGGCATGGGCAGGCTGAGCAAATGCGCTGAAAGTCAGCAGCAAAGCGCTGAAAAGCAACTGCTGCAAGCGTTTCGTAGTGGAGGTAGGAGGAGTAGAAATTGGGTTCATTCGAGAAAAAATAAAAATTGTTTAAGAAGGAAGATGAAGAAACAAAAACTAATTGTTTGGGGAGTTGGCAATCGGTGGTCAAGGTAAGTAAACGGAACGATACGACGCAACTCACAAGCGCCACTTACTGTTACTATTGGCTTAATGCCGGTCCGTTATCGGCGCCCGTTTTGTCTATGTTGCGTCGCCAGCAAATGCGGCAAGCCGCCGCCGAAGCCACCGCCCGCGCCCAGCGCGCCACTGCCACCACGTGCAGCCTTTGCGAGCGCGAAGTGCAGCACACCAGCCGCCACCACCTAGTGCCCCGCGAGGAAGGTGGCCGCTACGGCGACACCGTAGACCTGTGCCAGCCTTGCCACAGCAGTGTGCACCGTTTCTTAACCAACAAGGAGTTGGCTCAGCACTATCAGACCGTAGAGGCCTTGCGCACGGCCGAAGAATTGCAGGACTACTTGCGCTGGATTCGGAAAAACAAGGTAGAAAAAATCCGCAACCGACGGGGAAGTAATTAAGCATAGCACCCGTCCTGCTGGCCCGCCGAAACAAGCTTAGAATATGCGAAAATTTGTGCCGTTTGGCGAACTGCGGCGGCAGCCGACGATAGTAGTAGACAGCA
Source organism: Hymenobacter ginkgonis (assembly GCF_009755225.1). Lineage (GTDB taxonomy): Bacteria > Bacteroidota > Bacteroidia > Cytophagales > Hymenobacteraceae > Hymenobacter > Hymenobacter ginkgonis. The sequence goes on from NZ_WQKZ01000003.1 coordinate 91,519, forward strand.
CCGGGCTGGGCGCGGCCCTCACGCTGGCGCACTGGCGCGGGGCCGCTACCCCCCTCCACCTGCGCGACGATACCAGTGCGGGTTCGTGCCTGCGGGCGCTGCACCAGCCCGCTACCCCCGGCCTAGCGGCCGAGGCGGTAACGGCTAATCACTTTGATATTGACGGCTTTATTGGGGTATGGGCGCTGCTCAACCCCGAGCTGGCGCTGGCCCACGAAGCACTGCTACGGCTGGTGGCAGCGCTAGGCGATTTTCGGGAAATAGACTGGCAAAACCCCTTGGCCAACCAAGCCTTGCAGCTGGTGTGCTGGCTGAATGCCGAGGAAAAAGCGCGTTTCTACGAGCCATTTGGCGCGCCTGCCCGCCGCCGGCGCGAAGACGAGGCTTCGGCCGAAAAATTTGCCTGGTTTCTGCCGCGCTTCGCCGAAGTTTTGCGCCATTCCGAGGCCGGCCGCACCGCTTGGCAGCCCGAATATGCGCGCGTGCAGCAGGCTGTAGCGGTATTGCAAGGGCCACTTACCCAGCGTGCTAACTACCCAGAGATTGGCCTAGTAGTGGTGCGCACGCCCGCGCCGGTGCCCTACTATGCCTTGTTTGGCCCCACCGCGGGCTTCGACTATGTACTGAGTCTATACGACGGCCAGCGCTACGAACTGGAGTGTAAATACACGACCTGGATTGACCTCGAAAGCCGGCCTACGCTGCCGCGCCTACCCCTGGCTGCGCTGGCTACTCGCCTCAACGAGCTGGAAAAGAGCAATTACCGCTGGGCAGCCGATGGCCTCACCGATACCGGGCCGCTGCTGCGGCTGGCCGGCCGGCCGCTCACCAAAGCCGAGCGCTACGCTGACCCCGACGGGCGGCCCATCTACGCCTCTAGTCTGGCTGCCAGCGCAGTAGAGGCCGAAGTAGTGGCCTACTTACGCCAAGGTTATCTTGGCGTGCAGCCCAAAAAATATTGGACCTGGGCCGAAGTGCGAGGGGTAGGGCAATGAGTAAGTAATAACGTCACCCTTAGTAGGCGGTGTTTTATCACACGGCGCAACTCGTTTCGGTGCCTACCACATCCACAACGCGCACGGTACTGTTGCCGCCGGCGCCGGGCTGCACCCGAATCTGGGTGCCGATGCGGTCTTTGAGGTCGGCCACGTGCGAAATCACGCCAATCATTTTGCCCGAATGCTGAAGGCGCTCCAACGCGTCGAGGGCCGTGTTGAGGGCGTCGGGGTCGAGTGTGCCAAAACCTTCGTCGATAAATAGCGACTCGATGCGCGCCTTGTAACCCGCCAACTCACTCAGGCCTAAAGCTAAAGCCAGGCTCACCAAAAAGCTTTCGCCCCCCGACAGCGAGGCCATGGGGCGCACGGTGTCGGCCTGGTCGTGGTCGATAATTTGCAGCTCCAGGTTGCGGTTGGGCGTTTTAAGAATGGTATAGCGCCCCGTAAGTTGCTTGAGGCGCAAGTTGGCCAGCCGCGCTAGGTGGCTGAGCGTCAGGCCTTGCGCAAACTGGCTGAACTTGTCGCCCCGCGCCGAGCCAATTTGTTCGGCCAGGTCTTTCCAGCGTTCTTCTTCGCGTTGGCGATTTAGCAATTCGCGCAGGCCTTCGGCCTGCTGCTGGCGGGCGGCATCGTCCTGGGCCAGTTGGCTGCTGAGCGCGCCGAGCTTCTGCTGCAAAATATCATCGGCCGCCGACAGCGCATTCAACTGGGCCGTGAGCTCAGCGGTACTGAGGGGGGTAAGGCCCGCTTCAGCGTGGTGGTGCTGCTCGGTGGTAAGGTCGGCCAGGCGCCGGGCCGCCGCGGCGCTAGCCGTGAGGTGGTCTTGGCGGCGCTGGTGCAGGCGCTCGGCCTCGGCGGGGGGTAGCAACAAGGCTTGGGCCTCGGCGGCGCTGGCAAACCCAGCATCCGCCAGCGCCGCTGCTAGTTCGGCGTGGCGCTCGGTGTGAGCCGCGCGGTGCGCTTCCAGCTGAGCTTGGAGCGAATCGAGGGTGTTTTGCTTGATAGCTAACTCTTGCTGCTGCCGGGCGTGCTGGCGCTCGGCCAGCTGCACGGCGCTGGCCAGCTGCTCGGTTTGCTGGCGTAGCTGCTCGGTTTTGGCGGCTGGGTCGGCGCCGGCGTAGTGTGCCAGGCGGGTTGCCTGCTGTTGCTCCAAAGCCTGCTGCTCGGCCGCGATGGTAGCGGTTGCAGCGGCCAGCTGCACTTGCTGGCGGGCCAGTTCTTCGCCCTGCGTTTTGTGCTGAGTGTTGCGTTCTAGCAATATTTCGCGCCCGGTGGCTAGGGCAGTGCGCTGGGCTTCGTAGTACGTAGCGCGGTCTTCTAGCGTAGCCAGCACGCCATCGTAGGGCGGCCGGGCAGGCAGCGCCAATTGGTGAGGCCCTAGCAAATCCTGCACCGTGCTTTGGTAAATCTCGGCCTGCTCGCGCCAGTGCTCCAGCTCGGCAGCGAGCTTGCTTATTTCCAGATTTGTAACGTCTTGACGTTGCAAAACGAGCCGGATTTCAGCCTGCGCTGCGGTGGCTGTGGTGCCGGCCGCCAGGTATTTTTCGCGCAGAACAGCCAGCTTTTCATCCAGCGTGGCGAGCTGGCGGCGGTTGGCCACCGCGGCGGCTTGTTCGGCAGCAGTGGTAGCTAGCAGCGCCCGCACGGCGGCAGGGTCGGCGGGTTGGGGTAGGGTAGGGGTGGCACCCGGCAAGGTTAACGCGGCCGCCAACTCGTGTGCCTGGCGGCGCGCGGCTTCGGCCGCGTCGGTGGCTTCTTGGCGCTGTTGCTGGCGCTGGCGCTGCTCGGTTTGGCGGCGGGTAAGGTCTTGGGCCAAAGTGCGCAGCTCTTCATCAAGGGCCGTGAGCGATTGCTGCTGGGCAGCTACTTGTAGCTCCTGGGCGTTGGCATCGGCGGCAAAGTCGGCGGCGAACGCGTGTTCCACGGCGCCGCACAGCGGGCAGGGCTGCCCGGCTTGCAGCTGGTGGCGGTGGGTATTGAGGTCAGCCAGCGCCTGTTGCATGCGCAGCTCGCGCCGGAGGCTGTCGAGCAGCCGCTGCCCGTCGGCGCGCCGGGTTTCGAGGTGGCCAACGCTGGTTTCGGTCGTTGCTAAAGTCGGCGCGGCCTGCTCTATTTGGGCAGCCAACGCGGTAGCGCGGGCCTGGTGCTCGTGGGCTGCCGTAGCCTGCGGCAATACTTGTTGCAGGCCCTGCAAGTAGGCCGTGAGGTCGTCGGCGCGCTGGGCTAGCTCGGTGGGGGTAGTGTCGCGCAGCAGCGCATCGCGCTCGGTGCGGCAGGGCTGGCCTTCGTCCTTAATGGCTTGCTGCTGCGCCAAAGCCTCGGCTTCGAAGCGGCGCTGGCGGCTGAGGTCAGCCACAATGGCCTGCTGGTTTTTAAGCAGCTCGTGGCGGCGCGCTTCGCGGGTAGCCACTTCCTTCTGCGCCGCTTGCAGGTCGATGATTTCGCGGTTCAGCGCATTAAGCTGGCTCTTCAAATCCACCTCGTGGCTGTGGGCGATAAGCCAGTTGTCGAGCGTGGTTTGCTGCGCGGCCAAGCCTTGCAGCTCCTTCGCCTGCTGGTGCCAGGCGGCTTGCGCTTGCACGTGCGCCGCCTGGTTTTGCGTGTGAGTAGCTTGGTTTTTAATTAGTTGCTGCCGCGTGCTGGCAATGGCGGCATCCTGCGTGCGGGCTTCCTCTAATAAAGGCCGCAGGCGGTTTTCGGTGGCTTGCGCCGCCAGGTGAGCCGTAGTAGCTGCAGCCAAAGTGTTTTCGGCGGTGGCGGTGGCCGCGGCGAGGTGGGGTAGGGCTTGCTGAAGCTGCGCCAGTTGCTCGGTGCCACTTTCCAAAGCTTGCCGGGCTACCTCCGCTAGCGCGAGGGGGGTAGCCAGCTCCTTGGCATTGGCGCGCTGGTGGCCGGCCAGCCGGGCAAACTCGGGTTGCAAGGTTTCGTCGGCTTGGCGCAGGGCTGCTACTTCGCGGGCGGTGTCGCGCAGCTGCTTATCGAGCTGGTCCAGAATGGTGCGCCAAGTCAGGCACACGTTTAGCTCCTGCTCTTCTTCGTGGTGTTGCTCGGTTTCTTCGTTAAGGGTATCAAGCTGGGCTGCCAGGTGGTGGCGCTCCTCCTCGGTTAGCAGGCGGGTAGCGTTTAGCCGCTCTTGCAAGAGCTTGGTCTTTAACTCTTCCTCCTTGGCTTTTTCAAATGCCGCCACCGACAGCCGCGAGTAGATGCCCACGTTGGTCATCTTCTCGAGCAGGGCGCTGCGCTCCTTTTCGGGGGCATGCAAGAAGCGCGCAAATTTGCCCTGGCTCAGGAGCACAGCTTGCTCAAACTGCCCAAAATCTAGCCCCGATAGCTCGCCCACTTTCGCCGGCACGGCCTCTTTGCCGCTCACGACGGCCTCCCACAAGGGGCTACGAACCAGCGACATGGCGTCCTGGCCGAGGCCGCCTTTGTCGTCGCCGCGGGTTTTGCGCTTCACTTCCCAGCGCGAGCGGTAGCGCACGCGGTCGGTGGTGCCGGTGTCGGCGTTGGTTTCGTGCACCTCAAATTCGACCTCCGAAAACGCGTAGGGCGCGTGGCGGCTTACCATTTCGCCCACCTGCCGGTCGTGGCGCGGCACCCGCCCGTAGAGGCCCACCGCGATGGCGTCGAGCAGCGTGCTTTTGCCCGCGCCCGTAGGCCCCGTGATGGCAAACAACCCCGTGTCGGCCAGCGGCGACGTGTCGAAACGGATGAGGTAGGGGCCAGGCAGCGAGTTGAGGTTGGCGAAGCGAATGCTAATAATTTTCATGCGACCGAATTTCCTGCAATACACCCCGAAGTTACGCCTGCGGTGGGACGAGTAGCACCCTAAAAAAGCAAAGACGAGCCGCTAGGTTCCCCACTGTTGCCTGCCCCGCGGCCATGCCCGCCGGCTGCCGCTACAACCTGGCCGTGGCCTGCGCCGTTGAGCAGCCGCGTGCTCGCCCAATGCCCAACCAGCTGGGCTGGCGCGGCAGTGGCTGGCAGGTAGCCGGTTACCCTCCCTTTTTTAAGAAATATATGGACATGCACTACATCCGGCGCGGGGCCGGTCAGCCACTATTATTGCTGCACGGAATTGGCAGCAATTGGCGCTCGTGGCAACTGATTTTGGATGACCTCGCCATTGAGCGCGACGTTATCGCCGTCGATTTGCCTGGTTTTGGCGACACGCCCCCGTTGGCGGGTCCCGTCAGCATTAGTACGTTGGCCGATGCCGTAACGGCCTTTTTGACCAAGCACGACCTGTTGGGTATCGACGTAGTGGGCAGCTCGATGGGCGCGCGGCTGGTGCTAGAGCTGGCCCGGCGCGGGGGGGTAGTGGGCACGGTGGTGTCGCTCAACCCCGGTGGATTTTGGCAGGGCCTGGAAATCCCGGTGTTCTACCACAGCGTGTCGCTGTCGGTAAAATTGGTGCGCGCCATTCAGCCGGTGCTGCCTGCGCTTGTCGGCAATGTGGTGTCGCGCACGGTATTGATGGCGCAGTTCTCGGCTCACCCGTGGAAAATACCAGCCCATGTGGTGCTCGACGAGCTGCGTAGCTACAACCACGCACCCTCGTTTGAGGAATTGCTGCGCAGCTTAGCCTACGGCGAGGTGCAGCAGGGGGCACCGCGAGGCAGTCTTACTGCGCCGCTGGTTATTGGGTGGGGCCGGCAAGACCGGGTGTGCCTACCCCACCAATCGAAGTTGGCGCTCGAAAAATTTCCCGATGCCCGCCTCTACTGGTTCGACGATTGCGGCCACCTGCCGCAGTGGGACCAGCCCGCCGAGACTATCCGCCTGATTTTGGCTGCTACCAGCGGCCAGCCCTTCCGCGATGCGGACATTGCCAAAGCAGCCCCTACCCCCGCCAAAAAGCCCGTGCCCCACCTAGCGGTGGTGGCTGGCTTGGCAGCCGTAGTAGCGGGTGGCATTTGGCTATTGCGGAATACCAAACGTAAGTGATACCCACCGGGAAAGCGCTCTTTCGTAGTTAATTAACACACAAAAAGGTGCCGCTGACTTACCGCCAAAAATCAGGCCCGCTCCCACGCAATGACGGGGGCGGGCCTGATTTTTGGCGGTGGGCTACTGCTAATTAGCTGATGTAGCAGGCGTGGCTGGTGCTGTTGGCGCGGCCGGTGCAGCGGGCTGCTGGCGGCGGGCGTCTTCGGCTAGGTAGAAGGCCATTTCCTGCTGGTAGGGTTGCAGGTTCCAGCCGGGCCTGGCGCGGGCAACATTCACAGCTGCTTCCTGAATAGCAGTGCGCTGCTCGGGCGAGCAGACCGAGCCGGTAGGGCTGGCCAGCATGGCGGCGTGGCAGCGCTCCAGCTGGGTTTCGAGGCTGGTAATTTGCTCGGCAGCTTGCTTGGGCAGCTTGTCGGCCGGCGTGCGGTGCATCACCAGTTCATTGGGCCCTGCGGGGGCTGCGGCGGCCAGCACGGCGGCTTGCTGGTCGGCGGCAGTCTTGGCGTTGGCAGCTTTAGCGGCTTCTATCTGCGCGGGCGTGGCTTTGTGCTTGAGGGCCGCGCTCGTGCCAACTCGCACGCCTAACCCAATAAGATTAACTAACGCACCTGCTTGAGCTTTGGCCTCTTGAGCGGCGCTTATACTGAGTAGAAATCCTAAAGAAAGTACTAATTTTTTCATACTGCGTACTGAATTTTGCGTCTGATTGAGTGTTACATGAAACGTAGCAGCAAGATATAGGAAAAGAACTGCACCGCTCGCACTCGCATAACCGCGCCCGCCCGTAGCTGATACCCGCCACCCTGGTTGGCGAAGGCTGCGCGCGGGCTTTTTATCAAACGCAAAAACGCATGTGCCTACCTACGCTGTGCCGCCCCAGGCAAGCGGGTCGGCTTCGGCCAGCAGCTGGCGCAGCTCGCCAAACGTGGCCGTGAGGACGGCCGCGCGCTCGGGGGGTAGGCCCGCTACGCGGCGGCGAAATACCTCATCTACTGTAAGTTCGTGCAATAGCTCTAGCGGGCTGGTCGCCGCGGTGGCCGCATCGGGTGCTTCGGTAAGGCGCTGGTGGCGAGCACCGCGCGGGGCCAATACGTGGCTGCGCCGCTCTTTGAGCACCGCCTGCACGCGGCGCTGCACCTCGGCCGGCGATTCGTCGGAGCGCACCAGTACGTCGGCCCAGGCTACTAGGCGAAAAGCTTCGTTGTCGTAGGCCAGGATGGCGGCTTCCACCTCGTCGAGTTCGCCATGAAAGCGCTGCAAGCGCCGCATAACTGGCACCGGAATGGCCGTGATTTGCGGAACGCCTACCCCCTCAAAATTCAATAAGAGTACCTGTTGGCGGTCGTCGGCCTCGGTGAAGGAAAGCGGCACCGGCGAGCCCGAATAGCGAATATGTGCCCGGCCGCCCACCACCTGCGGGCGGTGCAAGTGGCCCAGCGCCACGTAGTCGAAAGCCGCCGGAAAGTGCTCGGCGCCCACCAGGCCGAGCCCGCCGATGTGCACGTCGCGCTCGGCGCCTTCGCGCGCTTCACCACCGGCCGCGTAGAGGTGGCCGGTAGCCAGTACGGGGACATCCTGCTCGCGCAGGCGGCGCACGGCATCGTGCTCACTAATAGCTAAGTAGTGGCTAGCAATGCTGTCGCGAACGCGGAACTGGCGCTCGTCGGGCGTTTCGCCAGCCACGGCTAGCCGGATGTCGCGGTCGCGCAGGAAGGGCACGGCGCATACCACCAGCCCCGGCAGCGCCAGCACTTGCTCGGCCGGGTCGGCGGGTACGCCGCCCACCACATGAATGCGCAACTGCCGCAGCAATTGCCGCGACGCGTTGAGCATGGTGGGCGAGTCGTGGTTGCCGCCAACCACCACAATATCGCGGCAGCCGGTGGCCTGCATCTTCACCAAAAAGGTGTAGTAAAGCTCCTGCGCCGCGTACGAAGGCGTTTGGTTATCAAAGATATCGCCGGCTATTACCAGCGTATCGACGCCTTCAGCCCGCACGGTTTGCAGCAGCCAGTCCAGAAAAAGCTGCTGCTCGGTAATACGCTCCTGGCCCGTAAGAAAGTGCTGGCCCAGGTGCCAGTCGGCGGTGTGTAGTACGCGCATAAATACTTAGCAATACTTCAAAGATACCAACCGCCTTGGCAACCAGTAAGCCGGGCTAGTGGCAGCCAGCCCCAGGTTTTGCGCCGGCAGAAGGAAGCATTTGATGGTCAGCCAGCCAAATAATTCGTAAGCAAACTACTGGCTGCGGCCCGTCGGCAGCGGCACCGTTGCCTTGCCTTACTCCCTCATTTCACAGCTTAGCTTTATGAATACGCGCACTCTTCTTGGCGTCGCTTGCCTGGCATTGGCCAGCACTTTCTCGGCCCAGGCACAAACACCTACGGCCGGCACCCCGCGGGTGGCTGCGCCGGGCGCCACGCCCGTATCCGCGGCTGGCACGGGCACCAGCTTGCCCAGCGCCATTCCGCCCGGTATGGTGCCCGCCAGCGCCACTACCCCCACAAGCACCAGTACTACCGGGCCGCTGTACCCCGATGGGGTGCCTACCCGAAACGTGGAGGGCGGCACCCAGCGCGCCGACCAGCCCCGAAGCGGAAACCCCGCCGTCACGGGTGCACAGCCAACCAAGCGCCTGAACAAGCGCCGCACCACTGACCGCCCTTAACAACGGGGCCAAACACGCGGCTCGTACTGCCCAAGCCGCGTGTTTGGCTTGCTAGGCAGCCGGGCCCTGCAACCACGCCAGGCAGCCGCCCACGCGAGGGGCAGGGCAGTAAATGGAGCGATTTAATCACTAGTTTTTCATGCAAAACTGTAGCGTCAATAAACTGCTGATTAGCAACGTGATGCGTATTAAGGAGGGTAGGCTGTCTTTAGCCTGTCGCAATTTTTTTTGTCTAGTAAAGCCAGACTAGCCGCCGAGTTGTGCGTAAACCAGCCTCGACCGGCAGGCTTTTTAGGTCTGTTGCCTTTTACTCGAACTCCACTTAATACAGCTAGTTATGAAAACTATCAGCATCCTTGGTGCCGCCCTGCTTGGGCTCGCCAGCACGTCAGCTTTTGCGCAAGTAGTAGTTGCTCCAGGTTCGGCTACTACCCCCATCAACGGCGCTGGCACGGTAGCACCCGGCCAACCCAACACGGTGGGCACTAACCCCGCCGGCACCATGTCGACGGGTGTGGGAGTGCCAATTGGCACTTCGCCCAGCACGATAAATACGCCAACCGGCATTCCTGGCGGCGCAGGTACCAACACGGGTACCATTGGCACCGGCACCCTAAATAACGGGACTATCAGCAACGGTACGCTCGACAACGGCACCCTGCGTTCGACCCAGCCAGCGGGCGTAACTACCCCCACTGGTGGCACGCGCCGCGCCACGAATACCCGCACTACTACCACGCGCCCCTAAGTACGGGCTGGCGTAGTGGCCTACTAAAAAGCGATGGCTACCCCTGCACTGCAAGGGTAGCCATCGCTTTTTGGTGTTTACGGCCTAGCAGTTAGCCGATTTGCTTCCCGCTCATGGCCTGTTTGATAGAGATGTTCATCACGCGCTCGGCAAAGGGCCGGGTGAGCTCATCGAGTTCGTCCATGCGCTTGAGAATCAGGTCGCGGTCGTTGCCGGTGAGTGCTTGGCGAAGCAGGTCGGTTTGAGCCCTGGTGCTGGTTACCTCAGTGGCTTCCAAATGCTCGGCGTTCTTCTTCAGGAAGCGCTCGACCTGATAAAGCAGCTGCTCGGCGGCGGTGCGCGCCTCGATGAGCAAGCGAGCAGCCACGTCCTGCTTGGCATTGGTGAGCGAGTCCATCAGCATTTGCTCCACCTGCTCGTCGGTGAGGCCGTACTGGGGTTTGATATCGACCTGCTGGCGGGTGCCCGAACGCAGTTCGATGGCCTCGACGCGCAAAATGCCGTCGGCATTAAGGAAGAAATTGACGTCGATTTTAGGCAAGCCCGCCGGCATGGCCGGAATGCCGCTCAGGATGAATTCGCCCAGCTTGCGGTTTTCCTGTACCAAGTCGCGCTCACCCTGGTACACGCCGATTTTGAGATTTACTTGCCCATCAACGCTCGTGGTGTACTGGCGGCCGGCCTTGGTCGGAATCTTTGAGTTGCGCGGAATAATCGCGTCCATCAGCCCGCCCAGCGTCTCAATACCCAGCGTCAGGGGCGTTACGTCGAGCAGCAGCACGTCGCGGCGGTTGCCAGCCAAAATATCTGCCTGAATGGCCGCGCCCAGCGCCACCACTTCGTCGGGGTTGAGCGAATTGTTGGCGGGCTGCCCAAAGAACGTGCTCACACTTTCGAACACCAGCGGCACGCGGGTTGAGCCACCCACGAGCAGCACGGCGTTGATGTCGACGGGCGTCAGCTTGGCATCGCCCAGCGCCTGGCGGCACGAGGCCAGCGTGCGCTGCACCAGCGGCTGAATAAGGCCCTCAAACTCGGCGCGCGTGAGCGTAACGACGTGCACCGCCTCGTGCTCATCCAGCAGTTGCGTCGTGAAATCGTCGTGCTGGCTGAGGTAGCGCTTGGCCATTTCGGCGGCCAAGCGCAGCTGCTGTTGCAGCGCCGGGATGGCCTGGAAGGAGGGGGGTAGGGCAAACTTCGTTTGCCAGTGCTCGCCCACGGCACGGTCCATGTCGTCGCCGCCCAGCCATGTGTCGCCGTGGGTGCTCAGCACTTCAAAAATGCCCTGGTGCAGGCGCAAGATGCTAATATCGAAGGTGCCACCGCCGAGGTCGTACACGGCCACGGTTTTTTCTTCGCTGGGGTCGAGGCCGATGCCGTAGGCCAGGGCCGCCGCCGTGGGCTCATTTACAATGCGCAAAACTTCGAGGCCCGCGAGGCGGCCCGCGTCGCGAGTGGCTTGGCGTTGCGAGTCGTTGAAATACGCCGGCACCGTAATAACGGCGCGGCGCACCGGCGTTTTGAGGGCGTGCTCGGCGCGGTGGCGCAGCTCGCTCAGGATGTCGGCCGACAGTTCGATGGGCGAGTAAAACCGCTCGCCCACGCGCACTTTCACAAGGCCCTCCGAGTCGTCGTCAATCACTTTATAGCCGAGCTGGCCGGCGTGCGCGCCCAGGTCGCGGTAGCTTTTGCCCAGCAGGCGCTTCACCGAATAAATGGTGTTGGCGGGGTCGAGGGTCAAAAACTCTTTGGCCTCATTGCCCACAAGGGGGGTAGCCCCATCGGCCGGAAAGTGCACCACCGAGGGCACAATGGTGCCGCGCCCCAAATCGTTGATGGCCGCCGGCTGGCGAGTTTCGGGGTGCACGTAGGCCACCAGGCTGTTGGTGGTGCCCAAGTCAATGCCCACAATAAGCTCTTCCTGCTGCACCGCGCCGGTGGCGAGGTTGATGGCGATTTTAGCCATAATATATACTGAGTAGCTGCGCGGGCGCCGCCAAATAAAACCGGGTAAAAGGAGCCGCGGCCCCGGTCCGCAAAAGTAGGCCTACCCGCTCATTTAGGCCGGGGCAGCGCGCACACCAGGGGTAAGCCAGCGGCCCGGTAAAAAGTTACCTGGTATAATATTCGGGCATATTCAGAAAATGGTAAACCGCCACCGGGCCGGCCGCGTAAGTGAGCTAAAATTGAGCAGGTAACTGCTTTATTATCAATAAGAATACTTTAAGGTAGTTTTCTTATTTTAGCTTGCATTTTCCCACCATACCCCCTTTTCATTTCATGAAAAAAATGTTTACGCGTCCCGCCCTTCAAGTAGCGCTAGCTGCCGCCGCCGTGGGCGGCCTGCTAACGTGGAGCGGGCATACCAGCCACCTGGAGGCTTCCTCGCACCGCGAGGCCCCGCTCATTGCCGACGACCCCCTGGCCGATAACACGGATGTATATGCCTTCCGTGACCCCACCAACTCGGAAATGATTAATATCATTGCCAACTACATCCCGTTTCAGCTGCCGCAGGGCGGACCTAATTACTACCACTTCGGGGAGAATATTCGCTACGAAATTCATATTAAGAACGACGCCACCACGACCGGCGACGACATCACGTACCGCTTTACCTTTACGCGGACCAACGAAGACCCAACCACGCACTTTAATATTCGGCTGGGTAAGGAAAACCTAAAAACGACTTATAAGCTGGAGCAAAGCATCCGCGGGGCCGCCTTCACCACGCTAGTGGCAGCCGGGGTAGTGCCTGCTTATAACGTTGGGCCTCGGGCCATCAGCGGCGCGGCTGGCTTGGGCGCGGCCAGCTACGATGCCCTCATAACGAGTGCCATCACGCCGGCTGGCGGGGGTAGGGTGTTTTGCGGCCCCGTCGACGACCCTTTCTTCGTTGATATTGGCGCTATCGAAGACTTGGGCGGCGTGCGCCCCCTGAACTCCCGCGATGGTTTGGCGCGTAAAAACGTCAATACTATTGCGTTGCAAATTCCGATTTCGGTGCTGCAGAAAGCTGGCAAAACCGGCGCGCAGGCCGCCAATATTCTGGACCCGGACTACGTAATCGGGGTGTGGGCTTCGGCTAGCCGCCCCTCGCTGCGGACGCTGGTTGAGCCCGGCACCAACGGCGCTACTACGGGCGCCCAAACCGTTTCGGGCAACTACGTGCAGGTATCGCGCCTGGGTATGCCGCTCACCAATGAAGTGGTAAACCCAGTTGGCAATAAAGACGAATTCAACGCGCGCACGCCTTACACCGAAAATGCAGCGTTCCAAGCCAACTTCGTAAACCCTGAGCTGGCGCTGTACATGGCGGATAATACGCCGAAGAACGGGGCGTCTCCCAAGCCCGCTGGCCAGACGTACTACGGCGAAGCTGTTCCTGGTTTTACCAACTTGCGCATTCAGTCAAAATCGCTGGCGGGCCGTACCGGGCTGCCAACCAATGGCTTCGACTTCCGCAACGGCGCCGATGGCCTGTCGGTGCTATCAACTGCCCAGCGTGCGGGTACCGTGTTTGCTGATGCTACCTTCGGCCCTATTCTGCTGCAAGCCGGCAAGCCCCGCTCCGTCGACCTGCTGCCTATTTTCATGACCGGGGTGCCCAACGCCATTCCGTATCAGTTGGCAACTGGCAAAGCGGGCAACCCGCTGGCCGCCGGCAAGCCCTTCATCAACAACTTTTTGCCCGTAATCGGCGATATGCTGCGCCTGAATATGGCCGTGCCGACTACCCCCCGCAACTCGCCCGACTTCAGTTCGGAAGGCTTGCTGGCCGCCGCCAAGCTGGGCCTGACGGACACCCGCTATAACACCAGCGCGGCCCTGCAATTTATCCCGAACATGGATGGCTTCCCGAATGGCCGCCGCCTGGAGGATGATACACCGCGCATTGAGCTGCAAGCAGTTAGTGGCGTGGTGCTGGCCGCGATAGGGCTGTGGTACGATGATTTTAGCGCCACGGCTACCGACCCGGTTACGCCGCAGCTGGGAGGTGTATTGAGCTTCACAACGGGGGTAGAGAAGAATGACACCACGCTCAAAGCAGCCTTCCCTTATGTGCAGGCGCCCTGGAGCGGCACCAAAGCCCAGTTGGTAGCCTTGGCGCAATTCGCTCCTAGCCCTACCCTAGGCCTACTGCCGGTGCTGAGCACCGCAAGCGCCTATCCCAACCCCTCAACCGGCAACACGACGCTGCACGTTGAACTGCGCGCTGCTACCAATTTGAACGTGCAAATCCGCGATGTGATGGGCCGCCAAGTGGCAACTATTGCCGCCAAGGATTACCCCGCGGGCGTAACCGAAATTCAGTGGCAGCCCAACGCTTCGCTAGTGCCTGGCCAGTACATTGCCTCGCTCTACGCTGGCAAAACGCTCATTCAATCGCTACGCATTGAGCGCCAATAAAAGGCTCATACCCACGTAGCTGAATGCCAGCGCCTGGTGAAAAACAAGCGAGCCGCTGCTTAGCTATCCAAGCTAGCGGCGGCTCGTTTGCTTTAGCTTCGCAAGCCGGTGAGTGTTTCGGGAAATCACTTTCCCTACCCTAGATTCAGGTACCTCATAACTTGCTTTCCGTGCAAAAAAAACTATACCCCGCGTTGCTACTGGCTTTTGGCTTGGCGGTAGCGGCCATTCTTTTCTTCAAAAAACCAGGTGCGCCTACCCTGCCCGAACCCAAAGACCGGGTGGGCCGCCTGGCGCTGGGCGGCGAATGGGTAAACACCAAAGCCGCCATGCAAGGCCTACTGGCTAAACTGCGCACTGACCCCAACGACCAAAAAAGCCGCCTGCTGCTGGCCGAAGCCTATATGCAGGAGGGCCGCGTGACCGGCAACCACCCTTACTACGACGCCGCAGCTATGCAACTGCTGCAGGAGGTAATAAAAACCGACCCCGAGAACTTCGAGGCGCTGTGCTGCCAAGCCTCGCTGAGCCTTACGCAGCACCATTTTTCGCAGGGCTTGGCTCTGGCGCAGCAAGCCCAGGAAATCAACCCGCAGAGTGGCTATGTATATGGTTTGCTGACGGATGCCAACGTGGAGCTGGGCCGCTACGATGAGGCCGTGAAGATGGCCGACAAAATGAACCAGGTGCGCCCCGACTTAGCCGCTTATGCCCGGGTAAGCTACTTACGCGAAATATTTGGCGATGTACCCAGTGCTATTCAGGCCATGGATATGGCCGTGAAAGCCGGCTACCCCGGCCTAGAGCAAACCGAGTGGAGCCGCGTGGCGCTGGGCCACCTCTACGAGGTAAGCGGCCACCTGGCCGAAGCCGAGGGCTACTACCAGCAGGCGCTGGCTATGCGCCCTAACTACGCCTATGCCTTGGCTGGGCTGGCCCGCGTAGCCGCCGCCCGGCAAGACTACCCCACGGCCATCAAGGACCTGAACCTGGCCCGCGCTACGGTGAAGGACTATGCTTTCACCGACGAATTAGTAGATGTGTACCGGCTCAACCACCAGCCTGCGGAAGCCACGAAAATGGCCCGCGAATCGGTGGCGATGCTCGCCGAAGCCGCCCAGCAAGCCAACGACAACGAACAGCTGGGCCACTACACCGACCGCGAATTGGCCTACGCCTACCTCAAAACCGATGAGTTGGACAAGGCCCTGGAACACGCCAAAATTGAGTACGCCCGCCGCCCCGACAACATCGACGTGAATGAAACCCTGGCTTGGGTGCACTACAAGCGCGGCGACTACCCCGAGGCCCAGAAATACATGCAGGTGGCCCGCCGCACCAACTCGCAAAACCCCGTGCTGCTCTGCCGCGCCGGCCTCATTCTCACCAAAACCGGCAAAGTAACCGAAGGCCAAGCCCTGATTATGAAAGCCTTGAGCACCGCGCCCTACCTCAACCCCGAGGTAGAAGCCGAGGGTAAGAAAATGCTAGCGGCCCGTTAAGCATGGCGTTCGTTTATAAGCAGTTAAAAAAAATACGCGTAGGGCGCGTTGCTTGGGCACTAACTGCCCTGCTACTAGCCCTACCCGCCGCGGCCCACGTCATCGACGCTGACTTGAGCAAGCTGTCGCGCACCGAAATTTTTGGGACGTATATCCGGCTGGGATTTACCCACATCATTCCGCTGGGCTTCGACCATATCCTCTTCATTATCAGCCTCTACATTCTGGAGCCGCGGCTCAAGCCAGTGCTGTGGCAGGCCACGGCGTTCACGGTGGCACACTCCATCACGCTGGGGCTGGCCATGTACGGCATCATCAAGCCGCCGGGCAGCGTGGTCGAGCCCATTATTGCGCTGTCTATCCTGTTTGTGGCGCTCGAAAATATTATCACTACCAAGCTGAGCCCGTGGCGGTTGGCCATCGTGTTTGGGTTTGGATTGATTCATGGCATGGGCTTCGCCAGCGCGCTTACCGGGCTGGGGCTGCCTAAACAAGACTATTTTGGCTCGCTCATTTCCTTTAATGTGGGGGTCGAGCTGGGGCAGATTACCATCATTCTGCTTTGTTGGGTACTCATTGGCCGCTGGGCCGCCGACCGGCCCTGGTACCGGGCGCGGGTGGTGGTGCCGGTGTCGGTGGTTATTGGCCTGGTGGCTGCCTACTGGACCCTCGACCGGCTACTGGCCTGAGCTAGCCGGCCGCCGCGGGGCACTAAGCTATTACTCTCCGCCACTGGCCGATTGAGGAGGGGCTGCCGCTCCGGCCACCGTAGTTTGGCTGCAATTAGTTGGCGCTTACTTTTTATGCTTCGTCCGTTTCTCACGCTGCTGCTACTGCTCAACTACCTGCTGGTAGTGGGGGTAGGGCTGCTCGTGAGCCGCCCCCCGGAGCCCCGCTACACCGCCGCGCACCCCTACGTGCATAGCCCCCAGTGCCAGCAGCAGCACTACCTGCGCCTCGATTGCTTCGAGCACTGCAACGGCGACCAGCACGAAATCAGGCACCGGCCCACCGGCACCGGCCTGCACTACTTGGCTCAGCTTAAGGGGCTAGACGTGCATTTTCCTACCCCCCCGGTAGCGGCCCTGCTAGCTACCTGTGCCTGGCAGCCAGCTCCCCGGCACCCGGCGCCCACCCACCTGGCCCTGCCCCTGGGGCAAGGTGGGCGCGATTATCCCCCGCCCCAACGCGGCTGAAACTGCCCATCCTCCCCGGCCGCCCGGCCGGGGCCACCCCCGCGCGGCTGCTGAAGCAGGCACGGCGGGCCGTTTTAGATTTTATAGGAAGCTCGTGCCGGCCTCTAAAAGAGGCGGCAGGCTTCGCAATAGCGTTGGGATGCACGTAACTTATTCACTACGATTTTTAGAAAGGCGCTGGCGAGCGTTAGTGCTGCTGGTCAGCACGTTATTTACGCTGCAAACGGCGGCGGCCCAGCGCCCGGCCGGGTTGCGGGGCACCGTGGCCGACTCGCTTTCGGGCCGGCCACTGGCGGGCGTAAGCGTAGGCCTGGTGGGCCAGCCTGGCGGCACGGACACCGATGCGCTGGGGCAGTTTCGCCTGGCTGGGCTGGCCCCTGGCACCTACCAGCTGCGGCTGGGCGCGCTGGGGTATAGGTTGAAAACTAGGGGGGTAGTGGTAGTAGCCGGCGAAACACGCGGCTTGGCTATCACTTTGGCCACCACTAGTCTTAACCTAGCCGAAGTAACCGTGAGCCAGCCCCGCGACCCTAACCAGACGCTGGCGGCCATCTCGCACATCGACCAGACGCTGCGGCCCCTCAATTCGGCCCAGGACTTGCTGCGGCTGGTGCCTGGCCTCTTCATTGCGCAGCACGCGGGCGGTGGCAAGGCCGAGCAGATATTCGTGCGCGGCTTCGATGCCGACCACGGCACCGACTTTTCGGTGACTATCGACGGGCTGCCGGTGAACATGGTGAGCCACGCCCACGGCCAGGGCTACGCCGATTTTCACTTCGTGATTCCCGAAACGGTGGAGCAGCTGAAGGTGTACAAGGGGCCATATACGGCGCGCTTCGGCGACTTTGCCACGGCCGGTGCGGGCGAGTTTTCGACCAAAACCAGCCTCGACCGCAGCCAGGTGAAGCTGGAAGTGGGGCGCTTCGACACCCGCCGGGCGCTGGTGCTGCTCGACTTGCTGGGTTCGCACCACCTGTTGTCGAAGAAAGCGGAGAGCGCCTATGCAGCTGCCGAATACAACTTTACCAATTCGTACTTCGATAACCCGCAGCACTTCAAGCGCTTCAACGGGATGCTGAAATACACCGGCCAGCTCACCGACAATACCTCGCTGACGCTGCTCGGCTCGCACTTCAACTCGCGCTGGGACGCCAGTGGCCAGGTGCCCGAGCGGGCAGTAGCCGAAGGCATTATTTCGCGCTTTGGCAGCCTCGACCCCAGCGAGGGGGGTAGCACCAACCGCACCAATGCCTACGCTGTCCTCGCCACGGCCCTACCCCACGACGCGGTGCTGAGGCAGCAGGTGTACTACTCGCGTTACAATTTTAACTTGTATTCCAACTTCACTTTTTTCAAGAACGACCCCGTCAACGGCGACGAAATAGACCAGACCGACCACCGCAACCTCTACGGCTACACCGGTACCTACGACCGCGATAACCGCTTGGGCAGCCGCAACTTGCACTCAACTTTCGGGCTAGGTACGCGCATCGATGATTCGGCGCTAGGCCTGCGCCACGCCGTGCAGCGCCAGGTGCTGGACACCGTGAGTACGGGCCGTCTTTACGAGCAGAATAGTAACGCCTACCTCGACGAAACCCTGGAGCTAACCGACCGCCTGACGGTAAACGCCGCCGTGCGGGCCGACTTGTTCGTGTTTCAGTTTCGGGGGCAGCGGGCCGATTCGGCGGGCGGGTTCCTCCCCCTGAGCGGGCGCGTGACGCGGGGCCGGGTGTCGCCGAAGCTCAACTTCTATTACCAGCTTTCGCCGGCGGTGCAGCTGTTTGCGCGCTCGGGGCTGGGCTTCCACTCCAACGATGCGCGGGCCGTGGTGCAGGGCAGCGGCGCGTTCAACGCCTTGCCGCGAGCCCTTGGCTACGAGGGGGGTAGCACCTTCAAGCCCGTGCCGAGCCTGGTGGTGAACGCGGCGTTTTGGGCGCTGCACCTGCAAGATGAGCTGGTGTACTCGGGCGACGAGGGCACGACCGAAAGTGTGGGCCCTACCCAACGCTTTGGCTTCGACGTGTCGGGGCGCTACCAGCTCACGGGCCGCGTATTCTTCGATGCCGACTTCAACTTCAGCCACGGCCGCCTGGTAGATGCGCCGGCGGGTGAGAACTACATTCCGCTGGCGCCAACCTTCACCAGTATTGGCGGCATTACGCTGAAGAATCCGAATGGTTTGAGCGCCAGCCTCCGCTACCGCTACATCGACAGCCGCCCGGCGCAGGAAGACAACGCCATTCGGGCGCGCGGCTACTTTCTGGTCGATGCGGTGGCTAGCTACACGCAGCCGCGCTTCCAGCTGGGCGCCACCGTCGAAAACCTGCTGAATGTGAAGTGGAACGAGGCCCAATTTGCCACCGACAGCCAGCTGCGCGGCGAAACTACTTCGGTGAATGAGCTGAATTTTACGCCCGGCACGCCGTTTTATTTAAAGCTGAATGCCAGCGTGTTCTTTTAGAACCTGCGCGGGTTAGGTTATATGTTTGAGAAAACAAGACTTACGCAGCTGGGCGGTGTGGTATTACGAATTACCCGCAGGGCTTCGCAATGCCACACCCTTGAGGGATGTAAGCCCTAAAAACAGCAATTTCTTATTGCTACCAGCTGGCGCCGGCACTAGCTGGCCAGTAATTTTGGAAGGATGAGAAACCGGATAGTTCGTTGGGGAGGGGTAGGCGTGGCGTTGTTGGGGCTGCTGCCAGGGCTGAGCGGCTGCCAGAGCACGGGGGCCTCGGCGGGCCCGTTGGCCAGCCAGCGGCAGCCTACCCCCCCGCTGCCCGACTCGCTGCGCCTGACGCCCGTGCCGGAAGTAGCTGGCGTGCCCGACACGCTGCACCAAGCCATTGCGCAGCTGTACCAGGCCTTAGGGCCAGCCGCCGCCGAGCTGCGCCCCGCCGTGCTGGAGCAAGCCTGCGTGGGCTACCTCACGCTGCACCCCACCGGGCGCATTGAGCGGGGCGGCGTGCTGGCCGTGGCCGACATGGACCTGCCCAACACGACCGAACGCCTGTGGGTGATTGATTTGAAAGAAGCTAAGGTGTTGCATCGCAGTTTAGTAGCCCACGGCCAGGGCTCGGGCCATTTGCGTGCCCAGCGCTTTTCCAACGCCGAAAGCTCGGCCTGTACCTCGCTAGGGTTTTACCGCACCTCGGGCACGTATAGCGGCATTCATGGCTACTCGCGGCGGCTGCTGGGCTTGGACAAGGGCCAGAACAGCAACGTGTTTGACCGCTACATTGTGCTGCACGCTGCCGACTACGCCAGCCCAGCCTACGTGCAGGCCACCGGCCACCTGGGCTACAGCCGCGGCTGCCCAGCCCTGCCGCCCGCGCAGTACAAGGCCATCATCAGCACGGTGCGGGCGGGTAGTATGCTGCTCGTGAGCGGGCCGGGGCTGACGTCGCGCTGGCTCGATGGGCCAGCGGCGGGGCGGCGGTTTGCGCAGCGCGGCTGGCGGTAGCGGCGGAATTTTTTTAGTAAGAGCCTCGTTTGGGCTGACCCTGGCGTTCGCTTCTGTCGTATATTGTTCAACCAACAATTGGCCGCCGCAGTAGCCCGACCTTTTAGAGTATTTCTTTGCCTCGAAAAGTTATGAAAACGCATCAGCCTCATCACCATACCAGTGTAGTGCAGCGCCAACGCGATGTACGCCGCTCGCGCCGCATGATGCGGCGGGTGCTCCCTTTTGTGGCTTCGCTCTTTCTGGCTACTCCGTTGGCCGGGCCGCTGCTGAAATCCACGGCTCACCCGCGGGCGGGTGCTGCCACCACAACCAAGGCTGCGGCTACCCCCCTGGCGCGCTTCGACGCTACCATGCGCGAAACTTTCGACCGCACGGGTGCTGAGCAGCAGGGCTTGCGGTTTGAGGTCTTTCAAAAGGCCATGACGGGCTACCTCAACCTGCGCCAGGCCGGCCGCCTCGCCAACGACCAGCACCACCTCACGGTGATTGACTTCGACCTGCCCTCGACTGAGAAGCGCTTGTGGGTAATTGATTTGAACAGTGATAAAGTGGTGTTTCACACCTTGGTAGCTCACGGCCACAACTCGGGCGAGAACGAGGCCACCAGCTTCTCCAACACCGACCAGAGTAACATGAGCAGCCTCGGCTTCTACGTGACGGGCACGGAGTATGTGGGCAAGCACGGCCAGTCGCTGCGCTTGCAGGGGGTAGATGAAGGCTTTAACACCAATGCCGCTGCCCGCTCAGTGGTGATGCACGGCGCCGACTACGTGAGCGAGGAATTCATCAAGCAGAATGGTCGCCTGGGCCGTAGCTTGGGTTGCCCGGCGCTACCCCTCGACCAGTATGCGCAGATTATCAGCACGGTACACGGCGGTAGCTGCTTGTTCTTGAACAAGTCGAACGCGGGTTACACCTCTAAATACTTGAACCCAGAAATCGCGATTGCGGCCCTGACAGCGGGCAAGCAAAACGCTTCGAAAAGCTAAACCCGCTGCCCATTTAGCGCGTAGCCAGGCTGCCGGCTGCCCATCATACGGGGCAGCCGACAGCCTGGCTTTTTGTTGGGGGGTAGGGCCCGGCCCTGCGGTTAGACTCTCGTGTTTGTGGCTGATAGTACGACTGATTATCCTGCGCCTACCCCGCCTACGGTCGGGCTCTCGCTGGGCGTGGTGACGCTAGCCGGCCTCGTTGATGCCGTTAGCTACTTGGAATACAACCGAGTATACGTTTCCATCATGAGCGGCAATACCACGGCGCTGGGCGTGGCTGTGGCCAATGGGCAGCATGCGCAGGCCGGGCGTTTGGGGCTGGTAGTGGGGTTGTTTGTGGGAGGCGTGGTGCTGGGCACTGGGCTGCACCGCGTGGCCCGTCGGCAGCCCGCGTCGGTGGTGCTGGGCGTGGTGGCGGCCTTGCTACTGCTGGCTTATGCCTGGCCGGCGCTGGCCATCGAGTGCCTTGCCTTGGGCATGGGCATCATCAACGCGTCGGTGCACCAGTTGGGTGGCGTCAACGTCAGCCTCACCTACGTAACCGGCGCGCTGGTGAAGGCGGGCACCGGCTTAGCCGATTTGCTCAGTGGCCGCCCTGCCTCGCGCGACTGGGCTTGGCAGGCGCTGGGCTGGGTCTGCTTCTTGGCCGGGAGCTTTGGCGGCGCCCTCATCTGGGCATATTGGGGCCTCGAAACCCTGGTGGCCGCATCTGGCTGCTGCTTGTTGCTGGCGCTGTGGGCCCGGCGGGTGCCGGTCGCTTAGCGTCGCTGAGGGGGGTAGGCAACTAGCTAGTGCGGCATAAAAAGGGAATTGCTAAGCGCAAGCGAGAAAGGTGGCAAACCATGGTGCTTGGCCATGCCTAGAGTTGCTTGCTAGCTGGCCGCGCCGCTTTTTCTCCGCCCACGAAACAGCTGCTTTCCTGCGTGGCCCGGCCTTTTTTGCCCGGCCAGCCGTTGTAGTTCCGACCTTTGTTCTTCGTGCCGGTATACCTACTGCCCAAGGGCTTACCGGGCCGGGCAGTGCATTTATATAGTTACTTATGTCAACACTAAGCACATTTGGGGCTCCGCCAGCGGCGGCATCGTCGCCGTATGCCGCGGTTTTTATCGACTTTGAGAACGTCTATTATTTTCTCAAAAACCACTACCTCGACCCCCAAGACCCCCACGATTATGCCCTCGACCTCGTGCGTTCGCTGCGCGATACGCTGAAGCGCGAGTTGGGCCTCGACTCGCTGGTGCTCTACGCCTACGCCGATTTTGACCGCCTGCCCAGTGGGCCGCAGGGCCCGCTCTATTTGATGGGGGTAGACACGCGCAACGTGCTGGGCACCGACCACAAAAACGCCGCCGATATGCAGCTCTGCATCGACGCGCTGGAGGTGCTTTATACCCGGCCCGACATTGGCACGTTTGTGCTGGTGGCCGGCGACCGCGACTACATTCCGGTGCTGCAACACCTGCGCCGCCAAGCCCGCCAAGTGAAAGTAGTGGGCTTCCGCGAAAGCGTATCCGGCGACTTGCTGCTGATGCTCGGCCAAGAGCACTTTCTCGATGCGCGGGCGCTGCTGCCCGCCGAGCGCCTCCAGGCCCTCGAAGAGCACCGCGCCGGCCGCCTGCAACTGGCCGAAGACAAGCGCCGCTTGCGCGAGCAGGGCACCGCGGGGGTGCAGTCGGCTGCCGCGCGGCAGGCCACGCAAGATATGGCTAGCAGCCCTACCCCCCTGGCTACCTTCGAGGCTGCCGCCCCAGACAAGGAGGCTCCTACGGCAGCTGGCGCATCTTTTTTGCTGGCTCGCCCGGCCGACCAGCTACCCGACGCTACTCCCACCTTTGCACCCACCCGGCGCGTAACGCGCCCCGACGAGCGCCGCTGCCTAGAGTTTTTGCTGGAGCAGGTGCAGCGCTACAGCAGCAATATTGCCGTGCCCGAAATCTGGGTAAGCCCGTTTTTGCGGCGCCTCACCGATGTGCTGCCCGAATTGCCCGACTGGGAGCGCCGCCAGCTGCTGAGCCACCTGCGCGATGCCGGCGCCGTGCGCATCGAAAAGCGCGAGGGCGAGCCGCACCCGTTCTCCGTTATCATCATCAACTACCAGCACCCCGACGTGCGCGAATTGAATCCCGGCGAGGAGAAGTAGGGTAGTAAAAATATGATAGTTACTGAGTCAATAAAATTAAACAGAACGTCCTGCTGAGCTTGTCGAAGCAGGACGTTCTGTTTGGAATGATGCTCACCTAAGCAAGTTCTTTCACAAGCTTATTTAGTGCCGCCGGTACTCGTGGTAGGGGTAGGCGTGAGGCAGATGGTAGGCTTAGGTTTGGGGTCGCATTTTTTGTCGTGGTCGAAGCACGAGGTGAGTGCGCAGCTCGTGACCACGGCCAGCAGCGGCAACCGGAGGGAAGTAAAAAACTTGGGCATATGCAGGGAAAATAAGGGTGGATGTAAAGGGCAGAGCCTTGCTGGCTAGCGAGGGTTGCACCGGGCCCAAAAGATACACCTTTCCTGCGTAAGCACAAAGCCCTCAAGGATTTTGCCTGGGTGTTACTTTACCTCAAATAGCGGCAGGGGCTGCAAGCCGGCATATGCGCCGCCCATTTTGGTGAGCTCGTCGCCGTGCACTTGCAAGTAGTTGTTGTAGGCCTTGGCGGCGCGGTCGTAGTGGCCCCGGAAGCGCACCACGCTGGCGTCGGCCTGCTGAATGGCCTCTACGTAATCGCGAATTTGGGCCGTGGGGGCGTTGCCTTCGGGTGCGGCGAGGGGGTAGAGCACCTTCAGCACCGAGTCTTGCACGGTGTCGTAGCGGTCGATGCGCGGCGAGGAGGCCATGCTTTGGCGGTCGTAGCGCTGGGGCCGGATACGTAGGGTAGCCTGGCGCAGCGGGTCGAGGGCGGCAACGTTCACGCTGGGTTGCTTGCCCAGGTCGGTCAGCAGGGTGCGCATATCGGCCAGTTTTTTGTCGTCGCTGGCCATCATGCGCTGCCAGCTCACATCGGCCGAATCGCGCAGGATGTCGAATTGAGCGCGCACTTCGGCCGGCGAGGCGGGGTTATTGGCCGCCGCATCGGTAGCGGTTTTGGCGGTGTCGGGCTTGCAGGCAGGTAGGCCGAAGGCGGTAGCGGCCAGCAGGGCCACCCAAATACTCTTTCTCATGAGGTAAAAAATAGCGGACAAATAGATAACGCCGCGGGTTACTAGCTTATTCCCTAATACTCCTCCAAAATTACGCCGCTCGGCCCCGACTGAACGGCGTAATTTTGAGGCCTTTCTACTAGTTCTGCCGGCAACGGCATTTTCCACTTTTCCATGTCTGACCTCACCCCGCTGGCCGACCTCGGCGAGTTTGGCCTCATCCGCCGCTTGCAGCACGCTATCACCCTCACGCAGCCTTCTACCATCCTGGGCATCGGCGACGATGCCGCCATTCTGGCCCCACCCGCCGGGCAGGAAGTAGTGGTCACGACCGACTTGCTGGTCGAGGGCGTGCATTTCGACCTCTCTTTTTCGCCTCTCAAGCATTTAGGCTTCAAGTCGATAGCCGTCAACGTGTCCGACGTGGCGGCCATGTTTGCTACTCCCACCCAGGTAGTGGTGGGCCTGAGCCTACCCCCCCGCTTCACGGTCGAGGCCGTGGAAGAATTGTACGCCGGTATGCGCGCCGCCTGCGAGGCCTACGGCGTCGATTTAGTGGGCGGCGATACCACCAGCAGCCGTACGGGGCTGGTTATCAGCGTTACGGCGCTGGGGCAGGTGGCGGCTGGCCAGGCCGTACGCCGCAGCGGGGGCAAGCCCACCGACATTCTCTGCGTATCGGGCGACCTTGGCGGCGCTTACCTAGGCCTGCAAGTGCTAGAACGCGAAAAACAAGCCTTCCTGGCCGACCCCGACACTCAGCCCGAACTCGAAAACTACGACTACGTGGTGCAGCGCCAGCTTAAGCCCGAGGCGCGCCTCGACATTGTGCACGAGCTGCGCGAACTGGGCGTGCACCCCACCACCATGATTGATATTTCGGATGGCTTGGCCTCCGAGGTGCTGCACCTGTGCGCCGCCAGCGGCACCGGCGCCCGCGTGTTCAGCGAGTACCTGCCCATGGCCAACCCTACCCTCGAAGCGGCGGCCGAGTTCAACCTCGACCCCATTACGGCGGCCCTCAACGGCGGCGAAGACTACGAGCTGCTCTTCACCATCCCGGTGGCCGACCACGCCAAGATTAAAAACCACCCCGACATCACCGTCATCGGCCACCTCACCGAGCAAAACGACGCGGTGAACCTCATCACGAAGTCGGGCCAGGCCGTACCGCTACGGGCGCAGGGCTTCAACCACTTTTAAGCCTTCTTGCAGAACAAAACGGCTGTCATGCTGAACGCAGGGAAGCAGCTCTACCGCACCGTTTGACTCGTTCAACGATGCGGTAGAGCTGCTTCCCTGCGTTCAGCATGACCGTTCTTGTAGCGTTTCGCTAATCCTCGGGGTAGGGGATATACACGAAATTCGTGAACTCCTCATCCACCACGAAGAGGCAACAGAATTCGTCGGGGTCTTTCCAGGTTTCCTTGAAATCCTCGATTTTATCGGGGTCCACGATGCCTTGCTGGGTCAGGATTTCGAGGTAGGAGGCGAAGACGTGCCATTGCAGGTCCAGCTCGTCGCCGTTGATGAGCAGGCTGCCGAGCTGCACCGTTTGGCGGGCAAACACAAACACCGGGTACTGCGAAATCTCGCGCTTGCGGATTTGGTAAGAAGCTTCCTTAATCGTATCGGAGGCGGTAGCAAAATCCTTGGTAATCGTGCCCAGGTATTTACCGTTTAGCTCGGGGTCGTTGAAGTAGTCCATGGTTTATATGTTGTGCGTTTGTCATGCTGACGAAGGAAGCATTTTACCAGAGGGGAACAGCCATCGTGTAAATCTGATGAGATGCTTCCTTCGTCAGCATGACAGAACTAATTATTATACCTCAATAAATTCATCTGAACCCTCTACACGTATAAGGTCAGTCCCTGTTGGATAGTGCAGATACTGAATAATTGCCGGGTCATAATTTGCAATAGTATTGACATCGTAAATGGCTGAATTACTCGAATCATCAATGTATTCTTGTGATTCGGTGCCGGAGAAAAACTGCCAGCCACTATCAACGTCATTACTGGGCTCGGCGCGATACATAAAGCGAACCGGCAATCCTTCTACCGTTATCGTATCTGGTGCTATACAACCACCCATCGGTTCGATAAGCTGTTTGAAATCACTAGCTTTTATCTTGTAGTTTTTCACGTAAGAAGCATTAAGATTTACCGCAACTCTAGCAGCACCACATTCTCCACGTGGTGGGTGTGCGGGAACATATCCACCGGCTGCACGCGGGTCACTTTATACACCTCGTCCAGCAACTCTAGGTCCCGCGCCTGGGTAGCGGGGTTGCAGCTGATGTAGACGACGCGGGGCGTGCGCAATTCCACGAGGCGCTTCACTACGTCTTCGTGCATGCCGGCGCGGGGCGGGTCGGTGATGATGACGTCGGGGTGGCCGTGGTGGCTGGTGAAGGCCTCGGTGAGCATATCCTTCATGTCGCCGGCGAAGAACTCGGTGTTCCCTACCCCATTGATTTCGGAGTTTACGCGGGCATCGAGTACGGCCTGCTCCACGTACTCGACGCCCACCACGCGCTTGGCCTGGCGGGCCACGAAGTTGGCGATGGTGCCAGCGCCGGTGTAAAGGTCATACACGAGGTCGGTAGGCTTGATTTCGGCAAACTCGCGGGCCACCTTATAGAGGTTGTAGGCGCCGGCCGAGTTGGTTTGGTAAAACGACTTCGGGCCGATGCGGAAGCGTAAGCCTTCCATCTCCTCCTCGATGTAGGGTTTGCCCTTGTAGCACACTACTTCGAGGTCGTGGAAGGTTTCGTTGCCCTTGTCGTTGAGCACGTAGTTGAGCGAGGTGATGTGCGGAAACTTGGCGTACACCGCATCGAGCAGCGGCTCAATGGCCTGGTGCTCGCGGTAGCACTGCAAAATCACCATCGTTTCGCCAGTGCTCTCGGCGGTGCGCACGATGAGGTTGCGCAGCAGCCCGGTTTGCTTGATGATGTTGCCAAAGCGCAGGTTCAGCTCGCGGGCGTAGTCGCGAATAAAGAGGCGGATTTCGTTGCTCGGCTCGGGCTGCAAGTGGCAGTGCTCCACGTCGATAATCTTATCAAAGCGGCCGGGCGTGTGGAAGCCCAGCACGCGGCGGTCGTAGGCCGCGGTTTCGTCTTTAATCTGCTCCTCCGTCAGCCAGCCCATGAAGCTGAACGTGTATTCGAGCTTGTTGCGGTAGTATTTGCGCTCGGGCGAAGGCATGATTTGGCGTACCTCGGGTATCGCCACTTTGCCGATGCGCAGCAGGGTGTCTTCCACCTGCTGGTGCTTGTAGCGCAGCTGCGCGTCGTAGCTGATGTGCTGCCACTTGCAGCCGCCGCAGGTGCCGAAGTGCTGGCAGAAGGGGGTAGCCCGCAGCTCGGAGTACTTGTGAAAGTGGGTCGGCATTGCCTCCATAAAGCGCTTGTGGGCCTTGCTGATGCGCAAATCCACCACGTCGCCGGGGGCTACTTGATTGACGAAAACTACGAGGTTGTTGATGCGAACCAGGCATTTGCCTTCGGCCACCATGTCTTGAATTTCGACGTGCTGAAGGGCTTCGGGCGGGATGGAATTGGCGAGCTTGGTGGCTTTGCTAGGCATAACTTGTGGCGGTGAGGGCCGCAAAGTTACGTTGCCGCCCTAGCGTGGGGCCCTACCCCCCAGCTTCAAAAGAGGCTTGTGAGGGTACTCGCTAAGGTGGCTTACTTCAACGGCTGCGCCGCCACGCCGGTCGTCGTCAGCTTCACGGGCTCAATGAGGCCTTTCGCATCGAAGTGCATTTCCTCGATGCACACCACGCGGTGGTTGCCATCCTGGTCGCCGAGTGGGTGGCGATGGTACACGATGTACCACTTATCAGTGCCAGGCACCTGAATGACGGAGTGGTGCCCCGCGCCGGTGCCCACTTTGGGGTCTTGGGCCAAAATCTTGCCCATGCGCTTAAAAGGGCCGAAGGGCGAGTCGCTCACGGCGTAGGCCACCGAGTAGTCGGGGCCGGTCCAGCCACCCTCGCTCCACATGAAGTAGTACTTGCCCTGGCGGCGAAACAGCAACGGGCCTTCGACATAGCCCTGGGGGGTGATGGACTTGAACACTGTGCCATCGGCCATGGGCACGAAGCCCGTAAAATCGTCCTTGAGGCGCGCAATGTTGCAGTGCTGCCAGCCGCCGTAAATCAAGTAATATTTCCCATCGCCGTCCTTAAACACAAACTGGTCGATGGGCTGGGCACCGTTTTCGATGGTGCCCACCAGCGGCTTGCCGAGGTAGTCTTTGAAGGGGCCAGCCGGGTTGTCGGCCACCGCCACGCCGATGCCACCGGCTGGCTCGTTGGGCTTTTCGGGGTGGTAGTCGTTGGCCCCGAAAAACAAGTAGTACTTGCCGCCTTTCGCCACAATGGCGGGGGCCCACATCGCGCGGTGCGCCCATTTCACGCGGGCCGTGTCGAGGATGTGCGGGTGCTTGGTCCAAGTGATAAGGTCGGGCGAGGAAAAGGCATCGAGGTACACCTGCTGGTCGAAAGGAGCCGAGTAGGTGGGATAAATCCAGTACTGCTTGCTAAAAATAGCCGCCTCTGGGTCGGCGTACCAGCCCGGAAACAAGGGGTTGCCGCTGGTGCGAGGGGGTAGGGTCTGGGCCGAGGCGGGAAGGGTAGCGGCCAGGAGCAGCGTGAGGAGGAGAGTTTTCATAAGACGAGCGGCTGGTAGGGGGCACCGCCTCGCGCCAGTAAATCTAAAACGGGAAGCGACTAAACACCCAAGCCAAATTAGGCAGCTACATAGCCGGGCACATCCTCCAAGCGGTAGTACACGGGTAGGCCCCGCGCCAGTGCCAGCCGAACGTCCTCGTCGGCACCCGATGAAGCCCCTTCCAGCCGCAGCACTGCCTCGCAGCGGGCCAGCAGGCGGTGCGCGGCGGGGTACAGAATCTCCTCATAGGGCGCATCGCCGGGCCGAACGGAGCCGGCCAGCCGAAGCAGGGGTAGGGCCAGCCACTCGCCGATAACAGGTAGGTGGCCCGCCCGAAACAAAGGCAGGGCGGCCGCTTCGAGGCGGTGTAGGTTGGCCGCCATGCGGGTGGGGTCGTCGTGGGTGCCACTGCGATAGGGGCCAGCAATGAGAATCAGCATGTTAAAAAGATTTTAAGTTAGTAAGTTGGCTTGGGTAGTTAGCTGCCGAAGGCGCAGGTACTGCACGAGCATAATGGTTTTGCCATCCTGAATTTCGCCCGTTGCTATCATGGCCACCGCCTGCGCCAGCGGCAGTTCCAGCACCTCAATCTCTTCTTCCTCGATGCCGCCCCCGGCCAGCCGCTCCGTGGCCGCCGAGTATTCGGCCAGGTAGAAAAAAAGTCGCTCCGTAACCGAGCCAGGGCTCATGTAGGCCTCCATTACCTTCTCCACGGCCAGGAGGCGGTAGCCAGTTTCCTCCTCAGTCTCGCGCACAATGGCTACCTCGGGCTGTTCATCGTCCAGGAGCCCGGCGCAGGCTTCGATGAGCATGCCTGAAGCATTGCCATTGAGGAAGGTTGGCAGCCGAAACTGTCGGGTTAGGATAACGGTGTCGGCCTGCGGGTTGTGCAGCAGAATGGTGGCCCCGTTGCCCCGGTCGTAGGCCTCCCGCGCCTGCGTTTCCCAGCTGCCGTTTTTACGCTGGTAATCAAAAGTTATTTTACGTAGGGTGTACCAGTCATCGGACAACACTGTCTGTTCGCGGAGGCAAATACGTTCGTTCATGCGCTAAAAAATGTTTGTTTGAGTTCGAATGTGTTTCTTTGTGATTGCTACGGGCAAACTACTACAGCCGCATGAATTTTCAACTCCGCAAGCATTACATTCTCACCACGTTGGAGCAGCAGCGCAGCCTCACGGTGGCCGAGGCGGCGCAGCACCTGGGTACTACCCACATCACTATTCGGCGCGACTTGGCCGAGCTAGCCACGCAGGGGCTGCTGGTGCGCACGCACGGCGGGGCGGTGTTGCCCAGCGTAGCCAAGCATCCGGTGGCCTTTGCCCGCAAAGCAGCCGCTAACCTGGCCCAGAAAGAATATATCTGCCAACTAGCCGCCGGACACGTGGCCGAAGGCGACACGCTTTTTCTGGACTGCGGCAGCACAAGCGTGTTGCTGTGCCCCCTCATCCGGCATTTGCGCCTGCGGGTAGTCACCAACTCCTTACCTGTCTTGTTTGAGCTGGTGGGCTCTGCAGTGCAGGTTGTGCTAATTGGGGGCGAAGTAGATGCGGCCCGGCAGGCGGTGCACGGCGCGCTAGCGGTGGAACAGCTGCGCCGCTACGCGGTTGACAAAGCATTTCTGGGTGTGGATGGGCTATCGCTGCAACGTGGCCTGAGCGCCAACGGCGAGCCGGAGGCCAGCATCAGCCAGGCCGTGCTGGCTGGCGCGGGCCACGTATACTTATTGTGCGACTCTAGCAAGCTAGAGCAGGATAAGTACCTGCAATTTGCTCCGCTTTCGGCCATCGGAACGTTGGTGACGGACCAGCAAGCCCCGCCCGAGCTAGTGGCTCGATACCGAGCAGCCGGGGTACGGGTAGTTTGCTAGCCCAAAGGCAACCCCAGCAGCCCATAGCCGGCCTGGTCGTGCTTAGCAGCTGGGAAATAGCCAGCTTAAAACTGAAAGTAGATAAACGGCTGAATCTCGGCTGATTTCACTTGAATAACTAGCCAGATAATGGCCGTGATAAGCACGGCCTGCGTCACCACCGAGCGGCGCCCCATCGCGCCTTCGAGCCGGAACGTAAACCCGTCGGGCAGGAAGTGCAGCACGTAGCCCAGCGCCACCAGTGCAAACACCGGCCGGAACGACCCGACCACTTGCGGCAGCAAATCGGGCCGTAGGGCGTGGGTAATTTGGTGGATGACCTGGGTAGCCACCTCAAAGGTGCCGGCCCGGAAGAATATCCAGCAGAAGCACACAAAATGGAAGGTGATAACCCAGCCCAGCAGCTTGACCAACCAGTTATCGCCCGGCTTGATGACCTTCTGAAAGAGCTTATCCACGGCCAGCGCCGCGCCGTGCATAGCGCCCCACAGCACAAACGTGAGCGACGCGCCGTGCCACAGTCCGCCGAGCAACATGGTCAGAAACAGGTTGATATACTGCCGCACTACGCCCTTGCGGTTGCCGCCCAGCGGAATGTAGAGGTAGTCGCGCAGCCAGGAGGACAGCGAAATGTGCCAGCGCCGCCAAAATTCGGTGATGCTCGTGCTTTGGTAGGGCGACAGAAAATTGACGGGTAGGCGGTAGCCCAGCAGCAGCGCAATGCCAATGGCAATGTCGGAATAGCCCGAAAAATCGCAGTAAATCTGGAGGGCGTAGCCGTACACGCCGAGCAGGTTTTCGATGCCGCTGTACAGGCCGGGGTTGTCGAAAATGCGCTCGACGTAGTTCAGGCTGATGTAGTCGGAAATAACGGCTTTCTTAAACAAGCCCGCCGCGATGAGCAGCACCGCCCTACCCATGTCTTCGCGCGAGAGGAAAGGCTTTTTAGGAATTTGCGGAATGAAATCGGACGCCCGCACAATGGGCCCGGCTACCAACTGCGGAAAAAAGGAAACGAAAAAAGCAAAGTCCCAGATGCTGCGCAGCGGCTTAATCTGGCCGCGGTACACGTCGATGGTGTAGCTCAGGGTTTGGAAGGTGTAGAACGAGATGCCCACCGGCAGCAGCACGTGCAGCACCGGCACCGGCTGGCCCGTGAGCGCCTGGAAGCCGCTGAGAAAGAAGTTGGTATACTTGAAATAAAACAGCATGCCCAGGTTGACGAGCAGACTGAGCGTGAGCAGCAGCTTGCGGCGGCCCTGGGTAGGCGAGTCGGCAATCCAACGGGCGAAGTTGTACTCCACTATCGTGGAGAAAACCAGCAGCAGAAAGTACCAGCCGCTCGACTTGTAGTAGAAGAAAAGGGAAAACGCCGTGACGTACAGCAGCCGCGCCCGGTGGTGGTGGCGCAGTAGCTGGTAGATGCCCAGAAAGACCAGAAAGAGCAGCAAAAAGAACCCCGTATTGAAAATCAGCGGGCTCTTGGGGTGGTAGGCAAACTGGCTGAGCAGCCGGTCGAGGTCAATCTTATTAATAAGGGCGCGAAGCAAATCCATTCTGAAGCGCGAGGTAAAGCAAAAGGCCTTGCAAGTCGTAGCCTTTGGTGGTAAAATGCACGAGGTCGGCCTGGGCCAGGCCCGCCGCCCGCCACGCCCGAATGGCGCCGGCGCCGCCCTGCACAGCGGCAAAATCCCAGTAGGCGAGGTCGTGCTGCTGGGCGTAGGCGCGCAGCACGGCGCCGAGGCGGGCCAGGTCGGGGTTGGGGTAGCGGCGGGCGCGGTACGAGTCGGCGGGGGCGGCCAGCAGCACGTCGGCCGAGGGGCAGCGCCGGCGCAGGCGGCTGACGAGCGTATCGAGCTGGCGTTCGAACACGGCCGGGTCGAAGCCCACGGCGTAAGCATCGTTAGTGCCGAGCGAAATGATAACCAAATCGGGCTGCAATACCGGTAATTGCTCAAAAAACAGCGGCGCCCGGTTATAGTGGCTCACGGCCGCGCCATTCACACCAATGGCGTGGTAGAAAATGCCGGGCTGGCCGTTTTCCAGCAGCAGGCCGTAAAGCAGCGCGCCGGTTTGGCGCGCGCTAGTGCGGGCCGCGCGCAGCTCCACAAAGCTGCGGAGCGAATCGAGGGGTAGGGCGGCGGCCACGCTGCTGCCCTGGCCCGGCAGCTGGCCCAGCAGGCGGCCGTGGCTTTCGCGCACCTGCCAGTCGAAGGCCGCGGGGCTGGGCTGGCGCAGCAGCGTAAGTTTGGTGAAGCGGTAGTCGGGCCGCGGCAGCAGCGGAATGCGCAGCGTGAACGCCGCGCCCGTATCGGTGGTAGCCAACGAAATGCCGCTTAGGCCAACTGGCAAGGTGCTATCGGGCGCGGCTAGCACGCGCTTGGTGCGCCAGGTGCCGCCGGTGGCCGCCGTGCGGAAAGTGGGCGAGCCATTGGTGCCCGCCACCCGAAACGGGAACGCCAGCCCGCGCCCCGCGTTGCCGTACGTGCGTTGCAACTCGCGCCGCACCCGGCCCGAAAACTCATCGGCTTGCAGGTGCGAATCACCGAGGTGCACCACGCTCACGCGGCCCCCCGGTAGCCCGGCCGGGTGCAGCGGCAGCTGCGCCAGCCGTTGGTAAAAGTGCTGCAAGCCCAGCGGCGCATTCTCGATGCGGTTGGCTGCCGTGCGTAGAAAGGGGTAGGCGGTTTGCAGGCTGTCGAGCGGGTCGCGGGCCTGCGCCCGCGCCGGGCGGCTGAGGCTCAGCAGCAAGCAGCACGCAAGTAGGCACCGGAAAAGCATCGGCATGAAGCGAAGTGAGTAGGTGTTTTGAAACAGGTTGAAGCAAAAGAGACAGTCATGCCGAGCGCAGCGCAGCAGCAGTAATCTAATTATTCAACGAGGCACGCGAGATGCTGCGCCGCGCTCGGCATAACCGCCTTTTTTATTTACTGACCACAGACGCTACTTAATGGATGGTTGACAACCGAGATTATACTTTACCGCAGCGCTGCCGTGGGCCCCGCCGAACTATCGGGGTGGGCGCGTGGCGAGGGGGTAGGGGCAGCTGGCACGGCGGCCGGGGCGCCCACTGGCCGGTTATACTCCTCCATCAAGTAGGTATAGAGCAAGCCTGCTACCCGGTAGGCGCCGCGGCTATTGAGGTGGGTATAGTCTTTGTTGGCCAGCGGAGGCGACTGCTCTACCCAGCTCGTCATAGTGTTTTCGCCGCCCATCGCCTCAAACAAATTCCAGAAGGCGGCGTGGGTGCGGCGGGCCAGGCGCTGCTGGGCGGCCAACAGCCGC
Source organism: Hymenobacter ginkgonis (assembly GCF_009755225.1). Lineage (GTDB taxonomy): Bacteria > Bacteroidota > Bacteroidia > Cytophagales > Hymenobacteraceae > Hymenobacter > Hymenobacter ginkgonis. The sequence goes on from NZ_WQKZ01000003.1 coordinate 125,418, forward strand.
GGCACGCTGGGGTCGGTCACGAACTCGCCGTCGAGGCGCGTGCTCTTGTCGCTCATGCCCACGATGAGGATGCTGGCATTCGGAAAAGCGCGCTGCATGCGGTCGACCACGCGGGTCATGGCCCGCTCATAAAAGGTATAGTCCTGCACGCTGGCGTTGGCCACGTTTACGCCGTAGTGTAGGATGATGAGCCGGTAATCGAGGGCCTGGCCAAAGGCGGCGAGCTGCTTAAATGGGATGCGCGTGAGCGACATGCCGCTGTTGCCCCGAAACGAAAAATTGTCCAGCGTAATGCCCTGCGGGCTCTCGAAGCTGACGCCGTACACCGGGCGCGGGCCGTGGGTAGCAAACGCCAGCCGCATCCGCCGGGCGGGGGTGCCGGGCTTCAGTATCAGCTCGTTGAGTGGGCCGGTGGGCGCCAGGGCGTGCGGCACGCGGTGGCCGTCGGTGGTAACCAGTACCTCGTCGTGGCCCGAGCCGGAGCCGTAGAACAGCCGCGCCTCGGCAAAGCGCCGGGTGCCGGCAAAGCGCTGCCCAGCTTGGTACTGCACCCAGCTGGTATCGGCGCGCCCGCTGGCACTATCGGCGGCCAGCTCGCGCGGCAAAAAAGCGTGCCCCGATACCCCCAGCGGGTAAGTAGCCGGTAGCTTGGCCGACACCAAGTTGTACTCGCGCCAATCGGGCGAAAACGACTGGTGAATGGTTTCCCGAAAATCGGCCGTAACCGAGTTGATGGGCACGAAGCCCACGCCCGTACCGCCAAAGGCCGCCTGCAAGCTGTTGCGCAAGTCGCCGGTCACGAGGTCGCCCTCAATCATGGAGTCGCCGAAGTAGGCGATGCGGGTTTTGCTGCCCGTGGCCTTGGTTTGGCGCAGCGCCGCCAAAAAGCTGTCGAGCCCACCCAGGTTGGCTACGGCCGGCGCTTTAGGTGGCGCAGCGGGGTCATCGTCGGCAGGAGGGGGTAGGCTAGCGGCGGCAGTGGCGGTGTTTGCCTTGGCGCCAGTGCCTAGTCCATTGGGAGGGGGTAGGGCCGGCTGGCGGGTGGCGCTGGGGCGGCGCAGCACATCGGCCAGCAGCCGCACGGGGCGCAGCGCCACGCCCCCCACTGTTAGTCCTGGTTTCAGCAGGGAAAGCAGGCCCAGCAAGCCTACGGTGAGCAAAACCAACAAAAACGGGTTTTGCGAGCGCGGTGAACTCATACAGTAACTTCTAGCAGCCTCAAAATTAAGCCGCTTACCGCGCCGGTAGTAGCCGCTGGCAGTCGGGCTTAGCTGCGCCAAGAGCTAAGTTATTCAGCCATAGCCTCAGAAAAGAATCAGATTTGGTGTCAGTAATTAACCAACTGGTTTTTGACTCGCAAAAGCCAGTTTATAGCCTGCCGAAGCGGGCTATTGAGCGTATAAAAAAGGCTATTAAAACGTCCTGCTGAGCTTGTCGAAGCAGGACGTTTTAATAGCCTTTCCTTACTCTCTTAAAGTGACTTTTGCCAGATGAAAGCCAGGCGTTCACAAAATTCGTGGAACCTGCTAAAATCCTCGTTAATCTGGACTCTTACTTGACCACTTCGACCCAGCCTTTGGTGCTGGTGCCGTTGGGTAGCTTGAAGAGGTAGTAGTACACGCCGGCCGCAATGTTGGGGTCGGTGCCCCAGTAGTTGCTGGTATTGTTGTAGTTGGTGGTGGCAAAAACCTCGCGCCCCCAACGGTTGAAAATGGTGAGCGAGTTGCCGGGATAGAGCTGCACATTATCGATTTCAAGCTTATCGTTCTGGCCATCGTTGTTGGGGGTGATGACGTTGTAGAAAGCCGTTTTATTAGCGAAATCGACGCAGGCCGTGTTCGAGTTCGACTCGCGCGACGGGGTGCCGGGCGTCACCTGGCTTTCAAAAGCTACTACCCGGAAGCACTGGTTAAAGCCCTGGCCCGTATTGGCTAAGCTATACTGCAAGGTGCTGCCGGGCAGCGTGGCCACCAGGTTGTAGCTGCCCGTGTTATCATCTTGGCGGTAGAGGCGGTAGCCTGCCACTACGAAGCCCTGGTAGGCCGTCCAGGTTAGGGCCACCGAGCCTTGGCTGCGGCCGCCGGTGCCGGGTGTGGCCAGGGCCTTGAGCAGCACCGTGGTAGCGGTGCCATTGCCCGGCAGCACATCGCCGCAGCCGGTGGTGAGGGCCAGGGTGTACTGGTAGGCCGTTTGGGCGGCGTTGGCGGTGGCATCGACGAAGGTGGTGGCGGTGGCGGCCACGGTACCCACCTGCACGTAGGCGGCGGTGCTGCCCGCGTCGCGGCGCAGCACGCGCACGGGGTTGGGGGTAGCGCTGGCGCCCGCCACGCTGAAGGTGAGCGTCACTTTAGTGTTGTCGGTGGCCACTACCGAGGCCAGCGTCAGCTGGGGCGTCTGGGCATTGTCGGGCACTACGGTAACGACTGCTGGGGCACCCGTGCACCCAAACTGCGAGGTTTCTACCACGCTCACCGTCTTGTTAGTAAGCGTATTATTTGGAAAATTCACCGTAATGCTGGCCGTGCCCTGGCCCGCGGCGATGGTGCCGCCCACCACCGTCCACTGGAAGGTAGAGGAGGGGGTAGCGTTGGCCACGGTATACGTCAGCCCCGCCGATGCCAGGCACACGAAGCGTGGCCCGCTGATGGTGGCCGCGCCCGGCAGCGGGTCAACGGTGAACGTCTTGCTAAACAGCGGGCCGGTGCAGCCCCCCGCGTTGGTTTCGCGGGCGGTGAGGGTGTAGGTGCCCACCGCCGTGCTGGCCGGAATGGTTACGGTGCCGCCGGTATTGGCAATGGCGGCGCCATTAAGCTGAAACGCGTAAGTCGAGCCCGCCGCGCCGGGTAGGGAGTAGGTCTGCGGGCCGCTGTTAAAACAGAACCGGGTGGGGCCCTGAATGGCGATGACAGTCGAGGGCGACGGCTTGACGGTGATGTAGAGCGTGTCGCTCACGCCGCGGCAGATGCCGCCGGCAGGGTTGCTGGTTTCCGTCACCACCAGCTTGGCCAGGCCCGGCTGCGTGAACCGAATGCTGGTCGAATTACCTGTATTTGTGAGCGTGCCCCGGGCCGTGCCAAATAATTGCCAGGCGTACGACGAGCCGTTGGTGGCCAGCGTTTGGTAGGGGTAGGGGCCATCGGCCTGGCACACGCTGGTGGGGCCAGTAGGTTTGGCCGTTTGCAACACTTGGTTGAGGAGGACGGGCAGCGTAAACACATCCGACGAGCAGCCCAGGGCGTTGGTTGAGCTTACGCGCACCGCGCCGGTGCCGGCCGCGCCCCAGTTCACCACAATGGCGGTAGTACCCTGGCCGCTGGCAATAGTGCCGCCCGTCACGGTCCACTGGTAGGCCGTGCTGTGCGGGTTGCGAATGGTATACGCCACGCCCGTAATGGTTGGGCACACCGACTGCGGGCCCGCGATAGAATCGGCCGCCGGGCGCGGGTTGATGGTAATCAGCACCGAGTCTTTGGCCGAGCAGCCGAGGGCGGTAGTCGCCACCACCACGTATTTCTGAATGATGGGCGCGCTAGTGGTATTCGCCCCCGTGAGTACCGGCTGGGCTGCGGTAGGGCTGCTAAGGTTGGCGGCGGGCGTCCACTGGTAGGTGTAGCCCGGCCGGGCAGTGGCGCCCAGCGTAATGGTCTGCTTGTCGCACACCGCCTGCGCCGGCCCGGCCGCTGCCGTGGCGGGCGGGTTCACGGTTACGGCCACGGTGGCCGTATTCACGCAGGTAGTGGCGGTGTTGGCGACGGTGAGGGTGTAGGTCTGGGTAATCGGAGCGCCGGTGGTATTCGTCAGCGTAAGGGTGGGGTTAGCTACAGTGGGGCTGCTCAAGCCCGTGGCGGGGCTCCAACTGTAGGTGAGGCCGGCCACCGGGGCGGCGCCCAGCGCAATAGGTACGCCCGAGCAGGTAGCGCGCGCCGCCCCGCCGGTGTTGGCGGGGGGTAGGGGCACCACCGTCACGGTTACCTGGCTGCTGGCGGTGCAGCCCTGCGTGGCCGCGCCACTCGTAATGGTGTAAATACTGGTTTGATTGGGGGCCACCGTAAAGGGCCCGTTGCCCGTTTGGGTGGTGCCGCCCCCCACGATGGTGTAGGGAGCGGTGCCGCCCGTCACGGTCAGCACGGTGCTGCCGCCCTGGCAAATACTCAGGGCGCCGGCCACAGCCAGCGTGCCCGCCGGCGCCACCGAAATAGGCGTTGCCACCGAGTCGGTGAGGCAGCCGTAGGTCGATAAGCCCTTGGCTACGAGCGTGCCACCACCCGGCGTAGTCCACCGCACCTGCACGGTGCGGCCCACGTTGGTACCCACAAAGGTGCCGCCTACCACCCGCCAGCGCACGCTAGGAGCAGTGCCGCCGGTGGCGGTGTAGGTACTCACCGTATTGAGGAGGCACACGGTTTGGTCGCCGCTGATGGCGGTGGGGCCGCTGGGCCGCGTCACCGTAATGCGCAGCACATCGGCGGCGGTTTTGCCAGCGCAGCCGTTGTCTTTTACCGAAAAAACAACGTCGTAGGGCGTGGTGCGGGCTTCGCCGCAAGCCGAGTTATAGACAAATGTGCCCGACACCGTGCCGCTACCCGTGGCGGTGGCCGTGCCCGTGGGGTTGCCGGCTACCACGGTACCCGCATCGCCGTTGAAGTTGGCGTTGAAGCCGCCCGCCCCGTCGAGCAATACGCTGTTCAGGGTGAGGGCCAGCGGGTGGCCGTCGGCCTGGGTAGCCGTGATGGGCACGCTCAACGACTGGCCTTCCTCGATGGTGTAGGTGCGGGGCGTAACCACGGCGGGGGGTAGCACGGGCGCTTTGGTGGCCGGGCAGTTGGCCACCACTAGCTGCAAATCGCGCCGGGTGGTGCCAATAAGTACTTCGCGGCCGTTGATGGTGCGGTACTCGCCCACATCTACCGCAATGCCGTAGAGGCCAGTGGTAGTAGCGCCGTAGCGGGCCGTGCCGGTGTTGGCATTAATCAAGGCAAAATTGCCCGCGCCGGGTCCAAAGGGCGCGGCGGCGCTGTAGCCGGCCACATAGGGCACCGACGTAGGCAGCGGCGGAAACGACGTGTTGCTGGCCAAGTTGGCATAGGGCGTGCCGAAGGAATAAATGAGGCGGTCGCCGTCGGCGTCCACGGCGTTGTTGAGCAGCACCGTGGTATCGTTGGTGCACACGATGGCCACGGCCGTATCCGAAAATACCGGCGAGCGGTTGTAGATGAGCGGCGGCGCCATGCTCACGTACAGCGTAAGGGGCACGTTGTTGTTGCCCGTATTATTAATGTTGGTGAGCGTGGTATTGCGCGCGCCCAGCGTATACACAGCGTAGTAGCCATCGACGGTGGCGGGCAGCGACACCGTGACGGTATAGCGCAGCAGGTAAAACGGCTGGCTCGGCCCCGATACCACGCAGCCGCTAGGTACCCGCGGGTACACCGGGCTGCCCAGCGCCGTGGCCCGCGTAGCCGACACCGTTTGCAGAATCTGCCCCGTGGTGCGGTTGAAGATTGATACGTTGACATTGGCCGGCGGCGCGGCAATGCCGTTAGGGTTTTGCGGTGTATAAAGTCCATTGAAGTAAGACTTTATCATTATTTGATACCGGAAAGGCGTGGCCGCGGGGCCGTTGGCATCCAGGTATTGGTACGACATCTCGCCCCCCAGCAGGTGGGTAGCGAGGGCCGGCCGGGCCACTCCCAGCACCAGTAGCACCAGTGCCAGCCGAGGCACCAGCCGTAGCCAGCGAAGTAAAAGTGCACGCATACGAGAATAGGAAATGAGAACCAGAAAGAAAGCTGGCCACCCGGCGGTGGCCGGCTCGGGAAGGGAAGGTGTGGCGTGAATAAGCAGGGGTAGGGCTACTGGCGTACCACCCGGCGCAGGGCCGTTTGCCCCTGGGCATTGGTGAGGCGCAGCAGGTACAGGCCGGCGGGCAGCGGGGCCAAGTCGAGGGCGGCGGGGGCCGCCACGCCCAGCCGCACCTGGCCGCTGAGCAGGCGCGCGCCCAGCAGGTTTTCTACAGCTAGGCTGTAGGTGCCGCTGGCGCTGGCCTCGCTCACTTGCAGCTGCAAGCGGCCGTCGGGGGTAGGGTTGGGGCTTACGGTGAGGGCGGGCAGGGCCTGCGCCTCGCGGGTAGCCAGGGGGGTAGGCACGCTCAGGAAGTAGTCTTCCACTTCGGCCTCGCCCTGGTTGGTAGCGCAGGGGTTGGGCGTGTTGCTATTGAGGGCCACCAGTACCCGCAGCCGGGTAGGGGCTACGCTAGCCGGAATAGTCACCTGTGTCGAGCTAGTAATCGCAGTGCTGGTGCCATTGTAGAGCAGTTCGCCGGCCGCGCCGGTAGTGTTGGCAAATACGCCATCGCGGTTATAATCAGCCCAAATGGTAACGCGGTGGCTAAAAGCCTGGTTGGTCGTTACCGTAATGGTTTGAGTGGCCCCGGCCTGCACCCCAATTGTGGACGCTGCAAATAGGGCGTAGCCGCCCGTCGCATTGCCCGAGGTGTTGCTGAACGCCGCCCCGCCCGGCGCCGCGCTCACGCTCACATTCGTAATCCAGAACGAGCTGGCCAAGCCCGTGGCGTAGCCGCCGTTGGCAGGGCAGTACGTGAGGCAGGGCACCTGCACCAGCAGGTAGTTGCTGGCCGTGAAGGTGTTGCTGCCGTTGGCATTGGTAGCGCGCAGCGTTACGGAGTAAGTGCCGGCTGTGGCAAAAGCCACCTGCGGGTTTTGGGAAGTAGCCGAGGTGCCATTCACAAACGACACGCCCGCGCTGGGGCTGAAGCTCCACAGCCACGCCGTGGGCAGGTTGGTGCTTTGGTCGGTGAAGGTGTACGTATTGGCTGGCGTGGTGCAGGCCCCGGCCACGTAGTTGGAGGTGAAGGCCGCCGCCGGGGCGTTGGTATTGGCCACCACCGTCACGGTATAGTCTTCTACCTGGCCCAGGGTAGGGGCCACGCACGGCTGGGGGTTGGTGCCCACACCGTCGGCCACCAGGCGCAGGCGCAGCGGCTGGCCCAGCGTGGCCGTGGCCGGCACCGTGAAGGTGGCGCTGGGGCTGGCCGAATTCAACACTTCCAATACTTTTTCGGAGGTTGCAAAAACACCGTCGTTATTTAGGTCGAGCCAGGCGCGGGTGTCGTGCAAGTTGGTGCCACCCGTGCTGATGCGCAGCGTATTGGCTACCCCCAGCGTGAGGGTGGTACGCTGCGGGCAAGTAAAATCCTGGTAGCCCCCGCTGCCGTCGGCCGATGCGTTGTCGATAGTGCCCAGCTGCACCCGCGTAATGCCGTAGTTGCAGCAGTTGGCCGTGGCGGCCAAGCCGGCGCAGCTAGCCGCCACCGGCACGGCCGCGTTGTAGGTAATGGTAGTAGCGGCGCTGGTGCTGGTGCCGTTGGCGTTGGTGGCCGTTAGGCGCACCTGGTAGGTGCCGGCCGTGGCGTAGGTGTGCAGTGAGTTTTGCTGCGTGCTGGTGGTGTTGTCACCAAACTCCCAGAGCCACGCCGTAGCCCCGTTGGTGCTCTGGTCGGTGAATTGCACGCGGCCCGAACAGGTAGTCGTCGCATCGACCGAAAAGGCCGCCACCGGCGCGCTAAAGTTGGGCGTCACGGTCACGGCGTAGTCCTCGTCCTGCGAGTATTGGGGGGTAGAGCAGGCCGTAGGTACCGCAATATTGGCGTAGTCTGAGGCCACGCGCATGCGCAGCCGGGTATTCAGCACAGCCGTGGCGGGCGGGGTGATGGTGCCGGTGTGCAGCACCTTATTATCAGAGCTGAAAGCCAGTTCCGTAGTGCCAAACAGCCCGTCGTTGTTGTAGTCAATCCAGACCCGCACGTTCTCGTTGGCCGCCGTGCCGTTCCGAATGCTGATGGCCGCGGCCGTGTTCACGATTAGGCTCGCGCCCAGCGTGCAGCTATAGTCTTTGTAGCCATCGGTATAGTTGGCCGTTGAGTTGTTAATACCGCCCAGCGTCACGTTATAAATGCCCATGCTGTAGGCCGATGCCAGCGCGCTGCTGGCACTGCCCGGCGTGCAGCTGGCGGCCGCGGGGCACTGGGCGTAGCTCAGCATCGGCAGCATGACTAAACTCAAGCTGCTCAACCATTTTGCCCACGAAGGTAAATTTTGCACCATGCTGAAAATGAAGACGAAATGAGCGAATTACCTGGACTATTTACTGCCCATAGCCCGCGGGTTTAAAGGTAAGCATAAAGGAACCGCACTGTTTCGCGAAAATCGACTAACCAGCTTGAGGACTGGAAATTTGAGCCATGCGAATCGTCCGGCTTGCGCGGTTTGCCCGCTCTGCCTCGTTGGCAGGGCAGTAGCGACGGCCCCGCCGCCGGCCGTAGGTTTGCAGTGGGGCTGGCCGTGGCCCGCCGCCCGGTGGGGGAGTAGGGCATCTGGCTCGCCCGCCAGGCAGGGGTAAAGTGCCAGTTGCCTCACGACAAAACCGGGCAAAACGCCCACCTAATACACGCATGAAAAACAACGTTGTTCTCATTACCGGGGGCACCTCGGGCATTGGCCGCGCCTGCGCCCTGGAGTTTGGCCGGGCCGGCGCGCGCGTCGTCATCACGGGCCGCGACGCGGCCAAACTGGCCGCTACGGCCGCCGAGCTGGCCACTGCCGGCATCGAGCACCGCACCGTGCAGGGCGATGTGGGCCTGGTGGCCGATGCCGACCGCGCCGTGGCCGAAACCGTAGCTGCTTTTGGCCGCCTCGACGTCCTCATCAACAACGCCGGCCTCAGTATGCGCGCCAAGTTTGCCGACGTCGAGGTGAAAGTCATCGAGCAGCTCATGCAAACCAACTTTTTCGGCACTGTGTACACCACCAAGGCGGCCCTACCCCACCTGCTGGCCAGCAAGGGCACCATTGTGGGCGTTAGCAGTATTGCCGGCTACCGCGGGCTGCCGGGCCGCACCGGCTACTCGGCCTCCAAGTTTGCCATGAACGGCTTCCTCGAAGCCCTGCGCACCGAGCTGCTGCCCGAAGGCGTAAACGTGCTCACGGCCGCGCCGGGCTTCACGGCCTCCAATATTCGCCACACCGCGCTGCTAGCCAACGGCCAAACCCAGAACGAGACCCCCCGCGACGAGGGCAAGATGATGACCAGCGAAGAAGTGGCCCAGCACCTGCGCAAAGCCGTGGAGCAACGCCAGCGGGGCTTCGTGCTCACCGGGGAAGGAAAATTAGTGGTTTTTTTGAATAAGTGGCTACCAGGCCTGATGGACAAGATGGTACTGAACAATTTCCGCAAGGAAGAAGGCGAGTTATAGCCTGCCCTGCGCGCGGCCTCACGCGAAGCTCATGCTTTGAGGAGGTGTTTTACCGGTCTTTTTCGCTTGTTTTTGAGCGAAAAAGACCGGTTTTCTTTTCACCATTTCCTCTTGGAATGAAGTTACTTTTAGCTCCCGCTGTGCTCAGCGCGGCCCTTGCTTTGCCGGGTTTAGCCCTGGCCCAAACCACGCCCACGACCCCGCCTACCCCCCCCGCCCAAGCCGAGCCCGCCGCCGGCCAGCCCCAAATAACCCAGCCCGGCCAACCCGGCCAGCCGTCCCAAACGCAGTCTGACCAGGCCACTAGCCGCCCGCAGCCCACGCCGGCGCCCAATTTCTTTTTGAAAGACGGCAAACTGCCCCTCAACGCCGACGCCAGCCACTACGTCAAGTTCACGCTGCTCAACCAGGTGTGGCTGCGCTACAACCAGAGCAACCCCGGCACCACCGTGGGCGGCTACGCCAAGCCCAGCACCTACGACATTGGCATCCGGCGCTTCCGCATCCAGATGTACGGCCAGCTCACCGACCGTGTATTCATCTACTCGCAGTTCGGTATCAATAACTTAACCTACGACTCGGACCGTAAGAGCGGCGGCACGCCGGGCGCCAGCCAAAGCGGCACGGGCGGCTTTTTCCTGCACGATGCCGTGGGCGAGTACGCGATTATCAAAAACAAGCTCTCGCTGGGCGCCGGCCTCGGCGCCTGGAACGGCCTGGCGCGCTACGCCTCGTCGTCGTCGGGCACCATCATGGGCCTCGACCTGCCGCTAGTGGAAGAAACTACCAACGACGTGAACGACCAGTTTGGCCGCAAGCTTAGCGTGTATGCCAAGGGTAAGCTCGGCAAGCTCGACTACCGCCTGGCCGTGGCCGACCCGCTGCTATACCAAAAAGCGGTGGGCTACACTGCTGTTATCGGCACCAACGCTACTTTCTCAAGCCGCCCGCCCAAGGCGCAATACCAGGGCTACTTCCAGTACCAGTTTAAAGACCAGGAAAGCAACCTCACGCCTTACGCGGCTGGCACTTATCTGGGCAAGAAAGCAGTGTTCAACGTGGGCGCTGGCTTCTTGGTGCAGCCCCAGGCCGTGTGGTACCGCGCGTCGGCCACCAGCGCCGATACGTTGGCCAAGGCCATGAAACAGTTTGCCGTAGACGTGTTCTACGACGCGCCGCTGAGCACCGCACCCGACGCGGCCAGCGTCAGCTTCTACGCCGCTGCCATGCACCTCGACTACGGCCCCGGCTACATTCGCAACAATGCGCCCATGAACCCCGCCACCGGCACCAGCAACCCGGCCAACAACACCATTGGCGGCTTCGGCAATTCGTTTCCGCAGTTTGGCACCGGCAACGTTATTTATACGCAGCTCGGCTATAAGCTGAAAGATAACTTGGTGGGCGGCACCACGTTCATGCCCTATTTTAGCTACCAGTATTCGCGCTACGCCCGCCTCAGCGACGACGTGAATTACTTCGACATGGGCATTAACTGGCTGCTCTCGGGCCACACGTCCAAGTTTACCCTAGCCTACCAAAACCGCCCCTATTACATCACCCGCGCCAGCGATGGCCTCAACGTAGTGGACTCGCGCCGTAGCGCCGTAGTGGCCCAGTACCAAGTATATTTCAACTAAGCGCTTTCAGAGGGGGTAGGGCGGCTCAATTCGCTCTGCGCTCCATGCTAGTCGCAAAGTAGTAAGTCGTTGCAATTCTGAATAAGAAAAGCACGTAGCCCGCGCTCAAACAAAACAGCGGGGGTAGGGCCGGCAGCTAGCCAGTTCTACCCCCGCTGTTTTTGATAAGGCACCCCATCAGTGTGAGCCAACTACTATCACAAGACGACAACTCTTACTCGATAATAAACGCATCAGTCGCCCGCAAATAGGCAATGCGCTCCTGCCAACGCACGCGCAGCCAGATATCTTGGTGGCCCAGCACCAAGAGGCGGTCGCCGGGGGCTGCCGTGCTCAGCCAGGTAGCGCCTGCGCCCGGCCCCGCCATGAGAGCCGCCCCAGGCCGCGCCACCACGCCCGTTGGCACTGGCCGCAGCAGGCCCAGGTAGGCCCCCGCCGCCAGCAGGTACACCCCATACGCCAGCCACTGGCCGGGGCTAGTGCGGTGGCGCCGCAGCAGCAGGCCCACTACCACCACCACCGCCACGCTCAGTAGCCCTTGCAGCACGGGGTAGTAGTAGCGCTGCACCTGTACCCGCGCCTCTTGCTGCCAGGTGCCGGGGTAGCCTACCAGGCGCTGGCGCTGCGCCAGGCTCACGAGTTGCCGCCAGGTGCTGAGGCGGGGCTGCCGAGCCAGGGCCAGGTTGAGGTACAGCATTTCGGCGGGGTAGTGGCCTAATTGGTGCTGGGCATAAGCCAAGCGCAACAAAAGCTGCGCCGATACCCGGCGCTGCTGCCATACCTGGGCTTGGTAAAGCGGCAAAACAGCCCCGTACTGCCCCTGCGCAAACAGCGAGTCGGCCCGGCGCAGGTCGGGCGGCGGCAGCTGGCGAGCTTTTTTTGAAAAAAATATTTCGACGGGTGCAGCCCCCAACGCCCAGAATGGCAACTGAATAAGTAAGGCCAGCCAAATAAGCAGCGGCCCCAGACGAGTTTTTTTTAGCGTCAAGGTTGTTAAAATAAAATCGATGCTGTACTTTTGTACCCACAAACACGGTAGCACACCGCGGTTGTGAGAACAAAGGTATCGGTTCTGTAGCTCAGCTGGTAGAGCAGTACACTTTTAATGTACGGGTCCTGGGTTCGAATCCCAGCGGAGCCACTTAATCCCCCTCAGCAGTACGTTGAGGGGGATTTTTTATTGCACTGCTTCACATTTTGCCCAAATAGCGGGTTCTATTAAGCAAAGAAATAAGGGCAAGTAGGGCACCACCAGCTCCCGGTTTTGATTCCGAAATGTGCAATGCTACCCCTCTATAGTATAGCCAGGTGACGCGCGTAAGGAGGTAGGCCACGGGGCGCGTAGCAGCCTGGTTTAGGGAAGATGGGGCAGCACGCTACCCCTACCGGAGCCAGGTAATAGTTACAGTCGGCTATTTATTTATTCAGTATAGGTATTTACTGAACGATTTATATGGAGCTTTTGCCGTAAACAGCCTGGATGACCGAACTACAAGATGAGGCGCAACGCCGACGCGCCATTGCCCTGGCAATAGCGTTAACAGCCGATACGCACCTGGCCCCCGACCAATACGAGTTTGATTTGCTCGAATCCTACGCCCAGGGCGAGCGTACCTTAAACCAAGTGCTGCTCGAACTCGATACCAGGGTGCAGCATCTGCTTTACCGCAGCCAGGCGGTGGAGCTCCTCACGGCCGTGCAGCTCACTGAACTGCTTGAGGAATCGAGGGCGTGGAATAGAGCACACGGAATTACGGGCCTGCTTTGTTATGGCAGCGACGGGCATTTTGTGCAGGTACTGGAAGGGCCCGCTCACGAGGTGCATGCCCTCTATGTTAAGATTCAGCGGGATAAGCGCCACCAGAACGTACAGCTGCTTAGCAATAAGGCAGCCAGCAGCCGGTGGTTTACAGATTGGCAAATGGCCTTTGTGGAAACCGATGCTCCTGACTTTTTCTGGCTGATTAGCTATTTGGAGGCTAGAGAGCACAACTTGGTAATGCCTCAGATTCCCATTACCGAACCCCTGTTGCTTACCCTGCTCAACCAGTTCAGCAGAACCTGACCAGCCGCTGGTATGCCGCGGCCGTAGGCAACTAGCGCTTGTGCTAACCACCAAAAAGCCCGACCTCAGCGGTCGGGCTTTTTGGTTTAGTAAAGTTGTAGGCTGGTTGGCTTAGCTAGTAGCCACTTGTGGCCTTGGTAAGGCTGGTTTAGTAGGGCGCAGTACTGGCAGTGCTTTAAAGTCTGATTTACATCATATTTGCGCGCATACAGTGGGAGGCTTAGCCCAATCTCGCACTCATCGTTGTCGTGCCAAAGGCTCTCGACTGCCATACCTGGTGAGTTCGAATAAAAAGGAGAAACTTGCATGGAATGCTAGGTAGCTTGAAACGGGCGCGAATGCACGTAATGGGGAAAATAGCAAGTCCAACCTGAACGGTTGAACTTGCTATGAGTGGTGGCAAGAAGCGGGTAAGCTGCTTTTATAGTTCGCCACACTTACGAGCTAGGCTTTAGAATGGATTAAATAATAGTTTGAATTTTACTAATAAATAAGCTGACTGGGTTTGGCAAAAACTGCGGCTAGTGCCTGCGCTTAGAGAAGGCCCAGCTTAGGTTTGTTAAAGCCGTTGGGGTTGTGTACATTCAGGTATGGAATTCCTCCTTAAGATTGTTGCCCACCATTGGCACATGAGTGCCGACCAATACTGGCACCTCCGCCTGCTCAGTTCCCTTTTAGTAGGGCCGCTAGTAGGCGTCCTGTATTTCGTGTTTTTTGACAAGCGTGAGCAGCCGAAGCCGCGGGTAGCAACTGGCCCAAAACCAGCCATGTGGGTAGACAGCGATGGGCAGCTGCGCTACTAGCTAGCAGGCAGCCGCTATCTATTCGGCCCGAGAAAGGCTTGGCGAGCAACAACGAAGCCCGGTTGCCACGAAGCTTGCTGTTTGGTTAGATATGCTGTTTTTGGCCGGGCTTGTCTCCTGCTACCTGCGCTACGGGTTCGGCTCCTTAAATAGGAGCTAGTGCAGCCAAAGGTTAGCCATAAGAAGCGAGCGGCCGACCCAACTGGCTATTGGCCAGCTAGTGAGGCCTTCCCAAATATGGGAGTAGGGTAGCGGCCGGCTCCGGCCAAAATAGGCTATTTTGAGGTGTTACTACCCCGTATTGCCTCTAAACTACGTATTTCGCCTGTGAAAATTCAGTGTTTTGCTAAGTAGTGTAGCGGGAGAGAGTTCCGAAATTTGCGTTTACATACTCTCGTTCTTCACCACTATGAAACACACACTACCTATTGCCACCGGTGGCCTAAACCTAACACCCGCTACCGCTACGCCTAGCCCTACTGTACCGAGCGTGCCCGTGTACATTCATCAGCTGTACGACCGCTACATTGCTGGTGAGATAAGCTGGAGTGAAGTGTGCCGCCTGCAAGCCTCGCGCTAACTGCGGCGCGTTACTCCTGCCCTTTCATAAAGACGCCTCAGCCACGCCGGTTGGGGCATTTTTATGCTCGAGGCGCTAAGCTCTAAATGAACAGTATAACTATTTGGTGTTTAATAAGGCATAAATCTATGCAATGCCATTAATATTTGGATAAAATACGTATTTACTGCTTGCAAAATCAGCATTAATACGTTGGTGTAATTTCTGGCGCATGGTACCTTTGAGGACTGTGTTTTTTATCTTTTTCTGCCAGTGAACTTCTATCCATCTATTCTTGCTACCGAGCAGGCCCGCCAGCGTATGGTGACGGCCGCTTTGGAATTTACCCAGCCCACTGCCCTGGCGGCTACGGCCTACGAGCGGTGGCTGCTCGACCAGTTCGTGCGCGGCGCCTTAACCATTGACGAGGTGCTGGCACACCTGGAAGATAACCAGGCGAAAGACTAGCCCTGGGTGCTGGCGCCAAGCCACATAAGCGCAAGGGCCCGCCCAGCAGCTGCGGGTTTATGCCAATGATAGGCTGGCATGCCCAGGCCGTGCTGGCCCTGGCCAAAATAAGGGGGTAGGGGTGCGGCTGGTTGGCTGCGGCCTGCCGCCCTGCCCCAGGCTCAGCAAAACTACCGGGAGGATAACCCGTACTCTACGGCGCTGCCAGCCGCCCAAGCCAACTGTGGCTAACGCGCCAACGCCTATTTTCGGGTATGCCTGACTATTTAGAGTTATTACGCCCTTTGCTAGAACATAGCAATGTGCTGTACTTTGCCTACGACCTGAGCGAGCAACGCGTGGTGTACGTAAGTGAGGTGTACGAGCAGCTGTTAGGCGACCCCGTGCGCCATTTGGCCGATGACCTGCCCGGTTTGCTGGCCAGCGTGCACCCCGACGACTGGCACTACCTCGGCCAGCTGTTGGCCGCGGCTCCGCCCGGCACCCCGGTGCAGGATGTGGAGCTGCGCCTGACCCGCGCGCGCGACATGCAGTGGCTGAGTGTGAGTGTGATGCAGGTGCAAGCGGCCAACGGCCCAGCGCACCTCACGGGCAGCATCCGCGACATTACGCCTACTAAAAAAAACGAGTTCAACGCGCAGAAATTCAATACGAAGAAAGACGCTACCCTCGAAATTTTGGCCCACGACCTAGCCACCCCGCTTGCCCTGATGCAGCAGCTAACCGAGCAGCTGAGTTGGGAGGTCGAAGGCATCAGCGACATGGGGACTGAACTGCTGCGCCTCATGCAGCGGGCTTGTACGCAGGGCGTAACCCTGATTCGAGATTTTGTAGATAATGAATTTCTCGAATCGGCTAACATAGAGTTGAAGCGGGAGCGCACCGAGTTGGTACACCTGCTCGGCCTGGTGATAGATGAATACCGGCAGTCACAGCAGCATATGGGCCTGCTGTTCAGCTTCGAAGCTGCCGAGCAGCCGATTTACGCAAGCCTGGATGTTAATAAATTCCAGCAAGTAGTGAACAACCTCATTTCCAATTCCATCAAGTTTACGCCCGATGGGGGCAGCATCAGCCTGCGCGTCGAGCGCAATGGCGAGCACGCCTTGCTGACGGTGACTGACACGGGCGTTGGCATTCCGGCAGACTTGCAGGAAGGGCTATTTGAGCGCTTCACCAGGTCTCGGCGCCCTGGCCTGCGGGGCGAAAAAGCCAATGGCTTGGGTATGTCCATCATCAAAACCATCCTCAACCTGCACCAGAGCCGCATTTGGCTGGAAAGCGCCGAAGGAGCAGGCGCCAAGTTCTACATCGAGCTGCCAGCTTTGCCCACTTAGCGGCGGGCGCTCGAGGGCCGAGCAGGGGGTAGGGCTGGCCAGTATCTGAGTATTATGCTTTGATTTTCAGTGGTTTTTAGTTTTTCTGCGTATGCAGGGTACCATGACTGATACCTACCTGCGCAGCCTGGGCTTTGTGCCCACCGAGCCCGCTACCAACGCCAGCCGGCTCGCCTTCGACCACGCCTGGCGCTACCAGCACCACCACCTGGCCCTCGATGGCCTACCCCTCTTTCTGGAGCATCCCTTCGGCATTGAGGGCTGCCGCCTCAGCGCCTTAGCCGCCCCCCTTGATGGGCGCGATGTATTTGCCACCGTGGCGCTGAGCGACCAGCCGGGGCTGCAAGCGGCCGTTACGGCTTTTTACGCGGCGCACGGCGGGGTGGGTACCCTTGCCCCTGCCCCGGTGTCGTCCAATTTTCGGCCCTTTCACCGCACCGAGTAGGCGGGGGGAGGCGCGCCGGCGCCGGTCCGGCGGCTAGTGTACTGGCCTCACTTTCCCCTTAAATGAAACTGAAAATGCCTACCCCGGAGTGGATTGCCATCAGCGAGCAGCTGCCCGCCCACCAACAGCAAGTGCTGGTGTTTGAAAATTCTGACCGAGTGGGCGACGCGCCCGCCGAGGATGCCCTGCGCATTGCCACCTACCAGGCCGGCGGCATGGGCTTCTACTACCAGGTGCCGCTAGCGCCCGGCAATACGCGTTTCCCGGCTCTCAATGTAACCCACTGGATGCCCGCGCCCGCCCCGCCTACTCGGTAGCTGGCCGTAGGGGGGCATTTGGTGGGTTTTATAGCGCAGGCGAAGACTCAACTTCACGCGTGGCTCTTGCGTAGCTAGAGGCAGATTGAGTACTTTGCGGCCATGCTTCTCGCTATTCTCTTCCCGAGCCTGTCGATGCTCCTCAACGGGCACATTCTCAAGGCTATCCTGTGCTTTATCCTGCACCTGACGCTTATCGGCTGGATTCCGGCCGCCATCTGGGGAGTGGCTTCGCTAACGGAGGACCGTGCCCGCCGCCGCCAAGAAGAGTTGCTGCGCGCTGTGCAGCGCGCTTAAGACTGGCGGTGGGGGTAGGGCTGGCCGGTTGTTACCTTTGCGGCCCGCTTTAGCCCGGCTCCGTGCCCCGGCCCGCTACCCCCCTCATGCTCCAGAACGACCTCCTCCTCCGCGCCGCCCAGGGCGAAACCACCGAACGCACTCCCGTCTGGCTTATGCGCCAAGCTGGCCGCATCTTGCCCGAGTACCGCGCGCTGCGCGGCCGCTTGTCGGGTTTTAAAGAGCTGGTCGAAACGCCAGCGCTGGCCGCCGAAGTCACTATTCAGCCCGTCGATGCCTTGAACGTGGACGCGGCTATTATTTTCTCCGACATCCTGGTAGTGCCCGAGGCCATGGGCCTCACCTACGAGATGATTGAGGCCAAGGGCCCGCTCTTTCCGGAGGTAGTAAAAAATGCCGCCGACGTGGCCAAGCTGCGCGTGGCCGACCCCGAAGAGCACCTCGGCTACGTGCTCGAAGCCCTGCGCATCACCAAGCGCGAGCTGGGGGGTAGGGTGCCGCTCATCGGTTTTGCCGGCGCCCCCTGGACGATTTTGGCTTACATGGTGGAGGGCCACGGCTCCAAAACCTTCAGCAAAGCCCGCCGAATGCTCTACCAGGAGCCCGCGCTGGCGCATCAATTATTAGAAAAAATCACGGTTACGACCATCGCTTACCTGCAAGCGCAGGTGGCGGCCGGTGCCGACCTCGTACAGGTGTTCGACTCGTGGGCGGGCATTTTGCCGCCCGCGCACTACGCCGAGTTTTCAACGGCCTACATCAACCGCATCAGCGCGGCGCTGGCGCCGCTGGTGCCCGTCACGGTGTTTGCCAAGGGTGCCTGGTGGGCCGTGGAGGACTTCGCCCACTCGCCCTGCCGCACCATTGGCCTCGACTGGAACCAGTCGCCGCGCCAGGCGCGCCAGCAGGCGCCCGGCAAAACCCTGCAAGGCAACCTCGACCCCTGCGCCCTCTACGGCACGCCCGCCCAAGTAAAAGCCGCCACCGAAGCTATGCTGGCCGAGTTTGCCGGCGGTCCCCACATTGCCAACCTCGGCCACGGCGTGTACCCCGATACCAACCCCGACAACGTGAAGGTGTTCGTAGAAACGGTGAAGGCGTGGCGCGGGTAACTAGTTGCCTATAAAGGTTTTTATGCTACTATTGTCGCCAGTGGTGCCCGTGTCGGGCATTGGTTTCTACCTCGTGCTGCTGGTAGTAGCGGGGTTGTTATTTTTTGGTTGGCGGCGGCTCTTCGGAAAAATCATCAAATCCGAAGCGGGGGTGCTCGTGGCTACTGCGATTGCCGCCATGGTCACGACGCCGCTGCTGTGCTTCGGGCTGCTGCGGCTGCTGGTTATCCTAAGTAGCCGCTAGCAACAACCCACCTATCGCTAGCGGTAGTGCGTTCTACCCCTGCTATTTATGCCTACGGAGGAAGAAAAAATGCTGGCCGGTGCGCTGTACGCCGCCTTCGACCCGGCCCTGCTGGCGGCGCGTACCCGCGCCAAGCGCCTACTGCACCGCCTCAACGTGACGGAGTACCTGCTCACGGCGCAAGCCCAGCAGATTCTGGCCGAGCTGCTGCCCCACGCTGGCGAAAACCTGTACATCGAGCCGCCTTTCCACTGCGACTACGGCAGCAATATCTATTGCGGTAACAACGTGTATTTCAACGTAAACTGCGTGGTGCTTGATGCAGCTCGCATCACCATCGGCTCTCATGTGCTGTTTGGGCCCGGCGTGCAACTCTACGCCGCTACCCACCCCCTCGGCGCTGAGGTGCGCCGCACGCTGGAGCTGGCGCATCCCATCACCATCGGCGACGACTGTTGGGTAGGGGGTAGCGCCATCATTTGCCCCGGCGTGACCATCGGCAACGGCTGCGTGATTGGCGCCGGCGCAGTGGTGACAAAAGACGTTCCGGCGTATTCGCTGGCGGTCGGCAACCCAGCGCGAGTCGTGCGAAGCTTGGCGGCATTATAAAGCGGCCGCCTCCGCCTCGGCCAGCAGCCGCTGCTTCTCAATCGGCACTACGCCTACCTGCTCGCACACCAAGCCGCCGCCGAGGTTAGCGAGCGCGGCGGTGAAGGCCGCCGGCTGGCGCAGAGCCACGCACAAGGCCGCGATGCTAATCACGGTGTCGCCGGCGCCTGACACGTCGGAGATAGAGCGCAGGTGGGCCGGCAGGTAGGTTTTCTCGTCGTTTTGCTGGGCAAAAACTCCGTATTCGGACAGCGTGACCAGCACAATTTCGGGGGTGAGCACGGCGCGTAAGCGCGTCACGGCGGCCTCGAAACCTGTGCGGTCGGCGTCGGGTGTCCCAAATTCTACCTTCAGGCCTTCACGCAGTTCCTTCAGGTTGGGCTTGAAAAGCGTGCAGTCGCGGTAAGCCAAGAAGTTCTTTTTCTTGGGGTCAACCACGGTTGGGATGCCGCGCTCGCGGGCCCGGGCAACGCATGCTGCAATGATATTTTCATTGAGCACGCCCTTGTCGTAGTCCTCAAAGATGACCACGTCGGCGCGGGGCAGCAGGTCGTCGTAGGCCGCTAGTAGCTGGGCCGCTTCCTCGGCGTTGAGGTCAGTTTCGACTTCCGAGTCGATGCGCACCAGCTGCTGGCCGTGGGCCAAGATGCGCTGCTTGAACGTAGTGGGACGGTGCGCGCTGCGGATGAGGCCATCGGCGGGCAGCTGGTGGGTGTGCAGCAATTGCAGCAGCTGGTCGCCACCCTGGTCGTCGCCGACCACGGCGCACAGCAGGGGGGTAGCCCCGAGCGCCTGCACGTTGAGGGCCACGTTGGCGGCGCCGCCCAGGCGCTGTTCGGTGCGCTCGACATTGACTACCGGCACCGGCGCCTCGGGCGAAAGCCGGCTGGCCCGGCCCCACACGTAGGCATCAACCATCACATCGCCCACAATGAGAACGTGCAGGTTATTAAAATCAGCGAAGAGCTTGGCAAGGGGGGTAGGGATGGGCATAGGCACAAAAGTAACCCGCTCCGTTGCAGGAGGCAGCAGGTGTAAGCAGCGGCCAAAACAAAAAGCCGGCTTAAAAGACCGGCTTCTTGAACAAAGTAAGAGTAGTTAACTCAAGAAATCCTCTGGAAGTCAGGCAGGCGGCAGGGAAGCCGCTTGTTCGCTGCATTAAGTGGCCCAGCTAGGCCAAGCGAACAGCTTCTTGGTAGCCTGCCTAATCTCCAGAAGTATTTTTAACGGCTCCTTAACTCGCTTTGTGGCGGATTCAGGAGCGCTGTACTCGTTAGGCGGCTCCTGCTATTTTACAGCAATAGCCTCAATTTCAACTAGTAATTCAGGGAACACGAGTCTGTTAACACCAATAATGGTTACGGTTGGTTTAGGAGTGGTATTTTCCAGCTTAGCCGCAAGCATACTATAATGCTGAAATAAGTTGTCGAAGTCGGTGGTGTAGATTAATAAGCGCACAATATTCGTCAGGCCGTAATTTCCTTTAACTAAAACAGCTTCAAGATTCTCAAACGCCAAGGTCAACTGCGCCGCCATATCCCCTTTGTGTAGCGGTTGGCCTTCTTCGTTGATTGAGGCCTGCCCGGCGCAGAATAAAGTTTGCGAGTTATTGCTGACTTCAACGGCTTGCGAAAAACTAAAATCGTCCTGCCATTTTCCTGGGTTTACTGCCTTTTTCTCCATAGTGCTATTTTGCTGGGGGTGAAAGTCGCAACGTAACTTACTCTTCGGCAATATAAACCTGGGTAGTTATAGGCCCAAGGTTTGGGCTAGGTGGGCTACCTGTAGGCCTACCCCTCGGCGCGCAGCACGGCCAGCGGCGGCTGGCTGAGCACCGAGCGGCTGTTGAGCCCGCCAATGAGCGCCGTGAGGCCGGCTACCAGCAGCACCAAGCACGGTAGCGGCCACAAAGCGCTGAGGGCAAACGGCGTTTCGAATACCCAAAAAGCTAGCCCCCAGGCGGCCAGGCTGGCTAGCACTACCCCCGCCAGCGCCGCCAGCGAGCCCAGTAGGGCGTATTCGAGCAGCGTAATGCGCAAAATTTGGCTGCGGCTGGCGCCCAGCGTGCGCAGCAGCACGCTCTCGCGGGTGCGCTGGTAGCGGCTGATGAGTACCGAGCTGGCTAGCACTAGCAAGCCCGTAAGAATGCTGAAGCCCGCCATGAAGCGAATGACGAACGAGATTTTAGTCAAAATCTCATCCACCGTTTGCAAAATCAGCCCTAGGTCGATGGCCGACACGTTGGGGAAATCGCGCACCAGTGCCTGCTGGGTAGTGGCCAGCGCGCGGTTGCTGGGCGTGCGCGTGAGAATGACGTGAAACTGCGGCGCCTGCTCCAACACGCCCGACGGAAACACGACCAGGAAATTGGTTTGCACGCGGCCCCAATCGACCTCGCGAGTGCCGCCTACGACCGTGGCAATGGGCGCACCCTGCACGTTAAAGGTCAGCGTATCACCGAGTTTGAGCTTGACGCGCTCGAAATAGTTGGCATCGACCGACACGCGGGGTAGGCCGCCGGCCGCGGCGCGCTGTGGCGGCGTGCCAGCCATCAGCTTTTCGGTTTTGCTGAGCGTATCGCGGTACGTCACGCGGTATTCGCGCGTCAGCGCCCAGGGCGGAATACCATTGGCGGTGTCTTTTTTGAGCTGCGTGACGGTGCGGCCATTGATAGATGCCAGCCGCATCGTCACGATGGGCACGCGCTGCAAAATGGGCAGCTTTTGAGTGTTCAGTAGTTGCTCGACGCCCTTTTCCTGCTCGGTTTGAATGTCAAACAGCACCAAATTGGGCTGGTTGCTGCCGCCCGAAAGCTGCACCCGGCCCAGCAGTACCGACTGCGTGAGGTAGAGGGTGGCCAGTAAAAACGTGCCCAGTCCGAGCGATAAAATGAGCGTAACCGTCTGGTTTTGGGGCCGAAATAGATTGGCTAAACCCTGACGGCCTACGTAGCTCCAACTGCTCGGGAAGAAGCGCCGCAGCAAATACCGCAGCCCCAGGCCCAGCCCGGCCAGCGCCCCCAGCGCCGCCAGCAGCCCAGCCGCGAAGCCTAGTGCCAGCTTCCAGTCGCGGGTTTGGAAGTACGAAAAGCCCAGCACAAACGCCCCGATGAGCGCCAGCACCAGCCCGCGCAGCGGGTCGGGGGTAGCAGTGTCCTCTTCCAGCGACGCGCGCAGCACGCGGAGCGGCGACACCCGCCGAATGCTCAGCAGCGGTAGCAGCGCGAATAGCACCGCCATTGCTACCCCCGTCAACAGCCCCAGGCCCACCGAGGCCGGCGACACCGTCATGCTCACCTCCACGGGCAGAAAATTGCCCAGCACTTTGGGCAGCACCAATTGCACTGCCGCGCCCAGAGCCGCCCCAATGGCCGCCCCCAAAAAGCCCAGGCCCGAGGTCTGAATCAAGTAGATGAGCAGCGCCTGCTGGCCGCTCGCGCCCAAGCAGCGCAGCACGGCCACGCTGGCTAGCTTCTCCTTCACGTACAAACTCACGGCGCTGGCTACCCCCACGCTACCGAGCAGCAGCGCCACAAAAGCCACCAAACTCAGAAACCGCGTGAGGTCGCGAAAGGCGCGGCCGGTCGATTGCTGGCGGCTGGCCACGGTATCGGTGTCGATGCCGGTTTGGTCGAAGCGCACCTGGTAGGGCTTGATGGCTGCGGCCACATCGGCGCCGAGCGGAAACTGGTAGTAGGTGCGGTACTGCACCCGGCTGCCGCGCTGCACAAGGCCGGTTTTATTTAATAAATCAATGGGAATAAACACCTTGGGTGCTACGGCAGCGCTAAAGCCGCTCTGGCCCGGCGTTTTTAGTACGCGCCCCACAATGGGCAAGGTGAGCGTACCCACCTTCACCGAATCGCCCACGCGGGCGTTGAACTGGTCGAGCAACACGTCGTCTACCAGCGCGCCGCGGGCCCTACCCCCCCTAAAATCGGTGGCGGCGGCAGCGGGCGCCGTTTCCCAATCGCCGTAGTACGGGAAGCCCGCGCCCAGCGCCCGCACCTGCGCCAGCCGCACGCCCTGCGTGCGCGGAAACGAGACGAGCGAGGCAAACGATACCTCGTCGGTGCGGGTGCTGCCCAGCCGGCGCAAGGCGGGCCGCAAGGTCGAGTCAAACGGCTGGCTCGAAGACAGCACCAAATCGGCGCCCACTAGCTCGCGGGCCTGCGCGCCGATGCTGCGCGCCAGGTTATCGCCAAACGAATTAATGCCCACCAGCGCCGCGATGCCCAGCACAATGCTCGACATAAACAGCGCCAGCCGGCCCCGGCTGCGGCGCGAGTCGCGCCACGCCATTGTTACTAACCACTTGAATTTCATGATTTATACCGAAGTGCCGACCGTTTGCTCTACTACTTTGCCGCCGCGCATGCGCATGATGCGCTGCGTTTTGGCGGCCAGTTCGAGGTCGTGCGTTACGAGCACCAGGGTAGTGCCCGCTTCCTTATTTAAGTCGAACAGCAAATCCACCACCGTGGCGCTGGTGTCGGGGTCAAGGTTGCCGGTAGGCTCATCGGCAAATAGAATCTGCGGCCGGTTGGCAAAGGCGCGCGCCAGGCTCACGCGCTGCTGCTCGCCGCCCGAAAGCTGGGCCGGGTAATGGTGGCCGCGCTCGCCCAGGCCCACGCGTTCGAGCAAGGTTTGGGCCTGGCGAGCCACATTGCGCTCGCCGCGCAGTTCCAGCGGCACCTGCACGTTTTCGAGGGCTGTGAGGGTCGGCAGCAGTTGGAAATTCTGGAAAATAAAGCCCACGTGCTGGTTGCGCACCGCCGCCCGTTGGTCTTCGCTTAGCTTATCGAGCTGAATACCTTGTAGCCATACGCTGCCGCTGGTGGCGCGGTCGAGGCCAGCGCAGAGGCCCAGCAGCGTGGTTTTGCCGCTGCCCGAGGGCCCCACAATGGCAAATGTATCGGCTGGCTGCAAGCTAAAGCTGACTTCGTGCAGCACTGTGAGCTGGCGCCCGGCGCTGGTGTAGGTTTTGGTGAGGTTTTCGACTTGGAGGCTGGTCATTTAAAAATAATTTGCGGGGGAAGGTGGCAGCAGAGGCCATGCCGCCGCGCTAATTGTGCCAACTAGAACATCCTGTTCAGCAGGCCGTTCTTTTAAAACGAGTTAAAAGCTGGTAACACTAGTTGGGGAAGAAAAATGTCTCTTTGCTGGTTATGGCTACGTAGGACGCACCCGGGCGGCTTATACTTTCGCTTGTTTTTAAGTTGAACCTCATGAAATACCTTACCGGCAGTGCCCTGCTGCTGGCGCTGGCCGCGGCCGGCTGCCAGTCCGACACGCCCAAAACCCAAACTGCGGCGCCTACTGCTACTACTGCGGCCGCCCCAGCGGCCAAAGCCTCACCCGCTATCCTATTTTTTGGCGACAGCATTACGGCGGGTTTCGGCGTCGAGCCCGACCAGGCCTACCCCGCCCTCATCGCGCAAGCTCTCGACTCGCTGCACCTGCCCTATACGGCCGTCAACGCCGGGCTGAGCGGTGAAACCAGTGCCGGTGGCCGCTCGCGCATCAACTGGGTGCTCAGCCGCCAGCCCGTGAGCGTGTTTGTGCTGGAGCTGGGCGGCAACGACGGCCTGCGTGGCCTGCCCCTGGCCAATACCCGCAAGAACCTGCAAGCCATCATCGACACCGTGCGGCGGCAGTCGCCGCAGTCGCGCATTGTGCTGGCCGGCATGCAGATACCGCCCAATATGGGGCCCGCCTACGCCGCCGACTTTAAGAAGCTCTACGGCGATATTGCTACCAAAAACCACCTCCTGCTCATCCCCTTCCTACTGGAGGGGGTAGGGGGCATCACCCGCCTCAACCAGCGCGACGGCATCCACCCCACGCCCGAAGGGCACCGGCTGGTGGCCCGCACGGTGTGGCGCACGCTCAAGCCGCTGCTTTAATTCTTGATAATGACCCCACCAACTATCGAAACAGCCCGGCTGCGGCTGCGCGCCCACCGCGCCACCGACTTTGCGCCCTTCGTGGCCATGTGGCAGCAGCCGCAGTTCTACCAATACTTAAGCGGCCAGCCCTTACCCCCCGAAGAAGTGTGGACCAAGCTGTTGCGCCACGCGGGCTTGTGGTACTTGCAGGGCTTTGGCTACTGGGCCGTGGAGGAAAAAGCCACCGGCGAGTTTATCGGGGCCGTTGGTTTTGGCGAGTGGCAGCGCGCCATGGAGCCCTCGCTCGTGGGCTGGCCCGAAATAGGCTGGGTGCTAGCCCCGCACACGCACGGCCGCGGCTACGCCACCGAGGCGGTGCGGGCCGCCCTGGCCTGGGGCGATGCTGCTTTCACGCAGCCACGCACCGTGTGCATCATCGACGTGGCCAACAAGCCATCGCGGGGCTTGGCAGAAAAGCTGGGCTACCAAGAGTTTGGCCGTACTATTTACAAAAACTGCCCCATTGTGCTGCTCGAGCGGTTTGCGGCGAAGTAACTGGCCGCGCGGCATTCGGGAAGAAAAGCGCTTGTCCGCAGCCAATTTTTTAGAGCACCCGCAGCCCGTCCAAGTTCACTTCATCGCGCAGCAGCTCTAGGTTGCGGTAGGTGAGAGGGCGGCCGGCGGCGGTGCTTAGGGCCGGTGGCGCCCCCAGCGCTGCCACATCGAGCGTGAGCTGCGTAAACTTGCGCTCGCCCAGGTACACGGCCACCGGCCGGCCCCGGTTCTGCGCCTCGTAGGTAGTGAGGGCCTGGTCTATCTCTGCTAACACACGGCTCATAGTACGATGATACTAACTGAGTAGCTGGTCCGAAAAGTAGAAATAAACCTAGACTTATGCAATCAGTTGTTGGCGATGTGCATCGCTAGCCGGCGGCGGCGCCCGACCTTTGCCCGCGCTTATGACTACTGCCCCTACCCCCGCCGCGGCCGCCCGGCCCATTGGCATCTTCGACTCTGGCATTGGTGGGCTCACTGTAGCCCGCGCCGTGGCCCAGCACCTGCCCCACGAGCGGCTGGTGTATTTCGGCGACACCGCCCACCTGCCCTACGGCGAGAAAAGCACGGCTGCCATCCAGGCCTACGCCGTCAAAATCTGCGATGTGCTGCTGCGCCAGCACTGCAAGCTCATCCTCATTGCCTGCAATTCGGCTTCGGCCGCGGCCTACGAGCTGGTGCGCGAGTATGTGGGTTCTAAAGCCGTGGTAGTAGGCATGATAGACCCCGTAGTGCAGTACGTGGGCCAGCACTACGCCGGCCGGCCGGTAGGTCTCATCGGTACCAAGCAAACGGTGGGCTCCAACATCTACCGCAAAAAAATCGACCAGCTCGACCAGGGCGTGGACCTGCACGCCCTGGCTACCCCCCTGCTCGTGCCCATGATTGAGGAGGGCTTTTTTGCGGGTCGGGTGTCGGAGGAAATTATTCGCACGTACCTCGACCACCCGGCCTTGCAGGGCATTGATGCGCTGCTGCTGGCTTGCACCCACTTCCCCCTCATCAAGCCCCAAATGGAGGCCTACTACCAGGGCCGCGTGGCCGTGCTCGACCCCTCCGATGTGGTGGCCGCCACCGTGGCCGAGGCCCTGGCGGCCCGGCAACTGCTTGCCTCTGCGCCGGCCGAGGGGGTAGGGCCAGCGCACCACTTCTACGTGAGCGATTTCACCCGTTCGTTTGAAGAAAGCACGCGTATTTTCTTCGGCCAAGAAGTGCAGCTGGAGCACTACCCGCTCTGGGAGTAGCTGGAGCCGTTACGGCGCATGGATGATAAAAAACGTTGCATATCAAATATTTATTAGGGGCACACGGTTAAGCTGCTCTGTCCATTTATCTGCATAACTAGTTGTTTATTATATAGTAATGTTGGGGTAGTTTATTCCTGCATATTCACTACAAATTAGAAGCAACAGTACCTGAAAGCAAGGCGCTACTTGAAAGTATTCAAATAAAAATCAAAATGCTTATCTTCGCAAACGCGAAAATATTGCGACTCTTGAATTTTTATTTGCTTACGTATGAATCTTCTTTTTACTAGAATTATTACTGTTAAGTGCCGGTATTTGGGATTGCTGATTGTGTTGCTAACGCCGCTGCTAGGCTGGGGCCAGGCCACTATCGCTAATTACGACTTCAATTCGACTACAGGCAGCTTTGCGTCAACTACATCGGTGCCTGCAACCTCGTCGGCATCGGGCGTTGCGGCGACGGTTACTGCCTCCAAAGCATTTACTATCACTGGTACTAGCGGAATAGCTACTGGGGGCAGCGCTTTCACTGCCAACGCAGTAGCAGGCAGCGCCATCAGCATGGGTAGTTTGGGGGTAACGAGTACCGACTATTTTCAATTTTCGCTCGGCGATGTAGCGCTGCCTAAGTATGCGGCTTTTAAGCTGTACCTGCAAGCGTATCGCTCTGCGTCGGGGCCAACTTCACTGGCCTTGCAATACAGTCTGAATGGTGGGGCCTACGTGCCCTACGGTAACTCCATTTCACTTGGCACCACTGCCTTTAACGAAAACGTCATCGACTTGTCGGCCTTGACGGCACTCAACTCGCCCCGCAGCCTGACCTTCCAACTAGTAGTGATGGGGAGTGGCGGCGGGGTAGCACGCATCGACAATTTTCAGGTGCAGGCCGTCAACACCGTTGACCCCGTCATCAGTAGCCTCACGCCGGGCACCGTGGAAGCCGGTTCGGCTGACTTCACGCTGCTGGTAGGGGGTAGCAATTTTACCAACGGAGCGGTCGTTAATTTCAACGGCCTTGACTTAGCAACTGCTTATAATTCGGCTACTTCGCTCACGGCGGTGGTGCCCGCCGCGGCCGTTGCCACTACTGGCAACTACTCGGTTACGGTTACCAACCCCACGGCGGGGAGCGCAACTTCGGTGGCCGTGGTTCTGCCCGTCACGCCGGCGCTCACGCGCTGGACCGGCGCCGCTAATACAAACAGTTGGTTCGACGCCGCCAACTGGAGCACCCGCACCGTACCCAACGCCGCCACCGAGGAAGTGCTGCTCGACCACCGCTTTGTGGCTGGCAGCTACACCGTTAGCATCGACCAGAATACGGCCGTTGCTATCAAGTCTTTGACGGTAAATCCGGGGGTAGGAGACTCAATTTTTGCGCTGGTTCCCGCTACAAATGCAGTATCCCCTGCCGCGCTCACTTTGGGTAGCACTACCGCAGCGCTGGCGCTCGCTATTTATAATAGAGGCGTGGTAACGAACGCCAGCGGGGCGGCCGCGGGTACCAACGTCGCGGGTATTGAAGTGGCCGGTACGATGGCCACGGCCTTCATTTACAACGGCGGCAGCTACCGGCACGCCAGTAGCCTGGGCCATCGGCTTGTGGCCGAAAACCTAAACGTGCTAATAGGCACGGAGCAGGGAATATTTGACTTGCGGCTGCCTGCTAACGCATCTTCGTCCTATGCCTTGTCTACTTCGGGGCGTAACTACGGTACGCTTATCCTGCGCAACCGACCGGGCGCAGCTACCAGTGGCTACCTGGCTACTGCCAGCACTCTCAGCGTGCAAGGAAATTTGATTATTGGGGCGGGCGTCACACTCAACGCCACTATAAACAACGACCTGCGCATCGCGGGCGACGTGCGGTCGCAGGGTACTTTTCAGTTCAAAGAAACAAGCCCGGTTTCCGCAACCAGCCAAGTGCTGCTGGCCGGTACCAAGGTGCAGACTATTAGCGGAGTGTTTATTCTGAATGGAGCCGTCGGGCTAGCCATTAATAACCCGACAGGGGTAATGCTTGCTACCCCTGTGCAACTGGGTGGGGCCCTCACCCTCACGAGCGGCACTCTCACCACTACCGCAACTAACCTGCTGACGCTGACAGCCCCCGCGACTATCAATGGGGGTAGCAGCACCAGCTTCATCAACGGCCCGCTAGCCCGCCAAACGGCCGCAGGCGCGCTTACCAATTTGTTTTTCCCAACGGGTAGCGGCGCGGCCTACCGCCCGATTACCCTCAATGCCACGGCCCAGGACGCTACCTCTTACCTCGTGTCGCAGACCGAGGGCCTAGCCCCCAGCGCTAACAACCTACTTGCTGGCACCACAGCGCTGCCTACCCTCACGCGTGTATCGCAGGTGCGTTTCTACACCATTACCCCTACGCCAGCAGCCAATAATTTTAGTGGTACTGTCACGATTCCATACGGCACTGATGACCAAGTGAATACACCCAATAGCCCCGGCTTCACTATCGGTAAAAACAGCGGCAGCGGTTGGCAAAACATCGGTAACTCGGGCATTAATGTATCGACGCCTGCACCTGCTGGAGGCTATGCCAGCGGCACCATCACATCCGGCACTTTTACTTCCTTTAGTAATTTTGCGCTGGCCAAAACCGATGCCAATGCGGCCGTCAACCCATTGCCCGTAGCACTCACCAGCTTCACGGTCCGGCGCCAATCTACTGGAGTTGCCATAAACTGGATTACGGCTTCGGAGGTAGATAACGCGCATTTTGAAGTGCAGCGTAGCCTTGATGGCCAAGTATTTACGACGGTTGCCGACGAAGTAGGCCACGGCACAACTACCCAAGTTTCTCATTACGCGGCCCGCGACCTGGGCGCTCCGGCGGGCTTATTGTACTACCGCCTGCACCAAGTAGACACTGGTGGCCAGGTTACTAGTAGCCAAGTAGTCGCTCTAGCTGCTACTGAGGCCGCCACGGCCTTGGTTCTGTACCCTAATCCAGCCCACGACCACCTGACGGTGCTAGCACCCGCCGGCACCGCAGTGCAGGTGCTAGACCTCACCGGCCGCTTGCTTCAAGCAGGCGCCTTACCCCCTTCCGGGGCGGTGGAGGTGCAGGCTTTGATGCCCGGCTCTTACCTGTTGCGGGTAGGGGAACAGCAAGTGTTGCGCTTCAGCAAGCAGTAAGCTAAGTACCTCGCTAAAATAAAAAAGGCCTTGTGCAATGCGCACAGGGCCTTTTTTGTGAAGCCAGGGAAGCGCCACTACACGCCACGCTTTCATTTATATTGCTTATACCGAGAAGCTTTCGCCGCAGCCGCAGGAGCGCGAAGCATTTGGGTTGTGAAACTGGAAGCCTTTGCCATTCAGGCCATCCGAGAAGTCTAGCTCGGTGCCGGCCAAGTAGAGAAAACTCTTCATATCAACCACTACGCGCACGCCCTTGTCCTCAAATTCCTGGTCCATGGGCCGGGTTTCGTTGTCGAAATCGAGCTTGTAGCTTAGGCCTGAGCAGCCGCCGCCCGCCACTGAGGCACGCAAACGGTAGGTAGCGTCGAGCTGCGAATCGCGCATCAGGTGCTCAACTTTTTCCTTGGCTTTATCCGAAACGGTTATCATATAGCTAGTTGGCTTGTTCGTGGGCGGTTATCAAGCAAGGAGAGGGCGTTGTAAAACACCTCCGCTCGCGATAATACCTTAACAAAGATACAACCAAGAAGGATTCTAAATAAGGCAAAAAAAATGGGTGTCGAAGCAAAACAGCACTTGCTGTCTCGCTTCGACACCCATTTGCGCAGGTAGTCGCTTAGTGGTGCGACTTCTCTAGCTCGAGAGCGGGCAGGCCGTTCTTCACGCGGTAGTCGTTGATGGCCATTTTGATGGCATCTTCGGCCAGTACCGAGCAGTGAATCTTAACGGGGGGTAGGGCCAACTCCTCTACAATCTCCATGTTGTCGATGGCCAGGGCCTCGTCAACTGTTTTACCTTTCAGCCACTCCGTGGCCAGCGACGACGACGCGATGGCCGAGCCACAGCCAAACGTCTTGAACTTGGCATCGGTGATGGTATTGGTAGCTTCGTCCACCTCAATTTGCAGGCGCATTACGTCGCCGCACTCAGGTGCACCGACGAGGCCGGTACCTACCGTTTTTTTGCTTTTGTCCAGCGTGCCCACGTTGCGGGGATTGCTGTAATGGTCGATTACTTTATCGGAGTAAGCCATGGCTTTAGTTAATTATGAATTAAAAATTAGGAGTTATGAATTGGAAACTGGAATCCGAAAGAAGGTTCTAATCGGCTAAACTCAATTCATAATTGAACCCTAGTGTTCGGCCCACTCAATGGTGCTGAGGTCAACACCTTCCTTGTGCATTTCCCAGAGTGGCGACATTTCGCGCAGCTTGGTTACGGCCTCTTTTACGTGGCCGATAGCGTACTCGATTTGCTCGTCGGTGGTGAAGCGGCTTAGGCCAAAGCGCAACGAAGAGTGCGCCAGGTCGTCGCTCAGGCCCAGGGCCTTGAGCACGTAGCTAGGTTCTAGCGAAGCCGAGGTGCAAGCCGAACCCGACGATACGGCCAGGTCCTTCACGCCCATCATCAGGCCTTCGCCTTCTACATATTTGAAGCTGATGTTGGTTACGTGGGGTAGGCGGTGTGCGCGGCTGCCGTTCACGTAGCTCTCTTCCAAGGTCAACAGTTCCGTTTCGAGGTGGTCGCGCAGCTTGCTCAGGCGCTCGGTATCGGCAGCCATTTCGAGGCGAGCCAATTCACAAGCTTTGCCGAAGCCCACAATACCGGGCACGTTGAGCGTACCCGAACGCATGCCGCGCTCGTGGCCGCCGCCGTCCATCTGGGCGGTTACTTTTACCCGGGGGTTTTTGCGCCGCACGTACAGGGCGCCAACGCCCTTGGGGCCATACATTTTGTGCGCCGTGAAGGCCATCAGGTCGATGCCATCCGCTTGCACATCCACCGGAATTTTACCGGCGGCCTGGGTGCCGTCCGTCATAAACAGCGCGCCGTGCTTGTGAGCGATGGCGGCAATTTCGCGGATGGGCTGAATGGTGCCCGTTTCGTTATTGCCGTACATGATAGTCACCAGAATAGTCTGGGGCGTCATGGCAGCTTCCAACTCAGCAAGGCTAATCAGGCCCTGGTCATCTACGGGCAGGTAGGTAACCTTGCCCCCGAGCTTCTCGATGTGCTTACAGGTGTCGAGCACGGCCTTGTGCTCGGTGGTAGCGGTAATGATGTGGTTGCCACGTTGGCTATACATTTCAAACACGCCCTTAATGCCGAGGTTGTCGCCTTCGGTAGCGCCGCTGGTGAAGATAATCTCCTTGGGGTCGCAGTTAATGAGCTGGCTGATTTGCGTGCGGGCGTAATCCACGC
The DNA here is from genome assembly GCF_009755225.1 of Hymenobacter ginkgonis. Lineage (GTDB taxonomy): Bacteria > Bacteroidota > Bacteroidia > Cytophagales > Hymenobacteraceae > Hymenobacter > Hymenobacter ginkgonis. Next base: position 157,641 of record NZ_WQKZ01000003.1, read on the forward strand.
CTTCTTCGGCGGCCCAGCCAAACGGGTGGTTGCGCGAAGCCGCGTTGCCGAACACATCGGTCAGGTAGGGCATCATGGCCTCCAGCACGCGCGGGTCAAGCGGCGTGGTGGCATTGTTATCCAGATAGATAGGTAGCTTAAGCATGACGCTGGGCAAAGATTTTTCGAGTAAAAGCTAAACTGAGTGTAGGCTGCGTAAGTAACACAATTTTGGCCTAAACAGTTTTTTTTATTGTTGCAAAAATAGCTTATTAATGCTCAACAACTGCAACCGAGGTGCACAAGTTGGGCGAGGATAGAATAAATTTGCGATTTGCCTCGCTTCCACCCGGCCCCATGCTTACTAACCTCGAACATTTGGGCCTAGCGGTGCACGACCTGGCCGCGGCTACTGCGCTCTACACGCGCTTGCTGGGCCAGGCGCCCTACAAAACGGAGCACGTAGCCAGCGAGGCGGTCGATACAGTTTTCTTTCAAGTTGGCGGGTCCAAGATTGAGCTGCTGGCCGGCACCAGCCCCGACAGCGCCATTAGTAAGTTTCTAGAAAAGAAGCCCGAAGGTATTCACCACGTTGCCTTCGAAGTCGATGATATTGTGGCTGAGATGGTGCGGCTAAAAGCCGAAGGCTTTATCTTATTAAACGAGCAACCTAAGCGCGGCGCCGATAACAAATTGGTGTGCTTTGTGCACCCCAAAAGCGCTGGCGGCGTGCTGGTCGAGCTGTGCCAGAGCGTGTTGTAGGGCGACGCACAGCGTAATGCTACACGCTCAGCACGGCATCCACGATGGCGCTGGGTGCTTCGCGGGGCACGTAGTGGCCTACCCCCGCCAAAACCCGCCGCTCGTATGGCCCGGTGAAAAATTGTTCTTTGCCTTCGGAAGAAGCCACCAAACTCGCGCCATCTAGCTCGCCGTGCAGCACGGTGGTTGGCACGCCAATGGTAGGCTGGGGCTTAAGCTGGTTCTCGAGCGCCGCGTAGCGCGGGTCGGGCGGCGCGGCGCCCCAGCGAAAGCAGTAGGAATGCAGCACCACCTCTACCCAATCGGGATTGTCCCACGAGGCGGCAGTGCGTGCGAAGGTGGCTTCATCGAACTGCATGGTGGGCGACCAAGCGTGCCAGATGTAGCGGCAAAATTCGCGGCGATTGTTCTTTAGCGCTTCGTGGCCGCGCTCCGAGTGGAAAAACCACTGGTACCAATAGGCATGAATCTGGTCAACGGGAATCTTATCGCCGGGCTTGATGCCGGTTTCGTAGCCTACCGAAATGGCCACCAGCCGCTCGACGCGCGCCGGCCAAATTGCAGCGATGAGGTAAGCAGCGCGGGCACCCCAGTCGTGCCCCACCAGCATTACTTTGTCGATGCCCAGCTGGTCGAGCAGGTCGATGGCATCCTGGGCCAGCGCCGTAGTCTGGCCGCTGCGCGGGGGGGTAGGGCTGAGAAACTTCGAGCCGCCGCAGCCGCGCATAGAAGGGGCAATAGTTTGGTAGCCAGCGGCTACTAGCTGCGTCGAGACTTCGTCCCAGGTGCGCAAGTCGTCGGGAAAGCCGTGCAGCAGCAGGGCTACTGGCGCATCGGCGGGGCCATTTTGCTCGTAGGCAATGCGCAGCACGTCGGTTTCGATGGTGTGGGCGGTTGGCATAAAATAGGAGGGTAGGGATGGGGTTGGTTGAACGCTAGACTTGCCCCGCGGTTACGGCCCGCCCTACCCCCTGGCTAGCCGCTGCCCGAGGCCCGCATCGTTTTTGATTGCCCCTGCTTTCCTTTGCCCCATGAATTTTTTTCGTCAGGAAGTTGATGCTGCCGTCGATATTCTGCTCATGCAGCAGATTATTCTCTACCCCACCGATACCGTGTGGGGCCTGGGCTGCGACGCGGAAGTGCCCCGCGCCGTCGAGAAACTATACAAACTAAAAGGCCGCCCCGAAGGCAAGCCCAGCATTGTACTCGTGGCCGACCTGGCCATGCTGGCCCGCTACGCCGCCGCAGTGCCCCCCGAGCTAGAGGCTGCCCTGGCCGCCCAAACGCGCCCCACTACCTACATTTTGCCCGCTAGCCGCGCTGTGGCCGCCGGCCTCGTTGCGCCCGATGGCACAGTAGGCTTGCGCATTGTGCAGGATGAATTTTGCCATAAAGTGGTACGTCGCATGGGCCACGGCCTAGTCAGCACCTCGGCCAACAAAGCTGGCGAACCCACTCCGGCCGTGTACGCCGAAGTGGACCCCGCCATCGTGCGCGGCGCCGACTATGTGGTGAACTGGCGGCAAGACGATGCTACCCGCACTACGCCCTCGCGGGTGGTGCGCCTGGGGCCGAGCGGCACGCTCGAAGTGGTGCGCGAGTAGGGGGTAGGGCGAAGTAGGGCGAACTTTGCAGCTCGCGGCCCCTGGCTGGCTACCCGCTGCCAGCCAGGGGCCGCGAACCACCAAAATTTTGCGCTTGCTACCCCCCATGACTACGCCCACGCTGCCCGACCTTCCCATCTTTCGTACCATCGCCGAGGCCGCCCACGAGCTGGGTCAACCCGCCTACGTGATTGGCGGTTACGTGCGCGACCTGGCTCTGCGCCGGGATAGCAAAGACATTGACGTAGTGACCGTTGGCGACGGTATTAAGCTGGCCGAAGCCGTGGGCCGCAAGCTGCCGGGTAGGGGCCGCGTTACTGTATTCAAAAACTTTGGTACCGCGATGCTGCCCACCCAGGAAGCCGGCGAAATCGAGTTTGTGGGCGCTCGCAAGGAAAGCTACCGCGCCGAAAGCCGCAAGCCCGAGGTAGAAGCCGGCACGCTTGAGGACGACTTGGCCCGCCGCGATTTTACCATCAATGCCTTGGGTTTGAGCCTAAACGCCGAAGATTTTGGTGCCCTCGTAGACCGCTACGAGGGCATGAAGGACCTAGCGGCCAAGACCATCCGCACGCCGCTGGGGCCGGATATCACCTTCTCCGACGACCCGCTGCGGATGCTGCGCGCCATTCGGTTTGCGTCGCAGCTCAACTTCGATATTGAGCCCGATACGTACGACGCCATCAGCCGCAATAAGGAGCGCATTAAAATTGTGTCGCAGGAGCGCATCACCATTGAGCTGAATAAAATTGTGGCGTCGCCGGTACCGAGCTACGGTTTCAAACTGCTGTTTCAGACGGGTTTGCTGCAACTCATCTTCCCGAAGATGGCGCTGCTGCACGGGGTCGACAAGGTGGGCCAGCACGCCCACAAAGACAACTTCTACCACACCCTGCAAGTGCTTGACAACGTGGCCGCCGCCGGCGGCGACTTGTGGCTGCGCTGGGCCGCCATTCTGCACGACATTGCCAAGCCGGCCACCAAGCGCTACGACCCCAAAGTGGGCTGGACGTTTCACGGCCACGAGGACAAGGGCGCCCGCTGGGTACCTAGCATTTTTACCGACCTCAAGCTGCCGCTAGGCGAAGAAATGCGCATGGTGCAGAAGCTGGTACGCCTGCATTTGCGGCCCATCGCCTTGTCGAAAGACATTGTAACTGACTCGGCAGTAAGACGTTTGCTGTTTGAGGCTGGTGATGACATTGACCGCCTGATGCTGCTCTGCCGGGCCGACATCACCAGCAAAGACCACCAGCGTAAGGCGCGTTACCTCCACAATTTCGATATCGTGGAGGAGAAGCTGCGCGAAATCGAGTCGAAGGACCATTTGCGCAATTTCAAGCCCGTCATTACCGGCGAGGTCATCATGGAAACCTTCGGCCTCAAGCCTTCGCGCCAAGTTGGCGAGCTGAAGGAAGCCGTGCTCGAAGCCATCCTAGAAGGCGAAGTACCCAACGAGTGGGCGCCTGCCTACCAACTGCTGCTGGCCCGCGGCGCGGCGCTGGGCCTGGCGCCCGTGCAGGCCTAGCTGGCCTTACAGAAGCAGCACTATGGCAGAAATTCCCGCTACGTTGTTCTCGCAAACCGAGGCCCTGGTGGTCGCTGCTGTGCAGTGGCTGAAATTGGGCGTCGAGCTGGTGGGCGCGCTCATCATTTCGCTGGGTATTTTGGTGGCGGGCCGGCTGCTGGTGCGGGCGTTGTGGGCCCGCCGCACCGCCGATTTTACGGCCATCCGGCTCACGCTGGCGCGCTACTTGGCGCTGGCGCTAGAATTTCAACTCGGGGCCGACATTCTATCCACGGCTATTGCGCCTAGCTGGGAGCAAATTGGCAAGCTCGGCGCCATCGCCGTCATCCGAACGGCCCTCAACTTCTTCTTGTCCAAAGAAATGCAGCAAGAGCGCAAAGAAGGCGGTGCCGAGAAAGAAGTGGTGCCGCGCGCCCTCAATACCTGACCTGCTGAAGCCAGCCGGGCAAGGCCTGGTGGTGGCCCTACCCCCCCAGGCGCTGCTGGGCCCGCACTACGTCCTCGGGGGTGTCGATACCGAAGGCATCTAGCTCGGTAATGGCCGTTTGAATCGGGAAGCCAGCTTCGAGCCAACGCAGTTGCTCCAGGCTTTCGGCGATTTCGAGCGGCGAGGGGGGGAGCAGGGTAAGCTGGCGCAGCACGTCGGGGCGGTACGCGTACAGGCCCAGGTGGCGGTGGTAGCGGTGGTGGCGTAGCCACTCGCTGGTGGGGTGCTGGCGCTGGTAGGGCAGGGGGTGGCGGCTGAAATACAGCGCCCTACCCCCCTGGTCGGTTACGACCTTGGGCAGGTGCGAGCTGAATAGTTCTTCCTCCGTCAGTACCGGTTTGAGGAGGGTGGCGATGGCGGGCGGCGGATTTTGGGCAAACAGCTCGACCAGCTTATTTATCTGCTCGGGGTGAATAAACGGCTCATCGCCCTGAATATTAACGATGCAGTTCACCTCCTGCGGCTGCCCCAGCAGCTCGAAGGCCTCCCACACGCGGTCGGTGCCGCTGGGGTGGTCGGCGCGCGTAAGTACCGCCTCGCCGCCAAAGCCGTGCACGTGGTCGAGGATGCGGGCATCGTCGGTGGCCACCACCACGCGGGCCAGCCCCGCAAGCTGGGCTTGGGCCACTACGCGCTGAATCATGGTTTGGCCTCCCAGGTCTACCAGGGGCTTGCCGGGCAGGCGAGTAGAAGCGTAGCGGGCCGGAATAATGCCGAGAGCCAAGGACATAGCAGAAGTGCAAAAAGCGAAACCAAAGCCGAAACTAGTGCCGCCCGGCCGCTAGGTAGTTACTTTGCCCTTCATTGGCCTTGGGCCGGGACTTACCCACGGGTAGGTTTTGGTATAAATTTAGCTTTGCCCCGCGCATGAGTCTGTTAGCTTCTTTGTTGATTATTAATTCGCTGCATGGCCCGTTGGCGACCCTTACGCCCGGCCACAAGCTGCCCACCGATTCTATTGGCCAGGAAATCCGCGGTGGCCAGCGGTTTGTGCGCCACCGCGTGGCGCAGGGCGAAACCATGTTTGCCCTGGCCCGGCGCTACAAGGTGTCTGTGGACCAGATTACGGCCGCCAACCCGCAGCTGAAAAATGGCCTCGGCATTGGGGCTGTGGTGCTGGTACCCAGGCCCGCCGCCGGCGGCGCTAAAGCGGCGGCCACTACCATTCCCAAAGCGTCCCTGGCGGCGCCTACCCCCACGGCAGCCGTAGGCACGAGCACCGCGCCCGCCACCTACACCGTGGCTAAGGGCGAAACGCTTTTCGGCATTGCCCGACGCTTTAACCTGACGCCGGCCGAGCTGATACAGCTCAACCACCTGCCTGGCAGCTCGGTGCGCGTGGGGCAAGAGCTGCTGCTGCACGCCGCCGAAACAACGTCCGTAGCTGCCGCGCCTACCTTACCCGCCGCGGCTCGCCCCACGGCAGAAGCAACGCCTAAAATCAACCCCACTGCGCCGGCCCAGATTGCGACGGTTACGCCCGCCTCGCCCAATGAGCGCGAAGAGGCGCCCGAAACCAAATCGCCCACGCGTGCCAGCGAGCTGGTGCAGCGCAAAACCGACCTCGGCATTGCGGCACCCATCAGCAACAGCGGCACCGACAAGTACTTGGCGCTGCATAAAACGGCGCCCGTTGGCACCATTATGCAGGTGAAAAACCAGATGAATGGCCAGTCGGTGTACGTACGGGTAATTGGGGCGCTGCCCGACACCGGCGAGAATGAAAACGTACTGGTGCGCCTCTCGCCCCGTGCTATGCAGAAGCTGGGCACCAGCGATGCCAAATTCCGCGTCGAAACCAGCTACGTGCCGTAGGGAGACTCAAACCCCGCTTATAAAAAGTAACAACGTCATGCTGAGCCCCGCGAAGCATGACGTTGTTACTTTTTGATTTTATTAAAGTCAATGCAGAAGTTGAAATTAGAAGCATTGCGCACGTTGCTCAACGAGCGCGCCGCCCAATACAACCAGCCGGATTTCATTGCCAAAGACCCCATCAGCATTCCGCACCGGTTTAGCCAGTTGCAGGACGTTGAAATCAGCGCCCTTTTCGCCGCGCTGCTGGCCTGGGGCCAGCGCCCGACCATCCTCAAAAAAACCGCCGAACTGATGACGCGCATGGACGAGGCGCCCTACCAATTCATTACCCAGCACCAAGATGAGGACCTGAAGCGACTACTCAAGTTCTGCCACCGCACCTTCTGCGATACCGACCTGCTGTATTTTGTGCACTGGCTGCGCTGGTTTTATGGCGAGCATAACTCGCTGGAAGACGCCTTTTTGCACGGCTCCACCATGCGCGAGCGGCTGATAAACTTCCACGACTTATTCTTTAGCCTGCCCGATGCGCCGGCCCGCACCCGCAAGCACGTGGCTACTCCCGCCCGCGGCTCGGCCTGCAAGCGCCTCAATATGTACCTGCGCTGGCTCGTGCGCCGCGACGGCAAGGGGGTAGACTTTGGCCTCTGGACGCGCATTGCGCCCAGCGAATTAATCTGCCCCATCGACGTGCACGTCGAGCGCCAGGCCCGACTGCTGGGCTTGCTGAAACGCGAAAAAGTGGACTGGCAAGCCGCCGAAGAACTCACTACCAACTTGCGCCTGCTCGACCCTGCCGACCCAGTGAAATATGACTTCGCACTGTTTGGGGAGGGGGTAGGAGCGTAGCTGTACTACTGAGCTTGTAGGTATGAAGGAGGCATTCGAGCAGGCATTGCGGCCAGATAGTTTGGCTAAAAATTCTGCGCTCCTTAGGCGTGAAGCAAGGGTTTTCGAGTGCGTAGCTGCCAAAGTAGGGGGGTAAGCAGCATTTTGCGCCGGCCTGCGTACACCCTCCCCATGCTTAAAAACTCCAAAGGCCCCGAGCTACCGGCTTGGGTATTTCTGGCGCTGCGCTTGGGCTCATTGGTAGCAGTGGCTGTTGTCGCAGCCATAATAGCGCGCTGCAACCCCTAAGCATCCGCGTTTCTTCTGCGAAGCCATCTGCGTCTTGTGGAGTGAAAACCCTGCCCCTGCCGAATCTTCCCGCCCCCATTACTGTTTTACCTTCGCGGCTAGTTATCAGATTCCCCGCTCGTATTCGATTTGTTAGTACCCCAGAATTTTGAAGCCAAGATTGGCTTCGCCACCCTGCGCGAGCTGCTAGAGCAGCTCTGCCTCTCGGCCTTGGGTCGGCAGCACGTGGCCAACATGCAGTTTATCACCCAGCACGAGCAGCTCAGCAAGCTACTGGCCCAAACCGACGAGTTTCGGCAGTTGCTGGCGGGCGGCAGCGAGTTTCCAGGCGCGCACTACCACGACGTAACGGTGCACCTCAAGCGGGCGTCGCTGCCCGGCGCTTACCTCGATGTAGAAGCCTTTTTTGAGGTGAAGATGAGCTTACGAACCATTCGGGCGGCGCTTACCTTCTTCACCCACGCCCCCGAAAACCTCTACCCCAACCTGCGCCTGCTGGGCATCGGCATTCAGGCCGACCGCAACTTGCTGGCCGCCATGGACAAAGTAGTGGACGATGAAGGCAAGGTGCGCGACGACGCCTCGCCGCTGCTGCGCCAAATTCGGCAAGAGTTGATTCAGCGCCAAGGCCAGCTGCGTAAGCAGATTGCCAGCGTGCTGCGCCACGCCAAAAGCGAAGGCTGGATACCCGGCGACGCCGAACCCACCATCCGTGGGGGGCGCCTGGTGCTGCCCGTGGTGGCCGAGCACAAGCGCCGCGTGCGCGGCCTCATTCACGACGAGTCGGCCTCGGGCCAGACGGTATTCATCGAGCCATCGGAAGTGTTTGAGCTGAACAACGACATCAAAGACCTCGAAAACGCCTACCAACGCGAGCTGATTCGCATTCTCACGTCGCTCACCGACCAGTTGCGCCCACACCTGCCCGACCTGCGCAAGGCTTACGGCTACCTCGGGCTGCTCGACTTTATTCGGGCCAAGGCGCGGCTCGCCCGCGAGCTCGACGCCCAGCTGCCCGAGCTGAGCAGCCGGCCGCTGGTGCGGTGGCGCGGCGTGCGCCACCCCGTGCTGGCGCTCACTTTTAAAGAGCAAAACAAGGCCGCCGGCAAAGATGCCGAAAAGCGCGAAGTGGTGCCGCTCGACATCGAGCTGACGCCCGAAAAGCGCATGCTCGTTATCTCGGGCCCAAACGCGGGCGGTAAGTCGGTGTCGCTCAAGACAGTAGGGCTGGTGCAGTACATGCTGCAATGTGGCCTGCTCATTCCGTGCGACGACTACTCGGAAGCTGGCATGTTTGAAGATATTCTGCTGGACATCGGCGACGAGCAGAGCCTCGAAAACGACCTATCGACTTACTCCTCGCACCTGCTGGCCATGAAGCAATTTGTGACCGTGGCCAACAAAAAGAGCCTCGTGCTGATTGACGAATTTGGCACCGGCACCGAGCCCAGCCTGGGCGGCGCCATTGCCGAAGCCGTGCTCGAGCAGCTCAACCAAGCCCGCGCCTTTGGGGTGATTACGACCCACTACACTAACCTCAAGAACTTCGCGGAGAAAACCCCTGGCCTCGTGAACGGTGCCATGCGCTACGACCCCGAGCGCCTGCAACCGCTCTACCGCCTCGAAATTGGGAAGCCGGGTAGCAGCTTCGCCATCGAGATTGCCCGTAAGATTGGCTTGCCTAAGCAGCTTGTCGAGCGCGCTTCGCAACTGGTGGGGAAGGATAAAATTCGCTACGACCGCCTGCTCGAAGGCCTCGAAAAAGACAAGACTGAGCTTGAAACCAAGCTGGCCGACGCCACTAAGCAAACCGCCCGCCTCAAGCGCGCTGCCCAGGAGTACCAGGAACTAAAGCAGCACCTCGAAGACACCCGCAACGAAACCTTGCGCGAGGCCAAGCAGCAAGCCAAAAAGCTGCTCAAAGACACCAACCAGCAAATTGAGTCGACCATCGGCGAAATCCGCCGCAGCCAGGCCGATAAAGACACCACGAAGCAAGCCCGCGAGAAGCTCGATACTTTCGTGCGCAAGGAGTTGCAAATTGAGCCACCTAAAGCCCGCCCCACCCGCGAGTTGGCCGATGCCAACACCCTGAATGCCGGCGACCGGGTAGCCATTCTGGGGCAGGAAGGCCACGGCGAAGTGGTGAGCGTGAAGGGCAAAACGGCCGAAGTACTCTTTGGCGGGATGAAAACCCTCGTGAAAGTCAATCTCTTAGAAAAGCTAAGCCGGGCCGAAGCGCGCGAACGCGAGCAGGTATCGCGCAAGGCCGCAGCCGCCAACGCTAGTGGCCAGAGCCTCGACCTCACGGGCCGCATGGCAGGCTTTAGCCCTACCCTCGACTTGCGCGGCGAGCGGGCTGAAGACGCCCTCACCAAGCTCATGTCGTTTGTGGACGACGCGGTGATGTTCGGCATTCCGGAGATAAAAATCTTGCACGGCCGCGGCAACGGCGTGCTACGCCAAGTGGCCCGCGACTACTTGCGCCAAACCCGCGCCGTAGCTAGCGTAGGCGACGAGCACGCCGACCGCGGCGGCGACGGCGTGACCTTGGCCGTGCTGAAGTAGGGATGCATTAAAAGCTTGGCGAATAGCTAAGAAAGGCAAAAAAGGGACGTCCTGCTGAGCTTGCCGAAGCAGGACGTCCCTTTTTTGCCTTTCTTAAATTGTTCGGAGGCCAGGTAGAGGTTGGCCACTGCATGCCTTCCTTTTTTCTTTCTCTACTTCCCATTCCCTACCCCCTCCAAAACCTCAAAGCAGCAGCACGTCGATGCGGTGGGCGTGCACCGTGTGCAACGCTTCGGACCAGGCGAAGATGGTAAAATTGCCATCTTGGGAGGCTACCAGGGCCACGGCATCGTGCTGGTCGTGCACAAACTGCGCGGCGGCGAGGTGGCGGGTGCCGCCATTTTTGGCGGGGTGAATGGTAGTGGCGCTAGTGCCGACCACGGGCTCCGTCACCACCAGTTGCTCGACGGGCGTGCCGGAGGCGCGGCGCGTAACCTTCGCCCCGAAAGCCAGCAATTCGTACTCGCGGGTGAGTACGGTAGCGCCATCCACCGCCGTGAAGCCGCCTACTACCCCAATGGTATCCAAGAGATTGTCTTGCCAGTCGCGGCGTTCGTGGTTGGGCTCGGCAAGCAGCGCCGCAATGCCTCGGTAGGGCGGCGCCACCGGGTAGCTCAGGGGCTGCACAATCGACTGGCACCATACCTCGGAGCTGGGCGGCACCAGCAGCACCAGCGCGCCGCGGCCATGCGCGCGCATGGAGCGGGCCAGCTCAAGCAGCACATCTACGCCGGCGCCCGGCGCGGGGGCGGCTGTGGAAAGCGGAATACCCGGCAACGACTCGCGCAGGGCCGGGCAGTCGGCCAAGCCCTGGTTTTCCTCATCCACCACCCTGATTTGGTCGCCGCGCAGCACGGCCACGTTCACAAATTTGCCGAAGCCATCGGCCCGGCGGTGCTTGGCCACCAGCAGGCCCGGCTCTACCACTTCCAGCACAAAGCAAACGGGCGGAATATGCGTAAATGTGCCCCACACGTAAAGCCCGCAGTCGTCGTAGCCCACCCCGAGGTGGATGCCCGGCTGCTCTACAGCCGGCGCCAGCTTGATAAGTGCCTGCGGTGTGAGGCGCAGCCGGTGGCCAAACAGCAGCGGCTGCTCGGCCGCTTCGGGTGCTAGTAGCGCCAGCGAAATGCGCGGCGGCCGGCCTTCTTCGCGCCGCAAGCTGGCCCAAAAAGCCACGTCGATAACCGCCTCGATGAGCGCCGCCGGTGGGGGTAGGGGCAAGCGCCGCTTGCCCCCCAGGCGCTCGGCGGCGGCCCAGTGCTGGGCAAAATGCGTTTCGAGGGTAGGCGCCACCATGCGGGCCGCCAGGTAGGTAGGTTCAGAAAGCATGGGGTAGGGAAGTGCAGCGGGAAGCTGGTCGACGGCGAGGAGGGTAGGCATTGGCTAAGCGAATCAACTACCGAAACCACCAAAGCCCTCGTTTTCTTTGGGCAACTGCTCCTACCTGCCCTTGGCCAGCGGCGGGTAATCACTAGTTGGAGGACCGGAGCCAGCGGCTGGTTCACGGTGCCCACGGTGAAATAATTCACCGCTTAGTGCATCCCTAGCACAGAATAACTAAGGCCTACCTCCCGTGCCAGCGCCAGGAATAGCCAGAGAGTTAGTCCATAATCCAAGCCCGATAGTTTCTGGTGAACGAGTGCGGTCGTTGGCGGCAGGGGGTAGGAATTGGGGCAGGGTGGCTATGAAAAAAGGAGACTAAGCAACGCCTACAGTTGAGCTGCGCCGTTCCATTTGCACCGTGTTGCGCCACACGCCGTGGTGCTGGCCGATGCGTTCGCGGTGCCCGACGACCCGAAACCCCGCCTGGGTGTGCAGGCCAATGCTCGCCGTATTCTCTTCAAACGTGCCCGCCTGAAGCGTCCAGATGCCCTGCGCTTCGGATGCTTGAATCAGCGCTTGCAGCAGCTGCCGGCCCACGCCTTGCCCGCGCGCCTCGGGGGCAATGTAAATACTGATTTCGGCCACGCCCCCGTACACGCAGCGGCCCGAAACGGGCGAGAGTGCCGCCCAGCCCCGCACGGTGCCGTCGGTGGCCACGGCCACCAGGCGGCTATGGGCCAAGTGGCTCTTGTCCCAAGCTTCCCACGTGGGCGCTTGCGTTTCGAAAGTGGCGTTGCCCGTTGCGATGCCCGCCTCATAAATGGCCCGCACGGCTGGCCAGTGGGCGGCCGTGAGTGGTTGGAAAGTCATGCTTAGTAGGGAGTTACGTAAACACTGGAATGTAAGGACCTTGCCTGCTAGGCTAGCGTATTCGTTTGTAAGGGCGCAGCCATAGCGGCCCCGTCGTTAGAGTAAGCCTTACTCAGCAGCACCCGCCGCCTGGTGTGCAGCAGGCCACTTGCAGCTGGGGTAGCACTAGCGCAGAGTTTGGGATACCGCAGGCATCTTGCGCCAGGCAGGCAGTTTGTTTGGGTGTCAGAATAAAATTGGTGCCGTCGAACGCAAGGCCGAACTTGCCGATGGTAGCCTGCTGGTATTCCACCTCAATGGCTAAATCTTCGCTGCCTAAAATCCGCTCCGAAAGGGTAAGGATGTGCAGAAATTTTTGCGGGGCCAGCCGGTGGTCGTAGTCGCCGGCTTCCCAGAGCTGGAAGTTGGCGACTGTTTCGCGGCGTTCGGTGCCACCGCAGTCGATGAAATGCTTGGTAACCAACCCAACTTCCGTGACGTGAAAATGGGCCGGCAGGTACGCGCCATCGGGCAAGCGAAACGCCACGGCATCTAACCCGGCTAGGGCGTGTTTCATCTCGGCAATAGTCATGGAGAAAATATTAAGGGTTGAAAATAAATTAAGCTAGCAGGCGCAGGCATCGGCCGGGCCGCAAACTGGGCCAGCGGTGGCCTCGCTGAAAAAGGCGGTGAACTGCTGGTGCACCTGGCGCAGTAATTCGGTATTGAGGCAGTAGCAGACCGTGAGCCCGTCGATTTCGCCCCGAATCAGGTCCAGGGCCTTCAGTTCCTGAAGGTGTTGGGAAACGGTTGTGCGCGCGAGCGGCAGTTCAGCGGCAATGTCCCCGGAAATACAGGTTTGCTTGCTGGCCAAAAACTGAATAATGGCTACCCGCGCCGGATGAGCCAGGGCTTTCGCCACGCGGGCAAGCTGCTGCTGGTCGGCCGTGAAAGCCACTGTCTTTGCGTACGTCATAGCGCATTAAGGAATATGTCGCAAACATACGTCATAGTTGGTGAAAGCCGAGCTATGCTCCCGTAGGCAAGGCGCGATTTGCTGGGCAGAATGGCCAGGTCATTGATACTAAAAATGACGTGTCAAAAGCCAAGCACTCTGCGGCGGCACTGAGCGCCTGCTACTGCTGAGCGTCGGTGTAGGCTGGGTGAAGCTCCGGCGCTGGTAGTTCCGAACCCAGCCGTATGTTTGCCGGGCTACCACCACTCAGCTCCCTATGTACCCCGCATCTAAGCCGACCGCGCAAGGCCCATCCCCCGCTTTTATTGGCGCCTCGTGGGTGGCGTTGCTGGCCGGCATGGTGGCCTACAACGTGGGCCTGTGGAACGCCCAAATGGCGCTCAATGAAAAAGGCTACTACTTCGTTATCCTGATGTACGGCCTGTTCTCGGCTATTTCGGTGCAAAAAAGCGTGCGCGACCGGCAAGAAGGCATTCCGGTGACCAACATTTACTACGGCCTCAGCTGGTTTTCGACCCTGCTGGCAATCGGGCTGCTGGTAGTGGGCCTCTGGAACGCGACCCTCGCTGCCAGCGAGAAAGGCTTCTATGCCATGTCCTTCTTGCTGAGCTTATTCGCCGCCATTGCGGTACAAAAAAATACCCGCGACAGCCAGCCGCCTACCCCCGGCCCGCGGCCAATGGAAGCCGATGACCAGCGCCTGGGGTAGGGCCCGGGCACTGGGGCCGCTGCTGGCCCTGCTGCTAGCCGTAAGTCTTTCGTTCTGGTTGTCGCCGGCGCCGCAGGGGCAGCCGGGCGTCGATTATTGGGGCCACTACGCGCGAGTGGGGCCGGGCCTGGGCTTTGTGGTAAACCACGACAGCTACGGCTATCTGGCCGTGGCCGAGCAGCCTGGCCAGCTGTTGCAGCCGCAAGAGGTGCGGCAGTCGCGCCCGCTCTACGCGCTGCTGGGGGCGGCCGCGGGCTACCCCCTCACGGCGGGGCTGCGGCTGGCCGGCAGGGTAGGGCTCGCCCCAAATTTTTGGCCCGAAGTAGCGCAGTTTTATGGTTTTTACAGCGGCTACGTGCTGCTTAATGCGCTCACGCTGCTGGCGAGCCTGCTCTTATTGCGCTGGTTGTGGCGGCGCATTACCGCCGGGCGGGGCGAAACCTGGCAGTTTTACTGCGTAGCCTGGGTGCTGGCCGCCAACCCCATCACCAAAACGTTTTTTTGGACGGCCCACCAGCAAATGCTGGCTTTTCTGGTGCCGTTGTTTTGCGTGGCGCTCGCGGTATGGCTGCGGCAGCGGCCGGCCCCGAATGGGAGCGCATTGAGTTGCTTGGCCCTGGTGCTTGGGCTGTTGCCGCTGGTATACGGCAGCTTCGTGCTGGTGTGGCCCGCGCTGGCTTACGGCCTGCTTAGGCCAGGTGCTGATGCTGATAAAGTCGGCCAGCTGGTGGTTGCTCCGCGCTGGCCGAGCCAACTGATGAAAATAGCCGTTAGTGCGGGGCTTTTTGCCGTGCCTACCCTGCTTTGGGTGGGCTTGCTGCGCTTGCATGGCACTACGTATTACAACCACGAAGCCGTGCGCTACCACCAACTCGTGTGGTTGTTGGAGGCCCGCCACCTGCCAGTGCTGGCGTACTTAAAGGGAGTGGCCAGCAAGGTATTGGATTACCTAAGCAGCTTCCAGGCAATGGGCGGCTGGCTGCTACTGGCGGCAGGCTTATATGCCATTACCCGGTGGCGCCAGCCGAGCACTGGGCCGCTGGTTCCCCGTTCCGTTGGCCCGGCGTTAGCCTGGGTGAGCGGCGGCTTTGGGATGTTTTTTGCGCTGCTGGGTTACTACCCTGAGCGCCTGACCTACACGCTGCTGCCGTTGGTGCTGTGCCTGCTGGCGGCGCTGCTGCCGCACTGGCCCCCGCGCTACGCCCGCCCCGCGGCCCTGGCCAGCGCCGCCGCCTGGCACCTATACGTACTGCTGAGCTACGGCCCGTTTTCCTGATGAATATACCCAAAGCCGCTCGCCCTGGCCCTACCCCCCTTGTCCAGGCAGAGGGGGGGTAGGACCAGGGCGAGCGGCTTTGGATATAACTACTTCGCTGGCTATTTCTTGCGGCCGCTTTTGTGGCCCCCCGTGATGACGGGCACCGCGGCAGAACTCGCCATGCCCGCCATATTGCGCGAGCTTACTTGCACGTAGTACGTGGTGCCCGGCTCTAGGCCATCGAGCACGATGCGGTGCTGCGTGGTAAGGGCCTCATCGATGCGGTTGGAGGTGAGCTCGGTAGAGGAGGGGCCGTAGCTGATTCGGGTATCGCCGGGGTAGGAGGTGCTGAACTCAATGGTGAACCCCTGGGCGGTAATGTTCACCGGCACTGGCTCGGCGGTGATGCGCGCCAGGCCGCCACCCCGCACTAGGTCGGTAGCCAGGCGCGGCAGCAGTTGGTAGCCACCCGTGCCGCTGGCCGAAAACTGGCTTAAAATACCGCGCACATCAAATTGCTCGCCCTTGGGCACCCCGGCATTAATAAGGCCGTTGGGCCCGGAGCTGGAATTGGTAACGCGCAGCAAAGCACCAGTTTGGCCATCAAGCAGGTAGTTAGTATTAGCCGACAGCGCATCAACTGGTGTGCCGCTCGAATTGGTGAGGCGGCTCAGCCCGGTAACTTCCAGCAAACGCCCCTCGTGGGCTTCGCTGAAAGCCGCCGTGATGCCCGAAGCTGGCACCTTGAGCGGGCGCAACGGGCGGCCGCTGCTGATTTTGCGCACCGCGCTAATGGGGTCCATTTCCAACAAGCCCTGGTAGTTTTTGAGTTGGCCAGTAACCTGCACGCTGTCGCCGGCTTGCAGCTCATCAAAACCTGGCACTCTCGTCGGGAGGGCGTACAGCGCCAGGCCACTTTCGCCGTCCTGCACAAAGCGCAGGCCGCCCAGCTCGGCCCCATTTAGCACCACTGCCCGCACCGTAACGGTAGCTCCTGCCCCCAGGGTGCGCGCCGCTTTGAGCGACTGCACCGCGCCGCTCGGCACGGGCGGGGTATCGCTCGGGCCCGTGGCCAAGCTGCCCAACAACCCGGTTAGTAGGAAGTAAGTCGTAAAAAACATAACTAAAGAAAGAGAAAACTGGCGGATAGTGGTACTTTACCGCAAAGTAAGGTCGTAAACCACCGCGCTGCTGTTCCTGCTGTGTTATGTCTGCGTGTTGCCTTAGCGAGCTACAAAATATTCACTTCTGGGTGCAATTCGATGCCAAATTGCATGCCTACGGTTCTGATTATTTCTTCGGCCAGCTCGCGAATTTCTTGGCCCGTGGCCCCACCGTGGTTCACCAACACGAGTGCCTGGCGGTCATGCACACCGTGGCTGCCGCCCGCGCCGCGCCGCATGCCTTTGAAGCCGGCCTGCTCGATTAGCCAGCCGGCGGGCACCTTCACGCCGCCCGGCACGGGGTAACCGGGCAGGGTAGGGTAGCGGGCCAGCAATTCGTCGAACTTGTGCTGGGAGATTTCGGGGTTTTTGAAGAACGAGCCCGCGTTGCCAATCTCGGCCGGGTCGGGCAGCTTAGAGCGCCGGATGTGCACCACGGCCCGGCTCACGTCGCGGGGGGTAGGCTCGGTAGCATCGATGCCCAAGTCGGCCAGCGTGTCCTGAATGGCACCGTAGCGCACGTTGGCCGGGCGCGGGGCGCTGGCGCGGTGCAGCCGCAGCACCACAGCCGTGACCACAAATTGGTTTTTGAGCGGCCCCTTAAACACGCTTTCGCGGTAGCCAAAGCCACACTCCTCCTTGCCAAACACGCGCAGCGCGCCGGTGCTGATTTCCAGCGCTTCCAGCCGCTCGAAAGTGTCTTGCAGCTCGGCCCCATATGCCCCAATATTTTGGAGCGGCGCCGCGCCTACCGTGCCCGGAATAAGCGAAAGGTTTTCGATACCGCTCAGCTCCTCATCCAAGGCGTACTCGACCAGGCCGTGCCAGCTTTCGCCGGCGCCGGCGCGCAGCAGGGCCGTGTGCGTGTCAGCTTCTTCGCTGATGATTTCGAGGCCTTTGATTTCATTTTTTAGCACTACCCCCTCAAAATTCTGGGTCAGCAGCAGGTTGGAGCCGCCGCCCAGAATGAGCTTGTTGGCAGCCTGCACCAGGGGTAGGGCCAGCAACTGGCGTAGCTCGTCGGCCGAGGCGAAGCGGGCGAAGTAGCGCGCCTGCACATCTAGGCCAAAGGTATTGTAGGGGCGGAGCGAAACGTATTCTTCGAGTAGCATAGCGCAAAGGTCGGCCCGTGGCGCGGCTTCTGCCAGCCGGCCCGCGCCGTACGCGCTACCTGGCTCACGCTTACTCGCAGTAGCCGCACTATTTTTAGGCTTATGGATACTAAAACGGCTACTCGCCTCAGCAAATTTCTCAGTAAGCACCTGCGCCACCAGCCCGAAGCCATCGGCCTGCGCCTCGAAGCCGGGGGCTGGGTGGCCGTGGCCGATTTGCTGGCCGCTTGCGCCGCCCACGGCCACCCGCTCACCCGCGACGAGCTGGAAGACTTGGTAGAAGACAATGACAAGCAGCGCTTTGCTTTCGATGAGGCGGGCCAGCGCATTCGGGCGCAGCAGGGCCACAGCGTGGCCGTTGACTTGCAGCTGGCCTCGGCCGTGCCGCCGGCGGTGCTCTACCACGGCACGGCGCCGGCCGCGCTGCCCGCCATCAGGCAAGCTGGCTTGCAAAAAATGAGCCGCCACCATGTGCACCTCACCGCCGACGAAGCCACCGCCCGGCGCGTGGGCCAACGCCGCGGCCGCCCCGTGCTGCTGGCCGTGGGGGCCGGCGCGCTGCACGCGGCAGGTGGCGTATTCTACCGCGCTGGCAACGGCGTGTGGCTCACTAACGAGGTGCCGCCGCAGTATGTGCGCGAGCTTGCGTAAACTGCGTAATATCTTCTCCTTATCCCACCCTCTTGCGCTATGAAATACCTGTTGCTCGGCGGCGCTCTGCTTTGGGCCAGCGCCACCTACGCCCAGCCCACGCCACTGCCGCCTACCCCCCGCCAACTCTACCCTGGCTTGTTTGAGGCCGTGCAAACGCAGCGCGTGTACCCCGACGGCAAGACCTTCGTGGATGCCCTGCCCACCGCTTCGCCCACCGAGATAGTAGCCGCCTACGAGCGCCTGCGCACCCAGCCGGGCTTCGACCTGAAGGCCTTTGTGGGACAATATTTTACGCCCCCAGCCGCTGCTGCGGGCAGTTACCGCAGCAATATTGTGGCTGGCATTCGGCCGCACCTCGATACGCTGTGGACGGTGCTGAGCCGGCCCGCGCAGGGGGCAGCGCAGCCTTACTCGTCGCTGCTACCGTTGCCGCGGCCCTACGTGGTGCCGGGCGGGCGCTTCCGCGAGATGTATTACTGGGATTCGTACTTCACGATGCTGGGCCTGCGCGAGGCGGGCCGCACCGCGCTGGTGCGCGACATGGTGGCCGATTTTGCGTCGCTTATCGACCGCTACGGGCACATTCCCAATGGCACGCGCACCTACTACCTCACCCGCTCGCAGCCACCGTTTTTTGCTCTGATGGTGCAGCTGCTGGCCGATAGCGAAGGCCCCGGCAGCCACGCGCTCACCCAGTTTCGGCCGCAGCTCCAGCGCGAATATGCTTACTGGACTGCCGACGGGGCCCGGCCCGCGCTCGGCACGGCTACGCGCCTCGCGGTGCGCATGCCCGGTGGCGAGTTGCTGAGCCGCTATTGGGACGACAGCGACCAACCCCGCGAGGAGTCGTACCGCGAAGATGTGGAAGCCGCCAAAACCAGCCCCCAGCCGCCCGCCGAGTTCTACCGCAACGTGCGCGCCGCCGCCGCCTCGGGCTGGGATTTTAGCTCGCGCTGGTTTGTGCCTGGCCAGGGCCTGGGTAGCATTCGCACTACCCACCTCGTGCCCGTCGACCTCAACTGCCTGCTGCTGACCCTGGAGCAGACGCTCGCCATGGCCGCCCGCCAAGCCGCCGACTCGGCCGAGGCGCCGCGCTACCGCCAGCTGGCCCAGCGGCGCGCCACCGCCATCCGGCGCTACTGCTGGGATGCCAAGGCGGGTTTTTACTCCGATTATGACCTCGATAAGCGCGAGCCTACGCCGGCCCGCTCGCTGGCGGCGGTGTTTCCGCTGGCGTTTGGGGTGGCTACCCCCGCGCAGGCCGGGCAGGTAGCGCAGCACTTGCGGCAGGAGTTTTTGCGGCCCGGCGGGCTGCTGACTACCCCCGTTCCCAGCGGCCAGCAGTGGGACGCCCCCAATGCCTGGGCCCCGCTCGAATATTTGGCCATTCTGGGTTTGAACCGCTACGGCCAGCACACCCTGGCCGACACCGTGGCCCGCCGCTGGCAGCGCCTCAACGTACGCGGCTTCACCCAAACTGGCAAGCTGCTGGAGAAATACAACGTCGAGGCCACTGGCTCGGCGGCTGGCGGGGGCGGCGAGTACCCACTGCAAGACGGTTTTGGCTGGACCAACGGCGTGCTGCTGACTTTGCTCAACGCTGCGCAGCAGGAAAAGTATAACCGCGCCAATCAGCCCGCCACGCCTGCTATCCGTGCCAAGAATAAAGCGGCCGATAAGCGCAGCCCAGTGCCGGTGCCGTAGCAATAGGGTAGGGGCGGGTAGGCGTAGCGACCAGTTTCAGCCACTTGCCAGCGGCGGCAAACTTTTCCATTCTTGCCTACCCCCCATTACCGCACCCGGTAGCCGCTCATCGCGTAGTACAGCAGATACGCGTAGCACAGCGCCGGCACCGCAAAGGCTACCCGCAGCCCGCCGCCATGCGTGGCAATGAAGCCCATGAGGGGGGGTAGGAGGGCGCCCCCCACAATGGCCATTATCAAATACGAGGAGCCTTGCTTGGTGAAATGCCCCAGCCCAGTGATGGCCAGCGGAAAAATAACCGGCCACATAATAGAGTTGCAGAGGCCGCAGAGTACGATGAGCCACAGCGCCGTTTCGCCCTGGCTGAGCACCGACGCGCCCACCAGCGCCACGCCCGCCGCGCACACCGCCACCAGCAGGGCCCGGTTGTGAAACCTGAGCAGCAGCGGAATACCAACTACCCGCCCCACCAGCGAGCCAAACCAGTACGACGACACCAGCACCGCGCCCACCGCCTTGGTGAAGCCCGCCGTAGTGTCAATAGGCGAAGGGCTTTGGCCGAATAAAACGCCCACAAAATTCGTCGCCACGTTCAACCCCCGCACCAGGCTTTGGGTAAAGCCCGAAAGGTGCTGAATACCTTGGCTTTCGCCGTAGCGAATGAGGAAGGAGCCCAGGCCGACCTCTACCCCCACGTACACAAAAATGGCCCCGATGCCTAGCACCAAATGCGGAAAGCTCAGCGCCGACTGCCGGGCCGCGGCCAGCGGCCGCGCTTCTTCGGCCTGCTCCTCCGGAATGCTATCAATATCAGGGAGTTTAAGAAAGAAAAATACCGCCGCCAGCACCACCAGAAACGCTGCCAGCCCCAGGTAAGGCCCTTTCACTAGCTGCGATTCTTGGCTCAGGCGCTCGGCGAGGGGTAGGGCCGCCAGCCGCGCCTTCAGCGCCACCGAGCCGCCAAATAGCACCAGCGCCCCCACCAGCGGCGAGAGGCTGCCGCCAAAATTATTCGCTACCCCCACTACGCTCACGCGGGCCGCCGCGCCGCGCGCCGGCCCCAGTACGCTCACGTAGGGGTTGGCCGCCACTTGCAGCACCGTAATGCCCGCGCCCAGCACCGCCAAGGCCGTGAGAAACAGCGCAAACTCCCGCGAATTAGCCGCCGGAATGAACAGCAGCGCCCCGCCCGCCATCACGAGCAGCCCTACCACGATACCACGCTGGTAGCCCAGCTTTTTGAGTACAAACCCGGCGGGCAGCGACATCAGAAAGTAGGCCCCAAAAAAAGCCGATTGCACGGCAGTAGATTGAAAGTCAGTGAGCTGGCACACGTCCTTGAGGTAGGGCATGAGCACGTCGTTGAAATTGGTGACCGCCCCAAACAGGAAAAACAAGCACGTCATCAGCACCATCGGGCCGGCGTAGGAGCGGGTAGGGGCGGCAGTAGCAGCCGCCGTAGCAGTAGTAACAGGAGTAGCCATACGGGGCGGAAGGTACAAAAAAAGCCGGCCATGAAGCCGGCTGGAAAATCGGAGCTGTGGGAGAGAATTCATTCCAGGCTCGCTGGTTTATTTAGTAGTGCGGGTATAGGTAAGCTCAGTCAGAATTATTTCTCGGCCATCCACTGTTTCGTGCCGCTCGAAAACATAGTGGTTGTTATCAATAATTCTTACGATATCATGAAGTTTAATCGTTGTGCCAACCGGCACATCGTAGTGAATGTGCGAAGTTGTGGCCCCATCGTAAGTAAAGGTTTTGGTAGCTGAATCGTAGGTGCCTTCCGTGGTTATGAATCCCGTGTCTAACTCATTATTATAGCTAGTGGTAACAAATTTCTTTTTGACGTTATCATACCCTTCGATTGTTCTATCGACGTACGTCACTGGGCCTTCCGACCAAAGCATTTTTCTGGGTATGCCAGTGGTTTCAGTTTCGAGGTAGCGGCCGCCCCACAATTCCTTCTTAACCACATTGCCGTTGAACTCGACCGTTTTCTTGGCTGGACCAGGAAACGTATGTTTCCCTACAAATGACCAGTTTCCGGCCAAGCTAGCCAGCAGCTTGTGGTTTTCATTCAGTTTGGAAAGCTCTACCAGCATAGCCTTATCCGGTGGGGTAGGGGCCCCGCTCGGGGCTGATGCTTTCTGGTTTTGAGCTACTGCCGGGAGCGTGCCAGCCAAGCACCCAAGTACTCCGAGCAGTCTGATAGTGAATGCGAGCTTTTCCATTTGACGATTTAGCGGAGGGTATTTAAAGCTGTTTCTGGCGTAAAGCTGAGGCTGTCGATGGCCGCCGCTGGGGCTAGACGGCGCGCAAAGATGAATAGCCCGCTTGCATCGCATTGCGGTATAGTTAAGGCTTATTTGCGAGCCCTTAGCCAGGCGCAATATATTAATGGATAGTGGTTTGCATTGCGCTAAGGATAGAATAGTTGCGGGTAGGCTAGCTACCCGCTCGCCAGGCCCGACCTTTGCGCCATGCACCTTACCGCCACCACCCAGTTCGGCCTCGAAGAAGTCTTGGTTGACGAACTGCGCCAACTCGGCGCCACCATTGAATACGTCGGCAGCCGCGCCGTTGAGTTTAGCGGCGACAAAAAAATGCTCTACAACACGGTGCTGTGGAGCCGCACCGCCATGCGCCTGCTGCGGCCCTTCGCCGATTTCTACGCCCGCGACGAGCGTGCGCTTTACGACGAAGTGACGCGCATCGATTGGAGTAAGTACATCCGCCCCGGCCAAACGTTTGCCATCACGGCCGTCGTCAACAAGTCGAGTTTCGAGCACTCTCTGTATGTAGCCCAGCTCACCAAAGACGCCATTGTGGACCAGTTCCGCGAGCGCACCGGCGAGCGCCCCAGCATCGACACCCGGAACCCCGACATCCGCATTCACCTGCGGATGCTCGAAAACGACGTTATCCTGAGCCTCGACGCGGCCGGCGACTCGCTGCACCGCCGCGGCTACCGCCAGGGCACCAACGAAGCCCCGCTCAACGAGGTGCTTGCCGCCGGCCTCCTCCTGCTCAGCGGCTGGGACGGCAAAAGCACGCTCATTGACCCCATGTGCGGTTCGGGCACCATCCTTACCGAGGCTGGCCTCATTGCCCAGCGCATCGCGCCGGGCCTGTTTCACCAGGGCAAGTTTGGCTTTGAGAATTGGCCCGACTTCGATGCCGACCTCTGGCAGCAAGTGCGCGAAGAGGCCAAAGCCCAGCGTCTTGAAGAGCCCCAGGCTTACCTGGCCGGCTCCGACCTCGACCCCCGCGTGATAGACCAGGCGGCCCAAAACATTGAAGCCGCTGGCCTCGACGAGTGCATCCGGCTCTCGGTGCGCGACGTGCGCGACGCCTACCCCCCCGCCGACCAGCCACCCGGTATTCTCCTCACCAACCCGCCCTATGGCGAGCGCATTGGCGAAGAAGCCCAGATGGACGCGCTCTATAAGACCATCGGCGACGCGCTGAAAACGAATTTTCATGGCTACGAAGCCTTTATTTTCACCGGAAACTTGGAGGCCGCGAAAGCCATCGGCCTGAAAGTATCGCGGCGCATACCGCTGTTCAATGGCCCCATTGATTGCCGCTTGTTGAAGTATGAGTTGTACCGAGGCTCGCGCCGGGTGCCCCCCGCCGCACCGGTTCTGTAAATTGGATTTAACTGCTAAATAATGCTCTGAAAATCAGGGTAAGAACAGATTGATAACAAGAGTTTTGCAGCGGTTTAGGCGGAAAGGCCGTATGCAACTTTCGCATTCAAATCCTCTTACCACCTGACTTCTATGTCTTACTCTTGGAAAAGCGCTTCAGCGCGCTGGGCCGCACCCGTAGCTGCTCTGGGCCTGCTCGCCGCTTGCAACACTAGCCAAACCTCCGAAACCACTAGTGCCACCGCCGCTAGCGACTCGACCGCGACTGCTAAGCCACTGGCCGACACCGCCGCCACGGCCAGCGCGCCGCTGCCCGTGAAGCCCAGCGGCCCTAAGCCAGCTTGGGGCCCTGGCATCCATCCCGAAATGCAGGCCGTTATCGAGCAACTCACGGCCATGAGCGGCCCCACGCCACTCGCCAAAATGACCCCGCAGGAGGCCCGCAAGGCTCCCAGCGCCGCCGACGCCGCCATGGCGACGATGAGTAAATTCAAGGTTCCTACTCCTCCTTCTACCGCCGACACCATGAGCCGCGCGGTGATGCCCGGCGTGAAAGTGCGCATTTACACGCCCAAGGGGGCTGCCGGTGCGCTGCCAGTCATCGTGTATTACCACGGCGGCGGCTGGGTTATTGCCAACCTCGATACGTACGACGCCTCGGTGCGCAGCCTGGTCGAGCAGACGGGTGCCATCGTGGTATCGGTGGCTTACCGCCAGGCCCCGGAAAACAAGTTTCCGACCGCTCACAACGACTCTTTTGCGGCTTACCAGTGGACGCTCAAAAACGCGGCTAGCTTCAAAGGCGACCCACAGCACGTAGCCGTGGCTGGTGAGAGCGCCGGCGGTAACCTGGCCTGCGCCGTGAGCATGATGGCCCGCGATAAAAAGGTGCAGTTGCCTAAATACCAACTGCTGGTGTATCCCATTGCTGGCTACGACCTGAACACGCCTTCGTACCTGGCGAATACGCAAACCAAGCCCCTCAACAAAGACCTGATGGCCTGGTTCTTCAAGCATTATCTGCGTACGCCCGCCGATGGCAAGAGCCCCATGATTGACTTGGTGCACGCCAACCTCAAGGGCCTACCCCCCACTACGCTCATCACCGACCAGTATGACCCCCTGATGAGTGAGGGTAAAATGCTGGCCGACAACCTGCAAAAAGCCGGCGTAGCCGTAAAATACCAGAATTATGATGGCGTAACGCACGAGTTTTTTGGCATGGCCGCCGTAGTACCCGAAGCCAAGCAAGCCCAAGCCTTTGCAGTGGAAGGCCTGAAAGGTGCGCTGAAGTAAACGGCTCGTTTTAGCCCGCATCAAAAAAAGCGACACCCGGCCGGGTGTCGCTTTTTTTGATGCGGGCTACTGAACTCGGCCTAAGTGGCGACTATTCAGCAAGGGGCGCCGGTAGTGAAGCCTCTAAGTAGCGTTGAATAGCGCTCGAATTATAGAGGGTGAGCAGCCCAGCCAGCTGAAGGCTGCCGGTGAGCACAAAGCCCAGGAGCGGGCCGCCCGCGGTGATATTATGCGGCAGGATATAACCCGCCACCAGAAGTTGTAGCAGTAGGTAGGCATAGGTGAGGGCAAGCGCTGGGCGCCAGCGTCGGTACAAGCCAAGTAGCAACAGCCACTCCCAAACTGTGCCGCCACCGTAATGGCCACTTTCGGCCACAAACCATAGCTTGTACCAAGTGGGGAGGTAAGCAGCCAGTAATAAGCAAGCTGCCACGAAGGCTAGGTGCAACGGAGCAGGGGAGCGGTGAGCAGGCTGCATAAGTCTAGGAGCAAAGGACTTACTAACTGCGAGTTGCTAAAATAGCTGCGCGTCGCGAAGGTAAGCGACGACGACAATTCTACCTTTCACAAGCAGCCATCAAAAATATTTGTTGGGAGCTTTTTCGCTGAGCAGAAGGCTACTCCTGCGAGGCTATTTACTGCTTAATGCAGTGCCAGCATCCGGCCAAGCCTACGTTGGCTAAATTCTTTGGAACTTCGTGTAGGCGATTGTTATTTTAATCTTTCGACCGAAGTGCCTTATGTCCGCCGTTACCGCTCCTGCTCCTCAACTTACTGCCGCCCGCCAGGCCCTCAAGCGGTACTATGGCTACGACAATTTTCGGCCCATGCAGGGCGATATTATTCAGAGCATTCTGGCGGGCAACGATACGGTAGTGCTCATGCCCACCGGCGGCGGCAAGTCGGTGTGTTTCCAGATTCCGGCCGTGGTGAGCGAAGGCGTGTGCGTGGTGGTATCGCCGCTCATCGCGCTCATGAAGGACCAGGTGGAGGCCCTGAAAGCCAACGGCATCGTGGCGGCTTACATTAACAGCAGCGTGGGCCAGAGCGAGGCTAGCGACATCACGCGGGCGGCGCTGAGTGGGCACCTTAAGCTATTGTACGTGAGCCCCGAAAAACTGTTGAGCGACGGCTTTTTGCAGTTTCTGACGCGGGTGAATGTCAGTATTTTTGCCATCGACGAGGCGCACTGTATTTCGAGCTGGGGCCACGATTTTCGGCCCGAGTACACGCAGCTCGGGGCGCTGCGGCAGCATTTTCCGAGCACGCCCATTATCGCCCTCACGGCCACGGCCGACCGCCTCACGCAGCGCGACATTCGCACCCAGCTCCATTTGCACGAGCCCAAGGTATTTTTGTCGAGCTTCGACCGGCCCAATATCAACCTCGTGGTGCGCCCTGGCCAAGACCGGCTAGGCCAAATACTGGACTTCATCGGCCGCCACCCTAAGGACGCGGGCATCATCTATTGCCTCTCGCGCAAGACCTGCGAAACCGTGGCCCAGAAACTCCAGCAAAAAGGCATCAAGGCGGGCCACTACCACGCCGGCATGACGCCCAACCAGCGGGGTAGCGTGCAGGAGGCCTTTTTGCAGGATGACTTGCAAGTAATTGTGGCCACCATCGCCTTTGGCATGGGCATCGACAAGAGCAACGTGCGCTGGGTGATGCACTACAACTTGCCCAAAAACATCGAGGGCTACTACCAGGAAATCGGCCGCGCCGGCCGCGACGGCAGCCCCGCCACCGCTTTGCTGTTCTACAGCTTCGCTGACGTGATGTCGATGCGCGAAATGGTGACCAAGGACGTGCCCCAGCGCCAAGCCCAGCTCAACACGGCTAAGCTCGAGCGTATGCAGCAGTTTGCCGAAGCTGCTAGCTGCCGCCGCCGCATCTTGCTGCACTATTTCAGCGAAGATTTGGGCCACGACTGCGGCAACTGCGACATTTGCCGCAACCCGCCCATTACCTTCGACGGCACGCTGCTGGCCCAGAAAGCATTGTCGGCCAGCGCCCGCACCCAGCAGCGCGTAGCCATCAATTTGTTGATTGACATCCTGCGCGGCATGCGCAACCAGGCGGTGCTGCAACACGGCTACGACCAGCTCAAAACCTACGGCGCGGGCCAAGATTTGCCCTACCTCGACTGGTACAGCTACGTGCACCAGATGCTGAACGACGGCCTCTTCTACATCGCCTACGAAGAAGGCTACGCCCTCAAAATTACCGAGCGTGGCCAGCAGGTATTGAAAGGCCAGCTGCCCGTTTCGCTCAAGAAATTTCAGGTGGCCGAGAAAGCCGAAAAGCAAACCCGGGCCTCCAAAAAAGCGGCTGCCGATGCCGCCGCGGCTGGTTCTGGCTCGCCCGAGGCCAAGCTTTTCGAGCGCTTGCGCCAGCTGCGCAAGCAAATTGCCGACGAGCAGGGCGTGCCGCCCTACGTGGTTTTCACCGACACTACCCTCCAGGAAATGGCCCGCGAGCAGCCTACCAGCCGCGTGGCCATGCTCTCGGTGTCGGGGGTAGGCATGAAGAAATTCGAGACGTACGGCGAGGCCTTCATCGAGGCCATCATCCAGCACGGCCCGCCGCGCCCCGTGCCCAACGTGGAAGACGCCGAAGAGGACTTCGCGCCCGCGCCTACCCCCCGCACCGCTGCCAAGGCTGCCGACCGCGACGTAAATAGCACCGAGGACACCACTTTTCAACTGCACCGCCAGGGCCTTACCCCCGACCAAATTGCCGAGCAGCGCGGCTTGGTGGTGGGCACCGTGCGTGCCCACCTCGAGCGGGCCTATGCCAAAGGCCTCGACCTGCGCTTGCAAGATTTTCTCTCCGACTCGCAGGTGGCCGAAATAGCGGCGGCCCGTGCGCAGCTCGGCGGTGCACCCGCCCTACGCGACCTCTTCGACCATTTGCGCGAGAAGTACGACTACTTCCAGCTGCGGCTGGCGGGTATCAAGCTGCAGCGGGGGTAGGGCGGCATGCTGCGCAAACTCCTGCTGTTCTCCGCTACCCTACTCATCGCCGCCTTTGCGGCCCTGATGCTCACCAAAACACTGCCCTACTACACCTTCGAGAAGGGCATCCACTTTCTGACTACTAAAAGCGACGAAACCAACGATAGCCTATGGTTTCGGTTGGGTTTCTACGTGCACATCACCAGTAGCCTGGTCGTGCTAGTGCTGGGCCTGCTGCAATGGTTGCCGCCGGTGGCGGGGGTAGGGCCCCGCCTACACCGCTGGCTGGGCTACGGCTACGTGGTTGGTATTCTGGGGCTGGCGGCACCGTCAGGGCTCATCCTGGCGCGCTTCGCCAATGGCGGGCTTGCGGCGCAAGTAGGCTTCACGCTGCAATGCGTAGTGTGGTGGCTCACTACCTGGGTGGCTTATCGCGCTGCTCGCCAGCAGCAGTGGTCCCGTCACGCCGACTGGCTGGTGCGCTCCTACGCCGTAACGCTGGCGGCGCTGGCGCTGCGCGGCGAAAGCTATGTCATGTATTATGCCTTCGGTACCAAGCCGCTAGAAACTTACCTGACGGTGACATGGCTCTCGTGGGTAGGCAATTTAATCCTGGCCGAAGTGCTGTTAGAACTAGGCTTGGGTCGGTACTTCTTGCGGGAAATAATGAATAAGCTGCGCCGTAATTTGGCAGCATGAAAAAGTTATACTGGGTGTTCGGGCTGGCTTTAGGAATCACTGCCTGCCAGCCGCAGGTTGCCACCGCTGCCAATACCTGTACGGTTCCGTAAGGTGTTGCGGGCCGATGTGCCTTCGTAGCTAGTCCAGGATACGCAGCAAGTGCAAGCGTTTTTGTGGAATACTCTCTGGGAAAACGACGAGTGGTGGGCCAGGTCGCCCCAGCCTAGCCTGAGCCTGTAAGGCCTTGTTGTATAAGCTTATGAAAAAAACGCTTACTTTATTCGCGCTGGCTTGTGCTAGCGCCGCCTGCCAGCCCCAGGCCACCCAAACCACTGCCACCGCGGCGGCTGGCGTGCCCGTTGCCACCGCCCAGCCAGCTAGCCCCGCCAAAAATGTGCAGCCATTGCCGGCGCTATTTTCGGCCGCCGATACGCTGACGCTACCCATGCGCGACTTGTTGCACACCAACGACTTATCGCACCTCTGGCAGAACTTTGGCCATTACCGCGATGGCAATGCCGAATGCGTTGAAGGGTTTTTTGGCCCCGACCACTACCACTTTGCGATGGTATTCACCCAAGTGACCCGCGATGCAACTGACCCGGCCGTGTACCACGTGGTTGGGAAAAGTCGCTACCGCAAAAATATCCGCCCCTTCACTGGCACGCTCACCGTGCGGCAGGTAGCCGACTTATCGTATCCTGGCTTTTTGCAGGCGCTGGCCAACCAGCAGGAGAAGGCGGCTGACTCGCTCGCCGGCCGTACCTACACGGCTCGCGCCCAGCTACAGCTGCAAGAAGAGCAGCAGGAAAATAGCGGCCTCTTCGAGGGAGAAGTGTTGCTGGATTTTTACGCGGTGCCCAACCAAAGGTCGGGCTTCGTCTATGTGTTTGCTTTTGAAGGCATGGACGAAAAGCTGCCCACGCGCGGCGCTGGACTGCTGCTGCGCGGCAACCGGCGAAATGTGTCAACCGGACAGGTCAAGTCCTTTATCGTGGCGCCCGATGTGGCAGCAGTAGCGCCCTACGTATTTAAGGACTTTATGCTTGATGAACGCATGGGCGAGATTAATCCTAAATATGCCAAGCTGGGCTGGAATGAGTTTTGGACGAATGACGAATGGTGGGCCGACTCGCCCAAACCTAGCCTGAACCTGTAGCCTCAAAACAGCCCACCGCAAAAACAGCCGCCCCGAGCAGAGGCGGCTGTTTTTGCGGTGGGCTAATCAAAAAAATATTTCTGCCAACAATTCCCACCCCATTAGCGTTGGCAAGTCTAATGGAATTAGTAACTTGCGTGCTGTGTTGCTGGTTTTGTGCGTCGCGTGCCCACCGCGCTGGGTTTTTCCCTCCCTTGCATCTCTACTGTTATGATTAATACTAACCTCAAGTTCTGGCGCCGCGAGCTAGGCCTGACGCAGGCTCAACTAGCTGATAAACTAAGCATTAAGCGCTCGCTGGTGGGCGCCTACGAAGAAGGCCGTGCCGAGCCCCGCTTGGCCACCCTCGTGAACATGGCCCGGCTATTCAATATTCCACTTGACTCGCTGGCTACCACCGACTTTACGAAGCGCAAGAACGCCAAAACGGCGGCTGCCCTGCGCGAAGCCGGTCCCCTCACCGATACCCTACCCGAGGACAAGCCCATGCGGGTGCTGGCCTTCACCGTGGGCCTGGATGAAAAAGAAAATATTGAGTTAGTGCCGCTCAAAGCCGCCGCCGGCTACCTAAATGGCTACGCCGACCGCGAATTTATTGAGGAGCTACCCCGCTTCCGGTTGCCGATGCTGGCTAGCACGGGCACTTACCGCGCCTTCGAAATCGCGGGCGATTCGATGCTACCCCTCGCCAGCGGCACCACCATCGTAGGCCGTTACGTCGATGATTGGGCGGCTATCAAGGATGGCACGCCGTGCATTGTGGTTAGCCAAAAAGATGGTATTGTATTTAAGCGCGTATATAATAAACTGAAGCAAAGCTCGATGTTTGCCTTGCAGTCGGACAACCCGCTGTACTCGCCCTACGATGTGCGGGCCGAGGATGTGCTCGAGATTTGGGAAGCTAAGAGCTACATCAGCAGCGCGTTCCCCATCGGTGGCGTGTCGCTGGAGCACTTGGCCAGCATGGTACTCGATTTGACGCAGCAAGTAAAGCAGATGCAATTGCAGCGCGCTTAGGAATAAGTTAGGGGCATGTGCCCTTGAGAAAACCAAAAAAGAACGTCCCGCTGAGCTTGTCGAGACACCTCTACCGCCTCATCCAACGATGCGGTTGAGATGTTTCGACAAGCTCAGCGGGACGTTCTTTTCTGATAGACCTGCTTGTTACTTCAACTGCATTTCTTCGATAATACGCTGAATCTTGGCTTCCGCTTTTTGGTGCGTTACCTCGTAATCGGCGATAGAGCCCAGCGGCTCCTTCACGCTGAAATAGAACTTAATTTTGGGTTCGGTGCCGCTGGGGCGGGCCGAAATCTTGTCGCCGGCCTCGGTGAGAAATTGCAGCACGTTGGAGCTTTCGACGCCGGTGCTCTCTTCCTGGTTGGTGCGCAGATGCTGAATTTTGCCGGTCTGGAAATCGCGGATTTCAACTACTGGTGAGCCGGCCAGGGTGGTAGGCGGGTTTTTGCGCAGCTCCACCATCATCTCCTGGATTTCCTCGGCGCCACGCTGGCCCTTCTTAGTCAGCGAGATAAGGTCTTCAACGTAGAGGCCGTACTCGGCGTACATGCGCTCCATTTCCTCATAAAGCGTGCGGCCCTGGTCCTTGGCTACAGCGGCCATTTCGGCTACGAGGGCGCAGGCCGATACCGCGTCTTTATCACGCACGAAGTCGCCGATGAGGAAACCGTAGCTTTCCTCGCCGCCGCAGATGTAAGTTTCCTGGCCGCGGAGGTCGCGGATGAGGCCAGCAATGTACTTGAAGCCCGTGAGCGTGCGGTACGACTTCACGCCGTAGTGCCGGGCAATATCACCCAGGATTTCGCTCGTCACGATGGTGTACACGATAAAATCGTTGGGCTGAGCCTTGCCCGCGCGCTGGCGCGCCGACAGGATATAGTGCGTCAGCAGCGCGGCGGTTTGGTTGCCATTGAGCAGCACCCATTCGCCTTTGCTGTTTTTGACGCCTACCCCCACCCGGTCGGCATCGGGGTCGGTAGCAAGTACGATGTCGGCGTTCTGGGCTTTGGCTTGGTCCAGGGCCAGTTGCATGGCCGACTTTTCCTCTGGGTTGGGCGACTGCACCGTGGGGAAATTGCCGTCGGGCACGGCCTGCGCCTGTACCACGCTCACGTTGGTGAAGCCAAACTCGGCCAGCGCGGGCGGCACCATCTTAATACCCGAGCCGTGGATGGGCGTGTACACAATGCCCAAATCGTGCTGCCGCTGAATAGCCGCCGGGTCGATGCTCAGCTTCTTCAACTCGGCCAGGTAGGCGTTGTCAACTTCTTGCCCAATAAGGTGGATGCGGCTGGGGTCTGCCGTGAATTTCACCTCGCTGGGGTCAGTGATTTTGTTTACCTCCGTGATGATGTTCTTATCGTGTGGGGCCACTACCTGCGAGCCGTCGTTCCAGTACACTTTGTAGCCATTGTACTCCTTGGGGTTGTGCGAGGCCGTGATAACGCAGCCGCTCTGGCAGCCCAGGTGCCGGATGGCAAACGAAAGTACGGGGGTAGGGCGCAGGTCGTCAAACAGGTACGCCGTGATGCCGTTGCCCGAAAAAATACCCGCCACCGTCTCGGCAAACAGGCGCGAGTTGTTGCGCGAGTCGTGCGCAATGGCGACTTTAATTTCCTGGTCCGGGAAGCTCTGCTTCAGGTAGTTGCACAACCCCTGCGTAGCCATGCCCAGCGTGTAGCGGTTCATGCGGTTCGAGCCCGCACCCATGATGCCACGCAAGCCGCCGGTGCCAAATTCTAGCGAGCGGTAGAAGGCGTCATTGAGGGCATCATCCTGCTGCGTATCAATAAGCTGTTTTATTTCGGCCTGGGTATCAGCGTCGTAGGCGGGGGTAAGCCAGGTGTTGATGCGCTGCTGAACGTCGGGGGAGAGGGGCATGGGAAGGGAATAGAAAAGTTGGTAAGGCCAGAAACGGCCGTAAAGGAAAGATGTTCGGGCCGAAAACCCAACCGCGCCGCCTACTTCACTCCCAACCAACCAGCTTACTGCACCGCTATTTTCTGGGAAAAGCTGCCTTGGGGCGACTTGATTTTTACCACGTACACGCCCGTCGCTATTGCCGAGATATCAACATCTTGTGCCAAACGATTGGCGGCCAGTGTAGTAGTTAAGACGGTGCGGCCCTGCAGGTCTTGCAGCAGCAGGCTGGTAGCGGCGCCTACCCCTGTCGTTCGTTCGATGTGCAGCGTATGGTGGGCAGGGTTGGGCACCACCGTAAAGCTGACCGCTGCCTGGGGCGCGGCAGTAGCCAGCACCGTAGGCGCCAGCCACACGCTGGTGCTGAGCGCGTACAGTTGCTGCGGCACCGTGAAAAGAAAGTTCGAGATGCGCTCGTTGGAGATGAATACGCGGCTGCGGCTCACGAAGGTGAGCCCTTCGGCCTGGCCAATTTCTAGGGCGCTGGGCAGCTCGATGCGGCGCTTGTTAGCCTGCAAAAAATGGGTGCCCGTGAAGCCCGACAGCAACCACATAAACGTGGAGGTATCGCTGGCGTTGTAGCCCAGCAGGGCCGCTACGGTGCCCGTGGCGTTGATGTCGGCGGCCGTTACCAGCCCATTTACCTTAAAAGTGCCTTTGAGGTGCGCTACGTACGTGCCCGGCGTGGCTGGCACGGTGTAGTAGCGAGTTTGCAAATCGACCCAGTTTTTGGTGAAGATGTGCAGCGAGTCGTTGGCAAAAAAGAGCGCCTCGCAGTCGAAATTGTGCCGGTTGGTGCGGGGCGTAAAATCGGTTTGGTCGGGGTAGCTGAACTCGATGGCTTCCGCCGCGGCGGTACTGGCCGCCGGGCCAAGGGCCGATTTGGGCACGCGTAGCACCCGCAAGTCGCGGCGGTCGCCGTTGTTGTTGCCCACATCGCCGATGTACAGATACTGCGCGCTGGCGGCAATATCCTCCCAATCCACGTTGCCAAAATTGGTGATGCGCACTTGCTGCACCACGTGCCCATCGGTCGAGTCGACTCGGAAAAGCACCGGCGCATTGCCGCTATCGTTGAAGGTCCAGAGCTGACCGCCCGTGTACTGCAAGCCCGAGCTTTCGGCTACCTCATCGGCCAGCTTGGTTTTGGGGGGCAGGGCCGTGCTGGTGAGGGGATACTGGCACGAGCCGTCGTTGCCAACGGCGTTGGGGTTGTAGTTGGTCGCGCGTGGGTCGGGGCAATTCTGGGCCGTAGCCACCTGCCCAACGCCCACAGTTAGCAGCAGCGAAAGAGTCAGTTTTGCCAGCATCCGGATTCAATAAAACAAGTGAGCAACTCAGTTAGCTACTCAGGAAAGACTTATTCAGGGTAGCAAGTTACTTGCTGCGTGCCAGTTACCTGCTGCCGCACTCAGCCTGTTTAGCGTTGGTTAAGCTTATTTGGCAGCGGAGGCATCCTCGCGCAACGCTACCCCATAACGTTTGGCAAAGCCTTCGAGCTGGCCGCGCAGCATGGCGCGGCGGCGGGTACCTTTCACCTCGCGCATATTCAGCACGTGGATGTCGCCATCCTTGAGCCTTACCCGCAATTGGCGGGGTAGCAGCTCCAGCAGGCTCATAGTTTCGGCTGCAAATACCTGCTTCGGCCGAAACAAGCCCGCCTTGTGCACGAGGTAGCCCGGCGCAAACTCGAAGTAGCTCTGTGTGCCAAATACCGGCGCGTTGTGCACCAGAATAAAGCCCAAATACAAGGCGCAAATAGCTAGAAACACATAATGCAGCCAGTAAAAATCTTGGCTGGCGGGCGAATTGCGCAGCATCAGCAGCGCGTAGGCAATGGCAAAAAGAACGAGCGAAACCTGCACCCCAAACGAGAGGCGCGATGAGTTGGCGGGGCGTAGGCGAATGCGGGTAGTACCAGTGGGCATGGGGCAAAGCTACTTACGAATTAAAAAGTAGAAATTATGAATCGGAAAATAGCCTCCTCAGAAGCCCGAATCCTCCTGCATAATTTCTACTTTTTAATTCGTAATGTTAAGTCAGCTTGGCTTCGAGCGTCATTTCGGGCACGGCGCTCAGCACCTGCGATACCGGGCAGTTGGCCTTGGCAAACTCGGCGTGCTTCTGGAAGTCTTCGGGCGTGATATTGCCGCCGGTCACTTTACCTTCGGTGCTTACCGCAATTTTGGTGATTTTGGGCGGGTTCTGGGTCGGGTCCAGCGTCACGGTTGAGGTCGTGGTGATGGTGTCCACCGTGTGGCCGTGCTGCGTGAGCACGTTGGTCAGGAACATGGTGTAGCAACCGGCGTGGGCCGCGCCAATCAGCTCCTCGGGGTTGGTACCCTTCTGGCCCTCAAAGCGTGAGCCTACCGAGTACTGGGCATCTAACAGGCCGCTCTGGGTAGTGATGGTGCCGTGGCCTTTCATGTCGCCGTTCCAAACAGCTTTACCGCGTTGGTTAATCATGATGTGGAGAAGAAAAAGGGGAAGAATAAGGGCTGGCAAAGGCGCCAGCGTTGTGCGTACGTGCAACTGCGGGTCTTTTGTTTTGTTTACTATGTAAGCATTAAATATTAAACAAGCTATTACTAGATGCATCAAGTGTGGCGGCCGCCAGCTACTAATCCGATTAAGACAGGGTTTAGCCGCCGTGCCCGCGATACACCTTAGTTTTGGCGGGGCCAGCAAGTTGCTGCATCGAAAATTAAGCATGGGAATTAAAGCCATTCTGAGCCGCCCGCTGGCTGCCTACACCGTGCACCGCTACCAGCAGTGGCAGCAGGCGCCGGCCGCTACGCAGCGGCGCCTGCTACACCAATTGGTGCACGCCGCGACGGGCACGGCCTTTGGGCGGGCGCACGATTTTGGGGCTATTCAGACGTCGGCCGACTTTGCGGCCCGCGTGCCCATCCGCGACTACGAAGCTGGCAAGGCCTACTTCGACCGCGTGAAGGCCGGCGAGCCCGATGTGCTGTGGCCCGGCCGGCCGCTGTACCTGGCCAAAACCAGCGGCACCACCAGCGGCGCCAAGTACATTCCCATCACCCAGGCCAGCATCGGCAACCACATCAACGGCGCCAAAGATGCCCTGCTGCACTACGTGGCCGCCACCGGCCGCGCCCGCTTTCTGGACGGCAAGTTAATTTTCCTGTCCGGCTCGCCCGAGTTGGAGGGGGTAGGGCCGGGAGGCGGCATTCCAACGGGCCGGCTCTCGGGCATCGTCAACCACCACGTGCCGGCCTACCTGCGCCGCAACCAGCTGCCCAGCTACGCCACCAACTGCCTCGAAGACTGGGAAACCAAGCTCGACGCCATCGTGGGCGAAACGCTGGGCCAGCCCCTGACGCTCATCTCGGGCATTCCGCCCTGGGTGCAGATGTATTTCGACCGCCTCACGGCCCGCACCGGCCGGCCGGTGGGCGAGCTGTTTCCGCAGTTCGACCTCTTTGTGTCGGGCGGCGTGAGTATGGAACCCTACCGCGCCCGCCTCCTCGAAAGCATTGGCCGGGCGGTCGATAGCATCGAATTGTTTCCGGCCTCCGAAGGCTTTTTAGCTTTTCAGGACCAGCCCGGCAATCCTGGCCTGCTACTGCGCCTAGCCAG
This sequence comes from Hymenobacter ginkgonis, assembly GCF_009755225.1. Taxonomy (GTDB): domain Bacteria; phylum Bacteroidota; class Bacteroidia; order Cytophagales; family Hymenobacteraceae; genus Hymenobacter; species Hymenobacter ginkgonis. The sequence goes on from NZ_WQKZ01000003.1 coordinate 193,561, forward strand.
CGGCATTTTCTTTGAATTTGTGCCCGCTGAGCGTTTCTTCGAAGTAAACCCGCCCCGCCTCACCATTGCCGAAGTCGAACTGGGGAAGCAATACGCCGTCGTGCTCACTTCCAATGCCGGCCTTTGGGCCTACTCGCTCGGCGACACCGTGCGCTTCGTGGACTTGCACCCGCACCGCGTAGTGGTTACGGGCCGCATCAAGCACTTTTTATCCGCTTTTGGCGAGCACGTTATCGGCGAAGAAGTGGAGGCCGCCCTGCGCGAAGCCGTGCGCCAGCACCCCGAAGCCGAGGTGACCGAGTTCACCGTAGCCCCGCTCGTGGGTGAGGAGGCCGGCCAGCCCTCGCGCCATGAGTGGCTGGTCGAGTTTGCCTACCCCCCCCGCGACGCGGCCGGCTTCGCGGCTGTGCTCGAGGCCACCATGCGCCAGCTCAATACCTACTACGACGACTTGCGCCAGGGCAACATCTTGGCGCCGCTGCTGCTCACGGCGCTGCCGGCGGGCGCGTTTCAGCGGTATATGAAAAGCGTGGGCAAACTGGGCGGGCAAAATAAGGTGCCGCGCCTGGGCAACGATAGGGGGGTAGCGGCTGGTTTACACGCCGGACTGTAGGAAGAAAACAGACTGGTAATCAATGGCTAGGCTGCCTGCGTGTGCCTAGTGCCCACGCAAACTGCCCATTGGACAAATACCGGGTAAAAAGGTGGCTTTGGTAACGCTGCCTGCCCACGCGGCGTATACACCGCCGAGAGCAGGCCGAGGAGGCCGCTTCCTTTTCCACATTCCTTCCTTTTGATTATGAACACCGCCAAATCCCTGTTGCTTGCTGCCTGCGCCATTTGCCTCAGCAATGTAGCCTTTGCCCAGACTACCCCCACTACTACTGGCACCACCACCGGCACCACTACCGAAAACGGTACCCTGACCGTGCCACGCCCCCTCAACCAGTCGGGCACCGGCGTAAATGACCCTGCTAGCATCAGTGTCGATGGCACCATGGGCAACGCCGATAATACCACCAACGCCACCAAAAGCCGCAAAACCCACAAGCAAAAAGGCTCGATGTCGGATGGCAAAGGCAAGATGAAAACCAAAATGTAGTATCTGCACCTAGTGCACTACGAACGCTGGCTGGCCCAAATAGGGCCAGCCGGCGTTTTGTGTTTAAGGCGGGGTGGTACTGATTACATAGGATAATAAATAGGCTGTGCTGCGTAGCAAGTTTAGCGGGGCTAGCTGGCAAGTGCTTGGCTAAGTGCGCGTAGGCGCGTAGCTTGCGGCTGCGGGCGGGCGTGTGGCACCCACGCCGCCCACCCTAGCAGCATGGAAATTCCCTACCCCCCCGTTGCGGCCGAAGCAGCCCCAGCGGCCAGCCTTACCAGCGAAGACCTAGCTCCGGTAGCGCCCGCTGCCCGTACCTGGGGCACCTGGAATTATGCCGCGCTCTGGATTAGCATGAGTTTGTGCATTCCCACGTACATGCTGGCCAGCTCGCTCATCCAGGGCGGCATGAACTGGTGGCAGGCCTTGCTCACCATCTTTCTGGGCAACGCCATCGTGCTCATTCCCATGATTTTGAATGGCCGGGCGGGCACGCGCTACGGCATTCCATTTCCGGTATTTGCGCGGGCTAGCTTTGGGGTGCTGGGGGCCAATGTGCCGGCGCTGCTGCGGGCCGTCATTGCCTGCGGCTGGTTTGGCATCCAAACCTGGATTGGCGGCTACGCCATTTACCAGCTGGCCGTGCGCTGGTGGCCCGCGCTGGGCACCCTACCCCCCGTATTTCCGGCGAGCTGGGGGCTCGCGACGGGGCCGGCCATCACGTTCTTCCTGTTCTGGCTGCTGAATATGTACGTAGTATACCTCGGCGTCGATAGCATTCGCAAGCTGCTGGTATTCAAAGCCTTTTTCCTGCCCCTAGCGGCGTTGGCGCTGCTGTGGTGGGCCATCTCGGCCGGGCATGGGCTGGGGCCTATTTTGGCGCAGCCCTCTCATTTTGCCACGCCCGACGGGTTTTGGAAGTTCTTTTTTCCCTCGCTCACGGGCATGGTGGGCTTTTGGGCCACACTCTCGCTCAATATTCCCGATTTTACGCGCTATGCCACCAGTCAGCGCTCGCAGCAACTGGGCCAAGCGCTGGGCCTACCCCTACCCATGACGTTGTTCTCGTTTGTAGGGGTAGCCGTCACGTCGGCCACGCTCCTCATTTACGGCACCACCATCTGGGACCCGGTGGTGCTCGCCGGGCGCTTCGAAGGCCGCTGGCTCGTAACTTTTGCCATGCTTGCCGTGGCCCTCTCTACGCTGGCTACCAACATCGCGGCCAATATCGTAAGCCCCGCCAACGACTTTGCCAATCTCGCGCCCCAGCGTATCAGCTTCCGGTCGGGTGGGTATTTTACGGGGGTAGTGGGCTTGCTCATCTTCCCCTGGAAGCTCATCGCCGACCCCAGCGGCTTCATTTTTACTTGGTTGGTGGGCTACTCGGCGCTGCTTGGCCCCATCGGCGGCATTCTCATTACCGACTACTACCTGCTGCGCCACCAAGAACTGTCACTGAGTGACTTGTATCAGCACGAAGGCCGTTATACCTATAGCCGCGGCTTCAATCCCGTGGCCATTGTGGCACTGGTACTGGGTATTTTGCCTAGTGTGCCGGGCTTCTTGGCGGCCATCGGCGTACTCGACAAAGCAACTGTGTGGCCCTGGTTGCTGGAGCTATATAATTACGCGTGGTTTGTGGGCTTCTTCGTGGCAGGTGGGCTGTATTGGGTGCTAATGCGGGGCAAGGCACTGCTTTAAGATGAAGGTTTCTTAAGCCGATTTGCTCTAACGAGTAGGGCCACCCATTCGCTAGCGAATGGGTGGCCCTACTCGTTAGAGCAAATCGGCTTCTACGCCAACTCAAACTGCAAGCGCAGCAAATTGGCGTACAGCCCGCCTGCTCGGTCACTCAATTCCTCGTGGGTGCCGGCCTCCACAATGCGGCCGCCGTCAATAACCAAAATCTTATCGACCTTGCGGATGGTGCTGAGGCGGTGGGCAATGATGAGGCTGGTGCGATTTTGCATCAGTTCGTCGAGGGCGCCCTGCACGAGCTTTTCGCTTTCGCTGTCGAGCGAAGAAGTAGCTTCGTCGAGGATGAGGACAGCTGGGTTTTTCAGGATGGCGCGGGCAATGGCCACGCGCTGGCGCTGCCCGCCCGAGAGCTTCACGCCGCGGTCGCCGACCACCGTATCAAGCGCCTCAGGGAAATGCTGAATGAACTGCCAGGCGTTGGCGCGGCGGGCCGCTTCGATGATTTCGGCATCGGTAGCGCCCGGCTTGCCGTAGGCAATGTTCTCGCGGATGGTGCCGCCAAAGAGCAGCGTTTCCTGCGGCACAATGCCGATGTGGCGGCGCAGGGAGGTTAGGTCGTAATCGGCCACGTCGTGCCCATCTACCAAGATGCGGCCGCCGCTGAGGGGATAGAACTGCATCAGCAGCCCCGCAATGGTGCTTTTGCCCGCGCCGCTGGGGCCGACGAGTGCGATTTTTTCGCCCGCCGCAATATGAAAGTCAATGTCTTGCAGCACCGCCATATCGGGGCGGGTAGGGTAGCGAAATACCACGTGCTCGTAGCGAATATCGCCGCGAATTTGGGCTGGCACTAGGCCAGTAGCTGGCTCGCGTAGGGTAGGCTCGGGGGTTTCGTCCAGAATTTCGAGGATACGCTCGGAGGCGCCCAACGTGCTTTGCACCTTGCCATATAGTTCGCCCAAGCCGGCCACCGAGGCGCCAATGAAAGCCGTGTAGATAATGAACGACACAAGCTGGCCGATTTCGAGGTGGCCGGGCCCGGCCGTATACACGAGGGTAGCCCCGCGCCACAGTACTAGAATGATGCCGCCAAACAGGCCAATAATGACAAACGACACGAAGCCGCCGCGGTACATATTGCTTTGCAGCGCGGCCCGTACCACTTTGCCCAGCGAAAGGGTGTAGCGCTCCGTTTCAAACTTCTCGTTGGTAAACGCCTTTACCGAGTTAATGGCCTGCAAGGTTTCTTCCACAATAGTATTGGTGTGCGCTAACTCTTGCTGGGTAGTCTTGGCCAGCGTGCGGATTTTGCGGCCAAACAGCCCCGCCGCCAGCACGATAGGCGGAAACGTGACCAGCATAAACAGCGACAATTTCACCGACACCAGCATGATGAACGTGATGCCGCCCAGCAGCGTGAACACCTGGCGAAACAACTCGGCTAGCGTCAGCGAAAACGTGTCCTGGATTTGGGCAACGTCGCTGGTAATGCGCGAGGTGATAGCTCCCACGCGGTTTTGCTCAAAAAACGGGATGGGCAGCTGCACGAATTTGGCGTAAAGCGCCTGTCGAATGTCGCGCACCGTAAACTCGCTCACCTGCGTGAAAAACCAGATGCGCCCAAACGAGAAAAAGCCCTGGCACACAATCACCAAAAACAGCAGCAGCGCAATGCGGTCAATGTTGAGGGTGAGGCCGCCGGGTAGGATAACGGGCTTGTGGTTAGCGGCATCCACGAGCTTACCCGCCACCCACGGAAAGGCCATAAACGTGCTGCTACTGAGCAGCAGCATCACCAAGCCTACGATAAACTTAGCCCGGTAGGGCAATACAAACTTAAAAATCCGCAGGCTACGCTGAAGCGACTCTTTATTTACTTTTGGTTTGGGCAGGTCGGCCGTGAGGTCGGTGCCGCTGGTATTCATTCCACTTCGAGCCATAATTTAATCGGGGCTGGCTGGGGCCGGCCTACTTATTTGCTAGACGAACAAAGGCTGCGCTTGCTTTAAAGGCGTGGCCTTCTTGCTGATAATTACTTTCAAAAAGGACGTCCTACTGAACGCCGTGAAGCACCTCGCGTGAATCGTTGAACGAAGCGAGCGAGATGCTTCACGGCGTTCAGTAGGACGTCCTTTTTAGTTATTCTTCTAGGCTAGGGCCCTTAATTCAAGCCGGGCGCATCCTTCGTGGAGCGGGGCACTTTGCGGTCGTTTTCAAATTTTACTACCCCCGCATTATCAAATGGCACGGGCACTTGCACCAGCACGGGCACCGGCACGCCGCGGCGGGTGGCGGGCTGCCAGGGGGGTAGGGTTTGCACCACGCGCAGGGCTTCGGCGTTGCACTCGGGGGTAAGCCCCTTAGCTACTTTGGGGTTGATGAGCTTGCCATCGGTGCCCACGGTGGCCGTCACAAGTACGTCGCCAGTCACGCGGGCTTGCTTGGCCTTAACGGGAATCTGCACGTTTTTGGTAAAAAACTCGCCCATGGCTTCCTCGCCGCCCGGAAACTCGGGGGCATGGTCGGGGCGATTTTCGGCGCCGCCGCCCGCTTGCAGTTGCATGTTGCCGGGCGTGAGGGTGATGGGGGCTTTGGCGGGGGTAGGCTTGGTTTGGGCCAGCGCCAGCAAGGGGGTAGCGAGTAGTAACGAGAAGAGATAAAGGCGCATAGGATAGGAAAAGTCAGCGGCTAGCCAAGCGGCAACCGCCACGATTTAGGACAAAATAGGCGCGGCTTCGGTTCGGTTATCGGGCCGCGAAATCAATAGTAGGCCCAGAAAGGTGATGGCCCCGTTAAGTAGCAAAATCTCGAAGCCAAACTTGTAGCCGCCCAGCCACTCTACCGAGTGCGCCACGATGAGCAGCGTAAGCAGCGGCCCCACAATGCACACGGGCAGCACCAGCCGCTCGCGGAAGCGCCGCCGCGTAAAAATGCCGAAGCTATAAAGCGCCAGCAGCGGCCCGTAAGTGTAGCCCGCGGTTTTGAACACGGCGTCAATTAGGCTTTGCTCGTTGATGACCCGGAAAACTAGGATAATCAAAATCAGCGCCACCGACCAGCCCAGGTGCGTGAGCTGCCGAATGCGCGTTTGCTTGGCCTCAGCGTACTGCTTGATGTTGATAAAATCGACGCAAAACGAGGTGGTAAGCGCCGTGAGTGCCGAGTCGGCCGAAGCGTAAGTGACCGCGATAATACCCAGAATGAAGATGATACCCGCAAACAGCGTGAAGTGGGTGGTAGCCAGGTAAGGAAATACGCGGTCGGTGTCGAGCGTGCCCTTGGGGGTAAGGAGCTGTGGCAACTCGCTGAGGTGAATACCTTTAGCTGCTGCGTATTGGTAGAGCAGCACCCCCAGCGTGAGAAACAGCACGTTGACGCCCACCAGCACAATGGTAAACCAGAACATATTCTTCTGGGCGTCGCCGAGGCTGCGGCAACTCAGGTTTTTCTGCATCAAATCCTGGTCGAGGCCCGTCATCACGATGGTGATGAACATGCCGGAGGCAAATTGCTTCCAGAAGAATTTATCGTCTTTAAAATCAGAAAAATAGATGTGCGACATTTCGCTGCCGCGCACCGTAGCTACCAGTTGCTTGAAGCTCAGGTTCAGCTCCGACGAGATGAAGTAGATGCTCAAACCCACGCAACTCAGCATGGCCAGCGTCTGGAAGGTGTCGGTCCAGAGAATAGTTTTGAGACCGCCGCGAAAGGTGTAGAGGTAAATGAATAAGATGCTGACCATCACGGTAACCGCAAACGGCACGCCCATTTTATCAAACACCGCCAGTTGCAATACGCCCGCCACCAGGTAAAGCCGCAATCCCGAGCCCAAAGCCCGCGAAATTAAGAAGAACAGGGCGCCCGTTTTGTAGCTCCAGTAGCCAAAGCGCTGCTCTAGATAGGTGTAGATGGACACCAGCCGCAGGCGGTAGTATAGGGGCATCAGCACGGTGCCAATGACGAGGTAGCCCGCCACGTAGCCCGCCACCACGGCCAGGTAGCTCCAGCTTTTGCCGTACACGTTGCCCGGCACCGAGATGAAAGTGACGCCCGAAAGCGAGGTGCCAATCATGGCAAACGCCACCATGTACCAGGGCGCGTTGCGGTTGGCCACAAAGAAGCTTTCGCTAGTAGCCTTGCGCGAGGTGAGCAGCGCAATAATAACCAGCACGACAAAGTAGCCCGCGATGAGGCTGAGAACGAGGGTAGGCGACATAGGTCGCAAAGGTAATCCACCGTTTCTCCGTCATGCTGAGCTTGTCGAAGCATCTCGCTCGCGCCGCTTAAATTAGTAAGCTAACGGCGTGGTAGAGATGCTTCGACAAGCTCAGCATGACGTGCTATCTAAATAGAGTATATTATTCCCATTGTGGCCAGCGCAGCACCTCGCCCACGGCCGGCGCGTGCAAGGCGCCGCGTAGCAAGCCGCCGGCTGCTACTTCCGTAAGCAGGCGCAGCGGCTCGGAGGCGGGCTCGTCTGAGAGGTCGAAGGTGCCGTAGTGCATGGGCACCACGTGGCCCGCCCGCAGGATATTGGCCGCTTTGGCTGCCTCGTGCGGGTTCACGTGGCTCATGTGCATCATAAAAGGCGGCTTGTAGGCGCCAATGGGCATGAGTACAATATCGAGCGGCCCGAACGTTTGCTCGATGTGCTCGAAGTGGTCGCCGTAGCTCGTGTCGCCGGCGAAGTAGATAAGCCGGTCCTCGGTCTTAATTAAAAAGCTACCCCACAGTACTTGGTTGAGGTCGAATACCCCGCGGCGGTGCCAGTGGCTGGCGGGCAGGTAATAAATCTCAAAAGGAGCAGCTGGCCCCAGGTCGTACTGCTGCCACCAGCCTGCCTCCTGCACGGGCAGGGTAGGGGCCATGCTGCGCAGCAGCGGCGCCATGCGCAGCGAAGAAAGCGCCCGCATCTGCGGGTTTTGCTGGGTTAGTAGCTTAATGGATTGCTCGTCGAGGTGGTCGCGGTGGCCGTGCGAAAGCAACAGGTAGTCGATGTTGCGCACATCCTCGGGGCGGCAGGGTAGGGCGTGGCGGTGGCGCAACCCAAATGAGCTGAACAGCACCGGGTCAAACAACAAGCTTACCCCCTTCACGCGCAGCAAAAAGCAGGCGTGGCCCAGCCAAACCAGCATGTCCTCGGTCGAGAAAAAAGCCTCGGCGCAGGGTACTACCTGGGGCACCCAGGTATCGCGTTTTTTCTCCTCTTTCTGAGGGTTAGCCGTTAGTTGCCAGCGTAGTACGGTGCTGAAATGCGGCTCGAAAAGTGCCTCGCCATTGCAAAATTCCTTGCCAATAAGCTTGTTGCCGGCGTAGCCGGGCCGAATAGTGCGCAGCGCCTCGTTGCGGCGGTAATGAGCGGAAGCAGACATAAGGACAGGCCAGGGGGCAAGGCGGTAAGTCGGCCGCAAAATTGCTACTACTACCGCCGGTGCTAGCCAAAGTTCGTACTTTGGCGTAGGTATCTGCTTACGCTGCTCATCTTTTCCTTGTTATGAACGAAAATCAATTTGACCGCTCCATTGCGCGTCAGCTTTCGGCCGAAGAAGCGGCCCGAATTCAGGCGCAGTTTTTTGCCCAAGTATATGGCTGGATGGCCGCCGGCCTGAGCCTAACCGGGGGGGTAGCCCTGTTCACGGCGTCTTCCCCGGCCATGCAGCAGTTCATCTTCGGTACGCGCTTTCTCTTTATTGGGCTCATCATTGCCGAGTTGCTCATTGTGGGCTTTATGACGGCCCGCGCCGCCCAGTGGAGCCGTGCCGAAGTGCAAACCGCTTTTCTAGCCTATGCCCTGCTCAACGGCCTGACGCTGAGCGTGATATTTATGGCCTACACGGCCGATTCGATTGCCTCTACTTTCTTCGTGTCGGGCGCCACGTTTGGCGTAATGAGCCTGTACGGCTACTTCACCAAGTCCGACCTGTCGGGCTGGGGTAAAATACTAAGCATGGCCATTATCGGGCTATTTATCGCCTTGGTAGTGAACATGTTTGTGCAAAGCTCGGCGCTGTCGCTGGTGGCTTCGTTTGTAGGCGTGCTGCTCTTTACAGCCCTCACGGCCTACGACACGCAGAAGCTCAAGCAAATCGCCTTCATTGGCGTAACCGAAGGCGAAGAAGCCAGCCACAAAGCCTCCATCCTGGGCGCTCTCACGCTGTACCTCGACTTTATCAACCTGTTTTTATTCTTGCTGCGCATCTTCGGTCGTCGCCGCTAAGGCCCAAAAATTCACTTCTAAAAAAGCCCCGCCGATACCTAGGCGGGGCTTTTTTGTTGCTATCAGCTCGGGCTAGGGGTAGGCTTTACGCCGCTGCACCGCCGCTCAAAAAACTAGTGGCTGCCTGGCGATGAGCCTGAAGCTCGGCCAAAGCGGCTGACTGCGCCAACTCGTAAGACGCCAGCGCGGCCTGCGTTTTTTGGCGCTCGGTGGCTAGCTGCTGCTGGGTGTCGGCTAGCTGCTGCTGCTTGGCTTGCAGCTGCTGGCTGAGGGCAGCCAGGTCGGCGGCCAATTGGCGCTCTTTTTCTGTCAGCTGCATCACTACGCCGGGCGCCCCGTTGCCCACGGCTTCACCCATTTTTTCGCGGTGGCGGGCCAGCACTTTGTCGCGGTCGGTGGCCAGGGCTGCTTCAAACTCGCCAGCCGACGCTAGCAATGCAGGCACCGTCGAGCCATTCACAGCACTGAAGGCGTTGAAGGCCGTTTGGTAAAGCAGCGGGCCGCTCAGGCCGGCGGCGGCCATGCTTTTCACCATCTTCATATAAGCCGCGAAGTCTTTGCCATCACCGGCCAGCAGGCTAGCCATGTGGTCGAGGTGCCGCTGCTCGGCCTGCCCCGGCGCCGGGGAGGTAGGCCGGGCAGCGGCATTGCTTGGCTGAGCAGAGGGTAGGGGGCTGCCCGCCGTTTTGGCGGGTGCTCCGGTCGGGTCAGGCTCCACAAAAAAGCCTTTGGCAGCCTTGGCGAGGTTATCGAAAATTTCCATGACGGTAGAAGTAGCAGCGGGCCCGGTGGGCCACGCAGTGCAATAGCTTCATCGCCAAGAGGGGGGTAGGCATTACAGCCGAACGTAAATTATTCGGCAATAGATTAGGTAGTGAAGTCAAAAAAGCACGTCCTGCTGCCGAAAGGAAATACCTCTATCACCTCGTTTAACGGTGCGGTAGAGATATTTCCTTTCGGTAGCAAGACGTGCTTTTTATGTTTCAGGCCTCTTACTTGATAGGAGTAGGCGCGGCAGTGGTAGCCGTAGCCGCGAGCCAAGCGGCGCGCTGCTCCTTTTGGGCAGTGGTGGCCGTCATCTTCTCGACGGTCTCCATGGGCTGCACCTGAATGTTGGTGTCCTCGGTGAGCACCACTTGGGTAGTGCGCTCTACGCCAGCACGGTTGCGCACCTTTACAGGTACGAGGTCGGCGGGCGTGTGGCGACGCATAATAGCTTCGAGGGTGGCCATGTTGTCGATTTTCTCGCCGTCGAGCATCACTATCTGGTCACCACGGTCGATGCCAGCCTTATAGAGGCCCGAGCCGATGGTAGTGTTGTGCGATAAGATGCAGCGGTCCTCTTCGTCGAACTCTACCTGGCGGGGTAGGGCGGCGGCGAGTGCCTTCACGGGCACCACCGCCAGGCCCATCGTGCCCAGGTTTTCGGCAAAGCGCGGCGTTTCGTGGCCGTAGATGTAGCGCCGGAAGAAGTTGCCAGCGAAGGCCGTATCCTTAGCTACCGTGCCCAGCACGCGCTGCAAATCGGCCACCGTGTAGCCTTTTACCGGGGCCAGAGCGGGCGTCTGTGGCTTGCCAAACTCCTGCCACATAGCCTGCATGTACTTATCGAGCGAAGTGTGGAAGCGCTGGCGCAGCTGCAAATCGAGCACGAGTGCTAAGCCCGCGCCCTGGATGTAGTATGAGAGGTAGGTGTTGTTGCGGTTGGTAGGGTCCACCGACACGGCGGCGTCTACGAAGCCCGCTTGGCGGCTCATGTCTACGGCCGAGGCGTAGCGGGCGCCCGGCGAGTTGATGCGGGCATTCACCCACGAACTCACTTTGTTGTAAAACTGCTCATCGGTGTAGAAGCCCGCCCGGCGCAGCACCAATTCGCCATAGTATTGCGTGAAGCCTTCGCCAAACCAAAGCGCGTCGCTCATATTAACGCGCTGAAAGTCAAATGGCTCTAAGCCCTGCGAGCGAATGCGTTCGGTATTGTAAGCGTGAAAAAACTCGTGCGATACGGTGCCTAGGTTGCGTAGGCCGCCCTCTTCGCGCAGGGGTAAGGGGCTAGTGAGCGAAGTCGAGTTGCGGTGTTCCATACCGTCGCCGCTGGCCTGGGGTAGGTAGTCAGCCAAGAAGGTGTAGCGGTTGAAATCGAACTGCGGAAACTCGCCGCCGTACACACCAGCCGATTCGCGCACCACTTTTTGCGTCTTCTTCACGAAAGCATCAACCTCGCTCACCGGCCCCGAATAATAGGTCGCCATCTCAAAATTGCGGCCCCCGTCCTGCCACGTATGCAGGATTTGGGGCGCCCCAAGCACGATGGGGCTGTCCATGAAATACTGCAGGTTAGGGGCAGTAAAAGTCGTTTTATCGTCGCCAGCGGCTCGTAGTTGGGTAGCTACTTTCCAGGTGGCGGGCAATTCAAATTTCACTTCGGCTGCCCGGCTTTCCAGCCCCTGCACGTAGCAGAAAGTAGCCGGTATATTGAGGTGAGCATGTTGCTGGTCGATACCCGAAAAAGTACCGTCCGTAAGGTCGCCATACAGCGTGTAGTCAAATTTAATAATGCCATCGGCACCCGGAGTTATTTCCCAAGAATAAGGGTCGGGGCGATTGACAGCCAGTAGCTTACCGTTGGTGTCGGTAGCTACCGCATAATAAACATTTTTAATAAAATCGTGCAGCGCGTAGCGGCCCGGCGACGACCGCGCCATGCGCACAACCGCCTTTTGGCCAGGGGGCAAACCCGCAAACGTGGCCGCAATACGTGCCTCGTGGTGCACCGCATTGGGGAAGGAAACCGTGTAGTGCACGGCCGGCCCAAGGGCGGCGGGCGCCACCGGCGTGGGCTTGGGGGGCGCTTCTACGGTGGCCGTAACTGGTGCTTCGGCTGGTGCTACTACTACCGCCGGTGCCGGCTTAGCAGCAGGCGCCACCACTGGCTTAGCCACCACGGGTTTAGCTATAGCTGGCTTAGCGGCGGCTGGTTTAGTTACTAACGGTTTAGCAGCTGTCACTGGCTTGGCCAGGGCAGGTTTAGCTACTGCCGGCTTAGCGGTGACTGGCTTAACTACGGCAGCCTTACTGGCCACTGGTTTGGCCACAGCCGCCTTGGTAGCAGGAGGGGTAGCAGTTTGCGCAGTAGCTAGGTTAGGTAATAATAAGGTTCCTACCGCACCTAAAAGGGATTTGCGGAAAAGTTTTTTCATAAAAAGTAACAGGATAATACCAATTGCCTATCTTTTTTAAAATAGCCCTGAGTGGAGCAGTGCAAAGTAACTAAATAATTGCATCAGCTGGCGCTTTTGGCCCTCATAAATACGCGAATGCCCTTCCCGCGCGTCTAGGACCAAGCTGTTAAGCGCCATGATTTAGTGCAGAACGAGTGCGTCAATCGCATTTGCAAAAAAGGATTTTTTCCAGATAGAACGTAATCCCAAGCTAGCCAGCTCAGCCGGCCACGGGGGCATTCGCTGCACTTGCAGCCCCACCAGCAAACCAAAAAACCGGTACATGGCTTGTATCAGCCAAAGCCGCCAGCCGCTTTGCGCTGGTCGAAAGTCGGTTACTAGCCAGGGTGCGCTCGGCTGGCGAGCGGCCTGCAAGCGAGCCAGCGCACCTGGCAAAGCTTCGGCGGTGAAGCAATCGAGGACGAAAAAAGTAATAAGCACATCGAACTGCTCGCCCGGCTGCAAGGCGGCTTCGCTGCCCCGGCGCAGCTCAACAGCCGCGCCGGGCGGTGCAGGCTGCCGCCGCAGTCGTGCCCGCGTACGAGCCAGCATTTCGGCCGAGACTTCTAGGTAGAGTACCTGGGCCGTGGGCTGATGCCGCCACAACTCGCTGAGTACCCAGCCCGCACCGCCGCCCAGCACCAGCACCCGTAGGGGGGTAGGGCTGGGCGGCAGCCCCGCCACAAGGGCCGCTCGCTGCGCCCGCCGCAGTGCCCCGCCAAATGCCAGCCCCGCCAACAAGTCGTAGAAACGAGCCACTCGGCCGAAGTCGGCCTCTGGCGGGAAGGTTTGCGGAGGAGAAACGGCCATAACCAACAGAAAAGCTAAAAAGCAGGCTAATTTCCGTTTGAACCTAGCTATTACTAACTAAGCCAGATTTATTTTGTGAAAAACGGCAGCTGCAAGTAGCTGAGAGACAATTTTCCGGCTGCGTGTAGTGCCTCAGGACAGCAAAAAAAACGGGGCTACGCTTGCGAGATGCTATGCAAGGAGGCTATCTTTGTACCATCAAAAGCCACCACCGACCGGGTGGAGCGGTTTTTGAACTTCGTTTGCGCTTGTGGCGAAATTGGTAGACGCGCTGTCTTCAGGCGGCAGTTCCGCAAGGTGTGAGAGTTCGAGTCTCTCCGAGCGCACGAGTACAATAAGAGCCAGCCCCATGTGGGGCTGGCTTTTTTGTTTTCAATTTTGTTGAAATAGAAGCCAGACAGCCAATCCTGAAGAAATTCCGTTCAACGTTTTTTCTCCTTTCCGAAAAGCCTCGATATGCCCGCGCCCGCTGCTCCGCCCAACCAGTCCAGCTCCTCGACCCGCCAAGCTGAGCTAGCCGGTTTGCTTACTACGGAGGTCGTTTTTGGGGGCGTATTATTCTTAGTAGCGTTCGCCTTGTTTTTCTACTTGATTCGGGTAGTTTTTCAAGAGCATTCACAAGTGTTTGATAACTGGGGTTTTGCGCAAATGGACCGCCTGCGGGCCGCGCATCCTGGCTTGCGGTGGTGGATACAAAACGTACTTACCTGGTTTGGGTCGGTGTGGTTTTTTGTGCCGGCCAGCTTGCTTACGCCGCTGGTGCTGCACCGACGCGGCCTCAGCCGCTACGCCATCGAATTGCTGGCTTCTATGGGCGGAGGCTTGGCGCTCAATGAGTTGCTGAAAGCATATTTCCACCGCGACCGGCCTACCACGGCCCTTATTCACCAGTACGGTCTGAGCTTTCCCAGTGGGCATGCTATGATGAGCATGGCTTTTTATGGGTGCTTGGCTTGGCTGGCCGTGCAGCACGGCCGGCACTGGGGCTGGGCGGCGGCGCTGGTGTGTTTCGCTGTGCTGATTGGCCTCACGCGGGTGTTTTTGCACGTGCACTACCCCACCGATGTGCTGGCTGGTTTTGCTGGGGGCGCAGCGTGGCTAGTACTGCTGCGCACGGGCATCCGGCTGTTTTGGAAAGAGAAAAAGGTGGTCAATACCAACGAATCGGGCACTAACGTGACCGAGTAAACGGCCGGGCCTGTTGCCAACAACGAAAGTATCGGACGCAAACGGGGGGTAGGGAGCGGTCGCTCCCTACCCCCCGTTTTGCAATTAGGTTGTGACTACAGTTTCACGGCTACGCGCAGGGCCAGCAGGCCTTTCACGCCTTGCAATTCTTCTAGTTCTAGCTCCTCAATGCCGGGCTCCAGCAGGTTGCGGTCTTGCAGGTAATCAATGTACTCGAGGTATTCGGTAGCCTCGCGGGGCTGGGCATACACCAGTGCTAGCTGGCCGGGCTGGGTCAGGCGCTCGCCGGTACCGAGCACGGTGGCTTTGTCGATACGCTTCTTAATTATCTCGTAGCGAATGTTATACGCTCCATCGACGTCGAACTGGCGTTCGTCTTGTCGGAAGCGAATGCTCAGGGGCTGCGAATGCACCAAAATCAGCTGCGTAGTGTCGAGCGGTACCGAAAGCGTGGCCTTGAGGATATGAGTGCGGCGCGTGATTTCGACCATCACCAGCAATTGCCACAGGCGCAAGTTTTTCAGAAAAACCAGGTCAAACGGCTTGCCCTGCACCAGGCTACCCCCCACGTAAATGTTGTGCTCGACACCATCGGTTTTAAGGCGCTGGAAGTAGTGCGGAAACATGAGCTGCGCCTTGGCTTCTTCCTCGTCGAGGTAGTCGCTGATGGTATCGTTGATGCGCGTAACGCTTTCTTCAAAGTCGCGGCGGCGGTGGTAGAGAATGCCCAGGCGCGGGTCAATCTGCTGCCAGTAGGCGGCGATGGTGGGGCGTAGCTCTACGTTGTTTTGGGCCAAATACTCAAACAGAGGCTCGACTTCGGTGCGCAGCGAGTCGTAAATACTTACCTCATCGCCACTGATGATGCCCTGGCGCAGGCGCCGCAAGTTCTTAGTTACGTAGAACTTAAGTTCATCTAGAATGGGTAGCTGCTGAAAATCGGACGCCTTTTTGAGCACTCGGTTGGCCAGGGTTAGGTGCTCGATGAGGTCGCCCTGCACGGCTTCGTTGCGGGCCATGCTGCTGCCCCGAATGTCGCAGGAGCCGTGCAGCGGATAGACCTCCTCAAACACAATGGCCTCCATTTCGGCGTTGCGGTTCCCGTCTTCGTGCTGGGCCAGCAGCCGCCGGGCCGCATCGTTGAAGCGCCATTCCATGGTAGGGTGAATGGCCGTAAACTTCTCTTTGATAACCGATTGAATGCGGGTTTCTAGGTCCTCCGCATTGCGCTTCACCGCTACCGCAAACAGCGGCACAAACTGGTTCACCAGCTCCATGTCAAACTCGTCGAGGTCGCCCACGCCGGGCGAGCCCAACTCGAGCAGGCCCACCGTATCGGGGCCGTAGGGCAGTAGCGCCAAAATGGCCGAATGCACGCCCATGCTCAGCATTTGATGGCGCATGCCCTCGGGCAGGTCGGGCGCGGTGGCTACGTCTTCGAGCACCAGCGGGCGGCGCTCGGCCAGCAGGCGGGCGTAGAGGTGGCGAAAGTCGCCCTCTAGCTGCTGCCCCTGCATCTGCTTGATGAGAAAGCTGTGGTTAATCTTGCGGCCGAAGTCCACGAAGGCTTTTTTGCGCTCATCATAGGCTGCAATGCCCAGCTGCAACGCCGGCCGGGCAAACAGCACCCGCAGCTTTTCCTGAATCTGTTCGAGCCGGTCGGAGGCCTGCAACACATCGCGCTCCAGCAAGTCGTACTTCAGTTCGGATAGTATCTCCTGGGTCGTAACATCCAGCAGGTGAAGCAGGTTGAAACCCTCGAGCACGAAGCGCTCGGGGGGTAGGAATTCCTGCCACAGGTCGAGGCGGTGGCGGTTACGCAGCAGGTGCTGCACTTGCTCATGGGTCAGCATGGGCTTATCGCCTACCACCCGCACCCGCACAAACGACGAGTCAAAATCTACTCCGTAGTGCCGGTACAGCCCAATGCGGTAGTCGGCCACCGTAAAAATGAGGCCGCCCTGGTCGGGTACCTCCGCCCCGTACTCGCGGCTGAGAATCAGCAGGTAAGCCATGCGCGTCATGCGTTCTTCCAGCATGGGCAGGTCCACGTTCAGCGGCTGCTTAATGGTGCGGTCCTTACCCAGCATCACCTCCGCAAAGCGAGTGGTGTAGTAGAAGCTCTGCCGCTGAAACGGCGGAATGGCCCCGCTGATACCGGTAGTCGTGGCCGCTGGCGGAAACACGGCCAGCATCAGCGTATCGACCAGGTCGCGGTGCTCATCCAGGGAATGAATATTGGCCAAGTCGCCCCGGCAATACGTCGCTGCGGCCACCTGCTTGCCAATGGAGCACGCCAGCCGGGCTACCCCAGGGTTGGCATCGTGCTCACGCTCATGCCAATAGCTAATGAGTGGCTCCAGGCTAAGACGCGTCACAAACGGAAAGCCCACGTGGTGGCTACCGGGCGGGGTAGGCTCGGGGGGAACGAGGGGCAGGGCTGCGGTGGCAGCGGCCGAGGGCAATAACGTATCAGGAGCGAGCATAGGGATAGGGAAGCCCGGTAGAGTAGGAGCGGCCAAGCCTGTCTTTGCGCAAGTAGCCCAGGGTAAAATTCCTCGGGGCTACCTGCGCAGCAAAATGGGCAGGGGTTCGCCACTGCTTTCAGTAGCATCATAAAACGTCCCGTTGACGGAAACAGTTTTTTTAGTGTTTTGGTAGCAAGTGCAGCAACCGTCTGCATTGTAGCGGCCGCTCAGCGTTACGGGGCCGATGGCGAAGCTATACACCGGCCGGGGCGCCAAGCCGCCATTGGCTCGCACGCGCACCGAATCGCCTTTGGGCACTAGCAGCCGGTAGGTGTAGAGGCTGAGTTTGCTACCGGCCGAGGCCGTGGCGAAGGGGTAGGTATTGCTGAGCACGATGGTAGTACTAGGCAGCTTTACTTGCCGCAGCTGGCGGGCCAGTATAGAGTCGCTTAGCACGCCGGGCAGCAGCCGAGCCGTATTGACGGGGGTAGTGCTATTGGTGGAGCTGTATTGCACCAGATATACGGTGTCGATGTCGCTGGGCCGAAACGTGCTTTGGTCGAGTTTAAAGAACAGGGCATCTGCGAGCAGGTCTTGGCAATCGCAGGAATTATTGGCGCAGCAACCAGCCAGCAGCAAGGCGGGCATAAGCAGCAGAGTGCGCAGGGTATTTTTCATGAACTAGCAGCGGAGCGTGGCCCACCCAAACGGCCGGCCTGGCCCTTTTCGCATAAAAATACGACAGCCCGGCCGCCTCGCCCGAAGGCAGTAGCGGCCGGGCTGGGCTGCATAAGGAAGGTGCCGAGCTGCCAGCCAGCGGCGTTTAGCGGCTGGAGGTAGGCAGGGTAGGGTTATTGACTTGGCCACCCGCCATCAGCAGGGGGCGCAGGCGGGTGGCCGCCGTGTCGAGCTGCGGGCGAATCTGCCCTAGGGCTTCGCGCAGCGCCAGTACGTCGGCCAGGCGTGGCGCCTCGGTTTGCGAGTAGCCGTGGTACATGGCCACTTTCACGTTGGAAGTGCCCTTGCCGGTGTAAGTGCCCAGCAGCTCGCCGCTGGCATTCATCAGTTGCACTTCGGCTTGAATATCGGTTTTATACCATTCTAGCGGAGCGCCGAACACACTGGGAACCAGCATAGTAAGTACCTGGGCGGCCTGCAAGCTGCGGCCCGTGCGGGTAGTGTGCACCTTCGTGACAACGAGGCGGGCATAGCCATACGTGGCCGTGTCGGTGGGCTCTACTACGTTGCGTTGCAGCTCGGCTTTGAACATGCGCAGCGGGTCTTCGGGCAAGGCCCCGTCGTTCATGGCCAGGGGGCCTGGGTCGGCCGTGATTTCCAGCGGCGGCAGGCGCTTGGTGATGACGGCCGTGGGCGTAGCCGAAAAAGTACCTTTTACCGACTTGCAGGCACCTAGGCCGGCCAGTGCCAAGGTGGCCAGTAAAGCCGTGCGACTAGCAAACAACATATAGCTCATAAAAATTTAGAAAAAATCGATTTAGTAGAGTGGGACTATAAAAAGAAGTACTTGGTCATTAAGTAGATATACGGTAATAGTAGCTATTCCGGCAGCTAAGTTACTGCAATTTATCCAATTACCGCGCATCATAATTGCACATAGGCATTATCTAAAAGCCTGCTGTACTACTAAAACGCTACCCCCCTTTTTGTTTGCAAGCAGCCCGTAATAATTCAACTTTTTATTTTTTCCTACCCCCGGTTTAGTGCTGAAGCTCGGCAGGCGCTGCCACCGGCGCAAGTAAGTCGGCGGGAGCCACGTAGTTATCAATAAACTCGCCTTCCCAGCGGGCCACTACGGCGCTGGCCAAACAATTACCGAGTACGTTCACGGCGGTGCGGGCCATGTCCATGAGCGCATCGATGCCCAGGATGATAAATACGGGCCAGGCTGGTAGGTTGAACGAAGGCAACGTGGCTAGCAGAATAACGAGCGAGGCGCGCGGTACGCCAGCCACTCCTTTGCTGGTGAGCATCAGCGTGAATACAAGCAGCATCTGGTCGCCGAAGGAGAGGGATACCCCAGCGGCCTGCGCTACAAACACCGCCGCTAACGACAAGTACAGCGTGGTGCCATCAAGGTTGAAGGAGTAGCCCGTAGGCATCACAAAGGCCACAATGCGGCGTGGCACGCCAATGCTTTCCATGGCTTCCATGGCGCGCGGCAGGGCTGCCTCGCTACTCGTGGTGGCGAAGGCAATGCTCACTGGCTCGGCCACTGCCGCCACAAAGCGCCGCAGCGGAATGCGCATAATCAGGGCTACTGGCAGCAAAATCAGCAATACAAAGGCAATAAGTGCTCCGTAGAGCGTCAGTAGCAATTGAAAAGCGTTCAGGAGCGGACCAAAACCCATTTTAGCTACCGTGTAGGCCATAGCCCCGCCCACCCCGAGTGGCGCGAAATACATCACTACATTGGTGAACTTGAACATGACCTCGGAAAGACTTTCGCAAAAGTCGAGCATCACCCGGCGCTGGCGTTCTGGGGTGAGCGCCAGACCAATAGCGAAGATGATGGCGAAGATGACGACTTGCAGCACTTGTCCTTCGGCCACTGACTTGGCAATGTTTTCGGGGAAAATGTGCAGGATGATGTCGGCCGCGGTTTGTGGTGCTGCCGCCGCGATAGCGTCGGCTTTGTCGGTGGAGACTACGTGCTCGATACCTACGCCAGCCTTGGTGAAGTTGATGGCCGCCAGCCCAATGAAGAGCGCAAACGTGGTTACCACCTCAAAATAAATCAGCGCTTTGAGGCCCATGCGGCCTACTTGCTTGAGGTTGGCGTGGCCGGCGATGCCCACCACCAGGGTAGCGAATACCAGCGGCGCAATAATAGTTTTTACCAAGCGTAAGAAGGCGTCACTCAGTACTTTAAGGTTCATGGCAGCGGTGGGCGCGTCGTGGCCCAGCTCGATGCCAACTAGCATGCTCAGCACTATCCAGAGCGTGAGCGAACGGCGCGGGGCCAGCGTGGCTGCCAGGGCCGCCAGGGTCAACCAGCGAGCCGCCAGTGGGAGGGCCGCCGGCAGGGCTGCATCGGGGCGGGCGCCCAAAAAGGTGAGGACCACCGCCACAATTGCTAGCAAAATGGTGAGCCAAAAGAGACGAGAAAACTTCATGCACGCAAGAAAATAAAACCGAAATCGGACATCAAAGTACGGCAGGCCGAACCGAAACCCGACGGTTGGCGCCTACTGGGCTACCCTGGCCTTGCGAGCACAGGCGCGTGTTGGCGCTGGCGGCGGGGGTAGGAGAAGGGGGTAGGCGGCTGTAAAAGCCAGTTTTTTTGCTCACCTTCGGCTTAGCGGCGGCATTAGTGCGGCAGCTACGTGCCTGTATGCCTATTTCCTGGACGCTCACTGCCCATACCTTACCGCTGCGCTACGTATGGAAAATTGCGCGCAATGCTTCGGATGCTAAAACCAACTTGGTGGTGCATGTTAGCCAGGGCGGGGCCAGCGGCCGTGGCGAAGCCGCTCCCAACGTGCGCTATGGCGAGTCGCCGGCCCTGCTGCAAGCCCAATTCGACGACTTGCTGCACCACGGCCTGCCCGCCGCCGATACCCTAGCTAGCCTCACCGAATTGCTGGCTGCCCAGCCGGTGGCTCACGCCCTGCGCTTTGCCCTCGAAGCCGCCCTAACGCACTACCTAGCCACCCGCGCCCAGCAGCCGGTGTGGCAGTGGCTGGGCGTGCCCGCGCCTGCGCCGCAGGTGGCCACCGCGTTTTCGTTGCCCATTATGGAGCCGGGCGAGGTGGCTGGGTTCTTTCGGGCGCAGCAGGCTGGGCGGTTTAGTTTATTGAAAGTCAAGGTGAACCAGGAAGCCGGGCTCGACTTGCTCCGGGCGGTGGCCCAGGCCAGCCCCGGCCAGCCGCTGCTGGTAGATGGCAACGAAACCTGGCCCGATGCCGACGGCGTGCTCCGCTTTCTGGAAGCCACCGCTGCCGTGCCGGGCTTGCAGTTGCGCTACCTCGAGCAGCCCCTGCCCGCCGCCCGCGCCGCCGACTACCGCTACTTGCATACCCGCGTGCAAGTGCCGCTCATGGCCGACGAATCGGTGACGGATGAAGCCGATTTTGAGGCAATCGCCCAGCAATTTCACGGCGTAAACGTGAAGCTGATGAAGGCTGGTGGCTACCAGCGCGGCATCGAGCTGCTGCGCCGCACCCGCGCCCACGGCCTGCTCCCGATGCTGGGTTGCATGGTCGAAACCACGCTCGGCATCTGGTCGGCGCTGCAAGTGAGCGCCTTGGCCGACATCCACGACCTCGATGGCAGCCTAATTATCCGCGATGAGCCGTTTGGTTTGGTGAATGAAGCCGATGGCAAACTCACCGCACTTACAGCTCATCCGTAAGCTGCCGGCTACGTAATCAGGCACTAAAAAGCCCTTGGTGCCGCGCGGCACTAAGGGCTTTGATTCTCAGTGGGGGTAGGGCGGCGCCTACTTCGCCGTTTTCAATTGGGCGTCCAGCTCTTGCAATTGCTTGTCTACGGCCTCCGTATTTGGCGGGTTGGTGTGCGTCTGGGTAAGCAAGGCTACCTTGCGGTTGAGTAGCTCAATCTTGCGCATCAGCAGTTGCTCGCGCTCGTTAGGCTCGTTGGTGAGCACCGGCGCGGCGGCGCTGCCCACGTGCACATACGAGTCGAACTTGGCATCGGCGGGCACGCTGTTGTCGCCGCGGGCGGCGGCCGCGCTGGCCGGCGAGCCAAACACGATGCCCCCTTCGGCATTCACGTAGTCGCCCTCGCGCAGGCTCGTGATTTTGCCGCCGGGCAGCTCAATAATGCCGCTGCGCACATTAATCTTGGTGCCGTTGGGCAAGCGCACGTTCTGGTCGAGGGGGGTAGTCTCGTTGCCCAGGCGCTGCACCACGCTTCCGTTGCGGAACAGAAATTGCGTGTTGCGGTTGGGGCGCACATCTTGCACCACACTTTGGGTTTGGGCCTGCGCCTTTTGCTTTTTCTTGCTTTGGGCTGCGCTTTGGTGGGGCAGCAGCGTGCAGCCCAGGCCAAGCAGGGCTACCGTAAAGAGGTGAATACTACGCATGGTGTGAAAGTAAGGGAAGGGCAGAGTGGCTAAGCTGAACCATTGAAATAACGGCTGTCGCTCGTACGTTGAAAAAATAAATAAGGCGAGAAATTAAAATAATGTTGCAACATTAAATGTATGTACACTAAATTTGTAGTCGTAATTAAAGAATCCAGTGCGCCTCGAAGACGAAATTAAGCAACCTACTTTTCAGAGCGACGCTCAGAAGGCCTACCTCAACGTGGTCTACACGGCGGGCTGGCTATCGCTGCGCCAAGCTACTGCTTTCAAGCCCTACGGCCTTACGCTGCCGCAATTTAATGTGCTGCGCATCTTGCGCGGCCAGCACCCCAAGCCCGCCACGGTAGCGCTGCTCATCGAGCGTATGCTCGATAAAACCAGCAATGCCTCGCGCATTGTGGATAAGCTGGAAGAGAAAAAGCTCGTAACCCGCACCATTTGCCCCGCCAATCGCCGGGCCGTTGATATCTGCATCACCGAAAGCGGCTTGCGCCTGCTCCGCCAGATGGAGGATGACAATGTGGTGGGGCCCGTTGGCCACGGAACCGATAAGCTCAGCGAAGCGGAGCTACGCCAGCTCAACCAGCTGCTTGATAAAATGCGGGGGTAGGGCCGCTGCTATTCCCTGGTTATGCTAGTAGTAGCTGCCGAATAGCCGGGTAATTTATTTTGGCGCCAAAGTTGAATTGGTCGCCTACCTATCCAAAAACATACTACACTTCTTTTACCTTTTTTCACTCATGAAAAAAATTTTGATGCCTGCCCTGCTTGGGGCTGCTTTGCTGGCTGCGCCGGCTGCTTTTGCCCAAAAGGCTACCACCAAAACCGCCGCTAACGCTGTAGCAGTCTACAAGTTGCAGCCGCAGCTGAGCACCCTGGGCTGGGAGGGCAAAGCCGTAACGCACGGCCACAACGGCACCATCCAATTCACGGGTGGCGACTTGCAGGTGCGCAACAACATGGTAGTTGGCGGCACGGCTACGGTGGACATGAAGACCATCAAAGCTACCGACATCACCGATGCCGACAACCACGCCAAATTTGTGGGCCACATGAGCAGCGACGACTTCTTCGGCGCTGGCACGTACCCTACTTCGACCTTCAAAATTGTTAGCGTTACCCCCATCGCCGGGGCTGCCGCCAATGCCAACAACGCCAACATCGCCGGTGATATGACCATCAAGGGCGTAACGCAGCGCGTAACCTTCCCCGCCAAAGTGGGCGTGAAAAACGGCGTAGCTGCTGCCACCGGCAAGCTAACCATCGACCGCACCAAGTTTGGCCTAAAATACGGCTCGAAGTCGTTCTTCGAAAGCATTGGCGACAAGGCTATCTACGACGAGTTCACGCTGGACTTCAACGTCATCGCCAAGCAATAATCAGCGCCGCGAGCTACGAAAAAAGGCTGCTTCCCAACCGGGAAGCAGCCTTTTTTGTTGTTTAAGCCGCCAAGCACCGGCTAGTCGAGGATGTTGAGGCCGTAGAGGAACTTCTCGTTGGGGCGCAGCTGCGGATTGATGACAGCCAGCAGCTTGCCCGCTTTTTGCGCGCGCTGCACCGTCACGAACAGGCGCACCAGCTGCTGCGAGCGGCCCGCCACGGGCGCGCTCGTCAAGGCGTAGCCTTGCAGATAATACTGCGTAACAGGGCCGGTCTTCTTTTCCAGCTCGGCCAGCGAGGTGGGCAGGTTGGCGCGCACATCGGGGGGTAGGGTGGCGGGGTTAAAGCTGTTGACCACGCCATTGTAGTCGCGGTCTTTGAAGTGCGTCATCAGCCGGTCGAGGTCGGTAGCGGCTTGGGTAGCCAGGGCCAGCTCGGGCGCCTTAAAAGTGTAAGAATGCTCGGTGAGCGAGTCTTGCAGCGTCACCTTCACGTAGTTATAGGCTTGGCGCTCGGCCGGGGCCAGGCTGCTGTAGGTGAGGTAGGCGCAGTTGGAGGCCGGCAGGCGCAAATCAGAAAATTCCTTACTGAGCTTGGTGTTGAACACCTTTACCTCCAAGTACTTGCCCTGGGGCTCGGCGGCATTGGTCGAGAGGTGGCTGCCTTTGCTATAGCTCACCTTATCGCCATAGAACTGCGCTACCGCATCGAGGCCTTGCTTTTCGGTGGGAGAGGTGCAGCCGGCTAGCAAGCCCAGTAGCAGCGATAAATAGAGGCTAGGTATTTTCATGAGAAGAATTTTGCGCAAAATAACGGCCCTCGCGCCCAAGCGGGGGGTAGCACCCTTAGCAGCTGCCCAAGCAAAAAAGCCCCGCAATTCGCGAGGCTTTTTTGAGTAAGAAACGCACTGAAAATACTAGTTGGTAGTCGGCGCGGGGCTGGTGGCCGGTGCCGCGGGCGCCGGCGTGGCGGGGGTATTGGCCGCTACCGAGCGCAGTTCGAGCCGGAGCGGGGCCACGGTGGCTTCGCGCAGGCAGAGCAGGCCGTACACCGTTTCGCCGGGGTGGATGATGCGGTTAGTGAGGTCGTACTGCTCTAGTTCGCGGCGGAAGTTGTTGTTGGCCAGCGAGGCGCCGAGCATGTTGCCGCCGGCAATGAAAGGACCAACGTAGAAGGTGCTGCCTTCCGAACTGGTGACGTACCCGTTTGTGGTAGTCGTTTTGGTGAAAGTAGGATTGAGCAGCACGTAGAGTAGATAAATGGCTACCCCCTGCTTCATGTCTTTGGCCGCAAGGCGGGCATCAACGGGCACCACGGGGCGGTCGCCATAGTACAAAACGGCGTCCCGCGAAAAGTTGATTTCGGCGCCGGTTGTATTCTTGACCTGCACGGCCACTACGTGGTAGCCTTTCTTCTGCTCTTTCTTCGCGTATTTCTTGTTGCGGCCCTGTAAACGCAAGGCATCGAACTGGTAATTGAACTGCAACGGCGCGCCAACCGGCGACGCTTGGTAGCTGGCAATACGGTCGGGGCGAATGGCCGTGTAAGACCCCGCGCATCCGCTGCCCAGCAGCGTGCAGCTCGTTAAAAAGGTTGCTAATGAGCGAGTAAAGCGTTGTTTCATGGGTAAAATAAGGGGTAGGGAAAAATATAGCTTTCAAATATAAAGAACAAAAAAAGCCAGGCCGTGTGCGGGCCTGGCTTTTCAAGGAAAATTACAAAACTTTAGAGGTGGATTACCTCATCGTAGGCGGCAGCCGTGGCTTCCATAATAGCTTCGCTCATGGTGGGGTGCGGGTGCACCGATTTGATGATTTCGTGGCCAGTAGTTTCGAGCTTGCGCGCTACCACTACCTCGGCAATCATCTCGGTCACGTTGGCACCAATCATGTGGGCGCCGAGCCACTCGCCGTATTTGGCGTCGAAGATGACTTTCACGAAGCCGTCCTTTACGCCGGCCGCCGCAGCTTTGCCCGACGCCGAGAAGGGGAATTTACCTACCCGAACGTCGTAGCCTTTGGCCTTGGCCTCCGCTTCGGTGAAGCCTACCGAGGCGATTTCGGGTTGGGCGTAGGTGCAACCGGGGATGTTGGTGTAGTTGAGAGGCTCGGGGTTGTGGCCCGTGATTTTCTCGACGCAGATAATGCCTTCGGCCGACGCTACGTGCGCCAGCGCCGGGCCCGGAATAATGTCGCCGATGGCGTAGATGCCGGGCACATTGGTCTGGTAGAAATCATCGACGATGACGCGGCCTTTCTCTACCTTGATTTTCAGCTCTTCGAGGCCGATATTTTCGAGGTTGGTTTGCACGCCTACGGCGCTCAGCACCACGTCGCAGGCAATTTGCTGCTCGCCCTTGGCCGTCTTGATGAACACGTTGCAGCCGGCGCCGGCCGTATCTACCTTGGTTACTTCGGCGCTGGTGAGGATGTTGATGCCCATCTTTTTATAGGACTTCTCCATCTGGCGCGAAATCTCCTCGTCCTCTACCGGCACAATGCGCGGCAGGTACTCCACGATGGTAACCTCGGTGCCGAGCGAGCGGTAGAAGTAGGCAAACTCGACGCCGATGGCGCCCGAGCCCACCACTACCAGGCGCTTGGGCAGGCTGTCGGGGGTCATGGCCTTGCGGTAGCCGATGATTTTCTTGTCGTCGATGGGCAGGTTGGGTAGCTGGCGGGCGCGGGCACCGGTAGCCAGGATAATGCTCTTCGCCTCCACGGTTTCCTTGGTGCCGTCGGCCTTGGTTACTTCTACTTTGCCGGGAGCCAGGAGCTTACCGGTGCCGTTCACCACCTCAATTTTGTTTTTCTTAAACAAGAAGTTGATGCCCTTGCTCATGCCATCGGCGACGCCCCGGCTGCGCTTAATCACGGCTCCGAAGTCGAAGCCAGCCTCCTTCACCGTCAGGCCGTAGTCCTGGGCGTGCTGGAGATATTCGTATACCTGCGCCGTTTTGAGCAGGGCCTTGGTTGGAATACAACCCCAGTTGAGGCAGATGCCGCCGAGCGACTCGCGCTCTACCACGCCCACCTTCAGCCCGAGCTGCGCGGCGCGGATGGCCGCTACGTACCCACCGGGGCCGGAGCCAATTACTACCAGGTCAAATTGCAATGCCATGAGTTTGTTTGTGCAGAGTAAATGAGATTACTAAAAGCTCCGCGGCCAAGCCGGGGGCGGCAAAGATAACCCCGTAGCGCGGCTACGGGTTCGGTAGCTTTTTTAGGCTGGACCAGTTGTTGTTGTTTACCCTTGTGGTACTTTTCCGTACAAGCCCCCAATAGCCAGCTCGCTGCTGACTCACTCCTTTTTTTTCTGCTTTATGAAGCCGTTCATTACCCCATATATCCCCGTTGCTATTGCCCTGCTGGCCCTGGCCAGTTGTGCTACTACTACCGAAACCGACCGCCCCACCACTACCGCCAAGGCCGCCCAGCCCATGAGCACGGCCCCCGCCAACACGGCCACCGACCCCACGGCCGTGCCGCTGCCCGACCCCGCCGCCACGCCGCCCGCCGATGCTACTGCTTCGGCCAACGCTACCCCCCTTGAGGGCCTCGACAACCCCTCGGCCGAAGCGGCCACTGCTACGCTCGACCCCAATGCCCTGACTACCAGTGCCGCAACTGCTGAGCGCGCCGCCGAGCGCAAAATGACCGCCGCCGATTACCGCAGCCAACTCGCCCGCGCCAACCTGACGCTCAAAATGAAGCCCAAGGATGCCCAAGCTCACTTGGAGCGTGCCAAGGCTTATTCCAACCTCAAGAGTTATAAGGAAGCCCAGCCCGACTACGTGGTGGCCCTGCGCACCATGCGCGGCAACCCCGATGTGTATTATAACAAGGGCGTGAACGAGCTAATGCTAAAGCAGTACAAGGCTGCCTCGAATGACTTTAGCGGCGCCGTAAAGTTCCGCCCCGACGATAAGGAGGCCTTCTTCGGCCGTGGCGTGGCCAAGATGCAGATGTACCAGTACAAGGCTGCCGTGTCGGACTTCACCCGCGCTCTGGCCGTCGATTCGCTCTACGCCGACGCCCTGGAGTATCGCGGCATCAGCTACGCTAGCTACGACCGCAAAAGCGAAGCCCGCAAAGACCTCGAAAAAGCCGCCAAACTGAATCCGGAGGCCGAAAAAAGCCTCCGCCGCTACGGCAAAGGCAGCAGCATGGTGCGCGGCGGCAATAAGTAAGGCGGGTGCGGAAATACTAGCGAAAGCTAACAGAACGTCCTGCTGACGAAGAAAACAACTTGCTCGCGCCATTAGGGTTAGTAATCCTATTGGCGCGAGCAAGTTGTTTTCTTCGTCAGCAGGACGTTCTTTTTTTGACCCAAAAATTAATGCGCAGCAGCCAGCAGCTCGACATGGGCCAAATGGTGCTGGCCGTGCCAGGCGTACAGCACCAGCGTCTGGTCGAGCGTGGCAATTTTCTTGGTCTCGGGATGAAAAAAGGTGCGCTGCCACTGCGCCTCGTCGAGGTTATGCAGCAGGGAAAGCCAGCGGGTGTGCAAGCTATCGAGCAGCGCCAGCGACACGGTGATGGGCGTAGCGGCCACATCGGGTAGTTCGGCCCAGGCAGCTTCGTCGTAGGGCCGAATGGTGGGATTAGCTTCCGTGAGGGCTAGGCGAAAGCGCACGTAGGCATTCAGGTGCGAGTCGGCGATGTGGTGAATGACCTGGCGGCCCGTCCAGCCGCCGGGGCGGTAGGGTACTTGCAGGCGCTCGCCGCCCACCCGGCGCGCCGCCGCCGTGAGGCGCGCCGGTAGCTCAGCCAGCTGCTGCAAATAGGGCACTCGCGCGGCCGGCGTGAGGGGGGTAGCAGGCAGCACTGGCCGGCCAATGGGGTAGCGCAGGTAGTCGAGGTCAGACGCAGACATGATTTGAGAATGGAAAAAGGAAATTGATTTGCGTAAAATGCCAAGCTAGAACTTAAGTGTAAGGAGGGCCAAAAACTCACACTCCCAGCCCGATGCCGAGCAGTATGCCCGCCGCGCCCAGTGCCAGCAGCAGCCCATAGAGTGGCCCGGCAAAGCGCAGCCACTGGTCGTAGCGCACGCCGCAGGCAGCTAGCATAGCCATCAGGGCACCGTTGGTGGGGGTAAGGAGGTCGGTGAGGCCGGCGCCATATTGGTAGGCCAGCACCGTGACTTGCCGCGACAGGCCGATGAGGTCGGAGAGCGGCACGAGCAGCGGCATCGTCAGCACGGCTTGGCCGCTCACGCTGGGCACGGGCAAATGCAGGGCCGCGTGCACGCCCAGCATGCCCAGCGCCGCGAAGGCCACGGGCAGGTGCGCCAGCGGCGTAGCCAGCCCCTGCACCAGGGTATCGACGATGTGGCCTTGCTCTAGCACCACGAAAATGGCCCGCGCAAACCCAATAAGAATGGCCGAAAACGCAATGTCGCGGAAGCCCACCACAAAGCCCTCAGCCGTGCCCGTGAGGCCCAGGCCGCCCAGCAGGCCGGCTCCTACCCCCAGCACGAAGAACAAGGCCGCCATTTGCTCAAAATCCCACCCCAAGCTTACTACGCCGTAGCCAAAAATACTGAACGCCACCAGCATGAGGAGCAGTACCAGCCCGTGGCGGCCGGCGCCCACGGCATCGGCCTCTTCCTCCTGGGCGCTACTATCGGCCGCCTGGCGGTGGCGAATGGCGTGGCGCAGCGTGCCCCCTATCCAAATGGCCAAGGCCGCGGCCAGAAATACCAGCCGGTAGCCCCAGCCCGACAGCAGCGGCAGTTGCGCCAGCTTTTGGGCAATGCCCACCTGAAACGGATTGATGGGGCTGAACGCCGCGCCCACTAGCGCTGCCCCCAGGCTGGCGGCTACTGCCGTGAGGGTGGGGTAGCCGAGCCGCCGCATGAGCACGAGCAGCACCGGCACGAGAGCGATAATTTCTTCGCCCATGTTTTCGAGGGCGCCCATGGTGGCGAAGGCCAAGGAAATGAGCGGAATAATGGCCACTTCGCGCCCCTGCGCATGGCGCAGTAGCCAATCGACGCCGTAACGCAGCGCCCCGGTTTGGTCCACCACCGTGAAAGCCCCGCCGGCCAAAAAAATCAGGAATATCACCGCGCTCGCATCGGCTAGGCCCCGGGGGATGTCCACAAACACTTGCAGCGGGCTTACGGGAGTGGCTGGCACGCGCTGGTACGAGCCGGGCACCACCACCTCGCGGCCGGTGGCAGCGTTGGGGCGGCGCGTAAATTGGCCGGCGGGCAGCACGTAGCTCAGGGCCGCTGCCAGCAAAATAAAGAAGGTAAGCAGCACCAGGGGGTGCGGAAAGCGAAAGGAAGTCATGCCGCAAAGTTGGCGCGCCGGCGCTTAGCCGGGAACCAGGGCCGGGCTGCCGGGTGTATCTTCGGGATACAAGCCATGACGTTTTCCGCCTTTAAAGACCTGCACCAGCGCCGCCAGGCCGAGCATCTGGCCCACCACGGCCGCCCCCTGGCCGAGCGCACCGAAGACAGCTTTCGGCTGAGCCTCTATGCGGTAGAAAACTTCTACGCCGAAGTGTGGCGCAGCATCGGCGAGGAAGCCATCTTGTTCATCCACGTGTTTGAGCGGCCCAGCGGCCTGGCCGATTATTTGGCCCTGGTGCGCCTGCCGGCCGAGTGGTAGGGGGTAGGGCCGGAAGCTGCGTGCGAGTTGCCGGGGCCTCGCTACAACTCACCTGGTTAGCCCCGCAAAAAAGCTGTTTATCACCCCCGGCAAAAAGCAGTAGGGGCTCCGGGTATGGGCCATGAGGTAGAGCCCCACGCGGTGCAGGCCAAATTCTAGGCTAGCCAAGCGGTAGCCCTCGGCGAAGGCGGCGCGGTCGGCAAACTGGCCCGTAAGTGCGTGCAGCTCCTGGCGATACAATTCGAAATACAGGGGCCGCAGGTGGTAGCGGGCCGGCGTGAGCACGAAGCTCAGCAGCTCCACCACGTCGTACTGCGGCAGGTGCCAGGCGGCCAGCTCCCAGTCGTAGGCCACAAACGCCAGGTGGCCGTCGGGGCTACGCTTAAAACACGTATTGCGCGGGTTTAGGTCGTTGTGAATAAGGGTTTTAGGCAACGTTTGCAGCGTTGCCCAGTCGGCCGGAATGCCGCGCAGGGCGGTGCGCAGCTGCCGCACGCGCGCCGGGGGGTAGAGCGCCGGAAAGTGGGTAGCCGCGTGCGCCAGCAGCGCCTCCCAGAGGGGCACAAGCTCGGGCCAGGTGGCCGGGGCACTTTCGGGAGGGATAGGGCCGGCCAGGTGCCGGGCGTGCCAGGCAGCCAGTTGGCGCAGGGCTGCGCGCAGGTGCGCATCGGTCCAGGCATCGGGCGTGGGGGCCGAGTTGAGCAGCTCGCGGTCGCTGAGGTCTTCCAGCACCACGAGGTAGCTCGCGGCAGCCTCGTCGGCGTGGGTGGCCCAAATGGTAGGCAGCAGTGGGGGCAGGGCCACGTCCGCGGCCGCCGAGCCATACACGGCCAGCTCGCGGCGGTGCGTGTGGGCAAAGCCAGTGCGCAGCTCAAAAGCCGGGTATACCTCGGCCAGGAGGCCGCCGCATGCCCGCGCTAACGAAGTCAACATCTGGCAGATAGCTGGGCCAGGAGGCTTGGCTTTCAGCACCAGGCGCTCGGTGCGCCAGGTGGTGCCAGTGGTGCGCAGCTCGGCTTCGAGGCCAAACAGGCCTACCGGCTGGGCCGTGCGCTCGGCCGTAAGGTTGGCCAAAATACTGGCTGAGCTATCGAGCAGCCGGGGGCGCACGGCGCGCACGTCGGCCGCCTGGGTGGGCGCGTGCTGGCGCAGCAACCTTTGCAGCAAGTCAGGGCTCATCGGGGCGGGGTGGGGTAGGGTAGGGCGTAGGGCATACTGCTTGCTTGCTCAGCGGGATAGTCGGCATAGCTCAGCAGCCGCACGCCACTAAAATAAAAGCAGGCGTCGGCGGCACTCAGCCGGGCCGAGGCGGCGGGCAGCAGCGGCACGCCCGCCACCCGCCCGGGCGCCTGCACCTGCAACAGGTTCCAGAACACAGCCCGCAGCGGCCGGCCACTGGCCGCACGCTGGGCCGCCAGGGCCGTGCTCACGCGCTCGAATTCGGCGGGGCTGACGTACTCAAAAATATTGGATAGGCTGGCCTTGTCCACGTCCTGCCCGGCTTCGGAGAGCAAAAACCCGATGGCCTCGCCCACTACCAGCCGCAGGTTGAGGAGGCGCTCGCGCAGCTGGTCGTGGTGGGCAGCTTGGTAGCAGGGCGGTAATATGGCCTCGGGCAGGTTGGTGGGCCCAAAAAGCAGGAAGCGCAGAAAAAAATTGTCGCGCGCCAGCCGTTGGTTTAGCTGCCGCATTAGGCGCCGGTAAAACGTGGCCCCGCCCGATTCGGCGGCGTAGCTATACAGGCGCGGGTCGCGGCCCTGGCTCAGGTTCACCGCATCAAAGTACACCGTAAACGCCGCCCGAAAAGCTGGCTGGTCGAGTTCCATCTCGACGTACATCTGCTGCTCGGCTACCGATTCGCAATCCAGCAGCTTGTGCAGCTTGCGCTGCCAACTGCTTGATAGGCCGGTGATAAAACTGGTTACGTAGGCTTCGAGCTGCCCGGCTACCAGCAGGCCGCCGGGGTGCAGGCGCAGGTACTCGGCCCAGCAGGCGAACGCCACGGGGGGTAGGGTAGCTTGCAGCGCCTCGACGGTGGTAGCCACGGCGGCCGGCCCGTCAAGGCCCAGTAGCCCACGCAGCACCGCCGGCGGGTGGTGCTTGATGATGTGTGCTTTGAGAGCTAATAGCTGGTTTTGCACCGGGTTCAGGTCGATGGCCGTTACCAGGCGGGGGCCGGCTAGCAGGGCATTCAGGGCATTGCTGCCCCCCGAAGTAATGATGAGCGCATGGTCGGTCGGGGCCAGCTCTAGGGCCGCGTAGAGCGTCGCGTGGTCTTCCCATACCAAGCTGTAGCGCAGGCGGTCAAGCGGGACACGGGTAAATTCGGATTCCATGAGCCAGAATAAATTGAATGCCAGAAATACGCTTGATAGCCAGTTTATTACTTCACAAGGTTAGAACAAGTTTTCAATAAATAACGGTTACCTGCCAGCCGCCGTTGCCCGGCCACAACCCGCTCGAATCCTCCTGCCCCGGCCCCGAGCGGGTGCTGTATACCTACTCAACCTAGCCGCGCCCTACCCCCGCCAGCTACTGCCACCCTCGAAGTAGCCTGCGCCGTTTGGGGCCGGCTACTTACCCGGCGCAGCGCCAGGCACGGGGCTACGTGCAGCTCGCGTGCCGGCACCTCATCCCCCAGGCAGGGGGTAGGCAAGCAGGTGTTAGCCAAATTTATAACTTCTTTGTTGGGCTGCCAAATGGCGCCGAGGGAGCACCGTCAGCTTCGGCGCCAGCCCGGCGCTATTTGGCTATACCACGCAGTAGCCCAAAAAATAGGTGCGCGGCGATGGAGGACTTAAAAGCTGCCTACCCCCCTTGCCCAGCAGTAGCGCCCACCAGGCGGGCGGGCTGCGGCAAGGTGGGCTGCTGCGCCATTACCCGCGGTTGGGTGGGGTGCCGTTGGCCCGGTTGGGGAGAAAGGCAGCGACAGGCTGACTGCCGCCCCGCTCCGCTGGGCAGTGCAAGCTGACAAAATGCCCCGCAGTGCAGCTGTGCTTACCCCACCACCTGGCGTGATTCTCGGGGCCGCGACAGCGTACAGAGAGCCACCAGGCTTTGTACCTCGGCTCAACTCTAAAACCAGTTTTTTAGCGGCGCCCCGCCGCCGGCCGCTCGATTGAAAGTTGGATTACAACGGTAGTAGTTAGGCCGATGAGTCAGGTGGCTGGCGCTACGCGCTCCGCTCCACGGTAGTCAGCAGCACGTCAATTTCGCTGGCTAGGCGCTCTATCTGCTCAAGGCCGGCGCGGGCCTGCTCCATCTCGCCGCGCTGGTGCTGGCGCACTAGCGACTGGCCCGTGTCGAGGGTTTGGCGGATGAGGCGCTCGATGCCCGCCACTTCGGGGCGGTGGCTGTACTGAGGCTTCAGCACGGCGTTTAGCCACTGCCCCAGCGGGTTATCCTGCATGGTAAACAGGCTGGGTTCCGCTTCCCGCACGCCATAGAGTACCGAACGCAGGCGCGACTTAAACAACACCTGCTTCACGCGGGCTTGCTGAAAGTCGAGGGCGGTGAGCTCCATAAAAGAGAGGGAAAACGCGGTTTAAAGCAAACTACTGATGCTTTACAAAAATTCGGCTAGCCTAGGCAAGCAACATTGCTGGCTGCCGGGCGGCGTGCATAGCAAATTAACGGCCAAACAGGTGAAGAATGGGAGAACTTCTGGCAAATACCGCCTGCTCTATGGGCTACCTACCTGGCTGCCAGCAGGGGCCGGCGGCGTGGACAAGGAGGCTACCGGCCGCCCGAAGGTTGCAGGCGCTCCAGGGTTTGGCGCGCTTCTACCAGCTCAGTGATGTCGAAGGCAAATACCATGATGCCAACCGGCTGGTCGGCTTCGCTGAAGCGCTGGTACGTGAAGCTGAAGTACCGCTGGTGCAGGGGCTCGCCTGCGGCCGCAGCCGTGCGCAATTGCACCGGCAGCTCGTTGGCTCGGAAGGTTTCGCCCGTGGTATACACATTGTCGAGCAGCGTGATAACGCCCTGGGCCGCTACCTCTGGCAGGGCTTCGGCCACGGTTTTGCCCACGAGCTGGCGGCCAGCAAATAAGCTTTGGTAGGCGGCATTCACAAACTCGTAGCGGTGCTCGGGCCCGCGCAGAATGCAGATGAGCGCCGGTGCCTGCCGGAATAACTCCTGGTAGGTTTCACGCTGGCTTTCGGCCCGTTTGTAGTTCTGGTAAGCTTGGTCGGAGAGTACGGCCTGCTGCTCGTTGGTTTCCAAGATTTCCTGCACCAGCAGCTTTTGGTCGTGGATGTCGGTGACGCCGCCCACCCACATCAAAATTTGGCCGTCGGCGCCGCGGCGGGGCAGCGCGCGGCTCAGCACCCAGCGGTACTGGCCGTCGTGGCGGCGCAGGCGGTACTCTACCTGGTAGGTGCTGCCGGTGGCTATAGCCTGCTGCCACTTGGTGCTCACCGATTCACGGTCGTCGGGGTGCAGGCTTTCGAGCCACTGCTCGCCGGTTTCGGCGGCCATTTCTTTGCCCGTAAAGGCCAGCCAGCGGGGGTTGAAGTAGTCGCGCTGGCCATCGGGCGTGGCCGTCCAAATCAGCACCGGCAGGCTGTCGAGGATGAAACGGGTGCGCTCCTGCTCGTCGGTCAGCTTTTGCTGCGCCTCGCGGGCGGCGCTGGCGGCGCGCAGTTGCTCGGTTACGTTCTGGGTGCGCTGCAAAATATATTGCAGCTGCCCGGTAGCGTCCAGAATGGGGTAGTGGGTAGCCTGCCAGTAGTACTCCTCGAAGCCGCCGCCCTGCTCGGCGGGCCGCTCCAGGTCGTAGCGAATGAGCGGCATGGTGTGCGGCTCCAGGAAGTTGCGCACGTGCTCGTGTGATTGGAAAATAACCTCGCCTTCGTTCTCATCCACTGAAGGATAGGCCTCAAACAGCGTCTGGCCCACTACCTCCGCCCGGGGCTTGAGCGACACTGCCACGTGGCTGTCGGTGTTGTCGATAATAGTTGCATCCGGCGCCATGAGTAGGAAGTTCTCGGGCAGCGAGCGGAAGACGTGTTGATAGTCAGCGGGAAGCGTAGGGGTAGACATAAGAGCAGGTACTTACAGGGGAGCGAAGGTAATAAGTATGCTAAACAACGCCAGCCACCGCCAGTGGTTGAGGCAGTTCGCCCAACTGCGCCAAACGACGGCTCAGTGCCGGCTTTTGCTGTTTCGGTAGCTTTTAATTGAAGGGGGGTAGGGTGGCCCGGCACCTTTGGAGCAGTTAAACGCTCCCCGGCCTACCCCCCATGAAAACGCCCGCGCTGCTCCTGCTTTTTGCCTTGGCCTCAGTTGCTCCTACCGCCGCCCAAACGCCCGTGGCGGCCCCTACCCCCGCCTCTGTGGCCCAGGCCACTACCCGCCTCAGCGGCACCGTGCTCGACGGGGCCGGCCACCCGCTGCCGGGCGCCAACGTGTTCTTAAAAACCACTTTCGACGGCGCTACTACCGATTCGCTGGGCCGATTCGCGTTCTCCACTACGGCCACCGGCACGCTGCCGCTGGTGTGCACGCTCATTGGCTACGCGCTACAAGAAACGCCGCTGGCGCTGACCGGCGGCGTGCTGGCCCTACCCCCCTGCCGCCTGCGCGAGAGCCGCGCCTCGCTGGGCACGGTCACCATCGTGGCGGGGGCGTTTGAGGCGAGCGACGAAAAGCGCTCGGCCACCCTCAAACCGCTTGATATTTTGACCACGGCCGGGGCGATGGCTAATATCTCGACGGCCCTCAACACGCTGCCCGGCACCACGCGGGTAGGGGAAGAGGGCAAGCTGTTCGTGCGCGGCGGGGCGGCCTCCGAAACGCGCTACTACCTCGACGGGCTGCCCGTGCAGAGCTTTTATGGCGGCAGCACGGCGGGTATGCCGGCGCGGGGGCGGTTTTCGCCTAGCCTGTTTAAGGGCACGCTGTTTAGCACGGGCGGCTACTCGGCCGAGTACGGGCAGGCGCTGAGCGCGGTGGTAGGGCTGAACTCGCTCGACCTCGACCCCGAAACGCAAACTGGCATTTCGCTCTTGAGCGTGGGCGGCAGCCTGTCGCGCACCAAGCGCTGGGCGCGCACCTCAGCCTCGGTGAATGTCGATTATACCAACCTGGCGCCCTACTTCGGCCTCACGGCGCCCGCCCAGCGCTGGGAGCAGGCCCCGCAAACGTTGGGCGGCGCCTTCCGCCTGGTGCACCGCACCGGCCAGACGGGCATGCTGAAGCTCTACGCCACCTATAGCCACCAGCAAGTGGCCTCGCGCCAGGCAGACCCCGAGGCCGCTTACGCGCTGGGCGGCCGCCTCACTAGCCTGCAAAACACAAATTATTACTTCAATACCACTTACCGCACCGCCTGGCGCCGTGGCTGGAGCCTGAACGCCGGCCTGGCCCTGGGCCGCGAGCGCAACGCCGTGCAGCCCGAGCCCCAGCGCATCGGCACGCTCGAGCAAACCGCCACTGCCCGCCTGGTGCTCACCAACGACTCGGCCAGCACGTGGTATAACCTCAAGCTGGGCACCGAAAACACCGTGCAGCGCTACGACCTCACCTACCAAGCCACGCCCGACGCGCCCGTGGCTACCCCCGGTTTTTTGGAAAAGCGCACCGCCGTATTTGCCGAAAGCGACCTTAGCCTGGCCCCGCGCCTTACGGGGCGGGTAGGGCTGCGCGGCGAGTATTCGGCGTTGCTACATAAAGCCAACTTGGCGCCGCGGGCGGCCCTGGCCTGGCAGCTGGGCGCGGGCGAGCAACTATCGGCCGCCGCGGGGCTGTTCTACCAAAACCCCACCAACGACCTGCTCTACGTGCAGCCGGCGCTGGGCTTCGAGCGGGCCGCGCACTACATCCTCACTTACCAGCACATGGCCGCTGGGCGCATCCTGCGCGTCGATACCTACCGCAAAGACTACCGCGGCCTGGTGTGCTTCGACCGCTACAATACCCTGAACGCGAGTGCCTACGCCAACTCGGGTAGTGGCTACGCCCAGGGCGTGGATGTGCTGTGGCGCGACCAGTACCGCACGTTCAAGAAGATAGATTACTGGGTGAGCTACGGCCTGCTCGACACCCGCCGGCAGTTTCGGGCCGACTTGGCGCCGGCCGTGCCCACCTTCGCCGCTACCCACACCGTGAGCCTGGTGGGCAAGTATTGGGTGCAGCAATTGCACCTGCAAGTGAGCGCCACCTACGCCTACGGCAGCCCGCGCGCTTACTACGACCCCAACCAGCCGGGCTACAACCAGGGCCGCACACCCAGCTCGCAGCAGTTCGACCTGGGCCTGAGCTACCTCACGCACCTGGCCGGCCAGTACACCATTGTGCACCTGAGCATGAGCAACGTGCTGGGCCGCGACAACCTCTACGGCTACCGCTACGCCACCACGCCCGATGCCGCTACGGGCCGCTACGCCGCCGTGCCCGTGCGCTCGCTCATGCCGCAGCTGGTGGTGGCCGCGCTCTTCATTTCGGTTAATAAAAAGACCCCCGGCGACACGTCGGTAGCCCCCGAGTAAGGCGGCTGTTTTGCCGCGAGTTTGGGCTTGGGCGGCTCCGCGCAGCTGGCCGGCCTTAGCGCTACAGCCGGCTGCGCGGCTGCTTCGGCGGCGGCTTTCGACGCTTCGGCAACGGCCGTTTTGGGGACCCTACCCCCGCGCCCACCTTTGATTCAGCAACGCCCGCCTTGTACCCTTCATCTCTCCTTTCATTACTTAGCTACTGCCATGAAAAAGCACTTGTTCACCCTCGCCCTCGCCGCCGCCAGCTTCGGGGCCGCGGCCCAAACTACCCCCGCTACGCCGGTTAAGGCCGCCGTAGCTCCTACCCCCGCTGGCTACGCCGACCTGCTCGGCGCCACCATTGCCCAGGTGCTGCACACCGGCGACGCTGCGGAGCTCAAGGGCTTGGCTGCCAAGCTGGAGCGCGCTGCCACGGTGGCCCCGGCCGACTGGCTGCCTCGCTATTACCAGGCGTATGCGCTGCTTATCAACGTGTTCCAGAGTAAGGAAGACGGCGATGCCAAAGACAAAACCCTCGACCAGGCCGAAGCCGCCCTGGCCCAGGCCCGCCAGCTGGGCGGCGACGAGTCGGAGCTGCTGACGCTGCAAGCTTACGTGTACCAGGCGCGGCTGGGCATCGCGCCGGTGCTGCGCAGCCTGAAGTACTCGCGCCTCGTGAACGAGACGGTAGCCCAAGCCAAAAAGCTGAACCCCGCCAATCCGCGCGCTTACCTCGTGGGCGCCAACAATGTGTACTACACGCCCAGCATGTTTGGCGGCGGGGCCGACGTGGCCAAACCCTTGTATGAGGAGGCTAAGGCCAAATTCGCCGCTTTCCGGCCTGCCACGGCGCTCGCGCCCAGTTGGGGCGAAGGCCAGACGCTGGGCCGCCTCAAGCAATACGAGGTAGCCACGGCGCAAACTGATAGGTAGCGCGGATTTGTAGTTCGCGACTACCAAAGTGACTGCATTCGCGGACTACAAGTCCGCGCTACTGTACCTAAACTCCGCCGCGCTAGCTTCTACTTTTATGGCCGCCACGCTCCTTTCGCCGCCCGCCGTGCCTTCAACTTCACCGCCCGTACCGCCGCCGTCCTTTGTCGAGGCATCTCACCCGGCCCTACCCCGCCTAGCGGCCGTAAAACGCACGCAGGTGCGAACCTTTGAGAAGTCGCTGGGCTGGATAGGGCTGGCGTGCGCGGGCACGGCGCTGCTATTTGCGCCGCCGCCCTGGCGCGACCCGCAGGGCTATGCGGTGTCGTTTGGCCTGGCTTTTTGCTACGCGGCGGGGCTGTGGTTTGCCAATGCATACACTGCCGACTTGCTCAGCTTGCGCACCGGCTGGGGCGAGCAACCTATTCGGCGGCTGCTGTTTACGGTGGGCCTGTCGCTGCTGGCCTCGCTGCTCGTAATAGTGCTGGTGGGCGAGCTGGGGGCGGTGTTGCTGTTTCACCAGCCGCTGGGCTACACGCTGCGCCACCAGTTTTTCGAGCACTCGACGTTTCCGCTGCTAGCTACGGTCGTGATTTCGCTGTTTATGCACTCGCGCGCGTTTTTGCTGGCTTGGCGCGAGGCCACCGTGCGCGCCGAGCGCCTCGAAAAAGAGTCGGCCGTGGCGCGCCTCGACTCCTTGCGCCGGCAGGTAGACCCGCATTTCTTGTTTAATTCGCTCAACGCCCTCACGAGCTTGGTAGAGGAAAACGACCCGGCTCGCGCCGTGCGCTTCATCCGCCAGCTCAGCAGCGTG
Source organism: Hymenobacter ginkgonis (assembly GCF_009755225.1). GTDB lineage: Bacteria > Bacteroidota > Bacteroidia > Cytophagales > Hymenobacteraceae > Hymenobacter > Hymenobacter ginkgonis. The sequence continues at coordinate 232,551 of NZ_WQKZ01000003.1, forward strand.
TACCGCTACGTGCTCGACAGCCAAAGCCAGGAGCTGGTGCCGCTGAGCGAAGAATTAGCCTTTGCCGAATCGTACCTTTTTCTGCAAAAAACCCGGCTCGACGAAGCCTTGCAGGCCGAGCTGGCCCTACCCCCCGCCGCCGAGCTCAGCGCCCTATTTCTGCCCCCGCTGGCGCTGCAGCTACTCCTCGAAAACGCGGTGAAGCACAATACCGCCTTCCAGGCCGACCCGCTGCACCTGCGCGTGAGCGTCGAGGCCGCGGCCCGCACCCTCACTGTGCGCAACACGCTGCGCCCGCGCCGCCTAGCGCCCGACGAAGCCTCGGGCCGCGGCCTCGCCAACCTGCGCGCGCGCTACGCCTTCCTCACCGAGCGCCCGGTGCAGGCAGGCCCAGTGGGCCACGAATTCGTGGTTACTTTGCCGCTGCTGGCCTTGTAGGCCCGCGGTAAGTAGCGGAGCCTGGGCTTTATTGCAGCGTGAAAAAACTCGTTAACCTGGACGTATTGTGGGTAGGGTGCGTGGTGGTGGCCACGGCCATTGGCTGGCTGCTGGTGCGCAAAGGGGCCGTGCCCAACGAGCGCGCGGCCGTCGAAAAGGCCCTGCGCCAGGCCACACCCGCCGACCTCGAAAGTATCACCCTGTATCCGCTCGTGGGCAGTGAAGGAGGTGCTCCGGCGCGCCCGTTTCAGGCGCGCGCGCCCGCGCAGCTGCGCACGTTGCTGCCGGCTTTGCAGCAGTTGCGGCCCATTGCGGCGGCCACCAGCGCGTTTCAGCCGCTGCTCGAAGCCACCCTGGTGGTGCGCCTGCTGGCCCCGCCCGCCGAGGCTTGGCACTTGCACAGCCGCAACCTTATTTTTCGGCTGGCCAGCTCCAACCAGGGCGAGGTGGCGCAGCTGGCCCGCACCAATTATTTCTACCAGGCGGCCGCCCTTAACCAGCGGCTGAGGCAACTGCGCGACAGCCTGGCCCGCCGCTGATTTCTCCCTACCCCTCTCCCTTTAGTTAAGCCCTTGCCATGCTGGCATTACTTGTCGAAGACGAGCCCCTGGCCGCTCGCCGCCTCACTGCACTGCTGCACAAACACGTAGCGGAACTCACCGTGCTGGGCCCCGCCGAGTCGGTGGCGCAGGCCGTGGCGCTGCTGCAAGCTGGCCCCGCGCCCGACGTGCTATTTCTGGATATTCACCTGGCCGACGGCCTCAGCTTCGAGCTGTTTGAGCAGGTAGCCATTACCTGCCCGGTCATCTTCACCACCGCCTACGACCAGTATGCGCTGCGGGCCTTCAAAGTAAACAGCGTCGATTATCTGCTGAAGCCCATCGACGAAGAGGAATTGCAAGCGGCGCTCACCAAACTGCGGCAGCGCATCGGCCCAAATACTCCCGAAACCACTGGATTTAGTATAAAAGGTTCGGTTTCCAGCACAAACGCGCCCGTTGTACCGGGCTTGGACGCCGCTACGCTGGCGGCGCTGGTGCAGCAATTACGCCAGCCCGCGCCCACGGCCACTTACAAAACGCAGTTTGTGGTGCGCATAGGCGAGCACCTCAAGGTGGTGACGGTGGAGCAAGTGGCGTACTTTTTTAGCCTCGAAAAAACGACCCTGCTCCAAAGCACCGACGGCCGCAAGTACGTGGTAGACTACACGATGGAGCAGCTGGAAACCCTGCTCGACCCGGCCCAGTTTTTCCGACTCAACCGCGCCTATCTGGCTCGCCAAGCGGCCATCCACGACATTATTCACTACACTAATTCGCGCCTGCAAACCATCCTCAAGCCCGCGCCGCCCGAAAGCGAAGGCCCCGTGCTGGTGAGCCGCGAAAAAGTGAGCGTATTCAAAAGCTGGCTCGATAGGTAGGGGGTAGCCTACCGTAGCTGCAAGCGGCTGCTTTACCCCTCCAGCCAGCTCTTGACGGCGGCGGCTTTCTCCTTGCTTACTAGCACTTCATCGCCGGCGGAGGGGGTAGGGCTGAGCTCGACCAGCAGCTTGCCGCCGAAGTGGGGCACCAGGCGGCGCACGGCCGGCAGCTGGGCCAGCACCTGGCGGTTGAGCCGGAAGAAGAGGGTAGGGTCGAGCAGGGCTTCCAGCTGCTCCAAGGTATAAACGACCACGAAGCGGCGGCCGTCGTGGGTGGCGAGCGTGGTCGTTTCGTGGCGGCTCTGAAACCAGGCCACTTCGGCGGCGGGCAGGGGTAGGAAGTTCTCGCCCTGGCGCACTAAAAAGCGCGTTTTGTAAGGTTGCTGCGGGCGGGGCAGCGCGTCGAGCAACCGCTCCAGGGCATAGTTCTGCGGGAGAAAATCGGGGGTAGCAAGGGCTTTTGCCGCGTCGTCTGGCGCCGCTTTTGCCTCATGGCTTTGGGCCCGGAAGGCTAGTTTGTCGAGCGCGGTTTTTAGCTCAGGTAGCTTCAGTGGCTTCAATAAATAATCGATGCTATTGGCCTTGAAGGCTTGCAGCGCATACTGGTCGTAGGCGGTGGTGAAGATGACCGGGCTGCGCACCACCGTCTGGGCAAACACGTCGAGGCTGAGGCCGTCGGCCAGCTGAATGTCGCTGAGGATGAGGTCGGGCGCCGGGTGCTGGTCGAGCCAGGCCAGCGCCCCGGCCACGGTGTCGAGCACGGCCAGCACCTGGGCCGTGGGCGCGGCCTGCGTTAGCAACCGTTGGAGGCGCTCGGCGGCTGGGTATTCGTCTTCAAAAATGAGAATGCGGAAGGGGGACATCGGCGGGCTAAGTGGGCGGCAGCAGGGGTAGGGTAACGGCAAAGATGCCGGCCGCCTGCTCCACGGCCACCGGCTGGGCGGCGCCGAGCAGCGCGTAGCGCTGGCGCACGTTGGCCAGGCCGGTGCTGGTGCTGGGCGCCAGGCCGGCCGTGCGGGGCTGCCAGGCGTTTTCGACGCGCAGCACGGTGGCGGCGGCATCGGCCACGAGGCGCAGGTGCAGCGGCCGGGCCTGCGATGCTTCGTTGTGCTTCAGGGCATTCTCCACCAGCAGCTGCACGCTCAGCGGGGCCACGTGCTGGGCCAGGGCGGTGGTAGGGATGTGGTAGTGCACCTGCACATTCTCCCGAAACCGGACTTTTTGCAGCGCCACGTAGGTTTGCACAAAGGCTAGCTCCTCGGCCAGCGGCACGGTGGGGCGCTCGCGGCTCAGCAGCACGTAGCGGTACACATCGGCCAGGCCCTCGACGTAGTGCTGGGCCGGCTCGTTCTGGGGCTCGATGAGGGCAGCCAACGTGTTCAAGGAATTGAACAGAAAATGCGGGTCGAGCTGCTGAGCCAGGGCGTCGAGCTGGGCCTGGGTTTGGGCGCGGGCTAGCTGGTCGGCGCGGCGCAGGTTGGCCTGCCATTGCTGAAAGAAATGCATGCTTTCGTAGAGCAGCAGCACAATGAAGGTCGCCACCAGGTTGAGGCCAATTTCGCGTAGCTCCTGGGGTAGTCGCAGCCGGCCGCCCTGCCACCCCACAATGGCCGCGCCCAGCCCCAGCGTAGTGGCCAGGGTGTAGGCCACGCCCAGGCCAGCCAGCCACCACAAGCGGCGGGCCGTGTCGGCGGCCTCGGGCCAGCGCCGCAGCAGCCACTGCCACAGCTGGCGGTTGCCGAGCCACAGCGCCAGCGTGAAGGTGAGCGAAACCGCGTAGGACGCCGGCCAGAACGGCAGCACTGGCAAGCTAAGCACCCCGCGCGGCACCAAAGACAGGGCGGCCATGCCCGGAATACCGAAGAGGAGAAAGCGTCGGTCGTTCATGCTGCGGGCGAAGGTCGGGGCAAATGCCACTGCTAGCGGCCGGCCAGCAGCGGCCGGCCCGCCATAGCCTGCACAAACAGCCCGGCCACCGCCGCCGCATACAGTGCCGTACCCAGCCACGTGAGCGCCACCGCCCGCCGCGGCGCCCAGCGGCTGAGTGCCCAGCCCAGCAGCGGCAGCGCCTGCAAGGCGTGCATCCCCAAGAAATGCGCGATGCGCAAATCGCCGGCGCGGGTGCTCCAGCCCAGGCCGGGTAGGCCGGGGCCACCGTCGGGGGCGCCCACCGTGTGGCTGGCGTTATGAATCATGAAGCCCCCCAGCAGCGAGCCTATTAAGAAGACCAGCAGCCCCAGCCGCACGCCCCACACGTAGCCCGCCGGCCCGTGCGGCCGGTGCCGCCACACCAAGTACAAGGCCCAGGCGGTCAGCACGGTATTAACCAGAATAAAAATGCCCATCAGGCCAAACAGCAGCCCGTTCAGGGCGCTGCTCTGGTTGTAGTGCGACGAAGTGCCGCGCCCGGCCTGCAGAAAAATCACGCCTATTTCTACGACCATGCTCAGGGCCACGCCCGCGCTGATGCGGCGCACCGCGCGCTGGGCCGGGGTAGGCAAGTCGGCCAGCAGCCAGCCCAGCGTCCAGACGTAGGCCGTGATGGAAAGGGCAAACTTAAGCGGCTTCACCCAGGCGGGCGCGCCTGTGATGAGGCGGTGGTCGAGGGGCAGCAGCGCCAGCGCTACCCCAGCCAACCCGATGTGCAGCCACCCCGTCCAGGACAGCACTGGGTTGACCCGGTGCAGCACCCGCAGGCCGTCGGCGGCCTGCTGCCAAAGCGAGGGGGTAGGGTGCGAAGTGCCGGAGGCCGAAGGGGCGGACGCGGGCGAGAAGTTGACGACGTGCAGCGTTTCCATGCAGCTGAGGACTAAAGGGTTAAGAAAGTTGTTTTTTACCAAAAGCGGCCCGGCTGCCGAAGTACACCAGCAGTCCCACCGGCCCAAACAGGAAGGTGAGCACCAGCGCCGGCACCACTGCCCCGTGCGGCAGGCCGCGCTGCTGGGCATCGCGCACTTCCCAGGCGCCCACAAATAGGTCGAAGCACAGGTAGTGCACCCAGCCTGCCAGCAGCGCCCAAGGGTCGTGAAAGAGCGCCGCCACCTGCGCCAGCGAGCCAAAGCCGCCCTCGCCGCCGTGCGCGCCCAGGTAGTGCGTGGCAATGAGCACCGCGTAGGCCACCGCCAGCCCCAGCTGCCACGCGCCGCTCAGCACCAGGGCGCGAGTGAAGCGCCAGCGTGGGGCCAGTACGAGCAGCGCCCAGCCCAGCAGGGCGAGCGGATTGGCCAGAGCAAAAAGATGGGCGGGGGTGAGGAGCATGGCGCAGCAGGAAAGCGGTAGAACTGCGTCAAACTTACCCAGCGCCTACCCCCTGGCGCTAGCCCAACCGGGGCCAAGCGCCCGCGCGGGCCGGCCAAGCGCCCACCGCGCCGGGCGAAGCGCCGGCCCACTGCCCCGGCGCGGGGCCGTTATCTTTGCCCAAGCGGCTTGCCAAGTGCGGCCACCTCACTAGAATTATGCGCATTATACCGGAGGGCTGCGGGGCCTGGCTTAGGGCAGGGGGGGTAGGCGGCTGGCTGCTGGCAATGGCTGCCGCGTTGCCGCAGGTAGCCGGGGCGCAGGTGGCGCGCCCGCCCATGCCTATTGCATTTAAGGCGCCACCCTTCCGGGCTACGGGGGCACCGGTGGGGGCGGCACCCGTAGTGAGCGGCCACGTGGATAAGCCCACGGCCAAAACCATCAGCCTCAGCTACGCGCCCGACTGGCGGGGGCACCTCACCAAAACGGTAGAAGCCAAGCTGAGCCCAACCGGCGATTTTCGCCTCCCCCTGCCGGGCTTCACCACCGCGGGCGAGGCACGCCTGAGCTACCAAAAGGAGGCTGCCGACCTCTACCTGACGCCGGGCGACAACCTGCACTTGGCTTTCGACGCCGCCAAATTTGACCAAACTTTGGCCTTTACTGGGCGTGGGGCCAACGCCAACACCTACCTAGCCCAAACTGCTCACCAAGCTGCCCACGACGACGAAGCCCGCCAAACGCCTGATACCCAAGCCGCCCGCCTCAGCGCCGCCGACCTGCGCCAACTGGCCGATGCCTACCGCCAGCGGCGGCTGGCTATTCTGCAGGCCTACGCGGCTACGCACCCGCTGCCGGCGGCCTTTGTGCGCCAGCAGCAGCAGGCCATTGGCTACGAGTGGGCGAGCTCGCTGCTGAGCTACTACTCGCGGCAGCCGGAGGCAAGGCGGCGCGAGGGCTACGCCACGGTGCCGGTCGGCTACTACGATTTCTTGCCCGAAATGCAGCTCTACACCCAGGATTCGGCCCTGGTGCGGGCCAGCTTCCAGAGCTTGCTCATGACCTACGGCTTCACCCAGCTCAACGGGCCCGACGGCAACCTGCCCACCGGCCCCACCGCCGGCCGCCGCCTCTACCAACTCGCCACCGATGCCCTCGGCGATGGCCGCGTGCGCGACGTGGCCGTGGGCCAGTACCTGCTGAGCAAGGTCGAGTACGAGCACGCCGATATTCGGCCGCTGCTGGCCGATTTTCGGGCCCACAACCACGATTCGACCATCGCCCGTACCCTGCGCCAAGCCCTGCGGGCGCACGCGGCCCTGATGAGCGGCCAGCCTGCGCCTAACTTTACCTTGCAGGATGCCAGCGGTAAAAGCGTGTCACTCAGCGATTTTAAGGGCCGGGTAGTATACCTCGATTTTTGGGCTACCTGGTGCGCGCCCTGCCTGGCCGAAATGCCCGCCAGCCTGGCGCTGCGCCAAAAGTTTGCGGGCCGCGACGTGGTTTTTCTTTACGTGTCGCTCGACAGCAAAACCGCCGATTGGCAGGCCTACGTAGCTGCCAAGCACACGCCTACCCCCAATGCCGTGCAGCTACACGATGCGGCAGCCTTTAATGGGCTGGCTGCCAAGGCGTTTGGTGTGAAATCTATTCCTAGCTACTGGCTCATTGGGCGCGATGGCCGCCTTGTGCTCAGTTCCCCGCCCCACCCCTCGGCCCGCCCGGCCAGCGACGAGGCCCTCGAAAAAGCCTTACAACCCTAATGCCAGTCCGGCTGTTAAGCCCTGCTACCCCCGCGCGGAACGGTTTTGGCCGGCGCCGCGCACCCGCTGTGTGAAGTCGAAGTGTTACCTGTTCTCTCTTATTAATCAGTGCTTTCGGCGGCTGGCGGCGCTTCGGTGGCTACTGGTGGCCGGGCTGGCAGCCGGGGCGGCGGTGCCCGCGGCAGCGGCGCCTACTACTGCCCCACCCGATTCGCTGCGGCCAGCGCGGGTGTTTGAGCGGCGCCGGCTAGTGGTACAGTACGACTCGCGTTACTCCATCATCAACAGCCACTTCTGCACTATCAATGGCCTCAAGCTGGGCCTCGAGTGGAAGGGCCGGGTGCGCACCGGCGCGGCCATCTACTTGCTCAGTAGCCGCATCCCTACCCGCCTCGAGCCGCCCGACAATGCCGCTGAGGAGGCCGATGCTACCCTGCGCTTCTACAACGTGGCCCTCTACGGCGAGTACGTAATACTGGAAAATGCCCGCTGGGAGCTCACCGGCAACGTGCAAAGTGGCATGGGCACGGTGCGCGTCGAGTACACCGACGAGGCGCTCAACCGCATTCGCAGCCCCCGCGATTTTATTGCCTTGGTCGAGCCATCGGTGGCCGCCCAAATGCGCCTGTTTTCCTGGGCTAGCCTGGGGGCGGGGGCAGGCTGGCGCCAAACGCTGTTTGTGCCGCCCATTGTGCGGCGCGAACTCAGCGGCCCCATTTTTTACCTGCGCGCCAAGGTGCTCATTGGCCCGCTTATTCGGCTGGTGCGCAAGCAAGAGCCGCTATTCTCGCAGGATGGCCTCCGCATTCACGGCCTCAGCAAGCGCGACCGGTTGAAATTTTATGGCCATTAAGTAAGCGCCTGCCGAGCAGCTACTTGCCCGCCACGTAGGTAAACCCAATCGTGAGGTTGCTGTTGCCGGGGGCGCGGCCTTCCACCGCAATGCTTTCGTAGGAGTAGGCATAAGCCGCCGTCAGGGCCAGGTGGCGGCTCAGGTTAAAATTGACGCCGCTGGTTAAATTCAGGCGGTAGTCGTTGGCAAAATCCTGCAGCGAGGGCTGGTAGTATAGTAGCCCCGACAGCACCACCGGCCCGGCCGTGTAGCGCAGCTTGAGGCGCGTAGAGCTGCGGGGTACTTCGCGCCGCAAGCCCTCCAGGTACTCGGTGTGCTCGTAGAGCACAAACTGGCTCAGGCCTATCTCGTTGCGCAGGGTGTCGATGTAGAGCTGGTAGCCCGCGCCCGCGCCCGTCACGAAGCGTTGTGCAATGGCCCGCAGGTTGCTACGCTCGGCATTGGCCAGCAGGTAGTATTTCACCCGCCCGTTTTGGTAGGTGGGCGTAAGCAGGCCTTGTAGCTCGCGCTCGCGCAGCAAGCCATCTTGCTTGCCGTAGCTGTACGAAAAGGATGTGGGCAGCAGCCAGTGCGTGCTCAGCTTGAAATTGCCGGTTTGGCTGGTGGTGAAGTACGAGCGCTCCACGGTGCCCGTGGTATAGATGCCCGTGAGCGTGGCCGTGTAGCGCACCCCGCTCTCCTTCACGGTGTAGGTTTCAAATTCGGAGGAAGGAATGCCGCTCGACGAACCGGCCGCGGGGGCTACCACCGGCGTAGCCGTGGTGTCGGCGGCTGGCGTGGTGGCCGAATTAGTTTGGGCGTGGGCAGTGGAAAAAGCCAGGGCCAGCAGCAGTAAAAACCCGCTGGCCCGTTTCCCGAACCCACGAGAATTTTGGTCAGTCATGCAAGTCAAAATTACACTTCGCCTACTCAAACCAAGGCTCACCAGTACTTCTTTGCTCTTAAGTAGCTGCCAGTCAAGCCCAAATACTAGCCCGCCACACTGGCCAGCCGGAGCAGTAAACCGCCGCTCCCGCCTTGGCTTGGGTGGCGGGGGTAGGGATGCCCAGCGGAAAGTGAGGTGCACGGCACCTGCCACCCGTGCTCAGGGCTGGCCCGCCGCGCCGCGCCGCGCCGGGGCGCTGCCGCGCAGCGTAGCCGCCCGGTCGAGCTTACCCGAAGCCGTTGTCCGGAACGTGGGCACGTATACCACGGCCTTCGGCTGCTCGTATTTATCGAGGCGCTGGCCCAGCAAGGCCAGCAGCCTTTGCTCGGCGGCGGGGGGTAGGGCGGTGCCCTCCACGTAGGCCGTCACGGCTTGGCCGAGGCGCTCATCGGGCCGCCCGGCCACAAAGGCGCGGCGCGACTGCCCCAACTCAGCCAGGGCCACATCTAGCACTTGCTCTACCTTCTCGGCCTGCACCTTCACTCCGCCCGAGTTGATAACAAAATCGACCCGCCCGAGCCAGTCAAAGGTGTGTTTATCAAGTAGCTCGATGCGGTCGTTGGTGACGATGAGCTGGTCGTCCGTCACGTCGCCGCGCACCGTGAGGCAGCCGCGCTCGTCCTGCCCCAGGTGCAGGCCGGGCAGCACGCGGTAGTGCGGGCTGGCGTCGGGCCCATTGAGGCGGCGCAGCGCCATGTGCGAAGCCGTTTCGGTCATGCCATACGTGAGGTACACCGGCACCTTGAGATGTTGAATCTCGCGCAGCAAACTAGGCTCTACCCCTGCGCCGCCCACCAAAATGGCGCGCAGCTTATTGAGCCGCGGCGCTCGCCCCGCCGCCAGCACCGCCCGCAGCTGCAAGGGCACAAAGGCCCCAAAATCAAATTCGGCCTCGGCCGGCACGAAATCAAATGGGTCGGCGTGCGGCTCCACAATAGTCAGGTGCATATGGCGCTCCAGGCCGCGCACCAGCATCATTTTACCCCCAATAAACTCGCAGTTGAGGCAGACCAGCGCCCGGTCGCCGGGCCCCAGGTCGAAGTAGTCGCCGGTGCGGGCCGCCGAGGCCGCCAGCTGCCGCCGCTTCAGCACAATAAGCTGGGGCTGGCCCGTGCTGCCCGAAGTGCGCAAGCCAAACTCCTGGGCACCCGTCAGCCACTGGCGCAGCAGCTCCAGCACCCGCGCCTCGTAGCCGTTGAGGCTGGCGTGGGGGGTAGGGGTTTGCTGAATGGCGTCGTAGCTGAATTCGCGGCCGTTGAGCAGCAGGGAGGTTGGGAGGTTGGGGGTAGGCATGGGGGGCAAACGAAAAATCCGCGCGCGCAGCTATCTGGCCGCCGCGCGGGCGCTAGCTCAGGAGCCAGCGCTGGTAAGTTTTGGCCGAGGGCACTGTCTGGCGGCTCAAAAGTAGCAGCAGGGCGCCGTAGGCAACCAGCGCCCCCGCGTGGTGCGTAAGGATGTAGACCGCGAGCAGGGGTAGGCCCAGCAGCCCCAGCAGGCTGTTGCGCACCACGAGCCGGCTCTGGTAAATGCGCATATTCTCGGCGTAGGGCCGCCGCAGATTAGGTTTAATGCTTTGGCACACGGCATACAGCACTATGCTCACCAGTGGCACCGCCACAAGCAGCGCGAGTAGCACGGGCCAGGTAGCCAGCCGCGAATCGATGGCCGCCAGCGCAACAGGTTGGTGGTGCCCAGCCAGCGCCGCGCCACCCAGCAGCCCGCCTTGCACCCCAAAGTGGAGCCAGTGCCTGCGCCGAAAACGCTGCATGTTCTGGTGGTATTCCTCGTCGGTCATGGCAGGCAAGCTTAGGGCTCAAAGCTGAGCAAGGTCCGCACAAACTGCCCTAGTACCTGCTAGGTTACTTGCCGTACTCGTACACCACGTAGCCCCAGGGCTCCACTTGCCAGGGCTTGCTCGTTAGCGGCTCGTTGGTGTACATAAATAGGTTGTAGGGCTTGCCTTGTAAGGCTTTTTCCTTCACAGTAATAGTCTGATTCTTGTTTGACAAGTTTAGGATAACCAGCACTTTCTTACCCGCTTTTTCGCGTACATACGCGTACACCGCCCGCTCATCGCCGACGTTGACTTTCCGAAATGACGCATCGGCGGCCAGCGCCGGGCTGCGCTTGCGCAAGGCCAAGAGGGTTTGGTAGAATTTGGCCCGTTGGTACTTGCCCAAAGTCATCGGGTCTTTGTCAAAAAACTGGAGGCTCCGCAGCACCGGCTCTTCCTGCCCGCTGTAAATGAGCGGCACCGCGTCGCCCATGGTCTGGGTAAACACGGCAAAAGGCGCGTGCACGCGGCCAGGGAATAGGCCATAATCGGCTTTGTTCCAAGTGTTTTCGTCGTGGTTGCTAGTGAAGTACAGCTCCATTGTGCCCTTGGGGTAGAGCCGGTTTTGCTCCTGCCAAATGCTGTCGAGCACCGTGGCCGGGCGCTTGCCCGCCGCCACCGTGCCCATCGCCTTAAACATGTGCCACGGGTATACCGCGTCGAAGCCGCTGCGGGGCAGGTAGGCGCTGTCGCCCTCGGCCAGCATAAACAAGCTCTTGCTTTGGCGCAGCGCCGGAATGGCGCGCTGCCAGAAGGTAGCCGGCACGTTCCAGGCCACATCGCAGCGAAAACCGTCGATGTGGCTGCTGCTCACCCAGTAGCGCATAGCCGCAATCATGCTGTCCTGCATTTCGGGGTTGCGGTAGTCGAGCTGCCGCGTATCGGCCCAGTCGAAGGCCACGGCTGGCTTGCCCTCCTTGTCTTTCATAAAAAAGCTGGGGTGCTGCGTCAGCCAGCGGTTGTCGGCGCCCACGTGGTTGGGCACCCAGTCGATAATCACCTTCATGCCGCGGGCATGAATAGCCTCCACCAACCGCTGCCAGTCGGCCATGGTACCAAACTCGGGGTTGAGCTTGGTGTAGTCGGCCACGGCGTAGTAGCTGCCCAGGCTGCCCTTGCGGTCGAGCTTACTGATAGGATTCAAGGGCATGAACCACAGCGTCTCTACCCCCATTTTTTGCAGCCGGTCGAGGTGCTTGGCAAAAGCATTGAGCGTGCCTTCGGGGGTATACTGGCGCACGTTCACCTCGTAGATGTTGCCCTGCATTATCCAAGCCGGATGCATAAAAGGCGTAGGCGCTGTAGCCTTAGGCACAGCAGCTTGCCCGAAGGCCTGCGAAAAACAGAGAATATTTAGCAGCGCCAGCAGCAAAGGCTTTTTCATGGTAGCAAAGAAGGAGATAGGCTGCAAAGTACGCGGCTAGCTATGGTAAGTTTTAAGAATTTAGCAGTGAGTGAGTACTTGCTTTTCAAGAAAAAACCACGTATACTTACCCCACACTAAACCTTCCCTATCATGCAACCTTCCCTGCAACCCGCCCCCGAATTGGTACTGGCTACTGGAAGTAGTGCGCTCGACCCTACTGTTGCGCCGTGCCCCATTTTAGCCGCCGTCAAGACCCGCGCCAAAGCGCTGAAAAAATGGCGCAAGCAAGAGCGGTTGCGGTTCTTTTCAGGCTGGTGCGCGGGTTTGCACGCGTTGGGTTTTAGTTTTTAGCACGCAGCTGAAATGAGTTAAATAACCCTTTGTTAGCTACTTACTTAAGTAGAATGCTTAAGTAAAATGTGAATAGCAGCGACAATAAGATTGCCGAAATTCTGACCAAGTTGCCAGGCAGTGTTCGCGTAGCACTTGCAGTTTCTGGCTCGGCAGTTGGCAAGAAAATAGCCAAGAGCCGCGCGTAGTGCAGCCACATGATGAACAGCACGTCGAGGGTGGCGACAACGGCCTGCACAACCGCCCCGGCGTTGAGGTGGTAGCAAATATCAATTAGCGTAAGGTTGAGTAAAAAAGCCGTCAGAATGACGGCGCCGAGCAGCCGCGTAGCGCGAAAAAGCAGCAGCCCCGCTCCCGCTAATTGAATGAGGGCCAGTAGAAGCCCAAAAGTGGGCGAATAACCGAAATAGTACCAGGTTAGCCACTCGCCCGACTGCTGGTTCATGGGCTGACTAGCAATGGCGGGGGGCACGATAAACTGGAGGCCAAACAGCTTTTTCCACCCAAAGCAGGCGATGTTAAACGCTGTGAGATAACAAATTGCCTCTTGCAGCCAAGGCCCAACTTTGGCAGCAACCGGCCACCGGGCTTCGCCGGCTTGCCACCACGCTAGCAGCCCACCGGCTGCCACCAGCGATAGCGCTACCAACGAAAAAACAAGCGTCGGCGGCAGCCAGGGGATGCCTCCCCCATTGCCTAGAAGCAACCAAAATGCTGCGCAAGTCAACCCCGCCACCAAACAAGTGGCCATTTTTGCCGGAAAGGAAGTGGTAGCTGTCATACGCCATGCTGGATTAGGTGAAGTCCCTGCGCTTAGGATGCCACAACAAGTTGGATTGCACACCATTACCAAAAAAAATACCCTGCTTCTCTGGCAAGCAGAAAAGCAGGGTAGTAGCACGCAAGGCCTAACGGACGCTACGGAAACTTCGGAAATTTGTCAAAATCGGGCTTGCGCTTCTCCAGGAAGGCGTTTTTACCTTCTTTAGCCTCGTCGCTGAGGTAGTAGAGCAGCGTCGCATTGCCCGCCAATTCCTGAATGCCGGCTTGGCCATCAAGCTCAGCGTTGAAGGCCGACTTGAGCAAGCGCAACGACAAGGGGCTTTTCTCCAGCATCTTGTGGCACCAAGCTACGGTGGTTTCTTCGAGCTTGTCGAGCGGTACTACCTTATTTACCAGGCCCATGTCGAGGGCTTCTTGGGCATCGTACTGGTCGCAGAGAAACCAAATTTCGCGGGCTTTTTTCTGGCCTACTACGCGGGCGAGGTAAGAGGCGCCAAAGCCCCCGTCGAACGAGCCCACGTTGGGGCCCGTCTGGCCGAAGCGCGCATTATCGGCCGCAATGCTCAGGTCGCAGACTACGTGCAGCACGTGGCCGCCGCCAATGGCCCAGCCCGCCACCATGGCCACTACGGGCTTGGGAATGCTGCGAATCATCTTCTGCAAGTCGAGCACGTTTAGGCGCGGCACCGCATTTTCGCCCACGTAGCCGCCATGGCCGCGCACGCTCTGGTCGCCGCCCGAACAAAAGGCCCTACCCCCCTCACCGGTTAGGATGATGACGCCGATATCGGTGCGGTTGCGGCAAATGTCCATCGCCTGAATCATTTCATCTACCGTGAGCGGCGTGAAGGCGTTGTGCACCTGCGGCCGGTTGATGCTGATTTTGGCAATGCCCCCGTGCTGGGAGAAAAGGATTTCCTGGAACTCCTTAATGGGGGTCCACTGAATGGGTTCAGACATAGGTTAAAAGAGAAAATATATAGAACGTCAGGCTGAATGCAGGGGGTAGCTGGCGCGCAGCGTTAGGGTTGTGCCACGACGCGCGCCAGCTGTTTTTCGGCATTCAATATGACGCTCAATGGATTGGTTTTCAAGCGAAAGCAGCTTTCGCCGCCTTGCGGTAGTCCTCAAAAAAAGCGGCGTTGGTCTTGCTATCGGTGAAAACTTCGAGCACCGCCGCGCCGCTTTCGGCCGCAAAGAAAACCGGTAGCGCCGCTTCAAGTTCGGCAAACGAGGCTACGGGCAGGTAGCGCAGCTGAAAATCGCGGCACAGGTTCTCGGCCGTGAGCGCCTGCGTGGTTTCAAAAAACTCGTCCAGTTCGGGTTGCTGGCGCGGCCCGTCGATGAGCCGGAAAATGCCGCCGCCGTGATTGTTGAAGAGCACGACCCGTAGGTTGGGGGTAGGGTAGTTGTGCCAGAAGGCGTTGCGGTCGTAGAAGAAGGCCACGTCGCCGGTCAGCAGCACCACCGGCCGCTCGGGTTGGGCCAGCGCCGCGCCCACCGCCGTGCTGTTACAGCCGTCGATGCCGCTGGTGCCGCGGTTGGCAAACACCTCAATTTGCTGCCCCGCAGGCAAGCCAATAATATTGGCGTAGCGCACGGCCATGCTGTTAGCTAAGTGCAAGGCCGTGGCATCGGGCAGCGCCGCCAGGGTTTGGTAAAAGGCCGTGAACTCGTTGAACGGCTGGCCTTTGGCGGCGAAGAAATTGGTCAAAAACTGCGTGGCCGCAGCATCGGCCCGCGGCCAGGTAATAGCTAGCTCGGTGGTTGCGCTAGCATTCGAACCGGTTTCTGCTTTTGCAGAGAGGATGGAATTCGAACCCACGATAACTTTTTGCACAGATTCGGATAAGGAGGGATTCGAACCCCCGGACCGGTTATAGTCTTTGGTTTCGAAGACCGCCAGCTGCTGAAAAAACGCCGCCGGCTGCACCCGAATAATGCGTGTGAGGCTGCGAAAGGTATCGGCCACCGGCCCGGCGGGCTGAATATGCCAGTGCTGCGCCGGAGCCGCATCGCGCAAAAATAGCTTCAAGCTCTTTGAAATCAGCGACTGGCCAAAGGTGATAAGCAAGTCGGGCCGCAGCGCGTCCTTCTGCTCTTTGGGCAACCCAGCCAGAAAAACGTCTTGCTTCCGCAGGGCCGCTACCCCCTCTAAATTGGTGATGACATCGGCCACGACCGGCACTTGGCGCGCGGCAGCAAACTCGTGCAGCGCCGCAGTTAGGCCAGGGTTGCTGGGCTGCTGCCCGGCCACTACCAGCACGCGGCTAGCCTGGCGCAACAGCTGCCGCAGCGTCAGGATTTCGGCGGGGGGTAGGGTGGCGTTGGTCTGGTCTTCGTGCATAATTTTGACCTGCTGCTCGTAGCCCATTTCCTCGCCCGGCTTGGGGTAGAAGGGCTCGCGCAGCGGCACATTCACTTGCACGGGCCCAGCCGGAAAAGCCTGCGCCAGGTTAATGGCCTCGTTGAGGAGGCGCTCGCCGTGCCACTTGGCATCGGCGTGGCTGGTATCAGCGGGGAAATCAAATGTGCCCTTGGCGTGCGCACCGTACAAGTCGCGCTGCCGGATGGTCTGGCCATCGAGCTGGTCTATCCATTCGGGTGGGCGGTCGGCCGTGAGCACAAGCAGTGGTAGCTGCTGAAAGTACGCCTCCGCTACGGCCGGCGCGTAGTTGAGGCCCGCCGTGCCGCTGGTGCACACCAGCGCCACCGGCCGCCGCGTAGCCTGCGCGATGCCCAGGCCGATAAACGCCGCTGCCCGCTCGTCGGGCACCACGCGCAGCTTGCCGCGGTAGGCCGGGTGCCGCGCAAACGCCAGCGTGAGCGGCGCCGAGCGCGAACCCGGCGACAAAATGACGTCGGTAATCCCGTGTTGGGCGCAAATTTCGGCGATGTTAAAAACGGCCTGGAGAGAATTCATGGCGGATAGTGAAAAACCAGTTGGCATGCTGACGAGGGAAGCAGCTTGTTAGGATATAATAATCTGTACGCAAACCTGACAAGCTGCTTCCCTCGTCAGCATGACGTGCTTTTCCTGTGAGCAATGAGCTAATTAGATGGCCAATACTGCCGCCACGGTTTGCATTTTATACTCGGTTTCCTGCCACTCACGCGTCGGGTCTGAGTCTACGGTGAGGCCGGTGCCGGCGTATAGTATGGCCTCGGTGGTGCGCACTTGCAGGCAGCGCAGGTTCACAAACAAACGCGAAACACCCGGCGCCCCCACGTTTACGGGCCCTAGAAAGCCGCTGTAGTAAGCGCGGTCGTAGCCTTCGTAGCGCTGCAAAAATGCTAGAGCGGCTGCCTTGGGCATGCCGCCCACGGCAGAGGTAGGGTGCAGTAAGCGGAGCATATCGGTGCCCAAGGAGGAGGGGAAGGGGACGTTTTTCAAGTCCACTTCAAAGTCGGTGCGCAGGTGCAGCAGCTGCCCAGCCACCACGGTGCGCGGCCCGGTTTCTTGGTATTCGCGCAGGCGCAACTGCTTGAAACAACTCACGATGTAGCGCGCTACCAGGGCTTGTTCCTCAATCTCCTTTTGCCGCCAGATGGCATCTTGCGGTAGCCGGCCCGGCACCAACGGCTGGGTGGCCGCCAGGGCCATGGTGTGAAACTGCCCATCGGCCGTGACTTCGGCCAGCACTTCGGGCGAGGCGCCCAACCAAGTGCCTACCCCCGGCACGCTCACCAACGACACAAACGCCCGCTCGTAGCGGGCACTCAGCTCGGCGAAGGCCACCAGCGGGTCAAAACCAGGGGGTAGGGGCAGGCGCGCGGCGCGCGAGCTCACGACTTTCACCACCTCCTTGGCCTTAATGGCGGCCACACCGGTGCGCACCAACTGGGTGTATTCGGCCTCGGTAGCGGCAGGCGGGGCGGGCTGCCCACCGTGGTGCCAGGCCAGCTCGGGCAGGGGGGGTAGGGCCAGCCACGCCGTAAGCGCCGGTACCAAGTCGCGGGCAGCGGGCGATACCACCACCGCGTCGGGCCGAGCCACATCAAACTGCACATCGGCGGGCAAAAAAAGCGCCGGGTTGTGGTCAGAGTCGCGAAAAGGAAAGAAGGCAAAGCCCGCCGGCGCTTGGCCATCGAGGGCAGGGGGTAGGCCCGTGTACGTGGCCTCCAGCGAGCGGGCCACCAGCAGGCGCGGGTGCGCGGCGCCCGGCTCGCGCCAGATGGCCAGTGGCCGGCTCGTGCGCAGCGCGCCTGCCGCCAAGTGGCGCAGTCGGGCCTGGGCGTCGAGGCCAGCTGCCGCGGTGGGCCAAAGTAGCTGGCGAGGTTCGAGAACCGGCATCAGGCTGCTTTTTCCTGGGTAGCCGGCAGGTCAATCACGGCCATCGTGATGCGGCTGATGCAGACGAGGGCGCCCGTTTCTTCGTGCGTAATGCGAATTTCCCACACCTGCGTGGTGCGGCCCACATGCAGCGCCGTGGCCCGGCCCCGCACCCAGCCTGCCCGCACGCCCTTGATGTGGTTGGCGTTGATTTCGAGGCCCACGCAGGCCTGCTTGGTCACGTCGATGCGGGTAGCCGCGCCAATGCTGCCTAGGGTTTCGGCCAGCGCCACCGAGGCGCCACCGTGCAGCAGGCCCATGGGTTGGTGCGTGCGCCCATCAACGGGCATGCGGCCTTCGAGGTACTCGGGGGTAAGCGCGGTAAGCTCAATGCCCAGCGTGTCGGCCAGGGTAGGGCGGTGGGCCACCCAAGTTTTTACGTCGTCCAGCGTCACGGAATCACAGATTTAAGCGAAATTGACAACTGGCCGGTGCCCGGCGGCGGGCCAGTCGTCGCTTTCTTTACCAAGGAAGCGTTCCTTTGTTTCGCTGCAAAGCTACTCGGCGCCGCGGTGCCCATGGCCCCATCGGGCTTGCCAACCTAAAAACCAGCAATTTCTTCATTCCAGGCAGCTTGGCAGCCCAGCCATTCTACCTTCGAGGCATCCGTCCCCTTCGTTTTACTTCGTGATTCAGCTCTACCTACTTCGCCACGGCCAAACCGATTTCAACGTGCAAGGCATTGTGCAGGGCAGTGGCGTCAACTCTAGCCTCAATGACAAAGGCCGCCAGCAGGCCGAGCGGTTTTGGGCCGCCTACCAGCACGTGCCATTTGCCCGCGTCTACACCTCCGAGCTGCGGCGCACGCAGCAATCGGTGCAGCATTTTATCGATAAAGGCATTCCGCACGAGCACTACGCCGCCCTCAACGAAATCAGCTGGGGCACGCGCGAGGGCACCCGCATCACGCCCCAGGAAGACGCCGAGTACGCCCAAACACTGGCCCAGTGGGCCGCCGGCAACCCCCACGCCCGCCTGCCGGGCGGCGAAAGCCCAGCCGAGGTAGCGGCCCGCCAGCGCCCCTTTATCGAGCTGCTGCAAAGCCGTCCGCACGACGAAATTGTGCTCGTTTGCCTGCACGGCCGGGCCCTGCGCGTGCTGCTTTGCCAGCTGCTGGGCTACCCCCTCAGCTGCATGGATGGCTTCGAGCACCACAACCTCGGCTTATACAAGCTTCACTATACTGGTTCGCTTTACACGATTCGCAATTTTTTGGATGTAAGCCACTTATCTTCGTAAAAAGGGCCGCCGTAACCAGCAATAAGCTGGCTTACTTAGGTCCGCCAAAATTTGCTGGCCCCCCGGCTGGCGTTGGCGCCAATTTTCGCCCTAATTTTGGCCTTCTCAACTCCGATAGCAACCGCGCAGCCCAGACCCATCATGGCCGTAGTAATTAAGATGCCCAAAATGAGCGACACGATGACCGAAGGTGTCATCGCGGCCTGGCTCAAAAAAGTAGGTGACAAAGTAAAATCCGGCGACGTGCTGGCTGAAGTCGAAACCGACAAAGCCACCATGGAGCTCGAAAACTACGACGATGGCACCCTGCTCTACATCGGTCCCAAAGAAGGCGAAGCCGTCGCCGTCGATGGCGTGCTGGCCGTAGTCGGCAACGAGGGCGAAGACTTCGCCAGCTTGCTGGGTGGCCAAAGCGGTGGTGCCGCGCCGCAAGTGGTTGCTGCTCCGGCGCCAGCAGCTCCTGCCCCCGCCCCAACGCCCGCTCCGGCGGCTGCCCCTACCCCCGCGCCAGCCGCCCAGGCTGCACCGGCACCCAGCGCCCCCGCCGCGCCCGCCAACGGCAAGAAAGCCACCGTGGTGCGCATGCCCAAAATGAGCGACACCATGACCGAGGGCACCATCGCGGCCTGGCTCAAAAAGGTGGGTGACAAAGTAAAATCCGGCGACGTGCTGGCCGAAGTCGAAACCGACAAAGCCACCATGGAGCTCGAAAATTACGAAGACGGTATTTTGCTCTACACCGGCCCCAAGGAAGGTGAAGCCGTTGCCGTCGATGGCGTACTAGCTATTATCGGCGAAGAAGGCGCTGACATTCAGGCTTTGCTGAATGGCGGCAGTAGTGGCGCAGCCCCCGCCGCCGCGGCTCCGGCCGAGACGGCCGCCCCGGCCGCCGTTGCCCCTACCCCCGCTGCGGCTGCCGAGCCTGCCAGCACGGGCCGCCTGCTTGCCTCGCCGCTCGCCAAGAGCATCGCCAAGGATAAAGGTCTCGACCTGCGCCAGATAAAAGGCACCGGCGAGAACGGCCGCATCGTGTCGCGCGACTTGCAAAACGCCCAGCCGGCTACCGTAGCCGCCCCTGCTGCTGCGCCGGCCGCTACCCCCGCGCCGGCCCCGAACGAGTACATCCAGGCCGCGCTGCCCGAGCAGGCCGCGGCCAAGCCCGCCGCTACTCCGGCCCCCGCGCCGGCCGCTGCCGAAGGCACCTACACCGACACACCCGTGTCGCAGATGCGCAAGGTGATTGCCAAGCGCTTGTCTGAGAGCCTGTTCACGGCGCCGCATTTCTATCTCACGATGGAAATTCTGATGGACAAAGCGATGGAAACTCGCGTGAAACTCAACGAGCTGTCGCCGGTGAAGCTGTCGTTCAACGACATGGTTATCAAGGCGTCGGCCGTAGCGCTGCGTCAGCACCCGGCCATCAACTCGTCGTGGCTCGGCGACCGTATTCGTCAAAACAAGGTGGTGAACATCGGCGTGGCCGTGGCCGTGGACGAAGGCCTGCTGGTACCCGTTATCCGCAATGCCGACGGCAAGGGCATGTCGCAGATTGCCACTGAGGTAAAAGAATTGGCTGGTAAGGCCAAGAGCAAGAAGCTGCAGCCAGCCGAGTGGGAGGGTAGCACCTTCACCATTTCCAACCTGGGCATGTTTGGCATCGACGAATTCACCGCCATCATCAACCCGCCGGATGCCTGCATCCTGGCCGTGGGCGGCATCAAGCAAACCGCCGTGGTGAAAAATGGCGAACTGGCCATCGGCAACATCATGAAGGTGACGCTAAGCTGCGACCACCGCGTGGTAGACGGCGCTACGGGCGCAGCCTTCCTGCAAACGCTGAAAGGCCTGTTGGAAGACCCCATGCGTATGCTCATCTGAGGCCTTAATTAGCCTTTGGTAGTATAGTTTTTGATTGACCCTATAAAAAACCAGCCCTGCCAGGCTGGTTTTTTGTTTTTATTCTAAATCTGACCCCTAATCAGAAGGTCATTTAGCTACGAGTGTATATTTGCCCGACACCCCAAAAACACTTATACACCGGCACTATGAAGCACAGCTTACTGATTTTGCCACTACTGGTAACGAGTAGTGTAGTATGCGCCCAAACCCGAACGCTGACGGGCCAAGTGCTGGACGCCGACGGCCGCCCCGTAATTGGAGCTACGGTTGTGGAGAAAGGCACCAACAACGGCACGGGCACGGATGGCGCCGGCCGCTTTGTGCTGCGGGCGCGCACCGCTCAGCCCCGGCTGGTGGTGAGCGCGCTGGGCTACGCCGGCCAGGAGGTGAGCGCTGGCGACGGGCCTATTGCCGTGCGCTTGGCCACGGGCAATACCGCCCTCGAAGATGTGCAGGTGGTAGGCTCGCGCAGCCTCAACCGCACCGTAACTGATTCGCCCTCACCCGTTGATATCATCGACGTGCGCGAGGTGACGGCTAAGACGGGCCAACTCGATGTAAACCAACTGCTGCAATTTGTGGCGCCCTCTTTCAACTCGAACCGCCAAACGGGCGCCGATGGCGCCGACCACGTAGACCCCGCCACGCTGCGGGGCCTGGGCCCCGACCAAACGCTGGTACTCGTGAATGGCAAGCGCTGGCACCAATCGTCGCTAGTAAACCTGTTTGGCTCGCGGGGCCGCGGCAACACGGGCACCGACTTGAATACGATTCCGGCCGCCAGCATCGAGCGGATTGAGATTTTGCGCGATGGTGCATCGGCCCAGTATGGCTCCGATGCCATTGCCGGCGTCATCAATATCGTGCTCAAAACCAGTACTAAGGAGCTGACGGCCAACGCCAACTACGGCGCCTACACCGCCAAGTATCGTTTCGATGATAAGAATTTTGACGGCGGCAACTTCAACGTAAATGCCAACTACGGCGTGGCCGTGGGCAAGGGTGGCTTCGTCAACCTCACGGCCGATTACAACCAGCGCGAGCATACCCAGCGGGCCAACGTGCCCAATACGGAAGGTATTCAGCGCCGCGAATACGGCGACCCCAAGGCCCTCAATACCTCGGCTTACCTCAACAGTAAGCTGCCGATAAGCGAGAATATTTACGCCTACGTATTTGGCGGCATCAACGTGCGCAAAGGCGATGCCTATGCCTACACGCGGTTTCCGACGGTAACGGACGCCAATGGCAATACCATTCCGAACCCGCGCAGCAACGCGGTGCTGTATCCCAATGGCTTCGACCCCATCATCAGCAGCAGCATTTTCGACGGGCAGGGGGTAGCGGGCGTGCGCGGAAATTTTGGGGGCTGGGACGTGGATTTGAGCAATGGCTTCGGCTCGAATCGCTTTCACTACGGCGTGCGCAATTCGCTGAATGCAACCCTAGGTGCTACCTCGCCCACGAGCTTCGATGCGGGCGGCTTCCAGTTGCAGCAAGATGTGGTAGACCTCAACATCAGCCACAATTACAAGACTGTGTTGCAGGGCCTGAACGTAGCCTTTGGTAGCGAATACCGCCGCGAATGGTACTCCCTTTTTGCCGGCGAAGCAGCTTCCTACACCAACTACGCGCCGGGCTCGGGGATAGCGGGCGGTGCCCAGGGGTTTCCTGGTTTCCAGCCGCGCAACGAAGTGAAGGCCAGCCGCAACAACGTGGGCGTGTACGCCGACGCCGAACTCGACGTGACCAAGGCTTGGCTGGTAGAGGGCGCCGTGCGCTACGAGCACTACACCGACTTTGGCAGCAACGTAACCGGCAAGGTGGCCACTCGCCTCAAACTGAGCGACAACTTCTCGTTGCGCGGCACGCTGAGTACGGGCTTCCGGGCACCTTCGCTGGCACAAATTAATTTTAATACGGTGTTTACCAACGTAGTAGGGGGTAAGCCGATTGATATTTTGCTTGACCGCAACGATGGCCCGGTGTCGCGAGCGGTGGGCATTCCGGCCCTCACGCAGGAGCGCTCTAAGTCGGCGAGCGTGGGCTTTACGGGCCGGGCGGGCTCGATTTTGAGCTTTACGGTGGATGGCTACTACATCCACATCAAGGACCGCATTGTGCTCACGGGCACGTTCGACCAGAGCGATAATGTCATTGGCTCGACCCTGGCTGGCTTGAACGTGGGCCAGGCCCAGTTCTTTGCCAACGCCGCCTCAACTACCACCTGGGGCCTCGACGCTGTGGTGGCCAACACGATAGGGGTAGGCAGCGGCCGCCTCACCACCACGCTGGCCGCCAACCTCAACCGCTTGCTGGTCACGGATGTAAAGACTACCCCCGGCCTCGCAGGTAAGGAGGATGTATTCTTTGGCCAGCGCGAGCAAGCGTTTGTAAAAGCCTCGGCGCCACCTTATAAAATCAACCTGACCTTTGATTATAACCTGGGGCGCTTCGGAGCGCTGGTGCGGTTTGTGGAGTTTGGCGGCGTGAAGCTATACGACTACAACGAGGACCTTAACGACTACGGCCACCGCCTCACCACCGACGTGGCCCTGAGCTACGCCCTTACCAACCAGCTGCGCTTGTCGCTGGGCAGCTCCAATCTGTTCAACAAGTACCCGACCTTCTTCAATCCCCAGGCCACCGAAACCGGCGGCGCCTGGGACCCCGTGCAGATGGGCAGCAATGGCCGCTTCCTTTTTGCGAAGCTGCAAGCCCGCTTTTAGAGGGGGTAGGGGCTGCCCTGCCGCCAGGGCCTAAAAATAGAACGTCATGCGGAGCCTTGGTGCAGCATCTCGCCCACGCCGGTAGGATTAGGAATTCCAACGGCCCAGGCAAGATGCTGCACCGCGCTCAGCATGACGTTCTTATGCTTTAGAAGCAAGTCTTTCTAGCGCTCGCTCGGCACCGGTGGGGTAGGGGGTTGTATTTTTGCGTCATGCTACCAAAAATTCGCTCCACGACCGTGCTCGGCGTGCGCCACAACGGCCAGATTGCCCTCGGGGCCGATGGCCAGGCCACCATGGATAAGCACGTAGCCAAAAACAACGTGCGCAAAGTGCGCCAGCTAAACGACGGCAAAGTTGTGACTGGTTTTGCCGGCTCTACTGCCGACGCTTTTATGCTGCTCGACCGCTTCGAGGAAAAGCTCGGCGCGTACGGAAACAACCTCAAGCGCGCGGCCATTGAACTGGCCAAGGATTGGCGCAAAGACCAGTACCTGCGTAAGTTAGAAGCCATGATGGTCGTTGCCGATAAGGACGAGCTACTTATCATTAGCGGCACCGGCGACGTGCTGGAGCCCGACTCCGACGTGGCTGCCATTGGCAGTGGCGCCATGTATGCACAGGCCGCCGCGCTGGCGCTTAAGAAGCACGCGCCGCACCTCACCGCCCGCCAAATGGTGGAAGATGCCCTGCACATCGCCGCCGACATCTGCATTTACACCAACCATAATCTGATTATTGCCGAGCCGGCGTAATCCCTTTTCCGTTCTTCCCGTTTGTCATGGCGAGCGCAGCGCAGCAAGCGCACCAGAACGAGTCGTTCAGGCTTCGTTTTGGTGCACTTGCTGCGCTGCACTCGCCATGACAACTGATTTTAAAGGGCCAAATACCCACCCATTCCATGCAAATCACCAATTTCCTCAAGCACCACTACCGCCACTTCAACGCGGCTGCCCTCATTGATGCGGCCGATGGCTACAACAAGCACCTTGCCGAAGGGGGCAAAATGATGATTACCCTGGCCGGCGCCATGAGCACCGCCGAAATGGGTATTCAGCTGGCTGAACTCATTCGCCAAGATAAAGTGCAGGTTATCAGCTGCACGGGTGCTAACCTAGAGGAAGATATTTTCAACCTCGTGGCCCACGACTTCTACGAGCGCGTGCCCAACTACCGCGACCTTACCCCCGCCGACGAGCACGAGCTGTTGAAGCGCCACATGAACCGCGTGACCGATACGTGCATTCCCGAAGAGGAAGCGATGCGCCGCCTCGAGCACGTGGTACTGAAGTTTTGGGAGAAGGCCGACAAAGCCGGCGAAGCCTATTTCCCCCACGAATTCTTCTACCAGATTCTGCTCTCGGGCGAGCTGGAGCAGTACTACCAGATTGACCCCAAAGACTCGTGGATGCTGGCGGCGGCCGAAAAAAACCTGCCCATCATCTGCCCCGGCTGGGAAGACTCGACGCTCGGCAACATCTACGCCGGCCACGTTATCACAGGTGACATCCAGAACGTGCACACCATGAAAACCGGGATTCAGTACATGATTTACCTGGCCGACTGGTACACCAAAACTGCCACTGAGGAAAGCAAAATCGGCTTCTTCCAGATTGGCGGCGGCATCGCTGGTGACTTCCCCATTTGCGTGGTGCCCATGCTGCACCAAGATTTGCAGCGCCACTCGGTGCCGCTGTGGGGCTACTTCTGCCAGATTTCGGACTCTACTACCAGCTACGGTAGCTACTCGGGTGCCGTGCCCAACGAGAAAATCACCTGGGGCAAACTAGGCGAGAAAACGCCGAAATTCATCATCGAAAGCGATGCGACCATCGTCGCTCCGTTGATTTTTGCGATTGTATTGGGGCAATAATTGCCGCTTAATCGCTTACGAAAAAGCCCGCCTCTGCATTTCAGGGGCGGGCTTTTTAATGGGTTTAATTATCTAATTAACTACAACGAACTACGTCTGTCAGGCCGGTGCAGGAAACATCTTGGCCGCTTCATCTACATAACCTGCTGACAAGAGGCTTCCTTCGTTAGCATGACAAACGGTTTTGGCTGCGTTGTATTTACGCCTCAACCGGGAAGCTCGTAGCCGTGGCTACCCCTTGCCACTGCTGCAAGTCGTGCTGTATAGTGGCTATTTTTTGGTCAGCCACTTGGTAGGCATCTTCGCCTAAGAAGAGGTGTACGGGCGGGTTTTCAGCCGCACTTACTTGCATGAGGACCTGGGCCGCCTTGACTGGGTCACCGGGTTGGTTGCCGTTGATTTGCTGCTCGTGCGCCGCCTGCGAGTCGCGGATAGACTGGTAGGCGTTGATGGGATTCTTGGGTGTGCCCAACGAGCCGGACGATAAAAATTCGGTGCGGAAATAGCCCGGGTATACCACCGTAGCTCGGATGTTAAAATCTTTTACCTCAGCGGCGTACGACTCGGTGAGGCCGGCTACCGCAAACTTGGTGGCGCAGTAAATGCCGAACCCCGGGAAAGCCCCCGAAAACCCGCCAATAGACGAGATATTGAACACGTGGCCCCCGCGCTGCTGCCGCAAATGGGGGGTAGCCTGGCGCAGCACATGTAGCAAGCCAAACACATTGACGTCGAAGTTTTGGCGCGCTTCCTGGTCGCTTAGTTCTTCGAGGCCGCCCAGCAAGCCGTAGCCGGCATTATTCACCACCACATCGAGCCCGCCAAGCGTGCTGACAGTGGCTTCGATGGCCTGGCGCACGCTGGCCTCGCTGCTCAAGTCCAGGTGCAGGGGTAGGAAGCGGTCAGTTGCAGCCGATACAGCCTGCGTTAGCTCGGCCAGATTGCGGGAGGTGGCGGCTACGGCGTAGCCGGCGGCTAATAACTGCTGCACGAGCGTCAGGCCCAGGCCCTTCGAGGCGCCCGTCACGAACCATATTTTCTTGGTATTCATCGCTGTGGAAATCTTGGTTGAAGTAATAAGAATCGCTGAGGGCGAGGCGGCCGAAGAGATAAAGCATGGCTAAGAGCTTAAAAAGGGGGTGGTGCAGTATATAGACGCGATACCGCGCGTCTTACCGTAGTTGCAAGCCAAAAAAGCTAGTCGACCAACGCCCACTCTTTCGGGATGAAGCCCCATGTAGGCCCTACCCCCCAAATTGAGTGGAAGCCGTGAGTGCTTCCCACGCCTGGAAGTTTTGCCCGAGCACCTCCAGCTTGTGGGTAGCGCGCTGGTAGGCATCTTGGCCGAGCAGCAGGTGCAGGGGCGGGTTGGCTTCGGTGGTGATTTGCATGATGGCTGCGGCAGCTTTCTCGGGGTCGCCGGCCTGCGCGCCATTCATTTCGAGGTACTTGGCGTGCGAGGTGCGAATAGCCTCGTAGGCCGCAATGGGTTGCTGCGGCAGCGTCAGTGATTCGGTGGTGAGGAAGTTGGTGCGGAAAGCGCCCGGCTCCACTACCGTCACCCTGATGCCAAAGTTGGCTACGTCCTGCGCCAGCACTTCCGAGAAGCTGCTCAGCGCCGCTTTGGTAGCCGCATATACGGCCCAGCCAGTAGCACCGGCAATCGCCGCGATGGAAGAAATATTGATGATGTGCCCCGCGCCCGCTGCCCGCAAGTGTGGCAGGGCCGCCCGCACCACGTTCAGCGCCCCAAACACATTCACGTCGAAGGCTTGGCGCGTTTCGGCGTCGGTCAGTTCTTCAATACTGCCGCCGATGCCGTAGCCGGCATTATTCACCACTACATCGAGGTGGCCCAGGGTGCTGATAGCCTGCTCGATAGCCTGCTGCACGCTGGCTGGGTTGGCCAAGTCAACTTGCAGGGGTAGGAAGGCCGCCGAATTGGTGCCCACGGCTTGGGTAAGGCTGACTTGGTGGCGCGAAGTGGCGGCCACGCGGTGGCCTTCGTGCAGCAGGCGCTTAACCAGCGTGAGGCCTAGGCCTTGCGAAGCGCCGGTGACAAACCAGGTTTTGGGAGTGCTCATAAGTTTTGCGTTTTTGATACTGCAAAACTAGAAGTGCCTACTGCCGGCCGGCTTGCCCAGTTCAAACCAATGCTTGCGAAAATCAAACAGCCCGCATGGCCGAGGGCGCTACCCCCAGGTGCTTGCGAAAGAAGTTGCTGAAATGGGCCGGCTCCTCAAACCCCAGGCAGTAGCTGATTTCGGCCACGTTCCAATCGGTATGCTTGAGCAACGCATGGGCTTCCTGCACGAGGCGGCCCGCAATGAGCTGGGTAGTGGTTTTGCCCGTCACTTCCTTCAGCGCGCGGTTCAGGTGGTTGACGTGCACGGCCAGCTGCCCGGCAAATGACTCCGCACTGCGCAGCTTCACCCGCTGGTCGGGCGCCTCGATGGGAAACTGCCGCTCTAGCAACTCCGCAAACAGCGAGGCAATGCGCGTGGCGGCCGTGCTGTCGTGGTAGAGCGTGGTGGCGGGTTGCAGTTTCAACGCGCTGTGCAGCAGCTCAAACACGTAGGTGCGCAGCAAGTCGTACTTATACGCATAGTCCGACTCTATCTCCGCAGCCATCTTCTCAAACACGGGCTTGATAACAGCCAGCTGTGCATCAGTCAGGAAATAAACGGGCTGCCCGCCGGGCCGAAACATGGGCATATCCTGCGGCTGCGGGCCGCCCTGCCGCTGCAAAAAAGCCTCCGTGAAAATGCAGAAATTACCCGATTGGTCCTCGTTCAGCGGCTCCCACTCGTAGGGTACCAGCGGGTTAGCAAAAAAGAGGGCGTTGCCGCGCAGTTCGATGGTCTTATCGGCAAAGTGGTAGTTGCTATGCCCCGTCACCAACGTGATTTTATAGAAATCCTTGCGGCTATACGGCATCTTGCACGCCTTGGGGCCCACGTAGTCATCGAGCCGAAATACGTTGAAATGCCCAATATCTTGCCGTAGGTTTTCGGGCAGCCAATGGATTTTCTGCTGGTAAAAGTCTTCGAGGGTCTGGAGCTTCGACATCGGGCAAAGTTACGAGAATCAAACGCTACTGCTGCCCCAGGTGCTCATCAGTGAAATGCGCTTGGTGAGGAGGTAGGGCAAACTTCTCCGCATTGTACGCCGCCGAGCCACCACGCGGAATGGAGAGTGACTGCCACGCCTCGCCCTGCACCAGCTTGCCGATAAATACCAGCTGGCCCACGTGGTAGGGGTAGTGCGCCAACTGCCGATTGATGGCTTCCATAACAGTATGGCCCTGGTGGCGGATGTAAATAGTGCGTGCTAGGTCACTGGGCGTCAGCGCATCTAAGGCTGAAAACAGGCAGTGCCACCCCGCTTCCCAACGCGCTAGTAGCTCGGCGCGGGTGCGCAGGTCGTTGTCAAATTCGGCCTCGCGCTCGCGCCAGGGCTTTTCGCCGTCGCTGGTGAGAAAGTCGGTCCAGCGCGACAACATATTGCCCCACAAGTGTTTCACGATGGCGGCCATGCTGTTGCTGGCGGCGTTGGGCTGCCAAAACAATTGGTCGTCTGACACCTGCGCGAAGGTTTGCTCGCCCAACAACTTATAATAGGCAAACTGCTTGCGGGCACTAGCGAGGAAGTCCTGAGACATGCTGGGTAGAAATAAGGGGGTAGGGCGGGCGGCGCCTCTTTGGCGAGCTAAAAATAAACTACCCCGTGCTTCGTCTGCTTGGTTCGCAGTTGAGCAAGAAGATTTTACCCGCAGCTTGTTATCCTTACATGGCAACAACTTCCATCCCGAAGAAAATACTGGCCCGCCAGCACGAAATAACGGCCGAGTTTCGGCGGCTGGTAGTGGCGCACGTGGCGGATGTGGCGGCCGGCCGCGCTACCGAGATGCTCGAAATCCGCGACTTTGCCAGCCAGCTCTGCATCCATCCCACGCATCTCAGCAACACCATTAAGCTGACGACGGGCCAGCCGCCGTGTTTCTTTTTTGAGGCAGAAATCCTGAAGACGGCCCAGCAGCTACTGCGCGATACGACTCGGCCCGCGGCCGACATTGCCACCCAGCTCACTTACGACCCGTCGAATTTCACCAAGTTTTTCAAGCGCTTTGCCGGCGTCACGCCCAAGCAGTACCGCGAGCAGGTGTGGGCCGCGCGGCGCGAAGAATTTTCGGAACTACTCACCATTTAAAGTGGGCTACTCACCATAAACCCCGGGGCCGAGTAGGGGACCTTTGTCAGGTCAATTCACCCACGAAATTCTCAACTAAGCAACCTAATGAGCACTTCCAAAATAGCCCTCGTCACCGGTGGCAGCCGCGGCCTGGGCAAAAATATGGCCCTGAGCCTCGCCCAAAAAGGCATCGATGTCATCCTTACGTATCACAGCCAGCAAGCCGAAGCTGAAGCCGTAGTGGCCGAAATAAAGAACCACGGCCGCCAGGCCGTCGCTTTGCAGCTCGACGCCTCCGCGGTGAAAACGTTCGACGGCTTCTTCGAACAAGTAAAGGCTGCCCTGCGCGACACGTTCGGCGCCGATAAGTTCGATTTTCTTATCAACAACGCGGGCACCGGCCTCTACGCCTCATTTGCCGAAACTTCAGAGGAGCAGTTCGACCAGGCGCTGAATCTTCACTTCAAAGGCCCGTTCTTTCTGACCCAGAAGGCGTTAACATTGCTTAATGACGGCGGCCGCATCGTCAATATTTCGTCGGGCTTAGCGCGGTTTTCCTACCCCGGCTCGTCGGCCTACGCCAGCATGAAGGGTGCCATTGAGGTGCTGACTCGCTACCAGGCTAAGGAACTGGGCGCGCGCGGCATCGCCGCCAACGTGGTAGCCCCCGGTGCCATCGAAACCGACTTCGGCGGCGGCCACGTGCGCGACAACAAAGAACTGAACGCACAAGTAGCCTCCGCTACGCCCCTCGGCCGCGTGGGCCAGCCCGACGACATTGGCTCTATAGTAGCCTTCCTCTGCACCGAGGATGCGAAGTGGATTAATGCCCAGCGCATTGAGGCCTCGGGTGGGATGAACATATAGCCAGCTATCGGTTGATATGGCCTAACGCACAACGCCGTGCCTTCCAACAGATTGGGAGGCACGGCGTTGTGCGTTAGGCAAGACCCTAGTTAAAGCAATACGATAGAAGCAAGAACGGCTTTAAATTTCTCTTCTTCTGGTAGTTGCCTTTGCTGACTGTAAAAATTAATTGTAAAACAGTGCCTATTTAAGAGCGCAAAGAAGCTATGCGCATACCATCTGCCAGGGTTGCTTTTGCCATCCCAAGCCGGTATGTTGCGCACCCCTTCAGTCCAAGTGGTTTTGCCAATTACCAAAGTGCGCGAGCCTATAAAGCGCGGGCTACCCATATCGTCTAGGTAGCCCGCTCGTAGTTCCTTGAGATAGTCAGCGCCAGATTGATACCTACAGTTCGCAACGGTTCCAGGCATAAACTCACCGACCTTTTTGCCATTGGCATTTAAGATAATGCTTCCTTCAAATTTCCAAGTCTGTGGAATTTTAAAGAGATGCGCTGGCCGTTATCATCTATAAAAGCCTCTTTTTTGACGTCTACTTTACCTGCTTGCTGCGCATTGGGGGAGCCCATCGCTAAGCAAAGAAAACGTACTACTAAGAGCTTGGTCATAAACTAAAACCGGAACAGCGGCCGCGCCGGGTTCCAGATGCCCCACGGAATCATGAGCAGCACCAGTAGCAGGGCGATGCCGTAGTAGATGAAGGCGGTTTTGTGTTTCTGCACGTCGCTGAGGCGTTTTTTGGAAAGTGTGCGGCCAATCTGGGCGATGAGCACGGCCAATACCATCATTACTACGTGCTCCATGCCGAAAAAGCGGGTAGTTGGGTCCTTCATGGCGCCGGCTACTTTCATAGCTTTCAGGCCCACAGGGCTGAGGCCGAAGTACAGGCCCAGGCCCACGATGAGTTGCAAAAGCATAAAGCCTACAAAGCTGGCTCCGAACGCGTTGTCGCCCTTGGCGAAGGCCCGGCGGCCCGTCCAGCCTACGTAGCCGCGATAGACGGCTACCAGACCCGCGCCCAGCACAAACCAGCGCAACCACGAGTGAAGAAACAAAAGAACGGAGTAGGCGCTCATACGGGGGGTAGGGAAATGCCAGGCAGCCCGGCCAGTGATAAAACTGCCGCGAAGCTACGGGTTGGCTTTTTTAGTTGGGAGCACTGGCCTGGCGGTACTTGCGAAGCGTACGCGTAAGCGCTTGCTAAACACTACCTAGCAATGGCTAGCGGAGGAATTAAAACTCGCCCGGCTCGGGGATGGGAGCGGGCGCGCCGCCGCGCGCCGCTTTAGCACGCTGCTCGTCGCGGATGGCTACAGCCAGGGCAATAAAGATGGAAAGAAACGGCAGCGCCAGGCCCAGCAAAAACCACTTCAGGCGCGAGTGGCCGTGCGAGTAGGCGATGTACATAGTGATGGATGCCAGCAGGGCATCGAGCAGCAGCAGGGCAATGGCCCCAAAGAAAAAAGTAGCAAACATGAATTACCGCGCTTTGCCGCGCTTAACGAGATAGGCATACAACACTTTCTCAAACGGCTCGCGCACATCAACGGGCACAAAGTCGATTTTGAGTTGCCCGCAGCGCAATGCCAAGTCTTCTTCAAACTGCCGCATGGCCGCCCGGTACTGCTCGCGCACTTGGGCTGGTTGCAGGCGAATTTCCTGGCCCGTTTCCATGTCCTCAAAAATATAGGGCCGGTCCTGAAAGTCGAAATTGGCCTCCGTGGCCCGGTCGAGCACGTGAAACAGCAGCACCTCGTGGTGCTGGTGGCGCAGGTGCTGCAAGGCCGCCAGCGCCGCCTCCTGCTCGGCCGCCCCGCGCCCCAGCATATCGCTAAATATCACCACGAGCGAGCGCTTCGGAATCTGCTGCGCAATGGTGTGCAGCACGCCGGCCACGTCGGTAGCGCGCTGTGCGCCGGCCGGGGGGGTAGGGCGCTCCAGCAGTTGCTGCATAGCCAGCAGCAGCGTGTGGCGGTGCGCCGAAGTCGAGCGCACCGGCGTTTGCAGCTCCACTTGCTCGGCAAAGGTGACGAGGCCCACAGCATCGCGCTGGCGCTGCAGCAGCGTGGTGAGCGCCGCCGCTGCCAGCACCGAAAAGCGCAGCTTGTCGTGGCCGGGAGCGGGGTAGTACATGCTCGGGCTCACATCAAGTAGCAGGTAGGCCCGCAAGTTGGTTTCTTCCTCGTAGCGCTTCACAAATACCTTGTCGGTGCGGGCAAATACTTTCCAGTCGATGTGCCGGGTGCTATCGCCCGAGTTGTAGAGGCGGTGCTCGCTGAACTCAACCGAAAACCCGTGGTAGGGCGACTGGTGCAGCCCCGTAATAAAACCATCAACCAGCTGCCGCGCCAGCAGCTCTAGGTTTTCAAACGAACGGATGGCGGCAAGGTCGAGGGGGGGCGAAGGCATAAGACTAAAATTACTAGGATATATGGAATACGTAGCTAGCCCTCAAGGCGATAGCGAGGGATAGGGCGGGGGTTACTGGTAGGCCGGGCTGGCGGTGTGGCTAGCCCCCTGCGCGAAGTAGCTTTAGAGGCTGATAAACAAGGTGCCGGCAACCAGGGTTTCATCAAGTAATTTTTGGTTAGACCAGCGCACTTTTAAGCAATTTAAATTAGTAAATCTGGCTTTATATTTGCGAATGGCCTGTAAATCTGGCTGCCCCGACTACCCTTTATTTCACTCTCTCCAATAAATCTCGCTTGTGGAAGACCGCTACTCTAAAGACCAAGAAGAAATCTACTCGTACCGTATGAAAGCTGGTAAGCGCACATACTTTTTCGATGTGAAAGCTACGCGCGGCCAGGACTATTACCTCACCATCACCGAAAGCAAGCGCCGGCCCGGCAGCGACCCCGACGGCCCGGCGACCTACGAAAAGCACAAAATATTTCTCTATAAGGAGGATTTCAACAAGTTTATCGATGCCCTGCACGATGCCGTTGACTACGTGCGCGACGAGCTGCTGACGGCCGAAGAAGTAGCCGAGCTCGACCGCCCGCGCCCCACCTACGACGGCGAGCAGCCCCGCGAAGGCGGCCAGCCCTCGGCCGCTGCCGACCTCGGCGATAGCACCTACTAAGCCCCACAGCCGGGAAAGTTTACCCAAGCGCGCCGCGGCCTCCGAAGGGGGTAGCGGCGCGCTTGGCGTTGGGAGGGGGGTAGGGTGCCGCCGGCTGCCGTACCTTTGCCTTAGAATTGTGGGCAACTCATAATTCATAACTCACAACTCCTAACTCCACCAAAATGGGCCTCCGCTGCGGTATTGTCGGCCTGCCGAACGTCGGCAAATCCACGCTTTTCAACGCGTTATCCAACGCCAAGGCCGAATCGGCCAATTATCCTTTTTGCACCATCGAGCCCAATGTGGGCGTCATTACCGTGCCCGACGAACGCCTCCAGATTCTGGAAGCCCTCGTGAACCCCAAGCGCGTGCTGCCCACCATTATCGAGTTTGTCGACATCGCCGGCTTGGTGAAGGGCGCCAGCAAGGGCGAAGGATTGGGCAATAAATTCCTGGCCAACATTCGCGAGGTAGACGCCATTATTCACGTGGTGCGCTGCTTCGACGACCCCAATATCGTGCACGTGGCGGGCGGCGTCGACCCGGTGTTTGACAAGGATGTCATCGATACCGAGCTGCAAATCAAAGACTTGGAAAGCATCGATAAGAAGCTAATCAAGTCGGAGCGTAGCGCCAAGGCCGGCGACGCGGCCGCTAAAAAAGAAGTGGCCAGCCTCCACAAGTTTAAGACGGCGCTCGAAGCCGGGCAGAACGCCCGCGCCCTCGACGCCACCGCCGACGACCTTGAGGCCGTGGCCGACTTGCAGCTGCTCACCATCAAGCCCGTGATTTACGTGGCCAACGTGGACGAGGCCAGCATTGCTACCAACGGCAACAAGCACGTGGCTGCCCTGCGCGAGCACGTGAAGAGCGAAAACGCGCAAGTAGTGCTCGTGTCGGCCGCCATCGAGTCGCAGATTGCCGAGATAGAAGACCCTGAGGAAAAAGCCATGTTCTTGGGCGAGTATGGGCTCACCGAGTCGGGCCTCAACAAGCTCATCCGCGCCAGCTACGAGCTACTCAACCTCATCACCTACTTCACGGCCGGCGTGCAAGAAGTACGCGCCTGGACGGTGCACCGCGGCGACAAGGCGCCCGCCGCCGCCGGCGTTATTCACTCCGACTTCGAGAAGGGTTTTATTCGGGCTGAAGTTATCAAACTCGCCGATTATCAGGAGTATAAGACTGAAGTAAAAATCAAAGAGGCCGGCAAAATGGCCGTGGAAGGTAAAGACTACGTGGTGCAGGATGGCGACATCATGCACTTCCGCTTCAACGTCTAGGACCGCGGATTTCACGGATTTTGTGGGTGTAGCTACACCTGACATTACCAACAGAAAAGGCTACCCAAGTGGGTAGCCTTTTCTGTTGCGGCTTGTTAGATTAACGCTACGTAGCGCCGCCTACAAAATCCGAGAAATCCGCGGTCCTATTTGCCTACTATTTTATACAGCTGTCCTTTGCTAAGGCGGTCGGTGGTTTGCATCCCGTTGAGGATGGCCAACTCTTCGTAGCGCTTGCTGGGCACGCCAGCGGCGGCGAAAGCGGAAGCGAGAGTAGTAGCGCTGGCCGCCGTTTTGACGTGCACGTGCTCGGGCTGGCGGTTGAGTTTATTGGCATCGGTGAGACGCTGGTAGCCCTGCGCCACGCTGGCAAATTGCGGGGCGTAGGTGGCAAACGATGCCGCAGGCGCCAGCCCAATGAGCGCGTACACCGTTTTACCATCCTGGATGAGGTAGGCGCGCACGTGCGCCGGGGTG
The DNA here is from genome assembly GCF_009755225.1 of Hymenobacter ginkgonis. Lineage (GTDB taxonomy): Bacteria > Bacteroidota > Bacteroidia > Cytophagales > Hymenobacteraceae > Hymenobacter > Hymenobacter ginkgonis. The sequence goes on from NZ_WQKZ01000003.1 coordinate 267,478, forward strand.
CTTTGCTGGTCAGAGGCCGCCTGGTCGCCTTCGACGGCCAGGGCCGAAAAGCCGTTCAGCGTGGTAGCCTGCGAGCTGGTGGCCGTGAGGCCCAGCTGCTTAACTAGTGCCTGGGCAGCGGCATCGGGTGTGCCGGTGCCGGCCGCCGTGAAAGCCATCAGCGCCTTGCCGCTCGGCTCGGCCATCTGAAATTGCTCGGGCGTGTTCTGAGTTTTCCACCCAGCGGGTACGGGAAATTGCAGCTTCAAATCGGGGTGGTAAAACGCGTTACTCTCCACAAAGCCCTGGCGCGGGTCGTCGCCAAAGGGCAGGCCCTCGATAGAGCGCAAGTAGCTGTCGCGGTTGACGGTGAGCGTGCGGTTGCCGAGCGTGCGTTTTTGCGCCGCCGCCAGGCCTTTTACGCGCTCGTAGCGGTCGGCCGAGTTGGGGTGGGTAGAGAGGAAAGTGGGCGTGCCGCCGGCGCCGCTCAGCTTTTCGGTGCGCTCGAGGGTGAGGAAGAAATCGGCCATTTGCGAGGCATCGTAGCCAATCTTAGACGAATACTTCACGCCCAGGCCATCGGCCTCGTTTTCGGCATCGCGGCCGTACTTGAGCAGCCCTACCCCCACCACCGACGACAAGGGCTGGGCAATGGCCGCCACGCGGCTCGATGCCATGGAGGCGGCGCCCAGCAAAATGCTGCTGATAGTAGAGCGCGTTTGCTGCTTCTGGCCGTGGCGCGCCGTGATGTGGCCCAGCTCGTGGCCCAGCACCCCCGTAAACTGCGCCTCGTTGTTGAAATACGCCATGATGCCGCGCGTGAAGTACACGTGGCCATCGGGGGTAGCAAAGGCGTTGATAACCGGCGAGTCCACGATGGTGAAACCGTAGTCGCCGGGGCGGTCCGAGATGGCCGTCATCTGCTTGCCCTGCTTCGTGATATACTGCTGAAGGGCAGCGTTTTCGTATAAGCCAAACTGGGCTATTACCTGGGGGTCGGGCTTAGCGCCTTGCAGCGGGTGGGCCGCCAGGGTAGTGCTGAGGGTTGGAAACGTGAAAGGCTGGGTGGCCGGGCGCGGGGCCGCGCTTACCAAGGGGAGCAGCAGTAGGGCCGCACCAGCGCGCAGAAAAGGGAATTTCATGGAAGAAAAGAGTAGCCCGAAGGCCAGAGATGAGCAATTAATGAACTTTGCAACGCAGCTAGTGGGGGCGAAGGTTACGGCCAACTCGCGCCGCCGCCGCGCTCCCTACCCCCCTAAAACAAGAATAGGGCCATATGGCCGCGCCGCGCGGGGCCCGACTTCATGGCTGACTTACGGTAGGAGTGTAGTTTTGTAGTCCACTGGTTTTCGTACTTATGCGTTTCTCTCGTTTCCTGGGTATTTGCGTGCCGGCTGCCATGCTGCTTGCTGCCTGCGCCCGCCAGCCCATCACTACTACGGCGGCCACTGCGGCCACGGCCAGCAAACTGCCCCCCAGCAAGGCGCCGGGGCATTTCCTCGCTACCCCCCCCGTTATCGACGGACAAACCAGCGACTGGACCGACTCTTTGCAGTACGACGCCAATACCAAGCTGCAGTACCAGGTGCTCAACGACAACCGTACGGTGTATGTGCGCCTGAAAGCCGCCGACGCGCCTACCCAGGCCAAAATGGCCTACCTGGGCCTCGTGGTGTGGCTCGATACTACTGGCCGCAACCAGCAGCAGTTGGGTATCCGCTACCCGTTGGGTGTCGATTTGAATTCCTTTAAGCCAGCGCCCGAGCGCCCAGCCGGCGCTATGGGCCCCTCGGCCGCCGAGCGCCAAGCCGAGCACCTCGGCCGCCTGCGCGAAGCCGTAGCCAACGCCAACGAAATGGAATTGCTCAACTACAAAGGCAGTAAGGAGCCCACGCTCACCGATGCACAATCGCAGCTCGGCGTGAAAGCCGCCGTGGCCGTGGATGCCCAAAACAACCTTATCTACGAGCTGGCTGTGCCTATGCGCTTGCTCTACCGTCGCCTACCGGCCCTGGCTAGCGGCCAGCCAGCCGTAGTAGGCGTGTGGCTGGCGGGTATGAAGCCCAAACTACCACCCGGCAGCAGCAACAACTCGGACTACAACGTGACGGGTAGCAATAGCATGGGTGGCGGCATGGGCGGTATGCGCGGCGGCTACGGCGGCGGGGGGTATGGCGGCGGCATGCGCGGCGGCGGTATGCGCGGTGGTGGGGGCGGCTCGGGCTTCACCCCGTTGACGCTCAAAACTAGTGCGCCGCTGCTCGGCAAGTAGGTCGCCGAGGGATAATTCCTTAAAAAAGAACGTCCTGCTGAGCTGGTCGAAGCATCTCGCTCGCGCCGTTGGGTTACTAATCCGGCTATGCGAGCGCAATGTTTTCAACCAGCTCAGCAGGACGTTCTTTTTTGAATGCTGCTGTAGCCTAAATACTAGCACAGGCACCCGACCCCAGGGCAAAACAGGGGGGTAGGGAGGCTATTCTTTTAGCAGCTTGTCCACGGTTTTGTTGAAATTGGCTTGCTCTTCGGCGTAATATTTCCCCGTGCCCGGCCCGGCAAAGCCGGTGTGGATGCTGCGCACCGCGCCCTTCTTATCGAGGAAAATAGTAGTTGGGAAAGCCAAGAATTTCGCCAGTTGCGGCAGTGACTTGGCCACCGAATCCTTGTTGGAAATGCCGGCCACGGCCAAGTCGTAGCCGATGTTGTAACGCTCTTTCAGCTTGCGTAGGCGGGCGGCCGCTTTGTCGTACTCGGGCATCCGCTCGTAGCCTAGGCCGATTACCTCCACGCCGCGCGCCTTGTTTTTCTCGTACCACGGCACCATAAAGGCCGTCTCGTCCATGCAGTTGGGGCACCACGAGCCCAGGATTTGCAGTACCACTACCTTGCCTTTGTATTTGGGGTCGCTGGGCGAAATGCTACCCCCCGCCGCCACGCTGGGGAACTTGAAGTTCAGCCGCGACTCGCCTTTTTTGAGGTAGGTGAGGGTGTCGGCGTCGGGCAGCTTGGCGTTGGGATTGATAGCAGCCGTCCAGTTTTCATGGCCCGACTTACCCGAGTAAAAATCCCCGGTAATGCTACTTGGCGTAGCACCAGCTTTCAGCTCGCCGGTAAATAGAAAGGCGTGGCTGCCGTCAAAAGTGCTCATGCGCACTTTAGGGCCATCAGTTTGGCCGGCTAGGTAGCGGTAGTCGCCGGTCGTGGTCAGAAAAGTGCCGGTTAAGTCGCTGTCACTCTGCTTGAAAACCCCCACGGCCGGGTAGGGGTCACCGTCCGCGCCCTTGAACTCCGTTTGCCAAGTTCCGGTGAAAGAAGCTTTGGGGTCGGCGGCGCCTTTGAAAAGTGGCTGTGCGCCAGCCGTAGCTGCCAGCGGCACCCGGTAGGGCGTTTTGGCATCGTATTTTACCCAGCTGCCGCGCAATTTGCCTGGTCCGGCCTCTCGCACCACCAGCGCCGCATCAAAGACGTGTAGCTTGATAGTGGCCGAGTCGCCAGCCGCCGAAATTTCGTCGCAGCGCAGGCGCTCCTCGCCGTTTAGGCCTTTGTTGATGAGGTACACAACGGGCTTGCCGGCTTCCGTTTTCACCTCAAATAAAAACGGTAGTTGCTGGCCCTGAATGGCTAGCTCGCCGCGCCAGGGGCCGGGCGTGAGCAGCGTGGCCGCCGCAACAGCCGCGGCACCCGATTGCGCCGTTGTATCGGTAGTGGCAGATTGGCAGCCGACCAGCAGCGCCGCACTCAAAAGGAGGGGGTAGGCTTTCATGAAAGAGCAAAGTAGAACCCCCAAAACTAGCAGCCTACCCCTTTAGTTATCGCCCACCCCCAAGGGGCCGCGCCAAGAACCGCCGTGCCCGTTGCGGTGAAACCCCATTCGCATCGTGCAGAACCTTCCCTTATCTGGACCGGTTCTAAGTATACGCATAAACTACCAACTTGCCTACCCTGCGAGTTACTTTTGCGCCTAAGCTAACAACCCACTCTCCTTACTATGGCGTTTGACCTTGATATGATTCGGGCCGTGTACGCGGGCCTCGGCTCGCGCATCGAAGCTGCCCGCACGGCCGTTGGCCGTCCGCTCACGCTCACCGAAAAAATCCTTTACGCCCACCTCTACGGTGGCAAAGTCGGCGAGTCGTACCAGCGCGGCATAAGCTACGTTGACTTCACGCCCGACCGCGTAGCCATGCAGGATGCTACCGCCCAAATGGCGCTGCTCCAGTTCATGCAGGCTGGCAAGGACAAAACTGCCGTGCCCTCTACCGTGCACTGCGACCACCTGATTCAGGCCAAGGATGGTGCTACCGAAGACCTAGCCATTGCCAACGACGAGAACCGCGAAGTTTACGATTTCCTGGCCTCGGTTTCTAACAAGTACGGCATTGGTTTCTGGAAGCCCGGCGCGGGCATTATTCACCAGGTAGTGCTCGAAAACTACGCCTTCCCCGGCGGTATGATGATTGGCACCGACTCGCACACCCCCAACGCGGGTGGCCTTGGCATGATTGCCATTGGCGTAGGCGGCGCCGACGCGGTAGACGTAATGGCTGGTATGCCTTGGGAGTTGAAATTCCCGAAAGTTATCGGCGTAAAGCTGACTGGCAAAATGAGCGGCTGGACTTCGGCCAAAGATGTAATTCTGCGCGTAGCAGGCATTCTGACCGTAAAAGGTGGCACCGGCGCCATCGTCGAGTACTTTGGTGAAGGCGCCGAAAGCCTCTCGGCTACCGGCAAAGGCACCATTTGCAACATGGGCGCTGAAATCGGGGCCACGACCTCGGTATTTGGCTACGATGAGAAAATGGGCGACTACCTGCGCGGCACTGGCCGTGCCGAAATTGCCGACATGGCCCGCGCCCAGGCTGCGCACCTGCGCGCTGACGACGAGGTGTACGCCAACCCCGAAAATTTCTACGACCAGCTCATCGAAATCGACCTCAACACGCTGGAGCCCTACGTGAACGGCCCGTTCACGCCGGACGCCGCCTGGCCGATTTCGGAGTTTGCCGCCGCCGTAAAAGAGCACGGCTGGCCCGAAAAATTGGAAGTCGGCCTCATCGGCTCGTGCACCAACTCGTCGTACGAGGACATTACCCGCGCCGCCAGCATCGCCAAGCAAGCCGTGGATAAAGGCCTGCACGTAGCCGCCGAGTTCACCATCACGCCCGGCTCGGAGCTGGTGCGCTACACCGTAGCCCGCGACGGCCTCCTCGACACCTTCGCCGAAATGGGGGGGGTAGTACTCGCCAACGCGTGCGGCCCGTGCATCGGCCAGTGGGCCCGCCACACCGACGACCCCAAGCGCCGTAACTCCATCATTACGAGCTTCAACCGCAACTTCGCCAAGCGCAACGACGGTAACCCGAACACCCACGCTTTCGTGGCTTCGCCCGAAATCGTGACGGCTTTCGCTATCGCTGGTAGCCTCAGCTTTAACCCGCTTACCGATACCCTACCCGGCAAAAATGGGGAAGTGAAGTTCGACGAGCCAGTAGGCCTCGAAATGCCTCCGGCTGGTTTTGCAGTAGAAGATGCTGGCTTCCAGGCGCCTGCTGCCGATGGTAGCAGCGTACAAGTACTCGTATCGCCTACTTCGGACCGCCTCGAGCTGCTGGAGCCCTTTAAGCCTTGGGAAGGCAGCGACCTGGTGGGGCTGCGCCTGCTCATCAAGGCGCTCGGCAAGTGCACCACCGACCATATCAGCATGGCCGGCCCGTGGTTGAAGTTCCGCGGCCATTTGGACAACATTTCCAACAACATGCTCATCGGCGCCACCAACGCCTTCACCGGCGAAACCAACGCCGTGAAAGACAGCGGTACCCAGGGCTCGCCCTACGTGCCGGTTCCCCAAGCGGCCCGCGTGCTCAAGAGCCTCGGCATTGGTACCATTGTGGTGGGTGACGAGAACTACGGCGAAGGCAGCTCGCGCGAGCACGCCGCCATGGAGCCCCGCCACCTTGGCGTGCGTGCCGTGTTGGTGAAAAGCTTCGCTCGTATTCATGAAACCAACCTCAAAAAGCAGGGGATGTTGGCTCTCACCTTCGCCAATAAGTCGGATTACGACCTTATTGAAGAAGACGACCAAATCGACATCCTCGGTCTGACCACCTTCGCCCCCGGCCAGCCGCTGCAAGTGCGCCTGCGCCACGCCGATGGTGATACGGACCTTATCACCGTCAACCACACCTACAACGAAGGCCAAATCGGCTGGTTTAAAGCCGGCTCGGCCCTAAACCTGATTAAGCTGGAAGCTAGCGGCGTAGCGGTGTAAATTTCGTTTTGCTGCTTAGTTAAAACGGCCGCCTCAGGAAACTGGGGCGGCCGTTTTGATTTTAGAACAATTCAATTTCATGAAGTTAACAAATAGTATTAGCAGAGTTAGGCAGTTGACTTTGATAACCAGTATTTTCCTATTTGCCTTTTCCTTAACTCAAAATGCCTATTATACTACGGCGGACTCTAGAGGAGGGGCTGGTACACAGTCATTAAGTTTATTATTGATTGGTTGGCTTGGAATTTTCGCTGGTCAATTTTCTGCAATAGCTTGGCTAGCTAATCCCCTTTTACTAATAGCCTGGGTATTGCTTTTTGATAAGCCGATATTTGCATTAGTAGCAAGTGCACTTGTTTTATTCTTTATGCTTTCATTTTTGACTTTTGATAAAGTAGTTGTTAATGAAGCTGGTGGATTAGCAGAAATCACGCATTATGGCATTGGGTATTGGTTGTGGGTGGCGAGTGATGCAAGCCTAATTATTGGGAATGGTTATTCATTTTTGTTGAGAAAAAGGGCATTAATTTCTTAATGGAGATTCTCACTTAGCATCAGCTCTGGTTGGGTAAGCACTACTTTTTCAATTTTCATTTTACATGAGTGATTCTACTCGTTCGGCAGTGCCAATTAGCGGATTTATAATCACGTTGGTCGGCGCCATTTTATTTTCTACTAAAGCAATAATTGTGAAGCTGGCATTTGGGGCCACGCACACCGATGCGCTTACCCTGCTCACGCTGCGCATGGTATTCTCGCTCCCATTTTATGGGGTAGCGGCGTTGCTAGTATCAGGGCAGAAAACCAATGTGCGCATGAACCGCCAGGAATGGCTATTAGTAGCGTTTTTGGGGCTTTGTGGCTATTACCTGAGCAGCTTATTAGACTTTATTGGCTTGCAATATGTATCGGCGGGATTGGAACGGCTGATACTATTTCTGTATCCCAGCTTCGTGGTTTTTATTAACGCTATTGTCTTTAAGCAGCGGATTTCGGGTATTCAAAAGGGGGCGTTATTGCTAACGTATAGCGGCATTGCAATTGCCTACGTAGGCGAATTAGTAATTGATACCAGCAAACGAGGACTGTATTTTGGCAGCTTTATGGTATTCCTGTGCGCTATTACTTATTCCATTTACATAGCGGGTAGTGGTAAAGTAATTCCGAAGGTAGGAGCCAATAAATTCACGGCTTATGCCATGCTGGCGGCTACTGCGGGCATATTCGTGCATTTTGCCGTGGCGGGCAATGGGCAAGTATGGGTAGCCGGCAAAGCTTTGTGGGCCTATGGGCTGGCACTAGCGGTATTCTCTACGGTGCTGCCTTCCTTTATTATCTCGCAGGGCTTGAAAAGAATTGGCTCCAACAACGTAGCCATTGTGAGTGGAATAGGGCCGGTTTCTACCATTTTGCAGGCGCACTTCTTTTTGAATGAAAAGATTTTTGCGGCTCAAATCACGGGCACCTTGCTGGTTATAATAGGGGTGTTGCTGCTCAGTTGGAAAAGGAAGGCCGTGGCGCCGCCTGCCGCTAGCCTAGCCAGTGTTTAGCCACTTGGGGGCGCGTACGGTAGTTGGCGGGTTATATTTACTGCCACCTTACTTTAGCCGCATCTCGACCTGCCCGCATGGATTTAAAAGAGCTTGAAAACGGCGTCAATCCCGACGTACACTGGTATTATCAAAGCAAAAAGCTGCCGCTCCTCAGCTATACCCAAAAAGCTTTGGCCAGCGGCCAGCCGCTCACGATTGTAGATATTGGCTCGGGGTCGGGCTTTTTTGCGCTGGAGCTGGAGAAAAAATACGGCGACGCCATTCGCAAAGTATACTTGGTTGACACCGGGTATTCGGAGGAGGAAATGGCGCCTACCCGCGGCAAAAAGGTAGAGATGGTGCACGCCATTCCGGCAAAAATTGAGAATGGGCTGGTGATAATGATGGACGTGCTCGAACACCTCGAAAGCGACCTGGCTATGCTGCAAAGCGTGAAGGCCGCCTGCGTGGGCGACAATAACTACTTCTTTATCACGGTGCCGGCGTTTCAATCATTGTGGAGTGGGCACGATGTATTCCTGGGCCACTACCGCCGCTACCAGATACCCATGCTGCGTGGGGTGTTGCAGCAGGCAGGTTTTCGCAAAATCAGCAATTATTACCTCTACGGCGGGCTGTTTCCGCTGGTGTGGTCGGTGCGCCAGCTCGCCAACTTAAAAAAACAGGAAGCAGCTTCTAACATGCGGCCTTTCAATGCCTTGGTCAACAAAGTGCTGCTGGGCCTGACGTCGGTAGAAATGAAAATAGCCTCGGCCAATAAGCTCTTCGGCGTCACGTGCGTGGGCGAGGGAAAGATATAGGGTCGGGGTAAATGGCGGGGGTAGGCCCCACCGCTTAGGGCCGGCCTACTGGGCAGAAATGCGCTGAGAGGCAACCTGCGGAGAATTTTAGAGTTTAGCTAAACACCCTGCCATCCGGCGGCTACTCTACTTTTTCCCTACCCCCCATGCAGCACCGCACCCTCGGCAAAACCGGTTTTTCCATTTCAGAAATCAGCCTCGGCACCTGGCAAGTAGGCGGCAAATGGGGCGAACCCTTTAGCCACGATACCGCCGACCGCATCCTGAACGCCGCCGTGGATGCGGGCATCAACTTCATCGACACGGCCGATGTGTACGGCGACGGCGAAAGCGAAAAGGCCGTGGGCCGCCTCGTGCGTAGCCGCTCCGAGCGCGTGTACGTGGCCACCAAATGCGGCCGGCGCTTGCAGCCCCACACGGCTGAGGCTTACCAGCCGGCCGCCCTGCGCGGCTTCGTGGAGGATAGCTTGCGAAACATGGGCCTCGACACCCTCGACCTTATTCAACTGCACTGCCCGCCCACGGAGGTATACTACCGGCCCGAGATTTTCGAGCTATTCGACCGCTTGAAAGAAGAGGGTAAAATCCGCAACCTGGGCGTGAGTGTGGAGAAGGTGGAGGAAGGCCTGAAAGCCATCGAATACCCGAACGTGACGACGGTGCAGGTGATTTTTAATATGTTTCGTCAGCGTCCGGCCGAGTTGTTTTTCAAAGAAGCCCAGCGGCGCGACGTGGGCCTAATTGTGCGGGTGCCGCTGGCCAGCGGGCTGCTAACGGGCAAGTTTTCGCCCCAAACCACGTTCGATAAGGACGACCACCGCAACTTCAACCGCGACGGCCAAGCGTTCGATAAGGGCGAAACCTTCTCGGGCGTTGACTACAACACGGGCCTCGCCGCAGTTGATGAGCTAAAGAAAATATTCCCCAACCAGCCAGAATTGGCGCCGCTGGCTCTGCGCTGGATACTGATGTTTCCCGAAGTAAGCTGCATCATCCCCGGCGCCTCCAGGCCCGAGCAGTTGCTCTCAAATCTAAAAACTGAAGAACTACCGGCCCTGACCAATGAGCAAATGGCCGCTGTGCGCGAGGTGTACGACCGCATGATTCGGCCCCAGGTGCATCAAATTTGGTAGAGAAAATAAATTAGAGAAGAACGTCATGCTGAGCCTCGCGAAGCATCTTGGCAGGCTCGTTAGATGAAGCGGCCAAGATGCTTCGCGGGACTCAGCATGACGTTCTTCTCTGTAAATTAGTTTTTTGGCAATTTCAGGCGATACAAACGGAAGGGATAATCGACTTTGCTTTCGCCAGCGTTCCACTTCGGAGCGCGGTTTATTTGGGTAGCGGTGAGGTAGAGGTAGCCATCGGGGCCGAGGGCGAAGGTATCGGGCCAACTCAGGCGCGAGTCGTGCACCAGCGTTTCGAAGCGGCCCGCGGGCGTCACGCGGCGAATGGCGTAGTTGGGCGAATCGGAGAGGTAGATATTGCCTTGCATATCGGCTAGCATGCCGTGGCTCACGCCGGTTTCGCCTACAGTTTCGACGTGGCTCACCAGTTCGGCAGGGGGTAGGGCGGGGTTGGCCAAGTACTCGGTGCCGATGCGGTAGAGCTTGGTTTGGTTGATGGCCCGGTAGTAGAGGTACTTAAAGTCGGGCGTCAGGGCAATGCCATTGACGTTGCTGCTGAAGGGCTTACCCATTTTGTCTTTCACTTCTTTGCCATCGAGGCGCAGCACAAAGCCGGGTTCGGTAGTGGTCGATTTATCGCCTTGCAGCACGACGCGGCTCTTGCCCGTGCGCAGGTCGAGCACCACTAGGGCGGCCAGCACAGGGTCGGAGAGGTAGGCCAGCTGGCGGCGTGTGTCGATGCGCACATCGTTGAGGCCGGTACGCTCGCGGGGCAAATCCTCGAAGCGGTAAATGCGCTCGACTTTATTATCGCTAAGGTTGATTTTCAGTAGCTTAATGCCTGATACAACTGGCGGCTGGTCGTCGGGGTTCGAGGGGTCGAGTACCCACAGGTTGTCATCGGCATCGACTACGGCGGCCTGCACATTCACGAAGCGATTAGGAGCCTGCGTCGAATCCCACTGGTTCCAGAGGGCGTTAGGGTAGGGGAGGCGCTTGCCGTTTACTAGCTCCACCAAGCCATAATTGTAGCTGTAGTTTTTGTCGTTTTTCTTTTTAGGGAACGTCATAAAAATGCGCCCTTTGTGCGAAACGCCTACCCCAATGGGCTGGTAGCGACCCACCTGGGCTACTTCTTCGAGTGGAATCTTAAGGTCTTGAGCAGTAGCGGAAAGCAAAGGCACAGCGCAAAAAAGAACGAGTAAACAGCGAACGAACATAGCGTAGGAGGTGCCCGGCGATGAGGGGCCAGCGGCTGGGTTCCTACGGGCGGCCTTTGCCCAAGGTTGGTGGGGTAGGGGCCGCGCCATTTACAAGGGCTAGCCGCAACCTTCCGGCGCAGGGTGGGGTAGGATGAGCAGATTTACCGGGCGTTTGCCCTTTGGTTAAGCATTGTTTGGCTATGCGTTTGTCATTGTACCCCTTTTTTTTAACAGCGTTGGGGCTGGTCGTTGGACCCGCGCGGGCCCAACAGCCAGCCCTCACCATTGGGCACGTGGTGCGGCAGAGCCCAGCCCTCGACCAAATACTGGCGCCCGGCGCGCAACTCGAAATAATTTCCTCGGGCCACACCCACGTCGAAGGGCCCTTGTGGGTGCCCGACAGCAGTATGCTCCTGTTTTCAGATACCAAGACGCGCACCGTCTATCGCTGGAAGGCAGCCGATAATAAACGCAGTAAGTTCTTAGAAGCCAGTGGCTACACGGGGCGAATGCCTTATAAAGACGAGCCGGGCAGTAACGGCCTCGCCCTGGATGGCCGCGGCAATTTGCTGTTCTGCGAGCACGGCGACCGCCGCCTGGCGGCCCTACCCCTCGCCCAGCCCAATAGCGGCAAGCGCACCCTCACCGACAATTTCCAAGGCAAGCGCTACAATAGCCCCAACGACGCAGTAGTGGCGCCCGACGGCGCCGTTTACTTCACCGACCCGCCTTTCGGCTTGCCCAAGCTCGGCCCAAGCGCGCCGCGCGAACTACCCTTTACGGGCGTGTTTCGGCGCGCCGCCGATGGCCAGGTAACCGCCGAAGCTACTGACATTCCCTTTGCCAATGGCCTGGCTTTTAGCCCAGATGGCCGCACGCTGTACGTGTCGAATGCCGACTCACTGCGGCCGCTTATTCTGGCTTTTGAGGTGGGTAAGAATGGCAAGCTGAGTAAGGAGCGGCCTTTCTTCGACATGAAGAGCCTGCCCAAAATTCGCTTCAAGGAAACGCCTGATGGCCTGAAGGTTGATCAGGCCGGCAACGTGTACGCGGCGGGAGTAGGCGGGCTGCTCATCATCTCGCCACAGGGCCAGTTGCTGGGCACCATTGACCCCGGCGAAGTAGTGGCCAACTGCGCCTGGGGCGACGACGGCCACTCGCTCTACCTGATGGCCACCACCTTCGTATGCCGCATCAAAACGCTGGCCCAGGGCGTGCCGGGCCGGTAGAGGGGGGTATGGCGCAGCGGCAGCTTCGCGCTACTTTCCCTGGGTTTATAGCGTAGCGACTTGCGCCTCGCGCGCCTCGCGAGGTTTTTGCACCAGGTAGTAGTAGGCCAGAATAAGCAAGCCGATGGCGAACGGAATGATAGCCAAGTGCTTGCCATCGGTGAGGGTGCCAATGCGCACGGTGTCGAAGCCGAAAAACTCGCTGAGCATCCAGTACGAGTTGGCCGTAATCCAGAACACGATGGCCAGGTTGTGCGCCAGCTCCGACTTGAGGGCGCGCGTGCGCCAGGCAATGACGATGGCAATGCCGAGGGTAGGGCCTATCATCAAGATGCCCAGCGTTTTCCAGACCATGCACCAGCTGATGTCTTTGACGAGCCAGAACAAAATGTGGGTGTTCTCCATCTTGCGGTACTCGGCCGGAATGGCGTAAATTTCTTCGGCAGGCTGGCTCATAAAGACGGGAAAAGGGCGCAGGTTACTTTTGGCACGATTGCGTATTAGCAAGCAAAAATAACGCTCTCCCTATGGCATCGCTGCTGCGCAAAACCGTAAAAATAACCGGCTACACCGCGGCCTCGTTGGCCGGCATCGTGGGCGTGTACCTGGGAGTTTCGTGGGTGCTGTCGCGCATTCCGGTGGCCAAAAAGCCGTCGAACGAAGCCGAAACCATTCCGTTTTTCGTCTACTCCAACGGTGTGCACACCGACCTGGTCATGCCCGTCAAAACCAGCCTCATCGACTGGAGCCAGCAAGTGCGCTATGCCAACACCCTGGCCAACGATGCCAGCCTACCCTACGTTGGCATTGGGTGGGGCGATAAAGGGTTTTACCTCGACACGCCCACCTGGGCCGACCTCAAGGCAAGCACCGCCTTCAAGGCTGGGTTTTGGCTGAGTTCGTCGGCCATGCACGCCACGTTTTACGCCGAAAGTGAGCTGCGGCCCGGCCCCGAGTGCGTGGCCCTGCACCTGAGCCCCGCCGAATACGCCCGGCTTATCGCCTACATTCAGGCTAGCTTCCGGCATGATGCCGCCGGCAACGTCGAACTAATACCCGGCCACAGTTACGCCCGCACCGATGCCTTCTACGAGGCACACCGCGTGTATAGCGTGTTCTATACCTGCAACACTTGGGCAAATAACGCCTTGAAAATCAGCGGCCAAAAAGCCTGCCTCTGGACGCCCTTCGACACGGGCATCCTGCACCAGTACCGCGACCAGACGGGCCGCTAGCCCGCCGCCAACTCGCGCAGCACCTGGGGCACGCCAATGCTGGCGGGCTCCACCACGTAGCGCACGTTGCGCCGGCCGCTTACTTCGGGCTGGTGCGGGTCGATGACGACCACCGGGCAACCGGCCGGCGCGTAGTGCAGCAGCCCGGCGGCCGGGTACACTTGCAGCGAAGTGCCCACCACGAGCAGCGCATCGGCGGTGGCCACTATTTCGGCGGCTTCCTCAATGGCGGGCACCATCTCGCCAAACCACACAATGTGCGGGCGTAGCTGGCCGCCATCGGCCGCCAGGTCGCCCACCGCAATGTCGCCGGGGCAGTCAAAAATGACGTTCTCGTTCTTCACCGAGCGCATTTGGTCGAGGCGGCCGTGCAGGTGCACCACCTCCGTCGAGCCGGCGCGCTCGTGCAGGTCGTCCACGTTTTGGGTGATGATGCTGACCTGCCAGCCGGGCGCTTCCTCGAAGCCCGCCAGCGCCAAATGGGCAGCGTTGGGCACTACTTCGCGAGCCTGGGCGCGGCGCTTATTATAAAAATCGAGCACCAGCGCCGGGTTGCGGGCAAAGGCCTCGGGCGTGGCCACGTCTTCGATGCGGTGTTCTTCCCACAAACCATTGGTGTCGCGGAAGGTGCGAATGCCGCTTTCGGCCGATACGCCGGCGCCGGTGAGGACTACTAGGTGGGGCATTTTTTTAATGGTTAATAGATTAACGGTTAAGGGTTAATAAGCACGAAGTAACCAGTGCTAAGCATTGCCCGATACACGCTCGTATTGCCGCTCGGCAAACGAGCGCAGGCGATGAAAAGCGGCATCAACTTCGCGGGCGTCTTCGCTCAGCAAGTTGCCGTACACGACGCGGTCGGTGGCGCGCAGGGCGCGGCGCACGTCCTCATCCTCGTTGAAATGGGAAGCCAATTCCTTGGTGGTTAAAGAACTGAGGTTAGTGTCTTCGAGGCTCGATAAGTAGTTTTTCCAGAGTACTACGGCCCGCTCCACCACCTGGGCCGAGCGCGAAAGCGTGAAGCGCTCGGCGTGGCGGGCAAATTGCGCCAGGAAATACACGTGGTTTTTGCGGCGCTTGTAGAGGTTGTAGCGCCCGCGCCAGCGCCGGCCAAACAGCGCCCAGGCTGCGCCCGCCAGCGCCAGTAGCCCTACCCCCCCCGCCAGCCAGAAGGGGTAGTTGAAGGCAGGTTTCAACAGCTCCTGGCGGTTATCGGGGCGCAGGGGGGGGAGGGCTGCACCCGCTAGTGCCGGGGCCACGCGCTGAAGCTGCACTTGGGCCGGGGCCGGCAGCAGGCGCAGGGTATCCTGGGCGCCCAGCACTAGCACCGGCAGCTGCAAGCGCTGCACGGCGGCCAGCGAAAACGTGCGCAGGTGGTACACTACCCGGTCGAGGCTTTGGCCATTGGCGGTGCGGGTGGGTAGCCAGCGGCGGCCGGCGTACTCAAAGGGGCCAAAGTCGGCCAGCGAATCGGGAAATACCACCTCCTCGGTGGGGGCGTGTCGGTAGCTCAGTTCGTAGTCGAGCGGCTGGCCCACCTGCACCACCGCGCGCGAAAAGCGCCCCACCGGCGGGGTGGCGTAAGCGGTTTGCCAGCATAAAAACCCCAGCAGCCAGCCAGAAAAAATGAAGCGTGCCATAAGCCTTAAGTTAAGACAGCGCCACTGACATTAGCGCGGCGTTTGGCGGCATATAGTGCAAAATTTTGCCAGATGATGCGCGCACTTTTCAAGTCACAAGTCATACGTTAATCCCTGCCAATGCCTGCCTTAGCGCCGCTGCCGAAACAAGCCCACCAGCTGCGGCACAAAATCTTCATCGGTGCGCAAGGCCAAAAATCCTACCCGCTGGCGGCGGCACAAGGCTTGCAGCGCCTG
This sequence comes from Hymenobacter ginkgonis, assembly GCF_009755225.1. Lineage (GTDB taxonomy): Bacteria > Bacteroidota > Bacteroidia > Cytophagales > Hymenobacteraceae > Hymenobacter > Hymenobacter ginkgonis. The sequence goes on from NZ_WQKZ01000003.1 coordinate 282,745, forward strand.
CTGCCTATCAGCCACTTGCGCCGTATAGCGGGCCCGGAAGCCGGGTGCCGATGTATCGACCCAGCGCAACGCGCCGGTTTCGGCATCGCGCAGCGGCACAATGCCCAGCGCCGGAAAAGCCGCCTCCTGCGGGGCCACCAGCTGCACCACCAGCAGCTGGTGCTGGCGCGCCAGCATGGCCAGTTCGCGCTCGTAGTTGTCGTCGATAAAATCGGAGATGAGCACTACCAGCGTGCGGCGGCGCAGCAGCCCCAGCGCCTGCCGGATGCCGGCCGCCAAGCTGGTATAGCGCGAGACTGGCTGCAAACCGTAGAGGCGCTGCAACAGCGCATACGCTGCCCGCACGCCCTTAGCGGGGGGTAGGAAAAGCTCCTTTTGGTCGGAAAAAGCCAGCAGGCCCAGGCCGGCTTCTTGGCGGGCGGCCGATAGTGCCAGCAGCCCAGCCAAGTCGCGGCCCACATCGAGCTTGCAGGCGCTGCCGCTGCTCCCCCCAATGCGCTGCGAAGCGCTCACATCGAGGGCCACTAGCACTTGCTGCTCGCGCTCTTCCTTATACGTTTTCACGAACGTGCCGTGGCCCTTGCTGCTCACGGCCCAGTCGATGGCCCGCACTTCGTCGCCGTACTGGTAGAGGCGCACGTCGTCAAACTCCAGCCCGTTGCCGCGAAACACCGACCGGAAATTGCCCTGCAATTGGGCTTCCACAGCCTGGTGCATGCGTATTTCGAGGTGGCGCAGGCGGCGCACCAGCAAGGTGAGGCTGGCGGGTAGGGCCGAAGGTGAGGCAGCAGCGGGGGGCATAGGCAAAAAAGAGAAGACGCGCGGCTAAGCTACGGCCGGGGGTTATTTTTGAGGGTGAAATTGCTCCTCTCCTTTGTTGCGCCGGGGCGGTGGCCCTTGCTGCTGGCGGTGCTGCTGGCTGGCTGCGCCCGCCCCGAAGCGCCCCTACCCCCGCCCAATTTGCTGCCCGCGTCCGTGGTGACGAGCATCCTGATTCGGATACACCTGCTGGAGGCGCGCGTGGAGGGCAGCCACATGAACACCGATTCGACCCGCGCCCTTTACCAGAGCCAGCAGGTGCTCATTTTCAAAAAGTACGGCATCACGCCCGCCGACTCCAGCTTCCAGCACAGCTACCGCTACTACGCGGTGCACAACAAAGATTTAGATGAAATTTATGCGGCCGTAATCGACTCGTTGGTGGTGCGCGACAAAAGTTTGGGCGGCAACCCGGTTGTTGTGCATCCGTAGACAATTAGCAGAGGTAGAGCGCGTTGGCTAGTGAAGCTTGCTGCCATTGGGCACCGAGTCGGCTAGCGCAGCTAGCACCGTGTGGCCCGCGGCATCGGGCGCGCCCAGCACCAGCACCTCAGAGCGAAACGGCCCAATTTGCTTGGGCGGAAAGTTGACTACGGCCAGCACCTGCCGGCCTAGCAGCGTGGCGGGCGTGTAGTGGTGCGTGAGCTGGGCACTCGACTTTTTAATACCTAGTTCGGGGCCGAAGTCGAGCAGCAGTTGGTAGGCCGGCCGGCGTGCTTCGGGAAAAGGGTGAGCCTCCACAATGGTGCCCACCCGGATGTCAACTTGCTCAAAATCGGCCCAGGAAATCATGCGTCAGCAAAACCGAAATTTACGCGTCGGTTTCCACAAAATCGGCCAAGTCCAGCAGCTCCTGCTTCACTTGGGCTTCCCAGCGGGCTTGCTGCTCGTGCTGCAAGCCGTGGTTGGTGTCGCGGTCGTAGGCGTCCTCGGCCTTGGCCCAGGCTGCGTAAGCGGCCTGGCTCACTTGGTCGAAGGCCGAGCCTAGCTTGTCGCAGGGCACGTGCAGAGCGGCTAGTTGCTGGCGCAAGCGGCGAGCATATACCTCGGCAATGTCGAAGTGCAGCTGCTCGTGGCGCAGCAGGGCGGGCGTCATGCGCGAGGCATCGCGCACCCACGACGCAGCGGGGTCGAAGCTGGCCCGCGCCGTGCCCGAAAACACGTTGCCGCGGCAGCTAGCCCCGGTGTTGATATTGGCGGAAGTGAGGGCGGCGTGGGGCTCGCCTGGCTTGGCTTTGCCCTTGAAATCGGCCACCGTGAGCGGGCGGTTGGCCGACCAGCGCAACGTGCCGGCCGGAATCTTCACCGCTTGCGCAGCTACCGATTGGCTACCTGATAGGCTCACTACCAAAGCAAAAAGGCCTAGCAGCTTCTTCGTCATTTTTGCAGAAAATAAGGCCGGGCACTGGCGCCCAAGCTTTGCGGCAACGCCGGCCGGCCAAGCCATAGTTCCGGCCCCAGCAGGGGGTAGGGCGCTAGCCAGCCGGCTGGCCCTCGGCCACCACCAGCTCGGCTTGTTGGTAGGCTTCGGCGGGGGTGCCTGCGCCGGGGGCCGCGCTGCCCGGCGCGCTTTGGCGGCGAAAGCGTAGCAGCAGTACCCCCGCCACTACCGAAAGGCCCGTGAGCAAGCCCAGCCACACGCCGGGCGCGCCTAGATGCAGGCCAAACCCTAGCCCGTAGCCGAGGGGTAGGGCAATGGCCCAGTAAGCTAGCAGCGCCACCACCGAAGGCACTTTCACATCTTCGAGGCCGCGCAGCGCGCCCAGGCCTACCACTTGCAGGCCATCCGAGACTTGGAAGGCGGCCGCAATGGCCAGCAGCGTAGCCGCCTGGGCCACCACCGCCGGGTCGGTGTTGTACCAGGTGGGAATAATGTGGCGCAGCGCCAGCATCAGCAAGCCCATGGTGCTCATAAACCCGAAGGCCAGCCAATACGCCGCAAAGCCCGCCTGCCGGGCTCCGTTGGCATCGCCGCTGCCGCGCAGGTTGCCCACCCGAATGGTGGCCGCCGCCGCAATGCCGCTCGCCGACATATACGTGACCGAGGCTACGTTAATCGCAATCTGGTGGGCGGCTTGGGTGGTCACGCTTATCCAGCCCATCATCAAGGCCGAAGCCGCGAAGGCGCCCACTTCAAACATCATTTGCACACCGATGGGTAGGCCCAGGGCCAACTGCCCGCGCAGCTCGGCTAGGCCCGGCCGCATCCAGGCGGCCGCCTCGGCCGGGCGGCGGGTGCGCAGCTTTTCTTCGCGCAGCACGAACTGGGCCATCAGCAGGGCCATGAGAATGCGCGCCAGCAGCGTGGCCCAGGCCGCGCCCATCAGCCCCAGCGCGGGCGAGCCGAAGTGCCCGAAAATGAGCGCGTAGCATAGCAGCGCGTTCACCAGGTTACCCAAAATGGAAAGCTGCATGGCTTGGCGCGTCAGCCCCAGCCCTTCGGCCCACTCGCGAAAGCCTTGAAACACCATCATGGGCAGCAGCGATAGGCCCACCACGCGCACCCAGGGGGTAGCCAGCGCTACCACCTCGGGGGCCTGGCGCAAGTGGGGGAGGGCCAGCGGCAGCAGCTGGCTAAGGCCGGCCAGCGCCACGCCCACCAGCGTATTCAGCCACACGGCGCCCACCAGCAGGCCGCCGAGCGCGCCGGTATCGCCGCGGCCGTTGGCGGCGGCCACCCGGGGCACCGCGCCCATGCTCACGCCCAGGCCCAGCACCATCAGCACCGTGGTGGCACTTACGCCAAGGCTCACGGCGGCCAGCGGCACCTTGCCGGTTTGGCCCACCATTACCGAGTCGCACACGCTCACCAGGATGTGCCCGAGCTGGCTAAGCACGACGGGGTAGGCCAGGAGGAGGGTAGGGCGAAGGTGGGATTTCAAAACGTGGTTTACTAAAGTAAATGCTTATAAAAGAACGTCATGCTGAACGCAGGGAAGCATCTCATTCGCCCCGTTGAACAGTGCGAGCGAGATGCTTCCCTGCGTTCAGCATGACGTTCTACATAGCAATTTCGTGCGCAAAATTACAACCTTACCCCTCCACGGCCAGTACCACATCGGCAAAGTCGCCGGCGGCATCCTGAAAAACCTCGACTACCTGCAAGCCCGCGCTGGCCGCGAGCGCCTCAATTTGGGGCAGGGAGAATTTAAAGGAATTTTCAGTGTGAATGGCTTCCCACGCCTCAAACTCGAAGGCCTGGCCGCCGAGCGCCGCCACCCGCACGGTTTGGGCGCGGCGGCTCACCAGCCACGAGCGCATGGCGCCGGTGCTGGGGTCGTAGTCGGGGAAATGCTGCCAGTGTTCGAGTTGAAAATCAGCCCCCAGCTCGTTGTTGAAACGGTGCAGCAGGTTCAAGTTGAACTCGGCCGTGACGCCCTGCGCATCGTCGTAGGCCGCCCGAATGCGGCGCGGGTCCTTGCGCAGGTCGAAGCCCACCAGCAGGCGGTCGGCGGGCGTGAGCGGGGCCGCCAGCGCCTGCAAAAAGGCCAGCTGCTCAACCGGCCCAAAGTTGCCAATGTTAGAGCCCACAAATAGCACCGCCTTGGGCTCGGGGCGGGCGGCCAGCGTGGCCAGCGCCTCGCCGTACTCGGCGGTTAGGGGGGCGGTGGGTAGGGCAGGTAGCTCTTGGCGCAGCGTGGCCACTAGCTCGTCGAGGGCCGAGGGCGAAATATCGACCGGCACGTAGGTGAGTGGCGACGCGGCTGGCAGGCCAAGTAGGGCGCGTAGTAAAATCTTGGTTTTCAGGCCATCGCCGGCACCCAGCTCTACCACGGCCAGTGGTTGGCCTACCCCCGCCCCGGCGCGCAAGGCCTGGGCAATGGCCGCGCCCTGCTCCTCAAAAATAGCCAGCTCGGTGCGCGTGGGATAATACTCGGGCAGCGCCATTATCTGCTGAAACAGCCGGCTGCCTACCGTATCATAAAAGTATTTGGACGACAAGGACTTTGGCGTTTGGCTGAGGCCCTGCGCCAGGTGTTCGGCGAGTTGATTCAAAATGCGGGAGAGGTGTTTAGTCTTCGTTAGGCGCGGCGCGTTTGGGCCAGAGCAGCGACGCCGCGATGGCGCCCAGCAATAGCCCGCCCACCACGCCTAGCGAAACCGGCATAGGTAGCTCCAGGTTAAAATGCTCGCGTAAAAAGTCTTCTGCCAAGAGCTTGCCGCCGATAAAAACCAGTATCAGCGCCAGCCCATAGCTCAAGTAATGAAAGAGTTGCATGAGGCTGGCCAGCGCGAAGTACAAGGCGCGCAGCCCTAGCAGCGCAAACACATTGGAGGTGTACACTACAAACGTGTTGCGCGAAATGGCCAGGATGGCCGGGATGGAATCGGCCGCAAATACCACGTCCGTCGTCTCAATCATGACTAGCACCACCAGCAGGGGGGTAGCAAAGCGCACGCCCTCGCGGTGGGTAAAAAACTTGCCGCCGTCGAGCTGCTTCGTGATGGGCAAGTGCCGACTGAGAAAGCGCACGACGGGGTTGCCATTGGGGTCGATTTCGGGTCCCTCGCCACCGCTCAGCGCCATACGGATGCCGGTGTAAATCAAAAATGCTCCCAGCAGGTAGAGCAGAAAGTGAAACTTGGCCAGCAGTGCCGCCCCCGCCACAATGAAAATGCCCCGCAGCAGCAGCGCCCCCAGCACGCCCCAAAACAAGATGCGGTGTTGGTACTCGGCCGGCACCTTGAAGTAGGTGAAGATTAGCAGAAATACGAATAGGTTGTCTACGCTCAAGGCCTTCTCTACGAGGTAGCCGGCCAGCCATTGCAGGCCGGCTTCGTGGCCCATGGTGCGGTACACGAGGTAGTTGAAGGTCAGCGAAAGCGTAATCCAGAACGCACTCCACCCCAGCGCCTCGCTCAGCTTTATGGCGTGCGTCCGGCGATTAAAGACCAACAGGTCGAGCAGCAATAGCCCGACTACCAGTAGGTTAAATAAAATCCAGAAGAGGGGCGTATTTTCCATCCGGGCGGGGTAGTGGGGCTAGATACGCAAAACCTGGCCCCATGGCGATGCCACCGGCTGGAATTGCCCCACGGCCCTGCCCACGTGCCCGTGCTACTGCGCCGCCTGGGGGGTAGGCAGGCCTTGCAGCGCGGCTGAGGCGTGGGCGCGGCGTGGCGGGTGCACCCAACTGCTCACCTTCATTTGCACCACGCCAAACAGGGCTTCCTTGAAAATGCCTTTCGACATTTTGGACTGCCCGCGGGTGCGGTCGGTGAAGATGATAGGCACTTCCTTGATGCGAAAGCCCAGGCAGTAGGCCAGCCACTTCATCTCAATTTGGAACGCATAGCCCACGAAGTGAATGCGGCTTAGGTTGATGGCGCGCAACACGTCGGCTTTGTAGCACTTAAAGCCCGCCGTGGCATCGTGGATGGGCATGCCCGTGATAAAGCGCACGTACTTGGAGGCAAAATACGACATCAGTACCCGGCTCATGGGCCAGTTTACTACGTTCACGCCGTCGCTGTAGCGCGAGCCCACGGCCAGGTCGTAGCCCTGCACGGCGCAGGCTTCGTAGAGGCGCAGCAGGTCTTGCGGGTTGTGCGAGAAGTCGGCATCCATCTCAAATACATAGCTATAGCCGCGCGCCAACGCCCACCGAAACCCGTAGATGTAGGCCGTGCCGAGGCCTTGCTTGCCGGAACGCTCCTCTAAAAAAAGCCTGCCCTCAAATTCTGGAATAAGCCCGCGCACTATCGCGCCCGTGCCGTCGGGCGAGCCATCGTCAATTATCAGGACGTGGAAATTCTTCGGCACCTTTAATACGGCCCGAATGATAAGCTCCGCATTATCCCGCTCGTTGTACGTCGGAATAAGCACCAATCCGGCGGCCATATTACTCATTACCCGCAAAGATAAGGGTCCGGCTAATAGGGTTGCACAAAGGAGAAGTAGGAATTTAGACTGAGGAATTAAACGGTTAGACCTTTTCAATTATTCCTTCCTCTGCCTAAATTCTTTATTTCCCATGCTGCTTGCCAAATGCCCCTGCTGTAGCGCGGGCGTGCTTCACGCAGTCGGGCACGCTTACGCCGGCCGCCCAGTTGGCTACCGCCACAATGCCCTGCGCCGCCAGCGGGGCCACCGCCGCCCGCGCCGCCGCTAGGTGCGCATCAAACTGCGGAATGCTGCGCGGCCAGTAGTAGCGCCCCTGCCAGCGCGGCGCGGCGCCAATGCCATAGAGTTGCCGCAACTCAGTATCGACGGCTACTAGCTGCGCGGCTGCCGGTTCCTGGGCCTGCCGGGCAAACTGCGTGCCCCCCACAAAGCTGGTAAACAGCACCTGCCCGGCCGGCACTCGGTCGGGGAAAATGGCGCTCGTCCAGATGGCGCCCGCCGCATACGTGCCTTCCACCCGCGGGTGCAGCGCGCCGAAGCCTACCAAGGGGTGCGCCACGGCGGCGCGGTCGTAGGCCGAGTACACGAGCGTCATGGGGGGGTAGCGCACGGCGGCCAGCGCGGTGGCAGCGCCAGGGTGCAGCGGGCGCAGCAGCTCGGCCGCCGCGTAGGTGGGTAGGGCCAGCGCCAGGTGCGAGTAAGTGGCTGGCGGCTGGTTTTGGACGGTCAGTTCATATTGACTGTCAGCCTGCTGGTGAATGGCTAGCACTGAATGCCCGGGGTGATAATGGGTGAGGCGGGCAGCCAGCGCATCGGTGAGGGCCTGCACGCCGCCGCGCAGCGTGATGGTGCGGCGGCGCCCGCTACCCCCCTTTTTTTGGCCCGCCGCGAAGCCGCGCAGCACCGAGCCGTACTGCTGCTCGAGTGCCGCCAGTTGGGGAAACGTGAGCGACAAGAGTAGCTCGGCTGGGTCGCCGGCGTAGATGCCGGCCACAAACGGGTTCACGGCGTAGTTCACTACCTCGGCCCCGAAGTGCCGCTCGAAAAACGCGGCCACCGTCTCGCCCGGCACGGGGGGGGTAGGGCGGTGCAGCAGCTCGCGCAGCAGCCGCAGCTTGGTTTTCCAGCTAAAAAAATTGCTGGCTAGCAGCGCAGGCGGCGAGCCCGGCAGGGCTTGGTACTGCCCTTGCCGCAGCACGTAGCGGTGCTGGCTCACTGGTGCCGCTTCCTGAATGTGGTCGGCCAGGCCCAGCTCGGTTAGTAGCTCACTCAGCTCGGCGCTGAGCAGTAGGGAATTGGGGCCGGCTTCGAGCTGGTAACCTGCTTGGTCGAGCGGCGACAACAAGTTGCCGCCCGGCCGCTCATTTGCCTCAAATAAATCGTAGGCTACCCCCTCTTTTTGTAAGTAGTAAGCCAGCGTGAGCCCGGTAAGGCCGCCGCCGATAATGGCAATGCGCATAGTGTGAAACTGGCAGCCGCCAGCGGTTAGCTGATAGCTTTGTTGTTTATTCCGGCGGCCAGCTAGGCGCCAATTGCTAGTAACTACTCCATGAACCAAGCAGTTTTTCTGGACCGCGATGGCGTGCTTAACGACGAACTCGGCGACTACGTCTGGACGCCCGAGCGCTTTCGCATTTCCGCTGGCGTTCCCGCCAGCCTAGCCCGCCTCAAAGCGGCTGGCTACCACCTCGTTGTGGTCACCAACCAGGCCGGCATTGCCAAGGGCCTCTACACCCGCGCCGATGTGCTAGCCTGCCACGAGCTGTTGCAGCAAGCCTGTGGCTATCAGCTCGATGCGCTGTATTTTTCTGAAAGCCACCCGTCCGTCAGCGAATCCATCTTTCGCAAGCCCGACTCTGGAATGCTTGAAAAAGCTGTGGCCCGCTTCCGCCTCGACCCCGCCCGCTGCTGGATAGTGGGCGACCGTGCCCGCGACCTCGAAGCCGGCGCCCGGCTGGGGGTGCCCGGCATTTTGGTGGGCCACACCGAGCCAGTTAACTACGCCCCCCGCGTGGCTAATTTGGTAGAGGCTACCGACCTGATTTTGAATGGGCTAGTGGCTAGCACAGCTGGCTAAGCACGTTTTTATTCATAAAACGACTCCAAGGCCGCCCGCAGGGTAGGGTATTCAAACGTAAAGCCTTCGCTGAGAACCTTATCGGCGCTCACACGCTGCGAGCCCAGCACGATTTCGCTCATCTCACCCATGGCCAGTTTGAGGCCAAAGGCCGGTACTTTGGGCAGGAGCAGGGGGCGGTGCATAACCTGGGCCAGCGTTTCGGTAAATTGCTTATTTGTAGCTGGTTCGGGGGCCACGGCGTTGTATTCGCCCTGCCAGGCGTCGTGCTCCAGCATCTGCACAAACAGCCGGCATAGGTCGTCGAGATGAATCCAGCTCATGTACTGCCGGCCCGAGCCCAGCAGCGCACCCGCTCCGTAGCGCACCGTTTTGGCAATGGGCACCAGCGCCCCCCCTTCAGGGCTGAGCACGATGCCAATGCGGGGCAGCACCACGCGCGGCCCCAGGCTGCCAATGGCGCGGGCCGCGGCTTCCCATTGCAGCACAACATCAGCCAGAAAGTCGTCGGCAGGTGCCGCTGCCGGCGAGTCCTCGTATAAAATCTCATCGCCCCGGTCGCCATAAATGCCAATGGCCGAGGCCGATAGCAAAGTGCGTACGTGGTGACCGGGCTTAGCCAGTTCGCGGTGCAGCAGCTCCAAGCCATCGAGGCGGCTGCGCAGTATCTCGTGTTTGCGCTCGGGGGTCCACTTGCCTTCGGCCACGCTGCTGCCCGCTAGGTTCACCACGCAGTCGGCGTAGGGCACGGCGGCGGGGTCGATGGTGCCCGCCTGCGGGTCCCAGCCAAAGAGGCGGAACGTGCTAGTTTTCTGCGGTTCGCGGGTCAGCAGCGCCACCTCGTGGCCACCGTCTATGAGCAGGGTAGCCAGCCGTTGGCCAATCATGCCCGTGCCGCCGGTGATGAGAACTCTCATGCAATGAGGAAGGATTAGGGGTGAATAATTAAAGATAAATAATCAATTTGAACGGCATTGCTTAGGCGATTAATCATTACATGCTTACCATTAGCCATTTATCGCTAATTATTCGTCGTTAAGCAGTAAAAGCTATTTGCCAATTTGGCGCAGAAACTCAGCGCGCAGGCCGCTGTCTTCCAAAAACTTGCCGCCGTACTCGCTGGTAATAGTCGAGCTGCTGGTATCGTTCACGCCGCGGCTCATTACGCAAAGATGGTCGGCCTCGATGAGCACGGCTACGTCGGGGGTGCCGAGGCTGTGGCGCAGGTGCTCAGCTACTTGCCGCGTCAGGCGTTCTTGCACCTGGGGCCGGCGGGCATAGTACTGCACCACCCGATTAAGCTTGCTGAGGCCAACTACATGCTTGCCAGGAAGGTAGGCCACGTGCGCTTTGCCAATAATGGGCACAAAGTGGTGCTCGCAGCACGAAAATAGCGTGATGTCGCGCTCTACCAGCAGTTGCTGGTACTGGTAACGATTCTCGAATAGCCGCACCTCGGGCCGGTGCGCAGGGTTGAGGCCCTTAAACCACTCTTGCACAAACATTTTGGCCACACGGTGCGGGGTGCCAGCCAAACTATCATCGGTTAGGTCGAGGCCCAGCTCGTCCATAATCGCGCGGAAGTGGCCAGTGATGGCCGCAATTTTTTCGTCGTCGGGGCGGGCAAACGCGTCGGGGCGCAGGGGCGTGCGCAGGCCCGCCGGCAGGTGCGCATCCGGGTGGTCGGCGTCGCCGGCCGCGGGCGCGGGGGTATTATTCTCCATAGTATTCCACAAAATTACGGTCGGTTTCGTGCAGCGTCACGGCCAGCGCTAGGGTGGGGGGTAGGGCCGCCCGTAGCAGCCGCCAAATAATGACGGCAATGTTCTCGGCCGTGGGGTTTAGCTCCCGAAAATCGTCGGTGTCGAGGTTGAGGTTGCGGTGGTCAAACCGGTTGAGCACCTGCTGCTTAATAATGTCGCTGAGCTGCTTAAGGTCGAAGACGTAGCCCGTTTCGGGGTCAATTTCGCCGGTGAGGCGCACGGTCAGGTCGTAGTTATGGCCGTGGTAGTTGGGGTTGTTGCACTTGCCAAATACCTGCTGGTTGCGGGCATCGTCCCAATGGGGGTTGTGCAGGCGGTGGGCAGCATTGAAGTGCTCGGCACGGCAAATGGTGAGCTGGGGCATAGGGTGGCTAAACTGTAGATGACCAACTTTTGTTGGCCCGGCACAAAAACAGGGTTAATTTGCACTAAACAAATAAAATGCATGCCAAGCGAAAAAAAAGCCTTTTGGGCTGATTCAGTTACGATAAAGCGCTTAAATTTGAGGGACCGGAATTCAATAGCAGTCACTTTTTTCTAGATTTTATCCATTTTCTACCTTTCTACTCCTAGTCATTTACCCTCTATGAACCGAAACATACTATTGGTCCTTTTCCTGTTGCTTGGCGCGCTGCGCGTGTCAGCTCAGCGCTCGCCTGTCGACGAAGCGGACCAGAATATTAATAATATTCCGCGAAAAGGCCAGCGCGTAAGCTTGCAGCTAGACAACAAGCGGGTAGAAACCTCTTGGATAAAGCAGCTAAACGAGCAGTTTCCTGGCAAGGTGAAGAATAACAAGGGTATTATTACGATGGATGGCGTTACCATCGCCGATATTTCGCCTACCCCCGTCCGCATTATTAGCCGCGTCGACCCGCTGCCTACCGGCACGGGCGTGTGGTGGAGCATCGACTTGGGCAATGCCTACCTGGGCCAAGCCTCGACGCCTACCCAGTGGAAAGCCGGCGAGCGCTATCTCAAGAACTTTGCTCGCTCGATGTACCGCGAAGACTTGGTGGCGCAGATTACGGATGCTGAAAAAGCGCTGGTAAACTCGCAAAACAACCACATGGCAGTTATTGCTAAGTCGGATGCTATCAAGAAAGAAATCGAGAAAAACAAGGCGCGCAAGATTGAGATTCAGCAGCAGCTGGCGAACAACGCGGCCGAATTGCAGCAGTACAACAACCAGATTGACACCAACTTGAAGGAGCAGGAAGCTGCCCGCGCCGACATTGTGAACATGCGCGTGGCCCTAGAGTCGGTGAAGGAGCGCATGAGCAAGATTGAGTAGGCAGCTTGCCCGGCTCACGCCAAACCCCGCCGGCTACCGGCGGGGTTTTTTATTGCCCGAAAGCTAACCCCCACGGCCCGGCTTGCGTTGGGGAAGTAGGCGAGCCACTTGGCTGGCCTACCCACCCACTCCTACCCCGACCCATGGAAAAGACCGAAGTTCAACACCAAGTGCATTTGGAAGGCGCCATCAAGCTACTGACCGGCGACCTCACGGAGGAAGCTGGCCGTGCAGGCATCGACAACCAGCTGCAACGCTGGATTGAAGACCTGAAAGCCGCCAACAACCCCGAGTTTCACAAGCTAGTAGTAGACCTGCAAGCCCTGAAGGCCCTGCTGCACGGCGGCACCTACAATGGCGACCAAGTGGGCCGCTTGCTGCACCACCTGGGCAACGAAACCGCCCGCGTAGCGCATTTTTCAGACGGCAACACGCGTACGCACGTCGAGAAGCTGAGCGCCGCGCTGCTTGCCGCTGCTGGCCAGCTACAAGGCTCGGATACTACCCCCGAGCAAGATTTGAAAAACAATAACCGCGGCATAGACCAGTCGGCCTAATTGCCAAATGCTACCCGTTGCGGCGGGCTGCAAAGAGGTATTGCCTAGCCCCAAGGGGGTAGGGCAATACCTCTTTTTGCTTGGCTTGAAAAGCAGGGGGTAGGGCCAGTAATTCAGTAAGAAACAGCGTCTGGCGTATAAATAGCCGTAGCAGAAGCCTTCAGTTAAGTAGTTATTTCATGCGATTATTTGTGTGTGCTGCCTTGCCCGCTGCGGCCCGCGCGCAGCTTGAGCAAGGATTACCGGCCGGAGTAGAAGCGGTATATGGCCACGATTTACCCGCGGCGCAGCAAGCGGCCGAGTTTCAGCGGGCTGAAGTGTTATTTGGTAATCCTCCGCGCGAATGGCTGGCAGCTGGCAGCCCGCCTAACCTCCGGCTGTGGCAAATCGACTCGGCGGGTTTTGACCGCTACCAGGGCTTGGCGGTGGCCGCGCTGGTGGCTAATATGGGCGACTACTTTGCCTGGCCCTGCGCCGAAACGATGGTGGCGGGCCTGCTGGCCCTGTACCGCTGCCTGCCCGAACTCGTGCACCTGCAAGCCGAACAGCGCTGGGTAGGGGCGCCCATTCGAGCACGCACAGGCTTGCTGCGCGGAGCGGGTCGTGGTTTTGGGCGCGGGCGCCATTGCGCAAGCCGTACAGCAGCAGCTGAGTGGGTTTGGGTGCCAGGTGCAGCTGCTAGCGCGCACCGCCCCGCAGGCCCAGCTGCACTCGCGCGAGGAGCTGGCAGCAGCGCTGCCCCAGACGGATATCGTCGTCAATTGCCTGCCGGGTAGTGCCGTGGGCTTTTTTTCGGCCGACTTGCTCGCGGCCCTACCCCCCGGTAGCCTCTACGCCAGCGTGGGCCGCGGCACTACCACCGACGAGCCGGCGCTGGTAGCGGCCTTGCAGGCGGGCCGCCTGGGCGGGGCGGTGCTCGACGTGACAGCCGCCGAGCCCTTGCCGCCCGGCCACCCGCTCTGGACGCTGCCCAACGTCTTGCTTACGCAGCACACTGGCGGCGGCCAGCCCCACGAGGCCGAGGGCAAAGTGGCTCAGCTGCTACGCAATTTGCAGCTGCTCCAGGCTGGCCAACCATTGGAAAACCAAGTAGAACTAGGAAAGGGCTATTGAATTAGTAAGCAATGAACATTTTTTTGCTCACTGCTCACTGCTCACTGCTCACTGCCAATTGCTTAGCTGGCTGGCGTAGTAGCTCGGCGGCTTCTTCATCGGTGAGGACGCGGGCCTCCGAAGCGCCGTCGGGGAAGATGAGGCGGGCCGCTGCTTGGCGCAGCTCGTCGAGGCGGCCAAGGGCATCGGCCACAGTAGGGTTGGCTTCGAGGCGTGCGAGCAAGCCGCTGGCGCGCGCAGCTTGAAACAGTTTTTCGAGCACAAACGGCAGCACCCAGCCCGCGATATTGGTCATGAAAGCCCCGCGCAGGCCAATGCGCAGCAGCAGGCGGGCCGCCATGCGCTCGAGCAAGAGGGCGCGGGCGGCGGGCAGCGCTTTATCAGCCAGAAAATCAGCTACCAGCCGGGCGTGGCCATTCTGAATTTCGGCCCGTAGCACATCCTGCACCGAGTCGAGGGTGCGCTGGGCCAGCTGCCGGAATAGCCGACCCGTTTGCCAAGCGCGCAAGCCGGTTTGGCGCGCGGCCGTAAGTACCTGGCCCGGCAAGCCCGTAGGCAAAGAAAAATATTTCATAGGGAAGCAAGCGCAGTGGCTAGCCCTGATACGGCCGCGCCAACCGAGTGGGTGCGCCGCCGGCTAAAACCAGGTGTATTGCCGGATAAATCGAGAAAATTAAGTGTGTAAATAGCTGTTTTAAAGCTACGTAAAAAAATGAACGCTGCTGCCTAAGCCGCACTGCCAACCGAGCAGAAACCCACGCCTGGGTTTTGATGTTGTGAGGAAGCGTTGCTAAAAAGTACGCTGCTAACTCCTTTTTTTGAGGGTAAGGCGCTATTTATACGCCAGTGCTGTAACTGGCTTTTTTCTTCAAATGTCTGACTTATTACTCGATATAAACCTACAACAAGTGCCTGATGACTACCTGGCCGGCTCTTGGCGGGTGGCGCACCGGGTAATCAACCGCGCCGACCCGGCTAGCCCCTTGGCGCAGGCTACCGCTTTGGTAATGAGCGACCAGCAGTTGGAGCTGCAAGCGCCCACGCGTAGCGAAACGGGCAGCTGGACCGTGCAGCGCGACGAACTCCTCAACCGCCCCTACCTGCGCCTGAGTTTCCCGGCTGAAGAGCTGCGCGCCCTCGTCACGCGCCTGCGCCGCACGACTGATGGCGCACGTAGCCAGCTGAATTTGTATTTTAGCTCGGGGCTGGAAATGCAGCTCGACCGCCCGTAGCTTTTTAATCTTTAGAGCTTTCACTCGCCCTGTTTCTGCCCTCGTGATTACTTCTGATGCCGCTCCTGTCTCGCCTACCAAAGCCGAAGAAGAGTTTCGCTTTCTAGCCGATTTTATCCCGCAGCTGGTTTGGATAACTGACCCCACCGGGTTTCATACCTACTTCAACCAGCGTTGGATTGACTACACTGGCTACACGCTGGCCGATAGTATTGGGCCCGATATGTGGAACAACCTGCTGCACCCCGACGACCAGGCGCGGGCCCGGCAGGTATGGGGCCATTCGCTGGCAACCGGCGATACCTACGAAATCGAGTACCGCTTCAAGTCGAAAAAAGGCGACTACCGGTGGTTTTTGGGCCAGGCCCTACCCCTGTACAACGAGGCGGGCGATATCGTGACGTGGTTTGGTACTTGCACCGACATTCACGACCAGAAACTGGCTAATGAAGCGCTGGCTGAGCGCGAAGCTGAATTTGTGACGCTGGCCGACAACATGGCCCAGCTTTCGTGGATGGCCCGCCCCGATGGCCATATTTATTGGTACAACAAGCGCTGGTTTGACTACACCGGCACCACGCTGCCCGAAATGGAAGGCTGGGGCTGGGAAAAAGTGCACCACCCCGATTTTATTAAATCGGTAGTGGAGTTTGTGGGCAAAGCCTGGGCAACCGGCCAGGCCTGGGAGCTCACGTTTCCGCTGCGCGGCCACGATGGCGAATACCGCTGGTTTCTAACCCGCGCCGTGCCCGTCCGCAATGAGGGGGGTAGCCTCGTGCGCTGGCTGGGCACCAACACCGATGTGACCGAGATGCGCCAGCTGCAAGAGCAGCTACAAAACTCCTATGCCGACCTCGAAGCCAAGGTGACCTTCCGCAACCTCGACCTGGAGCACCAAGTGCGGCAGCTCCGGCAGCAGCTAGCGCAGCGCTAGGCGCGGGGCCCCGGTAGCAATTCAAACAAAAAAGCCGGCGATGAGCCGGCTTTTTTGTTGTCCTGAAAGCGGGGGGTAGGACCTCTACGCTTTCTTCCACTTAATGCCGCAGCCGATGGCTTGGGTGGCGCTGGTAGTGGCGGGGCGTCCGGCTATGATGTCGGTCATGGCGTTTTCGAGGTATTTGGTTTTCACCAACTTGGCATCTTCCGAGTTGTCGTCGATAGCCCCGATGTACGACACTACAAAACCGGTTCCTTCGCGTTTCAGCACGTAGAGGTGCGGCGTGCGGGTAGCCCCGTAAGTGCGCGCTACTTGCTGGGTTTCATCCTGCAAATACGGAAAGGGATACTTGTGTGCCTTTGCCAGCGCCTGCATGGCAGCGTATGAGTCGCCGGGCGCGCTGGCCGCATCGTTGGGGTTGATGGCAATGACGGGGTAGCCCTGCGGCGCATACTGCTGGTGCAGCGCAATAATGCGGCTTTCGTAGCCCTTGGCAAACGGGCAGGTGTTGCAAGTAAACACCACGATGTAGCCCTTGGCAGCCGGGTTGCTGGCGAGCGACACTAACTGGCCATCCACATTTTTGAGGTGGAAATCGGCGGCTTTATCGCCTACTTTATAACCGGCGGCGGTGGGGCGCAGCGCAAAGCTGCTGAGCAGTGCCACGCACAAAGCGAGCAGCGGGAGAAGCTTTTTCATGGGGGTAGGGGAAGCGGTGTAGGTTAAGGAACGAGGAATTTTTGCAGAGCGGCCGTCAGCTCGGGCGCCGTAAGGGGCTGCTCGAACGTGGCACGCCGCCGCGTTTTATTATTAACAATCAGCGTGAACGGAATGGAGCCCGACCATCGCGCATCAATTTTAGTGAGCCAGGTATTGGGGTCGGTTTCATCGAGCAGCACCACTTCCGATTGAAGGCCGCGCTTTTGAATGAAAGGCCGCACTTTTTTATCAAGCTGCGAGGCGTAGTCGAGGCTTACCAGCAAAAACTTGACTTTCTGCTTGGTAGTGGCCGCGCGCACCTTCTCGAAGCCAGGCATTTCCTGCACGCACGGCCCGCACCAGGTAGCCCAAAAGTTGACCACGTAGGTGGTATCGGTGGGGCGGGCCAGGCGTTGTTGCAGCTCGGGCAGTTTAAGCACAGCCACCCGCTGCGCCTGGCCGGCGTGCGCCGCCAGCAGCAAGCCGGCACTCAGGCCAAAAGTTTTTAGAAGCGACATACGAAAACAGGTATTTACCACAGACAAGCAAGCTAGGCAAGAAGTTGCCCCGGCGGCTAGTGCCCCAAGCGCCTAGCGTACCTTTGTGCCGGGCGGCAACTTTCGCTTGCCGGCCCTAGTTTTTAGCGCGATGAACAAGACCTATTGCCCCAGCCTAACCGAGTATAAGCGCCGCGTGGCGCGGGTAGTAAATATTGGCGGCGTGCCCATGGGCGGCGATTACCCCATTCGGGTGCAAAGCATGACCACCGTGGACACGATGGATACGCTCGGCTCGGTGGAACAGACGCTGCGCATGGTGGAAGCCGGCTGCGAGTACGTGCGCATTACGGCGCCCAGCGTGAAGGAGGCCCAGAACCTGCTGGAAATCAGGAAGGAGCTGCGCAAGCGCGGCTGCAACGTGCCGCTCATCGCCGACATTCACTTCACGCCCAATGCCGCCGAACTGGCCGCCCGCATTGTGGAGAAAGTGCGCGTGAACCCCGGCAACTACGCCGATAAGAAGAAGTTTGAAGAAATCGAGTACACCGACAGCAGCTACGCCGCTGAGGTCGAGCGCATTCGGGCGCGCTTCCGGCCACTGGTGCAGATATGCAAGCAGTACGGCACGGCCATGCGCATCGGCACCAACCACGGCTCGCTCTCGGACCGCATTTTGAGCCGCTACGGCGACACGCCGCTCGGCATGGTAGAGTCGGCGCTGGAGTTTTTGCGCCTCTGCGAGGAAGAAAATTATTACGACGTGGTGCTGAGCATGAAGGCCAGCAACACCCAGGTGATGGTGCAGGCTTACCGCCTGCTGGTGCAAAAGCTCGACGAGGAAGGCCTCCAGCCCTACCCCCTCCACCTGGGCGTAACCGAAGCCGGCGAGGCCGAAGACGGCCGCATCAAGAGCGCCGTGGGCATCGGCACGCTGCTCGAAGATGGCCTCGGCGACACCGTGCGGGTGTCGCTCACCGAGGCGCCGGAGGCGGAAGCGCCGGTGGCGCGCATGCTCATCAGCCGCTACGTGGACCGCGCCGCGCTGGCCCAGCCCATCCGGCCGCTGGTGGGCGAGGAGCCGCTCCATCCGTTCCAATACCTGCGCCGCCCTACGCACGAAGTTCTGAACTTTGGCGGGCTGAACGTGCCCCGCGTTATCGTGGATTTGGCCCGGCTACCGCAGCTCGAATATGCTGACCTGCGCGCCGCTGGGCATTTGTATTCGCCGTTTCTTGATAAGTTTCAGATGTCGGACCAAGGCGCCGACTACATCTATACCGGCGAGCGACCGGTGGCTTTTATGCTGCCCAATGGCCTGAAGGAAATCGTGAATTTCCGCGCCTGGGTCGATGCCGGTCGTCGGTCGCATCACTACCCCATCATGACGGCCGACCGCTACATGGAGGAAGAGGTGCTGCACCCGCAGCTGAATTTCCTGATGCTCAGCCTCGATACGCTGGACGCGGCGCTGCTGCGCCGCCTGCGCGCCGACCTGACGGTGGTGCCAGTGATAGCTGCCACCAATGCTCACGCCATGCCCGAGCTGCGTCGGTTGTTTTTCGAGCTGATTACGAATGAGATACACTGCCCGGTTATTATTAATCGCGCCTACCCCGACCAACCCCTGGAGCAAACCCAGCTCGACGCCGCCACTGATATTGGGGGCTTGCTCATCGACGGCCTCGGCGATGGGGTAGGGCTCGATACTTCGGCCCTGGCGCCGCGCTCGCAGCAGGCGTGGCTCGATACTTTGGCCACGCTCAACCAGTTGAGCTTCGGTATCTTACAAGCAGCGCGCACCCGCATGAGCAAGACCGAATACATCAGCTGCCCCAGCTGTGGCCGCACCTTGTTCGACTTGCAGGAAACCACGGCCATGATTCGCAAGCGCACCGACCACCTCAAGGGCATTAAAATCGGTATCATGGGCTGCATCGTGAACGGCCCCGGCGAAATGGCCGACGCCGACTACGGCTATGTGGGGGTAGGGAAGGGCAAAATTGCCCTCTACCGCGGCCAGGACGTCATCAAAAAAGCCGTGCCTGAAGAGCGCGCTGTGGATGAGCTCATCGAGCTTATGCGCGAGGATGGCAAGTGGATTGAGAAGGAATTGGTAGACGAACCAATGGGGGTGTAAGTGCAGCTCTTTATAGTAACCAGATGCGATTATCCATGAATTAGTCTTAGGCCTTCATTCCAAAACAAGCCTTTGCCGCGAACTGCGGCTTAGTGGCCTTCGGCGATTACAGAGAATGCCAACTACTTACACTTCTCTTTGCGCCGGGTGTCGATGATATGGGCGATTTTCCAACCGTCGGCTAGTTTCACTAGCTGAAACGAGTCGTAGCCGCAGTGGCTGAATTTGTTGCCCAGGTAAAACTCGTATGGCGCCCACACGCTGGCCAGGTTGGCGTCAAGTAGCACGCGCTCGAATTGCACCCGCTCGTCCCACATTTCGGGGTGAGGCGTGCCGACTGCTTTTAAAAAGCTGGTGATGCTTTCCGTTTGCAAGGCAGGCGGCTGGCCAGGCTTGCTGCCGATGCCGTGGAATACGGCCCCCGGTGCCAATGTGCGGCGCACCAGGGTGCTATCACCCCGCCGCATCCCGTCAAAAAATGCGTTGACAGTTTGCTTTACGGCCTCCGTTTCGGGCGCTGCTTTTTGGGCCAGGGCGGAATGGGTGCCGGCTACCAGCGCTAAGAGTAGAAAGTAGATTTTCATGCAGATGGAAAGGGTAAGGGCGTAAAGGCAACGGACTCACCGGCAGGTTGCGTAGCAAGCAGCGCAAGAGCCTACCGTAGCTTTGCCAGCTATGAACCCCATTGCTGCTCCTTGCACGCTAGCTGCTCAGTTGGTGGCCGACGGCCACGCCACCCTGCCGATGCTATATACTCCGGCCGAGGTGACGGCGCTGCTTGCGTGTATCGAAAGCGCACCCGCGGCCGGTCCTAATTTCCGCCGCAGCCAAGACGTGTTTGCCATCCGCAATGTGCTGGGGGAGATTCCGGCGCTATGGCCGCTGCTGGCTACCCCGGCGCTGCGCGAGGTGCTAAGCGCGTTATTGCCGGTGGGCGGCCACCTCACCAAGGCCATTTACTTCGATAAGCCCGCCCAGTCGAACTGGTTAGTGGCCTGGCACCAAGATTTGATGATAAATGTAGACCGCCGCGCCGACTTGCCGGGCTTCGGGCCCTGGACTATCAAGGCCGATTGGGTAGCGGTGCTCGAAAATACCTATACCATCCGGCTGCACCTCGACGACTGCGACGCCACCAACGGCGCGCTCAAGGTAGTACCTGGCTCGCACCAACGCGGGGTGGTACCTCCCGAAACCATTGCCGATTTCACGGCTACCCCTACCGTGTGTGCCGTGCCGGCTGGCGGCGCCATGCTCATGAAGCCGCTGTTGCTGCACGCCTCCAACCGCAGCACCAGCACCCGGCCGCGCCGGGTAATTCACCTAGAATTTTCGGCCGAAGAACTGCCCGCTGGGCTGGCGTGGCGCGAGCGTCGGCCAGTAGTGGTGGGGTAGGCTTAGCTGAGCTAGGCAGAATCCCTACCCCCTTACGAGCGCTCTTGCCCTACTAGCGGCAGTGCCGCGGCCGGCGCTGGCTGCTTGCTTTCGGGCACCGAGTGGCCTTGCAAGGCTAGCTGGTGGCGGGCTTCGTCAAATTCGCCTTCACTTTTGGCGATAACCAGCGTGGCCACCCCGTTGCTAATGACGTTGGTGATGGCCCGCGCTTCGCTCATGAAGCGGTCGACGCCCAGCAGCAGCGCCACGCTCTCGACCGGAATAGCCTTGGTGGCCGCCAGCGTAGAGGCCAGCACAATAAAGCCCGAACCCGTGACACCCGCCGCGCCCTTGCTCGTGACCACCAGAATGGCAATCAGCGTGAGTTGCTGCGTAAGCGAGAGCGGCACGTTAAAGGCCTGTGCCAGAAATATAACCGAGATAGAAAGGTAAATGGAGGTGCCATCGAGGTTGAACGAGTAGCCGGTAGGAATAACCAGGCCCGCCACCGACCGCGAGCAGCCGTAGCGCTCCAGCTTATCAATCATGCGGGGTAGGGCCGACTCGGAAGACGAGGTGCCGAGCACCAGTAAAATCTCCTCCTTAATGAAGCTCAGGTACGGCCCTAGCCGCAGCTTGTAGGCGCGCAAAATGAGGTTTAACACCCCGAAAATGAACAAGAACATGGTGGCATATACCACTAGCATAAGCTTGCCGAGCGGCAGCAGGGTAGCAATGCCGTACTTGCCAATGGTGAAGGCCATGCCGCCAAACGCACCAATCGGGGCCAGCTTCATGACCAGGGCCAGCACCCCAAACATGGCGTGCGACAGCCGGTCGAAGGTCTTGACCAGCGGCTGCGCATAGTCGCCCATGCGGTTGAGCGCCAGCCCAAACAGCACCGAAAACAGCAGCACTTGCAAGATGTCGCCCTTGGCAAAAGCGCCCACCACATTATCGGGCACGATGTGGGTGAAGAATTCTACCCAATTCATTTCGCCGGCCTGCGAGGTGAACTTGGCGGCTTCGGCCGTCTGCTTGCTGTCGCGCAGCACAGCCTGAGCCGTGGCCTGCACGCCCGCGCCGGGCTGGCTGAGGTTGGCCACCACCACGCCGAGGCCCAGCGCCAGCGTCGTCACTATCTCAAAGTACAGGAGCGCTTTGCCGCCTACCCGGCCTACTTTTTTGAGGCTGCCCATGCCCGCAATTCCCAGCACTACCGTGAGGAAAATGATGGGCGCAATCAGCATTTTTATGAGGCTGATAAACGTATCGGCTACCGGCTTGAGGGCCGCGCCAAAAGCCGGAAATAGCCCGCCCACGAGCACGCCCAGCGCAATGGCTGTTAGCACCTGCACGGTCAGGTTAGAAAATAAGCGTTTCATGGGGCAAGGAAAGTAGCGGGGAAAAGTAGCAGCGCGCCACCCCACCGTGGCAGCGCTCCGGCGCCAAACAGTTGGTGGTGGGCCGAGCTAGCCGGGTAAGGCTTGCAACCAGCAAGATGGGTACGGCAGCGCTTAAGCAGGGTGGGAGGGGGTAGGGCAGCTGGCCGCGCCAACCCTTGAGCTGGCCACAAAGCTATTCAGAACCTGCTGTTGGCGGCCGCCGCGCCGCGCCCATTTGCTTGGCAGAATAGGCGGATAAATCCCGCATTTCGACAATCTTTCTAGCGCCGCTGGTGTTATCTTGCCACACCCATCTTACAGTAGATATGAACGGCAAGAACCTTTTTAACTTCGGCCCGGCCTTCGGTTATTTCTTCCGCAAAGCCGACCCTGACCGCAAAACCAATTTCAACCTGCGCACCATGCACTTCATCAATAAGCTGAGCATGGCGATGTTTTTGGTCGGTTTGGGCGTCCTGCTCTACCGGTGGTTTCTCCGCTAAGCAGGGGTAGGAAATGAATATCGAAGACTTCCGCGACTTCTGCCTGTCTCTGCCCGGCACCATCGAGGAAACACCTTTCGGCCCTGATACGCTAGTTTTTAAGGTGGGCGGCAAAATATTTGCTCTCACCGATTTACGTGCATTTGGCAGCATCAACCTCAAGTGCGAACCTGAGCAGGCTGCCGAATTGCGCGAGCGCTACGAGTACGTTCTGCCCGGTTTCCACATGAATAAAAAACATTGGAATACGGTGCTCATCGGCACCGGCGCTAGCCAGGCCCAACTGAAGCAGTGGATTACCGATTCATATCAGCTTATTGTGGCAGCTTTGCCCAAAGCCATGCGCGCCGAATTAGCGCAAGCTGCTGAATAAGCGCTTACTTAAGATGCAGATTAGCAGCCGATTTTCAGTAGCTGTGCACGTGCTGACGCTGCTGGCCGTGACGCCGCCGGGCGAACTCCTTACCTCCGACCGCATGGCGGGCAGCGTCAACACCAACCCGGTGATAATTCGGCGCATCCTGGGCCAGCTCAAAAAAGCGGGCCTGGTAGAAGTGCGCGCCGCGGCGGGCGGCACTTACCTGCGCCGCGCCCCCGCTGCTATCTCGCTCCTCGATGTCTACCGGGCGGTAGAAGTGGTTGATAACCGTTTGTTTAGCATGCACGATAAGCCTAACCCCAAGTGCCCCGTGGGCCGCACCATCCAAGCTGCCTTGGAGGACACCCTCACGCGCGCCCAAACAGCGCTGGAGCAGCAACTGGCCGCCGTAAGCGTGGCCCAAGTGGCGGCCGGTACGGGAGAACTGGTGGGCTAAGAATTTTTTTGTCTCGCATTGTAACTGGTATTGTTACAATAAAGATTGCTGTCCCTACATTTGCGCTCGCTACCCCCCTCATTGGCCAAAGGGTAACCTCAAAAATCAACTCATCCTTATCTACTCATGAAAATTGCTCTTATCGGTGCCACTGGCTTTGTTGGCTCCCGGCTGCTGCACGAAGCGCTAACCCGCGGCCACCACGTAACGGCTATTGTGCGAGACCCGGCCAAACTGACCGAACAGTCTGACCAACTGACGGTTGTAACCGGTGACGTGAACAACCCCACCCAACTAGCCGAGCAGCTCGCTGGCCACGACGTGGTACTCAACGCCTTTAATGCCGGCTGGACGAATCCCAACCTATACCATGATTTCCTGGCCGGCTCGCGGGCCATTGAAAAGGCCACCGCACAAGCCGGCGTGCCGCGTTTGTTCGTGATTGGAGGGGCCGGCAGCCTCTTTATCAACGGCCAGCAATTGGTTGATGGGCCGCAATTTCCAGCCAATATTAAGCCCGGTGCCACGGCCGCCCGCGATTATCTCACCGAGCTAAAGACCAACCAAGAATTGGACTGGACGTTCTTCAGCCCGGCCATTGAGATGCACCCCGGCATCGATACCGGCCGCACCGGCCATTACCGCCTTGGCACCGAAAACCCGGTATTCAACGCCGAAGGGCGGAGTATTTTGTCGGGCGAAGATTTGGCCGTAGTAGTGCTTGACGAACTGGAGCAACCGCACTATAACCGCCAGCGCTTCACGGCAGCCTACTAGGTTAGGGGTGAGGCGAATAAATTTTACTACCCCCCTCTCCGAAAGCGAGATTGCCTACTACAAAGGCAGCCGCTTTTGGGGAGGGGGGTAGGTTGTTAATAGCCAATTGGCAAGCGATTATGCTGCTGAGCTAATAGAAAATCAGGATAGGACATTTAGCAGAATAGTGATGAAGATTATAAAATCAGTTTAATTATTTAATGCGCCTAAAGTAGCCTTAAATGAGAGGAAAGTAATAGTTTTGTGAACTATTTCGATAATCCACCTCTAATAGCTTCAGCATGAAAACTTCTTTACTTCGTTACACTGGGCTGCTACTGCTCTTTCTTCTAGCTGGTAGCAGGCCACTTATGGCCCAAAATGACTTGAACTTGGCGCTGAGCAAGCCAGGCAATCAAGGGAGCACAGCAACTGTTACGGCCGCCTCGGTAGAGAGCGCCTCCCTGCCGGCTAGCAACATGAACGACGGCAACCAAGCTACCCGTTGGGCGAGCAATACCGGTCCTAACCAGTCGTTTGTAGTTAATCTGGGCTCGATGCAAGCCATTGACCGCATCCGCATTTCGTGGGAACAAGCCTACGCTGTCGATTTTGAGCTACAGGTAGCTAGCAACAGCGCTTTTGACGGGTATACCGTTGTAAAGAAGGTTGTGGACAACGTGCCCGTCGTCCACAACGGCCAGTTTTTGAACGAATACTCAAACCTGAATACTACGGGGCAGTACATCCGTTTTGTGGGTACCAAGCGCCATGTAATTGATGGCCAATCGTATGGCTATTCTATTTATGAGTTTGAAGTATTTGGTGTTTCCAACAACACCAATAACAACCTGATAGTCACTCAGAAGCCGACGACTACGCTCTCTGCTTCTAACACGGAGGGTACTTACGCGCCCGCCAACGCCTTCGACGGCAACCCCGAAACGCGCTGGTCTACCCGCAACTACGAGTACCAGACTTTGGTAGTAGATTTCGGTGCGCTGGCCACTGTATCGAGAGCTTACGTGAGCTGGGAGTATGCTTATGCTACTAATTTCTCGATTGAGTATGCGCGCACCCAGGCCGATGTGGACGCTAACAACTGGAGTGCTTTCGCTACCTATGCAGATAATCAGGCTTTTTACAACGAAGTAGCGGGTACGGCTACGGCCCGTTTCTACCGGATTCTGGCGCGTAAATCAGTGCTTCCCGGTGGTGGTTTCTCCATCTATGAATTTGCCCTGTTTGGTACTGCAACGCCGCTGCCCGTGTCGCTGCTGAGCTTCACGGCGGCGCCTCAGGGCAGTGCCGTGGCCGTGAAGTGGAGCACCGCTACCGAGCTGAACAACGCGGGCTTCGAGGTGCAGCGCTCGGCCGATGGTACCAGTTTTACAGCCTTGGCTAAGGTAGCTGGTGCAGGCAATAGCCAGACCCTCAAAGAGTACCAGTACCTTGATGCGGCTCCACTGCTCGCTACGAGCTACTACCGCCTCAAGCAGGTAGACCACGACGGTACCGCTACCTATAGCCCAGTAGTGGCCGTGCAGGCAGCGGCTAGCAGCGCAGCGCTAGCTACCATCAACATCTACCCCAACCCCACCGCCGACCGGGCCACCATTGAGTGGAACGCCAGCTCGGCCAGCCCCGTGCGTTGGAGCCTGACCAGCACCACGGGCCAGCTCGTGCGCTCCGGCAGCCTAGATGCACAGGAAGGCCACAACGCCCAAGCTCTCGACCTGCGGGCCTGTGCCGCTGGCAGCTATGTGCTCACCGTAGAATCGGCGGGCAAAGTGCTGGGCCGCACCCGCGTGCAGAAAGCCGAATAGGTAGCTGGCCCCGCGCCCGCCCTACCCCCACTAAAAAAAGCCCTGCCGATACGTCGGAAGGGCTTTTTTAATGCGTGCTAAAGTGAAGAAATTATTGCCCCACCAGGAACACGGCATTGCCAAACAGCAGCTTGCCGCTCTGCCAGAAGGCGCGGAACAACGGGTTGTCGGCTAGGTAGATAACCTGGCCGCGGCCCAGGTCCTGCTCGCCTAGCACGAAGGTATCAGTCAGCTGTTTGCGGGCTTTGCTGCCGCTGAAGCCGGCGTAGTAGCCGTTCTTTTTGATGACGCCCACGTTCCAGCCGCCCTTGCCCAAAAACCGGTAGCTGATGGGCGTGCGAATGAGCGCCGAATACGTGTCGCCGTAGCCAAAGGCCAGCGGGTGTGTGTTGTCGAGCTGCACGCGGTAGATGCTACCCAGGGCCTTATCCTCAGTATTTTCACGTTCGGCGGTGCCGTAGCGGCGCAGCGGGAGGTAGGGGTTGGCCAGCGCGGCTTTCTTGAGGGCCACCGAGTCGGCCGATTTCGTTTTGAGTAGGAAATCGCGCTTGTTGGCCAGAAACTGGGTGGCGCCTTCCATGGCGATGAGCTTGCCCCCGCCGCGCACCCAGGCCCGCAGGCTTTCGAGCGCCCGGTCGGGGTAGACGTCGGTGTAATCGCCATCGGGCAGGATGAGTACGTCAATTTTCTGCATCGCTACCCGGCTCAAATATTCGGTGCCCAGCACCGTGATGGGGTAGCCGAGCTGCTGCTCGAAAAAGTGCCACACCTCGCCAAAGGCCGTCGCATCGATGCCGGGGCCAGCTACCACGGCCACGTTGGGCCGCTTCACAAAGTGCACCGAGCCCGAGCCCAGGTCGTGCCCGGTGGTCGAAAAGCCCGATTTTACGGCCTGCACCACGGTGCCCGCCGAGTCGGCCTGCGCCCGCACGAGCTGGTCGAACTTGGCTCCCAGGGCCTCATTGCCGGTGCGCGTCATAATAAGCGTGCCGGCCGCGTATTTCTGGCCCTCAGCCTCAAAGGCCTGCTGGGCAAACCGCACTTTCACCTTCTGCTGAAGCAGTTGGCTCAGGAAGCGAATATCCTGCAAGTTGTTCCAGCGCGCCAGGTAAGCGTAGGGTTTGTCGTCGGCAGCGGCGCTGCCCTTCACCACGGTGGTAGAGGGGGTAGGGCCGCTGCCATCGAGGCGCTGCGCCAGAGCGTAGGCCTTCACCCCAAACGAGTAGGGTAGGGCCCAGGAAGTGATGTCGTAGGTGAGCGAATCTTCGAGCTGCGGGCGAGGCTCAAACAGCACTTTCACCAGCGTCGATTTGGGCTGATACATGCTGATGAGCACGTCGTGGGGCATGATTTCGACCTCCTCCGTTTTGCCAGAAGCATAGCTGAAACCCTTGGTTTTGACTTTTTTCGGGGCGAAGCCGTAGCTGATTTGCTGGCGCTCGAGGTACTGCGTGAGCATACGCAACTGGCCGGGGTCGCTGCCCGAGGCCAGCACAAAGGTCTTGTAGGTGCCGCCAGGCTTGGTTTTGGCGTTAGTAAAATACGCCTGAAACTCGCGCAGCAGGTCGTCGTGCCGCTCGGCAGTGGCTTGGAGGGTAGCGCGGCTGGCGGCGTGGTGGTGCGCAATGCGCTGGGCCAGCGTGAGGGTGTCGCCGTCGGTGCGGGCGTAGCGCACGCCGGCCGGCCCGCCGCCGCCCTGCTCATAGGTCATGCCGATGGCGCCGTTGAAGCTGGGCCAGGTGTCGCCGTAAGTTGGGGCGAATAAATCGTAGACCTCGCGGGTGAAATACAGCCAGTTATTCTTGTCGAACGTCGCCCGGTTGTAGTCACCAATCACGTTCTGGAACTGGCGCTGCCAGGGCGTGATGTCGGCGTGAAACGGCTTAGCCGCCGGCGAGAAGTAGTACGAGTTGTTCGGCCCCATCTCGTGGAAGTCGGCGTGCACCTGCGGCAGCCACTGGTTGTAGAGCACAATGCGCTGGCGGCTTTCCTGCTGCGTTTGCCAGGCCCAGTCGCGGTTCAGGTCGAAGTAATAGTGGTTGTAGCGCCCGCCGGGCCAGGGCTCGTGGTGCTCCCACGAGTCGGGGCCGGCGTTGGGGTTCTGGTTGCGCACCCGGTTGTACCAGTTGGCGTAGCGGTCGTGGCCGTCGGGGTTTACGCAGGGGTCAATCACGACCACCGTGTTTTTCAACCAGTTCTGCACCTGCGCGTCCTGCGGGTTGGCCAGGTCGTAGAGCACCTGCATCACGGCTTCCGAGCTCACGGCCTCGTTGCCGTGCACGTTGTAGCTCAGCCAGGCTACGGCCGGCAACTGGCGGCTGGCCGCGCCGCTTTCGAGGCTCGCCAAGCGGCGGGCGTTGTGCTGAATTTCCTCTAAGCGTCCAAAATTGTCGGCGCTGGCCACTTCAATTACCTCCAGTGGGCGGTGCTCGTAGGTTTGGCCGTAGCGCACCACCTTCATGCGGCTGGGCGTGTGGGCCACCACGTGGGCCGCGTAGCGCAGCACCTCGGCATGGGGCGTAAACTGGTCGCCGAGCTTATAGCCCAAAAACTGGTCAGGCGTTAACAGGGGGCCAGTGGCGTCGGTTGCCATTGGGGGGGGTAGGCTCGGCGGGGTAGTTTGGGCGTGGCCAGCAGTGCCGGCTAACAGACCAGCCAGTAGCGTGGTACTGCGTAGCAAGTGCTTAGCATTATTTCCCAAATAGGAGGCGTAAGAAAGCATCATAGGGTAAAAAAACGATTGACGGGCACAAGGTAGGGGGCAAAATGGAGGTATTTCACAAAAAAATCGATGTATTTTACCTTACCCCCCCCCTTTACTAGCTGAAGCGTAGGCAAGGCGTAACTTTGGCAAATGAGCCAACCGCCCAAAGACCTGCTTGCCAGCAAAGACGTGCTGCACCCGCGCAACCAGCACCGAGCGCGCTACGATTTTGCCGCGCTGGTGCAAACTAGCCCCGCGCTGGCGCCCTTTGTGCACCGCAATACGTTTAGCGAAGCCTCCATCGACTTTGCCGACCCCGAAGCGGTTAAACTGCTGAACCAGGCATTATTGCGGCACTTCTACGGCATCGAGCACTGGGATATTCCGGCCGGCTACCTTTGCCCACCCATTCCGGGCCGGGCCGACTACTTGCACTACCTAGCCGATTTGCTGGCTGCCAGCAACGGCGGGGCCGTGCCCCGTGGCCAAGTCCTCTCGGTGCTCGATGTGGGGGTAGGGGCCAACTGCATCTACCCCCTTATTGGCCACCAGGAATACGGCTGGCGCTTCGTGGGTTCCGAAACGGACCCCGTGGCCCTGCGCGCTGCCCGGCAAATAGTGGCCGCCAACCCAGCCCTGACGGGCAGCATCGACTGCCGGCTTCAGCCCGACGCCCGCCACGTGCTGGCCGGCCTAGCCAAGCCCGGCGAAGTGTTTGATGCCACGCTGTGCAACCCGCCCTTCTACGGCTCGGCGGCCGAGGCGGCGGCCGGTACGCAGCGCAAGCTCAGTAACTTGGGCACTGGCCGTGGTACCCAGCCCGTGCGCAATTTTGGCGGCAAAAACGCCGAGCTCTGGAGCCCCGGCGGCGAGGCGGGCTTCGTGCGCCGCCTGGTGCAGGAAAGCCACCAGCTGCCTACCCTCAGCTTTTGGTTTACGACCCTGGTGTCGCAGAAAGACACGCTGCCCGCCGTGTACCACGCCCTGCGCTACGCCAAAGCTGCCGACGTGCGTACCATCGACATGGCCCAAGGCCAGAAGAAAAGCCGGCTCGTCGCCTGGACTTTCCTCACCCCCGACCAACAGGAGGATTGGCGCCGGACGCGCTGGGCTGCTCAGCAGTAATACTTTAAGACTGTATTGGCGCATAGCAATACTAGCTTTGCTAGTGCCGGTAGTTTATATATAAAATACTACTTAAGCTGGTATAATAGACGGGTCAGAAAATTGTTGTTCTGGTTGCATTGGCTGGCCTTGCTACGGAGATGCAACTGGCATTAAGCTGAAGGTTAATGCCAGTAATGCGCAAGAAGTCAGCACAGAAATAAGGGGCGTTGACAGCGCAGAAAGTGGTGTTTAGCGTTTTTGGCTTGAGGCCAGGCCCAGGTAAGAAGTAATTTTGAGAATCGTATAATTCTACGGTCGCTTCTTATAATGCAAAATATCCTTCGTGCGGGTCTGAACTGGTTAGGTATTCTTCTGCTCCTTGCCACTACCCCCTCCTTAGCCCAAAACCTGGCCCTTAATAAAACTGCCACTGCCACGTCGGGGACAGCGTCTCTGGCTTTCGATGGCAAGGGCAATACGCGTTGGGAAAGTGCTTCCACTGATATTCAGTCCATTGTGGTAGACCTGGGGTCGGTACAAACAATCGACCGCATCCGGCTGACGTGGGAAAACGCCTATGGTAAGGATTTTACCCTGGAAGTCTCCAACGACCAGCAGACGTGGACGGTAGTGCGGGCCGTGACCAACAACGCTACCACGGCCAACGAATATGTTAACCTGAAAACTTCTGGCCGCTACGTGAAGATGAATGGCACGAAGCGGGCGACCACCTACGGGTTCTCTCTATTTGAGTTTGAAGTTTTTAACTATTCCAACAACGACAATAACCTGGCGCTTGGCCGGCCGGCCGTGGCCTCCTCCACCCAGGGCGGCCTGTACACGGCCAGCGCGTTCGACGCCGATTATACCACCCGCTGGGGCAGCACGGTTAACCTCAATGCGGCTTCCCTGTACGTGGATTTGGGAGGTAAATCGACGCTTTCGCGGGTGTATCTGGTGTGGGAAACGGCCTACGGCGCGGACTATACCATTGACGTGTCGGACGATGCCACTACCTGGACCACCGTTTATTCGGTAACGGGCAACACGTTGCATTTCAACGAAATCACGTTTGCCAAGCCGGCCAGCGGCCGGTACATCCGCATGAATGGCACCAAGCGGGGTAACACAGGCGCCGACTTTGGGTTCTCGCTCTACGAGTTTCAGGTTACTGGCACCACGCCCGTACCCCTTCCCGTTACGCTGGCTAGCTTCGGTGCGGCGCGGCAGGCCACTGGCGTTGAAGTAAACTGGGCCACGGCCTCCGAGCTGAATAATGCCGGCTTCGAGGTGCAGCGCTCGGCCTATGGTGCCGCCTTTACTACCCTGGCTAAAGTAGCTGGTGCGGGCACTTCGCAGGTTAGCCACCGCTATATATACTTCGACGCGGCTCCGCTGCGTACCACGAGCTACTACCGCCTCCGGCAGCTCGACACCGATGGCACCGCTACGTACGGACCGGTAGTGGCCGTGCAAGCCCTGGCTGCCGGCTCCGCTACCCTCCACGTTTACCCCAACCCAGCCATCGACCACGCTACGCTCGAATGGGAAGCTTCGGCTCGCCCCACCTCTTGGTACCTGACCAACAGCACCGGCCAGGTAGTGCACTCTGAGCTGCTCAGCCTGCAATCTGACCTAACTTCCCTACCCCTCGACCTGCAAGCCTACCCCGCCGGCAGCTACGTGCTGACCGTGGAAACGCCCGGCCAAGCTGCCCGCCACACCCGCGTGCAGAAAGTGAATTAAGCATAAAATTATAGCAAGCAAAAAGAGCCCGTGGCACATGCCGCGGGCTCTTTTTGCTTGCTATAATTTTATGCTAGGAATGTCCTGCTGAGTTTGCCGAAGCATCTCTGCCGCTTCATCCGCCTAGCTCAACGGTTCGGTATAAATGCTTCGGCAAGCTCAGCAGTACGGACGGGGGTAGGCGCTAGCCTTATACCACCACGTTTACCATGCGGCCGGGCACTACCACCACTTTTTTGGCGGCCTTGCCTTCGCCGAAGCGGCTTAGGAAATCGGATTCTAAAATAGCCGTTTCAATTTCGGCGGCGGTGGCGGTGGCGGCAAACTGGCGCTGGTCGCGCACTTTGCCGTTGATGGCCACGGGGTAGGTTACGTTGGCCTCCACCAAGAACTCCTCGCGGAATTCGGGGTAGGCGGCGTGGCTGATGCTGCCCGACTTGTGGCCCAGTTCCTCCCACAACTCTTCGGCGAGGTGCGGGGCGAAGGGCGAGAGCAGGATAACCATCGGCTCCAGGATGGCGCGCTTGTGGGTGCCGAGGGCCGTTAGCTCGTTCACGGCAATCATGAAGGTGCTGACCGAGGTGTTGAAGCTGAATTTCTCGATGTCGTGGGCCACCTTTTGGATGACGCGGTGCAGGGTCTTCAGTTCAGCGGGGGTAGGGGCCTCGTCGGTCACGGCCAGCGAGCCGTCTTCGGGGTGGAAGAGCCGCCAGAACCGCTTGAGGAACGTGGCTACACCGCTGATGCCGTTGGTATTCCAGGGCTTGAACTGCTCAAGCGGCCCGAGAAACATTTCGTAGAGGCGCAGGGCGTCCGCGCCGTATTTGTCAACTAGTTCATCGGGAGTAACAACATTGTACTTCGATTTTGACATCTTCTCAATTTCATTACCGCATATGAATGAACCATCTGGCTCAGTTATATAATATGCAGTATTGTAATCAGAACGCGATTTTTTGAAGCGCTCTAAATCAAGAAGGTCGTCTTTTACGATGCTAATATCAACGTTGAACCAAGCTGCATCTTCGTATTCAAGAGGAACTGTTTCAGTTGAGAAGGGGATAGAGCTTTCGACTCCCCACTCATTAAATGCTTGATGCATCACAGCTTCTATAGCTGCTTTATCAGCTGCGCTTTGCTGCCCTTTTCTTGCTCTGTCAAGAACCCCTTTCGAGATGTAGACGGTAGGAAGGCTAATCGTTTCGGGCACTTTAGTGGTCGTTTCAAAGCCAACCCACATACTCCACAGATAAGGAAGTAAGTAGATTGTGCTCGACCGGCCCAAAATCATCCCCTGGTTTATCAGCTTCTGGAACGGCTCGCTGTGCGTGACCAGGCCCAAATCCTTCAAAAACAGGTACCAGAAGCGGGAGTAGAGCAGGTGGCCAGTGGCGTGCTCAGCACCGCCCATGTAGAGGTCTACCTGGCCCCAGTACTGCTCGGCTTCCTCGCTCACGAAGCGGTCGGCGTTGTGCGGGTCCATGTAGCGGAGGTAGTACCAGCTAGAGCCGGCCCAGCCGGGCATGGTGCTCAGCTCGAACTCGTACTGGCCCTTGTACTTCCAGCCTTTGGCGCGGCCCAGGGGCGGCTCGCCGTGCTCGGTGGGCTTGTACTCGTCGATTTCGGGCAGCACGAGCGGCAGGTCGGCTTCGGCCACGCCGTAGGCGGTGCCATCTTTGTAGTAAATCGGGATAGGCTCGCCCCAGTAGCGCTGGCGGCCGAAAATAGCGTCGCGCAGGCGGAAATTCACCTTGCCCTTGCCGAGGCCCTTCTCTTCGAGGAAGGCGATAAGCTTGGCGGTGGCTTCCTTATAAGTGAGGCCGTTGACGATGCCCGAGTTGATGTAGCGGCCTTCCTTGGTGGGGTCGGCCTGCTGGTCGAGGTCCTTTTGCGCGTCCGAAATAGCCGGGATGGGCAAGTCGAAATGCTTGGCAAAGAGGTAGTCGCGCTGGTCGCCGCTGGGCACGGCCATCACGGCGCCGGTGCCGTAGCCGGCCAGCACGTAGTCGGCCAGCCAGATGGGCACGGGCGTGCCATCGACCGGGTTGGCCGCGTAGGCGCCCGTGAACACGCCCGAAACGTGCTTGACATCCGACATGCGGTCGCGCTCCGAGCGGCGCTTGGTGGCGGCGATGTACTCGTCTACGTCGGCGCGCTGGGCGGGGGTAGTAAGCTGGTCAACCAGCTCGTGCTCGGGAGCCAACACCAAGAAAGTGGCGCCGTAAATGGTGTCGACGCGGGTGGTATACACCTTAATATCCGTGTTTTCGTGGCCCTGCACCGGGAAGGTGACCTCGGCCCCAATGCTCTTGCCAATCCAGTTGCGCTGCATCTCCTTCACGGCGTCGGGCCAGTCGAGGGTGTTGAGTCCCTGGAGCAGGCGGTCGGCGTAGGCGGTGATGCGCAGGTTCCACTGCGGCATGAGGCGGCGCTCGACGGGGTAGCCGCCGCGCTCCGAAAGGCCGTCTTTTACTTCGTCATTGCTCAGCACGGTGCCCAGCGCGGCGCACCAATTCACGTAGGTATCTTGCTGATAGGCTAGGCGGTAGGGGAGGATGGCAGCGAGCTTTTGCTTTTCGGTAAAGCTCTGCCACTGGCCGGCCGAGAAGTCGTGGCGGTCGTCGGCTTCGCCCGCGGCGCGGATGCCGGCGCTGCCGTTCTCGGCAAACTTTTCCTGCAAGGTGCGGATGTGTTCGGCGCGGTCGGTATCGAGGTTGTACCAGCTGTTAAACAGCTTGAGAAAAATCCACTGCGTCCACTTGTAGTAGTCGGGGTCGGAGGTGCGCACCTCGCGCTCCCAATCGTAGCTAAAACCCAGTTGCTGGAGCTGCCGGATATAGGTTTCGATGTTCTTCTCGGTGGTCACGGCCGGGTGCTGGCCGGTCTGGATGGCGTACTGCTCGGCGGGCAGCCCAAACGAGTCGAAGCCCATGGGGTGCAGCACGTTGCGGCCTTGCAAGCGCTGGTAGCGCGCCACGATATCGGAGGCAATGTAGCCCAGCGGGTGCCCCACGTGCAGGCCCGCCCCGGAGGGGTAGGGAAACATGTCGAGCACGTAGTATTTAGGCTTGCTAGAGTCGTTGTCGGCGCGGAAGGTATTGTGCTGCTGCCAGTGGTCTTGCCACTTTTTCTCGAGGTCTTGGGGGCGGTACGCGGGCATTTCTTGGCTGGTTGAATCAGGCAAAGTTAAAGCCTGATAAATTGGTGCGTTAGCAGCATCCTGTCTATTGGTGCGAGTTTGGCGCAACCAGGGAAGCGTAACGTGGGCTGACTATGCCGGGAGGCTGTGCCTGCCAACGGTCAAGTCGTGGTATAAAAACAGGCCGAGCTACCGGAGCGGTTCCGGTTTGCTGCTGGCGCAGCCTCGCGTCATTAAATAGGCCCGAGTTGCGCGGCGCTAAACTTGCGCCAGTGTGCCGGGTGTAAATTTGATACTCTAATTCGTACCCGTGGCCCGCATCCCCAAAGAAACCGTTGACCAAATTATCCACACCGCCGACATCTTGGAGGTGGTGGGCGACTACGTGCAGCTCAAGCGCCAGGGCCAGAACTACTGGGCCTGCTGCCCGTTCCACAACGAAAAATCGCCCTCTTTTTCGGTAAACCCGAGCAAGGGATTGTACAAATGCTTCGGCTGCGGCAAGGCGGGCGGCGTCATCCAGTTTGTGATGGACGTGGAGGGCAGCAGCTACCCCGAGGCGTTGCGGGCCTTGGCCAAAAAGTACGGGGTAGCCGTGCCCGAAGAGGAAGAGCGCACCCCCGAAGAGCAGCTCGCCCAGAACGAGCGCGATTCGCAGTACATCGTATCTAACTGGGCCAAAGACCACTACCACCGCTTGCTGCAAAACACGGAGGAGGGAATGAGCGTGGGCTACGGCTACCTCAAGGAGCGCGGCCTTAACCTGACGACCATCCAAACCTTCGAGCTGGGCTACTCGCTCGACCAGTGGGACGACCTGCTAAAATCGGCCGAAAAAGCAGGTTATCAACTCAAATACCTGGAGAAAACCGGCCTCGTCATCAAGCGTGAGGACGACCAGGGCCACGATACCGGCCGGCGCTACGACCGCTTTCGCGGGCGCGTGATGTTCCCGATTCACAACGTGAGTGGGCGCGTGGTGGGCTTCGGGGCGCGCACCCTGAAGCGCGACGACAAGATGGCGAAGTACCTCAACTCGCCCGAGTCGGAGATTTACCACAAGTCGGATGTGCTGTACGGGCTATTTCAGGCGCGGCAGCCCATCCGCAACCAGGAGTTGTGCTACCTCGTGGAGGGCTACCTCGACGTGCTGAGTTTGCACCAAGGCGGCATTAAAAACGTGGTGGCATCGTCGGGCACCTCGCTCACGGAAGGCCAAATCCGGCTCATCAAGCGGTATTCCGACAACGTGACGGTGCTTTACGACGGCGATGCGGCGGGCATCAAAGCCAGCTTGCGCGGCATCGACCTGCTGCTCGAAGGCGGCCTGAACGTGCGCGTGGTGCTCTTCCCCGACGGCGAAGACCCCGACAGCTACATCCGCAAGGTGGGCGACCAGCGCTTTACCGACTACATCGAGGGCCAGAGCCAGGACTTTATTGCCTTCAAAACCACGCTCGTGGCCCGCGAAGCCAGCCACGACCCGGTGAAAAAGGCCGAGGCCATTCGGGAGGTGTTGCAAAGCATTGCCAAAGTGCCCGACGGCCTCAAGCGCCAGGTGTTTTTGCAGCAGACCGCCAGCGTGTTCGGCTTTGATGAGCAGGTAATTATCACCGAATACAACAAGCTGCTCAAAACCAGCAGCCCCACCAAAGCCCGGCCCGAAGAAAGCCGCGCGCCCAGCCCTACCCCCCCAGCCGCGCCGCGCCGCGCCCTCACCCCCGAGGAGGAAGCCGAGGAGGCCATGTACGGCGTGAGTAGCGGCTCGGAAGAGGGGGTAGGCCTCCTGAGCCCTACCCCCCCCAGCCCGGCCGACGACGGCACCCCGGTTGATGTGCTGCAGCAATGCGAGCAGGCCGTGCTGCGCCTGCTGGTGCTGTATGGCCCGCACGAATTGCAGGAGGGCGTGTCGGCCGCGCACTATTTACTGAGCCAGCTCGAGGGCACGCCGCTGCGCACGCCGCTCTATGCCCAGCTGTGGGACGAGTACCGGCAGGCGTTTTTGCAGGGCCAAATCCTCGATGTGCGCCAGCTGGCGCACCACCCCGATGCGGCCATTCGCCACCTGCTGGCCGATTTTGCCACCGAACGCTACGACCTCAGCCCCAACTGGCGCATCAAGGATATTTACGTGCCCACCGAGCTGAACCTCTTGCAGTTAGCCTGCGACAACGCCATTCTGCGCCTTAATAAATGCCACGTGCAGCGCGAACGCCAGCAGTGCTTAGCCCAACTCAACGACGCGCGGCTCGATGAA
The DNA here is from genome assembly GCF_009755225.1 of Hymenobacter ginkgonis. Taxonomy (GTDB): domain Bacteria; phylum Bacteroidota; class Bacteroidia; order Cytophagales; family Hymenobacteraceae; genus Hymenobacter; species Hymenobacter ginkgonis. The sequence continues at coordinate 319,330 of NZ_WQKZ01000003.1, forward strand.
AACGAGCAGCTCAATGCCCTGCTGCGCTACAATGAGCTCACCAAGCTTGATGGCCAGCTGGCCCAAATGCTGGGCACCGTGGTGGCCCGCGGCGCGTAGAGGTACTATTGAAAAATAAATGCGCTATTGAAAGAACGTCATGCTGAGCGAAGCCGCAGCAGCTTGCTCGAATCGTTGAATGATGCGAGCAAGCTGCTGCGGCTTCGCTCAGCATGACGTTCTTTATGCAAGGATAGCGGGTCATGGCGACCTGACAACCCAGAATCAATGCTTAAACAACTCAACCTGTCGCGCCTTTACCTGGCGCTGGCCCTGCTGGTCTTCAGCTTTGGCGTGGGGGTAGCGGGCTTTATGGGGATAGAGAAATATCCCTTCATCGACGCCTTTTACATGACGGTGATAACGGCCTCCACGGTCGGCTTCGGGGAAGTGCACCCGCTGTCGGACGTGGGGCGCATATTCGTCTCGTTTTATATTCTCTTCAACCTGCTGGTGGTGGCCTACCTCGTGTCGGTGCTCACCACGTATATTTTTGATGGCGAGCTGCGCCACCTCTTTCGCATGATTCGCGCCGACCAGGAAATCAAGAGCTTCCGCGACCACGTCATTGTTTGCGGCTTTGGGCGCAACGGCTACAAGGCCTACGACGAGCTGCGCCACAGCGGTACCCGCGCCGTGATAGTGGAGCAAAACCAGCAACTGCTGAACGCGGCCAACGAGGCCATCGGCCACCAGATTCCGGCCGTGCTAGGCGATGCCACCACCGAGTCGGCCCTGCGCCAGGCGGGCGTCGAGCACGCGCGCGCCCTCATCACGGCCCTGCCCAAAGATGCCGACAACGTGTTTGTGGCCCTCACCGCCCGCGAGCTCAACCCGCACCTCATCATCATTGCCCGGGCCAGCGCCCGCAGCAGCGTTAGCAAGCTCATCTCAGCCGGGGCCAACTCGGTGGTGATGCCCGATGAAATTGGCGGCTCGCACATGGCCAACCTCATTATTCGCCCCGAGGTCATCCGGTTTCTGGACATGATTTCGGGCCTCGACCCTAACAAGCTGCGCCTCGAAGAGCTGCCATTTAGTGAGCTCAAACCCACGCTGCGCGGCCAAAGCATTCGCGAGCTCGACGTGCGCTCGCGCACCGGCGCCACCATCATTGCCCTGCGCCGCGGCCAGGGCGGCGAGCTCGAAGTGAGCCCCGCCGCCGACTACCGCACCGCCGCCGGCGATGTGCTACTCGTGCTCGGCAACGAAGCCCAGATTCAGGCCCTGCACCAGCAGTTCAAGTAAAAGCCGGGGGTAGGGAGGGGCCGAATAGCGGGCTCACTAGGCTTAGCGCCGGCCGTATCTTTGCCGCCGATGCACATTCTGCAACTTTGCTTCCGCGTTCCGTATCCGCCGCACGATGGCGGGGCCATTGCCATGTACGAAACGGCGCGTGGCCTGGCCGAAGCCGGCCACCGCGTGACGGTGCTAGCCGTGAACACGCCCAAGCATCACCAGCCCGCCACCGCCCTCGACCACCTAGGCCCCAACGTGCGCCTCGTGCCAGTGGACGTAGATACGCGCCTCAAGCCGCTGCGGGCGTTGAAAAATTTGCTTTTCAGCAATTTGCCCTACAACCTAGAGCGGTTTATTAGCTCCGTTCTTCTGGCGAAGCTGGTGGAGTTAGTGCTGACGGAAGAAGTAGACGTCGTGCAGTTTGAAGGCACCTTCGTGGCCTGGTACGCCGGCCAGCTGAGCCAGGAATTAACTGCCCGAAAAACAGACACAGCCCAGTGGCCGCAGTTTGTGCTGCGCGCCCACAACGTAGAATACACCATCTTGGAAATGTTGGCTAGCCGGGCCGGCAACCCCCTGAAAAACTGGTATCTGCAAAAACTGGCGACACGTTTGAAATCCTTCGAAAAGGATATGTTGCACCGCGTCGATGCCGTGGCAGCAATTACTGAGGAGGATGCGCTTCGCCTGCGAAGCATGTTCTACGCCAGGCTGCCTGCGCCAGTGAACGCTGAAACTGGGGCCGCGCTGCCCGGTGGTGGACAGGGGCCCATCTTCGCCGCCATTCCGGCCAGCTTCGACCTGGGCGCCCTACCCCCCCTCGCCGCGCCGCCCCAGCCGCGCACGGTGTTCGTCATCGGCTCGCTCAACTGGCAGCCCAACCTCGAAGGGCTCGACTGGTTTTTGCGCGAAATTTGGCCCCAGGCCCACGCCGAATTGCCCGAACTGGAACTGCACGTGGCTGGCTCGCACCCACCCGCGCACCTCACCGCGCGGCCCAAGGGCCAGGACAACGTGTTCATCCACGGCTTTGTGGAGTCGGCCCCCGCCTTTATGCAGCAGTACGAGCTAATGCTGGTGCCGCTGCTCAGCGGCGGCGGCATGCGCGTGAAAGTGGTGGAAGGCTTGGCCCTGGGTAAGCCCATCCTCAGCACCACGCTCGGCGCCGAGGGCATCGCCACCCGCGACGGCGAGAACATCCTGCTGCGCGACGCGCCCGCCGCCTGGCTGCAAGCCCTGCGCGACTACTACCACGGCCGCCTGCCCGTAGCCGCCATCGGCCAGGCCGCGGCCCGCACCGCCCACGACCTCTACGACACCCGGCAGGTAACCCAGCGGCTGCTAGCGCTTTATGAACAAGTGCTGCGTGCCCAGGCCCAGCCAGCCCCGCTACCGTCATGCTAGGGGCGGTGCTCGGGGCGCTTACCCTGCTCAGTGGCGGGCTGGTGGTGTATTCCTACGCCGGCTTTCCGCTGCTGCTGCGCCGCCTGAGCGGGGGTAAGGCGTTGCCCGGCCCCGTGTATGGCCCCGCCGACGCACTGCCGGCCGTGGATATTTTGCTGGCCGCGCACAACGAGGAGGTGGTTATCGAGCAAAAAATCCGCGCCACGTTTGCCACCACCTACCCCTTGGAGCGGCTGCGGCTGCTAGTGGGCTCCGACGCCTCTACCGACCGCACCAACGCCCTGCTGGCCCGGCTGGCGGGTGAGTTTCCGCAGTTGCGCGTCACCACGTTTGCCGAGCGCCAGGGCAAGCCCGGCGTTATGCAGCACCTCTCGGCCCAGGCCACCGCCCCGGTGCTGGTGCTCACCGATGCCAACGTATTTTTCGAGCCCACCACCCTGTTCGAGTTGGTAAAGCACTTTGCCCGCCCCCAGGTGGGCCTGGTGGGTGCCAATGTGTTAGCTCCGCCTACCCCCCCCCGCGCGGGCCAGGGCGTCACGGCCCAGGAAAGCGCCTACCTGGCCCGCGAAAACCACTTCAAATACCAGGAAAGCCTGATTTGGGGGGCGGCAATGGGTGCGCACGGTGGGGCTTTTGCGGTGCGCCGGGCGGCCTACACGCCCGCGCCGGTGGGCTTTGTGGTCGATGATTTTTTTATTTCGATGGCCGCGCTGCGGGCGGGCTACCAGGTGCTGCTTGACCCCGCCGCCCGCGCCACCGAAGACGTGGGCGACCACGCCGCCGAAGAATTTCGCCGCAAGGCGCGCATCTCGGTCGGCAATTTCCAGAATGTGCACGAATTCCGGGCGCTGCTCTGGCCACCGTGGCGGGGGATAGCGTTCGCGTTTTGGTCGCACAAAGTGCTGCGCTGGCTCACCCCACAGCTGCTGCTCGTGGCCCTGGCCGCCAATGCGGCGCTGGTGGCGCGGGGCGCGGGCGGCTGGTTTTGGCAGTTGGCGCTGGCTGGGCAGGTAGGGCTGCCGCTGCTGGGCGGCCTCGACTGGCTGCTGCGCCGGCTGGGCACGCCGCCCGTGGCGGGCCTGCGCTACGTGCGCCACTTCTACCTCATGAATTTGGCCCTGTTGGTAGGCTGGTGGCGCTATTTGCGCCGCCAGCGCTCGGCGGTGTGGCGGCCCACCGCCCGCAACCAGCGGGCCGGCGATTAGCCCGACATTTGTGGCCGTTAAGGGCACTCGCTCACCTTTTATACTTGTTTAAAACGAAGGGGCGGGTAGGGCTGTTTACTAGTTGATTTTTTACCTGATGGGCAAGTTTCCCTTGCCTGCTTTTATGCTTGACTCCATCGAATCCGCCATCGAAGACATCCGCGCTGGCAAAGTTGTTATCGTCGTTGACGATGAAGACCGCGAAAACGAGGGCGACTTCATCTGCGCCTCCCGCTGCGCCACACCCGAAGTCATCAACTTCATGGCCACCCACGGCCGCGGCCTGGTGTGCGCGCCCCTTACTGCCGAGCGCTGCGACGAACTGGGCCTCGACCTGATGGTGGGCCGCAACACGGCTCTGCACGCCACGCCCTTCACGGTGAGCGTAGACCTGCTCACCAACGGCGTAACCACCGGCATTTCAGCCTCCGACCGCTCCAAGACGATTATGGCCCTCATCGACCCGGCTACTAAGCCCGAGGATTTGGGCAAGCCGGGCCACATTTTCCCACTCAAGGCGCGTAAGGAAGGCGTGCTGCGCCGCGCCGGCCACACCGAGGCGGCCGTAGATTTGGCGCGCCTGGCGGGCTTCGAGCCGGCTGGCGTTTTGGTCGAAATTCTCAAAGAAGACGGCGAAATGGCCCGCCTGCCCGACCTAGAAAAAGTGGCCAAGCAGTGGGGTTTGAAGCTGATTTCGGTGCAGGACCTTATCAAATACCGCCTGGCCCAGGAAAGCCTCATTCACCGCGAAATCACGGTGAAGATGCCCACCGAGTTTGGCGATTTTGACCTCTACGCCTACACCCAGCGCTCGAACGGCGCCCAGCATTTGGCTTTGGTGAAGGGCGATATTTCGGGCCCCGAGCCGGTGCTGGTGCGCGTGCACAGCTCGTGCATTACGGGCGACATCTTTGGCTCGTGCCGCTGCGACTGCGGCCCGCAGCTGCACCAGGCCATGCAGCAAATTGACCGCGAAGGCCGTGGCGCCATCATCTACATGAACCAGGAGGGTAGGGGTATTGGCTTGCTCAACAAGTTGAAGGCTTACAAGTTGCAGGAGGCCGGCCGCGACACCGTGCAGGCCAACGAAGACCTGGGCTTCCGCGGCGACGAGCGCGACTACGGTGTGGGTGCCGCCATCTTGCGCGACCTCGGCATCCGGCAGATGCGCCTGCTCACCAACAACCCCAAGAAGCGCACCGGCCTCAGTGGCTACGGCCTCGAAATAACCGAAACCGTGCCCATCGAAATCCTGCCCAACCAGCACAACCGCACCTACCTCACCACCAAGCGCGACAAAATGGGCCACGACATTTTGCAGCAAATGGTGCCCGACCCGGCCGCGTAGAGCTTGCCCAACCCGGCGTTCGGGTTCGCGTAAAGGGGAAACTTAATTTGTAGTTACATGCTGGTTTCTCCCCCGCTCTACCAGATTATTTACCACAGCCTGGCCACGGAAGCGGGCAGGAGCCCCGACGTGTTGGCCGGGTTGCTGCGCCAGGCGCGGGCGCACAACCAGGACCATCGCCTCACGGGCCTGCTGCTCTACGCCGCCGATACCCACGAGTTTGTACAAGTGCTGGAGGGCCCGCGCGATGAACTCGATACGCTCTACCAGCGCATCACCCGCGACCCGCGCCACAAGCACGCCTTTGTGCTGCACGAGGGGCCCGCCGCGGGCCGTATGTTTCCGGATTGGCGCATGGGCTTCGTGCCCGCCGCCACCCAAGACCTGCGCACCACTACCGGCTACCTGCCGCTGGGCCAGCCCCCTGGCCGCCGCAATCCGTTTAGCCTGGTGGTGCACGTGCCCGAGGCCTTGCGGCGCTTCCTGGCCAGCTTTGCCGCGCCGCTGCCGCCGGCTACCTAGCCGCACCACTTGGTTTTGCCAACAAGAAAGGCTCTCCTGCGCAGGAGAGCCTTTCTTGTTGGGAGTTGAGCAGCTCGCCGGCTAAAGCGGGGGTAGGGCGGCGCTACTGCGGCACCGGCCCCAGCCAGCGCAGCACGGGGTAGCGGCGGTAGCCGGCCTCGCGGTAGGGCGAGTGCTGGTACACCCATTCGAGCTGGGCCGGGCCGCTGGCAGCCAGGGCGGGGTCGGCCTTTTTGGCGGCCTCTAGCTGCTGGCGTACGGCGGGGTTTTGGGCTAGGTAATCGGCGGCCAAGTCTTCAAATACGTAGTCGGAGTAGTGCTCTTTCTGCTGCAAAACACTATCAAAAAAGCCCCAGGCAAAGAACGAGTCGGTAGCCTGCGGCTCTAGCGCCTCCACGAGGTAGCGGGCGGCGGGGCCCTGCTCGGCCAGCACCGCCAGGTACGTGCTGGCTTCGAGGGTGGTAGGGGCGGGGTGGGGTAGGAGCTGGACGCCCGAATGTAGGTAATGGCCCTCGTAGGGCCGCGGCGTGGTCTTAAAATCGGTGATTTCGTAGGTTTCGGCGGGGCCGGTAAGGGGCTGCTTTAACTCGCGCAGCACCACGCCGTTGCGGCGCAAATTGTCGAGTACCTCGCCCCAAGCCGCCGGAATGGCGTAGGCCACCGGCGCGGTAGCACCGGCCGTGGCGCGGGCCGCGTTGTAGAGGAGCACGGGCCGGGTGTAGGGCCGGGCGCGGTCGTAGTAGAGGCGCTGCTGCCCACTCACGGCGCTGGCCTTGTGGCCCGCCTCGTAGCCCCTAAACTGCACCGTGCTGCTGGCCGTGTCGCGCCCCGCCCAGGCCAGCGCAAACCGGGTTTGGGCGGCCAGGGTGCGGTCGGCGGCGGCGCGGGCGGCCAGCAGCGCCGGGGCCTGGGCGGCAGTGGTTTGGAGGTAGGTCAGCAGCAGGTCATAGGTGGCTTGCACGCGGGGCCCGAAGGCCTTGAGCATGTGCGTTTCGGGCATGAAGCTGAGGGTATTGAACAAGGCCGCGTAGCCGGTAGAGTAGCGCGGGCTTTCGATAAAAGCCCGCAGGCCGCTCTCGGGCGTTTCACCGTTGAAATCGACGTAGGGCGTCATGGGCCAGTGTTTCTGGGCCATGCCGGCGTAGAGGGCGGGGAGCAGTTTGTCTTGCAAATACGGCCCCAACACCGGCCCCAGCTTGTCGGGCTGCGTCGGAATGAGCGTCATCGTGTACTGGTAGTCGGCGCCGTTGGAGGTGTGGGTATCCACAAAAATCTCGGGCCGCCACTTGCCAAAGAGCGCCGCAAACGAGCGCGCATTGCGCGAATCCTGCTTCACAAAATCGCGGTTGAGGTCGAGGTGCCGCGCGTTGCCCCGGAAGCCGTAGGCCTGCGGGCCGTTCTGGTTCACGCGGGTGGTCGAGTTGCGGTTCAGCATGCCGTCGATGTTGTAGGCCGGAATGATGACAAGCGTAACCTGGCGCAGCAGGGGTAAGAGCTTTTTGCTGCGCAGCACATCGCGGGCCAGCGCCATGCTGGCGTCGATGCCCTCGGGCTCGCCGGGGTGAATGCCGTTTTGGATGAATAGCACCGGCCGGCCCTTGGCCCGGCTGGCGGCCGGCTCGAAGGTGCCATCGGCCGAAAGCACCACCTCGTGTAGCGGCTGGCCGCTGTCGGTGGGGCCGGCCTCGCGTAGCTGCACGGTGGCGGGGTAGGCTGCGGCCAGCGCTTTATAAAAGGCAATGCACTCGGCGTAGGTGGCCGTGGTGTTGTGGGCCGGGTCGCGCTCGAAGGGCGTGGTGAGCGGCGGCTCGGCGCCGCGGTGGGGGGTAGGGGCCGGCGCGAGCAGCGGGCGAGCCAGCAGCGAGGCGGCGAGAAGGAGCGGGGCAACGTACATAGGGCGAAAGTACCTTCGCGCAGAAATAACCCCGCTAGCACGTCCTGCTTCGGCAGGCTCAGCAGGACGTGCTTATTTTATTCTTTTAGTTAATTGCCCATGCCCACTCGTCCCCTTATTCTTATTTCCAACGACGACAGCCTTATCGCCCCCGGCATTGCGCACTTGGTGCGCTGCATGCAAGAGCTGCACGCCGAAATTGTGGTGGTGGCACCCGCCAGCCCGCAGTCGGGCATGGGCCACGCCATCACCATCGGCCACCCGCTGCGGCTCGATAAGTCCTCACTTTTTGGCCCCGAGGTGGAGGCCTACGCGTGCAGCGGCACCCCAGCCGACTGCATAAAAATCGCCAAGCACTATGTGCTCCAGGGCCGGCGGCCCGACCTCGTGGTGTCGGGCATCAACCACGGCTCCAACTCGTCGGTGAACGTGCTGTACTCGGGCACCATGTCGGCGGCCATTGAGGCGGCTATTGAGGGGCTGCCGGCCATTGGCTTTTCGCTGTGCGAATACGGCGACGGTGCCGATTTTTCGCACGTTGGCCCTTGGGTGCTCGAAGTGTGCCGCCAGGCGCTGGCCCACGGCATTCCGGCCGGCACCGCCCTCAACGTGAACATTCCGAAGCACGCCGCCGGCCCCATCCAGGGCATCCGGCTGGCACGCCAGGCCCGCGCCAAGTGGCAGGAAAGCTTCGAGCAGCGCCACGACCCCTACAAGCGCCCCTACTACTGGTTATTAGGCGAATTTGTGAACCAAGACCGCGGCCTCGACACCGACGAGGCGGCTCTGGCCGCCGGCTACGTATCAGTGGTGCCCTGCCAGTTCGACCTCACCAGCTACACCGGCCTCGCCGAAATGGCCGACGCCTGGCAGCTGGCCCTACCCCCCGCTGGGCCCGCCAGCACGCCTCCCCAGCCCGTGGCCAGCGAAGACTACGGCCCCGCCGCGCAGTAGTACATACTGTAACGAACGCCTAACTTATAAGTAGCCCTGTTCTTGAATCAAAAAATCGGCTGCCCTGCGGAGCTGGGCGAAGCATCTCTCCCATACCGTTCGGGAGAGATGCTTCGCCCAGCTCCGCAGGGCAGCCGATTTTTCTAATGTTTCCGCTTATTCGGGTTGTAGACTGTGGGCTTACCTCCCTACTGCCCGCACCACTTTGGGGCCCTGCGTAGACTGCGCGGTGCGCAGCACCCGCAGGGGCAGCAGCTGTGGCGAGCCGGGGCAGCGGCCCACCGCCGCATGGCGATGCCGGCGGTGCGCGCTGTGCCCGGCCGGCGGCAAAAGCAGCGCCAGCAGCAGCAAACCCACGAGCAAAAGCGGCAATTTCATACGAGCTACACTTAGCTCTTCAAGTTCGCCATACGTTGGTGAAGCCCCTGTGAATAGCAATGAGTAGGTGCGAGTTAGGCCCGCAGGCAGGGGTAGGAGCGCCGCGGTAGTTAGTCGCTGCTCAGCCAGCCTTTGCGCCAGAAATAGTACACCTGCCCGGCCACAATGGCGGTAAGTACAACCAGCAAAATGGGGTAGCCAAACGGCGAGTACAGCTCGGGCATATTGAGCGGCAGCAGGTGGCCGTGGCTATCCTCGTGCTGAAAGTTCATGCCGTAGAGGCCCACCACAAAGCTCAAGGGAATGAAAATAGAGCTGATGATGGTCAGCACTTTCATCACCTCGTTCATGCGGTTGCTTTGGTCGGAGAGGAAGAGGTCGGCCAAGGACGAGATGTTGTCGCGGTAGCTCTCGGCCAGGTCCAGGGCCTGAATGGCGTGGTCGTAGGCATCGCGGTAATACGCCTTCAAATCCTCGGGCACTACCTCGTCGGGCAGGCGCAGAATTTCCGACATCTTATCGCGCTCGGGGTACACCAGCCGGCGAAAGCGCACCACGTCTTTTTTGATGCGCAGGATGCGATTGAGCAGCCGCCGCTCGTGGCTGGTGTCAAAAATGCGTTCCTCCAGCTCCTCGATGTAATCGCCGATGGCGGCCATGGTGGGGTAGTAGTGGTCGAGCACTACATCGGTGAGGGCGTAGGCCAGGTAGCCGCTACTCTTGCGCCGCAGCTGGCTAAAATTGCCCCGGAAACGGTTGCGCAGCACATCCAGGCAATCCTCGTAGTCGTCCTGAAACGTGAGCACGTAGTTAGGGCCCGTGAAGATGGACAGCTGGTCATCGTTGATGGTCAGGTCGGGGGTAAACTCCGTCATGCGCGACACCAAAAACAGCCGGTTATCGTCAAACACCTCCACTTTCGCGCGTTGGTAGTCGCCGAGCACGTCCTCCATTTGCAGTGGGTGCAGGCCAAACTCCTCCATGAGGCGCTCCATCAGGGGCAGGTCGCCGTAGCCGCGCACGTCAATCCAGTGCTTCTGCTCGGGGTGGTCGCGCAGGTAGGCCACCAAGTCGTCGAAGCGGTCAGTGTACTCGGTTTCGGAGTAGGTCTCGTCGGTGTAGGAGAGCAGCAGCATACGCGGCTTCAGGGCGTCGGGGCGCACATTGAGCGTGCCGGGGCGCTGGCCAACCTCCTGGTAGCGGGCCTGCCGGCGGGCCTCCCGCTCGGCCGAAAAAGGGGGGGTAGTCAGGGTTTCCACTGGGTCGGTAGTGGGGGAAATGGGTGGCAGGGGTGGGGCAGCGGCGCGGGGTAGGGCAGGGGCTGGGTTCATAAAGCGTTCATAAACAGCAGGCAGAGCAACTAAAACAGCTGCAAGGTGCGCCTCAAAACTGAAATGCGGCGGGCTGCTGCCGTACTTTGCCCGGCATCCACTGTCTAGAGCCTTCCCTGTTTTGCTACCTACCGCCCTGCTGGGCTGGGCCGTATACGTGGCCGAGGCCGCACCCGGCCAGCCGCCGGCCGGCCCGCGCCGGCCGCTGGCTTTTGCCCCTTTTCTCTACCTCGAGCCCGCCCACCAGGTCTTGCAGTCGCAGCCGGGGGTAGTGCTCAGCTTTTACTTGGAAGAAGAGGCCACCGGCCAAAGCGTGGCCCAGTTTTTTGTGGTACCCGATGGGGCCGGGCCGGGCCAGGCTAGCTCGCCGGGCCAAGCACCGTTTGGGGGCGTGCAGCTGGCGGCCGGCGTGCCGGCCACTGCCCTGCACCACCTGCTGGCGGTGGCCGAAGCCACGCTGCGCCAGCACGGCCAGCGCCAGCTGCTGGTGCGCGGCTACCCCGCCTGCTACGACCCCGCCGGAGTGGCCCTCTTGGCTGAGGTGCTCGGCCAGCGTCACTACATCACCACGCTGGCCGAAGAAAACTACTACCTCGACCCCACCCGCGACTACGTAGCCCACTTGCACCCCAGCGAGCGCCGCCGCCTGCGCCGCTGCCACCAGCTTGGCCTAGTGCCCGAGCAAGAGCCGCCCCTCATCCTGCCCTGGGCCTACGACTTCATCGCCGCCTGCCGGCACGAGCGGGGGCAGCAACTGTCGCTGCCGCTGCCGCGCGTGCAGGAATTATTCCGGGCTTTTCCGCGGCAGCACTTGCTGTTTTCGGTGCGTAAGCCAAGTGGCGAGTGGGCAGCCCTTACCATTGCCATTCAGGTAAGCGAGCAGGTGCTGTATAACTTTTACCCCGCCAGCCAGCTGGCCGACAACCACCTCAGCCCCGCCGTGCTGCTGCACGAAAGCTTGCACACCTACGCCCGCGCCTCGGGCCTGGCCGTGGTTGACTTGGGCACTTCTACACTGCCTGCCGGCCCCGGCCAACTCGTTGGCCAACCCAACGAGTCGCTCCTGCGCTTCAAGCGCCACCTCGGGGGGGTAGGGAACACTAAACTCAGCTGGCAGAAAGACTTAGGATAAGTGTATACTCATTTAGTGAACCTGTTTTCATAGGTTACTCATTTGTAAAAACAGGTTTGACGGCTTGATTTGAGCTGACACCAGCGGGTAAAAACCAACGCTTTCCCCCTTCCTATCGTGGCTCAGCGGCATTGGCTGGCCTACCCCGACCTTTGCCGCATGGCTACCTCTACTCGCTCCATTTGGCAAGGCTTTGTGCGCGGCTCGCTGGGCACGGGGGTGGCCGTAGTGGCGCGGGCAGCCGGCACGCTGGTGCTTAACAAGCTGGTGGCCGTGTACGGAGGGCCCGGCGGCCTCACGCAGCTGGCCCAGTTCCAAAATTTAATGGCCCTGTTTGGCGCGCTGCCCGCCGATGGCGTGCAGGTGGGCGCTACGGCGCGCCTGGCCCCGCTGCGGCCCGGTTCAGGCCGCTACCGGGCTTGGCTGGGCGCCGCGGGCGTGCTCACGGCGGCCACGGTGGCGGCTGCCGGTGCCGTGCTGCTCGTGACTGGCGGCGCGGCCTGGCCCCCTGGCCGGTCGCTGGTTTTCACGCTCGGCCTATTGCTGGTGGCCGCTCAGGCACTGGTGAGCGCCGCGCTATTGGCGGCCGGGCGCCGCCGCGCCTACGTGGCCCAGGCGGTAGTGCTGAGCCTGTTGGGTACGGGGGCAGCGGCCGGGGCGCTGGCCGCGGGCTGGGCCTTGCCGCAGGTGCTGTTGGCCTACCTGGCCGGGCAGGTGCTGGCGTTGCCGCCGGGGGTAGTGGCGGCGCGGCGGGCGGGGCTGCTGCGCGGGCTGCGCTTGGGGCCGCACAGCCCCGCGGCCATACGCGGCTTACTACGCTTTCTGCTGATGGCGGCGGGCTCATTGCTATTTGGGCGGGCTGTTGACTACGCCGTGCGGGCAGTTATCATGGCGCAGTTTGCGCCCGCCCGCACCGATTTATGGCAGGCGGTAGCCAAGCTCTCCGATAATTATACGCTGGTGGTGGGCGCCTTGCTCAGCACCGTTTTCTACCCGCGGCTGGCGGCGCTGGCGGCCGCGCCGGCCCAGGCCCAGGGCTACTTGCGGGCCGTGCTGGGCTTGCTGGCTGGTGGGCTGGCGCTGGGCCTGGGGGTAGTGTACGCGCTGCGCGATACGCTGCTGCCCCTGCTATTTGCGCCGCGCCTGCTGGCCGCCCGCGAGCTGCTGGCTCCGCAGCTGCTCGGCGACTGGGCCAAGTTTCTAACCTGGGTTTTTCTGTACCAGCTGCTGGCCCGCGCCCGGCCGCTGCCCTACCTGGCGGTGCAGGCGGCTTCGGCGGCGCTCTATGCAGGGCTGCTGGCCGGGCTGCTGCCCTCGCACGGGTTGGAGGGGGTATTGCTGGCGCACGCCGCCCGCTATGGGCTACTGCTACTGGCTTGCGGGCTTATTCACATTTGGAGATAGTATACTCTTTTGTTAAAAATGCAAATGGGTAATACATAGGCAACACATAACGAGCTTATTACTTTTATAAATCAAGCTAGTAGCCTGCTATGATTTCGCCGCTTGTTACCATTGTAGCGCTGTGCCACAACCATGCGCCTTACCTGCGCGAGGCGCTAGATTCTATCCTGGCGCAGGACTATGCGCCGCTGGAAGTGTGGCTGGTTGACAACGGCAGCCACGACGAGAGCCCGGCCATTTTGCAGGAGTATGCCCAGCAGCACCCCAGCTGGTACCTGCTGCTGCTGCCCGAAAACGTGGGCAACTGCCGGGCATTCAACCAAGCTTTTTTTCGGAGCCAAGGTGAGTTTGTAGTGGACTTTGCCACCGACGACGTGCTGCTGCCCCAGCGCATAAGCCAGCAGGTGGCGCTGTTTCAAAGCCTACCCCCCGACTACGGTATGGTGTATTCTAACTGCGAATTGCTGACCGAGGCCGGCCAGCCGTTGGGGCTGCACCACCAGCCCGATGGCCATGGCGGCTTGGTGCCTCGCCCCGCCAGCGGCTGGGTATTTGCAGAAGTACTGGGGCGTTTTTTTATCAGCACGCCCACCATGCTCATGCGCCGGGCCACGCTGCTGGCCCTGGGTGGCTACGACGAAACGCTGAGCTACGAAGACTTCGACTTCTGGGTGCGGGCCAGCCGTGACTGGCGCTTTCAGTACCAGGATGCCGTGACGACTCGCAAGCGCAAGCACCTGCGCAGCATGAGCGCCCAGGTAACCCGCGCCCACGACCCCTACCTGGCCTCCACGGTGCGGGTATGCGCCAAGGCGCTGGCGCTGTGCCGCACGCCCACCGAGCGCCAAGTGCTGGCCGCCCGCTTGCGCTACGAGCTGCGCCATGCGCTGCGCCGCCGGCAGCTAGCCGCGGCCCGCGAGGTGGCCGGGCTGCTGCGCCAGGTAGCCCGGCGCGGGCCTGTAGACTATGCGCTGACGCTACTGGCCTACCTCCCCTTGGGGCGCTAACCTATCTTCAAAACAAGCCGGCTACTCGTGGATGTAGTCGGCCGCATCGTACGCCTGCGAGGCCAGGCACAGCAGCACCGCGCCGGGCCCAAAGTGCAGCTCGGGCCAGCAGTGGGGCGGTAGGTATAGGGCTTGGTCGGGGTGGTCGAGCCGAAAATGCTGCATCTCGGCCTGGCCTTCTACCCGAATATGCAGGTCGACTACGCCGTGCACGGCCACCAGCAATTGTTCGAGGGTATGGTGGGCGTGGCGCCCCCGCACCCGGTCGGTTGGCACCTGCACTACCCAGTACACCCGCTTCACCGCAAAGGGCAGGTGAGGGCTTTCGGCTACGGCCAGCCAGCCGCTATCGGCCGAGCCGTGGAGGGGTAGCGAAAGTAAATAAGGCTGGGTCATGCGGGTAAAATGGCCCGCAAAGGTAGGCTAGTACGGGGGAGTGCCCGCCGAGCTTTTCTGATACCGGGGTGCGGCCGTGCACGCCTGCCTGTGGGGCTGTTACTCAAAAAGCGGCTGCTGAACGTGTTTCGCTTAGGGCAGCTTTTCTATTTCCACGCGGCGATTGCGCGGGTCGGGCGAGGGGTATAGGGGTCGGGTATCGCCGTAGCCGCTGGTTTGGATGCGGTCGGCGGCCACGCCGGCTTTGGTGAGGTAGGCTTTCACGGCTTCGGCCCGTTGCTCCGACAGCACTTGGTTTTTGCCGGGCTCGCCAATGCGGTCGGTGTGGCCCGCAATGCGCAAGCGCAGCGCCGGGTTGGCCAGCAGGTCGGCCGCTAGTTGCTTAAGCGCGGGCCCACCCGTGGGCAGCAGCTCGGCCGTGCCCAATTGAAACAGCACGGTAGGCAGCACCACCGGGGCCGGAGCCGGAGTGGGCGCCGGCGGGGTTGCAGCCAGCGAGTCGGCCGGTGCAGGGGGGGTAGGAGTAGGGGCAGGAGCAGCGGGCGCCGACGGAGCCTTGGGCGTGGGGCGGGGGGTAGGGGCTGCCTTGGCCGTGCCCGCCACCTGAATGGTGATGGGCACCGCTGGGCTGTCGGCGGTGGGGTAGTAGCCCTGCGTGAGGTAGAAGGTGGTGGTTTTGGTGAGCTTGGTGCGGTAGCTGTTGCCGGTGGCGAGGGGCTGCTTGCGCTCGGGGTCGGCAAACCAGCGCACGTCGCGGCCCGATACGCGCAAGGTGCTGAGCGCACCCGCCGGCACGCTGGCCGCCGACTTCAGCTTGATGCGGTAAAACGTGAACGTGCCCGTATCGCAGTCGCCCTGCGGCAGGTAGGTAGCTACGCCGGTCAGCTTCTCTAGCGTGGCATCGTAGGTGAAGGTGATGGAGCCGTAGCACCAGTAGCTGAAGGGCGAGCGCCGGGTTTCGTCCAGCTTGCGCACGTGCTCAAGCCGTAGGCCGGGGCCGCTGCGGGTGCCTTGCACCTGGAAGGTAACAGTCGTTTCGGGCTCGCTGCCCACTTCCTGGTACAGCACGCCAAACAACAATTCGCCCCGGCCGGGCTGCAAGCGCAGCATAGACGGCCAGATGCCGTCTTCGCCCGTTTTCGTTTCGACGCCCTGCCACGCCCCCGCCAGCGACTGGGCCCGCCCTGGCCCTGCCAGTAGCCAGGCCAGCCCGCCGGCGCCCCAAAACCAAAAGCTGCCTTTCATAAAGCCAAAATACGATGCCGCAAACAAGTGTTAATTAGCCGCGCCGAAGTAGCCGCCCTATTTTTGGGCGGCCCCAGCTGGCTGGGCCTGCTTGATTTTTTCGGCTACCTCCACCATAGGCGCCACCCAAATGCGCTGCTCATTAGCCTGGAGGTAGCGCAGCAACTGGCGGTGCGCCGGCAGGCTCACGTTGAGGCTGTGGCCGCCGCCTACGCCGTGAAACAGGAACACCAGCAGCGTATGCGACTGCTCGGCTTGCTTCACGAGGTTTACCAGGTAGGTGCCATCCTGGCCATTTATGGCGTAGCACTGCACGTTGCTGAGGTCTACCTGCGCCGCTGTTTGGAGGCCGGGCATGACGCCGCGCGCCGCCACAAAATCGGGCTTCAGCTGGTCGTAGAAGTATACGCCGCCAATCTGCCGGTCGCCGCAGGGGTAGGCAAACGTGCGCGTGGCCTTGCCGTCGATAGCCGCCAGCAGCGTGTTATTGGCCCTGATTTCGCTCACCGCCCGGTTCACGGTGTACTTGCTCAGGTCATTGTCGGGCGTCACGAAGCCGCGGCCCGGCAAGCTGCCGTCGCAGGGATGAAACATGGCGTGGTTGCCCAACTCGTGCCCGCGCTGGGCAGCGCGGCGCCACTCGGGCAGCCGGCGCGCCACCACCGGCGACGAGCCAATGAGATAGAACGTGCCGCGCAGCCGGGCCGAGTCCAGGGCCGGCACCACGCGGTCGAGGTCAGCATCGATAGCGTCGTCATACGTCAGCACTACGGCGCACTGCTTGTTATTCCACACGCTGAGGCCCTGGGCCTGGCTAGCCAGGGGCCCCGCCAAACCCAGCGCGGCGAGCCAAGAAACAAGAAGGATTTTAGTTTTCAAAACGAAGAAAGTTAAACTTGACGGGCTAGTCGGCTAGCCCAGATACGCCATGTCGTCGGTGCTCAGCTGAATGCTGGCGGCCTGCAAATTTTCCTGCAAATGCACCAGCGACGACGTGCCCGGTATCGGCAGCAGCAGGGGCGACTTGTGCAGCAGCCAGGCAATATTCAGCTGTGCCTCCGACACGCCGCGCTGCTTGGCCAGCGTGACTAGCTTGTCGCCGGCGTTGGGCAGGCCGTGCACCAGCGAGAAAAACGGCACCAGTGGAATGCCGTGCTGCTCGCACAAAGCCAGCACTTCTTCGCCGCCGCGGGTTTCGCCGTGGGCGTCGCGCAGGGTAGTGCGTTGGGCGTAGCCATACATATTCTCCACGGTAGCGATTTCGCCCATCGCCAGGCCAGTTTCCAGCTCCTCGCGGCTCACGTTGCTTAGGCCCACGTGCTGGATTTTGCCTTCCTTTTGCAGCTCAAACATGGCCCCTAGCTGCTCGGCCAGCGGCACCGGGCCCGGGCCCATCAGGCGCAAGTGCACCAGCTGCACCTGCTCTTGCTTGAGGGTGCGCAGGTTATTTTCAATGCTGGTGCGCAAGTTGGCGGGCGTGTTAAAGGGCACCCAGCTTTTATCGGGCCGGCGGGTGGCACCCACTTTGGTGCAGATAACCAGGTCTTTCGAGTACGGATGCAACGCCTCCACAATCAGGCGGTTGGTGATGTCTTCGCCGTAATAGTCGGCGGTGTCAATAAAGTTGACGCCCTGGGCCACGGCGGTTTTTAGAATTTCTAGGGCTTGCGGCCGGTCGGCGGGCTCGCCCCAAATGCCGGGGCCGGTGAGGCGCATGGTGCCGTAGCCGAGGCGCGAAACGGTGAGGGGGTGGGCAGAGTGCGGGGCAATGGTGAGGTTCATGAACGTAGGTTGGGGGATGAGTACCCTAAACAAATTTGCCGAGAAATTTCCTTCGCGCGGCGGCAAGGTAAGGCTGGGCCGTAGCCAGCACCCAAGCCAGGGCGTGCGCCGGGCGGCCACTTGCCTCTAACGCAACCGCCGGCTGTGTCGGCGAACGCTCGGGGAAATAAAATTAGAAAAAGCTTGCTAGGTAAGTAGTTGACTTAGAAAGTAATGTACTGCTGCTAATCGCAATCGTTTGTGATAGTTTGCAGTGGCGAAGGCATAAGTGGAAGCTCCGCCAGCCGCGCTAACTTGCCCCTCCTTACGCCCTGCGCTATGCTGCTACCAAGCCTCCCTACCCCCCTTTGCTAGCACCTCCCTACCCCTGGCTGCCAAGACTAGCGTGCGCGTTGGTGCTGCTCGGGCTGGCTAGCCTGGGCGCCCGCGCCCAGCAGCTGGCCACGCTCACCGTGGCCTTGCCGCGCCCAACCGGCAGCCTGGCCGTTCCGGTGAGCACCAGCCTCGATGCGCTCACGCTGCTGCCCGATTCGGCCGTGCGGCTGGTAGAGGTGCGCGGCAAAACCCGCACGGTAGTGCCCACCCAAATCGAGCACGGCCGCGAGCGGGTGCTGCACTGGCTGGCGGCCGCCAGTACTACGCCCGCTACCCACACCTACGAGCTGCGGCTGGGCCCGCCGCCGCGCCCTACCCCCCCGCCCATGCAAGTGGCCGACGAGCAGGGCGCGCTGCTCGTGCGCGCCGGCGCGCGCCCACTGCTGCGCTACAACTACCGCACGGTATACCCGCCGGCGGGTATCGACACAGCATTTAAGCGCAGCGGGTTCATTCACCCGCTGTGGTCGCCCCACGGCCAAGAGCTTACGCGCATACAGGCGCCCGACCACTACCACCATTTCGGCCTTTGGAACCCCTGGACGCATGTTTTATTTGAAGGCGATACGGTAGACTTTTGGAACATCGGCGACCACAAGGGCACCGTGCGCTTTGCCAACGTGCTGGCTACCACCAGCGGCGCGGTGTATGGCGAATACCAAGTGCTGCAAAACCACGTCGCTTTTCCCAAAGGCCGCCCCGAAAGAACTGCCCTCCACGAAGTGCAAACGGTGCGCGTGTACCAGCCCGCGGGCCCCGATAGCTACCTGGCCGACCTCACCATTCAACTCAACTGTGCCACGGCCAGCCCCGTGCAGCTGCTGGCTTACCGCTACGGCGGCCTGGGCTGGCGCGCCACCGCGCAGTGGAACAAGCAAAACAGCGAGGTGCTGACCTCGGCCGGCAAAACCCGCCACGATGCCGATGGCACCACTGCGCGCTGGTGCGTGGTGCAGGGCCAGCTCGGCCCGGCCGACTACGGGGGGGTAGTACTGCTCTCGTATCCTACCAACTACAACCATCCCGAGCCCCTGCGCATTTGGCCCGAGGACCAAAACGGCCGCGGCGACGTTTTTGCCAGTTTTTCGCCCACCAAAACCAAGGCCTGGCCGCTCGCCCCTGGCCAAACCTACGCCCTCCACTACCGCCTGCTCGTCTTCAATGGCCACTGCACCAAAGCGCAAGCCGAAAGCGCCTGGTACTACTTTGCCCACCCGCCGCGCGTGCTAGTTAACCGGCAGTAAAACAAGCCAGGTATGGTGATAAGAAAGAGTGGCGACGCCCTCTCTTGCCTCGCGGTGTACTGACTGCCAACGTAGTACCTACTCAAATTCCCACCCCAATTGCCTTGCCATGAACCTTGCCTCTGCCGCCTTAGCTGCCCTGGTGGCGACTAGCCTCGCCCTACCCTCCGATTCGCTGCCCTCGGCGGTGTACCACGCGCCGGCAACTGCCCGGCCCGGCCGCGGGCCCACGGCCCTACCCCTGCTGAAAGGCAGCACCCTCGACCTCCAGGAGCTGGAAATAATCACCGTTACGCTGCCGGCTGGCCAAGCCAACCGCCCCCCGCTGGCCGGGGCCGAAGCGCTGCTCATTGTGCAGGACGGCCAACTGGCCGCTACCCTCCATGACTCTACCAAAACGCTGGGCCCCGGCGGGGTGCTGCTGGCCATGGCCGGCGACCAGCCCGCGCTGCGCAATGCCACCGCCGCGTCCGTGCGTTATTGGCAACTGAGATTCCGCGCCGTGGATGGGGCCGATGCGCCACGGGGCCAAGCCGCGGGCGGCGCCTTCATGCGCGATTGGCCTGCCTTCCGGCTCACAAAAACCGACAAGGGCGAAACCCGGCCGGTATTCGACCGGCCCTCGTCTATGTTTCCGCGCTTCGATGTGCACGCCACCGTGCTTAATGCCGGCCGGGCCAGCCACCCGCCGCACACGCACCGCGCCGAGGAAATTATCCTCATGACCCAGGGCCGGGGCCAAATTTTGATTGACAAAACCGCCTACCCCGCCGCGGCTGGCGATGTGGTGCTGCTGCGCGCCAATGTGCCCCACGCCTTCACCAATACCAGCCAAGCCCCGGTGGGCTACTTTGCCATTCAGTGGCACAGCAAGGCCGAGTAGCAACGTCTCTTGAGTAAATTGGTGGGGGTAGGGCCGAGCGCTCCTCGCTGTGCCGCACCGCATTGAGATGGCCGCGTGAGGAAAATAACGCGCCGCGGTAGGGCGGGCTTATCGCCCGCTCGTCGGAGCTGGGTTAGGCTTTTGGGCTACCAGCCGAACGAGGCGCAGCGTTTCTTTGGTAAAATCGGCGGGGGCCAGCGGCTCCTCGTAGCGCACAATCTTCAGGCCGGCGCCCCCATACAGCTTGGGCAATTCATTGGTACGGAAAAACACGCGGTAATCGCCGTCCACTACTTGCAGGCGAGTAGTCGCGTCCATGTGGAAGGCTTCCAGCACTACCAGTCCACCGGGCTTGAGGGCCTGGGCCACGCGCGGTGCGTAGTCGCGCCCACCGGCATAGCTCAGCACAATGAGGTCCCATTTATTGGTGCCCCAGTCGTAGGTAGCCATATCGTGCACCTCTGTCGTGAGCTTGACTCCCATACTTTGCGCCCGGCGCTGCGCAAACGCCAAGGCCTTTTCCGCCACGTCCACGCCCGTTACCTGCCACCCCAGCTGGGCTAGGTAGAGGGCATTGCGCCCTTCCCCCATATCGGCATCGAGGACAGTGCCGGGGGGTAGCCCCCGCACCGTTTCCACAAGCAAGGCATTCGGGGCGGTGTTGAAGACCCTGGTGCGGGCCACCGAGTCGGTAAGCAGGTAGTTCCAGCGCTGGCGGGTGCGCTCGGCCATCTGGCGGGCGTAGGCCTCTTTTTCGGCCGGCGTGGCGTGGGCTGGCAGCACCGGCGCGGGCCCCAGCCCCGGAATGGGGGGTAGGCTCCGTTTGTCGGTCGGTGCTGGCTGCTGCGCATACCCCGGCGCTGCGGCGAGCAGGCTGGCCCCCGCCAGCAAATAAGCTCCCAACCTAATACCTGACAAAGCGAGGGGCATAGCAGCAAGGCGCGAAGTGTCGGAACTGCTACAAATTACTCATAAAGAAGGAGGTAACAAATAAAAAAATGTTGAACCCCCCTTTTTATTTTCAGCGATACCGCTAGCTTCAGCCAGCGGCTAAGCGGCTAACGAGGAGCTAGCCACGGCTAGCGCGGACTTAGTAACCGCCACCGCCAGGCCCGCGTTATGCTGCGCTAAACTTGCGGCAGGTTGAAAAGCCTACCCCCTGACGTGCTGCGTGCAGGCGGTAGAGTGCCTAGCGGGTGAGGCGGTATAGCATAAGTGCCGTGCGCTCAATCAGCAACGGAAATTCCTTCAAATTAATTGTTTCGCCGGGAGCGTGGGCCCCTTTACCCGGTGCGCCTAAGCCATCGAGGCAATCGAGGTACTGCGCCACGTAGGACACATCGCCGGCTCCGCGCGAGCCGGGGTCGCCGGCCACTACGGGCCCCAGGCCCAAGTCGCGGCTAGCTTGGTCGGCCAAGGCCGCTAGTTTCTGGTTGCCGGGGGTAGGGGCCATACCCGGGATGCCATCGGAAAACGTGATTTCGGCCCGGGTGCCAGGCAGGCTCTGGGCCACAATGGCGCGCATCTTGGCGCGGGCGCCCTCCTTTTGGGCTTCGGTCAAAAACCGCAGGTCGCCAGCCACGGCCGCGGTGGGCGCGATGATGTTGGTTTTGCCAGTCACTTCAGCGTGGGCTTTCCCCTCGTCGTAGTTTACCTCCGAGCCTCCCACGATAAGGCCAGGGTTAAACGTCAGGTACTGCTCCTGGCTCAGCGTCTCCCGAAAAGAATTCAGAATACGGGCGGCCTCGTAAATAGCCCCGTAGCCCACCGTAGGCTTGAAAATGGTGGAGGAGTGCGCCGCCGTGCCAAACGTTTTCAGCTGCCAATTGCTGCTGCCGCGCCGGGCCGTAGCTACCGTGTGCCGGTCGATGGCATTTTCGAAGGCCAGGGCCACCTGCGCTTCTTTGGCTTTGGCAATGAAGTCGGCGCGGGCTTCCGGGCCCTTGCCGCCGCGCTCCTCGTCGCCGGTGAAGTAAGCCGTGATGTTGGCGTCTTTAAGCAGGCCGTTGGCTTGCAGCGCCTGGAGCGCCGCTAGTATCACCACATCGCCGCCCTTCATGTCGTTTACGCCCTGGCCGGTAGCCGTCGAGTCGTTGAGCCGGGTGTACTTGGTAAACGGCATATCTAACTCAAACACCGTGTCGAGGTGCCCTATTAGAAAGAGTTTTTTACCCTTTTTGCCTTTGCGCTGGGCTACCAAGTGGCCGGCTCGCTGCATACTGGCGGGCATGGCCACCCATTCGGTTTTGAACCCCAACGCGTCAAACTCCTTCCGAAATACCGCACCCACTTCGCGCACGCCCGCCACGTTGAGCGTGCCGCTGTTGATGTTGACGACTTGCTCTAGCAGTCGCTCGGTCTGCGGCATATGCTGCTGCACCGAGGCCACAATCTTGCGCTCGGTAGGGGTGAGCTGCTGGGCCTGGGCGGCGTAGCAGCCAAGGAAAGCGGCGGCGAGTAAAAGATATTGCACTATTAAGTTAGCTTACTAAGGCTTGCCAATATACAGGCCTTCTTGACGCAATGCGCAGCATAAAAGGCAAAAGCGCTGCATGGGCAGCGAGAACACCGGTGCGGCAAGCTGAGCGCGGCCGCTATCTACAAACAGCCACGTCTGGTAGTGCCAGCCAAGTACCTGCTGCTAGGCTAGGGCTGCCTGCCTGAACTCGGCGGGCGTGAGGCCCGTCTTCTGCTTGAATAAGCGGCTGAAATAGGAAGGATTATCGAAGCCTAAGGAAAAAGCAACCTCGCGAATACTGTGGGTAGTACCCAAGAGTAGGCCCTTGGCTTTTTCGAGAAGTGCGTAGTGCAGATGCTGCTGCGCATTCTGTCCCGTGTGCGTGCGGAGCACATCGCCCAGGTAGGCGGGCGACACGTGCAGCGCCTCGGCAAAGTGCTGCACGGTGGGTAGGGGCTGCTCGGCGGCGTGGTCCAGGTAGGTGGTTAGCAGGGCTTCGAAGCGGCTGAGTAGGTCGGGGCCGTGGGCTGGCTCGGTGGGGAACTGCCGGTGGTAAGCCCGATTGGCGTATTGCAGCAACACAGCGAGCTGCGTGCTCAGCAATTGCTGGCTAAAGGTGTCGGCGGGCTGCTCGCTCTCCTGCCGCAAACCGGTCACGGCGTAGGTCAGGGCTTGTTCCTCGCTAGGCAATAAAGCCAGGGCTTGCTGCACACGGTAGGCAAAAAATGGATAGCTACCCGGAAACTGCCCCGCCGGACGGCGCGCCAGCAAGTCGGGGTGAAATACAACCATCCAACCCTGCGGCTTGGCCGGTGTGGGGACATCGCCCGGCGGGCAAAACTGCACGGGCTGGCCGGGCGCATAAAAGCCCAGCACGCCCTGCCGGTAGTCATATACCTGCTGCCCGTAGGGAAGTTGCCCATCGAAGTGCCGCTTCAATACGATGAGGTACAGGTGGCGCAACGCGGGTTTTGCCAAAAAATCGGGAGCTGGGTACTCGGCCAGGTCAATAACCGTCACCAGCGGATGTGTAGGCGGGGCAAAGCTATAATGTTGCGTAAAATCGGCTACCGTATCTAAGACGGTGAAGGGGACCGCGAGCGTTTTCATGCGGGCGTTAGGGGAGGGACGCGTAAGAAGCTATCCTTGTTAGTATAGACTACAAAAGCTTAAGCGGCTGGCATGCCAAACATGCCAGCCGCTTATAACAAGTCGCTTTTACGTATTACTGTTTGCGGAGCGAATCCAACTCCTGCATGTCTTGCGCGGTAAGTTGCAGGGAGGCCGCCCGCACGTTCTCTTCTAGGTGGGCAATACTACCAGTGCCCGGAATTGGGACGATGTTTGGCGCGTGGTGCAGCAGCCAGCTCAAGGCCACTTGCCGCGCCGGCACCTGGTGCCGCGCAGCTACCTGCTCCACGATAGTCATATCCTGCACCATACCCCCACCAATGGGAAACCACGGAATGAAGGCAATGCCCTGCTCGCGGCAATAATCCAGTACGGGCTCCGAAGCCCGGTCGAAGAGGCTGTACCGATTCTGCACCGAAACGACCGGAAAATGCTGCTGAGCCAGCTTGATATCCTCGACGCTCACTTCCGACAAGCCTAGGTGCCGCACCAAGCCCTTTTGCTGAGCATCGGCCAGGAAGGTGAACGTGCGTTCGGCGGGCACTCGCGGGTCGATGCGATGCAACTGGTAGAGGGCAATCTGCTCCAGCTTGAGGCGGCGCAAACTGCCGTGCAGGGCATCGTGTAGGTGCTGCGGCGTGCCATCAAGCAGTACCCCCTCGGGGGGCGGGCCAAAGCTAACGCACCCACCCTTAGTGCCTATCACCAGCTCAGCCGCGTAGGGGTGCAGGGCTTCCGCTATCAGTTCTTCCGAGATGAAGGGGCCGTACATGTCGGCTGTGTCGATGAAGGTGACGCCCAATTCTACTACCCGCCGCAGCAGCGCGAGCATGGCTGGCCGGTCGGCCGGTTGGCCCCAGGCGGGCTGCGCCATAATGCGCATCGCGCCAAAGCCGAGCCGGTTAATCGGCAAGTTGCCTCCCAAAGAAAAAGTGGTGTTTACCAACAATGTGTTGTCCATGAGTGAGATATAGAGAAGTATGACTCGTTGCCTAGGCAGGTATTTGCGAAGCACAAATTTCCAAGACCCGGTGGCGGGCCAAGCTATCCAAATTCCGGTTTGTATGCCACAAATTGTGGAACGGGCCAATTAGTGTCTGCGGCTAGCAGCGCCCCGAGGCCATACCTGTAAGTAGCGGCTTGCTCAGTCACCTTTCCTACCGCCGCGGGAGGGGGGTAGGCGCTAGCTCATAGCTCGGTACAAGTTATGAGTTCGGTTATACGCGCGTCGACTGTAGAGTCTTTAACGCTGAGGCCGTGGGAGATAGAAACAGGGCGAATTTTGCTTAGCAAAAAGTTTGTGTAATACAACTTGCTACAACAGCGATACACTCAATCGCCAACAAGATAGTACTGGCTGTACGGCGTCAAAGCTTGGTATTTTCGAGTTCAAGTTTGCGACACCTCGCAGTTAGCTACTATCTTAACCGGCTCCAAAGCCCGTTGTGTTCCACTCTTCACCTGCCACTTTTCCCATGAGTGACCTGCTTCAATTTGTAGCCAACTACGACGACCTATCCACAGACAAAGGCTATCAGTTCAAGTTCCACTGCGACAAGTGCCAGAATGGCTATATGTCGCGGTACCAGACCAGTACCATCGGGGTAGCCGGCAGCTTGCTGAGCGCGGCGGGCAGTTTGTTCGGCGGCTTTTTCAGCGAAGCCGGTAACGCTGCGTACCAGATGCAGCGGGCCGTAGGGGGTAAGGCCCACGACGAAGCCCTGGCCGTAGCCGTGCAGGAGGGTAAGCAGCACTTTAAGCAGTGCACCCGCTGCGGCCACTGGGTGTGCCCCGACGTGTGCTGGAACCACCAGGCCGGCCTGTGCGAAACCTGCGCGCCCGACGAAAAAGAGGAGCTAGCTGCCCAGCAGGCCCACGCCACCAGCGAGCAGATTTATACCAAAACCCGTGAGCAAGATTACACTAAAAACCTCGATTTCCTGAGCCGCGGCGGCATCGTGCAGTGCCCCAACTGCCACGCCAAACTCAATCCCGGCCAGAAATTCTGCGCTTCTTGTGGCACTGCGGTAGCCGCTGCTTCTGCCCAGGGAAGATTCTGCGCCAGCTGCGGCACCAGCCTCAAGGCCGACCAACGGTTTTGCAACGAGTGCGGCGCCAAGCAGTAGCACTGCGGCTAGACAAACCCCGAGTTCGGCAGCGCTACTAGCTACACCCAACCTCACTGTGGCCGGTACGGCGGCTTTCACTGAAAGTGGGCTAGTAAGCTGCACCCCAGCAGCACGCTAATGCTTCCTGATACCACATGCTGGGCATATGGAATTGGGTGGTCTTTGATGGGTGGTAGAACTTTGTGGGTTCTGGCGAATAGTTGCGTGTATTGCTGCTGCGTTTTTGCACTGGCCCCGAACAGGTAAGGCGGCCACTACGCATTCAAGTGCCTCAGTAAGTAGGCGCCCGACCCCAGCAGCCCCCACAACTTAAAAGCTGCCAAAGGCACCCAGAAGCCGTAGGAAATTAGCAGGAGCGACAAGTAATTAAGCACTAGTAGAAATCTCGGGGGGTAGGTGTTGGAGTTGCTACAAGAATAAATTATGGCCCCTGATTAGTAGCTAATTAAGACGCTATTATTTATTATTACAGGAACAACATACTCCCGCCAGCCATGCCTAACGTGGTAAATAGCACCCTGCCTAGTCAGGTGAGTCCTTCGGGGTTAGCCAAGCTGAGTATAGTAACGTTGCGGTGGGCCGGCCGGCTGTTAGTGGCGACGGTATGGGGCAGTGCGGGCCTTTTTGGGTTGTATATCCTGGCTTTTTACGCGGCTGCGTTGTTCGGTGGGCATATGCAGCAGTGGAACAAGATGTTGCCGGGCTTGTACACGCCAGGGTCTACGGCTAGTACGTCGGGCATCGGCCTGCACTTTGCGGCGGGCGGCGTCATTCTGCTACTGGGCAGCAGCCAGCTGCTCAGCGGCCTGCGCACGCGGTGGCCGGCTGTGCACCGCTGGGTAGGGCGCGTCTACGTGCTGGCTTCGGCGCTGGCGGCCATCGGGGGGCTACTCTTTATTGGGCTGCGTGGCACCATTGGCGGCCCGGTTATGAACGTCGGCTTCGCGCTCTACGGGCTGCTGACGCTGCTGGCCGCGGTCGAAACTTACCGCCACGCGGTGGCCGGCCGCTTGGCGCAGCACCGGGCCTGGTCGCTGCGGTTGTACGCCCTGGCCATTGGCTCGTGGCTCTACCGCATGGACTACGGCTTCTGGATTATGGCCACCGATGGCGCGGGGCACACCCACGGCTTCACCGGCCTCTTCGACCAAATCATGGCCTTTTTCTTTTACCTACCCAACCTGCTGGTGGTAGAAATCTACCTGCGCGCCCGGTCCCGCACCGTCGCGCCAGTCCTGAAGCTAGCCGCTGCCGGCACGCTGCTGCTGGCTACCGGGTTTCTGGGGCTAGGCACCTACTATTTCACTTTGTACTATTGGGGGCCGGCCATCCTGAAATGGCTGTCTTTTGTTTGATAAGTAGAGTAATACAGGCGGTATGGAAGGCTGTATAGCTTACTTATTGCACCAAGGATGCTGCTTCATCATCAGCAGCAAAACGGAAAGCCTCTCCAGCATCCTACGCGACTTGAAGCGGCACACGGCCAAAGAGGTGCTCCGCGCCATTGAAGAAAACGCGCAGGAAAGCCGCCGCGAGTGGATGCGCTGGCTACTTGAGTACGCCGGCCAGCGCAACGCCCACAATACCACCTATCAGTTCTGGCAGCAAAGCAGCCACCCCATCGAACTGCCTTCTACTGACCTGCGCCAGCAGCGGCTAGCCTACCTCCACCGCAACCCTGTTGTGGCCGGCTTGCTAGCTATGCCAGAAGACTTGCTGCATAGCAGCGCCCGCCCCAGTCTGTTAGAAGTCCTGCTGATTGACTAAGCCACCAGCATACCTCACTCGGCTACACTGGCACGAGTTTATGGGTTAAAATCAGTGCCAGCACTGATTTGAGATAAGGGATTAATAACTCATTTTGTGTCGTTAGCATTACTACCACAGGTTTAGCATACTGATTTTTCTCTTCAATATGAGTTACCGCTTTGTAGTCGACCTAGGCTGTGCAGTAACGATTTAAAGCCGTGCAGCGAAGGGCCGCCAGTAATTTTTCAACCTTTACCCTTCATGCCATGAAAACCCTGTTGCTGAGCATCGTTAGCTTATTTGCCAGTCACTTGGCTTCGGCCCAGCTGGCGCCCGCCGACGATAAGGCCATTCGGGCCGTAATTGCCCATTGGGACTCCAACCTGAACAATCACCACTTTCAGGACATGACCACCTACACCACCAAGGATGTCAATTGGATTGCCCCGGCGGGGGATAGCTTTCATGGCCAGCAGCAGGTGGTGCAGCGGCACCAGACGATTTTCGACCAGATATATAAAGGCGTGCCTTTAAAGTCTTCGAACGTGACCGTGCGGGCCATCACCCCGGAGGTAGCGGTGGTGAATGAGGAAATGGCCATCGGGGTTTCCTACCCCCCGGACGGGGTAAACCGGGGCACCAACAAAGTAGACCCGTGGCGGGCAATGTCCCTGATGGTATTGGTTAAAAACGGGGGCCACTGGCAAATTACATCTGCTGCGATAACTCCCATCAACGAAAAGATTATCAAGCAATCGCAGGCCATGGTATCCGCCAAAAAATAAGCGCTTGGCTGGCCAACTCTAGTCAAAAACGTAAGCTTGCTCGCTAACCAATTGGGCTTCCGAGCCTGATTAAGCTGCTGGCTTAATGCCTTCCTTGTCTTTAGTCAGCACCGGCTGCCGGGCTTTGCCCTTGGCCCGGCCTTTCTTGAACGTGATGGTCCAGATGCTGTCGTAGTCATCGTCGGGCCATTCCTGGGGTTCTTCGATGCCCAGGGCCGCGGCAATTTTCACAATGTTGTGATGCTCCCATACCAGCAGCACGGTGCCGCGGTGGTGCCGCAGTTCTTTCACGAGGCCTTTGATTTCGTCGGGGGCGTAGTCGCTATTGATGGTCAGGTTGTGTTGCACAGCGTAAGGCAGCACGGTTTGCATCATTCGCACCCGGGTGGTTTGGTCCTTATCGGTGCCGATGCAGGGCACGTAAGTGAAATGGGGCGGCCGGGGTAGTAATTTGTTGAGCACATCGGGCAAGGCCAGCGCCCGCTCGAAGCCTTTGGCGGAAAGGTTGTCGCCCTCGGTAGGCTTTTCGCCGTGCCGGATAATCACAATCTGGAGCAACGGGCCTTTGGGAACTGGCGGGGCTTTGGGGTGCACCGGGTTGAGATGATACAGCAGAAAGAGCTTGTGTCTATCTAATTCGGTGAAATGGTCTATCATAAGGCAAAGGCAGTGAACAACCGCTGGAATCAAGCACAGACTACCCAACCCGGCAACAACTTACCTGAACCATACTAGCTGGGTAGGTGCCGGGTTTCAAACGCGCGTTAGCCGTGCGCATTTAAATTCCACAGCAGCCACGCCGCAAACAACGTTTGCGCAGCCTGTTCCGCTAGCCTCGCCCACCGCCGCGTGTCACTAGCGCGAAAGTGGAGGTACAACCTCCACATTATAATTAGTCACGAGTTACGCTTCTCTAATCTCGCGCCAGTTTGAACTACTTGAATAGATTGAATTTAGTTTTTATATCAAAACTGTAATCGTCGTAATAGTCCTCAGATTCTCTTAGAAAGGTTGATATTTTTTCTTCTGGTATAGACTCGTATAATTTAGGTTGAATTCCCCAGAACTCAAGCCTGTACGTCAAAATGTCGCTTAATATTTTGCTTGGGTCTGTTGAGCTAGCAATAGATTTAGTCAAGCCTGTTGCCCAGTGACATGGGTAGTCCTTATGCATACTCACGATTATATGAGATTTACCTTGATATGGAAAACAGTTTAGTATGTTGGATGCTAAAGGTGTTGTTTTCGCCCTTCCATATTTATCCTCTTCATGAGTTAACGGATTGTTAGGGTCATAAATGGTGAGCGAGGCAGAGAAACATATTTTAAATTCATCAAAACTAATTTTATTATGAATGAATTTACTGGCTTTATTCCTTATTACTTCTCTTTCGAGTTCGCTTTTGAAGAATTTAAGGTCTTTAATACCTAATTTTATAGGTTCTGTATTTACATAATGAAGCTGTGTAGGTCGAAATTCCTTTAATGTCTTGTAAATAGCATCAAATATCTCAAGTTCAATTTCTTTGTTTCTAAGTTCTAAGCAAAGTGTTCTGTATGAAAATAAGGCTTGTACTATAGGGGAGTCAAGATTTATAGGATGAGTCTCTACTAACCTAAATATAGAATCATCATGTTGAGAGCAAAAGCCAGGAAATTTGTAGCCGTCATTGATACCAACCTTATCGACTATGAAATGCTTGCCCTCATTCATTTCAAAGAGATTTATTTTTTTAATAGCATAGAAATGGTTCGTTGAATCGGTAATATTACTAAGAATGCCTAAGCGTTGAAGGACATGACTACCTATTGCATTTTGAGTGCATCCTGGATAAAGACATATTCTGTCCTTCTTATAAATACTCGAACGGCGAGTTTCAAGTACTTTCTTTATCTGTATGTCAGCTTTCACAGTGAGTAAAGAATATGACTGATTAGAAACGGAAACGCACTATCATTTAGTAAGATAGTGCGTTTCCGTTTCTAAAATAGAATGCTACCTCTACATATTCCTTCTATACTGCCCGCCGACCTCAAACAGCGCGTTCGTAATCTGACCTAGGGAGCAGGTTTTCACCGTTTCCATTAGCTCGGCGAAGAGGTTGCCATTTTGCACGGCAATTTGCTGCAAGCGCTTCAGGGCGGCGGGGGTAGCGGCAGCGTTGCGGGCGTGCAGGGCTTCGAGCATCGTAATCTGGTACTGCTTTTCCTCCTCCGTGGCGCGGATAACTTCGGCCGGGATGACCGTGGGCGAGCCCTTGGACGAGAGGAAGGTATTGACGCCGATAATCGGGTATTCGCCGGTGTGTTTCAGCATCTCGTAGTGCAGGCTTTCCTCCTGGATTTTGCCGCGCTGGTACATGGTTTCCATCGCGCCGAGCACGCCGCCGCGCTCCGTGATGCGGTCAAATTCGAGCAACACCGCTTCCTCGACCAGGTCGGTCAGCTCCTCGATGATGAAGGCGCCTTGCAGCGGGTTTTCGTTTTTGGCTAGCCCCAGCTCGCGGTTGATGATGAGCTGAATGGCCATAGCGCGGCGCACACTCTCCTCGGTGGGGGTAGTGATGGCCTCGTCGTAGGCATTGGTATGCAGCGAGTTGCAGTTGTCGTAGATGGCGTAGAGCGCCTGCAACGTGGTGCGGATGTCGTTGAAATCGATTTCCTGGGCGTGCAGCGAGCGGCCCGAGGTCTGGATGTGGTACTTCAACATCTGGCTGCGGGCGTTGGCGCCGTACTTCAGCTTCATGGCCTTGGCCCAGATGCGGCGCGCCACCCGCCCAATCACGGCGTACTCGGGGTCGATGCCGTTGGAGAAGAAGAACGACAGGTTGGGCGCGAAGTCGTTGACGTTCATGCCCCGGCTCACGTAGTACTCTACGAAGGTGAAGCCGTTGGAGAGCGTGAGCGCCAGCTGGGTAATCGGGTTGGCGCCGGCCTCGGCAATGTGGTAGCCCGAGATGCTGACCGAGTAGAAGTTACGCACCTTCTCAGTGATGAAATACTCCTGCACGTCGCCCATCAGGCGCAGCGCAAACTCGGTGCTGAAAATGCAGGTGTTCTGCGCCTGGTCTTCCTTCAGAATGTCGGCTTGCACCGTGCCGCGCACCTGGGTGAGGGTAGTGGCCTTGATTTGCTGGTACACGTCGGTGGGCAGCACGTCTTCGCCAGTCACGCCGAGCAGCAGCAGACCTAGGCCGTTGTTGCCCTCGGGCAGCTCGCCTTGGTAGCGGGGGCGGGGCTGCTGCTTGGCGGCAAAAATGGCGTCGATTTTGGCATCCGCCTCGGCTTCGAGCCCATTTTGGTGAATGTACTTCTCGCAGTTCTGGTCGATGGCCGCGTTCATGAAAAACGCCGCCAGCGTGGCCGCCGGGCCGTTGATGGTCATGCTCACCGAGGTGGCGGGGTGCGAGAGGTCGAAGCCCGAGTAGAGCTTCTTGGCATCGTCGAGGCAGGCGATGCTGACGCCCGCGTTGCCGATTTTGCCGTAGATGTCGGGCCGGTGGTCAGGGTCTTCGCCGTAGAGCGTCACCGAGTCGAAGGCCGTGCTCAAGCGCTTGGCCGGCAAGCCCTTGCTCACGTAGTGGAAGCGCCGGTTGGTGCGCTCCGGCCCACCTTCGCCCGCAAACATGCGGGTCGGGTCTTCGCCCTCGCGCTTGAACGGAAACACGCCCGCCGTGTAGGGAAACTCGCCGGGGAAATTCTCCTGCATGGCCCAGCGCAGGCGGTCGCCCCAGCCGAGGTAGCGCGGCACGGCCACCTTCGGTATCGCATTGCCCGACAGCGACGTAGTGTGCGTCTTCACCCGGATTTCCTTGTCGCGCACCTTGTATACGTACTCGGGGTTGCGGTAGTTTTGGAGGGTAGTCTCCCAGTTTTCCAGAATGGCCTGGGCGTCGGCGTCGAGGCGGCGCAGCTGGGTTTGCACGTTTTTGGCAAAGTCCAGTCCAGCGGTTTCGGGGCTAGCCGGCGCATCTTGATAATGCTTGGCTAGAGTCGCAAACGAGCCCGCTACTTCGGCAATGGCCACCTGCTCGCTCACGCGCTTGTCGTAGGCGCGGTTCGTTTCGGCGATTTCGGAGAGGTAGCGCGTGCGGCTCGGCGGAATGATGTAGACCTTTTCCGACTGCTCGGCGCTGGTTTCGAGCTGCGAGGCGAACTGCGCGCCCGTCTTTTCCTCCAGCGTAGTGAGGATGGCCCGGTAGAGCCGGTTCATGCCGGGGTCGTTGAACTGCGAGGCGATGGTGCCGAACACCGGCATTTCCTCCAGCGGCGAATCCCAGCGCTGGTGGTTGCGCTGGTACTGCTTGCGCACGTCGCGAAGGGCGTCGAGGCCGCCGCGCTTGTCAAACTTGTTGAGCGCAATGACGTCGGCAAAGTCCAGCATGTCAATCTTTTCGAGCTGCGTGGCCGCGCCGTACTCGGGCGTCATCACGTAGAGGCTCACGTCGGAGTGCTCGATGATTTCGGTATCGCTCTGGCCGATGCCGCTGGTTTCCAGAATAATTAAGTCGAAGTCAGCGGCCTTCACCACGTCCACCGCGTCCTGCACGTAGCGGCTGAGCGCGAGGTTGCTCTGGCGCGTGGCCAGGCTACGCATGTACACCCGAGGCGAGTTGATGGCGTTCATCCGGATGCGGTCGCCGAGCAGCGCGCCACCGGTTTTGCGCTTGCTGGGGTCTACCGAAATGATGGCTAGGGTCTTGTCCGGGAAGTCGAGCAGAAAGCGCCGCACCAGCTCATCGACCAGCGACGACTTGCCCGCGCCACCCGTACCCGTGATGCCTAGGATGGGCGCACCCGGCGTTCTGCCGGGTGTCAACAGCTGCGAGCTGTCGCTTTCCTGCTGCTGAAACTCCGCCACCAACTGGCCCTTCACCCGCTCAAACTCCTCGGGGAAGTTTTCGGCCGCCGAAATCAAGCGGCCGATGCTGCGGGCGTCCTTCTCCTTTATATGCGAGACTTCGCCGTTCAACTGCTGGCCGGTGGGGTAGTCGCTCTCTTCCAGCAAGTGGTTAATCATCCCTTGCAAGCCCATCGAGCGGCCATCATCGGGCGAGTAGAGACGGGTAATGCCGTAGCCTTGCAGCTCCGCGATTTCGGAGGGTAGAATCACGCCGCCGCCGCCGCCGAAGATTTTGATGTGGCCCGCGCCGCGCTCCTTCAGCAGGTCAAACATGTATTTGAAGTACTCGTTGTGCCCGCCCTGGTAGCTGGTGATGGCAATGGCCTGAGCATCCTCCTGAATGGCGCAGTCCACAATTTCCTGCACCGAGCGGTTGTGCCCTAGGTGGATAACCTCGGCGCCGCTGCTCTGAATGATGCGGCGCATGATATTGATAGCCGCGTCGTGCCCATCAAACAGCGCGGCGGCCGTGACGATGCGAACGTGATTTTTAGGCTTGTAGGGGGCAACGGGGGTGGGATGCATGGGGAAGGGTAGGATACTTAATAAGGTCTTAAAGGTACGAACGAGGCTAAAATGTGAATTTTGTAGAACTGATTAATTATTCAAGTATTTTAATGTTTATAAAAAATTCATTGATATATGTTACCTGAACAGTAAGACTTAGCGCTGTTTGACTAAATGGTACCGTTTCCGTGTAAATAATTGAGTGTTCACTGTAAAAAATATAACTCAGGTATATCCAACTGCAGTACCTTGTTGTCAAGACATTACAATTGGTGTTTACATGCTTTAATCCTGCTCTACAGCCTTAACATAGATAAATTTATATTTGTAATTTACTTATATATTAACTGTAAGAAAAAATTGTAAAAGTTATATTTTGTTCCTGTCGAGCATTTTTATTTTTTTGTGATTTTATAGCACTACTTGGCTTTTTCTCCGTTAAATGCTTACTTTTGGTTCAGGAATAAAACCAGATAGATTTTAACTTAACCAACTTGTCATGAGCAAATACCGTACAGCCAGTAGGGTCGTAAGTCGTACAGATGAGGCCGTGAAGCGTAATTTCGACATTCTGTTTTCTTCTTTAGTACTCATCTTGCTCTTGAGCTGGCTGATTCCGCTGATTGCCATCATTATTAAGCTGGACTCTAAAGGACCAGTCTTTTTTAAGCAACTGCGCACGGGGAAGCACGGAAGACCTTTTTACTGCTTGAAGTTTCGTAGTATGGCTCCGAATACTGATTCAGACCACCGCCAAGCAACCCACAACGATAACCGGGTTACAAGAGTAGGTGCTTTTCTGCGCAAAACCAGTCTAGATGAATTACCTCAGTTCATTAATGTCTTGCTAGGTGAAATGTCAGTAGTTGGCCCACGGCCACACATGCTTAAGCATACTGAAGATTATTCGCAGGTAATAGACAATTTCATGGACCGCCACATTGTGATGCCTGGTATTACAGGCTGGGCTCAAGTGAGTGGTCATCGCGGCGAGACTACAGAAACTATGGCGATGGCTAACCGTGTAAAAGCGGACATTTGGTACATGGAAAACTGGACACTCTTGCTTGACTTGCAAATAGTGTTGCTAACAGTTAATTGCTTTAAAGGCCATGAAAAAGCTTATTAGTAATAATGTTTAGTCATCTTCTGATTTGAATAAACAAATACTCGAGATAATTAAAAAACTTTTCAAAAACCAGTAGCTAGTTTTAGCTACTGGTTTTTTTGCGTTCTCGCCAATAAAAATAGAGATTTACTATATTATTTATATAATATAGTAAATCTCTATTTTTATTGGCGAGAACGGTCAGCGGTTAGTGTGGTAGAAAGGAGTTGTTTGAAGTTAAACTCAGTCATTGACTGATGAACGCATTTCATGCAGGTGCAAACAAATCACTGTAAAGTGCCTTCCGCAAATTTATCAAATAATCAAAAGCTGAACTATTCAGTTTTTTTATCCAATTGAATTAAATCGAGTAGCAACTAAAGTTAATTTGTATCAAAGCACTTTGGTGAGTAAGTTTGCTAAAGGTGTTTTAATAGAAAAAATCATATTATAAGCTAATAAGCTCTTTCGACTATCAGATATATTTCATCAAAGTAGGCAGTTAGAAGACAGTACTTAAAAAGGC
Source organism: Hymenobacter ginkgonis (assembly GCF_009755225.1). Taxonomy (GTDB): domain Bacteria; phylum Bacteroidota; class Bacteroidia; order Cytophagales; family Hymenobacteraceae; genus Hymenobacter; species Hymenobacter ginkgonis. Next base: position 354,408 of record NZ_WQKZ01000003.1, read on the forward strand.
TTTTGTCTTCACAATTGTAATAAATGCCCATTTTTTTATAAAAAATGTTGATAAATGCTTAGAAATTGAATTTCTACAAATTTTTAGCGCCTTAGTTTCGGCTTAGAATCCGACCTATTATGATTTTGCCGGATAGATTTGTACTATAATAGTTTTTTTAAAGTTTTTTTAATTTATGTTTTGAAATTTTACTGCTAATTGTATTTTTGCCCTAATGCTACTTTAGTGATTTTATCTTTTTCCTAATTTATTGTATGGTTCTTTCTTGGTCTTTCAACAAGTTTAACGGGGTTACCTACTGCTTTTGGCTATTAGTAGCACTATTTAGTCTCACGAGTATCAGTATTCAAGCACAGCCCGCTATTTTTCATAATAGCCCAGCCGTGCAACCTGGGGAGGCCCTGAGCCTCCAAGGACAATTTGGAGCTTCTGCTCAGGCTTATTTAGCTGTAGGCACTTCTACAACTGGGCAGCGATTACCCATACTAGTACAAAGCTCAGGGCATCTTATTGCGCAAGTGCCCACTGGCATTGCTTCCGACCTATATCAAGTGTGGGTGCTAGATGCTGGGCAGCGTAGCGCAAGTGTTTACGTGAATCAAGCGCATGGCTTGCATTTCGATTCACCTGAAATCACGCCAGGAGGGAATATTCGGTTGTTTGGCCGCAATCTGCAACTGACCGGTACTACCCCACAAGTTCGGTTTGTGGCTCAGAATGGTAGTTCGGGGGGCGGCACGGCTCAAGTGCAGCCGTATGACGCCTATTCGATGCTCATAACGGCTCCAACGTCTTTGGTGCCCGGCCAAGTATATAATGTGTATGTGAGCAACGGCCGCGGTGGAACTGCTGGTGAAACGCTTGTCGGGCAATCATTAACTGCTATCACTGCTGGAACCGATTACTTTCAGCTAGGAGTAGCTTGGGGAGCTAAGTTTGACTTTTATAAAAACGTATATAATGTACGCACCGATGCGCGCCTAAGCAAAAAGGCTGTCGGCGATGGTGTCACCAACGACTTGGCTGCCATTCAGGCTGCCGTAGATAAAGCTAGTGCTGATGGGGGAGGGGTAGTCTTTATTCCTGCCGGTACTTATAAATTGGCCCTGAATGCTGGTGGTGGCCTTTACATGCGCAACCGTGTGGTAGTGCAGGGGGCCGGCAAAAACTTGACTATCCTGCGTTTTGGGTACGGCTCGGAAGCAGCAGGCTGGAGCCCCGATGGGCACTGGGGCCTTCTTTGGGAGTCGCCAAAGCAAGCTGGCCTGGCTGACTTGGCTTTGCTAAACGTAGATAATACGGGTAGCTTCTATAACAACATGGCGGGCAATGGCACCGAGCTGTTCATGCAGCGTATCCGGTTTGATATGAACCTAGGCTCCTGGCTATCCTGGAACAATTCTGATAAAATTGTTATCAGCAATTCCGAGTTCACGCAGGGAGTGGATGCCAAGGCTGGCTACCGGGGCCCCCTGCAAATCAATGGTACCAAGAACTTTGTAGTAGCTCACAATAGCTTTACATATGCTGTCGATGGCTTGAATTTGAATACCACGAACCGCGGTGTTTTTGAGGACAACAAGGTTTATCGTGATGGTAGTGCTCGGTGGCCAGAGGCGCTTAACTTAGTCAACCATGTGCTGATTATGAACTTTGCGGAGGATGTAGCGGTGCTAAATAACCTTTTCAAGGTTATCAACGGCCCTGCTCAAAACATCAACGATGGTGAAACCATCATTGCCGAAGGTGGTGGGGGCTACGGTGCACGCATCGATGAAGACGCTGGTACTGCCACCGCTACTACCCCCACTACATTGCAAGACAATAGCAAAAACTGGCCGGCCATGATTCAGCACCCGGTAGTGGCGATAGTGCGGGGTCCCGGTATGGGGCAATGGCGGCGCATTGCTAGCCGCACCTCTACTACCCTAACGGTGGACCAGCCCTGGACAGTGACGCCGCAGGCCGGCAGCCGCTATGCTATCTTCAACTGGGGCGCTCGTAGCTGGATTATCCAAGGCAACACGCTGGAAGGCAACCGCCGGGGCATCACATTCTACCAAAACGCCACTGCCGATATAGCAATCGTAAATAACACGCTAACTAACAGTGGCTCTATCGATTTGACGCCCTGGCAGATGGATAACTCGCCGGCTGGGGTACCGCAAGAGTTTTTGCCAGTATATGACACCCAAATAACGGGTAATAATGTGGCCGACATAGACGGTTCGAACGGGGTATTTATTGGGGTGCACACCATTCAATATTTGCAGCCTCGCTCGTTTGGTACCTCCGTTATCGGGGTAGAAGTGCGGCGCAATACCCTTACAGCTCACCAGCCCAACGTGCCGGCGGTAGTTGATGCAAATTTTCCGGAAGGCTATATTAACGACTTGCATTTCCAGCCGGGCTCCAGCAATTACATCGATGAGCAGACGCCCGCAATACTAGGGACTATTTTCCAAGATAATACGGCAATTAACTGCGATAATGCGGTGCACCTCAACTCAGGGGCTTATAACACACTGGTGTGCAATACGAAACTGGTTAATTCGCCTAATCTGATAGAAGATATTAAGTTTAATGCTATCACGCATGGTTCGGTGAGCACGGCAAGCTGCCCCACTTCGGCGCCGACTGCTAGTGCCCTACCCCCCGTTGCCGACCCCAAGACTAACCCTGTAGTTCCGCATAATACCAGCGGTACACGCCTAATGCCCCTCACTGGCTCCGACCCTAACCCCAATGGCTGGGTGGTTGGCTTCAACCTGCGTACCCTACCCCCCACAACGCAAGGCGTCATTTATTTAAATGGCAGCCCTGCTAAAACACAAGACTGGGTACCCACTAGCCAGGCTAATGCGTTGACCTTTCAACCTGCCAATAATTATACGGGGCAAGTTGTATTTACCTATACTGCTACCAACGACCAAAGCCTTATCAGCTCGGCCGTTCCTTTTACAGTACCGGTAGCTAATCCTCTACCCGTAGCACTCACTCAGTTTGATGCTAAAATGCAGGGCTTAGATGCACTGCTAACCTGGCAGACTGCTTCGGAAGTTAACAACGATTTCTTTGAAATTGAGCGCAGCACCGATGCCAGTACTTTTGCAACGGTTGGCAGGGTAACAGCTAAGGGTACCGCTTCGAGCTATTCTTTTACAGATACTGGCATAGGCAGTCAACTTCAAGGAATAGTTTACTACCGCCTGCGGCAAGTAGACTTAGATGGTACTACCACCTACTCGCCTACCCAAGCGGTTACACTTACTAAGGTGGCTACAACGGTGCAAGCTTATCCTAACCCTACAACCAGTGAGCTTACAGTGCGTTTACCAAGTGCTGGTGCCAAGCTTATCATTTACACCGCAGCTGGCCAGCAGATAATGGAAACTTCTACCATTACTGCGGAGCAAACTATTGATGTGCGCAAGTTGCCAGCTGGGGTATATCTCCTACGTATTAAACCAACGCAAGGCCCTGACAATCAAGTTTCCTTTGTCAAAGAAGCATCTTAAGTAAATACTCAATCAAGTGTAGGCTTAGACGGGCTTACTAGCCGCTTAAGCAAATAAGGAGAGCGGGAGCGCAACAGTGTGGATAAAAATTATCCACGCTGTTGCGCTCCCGCTCTCCTTATTTATATGTCCTCTGAACTCACACTAGCAGAAGTGGGCGATGCATAAGTCTCAGTGCTAGTGGGCCAAAATTTGCAGTCGAATAGTAAGCAGTCCGTTTAGCGCTGTATCTTGCCAGCTATTGTAAACCAGCTTATTTAGCAGCTACTTTCAGCTTATAGTGTCAATACCAAAAATCTGCGCAACACTTAAATACAACACCTGTAAATTTTAATTCTGATTAGAATAGATTTAGCAGATGGCTGAAGTTTAGTGCAAAACACATTATTATTTTTTCAAGTTAACAATAGTATAATATAATGAATTTCATGCTCTTTTACTTCCGAGTAAGAAGTAAAAGTGAGTGGTCAATCAGTAGGCAACGGCTCGTTCTTGCAAAGCATGGATTGAATAATGTCGTTACCCTCTTCTCCTGTTATGAAGTTGTTCGGTAGCTATTAAGAGCCATTTTATGAAAGTAAGCGATTGATAATTAATAGTTTGTAATAAAACCAAAAAGCTACTAATAATTTACTTTATCTCACATTTTTTATGGCAAAAGAAATAGCTGTATCTTGCGTAACAATCCTACTCAGGTAAGGGCTGCCTGAGCCTTCCCACCCAATATAACTTTTCTTGGAAGAGCGTTTACTTAACCAGTAAAACATCATCACGCGTGCAAAAACATCTAACCAACTGCGTCCTGTTTTCACTTCTTCTGCTAGCGTTTGCATCGTGCAGGCCTAGCAGAAACCTGGTTTATTTCAGTGACTTGAATAACTCGGAGAACTATCAAACGAAAGTGCAGAATGAAGCTGCCTTGCGAATTCAACCCGATGATTTGCTTAGCATCCGGTTGAATAGCCTGAGCCAAGAGTCAAATGCCTTGTTCAACAGAGGTATACTGCAAGCCCCAGGTACTTCTACTACTAACTTGACGCCGGAAGTAGTCACACCTAGTGATGGTTATTTAGTTGACCCTGAAGGTAATATAGATTTCCCAGTACTGGGTAAAGTGATGTTAGCAGGCCTAACAAGAGAAGAGGCCACTGTGAAAATAACTAATGCAGTCGCGAAGTATGTTAAAGACCCTATCATTACAGTTAGGTTACTTAACTTCAAGATTACAGTTATTGGCGAAGTAAATAAGCCATCTACTTTTGTTGTTCCTACTGGTAGAATTAACATCTTGGAAGCGTTGGGGTTAGCTGGCGATATGACTGCCTACGGGCGACGCGAAAACGTGCTACTGGTGCGGGAGCGAAACGGCATACGCAGCACTACTCGGCTTAATCTGAACAATAAGGAGCTGTTAAATTCTCCTAATTTTTATTTGCAGCAGAACGACGTCGTTTATGTTGTGCCCGACAGATTGAAGGAGGTGCAAGCCAGCACAAATACCCGTACGATAACCATTGCTACTATGGCAATATCGGTACTCGTAGCCTTGATATTCAACTTTCAGAATATTTTCTAATATTAATGCTGTATGGATATGTCTAATGCTCCGCTTCAATCTGACGGCATAGAGCAGCCTAACCACAAATTTGTGATAGCGCGCTACCTCAGGTATTGGTATTTGTTTGCGCTGGGTTTACTTCTGGCACTTGGCGGCACCTACTTATACATCCGCTATACTACCCCTCTGTACAGTATTAGCAGCCTCATCCTGATTAAGGACCGGCGCGACAACCCGGCGCAGCCACGGCCAGAGCAGTTCGAATATACTAATACCCTGAACTCGGCTAAGAACATTGATAACGAACTTATCTTGCTCAAATCAGTGAGCTTGATGCAGCGCGTACTAACGGAACTATCGCTTAACACGAGCTACTACGTGAAGGGCCAGGTGCGCAACCAGGAAATTTACCAGGCCACCTTGCCATTTAAGCTGATTATTAATAAGTTAGATTCAACGGCATTCAATAAGACCATTACAATAAGCCCGAAGGGTAGCAACAGCTTTGTGCTTGAGGAGGTCGGACAGACGCCTACTACGCATCAATTTGGTCAGCTAATCCGTCGGTCGTACGCCTCCTTCACGGTAGTAAGTTCGCCAACGGTGCTGGCCAATAAAAGCGGTAAACCATTCATTGTTAAGTTTCAGGACCTACGTAAGGCTGCCATAGATTACTCTAAGAAACTCAGTGTTACGGCCGTAAATAAACAAGCTAGCATGCTGAGCCTTAATCTAGTAGACCCCGTGCCAGAGAAAGGCAAGGAAATTCTCAACCGGCTGGTGCAGGTATATAATAAAGAGTCCATTGAGGATAAGGATGCTATCGCAGCGCATACTATTGATTTTATCGATGAGCGCCTGAAATACCTTGGTACCGAACTGACAGACGTGGAGAAGGGGGTAGAGACTTTCAAACGCCAGAACGATGTGGCAGATGTAAGCTCGCAGATTAATCAATCTCTGGTAGACGTCAGTGACTTCAATAAGCAGATAGCTGATTACGGCATTCAGCTGTCGGTCATCACTACGATTGGCCAGTACATTAGCAAGCCAGGCAATGAGCAACAGCTTATTCCGAGCACGTTGAATGTGCAAGATCCAACGCTGTCAGGGTTAATTACTAAGTTTAACGAATTGCAGCTAGACCGGGAGCGGCTCCTGCGTAACGTTCAGCTTAGCAACCCAATAGTAGAGAGTATGGGTGAGCAGCTTGCCAATCTGCGGGGTAATATTCTAGAAAATATTACTACTATTAAAAACAACCTGACCTATACCAGGCAGAGCCTACAAGCCAAAGCTGGGCAGTCAGGCTCGCGCATCCAGCGTGTGCCTACCATTGAGCGGGGCTTACAAGAAATTAATCGGCAGCAAGAGCTTAAGCGCTCACTGTATTTATACCTATTGCAGAAGCGGGAAGAGGCGGCCTTATCGCTTGCTGCTACGGTTTCGAGTGCGCGTGTCGTTGACCCCGCTATTGCCAGCGATGACCCGGTAAGCCCGCAAAAGCCGGCCGTATTAGTGCTAGCCTTAATCCTTGGACTAGGCCTACCCTTTGCCTTCGTTTATGTGAAGGGGTTGATGAATGATAAAGTGCAGCTCCTTAAAGAGGTAACTGATGTAACTAATGTGCCTATTTTGGGTGAATTAGTGCACAACAAATCAAAGGAGCGGGTGGTAATCACTCGCGTAAGCCGCACGCCTTTGGCTGAAATGTTCCGGCTCATCCGCACCAACTTTCAGTTTGCTACACTCAATCAGCCAAATAAGGTTGTGCTGGTTACTTCAAGTATGAGTGGGGAAGGCAAATCCTTTTTCAGTCTCAACTTGGCAGCCAGCTTGGTAGTTGCCGGCAAAAGCGTTGTGTTAATCAGCCTAGACTTACGTAAGAACGAGGTAGTTGACGCTGCTGTGGCGCCGGAAGGTATGGGCATGACAGAGTACCTGCTTTCGGATGATATATCGGTTAACGATGTAGTCTTCCCGTCAGCTGAAGTGCCAGGCTTACAGCGTATAAGCGCTGGCGCGTTGCCCTTTAACCCCGCAGAGGTGCTCATGAGTCCCCGGATGGTGAAGATATTGGATGTGTTGAAGCAGAGCTTCGACCACATTATCATCGACTCTTCGCCGGTAGGCCAAGTGGTAGATGCTTTTGCCTTGGCTCCCTACGTTGATTATACCATCTATGTAGTGCGGTATAACTTCACGCAGAAAGCGCAGCTGGAAATTATTAATAAGATTCAGGCCGATAAGAAGCTCTTTCCCATTGCCTTGGTAATCAACGATGCCAAGAAAAACAACCTGCACGACTACGGGTATGGCAACGGATATGGCTACAAAGAGGATGAAGTGAGAACCAAACTCGCTTAAGTAGTAGCAGCCCTACCCCCTTCCTATAAAGCGAAGGGGTAGGGCTGCTACGAACGAGTGCCCACACTTGGTACTCGTTACTAACTCAATAAGGTATGTCGACAGCCTCACGCTTAATATCTGGTAGTGCCGCCTCATGGGCACAAATTGCTGTCACGATGATTTCGCAGATGGCATTGGTGCCCATCTACCTCTCGCACTGGAGCGTTGTAACGTATGGTATCTGGCTGGCTATTCAAGCGTTAGTTAGTATCGCCTCTACCCTAGACTTTGGGCACCAGGAGTTTTTGGGCTATGAGTTTTTGCGAATTGGGCGGGACAACCGGCCTGAATTGAGCAAATATTTGTGGTCGGGCGCTAGCGTCGGGCTACTAATTAGCCTTGGACAATTAGCCCTACTAATTGGCTTCCTAGCAACTGGTATTCTACCAAGCTTGCTTGGCAAAGCCGATAGCATGGATCCTGCCTTAATTCGTGAGGCCGGCTTGGTATTGGTGCTGCAAGGAATTGCCTGGCTACTCAGCACCAGTATAACCGGCTTGGTATTCAGGGCGCTGGCACCTTTTGGCTACTACCCCCGCATGGCCTGGTGGAACTTGTGCAGCTCTATTGTATCGGGCCTAGCGCCAGTTGTGGCAGTAGTACTAGGCGCTGACTTATTGTTGGCTGGCTGGGTAATGGCTATTACAACCGTCGTGCTGAGCATACCCATTTATATTGACCTATTTCGACTGCTACGCCGCGAACAGATACCTTTTTGCAAACCTTCTGCTAAGCTTGGAGCCCATAATTTCCTTCATTCTTTAGCAGTTTCTGGCAAGTGGCTACTAGAAAACGCTCGGCAGCAAGGCGTTCGCGTGGTGCTGGCCCCTCTTGCAGGAGCAGCTGGCCTCACCGCCTTCTCCACTATGCGCACCGGCGCAAACGTTGCTTTGCAGGGCCTGAATACGGTAGTGAATCCGTTGATGCCGGAACTCATGCGCTTTCTGCATCAGCGCGACCAAACCAAGATTGAGTCAGCATTTGGCACTGTCTGGTTTGTGCTGGTAGCAGTGCTGGCACCCGCAGTAGTGCTTGTGCAAGCGTTCGTAGAGCCTTTATACCTGCTCTGGACGCGTGGTCGGGTACCCTTCAACCCGCTACTATTCGCTAGCCTTTCGTTGAGTGTACTGGTATACGCAGTGGCGCAACCAGGTATAGCGGTTGTAAAAGGCAACAATTTACTTAAACCTCAGCTGCTGCTTTCCACAATTGCTGCTTTGCTGGTAGTAGGAGGGGTTTATGTATTGGTGCCCCGGTTTGGTATTCTGGGTGCGGGTATGGCCTTAGTAGCTGCCGAGGTAGCAGCAGCCTTTGGGTATAGGCGCGTAGCGCTGCGCTGGCTACAGCAGCACGAATTACAATGGCCTAAACGCCACTTCTTGATTGCCTCCACTTCCGTGGGTATTGCAGCGCTGGCAATGGGAGCCTTGGTTGTGTTTCCGCAGGCAAAATGGCTGGTGCTCAGTTTGGCGATGCTGTTGCTGCTCGGCAATCTTTGGCGCTACTGGCAAGCTCTGCCGACACTGGCGACTCAACACGCTATTCGCATAATGAGTGGCCTGCCCGGCATCAAGCAAGTTTATCAACTTGGGAAGTTCTAAATTAGCTTATTTATCCGCCTCAACGGGCTTTATTCAAGTATGTATCCTTCACCTCAACTTCCGCTCGCCTCACTAGCCGCTAAAGTAGGGGGTAGGGTGCGGCTTGCCCCAACGCGCGAGACGAGCTTTATCTCGGTAGTTACCACTTGGTCGTGGGTAGCCTTGGTTATCGCTACCCTCTACCAAGGTATCTTCTTTCCTAGCTTACCCAATTTCATTGCTATTGGCTGTACCATAGTAGCTTGGGCGCTGTTCACAACTGTTTTTTTTAAACCAGCAATGTTGGCAAACTATCCTTTGTCAACCTTCCTCGTTCTCGGTTTCACTACCACGCAGCTGTATTTCCCTTTGCTTTTCACTTCTTTGGAAAGCAAGCCTGTTATATACAACTTAGACCTGCCATACCAGGTATTTCTGCATTCAAGCTTAGCACTGATAACCTTGGTGCTGTCACATGCGCTATATCGATTGCTACTGCAGCAGACGCCCAATAGCTCCCCTTGGATTCTTATCAAGCTAGACTTTTTTAAGGCACCTACTGAGCTGCAATTATGGCTGATGGGGCTAATAGGTATAGCCGCTACGTTTTACGTTTTCCTTTATTCCCCTTCCATTGGTTGGGAAGTCACGGGTGCCGCTTCAGATAAAGCCGTGCAGGCATTGATGCCTTTTTCGTATGCCCCTTTTTTCCTGCCTTTTGGAGAATTGTACGGTTCAAAAAAGCCATTTACTAAGCGAATAGTATACTTACTAGTTGCCTACACACTACTGCTTTTTTTGGTTAGCATTGGGCGCAATAGCCGCGGGGGCTTTATGATTGGTTTCTCGTCGGTAGGTTTTGCCTATTCACTTGGGCTGCTGCTAGGGGTATTTAAGCCGAATTTTTTTACGATGAAAAATTTCTTCATCGCATTAGGGGCTTATTGGCTTTTCACTGGACCCATCGCCGACATCGGCACCTCCATGGTTATCGTGCGGGGCCAGCGACACGATGTAACTTCTTCCGAATTGATTTCGCAAACATTCGAAGTATTCGGTGATAAGGAAGCCATCAAGCAATTCCGCATACACGATGTGGAAGAAAATGAAGCAGGTGAATGGGATGAATCCTACTTGAAAAACATCTTCTTAGCCAGGTTCTGCAATATTAAATTTAATGATGCCAGCTTAGTTCAGGCCGAGAAAATCAGAGAGTATGACCCGGCTATGCTCAAGTTCTCAACTGATTATATCTGGGCTACTTTCCCGCAGCCAGTCTTAGATGCGTTTGGCCTCAATGATGTAGATAAAGTATTTCTCAAGGGTGTTTCAGTTGGCGACTATTTATACTACGTTGCGGGCGGTCCTCCCGAGGCTTTGGGCGGGTACCGTACGGGACACTTCGCGGGCACCGGTATGGCCACTTTTGGTTGGTGGTATCTGCTAATACTAGGGGTAGGCATGATTCCGGTATTTACGCTATTTGATAAGTTCTTCATAAAGTTTAACTCGGCGGCTTCTAAAGCTAATGCCATAGGTTTTCAATTCAGTCTTTGCGGTATGATTGCGTTGGATAATATCTTCCGCTTTTTGCCCTCGGAGAGCGTTATCAACATTGCTGTATTTCTTCTGCGGGATTGGATTCAGTTAGCCTTACTGTATTTCGTGGTTTACCACTTCACCCGAATACTCAGCTTAGTTATTCCGGGTGCTACCCCCCCTAAATCGATGAAGCACGCAATAGGATAGCCTATTTAACATACTGCTGGATTAAGATTTATTAACAACCTGCGAATGGCTACTATTCTATACCTTGGTGATAGTCACCCAAGCTCTACTTCTGCGCACCGCGCCAGAGCGCTCGAGCGCTTGGGGCACACGGTAAACGTGTGTGACTTAAATAAGGTAATTGCGCAAAGCAAGGGATTCCGGTATTTAGAACCCCTGCATTATCGGACGGGCTACCGGTTTCTACAGCCCCAAGTAACGCGCTTGGTAAAGCATTTGGTGGCTACAACACCGCGCCCAGATGTGGTATGGGTAAATAGTGGTGAGCTAGTGGGCCCTCGCAGCCTGGAGTTGTTGAAGCAGCTTGGGTGCCCACTTGTGCTTTATAATAACGATGACCCAACCGGAGGACGAGATGGCCGTCGTTTTGATACTCTGCTCAAGTCACTAAGTTATTACGACCTCTGTGCGGTAATGCGTGAAATAAACGTTCCGGAGTTTCGCGCAAAAGGTGCGAAAAATGTTATTCACGTGCGCATGTCATACGATGAGGTTGTGCACCAGCCATTCACCCACGCCTCCGATATTCCAGCTATCTATAAATCGGAGGTCGTATTTATTGGCACTTGGATGCGCTATGAAAAACGCGACGAATTTCTATTAGCGCTCTTAGAACAAGGCATTCCACTTACCATCTGGGGTAGTCGCTGGTCAAAGTCGCCGCATTGGGCCGCATTACAGGCGGTGCATAAAGGCGATGCGCTTAGTGGAAGAGATTATGTAGCTGCTATACAGGGAGCAAAAATTTGCCTGGGCTTACTCTCCAAGGGCAATCGCGACGAGCATACACAAAGGTCGCAAGAGGTGCCGTTTGCGGGAGGGCTACTCTGCGCCGAACGCACTGCTGAGCACCAAGAAATGTATGAGGAAGGGGTAGAGGCCGCCTTCTGGGCCGACGCGGCTGAATGTGCTCAAGTTTGCAAAAAGCTACTGCAAGACGATGACGCGAGAGAAAAGATGCGCTTAGCCGGTATGCAGCGAGTGCGGGCAATGCAGGCAGGCAATGAAGACGTTTGCCGCAGAATTCTCAATACCATCCATATTTACTAGGCTTGATTTCAGGTTTTACTATGCATATTGTTTTCTTTACGCACCCTGACTTCCTTGGCCGTGACAAGATGCCCGGTTTTGCGAGCATGCCGCGATTCGCGCGTATGCTCGCGGATGGTATGCAGCAGCGAGGGCATCAGGTAGAAATGTGGGCGCCACAATCTCGTTTCTTTAAGCTACCCGTCTCGGGTAGCTTAAAGAAGTGGCTAGGATACATAGACCAATACCTACTTTTTCCGGTTGAAGTCCGTAAACGGCTGAAGGCACATACGTCGGATAGCCTATTCGTTTTTACAGACCAAGCTTTGGGGCCATGGGTGCCCTTGGTAGCGGATAGGCCACACGTTATTCATTGCCATGATTTCATGGCGCAGCATTCAGCTCTAGGTAAAATACCGGGTAATTCTACTAGCTGGACAGGTAGGCACTATCAGGATATGATTCGAAAGGGCTATTCTCGTGGAAAAAATTTTATCTCTGTTTCTAATAAAACCCGAGTAGACTTGCAGGAATCTTTACTATCTGTACCATCGCACTCAGAAGTAGTGTATAATGGACTTAACAGTAGTTTAAAATTTTACGAGCCGTCTTTAGCTAGAGAGACATTTGGCAAGAAAATAGCACTTGAATTAACCTCGGGTTACCTTCTTCACGTTGGGGGAAATCAATGGTATAAGAATCGTAAAGGTGTTGTTCAGCTTTATGAAGCTTGGCGGGCGTTAAGTAATTCTAAGCTTCCACTTATTCTAATAGGAGAGAAGCTATCACCAGAATTGACTCAACTGATTGCACAGTCACCTTTTAAGGCTGATATTCATCAGTTCACCGGTCTATCGGATGAATTTGTGAATTTCGCTTATGCAGGAGCTTCAGTTTTCCTTTTTCCTTCACTAGCCGAGGGTTTTGGTTGGCCTATCGCTGAGGCAATGGCTTGCGGCAGCTTAGTTATTACTACCAATGAAGCTCCCATGACGGAAGTAGCTGGCGGTGCTAGTTTCTTAATTCCTCGAAAACCTCAAGACGAGGTAGCAGCTAAAGCTTGGGCCCAAGAAGGAGCAAAAGTTGTTGATGAAGTAATAACTCTTCCCGACGCTGAAAGAAATAAATTTGTTGAAGCCGGTTTAGTAAATGCTTATCGGTTTAATTCTGAGAATATTCTCAACCAAATAGAAGCTATTTACAAAAGGGTTTTTTATGAGAATCATACTTCATAAATAAATATCCTCATCGGTTATGGATAATTTCGGAAATCCTCAGGTAATTGCTATACTTTTGGCAACTTATAACGGCGGAAAGTATTTAAAGCAACAGCTAGAGAGTCTATCTAATCAGACTTATAGTGATTGGAAGCTTTATGTTAGAGACGACCATTCTTCTGATGATACCGCTCAGATTTTACTGGATTACCAAAAACAAAATCAAGATAAAGTCTTTGTGTTAAAAGATAATCTTGGTAATCTTGGTAGTTCTCAAAATTTCAATGCGCTTTTGCAAATAGCAGATAAAGAAGCATACGTTATGTTTTGCGACCAAGATGATTTTTGGTTACCCAACAAAATTCAGCTTACTTTAGATGAAATGCATAAACTAGAGAATAAATATGGGATTGATTATCCTTTATTAGTACACACTAATTTTAAGTATTCTGATATTAATTTAAAAGAAATAGTTTCGAAAAAAGAATTCCAAGCCACAAAAATTGCTGAATTAAATCTTCAACACGTTATAGCACAAAACCCTATTTATGGGTGCACTGTAATGGCAAACAGGCCACTAGTAAAATTGGTTAAAAGCATTCCATTAGTCGCTGAAAACCATGATTATTGGATAGCATTGGTAGCGAGTGCGTTGGGAAAGATTTACTATTTAAATACTAAGACGCTACTTTACCGGCAGCATGGAAATAATGTTTCGGGTAACTATAATGACAATTCTCTAATTCAAAGATTTAAAAGAATTATCATTCAAAAAAAGAATTTACAAGATGCCTTGAATAAAGTTAGTATGGCTAAAGAATTTAGGAATAAATATCAGGATTTGTTAAGTGAAAGTCAAATCTCACTTGTTGATAATTTTGTTAGATTATTTGAGACAAAAAGTATCTCATTATTTTTTAAGAATCTAAGGAGTGGCGTTAGGAGGCAGACAGCTAGTCAGACATTCATGTTTTATACAAGTATATTCTTATTAAAAGAATAGTTGATATATTTTGACTTTTTTAGTTTACCTATCAAAATAATTGCCTTAATGAAATTGCTTCATGTAATTGCAGAGATGGACCCAGCTATGGGTGGAGTCTGCCAGGCAGTGCGCACACTTGTTTTAGGTTTAGAAAAATTAGGTGTACACAATGAAGTTGTTAGTCTTGATGCGCCCGATGCAGAATTTCTAGTTAATGATACTTTTACCACGCATGCACTAGGCCCTGGTAAAGGCCCTTGGTTTTATAACGCGCAACTTTTGCCTTGGCTTAAAGAAAATTTAGCTCACTTCGATGTTGTTGTAGTACATGGTCTGTGGCTTTATCATAGTTATGCGGTAAATAAAGCGTTAGACTACTTACAGAGTAAAATTCAAAATACACCTGCATTGACTAGCGTATTACCTAAGCTCTTTGTAATGCCTCACGGAATGTTAGACCCTTACTTTCAGCGTGCGGCAGGGCGTAAAATGAAGGCTATACGTAATTGGTTTTACTGGAAGTTAATTGAAAATAAACTTATTAATAATGCCACCCTACTCTTCACGTGCGAAGAAGAACTCCTGCTTGCGAAGGAGCCATTCAAACCATATTATCCGAAAAATACTGTTGTAGTGGGTTTGGGAGTAGCGCAACCACCTCTTTACACTGATAAAATGCGTGAAGCATTTCTAGCAGTATGTCCAGAACTTAAAACGCAACCTTATCTACTTTTTTTAAGCCGTATTAATGAGAAAAAAGGAGTTGATTTGTTGCTTAAATCTTATGCTAGCGTAACAGCTGATGAGTTTTCAAATTCGGTCAATTCAACAAGTATTATTGAATCAGAAAGCATAAGTGAAGATGATAGTTGGCCCCAACTAATTGTAGCGGGCCCAGGCTTAAATAGTGATTATGGCCAAACACAGAAACAACTAGTAGCTAAATCACCACAACTTCAAAAGCAAGTAGCCTTTCCTGGGATGCTTACTGGAGATGCTAAATGGGGCGCTTTTTATGGTTGTGAGGCTTTTGTATTGCCTAGCCATCAAGAAAATTTTGGAATTGCGGTTGTAGAAGCTTTAGCATGTGGTAAACCTGTACTTATATCAAACCAGGTGAACATCTGGCGCGAAATTGCGGATGCTAAAAGTGGCTTAGTAGCTGATGATACTTTAGAGGGTACCAATGAGCTATTGCTTGGTTGGAAGCGTTTGTCGGAGGAGGAAAAGCAGAGCATGCGGATGCAAGCTTGTAACATATTCTCAAGCAAATTTTCTATTGATTCTTCATCTGAGAAATTCTTGTCTGCTATTGCTAACTAAGGCTTTTGCGTTTAGGGTAACGGCTATATGAAAGCTTTAAAGGTGACTTTATTTAGTGTTTATTCCTTGCTTGTTGCGTACATTGTATTTTTTGCACGTAGGCGACATGGGATAGTTTGGAGCGAAGAATACTTAAATCTATTACCAGTAAAAAGACTTGTAGACAACTATCACTCCTCTGACGTTAAACGTTGGGACTTTTATTCTAATCTAATTGGAAATGTCTTTTTGTTCATTCCATTACCTATTTTTGTTCAAGAGATTTTTTTGATGAGAACCAAAAGTTTAATTGTTTTAGGAGTTTTCATCAGTATATTAATTGAATCGTTGCAATATGCGTTTCATATAGGAGTTGCTGACATAGATGATGTATTATTGAACACTTTGGGCACAATAATAGGAGTTTTTGTATGGGATATCATGCGTAAAATACTTATTCTATTTTAAAAATTTAGTTGATTTAGTTATAAATAGTAATTTGATATGCAAACGGACCTTTCTAAGTTTAGTGTAGGTACTTACAGAGCTGGACCCACAATGAAGGTGCTTGCTTGGTACCTAATCAACTACTATGTATTAGACAGTTCGCTACCATGGCCATATGGATTTAAGCGTTTTTTACTTATTCTATTTGGTGCCAAGGTTGGTAAAGGGTTAGTTATTAAACAGAAAGTCCGAATAAAAAATCCTTGGAGATTAGTGATAGGTGATAATTGCTGGCTTGGTGAATCTGTTTGGATTGATAATTTAGTTGAAGTGAGCATCGGTTCTAACGTAAGTATTTCACAAGGTGCCATGTTGTTGACTGGCAATCATGATTATACTTTGGAAAGCTTTCCTTATCGACTCGCTGGTATAACGCTTGAAGACGGTGTATGGATTGGAGCTCACTCTGTGGTTTGCCCAGGTATTACTTGTCAGTCCCATTCAATTTTAACTGTTAACTCAGTCGCTACCAAGAACTTGGATGCATGGGGTATTTTTACTGGTAATCCGGCAGTGTTTAGCAGAAAGCGTACTATGAAAGGCTAATTTCCGCAACTATCACGCGTATTTATAAAATCATTCACTCGTTATCAATGCACTGCAATGAAATTACTAGTTAGCAGTATGACCTTCGCACCTGACCACAGTGGTATAGCACTTTATGCTACCGATTTTGCTGCTTATGCAGCAGAACAGGGGCATGAAGTTACCGTGGTTACAGGTTTCTCTTGGTATCCAAAATGGGCTAAACGGCCAGAGGACAAACGTAAGCTATTCAGGACTGATGCTTACAAAGGAATAAAAGTATTGCGAGGTTATCTCTACGTTCCCAAAAACGTTACGACAGTAACACGGATGATACAGGAGATATCGTTCATTTTATTTGCTTCTATCAACTTCCTGCGTGCTGGTAAGCAAGACGCTATTGTAGTATTTACTACCCCTATTAATCTAGGGGTGATTGGAGTACTGTTTAAGAAGCTTTGGAATTCCAAGCTTATAATTAATGTGCAAGATTTGCAACTTGACGCGGCCAAGTCGCTAGGGATGCTAGGCAAATTGCCCATCATTGATGTAATGAATGGGGTAGAGAAGTATAGTTACAAAAAGTCGAGCTTAGTTACCTCAATTTCAACCGCTATGGTTGAATTAATTCACAGAAAAGATATTGACAGTACTTCTACTTATTTGTGGCCTAATTGGATAAACGTTGCTGAAGCGAATTCTCAAGGCACAAAGGGAAAATTCAGAGCACAATTTCCCAAGTATGCTGATAAGATTATTATCGGTTATGCTGGTAACATTGGCATTAAACAAGGGTTATCAGTACTGGTAGACTTGTCAGAAAAATTTAAACAACGAGATGACATCGTTTTCTTAATAATAGGTCAAGGTGGTGATGTGGAGAACCTGAAGAAATACGCTCAGCTTAAGCAAACCACTAACCTCGATTTTATTGATTTTTTATCGCAAGAAGACTATTTCAACTTCCTTTCTGATGTTGATATTGTCTTTATATCTCAGAAAAAAGATTCGGGCGATGTTTATTTCCCATCGAAGCTTCTAGGTATTATGGCAAAGGAAAAATTGATTTTTGTTTCTGCCGATGTTGATTCTGAAATTTACAAAGTGATTACGCACAATAAATTGGGTGTATCATCTGATTTCGGTGACATTAATCGCATGGAGCAGCAGCTAACAGATTATTTGCAGCATCCGTCAAACTTTGAGCTGTACAAAACCAATGCTTATAATTATGTGCAACAATTCGATAGAGAATATGTGCTGCACAACGTGCTCAAACAAATGGAGCAATTGGCTTTAACTTCCTAGAGGTGGCCTAGTGCTCAGCGAGCCCTATTGATTTTGATTACGTCTTTTTCTTCCCCTAAACCTCATCGCACTTTAAAACTTTCTTGTCATGAAGAAAATTCTGGTTACTGGCTCTAGCGGTCTTATTGGTAGTGAAGTAGTAAAAAAGTACGGCCAGAATGGCTGGAAAGTGTACGGCGTTGACAATAACATGCGCGCTGATTTCTTCGGTCCTAACGGGGATACTCGCTGGAACCAGAAGCGTTTGTTGTCTGAATACGAAAATTTCGAGCATATTGAACTGGATATTCGCAATCGCCAAGGTGTAAATGACATGCTGGCGTCTATCCGCCCGGATGCTATCGTACACACGGCAGCTCAGCCCAGCCACGACTTAGCAGCAAGTCGCCCGTTTGATGACTTTGATGTGAATGCAGGCGGTACCCTCAACTTGCTGGAGGCTACCCGTAAGCACTGCCCAGAGTCGACGTTTGTGCACATGTCTACCAACAAAGTATATGGCGATGCGCCCAACCGGCTCAACTTGGTAGAAAAGGATACGCGCTGGGACTTTGGCGATGCTGCTTACCACGATGGCATTAAGGAGTCGTTCAGCATTGACCAGTCCAAGCACTCGCTGTTTGGGGCTTCCAAAGTGTCGGCCGACGTGATGGTGCAGGAGTATGGCCGCTACTTCAACATCCCAACCTGCTGCTTGCGGGGTGGCTGCCTTACCGGGCCAAACCATTCGGGCGTTGAACTACACGGCTTCCTGAGCTACCTCATTAAGTGCAACTTAGAGGGTAAGAAGTACACCGTCTTTGGTTATAAAGGCAAGCAGGTGCGCGATAATATTCACTCGCATGACGTAGTACGCTTCATGGAGGAATTTATTGAAGCGCCGCGCGTGGGCGAAGTTTACAACATTGGTGGCGGCCGCGATAACTCTATCTCTATCTTGGAGGCTTTCAAGTTGATAGAAGACATTTCGGGCAAGAAAATGCTTTACGATTATGTGGACCAAAACCGCGCGGGCGACCATATCTGCTACATTTCTGACCTGAGCAAAATGAAGGCTGATTATCCGAACTGGGATATCACCAAAAACCTGCGTACCACCTTTGAAGAAATTCACCAGTCGTGGCTCGACCGCAGTGAATAAGTAAGGGGCTGCTAGCAGCCCAGCAAGGCGCCAAAGTGCTTAGTTACCTAAAATGGGGCTAGGGGCTTTGGCGCTTTTTGGTGCGCGAGGGGGTAGGGCTATCGGCATACTACTACCTTATAGTAGTACCCAAATAGTAGGAGGTGGGGTGGCTTGGGAGGCAACAGGGGGGTAGGGAGGGGGTAAGCCGGGTGGTGCGTGAACCTTGCCGCGGGCATACGCCTTGCTATAAAATGGCCGTATCTTCGTGCTGCCAAAAAATTGCCCTCCGTTGAAGAATATCCGAAATTTCTGCATTATTGCTCACATCGACCACGGTAAGAGCACCCTGGCTGACCGCCTGCTCGAGTTTACGAGTACGGTAGCCAAGCGCGACATGCAGGCCCAATTGCTCGACAATATGGACCTGGAGCGCGAGCGTGGTATTACTATCAAGAGCCACGCTATCCAGATGCAGTTTCCCTACAAAGGGGAGGTGTATACTCTGAACCTGATTGATACCCCTGGCCACGTTGACTTTAGCTACGAGGTAAGCCGCAGCATTGCGGCCTGCGAAGGCGCACTGTTGATTGTGGATGCTTCGCAGGGTATTGAGGCGCAGACTATTTCGAACTTGTACCTGGCAATTGGAGCCGACCTGGAAATTATTCCGGTGCTCAATAAAATTGACTTGCCCCACGCGATGCCGGAGGAGGTAACCGACGAAATAGTGGACCTCATCGGCTGCAAGCCAGAAGACATCATTCACGCTTCGGGTAAGGCTGGGATTGGGATTGAGGCGATTCTCAACGCCATTATTGAGCGCGTACCGGCACCCGAGGGCGACCCTGCGGCTCCGTTGCAGGCGCTGATTTTCGACTCGGTTTACAACTCTTACCGGGGCATTGAGGTATTATTCCGCATCAAGAACGGCACCATGCGCAAGGGCGACAAGGTGAAGTTTATGGCGACGGGTAAGGAATATGGCGCCGACGAAATTGGTATTTTGGGCTTGAACCAGGAGCCGCGCCCCGAAATGAGCGCCGGCAACGTGGGCTACCTCATCTCGGGCATTAAGGAAGCGCGCGAAGTGAAGGTGGGCGATACCATTACGCACGTCAGCCGGCCCACGCCGGAGGCTATCCAAGGTTTTGCCGATGTGAAGCCGATGGTGTTTGCCGGTATTTACCCGGTCGATACGACCGAGTATGAAGAGTTGCGCTCGAGCATGGAAAAGCTGCAACTCAACGATGCCTCCCTGGTGTGGGAGCCCGAAACGTCGGTGGCGCTGGGCTTCGGTTTTCGTTGCGGCTTCCTGGGGATGCTGCACATGGAAATCGTGCAGGAGCGTTTGGAGCGCGAGTTTAACATGACCGTGATTACCACGGTACCGAGCGTACAATTTCACGCTACGGGCACTAAAGACCAACTGCTGGTTATCAACGCGCCGAGCGAAATGCCCGAGCCGAACCTGATTAAGCTGATTGAAGAGCCGTATATCAAGGCTCAGATAATTACGGCCGCCGAGTACGTGGGCGCGATTATCACGCTGTGTATGGACAAGCGCGGCATTATCAAAGGGCAGTCGTACCTGACTTCGGAGCGGGTAGAACTGAGCTTTGAGCTGCCACTGTCGGAAATCGTGTTTGACTTCTTCGACAAGCTCAAAACCCTCAGCCGCGGCTACGCCTCGCTGGACTACGAGCTGATTGGCTTCCGCGAGTCCGACATGGTGAAGCTGGACGTGATGCTAAACGGCGAAAAGGTCGATGCCCTGTCGGCCATCGTGCACCGTTCGAAGAGCTACGACTGGGGCCGGCGCCTCTGCGAGAAGCTGCGCGAATTGCTACCCCGCCAAATGTTCGACATCGCCATTCAGGCTAGTATTGGGCAAAAAATCATTGCCCGCGAAACCGTGAAGGCGCTGCGCAAAAACGTAATTGCCAAGTGCTACGGTGGCGATATCAGCCGCAAGCGCAAGCTGCTGGAGAAGCAGAAGGAGGGCAAGAAGCGGATGCGCTCGGTGGGCTCCGTTGAAATTCCGCAAGAAGCGTTTCTGGCGGTGCTTAAAATCGACTGATAACGAAAAGGCCGGCTCCCGCAAAGGAGCCGGCCTTTTTTAATAACGGCGGCTTATTTGTACGAGTAAGGAATTTTGTCTGCCAAGCCAGCGGGGTTTTTGGGGTCGGGCCCATACTCGTTCGGGCCTTTTTGGCCTTCCATACAAGCTAGCACGAGGCCATAGATAGGGATGGCAATGTACCAGCCGCTACGGCCTACATCATGCATACGGCGCATGCCTACGGTAGTGCTGGGTATTAGTATTGCTAGCGAAAATACTAAACCAAAAAAATCAGCTTTCGCTACACCAATAATTATTAGTAGTGTAAAATTGAAAAGAATAAAATACCAATATTCGGCGCGGCGAGCCCGGCCGTCGACGTTAGCATACTTTTTTAAAACAGTAAAATAATAATTCATATAAAAAATAGTAGGGTCAGGCAAAGGGGCTTTTTCTGCCTGCCAAGATATAACCGTGCCAAAATATTATTGCTATGCGGCAGCCGGTTGCGCCGGTATTTTTGAACTATTCCCCAGCTTTTAGCTGGGGCAGCAACGAGCAGTGAATGCTGGTTGCGAATATAAAATTTTGAAGCTCTCTGTTACTTTTTGAATGCGTTTACTACTTGATTCTCGATTTACTAGGATAGTACTATTAGCAAGTTTGTTGGTCGGTAGTTGGGGGCCGCTCCGGGCGGCAGTGGGACCAGCGCGGCCCGCAAGTGCGCGCGCTAAAGCGCGCCCTACCCCCCCCGTATTGCCCGACTCGCTGGCCCAGCGCATCGAGCGGGCGTACTTCGTGCTGAGCCGCATTAATGGGACTGCCCGCCGCAGCACCAATACCGAAGACCTGAGCGACGACCTGCCCAGCGTGGAAGACAACCTCGCTACCATCCGCGAGAACCTCGACCAGTACGGCGACGTGGTAGACGTGAAGCAGCTCCAGATGTACCGGGTGCTGCTGGCCGATATGCAGGCCAAGCTGGGCGAGTGGCGCACTTCGCTAGCTGCCGGTGGCAAGCAGCTCATTGCCATGCAGGCCCGCCTTGATACGCTGGGTACCCAGCTGCCCCCGGCCGCCGAGCGCCCGCCTATCGCCACGGCTGTGGGCCGCGCCCTGGCGCGCCTGCAGGGCAAAGAAGACCGTGCCACGCAACTGCTACTGCGCAGCCGCCAAACTGTAACGGGCCTGCAAACGCGGGTGTCGGATGGCTACATCCAGACCCTGGAGCTGCAAGACGTAGTGCGCGAGCAAATGGGCCGCTTCAACCGCCGCAACAGCGCGGCTGAACTGCCGCCGCTGTGGCACCCCGGCAGCATCAAGGCCGATGAGCAGGCGAGCGCGTTGGTGCGCAAGTCGTATGCGGCGCAGCGCTCGCTGGTGAGCTACTACTTCGCCGAAAACTGGGATTACTGGGTGTGGATGGTGGTGCTGGCGCTGAGCTTTTTTGGCTGGGTATTCCGCAATTTTCGGGCCCTGCGCCTAGCCGCGGCCAAGGCGCCTACCCCCTCGCCAGCCCTCGAGCTACCCGAGCATCGCCTGCACTACCTGCGGCCGGTGCCGGTGGCTGCCGCGCTGCTGGTTGTGTTTAGCCTGGCGCCGTTTTTTGACCTGCAGGCGCCAGCAGCTTACACCGATTTGCTGCAACTGCTGCTGTTGGTGACCCTTACGGCGCTGGGCTGGCGCAGCTGGCCGCGGGCCTTGTTTTGGTACTGGGTGGGCATTGTGGTAGCGTTTTTTGCGCTCACGTTTGCCTATGCTGTGCGGGCGCCGGGCCTGGGCGTGCGCTGGATAACGCTGCTGCTCAACCTGGGCGCCGTGGGGCTGGGGCTGGCCTTTTGGCGCTACCTGCGGCAACACCGGTTGCTGGCGGGTTTTGTGCGGCCGGTGGCGCTGCTGTTTGTGGGCCTGAACGTGCTGGCCATGCTGGCCAATGCCTACGGCCGGGTGAGCGTGGCGAAGATGTTTACTACCGCGGCCATTTTTGGCCTCACACAAGTGGTGGCGTTGTCGGCCTTCGTGCGAATTGTGACGGAAGCTTTTTACCTCCAAGTGCAGCGCACTCGGCAGGTGGGGGGGGTAGGCGGCCGGTTTAGCTTCGGCAAGATTGAGAGCGGCCTGCGCAAAGGCCTGACGGTGCTGGTGGGCGTGCTCTGGCTGATGTTGTTCACGACCAACCTCAACCTTTATAACCTCTTCTACCGCGTTATCGAGCACACGCTCACGGCGCCGCACCAGCTCGGCAGCACCGTGTTTACACTGGGTAATATTCTGCTGTTTGTGGGCATCATCTTGCTTACCATTCAGTTGCAGAAATACGTGGGCTATTTCTTTGGCGAAGCCGACGACGATTTCAACGCCGACACCGACCGCAAAGGCTCCTGGATGGTGGCCATCCGGCTGGGCATTCTGGCGGTGGGCTTGTTTTTGGCTACGCTAGCCTCGGGGCTGCCAGTCGATAAAATCGCCATTGTGCTGGGCGCCTTGGGCGTGGGTATTGGCTTGGGCTTGCAGAATATTATCAACAACCTCGTGTCGGGCGTTATCCTCATCTTTGAGCGGCCGTTTCAGGTGGGCGACTACATTGAGGTGAATGGCAAAACGGGCCGCGTCAAGGACATTGGCATCCGGGCCAGCAAGCTCATTTCGCAGGCGGGCTCCGAAATTATTCTGCCTAATGGCGACTTGCTTTCGGGCCACGTCATCAACTGGACGCTCAGCAACAACCACATTCGCACCGAGTTGGGCCTGAGCCTCGGCCCCGAAACGGACCTCGACCAGGCCCGCCGCCTCATTAGCGAAGAAATCCTGGCCCACCCCAATACTCTGCACAAAGTTGCCCCCGAAATCCTGCTCAACAGCGTCAATACCTCGGGTTATGACCTCAAAGTATTGTTCTGGATAAACAACATTCGCCAGGAGCAAGCGCTTAAGAGTGAGCTGCTGGCCAGTATTTACCAGCAGCTTTCGCAGGCTGGCATTGTTATGCGCTAAGGCGCCTTACCCCCGTCATTTACCAAAACCCTGGCCCCATGCCACACTCGGAAAACGCCACCGCCCACCTCATCGACGGCAAGCAAACTGCCGAAGATATCAAAGTTGAAATCGCCGCCGAAGTAGCCCACTTACTGGCCGCTGGCCAAAAAGTGCCGCACCTAGCCGCCATATTAGTGGGCCACGACGGCGGCTCCGAAACCTACGTGCGCAACAAGGTGCTGGCCTGCGAGCGCGTGGGCTACGCTAGCACGCTGCTGCGCTTCGATGACGATATTACGGAAGCCGAACTACTGGCCCAAGTGGCGGCGCTGAATGAAAATGCCGACATCGACGGCTTCATTGTGCAGCTGCCGCTGCCCAAGCACATCGACCCCGAGAAGGTGATTGAGGCCATCCGGCCCGAGAAGGATGTCGATGGTTTTCACCCCATGAACTTGGGCCGCATGGTGGCTGGCCTGCCCGCGCTGCTGCCCGCTACCCCCTCCGGCATCGTGGAGCTGATGGCGCGCCAAGGCATCAAAACCAGCGGCAAGCACTGCGTGGTGATTGGGCGCTCGAACATCGTGGGTACGCCGGTTAGCATCTTGCTGGCCAAGAACTTAGAGAATGCCAACTGCACCGTAACGCTCTGCCATTCGCGCACCCAAAACCTGCCCGAAATTGTGCGCCAGGCTGATATTATCGTGGCGGCCATCGGCCGACCCGAGTTTGTGACGGCCGACATGGTGAAGCCCGGCGCCATCGTTATCGACGTGGGCACCACCCGCGTGACGGACGCCAACAAGAAAAGCGGCTACTCCCTGAAGGGCGACGTAAACTTTGCCGAAGTAGCGCCGCTGGCCGCGCGCATCACGCCGGTACCCGGGGGGGTAGGGCCGATGACCATTGCCATGCTGCTGCTCAA
This sequence comes from Hymenobacter ginkgonis, assembly GCF_009755225.1. GTDB lineage: Bacteria > Bacteroidota > Bacteroidia > Cytophagales > Hymenobacteraceae > Hymenobacter > Hymenobacter ginkgonis. The sequence continues at coordinate 379,217 of NZ_WQKZ01000003.1, forward strand.
CACGCTACGCGCTGCCAAGGGCGAAGTGTACCCAAAATAGCAGTAGCCCGGACGCTGGGAACTCACGCGCGGGCAATTCGTTGCCGTTACTACGCGTGGACTCGCAGAGTCCGGGCTGCCGTTCGTAAATTTGAGTGACCGGAACCCCCGGTCGCGCCTCGGGCGTTGACGTAAGTCGCGCCCGTTTTTTTTAGTTGCTATGTCTGCTGTCTCCGATTTTCTAACTCATTTGCCCATCCTCGCTGCCGGCGAGCCGGTGGCCGTGCCCGGCACGGTGCTGCCGGTGATGGAGCAATTCTATACTATTCAGGGCGAAGGGTTTAATACGGGCCGGGCGGCCTATTTCATTCGCCTGGGCGGCTGCGACGTGGGCTGCGTGTGGTGCGATGTGAAAGAGTCGTGGGATGCCGACGCCCACCCGCGCCAAGCCGTGGCCGAGCTAGTAGCTGCCGCCAGCGAGTTTGCGGGCCGTAACGTCGTTATTACCGGCGGCGAACCGCTGATGCACAATTGCCTACCCCTCACCAAAGCCTTGCAGGCGGCGGGGTTTAAAACCTGGATTGAAACCAGCGGCGCCCACCCGCTCTCGGGCAATTGGGACTGGATATGTGTGTCGCCCAAGAAGTTTAAGGCCCCGCTGCCCGAGGTGCTGGCCCACGCCGACGAGCTCAAAATCATTGTCTTCAACGACAGCGATTTCAGATGGGCCGAGGAGCACGCCGCCCTGGTGCCCCCCACCACGCGCCTCTACTTGCAGCCCGAATGGAGCCGCGCCGCCCGCATGACGCCCGCCCTCATCGACTACGTGAAGGCCAATCCGCGCTGGCAAGTGTCGCTGCAAACGCACAAGTACCTTGATATTCCGTAGCGCCCCCGGTACTATGCCGATAAAAGGTAGGAGTTAATGGCAAAAAGCCTCGATTTCAGCACGAAGTCGGGGTTTTTTGCTGTTAATCCCTAAATTTTGCTAGCTAACTCACCCGAACGGCGCCTGAAAATTGCCGTTAGCTCAGGTACGAGTCGGTGCTTCTAAGCCGGCTCCCCCTGGCGTTTTGCTCTCCTTATGTTGCCTAAACTTCTGCTCCCCGCGAGCCTGCTCCTGGCGCTGGCCACTACCCCCACCGTAGCGCAGCAGGCTCAGGTGCCTGCCTCCATCACCGATAATAAGGCCCGCAACCTCTACGAAAAAGCCCAGAGCCTGTACTACCGCGAGCGCCAGCCGCAGCAGGCGCTGCTAGTGTGGCAGCAGCTTACCGATAAGTACCCCGACCTGGGCGAGCCCTACCTGCGCAAGGCCTCGCTCCAGCTGACCATGGGCGACCACGCCGCCGCGTTTGCCGCCTACAAAAAGGGCCTGAGCTTGCTACCCTTGGATGCTACCCGCGCTGGCGATTACTTCTTGCTGGGCAAGCTGGCTGCCGAAGTGGGCGACTACCCCACCATTCGCTTGGCCTATACCAACTACCTGGCCGCTACCCCCACCAATAAGACGCAGGTAGAGTTTGCCCAATTGCAACTCAAAAACTGCGACTACGCGGCCGAAGCGATGGCGCACCCCACCGGACCCACGCCCGAGCGCCTAGGCGCGCCGCTCAACCAGTTTCGCGACCAGTATTTTCCGGTGCTCACGGCCGATAACCGGTTTCTCATCTTCACGGTGCGGCGCAACCCCGAGAAGCGCGGCCAGGAAAACGAGGATGTGCTCATCAGCGCCGTAGAAGCCGATGGCAAGTTTGGGGTGCCGCAGTCTATTTCGCAGGTCATTAATTCGCGCGAGAACGAGGGCGCAGCCACCATTTCGGGCGATGGCAAAACGCTCGTCTTCACGAGCTGTGGCCGCGCCGGGGGGGTAGGCGACTGCGACCTCTACATCTCGCACCGGCGCGGCAACCAGTGGACGGCCCCGCGTAACTTGGGCGTACTCGTCAACTCCAAAAACTGGGACTCGCAGCCCTCGCTCTCGGCCGATGGGCGCACGCTGTACTTCGCCTCCAACCGCAGCGGCGGGCTGGGCGGCTTCGATATCTACGTGAGCAGCATCGGTGCCGACGATGCCTGGGGCCAAGCCCGCAATTTGGGCGCGCCCGTCAACACCACCCGCGATGATTTGGCGCCCTTCATTCACGCCAGCGGCACCACGCTTTACTACGCCACCAATGGCTTGGTGGGCTTGGGCGGCTACGATATTTTCCGCTCTGAGCAGGACGCCAAAAGCCAGTGGAGCGCTCCGCGTAACCTCGGCTACCCCCTCAATACGTTCGCTAACGAAGCCTCGCTTTTCATCACCTCCGATAACAAGCGTGCCTACTGCACCCGCACCGAGCCGCCCCAGCCCGGCGATGCGCCGGGCCTACCCCCCGCCATTTTGCTCTACGGCAGCGAGGTGCCCGCCGCGGCCCGCGCCCGCGAAACCAGCACCTATGCCCAGGGCCGGGTGTTCGACGCCGTCACCAAAAAGCCAATCAATGCCATGGTGCAGCTCTTCGATTTGAACACGAACGACCTCACCCAGCAAGTGTATTCCGACGCCGAAACGGGCGAGTATACCGCTGTGCTCAACGAAGGCCGCGCCTATGCCATGTACGCCGCTGCCCCCGGCTACCTGCTCAAAAGCCTGAACTTCGACTACTCGGCGCCGCATAGCTTCGACCCGCTGACGCTCGATATTTACCTCGACCCCGCCAAGAGCGGCCGTAGTGCCGTGCTGAATAACCTGTTTTTTGACTCTAATCAGGCCGTGCTCAAGCCGCGCTCGCGCACCGAGCTAAGCCGCCTCATCGAGTTTCTACGCCAAGATGCCAACCTGCGCGTGGAGGTAGCTGGCCACACCGACAACGTAGGCACCCCCGCCGCCAACCTCACGCTTTCGGAGCGCCGGGCCCAGGCCGTGCTTGCCTACCTGGCGGCCCACGGCGTGCCCGCTGCCCGCCTGCGTGCCAAAGGCTACGGCGAAACTAAGCCTCTTTTCGCTAACGACACTGAGGCCCACCGGGCGCAAAACCGGCGTATCGAATTACGTATCCTGTAACGCTAAGCCTCTAAAATCACCCGCTCCAAAAGCCCGTTTTGCTATTCGCAGAACGGGCTTTTTTGCGTGATTCTACGCTCTAATCGCGTCCAATATTCGCTTGGGTAACGCTTTTATCCTTGTTTAATGCAACTGAGCTTTAGTAGCTGCCATGGTAAAAAGCAAATGCGACTGGCCCAGACAGGGGCTAAATTCTTAAAGTAATGCTTTAAGAAAGCGAAAATTTAGTAGGATTCTTCAAATAAAATAAAGAGCCCGCCTAAGTGCGGAGTTTTTTTTGACCTTAAGTGAAGCTTTTGATATTTTGAATAATTAGTTAATAATGAGAATTAATTGAAATTAAAGTAAAATCCTGTAATTAAAAAAGTACCACATTCACTAGGTTTTGTGCAAGTATGAAAAATTGCCGTACGTTTGAACCAGTTCCAGCAGTCGCTACCGGCTTACTCACTATATCAATTCATCCACCATGTTTTTTCCTTCACCCCAAAACCCATTTACCCATGAACAACCTATTTGCTGCCGCCTGCCTCACCCTTAGCCTCACGAGTGCTACCCCCGCTGCCAAAGGCCCTCGTGACAACTACCCCAAGTCGCTCCAGGTCCGGGCTACCACGCTCACCCAGGCGCTGGCCCACCACATCCGCATCAACGAAGGCCAGTACGTGCGGATAAAGCAGCTGCACCTGCGCTACCTCAACGAGCGCTTCGACATGGAGAAGTCGCTGGCTAGTGCTCCAGTTGCCGAGCGTGATGCCCAAATGGCCAACGCGCAGCTACGCTACGAGCAGGACCTCAACAACTTGCTTTACCCCGAGCAGCGCATAGCCTACCAGCAGCTGCGGGCGTCGTTCACGGCGCACCGCCTGTAGTTAATCTTTAATCTCCTGGAGTAGTCGGCCTTCGCAAGCCGGCCGGCTGCTCCAGGGTTGTAGGTTGCCCCATGAAAAAATTTGAATACCGACTGCTCGATGTCAACAGCGGCTTCTTTAGCGGCGTCAATTACCAGGAGTTGACTCAGCACCTCAACTTGCTCGGCAGCCAAGGCTGGGAAGTAGTATCGGTTGTTGATACCGATTTCACTCAGCACCAGGTGCGCGGCTTGCTCATCACCCTTAAGCGCGAATTGCCGGGGTAGGGCAGGGGCAAAAAAAGACGCCGACTCTGGGGAGAGCCGACGTCTTATTAATTTAGCAGGGGGTAGGGCTAGGCCCGCTCGTTGATGCCCACGTAATCACGTTCGCCTTCTCCCACATATATCTGGCGGGGGCGGCCGATGGGCTCCTTGTTTTCGCGCATTTCTTTCCACTGGGCAATCCAGCCGGGTAGGCGGCCGAGAGCAAACATGACGGTGAACATCTCCGTGGGAATGCCCAGGGCCTTGTAAATAATACCCGAGTAGAAGTCTACGTTCGGGTACAGCTTGCGCTCGATGAAGTACTGGTCGGTAAGAGCGGCTTGCTCCAGTTCCTGCGCTATTTTTAGCAGCGGGCTATTTTGCATGCCCAAGGCTTGCAGTACCTCGTCGGCGGCCTTCTTAATGATTTTGGCGCGCGGGTCGAAGTTCTTGTACACCCGGTGGCCGAAGCCCATCAAGCGAAACGAGTCGTTTTTATCCTTTGCCTTGGCAATGAACTTGCTGGTGTCGCCACCGTCGCGCTCAATGGCTTCTAGCATCTCAATCACTTCCTGGTTGGCGCCGCCGTGCAGCGGGCCCCATAGCGCGTTGATGCCCGCCGAAACCGAGCCATACAGGCTAGCATTGGCCGAGCCCACGAGGCGCACGGTGCTAGTCGAGCAGTTCTGCTCGTGGTCGGCGTGCAGGATGAGAAGCTTATTCAACGCTGTCACTATCACCGGATTGACTTCATACTTCTCAGTTGGGAAGCTGAACATCATATACAAGAAATTGGAAGCGTAGTCGAGGTCGTTGCGAGGATAATTGAGCGGGTGGCCGACCGAGTTTTTGTAGGTCCAGGCGGCAATAGTCGACATCTTGGCCATCAGGCGCACGATGTTGAGGTCGGTTTCCTCTTTGGTCTGGTTGGGGTTGATGCTCTCAGGATAGAAGCCGGTGAGCGCACACGTGAGGCTGCTCAGGATGGCCATCGGGTGCGTGCTGCTCGGGAAGCCATCAAAAATCTTGCGCATGTCCTCGTGCACCAGCGTATGCTTGGTGATGTGGCCCGCAAATTCCTTAAGCTCCGACTCCGATGGCAAGTGCCCGTAAATCAGCAAGTAAGAGACCTCCAGAAAGCTTGATTTCTCGGCTAGCTGCTCGATGGGGTAGCCCCGGTAGCGCAAAATGCCTTCCTCACCATCCAGAAACGTGATGGCTGATTTGGTAGCGCCCGTGTTTTTATAGCCAGAGTCGAGGGTAACATAGCCAGTCTGGTCGCGCAGCTTGCCGATGTCAAAGGCCTTTTCGTGCTCGGTTCCTTCGAAAACCGGCAACGTAATAGACTTGCCGTCGAGGATGAGTTCAGCAGTTTCTGCCATTGGGTAGGATGGGGGTGGGTTATGAAGTCACGAATCTAATGCGGGCGCAAGCTACGGCCCAGGCTGCCAGCCGGGCAACTTCCGGCCCGCGTCAGCGCCCATTCAGTACAAACCAAACCGCTACTTGGTTTCGGTAAATGCTTTAAAATGATGCCCTGAGCCAGCACGGTAACGTTTGCGACGATTACTGCGCCTCACAGCAAAAGAACTGCTGCGTAGCACTATTTGCCAATACAGAACTGGGTAAATATGCTCGTGAGTAAGTCGTCAGATGAAATTTCACCAGTTATTTCGCCCAGGGAGTTTAGCGCATGGCGTAGGTCGGCAGCTAGCAGCTCGGTGCCGCGGCCCACGTCGAGGCCTTGGCGTACGGCTGCCAAGTACTCAGCCGCCGTTTCGAGGGCGCGCGCGTGGCGCACATTGGTGACGATGGTGGCCGTGCCAGTACCCGCCAGGCCCGCGCCTCGCACCTGGGCTAGCAGTGACTCTTGCAGCGCATCTAGCCCCAAGCGCTGCGAAGCCGCAATAAAGTTAAGCTTTATGCTGATTTCACTTAGTTCTTCAAAAGCAGCGAGTTGTGCGGCTGTGCTTAGGTCCATTTTGTTGCCTACTGCCAGTACGGGCAGGGTAGGGAGCGAAGACGTAAGCTCGGCAATGTCGGCTTGCACTTCAGCCGGCGTGAGCTCGGTAAGGTCGAACAGGTAGAGGAGCAGCGCCGCTTGGCCAATGCGCTGGCGGGTGCGCTGCACGCCGATTGCTTCGACCTCGTCGGCGGGATTATCGCGCAGGCCAGCAGTGTCTACAAAGCGGAAGCGCAGGCCATCGAGGCTCACCTCATCCTCAATAAAATCGCGGGTGGTGCCCGGAATGGCCGACACAATGGCGCGCTCCTCACGGAGCAGCGCGTTGAGCAAGGTCGATTTGCCCGCATTAGGCCGGCCAGCAATCACGGTCGTGATGCCGTTTTTAATCACGTTGCCGAGCTCAAACGAGCGCAGCAACCCTAGCACTACCCCCTGCACTTCGGCCAAGAGCCGCGCCAGACCGGTGCGGTCGGCAAACTCCACGTCTTCTTCGCCAAAGTCTAGCTCCAACTCCAAGAGCGCCGCAAACTTCACCAGCTGCGCCCGCAAGCCGCGTAACTCATCTGAGAAGCCGCCGCGCAATTGGTTGAGCGCTACTTGGTGGCTCAGGGCCGAATCGGCGGCGATGAGGTCGGCCACGGCTTCGGCCTGGGCCAGGTCGAGCGCCCCGTTCAGGAAGGCGCGCTTGGTAAACTCGCCCGCTTCGGCTAGGCGGGCGCCCTGGCGCAGCAAGGCGCCTAGTAGCTGCTGCACCACAAAATCGGAGCCGTGGCCGGAAATCTCAACTACGTCTTCGCGGGTATAAGAGCGCGGTGCGCGGTAAAGTGCCACTACCACCTCGTCGAGCAGCGCGTCGTTGCTGGGGTCGCGCAGGGTGCCGTAGTGCAGGGTGTGGCCGGGCTGGGCCGCCAGGTTTTTCTTCGAGAACAGCGCCTGGGTAATGCCTACCGCCTCGGGGCCCGATAGGCGCACCACGGCCAGTGCGCCTACACCGGGCGGCGTGGAAAGAGCCACAATTGTATCAGACCACGGATTAACGGGGATTTTAGCGGATTTCACGGATGATGTGGACGGCGCGGGTTGGCGCGGCGCGCGGGGGCTTTGTTTATGGAAGGGGCTTAACCACGTTGTAATTACCAAACTACACTGACTGGGGACCGCCCTAAGTGCGAGCGATGAGAACAGGCTCAACGAGGATAATGTATGAAGCTGAACAAGAAAAAAAATGCTGGCTCACGAGGATGATGCGGCAAGAAGCGCCGCCTACAAAATCCGCTAAAATCCCCGCTAATCCGTGGTCTAGGTAGTGAATAAATTGCGGCCTACTTCGGCGGAGATTAGCACTATTCGCTCGTCGTTTATATTCAATTCCAATGAATTATCAAAGCTTATCTTATCTAATACTTTAATCTGCGAGCCGAGTGGCATCCCTACCTTGTCGAGGTATTGCAGGAAGGGGGCCGACGTGTCGCGCACGGCCGCCAGGGTGCCGCATTCGCCCACCGTTAGGTCGGCCAGTAGGCGGTGGGTAGGGCGGCGCATGGCGCCGTCTTCGGCCGGGATAGGGTCGCCGTGCGGGTCGAGGGTAGGGAAATTCAGGAACTCGTCGAGCCGCCGCATCAGCAGCGGCGACTGCACGTGCTCAAGCTCCTCGGCTACTTCGTGCACCTCGTCCCAGCTAAAGCCCAGCTGCTGCACCAAAAACACCTCCCACAGCCGATGCTTGCGAATGGTAAGCAGCGCCAGCCGCTGGCCCTCGTCGGTGAGGCGCACGCCGCGGTACTTCTCGTAGCGTAGCAGTTCCTTCTCGGCCAAGCGGCGCAGCATGTCGGTTACTGAGGCGGCGCGGGTAGCCAGCGCCGCCGCAATGCGGTTGGTGCTCACATCCTGGCCAGGCTCGGCCTCCGCCAGCTTGTAAATGGTTTTAAGGTAATTTTCCTCGGTGTGGCTGGGCATGTAGTCAATTAATAATGCGCAATGGCAGGGAGCAAGTGAATGGGATAGCCCCCTTCTTTGCTCCTTGCTCATTGTTCATTGCTCATCACAAATTACCACTTAATGAGGGCTGAGGCCCAGGTGAAACCCGAGCCAAACGCGGCCAGGCACACTAGGTCGCCGCGCTTGATGCGGCCCGCCTGCATAGCTTCGCTCAGGGCAATAGGAATGCTGGCGGCCGTGGTGTTGCCGTAGCGCTGGATGTTGCTGAAAACTTTGTCGTCGGGCAGGCCCATTTTCTGCTGCACGTACTGCGTAATGCGCAAGTTGGCTTGGTGCGGAATAAGCAAGTCGATGTCGGCCGGCTGGTAGTTGTTCTGGTCCAGGGCCTCCTTAATTACCTGTGGGAAACGTACCACGGCGTGTTTGAACACGTTTTGGCCGTTCATGTAGGGAAACATATCCGCTTCGTTGGCAATGGCGTAGTTCACGCGGTTTTCGCGGTTCGAGCCGGGTTCCTTCACAATCAGCTCCTCGGCAAATTCGCCCTGGGCGTGCAGGTGCGTACTGAGAATACCGTGGCCTTCCTGCGAGGAGGGGCGTAGCACCACCGCACCCGCGCCATCGCCGAAGATGACCGATACGGCCCTACCCCGCGTGCTTTTGTCGAGCCCCGAAGAGTGAATCTCGGAGCCCACTACGAGCACCGTGTCGTACATGCCGGTGCGTACAAACTGGTCGGCTACCGACAGCCCGTAGATAAAGCCCGAGCACTGGTTGCGCACGTCCAGGGCCGGCACGTTGCCAGTCATGCCCAGCTCACGCTGCATCAGCACGCCCGAGCCCGGGAAGAAGTAATCGGGCGAGAGCGTGGCAAATACAATGAGCTGCACATCCTCGACGGTGAGGCCGGCGTTGGCCAGCGCGCGCCGAGCGGCCTCGGCGCCCATGCCGGCGGTGGTGTCCTTGCCTTCCTCAAACCAGCGCCGCTCCTGGATGCCGGTGCGCTCCTGAATCCAGGCGTCGGTAGTCTCCATCATCTGTTCGAGGTCGGCGTTTTTGACCACGCGGTCAGGCACGTAGTGGCCCACACCGGCAATTTCGGCGTGGCGCAAAGTGGTAGGAGAAGCCATGGAAAAGGGAAGGGGAAAGGTGGGTGGGAAGGGTGGGGGTAGGCCAGTGGGCCAGTCGGCAGTAAGCTTGTAAATAAGAAAGATTTATCCGAAAAAATTCGGCTCCCCACAAGCCAGCGCTCAGTCCAGCTACGCGGAAGGGGGCGCAAAGGTCGGGCTAGGAAAGAAGCTTTCCAGCAAATGCCGTAATTTTTTGCCTTCGGGGTGCCACAGCACAGCCGTAGTAGGCGGGCCGGTTGGGTAAAAAGCGGTTGTTTGCACGGCCGCCGCTACTTGCGCGGCCGCGGCCACCGGCTGCGCAAAATCAACCACTAGCCCTGCCTGGTGCGCCTGCACCAGCCCGACCCACAGCGGATTGGGCGGCACCAATACCGGCAGGCCGTGGGCCAAGTATTCAAACAGCTTGGTGGGTCGGCAGCGCTCGGTGCTGGGGTGCGGGCGGTAGGGCAGCAGCCCCAAGTGGCTGTGTTCCATCGCGGCCACCACTTGGGCGTGGGGCACCAACTCAGCCCCGCCCACCAGCGTCAACCAGCTGGCCTCGGCGGCCGCCAAGCGCTGCAAATCGGCCAGTAGGGCCGGCTGCTGGCAAAAGCCGATAATGGTGAGCCCTACCCCCCCTGGCCAGGCCAAGCGCAGCTGCCGGGCCAGGGCAATGGCTTCGCGCACGCCGTTGAGTTCCGAAATAGTGCCCGAGTACAGCAGCCGCAGTGGCTCGGTAGGCAACGGCCGCGCGGCGCGCGGCAGTACTTCGCCCGGCTGGGGCTGGTATTTATTTTCCAGAATAAGTACTTGTTCGCTCGGCAAGTTGTCTAAAAATGGCAGCTCGGCCGCGTAGCTCGCCTCGGCCAGCACTACGGCCGTGGCGTGGCGGGCGGCGAGCGATTCTACCCAGCGCAAGCCGCCCGCCAGCAACGCGCGTAGCCCAGCCGGGTACACGCCCTGGCTGCGGATATTCAGCCCGTAGTTCTCCTGCACGTCGTAGATAAATTGCCGGCCGCGCCCCAGCCGCTGCCACAGCAGCGTGAGGGGTAGCAGCTCGGGCGCGTGTACCACCACCAAGGCGGGCCGCAGCTGGTGCAGCAGGCGCCAGTAGCGCCCCTGGGCGGCCAGCCGCCCCAGGCTCAGCCGCGTGCCCTCGAAGAGGACGTAGGGGGTAGGGCTAGCGTCTGAGGCCGAGGCGTTGGCAGGCGCGGCCGTGCTGGCCCGCCCGGCCACGGCCACCTGCGCCCCGGCGGCCACCAGGGTGCGGGCAAACTTGCCAAACATCCGGGTGTCATCAACGGGCTTAAGGACGGAGGCAAGCAGGAACTGGGGCAAGTCTTAAAAGTGGTTGGGTGCTAGCCGTAGCGGCGCAAGTTTGCGCCCTGACCTCTGACTAAGCACTGCAGTAGATGCTATAAATAGGGGGCGGCGCCTGAAGCACAAAGATGCGCTTGGCTGCCTTTCCGGCGATTGAAGAGAAAAATTTAAACGTGTTTAATGTCAGATTAACAAGCATTTATCGTAGAAGTGCGCTAACTTGCTCAACCAGTACGGGCACGCTCAAGCCGCCCATTACCAGCACCACTACCCAGCCGGCGGCCAGCATCCAGCGCGGGTGGCGGTAGCTGCCCATGAGGCGCTGGCTAGTAGCAGCGATGAGCACAATACTCAGCGCGATGGGCAAAATCAGCCCGTTGATGGCCCCGGCAAAAACCAACAGCTGCGCGGGCTTACCCAACACCACGAACACGCTCGTTGACAAGATAATAAACCCCGAAATGCACCAGCGCTCATAGCGCTCAAATACCGGGTGGAAGGTCTTGAAAAATGACACCGACGTGTAGGCCGCGCCCACCACCGACGAAATGGCCGCGCTCCACAAAATGACGCCGAACACCCGAAAGCCGATTTCGCCCGCGGCGGCCCGAAACACGCCCGCCGCCGGGTTGTCGGCATCGAGCACCACGCCGTGGCGCAGCACGCCCACGATGGCCAGAAACAGCACAAACCGCATGATTGTAGAGATGACGATGCCGCTGATGGCGCTGCGCGTCACCACGGCCTGCTGCTCTGGCCCCTTAATGCCGGCGTCGAGCAAGCGGTGCGCCCCCGAAAACGTGATGTAGCCGCCCACTGTGCCCCCCACAATGGTAACGATGGCCGCCGCGCTGATTTTGGTGGGTAGCAGGGTGTGGTGCAAGGCCTCGGCTAGCGGCGGGTGGGCGCTGATAGCAATGCCCAGCGTGAGCAAAATTTTGACCGTGCCGAGGATTTTGGTGAAGCCATCGAGCATCTGCCCGATTTCACGCACCCAAAACAGCGTGAGTGCTACCACGCAGCTCACCATGGCGCCGTGCTCGAACGAGAGGCCCGTGAGCACGTTCAGCCCCAGCCCGCAGCCAGCAATGTTGCCAATGTTGAAGGCAAAGCCACCCAGAATAACCATGCCCGCCAGAAAGTAGCCCAGCCCCGGCAGCAGCCGGTTGGCCAGGTCCTGGGCCCGCAGCTCACTCACCGTGAGAATGCGCCAGGTGTTGAGCTGCGCGCCTACATCGAGCACTACCGACAGTAGAATGACAAACCCAAAGCTGGTGAGCAGCTGCTGAGTGAAAACCGTAGTTTGGGTGAGGAAACCCGGCCCGATAGACGAGTTGGCCATCAGAAACGCCGCGCCTAGGCTGGCGCCGCCTACCCACCGCAGCGGCCGCGGCCTCATTTGGCGGCGGCCGGCCGGCCCGCTTGCAGCTGCACGCCCGCTTGGCGCAGGGCTTGGTTGAGGCGCTGCGCGAATTCCAGGGCGTGGGCGCCATCGCCGTGCAGGCACACCGTATCGGCCCGGATGGCGACTTCGTGGCCCTGCTGCGTGCGCACCCAGCCGCCCTGCACCATGCGCAGCACCTGGGCCAAGGCCGCGTCGGCGCTCGTGATGAGGGCGTCGGGCTGGCGGCGGGGGCTAAGGGTGCCGTTGGCCTGGTAGGTGCGGTCGGCAAACACTTCGTGGGCCGTGCGCAGGCCGATTTTCTCGCCGGCCTTGGTTAGCTCCGAGCCGGCCAGGCCGTAGAGCGTCAGCTCGGGCTGCACCTTATACACAGCTTCGGCAATGGCTTGGGCCAGCGCGGGCTGGGTAGCGGCCATATTGTAGAGGGCGCCGTGCGGCTTGAGGTGATGCAGGTGCCCCCCCTCGGCCCGCACCACGGCGGCTAGCGCGCCGAGTTGGTACACCGTCATGTCAAAAGCTTCTTCGGCCGAAATAGCCATATCGCGCCGGCCGAAGCCTACTAGGTCGGGTAGGCCAGGGTGCGCCCCAATGGCCACGTTGTGGCGCAAAGCCAGGCGCACGGTCTGCTTCATCACGGCCGGGTCGCCGCCGTGGAAACCGCAGGCGATGTTGGCTGAGGTAATAAAAGGCATCAGGGCCGCGTCGTTGCCCAGCGTCCAAGCGCCGAAGCTTTCGCCCATGTCGCAGTTTAAATCAACGGAAGGGGTAGGCGTACTCATGCAGTGAATAGTTTGACGGCAAGGGCCCGGCGCAGGGCGTGCAGGCGTTGTTCTTGCGCAAGGTACAGCGCCTGGGCTTCGGCCAGGGTTACTTCCTGAAAGCGCAACCGCTGCCCCGGCCGGGCCTGCGCCAGCGCGGCGAAGTCGGCCGTGATTACCTGAGCCAGGCGGGGGTAGCCGCCCGTGGTTTGGCAGTCGGCCAGCAGCACAATGGCCTGCCCCCCCGCCGGCACCTGCACCGTGCCAAACGTGACGGCGCTCGACAGCAGCTCAGTAGCAACAGTGCGAGCCAGCGCCGGCCCTTGCAGCCGGTAGCCCATGCGGTCGGCTGCCGCCGTCACCCCAAACGGCTCGTGCCAAAATGCCCACTGGCTCGCGGCCGAAAACTGCCCATACTCCGGCCCCCGCAGCGCCCGGATGCTAGGCGCTGGGTGGGGAGTAGGGCGCAGCGCCGGGCCGGGCGTCCAGGTGCTGGCGGCCCAGTGGCTGGCGGCCGCCGCGGCGCGCAGCTGCCGCGCCAGCTGCTGGCCAGCCGGGGTAGGGCCAGGCGCAGGCAACTGGTCGCCCGCGCGCAGCGCCCGGCCATCTAGCCCGCCCAGCGCCGCCCGCAGGTAGGTAGCGCGGCTGCCAAGCACCAGCGGCACGGCTAGGCCGCCCGACACGGCCAGGTAGGCCCGGCAGCCCGCCCGCGCGCCGCCAAATACCAGCTCGGCGCCCGCCCGCACCCACACCGGCCGGTGCAGCGGCAGCGCCTGCCCGCCTATGGTCGGCGTCAAGTCGGCGCCAGTTAGGGCAACGAGGTGGTCCGTCTCGAAGCGGAGGGTAGGGCCACGCAGCGTGATTTCGAGGCCGGCGGCGGTTTCGGGGTTGCCCACTAGCAGGTTGGCCACGCGCAGGGCCAGCGCATCGAGGGCACCCCCCACCACAATGCCGGCTTGCTGGTAGCCCGGCCGGCCCAGGTCTTGCACGGTGGTTAGCAGGCCGGGGCGAAGCACACTAATACTCATAGCGGCGGGCGACCTGAATACGTGGCAAATTCGGCCGCGCTGATGGGCACAAACCGCAGGTGCTGCCCAGCCTGCAGCAGGGTAGGCGCGGCCGCTTCAGGGTTGAATAGCCGCAGTGGTGTGCGCCCAATCAGCTGCCAGCCGCCGGGCGTAGGCAGCGAATAAATACCCGTTTGCGGCCCCGCGATGCCCACTGCGCCGGCCGGCACCACCGGGCGCGGCTCCGCACGCCGGGGCGTGGCCAGCTGCTCGTCGAGCCCGCCCAGGTACGGAAAGCCGGGCGCGAAGCCAATCATGTGCACCAGGTACTCGGGCGCGGCGTGCCGGGCAATTACCTCGGCTGGCGCCAGCCCGGTGTGCTGCGCCACCACAGCCAAATCGGGCCCAAACTCGCCGCCGTAGCATACGGGAATCTCGACTACCTCGGCCGGTGCCGGGGGGGTAGGGGCCAGCGCTGCGGGTAGCAACTGGCGCAGCAGCTCGGCCACGCGCTCGTAGGGGGGGGAGTGCCCGGCTTGGCTCACCAGCCACGGGTCGTAGTACACGGCTAGCGTCGTAAACGCCGGCACGCATTCGCGCAGCCCCGCAAACGGGTGCCGCGCTAGATAAGCGCTCACCGCCTGAATGGCCCCGTGCGTAGCCAAGCTAATGCCTTCCCCAAAGTGCAGCAGCACGGCCGCGTCGCCCAGCGGGAGCAGCTGCACAGTGGCAGAAATGGCGGCTTCGGGTGGCCCGGTAGTAGCGCTTGGTGCTGGCATAGGGGGTAGGGCAGAAACGTAGGCGGGGGCACAAAGATGGCGGCGGCCGGCGAGCTGGCCCCAGTGGGCGGGGGTAGCAGCGGCGAGAGTAACGGGCTAGGCACTAGTTTTGCCGCCATTCTACCAAGTAAAAGTTCTCTTTACCCATGACTACTGAAGACCACCACAGCCCCGTTCTCGACCGCTACGCGGCGCAGGAGGCCATCGAAGCCGCCTGGGCCGACCGCACGCTGCTCGACCAGCTCGAAACCCAAACCGCCATTGAGCACGTCATCGAGGACCTCGACAAGGGCAAGCTGCGCGTAGCCGAGCCGCCCGCGGAGGAAGGCGGCGAGTGGACCATCAACGAGTGGGTGAAGAAGGCCGTTATCCTGTACTTCCCTATTCGCAAGATGGAAACCCAGGAAGTTGGTCCCTTCGAGTACCACGACAAGATGGCCCTCAAAACCGACTACGCCGGCCAGAAAGTGCGCGTGGTGCCGCCCGCCGTGGCCCGCTACGGCGCCTACCTGGCCCCCGGCGTCATCCTGATGCCGAGCTACACCAACATCGGCGCCTACGTGGGCGAGGGTACGATGGTGGACACCTGGGCCACCGTGGGCAGCTGCGCCCAAGTGGGCAAGGGTGTGCACCTGAGCGGGGGGGTAGGCCTCGGCGGCGTGCTCGAGCCCGTGCAAGCCGCGCCGGTTATCATCGAAGATGGTGCCTTCATCGGTTCGCGCAGCATCTTAGTTGAAGGCTGTCGCATTGGCAAAGAGGCCGTCATCGGCGCGGGCGTTACCATCACGGGCAGCACCAAAATCATCGACGTGACGGGCCCAGAGCCTAAGGAATACAAAGGCTACGTGCCGCCCCGCTCGGTCGTCATTCCCGGCTCCATCACCAAGCACTTCCCCGCCGGCGACTACCAGGTGCCCTGCGCGCTCATCATCGGCCAGCGCAAGCCCAGCACCGACTTAAAGACGAGCCTAAACGACGCCCTCCGCGACTTTGGCGTTAGCGTATAAGCGAAATATAAAAAGAACGTCAGGCTAAGCTTGCCGAAGCAGGACGTTCTTTTTACTATTGAATAAGAGTCATTTCCAACAAAAAAAGCCCGCTAACCAGCGGGCTTTTTTTGTTGGAAATGACTTGGCAATTACACCAACTCCGACTTCAGCTTCTCGCCAAACAGGGCTTTTACTTTGTCCACTTTGGGCTTGGCCACAAACTGGCAGTAAGGCTCGTGGCCGTGCTGGTTGTAGTAATTCTGGTGGTAATTCTCGGCGGGATAAAACTCGGGCGCGGCCGTAATCTCCGTCACCACGGGGTTCGGGAAGGCGTGGCCGTCGTTGAGCTTCTTCTTATACTCTTCGGCAAGCTGCTTCTGCTCGTCGTTGTGGTAGTAAATAACCGAGCGGTACTGCGTACCAGTGTCGGCGCCCTGGCGGTTGAGGGTCGTCGGGTCGTGGGTTTTCCAGAAGATTTCCAGCAGCTCTTTGTAGCTGATAACGGCCGGGTCGAAGGTGATGTCAATCACCTCGGCGTGGCCCGTCATGCCGCTGCACACTTCTTTGTAGGTGGGGTTTTTGTTGCGGCCGCCGGCGTAGCCGGATACCACTTTCTCTACCCCCTTCAAATTTTGGAATACGGCCTCGACGCACCAAAAGCAGCCGGCCCCAAACAATGCATGTTCCATAAATCGCAGATGATACTGATTTCGCTGCTTCCTTGCCAGCGTGTAGTTATAACGCAAATTGGGGCAATACCGTTCGGCGCAGCGCAGCCGCGTGCAGGCACTAGGGGGTGGGCGGCGCGGGGCACGGCCGCGCCGCCGCTGCGCTACTTCTGAAACCGCTTGGCTACTACCAGCTCCTTCGAGCCGGGCGTGTACTGGTAGAAGCCTTCGCCCGATTTTACGCCCAGGCGGCCGGCCATTACCATGTTTACCAGGAGTGGGCAGGGCGCGTACTTGGGGTTGCCCAGGCCGTCGTGCAGCACCCGTAGGATGGCCAGGCACACGTCGAGCCCGATAAAATCGGCTAGTTGCAGCGGGCCCATCGGGTGGGCCATGCCCAGTTTCATCACCGTGTCAATTTCCTCCACGCCCGCTACCCCCTCAAACAGGCTGATGATGGCCTCGTTAATCATAGGCATCAGGATGCGGTTGGCCACGAAGCCAGGGTAGTCGTTGACCTCGGTGGGCGTTTTGCCGAGCTGCCGCGACAGCTCCATCACGCGTTGCGTCACGTCGTCGGAAGTGGCGTAGCCCCGAATCACCTCCACCAGCTTCATTACCGGCACAGGATTCATGAAGTGCATACCAATCACCTGGGTGGGGCGCTGGGTAACGGCCGCAATCTTGGTAATCGAAATCGACGACGTGTTGCTGGCCAAAATGGCGCCGGCCGGCGCGTGCTGGTCGAGCTCGCGGAAAATCTGGAGCTTAAGGTCCACGTTCTCGGTGGCCGCTTCTACCACCAGTTCGGCATCGGCTACGCCTTCGGCCAGGCTTGTGAAGGTGCGCAGGCGGCCCAAGGTGGCCGCTTTGTCGGTTTCGGGCAAGGTGCCTTTGGCTACTTGGCGGTCAAGGTTTTTGGTGATAGTAGCCAGGCCGCGGTCAAGGGCCGGCTGGTTGATATCAATGAGGGCAACGGCAAAACCGTGCTGGGCAAAAACGTGGGCAATACCATTGCCCATCGTGCCCGAACCAATTACGGCAACGTGCATGGGTGGGAAAAAAGAAAAATTTGCGAACGCAAAAGGCGCCGCTACCTGTGCTACAAAGCTACTTAGCCAGCCCGGCCCGGCTCAATTATTTGGAAATTATGAGCTCAGCTTCATCTTTTTTTACACTGCCGCGTACAACTCCGCAGAAGCCACTTGATGGCTCGCTCAACCTTCTCACCTAACACGTCTCTTTTCACTCATGGGTAATCTGTTGTATCTCATCGCCGTTGTTCTCATCCTCATTTGGGCCCTCGGCTTCTTTGGTATCCTGGGTACCGGCATCCAAGGCAACGGCTTGATTCACATTCTGTTGGTGATTGCCATTATCGCCATTCTCTTGCGCGTTATCAGCGGCCGCCGCCCCGTATAAAGCTGCGCTAGCTTGTATATAAAAAGCCCCGACTACCACTGGTAGTCGGGGCTTTTGCGTGCGCAGCAAAGACCAAGGTTAGTGGCCGATGTTGAACAAAAAGTTGAACCGGATGACGGGGTTCGGATAAATACTATTGTAATTATCCTGAAAATTATACAGCAGCACAATGTCGGCAGCGGCGCGGTTGCTAATCTGCGAGCGGTAGCCCACACCGAGCAGCGGTGTTTGCACCTGCCGCGATACCGTGCCTACATACTGGTTGTATTGGTCAACGGCCAAAAACTGAGCGCGGGTCGATTCGTATTCAGCGTGGATAAAGAACTGGTCTATCACCCGCAGCTGGGCAAAAAGCTTCACCCCGAAGCTGCTAGTGCTCACGCTCGAATTGGTGCTGTTTGAGCCGCTGCCATTGTCTACGCCGTAGTAATTGTAGGCGTAGCTAATGCCCGGCCCCACCGACAGCCGGTCGTTGATGCGGTAGCCCAACGCCGGCGAAATGCTGAAGTTGAAGTTGCTGTAGCCATAATACGAGCTGTAGCCCAGCCCAATACCCGAATACACAAACAGCTTGGTATACATATCGGCGTGCTGCTGCGCGGCCTTGCGCTCCTGCTCGCGGCCAGGTAGCTCCAGGCCCGACGGGCTATAGGGCGAAGGCTGCGGCAGCGCGGCGGGGGTAGGAGCCGTGGCTGGGGCCGGCGTATAGCCGGGGTCGGTGGTAGCGGGCTGCTGCGGCGTCGGCTCGGTATACACGGGGGCCGGCGTAGGCTGCACCGGGGGGGTAGGGCGGGTGCCGGGCGGGGCCGTGTTTAGCACCGGTTTGTCTTGGGCCCAGCTACGGCCAGGGGCCAGGAGCGCCACCGCCCCGAAGAGCAGCGGAAAAAGCAGACGTTTCATGAAGGGAAATTAGCGGAGAGGCAAAAAGAAAAAATGAAGAAGCCCGTTTTACTAGACGAAACCCCCAGATGCGTCGGCTTATTGCCCGGCCCTAAGCCAACTGGTACATCTTCTGGCGTTGCGCCTTCAGCGTTTCGTCGGCCAGGTACTCCTCGTAGTTCATGCGCCGGTCGATGATGCCGTCGGGCGTGAGCTCGATGATGCGGTTGGCCACCGTTTCGATGAATTGCAAGTCGTGCGAGGCAAAGATGAGCGAGCCTTGGAAGTCGCGTAGCGCGTTGTTCAAGGCCTGAATGCTTTCCAAATCCAAATGGTTCGTCGGGTCATCCATCACCAGCACGTTGCCACTTTCGAGCATCATTTTGCTCAGCATGCAGCGCACTTTCTCGCCGCCGCTCAGCACGTTAGGCTTCTTCTGCGACTCCTCACCCGAGAACAACATGCGGCCCAGCCAGCCGCGCACAAAGCTTTCGTCCTTCTCCACCGAGTACTGGCGCAGCCAGTCCACGAGGTTCATGTTATCGGCCTGGAAGAAGGCGCTGTTTTCCTTCGGAAAATAGCTGGGCGTGATGGTCGTGCCCCAGTTATAGGTGCCTTTGTCAGGCTTGGCTTCGTTAAATAAAATGTCGAACAGCAGCGAAGCCGCCCGGTCGTCGCGGCCTACAATGGCGATTTTATCGCCCTTATCGAGCGTAAACGACACGTTTTTGAGCACCGATTGGCCATCTACCGACTTGGCCACGCCGTCCACGGTCAGCAGTTGGTTGCCAGCTTCGCGCTCGGGTTTGAATGCGATGTAGGGGTAGCGGCGCGATGAGGGCTTGATTTCCTCCAGCGTCAGCTTTTGCAGCAGCTTCTGGCGGCTGGTCGCCTGCTTCGATTTCGAGGCGTTGGCCGAGAAGCGGCGCACAAACTCTTCAAGTTCCTTGCGCTTATCCTCCGTTTTCTTGTTCACGTCCTGGCGCTGGCGCAGGGCCAGCTGGCTGCTCTCGTACCAGAAACCGTAGTTGCCGGGGTACATCGTGATTTTCGAGAAGTCCAAGTCCGCCATGTAGTTACATACCGCGTCGAGGAAGTGACGGTCGTGGCTCACCACAATCACGGTGTTCTGGAAACCGTCCAGGAAGTTTTCGAGCCAGAGCACGCTCTCGGCGTCGAGGTTGTTGGTTGGCTCGTCAAGCAGCAGCACGTCGGGGTTGCCAAACAGCGCCTGGGCCAGCAGCACGCGCACTTTCTCGCTGGCGCCGAGGTCCGACATCACGCTGTAATGCTTGTCTTCGGTAATGCCCAGGCCGCTCAGCAGCTCGGCGGCCTCGTAGTCGGCGTTCCAGCCTTCGAGGTCGGCAAACTCGCCTTCGAGCACGGCGGCGCGCTCGCCATCGGCGTCCGAGAAGTCGGCCTTGGCGTAGAGCGCATCCTTCTCGCTCATCACCGCCCACAGGCGCTGGTGGCCTTGGATAACGGTTTGCAGCACCTGCTGGTCGTCGTAGGCAAACTGGTTCTGCTTCAGCACGGCCAGGCGCTGGCCGGCTGGCAGCTCTACCGAGCCGGTATTGGGCTCCAGTTCGCCCGATAGTATTTTAAGAAAAGTCGATTTGCCGGCTCCGTTGGCCCCGATGAGGCCATAGCAGTTGCCGGGCAAAAACTTCACCGTTACGTCTTCAAACAATACCCGCTTGCCGTAGCGCAAGCTCACGTTGGTCGTAGAAATCATCTAAGCCAGAATAAAAAACCAGGAAATTTTCTGCAAAAATACGCCGCCGCGTACCCTTAATCTATTTCAACGTTGGCCAGCCCCAATTTGTGCCCCAAGATATCAGCACAACACCAGGAGCTGAAATTCAGTATAGTGTCTCAGGCCGCCGCACTGGCCTGCTTTGCTGCTTTCTCACCTCACGTATTTGTTTTCTAGCTATGGCTACTCGCCCCAACACTCCCTCGCTTACTGCCGAACAAAATGGGTTCCGCTTCGGGCTGCTCACTGGCGCCGTGCTGTGCGCCTATACCCTGATAGCGGCGCTGCTGGGCTTCTTCTCGCGCGTGGAGGCCGGCAGCCTCGATGTACTCATCCTGGTGCTTGGTTCGGTGCTGGCCATCCGCCATTTCCGCCAGGTGCGCGGCGACCATATGCCCTATTTGGGGGGCTATGGTACGGGTATCATCACGGCGCTGGTAGCGTCCGTAATGCTCGGTTTGTTTTTTATTATTCTTACGGTTGTTATACCTAAGTCGCTGGATTTGACGCAGGTAGAAAACTTGTTCGGCTTCGACCTGTCAGTAGTAGTGGCCTTCCTGGCCATCATCCTGATGGGTGCCATGACGGGCGTTATCACCTCGCTCGTAGCCATGCAGTACTTCAAGGTATCGGCCATCGACCCGCTCAAAGCCATGGAATAGGCGCGCTGCCTACCCCTTTAAAAAGGCCGGCCTCTACCCAGAGCGCCGGCCTTTTTGGGTAGTACTAGCTGCCTACGACCCCGCGGGTGGGGGTAGGGCAAACGGCACAAACTGCGTCACGTCGCCGCCAAAGCGGTGGATTTCGCGAATAATGGTGCTGCTAATGGCTGCCAGCATCGGCGAGGTGATGAGAAATACCGTTTCCAGAGCGGGGTTGACGTGGCGGTTGGCTTGGGCAATGGTGTTTTCGTACTCAAAATCGGTGGTATTGCGCAAGCCGCGCAGCAGGTAGCGGGCGCCAGTTTCGCGGGCAAAATCGGCCGTGAGGCCCCGGTAGCTGCGCACCGACACCCGCGGCTCGTCGCGAAACAACTCGTCTATTTGGCCCACCATCCACTCCACCGGCAGGTAGCGCTGCTTGCTGCTGTTGTTGCCGAGGGCGATAATTATCTCGTCAAATAAGTCGGCCCCGCGCCGCACTACGTCGAGGTGGCCGTTGGTAAAAGGGTCGAAGGAGCCAGGAAACAGCGCGATTTTTTTCACTGATTAGGAGCAGTTGACTACACAAAAGAGGGATTGCTTACTGGCAAAAAGCCAGGCTAAACAAATCGAAGTGGCGGTAATCGGCCAGTTCATTGAGGCGGTAGCTATACTGCAAGCCGAAGGGCCGCGCCCCAAAGCGCACCTGCCGCACGTACGTGCCAAGCAAGGTGAAAATAGGCGAGTCGGCCGTCAGCTCACCCCACACGGTGACGGCATCCTGGTCGGGGTTAAGCCCTAGCTCCTGCATCACCAAGATGGTGAAATACACCACATCCTCGGCCGTGCTGATGGCAAACACGTTGCAAAACTCTAGCTGCGGGCCCAGCACCACAGCCGTTAGCTCCTGGTCGGCGAGGCTGAGGTAGAGCTGGCGCGTAGTAATGGCCGAACCCGGCTGGTTAAGCAGGCCCGCTAGCAAGGCAGCGGAGCTGGGCAGCAGCCGGCCCGCCGGGCCATAGGTCGCGTCTAGCCACGACGTAAGTGCCTGGTTGGCTGCAAACAGGCTAACCACGTCGGTGGCGGGTGCGGCCAGCGGCAGGGGGTAGGCCAAGGCCTCCTCGGTGGGCGCCAAGGCATAGTGCGGCGCTAGGTACAGGGCCTCATCGCCGGGCCGAAACAGCGGCGCGGGCAGCAGCGTGAAAGCCCGGCCGGCCAAGGCTATGCGCACCCGCGTCCAGCCAGGGTGGCCGAGCAAGTCGTGGGTACGGGCTAGCTCGGGCAAGTCGGCCGGATGGGCCAGCGGCAAGTCCTCAAAAACCACAAACTTTTGGCGCACTACTTCGAGCACAGCCAAGCGCAAGCGGCCCGTGCTAGCCAGCGCATAAAGGTGGTACGCGGCCGGGTTGGTGGGGTCGAACGTATCGTCGCGCAGGCTAACGGTAGCAGTCGGGGGTGCAGAAAAAGTAGACGTAGCAGACACGGGGTAAAGATACAGTGGGCAATTATCAGCGGGCAGCGAATAGCTACTGGTGCGGAGTTATTTTTGCTCACTGCTCACTGCTCACTGCTCACTGCTCTAGCAGCACTTGCGGCACAAAAACATCGTCGGTGCTCAGCAGGCCCCGCAGCACGGGGTGCACCTGGGCCAGCGGAATGGCTAGCAGCTGGCGCGGCGTAAGCCAGGCCAACTCGCTCAGTAGCTGGTTGCCAGGCGCGTGCTCGGGGTCGTGGCCTAGCAGGGGGGTAGGGCTATCGTCGGTGGTTTTTACCTCGAAGAAGATTTCCAGTGCCTGCAGTTCGCCCCGCCGAAACTCGTGCAGATGCAGTTGCCGGCCTACTTGCACCACCAGCCCGGTTTCCTCCCGAAACTCGCGCTGCAATGCGGCTTTCAGGTTTTCGCCAAAAGCCCAGCCGCCGCCCGGCGGCGACCAAAACGACGCGCCGTTGGGCAGCAGCCCCCGGTGGGCGGCCAGCAAAATGGCCCCGTTCCGAACCAACAGTCCGCCCACCCGCACCCGTACTTGCCCGGCATACGGGCGCAATAAGTCATCCTGTTCCATATGTACGCTAGTGGCCCCCGCGCCAGGCCTATCTTTGAAGCAACGATGAACCCTACGGATAAACCCCTGCCTGCGGCTGAAAACGGCCTTTCGCATCACGACCTCGCCACCCGCATTCGGCGCAAGCTCGAGCGCCAATACTTTATGCACCTCATCGGGGCCGACCTTACCCGCATCGAGCCCGGCCGCGTGGAGGCCCAACTCACGCTGGGTCAGCAGCACCAGCAGCAGCGTGGCTTTGCCCACGGCGGCCTGGTGGCCACCATGGCCGATTTAGTGGCTGGCTTTGCCGCCTTCACGCTCGTGCCCGAGGGGGTAGGGGTCGTGACTTCCGACCTGAAAGTAAGCTACTTAAACCCCGGCATCGGCACCCAAATTAAAGCCATCGGCTGGGTGCTGAAAGCCGGCCGCCGCCTGCATTTCTGCGAAGCTGAAGTGTGGTGCGATGACAAGCTAATTGCGAAGGCCTCAGCTACCATGGCGGTAATAGAATAAGTGAGTCAAGCTCACCTAACCCAACAAAACGCTGTCAGGCTGAGCTCGTGAAGCATCTTCTTCGGCTCATGGTTGTTGCCTTATTAATCTCCTAAGAAGTGCAGGCCTGAAAGAATGCTTCGCCTTGGTATGACAATTCCTTATCTAGCGTGCTAACTACCCGATTTCCGTCCGTCCGCGATTATTTTCCCTTTGAACCGACCGAAGACCAGGCCGAGCTATTTGTGCAGCTCGATGCCTTCTTGCGCGACCAACTGCCGGGCCGCAAGGTATTTGTGCTGCGCGGCTACGCCGGCACCGGCAAAACCACGGTCGTAAATGCCATTGTGCAGTGGCTGGGCCGCTTGCAGCGCAAATACACCCTTATGGCGCCCACCGGCCGCGCCGCCAAGGTGATGAGCGCCTATGCCGGCGTGCCGGCCAGCACCATTCACAAGAAAATATACCGCCAAACCAGCGGCGCGCCTACCGAGCGCCTCAGCTTCCAGCGGCAGCCCAACCGAGCCGAGGAAATGCTCTACATCGTGGACGAAGCGTCCATGATTTCGGATGAAAAAGCGTTCGGTGAGAACGGCTTGCTCGACGATTTGATGGGCTTCGTATTTGAAAAAAGCACCAACCGCCTGCTGCTCATCGGCGACACGGCGCAGCTGCCGCCGGTAGGCCAACTCCTAAGCCCGGCCCTCGACCCCGAACTGCTGGCGCACCGCTTCCGGGCCCGCGTCGATGGGGTAGAGCTGCGCCAGGTGATGCGCCAGGCCGAGTCGTCGGGCATCTTGGTGAATGCTACCGAGCTGCGGGAGGAACTGCGCGAGGAGCTGCCCGATATTAAGCTGCACACCAAGGGCTTTGGTGATATTTTTAAGATGGGTGGCGACAAGTTGGAGGACGGCCTGCGTTGGGCCTACCGCAATTTTGGCCACGAAAACACAACCATTATCTGCCGCTCGAACCGCAACGCCAACCAATATAACCAGCTCATCCGGCGCACCTTGTTTGATGCCGAGGAGGAAATTGAGGCCGGCGACTACATCATGGTGGTGCGCAACAACTATTTCTGGCTGCCCAAGGATTCAGAAATTGGCTTCCTGGCCAACGGTGACTTCTTAGAAATCACCAAGATAATCCGGCGCGAAGAGGTGTTTGGCTGCCGGTTTGCCCAGGCGCGGGTGCGCCTGGTCGATTACCCCGACGAGCCCGAGCTGGAAGTAAAGCTGCTGCTCGACACGCTGCACACCGAAAGCCCGGCCCTACCCCGCGACCAAAATGAGGCGCTCTACCAGGCCATCACGGCCGACTACAGCCACCTCACCAAAAAAGGCGAGCGCAACGCTGAAATGCGTAAGGACCCGTACCTTAATGCTTTGCAGATAAAATTTGCCTACGCCCTCACCTGCCACAAAGCCCAGGGCGGCCAGTGGCAGGCCGTGTTTGTAGACCACGGCTTTATCAAGCCTGACGAGCCAGTGGGCGGCGAGTTTGCGCGCTGGCTCTACACGGCCATCACGCGGGCGTCGGAACGGCTTTTTCTACTTAATTTTCAGCAGCGGCTAATTGCCACCAACGAAGTGACGGAAGAATAACCCACAGGTTTTTGCCGAAATTTCGGAGCTTTACGGAATTCAATGCCTTGCTTGGCAGTTTGCATCGCAGCGGGCAGCTTCATTGAAGCCACTGGCGCAGGTGTTAGTTTGGCCGCAGATTTGCGAAGCCTGGCTGAGCCCTTAAATTTGCTAACCTCTACAAACCCATTTTTTCTACTACCATGACGAAGATGCTGTTGCTGGCCCTGGGCCTCACGTTTGCGGGCACCGCCGCCCACGCCCAGGCTGCAAAGCCTGCCAAAGCCACCGCCAAGCCGGCCGGCCCCCAGATTGAGTTTATGGAAGTGAAGTACGACTTCGGCTCCATTAAGCAGGGTGATATCGTGGACCATACCTTCAAATTCAAGAACACGGGCACCCAGCCGCTGGTGATTTCTAACATCGGCGTAAGCTGCGGTTGCACTACCCCCGCCTGGACGAAGGAGCCCGTGCAGCCCGGCAAAACCGGCACCATTTCGGCCAAATTCAACTCGGCTGGCAAAATGGGCATGCAGACCAAAGTCTTGACCATCGACTCGAACTCGGCCGGTGGCAGCACCACCGTTTCGCTCGTGGGCGAAGTGAAAGAAGCCGCTACGGCCTCGAAATAAGCTGTAAGTAGCGCCTTAAAAAAGGGGCGCCGACCACTGGGTGGTCGGCGCCCCTTTTTAGTTTGGAGGGGGGTAGGGCCGGGCAAAAACTAGAGCTTGCTCACGGCCAGCAGCAGGCGTATCCAGCCGCCTATCAGCAGTAAGCCGCCGATGGGGGCCACGGCTCCCAGCTTGGTAATGCCGGTGAAACACAGCAAATAAAGCGAGCCGCTGAAGATGACAATGCCGCCCAGCCACAGCACCGCCGTCGTGTCGAGCGCGCCGCGCAGGTCGGGCCGGGCCACCGCCAGCACGCCGATGGCCAGCAGCGCCAGCGTGTGGTAAAACTGGTAGCGCACGGCCGTTTCAAAGGTGTCGAAGCGGCCACTGGCTTCGAGCATGGCCCGCAAGCCGTGCGCCCCAAAAGCGCCAATGGCTACGGTGAGGCCACCAAGCAGCGCGGCCAGCTGAAGAATAAGACGGGGAGACATGAGTGGAGTACTAGCTGAATGAAAATGTAGAGATTGAACCGCTACGTGCCTTCGGCAAAAGCCGCTGCGTTCTTTATGTATGATAAAGAAAAAGGTATTATAGCCGCGGCGGTAAGTCGCCGGGCGAAAAATGGAAGGGTAGTAAATCGGAGAGCCGTTCGAAGCGCAGCACCGTGCCACTTGGGCCAGGCAGCAGCAGCCAAATGGGCTGGCCCTGGCGCATTTCCGATTCCAGCATCACCTGGCGGCAAGCGCCGCAGGGCAGCGCCGCCGTAAAGTTGCCCTCGGCCGGGCGCCCCGCTACCGACATGCCGATGATGCGCGGTGGGGGGGTAGGGCGGCTGCCCGCCAGCCCAAACAGCGCCGTGCGCTCGGCGCATAAGCCCGAAGGGTAGGCGGCGTTTTCTTGGTTGGTGCCCTGCACGGTGGTGCCATCGGCCAGCAGCAGCGCGGCCCCCACGTGGAAGTGCGAGTACGGCGCGTAGGAATGCGCCGTGGCGGCGCGGGCAGCGTCCCAAACCTGGCGCTCGGCGGGGCTAAGCTGGTCGGTCGTTAGCTCGTCGTAGTGCAGGCTAAGCTGGCGGCGGGTGGAAGAAACGGGGGTAGCAACGGCCATGCGGGGAGGCAATGAAAAATGGGGCTGCAAGATAAGGGCTTTCGGGCCAGTAGCGCTGAAAATAGCTGAATAAGTATAAGCCAATCAGCGTAAACCAGCCGCTGCTCCTCCGCAGTAGCCAAAAAACGTACTTTTGCCTCCTATGACGGTATCTATTCGCTTGCTGCTGCTGGGGGCGGGGCGCTCGGCCTCGGCGCTCATTCAGTATTTATTGCGCCACGCGCCGGCCGAAAAATGGTTTCTGACGGTGGCCGATACGCAGCCGGCTCACTTAGTGCCGGTGCTGGCCGCGCACTCCGAGTACGCCCGCGCCGTGCCCTTCGACGTGCACAATGCCGCCCGGCTCGACGAACTAGTGAGCCAAGCCGACTTGGTAGTGTCGATGCTGCCGGCCGCGTTTCACCCGGTGGTGGCGCAGGCGTGCTTGCAGCACCGCCGGCACCTGGCCACGGCCAGCTACGTGGGCCCCGAGGTGCAGGCACTGCACACCGAGGCCGCCGCCGCAGGCTTGGTTTTCTTGATGGAATGCGGCCTCGACCCCGGCCTCGACCATATGTCGGCGATGCAGACTATTGATAAGCTGCGGGCGGCGGGCGGGCGCCTTACCAGTTTCCGTTCGTACTGCGGCGGGCTGGTGGCACCCGAGTCGGAGGGGAGCAATCCGTGGCGCTACAAGTTTAGCTGGAACCCGCGCAACGTGGTGCTAGCCGGCCAGGGTGGCGATGCTAAATACCTCGAAAATGGCGAGTTGAAGTTCATTCCCTACCCCCAGCTTTTTGCCCGGGCCGAGGTGGTGGCGGTGCCCGGCCACGGCCATTTTGAGGGCTACGCCAACCGCGATTCGCTCAGTTATCGCGAAGCCTACGGCCTGGCCGACATTCAGACGATGCTGCGCGGCACCCTGCGCCGCCCCGGTTACTGCGCCGCCTGGCAGGTGCTGGTGGCGCTGGGCCTCACCGATGATAGTACGCTGCTGGGCAACTCGGCCATTCAGCCTTGGCAAGCGCTGGTAGCTAGCCGCCTGCCTACCCCCGCTGCCCCCGAAAACGGGGCCGCCGAGCTGGCTCGCCAGTTCCAGCTCGACCCGCACGGCCCCGAACTGGAGCGCCTGGCCTGGCTGGGGCTATTCACGGAGCGGCCGGTGGGCCTGGCCAACGCCACGGCCGCCCAACTGCTAGAGCACTTACTGCTCGATAAATGGCAACTCGGCCCCCACGACCGCGACCAGGTAGTGATGCAGCATCAGTTTGAGTATGAATTGCATGGCGAAGTGCATCGCCGCACCGCTTCGCTGGTCGTGACGGGCACCGACGCTACCCACACCGCCATGGCCCAAACGGTGGGCCTACCCCTGGGGATGGCCGTGCGGCGCGTGTTGCGCGGCGAAGTAGCTGGCCGCGGGGTAGTCATTCCTACTACTGCCGAGCTGTACGAACCCATTTTGGCCGAGCTGGCCGCCGAATACGGCTTGGCTTTTCAGGAAACGGATGAACGCCAGTAGCCTACCCACCGCTCGGCCATGGCTGCGCCGGTAGCCGCCTACCTGCGCTTGCGCCTGCGGGCGCTGGCCCGGCTAGCCCGCGAAATAGGCTGGCTGCGGCTGGTGCTGCTGCTACCCCTGCTTGCGCTGGCCACTATGCAGGCGCTAGTAGTCGCGGCTGGGCACCCGGTGGGGCGCTGGGCCGCGCCGCTAGTGGTAGCGAGCCTGCTGCTAACGGCCCACCGGCAGCGGGCCGACTGGCAGTTTCTGGCTACTACTGCGCCGGGCTTTCGGCGCTGGCTGGCAGTCGAGTACGCGGGGTACGGGCTACCGGTGGCGCTGCTGTTGCTGGCTTTGCATGCGGCGGGGCCGGCTATCCTGCTCCTGCTGCTGGCTCCGCTGGTGGC
Source organism: Hymenobacter ginkgonis (assembly GCF_009755225.1). Classification (GTDB taxonomy): domain Bacteria; phylum Bacteroidota; class Bacteroidia; order Cytophagales; family Hymenobacteraceae; genus Hymenobacter; species Hymenobacter ginkgonis. The sequence continues at coordinate 407,721 of NZ_WQKZ01000003.1, forward strand.
GTGGGCGCCGCCCACTCGCGAAGGCCGTGCTACCCAGCACCGCGGGCGCAGCCTCTTTCGCAGCGAAGCCTTTGAGTGGGTAAGCGGCATGCGGGCAGCTAAAGCTTTACTGCTGTGGCCCTTGCTGCTAGGGGGTGCGGCCTGGCCGCGCGCCAACGCCTTGGGCCCGGTACTGACGCTGGTAGTCTGGCTGCTGGTGGTGATGGCCTGCTACGGCGCGCCCGAGCCGAGTACCATGCTGGCCGTGGCGGCCCGGCAGCCGGGCCAATTTATTCGGCGGCGCTTGGGGCTAGGGCTGGCCTACGCGGCGCTCACGGTGGCGCCCTTTTTGGCGCTGCTGGGTAGCTGGCCGCTGGCCTTGGGCTTGGGCTTGTATTGGCTGGGCCTGGTAGCGCTGACCATCTTAGCTAAGTATGCCTTCTACCCAAATGCCGTGCACATCAAAACGATACAAGCGCTGGTGCTGGTGGTAGTGCTGCTCTTGGTTGGGCATCCGGCCTACCCCCCGCTGCTGGTAGTGGTGGTGGGCGGGCTAATCTGGCAAAGCCACCGCCGCTTGCGAGCGGTGCTGGGCCAGCAAGCTGGCGAGCCAAAGCAGGGGTAGGGAGGACCTAGCTAACCGCCTCCATTCAATCGACTTTCTCTTCCCACATGTTAGAAGTTATCGACTTGCACAAAGCCTACGGGCGCCACCACGTGCTGCGCGGCGTGAGCCTGGGGGTGCGCCCTGGCACCATCCACGCCTTGGTGGGGGCAAACGGGGCAGGCAAAACCACGCTCATCAACTGTTTGTACGGGCTCGAAAGTGGTTTTACGGGTACCGTGCGTGAGGCAGCTACCGGCCGCCCGGTGCGTGAAATAGCCGGCCTAGTGCCCTACGAGCCGTACTTCTACCCCCGCCTCACGGGGCGCGAGTACGTCGAGTTTTGCCTGCAAGCGCGGGGTAGGGCGGTGCCCGACCTGCGCCCCTGGAACCAACTGCTGGAGCTGCCCCTCGACCAGTATGCCGACGAATATTCGGCCGGGATGAAGAAAAAGCTAGCCCTGCTGGCCGTGTTGGTGCAAGACTTTGCCTACCTCATCCTCGACGAGCCTTTCAATGGCCTTGACCTCGAAGCCAACTTGCTGCTCAAGGAAATACTGAAGCGCCTGCGCGACCGCGGCACGGGGTTGCTGCTCACTTCGCACATCCTGAGTGCCCTCCTGGAAGTAGCCGGCGAGGCTACCGTGCTGGTGGGTGGGCAGGTGCAGCGCCACTACCAAGCCGCCGAATTCGGCACTTTGGAGGCAGACTTGCTGGCCGCGCTGCACGGCGAAAAACTCGCGCAGCTGGGCGCGCTTTTGTAGCGGCGGCTAGCGAGCGGGCTTCACTTTGGCGCCGGGGGGTAGGCGCTATCTTCGCCGCGCTATCTTCGCTGCCCTTCCATGCTCCCACCCACCTTGTCTTACCTAAGCGGCCCTGGCACAACGCCGCTGCTGGGCGAAACTATTGGCGAAAACTTGCGCCGCACCGTAGCCCGTTTTGGCTCGCGCGAGGCGCTGGTAGTGGCCCACCAAAGCTACCGGGCCACCTACAACGAGCTGTGGCAGCAGGCCGGGCAACTGGCCAAGGCGCTCTTGGCGCTGGGCGTAGCGGCCGGCGACCGCGTGGGCATCTGGGCGCCCAATCGGTACGAGTGGGTGATTACGCAGTTTGGCTCGGCGCGGGCCGGGGCGGTGCTGGTCAACATCAACCCCGCCTACCGGGCCGAGGAACTGAAATACGCCCTCAACCAGTCGGGCTGCCGGGTGCTGCTGCTGGCGCCCAGCTTTCGTCAAACCAACTACCAGGCGCTGCTCGCCAGTGTGCGGGCGCAGTGCCCGGCCCTGGAAACGGTGGTAGTACTGGGGGCTGATTGGGAGGCGTTTTTGGCGGCCGGCGTGCCTGTGGCCGACGAGGACCTGGCCGAGCGCGAGGCCGGTTTGCAGTTTGATGACCCTATCAATATTCAGTACACCAGCGGCACCACGGGCTTCCCCAAAGGGGCTACGCTCTCGCACCATAACATCTTGAACAACGGCTACTTCATTGGCGAAACGCTGCGCTACACCGAGGCCGACCGGGTGTGCATTCCGGTGCCGTTCTACCACTGCTTTGGCATGGTGATTGGCAACTTGGCGTGCAGCTCGCACGGGGCGTGCATGGTGGTGCCGGCCGAGGCATTTGACCCCGCCGCTACCCTGCAAGTAGTGCAGGATGAGCGCTGTACCTCGCTCTACGGCGTGCCCACCATGTTTATTGCCGAGCTAGAGCTGCCCGGTGTGGGGCAGTACGATTTTTCGCGGCTGCGCACCGGCGTCATGGCCGGCTCGCCCTGCCCCGAGGAGGTGATGAAGAAGGTGCAAACGGTGCTCAACATGCGCGAAGTCACCATTTGCTACGGCATGACCGAGACTTCGCCCGTATCGGCCCAGAGCTACGTGGATGACCCGCTGGCCAAGCGCGTGAGCACCGTAGGCCATGTGCACCCGCACCTCGAAGTAAAAGTGATTGATGCCGCCACTGGCCACTTGGTGCCCCGCGGCACGCCCGGCGAGCTGTGCGTGCGCGGCTACTCCGTGATGCTGGGCTACTGGAACAACCCCGCCGCCACGGCCGCCACCATCGGCGCGGCGCGCTGGCTGCACACCGGCGACTTAGCCACCATCGACACCGAGGGCTACCTCAACATCGTGGGCCGTATCAAGGACTTGGTGGTGCGCGGCGGCGACAACGTGTATCCGCGGGAGGTAGAGGAGTTTCTATATACGCACCCCGCCGTGGCCGACGTGCAGGTAATTGGAGTGCCCAGCCTGCGCTACGGCGAAGAAGTAATGGCCTGGGTGAAGCTCAAAGAAGGTCACTCCGCCACTGGCCCCGAGCTGGCCAGCTTCTGCAAAAACCGTATTTCGACCACTAAAATCCCGGCGTACTGGAAGTTTGTCGATAGCTTCCCGATGACCGTCACCGGCAAGGTACAGAAGATGGTGATGCGCGAGCAAGCCGTAAAAGAGCTGGGCTTAGAAGCCGCCGCGGCTGTGAAGACGGCGTAGAAGTTGAGCTGATAAAACCACTTCTGAAACATTATGCCGAGCTTGTCGAAGTAGCTCTGCCGCAGCGCTGGACGATGGCAGGCGACACGGCAGAGCTGTTTCGACAAGCTCAGCAGGACGTGCTCTTAGATTTCAAACACGCTCTTGGTAATAGTCCGCGCCCGCCCGATACCCGGCACAGACCCACCAAGCCTGCCCTACAGCGCCAAATAAAACCCAGCCAGCAGCGCCCGAAATTCGGCCGAGTAGCCCCCGGCAGCGTCCTGAATAACCAAGCTGCGCTCGTGCGCCGCCAGCGGCCCTACCCCCCCAAATTGAGTAATGCACCGCGTGACGCGCCCCCCTGGTCGGTGGCGCACCACCAGCCGCGCTTGCGCCGGCAGGCCAGCGGCCAGTACGATTTGCTCGAAGCGCTGCATTTCGGGAGGGGGTAGGAGCACGGTAAGCGTGCCGCCGGGCCGCAGCCGCGCCGCAGCAAAAGTCACTAAATCGTCAAACGTGAGCGAGCCTACCCCCTCGTGGCGGGCCGTCGCCCGCGCCGCATCGGGCGGGGCCAGGCTGCGCCGAAAAAACGGCGGGTTGCAGATGATGTGGCTAAAAGGCCGGTCGGTGCCCGCTGAAGAGAGGGGTAGGGCGGCCGCATACGCGGCCAGGCTCAGCGGGTACACCCGGATGCGGCTGGCCCAGGGGCTGGCCGCCACATTGGCGGCTGCCTGGGCGGCGGCGGCGGGGTCTATTTCAAGGGCTTCAATGGTGGCCTGGGGCGCGCGCTGGGCAGCCATCAGCGCCAGCAGGCCGGTGCCCGTGCCGATATCTAGGATGTGGGTAGCCGCCGTGAGGTCGGCTGCCGCGCCCAGCAGGCAGGCATCGGTGCTCACCTTTTGGGCGCAAGCGCTTTGGTCGATGCGAAATTGCTGAAACTGGAAAAAGTCGTTAGCCACGGGGCACAGAAATAGCGGTGGAGGAAGCAGCGGGCCGCCCCCCGGCAAACCGCGCCAGTAGCCAGCGATACGCCGGCTGCTCGAAGTAGTGATGCAGGGCCAGGGCCGCCAGCCCCAGCAGCCCCAGCAATGCCGCTGCTGCCCCACCCACGGATAGCCAGCGCCCCAGCCAAGGCTCCAGGATAGCGGGTAGCAAGCCCATATGCAGCAAGTAGAAGCAATACGAAGCGCGCCCTAGCTGCTGCGCCGGCGGCGTGCTTAGCGCGCGGCCCAGGCGCGTGCGTTCGGTAGCTAGCCCGTGCAGTAGGAGGCCCGTGGCCACGGGTAGCAACCAGTTATTCAGCAGCACGCCGGGGTAGGAATTAAGGCTGACCTTGTTGCTAAACTGCTGCGCAATAAGCATAAACCCTAGGACAGCCAACATAGCTGCCACGCCCCCAGCTGTGGCTCGCCCCCGGCCTGTGCGCGGCGGCGCCCAGGCAAAAGCCGCGCCCACCAAAAACTCCGGCAGGCGCCCAAAAATGGTGGCTTGCAGCACAAACAGCCGCGTGCCCAGCGCGGGCAGCGCCGAGTAGGTAGCTAGGCCCAGCACGCCCAAGCCCGCCGCCAGCAGCGGCCAGGCGCGCGCGGGCCGGTAGCGCCAGCCCAGCCAAAACACCAGCGGGGCCAGCAAGTAAAACCCTTCCTCTACCGTAAGCGACCAGGCCTGCGGAATGAAGCCGAGAAACCAGCGCTCCACCAAGCCTTTCACCAGCGTTACGTTGACGACGTACAGGCCCAGCCAGTTACCCAATGAGTTGCCGCCGGGACCTTGCACGGCAAAAGTGGCCGTGAGCAGCAGCACATACACGGGCAAAATGCGCGCCGCCCGGTGCCACACGTATTGGCCCCAGGCCGCGCGGCTAAATTGCTGCTTGGCGTAGCGCTTGGTAATCAGAAACCCGCTCAGCGTGAAAAATACCGATACCCCGATGTGCAACTCGCTCAGCCCGGACCGGATAACCGCATCCAGGGCCGAGGAGCCAAGCAGGGGCGAATCGCGCTGATGAAAGCAGTACACCGCCAACGCCGCCAGCGCCCGCAAGCCCGTGAGCGCCGGGTAGTAGGCCGCTGGTGCGTTGGTAACTGGCTTCATATGAGCGGAGTGCAACCTAGCCCAGCGCCTCGTAGCCCTCGTCTACCAGCAGCCCTTTGCCCAGCGCGCTTTGCACGGCCAGCACGTCGCAGCGCTCGTTTTCGGGGTGGCCGGCGTGGCCTTTTATCCACTTGAAAGACACCTTGCGGTCTTTGTAAACGCGCAAAAACCGGCGCCAGAGGTCTTCATTGGCCTTCTTGCCGAAGTCGGGCTTGTTAGCCCAGCCAAATACCCAGCGCTTCTCCACCGCATCGACCACGTACTTGGAATCGGACACGACCAGCACCGGAATCTCGGGGCGCGTCACGGCCTCCAGGCCCACAATCACGGCCAGCAGCTCCATGCGGTTGTTGGTGGTGCGGCGGAAGCCCTGCGAAATTTCCTTCTCGTGCGGCCCGTAGCGCAAAATGGTGCCGTAGCCGCCGGGGCCGGGGTTGCCCCGCGACGAGCCATCGGTGAACAAGGTTATCATACGCGGATGCTCTCAAAAAACTGCACCAGCGCCTCAAAAGCAGCGTCGGGCACGGCCGGAAAGTTGGCGATGCGCAGGCTCGTGGCCTTGAGGTCGCCGTAGCCGCCCCCAATTTGCAGGCCGGCTTCGTCGCGGGCGCGGCGCTTCACGTCCTCGATGAGGGCCGCCGGGCCTTGCAGGCCGATAACCGTGGTGGAGCGGGCATCGGGGTTGTCGATGAGCGGGCGCAAGCCCAGCGGCTGCACCTGCTCGAAGTAGTCGTAGAGCTTCTGAGCGCGCTCGTTGAGGTGAGGCTGAATGACTTTGATGCCCTCGCGGGCCTGCAACACGCGGCTCAGCAGGTAGATGCCCAGCACGTTGGGCGTGTGGGTGGTTTGGTGGTTCAGCATCTGCTTCACCATGCTGTTGAGGCTGTTGTAGTGCGCATTGTCGCCGATTTCGCGGGCGCGGGCCACCGCGCGGGGCGACAGCACGAGTAGCCCCAGGCCGGCGGGTAGGCCCAGGCACTTCTGCACCGAGCCGTACCAGATATCAGCCTTGATAAACTTGAGCTGCACACCGCCCAAAGACGAGGTAGCATCTACGGCCAGCAGCGCCGGCCCCAGGCGGTTGAACAAGCTCAGGATGAATGGGTCGCGCAGTTGGGTGGCGGTGCTGGTTTCGTTTTGGGTGATGCAGACCAGGTCCGTCTCCTCGGGGTTGAAGGGCAGGGTAGCCGGGTCGGGTACGTCGTTGATGTCGAATTTTAGGCCCGTGCAGCCGGGGCGCAGGGCGCGGGCATAGTCAAACCACTTCTGCCCAAACGCCCCGTTGTAGAGGTGAAATGAGCGGCGCGGCGTCAGGCTCTGGGTTAGGATTTCCCAGCACTCGGTAGCCGACGAAGTGAACAGAATGGTATAGTCTTGCGGAATGTTGAGCTTAAGGCGGGCTTGGTCGAGGCAGTGGCGCACCAGCGTCGTGAAACGCTCGGAGCGGTGCGGTGCCGACAGCCAGCCTTCCTCGAAGGCATCGGCCAGGTACTGGCGCACTTCGGGGTACACGGCCGAGGGGCCGGGGTTGAAAGTATAAGTCGGGAGGGTTGCCATGGGGCAAAGGTAGGGGCGCCAAATAGCTGTTGGCTGCCCCTCACTTATCATTTAGCTGCTCAATTCACCACTAAGCGGGTGCGCAGGGGGGTAGGGCCGCCCCGCCACTCCACCACGTAGAGGCCGGCCGGCACCCCAGCCAGCGACAGCGCCAAGCTGCCTTGCCCGAGGGGTAGGGCCGCCTGGCGCACGCAGCGGCCCGTGGCATCAAACAGGCGCACTTGGGCAGCGCTAGTGGCCGGGCCCACCAGCTGCACGGTGCCCGCGGCGGGGTTGGGGTAGGCGGCCAAGGCAGTGGCTTCGGCGGCCACGCTCACCACCGGCGAGTAGGCGGTGGTGCCATCCTGGTCGAGCTGACGCAGGCGGTAGTAACGGGTGCCGGCCAGCGGGCGCGCATCGAGGTGGGCGTACTGGCGGGGGGTAGGGCTGCTGCCGGCCGCGGCCACGCGGGCCACGTCTTGCCACGGCGCGGCCGGGTCATCCTGGCTCTCCACTATAAAAGCCAAACTGTGCAGCTCCGAGGCGGTGGCCCAGCTCAGCTGCGTGCCCTGGCCCGGCTGGTAGCGCGCCGAGAAGGCCGTGAGCTCGACGGGCAGCGCGCAACCGCTGGTGCTGGCCACAAAGGGGGGTAGGCCGCACCACGGATAGCCCGCGCTGTAGCTTATTACATCGTTGCCGCCGGCAATGTCGGCGCTGGCGCTGAGCGTGCGCTTAGCCTGCCCATTGCTGATAGAATAATTCATGACCGCCGTCGGGTCGATGATGTGCGTCAGCTGCTCGCCGTGGCCTTGCTCGTGCAGGGCCACGCTCTGAAAGTCAAACTCGGTGAAAGCGGGGGCGTTAGGAGTAAAATTCCAGGTGTAGCCGGGGTAGGGGCTGCTGGCCAAGGCATACGAGTAGTCGGTTTCAGCCACGACCCACTCAATGCTACCGTCTGAATACTGACAGCCGCCGAAGTAAGAAGTGGTGACGCCGAGCACGCCCGCTGGCAAGACGTTGGTACCCGTGCTGGCCGCCGTCACGAAGCGCACTACGTTTACATTGTCGCGGGCGGCCACATCAATATCCGTGGCGGCACCGATGGTGCGGTTCATGGCCGTGCGGCATTGCCAGCTTTGCAGCGCCGTCTCGAAGGCTACCTGGGCTGCTGGCACCGCCCGAAAGCTGGGTGCGTAGCGCAGCGTATAGCCGCCCGAGCCATCAGGGCTTATCAAGTTGGGGCGGTAGGGCAAGATGGGTGCCGTGCTGCTGGCCTGGGAAGCCAGATTACTGAGCGCGTACGTAACCGTCAGCACATTAGCGCTTGTAGCAATAACGCCCGTAGCATCCACCACCCGCACGAAGCCCGTGCCGGCCGGGGTGCCCGTGGTGCTATACGAAGGCACCCGCACCTGAATTTGGTTGTCGCTCCAGGCTACATAGTCGCTGGGCAGCGGCTGGAGGTAAGTGGGGTTGCTATCCGGCCCGGGGCTATTAGCATTGCGAAACTGCACGTAGCCAGCGCCTTGCGCATTGCCAAAGCCCGAGCCGTTGATAGTGAGCAGCGAGCTGGTAGTAGCCGTGCTGGCCCCCGCAATAAGGGCCGCGGGCGAAAAGCCACTGATAACCGGCGTAGCCAAGGTGCCCAGCGTGCCCGACTGGCGCGCTTTCAGCACTTGGGCACGGCGCTGGGTAGCCTGTGCCAATGCCGGGTTGGCTTGCACCTCCTGGTAAGCTGCGCCCGCTAGGGCGGCCACTTGGCGCTGCACATCGGCGCCGATAGTGGGGTAGTGCACAAATGGGTCGCCGGCCGACAAATCGGCCAGGTCATAGGCAATAAAGCCCTGCGGCCCGGCATAGGCCTGCCACTCGCCGGGCGCTTCGGGGTCGGCCACCAGAAAGAAAACGCCCTGCTGGCCAGCCGTTAGGTGCAGGGTGCCAGTACTTTCCTCGCGCTGCAAGCCTAGTGTGCCGCCGGCCGTGCGCACGCGCAACGCCCCGGCCGGTAGTTGGCCCTTAAAAACCTTAAATACCTCGAGTTGGCTGCGCGTGCTGATGTGCCCACCACCGGCCGTTTGCTCGGTCTGCTGGCTAGCCACGCGGGCTTCTACCACCAGCGGAGCCGCTTGCACGCGCTGGCCAAGGGCCACCGGCACTAGCATGCAGGTCGAAGATTGGGCGCGCAGCCCCAGCGGCGCTAGCAGGATGCCCGCCAGCAAAGCGTGGCGCCACGGGTAAAGTAAACGTAGAGATAGGACCATCAAAATAAAGCCAAGGTGAATAAATACACCAAGCAAAATTACGTTCTTTCCCGTCGTTCTACTCCAGTCCCTCGCGAATTAGCGCGCCGCGGCCTACCCCCCTTTAGCGCCGGAAGCCCACCGGCTTGGGCCGCTGGCCTAACAAATAATGCAGCGCCAGCCGGTAGCTTTCGAGTCCAAAGCCCGCAATGCTGCCCACGCAGTGCTTGCCGATGTAGCTGACGTGTCGAAAGTCTTCGCGCCCCGCTAGGTTGCTCAGGTGCACTTCGATGACGGGCAGGCCCGCCCCGGCCACGGCCGCCACGGCATCGCCTAAGGCCACGCTGGTGTGCGTAAAGCCGCCCGCGTTTAGCACCACGCCCTGGCTGGCGCCCTCCGAGCCGGCCTCGCCCCAGCCGGCGGCCGCGTGCAGGCGGTCGAGCAGCGCGCCCTCGTGGTTGCTCTGGAAGGAGGTGAGTACGAGGTCAGGAAACGTGGTTTGCAGCTCAGGCAAAAAATCGTCGAATGAGCGGTGCCCGTAGATGTGCGGTTCGCGGCGGCCCAGCAAGTTGAGGTTAGGGCCGTTGAGAATAAGGATGTTCAAAGTGGGAGCTATAAAAGGTTTTTAACAAAGAACGTCATGCTGAGCTTGTCGAAGCATGACGTTCTTTGTCCATTCCTATTCCCTTCCGAAAAGTGACCTGGTCGCAAGCAATTAAGCAATTTGATGGGTATCTCCGTCTCGAAAAGTCGCTCTCGCCCAACTCGGTAGAGGCCTACGTGCGCGACGTGCGCAAGCTGCACCAGTGGCTGGAGCTCGAAAGCCTGAAGGCCAGCCCTATGCAAGTAACCACGCGGCTGCTGCGCGACTTCTTGGCCACGCTCGGCGGATTAGGGCTGTCGAGTACGTCGCAGGCGCGCACACTCTCGGGCATCAAGGCGTTCTACGAGTTTCTCATCATGGAAGACCTGCTCAAAATCGACCCCACCGACACGCTGGAATCGCCCAAGGCCGGCCGCCACCTGCCCGATACGCTGTCTTACCCCGATGTGGAACGCCTGCTCGCTGCCATCGACCTGAGCACCAACGAAGGCCTGCGCAGCCGCGCCCTGCTAGAGGTGCTGTACTCGTCGGGCCTGCGCGTGAGCGAGTTGTGCGATTTGAAACTGTCGAACCTCTACTTCGAGCAGGGGTTTATGCGGGTGCTGGGCAAGGGCAATAAGGAGCGGCTGGTGCCCATCGGGCGCGAGGCCATCAAGCACATTCACTTCTATTTAGGTGGCGTGCGCCAACACCAAGTGGTGCAGCCCGGCGCCGAGGATATCGTGTTTTTGAGCCACCGCGGGCGGCAGCTTTCGCGCATCACGGTGTTCACCACCATCAAGAAGCTGGCCGAACTGGCCGGCCTGCGCCAAACCATCAGCCCGCACACTTTGCGGCACTCCTTTGCTACCCACCTGCTAGAGGGCGGGGCCGATTTGCGGGCCGTGCAGGAGATGCTGGGCCATATCTCCATCACGACCACCGAGATATATACGCACCTCGACCGCGACTACTTGCGCCAGGTAATAACGGAGTTTCATCCGCGCAGCTAATATTTCGCGTACCTTAGCGGAAAAGTATAATTTTCGTTTGGCATGAAATGCGCGCATAACTTCCAGCGTTGGTGGGTAATTGCTGGCCTGCTGGTGGGGCTGCTAAGCGGCCCCGCCCTGGGGCAGCACACGCCCGCCGACCCAATGCCGGCCCTACCCCCCCTGCGCGAAATTGCCCTCGACAGCATACAGGTGGCGCCCCAAACGGTGGACATTTCGGGCTGGCTACTGCTGGATAAGGATATTGAGGAGGAGCTTAGCGGCGCGGTGCACAACCTCTACGATTTCAAGTTCAACAAGGCCGATAAACAGTTTCGCTCGCTGCGCCGCCGCTACCCGCAGCACCCCATGGCTTACTTCCTGCTGAGCCTGAGCACGTGGTGGAAGATGATGCCTAACAACGTGGCCGACAACCGGTACGACAAAGTGTTTCTGGCTTATACTGACACGGCCATTACCAAGGCGGCCGCGCTTTACAAGGCCGATGAGCACAACTACGAGGCCTGTTTTTTTCTGGCCGGGGCCTATGGCATGCAGGCTCGCTTGCATGCTGAGCGCCACGATTGGCGCAAGGCTACGGTGGCCAGCCGCCGAGCCCTTAATTTCTTGCAGAAGAGCCAGGAAGCCAATGGGCTAAGTTCAGAATTTTTGTTTGGGCAGGGACTCTTTAACTATTATTCGGTGTGGATAGGGGCTGAGTACACGTGGCTGCGCCCCATCCTGTTTTTCTTCCCGAAGGGCAGCCGCGAGCGCGGCCTCGCGCAGCTGCGCGAAGTCAGCCAAACCGCCTTTTATACGGGTACGGAGGCGAAGTTCTTTTTGGTAAATATTCTCAGTAGCGCCCGCGAAAACCAGGCCGAAGCGGCCTTTGAACTGACGCGCCAGCTGAATGCAGATTTCCCGGATAATTCTTATTTTGAATTGGAATACGCCAAGCTGTGTTTTCGGCAGGGAAGGCTGAAAGAAACGGAACAAGCCTGCCGCTCGGTACTCCAAAAGTATGGGGTAGGCCAGGTGGGCTACGAGGCGTACATCGGCCGGGCGGCGGCCTACATGCTGGGGTATTTGATGGAGCAGCGCTACCACGACCCAGCCAAGGCCAAAGACTACTATCAGCGCTGCGTGGTGTACTCCGAGCAGGCCGGCATGACCAAACGGGGCTACTATATTTTTGCCGAAACGCGGCTAGCCCGCCTGGCCGTGAACGAGCGCGATGCCCCCACGGCCCGCCGCTACTATAGCGCCGTGCTGGAGCAAAGCGACAGCGGCGAGGCGGAGTACAAGGAAGCGCGCACCTGGCTGCGCACGCACCCGCAGTAGGGTGCCGGCGCTATTTGTGGGGTTTATGACCTCGGCCCAGTGAAAGCCGTGCCCTGGCCGCGCCCAGCAAGCAGCCGTTTACTTTGCGGTGCCCACGTTTTACTGCTTCGTTGAAACCGCTTCGCCTCGCCCTGCTCGGGCTCCTGATTTTTCTTGTGCCGGTGCTGCTGCTGGGCCGCCACGGCTACGTGCTCATCCACGACAACCTCGATACCGAAATCAGCCTCGTGTATTTGCTCACCAAGCTGCACCTGGCCTTTGCCTACGGCGCCGAGGTGGTGCTGCCCCAGGTGATGAACGGCATTCCGCGCAACGCCCTGCGCCCCGGCCTGAGCGTAACGGTGCTGCTTTTTAGCGTAGTGCACGACCCGCTGGCCGCCTACTTGGTGCACCAGGTGCTGGTGCGGGGGGTAGGGCTGCTGGCCATGTACTGGCTGCTGCGCCGCTACGGCCTAGCTCGCCCCGAGCAGCGCGGGCTGGCGGCGGCCGTGGCGCTGGCCTGGGCCACGCTGCCGCTTTACAGCATCTACGGCCTCACGGTGCTGGGGCAGCCGGCGCTGCTGCGCGCCGCCCTAAACCTACGCCGCGGCCCCGGCCGCTGGCACGACTGGCTAGTGTGCGCGGCGTTTCCGCTGTGGTCGATTTTTGTGTACGTGGGGCCGTTTATCGCCGTGGTATGGGGCAGTTTGCTGGCCTTCGACCTAGTGCAGGGGGGTAGGGCCGCGGTGGGCCGCACCGTGCGTGGCGCGGCGGGCCTAGCGCTGCTGCTGGCCTTGTACGTGGTAGTAGAATGGCCGTTGTTTTACTCGCTGCTGGTGGCCAAGCAGTTTGTATCGCACCGCGAAGAGTTTGATTTTGTGCGCCTCTTGCCGCACGGGGTGGGGGTAGGGCTAAAGGAAGCGCTCCGGTTTTTCTGGCTGGGGCAATACCACGCTAGCCCATTTTTTAGAGGGGTAGTGCTACTGGCGGTGGCCTTGGTGCTGCGGCAACTGGCCCCAGCGCGCCGGCAGCTGCTGCGCCGCCGGGTGGGGCTGGTGCTGGCGGGGCTGGCGGGGGTATCGCTCTTTTGTGGGTTTGCGCCGCAGTTGGCTATGCTCTACCAAAAGCAGTTGCCGCTGCTGCACGCCTTCACCCTCAACCGCTTCCACTTCCTGATGTCGCTGACTTGGTTTATGGTATTAGTACTGGCCCTGCGCGAGCTGCCGGCCACGCCAGGCGCCTGGCGGCTGGCCTATGCGCTGGTGGGGCTGCAATTTGTGGTGGCGCTGCCGCTCAACGCGGAGTACGTGGCCAACCTGCGCATCTTGGCCGGAGTGCCGAAAGCCAATGCGCCCAGCTACGCGGCGTTTACCGCGCCCGGGCTGTTTGGCCAAGTGAAGGCGGCCATTTACCAGCGCACGGGCCAACTGCCGCCCGCCTACCGCGTGGCGAGCCTGGGGCTGCCGCCCGCCGTGGCGCAGCTCAACGATTTTTATACCCTCGACAGCAATCAGAATAGCTACCCGCTGCCCTACAAACACGCCTTTCGCCCGCTCATTGCCGGCGAACTGGCCAAAAGCCCAGCCCTGGCCACCTACTTCGATGCCTGGGGCAACCGCTGCTACCTGATGTCGGCCGAGCTGGGGCGCAACTACCTCATTGGCCAGCAGCCACCGCGCACGGTGCAGCACTTTGCCTTCGATGCGGCCGCGTTTCGGCGGCTGGGCGGACGCTACGTGCTCTCGGCGGTGCAGCTGGCGCACCCCGAAGAAAGCGGCTTGCAGCTACTTAGTGTATTCAGCGACTCGCAGGCCTACTGGCAGCTGCACCTCTACGAAGCAGTGGCACCTAAGTAAGCCCCGGCTACTGCCGCGTATTTTCCTTAACTTGAGGTACTAAACCACCCACCAGCGACCAGCCCGGTGGGGTAGGGGCCCCGCGCACCGCTATCTGCGGCGAAACACCCGGCATACCTGCCAAAAATGCCCGCAGCTCCTCGTGGCTAGGGCTTGCGCCTTGCCGCCTACCCTGCCCTAAACCGCGCCCGCTGGCGTAGATTTGACCTTTCTGCTTGCCCGCGCATGGCCTCCAATAACTATAAAAATCCAGCGAGTGGCCCGGCTGCCACCAATCGGCCGGCCCCGCCCGAACCCAGTCCTGCCCGGCCACCCGTGCGGGGCAATACACCGCGCTCGGCCGCCCCGGCGGCGGGGGCAGCGGCTCCCGCCCGCCCCGCAGCGGCCGCGCCCACCCGGGCCAAGGCTGCGGCCGCACCGGCCCGGCCGGCCGGCCCCCGCCCACCACGCGGCCCATTGCCCGGGGTGGCGCAGCTTGTAGCCATTCTCAAAGACCGCCGCTTTCATTTGCTGCTGGGGTTTGGGCTGCTGCTGGGCTCGCTCTACCTCACCATTGCCTTCACATCGTTCCTGCTCAGCGGGCGCGCCGACCAAAGCGTAGTGGCCGCCCTGGGCACCCTGCCCGTGAAGGAAGCCGGGCAAGAGTCGGGTAACTGGCTGGGCCTGCTCGGGGCCTGGCTGGCCGAAAAGCTCATTTACCGGGGCTTTGGCCTGTCGGCCTACGCGCTCATTCCGATTATCTTCTTTCTGGGGTATAAAATCGTGTTTCGGCGGGCCGCCGGCTCGGTGAGCTATGTGCTGGCGCTGGCGCTGTTTACTATGCTCTGGACCAGTGTGTTGCTTGGCTACGTGGTGGTGCAGCTGGCCCAGCCCGGTACCGACCCCGCCCAGGCCCATCGCCTCGACTGGCTAAGCGGCAGTGCCGGCTACGAGCTAGCGCTGTGGCTGAGCTCGCTCATCGGGTGGGGCACGGTATTGCTGCTGGCTTTTGGCCTGATAATGTTCGTGGTGTTCTTCTTCAACGTCACCAGCCTCAACCTAGGCCTGGGCGAAAGCGACGAAGATGAGGCGGAGGAAGAAACCCTTGCTGCCGCCCCGGTGGCGGTGGCTGCCCCACGCCCTGCTAAGCCTACCCCCCCTCGCGCCGCTGAGCCCGAGCCCGAAGCGGAGCCGGAGCCTGCCCGCGAGCCCGAGTTTGAACCCGCGCCCCGCGCCAGCACCCTTAAGGCGCCGGTGCCGCTCACTACCAGCCTAGAAGTGACGCAGCCGGCCGAGCCCGAGCCCGAAGTAGAAATCGAGCCAGCGCCCTTTTTGGGTGGTGCAGTGGCAAGCCTGCCGGTGGCTACGGCCGTTACGGCTGCCGCAGCGGTGCCGCTAGCGGTAGTAGCGGCGGTGCCGGCCGGGCCTACTTTCTCGTTCGAGCTGCCCGAAACGGAGCCCGAAGTAGTGGCGCCAGTGGCGGCCAGCATCCCTACCCCCCTCTCGCTGGCCGACCTAGCCGATGGCCCGTTGGTGCTGCCTACCAAGCTCGAAATTGCGCCTATCAAGCCTTTGGAAATTACGGTGCCTAATCGCGACGACCTCGACCCTAGCGCTGGGGCCGACATCGCGGCCGTGGCCGATGAGGACGAGGACGCCGACGTGATGCCCGACGTCAACTACGATCCGACGCTGGATTTGTCGCGCTACCAGTTCCCGACGCTGGAGCTCCTCAATGACTACGGCGTGGCGAAAGCGCAAGTAACCAAGGAGGAACTCGAAGCCAACAAGGACCGCATTGTGGAGACGCTGGGGCACTACAACATCGCCATTGCCAGCATCAAGGCCACCATCGGGCCCACGGTTACGCTCTATGAGATTGTGCCCGAAGCAGGCATTCGCATCTCCAAAATCAAGAGCCTGGAAGATGACATCGCCTTGAGCCTCGCGGCATTAGGTATTCGCATCATCGCGCCCATTCCGGGCAAAGGCACCATTGGTATCGAGGTGCCAAATACGAAGAAGGAAATGGTGAGCATCCGCTCGGTACTGGGGTCGGAAAAGTTTGCCCGCTCCGAAATGGACTTGCCCGTTGCCTTCGGCCGCACCATTACCAACGAAGTATTTGTAGCCGACCTGGCCAAAATGCCGCACTTGCTGATGGCCGGTGCCACCGGCCAGGGCAAGTCGGTGGGCCTGAACGTGATACTGGCCTCGCTGCTCTACAAGCGCCACCCAGCCCAGCTCAAGTTTGTGCTTGTGGACCCTAAAAAGGTAGAACTCAGCATCTTCAACAAGATTGAGCGCCACTTCCTGGCCAAATTGCCCGACACGGAGGAGGCCATCATCACCGACACTAAAAAGGTGGTGAACACCCTTAACTCGCTGTGCATGGAGATGGACCGGCGCTACGACTTGCTGAAGGAAGCCGGGTGCCGCAACCTCAAGGAGTACAACCTCAAGTTCGTGGAGCGGCGGCTAAACCCCAAGAAGGGCCACCGCTTCCTACCCTTCATTGTGCTGGTAATCGACGAGTTGGCCGACTTGATGATGACGGCCGGCAAGGAAGTGGAAACGCCCATTGCGCGCCTCGCGCAGCTGGCCCGCGCCATTGGTATTCACCTTATTGTGGCTACTCAGCGCCCCTCGGTGAACGTGATAACGGGTATCATTAAGGCCAACTTTCCGTGCCGGATTTCCTTTAAAGTGACCAGCAAAATTGACTCGCGCACCATTTTGGACACGGGCGGCGCCGACCAGCTTATTGGCCAGGGCGACATGCTGTTCTCGGCCGGCTCGGATCTGATTCGGGTACAGTGCGCCTTCATCGACACGCCCGAGGTAGACCGCCTCTGCGACTACATCGGCGAGCAGCAGGGCTACCCCGACGCCTACTTGCTGCCCGAAGTAGCGGGTGCCGAAGGCGACGTGAGCAGCGAAGACTTTGACGAAGGCGAGCGCGATTCGATGTTTGAGGAGGCAGCACGCTGCATTGTGCTGCACCAGCAGGGCTCTACCTCCCTCATTCAGCGCAAGCTCAAGCTCGGCTACAACCGCGCCGGCCGCCTCGTCGACCAGCTAGAGCGGGCGGGGGTAGTAGGCCCCTTCGAAGGCAGCAAAGCCCGCGCCGTGCTCATCCCCGATGAGTACCAGCTTGAGCAACTGCTCGCCACGCTGCCAAAGTAACCTGCTAGGTAAAGCCAGCACAAACTGGCCCCACGCCACCGCCTGCCGAGGATGCTGCCCAATAGCATCTTCGGCAGGCGGAACTGTAATACCCCTCATCTACCCCTTAGCAACTGCTAGCTATACACCCTTTCCCTTACCTAGTAACAGGGTAAGAATACTGTCCATCTTCGGGATAGTTAAGAGGAATTCAAAAGTCCTTACCCATATAAGGGTTTTAACAGTATGCAGCGTAAGCTGAGTATTCTTATACCCCTTCTCGTGGGACCGCGGTGATTGTGCTAAATACTGATGGTATAAATACCTAAATTTATTCTGGCAAGTTATCAGCCACGGTTTATGTTGCTTTAGCGTATAATGTATCAAGGTCTTATCTTGGAGAAACTGTTGATGTTGTGCCCTGAGCAAATACCTAGGAATGTCAAAGGGAATTACATTGTGGCGCTCATCTAATTTAACGTAGTTATTTGCTAAGACTACGTTAAGTGCGTCTTGGTCTACCCAAATTATTTTCTCCGGAAAATCGCGAATAAACTGAAGCGCTTTCTCGGTGATGCGTTGTCTTCTCCACTCTGGAATATTGAGTAGCATGACACCGGAATTGAAATAGGTTCCTATCTCGTAAATGCCTAAGTCTGGGCGATTCTTAGTAGCCCTTACCTCTGCAACGGCGCCCACCGGATAGCCATGCAGCGGGGTGTCGTATAAGGCTGCCAGACTACCTACTACCACGATATCAGTGTCTAAATACAGGAGCTTCTCCACCGAATCAGGCACTAGGGCGGGAAAGAACAAGCGGTAATAAGCAGCTTCGGTAAAGTAAAGGTGCTTGGGAAGAACAAGCCCGGCTACTGCCTCGGGGTTTAGGACATAAAAGGAGATTGCAGCACCATGCTGCTTAACAAACCTTTGTATCTCTTCCCTATCCTGCGTGCTTACGCCGCTGGCAATAGCGTGAATATGAAAATTAACTCCGCTGTTATTCGCAAAGATTGAAGTTAATAATACATAAAAGGGGGTTAGGTAATTATGGTCGAACGCTGCAGCTAAATGCTTGGTAGTGGAATCCGTATGATGCATAGCTGCTGCGCTTATAAAGGAGTGGGAAACCAGTTTTACATTTTAAATATAGGAAATCATTCTTAGTTGATATGAAGTTTTAATGAAAAAATAACTAAATGAGATAAGGTTGGATTGGTTAATAGTGGAGTTTTTTTATTGTTTAGTAATAGCCCTTCCAGTATTGGTAAATGATTCTAAGAATAGGTAAGGTTTATTGTGCAGCTTAAATACAAGCGATAAGCTGGCATAAAAAAGAATAGTAAATCTGGGGTTGCCCGACAAACTAAAAAAGCCACTAGGCTCAGCTCGATGCGGGCTACCTCTAGTTGCACGGGCCGAGGTAGTGGGCAATTGAAGCCTGTACCTGGCCCAGACGCCATGACTTTGGCCGACCTTTTGCATAGACTTTTGCGTATCAAGTCCACCCGGCCCCAACCAGCCGGGTTTTCTACACCCCCATGACCAAGCATTTTTCTCTGTTGGCGCTGGCCGCCACGTTGGCCCTACCCGCCGCTGCCCAGCAAGACCCTAAAGCCGGCAAAATCCTCGACGCGGTAAGCGCTAAATACACGGCACTCAAGTCGTTTCAAGCAAGCTTTACGCAAACGCTGGAAAACCCCGCTGCCAAGCTTAAGCAAAATATCACCGGCGATGTGACGGTAAGCGGCCAGAAATACCACCTCAAAGCCAGTGGCCAAGAAGTCATCAACGATGGCAAAACCACTTGGACCTACCTCAAAAACGAGAACGAGGTAAACATCTCCGAGTCTGACCCGACTAACCAGGACATGTCGCCAGCCCAGATGTATACAATGTATAAAAAGGGCTATAAGTATACCTATGTGAAGTCGCTGAAGGACGCGGGGGTAGCCTCCGACCTTATCGAATTGTCGCCGGAAGACCGGAAGAATGACGTTTTCAAAGTGCAGATTGTGGTGGGCACGGCCGATAAAGCCATCCACAGTGTGAAAACTTTCAAGAAAAACGGAACGCGTACCACCTTCACGCTCAAGAACTTCAAAGCCAACGTGCCCGTAACGGCTACTTCGTTTGCTTTCGATAAAGCCCAGCACCCCGGTGTGAAGGTGGTAGACCTGCGGTAAAAAAACCAGCACGTATTCGAAAAGTAGAATGCAAAAGAATGTCAGGTTGCGCTAGCGGCTGCTTTGGTAAGCAGCCGCTAGCGCAACCTGACATTCTTTTTATCCTGGCGTATTCACTTTTACATTTGTTGCCATGCGTGAAGATTTTCTCCACTACGTCTGGCAGCATCAGTACTTCGACAAAGCTGACCTACGAACCACGGGTGGCGAAGAAATTCAGGTGTTGCGCCCCGGCCAGCGCAACGCGGATGCGGGCCCTGATTTTCTGAATGCCCGGCTGCGCCTAGGCGAAGTAGAGTGGAACGGGGCCGTAGAAATTCACCTGCGCGCCTCCGACTGGCAGCGGCACCAGCACCAAGTCGATGCTAAATATGACCAGGTGGTACTGCACGTGGTGTACCAGCACGACGCCGAGGTGCACCGCACCAACGGCAGCCTAATTGCGGCCCTACCCCTGGCGGCGCGCCTGGCCCCCGACCTGCTGGGCCGCTACGAGGCGCTGATGCAAGCGCCGCCCGCGGCCGCCCTACCCTGCGCTCCGCTGCTGAGCCAGGTGCCGCAGCTAGTGCGCATCCTGATGACCGAGCGGGTGCTGCTGGAGCGCGTAGAGTACAAAGCTGATGCCTTGGCCGAGCTGCATCGCCACCTCGGCCAAGACTGGGAAGCTACTGCTTACAATGCCTTGGCCGCGGCGTTTGGCTTTCAAAAAAACAGCGAGCCATTGGCGCGCCTCGCCAAGGCCGTGCCGCTATCTGTGGTGCGCCGCCACCGCCACGACCAGCGCCAACTCGAGGCGCTGCTATTTGGCCAAGCGGGTATGCTGGTGGAAAATGAGGAAACGACCGCCGACGACTACCTCCGCGACCGGCGGCAGGAGCACGAGTTTTTGCAGCACAAGTACGGGCTGGGCGCTGCTGCCCTGGCCGCCCACGAGTGGAATTATCTACGGCTTCGACCTGCCAACTTTCCGGCGGTGCGGCTGGGGCAGTTGGTGGGGCTACTGCACCGCCGCCCGTCGCTGTTCAATGCCCTGCTAACGGCCCAAAACGTGGCGGCCCTCACCGAATTCTTTGCCGGCGCGACTGCCCCCGACTACTGGCGCACGCACTTTCGGCCCGGCCGGCTCGGCAAGGTGCCAGCTTTGGGCAAAAGCAGTATTGACTTGCTCATTACCAACGTAGTAGTGCCGCTGCGCGTGGCCTATGCTCGCCACGTGGGCGAGCCGGCGCTGGTCGAGAGCAGTGTGGCCTTGCTTGGCGAACTACCCGCTGAGCACAACCAATACACCGACGTTTATCAAGACCTGGGATTTGAGCACCGCACGGCGGCCGATTCGCAAGGATTGCTGGCTCTGCACAAAGGCTACTGCGCGCCCCGGCGCTGCCTGCACTGCGCCATTGGGGCGCGGCTGGTGGGGGGCAACAAGGGGGGTAGGCCATGAGGCTGATAGTTGCCTTGCTGCTGAATATGTTGCTGGCGCTGGGGCTGGTGTGGTGGCTCCGGCGCGAGCACCGCCGGGCGGCACCAAGCCTGCGGCGCTGGCTATTGCCCGCGCTGGGCTGGCGGCTGCTGCTCACGGCAATTGTGGGCAGCCGGCCGAGCCCCGACGCCAACTTTATGGTCTTCTGGAGCAAAGGCTTAGCGGTGGACGCCTGGGCCCATCCGGCTAGCGCCTGGGTGCTCTGGCAAGGCCAGCAAATACGGTCTGGCAGTGGGCAGGTGCTCTCCAAGTACGACCTGTCGAATACCTTGTTTTTTATCAAAATCCTAGGTATTCTCAACTTTGCCTCGTTAGGAATTGTCTTTCTTAATGCGCTATACCTGAGTCTATTTTGTTTTATAGGCTGCTGGCTGCTGGCGCGCACCTGGGCCCAGGTATTTCCGGCTACACCGCCAGCCGCCGCCGTAGTAGCCCTGCTGCTGTGGCCCTCTGTGGTGTGGTGGACGGCTGGCCTCGGCAAGGAAACCATGCTCGTTGGCTGCGAAACGGCCCTCGTAGCCTTGGTGCTGCGCCTGCTCTATTGCCCGCCCGCTGCTACCGGCGCCAAAACCTGGTTAAACCGGCTGGCATACCTACTCCTGAGCCTGCTGTTAGCTTGGCTGGCCTACCGCATGCGCTTCTTCTTTGCCTTGCCCTTGCTGGGTGTGCTGGCAGTCTTGGCGGGGCTGCGCGGGGCTACGCAGCGTGGGTGGCTCGGCGCGACTAGTAGTCGCCGGCAAATTATCGCCTTGCTCTTGGTAGCAGGGGTAGGCAGCGGGCTAGTAATACGCTTGTTTCCCAACGAAACCAAGTTTTATAAAGAGCAACTATACGAGCAGTATACTTTCGGCAGCGCGGCTTCGGTTGGGCGGCCCCACCTCGACTACCCGGGCCTGGCTCCCACGGGGCCCAGCCTGCTGGCGCACGCGCCGCTGGCGGTAGCGCAGGTGCTCACGCGGCCCTGGGTCGGCGAGTCGCGCTCGCTGTTCTACATCGGGGTAGGGCTCGAAAACCTGGGGCTGCTAGGGCTGCTAGGGCTGGCGGTGGTGGCCGTGGTGCGGGGCCGGCCGGGCCACCTGCCGGTGGTGCTGGTGCTGCTGCTGATGGCTTATTTTCTGCTTACTGCGTCTTTTATTGGCCTCAGCACGCCCAATTTGGGCACTATGCATCGCTACCGCGCGGCGTTGTTGCCGTGGCTATTGCTGCTGCTGCTGCAAAACAATTACGCCCACTGGTTAATGAAGAAGCTAGCGGAAAGGAAAAGAGGTTTTTGAAAGGCTACGTCTTGCGCTCTTAATTCCAAATTCCTCATTCTTCCCCGTCGTACCTTTGCTTGCTTATGGAAAACCCTGTTATTATTCTCGGCGCTCAGGCTGTGGGCACGGCCGCCCTGGATGCCTTTTTATCCAACGATGTGGTGGTCTACTGCATCCTCGACGACGACCCCAAACTGCACAGCACCGAACTGCTCGACGTGCCCGTGATGGGCAACACCGACGATGGCGAGCTGCTGAAGCTGCTCGGCAAGAAGTGCGAAGTTTTTGTAGCTACCGAAGACGCCGCCAGCCGCCGCAGCCTCACCAAAATGCTGCATGATGAGTACCAAGTGGTACCCGTCAACTGCATTCACCAGCGCGCCAGTGTGTCGACGCACGCTGAGTTGGGCCACGGCAACTACGTGGGCCCCAACGCGGTGGTAGCCGCCACGGCCAAGCTCGGCGAAGGTATTTTAATAGGCCCCAACACCGTTATTGAAGGCCGGGCCACGGTGGGCGACTATGCCCAAGTGGGCAGCGGCGCGCAGGTGGGGGTAGGGGCTAGTGTGGGCGCAGGGGCTTTCGTTGGGGCCGGTGCGGTACTCGTAGCCGGTGTGAAAGTGGGCGACAAAGCCCGCGTGGGCGCTGGCTCGGTAGTTGTAGCCGACGTGCCCGCTGGCCAAACCGTTTTTGGCAACCCGGCGGTAAAAGTGTAATTTTTAATGATTGGTGGTTAATATTTAAGAGGTAATGTTGTTCAGCACAGGTAACTGTCCCTTACTTATTAACCACCGATAATTAACCATTAATCATGTATCAAGTCCTTCTTTACTACTGCTATACCCCGCTGGCCAGCCCCGAGCAGTTTCGCGAGGAGCACCACCGGCTGTGCCTCGACTTGGATTTGCGCGGCCGCATTATCGTGGCCGCCGAGGGGCTGAACGGCACTGTGTCGGGCACGCGCGAAAACTGCGCTGCCTACATGGCCGCCGTGCAGGCCGACCCGCGCTTTGCTGCCCTCGAATTCAAGGTGGATGAGGTGCCGGCGCACACCTTTCAGAAGCTGCACGTGCGCGTGAAGTCAGAAATCGTGCACAGCAGCCTGCACCACGTACGGCCGCACGAAAAAACCGGTCAGCACCTAAGCCCGCTAGAATTTAAGGCTTTGAAAGACCGCGACGATGTGGTGGTAGTCGATGTGCGCTCCGATTATGAGTACAACCTCGGCCGCTTCAAAAACGCCGTGACGCTGGACATCGAGAATTTTCGCGACTTCCCCGAGCGTGTCGAGCGCTTGCGCGAATTTCAGGATAAGAAAATTCTGACTTACTGCACCGGCGGTGTCAAGTGCGAAAAAGCCACTGCTTTTCTGCTAGAGCAGGGTTTCGAAAATGTGTACCAGCTGCACGGCGGCATTATTAAGTACGGGATAGAGGCCGGCGGCGAAGACTTTGATGGCCAATGCTATGTGTTTGATAACCGCGTAGCCGTGGACGTAAACAGCGTGAACCCGACGGTGATTTCGCGCTGCCACCATTGCCAGCAGCCTTCCGCGCGGCTCATCAACTGCGCCAATCCGCACTGCAACGCGCACCTACCCCTGTGCGAAAGCTGCGGCAGCCTGCTCGAAGGCGCCTGCTCCGAGGCCTGTGCCGAGCACCCCGACAAGCGCCCCTACGATGGCACCGGCACTTACCCCAAGCTCAGCAACCACTATACCCCTGCGCAGGGCCTGGCTTCGTACCGGGCGTGAGGGAAGCTTTCGCTTGCCGGTTGTTCAGGGCTTAAGCCATTTTTTCGTCTGCCATTTTTCTGGTGAGCCACTGCTTGCCACCCCGCTATGATTCCCGAATCCGAACTCATCCTCAATGCCGACGGCAGCATTTACCACCTCCATTTGCTGCCCGACCACATCTCGGATACCATCCTCACCGTGGGCGACCCGGCGCGGGTGGCCCAGGTAAGCCGGCACTTCGACTCGATAGAATTTGAGGGTACGCACCGCGAGTTTGTGACGCACGTGGGCTATTACCGGGGTAAGCGCCTGACCGTGCTAAGCACTGGTATGGGCACCGATAACATTGATATTGTGCTGAATGAGCTCGATGCGCTGGTAAACATCGACTTCTTGTCGCGCACTGTGCGGCCCGTGGCCGAGCGCCTCAGCCTGCGTATTATTCGGCTGGGCACCAGCGGCAGCCTCCAGGCCGATGTGCCGGTAGGCTCGCTGCTGGCCACCCAGCACGCCGTGGGCCTCGACTCGCTGATGCAGTTTTATCCGCTCATGGAAACTGGCTTGGAAACGCAGGTAGCCCAGGATTTGCAGCAGACGCTGGGCCTGCCATTTGCCCCCTACGTAGTGCGCGGCTCCGACATCCTGCGCGAGCAATTGGCCAGCGACCTACTCATCGGAAATACTGTTACCTGCCCCGGTTTTTACGGTCCGCAGGGCCGCGTACTGCGCCTCGACCTGCGCCAGCCCGACTACATGCAGCGCCTGCAAAGCTTCCGGCACCAAAGCCCCGAGGGTGATTTTCGCCTCAGTAATTTCGAGATGGAAACCGCTGGCTACTACGCCTTGGGCCAGCTGCTGGGCCACGAGGTGCTGAGCCTCAATGCCATTGTGGCTAATCGTGCCACGGGCGAGTTTGCCAAAGACGCTGGCGACATCGTTGACCGCCTGATTGCCCGCACGCTAGCCCTCCTCTAAGACTGCGAATTAACGAGGGATTTTAGCGGCTTTCCCGCATGTTGTAGGCGGCGCGAAGGTTCGACCATCAGCAACAGCAAGGGCTACCCATTTGGGTAGCCCTTGCTGTTACGGCTTGCTAGATTAACGCTACGTAGCGCCGCCTACAGCATGCGGGAAAGCCGCTAAAATCCTCGCTAATCCGTGGTCTAGTAGAAGTCGAACCCTAGCACGGCGCGCAGGGGTAGCATAATGCCCGATTTGAGGGTGAGATACTCTTGGTGGGAGCCCCAAACGGCGGTTTGCACGCGGAGGATTTTGCCTTCCGCGTTTTGAAAAAAGATATCTAGCTTGCCGTGGTAAGCGTTGCCGAGGCGGCAGGCGCGTTCGGCATCGTTGCGGCGGCGGTCGCGGGCGGGTTGGTCGTGGGCCAGCACGTCGTCGTGGGCAAACTGCAAGGTAGGAATCGCTTCCTTTTCAATGGTTTCGATAGGCTGGTCGGTTACTGGCGTGTACATTAGCGAGTGGGCAGAAGGTTAGAGAAGAGGCAGGAATAGGCGCTGTGCAAGTAGCAGCAGCGTGAATAATACCAATTTCGGGCCAGTGCGGTTTACAGTTCGGCAGCTAAAAATTCCATTGTATCGATGCCGTCGGCATAGTCGCTCACATCGGGGCTTTGGGCGCGGCCAAAGGGGAAAGAGCCGGGGTAGCGCCCACCCGCCGACACTAGGCACTGCGTTTGGGCCGCCACGTCGGTAAGCTGGTCGAGCAGGTCGATTTCTTGCTGGTATGTGCTGTAGTGCAGTACCGAAATGGGCGATACCAGCGCCGTTTGCTCGGTCAGAAGCAGGAAGCCCGAATCGAAGTGCGGCACGGCATTCACCAGCAAAATACTCTTGTTGTAGTCGTAATTGTTCTGGTATTTGTGGTGGTTGAGCACGTGCTGCCAGGGCTGCAAGGCGTCGAGCAGGGGCACAAAATTGTAGCCTTCGGGCACGTAGAGCTTGCTCACGTTGCGGCAGCCCAGGCCGTAATATTGGAAGATGTCGGCGCCAAAGCTGGCCAACTCCTCGGGCGTTTCGCGGCCCGTAAGAATGGCCAGGCTCGTGCGGTTGCGCCGGATGAGGTGGGGCCGGCTTTTGAAATAAAATTCGAAGTAGCGGGCCGTATTATCCGAGCCGGTGGCAATGAAGGCGTCGGCCGCATTGAGGCGCTCCACAAACTGAAGGCGCTCAGCAAAAGCGGGCTCAATGTCAGTCAGCTCCTTAGCAATCCAGAGCATGAGCACGGTATCGTCCTTGCTGGGTTTGGCCAGCAGCGTGTGGCCGCTGAGCAGCACGCACAGCATATCGTGGAAGCCCACGAGCGGAATGTTGCCGGCCATCACTACCCCTACCTGGCGGGGGGTAGGAGGCTCGGCGGGGTAGCGCCCGGCCCAGCGGCTGAGCTGCGGCTCGGCCAGCAGATGGGCAATGCCCGTGATGGCCGAACGCACGTTGGGCAGGTCGAACCATGCGTTGCGGTTGCGGGCGCGGGCAGCTAGGTCTTCGAGCTCGGTTTCGGTGAGCGCAGCGAGGCGGCGGCCCAGGGCCGCGAAGGCGGCAAGGCGGGAAGCGTGGTGGAGCATAGGGGGGTAGGAGTGGGAGAGAGCCGGAATGAGCCGTACTTTTGAGGGTTCAAACCAGCCTGGTCCAGCGTTTTTACGTACAGCCGGGCAGCTTGACTAGCAAAATTACTCATTAGCAAAGGAGACGACGGCAATGGCCATCATGATAACCGACGAGTGCATCAACTGTGGTGCCTGCGAACCAGAATGCCCCAACACGGCCATTTACGAAGGCGGCGCGCAATGGCGCTGGGCCGATGGCACCAAGCTGAAGGAAGTGGAAACGCTTGACGGTAAGCATATTGGTGGTACTGACCCTCAAAAGCCAGTGTCGAACGAGTATTACTACATCGTAACTGATAAGTGCACCGAGTGCGTAGGCTTCCACGAGGAGCCACAGTGCGCCGCCGTGTGCCCCGTCGATTGCTGCGTGGATGACCCCGACCATCGCGAAACCCGCGAACGCCTGACCCAGAAGCAGCAGTGGCTACACAAAACGGCCGCGTAATCCAGTAAAGCGGACTTTTTAAGTCTGTGTTTTACTGAACACTAATAATAGAACGTCATGCCGAGTTTGCCGAGGCATGACGTTCTATTTTATTAATTCTTAAAATAGCTGCCGCCTTACCCCCTGCTCGGCCGCTAACATCGCCAGAAACGCTTCCCGCGACACCTCTTCGGCGCCCAGCGCTGCCATGTGTGGTGTAAGCTGCTGAATGTCAAAAAAAGTGCTTCCTCGTGCTTGCAAACGCTCAGCCAGCGCCAGTACCGCTAGTTTCGAGGCGTTGGGCCGGTGGTGAAACATGCTTTCGCCCGCAAATACGCCCCGCACGGCCACGCCGTAGAGGCCGCCCACTAGCTCGTCGCCTTCCCAAACTTCCACGCTGTGGGCGTGGCCGGCGGCGTGCAGCGCCTCGTAGCCGCGCACCAGCTGCGGCGTTATCCAGGTGCCATCCTGGCCGGGGCGCGGCTGAGTTTGGCACGCCCGCATTACCTGCCCAAAAGCCTCGTCGAAGCTGATGCGCCACGGCGACTGCCGCTGTGCCCGCGCCAAGCTGCGGCCCACGTGCAGGCTAGCCAGCCGCAAAATGCCGCGCCGCGGCGGGCAAAACCAGGCCAGCGGCCACCCCGGTACCGGCCACGGAAAAATGCCCTGCGCATACGCCGCCAGCAGGTTTTCGACGGTGGGCTGGCCGCCGAGCAGCAGTAGGCCGTCGAGGTCGTCGCGCGCGGCGGTGGGGGTAGGGAAGATGAGGGGCATTAATTACTTGCGCGCAACGTGTGATGTACCCAGCTAAGCTAGTTAACAGCACATGGTTTGCGAGTTCCTCCGCCAAACTAGTTGGTACTAGTGGTTTTTCTGCACCAATGCCTGGATATAGTCCGTCAGTGAAATGGTGCCTCGCTCGGGTGATGCGGGTTGTGGGGCATGGCTATCGAGCGTTATAGCTGTCATAGTTGCCATTGACTCAGCCGCTTTCTCCGAGAAACCTGCCTTTTGCAACGCCTGTGGCCACTGGGCGCGCGGAGTGGCTACTGCTTCTACGGGCCGCTGTAGGGCTGTCGCAAATGCGGCGGCCACTTCGGCCGATGAGTAGTGCGCTGGGCCCTCGACATAGTGTAGCCCTGTGCGTTCGACGGGCTCTGTCAATAGGCGAGCTGCCACGTGCCCCAGGTCCTGGGGTGCCACCATCGGCAGCTTAAAGTCTACGGGGTACAACGTGTGGACTTTGCCTTCCTGTAGGGCGGTTTGCAAGGCGGAGTCCCAATTACTCATGTAATAAGCCGCCCGAATAACACTGGCAGGGATAGGCTGCGCAGCCAGCTTTTGCTCTAGTTCATAAAGCACCCCAAGGTCGCCTATCCGGTCGCCCGGTTGTGCCCCATAAGTAGATTCGGCAACAACTTTTTCTAGGCCCTACCCATCCAGTGCCGCCACGATGGCGGCCACACGGCGGCGTTCTTCCACTGCCGTATCGGTAGTCGGCGCAGCCGGTGGGTTGAGCAGAAACAGCCGACGGCCTTGCCGAAACACGCGGCGCAATGCTTCGGTATCATCTACATCGGCTACGGCCACTTGCGCCCCGTGCTGGCGCCAATCGGCCGTTTTTGCCGGGTCGTGCACGACTACTGTGACGGGCTCGCCCCAGTCGAGCAAGGTTTGGGCAACGGCTGAACCAACGTGCCCGGTAGCACCTAAAATGATATGCATGAGCAGAAAAACATGGATTCGACAAGCTATTTACGAATCAGCTATCATCCTGTTTTACCCTCAAAATCGCATCAGTAGTAGATAAAAACCCAATACTATCGCCAACCCCGCCCGCCGTACTTTTGCTACTTAGTAGCAGACCCCCGACCACATGTCCCTCGCCAAAACTTATTCGCCCGCCGACGTTGAAGCCAAATGGTACCAGCGCTGGCAAGAGCAGGGCTTTTTCCAAGCCAAACCCAACCCCCGTAAGCAGCCCTATACGGTAGTCATTCCGCCGCCCAACGTGACGGGCGTGCTGCACATGGGCCACATGCTCAACAATACGATTCAGGACGTGCTCGTGCGCCGCGCCCGGATGCAGGGCAAAGAAGCCTGCTGGGTGCCCGGCACCGACCACGCCAGCATCGCCACCGAGGCCAAAGTGGTGGCTATGCTCAAGGAGCAGGGCATCAATAAGCACGACCTGAGCCGCGAAGACTTCCTAACCCATGCCTGGGCCTGGAAGGAGAAGTACGGTGGCATCATCCTGGAGCAGCTGAAGCAGCTCGGCGCGTCGTGCGACTGGAGCCGCACGCGCTTCACAATGGAGCCCAAGCTAACCGAGGCTGTGCTGCGCGTGTTTGTGGACTTGTACCGCAAAGGCCTGATTTACCGCGGCGTGCGTATGGTAAACTGGGACCCGCTGGGCGGCACCGCCATCTCCGATGAAGAAGTAATTCCGAAGGATACCCAGGCCAAGATGTACCACCTCAAGTACGAAGTGGTGGGTCAGCCCGGCCGCTTCCTCACGGTAGCTACCTCGCGCCCCGAAACCGTGATGGCCGACGTGGCCGTGGCGGTGAACCCCACCGACCCGCGCTACCAGGACCTGGCCGGGCAGCGCGTGCGCATCCCGCTCCTAGGTCGCGAAATCCCGGTTATTCAGGATGAATATGTGACGGTAGATTTCGGCACGGGCGCGCTGAAAGTGACGCCCGCCCACGACCTCAACGACTATGAGCTGGGTTTGAAACACAACCTGCCGGTTATTGATATTCTGAACGATAACGGTACGCTGAACGAGAAAGCGGAGCTGTACGTGGGCCAGGACCGATTTGCGGCCCGCCGCAACATTGTGAAGGATTTGCAGGAAGCCGGCCTGCTCGATAAAATCGAGGAGTACGCCAGCATCGTGCAGACCTCGGAGCGCACCGGGGCTGTGATTGAGCCCAAACTGAGCTTGCAGTGGTTCCTGAAAATGGAGCACCTCGCTAAGCCCGCGCTCGAAGTGGTGGAAAACGACACCATCAAGCTGCACCCGCCCAAGTTCAAGAACATGTACCGGGTGTGGATGGAGAACGTGCGCGACTGGTGCATTTCGCGCCAGCTGTGGTGGGGCCAGCGCATTCCGGCCTACTACCTGCCCGATGGCTCGTTTGTAGTGGCCCAGAATGAGGCCGAAGCCGTGGAGCTGGCCCGCGCCCAAAGCGGCAACAACGACTTGCAAGCCAGTGACCTGCGCCAGGACGAGGACGTGCTCGATACCTGGTTTTCGTCGTGGCTGTGGCCCATCTCGGTGTTCGATGGCTTCGACGACCCCGACAACGCCGACATCAACTATTTCTACCCGACTAACGACCTCGTTACGGCCCCCGAAATTCTATTTTTCTGGGTAGCCCGCATGATTATGGCCGGCCTGGAATACCGGAAGGAAGTGCCGTTTAAAAACGTGTACCTGACGGGTATCGTGCGCGATGCGCAGGGTAGGAAGATGAGCAAGCAGCTCGGCAACTCGCCCGACCCGCTCGACCTCATCCGCGACTTTGGCGCAGATGCGGTGCGGACGGGGATGCTGTTTTCGTCGCCCGCCGGCAACGACTTGTTCTATGACCAGAAGCTGATTGACCAGGGCCGCAACTTCAACAACAAGCTCTGGAACGCCTTCCGCCTCGTGAAAGGCTGGGAGGTGGATAATACCTTGCCCTTCGCTAACGCGCAGGCCGTTAGTTGGTTTGAAGCCAAGCTGGCCGAAACAGTGGCGGTGCTCGACGAGCACTTCGACAAGTTTCGGATGAGCGACGCGCTGCTGACGGTGTATAAATTGGTGTGGGACGATTTCTGCTCGTACTACCTCGAAATGGTGAAGCCAGTTTACCAGCATCCCATTGATGCGGAGACGCTGCGCGCTACCGTGGGCTTCCTCGAAACGCTGCTCAAACTGCTACACCCGTTCATGCCCTTCATCACCGAAGAGCTGTGGCACGAACTGGCCGAACGTGGCCCTAAAGACTACGTGTGCGTGGCGCATTGGCCCAAGGTGGCTACCCCCGCCGACGGCGCGGAGGTGCTAGCTGGCATGGACAAGGCCCTCGCCATCGTGGCTGGCGTGCGTAACGTGCGCAACCAGAAGAACCTCGGCCCCACCAAGCAGCTGGAGCTGGCTGTGAAGGCCGATGACCAGGCAGCTATCCTCGCTTACGCGCCCCTCGTGCGCAAGCTGGCTAACCTCAGCGACTTGTCGTTTGTGGAGGAGGCGCCGGCTAGCGCCGTGAGCTTCGTGCAGGGGGGTAGCGAATTTTTCGTGCCGCTGGCTATGCAGGTAGATGCGGCCACTGAGCGCGCCCGCGTCGAAAAGGAGTTGGAGTACGCCATCGGTTTCCGCGACTCGGTGAATAAAAAGCTGAGCAACGAGAAGTTTGTAGCCAACGCCAAGCCCGACGTGCTGGAGCGCGAGCGCCAGAAGCTGGCCGATGCCGAATCAAAAATTGCCGCGCTAGAGCAGGCCCTGAAAGCGCTGTAGCGGCCATAATACCATGTAACCCACTCGAACGCTGGGCCCGTCCGATAGCTATCGGCCGGGTCCAGCGTTCTTCGCTTTTAGGCATTAAGGGCTTGTGCGCCAACGCTTGCTAAGCAAAAAGCAGGGTAGGGGCCGCGAACCTTACTTAGAGGAGTCGCCATTTTAGCCGTTTATTTGGGAGTGCAAGCATTTTTTTGTTCTTATGAAAACACTATCTACTTTCTGGCTTAGCTGTTTGGGCGCCCTTAGTGCCCTGGCTGCTCAGGCCCAATCGCAGTCCATGGCTTCTACTACTATGCCTACCCCCCCTACGGCCGCCATCAAGCCCAAGCAGCTTGTTTCGCCCCACGGCACGCGTACCGACAACTACTATTGGCTCAATGAGCGCGAAAACCCTCAGGTGCTCGACTACCTGAAGCAGGAAAATGCGTACTTCGACGAGAAGATGGCACCCGTTAAAGGATTGGAAGAGAAGCTTTTCAACGAGATGAAAGGCCGCATTAAGGAGCAAGATGAGTCAGTGCCGTTTCGCGACAATGGCTACTACTACTACACCCGCTACGAGTTGGGCGGCGAGTACCCGCTCTACTGCCGCAAAGCCGGCAACCTGCAAGCGCCTGAGGAAATTATGCTCAATGGCAACCAAATGGGCCAGGGCAAATCATACTTTGCCGTGGGCGGCTACGAGGTCAGCGACAACAACGAGGTGCTGGCTTTTGGCACCGACACAGTGAGCCGCCGCCTCTATACACTGCGCTTTAAAAACCTGAAAACCGGCCAGGCCTACCCCGAAAAAATCGCCAATACGGCCGGTTCGGCGGTGTGGGCGGCCGATAATAAAACGGTTTTCTACGCCAAAAAAGACGTAACGACGCTCCTGCCCTACCAAGTGTATCGCCACACGCTGGGCACCGACCCGGCCCAGGACGTGCTGGTGTATGAGGAAAAGGATAACACATTTGGCGTCAACATCGAGCGCAGCAAGTCGCGCCGCTACGTGGGCATCACGCTGCACAGTTCGCTCTCGTCAGAGTATCGCTACCTCGATGCCAGCAAGCCGACCGGGCAGTTTAAGGTGTTTTTGCCCCGCGAGGCCGACCACCTGTATGAGGTGCAGGATGCCAATGGGCAGTTCTACATCCGCACCAACTGGGAGGCGCCAAACTTCCGCATCATGGCTTCGCCGGTTACCAATACCGGCAAGGGCCAGTGGGAAGACGTGGTGCCGCAGCGCGACGACGTGTTCATCGAGCAGATGGAATTATTCAAGGACTACCTCGTGCTGAATGAGCGCGAAGAAGGCCTACGCCAGCTGCGCGTCATCAATTTTAAGGACGAAGTGGGCCACACCGTCGATTTCCGCGAGCTGGCCTATACCACTTTTATCGGCGCCAACCCCGAGTTCGATACTCCGCTGCTGCGCTTCACCTATACCTCGTTTACTACTCCCTCTACCACCTACGACTACAACATGGCCACCCACAAGCTGGCCTTGCTGAAGGAGCAACCGGTGCTAGGGGGCTTCAACAAAGTCGATTACGTGACGGAGCGCACGTTTGTGAAGGCCCGCGATGGCAAGCTGATTCCAGTGGCTATTGTCTACAAAAAGGGCTTTAAGAAAGACGGCACCGCGCCCGTGCTGCAATACGCCTACGGCTCGTACGGCCTCTCGATGGACCCCACGTTTTCGGCGGCGCGCCTGAGCTTGCTCAACCGCGGCTTTGCCTACGTGCTCTGCGGCATCCGGGGCGGGCAGGAGTTGGGCCGGCAATGGTTTGAGGATGGTCGCATGCTGCATAAAGTCAATTCCTTCAACGACTTTATTGACTGCTCGCAATACCTCATCAAAGAGAAGTACACCACGCCCGCCAAGCTATTTGCCCTGGGTGGCAGCGCCGGCGGCCTGCTCATGGGCGCCGTCGTGAACATGCGCCCCGACCTCTACAAGGGCGTTATCGCGGCCGTGCCTTTTGTGGATGTGGTCACGACCATGTCGGACGCCAGTATTCCGCTCACCACCGGCGAATACGACCAGTGGGGCAACCCCGCCGAGAAGAAGTACTACGACTACATGCTCTCGTACTCGCCCTACGACAACGTGAAAGCTCAGAAATACCCCAACATGCTGGTGCTCACCGGTCTGCACGATTCGCAGGTGCAGTACTTCGAGCCCGCCAAGTGGGTAGCTAAGCTGCGCGCCACCAAAACCGACAACCACCTGCTGCTGATGCACACCGATATGGAAGCCGGCCACGGCGGCGCCTCGGGCCGCTTCAAGGCGCTGCACGACGTGGCACGGCAGTACGCTTTCCTATTTCTGCTGCTAGGGCAGAAGTCGGCAATGTAGGCGGGGGTAGGCCGCTGAATTAGTGCTTGGCAGAAGGCGCGGTGGCTGACTTAGCCTCCGCGCTTTTTTCGTCGGCGCTCAACTGGTTTTGGAGCTGAAACGTCACCTGCTGGCAGTCGGCAAAATGCTGCTCGGCTACGCGTAGCGCCGCTTCGGTGGCCGTGAGGCGCTGGTAGAGGAAGATGATGAGGCCAATGGAAATGACCAGCGCCCCAATGAAGGCAATATTTTTCATAATAAATTGGTAACAAAAAATTTAGCCGCACCAAAACAGAACGTCATGCTGAGCAAAGCGCAGCATGACGTTCTGTTTTGGTTGTTGTTAAGCGGTTCCGTAGAGAGCTAAACCGTCGTGTTTGGGTCAAACTGTTCCAGGTAATCAGCCACTTTGCGCACAAACATGCCGCCGAGCGAGCCATCAACCACACGGTGGTCGTAGCTGTGGCTCAAGAACATAAACTGCCGAATACCGATGAGGTCGCCCTGTGGCGTTTCAATCACGGCGGGCTTCTTCTTGATGGCACCCACGGCCATGATGGCCACCTGCGGCTGCATGATAATGGGCGTGCCCATGACGTTGCCAAACGAGCCCACGTTGCTGAGCGTGTAGGTGCCGCCGGCCAGGTCTTCGGGCTTGAGTTTGTTTTGGCGGGCACGGTTGGCCAAGTCGTTCATCTTCTTGCTCAAGCCGTTGAGGTTGAGCTGGTCGGCATTGTGAATGACCGGCACGATGAGGTTGCCCGAGGGCAGCGCGACCGCCACACCAATGTTGATTTCTTTTTTCTTGATGATGTAATCGCCATCTACCGACACGTTTATCAGCGGATAATCCTGGATGGCGCGCGCCACGGCCTGAATGAAAATCGGCGTGAAGGTGAGGTTTTCGCCCTCGCGCTTCTTGTAGGCATCCTTATGCTTGTTGCGCCAATTCACCAGCTCCGTCACGTCGGCTTCCACGAAGCTCGTCACGTGCGGCGAAATGCGCTTCGAATCCACCATGCGCTGGGCAATCATCTTGCGCATACGGTCCATCTCCACCAACTCTTGGCTGCCCGATACCGAAGGCATGGGCTTGGCGCTAGGGGCGGGGGTAGGCGCAGGAGCTGGGGCTGGCGCGCTGGCCGTCTGGCCGTTAGCATTGCCTGCAGGCTCGGTCCAAGCCGCTTTGGCAGCCTGAGTGGCGCGGGCCGCCTTAAGGCTAAATGGAGCCGCAGTGCCAGCCGGCGCCGCGGCTGGCTGCCCAGCCGGCGCCGGCGCCGGCTGGGCAGTAGGGGCCAGCGGCTGCTTGCCAGCAGCTACATAGTCCAGAATATCTTTTTTGGTAACGCGGCCATCCTGGCCGGTGCCAGGTAGGCGCTCGAGGTCGGTCATGCCTACCCCTTCTTCGCGGGCAATGCTAAGCACCAAAGGCGAATAAAAGCGGCCGGCCAGCACCGGAAACTCGGCGGCTGTGGCCTGCTGCGCCGCCTGCGGGTCGTCGGGCGTGGGCAGATACGGCACTTCGGCGGGGGTAGGGCTGGTGGGGGCGTCGCGCTCGGCCACCGCGGGCTGGGCGCTAGCTTCTTCCAGCTCGTCGGTATTGGGTGGGGTAGGGGCCGCAGCGGCATCCGTTTCGACGATGGCGATGGGCGCACCCACGGCCACCACCTGGCCTTCCTGCACTAGGATTTCGGCCAGCGTGCCGGCGTAAAGGGCTGGTACTTCGGTATCTACCTTATCGGTGGCTACTTCCAGCACCGACTCGTCTTGCTCAATGGCATCACCAACTTGTTTGAGCCATTTCAGCACGGTGCCTTCCATGATGGATTCGCCCATCTTGGGCATCGTCATTTCCACTCGGGCCATAAAGGGGCAGGGGGTCTTAAAAAAAGGAGGGGGTGGGCGGGAGAATTGTGGCGCAAAGGTAGGCAGAAGCGAAAACGCCCCCGCACCTAACCTTCGCTCAGTGCGCAAAGACTATCGCCACGCCACCAAAACTGCACCGGTGCCGGGCACTGCTACTTGCTCTTCATCGGCACAATTGGGGCGTCGGTCGGGATTTGGGGGGCGTGCGAGCAAAAGCGGGGGGTAGGGCCGGTTTGCGGCCGGTGGTTTGCAAAGGGATAAGCAGCCCCCTACCGATGCATAGGCCGGTGGCGCTCCAACTACCTCACCTTCAAGATTTAACTTTCTTCGTCATGAAAACCTTCCTCTTCGCTGCCCTCGCCACTGCTTTGTTCGCTACTGCTTCGGTGCAAGCTGCTCCGTTGCAACACGGCCCCGATTTTAACCAAGACCGCCGCCTCTCGCCCCGCGAGCAAGCCCGCTGGGATGCCGCGCACCGCAACGACCGCCGCGACGACCATTTTGACCGCAACCAAAACTTTGGGTTTGAGCGCGACCACCGCGTCACCCGCGACGAGCGCCGCCGCTGGGAAGCCGGCCACAACTATGGCTACGCCCAAAACCACCGCGTCAGCCCCCAGGAGCGCGCCCGTTGGGAGGATAGCTACCGCCGCTAGGTAGTAAAGCGTTAACGGATAAAATTCCTCAAAATCTTCGGCCGGATGGTCGGGGTTTTGGGGAATTCTGCTTAAAATAATAAAGGGGCAAGGTTGCGGTGCCCAGCCCTGCACTGGCAAAACTGCACAAGCTCCGGCAGGAAGCAACCAGCGGCCGCTAGCTTGCTAAAGGGTAGGGAAGCCAGCGACATGATGGCCTGGCCAACCGTGGGCTACTATTTTTGCAAGGCCTTAGGCAAAGCTTTCCGGGTGCAGCTAGCCGAGGCCCGCCCTAAAACCGCGCTGTTCAAGTAGTGCATATACGTTCTTTTCTTCCGCGCTGGGCCCTGCTGGGGGTAGTGGGGGTGCTGGTAGTGGCCGTGCTGCCGCTGCTGGCGCTGACGCAGTTTGCGCATCCGTACTTCGACGACTACGTTAATGCCAATGGCACGGCCGAGCTAGGCTATTGGGCCAGCCAAGTCCACACCTACCAAAACTGGTCGGGTCGGTACACCGCTGTATTTTTATCTACTACCCTTAATGCCCTAACCTGGTGGCCATTGGCCGCGCGGCTAAGTGGCCTGCGGCTGGTACTAGCGAGCGCCTTGCTGGGGCATTTGCTGGCGTTGCAGCAATTTTTTGGGGCGCTGCTAGCCGTGTTGGGCCAGCCGGCGCCGAGTAGTGCCCCGCCTCAGCCCAGCCGCCGCGGCGCGGCGTGGGGCGTAGCGCTGCTAGTGCTGGCGCTGGAGCTAAATGCGCTGCCCGAGCCCTTTTCGTTTTTGTATTGGTACGCGGCTTCCTTTGTGTACCAATTGGCCTGGGCATTCGGCTTGGGGTTTGGGGCAGCGGCGCTCCGGGCCGTGCTCTTGCCGGCGGGGCACGCGCGCCGCTGGTGGGCCACTGGGGCCGCTGTGTGCCTGGCGGCCGCCATCAGCAGCAGCGAGCTCGTGCTGCTAGCCTGCTTTGTGGGGCTGGCGGGACTAGGCTGGTGGGTGCGCCGCCACCAACCGGCCGCGTGGCGGCTATGGCTGATTTGGGTCAGGCTGGCGCTAGTGTGCGGAGCTGTGGCGGTGGCCGCGCCCGGCAACTGGCACCGGGCGGCCCTCACCGATGCTTATCCGCAGGCGCATCGCTGGCTACTGCTGCTACCACGCACCGGCTGGGCAGTGCTCGTAGGAGTGAGCCAGCCGCTGGTGCTGGCCAGCGCGCTGGGGCTAGCCGTCAGCTTATGGTGGCTGGGCGTACTGCTACGCCCCGCGCCAGCTACCCCGCCCAGCCGCGCCGATGTGCTGGTAGTAGCCAGCGGCTATGCTTTGCTTAACACAGTAGGGGTAGCGTTTATGAAAACCTTTTGGGTAGACCCCGTACTGAGCCGGGCAAGCAATCTGCTGGTCTGCCTCTTACTAGTATCAACGGCCGCCTTGGCGCTGTGGCTGGGTACGTGGTGGCAGCCAGTTGCGCTGCGCCGGCGTGGCAGCCGAGCGGTGCAACTGCTGGCAGTAGGGCTGCTTGGCCTGCTAGGGGCCGGTAAAACCGGCCGCGCCTGGCAGGAATGGCTGCTTGCGGCGCCCAGCTACGACCAGCAGATGCAGGCGCGCTATGCCCTATTGCGGCAGGCGCGGGCGCAGGGGCGGCTCTTGGTTTCGGTGCCGCCCCTGCGCCTGCCCGTGGTGCCGGGGGTGCTGGTGCCGCTGGCCGTGCCGGGCCGGCGCATCGAGTACAGTGTAGAAATACTGCCTGCCTACGCCGACAACCTCGAAATAGCCCGCTACTTTGGCCTGCAAGGGGTGCGCCGGCAGCCGGGGCTGCCTACCCAATAGCCATCCACAGGCTGGCCCACCTCCGAAGCCTAGTACCGAGCGGCTTGCGCGGGAAGTTCAATCGACGTGATGCGGGCGTTGGTCGGGGTTTGCGGGGGGTAGGCGCGAAAGTTGGCGCATGGGCCACGTTTACGGCCGGGCGTTTGCAAAGGGCTAGTTACCCCGCCGCTACTGGCTCGGTAACCAATTTGCTTTTTAGCGCCATGAAAACGTCCCTCTTTACTACCCTCGCCGCTACGGCGCTGCTCACGGCCACCAGCGTATTTGCTGCGCCCGCCCCTGGTAGCTTCAACCAAGGCCCCGGCCGCCGCGATGACAATTATGGCTACGCTAAAAACCACCGCGTAACGCCCCAGGAACAAGCCCGCTGGGAGGCTGCCCACCGCAACGACCGTCGCAACGACGACAAGTTTGACCGCAGCAAAAACTACGGCTTTGACCGCGACCACAAAGTGACCCGCGACGAGCGCCGCAACTGGGAGCAGGGCCACAACTACGGCTACGCCCAGAACCACCGCGTAACGCCCCAGGAGCGCGCCCGTTGGGAAGCCAGCTACCGCCGCTAAACCTACCCGCCGGGCCGGCGTCTAACCGCCAGCGTGGCCGGCCCGGCGCTTTTTTACTCCTTATTTTCTGTTAAAAAACCCATGAAAAAGTTTCTGTTGCCCTTGTTGGCGCTTGCCCTTTCTGCCACTGCTGCTTCGGCCCAGGCCGGCCCGCCGCAAGATGGTAGCCGCCCTACCCCCGAGGCCATGGCCGCCCGCCAGACCGAAGGCCTCACCAAGCAGCTGGGCTTGAGCACCGAGCAGTCGGCCAAAGTGCAGCAAATTATGCTAAGCCGCGACCAGGAAATGATGGCCATGCGCGGCCAAATGCAGGCCGGCACCGACCGCAGCCAGCTGCGCGAGCAGATGCAGGCCAACCGGGCTAAGTACGACGACCAGCTCAAGCAAGTGCTTACCTCCGACCAATTTACCAAGTACACTACTATGATGGCCAACCGCCGTGAGCGGGGCCGTGGCGCTGCCGAAGAAATGCAGGATGGCAAAGTGAAGGCCAAAAACGGCAAGGTGAAAATCAAAGCCAAAGCCGACAGCTAGGTCTTGCTTACGCCCTAGGTTAAATGAAAAAGCCCCGGCCAAGTGGCCGGGGCTTTTTGCGCTTTTCTGTGAAAACAAAGCCTAAAAAATGCCCGTGGTGTGGCGGCGCGATGAGTGGCTGGCGGGCCGGCCGCCGCGGTGCCGCGCCGTGGCCGAGTGCTGGCCGCCAAAGTGCAGGAAGCTGAAAAGCGGTCTATCCTGGTGGCTGTGGTTGCGGTAAGTTTTATATACCGGCACAAAGTTGCCGCGCGTGAGGCGGCTGTTGCGCAGGGCGTAGGGCTTGCGCTGGGCGGCGGCCGGGGTCGCATCGGCCACCGAGGCAGCTAGCCCCAGCAGGCACAAAAACAGGAAGGTAGCTCGTAGCATAAAAAGGGGGTAGTAAGAATGAATGCGCGCAGCCGCAGCCGCGAGTAACACGTTGCTACTGCCCCCTAAACTGCCTTCGGGCACGAATTAGTACATCGGCCTGCGCCTAATTCGACGCGGCCCCCGCCAGCCTCGACCGGCGCAGGTGCTTAATCGACTAAAAATAAGGAGTAGGGGCTAGTCGCTTTCCTTCAAAAAATAACCTCCTGCCTATCCTGCCCGTCTACCCTTTATCGCTACTTCGTTTCCGCTGCCCATGAGCCTTTGGCAAATCATCCAACGCCTGCTGCCCTTTGTGCAGCCCTACCGCCGGCTCGTCATTAGTACGCTGCTGCTCACCCTGGTGGGCTCGCTGGCCGCGCAGGTCAATCCCTTCGTGTTGCGCTACACCGTCGACACGGTGCAGGGTCTGCTCAACCAAGGCCTGGGCTTGGCGCAGGGCTGGCGCATGCTGGTGTGGGTAAGCGTGCTGCTGCTGGGCAAAGAATTACTCAATACGGGCATCACGTTTGGCCAGAAATACTACGGCGAAAAAATCCGCATCAGCGTGTCGGGGGCGCTCGCCGAGTCGGCCGTAACCAAGATTCTGGGTTATGAGCTGGGCTTTTTCACCGAGGCCGGCAACCAAACCGGCAAGCTCCAAACCCGCATCGACCGCGGCGTGGAAAGCCTGATGAAGTTGGTTCAAAACTTCTTTATTGATATTCTGCCGCTTTTTGCCAACGCCCTTGTGGCGCTGGTCGTCATGTTTGTGGCCAATAAGTGGGTAGGGCTGGTGGCCACGTCCATCCTACCCGTCTACTTTTGGCTAAGCTACCGGCAGGCCGACCGCCTCAACGGTACTCGCCGCAACCTGCGCAGCCTGCGCGAGGAAAAAAACCACGGCCTCATCAGTATTATTGATAGCATCGTGGTGATTAAGAGCTTTGTGCGCGAAGCGTACGAGGGCGAAAAGCAATTGGCTGTGCAGGATAAACTAGAAGCTGCGCAGCTGCAAACTCGCAAAACCAACTTTCGCTACGATGGCCTCAAATCGTTTTTCGAGCAGATTGGGGTAGTGGCTATCATTGTGCTCACCGCTTACCTCGTACTGGCGGGCCAAATGAGCATTGGGGCCATCATGTTCCATGTGCTGCTGTTCAACAACGTGTCGGCGCCCATTCGGCAGCTGCACCGCATCTACGACGAAATGAACGAAGCCCTGACCTACGCCGAGGGCTTTTTCGCCATCCTCGACGCCGACGACCAGACCGAGCGCCCCGGCCCGCTGCGCCCCGCCCACCTGTATGGGCGCTTTGAGCTGCGCCACGTCAACTTCACCTACCCCAGCGGTACCGCCGCGCTGCACGACGTAAGCATGACCATCGAGGCCGGCAAAACCACCGCGCTGGTTGGCCTTTCGGGGGCCGGCAAAAGCACGATTATTAACCTGCTCTGCGAATTCTACCGCCCCGACAACGGCGGCGTTTACCTCGATGGCCAGCCACTCAGCGAGTACGATACGCCCGCCCTGCGCCAGCAAATTGGCCTGGTGCTCCAGAAAAACCACATTTTTAAGGGCACGATTGAGGAGAATATCCGCTACGGCAATTTCAACGCTACCCAGGCTGAGATTGAAGCCGCTGCCCGCCAAGCCTACCTCCACGACCAGATTCTGGACCTGCCCAAGGGCTACCAAAGCGATGCACAGCAGCTCTCGGGCGGCCAGCAGCAGCGTATTGCCATTGCCCGGCTTTTCCTTAAAAATCCACCCATCATCTTCCTCGACGAGCCCACCGCTAGCCTCGACGCCATCGCCACTGAGCAAATCAAAAACAGCCTCGATGCCATCAAGCAGGGCCGCACGGTGGTCATCATTTCCCACAGCCTCGCCCAAATCGTGGATTCCGACTGCATCTACGTGATGAAAAAAGGCGAAATGGTGGAAAGCGGCACTCACCTAGAATTGTACGAAAAGCGCGGCACCTACCGCGAGATTTTTGACGCCTCGGCCCGCAGCTTGAACATTGAGAAACTGGCCAAAGCAATGGCCGATGACGGCGATGAGGTGCTGGATACGGCGCTCTAGCTACTTTTTGGGGTTAAACACCTATGCTTATTAAGTCAGCGTAGTTCAACACGCAAAATGCTGAAACGTAGCGTATTAATTGATTTGGCTGGGGTCGAGAGTAAGGTTGCAATTCATGAAGCATTTAAGCAACACCTTGGCTTTCCAACTTGGTATGGAGTCAGTTGGGACGCTTTTTGGGATGCTATCATCGCAGTTGTAGAGATGCCCGATGAAGTAATCTTAGTGCACTGGCAAGGCTTCGCACGCGCTTGCCCAAAGGATATGCAGATTTTACAGCAGATTATTCAGGATTATCACGAGCAAATTCCTACTAAGCAAATTCACCTCGCTGCCTAACGAAGGCCGGACTTTGGCTGCTAGCCCCCTCAAAACCCTGGTTGCCTTAGCGGCCGGGGTTTTGGCTTTATACCGAATTGCCAAGATGGAATACTCAACCACTTGTTAGGGGCCCTCCAGTTGCCATATGGCCATCAAGCGAAACTAGCGCCAATCCAGCGCTAGCTATTGTGTGGAAGTAGTATGGCCTAAGCTGCCTTATGCCCTTACCGACAAATTTTTTTGCATAATAAAATGGCGTTTGGAGCGCGTAAAGAAGCATTCTGACTTGGCCCTAGTTGCTTGGCTGAAGTGAAAACAAAGCTTTTAGCGAAAATTCGCTAAATAATAAAATTCGCAAGCGTAGTTTTGTGGCGTGTTGTAATACTGGTGCGAAGTGCTACGCAGGCGCTTGGCATTTTCCACCCTACCCCACCTCTATGTCCGTAACCGCTAACACTGCTGTTCTAAATCGTCTGCAACCGCTAGGATTTGCCCGCGTGGCCCACGCGCACCT
The DNA here is from genome assembly GCF_009755225.1 of Hymenobacter ginkgonis. Lineage (GTDB taxonomy): Bacteria > Bacteroidota > Bacteroidia > Cytophagales > Hymenobacteraceae > Hymenobacter > Hymenobacter ginkgonis. The sequence goes on from NZ_WQKZ01000003.1 coordinate 449,767, forward strand.
AAACCCTACCCCTGCCGAATTGGTAGAGGCAGCCGTGTGCCGCGGCGAGGGTACGCTCACCGACACGGGCGCGCTGATGGCCGATACCGGCCGCTTCACGGGCCGCTCGCCCAAAGACCGATTTATCGTGCGCGATGTCATTACCCAAGACAGCGTGTGGTGGGGCGACATTAATATTCCTTTCGCGGCCGACCAGTTCGACCAATTGCACCAGAAAATGGTGGCTTACCTCGAAGACAAGGAGCTGTACGTGCGCGAAGCCTACGCCGGTGCCCACCCGGCTTCGCAACTCAAGCTGCGCGTGGTAAACGAGCTGGCTTGGCATAACTTATTCTGCCACAATCTCTTTCTGCGGCCGGAAGCCGGCGTTGATACGAGTTGGCTAGCTGACTTTAGCATCATTTGCGCTCCTGGCTTCGAGGCTGACCCAGCCGTAGATGGCACCCGCCAATCAAATTTCGCCGTTATCAACTTCAGCAAAAAGCTGCTGCTAATTGGCGGCACGGCCTACGCGGGCGAGATGAAAAAGGGTATTTTTGGTGTACTCAACTTCCTGTTGCCCCACGCGCAGGATACGCTGCCCATGCATTGCTCGGCCAACATTGGCTCGCATGGCGATGCGGCCATCTTTTTCGGCCTCTCGGGTACGGGCAAAACAACCCTCTCGACCGACCCTAACCGCCACCTGGTGGGCGACGATGAGCACGGCTGGCTACCGGGTCAGGGCGGCATTTTCAACTTCGAGGGCGGCTGCTACGCCAAGGTAATCGACCTTTTGGAGGAGAAGGAGCCCGAAATCTGGCAGGCTATCCGCTTCGGCGCCATCGTAGAGAATACGCGCTTTGTGCCGGGCACGCGCACCGTGGACTACGCCAATAAATCGGTGACTGAAAACACGCGCACCGCCTATCCCATCACGTACATCCCCAACATCGCGGTGCCGAGCGTGGGGCCGGTGCCGACGCACATTTTCTTCCTCACGGCTGATGCCACGGGCGTGCTACCCCCCATTAGCCGCCTCGACAAAAGCCACGCCATGTACCACTTCCTGTCGGGCTACACGGCTAAGGTAGCAGGCACCGAAATGGGCATTGTGGAGCCGCAGGCTACGTTTTCGGCTTGCTTCGGGGCGGTGTTCCTACCCCTGCATCCTACACGCTACGCCGAAATGCTAGGCCAAAAAATGGACGAGCACGCGGTGAACGTGTGGCTCGTGAACACCGGCTGGACGGGCGGCGGCTACGGCACCGGCCGCCGCATGCGCCTCAGCCATACCCGCACTTTAATTACGGCCGCGCTCACGGGCCAACTCGACGGGGTAAAGTTTCGCCCGCACCCAGTATTTGGGGTGGAAGTACCCGGTGCCGTGCCCGGTGTGCCCACCGATTTGCTGGACCCGCGCCGCACTTGGGCCGTCAAAACCGCCTACGACCAAGCCGCTAATGCGCTGGCTAATAAATTTGTCGCCAACTTCGAGAAGTACGCGGCCGCTGCCAGCCCCGAGATACTCGCCGGTGCTCCCATGGCTGTTTCCGAACCAGTAGTTGCCTAGAAATCTTTGACGAAAAGGGGACGTCCTGCTGACGACCGAAAGCATCTCCACCGCTTCATATAACGATGGGGTAGAGATGCTTTCGGTCGTCAGCAGGACGTCCCCTTTTCGTCTGATAATCAGTTTTATACCTTCAGTAGCGCTGCCTCGCGGTGGCCGGCCAATTGCTGCCACAGCAGGATAAGCACGGCCTGGGTCGTGTACTCGATGTTGGTTTGGCGGCCGCGGTCGATGTTAATCTGGCGGCTCACGGTGCCGCTGGGGGTAGCGCAGGCAATGCAAATGGTGCCCACTGGCTTAAGCGGGGTGCCGCCGCCGGGGCCGGCAATGCCGCTGGTGGCCAGCGCTACATCGCAGCCCAGGCGCGCACGGGCGCCTTCGGCCATTTCGCGCACGGTGGCTTCGCTCACGGCGCCGTGCTGGGCCAGGGTTTCGGCGTTTACGCCCAATAGGCTCTCCTTAAGGTCGTTATCGTAGGCTACCACGCTGCCCCGAAAATAAGCCGAGCTGCCGGGTACGCTGGTGATGCGGGCCGCCACCGCGCCGCCAGTGCAGCTCTCGGCGGTGCCGAGCTGCCAGTTTTTGGCTTTAAGCAGCTGGCCGATTACCACTTCAAGCGGCGAGTCTTCTTCGGCAAAAATGTAGTCGCCGATGCGCTCGCGCAGGGGGGGTAGGAGGGCCAGCATGCGGGCGCGCAGGTCGGGCTGGCCGTCGGCGGTGCCAGTGAGGCGCAGGCGCACGCTGCCCAAGCTAGGCAGGTAGGCCAGCTTAATAGTAGGGGGTAGGGCGTTTTCCCAGTCCTTAATTTTTTCGGCCAAAAACGACTCGCCCAGCCCAGCCGTCATCACCACCACGTGCTCGATGGGGGCGAGCTGAAACTTGCTTTGCAGCTTGGGCAGCACCTCATCGGTCATCAGCTTTTTCATTTCGAAGGGCACACCGGGCATACTGATGAACACCGTGCCCTGGTCCTCTAGCCACATGCCGGGCGCGGTGCCTACGGCATTGAATAGTACTTCGCAGCCAGCCGGCACCAGCGCCTGCTGGCGGTTTACGTCGAGCATGGGCCGGTTGAAGCGCTGGAAAATCTGCTCTACGTGGCGCAGCGTGGGCTCGTGTAGCACCAGTTCGCGGCCAAAATAGCGGGCCAGCACGTGCTTGGTGAGGTCGTCTTTGGTGGGGCCGAGGCCGCCAGTCATCAAGATAACTTTAGCGCGCTGGCGAGCCAGGTCCAGGGCCGCCACTATCTCGTCGGCGCGGTCGCTCACGCTCGTAATCTGGCGCACACGCAGGCCCAGGCGGCCCAGCTGCTGGCCCATAAAAGCCGAATTGGTATCCACGACCTGCCCGTAGAGCAGCTCGTCGCCGATTGTCATGATTTCAACGTCCATCGAGGGGGTAGGGATAGTTTGGCAGGGTTTTAAGAAGGACCTTTGCAACGGGTGCTTGCAGGACAGCTATACGAGCCGTCTGGTTTTTGGGCCCCACCTATTTCCTCTTATTTAGTTTATGAAAAATGTATTACTAGCGCTGGCGTTGCTCGGTGCTGTGCCAGCCCTGGCCCAAACTACCAAAAAAGCCACGACTACTAAAAAGACTACCGTGGTAAAAAAAGCGGCTACCCCCGCCAAGGCTACCCCCGCTAAAAAAGCTACCACCACTACCAAAGCGGCGGCAACTACCCCCGCGCCGGTTGCTGCGCCCGTAGCGCCCCTCACCGAGGCCGAGGCGAGTACGGGCCTGCGCGAAGCCCTCACCACCGGCGTTACCAAAGCCGTTGCCTTTGCTTCGGAACCCGATGGGTTTAACCTCAACGACGATATCCGCATCCCGTTTCCGCCCGATGCGCAGCTCGTGGCTACTACCCTTGGCTCGCTGCCGCTGGGCAAGCAGGCCGTAGAGCAAGTAACCAACTTGCTCAACCGCGCCGCCGAAGCCGCCGCGCCCGCCGCCAAGGATATTTTTCTCAATGCCGTGCAGCAGCTTACCCTCACCGATGCCCTCACGCTCGTAACGAGCGGTAGCAAAGATGCCGCTACCGTGCTGCTGCGCAAGAATTCGGAGGCGGCCCTCAATGCGGCCCTGCGCCCGAGCATCGTGCAGAGCCTCGACCAAGTAGGCGCCAATGCAGCCTACAGCAAGCTCATCGAGCGCTACAATAAAATTCCGCTCATGACGCCCGCCAAAACCAACCTCACCGACTACGTAACGGCCCAAACCGTAGATGGCCTGTTTGTGCTGCTGGCCCAGCAGGAAGCCAAAATTCGCCAGAACCCGGCCGCCCAGTCAACCGCTATTCTGAAGCGTGTGTTCGGCAGCAAGTAAGGGGTAGGGCACTAAAACAGGAACGTCCGGCCAACCCTAAGGGTAGCCGGACGTTCCTGTTTTTAAGCTTCTCTAGCTAGGCTAGCTTAGAAATCGTCGTAGTCGTCGCCGCGGCTGCGGCCGCGCGAGCCACCACTGCCGAAGGAGTCGTCATCGTCATCATCGGCGTCGAGGTCGTCATCTTCCAAGGGGCTCAGGCCGATGCTGCCATCGGGGTCTTCAGCCGCTTCGGCGGTCGAAAACTCGTCTTCGGTCATCGAAGCGAGGTCCAGTGCCTCATCGTGCGAAGAGCCGGTATCGCGCCACATCAGGTAGTCGGCGTATTTGGCCGACAGCTGGTCTTCGCCCGAGCCGCGGGTTTTGGCCCCGCCGGTGCGTGCAAAAGTGTCTAGGTTATCGTCGTCTTCGAGGGCGTCGTCGTCCAGGTTATCGTACTGTCGCATGGCAAAAAGGGCAGCAGGAAGTGAATAAATAAGGTTTCTAACGGAGCTGCGAAGATACGGCCGGAGCCGAAATGGGTTTTATTCGACCTTCATTTTTTCTGATTGGCCAGCTGCCGCAGGCTCAGGCGCGCAGGGCTACGTTTTGGTAAATTTCGGCCAGCGGCAGTTCCATGCCCAAATCGGGTAGCAAAATCACGTCGTCCAGCCCGGTAAAGCCATACACGTTCAGCAGCCCGTTTTCATTGCGCGAACCTAGCGACACGCGGGCCGCGTACTCCGTTACCAGCAGCACGTGCTGCACCGTTGGAATGCGGTAGTACGACTCAAATACCTGGGCAAAATGCGCGGGCATTGCGTGGGGCAATACCTTAACTAGTAGGCTGGGGTTGAGCAGGTTATCGTGGTGGCCATCGGGCCAAAACTCCGCTTCGCCGCACACCAGCGCCGCGTCGGGGTAGGTATAGAGCGGGCCGTCGGGCACGTATAGGCGCCGGTGGCTACCCTGCACTTTCCAGGGGCGGCCGTTTAGCTGCTGGGCCAGGCTGGTGCAGATATTGCCCGCCAGCATGGCGTGCGCCTCGCTCATGGCCGGCATTGGCAGCACTTCCCCATTCACGTATTCGCTGGGTTGAGACGCCCGTCGCTCGGCAGCTAGGTAGGCCTCTTCGGGGCTAGAAGGGGGGGTAGGCATGGGGTAAAAGGTGGAATAATTTCGTTAAACATACGGCTGCCCGCCACTCCATTCCCTACCCCCGGGCTACGACTGGAAGTCCGTAATCCGCACTTGCGCCTCGCAAAAGGCATATTCGGCCGGCACGTTGGAGGAAACGATAACCAGCCGGCCCGCGTCGCGCACTCGCGCCACGTGCTCCAGATACCAGGCCGCACCGGTGGCATCTAGGTTGGTGGTGGGCTCGTCGAGCAGCAGCAGCGGGGCTGCCGCGTACAGCGCCAGCCCTAGCTTGAGGCGCTGCTTCATGCCCGACGAAAACTCGCGCACCGGCTGGTGCCGCGCCTTTTGCAAGTACATGAGCTCAACCAACGCGGCGGGGGTAAGGCCCGGCCGCAGCGGTTTGAGGCGCGTGTGAAAGGCTAGCAGTTCTAGCAGCGTAAAGTCTTCGGGCAGTTCAAGATAGGGGGCGCAGTAAGCGAGCTGGCGCGGCACCTCGGCCACGGGCAGCGGCTGGCCGCCCAGCGTATAGGTCAGCTCGCCAGCGGTGGGTAGGAGCTGGCCTGCTAAAATGCTGAGCAGGGTGCTCTTGCCCGCGCCGTTGGGGCCCAGCACCGCCGTGGCCGTGCCGGGCCGAAAATCGTGGCTCAGGCCTTTAAAAATCCATTGGCGACCGTAGCGACGGCCCAGCCCGTGGGCTTTAATCTGCACTTTCTTCGCTTTTGCGGCGGCCGGGGCCTTTAATAATGCCGCGCTCGGCGCCGCGCACAAACTCCACTACCGTATCACGCTCCACCGAAAAAGGCACTTCGGCCTCGATGCGCGTGAGGGCATCTTGCATGCCCATACCGCTCAAATAAAGCAGCCGGTACAACTCATGAATTTCGTGGATGCGCGCTTCGGAAAAACCGCGGCGGCTCATGCCCACCGAGTTAACCCCAGCGTAGGTAAGCGGCTCGCGAGCGGCTTTCACAAAAGGCGGCACATCGGAGCGCACCAGCGAGCCCCCCGCAATAAAGGAGTGCGCGCCAATCTTAGTAAACTGGTGAATGGCCGTGGTGCCGCCGATAATTGCCCATTCGCCCACTTGCACGTGGCCCGCCATTTGGGTAGCATTGGAGATAACGCAGTGGTCGCCCACTAGGCAATCGTGGGCGATGTGTACATAGGCCTGTAGCAGGCAGTGGCTGCCCACCACGGTGCGCCCGCGGTCGATGGTGCCGCGATTCACGGTCACGCACTCGCGCAGCACAGTGTAGTCGCCCACGTGGGCCGTGGTTACTTCACCAGCAAACTTCAAATCTTGCGGAATAGCCGATACCACGGCGCCCGGAAATATCTGGCAGTGCGCGCCAATGCGCGCCCCATCCATAATGGTCACGTTGGGACCAATCCAAGTATTTTCGCCAATCTCCACGTCGCCGGCAATGGTAGTGAACGGTTCGACGGTAACCCCCGGCGCAAGCCGGGCAGCGGGGTGGATATAGGCGAGCGGAGAAATCATTTTTGGGAATTGATGGATTATAAATTATGAGTTAAGAATTAAGTGGGTATAAGCCAAGCAATTTGGGAGGGTAAACGCCAGCTTATAGCCCATAATTCAATAGCTTCATAATTAAACTAAACGTTATCCTTGCGCACGATGGCGGCGCTCATCTCGGCGTCGCACACCACTTTGCCATTCACAAAGGCCTGGCCTTTCATTTTGGCAATGCCGCGCTTGATAGGGGCCGTGAGCTGGCAATGAAAAATAACGGTGTCGCCGGGCAGTACCTTTTTGCGGAAGCGCGCATTCTCAATACCCAAAAAATACTGCCAATAGTTCTCGGGGTCGGGTACGGTATTCATCACCAAAATGCCGCCAGTCTGGGCCATGGCCTCAATCTGCAACACGCCGGGCATCACAGGATTACCCGGAAAATGACCCTGGAAAAAGGGCTCGTTCATGGTGATATTTTTCACCGCCGTCACCATCTGCGAGTCAAGGTGAATGACCTTGTCGAGCAGCAGGAAGGGGTAGCGATGCGGCAGCACCTGCATAATGCGGTTAATGTCCATCACCGGCTCGCGGGCGGGGTCGTACACTGGCACCGCGCTGGTGCGGTCTTCGAGCATGCGCTTTTTGATGCGCTTGGCGAAGGCTACGTTGGCCGCGTGGCCGGGGCGAGCGGCCAGAATCTGGCCTTTCAGCGGGCGGCCTACCAGGGCGAGGTCGCCCACGAGGTCGAGCAGCTTGTGACGGGCGGGCTCGTTTTTGTGGCGCAGGTCCACGTTGTTGAGGATGCCTTCCTTTTTTACCGACACCTTGGGCTTGCCCAGCATGGCGGCGAGTTCGTCGAGCTCGTCTTCGCTCACGGCGCGGTCAACGACCACGATGGCGTTGCTCAAATCGCCCCCCTTGATGAGGTTTGACTTGTAGAGGTATTCTAACTCGTGCAAGAAGCAGAAAGTGCGCGACGAAGCAATCTCGTCGCTAAACTGCCCAATATCGGTGAGCGACGCGTGCTGCGAGCCTAGGACCGGCGAGTTGTAGTCAACCATCACCGTGAGGCGGTAGTCGGAGAGGGGTAGGGCTGCTATTTCGACGCCCCGCGCATTATCCATGTAGCGGATAGTGTCGGGAATCTCGTAATAGTTGCGCAGTGCATTTTGCTCCTCAAAGCCCACCGTATTAAGGGCCTTGATGAACTCAAACGACGAGCCATCCATGATGGGCGGCTCGGGGCCACTGAGCTGGATGAGCACGTTATCGAGCTGCAAGCCCACTAGCGCCGCCAGCGTGTGCTCCACGGTGTTGATGCGAGCGCCGTTCTGCTCAATGGTCGTCCCGCGTGAAAGGTCCACCACGTTGTCGACGTCGGCATCCACGAGGGGCTGGCCAGGCAAATCAACGCGCTGAAACTTGTAGCCGTGGCCCACGGGCGCAGGACAGAAAGTCATGGTAGCCTCGGCGCCAGTGTGGAGGCCAATGCCCCGCACCGTAACGGGGGCCTTGATGGTGTGTTGTTTGTCGTTCATTTAGAAGCTGTTAGCTGTCAGCTGTTGGCTAATAGCTTTGGGGTCAGGAAAGCTAAAAAAAGAAGTCAGAACGTCGCTAACAGCTAACAGCTAACAGCCAACGGCTCAAACCGGGTGCAAAGCTAAAGCTTTTCCGGCGCTGGCTGGTTTTTTTCGAGGTTCACCACGCGTTGTTCCAGCTCGGGCAGGCGCCGAAAAACAACCTGGGCCCGCTGGTTCTGCTTAAAATCGAAGGCGGTAGAGCCTTGCAAAATCTGGCCTTCCTGCCGCACCGTTTTGCCGATACCAGCCTGCGCTGTGACGGTGGTTTTGTTGGCCAGCGATACGTGGCCAGCCATGCCTACTTGCCCGGCCAACACGCAATAGTCGCCCACTTTGGCCGAGCCCGCAATACCGGTTTGAGCCGCTATCACGGTGTGGCGGCCAATTTCCACGTTGTGCGCCAGTTGCACAAGGTTGTCAATTTTAGCGCCTTGCCGCACCACCGTGCTGCCCATGGTGGCGCAGTCGATGGTGGCGTTGGCGCCGATGCTCACATCGTCTTCGAGCACCACGTTCCCAATCTGCGGAATGGCCTTGTATGAGCCGTCGGCCTGCGGCGCGAAGCCAAAGCCATCGGTGCCCACGACTGCGCCGGCCTTCACCACGCAACGCTGGCCGATGACGGTGTCGGAATAAATCTTGGCCCCCGCGTGAATAATACTATTGTCGCCGATGCGCACCCGGTCGCCGATGTAGGCGTGCGGAAAAATCAGCACGTTTTCGCCCAGCACGCAGCCCTCGCCGATGTACGAAAAAGCGCCGCGGTAATGCCCGGCGCCAATTGTGGAGCTCTCGCCCATAAAGGCGGGCTGCTCAACGCCGCGCCGCGCCGTGCGGGTCGCTTGCTGGTAAAATTCGAGCAGCTTGGTAAAGGCCAAATAGGGCTCGGTTACCCGGATGAGGGTAGGGCTTACCGGCTGGCGCAAAATCAACTCGGGGCTGACAATGACGGCGGTAGCGCCAGTAGTGTAGAGGTAGGGCTCGTATTTGGCATTCGCCAGGAACGCCAAGGAGCCGGGGCCGGCTTCTTCAATTTTTGCCAGGCCGGTAACGGCAGCGGTGGCGTCGCCTTCGACGGTGCCGCCCAGCACGTGGGCAATCTGACCAACGGTAAATTCCATAGGCCGCAAAAGTACGGGCCGCGCCCGCTACGGCAGGTGCAGAATATCGGTGCCGAAGTAATCGTGCAGCCGCGCACGCAGCAAGTCGATAAGCGCCGCGTCCTGAAAGGGATAGTCGTCGGGGATGCGCAGGTTGATAATTGCCTTGCCGCGCAGCTCGTCTTGAAACTTGGCGCGCAGGCGGTCGGCGTGCCGTTTTTCCATCACAAATACGATGTCGGCCCAGCCCAGGTGCCCGGCCGAAACCCGTATCCGCGCGCCCGGCTCGGTGCCTGCCGAGCGGGCCTGCATCAGCGGATGCTCATCAAAAAGGCGCTCGGCCGTGAGGCTGCGCCAGCGGTTTTGACTGCAAATAAAAAGCAGCTGGCGTGGTAGGGAGGGGGTAGGGGTTGGCGATAGAGGCATTAATTGAAAGCAAGGATAGACAGCTTTCTAATAGACCGTTATGCCGAGCGCAGCGCAGCATCTCGCGTGGGGCAGTAACCCCTGGCGTTAGAAATTACTGCTGCACGCGAGATGCTGCGCTGCGCTCGGCATAACGGTCCCTTTTTACGATAATTCCTTACTTAATCCACATCCGTTACGCGCACTTTCACGCCTTTTACCTTGGCGCCATTCAGGCGCTCCAGCAATTGCGCGGCTTGCGCGCGCGGCACGGCCACGTACGAATAAAAATCGAACACTTCGATGCGGCCAATAGCTTCGCGGTCGAGGCCGCCCACGTTGACGAAGGCACCTACCAAGTCGTGGGCGCTCACTTTGTGCTTTTTGCCGGCCGTAACGTGGAGCGTCACCGTTTCGGGGCGGGGCGGGCGCGGGGCGCTGGCGGCGGGCAGAGGCGGCGGGCTTAGGCGGGCCCACTGCACATCTTGGGCGGCGGGCCAGCCCTGTACCCTGGTTTGCTCGGGGGGGGTAGCGAGCAGGTGGGCGGTGCCCGCTACGCCCGCCCGCGCCGTGCGCCCGGCGCGGTGCTGGAAGGTTTCGGCATCATGCGGCAGGTCGTACTGGATGACCGTGTCGAGCGAAGGCACATCGAGGCCGCGGGCAGCTACGTCGGTGGCTACCAAGGCCTGCGCCGAGTTATTGCGCAGCTTCATGAGGGCTTTGTCGCGCTCGGGCTGGGGCAATTTGCCGTGCAGTACCTCGGCAGCTACCCCCCGGCCGCGCAGAAACTGCGCCAGCTCCTGCACCAACTCGCGGGTATTGGCGAAGATGAGCGTTTGGCCGGTGCCGGGCTGCTGCAACAGGTGGTAGAGGGCGGCGGGCTTTTGCTCCACGGCGTTCAACAAGTGGCCGCGCAGCGTGAGCGACGACGGCATGCTGGCCGCGCCCGCCTCGCCGTGGGCGTCGTTGCCCAGGCCGCCGGAGGCGGCCAGCATGCGCGGGCGAGTGAGGTAATCGCGCACCAGGGCCATCACCTTATCGGGCATGGTGGCCGAGAACAAGAGCGTTTGCCGGCGCCGGGGCAAGCGGCTAACGATGGTCGCCATTTCCTGCTGAAATTTCAGCTCCAGCAACTTATCGGCCTCATCCAATACCATGACTTTGAGCTGGTTCGGGATGATATTGCGCTTTTCTAGGTGGTCGAGTAAACGGCCGGGGGTAGCCACCACTATGTGCGGCGTTTGCTGCAAGGTCTTCACCTCGTCGCGCATGGCGTGGCCGCCGTAGAGGGCCGCTACCCGCAGGCCGGGCGCCTCTAGGTACTTGCCCAGCGACTTGAGCGCCTCGCGTACTTGCAAGGCCAACTCGCGGGCCGGCACAATAATGATGGCCTGCACGGCCTTCACCTTGGGGTCAATTTGGGCCAAGATGGCGAGGCCATAGGCCGCAGTTTTGCCCGAGCCAGTGGGCGCTTGGCCAGCCACGTCCTGCCCTTCGAGGGCGGGCGCGAGCACGAGCGCCTGCACGGGGGTAGGCTGCGTAAAGTTCAGCTCGGCCAGTGCCTGGAGGAGCGGGGCCGAGAGGTTAAAATCGGCGAAAGATGCGGGGGTATTCACTCAGCAAAGGTACGGCCGGCGGCAATGGGGAATTTGGCAGGAAAGGTTTGGAGTTTAAAATCAGGCGTTTGGAAGGAGAAATGAGCAAAGTTGAGGCTATAATTCCACCTGCTACATCCGTGACTTACTCCGCTATATTAACCAACCGGTAGCGCACAGCGGACTTCTTGGGCCGGATGTCGAGCCCCACATGGTGCGCGTAGGCTTGGGTAAAAGCCGCGCCAAAATAAAAAATCATGGCCGAGTAAAACACGAACAGCAGCACCAGCACCAAGCTGGCCGCTGGGCCGTAGATGGGGCCTAGGTCGCGGCCTACCAGCAGCAAGCTCAGTACCCGTTCGCCCGCCTCAATGAGCACTGCCGTGAGCACCGCGCCGCGCCGCACTGCCCGCCAGGGTACTTTGGCTGCGCTGAGCGTGCGAAACACGTAGCCACACCACGCCGCCAGAATGAGCAGGCTCACCACTGCGTTCAGGCCCTGCACCAAGTAGTAGGCAAACGTGGCGTCGAAGCCGGCAATGGCATTGGCGAAAAACCCCAGCGCGGCATCGGCCGAAAAAGCTAGAACCGATAGCCCCGCCGTGGCCAGCAGCACACCCGCCGAGCGCACGCGCTCGCGCAGCGCCACCGCCACCTGGCTAAGCTGACGCCGCGGCCGCACGTGCCATAACTGATTGAGCGAGTGTTGAATAACGGTGAATAGCGTAGTGGCTACGAACACCAAAAAGGCAAACCCCAGCCACGTAATGAGCCGGGTGCGGCCCGCATTGGCCACGTTGTGCACCGTTTGCTCGACCATGCCGGCCGCCGAGGCGCCTAGCAGTTGGCTCAGCTTGGTTAGCAGCATCATGCGGGCGCCGCGCGCCGAGTACACCGAGCCCAGCAATTGCACCAAGATGATGACGATGGGGGGTAGGGCAAACGACGTAAAGAAAGCCGTGGCCGCGCCCAGCCGCAGGGGGTCGTTGTCGCCCAGCTCGCGGGCAGCGCGGCGCAGTAACAGCCACTGCTCTAGCCACCAGGGCAGGTGGTGGGGAGGGAGGATAGAAACGGAAGCTTGGGGCTTAGGCATAGGAAACTTAACGCCAGTCAGACAACATTTTGTGCCAGACTGGGTAAAAAAGCACGGCTGACCTTGGCCGCTACCCCCGCCGGGCTGGCTGGGGGTAGGACCTAACACGTATTATCTCGGCTAGTTACGCATGACTATCACTTCTATATCAGCCGCTGGCGTGCGGGCGCTGCCCGAGCCGCCCCCTCGCACTTGGGTGCAGCGCCGGCTCCTCGACCCGTTTATGAGCCTGCTTAAGGCAGGCCTAGCTCCCAGTAGCCTGGCGCTCACGGTGGGGCTGGGGGTAGCGTTTGGGCTGGCGCCCATCTTTGGCCTCACCACCCTTATCAGCACGCTGGTGTCGCTGCGGCTGCGCCTCAATGTGGCAGCTATGCAGCTAGTATGCCACCTGCTAAGCCCGCTGCAAGTGCTGCTGCTGCTGCCTTTGCTGCGCTGGGGCGCCGCGCTGCTCGGCCACGGCCAAGAAGTGGCTCACCTGAGCATCGACCAGATAAAGCACCTCATCAGCACCCAAGGCTGGGGCGTGCTGCACCTATTATGGCGCGCCGAATTGGGGGCCCTCCTGATTTGGGCCGTAGCCGCCATACCCGTGGTGCTTGCACTTTATGTGGGGCTGCAACCATTATTTCGCAAGCTGGTGAAGCGCCACGAAGAAGCCGAAGCAGTGGTGCCGGTAGTTCTAAAGTAGGGGTAGGAGTTGAGTAATCAAAAAATAAAAACGTCCTGCTGAGCTTGCCGAAGCATCTTGGCCGCATCGTCGGATTAGTAACCCAATGGCGCGAGCGAGATGCTTCGGCAAGCTTAGCAGGACGTGCTAGTTTAGACTAGCTCTTAGCCTACGCTTGGTAAATAGGCGCTACTTCGGGCTGGCGGAAGTACGGGTTCACACCCTCGTCCGAAGTCAAATCGAGCAGCATCAAATCCACGTGCTGGAAATCGCCGGTACGGCCTTCCAGCGCTTGGCCAAGCTGGCTCATAAACTCGGGGTTCTGGTCGGTGGTGGCAAAGCCTAGCAGCAGACGCGGGGGCTGGCTGGTGTCGCCGGCTAGCTGCATCTGCGCCACATAGATAGCGTTGATAGCCGGCTGGGTGGCGGCGAAAGTTGCCAGCGACTCTACCAGCCCTTCGGGCAGCGGGTCGGGGGTGCTGAGCGTCACTTGGGCATCGGCGGGTAGGCCACCGCCCTGGCTGAGCTGGCCCGCCAGCAGGGCCTGGATTTCGGCGGCCGGCAGCAGCTTGCCAGCTGGCGAAAAGGGGTTCAGCACGCAGTCTTGGCCCTGCACCATGGCGAAGAACGCCTGGCCCGGAATCGGCACCCAGCTCATGTCGCTGTGGTCGAGGCCGCCGTCGTGCAGGCGTGCCTCCGAGGTGAAGATGGGCAGGCGGCCATCTTGCAATACTTGTAGTTGAATCTGCTGGCCTTCTTCGAGTTGTACTTCGCCGGGCTTAAGGTTTTCGTCGGGCGCCAGCACCATCAGAATGTTTTCTTGCAGCAGAGCCTGGTAAAACGCCGGGCGGGCGTTTTCATCCACCGGGGCCAGCAGCAGCAAGTGCTCCAGAATATTCTGGGGCTCGAAGGGGAACTCCGGCTCGGGCGGCGCGGGGGCCTGCTGGGCCAGCGGCTCGGGCATGGGCGGAATGCCGGGGGTAGGCGGCGCCACATAGTTGGAACCCTGGTAGCGGGGACCCGACTTAGAAGCCGGGGCCGCCGTGCCTTCGGCCGGGGTGGGAGGGGTAGGGGTGGCCGGGGCCGACTCAGGTTTTTTTAGGAAGTCGAAGAGACCCATAATAACAGAGAGATGAACAGATGAAACAAAGGTAGCTTAGCGTTCGCCGCAGGCCTGCAATTCGGCCTCGGTGCCCGCAATGGTGCGGGCACCCGCCGGACCAGGGTGGTTGCCCCAGTGGGTTTCAATATAATTGAGCAAGTTGGTAATCTGGGCCGGCGATAAGTGGCGGTGCGAGGTCGTGTCCTGCACCCCCAGCATCAATTGGTTGTAGCTCACGCCATTCACCACAATAGGCCCTTTCAGGCCTTGGCGCACAATGCAAGCTAGCGAGGCCGAGTGCTGGGCCAAATAATCGGAGCCCGCCAGCGGTGGCACCAGCTGGCCAATGCCCTGGCCCTGCTCGCCGTGGCAGCTGGCGCAGTGCTGGCCATACAGGCGCTCGCCCTGGTGGCCCTTGTTGGTGAAGCAGCTGGGCAGCGCCAGCAGCCCCGCCAGTGGCAGCAGGTAACGAAGCGCAAACGAGCGGCCAGCCAGCACCATAGCCACCTAGCGCTGCGCCGTGGCCGGCTGGCCCTGCCGGGTTTTCACCTCGGCCAGCAGCTCGGGCAGCTCTTTCTGGAGGCGGGCGGTTTCGTTGGGGTTGAGGCTGTCGTAGAGGCCACGCACGTGGCCCTGGTCGTCTACCAGCGCGAAGGTGCCGCTGTGCGCAATGCCGCCGGGCGCCGCCTTATCGGGCATGGCCCCGGTGAAATAGGCCTTGGCCAGCGCGTAGGCCGTGTCGCGGCTGGCGCGCACAAACTGCCAGTGGCCGCCGTTGTCGGCCACGCCCAAGCGGCGAGCGTAGTCGCGCAGTACGGGTAGGCTATCGTGGTCGGGGTCAATGGTGTGCGACACAAAAACTACCCCCGGATTGGTAGCGTATTGCTTGTATACTTTCAGCAATTCGCTCTGCATTTTGGGGCAAATGCCGGGGCAGGTAGCGAAAAAGAAATCGGTGATATAGACCTTGTGCGCCAAGCTCTGGTTGGTGACGAGCTTCCCATCCTGGTCGTGCAGCCGGAAAGCGGGCACCGTAGGGTACACCGTATCGCCGGGGGCGCGTACCTCGGGCTCGCCGAGGTAGGGTAGGCGGGCGGTTTGGGTGGCGGCCGGGCCGCCGCAACTAGCCAGGAGCAGGCCAGCCAACAAAGCCGGCGCCGCAAGGCGACAAAAAGCGTGGTAGAGCATCAAATTACTAAGCAAAAATGAAGGCCATCCGGTTCCGGCCAAGTCCGCGAAAAGGCTATTGCCCCGGTGCGGGGGTAGGGGCCGCGGTGGCCGCGGCAGGCATGCGCCCCACGGCCGCTTTGGCCGAGTCGAGGGCCGAAGTCAGTTGCTTTTCGATGGCCGCCAACTGCTGCTGCTGGTCTTGCAGGTAGGCTAGGCGCTGTGGGGCGGGGGCGGCGCTGTCGGGGGCCTGGTACTGGTGCATCCAAGTCATCATAGCCTGGTCGGCGGCTTGCAGCTTGGCCAGCAGGGGGCGGGGTGGGCGCGGCGTGGCTTGCAGCTTGGCCGCCAGCTCCACTACCTGCTCCGACTGGCCCATGAGGCGGTCGTGGCGGGCCATTACGCTGTCTTCGGCCGCCTTGGCCTGGGCGGCGGGGGTAGTCGGAGCCTGAGCGGTAGTGCCGCCGTTGCCACAACTAGTTAGGGTGGCGGCCGATGCGAATAAGGCCGCGCACAGCGGCAGAAGCAGCATTTTTTTCATGCCGCAAAGGTAACGCCGGCCGGGGCGGCGGGGGTCGGGAATCGTTTGCAGGGAACAGGCTAGTGGTGAACAATCGGCCCCGTTGCGCCTTTATTCACCGTCAAGTGTTCCCTGCAAGTTATTCTCTGTACTTTATGCAAACTCGCCCACTCGGCCGCTCCGGCCTCCGCGTTTCTGCCCTCGGCCTCGGCTGCATGGGCATGTCCGATTTCTACGGTCCCACCGACGATGCCGAAAGCCTGCGAACCCTGGCCCGCGCGCTAGAACTGGAAATAAGCTTCTTCGATACGGCCGATATGTACGGCCCCTACACCAACGAGGAGCTGCTGGGCCGCTTTTTTAAGGAAAGCACCGGCCGCCGCGACAAAGTAGTGCTGGCCACTAAATTCGGCATCGTGCGCGACCCCCATGACCCCGCCAAGCGGGGCATCAGCGGCCGGCCCGAGTACGTGCGGCAGGCCGCCGAAGGTAGCCTCAAGCGCCTGGGCACCGACTACATCGACCTATATTACCAGCACCGCGTCGACCCCACTGTGCCCATCGAGGAAACCGTGGGCGCGATGAGCCGCCTCGTGGAAGAAGGTAAAGTGCGCTACCTCGGCCTAAGCGAAGCCGGCGCTGATACCATCCGCCGCGCCCACGCCACGCACCCCATTTCGGCGCTGCAAACCGAGTATAGCCTCTGGAGCCGCGATGTGGAAGTAGATATCCTACCCGTGCTGCGCGAGTTGGGCGTTGGCCTGGTGCCGTATTCGCCGCTCGGCCGGGGCTTCCTGACGGGCGAAATCCAGAAGTTTGAAGACTTCGCGCCCGACGATTACCGCCGCTTCTCGCCCCGCTTTCAGGGTGATAACTTCGACAAGAACCTGCACCTCGTCAACCACCTGCGCGATTTGGCCAAGCTAAAAGGCGTATCGGCCAGCCAGCTGGCTCTGGCTTGGGTGCTGGCCCAGGGCGACGACCTGGCGCCCATTCCTGGCACCAAGCGTGTCAACTACCTCGAAGAAAACGTGGGCGCCCTCGACGTGAAACTAAGTGCCGACGAGCTGCGCCACCTCGACGAGCTGCTACCCCTAGGCGCGGCCGCCGGCACGCGCTACCCCGAGGCCATGATGGCCATGATAGGCCGCTAACGTTGAAGATTTTACGCGAGTAATCCAAGTGGCGAAGTAGCATGAGTCGCCAGGGGCGGGGTAGCCGTAGCTGTCCCGCCCCTTGGCGTTAGGGGCGGCCGCGCGGGCGCATGGCGGGCAGCGGATAGCTGCGGTCCAGGTAATGGAGCGAAACATTGCTGCCGGTATTTAGGTCCAAGCCAAATTCCAGTTCTAGGGTAGAATCGCGGGCGGTGCCGCCGCGTAGCGCCCGTTGCAGCAGGCGCAGCGAGTCGGGCACGCAAGCCAGCGAGTCGGTGAGGCAAAGCACCAGCGGCACAAGCAGTTCGGTGTGGCTGGGTACCACGGCCGGGCGCTGCGGGTCGTTAACGTCATTCCAGTAAAGCCCCCGGAAAACCAGCACCCCCCTCATGCTTTCCACCGTAAAATCGTGCCGCTCGCGGTTGTGCAGGCCAAGGGTGAGGTACAACCTAGGCGGCGCACCCGCGAAAGGCGCCCGCAGGCTATCGACGCGCACCACGCGTACGGCATAATCGGGGCCGCTGCGCCCGCCGCATTGCCCCCACAGCAGCAGCGCCACTAGGCCCAAAAGCAACAGGCTAGCCGACCCAGGGCGGGGTAAACGCGGAGTAAACACGGCGGCTAACTTACCGCTTGCCTAGGTGAATATTTTGTTGGCGAGTAGGGAGTAGCGCCTACTCGCCGTTTGTTCCGCCGTGGCTTAGCGTACCAAAGGCACGGTGCGGCGGCGCCAGTTGGCTTGCTCCGGTGTGCCAGGGTAGGGCTGATAGGCGTAAAAGACAGTTACTTGGCTGTGGTGGCGCGCAAGCTTTCGCTGCTGCCAGGCCGCGCGCAATAGAACGAAGTTTGTGCCCTGGTGAGTATCATCAGCTTGATAAGGCCGCATAGCCACCGCAAAAACGCGCTCGGCTCCGCCGGGTACCACTACCCCACGCCCTACCGGGTGGCGATTGAACCCCAGGCGCTGCTTGTCAAAAAACAGCGCGCCGTCCAGGCTCACCACTTGCAGGGGCTGGCGCGCCTGGTTGCGCAGGCCGATGCTGAGGTAGACTAGCTCGGGCCCGTGGGTGCTCAGGCTATCAACGCTGACCACCCGCACGGTTGTCTTGAGGTGCAGATTAGGCGCTGCTGGCGTCTTCGACCCGCTTTCGTTGAGGTGAAACGCGCACTGCCCCCACAGCAGCAGCCCGAGTAACCCCAGCAGCACAAGGCTGGCAGATGACGGGCGCATAAAGCCTACTGGAATCCTCATACCGGCTAACTTACGCCAGCTTGTAGCTTTGGGGGCTGCCGCCCGCGCTGCCGGCAGCGTCGTCTGGCCTGTTTTCTGCCACTCGTTTGACTTACCCCGTTCAACTTACGCTAGGCTCGTTTCACCTGCCCATTCACCTGCTGTGCGAGGTGCTGGCCTATTCGCTGGGCTACCGCTTCTATACGGCGCTGCGCGCCCGCACCCCCGACCGCATCAGCGACCAGGGCCGGCAGTGGATATTCGTGGGTGCGGCGGCCGGCGCGCTGCTCGGCTCGCGCCTGCTGGGCCTGCTCGAACACCCGGCCTTGCTGCTGCACCCGCCCGGCGGCTGGCTCTACTACACCACCAACAAAACCATTGTGGGCGGCTTCCTGGGCGGTTTGATAGGGGTAGAGCTGACCAAAAAGCGCCTCGGCATCACGGCCAGTAGCGGCGACCTCATGGTGTTTCCATTGCTGCTGGGGCTGGCTATAGGCCGGCTCGGCTGCCACCTTAGCGGCCTCACCGATGGCACCTTCGGCACCGCTACCCGCCTGCCCTGGGGCATCAATTTTGGCGATGGTATCCGGCGCCACCCCACCAACTTGTACGAAATCGGGTTTCTGTTGCTGCTCGGCGGCGCACTTTGGCTGCTGGAGCGCCGCCAGCCGCTACCCAATGGCCGCCGCTTCGAGCTGTTTCTGGCGGGGTATCTAGTCTTTCGCCTGCTGGTGGAGTTTTTAAAGCCTACAACGGCGCTACCGGGGGTAGGGCTCACGGCGCTACAGTGGGCGTGCGTAGCGGGGGTAGGGTATTATGTTTGGCTGTGGTTGCGCGCTCGCCTGCGGCTAGAGCAGTGACTATATCAAATGCTATTTTAAATACAAAGTGTCACAGCAAATACTGAGTAAGTCTGAGCGTATCAGGCTGTTTTTACGTGAGTATTATTTAGGTCAAACAGCTTGGATTAAAACAGTGCGCTTGGTTGGCGGGCCGCTTATAATTGGTGCAGGAGCAGAATTCTATTTTAATGCCCATCGGTCATTGGTTGCGTATGGTGGCTTCTGTTTCTTATATGGTATTTACTACACCCTCAAGCCTTTACTAATTATTGCTGTGCGCCCAGCGCTATTTCAATCTCTCAACTTCGGGGTGAAGATAGGGGTAGCGGAATTAAAATTTCAGGAAGCGGATGCGGAGTTAGTAGTCCAATTCAAAGCGTTCAAAAGCATTAGGTGGCAAACCGGCTATTATGCATTAAAATTGCCTGATAAAGCCACTATCTACTTGCGGACTGACCAGCTTACCGAGGAAGAAAAGGGTCTTTTGAATAAGCACCTCATTGTCTAACCTTCCATGCCCGAACGCCCCTACACCTACTACGACTTCACCCTAAGCTTGTGCCCGCAGTGCTTGCGGCGCATCGAAGCCAAAATCGTGTTTGAGGACGGGGCCGTGTATATGCTCAAGCGCTGCCCCGAGCACGGGCGGCAGAAGGTGCGCATCGCCACCGACATTGAGTATTACAAAAGCATCCGCAACTACGTGAAGCCCAGCGAGACGCCGCGCCGCTTCAACATGGCCACGCACTACGGCTGCCCCTACGACTGCGGCCTCTGCACCGACCACGAGCAGCATTCCTGCCTCACTGTGATTGAGGTGACGGACCGCTGCAACCTCACCTGCCCCACCTGCTACGCCGAAAGCAGCCCTACCCACGGCCGCCACCGCACCCTCGAAGAAATCGAGGCCATGCTCGACTTAGTAGTGGCCAACGAGGGCGAGCCCGACGTTATCCAAATTTCGGGCGGCGAGCCCACGCTGCACCCGCAATTTTGGGAGATTTTGGATATGTGCAAGCGCAAGCCTATCAAGCACTTGATGGTGAATACCAACGGCGTACGCCTGGCAAAGGATGAAGCCTTTGTGGCGCGGCTGGCTACCTACGCGGGCGCATTCGAGGTGTATTTGCAGTTTGACTCGTTTCGCGAAAATGTGCTGCTGACTATGCGCGGCCGCGACTTGCGCGAGGTGCGCATGCAAGCGCTGGCCCACCTCAACAAATACAACCTCAGCACTACGCTGGTTGTGACGCTGCAAAAGGGGCTGAACGACGATGAGATGGGCAACATCATCGACTTTGCCTTGCAGCAGCGCTGCGTGCGCGGCGTCACGTTTCAGCCCACCCAGGCGGCCGGGCGGCTCGACAATTTCAACCCCGAAACCGACTCGTTTTCACTCACCGAGGTGCGCCAGGGCATTATCGCGCAAAGCTCGGTTTTCACGGCCGACGACCTGCTGCCCGTGCCCTGCAACCCCGACGCGCTGGCCATGGCCTACGCCCTGAAGCTCGACGGCGAAGTATTTCCGCTTACGCGCTACGTAGACCCCGCCGACCTGCTCACTAGCGGCGGCAATACCATTGTGTATGAGCGCGACCCGCGCCTGCGCCAGCACATGCTCAAGCTATTTAGCACCGCCAATACCGTGGATACGGTGGTGCCCGAAATCAACCAGCTGCTGTGCTGCCTACCCCAGGTGTCGGCGCCCCATCTGAGCTACGATAACTTATTCCGGGTGATTATTCTGCAATTCATGGACGCCTGGAATTTCGACGTGCGGGCCGTGAAAAAATCCTGCGTGCACATCGTGAGTAAGGATTTGAAAATCGTTCCGTTTGAAACGATGAACATCTTTTACCGCGACCCCGAAAAACTGGCGCGCCTCGAAGAGTTACGTAGCGAACGAACCGGTATTATATGAGCGAGCCCCAGCAACTGCCGCCGCCTTCGCCCGAAGGCAAAAAGCCAATTACCTGGCCCATTGTGCTTAATCTGGGGCTCCTGCTCGTAGTGGCTGGCTTCAGTGGAGGCGATGCTGGCGCAATAGCCAGCGGCGTGTTTGGGCTGGTGATTATCAACGGGTTGGCAGCCATTATCGTCAGCTTTTCCAAAGGGCGCGTCCACTACGTCATCGCCTTTGTACTCTCCGTACTGGCCTTGCTGCTGATTGGGCTAGGCGTATGCGCGCTGCTGCTATCGAATATGGGCAACATGCACTAGCCTTTCTTAACCGAATGAAGAATAGCGCATTAATAAAAGAACGTCCTGCTGAGCTTGTCTGAGCAGGACGTTCTTTTTGTATTTGTAAAGGCTACACCGACGGCGCGGGCTGGCACTGCGGGCAAGTGTACGTAGCCCGGCCGCCTACATAAAATTTGTCGATTTTGGTTTTGGGGTGGCGGGGGCAGAAGGTATGCGCGTCGCTGCCAGGGGTGGCCGAATCGTCCCACTCGCGGGCATGGATGAGGAACGACTTTGGGAAATGCCGGTAATTAGCTTCGTGGGCAATCGCCGTGCTCAGCACCAGCTGGATAGCGTCGTGCAAGGCCGTTGTTTCGGGCTCCAAAAGTGAATTGCCGAGCCGCTCGGGGTGGATTTTAGCCTGAAACAATACCTCATCCACAATCCAGTTGCCGAGGCCGGCGGTGAGGGCCTGGTCGAGCAGCAGCGGCTTCACGAATACTTTGCGGCGGCTCAGCTTCTGGTGCAGTTCGGCGGCGGTTATTTGCAGGGCATCGGGGCCGAGCTTCTTGGCTTTTTGATAGGCTGCGGCGCTGTCGGCCAAGCGAATACGGCCAAACTTACGCGGGTCGATAAAAGCCAGGTTGAGCCCCGAATCGCTGAGCTGCCAGGCCACGCGGGTGAAGCGTGGGGCATCGGCCTCGTCGCGGTAGGCGCCAATGTCGCCGGTCATGCCGAAGTGCAGCACCAGCAAACGACCGTTATCAAGCTCCAAAAAGCAGTTTTTGCCTAGCCGGCCGGTGCCGGTGATGGTGCGGCCCAGCAGGGCGGCGCGCAGCTCGTCTTCGGGCACGGCCAGCACGTGCGTGTCGTGCACTGTTAGGCCAGCAATCGTCTGGCCTACTGCCACTTCATTGATAAAGCGGCGGTAGGTTTCGACTTCGGGTAATTCGGGCATAAGGAATTCAGAGCGTAGTAAAGCGTGCGCAGTAAACACCTGAGGCTAGCCCCATTGTTCACTGCGCACGCTTCAATACCCTGAATTCTAATCGTGCAGCTTGGCTACGCGCTGGCCTTCTTGGTCGTATACATCGCCGCGAGGCGTGACGAAAAGGGGGCGCTGCTGGCCGTCTTCGAGCACAAATGGAAATGCCGCATTGCCCGTGCGGCGCAGGCGGCCCACCACCTCGGCGTCGCGCACGCGGGTAGCGTCGTCTTCATCCGAGCTGCTTTCGTCGGCCAAGCGCACCACATTCAGCGCACTGGTGAGGTAGAAAGGCACCTCGGGGTTGTTGCGAAATGTAAGCTGGCCCACCAGCCGCACGGGCGCATCGCTGCCGCCGCGGGCCAGCAGGGCCGGGGTAGCTGCGTCAGCCGCCTCAGCGTTGGGGCGGGGGGTAGGGCGCGGCGCCAGGGCAATGGGTTGGGCCGAAGGCTGCACCGCGCCGGCCTTGGTGCTAGCCACTATTTGGGCCGTGGCGCGGGCCCAGCCGCGGCTAATGGCTGCCAGCCGCGGCGTGCGCCCGGGGTGGGTGGCCGAGCCCGCATCGGGCGACACGGCCGCCATAGCGGCCTGGGCCTGCGCCAGGCTAGCCCCCAGGCGCCGCAGCACGAAGCCCGAAAATTCGTCGGCCTCCAACTCATCTTCCGGCTGCGAGCCGCCTGGGCGCAACGTGTGGCCGTTGAGGTGGTGGCCCATTTCGTGGGCCAAAATGCTAATGCCGGCCCAGTCGGTGTGGCCCGCTTGGTTTACCTCGGCTAAAAACGTGGGGTTATAGAGCAAGTAGCGCTTGCCGCTGTACACCACGGCGGCGGCATTGTCTACCTGCGAGGTGGCGCGCAGCTCGAAGCGCGGCTGCAAGCCTACCGCCTCCGTGATTTCGCGGATGATGCCGGCCGCCTGGCTAGCAGGTACATCGGCCGAAGAGGAGGGGGTAGGCGCCTGGGCCCGGCTGGCCGGGGCAGCAAGCAGCACCAGGGCCGGCAGCCCAAAGGCCGCCGCCAGCTGGCGGAAAAAGCGAGGAAGCAAGGGCATGGCAGTAAGCGAAAAAAGACTACTACTGGAAGGCAATTTCAGCGCTAAAAATTCCGGTTGTCAGCGCCTAAAAACCGTAGTAGCATAACGGTAACCTAGGCCTCTTTCGTTTAACCGATTGGCGGCCGCTGCGCGCCGTTTTTGTCAAGTTCCTACCCTTCTCTATGACTGCTACCTCTGCTGCCCCCCTCACCCCGGCCGTGCGCGTACAACCCGGCACTCCGTTTCGCCTCGCCGACATCGACCCCGCGAATACGGAACCGTTTCCGCTCAAAAAGAAGCTTGATAAGCGCCTCGAAGAACTACGTGAGCAGCTAAGCGACTACCAGGAAAATCTCTACGCCGAGCACCGCCAAAGCTTGCTGCTGGTGTTTCAGGCCATTGATACGGGGGGTAAGGACGGCACCATCCGCAACTTGCTGACAGGCGTGAACCCGGCCGGCGTGGAAGTAACGTCCTTTAAAACTCCCAGTTCGGAGGAATTGAACCACGATTTTTTGTGGCGCATTCACCCGCACACGCCGGGCCGCGGCCACATCGGTGTGTTCAACCGCTCGCACTACGAAGATGTGCTTGTGACGCGCGTGCACGGCCTCATTGAGCCGCACACCTGGCAGCAGCGCTACCAGGATATCACCAATTTTGAGCAGCTGCTAACCCGCAACGGTACGCGCGTGCTAAAGTTTTTCTTGCATATCTCGAAGGATGAGCAGGCCCGTCGCCTGCAAGCGCGCCTCGACAACCCTAAGAAACGCTGGAAATTTGAGCCCGGCGACCTTGTCGAGCGCAAGCTTTGGGATGCGTACCAGGTAGCCTTCCAGGAGGCGCTGGCAGCCACTGCCACCCCCGAGTGCCCGTGGTACGTCATTCCGGCCAACAACAAACGCGCCCGCGACTTGGCCATTGCCGAAATAGTAGTGGCAGCCCTAGCCGACATGAATCCTCAACCACCAGCGGCTACGTTCGACGTGGCGGCGCAGGTAATCGAGTAGGGTAGGGCGCCAAAAAAGCCCAGCGTGCGCAGCACGGTGGGCCCAACAAAACAGCTAAAAGAAGGGCCGCTAAGCGGGTGCTTAGCGGCCTCGGGCGAACTATTAATTGAGCCACACGGTAGCCACTTCCTCGAAGCGGTGGGCGGCAAAAGCACCGTAGGGGCGCTCGGCATAAAAGCCTAGCACGTGCACATGGGCCTTACCGGTACGCACGTGAGGCAACACGCGCACGGGGTACACGCGGCCGGCCTGGGGCCAGTCGCCGATGTAGCCGGCGGGGCGGGCAGTATCGTCGATGCAACGGGCATATTGCTGCACAGGCGGGGGGGTAGGGAGCTGGGTCTTACGCATGTCCAAAGATACAAATAAATTGCCGAAAAGCTAATAATATTAGGTAAAAAATCTGGCAAATAAATGCTATTGTCGGCCTTAATAACCTGCCTGACCCCTACGCGATTATCCTATAAAAAATAGCGTCGCCAGCGGGAACTAATATTGTTGGCTAACGAACGTTAGTCGAACGCTTCTACTTACGCCAAAAACCAGTCTATTGGATTGCCACTGCCCAGCCTCAACGCAGCAGGCGGGGGTAGGAGCCAGACGGTCAGCCGCAATACTTAGCGCTTGTTGAGGTCGAGCGTTTGGTAGGCGATGAGCAGGTCGGTGCGGGTGCCCGGCGGGCGGTAATACACGAGCAAATCGTACTGGTTTTCCGTCTCGGTGTGGGTGCCTTCGAAGTACACTTCGTCGGGCGCCGCGCCCGGGGTTTTGGGGGCCAAGGCGTAGCTATAATTGTAGTAGCCCTGCTTGAGCAGCGCGCGGCCGGTGTAGCGCTGCTGCAACGAGTCATACGCCAGGCGAAACTCCTCCTTGAGCTGCCAGTCGCTGAGCGCCCCGAAGATGTACACGGGGCCGGGCGCCGGCTGCGTAGCCTTGAGGTGAAAAGTAACCTGCGCGTAGTCGGCGTTGTAGGCGCCGTTGCCAAACTCGCGGTTCTCGAATACACGTTGGCCGTTGGCATCCACGTATTGGTTGTAGGCTAGGCCGTTGCGGGTAGTTTCATCCAGCAGTTCTACCTGGGTGGGGGTAGGCTGGCGCAGCAGGCGCGCCACGCCCAGGCCATTGGCTTGCAGCGAGCGGGCATCGAAGTAGCGGTACTCGCTGAGGCCCGGAAAGGCATTTTCGAAGTTGAAATACTGGTATTCGAGCAGGCGGTCGGCATCGCGCACGAAGGTGGGCCGCAGGTTGTAGTGGGCGTTGTCCCAGCGAAAATTCTGGCGCAGCACCACCTTCACTTCCGCGGCCGGGTTCACGAGGTTGACGGCGCTGTAATTGATGCTGAAATTGAGCTGCTGGTAGGCGTAGCGGTCGGCTTGGCCACCGGCCAAGATACCTTGCTCTAGCCGCGCAACCACTTGGTTTTCATACACCAGCAGCCGGCGCGAAAGCAGCGGCGCGCCGCTTTGGTTTTGCACCACCAGCACGTAGTTGCCGCTGAGTTTGACGCGCGGCACCTGCAAGGCGTAGTGGTAGTAGGGCACCTTGGTATTGACGGCCGTTTGGTAATTGGTGAGCGTAAACTCGTTTATCTCGCTCAAAAACTGCATATCCGTCAGCTGCGAGGGCTGCCAGTTGAGGTCGCAGTGAATGAGCTTGGCCGTGAGGCGCGGCGCTTGCTCGCCCAGAATATCAAACTCCAGCCGGATAGGCTGGTCCTGGCTCAGCGGCACGATGGGCGGGTTGAAAATATCGTTGACCTGCGCCGTGGGCACGTAGCACTGCACGCTGCGCACGCTGGGGTCGTAGATGTAGTCTTGGTAGCGCAGGGTGCGTTCGGCGTAGTATTCGGCGGGTTTGGCCTGCTGGCTGGACGGCGCGTTGGGGTTGGTGATGGGGGTGCCCAGGGGCACGCAACTCGTGGCTAACAGCAGCAGGGGCAGGTAGGGGCGAAGGCGCATATGGCGAAAGTTACGGCCGGCGCAAGCCGGCGGCAGCCCTGGCTACTACCAGGAGCGCGCCGGGCCGCGGGTGCAAACGCGCCGCCCCCGATATTCGTGCCCGCTACTTCCCACCCAAAACCGCCCCGTATGCCGCCTACTTCTCTGGTATCAAAACCTCACTACCCCATCCTCGATGGCTTGCGCGGCGTGGCCGCCCTGGTGGTTGTGGCCTTCCACTTGTGCGAGGCCCACGCCACCAGCCACCTTGACCAGGTTATCAACCACGGCTACCTGGCGGTCGATTTTTTCTTCCTGCTGTCGGGGTTTGTCATTGGCTACGCCTACGACGACCGGTGGCAGGCCATGACGGTGGGTAGTTTTTTTAAGCGGCGGTTGGTGCGGTTGCAGCCCATGGTGGTGCTGGGCATGGTGATTGGGGCCGTGCTTTTTTATGCGCAAACCTCGGCCTTGTGGCCTGCCATCGGCCAGACGCCGGGGTGGAAGGTGCTGCTTATCATGGTAGTAGGCTGCCTGATGCTGCCCGTACCGCCCGCCCTCGACATTAGAGGCTGGAACGAAACCTACCCCCTCAATGGACCGGGCTGGTCGCTGTTTTTTGAGTACTTAGCCAATATTCTTTACGCCACGGTGGTCCGAAAATTTTCTAAGCTTGCCCTCGGCATCCTGGTATTTTTGGCCGCGGTGGCCTTGGTGCAGTTGGCCGTCACGAGCCCTGCGGGCGACGTTATTGGGGGCTGGTCGCTGGAGCCGCTGCAACTGCACATCGGTTTTGCTCGCATGGCGTACCCGTTTTTTGCGGGGCTGCTGCTCTTTCGCGTGGCCAAGCTGCGCACCGTCAACAACGCTTTTTTGTGGTGCAGCTTACTGGTCATTGCCGCGCTGGCCATGCCCCGGGTGGGCGGCCCGCAGCACCTGTGGATGAACGGGCTGTACGACTCGCTAAGCATCATTTTCGTCTTTCCGCTCATCGTGTTTTTAGGCGCTAGCGGCGAAGTGGTGACCTCCTTCTCCAAAAAGCTGTGCGGCTTTTTAGGAGATATTTCCTACCCCATCTACATCACCCACTACCCCCTCATTTACACGTACACCGCTTGGGTGCAGGACAAAAAGATACCGTGGCGAGACGCGCTGCCAGTGGCCGTACTGGTATTCCTACTCGCGGTCGGCATTGCTTATGCCTGCCTGAAATTCTACGACGAACCCGTTCGGCAGTGGTTGAAAAAGAAGGTGGCAGTGTAGGAAGGGGGTAGGCTTTGCTGCCAGCCCACTCAGCCCCTTGCCAACGCCAACGGCCGCCCCTAGCTACTTGCTAGGGGCGGCCGTTGGCTATAAATTTTTATGGGTCACAAGTAAGCGGCTTGCTTACACTAGCTCCTCCCAGCGTTTCGTTTGGGCTGCTAGCTCTTTTTTCACTTGCTCAAACTTGACAGTGGCATCCTTCAGCTTCGCTGCATTGGTGTAGATGGTGGAGTCGGCCAGCTGGGCTTCGTATTGGGCCAACTCTTTTTCGAGCTTGGTAATGCGCGTTTCAACCTCTTGCAGCTCGCGGGCGCTTTTTGCGTTGCTGTTGCTAGGGGGGGTAGGCTTGGCGGCTTCGGGTTTTGGCTCGGGCTTTGGGGCAGCTTTGGCCGCCGCGCCGCCGTTCAGCTTTTCCGCCTTGGCGCGGTCGTCCTGCCAACGCTCGAACTCGTGGTAGGTGCCGGGGTATTCTTTGAGCTGGAAATCTTCGATAAACCAGATTTTGGTAGCCACGTTCTCCACGAAGTAGCGGTCGTGGCTAATCACGATGAACGTGCCTTCGTACTGCTCCAGGGCCTGAATGAGGATATTGACCGACTGCATATCCAAGTGGTTGGTCGGTTCGTCGAGCAGCAGGAAATTGGCTTCCGAAATCAGGGTTTTGGCCAGGGCCACGCGGCTTTTTTCGCCGCCGCTCAGCACCTTGATTTTCTTGTACACGTCGTCTCCCGTGAACAGGAATGAGCCCAGCACACCGCGCAATTCCATCTCGTTGCGCTTCGAGCCCGCCTCGTTCATCTCCTGGATAATCTCGTTGTCCACGGTCAGGCTTTCGAGCTGGTGCTGCGCGTAGAACGCCATAATGACGTTGTGGCCCAACTGGTGCTTGCCGGCGGTAGGCGTTTCGGCCCCGGCTACGAGGCGCATCAGCGTCGATTTGCCTTTGCCGTTGGCCCCGATGAGCGCAATTTTATCGCCCCGCTCGATGTGTACGTGCGTATCGCGAAAGATGAGCTTGTCGCCGTAGCTCTTGCCCACGTGCTCCATGCGCAGGATGTGGCGGCCGGGCTGCTGCGTAAACGTAAACTTGAAGTTGACCTTGGCCGCGTCGGGCGCTACTGCGTCGATACGCTCCAGTTTATCGAGTGCCTTGATGCGGCTCTGGGCCTGTTTCGCCTTGCTGGCGCTAGCCTTGAAGCGCTCGATAAAACGCTCGGCCTGCTTGATGGCGGCCTGCTGGTTGTCGTAGGCACCCTGCTGAATCTCGGTGCGCAGTACCTTCTCCTCTTGGTAGAAGGAGTAGTTGCCGGCATAGGGGTTGAGCTTGCCGCCGCTCACTTCCACGGTGGTATTGGTAGTGCCGTCCAAAAATTCGCGGTCGTGGCTCACGATGATGACCGCGCCTTCGTAGCCCGCCAGGTAGTTCTCAATCCACTTAATACTCGGCAAGTCCAAGTGGTTGGTGGGCTCGTCAAGCAGCAGCAGCGAAGGCTGTTGCAGCAGTATTTTGGCCAGCATTACGCGCATGCGCCAGCCGCCCGAAAACGTCTTGAGTGGCTTCTGCAAGTCGTCGGTCGAGAAACCCAGGCCTTCCAAAATCTCTTCGGCCTTCGACTGCATAGTGTAGCCGCCCAGCGCCTCAAAACGCTCCTGCAACACGGCCAGCTTATCGGCCAGCTCGTCGCGGTAGTCGGTTTCAAACTCTAAGAGCACGGCGTCGATTTTCTTTTGCAATTCGAGCGCTTCGGCAAAGGCCTGCATGGCCACCAGCAAGATAGATTCGTGCGAGTCGTAGCTCAGCAAATCCTGGTTGAGAAAGCCCAGGCTCACGTCCTTGCTCATCGAGATGGAGCCGCCGTCGGGCTTGTACTCGCCCACCAGCAGGCGCAGCAAGGTCGATTTGCCGGTGCCATTAAGGCCCACCAGGCCAATTTTATCCTTGGGTTTAATGTGCAGGCTCGCCCCATCGTAGAGGGTACGCGAGCCAAAGTGAAAGTCGAGGTCAGAGATAGAAATCATTGCGCAGAAGATATTAGCGGCAAAGGTACGGCACCGGGGGTAGGGGTTGCTGCCTTGGCGGCGCAATTCCCTACCCCCCGCCCGGTGCGTCAGCCGCCAAAAGAGCCGGTAAAAGCTACTAAAGCGACCACAAAAAAGCCGTTTCTAAAGATAGAACAGCCTTTTAGGCGTAGTAGTGCCGGGCGCTGGGCCGCGGCCTGCGCTATTTTGGAGGGGGTAGGCGCCGAAGCTAAAAGATGCCGCGCCGCGCGGCGGCCCTTAGGGAAGCGGAACTGTTTTCTGGCTCTGGCTCAGCTTCTGGGCCATTTTTTGGGGCACGCCCACGCTGTGGAGGCCGCCGCTGATGAGGCCCTGCCGCCACGCCGAAAACACCGAGTTGCGGGGTTCGCGGCGCGTGCGCATGTCGCCCGTCACGAAGCGGCCGCTGGGGCGTGGGTTGTTGTCGCGAATGACGAGGCCGTTGAGCAACCCGTTGGTGAGGCGCGTGAAAAGCGGCTTTTTCAGCTCGCCCTCTTTGTATTTAAAAAACTCAATTTTCAGGTCGGTATAGCTGGCCCACATGGTACCCGCCACGCCCCGGCGGCTGGCCTGCATATCGAAAGCAATGCGCTGCACCTCTCCGCTTTTGAAAGCCAGTAGCTTGGTGGGCGTAACCATGGGGTTGAGGATGCTGAGCGGCGACGCCCCGAAGCTGCCCCACAGGTGGTGGCGGCCTTCGGGGTCGAGCAGCGGCGCCGTAAGGTGGACTTGCAAATAGCTGCGCCCCTGCACGTAGGCCGTGGCCGAGCCCGTAAGGGGGTGGGTCATCGTCTGGTGGCGCGGGTTATTGCTGACGTTGCGCAGCGTGGCGTTCAAGCGATTGATGTTGAGGGTGCCCACGCGCGGCGTTTCGATGCCGCGGTAGCGGGTGGCAATGGTGCCGTTGCGCAGGTCGAGCCGGCCTACCTCCATATGCAGGTGCAGCTTGCGCATAGCCTCCGGGGTTATCACCGAGGGCCGCTTGCCCAGGGGGCCACGCCCATCGCTGCTCAGGCCAATCCAGGGGCTTTCGGCGGTGAGGCGGGCAATGCGCACGTGGCTGTGGTCGGAAAGCAAACCGAAGTCCAGGCCCTGCGCCCGCAGCTCAGTCATATACACGCGCAACTGCGTGGTTTGATGGCCACTGCGCTGGTTGAGCTGAGCGGGTGAAAATACCGGGCGTAGGGCCAGGCCCGTCAGGCGCAGCGTGCCGGCCTTTGTATCGAGCGCCACCCGCTCGATGCTGGCGGGGTAGGCCGGCGCCTGAAACACAGCCGTAAGGCGCCCACTGCGGGCCGTCCAGTTGCGGGCATACAGCACCCGGCCCTGGTCAGCCTGGCCGCCCAGCGAGTCAACCCGAATGGCGTGGCCCGCGGCGTAAATATGCCGTGCCACCGGCTGGTGGCGCAGCCCCGTAATTGCCATAAAAGCATCATTAATAAGCAAATGGCTAATGTCGGCGCGGCGCGCCAGCGGGGCTATCAGCTGCCACAGGGGCGGCGGGGCTACCACGGGCGGCCGAAACGCCAGCCGCGGCTGTTGCACCACCAGCGAGTCGGCCCGGAAGCGGTGCTGGTGCTGCCAGGTAGCCGCCCGCAGGCGGGTAAAGCGCAAGTGGGGCAGCAGCAAGGCTACCTGCGTGGCGCCCGGCTTGCCTTGGCGCGGCGCGGGAGGCTCTATACTTACCGAGTCTAGTACCAGCGACTTGCGTTGTGTAGAAAAACGCGCCTTGGCGAGCGCCAGCGTGTGGCCGCCCACCTGGCCCCGGGGGTAGCGCAGCAGCACTTGCCAGGCAGCGGCAAAAGCTAAGCGCTGGGTATCGGTGGCCCCTGCCGAGGTAAATAGCACCTCATGGGCCACCACCTCGGCGCTGGGCAGCTGCGCTACCGGTGCCGCCGCGGGCCCCCAACTGCCGCCCGCGTGGCGCAGGGCCAGGTAGCCCAGCCGCACGGGTAGCTGCTGGTAAAAAGGGGGGGTAGGGTGGGGCGCTGGCCGCCGAGCCAGCGCCAACACAGCTACTTGCAGCGAGTCGAGGGTGAGGCTATCGACGGGCACCGTTTGCCGGCGCAGCAGGGCTAGCAGGCCCACGCCGCTGAGGTCGAGGCGGGCCAGCCGCAGTTGCACGCGGGGCAGCGTGTCGGCCAGTGGCCGGGGGGTAGGGTGCAGGGCCACGCCGCGCAGGTGCAGGGTGCGGGCCCACAGGTTAGTTTTTAGGCGGCTAATAGTCAGCTGGTACTGGCCGTGGGTCTTTTGAGCTACCTGTTTTTCGAGGGTGCGGCGCAGCCAGGGGTCGAGGCCCAGCCAGATGGCCAGCGCGAAGCCTACTACCAATAGCCCCAGACCCACTAGCAGCCAGCGGCCCCAGCGCCGGTGAGGAGAAGGCGCAATAGCCGCGGGGGCCGTAGTAGCTTGAGTAGGCACAGCGCAGCAACAGGGTAGATGAAGTTGTTGCTAACGGAAAACTGGACAGCAAGGGTTGTCGCGGGCTAGGCTGGGCTTAACCTTTTTGCCCCTGCTTGCCGTACAGGGGGCAGTTTTCACGCGTGCTTAATTTTTGCTATGCTGCGCTTCCCTACCCCCTTGCTGGCCACTCGCTTAGGTGTGCTAGCTGCTGCGGCACTCTTTGCCACGGCCTGCGATAAAGATGAGAATACCGCTAGCGCCCCGAGCCAGGTAAACTTTACGCAAACTGCGCTTTACCCCGAGGGGACTCAATACGACGAAAAAAACAGCCACTTTCTGGTGAGTTCCCAAACGGCCGGGCGCATTGGGCAGGTGCTGGACGATGGCACCTACACGCAGTTTGCCGACGATGCGCAGCTGATTTCAACCATTGGGATGAAGCTCGACGCCGACCGCAGCCGCTTGCTAGTAGCCGTGTCGGACCCCGGCTACAACGCAACTCGTACCACGGCGGCAACCCTAAAAAAACTGGCCGCCGTGGCCATCTTCAACCGCGATAGCGGCGCCAAAACCGGCTACGTCAACCTGGGGGCCCTGCGCCCCAGCGCCGCCGCGCACTTCGCCAATGACATTGCCGTCGACAACGCGGGCAATGCCTACGTCACGGATAGCTATGCGCCCATCATCTACAAGATTGATGTGAACGGCACGGCGTCCGTATTTCTTGAAAATAGCGCCCTGGCAGCCCCAGCGGGTATGTTTGGCCTCAATGGCATTGTGTACCACCCCAATGGCTACCTCCTCGTGGCCAAGTCTGATGAGGGCGCGCTGCTTAAGGTGCCGCTTGCTACCCCCGCCAATTTCACCAAGGTTACGGCCACGGGCCTTAACCTAGCCGGCGACGATGGCCTGCAACTCCTCGACAACACCACGCTGCTGGCCGCCTGCAACGCCCAGGGCCAGGTGTATCGCCTCAGCAGCACCGACGATTTTGTGACGGTGAGCCGCACGGGCAGCTTTGCCACCGGCGATGTGTACCCCACTACGCTGGCGCGGCGCGGCAGCGAGAGCTACGTATTGTACTCATACCTAAACGCTTTGCAAAAAATGCAGTCGCCACCAGTTTCACAATTCAGCCTCACGCGGATTGCTTTTTGAGTAATATCCCTTAGTGGCACATAGCTTTGGGCCGCGGGTAGTCCTGGCCAGGATTGCGCCGGCTTTTCTCTTTTTGCTGCGGCTCTCCTTCATGCTCGCCATAACTTCCTTGCTGCCCTCGCCGGCCTCCGACCACATCAACGCCCTCATCAAGAGCCTCGAAACGGAATTTGGCCTCACCGATGTGCAGGCTACTCCCGAGCCGCACCTTACCTACCAGATTGTGGAGCCCGCCAACCTGGAGATGCTGAAGGCTGGCCTGCGCGAGATTGCGGCTACCAGCCAGCCGTTTATCGCCCACACCACCGGGCTGGGTATGTTTCCGGGCGAGCGGCCGGTGATTCATATTCCGGTGTTGCGCTCCGATTACCTCAACCAGCTGCACCACCGCATCCTAGAAATTGCGGCTCCGCTGTGCTCGCGCACCGACAAGTTCAGCGCCCCCGACCTCTGGCTGCCCCACGTGTCGCTGGCCCTGCACGACACTACGCCCGAGCTACTCGGCCCGGTATTACAGTTCCTTAATAACCAAACGTTTAACTTGGAGTTGGAAATCAGTAACCTCGCCATCTTGCGCCCCGAAGGCGACATGTTTGTGCGCGAGGACGTATTTGAGTTTGGGGGTAGGGGTTAATGATTAATGCTGTTCTGGATAACCAGAACAGCATTAAAGCAGCCCGTCATGCAGACCGAAGGGAAGCATCTCGCTTGCGCCGTTGGGTTACTAATCCAACGAAGCGCGCGAGATGCTTCCCTTCGGTCTGCATGACGGGCTGTATTTAACTTAACTGCTACGTTGCGTTTACCGGTTAAGAATCGTCTTGTTGCGGTTTAGCTTGAGGTCTTGCAATAGGCTGCTCTTGGCGGCGATGGTAAAGTTGTAGCCGCGGTACGGCCCCACCGGAATCCAGAGCCCCGAAATCTGCCAGCAGTGCAGGTCGCGGTAGAAATTGACGGTAGGGTATACCAGCGTACCCGCCCGGAAATCGAAGTTGAGGCTGGTACTCAGGCGCAAATTAGGCGTGAGCTTGACGGAGCCGCTGGCCGTGACGGCATTGCCCGACAGCAGCGGCGTGACGCCAATGAGGGTAGGCCGGATGGGCGCCGACGCCGTGGTGTAGCTAGCCGTGTACTGCACGCTGGCCTCCCACGGAATGTCGAAGTCGATGTAGTCGGCGTACATCGCCTGGGATAGGGGCGAGCCCAGCGTGGGGTCGTTCGACGGGGCCACGGCCCGCGGGATGTTGGCCTTGCTCTTGGGCTTGGCGGCGGGGTTGAACTGGTAGCCTAGGCTGAGGTTGGCGGCTACTAGGCGAGCCAGGCGGATTTTGCTTTGGTTGAACAGATAGCGGTCGAGCAGGCGCCCGGTCGAGTCGCGCTGGTGAAACTCAAACGAGCTGGAAAACACCACGTTCAGCTTCTTGGCCACCTGCACGCGGTAGCTCAGGTTGAGGGGCGAGAGGCGCAGCGAGTCGGCCGCGAAGTTGTAGGCCAGGCTCACGTCGATGCCATCGGCGAGGCTCACCTTTTTGGTGGGGTTGGTGCCGGTGGTGTCGCGGCTGTTGCGCACCTTCATCTCGATGCTGTTCTGGATGCTGAGGCCCAACTGGCTCACCCGCGAGCTAGTGGGCGTGCCGTACACAAAGCCCTGGTAGCGCGAAAACACGCGCGGGTCGAGGAAGCGCCCGTAGGCATCGCGCAGGTCTTGAAATTCAGAGGTCTGAATGGTTTGGAACGCGCTGCTATTCGACAAATCGGGCGAGAAAGAGTAGGTCAGGCTGGGCGTTACCTTGTGGCGAATGGCCTTCACGTAGTGGTCGCCTTTAATCTGCACCAAGCCGTAGAAGTTGGTCGTGGCCGCCAAATTAGCCGAGTACGAATACGCCCGGCTGAAGCCTTTCAGGCCCGTAATAGTATCAATCTCAATAGCGCGGGCCGCAGACTTATACTCGTAGTTGAGCCGCTGGGCGTACCACGTTTCGCCGTAGTTCACCGAGGGCTGAATCTGGATGTGGCGGTTCAGGACGGCCGCCGAAGGCAGCGTAATCTGAAACTGGTGCTGGGCGCCGTTCTGGGCGTTGCGCAGCAAGTTGCCGAGGTTGCCGAAGCTCACCGGAATCGTGTAGCTCGTGCTATTGCCACCGAGCAGCGGAATATCGCCGCCGAGCGTGCGCGCCGGCACCAGGCTGCTGATGCGGTTTTGGGCCACCAGGTTGTAGCTGACGGCAAACTGCTCGTAGAACTTGCCGCTGGGCTGAATGCCCAGCCACTGGTACGGGTACTGCCGCGCCACACCCAGGTTGAAGTTGGGCAGCGTAAAGTCCATCACGCCCGTTTGCACGTTCTGGCTCTGCGCCAACTGAATGGTGTAGTTGATGGGCAGCGTGCGCGACGTTTTGCTATAGCTTACCGTCGAGCTAAACGTAGCCGATAGCAGCTGGCGGGCATTAAG
Organism: Hymenobacter ginkgonis; assembly: GCF_009755225.1. GTDB lineage: Bacteria > Bacteroidota > Bacteroidia > Cytophagales > Hymenobacteraceae > Hymenobacter > Hymenobacter ginkgonis. The sequence continues at coordinate 485,151 of NZ_WQKZ01000003.1, forward strand.
CGTGTTGACGCGGTTGTAGGAGCTGCTGCCCGCCTGCACACTGGCCGAAAACACCCCGCCGCCCGGCAGGGGGGTAGGGGTGTGGCTCCAGCTCACCCAGAACGTATTGGTTTTCAAGGGCGACGTGTAGTCGGTACCCACCACGCCAGCCGTGTTATAGAGGTTGGCAGACTGCTGCGCAAACGTGAACCGGAAGCTGCCTTGGTACTTGTAGCGCTTGCGGTAGGTAACCTCGCTGGCGAGGCCGTAGCCGCCGAACCCATCGCCTTGGCCAGCGTAGATGTCGCCGGTCAGGCGCACGCCGATGTAGTCGTTGGGCGCCCAGTAGTAGCCGCCGTTGGTGAGCGAGTAGCCCCGCTGCGCGCCCTGCCCAAATGTGGGAATGATAAAGCCCGACCCGCGCCCATTGTGGGGGGTAGGGAAGTAGCCAAACGGCAGCCCGATGGGCAGCGGCACATCGGCAATCACCATATGGAAGGGCCCGGTAATAACCTTCTGCCCCGGCACCACCTTCATTTTGCCCGCCTCGATGTAGAAGTGCGGGTGCGCCAGGTTGCAGGTGGTGTAGCGCCCGTGTAAGCCGTAGAACTCGTTGTCGGGCAGCTTCTTCACTACTTCGGCGTGAATGTAGCCCTCACCCTGCTGGGTTACGACTTCGGCGATTTTACCTTTCTTCGACTTGAAATTGTAGTTGATGGCGCCCGCCTGGTAGGTGCCGGCCTCGTCGCGAAACACGGGCGTACCCTCCATCTTGTTCTTCACCGTATCGCGGCGGCCGGCGGCCTGCACCGTGTTGGTGCCGTAGTTGACGGTGATGAGGGCTGCCTTGAGGCCCATTTTGCCGTAGTCAACCGTAGCCTTGTTGTAGAGCTTGGCAATCTTGCTGTTAACGTCGAACTGAATCGAGTCCTTGGCCGCGTATTTCACCGCCGTTTCGACCTGGCTGCGGCGCTTGAGCACCACTAGGTTGAGCGAGTCGCGGGTGCGGCGGCTGGTATCGGCCAGCAGGCCAGCGCTGTCGGGCCTAATACTGGGCGCCGCCTTGCGCAGCGTGCCCGGCACCGAAGGTTGGCCGGGGTTTACCTCGCCGGCCGGGGCGGGCGTCTGGGGCGCGTTGCGGTCAAAATTGAGGTTGCGCACCGGCTGGGTCGGCGCCGAGCCGGCACGGCGCGGGTTGGTGCTGGTCGAATCGGTAGTGGTCTGCGCCTGCGCGCCGAACAGGCCGCTACCCAGCAGCCACAGCACCAGGCACAGGGTGCCCGTCAGCGCCCGGCGCCCGCCCCGAAAAAGACCCAAAAAGAGAACGTTAGAAGAAAGCAAATTAAATAAAGCCACCGAGCGAATTACTTTTGAGGCTCAACACAAAGATAAGAGGCCAGCTACCCTCCAAATGGTTGCCCTGGCCTTGGTTTTTCCCCCAACGACCGACGTGCGGATTATTGCCTGGTTGGCTTTTTGCTTTTGGCTGGTAGCTGGTAGCCTGTTGGCTGGCCAAGGCAATGCGGCGCAGCGCCGCCTGGGTAGCGTGGCAATGGCTAAAAAGCGCGCCAGGCACTCCAAAATCACCACGCACAAAGCCGCTACCCGCGCCAAAACTGCCGCGCGCACCAAGGCCAGCAAGCGCGCCAAGGCCGCTACCCATGCCAAAGCCAGCAAGCGCGCCAAAGCCGTTGTGCGCACTAAGGCAACCACGCACGCAAAAGCAGCCAAAGCCAACGCCCGCACTAAGGCCGCTACTCGCGCTAAAGCAGTTGCTTATACCAAGAAGGCTACCCGCGTCCGCACTTTTTCACGTACCAAAGTGGCTGCCCGCGTAAAAACTTCTGCCCACACCAAAGCTGTTGTTCGTGCAAAGAAACTTGCTCACGCCAAAGTAATTGCGCGCACCAAAGCCACGGCCCACGCCACAGCTAGCAAGCGCGCCAAAGCCCCCAAAACCATATACCACGCCCAGGCCAACGTCAGTCGCTACAAGGCGGCCGGCAGCTTGCACACGCCCGGCCGCTACCGCCTGCGCACCGTGGTGCTCGATGCGGGCCACGGGGGTAAGGACATTGGCTGCAACGGCGCCGATGCCCACGAGGCCGACGTGGCGCTGTCGATTATCCGGGCACTGGGCCGCCAAATTGAGGACAGTATGCCCGACGTGCGGGTTATTTACACCCGCAAAACCGACGTGTTTGTGGAGCTTGACGAGCGCGCCGCCATTGCCAACCGCAACCACGCCGACCTTTTCATCTCGGTGCACTGCAATGCGGGCCCCCGCGGCTCGCGCGGTACCGAAGTCTGGACGATGGGCCTGCACAAGACCGAAGCAAACCTGGGGGTAGCGCAGCGCGAAAACTCGGTTATTTTGCAAGAAAAAGATTATCAGCGCCGCTACGACGGCTTCGACCCGCGCTCGCCGCAGTCGCACATCCTGTTTTCCCTCTTTCAAAGCGCCTATATCACCAATTCGCTACGCTTTGCCCAGCGCATCGACCGGCAATTTCGCACCAGCGTGGGGCGCAATTCACGCGGCGTGAAGCAAGCTGGTTTTCTGGTGCTTTGGAAGTCCACGATGCCTTCCGTGCTGGTCGAAGCCGGATTTTTGACCGACCCCACCGAAGAAAATTATTTGGATGATAAAGCTGGGCAGCAAGCGATTGCCGGCGGAATCTACCGAGCTTTTCGCGAGTATAAGCACGACCTGGAAGGCGGCCCAGCCGAGTAAGCCAGGATGGGGGGTAGGGCCGGCCCCAACATCCGGAGGCCGTTTGCCGTTAAGGGCAGCATAAGCGGGCCCAACGCAACCTTTTTGGTCGGCCCCACCATCTTCTAGTCGGCTTACTTCCGTTTAAATTTACTCTCCTGTGTCTAAAGAAATAAAAGTGGGCCTGTTGGCCGTAGTGGCACTGGTAGCCCTGGCCGTGGGGTTCAACTTTCTGCGAGGCAGTAATTTGCTCTCTAACGACCGCACCTACTATGCTATTTACCCGAATGTGGACGGCCTCAACGTGGGGGCGCCCGTAGTGCTCAACGGCATCAAGGTTGGCCAGGTCAAAAACCTGGAGCTGCAACCCGAACAAGGCAACAACATTAGGGCTTCGCTGGAACTAGCTAAGGGCGTTACGCTTGGCGACTCGACCAAGGCCGGCCTCAGCGGCTCATTGCTTGGCTCCAAAACCATTACGCTGATATTGGGGCGCAACAGCAAGGAGTTCACCGGCGGCGAAACTATTCGCACTACTACCGCTATCGGCATCGCCGATGCCTTCCAGGCCAAGGCCCTCCCCGTGCTTGACACGGTGGGCGCTACGCTGGCGCACATCAACGGCTTCTTGAATAAGGATGCCCAAACCAACATTCAGGGCACGCTGGTGGGCGCCCGCCAAAGCACCGAGGCGCTCCAACGCCTGATTGCCGCCAACCAGGCCAACATCAACCAGATTACCCGCAACTTCGCGCAAATGAGCGCGGCCCTCAACAAGAGCACGGCCAAGCTCGACCGCATTGCCACCAACTTTGGGCAGCTTTCTGACTCGCTGAAGAGCGCGCCGGTTGGCCCGGCACTGCGCCGCCTCAACTCTACGCTAGCCGAAGCCCAAACCACGATGAGCGGCGTCAACAAAGCCCTGACTGACCAAAAAGGCTCGCTCGGCAAGCTTATTAACGACACGCTGCTGTATAACAACCTTAATGCTACGGCCGCTAGCTCCAATGCCCTGATTACCGATTTCAAGGTAAACCCGAAGCGCTACGTGCACTTCTCGGTATTTGGTGGGGGTAAGGATAAAACCAAAAAGGAAACCACCAAAAGCCCCGACGGCACCGTCACTACCGAAACCAAGCAGGTGAGCACTGTGCCCGCCGTAGTACGCTAAAGCTGGCGGCTGTCCTACTCCGTATCTTTGAAACCCGCCTCACAAGGGCGGGTTTTTTCTTGCTCCCTACCCCCACCCACCCCTAGTACAGTTATGAACGTCGAGTTCAACCGCAACGAAGACCAACTCAAACAACTCACCTTTCAGTTGCGCCAAAAGCTGGCGCGTGTGGCCCTCGGCGGCGGCGAAAAACGCCTGGCTGCCCACAAAGCCAAGGGCAAGCTCACCGCCCGAGAACGCATCGATTATCTGCTAGATAAGGGCGCGGCCCAGGTTGAAATCGGGGCCTTTGCCGGCGAAGGCATGTACCAGGAAGAGGGGGGCTGCCCCGGCGGGGGGGTAGTGGTGGTAATCGGCTACGTGCAGGGCCGCCAGTGCGTCGTGGTGGCCAACGATGCCACCGTGAAGGCCGGCGCTTGGTTTCCCATCACCGCCAAAAAGAACCTGCGAGCCCAGGAAATTAGTATTGAAAACAAGCTGCCTATTATTTACCTCGTTGATTCGGCGGGCGTGTACCTGCCCATGCAGGACGAGATTTTTCCGGATAAGGAGCACTTCGGTCGCATTTTCCGCAACAACGCGGTGATGTCGAGCATGGGCATTGTGCAGATTTCGGCCATTATGGGGCCGTGCGTGGCGGGCGGCGCCTACCTGCCCATCATGAGCGACGAGGCCATGATAGTGAGCGGCACCGGGTCAGTATTCCTGGCCGGCTCGTATTTGGTAAAGTCAGCCATCGGCGAAACGATTGATAACGAGGCGCTCGGCGGCGCGGCCATGCACTCCGAAGTATCGGGCGTAACGGACTATAAGTTCGATACCGACGAGGAAGCGCTCACCCACATCCGCAACATCTTCGACAAACTGGGCGCGCAGCCCACGGCTGGTTTTAGCCGCAAAGCGCCTACCCCCCCGGCCTTGCCCGAGCAGGAGCTTTACGGCCAATTACCGTCGGACCGTGCCAAGCCCTACGACATGATGGAAATCATCAACCGGCTGGTTGATAATTCGGAATTTGAGCCCTACAAAGACCTGTATGGCCAAACGCTCATTTGCGGCCTGGCGCGCATTGATGGCTGGGCAGTGGGCATCGTGGCCAACCAACGCAAAATCGTGAAGTCGAAGAAAACGGGTATGCAAATGGGCGGCGTCATCTACTCCGACTCGGCCGACAAAGCTGCCCGCTTCATCATGAACTGCAACCAGAAGCGCATCCCGCTGGTGTTTTTGCACGACGTGTCGGGCTTTATGGTGGGTAGCCAGAGCGAGCAGGGCGGCATCATCAAGGATGGCGCGAAGATGGTCAACGCCATGGCCAACAGCGTAGTACCTAAGTTCACCGTTATCATTGGCAACAGTTACGGCGCCGGCAACTACGCCATGTGCGGCAAGGCCTACGACCCGCGCCTCATTGTGGCTTGGCCCAGCGCCCAACTCGCCGTAATGAGCGGCGCAGCCGCGGCCAATACACTCTTGCAAATTCAAGTCGCCAGCCTCAAAGCCAAGGGCGAAGTCATTACCCCCGAAGCTGAAAAGGAACTACTTGACCGTATCAAAGCCCGCTACGAGGAGCAATTATCACCTTACTATGCCGCCGCCCGCCTCTGGGTCGACGCGGTCATTGACCCGCTCGAAACTCGCAAGGTTATTTCAGAAGGCATTGCAGCCGCGAACCACGCACCAATTGAAAAGGCGTATAATGTGGGCGTTATTCAAGTGTGATTATTAGTAGGTATGGGCTAGTAGGTATGGGCAACTGGCTAAATGAAAAACAGCAAGCGTTGAGCAACTTCATGAGCGAAATCTCAGAGGAAGCATGGCATGCTAGCTGGATGGAAGATTTAGAATATGTGCTGTGGTATACAATACTTCATGGACCGGCTAATTATGGCCATAAATTCATCGACGAGCAAACAATTTCGCAGTTAAAACAGCTATTGGAAGGGGCAGATAGCTGGATAATATTTGATGACGATACGTGGGAAACTGCTGTTGCGCTACCCCTATGGGAGGAGATGTTTCGAACAATTAATCCGGATAGGTATCTCCGATATTATAGGCAATAATATGAAATCATCTATGTCATCGCTGGCTGTAATAGGGCGGGTAGATAGCTTGCCTGCGTAGTATTGCCTTGCCGCTTGCACGACAGTCGAGGTGCAACATCCACGATTAGAAAAGCACAAGTTATGCTGCATTAAACTTGCGTCAGTAAGGCATAAACGGCTTGTTGGTTTTGCTTGAGCTGACGCAAGCTTAGTTAGGCGTTAGTGAAATATACCCTATCCCCATACTACCTATCAAGCCTTGGTACCTTTGTGAAGCAGTAGTGAAATGTTAGCTGCTGCTTCACAAATGCGCATTTCTACTATCGCGGGCTTGCTAGTGCTGTTAACCGCCGGCTCGGCCCAGGCCCAAACGCCCCTAAACCCTGTGCAGCCGTGGGGCAGCTGGCTGGTAGGCACGGTGCAGCTGCCGGGTAGCGCCAGCAATAAGTGGGGCGGTTTTGCTGAGGTGCAGGCGCGCACCAATGGCGTGTTTCACGATTACTTCTACAACGAGCTGAAAGCGGGGGGGAGCTTCGACATCGACCCCAACTTTACGGTGACGGTGGCCGGTGGGCGCTACTCCACCTCCGACTACCAAGACCTGGGCGCCGGCCCGCTCAACGTGGAGAAACGCCTGTGGGAGCAATTTACCCTCACGCAGTATTCGCACCGGCTGAAGTTGGAACACCGCTACCGCATCGAGCAGCGCTGGCTGGCATTTCGCGACGGCGCCACCGAGTTTCGGCAGCGCTTTCGCTACCGGCTTAATGGCTTCCTACCCCTCAATGCCAAGACCATCGCGCCGGGCACGGCTTTTTTGTCGGCTTACGACGAGATTTTCCTCAATCCCAAGGGGCCCGTATTTGAGCGCAACCGCGTGTACCTGGGGGTAGGGTATCAGTTCAACCCGCACATTATTGTGCAGGCTGGCTACGTCAACCAAGCCAACTACAACTACCAAACTACCCAGGGCCAGTTTATTCTGCAAAATACCGCCGCCAAAAACAACGTGGTGCTCAACTTTACCTACAAGCTATCGCACCGCAGCGCGGCCAATACGCCCACGGAATCGCTGCCTTCGCAGCCTGATTAAGTACCTCTAAGCAATAGCCGGGCATGAGCCCTACCGGGTGGGGTAGGGCTACAAATGGTCGAGCCTGCCCCCGTCTACGCGCACCTCAGTGCCTTGCACAAAGGCCGCGTCGTCGGAGGCGAGGTAAGCGATGGCAGCGGCAATATCTTCGGGTTTGCCCACGTCGTCGGGATTGATTTTCTCTACCCCCGACTTCACGTTCGGGTTATTCCAGAGCATGGGGGTATCGACGGCGCCGGGCAGCACCGAGTTAATACGCAGGCCTTTAGGCTTGCCCTCGATGGCGGCCGAGCGCGTGAGCGAAAGCACGGCGGCCTTCGCAGCGGCGTAGGGCGCCACCAGTGCCTCGGTGGCAATAGCGTGGATGCTTGACACGTTGACGACCGCGCCGCCGGGCTTCATATGCAAAAACGCTTGCTTGGTGAAGTAAAAAGTGCCCAGCAAATCCACGTTCAACACGCGCAGCCAGTCGTCGCCAGTCAGCTCTTCGAGGGGCTTAAACTGCATAAGGCCCGCGTTGTTGACGATAACATCGAGGCGGCCGAACTTGGCCAACGTAGCCTGCACCGTGGCCATTACCTGCTCTTCGATAGCCACGTTGCAAACGCTGCCCAGCACATCGGGGGCGCCGGCTTTTTGCACGTCGGGCACGGCGGCGTTGAGGTTGTCCTGGCTGAGGTCGGCCAGCACAATGCGGGCGCCTTCCGAGGCTAGGCGCTTGGCCGTGGCTAGGCCAATACCGCCAGCCCCACCCGTAATAATGACCACTTTATCCTGAAATCTCATGGGAGGTAGTAAGCTGTGAAAGAAGAAAAACCAGGCTTACTCGTAGCGGACTCGCAAAGGCTGCGCTACGAGCAACGTTAAGAGGCGCTTTGGAGCGGTGTATCGGCCGAAGCGATGGGGGCGTCTTGCGCTAGCTGCGCGTCGAGCCGTTTCTTTTGGGCCCAGGCATCGTTGCTTTCGTTGGGCATCACCAGCGGCATTTGCAAGCACATGCTTTGGGCGGGTAGCACCTGCTGCCACTGGCTAATGAGCTTTTTGTAGGCCTCGCCCACGGGGCGAATGTTGCGGTTTAAATCGTAGAGCCCCAGTGGATTCACGACGCCATTATTTTCGCGCAATGCAGTATCCCAGTCCACCTGGTCGATGAGCGAGTACCAAGTAAAGCCTACGATGGGCACGCCGTCGTTGCGCACGCGCAGGACATTGGCCCACTCTTTCCAAAGCCAATCCACGGCCTCCGTGCCTTTCGGGCCTTGCCAGAGGTTGGTTTCAGTGTGCATTACGGGCAGGCGGTAGCGGTCGTGGTACTGGGTAGTAATGACATGATAACCAAATATTTCGCCCGAAGCCGTGGTGCTGCCATCGGGCCGCACGCGGTGCTCATTGGTCTTGTAATAGTCATTGCCCATGATGCACTGGTGCTTGAGGTTATTTTCCAAGAAGAAGTGGTATTCTTCGCGCGTCATGCCGCTGTCCATCAGGTACTCATACATATCCGAATCGACGCGCCGGCCATAGTTGAGGTCGAGCGAGAGAAACCGCTTGGCATTGAGCAGTTCGGCGGGCTTGATAGCGGCTGGGCTATCGGCGTGAAAGTATTCTGATGACTCGCTCTGGATAAATAGCGCATCGGGCCGCACCGCCGAAATAGCGTGCATGGCCAGTACATTGCCCTTCACAATGTGCTTGAGGGCCGTCACGAAGGCCTGGTCGCTGCTGAGCTGCTCATTCCACCAGCCGTAAAGAGCCGAAAACTCGGCGCAAACGTACATTTCATTTACCGGCGTGTAGAGTTGCACCCACGGGAAGCGCTGCGCAAACGCCCCGGCATACTGCCCAAAAAGCTCCGGAAAATCAGGGTTTTGGAAGTTGCCTAGCCAGTCGGGCACGCCAAAGTGGCACAGGTCCACGATGGGCATAATATTGCGCCGGCGCAAGTCATTGAAGGTTTCGTCGGCAAACGACCAGTCGTATTTCCCTACCCCCGTCCAGGTGGTGTGGATGGGCGGGCCGTAGCGCAAAAATTGAATACCCAACTCTTGCACCAGGTCGAAGTCCTTTTGCCAGAACTTGTAGTGGCCGCACTTCTCCAACTCATCCTGGCGCAGCTTGCCATTCTGGATGGTTGGGTTACTATTTTCAATGCCAGTGGCGAAAAGAAACTGAGGAGCAGGCATATAACAAAAAAGGAGGGTAGGGCGCGCCGCGCGGGTGGATTGCCACAGTACGCAAACCACCCGCCGAGTGCTGAAATTTTTGTGCTTTTCTTTTGTTGGTGAAGTAGTTATGAAGATTAGCTGAGCTTTATATGAAGGCCATAAACTGGGCTGAAGAGAGGTGGTCAGTTGCCATTGCCCGGCCAACGCGAAGGCTTGGCAGCCGTATGCTTAGGCAGCCGCCTGGCACTCCAAAGCCCTTCAGCAGTTAGCTTATGTCTAAAAAAACAGTTTCCGATATTATCATCGATACGCTACAAGCGGCGGGCGTTAAGCGCGTCTACGGCTTGGTAGGCGACTCATTAAATGGCATTACGGATGCCATTCGCACCCGCGAAGGCATCGAATTTATTCAGGTGCGCCACGAGGAGGCGGGTGCCTTCGCGGCCGGCGCCGAGGCGCACCTCACGGGGAGCTTGGCCGTGTGCGCCGGCTCGTGTGGGCCGGGCAACACCCACCTCATCAATGGGCTGTACGACTGCCACCGCAGCCGCATGCCCGTGCTGGCCATCGCCGCCCAAATTCCGAGCGAGGAAATTGGCACCGGCTACTTTCAGGAAACGCACCCCGAGCGGCTGTTTCGCGAGTGCAGCCACTACTGCGAAGTAATTGCCACGCCCGCGCAGGCCGTGCGCATGGTAGAAGGCGCCATTCAGGCGGCGCTGGGTTTGCGAGGGGTAGGGGTAGTCGTCATTCCGGGCGATGTGGCGCACCTGGAAGCCGAAGCCCCCGCGCCGCGCCTTTTCTCGCTGGGCCAGGCCAGCGGCATTGTGCCTACCCCCGACAAAATAGCCCAGGCTGCCGCGCTGCTCAACGCTTGCGACAAGGTGACGATTCTGGCCGGCATTGGGTGCTCGGGTGCCCACGCCGAACTGCTGCAAGCCGCCCAGGCGCTGCAAGCGCCGGTAGTGCACGCGTTGCGCGGCAAAGAGTGCGTCGAGCCCAATAACCCTTTTGATGTGGGCCTAACAGGCCTATTGGGGATGCCCGCCGGCTACCACGCCCTCATGGACGCCGACGCCATCCTGATGCTGGGGACTGACTTTCCCTACCGGCAGTTTTTTCCGGAGGAGGCGCGGGTAGTGCAGATTGACCTGCGCCCCGAGCACCTCGGCCGCCGTACCCGGGTGGAAGTTGGCCTGCACGGCAGCGTAATCGAAACCCTCCACCAACTGCTACCCCAGCTAAGACCTCGTACCGATTCGGCGCACTTGCAAGCCGCCCAGGAGCGCCACCAGCACGACGAGCAGCACCTGGCCGACCTGGCTACCGGCGACGCCGGCGATACCAGCCTGCACCCGCCACACGTGGCGCGCCTGCTCGACGAGCTAGCTGCCGAAGACGCCATTTTTACCTGCGATGTGGGCACGCCTACCATCTGGGCGGCGCGCTACCTGCACATGAACGGCCGGCGCCGGCTCATTGGCTCGTTTGTGCACGGCAGCATGGCCGGCGCACTCTCGCAGGCCATCGGCGCGGCCCTGGCCAACCCCGGCCGGCAGGTGGTGGCGCTGTGCGGCGATGGCGGCTTTGCCATGCTGCTGAGTGAGCTGCTCACGTTGCGCCAATTGAAGGTACCCGTCAAGGTTATTATCTTCAATAACAGCGCGTACGGCTTTGTGGAGCTGGAGATGAAAGCCGCCGGCACCCTCGAATACGGCACCCAGCTCGACAACCCCAACTTTGGCCAGCTGGCCGAAGCGGCGGGCATCACCGGCTACCAGGTGCACGACCCAGCCCAGCTAGAAAGTGTGCTGCGCCAAGCCCTAGCTCACGACGGCCCCGTGGTCGTCGATGCCATCGTGAAGCGCCAGGAGCTGAGCATGCCGCCGCATATTGAAGTGGCTCAGGCCAAAGGCTTTAGTATGTATGCGCTGAAAGCCCTGATGAACGGCCGCGGCGATGAATTGGTGGAATTGGCCAAGGCAAATTTATTCCGTTAGCAGCCAAAGCGTTTGCGCATTAAATGCCGGGTAGGGACTTTTTGGGCGCCTGCTCGACATTTTTACTGAACAAAAAGGCGCTTTGCGTGTGTTGGATTAAGCCCTGCCACCCGCTACGGGGCCGAATTTGCGTACATGACGACCAACGAAATAAAAGCCCTCATTTCCCTGCTGGATGACCCCGAAATTGCGCCGCAAATCCAAGGCGAAATTCAGAATATGGGCGAGGCCATTATCCCTTTTCTAGAAGAATCGTGGGAAGAGACCCTCGACCCGCAGCAGCAGCAACGCCTGGAAGACCTGATTCATCAGCTACAGTTTGAGGGGTTGAAGCAACGCCTGCGCGTGTGGCGCGATGCCGGCGCCCAGGATTTGCTGGAGGGTATGTGGCTACTGAATTCTTACCAGTACCCCGACGCTGATTTACAGGCCCTCAACCGGGCCATCGAGCAGCTCCGCTTCGAGGCGTGGACGCTGCTGCGTTCCGAAATGCACCCCGCCGACCAAGTGCGGGTGCTCAACCACGTTATTTTTCGCAACCACAAGTTTTCGGCCAACACCCAGCACTTTCACTCGCCGGCCAACTCCATGTTGCAGCGCGTGATTGAGTCGAAGCGCGGCAACCCGCTCACGCTCTGCGTCATCTACCTGTTAGTGGCCCAGCGGCTCGATTTGCCGGTTTTTGGGGTGAATTTGCCTAATCTGTTCGTGCTCACCTACCAGTTGGCTGACCAGCCGCTGAGCTTCTACATCAATTGCTACAACCGGGGCGTGGTGCTGTCGCGCGCTGATATTGAGCACTATGTGGGTCAGCTCGGCATCACTTCGCAGGAGAGCTTCTACCAGCCCTGCTCGCACCTCGATATTGTGCGCCGTGCCATGCGCAACCTGCAAGTTGGCTTTGAGAAGCTGCAAGAACCTGCCAAAGCCGAGGAGGTGGGCCAGCTACTAACCATCCTTACCGAAGAGCCCGCGAATGATGAGGACGATGAAGAGTAGCAGCCACGTCTAAGGGAGTCAAAAAGAACGTCATGCTGAGCCAAGCGAAGCATGACGTTCTTTTTGTTGGTTTGTCGTCCGCGGTTTTACCGCTTGATAAGGCAGCCGGCCGCCCGCTTATCAACCACGCCCGCCGCGCGGCCCGCTAGAATGTTATCGAGCACCTGCTGCAAGTAGTGCTGCTGCACGCCGCTGGCTACCTGGGGGTTATCGTCGATGGCGCCCCGGTAGCGCACCGCAAACGAGCCACTTGCCGGCTGGAGCACCACGGCTTCGGTGGTTTTGCTTACGCCGAGGGCAGCGCTGGCCGCCCCCTCATCGGTAAAGGTGGCCAGCGAGGCGCCGCTGCCCTCGGCCGCATCGAGGTTGATGGGCACGTTGATGAACATAAACTGCACGCCGCGGCCACTATAGGCGCTGTTGAGAGCCGACAGACGCTCTTGGTAGAGCCGGGTAAAGGCGCAGGCCGGGTTGACAAACACCACGACCACAGCCTTTTGGCCAGCGTAAGCGCTGAGCGAGGCGCTACCCCCGCCACTTTTCTGCACGGTAAAATCGCTCACGGTGCCGCTCTGAGCCCGCGCGATGCCGAAAGTAACGGTTGCCACTAGCAGGGCCGCCGCCAAAAACAACGGGAATTTGCGAAAAGACATTAGATAAGTAAAGAAGAATCGAATGGGTAGGGATTAAGGACTAGAAGATTGCTACAAAGCTATTTGGTAGCAGTAAGTGAGAACGTAGCCCGCTGCTGGCCGAAGATAACAAATCTGGTGCCGGGAGTTGCATCCGGTTAGCTGAAGCGTAGCGGGCAGCTCGCCGGCCGCGGGCCAAGGGCCGGGCGGCAGGTCCAGCAATAGGTTGTCGCGGAAGATGATGCCGCGCCGGTTAGCCAGCTTAAATAGCGTTTCCTTGGCGCTCCAGAGCAGGCTGTATAGCTCCGGGGCGAGGGTAGGGGATACGGCGCTGGGTGCTGTAAGCTGTTCGACAGCAGCTAGTTCAGGGTTATTCAAAAATTTGCGAGCAATGCGCTGTGCTTTGTCGCGCACTAGCTCCACATCGACGCCAACGGCCGCGCCGGGTGGGGCCAGCAAGGCCGCCACCCAGTTGCCGGAATGCGACAGCGATACCGCCGCCACCGACCCAGTACCGACTAAAAAAGGCCGGCCGTGCGTGTCGTTGTGCAAAAGGGGTAGGGGTTGGCCCGGCGCTGCGGTGCGCAGCAAGTGCTGCACCAGCAGCCGGCCAGCCAGCCACTGCGCCTGGCGCGGACCATCGGCGCGGGCGGGCAGCAGCGGCGCGTAGGTAGGCGCATCGGCTAACTGGGGCCAGAGGTCGGCCGGCGCTTCGGTGAGGTGCCAAAGGCCGAGCGTGGCTCCGCCGGGCAGGGGTTGGAGCAGGTGAAAAGGCATAAATAAGGACGCGGGCGCGAAGGTAGTGCCCGCGCTGCCCGACCTTTGACGGGCGTTTCCTCCCCCCTGCTTTTGCTATGCTGCCAACTACCCCTTCGCCCCGCCCCACTGCGCACCGCCTTGGCACGCTGGCCGGGCACCGCGATGCGGTGTACGCGCTAGCCGGCCGGGCCGGCTCCGACCAGGTTTTCTCGGGCAGTGCCGATGGCATGGTGGTAGCCTGGAATGCCGCCAACCCCGCGCAGGATGGCGAGCTACTGGCGCGGGTCGAGAACTCGGTGTATGCCCTGCACGAGCTGCCTACGCGGGGCTTGCTGCTGCTAGGCCACAACTTTCAGGGCGTGCAGGCCATTGATTTGCAGAGCAAAACGCTGGCCTACGCCACGGCCCTACCCCCCGTTGCCATCTTCGACCTGGTGTACTCCGAAAGCCGCCAGCGCCTATACTGCGCCCTGGCCGATGGCACACTGGCCGTGCTGCGCGGCCTCGATTTTCGCCTCGAACACCTGCTGCGCCTTAGCCAAAAAAGCCTGCGCTGCCTAGCCTTGCACGAAGGGCGTGGCGAACTAGCCGTAGGTAGCTCCGACTGGCAAACGTACATTTTAGACCTCGATTCACTCGCTATAAAGACAACGCTCTGCGACGCGACCAACTCGGTTTTTACGGTGGCCTACTCGCCCGATGGCGCGGCGCTGCTGGCGGGCGGCCGCGATGCACACCTGCGCCGCTACGCGGTAGCCGAAAACTATGCCCTTGCCGATGCCGTGGTAGCGCATATGTACACCATTAATCACGTGGCTTTCAGCGCCGATGGGCTGTACATGGCCACTTGCTCGCTCGATAAAAGCATCAAGCTCTGGGATGCGGCCAGCCTGGCCCTGCTGCGGGTGCTGGATAAGGCGCGGGCGTCGGGCCATGGCACTTCCGTCAACAAGGTGGTTTGGCCGGGTGGGCAGCATCGGCTAGTTTCGTGTAGCGATGACCGCAGCCTAGCCGTGTGGCAGGTCGAAAGTGCGTAGCCCGCGGCAGCTGGCCGCGAGCGACAAGAGGTGTTGATGCCCCATTACTATTCCCTAATTTATTAAAATACAGGCTACTACTTATAAGTCAGCAGCTCCTAGCTACCATGAAAATTACCGCCCTTGATATTCGGCAGAAAACCTTTGAAAAGTCCTTTCGGGGCGTCGATAAAGACGAAGTCCAGGCTTTCCTGAATACTATTTCGCAGCAGTGGGAGCGAATGGGCGAAGAAAACCGCGAGTTGCGCCTCAAGCTCGACCATGCCCAGCAGGATGTGCAAAAAATGCGCGAGGTAGAAAGCTCACTCTACCGCACCCTCAAAACGGCCGAAGACACTGGCAACTCCATCACCGAACAGGCCCAACGTGATGCCGACTTGCGCCGCCGCGAAGCCCAGCTGCTAGCCGAACAAACCTTAGCCGAAGCCCGCCTGCGTGCCCGCGCTATTGTGGACGAAGCTTACCAAAAAGCGGCCACCACCGTGGCCGATATGCAGAAAGAAGTAACTGGCCTGGGCCAAGAGTGCCAGCAGCTGGAGCAACACCTCGACACGCTGGTGCGCGACCTCCAGCGCCTGGCCACCGAGGCCCTCGAAAAAGCGCAACGCGCTCACGCACGCCCCAAAAATGGTGCGTCGGCCATCCTTTCGCGGGCAGCTAGCGTACAGATAGAGCGGCCCCAGGAATCGGCCGCGCCCGAACCTACCCCCGCTCCCTCTGCCATGGTTACTTCGCCCACCGCCCGCCTTTCGGCCGCGTCGCCTGCCTCGTCGGTAGCGGCGGCCCCCACCGCTTTTAGCGCCGCGCCCAGCGCGTATAACCCCAAGCCGGGCCAGCAACCCGACCCCCGCAACCCCGACCAGGCGCCCGGCCCCGACATCGAGCGGCCCCATGCGCCAGCTGAAAACCCCGGCATTGCGCCACCGCCCCGCATCGACCAGCCCGGCCCCGAGCAGGTGCCCAATTCGCCCTCGCCCTACGTGGAGCCGGCCCGGCCCGAGTTTGAGCCCATCGGCCCGAGCTACCCCGAAATTCAACAGCCCGAGCCCATAACCCACCCTGGTATGCAGGCTGCAAAAGAGCCAGTAGCCGAGAAATCTTTTTTCGACGAGATTTAGAAAAGATTTATCAGATAAAAAGCCTTCTTGGGCTAGCAATAGTCAACGCTACTGCTAGTCCAAGAAGGCTTTTTCGTGTGCTATTAGACTATAATTAATTACCAAGTCTCTATTTAGGTGTATTAAAAATGCGGTGAAATCATATCTATCCACTGCGCTGTTGGGGGGTAAGAACAGCTGAAAGCCTAGTCGTATACTATTGACTGAAAACTAGTAAGCACGTCTTTAAAGCTGGTTCGCTAAGTTTAGTGAAGTTGGCTTGCTAGGGGTTCAAAACCGTTGTGAAGCCTGTATATGCTAGGGTAGAAATATTAATTAGGCAACAGATAGGGGGTGACCCACGATATAAGGATGCCAAGAGTAAATTGAATCTTATGGAATGAATTTTGATAGTTTTGGGATAGTAGCTTTTATAAAAGTCAGAAGTATACCTTTTTTCCACCCTGCCAGCAGCTGACTGCTGCTTTTTGCCATTATGAATTTATTTACTTTTACATGCTCTTATGCTTCACGCACTAGTTGGCTAGCAGGGTGCCTAACCTTAATGGCTGGTGCTGTGGCTGCCCAAGGGCCGGTTGTGACGGGGTTGCTACCGCTGCGCAACGCGGTTGCCGTGCCGCGTGCTACTCCCGTTACCATCAGTTTCGACCAGCCGATAGGCACCAGCCTTGCTACCCGCCAGGCCCTAAAAATATTCAGCCAGCAGGTGGGCGGCCAGCAAGCGGGCCCGGCTACGGTGAGCGGTAATACATTGACCAAGACGCCTAATGCAGCGTTTGGGGCCGGCGAAACGGTCTTTGTTACCCTCACCTCGGCGGTGCAAAACAGCAGCGAAACCCAAAACCTGCTCAAGCCGCAGGTCTTTCAGTTTACGACGGCTACGGCCCCGAGCCTGGGTACTTTTGGTGGGGGCTCCGACTTGCCGGTAGGCCTTGACCCCACGGGCGTGACGGTGGGTGACATAGACGGCGATGGCGACCTGGACGTGTTGACGGCTAATAACTTAAGTAACCCTCCGAGCGGCGGCACCATCAGCGTGCGCCGCAACGATGGCCACGGCGTTTTGGGGGGTAGCCAGGAAGTGCTAGTGGGGCGCGGGCCGTTCCAGGTAGTGCTGGCCGACCTTGACAGTGATGGTGACCTGGATTTGCTTTCGGCCAATAGCGCTGACCTAACGGGCCAGCTCAGCGTGCGCTTCAACAACGGGCAGGGCGACTTTAGCACTGGCTACGAGCTAGCGGGCGACGGCAAAAACCCGCATGGCTTGGCCGTAGGCGATGTGAACGGCGATGGGCGGCTGGATGTGCTGCTGGCGTTTTACACCGACGACCGCAGCAGCACCAGCAGCACGGTGAGCGTGCTGCTCAACGATGGCGCCAGCCCCCAGCCCAGCTTCATCCTGAGTCAAAATGTGGAGGTAGCCCCGCGCCCTATCAATATCGCTGTGGGCGACGTAGACAACGACGGCGACCTTGATTTTGTAACGGCCAGCTCTAATACCACCAAGGCCAGCGTGCGCCTCAACAACGGGGCCGGGCAGTTTTCGGGTACGCAAGAGGTGCCCATTGGCTTCAACACGCAAGCTGTGGTGCTGGCCGACCTGGATGGGGACGGCGACCTCGATTTGGCCACCGCCAACTACTACGATTTTGCTAATCCGCAGGGCGCTTTCACCAGCAGCACTTCGAGTGTGCGCCTCAACGATGGCCGCGGCACCTTTGGCGGAAAGCTAGAAGTACCCCTGGGGCAAGGCGCTTTCAACATAGTTGCGGCCGATGTAGATGGCGATGGCGACCTCGACCTGCTGGCCACCGACGAAATCAGCAACAAGGTGAGTGTGCGCCGCAACGACGGCACTGGTAGCTTCAGCGCCGGCCAGGAGGTGGGGGTAGAGCAAGGCGCTTACGGCCTGGCGCTCGGCGACATGGATGGCGACGGCAAGCTGGATATAGTGACTAGCAATGGGCGCAGCAGCACCATCAGCGTGCGCTTGAATATGGACGTTGTGCTGGTGGCAACTCCGCCCCCGGCGCTCGAGGAGCTAAGCGTATACCCCAATCCCAGCACCGACGGTATGTTTGTAATCAGCTACTTAGCTAGTGATGCACAAACCGCTGCGCTTACCCTCACCGATGCCTTGGGCCGCTTGGTGCAGCAACAGCACGTGGATGTACAGCTCGGCGCCAACCAAATGCCGGTAGCTACCGCTAGCCTGGCGCCGGGTATCTACCACCTTACCCTGATGCTAGCCAATGGGCACTGCCTGAATAAAAAGGTGAGTTTGCTACTGTAGCCTCGGCGGCTGATAACAAAAGAAAACGGAGGGGGGTAGGGCGCACTGACTAAGCAGTGCGCCCTACCCCCCTCCGTCGTACTCTTAGGCCGTAGCGAAATGTGTTTGCATACAGCAAGTTTGCAATACAGATTACAGCAGCGACTTAATCCAGCCACCGTCTACGGCCACCGAGCTGGCGGTGATGTAGCTGGCGCGGGCCGAGCATAGAAAAGCCGCCAAGGCGGCAAATTCGGCGGGCTCGCCGAGGCGCCGCATCGGGATTTCGGCCGTCCAGCGGGCAGTGGCTTCGGCGGTGCTAATATTTTCGCGGGTAGCGGTGGCCTGGGCCAGGTGCTCAACGCGGTCGGTACGGGTGTAGCCAGGCAAGATATTATTAACCGTGACGCCAAACGGCGCTACCTCCGTGGCCAGCGTGCGCGCAAAGCCCGTGACGGCCGCCCGCAGACTATTCGACAGCATGAGGCCCGCTACCGGCTGCTTCACGGCGATGGAAGTAATATTGAGAATGCGGCCCCAGCCGCGCTCCTTCATGCCGGGCAGCACGGCGCGGGTCAGCTCTACCACGCTGGTTAGCAAGAGCTTGGTAGCCTGGTCCCAGGTTTCGGCGCTGTGCTGCTCGAACGTGCCGGCGGGTGGCCCACCGGCATTGGTGACCAAGATATCGACCCGCCCAAAGTGCGCCAACGCAGCCTGGGTTACGTGGGCCACGCCGGCGGGGGTAGCGAGGTCGGCGGCTACGCCGAGCACCGCGGCGCCGGTCGCCGCCTCAATGGCGGCGCAGGTCTTTTGCAGTTCTTCGTCGCCGCGGGCGCAGAGCACTAGGGAAGCGCCTTCGGCCGCTAATTCTTCGGCTACGGCGCGGCCGAGCCCCTTGCTGGCGGCCGCTACCAGCGCGATTTTGCCTTTTATTCCGAGGTTCATAAAGGTGAGGGCAGGGCTATTTTTGGCGGAGGTACGCGTCGCTGCCGTCGAGCCAGTCTTGGCGGGGCGGGCTAAAAATATCTACATCAAGCGTGTCTTCGAGCGCTTCGGCGGCGTGCGGCACATTGGACGGAATGTGCAGCACTTCACCGGCACGCACAATGATTTCCTCCCCTTCTCCCTCTCCTATCTGGAAGCGCAGCGCGCCTTCTAGAATATAGGTAATTTGCTCATTTACATGAAAATGGCGAGGCACAATAGCGCCCTTTTTCAAGTAAACGTGGGCCAGCATCATGTCGTTGCCGGTGATGAGGCGGCGGCCAATCGTGTCGGAAAGCTGGTCGACTGGGATGTCGTTCCAGCGGTGCAGGGTAGCCTGGGGGGTAGGGTCCATGGGGAAGTGAGTTTGAAAGGCCCAAATTAGGTGCGCGCGTGCTAATGCGGCCAGCGGGGGGTAGGGCCAGGGCAACATTTGCCGCGCACCTTTGCGCGGGCCGACTGCCGCCGGTCGGCGCTGCCTCAGCACCCGGCGGCGCCCACGCACTTCTTTTTCATTCAACTTACCAATGCACCCATGGGCCAAATCGCACTCGAAGGACTAGAGTTTTTTGCCTTCCACGGCTACTACGACGAGGAGCAAAAAATCGGCAATAAGTATGGCGTCGACCTGCACCTCAAAACCGACCTGCACGCCGCCGGCGCCACCGATAAGCTGGCTGAAACCGTCAACTATGAAATTCTCTACCGGGTGGTGCTCGAAGAAATGCAGCGCCCCGCCCGCCTGCTGGAGCACCTCGCGCACCGTGTGCTCGACCGCCTCATGACGGAGTTTCCGCAGGTGCGACGGGCGCAGGTGAGCGTGTCAAAATTCAACCCGCCGCTGGGCGGCATCTGCCACCGCGCGCGCGTGACGCTGGTGCGCAAGCGCAAATAGGGGAGTAGGCGCTCAGTTATCTGAAGTACAGTGTATTCAGTGACAGTCTACTTATATTGACTCAGACAAGACAGTATCTGAAAGGCCGCCATGCTGAACATACTGAAGCATGACGGCCTACTATCAAAGGGTAACATCTTCTCGGCTACTGGCTATAAACCCTAGGAGGTAACCTCTTTTGCTAGGCAAGCTAAAATCTACGCTGCATTTATTACAGCCTGTAAAATAATTTGCCTGTAAATCAACCCATTGACTTAATATACGATTTAATTCGTACATTGCTTTTGCAACTACGAAGGTTGTCGTACAATCTTTGGCATACGAAATAATTCGTATGAAACTTTTTTCGCTTTTCTCATGCCCAAGGCGCCCCCCAAACCCACGGACTCCGAGCTGGAAATTCTGCACGTGCTGTGGCAGCACGGCCCCACCACCGTGCGCACCGTGAACGAGCAGCTTAGCCAGCACCGCGAAGTAGGCTATACCACCACGCTCAAAATCATGCAGTTGATGCTGGAAAAGGGCCTGGTGCAGCGCGACGACGAAGGCCGCAGCCACATTTACCGGGCGGCCGTGCGCGAGCAGGACACCCAGGGGCTGCTGCTCGATAAGTTTGTGGCAGCCACGTTTGGCGGCTCGGCCTTGAAGCTGGTGATGCAGGCCCTGGGCAACCGCCACACCTCGGCCGACGAGCTGGCCCAGATTCGCCGCCTGCTCAACGACATTGAAATTCAAAACGCTAACCAATCCACTTCTCCCGCCGATGACGACGCTCCCGTTGCTTAGAGAATTAGATTCGCCCGCGCTGGTGCGGGGGGTAGGGTACGCGCTGCTGCACTCGCTGTGGCAGGGCGGCGTGCTGGCACTGCTGCTGGCCGGCGCGCTGCCGCTGCTACGCCGGCAGCGCGCCGAAGTGCGCTACGCCGTGGCGGCGAGCATGCTGGCCAGCCTGGTGGTGGCCGTGGGGCTAACGTTCGGAATTTACTGCCAAAGCACGCCCGCCGCAGTAGTGGCCGCCCCAGCCGTGGCCGGGGTAAGTGCGGCCAGCCCCACCTCGGCAGCCCTGGCGCCGCTGGCGGCCGCCGTGGTTAGCCCGGCCGCTTCGCCTGCTGGCCTGGCTGCGTCGTGGGCTTGGCTGCAAGCAAATAGCGCACTAGTAGATGCTTACCTACCCATAGTAGTGGTAGCCTGGTTGCTGGGCCTGCTGCTTATGAGCGGCCGGCTGGCGGGTGGCCTGCTGGTGGCCAACCGGCTGCGCTGGGCCGGCACCCAGGCACTGGGCGCCGAGTGGCAGCAGCGCCTAGCGGCGCTGGCGCACCGCGCCGGCGTGCGGCGGCCAGTAGCCTTGCTAGAATCGGCGCGGGTAGCGGGGCCGCTGGTGCTGGGCCACCTGCGGCCTGTGATACTGCTGCCGCTAGGCGCCGTGGCGGGCCTGAGCCCGGCTTTGCTAGAGGCCTTGCTGGCCCACGAGCTAGCGCACATTGTGCGCCGCGACTACCTGCTTAACCTGGGCTTGGCAGTGGCCGAAGTGCTGTTTTTCTACCACCCGGCCGTGTGGTTTATGGCGGGCTGCCTGCGTGCCGAGCGCGAAAACTGCTGCGACGACCAGGCCGCTGCCCTCTGCGGCGGCGACCGCCTGCGGGTGGCCCGCGCCCTGGCCGCTTTGGCCGAGCTGGAAGTGGCCGCGCAGCCGGCCCCCCGCCTGGCCCTAGCCGCGGCCGGGGTAGGGGGCCGCGGCTCGCTGCTGGCGCGGGTGCGGCGGCTGGCCCTGGGCCGGCCCCAGGCGCCTACCGTAAGCGAGCGGCTACTGGCCGGCCTGCTTACGCTGCTGGGCTTGCTGGGCCTGAGCATGGGGGTAGTGCTGGCGGCGCGCCCCGAGCAAACTCCTGCCCCACAGCAAACTGCCCCGCTGGCCAGTAGCCCGGCCGATACAGCCCGGCAGCAGGCCGTGGCCGGCCCGGCCACGCCAGCCCTACCCCCCCAGCCTGTGCTGACTGATACGCCCGTGCAGATGGAAAAAAACGTGCGCGTGGAAGTAACCGGCGATGACGGCCGCCCGGCCCGCCTGTACCGGTTGCAGCAGGGGCGGCCGCGTCGCGGCCAAGCCAGCACCGTAGTAATTGAAAAGGATAAAAAAGGCCGTGTGGTGAACCTGCTCGTAGACGGGCAACCCGTCGAAACCGAAGTTTCGGGCAAGAAAGCTAAGCGCAACAAAAAGGTGCGTACCGTAGAAGTAGTGCGCGTGCCTGGCCAGTTAGAGCGCCCCGAGCGCCTGGAAAGGCTCGAACGTTTGGAGCCAATCGAGCGCCCCGAAATCAATTCGTTCAGCTTCGATTTTTCGACGGATGAAATAGCCAACCAGGCGGCGCTCGCCGCTCGCCGGGGCTTAGCCGACGCCTTGCGCAGCCCCGACCTCAACGCGGAGCAGCGTCAGGAAATCGAGAAGGAAATGCGCAAGCTGGATAAAGAAAATGCCAAAGTGCGCCTGCTTAAAAATGGGCGCGAGGTTCGGGAATTCCGCCTCAATCTTAACGGTGCCGGCGCCACTTATTCGGCCCAGCCGCGCTTTCACATCGAATACAACAAGCGCGGCGGGAAGTTGAAATTTGACCAGACTGACCGCGCCCTGGCCGATGAGGCCGCCGCCCGCGCTGCCGACCGAGCCGCTGCCCAAGCGGACCGGGATGCCGAGCAGGCCGACCGCGACGCCGCCCAAGCGGACCGAGATGCCGAGCGAGCTGACCGGGCTGCGGGCCGCGCCGAAACAGCCGGGCGCCGCGCCGAGCTGCGCGCCCGCATTGCCGCCGATGCCGCCGAGCTGCGGGCGCTGGAAGGCCGCAGTACCCGCCTACCGACGCCCCCCCGCCCGCCGCGGGCACCCCGCGCCCCACGAATGCCCATGGCTCCGCTAGCACCCCTGCCGCCGCAGGGCCCTACCCCCCCGGCACCCCCCGCCTCCCCCAACACGGCCCGGCTGCGCGACGAGCTGCGCCGCGATGGCCTGCTAAAGGACGAAAAGCATTTCTCGTTTGAGCTGAACGACCAGGGCGGCCGCGTGAACGACCAAGACCTTACCCCGGCCCAGGTGGCGAAATACCGCCAGCTGCTAAACCAGCCCGCAAGCAAGGGCAAAGGAAAAACGAAGTCAAATTTTAAAATATCGGTAGACGAGCGGTAAGTAGCTGATTTCTGCTGCTTTAGTGAGCGGGCTGGTTATCTGAAACGCAGATGGCTGGCCCGCTTTTTTGTGCCCGGTGCGCTGGGCCGTGGGCTTTATTTTAAAATAATTGTAACCTCGCTGTAACGAATGACTACGCCGCCGGTACTCCCTACAAACCCCGCTTCTCCTGGCCCTTTTGCTACCCCCCGTATGTCGCTTGCCACCGCTACTACTTTCAGCGATGAAGCCCTGATGACCCAGGTGCAGGCCGGCGACCTCGACCAGCTAACCGGGCTGTTTGAGCGCTACCAGGGCCCCCTGTTTGGCTTCCTGGCCCGCCTGGCCAATGGCGACCGCGACTTGGCCCAGGATTTGACCCAGAACGTGTTTATGCGGGTGCTGCGCTACCGCGCCAGCTACCAGCCAGGCCAGCCCTTCCGGGCCTGGGTCTATCAAATGGCCCGCCACGTGTGGGCCGACCACTACCAGCGCCAGCGCCCCACCGCCGACCTGGAAGAAGTGGAAAAAACCGCTAGCCATGGCCGCGCCGCCCAGGCCCAGCGCGCCGCCACCGACCAGCAGCAGGCCTTACAAGAAGCCCTGGCCCTGCTGCCCGCCGCCCAGCGCGAAGTGCTGGTGCTGCACCGCTTCCAGGGCTTCGACTACGCCGAAATCGGCGAGCAGCTAGGTTGCTCGGCCGGCGCGGCCCGCGTTAAAGCCCACCGCGCGCTGGATGCGCTTCGTAAGATTTATTTAAGCTAACGTACTACTACCTACTCGTTAATAATCAATCATTATAATCATGCCCTCCGCTAGCAACTCCCACCTCACCGACCCAGCCTGCGCTGCCTTGCAGCCTTGGCTGCCCGACCTGGCCGACGGCCAGGTGCTGCCGGCTGAGGTGGCGCACCTGGCCGCCCACTTACCGGCTTGCCCAGCCTGCCAGGCCGAGCTTGCCGAACTGCGCACGCTCTTCAACGACCTCGACGCTCTACCCCCCGAGCTGCCGCCGTTGGCCCTGCGCGATAACTTTTTGGCTATGCTGGAGGAAGAAAAGGCGAAGCTGGCCGCAGCTTCGCCCAGCGGCATGCGGGCCGCGCGGGGTGGGCAGCCACTTGCCGCCGCGCCGGCTGCCCCTGCGGTGGCGGTGGGGCCGCGGGCTGCCACCCAGCAGTGGCTGCGCATAGCGGCTAGCGTGGCGCTGGTGGCCATTGGGGCGGTGCTGGGTTTGTTGCTGCGCGGCGGCCAGCTGGGCCAGCAGCTGGCCCAAACGGCGCCGCCACAACCTACGCTGTCGATGCGGCTGGCGGCGGCGCGGCAGCAGCCGGCTTCGGCTAGCCAGCGCTTGCAGCTGGTGAGCCAGGCGCCGGCCATGGTGGTCGAGCCCAACGACCCCGCTGTGCTCACGCTCATTCATACCCTCGACACCGACCCCAATCCCAACGTGCGCCTCGCGGCCTGCGATGCCCTGTTTCGCCTGCGGGCCGACCCGCGCGTGGGCCCGGCGCTGGTCGAAGCCCTACCCCTGCAAACGGACCCTAACGTGCAGATTACCCTTATCGAAGTGCTGGTGACGCTGCGCGAAAAGCGCGCCGTGCCGCAGCTCGAAGAGCTGGCCCAAAAGCCCGAAGCGCTGCCCGCCGTGCGCCAGCAAGCCGAAAGCGGCCTGGGGCAATTGATTTAGAAACAACAACTTACTTACCTACGAAGCGAAGTGGCACTTCGCTTCTAGTAAACCCACCTCAAGCGCTGGCCGCGGGTGGGGAGGCGCAGTGCCACTGCGTTTTAGAGGCCATTGCTTTCCCTTCTTGTCTTCCTTTATCATGAAAAAATACGCATTAATTCCGCTATTTGCCCTCGGGCTAACCCTGCCAGCGCAGCTGCGGGCGCAGGAGTACAAACAGAAATTTGCCAGCACGCAAAACCGAAAAGTAGTGCTCGACATGCGCGGCAGCGACGTGACGGTGGAGGGCTACGACGGCGACGAGCTCATTATCCGGGGCTCGGGCCACTACGAGACGCCGCCCGCCTCCGCCCTCACTACCGGCTTGCGACCCATTTACAGCGGCGGTGCCTCCGACAATACCCGCCTGGGGCTGTCCGTGACGCCGGCCAGCGACAATACCATCCGGGTGTCGGGCATGGTGCACGGCGACGACCGCTATACGGTGCGGCTGCCGCGCCAAACCAATATCTCGTTTGAGCAAGCTACCTGGGGTGGCTCCGACGACCTGACGATGCGCGACCTGGCCGGGCGCATTGAGGTAAGCCTTAAGTCGGGGGATATTCGATTGCTGAACGTGAGTGGGCCGGTGGTGGCCAACACCATCAGCGGCGACATAAAGGTGCAGTTTAGTGCCACGCCGACGCAGCCCAGCGCCATCTCGTCGGTGAGCGGCGACGTGGATGTGACCCTACCCACCAGTTCCAAGGTCAGCCTATCGATGCGCTCAATTTCGGGTGAAATCTACACCGATTTTGACCTCCACCTGGGTAGTGAAGGCGGCCTGCGCCACGTGGGCGGCCAAACCGTGGAAGGCCGTGCCAACGGCGGCGGTGCCACGTTCTCGCTCAAAACGATTAGCGGCGACATTTATGTACGTAAATCAAAGTAAATGAGGGTGTAAAGCTGCTGTGGAGGCGGTGCGCGCAACGCGTCTGCTTCTGCGCAACGGCCGCTTTGCGGTAGTGATTTTTACTCAGTATCTCACCTCTTTAGCTCATTCAAGATGTTTCGCTTTCTACTTGCTACTCTGTTGCTGCTTGGCAGCCTGGCCCCCGCGCTGGCGCAGCGCCTCGTTACCCAAACCGCCAGCCTAGCCGCTGGGCAAGGGGTATTTTTGGACTTAAAATTTGCGCACACCATTCGGGTGCGGCCGGGCGCGGGGCTGAGCGTGCAAGCCCGCGTGAGCATCAACGATAACCAGAATAACGACTTATACAGCCTGGTTTTGCAGCCCGGCACTGAGCTAAGCGTGGTGGAGAAGCTCGACGAAGAGAAGCTGCGCCAAACGCACTACGAGGGCGACTGTGAGGGGGGGAGCCGCAACAACTCGGGCGGTGGTGTGCACGGCGGCTACACCCGCTCTAGCCGGACGGGGGGCCTGCGGCCGACCCTCAGCTACCACAAGGGCGAGTATAGCTACTGCCTGAAGGTGGACTACGACGTGACGCTGCCCACCGGCACGGCGTTGCGCATCAACACCATTAGCGGCGACTTGGATTTGAGCGGGCTGAATGGTACCATCACGGCCAAAACGGTGAGCGGCAGCATCTTGCTAAGTGCCCTCACCGGAGCTGTAACGGCGCGCAGCGTGAGCGGCGACGTGAAGCTGAGCAACTTGAGCAGCAGCGCCGTGGAGGCTACCTCCGTGAGCGGCAACGTGGACCTGAGCTGGCCGCCTGCCAAAGGCGTCGAGCTGAGCCTGAAAACCATCACTGGTGAAGTGTATGCCGACCCGGCCGTGACGTTCAGCAACTTGAAGGAGCACAGCTACGTGGGCTACCAACTGCACGGCAGCTACGGCACCGGCACGGGCCCCTTTGTGAAGCTCGAGTCGGTGAGCGGCGACGTGTTTTTTCGAAAGCAGCCCTAGCCACGGAGCGGGGGTAGGGCCCAGAACGAAGGGCTGCGGCCAGCAGCCCCGGCCGGGTGCGCCCAGCCGCTACGCCACCTACTGCGGCAACGGTTCCTGAGTGGGGGTACGTGCCGCCCCCCGCGCAAGAACCGCTGCAAAAAACTTAGAACGCCAGACAACGGTCGAGCTAAACCCGGTGTCTATGGCCCTGTCGCACGTTTATTCACCCACCCATCATGTTCTTTTTACTAGCCAAGCGCAGCCTCCTGGGCCTGCTGCTGAGCTGTCTTTGCCTGAGCTGGGCCCAGCCCGTGGCTGCCCAAAAAAAACCGGGGCCTACCCCCGCCGCGCCGGCAGTGGCGCGCCGCCAGCTGGCCGCCCAGCGCACGCCTACCCCCATTAAGCTCGACGGTGTGCTCGACGATGCGGCTTGGGCCAACGCCCCAGTAGCGAGCCAGTTTACCCAGTTTCGGCCCCATCCCGGCCCCACCGAGCGCCTGCCCACTGAGGTGCGCGTGCTTTACGACGATGCCGCCATGTATGTGGGTGCCAAGCTAGTAGAAGCCAGTCCCGATAGCATCAAGCGCGAGCTAACCCAGCGCGACAACATTGGCAATACCGATTTTTTTGCCTTTTTCCTGGACCCCTACCGCGACCACCTCAACGGCTACGGCTTTTTTGTAATGAGCACCGGCGTGCAGTTCGACTGCCGCTACTCGCCCGCCAACGGCGAAGACGGCGCTTGGAACGCCGTATGGGACAGCCGGGTAGCCCTGCTGCCCGACGGCAAGGGCTGGAGCGTCGAAATCCGGATTCCGTACTCGGCCATCCGCTTTGCGCAAGCGCCGGTTCAAACCTGGGGTATGCAGTTCTTCCGGCAGCGCAAAGCAGACAACCAGCAGTTTACCTGGAACCCCGTGCGGCCCGAGGTCGATGGCTTCGTGAACCAGTGGGGCGAGCTCACGGGGCTCGAAAACCTGCACCCGCCGCTGCGCCTTTCGCTTACCCCCTACGTGAGCAGCTACATCAACCACTACCCCTACAACGAGCAGGGCAAGCGCAATACGAGTACCAGCTTCAACGCGGGGGCCGACATCAAGTGGGGCATCAACGAGAGCTTTACCCTGGACGCCATCCTGATTCCGGATTTTGGGCAAACCATCAGTGATAACCAAGTGCTTAACCTGTCGCCCTTTGAGGTGCAGTACCAGGAAAACCGGGCGTTTTTCACCGAAGGCACCGAGCTGTTCAACAAGGGTGGCTTGTTTTATTCGCGCAGGGTAGGGGCGCAGCCGCTGGGTTTTGGCGACGTAAGTGGGCAGCTAGCTAAGGGCGAGTTTGTGTACCAAAACCCCGGCGTGACGCGCTTGCTGAACGCCACCAAGGTGTCGGGCCGCACTAGCAAAGGGCTGGGAATAGGGGTGTTCAATGCCGTGTCGGCGGCTAGCTACGCCACGGTGCAGGACTCGGCCAGCGGCCAGCAGCGCCAGGTAATGACCCAGCCGCTAACCAATTACAACATTGTGGTGCTCGACCAGAGCCTACCCCACAATTCGTACGTGTCGCTGATAAATACCAACGTAACGCGCGCGGGCAGCACCTACGACGCCAATGTGACGGCTGGCCTGTTTCGCCTCGTGGATAAGAAGAACAAATACGCCTTCAGCGGGCAACTTAATTACTCGCAGCGGCGCGGCCAAACGCTAAACTCGGAGGCCAAGATTGACGACCAGAACGGCTACAAATACTACCTTAACTACGGCAAAATTTCGGGCAATTTCACTTGGAACGTGGACCACGGCATCGAGTCGGATACTTACAACCCCAACGACTTGGGCATCCTGTTCGGCAACAACAACGTGAGCCAGTCGGTGAACGTGAACTACAACAAGTACGAGCAGTTTTGGAAGGTGAACAACCTCTACACCTCGGCTGGTATCTACCACTCGCTGTTGTTCAAGCCATTGCTGTACCAGAACTACGGCTTTTACAGCAGCGCCAATACCACATTCACCAAGAGCTTTATCACCACGGGCTTCAACCTGAACGTGGACCCCGCCAAAAACGACTTCTACGAGCCGCGCACTTACCCGCTGGGCACCTACGCGGTGCGCGTGCCGGGCAGCGTCAATCTGGGCACGTTTGTATCGTCGGACTACCGCAAAAAGCTAGCCTACGACGTCAACGCCGGCATCCGGCTCTACGCCGTGGACGACCGGCTGGCCGACCGCCCGCGCCGCGCCGGTTACGGTGTGACGCTGAGCCCGCGCTACCGCGTGAATGACAAGCTGAACTTTCGCTACACGTTTGACTACTCCTTGAAAGTGAACCAGGTAGGCTACGTGAACGACGGCTTCAACGACGTGTATCCGCAGGACCAGCTTTACCGCTACATCTTGGGTAGCGATGTGCTGCTGGGCCGCCGCAACGTGCTGACGCTCACCAATACGCTGGCCATCAACTACACGTTTACCAACCGCCTGTCGTTTACGATGCGCACGCGGCACTACGTGAGCACGGTGCACTACTACGACTTCGCCCGCCTCGAACCCAAAACTACCGAAACAGCCCTGCCCGGCTACCAGCGCAACCACGACAATAGCTACAACGCCTTCAACGTGGACGCGGCTCTGGTGTGGTGGTTTGCGCCCGGCTCGCAGGTGAGCTTGGTGTGGAAAAACGCCCAAGCGACGTTCCTGGAGGCCAACGAGGCTACCCCCCTCTACTTCGACAACCTCACCAACACCCTCAACACCCCGCACAATAACAACGTGTCGGTAAAGGTGCTCTACTACCTCGACTACCTCACCCTGCGGCCCCGGCGGGGGTAGGGCTAGCCGATGACCCTCACCTGGGTTTTGTCGTAGAGGCGCAGCCAGTCGCGCCGCAAAATGGCGTATAAGTACTCGTCCTCAAACGCACCTTGCTCGTCGCGGCCCGACTCGCGCATCACGCCTTCCAGCTGAAAGCCCACTGTTTTTTCGATAGAGCGCTTAGACGCCAGGTTTGACACCCGGCAGCCGGTGGCCACCCGGTTCAGCCCCAGCAGCTCGAAGGCCAAGTAAAAAAGGTGCGGCTTGCAGCGCGGCGTGACGCCGCGGCCCCGCATGTGTTGAAATACGTCGGCGCCCGTCGAGCCGGCGAGTTCATCCCAGCTATCTACGCTGAGCAGGTGCATGCCCGCCAACTCGTTGTTTAGCAAGGTGTAGAAGCCAAAATTGGTGCGCTGGCCGTGCTCATATTTCGGGAGGTAGTTGCGGAACAGCTCGGCTAGCATTTCCGGCGAGTCGGGGTGCCCCTGAAACAGCGTGTACACCTCCGCCAAGTTGTCGTCGTTGATGAGGTGCAGGGTAATCGAGTCGGCTTGCAGGGCGCTAAACATGGCGTGGGAGCGAGAAAAGCTAGCGAAACGAACGTAAATATCGCCTCCTACCCCCAGTTTTGGGTTAGGGCTGCCTGGCTGTGGCCGCGTGGCTGCGGCGGGGGTAGGGCCCCGGTGGCAACGTTACCGAGAACGATTGCGCAAAGAAAAGGAGGGTAGGGTGCAGGTTGATAGGACTAACGGGGCATATTTGTGGATTACTGCTCTTTCCCATCCTTTTTTGTTCTGGTATGTTGCTTGGTTTTGGATTGCGCCATGCGCTGTTGGTGACTACGATGGCGGCCGGCTGGGCCGCCCGGCTGCTACCGGGCTCGGCGGTGGGGCCGCTGCTCGCGTTTCCGGGGGCCGAGGGCGCGGGGCGCTTCACTACGGGCGGGCGCGGCACGGCGGCGGTGCCCACTACGGTGCTCGAAGTCACGAATTTGCTCGATGATAATAAGCCCGGCTGCCTGCGCTACGCGCTGACTACCAAAGCGGCGGCGCGCACCATTGTGTTTCGGGTGTCGGGCACTATTCACCTGCTTTCGCCGCTCACGCTTAGCAAGCCCAACACCACCGTGGCGGGCCAAACGGCGCCCGGCGGCGGTATTTGCCTGGCCGACTACCCCGTGCAGGTGAAAGCCAACAACGTAATCGTGCGCTTTATTCGGTTTCGGATGGGCGATAAAAACCAGAACCAGGGCTTTGTGGACGGCGCGGGCGGCGACGACGCGTTTGGCGGCCTGCGCAACCACCAGCTCATCATCGACCATTGCTCGATGAGCTGGAGCACCGACGAGTCGTTTTCGGTGTACGAGGGCGACAGCACCAGCTTGCAGTGGAATATCATTGGCCCGCCGCTCAATTATTCGTACCACTTCGAGAAGGGCGACACCGACTACGAACACCACGGCTACGGCGGCATTTGGGGCGGGCAGCACGCCAGCATGCACCACAACCTATTTGTACATTGCAACAGCCGCACGCCGCGCTTCAACGGCAGCCGCTATACCCACCCGGCGGGCTATGAAAACTGCGACTTTCGCAATAACGTCATCTACGATTGGGGCGAGAACAACGTGTATGCTGGTGAAGGTGGCAACTATAACATCGTCAATAACTACTACAAGCCCGGCCCCAGCACCAAAGAAACCGTGCGCGCCCGCTTGCTGAACCCCTACAAGCTCGAAAAAGGTAGCAACCCGCTGCCCTACGGCAAGTTTTACCTGGCCGGCAACTACCAGGATGCCAGCGCCGACGTAACGGCCCACAACTGGCGTGGCGTAACCATGAACGGCGGTGCCGCCGCCGATACGGCCCTGGCGAAAGCCACTACCCCCTTCGACCTGGGCCCCGTGGCTACCCAAACTGCCGCCGCCGCCTACCCCCTGGTATTGGAGCAAGCCGGTGCCACGCGCCCCCTGCGCGACACCCTCGACCAACGCTTGGTGCGCGAAGTGCGCACCCGCACCGGCCGCCTTATTGATGTGCAGGGCGGCTACCCCCACGGCACGCCCTACGCCACGTCGCAAAAAGCCTGGCCCGTACTGGCGGCAAAGCCCGCGCCCGCCGACACCGACCACGACGGCCTGCCCGACGCCTGGGAAACCGCCCACCAACTCAACCCCAAAGACGCCGCTGACCGCGCCAAAGTAGGGGTAGGGGGCTACCCCATGCTAGAAATTTACTTGGCCGAACTGGCTGCTAAGTAGCCGTGTAGTGAACCAAGTGGTGCGGCACCACTGGCGGCCTAGGCTTGCCCTTTGGCAAGGTCGCCCGCCACGTGCCGCGCCACTTGGGCACGCCGGAGCATGGGCGACTCAATCAACTTCCAGCTGGCGAGGCCAAACCCGCAAGCTAAAACCAGCGTGGCCGCTACTAGCCCCCACAGCGGCGCCCCCGGAAAATACCAGTCGAGCACCTTCTGAATAGGCCAACCGTACAGGTAGATGCCGTAGGAAATGTCCGACATGCGTTGGAAAACACGCAAGTTGGCGATGGGCGTGAACGCAAAACAGAAGACAGCGTAGGCCCCAAGGGTAGCGCGAGCCAGCGCTTCCAGCATGGGGAAGTATAGCAGCGGCACCAGCGCTAAGGCAGCCACGGCAGCCCAGTTAGTCTTTAGCGGAATATTCTTTTTGAACAGGCAGAAGCAAGCGCCGACCGCGAAAAAAGTAATCAGGCGCATGAAGTTGGCCACCGAGTGATGGCCAGCAAAAGAGCTGTTGTTCACTAGGTTGAGCCAGGGCAGGCCCGCCAGGCCAACTACGGCCAGGGCCAGCCATATCCAGCGCTGGCGCGTGGCCCCCAGCAACCCCAGCAGCGCCACAATGGCGTAGCAGTAAAACTCGTAGGCGATAGACCACAACGCCCCGTTGATGAGGGCGTAGGGCCGGCCAACAAACATGCTGGGCAAGTTGGGCAAGTGCAGCGTGAGCGTGGTGAGCAGCAGGCCGAGGTAGTTTATTTCGGAAAAATAGGTTCTGACATTCGCCACGCCGAGCGGGGCAAAGAAGAAGGCCGACAGCAGAATAGCCACGATGAAACCGGGATAAATTCGCCGGATTCGCTTCTCAAAATAGTCCTTCAGCTCGGGCTTGCGCTCCCAGGATTTTACAATGAGAAACCCGCTTAGTAGGAAGAAGCCATCTACCGCCACATCGCCAAAGCTGGCGGTGCCAAACACGCGCGTGAGTAGTTCGCGGTGGCGGTCGCCATCTAGCAACTCGGGGCCGTGCGCCAGTATTACCAGAAAGGCGAAGGTTAAACGCAATAGATTGAAGTTGTTATTGCGCTCAGCCATAGTTGTTAAACCCTTTTTCATAGGCAAAGACGTAGCAGCTTACTCGTAGGCAAACTTTGTAAAGTGACGGTGTAGGAATTCTGAAGCGGACAGAGCAGAGCACCTGCTTGTTATGATAATCGCGTGATAGACACCGCGTTATATACTACTTGCTTGAAAGCCTGGTGCAGCTATAGTGCAAGAAAGACTAAAATTTGTGCCAAGATAGTGACTACAGTTGTGCTTAGCACAAGCACGTAAAATAAAATTAAGCTACAGCTGCTGTAGCAGTTGCCCCGCCGCTGCCCACGGCGTAAGCTGGCCCGCGGCCACAGCCTGGCGCACGCCGGGCAGGGTAGCTTGCACCCCAGCCTGGGCGTAAAACTGCGCCTCTAAGGCTTGGCGCACAGCTTCTTCTAGCCACTGTAGCTGCTGCTGGGCGCGGCGCTGCTGCCAATAGCCGCTGGCCTGGGTTTGGGCCGCGTACTGCTCGATGAGCTGCCAGGCGTCGGGTAGGCCGTCGCCGCTCAGAGCCGAGCAGGTGCGCACGGGCACGGCCCACCCCGAAGCGGCCGGCGGAAAGAGGTGCAGCGCCCCCTCGTAGTCGCGGGCGGCGCGGCGGGCCGCTTGCTCGTTGCCGTGGTCGGCCTTGGTAATAAGCAGCGCATCGGCCATTTCCATAATGCCGCGCTTCACGCCTTGCAGCTCGTCGCCGGCGCCGGCCAGCATCAAGAGCAGAAAGAAATCGACCAGGCCGTGCACGGCTACTTCGCTTTGCCCTACCCCCACGGTTTCGACGAAGATGACGTCGTAGCCGGCGGCCTCGCACAGCAGCAGTGCCTCGCGGGTGGCGCGGGCTACCCCCCCCAAGCTGCCCGAGGCTGGCGAAGGCCGAATAAATGCCCGCGGGTGCAGCGTGAGCTGAGGCATCCGGGTTTTATCGCCCAGGATGCTGCCGCCGCCCCGCGGCGAGCTGGGGTCAACGGCTAGCACGGCCAGCTTTTTACCCAGCTTCTCGACCAAATACAGCCCCAAGGCCTCAATAAACGTGCTTTTGCCCACCCCCGGTACCCCCGTGATGCCTAGCCGGAGCGCGCCGCCGGTGTGCGGCAGCACGGCTTGCAGCACGTCCTGAGCCAGCGCCTGGTGCTGGGGCAAGGTGCTTTCTACCAGCGTAATGGCGCGGGCCAGGGTGCCGCGCTGCCCGGCCAGCAGGCCCTGGGCATAGTCGGCGGCGGAAAGGGATGGAGCAGGCACGGCCGCAAAATACGCATTCGGCCCGCGCTCGCGCCACATCGCCAGGCTGGGCGTTTGCCCAGCACCAGGCCCCGTTGGGCTAGTGGCAGGGGTAAGCGCGGGCCCGGTCGGCGTAGTTTTGTGGGCTACTACGTGCGCCTATTTTACTATTTTATGAGAAGCCTTTCTTTCTGGCTGCCCGCTGCCTTGGGGCTGCTGGTTGCTACCCCCTCGCTGGCTCAAAACGAGCTGAGTAATTTTTCGGCCACCGGCCGCGGGGGCGTAGCCAATACGTTCGCCATTGATTACCAAGCGCTAGGTATTAATCCCGCCAACCTGGGCCGGGAGGGAGGTAGCCTCTTCTCGTTTACGGTGGGCGAGGTAGGTGCAGGGGTCGGGTCGCAGTCGCTTACCAACAGCCAGTTCAAAAAGCTGGTTTTTCACGCCAGCGACGCGCTTAGCGGCGCCGAGCGCACGGCACTGGTAGCCAACCTCACCAGCAATAACGCTTTGAACCTAAACGCCGATGCCACTGCTTTAGGCCTGGCCGTGCACCTGCCGGCCGGGCTGGGCGGGCTGGCTTTCTCGGTGCATCAGCGGCTGAGCGGCCACGTGGACCTCAACCAAAACAGCGCCGATATTATCGTGAATGGCCAGAACGCGGCCATTGTGCAGCAGTACTACGATGCGGCGGGCAACCCCCGCAGCGGCAGCACACCGCCGCTGCTATCGGCGGCGCTCGATGGCACGGCCATGCAGCTGGCGCTTACCAACGAGTTTAACATTGGCTACGGCTTGGAAGTGCTTGATGTACCGGGGGTTATCAAACTAACGGCCGGGGCGGGCTACCGCTACCTGCAGGGCTTGGGCATTGCCGATGTGCGCATCAGTGGCGGCAGCTTCACGGCGTATTCGTCGCTTTCGCCGGCGTTTGATATCAACTACAGCCAGGCGTTGCAGGGCAACCCCAACTT
Source organism: Hymenobacter ginkgonis (assembly GCF_009755225.1). Lineage (GTDB taxonomy): Bacteria > Bacteroidota > Bacteroidia > Cytophagales > Hymenobacteraceae > Hymenobacter > Hymenobacter ginkgonis. The sequence continues at coordinate 520,107 of NZ_WQKZ01000003.1, forward strand.
CAACTACCAAAACGGCGGCAAGCTCACGCCGGTAGGCACTGGCCACGGCTTCGACCTGGGTTTGGCGGCCGAGGTGGGCAAGGTGGTGCGGCTGGGCGCCTCCATCACCGACCTGGGCTCGATGACGTGGACGGGCAATGTACTCACGGTCAATGACCAGCAATTGAAATTTCCACAGTACACCGGGCCGCAGGACTACGGTGTTATCCGCAACCTCGTCAACCAATTCGCCAACGACCAGCAGTCGCTCTTCACCTACCAGGCTGCCCAGGAATACAAGGCCAAGCTGCCTACTAAGCTGCGGTTGGGCGGCGGCGTGCGCATTTCAGAGCTGTTTGAAGCGGGCCTCGACGTAACCCTACCCCTTAATAAAGTGGCCGGCAACCTACCCAGCCCGTTTGTGGGCGCCGGTCTCGATTACAAGCCCGTGCACTGGGTGCGCCTGAGCACCGGCGTGAGCGGCGGTGCGGGCTACAAGGCCAGCCTGCCGCTGGGCATCACCTTCGTGACGCCCGTATGGGAGGCCGGGTTCAGCACCCGCGACGTGACCGGGTATTTCACCGAAAACAACCCTTACGTGTCGGCTGCGGTGGGCGTGCTGCGCTTTAAAATTGGGAAAGGCTAGCCCTACATAGCCATCAATTGACATTAAAAAGAGCCCTCCTGGGGCCGGGCGCCCGAAAGCAGGCCCGGCCCCAGGAGGGCTCTTTTAATGCTTGAGCAACCTTATTGGACGTCGAGCACCTCTACATCGAAACTAATAACCGTGTTGGGCGCAATGCTGGGAGACGCGCCCGTGGCGCCGTACGCCAGCCCCGATGGGATGAACAACGTAGCTTTTTCGCCCTTGCGCATCAGGCTAACGCCTTCGTCGAAGCCCGTAATTACCTGCCGGGGCGTAGTACCCACCACAAAGGAGAAAGGCGTATTGTTGCGCTGCGAAGTGGCATCGAACACCGTGCCATCCAGCAGCTTACCCGTGTAGAGTATCGATACGGTTTTGCCCGCTGCGACCGGCGTGCCGGTAGGATTGGTGGTAGTGGGCACGAAATACAGGCCCGAAGCCTGCTTCTGGGCCGTGGTGATTTTGTTTTTTGTCAGGTAACGGGTGATAAGGTTGTCATCAGGCACAGCGAAGGTCGGGTTGATGTCCGTGAGCTCAACCTCGAAGCGAACAACGGAATTGGCGGGAACGGTGCTCGAGCTGCTTGCACCGTAGGCCAGCCCCGACGGAATGAGCAGCACGGCCTTGTCGCCCTTGTGCATGAGGGAAACGCCTTCGGTGATACCCGGCAGTATTGAGTTGACGCCTAAGATGAAACTAACCGGCGTGTTGTCGCGCAGGGCAGTGCCGTCGAACACGGTGCCATCGAGGAGCTGGCCGGTATACAGGATGGATACCACTTGGTTGACCGTGGCGAGTGGCGCGTTGGCGTTGGTGGTAACGGGGATGAAGTACAGCCCCGAAGACTGTTTTTGGGCAGTGGTTATCGAATTGCTGGTCAAATACTTCTGGATAGTAGCATCGTCGGCAGCGGCGTAGTCGGCCGCCGTCTCAGTATCCTTCTTGCAGGCCGTAGTCAGCAGGCCCGCCGTTAGCAACCAAAGCAGCACCAGGGGCAAGCGGTGCATTTTCCCTAAAAAAAATGAGTTCATAGAATGTTTTTTGGGCAAAAATAACCTCGCTGCCCCGTACCTGGGAGCCCACCTCCGCAATAAAGGTTGCGTGGGGGTGAAAGTGCCAACGCTACCCGCCTGCCGCTACGGCTCCACGATAAAGCCTGGCAGCCCAAGTTTGCTGTGCCTACCCCCCAGTTTTAGGCCGTCGTCGACGTAACCGCAGGCTTCGCCGCTCACGTTCGGTTTTTCGATGACGCCCAGGAAAGAATTGTCTTCGCGAGCCACGTAGATTTTACCGTCGGGCCCGCGCTGCAAGGCCCCAATTTTGTGGTTGGCCGAGTGGCCGACCTGCACGGCGGCCTTGGTTTTGAGGTCAAACTGCCAGACTTGAGTTTCGCTAACCTGGCTCTTGGTGCTAGTGGCCAGGCTATTACCATTGCAGGTGCCGTAAAGTTTGGTGCCATCGGGCGAGAATTCGACGCCGTAGGCCTCGGGGTAGGGGCCAAAGCCGCGCGGGTTGCTGACTTTGCCCGTGTTGCGGTCAAAATCATACACCTCAAACTTGTTGCTTTCGCGCCAGATAGCGGTGGCTAGCTTGGTGCCATCGGGCGAAAACTTGAGCGTACCGATGGCGTTGCGGCCGGGGCCGGCGTTCATACTGCCCACGTTGCTGAGAATAGGTTTGCCGCTCGCTACGCCGTCGGCCGTGACGAGGAACGTGACGAACGCGTTGGAATTCCAGCGGTGCGCTACCACCCACACGTCGCGGCCGTTGGGGTGGCGCACGGCGGCCAGCTTCTCGGCTACCGGCGTGAGCAGTAATAGGTTAATGCGCGGCACGTCGCCGAGGCCATTGTCGCGCGTCATATCTACCACCGAGTAGCGCAGGCCGTCGGGCCCGCCCTGGGGCGCCACCGTGAAGATGTAAAAAATATTGCCCGAGCCGGGGTCGGGCACGATGAGTGCCGACTGCGTGCTGCTGCCCGAGCCCATGAGGCGACGGCCATTGGGCATGGGCTGGTGCTGGCGGTTCCACACGGTTTGGCCGTCGGTGTAAAACAGCAGCTCACCGCGCTTAGTGGTAGCCGTAGCACAGCCCTCGTAAGTGGTCATGGCGCCGTCGAGCAGGGGGGTAGGGGCGTCGCTGGCAAAGCTGAGCCCGGCCTGCCGGCCAAAATACCACAGGTCTGTAGGCCGCTGAGCGGCAAGGGGTTGGGCAAGAAACAAGAAGGTAAATAGAGCAGAAAATAGCTGGCGCATCAGCAAAGAGAGAATGGATACCAGCTGCCTTAACGAAAAAACCGCGCCAAACAGTGCACCTCACCGCGCCGCTGCGGGGCTACTGCGGGCAGTGGTGCGCTTCAAAATAGGCGTAGCCCAACTGCAGCCCCCGCCAAAAAGCCACGTGCGGGCTAGCAGCCCGGCGCAGCAATTCGTTCTCCGTCAGGGGGAAAGGGAAAATATGCACCCCTATGCTACTTTGCCCCGCCGCCCGGGCCGCCACCGCCAGCAGGTACACTTCCTCAATGCCTGCGTTGGTGAGGGGTAGGCAGCCCACGGTCACGTCGGAGCCGTGCACGAAAATATCGCCGCCGGGGTCGGCCAGCCCCGTGGCCAAAATGTCGTCGTTGTTGGGGTAGTCGAGGCCCAGCGACAGGTGGTAGGCGCTGCCCGGATTAAAGCGGTCGAGGTGGTAAAAGCCTTCGGGCACCTGGCCGTCGCCAGCCCGGCGCTTGGGGCCCAGCGTGCCCGAAGTGGCCGCCAGGGGGTAGGCGTGCAGCAGCCGAAAGGCAGCGTCGCCCTGGTTGCGGGCCCACAGCTCCAGGGAGCGGTTGGTTTTTAGCAGCCGAAAAAATACCTCCAGCCGAGTGGGGTCGAGGTGCTGAGCCGCTAGCCGCGCCACCAGGGTAGGCCAGCAGCGGGCGTAGGCGGCCTGCACGCGGGCGTACCCCAATTGCTGCGTCCAAAAACCAGGTGCCGGCGCCGGTATAGTGCTGGACTGCGCCAGAGCCAGCAAAGGAAAACAAGCCAAGTAAGCAGAACAGGCAAGCAAGCGTGCCGCAGCAGAAAGCATTACTAAAGTTGGTTTTAAAAAGAAAGTTGTGGCTGCCAACGTGGGCAGCAACTAACTTAGTATAAGCTCATGAGTAAGGGCCAAGCCGCTTGGCTAATGCGCCGGCTCCTACCCCCTCAGCCAACGCCGAGCGGGCAAGCTGCGTCTCTAGCTGCATGAACCCTGCTGCTCTCCTCAATTTTCTGCAAGACCTGGCTCGCCACAACGAGCGCGACTGGTTTCAGGCGCACAAGGCCACCTACGACCAACTTCGCCTCGATTTTGAGCAAGACGTGGCCTACTGGCTGCGCGAACTGGCCCAAGACGAGCCTGCTCTGGCCGGCCTCGACCCTAAAAAGTGCAGCTTTCGCATTTACCGCGACGTGCGGTTTTCGAAGGTGAAAGTGCCTTATAAGACGCATTTTTCGGCCTACTTCGCCGCGGGTGGCAAGCACGGCACCGCGCCGGGCCGCTACGTGCAAATAGGGCCCAATGGCCAAACGCTGGTGGCCGGTGGCCTCTACGAGCCGACAAAAGAACAGCTAGCCGCCGTGCGCCAGGAAATTGATTACCAAGCCGAAGGCTTGCAGCAACTGCTAGCCGTAGCGCCTACCCCCCAGCTTTTCCCGCAAGGAATGGTGGGCGAGCAGCTCAAGAAAATGCCGCCCGGCTACGACGCCACTCACCCCGAGGCAGCGTGGCTACGCCACAAAAGCTACTTGCTCAGCCACGCCCTGCCCGACGCCGATGTGCGCCGCCTGCAACCGGCCGAGTTTCGGGCGCACGTGCTGGCGGCGCTCCGGGCACTAGGGCCATTCTGCGAGTGGCTGCGTGAAGCCAGCGCCGGTTGATGCAGCGCGGGGCGCGGGCGCGCCTTCTGGCCAAGTTCTATCTTTGGCGATGCTACGCGGCGTGTGTACCAGCCCTGAAACGCTGAGTCTTGAGCCAGATGTTGATGATATGCAACTTATGTAACGTGTACAAGATATGACACTTACTAAAAAGCTTTCGATGGCTATCTCCTCGCTTTGCGCGCTACCCTTACCTTACAGCCTTACCCATACGTGGTTTTGCAAAACCAGCCTTGCCCCCAACCACCAGTAGATAGGGCCGGGGCGGGGCCACTGCGGAAAACCGATACTTTAGTTCATGAGAAAACACCTGTTTGTATTATTGCTGGCGGCTGCCCACCCGGCCGCCGCGCTGCCTACCCCCCCTTTGTCGGCCAGCCTAGCCAAGGTGAAGCTGACGTTCGCGCTCGGCGCCGATGGGCGCCCCACCTACGCCGTGGCCTATGGCAATCGGGTGGTTGTCAATACTTCGCGCTTGGGCGTAGCGCTGCAAGGCGGCTCGGGGTTTGATGGCCCGTTGGTGCTGGCGGGCAGCGATGTAAAAGACGTGGACGAAACCTGGCAGCCCGCGTGGGGCGAGGTCAAAAACATCCGCAACCACTACCAGCAGCTGACGGTGCACCTGCGCCAGCCGGCCGCGCCCGGCCGCCGGCTCGACGTAGTGTTCCGGGTATTTGCCGATGGGGTAGGGTTTCGCTACGAATTCCCGCGGCAGCTGGCCCTGGGCAATTTTGTGGTTAGCGACGAGCTAACGGAGTTTGCTTTACCTGCTGACCACCAGGCGTTTTGGATACCCGGCGACTACGACTCGAACGAGTACCTCTACACGCACTCGCGCCTGAGTGCCGTCGATAGCGCGCCGCAAGTCAAGGCTTCAACAGAGATTGCTGTGCGCGATGCCCCCGATGCGCAGGCTGTGGCTACGCCACTCATGCTCAAGGCCGATAATGGACTTTACGTCAATATTCACGAGGCGGCGCAGGTCAACTACCCGGCCATGCAGCTGCACGTGGATGGCGCCAGCCACCGCCTCACGGCGCGCCTCGTGCCCGATGCAGTAGGGAATAAGGCGTTTTTGCACGCGCCCAGCCGCACGCCCTGGCGCACGATTATCGTGAGCGATAAGGCGCCCGATATTTTGGCTTCTAAGTTGATTCTCAACCTCAACGAGCCCAGCAAAATTGCCGACCCCAGTTGGATAAAGCCCATGAAATTTGTGGGGGTGTGGTGGGAAATGCAGGTGGGTAAATCCGACTGGAAGTACGCCGAGAGCGCCGATACGCTCGACGCCCGCGGCCAGCTCATTCCTACCGGCCGCCACGGCGCCAACACCGCCAACGTGAAGCGCTACATCGACTTTGCGGCCCAGCACGGCATTGCAGGCGTACTGGTAGAAGGCTGGAATGTGGGCTGGGAAGACTGGTTTGGCAACTGGAAGGAGAACGTGTTCGACTTCGTAACGCCCTACCCCGACTTCAACGTGCAGCAAATCAGTGATTATGCCAAAAGCAAAGGCGTGAAAATGCTCATGCACAATGAAACCTCGGGCGCGGCCACCAACTACGAGCAGCACCTCGATACGGCCTACCAGTTCATGAACAAGTACGGCTACCCGGCCGTGAAAACCGGTTACGTGGGCCGCATCATCCCGCGCGGCGAGCACCACGACGGCCAGTGGATGAGCAACCACTACGTACGCGTGGCCGAGATGGCCGCCAAGCACCACGTGGCGGTCGATATGCACGAGTCGGTGCGCCCTACGGGCCTCAGCCGCACCTATCCCAACTGGATGGCCAGCGAGGCCGGCCGCGGCAACGAATACAACGCGTTTAGCGTCGGCAGTCCGCCCGAGCACGAAACGATTATGCCCTTCACCCGCTTTATGGGTGGGCCGATGGACTACACGCCGGGTATTTTTAAGCTCAAAAACTACGAGCCTACTGGCAAGCGCCAAGTGCACACCACGTTAGCCAAGCAGCTGGCTTTGTACGTAACGCTGTATTCGCCGCTGCAAATGGCTGCCGACCTGCCCGAAAACTACAACGAGCACCTCGACGCGTTCCAGTTTATCGAAGACGTGCCCGTGGATTGGGACGATACGCGCATCCTCGCGGCTGAGCCCGGCGACTACCTCACCACGGTGCGCAAAGCCAAGGGCAAAAACGAGTGGTACCTGGGCAGCATTACCGACGAAAACGCCCGCGCGCAGCCCGTGAAGCTCGATTTCCTACCCCCCGGCCAGCGGTTCGAGGCCACGGTTTATGCCGATGGCAAAGACGCCGACTGGCAGAAAAACCCCGCTAGCTACCAGATTACCAAGCAAGTCGTGACCAGCAAGTCGGCCCTCACACTACAGCTGGCACCGGGCGGCGGCGCGGCCGTGAGCTTCAGGCCCTTGCCAGCCAAATAGCTACCCGATTGATTAGGGTGTGTGGACAGCGAGCAAGAAATCCTCCTTTTTAGCCCGTCCTGTGCCCCACGCAACCTAGCCCAAAACGCACAAGCGGCTGCCAGCTATATAGCTGGCAGCCGCTTGTGCGTTTTGGGCTAGGTACTAGGTACCAGCTAGAAATTTAGCACTTCCTCCTCATGGCCGTTGCGCAGCAGCACACTGGTTTTCTTGCCATTGCCTTCGGCATTCACGATGTTCATCTGGTCTGAGAATAGCTCCAATAGCATGCTTTGGTTGAGGAGCAATTCCTTGGTGGGATGGGGTAGGGGCACCTTGGCGTAGAGCCAATAGGCATCCTTTTCGGGCTGCAAGCCCAGAAATTGCACTTCAAGCGGGAGACGCGGTTGGCGCGGGGCGGCGGGCAAACTCAGCTTGAGGTGCTGGTGCAGATACAGCTCAGCCAGGGGTAGGGTGCTCATCTCGCGCAGGTTTACGGCCTTCGGCCGGCCCTGCGAAAGGGCGCGCTCAAAGTCATCGGTAAATACTTTGAGCGCCAGCTCTACCTGCTGCTTTTGCGGGTTGAGCTTGAGTTCCAGAATGCTGGAATGGTAGGCGTGGCGGCTGCCAGCCAGCGCTGGCACCCCCAAAAGCAGCAAAAGCAGGAAGGCAGAACGACGCATGAGCTTGGCCGCTTACAGGAATTTCATGACTTGCTTCACCACAATGACGTAGAACATCAGGGCCAGAATCAGCACCGTGCCCACGCGCTGGGCGTTTTCCAGAAATTTATCGGAGGGCTTGCGACGCAGAATCATCTCGTAGAGCAGAAACAGCACGTGGCCGCCGTCGAGGGCCGGAATGGGCAGCAGGTTCATGAAAGCCAGCACCATGCTCAGCCCGCCTACCAAGCCCCAGAAGTGCGGCCAGTTCCACTGCCCGCCAAACTGCTGGGCAATCTCGACTGGTCCGCCGAGGCTTTCTGAAGCCGAAGCCTCGCGCTTGATAATCTTGCCAATGGCTTTGGCTTGCAATGTAATAACGCCAAAGGCGTGGCTCACGCCCTGCGGCACCGACTCGGCCAGCGAGTAGTGGCGGGTGCTGAAGTGTAGCTCGGCTTCGGGGCGCACCCCAATTTTGCCCATCTCGCTCACAGCTACGGGCAGGGTTAGGGTTTGGCCGGCGCGCTGCACCGTCATGGGCACCTTCTGGCCTTTGTAGCGGGGTAGGGTGCTCAGCAGCTCGTCGTAGTAGCGCACGGGCGTGCCGCCGATTTGGGTGATGCGGTCGCCTACTTTAATGCCGGCTTGCGCGGCGGGCATACCCGCCACCACTTCTTTGAGGGTGAAGGGCTGGCGCGGCTCCACAAACAGGCTGTCGCCCTGCTTGCCCATCTTGTCCATAAAGTTGGTAGGCACTTTCAGGTCGAGCAGTTGGCCGTTGCGCTCCACTGTATAGTAGCTGTTCGAGCCCAATACCACATTAGGGTCATACACGTCGTTGAACTCGGTGAATGGCCGGCCGTTGATTTTCACAATCTGGTCGCCGTTGCGAAAGCCAATTTGGCGGCCCAAGCCATTGGCTACCACGCCGTAGCGCGCTTCCGAAGCTGGCAGGTAGCTCTCGCCCAGCTTGTAGGTGAGGGCCGTGAAGATGATGATACCCGTGATGATGTTCATCAGAATGCCGCCCAGCATTACCAGCAGGCGCTGCCAGGCTGGCTTGGCCCGAAACTCGTCGGGCTGCGGCGGGCCGGCCAGGGCGTCGGCGTCCTGCGTCTCATCCACCATGCCGTGAATGGCTACGTAGCCCCCCAGCGGAAACCAGCCAATGCCATACTCGGTTTCGCCCACTGTTTTCTTCAGCAAGCTGAAGTTGAGAACGTTGGGTAGGGGAAAGAGAAAGTCAAAGAAGATGTAAAACTTGGTGACTTTGATTTTAAACAGCTTGGCGAAGAAGAAGTGTCCGAATTCGTGCAAGCCAACCAACAGCGATAATCCCAGCACGAGCTGGGCAATCATAATGAGAATTTCCAACGGGAAGAAGAATTTTAACGAAAGAATACTGGGCGCCACCTGCCACGGCGATTGCCGCACGGTACTCGCTAGGGTAAAAAGAGTTACTATCAGAGCAATTCAGCCGTTACCCGCCGAGCTTCGGCATCCGTAGCAGCGTAGTCGGCTAGAGTTGGCGCTGCAAGATACGGCACCCTTTCCAGGCACTCGGCTACCACGTCGGCCATACCCAAAAAGCTGACCTGGTCTTGCAAAAAGGCGGCCACTGCTACCTCATTGGCCGCGTTGAGGGTGCAAGGCGCTGTGCCGCCCGCTCGCATGGCCGCGTAGGCCAGCGGCAGGTGCCGAAAGGTAGCCAGGTCGGGGGCTTCGAAGGTGAGGGTGGGGTAGGCTAAGAACGAAAAACGCGGAAAATCATTCCGTAGCCGCGCCGGATACCCCAGGGCGTACTGAATGGGCAGTTTCATATCGGGCAGGCCCAACTGCGCCTTCAGCGAGCCATCAGCGAATTGTACCAGCGAGTGCACGATGCTCTGCGGGTGCACTATTACCTCTACCTGGTCGTTGGTGAGGTTGAACAGCCACTTGGCCTCAATCACTTCTAGGCCCTTGTTCATGAGCGTAGCCGAGTCGATGGTGATTTTAGCGCCCATCGTCCAGTTGGGATGTTTCAGCGCCTGGGCTTTGGTTATAGCGGCCAAGTCGGCGGCCGAGCGCCCCCGAAACGGCCCGCCTGAAGCCGTCAGAATTACTTTCTCGATGGGATTCTGCTCTTCGCCCGCCAAGCACTGAAAAATAGCCGAATGCTCCGAATCGACGGGAAGCAGCCGTACGCGGTGCTGCTGCACCAAGGCAGTGATAAGCTCGCCAGCTACTACCAGCGTCTCCTTATTAGCCAGCGCAATATCCTTGCCGGCCCGAATGGCCGCCACGGTGGGGGGTAGGCCGGCGTAGCCTACTAGGGCCGTGAGCACCATGTCGATTTCGGGGCGCTGCACCACTTCGGTGAGGGCTGCGGCCCCGGCCAGCACCTGCGTTTCGGGCTGGTGGGCGAGAGCTGCTTTTACTTCGGCATAAAACTCGTCGTTGATAACCACGGCCGCCGGCCGAAACTCTTGGGCCTGCTGCACCAGCAATTGCCACTGCCGCCCAGCCGTGAGCACGGCTACCCGAAACCGGCCCTGCTGCTCGCGCACCACCTCGAGTGCCTGCGTACCAATCGAGCCTGTAGAGCCCAGCAGCGCCAGGGTTTTTTGAGAAAAAGAATCCACTAGTGAGATAGCGTAGGAAATAGGACCCCAAAGGTAGGGGCTACCCCGCCGGTGAAGTCGTGGGCTAGCTGGGCCATATCTATTCGGCCGTGGCTGCCGTAGAGGGAGGGCGTATCCGAGGCCGCACGTTCAGCCTCAAAATTCTCGTTCCTACATATGTCTGTCAAACTCAAGCCACTTAACCAGCAAGTAATCGTTATCACTGGTGCTACCAGCGGCATTGGCCTCGCCACTGCCAAAGCTGCTGCCAAAGCCGGCGCCCGCCTAGTGTTGGCTGCCCGCTCGCAAAATGACCTCAATACCGTAGCCCGCGACTTGGGCAGCAACGTTGTAACGGTAGCGGCCGACGTGGCCGACCCCGAGGCCGTGCGCCGCATCCACGAAGCTGCCCACGCCAAGTTTGGGGGCTTCGATACCTGGGTCAATAATGCCGGGGTAGGGATGTGGGGCAAGCTCTCGCAGGGCAACCTCGAAGATTTTAAGCGCCTCTACGACACCAACTTCTGGGGTATCGTCAATGGCTCGCTCGAAGCCATTAAGCACCTCAAAAAGCACGGCGGCGCCCTCATCAACCTCGGCAGCGAGGTGTCGGATGTGTCGGTGCCCGTACAGGGCATGTACGCGTCGAGCAAGCACGCCGTGAAAGGTTTTACCGATGCCCTGCGCATCGAGTTAGCTGATGAGAAAGCCCCTGTTTCGGTTACGCTCATCAAGCCGGCCGCCATTAATACGCCTTTTCCCGAGCACGCCCGCAACTACTTGAGCGAGAAGCCCAAGCTGCCCCAGCCGGTATATGCGCCCGAGGAGGTAGCCAAAGCCATTTTGCACGCGGCCAGCCATCCGGTGCGCGACATTTACGTGGGCGGCGGCGGAAAACTTATGAGCACTATCAACAAGTTTGCGCCTAGCGCGCTGGACTGGCTCGAAGCAAAAACCGGCGTAGCGCAGCAAAAGCAAGAAAATACGAAAGCGGTAAACCCCGCAGGCTCATTGCACAGCCCCGCTGCGCCCCATGCCAAAGTACACGGCAATAACCCCGGCCACGTGATGAAGACCAGCCTCTACACGCACGCCAGCATTCACCCAGTGGTGGCGGGCGTAGTAGTGGCCACGGGGTTAGCTGCCGGTATTGCGTTGGTGGCAGGCCGCAAACGCAACATGCGCGATGCTGGTTTTCCAGTAGAATCGGGCACCAAGGAGCCCCTGGTACCCGCTACCGACGAATAAACAGCACCAGGATTTAAGTAAAAGGAGCGGGTTCGCCAGGTAGATTTTCTGCCTGACGGACCCGCTCCTTTTATAATTTAAAAGCGCTTAGGTTAGTTTGTCGAGCGCCGCGCGCAGGCGGGGTAGGGCAGCCTGAATAGATGCCAGCGACTCGGCCCCAACCGACAACCGAAACCACGGCTCGGCCGCCGACGTGCCGAAGGCGCTGAACGGCACCACCGCCAATTGTGCCTCGGTAAGCAGGTAAGACGTGATTTCCTTGGTGCTAGTCAGCACCTCGCCAGCAGCCGTAGTGCGGCCCAAAATATCGATTCTGGCGGTGAGGTAGATGGCCCCGGCCGCCTCAATGGCATCGACGGGGTAGCCCTGGCCGCGCATTTCGTGCAAGCCATCGTGCAGGGCATCGAGGCTGGCTTGCAGGCCACTCTTGATGCCAACCAAAAATTCGTCGACCGGTGCAGCCTGGGGGAGAAACGCCGCAGTAGCCACCTGCTCGGCCTTGGGTGCCCAGGCGCCGATGTGGCCCAGCAGCGATTTCATCTTGTCAATTATCAGCTTCGGGCCGAACGAATAACCCACGCGCACGCCGGTAGCGGCGAAGCACTTCGAGATGCCGTCGATGTACACCACGTAGTCGCGCAGCGCAGGGCGCAGGCTTACGGGGTCAAAATGCTGGGTTCCGCCAAAGGTCAACAGCCAGTAAATCTGGTCGTAAAGGATGTAAAGCGGCTTTTCGTCGGGGCCCCGGCGCTGGTTCTCAGCCAGCACGAGGTCGCAGATTTCCTCCAGCACTTCCTTCGTAAACACCGTGCCCGTGGGGTTGAGCGGCGAGCACAGGGCCAGCAGCGTAGCGCCCGCCAGGTGCGGTGCCAGCTCGGCGGCGGTGGGCATAAAGTCGTGCTCGGGCTGAGTAGCTACCGCTACTTGCTCAGCCCCGGAGAGGTGGCAGTAGTGGTTGTTGTTCCACGACGGCACGGGGTACACCACGCGGTCGCCGGGGTCTACAAGCGCCAGGTACGCGGCATAAATAAGCGGGCGCGAGCCACCGGCTACCAGCAGCTCATCGGCGGGCGAGTAGCTCAGGCCCAGGCGGGTTTGGAGAAAATCGGCCGCGGCTTGGCGCATGTCGGCGGTGCCGGCGGCGGGGGGGTAGTTGGTTTGGCCAGCTTGGTAAGCGGCCGAAATGCCATCGCGCAGGCCGGCAGGAATCGGGAAAAGCTGGGGGTCGAAATCGCCGATAGTAAGGTTGCAAATAGTTTCGCCCTGGCGAATCTGCTCGCTGACGGCGTTGCCAATTCTAATAATTTCGGAGCCGCTTAGTTGGTCGGCCAACCGGGAAATACGCATAGGGTAGGAGGTAGGGGAGAAAGGAAGCAAAGACCCCCAAAGATACCAGCCGTTGCAGGGCCCCTCCGCGCTAGGCCCTACTTCTGCCCCGGCTCCCAGCCTTCCCTACCCCCAAAAATTTGCTTGAGCGTGTACGACTTCGTCTCTTTGGCTGTGAGCTGGTGCGACCACGCTACCCGGCCCGCCGGGTTAGCGCCCGGCCCGGTAGAGCGGTACTCGGCAAAGTAGGCGGTTTTCTCGTTCTCGGGGTTGCGCCAGTTTTCCCAGCCTGCCGGGGTAATGTGGCCACCCAGCTCGCAACGCAGATATACTACTTTGGCATTGGGCCGCCAGGGCCGGCCGAGGTAGACTTTTTTCGCCAGTGCGGTGTCGGCAGCCAGCTTACAATTCAGAAATACAAAGCCATACGCTTGCCCAACTGGTGTGGAGGCGGCCGTTACAAAGGAATTTTTCTTGCTCCGAATCAGGCAATGGTCAAACACGCCCGTGCTGGCGCCAAAAATAAAATCGGTCGTGCCCTCAATGTAGCAATCTTGGAAATACTGGCGGCTACCCCCCGCCGCCAAGAACAGCACATCCTGGTTGCCTACCATGCGGCAGTGCCGAAACACCGCCCGGTCGCCCTCCACGTGCAGCGCCACGGCCTGCCCCGCCGTGTAGCCAGCCGCGTTCTCAAACGTGATATTTTCCGCCGTAAAATCGTTGGCCTGCACCAGCACCGAGTACGAGGTGGGGGTAGTAATGCCGTTGGTGCCCGAGTGGTCGGCGTAGCTGATGACGGTGCCAGCTGCGTCGCCCTCGCCGCGCAAAACAAGGTGCGTTTTCAGCGTCGGCACCACTACTTTCTCGTGGTAAATGCCTTTCTTGAGCTGAATGACCACGGGCCCGCTTTCCTGGTTGGGCACGGCATCGATAGCCGCTTGCACCGTGCGAAACTGTCCGCTACCATCGCTGGCCACCACCAAGGGGGGTAGGGCAGTCTGGGCCTGGGCTAGGAGGGTAGCAAAACTTAGTCCGGCTACGAAGAATAGAAATTTCATTTAGGGAGTAGTAGGCTGCGCGTTGGCATTGGTGGGGGTAGCAACAGCATTTTTGGGCAGCGGCTTGGCCATATGCTCCTCGGCTAAGGCAATGTGCTGCGCCTTCAGGTCGGCCACCACGAGCTGCGCCATCTTGCGGGCGCCCAGCTCATTGAAGTGCGTATTGTCGTGGCGGCCCAGCGGGTAGTTGGGGTGGTCGCCGGGCGCCAGCTCCATAAAGAGCAGCTTCGAGTTTTCGTCGCCAAATTTCTGGAGCAGCTCGCGGCTCAGCTTATCCATGTCCACCAGCGTCACTTTATAGTCCTTCGCCACCGCCGTTGTGGCCGCCGAGTAGAGGACGTGCGTCTCCTTGATGCGGCCGTCTTTATCAAAATACCGGCGCGTAACGGGCGTGAGCAGAATTGGAATAGCCTGCTTGCTGCGCGTCTCGGTCACGAACTTGATGAGATTCTTGCGGTAATCCTCCGGCGTGGTGTAGCGGTCGGGGTAGTTCTGCGACTCGTCGTTGTGGCCAAATTGAATGAACACATAATCACCTGGTTGTAGCGCCTCCGCCACGGGTTGCCAGCGGTTTTCGGCCAAGAAAGTGCGGGTACTGCGGCCGTTCTGCGCGCGGTTATCCACGACCACCGTTGTGTCGAAAAACGTGCCCAGCGGCATGCCCCAACCCGTTTCCGGAAACGTCGCCCGGATTTTGTTCGCCATCGTCGAATCGCCAATCAGGTAGAGCTTGGTTTTGTGCGGCGGTGGGGCCGCAGCGAAAGCCAGCAGACCCGGCAAAATCAGTGGGGCTGCTTTGCGAAGCAGGTTCGTGCGCATAAAGGAGGTAGGGATAAACAGGCCGGCCAAAGGTTAAGGTTAGCGGGCCTGCGGGTCCACAGTTTTCTTTACCGTACCCTGCACAATACGGTCGGCCAGCCCAAGTTTCAGCGCCTTGATATCGGCCAGCACGAGTTCGGCCATGCGCCGCGCGCCTAGCTCACTGAAGTGCGTATTATCCTCGCGGCCATCGGGGTAGTTAGGATGCTCGCCCGGTGCTAAATAATTGAATAAGAGCTTAGAATTTTCGACCCCGAACTGTTGCAGCAGCGCTTGGCTACGCACGTCGAGGTCGATGAGGGGGGTAGCCGTCTCGCGGGCTACGGTGCGCACCAGTTCGGCGTAGGTGGCGTGGGTTTCTTCAATCTTGCCCGCGGCGTCAAACTTGCGGCGCGCCACCGGCGTTAGCAGCACCGGCTGCCCCTTGCGGCTGCGCGTCTCGCTGAGGAAGCGCTTGAGGTTGGCCACAAAATCAGCTTCCGGCGTGTAGCTGCCTTTGGTGGGCACTTCGTCGTTGTGGCCAAATTGGATGAACACGTAGTCCCCTTCGTGCAGCTCGTTGGCCACGGGTTGCCAGCGGTTTTCGGCCAGAAAGGTCTTGGTGCTGCGGCCATTTTGCGCCCGGTTATCCACGGTCACCGTTTCATCAAAAAACGCGGTGAAAGGCATTCCCCAGCCCGTTTCAGGGTAGGCTTTCACCTGCTTGACAGACATGGTCGAATCGCCAATCAAATACACCTTTATTTTGGCGGGTGCGGCCGGTACAAAGGCTAGCAGCGCGAGTAAGCTCAGGGCCGCCGCAGCGGATAAGATACGGGAGAGCATGGGCGTGGGTGGGAAGCGGAGGGGTAGGGCCTGTACCAGCCACCTGAAGAAACAGGTGCGGCAACGGGCAGATTCTCGCAAACCTACTCGTTGCCGTAGCCGCTTGCTACACTTTTTTGCGCAATCGTTGCCGATAACGTTGCCAAACGGCTTGTCAGCAAAAGCCACAAAAAAACCGGCCTTCCCCACAGGGAAAGCCGGCTATATATTTGGCGAGCGAAGCGCAGCTTATGCCGCTACTTCTTTCACGATGTCGCGGCGACGCTCTTTGATACGAGCAGCTTTGCCCGAGAGGCCACGCAGGTAGAACAGACGAGCGCGACGCACCTTGCCGCGGCGAATTACCTCAATTTTGTCGATGTTAGGCGACAACAGTGGGAAAATACGCTCCGTACCGATTTGGTTAGAGATTTTGCGCACGGTGAAAGTTTCACCGTTGCTGCTGGGATTGCGACGCTGAAGAACCACGCCCTGGAACTGCTGAATGCGTTCCTTGTTGCCCTCGCGGATTTTCACGTGCACGTTGATGGTGTCACCGGCAGCAAACTTGGGAAAGCTGGCGCGGCGCTCCTGGCCTTCGGCATTAATAAAGTCGAGTAGTACGCTCATGGCGAAAAAAAAGAATTACAAAGCGAGCAGCGCCGCTGCCCACAGGTTGGTATTTTGCGAAACGGAGCGCAAAGATAGAAAATTAAGCGCACAAAAGCAAATGCTAGTGGGTTAATTAACTGACCGGTTGCGCTTCAAAGTAACTTTTAAGGCAATAAATCGGGCCGGCGTGCCTGGGTACGGGCCAGTGCCTGCTCGTGGCGCCATTCCTCAATCTTGGGCGTGTTGCCCGAAAGCAGAATCTCTGGTACTTCTCGCCCGCGCCACTCGGCGGGCCTAGTATATACGGGCGGCGCCAGCAAGTCGTCTTGAAAAGAGTCGGACAGCGCCGATTCTTCATTGCCAAGTACGCCGGGTAGCAACCGCACCACCGTATCGACTAAGATGGTTGCGCCCAGTTCGCCGCCACTCAACACGTAGTCGCCCACGCTAATTTCGTGGGTAACGTAATGGTCCCGAATGCGTTGGTCTACCCCCTTGTAATGGCCACAGAGCAGAATGACGTTGCGTAGCAGCGACAGGCGGTTGCAAAGCGGCTGGCGCAGGGTTTCGCCGTCGGGCGTGAGGTAAATAATAGCGTCGTAGGGCCGCTGGGCCTGCAACTCATCCATCCAAGCCGCGATGGGCTCGACGCGCAACACCATGCCTGCCCCGCCACCAAACACATAGTCGTCGAGCTGGCCATGCTTATTGATAGCATAGTCGCGCAGGTCGTGCACATGTATCTCCGCCAAGCCTTTATCCTGTGCCCGCTTCACGATGGAGTGGGAGAAGGGGCTCTCGAGCAAGGCGGGCAAGCAGGTGAGAATGTCGAACCGAATCACGGATTAACGGGGGATTTTAACGGATTTCACGAATTTTGTAGACGGCCAGCAGCTGCAAAACAGAGTAGCACGCCATCTTCGTTGGCTTGGTGTCACAACGAGGTGGTTCTCCGTCTGGATGTTTTATTCCGCGTTAGGGTTCTTGTGGGCGCCGGGGTTCATATAAATATCCAGCAAGCCCTCGGGCATATTGACGAACAGCTGTTTAGTCTCCATATCGGCGTGGCTAACTAGCTCGTCCACTACGGGCAGCAGCACTTCCTGGCCCTGGTAGCGCATGGCCAGCACGTCTTGCTGCGGGAATTCGTAGAAGTTTTCTACCACGCCCAGCGCACCCTCTTTCTCATCAATAACTTGGAAGCCAATGACGTCGTGAAAGTAAAACTGGTGTTCGGCCAAGGGAGGCAGTTCAGCCAGGGGCAGCCAAAGTTTAGCACCCCGTAGCGGCTCGGCCTCCTCAATGCGCTCGATGCCGCGCAGCTTAAGCAGCACCCGCAAGCCGCCCTGCGGGTTTACACGCTCTATCGTGTAGGCGGTCAGCTTGGTAGGCGATGCGGGTAGCGCTAGGTAAACAGTCTTAAGCTTGTCGTAGGTGGCGGCATCGTCCACGTCCAGTTGGGCCGTCATTTGGCCTTTCAGCGCGTGCGGCTTCACAATAAAGCCCAGCTCAAAGCATTCGTCAAGGGTCATGGCTTGCGGAGAAAAGGGGGGGTAGGCAACACCTCAAAAAAGAACGTCATGCCGGGGCGGGCCCAGCATGACGTTCTTCCGTAAGGGGTTGCCCCGAAAACTACGCGGCGTCTTCGGCCGACGTTTCGGCGGTTTCCGTCGTGCCTTCGGTAGCTTCGGCTTCAGCCGCCGGAGCGGGGGTAGCTGCGGCGAGCGCAGCAGCCTGCTTCTGAGCCAAGGCTTCGGCGCGAGCTTCTTTCACTTTGGTTTCGGCGGCAAGCTGCTGCTTGCGGGCTTCGGCCTTGGTGTCGGTCAGGCCAGTCTTCTTGGCCTCGATTTTAGTGTCTTTCTCGGTCAACCAAGCCTGGTAGCGCTGGTCAGCAACTTCCTGGGTCAGCGCACCTTTCGTTACGCCCAACTGGAGGTGACGACGCAGCAATACGCCGCGGTAAGCAAGCATAGCGCGCACCGTTTCGGTGGGCTGTGCACCATTCATTACCCAATAAAAGGCGCGGTCAGCGTCGTAGACGATGGTAGCGGGGTTGGTATTAGGGTTGTAGGTGCCGAGTTTCTCTACGAAACGGCCATCGCGGGGAGCGCGGGCGTCAGCTACTACGATGTCGTAAGTCGCGGCCTTTTTACGGCCACGGCGGGCGAGGCGGATTTTAACTGCCATAAACCTTGGTGGTTATGCGACGCAACTCGTGCGTCTGGGTGAGGTACTATTTGGGGCCGCAAAGGTACGCAAAAAGAATACGGGTTGGCACAAGTTTACTTAAATAATATGTGAGGGGGCTTTTTGCTGAAATTGTGCTTTAGCTAGCGAGACCATTTGAAAATGAGGGGTAGAGCGTAAAATATTAGCTAATATTGTTACTATGTCCATTATATTTTAGGGTTCATTTAAAATTAATACCACATAAAACCAGAAATTGGCTGTAGATTTTGGGGTCAAACTCTGTTTTATGTCAAAAGCTATATCCCGCCGAAGCTTTCTTGCGAGAAGCGCTGCGCTGGGCGCGGGGGCCTACCCCGCCATGCTAGCGTTAAACCTGCTGCCCGCTGCGCCGGCACATGCTTTCGACTTGCAGCCGGGCAGTGGCCAGGGTAAGCACATCATTATTCTGGGGGCTGGGCTGGCTGGTATGACGGCCGCCTATGAGCTAACCAAACTAGGCTACCGCTGTACCATTTTGGAGGCACGCACCCGTACCGGTGGTCGCTGCTGGAGCATCCGCAACGGCACGGCCGCAGCAGAAACTACGAACGCTGCGCAAACAGCCCACTTCGATAACGGCTTGTATTTCAATGCGGGGCCTTCGCGCATTCCGCATCACCACCAGCTTACAATGCACTATTGCAAGGAGTTGGGCGTGCCGCTGGAAGTGTATAATAACGTCAACGAAAACACCTACTACTACGCCGAGGGCAAGGGCCCGCTGTCGAATAAGAAGGTGCGCGCCCGCGAGGTGCACAACGACATGCGTGGCTACATGAGCGAGCTGCTCGCCAAAGCTGTTGACCAGCACCAGGTAAACACCGGCCTGACGACGGAAGACGCGGACAAGGTGCTGGAGTACTTGCGGGCCGAGGGTGGCCTCGATATAGACAAGCTCTACAAGGCTTCGGCCCGACGGGGCTACTTAGAGGCACCCGGTGCGGGCGAGAAGGCCGGTAAGCTGGCTAACCCACACAAGCTGGTCGATATCATCAGCTCCGGCTTGCTCGACCCCGACTTCTACAACGTAGCAGAGTACAGTTATGAGCTGCAAATGACCATGTTCCAGGCGGCGGGAGGCATGGACCAGATTGCTAAAGCCTTGGAAAAGCGTGTAGCCGCCAGTTTGCAGCTCGGCGCCGAAGTCACGGCCATTCAAAACCAGCCAGAAGGGGTGAAGGTCATCTATAAAGACCAAAAAGGTACCCACGAACTGCTGGGCGACTTGTGCATCTGCACCCTACCCCTGCCGGTACTGAGCAACGTTAACCACAATTTTTCGGCCGATGTGAGCCGGGCTATCGACTTTGTGCCCTACATCCAGACGGGTAAAATTGGGCTACAATTCAAGCGGCGGTTTTGGGAAGAGGATGAGCAGATTTTTGGTGGTATCACGCATACCAACAATGAGTTGACGCAGATTTTCTACCCCTCATACGACTACCTGAGTAAGAAAGGGATTCTGCTGGGCTACTACAATTTCAACGAGAAGGCTAAGAAAGTCGGCGACCTGACCTACGCTGAGCGCCAGCAGCTGGCCCTGCAAAAAGGCGCGCTCATTCACCCCCAGTACCCCACCGAGTTCGAGCAGGCTTTTTCGGTAAGCTGGCAGAAACAGCCTTACAGCCTCGGGGGCTGGGCGCTATACGGCGCCGACGACCGCAAAACGCACTACCGGGCGTTGCTCAAGCCTGATAAAAATGTGTATTTCGCTGGCGAGCACACCACTTACCTCACCGCCTGGATGGCCGGCGCGTTCGAGTCGGCGCGCAGTGTAACGGCCGCCGTGCATAGCCGCTTGAGCGACCAGCACACCATTTACCCCACCACCGGCACCAATTGATTACAAACTTTTACCCCAAACACATGGCTACTTCAATGAATCGTCGGGCTTGGCTGAAGTCAAGCGCGCTGCTGGCCGGTGGGCTCACCGTGCTGCCCACCGGGCTCCGGGCTTTGGCCAAAGCACCCGAAGCGCCTACCCTCGCGCCCCAGCCAACGGAAGAGGCCACGCTGCTGGCCGAAGTCCCCCAGCTAAAAGCCCGCCTATTGGCCAATGAAAACCCCTTTGGGCCGTCTGAAAAAGCCAAGCAAGCTATGCTGGATGCCGTAGCTACCAGCTACCAGTACCCGATGGCCTACGCCCGCGAGTTGGCGCAGAAAATAGCGGCCTACGAAGGCGTTACGCCCGAGCATATTCTGCTCGATGCGGGTTCGAGCCCATTGCTGCTGGCAGCGGCTATGCACTACGGCAAGCAAGGGGGCGCCATCATCACCGGCGACCCGTCGTACGACGACTTGCCCAACAAAGCCCGGCATTTTAATACGCCCATCATACCCGTGCCGCTCACCGCCGATTACAAGCTGGACCTCGATGCGATGGAGAAAAAAGTGGATGGCAAGACGGCCCTGCTCTACATCTGCAACCCCAACAACCCGACGGGTACCGTGCTGGAAACTGCCAAATTGAAGGCCTTCTGCGAGCGCGTATCCAAAAAAGCGCCCGTTTTTGTGGATGAGGCCTACATTGACTACTTGCCCGACCCGCAGGGCACGACGCTGATTGATGCCGTTAAAAAAGGCCAGAACGTTATCGTGGCCCGCACTTTCTCCAAGCTGCATGGCTTCGCGGGCTTGCGCGTGGGCTACATCGTGGCGCAGCCCGAAACCATTAAAACGCTCAGCAACTACGTGGTGGGCGGTATGAGCATTTCGGCTCCGGCTATTCGGGCAGCGCTGGTGAGCTACCAAGACCAGGTGTTTTTGCAGGATGCGTTGAAGAAAACCTTGGCTTCCAAGCAATTTCTGTATGAAACCCTGAGAAAAGAAGGCTACGAGCACATTCCATCGTTTACCAATTTCGTGATGTTTCCGCTCCGTATGGACAGCAAGCGCTTCGTGGATGAAATGATGAAGCGGGGGGTAGGCGTGCGCCACTGGCAGTTTGCCAGCAAAGAATGGTGTCGCGTCAGCATTGGCCGCCTAGACGAGATGCAGGCTTTTGCTGACGCTTTCAAACAGATTTCCTAAACCGAGGGGGTAGGGCAGCCCAGCACCTCACGGCGCAGTTCTGCCGCCATTGTCAACCTGAAAATCTACCACATGCACAAAACAGTTTTAGTTGCTTCCTTGCTGCTGCTCAACGGCGTAGCGCCGGCCCAGCCCAACCCGCGGCCGCTGACCATCGAAGAGTATAAGAAGGCCAAAGCTTTCCAGATAAAGGACCCCGATGCCGAAACCTACGTCAAGTTTGAGAATGCCTACATCCTCGACCGCTACGAGGGCCGCAAGCCTTACTTTATTACCGGCGATGATGGCCTCAAAAAACGGCTAGATTTATACAAACTGCTCGCCAAAGAGGGCATGCAGGAAATCGGCCTGCTGGTGTTCTACACCAACGAGAAAGGCAAGCGCTACCAAGCCCTAGTACCCGATTTTACGGCTGCTGGCCCCGTGTGGGAGCAGTATTTTGAGGATATCCACGCCATTGACAAGGAGGAGAAAAACTTTGTGCTAAAGCTGTCCTACGTGCTATCGAAGGAGCTGAGCTTTCAGCAGTATAAAGTGCTCAACCAGGGCAAAGACTTGAAGGCTGAATCGGCGACTTACGGCAACGACATTTGTTTCCCCGGCCATCAGCAAGTGGCGCTAGAAAACGGTGCTACCAAGCTGCTGCGCGATATCCGGCCCGGCGACCGGGTCGTCACCATCGACCCCGCTACCCACCAAGCTACCACTACCGAAGTGCACGAGTTGCTGGTGCACCCCGCCCAAAACTACGCGCTCACACGCCTCGAAGTAGTAGCCGTGCGTGAGCAGGCCAGCCACCACGGCACTACTACCCACCTCACCAGCCAAGTGCTCGAAGCTACTCCCAACCACCCTATGCAAACGCACGCCGGCCAAAAGCCCGCTGGCGAAGTAGAAGTGGGTGAAGAGATTATTTGCTTTAACGCCGCCACGCAAGCCTACGCGCCCTACACGGTGCTGCGCAAACAGGAGTACGCAGGCGGTGTGCAGCCCGTATACAACATGGTGGCCAGCCAGGGAAGCACTTTTATGGTGAACGGCGTGATGGTGATGCAGAAGTAGGGGGTAGGCCCTTTCGACAGCTTAGCAATAAAAAAGGCGCTCTTTTATAAGAGCGCCTTTTTTAGGTAAATGTTTGCTGACTAGGCAGCTTGAGCCATCTTTTTGGTGCGTTGCTTGGGCTGCACATTCTTGCGCTTAATCTTGATAATTCGAGCCTTATCAAGCGTCCAGATGGCTACGTAAGTTGGGTCAAATTCCCACCATTTCACGCCGAAATTAACGCGCATGGGCAGCTTGTGGTGGTTGTTCTGGAACAGCTCGCCGAAGGCCAAGAAGTCCAACGCCAGCGTGTTTTTCGACTGGTCGTGGTTATCGAAGTTCTGGTAGCCGTATTTGTGGCCGCCCCAATTGACGATGGCACCGTGAATGGGGCCCATCAAAAAGTGGATGGGTAGGAGCAGGTACTGCCACCAAGCCGTAGCAAAATTGATGTAAAACAACACGTAGGCCGTGCCCCAGCCGAAGCGCGAATACACGGTGCCACCAAAAGCCTCCAAGGCTTTCCACTGCGGAATGTCGCCCTCAAAGCGTTCTGCTAGCTCGTTCTTGTTGTTGAGCACATCGTTGTAGATGTTTTTGGTCTTCCACATCATGTCGAACGCATTGTTCGAGAAGTGCGGCGAGTGTGGGTCTAGCTCCGTGTCGGAGTAGGCGTGGTGCATGCGGTGCAACAGTGCATAGGCCCGCGGCGACAAAAACGAGCTGCCCTGGCAGATGTAGGTAAACAAGTAGAAGAAGCGCTCCCAGAACTTGTTCATCGTGAACATTTTATGCGCCGCATAGCGATGCAGGTAAAATGTCTGCGTGAACAGCGACAGATAGTAGTGAGCTACGAAGAAAACCAGTATGGCCATTCGGAAATGAAATAAACGTGAGGTGAGCGCCGCCCGCACAAGCTAATCCTGCGTGGCTTGGTTCACCAGTTAAGACAAAATTACGGCCATTGGTTAGGCAGAATGGCTTGTGTAAGTCACAATGCCATAATGTTACACGGCCCTTGCAAGGGCGAATGCCGCGCTGCCTAGGTAGGCAAAAGCGCGGCCTTTTTCGGGAGACAACTCCAAAAAAGGCCGCGCTTTTGCTAGGTATTACGTCAGTTCTTCGCTTACTGCGCCAGCGCCCGAGCCGCATCCCAATGCGGGGCATCGGGGAGGGGAGCCACAAATTTCAAGGCCTCTTTCGTGACGGGATGCTGCAATTCGAGCTGCCGGGCGTGCAGCGCAATGCTCACATCGGGCAGCGGGTTCAGAAAACCATACTTCACATCGCCTACGATGGGTAGGCCTAGCCCGGTCGAGAGTTGCACCCGAATCTGGTGCGGCCGGCCCGTTACGGGGTTCACTTGCAGCAGGTAGCGATTGCCAGCTGGCCCCAGCAGCTGGTAGCTCAGCTCGGAGCGTTGGCCCTGGCTGTGGCGCTCGGGGTAGGCTTTGGTAACGTTGCGCATAGGGTCTTTTACCAGCCAGTGCACTAGCGTGCCTTGCTCCGGCACTGGCGGCTTGCCGGTGAGCGCCCAGTAAGTTTTTTTCATCTGATTGTCCCGAAACATCTCGTTCAGGCGGCTCAGGGCCTTGCTGGTTTTAGCCATAACGACAATGCCCGACACGGGCCGGTCGATGCGGTGCGCTACCCCAATAAACGCAGCGCCGGGCTTCTTATACTTGAATTTCAAGTATTCAGCGGCTTTGTTGGAGAGCGGCTCGTCGCCGGTTTCGTCGCCTTGCACCAAGATGCCAGCGGGCTTATTAATGACGAGCAAATGGTTGTCTTCAAACAGAATTTCTTTCTGTTCGGACCAGAGATTGGGGCGGTTCACGCAGTAAAGGGCGCGGCACCAAGCGGTGCGGCGAAGTAATCTGAAACCAGAAAATAGTGGGGCCCACGCCGGAAATACCGTTGCGCGCTACCGGCCGAACTGCGTTCGGCACCGATTAGCCTACCAGTGGCGAAGATAAGGCCAGCCGTTAATATCCTTCTTCTTTGGTGGGGAATTCGCGGCTTTTCACGTCGGCCACGTAGCGCTGCACCGCATCGGTCATGATGTCGTGCAGCTCCGCATAGCGGCGCAAAAAGCGCGGTTTAAACTCCTTCGTAATGCCCAGTACATCGTGCACTACCAGCACTTGGCCGTCTACATCGGGGCCGGCCCCGATGCCGATAACCGGGATGGTCAGCTCCTCGGCTACACGCTTGGCCAGCGCGGCCGGAATTTTTTCAAGCACCAGCCCGAAGCAGCCTATTTCTTGCAGCAAGTGGGCGTCCTCCACCAATTTCTGCGCCTCAGCTTCTTCTTTGGCGCGCACATTATAGGTGCCAAATTTATAGATGCTTTGGGGGGTTAGGCCAAGGTGGCCCATTACCGGAATGCCCGCCGTGAGGATGCGCACAATGCTATCCTTAATCTCGGAGCCGCCTTCGAGCTTGATGCCGTGGCCGCCGCTTTCCTTCATAATGCGGATAGCTGAGCGTAGGGCTTCCGACGAGTTGCCCTGGTACGAGCCAAAGGGCATATCGACCACTACAAAGGCGCGCTTCACGGCCCTTACCACGCTTTGGGCGTGGTATATCATCTGGTCGAGGGTGATGGGTAGGGTAGTTTCGTGTCCGGCCATCACATTAGAAGCCGAGTCGCCCACGAGCAGTACATCGATGCCAGCGCCATCTAAAATTTGGGCCATCGAGAAGTCGTAGGCCGTGAGCATGGAGATTTTTTCGCCCCGCTGCTTCATGGCCAGCATCTGGTGGGTAGTAACGAGCTTGACTTCTTTGTGCTGCGACATGAGGGTCGGAAAAGTGGTTTGGGGGCGCAAAGCTGGCGACAATTTTGGAATTATGTGGTAGATTGGGAACGTCAAGCCCAATACTGACGTAATGCTATAAGAACAGCTAAAGGCTTTAAGTCTTCGTTGTTTGCCACCTATCCTTCTCTTAATGAAAACATTATCTCTCTGGCTGACGGGCCTAACGCTGCTGGCGTGCCCAGTAATGGCACAAACCACCGCCGAGCTACGCGGCCACTTAGATAATACAGGGACTGAAAAATTAGTGGTAAGTTGGTGGAGCCAGCCCCTGGCGGCTCAGCAACAGCAACGCGCCATCCATGTAGAGCCCAACGGCGATTTTCGCTTGGCACTACCAATAGAGCGGCCTACGTTGGCTCAGCTTAACTATGGCGACGAGGAAATAACGGTGTTCTTAGAACCTGGCGATGCGCTAGAACTGAAAGGTGACGCACCAGAACTTAGCACTACCAGCAAATTTGAGTCGGGTGATGGTGCGGCGCACCGGGCTGCCGCTGCGGCCAACAATTACCTTCAGGAGTTTGGCCGGCGCTTTGCCAACAACGATGCGTTTCAGGTGCTACCAGACAATATTTCGCTGTCAGAAAAAGGCTTTCTCGCTTTCCTAGACTATCGGCGCGACCACGAGCGCTCGCTCCTGAAAAAGTTTGGTCGGCATGCAGGCTTCACACCTGCTTTTCAGGCCTACGCCGAAGCCGACATTAACTGCACGTACGCAGAGGACCGCCTCACTTTTGCCGACCTGCGCGAGCAAACTGTGCCAGGGCAGCCGCGCCTCCAACTGGCAGACAACTACTACGATTTTTTGCGGGAGCCTGGCCTATTACCCGGTAATGAGGTAGCGGTTACCAGCCCCAACTACCAAGATTTCCTGCTCGACTACGTGCACTACCAGGCCCGCACTACCGGCCACCAGCCCACCGACCCGGCGTACTTCCCCACTTGCTACCAACTGGCCGATAATCTACTGCACGCCGATGCGCGCCCCGTAATCTTGGGTCGTATAGTGCTCGAAACTATCCGCTTGGGGCACGTAGTACATGCCCACGCCATGTTAGAATCTTACGCGGCTTCGGGCCAGGCGCCTCCCGTACTGGTTGCTCAGCTGCGCACCGAGCTGGTCAACCATCAAGCATTTGCGATTGGCAGCCCCGCGCCGGCCCTACCCCTGCGCTTGGCCGATGGGCGCCGCTTATCGCTAGCTGCCTACAAAGGCAAACTGGTATACCTGATGTTTTGGGATAGCCGCTACCCAGCCAGCCAACGCGAGATTCCCTACCTAAAAGAACTGACCACAGCTTTGGCCGGCCAACCCATTGTGGTGCTACTAGTGGCCATGGATGAGTCACTTAATAATTGGCAGCAAAATATTGCCTGTGCCAGCCCTGCCCTTA
Source organism: Hymenobacter ginkgonis (assembly GCF_009755225.1). GTDB lineage: Bacteria > Bacteroidota > Bacteroidia > Cytophagales > Hymenobacteraceae > Hymenobacter > Hymenobacter ginkgonis. Next base: position 546,671 of record NZ_WQKZ01000003.1, read on the forward strand.
CCGGCGTGCAAGCCTACGTGCCTGCTAACCAACGCGCTGCCGTGCGCCAAGAATACAGCCTCGACCGGCTGCCAACTGCCGTAGTTATTGCCGAAGATGGTACCCTGCTCGACTTGCACCCGCGCACCATCAGCAGCCGCGCGCTGCAAGATGACTTGAAAGCGGCAGTGGGCCGCGCTGCGGCTTACCGCGCCGTATCGCTGGCGCAGCTGTAAAAGTTACAAGTAGCTATTCCTATAAAAAGGAGCCTTGGCCTAGTTTGCGCTAGCCGAGGCTCCTTTTTTTGTGAAAGTGGTAAGCTATCTTATTTCACATAAAAAATACTAGGTGCAAATAAAGGTGATTTGTAGTTAGCTAATAGAGGTGCTGGTGGTGGTCTATCGCCTATATAGATGGAGATTACTATTCGCCAACAAGGATGAGTACTAGGACACGCAAGAAAATTGGTGTATCTTTCCTTGGAAAATTTATAGGTGGTTTAGTAGTATTCAAATACAAGTCGCTAGCGGTTAGCGGGTTGTGGTCGTTAAGTATTAATGTCAATTATTATAAATGCTCCACAGTTTACCTGCGGTGTACTGCGCGCAAAGTGGAGCAAACCAGTGGTGGCGGCTGAGCTGCTAACCTCCTACGAATTGGTATTAGACCAAGCCTTGAAGAGCGGCAAATGCCGGTTCTGGCTGCTTGACTTGAGCCAACGAAATTGGTCGGAGCCAACCCTGCTCAATTGGTTGTCGCAGCAGTTTGCTGCCCGGGCTTCTCAAGCGCTGGGAGGCCCCGTGTTTGTGGCCTATTTAACAGCCTCGCACCACTGGGTGCACGTAGGCGGTAGCGGTTTGACCGCCATGCGGCAGCGCGCCGCCAAAGTCAATTTCTACTCTTGTTTTTTTAAGAATGGCGCGCTAGCCCTTGACTGGCTACGCGACCAGCGCCAACTAGAGCCCACCGCTGTTCGCTGGCTTAATACGCTTAACTAAGGGACTTTCCTTGCACTATTGGTAGCTAACCCGCAATAAATAAGCGGGGGTAGGGCCTTGCCCAATTGGGTAGTGGCCAAGGCAGCCACCTAGCTTACAATCGGGGTACGCGCAACGTTTCGCCTACGCGCAGAATCGGCTCATCTTTACCGTTGTGGGCCAGCAACTCAGCCACGGTACAGCCGTAGCGCCGCGAAATGCTAAAAAACGTATCGCCCGCTGCCACTACGTAGGCACCAGGGGTGCTTGCTACGGGCGGTGTTGGTACCGAAGCCGGGGGGCTCAGGCGCAGCATTTGGCCAGCTCGTAAAGCTGCATCCGGTGGTAGATTATTCCAATCGGCTAGTTCGGCCGGGCGCACGCCCACGCGGCGTGCCAGCGCGTAAAGTGTCTCGCCAGGTGCCACCAAGTAGGGATTGGTAGAGGTAGTCGCTGGGCGAGGAGGAAGGACAGGATGCGCCACTGCTACTGGCACCGGGGGCACTGCTACGGGCGCCACCGCCACGGGCTTCGCCGCGGGCGGGGGGGTAGGGGCCAGCACGGCTCGTGGCGTGGGCAAAGGAATTACCGGCGGTCCGGGTATTTCGGTTGGCAGGTTGTTGATAGCTAGCAGTTCGGCATCGTCTTCGGAGATGGCGGGCGCTGGCGGAGGGGTAGGGGCCGGCGCAGGAGTAGGCGTCCGCCGGGCAATGGCGGGGCGTGCTTCGGGCAGCGGTTGGTATTCGGGCGCTAAGCTGCGCGGACGCTGGTGGCTTAGCCAAAGCACGAGGCCGGGCTGCACAGTTTCGTCGGGGTCCAGGTGGTTGTAGGCGCGCAGGGCATGGCGCAATACCCCATAGTGACGGGCCACGGCCGCCAGTGTTTGGCCCGCTGCTACTACGTGGTAGTCCTGCGCCGCCGTTTCACGCTTGCGCTGAAAAAAGTACGGCTCGCCAGGCACGAGTACTTCGCCGGCCTCCAACTCATTTACTTTCAAAAAGAAACCTAAGCTAGCCCCCCCACGAGCTGCCAGCAACGTGGGAGTATCGCCGGGCCGGGCCAAGAGCGCTTTAATTCCATTTACGTAGCTGAACGCGGCGGTCGAGGCAACGGGGGCCGTCACCGGCACTGGGCTAGCCGCTAGCGGGGGGGTAGGACCACCCAGGGGAACCAGCAACGTATACGAATGGCCATCCTGCGGCACCTTATTAGCTAGTAGCCAAGGGTTGAGCTGGGCTAGGGCATCGGGGTCGGTGGCGAAGGTGGCTGCTTGCTGGGCGAGGCTTTGGCCAGGAGCTGCGGGCACTTCGCGCCATGGCACAAAGGGCACCGCGTGCTGCGCGCAAGCGGGCTCAAACACTACTTTCTGGGCCAGAAAATCGAGAATATACGAGCTCGTACGAGCCGTGACGACTAGCTGGGTAGCGTCGGCATCGGCGGGAGTGGTGTAAGAGCGCACGCCGCCCAGGCCCAAGTTGTAGCTAAGTAAGGCGTTGGCCCAGTTGTGCAGGCTAGCGTTGTTGCGGGTGAGGTAGCGGGCGGCGGCGCGGGTACTGGCCACCAAGTGGCGGCGCTCGTCTACTTGGCCATCCACGGTTAGGCCGAGGCTGAGGGCCGTTTCGCGCTTTAGCTGCCAGTAGCCCACAGCCCCATGGTTGCTTTCAGCATTGCCTTGCAACGCACTCTCTTGCAGCACTAAATAGCGAAAATCGCTGGGCACGCCCTCTTCCGCCAGCACCCGGTCGATGAGCGGAAACGCCGCCTCAGCCAGGGCCACCCGGGCTTCGAGTGAAGCCGTGTGGCGGCATAGACTATTGACTTTGGCTTGCACTAGTTGCCGGGCTTCCTCATCGAGCGTTAGGTGCAGCCCTATTGCGTCGAGGGCGGCGGGCACGGTAGGCGGCGCGGTGGCCAGTGCCGAGCGGCCAGCCAGCCCCAGCAGTAAGGTGGGGAGTAGTTTTCTCATAACGGGATGCTGGTCAAGGGTTCCCTGGGGCAAGCAGCGGCAAGTTAAGGCCATTTTACCGGCCCAGCGTTTAAGCGTTTACTTAGTGCTTGCTGCTAGCTGCCGGGCGGGCCGCCAAAGCCTCCACCGCCCCCACCACCACCGGGCGGGCCGCCACCAGCGGGGCGGTCAAAGCCTCCGCCACCGCGCCGCCCGCCGCCTGGCCCTTCGGGTGCCGTGGGAAGGGCAGTCATGTTGGCCGAGCGGATGTTGTACGTGAACATGAGCATGAAATACTGCTGTAGCACGGTGGTTTGCACATCTTCGTAATACGCCACCGTTACGTTGCGCTGAATGGCGCGGTTTTGCTTGAGAATATCGAAAGCATAGAGCTTAATTTCGCCGCGTTGGCCGGGGAAAAGCTTCTTACCCAGCGACGCATTCCAAAGCACGTAGTTTTGGTTGTAGGCGCTGCTTAGGCCGCGGTAGAGCTGGTGCGCCACATCGGTTTGAAACGAAATACCTGGACCCACTATCCAGCTCAATTTCAGCCGGGTAAGCTGGCTAAAGTACTTGTTGTCGAGCTGCTTGCGGAGTGTGTTGCGCACGTAGCTCTGGGTCGAATTCGACGACAGCGTAAAGTCTAGCTTCTCGCTGATGTTGCTACTCAGGACTACGCCGCCAGTTAGGGCCGGTGTGCGGGCGTAGTTGAGTAAATTATTCACTAGGCCCGGATTTTGGCTGAAGCTGCCACCCAGTGATACGTTGATGTTCGTTTTAATAGCCGTTAGCGGCCGGCCGTAGTTGGCCAGCGCCCGCAGGGTGTATTGCTCTTGGAGGTTAGTCGATTGCGTGAGCTGGCCGCCAGCCGGCAGGCGCACATCCTGGCCCGAGTTGGGGCCGGTAGGCACCGTCACGGTCGTATCGCGGCCCGCCACTAAAGTGCTGTTAGCAATGGGGTTTTGGGTGTAGCTGCCCGACAACAGAGCGAAAAAATTGCTGTTTTTATCGGCGCGAGCGGCCGTGTAGCGAGCCACCAGGTTGTGGGCGTATTCCTGCCGCAAGCCGGGGTTGCCAATGGTTAGCTGCAAGGGGTTGGAGTTGTTTACCACGGCCTGCAACTGGTTGATGCTTGGCGCATTCGTGTTGGTGCGGTAAAACAGGCGCAGGTTGTGCGAGCGGTCGGGGCGCCACATCAGGTTGGCCTGGGGTAGCACACTCCAGAAGGTGTAATCAACGTCCCGCGCCTGCGGAAATTCCTGCGTGCCCTGGAGCCGGGCCACCTGCGCATTTGCTCCCACCGAGGCCTGAATCTTGCGCGTGTTGTAGCGGTAGCTTAGCCCGCCGCCCTGCGTGAGGTAGTAGTTGTTGAATACGTTACTGAGCGACTCGTTCAGCGCCGAATACTGGTTGTCGCTGGTGCTAAAATCGTAGGTTTTCTTGTCTGAATTGTTGGGCGCGTAGCTCAGCGCGTAGTTGCCTTGCAGCTGAGCGTGCTGGCCAACTGGTTCGGTATAAGCCAGATTGCCGGCAATGGTGCCACTCTTTTGGGTAAGTAGCGACTCCTGGTTGAGATTGGTGCCGGTGGTGGTGCCCACGGTAGCCGTGTTTAAGACAGACGTGCCCGTGCGGCCATTGTACGAGCCGTTGAGGCTGAGCGAGAGCGTGCGGCCGGCGCGGTGGCCTAGGCGGCGGCGTAGCAAGATGTCGCCCGCCGGGTTTATGGCTTGGTTGTCGCTCTGGTAGAGGGTATTAATCTGGCTTTGCGTAACGGCATCGCTAGAGGTGAGGCCCAGCAGCGTTTTGCTGGCGTTGTTTTGCTGCCACGAAATGCGGGGCCGAAACAGCACCGACGTCATGGAGTCAATTTTTTGGTCGAGCCGAAAATTGGCGCGGTGGTTGGTATTTATGCTGCCCGAAAGCGAGTTCTCATTATAGGTTGTGCCCGTCACAAACTGGCGTAGCGTGCTGCTATTGAGATTGTTATTAGAGTGATTGAAGAAATAACTGCCCGTTAGCTCCGTCTTTTTATTCCACACATTGGAGTAGTTAAGCCCCGCTGCCGTCGTCTTACTAATGCCACCGTTTTGGTTTACCAAAAAGTCACCGGCATTGGCGCCAGCACCGCCGCCCCCGCCACCTCCACCCCCCCGGCCGCCACCGCCGCCCTGGGCCGAGTTGCCGATGACGCCCAATAGGTCGTCGGTGCCGAAGTTCTGTTCATTTACGTTGTTGCTCTGGGCCAGTACCGTAGTGCGACGGTCGCCATGAAAGTCGTTGAGGTTCAGGCTAGCACGGTACCGGTCGGGGCCTGCGCCCACCACGGCGCGCCCAAACTGCCCGTTGCGAAACGCTGGCTTGGTAATAATATTCAGCGTCTTCTGCGTGTTGCCATCATTGAAGCCCGAGAAGCGGCTTTGCTCGCTCTGCTGGTCGAAAATCTCTACCCGGTCGATAGCATCGGCGGGCAGGTTTTTAAGCACCGCGTCGGGGTCAGTGCCAAAGAAAGGCTTGCCATCTACGAGCACTTGCTGCACTTGCTCACCCTGGGCCTGGGTTTTACCCGAGGCGTCGACCGAGATGCCCGGCATCTTCGTAATAAGGTCGCCCGCAGTAGCATCAGGGTTGGTTTTAAATGCCTTGGCATTGAGGCTGGTAGTGTCGCCGTGCTGCACAGCCTGCACAGCTTGGCCCGTTACAACCACCGTTTTGAGGGCTACCCCCCCGCCCGCCACCAAGCCCACCGTGCCCAGCGCCACCGGCGCCCCACCGGCGGGCACCGTCACGGCCTGGCGCTGGTCTTGGTAGCCAATAAACGAAGCCGTAAAGACGTAGCGGCCCGGCGCTACCCCATTGATTTCGAAGCTGCCATCGGCCCCCACGGCCGTACCGGTTTTCACCGAGTCGGGCAGGTGCGTCAGCACAGCATTGGCTCCGATGAGGGGAGCTTGGTCCTTGCTGTCAAGCACTTTGCCGCGCACCGCGCTTTGGGCTTGTGCCGTGAGTGTCAGCAGCACTGCGGCTCCTGCTAAAAGTAAAAAACGCATAGAGTCGGTAAGCAGTTTGCGTAGAAATGATAGGTAGCCAGTGGGCAACTGCACGCTTGGTCAGAGCGCCGGCCAGTTTGCCGGAAAACGTAAGGTTTGCGCCAGTATTGGCAGGTAACTATCCTGGGGTATACTGCTGCCTAAGCTTATTGCTAATAAAGCCTTGATAGTCAAGTAGTAAAAATATGGGGCGTTAGTGCATCAGTTTTGCCTTCAGGCCGCAGTCCGGCGCAGCAGCAGCAAGCCATCGCGCACGGGGAGGAGTAGTGGCACCACCCGCGGGTCGTGCTGCACATGGTCGTTAAAAGCACGGACTGCGCGCGTGTCATGGTCGTTGGCTTTGAGGGGGTAATCGGGTAGGGCTTTGCCGCCCCATAGCACATTGTCGACGATGAGTAGGCCACCGGGACGTACCTGGTTGACTACCAGTTCAAAGTACCGGCCATTGTTTATTTTGTCGGCGTCAATAAAGACCAAGTCCCATACTTCACCGACTAACTCGGCCAAAACGTCGCCCGCATCGCCCACATGCAGGGTTACGTTCGACGAAAGCCCCGCTGCTGCCACGTAGCGCCGAATGCGGCTCTCGCGCTCGGGGTTGACTTCGATGGTATGGATATGCCCGTTTTTGGCCAAGCCTTCGGCCAGGCACAGCGTGGCGTAGCCCGTAAAAGTGCCGATTTCCAGGATGCTACTGGGCTTAATGAGGTGCGACAGCAGGCTTAGTAGCCGGCCCTGCCAATGGCCAGTGGCCATGCGCGGCATCAATAGCTGCAAGTGGGTTTCGCGCCAAAGCTGGCGCAGTAGCGGCGGCTCTGGCTCCGAATGGTGGTCGGCGTACGTTTGAATAGCGTGTTCGGTCATTGAGTTTTGTTAAGTGCTCATGCGTATTTCAACCTGTCGTACTTCGCTGCACTTGGCATAACCACATTCCGAATAATCGATTATTTACCAACTACTTCACCCACGGCTCTAGCCGGAAACGGTATACCCGGAAGCCTGATTTGCCCACTACATATTCGTGCTCCACCACGCGCCACAGGCCTTCGTAGCGAAACTGCCACGGGGCGGGTGCCACGTCGATGCGGCGAAAAACGCGAATGGGCCGGCCAGTTTCCTGGCTGCGAATCAGGCCTTGGTTGCGGTAGGTAAGCGTTTGGTCGGCTACTTGGTGGCCGGTTTTGGGGTCGCGCCCGCCGTGGCCTGCGTACCAGAAGTAATCTTCGTGCACCTCATCGTCCTCGTACTGGTCGGCCAGAATGATACTTTCGGCGCCTTCCTGAGCCGTGGCGCACACGCCCGCTTGCCGCGGGCGGTGCTGCCCGCGCAACGACAGCTCCACGCGCGAGGCAAATAAGTCGCCGGGTTGGGCCAAACTGAGGTGGCCAAAAGTTGGGAGGGTAGGCACGGCTACTTGCCCTCCGGCACGTATTGCAGCACGCTCAGGTTGTCCTCGGTCAATATTTCGTTGGCCAGTTCGCGCAGTTCGGAGGAAGTGATTTTTTCGATGCGGCCAAATATTTCGCTCAGCGGCTCCACGCGGCCGAGGTCGAGGGTGCTTTTGCCGAGCAGCTGCATCAGGCCCGAGTTGCTTTCCTCGCTCATGGCAAGCTGACCCATCAACTGGTTTTTGGCTACGTGCAGCTGGCTGGTAGTCAGCTCCTTCTCGCGCAAAAGCTTTAGCTCCTTTTGCACCAGGCCCAGTGTGCGGCTCAGTTGCTTGCCCTCGGTGCCGAAGTAAATACCAAACAGCCCGGTATCGGTGTAGGGCGAGTAGCTGCTGTCGATGGTGTACACGAGGCCGTACTTTTCGCGCACGGCCAAGTTGAGGCGCGAGTTCATGCCGGGGCCGCCCAAAATGTTATTCAGCATGAAGAACGGCACGCGCCGCGCATCGGTGATGGAGTAGGCCGGGCCGCCCACCAGGCAGTGCGCCTGCGAAATGGGCCGCGCTTCTACTTGCGTTTGGCGCGCGTAGCCGTCGAAGGGCAGGCGTGGCCTGTCGCCCAGGCGGGGGGGTAGGGGCGAGAGCAGCTTATCGGCCAGCCGCTTCACTTCCTTAAACGGCAGGTTGCTGACCGAGCTGAAAATGAGGCGGTCGGTGCGCACGTTCTCGTTGTAGAACGTGTGGAAGTCGTCGCTTTGGAAGCCGCTCACGCTTTCGCGGGTACCCAAAATATTGATGCCCAACGGGTGCTGGCCAAAAATAACGGCGTCGAAGTCGTCGATGATGGCATCTTCGGGGGCATCCTGGTACATGCTCATCTCCTCTAAAATCACGCCGCGCTCCTTTTCTACCTCGCGGCCCGGAAAAGTGGAGTTGAACGTGAGGTCGGTGAGCAACTCGAACGCCCGCTCAAAATGCGTGCTCAGCAGCGTGGCGTAAAAGCAGATTTTTTCCTTCGTGGTGTAGGCGTTTAGCTCGCCGCCCACGGTTTCGAGGCGGTTGAGGATATGAAACGACTTGCGCTTGTGCGTGCCCTTAAAGGCCATGTGCTCCCAAAAATGGGCCAGGCCCTGCTGGTGGGCCTGCTCATCGCGCGAGCCAATGTCAAGCAAAAAGCCGCAGTGGGCAATTTTGGTGTGCAGCACCTGCTTGTGCAGCAAGCGGATGCCGTTAGGGTATTCGTGGATTTCGTAATCGAGCATTAGAGATAGAAGCGAAATAAAGCAGTAAAGTTCGGGCCTGGCGAGAAGTAATCTCGCAAACGGAGGAAGGTCATGCTGAGCCCGCGCAGCATCTCGCTCGCACCATTAGAGTTAGTAGTTCGACGACGTGGGCGAGATGCTGCGCTTTGCTCGGCATGACGTTCTTTTAACGCTCACTTCAAGTCCTTACCCCTCCAAAAATCGGGCGAGGTAAGGGGCTAAGCGGCTGGCTTGGTGCTGCGCTACCTCGGCGGGGGGCGCGGCCGTTACTACGCGGCCGCCTTCATCGCCGGCGCCGGGGCCAATGTCGATGACCCAGTCGCTGGCCGCTACCACGCGCATGTCGTGCTCCACCACTACTACCGTGTTGCCAGCATCTACCAGGCTATTGAGCTGGGCTAGCAGGCGCTCTACATCGCTGGGGTGCAGGCCGGTGGTGGGCTCGTCGAGCACGTAGAGCGTATTGCCACGTTGGGCGCGTTGCAGTTCGGTGGCCAGCTTCACGCGTTGGGCCTCGCCGCCCGAAAGCTCGGTGGCCGATTGGCCCAGGCGCAGGTAGCCGAGGCCCACGTCGCGCAGCACACTGAGGGCCCGGTAGATGGTGGCTTCGCTAGCAAAAAATGTCCAGGCGTCGTCCACGGTCAAGTTCAGTACATCGGCAATATTTTTGCCTTGGTACATGATTTCCAAGGTCTTGGCATTGTAGCGGGCACCGTGACACACGGGGCAGGGCGCGTACACGCTGGGCAAAAACAGCAGCTCGACCATCACGAAGCCTTCGCCCTGGCAGTTTTCGCAGCGGCCTTTGGCCACGTTGAAGGAAAACCGGCCCGCGTCGTAGCGCCGTTGTTTGGCAGCGGGAGTAGCCGCAAACAACTGCCGCACTTGGTCAAATAGCCCCGTGTACGTGGCCAAGTTCGAGCGCGGCGTGCGCCCGATAGGCTTCTGGTCTACTTGCACTAGGCGCCGAATGCCGGCCAGCCCGCCCACGAGGTGGCCGCCGGTGGCTTCGGCTTCGGGGCGCTCCAGGGGGTCGGTTTCGTCTTCCTCGGGGGGAAGGGCCTGGCCGAGCTGAGCCGCTACCAGTTCCACCAATACTTGGCTCACCAAGCTCGATTTACCCGAGCCTGACACGCCCGTGACAGCCGTGAAAATACCCAGCGGGAAATCAACGGCCAAGTTGCTCAGGTTATGGCGCGTTACGTCGCGCAGCTGAAGCCAGCTGGTGGCCGGGCGCGGCGCGTGGGGGGTAGGGCGGCTTTCGGCAAATAAATAGCGGCGGGTTTGCGACTCGGGTACGTCGGCCAGGCCGGCGGGCGGGCCACTGTAGAGGATGTGCCCGCCGTGCGTGCCCGCGGCCGGGCCCACATCCACGAGCCAATCAGCCTGCCGCACCACGTCGAGGTTGTGCTCCACCACAAACAGCGAATTGCCGGCTTGCTTCAGGCTTGCCAGCGCGGCCAGCAGCGCTTCGGTATCGGCTGGGTGCAGGCCTGCCGAGGGTTCGTCGAGCACGTACACTACCCCAAACAAGTTGGAATAGAGTTGGGTAGCTAGCCGCAGGCGCTGCAATTCGCCAGGCGACAGGCTGGGCGTGCCGCGCTCCAAATCGAGGTAGCCCAGGCCCAAATCGAGCAGCACGGCCAAGCGCCCTACCAAGTCGGCGCTGATGCGCTGGGTAACGAGGGCTTTCTCTGGTGCGGCTGCTTCGGCCTTCTTATTCAGTGTCTTATCCTCCGCGTATGGCCGCAGTAGTTCGGCCAAGCGCTTGAGGGGTAGGCGCGACAAGTCGGCTATATCAAGCCCGGCAAAGGTCACGGCCAAGGCCTCCTGCCGCAGGCGCTTGCCCTGGCAAGTAGGGCAAGCCTGGCTGAGCATGTACTGGGCCACGCGCTTCTTCATCAGCGCGCTTTGGGTGGTAGCGAAGGTGTGCAGCACATGGCGCTGGGCGCTGCTAAAGGTGCCCATGTAGTTGGGCGGCTCCCGGCGCTTGAGGGCGCGCTGCGTTTCGGCGGGCGAGTAGCCGGGGTACACGGGCACCACGGGCTGCTCGGTGGTAAAGAGTATCCAGTCGCGGTCTTTCTGAGGCAGCTCGCGCCAGGGCGTATCCACATCGTAGCCCATGCTCACGAGGATATCGCGCTGGTTTTGGCCGCCCCAGGCCTGCGGCCACGCCGCAATGGCACGCTCCCGAATGGTCAGCGATGGGTCGGGCACCATCGAGGCTTCGGTTACCTCGTACACGCGGCCCAGGCCGTGGCAGGTGGGGCAGGCGCCCTCGGGCGTGTTGGGCGAGAAGCCTTCGGCATACACAATGCCTTGCCCCTTAGGGTATTCGCCAGCCCGCGAGTACAGCATCCGCAGCAGGTTAGACAGCGTCGTGACGCTGCCCACCGACGAACGGGTGCTCGGTGCACCGCGCTGCTGCTGCAAGGCCACGGCGGGGGGTAGGCCGTCGATGCTATCGACCTCGGGCACGCTCATCTGGTTGAAAAGCCGCCGGGCGTAGGGCGACACCGATTCGAGGTAGCGGCGCTGGGCTTCGGCGTAGAGCGTGCCAAAGGCGAGCGACGATTTGCCCGAGCCCGACACGCCCGTAAACACCACCAGCGCATCCCGTGGAATGTCCACATCCACGTTTTGAAGGTTGTGCTCGCGGGCGCCGCGCACAGTTACAAAACCCATAAATTGCTTAGGGTCTTGCTGTTGAATGTCTTTTGCCATGAATAATGCTGGAAGTTGCCCCGCTGGGTAGGGGTAGGGCTGCCCTTCACTACGTAGCGCACGCGCCAGCATCTGAGCAGAACCGTAAAAAAAGCTGGCTGCCCTGCGCAGCGGCGTCCAAGCGCAGTAGTTTAGCTGCGCGCAGTTTGGGCGTGCCAAGCCTGGGCTTCGGCCAGCGCTGCCAGTAGTTGTGCCGTGTCAATCTCGTGGGCGCAGCGAAAGTGCCCGAGCGGGCAGCGCGCGTGCCCGTGCAGCCCGCACGGCCGGCAAGCCAACGGCCCCGGGTGCTCCACAATGCGCGAGAACGAACTCAGGGGCCCAAACCCGAACGCCGGCACCGTGGAACAAAACACGGCACACACCGGCGCGTCTACCGCCGAGCACAAGTGCATAGGCGCCGAGTCATTGACGTAATTGAGCACTGCGCCGCGCATCAGCGCCGCCGAGGCTAGCAGCGACAGTTGGCCCGAAAGGTTGACCAGCCCCGGCCGGCTCGCCGTGGCTGCCAGCTGCGCGCAAGCGGCCGCGTCGGGCGGCCCGCCGAGCAGGTATACCGGCAACTGGGGGGGTAGGGCCGCCAGCAGCTCCAGCCACTTTTCCTGCGGGTATTGCTTAGTGAACCACACCGAGGTAGGGGCAAGGCAGATGTACCCGCCCACGGCCGCATAGGGCGCGGCCGCAGCTTCGTCGGTGGGAGTAGGGTAGAGGCGCGGTTTTAAGGAACCGGTCCCTACCCCCTCCGCCCCAAGCAAGCGCGCATTGCGCACAACCTCGTGCGTGCCATCACCGATGATGTGAGAGACCCGCCGCGAAAAAAAACGGCTGAACGGGTTCTCTGCAAAACCCACCCGCTCGGCCGCACCCGAAAACGCTGTGAGAAACCCTGTGCTGGCGAAACGCTGCAACGTCACCACGCGGCCGTATTGCTCCTGCCGAATCTGCTGTAGCAGCCGCAGCAGGTTTGGGTATTTCTGGGTTTTTTTATCCCAAATCAATACCCGCCGAATGTGCGGGTTGCCGGCCAGCAAGCCTTCGTTGCCGCGCCGCACCAGCACATCGAGAGGCAAGCCGGGTTCGTGCTGGGCGAGAAATTCGACCAGCGCCGTGGCCAGAATAACATCGCCGATAAAGGCCGTTTGAATAAGGAGGGTAGGAAGCGGCGGGGCAGCCATAGGCACAGAACAAACGAAAAAAGCGGGTGGCCCAGGCCACCCGCTTTTCAAATTCAACTAAAAACTACGGACAAAACTACGCAGCTGGCGCCGCGCTCATCTTGTCCAGGGCGTCCATTACTTCTTTTACGTGGCCGCGCGAGGTTTCGAGCAAGGCCTTTTCGTCGTCGTTGAGCTGAAGTTCAATCACGCGCTCTACGCCGTTTTTGCCTAGGATAACCGGGGCGCCGAGGTACACGCCGTTGATGCCGTACTCGCCCTGCAGCTCGAGGCACACCGGGAACACGCGGCGCTGGTCGCGCACAATGGCTTCGACCATTTGGGCCGCGGCCGCGCCAGGCGCGTACCACGCCGACGTACCCATGAGCTTCACGAGCTCGCCGCCACCCACGGCAGTGCGCTGCACGATGGCATCCAGTTTCTCCTTAGAAATCAACTCGGTAACTGGGATGCCGCCCACGGTAGTGTAGCGGGGTAGGGGCACCATGGTATCGCCGTGGCCACCCATGAGCACCGCCTGAATATCCTTGGGGCTCACGTTGAGGGCTTCGGCCAAGAAGGCGCGGTAGCGGGCCGTATCGAGAATACCGGCCATGCCGAACACTTTTTCGCGGGGCAGCTTGGCGGTGAGATGCGCTTGGTAGGTCATCACGTCGAGCGGGTTGCTCACCACAATGATGATGGCGTTGGGCGAATGGGCCACCACCTGCTCGGTTACCGATTTCACGATGCCAGCGTTGGTCGCAATCAGGTCGTCGCGGCTCATGCCGGGCTTGCGGGGTAGGCCCGAGGTAATCACGACCACCTCCGAGCCCGCCGTGCGCGCATAGTCATTCGTTACGCCCACGGTGCGGGTATCGTAGCCGAGAATCGGGGATTTCTGCCAGATATCCAGAGCTTTGCCTTCGGCAATGCCCTCTTTGATATCAACTAAAACTACTTCGTTGGCAATTTCGCGGGTGGCAAGTACATCGGCGCAGGTAGCGCCCACATTGCCAGCCCCAACTACGGTAACTTTCATGGGGTAAGAATGAGGGTGGGGAGTAACAAAGCCAGCAATTCTGGCGCGGTAAAAGTACACCCGAAATCTATGCGCTGGCCCGCGTGAGGCCACCATTTTTGTGGGGGGTAGGCGGGCCAGCTAGGCCGTTGGCAGGCGCCTACCTCCCAGCCTCACAGGCGCTGCACGGCCAGCACGCGGGTGGTGGCCTCGTCTACTTTAAAGCGGTCGTCGACGCGCCAGCCCACCACCCAGCAGATTTTGCCGTCGGCCGAAGTCAGCACGCGCACTTCGTCCTTCAGGTTCAGCGGCACTTTTTGGTCGATGAGAAAATCGCTCAGGTGTTTTTTACCCTTCATGCCCAGCGGCATAAACCAATCGCCCTCCTGCCAGCGCCGCAGGGTAAGTGGAAACTTGAGCTTGTCTGCGTCGAGCGCCGCCGTGCTGCGCGAGCGGGGGATTTCGTAGTCGGCCGCGTTGTGGGGGGTAGCGCGCAGGCGCAGGCCATCGGCCAGCAAGTCTTCCTGCCCCTCGGCCAGCTGAAACGTGCCGTACTGCGCCAGCCGCCGCGGGGTGATGACCAGCTGCCCGCGGTCCTTCACTAGGCGGTGGGTAGGCGAGTCGAACTGCTTGCCGGCGGGGCCATCAAAAGCGGCCACAATTTCTTTCACCACGGGCCATGCAAAACCAAACTCGCGCAGCAGCTCGTGCAGGACCAAGGCCGGGGCGGCAGCCTGGGCTAGGGGGGGTAGGGCCAGGTACGTTGCATCGGGCTCGTCGCGGCGGGCTTCGGCGGCCAGGGTAGCCACGTAGCGGCGCACTATCTCTTCGGCGCCGCCCACACGCTCGGCGGTGGCAGCCAGTGTGTTGTCGAGGTTGGGGTTGATGGCGCGCAGCACGGGCAGGGCCTCTAGCCGCAGGCGGTTGCGCTGGTACACGGGGCTGTCGTTGCTGGCATCTTCACGCCAGATAAGGCGATTTTCAACCACGTAGTCGTAGATATCATCTTTGGCGCAGGCGAGTAGCGGGCGCACCACGCGCCCGTTTTTAGCCTGAATCCCGTGCAAGCCCGCCAGCCCAGTGCCGTGCGTGAGGTTGAGCAGCATGGTTTCGGCAGCATCGCGGCGGTGGTGGGCCGTGGCCAGCACGGCGTAGTCGTTGGCCGCCCGCACCTGCTCAAACCAGCGGTAGCGCAGCAGCCGGGCGGCCATCTGGGTCGAAATTCCTTCGCGCTCCGCAAAGGCTTTGGTTTGAAAAAACTCGACGAAGTAAGGTGCCTCGTACTGCTTGGCTAGCTTGCGCACAAATTGTTCGTCGGCGTCGGCTTCTTCGCCGCGCAGCCCAAAGTGGCAGTGTGCCACGGCCAGCGGCACGCCCAGCCGGTGCAAAATATCAAGCAGCACCACCGAGTCGAGGCCGCCGCTGACGGCCACTAGTACGGTGTCGGTGGGGATGGCGAAAAGATTTTCTTGGGTTATAAACTGGCGAACTTGGTCGAGCATGGCAGGAAACAGTGCCCGGCAAAGGAGGGGGTAGGGCACTACGCTGCAAAGATGCGCGTTAGCCCCGGCCTCCGCCCGTACCTTTGGCCCCTGAATGCCGCAACTCCGTTTTTTACTTTTTCTGCTTTTGCTGGCCTTGCCCAGCTCTTTGCTGCTGGCCCAAACCCGGCCTACCCCCCCGCCCGTCGCCAAGGGCGCCCCTGCGCCGCCCGCGCCGAAAGGTGCCCCCGTGCAGCTGCTGCACGCCGACGAACTCCGCGGCGGCGATTTCAACGGCGTAAAAATTCGCAAGCTGCTGGGGGCCGTCAGCTTTAAGCAGGAGGATACCTTTCTGTACTGCGACTCGGCCTACCAGTACCTCGAACGCAATGAGGTAGAGGGGTTTAGCAATGTGCGCATCGTGCAGAACGATACGCTGACTATCACCGGCGACCACGGCTACTACGACGGCAACCGCCGCACGGCCCGCATGACCGGCAACATCGTGACGATGCGCGACCCGCGCATGACGCTCACCACCACGGCCCTCGACTACGACCTGACCCGCAAAACGGCTTATTACACCGTGGGTGGCCACCTCGTAGACCCCAAAAATACCCTCGATAGCCAGCAGGGATTCTACGATACCAATAGCAAAGTCTTTGTCTTTAAGCGCGATGTGCACCTAATTTCGCTCGATGAAACCGGCGCGCCCACCGATCTGCGCAACGATACGCTGACGTTTAACACCATCAGCAAAATCGCGTATTTCGATGGCCCTACCCGTATTAAGGGCTCGCAAGGTGACCTGTACGCGGAAAAGGGCAACTACAATACGGTTACCAGAGTGGCGTTTTTCCAGCGGAATGCCAAGATTGACACGCCCGGCTACCTGCTCGGCGGCGACCAGCTGGTGTACGACCAGGTGAAGCTCTACGGGGTGGCCAAAGGGCACGTTTCGCTTACTTCGAAGAAGGACAATGTGGTGCTGCGCGGCGATAATGGCCGCTACTGGCGGGCGCTGGGCCGCACCAAAATATTCGGTGCCCGCCCGGTAGTGCGTAATATTTCGGGCCGCGATACCCTCTACCTCGCCGCCGATACGCTGCTGAGCGTAGAAACCCGGCCCGGCCGCGCCGTGCAGCGCCCAGTGCTCTACGCCTGGCCTAAGGTGCAGATTTTCAGAGGTAAAATGCAGGGCCGCTGCGATTCACTGACGTACGACCGGCAGGATAGCATTATCTACCTCAACCGGGACCCCGTGATTTGGCAAGCACGCAACCAGCTTACGGCCGACTCGATGAACATGCGCTTTAAGCACGGCCAGCTCGACCGGGCCAACCTGTTTTCTAGCGCGTTCGCGATTCAAGAGGATACCCTGTCTGACTACAACCAGGTGAAGGGCCGCAACATGATTGCCTACTTCAGCCAGGGCAAAATGGCGCGCATCGACGTGCTGGGCAACGCGGAAAGCCTCTATTTTTCGCTCGACGGCGACACCGTGATGAGCGGCATGAACAAGTCGGTATCGGCCAGCATGACACTGCGCTTCGCCAACAACAAAATCAAGCAGCTGACCTGGCTCACCAACCCCGAAGCGGTGTACACGCCCACCCACGAGCTAAAAGATGGGGACAAGCAGCTCAAGGCGTTTCGCTGGCGGCCCACGGAACGCCCAACCCGCGGGGTAGTGTTTGGAAAGCATTTCGCCAGCGACTTGCGCCACAAAGCCAAGCCCAAAGCAAAGGCTAAAACCTCTAAAACGAAAGCTAAGGCAGTGCCCCGTAAGCGGGCGCCTACCCCCGCTAAAAAGGCTAAGCCCCAACCGCCAGCTACTCTGCCCAAGGCGCCGCTGCCCGCCGCTGCAACCCGCCGCTGAAATAGGGACTCTTAGCCCTGGCAGCTGGCTTGTAGCTAACGGCCCAAATTTTCGTACCTTTGTTAATCGTATGCGATTCCACCGTCTTATTACCGCCGCCCTCCTCACCAGCATGCTTGCGCTGGGTAGCTGCACCGGCTACCAAAAGCTGCTCAAGAGCACCAATGTCAACGAGAAGTACGCGGCGGCCATCAAGTACTACGAAAAAGGCGATTATTTCCGCTCGGGCGCGCTGCTCGAAGAAATGATTCCGCTGCTGAAAGGCCGGCCTGAGGCCGAAAAAGCGCAGTTTTACTTCGCCAACACCAATTACATGCAACGCAACTACGTGCTGAGCGCGTACTACTTCAAGCAGTTTATCGATACCTACCCCAACTCGACAATGGTTGAGGAGGCGTCGTTTTTGCGGGCAAAATCGCTGTTTCGCGACTCGCCGAGCTACGAGCTGGACCAGACGAATACGGTGTCGGCCCTCGAAACCATTCAGGATTTCTTGAACAACTACGCGACCAGCCAATTCCGGACGGAAGCCGAGAGCATGTCGCAGGAATTGCAGCGTAAGATTGAGAACAAGGCTTTCCAGAGCGCCAAGCTCTACTATGCCCTGCGCTACAACCAGGCCGCGGCCACGGCCATGACCAACTTCATGCAGCAGTATCCGGGCTCGGTATATGGCGAACAGGCTGACTACCTGCGCTTAGCTGCGCAATATGCCTGGGCCAAGGAAAGTATAGAAACTAAGCAGCGCGAACGTTTTCTGGACGCCGTAGCTTTTTATCAGCACTTTGTGGATACCTATCCTCAGAGCAAAAACCTCCGCACCGCCCAGTCGATGTACGACGACAGCCGCGCCGAGATAGAAAAGCTGAAAAGCCTACCCACCGAAGGCGCTGCCAGCACCGTTAATTAATTTGAATAATTCATTCAGCATCATGAAAGCTCCCGCCTCCGCCTCCATCATCACCCGCAACCTGGCCGACATCACGACCGATAAAAACAACGTGTACGAGGCGATTTCCATCATCTCGAAGCGCGCTAATCAGCTGTCGCTAAAGCTGAAAGAAGAGCTGACCGACCGTCTGGCCGAGTTTGCTACCACCGTCGACAACCTCGAAGAAGTATTCGAAAACCGCGAGCAAATCGAAATCAGCAAGCAGTACGAGCGTCAGCCCAAGCCTACTAGCCAAGCCATTGAGGAATTCATTGCGGGTGAGCTGCACTACGAAACACCCGAGGTTGCGCCCATCATTATCCCCCGCGAGCTGTTCTAGGTCGCTTCAGGTTTGTTAGTTGCTGCCCGTTAAGCACCTTCTATAATGGCTGCCGACCAGCAACAACCAGCCTTGAAAAACCGCCGCCTGCTGCTAGGGGTGAGTGGCAGCATTGCAGCCTACAAAGCGGCGGCGCTGACCCGTTTGCTAGTGCAGGCCGGCGCTGAGGTACAAGTTATCTTGACGGAGGCCGCCGCCGCCTTTGTTACGCCCCTCACGTTGGGGACCCTCTCCAAAAAGCCCGTCTTGACGGGCTTTTTGCGTGATGCGGCCAGTGGGCAGTGGCACAACCACGTCGAGCTAGGCCTGTGGGCCGAAGCGCTGCTTATCGCCCCGGCTAGCGCCAATACCATTGGCCAGCTGGCTAATGGCTTGTGCCCTAATCTGCTGAGCGCGGTGTATCTGTCGGCTCGCTGCCCAGTTTTTCTGGCCCCCGCAATGGACCTTGATATGTATGCCCACCCCGCCGTGACGCAGAACATCCAGCGGCTGCGCTCGTTTGGCAACCACGTGTTTGACTCGCCCAGCGGCGAGCTGGCCAGTGGCCTGAGTGGCCCCGGCCGCATGCTAGAACCCGAGCAGATAGTGGTCGAACTAACAGCTTTTTTTTGATTAAAAATCAGGAGTTAAAAATTAAAAAGCGCTCGTCTGTAGTCAGTTGCTCGAAGGCAATTCCACGGTCTAGGCGCTTTTAACTCCTGATTTTTGATTCCTATTTCTTACTGCCAAAGATGCACGTTCTGCTAACTGCCGGCCCCACCTACGAGCCCCTGGACCCTGTGCGTTTTTTGGGCAACCGTTCGACGGGCAAAATGGGCTACGCGCTGGCCGAGGCTTTTGCCGAAGCGGGCGCCGACGTAACGCTGGTTAGTGGGCCAGTGGCGCTCCCTACCCCCCTGCACCCGAACATCCGCACGGTGCGCGTCGAAACGGCCCAGCAGATGTACGAGGCCGCTGCTGCTGTAGCACCGCAGGCCGACGGCTGGGTATTTGCAGCGGCGGTAGCCGACTATCGCCCGGCGCACGTGGCATCAGAAAAGATTAAGAAAGACGGCGATACGCTGACGCTGGAGCTGGTGAAGAACGTGGATATTGCCGCTACCCTGGGCCACACGAAACGGCCTGAACAATTTGCCGTGGGTTTTGCGTTGGAGACTACGAACGAGCTGGCCCACGCCCAGGCCAAGTTGCACCGTAAAAACTTTGACTTAGTCGTGCTCAATTCGCTGCGCGATGCGGGCGCAGGCTTCGGCCACGACACCAATAAAGTAACGGTGCTCGACCGGGCTGGGCAGGTGCTTAACTTCGAACTGCAAGCTAAAACCGAACTGGCCCGCGTGCTGGTGCGGCTTATTCTGACCCGTTTTTCTGCTGCGTATGCGTAAGCTATTTGCCCCTATTCTGTTTTTGTTGCTGCTGGTTGGCACGTTGCCTAGCCAGGCGCAGGCGCTGAGAGGTACCGTAGTTATCACTACAGAAAATGCCGTGGTAGTAGACCAGAGTCTCATCCGGGACATGGGCAATGCCATGCAGAACTACTTAAACACCAATCCCTGGACTCGCCAAACGTACCAGCCTATCGAGAGCGTGCAGTACCGGATGTTTGTGGGCATCACGGCCATTCCGCAGAATGGCAGCTACCAGGCCACGATGCGCCTCATCGCTACCCGCCCCGTTTATGGCACCGGTTACGAAACTAACCTGCTGAATATCAACGACCGTAGTTTTAATTTTAACTACACCCCTCAAACAGTTTTCGCCCCGACAACCAATAGCTTCGAGAATAACTTGTCGTCGCTGCTGAGCTTTTACGCCTACATGATGCTGGGCACTGACCAAGACACGTTTGCCCGGCTTGGTGGCTCGACGTATTACGACCAAGCGCGCGTTATTCTGCAATATTCGGCTGGCCAATCGACTACGAATGAGACGGATGAGGGCTGGACTGACAGCGGCTCGCGCAACCGCTACTGGTTGCTCAACAACCTCACCGACCCGCAGCTCGAAGCCTTTCGCACGGCGCTTTATGCCTACTACCGGCAGGGCATGGATATCTTTATCGAAAAGCCCGATGAGGCGCGCACGTCCATTCTAGCTGCGCTTACGGGCATCCAAAAAGCCAACGTAATACGCCCCAACACCTTATTCCTAAGGGCTTTCTTCGATGCTAAGGCTGATGAAATTACCAACATCTTCCGCACCAGCACCGATGCCCAGCAGAAGCAGCAGCTATTAGCCCTCCTTACCGATGTGGACCCCGGTAACCTAGCTAAGTATCAAACTATAAATCGCTGATTGAGTAGGTAGCGTAGATTTGAGTGTCGGTAATTTGTTGTTTAATAGAGTATTAGCAGAGCAACCTGAAGGGTAAAAAGTATAAGCAAATAAAGTAAAAAGTATTAACCAGAATGAGCCGCTCGAAGCTACGGTAGCAGCTCAATCTGCGAAAATCAGCGATTTATGTTAATTGACTTACGGATTCAGAATTACGCCCTTATCGAGCAACTGGAGATGCGGCCTTCGCCGCTGCTCAACATTATTACGGGGGAAACCGGGGCGGGCAAGTCCATTATGCTCGGGGCCATTGGCCTGCTATTGGGTAACCGCGCCGACTCGCGGATGCTCTTCAATACGGAGCGTAAGTGCGTGATTGAGGGGCAGTTCGATATTAAGAATTACCAACTGCAAGATATTTTTGATTCGGAGGACTTGGATTATGATACGCAGTGCATTCTGCGGCGCGAAATCAGTCCATCGGGTAAGTCGCGGGCGTTTGTGAATGACACGCCAGTGACGCTGGAAGCGTTGCGCAAGATTGGGGCAAACCTCATGGATATTCATTCGCAGCACGATACACTGCTGCTAGGGGATGCCGTATTCCAACTCAACCTGCTCGACCTCTACGCGAACCTGGTGCCTACCCGTACCCAATACGGCAATGCCTACCGGCAATACCGCAAACTCGAAACCGACCTCAAAGCACTCGAAGACCAGTCGGCTCAGGCTAGTAAGGAGTTGGATTACAATAGCTTTCTATTGAGCGAACTGGAGGATGCCAACCTTGATAAGGAAGACCAAGAAGCCCTGGAGCAAGAAGTAAAGCAGCTCGAACACGCCGAGGAAATTAAGTACAAGCTTAGCCAGGCGCTGCACGGCCTGCGCGACAGCGAAAGCTGCGCCACGGGCACCATGAAGGACGCTTCGACGCTGCTAGGGCAGGTAAGCGCCTACTCGGAGAACTTTCGGGAGCTGCGCCAGCGCCTCGAAAGCTGCCTAATTGAGCTGCACGACATTGCCGACGAGGTAGAAACGGCTGAGCGCCGCACCGAGGGCGACCCCGCCCGCGCCGAGGAGCTGCAGGCTCGCCTTACGGTGCTCTACAACTTGCAGCGCAAACACCAGCGCCGCGACCTGCCCGGCCTGCTTGAAACCCGCGAGATGCTGCGCCAGAAAGTAGGCTCGGTGCTTAATCTAGATAAAGAAATTACGCGTTTGCGTAAAGATTCGGACGCCGCGCTGGCTCAGGCTACTAAGCAAGCTGCTAAGCTGTCGGAGAGCCGCCGCAAGGCCTTTCCCAAGTTTGAAAAGGAACTGAGTGCGTTGCTCGCCGACCTAGGGATGCCCCACGCCCGCATCGTGGTGGAGCACAAAACGGGGCCGTTAGCTGCCAGCGGCTCCGACTTGGTCAGTATCCTGTTCACGGCCAATAAGGGGGCTCAACCGCAGACGCTGAGTAAGGCTGCCTCGGGTGGCGAGTTTTCGCGGTTGATGTTGTGCATCAAGTATATGCTGGCCGATAAGACGGCGTTGCCGACAATAGTATTCGACGAAATCGATACGGGTATCAGCGGCGAAATTGCGGTGAAAGTAGGCCGCATGATGCAGCAGATGGCCCACAAGCACCAGCTAGTAGCCATTTCGCACTTGCCGCAAATGGCCGCCGCCGGCGATACGCATTATTTCGTGTATAAGGAAGACCGGGCCGACCGCACGGTGAGCCGCATCCGGCAGCTTTCGGCCGACGAGCGCATCCGGGAAATCGCCCACATGATTGCCGGTGCCAAACCCAGCGAAAATGCTTTGCAAAGCGCCCGCGAGCTGCTGGCCCTGCGGGGCGAGGAGTTGGTAGGGTAGGGCATGAGCTTGCCCGTAAATGCCTACTTTTGCCCCGTATTTTGCTTTACGGCAAGCTAACGCCTACCCCCCCTATGTCCAGTAACCTCCTCGCCGGCAAAGTCGGCATTATTTCCGGCGCGCTCAACGAACAGTCTATCGCCTGGAAAGTGGCTCAAAAAGCACACGCCGAAGGCGCCCGCATCGTGCTTACCAATGCACCGCTGGCCATGCGCATGGGCGAAATCAAGAAACTGAGCGCCGAGATTGATGCCCCTATTATTCCGGCCGACGCTACGTCGATGGAGGAGCTAAACACGCTTTTTAGCGAAGCGCAGAGCCACTTCGGTGGTAAAATTGACTTTTTGCTGCACTCGATTGGTATGAGCGCCAATATTCGCAAAGGCAAGAGCTACGGCGACCTCGACTACAAATTTTTCCAGCAAACACTCGACGTATCGGCCTTGTCGCTGCACAAGATGCTAGCCGTAGCCGAGAAGCAAGACGCTTTCAACGAGTGGGGTAGCGTAGTGGCCCTTAGCTACATCGCGGCGCAGCGCGCCTTCCTCGACTACACCGATATGTCGCAGGCCAAGGCCGTGCTCGAAAGCATTGCCCGCAGCTACGGCCAGCGCCTGGGCCACCTCAAAAAAGTGCGTGTGAACACTATTTCGCAGTCGCCAACCAAGACTACCGCTGGCACTGGCATTACCGGTTTCAACGCGTTTTATGAGTATGCCGACAAAATGGCCCCACTCGGCAACGCGCCCGCCGAAGCCTGCGCCGACTACTGCGTATCGTTGTTCTCGGACCTCACACGCTTCGTGACGATGCAAAACCTGATGCACGACGGCGGTTTCAGCAGCACCGGTATTTCGGAGGCTATTGTAGAAGCCATTACCAATGCCGGCGAAACGGCGGCCCAATAAGCTTCCCTACCCCCTCTAAAACAGAAAAGCCCGGCTGTACAGCCGGGCTTTTCTGTTTTAGCCATTACCTTATTTGCTTTCGTTGACGGGTACGCTTTCGCTATGTACTTTGGATGCCACGAGCGAATCAGGAATGATGTTGCTGACCGCAACCTGCACTTTGTTCATAAAGCCGGATACCACTTTCTTATCGCCCGCCAGCAGTGCTTTGTAGCCATCCTTAGCTACGTCGGCGGGGGAGGCCGGATTGCCTTCGGCCACGTTTTTGGCCTGCGTCATATCGGCTTTGCGGAAGAAGTCGGTATCCGTCAGGCCGGGCTGCAACGCCGTAATGGTCACTTTGCTGTCCTTGGTTTCTTCCTGAATAGCCTCGGTGAAGGAAAGCACAGCCGCCTTGGTGGCGTGGTAAATAGCTTGTAGCGGGCCCGGTAGCTCGCTGGCAATGCTGGCCACTTGCAAAATTTTGCCGTCGTTGCGAGCCAGCATCTCTTTGAGGTAGAGCTTGGTAAAGGTTACGTAGGCGCCAATGTTGAGCTGGATAATATCTAGCTCGCGGTTAATATCGGTGTCTTTAAACTCGCCGTATTGGCCCTGTCCGGCGTCATTTACTAGCGCATCTATTTGAATACCTTTCGCTTTGATTTCGTCATACACGTCGAACGGAGCCTGGCGCTGAAACAAGTCCTTGGCAATAGTCGTGACTTCAACGCCGTACTGCTGCTGAAGCTCGGCGGCGGTCTGGCTCAGTTCATCTTGGCTGCGGGCCACGATAACGAGGTTGTACTTGTCCTGCGCAAAAAGTTTGGCCAATTCGCGGCCGATGCCGCTGGTAGCGCCCGTAATAAGGGCGTGCTTTGGGGAGTCTGCCATGAGAAGAGAAAATTGGTGGGTAGGGATTTTTTAACGACCTTGGCGCGGTAGCGGTTATGGTCCAGCTTAAAGCTTGGCCGCCAGTAGGGGGGTAGGGAACCCCGACGCAACGCCAGCCTATCTGCGTTGTCCTTAAGCAGGATCACCGCCAGTTACCCATTTCAACCAAGCCTGTTTTTTGATGCAGAAATTTCTCCTCGCGCTGGCTGCCGCTGGCTACCTGGCCACGCCGGCCCTGGCCCAAACCACCGAAAAGCTGGACGCCGCAGCCCTGGCCAAAATCAAGGATGAGGGCCTGAACCGCTCCAAAGTGATGGAAACGGCCTTTTACCTCACCGACGTGTGCGGCCCGCGCCTTGCCAATTCGGAAGGCTTGGCCCGCGCCAACGCCTGGACCAAGAAGCGCCTCACCGACTACGGCCTTGCCAACGCCAACGTGGAGGCCTGGGGTGATTTTGGCCGCGGCTGGGATATCGACAAGAGCTACGTGGCCATGACGGCACCCTACTACCACGCCCTCATTGGGGTGCCCAAGGCCTGGACGCCCAGCACGCCCGGCAATTTGCGCAAGTCGGTAGCCTATGTGAACGTGAAAACGGAGGCCGATTTTGACAAATACAAAGGCCAACTGCGCGATAAAATAGTGGTGTTGCCAGTGGCTACTCCACCCCAGCCCAACTTCGAGCCCGATGCTAAGCGCCTCACGGCGGATGATTTACAGAAAATGGCCGATGCCCCCGCAGGCGGCGCGCCCACCGCGGCCAACCGCCCTGCCGAGCCCAATACGGCCGACCGCATGGCCGCTATGCGCGTCGCCCGCGAGCTGCGCCTGAAGCTAACGGACATGCTGCTGGCCGAAGGCGCGGCCGCTATCCTCAGCCCCGGCCGCGGCACCGACGGCACCGTGTTCACTACCAACGGCGCCCCCTATGCCGCCGATGCCAAGCCAGTGCTACCCGAGCTAGAAATGTCGAGCGAGGACCAACTGCGCCTCATCCGCCTCGTGGAGGCTGGCATTCCGGTGGAAGTCGAAATGGAGACCAAAACCCATTTCCAAACCCAAGATTTGAAAGGCTACAACGTGGTAGCCGAAATTCCCGGCACGGATAAGAAGCTGAAAAGCGAAGTGGTCATGCTCGGTGGCCACCTCGACTCGTGGCACGCCGCCACCGGCGCCACCGACAATGCTGCCGGCGTAGCCGTGATGATGGAAGCCGTGCGCATCCTGAAAGCCAGCGGCTTGAAGCCGCGCCGCACCATTCGCATTGCCCTGTGGGGCGAAGAGGAAGAAGGCTTGCACGGCTCGCGCAACTACGTGAAAAACCACTTTGCCGACCCCGCTACCATGCAGATCAAGCCCGACCATGAGAAGCTGGCGGCTTACTTCAACCTCGACAACGGCGCCGGCAAAATCCGCGGCATCTACGCCCAAAGCAACGAGGCCGTGAAGCCGATTTTCACCGCCTGGCTCCAGCCTTTCGCCGACATGGGCGCTAGCACCGTGACGCTGCGTAATACCGGCAGCACCGACCACATCGCCTTCGATGCCGTGGGCCTGCCCGGCTTTCAGTTCATCCAGGATGGGCTGGACTATTTCTCGCGCACCCACCACTCCAACCAGGATACTTACGACCGCCTCGTGCCCGACGACCTCAAGCAGGCCTCGGTAGTAGTAGCCTCGTTTGTGTATAACGCCGCCATGCGCGACCAGAAGCTGCCCCGCAAGCCGTTGCCTGCCGCAGTGAAGCCGCAGTAGGGGGGTAGGGCTTGAGGCAGCAGCGCCCCGTTGAGCTTAGCTCGGCGGGGCGTTTTTGGGCTTTATGGAGTAAACGTCAACTTAAAGCTATGTAGGCAAGTCGTGAAAACGTTCTGTTGCGCCCCGCGAAGCAGCTCTGCCGCATTCATTGAGTGACTCAAACGGAACGAGCGTTCTGCTTCGCGGGGCGCAGCAGAACGTTCTATTTTGATTTATTTCCTAAACAGCTTCCTTGTAAAAGGCGTAGAAACGCAAGCTATCGTTTCTCTATACGCAATTCTTTATGCAAACCCCCGCCATTGGCCAGCCCCGCAGCCGCGTCGACGGCCGCCTGAAAGTAACCGGCCAAGCCCGCTACGCCGCCGAACACGCCGTAACGGGCTGCGTGCATGGGGTGTTGGTAACAAGCACGATAGCTGCCGGGCGCATCGCCCATCTCGAACTAGTTGACGCTGCCAAAGCGCCCGGCGTGCTGGCTATTGTCTCGCACTTGAACTCGCCTAAAGTGCCCGGCTATGAGAACCCTCAGCCCGACGAGCGCGTGGAAGGCCAGCAACTGCGGGTATTTTTTGATGATAAAATTCACTACAACAACCAGCCAGTGGCCCTGGCCATCGCCAATACGCTGGAGCAGGCGCAGCACGCTGCCTCGCTGGTGCGCGTGACCTATGAGCAAGGCCAGCACCAGACAGATATAGTGCAGAGCTTGGCCAACAGCTACAAGCCCAAAAAAGCGGAAGATTATACCCGTGGCCAGCCCCAGGCCTACAAAACGGCCCCGGTGCAAGTGGCGCACGAGTACCAAACGCCACTGCAAGTGCACAACCCTCTGGAAATGCACGCCGCCATTGCCGAATGGCAAGGTAACCAACTGACAGTGTGGAATAAAACCCAAGCACCCACGCTGGCGCAGAAGGACTTAATGAAACTATGGGCCCTACCCAAGGAAAGCGTGCAGGTGCATTCGCCGTTCGTGGGGGGGGCATTTGGGGGCGCGTCGCGCATTTGGCCGCCCGAGATGGCAGCTATTTTGGGGGCCAAAGTGGTGGGCCGCCCGGTAAAAGTGGTGAACCAGCGCGAACAAGAGTTTAACATGGTGGGCTACCGGCCGCGCTCGGTGCAGCGCGTAGCGCTGGGCGCGCAGGCCGATGGCACGCTGGTGGGCGTGTCGCACGAGGCATTTGGCGCCACGTCGCGCTACGAGCAGTTTACCGAGCGCACGCTGCACCCGACTAAGTCGGGCTACCGCTGCCCCAACGCCGAGCTGACTTACCGCCTCGTGCCGCTTGATATGAGCACGCCCTGCTGGGCGCGCGGCCCCGGCGAAACTACGGGCTCGTTTGCCATCGAGTCGGCCATGGATGAGCTGGCCTACGCCTTGAAGATGGACCCGCTGGCTTTGCGCCTGAAGAACTTTGCCGACCTCGACCCTGAGGGTGATAAGCCTTGGAGTAGCAATTACTTGCGCGAATGCTACGCTCAGGGTGCCGCCGCATTTGGCTGGAGCAAACGCAACCCTACCCCCGGTGCTAACCGCGAGGGCGACTGGCTTATCGGCCAAGGCATGGCGATGGGTATCTACCACGCCTCGCGGGCCAAGGCGAGCGCCCGTGCCCGCCTACTGCCCGATGGCACGCTGCTGGTACAAAGCGCCACTGCCGACGTAGGCCCGGGCACCGCCACCGTCATGACGCAGATAGCGGCCGATGCCAGCGGTGTGCCGCCCGAAAATATTCGCTTCGAGCTGGGCGATGCCGCCTACCCCCCTGCACCCGGCCAGTTCGGCTCGCATACGGTGGCTTCGGTGGGCGCGGCGGTGCACGATACCTGCACCGCCTTGCGCCATCAATTGCTTACGCTGGCCATTAATGCCCCCGATTCGCCCTTCGCCAAAGCCCAACCGGGCGACTTACTCGCCGACAGGGGCACCGTGCGCCTAGTTAGCCACCCCGCCACCAGCCGCAGCTACGGCGATGTGCTGCGCCAACTCGGCCAGCCTTCGCTGGATGTCACGCGCGAGTCGCCCGAAGTGCCGGAGAAAGGACCTAAGTCGGGCAAGTCCTTCTGCGCCAGCTTTGTGGAGGTGCGAGTGAATGCCCACACCCACGAAGTGAGGGTAAGCCGCGTGGTGTCGGCCATCGACGCGGGCCGCATCATGAACCACAAAACCGCCCGCAGCCAGGTGTACGGCGCCATCACCTGGGGCCTGGGTTTGGCGCTGATGGAAGATGCCGTGCTCGACCACCGCTTCGGCCGCATCACCAACCACGATTTGGCCAATTACCACGTGCCCGTCAACGCCGATATCCCGACTACTATCGACGTCATTTTTATTGATAAACCGGATACTTATTTAGACCCAATGGGCGCAAAGGGCTTGGGTGAAATCGGCATTGTCGGTTTTAGCGCCGCTATTGCCAATGCGGTGTACCACGCGACTGGCAAGCGTGTGCGGGAATTGCCAATTACGCCGGATAAGTTGCTGTAAACCACTGGCCGCTATGCCAAGCTAGGTAGACAAGTGCAAATGCGCAGGTGTTCTAGCCTGCCAAGAGCCAACATGGGTAAATGCTTTGAGGCCAGTATGCTACTGGCCTCTTGCGTAGCTGTGCGCCTTAAATATCTGGTTAGCAGCCTCCAAATACACCGCGGCACTTATGGCACAGCAAACTGCACAAGCTTGGCTTGCCGCGCCAAAAGGTCTTTGATAATTTTCAGCGGAATGCCATAAAAAATAATAGAGTTTTTTATTGGCTGCTAGTAAACTATTGTCTAACTAATTAATCAATGTTTTGAATAAAGAATAAAAGTGCCTGCACGTAATTGCTTTAAGCAAATGAAAATCAGATTAATTATTACTTTTTGCACAGGATAAATGAAGAAGCAATGTGTAGTGCTTATCATTCCTTCATTCTTTGTGTGATGAAAACTGTTTTTCTGCTAATTACGCTACTTATACCATACACTGGATGGGCACAAACGGAGCCTCCGGTTAGCATTGTATTTACTTCTTCTGATTTACCAATCATTAGCATTGATACGCACCAGCAAGCAATTTTGGATGACCCAAAAATAACGGCTGCTATGGGAGTTATATATAACGGCCCCGGTGCCCGCAATTTTATAACGGATAAACCCACTGCTTATAAAGGAAAAATAGGAATTGCTTTGCGCGGAAGTTCTTCGCAATGGTATTCACCCAAAAAATCGTATAGCCTGACCACCCAGGATAGCACAGGGGCCAACCTGAATGTGGGCCTGCTTGGCATGCCGGCCGATAACGACTGGGTATTATCGGCGGTGTACAGCGACAAAACCATGATACGCAATGCCTTGACGTATGGAATTGGCCGCGATGCGGGTAGCTACGCCAGCCGCACGCACTATTGCGAGGTAGTGCTCGATGGCGTGTACCAGGGAGTCTACACGTTTATGGAGAAAATAAAGCAGGGTAGTAACCGCGTCAATATCAGCAAGCTAAAGAGTACCGATAACACCGGCGATGCCGTGACGGGCGGGTATATCCTGAAGCTTGATAAGACGACGGGTTCGCCGTCGGCTAGTTGGCTTTCGAAGTACCAAAACCCAGCCGACACCACGGAGAATAACATCCTTTTTCAGGTAGACTATCCCAAGTTGGCCGACATCACGGCGCCGCAGCGCACCTACATCGAAGCATACGCCGATAGCTTCGAGACGGCCTTGAGTACTAAGCCGTTTGCTGATGCGCGCAAGGGTTACCGGCACTACATCAACACACCGTCATTTGTTGATTATTTCTTACTTACGGAGCTTACCCGCAACATTGATGGGTACTGTTTCAGTACGTATTTTTACAAGGACCGCGCTAGCAAGGGGGGTAGGCTGACGATGGGGCCGCTGTGGGACTACGACCTGGCCTGGGGCAATGCGGGCTTTTGCGCCGGCGATTCGGCGGCGGGCTGGGTATATAACAACGCGCATTGTAGCGGGCACAAAATTCCGTTTTGGTGGCGCCAGCTCTTGGCCGACAGCACCTTTAGCCAAGAACTGCGCACCCGCTGGACGAGCCTGCGCACCACAGTGCTGAGCGAGGACAGCCTCGACCAGCGCATCGACGCCAATGCCGCCCAATTGCAGGAAAGCCAGGCGCGTAATTACCAGGCCTGGCCAGTGCTGGGTACGTACGTGTGGGCCGATGCCAACGCGTTTGCCACGTACCAAGAGGAGGTTGACTACGTGAAGCGCTGGACGCACGAGCGCCTGCTGTGGATGGATGGCAACCTGCCGCGCCCGGCGGCCACCGCCCTGAGCAGCCGGGCGGCCGTGGCTTTCTCAGATGCCACGGCGTTTCCGGTGCCTTCTGCTACGTCGCTCACCGTTGACTATTCCCTACCCCAGGCATCGGCCGTGACGGTGGTGCTCCTTGATGTGCTCGGCCAGCCGGTGTATCAGCAGGCGCTGACTACGCAAGGCATTGGTAATCATGAGGTAGCTATTGCCATTTTTGCTGATTTGTCGCCTGGGGTTTACTCATTGCGGCTTACATCTAACGAGGGCAGCCGCACACTGCGCGTGGTGCGCTCAGCGCTTTAGAAGCTGTTTGAGGTAGCTTTTACCCTTCTAAAACGGTTTTTGTTAATTCAAACAGTGATATAAAAATAGGTTAGTTTCCTACATGACCAATTAGGAATTGATATTTATGCTGAATGAGTTTGTGTAAATGATTTCCTAAATTCGATTAGTGAAGGGTTAGAAGCGGAATATTGGAGAATGCAACGCCGTATTCTTGTTGCATATAAGTATCCAATTCCTGTAAGAATATTCTCAGGCAATGCGTTATTTCTCCTAAGCCAAGTATGTTATCGGCGTAGCTTTCGACCCAGGCAGAATGTAGAGTGTAATAGTGGTTATTTATTCGGGAAAAATGTAAAACAGGATTCTCTTCATATTCGTTGGATGAATAATCGAAATCCAGAAAAGAGCCGGTAGCTATTTCTTTAAGCCATTTGCCGACACACATTGCAAAATCAAGAAGAGAAATCCCTTCGTTATCAAAAAACATTACCTCCTTGATAAGAACAGTTAGGCTACCATCAAGGGCAGCATAAGGATATTTTATCAGCAAAGCTTTATTTACTTCCGTGATTCTGAAAAGGAATTTCATCCTTCTATCCTAGTTTATCCTTAAACAGCTTCAACGTACGCTCCCATGCCAATTTAGCGGCCTCAGCATTGTAGCGGGCGGGCGATGTGTCGTTGTTGAAAGCGTGGTTAACGCCTTCGTACACGAATAGCTCGTAGGGAATATGATTGGCCTTCAAAGCCACTTCGTAGGCTGGGATGCCGGCGTTGATGCGTTGGTCGAGGCCACCGTAGTGCAGCAGGATGGCCGCTTTTATTTGGGGCACGTCTTCGGCTTTGGGTTGCTGGCCGTAATAAGCCACGGCTACGTTGAGCTTGGGGTCGTGCACGGCCAGCTGGTTGGCGAGGCCGCCGCCCCAGCAAAAGCCTACGCAGCCGGTATGGCCGTTGCACTCGGGCCGGGCGCGCAGGTAGGTGAGAGCGGCGAGGTAATTATTCAGGTTTTTTTGCGGGTCGAGTTGGCCGATTAGCTCGCGGCCTTTGTCCTCGTCGGCGGGCGTGCCGCCCGCTACAGACAGCGCATCGACGCCCAGCGCGAGGTAGCCGGCCTGCGCCACGCGGCGCGTCACATCTTTGATATGGGGGGTAAGGCCCCGATTTTCGTGAATAACGACCACCGCGCCGCGTTTTTTCTTGCCCTTGGCGTGCACTAAATAGCCACTCACGGTGGCGCCGTCGCCGGGCCAGGTCACGGTTTCCTCCACCAAGTCCTCGGCGAGCGTCGAAATGGTGGCAGCTTGGGCGTAGCCGGGCTCCAGCATGGCCAGCGCTGCGGCCGCTAGGGCCGTGCCGCCGGCCAGCGCCGCCAGCCGGTCCAGAAACTCCTTGCGCGAAAGCGGGCGGTGGGTATACTCGTCGAAGAGGTTGATAATGCGCTGGTCCATAGACGGCGGGGTAGGGGAGAAGAATAGAGCCGCAAAGTAGGGCGCATCCACTCAACTACCAGCGGCGCTTAGCTGAGCAGCGCTAGCAGCAGGCGCTTTAGCTCGCCGGGCGTGCGCCCGGTATGCTTTTTCACGATGCGAATAAAGTGGCTCCTATCCTGAAAGCCCGTGCGAAAATACACGTCGGTGAGTGTATTGCGCGGGTCGAGCAGCAGGAGTTTGGCTGCCTTAACGCGCGCGCTTGTTGAATGTACTCGAGTGCCGTGAAGCCGAGCTCATGCTTGAAGCAGTGAAAGAAATGTGCCTTGCTCATGCAGGCCTGGCTGGCCAGCTGCGGTTAGTAATCCTCACGGTGCGAGCGAGATGCCTCAACGAGCTCGGCATGATGTTCTTTAGTATCATAGTTGTAGCATGCGTTGGCCGATAGTAACTAGGCTTACGCGAAGAGATAGCTTTAAAGTCCGGCTTATTTCCCCTTTTCAGTGGCAACTTTTTGCCTTGTAAAATAACAAACGTTCGTTAGTTTTGTCCTTCCTAGCAAGGGCTCACTCCCGATACCTTATAGCACGCCGCCGATGCTCTTCAACCCTGAAATCGAACAGATGCCGCTGCCGCAACTGCGGGCCCTGCAAAACGACCGCCTGAAA
Source organism: Hymenobacter ginkgonis (assembly GCF_009755225.1). GTDB lineage: Bacteria > Bacteroidota > Bacteroidia > Cytophagales > Hymenobacteraceae > Hymenobacter > Hymenobacter ginkgonis. The sequence goes on from NZ_WQKZ01000003.1 coordinate 579,118, forward strand.
GAGCAAGTGGCGTACCTCCACGCGAGGGTGCCGTTCTACCAGCGCAAATTTGCCGAGGCGGGCATCGACCCCGCCACTTTTCGCGGGCTAGAAGACTTGACTAAGCTCGGCTTCACCAAAAAAACGGACTTTCGGGATAACTACCCCTTCGGCCTTTTCGCGGTGCCCGAGGCCGAAGTAGCGCGGCTGCACTGCTCTAGCGGCACCACGGGCAAGGCCACGGTGGTAGGCTACACGGCCGGCGACCTGGATATTTTTGCTGAAGTAGTGGCCCGCTCGCTCGCCGCTGCCGGCTGCCGCCCCGGTATGAAACTGCAAAACGCCTACGGCTACGGCCTCTTCACGGGCGGCCTGGGCATCCACTACGGCGCCGAAAAGCTGGGCCTCACGGTCATCCCGGTTTCGGGGGGTAGCACCGACCGGCAATTGCAGCTACTTCAGGATTTTCGGCCCGAGATAATTTGTGCTATCCCCTCTTACGCACAAGTGCTGGCCGAGGAAATGCAGCGGCGCGGCATCGCCCCCGAGGCCATCAACCTCCAGCTGGCCGTGCTCGGCGCCGAGCCCTGGACGGAAGCCATCCGCCAGCAAGTGCAGGCCGGTTTGCACGTGGCCGCCACCAACATCTATGGCCTGAGCGAGATACTCGGCCCCGGCATTTCGCAGGAAGACGTGGACGAGCGCGGCACCGGCAGCTACGTTTGGGAAGACCATTTTTACCCCGAAGTAGTAGACCGCCTCACTGGCGAGCCCGTGGCAGAGGGTGAGTTGGGCGTGTTGGTATTCAGCACGCTTACCAAAAAGGCCATGCCTATTTTGCGCTATTGGACGGGCGACATCACGAACATCTACTACGACCACTCCGTGAAGCGCACCCACGTGAAAATGGGCCCCATCCGCGGCCGCGCCGACGATATGCTCATCATTCGCGGGGTCAACTTTTTCCCGACGCAAGTAGAGGATATTATCAGCAACATGGCGCAGGTTAGCCCCTACTACCAGGTAGTGGCTACCCGCCGCGGCAGCCTCGACGAGGTAGAAGTAAACGTGGAAGTAGCCGAATCGCTGCTGCGCGAACTGGGCCTGGCCACGGCCGCGCTCACGGCCGAGCACCTCCAACAGCACGAATGCCTGCGCCAGCTTCAGGGCTCATTTGCCAAAAAGATTAAGGACAATATTGGCCTTAGCATGCGGGTAAATTTGCTGGGCTGCGGCCAGCTGCCGCGCAGCGAGGGGGGTAAGCTTAGCCGTGTGAAGGACCTGCGGGAGTTGAAGTAAAAGTTGGTTAAAAAAGAATAAAACAGAATGTCATGCTGACGAAGGAAGCATCTTGGTCGCTTCATTGAATGGCTTAGAGGAAGCGGCCAACATGCTTCCTTCGTCAGCATGACTTCGTATAATCAGTTGTATTTATAAATGAGTCGCTTCCATAAATTAACTATCAAAAGCATCACTCGCGAAACGCCTGACTGCGTGTCGCTGGCCTTCGAGGTGCCGGCCGAGCTGCGCGACACGTTTCGCTACACGCCCGGCCAGTACCTGACCCTGCGCCGCGAGCACGAGGGCGAGGAGCTGCGGCGCTCGTATTCGCTATGCAGCAGTCCATTAGAAGAGGAGTGGCGCGTGGCTATCAAGCAAGTGCCCGGTGGGCGCTTCTCGACGCTGGCTGTGGCCGATGGCCTACGCCCCGGCGACACCCTGGACGTGATGCCGCCCCAGGGCCGCTTTACCGCCCAGCTGCACCCTGCCCAGGCCAAGCTCTACGTGTTGTTTGCGGCTGGCAGCGGCATCACGCCGGTGTTTTCCATTGCCAAAACCGTGCTGCTAACCGAGCCCAACAGCCGCGTGTACCTGGTGTATGGCAACCGCGGCCGTAACTCCATTATTTTCAAGGAAGCCATTGAGGGGCTGAAGAATAAGTTCTTGGAGCGCCTAAGCGTGTACCATGTGCTGAGCCGCGAGCAGGGCGACGCCGATCTGTTTTTTGGCCGCATTGACAAGGGTAAGGCCGCGCAGTTTTTGCAGAAAATTGTGCCCGCCGACCGCATCGACGAGTGCTTCATCTGCGGGCCCGAGGACATGATATTGGGCGTGAAAGAGGCGCTGGCTGAGGCCGGAGTGGCCCCCGAAAAAATTCACTTCGAGCTATTTGCTACGGCGGGGGGTAGGCAGGCGGCGCGCGGCCCGGTGCGCCCGGTAGGGGAGGACGACCAGAAAAGCCAGGTAACCGTGCGCCTCGATGGCCGTGCTTATCGCCTCGACATGTCGTACTACGGTGATACGGTGCTTGATGCCGCGCTGGCCGCCGGGGTAGAAGCCCCCTATTCCTGCAAAAACGGCATGTGTAGCACTTGCCGCGCCCGCGTGACAAGCGGCACCGCCGAGATGGACGTCAACTACTCGCTCTCCGAAACCGAAGTAGCGAAGGGTTATATTCTCACTTGCCAGGCCCGGCCCACGGCAGCCACAGTCACCGTCGATTTTGATGAGTAAGCGCCCAACGAGTGGCCGTAGCAGCGCACGGGGGCATTTCTCCGTAAAGCCTGAATAGCTTGGCGCCTTTGCCGGCCTTTCTCCCGCACTAGCCCTATGGAACAGCCTACCCCCTTCAATCGCCTTTCCCAATCGGCTTACGTGCAGCGGGTACTCGTAGCGGTGGGTCTCGCGCTGCTGCTACTGGGGTTGCTGGGGCTGCTGGGGTTGGCCTTTAGCGTGTGGCTGCGGGTGCTGGCGGCGCTGCTTATTGCGTTGCCGTTGCGGGCCGGGGGCGACTGGCTGCACCGCCGCGCTGGGCTGCCAGCCGGGCTGGGGCTGCTGCTCGTAACGCTGGTAGTAGCGGCCCTGCTGGGCGGCATGGTCTGGCTGTTTTCGGCCCGCATTGGCGAGCAGGTAGAGGGGCTGCAACAGCAGCTGCCGCAGGCAATTCATGATGTGCAGCTGCGCGTGCAGGGCACCGAGTGGGGCCAGTGGCTGGCCCGCGAAAACGTCGATTTTACTAGGGTCACGGGGGGCACGTCGGAGTGGCTGGGTCGGGCCACGGGCATCTTTTCGACTACCCTTAGCGTGGTGGCCGACGGCTACGTTATCATCTTTCTGGCACTGTTTCTGGCCTTGCAGCCCAAGGTGTATCGAGCGGGCTTGGTGATGCTGGTGCCCAAAGCTGGCCGGCCGCGGGCCAACGAAGTGCTCGACTGCATCAGCAGCACGCTGGTGAAGTGGGTATTAGGCCGGCTGGTGTCGATGTTGTTTGTGGGCGTGTTTACTTGGCTGGGCCTCACGTGGTTGGGTATGCCCATGGGTGCGGTGCTGGGATTATTTGCGGGGCTGGTCACGTTCATCCCCAACATCGGCCCGGTTATCTCGATGGTGCCGGCCGTGTTGCTGGCGTTTGTGCATGGTGGGCCGCACCAGGCGTTGTATGTGGTGCTGCTTTACCTGGCCGTACAAACTCTGGAAAGCGCCGCCGTATCGCCGCTGGTGCAGCAGCGCCTCATCCTGATGCCGCCGGCGCTCATTCTCATCGGGCAGCTCATTATCGGGTCATTTACGGGCCTGCTGGGCCTGACGCTGGCTACGCCCATTATCGCCATCATCATTGTGCTGGTGAAGATGCTATATGTGCAAGATGTGCTCGATGATGATTCCGTAGCAGTCTAGCTTTACTTGCCAGTAATGGTGAGCGCCAACCCTATTTGGTGTCTTGTCCAAACGGTATAGGCCGGTAGAAAGAACTACCTGATTACGCATTTTTTCCTTACCTTTGAAAAACTAACAAACGTTAGTTTTTGTTCGCTACTCATGGAAACGTCCACGCTCACCCCCGAAGAACAATTTCAGGCCCGCATCGACGCCGACGTGCGCATCGAGCCCAAAGACTGGATGCCCGACGCCTACCGCAAAACCTTGATTCGGCAGATTTCGCAGCACGCGCACTCCGAAATTGTGGGGATGCTGCCCGAAGGCAACTGGATTACGCGGGCGCCTTCGCTCAAGCGCAAGTCTATCTTGCTGGCCAAGGTGCAGGACGAAGCCGGCCACGGCCTCTACCTCTACAGCGCGGCCGAAACGCTGGGCGCGAGCCGCGACCAGATGCTGGCCGACCTGCACTCGGGTAAGGCGAAATATTCGAGTATTTTCAATTACCCTACCCTCAGCTGGGCCGATATGGGCTGCGTAGGCTGGCTCGTGGACGGCGCCGCCATCCTCAACCAAGTGCCGCTGTGCCGCACCTCGTACGGGCCGTACGCGCGGGCCATGGTGCGGGTGTGCAAGGAGGAGAGCTTCCACCAGCGCCAGGGCTTCGAGGTGATGCAAACCTTGTGCGAAGGCTCGGCCGCGCAAAAGGAAATGGCGCAGGAGTCGCTCAACCGCTGGTGGTGGCCCACGCTGATGATGTTTGGCCCCAAAGACGCCGACTCGCCCAACACCGAGCAGTCGATGAAGTGGCGCATCAAGCGCTTTACCAACGACGAGCTGCGCCAAAAATTTGTGGACATGATGGTGCCCCAGGCCGAATTTCTGGGCCTGACCGTGCCCGACGAAAAGGTGCAGTGGAATGAGGAGCGCCAGGCCTACGACTTCGGCGAAGTGAACTGGGACGAGTTTTGGGCCGTGGTAAAAGGCAACGGCCTTTGCAACCACGACCGCCTGCAAGCCCGCGTACAAGCCCACGAAGAAGGCGCCTGGGTGCGCGAGGCGGCGCTAGCGCACGCAGCCAAGCGGGCGGCACGGGCGGCAGTTGCGGCGTAACAATAAAAGTATATGAACCAGCAAGAATGGCCGCTGTGGGAGGTCTTTATCCGCAGCAAGCAAGGCCTCGACCACAAGCACGTGGGTAGCCTGCACGCCGCCGATGCGGTGATGGCTGTGCAAAACGCCCGCGATGTGTACACGCGCCGCCTAGAAGGCGTGAGCATCTGGGTGGTAGAGTCGAAGCACATCCACGCCTCCAACCCCGATGAGGCCGCCGAATTTTTCGACCCGGCCGCCGATAAGGTGTATCGGCACCCCACGTTCTACGACGTGCCCGATTCCATTAAGCACATGTAATGCCCCGGTTTATGCCCGCTCCTCAGCCTGAAGTTTCTGTGGCGCCTACCCCCTCGGTGGCGGCCAACCCGTTGTTCCCGTTTGTGTTGCAGCTGGCCGATACTAGTCTCATCCTGGCCCACCGCCTGTCGGAGTGGTGTGGGCACGGCCCCATTTTGGAGCAGGACTTGGCTTTGGCCAATATTGCCCTCGACCTGCTGGGCGAAGCGCGCAGCTACTACCAGTACGCCGCCGAATTGGAGGGCAAGGGCCGCACCGAAGATGACCTCGCCTACCTGCGCAGCGCCGTAGAATACCGCAACCCGCTGCTGGTAGAGCAGCCCAACGGCGACTTTGCCCACACCATCGTGCGGCAGTTTCTGTTTGATAACTTCCACTACGAACTGCTGAAGGCCCTAAAAAACGGCCCCGATGCGCAATTGGCCGCCATCGCCGAGAAGTCGATGAAGGAAGCCACTTACCACCTCAAGTGGAGTTCCGAATGGATGATTCGCCTCGGCGACGGCACGCCCGAAAGCCGCCAGCGCCTCGACAAAGCTCTAGCCGTGCTCTGGCGGTATGCTGGCGAACTTACCACGCCTACCCCCGCCGAAACCAACTTGCAGGAACTGGGCCTGGTGCCCGACTATGCCGCGCTGCTACCCGCCATGCAAGCCCACCTAGCACACGTGCTGGCTGAGGCCACGGTGCCCATGCCCACTACCCCCGCCTTTGCGCAGCAGGGCGGCAAGCAGGGCCGGCACTCCGAGCACCTGGGGTATTTGCTCACCGAGCTGCAATACATGCAGCGCACCTACCCCGGCCTGACGTGGTAACGGCTGCTGCAACAGCCCCCGCCGAAGCTCGCATCTGGCAATTGCTGGAGGAGGTGAGCGACCCCGAAGTGCCGGTGCTTAGCATCCTGGACTTGGGCATTGTGCGGGGGGTAGCAATTGACGGTGAGCAGATTACCGTCACTATTACGCCTACTTATTCGGGCTGCCCGGCCATGAATACCATTGCCACCGATATCCGGCTGCGGCTGTTGGCCGAAGGCTACACCAAGCTGGTTATCAAAAACCAAATCAGCCCCGCCTGGACGACCGATTGGATGAGCCCGGCGGGCCGCGATAAGCTCGAAGCCTACGGCATTGCCCCGCCCATCGACGGCACAGCCACTGGCCACGTGCTCAACCTCTTTGACAAGGAAACCGCCGTGCGCTGCCCGCTCTGTAAGTCAGCGCACACGCACCTAGTTAGCCAGTTTGGCTCCACGGCCTGCAAGGCACTTTATCAGTGCGACGACTGCCGCGAGCCGTTCGATTATTTTAAGTGCCATAGTTGAGCGGTTCAAAACCGCCTTGTTATAGCGAGCACAGCGCGGCAATCGTCCGTGAGCGACACCTAAACGACTTGTTCTGGGGCGATTGCCGCGCTGCGCTCGCAATGACAGATGATTTTACCTACTCTCCCACCATGCCCGACACCTCCCTGCTTTTCTCCCTCACCGACGGCGTAGCTACGCTGACCTTCAACCGGCCCCAGGTTTTTAATAGCGTGAACAAGCCGCTGGCGCTCGCCCTTCAGCAACACTTGCGCGACTGCCAAGCCGATGCCAGCGTGCGGGCCGTGGTGCTCACCGGCACTGGCCGCGCCTTCTGCGCCGGCCAGGACCTGGCCGAGATAACGGGGCCGGATGCGCCCGACGTAGCCGACATCGTGACGGCGCATTATAACCCAATTGTGCAGCTAATCAGAACCTTGGACAAGCCCGTTATTGCCGCCGTCAATGGCGTGGCGGCAGGCGCGGGCGCCAACCTGGCGCTGGCCTGCGACTTGGTAGTGGCCAAAGAGTCGGCTTCCTTTATTCAGGCTTTCAGCAAGATAGGCTTGATTCCGGACAGCGGCGGCACGTATTTCCTACCCCGCCTCGTGGGCATGCAGCGGGCCAGCGCGCTCATGCTGCTCGGCGACAAGGTGAGCGCTGCCGAAGCCGTGCAAATAGGTATGATTTACAAGGCGTTTGCCGACGACGTGTTTGACGAGGAAGTGGCCGCGTTGGCCAAAAAGCTGGCGGCCATGCCTACCAAAGGCCTGGCTTACACCAAGCAGCTGCTCAATGCCAGTTTCGGCAACGACCTCACCCAGCAATTGCAAGCCGAGGCCGACTATCAGCTGCGCGCTGGCAACACCTCCGACTACCGCGAGGGGGTAGGGGCCTTCCTCGAAAAACGCCAGCCCACCTTCACTGGCCAATGAGCAGCGCACCCCTATCCATCGGTATTATCGGCAGCGGCGCCATGGGCGCGGGCATCGCGCAGGTGGTCGCCACAGCGGGCCACCCAGTGCAGCTGCTCGACCAGAACGCCGCCGCGCTCGAACGCGCCACTGCCAGCATCGCCGCCAACCTGCGCAAGCTCGCCGAGAAGGGCAAGCTGACCCAAGCCGCCGCCGATGCGGCCGCGGCTCGGCTGCACCCCACGGCCAACATGCAGGATTTTGCCGCTTGCGGCCTGGTTATCGAGGCCATTGTGGAAGACTTAGCGGTGAAGCAGCAGATTTTTAGGCAAGTCGAAGGCATTGTGTCGGCCGAGTGCATTTTGGCTAGCAATACGTCGTCGCTTTCGGTTACCTCCATTGCGGCAGCGTGCCAGCGGCCCGAACGGTTTTTGGGCATCCATTTCTTCAATCCGGCCCCGTTGATGCAACTGGTCGAAGTCATTCCGGCGGTGCAAACCCGGCCCCGGCTGGCCGAAGAAATCAAGCTGCTCGTCCAAAGCTGGGGGAAACGCCCGGTGCTGGCGCAGGATACGCCCGGCTTCATCGTGAACCGCGTGGCGCGGCCGTTTTACGGCGAGGCCATTCGAATTTTGGAAGAAGGCCTCGCCGATATGGCTACCATTGACTGGGCCATGACGGAGCTGGGTGGCTTCCGCATGGGGCCGTTTGCGCTGATGGATTTTATCGGCCACGATGTCAATTACCGGGTCACGGAATCGGTATTTACCGCCTTTTTCTACGACCCCCGCTACCGGCCCTCCTTCACCCAGAAGCGGCTGTTTGAGGCCGGCTACTACGGGCGCAAGGCTGGACGCGGCTTCTACAACTATGCCCCCGGCGCGGCCCAGCCCGAACCCCGGCGCGATGAAAGCCTGGGGTTCAGTATTCTGAACCGCATTCTGGCCATGCTCATCAACGAAGCTGCCGATGCGCTGGCCCTGAATGTCGCTTCCAAGGCCGACCTGGAGCTGGCCATGACCACCGGCGTTAACTACCCCAAAGGCCTACTGGCCTGGGCCGACGAGCTGGGCCTGCTGCAAGTGCTGGCCACGCTCGACGCGCTCTACACCGAGTACCACGAGGACCGCTACCGGGCCAGCCCGCTGCTGCGGCGGCTGGTGCGCGGCCAACAAACCTTCGCTACTTATGAACCCGTCGCAACCCGCTAGCTTGCCGGCCCCCACCACGGCGCAGGCCGTGAAAGAGCTGATGCTTCAACACGACACCTACAGCCAGTTTCTGGGCTTGGAAGTGGAGGAAGTGGGCCCCGGCTACTGCCGGCTGCGCTTCACGGTGCGGCCCGACATGCTCAACGGCTTTGGGGCGCTGCACGGCGGCGTCACGTTTTCGGCCGCCGACACGGCGTTTGCCTTTGCCTGCAACAGCCACGGCCGCCAAAGTGTGGGCCTCACCGTCACCATCGACTACCTCGAGGCTGGTCGGCCCGGCGATGTCATCACCGTGGAAGCCCGCGAGGAGAGCCTTAAGCATAAAATCGGCGTGTACCACGTGCGCGTCACCAACCAAGGGGGGGTAGGGCTGGCTTTGTTCAAAGGCACGGCCTACCGAACAAGCAACGAAATTTTGTAATTGAATCACTAAAATCAGTTGAAAAAGAACGTCATGCGGACGACAGGAAGCAGTTCGCTCCCTTCGTTGCAGGCAATTGATTTTACTGCTGCACGCGAGTTGCTTCGCGGTGCTCAGCAAGACCTCCTCTTTTAAAATACTGTACCCTACTTAATGACTTCAGCTTACCTCATCGACGGCGTGCGCACGCCCATTGGCAACTTTGGCGGCACGCTGGCCGCCGTGCGCCCCGACGACCTCGCCGCCCTCACCATTCGCGAGCTGCTCGCCCGCAACCCTGGCGCCGACCCGGCGGCTGTGGCCGACGTTATTATCGGCTGCGCCAACCAGGCCGGCGAAGACAACCGCAACGTGGCCCGCATGGCCGCGCTGCTAGCAGGCCTACCCCCCACCGTACCCGGTGAGACGATAAACCGATTGTGCGCCAGCGGATTATCAGCGGGTATTGCAGCTGCCCGCGCCATCCAAAGCGGCGATGGCGACTTGTTCGTGGCCGGGGGGGTAGAGAACATGACCCGCGCTCCGCTGGTCGTGTCCAAGCCTTCAAAAGGTTACGGCACTGATTCTCAGATGTATGATTCCAGCTTCGGCTGGCGCTTTATCAACTCCGACTTGCAAGCGCGCTACGGCACCGACGCCATGGGCGAAACGGCCGAAAACCTGGTGGACCGCGACGGCATCAGCCGCGAAGACCAGGACCAGTTTGCGCTCGCCTCGCAGCAAAAAGCGGCCGCGGCCCAGCAGCGCGGCCGCTTCAAGCAGGAGATTGTGGCCGTGCCCATTCCGCAGCGCAAGGGCGAGCCGGTGCTTTTTGCTGAAGACGAATTTCTGAAACCCACCACCACGCTCGACGGCCTGGCCAAGCTGCGCCCGGCCTTTCGCAAAACCGGCGGCACCGTGACGGCCGGCAACGCTTCGGGCCTCAACGACGGAGCGGCGGCCCTGCTCTTCGCCTCCGAAGCCGGCATCAAGCAGCACCACCTCACGCCCAAAGCCCGCATCGTGTCGATGGGGGTAGCGGGCGTCGAGCCGCGCATTATGGGCATCGGGCCGGTGCCCGCCAGCCACCTCGCGCTCAAAAAAGCCGGTTTGACGCTGAACGACATCGACATTATTGAGCTGAACGAAGCCTTTGCGGCGCAGTCGTTGGCCTGCATCCGGGCCTTGGGCCTGGCCGACAACGACCCGCGCCTCAACCCCAACGGCGGCGCCATTGCTCTAGGCCACCCGCTGGGCATGAGCGGCGCCCGCCTCCTGAACACAGCCGCGCTGGAGCTGCACGCGCAGCAAAAACGCTACGCGCTCGTGACGATGTGCATCGGTGTGGGGCAGGGCTACGCCGTGATTATCGAGCGGGTGTAACTCTTATTAAAGAACGTCATAGCAGCGCGTAGTGAAGCGTTTTGCTCGTGGTCGCCTCCACAGTTAGGTTTACTGCTGCACGCGAGATGCTACGCTACGCGCTGCATGACGTTCGACTGGCCAAATTCTTAACTACTTATTCCCTATGACTCCCACCGTCGAAAACTACGCCCTGGGCCACTGGCTACCCGGCTCGGGCCCGCAGCAGGAGCTGCTGGATGCCAGCACCGGCGACCTCATCGCCACGGCCAATACCGAGGGCATGGACTTTGAAGCCATCCTCGACTACGGCCGCCGCGTGGGCAACTCTGCCCTGCGCCGCATGACTTTTCACGAGCGCGGGCGCATGATTAAGGCGCTGGCCTTCCACCTCGACGCCAAAAAAGAGCAGTTCTACGAGCTGAGCTACCGCTCGGGCGCCACCCGCGCCGACTCGTGGATTGACATTGAAGGCGGCATCGGCAACCTGTTTGCCAACGCCTCGCTGCGGCGCAAGTTTCCCGACAAGCCGTTCTACGTGGAGGGCGAGCCCGTGGGCTTGTCGAAGGGCGGCACCTTCATGGCGCAGCACCTGCTGGTGCCCAAGGAGGGGGTAGCCGTGCACATCAACGCCTACAACTTCCCCATTTGGGGAATGCTGGAGAAAATCGCCGTCAACCTGCTGGCCGGCATGCCCGCCGTGGTGAAGCCGGCCACGCCTACCGCCTACCTCACCGAGGCCGTGGTGCGCGAAATTATTGCCTCCGGCATCTTGCCGGCCGGAGCCTTGCAGTTGGTTATTGGCTCGGGCCAAGGTATTCTGGACCACGTCACGTATCAGGACGTGGTAACGTTCACTGGCTCGGCAGCCACGGGCCGCAAGCTGCGGGCGCACCCCCGCATCTTGGCCGAGGCGGTGCCCTTCAACATGGAAGCCGACTCGCTCAATGCGGCCGTGCTGGGCCCCGATGCCGTGCCCGGCACCGCTGAGTTTGACTTGTTTATCAAGGAAGTGCGCAAGGAAATGACGGCCAAGTGCGGGCAGAAGTGCACCGCCATCCGCCGCGCCATTGTGCCGGCCCACTTGGTTGAAGACGTGCAAATTGCGCTCGGCAAGGCGCTGGCCCAAACTACCATCGGCCACCCGCAAGCCGAGGGCGTGCGCATGGGCGCGCTGGCTGGCCGCGACCAGGCCGCCCGTTTGCGCGAGCAAATACAGCTGCTCGCCAAAAACACGCCCATCGTGTACGGCGACCTCGACCACGTAGAAATTCTGGGAAAAGAGCGCGGCGCGCACGCCCAAAAAGGCGCGTTCATCTCGCCCATTGTGCTGCTGAACGAGCGGCCCTTCGAGCACCTCGACTCGCACGAAATCGAAGCTTTCGGCCCGGTGGTGACGCTGATGCCCTACCACGATTTGGGCGAAGCCGTGCAACTGGCCAACCTCGGCAAAGGTTCGCTGGTGTGCTCGCTGGCCACCAACGACCCGCGCGCGGCCCAGGATTTTGTGCTGGGCGCGGCTACTCACCACGGCCGTATTTTGATATTGAACCAAGAGATGGCTAAGGAGAGCACGGGCCACGGCTCGCCGCTGCCGCAGCTCATTCATGGGGGGCCGGGTAGGGCGGGCGGCGGCCAGGAAATGGGTGGCATGCGCGGCGTCGAGCACTTTATGCAGCGCGTAGCTCTGCAAGGCTCGCCGAGCATGATTACGGCCATCACGGAGGTGTACCAGACGGGCGCCAAGATTATTGAGCACGACAAGCACCCCTTCCAGAAATATTTCGAGGAGCTGGAAATCGGCGAAACCTACGTTACGCACAAGCACACCGTGACGGAGGCCGATATCTCAAATTTTGCCAACGTATCGGGTGATAATTTCTACGCCCACGTTGATGCTACTTCGCTGGAAGGCACGCTCTTTACTGGCCGAGTTGCCCACGGCTACTACATTCTCAGCAAGGCGGCCGGCATGTTTGTGGACCCGCGCAAAGGCCCGGTTTTGCTCAACTACGGCCTCGATGAGTGCCGCTTCACCAAGCCCGTGTACCCCGGCACCACCATCGGCGTGCAGCTCACGGTGAAGGAGAAAATTGGCCAGGAAAAGCGCGACGCCGACGACATCGCCAAAGGCATTGTGCGCTGGCTGGTGACCGTAACCGACGAAACCCGCGAAACCGTGGCCGTCGCCACTATTTTGACTATGGTTAAGAAGAAAGACCAAGCATAGGTCTTAGCACGCCCAAAAATTTACCTCAAAAAAAGAACGTCATGCTGAGCTTGCCGAAGCATCTCTACCAAGCCGTCTGACGAAGCGGTAGAGATGCTTCGGCAAGCTCAGCATGACGTTCTCTTCTAAATAATAGTATGATTACCAGCACCCTCACCGCCGGCACCGTTATCACTTCCACCGATGCCCACGGCATTGCGACCATTGCCTTTTTTCATCCGTCGCACAACTCGCTGCCCGGCGTGCTGCTCACCCAGTTGGCCACCACTATCACGGCCGTGGGCCAAGCGGCCACTACTAAAGTCATCATTCTGAAGAGCGAAGGCGCGCGCACATTTTGCGCCGGGGCGAGCTTCGACGAGCTGATAGCCATCGGGGACGAGGCGCAGGGCCAGCAGTTTTTTTCGGGTTTTGCCCAGGTGATTAACGCCTGCCGCACCTGCCCCAAGGTGATTATTGGCCGGGTGCAGGGCAAGGCCATTGGCGGGGGGGTAGGCGTGGCTGCGGCCACCGATTATTGCCTGGCCACGGCCCAGGCGGCCGTGAAGCTCAGCGAACTGGTGGTTGGCATCGGGCCCTTCGTGGTGGGGCCGGTAGTGGAACACAAAATTGGCCGCGCGGCCTACGCCCAGCTGGCGCTCGACGCCGGCGAGTTTCGCTCGGCGGCCTGGGCCGAAGCGCGGGGCTTGTACGCGCAGTGCTTCGAATCGATAGAGGAACTGGATGCGGCGGTGCAAGCCTTCGCCACCAAGTTGGCCGGCTATAACCCCGAGGCCCTAACTGCCCTCAAGCAGGTGCTGTGGGAAGGTACCGAACACTGGGACAGCCTACTAGCGCAGCGCGCGGCCATCAGCGGGCGGCTGGTTTTGTCCGATTTTACCCGCCAGGCCATTCAGCAATTTAAGCGTGCTGCGCGGTAAGGCGCGCCAGTTGGTCGTTTAGTAACTATAAACAGCTTGAACCAGCAACCACGCTAGTCTACCTCGTGGCCGGGCAGGGGGGTAGGCGCGCCCTGGTTAAGCTCGCGCTGGCGGGCTTGCCAGTCGGGCATGGCCTGGCCCACCAGGCCCCAAAAACGGGCGTTGTGCAGGCGCTCGTGCAGGTGCACAAGTTCGTGCACCACCACGTATTCGAGGCAGGGTAGGGGGCGCTTTATCAGTTCCAAATTCAGCCAGATGCGCTTGGCCCTAATGCTGCACGTGCCCCAGCGCGTGCGCATCTGCTTGATGCCCCAGGCATTGGCTTGCGCGCCTACCACGGGCTCCCACTTGGCCAGCAGTGCTGGCACTTGCGCCTTAAGCTGAGCGCGGTACCAGGCCGCGAGCACCTGCGCGCGTTGGGCGGGGGTAGCCTCGGCGGGCGCATAAAGGTCCAAAAACCCCGCTTCGGCCAGCACCACGCGGGGCCGGCCGGCGTGCGCTGGTAGCCGCAGCTCGTAGGGCCGGCCTTGGTAATAGTGGGTTTCGCCGGCTGCGTAGGCGAGCACCAGGGCGGGCACCCGCGCCCGAAAAATGGCTTGTTGCTTGTGTATCCACGCCAGCCGGGCTGCTACCATCGTGCGGATAGCCGCCTCGGGTGTGCCCCACGGCACCGAAAGGCGTACCTGCCCATCGGGCATGTGCACCGATAGGCGCAGGTAGCGCACCCGCTTGCGGGTGACCTCCACCGCAAGGCCATCAATAAGAAGCTGGGCCATGAAAAAACCGTTGTTAGTTAGGTAACTAACTAAAAAACAAGTTGGTAGTGAGTATTAAGTAGTTACTAGCCCACAAAAATACGGGTACTGGTTGAGCTGGCCGGGGTAGGCTTGCCTCACTTCGCGCAGGTTTTTGCTATCTTAATGGCACTTCGGTGGTTACATAAAGCAGCAGGCTAGCCTGCGCAGCTAGAACGTTGGCACACCGGCTAGTGCTGGCCGCGCCTACCCCCTTATTTTTCGCCCATGCCCACCAGCGAATCGCTCACGGAGTTTTACCAGACGTACCTGCAAGCCGATTTTCCGGCCCCGCCGCAGCAGTTCAACGTGTTTGCTATCGAGGCAGGAGCGAGCGGGCAAGCGTTGCCGTTCAGCCGCCGCGATTTCTACAAAATCACCCTCTACACGAGTGGTACCAGCCGCCTCTACGTGGGCGGCGAGCGCCGCGACTACACCGGCCCCGCGCTGGTGCTCTACAACCCGCTGGCGCCGTATTCGTGCGAAGCCGTGACGCCGATAAGGGGCTTTTTCTGCTTGTTTACGGCTGATTTTCTGCACGGTACCGGGGCCTCAACGCTCCTACAGGAGTCGCCGCTGTTTCAGCTCGGCACCGACCCGGTGCTGCTACTGAGCGAGGCGCAAAGCGCAAAGCTCAGCCAGCTTTTCCAAGAAATGCTGACCGAAATAGAATCGGCCTACCGCTATAAGTTTGACCTGCTACGCACCCACGTGCAGCTGCTCTTGCACGAGGCGCTGCGCATGCAGCCCACGCCCAGCCAGCCGGGCCCACCCACGGCCGCCAGCCGGCTAGCGGCGCAGTTTGTGCAGGTGCTAGAGCAGCAATTTCCGGTGCAGTCGCCTGCGCTGCCGCTACGGCTGAGCACGGCCGAGGCCTTCGCCGCGCATCTCGAGGTGCACGTCAACCACCTCAGCCGGGTGCTGCGCGAGGTAACGGGCCGCCCAACCAGCGCGCACGTAGCCGGGCGCATCGCCCAGGAAGCCAAGGCGTTGTTGCTGCACACCGATTGGCCCATTGCCGACATTGCGGATAGCCTGGCTTTTGCCGACCCCACGTATTTCAACCATTTTTTTCGCAAGCACGCGGGCACATCGCCCAAAGCATTTCGGCAGCAAGCACTGCTAGCGGCCGGCTAGCGCACCCCGCTGGAAGAATGGCCGAATGGCCGCGATTGTTTGATTTGTGCAAGTACCCGCTTGATAGTCGCTTAGGCAGGGGGTAGGGCTCGCGGACCTTTGTAGGGTAACGCAATCTTCTTAAATTCCCTACCCCCTCACATGAGCGATATCAAAAAAGTAGCCCTGGGCAGCCAGGGCCTAGAAGTACCCGTTGAAGGCCTGGGCTGCATGGGCATGACGGGCGGCGTCGGTGGCATGTCGGTGTACGGCACGGCCGACGAAACGGAAAGCCTCGCTACCCTGCACCGCGCGCTGGAGCTAGGCGTTAACCTGCTGGATACGGCCGACTTATATGGCCCCATGCTGAATGAGCGCCTGGTGGCAAAGGTCATCGCCGACCGGCGCAACCAAGTGATTGTGGCCACCAAGTTTGGCTTTGAAGTAGATGACAACGAGCAGTTCACGGGCCAGCTAAACGGCCGGCCCGAGTACGTGCGCAAGAGCATCGAGCGCTCGCTGCGCAACCTGGGCACCGACTACATCGACCTCTATTACCTGCACCGCCTCGACCCTAATACCCCCATCGAGGACAGCATCGGGGCCATGAGCCGGCTGGTGGAAGAGGGCAAAGTGCGCTACCTGGGCGTGTCGGAAGTGGCGCCCGATATCCTGCGGCGGGCGCACGCCGTGCACCCGCTCACGGCCCTGCAAACCGAATACTCGCTCTTCGACCGCGGCGTGGAAGAAACTGGCTCTCTGCAGGCCGCGCGCGAACTGGGTATTGGTTTTGTGGGCTATTCGCCGCTAGGCCGGGGCTTTTTATCGGGTGATATTAAGACGCCCGACGACTTCGAGCCCAACGATTCGCGCCGCATTTTTCCGCGTTACCAGGGCGAGAATTTCTATAAAAATCTGGCCTTGGTGGAGAAGTTAAAAGCCTTCGCCGAAGCCAAAGGGGCGTCGGCCGCGCAGCTAGCACTAGCCTGGGTACTGGCACAGGGGGTAGTGGCTATTCCTGGCACCAAGCGCCGCAAGTACCTCGAAGCTAATGTGGCTGCCGCTAGCCTCGCCCTTAGCCCCGCCGAACTGGCCGAACTAGAGGCGATAATGCCGGTCGGTAGCTCGGTAGGCGATGCCTACCCGGCTGGTTTTTAATAGTATATCATATTAGAAATTAGAAAGAACGTTCTGCTGACGAAGGAAGCAGAACGTTCTTTCTAATTTCTACTCCCCTCATCTGATTCATATCCATGTCTCTTACCGATTTTCGTACGCTGGGCCGCTCGGGCTTAGTAGTCAGCCCGTTGGCGCTGGGCACCATGACCTTTGGTGCCCAGCGTTGGGGCTCGGCCGACGATGTTTCGCGCGCCATTCTCGATGCCTATACCGAGGCTGGTGGCAACTTCCTCGACACCGCCGATGTGTACGCCGGTGGACGTAGTGAAGCCTTGATTGGCAGCTACGTAGCCGAGCGCAACCTGCGCGACCAACTGGTGCTGGCCACCAAGTTTGGCTTCAATGCCCAGCCCGGCAACCCCCACGCCGGCGGTAATGGCCGCAAAAACATTTACCGCGCCCTCGAAGGCTCGCTACGCCGCCTCCAAACCGACTACGTTGACCTCTACTGGCTGCACGTGTGGGACATGGTGACGCCCGTGGAGGAGGTGCTGCAAACGCTCGGCGACCTCGTGCGGGCGGGCAAAATCCGCTACTTCGGCTTCTCCGACATGCCAGCCTGGTACACGGCCCAGGCCGCCACGCTGGCCGTGGCGCATGGCGTGCCCGGTCCCATTGCCATGCAGCTCGAATACTCGCTGGTGTCGCGCAGCATCGAGCACGAGTACGTACCTGCCGCCCAGCACCTGGGCCTTGGTATCACGCCGTGGAGCCCACTGGCCGCCGGCTTCTTGGCCGGCAAGTATCAGCGGGCCGGGGCGGGCGCGGCCACCGGCGAAGGCCGCCTCAATGGCCCCAATCCCTTCGGCAACACAAAGTTTACGGACCGCAACTGGCAGGTGCTTGAGGCCCTGCGGGCGGTAGCTACGGCTGCCGAGCGCCCGCTAGCGCAAGTGGCGCTTGCCTGGGCCGCGGCGCAACCTGGCATCAGTTCCCTCATTTTGGGGGCCAGTAGTGTGGCACAGCTCCACACTAATTTGGCCTCGCTCGACCTCTCCCTCACCCCCGAGCAGCTCGGCGCCCTCGACGCGGGCAGCGCCCTTGATGCCGCCTTTCCATACGGCATTTTCACGCCGGCTATCAACCGCGGCATCTTTGGCGGTGCTTCTGTGCGGGGCTGGCAATAGCTATTGCTGCCGGTAGGGGGTAGGCAATTTGCCAAACCTCGGCAACTAATTGTCAGAAGAGTAATTTGCAAAATAGCAGCCGAGGGCAACTGATTTATAAAATGCTTCAGCCGCTGAATTTTGATTTGGCTAATACCTAATAAAGCGACTGTCTTATTGTTGTAGAAGTAAAAGCTCACCAGCAATTAGCTGCTAGTAGCAATAGAAAAAAGCAGCACAATATTTGCGCAGCCGTCTTATTTTTTAATCAACTTTTTAACAAGGTTGAAAGTCTATTTGCCACGAGTAAGCTTTTGGTAAAAGCACGGGGTAGGGCAAAAGCAACGAAGCATCATAACTACTTAATTGCTTAAAACAGAAAAGCCCGTTCGCTACCGAACGGGCTTTTCTGTTTTAGGTAGCTGCTTATTTCGAGCGGCCGGGCTTGTGTTTGGGCGTGCCGTCTTTCTTGCGGCCATAGGGAGCTTCGGGGTCTACCTCAGCAGCGCCGTCAACCTGGGCCACGCGGGGCGTGCGGGCTTTGCGCTCCTTTACGGTAGGCGTATAATCATCACTCAGCAAAGATTCGGCTTCGTCTACCGCGCCTTGCAGATTAACGAGTAAAGACGATACTTTACGCAATGCACGTTTAACATCGCCTTTAAAAGCATCTGCCTTCTGCGCATTGTCAAGTATTTGCTGGAGTTGGGCGAGGTCTACTGCCATCAGTGAAAAAAAATCAAGTTATTAAATCGATGATGCAAAGCAACAGCTAATTATTGGTAATAACAAGCGGCGCAAATGCTTTCAAACAACCTGCGTAAATTAATTCGGCAAAGCCAAGCAATAGGCTGCACTAATTAATTAGTTAATGACAAGTGCAAATCCCGATTATCCAGCAGCTGTAAATAATGGCCTGAGCATTGTTAAAGTAGTAATCTGAAGCATTAATACCTAAGTAATTAAATAGTTTATTTACTTAACGGATATGGCCAGTGGCGAAGCTATGCGCTGGGCAAACTCGGCGAGGTAGGCATCCCAGGCGGCGGCCGAGGCAAACTGCCCGCTCTTCTGCCAGCCAAAACCAGCGTAAAAAACCACGGTGTTTTGCCGGGGCTTGGTCACCATATAAAGCTGGTTCGCGTCTTTGTCGGCGCTGCGGTGGTCTTGGTAGTCAACCAAGTAGCTGGGGGCTACCACCACCCCCGTGCCCAGGTACGAGTCGTCGATTTTTTCCCAGTAGCGGCACCAGCCGGCGGGGCGGTCGGCCTGCACAGCGCCCTTTTGCTCGTGCAAAGTCAGGCCGATGGTGCAATTGGGCGGGGGGGTAGGGGCCGACAGTTGCTCCTCGTAGCGCGTCAGGTTCGAGCCCAGGTCGAGGCTGATGGTTTTCTTTTCGGTCACTGTTTGCCCGGCGGCCTCCCACGGCGCGTAGGTCAGCTCAAACACCGTGCGGATGGGCCCAGTAGCCAGCACTTTGTAGGTGGCGAAGTTGCGCGAAATGTAGAGTTTGCCATCCTTGAGCACGCCGGTGCCGCCCACACCGCGGCTGCTGCCCACGTGGTAGGGGTCGTAGCCTTCGCCGGTATCGGTGTGGTAGGCAAAGGGTTTTTCGTGCACGTGGCGCCCGTACCACTTGTCGATGATGGGGTACGATACGCGCTTCAACCAGCAATCCATGCCGCTGCTAAGGGTGCCGGCGGGGTCCTTTTTATCGAATAATTGCTCGGCGACTGGGCCGTAGGTGCGGAAGGCCACCCGGTCGTTTTCCCAGGCAAAATCGTCGGTGCGCTCGGGCACGAAGCGGGCAAACGTGGTGAGCGGGCTGGTGGGCACAGCCTCGGTGCTGGCCGCCAGCACAAAGCTTTTGGTACCCTTAGCCGGCATGTCGGTTTGAAACAGCAACTCGTCGGGCTGGCCATCGCCATTATTATCCAGCAGCTGGCTGACCAGCAGAGCTTTATTAGCAGCATCGCGTACCCGCAGGCTACCTGCCTCAAGCTGGCGCACTCCCGCAGGCAGCTGCGCCAGCGGCAAGCTGATGGTTTCGGCGCGGCGCGCCAGGTTCAGCGCGTTGCGTACCGTGATGGTGGCCGTGGGCGCGGGTGCTAGGCCCCTCCCGAGCACCAGGAGGGGTAGGGCAAGCAGCAAGAGTTTCATAGCAGCAGCAAGAAAAGCCTAGCGGAGGTCGGCCAGGGCGACGGGGTCCATATCGGTGTATTCGAGGTTTTCGCCGGCCATGCCCCAGATGAAAGCGTAGGCGCTGGTGCCGCAGCCGGTGTGGATGGACCAGGGCGGGGAGAGGATGGCCTGCTCGGTGCTCACCCACAGCGGGCGGGTTTCTTGGGGCTCGCCCAATAGGTGCAGCACGCGCTGGCCGGGGGGCAGGTTGAAGTAGAGGTAGGCCTCCATGCGCCGGTCGTGCACGTGCGCCGGCATGGTGTTCCACACGCTGCCTTCCTTGAGCTGGGTCAGGCCCATGACGAGCTGGCAGCTGGGCAGGCCCTCGGAGAAGATGTACTTGTAGATGGTGCGCTGGTTGGCCGTTTCCAGGGCCCCCATTTCCACGGGCGTGGCCTCGGCCTGGGTGCGCCGGGCGGTAGGATATTCTTTATGGGCCGGGGCCGAGAGCAGGTAGAACTTGGCCGGGTTGGCTGCCTCCAGGCTGCGGAACTCGACCTGCTGGCTGCCCTTGCCGATATACAAGCAGTCCTGGTAGCCTAACTCATAACTGGTGTCATCGACCACGATGTGGCCTGGCCCGCCCACGTTGAGGGCGCCCAGCTCGCGGCGCTCCAGAAAGTACTGGGCCTTGAGGCTCGCGGGGTTGGGCAGGGGCAGGGCCACCTCGGTGGGCATGGCCCCGCCCACTAGCATGCGGTCGTAGTGGGTGTAGGTCAGCTCAATAGCGCCGGGCGTGAAGATGTTCTCGATAAGGAAGTGCTCGCGCAAACCGGCCGTATCGAGGCTGGCAGTTTCGCGGGGACCAAGGGCAAAGCGGGTAGTCATGTAGAGAAAGTAAGAAGTAAGAGTTAAGAAGTAGAAATTGGCAAAACGCCGCACGAGCGCCATTTACTGGAGTCAGGAATTTCTAGTTCTTAACTCCCAATTCCTGACTTCTTTAGCGGCCCATCCAGCCGCCATCAACGGTGAGGATGGTGCCGTGCACGTAGGCACTGGCCGGGGAAGCCAGAAACACGGCGGGGCCTTTGAAGTCGGCGGGCTGGGCCCAGCGGCCGGCCGGGATGCGGCTCAGGATGCTGGCCGAACGCTCGGCGTCCTGGCGCAGGGCGGCCGTGTTGTCGGTGGCCACGTAGCCCGGGGCAATAGCGTTGACGTTCACGCCCCTACCCCCCCATTCGTTGGCCAGGGCCTTGGTCAGCGAGCCGATGGCGCCCTTGCTGGCCGCGTAGCCCGGCACCGTGATGCCGCCCTGAAACGTCAGTAGCGACGCCGTGAAGATGATTTTGCCGCGGCCGCGCGCTAGCATCTGGCCCCCGATGGCGCGGGCCAGGCGGAAGGGTGCGTCCAGATTCACGGCCAGCACCTCGTCCCAGTCCGCGTCGGAGTGTTCGGCGGCCGGTGCCCGGCGGATAATGCCCGCGTTATTTACTAAGATGTCAATCTTTTCAAAGTCAGCCAGTACTTGCTGAGTGAAGGCGTCGGCCGACGTACGCTGCCCAAAATCGGCCTGGTAGGCGTGGAACTGCCGGCCCAGCGCGCGCACTTGCTCGCCCGTGTCGCCGCCGTCGGCGGCCAGCGAGGCCGATACGCCGATAATATCGGCGCCCGCTTCGGCTAGGCCCAGGGCCATTGCCTGGCCAATGCCGCGGTTGCAACCCGTGACGAGCGCCAGCTGGCCCGTTAAATCAAAGAGTGAAGTCATGAAAAGGAGGTAAGCACTTGAAAGTAAAGGATAACCAACTGCCTACTGCGGCAGCTTGGCCAGCTCTTGCTGGCTGATGCGCAGCACGGTGCCGTGGCGCGTGCCCGCGGGGAAATGCACTTGGTCGGAAATGTCGGTCCAGTGCGTTAAATCAGTGGAGGTGACGGCGCCGTATTTGTGCTCAGTGTATTTGTCGAAGTACACCAACCACTTATTGCCCAGTTGAATAGCCGTTGGCCCTTCGGCCCAGTACTTGCCCGTAATGGGGGCCGAGGGCGCACCATACGGCCCGGCCGCCTGGTCGGCAAATGCCACGCGCAGGTTTTTCTGGGCCGGCTCGCGGGTTTCATCTTTCAAAAACATCACAAACCGCTGGCCGTCGGGCTGCACCGTGGCGTCAATCACGTTGAAGTCTTTGTCATACAAGACCTTGGCCGGCGTATACGTCTTAAAGTCCTTCGTGGCGGTGTAGTAAATGCGGTGGTTGTTGCCGCCCTCTACGGTGGTTTCGCCCGCTGGGAAACGGCCCGGAATAGTGGTGGCCCAGTAGATAATATACTGCTTGTGGGGCGCGTCGTACGTGATTTCGGGCGCCCAGCAGTTCTTGGCTTCCGGCTCTTGCTCCATCACGGGGAGGTATTGCTGCGGGCTCCAGTGCACCAGGTCTTTCGAGTTGGCGTAGCCAATGCCGCGGTCGTGCCAGCTGGTGGTCCAAACCATGTGAAACTGCCCGTCTTGGCCCCGAATAATGCAGGGGTCACGCATCAGCTTGTCCTTCGAAACCGTGGGCGTTAGCACCGATTTATCTTGGTTGAGCGCCGCCCACTGCAAGCCGTCGGGGCTGGTAGCTAGGTGTAGGCCATCCTCGCCATTGCCTTTGAAGTACGCAAACAGCAATACTTCGTCCTTTTTGAGCGGCTTTTGAGCTAAGCCCGGCAACGTAGTCAACAGTAAAGCACCAGCGTAGAGTAAGCGGAAGTAGCGCATATTGTGTGTTAAATGTAGGGCTTACAAAAAGCCCAGTTGTCCTTGCGTCGCATCAAAACGAGTTGCTCGGGTGCGGTTGCTTCGCGCTGCTTGCAACGACAGATGATGGCTCACAACGCATGGTCGGTTTTTACATCCTGCCCCGACCAGATTTTGCGGGCCGTCCAATCCTGGGCGGGGTCAGCCCAAAAGGGGTGGGTAGGCGGCAAGCCCAACGGCAAAAACGCCGTGGTGCACAAGTATAGGCTCCCCGTCGAAATATAGCCCTCGCCGATGCCCGGTTGGTGCCCGCACAGCCCAATTTGAAGCCAGCCTTGCGCATCGAAGGTGCCCTTGGGCTCCAGCGTGCGCCGAATAACGGCCGTGAGCGCGCTCCGCGCTTGGCCGGGGGGTAGAGCTTCGGGCAGCAAGCCCTGCAAGCTGCCCTGCGCCAAGTGCTGAAACGCGCCGCAGCGGTACGCCAGCGAGCGCCCAAAGGCGGCAAACGAGCCGTCGGGCCCAATTAGGCGCTCCTGCACCCCGGCGTAGCGCCGGGCGCGGGCGCGCAGGGTTTCGAGCAGCTCGGGGCGCTCTTTGCCGGCGGCTACCAGTGTGCCTACCACGTCGAGCAGCATGGGCTGGATAACGTAGCTGTTGTAATAATCCCAATGAAAATCAGGGCCATCGCCGTAGGTGCCATCGCCCTTATACCAGGTTTGGTGCTCCCGAATGGCGTAGTCCATCCGCATGAGGTCGCCCGCGCCGGTGAACTGGAGCAGCGCTGCCTCAATAATAGCGCTGAACAGCAGCCAGTTGCTATACACGGGCTTGATGACGCGGCTGCTTTGCAGGGCCTGCACCAGCTGGGTCTGGGTGGCGGCCGGTAGTTTGGCCCACAGCTGAGTAGGCGCACGCAGCAGCGCATGGGCCAAAAAAGCGGCATCCACCACCGGCTGCCCGCCCTGGGTAAAGTTTAGAAAATCAGGCGACTGCGGGTCTACGGCGCTGGCAATGGCTTTGCGGGCCGACGAAGCAGCGTCGGCTTGGCGCACTGCTTCATCGGCGGGCACCTCCTTTAATTCGAGCCAGGGTGCTAGGCCGGCCAGGGTGCGGCCCAAGGCTTCGAGGTGCGTCACCGCGCGGCGGCCGTCCTGCTGGCCCGGCGCTGCCTCCACGGGCATGGCTGTTTTAAGGCGACCCGCCTCAGCATTAGCGAGCACTGGCCGCGCCACGCGCAGCAGCGTAGTCAGCCAGTAGGTGCGCTCGGGCAGCGGGCGGGGGGAGAGTGGAGTAGCTAGCCCTACCCCCCCAGCGGTGGGCAAGCCCAAGGCCGGCACCGCCGACAAACCTGCCGCCAGCTGGCCCACAAATAAGCGCCGTTTCATGCGTGCTTAGCGTTTGAGCTTCAACACCTCAGAGCCGGCCAGCAGAAACGCGCCGGTGCCGTATACCTCCCAGCTATCGGCCGAAAAATCGCGGCGCGGGTCGGCCCCGATGGGCTGCACCCAGCCCACGCGGCCCTCGGGCGAGACTACTTTGGTGAGCGCCACCCAAGCTTTTTGCACCGCAGGCAGGTAAGTGGGCTTGTCCAGAATGCCCTGGTTGAGGCCCCACGCCATGGCGTAGCAATCGAAGCCCGAGCCCGAGGTTTCGCCGCCGGGGTAGGCGGCCGGGTCAAGCAGGCTGGAGCGCCACAAGCCGTCGGGCTGCTGCAACTGGATGAGCCGCGTGCTCATTTCCTTAAACAGGCCGAGGTAGAACGGGCGGGTAGGGTGGTTGGCGGGCAGCTCTTGCAGAATTTGCACCAGGCCGCCCATCACCCAGCCGTTGCCGCGGCTCCAGAATACGCGCTGGCCGTTGCTCTCCTTTTTGCCCTCGCCGGCGGCATTCCAGAGGTAGCTGGCATCGCGTGAAAATAGGTGCTCCGGGTGGTTGAAGAGGCGCTTGTACGTCTGCTGATACAGCGTGTCGCTAAAGGCCAAGTACTGGGGCTGGTTGTCGATAAGGCCAACTTTCACCAGCACGGGCGGGCCCATAAACAGGGCATCGCACCACCACCACGTGATGCCGTGGCCCTGCACCTCGGGGCCGGGGGTAGTGCGCAGCTTCTCCACCACGGCCAGCGTGGGCGCTATCATGCGCCGGTCCTTTTTGAGGCGGTAGAGGTTGAGGTAGGTCTGGCAGATGGCGATGTCGTCGGCGTGGTCGTAGCGCTGGTCGGGCTGCCAGTGGGTGCGCTCGCCCATCGCCAGTAGCGAATCCAAAATGAGCTTGGATTTAGTAGCCTGGTAAGCGGCAAACACCCCCGAGTAAAACGCCCCATTGGTCCAGTCCGTAACCTTGTGGCGGGGGTGAGCCAGCTGCCACTGCGTGGTTTTCAGCAGTTGCGCTTTAATGTAGGTGGGCTTAAATAGGGCCGCGTCGGCGGGGCTGGTTTGGGCGTGGGCGCGGGGCGTAAAGCTGGTAGCTAGCAGCAGGCCGCCGAGCCACGCAGTCCGTAAAGTGCGGAGCATAGCAAAAATTGGGTGGGAAAAAGAAGCGGAGCCAGCGCGGGCCGGCTCGCAATACCGCTGCAATACTAGCCACCAGCCCGCCAGCAAGCCGGGGTATTCTCGCGGATTACGGGGGGATTTTTCGATTCGGCCAATTTTGCCAGCAGCAACGGGTAGTACCTAGGAGTAATTTGAAAAATTAAAAAGGCGGGCCTGCTGAGCTTGCCGAAGCATCTCGACCCAATCCGGTTGGGTGCTATTCAATGATGCGAGCGCGATGCTTCGGCAAGCTCAGCAGGCCCGGCTTTTTTTGGTTTTGTTAAAATCCAAACAGCTTCTAAGGAACTAGCTAGGAACAAACAAGTGGCAAGGAGAATTAGCGCCGCCGCGCTACTCGGCCGCGGCGCGGCTGAGGCGGTGCTGCTTAGCGTAGTCGGAGGGGGTAAGGCCGTAGATTTTTTGGAACGCCTTGCGGAAATATTTGGCATCCTCGATGCCCACTTCAAAAGCCACTTCCGACACCCGCATGGTGGTTTGAGCCAGTAGCTGGGCGGCGCGCTTGAGGCGCACATCGCGGATAAACTCTACCGCCGTTTGGCCCGTGATGCTCTTGATGCGGCGGTAGAAAACCGACTGACTCATGGCCATTTCGCGCACCAGCACCTGCACGCTGAATTCGGCATCGCCCAAGTGCTTTTCGACCACGCTCATGGCGCTTTCCAGGAACTCGCGGTCGGCGTCGGCCACCACTATCTCGGTGGGTTGCAGCAAGATGTGGCGCTGGTAAAACTCGTGCAGCTTGCGGCGGTTGCGCAGCAGCGCGTCGGCCTTGGCGTGGAGCAGCGTGGGGTTGAAGGGCTTGCTCACGTAGTCGTCGGCACCCGTGCCCAGGCCTTCGAGCTCGTGGGTTTCGGCGGTGCGGGCCGTGAGCAGCAGCACCGGAATGTGGCTGGTTTTGGGGTGCTGCTTCAGGCGCTGGCACAGTTCGAGGCCGTCGCTGCGCGGCATCATCACATCCGAAATAATGAGGTCGGGTAGCTGGCTAAGCGCTTGCTGCCAGCCGGTTATGCCATCTTCGGCGGTCAGCACCTCGTAGTCAGCCTCAAAAAGCTGGCGCAAGTACTGGCGCACCTCGTCATTGTCTTCTACCACTAGCAGGCGCGGTGGGCCAGCCGCGGCCGCCGGTTGCACCTCGGTTTCGAGCAGCATCGGGAGCAGGGGTTCGGCCGCGAGCGAGGGGGTAGGGGCCGTGAGCGCAAGCTCCTCCGGCTGCACATCCTCGGGCCGCAAGTGCTGCCGCCCAAACGGCAGGCGCAGCTCAAACGTGGTGCCTACCCCCGGCGTACTGGCCACCGTGAGCTGGCCGCTGTGCCGCCGGGCAAACTGCTGGGCCAGCGACAGGCCAATGCCGGTGCCCGCCATGCGCAGCGTGTTGGGGTGCGAGGCTTGGTAATAGGGGTCGAAAATGTGGTCTAGTTCATGAGCGCTAATGCCCACGCCGGTATCAGTCACGGTGATTTTGAGGTAGTTGCCCGTGAGCTGGCCGTGGCTGAACACGGCTTCGCCCCCGGCATTGCCCACTACGGTAGCCCCCAGCTCGACCCGGCCTCGGTCGCGGGTATACTTAAAGGCATTGGCCAGCAGGTTGGTCAGAATAATTTCCAGCTTGCTGCGGTCGAAGTACAGCGGCACCGGCTCGGCGGGCAGGTCGAGCACGTAGTTTACGGCGCGCTCCTGGGCCTTGAGCTGAAAGACGGCGTAGGTGTCGGCCAAAAAGCGCCCGGCATCGCCGTAGCTGGCGCGCAGCGGCACGTGCCCCGACTCTACCTTGCGAAAATCGAGCAGCTGGTTGACCAGCTCCAGCAGCTTCTGGGCCTGGCGGTGCATGAGCTGCACCTTGCCGCGCAGGTCGGGCACCGGGCCGGGGCTGCGCAAGATGTCGGCCATCGGCCCGAGTATCAAGGTCAGCGGCGTGCGCAGCTCGTGCGAAACGTTGGTGAAGAAACCCAGTTTGAGGCCGGTCAATTCCTTTTCTTTTTCGGCCTGAAATTGCTCTAGTACCAGCTTATTTTTCAGCTCTTGCTGGGCCATCTCGAAGCGCCGGTACAGGGCGATGGCGCCTAACAAAGCGCTGGCGTAGAGCAGGTATGCCCAGCCCGTCTTGTACCACGGAGCCAGCACGTCGAACTGCATGGTGGCCGTGGCCTTCGACCAAGCGCCCTCGCCGTTGCTGGCCTTCACTTGCAGCGTGTACTGGCCGGGCGGCAGGTTGGCAAAGCTGGCCGTGCGCTGCCCCGGCCCCGGGTACACCCAATCTTGGTTGTAGCCGAGCAAGCGGTAGGCGTAGCGGTTTTTCTGCGGGTTGGCGTAGTTGAGGGCCACAAAATCCACCGAAAAGTCATTCTCAGCCGCCTTAATGGTCAGCTGTTGGGGCTGCGAGAGGGGGTAGGGCAGCAGCGCGCGGCCATTAAACACCTCGCCCACCGCCACGGGCTTGTTCATCACGCGCAGGTCGGTGAGCTGCACTACGGGCGGGCGCGGGTCGGCCTGAATGGCGGCGGGCTGGAAGTAGTTCAAGCCATTGATACCCCCAAAATACAGCGTGCCATCCTGCGCCCGGGCCGCCGCCCCAATCTTGAAAGAATTGCTCTGCAGGCCATCGGCCACGTCGTAGCGCAAGTACTGGCGGGTGCTCGGCGTGAAGCGGTAGAGGCCGGTGCCGCCCAGCCAAAGGTTGCCCGCATCGTCAGCTAAAATGCTTTCTACATCGCTCTCCGGCAGGTTGTTGGCAAAGCTGCGCACCGTGGCTTGCTCGCGTGCATCGGTGGTGAGCTGGTGCAGGCCCCCGCCGATGGTGCCAATCCAGAGCGTGCCCTGGCGGTCGAGCAGCAGCGGCCACACGTAGTTGACGCGCAAGCCGTTGGCCCGGCCCGGCGCGTACTTAAACTGCCGCAGCAGCTGGAGCGAGTCAGCCGTGGGGCGCAGTTGGAGCAGGCCCGCATCGTGGGTGCTGGCCCACAGCACATCGCGCGGCTGGTCGTAGAGTAGGTAAGTAAACTGGTTGGTAGGCAGCGCGCTAGCACCTTGGCGATACGTGCCCAGGTAGCGCCCCGCAGCGCTGAAGCGCAGCAGCCCCGTCGAAAAAGTGGCTACCCACAAGGTGCCGCGGCGGTCCTGGGCCATGTGCTCGATGCTCATACGCGTGAGGTCGGGGCCGCCGGGCAGCTGCGTGTAGTGGGTTAGCTGCTCGCGCCCGCCGGTGCGGCGCAGCGCCGCCAGGCCGTTGTTGCGGGTGCCAAACCACAGCGTGCCATCCGCCGCCTGAAAAATCATGGCTACGTCCACGCTGTGGGTGGCGTCGGCGGGCTGGTTGAGGTAGTTGCGGTAGGTGTGGCGCGTGAGGTCGTACCCCGACACCCCGTTGCGGGTGCCAAACCACAAGGTATTGGTAGCCTCTTCTTTATAAATGGTATTGATGTAGTTGTTGGCCAGCGTGAGCGAGCCTGCCCGCCGGCGGCGCAGCCGGCCAAAGGCTTTTTGGCGCAGGTCTACCTTGTTGAGGCCGCCCGCCGAGGCACACAGCCACACCACTTGGTTGCGGTCCTCAAAAATCTGGTGTACCCGCTCCGAATTCAGGCTGTGGGTGTCGTCGTCTTCGGGCAAAAAGAGCGTAGGGGCGGCCGCCAGCACCGGCGGCGCGCTGCCCGTCAGGGCCCCCGCCGGCCACACATACAGCCCATACAAAGTGCCCACCCACAGGTGCCCCCTGGTATCGAGGTAAATGCTCTGCACTAGCGGCAGGTGGGTGGGTAGGGGGCGAGCGCTCAGCTCGCGCAGGGTGCGCCGGTTGGCGGCGGCCACCCAATACACCTGCTGGTCGGTGCCAATCCAGAGGTCGCCGCGGCGGTCGAGGTGCAGCGCCCGGATGGGCGTGCCCGCCAGCGAAGTGGACTGCACCGGCAAGCCGGGCTCCGTCGAGCGAATGACTTGCAGGCCCGCTTCGAGGGTGCTCACCCAGGCATTGCCTTCGGTATCAAGGGCTAGTCCCGTGATGTGCTCTAGGCTAGGCTGGCCCGGGCGCGTGGCCGGCAGCTGGCGCAGGCTGCGCAACTGCCCCTGGCCATCGAATGCCAGCACAAACACGCCGGCCTGGTCGGTGCCCACCCACAGGCGGCCCTGCGCGTCGGTGGTGAGGGTGTTGATGTTGCTTTGCGCCAGCTGCTGGGCGGGCTGCTGGTACGCCGCGGGCACGGCCCACGCATCGAAGCTGAAAAAAGCATCGCGGTTGGCATCGTAGCGAATGAGGCCCGAGCGCTCGGCGCCTACCCATAGGTGCCCGTCGGGCGTCGTGGCCAAGGCCTTGATGCGGTTGCTGGCCAGGCCGTTGCGCGGGTTAATGGGCAGCGCGTACTGTTTGAGGCGGTAGCCATCGTAGCGGTTGAGGCCGCGGTTGGTGCCAATCCAGATGAAGCCCGCCATATCCTGCGCCACGGCCATAGCATCGCTGTGCGACAGGCCTTGGTCAACGGTGATGTGCTCGAACCGAAACTCGCTGGGGGCCGCATCTTGCCCCCAGGCGGCGGGGGCTAGCCAAAGCATTGCAAGTAGGCAGGTAAGCGCCCGCGTAAAGCCCGATACTAGTTGCACGGCAGGAATATGGAATAGGATAGGGCGAAGACACCAGCTGCGCAGCAAAGGCGTATGGTGCTGGCCCAAGGTAGCAAAGCCGCGGCAAGAAACCATCCCGGTAAGGCAGCTAATTCGAATAGGCCTACCCCCCTCAGTGCCTTCGAGCAGTAGCTATTGCCAGTCCCTAGCTCTCGAGCTTCCCAAACCTCATTTTTTGCGCTGGTAGTCAATTTTGACCACTTTTCTGCCGAAAATACCCCTGCTTGGGGCATAGCGAGGCGGGTACTTTTGCCTCGCAATCCAGCTGCTCGGCGCCTCTTCTAGCGAAGGTTTCTTTGCTGAAAGCCCGTCGCCAGTTCGTCTTCGTCTCTCCCACCCAAACTACGCTATCCGTTGCGGCTACTTCTACCTCTTCTGCTGCTGGGCGGCTTGGCCCCGAGCACAGTACGGGCCCAGGCCCAGCCGGGCCCTACCCCCCGCCACACGTTTGCGCTGGGCCCCAACCAGTTCTTACTCGACGGCCAGCCGCTCCAGATGATTTCGGGCGAGCTGCACTACCCCCGCATTCCGCGCGAGGCGTGGCGCGCCCGCCTAAAAATGGCTAAGGCAATGGGCCTCAATACCATCGGCACCTACGTCTTCTGGAACGTGCACGAGCCTCAACCGGGCAAGTACGATTTCACGGGTAATAACGACGTGGCGGCCTTCGTGAAAATGGCCCAGGAGGAAGGCCTGTGGGTGATACTGCGGCCCAGCCCCTACGTGTGCGCCGAGTGGGAATTTGGCGGCTACCCCTACTGGCTCCAGAACGTGCCCGGCCTGAAAGTGCGCAGCCAGGAGCCGCAGTACGTGGCCGCCTACAAGCGCTACATCGAGGCCGTGGGCAAGCAGCTGGCGCCGCTGCAAGTCAACCACGGCGGCCCCGTGCTGATGGTGCAGGTAGAAAACGAATATGGTTCTTACGGCGCTGATAAACAGTACTTAGCTCTCAATAAAAAGCTGTTTGAAGACGCTGGCTTCGACGGCCTGCTTTATACCTGCGACCCGGCCCGCGACGTGGCCGCGGGCCACCTGCCCGGCTTGCTACCCGCCGTCAATGGCATCGACAAGCCCAGCCAGGTGCGCAAAATCGTGCAAACCAACCACGACGGCCAGGGGCCTTACTACATCGCCGAGTGGTACCCCGCGTGGTTCGATTGGTGGGGCACGCCGCACCACACCGTGCCGGCCGCCAGGTACACCGCGCCCCTCGACTCGGTGCTGAAGGCGGGCTTGTCGATTAACATGTACATGTTTCACGGCGGCACTACGCGGGGCTTTATGAACGGGGCCAACTTCAAGGGCGACACCACGCACTACGAGCCCCAAGTGAGCAGCTACGACTACGACGCGCCCCTCGACGAGGCCGGCAATGCCACGGCCAAGTACCGGGCTTTCCGCGACGTGATTGCCAAGTACCGGCCTGCTAATCAGCCTCTACCCCCCGTACCCGCCGCCAAGCCCGCCGTGGCGCTGCCCGCCTTGCAGCTCACGCGCAGCGCCAGCCTGCTCGACCAATTGCCCACGCCCGTCGCCAGCCCCAAGCCCCTCACGTTTGAGGCGCTAAAGCAGGCTTACGGCTTCGTGCTCTACCGCACCACGGTGCCAGCAGGAGGGGGTAGCAAAATGTTGAAAATCCGCGATTTGCGCGACTATGCTGTAGTGCTCGTGAACGGCAAGCGCGTGGGCACCCTCGACCGCCGCCTGCGCCAGGACAGCCTGCGCCTGACGCTGCCCGCCGGCGCGGTGCAGCTCGATATTCTGGTCGAAAACCTGGGCCGCATCAACTTCGGCAAGTACCTGCTGCAGAATAATAAAGGCATTACGAACAGTGTGGTGCTGGGTGGTAAAGAGCTGACGGGCTGGCGCATGTATGGCCTGCCCTTCGACCAAGCCCCAACCGTGGCGAAGGCCAGCGGCGCGGCCCCGGCGGCTAGCAGCGGCCCGGTACTTCGTTCGGCCACCTTCCCCGTGGCCACGCCCACCGATACCTACCTCGACCTGCGCCAGTGGGGTAAGGGCAGCGTGTGGGTGAACGGCCACAACCTGGGCCGCTACTGGGCCATCGGCCCGCAACAAACGCTTTACGTGCCCGCCGAGTGGCTCCGCAAAGGCGCCAACGACATCACCGTGCTGGAGCTGCTCAAACCCGAGCAGGCCACCCTACCCACCCTCGACCACCCCATCCTCAGCGAGTTAACCCAGTTGCAGCCCTGATTTTCTCCGCTTCCCTGCGCTGCACTTACTCCGCTTGCCACTATGAAAAACGCTTTTTTAGTAACCGCGCTGCTCGGGCTAGCCACCGCCACCCAGGCGCAGCGCACGGCTTTCGAGCCCGGCAAGGTGTGGCCCGACAACCACGGCACCCACCTCAACGCCCACGGCGCGGGCGTGCTCTTCGATAAGGGCCGCTATTACCTGTTTGGCGAGCACAAGATTGCAGGGCCCAAAGGTAATAGCGCCCAGGTAGGCGTACACTGCTACTCCTCGAAAGACCTGTATAACTGGCAGGATGAGGGCATTGCGCTGGCCGTGGCGCCCGCCGGCTCGGGCTCCGAAATCGAGCAGGGCTGCATTTTAGAGCGTCCCAAGGTGGTGTATAATAAGCTGACCCATAAGTATGTGATGTGGTTTCACCTGGAGCTGAAGGGCCAGGGCTACGCCGCCGCGCGTACCGCCGTGGCCGTGAGCGACCGGGCCACCGGGCCGTTTCGCTACGTGCGCTCGTACCGGCCGGGCGCCGGGCAGTGGCCGCTGGGCTTTCAGGATGAGTGGAAGCAGCCCGTGCCGGGAGAGGCCGCCCTAAAATGGTGGACGCCCGAATGGCGCACCGCCGTGGCCGCGGGCCTGTTTGTGCGGCGCGATTTTGCGAAAGGCCAGATGGCCCGCGATATGACCATCTTCGTCGATGACGACGGCAAGGCCTACCATGTTCATTCCTCGGAAGATAACCTAACGCTGCACCTGGCCGAACTGACGGCTGACTACCAAGATTTTACCGGGCGCTGGAGCACCATTGCGCCGGCTGGCCACAACGAGGCCCCGGCCTTGTGCAAGCGTGGCGGCAAGTACTACCTCCTCACCTCGGGCTGCACCGGCTGGGCGCCCAATGCGGCGCGCTCGTTCGTGGCGTCGTCCATCTGGGGGCCGTGGCGGCAGCTCGAAAACCCCGCTACTGGCGCCGATGCCGATTCGACCTACCACTCGCAAAGCACCTACATTTTGCCGGTGGCGGGCAAGCCGGACGCTTTCCTTTTTATGGCCGACCGCTGGACGCCCAAGAACCCTATCGACGGCGGCTACATCTGGCTGCCACTCAGCTTCGAGGGCGACCAGCCGCGCCTGCGCTGGGCCGACCGCTGGAGCCTCGGTGTGTTCGACCAACCCCGGCCCAAGGCTACGGCGGCCCAGTAGCTGCCGCCCAGGCGGCACCGGCGGGGGGTAGGGATAGTAGCAGAGTAGGCGCTTGAAGTATTGCATTGATTGCCAGCACGAAGCGCGGCGCCTATTAAAGGGCGGCCGGGCTGGGTAGTCGAATTTGCCCCTCGTTTTTACTCAAAATATCCCTGTTAATCCTCCGCTAAGGACAATACTTTTGAGCAGGCTTTGAGCGACGCTTTCCCGGTCATTTTCAAAGCCAAGCGTACTGATTCCCCCGGCTTCAGAGCCACCGTGAGGGGTAGTAGTACGCACTTGCACTGCGATTCTTTTTCCCACCCTGGCTGCTTTGGCGGCCAATTTTCCTTTCCTTATGCAGGCAAAGTCTATTCTTCTGTGCGGGGCCCTGCTGCCACTGGCCGTGGCAGCGGCCCCGAAGCCCCGCGCCGGCGCCACCTGGGCGCTGCACCAGCCTGCCGCCGACGCTACCGTCACGGGCACGGTGCTCGATGAAAAAGGCACCGGCATGCCCGGCGCCACGGTTGTGCTAAAAGGCACCACGCTGGGCACTACCACCGACGCCGACGGCAAGTTCAGCCTGCGCATCCCCGATGGCACGGCCACGCCTACCCTCGTTATCTCGTCTATCGGCTACGTGCGGCAGGAAATCGTGGTGGGCGGCCGCACTACGCTCTCGGTGAAGCTGGCCACGAATGCGCAGGACCTTAACGAGGTAGTAGTAGTGGGATACGGCGCCCAGAAGCGCTCCGACATTACGGGCTCGGTGGTGTCGGTGCCGACGGACCGCCTGGAGAAAATCCCGGTGTCGAACGTGGCGCAGGCGCTCGAAGGCGCGGTGGCGGGCGTCAATATCACCACCACGTCGAGCGTGCCGGGCAGCCAGCCCAACATCCAAATCCGGGGCGTGCGCTCGATTACGGCCAGCACCAACCCGTACCTGATTGTGGACGGGGTGCCGTTTCCGGGCAACCTCAACGACATCAACCCCAACGACATCGGCTCGATTGAGATTCTGAAGGATGCCAGCTCGACGGCCATCTACGGTACGCGCGGCTCCAACGGGGTAATTCTGGTGACGACCAAGCGCGGCAAAACCGGCAAGCCCCAGATTCGCTACAACGGCTACGCCGGGCCCGAGTACATGGTGAACAAGCTGCACCCGCTCGACGGGCCGGCGTTTTCGGCCAAGTGGCAGGAGTTTACCCGGCAGCGCGGCATCAACCTGACGCCGGTGCCGAATACGGGCGAGCTAGACAACTACAACGCCGGCCGCACCGTGAACTGGATGGATTTGATTAAGCAGCAAGGCTTTATCCAGGACCACAACGCGTCCATCTCGGGCGGCACCGACAACGTGAAGTACTTCGTGTCGGGCGACTACTTCAAGCAGAAGGGCATTATCCAGGGCTACCAATTTCAGCGCATTAGCCTGCGCTCCAACATTGATGCTACCCTCACGCCCTGGTTGCGGGTGGGCACCTCGGCCTTCTACTCGACTTCTAACGACGACGGGGGCCGCGCCGACCTGAGCCTGGCCCAGGTGCTGAGTCCCTACGGCTCGGTGTACAACGCCGACGGCACCTATACTATTTACCCGCAGCCGCCCGAGCAGCTGGTCAAGAATGCCTTGCTGGGCCTCACCACCCAGCGCCTCGACCGCATCAACCAGCTCACGGGCACGGGCTACGCCGAAGTGGAGCCGACCTTTTTGAGCGGGCTCAAGTACCGCCTGAACGCGACTTACTCGAACCGGCCCGGCCGCTACGCCAGCTATACCGGCCGGGCGTCGGGCGACTTGCGGGGCACGGCCCAGCTCATCAACGACGAGCGCCAGAACTACACGATTGAGAACCTGCTGTTTTACAACAAGACCTTCGACAAGCACCACTTCGACGTGACGGCGCTGTACAGCGCGCAGCAAAACAACTACTTTACCACCACCGAGAACGCCAGCGGGTTTATCAACGACCAGATTGGCTTCAACAGCCTGGGCTCGGGCAGCATCACGCCTACCCTCAGCTCGTACAGCGAGCGCCGCACGCTGGTGTCGCAGATGGCGCGCCTCAACTACAACTACGACAGCCGCTACCTCTTCACGGCTACGGCCCGGCGCGATGGCTCGTCGGTGTTCGGGGCCAACGCTAGCAAGTACGCCACCTTCCCGTCGGTGGCGGTGGGCTGGAATATCGGTAATGAGGCGTTCCTGAAAGACAACGCGGCGGTGAGCGTGCTCAAGCTGCGCTTCTCGTACGGCACCACCGGCAACGAGGGCATCAGCCCCTACGGCACCATCACGGGCAGCGCCCTGCTGCAATACGCCTACAACGGGGTGCCCGCCGTGGGCCTGCGTGCCAACAACATCGGCAATACCAACCTCAAGTGGGAGCAAACGACCAGCTCCAACGTAGCCCTCGATTTCGGCTTCCTCAAAAACCGCATTACGGGTACCGTGGAGTACTACAATGCCAAAACCAGCGACCTGCTCCTGAACCGCCAGATTCCGATTGTGACCGGCTACGGCAACATCCTGGACAACATTGGCTCGGTGAATAACAAGGGGGTAGAGGTGAGCCTGACCACGGCTAACGTGCAGACGTCCAGCTTTACCTGGGAGACTACCCTCAACTTTTCGGCCAACCGCAACCGGCTGCTCGAGCTGGGCTACACCAGCACCGACGACATCGGCAACCGCCTCTTCCTGAACCGGCCGCTGGGCGCCGTGTACGACTACGTGAAAACCGGCGTGTGGCAAACCGGCGAAGATGCCAGCAAGCTGGACCCCGGCGCCAAGGCTGGCGACCTGAAATTTGCCGACCTCAACAACGACGGCAAGATTGACAGCAACGACCGCCAGTACCTGGGCTCGTCGCTCCCCACCTGGCAGGGCGGCATCACCAACACCTTCACCTATAGGGGGATAAGCCTGCGCGTGTTTATCCAAACGGTGCAGGGCGTGCTCAAGAGCAACCAGAACCTGAACTTTGTGGACCTGGGTGGCCGCCTCAACACCCCGCAGGAAGTGGGCTACTGGACCGCCGCCAACCAAAGCCAGGACCGCCCCAGCCTGAGCTATATCAACCCCCGCGGCTACGCCTACCCCAGCAACGCCAGCTTTACGCGCCTCAAGGACGTGACGCTCAACTACACCTTCCCGGCCGCGCTCGTGGATAAGCTCAAGCTGGGCACGCTCTCGGTGTACGTGAGCGGGCGCAACCTCTACACCTGGACCAAGTGGATAGGCTGGGACCCCGAGCAGAACTACACCATCGGCAACGGCACCGGCAACATCGACAACCCCATTAGCCTGCTCAGCTCGTCCACGAGCTTTAGCCCCACCACGAGCGTGAATAGCTCAACGGCGGGTAGCAACCCCAACTTCCCGCAGGTCCGCAGCTTCGTGTTCGGCCTCAACCTGGGCTTGCGCTAATTCTTCTTCCCACCCGATTTTATGGCTCTGATTGATATGAAACGCCTCACCCTAGGATTTGTGGCGCTGCTGGGCACCGCGCAGCTGCTTAGCTCTTGTAAGAAAGATTACCTCGACGAAACCCCCGCCTCGCTTTACACGCCCCAAACGGTGCTGGTCGATTCGCTGGGCTTCGAGTCGGCCATGGCCGGCTTGCAGAGCGTGGTGCGCGAGCAGTACACCCGCTCCGACGAGCAGGGCCTGCTCGGCATGATGCAGGAAGGCACCGACGTGGCCATCCCCGGCCAGGTGCAGGGCGCCGAAATCCCTTACTACAACTACAACTTGCTCAACGCCCAGGACCAGGCGGCCAGCGTAATGTGGAGCTGGGCCTACCGCACCATCAACAACTGCAACCAGATTATTGCGGGGGCGGCCGCCGCGCCGGCCACCCTGCGGCAGGGCTACAAAAACCGCATTAGCGCCGAGGCGCGCTTCTACCGCGCCTACGCCTACGACTTCCTGGTGACGCTCTGGGGCGACGTGCCCCTGGTGGATATGCCCGTGACCACGCCGCGCAACGACTTTACGCGCACGCCGGTAGCCACGGTCAATGATTTCATTGCTAATGACCTGACCACGGCCATCCCGAGCTTGTTCAACGCCAGCAAGGCGGCCTCGGGGCGCATCACGCAGGGGGCCGCCCAGCAACTGCTGGGCCAGGTGTACCTGCGCATGGGCAAGCCCGATTTGGCTCAGGTGCAGTTGCAAGCCGTTATCAACGGCGGCCAGTACGCGCTCATTAGGGCCCGCTACGGGGTGCGGAGTACCCAGCCGGGCGACTACTTTTCCGATATGTTTGTGGTGGGCAACCAGCGCCGCAGCCAGGGCAACACGGAGGTAATCTGGTCCGAAGAGCAGCAATTGCTCGTGCCCGGTGCCACCACCAGCGCCCAGCAGCGCCGCATGTGGGTGCCGGCCTATTACAACATCAAGGGCATGACGCTGGCCGACTCGCTCGGCGGGCGCGGCCTGGGGCGCCTGCGCCTCAGCAATTGGGTAGACTACCGCCTCTACCCCGCCCAGGACATGCGCAATTCGAAGTACAACTTGAAGCGGCGCTTCTACTACAACGATGCCACCATGCCCGCCACCTTCGGCAAGCGCGTGACGGGCCTGGCGGGCTCGGATACCATCTACAACATCACGCCCTACACCACCAAGTGGAACCAGTTTGACCCCACCGATACCTTCGGCTTCGGCACCATCAAAGACTTGATTATGATGCGCCTGGGCGAAACGTATCTGCTGCTGGCCGAGGCCCAGTTCAAGCAGGGCAACACGGCCGGGGCCGCCGCCAGCATCAACGCGCTGCGCACCCGGGCCCAGGCCCCGCAGGTAACGGCCGCCCAAATGACGCTCGATTTCATCCTCGATGAGCGCGCTCGCGAGCTGATAGGGGAGGAGCAGCGCCGCCTCACGCTGGTGCGCACCGGCACCCTCGTTGACCGTGCCACTCGCCTGAACGGCGCCTCCATCACGGGCCTGAAGCAGACGAACACCCTGCTGCCCATTCCGCAATCCACAATCGACCTGAACGGGGGCGCTACCCTCGCACAAAACCCGGGCTACTAGCGGTGGGCTAGTTGCCGGTTGGGCCGGGGTCTGCCTGTGAAGCGGGTAGGCCCCGGCCTTTTGCATTCCTCCTTACTTACGCTTCCCACCCATGAAAACCCTGTTGCTATTGGCCGGGGCGCTGGCCGCCCTACCCCCCGGTGTGGCCGTGGGGCAGGCTGCGCCCGCCCTACCCCCCTTCGCCACCGCCGTAGCCCCGCCTGCCGCCAAGCTGCCGCTTTTTGAGGTGAAGCAGCCCGATAAAAAGCGAAGCCCCTACACCGGCATGACGCGCCAGCACTGGCAAGCTGCCGCCCAGTACCTGCTGAGTGGGGCCTTCAGCTACGTGCGCACGCTCGATGACCCGATGCAGTTTCCGAAGCTGCTGGGCAAAAGCTACCCCCGCACCGCCAGCCAGGTGCCCACCGAAAAGCTCGAAGGCCTATGCCGCACGCTCTTCATGGCCGCGCCCCTGCTGAAGGAAAACCCTAGCCTGACGCTGAACGGCGTGAAGGTAGGCGACTACTACCGCCACCAGCTGGCGCTGCTCGTAGACCCGGCCAGCCCCAGTTACATCGCACCCCGCACCCCGGATGGCGGCCCCAGCCAAAACCTGGTCGAGTTCGGCGGCCTGTCGGTGGCGCTGTTTGCGGCCCCCAAAATCTTGTGGGACCCTTTACCCGAAGCCACCAAAAAGGCCTTGGCCGCTACCATGCTCAGCTACGGCGACGGCCCCACGGTGCCCCAAAACTGGCGCTATTTCAACATCTTTATCCTCAGCTTTTATGAAAGCCGGGGCTACACCGTCAACGAGAAGCTGCTGGAAGAATACTTGCAAAAGCAACTGGGCCACTACCGCGGCGAGGGCTGGTACGACGATGCGCCCACCTTCGACTACTACAGCATGTGGGCCTTCCAAATGTATGGCCGGCTGTGGAGCGAGTACTACGGGCGCCAGCACTACCCCCAGGTAGCCGCCCAGCTCACTGCCAATTTTGCACCGCTCAAAAACACCTACCCCTACCAGTTTGGGCGCTCGGGCGAAATGATAATGTGGGGCCGCAGCATCACGTACCGCTTTGCGGCGGTGGTGCCGTTTCCGCTGATGGGCTTGCGGCCCGAGGCGGGCACCAACTTCGGCTGGATGCGGCGCATCGCGTCGGGGGCCATGTTGCAATTTTTACAAAACCCGAACTTCTTGCAGGATAATATTCCGACGCTGGGCTTCTATGGGCCGTTCGACCCCGCGGTGCAGGCGTACAGCTGCCGGGGCAGCGTGTTTTGGATGAGTAAGGCCTTTTTGGGCCTGCTGGTGCCGGCCGATAGCCCTTTCTGGACGGCCACCGAAAATGAAGGCCCCTGGGAGAAAGAGCTGAAGCCGAACACGGTCTTCAACAAGTTTGAGCCCGGCCCCAACATGCTCGTGACCGACTACCCCAACAGTGGCGCGGCCGAAATTAGGGATGCCCCGCACCAGCCCGCCAGCGATGCCAACCGCGGCAACGAGAACTACAACCGCTTGAGCTACAACAGCGCCTTTCCGTGGCAGGCCGACGGCCCCAACGGCGAAGTGGCCATGAGCTACGTGTTCCAAAACAGGGAGAATAAGTGGGAAGCGCTGCGCTTCTACACCTTCCAGAAGTACGAGAACGGCGTGTACTACCGCGACGCGGCCCTAGAATCCAACCCCGCTATCAGGCTGCGCCTGGCCGACGTGCCGCTGCCCAACGGCATCCTGCGCGTGGACCAAAACGCCAGCACCGAGGCTACCCCCCTGCGCCTGGGCCACTACGCGCTGCCCAACCTTACGGGCACCATCCGGCGTAGCACGCGCCGGGTAAAAGGCCACGAAGTGCACCTGCTCGACAACGGCACTTATCAGCTGGCGCTGGTGCCCCTCAGCGGCTGGGACAAGGTAGAAGCCGTGGACGCCACCGGCCTCCACCCCGTGCGCGCCGCCAGTACCGTACTCAACGCACTGGGCACCACGGCCCCTACCCCCCAAGCCAAGCTTTACGCCACGCTGCTGCTTTGGAAAAAATCGGGCACCGCCTGGACTGATGCCGAACTGCTGCCCGTGCTGAACGTAGCTTCGGCAGCCGATGGCAGCGCCACCGTATCGTTTGCCGATGGCAGCCGCAAGCAAGTGAAGTTCAAGGAATAGCCGTAGGCCAGCCTATCCCCGCAGGGGAGGGGGCGTGGCAGCTCGTTTAGTTTCAGTAAATAAATTGTTAGTAACCAGAAGCGTATGCGTTTAACAAGTGTGCTATTCACGGCGCTGTGCAGCCTGGCTAGCCTCGCCGCCAGCCAGGCCCAAACCGCGCCCACCGACACGCTGCACGCGCCGCCGCCCGCGCTGCCCGGCCTCTACGCCGACCCGCACCTGGCGGCTTTTGGCGACACGTATTATCTCTACCCCACCACCGACGGCATGGCGGGTTGGGGCGCCACATCGTTCACCTGCTGGTCGTCGAAAGACCTGGTGAAGTGGCGCAACGAAGGCGTAATACTGGACTTGCCGCGCGACCTTACCTGGGCCGCCAAAAACGCCTGGGCCCCGGCCATCGCCACCAAAAACGGCAAGTATTATTTCTACTACTCGGCTGCCCAAAGCATTGGGGTAGCCGTGGCCGACCGGCCCACGGGCCCCTTCAAAGACCCGCTGGGCAAGCCGCTGGTGGCCAAGGGCCAGTTTAAGGGCCAAATGATTGACCCCATGGTGCTGGTCGATGACGATGGCAGCGCCTACCTCTACTTCGGCCAGGGCCAGTGCCACGTCGTGAAGCTGAACGCCGACATGGTGAGCTACGACCCGGCCACCGTGGTCGAGTTTAAGCCGCCAGGCTACAACGAGGGCTCGTTTGCCTTCAAGCGCCAGGGCAAATATTACCTCATGTGGAGCGAGTACGACACCCGCGACCCGCGCTACTCGGTGGCCTACGCCACGGCCAGTTCGCCGCTGGGGCCGTTCACGAAAGCCGACCACAACCCCGTGCTGAAGGGTAGGGGCGTGGTGCAGGGTGCCGGCCACCACTCGGTACTGCAAGTGCCTGGCACCGACCAGTGGGTAATGGCCTACCACCGCTTCCATATTCCGGGCGGCAACGGCTACAACCGCGAAACCTGCCTCTCGCCCATGCGCTTCGATGCGCAAGGCAACATACTGCCGGTTCTTGTATTTGAAGTAGTTAAGCCGACAAAAATCAAAAAGCCTACCCCCGTTGCCCGCCCCTAAGGCCTGGCCTTGGCGCTCGCCTGCTGCGCAGGGCGCATGAGCAGCGCGGGCAGCTAAAAATAATTTGCCTGAATACACAATCGATTGTGCAAGCGCCCCCAACTTTACGGCTTGCAAAGCGGCTACCCACCTAGCACCCGCCGCTTTGCGCCACTCCCTATCCCACCTACTTTTCGAATGTCCTACCTCCGCTCTTTTGCTGCCACGCTCGCCCTAGCCGCGCCGCTGCTCACCGCCGCCCAAACCGTGCAGCTGACCGTGCAGCCCGGCGACCCGAAGCTCCTCATCAGCAAGCACATTCAGGGGCAATTTGCCGAGCACTTGGGGCGCTGCATCTACGGCGGTTTTTGGGTTGACCCCGGCCTGAGCGTGCCCAAGCAGGGCCGCTTGCGGCTCGACATCGTGGAGGCGCTCCAGAAGATTCACGTGCCCAACCTGCGCTGGCCCGGCGGCTGCTTTGCCGATACCTACCACTGGCACGATGGGGTAGGGCCCGCCGCCCAGCGCCCCAAAATGCTGAACCTGTGGTGGGGCAATACCTTGGAAGACAATAGTTTCGGTACCCACGAATTTATGGAGCTGTGCGGCCTGCTGGGTACCGAGCCCTACCTGGCCGCCAACGTGGGCAGCGGCACGGTGCAGGAAATGAGCAACTGGATGGAGTACCTCAACTCGAACGAGGACACGCCCATGGTGCAGGAACGCAAGAAGAACGGCCACGCCGAGCCCTACAAAGTGAGCTGGTGGGGCATCGGCAACGAAAGCTGGGGTTGCGGCGGCAACATGACGCCCGAGTACTACTCGGATGTGTACAAGCGCTACGCCACCTTCGCCCACGACTACCCCGGCACGCCGCTCAAGCGCATCGTGAGCGGTGCCAACGCCGACGACCCGCACTGGACCGAAACGTGCATGAAAAACATCGGCCCCGGCAAAATGTGGGGCCTCACCCTGCACTACTACACCCTGCCCACCGGCAGCTGGAGCGGCAGCAAGGGCAAAGCCACCGGCTTTGGCGAAGACCAGTACTTCAGCACCCTGCGCAACTGCCTGAAAATGGACGCCATAGTGACCAAGCACGCGGCCATCATGGACAAGTACGACAAAGACAAAAAGGTGGCGCTACTGGTGGACGAGTGGGGCGTGTGGACCGACGTGGAGCCCGGCACTAACCCCGGCTTCTTGTACCAGCAAAACACGCTGCGCGACGCGCTGGTGGCTGGCACTACCCTCAATATCTTCAACAACCACTGCGACCGGGTGCGCGGGGCCAACCTCGCCCAGGCCATCAACGTGCTGCAAGCCTTAGTCTTAACCGACAAGGAAAAGATGCTGCTCACGCCCACCTACCACGTGTTCGACCTCTACCAGGTGCACCAGGATGCCGAGTACCTGCCCCTACAATTCGCCAGCCCCGACTACGTGTTCAACGGCGAGAAAATCCCGGCCCTGAACGCCTCGGCCTCGAAGGATACGAACGGCGCGGTCCACCTATCGCTCGTCAAC
Source organism: Hymenobacter ginkgonis (assembly GCF_009755225.1). Lineage (GTDB taxonomy): Bacteria > Bacteroidota > Bacteroidia > Cytophagales > Hymenobacteraceae > Hymenobacter > Hymenobacter ginkgonis. The sequence continues at coordinate 621,874 of NZ_WQKZ01000003.1, forward strand.
CTCGACCCCACCAAAACCCTGACCCTCGAAACGGCCCTGCCCGGCGTGAACTGGAAAACGGTGACCGGCCGCGTGCTCACCTCAGCCAAAGTGAGCGACTATAACAGCTTCGACAAACCCGACAATATCAAGCTGGCTGCCTTCACTGGAGCCAAGAAGCGCGGCGACAAGCTGGCCGTGGCCCTACCCCCCAAATCGGTGGTGGTGCTGGAATTGAAGTAGGAAAGCTGTCCGGAAAGTTGTTAGGACGTTATAGTTCAATAGCTAAGAGTGTGTTTGAGATTTACTAAAAAGGGCACGCCAGATGAGCAGGACCGTCTTTTTGAGGTTTCATAGAATTCAAACACGCTCTAAAAAACCGATTTCTATGCGCAGGTATCTAGTTACTAAACTGCTGCTTACCGCCGTTGGCTGCTTGGCCGGGGAGCTGGCCCGGGCGCAGCAGCCGGCGATGGCGCCCCTCGCGCCGCGCCTAGTGCTGGTGCAGCCCGCCACGCCTGGCCTTGGCGTGCCGGTGCGCACCAAATGGGATACGGGTGGGCCACCCGCTGCACCTGCGCTGCCCACCCAGCCGGCGCGGGTATATCGGCCGGTAATGCTGATGAATTCACACCTAATACTGGGTGATAACGACTTGCGCGCCCTGAACCCGCAGGATATAGCCGATATACACGTGTACAAGGGCGCCGATGCGCCAGCCAAATGGCGTAGCCTGACGCCCAACGGTATTATTGACATTAGGCTGAAAACCAAGGCAAAATTCAAGTCAAAAACCCTGGCGGCCCTCAAGCGGCAGCTAGGGGTAGGGGGGGCGGTCAGGTTTGAGCTGGACGGGGTGCCCCTGGAGGATACCTCGCTGCGCATTGCTGCCGGAGCCATCGACCGGGTAGACCTGGTGCGGCCGGCGGCGGGCGAAGCAGGGATAACGCTGCTGAATATTCAGGTAGTGCGGTTGCCGCCACCCCCGCACCCGCCCGGCACTATTCGCATTCGAGGGTAGCCAGCCGCTGATAGCTCGGCCGGAGATAGCCCAACGCCTTATATTCTACCAAACTGCTTTCCTGCCATGCCCACCCCCTTTCTTACCGGCCGTTGGCTGTTGGTACTTTTCGCCAGCGCGGCCTTCACTATGCCGCTGGCGAGCCATGCCCAAACAGCTGCGCCCGTGGGCCTGGGCTGGGCCAAAAACAACGTGAACGGGGCCGTATTTCGCAAAAATTCGGTTGTGACGCAGGGCCAGGACCAGTACACCGCCTACTACGACTCGGTGGGCTACGTGGTGCTGGCCAAGCGCCGCCTGCCCGCTGGCGCCTGGCAGGTGCAGCGCACGCCCTACCAGGGCAAAGTGCAAGATGCGCACAACGTTATCAGCCTGATGGTGGACGGCGCGGGCTACCTGCACTTATCCTTCGACCACCACGGCAACCCGCTGCGCTACTGCCGCAGCAAGGCCCCTGGCTCGTTGGACATGAGTGAGTTGCTGCCCATGACCGGCACGCACGAAAACAACGTGACCTACCCCGAGTTTCACCGCTTCCCGAGTGGCGACCTGCTGTTTTTGTACCGCGATGGCAGCTCGGGCAACGGCAACTTGGCCCTGAACCGCTACGATGTCAAAACCCAGCGCTGGACGCGCTTGCACGACGTGCTCATTAGCGGCGAGGGCCAGCGCAATGCCTATTGGCAGGCCTGCATCGACGCTAAGGGCACGATTCACGTGTCGTGGGTGTGGCGCGAGTCGCCCAACGTGGCCTCCAACCACGACATGGCCTACGCCCGCTCGCTGGACGGGGGTAGGACCTGGCAGCGCAGCACCGGCGCCGCCTACCAGCTGCCCATCACCGCGGCTACGGCCGAGTACGCGGCCCGCATTCCGCAAAACAGCGAGCTGATAAACCAAACCTCCATGACTACCGATGCGGCGGGCGCACCCTACATCGCCACGTACTGGCGCCCGGCGGGTACGCAAGTGCCTCAGTACCAGTTAGTTTACCTGGCCGGCAAAACCTGGAAAACTGCCCAGGTGAGCCAGCGCACAACGCCCTTCAGCCTGAGTGGGGTAGGGACAAAGAAGATTCCGATTTCGCGCCCGCAACTGCTCGTGGCCACCCAAAAGGGCAAAACGGCGGCCTACCTGCTCTTCCGCGATGCCGAGCGCCAGGACCGGGCTTCGGTGCTGCAATGCCCCGACCTCACCAAAAACCAGTGGGCCGCTACCGACCTCACCACTACCCCCGTCGGCAACTGGGAGCCCAGCTACGACACCGAGCGCTGGCAGAAAGACCACATCCTCAGCCTATTTGTGCAGCGCACCGGCCAGGGCGATGGTGAAACCCTCGAAAACCTGCCTCCCCAGCCCGTCTACATCCTGGAGTGGGCGCCCGGCCAGCCCCTGCGGCCCGCTTCGCTGGGTGCCGCGCCGGGCCTGGGCGCCCCGAGGGGGGTAGGGGCGCGCGGTGCGGCGCCAGCGCCTACTGCCGCCAGCCACTAAAACCTGCCCAGAGCTAGCAACTACCCGTGTGGCGCGCCACGACGCCACACGGCTGCCGCTCGGTGAGCTTGCCCCGCGCAGCGGGTAGCGGCTTACCCCGGAAAGTTGACGATAAAAGTGGAGCCCCGGCCTAATTCACTTTCAACCTGAATGCTGCCCCCGGCATTATCGAGGATTTTCTTGACCAGGTACAGGCCTACCCCTGTTCCTTCCACGTGCGAGTGCAGGCGCTTAAATAAGCGAAAGAGTTGGTCTTGCTGCTCATGGCTTAGCCCCAGGCCATTGTCTTGCACGCGCACCACCAGGCGGCCTTGTTCGCGGTGGCTGCGCACGCGCACAACGGGTGCGCGGTCGGGATGGCGGTATTTGAGGGCGTTGCTGACCAGGTTGAGCATCACCGAGTATACATGCTTGGCGGCAAACCAAAGCGACGAAGTACCCGCTATGTCGACCAGTAGCTGCCCTTGGGTGGCGGCGAGTAGCGGCGCTACTTCCTGGCGTACTTCTTCGAGCACAGCGGCCAACTCTAGGTGTTCGCGCACCAGCCCATCGGGCGTATAGGCAATGCTAAAGTCGGCCAAGCGGTCGAGCGTATGCCCAAACCGGGCCATTGATTCTTGCATTAAGTCCAGAATAGGCTTGGCCTGTGCTAGCTGCGGCGTGTCGGCCGACAGTTCCGCTACCAAGACCTGCACCAGCCCCTGCAAGTTGCCAATGGGGGCGCGCAGGTCGTGGGAGGCGGCATAAACGAACGTGTCGAGTTCGGCGTTAATTCTGCCTAACGCCATATTGGCCGCCAGCAGCTCTTCGTTGGCAACTTGCAGCTCCTCGTTGAAGGCCGCCAGTTGCTCGTTGGCGTCCTGCAAGGCGTTGGCGTGCTGGTCCACTTGGTCTTCGAGCAGCTTGCGCTCCGATATATTTTCGAGCGTGGTATAGCCCAGTTCGCCCCCTTCGTCGGGAAACAAAACGGAGGTAACCCGGCACCAAAGCAGCGCACCGTCGGGGCGTACCAAGCGGGTTTCCAGCGTAAAGGAAGTGAGGTGGTGCGCCCATAAAGCCTCTTGCAAGCGCGCCCAGTCGGCATAGTGGTCGGGGTGGGCATACTCCAAAATGGCGTGGCCCAGCAACTCCAGGGGGGATTCTAGGCCCAATAAGTCGGCGATGGCTGCGTTGGCCTGCCGAATGGTTAAGTCGGCGTCAATGATTTTTTGGCCGAGGGGCGAGTGCTCGAAGATGGTGCGGAAGCGCAGCTGGCGGTGGTAGTCGCGCGTTATTTCTTCCCGCTGGGCCTCCTGCTGGCGCTGGGCCTCGTGCGCTTGGGCAAGTTCGGCACGTAGGGCCTGAATCTGCGCTTCCATAGCGCAGTGTTCGGGAAGGGGTAGGTCGAACATAGCGCAGACGATTGAGAAGGCGGATAAGCTCCGCAAAATACGCATTTTTAGGCAAGCAAACACACCATTGTCGCGTTTAGCAGTGGGGCGCCCGCCACGGGTGGCTGCCTGCGTAAGCCCAGCCGTGCCAGCCGGGGCAGTCTTTCTGGCTACTTGCTTGCCTGGCGGCGCATCTCCCGTTCAATAAGGTCTTTGTAGGGGTAGAAATCCACCTCCAGCGTGTGGCGGGGGGAGGAGCCGTAGCGCTTGGCTACGGCGGCTTTGTCTGCGGCAATGCTGCGTAGCATTTCGGAGCGGCTGGGCAGCTGGCACTGGCCGCTAAGTAGCCGGGCAATCCAGTTGCTTTGCACTTCGGCCAGCGGCATAATGGGGCCGAGGGGCTGCAAAAAAGCCAAAAAGTACAGGCCCGCGTGGTCGGGGTGCACCACGTGGCGGTACAACTCCAGGTTGTTCTGCTGCTCGACTTGCAGAAAATCGGGGTCGAAAAATGGAAACGACACCCGGTAGCCGGTGGCATAAATCAGCAAATCAGCCGCTTCGGTGCTACCGTCCTCAAACAGAATATGGTCGCCTTGCAGCTCCCGGATGTTGGGCCGGAAGTGAAGGAGGCCGCGCCCCGCCAAATACAGCAAATCTTGCGAGAGGGTAGGGTGCTCGCTCAGCAGCGGCCGCTGCGGGCGGGGCACGCCGAAACGCGCTTGGTTGCCGTGGGCCAGCCAGAGCACCGCCCGCAGCACCACGCGCTGCACGGCCAGCGGCAGCTTGCTCATCAGGGGCGAGGCCAGCGAATCGAAGGGCACGTCCCAAATCCAATTGGGCAGGATGTAGGCGCCGCTACGCGTCGAAATAGTGACGCGGCCCGAATACTGCCGGGCGGCTTCGCAGGCAATATCGACGGCCGAATTGCCGATGCCCACAATCACAACATGGTGGCCAGCCACTTGGTCGGGCGTGCGGTAGTCGTGCGCGTGCAGCGTTTCGCCGCTGAAGCTACCCGGAAAAGGCGGGTCGGGGTAGCGCGGGCACCAGTGGTGGCCATTGGCCACGATAACCGCCCGGTAGGCGCGCTCTTGCAAGTCGCCGCCGCCGCGCGTGCGGGTAGTCACGCGCCAGGCGCCATCGGGATGCGGCCGCACGTGGGTTACTTCGGTGTTGTAGGTGAGGAGCTTATCAATGCCAAAGTGCCGGGCATAGTCTTCAAAATACGCGATGATGTGCGAGTGATGCGGAAACATGGGGTAGCGCGCGGGCATCGGAAAATCCGAGTAGCTCATGGCCCGGCGGTTGGTGTTGATGTGCAGCGAGCGGTAGGCCGAGGACAGGCCATTGTCGTTGTTGTAGCGCCAGTTGCCGCCCAGCGCCGAGCCTTTCTCGAAACAGTCGAAGGGCAAGCCGGCTTCGTGCAGCGTTTTGGCGGCCGTCAGGCCGGACGAACCCGCCCCGATAAGACAAATTCTGTCGGCAGTAGGCATGGCGCAGGCAGCATAATTAGGAGTAAGACCAACGCGCCAAGCCAGCAGCCGGCGCCGGGCGCCGGACAAAGCAGCGGGGCGCTCACAAAAGCGCTTCTTTATAAAAATACGGCGTCTTTCAAAAAAATCCCTAACTATTTCGGCCTCAAGCAACTATTCCAAAGTGCCCGCAAATAAACGCGATGTGCACCTTAGGCGCGAGGGTAGGGGTGCGGCTCATTCCTAAAGCCAGCATGCGGCTGAAAGTGGCCAACGGCAGCGCGCCACGTAGCTTGGCTTCTCGCCACTAAGCGCAGCGGCTGGCATTTGCAAACAGCTCAGCGCTAAGCAGTGAAGGGGGGTAGGCGCGGGCAACTGGTAACACCAGGCCAGGCAGGGTAATAGGTAGCCTGGGGGCGGTGATTGCTAGCCGCGCGCCAAGCTGGCCGCGCCGGCGCGCGCGGCTTTTCGCCTGCAAAAACCAGTGGTAGCACTGATGGACTCGACTATCCAGAGAAGTACTTTTAGCGCCAGCCGCTTGGTAAACAGCGCCTTCTCATCACACCTTATTTTATGGAGTCAGTCCCTGCTACTGCGGCAACTTCTTCGGCCCCGGCTGCGGCCGCCGCCAAAGCTGCCAGCGTATTTACGGCCTATGCCACGGCGCCCGCTCCCGAGCCCGCACCGCACACCTTCGAGCTGGGGCTGGTAATGGCGGGGGCAATCTCGGCGGGGGCTTATACGGCAGGCGTTATTAATTTTCTCTTTGAGGCCCTCGACAATTGGTACGACCCCGCGTTGCAGCAAGCGTTCGGGGACGGGGCTGCGGTGCCTACCGACGAGCCCCTGCACCACGTGCGGCTAAAAGCCATGGCGGGCGCCTCCGCTGGGGGTATGTGCGCTGCCCTTACCGCTATTGCGGCCATTGAGGGCAGCACCAGCAACTTTCACCAAGCGTGGGTCAAAGACATTGATATTGACAAGCTGCTCGACCCAAGCGACTTGGTTCGGGAGCCCAAGCGCCTGCAAGCGTGGAAAAGCGTGCTCAACTGCGACATCCTGGACCACATTGCCCAAAACCGGCTAGCGCGCCCTACCCAGGCGCGGTGGCCCCGGTGGATGCTGTCCGACCACTTAGACTTTTTTTTAACCCTCACCAATCTCAATGGGCTGACGTACGAGGTGACCCAGACCGGCGGGGCCCCCCAGCGGTTTACGGACCACGCCGACCGTATTCAGTTTCGCCTGCTTGCGCCGACCCTACCCCCGACTGCCCCCACCGACCCCGCCTTCGACCCCGCGCTGGTGGAGCTGCCTAGTGCGCCTACCCCCACCGGGGATGCCGCCTGGGACCGCTTGGCTCAATCGGCCCTCGCTACCGGGGCTTTCCCTATTGCGTTGATTAGCCGTCTGATGCGCTTCTCAAACGACTATTATGCGAGCCGCTGGTACAACGGGCCGCGCCCTGGCTACGCGGTTCGTGCCGGCGCGCCCGACATTCAGACTTATCCAGCGGGAGGAGAATACTTGTTTGTGGATGGGGGCGTGACGAATAACGAGCCGCTGGAGCTAGCCCGCCGGGCGCTGACAGACGACCCATCGGGGCTGTTGCACAATGACCCCAATGGCGCCACGGCCCGCCGCGCCCTGCTGCTGGTTGACCCGTTTCCGAGTGAGGCGAAGGAAACGGATTACACGGTTCTCAAACAGGAGCTGGGCCCGCTCGCCGCGCGTCTATTTACAGCGTTGCTGAACCAGTCGCGCTTTCGCGCCGAGGATTTATTAGGCGCCCTCGACCTGGATGTGCACAGCCGCTACATCATTGCCCCGTCGCGGAAGGTGGAGGCGCGGCCAAAGGTGGCAGCGCAGCCAGACGCTAAAAAGCCCCTACCCCCCATCTTGGCGTGTGGGCTGCTCAACGCATTCGGCGGCTTTTTACACCAAGGTTTCCGGGAGCATGATTACGAGCTGGGCCGTCGCAACTGCCAGCGGTTCCTGCAGCAGTGGTTTACGCTGCCAGCCAATAATCCGCTTTTTGACCGCTGGCCGGCTGCGCTCAAGCAGACTCTAGACGTGCGCGATGAAAAAGACCAACCGACGGGGCGCCTCCCCATCCTTCCCTTGTTGGGTAGCTCGGCGGTAAAAGTAGCCGCTCCCGAGTGGGCAAAGGCCCGCATGAGCCAGTCAGACTATGCGCAACTGACAGAGCAAGTGAGGCAGCGGCTGGATATCATCACCAAACAACTGAGCCGCGAAATTCCGGATGGGTGGTGGGCCGCGAAGATGATTTACCCGCTCTTTGTTCGAAGCAAACTGCGGCGGCTGCTACAGGAGAAAATAATGCGGGTTATTAAGCAGGAGTTGAGCACGGCGGAGTTGCTGCAAGAAGCCTAAATCAGCAAAGCGCTACCCCCTCATAGCGTACGCAGGGAGGCAGTAGAGCCGTAGAGCTAGGCCACGCCGGTATGTTTTAGGGGGGTAGCAGTTCACCTTCATCTTTATCAGCAGGCGGAGAAATATTGCCGCAACGAGCTGGTTTAAAGCTGTAAGCGCGCTGGCTGCCTTTTGCAAACGAACCTACTTCCTACCTGCTTTATGCAATTGGGAAAGCTTCGTTTTGGTCTTCAAATACGTTGCCGCGTGCACGACTTGATAGGCAGGATTCGCCGCAAAAAGCTCTTCTAATACCCCCACGTGGGCCAAGCCAAACACGGCTAATACCCGCTTAGCCTGGCTTTGCTGCTGCGCCCGCAGCATATTCGAGTAGATTTTGAGATTCCGGTTATAAAATAGGGTAATGAAATGAGCCCCAATGTATTCGGTATCTACTTTGCCCAGCTCAACCGTATTTGTGCCGTCCGCCGCAAAAGTGCCGTTCATAACCAAGGCCGGGGTATTGAACTGCACGCGGTGCAGCAACGCAATCATGGCCGGCTGATTGGCGAGCGCCAGGTAATCGTAGAGGGAAAGGCTGTCGTGCTGCACCAGGGTTCTTAACGGGCGGGCGGTAGCCTGTAGCAGCTTAAGGTCTTGCGTGTAGGCCTCAATATTGGTGCCGGTGCTCAGCAAGGACTGGGACGTAGCCGCGTAGTAATCAACGGCTTTGGGGCTGGGTAGCTGTAGCTGCTTGGCCAACGCAAAGCCCACTTGGTAGCGCTCACTGCGCCCGGTCGGTAAGCGCGCTAGTTGCAACAGCCCCTTTTGATATAAACTATACAAGCTATCAAGTTGCCCCTGCTCCTTTGGTTCGGCTTCAATCAAAATAATATCGGGCCGAAACTGCGCGAGTTGCGCCCGCACCTGGGCCAGTTCTGCTTGCTTTTTAGGGCTGAAGACGTCCGATTGGGGCTGCTTGTTATAAAGCTGGTTGAGGTGGTCGGAGCCTACTACCAGCACTTGAATCTTGGCGGGTAGGGGGCCCTGCGCGACGCTCAACAACGGTAAGGTTAGGCCTAGCAGGAATGGTAGAGCGCGAAAACAAGGGCGGCGTAGGAGTGAGGAGAAATGGAACATGAGAGACAAAAGGAGAAATCAAGCAAATGTAAATACCCAGTACCTTGCTTTGCAATGTAGCTGCACAAACAATTACTTATTAGCTATTAGCTGTCCATAGCGCTCGCTAGGCAGCTGGTAAGTTGGCTGCGTCACGAATGGGCCGCTCGAAAAAGCTAGGCCAGGTGATATCCTCAGCTACGTTCGGCTGACTAAGCTGTCACGGGCCACGCAATGCGGCGTGCGGCAATAATTACTGCACCTTTTCGGCGGTGTTTTGCCAGCGTCGAACGGCGGCAGGCTACGCTCAACCACCCTTGCCCTGCTTCATCAACTCCCATTTATAGGCGACCTTGGTTTGACTAATAAGCTGGTTCAAAAGCAAACGGTCGGCTTGCTGGCCGCTGGTTTGCGGCGGGGGTAGAGGAGACCTTGCGGGGCGTAAGTACTGCGAGCGCGTAACCTCCCTGCCAACGGCAAACTAAAAAATGGCACCGCTGGCTAAACACTACAAAATGAGTTGATTCCAGAAGATGACTTGCTCGGCACGCTGGCGCACGAGCCGGATGCCTCCATCCTGGGAGACGACGATGGCCTGGCAGCCCGCCTCGGCTTGGCAGAGCCGGTAGGCCGCGCGGTGGCGGGTGCCGCCGCTGTCGGCCGCTTCGGCCTGCAACTGCGTACCCTCGGCATCGAGGGCGCGGTACACATACGGCGTGGGCGGAGCCGGGGCGGCGATTTCTACGCCGAAACCCAGCAAACCGAACTGCTTGTCGAGGGCTAAGGCGCCATCCACGGCCATTAGGTCGGCGAGTAAATCGGCAAACTGCTCCATCTCCGTGTGCAGCTGCTGTAGTTCACCATCCGTTGCGAGGCGGTAGGCGGCCCAACTACTGAGGTCCAGCGCCGTGCTGCGGGCCAGCAGGCGGGTGAGCAGCGCACGGTAGCGCGCGCCAAAGTCGTTGTGCAGCACGCCATACTTGGGGCGCAGCACCGCCGCCGGGCCTACCAGCCGGAGTGCGTCGGTACTGGGCACCAGCACCAGCATACCCCCGTGGCCTTGGGCCCGCACCCGGGCCAAGCAGCGATGCAGGCTATAGCTGCCCAGGTGGCGGGCCAATTCTATGTTGACATCACCTAGGGTAGGTGGCGTTTCACGGGGGTCCACTTCCTCAAAGCCGCCCAGCCAGCCGATAGGGAATGCCCGCCCGCCGTAGTCACCCATTTAGCCTTGCTGCAACACCAGCATTGGCTGCGCCCCGCAGAAAAACGCCAGCCGGCCCGGCCCCGCCACCTGCATAAATAGGGCCGGGGGCAGCAGCGCCGTATCGTGCGGCGCGTCGACGTGGTCCCAGGGGCGGGTAGCGAATACGAGCCCTAGAATGGTTAATTCGCCCGTCGGCGCAGCCCCTACCGATAGCAGCGTACCGGGGCGCTGCGTGGTTGGGCTAAGGCGGCGTAGTTCCTGCGCAGAGTAGGCGCGCGGCTCACTAAAGGCAAGTATCTGATAGGCAGCAATGGCCTCGGGCGGGGGCGCGGGCTGCTGGTCGGGGGGCGCGGAGGGCCGCAGCAAGAGGTGGCATTGCACGGGGCGGTCTTCCTCGCGCAGCAAGCTGGCCTGGTAGCCCCCCGCAATAAAGCTGGTCAGCACGGCTGGGTCTGGCAGCGGCAAGCCGTGGGCGGGCCAGTGCTGGCGCAGGGCAGCAGCTATCTCGGGGGGGTAGGCATACGTTTCCGTCACGGCAGGCAGGGGGGGAAGCGTTCAACTGAAAGGCGGCTAAGGTAGCCTACTTACGTGTACCTGTTGCCTAATGGAGCAGCTAGCTTTCAGGCGCTTGGTTGCTGGGTAATGCCCCTGAAAAAGGCTACAAATACCTGCTGATTATTTTCCGCGTTCAGCACTTCTAGTGCTGGGCAGAAGTGCTCATCGCCAAAGTCTTTACTCGCCGGTTCGGCATGGTCATCTTACCGGCCAACTAAGTGAATACGTAGCTCGCGGCGCTCTTCACCTTTGGGAATGCCCAGCCCGGCTCCCTTGGTAAATGCTACTGGCAGCCCTAGCTGCGCGCTTAGCGCGGTGGCGATAGCCTGCGCAACCGCCGCTGTACGCGTATCATAGTACAAGACGACGGAGCTAGCGGAAAGCCAGGGCGGCCGCGATGGCAAAAGCGTTGCCCCGGTTACGGTGTACCCACCTGCTGCTAAATAGGTACTGCTTTTTGCAAGCTCTGCAGGCTCAATCTTGTACCCATACAGGGCAATAGAGTAGAGGGAATTATTCGCTAGCTTGACGGCGCTTTGAATTTTTACGCTGCTCCTCGCTGCCTCCGTTTCCGATACGGATTCGAGCAAGGTGGTAATCTGCTGCGACAAGTTTTGTTTGGTTTTCGTTAGCTCCACAATTTTGCCTTGGGCAGAGTCAAGTACTGCGCGCGCAAAAACCGTTCTTATGTTCAGCGAATCAAGGTCTTTCTTGGCTTTGTCCCGCAAGAATTCGGCCCGGGCGTTCTCATATTTTGAGACGTAACTCTGCCCCACGACCCCAATCGAAGCGGCAACAGCCGTAGCGAAGCTCAACCAAAAAGTATGATTCCAATAAAAAGGCTTTCGCAGGGCCTGAATCTCGAGTTGTAGCTTCTGGGCTTCGAGTTGTTCTCTGTCTACAGCTTCCATAGGAAAGGAGGAGCAAAGGTGGAGGTACTTCCCGCCAGGCAGGCCTGGCCAGTATAGAATTAGGCGGATTAGGCATTTCGTGCCAACAAGATAAGGGGCGCTCTCTTAAGCCCTTACCCCCCGCTGGGCCGATTGGAGAAATCCTTTGCAGGGGGTAGGCTTGTGGTGTTGAAAGGGGTGGCGCTTTAAGGGTTGGCCTAGCCTCGATGAATGAAGCAGGGGTAGGCCTGCTCGCTTAGGAGGTGCCGCTGCACGGGCTTTGACTGCGCGGCCGGTAAGTGGCCACTAGACTTTGCACGCGTCAGGCGAGGTCGCAACCCCGCCCTTATTCCCCGCGCGAATTTGTCTTGACGACTACGGAGAGACCCACCGGTTCAGCGCGTTGCCGTGCCCAACCATGGCCTGCTCAAAGGGTATTCCGCCGCGCGCAGAATGCTTTGCCAAGCCAGGGCGGTGGCTTTAGGTATTCTGCTGTAGCTGCGGCCTGCCACGAGGGAGCGGTTGTCGCTCGCCACGAGCAGGCTTTCTAATCGGGAAGCACTTAAAAAGTAGTTCTGCCGATAACTCTGCCTAAGCTGAACAGGTTTAGCTAAGTATATGCATAGATTACTTACGCGGGCGAAAAAGGAGGGTGCCAAGGCTAGAAACTGGTTGCGGCTAGCAGGCGGGCTGGCGAGCTTGCTACTGGGCAGCGGGGCGGCCTGGGCGCAGGGGCCGCCATTGCCGCTCGCCCGGGTAGCGGTGATGCGCGACAGTATCAGCCGGCTGTTAGCTACTGACCTGCGGCCTGATACGCTGCGCGTGAGCCGCCTCAATACCCTGGCCTTTGCCCTGCGCACCAACGAGGCGCCGCTGGCCCAGCGCTTGGCTCGGCAGGCCCTGGCGCTTGCGCAGCAGCTGAATTTTAAGCGGGGGCTGGTGGAGGCTCACTTCAACCTAGGCTACAATTACCGGGTGCGCAGCCAGTACGACTCGGCCATTTACCACAGCCGGCAAGCGCTGGCTTGGGCCATCCGCACCCGCAACCGCTATACCCAGACGCGGGCCTACTACAACTTGGCCCGCATTTACCTAGAGCAGGGCGACTATGCGGCCGCCCTGGGCCCCAGCCTCGACGGGCTGGCGCTCGCCCGCACCCTGCACAGCCCCCGGGTAGCGCTGTTTCAACTGGTGCTGGCCGGGCGTATTGAACTGGTTTTGGGCGAGTATGCCGCCGCCCGCTCCTACGTAGCTGAGGCCCGCCACTTGGTACCGGCGGCCCACGACCTGCTCGGCAACGGGTACGTGTACCAGGCCCTCGGCGACATCAGCTGCCAGCAGGGGCAATGGTTGGCGGCCCACCGCTATTATACCCAGACCGTTGCCAATTACCGGTTGGTATATAATGCGCGCGGCTTGCTACCCATCGAGATTAACCTGGCTGACATGACCGACCGCTTGGGCAACCACCGGGCGGCTCGCCGCGCCGCTACTGGGTTGCTGCAGCGGGCCCGCACTACTGGCACGCCGGAGCAAGTAGCTCAGGCGGCGCTGGTGCTGGCGCGTACCTGGCTGCCGGCCCAGCCCGACAGTGCGCACCGCTATGCTACCCTCAGCCTACGGGCCGCCCGGCCGCACCACCTGCGCCCGGAAGCCCGCGACGCGGCCCAGGTGTTGGCCCGGGCCAGCGACCAGCTCGGGCAGAGCCACACTGCCTATCGCTACCAGGTGCTGGCGGGTGCCTACGCCGATAGCCTGAGTGGCGAGGACGCCCGCCGCCGGCTGGCGGCCGTGCAGGCCCGCGCCGTGCGCTCGCGCGCCCAAATGCAGCTAGACTTGCTGCGCCAGCAGGTGCGCGTGCGCAGCCAGCAACAGGAGCTGGAGCGCCTGCGCCACCGGCAGTTGGTGGCCGGCTTGGCGGCCTTAGGGGGGGTAGCCCTGGCGGTGGGGATTGCGCTGCTGCGCTCCTACCGCCGCGCCGCGGCCCGCCGCTTGTTGGCATTGCGCACGCGCATCGCCGCTGACCTACACGACGAGGTTGGCGGCATGCTTACCCAAATTATTATGCAAAGCACGCTGGTGCGCGACGGAACCTTGGCGTCCACACAGCAGCAGGCCTACCTCGACCAGGTAGTAGAAGCCAGCCGCCGCGCTGCCCGCCAGCTCCGCGACGCGGTGTGGAGCATCGACGCTCGCCACGACTCGATGGACAGCTTGCTCCAGCGGCTGCGCGACTACGCGCACGAAACGCTGCCCCCAACTGGCCTGGACCTCGAGTTTGCGATAGAGGCCAAAACCGAGCGGCTGGCCGTGCCGCTGGCCACTCGGCAGGCGCTCTACGCCATTTACCAAGAAGCTCTGCACAACGTGGTGAAGCACGCCCACGCCCGGCGGGTATGGGTGCGCGTAGCGTTAGTGAGCACGCAGCTAGAGCTGGAAGTGCGCGACGATGGCCCTACCCCGCTGCGGCCCCGCCCCGGCGGCCAGGGCCTGCGCAACATGCACATGCGGGCCGCGGCCGTGGGCGGTACGCTGCAGCTCACCCCAGCCACTCCCGGCCCCGGAGCCTGCTTGCTGGCTCGCCTGCCAGTGTAGCGCGCGGCGGGCCGTTGGTATGCGCCAGTAGCACGGTCGGGGCGTTGGTTTCGCCCCGGCCATTGTTCATCTCCACAGCCCAGTTGAGGGTAGGGTAGCTGCCGCTAGCGAAAAGCCGGGGGCTTCGCTAAGCTGTAGCGCCAGCTTGCAGTCCGCGAGTTAGTAGAGTTAATTGCGTCGCGGACTGCAAGTTCGCGCTACGGTTCAGTCGTGCACTTCCTTTCGAAACAGCCCTATGATAACGCTCGACACTATTCGCCCCGTCCCACTTTTTGCGGCGCTCGATGAGGTGCAGCGCGCCCGCGTGGCCGACCACGCCGCCGAATTATTACTCAACCCGGGCGAATACGCGGTGTACGAAGGCGAGATGCCGGCCTTTTTCTTCATCCTGGCCGGCACCCTAGAGATGACCAAGCAGGTTGGGCTCGTGGAGCAGGTAGTGCGGGCCTGCAACGTAGGCGACTATTTTGGCGAGATGCCCATCTTGATGGGCACGGCTAGCCCCGCCGGCGTGCGGGCTACTACGCCAAGCCAAGTGCTGCGGCTAGAGGCGCAGGATTTTCGGCAGCTGGTGGCTGGCCGGCCGGCATTTGCCCAAGCCATCTTGGCCGAGCTAGCGCGGAGCATGACGGGCTTGCAGGAGTTTGCCTTAAAAGTGCCTACTTCGCGGGTCACGCTTTCGGGCCCGCGCTGGAACCCGGTGGCCTACCGATTGCGCGATTTCCTGGCCCGCAATAATGTGTTGTTTACCTGGCAAGTAGTCGAAGAAAGGAGGGGTAGCCCGGCTGAGGAGCCGCCCATTTCGGCCCGGCTCAACGACGGCACCGTGCTCACCAACCCAACTATCCGCGACCTGGCTACCCGCCTGGGCATACAAACTGCGCCCGCCCGCCAAGCCTACGACCTGGCGATTGTGGGGGCGGGGCCAGCGGGCCTTTCGGCGGCAGTGTATGGAGCTTCGGAAGGCCTGGCTACCCTGCTGCTAGAGCGGGAAGCGCCCGGCGGGCAGGTCGGCACATCGTCGCGCATCGAGAACTACTTGGGATTTCCGGCCGGCATTAGTGGCAATGAGCTGGGCCGCCGGGCGTTTGAGCAGGCTATGCGGCTGGGGGCCAAGGTAGTTATCACGCGGGAGGTGCTGGCCCTGCATGCTGGCGAAATCTACCACGAGCTGGTGCTAGATGGCGGCGACGTGGTGCGGGCCCGCGCCGTGCTGCTGGCCACCGGTGTCGATTGGCGGCGGCTGGCCGTGCCGGATATTGACCGGTTTCTGGGCTGCGGCGTGTACTACGGGGCTGCCCGCACCGAGGCCTTGGCGGCACGGGGCCAGGCGGTGTACTTGGTGGGCGGCGGCAATTCTGCTGGGCAGGCGGCCATGTTTTTTGCCAATTACGCCCAGCAAGTCACTTTGCTGGTGCGAAAACCCGATTTGTCGTCGAGCATGTCGCAATACCTTATCGACCAGCTGGCTACCAAGAGCAACATCCAAATCGAGGCCAACAGTGAGGTGCTGGCCGTGGAAGGCGCCCAGCACCTCGAAGCCATTGCCGTGCTCAACCACGCCACCCAGCAAACCACCCGCCGTGCCACCAACGCGCTTTTTGTTTTCATCGGGGCCGATGTAAACCTGCCCTGGCTGCCCGCCGCCGTGGCCTGCAACGGCCAGGGCTACGTCCTCACGGGGGCCGAGGTCCGCACCCGCGCCGAAGCCCCGCGCTGGCCCCTGGCCCGCGACCCATTTTACCTCGAAACGTCGTTGCCCGGTCTCTTCGCCGCGGGCGACGTGCGGGCGGGCTCGGTGAAGCGGGTCGCTTCTGGAGTAGGGGAGGGGAGCGTGGTGGTGTCGTCCATTCATGCCTACCTGGCTACGGCGCCGGTAGCGCCCCCGCCCGGCGAAGCGGCCTCGTAGGGGCACGGGCGGCGGGCAAAACCACGCCGCCGGCCCAAGCGCGGCGATTCGCCCTGGCGGCTTATACTTGAGCCCATGCGCAACATCGAACTCCTGGTTTTTATTCTGGTGATAGTGACGGCGTTGGCCCGGCTGGCCGACCGGGTGCGCTTGCCCTACCCCATCTTGCTGGTGCTAGCCGGCATGGGGCTGGGTATGGTGCCGGGGCTGCCACCCGTAGTGCTCGCCCCTGATTTAGTGTTCTTTGTGTTTCTGCCGCCGCTGCTCTACGCTTCGGCCTGGAACACGTCCTGGCCCGATTTTAAGGCGGCGCGGCGGCCCATTGTACTGCTGGCGTTGGGCTGCGTATTGTTTTCGACTACTTTGGTGGCCGTGGTGGCGCATTTCCTGCTGCCAGGTTTTGGCTGGGCCACGGCCTTCGTGCTGGGGGCCATCGTATCGCCGCCTGATGCCGTGGCGGCCGCGGCGGCTACCGCCGGCTTGGCTTTACCCAAGCGCGTGACAACGATTCTGGAAGGCGAAAGCCTGGTAAATGACGCCACCGGGCTTATTGCCTACCGCTACGCTGTGGCGGCCGTGCTCACCGGCCAGTTTGGGTTGTGGCAGGCCGGGGCCCAACTGGTGTGGGTGGCCGTGGCGGGCATTGCTATTGGGCTGGCCGTGGGCGGGGCGCTCTACCAGGTGCACCGGTCTTCTACCCACAACACGGTGGTCGATAGCAGCCTGACTTTGCTGACGCCCTACCTGGCCTACCTCTTGGCCGAGGAAGCCCACGTATCGAGCGTGCTGGCCGTGGTGGCGGCGGGTTTGTTTTTGAGCCGCCGCTCGGCCCGGCTGTTTGCGCCCGCTGGCCGCCTGCAAGTGTACGCCGTCTGGAACACGGTTACGTTTTTGCTCAATGGCATCGTGTTTATTCTCATTGGCTTGCAGCTGCCCACGCTGCTGGCGGGCCTGGGCAATACCTCGTACTGGGCGCTGGCCGGCTACGCGGGGCTCATCAGCTTGGCCGTGGTTGTCAGCCGGCTTTTGTGGGTATATCCGGCCACTTATTTGCCGTACTGGTTGAGCCGGCGCATTCGGGCGCGCGAGCCTCATCCGCCGCTGGCCACCGTAACGGTGGTAGCCTGGGCGGGTATGCGGGGGGTAGTGTCGCTGGCCGCGGCGCTATCCCTACCCCTGCTCTTGCCGTCGGGCGCGGCCTTCCCGCAGCGCAGCCTGATTTTGCTGCTCACCTTCGCCGTCATATTCGTTACGCTGGTAGGGCAGGGGCTCAGCCTGAAACCGCTTATCAACGGCTTGCACCTCAAGGCCGATGACTCGGCTGCGCAGGAAGAGCTGGACTTGCGGGTGCTGCTGGCCACTCGCACCGCCAATTTCCTCAACAGCCCCGCTGCCAGCCAAGCCCCAACTGAGGTGCTCAGCCGCATGAAAACCCGCTACGAATTGCGCCTCTACCGCCTCCAAAACCGCATGGCTGGCATCGTGGCCAGCCGCCTAGATGAGAAGCCGATTACCCAGTTTCAGGAGTTGCAGGCAGCAGTCATTCAGTTTGAGCGGAGCGTAATCGAGCAGTTGCGACAAACCGCCACTATTGGCGAAGAGTCGCTCCGCAAGCTAGAAAACGAATTGGACCTGGAGGAGGCTCGCTTGGCCCTGGACCGGCAATAAGCCTACTCGTTTCGGAGAGCAACCCTGTTTTGCCAAGCAGCCTGCGGGCTAGCGAAAAGGAGCTGGCCAGCGCGGCCTCCTTGGCTTTAGCGCTGACTGAAAATGTTGATATAAATTTCTGATAATCATGACAAAGAAAATGCAAATATTTTTTAACCTCGCCTAAATATTGCGTTTGCCCAGCCGATGAAAGTACCGCTAAAACCGGGCTTTTTACCGCTGGGCCGGGTAAGCGAGCGGGTAGTTTTGCTGCGTCAATGGCTGCTCACGGGGCACTACACCGCGCCTGGCAACTTGGCTAGTATTTCACCCCTTTACGACGCGGAGCAATGAATAAAATCACGGTAAAAGACGGCACGGAAATCTACTACAAGGACTGGGGCACGGGCCAGCCCCTGGTTTTCCACCACGGGTGGCCACTGTCGAGCGACGACTGGGATGGCCAGCTCATGTTCTTTTTGAACCAAGGCTACCGGGTTATCGCGGCCGACCGCCGGGGGCACGGCCGCTCGTCGCAGACGGCCACCGGCCACGACATGGACACCTACGTGGCCGACGCCATCGAGCTGGCCGACCATCTCGACCTGCAAAACGCCGTTCACATCGGCCACTCAACAGGTGGGGGAGTAGCCATCCGGTACGCCGCCCGCGCCGATAAAAGCCGCATCGCCAAGGTGGTGCTCATCAGCGCCGTAACGCCCTTTATGCTGCAAACCCCAACCAACCCCGATGGGGTGCCAATGTCGGTATTCGACGAAATTCGGGAGGGCACAGCTACCAATCGCGCCCAATATTTCCAGGATTTCACCCTGCCCTTCTACGGCTACAATCGGGCAGGTGCCCAGGTAAAACAGGCTGTCCGCGACAATTGGTGGCGGCAAGGCATGAATGGCGGCGCCAACGCCCACTATTTCGGCATCAAGGCCTTCTCAGAATCTGATTTCACTAACGACCTGAAAAGTGTGGATATCCCGGTGTTGGTGCTGCACGGCGAAGACGACCAAATTGTGCCGTTCAGCGTTGGTGGCGCCAGAGCCATCAAGCTGCTCCAGCACGGCAAGCTGATTTCCTACCCCGGCTTTCCTCACGGTATGCCCGTTACCGAAGCTGCCACCATCAACGCTGACCTGCTGGCCTTTATTCAGTCGTAGCGTTTAGCCTACCCCCCTAAAACCAGAAAAGCTACCTTATCTACTAAGGTAGCTTTTCTGGTTTTAGGGGGGTAGGCCAGCGAGGCGCCCCGGCACTAAGCAGGAGGCTCGTCGTGCTGCGAAGATTGACCAATCATTACGCTCGCTTTAACGCCGAGTAGGCGAACGTTTAGCGTCGGGCCTTGCTAGCTTCCCTATCAATCTCAATCAGCTGCCCAGGAATGGCCAGCCCTTTTACTTCAAGCCAAGTGCCGGTCGGGAAGTGCTTTTTATAACTGGAATTGCGGTAGCTGCCCGCTTTGATAAAGCTGGCCATATCGGTGGCATACACGTTTTCGGCATGCACGTCATCGAAGTATAACCACAGTGTTTCAGTAGTTTATCTAAATCGGCGTAACAGTTTTTCATCTGCTGCGCTAGGTCGCCGGGCGCCACGAGCGTACCCTTATCATCCATGCTCACCGCCCCCGATATTTTGAGGTGGTTCCCGATTCGGACGGCGTGTGAGTAGTCCTATTCTTGCTCCAACTTTGGGCGAAGCAGGAAGTATTCGGCAGTATCGGCCAAGGCAGCGGAAGAGGCCGTAGCCGCCAGGGTATCGGCCGGGGCCGCTTAGTGGCAGCCGCTGAGTAGGACTAAGCCAACTAAAAAGCCAGTTGTGTAAAAAGAAGATTTGGTCATTTTACTTGGGCTAGGTAGTTAAAAATAATACGGGTAGACACACTGAGGCTCAGTTGTTTCGTTGTAAAAGTAATTGCCTCTTTTACCATTTCCTATCGGTTATAATGCTCATTTTAAGGCTAATTCCAGTCTTTCAGCGGCGGTCAATTCGGTCTGTAGAAGTAGCAGCACTCATTGCTGCTTGCTTCCTAATAAAACCGGTAGTACTCATTTAAGGTAGGCGTCTGCGCAGGGCTGCCTGGTTGGCTATCCCATTGTTGCCATTCGGCCTGCATAGCATGACAGACCAGGGGAGATGAGCAGTGCTTTTTTTCTATACTTGCCACGCGCTTTAACCATTCCCACCCCCCAAGCACATGGTTGTTTTTCGTCGCTGGCTCCCGTCCCATATCGTGGCTTGTCTAGCGCTTATGGCGCTGCCAGTTGCTGCTAAAGCGCAGGATGCCGGTGCTTTACTGGAAAAAGGTTTTAAAAACCCGCCGGAGGCTGCCTGGCCCCGCACGTGGTGGCACTGGACTAACAGCAACATCACCCAGGAGGGCATCACCAAGGACCTGGAATGGATGAAGCGCGCGGGCATCGCCGGCTTTCAACTGGCTGATGTTGGGGCCGGCGGCGGACAAACGGTCAGTGAGAAAGTGGTATTTGGCACACCGGCTTGGCTCGCTGCCGTGAAGCACACCGCTGCCGAAGCGGATAGGCTGGGGCTGGAAATGACGTTGTTTACCTCGCCGGGCTGGAGCCTGACCGGGGCACCCTGGGTGAAGCCGGAGCAAGCGATGAAGAAGCTGGTGTGGAGCGAGCTACGTGTGGCGGGTGGCACGGTGTTCAAAGGCAAATTGCCGCTGCCGCCTTCGGTAGAAGGGCCAATCCGCAACTTGGCCCGCAGCAAAAACAGCCCCGCTACGGGTTTTTATGGCGACTGCGCCGTGGTTGCCTACCGCACGCCGGCCGCTGAAACCGACGAGTCGCGCCTACAACCGAGCGTGACCACCAATGCCGGCGCCAGCGATGCCAAGGCCCTGCTGGACGATGATTTGAATACGGCCCTCACCGTGAAGCCCACCGAAAAGCGCGGTACGGCCTGGGTGCAGTACCGCTTCAAAGCGCCTACGCAAGTGCAGGCATTTACCGTTGCTGGCCCGCGCGGCATCCCGTTTGGGCGCTTGCAAGCCAGCCTCGATGGCAAGCAGTTTACCACGCTGGCGGTGCTGCCCGGCAAGCAAGGTTACCGGGGCGGCACGGTGCGCACGTTTGCCATTCCGGCTACCACCGCCCGCTACTACCGCTTGGAAATGAGCGGCGCGCCTATGAGGCCAGCCGAGGTTATTTCGGAAGCGCCTGCCCAACCCGACAGCAGCTATACGCTTACAGAGTTTCGACTGCATTCCGGTGCTAGGGTAAACCGGTGGGAGGACAAAGCCGGCTTCAACTTCCTGTTTGAATATGAGGCGACGGCCACGCCGCCCGTAGCCGCACCTGCCACCATCAACCCGGATAACGTGGTGGTGCTGACCTCGAAGATGCAGCCCGATGGCACGCTTACCTGGCTGGTGCCACCCGGCCAGTGGACGATTATGCGCCTGGGCTATTCTCTCACGGGTGCCCGAAACCGGCCGGCCGTGCCCGCCGCCTCGGGGCTCGAAGTCGATAAGCTCAGCCGCCGGCACACTGAGGCTTACCTGCAAGGCTATACCGGCCCAATTAAAGAGGCCCTAGGCCCCCTTTACGGCAAAAGCCTGCGCTACATGCTGCTGGACAGCTGGGAAGCGGGAATTCAAAACTGGACCGAGGAGATGCTGCCCGAGTTTCGGCAGCGCCGCGGCTACGACCTTACCCCCTACTTGCCGGCGCTGGCGGGTAGGGTAGTGGGCAATGCCGCAATCAGCGACCGGGTGCTGTGGGATTTCCGCCGCACCCTCGTGGATATGTTCGCAGAAAACCACTACGGCACCGTTACGGGCTTTCTGCACAAGCAAGGCATCCAGACCTACGGTGAAGCGGGCGGTGTGTCGCTCGAAACGCTGGAAGATGCGCTACTCAACAAAAAGTACGTCGATATTCCGATGGGCGAGTTTTGGGTGAAAGATTTACATCCGTCGAGCATGTACTACGAAGATGTGCGCGGCGCGGCCTCGGCCGGCCACGTGTATGGCAAGAACCTGGTAGCGGCGGAGGCCTTCACCGGCGGCAATTACGAGTCGCCCTACACGCTGAAGAAAATCAGCGACTATTGGTTTGCGCAAGGTATCAATCGGCTGGTATTCCACACGTCGGCGCACCAGCCACTCGATACCAAACCTGGCAATGCGATGGTGGGCACTCATTTCAACCGCAACATCACGTGGGCAGAGCAAGCCAAACCGCTTCTAACTTACCTGGCCCGCACTACCTACATGCTGCAGCAGGGCCAGTACGTAGCCGACGTGGCCTACCTGCTCAACGAAGGTGCCCCATCGACCATGCCGTTTTGGGGCGCGGGTTTGCAGCCGGCCTTGCCGGAAGGCTACGCCTTCGACTATATCAATGCTGACGCGCTGCTTACCCGTATGTCGGTGAGCGATAACGGCCGGCTTGTGCTGCCCGACGGTATGAGCTACGCCATACTGGTGCTGCCCGAAACCACACAAATGACGCTGCCCGTGCTACGCAAAGTGCAGGAGCTACTACAAGGCGGTGCCACAGTAGTGGGACCCAAACCTGTGCAGGCCCCTGGCCTCACTGCCTACCCCCGCGCCGATGCCGAACTTCGGGAAATAGCCGGTGAGGTGTGGGGCGACCTGGACGGCCGTAGCCGCACGAGGCGCCGCTACGGCAAAGGCCAGCTAGTGTGGGGGTTGCCGCTGGCGCAAGTCATGCCCCTGGCTGGCCTTACCCCCGACGTGGAGTGCAGCCGGCCGCTCGGCAGTACGGTGCCGTGGACTCATCGGCGCGTGGGCGATGCCGACGTGTACTACCTGGTTAATCGCTCCGACAGCACGCAGGACCTGAAAGCGCGGTTTCGGGTAAGCGGCAAAGACGTAGCGCTTTGGCACTCAGCCACCGGCCAAACAGAGCCGGCCGGCTATGCCACCAGCGACGGGCAAACCACCGTGCCGCTCCACCTAAAGGAGCGCGAAACAGTATTCGTAGTCTTCAACCATGCGGCATCCGCTACCGCGCGTGCTGCGGCACCGGTGCCTACGGAGGCCACGCTGCGCACGGTAGGTGGGCCGTGGCAGGTGGCGTTTGCCCCCCAGCTAGGCGCCCCGGCCGAAGCGACATTCGCGCAATTAACTTCTTGGACGGATAACCCGGATGCCGGAATCAAGTATTTCTCTGGCACAGCGATTTACTATAAAGCATTGGAAGCTAGTAGAAAATGGTTTCATGCCGGTCGTAGAATTGTGCTTGACTTGGGTGCCGTTGGGGACATAGCCGAGGTAACCGTGAACGGGCAGAAGCTGGAACTGCTCTGGCTAGCGCCCTTCCAGGCGGACGTAACCAACCTGCTTAAGCCCGGCAAAAATCAACTGGAAATCCGCGTCACTAATGAGTGGACCAACCGCCTGATGGGGGATAAGCTCGCGGGGCCCGGCCAGCAAGTGCTGGATTCTTACACGGCTCCGTTTGGTGGGCCATACCAGCTGGGCCGCTCCGGCCTGCTGGGCCCCGTCCGGATTAGGGCCGTCGAGCAAGCAAATAGCCCTAACGAGAAACCACATTCCTTACCCCCTGCAAACTAAATGAAGCCAGCTAACTTCTTTTCTGCTCTCCTAGGTTGGGCCAGTTTTAGCCTGCTGCCCACTGCCTTGCTGGCTCAGGCGCAGCCAGTTCCGGCCCAGGCGCCCGCAGCCAACAAGCCGCCAGAGGTGGTAGCGGGCATTCCGGTGAATTACAACGAGGACCTGGTAGGTGCCTACACGCTGCCCGACCCGCTGGTACTACTCAGCGGCAAAAAGGTGACCGATGCGGCCACCTGGGCCACCCAGCGCCGGCCCGAAATCCGCACGTGGTTCGAGCAAAATGTTTATGGCCGCGCCCCGGGCAAGCCCAGCCACCTGCGCTTCGAAGTGTTCGACAAAGGCACTCCCGCCCTCGACGGCAAAGCCATCCGCAAGCAGGTGACGGTGTACTTCTCGGAGCGCAACGATGGGCCGAAGATGGACTTGCTGGTGTATTTGCCGGCCAACGCCACCAAGCCCGTGCCGCTGCTGCTCCACATCAATTTCATGCCGAATTCCATGCTCATCGACGACCCCGGCGTGCGGCCCGGGCAGCTGTGGAACAAGGAAAAGCAGCGGGTGCCGGCGCCGGCTTACAACCCAAGCAGCCCGATGCAGCTCACGGTAGCGCCCTTTCTGGAGAAAGGCATTGGGGTGGCTTCGGTGTACTACGGCGACATCGAGCCCGATTTTGACGGGGGTAGTAAGTACGGCGTCCGTAGTCTCTACCTCAAGCCTGGCCAAGAGAAATTTGCTCCTGATGAGTGGGGCGCTGTCGCGGCGTGGAGCTGGGGCCTGAGCCGGGCTTTGGACTATTTTGAAACCGACAAAGCTGTGGACAGCAAGCGGGTAGCGCTGCTCGGCGCTTCGCGGCTGGGCAAAACAGTGCTCTGGACTGGCGCCAACGACCCCAGGTTTGCCCTAGTTATCGCGAGTGTATCTGGGGAGGGCGGCGCGGCCTTGGCCCGGCGCAACTACGGCGAAACCATTGCCCACCTCGTAGCGCCTACTCGGTATGCGTACCAGTTCTGCCAGAACTACCAGCAGCTCGCCAACCGTACCGACGCTCCTATGGATGCGCACATGCTCGTAGCCTTGGTAGCGCCGCGGCCCCTGCTGCTGCAAACCGGCAGCACCGACTATTGGAGCGACCCGAAAGGCGAGTTTCTAGCGGCCGTGGCCGCCACCCCGGTTTACAAGTTGCTGGGTAGGCAGGGAGTGCCCGCTGGGCCAATGCCACCGCCTAGCCAATTGGTGGGCCAAACGCTGAGCTACTACATGCACGAGGGCGGCCACGGCATCCTCCCGCCTGATTACAACGTGTTTGCCGAGTTCATGCAGGCGCACCTCTTGCAAAATAAGTAGGTGGAAATACTTTTAAGACATTGGCGCTGAAAAGTTAAAGCCAACTAGCAAGCTAAAGGAGGGGGTAGGCCGCGCTGGCCGCAGCGAATGACCTGAGGTAGCTGGCTTCGCAAGAGGCATCTACGCGCTAGTGGAGGGCTGCCTACCCCTGCTCGATGTCCATTTGCGCTAGCAGCCCTTCCCGAAGCGTGTAGACATGCTTAACCAAACCCTCGAAGAGCAACTGCCCTTGCCGGTCCCGTACTACTTGCTGCACAGTTATTTCTAGCTTCCCATCGGCCCGCTCCCGAATGTTTGTCGGCTCTACGTGGGGATTCAACTCTTGCCATTGCCGCTGCCAGTAGTCCCGGACCTCGGCGTGGCCCGTTGCGTAGTCGCCCTCCCAGGCTTTCGACCAGCGTACGTGCGGGTGCAGCGTGGCCAGCACCGCGGGAATGTCCCGGGCATTGAATGCCGCATACGCCTTATGAATTAGAATTTGCGGAGTTTCCATGCGCGTAAAGTGAAAGGTAAGAGCGTACTACCTGATGAGCCGCACCGACGGCTCGGCGGAACGCCTGGGCCGGTTAGCGAGTCAGTACTTCGTCAATCAAGCCATACTCTTTGGCCTCATCGGCCCGCATCCAGTAGTCCCGGTCCGAGTCGTCGTGGATTTGCTGGTAGGTTTTGCCGGTGCGCTCGGCGTAGATGCCATAGAGCTCCTGCCGCAGCTTTACTACCTCGCGGGCAGTGATTTCGATGTCGGCCGATGGGCCCTGCACCCCGCCACTGGGCTGGTGAATCATCACGCGGGCATGGGGTAGGGCCGAGCGTTTGCCCAGGGCGCCCCCGCACAGCAGGAAAGCCCCCATGCTAGCAGCCAGTCCCGTGCAGATGGTGGCCACGTCGGGCCGCACGTACTGCATGGTGTCGTACATGCCCAGGCCGGCGTACACCGAGCCGCCCGGCGAGTTGATGTAGAGCAGGATATCCTTCTGCGCATCCACCGACTCTAGAAAGAGCAACTGGGCGTTGATAATATTGGCGATGTTGTCATCAACAGCCTGGCCCAGAAAAATGATGCGGTCCATAATCAAGCGCGAAAACACGTCGATTTCCCGGAAGTTCTGCGGGCGCTCCTCAATCACCGAGCGGGTCATGTTCTGCACAAAAGGCCGGGCCAGGCCCTCTGTGTGGGCCAGGTAGCGGTCAACATACAAGCCGTTGAGCCCCTGGCCCTGCACGGCAAATTTTCGAAATTCAGGTTGAATAGACACGCGAAAACACGAAAGATGGAAGGGACGATAGCCAGCCCAGCGAAAGCGCTCGCAACGAAAGGCTAATTTGTAAGAAGCAGAAAAAGCCAAGGTGCGGCCCACTAAAGCGCCCAAGAATACCCCACCGCTGGCTGCACCTGGTACCCAAGGCGCCGAGCGTCGGCCAGCCGGTGGCCTACCGTGCCCACCAGCGGCGCAGCCCAGCCAGCCAGCCCGTTGTGCGTGGCGCGTACAGTTGCGCATGAATTTGCCGCAGTTCGCGGCGAAGCTGCTGGCGCCCGGCCAGGCGCAGGCCCTGGTACAGCAGCAGCTGCGCTTCCGTATCCGCCGCTAGCTCCCCATCCAGCAATTGGCGCAGGTGCCACTCCTCGGCCGGGAGCGCGGCGGGGCCATCAAGCAGTTGTTGCTCAATCAGGAGCAGGCGGTCGAGTTCGGGGCGCATAGCTTAGTACTCGCTGGTTGTGGGCTGGAAGGCGACCCGTACCGCGTGGCGCAGGCGCTCCAGGCACTTAAACTTCTGCACCGTAGCCGAGCGGATGGAGCGATAGCCGTTCGCAAACGCGGGCTCCGTCGGCGCCTCCGCCTCTTCCCCAACCGACGATTCCCAGTCCTCGGGAAGGGCCTGGTGGGGCAGGCGGGCGCGGCGGCGTAGCTCCTGCTGCCACAAATTGCGGCTGATACCGACCAAGTAAGTGCTGGCCGAGGCCGTGAGCGTGAGCGTGCCGCCGGTGGCTTGCTCATAAAGCAAAACCAAAGCATCCTGAAACACATCCTGCGCATCTTGCTCCGTACCCCCGTGGCGGCCGATGTAGCGGCGCACCGGCGGATAGCCCTGGCGGTAAAGGCGGGTGAGGGCCTGGGCGCGGTCAGCCAAAAGAGCCTGGCGCAAGGCATCAGGAGCAAGGGGAGGGGGTAGGAAAGGCGAGGAGGCAGTCATGAAAGTAGGCGTGTACTACTTAATCCAGTTTAGGCGCAAGTATCACCCATCGCTACCGAAAAAAGTAATTAGGAGCCTTGGTTGAAAGCTTGGTCCAAAAGGTACTCCTTGAACTTGCCACCGCCCGCTTTTCGGGGGCAGTCGCAAGTTCAAGGAGTACCTTTTGGAGTGTGCCCTTAAAGGTGCGTAGGCGTCGGGCAACCCCGTTGGCTCCGAGCTAGCTGCTCGTGGTACGGGGTTGCGGCCACGGTGGCCGTGCGCTCGGCCTCTAGTAGGCCTCGGTAGCAGCGGGGCCGCCCTTGAATGCAGTAGCCATTCCTTAAATCTGGCCCATGCCGCCGTCCACGAAGAGCTCGATGCCGTTCACGAAGCTAGCGTCGCTGGAAGCGAGGAACAGGGCAGCGGCAGCAATCTCCTCGGGGCGGCCCATTTCGCCGCGCGGAATCAGGGCGGCGATTTGGGCCTTGAACTCGGGGCCGGTGGCGGCCATCATGGGCGTATCAATTGCACCCGGACTCAGCAGGTTAACCCGGATGTGCCGGTCTTGCAAGTCTACCACCCAGCCCCGAACGAGTGCCCGGAGCGCGGCTTTGCTGGCGCTATACACGCTGTTGGCGGGATAGCCTTTGATGGAAGCCCCCGACCCATTGAGCAAAATCGAGCTGCCCGCCGCCAGCAGGGGTAGCGCTTTCTGCACTGTAAAGAGCGTGCCGCGCACGTTCAGGTCGAAGATGGTATCGAAGAGGGCTTCGGTAATCTCCCCCAACTTGCCGAAGCCGGCCGCCCCTGCGCTGGTGAACAGCACGTCGATTTTGCCTTTTTCCTGCTGCACCGTCTCGTAGAGGCGGTCGAGGTCAGCCAGGTTGGCCGCGTCGCCCAGCACCCCCGTCACGTTGCGCCCGATGGCCGCCACGGCTTCGGTAAGCTTCTCCTGCTGGCGGCCCGTGATGAAGACATAGGCGCCTTCTTCAACAAATAATTTGGCGGTGGCCAAGGCCATGCCCGACGTGCCGCCGGTAATGACGGCTACTTTTCCGGTGAGTTTTCCCATGGTATTGCGTTGGTTGAACGGCGTCGCGCTGGCTGCGCAACGACTGCGTGGTTCGCGGAGCAAAATTCCGAGAAGCCTGGCCGGCTGGCAATTACGGAGAAGTTATTCGGCACCCGATACTTTTAGCCCCTGGGGTGGTTTTAATCCCTACCCCCCTCGAAATTTTTCACCCTCCCCGCTTCATCGATGTACCAGAAGAAAATTGTCAACACGCTAAACTGTGGTTCTGTACTCACCAAGGAAGTGTTGCACGGCAAGTGGAAATCTACCTTGCTTTATTGCATTGCCCAGGGCATTCAGCGGCCCAGCGCCTTACAGCGCACTATTCCCAGCGCCACGCGGCGCGTGCTCAACGTGCAACTGAGCGAGCTGGAGCAGCACGGCCTGGTTCGCAAAACCATCTTTCCCGAGCTGCCGCCCAAGGTGGAGTACCAGCTTACCCCGTTGGGGCAGTCGCTGCTGCCGGTTATTGAGGTGATGGAGCAGTGGGGCAACGCCCACCGCGCCGAACTAGAACAGGCGCTGAGCCTAGCAGCGCCAAAGGGCGAGCTTGAAACAGCCATCGAGTAACGAAAAGGCGTTAGGCGGGGGTAGGCTATAGGCAGGTGACGTACCGCTAGCTGGCTTTCTGCCAGACACTTGATACGCCACTTTTTTGAGTTGGTGTGCGAAATCAGGCGCCGGGTTGCTGCCGTACTTGCCGCTGCCAGGTAAGCAGCAGGGCTAGCGCGGCCAGTAGCCCTAGCCCGTAGGGGGCGTAGGCGGCCACCTGCCCGGCCGCCTGTCCGAGCTCGTTGGCCCGGCCGCTCACGCGCTCTACTAGCCAGCCCACGGCGGCCAGGGCCGCCACGGCGGCCCCACCCACCCGCACCCAGGGGTAGGCGGGCGTGCGGCTTAGCAGCAAGAGCCACGGCAGGGTAAGGGCAATGACGAACAGCTGCATCAGCTCGATGCCCAAATTGAAACCCAGCAAGCTTAGGGCCATGGGGCCGGCCTCCAGGTGCAAGTTGGCCAGCGTGCCGGCGAAAGCTAGCCCGTGCACCAGCCCAAAGCCGGCGGCCACCCACGCCTCGCGGCCCGGAAACAGCGGCCGCCAAGCATGCGCCGCCGACACCAGAATAGACACGGCAATCAGGATTTCGACTGGCTGGCTCGGGAGCCGCACCCAGCCCAGCGTGCCAAGCAGCAACGTGAGGGAATGCCCCAGGGTAAAAGCTGTGACAATCAGCAGGATGTGCCGCAAGCCGTGGCGTACTCCCCCAAATGTGCTCCAGCGCCGCCTGGCCACCAGCAGCGGGGCCGGCAGCAGCAGCACTAGCAAAAACAGCAGGTGGTCGGTGCCCTCGGCAATGTGCCGGATACCAAGCTGCACCAGCGCCCGAAAACCCGTCCAGGCGCTGCCCGTGGCCAGGTTTACCGGCAGGGGTGGAATGACGTTGTTGCGCACATCGAGCTGAATGATTCCTACCTGCGCCGGCTCGGCATCGTCAGCTACTTGCCCAGTGGCCCAGTCCTGGTGCACGGCCACCAATATTTTGTGCGTCACTACTTGGTGCAGCACGGCATCGTAGCGGAGCAGAAATTGCCGCACATCGGCCCCGGCCGGGGGCACCATTGCCACCTGCGCCGTCAGCTCGCGGTAAGGGCCATTGAGGGGGTTTTGGGTTTCGTGCACGCCCAGCTGGCCCACCGTCACGGCCCAGTAGCGCCCATCGGGGCTTTGCAGCTTGATATGCTGCGTTAGGTAAGCCCGCAGCTCGGGGCCCAGCCGCTGCACCAGTTGCGCCGACGAGTCGCCGACTGCGTGGCCAAACGCCGGCTGCAGCTCAGTGAGCGGAATTTGCACGGCAGCCTCGATGCGCTGGGCGTGCACGCTGAGCAGCACCACCGAGTTGGGCATGGGGTGCGCGGCCGCTGGCAGCAAGCTGCCTATGCCCAGCAGCACCACTAGCAGCGTTATTAGCCGGTTGAAATAGGAAGTCGAGGGATTCATGGGGGAGGCGCTGCGTGGGCCAGAAAGCACAGGGGTAGGGGGCACTCAACCGTAAAGATTTACTAAATAACTTCCTGAAAGCGCAGGGCTTACTGCCCGCCGTAGTCGGTAGTCCGGTCGCGCCACACCGAGTGCGGGTGTACCGTGCCCGGAAAGTCGCGGCTCGGCTGGCCCGAGTATTCTAGCCACAGGCTGGGGCCGTCGAGGCGCACATAATCGTTGTCTTTGCCCATCGTGCCGCTGCCCACGAAGGCCAGGTAGGTAGCGGGCAGCTCGGCCGTGTAGCGGGCCAGCAGGGGCGCAGCCGTGGCCGGGTCCAGGTCGTCGACGTAGCGCCGGATGGCTTGCCGGGCCAACTGCTGCTGCACAGTGCTCAACTCGCTCAGGCGCACCCCCTGCCGGGTGGCGGGAAACCGCCCGTCTTGGCCGGGCCCCAGCAGCACGTCGCGGAAAGTGGTAGTCAACCGGGCCTTAGCCTGTTCAGCCACGCTCAGGCTACTCAGCAAGGCCGCGAAAGCGGCCCGCTCCTGCTCCAGGGGCTGGTAGGTGTGGCCGTGGTCGGTGACGGGCGTCATGGGTTCCGCACCCCGAAAGTCGGGCGTTACCCCCGCCGTTTTGCCGCCCTGGTAGGTGTTAGCAAAGGCGAAGTGGTGGCCCCCGTATTGCAACTCCCAGCGCCCGCTCAGGCTAGGAGTGCCCAGCAGAGCCAGGTAGTAGTTGCCCGCCCCGAAGGTGCCGGTTTGGTTGGTAGCCGTGCCCAGGTAGTTATCGGCCACCAAGTTGCCTTCTAGCTCGTCGTACCCTTCGTTGGGCACGCCGGGTGCCAGCACGCTGGCCAGCAAAGCCTTAGCTGCTGCCAGCTGCGGCGCGGTAAGTGCCCCAAGAGCAATGCCCACCCGCTGGGGCCGCGAGAACTGCTGGGGGAAGTTCGACCAGCGAGCAGCATCGGCTTTGGTGTAAGGCCGCTGCGCCTCGGCCAACTGGCTAGGGCTCAGGGTAGCTTTGAAAGCTTCGGCTAGGCACACCACCCGTGCCAGCCCCTGCGCGGCGGCGCAACTAGGAGCTGGTGCGGGTTTGACCTGCACAATAGTGCTGTTTGATAGGCCGGGCGCCTGCTGACGCTGCCAGGCCAGCAGGGCCGGCAGCAGCAGGCCGAGGCCCCATACAAAGGAAGGGTGTCGCATAAGGAGGGTTCGGTAGTGGGCCAGGTGCTAGCGGCGGTGGGGCTAAGTGCATAGCCTCACCGCCGCTAGCCAAAAGTACCGGCCTTGCGGGCCGACACGCACTGGCTTCTCGACTAGCCGCGGTTAATTACCGCCGTAGTCTTTCGATTTATCGCGCCATACCGAATGCGGGTGGGTAGGCGAGAGCACGATGCCGTTCTGGCAAGAATATTCCAGCCACAGCGAGGGCCCGTCGAGGCGCACGTAGTCGTTGCGGGTGGTCATGCCCGTCGTGCCAGAGTAGGCCAGGTAGGTATTGTCTAGCTCGGCGGTGTACTTGGCCAGTAGGGTGGCCGCATCCGCGTCGTCGATGTCGTACACGTAGGTTTTGATGGCCGCCAGCACCAGGGCTTTCTCGCTGGCCGACAGATTGGCGCACTTCAGGCCAATGGGCGTGGCGGGGAAATTGCCGTCCTGCTGCGGGCCCACTACCAGGTCGGAGTAAGTGACGCTCTGCTTGGCCGTAGCCTGCTCGGTGCTGCTTAAGCCAGTGAGCATAGCCGAGAAGGCGGCTTGTTCTTGCTGCAAAGGCTGGTTGGTGGTCGAGTTCAGCGTAAACGTGGCAAACGGCTCTACCCCCCGAAAGGCGGGCGTGGCGCCCACCAGCACCCCATCCTTGTAGGTGCTGGCGCAGGCCAGGTGGTGGCCGCCAAACTGAATTTCGAAGGTGCCGGTAGTAGCGGGCGTGCCCAGAAAGGCGATGTAGTAGTTGGCCGCGCCGTAAGTCGAACCCCCGCCGTTGGCACCGAGGTACTCGTCAGCGTTGAGCAGCTGCTGAATCTCGTCCCAACCTTCATTGGCCGTGGTGCCCGAAATCTCTTTGATAAGGGCCTTGGCGTACTGCACCTGCACGGTCGTCATCGCGCCAAAGCTCAGCCCTATCCGCTTGTTGGTGCCCTGCACCAAGCCCTGCGGCAGGTTCGACCACTTTTTGGCATTGGCTACCGAATAGGTAGTTTGTAGCGTGGTAATCTGCGAGGCTTCGAGCTGCGATTTAAAGGCATCGGCCAGGCAAAGCACCTTGGCAATGCCCGTGGCCGAGGCGCAGGTACTCACCGCAATCGGGTCGGGGTTCGAGTTGGTGTTGCTGGTCGTGGAGCCCGTGGTGGTGTCATCTTTTTTGCAGGCAGTGAAAAAAGTAGCAGCGGAAACCACCAGCACGGTTACCAGCGTTTTTAAATGATTTTGCATGAGGAGGAAGTGCACAGAGATACTAGCGGTTGTGGGTGCGAGGAGAGAAATTAATACGTGCCATAGAAAACCAATCTTTGGTGAGCGGTGAACGCCGAAGCTCGCTGCATCGTCCGAAAGCTAGGCTGGCAGTCGCTGGATAACCCTCCTAATTCGGCCATTCGGAGGGTTATCCCGACCAATCGCTCGCAGTGCACGCCGCTGGCGCTGGCACTTGCGCTTCGAAGACAGCCCTACCCCCCCAGGCCGGGCCCAGCCAAGTGCTGGCATGCAGGCGCGCGGCTTCCGCCAAGCAGCTTGGCACCGGTAAACCCCTGGGGCAGCCCGCCAGCTATTCCCCCGGATTTTCTCTGAAGACCGGGCGGCGTAGGCTGCCCCAATGAAGTTATCGGGCGAGTTCAGCCTGCTAGCAGCTGGGGAGACAAGGGCGGCCGTTTGGCCGCGCGCTGGGCGCGTAGAGTATGGCGCGAGGAGCCTGGCGGCTAGGGCAGGGGGTAGTATTTACGAGGGCGTGTGCTTACCTGCTTCGACCACCCCAACCTGGCGCGCGTACAGGGATGCCAGCACCGTTCAGTACAGCAAACAGCGTAAAATTCCTCGCATTATGGCTCGTATTTTCATCACGGGTTCAGCCGATGGGCTGGGCCAACTCGCTGCTCGTCAGCTTGTGCAGCAGGGCCACCAGGTTGTGCTGCACGCCCGCAGCCCCGAGCGGGCCAACGAGGCACGGGCCGCCGTGCCGCCGGCCGAAGCGGCCGTGGCGGGCGACCTATCCACGCTGGCCGGCGTGCGCCAGGTGGCCGAACAGGTGAAGGAGCTAGGTTCCTTCGATGCCGTTATTCACAATGCGGGCCTCTACCAGGTGCCCCGCCTCGTGCCCACGGCCGATGGCTGGCCGCCCCTGCTAGCCGTCAACTCGCTGGCGCCCTACCTACTAACCTGCCTCATGGAGCGCCCCGCCCGGCTGGTGTACCTCAGCTCGGGGATGCACCGCCAGGGTGATGCCAGCCTGCGCGACCTTACCTGGCAGGAGCGGCCCTGGAACACTACCCAAGCCTACTGCGACTCCAAGCTGCACGACCTGCTGCTGGCCAATGCCGTGGCCCGGCGCTGGCCCGCGGTCTTGGCCAACGCCGTTGACCCCGGCTGGGTCCCCACTAAAATGGGTGGCGCCGGGGCCCCTGATAGTTTGACCGAGGGGGCCAAAACCCAGGCCTGGCTGGCGGCCGGCACCGACCCGGCCGCGCACGTTACTGGCCAGTACCTGTATCACCAGCGGCCAAGCGCTACCCACCCGCAGGCTGCCAATGTAGACTTACAGGAGCAGTTTTTGGCGGAATGTGCCCGGCTCACGGGCATTTCGTTGCCGGCCCACGCGTAATTGGCGGGGGTAGTAAGCATTCGAGTAATGCAGTAATTAACTAGTGAATAAGCTTGCTACCCCCTCCTGGTCCGCCAACCCAATCACCTTATTCCCTTCGCGAACATGAAAAATAAAATTGCCATTATCGGGGCCGGCTCCGGCATCAGCCAGGCGGTCGCCCATCGCTTCGGCCAGGAGGGCTACGAAGTAGTGCTCATAGCCCGAAACGCGGCCCGCCTGCAAGAGCGGGTAGCTGAACTGCAAGCGGCGGGCATTGTCGCGACTTCGGCAGTGGCCGACAGCAGCCAACCCGACCAACTGAAACAGGCGCTGACGGGCCTCGACGGGCTGCGGGTAGTGCACTACAATGCGGCTGCTTTACGTAGCGCCGACGTGCTGGCAGAAACTGCGGAAAGCCTCCTCCAGGATTTTGCCGTGAACGTGGTGGGCCTGCTCACGGCCGTGCAGGCCGCTCTGCCCCAACTCGAAGCCCAGCGGGGTAGCGTGCTGATAACGGGCGGCGGCCTGGCCAAACATCCTCACCCGGCCTACGCGTCGCTGGCCCTGGGCAAAGCAGCCCAGGCCAACCTGGCTAATAGCTTGGCGCAGGCAGTGCAGCCAAAAGGGGTCTACGTGGGTGTGCTGCAAATCAATGCCCAGGTCAGCGAATCCGACGCGGTGCATAACCCCACGGCTATTGCCCAGCGCTTCTGGGCCATGCACACAGGCCGCACGCAAGGGGAAGTTGAGCTTTAGCGCCTTGGGGGCTTGCAGTCAGGGTAGTGGCAAAAAAGCAGGTTGAGTAGAAAATAGAACTTGTTAAAAGCTAGGCCCCTTAGCAGGAAAAACGCGCGAAATAAGTACTAATGCCTCACTGCATCGGGAGGCTTTTTTGAGGGGGTAGGGCTGGTAAACCAGCACTTGCAAAAAGATAGCTACTGCGGCCCGCGCTCAAAGATTGGCCCCTGCGCAGGCGCCGCTGCGAACGGCGCTGGCCGGCTGGTCGAATACTTACTTGGCGGAGCATTTTCTTATCTTCGCTTAGGCTTTTCAGCTGTTCGTATGTCTGCTACTGCTATCCTACTAGCCGATTTATTTGCCCCTGAAGACTGGTTGACCTTGCTCGATGTGTCGCTGACGGGCATCCACTTGCTGCGCCCCATTTATGCGCCGGATGGGGCCACCATCGTGGACTTTGCTATTGAGTACCTCAACCCGGCCGGGCAGCGCATAATGGGCCTGTCGGAGCAGCCGGGCGGCACGCTGCTGGGCCGCTTTCCGCACGCCATGGCCGAGGGGATATTTGAGTACTACCAGCGCACGTTCGAGACGGGCGAGCAGCTCAGCTACGAAACCAATTACCAGGCCGACGGGCTCGACAACTATTTCAAATTCTGCGCCCGGCGCAGCGGCCGGCACCTGCTGGTTAGTTTCACCGACACCAGCGACCAAGACCGTAGCGCGGTCGAAAAAGCCCTGCGGGAAAGCCAAGCGGCCGAAGAAGCTGCCCGCGCCGAGGCCGAGGCTCAGCGCCAGCGCTTCTACGACCTGCTGATGCAGCTGCCCGCCCAGGTGGCCGTGCACGAAGGCCCCGACCAAGTCCTTACCCTCGTTAACCCCGGCTACCAACAGCTGGCGCCGGGGCGCGAGCTACTGGGGCAGCCCAGCCGCGAGGCGTGGCCCGAGCTCGCCAGCCAAGGCATCCTCGACATCCTGGACCAGGTGTATCAAACGGGTGAGCCCTTTGTGGGAAAAGAAGTGCCTTTGCAGCTGGATTTTTTGCCCGCTGGCCGGGTTAAGCAAGTGTACTTGAACGCCTTCCTGCTACCCCTGCGCGATGCCCAAGGGCAGGTGCACGGCGTGCTCGACTACTCGTACGATGTTACGGAACAGGTGCTGACGCGTCGGCAATCGCAGCAGCTCAACCAGGAGCTAGCCGCCGCGCAGGCCGCCGCCGAGCGCGAGCGGGCCCTGCTGCAAGCCATGTTTACGCAGGCCCCGGTGGCCATTGCCCTCTTCCAGGGCGAGGAGGTGCGCGTGACCTCGGCCAACGAGCGCATGGCCGCCCTCTGGGGCCGCACGCCCGCGCAGGTGCTGGGCCGGCCGCTGGTAGAAGGGGTGCCCGAACTGCGGGGGCAAGGCTTTGATGAGATGATACAGCAGGTGCAGGCTACCGGGGTGCCCTACGTGGGCACCGAAGCGCGCGCCCAAATCCGGCAAGCGGAGCAACTGGTAAACCGATACTACAACTTTGTTTGCCAGCCGATTTACGACGCTGAAAATAGGTTGCTGGGCGTTATCAACGTAGGCACGGAAGTAACCGAGCAGGTAGTAGCCCGCCAGCGCGTCGAGCAACTCAACCAGGAGGCGCAGGCGGCCCGCGCCGAAGCCGAGCGCCAGCGCGGCGAGTTGGAGCGCGTGTTTGAGCAGGCCCCGGTGGCCATTGCCGTGTACCGAGGCCTCAACTATACCATCGAGCTGGCCAACGCCACGATAGCCCGCCTCTGGGGCCGCACCCGCGAGCAGCTGCTGGGCAAAGCCGTGTACGAGGCACTGCCCGAAGCAGCCGGCTGGGGCTACGAAGAGCTGATGGATGGCGTAATGGCCACGGGCGTGCCCTACGCCGCCCACGGCATGGAATCGCAGCACGAGCGCAACGGCCGCCTCGAAACGCTGTACTGGGATTTTGTGTACGTGCCCATGTATGCCCCCGACGGCGAAATCAATGGGGTGATGGTGGTAGCCACCGATACCACGGCCCAGGTGCTGGCCCGGCGGCAAGTCGAGCAGCTCAACCAAGAACTGGAAACCCGGGTGCAGCAGCGCACCCAGGAACTAGCGCAGCAAAGTAGCCGCTTAACGCGCTTACTCTACGAAGCCCCGGCGGCCATCGGGGTACTGGGCGGCCCCGATTTGGTATTTGAGTTAGTGAACGCCCGCTACGCCGCGCTTTTTCCCGGCCGGGCATTGCTGGGGCAGCCCATTCTGGCGGTGCTGCCCGAACTACTCGATGGTCCTGGCGCAAACCTGCTGCGCCAGGTACAACAAACCGGCGTCACGTTTGAGGGGCGCGAGGAACGAATGGACTTCGCCCAGTCGGGCGGCGGCCCGCTCGAAGCCCGCTACTTCGATTTCATTTACCAAGCGCGCTACGACACGGCTGGCGGCATCGACGGCCTCGTGCTCTTTGGCTTTGAAGTAACGGAGCAGGTGCGCGCCCGCCAGTAGGCCGAGGAAGGCGCGCGGCGGCTTCAGCTGCTCACCGATGCGCTCCCCGTGCTCATTGGCTACCTCGACCGGGAGCGGCGGTATCAGTTCAACAACGAGGCCTACCGCGCTTGGTTCAACCAAGACCCGGCCGCGCTGCGTGGGCGGCTGGTGCGCGATGTGGTGGGCGAACAAGCCTACGCGGCTACCAGCGGCTACATGGACCGGGCCCTGGCCGGCGAGCGGCTGGACTTCGAGGCCACCATGCCCTACCGCGAAGGTTTCACCAAGCACATCCACACCAATTACGTGCCCGATGTGCGCGACGGGCAGGTTATTGGCTTCTACACATTGGTGCAGGATGTGACCGAGCAGGTTGAGGCGCTACGGCAAGTGGCCGCCCTCAACGAGCAATTGGTCGTTATAAACAAAGAATTAGCAACGGCTAACGACGAACTCGGCACGGCCAACCGCCAGCTCACGCGCACCAACGTGGACCTGGACAACTTTATCTACACGGCCTCGCACGACCTGCGGGCGCCCATCACCAACATCGAAGGCCTGCTGCTGGCTTTGCGCGAGCAAATTTCTGCTTCGGCAGCCCTGTCGGACAACCTCATTCCGCAGCTGCTAGACATGATGCAGGGTGCGGTAGAGCGCTTTCAGGTGACCATTGCCCAGCTTACCGACATTGCCCGCCTCCAGCAGGCCCACGACCTGGCCACCGAAGAGGTTGCCGTGGCCGAAGTGGTCGAAGCCGTGCGCCTAGACCTAGCCCCTCAGCTTACGCAAGCCGCCGCGCAGCTACTGGTGGACGTTGCCCCCGACCTGCGCGTGTCCTTCGCACCCAAAAACCTGCGCTCGGTGGTGTACAACTTGCTCAGCAACGCCATTAAGTATCGGCACCCGGCCCGCCAGCCGGTTGTTCGGCTGCGGGCCGAACGCCGGGAGCCGGCCGTTGTGTTTACCGTGCAGGACAACGGTCTGGGGCTGAGTGCGCAGCAGCAGGGCCAGTTGTTTGGTTTATTTCAGCGCCTGCACACCCATGTCGAAGGCACGGGGGTAGGGCTGTATATGGTTAAGCGCATGGTCGAGAATGTGGGCGGCACGATTACGGTACAGAGCCAGCCCGAAATCGGCACCACTTTCATTATCCAACTACCCGCCTAAACTTATATAATCTGCCGGTGAAGCCGCCAGGCCCTGCCTACCCCCGCCAGTTTGGGGCGCGCCGCTACCCCGTGCTCGGCGCACAAGGCCAGGTGGTGCAGCTTCTTTCGTCGGTGCCAGGGTACGGCTGCCGTGCTGGCCCCGGCCCACCGGCCCGAAAGCCAGGTAATGCACCAGGGCAGAGTGACGGGCTACCCGCCTGCTACGACGTGACGGAGCAAATTCGCCCGCATCAGGGACGGCAGCGGCTAAAGAAGGACTTTGAAACCTGCGTGGCCGCGCATACCCAGCAACTCGAAGCAGCCCAGGCAGCCACCGCGCGCCGGCAACGTTTAACAATAGGGTAGATTTAGGGCAATAGGCGGCAACGGCGGGCTAACCGAGGCTTTTGCAGTCCGCAGCGTTGCATAAGCGCTAGACTTAGCAGAAGGAAAAAAATAATCCCAGCAGCTGTCCCCCGCACCGGGAGCAACTGCTGGGACCAGTCCGCAATTTGTGCACGTGGGTGCGGCCCACCCGGCCTATACAGCTACGCTATCGATGCCTTTTTGCAACGCGGTCGCCTGAAATTCTGGTAGCTTCACGCCTTCGGCGCGGGCTATAGTGACATCACGCATGCCCAGAAAACCCAGCATCCAGCGCAGGTAAGGCGCGGCGAAGTCGTAGGGCTGCATTGGCCCCTCGGAGTAGATGCCCCCGCTGGACAGCGCAACGTACACCTTTTTACCCGTAATGAGCCCTTCGGGACCGGTAGGAGTGTAGCGGAACGTACTATTCGCCCGCGTTAAGTGGTCAAGCCACGCCTTCAGCGAAGAAGCAATAGTGAAGTTGTAGAACGGAGACCCGATAACGAGTACGTCCGCCGCCATTACTTCGGCAATTGCCTCATCGGAGTGGCGCACGGCCTGCTGTTGCTCGGGCGAGCGCTCTTCGGCGGGCGCGAAGTAGGCTTGCAAGTGCGTTTCTTCGAGGTGAGGAAACGGGTGCTTGGCTACGTTGCGCACAACCACCGTACTGCCCGGATGCGCAGCCAGTAGCTTGTCGATAATGCCTTGGCTGAGTTTTGTGCTGAACGACTCGGCACCGCGAGCACTGGAAATGATTTGCAGAATCTGCATGGGGAAGGGGTAAAGGGAGGAAAGGCAAGCTAATGACACGTAACGCGCAGCCCCCGAGCCGCTGCTCGCCAACTAAGCGGTTGGGTAGGCTGTTGGGTATTCTGATTACCTCAAGCAATCAGCTAGCGGTTTGTTGGTACTTTTCGCCAACTGCAGATTACTAGCCGGTAGCCTGATTACCAGTAGGTAATCATCCGTTTTAGT
Organism: Hymenobacter ginkgonis; assembly: GCF_009755225.1. Classification (GTDB taxonomy): domain Bacteria; phylum Bacteroidota; class Bacteroidia; order Cytophagales; family Hymenobacteraceae; genus Hymenobacter; species Hymenobacter ginkgonis. Next base: position 661,137 of record NZ_WQKZ01000003.1, read on the forward strand.
CCTTTTGCCTTTTCTCTCCGCTCTCGCATGACTACCGCTGACTTTTCAGAATGCGCCCTCGCGATGCAGGCACTGCGCAATGCCTTGCCGGTCGTCAATAGCAAGTGGAAGCTGCAAATCATTGTGGCGCTGCGGGGCGGCACCCGGCATTTCCGCGGGTTAGAGCGCAGCGTTGCGGGTATCTCCACCAAAGTGCTGGCCAAGGAGTTGAAGGAGTTGGAAGCCCATCAGTTCATCGCCCGCACGGTGCACCCCGGCCCGCCCGTGGTGGTAGACTACCACGTCTTGCCCTATGCACACTCGCTCGACCCCGTCATTGAGGTCATAAAAGCGTGGGGCAGCCAACATCAGCAGCGCTTAGATGCACTCCACGCGGCGCAAGTAGAGAAGTAATTCTGAGCCGGAGGAACACTTGCTAGCCCGCAGAGACTGTTTTCAGTGATTCCGTTCTTGCACAGCCAGTAGACTCTCCGAAGCCGAACTGAAAAGGCGTCATGCTTCGACAGACTCAGCAGAACCGTCTCTCTAGCAAGCGGTGGCGGGTGCCATTGCAGTTGAGTTAAATAATTGGCATCAAACCCTGAGTCTGGTCCAGAAAGCCACACTTTTGGGGGCTCAGCCTAATGTTGCATTGCTTTCACGCGCTAGGATAGCTTCGGCTAAATTAGTGCTTCGGCCATGCTGGCTGTGCCAGCCACCGGGTAGCAGGCTTGCAAGGCCTGCTTAAGAACCTCCATACGCTGCCGCATTTCTTCTACAGTTAGGGAGGCAAAGCCCAGCCGTAAGCCCCAGGCACCGGTTGGCCCCTGGTGCCTCATGCCGTCGCTGAAGGCTAGGCCTAGGCGGCGCCCGTGCGCCACAACTAGGGGTAGGTCAATGTCAGCGCGCCAGCACCCCCAGATGGCCAGCCCACCCGCCGGCACGCTGAAAGAAAGCCAAGCGCTTAGTTCGGTGCGCAGCAGCTGGCAGCACGCATCGCGGCGCTGCTGGTAGTGCTGGCGCGCCCGTTTCAGGTGCCGGGTTAGCTCGCCTTCGGCCAGTAGCTCGGCCACGGCTTCCTCTAGGAGCGCATCGCCTTGCCGGTCCACAAGCCGCCGCAAAGGGCCTAGGGCCGCAATAATATCGGGGGGCGCAACCACGTAGCCTAGGCGAACGGCCGGGGATAGGGCCTTGCTCAGCGAGCCTACGTAGAGCACGCGGCCTTGCCGGTCGGCGCTGGCCAGGGGCAGGATGGGGCTGCTTTCGTAGTGATAATCAAAATCGTAATCATCCTCCAGGATGATAAAATCGTGGACTTCCGCCAGGTGCAGCAGTTGCATCCGGCGCGCCGCCGAAAGCGTAACGGTGGTAGGGTAGTGGTGGTGCGGGGTGAGGTAGAGCAGCCGTACCCGGTGGCGCTGGCAGAGCGCGGCTACGTCGTCTACCACTACCCCTTGCTCGTCGAGCCCGGCGCGCTGTAGCTGGGCTCCGCACTGCCCAAAAATGGTTTCGACCGACCGGTACCCGTAGTCGGCCACCACTACGGTATCGCCGGGCTCTAGCACTAATTGCGCCAGCAGGTACAGCCCCATGATGCTGCCGCGCGTGGTGAAAATATGCTCGGGGTCGGCCGGCACCCCCCGGGTAGCGCGCAAATACTGACTCAGCTGCTGGCGCAAGCGCCGCGACCCGTTGGGGTCGGTGTAGCCCAGGTAGGTAGGGTGCAGCAGGTGGTGGGTGGCCCGCCGATAATTGCGGGCCAGCGCCGCCAGCGGGGCGAGCCGGCTATCGGGCGAGCCATCGTCGAGCCACTGCGTCGAGGGGGTAGGCCACGGCTCGGCCGCTGCGGAGCGGGCGCGAAAGGCAAAGCCCGCGCGGTGCGCGACGTGTGGCGGGCCACTGGCCAGCGGCTGCGCGTGTACTTCGGGCAGCTGCTGGCTCACCACCGGGGCCCGCGCCGGGCGCAGCTCTAGCCAGCCCTGCGCGGCGAGCTCCTCAAACGCTCCGGCCACCGTTTGCCGATGCACGTGCAGCAGCGCGGCCAGCGTGCGGGCCCCAGGCAAGCGCGTGCCAGCAGGGATGATGCCCTGTTGGATGAGGCTCATCAATGCGGTACTCAGTTGCTGCGCCAAGGTAGTGGGGGCGCGGCGGTCGAGGGTAAGAAGAGTTTGATAAGGAAGCATGGCCTAACTGGTCGAGTAGTATTCTGCAAACTGGACCAATGCAACCGACCAGACGGCTGCTAGTTTTGGCTCCTGCCTAGAGTAGCCAATCCCTTTTTAAGTCGCCTAGCCATGCCTATTACGTACACCTTAGATGCCCAGCCTACCCCAGCGCAAGTGATTGACCTCTACCGCAGTGCGGGCCTCGTGCGCCCCATTGAAAACCCCGCCCGCATTGCCCAGATGTACCAGCACGCCAACTTGGTTATCTCGGCTTGGGCGGGCGACCAGCTTGTGGGGGTAGCGCGGTCGCTGAGTGACTTTTGCTACTGCTGCTACCTGTCCGACCTTGCGGTGCACCAAGACTACCAGCGCCAGGGCATCGGCAAGCGCCTGGTGGCCCTAACCAAGGAAGCCGTGGGCGATGAAAGTATGCTCCTGCTGCTAGCGGCGCCAGCTGCCATGCCCTATTACCCGGCCCTGGGTATGACACCGGTGGACAATGGGTTTATCATCAAGCGCTTAGCCTAGTCTGCTTATGTATACGCCGCCCGCCTTCCGCTTCGCGGACCAGCCCGAGCAGGTCGCCTTCATGCAGCGCTACAGTTTTGCTACCCTCGTCACGGTTAGTGGGGGGCAGCCCGTTGCCACTCATTTGCCCGTTGTGGTGTCAGTGCAGGGCGGCGAGGTTCGCTTGCTTTCGCACCTAGCCAAAGCCAATCCGCAGTGGCGGGACCTGGCCAACCAAGTGGCGCTGGTCATTTTCAGCGCCCCGCACGCCTACATCTCGCCCACTCACTACGACCAGGAGCGCAGCGTGCCGACCTGGAACTACGTGGCCGTGCACGCCTACGGCCGCGCCCAGGTGGTGACGGAGGAGGCACGCACCTTCGAAATTCTAGAAGCCACCATCGCTTGCTTTGAGGCGGCCTATCAGCCGCAGTGGGAGCGTCTGCCGGCCGAGTACAAAACCAAGATGGCGGCGGGCATTGTCGCTTTTGAGCTGGTAGTCACTGACCTGCAAGCCCAAAAGAAGCTGAGCCAGAACAAAACGGCGGCGGAGCGAGCGCGCATTCAGGCATCGCTTGCGGGCAGCCCGCAGCCTGCCGAGCAGGACCTCGCCGCTTATATGGGTTCTTTGCCTAGCGCATAATGCCACAGAAATCAGTGTGCCGGGTGCGTAGCCTATGCATTCTAACGGGGGGTAGCTAGTCATTTTGCGCCGTTTTAGGCCAAAGCCCAGCTTTATGCTAAGTGCTGGAACCAGGATTCCTGCGGACTTTAAGAGCCCATGAAGGACTAGCAGGCTGCTTAAGGCAAGGTAGCCAAGGCGGCATGGGAGTCCACAAGAGCTTGGAAGTTCATGGCCGAGTACTAGCCTGTCTTGACGGGCCGTGGCCCCTAGTGAGAGATGTAATACCTTTTAGGCAGGCCTGGGCCACGCCTGCAGTTCACTTGCGACAGCGGAGTAGAAACAAGGTATGAATCTACCGAGGATAACGAGCGAAATAAAGTCCGCAAACTCATTTGCCAGGGCGAGATAACCAACTGACACCGCTTCTGCTGAAGCTAAAGTAGCGAACATACTTTACCGAAACCTTAATAGGTACCTTTACACCTTAAATTACTTTAACGAGACCCGAAAGCTGGGCTGGCAAAACAAATCCATTTTATTCATAACCTAAATTTTCACAAGCAACACCGGCAATTCTCTACTGAGGATTGCTATAGCACCCCGACGCTTCTGATATATCCATTGCTTCGGTTTAGCTAGAAACACTATTATAAAACCCTGAGAATACATTAAATGACTATTAAAGAACGTAGTGCCATTAGTGAGACAACTATTCTTGTTACTCCTACGCTAACAGAAACTGCCGTGTCCAGGCGCGGGCATGTGAGCTCATTAGATTTTTTAAGGGGATTCGCTGCACTAAGTGTTATGCTTTACCACTTTTCTGGGGGCCCCCCAATGCTCAATCATGTAACGGGTGGAACATTAGCAAAATTTTATTCGCCTGTATTGCGTGATTTGTTTTCATGGGGCAATATGGGGGTAGAAGTGTTTTTTGTTATTTCTGGCTTTGTAATACCTTATAGCCTTTGGGAAACAAATTACCAAGTAAAGCATTTTGCAAATTACATGGGTAAGCGTATACTGCGCATTTGCCCGCCTGCTTATTTCGCTATGCTGCTGCTGTTAATTCAAGGGTATGTTATCAGCCGATTCATCCACCATAACAACCCACCATACCATAGTCCATCATTAGAATTGATTCTTCGTAATATTTTATTTCTATATACTGGTAGCGGAGATTTGCGTTGGTTTAATAGTGTCAATTGGACATTAGCTATCGAATTTCAGTTTTATGTTTTGGTTGGTATATTATTCAAGTCGGTATTTAAAAACAGCAAGTTTGGTCTCTTTGTGTTAGCGTTTATGCTGTTAAGCTTGCCCAATTTTATCCCTGGCTTTCCATCTTATCTCTATTTTCATTATAGTTCACTTTTTGCCATTGGCGGTACGGCCTTGCTTTATTATAAAAATCGGGTTTCAGCTGTGCCATTCGCACTAACGCTCGCTTTGTTTTTTATTCTAACATGGCTGACAGTAGGTCCCTTAGCTGCTGCTTTTGGTGTAGGTACAGCAGGAATTATTATTTTCTCTAAACTAAAACATCGATTGTTTACCTTCTTAGGTAAAATTTCTTTTTCATTATACCTTACGCACATTATGGTCGGTTCGGTCACTGAGTTTTTATTAGTAAAGATATTTCTTCCTCAAACAGCTGCCCAGCATGTTTTTGGTATCTTATGCATTACAGTGATTGCTTGCGGATTTGCTTTCGTTTTTTATCACCTGGTCGAGCAACCAACGTTGCGCGTAGTAAAAAAAATTAAATCCACGCATTAAACGCATTAGCACCTGAAGTGACGTCAAGCACTAATGCGTTCAATGCGTGGATTTAAATAGCTATAATGTCAGCGAATTCAAGGGTATTGGTAAGTAAGAAACTTGCAAATGCCCTTGCTGGGTTTATTTGCGGAATTCTCATTTTAGGGCCAGCTTATTATTTCTACTTTTTACTATAAGTCAATCGAAGAAAACAGGCCGCGTTTACTGCATATAAAGAGCTTAACGAATTAAATTCTTGCCTATTTTGATAATGCATTTTGCTGTGGATGCTAAGGCTTGAGGTGTGCTCGCGGGGCAGTGAGGCTGCCATAACAATCAATTGTCAATAATTATCTAGGGAGAAGAAGCTACTTACATTGACTAAATTACAAGCGTTGGCACTGCTAGTTTATTAGACCCTGCAAAGATTTTATATACAATAACTTACTATTGCTTAAACTGTCTCGCCTAGCTAGATTGCCGCAATTATTCACGCTATACTTAAGTGAATTTATACTCGCTATCAGTCAGAAGCGCGTAAGGCAGGCGAGAAGGGGTAGGGCTTACGCTGCGCTAGGATATACTGAAGCTGGCGCGGGTCGCAGGAGCCGCCGCGTTAGGCTATGGCTTGGCGCGTCAAAATGAAGACCGCCATGAACGCATGAACTCCTTGGTGTGGATTTTAATGGAATACTTAGGGTGCTCAGCCCAAGGTGTTGCTGAAATAACTGCGCTCAGATTACGTAAGCTGGGGGCTACTTTGGCTAGAACCTCGGGGTAGGGTTTTTAAACAAGTGGTTGGGTTCCGCGCTCACCTGCTTGTGCGGGCCGCGGCGGTAGTAGTCAGCTGCAAAGCGGCCTTCTTACGTGCACCTTGGTCAACGGCCCCGGCAGCAGTTTGCCAGTACTTCGAAAGCAGACCAGCTCACCAGATTTATACTATTTCTGCTTACTTGAAGGCGTGGGGTGTTTTTGTTAGACGTTTGAATTTCATATATTTATGCAGACTTTATGCTCTTTGTATGACAGTATCTGCTTTTCCGACCGCAGCGGGCGTGCCACGCCACGCCGCCCGGCGCGGCATATGGCCGAGGCTACTGCCTGGCGGATTGTTATTGCTGGGCGTGTTTTCGGCCGCGCTGGGTTTAAAAGGCTTTCTGTTGCCTAATAGCTTCATCGATGGTGGCGTGACCGGCATCGCGTTGATGGCCAGCCAGCTTACGGGCCTGCCGTTGTCGCTGCTGATTCTGCTGATTAATATTCCGTTTATAGTCCTAGGCTTTTATCAGCTTGGGCGCAGGTTTGCCCTCAAAACGCTGCTTACCATTCTGGCCCTAGCCGGGGCCTTGCTGGTGGTTTCCTTTCCCCCGCTCACGCACGACAAGCTGTTGATTGCCGTATTTGGGGGCTTCTTTCTGGGCGCGGGGTCGGGGCTGGCGATGCGTGGGGGTAGCGTGCTGGATGGCACCGAGATTCTGGCCGTCTACTTGACGCACAAGCTGCCCGCCTCTGTGGGGGATATTGTGCTAATTATCAACGTGCTAATCTTTGGGGTGGCAGCGTGGCTGCTGTCGGTAGAAACAGCGCTGTATTCCATTTTGGCTTACCTGGCGGCGGCCAAAACGGTAGATTTCATTCTGGTTGGCATCGAAGAATACACGGGCCTCACCATCATTTCCCACCATAGCACTGAAATCCGGCGGACCATAACCGAGAAGCTGCATCGCGGGGCTACCGTGTATGAATGCACGCAGGGCTTCGGGTCGCATGGCAAGCGGCACCTAAAAATGGAAGCCGTGTTCACCATTATTACCCGCTTGGAAGTAGTGGAGCTGACGGAGGAAATTCAAAAAATTGACCCTCAAGCCTTTGTCTTTATGCAAAGCATCAGCGATATAAAGGGCGGGCTCGTGAAGAAGCGCGCCTTGCACCAGTAAGGACAGCTACCGCCAGCGCATCTCCCTACCCCGGCCGAGAACCTGCTATAAGCCAACGTCTCGCATGGAAAAATGGCATTCGCTTACTGCATCATACCAATGGCTTTGCACCAAACTAAAGTGGGTGCTGGGCTTGCGCTACCCCCTGCCGAGCACAACGAACGCAGAGGAAGTACCCAGCCGCGCGCTGCTAACCCAATTATTAACCGGCCGGGGCGGGCGAGCAGCGTGGGAGCCGGCCGCCGACGAGCTAGTGCGCTTCGGGCCAGCCAGCTTGGCGCTGGTGCAGGAAGCGCTGACGAAGGAACTGGATAAGCCACACCTATATCGCTTAGCGCAGGTAGGGGCCCGCCTTGCTACCCCCGCCGCCCGGCAGCAGCTGGTGGCAATGGCCCAAGGGACTAGCTTGCCAGCGCGGGCAGCTGCCTTGCGGGCCCTGAGCAGTTTTGCATCGGTACCCGCCGATGCTCCCTTGTTTCACCGGCTTTTGGAGGAGGAAATGCAGTTGGCGCAAGCCCTGTTGCACGGCATGGCGACGGCCGATGCCGAGCTGCAAGCGGCACTGCACTATGAGCTGGGCCAGGGCCGGCAGCGCCTGCTTGGGTTGTTGTTACAGGTATACGAACGGCCGCCGCTCGTAGCCGCGCTGCGCAACGTCAAGCACTTAGCCGGCGAACGGCAAGCCAGCGCCCTAGCGCCCCTGCACAACCTGATTCCTGCCCCGTTCTACCGGGGGCTCTTGGCGCTGCTAGACACCGGCCAGCTGCCCGATAAGCTGCAAGCATTTGACAGTTTGCTCGGCCCGCTCACGGCGGCCGAGCCTATCCAAACCCTCTTGGTGCGGTGCGGGGTAGCGGCGTTTTCTGCCTGGACTGTTGGCGTCGCACTCCGGCAGTGGCGTCCGCAGCCCGATACGGTGGCGCACCTTTATCCGCACCTGTTCTCGGCCGACCCCCTGATTCGGGAAAGTGCCTACGCCGTGTGGCAGCGGCTACCCGTGCAGCGGCCAGCGGCCTACGACACGCTCCTTGCGCAGTACCCAGCCCTTGCTTCCTTGTCGATAAATGATTCAGGGTCAGAATCCTGTATTTCGGTGCAAGCGCGCGTGCGGATGCTGAAAGGCACTACTTTGTTTGCAGAAACGCCCGAAAACGTCCTCGCGGCTATTGTGCCGATTATGCAGGAAGTAACCTTTGAGGCGGCGGCAGAAATCTTCCACAAAGGCACCCTGGGGGCGTCGTTATTCATTGTTTGCCAGGGCGCGGTGACTGTTTTCGACGGAGCGCGTTCCCTGGCAACCTTCGGCCCTGGCGATTTTTTTGGGGAACTCGCGCTGCTGGACGCCGAGCCCCGGTCGGCTACCGCCGTGGCACAAGGGCCAGTGCGGGCCTTTCGGCTCGACCAAGCTGATTTTTACGATGTACTGGAAGAGCGCGGCGAAGTGTTGCGCACCATTCTTCGGGTGCTCTGCCGGCGCTTGCGGCGCCAAAACGAGCAGTTGTAAGCGGAGTTGAAGACAGCACTGTAAATGTATTTACAGTAAGAACCCAGCTACTACTGCCACTGCCACCACAGGCAAACCAGAGGCAAGCGGCGCGCACAAAAAGCATCCCTTCTCTCACCTATTGCAACGCGAGCGGCGTCAGGCAGCCTACCGGCTCTTTATTGTCATCGGCCACAGCCAGTGGGGGCCTTGGCAATCTCAAGCATAACAGCCTAGTGCCCGGCGCGGGCGATACCTGGCTGGTCGCCCTCAGCCCCAATAAACTGCCCACTGCTACAGGTGCAAATCGGTAGGGTACAGGGCGGTTTAGCTTAATGGGAGGGGGTAGGGTAAACTAAGCCATTCATAAACCATGCATTAGCGGCTAAGTATGGAGAATTCTTTTGAGCTGTAGGGGTGTGATTAAGCACTACAGCTACCAATTGCTAGAATTACTCCAGAAATTGCCAGAATTGCTCCAGAATTGGGAGCGTGCTTTGTGCTAACAGCCAAAACACCTGTAGCTCATTGCTTATGAAATTGCTCCTTGTCGAAGACGAAGCTGCCCTGCGCAAAACGGTGGTCGACGCGCTCTGCCAGAACGGCTACGTAGTAGAAGTGGCCGTCAGTTTTGCGCAAGCATACGAGAAAATCAAGCTCTACCGGTACGACTGCGTACTGGTGGATTTGACCCTGCCCGATGGCGATGGCCTCGACCTAGTGCGGGCCCTGAAGGCCGACTGTTCGCCCGCCGGGGTGCTGGTGCTAACCGCCCGCAACGGCCTCGACGACCGCATTAAGGGTCTCGACTTAGGGGCCGACGATTATTTGGTAAAGCCGTTCCACCTCTCCGAACTGAATGCCCGCTTGCGGGCCATTATTCGGCGGCGGCAGTTTCAGGGGCAGCACCACATCGTGTTTCGCGACCTGCTGGTGTGGCCCGAACTCAATGAGGTGCTGGTGCGCGGCCAGCCCTTAGCCCTGACCCGCAAGGAGTACGACCTACTGCTGTATTTGCTGGCTAACCCCGGCCGGGTACTCACGAAGGAAGCTATTGCCGAGCACCTCTGCGGCGACCAAGTTGACGCGGCCGACTCGCTGGATTTCATTTATACCCACCTCAAAAACCTGCGCAAAAAGTTACAGGAGCGCGGTGCTGATAACTATATCCGCACCCTCTACGGGGTGGGCTACAAGCTCAGCGCAGAATAACGGAGTAACCCATTACTCCATCTTTTATGAAGCTACTAGCAGCCACCACTCGCTACTATGTGCCGCTGATGGCCGGGCTGTTTGCCCTAACCAGCGGCCTGCTGCTGCTGCGCCTGAACTGGGCCCTTCGCCATGAGGCCGACGAGCAGCTCTACAATGAGCAGCTGTACGTGCAGCAGCTGGTGGCGCGCGAGCAGCGCCTGCCGCCTACCCTGTTTGCCTACCAGCTGAGCCGCAGTAGTAGCCCGCGGCCCACGGGCTTTAGTGATACGCTACTGCTCGACCCGGTAGAGCAGGAACTGGTGCCGCATCGCCAGCTTACGTTTCGGCTATTGCCTGTGGCCGCAGGCCAACCGGCCGAGTGGATTACCCTGCGCAAGTCGCTGGTCGAAACCCACGACTTGCTGCGGGTAGTACTGGGCGTGATGCTGGGGGCGCTAGTGGTGCTGGTGTTTGGCGTAATTGGCCTGAACCGTTGGCTGGCTCGGCGGTTGTGGGGACCGTTTCAGCACACGCTGGCCCGGCTGCGGGCCTACGACTTGCATCTGCACCAGCCGCTAGACCTGCCTGCCCCGGCCATTGCAGAATTTGCGGAGCTTAATCAGGCGCTCAATCAGCTGAGTGAGCGCTTGGTAGCCGACTACGAAAACCTGCGCGAATTCACCGAAAACGCGGCCCACGAAACCCAGACGCCGCTGGCCATTATGCAGGCCAAAATGGAGCAATTGCTGCAAGCCCCCTCGTTGACGGAAGACGAAGCGACGATGACCTTGCTGGGCGAACTACTCCAGGCTACCCAGCGTCTCTCGCGCCTGCACCAAGCCCTGACGCTGCTGAGCCGCCTCGAAAACCACCAGTTTGCCCCCGCCCAGTTGATGCCCGTCAGTCTCGACCAGGTGCTGCGCGACCGCGTGGCCGTGCTCGAACCCCTGCTCGAAGCTCGCGCCCTGCACTTGAATGTGGACATCGCGCCGGACCTGCCTACCCGCGCCATGCACCCTGGCCTGGCCGACTCACTGGTGCACAACCTGCTGCAAAATGCTATCAAGCATAATTATCCCGGTGGACACATTGCCGTAGCCTTAGGCCCCACGGCGTTCGAAGTCAGCAATACTGGCCCCGCCATTGAGGGAGAGCCGACACGCTTTTTTGAGCGGTTTCGCAAGCATAATGCGGCCTCCGACTCGCCTGGCTTGGGCCTGAGTATCGTGCAGCACATCTGCGCTTTTTATGGCTTTCGAGTGCGCTACGACTACGATGCCAACCCGGTCCGCCACACCTTGCGCGTCGAATTCAATCAGCGGTCCGGTGGGGTAGGGGCTCCGGCTTTGGAGCAAGCGGCAAGTCACAGGCAATAGGCGCAGCAGTGGCGTACGTAGACTTATTGGTTGAGGGACCGATGAGGTTGCTGCGGCAATCAAAGTGTAAGTATCGATTCGGCGCCAGCGTGCACAGGGTCCCTCTAGAATTGGCTCCTACTCTTGTCTACCAGTGGCTGGCGAGCGGTCTGTACTTCCCGGCACTAGCTGCTAGCTGGCGTGGCGGAGAGTGGTAACTAAAGGCTGCCACTTTCTGATGATAGACCTACGCACGTCTCTTACTTCTCTGCTGTGGTTAGGCCCACCACCAGCTGCGTTGGCTGCCACTACCCATCATTGTCTGGCCCAGTGTGGCTGGCCGTGCGTGCGTTGGCGGCATTGCGATTGCCTTTGTGCTCATCCGGCCCTTCGGGGCCGCATTCGGTACTTTACTCACCAAGCCCGTGGCCAAAAACGGTCTGGGCTTCGGCACCCAGGGCTTGTCACTCATTTTGCTCTGCTTGGTAGTTGGGGCTCGTTATCCACTTATCTACGCTGCCCTGCGGCTTCTGCCGACCGAGCTGACTTCGGTCAAAGCGCCTACCTAAGCCCTTAGATTCTCCTCCTTAAACCATGAAAAATTTGCTTTTGGCCACGTCGCTGGCTCTACTTGGTGCGGTTCCTATCGCCCAGGCCCAAACGGCCGCCGCGCCCTACCATCTGCTCCGCACTATTCCCATCGGGGGCGAAGGAGGTTGGGATTTCTTAACCGTGGACCCGGCCGGCGAGCGCCTCTACGTGGCGCACGGCACCCAAACTGAAGTCATTGACCTCAAAACTCACAAAGTCATCGGCGCAATTCCTAACACGCCTGCTGCGCACGGCATCGCTGTAGTGCCCAGCGCCAACCGGGGCTACGTCAGCTGCGGGCGTAATAATTTCTGCGTCATCTTCGATTTGAAAACGCTCAAAAACCTCGGCACCATTGCTACCGGTCCCAAGCCCGATGCCCTGTTCTACGACGCATTCTCTAAACGTGTATTTGCCTTCAGCAACGACGGCGGCAAGAGCAGCGTGCTCGACCCGGCCACCGGCCAAGTAGTGGGCACCGCCGAGCTGGGCGGCGATGTAGAAGTGCCCGCTACCGATGGTAAAGGCCATATTTTCGTCAATATCGAAGACAAAAGCGAAGTCATCGAATTCGATGCCAAAACGCTGGCCGTACGGCATCGCTACGCGCTAGCTCCCGGGGCCGAGCCTACCGGCCTGGCTTTCGATGCCAAAAACAACCGCCTCTTCAGCGCCTGCGCCAACGAAAAGCTGGTCGTCACCGATAGCAAAACCGGCAAACAGGTGGCCGTGCTGCCCATCGGCAGTGGAGTGGATGGGGCCGCTTTCGACTCGGCTACCGGCAACATCGTGACCACAAATGGCGGCGATGGCACGCTCACCGTCATCCACCAGGATACTCCCGACAAGTACACGGTGGTCGCCACCATTCCTACCGCTAAGGGCGCCCGCACTGTGGCCAAAGACCCCCAAAACCACCTGTATACCTGCACCGCCGACCTGGGCCCTACCCCGGCCGCCACCACCGAGAACCCAAAGCCGCGGCCTAGCATTGTGCCTGGCACGTTCCGGGTGCTAGAGTTTGGTAAATAGCGCAGGGAGTATCTAATTGCTTTTTACTATTCGTTCCTATGTGGTGGTTCTATGCTTTGCTCTCGGCCGTGTTTGCTGCCCTTACCGCCATCTTGGCCAAAATTGGCATCCAAGGCGTTGATTCTACCTTGGCCACGGCCATCCGCATGGTCGTTATCCTACTGCTGGCTTGGGGCATCGCCTACTTTCAGGGCGGAGTGGAGAAAATTCACTTGCTTACTCGTACCAACCTCATTTTCCTGGGTTTGTCGGGCGTGGCTACGGGCTTGTCGTGGCTATTTTATTTCCGCGCCTTGCAGCTGGGCAAAGTCTCGCAGGTGGCGCCGGTCGATAAGCTCAGCGTGGCCATTGCCCTAGTGCTCTCCGTTGTGTTCTTAGGCGAAAAGCTAACTTGGCATGTGGGCGTGGGCGCGCTGCTCATCATCAGCGGCACCTTCGTCCTGATTTGGGGCTGAGCAAGCGGTGCCGGCTGGGGGTAGCAAGTAGCTACTATAGCTAGCCGGTGGGTAGCGTTGCCTGGAGCTCAATACAAACGGGGCATTGCGCTCGCTCTTCGCCCGGGCGGGCTAGGTAATACTGCCAGTGCCCCCGCTTCTTCACCCACTGGCCAACCGCACACTCTGTGCGAAAATGGTAGGGGTAGCGCTCGGGTTCCGGGGCACGAGCCCTGATGCCCGTAACGTGGTTGACATGGCGAAAAAATGGGCGAGTCTGCGGCATCTTAACTTTTGGCTGTGGCTGCCCGGCCCGGCTTAGGGCCTAATCAAGAGGCAAGTGCCAGGGCCAACTCAGCAGAATAAATAGCGTGTTTGGTTACCAAACTAGCGGGCAATTCTGGCGCTAGTCTGTAGCCGGCACCCACTACCATGAGGCCGTCTGCTTCGTGGTAGCCTGCCAGTGCATCACTATTATCAACACTTCTTTGTGAGCTGTAAAACGCAAAAGCCGCCTCCCAATTTGAGAAGCGGCTTTTGTCGATTAATAAACCTGATACGCATCAGCTATACCGCCTAGCGTATTGAAAAGTAGCGTCTAGTACTTTGTGCCCGGCCTGCCAAGGCCCCGCTTACGAGCACAGTAGGGGGTAGGCCGTAGGAGTGTGTCAAAGCTGAGGTAGGCAGCCATGCGGAGCAAGGTAGGGGGTAGGCCGACCGGGGTGGCAAGGCAGACCGGCATGCTCAGGTAATTTTTCAGCCGCCTCTTTTCTCCTAGCTCTCAGCCCGCTGCTTTTAGGAAAGAAGTCCGGACATTCTAAATTACTCAGGCCGCGAGGCGACGGCAATCTTCGAATCGGCGGTGCCGTAGTAGAGGAACCACTTAGACTTAAAGCGGGCCAAGCCTTCCAAGAATACTACTTGGTTGACCTGGCCGGTGGTTTCGTAGGGCTTCTCGGGGTGCATAAAGTAGGTGTCGGTACGCTGAAGCAGCTTGGTCGGGTCGTCTTTGTCGAAGAGCGCCTGAGCCGCCGAGTACGTACCTTCGGGCAGGTTTTTGTCGCCAAACGAGGGCACGTTGCGGCTGTTATAAATCAGGCGAATGCCCTGGTCGGTGAGCATGGCCGGCGGCCCCGATTCTACTAAGTCGCTGTCGAACTTGCCGGCGCGGGTAGGCAAGATGATTTTGAGCGTGGGCATGGTCAGGGCCTGGGCGCGCAACGGCACGGGGGGCTCCTCGCTAGGGGCCATTTCCACGGGCGTCCAGTGAATGAGGTCGTCGGAGGTGGCCAGCCAAATTTGGGCATCGCCCCAGTACATCCAGTACTTGCCCTTGATTTTGGTGGCTACGATGCGGCCATCGGGCTCGTAGCGCGACACGATGGAGCCCGATTTGGTCCACTTATCCAGGTACTTGCCCCCGGCCGCCTGGGCGAAAACGTTGCCGTACTTCGTCCAGTGGTGCAGGTCGGGCGAGGAGGCCACGTGCAGGCGCGCCAGCTGGCCGTCGTAAGCCGTGTAAGTCATGTAGTAGGTGTGGTCGTCGCTTTCCACTACCCGTGGGTCTTCGGTGCCGCCGGGCCACTCATACTTCTTCTGGTCGTCGTTGGCGGGGTAAAGCACGGGCTCCGGCTCGCGCTGAAAATGAATGCCATCGGTGCTGCTGGCCAGCCCAATGCGCGAGGCTTTGCCGAAAGTGGTGATTTTGTTCTCGGCCCGGTACAGCATGTAAATCTTGCCTTCGCGCACCACCACGGCGGGGTTAAAGACATCTTTTTCCTCCCACAGCACAGGCTTGCCCAAGATAGGGTCGTAAAACTTGCCCACCGTGCTAGGCCCCATGATGGGGTTGATACTGTCTAGCTTAGCGAAGTTCAGCAGGGCCCAGTCGGTGCCACCGGCAGTGGCGGCAGCGGGGGGGGCAGTGGCCGAAGTGGCACCGGACTGGCCATTGCAGCCGGCTAGCAGGGCCAGCGCCAGGGTGGCAATAGGGCCAGTGAAAACGGGGGCGTGGCGGGTGGAAATACGCATGCAGGTTCGGGGGGTTGAGGGTGGGACTAGGGTAGGGGAGCGCGCTATTTTTCGATGGTATAGATGGACTGCACTTCGGCATCGGTCAAGACGCGGTTGTAGAGGCGGATTTCGTCCAGCTGGCCTTTAAAATAAGCTGGCCCGTAGTAATCGAAGTAGCCCGTGGCCTGGCCGCCAGTGGGCGTGCTATTATAGATATTCTTGGGCAACTGCTGGCCAATGCACAGCGCCACGGGCTGGGGCACGGTCAGCAGCGGTCCCTTCACGTCGGTGTAGGTTTTGACCAGCGCGCCGTTGATGTAGAATCGCATGTTGCCGTCGGCGTACGACACGGCTACGTGCGTCCACACGTTTACGGGCACAATGCCGGAGTCCGCGTCCTTGTCCGCAATGGCTGAGGTAGTGGAAATGGTGAGGAAGGGCTTGCCAGCCCCTTGCAGCTGGAATTTGTAGCCCGTCCAGCGGTTCAGCGACAGCATATAATTGTCAGAATTGCTATCGAAGCGCTTGCACCACAAGCTCATAGTGAGAGCCTGCGGATTCAGGGCCGCCTTATAGGGCACCTCGATGTAGGCGCCATTGGTAAACTCGTAGGCTTGCCCGGCCTGGCCAAACCGGTCGGCGACCAACACCGGTAAGGTGCCGCCATCGCCGGGCGCCGTACCGGGGCCAATGGGCCCCGAGCTTAGCTTGCCATTGTTGGCGTTGGCCGTGGCGTCGTTGGCGTTGCCGCTAAACTTCCACTGCGCCACCAGGTTAGCTACCGATACTTCCTGAATGAGCGCCGATTTGAAGGCCACCACGGCGCGCCGCAGGTTGGCCGTGGCCGCGTTTACCTGCGCTTGGTTGTAGCTGGCGTCATTTTTCGTGGCCGTCGATAGGTCAAGGGCTGTTTTGAGGGCGGCTTTAGAACCAGGGGCGTAGTTGCCGGGCTTATTGCCCTCCACGGCGGCGTTGTAACCTACCGTGGCAGAATCAATTAGGGCCGTGAGCTTCGCTTTGTCAACGTTGCCCACAGGAGCATTATCGTCGTTTTTAGAGCACGACGAGGCGAAAGTCAGCGCCCCGAGCAGCAGTACGGACAGCACGAGCGCGTAAAATTTCGAGCTTTTCATGGCACAGGGAGTAAGGGGGTGGGAAAGCACGGCGGCTACAAGGCTTTATTGGTATCGCGCTCGCTTTGCGGAATGGGGAAAAACCGGTTGCGGGCGTAGTTGAAATTTGGCCGGTCGGCCAGCGCCTGCTGCGCGTAGGCCTGGCCGTAGCGCCCGATATCGAAAAACCGCTGAAATTCCAGGGCCAGCTCGGCGCGCCGCTCGCGGCGGATGGCGTCGCGCAGCTGGCCTTGGTCGGTCAGGGTTATGTTAGGCAGCAGGCCGGTGGGTACGGTGCCCGCGCCCGGCAAGGTATTATCGTAGAGGTAGCTCTCGCGGGCCCGCTTGCGCACTTGATTCAGCGCCTTCAGGGCGTTGGCGTTGTTGCCAGCTTCGTTAGACGCCTCGGCATCAATCAGCAGCACCTCGGCGTAGCGAATAGCTTGGAAGTTCAGGTTGCCGTCACCCTTGGTCGTGGTCGGTATTTCTGTGAGCGGCTGCAAGTGCTTTTTCGATACGTAGCCCGTGGTGGCCCAAGTCGGGTCGAAGGGCACGCCGAAAAACGACTGCCCCGCGCGCCCCACCGAGTAGTCGAGGCGCGGGTCAACCACGCCCGCCGAGGTGCGCTCGAAGTTGTCGACCAGGCTTTGGGTGGGTAGGAAAAAGCCGTAGCCATTCTGCGGGCGCGGGGCAAACCACTGGTTGAGGTTATTGCCCTGGGTAGGGCTGAGGCCGGTGGTGTGCTGCACCGAGAAAATGGCCTCCGCGTTGTTTTTCGTAGCCGCCCGGAAGTTGTCGGCAAATACTGGCAGCAGGCTGTAGGTGCCCAGCGCCTCCACGGCCTGCGCCGTTTGGGCGGCCTGGGCCCACTTCTGCTCGTAGAGGTAGGTTTTGGCGAGCAGCGCCATGGCGGCGCCCTTGGTGGCACGGCCCACGTCGGTGCCGGTCCAGGTGGGGGGTAGGGCGGCCATTGCGGCCTGGCAATCCAGCTCTACCTGGGCAAAAATCTGAGCTTGGGGCACGGCCGGGCTTTGCAGCTCTTCGGGCGTTTCCACCTTCAGGCGCAGCGGCACGTTGCCATAAATGGCCGCCAGTTGAAAGTAATAGTAGGCCCGCAGAAACTGCGCCTGCCCCACCACCTGCTGCCGCACCGTGGCGCTCACGCTGGTATTGCTGGCGGGTAGGCCGTCGAGCACCACGTTGCACTTAAATATGCCGTCGTAATTGCGCCGCCACTGGGCTTCCACGGCCGCGTTGATGGGCGTAATGTTAAAGATATCAATGTTTTCGAAGTCGGCCTGGTCGCCGGGGTTACTGCCCTTCACGGCGTCGTCGGAGGCCACATCGCCGAGCACCCACAGCACGTTCGAGCCGCCATCGCGGAACGAGAGCGGCACGTAGGCCGCGTTCACGGCCAGAATAGCGTTGGTGTCGGAAGTAAAAAACTGGCTGGATTCGTACTGCCCCAGCACGGGCTGGTCCAGGAATTTTTTGCAGCCAACCGTGGTAACTAGCAAAGCCCCCAGCAGGAGGGCGGTGGGTGGGATTTTCATAGAAATAGAAGAGCGAAGTAGTTAAAAGCCAGCGTTGAGGCCCACCGTGAAGGTGCGCGCCGAGGGGTAAGTCCCGAAGTCGATGCCGGTGGCCCGCACCCCGTCGCCGAGCGAGTTGCTGTTGGTGCCCTGCTCGGGGTCGAGGCCGGTGTACTTGGTGAACGTCAGCAGGTTCTGCACGCTGGCGAAGACGCGCACCGAGGCAATGCGCAACGGGTGCAGCAGCTTGTCGCTGAAGGTGTAGCCGAGTTGCACGTTCTTGAGGCGCAGGTACGAACCGTCTTCCAGAAAGCGGTCGGAGGGCTGCTTGTTGTTGGAGGCCCCGGTCCAGGACAGGCGTGGAAACTGGTTGGTGCTGCCGGGGCCGGTCCAGTAGTTGGTGGCCGCCCGTTCGGTGAGGTTAAAGGCGCGGTAGAAGCCCTCAATATCCGTGTTTACCTGGTTGTAGAGCTTGTTGCCCTGCACCCCCTGGAAAAACAAGCTCAGGTCAATATTCTTAAAGCTGATGTTGCCCGTCAGGCCATAGGTTATTTTCGGAATTGGGCTACCCACAAACGTGCGGTCGTAGCCGTCAATCACCCCATCGGGCACCCCGTCGGGCCCGCTGATGTCCTGAAATTTCACGTCGCCCGGCTGAATGCCGGGGCCCTGGTAGGCGTGGGTAAATACCTCCTGCGCAGTCTGAAAAATACCCTCCGTCTTCAGCAGGTAAAACGAGCCAATGGGCTGGCCCACACTAGTTAGCGTGGCGTAGTAGTTATTGTCGATGCGGCCGCCCACGATGGGCGTGGCCGTGCCCAGTGACACTACTCGGTTGCGCAGCGTGGCCATATTGCCGTTCACGCTGTAGCGCCAGTTTTTGCCCACCGTGTTGCGGTAGTTCAGCTCTAGCTCGAAGCCTTGGTTGCGGATTTCACCAGCGTTCACGGCCGGGTTGCCGCCGTTGCCGGCGCTGCTGGGCTGCGGCAAAAACAGCAGCACATTCGACGTTTTCTTGATAAAATAATCAGCCGAAAGCTGCAGCGCGCCTTTTAGTAAACCCAGGTCGAGGCCGTAGTTGGTTTGGGTGCTAGTTTCCCAGCGAATATTCGGGTTACCCTTAGTCACCACGCTCAGTGCCTGCGTCGACACGCCCCCGAATGGGTAGTAGCCAGTATTGCCCACCAGCGAGGCGTAGGGGTAATTGCCAATGGCCGAGTTGCCGAGTTGCCCCAGACTCACGCGCGCTTTGAGCAATGAAATCCCCTCCAAGTTGCTCATAAAGGCCTCCCGCGCCAGGTTCCAGCCTACTGAGCCGGAGTAAAAATTCTGGGCCCGCATGCCAGGCGACAACTGCGATGAGGCGTCGCGCCGGAAGTTGACGGTAGCCAAGTAGCGCCCGTCGTAGTCGTAGGTCAGTCGCCCAAATTCCGAAAACAAGGCCGAGTGAGCCTCACCGCCGCCGTTTTGCTGCACGCCCGTGCCGTTGTCGAGGTACTGGAAGGTGGGCGATTGGTCGACGTAGCCGCGGCGTGAGGCCGAGATGGCCCGCGAATTGTTCTTAATAGCCTCGGTACCAACCAGGATATTAAATGTGCTCTTACCCACCGGCAGCTCGTACACGGCCGTGTTGGTCCAGTTGTAGTTGAAGTCGTTGGTGTTGGACTGCGCCAGCGAGGCCGGCGAGTTGAACGAGCGGTCGATGCCGAAGGTCTTGAAAAACTGCTTGTAATCGGTAATGCGGAACGTAACGCCGTAGTCCGACCGGACGCGCAGATGCGCGATGGGCGTCACCTCCACATAGGCATTGCCGAGCACCGAATAGGCGTTGAAATTGCGGTCGGTAGCGTCGGCCAGCGCCACCGGGTTGATGCCGTCGCCTAGGTACGCCGTGGCGGGCTGCCCGCCCGCCGTGGGCAAATCCACAAACTGCCCCTGGTCGTTGTAAACCGGCGTGCCCGGCGTACGAAACAGCGCGTAGCGCACAATACTGGCCCCTGGGTTGCCGTCGCCGAAACCATCGCCGGAGGTGCCGACCTGCCGGGTTTTAGCGTACGAGAGGTTGGCGTTGGTACCAATTTTAACAAACTTTGACAGCGAGCTGCTCACTGCCGTGCGCAGGTTGTACCGGTCGTAGGAGGAGTTATTTATCAGGCCGTCCTGCGTCAGGTAGCTGCCCGATACGATGTACTGCGAGTTTTCGCCGCCGCCGCTTACATCGAGCTGCACGTTGTGCTGCCAGGCGGGCTTTAACACTTCTTTTAGCCAGTTCACATCGGGCAGTGTGGCGGCCAGCGTCGCCGGAAAGGGCGCGCGGCCATCGTTTTGGGCGGCTACGTTGTAGGCGTTTACATACTGCGCCGTGTTGGCCATCTTGATGAGATTGGCCGCCGTTTGCACGCCACTGTAGCCGCTTAGGCTCAGCCGCGGCTTGCCCGATTTGCCGTGCTTCGTCGTCACCACTACCACCCCGTTCGATGCCCGCGCCCCGTAAATGGCGGCCGATGAGGCATCTTTTAGAATATTAATACTCTCAATATCATTGGGCGAAATCTGGTTAATGCCGTCCTTGGTTGGCACCCCGTCGATGATGTAAAGCGGGTTGTTGTCGTTGATAGTGCCCACGCCCCGAATGCGCACCGCGATATTCTCGCCCGGCGCGCCCGTGGCCGCCGTCACGGCCACGCCTGCCGCCTTGCCTTGCAAAATCTGCGCGGGCGTAGTCACCGGCAAGTCGCTGATATCGCGCTGGTTCACTTGTGCCACGGCCCCGGTGAGGTCGGCCTTGCGCTCGGTGGTATAGCCCAGCACCACCACGTCGCTCAGCGTCTGCACATCAGTAGCCAGCGCGATGGTAAGCTGCGTGCGTCCCTCCAGCGGTATTTCCTGCGTTACAAAGCCAATGGCCGATATCACCAACGTGGCGTTGGCGTCGGGCAGACTAAGGGAAAAGCTGCCATCGGCGTTGGTAGTGGTGCCGTTGGATGTGCCTTTGACCAACACAGTCACGCCAGGTATTGCCGCGCCATCGGGGCCCATTACCCGGCCCGTAATGGGCACTGCGGCGGGGGCTACGGTCCCTTCTACCAGGGGGGGGATAGGCCCGCCTTTGCCTGCAATCGATTGCGGCTCGGGACCCGGCAATTTGGGCTGTGAGATAACGTACACATTGTAGTCAGTTTTCTCTATACGCAGGCCGCTGGCTGTCACCGCATAGGTCAACTGTTCTTCCCAGGTTTTAAACGTGTGAGCGGTTATATCGACGAATCGGTTCTTTACTAACTCACTGCGGTACATGAAGAATACGTGATGCGTTTTCTTCAAGTCCAACAAGATGGTTTCCAGCGACGTGCCGCGTTCTGCCGCCCGTACCGGATTCGATTCTGCGTTTTGGACTGGCCGAAGCATTGCCACTACAGGGGTCTGCGCCCGGGCAATATGCAGGCCCCCGGCAACCAAAAAAGGCAGCAGCTTTAAGGAAGGAGTATAGTGGACCATGGGTGGGAAATGAGAAAGGGTGAAAAGCAGCAGGTCAGGTGGTGCTCAGTCAAACCGAACCTGGCTGCCAGTGCGGTGCACGTTGGTATCCAGCGATTTGGCGAGGGTAGTCAGCAGCACATCTAGGTCGTGGTTGGGCACTGAGCCCGTGAGCTTTTGCTGGCGCAAAGCCGGGTTGCGCAGGGTAATGTGCAGCCCGTAAGTGTCTTCTAGTAAGGTGATGACTTCTGCCATCGGTGTGTCGTCAAAGTCTAGGTGGCCGCTAGTCCATGCCGCGTACAGAGGGGCATTGACGGCACGCTTGGCCAGTGGCGCAGCGGGAGCGGCCGGCAGAAACTCCGCCAGTTCACCGGGCTTCAGCAGCAGCTCTTCGGTGTGGCCAGCGAACTGGTGCCGCAGCTGCACCTGCCCCGATTGCAGAATTACATTCGTCCGGCCCGGCCGATTCAATACGTCGAACTGCGTGCCGAGCACGGCCACGTCGAGCGGCCCGGCGTGTACTGTAAACTTCACCTTGGCTGGCGCATGAGCTACGGCTGTCAGTTGGGCGGGCGCGGTGTGTTGCACTTGAAAAAACGCCTCGCCGGTCAGCCATACTTCGCGGGCGTGGCCCGGTTGCCAGGGGGTAGCCAGTTTCAGCACCGAGTTGTCGTTCAGGGTCACGCGCGAGCCGTCGGGCAGGTGCACCTGCCGGTGCTCACCGGCGCGGGTGGCATAGCTGGTCCAAGCCGGAGCTGGCGCAACGGTGGCGTACTGCCACACGCCTACCCCCACCACGCCCAGCACCAGCGCGGCCACCGCCACGCTGGCCCAAACTCGGGCGCGTTGGCTCACTCGTAGCACGGGCTGCTGCCGGGGCGTGGTGGGTAGGTGCAGCGCTCGCCACAGCTTCGCAGCTTCCACTTGCTTGAGGTGATGAGGCAGGGGCGGCGAATAGCTGGTCGCCAGCAATTGTAGCAGCGCCATTGCTTCGTCGGCTTCCGCTTGCTTGGCAGGGTGCTGCGCCAGCCACGCAAGCCAAAACTGGCCGGCCGCTGGGTCGTGACCCAGCGCGAATGCCTGGAATGATTCGTCGGCTAAAAAATCTTCGGTGGAGTAAGCAGCGTAGTTCATAGGCAACTAGCAGAGTTAAATAGCGGTATTGCACCGCCGTTTGCTAACGGCCAAGTAGTCGTTAGCAGCCCCACTCATTTCCATCACGGCTCAAGCAGCCGTTTATACTCATTCCGGCTAAAACTTTTTTTGAAGTTACTAAGATTTCAAGAACTAACACGCACTTTGTTAGCTAATTAAGAGGCACAGCAACACCAGGGCCAACACCTTGCGCAGCGTTTGCAAAGCCTTAAAAATCAGATTGCGAACTGACTGCGTATTCAAAGTCATCACTTCCGCAATGCGCTCATAAGAAAACCCATCAAAAAACTTCAAATACAGCGCCTCACGCTGGCGCTTCGAGAGCTGATTGAGGGCGGCCAGTAGCCGGGCGCTCTGCTCCGCATCAACCTGCTGGGCAATCAAGAACTCCTCGTGCGAGTAGGTAACCTCAAACGAGTCGGTGTAGGTAGGCAGCAGGTAGCGGTGTCGCCGCAGTAGCTTGGTTTCGTCGCCTAGGTGCCGCCGCAACGCCTTGAATAAGTACGCTTTCACAACCTGCACAGCTCGCAGCCCTTCGCGACGGCGCCACAGCTTCTGAAACAAGTTTTGGATGCAATCCTTCACCAATTCCTCGTCGCCCGTCAGCTTCAACCCGTAGTGATACATCGCTTCGTAGTAAGTATCAAACAAAGTAGCCAGCGCCTGAGCCTCCCCTCCGCGAAAGGCATTCCAAAGCTGGGTGCTGTACTCATCTGTCATGGTTTACAGGCGATAACTGCATTTTGCCGGAGGATAAGGATAGTAAGGCTTAATTTATAATATATATAATTTTATGCTAGTAGATACTTAATTGTTAATTGGTAGACAAGTATTCCAATAATAGTAAGCATAAATAGTAAATAATTCTTCTAGCGAAATCATAGCCATCGAAGCTTTTATTATATAGAAAAACTTAATCGAATATGGAGATTAGCATGGTAGCTTTCATACTGCTACTTTAGCAGTCGAGGTTAATTAAACTAGCTGTGTTTAAAACGCTTGTAAGAAGGCGCAATTAGTCTAGAAAATCTGTAATCCAGGGAGTAACAAAAACTATATGTTCATGAAATGACAAACTAAGTGCGCTATTAAAACTAGTGTTGAGTATAGCAACTAGCTAGGTATAAGATGGTCCGCCCGGTGGCCACCCGCACCAAATAGTAAAAGTCGTCGCCCTTGAGGGTGAGGCTGTAAGGCTTGGGCCCACACCATTCTTGATGATTTTGGGCCCACTGGCTAAGCAGAATTTTCGCCTCCTGGATGGAGTTTTACACCTGCCAGTACATCTCTGGCGGCTCGGTATTCTCATTTATGAAAATGTGCACCTCCTTTATGTGGGCTTTCATACCCGCGATGAATTCGGCTAGGTAGTTCATGCCGCTAAAACACGGCTTAAACGAGTATATTTAAGATGAAATGCCAGCAGAAATGAGGGCTATTTCTGGCAATTCATTTCTATTGGTCACTTTGATAAGCAAATGCTTTAAATGGCTACTCGACATGAAACGAGCATCATTCTCCTGGATGTCTATTGCTATACTGGTATTGGTGGTGTCGTGTAGGGAGCGAAGTAGCGTACCCTCGCAGGCAGCCATAACGGAATTAAGTCTTAAGCGTGGGCTGATTATTACTTGTGGGGCGCCTGACCACAAATTAGGCGTGGTAGAGTTTCCTACCTCCTGCGGCGGCGAAGCTCAGGCAAGCTTTGACCTAGCGCTACAGTTGCTGCATTCGTTCGAATATGACGAGGCCGAAAAAGCTTTCGCGACGGCTATTGCTAAAAATCCGGCGTGTGCCATGGCCTACTGGGGCGTGGCCATGGCGAATTTCCATCCGCTCTGGACGCCGCCTTCCGAACGCGAATTGAAAAAGGGGGTGAAAGCCCTTGCTATTGCCCAATCAATTGCGCAAAAAACGCCACGGGAAGCCGCTTATATTAAGGCTATTGCCGCTTTTTATACCAACTGGGAGCGCGTGAACCATCGGAGCAGGTGCCTTGCTTTTGCGCAGGCAATGGAAAGGGTACACGCAACCTATCCCGCGGATAACGAGGCTACTATTTTTTACGCCTTGGCCCTGACTGCGGCAGCCGACCCGGCCGATAAACAGTTTCGAAGTCAGCGCAAAGCCGGCCAGCTGTTGGCAGCGCTGTATCCCAACGAACCCAACCACCCCGGCATTATTCACTACCTGATTCACACTTACGACTACCCTGAACTAGCCGCTTTGGCCCTGCCTGCCGCCCGAAAGTATGCGGCGGTAGCCCCTTCCTCCGCCCATGCGTTGCACATGCCTTCGCATATTTTCACCCGCCTGGGCCTGTGGCAAGAATGCGTCGATTCCAACCTGTCCTCGGTGTCCTCGGCCCAGTGCTACGCGCAGCAAGCGGGCATCAAAGGGCACTGGGACGAAGAGTTGCACGGATTAGATTACCTAACCTATGCCTACCTGCAACGAGGGCAAAATGTGCAGGCCAAGAAGCAATGGGAGTATTTGAAAACGATTAAGGAAGTTAGTCCGCTCAATTTCAAGGTTGCGTATGCTTTCGCGTCCATTCCAGCTCGTTACTCACTCGAAAACAGGCGCTGGCAAGAAGCCGCTCGCCTACCCCTTGATAGTACGACGGTCCCGTGGAATAAATTTCCCTGGCAGCAAGCTATCCTCCACTTTGCGCGGCTGCTGGGCGCCGTTCATACGAGCCAGTTGGAACCGGCTAAATTAGAATTAGCTCAGCTTCAAGGTCTTCAGGCACGGCTAGCAAAGGAGAAAGATGCTTATAAAGCCAACCAAGTAGCCATCCAGGTGCGCGCCGGCGAGGCGTGGATTCATGTTTTAGCCGGTGAAAATGCACAGGCGCTGACGCTGATGAACCAAGCCGCCGACCTAGAAGACCAAACCGAGAAACACCCGGTTACCCCCTGCGAAATCATTCCAGCCCGGGAACTACTGGGCGATATGCTGTTACAACTGCACCAGCCTCACCGTGCGCTAGAGGCGTACGTGGCTAGCCTGCGGAAACACCCGAATCGGTTTAATGGCCTGCTTGGCGCCGGAATGGCCGCCGAACAAGCAGACCTCCCGGAAAGAGCCCAATTCTACTACCAACAGTTAGTAAAAGTCGCGGACGCGGCTACGGCCAATAGGCCCGAGCTACCTGCAGCCAGACGATACCTTACCTCCCATGTAGTTGGAGGCAGCGTAGCCCTTCGTGGAAAATAAATTTGGCTTGAACAGTTAGGTTGCGCAAAAGGAAGGTTGTTAAACAAAGAAGTTAAAAGCGCTGCCTTTGGCCTTAATTAAAAGCTCGGGTCAAGAGGCGCAGTTGCTCCAAACGTTTAATTAAGGCTAAGAATACCACTGCATGGTTACTTTCACGCATGCTTTCTATCCGCTTTGTTTGCTGCCTAGGGGTCTTAGCTCACGGGCTAGCCGCTTCCGGCCTTGCTCACGCCCAGCACCCGGTTCCACCGCATCCAGCTAAGGCTCGCATCCAACTGGGCCGGTGCGACCAGCAGGTAACTTATAACCTGCCTGCCCAGCGTTTCGACGAAACTGCCCAGGCCATTGCCCGCACCACGGGCTGCTTCATCCGCTATACTGACCAGTCCCTGGTTAATGTACCCGTGCAGCCCGTGCGCGGTCGGCTCACGCGCCGACAAGCCCTGCGTGTGGCCCTGCGCGGCACCGCTCTGCGCATTGTGCGCGAAACGCCCAACCTAATGGAGGTCATGCGCGTCCAAGCTCGCTAGGTTTGCCTCTTCGCTGGCAACTTCCTACTTCGCGTCTCTACCCCTCCTCGGCCACACTTGTTGAGCCGAGGGGGGGTAGGGTATCGAGATGCAAGGCACAGTGCTTAAGGAGATTCTGGTCGCTAACTAAGATTCTATAACCAACATATCTCACCGCAAGGTCGGTTTAGGAGCCGGCTATTTATCCCGGCGTGCTGCGGCTGGTCACGGTGCCGTCGCCCAACTGGCCATATTCGTTCCAGCCCCAGGTCGGGCGGCTGCCGTTGGTGCGTAGGGCCCCGGAGTGGGAGCCGCCCGCACCCAGTGCCGTCCAGTTGGTGGCGTTGCCTACCGGCACCAGGCGCTAGCTGACACTACTGTCGCCCTACTGGCCGTGGTTGTTTTAGCTATGCAGCAGTGCCGGAGCCGATAGCCAACCTCTGGCTCCGGTGTGCTGCCAGCTTCAGCGCTGGGAGTTTTGGCCCGTTAGCGGCCACAGCTATTTTATACAGGTGGCGCTCGGCTTCGACCCAGTGGATGGGACTAGCCTGAGCGAGTCGTAGCGTCAACAGCTCAGGCTAGTCCGCTATGCCCCTTGACGTTCTCGCTACCCATAGAGCACCCGTCTAGCCAGCACAGGCAGCGCAAGCTGCCTCAAGCTGAAAGAAACTATTCGCAAAGCCCACCGGTCGCAACCGCAAGCAGTCGCAACTGCGCCCAAGCGAGCAAAGGCCTGAACGGGGGGTAGGGCTGCCACCCGCCTAGAGTTACCCGTTGTCAAGGCCAGCGTGATACTACGGGCGCCCCCGTAATTTGGCTCTTGCTTATGACTCATGCGCATTATTATCCGGCCGACTTGGCGCTGGCCCTGCTGCAGCGCTGGCCCGCCGACGCCCCGCCGCTACCGGCGGCAGACGTCTTGACGGACTTCCTTTCGGTGCTCTACCAGGCAAGTCTCCTCTTCGAGGAGGGCCAAGCAGTGCGCTGCCACGCCGTGCTGGCTTCTCCGGCCCAACTGGCCGCTCAGCCCGTGGCCCTCACTGATTTTCACCTCGTGCGCTTGGCCGAGGTGCGCGCCTGGAACGAGCAAGAAGTGCGGCGGCTCAGCCCGGCCGTGCATCCCGCTACTAGTCTGTTAGCCGTAGCACCCACGCCCGATGGTCGCCTGCAGCTGTGGGGCCTGCTATTTAGCGGGCACCAGTGGGACCAGTTGGCTGATGAACTGCCCCGTACCCTAGCCCACGCGCCCCAAGCACTGCTGGTGCAGCTGGGTGGGCCGGGTAGCCTGGTGTTCTACTATGGAGCCCACCGCGTCCTTACCCTGCAGCGGGGACGCATTGAGGGCCACGGTTTCTTGCAGTTTCCGCGAGCTTGGGGGGCAGGCCGCTTTTTAGAAAACCAGCAGTTGGCCGGCCCAGCGGCGGCAGGCTTACCCTGGACGGAGGAGCAGAACGAGTGCCTACTGCACCTGGTATTGCGCATGCAGCGCCGCGCCCTCACGCAGGCGCGCAGCAGCGGCCACGGAATGCTGGTGGTGCTGGTGCCCACGCCCCGCGTCGCCGAGCTACTCGTGCCGGGTGGCGTGCTGCGCCCTAAATACCGCCTGCTGCCCCCGGAAGCCGGCCCACGCTACCCTAACCTAGTACGCGCTATTATACAGCGACTGTTGGCGCTGGGAGAATTAAGTTGGACCTGTTACCAACAGTCGCCCGATGCCGAGCTGCGATACTTGACGGCGGAACTCGACCAGTTTGGCAATGACTTAGCGGCTATGGGTGCGGTGGATGGGGCCATCGTCCTCACGCACCAGATGGAAGTAGTAGGCTTTGGCGTGGAAGTACAGGCTACTCAGGTGCCCCTTACCCAGGTATACCGCGCCCTGGACGTAGGTGGGCAAACCCTGCAAGCCTTACCCGCCGACCAGAGTGGAACCCGCCACCGGGCCGCCTACCGCCTCTGCCTGGCCGCCCCCGACTGCCTGGCCATTGTGGTGTCGCAAGATGGCAACGTGCAATTTGTGCATAACCATGCGGGCAGGGTGATTGTCTGGGACCAGCTATCCTTTTAGGGACAGCTGTTGGATGCTAGCCTCAACCAGTTGCGGAGTAGTTTGTGCCGAGGAGTCATTGCGACGGCGGATTGAGTGCAACGGGGCAGTAAAAGCTAAACATAGAACTTTCCTTTAGAGTCGGACTATATGTTTGGCTCCTTTAAATGAAGCCAATAAATTTACCTGCTGGTTATTACGGGGCCAGTGGACAGCCGAGGTAGCCCTACTTACTAAGGAAGAGAAGGCCTAAGCTGAGGAGGCCACTAAAGACATTCCTTCTCGGCCCCTCTTCAGCTTTTTGCGCGCTATTTGCTCCGTACTGGTTGCCCTATACGAGCAGCAACGGCGGTATAACGTGCCACTGCGAGTTAGGTAGGAGACGCTAGACGTCATCCAGCTCATAATTTGACGCGCGTATTTAGTACTAATTGGAATAAAGCCAAACACCGGGCCAGCGCATGCGCTGGCCCGGTGTTTGGCTTTATTCCAATTAGTATTGGCCTTTCGGCACACAAGTAGATTTGCAGGCCCAGTGGCGGTAGTCCCGACCGGAAGCACGGTAGGAGGTCACTGCGCCTCCGCTAAATCAATGGCATATACGCTGCGCGGCAGCGTGCAAGTAGCTAGTGATTCCTTAAGCAAAAGGAACCACTAGCTACTTGCACCTTAATGCGTTACCGTTAGTCTGCTCCGTAGAACCTGGCCCGTTGCCAAGCGCACTTCTACCACGTAAATGCCAGTAGACAGCTTAGAAACATCAATTGTCGTCGATTCTTGATTACGCTCCTGGCTTATGTGCAGGGCACCGTAGCTGTCGTACACTGCCACGTGGGTCCAGTCATTGTTATTGGTTTGCAGGAAAACCTGAGCTGAGCTGGGGTTAGGGTGTAGCACGAGTTTGTCGTCGGTAGAGCCGATGATTGTCGACGCGTTTTCCTGCATACTGGCACTGGCTTGAGCGAAGGTTTGGGACTCACCCACCAAGTTGGTTGCAGCTGCTCGCCACACTTCTAGGCCCGAAACGTTGGCAGCGCCACCTTGCGTCGAAACGTTGAGGGTACCATCCGAGACGGTGGTCCGCCAAGGGCCTAGTTTTTTCCAGGTGCCGGCGCTGCCGCTGTTGTAGTTACTCAATACCGTAACGTTCTCTACTTTAACATCAAACGTCTCGGCATAATTGTCCTCCCACACGTACAGGTATACATCGTAGGTGCCGTTGGGTACTGCACCCATAGCCATAGACGGCGTGACACCCCAAGAGTCTCCGCCCCACAGGAAAGAGCGAATCATGTTGGCACGGACATCATCGGTAGCCGGAATCAGCGGCACTTGCTGATTCTGGTAGGTATTGCCCGAAAAGGAGAAGTTAGCGGCCGTACTGGCTTCCCAAGCGTTGCCGTCCAGGGTGATGGCCGGCCCGTTGATGTTAATAGCCCGGTAAAAGCTGGCTGCGGGGGTAGGAGCGGGGGCAGGGGTAGGGGCAGGAATGGTAGAAGGAGTCGCTGCCAGAATCCCCCCCCGGCGTAGGGCAGTAACCGGAATCTGCTGTTTAGTCAGCCCAGGCCCGAAGTAGCCCACGGAGAGTAGTTGCGACCCGCCCCGCTGCAAATACGTAACCGTAATGGCGTGGGTGCCAGCCTGCAAACCAATGTTGCCGGTGCGCTCATTCTCCCCCAGTTGGTTGTTGTCGACCACTAGCGTCGAGCCAATGTAAAGCTGCGAACCATCATCCGAATTAAGGATAAAGGAGTATTGGCCATCCGCTGGTACGGTTACGTAACCGGTGTAGCTCACCAGGTAGCCGTAGTCGCGGCGGCGCATACTCAGCTCAAAGTCGGTTGTCGTGCCTGTTTTTACGGGCGTTAGTTGCGTCAGGTCAGGTAGGTATTCCCAGTAACCTTCGTAGAGCTTGTAATCGAGGCCAGCGGTGGTGTTGGCTGGATTCTCGGGTGCACGTAGCCCAGCTGTGGTGGGAGACAGGCACGTTACGGTGCCCACGGAGGAATGCGTTACGTTGCTGAAGCGGCTATCGAGCACGAGCTGCTTGGCGTTGACGAGCGTAGTATTGCAGACCAACGTATTGTAAGAGCCTGTATTTAAGTACAAAGCGCGTTCGGTATTGATAGCCGTGTTATCCTGGAAGATACTGCCCAGCACCGCCGGAATTTGCTCATCCAAATAAGGGGTAGCGCCGGTTTGGTAGTCGAGGTAGTTGAGGTAGCCTTCGGGGTAGGACGAATCTACCAAGGCTGGGATATTGGGCTGACCAGCAGTGAGTGTGTTGCGGCGCACCTCTAGGCCAATGACCGAAGTGCCGAAGGTGCGGTTCTGAATGGGCTGCACGGTGTGTACGCCGATGAAAACGCCATTGGCGCCGTTGGTATTAGCCACGCGGTTGCCAATGATTTGGTTGTTGTACATGGGCAGGAAATCCTTGGCTATCCCTGGGATGGGCTGGTCCTGCTGCCAAGGCGAGAGGTCAATCGAGCCACTGTTGGTGAGCGTGTTATCAACAATGGCCACGTTGGTCGTCGCGTTGCCGTAGAGCGTAATGCCGCGCTGGTGCCCCTCAAGCGTATTACCTTGCAGCAGCCAGTTGCGCGAGCCCCAGTTGAAGATAGCATAGCGGCTAGCAGAGGTAGGAAGGACTTCCCAGGCGCGGTCGAGGGAGAGGGTATTGCCGTTGCGGCTGGTGATGGTGCGCCACTGGCCCATGCCGGGACCATTGACGATGGCCACCACCGGGTGCAGGCTCATCGGGCCCCAGCTCTTGGCGTTGTCTTGCAGGGTAGTAGGGGAGGCAGCGCTGACGGTGCCAGTCTCCTCGTCGGGACGATTAGGCCCCCCGCCTTCGGCGATAATAGTTTCGCCGTCGTTGCTATTTTGGGCAGGGCCGTTGATGAGCTTAAACAGGTTTCCCTTCACCACTAAGTTATTGGCGAAGTCAACGATAAGCACGTGGTTAGTAAACCAAGTGGGGTAGCGGGCGTTGCCATCGCGGTAGATGCGGTTGTTTTCAACAACGGCGTCGGTCACGAACTGCAGGTTGAGGCCCCTGGTAGCGAAAGTGACCGAGTTATTGCGCAGAACCAAGTTGGAGCTACCATCGAGCAGCATGGGGCCACGCAGGTTAGGGTTCATGCCCTGGCTGATGTCCGAATTACCGATGAAAAGCTTGTCAGCGTCGCGCAGCATAAGCCACTCGCCCGTATTCAGGTCGAAGCGGATGCGCTGGAAAAGCAGTTCCCGGCTTTGCTGGCCCCACAAGTTCATTATCCACTTGCCCGAGTTATCGACGTTAATCATCGCTAGGTCGGCCAAGCCGCTCTGGTAGGCCTGGTCATCAAAGTGAACGGCCTGGCCCGCAGCCGAGTAGCCCGGCGTATCATAGCCAAACTTGACAAACGTGCGGTCTTTGCCCGCTCCCTGAACGACTACCCGGTTCCGCATGGCGAAGCCTCCCCAGCCGCTGTAGACCAGCTTATAGGTGCCTTCGGGCAGGTAAACAATGCCCCCGCCGGCTGCTCCGGCCATATCAATGGCTTCCTGAATAGCCGGCTTATCATTTTCCACGCCGTTGCCCACGGCGTGCTGCGTCAGGCGCGAATCGGTCTTAACGTTATAGACGTTGTTGGTGAAATTTAGCTTAGCTGCCCAGCCTACCCCCAGTTGGAAATAGTCGTCGCCCGGTGCGATAGCCGTTATAGAGCGCTCAACCAGTGTTTCGCTGTTGCTGCGGCCATTGCTTACGTATACATCATAAGTGACGCCGGGCACTAGGTTGCCAGGGGCCGTCACACTTAGCGAGTAGGCATCGCTCTGGCTGGCCTGCACGGTGGCCATTGCCATGCCGCTACCGTTGTGCGCCTGAAAGCGCACCTGAGACGCACTGCCGCTCAGCTGCAGGTTGCGCCCAAATAGGCGCAGCGGCCCACCGGGTTTCACCTCAGGCGAGTCAAAGTGCATACCCTGCGGCCGGTTGACGTAGGCGATGGGACTGCTCTGCCCCTGGTCTTCTATCCACACTTGGTATAGGTCCAAGCCTATCGTAGCGGGTAGCTGCGCCGTTAGCTGGCCGGCTCGTTGTACTAAGATGGGGAGGGTTATACCGCCGTTGCTAGACGCGAGAAAAGCCTTCGCAGTTGCCCCAAAATTGCCTTGTAAACTAATGGCTTCCCCAGGTTGAGCCGAAGTACTAATATTGAATATTCTGGTTTGAGCTAATACGGGCGTTGAATAGCTAAAAATGCTCCAAAAAATTACTGAGAAAAATGTTTTTGTGAAAAATGTTCTCATAAAAATAGATTTACGAATGATTAACTTAATTAGGAATAAAATACCTTTTTAAGTTAAGGAAACAATTGTGATGTGATGAAACTAAATAGTTTGTAAGTAATAAAATTTTGTTAAAAATAAGGCGCTTTTCTTTATTATGAATCATGTGAAGAAAAAATTTATTAAGCGACCAAAGCACAATAAACCTAATAGTACTATTTTTTTCTAGTTCCTTGTTAAGCAAAATTTCAAAAGAAAATTGATAAATTTCGCTTAATAAAATTAAAATTTCGATTGGCAAGTAGCTGCCATCCAACCCGTATATTACTATTTCCGATTTGTAAAAACTGTGCGTACCTGATGATTCTTATCTGAAAAAGAATATTTCACGCATTACTTTCCAGGGGAAGTACTAGTAAATTAAGATATTTGCTGCCTTAGCTAATTATTTTAATTAGCTAAGTAATCAAAGTAATACTTTTTATTTTTAAAACTTGAAATCTTGCAAACATTTTTTATTTGCTTAACTATGCAATATTTTAAACCGCTCTAGTGATTAGTGAGGTATTTATGAACCTCATACCAATATGATGAAATATGCCGTAGTGACCCGAAATAGGCAATGAATCGACCCAGCACGTGCTATCCCATAGGTAGGTAAAAGAGGGGTAGTCTAGTTATGCCAGACAGTTTAGCGTACTAGGTTGAAGAGGCTATTGGTAAGCGGCATATGGCGTCTGGTAGTCAATAGCGAATTGCAGATGAGAGTAGTTACAATAATTGAAATATATTGATGTTATAAACTGACACCGACGCTGATTCAAGCGTCGGCGTCAGTTTATAACAAGGTCCGCTCGGGTAGTTCGAGGACCTCCGTTTAGAGGTTCGACTACAGACTTTCAACTTGCGCGTTATAGGGCTTGGCTGTCGATGTGGCAATGCGGCGAGCGCACGAGCTGGTGTTCATCCAGCAGTTAGCCGATACGCGTTGGCGCAGTGCTGCCTACCCCGGTCGGAGTGCGTGAGCGCGCAGGAAGACTATATAACTGTCTAGCTTAGCTCGATTACTTCAACTTCCGCCACTTCCCCGAAGCCTAGTTGGAAATCAGTCACTATCTCGCCTGTTATAACGTCCATCGCACGCTTAATTAGCTCGAAGCTTACTCTCGAACTATTGCCCAACGCTGTGCGAATTAGCTAGATAGTGGCCCAGATGGCTACCCAAGTTGCGCTTCACCCGGCTGCACGTATTTATGCGCATTATCTTCCTGTAGCTTGATGGGCCGTTAGCATCTTGCGGAACAGATTGGCCTACCGGCCCTGGTACTCATCCGCCCGCAACTGGGCAAGCAGCCTGAAGGCAGCCCTATTGACCTTGGTCACGTATTTGGCTAGCCTGCTTGCCTTTACCCCGACGGGAGCAACTCAGCCGCAGACCTGGCGCCTGTTACTTATCAGCTAGGCCTTCGGCTGCCTGGAGCATATGATACAGGTAGACCCGCGTTAAAAGCTCCGGAGAGAGGGTCTTGTACTCCAGATTTTGATTTACCCTATCCTGTATTGCCTGCGGCACGCGAAAGTTGCTGAGGCCTGCGACAGCAAGCTTTTTGCCTCCAACGGCCGCCTCTTCGCCAATCATCATCCGAAAATCGCACTGGCTTTCAGGCAATGGGATAAAGCTTGGGTCTTGTGAGAAAGTATCCATACAAGTTGCGGTTATGCGCGGATAAATATACTGTCTGCCAATTGATTGTTAAATGGATATGTGTGTTAAGGCGCTTTGATAACTTGTTGGTAGCCATACCGGCCGCGCCAGTCGCCGCTGCTATCGTTATGCAGGTCTTTGTGTGGGTGTTCGGACTAAGAAGCACTGCTTGCATTTGCGCGTAGATTTCTTTTTGCGCTTCGATATGACGAGCCAGTAAGTTGAAGTGGTACTCGAAATAGGCACCCAAAAATCCTGGACTGGGACGGCCACCTCGGAAGAAAAACCGAACACCGGTAGCTTCGCTTAGGAAAGGGGGGTAGGGCTTCTGGTATTTGAGCAGCGCCCGTGGCGATTACCAGATTTCGCTCCGTGGCACCGGCCCTCGAATGAATCTGTAAGGCACTGGGGCGGCTCGCGCCCGCTTGCCAAGGAAGCGTGCGCATGCAGCAACTGCCCCGGTCGGCTCGCCCTCCCTTTACACGCCAGCAGCCACTTGGCGAAGAAGCTTGATTAAGCTTCCTCGCCAAGTGGCTGCTGGCGTGTAAATGTTAAAGAGTAGGTAGAGAGAAGTAAAAACAGGCGCCATTACCGGCGCTTGCTAGGCTGGCTGCCGCATCGCGTCCAATACCTTGTCGGGGGTGATGGGCAAGGCACGCAGCCGCCGCCCGGTAGCGTGAAAAATGGCGTTGCCCACAGCAGCACTCGTGCCCACGATGGAAATTTCGCCAATGCCCTTCACGCCCATAGCGTTAATATAGGGGTCGTGCTCGTCGATAAATTCCACCGTCATATCGGGAATGTCGAGGTTGACACACACGTGGTAATCAGCCAGGCTAGCGTTCGTGTAGCGAGCTAAATTGGGGTCGCGGTTGGTGCCTTCCATCAAGGCGGCACCGATACCGAAGATGCTGCCGCCCATGATTTGGGAGCGGGCCGTTTTGGGGTTGAGAATGCGCCCACCCGCCACCACGCTCACCCAGCGCGTGACGCGCACAGTGCCCAATTCGGGGTCGACATGCACCTCGCAAAAGTGTGCTCCAAATGAGTGCATGGAGTGCTCACCGGCATCATCTTTCTTGGTCTTACTGGCATTGAGGGCAGCTTGGGCCGACTCGTAGCCCGCGCCGTAGCGGCCCGTAGCAATGCCCTCCACATCACCCATGCTGGCGCGCTGCATTAGGGCCGCAAATTCCTCGCCTTTGCTGGGATTAGCTTTCAGTTGGAGGCGGCCTTTCACCACCTCTACGTCAGCGGGCTTGGCTTGATAGAGAGGCGATTTTTTATCTAATACGGCCACCTTCGTTAGCTTCTGCCACACATCTTGCGCAGCCAGGTAGACGGACGACGATACCGTGCCCGCCGCCATCGAGCCACCCGACACAATGGTGCTGGGCAAGGCGCTGTCCCCCAGCTCAAACCGGATTTTATCGGGCGTAATGCCTAGGGAATCGGCCGCTACCTGCGTAATAACGGTGTAGGTACCCGTGCCGAGGTCGGTGGCCCCGGCCTGCACCACCGCGTGGCCGTCGGCATAGAGGCGCACCCGGGCATTGCCCTGCCCGCTGTGCACGGGGTAGCTGGCCGTGGCCATGCCCCAGCCCACCAGGGTTTTGCCGGCGCGGGTGGCGCCATTTTTGGGGTTGCGTTTGCTCCAGCCAAATAGCTCGGCCCCGCGGGCATAGCACTCTTTCAGGCTTTTGCTACTCCAGGGCTTGCCGGTGCTGGGGTCTTTCTCGGCATAATTCAGCAGGCGAATCTGGATGGGGTCGAGCCCCACGCGGTAAGCCAAATCGTCCATCGCGCACTCGATGGCAAACGAGCCAGGCGCCTCGCCAGGAGCCCGCATGTAGGTGCTGGTCATCACATTGGCCCGCGCCAGTTGGGTTTGCGCCTCAAAATGCGGGCAGTCGTAGAGCAGGTCCACGATTTTGGCGTTTGTTTCGGCGTAATTGTCCCAGGCCGAGGTAGTCGAGGTTTTTTCGTGCAGCAGCGCCAGCAGCTTGCCTTCCTTGGTGGCACCTAGGCGCAGGGTTTGCTCCTGGTCTTCGCGGTGGCCCATGCTCGTGAATTGCTGCGGGCGCGTGAGCGCCAGCTTCACTGGCCGGCCCACAGCCTTGGCGGCCTGAATGGTGAGGATGGTGTGTGGCCAGGTACTACCCTTGCAACCGAAGCCCCCGCCGAGGTACTTATTCACTACCCGCACCTGGTCAACGGGCAGGCCCAGCATCGCGCTCAGGGACTTTTGCGTCCAGGTAATGCCCTGGGTAGTGTCGTACACCGTCACGCGGTCGGGGGCCTCCCAGTGGGCAATGGTCGCGCCCGGCTCCATGGGGTTGTGGTGGGTGATGGCGTGGTGATAAGTAGCCGTCAGCTGAATAGGGGCACTGGCAAAAGCAGTCTGCGCGTCGCCGCGTTTGGGTTGGTTCTCGGTCTTACCAACAGTCAGTTTAGTAGGGTCAAACAGCTTGGCCTTCGGGTCTTGGTACGATACTGTGGGCACCTCGGTCGCTACCTGCACTTTTAGCAGCGTGGCGGCATACTGCGCCCGTTCTAGCGTGTCGGCCACCACCAGGGCTACGGGCTGGGCGGCGTAGTAAATCTGGTCCGATGTCAGGGGCAAAAACCCCATCTGTACGCCCATACCGATAGCTTTCTTGCCCTCGGGCGTGTCGGGTGTAATGGCCAACTTCGGCAAGTTCTGGTGCGTGAGAATGGCCAGCACGCCCGGCGCCCGCTGGGCCGCGCTGGCGTCGAAACCCGTGATGCGGCCCTTGGCCACGTCGCTGGTTTTGAAAACGCCGTGCACCAGGCCGGGCACGTTGTTGTACTCGGCCGAGTACTTGGCCGCACCCGTCACCTTGGCCCGGCCATCCACGCGGGTGAGCGGCTGGCCTACCACCCCAGCTTTGGGGTTGGTGTCGGCGAAATTCGGTTCGATATCCAGTTCCATGGGGAAGAAATTAAAGCGTGAAATGGGCTAAGCGCCCGCCACTTGCTGCAAGGCGCGCACCAGCGTATTCTGCGCCAGTTCTACTTTGTAGCCATTCTCACTGCGCGGCTGCGCCTCGCGCAAGGCCGCCGTGGCGGCTGCCCGGAAGGTGGCCTCCGTTGCTGGTTGGCCCGTAAGTACTTTCTCTGCTTCGCGGCTGCGCCAGGGCTGAGCCCCCACACCGCCCAGCGCCACCCGAGCCGAGCGAATAGTGCCGCCCTGCACATCCAGGCCCACGGCGGCCGAGGCCAGCGCGTAGGCATAGCTGCTGCGCTCGCGCACCTTGAGGTAGGTCGAACGCTGGGCGTGCGTGGCGGTCGGAATAGTCACGGCCACAATCAGCTCGCCGGGCTCCAGTACGGTTTCCTTCTGCGGGGTTTTGCCTGGCAGCAGGTAAAACTCAGTGATGGGCACTCGGCGCTGCTTGCCTTTCTGGTTTTCCAAGGTCAACACCGCGTCGAATGCGGCCAGGGCTACCGATAAGTCGCCGGGGTAGGAGTTGGCAATGCAGCTCTCACTCACGCCCAAGATGGCGAGGTTGTGGTTGTCGCCCGCGATGGCGGGGCAACCCGAACCCGGTACCCGTTTATTGCACGGAAAAGCGGCATCGCGGAAGTAGCCGCAGCGCGTGCGCTGCAAAATATTGCCCCCAATACTGGCCATGTTACGCAGCTGCGGCGAGGCGGCCAGTAGTAGTGACTGTGACACAGCCGGAAACTGCTGCACTAACAGTGGGTGCTCGCCCACGGCGCTCATGCGCTCCATCGCCCCAATGCGTAGCCCGTCTTTGGTCTGCTCAATACCCTTGAAGGGCAGCGAGTTGATGTCGACCAGTTGGGGTGGCTCCAGCAGGTTGGCCTTCATCATATCCAGCAGCGTGGTGCCGCCGGCAATGTAGGCGGCAGTCGGCTGGTCTTTCAGGATGCCGGTGGCCTCCTTAGCCGTAGCGGCCTGGGTATAGCTGAAGTCGTTCATCGTCGTAAGCAGGAAAATAGGGTGATGAAGCGCTTAGGCTTTGCCGGCCACTTCGCGCACGGCGGCCAGAATATTGGCGTAGGCGCCGCAGCGGCAGAGGTTGCCGCTCATCCACTCGCGGGCTTGGTCGTCGGTTTTGGCGTGGCCTTCTTTCACGCAGGCTACCCCGCTCATAATCTGGCCAGGGGTGCAGTAGCCGCACTGGAAGCCGTCGTGCTTCAAAAAGGCTTCCTGCATCGGGTGCAACTCGTCGCCCTTGGCCAGGCCCTCAATGGTGGTGATTTCCTTGCCTTGTGCCATCACAGCTAGGGTCAGGCAGGAATTAACCCGTTGGCCATCAATATGTACTGTGCAAGCGCCGCACTGGCCGTGGTCGCAGCCCTTCTTGGTGCCCGTCAAATCCAGGCGTTCGCGCAGGGCGTCGAGCAGGGTCACGCGGGGTTCGGCCCGCACCGTGCGCACCTGGCCATTGATGCGCAGTGTCAGGTCGGTCGCGCCTTCAATGGTTTTGGAGTACGCGGTCAGGCGCTCGGCCTGCGCGGCCAGCGGCGGGGCTAAGGCGAGGCCCACAATGCCGCCGGACAGCTTCAGAAAGGAACGGCGCGAGTTGTCTTCCGGTTGGGGCGCGTCGGTAGGGGTAACTAAGTCAGCTGGCATAACGAAAGCACAAGAGTAAGAAATGGACTGCCGCGGCGGCTACCCGGCAACACGAGTAGTGGCAAGGACCTAGCGCACCCGCAATTGGAAGGGAATTTAGCAAGTAAAGTGGTTAGGTCAAAGGTATTTAGCCATTACCGGCAACTTCTTGCTGTTTTCAAACCACTTCTTAAAAATTTCAAACAATTTTACTTCCTACTTGGGTAAGGAAACAGCTGGTCGGCAGTCGGCACTGTTTAAAGTTCTTCAAAAGCGGTTTGCTAATCGCTATGGCGGGGGTAAGGCTTTATCACAGTCTTGTCAGCTTCGCCCAGAAGCACCTCAAGCACTTTACAGATAGCAATTAGCCCTAGCGCGCAGCTAAGCCCAAGGCCGCGCGCCGCTAGGGCTGCTCTTGCGGGAGCGGCAACTCAAACAAGCTCACCGTCGCGTGGTGATAATGCGGGGGTAGGCCCTGCGTATTGGTCAGCTGGGCCAAGCCCAAATACGTAAACCCACAGGCGGTATAGTGGGCAATCAGGCCTTTGTTCTCCCCAATTGTATCTAAGCGCACGAAGCGTTTGCCCCGCTGCTGGGCGTAGTGCTTGGCCCACTGCACAATCTCCTTGACCATATTACGGCCCCGAAACTGCGGGTTGGTGGCAATGCGGTGCAGGTACAGGGCGGGGTCGGCGTTCCGGGCTTCCCATATCAGGGGGTCGTCGAAGGTAATGGCCCACACGCAGGCAATTTGGTTGTCGATGACGAGCTTCCATTGCCGTTGTTCGGCCAGTTCCTGCGCAACCATAGCGCGCTCAAAAGCTGGCCATACCACCAGGCTTTGTACCGAAGCCTGGTAGGCTGAAGCCAGGGTATATAACCTGAAAATCTCGTCTATATCGGCTGGCGTACTGGGCAGTAGGTGCATGAAGGCAGAAGCAGGGGTAGCGCGCAAAGATATTGCCGAGCCAGCTCCCGCTACCCCCCTCATTCCGGGGCAGGCCAAGGCCGAGCGCAGTTGAGCCAGCGTAAGCAGTAAGTGGCGCTCGCGCTTACTAGTTTAGGGAGATAGCGCGTCCCATTTCTCCCAAGTCTATTTTCTAGAAAGTCAAAAGGCTTACCGCTATACTGCTGCAACGCTCTCCCCGCGGGCACCCGCCAAAACGTAGGCAACATAGGCTTTTTGCGCACCCTGGTCTTGGCTCTTTGGGCCTGGGCCAGCAGCGCTCAGCCAAGTAGCAGTGAAATCTTCTGCATGCGGAGAGGTAGAGAAAGGGAAACAACAAAAATAAACTGGTGCCAAAGCCCAGCGCTACTCCCCCGAAGGCACAGGCTGTGGGGTAGCCAGCGCGGCGGGCACGCCAAAATTGGGGGTGCCATCGGAGTTCCAGGTAAAGCGCTGGGCGCGGGCACTGCGCCCCTCACACTTGCCATCGGCCGCCGCCTTGGCGTGGTAGAGCAGCCAGTTCTCGCGGCCGTCGGGTGAGGTGGTAAAGCCGTTGTGGCCGGTGCCCCACACCCCATTTTCGGCCGAAGGGTGGAAGACCGGCTGGGACGATTTCACCCACGAGTCGGCCCGTAGCGGGTCGGCACCAGGGCGGGCCGTGAGCATACCCAGCGCGTAATTATCATCCCAGCAGGCGCTGGCCGAGTACACCAGAAAAAGCTGGCCTTTTTTACCCGCCAAAAACTCAGGGCCTTCTAAAATCTGGCGGCCGCCGCCTTTCTCCCACGTTAGGGTAGGGGTAGCAAGGATGGTTTCCTGAGTTGCATCCAGCGTCCAGGGATTGTGCAGGGGGGCGATGGCCAGCACGCTCTGCGGCCCCACGTAGGCCGAATACACGAAGTAGCGCCGCCCACCGTGCTCGAAAACTGTGCCGTCGAGGCCGCTGTATTTGGTATTTACCCGGCCCTTGTCAGTCCAACTACCCGTAGTGGGGTCATGGTTAGTATTCTCTAAAACAAACACATAGCGCGTGTCATCGCTGGCAGTAGCCTTGTTGGACGCGGTGTAGTAGAGGTACCACTTGCCATCAAGGAAATGCAGTTCGGGCGCCCATATTTGGGTGGAGTTGGGGCCCGTGGCGGGGGGCGTCCACACCACCGCACCGGGCGCGTCTTTCACGCCTTCCAGCGTTTTAGACTTCCAGAGGGTAATGTTTTTGCCCATTGTATTGGTGTAGTAATACTGCCCGCCGTGGCGAATTACCCAAGGGTCAGGCCCATTGGCTTTCAAAGGGTTGGTGAAAGTGCGGGCGGCCGGTGCCTGTGCCAAAGCCGCCGGGCCGCTACCCAGCAGCAGGGCTCCGAGCAAGATGTTCCAACGCAACATAGTACTTGGTTAAGGAATGACGGGTAGGGCCACTACGCGCAGCTTGGTGCAGCCGTAGGGAATGAAGGTGAGGGTTTCGGAGGCGGCTTCAACTGCCCCTTTGTACACCCCATCGCGGGGCGTGACGGGCTGCGGGGCTACCCCAGCATCGAGCTGCCAGGCCGGGATGCGCCGCCCACTGACGGTGATAGTCACGGGGGCATTCGTGGCATTCCAGTAGAAGTCGTTAGCGCTGGCCGCCAGTGGTTTTACGGCCACGGTGGTAGTGCGGGTGGGGCCCTCGACCACGGCGTGGGGTAGGCCATAGTTCCAGGGGCTACCGGGTATGATGGTGAAGTAGGGGCCTTCGTCGGCGTGGCGGTTTTCCT
The DNA here is from genome assembly GCF_009755225.1 of Hymenobacter ginkgonis. Taxonomy (GTDB): domain Bacteria; phylum Bacteroidota; class Bacteroidia; order Cytophagales; family Hymenobacteraceae; genus Hymenobacter; species Hymenobacter ginkgonis. Next base: position 702,550 of record NZ_WQKZ01000003.1, read on the forward strand.
GCCACTGTTCGGTTATTTTGAGGGCGTACACGAGTGGACCGCGTTCCAGGGCGCGCGAGTTGCGGGCCCAGTTGCTGGTGCGCACCACCATCGGCAGGCGCAGCGTGAGGCGGTCGTGGGTGCGCCAGGTGCGCGCAATGCTGATAAGCTGCCCACCTCCGTCGGTGCGCAACGGCTGGCCATTGAGCAGCACGGTGGCCTCGGGGCACCACGCCGGCACCCGCAGGACTAAAGGGAAGGCGGTGGGTTTTTTGAGGTCAATCACGAAGCTCACCTCCTCTCCAAATGGATAAGCGGTATCTTCTTTAATGGCCACCGGCACGTTGCCATTCACGGTCGTGGTCAGGGTATTAGGTGCGTATTCGAGGGCGGCCAGGCCCTTGGCCGGCGTGGCGTACCAGAGGTGGGTAGCAAACTTGGTCCAGCCCTGGTGCATGTTGGCGGTGCAGCAGGTGTAGCCCGCGTACTGGCCAAATACGTTGTTCATGCCGTGCTCAAAAGGCAGCGAAAAGTCGAACACGCCGCGGGCCACCTGCACCTGGTTGGCCACCTGAAAATACTGGCGGTTCTCGTAGTCGTCGGTGGTTTGGGTGGGTAGGGCGTTGTAAGCAATGCGCTCCAGCGCGTCGAGGTAGGTGAGGTCGCCGGTGAGGGCCGCCGCCTGCTCCAGCGAATACATGGCTTCGACTACCGCGCACAGCTCGGTGCCCTGGGTAGGCAGGTTGCCATGCAGGTCTTCATCAGCCGAAAACATGCCCGACGGCAAGCCATGCAGCGTCATAATGTCTTGCCAGCCAGTGCGTAGCGCCTGCGGCAGCTGGGGCTGGTCGGGGTGGGCTTGGGCATATACCACGGGAAGTTTCAGGCCCATAGCCACGTTCACGCCGTGGCGGTTCATCCAATGCGCGCTGGTCTGGTTGGCGGCTGCCTCCATTACCCAGTCGCGGTTGCCCAGGTAGGTAGTCCAGGGTGTGGTTTGCTGGTAAATCAGCTCGCCCAGCTCGCGCAAAAAAGGCTCGTTGGTTTGGCGATACAACCAGTACACTACCAGGAGGTTGTCGCCCCCGCGCACGGTGCTCCACTCGCTCCATTGGCCCAGCGGGGCCGCTTGCAAATTGGCCAGCTGGTAGCGGAAGTATTTGGTAAGAAAGGGGATAATGCGGTTATCGTGGGTGGCCTGATAGTGCTGCTGCAGCACCTTAAGCATCACCATGCGCGGCCACCAGTCTTCGCCCTGGGTGCCCCGGATATCGAGTAAGTGCCCGGCCTGCTGCTCGGCCTTGGTCAGCGGCCCAAAATAGCCCGAGGGCCGCTGGTTGGCAATGGCCCAGTCGATGTAGCGCTGCACTTTGGCCAGCAAGGGCTTATCCTGGAGCAAGTGGGCTAGGGGCACGGCGCCATCGAGCCAGTAGGGGGTTTCTTCCCAGCCGTCGCCGGTGCCACCGAGCCAGCCATTGCGGTCGCGTAGCTTCGGGTACGTTTCGTCGAGGTGGCCGGTACTGTGGTCGCGCATGATTTCCAGCTGCTTGCCTAGCCAGCCAGTAGGCCGGCTGGTACCGGGGGCCAGCTCGTAGTAGGCGAGTGGGGCCAGGGCGGCCGTAGGCTGGGCCTCACTGCTAGCTCCGCTCAGCAATAGCACGGCCAAGCCCCAGCGGGCAAAGGGCGGAAATTTCATGAATAAACCGCGTAGCAGGTGGGAAGTAACAGCGCTAAGGTAGCAAAAATATGCGCAAACGTTTGCGCATATTTCGCGGAAGATTACCCTACCCCCTCAGCCAGTCGCTTAGCTTTACGCCGGTTGCCCCAGGCGCAAGGACGACGCCCGCACGAATAAATCGGGTTGCAGCACGACGTGGCGTGGCGCGTAATGCTGTTCGCGCTCCTGCATTATCTGGAATAGTAGGCTGGTGGCCGAGCGCCCCATTAGCTCGCAGTGCTGGTCGATGGAAGTAAGCTGCGGTGCGGTGAGCCGGGAGAAAAGCTCGTTGCTAAAGCCAACCAGGCCTATGTCCTCGGGTGCGCGCAGGCCCCGTTCAGTGAGGACTTGTAGCGCGCCCGCCGCCGAAAAATCGCTGCCTGAAAACACCGCGTCGGGCGGTTGGGGTAGGGTTAGTAGCTGCCGCATACCGGCGCTGCCGTCGTCCATCTTCATGTCTCCCAGTAAGATAAGGTCTTCGGCCACTGGCAAGCCGTACTCGCGAAGTGCATCTTCGTAGCCCTGGCGGCGGAGCTTATAAATGTTTAAATGCTGCGGCCCAGTGAAGTGCGCGATGCGGCGGTAACCCTGTTCGAGCAAGTGCTTAGTAGCGCGGTAGCCACCGGCCCGGTCGTCGAGCACCACGGCATTCACGTCGAAGCCGTCCAGAATGCGGTCGAAAAAAACCAGTGGAATATCGCGCTTGCGTACCTTCTCAAAGTGCCGCATCTCGCGGGTGGTGCGCGAAAGCGACACGAGAATACCCTCTACCTGAGCATTCATGAGCGTTTCTACATTGGCGCGCTCGTGCACCACATCCTCGTTCGACTGGCAGATGAGGACGTGGTAACCAGCCTTGCTAGCGGCAGCCTCAATGCCCTTCACCACTTGCGAAAAGAAATTACCATCGATGTGCGGCACCACCACGCCCAGCATGTTGCTCCGGCCTTTGCGCAGGCCCGAGGCGAGGCTATTGGGCTGGTAGCCTAGCTCTTTAGCTAGGGCCGTTACCCGCTTGACAGTGGCCTCGCTGATGGCACTGTGGCCACTAAGCGCCCGCGATACCGTGGAAATAGAAATATTAAGTTGCTGGGCGAGGTCCGTAATGGAAGCGCGTTTTTTAGCCACGAAAAGGAGAGAGGAAAGGGGTTTACTTTAGTGCAAACTGCGCAAAGTCTGCAAAGAATTATGCAAGAGATTGTGCAAAGATTGCATGAAATAAGCTTGTTTCGATTACCTGCGTGCAAGAACAATCTTCATGCAAACGTTTGCACGAATCAATTCATTTCCCTACTTTGTGGCCCAACAGCGTAGGCATTCTTGCACGGGGTTAGTGGTTACTTAGCCATCCTATTTCTCTTTTCTCCATGTCTTACCCTCCGCAACGTAAGTCGCTAACGAGCAGTAGTAGTGCGCTCAACTCTCTGCACGCCGGCTGGGCTTCAACCGCCACGTACGCACTGCCAAGCCCGGCCGATTGGCCAATGAGCCGACGCTCACGCTCCCCTACCTGAGCCAAGACGGGGAAGAAGGCTATCCCAGCAACCTGAAGGTAACCGTAGTTTACACGCTCACCAACGAGGACGCGCCTCGACTACACTACTACTGCCGAACAGGCCGAAGATGCTCAACCACACCTACTTTAACCTCAAAGCGGGCCAGGCTGAAGATGTGCTAGGCCACGAAGTGCGTACCAAAAGAGGCGCAAAGGTGGCATTGCCTACGGGCCGCACTACGGCTTTTGCCTCAAAACACAACACTTCCCCAGTCGCCCAATGAGCCGAAGTTTAGGAGCACCGTGCTGCAGCTAGGCGAGACGTTCCTTATCAACTACGGAATACCGCTTTGGCGTGCGCAAATAATAGGATTAGTCCGAATTGCTTTTACTTATTCTCTTCGCGGAAATGCATTTCAAATCACCTTGTTTTGCCTTAGTACTAAGTGGATTATCCTTGGGCGTTTCCCAGGCTCAAACGTTGCGCCCGCCCGCGTACCCGCTCCTTACCCACACCCCCTATTTCAGCGTGTGGGCCTTTCAGGAGGAGCTAGCAGGCGCGCCTACTCGGCACTGGACCGGCGAGCCGCAAGCGCTGGAAGGGGTGGTGCGGGTCGATGGGCGGGCGTACCAGTTTATGGGCCGCGCCGCGCCGCAGTACCGCGCCCTGATTCCGACGGTGCGCGAGCAGCCCTACCGGGCGCGCTACACCTTTAAGCAGCCGGCAGCGGGCTGGGAGAAAGCCAGCTTCGCGGCTGCTAGCAGCTGGCAGGAAGGAGCGGCTCCTTTCTCCGACAACCCCAGCGACCACGGCACCACCTGGACGGGCGGCGACGTGTGGGTGCGCCGCACCGTGCGCCTACCCACCCTCGGCCCCACCGGCGAGCTGCGCCTGCTGATGGAGCACGACGACGACGCGGAAGTGTACCTCAACGGGGTGCTGTTGACCAAGCAGCCGGGCTTCAATAGCAAATACGACTTCTTCGACGTGCCGCCCGCCGCCCGCCAAGCCCTGCACACCGGCGACAACGTGCTGGCCCTGCACGCCAACAGCCCCCAGGGCGGCGAGTACCTCGATGCCGGCCTCTATGAAACCCTACCCCCCCCGGCCCCGCTGCCGCTAGCCAAGCAAACGGCCGTGGCCGTGACGGCTACTCAAACGACGTACACCTTCGTGGCCGGCGCGGTCGAGCTGAAAGTCAATTTCTTGTCGCCGCTGCTGCTTGATGAACTCGAAACCGTGGCCCGGCCCGTGAGCTACGTTACCTGCACGGCCACCGCCGCCGACGGCAAAACGCACCCTACCCAGGTACTGCTGACGGAGGCTGGCACGCTGGCCACCAACACGCCCTACCAAGCAGTGAGTACTCGCCTCGGCCAGGCAGCCAGCTTGCGGTGGTCGGCGGTGGGCACCACCGAGCAGCCGCTGCTGGCCAAGCAGGGCGATAACCTGCGCATTGATTGGGGCTATGCCTACCTGGCCGCCCCCAGGGCAGTGCAACTGAGCACTGGGGAACCCGCTGTCCTGCAAGCGGCCTTTGCCAAAGCCGGCACGCTGCCAGTCGCTAGCCCTACTAAACCTGCCCAGGCGCAGCGCGTGGCCCAGGCCGCCGTGCTCGACCTCGGCCAAGTGGCCGCCCAGCCAGCCGCGCAGCACCTGCTGCTGGGCTACGACGAGCAGTATGCCGTGCAGTACTTCGGCCAGAACCTGCGGCCCTGGTGGCGGCGCGATGCGGCCATGACCATGGAAAAAGCCCTGCAAACTGCCGAGGCCGACTACGGGCGTTTGCGCCAGAAAGCCACGGCTTTCGACCAAAAGCTTTACGCCGATGCCCAGGCCGCGGGCGGCAAGCAGTACGCCGACTTGTGCCAGCTGGCGTATCGCCAGGCCATTGCGGCGCACAGCATTGTGGCTGGGCCCAAGGGCGAGCTGTTCTTTTTCTCGAAGGAGAATTTTTCGAACGGCTCGATTGGCACGGTGGACATTACCTATCCGTCAGGACCGTTGTTTTTGTTGTATAACAAGGAGTTGGCCAAAGGCATGCTGCGCTTCATCTTTGATTACTCGGAGTCGGGGCGCTGGAAAAAGGACTTCCCGGCCCACGACGTGGGCACCTACCCCCGCGCCAACGGCCAGACCTACGGCGAGGATATGCCAGTGGAAGAGGCTGGCAACATGCTGATTATGACCGCTGCCGCCGTGCAAATGGATGGCAAGGCCGACTTTGCCCGCGCGCACTGGCCTACCCTCACCAAGTGGGTCGGCTTCTTAAAACGTGATGGCTTCGACCCGGCCAACCAGCTCAGTACCGACGACTTTGCTGGCCACCTGGCCCGCAATACCAACTTGTCGGTGAAGGCCATCATAGGCATCGCTTGTTACGGCCAAATGGCCCGCCAGCTCGGCGACGCCAAAACCGCCGACGAGTACCAAACCCTGGCCCGCGACCTGGCTAAAAAGTGGCAGCAACTGGCCCAGGATGGCGACCACTACGCGCTCACCTTCGACAAACCCGCCGGCTCTTGGAGCCAGAAATACAATTTGGTCTGGGACAAGGTGCTCGGCCTGCACGTATTTCCGCCCGAGGTAGCGCAGCAGGAAATGGCCTTTTACCTCCAGCACCAGCAGCGCTACGGCCTACCCCTGGATAGCCGCAAAACCTACACCAAGTCAGACTGGATACTCTGGACCGCCACGCTAGCTACCAGCCAAGCTGATTTTGAAGCGCTGGTAGCTCCGGTGTGGCAGTTTGCCAACGACACGCCCAGCCGCGTGCCCCTCACCGACTGGCACGAAACCACCGATGCCAAGCAGCAGGGTTTCCAGGCCCGCTCGGTAGTGGGTGGCTACTTTATGAAACTGCTGAGCGACAAGCTCAACGCTAGCAAGTAGCTTCGACAAGCCCAGCAGTACGAGCAGATTTTAACGTAGCTTGATTTGGGCACAGGCTACTGGTTATTAACCAGCTCGAACCGCTCGAACGTGGCCGTAGCGGCTGGGCCCTGGGCTACTAAGCCCACGCGCACGCCCCGGTCCCAGGGGGGCAGGAACTGGCCGTCGGCCGTTGCGGTGCCCGGTAGCATGGGCTGCCAAGTGGTGCCATCGGTGCTCCAAGCGAAGGTGTAGCGGCTGCCCCCCTGGTCTTGCATGCGCAACTGCACGGCGCGAGTCGCGCCGGGCGGCAGGGCCGTTTCGGCTAGCACGCGAGCCTTGCCATCGCGGCGCTCTAGCAATTGCAATTGGGTGGCGCTCGCTACGAGGCGCAGCGAATTATTGGGGTCGCCGAGGGCGGCTAGGCCAGCGGTGGTACCGGCTGGCAGCGTAGCTGGGTTGAGCAGGGTAGTAGTAGCTACGTAGTTGGCAGCCAGGGTAGGGCGGCCTAACTCAGCGCCTCCCCGGTCGGGGCGGGCAGTGAGCTGCAATTGCCCTCCGCGCAAGGCAACTTGGGGCTTGTCTTCCACCGGCCACTCCCACGCCGACGATAGAGTAGCGTCGGCAAATTCGTCCTGCACCACCGGGGGCACTTTGGCGGGGGCGGCGGGCGTGCTGTGGTTGTTTAGGAACTGCGGCCAGCCGCTGGCGGTCCACTCAAACTCGCTTAGCACCCCCTGCCGGCCCACGTATTGGAAGCTGCCGGTTTGGTAGGCGTGGTGCAGCATGTACCAATGGCCATTGCGCTCGATGGCCGTGCCGTGGCCGGGGCAGGTCCAGGTGTCGTTTTTGGTGAGGATGGGGTTTTGGGCGTACTTCTCCCAGGGGCCGAGTAGGTTTTTGGCGCGGGCTACGCCAGTAGCGTAGGTGCAGCCGGCTCCGCAGCAGCCGTTGGCGGCGTAGAACATATAGAAGTAGCCGCCGTGGCGCACCACGCTGGGGCCTTCCACAAGGTTGCCCTCCCAGGCGGCCGTGTTGCGAAAAAGCTCGGTTTTCTCGCCCACCAAAGCCGTGCGGTCGGCATTGAGGCGCTGGGCCCAAATGGGGGTAGGCTTCTGTATACTGTTGCCGTCTTCCTTCCAAATGAGGTAGGACTGCCCTTTCTCATCGAGCATCGGGAAGCCGTCGATGGAGCCGTCGGGCTGGCCTACCAGCGGGCCGTGGTCGGTGTACGGGCCCTCGGGGCGGTCGGCGCTGGCCACGCCCACAGCTAAGTTGCCGCCACGCTTGTGCGCCGTATAAAACACGTAGATTTTGCCGTTTTCGTCGTGGTTAATTTCGGGCGCCCAGAAGTAATAATCGGCCCAGGCGGGCCGCTCGCCCGGAAACACGTGCCCCACCAGCGACCAGTGCTGCAAGTCATCCGATTTTAGCAGCGGAAAGGTCGGCCCCCAGTTCGACGACGTAGCCGTGGCCCAATAGGTGCTGCCCACCTTCGTCACCGACGGGTCGGGGTAGTCGCCGGCCAGCACAGGGTTGGCAATGAGGGTAGCCGCTTTGGCGGCGGTGGCAGCCGGGGTTTTGGCTTTTGCCAGCCGTTGGGCCGCGGCAGTATTGGCTAGCAGCAGGCCGCCAGTCACCGTTAAGCAAGTGAGAAGATTAACCTGAGATTTTCTGGAAATGAGCATAAATAAAAGCGGGAGCACCAGCCGCGTAGGAGACGCGGCCGCCCCTTCACATGGTCGGGTGTTGCCTATAAAGCGTCCAAAATTGCAGCGGAGCATCCATTTTTTTAGCTAGTAGAATGGGCGTATTCACCGCCCCGGTAGCATGGGCCGGCGTGACGTACAAGGCCGTGCCGCGCAGCCGGATGCGGTAGGTTTGCCCCACGCCCGGCTCAAATTCCCACTGCTGGCTGGCTTGGTTGGCAGCCAGGGGCCGCTGGTGCAGCGCCGCCCCGGCGGCCGGGGCGGCATCTGGTTGGAAGGTTTTGTGCGTGAGCAGGTTTTGCAGGCGATATACGTTGCCCTCCACGTGCTCAAAATTCCAGGTCATGTATTTCCAATTGGTAGGGGGGTAGGCCACCAGCGCGGTGCCATCGGCCGACTGCGCATCCTGAATGCGGAGCAGCAAGCCGGTTTTAACATTGCGAATAGCAAACGTGCCTTGCAGCACTTGGGCAGTGGCAGGCGCGGCCCACCCACTGGCACCCAGCAGCACACAGAGGTAGTAGGGCAACAGTTTCATGCGCTGGTTCTTGACTTGGTTACCTGGTTTTACGACGCGTCGCGGTTTTGGGCTGGGTGCCGGCCGGTTTGGGCAGCGGCGCAGTTTGGTAGAAGGCTTGGCAGCGGCCATCCACAAAATCGAGCGCGATTTCCAGCACCGTCAGGCCGTCGGCGGCGGGTAGCAACTGCGAGCTATAGTTAGGGCAGGGATTGTCTTTGGCATCAGGTACGGGCATGGGGGCGGGCACTTCGGCCCAAGCACCCTGGCCATTTTGGGTATTCACCATGTACACCTGGCCATTGGCAGCAGCCACGGCGTTGTCGGTGTTGTTGAGCAGCATTTGGCCGATAGCCAACACCTGGCCATTAGGATTGCCTTTTTGCGGGGCCCAGGCCACGGTAGGCGCGTGGGCAAAGTGGTGCCCGTCGGTAGACTCGATGCGCTGGCCGTTGTCGGCGGGGTCGCCCCAGCTCACGCCGTCGGGCGAGGTGCGCACGTAGGCGTCGCAGCCCAGGCCGCAGATTTCGTAGCTCATCAAGTACTGGCCGCTGGGTAGGCGGCGCACCACGGCCATACCGGGGCGCAGCTTGCCATCGGCCTTGCCTACGTCGATGATTTCGGCGCTCCACGTCAGGCCGCCGTCGGTCGAGGTTTTGTGGGCTAGCAGCTGGTTGTAGCCCTCCGCCTTGTGCTCCTCGCTAGAATAATACACCACCAGCCGGCCCTGCGCATCGAGCAAAAACTCAGGTTCCCAAAGGCCAATAAACCCGCTGACCGGCGTGCTGAAGTACGTCCAGGTGTGCCCCCCGTCGAGGCTGCGGTGCAGGCGAATGCTGCACGGCCCGCGTCCGCCTTTGTCGGTGCCTACCGAAGTGGCCCAGAGCAAGGTGCCGGCCGGCGTATCACCCTGCTTGGCCGGCATTTCATACAGCCCGCTGCAACACATGCTCGGCGGCGTAGTCTCCGGCACGTCTGCCAGGTGCTGCCAGGTTTTGCCGTTGTCGGGGCTTTCGTAGATGGCGCCGGCCTTGCCCGCGTCGAAGCTGGCCAGCAGCCGGCCCGCGTTGCTGCCCTGCCCTAGCCTGATAACGCGGGGGTAGTAGGTAGGCCGGCTCGGGTCGAGCTGGGTTTGGGCCAGGGCCGGGCCGGCCAGCGCCAGCAGCAAGCCCACTGCCCAGCTTAGTCGATGAAGTAGCTTTTCCATAGCTCAGAAAAACAAGTAATTAGCAAGGGCTACTCGCCAGAAGGCCGGGGCAGCGGCGTGTTGAGGAGGGCGGGCCGGCCAAAGTTGGGCGAGCCATCGGCGTTCCAGGTAAACTTTTGCATGCGCGGATTGCGCAGGTCGCCGCAGCCCTGGCCGGGCTGGCTGTTGGCGTGGTAAATCAGCCAGTCCTCGGTGCCGTCCTTCGACTTGAAAAACCCATTGTGGCCCGGCCCGTAGGCGTTGGTGTTCTGGACAAAGACCGGGGTAGGAGACTTGGTCCAGTTGCTGGCCACGAGCGGGTCGGCGGTGCTGCTCATGCGCAGCTGGCCTAGGCCGTAGTAGTCGGTGCCACAGTGGCTGGCCGAGTACAGCAGAAACGTGTTACCCCCGTGCTGGATAATTTCGGGCCCTTCGTTGACGGGCACGGTGCCGTATTTTTCCCAGTCATAATCGGGCTGGCTCAACTCCACCCGCGGGCCGGTCAGGGTCCAGGGGTTGCTCATTTGGGCAATGAAAATGCGCTGGGTATCGTCGTTGGCGCGCTGGCCCGACCACAGCAAATAGCGCTTGCCGCCCTGCTCAAACACGGTGCCGTCGATGGCCCAATAGTCGTCGGCCTGGGTGTAAAGGCGACCCTTCTCGGTCCAGGTGCCCTGGGTAGGGTCGGGGCTGGCGTTTTCGAGCACCCACAGGCGCTGGCCACCGCAGCAGTTGCCCGGCCCCGCCGTGAAATAAATGTACCACTTGCCATCCAAAAAGTGCAGCTCGGGGGCCCAGATGTCGCGCGAGTTGGGCCCGTTAGGGACGGGTTGCCAGGCTATCACAATAGGGCCCGTGGCCAGCTCCGACATCTTGGCCGTTTTGCGAATGCGCACGTCGCCGCCGCTCGTTATCAGGAAGTAGTAAACCCCGTCTTTCTGGTACACCCACGGGTCGGGGCCGCTGGCCAGCAAGGGGTTAGTAAATGTAGTGGCCGTTGGGGGAGGGGGAGGGACCGGGGCCGGTGCGGTGCCCGTTGCTACGTTTTTTTGGCAAGCCCCGCAGTTGAGGCCCAGCAGTACAAAGAGGAGTAAGTGGCGCATCGATTTAGCCTAAAAGCATGAAAAAGCAACTGGTGCCTCGGTCCATGGGGGGTAGCCCGCCATAGCAAGGCCGCCGGAATAGTGGTATTCCGGCGGCCCAGGTAGTAGCACCATAGCGTAGCGGCAGCTGCTGGTTACGGGTTAGTAGCCAGGGTTTTGCTTGAGATTGGGGTCGGCCGTGAGGTCGGTGCGGGTGATGGGATACAGTTCCGATTTACCAATCACGAAGTTGATAAAATCGGGGTCGTGGTTGGGGGCCTTCAGCACATCCAGGCTAGCCTGGGTGCTAAGCAGGCCCCAGCGGTTGAGGTCTAGCCAGCGGGTGCCTTCACCAGCCAGCTCGCACACGCGCTCGTGCATAATCTGGGTGCGCATCTGGGCTTGGCTGAAGGAGCCAGTCAGCGGCGTGATATTCACCGATGGGCGACTCCGCACTTGGTTGATGAGGGGTAGGGCCGCCGCGGTATTACCCAATTCGTTCTGCGCTTCGGCTTGCATCAGCAGTATGTCGGCGTAGCGGATGAGGCGGAAGTTGATACCCGAGAAGTAATTCTCGAAGTTCTGGATGCGGTCATCCTCATACTTGTGCCAGAAGGTATCGGTAGTCGGCACCTTACGCGCCTCGTACGTTTGGCCAAACAGCAGCATGGGGTAGTGAAATACCGTGATGTCGCGGCGGGGGTCCACGTCGCCGGTCGTCGTCTTGTCGCTCATCTCGTCCAGCAGCCACGGGCGGGCGCGGCCATCGGTCCAGCCGATGCCGGGAGGGCCAAAAAACTGGGCGCGTTCGAAGCCTTCGCTGGCACCGGCCACGTCTTGAACACCGCCCTGGTTCACGCTGGAAAACTGTACTTCAAACACCGACTCGCTGTTGTTTTCATTGGCTATCGTAAAGTTATCCAGGTAGTTGGCCACCAGCGCATACTTACCCGAGCTGATAATGGCCGTAAACAACGCCGACGCATCCGACCACTTGTGCTGCTGCATGTATACCCGGCCGAGCAAGCCCTGCGCCGAGCCTTTAGTAGCGTGGCCCACGCTGTTGCTCACCGGTAGGTCGGCGATGGCGGCCTGCAAGTCGCTCACTACCTGCGCCATGCCCGTAGCAATGGTCCCCTGCGGAGCCGTGCTGCGCACGGTGGAGGGGTCCAAGATTAAGGGCACGTTGCCGAAGTACGTCACGAGGTTGAAGTAGTACACCCCCCGCAGAAAATGCGCCTCGGCCAGCAGTGTTTTTTGCAGCGTGGCATCCATCTGGATGGTGGGCACATTGGCTAAAATTTGGTTGCAGCGGTACACGCCGCGGTAGTGGTCTTCCCACATCACGCGCACGGGCTCCAGGTCGTAGTCGAGCTGCACAAAGCGGGTCGAGTTGGCGAGGTCAGTCCAGGGGCTCAGGCTGTAGCCTTCGTCCGAGCGGATGTCATTGGCGAAGTGCACCCAGCGGGCGTAAGTGCCCGGAAACTGCAAGGCCGAGTAAGCCGCCGCTACGCCAGCTTGGGCATCGCTAGCCGTTTTCCAAAAGTTCTCGACGGTAGGCTGGTTCGGATTGACCTTATCCAGCAGGTCCTTCTGGCAGCTGGTCGAGAGCGCCAGGGCCCCAAATAAGGCCACCACGGTACGCTTATGAAATTGCATAATAATTAGAGCTAAATGGGTGGGAAACAACAGCAGGGGTAGAGGATAGCAGCCTTAGAAGCCCACTTGTACCCCGCCAATGAACGTTCGCAGGTTGGGGAAGGCGTTGTAGTCAACCCCGCGCTGGAAGAAGTTGCCGTTCACAAACTCTGGGTCGGGGCCGCTATAACCCGTCACGGTGAAGAGGTTTTGCCCCGTCACGTATACCCGCAGGCTGCTGATGGATTTTAGGTTATTAAACACCGATTTCGGAATGGTATAGCCCAGCGAAATATTCTTCATACGGGCGTACGAGCCGTTTTCTAGGAAGCGCGAGCTTCCGCGGGCGTTCGAGGCGGCGGCGGCTTGCAGGTTGCCCGTAGCGCCGCCCGATTGCAGTGCCCGGGGCGTAGTAGTCGAGCGGTTATCCGGCGTCCAGGGCTGGAAATCCGCCCGGAAGTTGCTGGGGTCGTCGGTACGGTCCATCGTCGAGCGAGCCACGTTAAATACCTGGCTGCCCGCAGAGCCCTGTACCAAGAACGACAGGTCGAAGCCCTTATACCCCGCGTTGGCACTAAAGCCAAATTGTACTTTCGGAATGTCAGTGTCCGAGTATACCCGGTCGTCGTCGTTGATTTGGCCGTCGCCATTCACGTCTACGTAGCGGGCATCGCCGGCGCTAGCGTAGGGTTGAATGATTTTGCCCGCCGCATTCTTGTAGCTATCAACCTCGGTCTGGCTCTGAAATACACCGTCGTACTGAATCAGGTAGAACGCGCCTACGGGGTGGCCCACCGCCGTCTGGGTAGCCCCGCTGCCGATAACCTGGCCTTCTTGGGCTAGCTGCAATACCACATTTTTTACGCTCGACAGGTTCGCCGATGCCCCGTAGGTAAAGTCTCCTCTGTTTTGCTGGTACGCCACCTGGAATTCCCAACCTTTGTTGCGCAGGCTACCCACGTTGGTGAAGGGGTTACCCCCCGAGTTGCCCAGGTAGGCGGGCAGGGTAGGGTTTACGAGCGCATTTTTAGTAGTTGAGGTGTAGTAGTCGGCCGAAAATGTTAAGCGGTTGTCAAGCAAGCCCAAGTCAACGCCGAAGTCCGTGGTGTAGCGCGACTCCCACTTGATACCCGTGCTGGGTAGTGCCGTCTGAATCTGCCCGTTGTTGACATCAACGCCGTTGAATGGGTAGTTAACATTCTGATTGATAACGCCTTGGTAAGCATATTCGCCCAAGTTGTCGTTGCCATTCACGCCATAGCTCGCGCGGGCTTTTAGGTTGCTGATTGCAGGCACGGCATTCTTGAAGAATTCTTCTTCGCTGATGCGCCAGCCTACCGAGCCGGCTCCGAAATTACCCGCCCGGTTTTCGGGAGCGAAGCGCGAGGAATAGTCGCGCCGGAAACTACCCGTTATCAAGTAGCGGCTCCTGTAGTCGTACACCAACTGGCTGAAATACGAGCGCTTAGAGTATTCTGCAATAGTCCCACTCACGCTTGTTGTGCCCGTGCCCGCCGTAATAACGTAGCCATTTTGCGAACCTGGCGAATTGTCGACGAAGCTGCGGGCCGTGGCCGAGGCGTTTGTGTTTTTGCCGCGTTGCTCCGAGTAGCCCACCAGCACGTTCACGCCGTGGTCGCCGAAATGCTTATTGAAATTCAGGATGTTTTCGGCCAGCAAGAAGGTGTTATCCCCCCGATTTTCGGTGAGGAAAGACGGGTCCGTGGGCGCGTTTTGGGAGATGCGACCAAAGCGGCGGGCATCACGGTCGGTATAATCCAGCGATTCTACGCCCAAATTGAGCCGGTAAGTCAGAAAGTCAAAAATAGAATATTCCGCAGTCACGCTGCCCTGAATACGGTTGTTGTACTGCGTGCGCGTCTCAATAGTTTGTGAGCCTACTGGGTTGGTGCCAAAGGTGTTAGCTGCTGGCGAGCCGTAGCCGTAGCCGGCCGTGTAGGGGGTCTCACTAGGGTCGTACACCGGAATGGTAGGCAGCAGGCGCACAGCATCCTGAAAGGGCTGGCCATTAGCTAGCGTGGTGAAGGCGTGCGCGAGTTGTACCGATTCGTTAATTTTCAGGCGGCCGTAGGTTAGGCCTGAGTTTAGGCGCAGCGTATAGCGGGTGAAATCGGTATTAAGCAACGCGCCTTTCTGCTTAAAAGCATCGCCGGAAATCAGAAAGTTGGTGCTGTACTTATCGCCCGTCGACCCGCCCGATAGGTTCAGGTTGTAGTCCTGCACTGTGCCCGTGCGCAAAATCTCGCTTTGCCAGTCGGTATCCGGATAGTTCTGGGGGTTCGCCACCGAGCCCGGGAAGGGTAGGCCGGCATTGGTGTAGGCCTGCTGCTCGATGGCTGCCCACTGCGCGGCATTGGTCAGCTTCCAGCGGCTTACCGTGTTTTGCACCCCCGCATAGGCATTAACGCCAATGGTAGGCTTGCCAGCTTTGCCACGCTTGGTCGTGATGATAATCACGCCGTTAGCGCCCCGCGACCCGTAAATAGAAGTCGACGAAGCATCCTTCAGCACGGTCAGCGCTTCAATGTCGGTTGGGTTCAAGTCACGGATGTTATCCGTCCATAGCCCGTCCACCACGTAGAGCGGCGCGCTACCACCGTTGATGCTACCTAGCCCCCGAATCGTGATGCTGGGGTTCTGACCGGGATTGCCGCTGTTGTTGATTTGCACGCCTGTAGTGCGGCCCTGAATAGCCTCGGTAATGGTGGCGGCGGGGGCTTTTTTGGCCCCGCCAATGTCTACGTTACTCACGGCGCTGGTCAGGTTCTGGCGGTCCTGGCTTACGTAGCCGAGTACTACTACCTCATCTAGCTTCTGGTCGCTGGCGTTGAGCGTCAGGTTAATGGAGGTGCGGCCACTCACCGGCACCTCCTGGCTGGCATAGCCAATTGAGGAAATAACCAGAATCGCCCCTTCGGGCGCATCAAGCGAAAAATTGCCGTTCACGTCCGTCGTAACGCCCCTGGAAGTGCCCTTCACAAGTACCGTTACGCCAGGAATGCCTTCGCCCTTGGCATCCGTAATGCGTCCGGTAACGGGGGCCACTGGCTGGGCATTGGTTGAGGGGGTAGGGGCGATTGCAACTGGAGCGGCAGTAGCTACTGCCAGTGGCAGGCAGCAAGCCAGCACCTGAACCAGTGAGCGCCCAGGTAAGGGTAGCAGCTTGTTCATTCGGGTGGGAATTAAGGTGAGGGAAAATCAGAACTGGGCGACGGTTTGCTTATTATCAATGCAAACGATTGCACGTAAGAAGCAAAAAAGCGGCTAGGCAAAAAATGGAAGCCGTGAAGTCTGAATGGCTAGGCATGCCCAGCCGAGTAAGGATGGCCTCAAAAAGCCATGATTGCTGGCAGCAACCAATGGCTGCGGTCAAGCAAAGGCAGCTGATAAACAGCGGTTGTGATAAGTAAAATTAATTGTAATTTGCTAGCAAGCAAGTAGTAATAGAGAAAAACAAGTATTTTGTAGATTTTTTTTACGATTCCTACTCCGCTGATATCGCACCTGGGCTTGGTTAAAACTTCGCTGGAGAAACTAACCAGAACTGTATAGATGACGCGTTGCTACCGTTTATCTCACTCATATATAAAAGCAGTATGGGCTCTACAACTAGCGGTTGACTGGTTTTATCTGCTTTACCAAAGTCAAAAATTTCGACTCGCGGAGCTAATAGGGCTACAAGTCTCGGGGTTTCCTTTATGCTTCTGGTTAACAAGTATATAAAAGATGAAAAGAAAGGCTATATTCGTTAAATTTTATCAATGACTTGAGAAGCCGCTTAAAGGCACATGTGCAAACGTTTGCATTGCTTATAGTAGGGCTTCAATTCATCACGGACTACTCACTTTTCTGTTTTGATGACTGCTGCCACAAGTAGCGCTTGAGTTAAGCGAGAACCACTAAGCCAGCCCTCCCTCTGGCAGGCTTATGCACACGCTTTACAAGGCCTATTCTTTGCCCCACCCGCATGGCCCTTTTCTCGCCCATAACTATTCTGCGCCCCCAGTTGGCAACCAGCTGCCTCGCTTCTCAGCTGAAAAAACTAGTTGGGTTCTTCTTGCTGCTGGGTTTGTGGCCTGGGGCGCGCGCCTCGGCCCAGGTGCGCGTGCAGCACTTGCGCTGCGAAAACCTAATTAACCCACTGGGCCTGGATGTGGCTCGGCCCCGGTTTAGCTGGCAGCTGGTGGCGCCCGCAGGCCGGCGGGGGGTGCGCCAAAGGGCCTACGAACTGCGGGTAGCGTCGGCGGCGGCTGGTTTGGCCCAAGGCCCCGTGGTGTGGGCATCGGGCAAAGTGCTATCCGATTCATCGGTGAATGTTAGCTACGCCGGGCCGGCGCTGCGGGCGCACCAGCGCTACTACTGGCAGGTACGGACCTGGGATGAAGCCGGCAAGCCCGCCGCGTGGAGCTCACCCGCTACTTGGCAGGTAGGGCTACTTACGCCCGCTAATTGGCAAGCGGCCTGGATTGGCCCCGGCTACACCGAAGACTCGGTGCAGCGCCCTAGTCCGCTGCTACGCAAAGACTTCACGGTGCGCAAGGCCTTGGCCTCGGCTACGGCCTACATCACGGCGCACGGCTTGTACGAGGCCCAGCTTAATGGCCAGCGCGTGGGCGACGCCTACTTCACGCCGGGCTGGACAAGCTATGCTAAGCGCCTAGCCTACCAAACCTACGACGTGACGAAGCTGCTGCACGAAGGCCCCAACGCCGTGGGCGCTACCCTGGCTAGCGGCTGGTACCGGGGCTACGTGGCCTTCGATGGGGTTCACAACATCTACGGCCGCGAGGTGGCCCTGCTGCTGCAACTGCACTTGGTGTATGCCGACGGCACTACCGAAGATGTCGGCACGGACGGCACCTGGCAGACTAGCCCCGAGGGACCGATTCGCTACGCCGAGTTGCAGCGCGGCGAAACCTACGACGCTCGGCGCGAGCAGCCGGGCTGGGCCCAGCCCGGCTTCGCGGCCCGTGGGTGGGTAGCGGCGCGGGTGCAGCCCTACCCCAAGAACGTACTGTTTGCCTCCGCTAATGAGCCTATTAGAGCGCACGAAACCTTTCGCGCCCTAACAATGACCACATCGCCAAAGGGTGAAATCATTCTGGATTTTGGCCAGAACCTAGTGGGCTGGGTGCGCGTGAAAGCCCGCGGCCCGGCCGGCGCGCGCATTACCCTTTCGCACTCGGAGGTGCTGGACAAGCACGGCAACTTTTACCTGGCCAACCTGCGCTCGGCTAAAGCTGAGGATACGTACTACCTGCGCGGCACCGGCCAAGACGAGACCTTCGAGCCTCATTTCACGTTTCACGGTTTCCGCTATTTGCGGCTTGATGCCTACCCCGGTACGGTGAATCTCGCTGACTTTACGGCCGTGGCCGTGTACTCGGATATGCCGGCCACCGGCGAGTTTAATTGTTCTAATCCACTGGTCAACCAGCTACAGCACAACATTCAGTGGGGCCAAAAGGGCAATTTTCTCGACGTGCCCACCGACTGCCCGCAGCGCGACGAGCGCCTGGGCTGGACCGGCGATGCGCAGGTATTCAGCCGCACGGCGGCTTTCAACCGCAACACTGCCAGCTTCTTTGCCAAGTGGCTGCGCGACCTGGCCGCCGACCAGGGTCCCGATGGGGCCGTGCCGTTTGTAGTGCCTGGTATGCCCTTTACCAGCGGTAAAAACCTAATTGGCGCGGCCGGCTGGTCCGACGCGGCTACCGTCATTCCGTGGGACGTATACACCGTATTTGGCGACCGCCAGACGCTGGCCGTGCAGTACCCAAGCATGAAGGCGTGGGTGAAATACATCGAAAACAAAAGCCAGCAAGACTTATGGAACACCGGCTTCCAATTCGGCGACTGGCTTGCCTACGATGTGGACGACGACAATGGCGGCCGCTCGGCCGTAACCAGCCACGCTCTGGTGGCCCAGTGCTTTTGGGCCCACTCCACCCAAATCATAGTAGATGCAGCTACGGTGCTGGGCCGAGCCGACGACGTGGCTTATTATACGGCTTTGCTTCAGCGTATTAAGGCTGCCTTCGTGCGCGAATATGTGACGGGCGGTGGGGCCCTGCTATCAAACACCCAAACGGCCTATGTGCTCGCGCTGCACTTTGACATGCTACCCGAAAACCTGCGCCAACAGGCCGCCGAGCGCCTCGTGCAGAACGTAGCCGAGTACGATACCCACTTGACTACGGGCTTTTTAGGCACACCCTACCTATGCGAGGTGCTGAGCCGCTTTGGCCACCCCGACGTGGCGTACCGGCTGCTGCTGCAAAAGACCTATCCCTCTTGGCTTTACCCCGTTACGATGGGGGCCACTACCATGTGGGAGCGCTGGAACTCGCTGCGGCCCGACAGTACGTTTGCGCCACCTTCAATGACTTCGTTCAATCACTACGCCTACGGCGCTATTGGCAATTGGCTGTACACACGCGTGGCGGGCCTGCGCGCCGACGCTCCTGGCTACCATCGCTTTACGGTGCGGCCCGAGCTGGGTGGTGGGCTCACCCAGGCCACCGCACAGTTTGAAACGGTATACGGCCCGGCGCTGGCCCACTGGCAAACCAGCGGCCCCCAACTGACCCTCGACGTGACCGTGCCGTCTAACACTACAGCTACCGTATATGTGCCCGCCCCCGGCCCCGCGGCAGTGCGCGAAGGCAATCGCCCACTGAGTGCTAGCCGGGGCACCCTAGCGGGGCCGGCCACCCAAGGCTACGTACCGGTGCAAGTGGGCTCGGGGCAATATCACTTCACTGCGCCAGCGTTCACGAAGGCTGTAGGCGAGGTAAAGTAATCTGCCTATCTGCTATTTACTCCTATGCAGTTTGCCTGAGTGAGGTACTGGGGGGTAGGGCAGCTGTAGGCGAAAGTACCGGGCTGAAGTTATGGGCTACGGCTTGGGCCATTCTGGCCGGACACTTACCAAGGCGCTGAATGCCAAGCCAAGTTTCGCAACCTAGAAGCCGAGCGAGCCGAATTCGGATTGCTGAGGCGCTGCTTTGGCGAGACGATTCAGGAGAAAAAGGGTAGCAAGCTGGCCAAGCGCAAGCATCAATTTCAGAGGACGCTGAAACTGCCATTTTAATATAGTCTTTATCCCAAAACTACTCTGCTGCAAGGTGGGGCTAGCATGTTTATGCGATACTGCTGTGCTTAACCGGGGTCTACCTTTGCGCTTATCGCCAGCAGTAGCCTTAGGCCAAGGGCGGTCTCTAGTTTCTCAAGATGACTCAGATTTATTCCTTCCTCCAAGGTGTACTGCTCTTAGCAGTAGCTGGTAATTCCTTAACAGCCCACGCGCAAGGCGTCGGTATTGGCGGTGCGCCGAATGCGGCGGCGGCGCTCGATATTATCAGCACCACTAAAGGACTGTTATTACCTCGCCTGACGAATACACAAATGCAAGCGCTCCCCCCGGTAGTTGGGATGGTGGTGTACAATACGGACCAGGCCGGATTCTATGGCTATCAAGCCAGCAAGGCGACCAATGCGATAGAACAAATTGCAGCCTCTTCCACCAGCGCAGTTTCGTTAAATCAGAAGCAATACGCCGGTTCGCTGACACAATCGTTTACTGCTGTGGCAACAAGCTTTGAGTATGCGACGGTTTATGGCTCTCTTTCTAGCTTCAATGGGTATGCACCAACAGTTTCTAGCTCAGCTATTTTGCAGGCAACGTTCTCCATTAAAAACTCTTCGGGAGTCGTGGTCGGGTCTGCGGATGGCAGCTTCGCGCTATCCCCCAGCGCTACTGCCTTGACGCTGAATTTGCCTGTTTCTGGGTTAGTAGTCGGCCAAACGTACACCTTCACTATTACGCGCCAAGACGATAATACGGCGGGGTTTGCGCTTACTTATTCTTCCGCCAACCCCTACGCTGGGGGAGTGCTTTATGGGCTGTCTACAGGCGATTTAGCGTTTCAGCTTGGCTCCTATGGACACCTGGCGGGGTGGGCGCCGCTAACAAGATAGGGCGGAAATATTCGCGTCTGCCACTCCACTGAAAAGCTCCTGGTGACTGCTGCTAGGGGCTTTTTGCGGTCATTTTGGGAGTTGATAAACGCTTTTACTCCAAAGTTCGTGGTGGGGTCTAGGGCTGCTCCGCGAGCAGCGGTCACAGCCCTACTGGGCCGTGAGCATATATACCCATACCGGCTGGAGGGGGGGCGCCCGCCGCATTCCTGGGGGTTTGCACATCAGGGACTTCGGTCGCATGAGCCAGCTGGGACGTAACCGCCGTGCCGGGATAAGTGGTGGTAAGTGCCCGCGCCTGCCCAAAAGGAGGAGCAGTTCCGTCTACCCGATGGGGTAGCCCCAGCTGTGGCTCCTGCCAAATTTAGTGGCTACTGCCGCGGCAGTCTTTCCAGCAGTTTATCAACCCGCTCCTTGATGCGTGAACCTTTCCCCCGATTAGCCTGCGCAAACGCCCGCACGGCTTCCACATCCGTCCCTGGCGGCAAGGGGCTGAGGTGCGCCAGCACAACGAGCGTGTTGTACAGCCCGTTGAGGTTGCTTGGCTCCGCTTCGGCCCGTTTGATGAGGGTAGGCACCAAGGTGGGGTCCGTTGCGTAATAGCTCATCAGGGCTTGGTAGGCCGCCCCACGCCGGCTGGCAGTGCGGGCAAACAAGCCCTCAATCTGGCTAGCCAGGGGTGCTACACCGGCGGGCGCCACTTGGGGCGCAGTTGGTTTGGCGGCTTGCAAGTCCACGGTCACGTCGCCGGCGTGTTGGTCGATGGCCAGAAAGCTTTGCCGCAATTGCTGCAGCTGCGGCCCTACCGTGGCCAGCTTTGCGTGGTCTTCTGGGGAGCCCGCGGCTAGCTGCGCCAACGAATCGAGCCGTTGCGTGGCTAGTTCGGTCTGCTTGGTTACTGCTTGCACTTTGCGCCGGGCGCTCGTGATGGCCGCTAGGTACTGGGCATTGAGCGTGGCTAATTTTCCCTGTTCCGCTTGGAGGCGCTTGACCGTCACCTCGTTTTTACTTACCTCCTGCTTGAGCTTCTCATTTTTTAAATCTGTCAGGTTGTAGCCAATACCAAGGGCAATTAGACCTCCGCCGACGGTGACCACCGTTTTCACCAGCTCGGCCATGCGCGCCGGCCAGGCAGTTGTGCGCGCGAGCTGCTCCGTTTCCAAGGAAAGCTTTTTCAGCTCGGCTACCTCGCGCTGGAAACGCAGGGTCTCTTTTTCGGCTTCGGTAATTTCACGCATGGTCTGCCGCTACTTGAAATCGTTCAGCTTACGCTCCCCACCTGCCTGCCGCCGCTGCCCAAACTTACAATAGCAACTTGAATGACAAGCGTATAAGCCGAATAAAAACAGGTATGGACGCTCCCATCCGAGCGCCTATGTGCAAGCCGATATCTTCGTAGACGGCCAAATACACAAATCGCTTCGAATACAAGGGGATATGGTTGGCCCAACGGCCTACTACGGGGGGCAATTTGCCTATCTCGCCTTCCAAGAATTACTCATAGTACCTCTTCCCCAGCGTAGACCCGCCAAAAACAAGCCTTAGTGGCTAGGAGGGAGGCTTCTTATTCCGTGAAGCGTGTTGAACTTGGTTTGAGCTGCTGCTCTGAGAATTGCAAGCAGTAGCTCAAACACGAGGTTCACGGTACGTTAGTAAGTTGCTTGGTGAGAAAAAAGCTCAGTAGGGCCTGCTGCACGGCGGGCGTATTTTCTTGCACTAACCAGTGCCCGGCTCCGGGAATAGTGGCTTCCGTCACGTTGGTGGCCACTAGCCGCGAGTGGTCGGCCAGGAAGGCGGCGGCATAGTGTTGCCCGCCCATTGCCAGCAGCGGCATGGGCAGTTTGTGCTTCATCAGCAGTAAGTTGTCTTTCGCATCCTGCGGAAAGGCGCCGAACCAGTGGAAGCTGCCCGTGGTAGCGCCGGGCCGGGCATATGCCCTGATAAATTCGTCTTTCTCAGTCTGGGTGAAGGGGTTTTTCACGTAGCCGACCTGCGGCCAGAAATCAGTTAGAAACTCCTTTTCATGACCTGCTACCAGCGAGCCGGCTATGGGTCGGGCAAAAAAGCCGAACCACCAGGCCGTCGTCGAAACCTGGTGCCACACTGGCTCCACGCCCGGCAGCAAGGCATCCATCAGGGCCACTTTTTTCACGTCGGCCGGGTACTGCGCGGCGTAGGCGTAGGCCACCATCAGACCGATGTCGTGCCCCGCCAGGTTGATGCTGGAGTAGCCTAGCTTCTTGGCCAGCTCGTGCAAATCCGTAGCCATGGTTCTTTTGTCGTAGCCACTGGCGGGCTTGCTAGATTCGCCTACCCCCCGCAGGTCGGGTGCAATGACGGTGAAGTGCTTGGAAAGTTCCGGCAGCAGCCGGTTCCACATGTACCAGTTCTGCCCAAACCCGTGCACCAGCATCAAGGGCGCCCCCTTGCCGCCAATGACGTAGTGAATGTTCACGCCATTTACGGCCGCGGTTTGGTGCTTGAAATTGCTTGGTGGCGAAGCCGGCACCTGCGCCAGGGCCGAGAAGGCAAGCGCAACGGCTACTAAAAGTGCCACAAGAGTTTTGAATGGATTTTTCATAGGAGTAGGGAGTGAGTACAGAATAAAAGGAGCACCAACCAACTCAATGAGCGTTAGTATCGCAGGCCCATCGAGGGGAGACAGCAGAAGTAGCGCTGGCCGCGCAGCTAGTGTGAGGAATGAGCTGGAAGAAGCCTACAGAGAAAAACAAGTGCTTACCAGGTAGCAAGGAAGGACGACCTAGGCGCCGCCAGAGCCAAGGGCATGCCGCATGGCGGCCGTGTCGATGTACGCTTCTAGGCGTGTAATCAGGCCATTGCGCACGGTCCAGACGTGCACCAGCCGGCAGTCGAAGGGCTGCTGGGTTTGCAGGGCCGTACCCCGCGTGTGGCCAATGGCGCACACCGCATCGCCAGCCTCGATGAAAGAAGTAATCGCTACCTGCGCGGCAATGAGCGGCTGCATGGCAGTCAAAAATTCCTGCACCCCGGCGTAGCCCTGGTGCTGGCCGCCCCAGGGCAATTGCGCAGTTTGGCGCAATTCCACGGCTGGGTCGAGCAGGGCAAAATAGGCTGGCACGTCCTGAGCCGCGAGCAGCGCGTAGGCGCGCTTAACCGTTTCAAGGGGGGTAGGCATGGCAATAAACAAGTGCAAATCAGTAGAAAATACCGAATGCCCTAGGCCGGCACCTTGCGTTGGGCAATGCCCAGGCGGTTCCAGGCATTCATGGCTACTGTAGCCAGCAGCACCTGGGCGAGGTAGGTTTCGCCGAGCAGCCGTTTGGCCTCGTCGTACACCGCATCCGCTACGTGGTGCTGGGGTAGTAGCGTCACTTCCTCCGCCAAGGCCAGCAGGGCGCGCTCCTCGGCGGTGAAGTAGGGGGTCTCGCGCCAGGCGGGCAGGGCGCGGAGGCGCTGCTCGGTTTCGCCGTGGTCGAGCGCCTCCTGCGCGTGCGTCATCAGGCAGTAGGCGCAGCCGTTGAGCTGCGACACGCGCACGTTTATCAAATCCCAGTGCGTGAGCGACAACTCCGATTGGCTGAGTTGCTTGTGCATGGTCATCAGGCCGGCATAGGCCCTAGGCTCGGCGCGCACTAAATCGAAGCGTGGCTGCGGCACCACGCGGGTAGCCGGCCAGGCAGGCGAAAGCGTATTTTCCATAAGGCAGTGATTAAGGTGAAGAAGTAACAGGCAATCGTTTGGTGGTCAATAGTAAATAGCTTATTCAGCGCCGGCGCCAGCAGCGCACTGGCCGATTTTAGATGCAATACCTGCTGCCTTACTGGCTGCATCAGCGCGCAAGTGAGGGCTTCAAGCAGAGCGGTTTCGACTTGCTGGACAGGTTCAGGCTAGTTCCAGCATTGTTGGACTAGTAGTTTAGCTTATCGTTGCCGCCGCCTCGCGCAGGGAATGAAGGCTGCCAGTCCACCGCGCCAACTCGTTGAGTTGCGCGCTCAGGGCGGTTTTCGTTACCTCGTTGGGGGCAAACTGCTCGTCGTGAATGAACTGGGTGAAGAAAGGAATATTGACGGCTTCCACCAGCGGCACCATCCGGTAGGAGGATAGGTCGCTTTTAAGTGCATTCCAAGCCCGCGTGCCGGCCGATACACCCCCGTAACTCACAATGCCAGCCGCCTTGTAGGCCCACTCGTGCACCAGGTATTCCAGCGCATTCTGCAAGGGCGCAGGGTAGCTGAAGTTGTACTCGGCCGTCACGAAAATGAAGGCGTCTGCACGGTCGATGTGGCGGCTCCACTGCCGGGTGTGCTCCTGGGTGTACTGGCGCAGAGACGGGTGGAAAGGCTCGTCCATAAGGGGCAGATTGAGGTGCTGCAAGTCAAGTACCTCCACCGCGAAGGCGCCGTGCGCCCGTGCCTGCGCCGCTACCCAGTCGACGATAATGGGCCCTAGGCGACTGGGCCGCACCGTTGCGCCAATGATTTTGAGTTGATACATGGTAAGCTGGCGTTAAAAGTAGAATAATCAATTGCTGGCTAATGAGCTATCTCCAATAGCACGTTGCTCACTTGGTCGGGCATCGACAGGAAAGGGCAGTGGCCGCTGTTCAGCGTGTAGGTGTGCGTGATGCCGGCCGCTTTCGCCATGCGCTGCTGCAAGCGCAGGCCCACGGCCTGGTCCTGGCTAGTGTGCACGTAGTACTTGGCCACCCGGCCGAAATTGGCCGCTGTCAGGGCCACGGGGTTGGTAAAGGGTATAGCGGGCTCAGCGCAATAATTGTCCGTCACCAGCTTTTGGGCGGTCGCGCTCCCGTCTTGAATAAAGACGGGCACCAGTCGGTCGGGTTTGATGCCGAGGGTCAGCTGGTCGGCCGAGGGCACCAGTGCTGCACCCAGGTGCGAGGTGCTGTCGGTGGCGGCCAGGGCCAGCAACGACTGCCCATTGGCCGGCAGAAATGCCCCGATGTACACCAGCTTGCGAATGCGGTCTGGGATTTTCTCGGCTACGGCCGTTACCACCATGCCGCCCATACTGTGGCCCACCAGAATCACGTTATCCGGCTGCGCCGTGATGGCCGCCACCACTTTGTCGCGGTAGGCGTCGAGGGTAAGCGTAGCGGGTGGGGTAGGGTCGGCACCGTGGCCGGGCAGCTCCACTACTAGCACGTGCTGCCCCTGTTGCACCAGCTGCTGCTGCACGTATTGCCAAGCATAAGGGGCTTGCCAGGCACCGTGTACCAGCACGTAGGTACTGGGCGCAGGTGCGGTATCCTCGTCTTTCGAGCAGGCCGCCCCGAGTGCCATGAGGAAAACAGCCACCAGCCAGGCGGTCAAGCGAGTCGGTTTCATAAGGCAGCGAAAAAGTGAGAAAATGGACTTGCCCTACCCGCCGCGTGTCAGCGCTGCTGGGTCTTTAATAGATAGTTTTGCCGTGGCAGGCTAGTGGCCGCCACCCAGTGCAAGAGGTGCTCGCCCACGCTACACGCCGGCGGTGGCCTTGTCATCCTCGGCCAGCCGAAACGTGAGCACCGGCGGCAATCTGGCGTTCTCCGTGTCCTCCGAGATAGGCCATAGCCAGCCGGCCGCGCCCACGTGCAACACCACCATATCGGCCTGCACCCGCTGCGCAAACTGCGCGATACCTAGGCGCCGGTTGGCCGCCACTACCACGGCTAGTTGGCAGTTGGCCAGGCCTACTTGCTGTGCCAGCTGCGCCAAGGAAGCAGCTAGTGTTTCGGCCGACTGCTCGGCCGCGCCTACGTGCAGTAGGTAGCATGCGGCGGCCGGAAAAAAGGCCTGCAAGCGCCGCAGCACTGCGCCGGCTCGCAGCGCCCGCACCGAGAAACCAGTCGGAAAAACCACCGTGCGCACTAGGCTGCCGCTAATCGGGTGGCGTACTACCAGCACGGGACACGGCGCGGTGCGCAGCAGCCACTGGATGGTATGGCTAAGCGGCTCGGTAGGGGCCGAGCCAACAACCAGCATATCCGGCTGCTGGGCCAGCGCCGCCAGAATGGCCGTACGGTGGGGCATTACCTGTAATAATTCTTGGATAGTGGCTTGAGAGACGTGCTGGCTGGCTTCGCGCAGCAACAATTGTAGTTGGTGCTTGGCGGCTTGCAGCAGCTTCATCACGAATACATTGGGCCGCAGGTCGGGGGTAGGGGGCAGCTCTACGGCGTGCAGGAGCGTGATGCGACCGGCCAGTGGCTGGGCCAGTTGCACGGCCGCCGTTAACGCGTGGTGGGAGACGGGTGAAAAATCGGTGGGAACCAGAAAATGCGTCATTGCCCACGAGCCAGAGTGAAAAAAGCGTTGTCTAGCGTTCCAGTAGCTTTCCACCAATGGGCTTAGTGGCCGATGGCCTGCGCTAGCGCCCGCTTGTCGGCGGCTACTTCTAGCCCAGCTGCCAGCTGTTGCAGCCAAGCCAGCACGCACAGCGCATCCTCGCGCCAGGTGGGCTGGCCCAGCACAAAATGATTGCGGCCGGGCAGCTCGCGGTAGGTCGTCACGGAGCCGGCGTGCTGGTAGCGGCGGTAGTTCGAGTAATTGAGCGAGGCCGGGATAATGTGGTCGGTGCTGCCCGCCAGAAACAGCAGCGGCGCATGAGGCCGCCGAAAGTCAATCTTAGCCGCCGCCGTCAGGCCATCGCGCGATACGTGCTTCGACTCCGGCACGGCAAATTGCTCGTAGGCCGCCCGCTGCGCTGCCAGCGGCATGCCGTTGGTAAAGGCATACTGCCACTGGCCGAACGACATTAAAAAGCTCTGCGCCACGGGCGTGAAGTAGCCCAGCGGCCCCCACACCGAGCGGTAAAACGACCATTTGAAGGTGATAACCCCCTGCGGCGGCACCGAGTGAATAGCCACGCCGGCCGCCGCCAGGTCGCGTTGCAGCAACAGCTGGGTTAGCAGCCCGCCCATCGAGTGCCCTATCAAGATGGGCTTTTCGGGTAGCTGAGCCACGAAGTTGGCGTAGTACTCCGTGAGTTGGCGCAGGCGCGTGGCAGCCACTTGGGCGTCGGGCTGCCGGCGGCGCAGCTCCGGCGCAGGCGCGTCCTTGTGGGGCCACGCCGGCACGAGGCAGTGGTAGCCGTAGCTGGTGAAAAAAGCCCGCCATTCGTCCCAGCAGCTGCTACTGACGAACGCGCCCGTAATAAAGACGATGGTGGAGGAAGGAGTAGTTTTCATGGTGCACGAGCTGAGTGAGCAAT
Source organism: Hymenobacter ginkgonis (assembly GCF_009755225.1). Taxonomy (GTDB): domain Bacteria; phylum Bacteroidota; class Bacteroidia; order Cytophagales; family Hymenobacteraceae; genus Hymenobacter; species Hymenobacter ginkgonis. The sequence goes on from NZ_WQKZ01000003.1 coordinate 729,937, forward strand.
ATCTCCAATGGACTATTACCCAGCGCTTGCAAAACCATGCCACCCGAATTCAACTAGTAATCAACGATACTTGTCAATAGTAATTGATTGATTTACAATGTTATTAAGCCAGAAGCAGTTCTCTGCTGCTGATTCGTTTCTTCCAGTTTTTTTGGAGAAGTTTGGAATACTCCGGATTCATTGTTGCTAGTAATTCTAGTTGGAGTCAGCAATCAACCAAAAGATTCTGCCAGCAAAGCAACTGGGCGCACCCAAGCCGGGCGCTCCGCAAGGCGAATTAGCCCCTGGCTACCACGTCTAGCTGGCTGAATTCCAAGTTAATTACGACCCCGCCCACATCCTGCACTTGCAGGTGACCGCCCAGCTGCTTGCTGAGGCCCTGAATGAGGTTGAGGCCCAGCGTGCGGCAGCGTGCCGGCTCAAAATCACGCCCAAAGCCTACCCCATCGTCGCGGATGGTAAGCCGGTAGTGGTCGGGCGCGGGCGCGTCGAAGCCGATGAACAGGTGCCCGGCGTGCGTGGCGGGAAAAGCGTACTTAAGAGAGTTGGTAATGGCTTCGTTCAAAATCAGGCCCACCGGCACGGCTAGGGCCACGTCCAGCTCCACGGGGGCCACCGCCAGCTCGGTCTGAATAGCGGGCGAACAGTCGAAGGAAGCCAGCAGGTGCTCCACTATTTCCTGAATGTAGGCGTCCATGGGCACGCCCGCCAGATGCTGGCTCTGGTAAAGCTTTTGGTGAATAAGGGCCATCGAGTGCACCCGGTTGCGGCTTTCGCGCACGGCGGCGCGCGCTACCTTATCCTGCAAGTACACCGACTGCGAGCGGAGCAGACTGCCAATAATTTGCAGGTTGTTTTTCACGCGGTGGTGAATCTCCTTCAGCATCCATTCCTTCTCCTCCAAGAGGCCGTTTTTTTCCAGCAGCAAGTTGGCCAGCGACTCGTTCTGCGCGAAAATTTCCGCCTGCTTGGCTTCCAGCAGCCGGGTGCTGCGCTGCTTGAGGCGGTAGCGATTGTAGCCTAGGCCCAGCAGCAGCGCCAGCAGGGCCATCCCCCCCAGCAGGGCATTGCGCTGGCTTTCACGCTGCCGCAGGTGGGCTTGCTGCACCAGGCTCTGCTTGGTGAGCAACGCCACATCCTGCTCCTTTTTACGAGTGTCGTATTGAACTAGCAAGCTGGCTATCTGCTTGCTTTTATGGTCGTTGAATAGCGAGTCGTGCAGCGTCTGGTAGCGCTGGAGGTGGGCAATGCCCGCCAGGTAGTACCCCTGAGCGGAATCGAGCTGGAAGAAAAGCCGCTCGGTGGCAGCCTGGCCCGCAATGCTGGTATGCCGGCGGAGGGCGGTAGCCTTGCTTAAATAATACCGGGCGGCCGCGTAGCGCCGCGTCAGCAGGTATACCTGGCCCAGAAAGCAGTAGGCCCGGCTACGGGTGGAGATACTCGCCTCGGTTTTTCGGGCTTCCAGTATGCTGAGCAGCTGCAGCTCGCAGCGTTCGGCGGCGGCATACTCGCGGTTGGCTAAATAGCAGGTGGCCAGCAGACTCCATCGGGAAATTTGCCCGTCGCCGCTGGCCGGCTGCACCCGCGTTTGGGTGAGCGCCAAGGCCAGCGCCTGCCGGGGCTGCTTCAAGCTGATGAGCGCCGTAGCCAAGGTGTGGGCAATACCAAACACATCCGACGGGTCGTGCGCCCGCTGGGCGCGCGCGAGGGCCAGCCGACAATAATGCGCGGCGTCAGCGGGCTGGTTTAACGCTAGATATAAGTAGGCTACCCGGCCGTAAAACAGGTTGATGAAAGTCGTGTCGCCCGTGGCCTGGGCACTTTCGAGCGCTGCCAGCCCGTAGCGCAGGGCTTCCCGATAATTGCCTGCCTTATCGTTCACGACATTGAGCAAGTCGTAGGCGTAGTGGGAGCGGCCCAGGCGGCGGTAGCGAGGCAGTACGCGCAGCAGTTCCTGCTGCGCTAGCCCTAACTGGCCCTGCGTCAGGTGCTGGTCGGCAATAGCTTTCAGAATAAAGGCAGTTCGCGCCTCGTCGCCCAGCGCCTGGTAGAGCGCCAGGGCCCGTTGCAGGCAGGCGATACGCCGCACTATATCAGCCGCCGACGAGGTGTACGTGGCTACCGAATAGTACCAGCCGTCGGCCTCCAAGCGCGCATCGCGCAGCTGGCGGCTGCGCGCCAGGCCCTGCGCCAGGAGCCGGGCCCCGTCAGGCACCTGATTGAGGCACAGCGCAACGTTGCCCAACGCATACTGGCTCCGAATTTGGCCCCGCACGTAGCCCAGGGCTTGGCTTAGCTGGGTGGCTTCTTGCCCATAACTACTGGCGCTGTCGAGGGAGGTGCCCAGCCCCATATAGTTGGCCGTAAGGTCTTCGCTCAACCGTAGTAACAGGTCTACGCGGCGCTGGCTGGCCGGCGTGTGCCAGAGCTGGCGGCGTAGGCGCTGGCTGGCCGCTACGGACAAAGGGGGGTAGAGCGGCTCGGCAACGAGCACCCCGCTAGTCAGAAAAAACAAGAAAACCAGTAGGTGGCGGAGCATACGATAGCGGCTGCGAAGAGGGGGGTAGGGCAGCGGCGCAGCAGGGCACTTTTCGCTCACGCCTCCGGGCCGGTGGTGGTTATCGTTTTGCGAATACCCAGCTTTTCCATGCGGTATTCGAGGGTGGTGGGCTTGAGCTGGAGCAGCTCGGCCGCGCCGCCACTGCCTCGCACCCGGCCGTTGGTTTTCACCAGCACGCTCAGAATGTATTCGCGCTCCGTTTCCTGCTGCAAGTGCTTCACGTCCAGCAGGTCTTTGGGGGGCTGCGGGGTAGGGCTGCGGGGCGCTTCCTCGGCCGGCCTACCCACCCCGCTAGCCTGAAAAAGCGGGCTGGCCAGCGAGCGGCCCAGCTCCAGCGGCTGCTGTCCATCGCTGATGATAACCGACTGCTCAATAATGTTTTCCAACTCCCGAATGTTGCCGGGCCACGCGTAGGCTGTCAGCTGCTGCAAGGCCATCGGCGCCAGGCCCTTAAACGGCTTGCCTAGCTTGCGGGCCGCCTTTTGGGCGAAGAAGGTGGCCAGCGCCGGAATGTCGCTCGCCCGCTCGCGCAGCGGCGGCACGGTGAGCGGAAACACGGCCAGCCGGAAGTACAAGTCCATGCGGAAGCGGCCCGCGCTGACTTCTTTTTCCAGCTCGCGGTTAGTGGCTACCAGCACCCGCACGTCGGTTTTGATGGGCGTATTGCCCCCTAGGCGCTCAATTTCTTTGTCTTGCAGCACGCGCAGCAGCTTGGCTTGCAGCTCCAGCGGCAGCTCGCCGATTTCGTCCAGGAAAATGGTGCCGCCCTTAGCCAGCTCAAACTTTCCAATGCGGCGCTCCAACGCGCCCGTGAATGCGCCTTTTTCGTGCCCAAATAATTCGCTCTCAATCAAAGTAGCCGGCAGGGCGGCGCAGTTGAGCTTGACCAGAATCTTATCGCGGCGGGCTGATAGATTATGAATGGCCCTGGCAAACAGCTCTTTGCCGGTGCCGCTTTCCCCGAGTATTAGCACGGTGCTGTCGGTGGGTGCTACCTGCGATACTTGATTGAATACCTGTAGCAATAGGGGACTGGTGCCAATAATCTCCTCGAAGTTGGCCGTGGTCTTGACTTCTTCCTGCAAATAGGAATTCTCCTGCCGCAATTGCTCGCTGAGTCGGGCGATTTCCTCAAAGGCCAAGGCTCGCTCCAGCGTGAGTACCATCGGCTGCTCTAAGCGGTCGAGCAGTGCCAGGTGCCGCGCCTGGTAGGCTGCGGGCTGGCGGCTGAAAAAGGAGAGGATGCAGTGGTGCGTTGGCCCTACCGCCATAGGCATGACGAGCGCCGAACTCATGCGCAGCGTCTTGGCGATGCGGTGCATCAGCGGGTGCTGCTGGCCCAGTTCTGCAAACTTTTCTTCGTTGTAGTAGCCCGGCGTTTGATTAAAAACTGTTGCTACGACTTGTAAATCAGTTGATAAGGCCGCCGGCAGGTTGGTGAGCCGTAAAAAAGCTTCTTCATCCAGAGTTTGGTATTCATCAAACCCCGTGCGGTAAAAGCAGTAGTGGAGGTAAGTCTGCGCATCCTGGTAGCGCACAGTCACCAAGTCGAAGCCAATAGGTGTTTGTAGCAGCCGCGCTGCTTGCAGCAGCTTCTGCGGCCAGGGTACCTGTTCGGCCAGGGTTTCGGTGAGGGCAATCTGGAGCGTTTTTTCTTCGCGCAGTCGCATTTCTACCCCGTGTGCGTGCCGGTAGCGGCCAATTTCGAGGGCCGTAAGCACGTCTTTTTCCCGAAACGGCTTCACGATATAGCCGCTGGGCTGGGTGGCTTTCACCGCCTCGAGCACGCTCGGGCTATCGTTGGCCGAGAGGTAGATGAAGGGAATGCCCGTTTCTTCCAACGTCGCGGCCAGGTCGAGGCCCGTAGCGCTGCCTTTCAAGTAGATGTCGAGTAGCACGATGTCGGGCCGCTGCTGGCCGAGCAGTTGGCGGGCCTCAGCCACCGAGTCGGCAATGGCCATTACGCCGTAGCCAGCGTCGAGCAGCAGTAAACGCAGGTCGTTGGCAATCACGTACTCATCTTCCACAATGAGTACGCAGCAAGTAGCAGCGACAGGAGGTGCAGTAGTGGTTAACTGGTCCATAACTCGTTAGTTGGCGGCAGACCCGTCATGCTACGGTGGCGGCAAGTAAAAGCTGATACTCAAGATAGTACTTGCGTCGCACTTCGGTTTCCCTGCTAGTAGTTAGTGCGAGCTAGCCTACCCCCGCTATAAGCCCCCAGGCTGCCTGGCAGAATCATGCCAATGGCACTGGTCGGTACCAGACCAGGCAGAAGCAACCTACACGCTCAGACTTAGGCCGACAACTCCAGTTTTTCTGGAGAAACCCAGCTATTTGTCACCATTCTGGAGGCAAGCAGCCGGCCATTACGGCTCGGTAGGCATCCTTGTAGGTGACTTCAGAGCCCCCTTGAACTGAATGAACTCGCTTGGCAGTCAAACCAATCCCCTGCGTGATAGCTTTAGTTTGAAAAGGAATAACAGTAGCATCGTATTTGCGCTGGCTAGCTAACGGAGTCTTTCAGCACATGGCTTTGGTTTAGCTCATCGGCCTGCGCTAAACCGGCAACGATTCAAAATACTGCTTGGCACGGGCAAAGCCTTTGTCAAGCATGTTCTGCATGGCTTGTGGGTTGAACGTCAGGCCGCCCGGGCCGCCCTCTTCCAGTTTGGCATCAGGCCGGATTTCGTGGATGGTGGTGACGGCGGCCGCGCCAAACGGCGCCCCAGCCTTCGCCAGCGCAGCCTGCACCACCGGCAACGCGACGCCCTGCGCCACCAGGTGCTGCTGCACAGCTCGCGCGTAGGTATTGTGCTGCTGATAGAGGTGGGCCAGCCGGTAGTCATTTGTCCCCACGTCTTCGCTATACAGGTCTAGGGTACGCTGCAGAATCTGGAAAGCGTTGGTCATCTTGGTGTTGTCGGCCGCCGTTTGGGCGGGGCCGAGGGTAATGGCGAGGATGGTATCGGCGCCTTGGTCGATGGCCGCCTGGAGGGGCGTTATCTCGCGCACGCCGCCATCCACGTACTGGCGCGTCGGCTGCGCACCGGGCCGAATTTCGATGGGCTGCATAAACACCGGCTGGCACGAAGAGGCTAGCATGGCCCGGCGCAAGTCGGTAGCGCTCGCCAGCGGTACCACGTCGTAGTAGGGGCCCGGAGCCTGGAAACGCTTGCTTGACCAGTACACGAGTTGCTCGGTTTGCAAGCAGATGGTGGCGAGCGCCAGCGAGGCGGCGGCGTGTTGAATAGTTGCGTAGCGCTCGTCGGTGAGCAGTTCGTTGATTTTGTTTTTCAGGGGCGTGGCATCGTGGATAGAAATGCCCCGCAGCAGGTTGCCGATGCTCCCTAGGTTTAGAATGTCGCCCTGCTGCAAGGTGGTGTACTCGTGCTCGAGCAAGGGCAGCTCGCCACACAGTGCCAGCGGCACAATGAGCGAGCCAGTGCTAGTGCCGCAGTAAATATCAAACGTATTAATTCGCTGAATGAACTGGTCTACGTACTTCAAAACGCCGACGGCGAAAGCTCCCTTCGAGCCGCCACCGCTAACCACAAGTGCTGTTTTAGGCATAATTATCAGGGAGTTAGCTAAATATTGGTTGGCGGCTGGAACGCTTTGTAGCGCAGGTTGAGGGCCAGCGTAAACTGGCCGTAGGTAGTGGGGGTTTGAAAGTCCCGGTGCACCTTAAATGCTACGCCAAGCAAGCTGCTGGTTTCGAGACCAATGCCTACCCCCACCCACTGCCGCCAGGTGTCAGAATGCGTCCATACTGCCGGTAGGTATTCGCCCAGCAGGTGCACATGAAACGAGCTGGCTAGCAAGAATTTCTGGCCCTCGATTACTTTAAGGGTGGCGCGCCCACCGGCCAAGGCACCTACCCGGGTGCCGGGGTAAAACACGCCTACCACCGGGCCTAGGCGCAGCCGCTCGGGCACTACCGTCCACTGCGGGGCTACTTGCAAAGTGGCCAGGTACAGGGTGTTGCCACCCGACGACCGGTTGAATCCCTGACCTAGCTCGGCCATGAAGACGGGCCCCTTGCCCGCGGGCATTTCCTGCGCTCGGGCCGGTGGCGCGGCGAGCATCCCGCCACCCAGCAGGGTATAGCAGCCGCCTAGTATAGCTGATTTCATAAACTGAATCTGAAGTGCAATGCGAAGCAAATCTGCCGTTGCGGCTATGGCTAGAGGCGGGCATGCAGCACCAAGTTGCCTGTGCGGGCGCCCTCGCCCGCAACAAGTTGGTAGCTATGGGCGAGGCCTGCGCATTTGCAACGTCAAGGTCAATACAGCGACTAGTATTCTGTATCCGTGGCACCACTGAATTTTAGTAGCTGGTAACCCCCTCTGGATAGCTAAACGCAGGGCCCTTATTAGATTATTTGTATTAAAAGCCAGTAAGTTGCGCTTGAAGATTTGCGCTCACCGCCCAGTAAGGCTGGTTGAGGTGGTCGGGTAGATGTGGACAAAATAGGGCTTTATCTCTCAAGCGTCGTACAAGACAACCCGGCACCTGCCAACCGTCGCCGCTACGATGCCGCGTGTGCTACATCCACGTTTCACCAGCTGGCCGCCCTCTGCTACGTGCTTAACCTCGACCCACAGACTCGGAATATCATATCGTTGACGACAACGACTAACTACCACTACACCAACGTGCGCTGGGTGACCAAGCGCGAGAACTGCCAAAACCTGCTGGGCAACAAAACCGGTATAACTACGAGCAAATACGTTGGCATTAGCTAGAAGAAGTGGGAGCAGCGCTAGATGGCCCAAATCCGAACTGACGGCAGCAACAAATGGGGTACTCTAAAGATGCTGCCGATGCCGTGTGGGCCTACGACCAAGCGCTAGTAGGGGTAGGGCTAACCCCAGTCAATTTCTCGCTCAGCAAAGAATGACGATTCGTCATAAGTGCTCTAGCGGTACAAAAATGCGATACAGAATTGCCTGACCGAACGGTACAGATTCAAACTCAAATTGAATGCTTAAAACAAAAAAGGCATTTTGGAACTCCAAAAGGCCTTTTTTTGCACTTTTCAGTGACTTAATGTAGCCCGTAGGGAGCTAAAAACTAGGGTCTAGAGGTGTCTAGGGTAGGGTAGAGACATCTAAGAAATAGCTTCGAGAGAGTAAAGACAAGGCTCGGAATCTACTGAAGCCTAATTTCGGCTACCTGAAAGGACCAATGAGTCCCCTCGCAGGTCCTCGCTTAAGTTGAACAGCCTACCTAGGCGTAAACTTGCAAAGTCTACAGTGTACTGGTATATCCTGCTTATGCTCCGTTCTGCCCTCGTATTGCTTCTTTTTATCTTCAGCCTTACTGCCCACGCAGTTCCGCCCGATACGTACAATGTGAGAACCTTCGGAGCTAAAGGCGACAGCGTAACCCTCGATACAGAAGCGATTAACCGCGCTATCAGCGCCGCGGCCGGTGCGGGTGGGGGTACGGTGCTGCTGCCGGCCGGCCGCTATCGCAGCTACTCCATCCGGCTGCGCAGTCATGTGGCATTATATCTCGACCAGGGTGCGACCATTCTAGCTGCTACGCCGGTGGGCAATGTCGGCTACGACGCGCCTGAGCCAGCGGCTAATGATAAGTACCAAGACTTTGGGCATAGCCACTGGCACAATAGTTTGATTTGGGGCGAAAACCTGGTGGATATATCCATCCTCGGCCCTGGTACTATCTACGGGCAGGGCTTGACGCGTGAAGGGCCGCACCAGGCGCCAGTTGGCAACAAGGCTATTGCGCTGAAACTGTGCCGCAACGTGATACTGCGCGATTTTACCATTCGGCAGGGCGGGCACTTTGCTGTCCTCGCCACGGGCGTGGATAATCTAACCATCGACAACCTCAAGCTTGATACCAACCGCGACGGCCTCGATATAGACTGCTGCCGCAATGTGCGGGTATCGAATTGCACCGTCAATTCGCCCTGGGATGACGCTATTTGTTTGAAAAGCTCCTACGCCCTGGGCTACGCCCGACCTACCGAAAACGTCACCATTACCAATTGCCAAGTGAGTGGCTACGACCGGGGTACGCTGCTCAACGGTACTTACCAACGGCGCGAGGCCGACCTAGTGCCCGACCACGAAGGGCCCACCGGCCGCATTAAGTGCGGCACCGAGTCGAACGGCGGCTTCAAGAACATTGCCATTAGCAATTGCGTGTTTGAGTACTGCCGGGGCCTGGCGCTGGAAACGGTAGATGGCGGCTTGCTGGAAGATATCGTTATTAGCAACATCACCATGCGCGACATCATCAACTCGCCAATTTTTCTGCGATTGAGTAGCCGGCTGCGTGCCCCAGCTGGCACGCTGGTAGGCGCGTTGCGGCGCGTCACCATCAGTAATGTGAACGTGTACAACGCCGATGCGCGCTTTGCCACGCTCCTTAGCGGGGTGCCGGGCCACGCCATTGAGGACGTGCGCCTGAGCAACATCAGCATCTGGTACAAACCCCTAGACGCCGCCTCCGCTGCCAGCATTCAAGCCGATTTGCCGGAGGATGAAAAGGGCTACCCCGAACCCCAGAAGCTAGGTGTAGGCCCGGCCTATGGCTTCTATATTCGCCACGCCAAAAACCTGACGCTACGCGACGTAAATCTTTACTTATTAGGCTCCGAAACGCGCCCCGCGTTGATGCTAACCGATGTGCAAGGCGCAATGCTGCAACAGGTGACGGTGCCCGCTGCCACCACCGCGCCGCGCCTGGTGCTGCATGATGTGAGCGGCTTAATAGTAAAAGACAGCGCCCCTTTGCCCGAAATAAAATTAGTCAAAGCCACCACGAAAACCTATTGATAACGCGGAGCAAAGCCTAGCGTCATCAATAGGTTTCCAGTTGGAACCTACCTTAAGGTCTGTGAAGGGCGGCTTCATCCTCGCGGCACTGGTTTGCATCCTTCTGCAAGCCGGCGCCGCCAAGGCAGGCCTAAGCTGACTGCCGCTTTCCATTCGCGTGGGGGGTAATAAACGGGAAGTAGTAAAAGGCTCCGTCAAGCTACCGAACGGACTTTATTGATTAGCAAGCCGGTGGGTGATTTTAATAGCTATTGAGCACACGACCAGTATGCTGCCAGCAGTGCGAATACTAATATTATATTCATCTTAAGCGAGTGGCTGTTGCGCAAATGTGCTTGAGTAGACGTACGTTGCATGTCGGCCGGCACAACCAGTATCCGGGTAGCCCTACCTATAAAAGCAACTTGCCTTTTCATGAAATACCGTTTGCTCGCTCTCGCGCTTGCTGCTGCTACCCCCGCTTGGGCCCAAAGCAACCCGAAGTTTTTCGCCGATGGTCCGCTGATGTCCGTCGGCAGCTACTACTACCCCGAGCAGTGGCCGCACGATAACTGGGCGCGTGACATCAAGAAGATGGCAGAAGTCGGGTTTCAATTCACGCACTATGGCGAGTTTGCCTGGACATTTATTGAGCCTGAAGAAGGCAAATTTGATTTCACTTGGCTGGACGAGGCCGTGGCGCTGGCCCACCAGAACGGGCTAAAAGTTATCATGTGCACCTCCACGCCTACCCCCCCGGCCTGGCTGGCGCAGAAACACCCCGAAATCCTAATGGTAAACGCCCAAGGGCGCACCATGCAGCACGGCTCGCGACAGCAGATTTCGTGGTCAAGCCCGGTGTATCGGCAGTATGTGCAGCGCATGGTAGAAGCCATCGGCCAGCACTACGGTAAGGATACCCGCATCTGGGGCTGGCAACTCGATAATGAGCCCTCGCACTACGGGCAGTACGACTACAGCCCGGCTGCCCAGGTCAGCTTTCGCCGCTGGCTCCAAGCTAAGTATCAAACGGTTGACGCGCTCAATAAAGCCTGGGGCACCGCCTTTTGGAGCATTCGCTACAACGATTTCGGCCAAGTACTCATCCCCAATCAGCAGGAGTTGATTGCGCAGCCCGCACCGGCGGCCGCGCTCGATTTCAAGCGTTTTTCGGCCGATGAAGCCAATGATTTCCTGAGCTTTCAGTACAAGCTGCTGCGTAAGTACGTGCCAGCTACGCAGTGGATTACGACCAACCTCATGCCGGAGCACGTGGACGTGGACCCGACCCACATTACGGGGCTCGACTTTCTCACTTACACCAAGTACCTGGTGGCCGGCTACGATAAGGGGGTAGGGGAGCAGGGTTTTCGGATGGGTTCGCCCACTAGCATTGCTTTTGCCAACGACTTGTTTCGGTCGTTTAACGGCACTACCGGCGTGATGGAATTGCAGCCAGGGCAAGTGAACTGGGGCAAGTTTAACCCCCAGCCGCTGCCCGGTGCGGTGCGCATGTGGATATGGCACGCCTTTGTAGGCGGCAACAAGTTTGTGTGCAACTACCGCTTCCGGCAGCCACTCACAGGCGGCGAGCAGTACCACTACGGCATCATCGGCACCGATGGCGTGACGCCCAGCACTAGCGGTCAGGAGTACATCAAGGTAATCAAAGAGTTGGCGGCCGTACAAAAGCAATACCGCGCCAGTGCTACTATGCCAGCGGCTTACCGCCGCCGCCAGGCCGCCGTGCTCTACAACGCCGACAACCGCTGGGAAATGGACAACCAACCTCAGACTAACCAGTGGAGCTTTATGGACCACCTCAAGCGCTACTACGGGGCATTAAAGCAAGTTGGCGCGCCGGTTGATGTCATCACCGAAGCCAAGGATTTTACGCCCTACCCCGTGCTGATAGCTCCAGCCTACGAGTTGCTGGACAAGCAGTTGGTAGCGCGCTGGCGGCAGTACGTGCAGCAGGGCGGCCACCTAATCCTCAGCGCCCGCACCGGCCAAAAAGACCGCACCGGCAAGCTCTGGGAAGCCCAGTGGGCCGGCCCAATAGTGGACCTCATTGGGGCCAAAATCTCGTTCTACGACCTACTGCCCGAAACCGTAACCGGCACGGTGGCGGCCAATAGCCAAACCTACGCCTGGAATAACTGGGCTGACGTGCTGGAACCCCAACCTGGCACCGAAGTATGGGCTACCTACACCAACCAGTTTTACGCCGGTAAGGCGGCTGTTGTCTCGCGCTCGCTCGGTAAGGGTACCGTCACCTACGTTGGCCCCGATACCGACGATGGGGCGCTGGAAAAAGCCGTTCTTCAGAAAGTGTACCAGCGGGCGGGTATCGCCCTCGCCGACCTGCCCGAGGGTGTCATCGTCGACTGGCGCGACGGCTTCTGGGTAGGCTTGAATTACTCCGATAAGCCCTACGCCGTGCCGGTGCCAGCTCTAGGCAAGGTGCTCATTGGCAGCTCGGTACTGAAGCCGGCCGACGTAGTCGTCTGGAAAGAATAGCCCTGCTCAACGCGCCATGCAAACCAATTATCAGCCCGTCAATCAAGGCCGCACCCGCTACGCGCGCTGGGCCACAACCGCCCTGCTGTTCCTTGTGGCTGGTAGCGTCCAATTCGCCGCTTTTGCGCAGGAAGACCGGGGCTATAAGGTGTACCAGTTTCCGGCCAACATGATTCCGCGCATCGATGGCAAGGCCGACGATTGGGTTAGCTTTCCAGTAGAATATGTGGTGGGCACCAACCAACTGCGCGACGATTCGGGGCACTACCCCCAGCCGGACTCTACCAACCTGCATGTCAAGGTAAGAGTAGCGTGGGTGAAAGGCCTGAACCGGCTCTATTTCCTGTACGAAGCCTACGATAACTACTGGGATTTCACGCGGCCCGACCTGCACAACGACACGTTTGAGGTAGTCGTCGATGGCGACTTATCCGGTGGTCCGCTCATCGCCGAGCAGCACCCCAATCAAGAGTTGCCGCTCATGGACCGGTACTTCGCTTTTCACGGGGTGCAGGCACAGAACTACCACATTTTCATGCCCGCCGTGGGCAAAGACTGGGCGCTGGCCTGGGGCAGCCAACCCTGGATTAAGCGCCTACCCTATGCCAACATTGCCTACTCCTACGATTTCAAGCCCGGCCAGCCCGGCAAACTGACGGCCGAATTTTGGATTACGCCCTTTGATTATGCCGGCGCAGAAGGCCCCAGCCGGGCCGTAGAATCGGTGCTGACTGATAACAAGAAAATCGGCCTTACCTGGGCCGTAATCGACTACGACGACGTGAACGACGAGACCAAGAAAGGCTTTTGGAACCTATCGAAGAACCATAAAATGTACGGTAATTCCAGCCTTGGTACCATTTTTACGCTGCTGCCGCTAGCTGAGAAATACCAGCCGGTGCTGGCGGCGCAGTGGTCGTTCAGCGTTACGGACGCCGCGCAGCGGCAAGTAACATTTACCGATGAAAGTCAAGGCAAAGTCACCAAGTGGCGGTGGGATTTTGGCGATGGTAGTACGTCTGGCGTTCGGAGCCCGGTGCATCAGTACCAAGCGGCCGGCAAGTACATTGTAGTGCTAACCATCGAAGGCCCAGCCGGCACAGCCAGGATGTCAAAAGTGTGGGATGTGGCGCTGAAATAAGTTGCCGCTTCTCCCTTGCCGACCTGCATAATAGATGCCCCGTAGCAACACGCGCATTTCAAAGCCCTAGGTATACCTTGCCCTCAACGTGCGCGGAGAGTGCCCGAATTGGTTAGATAAGCGGAAGCAGATTGGGGTGTAACGAGTTTAGCGTTCCGCTTAATAAAGTATTCAGTAGCAACTATCAACTGCATGAAAGTCCTTTTGACCTGCCTATTTTTTATGCCCTTTGCGTTGGCTGCGCAGCCGTCGGCCCCTACCGGTAGAGCCCTCAACGTCTTTACACTCGGCGACAGCAACGGCACTTTTCCGGATAGCTGGCCGGTACAATTGCAACGAGCGCTGCCAGAGGCGCAGGTGTTCAATCTTAGCAAATCCGGGAGAACCATTGGGTTTGTCAACAACGGCGACAGCACGCTGAACTCGTTGCTGGTCATTGACGAGAACCTGCGCAAAGCCGCCGAGTTCACCCAGGCCCGCCCCTTCGATTTTGTGGTTATAGAACTGGGTACCAATGACGCCAAAGCCGTTTTTGCCGACCGGCAAACTGAAGTGCCCGCTAACTTGGAAAAACTCATTCGCGCTATAAAGAGTAGTCGGTATCCCACTCTCAGGCAGGCCAAGGTTATCATCATCTCGCCGCCGCCCTACGGTACCAAAGCCGAAGCCCTCCCGAAGTACGCGGGGGGTAGCAAACGGGTCCAGGCAATGAGCAAAGCCTTTCAGCAGGTAGCTAAACGAAATCAGTGCCTGTTTGTGGATGGCTTTCACACGCCCGGCCTCAGTATCGAAACCATGACTGCGGACGGCTTACACCTAGACGCGGCCGGCTCTCGGAAGCTGATAGAACCAGTGCTGACCCTGCTGGTCCGGTAAGTAAAACAGCGTCTACTTACCGCCTCGTGGCAGACTTTCAGCGACGCCTCGCTCACTAGGTCGTCGCTCCCTGCTTAACTTTTGTTGCAGTGAAGTAGAGCGACGCCTGCGTGAGGGTGCTATCGGCCAGGATGCGGCGGGCCAGGGCCGGAGCCTCGGCAGCCGATACGGTGCCGGTGAGGATGGCCAGGGCATTGGCGTGCTGCGAGAAACTGGTTTTGTCGGCGGTGTCGGCGTAAAGCCGCCGGTAATCATCCCAATACTTGCGCTGCACGGTCTGGCGCAACTGCGCGGCCTGCTGCTGGTACTGGGCCGCCACGGCAGGCAGCCCCAAGTGGGTTTCGAACTGCTGCGCCGCCTGGTAGGCCAGTAACAGTTGCAAGTCGAAGAGGGCGCTACCCCCGTCGGCCCCCAGCGGGGGCGCGCCAAAGCGTCAGCCCGCGGCATTCACCGTCCAATCGGTAAAGCCCCAGTATGGCAGGCCCTGAAGGGAGCCGTCGGCTTGCTGGGTGTGCGCAAAAAAAGCGAGCATGGCTCGCGCACCGGGCAGCTTATTCTGCACAAAGGCGCTGTCGGGGCGGTAGCGGTCGTAATCGTGTAGCATGCCAATCCAGAACAGCGAAAAGGGGCAATCTGCTGCGGGTTGCTGGTGGGGTAGCGGCTCAAGGTGATGCCCTCGGCCATGCGCGAGTTATCGAGTTGGGTGATAGCTTGGCGGGCCAGCCGGTCGTATTACAGTACGATACGAGGGCCTGAATGCGGGTGTCGCCGATATACTGGAGCTGTTCGTAGTAGGGGCAGTCCATATACGTTTCGACCGCGCACCGGCGCGCCGTGCGCCAGCCCACGGCGGCAATTTGCTGCACCAGCGGGTTGTCAGTCGCTAGCCGGGCTTGCGGCTGAAAGGGGTAGGCTGTGAACACGCCGTAAATGTCTTCGAGCACCAAGAGGGCCGCTTGGGTGGTAATGCGTAGCTGCACGTAGCGGTAGGTGCGCCAAGTGAGGGGCGTAAATACTTGCTGCGGCCCCCCGTCGGAAAGTACGCTGTCGCGCCGCCCCAAAAAGTGCTTGCCCACCACGTCGTTGCGGTTGCCTTTCTTTTTGCCGCGCACGTACAGGCTCTCGGCGTAGCCCAGCGACAGGCCCGCCCCTTGCCCGCCGCTGAACACAAGCGTGGGGTAGGCATTGGTCAGAAATGTTTGGTTGAGTAGCAGCGTGACCGAAGTATGGGCCGGGATGGTAGCGGTCGTTTTGGCGGCCGGAAACGCCTTGGGAATGCCCACCAACCCCGTGGCCAGCCGCAAGTGAGGCAGACGCTGCGTGGTCAGTTCCAGCGGCGGTAGGGGCGAGGGCACCAGCATCCACCCGTTGAAGCTGCTGGCGGCGCCCTTGGGTTGGCCCAGGGTAAGGGGTTGGGCTGTGGGCCAAGCGCTATCGTTAAAGCCCGCCATTGGCCACCCGGTTTGCTGCTGCGTTCGGTCTACGCGCTCGCCGGGCCCGGCCACGTAGTAGCCCACCACCTGCGCGGCGTTTAGTGGTTGGTAGCCAGCATCGCGACGCGCTTTCCAACTGAACCAATTTCGGCACTTGCGCACGCAAACCGTCCAGCGCCTCGAACCCTTATAAGGCAGTGACCTTGACCTATCGGCGCGGCATCCGCGGCTGCAAACCCTCATGCGTATTCCCGACCTGTTTCTATTCGTGGCCGAGCACGACGACTATTACCTCGCCCGCATTACGGCCCTGGCGCGCCAGCTGGCGGCTAGCTAGACTTAAGCTTTTTTAACAGCAGAATGCTTCGACAAGCAACATGACTAAGCTTGGCAGCACTCCTTGCAAGATGAAATACTGACGAATAAACTTGAGCGCGTGCGTCATCTGGGCTTCTATCGTCTTGACAGAAATATTGAGCTCCTGCGCAATCATTGCGTTCGACAGACCTTGCTGCCGGCTCATGATAAATATTTCCCGCCGCTTGGCCGGCAACTGGGCCAGGGCGTGGGTATAGCACAAGCTGAGCTCCTGGTATTCTAGCTCCATTGATTGAGATGCTTGTTGCATCACCAGATTTTCGGAGCAGTCCTGATACAGCCAGGTGTGTTGCCGCCGCACTTGGTTTAGGATAGCATGGTAGGCGCAGGTGTAGAGGTACCCCTTAGCGGCCGTTGGATCGACGCTTATCTCGTGGCGTTTCTCCCAAAACTTCAGGAAGCACTCCTGTACAATCTCCTGAGCTTCCACCTGGGACCGCAACTCCTTATTAGCCAGTCGATAGATGCTAGAGGCGTGTTGCTTAAATAAGCGCTTAAATAGCTCTTCTTCACTCTCCAAAGCAGGCGATGCAGGGATCTCCGAAACGTGCTTGGTAAGCTTCATTGCGGTAAGAAAACAGGGGCGGGTGGGATGTAAGAGATAGGTTAGCAGTGACTTGCAGCGCTATTAGGATTGCTAAACTAGGGGCGATTTCCCACTCGAACACTCCTGCACTCACATGGGCTAATAACCCTTTTGTAAAAATGAATGGGCCCTTATTAGTAATAAGGTTCAGCTTTCTTATTTGCCTCGCATCCCCTAGGGCAATGGCAAAATTCTTCTAGCTGGGGAGTGAGGCCATCGGCTTGAAAATTCGCAAAATCAGAAAAGATTATTTTGCGAATACTAGTCTGATTATCAATTAGCTGATAATGCATGTCGCCTAAATATAAAATTATTTTTTCGAGAGGAATAAGGGTAGAGGCCGGTGCAGGTGTCGTCTGCAAATGAAGGAAAATAGTACCTGTCTTCTTCCACGCGCCTTATGACTTTTAACGACTACCTGCGTTACGTACAGCAAGAGGCTACGTCCGAGGAGGCGCATGCTGTGCGGGCCTGGATGGCCGACCCTAGCAATGCCCCCCTGGCGCAGGAGTGGCTGAAGCAGTACGCTGAGCTGCTGGAGCAAGAGGAGGGAGCTGCCGCCGAAATGCCGGGATTTGAGGCCATTCAGGCGCGGCTGCTGGCTCAGCTTGGGCTAGCGCCTGCTGAACCAGCCACGCGCCGCCTCAGCTACTGGCCCCGCTGGGCCGCAGCAGCCGCGCTGCTCCTGGGCTTGCTGACGGGCGGGGCTTGGTTCTGGCATTCAGCGCATAGGCTGCCGCTCACCACGGTAGCTACGGCCAACCGGGAGCAGCGCACCGTGCTCCTGCCCGACGGCTCCACGGTTCAACTAAATGGGCATTCAACCTTGCGGTACGCGGCGGACCTAGCCCAACAGGACACGCGGGAAGTGTGGATGGAAGGGGAGGGCTGCTTCTCGGTAAAGCATCTGCCCGACCACCGCCGGTTCGTGGTGCATACCTCGGCGGGCTTCAACGTGGAGGTACTCGGCACCACGTTTACCGTGTATCGGCGGCACGCGCAGGCCCGTGTCGTGCTGCTCACGGGCAAAGTGCGGGTGGATTTTGCTGACCCCGCCCGCAGCGACCAAGTGGTGCTCGAGCCGGGTGAGCTGCTGGAAACGCACGACGCCCAGCCCCAACTCATTGAGCATAAGGCGGTAGATGCCGCCTTGTATGCCGCCTGGACCGAAAATAGGCTAGCGTTTAATGAAACCAGCCTGGCCGAGGTAGCAACGCGACTCAGCGACACCTATGGCGTAACCGTCACGCTCGATACCCCGGCTTTAGCCCAGTACAAAGTCACGGGCACTTTCCCCATCGGGGACCTGGAAGCCATGCTGCAATTTTTGGAAAAGAGCTTTCCGCTAACCATTCAGCGTCAGCCCAACCACTTCGTCATTTCTGCTCACTCATCCTCCCTTTCTCAATGAAAAGAATTCCTACTCACCCGAGCAGCGGTTGGCTGCGCACGGCCTCGTTGACGGCGTGCGTACTGTCTTTGCCACCGCTTGCTTCTGCGGCCGCGGCCCAGCTACTTGCTTCCGCGCAGCACCCGGCCCAGGCGCAGGCCTATGCGGTGTCCTTGAAGGACTTGCTATCGCAGTGGGAAAAACAGTACGGGGCTTCGATTGCTTACGCCAGTGACCTAGTGCGCGACAAGTTGGTAGCGCCGGCGCCGGCCGATGCTAGTCTGGAGCAGAAGCTTACGGTGGTGCTCTCGCAAGTGGGCCTGCGCTTCGAAAAAACCAGCCCCGGCTACTACGTAATACTCCGGTCTGCCACTCCTACCCCGGCTCCCGGCCAAAACAAGGCCAGCAAACAGGATATCACTGTTTCGGGCCGGGTGGTGCAGGCCAACGGCGACCCCTTGCCGGGGGTAACGGTGCTGGT
Organism: Hymenobacter ginkgonis; assembly: GCF_009755225.1. Classification (GTDB taxonomy): domain Bacteria; phylum Bacteroidota; class Bacteroidia; order Cytophagales; family Hymenobacteraceae; genus Hymenobacter; species Hymenobacter ginkgonis. The sequence continues at coordinate 748,093 of NZ_WQKZ01000003.1, forward strand.
TAAAGGCACGACGAATGGCACCTCTACGGATGCTGAAGGCCGGTTTACGCTGTCTATGCCGACTGGCAGTATCCTCCTATTCAGCTCAGTGGGGTTTGCGAGCAAGGAAACAACCATCACGGCCGCGACCAGTAGCCTGACGGTGCAGCTGGCGGATGATACCAAGGCGCTGAACGAAGTGGTGGTAGTCGGCTACGGCACCCAGCGCAAGAGCGACGTAACGGGCGCGCTGTCGTCGGTTTCGGAAACCCAGATTCAGCAGGTCACCACCCAAAACGTAACCCAGGCCCTGCAAGGCCGGGCGGCGGGGGTCGACGTGGCCGGGGGCAACTTTCGCCCCGGCGAAGTGCCTGCCATTCGCATCCGGGGCAACCGCTCCATCCGCGCCTCCAACGACCCGCTCTACGTGGTCGATGGCATTCCACTGGCCCAGGGCACCGGCCTGAACGACTTCAACCCGCAGGATATCGAGTCGGTGGAAGTGCTGAAGGATGCGTCGGCCACCGCCATCTACGGCTCGCGGGGGGCCAACGGCGTGGTTATCGTGACCACCAAGCGCGGCAAAGAAGGCAAGTTTACGCTCAACTACAACACGTATTTCAGCCTCGACAAAGCTTCGCGCACGCTGGACTTGTTCAACGGGGGCGAGTTTCTGGAATTGCAGCGCGAGGCCAACCGCAACACCAATGCCTACCCCGTCCTCTACGCCGACCCGGCGCGGGACTACGCGCTGTTTGGGTCGGTGGACCCCTACGCCTGGGAAGGCATTGCTGACGGCTACGAGTGGGTCGACCGCGCCAACCGCGTGGTGGCTACCCGCCCCACTACCCCGGAAGAGCAGGCCCGCTATGGTGTCAGCCAAATTCCTATTTACGATGCCAGCAAGGTGCGCACTACCGACTGGCAGGACCTGGCCCTGCGTACGGCGCTAACTCAAAACCACCAGCTCAGCGCCAGCGGCGGCACCGAGAAGCTGCGGGCTTCCCTGTCAGTGGGTTACCTCAACCAGGAAGGCATTCAGCCCGGCCAGGATTTTGCGCGCTACAACGCCCGCGTGACCCTCGACTATAAGGTCAACCACATCGTCACGCTCGGCGCTTCCACCAACGCTAGCCTAGCCGTGCAGAACTACGGCCCCGATGTTTATGGGCGGGCCGTGGGGCAGATTCCCTACGCTACGCCCTACACGCCCGATGGGGGGTTCATTGTGAGTCCGGCCTTCGTGTCCACGATTTACAACCCGCTGCGCGAGGTGGATAATAACTTCAACGAGCGGCGTGTGACCCGCTTTTTCGGCAGCTTCTACGGTGAGGTGAAGCTACCCGTCAACGGCCTGCGCTACCGCCTCAACGTGGGGCCCGACTTCCGCAACAGCCGCAACGGCATTTTCCAGTCGGCCCGGGCTATTGCCCGCGACGCGGGCGGGCCTAGCTCTACTTCCTTTGCCTCCTACGACCAAGGGCAAAACTTTACCTATGTAGTTGAAAACCTGCTTTTCTACGACAAGCAGCTGGGCAAAGACCACAGCATCAGCCTCACGGCCCTGCAAAGCGTGCAGGCCGACCGGGGCGAAGGCTCCTCGGTGAGCGCCGTGAACCTACCCTACGACAGCCAGAAGTGGTACAACCTAGGCTCGACATACCAGGCGGCGGCCAATGGCTTCGGCACTAGCTTTACCAAGCGCACCCTCATGTCATGGATGGGCCGCGTGAATTACAGCTTCAAGGACCGCTACCTGCTCACGGCCACGGGCCGCGCCGACGGGGCCTCAGTACTGGCCCCGGGCAACCAGTGGAGCTTTTTCCCTTCGGTGGCGGTGGCCTGGAAGCTTCAGCAGGAGAACTTCATCCGCAACATCGAGGCCATAACGGAGCTGAAGGTGCGCGGGGGCTACGGCAGCGTGGGGCAGGCCTCCGTGGACCCGTATACCACCGGCGGCACGCTCCAGCAGTCACGCTACGCCTGGAACGAAGTACCCGCCTACGGCTTCTCGCCCACACCCGGCACCTTGCCGGGCACCCTAGGGGGTATTCCAAACCCGAATCTGCAATGGGAGCGCACGGCAACCATCAATCTGGGCCTGGATTTCGGTTTCTTCAAAAACCGGATTAGTGGCTCGGTGGAAGTATACCGTGCCAATACCACGGACCTGCTGCTGTCCCGCGCCCTGCCCACGGTGGGTGGGGTAGCTAATATTCTGCAAAACATCGGGGCCACGCGCAACAGCGGCGTGGAGGTAAGCCTGACCACGGTGAACGTGGAACGGCCAGGCGGCTTTCGGTGGAGCACTGACTTCATCTACACCCGCAACAAAGAGGAGTTTGTGAGCCTGGCCTCCGGGGCACAGGATGACGTGGGTAACCGCTGGTTTATCGGGCAGCCCCTGAACGTGTACTACAACTACCAGCAGGACGGCATCTGGCAGCTAGGCCAGGAGGATGCGGCTAAAAAGTATGGTCTGGTGCCCGGCGACAGACGGGTAGTGGACCAGAACAACGACGGCATCATCAACGCCAACGACTTCATAATCCTAGGCTCGAACCGGCCCAAATGGTCAGGCAGCATTAATAACGCCTTCGACTTCAAGGGCTTAGAACTAAGCTTTCTGGTGTATGCCCGCGTGGGGCAAAAAACGTCTACTGGGGTCAACCCGGGCTTGAACGGAGTATTCCAAAGCCAGCAGGTAGACTACTGGACGCCGACTAACCCCAGCAACGAGTTTCCGCGTCCGGTTTACAAGGTCGACGCGAAAAACACCGGCGGCTACTCGGTGGTGGATGGCAGCTTTGTGCGGGTACGCAACATCTCGCTCACCTACACCGTGCCGCAGGCCATCAGCTCGAAGGTTCGGCTCAGCAGCCTGAGCGTGTACGTCAACGCCGTAAATCCCTTCCTGTTCACCTCTTATAAAGGTCTTGATCCGGAAGTTACCGACGGGGGCACTACCTCTACCGAAACCGTGCAGTACCGCAACCTCAACACTAAAAGTCTAGTGTTTGGCTTGCGCGTAGGATTCTGAACTCTTCTAATTGCCCACCTATATGAAACTTACTCATACCTTGCGCACTACCACCCTTACCGTCCTATTGGGGCTAGGGCTAGGCTCCTGCAAAGACTTCCTGAAAGAAGAACTGGTTTCGACGCTCACCAACGATTACTTCAACACCGAGCAGGGCCTGGAAGACTTGGTGAAAGCCAGCTACGAGCAAACCCGCTACAAATTCGCCCTGGAGCACGCCTACGGCCTGTTCAACTTTGGGGTGGACGAGATGACCAGCGCTGACCAAATCGTGTACGAGTGGTGGAACCGCTACGACAGCCGGCTCAACTCGTCCGACGATTTTGTAGATGGCGTGTGGACGGCTGACTACGACGGCATCAACCGCTGCAACATCGGCATTTCTCGCATTCCGCTCATGCAGGGCACCACCACGCTGCGTACCCAGGCACAGAAAGACCAGCGCGTAGCCGAATTGCGTTTTTTACGGGCCTACTATTATTTTCAGTTGGTACAGCAGTTTGGCGCCGTTCCGCTGGTGCTACAGCCCAGCGAGGGCGTGCAGTTGGAATACACTCGCGCCCCGGTGCCCGATGTATACCACGCCATCATAGCCGACCTGCGCTTTGCTTCGGATAACCTGGCTCCGACCACCACGGATTTTGGCCGGGCTACCAAGAATGCGGCCATGCACTACCTAGCCAAAGCGTACCTGACGCGCGGCAGCGCCGTGACGGCCCAGCGCGGCCAGCGGCCTACGGATATGGACAGCGCGGCCTACTACGCCGAGCAGGTGATTAGCTCGGGCCGCAACCCGCTGGCGACCGACTACGCGCAACTGTTCGATATTTCCAGCTACGCCAACAGCGTAACAGCCCAGACCAACCGGGAAATCATCTTCTCGGCGCAGTTCAACAACACCGTGGCGCTAGCTGGCCGCTTCGGCAACCGGGTACATTCCTACTTCACGTTGCAGTACGACAACGAGCCGGGCATGATTCGGGACCTGGCCAACGACCGGCCCTTCCGGCGCGTGATGCCTACCAACTACGCCATGGACATCTTCGACCGCCGCAACGATTCGCGCTTTTATAAGATGATGCGCACGGCCTGGATTGCGAACAACGCTGGCAACATTCCGAAGTGGACGGCCGCCGACGCGCCCACGCCGGCTCAGGTGGGCCAAAACAAGTTTGCCGTGGGCGACACGGCGTTCTACGTCATTGTCAACACGGCCCAGAACCCGATTCCGCAGGCGCAGATTACGCGCTCGCGCTACAAGATTTTTGCCCGCTACATCCGCAACGCGGCGGGCACTGTGATGAAGGGCGCTTACGACCCTACCGGCACGTTGGCCCTGCGCAACAAGTTTCCGCAGCTCATCAAGTATACCGACCCTTTCCGGCCCAGTGCCGCCGACGAAGCCGGTACCAAGGACGGCATTTTGGCCCGCTCGGCCGAAACCTACCTCATTGCAGCCGAAGCCTACGGCCGCAAAGGCGACTATGCCAAGGCCCTGCAATACGTGAACGTGGTGCGGCAGCGCGCTGCCTACAAAGCCGGCGAAGTGCGGCCCAACGCGAACTACCGCGTGGAGGGCGGCACCCAGGGCGACGTAAGCAGTACCTACCCAGCCCTGACTGCTACCCAGGCCAACTTCTCCAGCAATGACCCTAAGGAATTGTACCCACCTAGCGTAGGCAGCACGGCCGATCGGTTTATCCATTTCATGCTGAACGAGCGCACCCGCGAGCTGCTTGGCGAACTGCACCGCTGGGAGGACCTAGCCCGCACCGAGACGCTGCTCACGCGCACGGCTTACTTTAACCCCGACGCCGCCGCCATCCAGCCTTTCCACCAGTTGCGCCCGGTGCCGCAAAGCCACCTAGAGCGCATTACCCGCAATGGCCAGCCCCTCAACGTAACCGAGCGCCAGGCCGAGCAGAACCCCGGCTACTAGCAGGAGCGCGCCAGCCCCAGTAGTACGGGGCTGGCGCAAGGGCACTAGTCCGGAGCGCCCGGAAGACCAATGAATTTTAATGCTAACAACCTGCTACTATGCGGCAGTCGCTTACGTGCGCATTGCTACTAATTAGTTCGCTTACCGCTAATTAGGGGTGAAGCAAGCGTCAGTTGCTCGCTCCACCCCGATGGTTGCCCGCGAATACACTCACTACTAAGTAATTGCATTAGCTCATATTGCGTACAGGTTAGTGGGCACACGTCTATCAGCCTGTACAGTGTACTGAGAAGCAATGGCTTTGCCACCTACCCCTTTACGCTGCTTCGACCCTCTCCCCATTTTTACATGACGATTTCTTCTTTTCCGAAACCAGTCGGCCGCGGGCGGTGGCTACTCTTTTTTATGCTGTGGGCGTTGCGGCTGGCGGCGGCGCCGGCTCCCAGCTATCACCTGCTGCTGGCACCAGGCACGCTCGCCGACAACTCGGCCACCCTGCTCTGGGACAAGCAGTATGCCGACCACCCAGTGGTGTACGAAGTGCTCTTGAATGGGAAAGTCGTGGGCTCTACCAGCAAGACAAACTACACCCTTACCCACTTAACTCCCGCCACGCAGTATGCCATTCAGCTGCGCAGGCAGTCGGAAAAAGGAGCTGCCGAAACCGCTACCCTCCGGTTCAAAACGGCGGCGAAAAGTAAGGTGTACAACATTCTGGATTACGGGGCCAAGCGCGATACCGCCCGCACGAACACCAAGGCCATTCAGGCGGCCATCGATGCCTGCGCGGCCGGCGGCACGGTCTATATCCCGCAGGGTACCTTCGTGTCGGGCGCGCTTTTTCTGAAAAGCGATATGACGCTGACCATTGAAAAAGGCGGGGTGCTGAAAGGCTCAACGGAGGTGGCCGACTACGAGCCCATGATTCTGAACCGCTTCGAAGGCTGGGAATTGAAAACCTACGCCAGTCTGCTCAACGCCGGCACCCTCAACCGCGACGGGAGTTATAAGGTGAAAAACCTGCGCATTACGGGCGGGGGTACCATCTCCGGCGGCGGCAAGCTACTGGCTACCGCCATGATCAAAGCCAACGGCCTACGCAGCCGGGGCCGCCTCATTTGCCTGCTCAACTGCCAGAACGTGAGCCTGGATAACCTAACCGTGACTGAGCCGCCCAGCTGGACCATCCACTACATCTACAGCGACAACATCACCTGCCACGACGTAACCATTATCACCAACGGCATTCACAACGGCGACGGCATCGACCCCGATTCGTCCACTAATTCCTACCTCTTCAACTGCACCTTTGATACCGGCGACGATTGCATCGCCATCAAGTCGGGCAAGAACCCCGAGGGCTTTTTTGTGGCTAAGCCCACCAAGAATGTGCGGATTACGGATTGCGCGTTTACCCGCGGGCACGGCATTTCTATCGGCAGCGAAATGTCGGGCGGCGTGAGCGACGTGTTGGTGCAGGACTGCCAGGCCGGGGCTCTACTGCACGGCCTGCAAATAAAAGGCACCAAAGACCGGGGCGGCTACGTGCGCAACGTCACCGTGCGCGAGTGCCAGTTATTGCAAATTACGATTTTCTCAGCCGTCAATTATAACAACGACGGCGCCCCGGCTCCCGAGGTGCCCACCTTTGAGCATTTTGTCTTTGAGAATATTGACTTGTCGCAGGCCTCGGGTAAGGAGGCGGTCATTGACATCAACGGCTTTCAGGACCCGGCCCACCGTCTGCGCGATGTCACCTTCCGCAACATTACCCTGCCAGCCAATGCCAAGGTGACCGTCAACGATGCCGAGCGGGTGACATTCACGAACCTACAATCGCCAGCTGATGCCAAGCCGGTGTACTCCGTGGCCAATAGCACCAATATTAGCTACTAACCCTACCGATGAGCTATCGCCGCACCGACTGCCAAGTACCCCGTATACTGCCCCAGTTTTGGCGCTGGCTAGCAACCCTCATCTTGTTGAGCGCTCAACCTACCCTGGCGCAACGGCCGGGCCGGTATGGTGCCATTTACTCCGGCGTACCGTGGTTCGACCAGCGAGGGGAGGTGGTGAGTGCTCACGGAGCCAACATTGTCAGCGACCAGGGCCGGTTTTATCTGTTTGGGGAAGCCCATACCGACACCAGCAACGCCTTTGCCGGCTTCAACTGCTACTCTTCTAGCGATTTGTATAACTGGCAGTTTGAGCGCGTCGCGTTGCCAGTTCAGCCCGCGGGTAAGCTGGGCCCTGGGCGGGTAGGGGAGCGGGTGAAAGTGATGAAGTGCCCGAAAACGGGGGAATACGTGATGTACATGCACGTGGATACGCTGGGCTACAAAGACCAGTTTGTGGGGTACGCCACGGCCCCCACCATTACCGGGCCCTACACCTTCAAGGGGCCCATCTTGTTTAACGGCAAACCTGTTCGTAAATGGGACATGGGCACGTTTCAGGATGCGGATGGCACTGGCTACGTGCTGACGCACGGCGGAGAAATCTACCTGCTTAGCAAGGATTATAAACGTGTTAGTGAGCAGGTCAATAACAGCATGACCTCGGGGTTTGAGTCACCGGCCTTGTTTCGCAAAGGCAGGCTGTATTATTTCCTAGGGTCGCACCTGACGAGCTGGGAAAAGAACGATAACTATTACTACACAGCTACTTCGCTGCGCGGGCCGTGGACGGCCCGCGGCGCCTTTGCGCCCACCGGCACCCTCACCTGGAATTCCCAAACCACGTTTGTGCTGCCCCTGGCTGGTGCAATAGACACTACTTACCTTTTTATGGGCGACCGGTGGTCCTTCCCCAAGCAGGCCTCGGCGGCGACGTATGTGTGGCAGCCGCTCATTATTGCCGGCCCCGCGCTTGCGATGCCCAGCTACCAGGAGGCCTGGCGGATTAATCTTTCCACTGGCGTGGCCGCGCGTGGACAGGTTGTTGAGAATACGTATCAGGGCCTGATTACTTACACTGGGAAGTGGCGGCGCGAAACCTCTGACACCTTAGCCGTGAGTAGTTCGGATGAGAAAGGGGCTACTTACTCGGTGAAGTTCAATGGCACTCAAATCAGCCTAGTGGGCCTTGCCCGCCCCACTGGCGGCTACGCCCGCGTCGTGTTGCGTAATAACCAGGGAAAAGCCGTCTGCTCTTCCCTCATCGACCTGTATTGCAAATACCCGGTTGCCACGTGCACCTTTCAAAGCCCGGTGCTTCCTAAAGACACCTATACCTTGACCGTTGCCGTGTTAGGAGAACGTCCTAACTGGTCAGATAAAAGAAAGTCGGACTACGGCAGCACGGGTTACGTGGTCTCACTGGGCAAGGTGCTAGTCGGCAAATAGCCAGCCGTACCTCCCTAGGTAGAACTGCTGCAAAAACTTTTTCAATCATAGCCCGCAGGGCCGTCCTTTGCTTAATTACTTGTAACGAAAACTGTTCCTGCGGGCTGTTGGCGCTTGAGCAGCGCTACGGCCCTAATCACCGGGTTGGCACTGGTGGCCTGTCCATGCCAAGCGCTCGCGCCGCCAACAAAATTTCTGGTTTACCGATTCGATTTTGGTCCAGGGCTAGGAGTTGCTGGTTATACTGCCGTCCGCCCATCAGCTACTTACCCGGCATAAGTAAGGTGCGGATTTGGTGTGGGCCCTATCCCTATGGGTCTGGACCGCGGCGGCAGGGGTGCGTTGCCGGTACTAAACAGAGTCTTGCCAGTGACAGCTACCCCGAGCGCCTCTGTCCCAAAAGTGCATTGAACGACTTCAGCGGCGCACCTATCCAGCGTACGCGCTATTTCTACTTCGACCTGCTGCCAACAGCCGGCCAGTCCCAGCCCTACATCGCACCGGTCAAGGATGACTTGTACTAATGCCCGTGGTCACTGTCAGCATGCTGCCACTTACTTAATGGTAATAGGCGTTGAAAAGCAGTAGTTCGCTGTTGCAGACATCCTAAGCGGTTTGCATTTGGCTGGCATGGTACTAACAGTGCCTTGGACCCCGCACTGTTGAGGCGCGCTAAGCAGGAGTACAGGGCTCAGCGGGGAAAGCTTGTTAACCCCCGCTTCATCAACATCGTGGATTTCCGCAAGAGTATATTTCAAGAAAGACTTTTTGTATATAATTTTATTAGCCAAATAGTCGTGCTGTCTAGTCGAATGGCGCATGGGCTTCAGTCGAGGTTGCTCTATCCTACAGAATTTTCTAATGTAAACGGCAGTGAGCGAGGTTGCACCGGCACTTTCTTGACCGACAAAGCCGCTTACAGCGGGCGCTTCGAGCACGCCTTACGCATGGACGATATCACGGAAGAGAGCAATGCCAATGTTCGCACGAGAGCTAACGTGTTCCACGCGAATTCAGAATTCTACACCTATTCGGTGGGGTACCCCATGACTAATAAAGCCGTTAACAACCAACTGATTCCGTTAATACAGACGCCGCGTTTCTGTTCAACGCCCGGGAACACCGGCTGCTCAATTAATTGCTCGACGGCTTCGAGGGCAAGCTCACCTCTACCAAATAGGCCACGATTGCCAAATGCTCGCAGGACACGGCCTCCCGCGATATCCAGGTTCTGCTCGACCAGGGCATTTTAGTCAAAGAAGCGGCGGGGGGGCGTAGCACGAACTATCGGCTCGCGGCTAGCTCGTAATTGGTTAGCCCGCTTTAACTAAACCTCACGCCGCATCCTTTACACACGTGGTCACGCCAACTGGCGACGGACGTGGTAGCTTCCCCTGTTTCCCCTACGCTACTTGCGAGACGTCATACTCCCAGCTTCGCTGGTGCCAATGTCTTGGTTTTAAAGACTGCGCTAGCATCGGGGCAAAGCCTGCGGCATAGGAAGTCGCGCACCCGTAGCATAAGCAAGTAAAGCACGCTAGGCGTGACAAAGACATTATATAAACGAGCATTCTAGCTTACAACTTAGCCGATTTAGGCAGATTATCTCTTTTCGGTCCTTCGTCTAGGGAAGTTGTTGTAGCCGCCATTCCTTCGCTTTGTTCTCGGCGGCTATTTGCACGAGCCGACGAGGGAATAGGGCAAATTCTTCCCAATTGGGCGCATGGCTGCTAGGGGCAAATGCAACCAGCCGCCTGAAGACCTGTCCAAGGCTACGGTACCAGCAGGTGCTGGGCTGGTAGCACGCCCGTGGCCGCACCGGGCCGGCCACGGGCGGTCAGATGCACCAGGTACAGGCCCGGTGCTAGCCCCGTCGTGGGTAGCTGCGCGCGGGCCACTCCCTGCCAGGCCGGCAGTTCAGCTTGGGCCACCACACGACCAGTAACGTCATGTAGTGTAGCCTGCACCTGCTGCACCTCGGCGGGCAAGCCGGTGAGCGCAAGGCTGGTGCCGGTAGCGTCGGCCGGATTAGGACAGAGCTGCACCTGCGCACTGGGCAGTGTGGGACGAGCGGCCAGCGGGGTCGTGCTCAGCAGTACGCTCAGGGTATTGTTGTCGCGGTTAGCCGTTAGCAGGTCGGGCCGTCCGTCGCCGTTAATATCAGCCGCCGCCACGCGGTTAGGCTGGGAGCTAGCTGGTCCTACTGTGAAGGTAGTGGCCGCCTGGAGCGTGCCGGTGCCCGTCCCGGGCAGCACGCTGGCTGTGGCGGTAGTAGCAAAATTGGCCGTCAGCACATCGGGCCGCCCGTCGCCATTCAGATCGGCGGCCACTGCATCGTTCACGCTTATCACCCCGGCCAGGGGATACACCACTGGCGGCTGGAAGGCTGGGCTGGCGCTGCCTAGTAATACCCCCACCCCAGCGCTGCTGCTTGTCAGCAAGTCTGGTCGGCCATCGGTGTTGAGGTCAGCCACAGCTATAGCGTAGGCGCTGGTGCCGGCCGGATAGCTCACCGGAGCCTGCAAGGCGCCGGTACTGGTATTTAGCAGCACTAGCACGTTGTTGGCGTTGCCAGGAGTAGCCACGTCAGGCCGCCCGTCGGCATTGAAGTCGGCCACGGCCAGGCGCATGGCATTGCTGTTAGGACCAGCGGAGTAGCTGACCGGCGCCTGAAACGTGCCCTTGCCGTTGCCCCGCAGCACCACGATGCCGCCGCCCACTGCTGCTACTACCGGGTCGGGCTGGCCGTCGGCGTTCATGTCGGCCACGGCCAGCTCGCTGGGACTGGTATTGGCACCGGTGGGGTAAGCTACCGCGGGCTGAAACGTATTACTGCCGCCGTTCAGCAGTACGCTAACCTGGGCGCTGAACTGGTCGGCCGTTACCACGTCGGGCCGGTTATCAGCGTTGACATCGGCCACGACCAGAAACTTGCTGCCCTGGCCCACGGGGTAGTAGGTCGGCGCTTGCAGCGTGCCGGTAGCCGTGCCTAGCAGCACGGCCACCTGGCTGGCATAGGTAATATAGTTGAGGGCCATCACCACGGCGTCGGGACGACTGTCGGCGTTCACATCGGCCAGCGCCGCCCAGTTGGTGGACCAGGTGCCGCTTGGGGCCGTGGAGTAAGCGGTAGCCGGCCCGAAGCTAATGGCCTGGGCCTGGATGGTGCTCAGCGGCAGCAGGGCCGCCAAGCCAGCCAAGAGTAGGTGCTGGTACATATTAAAATCGGGAAATACGTTGGGGAAGGCCAGGCTGTATAGTGGAGGCCTTCTGGTGCGGACACGCTCAATATGACGCCTTGTCCGGGGTTGCGCATCAGTGCGAGCACTGAATAGTGGACTCCGGCCCGCGGAAAGTCGATCCTATGCTTACCATCCAGGACAAGACTGACTATTGGGGAGTAACCAAGCCAGCGCAGGCCCACGCTAGGGACGTGAGCAAAGCTACCCTTTTGTCCGGGCCGGCCTACTTCGCCTACTACCACGTCTGTACCCACAAGCAAGGCAACTCGGGGCTCGGGCTCGATGCCCAACGCGCGGCGCTCACCAGTTTCCTGCAGGGCAAGGCCCCGGTAGGGGAGTACGAGACCTTTTAAAAGCGCTTTGACAAGAATAACCCCAAAAACGGCATTTTCGGGGTCAGTAGGGCACTCTGCCGACTAGTCCAGCAAACGAGCGTTTTTTTTGGAAGAGGTACGGCGATTGGGCTTTCAGCTTTCGCTTCACCAAGGAACGTCAAGCGGATAGTAGATATAGTGTCTCCGCAGTTGGTACTGCCACTTATTTAACTGCTTTCAAGTTGGCCTGCCTAGCTAGGCAATGTCTCGTCAAAGCGACCGTCTAATTGGAGTAACGCTTGGATTAGCAAGTAAGTGGGGGGCTGGCTAGTCGAGGCTGCAATGCCCGAAGGATTGGTGAACAAGGCATTATAACGGGCCTTTTGGTATCAGCCGCCCACGCCCGAGTTGCTTGTCTACTCTGACCGGGGCAGGCAGTACTGCGGCAAGGCCTACCGTAAATTGCTGCACGACCACCAGGCTCTGTGCTCGCAGAGTCGCCGTGGGGTAGGGGACGCTACTAAGGAATGAAGCAGGGTGGCGGCCGGTAGCTTGTACCTGCTTTTGCGCTTTCTTAGAAGTTGTATGAAAATAAAAGGGGTTCTCGCCGCACTACTCTTTTTTTGTACCTGTGCTGTCGGCTTGGCGCAGCCCGCAAGACTATCCTTTGAGGCGATTACCACCACTCAGGGATTGTCAAATAACAGCGTCACGGCCATCCGGCAAGACAGCAAGGGATTTATGTGGTTTGGGACGGCGGCGGGCTTAAGTAAGTACGATGGGTACAATTTCACCGTATTCCGGGCAAATCCCCAAAAAACACCTAATTCGCTGCATAATGACATCATTTGGGGCATTCAGGAGGACCAGAGAGGCCAACTCTGGATTTCGACGCTTGGCGACGGGCTGTATCAGCTAAATGAGCAAACGCAACAGCTCACGGCCCATCGGCTCAGCACGCTGCCCGGCCGCCAGTACATGAATATCTTCTACTCCATCTACCAGGAATCGCCAAAGGTATTGTGGGTAGGCTCGCAGCTTGGGCTAGTGCGGTTTGACCTAGATAGCAAACGTATGCGCCTCTACCCCCTCCCGGCGCCGAATGAGGTCGTATTCTGCATAACTCAGGACCAGGCGGGCCATCTGTGGGTGGGCACTAAGATGGGGCTCTATCGATTTGACGGCCAGACAGGTTACTACTCCCTGGTGCGACTGCTTAACCAGCCGCTGGCTAAGCAGCCGCTGGTCTCAGCCCTGTATCTGGATGGCGCGGGGGTGCTGTGGGTTGGCACTAACGGCGAAGCCCTGTTTAAGCTGGGCGCGCAAGGCGCAGGGTTATTTAAAGTCGATACGCACAAAGCTTTGCCCAGCGCAACCGCTTACCAGGCGGGTGGGCTTGTCAAGAAAAATATTGCGCTCAACGGCATCGTCTCCTATTCGGGTGAGCTGTGGGTAGCCACCGATGAAGGCTTACAGCAAATAGACCCAAGCACCAACCGCGTGCGCACTTACCGGGCGAATCCATTCAGTGCGAATACCTTATCGAGTAGCAATATCCTGTCGCTCTACCCCGACCGCGACGGTAACCTGTGGGTAGGCACCGACAATGGAGTTAATAAAGTGGTGAACAGGACCAAGCAGTTTTTGGCCTACCAGGTGAAGCCCGCCATGCCCTCGGTGCGCATTATTGACAACACGGTGACCAGTATTTTGCAGGACCACACCGGTACCATCTGGCTGGGTAATCATGTAAAAGGGCTGTACCGGTTCGACCCTCGCCAGGACAGCATCACGCACCAATCGGCGGCGCCCAAAAACCCGCACGCCTTGCTGAGTAACCACGTTTGGGCAATTTTTGAGGATAGGCGTAAGCGACTATGGGTCAGCACGCTGGAGGGGCTGCATCTGTTCGACGCCAGCACTGGGCGCACCGTTCGATACCCAGCCAAAATCCCGGTTCAGTACATAGCAGAAGCGCCCGATGGGCAACTATGGATTGGTGGTAAAAAAGGGATTGCCTCCTTCAACCCTGCGACGGGCCGCTACCATTACCTGGATACCGCCATCGTAGCGGGCTTTAATTTTGTAACGGGTTTGGTTGTCAGTCATACTGGTAATTTATGGATTGCGCAGCAAGGGGCGCTGCAACAGTTTAATCCGCACACTGCCACCCAAACTCACTACCAACCTAGCTTACCGCTCAAGAGCGGTGAGCTGACTGATGGCGATGTAACGACCTTGTTTGAGGACAGCCGCGGGCTTATCTGGGTGGGCACGGCGCGCGGCGGGTTAAATTGCTTTAACCCGGCTACCCAGACCTTTTCAGTTATTCCGGCTAAAACTGCCCGGGCAACCAGCGCCATTGCGGGCATTGTCGAAGATGATAAGGGAAATCTATGGGTGAGTACCGAAAACGGTATTTTCCGGTATGACATCCGCACAAAGGTTTTTCGCCCTTATGATAGTACCGATGGCTTGCCGGCTTCGGAATTTACAAAAGGCAGCGCGAGCCGTAGCGGCAAAACGCTTTTGTTCGGGAGCGTTAATGGGTTCGTGGTTTTCAATCCGGACAGTATCAGGGACAATCCAGTGAAGCCGGCCGTTTATATCACAGGGCTTAAAATATTGGGCAAAAGCCGCTTGCTACCCCCCAGTAAAAAAGTGGTACTTGCGCATACCGAAAATGCAGTTGAATTCAGTTTTGTGGCCCTAAACTATCATTCGCCCGAAAAAAACCAGTACGCCTATAAGCTGGAAGGAATCGATGCGGACTGGGTGAAAAGCGGCACCCGGCGCTTTGCCAATTATACCAAGTTACCACCGGCTACCTACGTCTTTCGAGTGAAAGCCTCGAATGACGACGGCGTTTGGAACGACCAGGGCACTTCGCTCACCATCGTCATAACGAGCCCGTGGTGGCAAACATGGTGGGCATATTTACTATATAGCTTGCTAGTTGGGGCGATTTTATGGGCAGTCAGCACTTACCGCTCTAGGGCATTGCAGCGCGCCAACCGCTTGCTAGAGCAGAAAGTAACGGAACGAACCCAGCAGGTGCAGCAGCAGAAAGAAGAGATTGAACTGCAACGCGACAACCTGAACCAGGCCCTAACGGAGCTGAAAGTGACGCAGCAGCATTTGATTCAGCAAGAAAAGCTGGCCTCGCTGGGCGAGCTGACGGCCGGCATTGCCCACGAAATTCAGAACCCGCTCAACTTCGTTAATAACTTCGCCGAGGTGAGTGCCGAATTGGTGGAGGAATTAATCGAGGAGCAGCAAAAAGCTGAGCGTGACTTACTGCTGGAAGCTGCCCTGCTGACGGATGTAAGCGCCAACCTCCATAAAATTCTGACGCACGGCCAGCGCGCGTCAACTATCATTAAGGGCATGGTTGAACATGCCCGTACTTCGGTGGGAGCTAGTCAGCCGACAAACCTAAACGCACTGGTAAATGATTACTTACACACAAGCTACCGGGCCCAGCGAGCCCGAGATAGCGCATTTGCCTGCACGCTAGCCACCCACTTCGACGCGACTATTGGGCAAGTAGATATAGTGCCTCAGGAAATGGGCCGGGCCCTAATGAACTTGTTTATCAATGCATTCTATGCCGTAAGCGAGCGGCAAAAGCAGGGTGCCTCAGCTTACCAGCCAACCGTGCGGGTAAGTACCTCTAAAATGAGCACGGGTATTGAAATTCGAGTAAATGACAATGGTAGTGGAATTTCGGAGAGCATTCAGCCGAAGATTTTTCAGCCTTTTTTCACCACAAAGCCGGCCGGGCAGGGTATCGGATTAGGACTTTCGCTGGCTTACGACATCATCACAAAGGGCCATGGCGGCACGCTCACGGTGAAAAGCCATGCAAGCTATGGCACCGAGTTTGTCATCTACTTGCCAGATTAACGTTGAGCAATAGTTGAGTGCCAACGAGGGACAGGGTCATTTCAAAAATCAACGGCTACCCAGCCCGCGCCAGTGCACCGACCACACTGGGCCACCTCAAACCTACTAGCAGCATAATAGCGGACAAGGCGAACCTTCAAGGGGCTACGAAAGTCCACCGCGAGTGCGCTTCTGGCGCGTGGTGGGGATTAGTAAGCTCAAAAAAGGTGGGGCCATAAGGTGCGTTAATAACTAGCCTGCCAGTGCTGAGCAAACTAGACAGGTAGAATCAAAATACAGTGCTAGCACTGAGGTAAGCACTAGCCAGCCAGAATATCTTTCAGTCAAAATTACAGCTTAGCGCTACTTAGCTTGTCCATTTTGGTGAGGGTCTAATTAGCGTATTGAAATGTATTAGTATATAGAGAATAAAAATTTTATATAAAAAGGTATTATCCGAATAAATGCATTCTCCCTACTGGCCCGGAGTTAGGTCCTGGTGAAGCCATTCGCTAGAGCGACCCGCTAGGCTGGCAGCCAAGAAGTAACGACGACGCTAGTGGAGGCAATGAGGCAGCTAGCACGCACTTTTCATTTGCCCGCCCAGGGGGGTGGCCCACCGACTTGACCTGCGCGCTGCCCTCCGATGTGTATACCCTACGCTCGCCAACCAGCACAGGCACTCTTCCTACCAGTCAACGCCCGCCTGGCTTGCCTACCCCCTGCCGCTGCGGCTAGGTGGGTACTAGGATTGCGCGAGCGCTCCTACTCGTTACCCTAGTGACCAACCTAGCCGCTCGCCCGGTGGTCAGGCTACCGACTAGGTTGGTCACTGGCGGGCGATAGCGGCGCTTGTTTCCTTTTTTCTCTTCTAGCCAGCAGCTAAATTCCTTAGCAGTTAATACGTATATAATACGTATAATAGTCAATAACTTAAATCTAGCTTGCTGGTTGCCCAGGCGCTGACCTGGAGCCTGCATTCACTCTTTGCTGCGTTGTGTATGACTCCTGCTCCTGCCTCCGCCCCGCGGCCGTCCCCCGCCCCGCCGCCCGCTTAATTGCCTGGCTACGCTGGCGCCTGCTCCTCTGGCTGGGGCTGCTAGGTGGGACCACTCCTGCCCTGGCCCAGACCCCGGCCTGGCAGCTGGCCGTAGGCACCACCTCGGCCACGCCCCCCGCCGCGACGGCCACTATTATCACCATCTCCACGGCGGTGGATGCCGCGGGCAATGTGTTCGTAACGGGCGAGTTCCGTAGCATCCTCATGTTGGGCAGCACCCAGCTGGTGAGCGCGGGCAGCCTGGACGTGTTCGTAACCAAGTGGAGTACGGCTGCCCGGGCGTGGGCGTGGGCCACGCGTGGCGGCGGGACAGGCGACGACAGCGGCCACGGCATCGCTGTGAGCGGTAGCAACGTGTACGTAACGGGCAATTTTCGCAGTCCTACGGCGGCCTTTGCCGGTACGACCCTCACGAATGTGGGCTTGGATAACGTCTTTGTGGCCAAGTATACCGACTTGGGCAGCAGCGTGGCCGATGGTTGGGCCACGCGAGCCGGCGGCAGCTTCGAAGACATCGGCGAGGACCTTGCCGTGAGCGGCCCTAATGTGTACGTGACAGGCCTGCTGAACAGTCCTGCCGGCGGCACCTTCGCGGGCACGACCCTGATTCCGGTGGGCGGCGCGGATGTATTCGTGGCTAAGTACGTCGACGCCGGCAGCAGCTTTAGCAACGGCTGGGCCCTGCGCGCTGGGGGGACGGGTAAGGACCAAGGCTTGTGTATTACCGTAAATAATAGCAACGTATACGCGACGGGCAGCTTCGAGAGTGCCCTCGGAACCTTTGCCGGCACGACCCTGACGAGTGCGGGCAGTGCGGATATTTTTGTGGCCAAGTACGCGGACACAGGCAGCAGTTTCACTAACGGCTGGGCCCTGCGCGCGGGCGGGACGGGCTACGATTTCAGCCGAGCCCTGGCCGTGAGTGGGAGCAACGTGTACCTGGCGGGGGCCTTCCGCAACACGGCCACGTTCGGTCCCACCTCGCTGACGAGTGCGGGCGGCGACGACGTGTGCGTGGCTAAGTATACGGACTTAGGCAGCAGCGCCCTTCCCATCTGGGCAATCCGGGATGGGGGTAGCGGCAACGAAGAGGCACAGGGCCTGGCCGTGAGTGGCAGCGGGGTGTACGTCACGGGCGGTTTCGAGCGGACCCCAAGCTTTGGGTCCACAACCCTGGCCAGCAAGGGCTTCGATGATATCTTCGGGGCCGGTTACACCGACACCGGCCCCAGCGGGGCGGCCACATGGGCCACTAGCGCAGGCGGCGTCGACGACGAGGGCGGCATTGATATCGCCGTGCGGGGCAGTACCCTCTCCGTGGTAGGCTACTTGTATTCGGCCCAGGTCAGCTTCGCGCCCCTGACACTAGCTAATCCTTTGGCCCTTAACTTTTTTCTGGCCCAACTACCTACGGCCATACCTACTCCGATACGCGCCATGGGCGCCACCTCCACCACGTTAGCGCTGTGGCCAAATCCGGTGTCGGCCGGCACCGGCGTGCGGCTGCAAGCGGCGGTCAGTGGTCCGGCCAGCGTGGAGGTCCGCGATGCCTTGGGCCGGGTAGTGCGGCCGGCGCAGGCGTTAGCGGTGGCCGCTGGGCAGGCGACCGGCCTGGTGCCCACGGCTGGGCTGGCGCCGGGTCTCTACGTGCTGCACCTAGTCACGGACCCGGTGGGCTTGAGCCAGCGCCTGCTGGTGAAGTAAGCCGGCCTGGGCGGGCGCGCTCCACCGGGTAGGGTCTACCCACCTAGCTACATGGGAGCAGGTCAAGCGCTTTCGCCTGTTGCCTCAAGCCTGGACCGTGGAAAACGGCGAGCTGACTCGCACGCTCAGACCCAAACGCAAGGTGATTATGCAGAACAACAAGCCCCTGCTGACCAGCCTCCATGCGTAGCCGTCAGGTAATCTAGTTAGGCCAGACAATTGCAGGTCTTACTTAGAGCCAACATGCCGCGTCTGAGAGAGTTACTTCAACGCATGCACCGCACCACTTACTAAAGGTTGTGAGCAGTGAGCGAGCTAATAACATTTGCCGAGGCCCATTCAAGTAATGTCTCACTAGCTACAATCATTTACTGAAAGAGCCTCTGTACTATATGACTAGCTCGCTCCAATTAAGTCCAAAACTAGTTGGCAAAGCTCGGCAGGTCAGCATGATAAGAAGGGAGTAATAGCCTGCGTATAAGTCAGCGTGAGCTGATGCATAGCGCGGGTGCACGCCACGTAAAGCATACCCTGGTCTACCTCCGTTTGGTAGGTGGCGGCGGAGGCAAATGGCACAATAACCTCGTCAAATTCGAGGCCCTTCGCTAAGTAGGCCGTGGTGATGATAACGCCTTCTTTAAAAGCTGTGGACTCGGCCGTGAGCAGCTGCACGCCCGGGCCTTGCAGCACCTGCTGCACCTGGGTGGCCTGCCGCAAGGTTTTGCAAATGATGCCGAGCGACTGCTGGCCGCCGCTTTGGAAGGCAGTGACCAGCCGCTGCACCGCCTGCAATTCTTCGGCGGGGCTTTCGAAGCGCGCTACCAGGGGCTCGCGGCCGTGCCTTTCTAGGGCAATGAGGTCGGGATTAGGCGTAATGCGTTGCGCAAAGGCCGTAATTTCGAGGGTGGAGCGGTAGCTGCGGTGCAGCCTGACGACCTCGGCTTGGGGAAAGACGCGCTCAATGGTTTCGGCAGAGGAAGCGCTGTAGGGGTTCACCGTCTGGTTGACATCACCTAGGATGGTTTTGCGGCAGGGGAAAAGGCGGGCCAGCACGGCATAGTGCACGGGGGTATAATCCTGCATTTCATCTACTACCAGATGCTTTACATGTTCATAGGCCGTGATGCCTTCCAGCCGCAGGCGCAGGTAGATGAGGGCAAACACATCCGCGTATTCCAGGCGCTGGCCCGGCTCGACCCGGCAGAGCTCAGGCCGGCCCAGCCAGCGGTAAAAATCGCGGTAGAAGTCCAGCACCTGCGTGAACTTGAACATGCGCGGAATGGCCTCGCCGATGAGGGATTTCTCCTGCCCGGTGAGTTTGCGCTGGGTGGCGTCGCGCACGAAGGTACGCACATCTTGGGCCACCAGCGGAAAGCGTTTCAGCAGCGGCACCCGGTGGTAAGCCTTAAACCGGCCCAGGATGAACGGTAGCGGCACAAGCAGCCGGCCCAGCCGCAACTCACTGCCCGTGAAGTAGTTGTTTTCCACATGCAGCAAGTACTTATTGAGCTGGCTCACAAACTCGCCCGACGACTTAAACCGGATGCGCTCGACGAAGGCGGGGTTGGGGTTTTCAAGCAGCGCCGACACCTGCTCGAAAAAGGTCTGGAACGGGTACCGATTTTCGAGTAAGTCGGCCGCCAGCTCTTCCATGCCCAGCTCCGGAATGTGTTCCTCGCCCAGCTCGGGCAAGACGTTGGAGATGTAGTCGGCGAACACCTTATTGGGTGAGAGGATGAGCACGTCTTTGGCCGCAATCGTGTCGCGGTAGCGGTAGAGCAAAAAGGCAATCCGATGCAGAGCAATCGACGTTTTGCCCGAGCCCGCCACGCCCTGAATGACCATCACCGACGCCGTTTCGTTGCGAATCACCGCATTCTGGTCGCGCTGAATGGTGGCGACGATGTTTTTCATTTTATCGTCGGACGACTTGGCCAGCTCGCGCTGCAGCACATCGTCGTGGATGTTCACGTCGTTTTCGAGCACAAACTCTAGCTGGCCGTCGCGAATCTTGTATTGGCGCTTCAGCTCGATGCTGCCCTCAACCAGGCCCGATGGGGTAGGGTAGGCGGCAGCCCCCAGCTCGTAGTCGTAGAACAGCGACGAGATGGGCGCCCGCCAGTCGTATATCAGGTTTTGGCGCTGCTGCTCGTCCAGGAAGGAGTGCACGCCAATGTACACCGGCGACTTGGCCCCGCCCTGCGGCACAAAGTCGATGCGCCCAAAGTAGGGCGATTGCAGCAGCTTGAGCAGCTTGCGCTTGCGAGCCACGGCGGCCTCCCCCGTGAAAGCCATGCGGTTGATGGACTGGTCGGCGGCTACCATATCCGCGTCGTCCAGGCTCGACTGGTGCTCGTGGATATACTGCTTTTTCTCCCGCAGCTCGCTGGAAAACTGCTTCACGGCGTCGTCGCCGCGCCGAATAGCTAGCGCCAGTTTCTCCTTAATTTCTTCCAGGTATTCTCTTTCTGCTTGCTCCGTGGTCTTCATCCCGGGTAGGTCTTGGCTAGTGGGGTGCAAAGGTGAGCCAAAAGGCTGGTCTAGCGCAAAGCTTGCGTAGGGGGCAGGGTGCCTTACTTTACCGCAAGGGGGGTAGCGAGTCTAGTACCCAAGTAGCTATTCCAACAAGGGCTAGCTCCCATAACTCATCAGGACGGAATAATTAATATGAACCGGGAGCACTCTTTCTGAAGGCAGGTAGTACTTACGGCTAGCGAACCAGCTTCGAAGAGTGCACCTTGCTGGACCGCTTACTCACCGGCGGGACAATCTGACCTCCCACTCCTAAACGTACTTGGCGCCGACTTTCTGAGCCACTCGCCCTACCCCTCCACTTTCTGAGTCCCTACTCTTAACAGGGTCTTCCTTCCGTGTTGCGCTTCCCAGAAACAGCTGTTTTTAGAAAGGATATAAGGTAGTTAGGAGCACCTGCCCCTATACTTATAGTACCCCGTTGCTAGGTGATACCAAACTAGTAACGTTCGCATTTTCCGGGTCGTGGGCGAGGGTCGCGCTGCTCACCTCAACTACCACCTAGGCCTGATGCCAGCGATAGCGCCATTGGAGGCTGCGGTAAGGACGACATCGGGTGGCGCTGCTGGACTAGGGGTAGGGCTTCGGCACGGAAGGCAGCGTCATATATACACGCCGTTTATCGAGTTTTTTGCTCTTTTTATCAGGGCGAAACGAGGCGTCTTTTCTCACTGCTTAATTAGACCACCTCTCGTTGCTTTTTGCCGCTAACGTAGGACAGGTACCTCAAGCAAGTAGACCTACTTCGGCGTCAGCCAAAAAATAGCGCCATTGGCGTACGGCAGTTGTCGGCAGGTGGACTTGCTCCTACATTTGAGTATTCGGAAAGTATGGGTACTGACTTCGTTTGTAGGCTGTTATGCTCAATCCTCCTGCGCTGCCCGGGCAGTGGCTACGTTCTCTGCTGCTCAGTGGCCTCTGGCTGCTTGCCCAGCTAGCTGCTGCCGGTCCACCCACTCCCCCTAGCGTGCGGGTGGAGCGCCTACCCCCAATGGGACTGTTGCTGGCCAAGGGCTGGCGCGCCCACGCCGGCGACAACCCCGCCTGGAGCCAGCCCGACTTCGACGAGAGGGACTGGGATACGCTCAACCCCACCCGGCCCCGGCGCGAGCTGCCGCCGGCCTTGAGCACCGGTATCAGCTGGCTGCGGCTGCGCGTGCAGCTCGGCGACAGCCTACGCCTACGGGCGCCGCTGCTGTCGGTCAACTATCTAGGCGCGGTCGAGGTGTACTACAATGGCCACCTACTGCGGCGCGAAGGCGGGTTTAGCGGCGGGCCCACCGAGGGGCTACTGAGTCGCCTGCGCGCCGAACCGATAGCGCTGCCAACGAGTGGTGGGGCTGAGGGCGTGCTGGCTGTGCGCTTGGCTCCCTACCACCCGTGGCTGCAGCGAGGAGTGGAACATCAGTCTCTCTGTAAGCTGACCTTGCAGACTGAACGTCAGTTGCGGCAGTTGCAGCAGCAAACTGTTGCCTACGCCTTGGCAACGGCAGTCATGGCTGGTGGCTTTCTGCTGCTCACCCTGCTGCACCTCGTCTTCTTTTATTACAACCCAGCCAAGTGCGCTAACCGCTACTTTGCCCGCTATACCCTGACGCTGGCCATGGCGTTGGCAGGGCTTTATAGTAACGACGTCTTGCTTTCCCCCTTACAAAGTGGGTGGGTCCAGTGGTGGTTTCTGGTCATCGAAGTACTAGTAGCGCTCAGCGGTTTGTACGCCGTGCGGGCGTTGTATGCCTTGTTTGGTTTCTCGCCTGGCCGGCTGTATGCCGGCTTGTGGCTCAGCGGGGGCTGCTTGCTGGTGGTAGCAGTCGGGTGGCTTTATTTGCCCCCAGTTGGCCTCGCCTTTGTCGGCTTTATGGTTGTGACTACCCTCGAGCAGCTACGCCTGACCAGCCGCGCCCTGCGCCAGCGGCAGCGGGGCGCGGGTATTATTGCCACGGGCTTTGCCGTCGCCTTGCTCGCCCTGCTTCTGCTGGTAGCAATAGCTGGTGCCGCTATTGACCCGCCTGGCATCGTACTCCTGCCGCTGTTTACACTGGTGTTTTTAGCGTCCCCGTTGGGCATTTCGCTGTTTCTGGCCCGCGAGTTTGCCCTGGATGCCGAACTGCTGCAAGTCAAGCTGCGCGAAGTCGAGCGCCTCTCGGCCCAAGCCTTAGTGCAAGAACAGGAAAAACAAGCCCTGCTGGCCAGCCAAAACGAGACGCTCGAACACCAAGTGCAGCAGCGCACCGGCGAACTGCAACGCTCCCTGGCTGACCTGCGGACCGCCCAGGCTCAACTGATTCAAAAGGAGAAAATGGCCAGCCTCGGGGAGCTCACGGCCGGCATCGCCCACGAAATCCAGAACCCACTCAACTTTGTCACCAACTTTGCCGATGTGAGCCAAGAACTGTTGCAGGAATCGAAAGTGGCCCAGGCGGCGGGCGACGCGCACGAGGTAGCGGCCCTGACGGAAGATATTATCCAGAACCTGCGCAAAATCAACGAGCATGGCCAGCGGGCTAGCAGTATCGTGCGCGGAATGTTGGCGCACAGCCGCGCCAGCAGCGGCGAGCGCCAGCCAGTGGACGTGAACGCGCTTTGCGAAGAATACCTGCATCTGGCTTACCACGGCCTGCGGGCCAAGAACCAGACGCTACAGGCCGACCTGAAAACGGATTTTGCGCCGCAGCTGCCCACCGTCAAGGCGGTGCCGGGCGACCTAGGGCGGGTGCTGCTCAACCTCTTTACCAATGCGTTCTACGCCGTGCAGCAGCGCCACTTACGGGGCGAATCTGGCTACGTGCCGACAGTCAGCGTGCAGACGCGGCACCTTAACCAGCAGCTCGAAATCCAGGTACAGGACAATGGTACGGGCATGAGCGCCGCGATACAGGCCAAAATCTTTCAGCCCTTTTATACCACCAAGCCTGCCGGCGAAGGGACCGGCCTAGGACTTTCCCTTAGCTACGACATCATTACCAAAGGGTATGGGGGCACGCTCACATGCGAGAGCTGGGTGGGGCAGGGTAGCCGCTTTTGCCTGCACTTGCCGCTGCCGGATGGCCCAACGGTTGGCAGCACCGGCCCGGCAAAAGATGGAGCAGCGGCTTAACAGGAAGGTACTGATGTGGGTGGCAAGGTCATTCGAAAAAATAGTCTGTTTCTAACTAAAATATAGAGCGCGAAACGCTTCTGCATAGTGCCTTAAACTGCAGGTTCTTTGCTCGTTTGTTTGCAATACGCACGTTCGTCTGAACGGAAACTCTTGCCTAATATGCGCAAAGGTTACGTAACAATGCCGTAGCTTTGCATCGTGCTTCAACCGAAAAACTTGTTGACGAAGCGCGGGACCCTGCTCGGCAAGGAACCGCGAATGGACCGGAAGGTCTTCGCTACTATCGGTTTTTCCGATTTTGTCTTTGGCATTTCCGTTATTTTTTCTGAGTGTTGCCCCACCACCGTTTCGGATTCCGAAACGGTTTTTTTATGTCCAGTAAGTTTGGCGGCGGCTGTCTCGCAGCCAATCAGGCTACCCATCAGGGGTAGGGGCAGATAAGACTTCACATTGTTCGTTTTAGCTAGTTAACCTCACTTTTCCTCAACTTCGGTATGGCACGTAAAGACCTGCTCGACATCGCATCCCTTCACCGTGAGGAAATCGAGTTTCTGCTCGACCAATCCACGTCCTTTAAAAAACTCTTCACCCGCTCGGTGAAGAAAATCCCCGCCCTCGAGGGCAAGTCCGTGCTCATGCTGTTCTACGAGGCTAGCACCCGGACGCACTCCTCCTTCGAGGTCGCGGCCAAACGCCTCTCGGCGGAGGTCACAAATTTCAACGTCGACCACTCCTCCATCACCAAGGGCGAGTCGGTGCGCGAAACCATCGAGACGCTCCAGGCCATGCGCACCGACTACATCGTCGTTCGCCATAGTCACTCCGGCCTGCCCGGCATGATTGCCCGCCAAACTACGGCGTCGGTCATCAATGCCGGCGACGGAGCGCACGAACACCCCACCCAGGCCCTGCTGGACGCCTTCACCATCAAGGAGAAATTCCCCGACCCTAGGGGCAAAAAAGTCCTCATCATCGGGGATATTCTTCACTCTCGCGTCGCGCGTTCCACCAGCACGCTGCTGCAAAAGCTGGGCGTTGAGGTCGCTTACCTCGGCCCGGGGTCGCTGGTGCCCAAGTATATCCCGGCAAGCATCCGCCGCTTCACCAACTATGAGGCCGCCATGGCTTGGGCGCCCGATGTGGTGTACCTGCTCCGCGTGCAGCTAGAGCGCCAGGACGTGCAGTATTTCCCCAACGTCCGGGAATACCACCGGGTCTACGGCATCACCAACGCCCGGCTGGCGGAAATCCGCGACCGCGGCCTCTACATCATGCACCCTGGCCCTGTGAACCGGGGGGTCGAACTGTGCGACGCCGTCATGGACTATGAGCGCAGCCTGATTACCAACCAGGTCGAAAACGGCATCTCCGTTCGCATGGCCGTGCTTGACTGGCTTACGCCGGGCGGGGAGTTTCCGAAGCAGGAAGCGTATGCCGCACAGCAGCGAGCCAGCTCGCCGGTGGTTATGCCCTGAACGCCGGAAGCGACGGCTGGTTCCGCCCGTGTATTTTCTTTAATAGCCCCTGAATATCCCTACCCCCCTTGCCGGTTTACAGCACTCCTCACTCCATGCTTCTCCTTCAAAACGCCCGCATCGCCTCCGAAAACTCACCCGTGCTTGTCGAGAGCGATGTCCTAATTGTCGAAGGAATAATTCGGGACATCGGCAAAAGCCTAGCCATTCCCGAGGGGGCCCGGGTCATTGACGCGCGCGGCCGGGTGCTAATGCCCGGCATGTTCGATGCCCACGTCCATTTTCGCGCCCCAGGGTTTGAGAATAAGGAAACTATCACCACGGGCAGCGAAGCGGCCATCAATGGGGGCGTTACTGGCGTGGTCATGATGCCCAACACCCGCCCCGCCCTCGACTCGGCGACCGCGATAGCCACCGTGCTGGAAAATGCCAAGCACCGGTCCCGCATTCCGGTGTACACCTCCGGCTGCGTTACCAAGAACCGCGAAGGCAAGGAGTTAGCGGAAATCGAGGGCATGCGCACGCTTGGGGTGAAGATGCTCACCGACGACGGGGATACCACCGGC
The DNA here is from genome assembly GCF_009755225.1 of Hymenobacter ginkgonis. Classification (GTDB taxonomy): domain Bacteria; phylum Bacteroidota; class Bacteroidia; order Cytophagales; family Hymenobacteraceae; genus Hymenobacter; species Hymenobacter ginkgonis. The sequence continues at coordinate 774,273 of NZ_WQKZ01000003.1, forward strand.
GACCCGGCGGTGCTGCTGCGGGCGATGCAATACGCCACCGAGTTTGGGATGTTTTTCGCCAGCCATTGCGAGGTGCCGGAGCTGGCCGGGCCGCGCGCCCTCAACGAGGGGGTGATGAGCTACCGGCTCGGCATCAAGGGCTCACCGGCGTGCGCCGAGGAAATCATCATCGACCGCGACATCCGCCTGGCCCGGGCGGCGGGCGCGCACGTGCACATCCAACACGTTTCGAGCAAGCTCGGTATGGAGACCATCCGCTGGTGGAAATCGCGCGGCGATGTGCAGGTGACGGCGGAAGTGACCCCGCACCACCTCATGTTCACCGACGAGCACATCGGCGACTACGACACGAACTATAAAATGAACCCGCCGCTGCGGACGCAGGCCGATTCTGATGCGCTGCTCGAAGGACTCATCGAAGGCGTATTCGACCTCATTGCCACCGACCACGCGCCGCACACGCCGTTCGAAAAAGCCCAGGATTTCATGAGCGCGCCCAATGGCATTACCGGCCTGGATACGGCCCTGGTGTCGCTCTACCACCACTTCGTCGAGCCCGGCAAATTTGGGTGGGACCTAGTGGTAAAGCGCTATTCGGCGGAGCCCCGTCGCCTGATGGGCCTACCGGTACCCACCATCGAAATCGGCCAAGAAGCGGATTGCCTCTTATTTGATACCGAAGCGGCAACGACCTTCACGCGGGACTTCATGAAATCCAAATCCCAGAACACGCCCTTCATCGACCAGACGTTGAAAGGCCGGGTAGACTTGGTAGTTTTAGGCTCGGAAATCCTGTTGGAGCGCGAATAGGCTGGCTGACTGCTCACTGCTGGCTAAATCGCTACAGCCTCGTGCTCCCTGCCATGCGCCAGCAGGGGTAGGGCAGCTGTCCTACTAGCCACTGGGCAGTAGCTACTATTTTAGTGTGGCGCTTTAATGCCTGCCACCTCTGCCTCGAATGGGACGCGGGCTTGCCTTACGGAAGACGCAGCCTAGTCGGCTAAATATGAATAGCAGGGAGGCCCTAACTAGGAGGTGTCAAGAAGACGCGCTTGCAAAGGACCCAGAAAGTCTTGTTAGAGTGCTTTAGAGAGTCAGAAGCAGGGTTGACTTCGCTAAGTAAGCTGGTCTGTATGGTGCTCCTTTTGAGGCCTTCTTGGCAACCCTGCTTCTAACCCGGCCGCTTAACGGGTCAGTTGTTTGGGCGTGCAGCCAAACTGTTTTTTAAAGGCGCGATGAAAGTGTTGAGGGTGAGTGTAGCCCAACTGGTAGGCAATTTCTGTGACGGTTTGCCCGCCTCCCAGCAGCAGGTGGCGGGCTACCTCAAGGCGTTGTGTCTGCACAAAGTGGCCTACGCTAGTGCCAAATAGCTGTCGAAACCCCCGCTTTAAACTGAACTCGTTGAGCTGGCACTCGCGGGCCAGCTTAGCTAGGGAGGGCGGCTCGCTGAGGTGCTGCAGCAGCAAGGCCCGCGCGTAGTGCAGCTTGTCGCGCTCGGGGGCTCCGAGTGGCGGCGCCGCAGGGCCGGAGGATAGCCATAGCGCACATTGCTGGGCCACTAGCTCCAGCGCCAGGGCCTCGTAGTGCAGGCGCTTGAGGCCGAGTGGCGCGGGACTATCCCACAGGGTATCGAGTAGGTAGCGCAGGCTTGGGGGTAGGCCCGGGGCGGGGGCGTGCCGAGCTAATGGCCGGCCCAGCGCCAGCTGCTCGGCCACGTCGGACAGCTCGGGCACGTAATCGGTGAGCAGGCTCACCATGCGGGCGACCGGTACCTGCACCGTCACTAGCCGGAACTGGCCGGTGCCGAGCAGCTGGTTTTGCTCCAGCGACTGGGGGTTGAATACCCAGTTATGGTAGCCGGGAGCATAAAGCTGCTCGTGCAGGAGCCCCGTTTGGCTTTGGCGCAGCGTGCCGGCCAGCATAAAGCTCAGCTCCACCACCGGCCGCTCGTTGAGGTGCTGCCAGGGCGTGGTGGGGTGCTCGGCCACAAAGCGGGTTTCGTTGAGCACCAGCCCACCCACGGCCACCATGCGGGCCGTGCCCGGGCAGCCGGCCAGCGACAGGGCCAGGTGCTGCTCCTGGCCTTCGGGTAGGTAAAAGCCGGCGGCAAACGAAGCAGCAGAAGTAACTTCCATAGGCAGGCCAGCACGCAACTGGTACGAATTACTCCTGATTGTGCACGCGCCGCAACTCGTAGCCTAGGCACCTTTGCGAGACGTTCTTTCAACTGCTTTTCTCCGATAAAGTTATGGCCGCTACTGCCGCTACTTTCCCGTCCCATGTGCCCGTACTCATTGTAGGTGGAGGCTTTGCCGGGCTCACGGCGGCGCTGTGCTTGCAACAGCAAGGCATTGGGTACTTGCTCATCGAGCGCCATCCGGGCACCTCGCTGCTGCCTAAGTCTCGCAGTCTCGACCTGCGTAGCATGGAGATTTTGCGCGAACTAGGCCTAAGTGCGGCTATCCGCGAAGCCGGCCGTGCGCTGGCCCTGGCCTGGGGAGTGCTACGCGGCCCCAACCTAGCCCACACCCTTGCCACACAGCCGCCCGCCAACGCCGAGCGCGTTACCCATCCTAGTCAGCTCGCCATGTTCGAGCGCCTTGCGGCCCAAAGTCCCGAAAGCGGGGCCCGCTGCACCCAGGACTTAGCCGAGCCGGTACTACGCCAAGCGGCCGAGGCGCGGGGCGGCGACCTGCGCTTCTCCCACGAGCTAACGCAATTTGCGCAGGACGCCGACCATGTAACGGCGACCGTACGCAATCGCGACACCGGCACGGAGCACACCCTCACAGCTGATTATCTGCTGGCTACTGATGGGGCAAACAGCCCCACCCGCCGGGCCCTGCACGCCACCACCAGCGGCCGGGGTAGCCTAGGGCACTACCTCAACGTGTATTTTGAGGCCGATTTGACGGCGCACGTCCGGGGCCACGAGTTTAGCATGTTTCTCGTGCAAGAGCCGGATGTAACGGGGTTTCTGCTAGCTATCAATAATACCGACCGGTGGTCGCTGCACCTGCGCTATCACCCTGAACAAAGCCAGCAGCCGGCTGATTTCACCGACTTAGTCCTGCAAAGCCTGCTACGCCGGGTGCTGGGCCTGCCTGAGCTACCCCTGCGCATTCTGAGCGTGCTCCCCTGGGAAATGAGTGCACGCACCGTGGAACAGGAGCAGTTTGGCCGCGTATTCCTGGCGGGCGACGCGGCCCATACCATGACGCCCTACGCCGGCAAAGGGGCCGCCACGGGCATGCAGGACGTGCACAACCTGGCCTGGAAGCTGGCCGCCGTGTTGCGTGGCCAGGCTAGCCCCGCCCTGCTGGTCACCTACAGCCCCGAGCGCCAGCCCATTGGGGCCTTCTTCGCACACCTCTCGGGCGACATGGCCGACACCCAAGGCCTGCTTAGCCCCGCTAAGCTGAAAGAGCATGGCCTACCGCTGATGGGCCTGCCCGACTACACCTACCGCTCGGCCGCCATTCTGACGGCCGATGACCAACTTACCACGCCTGCCAGCGCTTTGCCCCTAGTGGGGCAGCTCGGCACGCGCTTACCCCACCTTTGGCTCGACGATGCGCACGACACCTCCACGCTCGACTGGTGCCGGGGTTCCTTTCTGCTGGTGGCTAGCGGCGAAGCCGCGTTGTGGCAGGCGCGCCTTTCCGACGTGGCCTTAGACTGCTCACTGGTGCTGCACGAACTGCCGACACCGGCTAGGCGTCAAGCCTGGCAGCAACTGACGCACACGCAGCCGGGCGACGCGCTGTTGGTGCGCCCCGATGGGTTTGTGGCGGCCCGCCTGCCTGCCACGAGCACAGCAGCCGACCTAGCCGCTAAGGTGCAACAAGTGCTCACGCTGGCGTAGCTGAACGGCTAATCTCTGCACGATAGTCTACTTAAAGCTGTATACCAGAAGGATGAGTTACGACTTATTAGTTTTCAGTCCCGATGTCGCCCCCAAAACGAAGCCGAAATTTCTGGCTTGGCATGACACCCAAACCGAATGAGCAGAAGAACTTACTTACCTATAATCCGGCTATCACCACTGCTGCGCTTCAGGCCTAGTTACGGGAAATGGCGCAAACTTTTCCGATTATAAACACTCCTAACGCGACCGATAACCATTCGAGCGCTTACGAAACAGACTAGTGCATCGGCCGCGTGGTAATTTATGCCGCCCAAACAGCAGCAAGTCCATGCTGGAGAGTACCTAGTTAGTGCCTGGGCCGGTATTTGGGTACTAGCCCCAGCGCGTGGCGCCCAATGCTTACTGTGCCTGTTCGGGCCGACGCGTATCCGGTAGTGCGGCAGAAAGCCGTTTGAAGCGGTTTTCTGCCGACTTCTACTATCGGGTTAGCAGCGTAACTAAAATAGCATAGCCTGCGCAACGTAGAGAAATGTTTTTGCCCAAGCATACTTGCCCCCCACTATGGTAATCAGCAAACAGAAGCTGCTACACTGGACCAGCGGCGTTCTAGTGGCCCTTTTGCTGGCTGGCTTAGCCTGGCCGTGGCTGAACTGGCCTTCAACCAGTACGGATTACCTCCTTTACAGCCAAACGTACTTTAGCGCCCAGCGCACGAACCGGCCGGTGCTGGTGGTAGTGCTGCACGGCGATGCGCCCTTCAACCAGCCCAGCTACCAGTACATGCTGGCCCAGCGCGTGGCGCAGGCCGTACCCGATGTAGTAGCCGTGGGCCTGTTGCGGCCCGGCTACACCGACCCCGCTGGTCACCATTCGCCGGGCCGGCGCGGCACGGCCACCGGTGACAACTACCGCCCCCGAGAGGTGGATGCCATCGCGGCCACCGTGCAGGCCCTGCGCCGAGGCTACCACGCCCGCCGCGTGGTGCTGGCCGGGCACTCGGGGGGCGCCACCCTTACCGGTGACTTGCTGGGCCGCTACCCCGCCCTGGCCGATGCCGCCCTGCTGGCCGCCTGCCCGTGCGACGTGCCCGCCTTTCGGCAGCACATGGCCCGCCAACATTTCAGCCCAATGTGGTGGCGGCCGGTGCCTTTTCTCTCGCCTCAAGAATGGGTAGACCAGGTACGCCCCGGCCTGCCGGTGCGGGTAGTGACGGGCCTGGCCGACCCCATCGCGCTGCCTACCTACAGCCAGCGCTACGCCGCCGCCTTGCGCCAGCGCCACGTTGCGGTAGAGTTGGTGGAGCTGCCGAGCCAGGGGCACGAAATATTCCTTACTCCAGCGGTAATGGTCCAATTGAAAGGCTTAATAAGTGGACTAACCACTCAATAAGCCTATGGATAGTGAACAGATTGTTAAAACTCCAGTACCTTTTTGGGTACCTCAGCCCGTCAGTAAGGAGGAACATGCCAGTGCTGATGGACTGCGTATTCAGGGGTAGAAGTTAATTCATAACCTGCTAAGTCTTTAACATGCGCTAGGAAGGGAACCTGCCGTTGAAAGCTCACAGCTACTGTGGCCGGTGATAAAAAGCCTGAAGGTTATCGCGGTACTTGCGAGTCCATTTGAGGGTCTGACCGGTGCGTAGCTTCACCCAATACTCGCCGTTGAAGTAGGCTTCCAGTGATTCAATATGGTCTAGGCCCACGAGGCAGGAGCGGTTGATACGCGTGAACTCGTGCGGCGCTAGTTGCTGCTCCAACTTCGTCAGGCTGTCGTAGATGAGGTGCGTTTTGGTCGCCGTGTGCACCGTGATGTAATTGTGGTCGGCTTCAAAATAGAGGATATCGGCTGTTCTGACGAAAAATAGCGTGCGCTGGTCTTTCACTAGCAGGCGCTGCAAGTAGCTGGCCGACGGGGCCACCGTGGCGAGCAGGGTGCGCAGGGCCTGGCTGGCACCCGCACTGCCCCGCAAATCCAACTGGGTTTTGACTCGCGCCACAGCTTGCCCAAACCGTTGGTGGTCGAAGGGCTTAAGCAGGTAATCCGCTGCGCTGAATTCGAAGGCCCGGATAGCATACGAATCAAACGCAGTGGCAAACACGACGAACGGCTGGTAATGCGCCCATACTTCGCGCAGCACGGCAAAGCCATCCATCTCCGGCATCTGCACATCCAGGAACAACAGGTCGGGTCGGTGCTCCAGAATTTGTAGCACGGCCTCGGGGCCATTGGCTGCTTCACCAATCACTTCGATTGCCGCCTCGTTTTTCAGAAACGTGCGAATGATGCGACGCGAAAGCTGCTCGTCGTCGATTATTAGTGCCCGGTAGCTCATACAGTCACAAGGATAGGGGAGGCCGTCGTTGTCGGTAACGTGGCTGGCAGGTTTTGCGGCACCCTCAGCCGAACTACCGTGCCGCCCGTCGGCGGCTGCACAAATTCCAGTTGCGCTTGGCCGTGGTAAAGCTTTTCCAGCCGGGCTTTCGTGTTACTCAGTCCAATTCCTTGGCCCGTAGCGGCTGGCCGCCGGCCGGCGGCCGCAGCGTCGTCGCTTACTTCCACCACCAGTTGCTCGCCCTCACGGTGGGCGGCAATGCGCAGGCAGGCTGTACCTATTACTTGCTCAATGCCGTGCACCATTGCATTTTCCACCAACGGCTGCAGCAAGAATTGCGGAAACAGGCACTCTCGCGTATCGGCGGCAATAGCAAAGTCGATGTGCAGCCGGTCTTGAAAGCGGATTTTCTGAATGTGCAGGTACTTGGTGACGAACTGCAGTTCCTCCCGCAATGGTATTAATTGGGCGTCGCCGTTGACCAGGACGGCCCGGAGCAAGTCGCTCAGCGCCGTCACCATGGCAATGGCTCGCTCATTCTCGTGCTCCAGAATTAAGCCCACGAGGGAGTGGTGGGCATTGAATAGAAAATGCGGGTTCAACTGCATTTTGAGCGCTTGGAGTTGGGCACCTGCTAACTGCGTTTTTAGTTGCTCATTGGCCAGTTCGTAGCGCACGTTTTGATGCTGTAGCGTCTGGTTGCGATAGGCAACCGTGGCGAGGCCGTAGCCAAACACCAGCAGCAGATACGTGGTCAGCGAAATAGTCAGGCGCAGCAGCATGCTGGCCCATACGCCGTCGTAGCCCCAGGTGCGGCCGGGCGTCAGCCCCAGCAGCCGGTACAGCACCAGGTAGCTGAGGCATGTGATGAGGAGATTCAGCCCGAATTGGACCGCTAGGTGCAGACCTAGATTGCGCCCCCACCGACGCAGTGGCCGGAAGGACGTGATGGGTGCCCGGTAAGCCAGGTACAGAATGAGCGGCGTGCTCAACAGCCACAGCAGCCCGCGCAGCAGTAATTCCAGCTCCTCCGTACCCGTGAAGCTGGGGTCGCCCCGCAGCAACCAATACGCATTGGACTGCACATAGCCCGCCAGCGCAAAACTGCCCCAGTACAAGGCGGCTACCCCCCCAAATTGCCAGGCACGCACCCGCATGCCAAGCGCTTGAAATACCGGTTGCAAGAAGAGCTTCATGCCCTGAAACTACGAAGCCCGCACGCGCTAAGGACAGGTGCCAGCTATAAAAGCGTTTTTGTTTGGCCTGATACAGGCCTTTGCGCTACGCTTCCTCACTAGGACTAACGGCGAACTACCAGTTTTCCCCGCCGCAGCCACTCCACTCGGATAAAAAAACCTTCCACTTAGATAATTCTAGCTGTTAACTGCCTCGGTCGCGGGAGTACTTCACGGCGAATTGGGACTATTGCACCTCCCAAATAGCCTTCAGAAGGCAGCACTATCGTTGACCATCAGCCTCCACTATTCGATAATGAATAACCTCAGTAAGGCTGCCCGAATATTTTATGGACTAGCAGTTGTCGGACTAGGAATTCAGCAGCTGGCTTACGGCCGCTTTATCCCCGCGCTCCTGCCTGCCTGGCCGGGCCGAATTCCAGGGATTTTTCTATGGGCCAGCCTGGTTGGGGCGGTCCTGCTTGCGGCGGGCGCTGCCATTGTTTTTAACCAAAAAGTCGGGCTGCTGTCACTCATGGTAGGGGTCTTGCTACTGAGTTTGCTCTGTTTTAGCCATGTCCCATACGAGCTGCTGGCTGACCCCTATAGCGACCACCTAGGGTCGTGGACAAACGCCTTCACGGCCCTTGCCTTGGCCGGGGGGGCGCTCACGATGGCCGGCATTTATTGGGAGGAGAGTAGCCAGTTGGAAGCATCGCTGGCGAGGAGCACGTTTGCTAGTAGGGTCATTGTGCTGGGCCGGCTTTGCTTTTGCACCACCATCGTGTCGTATGGCATTTGTCACTTCTTGTACACCAAGTACATATCTCCGCTCGTGCCAACCTGGATTCCCTACCCTACCTTTTGGACGCATTTCACCGGCGTGGCGCTCTTTGGTGCGGGCAGCGCCATCACCCTAGGTATTCGCCGCAGAACCAGCGCTTTGCTGTTGGGCACCATGGTTTTTCTGTGGGTCATTGTTTTGCACTTACCTAGGGTTATCAACGCCTCCTTGCCGACCCGGCCAGGTGAGCTAAGCAGCCTCCTCGAAGCCATTGCCTACGCCGGCACGGCCTTCGCTATTGCCACAGCCCATTCCGGGAAAAATGGAGTTACACCTTCTCCCATTTCAGCAACTCTGTTTGCTAGGAAAGAGGAAATGCAGAGTTAATAAACGTCCTTGAATAAATTTTCAGCTGATGGGTTCTAGTCTTGTTGCGCCTGCTCCGGTGCTTACCCGGGCTGCCACGCCTCGTATCCAAGCCTTAGATATTGTGCGGGGCTTGGCCATGGTCATCATGGCCCTTGACCACAGCCGCGAGTTTTGGAGCCCTACGCCCGTGCGGGCCGAAGACGTGGCCCACGCCTCGGCACTGCTCTTTCTCACGCGCTGGGTCACGCATTTTTGTGCCCCTACCTTCGTTTTTTTATCGGGCAGCAGTATCTACCTGTACGAGCAAAAGCGGCAAAACAAGGCCGCCGTCAGCCGCTTTCTCCTTACCCGGGGCATGTGGCTGGTGCTAGCGGAAATCGGGCTGCTCACCTTTATCCTGAGTTGGAATTACGACCTGATATTGTTGCTGGTTATTTATGTCATTGGCGCCAGTATGGTGCTGCTGGCCGGCCTCATCTGGCTGCCCCGCTGGCTGCTGGTGGGACTGTGTTTCGTCATCCTGGCTGGGCATAATGTATTGCCAAACATCCAACCCGTCACGGCGGCCAATGCCGGGTGGGCATTGCTGCATAACGGGCCGTTTGTGCTGCCGGTACTGGGCAAGCTGGTGCTGGTGTCCTACTCGCTCGGGCCGTGGCTGGGCGTGATGCTGGCGGGCTACCTGGTAGGGCCGTGGTTTACCTTACCGCTGCCCGCGCGCAACCGGCGACTTCGCTGGGCCGGCGCGGGGCTGTTGGGCCTGTTTGGCGTGCTGCGCGCCACCAACTGGTACGGCGACCCGACTCCCTGGAGCATACAGCCACAGGGGATGCTCCACACGATGCTATCCTTCGTCAACGTGACTAAATCCCCACCCTCCCTGCTCTTTCTCTGCCTTACCCTTGGTATAACATTGCTGGTGATCAGTCAAGTAGAAACTGCGACCGGTTGGCTTAGCAGGGTGCTGCGCACGTTTGGACAGGTGCCTTTCTTTTATTATCTGCTGCACTTCTCGCTCATCAGCACCTTCTCCTGGGTTTGGACAACGCTGGCGTTTGGCCGAGCCGTGAATTTGGCATTTGGCCAGGTCAGCGACTGGCCGCCCGGCTACGTTCCCAACTTGGGGCGAGCCTACCTGGTGTGGGCGGCCGTAGTGTTGGCATTGTACCTGCCGTGCCGCTGGTACCAACGGTTCAAACAGCAGCACACCTACTGGTGGCTGTCGTACCTGTAACTACTAGCCCGAAAAGGATGCGTCACCCCCATCACTCGTGGCAGATGAATCCTCCTTTGGTCGCTACCTATTCGGAGCTGCTTCACTTGGCGCATTTTGCCCAGCGCTGTACTTTCCCGAGCCCAGCTGCTGAGCTACGCCCATATATAGACTGTTACTGGCAGCTGGATTTGCGCGCTCCCGCGCTCCGCACTTGGCGGCGATGCAGTGTCAGGATTTCAGTTTTGCTGCCCTGCACATGTAGCTGGTGCTAAACCAAGGGTTGGATTTTGAAGTTGTCGGCTTGCCAGGGCAGCCCATCCAGGTTTGTCGGTGCAGCCATTTGCGTGAGTCAGCAGCTATATCCTCTCACCTACTGGCACGCGCACGGCAACTTCTTGGTAGGTATCAAGTTTCGCCCGGCTGCCTTTCACTGCGCTTTCGGGGTAGGGGGGGCGGGGCGGCCCGCCACGCTAGTGCCGGCGGATGCTCCACCGGCCGGTGTGGGCCAGGTCGAAGAGCTTTGCACACGGGTGCCTCACCGGCGACGGTTCAGCGGGAGTTGGATGCGTTGATTCGGCAAGCAATAGCCACTCCCCGTGATGCTCGGTTGGCAGTGGTGCATCAAGCCTGCCGCCCGTATTATCTAACCAGGGGTTGGTAGACGAAGTAGTGCTGATGGTCTACCCCGTGTTGCTAGGCCGGGGCACCCGCTTCTTTTCCGACCAGGTCGCTCCGTGCGCACTTGCGTTCGTCAATTCCCAAGTGACGTCCACAGGTGTGCTCCTCACTACGTATCAGTCCGTAGGAACGCTGCGGCTCTAAAGATGTGCATTGAATCAGACCCCCTATGCTACATTGTACTCCCTTCCTTCTATTTGACGGTAATTGTGCGGAGGCGATGACGTTCTACCACCAGTGTCTGGGCGGCGAACTCACCCTCACAAAATTGGGCGACACCCCTATGAAAGACCAATTCCCGGTCGAAAAACATGGCCGCATCATCAATGCGCGCCTGACCAGCGGGCTGATTGACCTGTCCGCAACCGACTGGATGGCTGCGCCCAACGTGGAGCCCCGCCCCGGCAATACGGTAAGCCTGTTTATCGTGGGGCAAACGTATGCCGAAGTGAAAGCCGTTTTTGAACAGCTGGCCGAGGGAGCGGACCCCGACCCGTGCACGCTTCTACATCCAATGCCCTTTGGTAGTTATGGCCAATTTACTGATAGGTATGGGGTTGCGTGGGTATTTAAAAGCGATAACCCAGCATAATAATACCTCAAAGACGCAAGGTTGGCGCCCGTTAGCACGGGCTGCTTGACAAGGGCCTCGCCCGCGAGGAAAAAGCGGTGAAGCGGGTTGTCATTCAGAACACGAATGACTGCAAGGTCTAAGCCCCAGAAACGGTCAGCCGGTGCTTAAGGAAACTGGACACCAACCGCACAGATAAGCGCTACGACAGGCAAAAAGCTTTCTGCAGTGCAGCTCTCTCCCTACTACGAAAGGCAATGGCATTGACCCTTTCAGCTACGATACCTAGGCTGCGGATGAGGTTCCTAATTCGTCCGAGGTATTCAAGCCTTAGGAAGTCTTGCGCCAATTTGCCAAAGATGCCGTTCAGAATGACGCGGAGGCCTACGAGCGGGCGGCCCCTTGGCACGGGCTCACAAGCCATATGCTACAATCCCCGCTAAAGAGGCAGGTAAAATTGGTTCTGGTGGGCACCTGCTCACGAGAAAACAGCTGCCTGCCAAGGTCTCAGTTGCGCCAAGTACTGCAACGTCCACGGCCGAATATGGAAGAGTTTTTACCTGCCTTAATAGCTGGCGTAGCAGGCATAATAAATTAGGCTACCACACTAATTGGCTTTATCTGCAAATTTGATTAGTTGCGCGTGCCGGGGCTTTCGATAGGCGTTGGAAGAGGGCCTGCATAGCAACCTCTTCCCTTCGATTAGTTGCAGGAAATACCCATCGCCACATATCAATAGGTCCGTAATGCCTTATACCGCATTGGCCTACCTACCGCGCCTGCTAAAATTTTAGCATGGACGGTTGCTCCGCTCGTTTTGCATTAAGATGGAATGCGGCACTGCCGGAGCCAGTTCTGCGCATCTTCGAGATTTTGAAAAATTTGCAACTCGAACGGCACAGAACTGGGCATACGGGCGGGAATAATATCGGAATGCCGGTCGGCTTGCTGCACGTGGGCCACATAGCGCAGGCCCAGGCGGCTGGCCTGGGGCACCCACACCTCGGCCAGCCAGTCGAGGCTGTCAAACCAAGGGCCTCGCAGCTGAGAGTTATCGTTGAGCAGTAACGGACTAGGCATCTGGGCGGCGTGGTGCAAGTACGCCTGGGCCCCGCGCATCGCCTCGGCTGGGTCGACGTAGCCCCGCCAGGTAGCCCGCAGCCAGTTGTTTTCTGCCTCGTAGCTCAGGGCACACGTGCTGTGGTCCCGTGGATCAGTATTGATATTTAATAGCATTGAGCGATAGAAGGGTACTATAAAAGTGGCGCTCAATCTCTGCGCCCTGAATGGACAAAGGTCGTACTATTTGCGGACACTACTCCGAAAAGTAAGCAAGACTATACTTTTACCATCGGCAAGGCCTAGTCAATTGATTAAGCAGCTGGCCCGATAACGCGCGGCTTCCGATTGAGTAAAGTGCGTTAGTAGGGTAGCTGCCTCGTGGGCACTCGCTACCGCTGTCTCCGAGAACACAAGCCCAAAGTGATGCGTTGTACCTTGGTACGAGGGCGGAAAGGAGGCCGCGTAGAGGACTACTGGATGGGGTAACTTAGTAAGCGGGTCCAGGCCCATAGTATAAACGGCCCCTACTTCGCCATCCTCAAATTGAAAACGCTTGGCGAAAGAGTTTGGAAAGGAGGAGGTGAGCACCTGGGTTAGAAAGTCGGCGCGTGAAGAATTAGCTACATGCATAGGGCACGCGAAAATTGCTTGGAAGTACAAAGGTCGCTTACCTTTTTACTATATAGACCGTGAACCACTACTTAATTGGCAGGGTTGAATACGGATTTGTGCAATAAGGCGAGGAATTAGTTGCCTAGGAGTGCAAAATAGATACGGAAAGCAGTGATTTTCTGAAGTAGCATTTTATAACTGACACCCATCAAAAAGCCCCGACCATAAGGACGAGGCTTTTGATGATTCTGGTTTCTTTCTCGGCTTTGCCAGCGGCCGGTGAAAGCGAATATAGAAAAAAGTTTTTTACTACTGAAGTAACCGCCTATCCGGGTTAGTTAGGGCGCAGCTTTGGCCGGCACAGAAGGCGTCAGGGAATAAAACTGCTGGCGGCCGTAGTGAAAGCTAATGACTTTATGTTGAATAAAGAAGGGGTAGCCCAGGATGCCCTGATAGCCCAGCGCGCGGCCACTCACGGGCTGGGAGAGGGGGAAAACGACCACCGGCAGGTTTTGCCAGGTAGTGCTCCCCAGCAATAGGGTGGGTAGGGTCCCTTGGTGGGCGAGCTGCTGGTGGTTGTCGCTTCCCGCAATTGGCTCGCGCCGGCCGCTCGTGGGTTGGTCGGCCGGGGCGAGCGTTTGGCAGAACGCGGTGTCGAGGTTGCTGGCGGCCGCGCCCGTATCCAACATCAACTGCACCGGCACCTGGCCTATCGAACCCGTCGCCACGGGCGCGCCCCGTACCAGCGTGAACGCTAGCGAATCTTGGCGCACGAACGGGCGCCGAGTGGGCTGAGCTACGTTAAGGGAATACCAGCTCACGCGCCGATGGGGGTAATCAATGACTATTTCATACTCACGCAATAAGCCGTAGCCAATGAGGCCCAGGAGCCGCGGCCCCACGTAGCGGCGGATGGCTGCCAGGGAAAAAGCCTGGGCAATAAAGCCTGAGTAGTGAGCGGCGCCGACCTGAAAGTTGGTGACGGGCAACTCTTGCACGGCCACCGTGCCCGTCGCCCCGTGCCCCACGGCATGCGAGCTACTGGGCTGTAACTGGTCCATAAAGGCCGTGCTTTCTACGGCTAGGGCGGTGGTATTACCGGTGTCCAGCAGAAAATCGCCCTGTTGCCCATTGAGGGTAAGATTACGCAGCACAATCAGCCCACCTACTAAATCGAAGGGTAGGGTAAAAGAGGCGGTGGTATCCACGCGCTGCGGCTGGGGAGCAGCAGAGGCCACGCGCTGGGCGCGACTCGGAAAAGAAGCCGTCAGGACTAAGCTGCCCAGTAGGCTGATAAAAGAAGGAATGCGCAAAAACAAGGGGGGCAGAGTAGGGCCCGAAGGTAGAAGCCGATTCATAAACCAAAAGCACTACCGCTTGGTGCCGACTAACTACAACGATAGGGCTGCATGCGCAGCGACTCAAGATGGTTTCTGCTTCTCTTTTGCAAAAATAAATTACCTATTTATTTGGCTCGCTACCCTGGTCTGCGTCACGCGGCTTGCTGTTCCTTGTGCCAAGCCTGACCCTACCTCGGCTGCTAGGGCCCCACGCGGGATGATAACCTAGCTCTGGGCAACCGGAGCGGTGCGGTGGCTAGTACAGAATTACCTGCTCGTTAAAGACCAGTACACGCTCTGCTACAACCGCGACCAGGGAGGGTAAGCCAAATTGGGTAAGCTGGCGTTTAGTGTCTGAGAAGGTAGGGTAGGGCAGCACGGTAAGACGACTTCCAGGTCGATACTTTATTGCCTGGTAGCTGGTACTAGGTGGAACCCAGTGCCTAGGGTACGGCTTTGACCGCGGGCAGCATCGCCCCAGCGCCGGCCGTACGGGTTCGACTGTCTATAACTCGGCCACGTTCCATATCCACTATGATGCTCCAGGCCCCGAACAATAACCGGCAGACTTGGCGAAACTGGAAGAGTACACGCGGGCTTATCAATGCGGGCGGCAAGGTGACCTGCCGGCGCGCTGTTGGAAAGTGATTGTCGTGTTGCCAACCGGTAGCAGTGATGTGAGTCGCATCACCAGCAATACCTGCGTGACTGCCGGCCGTGAGCCCAACGATAAGGCTGTAAGCTCCAGTTGGGGTACCTACCGCACGAGTGTGGACGCAATTGAGAACGCATTGGAACTGGACTGGCTCTCGGCGTTGCCACTGAGTGTACAGAATATGGAGAAGCGAATACGAATACGGGGCCTACCAGCTGAAGAAGTGTGCGCGGCACTACTTACCTTATAATTAGTAGCGCAAGGCAGCACATATTATCTTAGGGATATGGAAAAGAAGCAGCTGCCACTGCTGATTGTAGCGCAAACCGCGGAGCATATCCCTGCCTTACGACACCTCTATTTAGAGGCGCGGAAAAAAGCCTTTACATGGCTGCCTCCAGAGCGGTTTCAGTTACAGGACTTCGATGTGGTAACTGCCCAAGAACAGGTAGGGGTAGCCCTGCAAGCCAATACGCCTGTGGGCTTTATTTCGTGGTGGCCACCTGACAACTTCATTCATTCGCTGTTCGTCAATCCGGCTTTGGTGAGGCATGGAATAGGCCAAGCGCTCTTACAATATTGCTTACAGCGAATCGGTCGGCCCACGACGCTCAAATGTCTACAAACTAATACGCCAGCTCTTCGATTTTACGCAGCGCAAGGCTGGCGGATAGTAGGCAGTGGCGAAGCGGAAGACGGCGCTTTTCTGCTACTTGCTTACGGCCATTGAGTATGGGCATTAAGTTACTCGAATTAGTTGCATACGTCCTTATCAAGGGCTTTTATTAGCTTGCGGGCGAAAAACTAAGGCTGCTGGGCGACTTGCTAGCCGTGGTGAATTGACCACTCACCCGAGCCTAAGTGCCCTTGCGAGGGCGCGCGTTTCTGCAACCCAAATGGCACTAGCCGGCCTAATTCAGCAGCAGTGGCGACGTCCGTCCCACAGGGCTTCTTGCTGACCGAAAAAACCATTTTCTTCTTGGCATGAAGCGTTTGCGCTTCGCCTGTGGGCTCCTCTTGTTGCCCCTGTTACTGCTAGAACAGAACGGTCACCAGAGTACATCATTTACCGTCAGCGAATCAGAAACCACGTATATATTACTAGCTACCTGCGATGCCGCGCCGCCCGCTCAACTCCAGTATCTGAATGACCAATTACACCCCGTGCCCGCGCTGCTGGCTACTCAGCGCCTGCCTACGCACCTGTGGCTGCGCAACCAAACTGACCTGCTTGTTCAAGCAGCGCCGGGCGACCTATGTTTAACCATCAATAAAGAAACCAACTCGGCGGCCGCTGTCGAACGCATCCAGCAGCTGGTACCAGCGCTTAAGCGTTTAGCTTTGGCTATTAGTAGGGGCCGACGCTTGCTGGCTACGATACTCTATGCAGCCACATATTAGCATGCTAGCTCTCTTACTGCTCTGCTCCGTCGCCCGGGGGCAGGCTAGCAGTGCCTACGCCGACAGCGTACGACAGGCGTACCATATCCCGGAGCTAGCCTACGCGGTAGTATCGGCCGATGCAGTGCTCGAATGCCAGGTGCTCGGCATCCAGCGCCAGCACTCCGACCTGCGCGCCAAGCCGACTGACCGGTTCCACCTAGGCTCGAATACCAAAGCCATCACCGCCTTAGTGGCAGCACAACTGGTTGAGCAGGGGAAGCTAACCTGGACTACACCTTTTCTGAGCTTGTTCCCAGAACTGAAAGCTGCCAGCCGGCGGTGTTACTGGCGCATCACGCTGCAGGACTTGCTGACTTTTCGCGGTAAGTTACCGGCCTACACCTACTCATTTGCCCAACCTACCCAGGCACGCATAATCGGCGACAACGCTACCCAGCGCTGGCGACTGGCCCAATACTTTTTGGCCCAGCCGCCCCAGTCGCCTCGCGACGGGCTTACCCCCTCCAATGCCGATTATATCCTGGCAGGGCTGATGCTGGAGAAAGCCACTGGCAAAACCTACAAAGCGCTAGTGACAGACTGGGGCACGGCCCACGGCATCGCCTTCGGATTTGATTATCCTAACCTGACGGATGTGCAGCAGCCGTGGGGACACAGTCCGGCGGGCATCCCGCTACCCCCCGCCGACAACTACAAGCTGAACTGGCTGTTGAGCGCCGGCAACCTAAACGTTACGCTGCCGGACTATGTGAAATTTGTGCAGCTCCAGCTCCGAGGATTAAAAGGGCAAACTGCGGAATTACCGCAGCCCGTATGCGAGCAGTTGCTGTTCGGGTGGCCCACGTTTGCCTTCGGCTGGTTCAACAAAACCGACCAAGAAACCCAGCACCACGTAGCCTACAACGAAGGAAATGCCGGAGCCTTTCTCACCCAAGTGCAGCTTATCCGGGAAGCCGACCGGGCATACATTCTGTTTACCAACTCAGCCGCACCCGAAACGGCGGCGGGCCTCGCTGTTCTGCAAGCCCACCTGCAGGCCAAATACGGCCGCTGATAGGTAGCCTCATTCACTGAGTCAGTGCCGAAGCAAAAACAGCTTCTAGCCGGCTTACTGCACATACATAGCGTTGTTGGTGCCCATAGGCCATCCAAAAATGGTCAATATTCTGCGTAAAGACCTGGTGGGAAAAGGGCCTCTAGGTAGCAGCAGCTACTGGTAAGTAAGTATACTTTTCAGGGTATGGGTCAGTAGTAGCATTATTTGCGCTTGTGCCAGGCCGCATATTTTCCCCGCACTACCACTACCGCGTTGCCAGTCTTTGGTGCCTTGACAATTAGCTTCAACGACGGACCATCGGCGGCGTCACCGGGCTAGGCTGCTTGCAGAAAGGCATTTTGCGCGCATTGTGCGCCGCAACGTTGGTCACTACCTGCCTTAGCGCTAGCTTCTGGGGCTAGCAGCAAGCTTTCCTACCCGCTGCGGTGGTGCTACTCGGCTTTCACTACCGCGTCGAAAATGGCTTGCAGCTCTTACAGAGGGCCAAGGCCGCGCCGGGATTCACTTCCCCGAGGAAGTCACTGGCGTAGGGCCCAGCCTGGTAACACTGCGAGAAAGTGGCGGCCAGCTTGTCCGACGGGTTGACGCGGCTACTGAGCGAGTCGGCGATGGTATAGCCGCCCTCCTGGCTGGGCTGCCACGTTTGCAAAGCCACTAAAATTTTACCTTCGCAAGTGGAGGAGTA
This sequence comes from Hymenobacter ginkgonis, assembly GCF_009755225.1. Taxonomy (GTDB): domain Bacteria; phylum Bacteroidota; class Bacteroidia; order Cytophagales; family Hymenobacteraceae; genus Hymenobacter; species Hymenobacter ginkgonis. Next base: position 792,084 of record NZ_WQKZ01000003.1, read on the forward strand.
GGAGCAAGGCACCTGCCCGCTGCGGTTGCGGAAACGCCTTGGTCAGGCAGTTCCTTGTTGCCCTCCGATTTTTTGGATTATGCAACTTGCCCTTACCCCCGTCGTCGTACTGCTGTTGGCCGTGGTCGCCCAGGCGTTACTAGCCGCGGGCCTGCTGTGGTGGGCCCGCCACAATCAGCTGCCAAACCGCTTGCTAGCCCTGCTGATGCTGGCTATTGCCCTGTGGCTGCTCGATGGTTTTTTTCGAGTATCCGGACTTTACCGGCAGGCCCCAGGCCTGTATTTCTCGCCCATTTATTACTCGCTGGCCTTTGGGCCGTTGCTGTACTTCTACGTGCGGGGCCTTGTGGAGGAGGATTTCCAGTGGAGCTGGCGGCATTACGGATGGCATTTCGTGCCGGTACTGGCGCAGGCGGCGTTGTACTGGTGCCTGCGCTTTCAACCCTACGACACCCGTAACTGGTTTTGGGTGCACGTGCACCGGCCCTACACGTACCGGGTTGAGTTCATCGGCACCTGGCTTTCGCTTACGTTCTATCTCTTCTTGAGCCTGCGGCGGCTGCGCCACTACCGGCGGTGGCTGGCCGACAACTTTTCGGAAATCTCGGCCCTGCGCTTACGGTGGCTGCGCTGGCTGCTGCTGCTAGCCATCGTCAGCGCCCAGTGGCTGGGCGAGGTCGTGCTACGCGAATTCTTCGGTCGCTATTACGACTATGACTATTCCACCGAGCTGCTCGGCATAGTCGTCTTTCTCATCGGTATCGTTGGGCTGCGGCAGGCCGACCGGGTGGCCGTACGGGCTACCGAAGCCGACTTAACCACATCCACAGGTGAGCCCCGCGCACGACTGGTGGCTCTCCCACTCGACCAACCGGCAGAAGTAGCCGCCACGCCGGAGCTTGCCCCCATTGTCGCTCCTCGCCCCGCCACCCCGGTCGATGTGGCGGTGGCCGAGCGCATTCGGCGGGCCCTTGAAGACGACCGCCTCTTCCTGAACCCCACGCTCACGCTGGCCGAGCTGGCGGCCCACACCGGCCTGGCCCCCAAGCTGATTTCATTTACCATTAATGCCGGGCTGGGGCAGTCGTTCAACGACGTGGTAAACGGCCTGCGGGTGGCCGAAGTGCAGCGTCGCCTGGCCGCGCCCGATGCCCGGCGCTACACCCTACTCGGTATCGCCTTCGAAAGCGGGTTTAATTCCAAAACCACGTTCAACCGGATTTTCAAGCAGTTAACTGGGGTAGCCCCCCGCGACTACGAAGCCAAGTAGTCCCACATCCGGATGTGGGACGGCCCATTGCGTGAGATGGGGCGTTTGAGCAGGGGAGAGGCCGGCACCTTTGGGCCATGCTTTATCTCACCTCCTACCCCCTGAAAACTCTGCTGCTACCGCTGGCCCTGCTGGCGGCTCCGGCCCAACCGCGCCCCGCAGCTGCCCAGGCCAGCCCTGCCCCGCTGGCCTCCCCGCCGCCCGCCTGGCCCGACCGCTCCCGCCTGCTGCCGGCCAAGCTGCGGGGCGTGCCTACCGGCCTCTCGCTTTTCTACACGCCCGGCCTCGTGCGGCCCGTGCCCGACGCCACTCAACCTGGCACCTACGTCTGGAAGCACCAAACCAGCGTGCGCGCGGAGGTGGCCGACCTGCGCATACTAGCATGTGGGAGCTTCATTTGGTACGACTCGACGGGCTGGCACGCCAACCTACACGAGACGCCGGCCGAGTTTGCGCAGCTCTTCAACTGCCCGGGTGGTCGGCTACGCAAAGGCCATACCTATACGTTTCGGCGCAACTACCGCTTTGCCCGCGCCGGCCAGCTCTACGGCGGCGATGCCCTGTGGTATGTGCTGGCGAAGGATGCCCGCGGCCGCCTCTACAAAGGCTGGGCCGTGGTAGAAACCGAAGCTGGCCCGGCTAGCCGCTAGATGCCTGGCATCCACACTGCCTCTTAACTACTACATTTTTCCACTTAACCTTTTCGCCTCATGAAAGTGCTATTAGGTAGTCTCCTGGTGTTGCTTTTAGGCGCGACCGCTCAGCAGCCCGTCGCCCTCACCTACACCCTAAACCCCGCCGGCAGCCGCTTGGTCTGGACGGGCTATGCCGAGGCCGGCAGCTATGCCCCTAGCGGCACCTTGCGGCTGGCACCGGGCGGCACGCTGGTCGCCACCTCCGCCACCGACCTGCGCGCCGCCCGCGTACTCGTCGACGTGCGCACCCTCGCCCACGACAATCCCACACTGCAAAACCACCTGCGCGGCGCGGACTTTTTCGACGTGACCCACTTTCCGACTGCCCTCTTTGAACTCGACCGGGTAGCTGGCGGCCAGGCGCAAGGACACCTTACGCTCAAGGGCCAGACGCGCGCGGTGCAGGTACCTGTTACTATCACACCCATCGGCCCCGACAGCCTCCTGCTACAAGGCACGATGCGCCTCGACCGCACCCAATTCGGCATTAATTATAACTCCAGCAGCTTCTTTCAAAACCTAGGCTCTTATGCCATCCGCAATGACTTTCAACTCACTTTTCACCTGAAAGCGGGCCGTTGAGACTTAGCCTTCTCTACCTCAATTGCCGGATTTCTCCAGCTTTCACGCACTGGCTGCGCCCATCGGTGGAGTAGGGGGCCTGCATTACCCAACCGGCCTGCTGCAAGGGCTTGAGGTTGCGGGTGAGGGTAGTGCGGTCTGCTAATAGCTTATGCGCTAGCCTATTGATGGGCGTAGCACCGAGCGCCGACAACTGGCCGAAAATGGAATACTAGTTCAGCGTTAGTTGAAAGGGAGCCAAATGGCGGTCATGCAATTGCGTGACCTGCCGGGCAGCCGGGCCTGGCGCAGCGAGTAGCAGTGACGATGGGCCAGCGATTCAACTTTCGTAGCACCTTTTGCTTTCTAGCCCGGTCTCATCGGCAAGCGGGGTGTGAATTTGCAGAATAGTTGAACGATGAGTCAAGAATGCGCGTATATTTGTCCGCTCAACCACCCGCCGTTATGGCCCGCCCCGCCAAATATCCCCGCGAAACGATGCTCGAACGTGCCATGGACCTGTTCTGGACCAAGGGCTACGAGGCTACATCGGTGCAGGACCTGCTCGACGGCCTCGACATTCACCGGGGCACGCTCTACGACTCGTTCGGCGACAAGCACGGGCTCTATATGGAAGTGCTGGCGCATTACCGCAACACCATCGGCAAGCGGCTGCTGGCCATATTGGCGCAGCCCGGCTCGAAGAAAGCTATTATCCACCAAGTATTTGACTTGCTGACTGGCACCCTGGCCACGGCCGAAGGCCAGCGCGGCTGCCTGCTTACCAATGCCACCATGGAGCTGAGCCTCTCCGATGCGGCCGTGGCCACGGCCGTGGAAACTTCCCAACTCAACCTCACCACTGCCTTCCAACAAACCCTAACCGAGGCCCAGCTAGCTGGGGAAATCCCTGTGCGAACGCCAGCAGAAGTGCAGGCGCTGGCGCAGTACTTGGTTACTAACATTCAGGGCCTGCGGGTGCAGGCGCGGACGAACTGCAACCTGTCGGCGCTGCGGCAGATTACGAAAATTGTGCTTTCGGTATTGGATTAATTTTTTGCCTGTTTTTTGACCGATTGGTCAAATTGATTTTCCTCTTCGCTCTCTCAGCCGACATCTACTATGAAAAGAAGCCTGATAACCAGGGCCAGTGAGAGCGTTGGCCTAGCAGTGACTGAGCTGTTGGCAGCCGACGGGGTAGGGCTTACGCTGGTAGCCCGCAATGCCGACAAGCTGGCAGCTGTCCAGCGGACGCTGCCGGGCACGGGGCACCATGTTCTAGCTGCCGATTTCGCAACGACAGCAGCTGTGGAGTTTGTAGCGGAGCATTCAAGTTGGGTAACGCGCCTGCTAGATACGGGCCCAACTGCTGCCCCGGCGCATGGGCCAGGATGGCCTAATTCCGTAGTCGCTGCGAGGTCAATTACTGAATAACTGCTTGGTATTCAATAATCCTGTGGAATAGCACAAGCTGGAGGCGCGACTTTTTATTTCACCTTATACCACTCGGTATACCCACGTTTTCTGTATGAGCTCCCTCCGCCTTTTCCTGCTGTGCGCCACCGTCATTGCGGCGGCCGTGATGGAGCTCATTGACACGAGCATCGTCAACGTTGCCCTCTCGCACATGAGCGGCAACCTAGGCGCGACGCTGGCCGACACGTCGTGGGTCATCACCTCCTACGCCATTGCCAACATCATTATCATCCCGATTACCAGCTTCTTGGCGGCACGGTTTGGGCGGCGGCGCTACTTTATCGGCTCCATTATCTTGTTCACGATGGCCTCGGCGCTATGCGGCACGGCGGGCAATATCTGGACGCTAGTGGCCTTTCGCTTTGTACAAGGGCTGGGCGGTGGGGCGTTGCTCTCGACTTCGCAGACTATTGTGTTTGAAGCCTTTCCGCCGGCTAAGCGGGGCATTGCGGCGGCGCTCTTTGGCATTGGCGTATTCACGGGGCCAACCATTGGGCCAACGCTGGGCGGCTATATCCTGGATGTGACAAGCTGGCACTGGATATTCCTGGTCAATATCCCCATTGGCATCGTGGTAACGGTGCTCTCGGTGTGGCTGGTGGCCGAGCCGGTGGCCACCAGCAGCCGCGCCAGCTTGCGCATGGATTGGGTCGGGCTGTTATTCCTCGTGATGGGGGTAGGGGCCCTGCAAGTGGTGCTGGAGCGCGGGCAGGAAGAAGATTGGTTTGCAACCACCTACATCGTGCAGCTAAGCGCGGTGGCCGTTATTGGCATCGTGGGCTTTATCTGGTGGGAGTTGACCACGGAGTTTCCTATCGTGAATTTGCGGGTTCTCAAAAGCCGGTCGCTGGCCGTGGCGGCGGTCCTCACCTTTGTGACGGGTATGGGCTTGTTTACGTCGGTGTACCTCACGCCGGTTTTTGCTCAGCGGCTGCTGCATTTTCCGGTGCTCGACACCGGGCTGCTGCTGGTGCCAGGGGCGCTGGTGGCCATTTTCGTGCTCATTCTCACGGCCCGCGCCTTGCAGGGTGGGGTGCCGATTCCAGTCATTATCACGCTGGGGTTTCTGATTTTTTTCGCCTTCAGCTGGCGTATGTCCTTGCTGACGGGCGCGGCGGGTAAGGGCGATTTTTACTTGCCCTTGATTTTGCGGGGGGTAGGGATTGCCCTGCTCACGGTGCCGCTCACGGCGCTGGCCGTGTCGGGCCTGGCACTCAAGGATATTGCCCAGGGCGCGGCCCTCAACAATATGATGCGCCAGCTCGGCGGCTCCTTTGGCATTGCGATGGTCAATACCTACCTAGCCACGCAGTTTGCCGTGCACCGCCAAGCCCTGGTGACGCACCTCTCGGCCACCGACCTGAACGTGACTGCACGCCTGGCCGCTACCACGCAGCTGGTGGCCGCCCGCCTGGGCCAAGCGCCCCTCAATGCCGTGCAACGGGCTTGCCAGCTGCTCGATAGCACGGTGAACCAGCAGGCCAGTATCCAGAGCTACAACGACGCTTTTCTGCTGGTGGGCGGGTGCTTTCTGGCGGCCATGCCCTTGCTGCTGCTCGTGGCCCGGCGCAAACCAGGCGCGGCCCCGGTCACCGTCAGCCTCTCTGACCACTGAGCTAGTCGCGCTTTTATTTCTCTAAATCACGTGTTTATGCCTGACTTAAAACGAGTGGTCATCACGGGCGTGGGGGCGCTCACGCCTATCGGCAACGACGCCGCTAGCTTCGGCCGTGCCCTGATGGCGGGGGTGAACGGGGTCGGCCCCATTACCCGCTTCAACGCCGCTAAGTTCAAAACCCGCTTCGCCTGCGAGGTCAAAAACTTTGACCCGCTCGCTTTCCTCGACCGCGCCGAAGCCCGCAAGTACGACGCCTTTACGCAGTACGGGCTGGTGGCGGCCGAAGAAGCCATCCGGCACGCGCAGCTCGACTTCGACCAGCTGAACCGCAACCGCATCGGCGTGGTGTGGGGCTCGGGCGTGGGCGGCCTGCAAACCTTGCAGGAGCAGATTTCCGAGTTTGCCACTGGCGATGGCACGCCGCGCTTCAACCCGTTTTTTACCTCCAAAATAATCATTGATATTGCGGCCGGGCTCATTTCCATCAAGCATGGGCTGCGGGGGCTGAACTACGCCACCGTGTCGGCCTGCGCTACGTCCACTACGGCGCTCATTGCCGCCTTCAACCACCTGCGCTGGGGCCAGGCCGATGTGCTGATTGCCGGTGGCTCGGAGGCGACCGTGAACGCGACGGGCATCGGCAGCTACAACGCTTCGCGGGCCCTTTCGACCCGCAACGACGACTACGCCACGGCCTCGCGCCCCTTCGACGTGGCCCGCGACGGCTTCGTGGTGGGCGAGGGGGCCGGGGCCCTGATTTTGGAGGAATATGAACACGCCCGGCGGCGCGGCGCGCCCATCTTGGCCGAAATAGTGGGCGGCGGCATGGCGGCCGATGCCTACCACCTCATCGGCACGCACCCTCAGGGCGAGGGCGCTTACCTCAGCATGCAGGCTGCCTTGGACGATGCTGGCCTGCACGCCGCCCAAATCGATTACCTCAACGCGCACGCCACCTCCACCGGCCTGGGCGATGCCAGCGAGGCCAAGGCTATCGGGCGGGTATTTGGGCCGGCACCCAGCTTGCACGTGAGCGCGACCAAGAGCATGACCGGGCACCTGCTGGGGGCGGCCGGGGCCATCGAGGCCATTGCCTGCGTGCATGCCGTGCAGCACGATGTCATTCCGCCTATCATCAACACGACCACGCTGGACCCGGACTTTGTAGGCCGCTTTCCGCTGGCGCTGGGCCAGCCCGTGTACCGGCCCGTGACCTACGCCATGAGCAATTCCTTCGGCTTCGGCGGCCACACGGCTACGCTGATTATGCGCAAGTACGAGGGCTAGCAAATAGCCACATGCCTCATTAACCCATTATTAGTTAGCCCTAAGCGTTTTGCCTGGGGAAATTTTTACCCATTTACCCAAACCAACTCCCATGAACATTTCCCATAAAACCATCCTCATTACTGGTGGTGGCTCCGGCATTGGCCTGGCCATTGCCCAACTCCTGAGCGAGCACGGCAACCGCCTTATCCTGACGGGCCGCAACCAGGCCAAGCTGGACCGGGCCGCCGCGCAGGTGCCCAATGCCACGGCCATTGCCTGCGATATCACCAACGCCGCCGATGTCACGCGCCTGGTAGACCGGGTGCAAACAGAGTTCGGCGACCTCAGCGTGTTGATTAACAACGCGGGCCAAGGCTCGGCCTACCAGCTAGGGGCCAACGCCAATGCCTTTGCCATTGCGGAGGCAGAAATGACCACCAACTACCTAGCCATTGTGCGCCTCACGGAGTTGCTACTGCCGATGCTCGGCCAGCAGCCCGAGGCGGCTATCGTGAACGTTAGCTCTATCGTGGCCTTTGCTCCGCAGGTTAAAATACCGACCTACTCGGCCAGTAAGGCGGCTCTGCACTCTTACACCCAGGCTCTGCGCCACTCGCTGGCCAAAACCACGGCCATCCGGGTGTTTGAGCTGATGCCGCCGCTGGTGGACACCGAGCTGACGCAGGAAATTGGGGGCGCGAACGGGATTCCGCCCCAGCAGGTGGCTACCGAGCTGCTGGCGGGCCTTGAGCAGGATACCAACGAAATCCTAGTCGGCCAGACGGCGCAGTTCTACGACTACCACCGCGCCTCGCCGGCCGAGGCCTTCGCGATGCTTAATCAATAAGCCACGATGGACACGCCCAGCGTAATCGTACTGGCGGTGCAGCCCGCAGTACCTGGCCGCAGTGAAGATCCTAGTGGCTGCCACGGCCCGCCTATGCCCAGCATTTGGCGGCACACTTGGCTTCACATCACTTAAAGCGTCATAGCGGCCTGGATCTAACGCTAGGGATGTCGGAAGTTGCCTGGTCAGTTAACTAACCTTGCCATTCCTGCTTGGTTACCGAGCTATGGATACTACCCTGCTGGCTAACGTGGCCCGGTACCTGACCCTGACCCCTGATGAACAAGCGTACGTGACGAGCCTGCTCGTGCCCGCCCACGTTCCCCGCTTCGGCTACGTGCTGCAGGCCGGGCAGCCTACCCGCTCGCTCACCTTTATTACGCGGGGCTGCGTGCGCACGTATGCCACCGATGGCCAGGGCAAGGAAACCGTACTCAGCTTTGCCTGGGAAGGCTGGTGGTATGGCGACGCGGCCAGCGCGGTGGCGGGTAGCCCGGCTACGCTCACCCTGCAAGCGCTGGAAGCGACCGATGTGCTGCACCTAAGTATGGAGCGCCTGGAGCAGCTGTGCGCCCGTATCCCGGCCTTCGAGCGCTTTTTTCGGTTATTGTTTCAGAACGCCTTTCTGCTGGAGCAGCGGCAGCGCCTAGCCTTGCTGCACTGGCCCGCCGCCGAGCGCTACGCCCGCTTTTGCCGCTAGTACCCGCGGCTACGTCAGCGGGTCGCCCAGAAGTACATCGCTTCCTACCTGGGCATGACGCCCGAGTTTTTGAGTGCGCTGCGCACCCGGCAGGGATAGGGCGCATTTCTTAAGCTAGCTTAAGATTTTGGGTCGATGAAGAAGCGTGCTTTGTGAGCGGGTAGGGCAGCCTACCTGCCTATCCCGTTGGCGCCTGGTGTGGGCCAACCATTCTGCGTCATTCCTTGACTTTTCTCTTTTACGATGACTCCTCTGGTCCTCGTTCCGGGCCTGCTCTGCACGGCCGAACTCTTTGCCCCTCAAGTAGCCGCTTTGTGGCCGTATGGCTCCATTACGGTTGCCTCCACCTTGGAAGGCGAAACGATGGCGGAAATCGCGGCCGCCATTCTTGCTACCGCGCCCCCGCGTTTTGCGTTGGCTGGCCTCTCAATGGGGGGCTATATATGCTTCGAAATCATGCGCCAAGCCCCGGAGCGCGTAAGCAAGCTGGCGCTGCTCGACACCTCGGCCCGCCCCGATGCCCCACAGCAGGTAGCTCAGCGGCACGCGCTGCTAGAACAGGCCCGGCAAGGCGACTTTGCGGCCGTTGCGGCGCGGGGCCTAACGGCGGTGCTGCACCCGGCGCACCAACAGGATGCCGCGTTGCGGGCCATCCACGAACGCATGGGCCAGGCGGTGGGCCTGGCTGGCCTGGCGCGGGAGCTGGCCGCCGTCATCGGCCGCCCCGACAGCCGGCCGGACTTGGCCGCCATTACGGTACCCACGCTGGTCGTGGTGGGGGCCGACGATGCCGTGACCCCGCCTGACCAAGCCGAAGAACTAGCCGCCGCTATTGCGGGGGCCCGCCTGGTGGTCGTCCCCGAGTGCGGGCACAGTACCACGCTAGAGCAGCCCGCGGCCGTGAATCAGGCCTTGGTAGACTGGCTGCGGGCCTAAAGCGACCGGCCCAAGAACGCAATCAGTTTGCCCCTGATTAGGCCCCTTCGCTGCCTCGGCCAGGGGCAAAAGGCCGTTTGACTGCCTAAAAAGGCCGCTTAGGTGGGGAGCCTGGTAGCGCGCTTGGGGGCGCGCACTACCTTTGGCCCCATGCGCAGCGCAGGGGCCACGTCATCGAATCAGAATAAACCCGCGCTGGTGACGGGGCCGGTCATTGCGCTGGCCTGGCTGCTGTTCAGCGGGTTTATGGTGCTGCTGATGTTCGGGCAGAACCTCTCTGTGGGCACGCCCACCCATTGGGGCGAAACCTTAGGCGGGCGGCTGCTACACGGCCTGCTTTGGGGCCTGCTCACGCCGCTGGTCTTTGCGCTGGCCACGCGCTTCGACCTGACCGAGCGCCGCCACCGCCTGCCCCACCTGCTGGTGCACGCCGCTGCAAGCTATGGGCTCGCACTGGTTTTTCGTCTGGTTTACGCCGGGCTAATGACCGTTTTTGGGGCCCAGCCGGGGGCCTTCTCGCTGCCTACGGTCATTCTAAATGCCAATAATTGGGTGCCTGTTTATTGGATGCTGCTCTGCGTTGCCTACGCCGTGCAGTACCGTGAGCGGTTTCGCCAGGGCCAAGTGCAGGCGGCGCAACTGGAAACGCAACTGGTGCAGGCGCAGCTGCAGGCGCTAAAAATGCAGCTCCAGCCGCACTTTCTGTTCAATTCCCTGAACGCCGTTTCGGCCCTGATGGGCACCGATGTGAAGGCAGCCCGGCGCATGCTGGCCCAGCTCAGCCAGTTTTTGCGCCTGGTGCTGGAGGGCAGCGATACGCAGGAGGTGACGCTCGCCCAGGAGCTGCACCTGACCCGCCTGTACCTCGAAATCGAGCAAACCCGCTTTCCCGACCGCTTGACTGTGGCCTACCACATCGCGCCCGGCACAGAAGCTGCGCTGCTGCCCGCCCTGCTCTTGCAGCCAGTAGTGGAAAACGCCGTGCGCCACGGCCTGGCCCCGCAGGCGGGGGTAGGGGAGCTGGCCATCAGCGCCCGGCAGCAGGCCGACCGGCTCATTGTGCAGGTGCAAGACAATGGGCGGGGCACCACCGATACTGCCGTGCGAGGCATCGGCTTGCGCAACCTCGAAAGTCGCCTAGCCACCCGCTACGGCGCCGACTACGCTGTGACTGTGGAAACCGCGCCCGGCCAGGGCTACTGCCTCCAATTGTCGCTGCCCTTCCAGGCCGCAGTGCCCGCCAATCCAAACTCCCTACCTGCATGAGCACGAGCCTGCGCACCCTATTGGTAGATGATGAGCCGCTGGCCCGTGGCCTAGTGCGGGAGTTGCTGGCCGACTTCCCGGAAATGACCATCGCGGGCGAGTGCCAAAATGGCCTCGAAGCGCTAGCCGCCCTGCAAACCGGGACGTACGACGTGGTCTTTCTGGACGTACAAATGCCCGACCTCGACGGGGTGCAGGTGCTGCAACGCCTGCGCGACGCGGGTCAGCCGCTGCCGTTGGTAGTGTTCGTGACGGCCTACGACCAGTACGCCGTGGCCGCCTTCGCGCTGCACGCGGTCGATTATCTGCTCAAGCCGCTCGACCCCGACCGGTTTGCCGAGTGCGTGCGCCGGGTGCAGCAGCAGGCGGCCCAGCGCCACAGCCAGGCCGCGGGGGCCGACCTGGCTGCCCTACTACGCGCCTGGCCGTTGCCGGCCGGCACCAGCCCTACCCCCCCGGTCGAGTACCAAGACCGGTTTGTGGTGAAGCAGCCCGAGCGGCAGTTTTTCGTGCCCGCGGCCGACGTGTGTTACCTTGAAGCCACGAGCAGCGGCGTGCTGCTGCACACGGCCCGGGCGGCGCACCTGGTGCGCGCCGCGCTGGGGCAGCTGGCCGAGCGGCTCGACCCGGCCCACTTCCTGCGCATCCACCGCTCGTTCGTCATCAATACCGGCCACATTGTGGAGTTCAAGGCGTGGGCCCACGGCGAGTACCTGTTTCGCATGGCCAACGGGCAGCACGTCAGCTCGTCGCGCAGCTACAACGCGGCCATCCAGCAGTTTTTGAAGCGCTTCGCCTAGCTGCCGGCGGCCAAAAAGGCCAACTCAGGGCCGGATAAGGCCACCTGGCCGCGAGGCCCTAGCAGCGGCTCAAAGCCGCCCGTAAGTTTGATTGTCAAGCAGGTAGCCCTCCGGCTATCTGGTGACGGAGCGAGTGCTCCGCCAATCTCACGCAGTCTAAACTTCCTCTCAAATCACATGGCACCCTCCACCGCCACCTTCTCGCAGCCGGCCAATACGGTCCGGGACTTACGCCTCCTGTATTTCGTGCGCGCCGCTTTTGCCTTCGTTTGGGCCGGCTTGCTGGCCGCCAAACTTCCGGCCCTGACGCCCTTGCTCCTGCTGCTGTATCCTACCTGGGATGTGGTAGCCACCTTTGCCGACCTGCGGGCCAGCCGCCGCAGTAGCCTGGCCGCCAATGGGTCGCGCTACCTCAACATCGTCATTGGCTTGGTTACCACGGTAGCCGTGGCCGTGGCCCTGCAACAGAGCACGGCGGCAGTGCTCCTCGTCTTCGGCGTATGGGCTATTTTGACCGGGTTGATTCAGCTTGTGCTGGCCTGGCGGCGGCACCGCGGCGTGGGCGGCCAGTGGCCGATGATGCTGAGTGGCGCGCAATCGGCCGTTGCCGGCTGCTTGTTCATTGCGCACGCCCATTCACCAGAAATGGGTCTCAACACCTTATGGCGGTATGCCGCGTTTGGGGGCTTCTATTTCCTGCTCGCGGCCTGGCGGTTGCGTTCCTCGGCGCTGGCTACTTCATCGGACTCAGTTGCCTAGCTGCTGGTAGGCCGACGTTCTCTCCCGCCTATCTAGCTGTTTAGCAAGTACTAATTTCTTACCATACGAAACCTCATGTTCCCGCTCTCTCGAATCGCCGCCTCCATCCTAACCGCTGGCCTGCCACTCGTAGCCGGTTCCCCCACTGCCCAGGCCCAAACCGCGCCCACTAGCATCCGTAACATCGTGCTAGTGCACGGGGCCTATGCCGACGGCTCAGGCTGGAAAGGGGTATATGACATCCTCGTCAAAGACGGCTACTCCGTGAACCTGGTGCAGGAGCCGCTGACCTCGCAGGCTGAGGACGTGGCCGCCGTTAAGCGCGTACTGGCCCGGCAAACGGGGCCCGTTATCTTGGTGGGGCACAGCTACGGCGGGGCCGTAATTACCGAAGCTGGTACCGATGCCCAGGTGGCCGGGCTGGTCTACATTGCGGCCCACGCGCCGGACGCGGGCGAGAGCACCACCTCCAACAAGAACAAGCTGCCCGGCGCCACCAAAGCCGTGGCCGCCACCCCGGATGGCTTTCTCTTTATCGACCCGGCGCACTTTGCCGCCGACTTCGCCGCCGACCTGCCGCCTGCGCAGGCGGCCTTTATGGCCCACGCCCAGATGCCAGTCGCCGCGGTTGCCGCGGCAGCCCCCATCAGCGTGCCCGCCTGGAAAACCAAGCCTAGCTGGTACCTGGTGGCCGGGGCCGACCGCATGATTAACCCCGACCTGGAACGCATGTACGCCGCCCGCGCCCACAGCCACACCATCGAGATTGCGGGGGCTAGCCACTCGGTTTATATCTCCCACGCCAAAGAAGTAGCGGCCCTGATTGAGCAGGCGGCGCAGCAGGCCGGCAAATGAGACAAACAACGTGGGGAGTACCCTTCTTTCCTCCTAGGTCCTTACGTAGTTAACGTTATGTTCGAAGCCCTGCAGCAGCACCTGCGCCAGACCGTCAAGTTGCCCGAAGCAGAATGGGCGTTTGCCGCGCCGCACCTGCGCCGATTGCATCTAAACAAGCACGAGGCCTTTGTGGTGCCCGGGCAGGTGTGCCGGCACCTGGCCTTCGTGGAAACCGGGGTCTTGCGCTCGTTCCTGACTACCACCGAGCGGGAGGTCACCAATGACTTTTTTCTGCCGGGCTCCTTTGTGAGTGCCTTCACCAGCTTCATTACCCAGGTGCCCTCGGTGTGGACGGTACAGGCCCTGAAACCCTGCGAACTAGTCGTTTTCTCGCAGGACTTTCTGCAAACCCTTTACGCGCGGCACGGCGCTTGGCTGTATTTCAGTAAGGGCTTGATGGAAACCGAATTCATCAAAAAATGCCGCCGCGAAAGTTCGTTTCTGCGCCACGCCGCCGACCAGCGTTACCACGCCTTACTCCAGCAATACCCCACCCTGGAACAACACGTGCCGCAGTATCACATCGCCTCGTACCTAGGCATCCAGCCCGAAACCTTGAGCCGCTTACGTGCTCGGCCGACGCCTAGCGCCGCTTTTTCTTGATGTACATCAAGGCATTGGGCCCCCCGGGCCAAGACCTTTGGGGAGTTATTTTTCACCCCTTAATCCCTTGGCCTCATGCCTATTTTGCAAGTCAAACTCAGCGCCCACCCCACGCCGGAACTCTCCCACCAAGTTGCGGCGACGCTCGTCGAGATAACCGCCCGTATTCTGCATAAAAAGGCAGATCTCACGTCCGTCGCGGTGGACTATGTGGCGCCGGAACACTGGATAGTCGGGGGTAGGAGCTTGGCCGAACATGGCAAAGCCAGCTTTTTCCTGGATATCAAGATAGTCGATGGCACCAACACCAAAGACGAAAAAGCGCACTATCAACAAGAAGTATTTGCCCGCATGGGCGAGTTGCTGGGCGACCTGCACCCCGAAAGCTACATCTACGTGCACGATGTGCGGGCCGAGGCCTACGGCTTCGGTGGCCTGACGCAGGAATTTCGCTACATTCAAGCGAAGCTCTCGGCATAAAAAGAGGGAGTGCAGGTATTATTTCCGGAGCGGATTGGGTAGCAATTGGCTGGTTAGCTACAGCAACAGTGGTAAGGTGAAGGAAAGGTCAGAAAATGAGTCCCTCTACTTAGGTCAGCGCCTGCTGCCTGCAGGTGGCCCAGTCGGTCGCTGTATTTGTATAGCGGGGCCCAAATTGGCGCGGTACTCCAGGGAGAAAGCTTTGGCAGGGAATATGAACCCAGGCGCAAGAGGAAGCAGAGAAGATACTCGACTATACGGGGCTGGCTGGTACTGCTTTTGAGTAGCTGTTATAGTAAAGAGAAAGCTTAGCTATGTTACCCAGAAGAAGCTGTTGTAGTTGCCGAAGTGAAACGCTAATGGAGGTTGTCTTCGGCTAACGCAATTCTGGTGGCCGGAAGCGGGTTTAAAAACAAGGCCGCAAGCTGCGTAACCTACATCTGCCAGCAATCGACCAAATTATCACCTGGGAAATAGGCGCGTGCACCGGAAAGGATAGTCATCGCAGCTTGCGCAAATCGGGAGCTAAAAGGAACAGGCACATGAGACTGTTAAGGGTTTTCTAGAAACGTCTGATTAGTTGGTTAAGCTGTTGAGCAAGCTGCGGGAAGCCACAACGTGCCCCCATCGATTCGACGGCCACGGCGGGCATTAAATGATGGGGGATAATCTATTACGATAGCCTCCGTATGCCGGCCAACTCTGGGGTAGTGCTGCACGACCTCCCCGGCCGGCTAGTTATTGGCATTGTGCTGATTTCCAATTTCCAAGTATCCTGCTAGGGTGGCAGCGGCGCAAGAGCGAGGTGGTGCGGGCGCCAAGCTGTTTTCTTTGGCGCATGAATCAGCTCCTTTTTGCTGGTTTCTTGGCCCTGGTTGGCGGCTGGGCTACGCCGGCGGTGGCCCAGCCGGCGCAATACCGAGCCGCGCAGGATTCGCTGACGGCCGAGCTGGGAACCCTGCGTGGCCAGGGTTATTTCAACGGGTTTGGGGTGGCCATCGTGAGCCGGCAGGGCGTGCTCTACCAGCACGGCTTTGGCCTGGTCGATGTGCAAGCCGGCAAGGTGTATAGCATCCACACGGTGCAAAATATCGGTTCGGTTTCTAAAACAGTGGTGGGCCTAGCCCTTCTCA
This sequence comes from Hymenobacter ginkgonis, assembly GCF_009755225.1. Classification (GTDB taxonomy): domain Bacteria; phylum Bacteroidota; class Bacteroidia; order Cytophagales; family Hymenobacteraceae; genus Hymenobacter; species Hymenobacter ginkgonis. Next base: position 807,394 of record NZ_WQKZ01000003.1, read on the forward strand.
AAGCCCAGGAGCTGGGCAAGTTGCAACTCGACGACCCCGTCAATAAGTACCTGCCTTTCCGGGTAGTGAATCCGAATTTTTCGGAGGTGCCCACTACCATCCAGCAGCTGGCTACCCACACGTCTAGCATCCGCGACAACGATTTTTACCTGAGCAAAAACTACTACCTGAAGCCCGGCCAGAATCTAACAGTTCTGCCGCTGGCATTCGAGGACGAGCAGACGTTTGTTCCCGCCGATTCGGCAGTAGCGCTGCCCGTGTTTCTGCAAAACGTGCTCACGCCGCAGGGCAAGTGGTACCAGCCAAAGGGGTTTCTGAACCGCCGGCCGGGCGAGCTGTATGAGTACTCCAACATGGCCACTGCTTTGGCGGCCTACATCATCGAACGCGCCTGTGGCCAGCCGTTTCCACGCTTTACTGCCCGTTACATCACTAAGCCGCAGCACCTGCGCGATTCGGGTTGGAGCTTTGGCGAAATTGATTTTTCGCGCTACTCTCGCCTCTACCAGTCGCCCACCGTGCCCTTACCCTACTACGGGCTGACTACCTACCCCGATGGCAACTTCATCTCGTCGGTGGCCGACCTGGGCACGTACCTGCACGAGCTGCTGCGCGGCTACTACGGACAGGGCACCGTGCTGACGCCGGCCAGCTACCGCGAGCTATTTCGGCCCGAGCTAACAGCGAAAAACTTTGAAAGCCGCAACGAGTGCAACCCCTACAACGAGTCGTACAACGTGGGCATCTTCATGGCTTTCGGCTACACCAGCTACGTCGGCCACACCGGCGGCGACCCGGGCGTAGTGACGCTGCTATTTTTTGACCTCAAATCCGGCATAAGCCGCGTGTTGCTGCTCAATACCAACCTGGCGGCCCGGGCCGGCGGGACCACCATATTCAAAATCTGGGATACGCTGGTCCGGTATCAACACCGGGTAGTTTCCTGATGCCTGCGCCGCCCTAAGTCACTTGGCGCGGGCCGCCCACTTCACTTACAGACTGGTCACGAGTTTAGAACATGAACAGTAAGAACACCACGAGGTCCACTCCGGCGATACCAGTCAGTACATAGCATCCGAAGTGGTCGCCTCGGCTTTGGGCTAGATAGCCGAGGCGACCACTGAGTTGCTGAGAAAAGCCGCTGACTACAACTATTTTGCTACCCTAGCACTACTACCTAACAACCAAGGACCAGCGCTCCGTTATCGACGCAATGTTGACCATGCGCCTGATGCTTTGCTCATTTGCGTTGGGGCTTCAACTCGTCGGGGCTGTTCTTGGTGAAGGTGCTGAACTGCTCGCGCGAGGGCGTTTCAAACAAGTCCTTCACCACGGCCAGCTCCACGGTGGCAGCGGGCTGAAAATTAGCTGATTGAGCATAGCGCAGCAGGCTGTAGTAGAGCTGCCGGGCGGCGGGGCGCTGGGCGTCGGCGGTGGGCGCGAGGTTGGCGCTGGTGACTAGCAGGCGGCCGGGACCTACGCGGGCTTCGAGCACCAAGGCCAAGCGGCGGTTTAGAAACCAGGTGTCGATGGGCTGCACGATGGGCCGGAAGCCGGGCGGAAAATCCTCTAGGTGCATCACCTGGGCCTGATTCACGATTTCCCACCACTGCAAGTCGCTGTGCGCATCGGTGGGAAAGTCGGCCAGGGCCGGGTGGGCGGGGTTCACCACGAAGCCCGTGACGTGTGGCGGGCGCATCTTGAACCACGACGTATTCCAGAACACGGGCGTGAAATTCATGGCCACTTCCTTGCCTTTCACCACGGTGCCGGCCGCATTCAGCAGCACCCGGCCGCCCCGCGCCAGCACCTGCTGCGCCCGCGCATCGAGGCGGGTGCACACGTACACGTCGCTTTTGGGCAGGGCCGGCAGCTGGGCCGGGTACACCCAGAAGCTCCAGTCATTGGCCACATCGGTGCCGGGCAGGATGATTTCTAGCGTGAGCTTGGTGGCGGCAGTGATGCTAGCCAGCGGCAGGCGCACGGTGCCCAGCGGCGTGTTGGTGCCAGTGGGCACGGCCACCGGGGCAAAGTTGCCCTGTGCCATTATCTGCGTACCATTTTTGATGGACCAGGCCAGGGCGGTGGCGGGCATATTTTGCGCTCCGTAGTGCGCCAGCTCGGCGGTAGCCTCAAAGGTTTCATTGTTAGTAAACACGAACTTGGGCAGCCGCGCCAGCGGCACTGTGGGCTGGCAGAAGCGCCGGTACTGCGCCGCCGTGATGTAGCCTTTCTTCCGAAAAAACGGATTCAGCACGCCCACCAGCGCCGTGCCCTGGCCCGGAAAATCCTGCAAGCCCAGCAGCTGAAATCCCGCCAGACCGGGCGTGCGCAGCGTGGCTTCAATCTCGCTTTTGTAGCACAGCGCTTGCAGCTTGCCCGATGCTTGCAGGAATGCCTCGGCCTGGTCGGCCATACCCCGGCCGGCGAGGTCTTGCTGAAACAGCTCCAGGTTGCGTGCCTTGTACACGCCGGTGTACTGGCTGATTTCCTTGAAATCGGGGAATACACACCATTGGCCCATTTCGTGGGTGATGTAGGGCATGGTAAATTTCTCAATGGCAGCGCGGTAATCGAAGGTGCTGTTGGGCTGCTCTTTAACCCAAGGCAGGCCGCGCGCGCCCGATTTTATCATGTACTCATTTTCAGGCACCAGCGGCCAGCTCATGGCCACCGAGGCACCGGTGTAGAGGCGGCGGCTATCGCGGGCCTGCCAGAACTTCACGAAGTCGGCCAAGTACTTGGCTTGATTGCGGCCGGCGGGCTCGTTGCCGGCGGCCAGCAGGCAGTAAGAAGCGTGGTTACCGTAGGCGGCGGCCATGCGGGTGGTTTCGTCGTAGATAAACTGGTCGATGGGCCGGCCGTCGCCGAGCGAGGTGCCGTGGTTGGGCCAGCTCGGCCCCTCGGGCTGGAGGTAAAAACCCAACTGGTCGGCCGCCGCAAAAGCTGCCTCGGGCGGGCACCACGAATGAAAGCGCACATGGTTGAAGCCGTGGTCTTTCATAACACCCAGCACGCGCAGCCAGCTGGGCACATCAGTAGCCGGGTAGCCGGTCAGCGGAAACTCGCCGTTGTGCAAGTCGCCGCGCAGAAACACCGGCCGGCCGTTCACTAGCAGCCGGTTGCCCTGAACGTTGATTTCGCGCAGGCCAAAGCTGGTGCGCTGCTCATCGGCCAAACCTTTCTTGGGTTGCAGCGTGGCCGTGAGCTGATAAAGCGCGGGGTGAAACTCGTCCCAGAGCTGCGCCGCCTCGCCCATAGTTAATGTCATTTCCACGGCCGTTTCGCCCGGTTTGGCGCTGAAACTGATACTGGCCGGCGCCACTTGGTGCGGGGTGGCGGTGTTGAACGCCTGTGCTGCTAGCTGTACCGTACCGCTGACGGTTTTGAGCAAACTGTTTTTTATCAGTAGCCTAATCAAGGCCGTGCGGTGGGCCACATTGGGGTACACCTGCACACTTTGCAAAAAAACGGTTGGCCCGGCCCGCAGTTCCAGCCGGCCAATCATCCCGTTCCAATTGCCCTGAATGTGGTCGGACACGCTGTGCGAATCGGGCCCGACGTTGAGCACTGTGAGGCGGTTATCGACCCGCACCGTGAGCGTGTGCGCGCCGGGCGTGAGGGCCGCCGTGAGGTCGTATTCGTGCGGAGCTACCAGCGAAGTTTGCTGGCCGATTTCCGTATTATCAACCCAGACGCGGGTCTGGTAGTGGGCGCGCTCCAGGAATAGCACCAGCCGACGGCCGCGCCAGGCCGTCGGAATCTCGACGGTTTTCTGGTACCAGGCCGCGCCTACGTAGTAGGTGGCGGGCGTGAGCCAGAACGGGATTTTGAAGTTGTCGGGCTGGCGGTACTTGGCCATGCGCGGGTTGAAAAACCACGAGCTGTCGTAGATGGTAGCCGTCCACTTCGTGCGCAGCGAAATGGGGTCGCCCTTGCCGTTTTCGGCCATCGAGCCGGGCAGGCGTACAGTTTCGGGCAGAGGGGTAGCAAACCAGCGTTCCGCTACGCCGGCATCCTGGGCATCAGCCCGAAAGCGCCACTCGCCGGCCAACGGCAGTATTTCGGCCGCCCTCAGCTGGCCCGGCCGGCCGCCAAGCAGCCCCAGCAGCGCCACGCAAAAAACAATAAAAGAGCGCACGGTTATTCTTTAAGAGTTAAACAGTTAAGGCTTGGTTGTGACCACCAGCCGGTAGCGCGGAATGGCCTCGACCTGCCGCAGCTCGCTCACTTGCCCGCTGGCCGGGAAGCTGGGCCGCCGGCCGTCTTCGAGGTAGATGGGGGCGTCCTGGCGTAGCGGCAAAATGCTCAGTCGCAAGGAGCGCTGCTTGAGGTCGGGGGCAATGTTGCGGTAGCTTACCCGCCAGGGCGCACCGTTGTAAAAGTCGTCGGTGAGCAGGGTAGTACCTGCCGCCAGTCGGATGGCATCGCCGGCGTAGGTGAAGCGTAAAATGACGTCATCCAGGTTATTTAGATTAGCATTAGTCAGCGCAATGCGCCAGCTTGCTGCCTGCTGGTAGGCGGTATCGCTGGGCTCTACGGCACCTTTGGCCGGCCCGCCCTGGCGGATGGGCGGCACCGGGCCGCCTGGCTGCTCAATCTGCGCCGTGGCCCCGATGGTGCGGGCTGGCGCAGTGGCTGCGTAGGTTTGAAACACGCCTTCCAGGCTGCCTTTTTGCAGCGGCAGGCTGCCGCTGGGAGTGGTGGGTAAGGCCGGGAAAATGCCGAGTGCAAAGGCCGGCTCTCCTTCGCTTTGCAGCTGTATCTGGCTGTGGTCGAAATAGATTTCCTGGGGCGTGTGCACCAGCCGCTCGGCCCCGGCCAACGGCGCTTTCCAGGTGTGGCGGGCCTGCTCCTCGGTCAAAACCAGTATGCGCACGGCCGGCCCGGTGCGCGGCTGCACCGTAAGCGCCACGCCAGGGCCAGGCACGATGCCGGCCACCCGGAACTGCCCATCCACGGCGGCTACCGGCCCGCTGGCTGCGCTAACTTCCTGCACACTGACGGCATCAAACACCAGCTCGGCCGGAATGCCGGGCTGGGCAAAGAATACATAGTAGGGCTCATTGCCAACCTGCAACTTGGTGAACAGCTGCGCGGTGGCGTATTTCAACTGCGCCCCGCCCAGGTCGAGGTTGAAGGGCCAGATGAAGTAGCTGCCGGCCGGCACGGTGATGGGCTGCTGCGGAAACGTGAGCGTTTCGCCCGGCAGCTGCACCGTGAACTGCACGCCCGGCCACATTGGCGTTGGGTAGTTGCGTACGTAGTTGTTGAAAAACAGAAAGCCGCGTTGGCCCCGGGTGCGCACCGCCCAGCGCGGCACCATGAGGTCGGCAGCGTTGGCGGGCTGCTGCGCGGGGGCGTGCGGGGCCATGGAAGCCAGCAGCGCGCCAAAATCGTTGAGGAAATAATGCACCAGCTTGAGCTGGCTGAAAAGCGGGCTCTCGGCCCCGGTTTCGCCCAACGGGGCCTGAAAATCATAGCCGATGCGCGGCAGGTCGTTGTAGCTGCCGGTGCGGCTCGACTCTTGCAGCCACGACCGCCGGCCGCGCGGGTTACGGCCGCCGTGAAACATGTAGTAGCCATACAGATTCACGCCCGAACCCAACTGAACCGGCAGCATAGATGCCACGTCGGCCGGCGCGAGCAGGGGCCGGCGGCGGTACATCACCGGAACTCCGCCCCCGAATTCAGCTCCTAAAAAGGGATAGTGCGCCAGTTGGGCGGGGTTGTTGCGCACGGCAGTTTCGCCGCCCTGGATGCCCAGGTTGCCACCCTCGCGGCTTTTGAACCGGAAATTATACACTTCCACCGGCGGCATTTTGGACGGGCCGCGGCCCCAGGGCTCGTCGGGATAGCCGCCGAACACGGGCAGCACTTCCTGCTCGGGGTAGCGGGCGCCCTGCCAGCCGGTTACGGTGTAAAGCGGCACGTCGAAGCCCTCGGCCAGGGCCATTTTCTTCAGCTCGGCAATGTGGATTGCGCCCTGGCCGGTTTTGCCGCGGTTGTACTCGTTTTCGAGCTGAATGCCGATGATGGGGCCGCCGTCTTTCCAGAGCAGGCCGCGGGTTTGGGCGCGCAGCTGATGCCAGTAGGGGCGCACGGCGGCCAGGTAAGCGGGGTCGTTGCTGCGCAAGGCGCTGGCCGGCAGCTCTTTTACTACCCAATCAGGGAAGCCGCCGTTGCGCAGCTCGGCGTGGTTCCAGGGGCCGATGCGGGCCAGCACCAGCAAGTTGTGCCGGGCGCAGAGCTGGAGAAAATAGCGAAAATCCCGGTCGCCGCTGAAGTCGAATTTGCCCTTTTCTTCCTCGTGAAAAATCCAGAACAGGTAGGTAGCCACGATTTGCACGCCGCCGGCCTTCATTTTGAGCAGCTGCGCCTCCCAGCGTGCCCGCGGGAAACGGGCGAAGTGAAACTCGCCCATAACCGGCAGCCAGGGCTGGCCGTCGCGGGTGAGGTACTGGCTGTTCACGCCCAAGGTGTGGCCGCCGGGCGCGGTGCTCGTGCCCAGGCGCAGGTAGCCGGTTTCGGGAGGCGGGGTGGGCGCGGTGGCATCTACCATCAGCGGTCCGGTTTGGGCCTGAGCCGGCCTGGCCGCGTCGACTACGAGCAGGAAAAGAAAGTTGATGAACCAGGTTTTCATAAAGAGAAGGCCGGCCGCTATCCGACAGCAGGCGCATCAGCTGCCAGCGTTTCGAGCAGCGCCAAGTGCGTGTGAGCCCCAAGGTGGGCGGCATCCTGCCGCAGTACTTCGTGGAAAGCGGCTTCGGCAGCAGTGGGCTGGCCCAAGCCGGAGTGGCCTAAGCCCATCAGGTACTGGCAGTGGATGGCGTTGCGGCGGCTGAGGTCGTCGTCGAAAATCAGCAAATCGGGCAGCGACACGGCAAAATAGTCCAGCTGCACGGTGTCGTGCTGGTGCTCTTGACTGTAGGCCAGCAGCTGTTCAAATCGGGTTTGAGCCGCGTCGTGCTGGCCCAGTTGGCGCAAGGCCAGGCCTTGGTAGAATATCTTGTCGGGCTGCTGGTCGTTGTAGAACAGCGCGGCGGCGGGTGCGGCGCTGCCAGCAGCGGCCTGCTGCCAGGCTTGGCGGGCCAGCGTAAGCTCGCCCAAGCCCTGGTAGGCACAGCCGAGCCAATAATGGGTGTCGTTTTCCTGAGCGCCAGGTAATTTGCCTTCGCCCAGATTGGGTGGGTAGGAAGGGGCCAGCGCCTGCGTGAGCCAAGCTACTGCTGCCGCGTAGTGCCCGGCGCGCAGGTCGGTTTTAGCTAGCTCGACCAGGCTGTGCAGGTACTGGCCAGCCACCTTGCCCTCGCCGCCTTCCCAGGGGTGAAACTGCCGCGCCAATAGCAGTTCGCAAGCCCGCGCCGGCTGGTTCAGCAGGTTGTGGAGCGCCGCTCGCTCCAATGCCAAATCATCCCGAAACTCAACCAATACGGGGTGGGCTTTGAAATGCGCTAACCGCGCCTGTGGGCTGTGATTGAGGCGCTTGCGCAACTGGTCGAGTTCCATAAATACCCGAGCGTCTCCTGGATTCAAGGCAAAAGCCCGCTCAAGGAAGGCCAATGCTTGCGATGGGTCATGGCGCTTGTTGAAATACGCCAGGCCCAGGTTGCGCCACACCGTGGCGAAAGTGGGCTGGCGAGCCCCGGCCTCTTCCCAAGCCGTAATGGCCTCGGCGTACTGCCGCTTATCATACCACAAATTGCCGAGTAAGTAGGGGGCCTGGGCATCAGCGGGGAGGGTAGCGGTAGCCCATTGCAGCGCCGCCGGGTCTTCGAGCCGGTTGGGGAAATATAGGCTGGCGGGCGTATCGGCCGCGGCTTGCAAGTGCGACAGCGCTGCTGCTTCGTTGCCAGCCAAATGGTGAAAATGAGCCAGATGGTAGCGCAGCAGCAGGTCGGGCGCAGCCAGGGGTAGGGCCGAATAGAGCAGTTTGATGGCCTCGCTGTAGCGGCCGGCAGCGGCGTAATCGAGAGCATATTCGAGGTAGTTATGGGCTTCAGCGCGGGCCAACTCGTGCAGCTGGGCCAAACTGTGGGCGGCTTCTACGGGCTGGCCGAGGGCTTCGTAGCTAGCCGACTGCTCAGCCAACGCACCCAGGTTGAACCCATCGCGTTCGAGTGCTACGATGCACGTTTGCAGGGCTTTGTCAGGCTGGTCGAGTTTGCGCAGAGCTACCGCTTGCAGCACATAGGCACGGCCGTTGCGGGCGTTGCGGTCTAGGGACCAGCCCAGGTGTGTCAGGGCCCGCGCGTAATGGCCCCGCGCAAGGTCGAGCTGTGCTACTGCGAAGTAGGCGCCGTCTTGCCAGGCGCTGCTCCAGGTGGCTTTGAAAAACGCCTCGTAGGCCTCGTCCGGCCGGTTTTGGTATTTCAGGCTGAGGCCCAGATTATAATAGGCCTCGCCGTCGTAGGGGTTGGGGTTGCGTTGGGTGAGCGTGGCCACCGCCTGCCGAAAATACACCTCGCTTTGAGCAAACTGACCCCGGCGCAACAGCCACAGGCCGAGAGCATTGTTACAACGGGCGTCGGAGGGGTCGCGGCGCAGGGCTTCCTCGTAGTACGACACGGGGCTGTAGGTGGCGTGGCGGTACTGTTCCAGGTGCTGGCCGGTGAGGAAAAGTTGCTCGTTGCTGGTTACCTCGGTGGGGGGTAGGGCGGGGCGGGCGGCTTCGGGCAGGGCGGCCTGGCGGTTGGTGGCGGGGGCGTAGTGCAGCAGTTCGGTGCCAGCCGCGCCGAGCACGCGCATGTGCAGGTCGGACTCCGTCGTGCCGGGCGGCATAGGCAAGCGCCGGGCATAAGGGCGCTCAGGTGCCAAGTCCTGAGTTTCGTTGAGGACTAGTTGACCGGCTACCAGCAGCAACACCCGGCAGTCGGGCTGCGCCGACGTGGCGAACACCTGTACTACGGCTTCGTTAGCAGTTAATTCTACATTCAGCAGTACGTCCTGGGTGGCGTTTTTGACCACGCCCAGCGCTCGGTAAGGCAGGAAATATTGCGTGAACGTCTTTTCCTCGTAGGGCATCAGCCAGCTGAAATCCGGCTGATTGTCCGTGAACAAGCCCGTCATCAGTTCGATGTAGGGACCGTCTTCGTCGGTGAGATTGCGGTCCCAGGCGCGGCCAAAATCACCGTGGCCCCAGGTCCACTGCTTCTTGCCGGGCGATACGTGGTGGTCGGCCACGTGTAGCAGGCCGGCCTGGGTGTCGTGCTCGTAGCCGCCTACAAAGTCATAGGCCGAGTTGATGGCCATGTAGGAGGTTGGCACCGGGATATTTCGGTAGCGCGAAATGTCGGTGCCTGGCGCGTAGTCGACCTTATAATAAGTGCCCGTGGCAATGGGAAACGCCGACACGTCGCGCTTGCCGTGGTCGAATACGGCGTTGACATCGGGCGGAAACACTGACTGATAGTCGTCGTTGACGCGCACGGCGGGGTTGGCCCACCATAAAAACGTCTGGGGCAGCGGTGTGCGGTTGTAAAGCTGGGCCTTGATTTCGAGGTAGGCGCGGCCGGGATACAGCGTAAAGCCGGCCAGCCCCTTGGTATGGAACATGCGCTCTACCTCATTCACCCACACGGTTTTGCTGCCGTCAGGGTGCTCTTCGAGTCGGTAGTCGATGGGCGCAAACGTACTGGGCCGGTGGTGCTGGGGCCAGTTGAATTCGATGCCGCCCGAAATCCACGGCCCCGTGAGGCCCACCAGCGCGGGTTTAATCACTTGGTTGTGATACACAAAATGGCGCTTTGCCAGCTTGTCGTAGGCCAGCTGCACGCGCCCGCCCAGCTCGGGCAAAATCATGATTTTCAGGTATTCATTCTCCAAAAACAGCCCCACGTAGGGCTGGTCGGTCTTAGTATCGTAAATCTTATCGACGATGGGATGCGGGTACACCGCGCCGCTGCTGCCCTGATACACCCGATTCTCGAAAAACATCGGGTTGCGGTCGGGCTCACCGATGCCATAGGTGGGAATGAGTACGGTTTCCTGCCAGATGTAGACTTCGGAAGTGGGCATAAGTATGAGTTTTTTATCTATATCTGAAACTATCTGGCCATGCAGAAAACTACTCGGTCATGCAGAGCGCAGCGAAGCATCTCGCGTGCTTCAACTAACTCAATCGATTGAGAATTACTACCCCACGCGAGATGCTTCGCTACGCTCTGCATGACTGGGCGGTTTGTCCTCAATGCCGGGCGAAGGTGCCTTCTAGCTGCTCCAGCGTCTGGCCTTTGGTTTCCTTCACCTTGGCTCGCACGAAGAAGAAGCCCGCCAGGCAAATACCCGCGTACAGATAGAACGGCCCGTAAGTGCCAATAGCCTGAACCATAATGGGAAAGGTGAATACCAGCATGAAATAGGCACCCCACAGCGCCACCGTCGCCACCGACGAGGCCACGCCCCGGATGCGGGTCGGGAAAATCTCGGAAATCACCACCCACGTCACCGGGGCCAGCGACAGCCCATAAGTGCTAATGGCCGCCAGCACCACCCCCGACACCAGCCCAGGTGCGGCGTGCGTTTGCAGCAAAAAAGCCAGCGCTAGGTAGCTCACCGTCAGTCCCAGCGCCCCAAACAGCAGCAATGGCCGCCGCCCCAATCTATCGACTAAGAACATAGCTACCAGTGTGAAAGCCAGATTTACCACGCCAATACCAATGGTTTCGAGCAGCTGGCGGTTCAAGTCAGCGCCCACTGCTGCGAAGATGGTACTTGTGTAGTTGAACACCACATTGATGCCGCAAAACTGCTGGAATACAGCCAGTACTACCCCCACCACCACGGCCGGCCGCACGTCGGCGCTCAGCACATCACGAAACCGGGCCTTGGGTTCGCCACTGCTTGCCCGCGTGGCCAATTCAGCCAGCGTGGCTTCCACAAAGGCGGGGTTGCCGATTTTATGCAGCACGGCTTCGGCCCGTGGTACCTGGCCCGCCTGGGCCAGCCAGCGGGGGCTTTCGGGCAGCCACAGCACGCCCACCAAGAACAGTATTGCCGGCACTGCGCCCAGCCCAAACATCCAGCGCCAGGCATCGGGGCCTTGGTCAGCTAGCAGGTAATTCACCAGATTCGTCACCAGAATACCTACTACCACGGTGAGCTGGTTGATGGCCACATTGCGCCCCCGCACGGCAGCCGGCGACACCTCAGCGATGTAAAGCGGACTCAGCATCGACGCCATGCCCACGCCAATACCAGCCGCAAAGCGCGCCACTACAAACAGCGCTAGGCCCGGCGCAAAGGCCATCGCCAGCGACGACCCGGCGAAGATGCCCGCCGCCAGCAGCAGTCCCGGCCGCCGCCCATAGCGGTCGGCCAGCTGGCCCGCCACCAAGCACCCGGCCATGCAGCCCAGCGCTAGGGAGCCCGTGAGAAAGCCTTCCCACCAGGCATCGAGCGCAAACTCGCGCCGCAAAAACGGCAGCGCCCCCGAAATCACCGCAAAGTCGAAGCCGAACAGATAGCCGCCCAGCGCTGCAATGAAGGCAATGCCCACCACGTAGGGCGTATTGACGGCACTGGTACCTGGGGCCGGCGGGGCGGGAAGAACGTAGGGCATAGCGGGTGGGAACAGTAGAGCGAAGCAGCACAAAGGTGGAAAGTACACCCCCGAACACAAATAGCTTTTCCAACTGAAAAGATGGACAATACGCTTATATTTGGGTTCGTCAAAAGTACTTCCTCGCCTGTATGAAAGACGGTTTTCGGGGGCAGCGCTCGTACAGCATGCCTGCCCCGCTGCTCGCGCAGCTGCTCGCCCACCCGTTGTGTCAGGGGCTGTACCTCACCGATATCGGTTTTTACCCCGCCGCTCGCTTACATAAGCGGGCGCGGCGCGCGGGTAGCCCCCAGTACATCCTGCTCTACTGCGTGCACGGCGAGGGCTGGTACCAGATAGGAGGGGAGGGGCGGCGGGCGCTCAAAGCCAACCAATGGATAATTCTGCCGGCCGAAACGGCCCATCGCTACGGAGCCGACGATGCCACTCCCTGGACTATTTATTGGCTGCACTTTGCAGGCTCGCAAGCTGCCGCGCTCTATACCTATTTATGCGAAAGCTCTTTGGGTAAGCCAATTACTATAACGTTTGCCGACGAGCGGCTGCGTTTGTTTGAAGCCATTTTCGCGCAACTAATGCAGTTGCCCGAGCCCGATAGCCTGGTGCAGGCCTGCCTCCACTTGCCACACTTTCTGGCTACGCTGGCCCCAGTGGGAAGCCTTGTGGCGCAGCCCACCGCTGCCGCCGAGGTAGTAGCCAACTCCATTACCTACATGCGGCAACATTTGGAACGGGCCGTGACGGTGCCCGAGCTGGCCAAGCAGGCGGGGCTGTCGGGCTCGCACTATTCGGCCTTATTTCGGGCTCAGACCGGGCGGCCGCCCATCATGTTTTTTAACTCGTTGAAGGTGCAGCGAGCCTGTGAGCAGCTATTGCACACTGCTTTGCCAGTCAAGGATATAGCAGGGCAATTGGGTGTTGAGGATGCGTATTATTTTTCCCGCTTATTTACAAAGGTGATGGGCAGTTCGCCCCGGCAGTTTCGGCAGGCGCACGCGGGGTAGTAAAAGGGTAGGGGTAACAACACTAGGAGGAACAGGTAAGGGTAGAAAAGTACGTCAAAACGACTACAGCGCTTTGGGTCAAACAACGTTTTATTTCGCTATTATTGCCCACGGACTAGGTAGTGCTACAGTGAGCATGTGCCTTAGCCGTGGAGCCAGCCATGCTAATGACTTGCGCCGCGCCGTAGCGGTCGCTGAGCATACCCAGTACGGGGGCCGAAAACAGCGGCATCCCCAGAAAAAGCGCCGTACTCAGCTACAGCTGCATCAGGCCGCGCACAAAGGCTGGCAGCACCGGCCCGATGGCCGAGCTCGCCACCACATCCAGAAACAGGATAGTGATAATTAACCAAATGCGGTGGTCAAGGGAAGTGCTGGGTACGAGGGGTTTCATGAGATGCTATGTTCTGGCAGCCAGCCAAGTGACTGGCACTAAAAAATAATCCGGTCCAGCGTAGCTGAACCGGATTATTTTTTAGTGCTATTTAGCAAATACTTACACTGACAGCTTACCTTCAATAGAGTCGTCCAAAGTCTGGCCGATGGCGGCCCCAATAGCTGTTTTGACCAACGCCACGGCGTTGCCGTGTTTGTTGTCCCAGTAGTAGCCATCCGTCACGGCTACCTTGATAACGGTGATACGCGGGTCGTCTTCGCCCTCTGTAAACCAAGCCTTCAAAATCGGATTCCACAACTCGTGGATGCGCGCTTTATCAGTCGAGATGGTAGCTGTGCCCACCACGCTTAGAAAGTCGGAATGCGCCGAGCCCTGAAAGAGTAGCTGCACTCGGTTGTCTTCCTGAAGCTCCTGGTTTTTGTGGCTGTCATTAGAGCTGAGAAACCAGAAATTGCCTTCCTCATCAACCTGCTGCACGGCCATCGGCCGGGTGGCCGGCACGGTGGCGGCCCGAAACTTGGTGCTGAAGAAGCAGGTGTTGGTTTTGTTCGCCAGCTCTTTGATTTTCTTCACCGCGTCGGCTTGGTGCAAGTCTTCGTGGTTGTGCTCGGGTTGTTGTTGATTGATGCTGTCCATCAGGCAAATAGTTAGGAAAAGGAAAGAATGAAGCCACTAGCTGGCGTAGGCCTTACGAGTATACTTAGCGCAGGTTGGCAACTTATCTAATCGTCTTTTTCGCTGCCCGATTTCTAAACACGCTCTTCAGTCTTTCACGACATACGAAAGGGTAAGACCCCATTCTCTCCAAATTTACTTGACCACTTCAGTAAGCAATAGGCGTTACTTAGCGGGTGCCACCCCGCTGGTTGTCTGCACGATAGGCTTAATAGTGCCGTCTGAGTTGTAGTGCAGCTCATCGACGCAAATGGAGCGCCGGTAGCTGCCGCCGGTGGGCAAGGAGCCGTTGTGGTAGAAGAAGTAGCTCTTGCCCTTGTAGTCGATGATGCCGGGGTGAGTCGTGAAGCTGTTGGGCACGTTGCCTTGGATGATGCCCTGGTACGTCCACGGGCCGGTGGCGCTGGGGGCGGTGCAGTAGTCAATCATTTCGGGCTTGGTGCCGGCGCTGGCGTACACGAGGTAGTACAGCTTTTTGCGCTTGTACACCCAAGGACCTTCGATGTAGTTCTTGGGGGTGAAGGTGATGATGGGGCCGGCCAGCTCCGTCATGCTGTCCTTGAGCTTCACCCACCGGCAGCTGCCGTTGCCCCAGTAGAGGTAGGCCTGCTTATCGTCGTCGATGAACACGGTGGGGTCGATATCGTCCCAGGCGTGCGGCTTATCGGTGGTCATCTCATTCACGATAAGCGCCTTGCCGATGGCATCCTTAAACGGGCCGGTGGGGCGGTCCGACACGGCCACGCCGATGGCCGCGCCGCCCTGGCTCTGGTCGTCTTTCTTATGAAACGTGGCCACAAACCAGTAGAACTTGCCGTTGCGGTACACGCACTGCGCCGCGTAGGCATCGCCGGTGGCCCAGGCGAAGGTCTTGGGCGAGAGACGCTTGCCGTAGGACTGCCAGTGCACCATGTCGGTGGTGGAGTAGATGCGCCAGTCGGGCATCTTGTAGTTCGTTTCCTGCACCGAGGCCGTGTCGTGGCCGGTGTACAAAAACAGCGTATCGCGGTACACTAGCGGCGCCGGGTCGGCCGTGAAGGCGTCTTTGATAATCGGGTTTTGCGCCCGCAGGGGCTGGCTGGCGCCGGCGGCCAGCAGGCCCGTGAGCAGAAAAAGAAAGGTCTTTTTCATCGAAACAGCATAGGAAAATTCGAAAGAAGCGAAAGCAGAAATTACCTAAAACAGCGTCTGGGCAAACAGGTACAGGTCGTGCCGCCAGACGGGCCAGGTGTGGCCGCCGAAGTACTCGCTGTAGGCGTACCTGATGCCTAACTCATCCATTTTGGCCCGCATCACTTTGTTGTTGGCGTAGGCGATGTCGGCCGGCCCGCCCATCGAGAGCCACAGCTGCTTGAGGTTGGTGTTGATGGTGCTCGCGTTGGCCTTCATGAAGGCGTACTGCGGGTCGGACAGCTGGGGGTTGTTGGCGAAAAAGCCCGAGCTGAACACGCCCAGATACTGGAACTGGTCGGTGTTGCGCAGGCCGGCGTAGAGCGTTTGCAGGCCCCCGAGGGACAGCCCGGCCAGCGCCCGGTTTTGGGCCCCGGCTGCTACGCGGTAGCTGCTTTCCACCACCGGCAGCACGGTTTGCTTCAGCTCGTCCTCGAAGCGCTTGAGTGTGCCTTCGTTGAAGCCAGCTAGGCCGCCGGGGCCGCCCATATTGCCGTCGAGCATCACCACGAGCATGGGCTTGGCCTTTTGGGCGGCAATCAGGTTGTCCAGAATCAAGTCGGCTTTGCCTTGCTTGGCCCAGCCAGTTTCGTCTTCGCCGCCGCCGTGCAGCAGGTACAGTACCGGGTACTTGGTGGCCGTATTGGCGTCGTAGCCGGCCGGCGTGTACACGTAGAATTGCCGCCACGAATTCGTGACTTTCGAGTAAAAGCGCTTCCGCAGCACCTGGCCGTGGGGCACATCTTTAAGGGCATAAAAGTCGCCGCCCCGGTACGGGACTTCGATGCCGCTGGCCATGCGTCCCATGCCGTAGAAGGTGTCGCTGGCGGGGTCGGCGATGGGCAGGCCGTCGAGCACCAGCGAGTAGTAGTGCAGGCCCCGGCTCAGGGTGTCGGTCGTCACCGTCCAGGTACCGCTGCTGTCTTTCACCATGTCGTATTTCCGCACCAGGTCTAGCTGGGCCTGCTGCACGCCGGGGGCCTTTAGGCGAAATACGGCGCGGTTATCGGGCAAAATCTGCGGGTATTTGGCGTTGCGCACGTTGGTGGCGGCCGGCGTGCCTAGCACGGTGTAGGTCGGCAGCGCTGCCACATCCACGGGCTTAAACAGAAACTGCGAGAACATGTACAGCCCGTTTTTCCAAACCTTAAAGTCATGCCCGCCCGCTTCGAGGTAGTACACGTGCGGCACGTTGTGCTGGTAGAGGTAGTCGTGGGTGCGCTGGCTGATGGGCAGCAGCCCGTCGGCGTCGCCGCACGAAATCCAAAGCAGCTTGAGCTGCTTTTTGGCTTTTTCGGGGTCGGGCACCAGCTGCTCGGGCTGCTTGGTGTTGGGAGCCGACGAAAAGCCGCCTACCCAGGCAAACTTATCGAGGTGACCGAGCCCAAAATCCAGCGACTGGCCCCCGCCCATCGACAGCCCGGCAATGGCCCGGTTTTCGCGATTAGTAAGCACGGGGTAGTGCTTTTCGACGTAGGGAATGAGGTCGGTGAGCAGGTCTTTCTCGAAGTTGGCGAAGGCGGCTACTTTGTCGGGGCCGTAGATATTGCCAATGGGCCGGTCGTCGGGCATGGCCCGGCCGTTAGGCATCACCACCAGCATCGGCTTGAGCTTGCCCGCCGCGTACAGGTTATCCAGAATCACCTGCGGGTGCCTGCCCTTCAGCCATTCTTTCTCGTCGCCACCGATGCCATGCAGCAGGTACAGCACCGGGTACTTCTTCTTTTTGGAAAACCCCGGCGGCGTGTACACCAGCGCCTTGCGCACCGTGCCCACGGTTTTCGACGGGTAGCTGACGCTGTCTATCCGGCCAGCGGCGATGCCTGCCACCGGCTGGTCGAAGCCCTTGGGCGCTTCCAGCGGCGTTATTTTTTGAGCAAACGCGCTGCTCGCGCTCAGCAAGGCAACGCTTAGCATGGTGGGAAATACGTTTTTCATAACGCAGAAGAAAGGTTGGCCAACGAGGTATTGAAGGCTGTCTGAGAAGTTTGAAAAATGAAAACCGCCCGTCATGCTGAGCTTGCCGAAGCATCTCTACCGCTTCGTTGAGCGGCCCAGACGAAGCGGTAGAGATGCTTCGGCAAGCTCAGCATGACGGCCTGGCGATAGGAGGCCTGGCGACGGTTTCTATGCTCACTCAAACTTGACCCAGTCAATTGCCACGGGGCTATTCGTTTGGGAGGAAACGACCAGCGTATGCGTGCCGGGCTTGAATGCAGTCAGGGGCGCCTTCACCTCCTGCCACTGGCTGCCCTTGGGCACGGTTACCTGGGCTAGCAGCGGGCCAGTGGCCCCGTCTAGCCGCAGCTGTACCGTGGCGCCCGCGGCAGCCTGCGTGCGGAGCGTCACTGTGCGGAGCGCTTGCTTGCCGAAGGCTACCCCATTGTACTGCACCCAGGCCTGGGGACTGGCAAACACGGTTTTCCAGCCCTGAAACTTGTTCAGGGTATCCAGGAAGGCGATGGACGCGCCGTGGCTGCTCAGGCGGCTGTAGCGGTCGAGCTGAATTTTCTGCCGGGCGTCAGTCAGGCCCACGCCGCGCAGGGTGGGCACCACCTTACGGATGGCACCCGTGGGCTCGAAAAACAGGCTATCCAAGCGGATAGACCGGTTTTTGTCGAAGCTTGGCGACAAGTCGTTGTGGTGGTAAAACAAGTACCACTGGTTCTCGAACTCCAGAATGGAATGGTGGTTGGTCCAGCAGCCAGTGGGCGACTCGTCCATGAGGACGCCCTGCACCGTGAACGGCCCCAGGGGGCTAGTGCTGGTGGCGTATTCGAGGCGCTCGGTTTTGTTGGCTACGTGCGGGTAGGTGAGGTAGTAGGTGCCGTTGCGCTCAAACAGGTAGGGACCTTCCTTGAGGCCTTTGGTCGGCAGCTCGCCCAGCGTCTGGGGCTCGGAGGCCAGCTCCAGCATGTTCTCCTTCAGCTTGGCCCCGTAGATGTTGCCCTGCGACCAATACAGGTAGGCCTGCCCGTCCTTGTCAATGAACACGTTGGGGTCGATGCCGCGCACTCCCTTGATGGGTAGCGGCTGCGGCACGAAGGGCCCGGTAGGCTTATCGCCTACGGCCACCCCCACCGTAAAGCCCTTATTGATAGTAGTATCCCGCGGGGTAGAGGGGAAGTAGAAGTAATACTTGCCGTTGCGGTAGCCGCAGTCGGGCGCCCACATGCTGTAGCTGTCGGGCTTCACCCAGGGCACCTTGTTTTGCGTCACTAGCACGCCGTGGTCGGTCCAGTCGGTGAGGTTGGCGGAGGAAAACACGTGGTAGTCCTCCATCGCAAACCAGCCGACACGGCCGCGCCCTGGGGTGGCCAGAATATCGTGCGACGGGTACACGTACACCCGGCCATTAAACACGCGCGCCGACGGGTCGGCCGTGAACTGGTTGGTAATAAACGGGTTTTGTGCCCTAACAGTGCTTCCCAACAGCGGGCCGGCCAGCACGCTCAGGAGATAAAACAGTCGGTAATTCACCATCAGGTCAGGGAGGGGGTAAGGGGTGGGGTGGCAGGCGCAGTGTCGCGCAGCTTACTTCGGCGCGGTGGTCGTGTTCGCAAGGCGGAAATAGTCGAAATCGGCGTAGCCGCCGGGGTTTTTGGTGGCATAGGAGAAAAGCCCAAAGCGATAGCCCATAAAGTGGGGTAGCGTGTAGGCCATTTTGAGCGGCCCACCAATGGCCTGCCACGTGCGGCCATCGAGGCTGTAGTAGAACGTCGCCACGTCCTTGCGCTCCGTAAAGTCACATTCCGCCTTCAGGTAAACGGTAGCCTGCGTGAGCGGCAGGCGTTGCAGCTCGACGGGCTTTTCCGACTCGGCGCTGACCATGACGATGGCTTTGGCGCCGTTGCGGTAGTCTACCCCTACCAGGCCGTACCGCTTTTGCACGAGGGCCAGGCCGGCCAAGTCCCCGTCCTTCAGGTGCGACACGTCGAGGGCCGTCGTGCCGGTGCAGGTCGGGCCGATGGTGCGCTGGGTCAGGGTGTTGCGCGCCAGCAGGAAGGAGGTGTCCACGCGGCCGGTTCGGAGGCGCAGGTAGCCAGTGCGGGCGCTGAGCGACCACAGGGCGTTGTCGGGGTTGTGGTTCCACTGCCACACCAGCGGCAGGGCCGGCTCGCCCGCCCGGCGCGCAAACTCATCGGAGGCTACCAAGCCGGAAATCAGGCCCTGGCTGGGGGGTAGGGCCAGCGTTTGGGGCACTTTGCCTGCCGTGCCCAGCACCGGCCAGCCCGCTTGCCACTGCACCGGCACCAGGTACGGAATGCGGCCTACCGCGCCAAAATCGCGGAACAAGTACGCAAACCACTCCCCGCCGGGCGTGTCGATGAGGCCGCCCTGAGCCACGCCCAGGTCTTGCAGCGCCACGCGGCCCTCGTAGGGCCCCTGAATGTTGTCGGCCCGGTGCACGATGACCGTCCGCATGCCGCCCTTGGGCCAAGTGATGTTGAAGAGGTAGTACTTCCCCTTGATTTTGAACAGCTGCGACCCCTCCGCTGGTAGGCCGAGATTGGGGCCGGCCGGGGCGCTGGCATTCTCGATGATGACCTGCGGCGTCGTGCCCGGCTGGAGGCCCGACACGTCGGCGGTGAGTTCGGCCAGTTGAATCTTGTCCGAGCCGTAGACCATGTACACGCGGCCATCGTCGTCGAAAAACAACGAATGGTCGTGCAGGCTTGGCCGGAAGGAAATCGCTTTCCAGGGGCCTTTTTCAATGTTTTTGGTCGAATACACGTGCGTCTTGCCCGTGGTTTGGGCAAACGTACTGACGTAGTACGTGCCCTGGTGGTAGCGCAGGCTGCTGGCCCACGAGCCGTGCCCGTAGGTGCTCTGGCCGGGCGCCAGGTTCAGGGCATCGACGCTGGCCAGGGTATCGTAGGCGTAGCTCACTAAGCGCCAGTTAACCAAGTCCTTCGACTTCATGATGGGCACCCCCGGACTCAGGTGCATAGTCGTACTGCTCATGTAGTACGTTTTGCCTACCCGAATCATCGACAGGTCGGGCACATCGGCAAACAGTACGGGGTTTTGCGCCTGCTGCCCTTGCGCCAGCCGCGGCGCACCAACGGCCGCCGCGAAGAGGATGCCGACGAGTAAACTACTCCGCTTCAGAAAGTAAAGCATAGCTGAAAGACTACCAACGCCAGGGAGTGGTTAGGGCTGCGCAGGCTTGATAGCCTGGTATTTACCGCTCAGGTGCATTAGGCTAAATAAATACAGGAGGCCGTCGTAGTACGGGTCGAAATAGCCATCCTCGTAGGGCGCCAGCTTGGCCTCCCAGAGGGCGTGCACGAAGGCCAGCTGCTGGTCCTGGCGCATGAGCGAGGCCGCCGCGCTGGTAGCCACCAGCCCGAGCGAATGCCGCAGCTTTTTGACGTTGCCGGCGGGCAGAATAAAATCGGGCCGCGAGCCATCCACGTTGAACTGGTCCTCGAAGGTGTGCAGGCCCTTGCCGCGCAAAAACCCCTGAAACCGCCGCGCATACTGCTGCTGCCAGGCCTTATCCTTCCCAAACCACACGTAGTCCATGGCAATGTTCATGGGCACCCGCCACGAATCGTAGCGAAAGGCCGGCGGCGCCCACTTGGTGGCGTGGGGCTGGCCGCTAAACTCGGTGTAGTCGTAGTTGAGGCCCGTGGCGGCGCGGCACGCGCGGTGCAAAAACGCCCGCGACGTGTCGGCGCACGCCCGGTAAAACGGCTCGTGCCCGTCCTTGGCGTAAGCGGCCCACACTTCCAGAAACGCCGGCAGGTGGTACGACGGGTCGGTCCAGTTGTACATATCCCCGACCGGCACGAAGGATATCTGCTTGTGCTGGGTATTCAGCAGGTTGTGCACGTCGCCGGTGCCATCCTTTTGCCACATCGCGTCCAGGATGCGGCGGGCTTCCTGGTAGTAGTTAATGCCGGTAGCGTTGCCCCAGCGATTAGACGCAAACAGCAGGCTCGTAACAAAATACAGCTCCCCATCGGAGGCCGGACCCTCCGAATTTCGCTTCAGCGTGGCTGTATTGATGCTCCAGGCAAAGTACCCCGTCAGCGGCCCGCTTTGGTGCTGCAAATACTTCTTCGACCAGCGCCAGATGCGGTCAAATACCTCTTTCTTATCGAGCTGCACGGCCACCATCAGACCGTAGGAAAGGCCTTCGGTGCGGGCGTCGTGGTTTTTCACGTCCGACACGTAGGCCATGGAATCGCCCACCTCGAAGTAGACCTTGTTGAGGCCTTCAAACACGTCGTGGTAGGCCTGCGCCACCTTCTGGTCGATGTCGGCTTGGCTGTAGCCCGCCTCCCGCAGCAGGCTAGGGTACTTGCCCGTGTAGAAAGCGCCTTGCTGGCTAGCGGGGGCCGGTCGGGGCGCGCGCTGGGCGGCTACGTTGCCCAGGCCAGCGTACAGCAAACCTAGCAACAACGCCAACCGCCTACCGATAGACAGCTTTGTATAATGGCCCATAAGTTACTTGTAATTAGTTATTTAATGCCAGTGTTGTGAGTGGGGCTGCCGGCCAGCCCGTCGCTCACGGCCAACGGGCAAGCCGGTGGTTTTTATTTCTTGTACATGGGGTCGTGCCCCTCGTATTTCAGCCACTTAAAGGAGGCCGTGTTAGTAGTAGGCTGCCCGGCTGATGTGCCATACATCCCAAACAGGCAGCCTATAAAGCCCCCCGCCACCTGCGTGCTCAGAAAGCGCGCATCTACCTTGTCTTTCAGCAAAGTGTACGTTTTGCCATCCTCCGAAAAGCAGAAGCTGTAAGTGTCGCCATCAGCATTGATGCGCAGCTGCACCTTGGCGGCGGCCGCTTTCAGCGGCGCTTTTGCCAGCAGCTCTGGTTTCTTGGGGGCGGCTGTGCTCTTAAAGAGCTGCACTACGGGCTGCCCATTTTCCGTCGATTTGCAGAGGTAGTAGAAGTGCTTCTCATCCTGAAACGCCACCAGACCCGCCGTTTCATTCTCCGCCTTGGCCGCGAACGTCAGCTCGGTTTCGGCGCTGCTATACATGTGCTGCTGCCGCTTGCCAATAAAGGCTGGGTTGCCGAGCTCCGCGCACGTTTCAGGCTTCAGCTTCAAGGTGAGGCCCTTGGCCTTGCTCAACGAGAAATTGGTGCTATCGACCGTGCGCAGAAACAGCAGCGCCGGGTCTAGCTGCTTCTCGAAGGTGAGGGTGTAGCCAAAGTTGCCGCTCTGGGGCCGCGCGCCGGGTAGCTTCACTTCGGGATAGCTGGCCTTGTAGGAATACTGCACGCCGTTGGGGCCCGGGTCCATGACGGGCCACTCGTCTTGCCACACCACGGGCACAATAAACGTCTCGCGGCCTGTGTTATAGTAGTTTCCCTCGTACGGTCTCACGGCCAGAAAAATGGCGTAGGTCTGCCCATCCGGCCCTTCCACAAACTGCGCGTGCCCCGCCGAGGTAATGGGGTCTTTGCGGTCTTTGGGCAGCTCGCGCTGCGAAAGAACGGGGTTTTTCTCGTAGGGCACGAATGGCCCGAGGGCCGCCTTGCTGCGGAATACGACCTCCGTGTGGTTGACCGACGTGCCGCCCTCAGCTGCGTAGAGGTAGTACCAACTGCCTCGCTTCATCAGGTGCGGGCCCTCAATCCAAACGGGTTTTTTGCTCAAGTCCACGCCGCCGTTCACCACGATTTTGGCCTCACCCACGGTTTGCAGCGTTTGCGGGTTCAGCTCGATAACCTTAATGGACCGGTGGCCGTCGTAGAGCGGCTTGTTGTCGGGCGGGTCGCTGTTGTAGATGACGTAGGCCTTGTCACCCTCAAAATACAGCGAGGGGTCGATGCCCCGCACTTCGGGTAAGAAAGTAGGGTCGCTCCACGGCCCGGCGGGGTTTTTGGCCGTCACCACAAAATTGCCCTTGTGGTCGATGAGCGTACAGGTGACGTAATAAGTCCCGTTGTGGTACTCGATGGCCGGCGCAAAGAGCCCACGCGTCATGCGGTCGCCCAGAAAATTCATTTGCGAGGGCCGGCTGATGACGTTGCTGACCTGCTGCCAATTCTTGAGGTCCCGGCTGTGCATCACCGGTATGCCCGGAAAGTACGAAAACGTAGAATTAACCAGGTAATAATCTTTGCCAACCTTCGTGATGCTTGGGTCTGGGTAAAAGCCAGTTAGAATGGGA
Organism: Hymenobacter ginkgonis; assembly: GCF_009755225.1. GTDB lineage: Bacteria > Bacteroidota > Bacteroidia > Cytophagales > Hymenobacteraceae > Hymenobacter > Hymenobacter ginkgonis. The sequence goes on from NZ_WQKZ01000003.1 coordinate 830,336, forward strand.
TTGACTAACTCAATCGATTGTGCAAGCAGCGCCGTTGTAGGCAGCATGCCCACGGCTAAGGCGGCAAGAAATTGTTTGGTACGCATTGATGGGGAAGGGTACTACTGTTGGGAGCACCGGCGTGGCGTTGTCGCCCACTAAACAGGTGTCGCGCTAAACTACAGTCTGTTTTTCAGTGCAACACTACCGATAGGTGGCACCTGCCTAAAGCGGTTTTGCAGTCAGGGTATGCGTCTCTGCATCCTCATATAATCTGACTGCAAAACCGAGCTGAATGTGAGCTATGTCCACTTTGGCGCAGGTGAAATAGTGCATCGTTGGCGTCTTTAACGCCCCTATTTTTACAAAGAGCCCGCAGCCTGCGGGTGCACAGGCTACGGGCTCTTCGTGGACTGCCTATGCGCAAGCACAAGCTACCGCAGGCTCCTTCAGATTAGTGTACAGTCGTTGAGTGGGGTAGAGACGCAATACTTTGCGTCTGACGTTGCTGAGCAGCTTGTCCTGACGCCAGATGCAAAGTATTGCGTCTCTACCCCGTGTACACTGACTTAAACACTGCTCTAATTATAGCCAGGGTTTTGCGGCAGCTTCCAAGTCTGGGCGTCGTTCAGCGAGATGGGCAGCAGCGGCGTGGGGTTCACCGAAGTTTCGGTGGCAATGTGCGACATGGCCCGCGCCCGGACGTCGGCCGGCAGGACAGCCAGGTAGCGGCCAGTGCGAACCAAATCCCAGAAACGCAGCGACTCCTCGGCAAACTCCACCCGGCGCTCGTGCCAGATGGCGTTGAGCAGGGCGCTGCCCGACAGGCCTACCAGGTCGGGTAGGGTATTGGCCGGGGCGTTAGTGGGGTCGTAGCTCATGGAGCCCAGCGTGGTGCCCGGCGGCCGGGTCGACATGCGGGCGCGGGCGCGCACCTGGTTCACGAGGGTTATGGCTTCGGCGGGTCGGCTGAGCTGGGCGGCGGCTTCGGCCTTCATCAGCAGGATGTCGGCATAGCGCAGCTTGCGGATGTTCTGCGGACCCGATTCCGGGGCGTTGGGGGCAATGATGGCCGCCTTGCGGTTGAAGTAGCCCGTGGCATTCTGCGTGATATCGACGGGATTGAGGATGCCCAGCACGATGTCGTTGTTTTTGATAATTGTAACTTCCTTGCGTGGGTCGTTGGCTTCAAACTCATCGACCAGGTTCTGCGTGGGGTTGTTGAAGCCGTAACCCCAGGTCTTGCGGTTGTTCTGAAAAATATTGTTGGTCGTACCAATCGAGATGGGGCCGTAGGTGTTGTTGTCCGAGGCAAACTGAATCTCGAACAAAGACTCGCTGCTGTTCTCGCCAACGTCCTGGTGAATGGCCGCGTAGTTGGGATACAGGCTATACTGGGTCGAACTGATAATGGTGCTCGTGATGTCGTACACTTCCTGCCAGGTGTGGTTATTGCCATTCACGGTGCCGAGCTGGTACATGATGGCGCGAGCTAGGTAGCCATTGGCCGCACCTTTGGTGGCCCGGCCCAGGTCGGCGGCGGCGGCGGCGTTCTTCTCTGGCAGCAGGGCCGCCGCCGCCTTCAGGTCTTTCTCAATGAAAGCGTAGGTCTGAGCAATAGTGGCGCGAGTTACGTTGGGCGCCTCGGTCGGCGTTACGCTCTTCTCAAACAGCGGCACGCCTCCAAAACCCTTTACCAGGTTGAAGTAGAAGTACGCCCGCAAAAACAACGCTTCGCCCTTCAGGCGCGACTTCAGCGCTCCGTCGATGGTGCCCGCGTCGATGTTGTTAATCACCGTGTTAGCCCGCGCAATACCCGTGAAGCTGTGCACCCACAGCGTAGTTACGGTTTGGTTGGAGGGCGGAATGTTCCAGGTTTTGAGTTCGATGAGTGGCCCAAAGTCGCTAGGCGAGCTACCCCCTTTTTCGGAGTCATCGGTCATTAAGTCCCCGAACATCCATTCGTAGGTCTGGGCCACGTACTGGCCGCTGGGGTCGCCCCACTTGGGGCCTTGGTCCCAGGCGGCCACGTCGTACACGGCATTAATGGCCTGTACGGCATTGGTCGGGTCTTTGAAAAGATTGTCCTGGGTAGTGGTACCCAGGGGGTCTTTGTCCAGAAAGTCTTTGCAGCCCGGAGTAAGCGCAGTGGTTAGCAGTAGGCCGAGCAATACGGCGGCGCGGGTGGGTTTCATATAGAGTGGGTAGGAAATAGCTGATTAGAACTGCACATTGAAGCCTAGGCGGTAGGTGCGCGCCTGCGGGTAGTTGCCGTAGTCCACGCCGTACGACAGGGGGTTATTGTAGTTAGCCACGGTTGAAATCTCGGGGTCGTAGCCCGTGTACTTGGTAATGGTGAACACGTTATCGACCGAGGCAAACACCCGGGCCCCTTTCACCTGCACCTTGCCTAGCAGCACCTGGGGCAAGGTGTAGCCCAGCTCCATGTTGCGGGCGCGCAGGTAGCTCGCGTTTTCCACGTAGCGGCTGCTGAAGCGGTCGTTGCCGTTGGTATCGTTCGAGGTCACGCGGGGCTGGTCGCTGTTGGGGTTGCTGGGCGTCCAGCGGTCCAGGCGGCTCGCGTAGAAGTTGCTCCACACGCCTACAAAGTCGGCCGATTTCGACAGGTTAAAGGCCGCGCCGTTGATGGCTTCGGCACCCTGCACGCCGTACAGCAACACCTTGAAATCGAAACCAGAGTAGTTCAGGTTCAGCGAGGCACCGTAGCTAAAGCTAGGCGTGGCGCTGCCCAGGTACGTATTGTCGGAAGCCGTAATCTGGCCATCGCCGTTGGTGTCCTGGTAGCGCACGTCGCCGGGGTGGGCACCGGGCTGCACCAGCCCGCCAGCCGCGTTTTTATAGGCGTCAATCTCGCTCTGATTATGAAACACGCCCTGGGCCTGCAAGCCGTAGAAGAAGGCGACTTCGCGGCCTACGTCGGTGAGGGTCGTGTTGCCGATTTGCGGCAGCACGTTGCCGCTGGCAATGGCGTTGCCGCCCCCCAGGCTAGTTACTACGTTGTTGATTTTGGTGAAGTTAACCCCCACGTTGTACTGGAGCTTGCCGATGGCATTGCGGTAGTTCAAGGCTAGTTCCAGGCCGCGGTTGCGCAGCGAACCTACGTTGGCGCTGGCAGGGGCTTGGCCCACGTAGTCGGGCACCGGCAGCAGGGCAATCATGTCCTGGGTGCGGCGCTCGAAGTAGTCGGCCGTAAACGTCAGCTTATTGTTAAAAAACTCCGCATCCAGGCCTACGTCGGTCGTAATGGCCGTTTCCCACTTCAAATCCGGGTTGTTTATCTGGCTGATGGCCAAGCCGGGGGCCGGCAGGTTGTTGAATACGTAGGTTTGGTTGTTGCGCGCCACCGAAGCGTAGCCGTAGTTGGGGGCGGCGTTCTGGTTGCCCACCTGGCCGTAGCTGGCCCGTAGCTTCAGCACCGATAAGTAGCTGACATCCTTAAGGAAGCTCTCGTTCGAGATATTCCAGGCCGCGCCCACCGACGGGAACGTGCCCGTGCGCACCGGCCCGAGGAATTTGGAAGTCTGGTCGAAGCGCAACGTAGCCGTGAGGAGGTAGCGGTCGCGGAAATTATAGTTGGCCCGCCCAAAATAGGAAGACAAGCTGCCGTCGTACTGCGAGCTGCGCACCACGTTGTTGGAGCTGCGCGAGGCCGACGCGTATTGCAGCGTAGCATCGAGTGGCACGTTGTAGGCCGTGATGGAAATGCCGTTGCCGTAGCCGCGCTGCGCCTCCTGGCCTAAAGTGAATGATAAGTTGCTGTTATCCCCAAACGTCTTGTTGTAGTTGAAGTAGTTCGACCACACCCAGCTCACGTTTTCGTTGCGCGTCTCGACGAGCGCGCTCTGCGCCCGCTGGTCTACCGGCCCGATGTAGTACTGTGGCTGGTAGACTTTGGGATGGTTGTTGAAGTAGTTAATGCCGAATGTGGAGCGGAACGACAACCCCTTGAACAGCGAAACATCGACGTAGCTGCTGGTGAACAGGTTGTTATTCTGGAGCTTGTTATACTGCTGCTCGTCGAGGAGGCGCGGCACGTTCAGCGCGTTGCGCGTGATAACGTCGTCGTTATACGTCCCGTTGGGGCCAAACGGGTCAAGAACCGGGTTTTTTTGCTGCGCATATTGCAATATCGTGTAGGGCTGCGAGCCCCCCTGCCCATCGCCGCTGCCCGTCTGGTTGTTGTTGGTGAAGATGGCCGCCACGCCCGCCTTGATGCGCTTGGTGAGCACCACGTCATCATTCACCCGAAGCACGAACTTCTTGAAGCCCGAATTCTGGATAATGCCGTTTTGCTGAAAGTAGCTGCCGCTCACTAGGTAGCGGTTTTGCTCGGTGCCGCCCGAAGCCGACAAGCTATAGTTGGTAATCAAGCCCTTCTGCGTTACCAGCTTCTGGTAATCAATGCCTTCGGCGTTGGTTGCAATAGCATTTTGCAGCTGCGGGGCGTAGTCGGGCAGCGCTTTCCCCGCGTTAGCGAAAGCCTCCAGCACAAGCGTCGAGTACTGGGCCGCGTTGGTCAGCGGCAGCGTGTTCCGGATTTGCTGAAAGCCTGTGTAGCCGAATAGGTTGAACTGCGTAGCTCCCGCCTTGCCGTGCTTAGTCGTAATGAGCACTACCCCATTGGCTCCGCGTGAGCCGTAGATGGCAGTGGCCGAGGCATCCTTCAAAATCTCGGTCGATTCGATGTCGGTGGGCAGCAAAAAGCCGATATCGCTGGTTTGAATGCCGTCCACCACGTACAGCGGGTCGCTGTTGTTGATGGTGCCCACACCCCGCACCCGGATGCGGGTGCCCGAGCCCGGCTGCCCGCTGTTCGAAGTTACTTCCACGCCGGCCACACGCCCTTGCAGGGCCTGCACGGGGTCGGAGGTGGCTACCTGCGTCAGCTGCGCGCTATTTACCGAGGCCACGGCACCCGTCAGGTCACTCTTACGGGCTGTGCCGTAGCCAATTACTACTACGTCGTTTAGGCCCTGGGCACTTTCAACTAGTGTCACAGTTAAGCTAGTAGTCGCGCTGGTCACGGGCAGTTCCTGCCGGGTGTAGCCCACGAAGCTGAATACCAGCACGCTGTTTTCGGGCGCCTGAATGGTAAAGTTACCATCTGCGCCGGTGCTCGTGCCGTTGGTGGTGCCCTTCACGAGCACCGTGACGCCGGGCAAGCCTGTGCCTTTAGCATCGACCACCTTACCCGTAACAGGCACTGCCTGCGGTGCCAAGCTAGAACCCCAAGAATCATTTGCGGAATTAGAATTGGTTGGAAGTCGCAGTACGACACGGTCGTGGTTTATTTCGTACTCAATTTTAAGAGGTGCAAAAATTTCATCAAGCACCGTGGCCAGCGGTGCGTTTTGAACGCGCACCGATACTTTGCGGTCAGCCCCTACTAGCTGCTGGCTGTACACAAAGTGTATTTTGGTTTGCTTAGTCAGTTGACTCAAAATTGCCTTAATAGGCTGGCTTTCTGCCTGTAAAGTCACAGCTCGTTCTAACACCGTTTGAGCGATAGACTTGTGCGCCAGCGCGGGGCTGGTTTGAAGGCAGACCACCATAGCCGGTAGCAGCAAGTGCCGCAGCAACGGCCGCAAGGGAGGAGAAAATGGTACCTGGTTTTTCATGGGTGAGGGTGGGAAATAAAGAAAAAGGGGAACCGTTCAGCATTTTTGCAAATGCAGGAAATTATTGAAAAACAAACTATTGTGTGCGAAAACCTGGAGGATTGGGTTGCTCGAACCAGTTATTAACCAGCTTAGTCGAATCGCCGCTTAGCTGTGCGGCGGAGTAGGGCTGGCTTGGCAGCCCGTACTATGAATCGTAATCTGGGTATCGGTCAAGGTGTAGTAGGCACTTAACGACTTACACAATAAACTCAGCTTCTCAAACAGTGACTCGTCGTAGAAGGTGATACTGACCGTACAGCCTGCCAGCTTTTGCTGGTCGTAGTGAATGGGCACGCCATAAGCCTTTTCCAGCGCAGCAAACACTTCGGCTACGGGCCGTTCCTCAAACTCAAAAGCCTGCGGCACCAACACCGCTGGTTGGTCAACCAATTCTTTCTTGAGTCGACGGCTGTCCAACGAATACACTACCTGCTGGTTGGGTAGCAGCAGCACACCCAACTTAGCCGGGTGCATGGGCGTAGCATTCAACTGGGCAGTTTCGCGAGGCTGTACCGACACCTTGCCCTCATGCACGGCTACCAGTGCCTGCGCCCGACCAGGATAAGCCTTTACGTCGAAGCTAGTGCCTAAGACGGTGGTTACTAATTGGCTAGTATATACCAGAAAGGGCCGTTGCGGGTTTTTATGCACTTGAAAAAAGGCTTCGCCATCTAAGTACACTTCGCGCCGTGGTCCGGCCAGCGCGGTGGTATAGCGTAGGCTACTACCGGGTTGCAAGCTGACCCTACTGGCATCGGGTAGCTGAAATAGCTGTACTTGCTGGGTCGTGTTGCGGTGGCGCGTCCAGCCAGCTTCTATGCTAGTGGCTGTGGCTGTCGAGGTGGCCCGCCAGTGCTGGGCGTAGGGCAGCAACCCGCCTAGGCCTAGCACGAGTAGCCCTAGCCCGGCCGCCCAGCGCAAGGTGGGCTGTCGCCACAGGTCCGGCATTAATCGCCGCACGCGGGGGGTAGGCTTAGCAGCGACTGGGTCGAGCCGCAGGCGTTGCCAAATGGCGGCTTCTACAGCTTGTTGTGTCGGCTTGGGTAGCTTGGAATCGGCTAGCTCCTGCTCTTGAAGCCTGTTGTACCACTGCGCCACCTGCGCCCGCTCGGCGGGCGTGCAGCGGTCATCAAGGTAGCGCTGGAGTAACTGATAAAATTCGGTTTCCGTCACGGGTAAGCAAGAGGTTAGGAACGCTTATTTAACAAGTCAAGAAACCTGCGTTTATCCCTAATGCCTCAAGCAAACTTTTATATAAAATAATAGAGTATAATGCCGTATAATACTGAATATTAGTAATTTAATAAGTGAAAAAATAAATTTAAAAATAGTAAAACATTACCAGCGACAACACCAAAAAATCCTGCAGGTAGCTACGAAGTAACTTGAGCGATTTGGTGAGGTGGTACTCTACTGTTTTTTCCGACAAGTTTACCCGGCCCGAAATCTCGGCTACTGAGTATTGCTCTAACCGGCTGAGCTGAAATATCTCACGCGTTTTAGCGGGTAACTTTCGCATCCCAGCCAATAAAGCAGCGCTGAGTTCGCCATGAGCCAGCGTGTCTTCAGTGGTAGTGTCGAATTTGGTGCCAGCCAAGCGGCAATACAGTTCATAGCCAGCCCGGACCTGCTGCGCCTTAACGTAATTGATGATGCGGTAGCGCAACGCCGAAAATAGATACTGCTTTAACTGGGCTATCTCGTGGCTGGCACGTCGATTCCAAAGATTTTCGAATAGGTCCTGCACCAATTCCTCCGCAACTTCGCGGTTCTTTAGCTTGCGGTAAGCCACCGTAAATAGCTGATAGCAATAGCGCTGATAGATTTCAGTGAAGCTACCTTCATCATCGGTACACAAGGCGATAAGCAGTTCTGCATCCGAGAGGGCGGCATAGCTGCTAGAAGAAGAGGAGAACACGAACAGAAAGCGTAGAGGGTGGGAATAAGCCCTAAGGTACAAATCAATAGCAAATTGTTGCTAAAATATTTCGTGGTGGTTGAGCAACATCGAACAGCTTAAGATTCTATATTTGAGTTAAGAAGACGCGGTGACTGTTGCAGAACTAGGTGACTGGCTAGCGGCACCTTAGCCTTATGCAAGCCACTAGCAGTTCACCGATAAAATCGTTATGTGCTCTCGCTTGTCCGAGCGCGTGCCGCCCATCTCTGCCGTCGCCTCGCTGAACTGCTGTAATGAGACTTCCTTCAGCAGCAGACGTAAGCTTTTTACAACCACACCAGCCAGCCCTCGCCCGACCCGGTGGTGCTCTTTAAAGCTTATGCTGGTCAGCCGGTTGGAAAATCTGTTTAGTGACCGATGGCTGGTTGAGTACTGTGCCTTGCGGCTTGCAAGCGAGGGCTTTAATTACTTGCTAGAAAAGAATGCATATCAGTGCCAAGCAGGTAAACTGCTGCCCTTTAGCAACTATGGTAGTACGCCCAATAGCAGCTGGCAGCGGAATTATGACGCCAACTATAAGGACTGCACGCGAAGGACTGTACGCGCTGTCCGCTCAAAGGCGATTGCACGCCCAGCGCGCCCCGATGCAAATAACTCGTATAGCGTTTGATGCCCTTTATTCTGGGGCTGGCACTAGCAACATATTTGTTTGGCAGGGTCAGCACATGCGCCGAGTGCGCCAAAGTACGGTTGAACTCGCTCTGGACTAATTGCTGCTGCACTACGGCTTGCTGCGCCTAGTCACCAAGGGCCAGGCAGCCACGCACAAAACGATGGTGCTAGCCGCTGCAGATTGCAACTCTAAAAAGCTATTCAAACACCTAGTGAAACAGCCTCGGAGTATGGTATTGGTCATCCAACTAGGCCACTAGCCGGCCACGAACAGTATGTTTTGGCGCGCTTAACAGAGGTACACAGAGTATCACTAAGTTTGCGCAGCGACAGAGGAAGCGATTTAGGAACGGCGCACTGAACTCTGGAACCGCCACGGGTCTTTTATTAAGTGGTTTTCAAGAAAGCGTTTCTCGCGTGTGAAAATCCTTTTTTAAAGCATTTCTCGTTGACTCTTAACTAGAGTATTCTCCCTCTTATCATACTAGCAGTGCAGTTCGTAAGTTGGTTATTTCTGCCACTAATTGGCTCACAGAATATATACTTATAAATCAAGTAATTGACTGCGGTTATTTGACAGCGGATACTTGCATGAGCGCTCGCATAGCCTCTACAAACAAGGTATCAGCGGATCCGTAGACCGGGAGATGTTGCTTTACCTGAGTGGGCACGAGATACCTGCCTAAGTGAGCAAACTGGGCCGGCGAGAGGGTTTGAAAAGCCAAGGGCCACTCGGCGAAACGGCGGGCCGCGATGGGATAGTCGGCAACCTTACACAGATACTGATGCCGCATATCCTGGCTAATGCGCGCGTAGGCTTGTTCAAGGGCGGCCTGTTCGCTCTCCAACCCGTCAGCTATAAACGCTGGAATCATACAGGTGTCGCGTAAGCAAACTCTAATGAAGAGCTAGGTGGGGCCGAAATATACACTTGGGCCGTGTATGCCGAGAGCCTTGGAAAGCTGGAGCGAACAGTCAGGGTCCCCTGAAAAACAGAAAAACCGCTCTACGTACTGTAGAGCGGTTTTTTAGTAGTCCGTAGGGGAATCGAACCCCTGTTGGTAGAATGAAAATCTACTGTCCTAACCCCTAGACGAACGGACCGTTGTTCGTTTTGATGATGCAAAGGTACGAGAATGCGGCTTCAAACCAAATCCTGGGCCTAAAAAAAGTGGCTTGAAATCAAAAGGGCGCTGATTTTCAGCCGCAAAAAAACTGTGAGCTCATTGATTTTGTTGTTGCAAACGAGATACGTGGAGATTGCTATTAGGCAAAGCCCTTGAAAAGCGTACCTTCGCCCCATATTTAAGCGGTGCCACTTTTGTGGGCCGTTATACTTCCATTTTTTCCAATATCATGGCAAAAATTAAAGTCGCTATCAACGGCTTCGGTCGTATTGGTCGCCTCACTTTCAAGTCGCTGCTTGGCCGCGACAATATTGAGATTGTGGCTATCAATGACCTGACTGATAATAAGACCTTAGCCCACCTGCTCAAGTATGACTCTGTGCATGGCCGCTTCAACGGCACGGTGAGCTATGATGAAAACAGCCTAACTGTTAACGGTCAGCACATTGCTGCTCTGGCCGAGCGCGACCCCAAGCTGCTGCCTTGGAAGGACATGGGCGTTGACATCGTGCTCGAAAGCACGGGCCGTTTCGTAGACGAAGCAGGGGCTGGCCAGCACCTCACGGCTGGAGCTAAAAAGGTCATCATTTCGGCTCCGGCTACCGGCAACATTCCGACGGTAGTACTAGGTGTGAACGACGACACGCTAACGGGCGCCGAAACCATTATTTCGAACGCCAGCTGCACTACCAACTGCTTGGCACCCATGGCAAAAGTGCTCGACGATGCCTTTGGTATTGAAAAGGGCTACATCACCACGGTGCACGCCTACACTTCGGACCAGAACTTGCAAGATGCTCCGCACAAGGACTTGCGCCGGGCTCGGGCTGCTGCCTACAGCATCATCCCAACTAGCACGGGTGCTGCCAAGGCGGTGGGCTTGGTGCTACCCCAATTGAAGGGTAAGCTTGATGGTATCGCCATGCGCGTGCCCATTCCAGACGGTTCGACCACGGACTTGACCGTGATTTTGAAAAAGGAGGCTTCGAAGCAGGAAATCAACTATGCTGTGAAAAAAGCATCGGAAGAAGGCTCGCTGAAAGGCATTCTGGAATACAGCACCGACCCGCTGGTGAGCATCGACATTGTGGGCAACCCGCACTCGTGCATCTTCGATTCAGAATTAACTTCGACCAACGGTACGCTGGTAAAAGTAGTGGGCTGGTACGACAACGAAACCGGCTATTCGACCCGCACCGCCGACCTCATCCAGAAGGTTGGGGCAAAAATGGTAGGGTAGTGAGCAATGATTAAGCTTTACTGGTTCGTGATTATCTAACCCTGTTCAAAAGTTACATAGTCATTAGCCACTATTTGCTGCCCATTACCTCTTATATAGAAGGCCTGCCTGCTAGGCAGGCCTTTTTATTTTCTATTAGAAGCCCCCGTTTAAGGGCTTTGTACTGCTCTATGCCGCGTACCTGTTTTATTTTTAACCCAACGGCGGGTACTGGCCGGCGGGCCGATTTTCTGACGTTACTGGCTCGCCAATTTGGCTCGGAGGCGAGCGGCGACTACGTGCTGTGCCCCACTGAAGGCCCGGGCCACGCCACCGAATTAGCCCGCACTGCGGCGCAGGCCGGCTGCCGGGTAGTGGTGGCCGTGGGCGGCGATGGCACCGTGAACGAGGTGGGCTGCGGGCTGCTGCACCAGGAAGGCACGGCCATGGGCATTGTGCCCCGCGGCTCGGGCAATGGCTTGGCTCGCCACCTCAAAGTACCCCTGAACTTGGGGGCCGCGCTGCGCCGGCTGCGCCAGCCTGCTTTCAGCCGCATGGATGTGGGCACGCTGAATGGCCGGCCCTTTTTCTGCACGGCGGGGCTGGGGTTTGATGCGCGGGTGAGCCAGCAATTTGCGCTGGCGGGCTCGCGCGGGCTGAGTACCTACCTGCGCGTGACGGTGCAGGAGTATCAAACCTTTGAGCCAGTGCCAGTGGTAGTCGAAACCAACGGCTTGACGCTCCATACGGACTGCTACGTGCTGGCTTTCGCCAACGCTTCGCAATACGGCAACAACGCCTATATCGCCCCCAATGCCGACCTGCAAGATGGTCTGCTCGACATGTGCCTCATGGATGCCCTACCCCCCTGGCGAGCCGTGCAGGTAGTGCTGGGCATGGCGCTAGGCACATTGCCGCGCACCGGCGGCGCTGCCTATAGCCACACGCGCAGCGCCACCGTGCGCGCGGCCACGCCCATCGGCTGCCACGCCGATGGCGATTATTTAGGCCACGCGACCGAGTTTGAAATAGGCTTACTGCCCCTGGCCCTGGAAGTAGCCGTATAAATAGCCTGCCTCCGCAATCTGAAGGGGGGTAGGGAACGTAGGCTAGATGCTTGGCTAATCAAACTACTTGGGTAGGGTAGGGCGCCCTAGTCCTCCTTCCTCGTTACAGGACCATGTAGCTTGTTGATTTAGTTTATTCGTTTTGGCAAAACAGAATAAAATCTTGTTCAGCAAGTAATTACATCTCTTATATTATACTTCAAAAGTCAGTGTCTCAAGATTTTATTCAGGAGCTGCAAGCGCAGTTGCAACCCGCCCGGCAGCAGCTGGTCGACCACTCGGTGTACCGCCGCATTCAGTCGCTCGACGATTTGCGCGTGTTTATGCAATACCACGTCTTTGCGGTGTGGGATTTTATGTCGCTGCTGAAGGCTTTGCAGCGCGACCTCACCTGCACGACCCTACCGTGGGTGCCCAAGGGCAACCCCGCCACGCGCCGCCTCATCAACGAGATAGTGCTGGAAGAAGAAACGGACGTGGACCCCGAGGGCCGGCCCACCAGCCACTTCGAGCTCTACCTGCGTGCCATGCAGGAGTGCGGCGCCGACACGGCGCCCGCGCAGCGCCTACTGGCCGCCTTGGCCGAAGGCGCCAGTGTGCCCGCTGCCCTGGCGGCCGCGCAAGCGCCGGCATTCGTGCAGGAGTTTGTGAAGCAAACTTTTGCCGTGATTGCCGCCGGGCAGCCGCACGCCGTGGCAGCCGCCTTTACGTTTGGCCGTGAAGATGTTATCCCCGATATGTTCCGCAACTTGGTGGCCGATTTGGGCCAGCGTTTTCCGGGGCAGCTCGATACGTTTATTTATTATCTCAACCGCCACATCGAGCTTGATGAGGAAAACCATGCCCCGCTAGCTCAGCAAATGGTGCGCGACCTCTGCGCTACCGACTCGCAGCGCTGGCAGCAGGCCGCCGACGTGGCCGCGCAGTGCATGGCCGCCCGCGTGGGCCTCTGGGATGGCATTCAGCAGGCGCTAACCCAGCAACCAGCTACCGCCTAAGTATTTGCCGCTATGAAAAACGACCAGTCGCGCCGCCAGGGAGTGATATACTCCACCAACTCCGATTTCGCTTACCAAACCAACGAGCCCGCCGAGGCCGCCACCCTACCCCCCCAGCAACAGCAATTGCGCGTGCAGCTCGATAAAAAGCAGCGCGGTGGCAAAAAGGTGACGCTCATTACTGGCTTTGTGGGCCGCGACGAGGATTTGCAAACCCTCGGTAAGCTCTTGAAAACCAAGTGTGGGGTAGGGGGCAGCGCCAAAGATGGCGAGATAGTGGTGCAGGGCGATTTCCGCGCCAAGGTGCTAGAAATCTTGCTCAAAGACGGCTACAAAGCCAAGCAGATAGGCGGGTAGGTGTCAGTGCGTAGAATTTAAATGGGGAGGGGTTACCGTCGTTCAATAGCCAGAACGACAGTAACCCCTCCCCATTTAAGCGTGAGCCGCTGGTATTTATTCTTCTTCGAGCGAGCTGCCGCTGCTCAGGTCTTTCTCGATGTTGCGGGGGTGGCCGGTGTAGCGCGCGTTGCTGCCGCTGCTTAGGTCAGCCCTTAGCTCCTCGGTGGCGTTTACCTTGGCCTGCGAAGCGCTGCTGAGGTCGAGTTTGACCTTGTTGGCGCGCAGGCCGCGGGCCTCTACTTGGCTGGCGCTGGAGCCATCAACGGATAGCTCGTTGGCCGAACCGCTGAGGTTGGCCGAGCTGGCGCTGCTTACTTGAAGCTCTAGGCGCGGCACATTCACGTCGAGGTAGGCCGTCGAAGCGCCGGAAGCTTCGAGGCGCAGCGCCTCATCGCGGAAGCCGCTTACGTCGGCCTGGCAGGCGCCGCTCAGCTCTAGGTGCCGAAGGCGGGGTAGGGTAATGGTTACCAGCACCGGGCCGGTGTTTGAACTGAGCGCCGACAGCCAGTCGCGGTTGCGGCGGTGGCGAATTACCAGGCGGCTGCCGTCGATGCTGAGGCGCACATCGTCGAGGTCTTCGGAGCGCGCGGCGGCTTCTACTTTGTAGCTATCGCCCTGGCGCACGAGTACCCGGAAACCACCAAAGGCCTCAATTTCGCTGAATTCGCCGGGGGTATTCAGACTTTTACGGCCCGTGCCGTAGTGGCTAGGGTCGGTATTGAACTTCGTAGCCGAGGTGCGCACCCGGATTTTGGGTTCGTCGCCGTCGGTGTTCACGCGCACCTGCGTTTTGTTGCCGTTCACGTCCAAGTTCACTACCTCATCGCCATCGCTGTCCGAATCGTCCTCGTCAGCACTGCTGGGTGGGCAGTCGAGGCAGGTAAACTTGCCCTCGCGGGTGAAGCGGGCGCGGTGCGGCGCGTCGCTATCGGGCCGTTTGTTGTTCGTGAAATCGTCGTCGTCGAGCTTCTCAATAAAAAGGGGCGTCAAGCGATACGTTTTGTCCAGGGGCAAGTGCAACGTCAGGTTCAGCTTTTGGCCGCGGTAGGGGGCATTTTCGCGCAGCGTGATGCCTTGGTCGAAGGTAATAGTTGAGTCTTGCTGGCTAACAGTGTACAGGATAGACTGCTGCGCCGTGAGGCGAGCCGAATTTTGGGTGCGGCCGCGGGCCTGGTATTCTTCCTCGATGTAGGGCGCGGCGCCGCTGTCGGCCAGCGCCAGGTGCAGGCGGGCGGCCTCCATAAAGTCATCCATGTTGCGCGAGTCGAGCACGATGCCGGGGCCAGGCACCGGCGCCAGCCGGCGCACGGTGGTATAGGTAGCGCGGGTGCGGGTATCGCGGAAAATCTGGCCGGCGGCCACCGCCGTGCCTACCACGCCCAGCAGCCACAAGGCGAGCAGCGACAAGCTGGCGGTGCGGCTCAGCACCGAGCGGCGCAGCACCAGCCGCACCCCCAGGAAGATGAGCGCCAGCGCCGGAATAACGACTACTAGCGTGGCCGCCACAATGCCCCAGGGCTGGGCGTTGTGCATCACCGAGTTAAAGCTCTCGTCGCCAAAGCGGAAGTCATTGTCCGTGTGAATAACCGACTCACTGGAGATAACGCCCAGCGCCGCGCCGGCAAAACCCAGTGCCGTGAGCAGCCACGAGCCGCCCATTATAATGAGCACCGCCGCCGCTGCCCAGCGAATAAGCGTACCGAGAAAGCTCACGGCTGGCTGGGCGCCGCGCGCTGCGCCTTCCAGAAACGTGCCCACCGAGCGGCTGCCGGCCGGGGTCGTGCTGTCGCCGTCGAAAGCGTTGCTGCGCAAGTTATTATCAATACCCGAGAGGGTAACGGCATCGCCACGCATCTGCATTTTTTCTGACATGGTGCGGGCCTCCGGCACCACTACCCACAAGATGATGTAGATGATAATAGTCGAACCGAACGTCAGGAAGGCGCCTAGCAAGAAGATGACCCGCACCAGCACCGTATCGGTGCGGAAGTAGTGGGCCAGGCCCGAAGCCACGCCCCCGACCTTGCCGGCATCAACGTCGCGGAAGAGCTTGCGGCCGGAGAGCGACCCGCCCAGGTCGAGGGTATCGATAGGGGTAGGGGCATCGTTGCGCTTGGGCAGCACCACCCACAGAATGGCATAGGCCACCACGGCCAAACCGCCCAGGTCGAAGTGGTGGCGAAATAGGCCGGTGCCGGGAATGCGGTCAAACCCACCCACCAAATTAGGTAGCAATACCAGCGCCAGAAAAACTAGGCGCACTACCAGGGGGTTCACGCGGAAGTATTGCGCCAGGCCGGCGCACACGCCCGCAATTTTGCGGTGGGCCAAGTCGCGGTACAGGCGCCGGGGCTGGCCGTCGTCCTCGCGGGGAGGCACGCTGCTGCTAAAGGGGGGGGTAGGGCCCGCACCGGCTGTCGAAGTAACGGTGGGCTCGTCCTCTTCATTTTCCACCTGGAAGTCGCTGACGCGGCCCATCTGGGCGGTCATGGCCTCCACGTCGGCCAGGGTAATAACCTGCTTGTTCACCGAAATGCGGGCGGCAAACAACTCGGCGATGCGGCCCTCAATATCGGCCACTATCTCCTCGTGGCCCTGGTAGCTGGCAAAGTGGGCTTTTACCTCGTGCAGGTAGCGGCTAAGCACTTCGTAGCCATCATCTTCGATGTGGAAGATGATACCCTGCAAGTTGATGCTGATGTTCTTTTTCATGAGAAAGGCCGCAGGCGCGAAGCGCGGCAATTTTAAGCTGAGAAAGGAAGTTTGGCGAAAAAGACGGGTAGGTTAAACGGGGCGCGGGGGCTGGCGAATGATGCCCACCGAAAGAGCCATTTCTTCCCAGGTCTGGCGCAGTTCTTCCAAAAACTGCCGGCCGGCTTCGGTGAGGGTGTAGTACTTGCGGGGTGGCCCGGAGGTGGATTCTTTCCAGACGTAATCGAGCAGAGCGGCATTCTTGAGGCGCGTGAGCAGGGGGTAGAGCGTGCCCTCGACCACTATCATGCGGGCCGCGGTTAGCTCCTCCAGCATGTCGCTGGCGTAGGCCTCCCCGCGGCCAATTATCTCCAAGATGCAGAATTCGAGGATGCCTTTGCGCATCTGCACCTGGGTGTTCTCGAGTTTCATGGGCGGTATGAACTAGTAGTAGGTGAGGAACAGTACAAATGTAGTGTAGGTACTTTGCATTACATAATACTTGGTGAAATTTTTTTTGTTGCGTTTGTGAAAAAAATAGTTGAGCCTAAACCGGAGAGGTTCAACCGGTTCTCGGCATTGTGCCAAACGGCGCCAGCTAACTGCCCAAAACCCAGGCGCAAGGCCGTACAGTGGCGGTTTTGTGCGCGCGCCGACGCACTATCCGGCAGTAACTTGCGTTGCCGCTCATGTTATTTTTCCGCATTAATTCATCTATGCTACAACTTTCCGCTCGTAGCCAGCCTTCGTGGATGGTCAGCCTGGGGCTCAGTGCATTACTTGGTTTGGCCGCTGCCCCCGTGGTTCAGGCCCAAACAAACACGCCCAAGTACAGCAATGAATTCTTGAACCTAGGGGCCGGTGCGCGCTCGCTAGGTATGGGCAAAACGCAGGTGAGCTTGGCCAACGACGCCACCGCCAGCTACTGGAACCCGGCAGCCCTCACAAACATCACAGCCAAGTACGATGGCGTGCTGATGCACTCCGAACTGTTTTCGGGGGTAGTGAAGAACGACTATGCGGCTTTTGCCATGCCGCTCGATGAGAAAAGCGCCATTGGCGTGACGCTGCTGCGCCTGGGTGTGGACAACATCGCCGATACCCGCGCGCTCATCAACGAGTACGGCCAGATTCAGTACGATAAAATCACGTACTTCTCGGTGGCCGATTATGCGCTGCTGCTCTCGTACGCGCGCAAGCTGGGGCCCGAGGGCCTGAGCGTGGGGGGAAGCGGCAAGCTCATCTACCGCAACGTGGGCAGCTTTGCCAACGCCTACGGCTTTGGGGTGGATGTGGGCTTGCAGTACAACCACAAGGGCTGGCGCCTGGGTCTGATGGCCCGCGACATTACCACCACCTTCAACGCCTGGAGCATCGACGCCGACAAGTTTACGGCTACGGCCCTACCGGGCGAAACGATTCCGAAGAACTCGACCGAGATAACGCTCCCGCGCCTGGTGCTGGGGGTAGGGCGGCAGTTTACGCTGCCGGGGCAGTTTTCGGCCCTGGTAGCCGCCGACTTGGAGGCCACCACCGATGGCCAGCGCAACACGCTGGTGTCGGCCAAACCTGTGAGCGTGGACCCGCGGGTAGGGGTGGAGGTAGGCTACCGCAACCTGGCCTTTCTGCGCGGGGGGGTAGGCAACTACCAGCAAATAACCACCTTCGACCAAAAGAAGCAGTGGAAGGGCGAGTACAGCCTGGGGGCGGGCGTGGCCTTCAGTGGCCTGCGCATCGACTTGGCCCTCTCGCGCCTGGCGGTAGAAAAGCTGGGCTCAACGTCGCAAACCAACTCGCTCATCGTGAGCCTGGGCTACGGCCTGGGCAGCCGCACCGGCGGGCTGCCCACCACCACGCGCTAGCGCGCACCGCCGCCAGACTTCATGCCATTATAATCGCTTGTTATACAGATGAATAAACAATATACAACTGGTCAGTTAGGGGGGGTAGGGCTCTGGCCCGGCGCCTGGCGCCTGCTGCTGCTGGTGGTGGGGCTGCTAGTGGGGGGGCCTGCCGCCCAGGCCCAATCGGGGCCCTACGGCAACGAATGGATAGTGCCCAGCCAGCCTTACTATAAAATAAAGGTGTGGCGCGACGGCCTCTACCGCCTCGACTACGCCTACCTGAGCAAGCTCGGGGCGGGGGGGGTAGCCCCCACGCAGTTGCAGATATGGCGCCGCGGCAAGGAATTGGCCATCTACCAGGGCGGCAACTCGGCCACGCTGGACAACTCCACCTATCTAGAGTTTTATGGCCAGCGCAACGATGCGGCCCTAGACAAGGAGTTCTTCAAAAACCCGCTCGACCAGGCTAACCCCTACTACAGCCTGTACACCGACACGGCCGCGTACTTCGTGACGTGGGGCGCCCGCGCGGGCAAGCGCATGGCCCAGCCCACGGCGGCCGGCGGCACCCCGCACGGCTGGCGGCTGCAGTCGTCGTTTCGGCAAATGGTGGGCACCTATACCGAGTCGCCCACCGAAGGCGTCACCTACCTACCCTGGCTGGAGCTGGGGGAGGGTTTCTTCCAAGGCTTCCAGAAAGGGGCGGGGAGCCAGCCCCTCGACTCGCTGCTGCGGGCCGTATCGACGGCGCCGGGTACACCCGCGCCCACCCTTGAAACGGTAGTGGTAGGCGCCAACAACGTCAACCACAATACGAGCGTGGGCGTTATTCCGCCGGGCGCCTCGCCGCGGGTGCTGGGCGTACTCAGCTACAAGGGCTACGGCTATAAGGGCGGGCGCTACAAGCTGCTACCCAGCGATATTGGTAGCAACGGCTCTTTCACTATCAACTACGATGTAGTAAACCAGGCTACTACGGGCACCCAGGAGGGCTGGCGCTACTCGTGGTGGCGCGTTACGGCGCCGCAGCAAAATGTGTGGTTTAGCGACCGCCGCCTGGTGTGGTTTCAAAACGATTCGCTGCTGGCTGGGCCGGCCACGTATGAGGTAGATAATATTCCGGCCACGGTGCGCGGCTACGACATTCAGGACCCCTGGAACGTGCAGCGCATCGAGCCTGCTGCGGCTGTCACGCTGGGCAGTACTGGCCGCCGCTACGTGTTTCCGAGCGCCACCGAGCAGCAAAGGCGCCACCTGCTGCTGGCCGATGCCGCCCGCCTCGAAGTGCCGCTGCCAGCCCAACGGGTGGTTTTCCGGCCGATAGACCCCGTGAAGCCCAACTTCGTGATTATCACGCACCCCAAGCTGATGGGGGCCGCCGGCAACGTGCCCAACGCTGCCCGGGCCTACGCCAACTACCGCGCTTCTACCCCCGGCGGCCGCTACGACACCCTCATGGTGACGGCCCCGCAACTATACGACCAGTTTCACTATGGCGAGCGCTCGGTGATAGCGCTGCGCCACTTTGCCTTGTGGCTGGCGGCCAACAAACCCGCCGCCCAAACCAAGTACTTACTGCTGTTGGGCAAGGGTATTTCGCCCGGGGCACCCGTGGCGGGGCCGTTGGTTGATGCCTCCAATTTTGTGGATTATACCATCACGGGCTCGCTCTGGTACTGGTCGACGCGGGTGCAGGGAGAGATGGGCGTAGATTTAGTGCCGGTTTCGACCCGCTCGCCGTCGGACAACTTTCTATCGAGCGATTGGCCGCACGACAAGTACGAACCCGCCTTTCCGACGGGCCGGGTAGTGGCCTCTACCCCGCAAGAGGTGGTCAATTACCTCACGAAGCTGCAGGATTACGAAAGCCAACTCGACCCCAATCAGCTCAACCCCGAGCCCTGGCACAAGAGCGTAGTGCACTTGGTGGGTGGCGAATCAACAGCCGATTTCGCGGAGTTTGGCGGCTACATGGATAAGTACCGCCGCCGCATCGAGCATCCTTTGCTAGGTGGCCAGGTAACGACTTTCCGGCGCACTACCCCCAATAGCTTCCCCATCGGCCTCAATATTGCCAAGGAAGTAAACGCGGGCCAAACCGCCATCATGTACTTCGGCCACGGCTCGACCACCGACTTTGACCTCAACATCAGCAAGAATATCAACGACCCGGCCGAGGGCTACAACAACCTGCATAAGTACCCCGTGCTGATGTACAACGGGTGCTCGGCGGGGGCAGCGTTTTTCTACGGCAGAACCTTCGGCACCGATTGGCTGCTGGCGGCCAATAAAGGCTCGATTGGCATGATGGCCGAAAGCGGCTTTTCTTACGCCTACCTGCTCGACCCCGCCCAGGATTTGTCAGACCAACTGCTGTTCAACGACCCGCAGTGGTTTGGCCGGCCCGTGGCAGAAGTGCGCAAGGAGCTGGTACGCCGGCTGCAAACCAACGGCCTGTTTGCGGGCAACAATCCCGCCATTGAGCAGCTGCTGTGCACTATCTGGCAGGGCGACCCGGCCTTGCGCCTCTTTGCCCCGGCTAAGCCCGACCTGGTGGCCAGCAATGCGGCGCTGTCGCTCACGCCCATCGCGCCCGATCAGACTGTGACGGCTACCTCGACGCAGTTTACGCTGAACGTGGGGGTAAGCAACCCGGCGCGCATCACTCGCGACTCGGTCGAGATTCGGGTTACGCGCACCTACCCCGGCGGCAGCCAAGTGTATTTGTTTGATAACCATGGCAACAAGCCTTTTCCACAGGCTTTCCAGCGCGATACGACGTACGCCATCACCATTCCCAACCCGGCCAATACGAACTTCTTTGGCGATAACGTCTTCAAAGTAGAGTTGGACTACCGCAACAAGATAGCCGAGCTGAGCGAAACCAACAACACGGCCCAGCTGACTTTCTCCTTCCTCAAAAGCGGCGTAACGCTGCTGGCGCCCAACGAATTTGCCATTGCGCCCAGCCCTACCCCCCGCCTAGTAGCCCAGAGCAACGACCTGACCGGCGCCGTGCGGAGCTATGATTTTCAAGTAGACTCGGTAGCCACGTTTAACAGCCAGGGCGGCTCACCGCTGCAAAGCTCCACCATCTCGGCGGGGGTAGTGGCGAGCTTCGTGCCCAAGGCCCTTGTGGCTAAGCGCGATTCGGCGGTATGGTACTGGCGGGTGCGCTTCAGCAACCCCGTGGGCAACGAGGACAAGGAATGGCACGTGAGCTCATTCCGGGTAATACCCAAAGCCGCCGGCGGCGGCTGGTCGCAGAGCCACAATGGGCAGTTTGCCCGCAACCAGCTGCGCAATGTGGCGGTGGCGGCGCCCAGCAACCGCTGGAGCTTTCCGGCCCAGCAGCTGCCGTTGCAGCTACGCACCGTGGGCGGCGGTACGCCCGGCAGCGCCCCTACATTTAGTGTGCTCGGGGGCTTCGGTATTCGGACGGATGTGGCATCGGCGCCCTATATCGGTGACTGCGGCATCAACTCGCCTAACTTGTTGGTGGTGGTGCTCGACCAGCATTCGCTGCAACGCCTGACGGTGCCGGGCGCCTACTCGACCTGCGGCGCGGGCGGGCAAACGTTCTACCACTTTGCTACTACTGGCACCGACACGCTCGACAACCTCAACAACAGCCCTACCCGCCGCACCCAGCTGCAGACTTTCTTGCAAAATGTGCCCGACGGCGCTTATGTGGCCTTGGTGAGTGAGAACCGCCTGCGCTTCGCCGACCCCGCTCTGGCCCCGGTGCTGCAGCAGCTAGCTACGGTGCTGGGCAGCAAGCTCGTGTTGAAGCTCAAAAACGGCGAGCCCCTGACCTTAGTGGCGCAAAAGCGCACCGCCGGTGGCCGCCTGCTGGCCGAGCAAGGCCCCGACGGCAGCCAGGGTGCAGCCGGTTATGGCCAAACCATTACGCTGGATTATACCCTGAGCACGCCCGGCCAGGCTGGCTCGATTACCAGCACGCTCATTGGCCCGGCGCAGAAGTGGGAAACGCTCTACAATACCATTCGCCGCGAAACCTCCACTTCTTCTTACACCCTGACGCTGCTTGGAGTAGATGCCGCCGGCAAAACCACGGTGCTCAACAGCAACGTGGGCCCGCAGGCCCTCGACCTCAGCGGCTACTCAACCGCTACTTACCCCTACATGCAGCTCCAGCTGGCCCTCAGCGACTCGGTAAACCGCACGCCGCCGCAGCTCAAGCAGTGGCTCGTGACCTACAAGGGCCTGCCCGAAGGCGTGGTGCGCCGCGACCTGGTGGCTACCGCTGTGTACGACTCGGTGCGCCTGCGCAACCAGGCTACTACGCTGGGCAAGCTCAGCTTCCCAGTGAAGTTCGATAACGTATCGCAGGAGTCGTTTGCCAATCCGTTGCAGGTGCAGGTGTCACTCGTGAACGTGGCTACTGGCCTGCCCGTGGCTGGCACTACCCAGCTCATTACCGCGCCGCGGGCCCCGGCCGCCGGCGATAGCGTGCTTACGGTGCGCGTGAACCTCGACGTGGTGGGCAAATACGGCACCTTCTACCCCCGCGTGGTGGTGAATCCGCAGCTTCAGCCCGAGTTATATTACTTCAACAACGAGCTGAAGCTGGACGCCTTCACGGTGCGCGATACCAACGTGCCGCCAACCCTCGACGTGGCGGTCGATGGCCGCCACATCCTCAACGGCGAGCTGGTGTCGCCTACCCCCACCATCAGCATTCAACTCAAGGATGAGGATAAGCTGCGCCGCATCACCGACGCCTCGGCTTTCTCGGTATTCTTGCAGCGCCCCGGCCAAACCACGGCCCAGGTAGTGGACGTGAATGGCGCCCAGGTGCATTTTAGCGTTGATAATACTTCGGGCAGCCTGGCCAAGCTCGACTTCCAGCCCGGCCTCAACGGGGCGCTCGAAAATGGCATGTACACCCTGCGCGTGCAGGGCCGCGACCCCTCCAACGCCAGCGCCGGCACCCAGGAGTACGAGGTAAAGTTTGAGGTCGTGAATCAGTCCACAATTTCCAACGTTTACCCGTATCCCAACCCGGTAACCAGCAAGGCTAAGTTCGTCTTTACGGTAACGGGCAAGGAACTGCCGCGTAACATGAAAATTCAGATTATGACGCTCACTGGCAAGGTAGTGCGCGAAATTTTCATGAACGAACTGGGGCCGCTGCACATCGGCAACAACATCACCGACTACGCCTGGGACGGCACCGACCAGTACGGCGACCGCCTCGCCAATGGCACCTACCTCTACCGCGTGGCCCTCGACGACCCGAATGGTGACTTTAGCCGCCGCGAAACTGCCGGCGATAAGGCCTTCAAAAACGATTGGGGTAAGCTTGTGCTACTCCGCTAACGGCTTTGCCGCTTTTGCGTACTTACGCTAAAAACCCCTTCCTTTGCATGGAAGGGGTTTTTTATGGCCCATTTACCCACCCATTTGCCTAGCCCTCATTCGCCGGCCCTACCCCTCCCGCTTGTGCCCGCCCGCCTTGATTTTTTGGATGGCTTGCGCGGGCTGGCGGCCCTGGGGGTACTAATTCATCATTATTCGGCGGCCTTTTACCCCACTACCATGACTGGGGACCCGGCCACCGCCCACCTGCCCGGCCACTGGGAAACCTGGCTGGCGGCCTCGCCGGTACTGCTCAATTTTCGGCTGTCGCTTTTCTTCGCGCTAAGCGGACTGGTGCTGGCCGCGTCGGTGGCCCGGGCGCCGCGCGGGTGGCGCCCGCTACTGCCTCAGCTAGCCCGCCGCTACGTGCGGCTGAGCTTGCCGGTAGCAGCCAGCTTGGTGCTGGCCTACGCCTTGCTGCTTACGCACAGCTTCCGCCCGCAGGTGCTGGTGGCCAATGGGGCAACCTGGCTGGAGCCGTTTTGGCAGTGGTTGCCCAGCTTTGGGCAGTTTGTGCGCGATGCGCTGGGTGGGGTAATGATGCGCAATATTCCGCGCTACAACCCCGTGCTCTGGACGATGATGGTGGAGTGGCAAGGCTCGCTGCTGGTGCTGGGCGTGCTGGCCCTGGCCGGTACCGACCCCTGGCGCCTAGCACTATATGCGGGCCTGGCGCTGGCTTTCATGGCAGCGCAGGCCGACCCTTATTACGTAGCCTTTTTACTGGGGCTGAGCTTGCACGACGTCTACCACCGGCAGTGGCACCGGCGGTTGGCAGCCTCTACGCGCCGCGTCCTTGTTGTGGGGCTGCTGTTGGCCACGGCCTTCCTGGCCAGCTACCCAGAGTCTGCCTACCAGTTTTCGGTGACGGGCGCCGCGTATACATGGCTGCAGCTACCTGGGGTTGAGGGCAGCCGCGCAGCTGATTTTTACCACATTTTGGGCTCTGGCACGCTGCTGGCAGCCCTGCTGCTCTCGGGGAGATTGCAAAAAATAGCAACTACCTCGTTGTTGCGCCGCCTGGGCAAGCGCGCTTTTGCCCTGTACCTGCTGCACTTTCTGCTCATGGGCTCGGGCTCGGCGTGGCTGTTTGGGTGGCTACGCGGGCACTTTGCGTACAACGCCAGCTTTGGGCTGATGGCCTTGCTATCGGGTGGCACCTTGGTCGTGCTTACGGAGGTTTTCTATCGGCTGATTGACAATCCTAGCCATGCAGTGGCGCGCTGGGTAGGGCGGGTATCCGCCGCTGCGTTGGCTTACCTCTTGGCCCGCCGCTCCCGCTAAGCTTAGTTATGCACTTGGGTACCCAGGCTAGCGCCGCCGCAGCGTCACGAAGCTGTAAGCGTAGGGGTTGGCTGCATCGGCGGCGTGGCGCGCGCGGGTTTCCTCGCGCCACGCCGCGGGGGGTAGAGCCGGGAAGCTGGCATCGCCCTCGAAGGTGCCGTGCACCTCGGTGAGGTACACCACATCGGCCAGGGGTAGGGCCTCGCGGTAGATTTCGCCCCCCCCGATAATGCACACCGTGCCCTCGGGCCCGGCCAACTCGCGGGCGCGCTCCACTGCGGCCAGCACCGAGGGCACGGCCTCGCAGCCGGGCGCCGCCCAGTTGGGCTGGCGCGTCACCACCAGGTTGGCCCGGCCCGGCAAAGCGCGCCCAATGCTGTCATACGTTTTGCGGCCCATCACCACGGGGTGCCCCAGGGTCAACTCCTTAAAGTGCCGAAGGTCGGCGGGCAGGCGGCCCCAGGGCAGCTGACCGTCGCGACCGATAATGTTGTTTTCGGCCGCAGCCACTACGAGCGTTACCATCGCTTAAAAAGTAAGTTTGGCCCCGCGCAAAAACTCAGCGGTCAGCATCCGTTTTTTGCCCTCGGGCTGAATTTCCAGTAAATCGAGCCAGCCCGTGGCCGTGCGCACGCGCAAGTAGTGGCGGCCATCGGTGGCCCAGGTGCCGGGCGCGGCGTCGGGGTTCGAGGCGGTTTCGTCGGCAGTGGGGGGGAGGGCCTGTGCCCGAAACACCTTGAGGCCACGCCCGTCGGGTAGGGTAGTGTAGGCAGCGGGCACTGGGCTGAGGCCGCGCACCTGGTTCACCAGCTCGGGAGTAGGGCGCGTGAAGTCGAGCCGGCCAGTTTCCTTAGTAAGCTTGGGGGCGGGGCGCAAGGCGGGCGAGTTGGCCTGGGGCGTGCTGGGCGCGGTGCCCGCCGCAATGGCCGCCACGGTGCGGCGCGCCAAGTTGGCGCCCACCAGCTTCAGCTTGCCGTACACGGCGCCGAAGTCATCGGCGGGCTCAATGGCCAATTTATCCTGCAAAATCAAATCGCCGGTATCAATTTCGTGGCGCAGAAAAAAGCTAGTAACGCCCGTTTCGGTGTCGCCGTGCATCAGGGCCCAGTTGATGGGGGCCGCCCCGCGGTACTGTGGCAGCAGCGAGCCGTGGATGTTCACCGAGCCCAGCCGCGGCATGTTCCACACCGCCTCGGGCAGCATCCGAAAAGCCACCACCACCTGCAAGTCGGCCGCGTAGCTTTTCAGCTCGGCCTGAAACTCGGGCGATTTCAAATTGGTGGGTTGCAGCACCGGCAGGCCGTGGGCCAGCGCCGCCACCTTCACGGCCGACGCTTGCAGCTGGCGGCCGCGCCCGGCGGGCCGGTCGGGGCCAGTTATCACGGCCACTACCTGCGCCTCGGGCATGGTAAGCAGCGTTTCAAGCGTAGGCACCGCAAAATCGGGCGTGCCCATAAAGATGAGGCGAAGGGGGGTAGGCATTGGGGTAACCAGGAGAGTTAAAAGGGCGTCATACTGCGCTTGCCGAAGCATCTCTATCGCTTCGCTAAACGGTTCTGGTGAAGTGGTAGAGATGCTTCGGCAAGCGCAGTATAACGTTCGGTTTCTATAGAATTAGGAGCGATTATAGTTAAGTGTTTCACCTTTCTGGATACAGCAAGTACTTCCGGCGCCGCGCCTTAAACTGCCCCAGCTTCGGCTCCCACGAGGCGCGGATGCTGGCCTCCGAACGGCCAGCCAGCACCTGCGCCCGCAGCGAGTCGGTACCCGCCAGCTCTTCAAAATATTTGCTGAAAAAGTGCGCCTTATCGGTGCTTTGTTGGTAAAAATCGAGCAGATATTTCAGGGTAAAAGCCTGCGCTGGCTCTTGGGCGGCGGGCTGGTGTAGGTCGAGGCCGTAGCAGAGCTGGCCATTGAGCGGAGGGGTAGGGGAGCCCGCATTGGGCCGCGGCGTAAACTGGTAGGGCCGCGTGGCCGGCTGCGTGGGCCCACCAATCACCTCAAATGGCCGGTCGGTGCCGCGCCCCACGCTCACGTTGGTGCCTTCAAACAAGCACACCGACGGGTAAAGCGCCACCGCCCGCGCCGTGGGCAGGTTGGGCGAAGGCCGCACCGGCAGGGGGTAGGGTGTGGCGTGGGTATAGCCCCCGGCCATGGGTATCACTTTCAGGGCGCACTGGCGGCCGCCGGCCAGCCACTTTTCGCCGTTCAGCATCTGCGCCAATTCGCCCACCGTGAGGCCGTGGCAGATGGGCAGCGGGTCGAGGCCCACAAACGAGCGGTACTTGGCTTCGAGCACGGGGCCATCCACAAGCATGCCATTGGGGTTGGGCCGGTCGAGGACCACCACGGTTTTGCCCTGCTCGGCGGCGGCTTCCATCACATAGTGCAGCGTGCTGATGAAGGTATAAAACCGCGTGCCTACATCTTGAATATCAAAGACCAGCACGTCCACGTCGGCCAGCATTTCGGGGGTAGGCTTTTTGGTTTTGCCATACACCGAGCGCACGGGTACGCCGGTGCGGGCATCGCGCCCGTCCGTGATGGTGGCCCCATCGGCCGCCTCGCCCCGGAAGCCGTGCTCGGGGGCGAAGATGGCCGTCAGGTTCACGTGCAAGGCCTTTAGCGTGTCCACGAGGTAGGTGCTGCCGAGGCGCGAAGTCTGGTTCACTACTAACCCTACCCGCTTGTTTTTGAGCAAGGGCAGATAGGCCTTGAGCTGCGCCGCGCCCATTTGCAGCGGCGCCTGCGCGCCGACTGGGGGGGTAGGGAGGAGCGTAGTCGGCGCGCCAGCCGAGCCGCAGGCGCCCGCCGCGGCCAGCGCCAGCCCGAGCCCCAAAACGAAAGAAATCCGCGTCATCATGCCCCAAAAGTACCCCCGTCCGTAAGAAGCCCGCCTAACCTGCACCGCAAACCTCCCGCCCGGCCGTAGCTTTACCCCCACTCGTGAATACCGCCCGCTTTATATCGCGCCGCATGGACGGGGCCGACTCCGGCTCCTTTACCCATTCTGTTACGCGCATTGCCACGGTCAGCATTGCCTTGGGCATCGCCGTGATGATAGTTTCCTTCTCGATTCTGCACGGTTTCCGCGAGCAGATTCAGAACAAAATATTTTCCTTTGGAGCGCACTTGCAGCTCTCGCGCTACGACACCAGTAATTCGCTGGAGGTGGCGCCCATCAGCGAGCCCGAGCTGCGTCGGCAGCTGGTGCGCTACCCGCAAGTAACGTCCATTCAGCCCTTTGCTCGCAAAACGGCCATCATCAAAACCACCGATGAGGTGCTGGGCGTGGTGCTGAAAGGCGTGTCGGAGAAGCACGGCCCCAGCTCGATGCGCCAGAACATGGTGGCCGGCAAGTTCATCCAGTTTGCCGATTCAGCGGCCAGCGACGACATCGTTATCTCGCAGAAAGTGGCCGACAAGCTGCGGCTTAAGGTGGGCAGCCCGGCGCTGTTCTACTTCATTCAGCAGCCGCCGCGGGTGCGCAAGTTTCGGGTGTCGGGCATCTACCAAACCGGCCTCGACGAGTTCGACGAGGTGTACGTACTCGGTGATTTGCGCCAGATTCAGGAGCTCAATGCCTGGCCCGACTCGCTGGTAGGCGGCCTCGAAGTGCGCCTGCGCGATTTTAGCCGCCTCAACGCCACCTTCGACCAGTTTTATGAGCAGCTGCCCTACGAGGTGCGCGTCGAAAAAATCACCGACCAGTACGCCCAGCTATTCGACTGGCTGCAATTGCTAAACCGCAACGTCATCATCTTCCTTATTCTGATAATTTTCGTGGCCACGTTCAACATGGTAGCCACCATTTTCATCATGATTCTGGAGCGCACCAAGATGATAGGCATCCTGAAAGCCGTGGGCGCCACCGACAACCAGATTCGGGAAATGTTCTTTTTTCGAGGCCTGTCCATTACGCTCAAAGGGCTTGTTATTGGCAATGTAGTAGGTTTGGGGTTCAATGCCTTGCAGTTCTATTTCCGCATTATTCCGCTCGACCCCGAGAACTACTACATGGACCGCGTGCCCATTGCCTGGGACGCGCAGGTGATGCTGCTATTGAACGTGGCCACGCTGCTGGCCGCGCTGCTAGCCGTGCTCATCCCCACCTACATGATTGCCCGCATCAAGCCCATGGTGGCCATCCGCTTCGACTAAGTACATAGCCGGGCCCTCAGCAAAGCGCCATTGAAAGACTAAGCACCATATCGCAAGACTTAGCCTTTCAGTAGCGCTTTGCTGAGGGCCCGGCCGGTACTCACTCATCGAGGAAAAATAGCGCCCAGCTAGGCCTGGGCCCGCCCGGAGAGTGATAAGCGGGCTACCCCGCTATTTCAGTGATGTTAGTTGTTCGATGCCCCGTAGAAATACGGAGCTGGCTGGCCTGTTTAAGGCTGCTAAAATCCGTATTTTTGGCTTCTACCTAAGTAGGTGCTAACGCGTTATAGTTCTGGAGTTCCCATTGCCGCACTATGACTATGCAACCCTCTTCTACAGGAGCGGCGATATTGCCCGTTCGCTCTGGCCCCTCGTTTCAGGTCTATCGCTCTCAGGCGGAGCCTACTTACCACCAATTGTCGCTGGAGGATGCCCAAGGGCACCTGGCCCATTGGGTAATACCGCACTCCCTCAGGCACTTAGCCAAGCGGCCTGTACTGGTGTGGCTGCTGCCGACACCCTGCGTACTGGGAACCAGTTGCATAGATACCGGCTCCATGCAGCTCGCTCCAGCGCACCCCGGTACCCAGCCCGACTTGCGCGCCGACCTAGCCGAGGGCGTGCTGCGCCTCAATTTTAACGGCCAGTTGCTGCGCGGCTACTACCGTTGCCAATGCCTGCCCGACGGGGGCGGGCAACTCTGGCTGCTTACCCCCATTGGCTACGTATGAGCTTATACGCCAATGCACTATCTGGTAAAGGCGTGCAAATAAAGCCTAGCAATAACGGTTGTATGGCCTTTCTCGAAGGCAACATGGCCCTACCCCCTCTATACTAATTGAGGGGGTAGCAGCCGAGTGGAGCGCCCACCTACCTAGTTCGTTGCGAAAGGGGTGGGGCTGCGGTAGCGGATGTGGTAGGAAGGACAGGTATTGGCTAAGGCGGTACTACACAGCTATATTACGCGGCCGATTCGCGGCGGCCCTACCCTTTGTGCTTCGCTTAATGGGGTGGGGTAGGGCCTGCTGGCCATCAGCTACCACTATTTCTGGCCTAGCCTATTGCCTTGTTTTTACCTATGCTTGAGCGGCGGCAAGAGCCGCTCGGCCAATCAAGAACGTATGATTGAAGCTGTAAAATTTTGGAACGAGCCAAACAATAAAGCACACTGGGCCTTCGAAATTGACCCCCACTGGCGGACCTTCGCCGAGATGGTGCGGCTGGGTGCGCAGGCCGTGAAGGCCGAAAACGCCGGCATTCGGCGCGTGCTCGGCGGTATTTCACCCATCGACCCGTTGTTTGTGAAGCAGCTCCAGCGCCACGGGGCGCTGCAAGACCTAAACGCCGTGGCAGTGCACGGCTTTCCGCTCGATTGGAGCTTGTGGCCGCTCCACGAGTGGCCCACTAAAATTGCCGAAGTGGCCGCCGTTACTACCCTGCCCATCTGGGTGACGGAGGTGGGCGCCTCAAGCTTCGGGGCCGAGGAAGTGCAGGTGTTTGGCCTGCGCCGCACGGCCGAACTGCTGCTGGGTAAGCCGCGCGTGGAGCGCGTATTTTGGTGCAGCCTCTTCGACTTGCCGCAAACCCGGGATGGCGCTGCCCGCCACCGCGAGGCCGAGGGCGTGTCGTACCACCGCCACTTCCATATGGGGTTGCTGCGCGAAGACGGCACGCCGAAGCTAGCCCTCAAGCACTTTGCCGATTATACGCCAGAGCTGGGTATCTGCCAGTGGTTTCATTACGAAGACCCTCGGTTTGAATCGGCCCTGGCCTGGCTGCGCCGCCTGGGCGTGCGAAAACTGCGTACTGGCCTGAGCTGGGCCGACTGGCTGCGCCCCGATGCCGAGAGGTGGTTTGACCACGTGATGCGCCGGCTAGAAGAATTCGAGGTGACGGCCACTTTCTGCTTCACGCCCGAAGCCAAAGGCATTCAGCCGCGCCGCACCAGCCCGCCGCGCCACCCGGAGGAATTCGCCGATTTTTGCGCCACCATGACGCGCCGCTATACCTGAGGTAGTCGCTTGCGCAGGCTAGCCTGCCGCGGCTGAGTAACGCAGGTTAGCTAGCCCCAACTTGGGGGCAGCGCGGCGGGCCAAACTGGTGGGTGAGCAAGGCAACCGGCCCGCGCCAGCTAGCTCGGTGAGGCTTAAATGAAGGCTCAAAAAGCGCAAATGAGCGGGGCGACACTTCAACCCTTTTGCTCGATGAAAAGCGGGCGTTGGGCGATGAAAGTTGGGGTAGGGAAGGGTAAAAACGTGCTTTGTGGGGCCAAGAGGGGCATTTGGGCCATTTCGGCTTCGTGCAACTAGTCTGCTAGAAAGCGGGCTCCTCTGGCCAAACCAACCCTTTTTTACATGAAAAATTTTCCTCGGCTAGCCGTTCGCTTGCTGGCTATGTCGCTGGTGCTGGGTGGCCTCAGCCTCAGCAGCTGCAAAAAAGACGACACCACGACCGTAACCGGCGACTGGACCACTGGCAACTCGTTTGCCGGCACGGCGCGCAACAACTCGGTGAGCTTCGTCATCAACAACATTGCGTATGTGGGGACGGGCATCGATGCTTCAAGCAACATTTACAACGACTTATACTCGTATAACCCCGCTACTGGCGGCTGGAACAAGCTGACGCCTATGCCCGCCGCGGCTGGCGTACGCTACCGGGCCGTGGCCTTCGTGGCAGGTGGCAAAGGCTACGTGGGCACGGGCTACAACGGTAGCAAGGCCCTCAGCGACTTCTGGCAGTTTGACCCCGCAGGCTCAACTTCTACCACCACTAATGGCGTAACTACTACTACCAGCGGCAGCTGGAAGCAAGTGGCCGACCTCACCACCGCCACCGGCGGCACGGCGCGTTACTGGGCCGTGGCCGGCAGCGTGAGCGACATGGGCTACGTGGGCTGTGGCTACGACGGCAACTACGAAAAAGACTTCTACAAGTACAACCCCACGACTGATAAGTGGTCGGTAGTCAACAACTTCCCCGGCGATAAGCGCATGGGCGGCCTCACCTTCACCATCAACGGGGAGATGTACGTGGCTACCGGCATCAACAACAACCAGTACAACACGGATGTATCGTCGTACAACCCCGTGAGCGATACCTGGACGGTGCACCGCAACCTGAAAAACCAGACCACTGGCTCCGACATCTACGACTACAGCGCCGTGGCTCGCGCCTACGCCGGAGGTTTCGTGGTGAATAACCTGGCCTACGTAACGGTGGGTAGCAACACGTCGGTGCGTACCGACTGCTTCGTGTACGACCCGGCCGCTGATACCTGGACGCTGAAAAACCCCTTTCTGGGCTCGGGCCGCAACTACAGCGTGTCCTTTGGCATCAACGGCATTGGCTACGTAGGGCTGGGCAGCTCGGGCACTTCGAGCTTCGATGACTTCTGGAAGTTCGCACCCGATGCCGACCAAGAGTAAACCTAAGTCTCGCCGGGCGTCAGGCGGGCGGGCGCTGCTGGCCGTGCTGCTAGCCGCCGTGCTCGCCCTGGTAGCCACCGCCTGCACCACCAGCACCAGCGACATTGGCGTGGGCCTGCCCAGCGCCCAAACCAACACCGGCGCCTACCTGGTCGATACCCTCACGGTGCGCACCTCTACGGTGCTGCGCGACTCGGTAGTGACCTCGGGCTCGGGCTACCTGCTGGTGGGCCGCACCACCGACCCGCTGCTGGGTACTATCACGGCCAAAAGCTTCTGCCGGCTGGGCATGGATGCGGCCTTCACGCCCTCGGGCAGCTTCGTGTACGACTCGGTATCGCTGGTGCTGCCGCTCATCACCACGCCCACGGCCTACCGCTACGGCGACACCACCAAAACGCAGGCCCTAGTGGAGGTGCACCGCCTCATCGACCCTATTTCGGCCACCAAGCCGTCGTTTGCCTCCACTAAGCTTACTAAGTTGAATTACGATTCGACCACGGTGCTTAACCAGGGGGGTAAGGCGCCGGTGCGGCGGGCCCGGCCCAACCTCACTAGCTTGCGCCTGCGCCTCGACGATACCTTCGGGCGCCAACTGCTGGCTGCTGGCCAAGCGGGCCGCCTCACCACGCAGGATGAATTTGATACCTATCTGCCGGGCCTCGTGCTCACGCCGGCCGCTACCGACAACGCGGCGCTGGTGCTTTTTAGCGCCACCGTCACCGATGCCGCGCTGCTCGTGTACTACCACGACCCCACCGATGCGACCACGGTACTCAGTAGTTCCTTTTCGATTTATACCGGCAACCGCAACTTCTACCAAGTGCGCGCCGACCGCCGCACGGGGGGCGTCATGGGCTTGCCCACCGCCTCGCTGCAAACCGTGGACGCCAGCCGCACCGCCCAGCAAACTTTCGTAGAAGGGGCCCTCGGCCTGCAAACCAAGGTAGAAATTCCGTACCTCACCAACTTGCTCGACTTTGGCGCCAATGCTACCATCACCAGCGCCGACTTCACGGTGCCGGTGACGGCCAGCACGCTGAGTCCCTTCGTGCCTACCCCCCCGGCGTTGCTTATCAGCACCGCCAACGCGGTAAACCAACCAGTGGCCACGGCCGTGAGCGGCACCACGGGCACCTACGTCAGTAGCGTGTCGTACCTCACCAGTACGTCTACCCTCAGCGGGCTCGACCAAGGGGGCTATACATGGTCGGTGGCCAGTTATTGCCAGGCTGTGCTCAACCACGTCATCCCCAACAACGGCCTGCTGGTATCGTCGGTGAGCCCGGCCCTCCCTAGCCGGGCCGTGCTGGGCAGCCAGCGCAGCACCGACAAGCTGCAACTGCGCCTGTATCTCATTCAGGTAAAGTAAATTCTAGAATCTGCGCTTTCCGCCTCTCTATCAAGCTTATTACTACCCCGAAGCCTGGCTTCGGGGTATTTTTTTGCGCCCTGGCTGCTAGCTAGTAAGGGATATTCTAGCCTAAACTCGGCTACTTTCGAGCCACTTTCGTTGTTAAGCCTCTGTGTCCGACCTGCTCCCTACCCCCGCTCATCGCCCCGACCTGCTGCGCGTTTCCTACGACGACTACCGCGCCCTGCCCGCCATCGCCAACTCCGACCTTTCGCGGCTGCGCGATGCGCTCGATGGCCGCCCCCCGCGCACCGATTCGGGCTCCGGCGCTCTCAGCTTTGGCACGGCTTTCCACACCGCGTTGCTTGAGCCGGCCGACTACCAGCCCGGCCAGCCTAGCCTCAACGATACCCTCATTTGGTGGCTGGTCGAGGGCGTGAAGCTCAACACCGAGCTCAACCGCTTGCTCGAAGGCGGCCTCACCGAGCGCAGTGCCCTTTTCACCGAGCCTACCACCGGCACGCTCTGCAAGCTACGTGCCGACCTGGTGGCCGACCTGCCCGGCGAGCCCTACACCATTATCGACTTCAAAACCACCCTGGCCCGCGACGCCGACCACTTCCGGCTGCAATGCAGCCACTACGACTACGACCGTCAGGCGGCCTTCTACACCGATGCCCTGCAAGCCGAGCGCTTCTTGTTGGTAGGCGTGCAAAAAGTCGAGCCCTTCGGCGTGTTCCCCCTCGAAGTGCCCACGGATATGCTCGCCGAAGGCCGCCGCAAATACATGCACCTGCTCAGGCTCTTGCGCGCCCCGGCTACCGCCCCCGCCTACCGTGCCGCCGCCGTGCAAGCCGCCGTAGATGCCCTAAGCAAGTAGCTGCCACCCGCGCGAGCTCTTTTCAAAAAGCCCCTGGCGCAACTTAGCGCCAAGGGCTTTTTTAGTAAGCCAACGGCTTTCATTTGGGCGCGCTGCGAGTGGAAAAAGACCCATGAGGAGACACAAAATATTGCTTCGCTACGCGCTTGTAGCTGGAATTTAAAATCCTGCCTGCCCGCGGCTGGCTAGCTCGCGCAATAGACCCCGCAGGCCCGTCGGCTCGCGCAGTTCGCGCAGCAGCAACACGAGGTAGTCGGTTTCGGCGCGTAAGTCGCGCTTTAACTGACGCAAACGGGCTTTTTGTTGCTTTTCGGTGCCGCTCCAGGGGGCATTTTCTACCGGGCGCTGGGCGGCGGCCAGTTGTTGCCCCAACTGGGCCTGCTGCTGGGCCAACGCCTGCGTGTAGCGTTGCAGCAGCTCCTCCGCTTCGGCAGTGGGGGTAGGGCCATCCTCGGTAGCGAGCAGTGAGAGGAGCGCAGCCAAGTCGCCGGCCGCGTAGGCCGCCGTAATGCGCTGCATCAGTTCTGTTTGTAACTGCTGGGTAGCCACGTCGGCTTGGGCCGCGCGGTCGGGGTGGTGCAGCCGCGCCAGCTGGCGGTAAGCGGCCTTGGTGTTTTGCAGCAACGCTTGGCCCTCGGTATCGGCAGCGCGGGCCTTGGCTTCGCGCACCTGCTGCGCGCGTTGCTGGCGGCGGGCGCGCGCCTCGGCGGCGGCCCGCTCGTGGGGCTGTTCAGTTGGGGCCTCGGTTCGCATGTCGGCCGCTGGCGAGGCCTGGGGCGTTACGGGGGGGGTAGGGGTGGGCTCCGCGTCGGCCGCATAGCGCGCCAAGACCTCAGCTTCGTCCTCACCAAAACGCTCGTGCAGGCTGCGCGCATTGTGCACGAGCAGCATCGTCACTTGCTGCTCCTCGGCGCGGCTGAGGTAGCCGCTCGTGAGGGCCACTTCCAGGGGTTCGTATAAGGCGCGGCGCGCGGCTACAGTTGCTGCGGCCACGGGTCCTACTTGCTGCCAGTAGGTTTGGCGGGCCGCCGCCTGGGCCGCACGCAATGCTTGCAGCTGCGTACGCAAGTCTTCTACGGCCTGAATAGCTTGGCGAAACGCCTGCTGCGCTGGTGTACCAACTGGGGCCGCCGACGCGCGCACGGGCAGCGTTTGGCGTAAGGGTAGGGAAGAGTCAGCCACTGGCCACAAAGGTACTGGGTAAGGAAACCCGCATCCTATCGGACGCTACCTAGCCGGGCTATGCGTATTTCGCAGTTCGGGGTGCAGCGCTGGAAATACAAAGCAGTTTGTTGTTCGCTAGCCGATGATAGAAATGCTTTAAATAGTAGAAAGAAATAGCGAATATTAATTAGCTCAAACTTTTGCCAAATAGGTTACGAAATAATTAATTGAAATTAATTAAAAAATTATTTCGCAAATAGTTGTGCAATTAAAAATATTGTCTCACCTTTGTCGTACTAAACCCCCAACACCATGTACCGCCGCTTACTAAGTTTCCATATTTCGGATAAGATGCAGCCCGAAAGGCTGCCGCGGCTTGGTACGTTTGCCTGATTTTAGCCTTCGCTAAAACTGTCACCGCCCGAGCCAGTAAAGCTCGGGTTTTTTGTTGTTATTCAGGTAGTCAACTGTTTACAAACCTCACCCGATGTCCTTTATCCGCCCCACTTATCCGTTGCAGCAGCCTAGCGGCCAGCCCACGAGTGGCCGGCTGAAGCGGCATAGTCGTGCTTTTTCTTTGCGGTATAGCTACCGGTAATTACCGAATAGCATACGCAGCAGTTAAAGCCCGGCCTCTATAAGCTGGGCTTTTTTTGTTGCTTAATTAACGAATAAAAAATGCTTTTATTCGCAAGGAAGAATTACGTCCAATGCTAATTGGAATTAATTACTTATTAATCAATTCTGCCTATTTCTCACCCGATACTACTAGTTGCCATGCGTTTCAATTTTAAATTTCGGGCGGCCACTCCCAAGCGCAATCACGAAGGCGCACCGGCCTACCCCCTCACGCCGGCCTTGGCGCTGTACGCGGCGGTAGCCACGGCCGCCCTAAGCGACCAATTTTACGAAGCGGCCGACACGCGTTTGGCGCGGCTGCGCGAATTGGTAGCCCAGAATGAACCGCTATTTGTGGCGCAACTGGCGGTATACGCCCGCGAGCAGCTATACCTGCGCTCGGTGCCGCTGGTACTGGCCGTAGAGCTAGCGCGTATTCACCAGGGCGACAACCTAGTGAGCCGCCTGGTGGCGCGGGTGGTGCAGCGCGCCGACGAAATCCCCGAGCTACTGGCCTGCTATGCCCAGGCCAACGCCCGCACTGGCCCCAAAACGCTGGGCCGCCTCTCGAAGCAGGTGCAGCGCGGCTTGGCCCTGTCTTTCAACCGCTTCGATGCCTACCAGCTGGCTAAATACGACCGCAACGGGGCAGCCGTGCGCCTGCGCGATGCGTTGTTTTTGGTGCACCCCCGCCCCAAAGACGAGGCCCAGCAAGCGGTGTTCGACCAACTTGTGGCGGGCACGCTGCCAGTGCCCTACACCTGGGAAACCGAGCTGTCGGCGGCTGGCCAAGTGGCCCATGCTACGCCAGCCGAGCGCCAAGCCGCTGTGGCCCACACCTGGGAAACGTTGGTGGCTAGCCGCCGCCTAGGTTACATGGCCCTGTTGCGCAACTTGCGCAACTTACTGGAAGCCAACGTAAGCGGCGCCACCATCGCCCAAGCCTGCGCTACCCTCGCCGACCCCGGCCAAGTAGCCCGGGCCCGGCAGCTACCCTTCCGGTTCCTGGCCGCTTACCGCGAGGTATTGGCTCTGAACATGGGCGCTGCCGCTCCACTGCTGGCAGCCCTCGAAGCCGCCATTGTCGGCAGTGCGGCCAACCTGCGCGGCTTCGGCCCCGCAACCCGCGTGGTCCTCGCTTGCGACGTGTCGGGCTCGATGCAGCAGCCTATTTCGCCGCGCAGCAAAGTGCTGCTCTACGACGTGGGCTTGGTGCTGGCTATGCTGCTGCAAAGCCGCTGCCAGCATGTGGTCACTGGCATGTTTGGCGCTACCTGGAAGCGCGTGGCCCTACCCCAGGGCCAGGTGCTGCGCAACGTGCAGGAACTGTACCGCCGTGAGGGAGAGGTAGGTTACGCTACCAACGGCCACCTGGTAATACAGGACCTGCGCCAGCGCCGGGAAGTGGTCGATAAGGTGATGATTTTCACCGACTGCCAGCTCTGGGATAGCACCGGCCGGGACAATACCCTGGCCCAGGAATGGGCCGCCTACCGTGCCCACGTGGCGCCCCAAGCCCGCCTCTATCTCTTCGACCTAGCTGGCCACGGCTTGGCTCCGCTCGACGTACGCGCCGAGCAGGGGGTAGCCCTTATCGCTGGCTGGTCGGATAAAATATTCGACGTGCTGGCGGCATTAGAAAACGGTGGCAATGCCCTGACCGAAATCGAAAAGATGGACTTTTAATTCTTTCAAAAGCTGCACCGGAAGTGATATATACCAGAAAAGCGGCGTCACTTCCGGGTCGCGGCGCCCCATAAAGTTCTAATTAATCTGCGGTTTAAGTGAAATTGGCCGAATAATTGCACACTCTTTAAACGAATCATTTTTATGCTTCACGACT
The DNA here is from genome assembly GCF_009755225.1 of Hymenobacter ginkgonis. Taxonomy (GTDB): domain Bacteria; phylum Bacteroidota; class Bacteroidia; order Cytophagales; family Hymenobacteraceae; genus Hymenobacter; species Hymenobacter ginkgonis. Next base: position 868,027 of record NZ_WQKZ01000003.1, read on the forward strand.
TAGGCAAACGGCTGACCCCTTAATGGCAGCCGCTGGCCGGAACGGCTCTCCGCCGGGGCGCAAGTGCTCTGGCGGACCGTTCCAAACCAGTCCCCCTCCTTCCTTTTCAGGTGCCGTTAGGTCGGCGTTACTTCGTGGTGGTCGGCGCAAGCCGCAGGGTTCGAATCCCATCGCCGCCGCTTCGGGCGTGGCGAATACGCCAACTGCTTGTCGCTCTGAATTTTTGGTAGGAAATATTTACTGCATAAGGGTACTTAGCGGGTGCCGTAGGCGGGCCATACTTCGCAATTTGTTTCCGCAAGGAAGTGTAGGTTCGAGCCCTACCCCGGCGCGTGCGCCGGGTGGCGAAACTGGTAGACGCGCTTATCTATAACAGGCCCGTCGCTCGTTGCCCCGCTACTTATTTTGGCTGTTTGGGTGCCGTAGCCCGGCCATACTTCGCATTTCGATTGCCCAGGTCGCGGGTTCGAATCCTGCTGGCTGCTACTGCGGTAGTGGCTGTAGCTCAGCTGGTAGAGCAGGATATGAAGGCCGGGCGCTTGTTGCCCCAAACAGTTTATTGCCCAGGTGGAAGAGGTGCCGTAGTGCAGCCTTACTTCGTTCTGAAAACGCCAAAACGGTTGGTCGATTTTCGCCTTTTTTCACCTGCTTTTTTACGCCGGATGCCGTAGGCTTGCGCTACTCCGACCTGTCCCGTCGGGCCCGCTGGGCCCGTTGCGCAGGCCGCTCATTGCTCCGGTGTTTTTAGGGCTTTGCTAAGCGACGGTTAAAAATTAATTGTCGCTTGGCAAGTGCTACACATTGATAATTAACCACTAAAACAAATGGCTTCACAACTACGAGGCAACGACTTGCGGCAACTCGGTTTTCCCGAAGGCCGCGCTATTGGGCTGGCGCTGGCGCAGTTACAGCGCAAAGAATTCAAACGCCTCTCACAAACCGACCAGCTGGAATTGCTAAAAACGATTCTGGCTAACCCTGGCAACTTCCTCACCGACCTGGCCTGGAGCCACGTGGCCGGGGCGTTGCTACCCCCTCCCTCGCGCCACATCAACCTGGTCGCCCGCAAGGAGTACGCCACTTTCGGCGCCGAGCACATCGAGCAGGGCGCCATCCACCAAATGGAAACGGCCATGAAACTACCCGTAACCGTGGCCGGCGCGCTCATGCCCGACGCTCACTTTGGCTATGGCCTGCCCATCGGCGGGGTGCTGGCCACCGACAACGCGGTGATTCCCTACGCGGTGGGGGTGGATATCGGCTGCCGTATGGCCTTGTCGGTGTTTGACTTACCCGCCAAATACCTGGGCCAGCGCACCCAGGAACTCCGCAAAATCTTGCTTGACAATACCCGCTTCGGCAGTGGCCGGGGCTGGGAGCGCGGGCAACGCCTCGACCACGCCGTGCTCGACCGCGACGAGTTTCAGGCGGTGCCGTTCTTGAAAAACAAGCACGCTGCGGCTTATGAGCAAATTGGTACGTCGGGCTCCGGCAACCACTTTGTGGAATTCGGCCTAGTCGACATCACCGACCCGACCAACGACCTGGGCCTACCCCCCGGCCAGTACGTAGGCGTGCTATCGCACTCGGGCTCGCGGGGCCTGGGTGCTAGCGTGGCGCAGCACTACACCGGCCTGGCTAAGGACGTGTGCAAACTGCCTGCCGAAGCTGCCCACCTTGCCTGGCTGGGCCTCGACACCGAGGCCGGCCAAGAGTATTGGGCCGCCATGACCTTGGCCGGTGACTACGCCTCGGCTTGCCACGAACAAATTCACCGGCGCTTGGCCAAAGCCTTGGGCGAGAAGCCCTTGGCGAAGGTTGAAAACCACCACAACTTTGCCTGGAAGGAGCGCCTAGCCGATGGCCGCGAGGTTATCACGCACCGCAAGGGCGCCACACCAGCGGGCCTGGGCGTGCTCGGCATCATTCCGGGCTCGATGACGGCGCCGGGCTTTATAGTGCGGGGTAGGGGGGTAACGGCTTCGCTGTCGTCGGCCTCGCACGGGGCGGGCCGGCTTATGTCGCGCACCCGTGCCAAGGCCGAAATTGGCGAAGCCGACGTGCGTCGCCACTTGGCCGCGCACGGCATCGAGCTCATCGGGGGCGGCCTCGACGAAGCGCCGATGGCCTACAAAGACATCCGCACCGTGATGGCTAGCCAGCAGGAATTAGTGGATGTGCTAGGTTCCTTTACGCCCAAAATCGTGCGGATGGACGGCGCGTAGTTCCGGGTAGTCAGCCAGATTGCAGGAAACGTTTTTAGTACGTAGTTCAGAATATTTCTGAATCTTGAAAAAGCTTTTTTAGAATATAATCATCAGGCCAGTAGTATCTTATAGAAATGCAAAATAGCTGGCTTAAAAATTTGTTCGGCTGGGCTAAATCCAGTCTACCGGCCAATTTCGTAAAAAAGGCAGGCTCATGAGAGCCGTGTTTTCATAGTGTGGAAAGCCCTTTGCCTTTGGCGGAGGGTTTTTTTATGCCTTGGCGATTTCGGTGGGGGTAGGGAGCACCCGCACCGCGTCGCCCACCCGAATGGTGCCGCCTTGCGCAATGTGCGCCGTGAGGCCGCCGTGGCCGCGCATGGCGTTGTAGCCGCCAGGGCCCAATTCTTCCTCCATGCGTGAGCACGGGTGGCACTCGCCAGTGATGTCGAGCACCACCGATTCGCCAATTTGTACTTGCCGGCCTTTGAGCGCCAGCAAGTTGAGGCCACTTACTACTAGGTTGCGCCGTAGGCGGCCGGGCGCTACTGGCCCATCGAGCCCCAGAAAGCCCGCTACCGCTGCCAAGTGCTCGTGCTGCACGAGGGTGAGCTGCCGCTTGCCGCCGGATTTGGGGCTGGCGTGGTCGCCGGCCAGGCGCGAGTCGGTAAGTACCTCGGCCTCAGGCACGGCCAGCAACTCGGCACGCCGGGCAGGTCGCAGGCCTATCCATTCGAGCTTGCCCTGTTGAGGGAGGGTAGCCAATAGCTGCGCGATGGTTGATTTGCTGTCGCCAAAAAAAGGAAATGCCACGCTTTGATTTTTAGTTAATGATGAATAGTGGCCGCTTACAGCTCGTCGGGGGTGCCGTAGCCCTCCCGGATTTCGGGGTGGCTAATTTGCCCACCCAGGTTGCCAGCGCGCGCCAGCAGCCCAAAGCTGCCCGCCGCCCCGGCCAGCGTGAGCCACACCAGCAGCCCGGCGCGGGCCGAGCGCTGCCGCAGTAATTGCAGGCTCAACAAAGCCAGTGTGCCGGTGCCTACCAGCACGTAGTAACCCAGCCGGGCCGCGTCGGCATGGTTATGAATAAGAGCTTGGCTTACCCGGGGCATATCCTTCACTACCCGGGCCGCGCCGGGCCCCGTGAGTTGCGCCGGCAGGCCCACGGCCACGGCCACCACCAGCGCCCACAGCCCGGCCTCTATAATAGCCGCTTGCCGCCGAAGCTGGCCTGCTAGCAAGAGTAAGAGCCCCACGAGCGCCCCGAAAATGGGCGCATGATTAAACAGAAGGTGCCAGTGGGCTTGGTTCATACAAATAAAGAAGCAGGAAAGCTTTCAAAATGCGCTTTCACCGCCAGAAAATAACGGATTCAAAAGTAGTACCGACTCAACCCGCTACCTCACTTTGCGTACAGATACGCAGCCTGGGCCATTCGGCTCACTCCTGCCGTCGTTTTTCTACACTTCTTTTTCTTTTCTTATGGCTACGAAAGCCTCCCCCAAAACCGCCACTAAAACGGCCGAAAAGGGCGTTACCAAAATGGAAGGTGCCGGCCTTCCCCAAACTAACGCTGCGGTGAATGTTCAGCCGCTGCTCAACCAGCAGCTCAAGGCTCCTGAGCCCATCCAGCGCTTTGGCACCGTGAGCCAGCGCCTGCCCGTAGTCTTGACCGACGAAGTACGCCTCGATAGCGTGAACATGCTCAACCAGTTGCTGGCCGATACTATGGTGCTGCGCGACCTGTATAAAAAGAGCCATTGGCAGGTAATGGGTCCTACCTTTTACCAGCTGCATTTGTTGTTCGATGCGCACTACGAGAAGCAGTCGGAGCTAGTTGATACCATTGCCGAACGCATTCAGATGCTGGGTGGGGTAACGGTAGCGCTGGCTTTCGACGTGGCCGAGATGACGAGCATTCCACGTGCGCCCCGCGACCGCGAAGAAGTACCCGTGATGATTTCGCGCCTGCTGCAAGCCCACCAAATTATTCTCAAGCAGTGCCACGATATTGCCAAGCGCGCTGCCGATACCGGTGATGATGGCACCAATGACTTGGCCGTGAGTGATGTAATGCGTGAAAACGAACAGGAAGTATGGTTCGTTTCCGAGCACTTGGTAGATGCGCCTCTCCTCCGCGCCCAGTAAGCACCCTCCTACCCCCTACTACGCAACAAAGCCTGGCCACTACTGGCCAGGCTTTGTTGCGTAGTAGGGGGTAGGAGGGTGCTACTTCCCCAAAAATAGACAGTCTAGCTGCGGATTCGCTTGGGTAGGGTAGGGCTACGCTCGCAAGTTAGGAAGCGCGAAAATTACCGAGCTGCTACAGCAGCACTACGCCGGCCTTCTACTTTGTTAGTGCTCAAACCCCGAATCGCTAACAAACCAGCGAGCGGCAGCTTGTTCAAGTGCGTTGCAGTCTAGGTCGCTGTCAGCAGCCCAAGCAACAAACCCATCAGGGCGTATCAGTGCCGCGCGTAAGCTTAATTGCTCTTTTGCCCGGCCCGCCACATACTTAATTCGGTCGCTATAAGCACTTACCCAGGTTTTCAGGGCTGGGTTGCTAGCAAAATCAAGCAGTATGCCTTGGCCAGCGCGCATGAGTTCGCTCATCTTCGTGCCGTCTTCAAGCTCAAAGTTGGGAACGCTGTAGCCTACCAGCGGGTGGTCGCCCCCGAGGTGGTAATGCGTGAAAATGCCCCATACCCGCCCGGCCACATAGGTGGCCCCATCGCGCGTATTCATCAAGTCGCGGAAAATCGCCTGTAGCGCGCGGCTCTGGGGGCTTGGGCTCATAAGGGCAACCTGGGCGCGTGACCAATCCAGGACTTGTGCCCCAACGGGGTAGCGTTCGGTATAATAACTGTCCAGCAAACCTATCGGCGCTTGCCCCTGGATGGTGGCGGCGAGCTTCCAGCCTAAGTTCATCGCATCGCCCAGCCCAAGGTTAAGCCCTTGGCCACCCAGCGGCGAATGAATGTGCGCGGCATCGCCGGCCAGCAGTACCCGGCCGTTGCGGTAGGTAGTGGCTTGCCGGGCGCGGTCCGTCCACGTGGTTGCCGTATGCAGGGCGCTGATAGTCACATCGGTGCCCGAAATGCGGCGTAGCACTTCCTGTACGCGTTCGCGCGTGATGGGCTTTCCGGAAGTGTGAAACGCCCCGCCATCAAAATCCTGGAGTATGATGTAGCCGGGCTGCGACTGCAAGTACATTCCGGTTGACGTCAGGTTACGGCCTGGCTTAAGCTTTTCGGGGTCGGCGATGTCCACTTTAGTTGTGTAGCCGGTAAATTCTGGCTCCGTCCCGGCAAATTCAAACCCGCCCACCTTGCGTACCACACTCCGGCTGCCATCGCACCCCACGAGCCATTTGCCCTCAACAGATTGGCTACCTGCTTGAACGGTTACTCTATCCTCCGTTTGTTGAAAATCTGTAATGGCCAGCCCGCGCTCAATGGCTACCCCCAGGGCTTTGGCGCGGCGAGTGAGCACGGCTTCCAACTCCTCGAGCTCAGACATCAAACTGGTATCGGTTGAGCTTGGCAGGCGATACTTCCACTGGGAAGCGTCTATATCACCCTCCTGAAAGGGAATGCCGGCAAAATGCCCAACCTGCCGACGTGCCCCTTGCCCGGCATTTTGATGAGGATTTTTAAAGCGCTTGTGCAACTCAAGCTCTTGCAGCAGCCCCCGGCGGTCCAGCGCTTCGATAGAAAGCGCATTAAGCCCGCGTATCCCGAATGGAAGTCGCTTCAAGGGCGACTGCGGATTTTCTGCCTTTTCCAACAGCAGAACGGCACAGCTAGCTAAAGCTAGCTCACAGGCGAGGAACAGGCCTACCGGCCCCGCGCCGGAAATGATGACATCATAGGTAACCGGATGTTGGGTAGAGTCTTTGCTTTCCAGGGTAGCTTTCATGCCACAAAGTTCTGGAAAGTGCTCGCGCTAGGTTTGTACAAACACGACAAAATCGTTGTCTACAACCTGTTTCCCTTTTTTTGCTCGCGGGCGAATGCCGCGGGCGTCGTACCGCTGTACCGCTTAAATTCCCGGCTTAGGTGGGCCTGGTCCGTGTAGCGCAACTCCTGCGCTAAGCCGGCCAGGTTGGCATTCGGCTGAAGCCACAGCTGGTTGCGTACCTGCTCAAAGCGCATCAGCCCCGACACGTCCTTCACGGTATAGCCCGCTGCTTGTTTGAACTTCCGTTCTAGGGTCCGGATGGTGGCATGCGCCGCCGCCGCTACCTGGCTTACTGGCAGGGTGCCGTTGGCTTCCCGCATCGCCCCGCCCGCTCGAAGTAGCAACCGGTCATTGGCCATCCGCGACCGGGCACTCAAAAAATACTGTGTTACCTGAGTTAGTGCTTCCGCTACCTGGCCCGCCTGAATCGACTCAGCCAGCGCGGCTTGCAACTGGGCGATGGGATGCTCAAAGATGCGCACGCCGTCTTTACTGGGCGGCAGACCAAGCAACTCGAATACGGTCCAGGGAAAGCAGCGGACACCTAGTATCTCTAACCGATTTTCCGTGTAAAAATGAACCGGCTGGTTGAGTAGGCCCGTCAGAAACGGGGAGGGTAAGGGCTGCAAAGCTCCCGCATAGAGTAGGCTACACCCACTGCCAAAATGAAAAATAATTTCCGCGTAGCCATCCGGCACTACCTCAAAACGCGCGGGTGTTTCTCCGAAGTCTCGGCTGATGTGCCAAAAGCACTTGATAGCCTCCCGTAGCTCTTCCGGTGGGTCAAATTCCTGATGCTTCATGCTGAAAGATAGCCTAGTATACTACTGCTCAAAGGCCGGGGCCGCTTCCATCGTTAAACGTAGCGATGAAGCAGCAATGCGTGCATTTCAGGCTCTTGGTTAGGCTAACAGACCCCACCAGAACTGTCCGGTTTGAGGAGCTTATGGCAGAGTTACTCGCGGTGAGCCGCCAGCTTCTCGTGGTGGTTGTCCTCGGCTTCTTCTATCGAGTGGGTTTCGCCCAAGTCGTTGTCGGCCTTCGCCTTATCGGCCAATAGGCAGTAAAATTGGTGAATAAGCCGGATTTCCTCTTCTGAAAAGTCCTGCGCGTTGATGAGGCGATTGCTGGCGCCCTTAGTAGCCGCAATCAATTCGTTGAGTTTGAGGTGCAGCACCAGCGAATCCTTGTTCTGCGCCCGCTGAATTAGGAACACCATCAGGAAAGTGATGATGGTAGTGCTAGTATTAATAACCAACTGCCAGGTTTCAGAATAGTGGAAAATGGGCCCTACCATGGCCCACAGTAGCACGAGCGCTACCGCCCCCACAAACACGGCGGTGCTGCCCGAATACTTGGTTATTTGCTCGGCAAAGCGTCCAAAAAACGAATTTTTGCTGGAGTGCGAGGAGTCAGACATAAAAAAGTGCGCCTAAAAAGCAGGCCTTACGCCTAGCTAATATTCTGCCAAATAAGACTTAAAGTAGTGAACCTAGGCTGAAGCCCCATTTTTTGCGGCAAAACCCGCGGCGTTAGTTGCAGAAAAACCCACCAGGGTAGTACCTTTGCAGCACTTCGCCGCCTCAGCGAAGCCGGCCAAACGCCGGAGTCTGGTTACCGATTGCCTTTTGCGCACGTGGTGAAACTGGTAGACACGCCATCTTGAGGGGGTGGTGCCTTCGGGTGTGGGAGTTCGAATCTCCCCGCGCGCACGCAAAACGAAAAAGCCCGCTGTGAAGCGGGCTTTTTTTGTGCACTGCTACGGCTATTGAGTATGCTCAAAAGGGTTGCCGGGCACTACAAGCACTACGCGCTCGCGCTCGACTACCACCTGGCCGGGTAGGGCGCCCTTGGGCTTGCGCACAAACTTCTTGGGCGTCACCGTTACGGGGCATAAGGAGTCGTGCTGGCGGCGCGAATACCAGCCCGCCAGCTGGGCGGCCCGCTCCACCACCGGCTCGGGCACTGGCTGCCCCGCCCGGTGCCGGATAACGACGTGCGAGCCCGTCACGTCTTTGGCGTGCAGCCACAAATCCTCTTTATGAGCGTACTTCTGGGTTAGCAGGTCGTTATTCTGAGCATTACGACCCACCAGAATGGTGAAGCCGTGGTCTTCAAAGACTTTGAAGGGCAACTCGTTGGCCGCTTTGGCGGGGGTAGCGGCCGGGTCGAGGCCGTGCTGTTTGCGCCAAGTGCGCAAGCCGCGCAGCTCTTGTAGGGCGGGTTGGGTTTCCAGTTCTTCTAGCTGCTCTAGGGCTTGCAAGGCCTCGGTTTCGCGGCGCGCAATGCGGGTTTGGAGCTGCTTTTCTTCAATCTGCTGGTTTTTGGCCTTGCGATATAGGTTTTCGGCGGTGCGCTGGGGCTTTTCGAGCGGTTTGAGTTTGAGGGTTGTAGGCTCATTTGTATAAAAATCCACCACCTCCAGCTCCGTCGCGCCCGGCGCAATGGTGTGCAGGTTAGCCATAATGAGGTCGGCGCGGTGGCGGTAGCCGGCCTCATGAGCCAATGCGTGCAGGCGCTGGCTGGCCAACTGGGCACTGGTGGCGGCTTCTTCGGCGCGGCGCTCTAGTAGCTGGCGCAACTGGCGGCGCTCGGTTTCGAGGGCCCGCCGTGCCAACGCCTGCGGCACAAAGCGCCGCAACGCCGCGATGGGGTCGGTGCCGGGCAGGGTCTCGAGTACCGCTCCCAGCGGCACGAGGCTGAGGCGCGTGCGGCCATCAAGATAAATAATGTAATAGTGCGCAGGGCTCTCCAACTCACGCAGCAACTCGGCCACTAGCAGCTGCTTCTGGGCCAGCGGGGCCGGGTCGTAGCCGCGCTGCTCGCGCAGGAAGCGGCCCGGCAAATCGCTTAGGGCCGGCGGCAACTTACCCGATGGCATTACCTCAGCCCTACCGGCCTCGGCCGTGGCTGGGGGGGTAGGAGCCGGGCTAGGCAGCAGCGTGGCATCGGCCGCGTAGCGCTGGTGAAAGAGCTGGGCCGGGGCCGAGGGGGTAGGGCGAAAAATAGCGTTCGGGCGCGGCCCGTACAGCTTAAACGCCAGGGTAGCGTTGTCTTCCACAAATGTGAATTGCAGTACCCGGTCCTGCGGCCAAGCCTCGACGTGCGCCACGGTGCGGCCCAGCAGCTCCGGTAGCAAATCGACGGAATTCTGGCGGGCGCGGTGGAAGCTCTCGGGCAAAGCCAGCGCCGGAAAGGCGGCACCTAGCTGCGCTTTCAGCCAAAATTCGCCCCCGAGTGCATCCAGCAAACCCACCACTAGCTCATCTTTTTCTTGCGAGAAACAGCTGGCTACGCGGTAGCCGCGCAAGCGCACCGTCAGGGCCGGAGCCAGTTGGCGCAAAAAATAATAATTGGTGTGCATCAGGGTTTATCGTTGGCAGCCAGCGTAAGAAAAAGCCTTGCTAGCTAAGGAAAAATTAGTGAGGAGGCTAGGTGATGGCGGCTAAATAGCTGGCCGACAACCGCAGCCGGCTGCCGTACCAGCTAAACAATTCGCCGTCCACAAGCTGCACAGCGGCCTCTGGGCAAATAGCCCGAAATTCGGTCACATGCTTTTCCGCAAATGGATACGGCTCCGACGATAACAATATGCGAGCGGGTGCCGCCGCCGCCAGCTGCTCGGCCGTTATTTCGGGGTAGCGGCCCAGCGCGCCGAATACGTTGCGCAGGCCCGCCCGGTGCAGCATATCATCAATAAAAGTGCCGCCAGCGGCCACCATATACGGCTTGCGCCATATAAAGTAAGCCACCGAAATAACGGGTTCAGTAGCAGCCAACGCGGCAAACGATGCCTCGATTTCGGCGGCTATGCGTTCGGCTGGCGCCTTGGCACCCGCAATAAAGCCGACCTGCCGAATCATTTGCAGCGCTTCGGGCAGCGTGCTGATATCGCTGAGCCACACGGGGTAGTGCGCGGCCAGCTGCTCGATACCGGCCTGGTAATTTTCTTCCTTATTCCCAAGGATTAAGTCAGGTTTTAGAGCGGCTATTTTGTGAAAATCGAAGTTTTTAGTGCCACCAATAACGGCCGCCGACTGTCGGGCTCCGGCCGGATGAAGGCAAAACTTGGTTACTCCCACCACGCGCTCGCCCAGCCCTAAGTCAAACAAAAGCTCGGTTTGCGAGGGCACCAGCGAAACAATGCGTTGTGGCGGAAAAGGCACGGCCACGCGCCGCCCCAGCTGGTCAGCTACGGTGAGGGGTAGGGCCGGAAACTGCGGTAAATCCATATAAAACGGTCATCCTCAGTTAGTGGCTTTTGCGAGGGTTGTGCAAGCGGCCGCTAACTGAGGATGAGGAACTGTTTTTACTTGCCTACCTACGAGAAGTAGCGGAAGTCGTGGTTATCCTCGATACGCAGCAGCGTTTCGTAGATGAGCTTAGTTACGTTGTCCACGTCATCTTTGTGCACTGTCTCCACGGTGGTGTGCATGTACTTGAGGGGTAGGGAGATAAGTGCCGACGCCACGCCCGAGCCCGAGTAGGCAAAGGCGTCGGTGTCGGTGCCGGTGGCGCGGGTAGCAGCGGCGCGCTGAAACGGAATGTCCGTTTCTTGGGCAGTACTGATGATGAGGTCGCGCAGGTTGTTTTGCACGGCCGGGCCGTAGGTAATGACCGGGCCTTTGCCGCAGGAAATATCGCCGGCCGTTTTCTTCTCATACATCGGCGACTGGCTGTCGTGCGTCACGTCAGTGATGATGGCCACGTCGGGGTTGATGCGGTGGGCAATCATCTCGGCGCCGCGCAGGCCAATTTCTTCCTGCACCGCATTCACGATGTAGAGGCCAAAGGGCAGCGTGCGGCCATTGTCTTTAAGCATGCGGGCCACTTCGGCCACCATGAAACCGCCTACTCGGTTGTCGAGGGCGCGGCCTACGTAGTACTTGTCGTTCAGGGTCATAAGCTCGTCCTCAAACGTCACGACTGTGCCCACGTGAATGCCCATCTCGGCTACTTCATCGGCCGAGGAAGCGCCGCAGTCTAGAAAAATCGTCTCAATAGTCGGCGCCTTATCCTGTTCAATTTTGCGCACGTGGATGGCCGGCCAGCCGAAAATCCCCTTCACAATGCCCTTGTCGCCGAAGATGTTGACCCGCTTGCTAGGCGCCACCAACGCGTCGGAGCCGCCGTTGCGGCGCAGGTACAGATAACCTTCTTTGGTGATGTAATTTACGAAATACGAGATTTCGTCGGCGTGCGCTTCAATCACGACTTTGTACTGCGCATCCGGGTTGATAACGCCTACTACGGTGCCATAGGTATCGACGAAATACGAGTCGATATAGGGTTTAATATACTCTAACCACAGTTTTTGGCCCTCTTTTTCGAAGCCCGTGGGGGAAGGGTTATTAAGGTATTTTTGGAGAAACTCGAAGGATTCAGGACGCATTTTTACTTGTGTCATGCTGAGTTTGCGAAGCATCTTATCACGTTCGCAAGGCTCGGGTATAGGGTAATTCTGACAAAAGCAGCCCGTGATAAGATGCTCCCTTCGTCAGCATGACAGAGTGGGAATTACAGCGGAATGTTCCCGTGTTTTTTGCGCGGCAGCGTATCCACCTTATTCTCCAGCATCTTAAAAGCTCGAATTAACTTCTGCCGAGTTTGCGAAGGCAGGATTACCTCGTCGACGAAGCCGCGGTGGGCGGCGCGGTAGGGGGTAGCAAACTTTTGCTGGTAGTCGTCCACCTTCTCTTGCAGCTTGGCTTCGGGGTCTTCGGCCTGGGCAATTTCGCGTTTGAAGATGATTTCGGCGGCGCCCTTGGCGCCCATCACGGCAATTTCGGCGGTGGGCCAGGCAAAGTTGAGGTCGGCGCCGATGTGCTTGCTGTTCATCACGTCATACGCCCCGCCGTAGGCTTTGCGGGTAATGACGGTGATGCGCGGCACGGTGGCCTCGCAGAACGCGTAAAGCAGCTTGGCGCCGTTGGTGATGATGCCGCGCCACTCTTGGTCGGTGCCGGGCAGGAAGCCGGGCACGTCTTCGAGCACGAGCAGCGGAATGTTAAACGAGTCGCAGAAACGCACGAAACGCGCGGCTTTGGTGCTGGCGTTGATGTCGAGCACGCCGGCCAGCACGGCCGGCTGGTTGCCCACAATGCCGATGCTGCGGCCAGCCAGCCGCGCAAAGCCTACCACAATATTCTCGGCAAAGTTTTGGTGCACCTCCATAAAGGAGCCTGCATCAATCAGGCCCTCAACAACTTCGCGAATGTCGTAGGGTTGGTTGGCGTTGTCGGGAATGAGCGTGTCGAGCTGCGGGCGGCTTTCGTCTTGGCCGAGGGGGTAGGGCTGGGCGGGCGCGGTTTCCTCGCAGTTTTGGGGCATGTAGCTCAGCAGCTGCTTGAGCTGCTGAATGCACACTACCTCGTTGGCGGCGGTGAAGTGCGTGACGCCGCTTTTGGTGCTGTGCGTGCTGGCGCCGCCAAGCTCCTCGCTAGTCACGTTTTCGTGGGTAACGGTTTTGACCACGTTGGGGCCGGTCACGAACATGTAGCTGGTGTTTTCGACCATCAAGATGAAGTCCGTAATGGCCGGTGAGTACACCGCGCCGCCTGCGCACGGCCCCATAATGGCCGAAAGCTGCGGCACCACGCCGCTGGCCAGCGTATTCTTATAGAAGATGTCGGCGTAGCCACCGAGGCTCACTACCCCCTCCTGAATGCGCGCCCCGCCCGAGTCGTTGAGGCCGATAACGGGGGCGCCGTTTTTCATGGCCAGGTCCATGATTTTGACGATTTTCTCGGCGTGGGTTTCGCTCAGCGAGCCGCCAAACACCGTAAAATCCTGCGAGAAAATGTACACCAAACGGCCGTGCACCGTGCCGTAGCCCGTCACCACGCCATCGCCAAGGTAGTATTCTTTGTCGAGGCCAAAGTCCTTGGAGCGGTGCATTACGAACTTGCCAATCTCCTCAAACGAACCTTCATCTACTAGCAGGTCAATGCGTTCGCGGGCCGTGAGCTTGCCTTTTTTATGTTGGGCGTCGATGCGAGCCTGGCCCCCGCCAAGGAGGGCTTCCTGGTTCTTGGCGGCCAGCAGGTCGGTTTTAGAAAGGGTTGGGTGGGCGGCTACGTGGGGGTCGGCCATCGGGGTAGGGCGGGAGAAAAAGTAACTTTTTGTTAAAGCCCAAAGATAGGTAGCTGTAGCGCGGACTCTACGGGTAGGCGCGTAGGCAGCTTAAAACCGCTTTACGCGTTGACTTGCCGAGCCGCCGCTACCTCAGCTATCCCAGCCCAGGTCCGCATTAATAGGGGGGGTAGGGTCCAGCGATTTCCACAAGTACTTACAGGCCAAGGTGCGGTAGGGGCGCCAGGGCTCAGCCAGTACCAGCATTTTCTTGTGCAGCGCCCGGCCGGTTTCTTCCAGGCTATAGAGCTTGCGCATGGCGTTTTGGATGCCCAAGTCACCCTCGCTGAACACGTCGGGTTGGTCGAGGGCAAACATTTGAAGCATCTGGGCCGTCCAGCGCCCTACCCCCTTTATGGCAGTGAGGTGCTTGGTAAACGCTTCCTCATCAAGCTGGCTCAGGTGCTCGTAGTCGAGCAGGCCGCGCTCTTGGTAGTCGGCAATGGCTTGGAGGTAGCCAGCCTTTTGGCGCGAAAGACCCGCCTCGCGCAGCTCGTCTTCGCTAAGGCGCAGCACCTCGCGGGGCTCGGGGTAGCCATCGGGCCGAAAAAGGGCGGTGAAGCGCCGCCAAATGGCTGCCGCCGCCTTGGTCGAAATCTGCTGGCTGACAATAGCACGCAGCAGGGCCAGGTACAAGTCTTCGTGGGCGGCGGGCCGCACCGGCGTGGCAACGCGGGCAATGGCCTGTGCCAAAATAGGGTCGGCCTGGGCGAGGTGGGCCAGGCCAGCAGCGTGCCAATGTGGCTCAGCAGCAGCCGCTAAAGCAGAAGAATCGGGCATAAAATTAATCGCGTTTGAGGTCGCGGGGGTAGGTCGGGATGGCGATAATCTCCAGCTTGGTGCCGGTTTCGCTCAGGCGTAGGCCCGTGAGGCAGTGGCCAAGAGCCGCCCCCGTATCGAGGTAAATGGTGTTCGATTTTTCGTCGCGCTCGGGTGCGTTGCTTTCGGTAGGCGTGTGGCCCACTACTTGCAGCTGGCCCATATTGCGCAGCGGGCCGCGCCGCCACAGCACGCCATCGTTATTAACTCGGTTGAGCGGCAGCGGCGTATTGGCAAAGCCCGCGTGCGAAAACAGCACATGCTCGTTTTGCCAAAATAGTGGGCGGTCGGCCAGCCAGGCCGCGTGCGGCGCCAGCCAGTTGCGCTGGCGCTGGTATTGCAGCAGCGTCGCCCTACCCCCCCAACTCAGCCAAGGCGAGTAGGGGCCGTTCGGCCCCAAGTGCTCGGCCATGGCCCAGTCGTGGTTGCCCTGCAAAAACAGGGTTTTGGTGGGAAAGTCCTGGCTGAGCTGGCGGCAGAGTTCTACCGTTTCGGGGCTGAAGCCGCCGCGGTCTACCAAGTCGCCGAGTTGCACCAGCATTTCCTCCGCCGGCCGCCAGTGGGTAAGCAGCTCGCGGAAGGTGTGCAGGCAGCCGTGGATATCGGCAATCACAAAGAAATTCATACTTCATTAAGAACAGCAACTGCCCCGCTTGGGTGCCGGAAAGTAGCCAGCCAAGCCGCAGCCAGCCCAAAAAAACACTAGTCGGCCTGCGCGTTTGCCTCCGGCCGCCCTACTCCCAGCCACCGTACCAACGGCCCAATAGTCAGCCCCTGCCCAATAATCGAAAATACCACTACTACGTAGGTAATGCCCACTAGCAGCTCGCGAGGCGCCGCAGCCGGCAGGCCCAGCGCCAGCGCCACCGACAGCCCCCCGCGCAGGCCGCCCCACGTAAGCATGGCTACCCCGTGGCGCGAGGGCCGAAAATGGGGGTTCAATTTGAGTACGCTTAGCGGCAGCGCCACGGCTAGCAGCCGCGCCAGGAGCACTACCCCAATGGCCACCAGCCCGGCCCACACCGTGCGCTGGGGCAGGTGCAGCACCAGCACTTCGAGGCCCATCAGGACGAAGAGTAAAGCGTTGAGCACTTCGTCGATGAGCTCCCAAAATTTATCCACGTAGTCCTGCGACTCCTCCGACAGCAGGCGGCCGCTGCGACTAAAGTGGCCTACCAGCAAGCCGGCCACCACCATCGCCAGCGGCCCCGAGGTGTGTAAATGCTGGGCCAGGGCCGTGCCACCCACCACCAGCGCCAGCGTCAGCAATACTTCTACCTGGTAGTTGTCGATGGAGCGCAGCAGCCAGGCCGTGGCTAGGCCCAGGGCCGTGCCGAGGGCTAAGCCGCCCACCGCTTCCTGCAAAAAAATGGCCAGCGCGCGGCCCACCGATACTTCTTGCGGGCCCAGCCGCGCTACTTCCAGCAGCACCACAAACAGCACGACTCCCACGCCATCGTTGAACAGTGATTCGCCTACTATCTTCAATTCCAGGTCTTTAGCGATATTGGCTTTGGTTAGAATACTTAGCACCGCTACCGGGTCGGTGGGTGAAATGAGCGCCCCAAACAGCAGGCAGTAAGTAAGGGGGGTAGGCAGCCCCAGCCAGGGCAGCACCACGTACATGGCCCCACCCACCAGCCCCGTGCTCAGCGGCGTGCTGATGAGTGCCAGCGTGCCCACCGGCCAGCGCAGCTTGCCCAGCCGCCGGGCATCGACGTGAATGGCCCCGGCGAAAAGCAAAAACCCCAGCATCACCTGCATCACTAGGGCGCTGAAGTCGATGTGGCTTACCAACGCGGCCAAGTGTAGTACCGGCCCCACGCCCAGCTGCGCCAAGCCAATCAGCCCCAGCGACAGCAGTAGCCCCAGGCTCATCAGGCCAATGGCCGGGGGCATTTTGAGGAAGCGGAGGTTGAGATAGGCAAAAGCAGCTGCCATCACCAGCAGCAAAGCCAAAGCATTATATAAATCCATGCGGTCAGTAAAGGAGGAGGGGGTAGGCTGCCGCTAGTACGCAAAGACTAAGCTGGCCGGCCGGCCCCAGCTAGCTCCGGCAAAGCGGCTATTACCCGCGCCAGCATGTCGTCCGTCACGTCGAGGTGCGTGACAAAGCGCACCCAGCTGCCCCCAAAGCCGCTGGCCTTGATGCCCTGCGCCTCGAGCCGGCTCAGGCAGTCAGCCACCGTCAGGTGGCTTTCATCGAGCCGAAAAATTACTAGGTTCGTTTCGGGCGCCAAAATTTCGGCTACGTAGGGCAGCGGGCGTAGCGCCTCGGCTAGCTGGGCGGCGCGGCGGTGGTCGTCGGCTAGGCGCGCCACATTGTTTTCTAAGGCAAATAGCCCGGCTGCGGCCAAGTAGCCCGCCTGCCGCCAGCCGCCCCCAAATAATTTACGCAGCCGCTTGCAGCCATTAATAAACTCTTGCGAGCCCAACAGCACCGAGCCCACTGGCGCCCCAAGCCCTTTGCTCAGGCACACCGAAATCGAATCGAACAGCGTGCCATAGTCCTCGCTGCGCTGGCCAGTAGCCACCAAGGCGTTGAAGATGCGCGCACCGTCGAGGTGCAGCGCTAGGCCGTGTTGCTTGGCCACGGCAGCAATCTCCACCAAGTCAGCCCATTGGTAGCAGCTGCCACCGCCACGGTTGTGGGTGTTTTCGAGGCACACCAGCCGGGTAGTGGGGTAGTGAACGTTGCCGGTGGGCCGAATGGCACCCGCTATTTGGCTGGCCGTGAGGCGGCCCCGCTCGCCGGGCAGCAGCGCCACTGAGGCCCGGGCATGGTGCATGATGCCGCCTACTTCCCACAAATACACGTGGGCCGAAGCTTCGCAAATGACTTCCGACACGGGCGCGCAGTGCGCCATAATGGCCAACTGGTTGGTCATCGTGCCCGAGGGGCAAAATAGGCCAGCGGCCATGCCGAAGCGCGCCGCTAGGCTGGTTTCCAGCTCGCGCACGGTGGGGTCTTCCTCATACACGTCGTCGCCAACGGCGGCCGCCTGCATAGCAGCCAGCATGGGGGGGGTAGGGCGCGTCACGGTATCGGAGCGCAAGTCGATGAGGGGCAGGGTAGAAAGAGGGAAAGCCAAAGGATTGAGCAAAAGGTTTGGGATTTCAAAAGTAAAGCCTTATTTTTGCACCTCATTTGCCAGAAGTCCCCCAGAACTCTAATTGCCCCGAATATCATGTCCGTTACCCGTCTAAAGCGCAAGCACCGCAAAAACATTGCCCGTGCCAACAATGAAACGCGCAAAATCAAGAACTTGCTGCGTACGCCCGTGCTGAAGAACGTGGACTTGGACGAGCTGAAGTCGCGTTTCACTACGTCGGCGCCCGTGGAGGCTGCCGATGAAAAAAAAAATTCTGAGCCTAGCGTAAAGGCCGAAGGCCTGCTGGACAAAGTAGCTCACGCTGCTTCGGCCGCTGCCGAAAAAGTAAAGCAGGTAGCCAGCGACGCTGCCGAAGCCGTTACGCACACCAGCGCTTTTGAAGCTGTGCAGGAAGCTGCCCACAACCTCGTGGAAGGCGCTAAGCATGTCATCAGCAGCGATAGCCCCGAAGAAAACCAAGCCACCAAAGCCAACCAGACTGGTAGCGAAGGCTTCGACGCCGCTGAAGCCGAAACCAAGCCGGTGAACGAAGACGGCCAAGAAGGCGAGCACCCCAAGCCTGAAATCGCTTTGTAGTTCGCGTTTAGTGGGCACTTGCCTGCTAAGCCTGGTCTAAACAACTAAAAAGCGCCTCCCTTTTCGAAGGGAGGCGCTTTTTTATGGGGTAGGGCGATAGCTATTCGGTTAGCGCGCTGCGCGGGCCCAGCTCCACTACTTGCACGTCCACTACTTTGCCTTGGTCGATGCCAAAGCGCACGAGCGTCCGCACTTTGTGGAAGCCGTGCCGCCCTGCGGCGCCGGGGTTCAGGTGCAGCAAGTGCAGCTTGGGGTCGGGCATGACGCGCAAAATATGCGAGTGCCCCGACACGAATAGCCCCGGCCGTGCCTGGGCCAACAGTTGCCGGGCTGCCGGAGAGTAGTGGCCGGGGTAGCCGCCAATGTGCGTCATCAATACCCGCAGGCCCTCTACCTCAAAGTCTTGTACCAGCGGTTCGGTGCCACGAATTTCGGGCCCGTCGATATTGCCATACACGCCCCGAAACACTGGCGCCAGCCCCGCCAGCTCCATTACTACATCGGCGGCGCCGAAGTCGCCGGCGTGCCATATTTCGTCGGCCCCGCGCAAATGGTGGGTAATGCGTTCGTCGAGGTAGCCGTGGGTATCTGAAAGCAAGCCGATGCGCGTCATAAGCCACAAAGATGCAGCCGGACTGCCGAGCTAGCGCTGAAATGAAAGCAGCGTGTATCTTGCAGCGCTCTCCGCCGTATGGGCAGCACCGGGGGCAGTTGCGGCCGGCTCTCGCTTTTCATTTCCGATTTTTTCCCGATGAACGTTTTCATCAACGATGTTCCGCTGATTATTAAAAAGCTCAGCGAGAAGGTGTACAAGCATAAATACGACCTCGTTCTCGCGGCCGATGATGACTTCACCAGCAAAGACCTGGTTGGCGACGTGCTCGTGCGCGACGCTACCCCCGCCTTCCTCGACCGCCTGCTGCGGCTGATGGAAGTAAAAAAACTTAAAAAACTTGACTCGCTCACCATGTTGGTGCGCAAAAAGAAAAATCTCATTTTGCACCTCAAAGACCAGTTCAAAATTGCCAAGGCCGCGGGTGGCCTGGTAGTGAAGAACGGGCAGGTGCTCATGATTTACCGCCTCGGAAAGTGGGATTTGCCCAAGGGTAAGCTCAAGAGCGATGAGGACGTGGCCCTGGGAGCCATGCGTGAAGTAGAAGAAGAATGCAATATTAAGGTAGAGTTGGGTGAAGAATTACCCAGCACTTGGCATTCTTACGCCTATAAAGGCAACAAGATGCTCAAGAAAACCAGTTGGTTTGTGATGCAATGCCTCGACGATTCGGTGATGCGCCCTCAAACCGAGGAATACATTGAGGAAGTGCGCTGGATGTCGCCCCAAGATGCTCTAGCGCGTCTCGAAGAGTCGTATGCTTCCATCACGCTAGTAGTACGCCACTACTTGAGCGAGATGGCCGGCAAGCCTGCCAAAACGACTACTTCCGACTAATGAAAGGCCAGGTGTGGGGTAGGGGGGTATTTACTAGGGATAAGTTGCGCCCGCTGGCTAGCGCGCTAGTAGGTGGCGGCTTACTTCTTTTGGGGGCTTGTTCCGGTGCCCACGAGCCCACTCACGTGCCCATTTCAAGCATAAAAAGAGATAGTATAGCGCCCACAGTTAATGTGCCGGCCTTGCTCGGCACCTCAATTGATGGCCTGCGCCATCGGTTAGGAGTGCCCAAGCCGCTGCCGCCAGGTTTTAGCGACCCGGTTATGGGCCCTGCCGGAGGCTTAGAACTACCCGATTCAGCTTTGGCATTTAAGATGCAGGGCTTTACGCTCGTAGCTAACTATGATGCCCGTACCCGGCAGGTGCGCGACCTGTTGCTAGTAGGCCAGCACGAGGATAGCCTGATGGGCCGGGCTTCCTTGCAGTCCAATGCCGCTAATTACTTGGTGTTGCCTGTGTTTCAGACGGGTAGTGCCAATCGCTTACTAGGTTTGCGCATCGTTCCTACTAAACCTACTAAATAAGTTTGCCCACAGAAAAGCCCCGCTGACACTTAGTCAACGGGGCTTTTCTGTGGGCAAACTTATTTAGTAGGTTTAACCAATCAAATGATTAGTTAACCACAGTACAAAAGTGGGTGGGAATGAGCGGCGTAGTGCCCGCAAATGTACGAATGATAGCTCGCAAATCCCACAAACGTTTGCGGAAGTTTTACTGCTCAAATCACACCTAGCCAAGCGGTAGTTCAACGTGATTGCCTACCCCCATCTTTTTCTCAAACGTTGAGCATAAGCTAGGCTGGCTGTGGCGCAGCCGTAAAACTGCCGTTATGGTAGGTTTACGGGGGGGTAGGCAGGGCCACTATTCCCCAAAG
Source organism: Hymenobacter ginkgonis (assembly GCF_009755225.1). Lineage (GTDB taxonomy): Bacteria > Bacteroidota > Bacteroidia > Cytophagales > Hymenobacteraceae > Hymenobacter > Hymenobacter ginkgonis. The sequence goes on from NZ_WQKZ01000003.1 coordinate 888,154, forward strand.
TTTCCTTAGCTTTACCCAGCCCCCGCCCACTGCGGCGCCAGGGTATTTTCTTTCTTCTCTTTTACTTCTTCGTTTACTGCATGCAACCTGCTACCGCCAGCCTGCGCCCGCTACCGCCCCAAACGGCCTCGGGCAGCCATCCGCGCGGCCTCTACCTGCTGTTCGCCACCGAAATGTGGGAACGCTTCAGTTACTACGGCATGCGTGCCGTGCTGGTGCTCTTCCTGACTAAAGCCATGATGATGGACAAGGCGTTCGCGTCGAAGTTCTATGGTGGCTACACAAGTTTAGTGTACCTAACGCCGCTTATCGGCGGCTTTATCTCGGACCGCTACTGGGGCAATCGGCGCTCTATCACGGTAGGCGGCTTGCTAATGGCCGTGGGGCAATTCACGCTATTTGCGGCGGCCAATATTTACGGCACACCCGCTAGCCACTGGCTGCTCTACGCGGGCCTGGGAATGATGATTGTGGGCAACGGCTTCTTTAAACCCAATATCTCGTCGATGGTGGGCTCGCTGTATTCGGCGGGCGACACGCGCAAGGATGCCGCTTACACCATCTTCTACATGGGCATCAACTTGGGCTCTTTCATTGGCAACACCATCACTAGCCTTATCGGTGATACTGGCCACCCCGGCGATTTTCGCTGGGCGTTTTTGGCTTGCGGTATTGCGATGGTGCTAGGCACGGCAGTTTTTAACTGGGGTAAGGGCAAATACTTACATACGCCCGAGGGCGTGCAACTGGGCTTAACGCCCGCTCATTCGGGCGGCGTGAAGGGCATTTTCGCCTTGTTGCCGGTATTGTTTGCCTTGGTACTGGGTATTCTGTGGCTTGATTCGGCCATGTTCCCCACTATTGCGCCACTACTAGGTATCGCGTTGGTAGCCATTGGCTTCATGATTTTCAGCGACAAGTCGCTGACCGGAGCCGATGTGCAAGGCATCATGGTCATCTTTATCGTGTCGTTTTTCGTGGTGTTTTTCTGGGCTGCTTTCGAGCAGGCACCCGCTTCCCTCACGTTCTTCGCGGATGAGCAAATGGACCGAACCATTTTCGGTTACGAGCTGCCAGCCAGTATCTTCCAGAATCTAAATGCTATTTTCGTGGTGGCCGGCGCGCCGCTGGTGGCGTTGGTTTGGACGGCCCTGGGCAAGCGCGGTACCGAGCCCGCTTCGCCCGTTAAAATGGCGATGGGCCTGGCGCTACTGGCCGCTGGCTACCTCGTTATGTGCTTTGGCGTGCACAACTTAGTGCCCGGTGTGAAAGTGAGCATGTTCTTCCTAGTAGCGCTGTATTTCCTGCATTCGGCTGGCGAGCTATGCCTGTCGCCCATCGGCATGTCGCTGGTGAATAAACTCGCCCCGGTCAAGTTCGCCTCGTTGCTAATGGCTGTGTGGTTCTTAGCTAATGCGGCGGCCAACTACCTCGCTGGCTACATGAGCAGTCTCTACCCCGACCCCAAATCGACGAAGCCCGCGCCGGTGTTGCTAGGCTTCCACATTACTAGCCTCTACGACTTTTTCATGGTGTTTGTCGTATCGGCAGCCGTGGCAGCCGGTCTGTTGTTCCTCATCAGCGGCCGCTTGGCCAAAATGATGGATGCCCGCAACTACCCACCTGCGGTAGGATAGAGGGGGTCAGAACTCATCCCAACAAAAAGCCCCGCTGGACATTGTCCAGCGGGGCTTTTTGTTGGGATACTGCGTCAGCAAAATCTGCCGAATCAGCGGTAGGCTGCACTTACATCATGCCGCCCATGCCGCCCATACCGCCCATGCCACCATCGCCGTGGCCAGCACCCGACTCTTTAGGCTCAGGCTCGTCCGAGATAACGGCTTCGGTCGTCAGCAGCAAGCCGGCGATAGAAGCAGCGTTTTCGAGGGCCAAACGGGTTACTTTGGTTGGGTCGATGATACCAGCGGCCGTCATGTTCTCGTACCGGTCTTCGCGGGCGTTGTAGCCGTAGTCACCTTGGCCATCGCGCACCTTCTGCACTACTACCGAGCCTTCGCCACCGGCGTTAGCTACGATGGTACGGAGAGGAGCTTCGAGGGCCGTGCGCACAATTTGCACACCGGTTTTCTCGTCGCTGTTGTGAGTATCAACGGCGTCGAGCGCTTCGATAGCGCGCACGAGGGCTACGCCACCGCCGGGTACCACACCTTCCTCAACGGCGGCGCGGGTAGCGTGCAGCGCATCGTCTACGCGGTCTTTTTTCTCTTTCATCTCCACTTCGGTGCTAGCACCGATGTAGAGGATGGCTACACCACCGCTCAGCTTAGCCAAGCGCTCTTGCAGCTTCTCCTTGTCGTAGTCCGACGTGGTGGTTTCCATCTGGGCCTTAATCTGGTTCACGCGCGCCGTGATGTCCTCTTTTTGGCCTTTACCATTGACAATCGTGGTGTTGTCTTTGTCGATGATGATTTTCTCAGCGGTACCGAGGTACTCGAGGGTTGCATTTTCCAGCTTGTAGCCGCGCTCTTCCGAAATCACCGTACCACCCGTGAGGGTAGCAATGTCTTCGAGCATCGCCTTGCGGCGGTCACCGAAGCCAGGAGCCTTTACGGCGGCAATTTTCAGCGAGCCACGGAGTTTATTTACTACCAGGGTAGCCAGCGCTTCGCCGTCCACATCTTCCGAGATAATCAACAGGGGCTTACCCGTTTGCAGCACTTGCTCCAACACCGGCAGGAGCTCCTTCATGGTGCTCACTTTCTTGTCGTAGATGAGGATGTAGGGGTTCTCAAACTCCGTCTCCATCTTCTCGGGGTTGGTCACGAAGTAGGGCGACAGGTAGCCGCGGTCAAACTGCATGCCTTCTACCGTTTTTACTTCGGTCTCGGTGCCACGCGCTTCTTCTACCGTGATAACGCCTTCTTTGCCAACTTTATCCATGGCATCGGCAATCATTTTACCGATTTCAGCGTCGTTGTTGGCCGAGATAGTACCCACCTGCGCGATTTCGGCGCTGTTGGCGATTGGCTTCGACTGCGACTTCAGATTAGCAACAACAGCCAGTACGGCCTTGTCGATGCCACGCTTCAAGTCCATCGGGTTAGCACCGGCGGCTACGTTTTTCGAGCCAGCCGCGTAGATGGCCTGAGCCAATACGGTAGCAGTCGTAGTGCCGTCACCAGCTTGGTCAGCAGTTTTGCTGGCAACTTCTTTTACCAACTGGGCACCCATGTTTTCAATGGGGTCGCGTAGTTCAATTTCTTTGGCTACCGTTACGCCGTCCTTCGTAATAGAAGGCGCGCCGAACTTCTTGTCAATGATAACGTTGCGGCCTTTAGGGCCAAGCGTTACTTTAACGGCATTCGCCAGTTTGTCCACGCCGCGTTTGAGTTTGTCGCGGCCTTCGGCGTCGAATAGGATGTTCTTAGACATTGCTAGGGGGAGGGAAATAAAGGGGGTAGGAGGAAAAGACTATCGGTCAGAAGCTGACGCGTCTTAGAGGACGGCCAGAATGTCCTTTTCCTGCATGATGAGGTAGTCTTCGCCATCCACGGTGATTTCCGTGCCGGTCCACTTACCGTACAGCACCTGGTCGCCTACTGCCACCTCGGGCTTGATGGTGGTGCCGTTGTCAGCTACTTTGCCAGCACCTACGGCTACTACTTCGCCGCGCTGGGGTTTCTCCTTCGCGGTGTCGGGGATGATGATGCCAGACTTGGTAGTGGCTTCGGCGGCGGCGGCTTTGATGACCACGCGGTCGGCCAGCGGTTTAATGCTCAGTGCCATTTGTTGGGATAGGGGAATGGATGTTTTGGATAAAAGCGAAACTTGATAGTTCCGTAGCGGCGATTGACACTAAATGTGCCAACCAACCAAACCTGACAGAATGTAAGCCAACCTGGCCCGCTTTGGCAGAAAACAACCCCTAGGCTAGCCAAGTAGGCCGGCAAAGCCGGCCCCGTGCTCAATAAAAAAAGCCAGTGGCCCCGCCTAGCGCGGAAGCCACTGGCTTCTAAAAAATGTACGCTTGTTCTTAGTTAGCCGGGGTAGGCTGAGGAGCCGGGGTAGTAGGCTGCTGTGCGGCTGGTGCACCAGGGGCTGGTGCGGCTGGGGTAGTCGGGGCTGGGGCTGCGGGTAGCGCCGTCTTCTGCGCCGCCTGCTGGTTGACGCTACGCACTGGGCCGGCGCCCCCGCCAAGCATATGGGTAGCCAGGGCCAGTACTATCAGGCCCACGGCGAAGCCCCAAGTAAGCTTTTCGAGGAGGTCGCCAGTGCGTTTCACTCCCATGAGGTTAGCCGCGCCACCCGCGCCAAACTGGCTGCTAAGTCCGCCACCTTTGGGGTTTTGGGCCAGCACCACTAAGGCCAGCAGAAAGCACACGACAAGGATAAGGATAACTAAAGTGAGGTACATGGAAATGAGTAAAAGCTACGCCAATGGGCGCAAAGATTCAATTTGGGCTGCAAAGTACGCCATTTTTTCCGGGTGTTTCACCATAAGGCGTTCATAAACTGCGATGGCGCGCTCATTTTTCCCTTGCCGCGCCAAAATGCGCGCCAGATTTTCGGAAGCTAGCTCCGGCTCGGGGCGGGTGCTGCGCACGGACAAGTCGGCCTGAGTGCCCGTGTCGGGCATGGCGGGGGTAGGCATGGCCCGGCGGCGCGAAGCAGTAGGGGCACGCTGTAAGAAGCTATTAATCAGGTCCAGCGGGTTCACTTTAGGCAGTGGGACAGGCTGGTGTGTCGTGAGGTGGTCAAGCAACAGCGCGTCCGGCGCAAAGAACTCGCCAGCAGGGGGTAGGGTAGCACTGGGCAAAATAGGGTCAAGCTTCTCTTCACTGCCCTCACCGCCCCTGACTAGGCAAAATCCCAGGCGGCTACCCTCGCTGGGTGCATAGCCAACGTCGGCTACGCCGCTAAATACCGGCAGCAAGGGGGTAGCGGCCGTGGCCAGCGCTGGGGTAGCAGGCGCGGCTTCCTCTAATTCTGGTAGGCGGTAAGCCATAATTTCGGCCGGCTCCTGAGCAGCCAAGCCAAACTCACGCCGTGCCGTTTCGGCCTCGGCCGGTGGGCGAATGGGAGGTGCCTGAACTGGTAGCTCTTCCTCCACGAGGGGGGTAGGAGCAGGCGGCTCTTGCTCTGCAAGGGGGGGAGAAACCGGTAGCTCTTCCTCGGGTTCAGCCAAGCCAATTATTTGGTCAGGCTTGTCTTCTAGCTGAGCAACTGATTGGCTTTCAATAGGTAGTCCTTGCTCAAGCGCAGTGTCGCTAGCAGTAGGTGCTACTTCAATTTCGGGGAGAACTTGTGGTTCAGCCGGGGGGGTAGGCGCCAGCGTTAGGGGCGCCAATTCGGGTAGGGTCTCTTCGACTACCACTGCGGCTACGGGCGCCGGCGTTTCAATAAGCTGGCGCAGCTGTGCGCGGTCGGCTGCATAGGTCGCGGCGCGGCGCAAGCGCTGGGCAGCCAGCATAGAACCTTGGTCGTGGGCAGCTTTGGCCAGCAGTAGGTGGGCTGTTTGGCAGTACGGAAAGGCTTGGGCTAGCTCTTCCAGCGCGCGCACGTCGGGCCCAGTGAGGGCGGCAGGGTGGGCGAGGAGGTGAAGCAGCGAAGCGCGAGTCATGCGAGGGGTGAGCCGAGAAAATGAGTAAGAGGAAGGGCCGTAGTTGAACCGGCAACATTACAACCGAAGCAGCAAACGCGGGTAGCAGCTCGCCAGCAATCAACCGCCAACTACCAGTTGGCCACCGACTTGTTAAACATGTCGGTGATGATGTTACGCGTGATTTCGCGCACCGAAGTCAGGTCATTGTTCACCGCCGCGATGTCTTGCGTAGAGGCAAAGTCGCGCTGGCTCTGAAAGGTCTGCTCGAAATCCTGCTTGGTATCCTTCGTATTCGTGAAACGCAACTGCACCTGAATGGTGAGCCGGTTGGCGCCCGCCGTGGGCAGCGTACCAGCCTGCTGAATAGCGGCCGGAGCAAAGTCATACGCCGCCACGGTGCCCTCAAACTGCAGGTCGCCGTCGCGAGGCACTAGCTTCAGCGTGGTATTGCGCTGAAAGTAGTCCTTAATATCCTCCGTAAAGCGCTGCGACAAGTAAGCCGGTGCGTTGGGGGCACTATTTTGAAACGTCTGAATGGAAAACGTCTTTACCGTCGGGTCGATGTTCGTGCCATTAAACGAATAGATTCCGCAGCCGCCGCAGAGCAGCAGCACCGGCAATAGCGCCAGCAGCCACGCACGCGACAGGTTAGGCCGATTCCAAGTCATATTGCTTAAGCTTGCGGTAGAGGGTGCGTTCTGAGATGCCCAGGTCCTGGGCGGCGTACTTGCGCTTGTTGTGGTGCTTTTTCAAAGCCTTGAGAATCATCTCCTTCTCAATAGCGTCGAGCGAAAGGGTTTCCTCTTCTGTTTCGTGCGATATGTCCTCCGTCTGGATGGCATCGTCGTCTTCGTCGTAAGTGGTCGCCTGCGACACGTCCACGCGCAGCGGCGCCGTTGCGGCGGGCGGCAGGTAGTAGTTGCTCTCGGCTGGGCCCTCGGGGTTGGGGTAGGGCGATGCCTCGTTAAGGTTATTGAACAGGTGGCTGTTCTGGCGCAGCACTTCCTGGGCGTCGGCGGGGCGCGGGTTGCTGCTACCCCCAGCAAGTTCCAGTACCACTTTTTTGAGGTCGGTCATGTCGCGCCGCATGTCGAAAAGCAGGCGATACAGGATGTCGCGCTCCGAGTACGAGCCAAAGCCCCCGTTGGCATCGGCGCCGCCTGGCAGCACCATAGGCAGCGAGGTTTGGGCCGCGGGCAAGTACGTGGCGAGGCGCGTAGCATCCACCTCGCGCTCTAGCTCAAGCACCGAAATCTGCTCGGCTAAGTTCTTAAGCTGCCGAATATTACCGGGAAACCGAAAGCGTGTTAGCAGCCGCACCGCGTCGGGCGTCAGCGAAATGGGCTTTACCCGGTGCTTCTCCGAAAAATCGGCCGTGAACTTGCGGAACAGCAGGTATATATCGTCTCCACGCTCGCGCAGCGGTGGCACCGTGATGGGCACCGTGTTGAGGCGGTAGTAGAGGTCTTCGCGAAATTTGCCGGCCTGCACGCGGTCGAGCAAATTCACGTTGGTAGCTGCCACTACCCGCACGTCGGTTTTCTGTACCTTGCTGCTACCCACCCGAATAAACTCGCCGTTTTCGAGTACACGCAGCAGGCGTGCTTGGGTGCCAAGCGGCATTTCGGCAATCTCATCCAGAAAAATGGTGCCGCCGTCCGTCACTTCAAAGTAGCCTTTGCGTGCCTCGTTGGCGCCAGTAAACGCACCTTTTTCGTGCCCAAATAGCTCCGAATCAATTGTGCCCTCGGGGATGGCGCCGCAGTTGATGGCAATGAACTGCCCGTGCTTACGCGGAGAGAGCGCGTGGATAATTTTGGAAAACGATTCCTTACCCGACCCACTTTCGCCCGTGATAAGCACGGTCATGTCAGTCGGGGCCACTTGCGTAGCCACCTGAATAGCGTAGTTCAGCGTCGGCGCATTGCCGATGATGCCAAACCGTTGCTTAATGCTTTGAATTTCTTGATTTGTCAATTTCTGAGTTCTGCTTGCAGAGGCGCCTCAAGGCGCCTTGACATGGAACGATAGCGTACGAATTTGGTAAGCATCAGTCGTTCAACGAGAGACGTAAAATTCGGGCTTTCTATATGGCCTCGCCCAGCAGTGCGCCGCCGGTAGTGCTGGTCACGAGTACGTTAACGTAATCGCCTTTTTGGAAATTTTGTTTGGGAAAAATAACCACTTGGCTTTGGCTATTGCGGCCGCTTAGGTGCTCTTCCGAGCGCTTCGAGAAGTTCTCAACCAATACTTGGTGCACGCGCCCTACCCCCCGCTCGTAGCGGGCACGGCTGTGGGCTTGCTGGCGGTCGATAATCTCCTGGAGGCGGCGCTTTTTCACGTCCAGCGGCACATCGTCGGCGAGCTTGCGAGCGGCCAGGGTGCCGGGGCGCTCCGAGTAGAAAAACATGTAGGCCATGTCGTACTGCACGTGGTCGATGAGGCTGAGCGTATCTTGGTGCTCCGCCTCGGTTTCGGAGCAGAAGCCAGCAATCATATCCGTCGAGATAGCGCAGTCGTCGCCCAAAATCCGGCGAATGGCTGCTACCCGCTCCTCGTACCACGGGCGGTCGTAGGTGCGGTTCATCAGCTCCAGCACCCGCGAATTGCCGCTTTGGGCGGGCAGGTGAATGTATTTGCAGATGTTGTCGTGGCGCGCCATTGTGTGCAGCACCTCGTCAGTAATATCCTTGGGGTGTGAGGTCGAAAAACGCACGCGCAGGTGCGCGCTAACTAGCGCCACGCGCTCTAGCAACTGCGCAAAGTTGACGTGCTCTAGGCCGTCGGCGCTGGCCCACTTATAGCTGTCTACGTTTTGACCCAGCAGCGTAACTTCCTTATAACCAGCAGCTACTAAGTCGCGGGCTTCCTGTAAAATGCTGTGCGTATCGCGGCTGCGCTCGCGGCCGCGGGTGAAGGGCACCACGCAAAACGAGCACATATTGTCGCAGCCCCGCATGATGCTGATGAAAGCCGACACACCGTTTGAATTCAGGCGTACGGGCGTGATATCGGCGTAGGTTTCCTCGCGACTCAGCAGCACGTTTACGGCTTTCTGCCCGCCATCTACTTGGCTGATGAGCTGGGGCAAGTCGCGGTAGGCGTCGGGGCCGACCACGAGGTCCACGATTTTTTCTTCCTCTAAAAACTTGGCTTTCAAGCGCTCGGCCATGCAGCCGAGCACCCCCACCAACATACCGGGGTTGCGCTTCTTGTGCGAGTTAATTTGGGTGAGGCGCATGCGCACCGTCTGCTCGGCCTTCTCGCGGATGGAGCAAGTGTTGAGCAGCACGAGGTCGGCGCCGGCCAGGTCTTCGGTCGTGTCAAAGCCTTCGTCGGCCAAGATGCTAGACACAATTTCGGAGTCCGAGAAATTCATTTGGCAACCGTAGCTCTCGATGTAGAGCTTGCGGGTGCGGCCCGTGCGGGTAGCGGCGCTCACGCGCACATCGAGGGGTAGGGCTGGCGCCTCGGTAGCGGGCGCTTTATCGAGAAAATCTAACGTAATGAGCGGTTGCGACATAGCAGACGGAGCACCCTGGCCAGGTGCAGGGCAGATAGCAAAGATACGAAATAGGGCCGGTAAATGACAGAATGGCAGCATCAGGGAGCAGCAAACAGTTCTCCTGCTCACTGCTCCCTGATGCTGGTGTGGAGTGCTTGCAGCACCCCTTGCGCCTTCAGCAGGCATTCGGCGTACTCCTGGACGGGCACCGAGTCGTAGGTGATGGCCGAGCCAACTTGCAGGCTTAGGTAGCCGGTGTCGGCGCGGTATTGGAGGCTGCGAATCACCACGTTAAACTCAAACTCGCGGTCGGGCCAGGCGTAGCCAAAGCAGCCGCTGTATAGGCCGCGGCGGCTGTTTTCATAGCGCTCGATGAGCTGCATGGCGCGGATTTTAGGCGCGCCGGTCATCGAACCCATGGGGAAGGTAGCGCGCAAAATAGCGGCCAAATCCACGTCTGGCCGCAGCTCAGCCTCAACGGTCGAAATTAGTTGCCAGACGTGCTTAAAGCCGTACGTACCAAATAATTCGGGCACTTGCACCGTGCCGGGGATGGCAATGCGGGCTAGGTCGTTGCGCACGAGGTCTACTATCATCAAGTTTTCGGCGCGCTCTTTCTCGTCGTGCAGCAGGGCCAGGCGCTGCTGCTCGTCTAGGGTGGGGGTAGGGCCGCGCTGCCGGGTGCCTTTAATGGGTTGCGAAACGATAACCGACTCGTGATGCGCCAAAAACAATTCGGGGGAAGCGCAGAGCAAGTAATGGTCGTGGTGGCGCAAAAAGCCCGCATATGGTGCTGGCGAGGCCGCATTGAGCCGCCAAAACGTGGCTACTGGGTCCAGCGTCACCTGCTCGGCGTAAAATTCCTGGCACAAATTCAACTCGTACACTTCCCCGTTCAAAATATCTTCGCGCACGTCCTCAACGGCCTGCAAGTACTCGGCACGGGGCATGCGCGCCAGCAGCGGCGGCACGGTGGGTGGGGCCACGCTGGGGGGCACTCTGGTAGCCAAGATGGCGGGCAGCACGCCTACGGTGGCTCCGTGAATTTCCAGGGTGTCGGAGCGCCAGTACAGCCACGTTTCAGGCAAAAAAAAGTGTAATGCTGGCCAATCTAACCCCGAAAAATTGCGACTGCCCAGGGCTTCAATCTCATTTTTAACGTCGTAAGTAACGAAACCGCAGCGCGGTGCCCCTAGCGGGGGCTGGCGCAAATAGGGGGGTAGAGCGGCTAAATCAGCCGGTGCAGCCGCAGCGGCAGGAGCTACGGCCAGCAGCCGGGCAAAGGCGCCGGGCGCCGATTGCTGCAAGTCATTATGCTCAAAATAAGCACAATGCACAAAGCTCGCCGCCCACTGCAAGGCGCGAGCACGGAAATCGGCAGGCAGGTCGGCGAGCAGAATGGTTTGCATAAGCAGTTTGGGCTTACAACTCGCGTAAGGCCAGTTTAGCCTTCTGGTCAGTGCTGTTTTTATACTCGTGCTTGGGGTAGGCGAGGGCCTGTTCGAAGTAAGTTTTGGCCGCTGCCCGCTGCCCAGCTGTTTGCGCCAGGTAGCCAAGCTGCAAAGCTGCCTGGGGCGCAAAGTAGTAGGGCGGCCGGCCCAGCGCCGCCGCTAGCCGCACGGTGCGTAGGTAGTCGAGGCGCGCCGAATCGGTGCGCAGGAGGCCCTGCCACACGCGCGCCCGGCGGTAGAGCAACTCTAGCTGCTCGCGAGTAGGCGTGGAAGACGAAGGTTCGAATTTGTGCAACGTGCTCAGCGCAAGCTGGTAATAACCGCCATCCGTTTGAAAACGGGCGCGGGTTAGGGTAAGATTGAGGGGTAGGGCGTCGTGGTAAAAGCGCTGGGCATAGATGTCTTCCTCCAATATTAAAGGGCCCGCCAGGTTAATTTGCTGGCGGTAGCGCTCTACGGTAGCCGCCGGCTGCCCACTTAGCCACGCCACCAAGTACAATTTAAACGCCGCATCCTTGCGGTAGTGCTGGCCACGGTACTCGCGCAAAAACTGCTGGTTCTCAGCTTCCGAACCGCGGTAGTCGCCCTGGTAGAGAAGCAGGTCGGCGGCCATGTGGTGGAGATAGGCCACCGGCAGGTAGGCGGGGCCAGTGGGCCGGGCGCGGTAGGCAGCCAGGGCATCGTCGGTGTGGTGCTGGCGCTTGTTGAGGCTGATAACCAAGTAACTAAATAATAGGTTGTCGGGCTGCTCATGGCGCAGGCTTTCCATAAGGGCCACCGCATCGGCGGGGCGCTTGTAGTAGGTTTCCTGGATGAGGGCCAGCACAATCCGGCTCTCGGTTTGGAAGTCATGGGGGCGGGTAGCGGCCAGCGTTAGGTTTTGCAGCCCTTCTTCTACACTGCTATTTAGGCCCAGTATTTTCAGCAGCCAGTGATAACCTTCAGGCAGCGAGCCAATACCAAACTGGCACATCCCCAGGCTTTTGCGCAGAGGTATAAAGCTGGGGTAGCGGTAGGCGGCCGTTTGCAACAAGCCCACCGTCTGGCGCAGATTCCAGGCTCCCCTTAGCTCATGGTTGAACACCAATTGACTTACCGCTTGGTGCAGGCGAATTTCGGCCTGGGTATAGTCGCGTACCGCGCTGGCAGGTATTTTCTCCAGCATGGCCAAGCGGGCATCCTGGGCCGCGATAGCGGCCTCGTAGCGGCCGGCATCTTGCGAAATCATGAGTGCCACAAAGTCGGCACAGTCGGCCACGAGCAGGGTGCCGGGGGCACTGGCCGGCTCGGCTGCCAGCAACTGCCCAGCCGCCGGAATGCGCAGTTTCAGCACTTCAGCGTAGGCGCGGCGAGCACCAGGCGAGAGCACGGGCCCTACTGCCGCTTCGAGGGGGGTAGGCTGCGTAGGAAGTTCAGGCTGAAGTGCACAATGGATTTCGCCAAGGCTCGCTGAGGTGCTCAATAGGCCTACTGCCACACTCAGCATCCCTCGGCGAACCCTTCTGCGTACCTCAGTGGAAACTTTCAGCACAATCACCTAAACAATTAGTAATAAAACGATTATACAAAAAAAGGAACGGCCTAAGCCGTTCCTTTTTCTTTACGCTACCGCGAAAACTAGGCGTTTACCGCGGCCCGGCCTTCTACATCAGCCAAGATGCGGCCGCAGTGCTCACACACGATAATTTTCTTGTGCGAGATAATGTCGGCCTGGCGCTGCGGGGGCACCGTGTTGAAGCAGCCGCCGCAAGCATCGCGGCGCACTAGCACTACCGCCAGGCGGTTGCGCATGTTGCTGCGAATGCGGTCGTAGGCCGTCAACAGGCGGTCTTCCACGGGTTGGGTAGCGGTTTCACGCTCCGTAACCAGTGTTTTTTCCTCGGCTTCGTTTTCGGCCACAATAGTGTCGAGCTCGGCTTTCTTGGTGTCAAGGTCTTTGCGGCGCTCGTCGAGGCGCAAGCGGGTTACGTTGGCTTCGGTATTGCGTTGCTCAATCAGGTACTGAGCTTCCTTGATTTTTTTGTCCGAAATCTGAATCTCGAGGCGCTGCAGCTCCACTTCCTTGGCAATTGCTTCGTACTCGCGGTTGTTGCGTACGTTGGTTTGCTGCTCTTCGTAGCGCTTAATGAGGCCTTCAGCCTCTTTTGTAGCGGCCTTGCGCTGCTTAATTTGGTCTTGCAGACCGCTGATTTCTTCGTCGAAACGCTTGACGCGGGCTTCGTAGCCCGCAATTTCATCTTCGAGGTCGCGCACTTCCTCGGGCAGGTCGCCGCGCACGCGCCGAATCTCATCAAGCTGCGAGTCAATGCGTTGCAGGTTAAGCAAGGCTTCGAGCTTAATGGCAATGGGCGCGTCGGCCGGATTTACCACGGCGGCAGAGTTAGCAGTCATACTGAACGGGATTCGTGGGGGTTTCTGCGAATAAGACCGCAAAAGTACGACCGAACCTCGCCAGCAACAAATCGCGGAAGATTTCGCCCGTAAATTGCTCGCTCTCAAAGTGCCCTACGTCGCAGAGGAGCAGGCGGCCTTCGGGGGCGAAAAACTCGTGGTACTTCACGTCGGCCGTCACGTAGGCATCGGCGCCGGCCGCCACGGCCGCGCTGGTCAGAAAGCTGCCCGCCCCGCCGCAGAGCGCCACTTTTCTAATGTCTTTTTCAAACGTCGTGTGCCGCACCACGGGCACACCCAGCACCGCTTTGAGCAAGCTCCGAAACTCGGCAGGGGGTAGGGCCGTCGGCAGCTCGCCTACCATACCGGCGCCCACATCCTGGTGCTGGTTTTCGAGCTTAACCAGCTCATAGGCAACTTCTTCGTAGGGGTGCGCCTGGCGCAGTGCCGCCAGTACGCCCGCCTGCCGGTGCAGGGGTAGGAGCACTTCAAGCTTCACTTCAGGTACAATTTCCGGCTGATTTTCGGCGCCGATGGCTGGCTGCGTGCCCGCGCCCGGCGTAAATGTGCCGGTACCAGGCGCCTGAAAACTACAGTTAGCATAGTCCCCGACCTGGCCGGCGCCGGCCGCATACATCGCTTGCAAAACGCGGTTGGCCACGCCCGCTGCTAGGTCTGCGGGGCGGTTGGGTACGTAGGTAGTGAGGCGGCCTAATGTGCCGGTTTTAGGGTCTAAAATGCGCGTGTTAATCAGCCCCAGCTTTTCAGCCAGCTTCGCATTTACGCCCTGGCGCACGTTGTCGAGGTTGGTGTGGGCAGCGTAGATGGCCACATCGGCCTTGAGCGCGGCCATAATGGTTTGCTCCACTAAGCCTTTGCCGGTAAGGCGCTTAAGTGGCCGAAAAATAACGGGGTGGTGGCATAGTACTACGTTGCAGCCGCGGCGCACGGCCTCGGCTATCACGGCCGGCGTGCAATCAAGCGCAATCAGGACGCCGGTTATTTCGGCTGCGGGCAGGCCGCATTGCAGGCCGGCATTGTCGTAGCTTTCTTGGTAAGCGAGGGGTGCGGCGGCTTCGACGAGGCGGGCAAGGTCTTGGACAGTAGGCACGGGAGTGGAAAATAGCGCGAACTTGGCAGTTCGTGTTTAAAAGAAAAAAGAATACGGGCGTGGCCACAGACTACCGAAGGCCGCGCTGCTTTCACTTGAGCAGGCTGCCCAGTACTTCCACATAGCGAGCCACGTTTTCGGCTAGGTAGCGGCGTCGGTATTGCATGAGAAAGCGCGGATGGTCAAGCACTTCAACACGCTCGAATAAACCCAACTCTGCATTAAGCTTGGCGAGAAACTCGCCGTTGCGGCGGCCCAAGCTCACGGCTACATCGCGGCGCAAGTCAAGTTCTTTTACCTGCCGCGTGAGCGAGAGGCGCATGTCGGGCCAGAGGGCTTTGGTAACGGCCGACGAATCGTAGTAATTGTAGTTTTTGCCAGCATGGGTTAGCTCCAATGGGTAAATAGAGCTGAGAAAAAAGTGCTCGTAAAAGGCCGCCGGTCCGCCCAAGGCTTCAATAAACTTGTACACAAACTCGCTCGACAGCTCGCGCCGCTGCTTGGGCAAGTCGTGGGTAATGCCGCAAATAGTGGTGAGCGCTACGGGGTCGGTGAAGGCTACGCCCGTGCGGCCACCGCCAAACCGGCCGGGATTGATGCCGAAAATACCCACGCGCTGCGTGTCGGCGACGTAGTATTTCTGAGCAAATTGGGTGAGGATGGCCGCCACGGCCGGGTCTTGAAACGAGCCCCGTACTTCAACCGCGCCCGGCAGTGGGGCGGGGGGTAGGGGAAAAGACGAAAGCAGGTGCAGCAGGCGCGCAGCAAAGTTGGGCATACTGCAAAGGTGGCGCCCGCACCCGACCTTTGCCCCATGCTACCTCCTTGGCCGGCTTGGCTGCTGCTGCCCTTTTCTTGGCTTTACGCCGCTGTGCTGGCGGTGCGCAACTGGCTCTACGACCACGGCTGGAAGCGCTCGGCGCCCGGCTGGGTGCCGCTGGTGGGGGTAGGGAACCTACGAGTGGGCGGCACCGGCAAAACGCCCCATGTGGCCTGGCTGGTGGCCGAGCTGCTGCGCCAGGGCCAGCGCCCGGCCATTCTAAGCCGCGGCTACGGCCGCCAAACCACCGGCCCGCGCCTAGCCGCGCCCACCGACTCGGCCGCTACGGTCGGCGACGAGCCGTGGCAATACTTCGAGCAGTTTGGGGCGCTGGATGTGCCCGTAGCAGTGGCCGAAAACCGCCAGCTCGGCCTCGACCTATTGCGCCAAACCCACCCCGAGCTGACCACCGTGGTGCTCGACGATGCCTACCAGCACCGCCGCGTGCGCCCTACCCTCCAGATTTTGCTGACCGAGTTTGCCCGGCCTTTTTACCACGATTTTGTGCTGCCAGCCGGCCTCCTGCGCGAAGCTCGCGCCGGGGCCGCTCGCGCCGATGTGGTTATCGTCACGAAGTGCCCGCCCGCGCTTACTACCGCCCAGCAAGCTGAGCTTACGGCCCACGTGCGGCGCTACGCCCGGCCCGAGGCGCCCGTGCTTTTTTCGGCCTATGCCTACGCCCCGCCCCGGCCGCTCACGGCGGCGGCCCAGGCGCAGGGCGAGCCGGCGGCTGAGGTTTTAGCGCTGCTGCTCACGGGTATTGCCCAGCCAGGCCCGCTGCGCGAGCACTTGCAAACCAGCGGGTTTAAGCTGGTGCAAGAGTTTGTTTTTCCCGACCACCACGCCTTCACGCCGGCCGACCTGGTGGCGGTGCGGCGCAGCTGGCACCCGGGCCAGGTTATTTTTACCACCGAAAAGGACGCTACCCGCCTGCTGGCGCCCGAGCTCGCCGCAGCGCTCCGGAGCTTGCCCATATACACGATTCCGGTGCAGGTGGCGTTGCTGGGCGATGGCGCGGCGCAGCTGCGCCGCCGGCTGCCGACTGAGGCTGGGCCAGTACCTTTATAAGTCGAATACGGCCGCTACAAAGCGGTTGCCGCGCAAAAATGAGTGTTGCCAAACCGCAGGTTTCTAAAAAATACGTGGGCCCTCGGTGGCTTTTTCTGGTGCTTGGGCTTTTGCTGGGCGCGCCGCTGCTGGGCCGTGCGCAGGTAGTCGACGACTCAACTAAGGTGCTGTACGGGCCCAAAACGACCCGCATCATCTACGAAGACGAGGTGCGGCGCGACTCCGTGGGCGGCACGCCCATCGATACTACCCTTACCAATTGGTCGCAGGCGCGCTTTTGGGCGCACGACAGCACTTTTCAGCAAGACCTGGGAGCCTTAGGTACGGCCTCGCGGCCATTACTTTATGAGCCCAACTTGCAGCTCGGCGCCCGCTTCGGACGCAACGTATTTGACCGCTACGCCCGTGAGGGCAGCCAGGTACCGTACTACGATAGCCGCTCGCCCTACTCGTTTTTTCGCTACGTGCAAAGCACGCAGGGCGAGCAGGTATTTGAAATCAACTACAGCCGCTCGCTGAAGAAAAACTTTAGCGTGGGGGTTAACTACGAGCGCATTGCCTCCAACCAGGTGCTGGGCACGGCCCTTACCCTACCCCTGGTCGAGCACAATAGCTTCACGCTCTACAGCCGCTTTCAAAGCGAAGATGGCCGCTACCACCTGCTGGCCAACTACACCTCGAACCGCAACCGCGTGGCCGAAACCGGCGGTATCTGGCCGACTGACCAAGAGCAAAATCGCATCAACCAGTTGAAGGGCGTTGTGGATAGCTTGTTTAGCTATTCCGACGAGCGCGTGTACCTGAGCAGCGCCCGCAACGTGGAGGACCGCGACCAGTTTCACTTATTTCATACCTATCGCCTATTGGGGCGCGGACTTACGGCCTACCATGTTTTGGATGTGCGGCGGCAGTACAACGGCTACAACGACGACGCGCTGCCCCGGAGTAGCACCAGCCAACTGCTGTTTTACCCCACTACCGGGCCGGGGTTGGGCACATATCGGAATATCACGGCCACTATCGACCGCGCTACTTTTCGCCAGGTCGAAAACACGTTTGGCCTGCTCGGCCATTCCGACCGCGTGGAGTACCGCGTGTATGGGCGCTACCGCAACGCATCGCTCACTGCTGCGAGTACTTCTACTAACCCGCCCGGCCAGTCGGGCACTAGCGTACCATTGGAGGAGGTAGGGAATTATACATATGGCCAAGCCTTTTTGGGCGGCACGGCGGCCTTCAACTACCGCACTATTTATGCTGTGCAGGTTGATGGCGAGGTGAAGCCCGCCTTCAGCAGCCTCGAATACTGGCTGCGCGGCCGCATTCGCACTGGCCCGCTGTCGGCCGAAGTGCTGACCAGCTCCTACGCACCTACGCTTACGCAGCAAGATTTTGAGGGTAACCACTACCGCTGGCATAATGACTTTGCCAACACTAAAACCCAGCAGGCCACGGTGCGCCTTCAGCAGCGCCTACCCTTCCTGGCCGAGCATACCATTGAACTCAGCGGCAGTGCGGCGCTGCTCACTAGTCTGGTGTATTACAATCAGCAAGGGGTGCCCGCCCAACTAAGTGAAAACAAGACGTTGCTCATCGGTTTTGCGCGGCACCGCGTGCGGATTGGCAACGTGTTTTTCGACAACCAGGCTACTTATACGCAGGGCGGCGACGGCGAAGGGCTGCGGATTCCGGCGCTCGTCACCAACTCGCGAGTGTATTACCAGCGGCACGTGTTTGGGCACGCGCTGTTTGCGCAGCTGGGGGGCGAGGTGTACTACCAGTCGCGTTTTCGGGGCTACCAATACTCGCCCAGCACCCAGCAGTTTTACGTGCAGGATGATTTCGTAATGCAGAATTTTGCGGTGGCCAATGTGTTTGTAGCCGCCGATATCAGTTCAGCTTCCATCTTTATTAAAGTGGCGTACGTCAACCAGGGCTTACCCGCCAACGGCTACTTCACTACCCCCTATTATACCGACTACCCCCGGCGCTTGCAGTTTGGGGTGCGCTGGAAATTCTTCGATTAATAGCCCTACCCCCTTGCGCGCGCAAGGGGGTAGGGCCTGCCCGCTTCCGTTATGAAAGAAAAAACCATCCTTAAGCTCAAGCTGAACTCTGACCCGCGTTGGGCGGATTTGGCCAGCAAAAACCTCGAAGAAATCCTCGTTGACCACGCCTACTGCGAGCAAAAAGCTGCCAGCACTGGTATTTCGCTCATCGTGCACTACCCCGAAAAAGAGCGGCTAGTAGATGAGTTAACCGCTTTAGTGGCAGAGGAGTGGGAGCATTTTGACCGCGTGGTGAAGGAGCTGCGCAAGCGCAACCTGCCGCTGGGCCGTCCCCGCCGCGACGAGTACGTGGTGCAGCTGATGGCGCACGTGCGCAAAGGCGGCTCGCGCGAGCGCCAGCTCATGGACCAGCTGCTGGTATCGTCGCTCATCGAGGCGCGTTCCTGCGAGCGCTTCAAGCTGCTGTGGCTGCACCTGCAAGACCGCGACCCCGAGCTGAGCCAGTTTTACTACGAACTGATGGCCAGCGAGGCCGGCCACTTCGTGAGCTACGTGGACCTGGCCAAGGAATACTGCGACCCCGCCACCGTGGACGCCCGCTTGCAGGAACTCCTGAAAATAGAAGGCGAAATCGTGGTGAGCCTGCCCGTGCGCGACGACCGAATGCACTAATAAATTCCGTTTATCATGCCCCTTCTCTCCCTCGAAATTCCTACCCTCGCCGCACTGCCTACCGCCGCCCAGCAAGTAGCCACTGCCCTTGCTGAAGCGGGCCACACGGTAGTCGCCTTCGAGGGCGAAATGGGCGCTGGCAAAACCACGCTCATTCGGGCCTTGTGCGCCGCGCTGGGGGTAGGCGATGAGGTAAGCAGCCCCACCTTTGCCCTCGTGAATGAATACCGCGACGGGCAGGATAAACCCGTGTATCATTTTGATTTCTACCGAATTGACTCGGAGGAAGAAGCAGCCCGATTGGGTGCTGCCGAGTACTTCGATTCGGGTTATCTTTGCCTAGTAGAGTGGCCCACCCGCGTAGCCGGGCTGCTACCCCCGGCACGGCTGGTAGTCGAGCTAACTGTAACTGGCCCAGAATCAAGATACTTAACAATTACTAGTGAGCAATAAGCAGTAAGTAGCCAGCCAAAAGCACTACGGCAGTATTGCTGGTTTTTGGTGCGCGGCTCCCTGCTTCGTGAAAATTATATGGCCGAACAGCTACCCTCCGGCTTTGGCGCCTTGGCCACGGGCCGTGCCTATTTTACCCAAGAGTCGATGCTGGCCGTGGAAACGCGCAAGCGCAAACTTTTCATTGGGCTGCCTAAGGAAACTTCGCTTCAGGAAAACCGGCTCGGCCTCACACCCGAAGCCGTAGTGCACCTCGTGAACGAGGGCCACGAAATAGTGCTCGAAAGCGGCGCTGGCGAGCCTAGCAAGTACTCCGACCACGATTACTCGGAGGCGGGTGCTACCATTGCCTACTCGCGCGAGGAGGTGTACAAGGCCGATGTGATTCTGAAAGTGGCGCCGCCCATGCTCGACGAAATCGAGCTGCTGCGCCCCGGTCAAACCCTGATTTCGGCCCTGCAAATGGGTACCATGACGCCCGAATTTATCCAGGCGCTGGCTCGCAAAAAGGTGAACGCCATTGGCTTCGAGCTGATAAAGGACCCCAGCGGCGCCCGCCCCGTGGTGCGCGCCATGAGCGAAATTGCGGGCTCGACCGTGATGCTGGTGGCCGCCGAATACTTGGCCCGCTCCAACGAGGGGAAGGGCATTATCCTGGGCGGCATCACGGGCGTGCCGCCGTCGCAGGTCGTCATTCTGGGAGCCGGCACGGTGGCCGAGTACGCCGCACGCGCCGCCATTGGCCTGGGCGCCGAGGTAAAGGTGTTTGATAACCATCTCTACAAACTGCGTCGCCTCAAGCACAACCTTGGTACGCAGCTCTACACCAGTACGTTGGATACATTTGCCCTGAGCCAACAAATTCGCCGGGCCGACGTGGTGATTGGTGCGCTAGCAGTAGAGGAAGGTCGCATTCCGTTCATGGTGCCCGAAAGTATGGTGGCCAGCATGGCGGCTGGCTCCATCATCATCGACATCAGCATCGACCAGGGTGGCTGCTTCGAAACCAGCGAGTTGACTACGCACAGCAAACCTATTTTCCGCAAGTACGATGTGGTGCACTACTGCGTGCCCAACATCGCTTCGCGGGTGCCGCGTACGGCCACCAACGCGCTCAGCAACATCTTTACGCCCATCCTCCAAGAAATCAGCCAGAACGGCGGCATCAACGAAATGCTATTTACCAACGAGCATTTCCGCAGCGGCGTCTACATCTACAAGGGCTCGCTCACCAATGCCGCCATTGCTAAGAAATTCAACATGCGCTATAAAGAACTAGGGCTGCTGATTGCGGTGCGGAACTAGGGAGGGGGTAGGGGCGACTGGCTCAAAAAAACGTCCTGCTGAGAGCTTGCAAAGCATCTCCCAGCAGGACGTTTTTTCTTAATCACTTAGGTAGCTGTATGCTAGTTCAGCAGCAATACCCGCCATGCCTCCGCCACGCGGTCTTCTTCGAGCCATTGGCGGGCCAGCAGCGTGAGTTGGTACTGGGCTTCGGCGGGGTCGTGGCGGTGCTTGTTCAGTAGGTAAGCCACCATCGGCTCCATCTTCACCTCCTCAATTTGGGCGGGGGTAGGGAGAGCTTCGCGCTCGGTATTGGCCAGGCGGGCCAAGTGGTTGCCGGTAAGCAAAGTACTGTGGCGCAGGTGCTCGGGCAGCTCGTCAAAGCCAATGCCCAGGCGCCGATTGGGGCGCGTCACCGTAAACAGGTTTTCGGGCCGCAGGCGGCTATACCAGTCGCCGCCCAGGCGCGACACGGCCTCGAACTTGTGCGGGTCAATCCCGGGCTTGTCGGCCAGTAAAATATCCTCCCGGAAGTGCGCCTGCACCACGCGGCACACCACCAAGTTGCCGTGGCCGGGCGCGTCGCTCAGGGCAATTATTTGCTCGACCACGCACTCAAAAGCTGCCGGGCATTCGGCCACGCGCGGCGGCCGCACCTTCGTGGACTGCGCTTCGGTGAGGCCAGCTTTCGCAAACTCATTCGTGCCCTTGGAGTACTCGGCGCTGGCCAGTGAAAGCTGCTCTACCAGCGCGTAGTCGGCGATATTGATGACCACCTCGGGCACCTCGCGCACGTTCAATAGCGTGTCTTTTTCCGAGTTATCGCGGGCCCGGTTGGCGGGCGAAAAAATGAGAATGGGCGGGTTGGCGCTGAACACGTTGAAGAAGCTGAACGGACTCAGATTCACCTCGCCGGCCGCCGACACAGTGCTGGCAAATGCAATAGGCCGTGGCGCAATAGCTCCGATAAGAAATTGGTAGAACTCCTGCGTCGGCAGGTCGGTGGGGGCAATGGGGCGGAAGGTGGGCGCGGGCATAAACAAGGCAAGTCTTGAAGAACCAAAGCTACTGCTGCTTAGTCGGCCGCCTCGCCTACCCACACTATACCTATTTGCACGACAAAAAAGGGCTTGCCATCGGCCGTTTCAGTTTTCCAATGTGGTTTGTTGGCCACCCAGGCGCCCAGTTCCGCAAACTCGTCAAGCCAGTAGGTAACAATTTCGGGACAAGCAGTCCATTTTAACGCTGTTACTCCTGGCGTCGATTGGTATTCAGTTGGCAGTGGTTTCTTTAAATCGTAGTTGAAAAGGCCTTCGTACCAAGCTTGACGCTCTTCAATGCCGGCTACCAGCTGCGAGCGACCAAACTCGGGCTCGCACAGCCACACGGCTAGGTAGAAATCGGAATAACGGGTCGCCAATTCCTGATGCCAGCGGTGAAAATCGGCCACGAGCCGGCTAACCCATAGCATCCGAATACTGCGTGGCGGCTTGGTATTTACCGCCCAAGGAGCCAGCCCAAGCTTGATATAATCGCGGTATTCCTGGCTAAAATATGCCAGGTCAATAGCATATGGAATGGCTGCTCGCCGCTGATGGTCGCGCAGGAAGCGCGTGAAACCACGCATGCGCTTTCTTCTTCTTTTGCGAGGAAATAGTCGCTTGGGTATGCCGGCCAGGTCCGAAAGTAAGTAAAAGCATACGAAAGGCCGTTTTCTTGCTAAACCGCTATACATTTGCTGAACACCTATAGCTGTAGGGGACATTGACTTTTTTTTCTCACCCATGCCCACCCCCGCCTGCCCCAAATGCGATTCTAAAGAAGCTACCAAAAGCGGCGTAGTGAATGAGCGTCAGCGGTTTCGCTGCAAAAACTGCGGTTATCACTACACCGTGGCCAAGGTGGGCCGCGAGGTAAACCCCTACTACGTGGTGAAGGCTTTGCAGCTTTACATCGAAGGCGTGAGCTACCGCGAGATTGAGCGCTTGCTCGGCGTGAGCCACGTAAGCGTAATGAACTGGGTAAAGAAGTACGGCGTGAAGGCCCCACGCCAGACCGACTACCACCCCACCTACAAAATACTCAATCAAAAGGAGTTGGCTGATTTTTTTCAGAAACCCGAAAACCTTAAAAGCGCCGGTTTGGTCGTGACCGAGCTTGGTGACAAGTACATGATGATACGCTGGGAGCGCTTCCGGGCCGAATAGGCGCAGCAGCTATACCAGCTTTAGCAAAACGATAGCAAGCGCGCACCAGCCGCTAGCTTTAGCCTGCTACTTGCTCTATCAAAGCCGTGGCTTTGCCAACCGGGGCCAAACCCACGATTTTTTGGTCCCAAGCGTACCCTCAATTCCACTATCATGCGCCAACCTGCACCTCTCCTAGACCCCACCGCCAAACGCCCTGAAGTAGGCCTGTTCAGCGCGATTGTTATCGTAGCTTCGCTAGGCTACTTCGTTGATATTTACGACCTGGTGCTGTTTAGCATCATTCGGGTTGATAGCCTGAAAGGAATCGGGGTGCCCGATGCGCAGATTACCGACCAAGGCTTACACTTGCTAAGTATGCAAATGTGGGGCATGCTGCTGGGCGGGGTGCTGTGGGGCGTACTGGGCGACAAGCGCGGCCGCCTTTCGGTTCTATTTGGCTCTATTCTGCTGTATTCGCTGGCCAATATTGCCAACGGCTTTGTGCAGACTGTGGAGCAATACGCTTGGTTGCGCCTGATAGCGGGGGTAGGCCTGGCCGGCGAACTGGGCGCGGGCATTACACTGGTGGCCGAAACGCTGCCCAAAGAAAAGCGCGGCTACGGCACCATGATTGTAGCGTCGGTGGGGGTGTCGGGCGCGATGGTAGCCTACTTAGTGGGCAAGGAGTTCGGCTGGCGCAATGCTTACTTTATCGGGGGGGCGCTGGGCCTAGGGCTGTTGGCGCTGCGGGCCGGCGTGTTCGAGTCGGGCATGTTTGAGCAAACCAAAGAAACGGACGTGGCCCGTGGCAACTTCCTCAGCCTCTTCACCAATGGCCCCCGCTTTTACCGGTACTTACGTTGCTTGCTGATTGGCACGCCCTTCTGGTTTTTGGTGGGCATTCTCATTACGCTAGCCCCCGAATTTGGCAAGCACTTTGGCTTGCAAGGGCCGGTCACGGGTGGGTTAAGCATCTTCTGGTGCTACTTCGGCCTCACGCTGGGCGACTTCACGAGCGGCGGCCTAAGCCAGCTGCTGCGCAGCCGGAATCGCACGCTGCAGCTCTTCATCGCGGCCACTATGTTGATGGTGGGCATCTACTTATTTGGCCTGCATGGGGCTAGCACCACGGCGTTTTATGCGGTGTGCTTCTTTATTGGCTACGCGGGCGGCTTCTGGGCCTTGTTCGTGACGGTATCGGCCGAGCAGTTTGGTACCAATATTCGCTCGACGGTGGCCACCACGGCCCCCAACTTTGCCCGGGGCGCTACGGTACTCATCGTGCCTATTTTCCAGAGCCTTAAGGCTAACCCTTCGCTGGGTATGGTCGGGGCGGCCGGCATTATTGGGGCGGTGCTGCTGGTGCTGGCCTTCTTCAGCGCCAGCACCCTACCCGAGACTTACGCCAAAGACCTCAACTACGTGGAGTAGGCTTCAGCATCAAGTAGTTGTAAAACGGCAGCTCCTGCGAAGGGGCTGCCGTTTGGCGTTTTTAGGAGAATGGGAAGGAACGATAGGTAGTTTAGGCGATTAATCGCTAAACTATTATAGGTTTGCTTAGTAGCTATCGTTTTTTAAGCCAGTGATTAGAAATAACATAAGGTACTGTGAAATATGGGTCTTATCATTACTTGACATTATACAATTACCCGATAATGGAATTGAGTAACGCTGAATATGAGGAATAAACTACGTTGCATAGAGGTAAAATATACGCTCCGAGACAGATAAGAGATATAAAATCTATAGTGCTTACCAAAACTACTGCACAGAAGTAGTTGTCGGGCTGGAACGGGTGCTACTTGGCTTGGCCAATCGGGCTGGTGAGGTTCAGGCCGAGGCAGCTTGCTTGGTTTAGCTGGGCAATTCTGGCGACTTAGTAGGCCTACTTCTCTTCTTTTCATTCCCACACACCATGCGAAATACTCGCTACGCCCTAGCTCTAGGGAGCATGTTATTGGCCAGCACGGCTTTCGGCCAGGTTACGCCACCCGCACCGGGTACGCCGCCCCCCCCAGCTACACCGGCCGCTCCGCCCGCCACCCCTGCGCCTGCCAAGCCGGTGCCCTACGGTGCGGGAATGAAGGTTAACCTCTCACCCGATGGTTCGAAATACCTGCGCTTCATCGGCTGGGCGCAGTTTTGGGCGCAGTACAACGAAAACAACAGCAACACCCTGCGCAACGGCGTAGCCAAGAGCGACCAACTAGCCTTTAGTATTCGCCGGGCTCGCCTCATCACGCTGGCGCAACTCAATCCCCGGTTCCTGATGATTCTGGATTTGGGCATTGAGAACCAAGCTTCCATAAGCGGTGGCCTGCCCAACGACCCCAACGGCCCCGGCAAGCGTGCGCCGCTTTACATGCACGAGGCGGTAGGCGAATACCGCATCAATAAGTACCTCAACATCGGGGCGGGCCTCAACTATCAGACTGGCATCTCGCGCATGACGGCTGCCAGTACAGCCAATATGCTGGCTTACGATATTCCGGTGGTGAACTTCCCTACCCTAGACCAAACCGACCAGTTTGGCTTTTTTCTGGGGGCCTATGCCAAGGGCCGCATCGGCAACTTTGATTACCGCGTGGCCATCGACGATGCCTTGGCCCCCAGCGCGGCCAATACGCCGGCTACTGTGCGCACCAACGTAGCCGCCTTCTATGCCCGCAATTCCAACAAAATTTACCAGGGCTATTTCAGCTACGAGTTTATGGATAAGGAAGCTAATTTGCTGCCCTTTACCACTGGTACATATCTGGGTACTAAGAAGGTGTTCAACATCGGGGCGGGCTTCCACTACAACGCCGATGGCATGTTTTCGCGGCCTTCGGCCCTGCCCACTACGCTGCCCACCGACCCCTACGCGCTTTCCTTTCGCACGCACGACATCAAGCTGTTCGGGGCCGATGTATTCTACGATGCGCCGATTGATACGGCCTCTAACACGGCCGTTACCTTCTACGGGGTGTACTACAACTACAGCATGGGCCCCAACTACGTGCGCAACGCCGGCGTCATAAACCCCGGCACGAGCATCGCGGCCCCAACCGGCTTTACAGGCGCTACCAACCTCTACGGCAACGCCCTACCCCTCATCGGCACGGGCCAGAGCATTTATGCGCAGTTGGGCTTGCTGCTGCCCAAAAATCTGCTGGGTCCCAAAGCCAAGCTCCAGCCCTACGTGGCGTACCTGCACAACAACTTGGAGGGATTGCGCAATGCGGACGGGACCATTAAGGGCGTGAACGTGTATGATGCGGGCCTCAACTTGTATCTCGACGGCCACAACGCAAAATTTACCCTCAACTACCGCGCCCGCCCCGATTTCAGCGACCAGTCTTTCCTACCCGCCAACAACGGCCAGGCCACGGTCAATAGCGTGAATTACCGGCCCGAAGTCACCCTGCAAGCGCAGGTGTATCTGTAGGCAATTAGTGCCCGGTGCTTGGGTTATTTAAATAACCCGGCAGCCGAGCACTAAGGGCTGAAAAACAATAAGTAAGCATCAACTTTCCCCACCCTACATCTTATGGAACAAAGCCTGAATCCCAACGCCTATAATGCGGCGCTGGACGCGCCGGCGGCGCACGACAACAACCAAGTTGATTCGAAAACCATCTGGCAGGTCATCACGGCCTCGTCGGTGGGCACGGTCATCGAGTGGTACGACTTCTACATCTTTGGCTCGCTGGCGGCCATTATTGGGCCAGTGCTGTTTGGCTCGAAGGGCAAGATTGAGGACACGCTGCTGGGCGCGCTGGCCGTGTTCGGGGCGGGTTTCGTAGTACGGCCATTCGGGGCCATGTTCTTCGGCCGCATCGGCGACATGATTGGGCGCAAATACACCTTCCTGGTGACGCTGCTCATCATGGGCGGGGCCACGTTCATCACGGGTCTCATCCCTAGCTACGACAAAATAGGGCTGGCGGCGCCGGCTATTGTGGTGGTGCTGCGCCTGTTGCAGGGCCTGGCACTAGGCGGCGAGTACGGCGGCGCAGCCACCTACGTGGCCGAGTACGCCCCCGATGCCAAGCGCGGCTACTACACCAGCTTCATCCAGATTACGGCCACCGGCGGCCTTATTCTCAGCATTTCGGTTATCCTCATCACGCGCAAAGCGTTGGGCGAAGAGGCCTTTAAAGAGTGGGGCTGGCGCATTCCATTCCTGCTGTCGGGCTTCTTGGTTATTGCCTCGTATTATATCCGCCGCCGGCTGCACGAGTCGCCGCTGTTTGCTAAAGCCAAAGCTACCGGCACCACCAGCAAGAGCCCGCTGCGCGATTCGTTCGTGAATCCTATTAACCGCCGCCTGGTACTCATCGCGCTGTTTGGCGTCACCATGGGCCAAGGCGTAATTTTCTATACCAGTCAGTTTCAGGCCTTCACCTTCATGAACGCCACCCTCAAACTCGACATCGTGCATTCGAGCATCATCATGGTGGTCTCGATGCTGCTCGCCACGCCGTTGTTTGTGTACTTCGGCTCGCTCTCTGACCGCATTGGCCGCAAGCGCATCATCATGACGGGCATGATTTGCGGGGCGCTGTTCACCATCCCGCTCTTCTACGGCATCAAGGCGTTTGCCGGGCCGCTCACCGAAATCACGCCCGCCACGGTGGATGCCGCTGGCAAGGCCGTGCCCGCCGTCATGAAGGCGCTCACGCCCAATATTCCGGCCATGATTGCGCTCGTGTTCTGCCTCGTGGTATTCGTTACGATGGTGTATGGCCCCATCGCCGCCTACCTCGTTGAGTTGTTCCCAACCAGCGTGCGCTACACGTCGCTGTCGGTGCCCTATCACATTGGCAATGGCGTATTTGGGGGCTTCGTGCCGCTTATTGCTACCTCCATTGGGGTGTGGGCTGCCGCGCAGCCGGCCGGTACGTTTGCCAAAGAGCACAGCAGCCTGTTGGGCTTGGCTTACCCCGTCATTATCGCGCTCATTTGCTTTTTTGTGGGCTCAGCTTTGATGAAAGACACCCGCAACGTCAAGCTCATGGACAGCTAAGGCGGCCGCTGCCTGCTAGCTACAAAACCCGCCGGGCGCGCTGCCCGGCGGGTTTTTTGCTTAAAGTGAGGGGGTAGTAGTTTTGAAAAATGAAGCAGGAAATGAATCCGGAGGGAAACGCGCTGCGGCAGGGCCAGCGCCTGCTGTTTGTGGCAGTGTTGTTTGCGGTGCTGCTCAATTACCCTTTGCTGGCAGCAGTAGACCGGCCAACGCGCGTGGCGGGTGTGCCGGTGCTTTATCTCTACCTGCTGCTGCTGTGGCTGGCCCTGATACTACTCACCGCCTGGCTCGTGCGCAAGGCCACTTAGCCCACGGCCGGCTTCATGCAAACCTCCGGGCGCCGCAGCGAGCTTGCGCACTACCGGGCCTACCCCCTCGTGTTGCTATTACCCTTGTATTTAACCCACCCTTTTCTTCGCGAAACCTCGCGCCGGCCGTACGGTGAATAAGCTGCTTGTTATAGCATTTTCCTTTGGCTACCTGGCCCTGCTTTTTGGCGTGGCCTACGCCGCCGAGCGCCGGTCGGCGGCCCGCAAAAGCTTAGTAGCCAACCCGTACGTGTACGCCCTAAGCATGGCCGTGTACTGCACCGCCTGGGCCTACTACGGCTCGGTGGGGCGGGCGGCGCACCAAGGCCTCAGCTTTGTGGGTATTTACCTGGGGCCGGGGCTGCTGGCGCCGGCGTGGTGGCTGGTGCTGCGCAAAATAATTCGGGTGTGCCGGCAGCAGCGCCTCACTTCCATTGCCGACTTCATTTCGGCCCGCTACGGCAAAAGCGCCTCGCTCGGCGCCCTCGTCACGGGGGTGTGCGTGCTGGGCGTGGTGCCGTACATCGCCTTGCAGGTCAAGGCCATTGCCACGTCCTTCGTGATTCTGACGGGGGGTAGCCCCGGCGGGGGCACCAGCGGCCCGGCCCTATTTACGGCGGTGGCGCTGGCGGCCTTCACCATGCTATTTGGGGTGCGCTCGGTAGAGGCTACCGAGCGCCACGAAGGGGTAGTGCTGGCCGTGGCTCTCGAAAGCCTGGTGAAGCTGCTGGCCTTTCTAGTGCTGGGTGGCTTCGTTACGTTTGGGCTGTTTGGCGGCTTCACCGACTTGTTCGACCAAGCGGCGGCCGAGCCGGCACTGCGGCAGCTCTTTACCTTCAAAAGCACCGGTACCAGCGGCGCCGAGTGGTTTACGCTGCTCGTGCTCAGCATGTCGGCCATTTTGCTGTTGCCGCGCCAGTTTCAGGTGGCGGTGGTCGAAAACGTGGACGAGAACCACTTGCGCAAAGCCATGTGGTTGTTTCCGCTGTACTTGCTCATCATCAACGTGTTTGTGCTGCCTATCGCCTTTGGCGGTATGCTGAAGCTGGGTGGGCGTGGCTTCGATGCCGACACCTACGTGCTGGCGCTGCCGCTGGCCACGGGCCACTCGTGGCTGGCGCTCATCACCTACATCGGCGGCTTGTCGGCGGCCAGCAGCATGATTATCGTCGAAACCATTGCCCTGAGCGTGATGATGAGCAACCACCTGCTGATGCCGCTGCTGGTGCGCCTGCCCGCCGGCCGGCCCGAGCGCCAGCGCCGCTGGTTTGCCTACCTTAGCCGGGTGGCGCTGGCCAGCCGGCGCCTGGCGGTGGTGCTGGTGCTGGCCCTGGCCTACGGCTACTACGCCGAGGTAGGGCGGCAGCTGCCGCTCGTAAATACCGGCCTCGTGTCGTTTGCGGCGGTGGCGCAGTTCTTGCCCGCCCTGCTGGGCGGCTTGTACTGGAAGGGCGGCACCCGGCGCGGTGCCACGCTGGGCATTTTGGGGGGCTTTGCCATCTGGTTTTTTACCTTGGTGCTGCCCACGTTGGTGGGGCCGGGCCGGCTGCCGGCCTCGGTGCTCAGCGACGGGGTAGGGGGGGTGGCTTGGCTGCGCCCAGGGGCGCTGCTGGGGCTCGATGGCCTCGATTACCTCTCGCACGGGTTGTTTTGGAGTTGGTTTCTGAATATTGGGCTCTACGTGGGCGCTTCGCTGGCCACGCCACCCACGGCCCTGGAGCTGCGCCAGGCCGACGTGTTCGTGGATGTGTTTCGGCGCCGCAGCTTGGCCGAGGAGGTGGCTGGCTGGCAGGGCCGCACCCCGCTGCCCGATGTGCGTGCCCTGCTGCTGGGCTTCTTGGGTAAAAAGCGCACCAACCAGGCGCTGCGCGCCTTCGCCGAACGCTTTCCCGATGCTTTGCCCACGGCCGACGGTACCGGCGCGCCTACCCCCGCCTCAGCCAATCACCCCTTGCCGGCCGCCGACCCGCGCCTGCTTACTTACGCCGAAAAGCTACTGGCCGGTAGCCTCGGGCCTGCTTCGGCCCGGCTGCTGCTGGCGGGCGTGGCGGGCGCCGAGCAAGTGAGCTACGACAATGTGGTGGGCATTCTCAAGGAAAGCCAGCTGCTGCTGGAAGCCAACCGCCAGCTCCAAAAGCAGAGCCGCCAGCTCCAGCGCCTCACCGACGAGCTGCGCCAGGCTTACCAGCAATTGCAGGCCCTGGACCAGCAGAAGGACGAGTTCCTCTACACCGTCACGCACGAGCTGCGCACGCCGCTCACCAGCATTCGGGCGCTGGCCGAAATCTTGGCCGACAACCCCGAGCTGGAAGTGGAGGAGCGCGAGCGCTTTCAGCACACCATCGGCCGCGAAGCCGAACGCCTGACCCGTCTTATTTCCTTGGTGCTTGACCTGGAGAAGTTTGAGAGCGGCCAGGCTAGCCTCGAGCGCCAGCCCCTGCGCCTGGCCGACGTGGTGCACGAAGCTGCCGAGGCCGTGGCCCAACTGGCCCGCGAGGCCGGCGCCGAACTGCGCGTGGACGTGCCCGCCGCCCTACCCCCCCTGCCCGCCGACCACGACCGCCTGATGCAGGTGCTCATCAACCTGCTCTCCAACGCCATAAAGGCCACGGCGCCGAGCCGGCCGGGCCGCATTGCGGTGCTGGCCTGGCCCGCCGCCGACGCCCTACTGCTGTGCGTGGAAGACAACGGCAAGGGCATTGCGCTGGCTGAGCAGCACCAGATTTTTGACAAATTCTTCCAGGCCCGCCACCAGAATATGCGCAAGCCCGAGGGCTCGGGCCTGGGCCTGGCCATCACCAAAAAAATAGTGGAGTTGCACCAGGGGCGCATCTGGGTAGAGAGCGCCCCCGACCAGGGCGCCCGCTTTTTTATTGAGTTGCCCTTGGTGCTGCCCGCGCGGGCAGCGGCGCCGTTTTCGCCTACCCCTTCCTTTTCGCTATAAGCTATGCCGTATATCCTATTAGTTGATGATGAGCCCAATATCGTCATGTCCTTAGAGTTTTTGATGCGCAAGAATGGCTACCAGGTTGGCATCGCCCGCAACGGCACCGAGGCCTTGGCCGCCATCAACCAAACGCCCTACGACCTGGTGCTGCTCGATGTGATGATGCCCGATGTGGACGGCTACCAGGTGTGCCGCCAGCTGCGCCAGCGCCCCGACCGCGCCGCCACCAAAGTCATTTTCCTGTCGGCCAAAAGCCAGCCCACCGACGTACAGAAGGGCTACGAAGCCGGCGCCGACCTCTACATCCCCAAGCCTTTCAGCACCCGCCAACTTATGCAAAAAGTGCGCGAGCTACTGGGGGCTTAGTCCATAGCTGCTATGCCCCCGCCTATTGCCAGCGCGCCTGCGAAGCAAGCGCACCCGCACGATACGCGCGCCAATAGTTTATGCAGCGTTCCGGGGTGCTTGCTTCGCAGGCGCGCACTGATAAGTAAAAACAGTTCTTCCTACTTCATTCTCAATTCCCAACTCCCCCTAAATCATGTCTGCCATTCGCACGCGCACGCTCGAAGAATACCACGCCGACTATAAACAATCCATCGACGACCCCGACGCCTTTTGGGCCGCCGCGGCCGAGCCCTTTACGTGGCGCCGCAAGTGGGACACGGTGCGCGGCGGCGAGTTTTCGCCGGCCGGCACTAGCACTTGGTACGCGGGGGCCACACTCAACCTGACCGAAAATTGCCTCGACCGCCACCTCGAGCAGCGCGCCAATAAGCTAGCCGTCATCTTCGAGCCCAACGACCCCAAAACCCGGCACGTGCGCCTCACCTACCGCGAGCTGTACGAGCAGGTGTGCCAGTTTGCCAACGTGTTGAAGAAGAACGGTGTGCAAAAAGGCGACCGCGTGGTGCTCTACCTGCCCATGATACCGCAGC
Source organism: Hymenobacter ginkgonis (assembly GCF_009755225.1). Lineage (GTDB taxonomy): Bacteria > Bacteroidota > Bacteroidia > Cytophagales > Hymenobacteraceae > Hymenobacter > Hymenobacter ginkgonis. The sequence goes on from NZ_WQKZ01000003.1 coordinate 919,871, forward strand.
TGGCCGTGGCCACGCTGGCCTGCGCCCGCGTGGGGGCGGTGCACTCGGTGGTGTTTGCGGGCTTTTCGGCCGCCGCCATTGCCGACCGCATCAACGATGCGGGCGCTACCTGCGTGCTCACGGCCGACGGCCTGAACCGCGGCGCCAAGCAAATACCTGTGAAGAGCGTGGTGGACGAGGCCCTGCAAAACTGCCCCACCGTGCAGCGCGTGATTGTGGTGGAGCACACCGGCTGGCCCGTGCAGTTGCAGGGGGGTAGGGATATATGGTACCACAACGAAGTGCAGGATGTCGAAAAAGAATGCCCCGCCGAGGAAATGGCCGCCGAAGACCCGCTCTTCATCCTCTACACCAGCGGCAGCACCGGCAAGCCCAAGGGCGTGGTGCACACCCAGGCTGGCTACATGGTGTGGGCCGACTACACGTTCCGCAACGTATTCCAAATCGAGGAAAACGACGTATTCTGGTGCACCGCCGACATCGGCTGGGTAACGGGCCACTCGTATTCCTTATACGGCCCCCTGCTGGCTGGCTGCACCACGCTCTTGTTTGAGGGCGTGCCCACGTTTCCATCGCCGGGTCGGTTCTGGGAAGTGATTGACAAGCACCACGTTACGGCGTTCTATACCGCGCCTACGGCCATTCGCTCGCTCATGGCGCACTCCGTCGACCACGTACTGGCCTACTCGCTCAGCAGCCTGCGCGTGCTGGGTTCGGTGGGCGAGCCCATTAATGAAGAAGCCTGGCATTGGTATGACCAGCACGTGGGCAAGGGCCGCTGCCCCATCGTAGACACCTGGTGGCAAACCGAAACCGGTGGCATCATGATTTCGGCTTTGGCCGGTATTACGCCCAGCGTGCCCGCCCGCGCTGGCCTCCCCCTGCCCGGTGTGCAGCCCGTGCTGCTCAACCAAGACGGCACCGAGATTGAAGGCAACGACCAGGAGGGCTACCTGGCCATTAAAGCCAGCTGGCCGGGCGTCATTCGCACCACCTGGGGCGACCACGAGCGCGCCCGCCAAACGTACTTTCAGCCCTACCCCGGTTACTACTTCACGGGCGATGGCGCCCGCCGCGACGAGAACGGCCTCTACCGCATCATTGGCCGCGTCGACGACGTGATAAACGTGAGCGGCCACCGCTTCGGCACTGCCGAAATCGAGAATGCCATCAACCAGAGCGAGTACGTGGTGGAAAGCGCCGTGGTCGGCTACCCCCACGACGTGAAGGGCCAGGGTATTTATGCCTACGTCATTTGCCAAAACGGCGTGCCTACCACCGACCTCGACCACCAGCGCACCGAAGCCAGCATTGTGGAAGCCGTAGTGGCCCAGATTGGCCGCATCGCCAAGCCCGATAAAATTCAAATTGTGTCGGGCCTGCCCAAAACCCGCTCGGGCAAAATTATGCGCCGCATTCTGCGCAAAGTGGCCGAGGGCGAAACCGCTAACCTGGGTGATACTACCACCCTGCTCGACCCACTGGTGGTCGAAGAGATTGTGGCGGGCCGCAAATAGCCGCCTGCCCCTAGCTGCCTCCAAAAAGCGGGCTGGTTTCTGCGCAAGCAGGGGCCAGCCCGCTTTTTTTGAGCTAACATAGCGGGTGCTAAAACCACGCCCTACCCCTTGCTGGCCAGCCAAGCAGTACGCTACAGGAGAGCTTCGCGCCACGGCCCACACTAGCTTTAGGCGTCGCTGAACAAGCTGCCGCTACCCGCTTACCTCTTCCCACCCCTCCCTTATGCAGCACTACAACGCCTGGCTACGCAGCTCACACCTGGTTTCTTTATTATCCTTATTTGGTAGAAAATCAGGGATTTGCCTAGGTATTACGCAAGTGATGCTGCAAGTAGCTGTTGCGCAGCCAGGAGTGGTAGCAGTGCCCGTTATCCCCATCGACCGCCAGGCGCTGGTCGAGCGCCACAAGGTGCGCGTCACCACTACCGATTCGCTTTCCTCGCTTACCGTGGGCAACGGCCGCTTTGCCTTCACCACCGACTTTACGGGGCTGCAAACCTTCCCGGCGCACTACGAAAAAGGTATTCCGCTGGGCACCGAATCGGAGTGGGGCTGGCACCGCTTCCCCAACAAAGCGGGTTACCAATTCACGCAAAGCCTGCGCGAGTACACCTTCAACGGCCGCCAAGTGCCGTATTCGGTGCAGGTAAAAACGCCTGGCAACAAAGACGCCGTTGACTTTCTGCGCGCCAATCCGCACCGCTTACAGCTGGGCAATCTAGGCTTTATCATCCTGAAAAAGGACAAGCAGCCAGCTAGCCTGCGCGACATCCACAACATCCGGCAGGAGCTGAATCCGTGGACCGGCGAAATTCGCAGCTCCTTTACCGTAGAGGGGGTAGGGGTGGCGGTGGTCACGGCCGGGCACCAGCAGCAAGACGCCGTGGCCGTGCGCATAGAATCGGATTTGCTGAAGACTGGCCGCCTAAGAGTGGCCCTGCGCTTTCCGTTTCCAACGGCGGGCTGGGCCGATATGGGCACGAATTACGCGCACGCCGACCAGCATCGCTCGGCCATTGCTGCGCAGCAGCCGGGCCATGCGCTGCTGGCGCATCAGCTCGACACCACCAAGTATTTTGTGGCCCTGGCCTGGAGCGGACCGGCCAAGCTGGCCGCTGGCCTACCCCACCAATATGTGCTCATGCCCGGCCGCCAAAGTCGGGTATGGGAAGTAAGCTGCCAGTTTGCGCCGCGCAAGGTGGCGGCCGCGCCCACCTTCGCCGCTACCCAGGCCAGCAGCCGGCAGCAGTGGCAAGCCTTTTGGCGCAGCGGTGGGGCGGTGGATTTTAGCGGCAGCCTCGACCCGCGCGCTGCCGAGCTCGAGCGCCGCGTGGTGCTCTCGCAGTACCTCACCAAAATCCACAACACTGGCTCGCAGCCGCCCCAAGAGACTGGCCTGCTGTTTAATAGCTGGTACGGCCGCCCGCACCTCGAAATGCATTGGTGGCACGCCGCGCACTTTGCGCTGTGGGGCCGCGCCGCGCTACTCGAAAAAAGTCTCACCTGGTATGCCCGCCCCGACGTGCAGGCCGAGGCGCGCGCCATTGCTCAGCGCCAGGGCTACGCCGGCGTGCGCTGGCAAAAAATGACCGACCCCTGGGGCGCCGAAGGGCCGTCGTCGGTGGGCGCGTTCTTGCTATGGCAGCAGCCGCACACCATCTACTTTGCCGAGGAATGCTACCGCGCCCGCCCCACGGCGGCCACGCTGCAACTGTACCAGGCGCGGGTGGCGGCCACGGCCGAATTCATCGCGTCTTACCCCTTCTTTGAGAAGGACAAAGACCGCTACATCCTGGGTAAAGGCGTAATTCCGGCGCAGGAGCGCTTCAAGGCGGAGGATACTTTCAACCCAACCTTCGAGCTAGTGTACTGGCACTGGGCGCTCGACGTAGCCCAAAAATGGCGCGAGCGCCTGGGCCAGCCCCGTAACCCGCAGTGGGACGACGTGCTGCACAAACTCGCGGCCTTGCCGCAGGCCAATGGCGTGTACTTGGCCACCGAAAGTGCGCCCGATTCCTACACCAATCCTGAGTATAAAACCGACCACCCCTCGGTGCTGGCGGCCTTGGGCATGATGCCCGCCACCGGCCAGCAGGACTCGGCCACCATGCGCCGCACCTTCGACCTCGTCTGGAAAGAGTGGAGCTGGGACAAAACCTGGGGCTGGGATTTCCCCATGACGGCGATGACGGCCACCCGCCTTGGCCTGCCCGACAAGGCTGTGGATGCGCTGCTGATGAAGGTGCGAACCAATACCTACCTGCCCAACGGCCACAACTACCAGGAGGGCCGCCTACCCCTGTACCTGCCCGGCAACGGGGGGCTGCTCGCGGCCGTGGCCCTCATGTGCGCCGGCTACGACGGCTGCACTACCCCCAACCCGGGCATTCCCAAAACTGGCTGGGTAGTGCGCTGGGAGGGTTTACAGCGAATGCCTTAGCTGCTTGTATACCAATGAGATATTGCGTTGTTCTTGCGTGTCTTTTTTTAAGCCTGGCCAGCCAGGCCCAGCCAACTGCCCGGCCGCTGTCGCAGCAAATGGCCGATTCGTTTATGCAATGGTATCCCGACTCGCTGGGGCTGCTGCAAAACAAGGCTGCCCGCTGGGGCTACGAGCAGGGCCTCCTGCTGAAGGCCATCGAGCGCGTGTGGCAACGCACGGGCCAGCCTAAATACCTGGCCTATATCGTGCGCACCATCGACTACTCCATTGGGGCCGATGGCAGCATTCAGCGCTATACCTACCAGGATTTTAGCCTCGATAACATCAACACCGGCCGCACGCTACTTACCCTAATGCAGCAGCCTGGCCTACCCCGCCGCGAGCAGTACCGCCAGGCGGCGCGGCAGCTGCATCAGCAGCTAGTGGCGCAGCCCCGCACTCCGGCGGGCGGCTTCTGGCACAAGCAGCGCTACCCCCAGCAAATGTGGCTCGACGGCCTCTACATGGCCGAGCCCTTCGCAGCCGAGTACAGCGTGCTAACCAACGACGCGGCCGGCCTCGACGACGTAGCCAAGCAGTTTGCGCTCGTTGAAAAATACCTGCGCGACCCCAAAACCGGCCTCTACTACCACGGCTACGACGACAGCCGCGCCCAACAATGGGCCGACAAAACCACCGGCCAGTCGCCTAATTTCTGGGGCCGCGGGCTGGGCTGGTACGCCATGGCGCTCGTCGATGTGCTCGACTACCTGCCCAAAAACCACCCCCAGCGCCCAGCGCTGCTCCAGGACCTCCGGCACCTGGCCCCCGCGCTGGTGCGCTACCAGGACGCTGCTACTGGCGGCTGGTACCAGGTGCTCGACCAGGGCCAACGCGCAGGCAATTATATCGAAACCTCTGCCTCTTGCATGTTTGTGTACGCGCTGGCCAAAGGGGCGCGCCTGGGCTACCTCGATAAAAAATTTGGCCAGGTGGCGCGCCGCGGCTACGCCGGCATCGTGCAAAAATTTGTGCAAACCGAGCCCGATGGTACGCTGGCCCTCACCGGTACAGTGGGGGTAGGCGGCCTCGGCGGCACGCCCTACCGCGACGGCTCCTACGCCTATTACCTCAGCGAACCGCTCAAGAAAAACGATTTCAAGGGGGTAGGGTCGTTCATCATGGCCAGCGTGGAGGTCGAGATGCTAGCCAAGCCGTGACTCGCATAGGCCAAGCGGCCACGCTATACGCAGGCTACTCCGCAGCTGGCAGCACCGTGCCGCGTACCTCGCCTAGCCCGATGCGTAGCCCATTTTTCTCGGCGTAGCCGCGCAAAATAACCGTGTCGCCATCGCGCAAGAAGCCCAGCTGCAAGTCGTTGGGTAGCAGCAGGGGCTGGGTGCCGCGCTGCGTTAGCTCCAGCAGTGAGCCGAGCGAGCCGGGGGTAGGGCCGCTGATGGTGCCCGAGGCGTAGAGGTCGCCCGCGTCGAGCGGGCAGCCGTTGCTGGCGTGGTGGGCCAGCTGCTGGGCCATGCTCCAATACAAGTGCTTCGTGCTGGTGTGGCTGATAACTAGCGGCGCTACCGTGGAGCCAGCCGGCTGAATCAGCACCTCAAGCTGAATGTCAAAATGCTGGTCGCTTGCGGTTTGCAAGTAGGGTAGGGGCGGTGGCTCCTGCACTGGGCCGGCTACCCGGAAGGGCTCCAGCGCATCAAGCGTCACGACCCAGGGCGACACGCTGCTGGCGAAGTTTTTCCCCAAAAACGGCCCCAGCGGTTGGTATTCCCAACTCTGAATGTCGCGGGCGCTCCAATCGTTGAACAGCAGCAAGCCAAAAATATGGTCTTCGGCTTGGGCAATGGGCACGGCAGTGCCTTGCGCGGTGCCGCGGCCCACCACAAAGGCCGTTTCCAGCTCAAAGTCAAGCTGCTGGGTAGGGCCAAAAACCGGCGTTTCCTGGCCTGCCGGGCGGTACTGGCCTTGTGGCCGGCGCACGTCGGTGCCACTCACCACGATGGAATTGGCACGGCCGTGGTAGGCGATGGGCAGGTGCCGCCAGTTGGGCAGCAGCGGCTTATCGGGCCGAAACATTGCCCCCACGTTGGTGGCGTGTTCGAGGCTCGAATAGAAATCGACGTAGTTGGTGGGTTTCACTGGGCGCAGCATGGCCACGTCGCGCTGGCGCAGCAGGCAGGTGCGCACGGCCAGTTCGTTGTCGCGCAGGGTCGGGTTGTCGTGGCGCAGCAGCTCGCTCACGCGCTCGCGCACGGCCCGCCACGCCAGCGGCCCTAACCGCAAAAAAGCATTGAGCGAGCGCCGCCGAAACACCTTGGGCAGCGCCGCGCCCAGCGCGGGCACGTCTTCCGCTATGCTATCGAAAAAGCCCAGTTGCGCGCAGGCGTACAAATCCAAGGCGTAGCCGCCGATGGCCACCGCCACGCGCGGGCCCCACTCGGGCGTTTCCATCACCCCAAACGGCAGATTTTGAATCGGAAAATCGTCGGTTGGCCGGATGTCAATCCAGGAACGCAGGGTAGGGTCGTTGGCAGGCGAAGCGGGCATGTATGAAAGTCAGCGCGGGCGTTGGCAGGTAATAAAAAACGTTTGTCATGCTGAGCTTGCTGAAGCAGCGCGCGTCAGCAGGGTTGCTACCCCCCATTGGCGCACGCGAGCTGCTTCGGCAAGCTCAATATGACAAACGATAAAGACGCTTTTTAGGAGCTTAGCGGGCTTCGACGGCCGTGATTTCGGGCACGGCGCGGCGCACCGAGTCCTCGAGGCCGGCGCGGGTCATGGGCGACATGGGGCAGGCCCCGCAGGCGCCTTCCCACTCTAGCTTTAGCACGCCGGCGTCCGTGATTTCGGCCACGCGCACGTTGCCGCCATCAGTGGCCAGGTACGGCCGCAGCGAATCAAGGGCTTGCTCAACACGGGACAAAACAGAATCCATCTTCAATCAATTAACAATGAATAGTGGGCAATGAACAGTTTGGGGCAACGAATGCGCGGCGAGTGGCAAGCAAGTTAGCAGCTACCGGTTTGCCGCGCCTACTTAACTATTCATGGTAACAATAGTGGTTTTGGGTGCCACATTATTACGGATACTTACCTGGCGAGCCAGGCTTTCGGCCAAATCACGAAACGTACCCGCGGCAGCCGAAGTTGCATCGGCCAGCACGGCGGGGCGGCCGTCGTCGCCGGCTTCGCGCACCGCCTGGATGAGCGGCAACTGGCCCAACAGCGGCACCTCGTGCTTGTCGGCCAGGCGCTGCCCGCCACCTTCACCAAAGATAAAGTATTTGTTGTCAGGCAGCTCGGCGGGCGTAAACCACGCCATATTTTCGATAATGCCCAGCACCGGCACGTTGATTTGGGGCTGGCGGAACATCTGGAGGCCTTTCTGCGCATCCATCAGCGCCACCGGCTGCGGCGTCGTCACGATGATGGCACCGGTCACGGGCACCGTTTGCACCAAGGTAAGGTGAATGTCGGAGGTGCCGGGCGGCAGGTCGAGCAGCAAGTAGTCAAGCTCGCCCCACTCTACTTCGGTGATGAATTGCTTGAGCGCCGACGAAGCCATCGGCCCGCGCCACACAATGGCGTTCTCACTCGGCGCCAAAAAGCCGATGCTCATCAGCTTCACCCCGTATTTAATGATGGGCTGAATTAAATTCTTGCCATTTGGCCCCTGAAAAACGTGCGGCCGGGCATCCTCCACACCAAACATGGTGGGCATGCTCGGCCCCGAAATATCGGCATCGACCAAGCCCACTTTGGCGCCGGTGGCGGCCAGCGCCACGGCCAGGTTGGCGGCCACGGTGCTTTTGCCTACCCCCCCTTTGCCCGAGGCCACGGCAATAATATTCTTCACGCCGGGCAGGATGGTGTTGTTGTTGCGCATGGTCGTCACGCGCGACGTCATCATGATAACTACCTCAGCGTCTTTATCTACCATCGTGTGCACAGCGCGCTCGCAGGCATCGTGGATGAGCTGCTTGAGCGGGCAGGCGGGGGTAGTGAGCACCACCGTAAACGACACCACGCGGCCTTCGACCTTGATGTCTTCTACCATGTTCAGGGTAATTAAATCCTGGCCCAGGTCGGGCTCTTCCACGAAGCTCAGGGCGTGGCGGACGGCTTCTATCGTTAGTTCAGGCATATGCAAATGCGCCGCTAGGGGCGTAGCTGCAAAGATAACCCGGCGCGGGGGGTAGGGGTTTCACAGCCCGTATAGATACATTGCACACCAAGGAAAGAAACCAAAATATTCACACGCTGACAGGACTCATCGCCACTCATGGATTCTCGAATAAATTCTCAGGTGATAGGTAGTCTTATACAGGATAAGAACTTCTCGAATTGGTGGACGAGTAGTAAATTCCCAATACCATTTTTTGATAATCAGGAATTATCCATAACATTCATAGGCTATGAGCCTGGTGAGGATAAAGAATTTCTTATAGAAGCGGATAAAGCACTAGCCAACTTTCTAGCTCTTGGCAGCACTGATAGAGAAAATATTTCTCATTTAGTTTATAAGAATTGCATGGAATTCTTAAATGCGGTTGATTTCATTGAAGAAGATAAGTCTTTAAGAGATATAGATGACGAAAATGAAATCTGGGGATTCGTTTGGCCAAGTGATATTTATGTATCAAGAAGGCCATATAGAGAGCCAGATATCTACGTTCAAATTGCCTGTGAATGCGATTGGGAGCAGGAGCACGGCCTCCAGCTTATTTTTAGACAAGGCAAAAAGATAACGCGTGTAAGTGAACAGGACGGACATCTAACTGAAGCTGATGCGTATGGTAAAGCAGACGAAGAAGACGAATTATTAGCACAGTTTTGAATGCTATAATATGCAATAATTGCGACTGCCCTATTCCATTAAATAGAAAAGCCATAGCAAATGCTATGGCTTTTCTATTTAATGGAATATCAAGTTGATTTACCCTATCTGCTCAGGCTCCGAGTGTAGCAGGCCTTCGGGCACGTCTAGCTCACCGCTGTGGAAGCCGATGAGGCCGTTGCGTTCGTCCTCAATATTCGTGGCTTGGGTGTACACGTCGCCCGCGATGGGACGCTTGCGCAGCTCCTGCTTGAAGGCCCGGATGCTGTTGGTGCGGGCCTCGGCATCGGCGGGGCCGCCGTAGTCGCTAAAGCCGAAACCGCCCCACTCGCTCACGAGCAGCGGCACCTGGCCGCGGTAGAAAAACGGGTCGCCTACCACCAGCGGGAAGGCGGCCGTGCCCTGCATTTCGCCGCCAATGAGGCGGTCGAGCAGCTCGCGCCAGCGGCCAAGGTCGGGCGTGTAGAGGTGGGCCGTGAGGATGTCTGACTTCAGGCGGCCGTGATACGAGATGTGGTGCCAGCCATCGTTGTCAATCACCAGAAACTGCGGGTGGGCTAGCTGCATAAAGTGGTAAGTATCCACGATATACGCGCGCGTTTCGGGGTTGGTGGCAATGTCTTGGGCGCCCCAGTCCTCGTTATACAAGCTCCAGATAATGATGCTCGGGTGGGTTTCCATCAGCGTGAGCATGCGCAGCAGCTCGGCGTGGTGGTTTTCGCGGCTGCGGGGGGTAGAGCTGTGTGGGCTGGGCACTTCTACCCACAGCAACAGGCCCAGCTCGTCGGCCAGGTTGTAAATACGGGGGTCAATGCCGGCGATGTGCACGCGTACTAGGTTGCAGCCCAGCGCTTTCATGGCGTGCATGTGGCGCTGCATTTCGGCGTAGGTAGCGGTGCCCGGCTGGTAAAGAATGCCGTCGAGGTAAACGGGCTCGTTGTTGAGGTAAATTTTGCGGCCGCGCGCTTCCACCTTACGCAAACCAAAGCGGGCCTCAATTTGGGCCGTGTAGCCGGTCGCGTCGATGAGCTGGGCTACCAGGCGGTAGCGATGGGGGTTTTCGGGGCACCACACTTCGGCGCCGGGCACCTCTACTACCAGGCGCTGCTCATGCTGGCCTTCGGTGAGGTAGAGTGGAAAGTCGGAGCTAGCCAGCGGGACCACACCCGGCTGGGTCACGTCGGCCGGCGAATCTAGCTCAAATACTTGAAGGCGAACCGTATACTGCGCCGGGTCGTGGATGCGCATAGTCAGGTTGAAGCGCACCAAATGGTCTTCAATTACACTCACTACCCCCACCCGCGAGCGTAGGCGGTTGCGCTCCACGGTTTCGAGCCACACCGAGCGCACGGCCCCAGTGTAGGTTTGGTACCAGATGCCGCCGCGCTTGTACACGTGCGATTCCTGCTTGCCGCGGGTCGTTTCGGCGTCCATCGTATCGGCGATGCGCACCGTGAGGCGATTGACGAGGTGCAGGTGCTCTTCGGGTAGCTCGTACGAAAACGAAGTATACTCACCAAAGTGAATTTCTTCGCCCTCAATAGTTTGCAACAAGTGGCCGTTGAGCCACACCCGCGTTTCATAGCCGCAAGCCCCGAAAGTGAGCTGAAACAGCGAACGCGACTGGGCTTCGGCTACTTCGGGCAAGGTGAATTCGCGCTCGTACCAGGCCACAATGCGGTCTTGCCAGGCGGGGCCGACGGCGGTGTGCGCCTGGGCCATGTGCTCCTCAATCGAGCCCGGCCACTGCGCGGTATAGTCGTATTCCTGGCCCAGGGCCCAATCCTGGGCTAGGCCCACGTCGTCGGGGTCGATGGCGAAGCGCCAAGTGCCATCGAGCAGAAAGTGAGCGCCCGGCCGCAGCACGGCGCGGGGCAGCGAGTTGTCAACTTCTTCGGCGGGGTGGGCTTCGGGGGCGGCCGAAAGGCCGTAGTTAGCGTGCGTGAGGTCGTCCATGGGGGTAAGCTAACGGTAGAACGCGAAAAGCAGTATTACAGAGTGAGAGCAATAGCCGGGCCAACGGGCCAGGAAACGGGCGCAAGTAAAAGCCCATCAGTTGTACGCCGGCCATTTTATAATAGCTGAATGAAATAACAACTACCCGAAGGCTGAGGGTGGGCAAGCTTCGCCACGGGCTAGGCCGAGGCGCTGCCCAGGGGGCAAACTTGGCCGAGCTTTTACCTTTACGCCGTGCTGCCGCCTACCCCCCCTTTGCCCACTTACGACGTTGCCCTAGTGGGCGCGGGGCCGGCGGGCACGGCCTGCGCGCTGGCCCTGCGCGGCAGCGGCCTGCGGGTGGCGCTGCTCGACAAGGCCGCTTTCCCGCGCGATAAAATCTGTGGCGATGCCATTCCGGGGGCGGCGCTCAAAGCGCTGGCGGCCCTTGACCCCGCGTATCGCGTCGCCCTGGCTGGCTTGCGCCCCCAAAGCCCGGCCCGCCACAGCCGGCTGGTGGCGCCCAGCGGCCGCAGCCTGTGGCTGCACTGGCAAAAACCTAGCTTCAACAGTCCGCGGCTCGATTTTGATGCGGCGCTGCTTGGCCTGGTGCGCCACCACACCGATACCGTTATTTTGGAAAACACCAGTCTGCTCGAAGTAACCGCCGGGCCCGATGGTGTGCACCTGCGCACTACGCAGGGCGAGCTGCGCTGCCGCCTCGTGGTGGGCTGTGACGGGGCTAATTCGGTGGTGCGCCGCCAATTGCTGCCTGGCCCTGCCCAGCCGCAGCCCTGCGTGGGCGTGCGCGCCTATTTCGAAAATGTGGCCGACGCGCCCGACGACACCACCGAATTTTATTTCAGCCGCGACTACCTAGCCGGTTATTGCTGGGTGTTTCCGGTGGGCAACGGCCGCTACAACGTAGGCCTGGGGTTGCTTACCGAGCTGATTAGCGCACACAAAATCGACCTGAAAGTGCTGCTGCGCGAGTGGCTCGCTACCCACCCCGCGCTGGCCGAGCGCTTTGCCCAGGCCCGGCAGCTGGGCCCCACGCGGGGCTTTGGCCTGCCGCTGGGCGGGGGGGTAGGGGCGGCGCTGCCGGTGGCGGGTACGGGGTTTTTGCTATGCGGCGACGCGGCGGCGCTCATCGACCCTTTGCAGGGCCACGGCATCGATACGGCCGTGGAAAGCGGCATTCTGGCCGCCGCCCAGGCCCGGCGCTGCTGCGCGGCTGGGGCGTTTGATGCGGCGTTTATGCAGCCCTACACCGACGCGGTGCAGCAGCAGATTGGCGCCAAGCTGCTGCTGCACCACCGTCTAATGCGCCTGTTCAGTGCCCGGCCCTGGCTGGTGAATGCCGCCGTGCGCGTGGCCGCCGTGCCGCGCCTGCGCCGCTGGCTGCAAGGGCTGCTGGGCTAAACAGGGGGTAGGACGCCGCCGGCGTAAACTTGTGGCTTAAACTCGTGCTGCTTATGCGCTTATTTCTTCGCTTTTTGCTGCTAGTGCTGGTCGAGCTGGCGGCCGTGCTGTTGGTGAATACCCTGCGCTTGCCCAACCACCAGTTGGCGGCCGGGCCGCCGGCCCCCGCGCTGGCCCTACCCCCCGATTCGGCCACGGCCCACCTGGCGGGGGCTTTGCGCATCGCCACCGTGTCGCGCACGCGCTACGCCGAAACCGATACGGTGCCCTTCGACCAGTTGGCGGCCTACTTGCAGCGCACGTTCCCGCTGGTGCACCAGCGCCTCAAGCTCCAGGCCGTCAATCACTACGGCCGGCTCTACGAGTGGCCCGGTACCGACGCCGGCCGCAAGCCGCTGCTGCTGCTGGCCCACCAAGACGTGGTGCCCGTGCTGCCCGGCACCGAAGGCCAGTGGGTGCGCCCACCCTTTGCGGGCCAGCAGGCGGGCGGCTACCTCTACGGCCGCGGCGCACTCGATGACAAACTCAACCTCATCGGCCAACTCGAAGCCGTGGAATACCTGCTGCGCACTGGCTACCAGCCCCGCCGCACGGTGCTGCTGGCTTTTGGCCACGACGAAGAAACCCAGGGCCTGCGCGGGGCCGCTGCCCTGGCCGCGCTGCTCCGTACGCAGCACCCGCAGCTGGAAATGGTACTCGATGAAGGCGGCTTGGTTAAGGCCGACGGGGTGGCCGGCCTCACCCAGCCTGTGGCGTTGGTGGGCGTCAGCGAAAAGGGGTATCTGAGCCTCGAATTGTCGGCTACCGGGCAGGGTGGGCACTCCTCCATGCCGCCGGCGCTCACGAGTGTGGGCCGTGTGGCTGCCGCTGTAGCGCGGCTCGAAGCCCAGCCTTTTCCGGCGCGCCTCGATGGCGGCGTGAGCGGCCTGCTGGCTTACCTGGCGCCAGCCGTACCGTTTGGCAAGCGCCTGGTATTTGCCAACCAATGGCTGTTTGGGGCGCTTATCAAGAAGTCGTTGGCCGCGACTCCCTCCGGCAACGCCGCCCTGCGCACCACCACGGCGCCCACCATTATGCGGGGTGGCGACAAAGACAACGTGCTGCCCATCGAAGCCACGGCCACCGTCAATTTTCGCCTACTGCCCGGCGACTCGGTCGCGGCCGTAATGAAGCAGGTAACCCAGGTTATTGACGACCCGCAAATCCGGGTGAAAATCCTCGGTGAAGGCCGCAACGCCTCGCCCGTTTCGGGCACCGACAACGCGGCTTTTCGGGCGTTGCAGCGCACCATCGGCAGCGTGTTTCCGCAGGCGCTGGTGGCGCCCTACGTGGTGGTGGGCGCCACCGATGCCCGCGCCTACGCCGCGCTTTGCCCCCAGGCCACCTACCGCTTCACGCCGGTGCTGATGGACCAGGCCGCCATCGAGAGCCTACACGGCACCAACGAGCGCCTGCGCCCCGCCGCTTACCAGCAGCTGATTCGGTTTTACGCCGCGCTTATTCAAAATATGCCGTAGCGCGCCCGGGGTAATGGGTTAATTTGCGCTGGGTCGCCGGCCCTGCCCTGGCCAAACATCTCCTACCCCCCGTTTGTCGTACCAATTCGCATACCTCGTATTCCGATGTCTTTCACCTCTGCCCAACCCATCGACCTGCTCTACGATGCTGCCCGCCGCGGCGATGTGGCCGAAATTCAGCAGCTCATCCAAGACCCCCAGGTGGATATCAACGCCCAAAACGGCAAGGGCCACTCGGCCCTTATCCTGGCTACCTACGACGACCACCTCGAAGCCGCTCGCGTGCTTATCGACGCCGGCGCCGACCTCAACCTGCAAGATGCCAGCGGCAACTCGGCCCTGATGGGCGTGTGCTTCAAAGGCTACGCCGACATCGCCCGGCTGCTCATCGAGCGCGGCGCCGACCTCAACCTTACCAATGGCAACGGCGGCACGGCCCTCATGTTTGCTACCCTCTTCGGGCGCAACGAGTTGGTCAGAATCATGCTCGAAGCCGGCGCCGACACCACCGCCAAAGACGTGCGCGGCCTCACTGCCCTGCACCTCGCCGGCCAGCAAGGCAACGAAGAAGCCTGGAAACTACTCGGCGGCGCCGAGATTGAGGACTGATAATCAGCTATAAGCAAAAAGAACGTCCTGCTTCGACAAGCGCAGCAGGACGTTCTTTTTGCTTCGCAACAATGAGCGTGCGCTAAATCTGGCGCAGCAGCCCGCCATCGGCGCGCACCGAAGCGCCGGTAGTAGCGGCCGCCAGCGGGCTCACCAAGTAGGCGGCCGTATTGGCGATTTCGTCTACCGTGATGAAGCGCTGGAGCAACGAAGAGGGCCGGGCATCGCGGAAAAACTCGTGCTCGGCCTCCTCGCGGGTTTTGCCTTCGCCGGCCAGTTTTTTCAAGAATTCCTCTACTCCCTCCGAGGCAGTGGGGCCGGGCAGCAGCGAATTAACGGTTACCTCCGTGCCTTTGGTGAGTTCGGCCAGGCCGCGCGCCACGGCTAGCTGGGCCGTTTTGGTCATGCCGTAGTGTATCATCTCGCTCGGCGTCATAATAGCCGACTCGCTCGAAATGAATAAGATGCGGCCCCAGCCCTGCTGCAGCAGCAGCGGGAAGTATTGCCGCGCCAGCCGCACGCCGCTCAGCACGTTCACCTCAAAGAAGCGCAGCCATTCGGCATCGGTTATTTCGACAAACGGCTTGGGCTCGAAAATACCGATGTTGTTGATGAGAATGTCCACCGTGGGCACCTGCTTCAGCAGGTTGTCTACCTGGTCGGCTTTTTCAAAATCGACGGCTACCCCGCTGACTTGCGCGCCCGGCGTCTGGGCCAGGATGGCTTTTTTGGCTTCCGCGATGCGTCCGTCGGTGCGCCCAGTGAGGATAACGGCGGCGCCCTCGGCAGCCAGGCGCTGCGCAATAGCCAGGCCGATGCCGCCCGTCGAGCCCGTAATGAGCGCCGTTTTAGAAGTGAGTTGTAGGTCCATGAGAAGGGAAAAAATAGCGTAGCTTCTTTAACACCTACCCCCCTCTTTTTGATTTAGGCTAGCCACAGTGCCCCCAGGGCCAGCAGCGCCGGCAGCGTTTGCACCAGCAAGATGCGCCTACCCGCCGTAGCCGCGCCATACAGGCCTGCCACCGCTACGCAGCCCAGAAAAAAGCTGCCCACGTAGCGGTGCCAGGCCGGCTCGGCTATGAGCAGCGCCCAACCCAAGCCCGCCGCCAAAAAGCCATTATACAAGCCTTGGTTGCCAGCCAGCGTCTTGGTCGGTTCAAAGAGCGCGGCCGGTAAGGTCCTAAACACCTTCGGCCCCCGCGTGGTCCAGGCAAACATCTCCAGCCACACGATATACCCGTGGATAAGGGCCACTAGCCCAATGAGTATTTGACTGAGCAGGTGCATAATAGGAGGGGGGGGTAGGGGGTGAAAACACCCAGAGAAAATACGCCAAAAAGTAGAAAGGCCCGCCGGTGGGGCGGGCCAGTTCTTAATTTGCTACGCTCATTCAGGCACGAAGCAGCACAGCGGAATGGGTGCGCTTGTAAGGCGCCTAACTATAATTAGCCCCGCGCTTGCCGAGCAGCCGAGGCACGCTTTGCAGCAAGAGCCAGGCGATAGCGCCGCTTACCGCCACCAGCGGCACCACCGACGACCGGATGGGCCGAAAGCGGCTGCGCCCCTGTCGTAGCTCGATGTAGCCTATCGGGGTGAGCGCCACGCCGGCCCCGGCGCCAGCGCCCGAGCCGGCTTTTTCGTTGGTTTCGGTACCGCTACCCCCGCCACCGCCGAAGCCGTAGTAGGCGCGCGCTACCGGAATAACCGTGACGCCGTCGCGCTCAACGGGCTGGCCGTAGATAGTCTGGGTCGAGGTGCTAAGCTGCTGGCCCAGGCGTTCGAGGAGGGAAAGCACCGGTTCAGTGGCAGAAGTGAGCGTCGTCATAACAAAAACGGAAAAAGTAGTGAGGTATTACCCGCAAATACCGTCCCGGCAAGTACGGGGCGGCCCTTAAAAATAGGGGGTAGGGCCGACTAATAGGGGGTAGGGCTGACTAAAAGAAGGGCCTAAGTGCTCCGTTATAACTTCTTCAAAATCTCCAGCGCCGATTTGGCTATTACCGTGCCGGGGCCATAAATGCCGGCCACACCGGCATCGTAAAGCTGCTGGTAATCTTGCGGCGGGATGACGCCGCCCGCAATGACCAAAATATCGGGCCGGCCCTCGTTCTGCAATTCCTGAATGAGCTGGGGTAGGAGGGTATTGTGGCCAGCGGCGAGGCTGCTCACGCCCACCACGTGCACGTCGTTGTCCACAGCCTGGCGGGCTACCTCGGCGGGGGTTTGGAAGAGGGGCGCCAGGTCCACGTCGAAGCCCACGTCGGCAAAGCTGGTGGCGATGATTTTGGCGCCGCGGTCGTGGCCATCCTGGCCCATTTTGGCCACCAGCATGCGCGGGCGGCGGCCTTCGCGGGCGGCAAAGTCCTCGGCGGCCCGGCGCGCCTGGGCAAAGTCGGCGTTGTCGGTCATGCCCTGCTGGTAGATGCCCTGCACGGTGCGGCTGGTGGCCTGGTGGCGGCCCCACTGGGCTTCGAGCGCATCGGAGATTTCGCCGAGGGTAGCGCGGGCGCGGGCGGCCGTCACGGCCAAGGCCAGCAGGTTGGTGCTTTCGGTAGAGGTGGCGCTGCCCGCGGCGGCCGTGAGGGCTTGCAGGGCCGTTTGCACGGCGTCGTTATCGCGCTCGGCCCGAATCTTTTGCAGGCGCGCCACCTGCGACTCACGCACGGCGTCGTTGTCGATTTGCAGCACGTCAAGCGGGGTTTCGCCCTCCGGCGCCAGGTATTTATTCACGCCTACAATCACTTCCTGGCCCGCGTCGATGCGCGACTGCTTGCGGGCAGCAGCTTCCTCGATGCGCAGCTTGGGCAAGCCAGTTTCGATGGCCGCGGCCATGCCCCCGAGGGCTTCGACCTCCTCCATCAAGGCCCAGGCTTGGTTGGCGAGGTCGGCGGTGAGGCTTTCGACGTAGTAGGAACCACCCCAGGGGTCCACCACTTTGGTAATATCGGTTTCGTGCTGCAAATACAGCTGCGTGTTGCGGGCGATGCGCGCCGAAAAATCCGTGGGTAGGGCCAGCGCTTCGTCCAGCGCGTTGGTGTGCAGGCTTTGGGTGCCGCCGAGCGCCGCGGCGAGCGCCTCCACGGTGGTGCGGGCCACGTTGTTGAAGGGGTCTTGGGCGGTGAGCGAGTAGCCCGACGTTTGGCAGTGCGTGCGTAGGGCCAGGCTCTTGGCATTCTGCGGGTCGAATTGCTTGATGAGCTTGGCCCAGAGCAGGCGGCCGGCGCGCAGCTTGGCAATCTCCAGAAAGTGGTTCATGCCAATGCCCCAGAAAAAGGACAGCCGCGGCGCAAAATCATCAATTTTCATGCCCGCCGCTAGGCCGGCGCGTACGTACTGCAAGCCATCGGCCAGGGTGTAGGCCAGCTCCAGCTCGGCGGTGGCGCCGGCCTCGTGCATGTGGTAGCCCGAGATGCTGATGCTGTTGAACTTGGGCATGTGCTGCGCCGTGTAGGCAAAAATATCCGCAATCAGCCGCATACTCGGCGCGGGCGGATAGATATAGGTGTTGCGCACCATAAACTCCTTCAGAATGTCATTCTGAATGGTGCCCGTCAATTTCTCCGGCCCTACCCCCTGCTCCTCGGCCGCCACAATGAAGAAAGCCAGCACCGGCAGCACCGCCCCGTTCATGGTCATGCTCACCGACATTTCGCCCAGCGGAATCTGGTCGAACAGGATTTTCATGTCCTCCACCGAGTCGATGGCCACGCCGGCCTTGCCCACGTCGCCCACCACGCGCGGGTGGTCCGAGTCATAGCCGCGGTGCGTCGCCAGGTCGAAGGCCACGCTCAAGCCCTTCTGCCCGCCGGCCAGGTTGCGGCGGTAGAAGGCGTTCGATTCCTCGGCCGTGCTGAAGCCCGCGTACTGCCGCACCGTCCAGGGCGAGCGCACGTACATGCTGGCGTAGGGCCCGCGCAAATAGGGGGGTAGGCCTGCCCCAAAGCCCAGGTGCGGCAGGTGCGCGGCATCGGCGGGCGTGTACACGGCCGGGCCGGCGCTGGGGTAGTCGGCCGGTTTAGGGGGGGTAGGGAGCGCAGCCGCGTCGTAGGAAATAGCAGAGAAGTCGGGACGCATAGAGCAGCGAATAAGTCTTATACAGCAGTGAGCAATTACGGTCCTTGTTATAAGGCAAAGACAAAGCAGGTTTTATCGCCCTTGCAGCCGGGCCAGCACCTCCTCGGTTCTGTGGCCTTCAACTACAAATTCCTTAAACCCAAATACCCGCACGGCTTCCAGCAAGGTGGCCAGGTCGGAGGTAATGAGGGAAGGAATGTCGAATACATGGTCTGTGGGCACCTGCTGCACCACCCGCGCCAAGTGGTCAAATTGCTCGGGGGTCGCGTACATGAGGGTTGCTTCCTCGGGTTTCGAAAAGAGGACCGAATAAGCGTCGGGTGCCACGGCGGGCGCGGGCACTTCGTCGGCGCGCTGGCTGGGGTGCAGCAAGTGCCAGAAGGCATCGGCAATGTCTTCATTCACGCGGGCATTGCCGAGCAGCACCAGCGTAGCCTGCTTGTCTTGGTTGGCGCGGCGCTCGAAGTGCAAGGCCGTGGCCAGGCGCAGCACCTCGCTGGGGTAAGTGGCGCGGGTGGTATCGAAGTCACGCGAGCGCAACAGTTGCTTGGGCTGAAAGTCGAATTTCTCGTGTGGGTTCTGGAAGCGGTTGGTGCCTACCACCACATCCTGGCCAGTGGCAATGCGCTTAAACTTCTCTAAGCCCGCCTGGCTGATGGCCTCTAGGGCGCGCGCGCGGGCCCCGAGCATGCCACCCTGCGCCTCCAGCGCCTGAAACTCGGCCCAGGCAGCGCGGGCCAGCTCATCGGTCAGCGTTTCGATAAAATAAGAGCCCGCAGCTGGGTCGGCCACCCAGTCGAGGTGCGCTTCTTGGCTAAGCATGAGGGGTAGGTTGCGCGCCAGGCGGGCACTGAACTCGTTGGCCGCCTGGTACAGGCAATCAAATGCCGCCACCTGAATAGAATCGGCCCCACCGAGCACGGCGCTCATCGCCTCGGTGGTGTGGCGCAGCAGGTTGGTGTGGGGGTCGAGGGTAGTCTGCGTCCAGGTCGAGGTAGTGGTGTGGATGGGCAGCGCCACCGCGCCCTGGGGGGGTAGGCCGTAGGCCTGCAGCAGCGTGGCCCACAGCCGGCGCGCCGCCCGCAGCCGGGCCATTTCGGGGAAATAGCTGGGCCCAATGGCAAAATCAAGGTGCAGCGCCTGTGCTACGTCGACCAGCGAAAGCCCGGCCGCTTCGTCGGGCAGCTCCGCCAGCATCGCAGCCGCCGTGCTTAGGCTGAAAGCCAGTTGCTGGGTAAGCGTGGCCCCGCGGTTGCCAAAATACGTGCCGTTCACGGCCAGCGACGAGAAGTCGGGCCAGCCTTGGGCCAGCAGCAAGCAGCGCCGCAGCGTAGCCCGAAACGGCAGCAGCTCGGCTCCCTCAGGCACGGTAGTAGGCATAAAGCGCAGAAAGCCCCGCAGGGGCTGGCCCGCATTGGCGGCGTGCAAGCGCTCTAGCAACTGGTCGGGGTGCTGGGGCACGCTGTAGCCCAGCCAGGTAGTGGCCAGCGGCAGGCGCGCCGCCAGCTCGGCCGCGGCAAAGGGGGTAGGGTCGCCGCTGAAAACGAAGTGCAGGCCATCGGCCCCGCGGGCCAGCGCATCGGCGCCCTGCTCTATTTGAAGGCGGCCATCGGTGCCGGTGGGCACTGTCAGTGCCACCACGTTGCGGCACGGGGCGGGGCGGGGGGGTAGGGGCGCTGGCGCGCCACCTAGCTCGGTGAGAGCTTCGCGGTGGTAAAAGGGCTCGGCCACCAGGCCGTCGGGCAGCGTCCAGCGCAGGCTGGCCGGGTCGGTGCCTTTGAGTTCGCGGGCCAGCTGGGCCTGCCACTGGGCCGTGGTGACGGGCGCAAACTCAGGAAACGAAACCGGCGGAGTGGGAAGCGGGGAAGAAGCAGCCATACAGTAGTCAGCAAACGCGGGAATGGCACAGCCAGCCCAAATACGCCGAAAGATACCGTGCCAGCTGCATACGCTGCCTGCACCACCAGGTAAGGGTAGGGCTCTACCTTTGCCAGCCTTTGCCTAATCCCATTGTTTAAAATTGAGTGAAGAAAAATTACTTTGCCGCCGCATTTTTACTTGCAGCAACCCTTAGCAGCACCGCCGCACGGGCCCAAGCCGATTTTCGGCCCGGCTACATTATGCGCCCCGCCGGCGACACAGTGCGCGGGGATATAGACTACCGCGGCGCCCACCGTGGGGGGCAGCAGTGCTTGTTTCGGCCCGCCGCTGGCGCGACAGCTACCTGGCTGCCTGCACAGCTGCGGGGGTACGGCCTGGCTAGTGGCGAGCACTTCATCAGCCAGCTAACGCCTATGCCGGCGGTCGCCCCAGTGGCTGCCGCCCCGCGTCAACTGTTTTTAGAAGTTCTGGCCGACGGGCCCGCCTCGCTGCTACTCTGGCGCGATGAAACAGGCCAGGAGCACTTTTACGTACAAAAAATGGGTGCCCCGCTACCCACGGAGTTGGTGCAGGTGCGCCAGCGAGTACTAGAAGGTAATATCAGCCGCGAGCAAGTGTTGCCAGTCTTCCGCGGCACTCTCACCGAGCAGTTTGCCGACTGCCCCGCCGTATTGCTGAGCATGAGCAAAACCGAGTATAAGGCCAGTGCGCTAGTGGCAGCCGTGGAGCGTTATAACGCCTGCCGCGAGCCCAACCGACTCGCCAAAGTACATCAATCGCGCACAGCAACGGACCTGGAAATAGTGGTGGGTGGTCAGGCCAGCCGCACAATGTTTACTACCCCCACGGCCGATGCTACCCTCCCAGCGGGCCTAGCCCCAGAGGTTGGCGTGGCCCTGCAGCTAGGTCGCCGGGTGCTTCGGCAAAAGCTGGCGGTGCGCGCCGAGCTGCATTACGCGCGGCAAGTAGCCGAGGGCAGCTACCAGCAGCAGGAATACCAGCCTGGCGGCGGCCTCACTATTACGCAGCACTACGACCTGCGCTTTACTACCGCTTACCTGCGGGTGCCGGTGCTGATACGCTACACTATGCCCGGCAAAAAACTGCGGCCCTTTGTAGAAGTGGGCGGCAGTTTTAACTACGCTATCACTATCGACCCCCAGGTACGCTCCACCGCTAGCAACGGCACTAGCACCGATTGGTATACCTTGTTCAGCAACCAACAATTTCTGGCCAATTCATTCCGCAACTACGAATTCGGGCTACTGGCGGGGGTAGGACTGCAACTGCCCGCCGGCTTAGCCGGGCATACCATCTCCCTGCTGGGCCGCGCCGAGCGCAGCGACGGCTTTATGCGGGTCGTTTCCTACAGCACGCCGGTAGTGCGTGGCAGCGTGTTGGTCAGCTTCGATTTAACGAAAGCGCGCTAGCTCTGGAGGCAAGGGGTAGCTGCTACCGGGGCCGGGGCCAAGGCGCGCTGCCACACGGCCGGCTCATGCCTGCGTGTTAATTTTGCGGTTCTTTACAAAAGCTGCTTTCCTGCGTCGTATGCGATTTATTCCTCTTTTGGCCGCTAGCGTGCTCTTGCTGAGTGCTTGCCAGCGCGGCCCGCTCGTGGCCACGGCCCATTTGCCGGCTGCTACCAGCCAGCCCGTTGGCAGCGCGGTGGTCCCCGACGCCGGCGCTGCCGACTTCATCAAGCCTTTCCACGACCAGGTAGAGCGCCAGATGCAGGTGGTAATTGGCACGGCCCCGGTGGCGCTAGGCAAAAACCCCGGCGAAAACCCCATCGTTAATTTCGTGGCCGACTTGCAGCGCTCCTCGGCCAGCAAGTATTTCAACGGGCAACCCATTGACCTGGGCGTGATGACCAACGGCGGGATGCGCAACGCGCTGCCCGCCGGCCCCGTCACGCTGGGCAACGTGTTCGAACTCATGCCCTTCGAGAACGAGCTACTGGTGCTCGACGCGCCCGGCCCGGTAGTAACGCAATTATTTGACTTCGCCGCGCCCCTGCACATGGCTGTGTCGGGCGCCACCTACACCGCTACCCCCGAGGGCCATGCCCAGAACATCCGCATCGGCGGCCAGCCCTTCAACCCAGCCAAGACCTATTCTATCGCCATCTCGGACTACCTAGCTGGCGGCGGCGACCACATGGAGTTTTTGAAGGCGGCTACTGTTCGCCACACGGGGTTGCTGCTGCGCACCGTTATCGTCGACCACATCAAGGCCCTCACGGCTGCCGGCCAGCCCGTAACGGCCAAAGTGGAGGGTAGGGTGAAAGTTATGTAACCGTGAGCAACTAGCAGTGGGCCAGGAACAGTCATTGGTAAAGGGTTCACTGGGCACTTGCCTGCCGCTACCTGCTCTCTGCTCCTTATTACTTGTTAACTAAAACTATGCAGCGTCGCGACTTTCTTCAGAAATCCCTGCTCGGCACCGCGGGCCTCAGCTTGCTCGGCCCCAACCTAGTAGCCGAGGCGGCTAGCGGCCCAGCCAAGCTCACCATCTTGCATACCAACGATATGCACTCGCGCATCGAGCCCTTTCCCGACAACGCCCCGCAGTGGGCGGGCCTTGGGGGCATGGCCCGGCGCGAGGCCCTCATCGACAGCGTGCGCAAGCAGGAGGCCAACGTGCTGCTGCTTGACTCGGGCGATATCTGGCAGGGCACGCCGTACTTCAACTTCTTCCAGGGCGAGATGGAGTATAAGCTCATGAGCCGCATGAAGTACGACGCTTCTACCTTCGGCAACCACGACTTCGACAACGGCCTCGAAGGCTTGCAAAAGCAGCTGCCTAATGCTGGCTTTCCGTTTCTCATCGCTAACTACGACTTCACGAGTACTATGCTGGCGGGCCGGTTTCAGCCCTATAAAGTGTTTGAAAAAGGTGGCGCCCGTATTGGCGTTTTTGGCCTGGGCATTGAGTTGAAAGGCCTGGTAGCCGACAAAAATTTTGGCACTACCCAGTACCTCGACCCCGTAACGGTGGCCAAAGCCCAAGTACAACAACTGCGTCAAAACGAGCGCTGCGACATGGTTATCTGCCTCTCGCACCTCGGCTACCAGTACGAAAGTGAAAAACTTGACGACCGCAAGCTCGCCGCGCAGGTGGGCGGCATCGACCTGATTTTGGGCGGCCACACCCACACCTTTATGCCCGCCCCCGAACCCATCACGGGTCCCAACGGCCACGTTACCCTTATAAATCAGGTAGGTTGGTCCGGAATTAACCTCGGCCGCATCGACTACGAGCTGCGGCGCGGGGCCCGGCCCGTGCGCGCTACCAGCGCGCTCGTGCTGCCAGTTGGGGCTACCTGCTAGCCGCCCGATAAAAGCAAGCTTTTGGCAGCTTTTTTGTCTGCTGGTTTATGCGCAAATTTGTCCCCCCCAAGCGCGGCCGGTAGCGTGCCGGCCGCACTTGAGGCGCTTTATTTCGCCGCCGGCTGCTCGTCCGGGCTTGTTTTTTTTCCCACCTCATGCCGCAGGATTTTCGCACCGTTTGGGCCAGCTGCCTGCGCGCTATCCGCGCGGAAGTGGGCGAGCAGAGCTTCCGCACATGGTTTGAGCCCGTGGTGCCAATCGAGCTGCAAGGCAAGGTGCTCACCATTCAGGTGCCCAGTGTGTACTTCTACGAGTTCCTCGAAGAACACTACGTGGAGGAGCTAAAGCGCGCCATCTACCAAGAGCTAGGTTCCGAAGGCCGCCTCGAATACAGCGTAGTAGTAGACCAGGGCAACGCCCAGGCCTCAGCCAAGACCATGCACCTACCCCCCGCTCGCAAGGCGGCACCCGGCAACCCCTCCTCCGAAGGCCGACCTACCTACGGCTCGCCGGCCAGCGGCAGCCACCCCCTGCGGCCGGCCGCGCCCGCGGCGCGCCACCTGGTGCCCGGTGCCAACCAAGCGAGCGCTGCCGCGCAGGCTGCCACCACCTTGCGCAACCCCTTCGACGCGGCCAAAACGATGGACCGCAACATTGTGCCGTCGCAGCTCAATACCACTTATACCTTTGATAACTACGTAGAAGGCGACTGCAACCGCTTGGCGCGCTCGGCGGGCCTTGCGGTTGCCAACAAGCCCGGTACCACCGCCTTCAACCCCTTGATGGTATACGGGGGGGTAGGGCTGGGCAAAACGCACCTCGTGCAAGCTATCGGCAACCACATCAAGGCTACGAATACTGAAAAATTCGTGCTTTACGTGTCGGCCGAAAAGTTTACCAACCAGTTTATCGAAAGCCTGCAACGCAACGCCGTGCAGGATTTTGCCAACTTCTACCTGCTCGTCGATGTGCTTATTCTCGACGACGTGCAGTTCTTGGCTAATAAGGGCAAAACGCAGGAGATGTTTTTCCACATCTTCAACCACTTGCACCAGGGCGGGCGCCAGATTATCATGACGTCGGACCGCCCACCACGCGAGCTCAGCGGGCTGGAAGACCGCCTGCTATCGCGCTTTAAGTGGGGCCTCACGGCCGACGTGCAAAGCCCCGACTTCGAAACGCGCATCGCCATCATCCAAAACAAGGCGCAGCAGGACGGGATGGAAATCGCGCCGCAAGTGGTAGAATACCTGGCCCACTCGGTGCCAACCAACGTGCGCGAACTCGAAGGTGTGCTCACTACTCTGCTGGCTCAGAGCGTGTTGACGCGCCGCGACATTGACCTCGAAATGGCCAAAGGCGCCCTGCGCCACATCATTGAGGAAGTAGAGGCCGAAGTCAACGTTGATTTTATCCAGAAAACCGTGGCCGATTATTTCGGCGTGCCGGTAAACTTGTTGAAGGATAAAACCCGCAAAAAAGAAATCGTGACGGCGCGGCAAGTCGCCATGTATTTCACCAAGGAGCACACCAATCATTCGCTCAAAACTATTGGCTACCACTTTGGGGGTAGGGACCACGCCACCGTCATTCACTCGGTGCAAACGGTGTCGGATTTGATTGATTCCGACAAAAAGTTTAAGGAGCAGATTACGGAACTGCGCAAGAAATTCGTGCAGAAATAAACACGGCATACTGGCTGGCAGCGAGATAGCGCTATTTTTGGTTTTAACTGAAAACCAGCCTTATGCCCGTAAAAATAAGTGCCCGCCTGTGGGACTTTTTTATCCTGAGTGCCCGAGTATACTTGGCCGTGATTTTCATTGCCTACGGAGGCGCTAAGCTCAGTGGTCACCAATTTGGCATTACCCCAGCCGAAACTACCCAGCCAATAAGCCAGCTCAGTCTGTTCAGGCTTTATTGGTATCTGTGTAGCTTCGAGCCGTTTAAGTCATTTATCGGGATTTCTCAGGTCGTGGCCGCCCTGCTGCTGCTCTGGAACCGCACGGCGCTACTCGGGGCATTGCTACTGCTGCCCATCGCAGTTAATATTCTTATTGCCGACATCACCTACCTGAAAATGGAGGAGTTTTATTGGCGGCTGCCTTACTACCTCGGGCTAATTTTCCTGATATTCTGGCACTACCGTGACCGGATGCTGGCCGCTTACCGCGCACTTACCCAAAGACTAACCACTCGGTTCAGCTACGCTTGGCGAGCGTGGTTGCTACTGCCGCTTGGCCTGTTGGCGGTAGAGTGGGTAGGGCGCTTGCCCCAACTACTCTACCGCACCAGCACCGACCCAGCTTATCTGGCCCATTATTTCGACTACTTAGAGCGCTATTACGCTACCCTGTGGCACTACTGGCACTAGCAGCGCGCCGGCTCACAGAATTTCCTTGGGGTAGCAGATATAAAATTTCTGCACCTTCTGGCTCAGGGCTCGGATGTTGGGCAGGTCCGAGGCCTCCGTCACGTTCACTACTTTGCCGAGCTTCGTCAGAATATCGATGGTTTCGTGGCCGTTGGAGTCGTAAGCGGTGTTGCTGAGGCGGCCGGTTATCATGAGTTGGCGCGCCTCGTCCAAAGGCAATTGGAAACTTTCGGCGATTAACTCCACAATACCCAGCTGAAACTCCTCGTCGTAGGGCTCGGGCCGGATAACGATTTTGAACAGCTGCCGATTGAGCAGGCTTTTAGCCAAAAAGCTCAGCACTTTATCGGGGTGGCTGGTCCAGGATTTGATAGCGCCCCAGATGTCGATGTCATCTAGCTGCACGAAATGACTCAGAATTTCGGGGTTTTCTTCGAACTCGATGAGCGTGACGGCACGGCCCAGAAAGTAGGTGAGGCAGCTGCTGCCGGGCACCGCCACGCCAGCACGGGCCAGGTCGCGGGCCCGCTGCATCACGCGGATAACCATCTGCTCAGCGCTCGTAACTGTCTTGTGCAGATATACTTGCCAGTACATCAGCCGACGGCTTACCAAGAAATTCTCGACCGAATACACGGCTTTCTCTTCCAGCACCAGCCGCTCGTTGGCTACTTGCAGCATCTTGATGAGGCGGTCGGCGCCGGGCCTACCCTCCTCCACACCCGTGTAGAACGAGTCGCGGTTGAGGTAGTCGAGCCGGTCCATATCCAGCTGGGAGCTAACCAATTGGTGAAAGAATGGCCGCTCATAATCGCCCTGAAACATGCGAATGGCTAGGCTCAGTCCCCCACTAAACTGCTCGTTGAGCCGCTCCATCAGGTACAGCGAGAGCTGCTCGTGGGGCACGTCTTGAAAAATGGACGTTTCGAGGGCGTGCGACAGGGGGCCGTGGCCGATATCGTGCAGCAAGATGGCAATTTGCGCCGCCTCGCCTTCGGCTGCCGAAATTTTTACTCCCTTATCTTTGAGTGTGCGCAGGGCCAGCTGCATGAGGTGCATGGCCCCCAGCGCGTGGTGAAAGCGCGTGTGCAACGCCCCTGGATACACGAAGTTAGTGAGCCCCAACTGCTGGATACGCCGCAGCCGCTGAAAATACGGATGCTCAATCAGGTCAAACAACAACTCCGTGGGCACGGTGACAAAGCCATACACGGGGTCGTTAAATATCTTTTTTTTGTTCATTGGAGCGAAGCAGCCTGGCACCGGCTGGGCAAGGCGTTAGCAGATAAGGGCATCCCGTCTGCCGACTAAATTGTTCTTATACGAACCTAAACGCCGGATTTCCGGTAAAGCTACGGCGGGCTTGCCCTCTGGGATACTACCGGAGCAACCGCCACCGTTAGCTACGCTAACACTTACAAATCCTATTTACCTCTTCGCGAAGCGCAAGCTTGGCGTCCCCGCTTATGCAACGATACTCCATTCTTTGGGCCGACGACGAAATTGACCTGCTCAAGCCCCATATCTTATTCCTGAAAGAGAAGGGCTACGACGTCACGCCCGTCAATTCGGGCGCCGATGCCTTGGAAGAAGTGCAGGAAAACGCTTACGACCTGGTTTTTCTGGATGAAAATATGCCGGGCCTCACCGGCCTCGAAACGCTTACTGAAATCAAGGTGGTGCGTCCCACGGTGCCCGTCGTGATGATTACCAAGAGTGAGGAAGAGCACATTATGGAAGGCGCCATTGGCGCCAAAATCGCGGATTACCTGATTAAGCCAGTCAACCCGAACCAGATTTTGCTGTCGGTAAAGAAAGTGCTTGATAACAAGCGTCTTATTACCGAGACCACCAACTCGGGCTACCAGCGCGATTTCCGCCAGCTCGGCATGCAGCTCTCCGACCGCCTATCCCCCTCGGAGTGGGTAGACGTATATAAGAAGCTGGTATACTGGGAGTTGGAGATTAATGAAACCGAAGGCAAGAGCATGGCCGAGGTTTTCAATATGCAGAAGGACGAAGCCAATACGTACTTCGGCCGCTTCATTATTGAGAACTACGAGGACTGGGTGAACGGCCGCGACAAAGACGCGCCGCTCATGTCGCACCAATTGTTTAAGGAGAAGGTATTTCCGCTGATGAAGCAAACCGGTGATACGCCCGTGTACTTCGTGCTCATCGATAACCTGCGCTACGACCAGTGGAAAGTGCTGGAACCCATTATTGCCGAGCTGTTTACGGTTGACTCGGAAGAGCTGTACTACAGCATTCTGCCTACTACCACGGCCTATGCCCGTAATGCCATCTTCGCGGGCATGATGCCGGGCGAAGTGCAGAAAAAATACCCCAACCTCTGGGTGTGGGATGAAGACGAGGAAGGCAAAAACCTCCACGAGGCCGAGTTCATGGAAATTAATTTCCAGCGCAACAACCAAAAGGCTAAGCACAGCTACCACAAGGTAACTAACCTACAGGCGGGTAAGGATTTGCTAGGCAAGATGACCAACTTGCACAACAACTACAAGTTGAACGTCATCGTCTACAACTTCGTGGACATGCTCTCGCACGCCCGCACCGACATGGCGATGATTCGCGAACTGGCCGCCGACGAAAGTGCTTACCGTAGCCTCACGCGCTCGTGGTTTTTGCACTCGCCGCTCTACGAAATGCTCCAGACCATTGCCGAGAAAAAGGGCAAGCTCATCATCACCACCGACCACGGCACCATTCGCGTAAAGCGCCCGTATAAGATTGTGGGCGACCGCAATACCAATACCAACCTGCGCTACAAGCACGGCCGCAACCTAGGCTTTGACGAAAGCCGCGATGTGTACGTGGTGCGCAAGCCGGAGAGCATTTTCCTACCCCGCGAAAACGTGAGCACGGCCTACGTCTTTACGCTCGGCGACTATTTCTTCGCCTACCCCAACAACTATAACTACTACGTGAACTACTATAAGGACACGTTCCAACACGGCGGCGTATCGTTGGAGGAGTGCATTATTCCCTACATCACGCTGACTGCCAAGGGCTAAGTTCTTTTAGCTAATAACCGTAAAACGTCATTCCGAGCTTGCCGCGGAATCTCACTTGCATCGTCCAGAAATCCTGGGTGGCGCGAGTGAGATTCCTCGACAAGCTCGGAATGACGTTTTACGGTTATTGCTATATGACTTAGGTTTTTTGCTTCTTCTTCTTCGCCGCCGGAAATAGCACGTTATTCAAAATCAGTCGATACCCCGGCGAATTAGGATGCAATGACAAATCGGTTGGCTCTTCGCCTACCAAGTGCTGGTAGTCTTCAGGGTCGTGGCCGCCGTAGAACGTCCAGGTGCCTTTGCCGAGCGTGCCGTGCATGTAGCGCACCTCGCCATCCTGCTTGGTTTCGCCCATGACAATGACGTCGGGCTTGATGAGATTTTTACGAAAGGCCGTCGTTTGGCCCATAAAGCCGTGGATGGTTTTCTCGTGGTCCTGCGTCAGCATCGTCGGCACCGGGTCGTACTTAGCCGAAAAGGTAAAGAGTTGGAAATAATCGTTTTGCTCGTATAAGCCGCGCTCGCCGGGCTGCATGTCGATGTTGGAGTACTCGTACTCCATAGGGTTGGTTTTCAGCTGAAAGTTCTGAAAAGCCAGCGTGCGGTTGAAATTGAGCTTGGCCTGCGCATTGGGGTCGGCGGGGTCGCCGTCGTACATGCTCTCGGCCATATCAACGCCCAGGCCCGCCAGCGCAATGTCGTAGCTGTCGGTGGCCGAGCACATGGCAAACATAAACCCGCCGCCGGCGATAAACTCCTGCATTTTTACGGCTTCGGCCGCCTTCATCTGGCTCACTTTGCCAAAGCCGTTGCGCTTGGCCGCCGCTTCGGCCTCGCGCACTTGTTGCTGGTACCAGGGCGCGTAGCGGTAGGTGCCGTAAAACTTGCCGTACTCCCCCGTAAAATCTTCGTGGTGCAGGTGCAGCCAGTCGTACTTGGGCAGCACGCCTGAAAGCACCTCATCGTCATAAATCTTATCGTACGGAATTTCGGCGTAGGTGAGCACCATCGTCACGGCATCGTCCCAGGGCTGCTTGCCCTTGGGCGTGTACACCGCGATTTTGGGCACTTTCTCCAGCTTCATCACGTCCATGTTGGCGTTGGGGTCGGCGATGGCCGAGAGGATGCTGGTGTACTGCGCCTCCGAAATGGTTTGGAAGGTAATGCCGCGCACATTCAATTCATTTTCAATCGCCGGCTGCGCATCGCAGGCAAAAGAACCGCCGCGGTAATTCAGCAGCCAATCCACTTCAATTTGCTTGCTCAACGCCCAGTAGCACAGGCCGTAAGCCTTCAAGTGCTCCTTCTGGGTTTCATCCATCGGGATGAACAAGTGGTTGGCGTGGGCTGCCAGGGTAGGGGCCAGCAAGACAAACAGCAGGGCAAGACGCTTTAAAAACATACTTTTGGGGCCAGATTAACCAGCAGAGCAAACGAGCCCGCCGCAACCGTAGTTCAAGGTACGGGCGTAGCGCCGAAATTTGCAGCGTTCCGCCCGTCCTACCCCCCGGCGTTGCGCCAATCTGCGCCATCCGTCTCCCTCTGTGATTTTATGAGTTTCCTCGAAAACATCCGCGAAGCGCTGCGTTCCATCTCGGGCAATTTGCTGCGTACCATCCTCACCGCCCTCATCGTCAGCATCGGGCTAATGGCACTGGTGGGCATCCTCACGGCCATCGACGCCATGCGCAGTTCCATTGGCGATACGTTTGCCAGCCTGGGGGCTAATGCGTTTGAAATCAAGGCTAAGGGGTACAGCAACCGCTTCCGGCGCGGCGGCGTACAGGGCAAGCAGTATCCGGCGCTTAGCTACCTGCAAGCCAGCCTGTACAAAAAAGAGCTGAGCCGCCGCGAGCCCTCGGCTGTGGTGGGCTTGTCGGCCTTCATCAGCGGGGCCACCGAAATCAAGGCCAACGGCCAGAAAACCAACCCCAACATGCAGGTAGTGGCCGGCGATGAAAACTACCTGCGCATTCAGAGCTACACCCTCACCCAGGGCCGCACCTTCTCACCCGCCGAGCTGCAAACCGGCGCCAACGTGGCCATCATCGGCCAGGAAATGAAGGATAAGCTTTTCCCTAGTCAAAGCCCGGTCGGCCAGTACATCTACTCGCTGGGCCGGCGCTTTCAGGTGGTGGGCTTGCTCGAAAAAAGTGGCAGCACCATGGGCGGCTCCGGTGCCGACCGCCTACTGCTGGTGCCCCTCGAAACCGGCAACCAACTACCCCGCCAAGGTGCCCTCACCTACGACGTGAAAACGGCTACTACCACCGCCAGCGCGCTTGCCTTTTTGCAGAGCCAGGCCACCGGCGTGATGCGCGCCGTGCGCCACGACCGCCTGGGCCAGGAAGACTCGTTTGATATTGAAAGCCCCGATTCGCTCACCGGCGAACTCGACTCGCTTACCGGCAAAGTGCAAGTGGGCGGTGGCTTGGTGGCATTCATCACGCTACTCGGGGCCAGCATCGCGCTCATGAACATTATGCTGGTTTCGGTAACGGAGCGCACCCGCGAAATCGGCATTCGCAAGGCGCTGGGGGCTACTTCGCGGCAAGTGCGGTTGCAATTTCTTATTGAGGCCATCGTCATCTGCGTGATGGGTGGCTCGCTGGGCATCTTGCTGGGCATTGGCATGGGCAATGGCGTGGCAGTGCTAGCGGGCAGCAAGTCGTTTTTAGTGCCGTGGCTGTGGGTGGGGGTAGGGCTGACCATCTGCGTAACGGTGGGCCTGCTGGCTGGCTCGTACCCTGCGGGCAAAGCCGCTGCCCTCGACCCCATCGAAAGCCTGCGCTACGAGTAGACAAGGCCTGCTTAGTAGTTTATTGAAAGGCCTGGCCGCTGCAAAGTGGCCGGGCCTTTTACATTTGCACAACTTTCCATTTGTGCAAATGCCTACCCCCTCGTCCATCGGCCAACGCTTTACCCAACTTATTCAGCACCTTGGGTTGAGTAAAAACGCCTTCGCACAGTCGTTGGACAAGACGGCCACCGTCATTCAGCACCTGGTAGACGAGCGCAACAAGCCCGGCTACGACCTGCTGTGTAAGGTGTTTGAGGTTTACCCAAATGTCTCGAAAGACTGGCTGTTGCTAGGCCAAGGCCCTATGATGGCCGACGAGGCACCCCCGCTGGCGGCTTCGGCACCCACCTCCGGGCCCGTGGCTCCACTGCCGGCGCCTGCCGCGCCGGAGCCCCTGGTAGCTGCTCCCGTGGCTGCGCCTACCCCCCCCGCACCAGCAGCCGCAACCGCGCCGGCTCCCCCTGCGCAAGTAGAAGCGGCGCCCGCCCTACCCCCGCTTCCCGATGCTAGCTACTTGGCCACGATTCTGAACACGCAGCACCTTCAGCACCAACTAGCGCTGGCCGAGCAGCGCAACCAGCACCTGCTGGAACAGCAACAGCTTATGCAACAAATGGTGGCGATGTTGCAGAGTCGCCCAGCTTAGCTGAAGTTCAAGAACTACCCCAAAGCAAAGCCGGCTCCCTGCGCATAGGGAGCCGGCTTTGTTTTGGGGTAGGAGGTAATTAAGGCTAAACCTGCGGCAGGTGCACAAAATCAGCCAAGATGCCCACTTCCTCCGCTTCCATTAATCCTAGTGCATTTACTTCGGTGAGACGCAACGGGCGAATGGCGCCGACTAGCAATGGGTCGTACTTGGCCGCCACGCGGATGTAGTTGGGCGTGTAGCCCTCGACGCGGCCGTCGGTGATGTCGTCTTCAAACAGCACTTCCGTTTCGAAGCCCGCGTGCTGTTCGTAGAAAAAGCGCTTTTTCTTTTCGGACAAGCTGCGCAGCTGCGTGGTGCGCTCGGTGCGCACGCGCTCGGGCACCCGCCCGACCAAAGTAGGCGCAAGGGTATTGGCCCGCTCCGAGTACGGAAAAACGTGCAAGTAGCTTATCGGCAGTTCGTTGAGGAAGTTATAGGTTTCCAGAAACTCCGCCTGGGTTTCGCCGGGAAAGCCCACAATCACATCCACGCCAATGCCCGCATGGGGCATCAGTTCTTTGATGCGGGCCACGCGTTCGGCGTAGAGGGCGCGGCGGTAGCGACGGCGCATGAGGCCCAAAATCTTGTCCGAGCCGCTTTGCAGCGGCAGGTGGAAATGCGGCATGAAGCGCTGCGAGGCCGCTACGGTTTGGATAATTTCGTCGGTGAGCAAGTTGGGCTCGCACGAGCTAATGCGGAAGCGGCGAATGCCTGCTACTTGGTCGAGCGCGCGTACCAGCTGGGTGAAATCTTCCACTCGCTGGCGTTCGGGGCCCTGCAAACCAAAATCGCCCAGGTTGACGCCCGTAAGCACGATTTCTTGCACCCCTTGGGCCGCCAGTTTTTCAACCCGCTCGACCACCGAGGCCACACTGCCCGAGCGGCTAGCCCCACGCGCCAGCGGAATAGTGCAAAACGAACACGAGTAGTCGCAGCCATCCTGCACCTTCAAGAAAGTGCGGGTGCGCTCGCCCAGCGACTGCGCCGGGTGAAACTCGGTAGCCTCCGAAATGGGCGAGGCAAACACTCGGCCGGGGGCTGGCAATGCTGCTGGCTCGGGCAATTCCAACTCGCTGAGAATTTCGGCTAGCCGAAACTTCTCGGCGGCTCCTAGCACGGCGCCTACCCCCGGAATAGTAGCAATCTCTTGGGGCTTGAGCTGCGCGTAGCAGCCTACAATGGCCACGAAGGCCCGCGGGTTATGCTTGAGGGCTTGCTGCACTACGCGCCGACATTTGCGGTCGGCATGGTCGGTGACGGAGCAGGTATTAACAACGTATACGTCAGCGCCTTGCTCAAACTCGACGCGGCGCACGCCGCGCTCCTCAAACTGCCGGCCTAGGGCCGACGTTTCGGAGAAATTGAGCTTGCAGCCCAGCGTATAAAAGGCAACGGTTTGTGGAGTCATCAGCCTACAAAGATACGAAAGCCCTGGCGGAGCGGCGGCGAATTTCTGTAGCTCCTAGGGTAGGGCCGCGCTACTGCGGGCGCAGTAGCTCCTCGGCAGCGGCTAGTACCCGGCTGGGCACAATTTTGCGTAGGTCGGGGTCGCGGGCGGGCGGGCTGAAATCGCCCTGCGCAAAGCGGGTTTCCTGGCTAGGCGGAAACAGGCAACGGCAGGCCGCCCGCAATAGGTGGGGGGGGTAGGGAAAAAACTTGCCGTAGTTTTCGCCCATCAGCAGCACCAGGCAGGGCGTGCCGGCTTGGGCCGCTAGGTGTGCCGCTACGGTGTCGTTGCTAATTAAAAGTTGTGCACCGGCCACTAGTTGGGCCAACCCCGGCAGGTCGGTTTGGCCGCAGTGGTTTTCGAGTGGCACCCCCGGCCCCGCCGCCTGCTGAATCTGGCGGGCGTAGGTGGCATCGCCGGGGCTGCCGGCCAGCACCAGCCGGTAGTGCCCAGCGTAGCGCTGGTGCAAGGCCACCGCCAGGAGAGCAAAGTGCTTGGTCGGCCAACGCTTTTGCCGAGCACTAGCCCCCGGAAACAGCACGAGGTAGGGAGAACTTGAGGCCGTTGAGGGGGTAGCCATTACCACCAGCGGAAGCCGAAGCGGCGGTGCATCTAGCTCGGGCGAGGGGGTAGGGGCCTGGCTGGCTAAGACCAGCGGGCTGGCCATGGCCGTCACTGTCGTCAACCACTTACCAAAAAACTCTCCGTTGCGGTCGTATTCAAAAAGCACTTGCCGGGAAGTGGGCAGCAACTGGGTATAGCCCGCGTTGAGGGTAGTAAACCAGGCATCGTGGTGGTGCTCGCCTTGGCTAGCCACGCGTACCGGCGCTTCCATAAACCGGATAAAATTCTCAACAGTCGGCTCGCGCACGTGCAGCGGATAAATCACCTCGCCGTAGCCGCCGGCGCCAATGCGGCGCAGCATAGCAGCGCGGTAAGTCAAATCGGTTGTAAACCGCCCAAATTCCACCACCAGCAGCTCGTCAATCACGTCGCCATCCCAGGCTTGGGCAAGTGGCGCCCACAGCGCATTGGCCGCTAAGGTGAGGCGCTGGCCGCGGCCGCGCACTACGTGGCTGAGCTGCCGCAGCCACGGCCGAAAAAGCAGGTAATCGCCAATCGAGTCGTTGCGCAGCACCAGCACCCGCGTGGGGTCGGGCACGGCTTGCTGGACGAGCGCGGCCGCATCGGCTGTGCTAAGGCTGGCAAACAAATGCCGCCGCCGCCGCTGGCGGCGCATCTGGCGAAAGCGGGCGAGCAGTTCGACGAGCATGGGCACAAAGGTATTGGGTGGCCGCAGGGCTTAGCGACGAGAAAAATCGAGCAGCGACTCTTGCTCGTAGGCCTGCCCGCGCTGCTGCTGCTGGGCGGGTACGCCGGGCGTGCGGCTGGTTTCGCGGCCAGATACGTTGTCGAACGTCGTGACTCCTGCCGGCCCCACGGCCCCAAAACCATCGTCGTAGCAATAGTAAGCAAAAGGCACCGCAATGGGTCCGAGTAAGTTACGGCCCCACTTATACGACGCAGTGGGCAGCGCCAACTGCCGCAGCAGGGTAGTGGCCACGTCGGTTTGCGAACCCAAGGTAGACACCACCCTACCCCGCACCTCGGGCCGCAGCGCCCCGCCCGCCAGCAGCAGCGGAATATGAAACTTGGAAGGTGCCTCATTAGCCGAGCCACCGGGCAGCGGGTGGCCGTGGTCGGCGCACAGCACAACCAGCGTATGTGCCCACCAGGGCTGCTGCTGCGCCGCCTTCAGGAAGCGCCCTAAAGCCCAATCGGTGTACCACACCGAGTTGCGGTACAGGGAGGTTTCGTCGGTGCCGGGGTAGTGGCTGGCAATTGGAATCTCGAACGGCTCGTGGCTGCTCAGCGTAAAAGCCGTCACGAAGAAGGGTGCCCGCTGCTGCCCCAGGTCGGCCAGCAACCGGTTGAACAGCACGTGGTCGTGGGCGCCCCACTTCGAATTTTGGTCGCGGGCCGCAAAGTCGGAGCGGCCAATTAGCCGCTCGTAGCCGGCCGTGCGCAGGTAGCTCTGCATATTGGCAAACGCCAACTCGCCCCCATAGTAATAGGCCGATGAGTAGCCCGCCGCGCCCAGCGAACGGCACAAGTGAGGCAGGGTTTCAATCTTGTGCTGGTACTTGATAATGCTGGTAGTGGGCTGGTTGGGGTAGCCCGAGAGCAGCGCCACCAAGCCCTTCTGGCTACGGTCGCCGGCCGCGTAAATATTGTTGAAAAGTACACCGGAGCGCGCTAGGCTGTCGAGGTTGGGCGTCACGCCGGGCTCGCCGCCTACGCTCCCCACTAGCTTCGCCGTGAAGCTTTCCAGGATGATAAACAGCACATTGGGCCGTGGCTCGCTCAGTAGCTCAATACTGGGCGAGGGGGTAGGGGTCTTTGGGTGCGGGTACAGCTCCTGCACCAACTGGCGGGCTGAGCTAGCCGGCATGAAGTGCGGCACCGGGTGCTCGTCGCCCTGCCGGAGCACGGCATCCAAAAAATTCCAGGCCGCATTCACCGCCGCGTGGTTAGCAAACGAATACGTTGAAAAATAAACGTCGCTCTGGTTAACGGGTATTTGCTGCACTCCGCCGCGCAGCGGCACAATGAGCAGGATTAGGTAGAGCAGCCCTACCAGGGCCGCGCGGCCCCGCCCAAAATAGGGGGGTAGGGGCGGTAGCCGGCGCACCAGCAACCGATAGAGCAGGCAGCCCGCTAGCCCCAACTCAGCTAAGGCCAGCAGCAGGCGGCCCAGCGGGGCACTGCCCGTCGAGGCAATCAATTCGCGCGGGCTACTTAAGTATTGCAGCACCGTGGTATCCAGCCGGAAGCCCCACGCCTGGTACAAACCTAGGTCGATGGTAAGCAAGGCGATTACGGCCGCCCCCAGCAAAAGAGTGTAGCCCGCCACCAAGCGTTTTAGCGCATCGCCGGGGCCCACCAAGCTAGTAAGGCTGAAAACCGCGATGGGCACTATACTTAGGTACGCCGCCACCGAGGCATCGAGCCGCAGCCCGTAGCCAAAGGTGCCTAGCAGCGTAGCCAGGGGTAGGGCAGCTGATTTACTCCAGAAATAAACCAAGAATACTGCGCGTCCTACTTCCAGGAATAGCAACCAACCCAAAAAATAGCGTAATGGAAACGCAACACGACTCTTCACGGCCGCAAAAGTAACCAGTCGGGCAAGGTAAAGCAGAACCAGAAATAAGCCGGACGATTAAATTGCGAAGCATTTAACCAAGATTCTCGGCGCCCCAAGCCTGTTGACAGACAAGGCTTCGTCGGGATTTTGGGGCTGTTTACCCGGTAGTTGGTGCCAATTAGAGAGGGATAAGGCAAAGAATTATCTCTTTTGGCGTACTTTTGCCTTGAAACCGATACCCATCCTCTCATTTCATGGCAATTCTTCGCTTCAAAGCTCTCGAACTTGTGGACCAGCGCCAGCCGCTGACGGTGACGCCCGAAAAAGGCCGCCGCTCCGACTCGTTTGGGCAAAACGTGTTTAATCTCGAAGCTATGCGGGCCAACATGCCCGGCGAGTATTTCAAGAAGCTACAGGCAGCTATCAAGCAGGGTACGCCCGTAGAGCGTTCAGTTGCTGATGCCGTAGCATCGGCCATGAAAACGTGGGCCATGGCCAAAGGGGCCACCCACTACACGCACTGGTTTCAACCCCTGACCGGCGCCACCGCCGAAAAGCACGATTCCTTTTTCGACCTCAACTCAGATGGTCGGCCAATTGAGAATTTCAAGGGCTCGGCCTTGGTGCAGCAGGAACCCGATGCATCGTCGTTCCCCAATGGCGGTATCCGCAATACCTTCGAGGCCCGCGGCTACACCGCCTGGGACCCCACTTCGCCCGCTTTCATCATTGAAACGGTAGGCGCCAAAACGCTGTGTATTCCTACCATTTTTGTGGCGTACACCGGCGAAGCGCTTGACTACAAAGCGCCGCTGCTTAAGTCGTTGGCAGTACTGGAAAAAGCCGCCGTTGACGTGTGCCAGTACTTCGATAAAGACGTGCAGCGCGTGAACACCACGCTCGGCATCGAGCAGGAGTACTTCCTGGTTGACAAGGCGCTCTTCGACGCTCGCCCCGACCTCGTAATGACTGGCCGCACGCTGTTTGGCCACGCTCCCGCCAAAGGCCAGCAGCTCGAAGACCACTACTTCGGCTCGATTCCACCCCGCGTGCACGCCTTCATGCTCGAGTTTGAGGAAGAGGCCAACTCGCTGGGTATTCCGCTGCGTACGCGCCACAACGAGGTGGCACCCAACCAGTTTGAGTGCGCTCCAACCTTCGAGGATGCTAACCTAGCCATCGACCACAACCAGCTGCTGATGGATGTGATGGACCGCGTGGGCCTCAAGCACAACTTCAAGGTGCTGCTGCACGAGAAGCCTTTTGCCGGCGTCAACGGTTCGGGCAAGCACAACAACTGGGCAATGAGCACCGATACTGGTGTAAACCTGCTCGCCCCCGGCCGTCGGCCTAAGGAAAACCTCCAGTTCCTAGCGTTCTTCATCACTACCGTGAAGGCCGTGCACCGCTACGGCGACTTGCTGCGGGCCAGCATCGCCTCTGCCAGCAACGACCACCGTCTTGGC
Organism: Hymenobacter ginkgonis; assembly: GCF_009755225.1. GTDB lineage: Bacteria > Bacteroidota > Bacteroidia > Cytophagales > Hymenobacteraceae > Hymenobacter > Hymenobacter ginkgonis. The sequence continues at coordinate 958,387 of NZ_WQKZ01000003.1, forward strand.
GCCAACGAAGCGCCGCCGGCTATCATGTCGGTATTTTTGGGCTCGATGCTCGACGGCGTGCTCGACGAGCTAGAGCGCACTGCCAAGCTGCCGCTCGACAAAGGCGACAACATCTACCTCAAGCTCGGTATTGATAAGATTCCGGCCATTTTGCTTGACAATACTGACCGTAACCGCACCTCGCCTTTTGCCTTCACCGGCAACAAGTTTGAGCTGCGTGCCGTAGGCTCGTCAGCCAACTGCTCGTCGGCCATGACCACGCTCAACGCTATTGTGGCCGACCAGCTCATCGACTTCAAAACTGAGGTAGACGAGCTTATCAACCAAGGCAAGAAGAAAGAAGTAGCCATCGTAGACGTGCTACGCAACTACGTCATCAGTTCAAAAAATATCCGCTTCGAAGGCAATGGCTACTCGGACGAGTGGAAGGAAGAGGCAGCCCGCCGCGGCCTAGCCAACGTGCCTACCACCCCCCAAGCACTCGACGCGCTGGTGCGCGACGACGCTGCCGAGCTGTTCATGCGCCACGGCATTTTCTCGGAAGTAGAGCTACACGCCCGCCACGAGATTTTGCTGGATGAGTATATCAAGAAAATTCAGATTGAAAGCCGTGTGCTGGGCGACTTGGCTGTTAACCACGTCATTCCCACTGCGATATCGTATCAAACCAAGCTGGTGCAAAACGTGCGCGGCCTGCGTGAGCTAGGCCTTGACGACGAAAACAGCGAAGTAACCGTAGAGATGATTAAAGCAATCTCGCGTTATGTATCGACTATTAAGAGCACGGTTGATGAAATGACCAACGCTCGTAAAGACGCCAACAAAATTGAAGATGCCCGCGAGCGTGCCATTGCGTACTGCGACACGGTAAAGGAAAAATTCGCGGTTATTCGCCGCGCGACCGACAAGCTCGAACTGCTTGTGGCCGATGAGGACTGGCCCCTGGTGAAGTACCGTGAACTTTTGTTCCGGCACTAGCCATTGGGTTGGAGCCACGGACCAGCGCTGGGTGGGAATTCTCGCTGCGTCCGGGTTTGGAAAGGGTCGTGCCGGGTGGCGCGGCCTTTTTTTATGTGCCTACTACACTGGCTCGCTTTAAACTAGCGTAGAGGCTCTTTTTAGGAAAAGGCGCCGGCCACAGCAGGCCAGGCTAGGCCACGTTTTTCACGGATTTGCCACCCTTTTCTGCCACCCTTTTGGTAGCGGGTTCCCCCGTGCGGGCCGTGCGCCGGTAGGACTCGACTAGCTCGTGCTCGTTGATGCCCAGGTAACGGTTGAAGTTGGCCTCCGTCTGGTGGCCAGTGGCCATCATCACCTGCGAGCGCGGCACGCCCTGGTAAATCTTAAGAGTAGCAAACGTCTTGCGGCCAATGTGCATGCCCAGGGGCAGGCGCGTGAAGCCCAGGAGCTGCTGCAGCAGGGGCAAGTACTTCCAGGGGTCGCGCACCCAGGGCAAATAAGTATCGAGGCCTAGTGGGGCGTACTTGGCCAGCAGGGCTACGGGCTTAAATACGTCGTCGTCGAGCAGGGGCACCCGGCAAATAATCTCGGTTTTGCCCGCGCGCATGCGCAAGAGTTCGCCCTGCACGTGGTGGGGCGCCAGCTTATCGGCATCCGAGAGGCGCAGACCGGTGTAGGCGCAGAGCAAAAACTTATCGCGGGTGTACTCGAGCCGGTCGCGGTGCTCTTCGTGCGTGAGCGAGCGCCGCTCGTAGGTCAAGGGGAAGCTTTGGCGCACCAGCTCCAGGGCGGCGGGGCTGCCCAGGTCGAGCGCGGCCACTGCCAGCAGCTCGGGGGCTGTGAGGGCCTCCACGCCCACGTAGCCGGGCACCAGGCGCAACACGCGCCGGAAACGGGGGTTGACGGGCAAGTCCTGTTCCTCGGCCCAGAATAGGAACTGGCGCAGCTGCTTGAGAAAGCCGTTGAAGGTGCGCGGCGAGCGGCCGGCTGAGCCGAGCACGTAGTTGCGAAACTGGTCGTAGAAGGCCGGGTCGATGCCGTGCAGACTTAGCCCGGCGCCGGTGGCTAGCTGGAACCGGCCCAGCTCGTCGCGCAGCTGGTTGTGGGAGTGGATGACGTCGCGGCTCAAGCGCCGGCCCGTGCGCACGGATACCTTGGTGGCCTCGGCGTCGATCCAGCGCTGGAAGTGCTGCATAAACGTGGGCGCGGCCAGCGAGGGTGGGGGAGGTAGCTCCGCGGCGGGACCGGCCGTGAGCCGGGCGAAGCGGTATTCGATTTCGGCTTTCATGGCCGGCTTGTCGAGTCGGCGGCCACTCATCTTGGCCTCGTGCGCGGCGCTGGTGGCCGCGTCCGCATAGCGGTTGAGCACCGTGTTGATGTCGTCGAGGTAGGTGCCGGGCTTGGCTTTGACCCGCTCGCGTTTGTCATCCCAGTCTTTTGGGAGGCACTTCTGGCCGGAAGCTAAACGTAAGCGCAGGTTGTCCCAGCAGAAGGTGAGTTGAATGCGGGCCAGACCTTTCTTACTGACCCGCTCAGTGAGGAGCTGGCGGGTTACTTCCATTGGTTGGTAAGGTAGCTTGGTATCTCGGAAGTAGGAGAATCATGAACCTCTAAGTTGTCTAGCCATGGCAAAGTTACATTGGTTAAGTGGACCGCTTAGGCGGCTACATCGTGCTGCTAAGAGTGCTAGCGGTTCAAATTAATAAGGAAGTGAAAGTATCTACGAACTTAGGCGAGTCGTTTCCTCAAATAGGGAGAATTGGGAACTGCGGTCGGTCATAACACAAAGCTACCAAACAGTGGGGAGTACTATACAAAGCAAAGCGCTTCTACCTATGTCAGCAGGAGCGCTTTGCTATGATAATTTCGGAAAAGTCACGAATTGTAAAGCACTAGGTATTTACAATAGATGAGTATTTATTACTTCTCATTGCAAAAGCAGGCATAGTACCCTCTAGTACTTTAACGATTCTACCGTTAATGACCGAATTCTCAATAGCCCCGCTTATAATCTCAACCTTATTTCCATCGAATTTATCTATTGATGTGCTTATTACCTGTTCAGAATCACATACTACGGCAATATTAGGATTATGAGTAACTATTATTATCTGCCTATTTAATTTTGCTTTTTTAATAAAAGGAACAAGAATCTCATATACACTCTGGTTATCCAGATTTTCCTCTGGCTGGTCTATGAGCAAAGGAGTATCTGCCTTATCTAGTGTTAGATAAAAAATTAATAGCAAAGCACCTTTTTCCCCAGGAGAAAGCTGAGAAATATCCTTGTCAGCTAACATTAGTGCATAGGTGGGCTCTAAATAATCTAACTCGAAAAGAAAATTATAAAAGGCAGTTTCTTTAGCTATCCGAATTTGACTGTGAATTTCTCGAGGTGCATTATTTAAATCAGGCCGAGTATCAAATTCAAGATTACTGACTGCTGCATCTAAAAAGGATTGACAGCCTACAAAAGTACTAAAATCACAATTTCTTAAAATGCTTTTGAGCTGTTCTTGTCCAGTTTCTCTACCACAAAAGCTGCCTTTAGCACTATGTGTAACGAAGCTAAAGAATTCAGCTTCTAGGTCCTTTTGTTTTAAAGAAACATTCAAGGATATAGGATAATTTTTTAAAATATCCCTGTACTTGTCCATGAATAACGTTACAGGCTGATAAAGCTCTGAGTATATTTCGGTAAGCTTGAGTTTTATGTTAAAAATTTCTTTTGCCACTTCTAAGCGCTCTGCTCTTTTCGCATCAATTTCTATTCGCAGTTCTTCTTCAATATATCTTACCTGTTCCTCATAATAGGTAATAGTGCCATCTTGCGTGGCATGACCTTGTATTTTATCAATCCTGCTTCGCCAAGCTAGGTAATCAGTTAAGTATTGTTGATAAGCCTTTGATGGAGCATCGAGCAATTGCTCTAATCGGTTCTTTTCTGCTTGAAGTAGATTTAACTGGGCTAGTAAGCTTGGCTCTCCATGTACATCAAGGGAGGCTTCTATCCCCGTGTTATTTTGCTTCAGCTTAAGTATTTCAGCTTTTATAGGTTCTTTGTTAGTAGTTATATGAATTAACTGTTCAAAGGACATGGATGTTCCTTGTAAAAGCTTGGCAAAATTCGTCTTGTGGTTTTCATAAAGAGTAACAAAGCTATCTACTTCTTGGAGCATTTTTTGTAAATTCCCTAAGATGGTGTTATTTCTCTTTCTGCTTTGTTGTTGTTGAAAAATCTTGTGGTTTATGTCACTAATACGATCAATGATTTCCGTTATTTTAGCACTAATAGCAGCTGTTGCTGATGTATCATTGCTAAGAGCTGGGTCTAGTACCTCTTCAGGCATTAGTGCCTCAACAGCTAATAGTTCTTGTTTCTTGTTAGTCAGTAAATTTCGTAAACTTTGAATGTGTTCGCCAGAAGTCTTTTTTTCGAGCGAGACTATAGTGGTATTCACATGGTTTAGTTTCAGTTTAATCGTTTCAATATCTCCTAATAAAATTTCTGACTTATTACTAAGTAATTCATCAATAGTAACAGTATTTTGTCTTAATTCATCCGGAATGTGAGAGAAAATAACCTTTTTCAATTCACTCAGGAATTCAGCCTCTTGTTCATTGCAAAGTTTTTCTAAGAATTGTTGTGGTATGTATTTGACTCGTTCGATTGAGCTATTGTCAGGTGTATAGTCTAATGGCCTTTCTTGCCCATTGCCGTCGTGCCAAATGATCTCGGCCTTAAAATTGCTCGCTTTATTGTTTCTTTTAAATCGCGCATTGGTTAGAAAGGAATACTTATCTGTCCCCTTTACATTGCCTAGTAAGGCTACAATATCCAGTAAAGCGCTTTTCCCATGGCCTTTATTTCCAATAATAGTTACTAATTCAGAATTGATATCGATGCTTATGTTCTCAAACCATTTTTCCTTAGTCTTAGCATCAGAAATTCTGGAGACTTTAATAGTCTTAATGTATTTAGTGGGATTGTTTTTAACCCGTCTTAGAATCTCTGGTGTTTCACCTACAAATACTCTATCTGTCTCATGGATTATTTGCTTTAGTCCCTCGAATGTATTATCAGCTTTAATCCATAAAGGTGCTTTTATAGAATAATTACGTATATCGTGGTTGTCTGAGCAAAGTATTAATGGTAGTCGCTTGGAAAGGTGAGGAAACACTTTTTGCTCATACATTTCAATATCACTGGTTTGACCAATTTCATAGATATCAATGTGGTCAACCATGTCACGTTTTTGCGCCATTTTATGACTTAAGGCGCTAGTTATGCTTTCTACACTATTAGATTTTTTTCCTGCATGAATAGATACTAGGCCGCCGAGTTGGTGAATGACAGCGCAGATAGGCTCGAATAAGCAAAAGAACCCTTCATCCCCACCCTTGGCTGCAATGTCAGCAGGTGTTATACTAAGCTTCGTCCAGACGTGGTCGAGATTACAATCTTCTGGAAAAATACCAATAAAATGAATAGAATCTGATCCACCTTTATCTGAACGGAGTTCAATACCTGGGAAGATGGTAATATCTACTGCTTTACCTAGCTGCTGTAGCTCTCTAATACGAGCAACATCCATTGTGTGATGATCTGTTATAGCGACAGCAGCTATCTCATTTTTTTGTAGTGTTTGGATAATTTCCTCGTTGGTAATACTCTTATTTTTATAATCGAAAGACGCGGGTGTATGAAAATGTAAATCCCATTTTTTCCAGGTGGAACCTTGTGATTTTTTCATTATAGTTAATGCAGAATGGGTTCAAGAAAGGTGTTTTGTAAGACGAGAATACTATTTGTGTTTTTGCAAATAGCTGGTAAACAATGATATATTAAGTCAATTTTCTTTGAAGGACATGTCCAATGACAAGCAACAAGTAGCCGCGACTATTAAGCGCCTAGTGGAGGAATTACAACTAGAACTGGTTAAAGCTCAGCAAGCTGGCTTGATAGTAAAGCTTACCCCTCCGTGCACCTACTCCCTAGACGACAGGGCAGGGGAGGTGCATGTGGAAGTGTGGGAAAAGGTTATTTACTGAGGCTATTGACCGTATGCTTAATTTGCCTAACATCCTTTATCAACTCATCTTGGTCACGTCCTATGATAAGCTCGTTGCGAATGCTCACGCCCATATCATCTTGCAACGTTTCGAGCCTTGATATGACCAGCCGTACATTGTGGTCGACGACGTCAAGATTTTTGAGCGTCTTTTTCAGCATGCTTCTTAGGTCATCGTATTCCTCCTTGCTCATGACCCAGGCTGGCACCTCCTCAGTTTGTTCTGGTGCTACCGACTCCGGTGAACTTGGGACTTCATCGCTAGAATGAGAACTGCGAAATATAGAAAACAGAGACATTTATAAGACGGAAAAATGATTGGAAGGGACAATTAGCAAAAGTGCGAGTGAATATACAGTACAGTACTAAGTAAAGATTCTTTACTTATTCAATTAGCTATTTTTTGCTGTTTAGTTTCATAACAAAAAGGCCCTTGCTGATATCAGCAAAGGCCTTTAGCTTGGGAAGTTAGCCCTATTGGTTCTCGTTGGCAGGAGCAAAGAAATTAGCAGTGTGGCGAGACAATATATCTGCTGCAGCAATAACATCTCTGGGGCAAGCCGTTGCCGACCGAAGAGTCTTGAGCATTCAGAAATAGCCTACTTGTCATGTGAACGATGTTTTGGTACTGCGCCTTTCCCTCTGGGCTATCTTTAAATTTGCGTAACTCTTCAATGAGAGTGCTGAGTGTAGGGTTTCCCTCAAGCGCAAGGGCTTCGGCAATTGTCTCTTGGGTTGACTTTGGAAGAGTTGGCCGCTTGATATCTGTTCTGCGAAGTAGAAGGCGCGAGGCAACGTTGCGGGCCGATTCGATAAAGCTGCGCCGCACGGCGACTGAGCTACGATTAGGTAGCGGTTCGAGAAACAGGATGCTAAGTTCTTCTACTTGGTCGGCAGTGGTTGTGGAGTCAAATAGTACATCAAAGCCCCGCAGACCGAGCGCTTGAGCTAGGAGTAGGCGAGCGTGAAGGGTGCCAGCTGGTTGCCCATGCTTCAATATGCCAGCAGCTAACGTGTCGGATACGCAGGCCCCAGTGATGAGTATGCCTAATATCTCGTCTAGGTATGCACCGAGAATGAGAATCACTCCCCGGTCTGACTCTAATTCAACTAATTCAGTGATGCGCTAAGTAGTAATAAGCGCTCTTCCTCTTTCGATCGCTCTTTAGGATTAGACTGTTTTTGTGACGAAGTAGCCATGTATCAGGACTAATATAGGCGAACGGAGGAGGTGCTAACTGATAAAGCAATACTAAGACTTTTTTATATCAGGGCTAGTAGGATATGAGCAGAGTAGACTAAGCATTTTTGGTAGATACCATTCACGGCAAATCTCCTCATACATGCTTGCGAGATTCGTCAAGTGGTGCCAAGTCATAAGTATCTCACCAAAAAGGACCTCAGCTTTTTCATCAGGCTTTGGGTGCAACAGATTGCTTTTTAATGCAAGTAACTCCGCCTTGCTATCAGCCAATGGTTTCCAAGCAGAATACTCCCAAATATCCAAATACTCAATTTGATTTATAAACAGTAGCAGTATATCATCTATCGTTTTTCCATCTATTGTAGATCCATCAGTGTCAGCTCTTGCGTGCTCTAGTTGCTCCCTGTATGTGTGAACAGGCCACGTTTTGAATTGGAATATGTGTGCAATCTCATTCTTCTGATAGAAGAACTTAGAAAAAGCGGCTAGCAGCTTTGCTCGTTTGCCATAAAATCCAAAGGCTGCTTGGGTGACTTCTTTGTCTTTTAGATTATTATAAGCTGGGATAGTAACTGTTACTGAGGCTTGTTTCTCGTAATCAGGAGTCTTGGGTAAGAGGAGTTTATCAATGTAATCGTTCATGCAAATGAAGTAGGCATCTTCAGTTGTAATGTTGACTACAAGTAGTAAGACTGATACACTTGCTCCCCAAGTCTGGATAGTATAGATGGAGTTTGTGTCAAAAGGATATTTTATCACAGGTATTTCTATGTGCTCAGACCTGTTTTCTCTCCATTCTGCTTTTGCCACATTGCCAACTGGATATATTTTTTCTGGCGTTTCCTCTAAATCAGTGACTGATTTGACTTGCACATAGATAAACTCTCCCAACGTCTCGGAATATCGCTCATCTATTTTGTCAAATAGTTCAATAACTAAGTCTATCCCATAATCGGGCTGGTTAAATGGCCTAATGACCCACTCTTTAGGGAGATGCTTTTTGATTACATCATAAGAGCCATCCTCCATAATATGTTGGATGACACGTCTTTTCCTCCGTGCCTTGTAAGAATCATCCATTAGTTAGGTGTTAGGTCGATTAAACGCAGCCTTAAGCAGATCAATAGTCTCCTCCTTCGAGGCAATAAGCGCATCCTTCGTAGCTAGTTGGGCTTGCAGATGCTCTACCTGTTGCTGGGTCTTATCGAGTTGCGCTTTTAAGATGTCGCGCTCCTTCTCGCAGTCGGAGAGGCCATCGTTTTTCTGGATAGCCTTGCCGTTTTTGCCGCTCGCTACATTATTTCTGTCCCCAGAAATATTAGTCTGAGTCACCGAGCCTTCATCATCGCTTATAAAAGGCTCTTCTCTACCTGTGATGAGCCATACCAGATTCACCTGCCTGAAAGTGTTGGAAATCTTTTCTAATACTTCTGAGCTAGGTTTAGCTGTTCGGTCGATATAATTACGAACTGTTGTTTCGCTCAATTCTAGGGCACGTGCAAAGCTGCCCGCCTTCATTCCTAGTTCTTTAAGCAGAAAATTTAGGCGCTGATTAATAGTCGTTTCCGACATAATTAGGAAGTTTTATCAATGTTTTATTCCTGATTAGGAAGCACTATCAGGAAGAATACCCGTATGTTTGTGGCGTGTACAGTACTGAGTGGCTGCAAGAAAGCAACTGCCAGGTGAATTGTGCCAAACATGAGCTATGACCGAGCGCCAGAAGTACCTGCGGTTGCTGTCCATTGTCATCGAGGACCTACCCACTAGCGCCATCGACGCGCTGATTCGAGACGACTACAAGTCGTCAGCCTCGATGCTCAACAACGTGCGCATTGGGCGCTCGCATCACCTGGGGCACCTGGTGGCGCTGGTGCGCGTGGGTCTGCCCAAGTACCAGATTCCGGCCGAGCTGCTGCCGGCTCCCACGCCCGCCCCGCTGCTGGCGTGATGGAAGCGCGCGCTCCTTACCACACGCCGGCCCCTAACGCCCTGCGCAACCTGGCACAGCCCATTGCCGCCTGGCTGCGCACGCAAGGCTTTACGGCCACTGAGCACCACCAATACACCGTGCTGGTGGCGCACTGGACGGGCAGCCGCGGCGAACACTTCCAGTTTACCTACGACTGGGTGGCGGGCACTAGTCCCGACGCTACCTGTCGGCTGCAGGTGTACCAGCCCGGTGAGGCGCGCTACGACGTCCTGTTCACCGCCCAGCGCGTGCGCCGGCTTCGCGACGTGCGCCGGCTACTACTCGGTAACGTGCGCTACGCCAATGCTCGCACCCTGGCCACCCTGCCTCATCCGGCCCTGTAACCTTCTTTTTCAGCACACCCATGCCCGAAAATTCCCTCACTGTCTCCTGCACCCCCGAGCGCCAAGCCCTCTTGCAAGGCCTGGCTCAGCAAGCCGCTGCCTGGTGGCGCAAGCGCCTCGAAGGCCACGGCTACCTGAGCGACTTCGACAACGGCGACCATAGCCGCGCCGGCGAAACCGCCCAGCTCATGGCCAGCATGGCCGCGCTGCGCACGCCCCGGCCCGAGCCCAGCCGGTTGGAGGGCTTCGAGCAGCTGCTCCGCGAACTAGTAGTCACGCGGCTTTGGCGCGAGCCAGTGCCAGCCAGAGCCTACTCGCTGGTGCTCAGCGTGGACTACGGGCCCGAGGGCCTGCTGCGCGAGGTGGCCCAGGAAGCTGGCGTGACGGGCTTTCCTTGGAAAACCACGATGTGGGTCTGCTGGGCCGCCGACCCGGCTCAGTGCTACGTGGAAGTGCGCGCCGGCTACGGCCGCCCCACCGAGCGCCTGCCCGCGGTAGGAGGGGAGTAGGCCCCTCATCGTCTCTAATCAGTCTTTCACACACCTAATCGCTTCTCTGCCATGCACCTGAATACTACCCCCGACTTGCCGCTCGCTAAGCCCTGCATCCGCGATTTGCACGAGCTGCTGCACCAGCACCTAAGCCCGCAGCTCGTAATGCTTACCCCCCTGCCGGAGCTGGAGCGCCGCCTGCACGAAATCGCCGCCCAGCACCCGCGCTTTCGCGAGGAAGCGCCACTAGTGCTCAGTGGGGAGGCCCGCCGCCGCCACCGCTACAGTGGCGGGCTGGGGGTGACAGGTAAGGCCAGCCAGGTAGCCTAAACTCTTCTGAATCTACGCCTTTTGCTTCTTTCTACTCATCCCTCTCTCACCCTTCTCGCTCCTTCCCTTATGCCCAAGCACCTGCAGTTTCCCCGTGTTTCGCTCACCGATGCCCGCACCGGCAAGCGGGTGCGCGTGTCCGCCTTCGTCCCCGGCGACGCCGTGGTGCCCGTCCCCCAGCCGCAGCCCATTTTGGGCTACTGCTACCAGGCCGGGCACCTACGGGTGTACGTGCAGGGCACCATGCCGCCCGCCCTGCGCACGGCGCAGGAAGAAGGGTGCCTAGACCAGGAAGTGCTGCTCGTGGCGGAGCTGCCGGCCGGCATTCAGGAAATTGACTGGACGGACTGCCGGCGCGAGTTCAGCCTACAAAAAGCGGCCTAATGCGCAGCCAACGCTCGTTTGGCGGCCCGTTGCCGGCGCGCCGCCCGGTACAGGACCCGCGTCCGGCCCAGGGCCTGGCCCAGGGGCAAGCGCTCCCGCACGGCCTGGCAGCAGCACTCCTGGCTCAGCAGGGCCGAGAGGGCGTTCTCCGTCAGCTCGCGGGCCCGCGCCGCCGACACGCAGTAGCTCGTCTGCATCAGGCCATGGGTGCGGAGCCAGAGGGCATCGAGTCGGGCCGACAGGCCGGCCGGTTCCGGGCGCAGCTCCGGGGTGCCGCTGGCCAGCAGCAGGCGCACCAGGCAGTGGAGCTGGGTACTCAGCAAACTCGCGCGCCGGGGGTGGCAGCAGGAGAAAGTAGGGCACATGGGCAGGAAAGGGGCGGGAAAGTACACCCAACGGTGGGTGCGCCCGGCCCAGGTTAAGAATTGTACCAGAGTGCCGTTCAAGACGAGCTTACTAAAAGTTTATTTTTCGTTCAATTTCTAGCACTTTTTTATGACCGCTGCCGACCTGCCCACCGTGGGCTACCTCGACCACTGGTTTCGGGCCCTGCTCGCCCGCGTCGAAGCCCCCGCGGCGGCCGCCGCGGCACCGGCCGCCAGCGACGTAGTGCTCTACAGCGTCCAAGCGCTCGCCGAGGTGCTCAGCGTGGACCCCGGCACGGTGCGCCGCTGGCTCAAGGTGGGCAAGCCGGACCCACACGACCCCCAGAACGCGGCCCAGAACATTCGCCTGCAGGCCTTCTACTTCAACTCCGAGGCCCGCATCCCCTGGGCCGCGGTGGTCGCCTACGAGCGGGGGCTGCGCTTCGAGCTGGCCACGCTGCCCCCGCCCACGGCGGCCCCACCCAAGCCTGGCACCGTGGCCCCGGTGCCGGCCCCGCCAGTCGCGAACGGCGAGCCGCCCGGGCTGCGCCTGGCCTCCTAAGTCTTTACCAGTCAATTCCCTTTTTATGTCGATTGAAACCCTCACCGGCGACGAGTTTGCCCAGCTGACCGTGGCCGAGCACCAGGAGGCCCTGGGCCTGTACTCGGTCGCCGTTACCGTGCAGGCGCTGCAGCTGCGCCAATTGGAGCCCCGCTCCACCGTCCACGAGGACTGCTTGGACAAGATGGCCCGGCTGCTCACCATCCGCAAGGTGCACCAGGTGCGCCTGAACGAAATGCAGGACGACGCGCGGGCTCCGCGCCTGCGCCTAGCCTCGCAGCAGTACGACCACAACGAATTAATTCCCATCAGCTAATGCCGCGCGTCAACGTCTATTCGTCCGCATCGGTCAGCACGAAGCTGGCCTGCGCCTTCCAAGAACTCAGCCGCCTGGGCGTGGAGGTCGTGCTGCGGCCCCTTTCCGAGTTGCCGCCCGCTGCTCGCCCGCTGGCCAGCAAAGCAATCCCCACGAAGCGGGTAGGGGAGCCGCAGTAAGCTTTCCGCAAGTAATTATTTCCCCTTCGTCTAACGAAGACGTGCGGTGGTGCGGCCCCTAAGGGATTCCGGTCCGCTTAGGGGCCCCGGCCACCCGCCATGCCGGCTCGACGCCGGCCGGGGAGCACAGGGCCTGCACGCAGGTTCGACCGGGGGTGGATTTTGGCGTCCATACCGCCCCCGGTCATCTTTTTTCTTTTTTTAACCTCAACAGCCCCCTTCCAGCTTGTTGCCGCTTCCCTACACCCTGCGCTCCGCCTACAGCCGGTTAGCCCAGTTTCTCAAGACCCTGCGCGCCCAGATGCCGCTGGTGGTGCGCACCCGCACCGTGCGGGGCAAAACAGAGCAGTACCTGGTGCGCCCCAAGGCCCTCTCCGACGGCGCCCAGGCTACGGCCCGCGTGCTACTCGTCTGGGCCATCGACGCCGTGGAGCAGCTGCGCCGCGTGCCCCTGCTGCTGGAGCCCGCCACCGACGCGCGGCCCACGCCGCCCCCGGTGGCCACCAACAACGAGCAGCTCGCCGCCTTTCGCCAAGTCTCGTCCCGGGCCATTCGGGACCATTTGCGCGAATTGCAAAAAATCGGGTTCATCGCCCGCAAAGTCTTCCGCGGTACAAAGGCCAATTTCGAGGTTTACCTCAACGCCGAGTTCGTCTGGAAAACTGCCAATAAAACCTCTAATAGTCCATTTAAGCCCAAAAATGCTCAGGCCGCCCCGGCGGCGCCAGCGCCCGCCTCGGCGACAAATCTTCCGCTTATTGTATCACTGGAAAAACAGGATAATAAGGAAATAGAAATTGCCCAGGTGGATAAGTTAGTAACCCCCGAGGCCACTGGCGGCGCGGGTGCCTTGACTGGCAACACAGGGCCGCAGGCAGGGGCAAAACCGGCCCCCACGCCGCCTGTAGCGCCCCGCCAGGCGACGAAAGCAGGGCAGGGGGGGCGGGCGGCGCCCCTGGCGCCGGCCGGGGGCACTGCGGCCGCGGCCCAGCTGCAGGCCGAGCGCCTGGCGCTCACGGCCCAGGCCTGGCACTACGCCTGGAAGCGGCTCTACCCGAGCTGCGCCTTCGACGAAACCGAGCAGCAAAAAGCCATGCGGGCCATCTGGTACGGGGTATACCGGGGCTTCGGGCCGGTCCTAACCCCCGAGCAGTGGCAGCGCTACCACGACCAGGTGCTGCAGCGCATCGATTTGGCGGCGGCCTACTTCCAGCGCTACCCCAACAAGTTCGCGCCCAGCCCCTTTGCCGAGTTCGTGACGGGCAGCGGCTACTTCGACGCCGAGAACAGCCGCGGCTTTGTGGGCACCGAGGCCTGGCTGGCCCGCCAGGAGGCCAACCAGCGCCAGCGCAACATCACCCGCGCCCTGCTCACGGCCCGCCGGGCCCTGAAGGCCCACCGCCTGGGCCTGGCCCCGAAGCGCACCCAGGTCCTGAGCAGCCTGCAGCTCTTCCGCTACCACGAAGCCAAGCTCAAAGCCTACGGCCCGGACGCGCTGCAGCGCTACTACGCCCAGGTCGCCCAGCCGGGCGTGCCGAGCCCGCACCGTATTGCCTTTACTGCGATTGCTACCACCTAATTCCTTTTCCCTCCCATTGCTACTACTTCCCCCCGCTCTGCCTCCGTGCAGCAATTCATTGCCAAGGCCCACACGAAGCTGCTCGTCTACTACTTCGACGGGGGCGTGCGCACCTGGTACGGGCGCAATAATCTGCCCGAGGGCCGCCTGGCGGCTGACCCGCGCGCCGTGGAAATCAAGCGCCACGACCGCTACGTGGCTAAAACCGCCCCCAGCATCAAGGTGGCGCTGCTCTACGACCAGCACACGGGCGAGGAGATTCGGCGCTTTAAAAACGGGACCTGGTCGTAATGCGCCTGCCCCACCTCGACCAGCGCATCCACTTGCCCTGGGGCGAGGCCGGGCAGCTGGCCCAGGCCATCGAGTGGGTGCTGTGCCGGCAGCTCGAGCCCCCGGCCCGGCCGACGCTGGCCCTGGTGCTCAGCTTCGGCCCGCTCTACCGGGTGCGCGGCCGGCTGCTGGCCCGCCACTGGGTCGAGCAGCACCACGTAGGCGAGCGCCCGCGCCGGCCCTGGCGCCTGAGTTTGCGCTACGAGGAAGTGGCGGCGCTGCTGCTCATCTGGGAGCAGGCCCCGGCCGCCGGCGGGGCGTGGGGCGAAATCCAGCGGGTGAGCCTGAATCTGACGCGCTACGTGGACTTTGATAAGCGCTAGGTAGGGCAGGAGTAATAGCCGAGCTTAAGGCTGGTAGACAAAGTTTTAGCGGGACCATTCAGCATACTTGGTAAACAGGTATAGTTCACGGTATATTTACAAAACCGCTCGTCTGTGCCCGCTTTTCTGCATGCCTTCTTCTTTACGCACTTCCCGGCTTTCTACTGCTTCCCCGTCCTTTTGCCCGCCCGCCCCTAACGCTAGGTTTGAGCAGCCTAAGCCCGCGCCCGCCGTGAAACGCATCGACTTTCCCATTAAGCCGCACCTGCTCAAATACCTGCAGGTGCACCTCAAACTCCAACGCCTGCAGGACTCGCCCATCTTGGTGGAAGACTATTTGCTTTCCAAAACCAACCGCTTTGGCTTTGCCCTTAACCAGCTGCTGCGCAAGCCCGCCAAGAGCGCCCGCCACGAGGGCAGCAGCGAGGAGTGCACGGCCGTGCTGGGGGTGGATCTGCGCAATTTCAACGCCGCCTACTACGACCTGCTGCGCGGCAAGCTCACGAGCTACGTGGTGTTTCAGTTCAACGACTTTGTCGACGACAATTTCAAGGACACGCTCTACTGGTGGGTGCGCGAGCACCGGGCGCGCGGCTCCACCATCAAGGACGCCATCCGCTCGTTCATGGTGTTCTACGACCTCACGGAGGACGACGTGGCCTACGAGACCCTGCGCAAAGCCGTGCAGCGCAACGCCGGCCTCGGGCCCAGCAAAAAAAAGGCGGCTAAAACGGGCGATTTTCCGATGAATCTGTCCCAAAAAACGGGCGGTTTGTCCCAAAAAAAGGGTAAAGTGTCCCAAAAAACAGGCGTTTTGTCCCAAAAGGACACCTTTTTAGCTGTGCGTCAAGAGCTTATGAAGCTGCCTCTGCACCTGTTCGAGACCGAATTCTTCCATGCTGCCCGCTAGCGCCTACCAACTGCGCAACGTGGCGCAGCCCCCGGACGAAAACACCGGCGGCATCGAGGCGCTCTGGTACGCCTTGGCCAGCGACCTGGTTGACTTCCCCGCCGAGGGCGAGCTGGTCATCGACCAGCTCACGCTCCAGCCCGGCGCCTACTGGTACCAGCTGGTGAGCACCCGCGGCACGGTGCGCTACAAGCAGACCCCCAAGGACCTCGGCCGCCACGGCACGAGCCAAACGCAGAAGCTCGTCGGCGTGCTGGCCCGCCACACGCCCGACCTGGCTAAAGGCTTGGAAGCACTCGAGGGCCAACCCCTAGTGGTGCTCTACCGCGACTTCAACGGACACGTGCAGCTGGTGGGCACGCCCGAGCAGCCCCTGGCCTGGACCGACAGCTACGACTCGGGCCAGGACCCGAACCAGCGCAACAACTACGACTGGACGCTGGCCGGCGAAACGCCCCGGCGCGCCCGGCCCTACCTGGGCACCTGGGAGGTCAGTGAGCGCGGCCTGCAAAGCGGCCTGCAGCTGGGCACTTCGGGCGGCCTGGTCGAACTGCGCACTGAAAAGGGCCGGCTACTGGCCAGAGTGCCGGCCGGCAAGAGCGTGGTGCTGCGCTCCGGATTTGGACTTGATTATCAGATAGTATAATGACCGCAGCCTTTTTTAAGCAGAAGTGGAACGCGCGTTTCCAGGATAACGACGACTTCAAAATCAAGGAGAAGGACCTGCGCGAGTTCAAGGACGACGTCGCGGCCCTGGGCGGGGGCGCCACGGCGCAAACGGACCTAATCGTGAGCCTCTCCAACGGCAAAACGATGGGCACGCTCCAGTCCGGCGACCTCATCGCGGCTGGCACCCCGTTCGACGATGCCTTCTTTCGGCGCGTGCTCGTCGAGGCTATCTACCCCACCTACGCTACTGCAGGCCTGAGCCTAGCCCAATCGGCTGACCAGGATGGGGAAGTAGGGGAGTCAGTGGCCAACACGCTCACGGCTAACTTTTACCAGCGCGATGCCGGCGCGCTCACGGCCATTCGCATCGTTAAGAACGGCGCCCAAATCAGCTCAGGTGGCACCAGTTCGCCGTTTGTGCGCAACTCCAACGTCGTGCGCGTGCTCGGCAGCCTCGTGTTCCAGGCCTTCGTCAGCTACGGTGCCGGCGATGCCAAGCTCGTGCCCCCGGCCAACCAGGCTGACACGCGCCCGCCAGCCGTGCGTAACCCCGACGCTCCCCAGGCGGCCGAAACTGACTTGCCTAGCAACCAGGTGCTGCTCATCGGGTACAACAAGTTATTCTTCGGGGCCACTGCCGCGGCGCCGGCCGACTCGGCAACGGTGCGGGCCTTACCCCAGTCGCAGCTCACGAACGTCGGCCACGTCGGCCAGCTCACCACCGGCACCAGCGCAACCCGGTTTGCTATTGCCCTACCCCCCGGCTACCAGCTGCTCAACGTCACGGACGTCGATAACCAGTCGGCCAACGTCACGGCCGCTTATGCCTCTCAGGGCACGCTCAGCGTGCAAGACCCTAGCGGAACCCCTTATAACTATACCCTTTACCTCTATACGGCGGCCACCCCCTACGCGACGTCGGCGCGCCACCTCTTTACTTATGGCACTTAGCCCGCAGGACATCGGTACCACCTTGCCCGGTGGCTACGTCAACTCCCTCGGTGGACCAGCCGACGCCTACTACGCCCACCGCGATGGTACGCCCTACGCCACGGCAGCCGAGGCCTGCGCCGCCGTGCCGGTGCCGGCCCGCAAGTCGCGCACGGTGAATGTAGCGGGCCTAGAATACCAGTGGCTGAGCGACACGAGCGATGCGGGCCTGAAGCTAAAAGTAGCCGCGCCCGGCGTTGGTGGCAACGTCATTGCCCTTAGTGGCGCCGGCGTGGCACAGGTGTACGAGTCGCTGGGCGCCTACGCGGCGGTGGGCAGCGCCAGTACGCTGATTCTCAACAAGGAAACGCCTGCTGCCGGCCTTTCGGTGAGCGCCAGCATTCTGCGCGGCAATGCCACTAGCGTGGCGGGCACGCCGCAGAGTCCGGTGGTCGTGAACTGCGGCTACTGCTACGACGGCGCCTTTACCAACGCCAAGTTCGGCGCGGTGGTGGCCTTCAACACCCGCTTCAATCAGAGCGAGTTAACCCGGGGTATCTACAGTGCCTGCGTGCTGAGCGGGGATTTTAAGATCAGCGGCGACATTACGCTCGGGGCCGGCACGCAGGTGCCTGATAACTTCCTGGCTGCCGGCACGAAGAACGCCAACGGCACCTACACCATGCCGGCCGGGGGCATCGTCACGGATGCGCGCGGCGTAGGGGGGGCGGCTCCCGCTGCGGCGGGTGGCACAACGACGGTGCAGGTATTCACCGCCTCGGCGACCTGGACGAAGCCGGCCGGTGCCAAGCTCGTGCGCGTCATTGCCATCGGCGGTGGCGCCGGGGGCGGCTCGGGCTGCATGGACGGCAACGGGTCCGAAACGGGGGGCGGCGGTGGGGGTGGGGGCGCGCGCAGCGAGCGCACGATTGATGCGGCCCTGTTGCCGGCCACCGTCGAAATTGCGGTAGGGGCTGGCGGCGTTGGCGGCGCTGGGCCAACTAATAGCAACGTAGCGGCACCCGGCTCTTTCGGGGCGGAAGGGGGCATTTCGCAGTTCGGCACCTTTTTGCGGGCCTTCGGGGGTAATCCCGGGGTGGGGGCCCTCAAGCAAGTATACTCGGCCCAAACGATGCCCGCCCGCGGTACCGCGCCCGGCGGCACCGGTGGCGGCGGCGGGGCCAACCAGAGCAACGCCTACGACGGGGCCCCGCAGCAGGTGGACGAGTTCGGCGCCGGCAGCGCCGCGGGGGGTGGGGGCGGTGCCGCCACGGACGGCACTGGCCAGGGTGGCAACGGCGGCAGCGGCGGGGTGAGCAGCGGCGGGATGCTGCTGGGCCAAACCACGCCCGCCCTGGGGGGCCAGGCGCACGCCAGCGCCAATGGCACCAGTGCCGCCGATCTGCCCGCCCGCGCCGGGCTGGGCGCTAACGGGGGCGGGGGTGGGGCTGTGGGCAATGCCAGTTGGGACTACACCGCCGGCATCGGCGGCAAGGGCGGTTTTCCCGGGGGCGGGGGCGGGGGAGGGGCCGGGGGCATCATGGGCCAGCCGGGGCCAGCGGGCAACGGCGGCAAGGGCGGTGACGGCCTCGTGCTCGTCTACACTTACTTCTAAGCGAAGGCCCCGCCTCACCCGGCGGGGCTTTTTGATGTCCTTTTTGTGGGCTGAGGCGCCGGCCAGCTTTGCATCGATTCTTACCCGCTATCGATGCTGACTTACCCCACACTCACCTCTATGCTGCAAGCCCCCGTCCTGTTGGAAGGCCAGGGGGTGCAGGTGCTCTACGCGCAAATTGCCCAGTTGCTAGCTGGCAAAACGGGCGGCGCCAGTGAGCCGGAGCGCGAGGTCATGCAGCTGGGCTTCTCGGCCTTTACCCCGCACGCCGCGGCCCTGGGCGTCACGCGCTACTCGTCGCTCGACGAGGTGCCCGCCGGCTCGATCGCCGTGCACACCATCGCGGGCGTCATGATGCCCTTCGACTCCTACTACGCGGTTGGCACCGGCACGATCGGTCTGCGTGTGCAGCAGGCCGACGCCCACCCCAGCTTCATCGGCCACGTCGGGGTGTTCAACACGCCTGGCGGCAGCACAATGGGCCTGGAGGACTTTGCGAACGTCATCGCCGGCACCCAAAAGCCCTTCGTCTCCTTGGTGCAGCAGGCCTGCTCCGCTGGCTACTGGAGCGCTAGTGGCGGCAACGTGGTGATGCTGGCCGGCAAGACGGCCATGTGCGGCTCGATCGGCACGATGGCCGAGTTCCTGGACTTTACGGGCTACTTCGAGCAACTGGGCATCAAGACGGTAACCGTCAACGCCTCCAAGTCTGTCAACAAAAACGCCTCCTACCAGGCCGCCATCGACGGCGATCCTGAGCCGCTGCGCGCGGAAATCCTCGACCCGCTTAACGAGGTGTTCCTGAGCACCGTGACCACCAACCGCGGCGACAAGATTCCGGCCAAGCAGCTGGAGCTGGTCACCAGTGGGATGGTCTTCGTCGGGGAGGCTAACCTCAGCAACGGCCTGGCCGACCTGATGGGCAGCCTGGACGAGGCGGTCGCCCTGGCCGAGCAGCTGGCCACCGAGGCCGATTCTATTGATTCTTCCCTTTCATCTTCTAAAAATCACATGTCCCTTTTTGCGAAAAAGCTGGTTTTGGGCGCTGCTGCGCACGCCCTGGTCACGGCCGAAACCATCACCCCCGAGCAGCTCACGGCCGCCAATGGTGAGCTAACGGCGGCCGGCGTGACCGGCGCCCAACTCATTGCCGAGGCTGCCTACAGCGACCTGAGCGCGCGCGCTGGCCGTGCCGACACGGCCGAGGCTACGGCCAGAGGCTTCACCGATGCGCTGGCGGCAGCTGGTGTCACCGACATCGCGGCCCTGGTAAGCCAGCGCGATGCCTTCAAGCTGAAGGCCGACCTCTACGACAAAGGCCCTGGGGCGGCCCACACCGACCCGACCCTGGTGGCCGGGGCCACCGACGTGGACAAGGAGGCGGATGCCAATCAGAAGCTTATCGCCCAGCTGCCCCACAACCAGGCCCTCGACAACAACCCCCTCTTCAACAACTAAAAGCCAGCAGTTGAGGAGCTAGACGCTCGGCTAATTATCAGCTTATCACCTATTTATTTTTCTATCGCTAGCTAATGACTATCGCAGCCATTATCGCCGAATTCGGCGCCTATTACCTCAACAACGGCCAGAACGCCACGCGCCTGGTTCGCCTGTTGTTTCGCCCGGCTGTCACCGAGCAACTCTTCGTCCCCCGCGTGTCGGACGATACGCTCTACCAGGCCTCGCAGACCCGGCTGGGCCGCATCCTGCAACCCTTCCACAAGAACTGGACGCCGCTGGGCGCGCTCGAAGCGCTGCCTATCGTCATCAAGCAGTTCAAAATGAAGGCGGACCTGGAGGAAACGCCGGACGATTTGGAGGCAACCTGGTTGGGCTTTTTGGCGGGCGACAGCCTCAACCGGACGGAGTGGCCCTTCGTGCGCTGGTTCATTGAGGTGCACGCCTTGCCCCAGATTCAGGAGGATTACGAACTCAACGAAATCTACCTGGGCAAGCGCGTCGAGCCCAACGGCACGACGCCTGGCGCCGCTGGCACCGCGATGGACGGCATCCGCACCCAGATCAACGGTTTCATCACGGCCGGCCGCACGACGCCGGTGGTGCTCGGGGCCATCCCGACCGACCCGAAAGCCTTCTGCGAGTACGTGGAGGCCTTCGCCCACGGCACCCTCAAGCGCTACCGCAACGTGCCCATGTTCATGTCCATGAACGAGGACCTGGCCCTGCGCTATGCCATCGGCCGCGATGCCAAATACAACCTGGCCACGACCCCGGTGGTGACGGCTACGCCGGACGGCAATGACCCCCTGACTACGTCGGTGGCCATTCAGCACAGCCGGCAGCGCGTGATCGGACTGCCCTCAATGGGCGACTCGCCCAAAATCTGGATGACGCCCGCCGACAACGCGATCCGCCTGGCGAAAAAGACCCAGAACATGGGCCAGTTCCAGGTGGAGAGTGTGGACCGCAAGGTGAAGCTGTTCACCGACTTCTACAAGGGCGTCGGCTTCCTCATCCCCCAGGCCATTTTCACCAACGACCAGGACCTGGACGCCTAAGCCAGCCCCCCTGCTTCTCAGCCGGCTCCTGCAAAGGGGCCGGCTTTGTAGGTGCCAACTTATTCATTTTTAAATTCTAACGCCCCATTACCGTGGCTGACAAAGAACCAACACTGACGCTCGATCAGCAAATCGAGGCCCTCAAGCAGCAACTGGCTGAGCAGAATTCCATCATCGAAGGCCAGGCCGAGCAACTCAAGGCGGCCGAAGCGCAGGGCGCGGGTGCCCTGCCGGTGGTTACCCACGAGAAGAAGCGCTACCAGGTGCTAGCGCGCAAATTCATCCACAAAGAGGTGGAGATTGACGCCAACTCGCTCAAGACCGACAAGGACCTGGTGAAGGCCCTGGTGGAGTCGGGCACCGGCATCCTGAAGGCGCTCGACTAAGCACCTCAGCCCCCGCTACGATTTATAGTTTATCCTAGTCCACTATTATTTTAAGTTATTCAGTATGAATACTTTCAGCTTAACCCACTTGAAGGGTCCGCAGGGAGACGACAACACGCCTGGCCTGCTGGGCTACGTGCTGGTCGCCCGCGAGGACGCCTTCTCGAAGATTGCCAAGGCGCCCAAAACCGGCACCACGGCCGGCGAGACGGCCATCATCACCGACAACCACACCTTTACCAATGCCGATGATGGTTTCGCTAAGGTGTACCTGACGCTGGACTCCAACATGCTCAAGGCTGCCATCACCGGCGAGCGCGACGGGCGGGGCCTCAAAATTAGCTTTGAGGGCTTCCACCCCGGCAATAACGCCGAGGCGCTCGAATTCATGCGCATCGTCAAGAACCTGGGCCTCATCATCTTGGTGCCCGACGCCGATGGTACTTACCTGCAGGTAGGCGCTGAGGGCCTGCCGGTGGAGTTTGCCCCTGACTACGACTCGGGTAAACTCAGCTCGGGCCGTCGCGGCTTCACCGTGAAGGGCGAGGCTTACGCCAACGGCATGTATATCTACGCCGGCACCGTTAAGTACAAAGCATAACGATGGCGTCGCCCCTTCCTCAACTCCAGCCCGAAGTAGCCGAGAAGTTCCGGAGCACCGTCATCCCCTGTAGGATTGAAATGCCCCGGCTCGGGCTCACGTTTGACTTGCGCACGCTGACCTTGGCCGAGGCGCTGGAACTGATGAAAATTCCGGACTTCACCTACTTAGTCCCGCGACCAAAGCGTCGAAAAGCGGCGAGTTCTAGTACGTCGAAGTAAGGTAAAAAAGCCCCATTGCCCCCGCAATGGGGCTTTTTTACGTCCTTTTTTACCGTGGCCGGCCGCGGCAACTTCGGGGCATGAAATTGTCCGACATCCGCGACTGGCTGGTTTCTGGCCAGGACTTTACCGAGGGGGTAGCCCTCTACGCTCAGGTAGGCACCAGTAAGACCTACCAGCGCTTATTTGCCCTGGGTGCCACGGCCTACAGCCAGGGCGTGCTGCAGCGGGAGTTGGCCCAGCTGGTGGAGGTCGTCGGGGAGGAAATAAGCCACCTGGACCAGGACCTGCGCCCGGTGCCGGTGCCCCCTGCGGCCCCGGTGATGCCCGAGCCGGTGCCAGTAGTGCCTGAGCCGGCGCCAGTGGCGCCCGTAGCCACCCCGGTGCACTTGGCTTTCAACCAGCCCCTAGAGGAGCTGCTCGACGCAGCCGAGCAGTACGCCGCGCAACTGCTGGCCGAGCTGAGCCAGCAGCTGCGCCAGGTGCGCGACGAGCGCAGCCACCTGCACCCCCAGCTGACGGCCAAGGGCCTCTCCCGAAAGGCCCGCCTGGTCCTGGCCCTGCAAATCGTCGGCCTGACCAGTGAGGAGGCCAAAATCAAGGCCCTGCAGGCGCACGTGCGGCAGCACGGCAAGCTGCCTGGCCCGGTGGCCAGCGCGCAGCTCAACGACCAGGGCCAGCTGCGCCAGCGCCTGCAAAACCGGCTCAGCTACCGCTGCAAGCTGCGCAAAAAGCAGCCCGCCAAGGCCGCCCAGCTGGCCGTGGTGGAGGCTGAAATCGTGCTTATCCGTTCAAAATTAACTAGTTAATCGATATGAGTGACTTATTGCCCAGCCTCACTAGCCTGACGGGGGCAGCGCTATTGCCCCCGCCCCGCAAAACGGGCATAGAGCGCATTTTTGCCGCCTACCAGCAGGAGGGCGGCGCCGGCCTCAAGGCTCTGAGCAAGGAGGACAAGCTGCTGCACCAGCAGCTGGAGTCGGCCTACGCGCTGCTGCTCAATTATAAGACCTTCGAGTCGGCCTGGCCCCTGCTGGCCGGCGCCTACGACATCAGCCGGGCCACGGCCTACCGGCGCCTGCGCGAGGCGCAAAACCTGTTTGGCGACGTCAAAAAGGTCAAAAAAGAGGGTCGACGGTCGGTCTTGATTGAAAAGGCCAACCAAATCGCCAATCTGTGCATGCTGCTGAACCCACCCGACTACCGCGGCGCCCTGGCCGCCATGAAGTTCGAGGCCTCGCTCGCCGGCCTGCTGCGCGTCGACGCCCACGGCGAGGAAAGCGCTGCCGAAGTGGGTAACACCTCCTACGTCCTGAACCTGACCGTGGAGGGCCGCAAACCGCGGCAATTCGACCTCACCCGGCCGCAGGACATCACCGACGTCGACTTCGAGCAGGTCCTGGAGGCCGTGAGCCAGAACGTGGTCGACGGCGACGAGATGGCCCAGCTCATCCGCGAATCGAAGGAAGGGAACGGCAAGCTATGAGCGTCCTCAACCGAGAGCAGCTGCAGTTTAACCAGCCGCAGCAGCGCTACATCACGGCCCGCGGTAAAAAGCAGGGCATCAGCATCTGGGGCCGGGGAACGGGCAAATCCAGCGTCATCGCCTGGGATATCCACCAGATTGTGACCACCATGCCCCGTAGCTGCTGGGTCATCGTCGGCTCGACCTATAAGCAGGTGCTCACCAGGACGCTACCCAGCACCGTGGCCGGCCTGGAGCGTCTGGGCTACCGCCTGAACCGCGATTTCTACATCGGCCGCAAGCCGCCACCCACCTTGAATTGGGAGCGCCCCTTCGAAGGCCCCCTGAGCTACGACCACTTCATTGTTTTCAAGAACGGGACGGGTTTTCACCTGGTCTCGCTCGATGCCGGTGGTAGTGCCAGCCGGGGCCTGAACGTGGACGGTTTTATTGGCGACGAAGCCTTGCTTTTCGACAAGACCAAGCTCGACGCCGACTTGTCGGCCACCAACCGCGGCAACGGGCAGTATTTCGGCAAAAACCCGATGCACCACGGCGTTTTCCTGTTTTCGTCCATGCCCTGGGGCGATACGGGCCGCTGGCTGCTGGATAAGAGCAAATACTACGAAAACGAGGGCATCAACCTGGAAGAGCGTCAGAATGAGCTGATTGACGCGCAGGTCCGCTTCCTGGATGCGCCCACCGACGAGGAAAGGCTCCACATCTGGGGCGAGGAGGTGGTGCCGCTCATGAAGGCCGTGCGCTACTTCCCCAGCGCCCCCAGCCACGGCACCTTCTACTCGGAGGCCAATGCCTTCGACAATATCAAGAACCTGGGCCTGCAGTACCTGGTCGACCAGCGGGCCTTCATGACGGACTTCACGTTCCAGATTGAGATGATGAACCGCCGGCCCACCACGGTCGAGGGGGGCTTCTACCCGCAGCTCAACCAGGCTCTCCACGTGGTGGAGTGCGCTAACGACGACTTCGTGCTGGGCCTGGCGCTGGGCGACGAGTACACCTCGCCCAAGGCGCCGGGCAATGCCAAGGGCAAGGGCGGGGGCCTGAACCTGGAGAAGCTCACGGCGGCCGGCGGCGCCCGCTTCCTGGGCGACGTGGACTTCTCGGATAGCCGCGGCGACAGCGACTGCCGCTCCCACCAGGCCCTGCGCCTGAGCGTCGACTTCGGGGGCGGCATCACCACGGTGCTCATGGGGCAGCCGCACCTGGACAAGCGCGAGTATCGGGTGCTCAAGGGCTTCTACGTCAAGCATCCGGCCTTCATCAACGCCCTGGTCGAGCAGGTCACGACCTACTACGCCTACCACCTGCGCAAGGAGATTGAGTTCCTGGCCGACGAGGAGTACGGCGACTCGCGGCGGCCGGATAGTGAGTTCACCCTCAACGAGACGCTGATGGCGGCCTTTCGCAAGAAGAACTGGCGCATCCAGCGCTACGGCCTGGGCCGTACCTCGGGGCAGGGCACGCGCTACCTGGTAGCCCAGGAGCTGCTCGGGGAGCAGAACCCCAACCTGCTGCGCATCCGCATCAATAAGGTCAACTGCAAGGACGTGGTGACCGCCCTGCTGCTGGCCCCGGTGAGCCAGGACTCGAAGGGGCGCATCATCAAGGTCAAGAAGAGCGAGGGCAAGAAGAACTTCCCCCAGGAGCACGCCACCCACTATACCGACAACTTCGACCTGCACCTGGCCAGCTGCGGCACCGAGATTGTCAACGCGGCCATCGACTTCAGCCAGCTGCTCATCGTCAGCCGCTGAGCCACGAGCCGCTTTACTGCCGGCAACTGCCCGCCCCGACCTGTCCCAGGTCGGGGCTTTTTGTTTGGCCGCGCCCCCCCCGCCTCAGGCAGATATCACCGAGGCAGCTTTTGGCAATTGCCAAAACGCGACAGTGCAAGCCGGGGTCGCGCGCTCGACTCCTGAGACTCCGAATACCTGATTTCGTCAAAAAACGGCGTTTCCAGCGTCCAAACAGTGATACGACTGAGATTGGCTTTTTGGGTCGTTTCCAGCGCGTAGGGGCCGTTTTTGTGTCCTTTTCCCTGCCTCGGTGGCGCCGGTACTTCGGCCAACCAATGGAAAAGCGAATACCTACCCCCGCCCCGCCCCAGCCGGCCGCCGTGATTCGACTCAAGGACGCGCTGGCCCTGCTCGATGGCCCCGCGCCGGTGGCCGTGCGCTGGGTCAAATGTGACGTGCGCCGCCAAACCGGCGGCGACTTCGGCAGCCTGCCGGCCGCGCGCCTCGGCCGCGGCAACCGGCCGGCCGTGGCCCAGCTGCGCACCCCCACCGCGGCCGAGGAAACCGAGGCCGACCGCGCCGACGTCGCGGCCGACGGCCAGGTGCCGGTGCCCACCGGCACGAAGGACCCCGCGCACTGGCACAACGCCACCCGCAACCTGGTGAATACGGCCACCGGCAAGCTGGTCAAAGTCCACATCTACCTGCTCACGCACGTCGCGGGCCGCAAAGTCTACCTCTGATATGCAGCAACTTGTATTCTCCAGCAACGGCCTGGGCTACCATCGCGGCCTCAGGGCCGCCGTGCGCCTGGGTGGCGCCCTCGGCGCGGCCAGTGGCGCCGCTGCGCCGGCCAAGACCGGGGGGGCGCAGCCCACTTCGCCGGTGGACAAGACCACGACCACCGGCGTCATCGCGCCGTGGGGGCCGGGCAACGACTTCCCGCAGCAGGTGATGGCCGAAATCGCCAAGAGCACCATCATCGGGCCGGTGCTGGACTGGAAAACCCGCGCGGTGTACGGCGAGGGCATCATCTACGGCAAGGTGATCGACTATAAACCAGATGGTTCGGAGATATTTCAGCGCGTAAAGGACCCGGTGGTCGAGGCCTTCTTCCGCAAATCGAAGCTCACGCGCTACGGTTTCGAGGGCATCCAGGGCCTGCAGTACTTTGCCAACGCCTTCCCCGAGCTAATCGTCAGCCGCGACCGCAGCCTGATTACCAGCCTCTGCATCCAGGACACCTCGTTCTGTCGCTACTCGGCCCAGGCAGCCGGCCAGGCCGTGCCGGCCAGCGTGCATATTTCCGCGAACTGGCCGGCCGCGCAGCCCGGCGACGGCTACACCACCACCGTGCCAGTGCTCGACCCCTACCACGACCCGGTGGAGGCCCTGCGCGCAGACAAGCGGGGCTACAAGTACATCTACCCGCTGTCCTTGCCCTCGCCCGGCCAGGCGCTCTACCAGGTGGCGGCCTGGAACCCGATTCGCAAGTCAGGCTGGCTCGACGTGGCGCAGGCTATCCCCGAATTTAAGAAGCAGCTCTTCGTCAACCAGCTCTCCATCAAGTACCTGATTGAGGTCGACATCCGCTACTGGGACTGGAAATACCCCGACTGGAAGGAGAAGAAGGAGGACCAGCGCAAGCAGATTATTGGCGAGGAGCTGGACGCCTTCGAGGAGACGATGAGTGGCACCAACGGCGCGGGCAAGACCGTCATGGCCGTCACCATGCCCGACCCGCAGAACCCCGGCGGCACCATCAAGGTGTTCACCGTCACGGCCATCGATGACAAGCTCAAGAGTGGCATGTACGTGGAAGACTCGCAGGAGGCCAGCAGCCACATCTACACCGCCCTGCAGGTAGATCCGACCCTGAGTGGTATCAGCCCGGGGAAGGGCATGGGGTCCGGCAGTGGCTCCGATAAGCGCGTCGCCTTCAATGCCTTTGTGGCGACCCATCGCTTCCACCAGGACCTGATCCTGGAGGTGCTCTACTTCATCCGCGACTACAACGGCTGGAATCCGGAGCTGGAGTTCCGCTTTCTCAGCCCCCAAATCAATACGGCCGACAAACCGACCGAGCAATCGGCTAACCCTACTCCCTAATGGCCTTGCTCAAAACTATTGACGAGCTGAAGCGCTACGTCGCCGTCGACACGAAATCTATCATGCCCTCCTGGGCCATCGAACTGGCCGATACGGAGTCGACTACTATTGCCCAGGTGCTGGGCCCAGCGCTGCTGAGGTGGATCCAGGCGGCCTACGACGCGCCGACTTTCAACCCGGCCGGCACGGACCTGGCCACCCAGCTGCTGCGGGCCGTGCAGGCCCCGCTGACGCGCCTGGCCATGACCACCGGCGTGACCATGCACCAGGCCAGCATCGACGGCACCGGCGTGCACATCGTGAGCACCGACCAGATTAAGACGGCCTTCCAGTGGCAGTCCAACGCGCTGCAGGTCGCACTCTGGAAAAAGGGCCACAACGGCCTGGACGCCTTAGTGCAGTGGCTGGAGGACCACCTCGACGACGCGCCCGAGCTACAGGCCTGGGCCATCTCCCTCGCCGGCCAGCGCCACCGGCGTGAGCTGTTCACCTGCACCGCCGACTTCCAGGAGTACGAGAATATTTCTGATTCGCGCATCGTCTTCCAGGCCCTGGCCCCGACGCGGCGCCGGCTGGAGAATTTCGCGCTGGGGCCGGTGCTCGGGCACGAGTTCCTGCAGGAGCTGCGCGACCAGGTGCGCACCCGCACGCTCACCAGCGAGAACGAAAACCTGCTGCGCACCTACGTCTACCCGGCCCTGGCCAGCCTCACCATCGGGCACGCCGTGCCGGAGTTGGGGCTGAGCCTGAACGGCGACGGCATCGACCTCACCATCGCCCGCATCGACGACAGCAACGCGAAGGAGGCCGACGCCGGCCTCGACCAGCTGCTGCAAAACAAGGTCAACACGGCCCTCATGAGTGGCGCCCGCTACCTGCGTCAGCTCACCGACTACCTCGACCGCACGGCCTCAGCCACCCGCTTCACCACCTACTTCAACTCCCCGACTTATACGGCGCCTAATCAGGAGATTACGCCCATCAACACCGCTACTTCTAAAATCTATAAATTCCGCTAATACAATGGCTACGACTTCTATTATTTCGCTTATCGGGGGCGTCTTGTTCGGCCTTCTTGGCTTTCTGCTTAAGCGCACCCTCGATGCGGTGGATAAGAAAATGGACTCGACTTGCCAGAAGGTCGACACCGCCTGCAATGCTGTCAACGACATGCGCATGGAAATGAGTGGCTTTCAGCAGCTCGTGCAATACCTGCGCGCCGACGTGGTGGACCTCAAGGGCCAGAACAACTCCTTACGCGAGGCCCATGCCCACATCGACAAGCACATCGCTGTGCTAACTGACCGTCGGGAGCGCGCTCAAACTGCCACCTAATTACCCATTTACCAATTATTTATCTACTACCTATTTATGTTCACCCCGCTAAAATTAATTCGCTTAGTAGCCCTTGCCTGGCTGCTCTGTTTCGTGGTCAGTCTGCTGGCCACGTCGACCCACTGCTTCGGCTTTTCCAGTTTCCTGCAAGGCATCGACTGCCTGTGTCTGGTCCTCTTTCTCGGCCTGAAGGTCTACTTCGGCGAGGCCGCCACCTCGCCCCTGGTGCCCCGCTTCACCTGGCCTGAGCTGCCCACCTTTTCGCCCGGTGGCCGCGTCGCCACCTTCGGCCTGGTCGCGCTGCTCATCTTCTTCGGCCTGCCCCACGTGCTGCGCTGGTTTGACCCCACGGCCGGGGGCTTCGCGCCCGATACCGTGAACGCCGCGGCCCTGGGCGCCTTCCACTACTTCGCCGCCCTGAGCATGGCCTACGCGTCCTGGCGCTGGCTCTTTCCGGACCTGCATGCCTACGCCGTCGAGACGATGGAGGGCAAGCTGCTCAAAAACCTGACGGACGACCTGGAAAAGCTCTTCTACGACCGTAGCTGCAAGCTGCGCGCCGTCACTGAAAAACGTCACATTGCTCAATTTCAATTTCTTATCCGATGCGTTCGATTCGTACTTGCCTTATCGCCCTTCTTATTCTTTTTGCTGCTGGCCAATCACGCGCTGACGGCCGCGCTGACAGCAGTGCCAGCCGCCGCGTCCGCGTTGTAAGCATCGCCCGCAGCCTGGTCGGCATCCGCGAAGTCGGCCGCAATGCCGGTGCCGCGGTGGAGCGCCTTATCCAGTTTGCCGGGGGCAAAGTAGGCGATGCCTACTGTTCCTGGACGGTGGTCTATAGCATGCGCAAGGCGGGCATCCTGGTGCCGCGCTTCGGCAAGGCCAGGAGCTGGTTCGACGCCGCCCACACCATCTGGCGCGCCGGCCGGCAGCTGGTCGGCAAGCTGGCCCCGCAGCCCGGCGACGTGCTCGGCTTCACCTGGGGCCACCCCGACATCTGCCACGTCGAGACGCTGGTGGCGCCCTGGGGAACCGGCCCGAGCGTGCGCGCGGTCGGGGGCAACACCGGCGGGGGCGGCGCCCTCAAGCGCGAAGGGGAGGGGGTCTACGAGAACTGGCGCCTGAAACGCCTGATCGCCGCCGTCGCTAACCCAATCGATAATCCTACGTATTAACTTATGCGCTATATCTTCTTATTAATTAGCATCTTATTGCTAAATGGGTGCGCCCTGCTTGAAGCTGGGCAAGCCTGGCACCCGCCTCTGGTACTGCCCGTTGTGACGGACTCTGACTCGACCGGCGTACCTGGCACGACCATGATCGTCGTGGCCAAGAACTTCTACGCCGGCACTTACAAGGACCGCAGCGACCGCCGGGCTGCCGGTGGCGGCACCTTCGTGGCCAAGGCCAACGCGCCGGTCGCCACCGGCACGAGCCAGGCGCAGGACTTCACCAGAGCTGGCCAGCAGGGTGGGGCCTTGTCGACAGCGCCCGGCTCTACGGCGGGGGCCACCACCCGCACCGGCGTGCCGCCCTGGGCGCTGGTGGCAGCAGGAGTCGTGCTGCTCTTGCTGCTGGTAGTGGGGCTGGTGCTCTACTTCCGAAAACGTCTCCCTACCATTTTATAACTACTTGCTTAGCATGGCTACTGCTGCAAAAGACCAGAAGCAAAAGGCGCCCCCCATCGGGTTTGGCCGCACGCCGACCGTCATCGAGCCGGATCCTTTTGACGAGGCCCCCGACCCGGTCGAGGACCCGCCAGAAAGCGACATCCCACTGCCTCCACCCCCGCTGGCTCAGCCGATTTTTGTGGGCGAAATGGCCCGCTATGAATTGTTTGCGCGCTACGACATCCGGCCGCTGGCGCCTACCAGCGTCTTTGAGATGCAGCTAATTCAAATCATTGCTGGCCTGGAAAAGCGCGTGCGCGAGTTGGACCCCGACTTATAAAAACTATCCTTTACGCCCACGTTTGATAAGCCCCGTTCCCTTCCAGGGCGGGGCTTTTTTGTGTCCTTTTTAACCGTGGCAGGGCCTGGCAACTTCGGGGCATCGAAACCCCTAAGCCCCTTTATGGAAAGCACCTTTAACTTCCCCACCGTCACTTATGCCCAGGTCCTGGAGGCCGTAGCCAAAGGCCTGTGCGTAGCCCGCCTCAGCTGGAATTGCGCTGGTAATTACTTGTTCATGCGCCCAGCTGATGAGATTCCTGTGCGCTACATCAGCCGGGCAAGTTCGTTGCCCGCGTCGGTTAGAAGGTATTTAGAAAAGCGCACCAAAGGCGAGACCCACCGCCACACCGGCGAGGAAATTACTATTTCGTTTGGCGCTTACCTGTGCCTGGTGACGGCTGACCTTCGCATCGTTAACGGCTGGGCGCCCTCGCAGGAGGACATGTTCGCCACCGACTGGATTATCCTCGACTAGTTCTAGTGCCGAAACCACGAATCAGCCCCTGAAATAGTCGTTAGCTGAAGCCTCGGCCTTTCCAGGTCGGGGCTTTTTTATGTCCTTTTTCACCCTGGCAGGCGCTGGCAACTTCGCCCCATGGAAACCCTGCAAATTGGCGCTATCACCCGGCAAGTGCCCGCTACCTGGAACGAGCTAACGCGCAAGCAGCTGCTGCGCGTGCTGGCCGAACTCTACGCGGCCCCGCGTCCTGGCCGGCAGCTGCGCCTGCTTCATCTTCTCACCGGCTTCCCTTTGCCCTTGCTGGCCACTCAGCCGGTAGTCGTGCTGGCCCAGCTGCTACCCCTCACGCACTGGCTCAACTCGGAGGCCCACCTGCTCACCGAGCAGCTGCTGCCGAGCCTGGTCATCCCCGGCCGGCGCCTAAGTGAGCCAGCTACCACCTGGCACGGCCCCCGCGGCTACCTGCAGAACCTGCTTTTTGGCGAGTTCATGTTTGCTGACACCTTCTTCGTGCTCTATTGCCTGCACGGCACCCAGGACCTACTGGACCAATTCCTGACGGTGCTCTACCGCCCCGCGCGGCGCGGGGCCAGCCCAGAGGACGACGACTGGAATGGCGACGTGCGCCTGGCTTTCAACGAGCACCAGCTCGAAACCCGCACCCCGCGCGCTTTCCGCATCGACGCCCTGCAGAAGCTGGCTGTCGTGACCTGGTACCGCGGCTGCCGCGCGCTGCTGGCCCAGGAGTTCCCCGACGTGTTCGTGGCCGCCGACGAGGATGACAAAACCCGCGCGAAGCAGGCCCCCGACTGGAGCCGCGTGCTGCGCCAGTTTGCCGGCGGGGCCTTCGGGCCGGTCGAGAATACAGCCCGCCAGCCCCTGCGCCTGGTGCTAGCCGACATGCAGGATGCCGCGGCTGAAGTAAACCGTCTCAAAAACAAGAAATAACATGCGTAACGCTACCTACGAGGGGCTTTTCTACCGCCTGGCCCAGGCCCATAACCTCATCCGCCATAAAGACGACTCGCCGCGCTTTGCCCGCATCATTGTCTCCGTGGACCCCATCCAGAAGCAGGTCGACCTGATGGAAATGCAGGAAACCCTGCTTGGCCGTGAGCTGCAGCCCGGCGCTGGTGAGCAGGTCCTGGTGCTGGAAAGCCTGCAAACGGCCTACGAGGATAACAAGGGCGATAACTACCAGCACCGGCGCCGCGGGGCCTTTTTCGTGCTGGAGCAGGTGGCCCACAAGGATCAGGCCTGGCAGGTGCTCGACCGCACGGAAATCACCGGTGAGGAGCTGCTCGGGGCCGTGCTGCACGAGTACCAGGACCAGCCCAAGGTGCGCTGGCAGGTGGGCAGCTTCCAGGCCGACGCCATCGGGCCGGTCGGCTCGGACGGCACCTGGTACGGCACCCGCTTCGACTTCG
Organism: Hymenobacter ginkgonis; assembly: GCF_009755225.1. GTDB lineage: Bacteria > Bacteroidota > Bacteroidia > Cytophagales > Hymenobacteraceae > Hymenobacter > Hymenobacter ginkgonis. The sequence goes on from NZ_WQKZ01000003.1 coordinate 991,160, forward strand.
AGTTTTTCACCCCCGCCACCGGCGCGCTGCGCTATAAGCCCGCCGCTTTCTCCTTCTAACTGATGGCTAACGAACGCTATACCAAACTCGTCGTCCGCGTCTCCTGGGATATTATTTCCAGCATCCGCGGTGACCAGACTCAGCAGGTGCAGTTCAAGCTCGGGGGCGTGTGGGAAACCTACCGCCGCGGGGGCAACGCCGACGAGTACGTGGTGCCCGACCCCACGGACTACCCCGACCGCACGGAGGGCTACCGCCTCTATTTAATGGAGGGCGTCGCTAACCTGCTCAAGCTGGTGCGCCAAACCATCGCCCGCCGCGGCCTGGCCTACCAGGTGACCGGCCCCTATAACTACGTAGGTGACCCTAACCTGGGCAACAGCGTCGACTTCGACATCGTGGCCAGCCAGTACCTGGGCGCCGAGTCCGACCTCAACTTTCGGGCTTCCACCTCGCAGGTGCCCTCGGGCTGGACGATTCTGAGCCAGGTCAACGGCGTGCGCCCGGTCTTCGTCGACTACGACGTCACGCCCGCCCTGGTCTACGGCTCGGCCACCGGCGCCATTACCCTGCGGCCCAGCAACGGCACGGTAGGTATTTATACGTACTCCTGGGCCGACCAGGCCCCAACGCCCGGCATCGAGCGCCGCACCCAGCTCGTCGGGCCGGCCACCTACACCGTGCTGGTTACCGACGCGAGTGGCGCCACCACGACGGTGCCCATTCGCGTCGGCTCTGACCCGCGCCTGGAAGTCACTACGATCACTACCGACTCCGACATTACCCTGCTCGTGCGCGGGGGCGTCGGTCCCTACACCTACTTGTGGGCGGACGGTAAAACGACCGCTAACCGCACCGGCTTAAAGGCGGGTAAGTACTACTGCACCATTACCGATAGCCACGGTGCGACCGTGGAAGTGGAGGTCAACCTAGTGCCCAACCGCTTCTACTGGAGCCGCAACCCCATCCTGCTGGCGCTCGATGCCGGCGAGGCCTACCGCCTGGACCCCACCACCAAGCCTAACCTGACCTTTTTGGTCGACGTGTTCCTGGAGCTGGAGTACCTGAGCGGCGACTTCGTGCAGATCGGCACCTCGCTGGAGCAGCCCGCTGACCGCCAGGGGCGCACCACGTTTCAGGTCGAAGGCCTGCTCGATGCCTTTCTGGAGTGGCACGTGCCGCAGGTGGGCGCCAGCACGCCCGAGCTGGCCGGCCCGCTGTTCCGGCGCTTCTATTTGCAGCACGCCGAGCAGTTTGGCCAGGAGCCGGTGCGCGGGGCCACGACGACGCTGGAGCACAAATACGTCGTGCGCGGGGGCCTCAACTTCTACGAGTCGCAGGCCCTGACTTGGTTCCAGAGCTACCAGCCCGCGCAGCTGCCCTTTCTCACCTGGGAACCCAACGCCAAATACGTGCTGGCCGACCAGCCGGAGTACTTGTATTACATGGTGCTGGGCGCGCCGGGCAACTTCCGCACGATGGTGCGCGTGGGCTTCAGCGACCACACCAGCCAGGTTTTCATCCGCCAGGGCGCCGATGACGTGCGCAACTACGAGGTGTACTGCCTGCCGGTGAGCTACCAGGCCCTGGAGCTGGCCAGCCTCGTGACGGCTACCCAGCAGGTAGTCTGGTGGGAGGTCTACGTCACGACCGACGACCAGGCCACGGTGCTGAGCGAAACCCGGCGCTTTTACCTCAACGCTCGGCGCTTCCCGCACCGGCGCTACCTACTGTTTGCCACGAGCCTGGGGGGCATGGCCACCTATGCGGCGCTGGGCGAAACACAGCTCGACGTGGAGGTCAAGGGCGACGAGACGGCCCTGAGCCTGGGGCCGAGCTACGACGTGCTGGCCGGCGACGTGGCCGTCAACGAGCGCACGCTGCGCCCCGTCGTCAAGCTGGCGGCCGGCCCGCGCAGCCAGGGCCAGCTGGTGGCCTCGCAGGACCTGCTGCTGAGTCGGCGCGTGCTGCTGCTGCACGAGCGGGGCCAGCGCTGGCTGCCGGGCTTCATCAAAACCAAAACCGTGACCCTGCTCGATGAGAGCAAGCAGGTGCCCACTCAGGAAGTGGAGTTCTACCTCACCACCGAACGCTTTCACACTCCTTCCTTATGATTGGCTTTCAAGTCGATGCCGGCGCCTTGGAGCTGGCCGAGGGCACGATTTCGATGGAAATCAGCAGCCCCTATTTCTCGCTCGATTCGGTGCCCGGCACCATCACCTACCCCTTCGGCCTGCCGCGCTCGCCGGCCAACCAGGTGCGCCTCAACTTCCCCGAGGTGCGGGCCGACCAGGGCGAGAAAATCGCGCCTCTGCCCACCCAGCTCTTCATCGACGGCGTGCTGCGCTGGGTCGGCGCCCTGGTGTATTTGGACTACGACGAGGAAAAGCAGCTCTACGCGTACAACTTCGTGGCCGACGCGGCCGACCTGGCCAGCCGCATCGACGGCGTCTCGCTCCGGAGCCTGGACCTGGGCACGGTGCCGCTGGAGCTGGTGCCCGATGCGCCCGACTACGCGCTGCCCTGCCTGCGCAACTCGTTGTTTTATGACCAGGACAAGGTGGCGGCCTACTGCCACGTGGTGAATTACTACCGCGGGGGCTACCAGCTGGCGCCGGGCGGCAAGCGCTCGCCCATCGTGCCGTTTCTGCGCCTGATTCCGCTGCTGCGCCGCGTGCTGGCGGCGATGGACTACGCCCTGAGCGGCCCCTGGCTGGACGAGGTGGAGGCCCAACAGCTCATCATCTACTCCGACCGCGCGGCCGAGGATGCCACCGGCAACGTGCTAACCGAGTTCCCGCTCAACCGCCACGTGCCGGATATGCAGCTGGGCGACGTGCTGGTCAACCTGCAAAAAGTGCTGGGCCTGGCCTACGACTTTCACCCGGTGCGCCGCGAGTTGCGCATCAAGAGCCTGCGCGACGTGGTGGCCGACCAGGCCTACGTGGACCGGGCGGTCGGGGGCCTGGCCCGCACGACGGCCGTCACCACCGATGGCTTCAGCCTGGAGATGGGCCTGGAGGACGATGAGCTGAACAAAACCCTCGATACGGGCTGGACAAAGCTAGTCGTCGGCAACGGCAAGGAAGTCATCAGCACCGACGCCGGCACGCTGCACGTGCTGCGCGAGGCCGACCCCGTCGACGCCGGGCGCCAGTGGCTGGTGCCGGCCGTCGAGGCTAAGGGCGCCAGCCTGGCCTTCGAGCAGGGCGACGACTCGCGCTGCGGCCTGCGCCTGCTCTTCGACCGGGGCCTGCAGGGCGACGATGCGGCCAATCCCTACCCCCTGGCCACGTGGGACCTGGTCAACTTTTTGGGCTTCCAGGTGGGCGAGAGCACCCTGCATTGGGAGGGCGATAACGGCCTCTACGCCACCCGCCACCAGGCCTGGTTCGACTTTCTGGAGCGCGCCACCACCAAGGAGCGCACCATGCAATTCAGTGTGGTGGATTTGCTCACGCTCGACCCGGCCCGCAAGGAGCTGGTCGCCGGCAAAAAGTACCTCTGGGAGAAGATCTCGCTGAACCTGAGCACCACCGGGCGCGCCCTCACCACGGCCGCCTTCACCTACCGCTACTGCCGCCTGTAATGACTGCTAATCCGACCCTGGTCAGTGACCTGGATGTGGCCAAAAAGTGGCTGGACATCACCATTACCCGCTTTGTCGACAACATGCGCCAGCTGCGCATCCAGGATACGGGCGCCCTCATGGCCAGCTTCAAGCAGCAGGTCGTGGGCTCCGCGGAGGGGCGCCTGCAGCTGACGCTTTCCTACGCCCTGTACGGCAAGTTTGTCGACATGGGCGTCGGCCGCGGCATGGGCGCTGGCGTCACCAAAAAGGACGACGGCTACGACCGCATCCGCAAAACGCGGGGCCAGCTGCGCCGCCACACCCGCAAGCCGCGCAACTGGTACTCGCGCGAGATGAGCTACCAGACCAAGCGCCTCTCCGAACTCATGCTCGACCTCTACGGGCAAGTCCTGATTACCACGGCCACCGACGTGCCGGGGGAAACTACAATCAATTTCTAACCGCAATTTCTACGTGAATTATGGCACTCGATCTATCCCTCAAAAACCTGCAAATCCTGGCTCAGCAGCCCCTAAAAGACATTCGTAACCTGCCGTTGGATGAGGCCTTTCCGGCCAAAGCCCAGGCTTTACGGCAGCTGCACCAGACCCGGCAAGCCAGCTTCACGGCCGAAGTGCAGCGCCAAGTCGACCTATTTGCTAACCTGCTAACGCGCTAGTTCTGATGGCCGATACTACCAGCGAACAACGGAAAATAGAGATTCTGCTCAATGCCGCGCAGGCGAACGCCAGTATCAAGGACATGGGCGCGGCCGTGGGGCTGCTCAAGAATCAGCTCAGTAAAATGAGCGAGGACGACCCGCGTCGGGAGCAGATGAAGAAGGACTTTCAGGAATTGAAAGCCCGCGTCAAGGCAGCCAGCGACGAGATTAACGGGTTCGTAAAGTCGGAGCAGCAGCTGCGCGAGGAAAACGAGCAGCTGGTGGCCTCGCAGGCGGCCACCGTGGCAGCTGGCCAGAAGCAGACGGCCTCCTACCGCGAAATCAAGGAGGCGGCCGGCCTGCTGGGTCAGCAGCTGGAGGAACTCTCGGCCGACGACCCTGGCCGGGACCAGCTGATTGCGGACTACCAGGAGCTGAAAACCCGCATGGGGGAGGCTAAGGAGGCGTTCGAGCACACGGCCAAGTCGGCGGAGCAGCTGCGCCTGGAGCAGGAGCAGCTGGCCGAGTCGAATCGCCAACTCGTGGCGACTGGCCAGCAGGCCGGCGCCTCGCTGACGGATATGAAGTCGGCGGCCGGCCTGCTGGAAAAGCAGTTGCACGAAATGTCGACCGACGACCCTGGCCGCGCGGCCATGATTCGGGACTTTCAGCTGCTGCAGCAGCGCATCGGTGCCGCCAAGGACGAGGTCAATACCTACGTCAAAACGGAGGAGGAGCTGCGCATTGAAACCGAGAAGCTCAACCAGGAAAATGCCCAGGTGGTGCTCAACGGCAAGAAAGTGTCGGCCTCGTTCAACGAAATGGACCAGGCAGGCAAGCTCTTGGAGAAGCAGCTGAAGGACCTCTCGGCCGATGACCCCGGCCGGAAAAAACTGCTCGATGACTACAAGGCCCTGCAGGATCGCATCGAAGGCGTGAAAAAGGAAATGGGCGAGGCCCAGGAGGAGAGCAGCGTTTTCAAGGAGGCGCTGGCCTTCGCGGGGGTAGCCGTCGGGGCCGAGGCCGTGCTGGAGGGCGTGAAGGAATTAGGGGCTGAAATCGTCAATACGACCAAGGAAGTAGCGGAGCTGCGAGGCAACATCAACACCATGACCGGCGCCACCGGCGCCGAGCTGGATGGCCTCACCACGTCGGTGCTGGCCGTCTCGCGCACGTTCGGCAAGGATTTCAACGAGGTACTCGTCGCCGGCAACACCCTCTCCAAGCAGATGGGCGTGAGCCAGCAGGAGGCCATGCGCCTGATTCAGCAAGGCTTTCTGGCCGGCGCCGACGCCGGGGGTGATTTCCTCGACCAGGTGAAAGAGTATGCCCCGCAGTTTAAGGATGCCGGCTTCGCGGCGCAGGACTTTATCGGCCATATTTCGCAGTCAGCCACCCAGGGCATCTTCTCCGACAAGGGGGCCGACGTGGTGAAGGAATTCGGCCTGCGGATTCGGGAGCAAACTAAAGCCACCACCGAGGCCATGCAGGCCGCGTTTGGCAGCGACTTCACGAAGCAGATATTCGACGGCATCAACAACGGCAGCATCACCGTCGAGCAGGCGCTGCAAAAAGTGGGCAAAGAGCTGGATGAAACCAAGATTCCCGCCAGCCAGCTGCAGACGGTGATCGCAGATGTATTCGGCGGCCCTGGCGAGGATGCCGGCATTGATTATTTGAAAAGCCTGAAAAACGTAGGCAAGGGCGTTGACGACCTGGTCGACAAAACCAACGTCTACACCCAGCGCCAGGAGCGGCTGCTGAATTCCCAAACGGAGCTAGCCGAGGCCCAGAACGAGCTGACCAAAGAGTTTGAGGGGGGCGGCACCGTGCTGGACACGTTGACTAACAAGTCGATGACGGTGCTCTACACCTTGCTGGCTTCGCTCGGGGCTACGTTCAAAGAGCTGTTTCAGCCGATTGAGGACATTTGGGCGGAGCTGGGGCACTTGGCCGAGTCGATGGGCTGGGTAAGCGAAGGCACCCTGACGGCCAAGACCGCCGGCCAGGCGCTGGGCGAGGTGTTCCGCCTCATGTTTATCCCCACCCGGCTGCTGTGGGGCGTCATTTCGGACCTGGTGAAAGCCACGGTGGAGTGGGCGATGCACTCGGAAAGTGCCCGTAACGTGCTGGAGCTGATAGCGGCGCCGGTGCAGATCTTCTACGAATTGCTCAGCAACGGCCCCGCCTATTTCCAGGCGTTCTCGGCCGCGGCGGAGGCCAGCTTCGGTACCCTGGGCCGGGCCTGGAAGCGCGTGAAAGAGGGCGATTTTGGGGGCGCAAAGGATGAGTTTGCGGCCCTGGGCAAAAATGCCGGCGATGCCTACCGCGAGGCGTTTGCCGCGGCGACGGCCAAGAAAGTGGTCTCCTCGACGTCCAGCGTGCAGGAGGCCGGCGACGACGGCCCGGCGCGCGCCCAGGGCGGCGATGGCCTGACTGATGCAGCACGTGCCAAAGCGGCCAAGGATGCGGAAAAAGCCCGCGAGGCAGCGCGCAAAAAGCTGAAGGCGGAGCAGGATAAGGCCGACCAGGAGCGCCTCAATAGCCTGAAAGAATGGATCAAAAACGAGGGCGACCAGCTCGACATGCGCAACCTGCGCAAGGCGGCCCGCGACACGCAGTCGTTCACGGATGAGGAGAAGCGGCGCTACGAGCAGCAGCAGAAAATCTACGATGCGGCCACCAAGCAGGTCGACTCGCTGACGGGTCTGGAGGCCGACTATACCGAGCAGGTGACGGCTATTGTGGAGGAGCGTGAGCTGCAACTGCGCGAGTTGCAGGCCAAGTTCAACGAGCAGGACGAGGTCGAGCGCAAGAAAAAGGTCGACGAGAAAATCGCTATGAACCAGGCCGAGTCGGAGGAGGCCCTGGCCCGCCTGGCCCTGAAGCTGGCCGATGGCACGCTCGACCAGGAGCACTACGACGAGGCGATTTACCAGGCCAAGCAGGCGGCCCGCGACCGTGAGCTGGCGCTGGTGAAGCTGAAAAACGGCGAGGAGTCGGCCGAGTATAAGAAGCTGAACGCCGAGAAGTTAAAGGAGGAGGCGGCTCACACGACCAAGACCAAGGCCCTCAACGACGACCTGAGCCGGTTTAAAAAAGGGCTGGGTAATGTCGAGAAAGTGCTTAATAATGAAGGCGTCGTGGCGCTGGAGGAGAGTCTGGGCAAGCAGACGGTGCTCTACAAAGCCTTCAAACTGGCCCGCAAGGTGGATGCGCTGGCTAACATCGGGGTAGCTCTGTGGGAAGAGGTGCAGGAATACTGGAAAACTGCCTCGAAGATGGGACCCATCGCGGGGCCTATCTACGGCGTAGGCATGAGTGGCCTGGCTGTGCTCAGGGCAGGCACGGCGGCGGCCAAGATTAACGGCTACGCCAAGGGTGGCGCCACCGGCGACGGCGTGCAGATGCAGCGCCCTGGTGGTGGGGGCAGCATGTGGGACGTGGTGAAGCAGGCCACCGGCCTCGGAATTGCCAGCAATGGTAAACTGATGGATGAGCAGGGCCTGGAGATTGCCGGCGTCGTCCATAAAAACGAGTACGTGATTCCGGCCTGGATGCGGCAGGACCCGCAGGTGCTCCAGGTGGAGGACTGGCTGGAGACGCGCCGGCAGCGCGGCTACGCGCAGGGCGGCCCCACCACGGAGGGCGACCGCCAGGGGCGTGCTGCCGGCGACGTGCTGGCCAGCGACGACGCCTCGGGAGGCAACCAGCAGTTGGTGCAGGTGCTGGCCTCGCTCGATCAGCGCCTGCGCCTAGTGGAGGACTGGCCGACCCAGCTCGAGGTCGTGCTCGACTTGCTTGGTTTGGAGCGTGACCAGGAGAAATTGAAAAAGGTGCGGACGAGCTCAGCCATCCGGTCAAAGTAGGCGTTCGAAAAACCTCCCTAAAAAAGGCCCCAAAAACCTGCGTTTTTGGGGCCTTTAGCGTGGGTCCGGAATTCATTCGAAAAACAGTAGTTTTGTGAATAATACTTTCCTGCCTTAAGTAGGCATTCCACTGCGCACAATTTGTCATGTATCACATCATTTATAGTAGTCAGGCTAAAAAAGCGATGACGCTCACTACGCTCGTCGTGTTGCTCATGCAGGCGCGCGCCCTCAACGAGCGCCAGCACGTGACGGGGGCGTTGGTGTACGGCGCTGGCCAGTTCATGCAAGTAATGGAAGGGGAGGAGGCCGTTATCAAGGACCTCTACGAGCGCATCGTCCAGGACCCGCGTCACCACGACGTCCGCAAGCTCGCCGAGGGGCCCATTGCGACCCGCAGCTTTGCCCAGTGGGCCATGGCGTTTGGGGAAGTGCCCGCCGATAAGTTTGAGGTGTTGTGCCGCGTGGCAGAGTATCAGACCCCGGCGCAAATGGCTGACCACCTCGCCGTGGGTAGGGCAGTAGATGAACGCCTGCTAGCCAAAATGAAAGAACTCGTGCACATGCACGCCAAAGGGTAACAGGCGATGCGAGTAGCTCTCTATGCCCGCGTCTCGACGAAAGACAAAGGCCAAACCAACGAAAATCAACTGCGCGAGCTGCGCGCCTTCGCCCAGCGGCTAGGCTACTCCCTATATAAGGAGTACTGTGACCAGGAAAGCGGCGGCAGCGCCGAGCGGCCTCAGTTTCAGCAACTCTTTGTGGATGCTCACCAGCGGCGCTTTGACGTGGTGCTGTTCTGGAGCCTCGACCGCTTCAGCCGCGAGGGGGTGACCGAGACGCTCAACCACCTGCAACGACTCACGGCGGCCGGCGTGCAATTCAAGTCCTTCACCGAGCAGTACCTCGACAGCACCGGTATGTTTCGCGAGGCCATCATTGGCTTTTTGGCCGCCATCGCCAAGCAGGAGCGCGTACGCTTCTCCGAGCGCATCAAAGCCGGCCAGGCCCGTAGTAATAAGGCTCCCGGCCGGCCCGCCCTGGCCGATGAGTTGGTGGCCGAAGTGCGGCGCCTAAGAGGGGAGGGGCTCACCCTTAAAAGGATTCAGCTAGCTACTGGCGTGCCCGTGGCAACCATACACAAGTACCTCGTAGCGGTATAAAATAGGGTTCTCAAAGGCCCTAGATCACTTTTTTAGCTATGGGAACTGCTGGCAAGCCTGGGTAGTGGCTCGATTGCTGCCGGATATAATAGGTGGGTTCTTGCTATTATACTGTTTATTAGCAAAACAGTATAATAAGCATGCTGAACGTAGTAGAGCTAGCGCTTATAAATGCCTGTTAGGTAGGTATATTTATACGCTAATTGCCTACCCACTCATTTTTATCCTCTTTGCAAAGTTCTACTAAAGGAGCCGCTGGGGTATTCCAGCAGGCATTTCCTGTACCCAGTAAGCCGGTCCGGCTTGGAGTACTGGAAAAACTCAACGTCAACGTAGTAGGGGGCGGGAAGCCAACCTTGCTTTTCTGCAATGGCTTCAACTGCAACCAGCACATCTGGAATTACCTTCGGCCTAGGCTGGCGGTGCACTACCACTTGGTATTCTTCGACCAAATGGGTACCGGCGACTCAGACTTGACGGCCTACGAGGCGGAGAAATACAGCACCCTGGAGGCCTATGCGCAGGATGTCATCGAGGTGTGTGAAGCCTTGAGCCTGCACGATGTCGTGCTTATCGGGCATTCGGTGGGGGCTATGATTGGCTTGCTGGCGGCTAACCGGGCGCCGGCCTACTTCTCCAAAGTAGTGCTGATGGCCGTCTCACCTTGTTATATCAACGAGCCCGGCTATTACGGGGGCTTTGAGCGCCAGGACCTGCTCGACTTGCTGGCCGCGATGGACGACAATTACCAGAGTTGGGCCAGCACGTTTGCCACTATGCTCATGGGGCAAGACCAACCGGCTGCGCTAGGTTATGAGTTGGCGGGCTATTTCTGCCAGGCGGACCCCACGATCGCCCGGCGGTTTGCCCGCCTCTCCTTCCTGGCCGACAACCGCGCCGACGTAGCTCAGCTGCCGCTGCCGGCGCTGCTGCTGCAGTGCCGGGAAGACGTTGCCGTGCCGGATGAGGTAACAGCTTACCTGCAGGCCCAACTGCCCCAGGCTACCCTGATTACACTAAACACCACGGGGCATTGTCCTCATTTAAGTGCGCCGTTGGAAGTGCTGGCGGCGCTCCAAGAATTTCTGGCCTAAGCAGCTCCTTAGTAGAAAATCTTGCAATGCCAGGTTTTTTTTTCGAGCGTACTTTCCAGCAGAATAGGCAGGACAAAGGGTGGCAGAAAGGTTAAAAAAAGGCGTTTACTTGCCCTTTTTTTAACCTTTCTGCCACCCTTTCTGCCTATAAAAAGTGCTCATAATGCGTTTAAAAGCACTAATTAATTTGATTTTCTGTGCCGGGTGGCGCGGCCTTTTTTTATGCCCACCCAGTAGTAAGCGACACTTAATGAGCGGTTTGCCGATATAAGTCGTGGCCAGTGTGAAGATGCTAATTACGCCTATTTGGCTGCCCATGTCTGCAACTCGGCTACCAACTCGGCCGAGCCTACGAAAAGGGGCGCGCGCTGGTGCAACTCAGTGGTTGGGGGCACATCGAGGACGTTGGCGGTCCCGGTCACGGCGGCCCCGCCAGCTTGCTCGATGAGGTAGGTGAGGGGGGTAGCATTCGTAGGGCAAACGCAGCTTGCTAGTGGGCTTAGCCACGGTAGGGGGGTAGAGGTAGATGCCGCCCATGAAGAGGTTGCGGTGGTACTCGGCTGCGCAGGCGAGCTCACTACAAAGCGGCCCGAATAGCGGCGCTTTTTGCACGTGGTGAGAAAATTGCGTACAAACTCGGGGTAATCGAACCTATTACCCTCATTATAACAGAATACTGTTTTGCCGTGCCCGTTTGAATAATCTCTTCCTCCTCCGAAAGAATGGCGCAGCACTCGCCGCCATTGGTGAGGGCACGGATGAAGCGGATGTTGGCTTCCACATCGAGGCGCTGCTGAGCTTCGCCCTGCCTGCACATTCACTGTGTCCGCGGTTGAGGCCAGCGCGGTTGATGTCGTGGTTGATTATTTTGCTAGCTAAGGCTAGGTCGCGCAGCTGCTGCGAGAGCTCGCCGGTAGCATACGGAAACTCGGTCTGCTTGCGCATAATGTAACGCTTGAGGGTGGTGCCGACGGGCGTGGCCAATTGCTCTTGGGTGAGGGTTATGGGTAGGTTTTAATAAGTAAACTCAAGCTGTGAGGATAAATCACGGCTTGGGTTACTCACTGTAAATTAATTGCTTAAAAAAACGTTGCCGCTATCTGAAGCGCGCCGTAATTATTTTCAGGGTTCCAGAGGGCGGTGGCCGCCACGGGTGCTTCGTAGGTGACTAGCTTCAGGGTCTTGGCGTATATACCGCTGAGGTTGGTGAAATTGGGATGGTTGGAGTAAAAGCTTTGCTCACACTCGAAGGCAAATGCCCTGCCCGCAATTAGCCGCAGCGACGCGTTGCCCTTTTGCCACACCGGATATTCGAGCTGCACGTAGTTGGGAAAAGGTGCTTTTGATGCGCCCATCGGCCTCCGTGTAACAGTCGCGGCCTAGCAAAATGGTGCTCTACGAAGCCTGCAGCTGAATTTTATCGCTCAACGTGTAGGCCACTGCCAGGTCCGCGAAGTGCCGACGCGGTCGTAGGAAAAAATATTAGCGTCCGGGTAGCTCGAAAAGTTGTTAATATCCCAAAGGGCAAGCAGAAATCGTCCTTTCGAATAACTAGCATAATAATCGAATTCCTTGTACTCACCCGTGAAACCCGACCCACCCCAGAGACCGGTGCTGAAGTGCTCGTTGCGGGTGGTGTAGTGCAGGTCGGCGGCGATCAAGGCGGCATTCGTCACCTTGAAGCCGCGCCAGAGGTGCATGTTTTTCAGCGTCACATTCAGGTCAATGGTCTGGTAGCGCATGTCCGTCGAGTCGGGCACGAGGCCGGCCACGCTGGCCTGAGCCTGGGCGCGGGACGGGCAAAACAAGCCCAGGAGGCTGACAAGTGCCAGCCAGAAGTACTTATTTTCATGATTTTACCTGGTGGGGCTGGAGGAAATTTCTGCCTTAACGCACGCCTTTTGTCATTGCGAGCGCCGCTATGCAATCGCATTAGCAGGTTATCAATCGATTATTGTGCGCGTGTAATTTCTCCGCGGCGCTCGCAATGACAAGAGGCGCAGGCGATGTAGCAGCTTAAGCTAACTGCACGAAAAGCAGCGCCGCCAGCGCCGCCCCAGCCAGTGGCCCAAGCACCGGAATCCAGGCGTAGGACCACTCGCTCGGCCCCTTGTCGCGCAGTGGCAATAGGGCGTGCATGATGCGCGGCGCCAAGTCCCGTGCCGGGTTGATAGCGTAGCCGGTGGTGCCGCCCAGTGCCAGCCCGATTACCCATACTAGCAAGGCTACCGGTAGCGCGCCAACCGAGCCGAGGCCGATGGCCGCGTGCGTAGCCGTCATTTCGGCCCCGGCAATGTAGAAGATAGTGAGCATCAGCACTAGCGTGCCAATTACCTCATTGATAAAGTTGTTTGCATGGTTGCGAATGGCCGGCCCGGTGCAAAACACGGCCAGCTTTAAGCCCGGCTCGGGGGTACGGTCGAAGTGGTCTTTATATAATAGCCAAACCAAGAAGGCCCCCAACGCACCGCCTAGCATTTGGGCCGCCACGTAGCTGGGTACCAGCGCCCAGGAGAATTTTCCGGCTAGTGCTAGACCTAGCGTCACGGCTGGGTTTAGGTGCGCGCCACTCACGGGGCCAGCTAGTACCACGCCCACATATACAGCTAGTGCCCAAGCTGTCGTAATCGCTATCCAACCCCCGTTATGACCTTTGGTATCCTTCAAAATCACGTTGGCCACGACGCCGTCGCCCAACAAAATTAGCACTGCTGTGCCGATAAACTCCGCGATAAAAGGGCTCATTAAACTACGGCTTTTTCAGCTGAAACCTTGGCCGGAGCACCCTTTGCCCATACTTGCAGGGCGCGCACGGCGCGGTGCCAATCGGCAATACCGGCTTCGAGGCCTTCGCGGTCGGCATTGGGCACGTACGAACTGTCGCCCTGCGCTAGGCTCTTGATTTCGGCCACGTCTTTCCAGTAACTTACGGCCAGACCAGCGAGGTAGGCCGCGCCAAGAGCCGTAGTTTCGGCCATACTGGGGCGCACGACTTTGGTATGCAGCACATCGGCCTGAAACTGCATTAGCAGCTTGTTCACCGTGGCGCCGCCATCTACGCGCAGCTCCGCTATGGCGAGGTCCGAATCGGCCTCCATCGCCTTCAGTACATCCATAGTTTGGTAAGCAATCGCTTCGACGGCAGCGCGGGCAATGTGGGCCGCCTTTGTAGCCCGCGACATCCCGAAGAGGGTGCCCCGCGCGTAGGGGTCCCAGTAGGGCGCACCCAGCCCGGCAAAGGCCGGTACGAAATATACGCCGCCATTGTCGTCAACCTGCGTGGCTAACTGCTCGATTTCGCTCGAAGTCTTGATAATGCCTAAGTTGTCGCGTAGCCACTGCACCACCGCCCCGGCGATAAAGATGCTGCCCTCCAGCGCGTAGCACACCTTGCCATTAAGCTGCCAACCGATGGTAGTCAATAGGTTATGTTGCGACAGTTTTGGCGTTTCGCCAATGTTCATCAGCATAAAGCAGCCCGTACCGTAGGTGCTTTTTACCATGCCCGGCTGGGTGCACATCTGCCCAAAGAGGGCAGCTTGCTGGTCGCCGGCGATGCCAGCAATCGGAATTTTGCTGGCGAATAGCGTGGTTTTGGTTTCGCCGTACACCTCGCTCGACTGCTTTACCGTGGGTAGCATGCTGCGTGGAATGTCGAAAAGGGCCAGTAATTCGTCATCCCAAACCAAGGTGTGAATGTTGAAGAGCATCGTCCGCGAGGCGTTCGATACGTCCGTCACGTGCAATTCGCCTTGGGTGAAATTCCAAACCAGCCAGCTGTCTACCGTGCCGAATGCCAATTCGCCTGCCTCGGCTTGCTCGCGAGCCTTGGCCACGTTGTCCAAAATCCAGCGCACCTTACTCGCTGAAAAATAAGCGTCTAACAGCAAGCCGGTTTTGGCACGAATCATCTCCTCGTGCCCATCTTCATGCAGCTGGGCGCAGTACTCGGCCGTGCGCCGGTCTTGCCACACGATGGCGTTGTAGACCGGCGCGCCGGTTTTGCGGTTCCACACCACCACCGTTTCGCGCTGGTTGGTGATGCCGATGGCCGCGATATTGCTGCCGTTGTGGCCCACCTTCACCGTCGCCTCGGCGGCTACGCCAGCCTGGCTCGACCAAATTTCGCGCGGGTCGTGCTCTACCCAGCCCGGCTTCGGAAAAATCTGGGTAAACTCCTTCTGCGCTTGGGCCACAATCTGCCCTTTTTGGTCGAAGAGAATAGCGCGGGAACTGGTCGTGCCCTGGTCGAGAGCGAGGATGAATTGCTGCATGGGAAGCAGTTTTTAAGGGTGGGAAAAATAAAACAGGCTGCTGCCAAAAGTAAACAAGCCCTATCCGGCTTAGCAGCAAGTGCCAAAAGCCAGTAATAGCAGCCACTAAGTGGTTGGTAAGTAGTTAGTACTTGAACAGTATGCTGCCGCTAGGCCGCTTGAAGCGTAGGCTGCGCTTGCAGCAGGTAGTTCTGAGCCGTTTTGGTAAACCCAGCTACCTGCGCTTGCTGCCAAGCATAGTCGTGGTCTAACTCCTGGGCTAGCAGCGCGGCCACCGTGGGGGCCATCCGAATAGCTGCTTCCGCATCCAGAAATAGCACCCGTACACGGCGGGCAAGCACGTCTTCCACCGTGCGGGCCATCTCGTAGCGGGCGGCCCACACCACTTCGGCTTGGAGAAACTCGAGTGTATTGTCCAGCTTTTCGCCTAGGGCGGGCTGCTGCTTAATCAGGTCGTGCAGGGCGGGCTGGTCGCTGCCGTACACGTAGAGGTGGTTGCGGCGGTCGTCGTCGCTGGTGGCCAGCGCGCCGTGGATGGCCAGGTTAATCGTTTGGCTTTCCGCTTTCGGTAATTTTCCCAGGCTAATAGCCTTATTTACTGTGTCTTGCCCCATGCGGCGGTAAGTCGTCCACTTGCCACCCGTAATGGTGATGAGACCCGCATCGGACACCAGAATCTTGTGGCTGCGTGAGATTTCCTTGGTTTTTGCCGAACCGTCTTGCGGCGCGGCCAGGGGCCGCAGGCCGGCAAACACGCTCAGTGCGTCGCTTCGCTTGGGAGCGCGGGCGAGGTAGCGGCCAGCCGTGCGCAAGATGAAGTTGATTTCCGCTTCCAGCGCTTTGGGCTCCTCGCTGTACTCGTTTAGGGGCGTGTCGGTGGTGCCGAGGATGACGCGCTCGTGCCATGGCACGGCGAAAAGCACGCGCCCATCGTCCGTCTTGGGAATCATAATTGCGTCATTGCCCGGCAAAAAAGACTTGTCGAGCACGATGTGCACGCCTTGGCTAGGCCGCACCAATTTTTTGGTGCCAGGTTTATCCATTTGCAGAATCTCGTCTACAAAGATACCGGTAGCATTTACGACTGCTTTCGCTTTTATTTCATATAATTTCCCTGTTTCATTGTCTACGGCTTTTACGCCTGCCACTTGGCCTTGGGCATCTTTCAAAATGCCTTGTACCGCGCAGTGGTTGAGCAGCGTGCCGCCCAACTCAACGGCCGTTTGGGCAAGGTTGATGGCTAAGCGTGCGTCGTCAAACTGCCCATCCTGGTAGACCACGCCGCCGTGCAGGCCCTCTTGCTTGATGTTGCCCAGGCGCTCAATAGTCTCCTGCTTGCTGATATGCGACGCAGCACCGAGGCTTAGCTTACCCGACATTAGGTCGTATATCTTCATGCCTAGGGTGTAGTATGGGCCGCCCCACCACTCATAATTAGGAATAATAAATGATTGATTTTTAACTAAGTGAGGAGCGTTTTTTAACAATAGACCACGCTCGTACAACGCCTCACGCACTAGGCCGATGTCGCCCTGCGCTAGGTAGCGTACGCCGCCGTGCACTAGTTTGGTAGCGCGGCTGCTCGTGCCTTTAGCAAAATCAGTTTGCTCAAGGAGCAACGTTTTGTAACCCCGGCTAAGGCCGTCGATGGCTACGCCTAGGCCCGTCGCGCCGCCACCAATTACGATTAAATCCCAAATGGGCTGGTTGGTTAACTGGTCTATAAGGGTAGGCCGGTGAAAAGTGGCTGTTTTCATCACGTTTCGCATGATTTCGATTCTAGTAGTCGATAAGCTTTCTTAACAAAGTAAAAGTAATAAAGTGAAACAAAAGAAAGCAAGTGAAAGAATAAAAATAGTGAATGGCTGCTTGCCCCTAGAGGTTTATCAACTGTTATACAAAGAGTTATGTTAAATAGTATATCGTTATCAGCTTTATGAAAAACGTTAGAAATTACGTTTGCTTTCGTTTTTTGACGGGTTATTGCAGATGTTAGGCTGTGTACCTGCTTTCACCAAAGGCTCTACTTTTGCTCTATGAATGCCAGCGTGAAAAGACACCAACTCATCTTGCAACAGCTCCAAGCCTATAAGCACGTTGAAGTGCCCGAACTATGCGAGGCCCTACATGTATCGGCCGTGACGGTGCGCAAGGATTTGAAGTTGCTGGAAGAGAAGGGATTACTGTTTCGTACGCACGGCGGGGCATCGTTAGAGAGCCCGTATATCAAGGACCGGCCCGTCAACGAGAAGGAGCAGTTGGCCGTGGGTGAGAAGGCCGATATTGCGACGGTTGCGGCGCAGCTAATTCAGGCGCAGGAGTCGGTTATCATTGCTTCGGGCACTACCATGTTGGCGTTGGCCCGCGCCATTCCGACACAACTGCCGCTCACGGTGATTACCTCGGCGCTGAATGTAGGCCTGGAACTGCTGAAGCACCCGGAAATTGAAGTGTTGCAGCTCGGCGGCTACCTACGGCACAGTTCCTCTTCGGTGACGGGGCCACACGCCGAGCAGGTATTAGCCGAAATTGCGTGCAGCAAGTTGTTTCTGGGTGTAGATGGCATCGACCTGGATTTTGGCCTGACCACTACCAACATCGCGGAAGCGCGGCTCAACCAGCAGATGATGCGCACGGCCCAGCAAACTATCGTGCTGGCCGACTCATCAAAATTTGGCAAGCGAGGTTTTGGACGCATTTGCGGCTTGGAGCAAGTGGCCCACATCATTACCGACCAAGGGATAGCGCCTGCCGACAGCCGAAAAATAAAGGAGCTGGGCATATCGCTAACCATCGTTTAGGGAAGAATTAAGCTTCATTTCCTGAACTATGACCCTGCTCCAATAAGGAGGTAGTAAGGCAGCGCCATCAAGGGCGCGCATTATTACCTGGTAAATACCTGCTTATCTTGTTCAGCTAGGTGCCGCTGGCTGAGCTAGCCACTGGGGAAGTAGGTTTCGTTTGGCCTTTGGGCACTGGCCTGCGGCATAGCACTAGAGTATTGCCACGAAGTCGTTGGAATTCGTTGTAGATAAAGGCCTACCCCCTGCCTACCCTAGCAGGTCATTGCGTATGCCTCAAGGCCGCCCTTTTTTCTAGATATATTCCGCTACTGCCAGCTCGTGAGTAGCCTATTTTAGGGCTTGGTGGGGCGGCTGGTAAAGCCCAACCGCTGCAAGCCGCGTTGCACGTCGGCCTGGCCCATAAACAGCCGCCAGGGCAGCCCCGAGCGGTAGTTTTCTATCATAACCACAATGGGTCCCTGGTCGATGGCTAGGTGCGTGCGGGCGTACCAATTGCGGCTTTCGCTGAAGCCATCGGCAAAGCCAAACGGCCCCCACAAGTGGGTACCCAGGTCGTAATACAGGTGCCGCAATACCTGCATAGATTCGGTAGGGGTATATGGGAAGGATGACAGCGCCGCCGTGGGTTGAATTACGCCCACATCTACACTCGGGCAGTGGGCCAGGTAGCCCTTATAGCTGTCGCCGGCCGTTAGGCCCCAGCAGGTAGGGCCGTAGCCTTTCCAGTGCTTGGGGTTGGCTATGCAATAGGCCCGGTTGATGAGCGTGTGGTGGCGCGTTTGCTCGGCGTAGTCGATGCCGTGGTCGTCGGTCAGGCCGTTAGGGTTGATACCCAAGTAGGTATATTGTTCAAAAAATAAAGGGCCGCCCTGGTCGTAGGCGTCGAGGGGCAGGCGATAGCCGTAGTACGTATGGCCGTTGCGCCAGTCCTTGCTGCCCACCCAGCAGCTATCGTGCACCGCCCGTGCAAGGGGGTGGGTAGGCGAGGCCGCCGCCATGATGTAAGTGATGAGCGCCTCGTCGTAGCCGCCGATGGGGAAGTTCATTTGAAACCCGTTGTTCGGGCTCCAGTGCCAGTAGAGCTTGTTCTGTCCGCCTTGGGTGTGCCAGGTCCAGTCGGCGGCTTCCCACAACTGCTGCACCCGTTTCTGGAAGTAGCGCTCGGGCAGGGAAGTGCCGTTAAAGTAAGCTTTCGCCGTAAGCAGCCCCATTAGCAGGTAGGAGGTTTCCACGAGGTCGGCCGCGTCTCGAGGCGGTCGAAGGCAATGGTCTTGCCAGTAGCCCCGTTCATGAAATGCGGATAGATGCCGTGGTAGCAGTCCGCCTTAAGCAGAAAATCCGCGATTTTGGTGAGGCGGCGCAACGCCGCCTCGCGGCTTACCCAGTGCCGGTGCACGGCTACCACCGTCGCCATCACGCCCATGCCGGTGCCCCCGATGGCACAGGCCTCGGGCCCAAAAGTGGCCGTGCTCAAATTAGGGCTGTCGTAGGCCTCGTTGATGTAGTCCCAATAATATTGTGCCCACACGGTGTTATCGCGCTCGCGGGCCAGCCCACTCACCGGGTGGGCAAAGTGCCAGAAGTAGCGAAACGTCTGGCGCTGCACAATGTCGAGCAGCACCGAGTCGGAAGCCTGCCGCACAATGCCCACCGGCGCAATGTAGTCGGCCGCCGGAGTGGGCCGCCGGGCTGCCGGGCGCGGCTGCGCTTGGGCAGCGCCGGTTAGTAGCCCAGCCGCTACCAGCGGCCAAAGCAGCTTGTTCATAAGAGAGGGGGTAGGAAAAGAGCGAGCTGTAAGTTCGGCAAAAAGGGGGCAATGCCCTAGCCGACTGCGGCTACTACTTTGGCCATACCGGCGGCTTGCGGGCCCGCCTGGTTTATTCCTTGCAAACGAGCCGACCCATTTTTACTGTGGCTCCGCTGCTTCTAGGAGCCGGGCGACGCGCTCGCGCCAACTGGCCGAGAGCATCGGCAGTTCATGAATTGCTTCCAGCTTAGCGCGGTCCTTGGGGCCTGGCGCGTACACTTCCGCCATATCTTGGATGGTGACTGCGTACGCCGAAGGATGCAGCAGGGTGATAGCATCGCCCGCTTGCAGCGTTCCCTCGCGGTGCACCCGAAAGTAGATGCCACTGCGGCGAGCCTCCCCAAACCGGCGCACAAGCGATGCATCTTGCAGGCGGAAGCCCAATTTGACGCAGGGCTGGCGAGGCTGCTGGGCCACCAGCACAGCCGTACCAACCAAGAAGTGGTCTCCCACGCGCACTTGGTCTTCGAGCAGCCCGACTGTGGTGAGGTTTTCGCCGAAGGCGCCCGGCACTAGCCGCGGGACCGGCACAAACTGCTGCCAATACGCGTGGTGCTCCAGGGGGTAGGCATACACGGCTTTGTCGCGCCCACCGTGGACACGCAAATCGGCTTGGCCGTCGCCAGCCAAGTGCTCGGCATACACCCGCACGGGGCCAGCCACCGGCTGCTTGAAGATGCTGGTGCGCAGAACTTGCCCTTGCCAAGAAAAGTCCTGAGGCAGGGCGGTGTTAACGGAAAGTACGTGCATAGCGCAAAGTAATGACAATCAACAAGCTGGCGTTTCTGACAGACCCCTTGCAGTTGCCGGCACAAGAATAGTCTAAGCAGTTTTTCTAACCAAGTGCGCTCAGCAAGCAGCTATTACTCGCCTAACGCGAGTTGTAACTGCCCACGTTTTGAGCATTAGATAAGCCTAAACTAGCTGCGCAGAACCAAGGCATCATTTTAGGTTGGGCAGCACGGCCGCTTTGTGCATGAAGTAGCATCGAGCCTAAAAAATGCCCTGCCTACCCCCCCGCGTGCGAGAAGGGAGTAGGCAGGGTATTCGACTGCTGGTTGAAAAACCACTTGTGCTGCCTTACTAGCTTAGTGCACCGGCCCAGGCGCGGGCTTCGGCCAGCATAGTAAAATGCCGAAACTCGTAGGGTAGGCCAGGCACCGCACTTTGATACATGCCATCGATGGTGATGCGGTTGAGAGTTTCGGCCGATTCGAGGTGCGCAAAACGGCGTAAGCCAAGGTTGCCAATGGGCACCAGTAGCGCCGAGTGCACCCAGGCCAGGTCTTTGGGCCGCACGGCGCCTAGGCGGCGGTCGTCGGCTACCCAGCCCGTTACGCGGTGGTGCTGGGCAAAGCGCAGCGCCTCCGTCAGGGCCCGTCGAAAATCAGTACTGCCGGCAAAACCTAGCCACTCGGTTTCGAGCACTGGCTGCGGGCCAGGATGCAGCAAAAGATTTAAGAAAGGGTAGGTGGCAAGGGTGGTGGGCATATACAAGGGGTAGGCGCGCTTTATTCTTCCCGGTGAACCGTGGCGGGGCTGAACGCCGGCACGCACACCGACCAGTACTCGCACTCGGCTTCAAATGGATTGGAGTACCGTACCCGCGCACCCGCCCGAATGAGCAGCGACTCGCCGGCTTGTAGTTCTACCACGTCGCCATCAATTTCGAAGCGCTTGCGACCCCGCACCACAATCGTGATTTCGTCGAATTCGGGCTGCTGGTGCGGCTCGCTCCAGTGCGGCGGCGCCACCATGTGCGCCACACTATACTGGCTAGTGTGGGTGCTGGCCAAGCCAATGTGTTCTTCAATGAGCTTGCCGTCGGTGGTGGGCACGCGAAACGGCGCAGCATTGCGAAAATATTTCTTCTCAGTAGCCATATAGGCAATCGGTAAGCGCTAGTAAACTAGGGGTGGGTAGGGGTAGGGCAGGGCCCAGTGGTGAAAGTACGCAGGCCAGCTTTAGTGGCGGCGCAGGGGTTGGCGTAGGTTTGGCCGTTGCAACCGCATACGGGGTTGTAATCCATTGTGCAAGCCCCCGTCGGGTCGATGCGGGCCGGGTCGATGCACTCAGTAGCTACTGCCGTGGTGCGGGTAGGCGGCCGCTGGCAGCTACCGAGCAGCAGGGCCGCGCTTGCCAAGGCCAGGAAGGAGGTAGGAACCATAGCTGCACATAGACGAGACAAGGACCTGCCAGGTTTTGGAGGCGGGCCGCACAGGCAAGTAGGAGCTGTCCGCTGCCAGTGCGCTTGCTTTAAGAAATTAAGACCTTTCGCCCAACCTGCCGCTTTCCGGCCCGTATAGCTGCCAACCCCCGACCGGTGAGCCTCGCTTGCCTGGTCCCAACCAACTCACCTCTTCACCACTTACTTTTTACTTCTCATGGCATACCGCGAAGAAGATAACAACTCGGGCAAAATCATCCTCGCCGCACTTGCTGGCGCTAGCGCTGGCATTATCGCTGGCATCTTGTTGGCTCCCGACAAAGGCTCGACTACGCTCGAAAACTGGAAAGGCGCTGCTAAAACGTATGGCGGCCAACTAGGCGAACAGTTCAATAAATACAGCGCAGACCTGGAAACCAAGTTTAAAGGCCTGTCAGAAAAGCTCGAAGACCTTGGCGTGTTGGGTGCCGGCGGCAGCCTCAACATTAAAGGCAACTGGGACGACATCAAGGGCAAGCTAAAGCAGCAGTACGCCCAGCTAACCGACGAAGACCTGACCTATGCGGAAGGCAAAGGCGAAGAACTCCTCGGCAAACTGCAAGACAAACTGGGCAAAGGCAAAGCTGAAGTTACTAAAATCATCAATGACTTAGTAGGCAAAGGCGATGATGTAGCCGACAAAGCTGACGATGCCATCGACAAAGGTGCCGACGCCGCCAAAAACGCGGTGAACAAAGGTGCCGATGCTGCTAAGGACGCTGCCAAATAAGGCTGATTCCGAATAGCTTATTCCTGAAAACCTCGCGCTGCCCAGCGCGGGGTTTTTTTGTGCTGCAGCCAACCACGATGCTGGTTTCGCCGTTAGCTTTCGCATTGATACTTACTCTATTCCCCACCATAAACTCTTTTTCACCCATGCCTACAGACAACGGAAAAGTTATTGTTTCGCTCTTGGCCGGCGCCACGGCCGGCATAGTGGCCGGCCTGCTACTAGCGCCCGAAACCGGCGAAGACGCTCGCAAAGGCCTACGCGAGTCGGCAGGCAAATGGGGGGGTAGCCTCGGCAAACTGGTGCAGGATGCCCTCGCCAAGCTACAGCCGCCTCACACCAACCCCGATGCCGCCGTAAGTGAAGACCGCCAAGCTGCCGATGCGCTTTTCGACTCGATGAGCGCTAGCAGGGGGGGTAGGGCTCGCCCCACGGCCGAGCCCGGCGACCTCACAACTTCGGCTACTGGCAACGGTAGTTCGATAGGTGGGGATGATTATGCCCCCGATGACAACGACCTAGACTATGATGGCAACGGAAATGATGCCCGGCATCGTGCTATCTAACAATAGCTTACACTAGATTGCGAAAAAAACACGATTTTTTTCGCAATCTAGTGTAACCATCATTTGCCACTACCGTTAAAGAATATACAAACAGCTTGAACGAAGTTGACTTGGTATTGCTAGTAAAATTGCCGGCCGTAGGAGCTTCTGCTAGAATTGGTTAAACACTCTAGTCGTAAAATCAGACGTCCCATCGCACACTTCTAGCTTTGCTACTTATTTGTTCTGTGCTTTTGTAAAAAAAGGCCCGCTACTTTTTCAGTAGCGGGCCTTTTGATTGTAGGGTAGGGTAGGACTTAACCTTGGTTTTCCCCTTCGGGACGCATCTGGGGGAAAAACAGCACCTCCTGAATAGAATGCGAGTTGGTCATAATCATGCTCAGGCGGTCAATGCCGATGCCTAGGCCAGCCGTAGGCGGCATGCCATATTCAAGGGCGCGCAGGAAATCTTCGTCGAGCACCATCGCCTCGGTGTCGCCGCGTTTGCCTAGCTCCAGCTGGTCCTCGAAGCGCTGGCGTTGGTCGATGGGATCATTCAGTTCCGAGAAAGCATTGCAGATTTCTTTGCCGTTGCAGATAGCCTCGAAGCGCTCGACCAAACCAGGGTGGTCGCGGTGCTTCTTCGCCAGTGGCGACATCTCGACGGGGTAGTCGGTGATGAACGTGGGCTGAATAAGCTTAGGCTCCACGTGCTCGCCAAAAATCTCATCAATGATTTTCGATTTGCCCATGCTGGGGTCGAGGCCCACATGCAGCTTCGCGGCGGTTTCGCGCAGGGCCGCTTCGTCCATCTCCCCAATGGCCACGCCCGTGAACTTCTCAAT
Organism: Hymenobacter ginkgonis; assembly: GCF_009755225.1. Lineage (GTDB taxonomy): Bacteria > Bacteroidota > Bacteroidia > Cytophagales > Hymenobacteraceae > Hymenobacter > Hymenobacter ginkgonis. The sequence continues at coordinate 1,014,729 of NZ_WQKZ01000003.1, forward strand.
GGCCTCAAACATGGTGTAGCGCTGCCAGGGCCGCTGGAAATTGATAACGTTGTCGCCAACCTGCACTTCCGTTTTGCCGTGCAGGGCCAGGGCTACCCGCTCTACCATTTCTTCTACCAGGTCCATCATCCAAGCGTAGTCTTTATAGGCTACGTAGAGCTCCATTTGGGTAAACTCGGGGTTGTGAAACCGCGACATCCCCTCGTTGCGGAAGTCCTTCGAGAACTCGTACACGCCGTCAAAACCGCCCACAATGAGGCGTTTGAGGTACAGCTCGTTGGCAATGCGCAAGTACAGCGACATGTCCAGCGTGTTGTGATGCGTTTTGAAGGGGCGCGCTGCTGCGCCACCATACAGCGGCTGCAAGATGGGCGTTTCAACCTCCAGATAGCCCTTGTCGTTCAAGTAGTTGCGCATGGCCTGCACCAGCTGCGTCCGCTTAATGAAAGTTTCGCGCACGTGCGGGTTCACCACTAGGTCCACGTAACGCTGGCGATAGCGCAGCTCGGGGTCAGTAAAGGCATCGTAGGTAACTTCTTCGCCGGTCGCTTCGTCCTTCTTGGTCTTCACGACGGGTAGGGGCCGCAACGCTTTAGCGAGTAGTTTTAGCTCCGTCACGTGTACCGAGATTTCGCCTACCTGCGTAGTAAATACGTGGCCCTTCACACCGATGAAATCGCCTAGGTCGAGCAGCTTTTTAAATACGGTATTGTAGAGCGTTTTATCCTCGCCAGGGCATATCTCGTCGCGGTTGATGTAGAGCTGAATGCGCCCCGAGGAGTCCATCAGCTCGGCGAAGGAAGCCTTGCCCATTACGCGCGACGACATCAAGCGGCCGGCCAGCGATACTTCCTGAAAGTTGTTGAGCTCGGGGCGGTAATTGTCCAAAATTTCCTGCGCGTAGAAGCTTACGTCGAATAATTCGGAGGGGTAGGGCTCGATGCCAATTTCTTGCAATTGCGTCAGTTTCTGACGGCGCAGCAGCTCTTGTTCGCTTAGGTGATGCATAAAATCACAGATTTAGCAGATTGCGCGGATTTCACTGATTCTATCGGCGCGCGGCAATTGCTGACTGGTAGGGAAAGATGAGGATGAAGCTACAAAAGTAGCTCACGAAAAAAGCCGCTCCGATTTCGGAGCGGCTTAACTCAGGTAGCTGGCCTTCGCTAGCTGAAGCTAGCATCAGCAATAGCCGCGTAATCTGCGATTTAAGCAGCCATTTTGAGCTCCGGGGCGGGCTCGGCACCTAGCAGCGTAGGCTGCACCCGGGTGCGCAGGCGCTCTTGTACAAAGCTGTTCTGCAAATGAGTAGGTAGTTCGCGCACCAACTGCTCGTAGCGCTCCAAGCCCAGCGCCTTGGCTACGTAAGTCTCGTGCACGCCATTGAGGTAGCTCACAATGTTGAGCAACGAGCTGTGAAACAGACGGAAGTCGATGTCGGCCTCCACGTAGCGCTCAATCTCGCGGCTGCTCTGCGAGATGCGCAGGCGGCCCAGCAAATCGAAAATAGTTGTGTAGCCCAGGCGCCAGGTAATCTGCTGCCAGTGGGCGGCAGTCCACTTATCGAGCGGGCGGCCTGTCTTCTGGCTACGAATAGCGGTATTGGGGTTCGCCTGCACTTGCTGGCGAGTGGTGATGGCCTTCTGCTTGCGCGTAGTGCGCAAGAATTGGCCAATCTGCGCCTGGGCATCAATCTCCTGCGAAGCGATGTGCAGCCCTGCCTTGTAGCCTGCCAAGGGCAGCCGGTGAATGCTAAAGTCGCCGTAGGCACCAGCTGCGTAAAACGAGATAGGGCGGGGGTAGGCGTTCTTCACCACCAAGCGGCCCACCTCGCGGCGAATCACCTGGCCGTTGTTGGTGCGCACACCCGTGGTATATAGGAAGGCTTGCAGGCCCGATAGAATGGTGTGGTAGGCCTGCGGGAACGTCCAGTGCAGGGCATTACGCAGGAAGTTATCGTCGCCCAACTCGGCAGTGGCGCGCAGGGCGTACTCGGTGCTCCAGCAGGTGTGCAGCAGCTTGATAAGGGCCGCTACGTCGGCCTCAACTAGCTCAGCTTGGTGCTGGCGGAAGAACGGCAGGTGCTGCAAGCCACCTAGGGGGCCTTCGCCTTCCTGCAGGTGGTAGTTGATGGCGAAGAAATAGTTGAGGAAAACTTGGGCCGGAATAGACCGGCGCCAGTTCTCGTCGGCCAAGCGCTGCTGCTCCTGCTCTTCGCGCGAGAGCATAGCTTCGGCTGGCGAAATGGCCATCACGGCAGGGGTAGGGTAAACCTCGGCAGGGATGAGCGGAATAATGCGGGTATCCGGTTGCGTAGTCATACCAGATAAACTGTTTGCGAAGAATTTTAGTTGCGATTTGCTAAAGATTTTCGAGGAAAATTTAGGGTAATTATACTGTTGATAGCCAAGATATTAAGTTGATGATTGCTAATATTTATTTCTGCCTGTTTTAAAGGTTGATTTACTAGTAGCATTAGTGCGGTGTTTGCAGTGCGGAAAACGCAGTGCTAGGGGCACAAAAAAACGCTCCCAAACCAAATGGCTCAGGAGCGTTGAATGCTAAATCAAGCAGCAAAACTTGCGCTAGATTACATCTGGTCTTTGATAACGTTGACGGCTTCGCCAAGCGTAATGTCTTTGTTGAGGCCACGGGTAAAGCGCATCGAGCGGTTCACCTTCACTGAGTCGCCGCCCAGGGCAGTGCGGTCGGTATTCAGCGGCGCCAGGGCTAGCGGGGTAGCCGTCTTCTGGATGGCTTCGTACTTGTCCGACTCGGCCTTGAGCTGGTGCTGGAAAGCGCGGTACTTGGTCAGGTTAAGCGATACCACCGTTTCGTCTTTGCGCTTGCGCAGAGTTTGCACCAGCTCGTTCATTTGCTGGAAGGCTGGGTTAGCTACCACGCGGGCCTTGCTATTAGCTTCAAGCTTGGCGTAGTTGGGCTGGTCGTCCCAGGGGCGGTAGCTGGCGGGCTTAATCTCGTCCCACTTCAGCGGGAAGTCCGACTCTTTTTCGCCCTGGTCGAGGTATGAATAAATGTCGGGCAGCACAATGTCGGAAGCTACGCCTTTAAACTGAGTCGAGCCCCCAGTTACGCGGTAAAACTTTTGCATCGTGAACTTGAGCGAGCCAAAGGGCTTGAGGCTAGCCAGTTCTGGAGGCAGCGTTTCGTCGAGGTCAATAACGCGCTGCACAGTACCCTTACCGTAGGTGCTGGTGGTGCCCATAATAATGCCGCGCTTGTAATCCTGGATGGCAGCGGCCAGAATCTCGGAAGCCGAGGCACTGTGCTTGTTTACCAGCACTACGAGCGGGCCGCTATACTGCACGCGCGGGTCTTTATCGTTGAGCACCTGCGTGGTACCGCGGCTGTCGTGCACCTGCACCATGGGACCGCTGGGCAGGAAAAGCCCGGCCATCTCCACGGCGTCGTTGAGCGAGCCACCGCCGTTCTCGCGCAAATCAAATACGACGCCTTTCACGCCTTCGGCCGTGAGCTTAGCTAGCTCCGTTTTGACGTCGGCAGCCGACGAGTGCGCGCCGGTGTCGTTAAAATCGGCATAGAAGGCAGGCAGGCGCAGGTAGCCGATTTTAACTCCGCTAGGGTCGTTGATAATGGCCGAGTGCGCGTAGGTTTCTTCTAACACCACCACGTCGCGGATAATGGAAATAACTTTAGTCGAGCCATCGGCTTTTTTCACGGTCAGGCGCACCTCCGAGCCTTTCTTGCCCTTGATGAGCGGCACGGCCTTGGCCGTGTGCCAGCCCTCGACGCTTACCGGCTCGGCCGCGCCCTGGGCCACCCGCAGAATGGCATCGCCTTTTTTCAGCTCGCCCTGTCGCGACGAAGCGGAGCCCGGAATGATGTCGGCCACGTAAATCAGTCCGTCTTTTTCCTGCAGCGAAGCCCCAATGCCTTCAAACTGGCCGGTGAGCTGCTCGTCAAACTCGGCTTTGACTTTAGGTGCAAAATACTCGGTATGTGGGTCGTAGGTATTGGCAATGACGTTGGCGTAGTTGCTGAGCACCTCATTGGCGTCGGGCTGGTCGGCAAACTGCTCGTCGTAGTATTTGAGCACGCGCTTGCGGGCCTCCACCTCCATTTGAACGGGCGTGCGGTCGGGCTCGGCGGTGGCCGGCTCTTTAGCGAGGCTAGCCACTTTGACGCGGTCGTGGCGCTTGTCCTGCTCGTCCATCATTTCGGCCACGCGGGTCAGCGTTTCGTACTTCAGCAGCTTGCGCCACTGCTCGCGCTGGTCGGCAGAGGTGGCTGGGAAGGTAGCCTTCTCGAAGTCCGTCTGGATGGTCTCCTCGTTGTCAAACGTAAACGGCTTGGCCAGAATCTCGTGGGCCAGCGCCTGCATTTGCTTGGTACGCTCGGTCATGAGCTTAGTGCTCACGTCGAGCAGCTCATGGGTGCCACGCTTGATTTCGTCGTCAATGTCAGTCTGATACTTCATCAGCTGCGCAACGTCGGACTGCAGTAGAAATTTTTTGCGGTAGTCCAAGCGCTTGAGACCTAGGTCGAACACGCGCTTGCTGAACGCATCGTCGATGCGCTCAGGCTGGTAATGCGCCTGCGATAAGCCCTGCACGATGGTGCCAACCAGTATTTGCTCTTTACCGGGCGCCCCCTGCGGGCCGCTGTGTTCATAGAAGCGGTAAGACGCCAGCCCAAACACGGCGGCTACCAGGCCAGCGTAAGAGCCAATTTTGAGGCGAGGGGAAAACATTTAGGAAGGAATTAAGAAGAAGCCAAATGTAGGTGGCAACGGCCAGCCAATAATATGAGTAGTCGTTAGGTACGGCAAAAACACCGACGGGACTTGGATAAGTGCCGAAATAGCGGTCTTGTCCGCCTAATATACGGGCCCGCCAGGCAATAGGACAACTATCAAACCAGTCGTTTAAGTTTACTTTGCTGGCAGTCTATTTTTCGTGCTAGCGCAGGGCTATTTCTGCTACCCTCGCCGCCACGCGCGCGGCCTTATTAGGCCTGGCTGTGGGCGATGCGCTGGGTGTACCCGTCGAGTTTATGGGGCGCGAAGCGCGGCGGCGCGACCCGGTGGTAGGGATGCGTGGCTACGGCACGCACCACCAACCGCCCGGCACGTGGTCAGACGATTCGTCGCTCACGTTTTGCCTGGCTGAAACGCTGGCCCGCCCCGCTGGCTGCACCACTGGCCCCGACCTGCGAGACTTTGCCCAGCGCGTCATCAAGTGGCTGCACTATGGCTCCTGGACGGCTACAGGCACCGTTTTTGATGTGGGAGGTGCCACTCGCACTGCTATCGGCCGGCTGCGCCAAGACATGGCACCCACGCTGGCCGGCCCCCGTGCCGAAGCCGATAATGGCAACGGCGCCCTAATGCGGATTTTGCCACTCCTATTTCATCAAACTTGGCAGGCTGAAACCTTGGATTTAAATGCTGCTTGGGCACTGACTGAGCAGGTGGCTAGCGTAACGCACGGCCACCCACGCTCCACGCTCGGCTGCTTTTTATACTTGCTAGTGGCGAGGGGGGTAGGGCAGGGCCTGGCACCCCTTGCTGCCTATGAGCATATGCGCCTTCTGGTGGCTCCTTGGCTACGTATGGGCACCCTCCCCGCACCCTCCCCGCCGTGGTCGAAGATACCTATTACCAGCGGGTGCTGGATGGTACCTTGCCCACGCTGCCCGCAGCCCAACTTTCTGCTTCCGGCTACGTGGTGCACACCCTTGAGGCAGCCTTGTGGTGCCTGCTTCGGCACGACACCTACGCCGCCACGGTGCTGGCAGCTATCAACCTCGGCGACGATACCGATACGACCGGCGCGGTAGCTGGCGGCTTGGCGGGCCTAGCTTATGGCGAGGAGGCCATTCCGGGCGAGTGGCTAGCCGTGCTGGCCCGCCGGGCCGATATAGAAAACTTGGCGGCCCGCTTAGCAGCGTAAGTGCCCTGCTCGCTGCCAGGGGGGTAGGGCTCGCTGCCCGGCACTACTCGCCCCCTACAGCCGCCGCTGGCTGGCGGGCCGTGAGCGTGGCGCCCGCACTGGCGATTACCACGAGCCCCACGGCTACCCACTGGCTAGGCGTGAGACGTTCGTGCAGAAAAAGCAAACCGCAGATGGCCGCCGCCGCGGGCTCTATGCTCATGAGAATGCTAAAAGTGCGCGTAGGCAATGACTTGAGAGCTTGCATTTCGAGGGTGAAAGGCAAGGCGCTGGAAAGCAATGCCAGCGCTGCCCCCGCGCCCAGTAGGCGCGGGGTAAGTACGTTCAATTGCCCGCTGGCGAGCCCAAACGGTAAGATGGCCAACGTGGCAAATAACATACCTACCGCCACGGCCGTGTTGCCGGGCAGCACCTGCGATACCCGCCCGCCCAGCACAATGTATATCGCCCAGCACGCGCCCGCCGCTAGCGCCAGCAGCATTCCCAGTACATCGATGCCGTGGCCGCTCCAGGGGGCGATGAGGGCAATGCCTACCCCCGCCAGCAGCGCCCACCCTACATCGAGCAAGCGGCGCGAGCCGGCCAGCGCCACCAGCAGCGGCCCCACAAACTCCAGCGTGACGCCCAGGCCCAGTGGCACGCGCGCCAACGCACAGTAAAACAAGAAGTTCATGGTGCCCAGTGCGATGCCGTAGGGCACTACGGCCCGCCACTGCGCGGCCCGCAGCTGGCCGAGCCGGGGGCGCACAGCCACCAGCAGCATCAGGGCCGATAAGCCAATGCGCAGGCTGGCAGTGCCCGCCGCTCCCACCACCGGAAACAACCCCTTGGCAATGGCGGCGCCACCTTGTACACTTAAAATAGCCAGCAACACGGCCGGTACTGGGGGTAGCGAAAAACGACGAGAATCAGGCATCAAATTCAACTAGCGAACCTGACCAGCGCCAGGCAAAGCTTACTGCCCACGGGCAGGGTAGGGGGAGTAACTAAGGCGCTGGAGGCCAGCGGGGGCGTCAGACTACTTGCGCCTGAATTTGCTCGGTGAGTACCGCAATGACGCGTAAAATCTCCTCCTGCGTCGATTGCTGGTACGCTAGGGCCGCCGGGCTATCCTCCTGCTCCTCCCAATTAGCTAAGGCTGCTAGGGTTTCTAGGCGCGTAACGGAGGTGTCGATGCGGGTATAAATACGCTCCCAAAGCTGCTGGTTCCAGGTGGGTTGTTGTTGCAGGTGCAGCCGCAAATCGAGTAGGCTCATCACCACAGCAGCAAGCCGCTCCAGAATGGCCGCCTCCGCCGAGCTGAAGGACCGGGGCTTTTGGTCAATCACGCACAGCACCCCAATTGGATAGCCATCGTGGGTGCGCAGGGCGCTACCAGCGTAAAAACCGAGGCTAAGCTCATGCACCAGCGTAGGGTTTATCAGGTCGCAGGGTTGGTCGTGCAGGTTTTCAAATACACTGGTTTCCTGGTTTAGCATGGCTACCGAGCACAGGGTTTGCCAGCGGTTCACGCGGTCCATTGCCGGGTCTAGCCCGTAGTTGAGCCCAAAGCGCACCTCATTTTCCTCCACAAAAGCAATGATGCCAATCGGCACGTTGAATAGTTTGGCTGTCAGGCGCACGAGCTCCGCGAAGGTTTCGTCCCGCATCGTGTTAAAAAGCTGGTACGGCCGCAACGCTTGTAAGCGCCGGGCTTCGGCTAGTGGCAGGGGGGTAGGGTTTTCCATAGGCAGGCGTAGAGCTAACTAGCGAAGGCCACGCCAACTTATTGACTGCCCTACCCTATGGGTAGCTGCGCAGGAAGGCATCAGAAAGCAGTAAGACGCAGCTAATAGCGGCAATCTGCTGGTGCCGGTGCCTACACCTCACTAGCTACTTACCACAGTGGTTGTTTCGCACCGCAAAGGTAAGCTTAGGCGGCGCGTGGCTTGCCAAATTTCTTGTCTAGTGCAGCTAGAGCAAGCAGTAATACTAGGCAGTTGCGTCAGGCAAGATGGTTAGTTAGGGGGCCAGGGACCAGCTTCATTTACAGTGGCTCGCTGGCGAAAAGCGGCTGAGGGCTAGGTAGTAAGGTAGCCCACAGCAGAGGGGTAGCCGCTTGCTGGGCCGATAGCTCGCAGCGCAATTTAGCGAGTTCAGTCTCTGAACTCAGGAATTTGGTTTGAGCAGACTCAATAATTTCCTGAGCTTGGGCTGTAGCGGCTGGCGAGGGCGTTTCACCTTGTAGCAAGTGCCGCATAAGCTGAAACTCAATCAGGCGCAGGTGGGCTTCCACCTCCAAGATATCGGTATTCGGTTCGCTTAGTGCTATATATAGCCGAACGCTGCGCCGCAATAAGGTTTGCCAAAGCACACTACCTGTGCGAGCAAAGGCAGCTAATCGGTCACTTTCCATAGAATAATCTTCTACGGATAGCGCTGGTAAAATGTTGTAAAACAAGTATTTTTGCTATTAATTAGCAAAATAGTAGCACTCCAAAACTCGTTGCCCACCTGCCGGGCTAGCTGCTCAATTAGTGAGTGAGCTAGCCACGCAAATCCATAAGTTGAGCTTTTCGCCCAAGTTGCCTTGAAACTGGTAGAAGATTGAGAACCTATCCGCAGCGTAAGTCTGCACCTTAAAATTGTTTAAGGTGGGACGGAAATAAGGTGATGGCAAATTCAAATTATTTGGTTAGCTTGCAAGTAAGTTCTGAGAATGATGAAACTAAATGCTTAGAACTGACGTGATAGAATAAAGCTCGTCACGAAAGTGTCAGACTGCCCGGCTCCCCGCCACCGATTACATTCGCCTCTTTTTTTCCCACCCATGTCCATCGCATTCTACCCGCTCAAGTCGGGCCAGCTGCCTTTTGATGGCCGCTCCATCCTACTTGGCACTGGGCTATACTGTTTACTAGTATTAGCTCCGCTTGCTCTCAAGTTATTAGGCATCAGTGATATATCTGCCCTGTCGTGGTGGTGGATTACGATGCCTTTTTGGGGTCCGTGGCTGCTTATCCTACCCCTGTCACTGGCCTTGGGAGTGGTGAGCATGGGCCGCTTGCTTGCCCCTCTGCTTCGCTAAGCGCCACATTCGCAGCATTAAGCACTATAAGCAGCCCTACGCAATGCTAGTCATTGCTGGCCGCTAGTGCTTTAATGTTTAGCTAGCTAAATCGTGACTGGCGTGGGCCCGGCTACTCATATTTGTGCGCCATATAGTAGGCTTGCCAGGTAGCGGCTTGGGCCATGCAGACTGGTAGCGCGTAGGAAAAGAGAATAGCTACGTATCGGCTGAGGAGTGCGCCACTGCCAGTTTACCCCCGACGAAGACGTTCGAGGAAAGCGTTGGCACCAGTATGGCTACATCTAGTGGATGGTTGCATCCTTAGTGTAGAGTGCCTACTGCACCACTCATACGTGTGGCAAGTACTTAAACGGTCACCAACTGATACTCATACAGCGCAACCATTACGCGGCCCCGCCCTTGGAGCAACTCGTTGGCTTCCTCTAAGGAGATGTGTCCGAGCACGTAATTGGTGAGCAGTTGCAATTCTTGCTCGCTGGGGTTGGGGGTAATCACTGAGAGGGAATTCAGGACTTGGCGAACGGCACTGATGCGACTTGTCTTCGAGGTCATAAATAGAGCGTGCTGTAGAAGCGCAGCGGGTGGGTTGTAGTACCAGCCCAGTAGCTGAGATGCCAGCAAATTGCCTCCAAATAAGCAGGGTGAAAAATCACCTCTCTAAGTAGGCTCATAATCTATCCAAACGCTTGCTTTTCGTATGCCAGCAGTTGCCCTGCGTGTGTAGACGGCCCCGGCTAATTGCCCACTCGTAATTTGATTGCAGCCTCTAAAAGCTGCTCACTGAGGTGGAAAATACCGCCTACACGCCCCGGGCATCAAATGAATTTGCCCAGCGCTAGGCAGTAAGCTTGCAGCGCCTAGCCTTTTTGCTAAGAGCGACAGTGCATTAAGCAGCCGCTATATTAGCTAGGCCTGGGCTGTGGATAGCAGCCATTACCTTATGGCCAGCCCAAGGGTACGAATGATGCGGCCAATACGCGACTTCACCGTGCCCAAAGGCAACTGCAATTCTTCGGCTGCCTCCGTATGCGTGAAGCCTTTGAGATACAAGGTTTCGAGCAACTGCCGGTCGCTCGAGTTGAGCAAAGCCAGCCAATCGCGCACACCAATATGGTCAGGATTAAACGAGGGGGTAGCCCGTAGGGTGGCGGCCAACTCCGTTGTTAGTGGGTGCGTGCGCTGGGCATCGAGGCGCAATTGCCGCAAGCGGTCGATGGCCAAATTTCGGCCAATATTTAGTGCCCAAGTAAAGAGGCGGCCTTTGCTGCTATCATAGGTTGGAAAGGCCAGCCAAAATTTGAGCATGCACTCTTGTAGGATGTCTTCGGCCAATTCATCTTGCTTGACAATCCGCCAAATAGTGGCATACAGTGCTTTCTTATAGTTGGTGTAAAAATACGTCATCGCCGTTTCATCACGAGCGTACAGGCGATTAATAAGTTGATTTTCAGTTTCTTTCTCTAATATTTTCACTAGCTGGCAACAGGAAGATTAGTGGGCCACCTACGGTCCACTTCCTTGCGGTGGATTGTAACGGAAAGAAATTAAATAAATAATTTTTCGGAACTTATTTCAACGATAATTGCTCAGTTTTGAGGCAAGATAATAGCGAATAGATGAGGTTATCCCAACCATGTAGCCGCTCACTAGCAGCCCTTACAGGTTACACCGGCCTAAGAAGGTAGATTATCAAAGCTGGCTCCAACTTGGAGGGGTAGAGTGACCTAGCTCAAGCACCTAGGAAAGCGAATCGACGCTTTAAAATCAAGGTTCGTTAAGCTGAGCGAACCGAGCTATGCCCCCTTCGCAAGCAGCGCGCCCTGGCCCCGCCGCGAAATAAGATGTTCCCGATAGCCGGCGCTAGCAAACCCGAAATGTGCTCGCCAATTACAAACGCTAGTTGCTGGCTGTAAAGACCGATTTTTACATTTCGCGGCTCGCGTAGGGTAAGGGCTGGCGCACTTGATTGAGTGCCAGCGTGGCTACTACCCCCGGCGCGACGGCCAGCTCACTTATCCTAGCGCCTCACCTTATTCTCCTAAGTATTGATGAACGAACTTGATGGCCATGCTACCCTCGCCTACCGCCGAGGCAACGCGGGCCATGGCCCCGGACCGGCCATCGCCGGCGGCAAAGAGGCCAGGTATACTGGTTTCAAGCAAGTGCGGCTCGCGGGGCTCGAGCCACGCTTGGGCAAAACGTGAGTCGGCCAGCAGTTCACGGCCGGTAAGCAGGAAACCCTTCGGGTCGCACAGGGCCAGCGAACTTATCCACTCGGTACTGGGCCGGGTACCGATAAAAATGAATAGTGCCCGTGCTGGGTAGCATACCGACTCCTGGCCTTCGGCTTGTACTACCACGGCCTCTAAAGAACTTTCACCGCATGCTTCGCACACCTGCGTGTAGGGGAGGATTTCTACGTTAGGGGTCTGGGTAAGCTGCTCGATGAGGTAGGCCGACATGCTGGCGGCCAAGCTCCCGCCCCGAATGACGATATACACTCGGGAAGCAAAGCCCGACAGGTACATCGCAGCTTGCCCGGCGGAGTTTCCTCCGCCCACTACAAAAACCGGTTGGGCGCGGCAGCTGCGGGCCTCGGTGCGAGCTGCCCCGTAGTATACGCCAGCCCCGCTCAGGCGTGCTAGGCCCGGCGCTTGCAGGGTGCGGTAACTCACGCCCATCGTTAGCACCACGGCGCGGGCGCGCACCTGGCTGCCGTCGCTCAGCGTCAGCAACTTGTAGCCATCTTGCACGGCTAGGCTGGTCACCTCCTGTGGGGCCATTAGCTCGGCTCCGAGGCGGGTAGCCTGCGTCCAGGCGCGGTGGGTTAGCTCACTGCCACTCAAGCCGGTGGGAAAACCTAGGTAGTTTTCGATGCGCGACGACGAGCCGGCTTGCCCGCCGGGCGTCTGCCGTTCAATAAGCAACGTGCGCAGGCCCTCCGAAGCCCCGTACACGGCGGCGGCTAGCCCGGCGGGGCCTGCCCCCACGATTACTACATCATAGAGTTCTTGCCGGGCAGCGGCCAGCAGGCCCAGGTGGCGGGCCAACTCCTGCCGTTCGGGCTGCGCCACGGCCTGCCCATCGCGGTAAATGACCACTGGCAACTCCTGGGCCGAGAAGCCCGTGGCGGCTAACAGGGTGCGGGCCTCTGCATCTTGCTCAAAATCAAGCCACTGGTAGCCGACGAGATACCCACTGAGGAAGTCCTTAAGCGCATGCGAACGTGGCGACCACTGGTAGCCCAGCAGCCGCAGGCCGTCGTAGGCGGGGCGGTAGGTAGCCTGCCAACTGGCTAGCAAATCGCGCAGGGTAGGGTAGAACAGTTGCTCGGGCGGGTCCCAAGGCTTGAGCAAATAGTAGTCGAGCTGGGCCGAGTTGATGGCCCGGATGGCGGCCGTGGTATCGGCATAAGCGGTGAGCAGCACGCGCTTGGCTTCCGGAAATAACTCGCGAGCGCGGGTCAGCACTTCCACGCCTTCCACCTCGGGCATGCGCTGGTCGGCCAGCACTAGCGCCAGGGGTTCGGCGCGGGCGCGCAGGGCGTCGAGCGTGGCAAGGGCCTCCGGTCCCGAGCCGACGGGCAGCAGGCGGTAGTGCTGGCGAAATTCCTGGCGCAGGTCGCGGGTGATGGCGGCCAGCACCTGGGGGTCGTCATCGACGGCGAGGATAAGCGGCTTTTTCATGAGGAGATGGGGCGAAGAGCGGGCAGCCAGGCAGTAAACACAGTGCAGCCCGGCTCGAAGGTTACTTCTAGCCGGCCGCCGTGCTCCCGCACGATGCGCCGGGCAATGTCGAGCCCTTGGCCCGTGCCTTCGCCAGGGGGCTTGGTCGTAAAAAAGGGTTCGAACAAGTGCGGCAGCACCTCGGGTGGAATGCCGGGTCCGTTGTCGGTAATACTGACGCGTACTTGGTTGGCCTCAGCCGTTACCTCCACTGCGAGCGTGCCCTCGGCCGCAGGCAGGGCATCGAGGGCGTTGTCGAGCAAGTTGGTCCACACTTGGTTGAGGCTGCCCGCCTGGCCTAGTACCTGCGGCAGGCCGGAGGCGTAGGCGCGAGTCAGGCGCACGTTTTTCGTCCGTAGCGCGTGGTCAAATAGGTGCAGGGTACTATCTAGCCCTTCAGTGACGACCAGCGGCGCAGCGGTGGGGGCCCGGTCGAGGTGGGTGTAAGTTTTCACGTCGGCTACCAAGGCGCTGATGCGGCGGCTGGCCTCGCTGATGTCGGCCGCGAGGCGGGCGGCCAGCAGGTGCCCACTCAGCCAAGCAAAAGCGGCCGGCCGCGAACCAGCGGGTAGGGCGGCGGCCACCGGGGCTAGGTCGGCCACGTGCAGCCCGGCTTCACGCAGGCCAGCGGCGTGCTCGTAGCCATCGGGGCAGCCCTGGGTTTCGAGCCAATCGGCTAACTCGGCCTCGCGGTCGGCGGCTTCGAGGGCGGGCAGCAGCGCCACGGGCAGCAGGGGCCGCCGCGCCAGGTCGGTAACAGTGGCCAGGGCGGCGGCGGGCGGGCTGGTAGCCACTAGCGCCAGCAGCCCCAGCGGAATGATTTGCAGCAACTGCGTCAGATTGGCCGCCCCGCGGCTCACGGCCGCGGCGGGGTTGTTGAGTTCGTGCGAGAGGCCAGCCGCTAGCTTACCCAGCGCCCGCAGCCGCTCGCCGTGCTCCTGGGCGCGCACCTCGGCGCGGGTGCGGTCGTTCATCAAGCCAATGAGGCGCTGGGTAAGCACTGGGCTAAGGCGCTCCAGCTCTATAAATCGGCCGCAGGCCAGCACATACGCCTCGGTTTCTACTTCGGCCACGCCTTGGTGGGCAAAGCGTTCGGCCCGGGAGTAGGGTAGGGCCCCACCTAGCTCGCCGGCTTCCAGGCGGTAGTTACCCGGCCCCGGGCCATCCCCAAAACGCACGCTGCCCCGTAGCACGGCCACTAGGCTATCGGCCGGCGAGTCGGCTGCTACTACTACCTCGCCGGGCGCGTAGCGACGCAACTCGCCTGCTTGTTGCAGCCAGGTTAGCACGTCGGCGGGCAGGTCGCAGAAGACCTGAACAGCGCACAGCGCTTCGGGGGTAAGGGGCAGTAGCGTGGGCATACGTTACAAGAGAAGGTGACCCTAAGCGAGCCAGGCGGAAAATGCAAAGGCCGCTAGGGCAGGGAGTTGGCCATCAAGCACCCATTGTGGGCGACTCGGATGCAGCGGCAGCTAAACGGGCTGCAAAGTGGCAATCAAGCCAAAGCCAGCCCAGAGCCACGGCCACCTAAGGCGGCCAGCAGCTGGCGGCTACCCCGGCCGCGTACCGCAACAGCGAGCGTGACCCTTCCCGTCACGGAAATAGTGGAACGCAGCCAGTACTGGGTGAGCGCAGCTGGTGATTGGCCCAGTGAATGCCCTCGTACCCGTAACTCCAGGCGTAGCCCCGCAGCGCTGGTATCTACTCGCGTAGCGCGGCAAAGCTGGTGGTGCTCGCAGTGCGAGCACCACCAGGGGTAGGGAATGCAGCAGGGGCTACGCGCCGCCGGCCAAGTGGGCGGCTACCTCAGCCAAGCGGTTCGAGAAGCCCCACTCGTTGTCGTACCAGGCGGCTACCGACAGTAGCTGACCCTGCTTAGCCGTTAGGGGCAGGTCGAGTAGCGCAGAATGCGGGTCGGCCACAATGCGCGACGAGGCCCACTCATCTTCCAGCACGTCGAGCACACCGTGCAGCGGCCCGGCTTGCGCGGCTTGGCGCAGGGCGGCGTTCACATCCTGCACCGAGCAGTCGCGCTCGGTCACCAGCGTCAGCTCCGCGATGCTGCCCGTGCGGGTGGGCACCCGGTACGCCTTACCCGTCACGTGCAGGTCGGGCCAAATGAACTGCAAGGCCCGCGCTGCCCCCGACGACGAAGGAATAATGTTTTCGGCCGCTGCCCAAGAATCGCGCCGGTCTTTCATCGGCTGGTCGGTTAGCGACTGCGAATTAGTGTAAGAGTGAACCGTGGAAAACAGCCCATATTGAATGCCAAAGGCTTCCTTAATGACCTTGATGGGAGCCGCCAGGGCATTGGTCGTGCAGCTGCCCATGCTCACGATGCGGTGGCGGGCTGGGTCAAAATCTTCTAGGTTTATGCCCTTCAGCAGCACGGCGTCGCAGTCGGCCAGGGTCTTGCTAGGGGCGCTCACCAGCACGCGCCCCGCGCCCCGGTCGAGGTGCACCTGCGCCCCGGCGCGGGTGGTAGCCCGGCCGGTGCAGTCCACTACTAGGTCTACGCCCAGCGCGCCCCAGTCGGGCACGGCCGCGCTGGCGTTGTAATACGGGATTAGCCGGCCGCCCACCTCCAGTTCACCGGGGCGGCCGGCTACTGGCTCGGGCCAGCGCCCGTAGTTGGTATCGACGGCAAAAAGGGCCGCCAGCGTCGGCTCGTCGCGGATATCGGCCACGGCCGCTGGCACAAAGAGCTGCTGCTGCAAGCCAATGCGTAGCAGCTGCCGCCCGATGCGGCCAAATCCGTAAATGGCAATGCGTTGCATAAGCACGTAAGGTGAGGGGCAACTCGTGTTGCCCCTGCAAACCTAGGCGGCTGCGCAACGGGCCTAACGGTAAAAAAACCGGAATAAACGGTACTTTTACCCTATCAATCCTGCGCTTTGCTAGCCTCATCTTACGCGTAGGCGTACTTCGTTGCCTTTATGCATCTGCACACTTCTGCACACTATTCTTCTAGGCAGTAGCTTACTCTTGGCCAATAGCGCGGCACTGGTCGAACCTACTGCGCCGCTGCTGGCCCCGCCGGAGGTTGTCCGCTGGCGCACTCCGGCTGGCCATACCAGCCTACGTTAGAAGATTTAGGGGAAGCGTACCAATTTGCCAGAGCATACTGCAGCGGGGGGGGGTAGCGAAGCGCTGTACCTTCGCTACCTTGTTGCTTTCCTGACTTTCGACCATGCTCGTCGCGCCAGAATTAGGGCTTCTCTTCAATGCCCTGCCCAGGCCCTATTTGCTGCTCTCGCCCGAGCTGGTCATTGAAGCCGTGAGCGACGCCTACCTGGCCGCTACCCTGACCTTGCGCGAGGACTTGGTCGGGCAGTATTTATTTGATGCGTTTCCCGACAACCCGCAGGCGCCCGAGGCTCAAGCGGTGCACAACCTGCACGCCTCGCTGCTCCAAGTGCTGGCCACCGGCCAACCCCACGAGATGGCCCAGCAGCACTACGATGTGCCCGACCCCGACCACCCCGGCCAGTTCATTGAGCGCCACTGGCAACCGCTCAATGCCCCCGTACTCAATGCGCACGGCACCGTCGTGCAGCTTATCCATTCTGTGCTCGATATTACGGCCCAGGTGCAGGGCCAAGCGTATTTACGTGCCAGCCAGGCCCGCGAGCAGGCCGCCCGTGCCGAGGCCGAAGCCCAGCGCCAGCGCTTCCACGAGGTGCTGATGCAACTGCCCGCCTACGTGGCCGTCTACCAGGGCTCCGACCATATCTACCAGTTCGTTAACCCGTCCTACCAGAGCTTGTTTCCGCACCGCTCCTTCCTCGGCCGGCCGTTTCGCGAAGGCACCCCAGAGTCGGTGGGGTTGGGGGTAGTGGCCCTGTTTGACCAGGTGTACCAAACTGGCGAGCCGTACTACCACCATGAGTTGGGAGGTTGGTTCGACTTCAAGGGCAACGGCCAGCCCGAACAGGTGTTTCTCAACCTGTACCTGCACCCCTTGCGCGACGCGCAGGGCCGCATCGATGGCGTACTCGATTTCTCCTATGATGTGACTGAGCAAGTGCGCGCCCGCCAGCAGGTCGAGCAGCTCAACCAGGAGCTGGAAACCCGGGTGCAGGGGCGCACGCACGAGCTGCACGAGCAGCAGGAGTTGCTGGCGACCGTCAACCAAGAGCTACTAGGCACTAACCAGACCTTGCACATCAGCAACCAGCGGCTGCTGCGCACCAACGCCGACCTGGATACCTTCGTGTACACGGCCAGCCACGACCTCAAATCCCCGATTACCAACCTAGAAGGATTGCTGGCCGTGCTGCGCGACACCCTACCCCTGGACGTGCAGCAGCAACCGCTGATTGGCCCGCTGCTGGGGCTGCTCGACAACACTGTGAGCCGCTTTCGCCTGACCATCGACCAACTCACCGAATTGATTCGGCTGCAGCAAACGACCGCGGGCCCCGCGCAGCCGGTGCTGCTGGGGCCGCTGGTAGCCGCCGTGCAGGAAGATTTGGCCGCCGAGGCGACGGCGGCCCAAGCGCGGCTGGAGGTCACTATCCCGGACAGCCTGTCGGTCCGCTTCGCGCCGGCTAATCTGCGCTCCATCGTCTATAATCTGCTCAACAATGCCCTCAAGTACCGCGACCCGGCCCGCCCGGCCCAGGTGTGGGTGCGCGCCGAGCGCCAGCCAGCAGCGGTGGTGCTCACGGTGCAGGATAATGGCCTGGGCCTGAGCGAAAGCCAGCAGCAACGCTTGTTTCAAGCCTTTCAGCGCCTGCACACCCATGTGGAGGGCACGGGCGTGGGCCTCTACATGATTAAGCGCCTGATTGAAAACGCCGGGGCCACCATCACCGTGACCAGTACGCTGGGCGTTGGCTCGACCTTTACCGTCGCGTTTCCTGCGTAGCGTAGCTTCCTGTATGTTGCCAGCTTCTCGCTTACCCCGTGTGTGGCTCCCTACCCCCTTACCCAAGCGGAACCTACTACCCGTCGCCGACTTTGTGCGCAAACCCCTAACACAAGGCAAGCCGAACGTACTGCTCGCCCGCCATTTTTCCTGGTGGCCACGTAGAACAGCCTCGCTGCTTGCTGCTTTTTAATCTATTGCCTCCGTCCTGACTGTCGCGGCTACGTTCTTTCGTTTATGCCTGATGCTGCTGCGGCCCTGCCCGCCGATGTCCTCGACCCCACCGGGTTCTCGTCTCTGCTGTTAAACCTGTCCGTCTCCGGCGTGATGCTCATGCAGCCCCGCTACGAGGCGAGCGGAGAGATTGTCGATTTCGACGGGGTGCAGTTGAACCCTGCGGCCCAGCAGATGCTGCGGCTTTCGGAGCACCCGGCCGAGTCGTTTCTGACGCCCTTTTCTTCTCCATGTCTATCTTAGCGAGTGTGCTGCTGGTCGATGACGACCCCACTACAAATTACCTCAACAAACTGCTGCTCACGCGCATGGAAGTGACCGAGCAGGTGTTTCTGGCCGAGAACGGCGAGCAGGCCCTGCGCACGCTCGTGCAGACCTGTACGGCCGAAAACGCGACGTGCCCCCGGCTCATTCTGCTGGACATGAATATGCCGGTGCTTAATGGCTTGGCCTTTCTGGAAGCTTACGTGCAAATGCCGCTGGCCCAGCGGCAGGCGATTGTCATCGTCATGCTCACTACCTCGCTCCACCCCCTGGATTTAGCCCGCGCCCAGGAGTTGCCGATTGCCGGCTTTCTCAACAAGCCCCTGACCAAGGAGAAGGTCATGACCCTATTGCAGCAGCACTTCACCCACCAGTAGCCGCGCTCCAAGCTAGCAGACCGTCAAGTAGCCGCTACCCAACTGGTGCAGAACGCCGCACTTGATGACTCCGACGGAGGTAGTGACCGCTATCCAACACTTTCTGGCTACCTACCCCCACGGTGCTAGCAAGCGCTGTTTGCTCTTGCTGCCTGAGCGCTGGCTGCTGGCAATGTTTGCCAAACTGCTCGAAAATCGGTAATTCAAGGAAAAACCCTACCCCCTCAACCAACCTATTGCCGGGTAGGGATACGCCTGCCACGCAGCGCCGTGCTGGCACTCGCAAATTTTGGGCAGCAGCCAACTTGCCGAATGGATTACGCGTTGGAGAGGACCGGTTTGTTCTCCCTCGCATGTCCTTATTTCATCGCATTACCTGGTTGCGCGTGGCCCTGGCCTGGGGCGTATTTACGCTCTTGATGATAGTGCTTGCATACGGGCAGGCCCTCACGGGGGTCACGCCGCTGCATTGGCGCACCTTGCTACTGGGCCCACTGATATACGGGCTGATTGGGACGCTACTTACCCCGGTCGTTTTCCGGCTGGCCACGCGCTTCAACCTGACGGCGGGCCGCGCCCACTGGCTGCCCTACCTGCTGGTGCACGCCGGGGCCAGCGTGGGGCTGACTATTCTCTACCGTGGCCTGTACGTGGGCGCGCTGTACGTATGCGGTGTGCCCGGCGCGCCGGTTTCCTGGTCGCTTATTTTGGGGTCGGTCAATGCCTGGATTCCCATTTATTGGATGGTGCTGTTCGTGGCCTACGCCCTGGACTACCACGACAAATGGCAGCGCCGCAACCTGGACGCCGTGCGCCTGGAAATGCAGCTCGTGCAAGCCCAGCTGCTGGCCCTCAAGCAGCAGCTCAACCCGCACTTTCTCTTCAACACCCTCAATGCTATTGCCACGCTCATCGGCGACGAGCCCCAGAAAGCGCAGCGCATGACGGCCAAGCTCGGCGAATTTCTGCGCATGGTGCTCGACCACACCGAAGCGCAGCAAGTACCGCTGGCCCACGAGTTGCGCTTCATCGAGCTGTACCTAGACATGGAGCAGGTGAGGTTTTCTGACCGGCTCGCCGTCTCGTACCAAGTTTCGGAGGCCGCCCTATCGGCCTTAGTGCCGCATTTGCTGCTTCAGCCGCTGGTCGAAAACGCCGTACGGCATGGGCTGAGCGCGGGGGGGCCGGGCCAGCTCCACATCCAGGCCGACCGGCACGACGGGCAACTGGTGCTGGAAGTGCGCGATTCGGGGCCCGGCCCTACCTCGGCCGGCCCCCGGGGGGTAGGCCTCACCAACAGCGAGCAGCGGCTGCGGGCCCTCTACGGCGACCACTACGTACTGGCCCTGCGCCCGGCGCCCGGCCAGGGCACCACCGTACACCTGGAACTGCCATTTCTCACCTAACCTCGCGCGTAAACTTTTGGAACCCATTCGCACCCTGCTAGTTGACGATGAACCCCTGGCCCGCCGCCGCATTGGGCAACTGCTGGCTGAGCAGCCTGACTTCCTCATCCAGGGCGAATGCAGCAATGGCACGGAGGCCGTGGCGGCCCTGCGGGGGGATAGTAGCCTCGACCTGGTTTTTCTAGATGTGCAGATGCCCGACTTTAGCGGCCTGCAGGTATTGCAGCGCGTGCAGGACCTGGCGCGCGTGCCGCTGGTTGTTTTCGTCACGGCCTACGACCAGTATACCCTGCAAGCATTTGAAAACCACGCGGTAGATTACTTACTCAAGCCGCTCGACCCCGACCGATTTGCCCGTTGCCTCACCCATGTGCGCCAGCGCATCGAGCGGCAACAAGGGGTGCTCCAAGAGCAGCTTGCCACCCTGCTGGCCACGCTGCCGCTCGCCCCGGCCACGCCCACGTTTCCAACGCAGTTGCTCATCAAGCAGCCGGGCCGCTACTACTTTGTGCCCACGGCCCAGGTTCAGTACCTGGAAGCAGCGGCGAACTACGTCACGGTGCATGCCCAAGGCACCGAACACGTGCTGCGCGCTACCCTGAGCCAGCTGGAGCGGCAGCTCGACCCGGCCCAGTTCCTACGCATCCACCGCTCGCTGATTGTCAACATGCAGCAGGTCAAGGAACTGCACCCCTGGGCCCACGGCGAGTTCCTGTTGACCCTGCACGACGGCACGCACCTAAGCTCTTCGCGCAGCTATAGCGAAGGTGTCCAGCAATTCCTCAAACAGTTCATTTCCTGAAAAAGGCCAGCAGGCTATTCACCCGCTTAAGTAGGCAACTCGTCCCGGCCAGCAGCCAATTCATCCCTGGGCGCTGGGGGCGCGGGCTGGCATACGTATGCGTGACTCTGTTTCCTTTTCCAGTTCTATGCAACACCCCCACTCATTTCCAACCAGCGGGCACTTCCTCGGCCGCCTGCCACGCCTGTTCGTGCTCGCCGCCCTTATAGCTACGGTAGGCACCCCGCTGGCTTCTTGTAAAAAAGACAGCGACTCGTCGCCCAGCCTCATCCAGCCCATCGGCGCTAAGCCCAGCTACGCGCCCAACGAAAATGACCAGATGTGGGCGGTCATTGAGCAGTTTATGGCCTTCAACGACCCGATGCTGCCCACCCTGTCGGCCCGCCAGGCCCGCATGACGCACAGCGTGACCGATGCCGTAAACGCGCTGCTGGCCAAGAACGACCGCAGCGCCCCGTCGGCCGCCGTAGCGGTTAGCCAGATGGTGCTGCCCAAAGCCTACACGGCAGCCTCGGCGCCCGATGGCGTACCGGTGCGCGTGTATACGCCCACGGCCGCGGCCACCGGCGCCCGCCCGGCCATTGTGTATTACCACGGCGGCGGCTGGGTTATCGGCTCGCTAGCCGTGTACGAGCCTTCGGCTAAAGCCCTAGCTGAGCGCACCGGAGCTGTGGTGTTTTCGGTTGACTACCGCCTGGCTTCCGAAACGGCGAACAAATTTCCGGCGGCCCACGAAGACGCCTACGCAGCTTATAAGTACGTGCGCGACAACGCGGCCACCCTCAACGTGAACCCCGCTAAAATTGCGGTGGCTGGTGAAAGCGCCGGCGGCAACATGGCCGCGGCCGTGTGCATCCTGGCCCGCGAGCGCGGGCTGGCCCTGCCGGTGCACGAGCTGCTGGTATACCCCGTGGCCGACAACAACTTGAATACGGCGTCCTACAATACCTACGCCAACGCGGTGCCGCTCAACCGGCCCAACATTCAGTACTTCACGGGCCTGTACTTCAATACGCCCGCCGATGGCGACAACCGGCTGATTTCGCTGGTCGATGTAGCGGACCTGAAGGGCCTACCCCCCACAACCATCATCGCCGCCGAAATCGACCCGTTGCAGACCGAAGGCCAGTTGCTCCGCGATAAGCTCACGGCGGCGGGTGTCACGACCACCTACCAGCTCTATACAGGCACTACGCACGAGTTCTTTGGCACCTATGCCGTCGTGCCGCTGGCCAACGAGGCGCAGGATTTTGCTGCCTCGCGGCTCAAAATGGCTTTCCAATAGTCACCGGCGCTGCCGTGCGCGGCCAGCCAGCTAGTCGATTCCACTACTTAAAAAAGCCCCGATGCTTCGCTGTGTTGGGGCTTTTTACAGGCCGGCTTAGTTGCAGCGCTACCCAAATACGTGGCGCCCGCAGCCAGCTCCAAGCTTGCCCTAGCCGCGCTACCCACGCACACAGATAAGTGTTTTGGCCCTTCGTTCACCCAACCCCATTCTCTTTTTATGTCACTGCCTACTGCTTACGTACGCTTCGCTGAGGGCGTCGAAGAAATCCAACCCAATGAAGACCAACTGGGGGACGAAACCGTCGCCTCCATGGCGCGGGTTGCCCGCCTGATGTTCGAGAAGAACCGCCACGCCATCCGCGATGCGCACGCCAAGAGCCACGGCATCATCCGGGGCGAGCTGCACGTGCACCCCAACCTGCCCGAACACTTAGCGCAGGGCATGTTTAAGGAGGCCAAGACCTACCCGGTTATCATTCGGCTCTCCACTTCGCCAGGTGCCATTCAGCCCGATAACCAGCCCGCCGTGAAAGGCTTTGCTCTGAAAATCATCGGGGTAGAGGGTAAGAAATTTCTGGCGGAAGAAGCCGATGCCCTCACCCAGGATTTCCTACTGGTCAACGATACCATCATCCCGACGGGCGACGTGAAGAGCTACCACGACATGCAACTGCGGATTGAGAAGCTGGCGCACAGCCCCGAGGTGGTCCAAACTATCATTAATGAAGTGGGCGTGCTAGCCGACAAAGTGCTCGAAGCCGTCGGCACGAAGAAGGAGTTACCGCTGGTTGTGCAGGCCCATCCTAACAACCACATCCTGGGCGAAACCTATACCACGCTCGGTGCTATTCGCTACGGCGACTACGTGGCCAAGGTAGGCATCGCCCCCTTATCAGATAACCTTAAGGCGCTAGCCGGCAAGGAAATGGATGTATCAGAACCCGGGGCTTACCGCGACATGGTGTCCGAATTTTTTCGCACCCAGGGGGGCGAGTATGAACTGCGCGCCCAGCTGTGCACGGACCTGAAGACCATGCCCGTGGAAGATGCGTCCATTGATTGGCCCCAGGACCAGAGCCCCTACCAGGCGTTGGGCAAAATCGTGCTTCAAGCGCAGGATACCTTCAGCCCCGCCCGCCGCGTGTATGCCGATGATGTGCTCTCCTACAACCCCTTCCACTGCCTACCCGAGCACCTGCCGCTGGGCTCTATCAACCGGGTGCGCATCAAGGCCTACGCGTCATCGACTCAGTATCGCCACGCCACCAATGCCCAGCCCAAGGTGGAGCCGACCGATATCAACCAGCTGCCTGATTAGCGGCAGTAATCCCAATTACTAGCGCCACTACGGAAGCGTCCTGCTGCGGGGTAAGGCGCAGCAGGACGCAGGCACGCTTGCCTTTTCACGCTTCTATAAAAGAGTTTGACTTGCCTGAGTAAACGCAAGTAATCGTCTATTTTATAGCCTGCTAACTGCTTCCTTATGGTGCCCACCCACTCGCTTGAAACAGCCGTATTGCGCACTGCCTACGAGCGGCGCGGTCCGGCTGCTGCCCCGGTCGTGCTCTTGCTGCACGGCTTCCCCGACGACGTGCGTACTTGGGATGGTGTCGTAGAGCGTTTGCTCGCGGCCGGCTGCCATTGCGGGCTCCATCATCAGTAATATCGCTGAGACGCAGGAAGTACTCGGCTTCCGCGCCTGGCACAGCATGCCAGGGACGCAAGTGGTTGGCATATAGTATATTAATAAGATAAAATTTTCATTCCATGAACCGACTTCAGGACAAAGTGGCCATCGTGGCCGGTGGCGGCGCCGGCATAGGCGAGGCCATTGCCAAGAAATTTGCCAAGGAGGGCGCTGCCGTCGTCGTCGCGGGTTTTCCGCAAGACCCCGTGCAGGCCGTGGTTGACGAAATCAACGCAGCCGGCGGCCAGGCCACCGCTTTTGAGGGCGACCTCTCCAGCCAAGCCGTGGCCGAAGCCTGCGTGCAGACGGCCGTGGGGGTCTTTGGGCAACTCAACATTTTGGTGAATAACGCCGGGACTTTTCCGGCGGTGAGCGAGCTGGACGCGTATCCGGTAGAAGCCTTTGAGTACCTGATAAAGAACAACATCTACCCCACCTTCCATATGAGCCGGGCCGCGCTGCCCGAACTGCAGAAAACGCGGGGCAACATCGTGACCGCCGGCTCGGAGTCTGGGCAAATGGGCCAGCCGATGAACACGCCCTACGGCGGCACCAAAGGCTTCAACCACGCCTTCACCAAAGGCATTGCCGCCGAGCAGGCCAAGCACGGTGTGCGCGCCAACTGCGTCGGCCCCGGCCCCATTGATACGGCCTGGACCCACAAAGAAACTGGGCCAATGACGGCCGAAATGGAGAAACAAACCACCGAGGGTGTACTCATGGGCCGCCGCGGCACCACCGAAGAGGTGGCCAACGTGTACCTGTTCCTGGCTTCCGACGAGGCCAGCTACGTGACGGGCGCCATCTATTTTGTGGATGGCGGCACGACCATCTCCAAAAGTGGCGCGGGCGCGCAGGTGCCGGCCGACCTTAAAAAAGAGCCGACAGGTGAACTAGACATTCAGCACAACATTGGACGGCAACGCCCAGGTACGCCCGGAAAATGCTGGTCATATGCTCCATAAAGCTGGCTAAACCCTAGCTATATCGCCGGGCCCGTATGCACAACCTCGCTAGCATTAGCTCCTTCTGCACCAGTAGGAAGGGCTAGTGCTAGCGAGGTTGTGCGTACGGGTTAATCCGGGCGTTCGTAGTGAGCAAAGGTCATTAAAAATTGAGGCCAGCGGGCTGGTGCGGCAGCTCGTGCACTGGGGGAGTGCAGTAGCCTTCGGCCATTGAGAAGGGGGCCAGCCGGGGCTTTTTTCAGAACGCCTTGCTGGTGGAGCAACAGTCCCTGGGTAGGACATTCGGGGTAGGTTGTCCAGCAGGTCATACCGGCTGGGTCGCTCCACCAAGCACCTAACCTAATCGGGGTAGTCAAGGACTTGGCAGAAGTAATGTCCGCCCCGGTTCAGTTCGTCACCCGTAGCCTACCTCGACTCGGTGGCCCAAGCGAGGAAGGGTTAAAAAGGCGGTTAGGGTGGGCTATTCAGCAAATTAAATCGGGCGAAAACTATTTCGTCAAAACCGGCCGTGGGCCGCGAGTACGAAATTTATTTCGGGTCCTACCCCCCTCAGCGTGCTGCAAGGGGCGTTTTTGTTCTTGGCACTAGGCTTGGAAAAGGAAGGGCATCACGCCTTCACCCTTTCCCAGCCATGCACAATATCGACCGAACCCTTCAGGAGTTTGAAACCGGAGCCGCTACCAACGGCGAGTATGAAAACAGCTTCGAAACCAGCGGCGAGTACGGCCAGGAGTTGGGGCAGGAATTCGAGCAGGAGTTCAGCAACGAAACCTTTGAGCTGAGCAACGAGCAGGAGCAGCTGGCCAACGAGCTGCTGGAAGTCAGCAACGAGCAGGAGCTGAGCCATTTTTTGGGCGGCCTCATCCAAAAGGCCGCCGGCGCCGCCTCGGGCCTGCTGAAGTCGCCGGTTGGGCAGGGGGTAGGGCGCTACCTCATCGACTTGGGCAAGAAAACGCTGCCTGGCCTAGCCAGCCAAGCGGGCGCCGCCCTAGGCGGCAAGCTGGGCGCGCAGGGTGCCCGCCTCGGCGCCCAAGCCGGGCAATGGGCCGGCACCCAGGCTACCAACTGGCTGGCCAGCAACGCGCAGCGCGTTTTCGGCCTGGAACTGGAGGCGCTGAGCCCCGAAAGCCAGGAACTGGAAATCGCGCGTTCGTACGTGCGCTTTGCCACCGATGTGGCGCGCCGCGCCCACCACGCCCAGCGCCGCCAGCCCCACCTGCGCCTGGGCGCGCTGGGCCGCCAGGTACTCAGCGCCTCGGCGCCCCTCTATGCCCCCGGCCTGCTGCAAGAGCCCCTGCCCATGCTTAGCGGGCCCGCACGCCGGGCCGAGAGCGGCAGCTGGGTGCGCCGGGGCGGCACGCTGGTGCTCTACGATGTGTAGCACGAAGCCCGGGCTCCGCTTAGCCGCGCCGCGCGCTACAGCCAACGATTTTCGGGGCTTAGGCCCTGCACTACTGCTATTTTTTCACCCTTCACTTTCATGCCCAATGCCATGTATAACAACGAATTTTCCCAAGAATTTGAACAAGCTATCGGCCAAGAGTTTGAAGGAGGTGGCCAGTCCCTGGAAACCTTCGAGTTCAACCCCGAATACCTGGGTGAAACCAGCGGCGAGACTCAGGGTGAGTCGTTCGAAATGAGCGGCGAGCTCAACGAAACCCTGGAAATGGAGCTGGCCCACGAGCTGCTCGAAATCAGCAACGAGCAGGAGTTGAACATGTTCTTGGGCAGCCTCATCAAGAAAGCAGCCGGCGCGGTGAGCAGCTTCGCCAAGTCGGGGGTAGGGCGTGCCATTGGCGGCGCGCTCAAGTCCGTGGCCAAGAAAGCGTTGCCCGTGGTGGGTGGCGCGCTGGGCACCTTCGTGGGCGGGCCAATGGGTGGCATGGTGGGCGGCAAGCTGGGCTCCTTGGCCAGCAACCTATTCGAGCTGGAGCTAGAAGGCCTGAGCCCGGAAGACCAGGAATTTGAAACCGCTCGCGCCTATGTGCGCTTCGCCAACGCGGCCATCAACCGTGCCGCCAGCCTCCAGGGCGCCGCCAGCCGCGCCCTACCCCCCTCGGCCGTGGTGCGCCAGGCCCTGGCCGCCGCCGCCCGCCAGCACGCCCCCGGCCTGCTGCGCCCCCGCAATGCCAATGGCACCTTCCGCTCGATGAACGGCCGGTCGGGCCAGCGGCCCGGCCAGAGCGGGCGTCGCCCCGCACCGCAGCGCGCCGGTCGCCCCGCCTACGGCTACGCCAACATCGGCTACGCCCCCGCCGACAACGGCTACGACCAAGCGGGCTACGACGAGCCCGACAACCAGAGCGACTACGGTGCTGCGCCCACTGGCCGCGCTACCCGCGGCACCTGGATGCGTCGCGGCCGCACGCTGGTTATCAACTTATAAAGTAGTGCGTTACCTAGTATTCCGGGTCGCCCGCCGCGGCGGCCCGGAGCGGTATCGTTCGGGTGCGATTGCAGCGCGGGCTCGCTATGATGGGAGCCCTACCCCCCTTCACCTCGCTCACCTCCTCACCTAAAAAAATGCGTACCGCCGCCGATACCCGATTTTTGGTGAATGAAACGCTGGCTTTGTTCAGCCGGCTCCAGACTGTGCGCTCATTCTCCCTGAGCACGCCGATGGTGCTGGCGGCGGCGGTGTCGGCGCCAGCGCAGGCGGCCATCAACGCGCACCTGGCGCACGTGGCCTTCGATTTGCGCCGCAAGCTGCTCGCTTTTGTGGGCTGGCTGCGGAGCCCTGAGAGCCAGCGCCTGAGCGCGGCCAAAACCCAGGCCCGCTACGTGCTGCTCAAGCTGCGCTTCAACAACCTGCTCGACCAGGTCGACATCTTCGCCGACGTGCTGGGGCAGCGCAGTGAGCACGGCACCGGCACCTGGGTGGCGGGCCTCGACGTGCTGGCCGAAGACGCCCTAACCCTGCCCGGCGGCTACTATACCCCGCCGCCGCTCATCTGCTTTCTGGAGCGCGGGCACGGGGCGGCCATCCGGCGGGCGCGCACCCGCCTGCCGGGCGGCGACCTAAGCCCGGTGGGCGTGATTCAGATTCCGCGCGAGCGCATGATAGGCTCGGGTATCGCCTCCTCGCTTATTCATGAGGTGGGCCACCAGGGCTCCGAGCTGCTCGATTTGACGAGTTCTATCCGGGCGGCCATCGAGCAAGTTATTGCCGATGGCGCTAAAGAAAACGCCCTGCCCTGGCAGCTGCTCAGCCGCTGGCTCAACGAGATTTTGTCGGACTGCTGGGCGCTAGGCCACCTGGGCATAACGGCCACCTACGGCCTGCTGAGCGTGGTGAGCTTGCCGAGCTACTTCGTGTTTCGCATCGGCACCGACGGCCCGCACCCCTTCCCCTGGATTCGGATGAAAATCAGCATCGCGCTGGGGGCCAAGATGTTTCCGCATCCGCAATGGGCCGCCCTAAGCCAGCAGTGGGAAGACCTCTACCCCCCCACCGACCTAGGGGCCGACAAGCAAGACCTCATTCACCGGCTCGAAGCCGTGCTGCCCGTCTTCGCCGACCTCGTGCTCAGCCACCGGCCGGCGTCCTTAAAAGGGCAGCGGGTGGCCGATATTTTCCCGCTGGCCGAGCGCCAGCCCGCGCAGCTGCAAGCTCTTTACGACACGTGGCAGCAGCACCCCTACCTGCGCGAGCACGCTGCGCCGTCGCTGGTATTTGCTGTGGTGGGCCAGGCCAAGGCCGACGGCCGCCTCTCGACCAACGACGAGGTGCGCGTGCTGTCGCACCTGCTGGAGCGCTGGGCCCTGAACCGAGCCCGCACCTACGGCACGGCGCCGGCCCTGGCGGCCCCGCCGCCTACCCCCGCCCCGACTTCCACCTTCACTTTAAAACCCCGTACTCATGCACCGCGAATTAAGCATTGATGCGTCGCAGGTGGCGCTCGGCGACGACTCCACCCTGACCCTGACGCTGAGCACCGACCCCCAGGGCAAAACCCTGCTGGAGTCGCTGAGCCCGAGGGGCTCGGTTAGCTTGAAATTTGACCACTTGGCCGACAACCGCGCCGCCCAAACTCACGAGTTTCCTTTTGTTATCGACAACGACGTGCTCAAGCTCAGCGTCGGGCCCGAGCCCAGCGACGGGCTGTTCCTGTTTGGCAAGCTGGCGGTGGTGTCCAAAAAAGTGCCGCTGGCCGACAAGCAGAGCGTGGAGCTGGTCTGGGACATCCGCACCTGGGACGCGGCCGGCACGCTCACCATCGCGGGCGCCGTCACGGGTGGCGGCGACGTGACCAAGCGCGCCGGCAGAGACGTAATTATTAATCCGTCCATCTTCGACTTCGGCCCGCTCAAGCTACGGGTGCAGGAGCAAGAAGAGCAGCCGCCCGTGCGCGTGACCATGCAGGAGGCCAAGCGCGAAGAAACCTTCGACCAGACGCTCTGGGGACTCATTCGGCGCCGCACCCTCAACTTCAGCCGCTACCGCGGCTTCATCGACCGCGTGCTCTGCACCCAGGACGGCAAGGAGGGTAAGCAGGCCCGCGACTATGCCCAGGCCCGGCAGCTGCCCTTCAGCCGCGCGGCCTCCTACACCATGCTCAAGTACGCCACCGAGTTCTTTATGATGCAG
This sequence comes from Hymenobacter ginkgonis, assembly GCF_009755225.1. Taxonomy (GTDB): domain Bacteria; phylum Bacteroidota; class Bacteroidia; order Cytophagales; family Hymenobacteraceae; genus Hymenobacter; species Hymenobacter ginkgonis. The sequence goes on from NZ_WQKZ01000003.1 coordinate 1,043,937, forward strand.
GAAGCCGGTCTGGCCATCGACGACGAGATGGACATTCAGGGAGGTAACCTGAACTTGCAGCGCCCCAACCGTCTGGGCAATACCGACGAGTTGCGCCGCATCGGCGGGCCGGCCTTCAGCCTCGGCGCGCTGCGCGATAACTACCTAGAGCAGCTCGAAAACGAGGAGGGCAAGGTGCTGCCGTATTTCAAACTCATCCGCGAGAAGCTCTCGGAAGTGCCCTTGAAGGACCCTAAGGACCTAATCGGGGGCGACGACATTTGCTACGGCATTCTGAAATCGAAGCTGCAATCGCCGCCGCTTATTGAGTTGATTTGGTCGTATTGGCACGAAGAAGGCGGCCTAGTGCAAACTATGAACGCCCTGAGCTTGCGCTTCCAAAACGTGCGCCGGCCCGGCCCCGGCCCCGACCCGCTCGCCAACCTGGCCATCGACCCGCTGCGGCCCCTCGGCAACGTCATTTGGGGCTACATCGAAGACGAGCGCAACCGCCTCACTATGAACCGCCGCAACCTGGAGTACCAGTACGAGTACGGCTTCGGGCTGATTGGGCGCGGCGTGCAGCCCATCGCGGTGGCCGAAAACCGCGCATTTTTCCTGCGGGGCTTTCACAACCTGCTGCGGGCCTGCATCGAGTTTTACCAGCAGGCCAACTTCACGACCGTGATTCCCGATGGGTTCCCCATCCTCAACCACCTGCGCGAAGTGCACCTGACCCTGGCCGAAGGCGCGCATAACCAATACGGTGACTTGCCCTGGACGGCCCGCGGCGAAATGCTGACCCAGCAGTGGATACTGGCCCGGCCCGAGGTGCGCGAGTTTTTGGGTGGCCGCATCATGGTGCCCTACACCGAGCCCTGGATGGACCGCGTGGACAACATGAAGAGTCTGCAAGGCTGGAACCCGACCAACATCACGCACTTCCACGACCTAGGTGCCTTTGGCGAGCAGCTGCTGCTGAGTATCCGCTACGGCTCCTGGAATAGCCTGACCGTAGGCGCTACCAACGCCGCCAACTGGGCCCACTACTGGCGCGAGGAAATTCAGCGCTACATCCACGCTTACAAAGCCGTGACGGGCATCGACCTGGCCACCGACCTCGGCGACATTCGCCAGAACCTGCCCGACAACGAGGAGCGCTACCTGCAACCGTCGCAGCTCATTGAGCGCCAGGTGGCCATCCAGCAGGGCCAACTGCGCCGCAACCGCCAACTCAACGGGCAGCTCGCGCCGCGCCAGCCCCTTATGCCGCCCCAGCCCCGCCGCATGGTAGAGTAATGAGGTACTGGGGTAAGGAGGGGGTAGGGAACTACCTATCATTTATTGCGAGCGCGGCAATCACCCCAGCACGACACCCAAACGACTATACTCTGAGGCGATTACTTCGCGTTGCTCGCCATGACAGGCGCCCTACCCCCTCCTCATCCCATCACCCCCGTGCTCGACTTTACTTCCGCTCTTTACCTAGGCCCGCGGGTGCTGCCGCCGCCCGCGGGCTTGGTGCTGACTACCGGCCGCCCGGCCGCCTTGGGCGAAGACAACCGCGCCCGGCAAGTAGCCCACGCCGTGGCCCGGCGGCAGGGCCTCGAAGCCGGCCTGCTAGCCCCCTCGACCCTGCATCTGTTTTGGGATGTCTTCCAGCTGGTGCCGGCGAGGGGAGTAGTGCTACTCGAAAATGGCTTGTACCCAGTGGGCCGGTGGGGCGGGCTGCGCGCGCAAGCGCAGGGCTTGCCAGTGGTGCAGTTTGAGACAGATAATCTCTTGAATTTAAGCCGATTGCTGCACGCGTACGCGCAGCAAGGCCGTCCGCCCTGGCTCGTGGCCGATGGCTGGCACCCTGGCCGGGGCCCCGCGCCGCTCAAGCAATATGCTGATTTGCTGGCGCCCTACCCCGGCGCCGTGCTGCTGCTGGATGACACCCAGGCCTTTGGGGTGTTGGGTGCCGGGCCCAGCGCCAGCCGGCCGCTCGGGCGGGGTGGGGGAGGGAGCCTCCCGCGCGCCTGCCTCGGGCTAGGCCGCGCGGCCCCCGAAGTGCTTACCATCACCTCCCTGGCCAAGGGGCTGGGCGTGCCGGTGGCGGTGCTGGCTGGCCGCGCCCGGCGCGTGGCGCAGTTCCGGCGCTGCTCCGAAACGCGGGTGCACACCAGCCCCGTCTCGGCGTGGCACGCCTGGGCCGCCGCCGCCGCGTTGCGCCACGATGCCTGCTACGGCGAGGCCGCGCGCCGGCGCCTAGGCCAGCGGGTGGCGCAGTTTCGGCGCGGGCTGACCGAGGCCGGGCTGCGGCCGCACGGCGGCTGGTTTCCGGTGCAGAAGCTAGTGCTGGCCCGCACCACGGCCGCGCTGGCGTTGCACCAGCAGCTGCGCCAGGCGGGCATTGCCACGGTGCTGCTGGCCGGCGAGCACCAGCCCGGCGTGCCCGAAATCGCCTTTTGCCTGCGCGCAGACCACTCGGCCGCCGACATTGGCCGCGCCACAGCTACGCTGGCTGCGCTGGCCCGCCGCACCGACTGGTTTACTTCCTCTCCCTTTCCGACCCCTCGCCATGAACTTGACCTCGAACGCTTTACTCAGTAGCCGGCCCCGCGCGGCTGGCCCGGCGGCGCTGGCCATCCTCTACCCCAAGGTGGGCAACGTGCTACGGGTGCCGTTGCGCCGCACGCGCACGGGCGGGGCCCACGGCTGCGCGCAGCACCCCGAGCGCCAGTTTATTGTCTGGTTTAACCGCATGTCTGCCGCCCGCCCGGGCTTCCCGATGCAGATAAAAAGTATTCTGCTCATCACCGGCGAGCCGCTGTGCCCGAGCTGCCACCGGGCGCTGGCCCGCTTCCTGAGCCAGTACCAGCTGGCCGGCAAGCTGCGCCTGCGCTCGGCAGCGCCCGCCCCGTGCCGATGCGGCGACAACTGCGCCTGTGGCACTGCCACCGTCAGCGCCGCGGTGCTGCTGGATGAGGTGCTCCAGGAAGGACTGGGCGAAACCCCGCGGCGCGGCGCGCAGTCCCTACCCCCCGCCACCGGCCCCTACCGGCAGGTGAGCGGTCACCACATTCACCAATCGGGGGCGTACGCCGCCCGGGGCGCCTCGGCCCAAAACAACCCCAATCACCGCGCCGCCCTCGCCATTGCTCAGAACGGGCCTGGCTTTACCCCCGCACAGCACGACCGGGCCTCGGCGGTGCAGCGCGGCACCAACCGCGCCGCGCACGGCCACGACGTGGACTTGCGCGCCGGTGGGGTGCGCGTGCGCACCTCGGGTACGGGCACGCTGGCCGCCGCGCCCAGCCAGGGCTTCGAAGACCTCAAGGCCTACTACGCGCTGCTAGCCGCCGGCCGCTCGCCCGCCGAAGCCCTGCGCCTCGTCAACCTATCGGCGCAGCAACTGGCCGCGGCGGGCGCCGTGCCGGTGCGGGTACCGTCGCGCTAGCAGCGGGGCCAGCAAGGGGCCGTAGCGGCACCCCCTAGTACGTCTCTACCGAAACCACTCTGGCAAGGCAGCCCATCGCCGCGCAGCTATAGTGTGCAGCGCCACACCTTAGTACTCCTAAGTCCTTAGTCATGAATGCAGTCGAGCAAGTGCGGCCCGAGCCGGAGGCTGCTGCGGCCCGGCCGCGGTTTTTGCGGCAACTTCAGCAGCTGGTGGCGTTTGCCAGCATCAGCACCGAGCCGCAGCACGCGGGGGCGGTGCGCGCCTGCGCGGCGTGGCTGGCGCAGCACCTGCGCAGCGTTGGGCTCGATGGGGTGCGGGTGTATGTCACGCCGCGCCACCCGGTGGTATACGCCGAAAAGCTAGTCAGCCCGGCACACCCTACCCTCCTTATTTACGGCCACTACGATGTGCAACCCGTGGACCCAGCCGCGGCCTGGACGGTGCCACCCTTCGGCGGCCTCGTGCGCGGCGACCGCCTCTATGGCCGGGGCGCGTCCGACGACAAGGGCCAGTTCTTTACGCACCTTAAGGCCCTGGAAATCTTGCTGCAAGCTGGGTCGCCCCTGTCCCTCAACGTGAAGGTGCTGCTCGAAGGCGAGGAAGAAATCGGCAGCCCCAACCTAGGCGCCTTCATCCGCCGGCACCGCCGGCAGCTGCGCGCCGACTGGGCCGTGCTATCGGATACAAACATGCGTTCGGCGCAGCAGCCGGCGCTCACCTACGGCCTGCGCGGCAGCCTCAGCGCCGAGCTGGCCGTGCAAGGGCCCAAAGCCGAATTGCACTCGGGTATTTTTGGTGGCGCGGTGCTCAACCCCTTGCAGGCGCTGAGCGAAATACTGGCGCAGCTGCACGACCCCGCGGGCCGCATTGCTATCCCCGGGTTCTACGACGCGGTGCGGCCAGCGCCGGCCGCCGAGCGGGCCTACCTGCGCCGCACCGGCCCCTCCGATGCGCAGCTATTGCGCGAGGCACAGGCCGAGCAGGGGTGGGGCGAGGCCGGCTACAGCCTCTACGAGCGCACCGTGCTGCGGCCTTCGCTCAGCATTACGGGGCTTAGCGGGGGCTACCAGGGGGTAGGCATCCAGGCGATTATTCCGCCGCAGGCCAGTGCCAAGCTCAGCTTTCGGCTCGCCCCCGGCCAGGACCCGCTCGTGGTGGAGCAGCAGCTGCGCCGCTACCTAGCCCAGCTTACGCCGCCGCAGGTGCAAGCCACGCTCACGACGCAGCTGCGGGCCCGGCCCTACGCCGTGGCGCCGCAACACCCGGCCATGCAGGCGGCGGCCCGCGCCTACGCCGTAGGCTTTGGGCGGGCGCCGGTGTGGCAGCGCTCGGGCGGCACCATCTCGGTGGTGACGCTTTTTGAGGAAGAACTCGGCATCCCTACCGTGCTCATGGGGTTTGGCCTGCCCGCCGACCACAAGCACGGCCCCGATGAGTTTTTGCACCTGCCCAATTTCTGGCGTGGCATCCAAACCAGCTTGGCCTTTATGCGTGAGCTAGGGCAAATGGGAGTAGGGCAACTAGCTGAAAATGAATAACAGCTCGCCCTCCGTGGCCGACCCCACGACGCCCTTCTGGGGCGACCCCAACTAAATATAATTCCCTACCCCCTCCCTTGCTGCCATGCTCATCATCGACTGCCACTGCCACGCCGGACGCGGCGACGGCCTTACCGGCCCCTGGGACACCGACGCGCCCCTGCGCCCTTACCTGGCCTGGGCCGACGAGGCGGGCATCCAGCGCACGGTCATTTTTGCCGCCTTCCACTCCGATTACGCCGTGGCCAACCGCCAAGTGGCGCAGTTGGTGCAGCAGCAGCCCGAGCGGTTCTACGGCTTCGCCTTCGTGCACGCCGAGCGCGACCGCGGCCGGATACTTGACCTCGTGCGCACCGCCGTGGAGGACTACGGCTTTGTGGGCATCAAGCTGCACCGCTACGACGCCCGCATCAGCCGCGAGGTGTGCGACGTGGCCCGCGCCTTCCGTCTGCCCGTGCTCTACGATGTGGTGGGCGAAGCCTCGGTGGTCGACCTGCTGGCCGCGCAGTACCCCGATGTCAATTTCATTATTCCCCACCTAGGGTCGTTTGCCGACGACTGGCGCGCCCAAACCGCCCTCATCGACTACCTGGTGCGCTGCCCCAACATCTACACCGACACCTCGGGCGTGCGCCGCTTCGACATTTTGCAGCGCGCCGTAGAGCGGGCCGGGGCGGGTAAGTTCCTCTTCGGCTCCGATGGCCCCTGGCTGCACCCCGGCGTCGAGCTTAGCAAAATTTACGCCCTGCATCTAAATGAGCCTGATTTTCAAAAGGTAACCTCGGGCAACTTGCTACGCCTCATTAGGCGCGTGCGGCCGACGGTAGGGGAAGGGGCCGGGCGGCGCGTAGCCGTAGCCGCCGCCCCCACCGCTGAAAAGTGGCGCGACCCGTGGCTGGTGGGCGGCGAGGGATAAGAAAAAGTAGGTTTCAGAATAATTAAAAACGTCGCTCCTGCTGAGCTTGCCGAGGCAGGAGCGACGTTTTTAGCTATTCGGCTAAGTCAAAAACAAGCCAGTCACTAATCCAGCCGCAGGCGCTCCTTAGGCTCCTCGCGGCGGTGCATCTGCAAGATGCGCTCGCTGCACCGTAGGCGCAGGGCGGCCAGCTGCAAGTTGCCGCTCTCGTGCCGAATAGCCACTTCTTTAGCTACTTCCGTCACTTGGTCTTTTATTTCCTTGAGACCCAGGCCCTGGTGGAGCAGGTGCGTTACGCCTGCTTCCAATTCGTCGCTGGCCGGCGCGGGGGCGCTGAGCTGCGCAAAATCGGGCCAGTCGGAGCGCGGAATATCGCCAATTGTAATTGGGCCTTCGCCCTGGTGCTTGCTGGCAATGCGGGTGATGAGCTGCTGCAGTTCGCGCACATTGCCGGGGTAGTCGCGCAGCAGCAGGAAGTCGTACACCTGCCGGTCGACGGGCTGCTGAATACCGTGCTGCTGCTGAAAAAAATGCTCGGCCAGCGGCACAATGTCCTCCTGGCGCTCGCGCAGGGGGGGTAGGTGGCAGGTCCAGCCCGACACGCGGTAGTACAAGTCCTGGCGGAACGCGCCCTTGTGCACCTCCGCCAGCAGGTCGCGGTTGGTGGCGCTCACTAGCCGAAAGTGCGCTTGCCGCCAGGTGTTGCTGCCCACCCGCTTGTAAGTGCCCTCCTGCAGCGCCCGAAGAAACTCGGCTTGCAAGGCCAGGGGCAGCTCGCCTAGCTCGTCCAGAAACAAGGTGCCCTCGTCGGCCAGCGCCACCGCCCCGTCGCGGGTGCTGATAGCGTTGGTAAACGCGCCCTTTTCGTGCCCAAATAGCTCGCTGCCCGACAAGCCCGGTATGAGGTTAGTGCAGTCTACGACTACGCAATCGCGCTTGCCAGGTCGCGGGTCAAAGCGGTGGATTTCTTTGGCTACCAGCTCCTTACCCGTGCCGCTCTCGCCCGTTATCAAGACCTGGCAGTTCGAAAGGGCCATATCTACTACCTGGCGCAGGGTGTCGCGCCAGCGCTGGCTGCGGCCCACCAGGCGCTGCTGCAAGTCGGCCACCCGCGCATCAAGTTCCTGCCAGTAGCGCAGCCGCGACGTAATTATTTCCACCGGATTATGCACATCGAACCACGAAAAAACGTCGGCGGCGCCACTGCGCAGCAGCGCCCAAGTGCTGGGGGTAGGCAGCGGGCCCACGCTCACAGCTAGCACATTGGCCTCGGGCGTGCGGCGCACTTCGGCGAGAGACTCTTCCACCTCTGGCAGCGGCGCCTGCGCATCCAAAAACACAATGCCCGCGCCGCCGGCCCCGTCGTGGGGGCGCTGGGCGTGCAAGTCGAGCCCCGCCTTTTCGAGTTGAATAATAATGTCGGCTAGGCGGCTGCGCTGGCGGGTAAACGCCAGAAACCAGACCGGGCAGGGAGTAGTCATACCTAGGTGGGAAAAGAGCGAGCGCTAAAAAAGCAGCGCAGAACAGCAGGTACTAAGTAAAGATAATAGAAAGGGGCTAGTAAAGCAAACGGGTTATATTTGCCCATAACCACTTGTAATGCAATATATTAATTGAAGTTATGAATAAGCTAAAGCGTCGATAGTTGCTACGCCTGTTTGACTCGGATTTAATGGCTGCCGCTCGCCTCACGGCTCCAACCAACTAGGATACATGAGCCGTCCAACTATTTTCCGAGGGGCTAACCGCCTGCTGGCGCTCGGCCCGGACGGCTTCCACCTATTAAACGGTTGTAGCAGTGCCTCGAAAGCTCCGCGCTAGAGCCTGTACCTCGGAGTGCCCGCCAGTTTACGGTACTTGATGGAATCGCGAGTTATTACCGATGAATACCTCGAAAGCGTGTGGGGAATCCTGTCCGTGCACTGGTGAAAAGTCGCGCTGCGCCAGTTTATTTAGCTAAATTCTATTAAAAACCGCGTTCAGGCCGCTGCAAGCGGCTTTTAATGGGTCGGGGTGCTTGCTGCTGGGCAGAGGTGCTTACGGCGCTACCCCCTTTTTGCCACCTCTCGCCGTTTATTCCACGACCAGCTTGCGGACGGCATCGCCCACGCGCACCTGGTAGAGGCCAGGTGACAAGCTGGCGATGTCGAGCGTGCCGGTAAGCGGGAGCGCAGGAGTGGCCAAGCACACGCGGCCCGTAAGGTCGTAAATGGTGACGGGGACATTGGCCGGTGCCTGCCCCAGGGTCAGCGTACCACGGGCGGGGTTTGGCGAGAGCGTGAACCCTACGGGCGTGGCCGCGTGCGTGGCCGTGACAATTCCCCCGGTCAGGGTATAGATTTCCAGCGCCCCGTTGAGTAAGTAAACGTTCGGGCCGTTGGCAGCTAGGCCCAGCGAGTTGGAGCGTGCGGCGACAGTCGCCAGTAGCACCGGCGCAGTGGGGGTGCTGATGCTAAACGCCTGCAACGTACTAGGGCTGCTGACCACAAAAGCATACAGGCCGGTGGTATACACGGTTGTGCTGCTCATAGCCAGTTGGGTGCCACCATTGTTGGCAATGCTACTGAGTAACACCGGATTTAAGGGGTCGCTCACGTTGTAGATGTATACCGTGCCGGCAGTGGCCGTGGCCGCTAGGACGCCGGCAGCCAGCTTGCCGCTTACCGCCCCAATGGCGCCCGTAAGCGTTGCGTGCAGCCTGGGCTGGCTAGGCGTGCTCAGGTCGTAAACGTAGCACTGGCTGCCGCTCTGCGCGTAGGCTACCGTGCCGTTTAGGGTGATGTTATCCGCTGGGCAGGCCAGCGTGCCGAGTTGGTTGAGGGTGGGGTCAAAGACCTGCAACTGGCCTGTGTTCGTAACCAGGCAGACCAGGGAGCTATTAGCGGCCATGCTGAACGAGGGGGCCGAAATAGTGATTAGCCTGCCCGTAACGGGGGCGGTAGGGACGCTCACGTCTACCAACTGCAGCGTTCCCGGGTAGGGGTAGGGGTCGCTTATTTGCCCCCGCACGTAAGCTTTGGTGCCGCTCACCACCACGCTACGGGCCTGATTGGCGGCGGTGGCGGCCTTAAAAACCGGGGCACTCGGCGTGCTCGCGTCGTAAATCCGCAACTGCCGAGAGCCAAAGTCGGCCAGGTAGACCATAGAGCCATTGGCCGCAATATTGAGCGAAGTGCCCGTGTAGCCGTCGTTCAGGCTGGCCGCGCGCGTAAGGGTTTGGGCAGAAGCCGCATAAGCGCTAAGCAAAGCAAAGCTTAGCAAGAAGCTGGATAAGGGCTGTGGCATGGGGTGGGAAGAAAAAAGCCGCCAAAAATACGCCTACTTCCTATCCAAGGTTATGCCTGCAAACGCGAAAGAGTCGGGGGTAGCCGTTGGGCTATTTCGCGTTACTTATCAACCAGTTGTGCTTCGCAGATGTCTGCGAAGCGGTTGCGGCTGCTCTCGGTGCGGCGCCCGATATACCCAGTGGCTTTAGCTATTTCAGGAGTCGCTAGCTACTTCTTAATCGGACTCGTACTTACCGGAACCTGCATATCCGCGGGCTTGCTCTTCTGCTCCATTTTTTGACCGAGGGCTTTGCTATCCTTGACCACTTTGGGGCCCTTGTAGGTAGCCGCGCGCTGGTCGGGCGTCTTGGTGCTGGGCTTGGCCGGGCTAGGGTTGTCGTGGGGGGTAGCAGGCGTTTGGGCCTGAGCCGTGCTCAGAGCGAGGAGGCTGGCCACTGCGAGAAGCGTTTTCATAAGCTTAGGGTGGGTTAGAGAGGTATTGTGTGAGTAGTAACAGCTTTGTGGTTCTTAGCGGGACATCTAATTGCAGGCGGAAGCAGGCTACAAGCCCTGCTCACAATTAACTGCCAGGCGTAGGGTCTGCAACGCCAGTACGAGGGCCTCTACTAAATAGGCCTGTAAGTCTCGTGCCAGCAGCTCTGATTGCTGCTGGAGCGTGCGCAAACGTGTTTCCAGCAGCAGTATGCTCGGTTCGGCGCTTGGGCAGAGGTGCAGGTCGTGCAGCAGGTTTGTCACGCGAGCCAAGATGTTCTTCAAGTCGACAACCTCCGTACTCCTTGGTATAAGATTTTCCCGCGCTAACCCCAGGTGGCGACTTAGTAAATCTGCTAGCGTGGCATCTTTCATGGTAGGGGCCGGTAGGTTTAATTTAAGTGATGGGCGCGGGCGCGCAGCAACTTCAACGTGCTTAAAAGGGTTATTTACCGGCTGAGGTGGGCTTGCACATCGCTCACAAGCAAGCCCACCGCGAGCACGGCATTGCGCAGGCGGGTCTCCGTGCAGTTGAAGGTACGACACCAGTAATTCACTTCGTTGGTAGACAAGACATTGACGCGAGTAGCGTCGGCGGGGATAGCAGGATACATAACAATTAGATGGGGATGGTATAGCCGGTGTACAGTAACGGCAAGTGCTAAGGAAGGCGTGCGTCTTTAAATACTCCGTTGGTAATCGTACTGGTGGCCGTGTAAAAGGTCGTGCCCGAGAAGGTGCCCTCAAGTACGCCAGTACTTGTTTCCGTGAGCGTTGCCAGGCGGTTGTTGTCGTAGCTGGCCCCCACAGCTTGGCTGCTGTTGTGGTAAATGCTTGACGTGAGTACGTAGGGCGGCTGCCCGGCCAGCCGTTCAAAATTGAGGGTAAGCGCTTCGCTCGTGCCGGTGGTGGGCGCCGTGGTGTTCAGGGTGATGAGCAAATCTTCGAAAGTCTGTCCCCCCTTGTTCATGCGGGAGCTAAGTTGGGCCATTACCTGGCAGCTTATTAAGCGGCCATCGAGCAGGTAGCTGCCAACACCAGGCGTAGGGGTGAGGGTAGGCAACGGCTGGTCTTTTTTGGCGCACGCACTCACGCCTAGTACCAGCGCAAAGGCGAGGAGTAGGGGCGAGAGAAGGCGTCGCATGGGAGTATGAAGGAGAGCGCAGTTGGTGCACCGTGGGTTTAGGAGGTTTGCTTAAAGAGTATGATTATCTGAATGATGCACTTCTTATCGGTGAGCGGGCTGGCAATGGGTACAATCTCTTTTGTGGCAGCAGCAATTGTTCAGCTGGGCGTTGTTGGTAATGGGGTTATAGTCATTGAAATTGTTCGGAATATAATACTAATTCGGCGCTAGTCGACTTGCGCGAACTCATTGCCCAGGTCAATGGCTGGTGTAGGTGGGCTTTCAGCAAGAGGTCTGTGCCCCCATTGGTCTTGACCGCACAACGTTGGCTACGCAGGGGGTAGTAAAACGCAGCAGGCGCTCCATTCGGGGCAAATAAAACTGAGAGCCGTTCCGCGCTGCCCCGCTGGTCAAGTGGCTCGACGGTACGACCAAAAAGTAAGCCAAGGGCTGCCTAGCTAGATGCGAGGGAACCCAGCAAAAAGAACACCAGTAATTGCCCAGCCGCGTTTCACTCGCCTATAAGTGCGCCAGCCACCAGTAGGTGTGCTGCTTGAAGCGCTGGTACCAGCGCCACAGCCAGTACAGGGCTAGCACCGCCAGCGCCCACACCAGGTAGGCCCGGCCCAGGCTAGGGACGTAGGCGGGCAGCTACGCGCTAGCGGGGACAAAAGCCAGCACCGGCGGCACGAATGGCACATGGTGCAGCAGCGCCCACTCGGCATTGGCCCGGATGTTGGGCACCAGAAGCCGCGCGGCTAAGAATCGGGGGAAGTGGTAGCGGGCAGGCTGGTCATAAGCAGGGTAGGGGGTAAGATGAAAATAAGCGGACGCGGCAGCTTACCCCGGCTCCAGCGCCGCCTCGTGGCTGTGCCTGGCTCTGTAATCGGTGGGCGAGTGCCCGGTCATATCCTTGGATACCGTGCAAAAGGCCTAGGCATCCGAACAACTTGCCGCGTACATCACCTCATTCACTATTTCGTGCGACAACTCCAGCTTGGCGCGTCTTAGTTGGAGACCGGAACGATGCTGCCCACCATGTGCCCGGCCGGAATAAGAATGGAGATGTGTTTCCTGGCTTAAAACTGTAGAGTAAAAGTTGTCGCATTCGCCCCCTTACTTAGTCACGAATCCCCCCGTCTTTGCCGCTATCTGGCCAATAAATTTGCTAAAAAAATTAGCTGGCACTATCCTCCGTTTTATTGCTTGAAACCCCCTCTAGCTATGACTTCGCGCACTATTACCCGCTTCTACTAGAGCTTTATGTTCCCTTTTGCCTGCTGCTGCTGACTGACAGCGTAGCTGGCTTACTGCTGGAGAAAACGGCCAGCAAGCCACGCGCCAGCTTGGCTACCCCGCTATCTCATGACCATCATAGGCACAACCAAAATCCTGGGCGCGCTGGCCCTGCTCCAACCCAGGTGCCGCGAAGGCGTGAGCGTTTGCCGGCTTCGTATTAACCCAACTTTTTTTAAGTAGCCAATACCATGAGGAAGATTAAAATAATGGAGCACATCTCCCTAGACGGGGTGATGCAGCACGAAAACGATGAAAGCTTCGCCCATGGCAACTGGACGACTCCCTATCGCACGCCGGCGGGGCTAGCGGCCGTGGTCGAGGCTTATGGCAGTAGCTTCGATTTGTTGCTGGGCCGCCGCACTTACGATGCCTGGGCTGAATTTTGGCCTAAAGCCGGGGATAGCCCGATGGCGAACGGGCTGAATGCGGCGACCAAATACGTTGCTACCCACCGGCCCGGCAGCCTCCAGTGGGGTCCGGTCCAGGACTTAGGTGCGGACATCCTCGCCGGTATTCGCGCCCTCCAGGCCACGGACGGCCCGGACCTACTTGTTTGCGGCAGCTCCACGCTAACGACCGTATTGCTTGAGCAGGGCTTGGTTGACGAGGTGGTGCTATTGGTCTACCCGGTCTTGCTGGGCCGGGGCAAGCGCTTGTTTTCGGACCGAGCCGACCCGCGCGAACTCGCGTTCGTCAGCTCGCAGGCGACGTCCACGGGCGTGCTCCTCAACACCTATCGCCACGTGGGCGCCCTACAACCCTAAGGCGGTGAGCCGCCAGCCAGTGGCAGCAGCAAGTGCTTTATGCAGACGGCGTAACAAATTCAGCCGCAACCTACTGGCTGTTTTTCCTGGAGCCTGCTTTCCTGCTTGGTCCGCTTTTACCTACGGGGTGTTGGGGTAAGCTGGTCGTTTGCACCACTAGCCCTTGGTTGGGCTGCCAGTGGTCGTATTCCATAGCCTGGGCGGTTTGCTGGGCGGCGGCCTCGCCCTGCAGGCGGGCAACTACGTGCAAGGCCCCGTCGATACCCGCCGAAATGCCGGCGGTGGTAACTACCTGGCCATTGTCGACAAAGCGCGTGCCGCGCAGAATGCGCGCGCTGGGCGTAGCCTGCTGCAGCGCGTCGATGTAGCTGTGGTAGGTAGTGGCCTGCTTGCCATCTAGCAGGCCGGCTTTGCCCAGCAACCCCGCGCCCGTGCACACCGAAAGCAGTACTTCGGACCGGGCGGCGCAGGCCTGCACCCAGCGCACTACCCCCTCCTGGGTTAACAAGGAGCCCAGGTTGCCGCCCGGTAGCACTACAATGTCGGGCGGCGGGCACGTGGCGAGCGTGTAGCGCGGCGTTATCGACACAAACCCTTGGCTAAGTACTGGTTCGAGGGTGGCCGCGACCGTATAGACTTGGAAGCCGGGGGTGACGGTAAATACTTCGCTCGGCCCGGCGAAGTCCAGTACTTCCATGCCGGTAAACACCAAGATGGCGACGTTTTTAGGTTGAGCCGGCGTGGCGGCAGTGGCCGGGCTCGAGGCCGTAGAAAGTTGCGCTAGGGCCATGCCACAGTGCGGGCAGGTGCCCGGCGCGGGGTAAGTAGCCTGGTCGCAGGTGCCGCCGCAGGGCGGGCAAGACCATTGCAAGGCGCTACCGTTACTGACGGGGGTAAGCCGTTGGGCCGCCACAAAGCTGGCCGGTGCCAGCCATAGCCCGAAGAATAGCAAAACAAGCCGTTTCATATCAGGAAGGATTAGGGGATGAAGGAACCGGCAGCAACAGGCGTTGCAACTGCCGCACGCTCCGAAAGCCGCACTGCGCCGCAATGGCCTCCTGCGTCAGGGCCGGGTTGCGGCGCAGCGTGGCGGCTAGCTCGCGCCGGAGCGCGGTGGTGTAGGCATTGATGCTGATGCCGGTAGCGTTGCGAAAAGTGCGCGTGAGTGTGCGCGGACTCATGTTCACTAGCTCGGCCAGCGCCTCGAGGGTAGCCCCGGTTGCCAGGTTCTCGGTTAGCCAGTCTTGGACCTGGTGCACGGCCGCGTGCAGGTGATTGCGGTAGTCGAGGTACACGCTCTGCTGCCGGTGCCCGGCGCCCCGGCGCAGGTACACCACCAGCTCGCGGGCCACTTTGGTGGCAAAAAGCGGTCCGTGCCGTTCCTCCAGTAGGTAGAGCGCCAAGTCAATACCGGCCGTTACGCCCGCGCTGGTATACAGGCCACTGTCTTGCACAAAAAGCGTGTCGCCCTGCGTAGCTAGCCGCGGGTAGCGGGCTTGCAACTCCGCCAGCCGCCGCCAATGGGTCGTGCACTTGCGGCCGTCGAGCACCCCAGCTTCGGCCAGTACAAACGCCCCGGTGCAGATGGCGCACAGCCGCACGCCCCGCGCGTACTGCGTACGCAACCAGGCAAAGAGCGCCGCGCCTTCCTCCCGAAAGGCCGCCGAGCGCAGGTACTCCATTTCCAAGCCCGGCACGAAAACAAAGTCGCCCGGCTGCGGCGCTACCCCCTCCAAAGCCACCAGCGGCCCGAGGCCCAACCCCGCCGAGCTAGGTACGGCACTGCGGTACGAGCAGTAAGTGAGCTGGTAGGGCTGGCCGTAGGTCGCGGCTTCGTAAAAAACCTGCACCGGGCCGGTCAGGTCCAGCAAATGCACCCCCGGCAGTACCAAAAAAATGACGTGGGCTAGGGCGTTCATGGCAGTAACTAACTACCCGCCAAAGGTACCCGTTGCCTGCCACCACATACGGCCATTTACCGGCCATTTCCGGCCACATGCAGAGCAAAATACTAGCGGATATCACTTGCTGCTACCCACTGCCGAGGCGGCGGGCGCGGCGTCAAAAAAGCCGCTCCACTCCAGCGGTGCCGCCGCATCGCCCGAGCACAGGCGCAGCACCCGGTCGGCGACAGGTTCAAAATTGTCGCTGTTGCTGAGCAGAATAACGGCTAGCCCTCGCTGCGGATAGCATACGCATAAGTTTTGCCAGCCGGGGTAGTGTCCTCCGTGCCAGAAGGCCGGGCCGTAGGGCGAGGCAAACAAGCCCCAGCCCAGTCCCCAGGCTTTGCGTGCGGGGTCGGACTGGCGCAACAAGCTGTCGCGGCGCGGGCCCCAGCCGCGCTGGCTAGTGACGGCAATCTGCGCCCCGAAATACTGCCGATATAACTGGCGCGACAAGCTCTTGCGCGCCAGTACGTGGCGCACAAAGGCCGCGTAATCGCGCGGGGTGGTCACCATCGAGCCCGCCCCGCGGGCACTGGTACGCAGCTGGTAGCCCAGGGCTTTGCCCGCCGGGTCGTGGCCCACGGCATGGTTGCCCGCAAAGCGCTCCTGCCACACGAAAGCGGTGTGCGTCATATGCAGCGGCCCAAATAACTCTCGTTCAGCAAGGGTCTGGAGGGGTAGGCCCGTGTGCTCCTCCATAACGGTGCCGAGCAGGTTGAAGCCTTCGTTGGAATAAAAAAAGCGCGTGCCGGGCGGCGCAATAGTGGCCAGCTGCGGCCCGTAGATATCGCGCAGCACGGGCAGCCCCGCGCTGTGGCTCAGCAGCATCCGGGCCGTAATGCGCCGGAAGGACGGGTCCAGGGCCAGGTCGTGCCACTTTTCGTACGCCGCAATCGGGCGGGGCAGGTAGCGATAAACCGGCGTGTCCAGCGCGAACACACCTTGGTCAACTAATCGCAAGAAGACGTAAGCCGTCACGGGCTTGGTCAGCGAGGCCGCATAGGAGATGGTTTCCGCATCAAACGGCGCGCGGGTGCGGCTGTCTTTCGTGCCAAAGTAGTGCTCATACGCCACCCGCCGCCCCTGCAGCACCAGCACCGAAAGGCCCGTGACGCGGGCAGAATCAACCACCCGGGCCAGCCCCGCCGTAAGCTGGTCAGCCGAAATAGACCGCCCCTTCAAGTGGCGAACGGTAGCGGGTTGGGCTAGGGCAGTGGCACACGCCAGGCAGCCAAGCAGCAAGTGCAGCATCGTTTTGAGCATGAACAGCAGCTAGGCCTATTAGGGGCCTGGCCGCTGCAAAAGTCTGACGGTCAGCCGCCCCGCCAAGCGACAAATACCTGACAAGTAGCCGAAATTTAGCTGTCAACTTCTCCGGTAGCGGTTCTGAGCACCGGCAAGGCGAGCGGGTAGTGCACAGGTTGGTTGCGCAGCGCCCGCCGGGCGTTCACCAGGCTCATACCAAGTACCAGCCCGTAGCACCCTAGCAGCAGCAGGGCCCCCACTGGAAAGCAGAGCACCAGCAGCCCTACCCCCAGGCCGATGCCCAGCGTCATCGCTACCTGAAAATTCACGACTGCTCGCCCTTGGGTGTCAAGCCGGACATCCAGCGGGCGGGCATAAAGCCAAAAGAACAGCGGGGCCAGCACATGGGCGAAGGGCACTACCAAGCCCAGCAGCGGCAATAGGTGCAGCAGCGCCAGGGTGCCGTTGTCCTTCGCTGCCGGGCGGCTCGGCGTATCTGCCACAGGTGCTTGCGCCAGCTCTTGCACGGAGATGCCCAGCGCGCTGGCCAGTAGCGCGAGCGTGGTCAGCTGCGGAGTGCCCGCCGCCGCCTCAACGCGCTGGATGGTGCGGGCCGTGACGCCGGCTTGCTCCGCTAGCTGCTCCTGCGTGAGCCCGCGGCTAGTACGTTGGTGCAGCAGATTGCGCGCCACCAGTTCCTTGTTCATGGCCCCAAAATAGGCTATTTCCTTTTAGGCGGCCTCGGCCAAAAAAAGCTGCCGGCGTCAAGCTCGGCATACCAGGTAAGAACCAGGCGCAAATCGAGCAGCGGGAAATAGCTGATTAAGCCCGCGGCAAGGCCATGGGCATCCCATAAGAGCACCTTAGCCCAGTACGTGCCAAAGTAGGAAGAACGAAAACATACTGCCACTGTAAAATGAAAAAAGGCCCTTCTTGCTACCAAGAAGGGCCTTTTTGCTGAACGGTTGCGGTCTGGACGGGAATTAACCGTGTCTAGTTCGTTTTGCCTTACTTGGCTAAAAACCACGCTCAGACTGCGGCACGCGGCTTTTTGCGGGTTAGGCTGCTTCCTGCTGGGTAGAAGTACTTACGCTGTTGCCACCCTTTTTTGCCACCTGTCGAGCGGTCTTGCGGTAGGTTTCCACGAGCTCCGCCTCGTCAATGCCCACGTAGCGGTTGAAGCTGCTCTCGGTGCGGTGGCCGGTGGCCTGCATGACGGTGGTGCGCGGCACGCCCTGGGCGAGCTTAAGGGTAACAAAGGTCTTGCGGCCCACTTTGCTGGTGAGCGCGATGCGCGTGAGGCCCGCTAGTTGAGCGACCGTCGGCAGGTAGTCATCGAGGCCGGTGCCCACCGGCAGGCACGTGTCGAGGCCCAGGGAGCGGTATTTCTCAATGAGCGCCACCGGTCGGAACACGTCGTCGTCGAGAAAGGGCACCACGCAGGGCAGCTGCGTTTTGCCGGCTTTGATACGCACCACGTGGTGGGCGTAGTCGAGGTGGCGGGGGGCGAGCTTATTCGCGTCCGAGATGCGCAGGGCCAGGTAGGCGCACTGCAAAAACTTGTCGCGGGCGCGCTCCAGCGAGCGCAGCCGCTCCAGGATACGGTACTCATCCACCTGGCTGCGGCGCTGGCCCCGGCGGCGTGGGGTGTCGGCCGCGGCGGCATCGAGGCGCTCGTAGTGCTGGCGCACGAGCGTGCGGGCGTGTTCGGTGTAGAAGTCCACGCCGGCGATAGCCAGCAGCTCGCGCTGGGTCAGGGCATCGGCGCCGGTGGCCTGGTCGGGGGCCTCAAACTTGTGAAACTTGGGGCTCACGGCCAAATCGTTTTCCTCGCACCAGCCTAGAAAATTCTTCAGGGCCCGGATGTGCTTGCCGAAGGTGTTGAGGCCCTGGCCGCGCTGCTCGAAAAAATATTCCTGAAACTGCTGGTAGAAGGTCTTGTTCATGCCGGCCAGGCTCAGCTCGTGCTGGGTAGCCGCGGCGAAGGCCTGGAAGACGCTCAGCGAGTTCGCTAGGCTATCGAGGTAGGTCTTGCTCAGGCGCTGGCCGGTGCGCAGGTTCGTGCGCCGGCTCTGCTCGCCCAGCCACTGGTGGTAGTAGTCGGTGAAAGAGGGTGGGGTAGGGGCCGGCGGGGCCGGAATGGGCAGCAGGCCCGCCTGCTCCTGCCCCAGGCGGGCGTAGTGGCCCAGAATCGCGGCCTTCATGGCCGCTGGGTTCAGGCGCTGGCCGCTGAGCTGGGCCTCGTGGTAGGCGGCGTGGGCGGCCTCGGCGTAGGTGTCGAGCACCCGGTTAACCGTGTCCACGTGGGTGCCGGCTGCCCCGGTTTTGGCCTTGAGCAGCTCGCGCTTGGCGTCCCAGTCCTTGGGCAGGCACTTCTGGCCCGCGCCCAGGCGCAGGCGCTGGCTATCCCAGCAGAAGGTGAGCTGAATGCGCGCAAGGCCCGTTTTGCCGGCCCGTTCCGTCAAGAGCTGGCGGGTGACTTCCATAGGCCGGCAAGGTAGAACCTGGGGGCTGTACTTGGGCAATCACCCCGCGCGCTAGGCAAGTCCAGACCACCGCCTAGCCACCGGCTGGTGCGGCGGCGCGGCGGCCGCTACTTTGCGCTGGAGCTCCTGCACGGTCTGGGCTAGCTTGGCCTGGGTGGCGGGCAGGCGCTGGGGCAGCAAAAAGCCGGTGGTGCCGCTGGTCTGGACTTGCCGCAGCCAGTGCACGGCCGCCTCCAGGTCGTCAAAGAGGGTGGCCGAGAGCCAGGGCAGCCAGTTAACGACGGTTTGAACCATGTTGCGGCCCAGCAGCGAGGCGGAGCTAACCCAGGCGACCTGCTCGACGCCGGCCAGGGGCAGGTGCGGTAAAAACTCGCGCACCAGCCAGGTCGCGACGCTCCAGCTGACGCCCGTTACCTGGGTGTTATTGTTGAGTACCCTCGGGTAGGGGCGGTGCAGAAAGCAGCGCGCGAGCTCCACGCAGGCGACTTGCACGGCGGGCAAGGTCAGCTCGCCCTCCCAATCTAAAAAGAGCCAATTATTCTTGGAATCGTAATAGATAGAAAGGCACGGGGTTTTGCTGAGTAGATGTAGTTGCATAGAGGATAAGTAGGGTGGGAAGGCAAGAAAAGGGATTAATGTACGCGCGTGACGGCCGCTAATTGCTAGGCAAGATAAGAACGAATCTATTAGGTAAGTGCAAGATTGCGGGCGGGCCGTAGTGCGGGCTGCTGGGTGCCCTCAGGGGCGGGCGCGGCCCGTATCGGGCGCGACTCCCAGGCGCTTGGCAAAGGCCTCCACCAGGTGGCGTAGCTTGAGCTCGTCGGCGTAGAGGCGCGCGGGCGGCGCGCAGCCGGTGCTCAGGGGCTCGGGGGCCGTTTGTTGCAGCCAGGCCACGGCCCCTTCCACGTCGTCGAAGAGGCTGATGGCGATGTGGGGAAACAAGTTGAGCGTGTCGAGCACGTTGTTGCGGGCCCGCAGCGCGGGCGGGGCCACCCAGGCCATTTGCTCCACGCCGGTAAGCGTCAGGGCCGGCAGAAACTCGCTGGCCAGCCACCCGGCGACTTCGCGGCTCACGCTCGTCACCTGCTCGTTGCTATTGAGCACGCGCGGGTAGTAGTGGTCCAGAAAGCAGCGCGCAATGCCCAGGCAGGTGTGCTGCACCGAGGAGAGCGTCAGTTCCCCGTGCCAATCCACGAAAATCCAATTGTTCGTCCGGTCTACATACACCTCCGCGCGCGCAGCGGAGCATAAATGTTTTAAGTTCATCGCGTACGAACCTACTTCCTAGTGAAAGGTTGCATATAACTACTTAATAAATAAAATATTGGATAAGTGCAATGCATTGTTTATTGCAGCCCTTAGGAAGGCGGCGCTGTCTCGAGCGCAGGCGCTGGCCATCTCAGCAGAAGGTGAGCTGAATGCGCGCGAGGCCCGTTTTGCCGGCTCGTTCCATCAAGAGCTAGCGGGTTACTTCCATAAGTAAGGTGGAGCCTCTTGTGTGTACTCAGTTAATCACACGCCGCCCGCACCACGGCCCCGGTGCCCACGCGGTTGCCTTCCTGCGGGCTGGTAAGGTATAACTAGTATGGTGGAGGTTTAATCCCAGTTACATACATTTACTTCCCCTCTTTACCGCTCCCTGACTGCTCTTCTATGCACCAACTGATTTACACGAGCCATGCCACCTTCAGTATGACAGACAAAGATTTGCTGGCCCTGCTACGATGGTCGCGGGATTGGAATGAGCAGAAGGGCGTTACTGGGGTATTGCTCTACGGCGACAACCAGTTCGTGCAGGTGATAGAAGGACCAAAAGAGGTGGTGGCCTACTTGTATACGCACATCCTGCGCGACCGGCGTCACCACGGGGTGACAGAACTCGCCTACGGTCCCATTGTCCAGCGCATCTTCACGCAGTGGACCATGGGTTTTCACCCGGCTACCTCGGAGCACCTGGCCCAAGTCCGGGGCTATTTTAACCCCGAGCAGCTGGCCCTGCACAACCACAGCCTGAACACCCGCGATGAGTTGCTTTTTGACTTGCTTAAGGGCTTTGTAGAGAGTTCTACCAGTACCTGGTAGCGGGCACTGCCTGGCGCACCAAGCGAAAAAGGCGCGCTACCAAGTGGTAGCGGGCTAGGAGGGTATCTGGCGCCGTACCCGCTCCAGCACGGTCTCCATGCGCTCGACGCCCTCGGTTTGCTCGGTGATGCGGTAGTAGGCAAAAGAGAAATGCACATAGGCATCGAAGCTCAGGTGCTCGGCCACTTCCGGGGCTTCTTTTTGGAGCAGGTCGTACTCGTAGAGGTAGGCGCGCAGCAGGTCGCGGCGGTTGGCGTAGTGGTCGAGCGACTGACTGATGTCCATGAGGCAGAAAAGGTGGGAGTGAGAGTAAGTAATTTGGGTGGGGCTAGCGAATATAGGGAGCAAGCGGAGCTTCTAGTTGTTTGCTAGTCTAGTACTCGGGCCGCACCACGGCTCGGGTGCCCACGCGCAGGCGGTTGCCTTCCCAGCTGATGGTGAGTTGAATGTACCGTCCGTAGCTAGGGTGTCGAGGCGCAGCTGGCGGGTAATCTTCATAGGCGGCCAAGGTAGGAACTGGTAGTAGATACGGTGAAAACACAAATCCAACAATTCAGGATAGTACAGTACATTGCGAGCCCTATTCTGTTCTTATTAACGACTGATGCCGCGCACTTCTACCATCCGGTTTCTTACCCCAACTACCAATAAAAAGGGTGACTTATTCACCCGGCTCATGACGGATTTATTTCAGGCATTGGGCTATGACAATTTCCGCTTAGACGTTCAAAAGTCAGGTCGAGAAATTGATATTGAAGGGCAACACCGGCACGCCTCGCGTCTTCTGCGAGCTGAATGCAAAGCGCACGAGGACAAAATGGGAGGGACAGAGCTTAATACCTTTTATGGGGCAGTAACTCGGGAGCGCGATGAAGTTAAATTACCGATAGATGCTTATTTCGTATCATTAGGCGGTTTCACGGAAACTGCGAAAAGTCAGGAAGCAAAGACGAGCGATAAGCGGCTCATCTTACTAGATGGCCCTAAAATAATCTCGGAATTAGAGCACCACCGGCTGCTGGTTGATGATGCTGTTGCTACAGAGCAGGCTGGGCAATGTGCTGGTCGGGCTGGGCTAGCGCCAGGAATGCTAGAGAGTATCGAGCTACTGGCCTATGAGAAGGGTTATGCTAAGGCAGTATACTATGCTCAGCATAAGCAGCGAACCCATGTTGCTCTCATTCACGCTGATGGTACGCCTTTAGCCGATGCGCCAGCCAAAGAAGTGATAGAGGCTGACCAAACCCTTGGGGGTACTTTGCATCAATTAATTTACCTAGCCCCTGCTCCAGTAGTAGCCGACATACGCGTCGTACAGGAGGCGGCCTTACAACATTATCAACGTTGGTTGAATGAAGAATGCGCGTATGTTCAACTAGATGGATTGCCGGCTAATACTGATGTAAGCCCTACTAAGCTAAAGTTAGAGCGACTGTTTATTCCTCTTAAAGCAGTTCGTGTAAAGGAGGGGGGGCCACAAAGTGTTAGTATAGAAGTAAAAATTCCTCGCCATATTCAGAATGAATTTTTTTCAAATGTTTCTGAGGAGGAAATACAAGAAAGCTTCTTCAATAATAGAGAATACTTAAAAACGACAGAATCTATAAGTTCGCTACTGGTGTCAGGAGTAAGACTAGCTCTCCTTGCTCCGCCAGGTGGTGGCAAGAGTACCTTGCTGAAGCGGCTGGCTACTGAATATGGGTTTGCTGATCAACTAGTGAAGTTTGCCGATGAGATGCCGCCGCAGGATTGGCTGCCACTCATCATCCGTTGCCGCGACTTACAAGACCAGGCTAAGGAACCATTTATTGATTTGCTGGAAAAGCTGCCTAAACGATTAAGTATGCTGGCCGAACCAGCGGCAGCGTTCAAGGCTTATATCCACGAGTCATTGCAATTAGGCCGCGTACTGCTACTTATTGATGGGCTAGATGAGATTACGCAGGAAAGTAACCGCAAGGCTTTTACAAAGAACCTGCTTAGCTTTCTGTCGTTGTTTCCGCAAGTGACGCTGGTACTCACTTCGCGCGAAGCCGGTTTTAGACTAGTGGCCGACGTAGTTGCCAGTAAATGCGAAACATATAAATTGGCTCCCTTTGAGGAAGCAGATGTGCAACGCCTGTGCGTGCAGTGGCACGCTGAAGTTATCAATAACAGCGAGGAGGTACGCCAAAAAGCCCTCAAGCTTGCTAAAGATATTTGGGAAAACGAGCATATTCGGGGCCTTGCGGAAAACCCCTTATTACTCACTACGCTCCTAGTAGTCAACCGCCGCCGGGGTGGCGAACTGCCCAAAAATCGGACGATGCTCTACAGCAAGGCTGTTGAGGTATTAATTCAGACGTGGAATGCGGAAGCGTTCGAACCGCTCGACGAAGAAGAAACCCTCACGCAACTCTCGTACCTAGCCTGCTACATGATGGAAAAAGGCATTCAGCAGATAGGACGGCAAGAACTGATACGAACGCTGAAAGAGGCGCAGCAAACCGTACCTGAATTACGGCATACCCAAACTTCGCCTGCTAATTTCATCAAGCAGGTAGAATATCGGAGCAGCTTGTTGATGCAGGTAGGTACGAACATAATTGAGGACGAAGAACAAGAAGTTTTTGAATTTCGCCACCTTACGTTTCAAGAGTACTTGGCCGCTAAAGGCTATGTGGAAGGCTACCATCCTCGGGACAAAGAAGGATTATCCCTAGCGCAATTGCTAGCGCCGCACTTTGGGCAGTCAGCGTGGCGGGAGGTCATACCGCTGGCAGTCGTGTTGGCAAAACGCGGGGCTGAGGAAACAATTGCTATGCTAGTAGCACGGTGCGCAGCCACTACGCAGGAGAAAATACAGAATAATATTGTGCGGATGACGCCTGTAGACATTCTACGGCGCTGCTTGCTAGACGAGGTGCTTATTTCCTCTAACGAAACGCTGAATAATGCCTTACAGCAAGTAGGCCGACTGGCCCTTATGACCCACACTGGGGGAGATACCACGCGCAGTTTAGCCAGCGGAAAATTTGGGGAGCTATATCAGCAAGTAGTTGAGCAGGCTTATGTAGCCGACGGAACTGATTGGGAGGATTACACTATTGCTTTTGGAGAACTGAGCGAATACAAGGTAAGGCAGTTCTGCGGGGAAAATAATGGGCTATATATTGAAAAAGTCATTGAATTGCTGCGCACAGAAGAGCCATTGCTCCAGCTACGCGGCTTAGCGGCCCTGAAAGAGATTGGAATAGCACAGGGAATCCCCTGGCGTGGTATAAAAGGCGTTATACACTGGGTAACGGCTGACGCTAAGGTGCCATCTTTCAAGATGGTGCCTAGGCAAGCAGCGGTAATCTATGATTCGCTTGACCAATTGCTACACACTCGAAACGAACGAGTTTTAACGGCTGTAAGTCTAGCCCTACAAAGTGTACCTAGCATTATGCCGGTGGGTAGCCTGCCGCCAGCCTCCAGTATGGCTACGCTCTTTAAGCTGCTTGGTAGCATGGAAACAAATCCTTTTGAAAGTGACGCCAGCATGCGCTTATACAGTAGGATTACGCAAGCGTTTAATGCCCAACCTTTGCTCCATCGTGATGCTCTTCTAGAAGAGGGTTTTGGTAAAAGTTACACTAGCGACGCAAAAGCTATCGAAGCAACTAATAAGAGTCAGTCGATAACGCAGCTAGGCATTACAACTGCTTGGTACCGGCTTAGCCCTGTTACTGACGAAGAGCTACTGCGACAAATTGATTTATTCTTCAATACGGATTTAAATCCACGACTACAGACTGGTCGTGACCGAGAGTTGCCTAGGGTAGTAGAATTGCTAGCGGGCCTCGGGCAAGCCGGAGAAAAGTTATTTAAAGAGCGCGCAGAGCGACGTGAGGCAGAAAGAAAAAACCCGAGGATATTTGTTAGCTCCACATACAGCTTCTAAAGCAACAGGCCCCTACCGGTATCGGCAGGGGCCTGTTGCTTTAGAAGCTGTATGTGGAGCTAATGAGAATTTGATATTTCTTATCCATTATTTAAATGTCTTTTGAGCTTAGTTTGGTGCTTAAGGCTGCGCATCAGTATTTGTAAGCTGAATTGTTATAGCTGGTTTGTTGCCATAGCTCAAAGTATTTTGAATATCCTCAATTGATTTTCCATGCCTCATATCTTGTAAAGCCAAGCCAAGCACATAAAGCACATTAGCTGAAGCCAGCTCACTGTGTAGTGTATTGTCTGGAAATTTTGCTTTAATATTTAAATTTTTATCGTTGTACTCTTCGAGTAATTCATTTGCCAATTCTGATATAGTTTTTGCAGGCTGAGCAGGCTGCATGTTCATGCGCCGTATCAGTAAGGAAAAAGCAAGTGTCTGTATCACATCAATAAATAATTTTCTTAATATAACTGGCTCGCGCTGAGGTTTTTCATAGCCAAATAAGTCGGCTAATGCAACCACATGGTCTACGGTTGATGCTGAATCAAACAGTACATCGAAACCGCGACCGTTACGTTCAAAGTGAGCAGCCTTATTTCGAATTTTCTGTAGTTTCTTTAAGCCAGTAGCTTCCGCGTCCTGAATAAAGCCAAAGGCTTCAGCTATTAGCAGGCGAGCGCCGAAGGTACCAGCAGGCTCACCATGACGCAGTAGGGTAACAGCATTAGTAGGAGAAACACAGGCGTCAGAGATAATTAAACCTAATATCTCTTCTATATAAGCTGCTAGAATGAGTATCACTCCTCTATCTGATTCTTTTTCAAGAAGAGCATTCATCTCTTCGTTTGTCGGGAGCCACTTCAGCATATCAGCTTTAGAAGCTGGTTGAGTGCCAGTATTGTTCTGATTTCTAGAAGTCTCTTTCATAAGTGGAGGTGGTTTAATTTGGCCGGGTAAACCCACCCCGCAGTAGGTCCAGCATCTGGTCCTTACCCTCAATGATAGTAGCCTGCATCTTGAGCTGGCCATTGAGCAACTCTACTTGTTTAAGTAGGCTGTCCCGTTCGGCTTTTAAGGCATCGCGCTCTTTCTCGCAATCGGAGAGGTTATAATTATTGTTGGTCTGGTTGGCTGTTCCAGTATTAGTGCCAACCACATTTGTAGTGCGCGATACATTAAATGTTGCAGGGGTATCTTCATCTTCAATGCTGAATGATTTTAGATTGAATTTGCTAATAAGAACTCCCCATACATCTGCTGGAACGGACTGTACACCAGTCCTAATGCGGCTGATAAAATTTACATTCTGACCAAGTTCAGAACTCATTGCGCGCTCAGATGGGATGTTGTGCTCAGCCATAAGCTGTTGGGCTATAGCTAAGAATGTTCTATCCATTTCCGTCTTTGGACTTTTCTGCGCACCGGTTTTTTTATCGCTCATTCACAAATTGTTACACTGTATACACTAAAAAATGTACTGTAATTTTGTATCATGCACTAAAATAAAGCGTATGTTTGTGGCATGTACAGTACTGAGTGAGCGCAAGTAAGCGCACACCGGGTGAACTGTGCCAAACACAAGCCATGACTGAGCGCCAGAAATACCTGCGGTTGCTGTCCATCGTCATCGAGGAGTTGCCCAGCAGCGCCGTGGATGCCGCCGTGCGGGCGGGCTACGCGGCCCCCACCTCCATGCTCAATAATGTGCGCATCGGCCGCGTGCATAACCTGGAGCACTTGGTGGCGCTCGTGCGCTACGGCTTGCCCAAATACCAAATTCCGGCTGAGCTGCTGCCGGCCCCCGCGCCCATTTCCCTGCTGGCGTGATGGAAGAGCGCGCTCCTTACTACACGGCTCCTAAGCCACCCCGCAACCTGGCCGCTTCCGTCGCCACCTGGCTGCGCGAGCAGGGCAGGGGCACGCCCTGCGCCTGCCCTACCCGCTGCGCCTCGAGCGTCGTGCGCTCGCACCTCTGGAGCCGCGAGCAAGGCATGTACTTTACCTGGCAGCGAGTGCGGAGCCTGGGCCAGGTCCAGGCGCTGCTTTGGGCCCAGCCGGTAATTGCAGCAGGCGCTCCACCTGGGGCATCACGCGCCGCAGCAGGGCCCGCAGGCGCAGCCAGTCGGCCATCTGGTTGATGTGCGTCAGCTCCCCGCCCTGCAGATCGGCTAGGCGCACCCGCAGGGGCTCCAGCGCCTGAATGGCGCACACGACTTCCAGCAGCTCGTCCACCAACGGTTCGGTGCTGTGGAGGCGGTAGTAGCGCTGAAAGGTGTGGTCGGCCAAGTGGAAAAGTACCTGGGCGTGCGTCCAATGCAGATCGAGGCTACCGTCGGCAAACAGCACCTGGGGCAAGTAAAATTGAATCAGCGCTAACCGACGCGCCGGGGTAGCGGCCGTAGCTGCCAAAAAAGCGGCCGACATAGGGAAACGTGGGAGAAAAGCTGAAGCATATATACGAAGTAACGCCTTTTTTTTCACATCCCCCTCATGACTGACAAACAAAAATATTACCATCTGCTCGGCGAAGTATGCGAGGCAATGCCCGCTTCGGCCGTGGATAGTGCTATTCGGGCCGGCTACGGCCAGGAGCACAAGTCGGCCAGTACGCGCCTGCACCATGTCAAGCAAGGCAAGGTGGCCTCGCTGCCCGATTTGGTGGCCCTGATTCGGGCCTCCATGCCGGGCTACGACATCCCCGCCCACCTGCTGCCCGACGAAACCGTGCCGGCCGTGGCCGCCCCGCTCTTTACCTAATTCTCCCTCTCTTTCCCCTGCTTTCTTCTCACGCCCCATGCACCTGAACACGACCCCCGCGCCCCCGGCCGGCATGCCCTGCATCCGCGATTTGCACGAGCTGCTGCGCGACCACCTGCCCCCGCAACTCGTGATGCTTACCCCCTTGCAGGAGCTGGAGCGCCGACTACACGAAATCGCAGCCCAGCACCCGCGCTTTCGGGAGGAAACGCCTCTGGTGCTGGCCGGCGAAATCAAGCGCCGCTACCGCTACAGTCGCTTTCTGGAAGGGGCTGCTACCCACGTGCAAGTCGCCTAGTCCCATGCCCAAGCTTCTGACTTTCCCCCGCGTCTCGCTCACCGACGCCCGCACCGGCAAGCGGGTGCGCGTCTCGGCCTTCGCCCCCGGCGATGCGCTCGTACCCGCCCCGCAGCCCATTCTGGGCTACTGCTACACCACCCAAAACAACTGGACGGTGTACGTAGCGGGCTCCATGCCGCCCGCCCTGCGCACGGCCGTGGAGGAGGGCTACACCGACCAGGAGGTGCTGCTGGTAGCCGAGCTGCCCGCCGGCATCCAGGAAATAACCCTGCCCGACCACCGCCGCGAATTCAGCCTCAAAAAGGCCGCCTAGTCTTTCTCCCTTCACTCCCCCTTAGCTCCTCGTTGCCATGACGGCTGCCGAACTGCCCACCGTAGGCTACCTCGACCAGTGGTTTCGCGCCCTGCTGGCCCGCGTGGAGGCGCAGCAAGCCGCCGCTACCCCCGCGCCCGCTACCGTGGTGCTCTACAGCGTGGGCAGCCTGGCCGAGGTACTCGACTGCGACCCGAGCACCGTGCGCCGCTGGCTGCGCGAGGGCAAGCAGGTAAAGGATAAGAAGGGTAACGATAACACTATCAAGCTGCAAGCCTACTATTTCTCGTCGGAGGCCCGCATTCCGTGGCCCGCGCTGCTGGCCTACGAGCGGGGCGAGGCCTTCGACTTGGCCAGCCTGCCCGCGCCCACGGCCGCGCCCCCGAGGCCCGGCACCGTGGCCGAAGTGCCCGCCCGGCCCGAGGCGCCGCCGCTGCGCCTGGC
Source organism: Hymenobacter ginkgonis (assembly GCF_009755225.1). Lineage (GTDB taxonomy): Bacteria > Bacteroidota > Bacteroidia > Cytophagales > Hymenobacteraceae > Hymenobacter > Hymenobacter ginkgonis. The sequence goes on from NZ_WQKZ01000003.1 coordinate 1,072,252, forward strand.
CTCCTAGCCACCCTGCCTGATTTCACCCCCTTCATCTCCCTTCTCACCTCCGCATGTCCGTCCACACCCTCACCATCGACGACTTTATGCAGCTTACCAAAAAGCAGCTCGAATTTGCCCTGCGCCTGTTTCGCCAGGAATTAGATAGAAGCATCCGCCGCCTCATCGAGGACGAGGCTTCGTGGGCCAGCGAGCAGGTGCTCGACGAGCTCAACCACCTGCTGACCCTGCGCAAGGTCTTTCTGGTGCGCCTGCAGGAGCTGCACGAGGAAAGCCGGCAGCTGGGCCTGCCGGTGCCGTTGCCCTATCGCCAGAGTGAATTTAACGCGGTCGCCTAGTATGCCGACGCTCACGATTTACACTTTAGCGCCCCCGAGCTACGGCGCCCGGGCGTTTGCCGATTACCTGGCGACGCAATTAAGGTCCCCGGTGCGCCTGCGGCCACTTTCCGAGCTGCCGGCTCCCCAGGGCGAGCGGCGCAGCTCGCTGCGCCTCGAGCGCCAGGAGTTGCGCCAAGACCTGGCTGTCATTGGCTGGCACTTAGAACAATATGCTCAGGGGCGCTGCCTGCCCGATGCCGGCCACCAAAACGGCCTGCTGGCCGACCGCGACGCCCTGCGCTCGCGCCTGCGGGCCGTGGAGCGGACCCTCGGGGTGCCCGCGCCGGAATAGGGGAGGATTGCCTCCAACACTCCTCGTCTTTTGGAAGATGGGCGCGCCCAGGGTGGGACCTCTTAGCGCGCCCAGCTGGCTTCAAAGCTGGCCGGGGAACTAGTACGCAGTTGCAACCTGCGCAATTTTCTCCGTTAACTATCTCTTAACTACTTATGTACCGGCCAGCCTTTGCGCCCTCCAAACTGCGCCTCAACTACGAAAAGACCTGGCAGACGCTCACGCGCCTGTTCAAGCAGCCCGGCCTCATCAAGCCGGCCAAACGACCGGAACATTTAGAGGAGGCCCTTGCCCCTCAGAAGTTTAAGCTCCCAAAGATAAAAGGCAATGTGGTCCACACGATGAAGGAAATAGTAAATATTTTCATCGCAAACTACCAAAAAGCCCCGGGGCCCCTCAACCTGGCCATCCAGACCACCCGCCAGGGCTTGATGAAGCGAGGCAATAACCACGACCCGAAAACCGCCTATCGCCATGTTCTGGCGCTTATTGAAGCGGGCTTCCTGCGGGGCAAGGTGCAAATCAAGGGCGGCCTGCAATTGCTCATCAACCCGGCCTGCCTCGTGTTCGACGCGGCCCCAGCGGTGGCCGCTGCGGCCCTCGCTCCCCTGCTCACGCCCACCGTAGCCCCGGTGGCGCTAACGCCCGCCCAGGGCCTAGCCAGCCTGCTGGCGGCCAGCCCAAAATTGAACGGGAATAGGTGGAAAACTTCTTAAAAAACCCTATGCGGGCATTTTGGGCATCTTTATAAGATTGGTCCTCTCATAAATGCTATGAAGCATAGGAACGTCGGTTTTGGGCCGACTTATCCACGCCCCAGCTGTCAATAACCGGGGCTAGCTAGAAAAAAAAGGAGGGGGGCGCCGCGCCGCGCGGCCCGCCCGGCACCCAGGCCACCGCCCTCGGCGCGTGGGTAGGGGCCGCTTTTGCCCAAATTTTAAAAAACCCAGTCGTGCACCTCACATCTCCCACCCCACCCGGCCTGAGCGCGAAAGCCGCCCGCGCCGCCGACAAACAGATTTCCCTGCTCAGCATCATGGCCAAGCTCGGCCACGCACCGGCCGGCCCGCCGGCGGCGGGCGGCAATTACTGGTACACCTCGCCTTTCCGACCGGAAGAAAAAACGCCTTCCTTCGTGGTGAGCGAGCATAAGAACGTGTGGGTCGATTTCGGCCGCGCTCCCAAGCCCGGCAAGAAGGCCGCCGGCGGCGATGTGCTCCAGCTCATCATGGACCTCACTGGCTTCGAGCTGCCGCTGGCCCGCCAGACGCTGCGCGCCTGGGCCGCCGACCTGGCCACGCCGGCTGAGCTGGCCCTACCCCCCGCCCCGGTGGGCGAAACCCTCACCACCGGCAAGGTCACCTTCAGCGACGTGCGCGTGGAGCCCTTGCAGTGGAAGCCGCTGGTCGAGTACCTGGTGAGCCGGGGCATCAACTGGCCCCTGTTGCAGCAGAGTGGTAAGAATCTGGCCCACTTGCAGCAGATTTTCTACCGCACCAGCACCAGCCTGCGCGAGAAGCCCTACTTCGGGCTGGGTTGGAAAACGAGTGCCGGCTGGGAGGTGCGCAACCAGCGTTTCCAGGGCACCATCGGCGGCAAGGGCCTCACCTGGCTGCCGGGCCGTGAGCCGGGCGTCATCTTATTCGAGGGCTTCATGGATTACCTAAGTGCCCTTACGTACTTCAAAAAGTCCTCCTTCCCGCAAACGGTGCTCGTGCTCAACTCGGCCGCGCTGCTCCTGGAGGCTCTACCGCAGCTGTTGGAGGCCCCGGTGGTGCACTGGTTCGGCGACAACGACCAGGCCGGCGAGCGGGCGCTGTGGCTGCTGCGCCAGGCTCTACCCCCCGGCCGGCTCGTAAACCACAACGAGCTATACCGCGGCTACAAGGATTTCAACGACTTCCTGACCCGCACCCCGCCCACGAAGCCCCTACCCCCCAAGCGGGCCGAGCCGAGCAAGCTCAGCCTCACGGCGACTTATTGGCTCTGGGTGGTCTTCACCGACCGTGCCCCCGGCACGCCGGCAGCCGAAGGCAAAAAGCGCATGTGCACTTTCTACTCGTGGACCAACGACGCCACCGGCCTGGAATACCTGCGAGTGCTGCGCAACCGCCTGGGTTACCAAATCAGCTACTACCGCCTGTGCGAGCGCACCACTGGCCGGCAATACAAGATTCTGGAGTGGGCCGGCCTCTACCATACGCAACCTGTCAAAATCAGCCATGAAACTGCCATCTAACCTAACCGATGCGGCTACTTTCTTAGCGCGCACCTTCAATGATTACGCCGGTGGCGAATCACAAGTCATGTTTTTAGGGCGCGACCAGCAAGGCCGGGTCGGCGTAGTCGTCAGCTGGGAGGGGGACGAAATGGTGTGCGCCATGCTGATAGAAGCTTTTTTAGTCAAGCAAGGCGAGACGATTATCCACCGCAGCCAGAAGAAGGCAGGTAAAACCCTGCTGGTCTATAAAACCAAGCCGCACCCGCGCTAATGAGACTGCCGCACCTTGACCAACGCATTCACTTGCACTGGGGCGAGGCCGAGCAGCTGGCCGCGGCCATCGAATGGGTGCTATGCGCGCAGCTCGAGCCCCCGGCCCGGCCGAACCTGGCCATGGTGCTCAGCTTCGGGCCCCTGTACCGGGTGCGTGGTCGGCTCCAGGGCCGGGCGCGGCGCGAGCACCACCACGCAGGGCCACTGCCAAAGCGGCCCTGGCAGTTGACGCTGCGCTACGACGAAGTGGTGGCCTTGATGCTGATTCTGCCCAGCGCCCCCGCGGCAGGGTTAGCCTGGGGTGCCATTCAGCGCGCCAGCCTAAATCTAGAGCGGGTTATAGCCTTTGCCTAGGCGGGTAGCTAGGCAGGGCCGGAAATTCCAGGCATTCCGTGATTTGGTCGAGGGTGAGGCGGCCGCGGTTAAATTGGTCAATAAGCTGGCTTTCAGCAGACGTTGCGGGCAAGGCAGGGCCTTTGCCGTAGGCTACCAGCACATACTGGTAACCCTCCACAATGGCGTAGTAATAAGTAAGCACGATAAATAAACGAACTAGCAATACTATAGACGCTACAAAAATAGCGTCTGGCAGCGGTAGTAGTCTATAAAAGATGCAATTCTTGAGCGGTAACCTGGGCTAATTGGCAGCGGTGCGCGTGGGTAATAGCAGGGGGCGGTGCTGCTGCTCCTGCTGGACGAGGGCGCGCTCCGCCTGCAGGTATTCGAGCAGGTGTTCGTAGCTGATGTGGCCTAACTCGTACTGCCGAAGCAGCATCGATTTAAAGGTCGAGTCCGGATGGCCTGTTTTGGCTAGGTGCGCGCTGATGACCATCGGAAGAGTTGCTCGGACTGAAGGACTGGGCCGGTCGGCAGGAGGCCGCCGCTGGAGGGTGCTTCGTCTAAGGGGCTCTTCCATCTGGGTAAGCTACGAAGCATTTGGGGTCAGCCGGGGGGATCTACGCGCGGGCCGCCCCGAGTGGATTCCCAACTGGACCAATTAAGTATAGGCCGCCAGCCGCATCGGCTGTCTCAAAATAAGTATTGCCAAAAAACACTGCGAAATCGACCCCGTCCGGGCCGTTTTTATGCCTTCTAACTTGTCTTCCAAAAACCACCTGGTTAACATGACACAAGAACCCATTCCCGTCGTGCTCTTCGCCCGTGTCAGCAGCGAGGCCCAGGACTTCGGCCGGCAGCTGCGCGACTTGCAGCGCCACGCCGAGCGCGCCGGCTGCCAGGTGGTGGCCACGATTGCTGAGAAGCTCTCGGGCTCCCGCCGCAGCCGGGCCAAGCGCCCCGACCTCGACCAGCTGCTAAGCCTGGCCAAGTCGGGCAAGGTGCGCCAGGTGCTTGTCACCGAACTCAGTCGCCTCGGCCGGCGCGCCCGCGAGACGCGCCAGGTGGTCGAGGAGCTGGCCGACCTCAAAGTGTCGGTTTACGCCCTTAACATTCAGCTGGGCTCGCTGCTGCCGAGTGGCCAGCCCAACCCCATTGCCCGACTGATTATGACGGTGCTCATGGAAGTGGACGAAATGGAGACCGAGCGCCTGGGGCAGCGGATTCGCTCGGGGCAGGAAAAAGCCTATGCGGCGGGTCGGCAGAAGGGCCGGCCGGTGGGCACCACGCAGGCCGAAAGTAAGCTGGTAAATAAGTACCCGAAAGTGGTCAAATATTTGCATAATGGCCTAACTGTGCGCGAAATTGCTGGGCTGTGCGCCTGTTCCACCAATACGGTGCTCAAAGTGAAGGCGGCCTTGGCCTCGTCCCCGGCCATCACACTTTCGTCCTAAAAAGCTGCCTTGGGTAGCTCCACCTTTGTTGCGGATACATCTACCCCCTTCTGTGAAGAATACCCCTATTTTCGCTATTCCCGTTCGCCCCCATGTGCGCCAGTTTATGCTCTATAAGTATGGCCCGGCACAGCCGCATGCGGTGCACCAGAATACGTTCTTAGGGCGGGTAGTCCGCATGAAGATTGAGAAGCAGCCGTTCCGGCAGCTGCGGCAGGCGGAAAAGCCGGAGGGCAGTGTCTACCAGCTCACGCTGCCCACGGCCCTGCGCCACTACACCATCTCGCCCGAGTCGGCCAAGCAAATGGGGGAGATGTTCGATAAGCTCTTTCAGGAAGCGCTTATCATGTTCGTCATTGGCCAAGTCATCGCCACGGGCAACGAGCGCAAGGCTTTGCGCAGCTTCTGCAAGCTCTACGGTATCGACCCCAGTGATGCCGACTTAGAGGTGCTGCGCAAAGTGTACCGCGACTACAAGGAAAAGGTGCTGGAAGACAACGGGCAGGCAGATTTGCTGAACTGGCCCGAATCGCAGGAGCTGTTTTCTGACTTCGCGGTTCGGTCCTAAAAGGGGGTAGTAGGGGCCTGTTCCTTTGGAACATGGATAACACCCTCCCTTCCTTCATTGACTACTTCCGCCAGTTGGTGACGGAGCATGTCGAGTTGCAAACCTTCGTGCACGGCGCGGCCGGCCGCATCATTGCCGGCACGCGCAGCGGCTTTACGTACCCGGTGCTCTGGCTCGAAACACCCTCGATGGGGCTGACTGATAAGGATGGCACCACCCCCTTCGGGCAGCGCGCCAGCGCTTTTGTGGTGCTGCACAACACCGAAGGCGACAGCTACGCCGACCAGGATAAGAAGTGGGCCAGCACCGAGGCGCTCGCCCTGGAAGTGCTCAGCCGGCTGCGCCACGACAAGAAGACGCGCCGGCACACCTTCGACTTGAACGGGGGCCAGCTCGAGGCGGTGGCCACGATGACGGTGGATAATGAAATCGGCTGGCGCTACGAGTTCAGCCTGGGCGATTATGTGAGCCTAAAATACGACGCGACGCGCTGGGAGGGCAAGACGGTATGAGCCTGATTTTACTGCGCACCAGCTACGAGAACGGCACGCCCTACGGCGACCGCACGAGCCAGGTCTACGGCACTACCTACGACACCACCAACTGGTATTTCGATACGGACGCGCTCGCGGTCCTGACCCAGGTGGCGGGCACCTACGACAATTTCCAAGATGTCAACGACCTGGATGAGTTCAAGTTTGACGGGGAATTCTACGCCTATTGCGCCCGCACCACGCGCCGGGGCTACGTGCACGACGGGTACGGCGGCTTTACGGTAGTAGAAGAGGAAAATAGCCTCAGCTGCGGCTTTGTGCCCCCCGCGGCCCTAACCTGTGACCTGGGCTCGGCGAGCGTGAGCCAAACGCCCACGCCTAGCGGAGCCACGCTGGAGGCTAAAATTACCGGCACCGTCAACGGCCGGCTGCGCTACCGCCTCGACGCCGGCCTAGAGCAGGCCAGCCGCATCTATTATAACGTACTGCCCGGCGCCCACGTGCTGAGCTTCCGCGACGATGGGCTGGCCGGCTGCGAGCGCACCGTGCGCTTTGTGGTGGCGCCGCCCCCGCCCCCGACCGTGCCGCTGGGCGCGCCGGTGGGCCTCGACTTCGTCGGGCAGCCCGTCTGGTACCGCACGGCCCCCGTGCCGGCTAACGCCGACGTGGCCTTGGAGCTGTGGGCCGAGAGCGCCCATGGGGCCGAGGATTTTAGCCTGGTCTTTACCCTGCGCAAGCGGGCCGATAAATTAGGGGCCATTCAGTTTCGCCTCGATACACTGCTCTGGCCGCTGCTCAGTGCCTTCGTGCCTACGGCGGCCACGGCCACCACGCGCTGCCGCACCAACCTGGTCAACTACTTCGTGCGTACCAGCGTGCTAGCCCCGGGCCGGCCCCCGGTCTACGGCAGTGGCCCGCTGCGCACGGCCGTGCGCGGGGCCTTGCCGGCCGAGTGGCGCGATACGGATTATTTCCGCTTTCGCACCCTGGCCTTTGCCCTACCCCCCTTCCTGAGCTGGCAGCCGGCCGGCCCCGGGGCCTACGCTGGCGACGCCCTGAAGCGCATCACGCTCGCCCAGCCCGAGTGGCTGTTCTGGCTCTGTCCGGTGGACGTAGCCGGCCTGCGCATCAGCCGCAGCTACGACCAGGGCCCCGGCTCGGCCAGCCTGCCCCTGGTAGAAACCGAGCTACTCGGCCCCAGCCCCGCGCGGGGCTGGCAGCACCAGCTGCTGGCCATTCCGCTGCGGGCCAAGGCCGGCTACCAACGAATGGCCGTGCGGGTGGAGTCGGCCGATGGCCAGGTACTGAGCCCACCCGCGTGGTATACGTTGGTGGAGGCTACGCCCCAGACCCGTTACGTGCTGTTTACCAACTCGCTCAGTGGCGTAGATACCCTGCGCTGTGAGGGCCGCCTGGAAGGCACCCTGGAAGTCACGGCCGAGAAGGTGGAGCGCCCGGCTGCCTACGGCGACGCCGGTGCGGTGCCCGACCGGCAGGTGAGCGACGTGACGGGCCTGCGCAAGCTCAAGCTGGCTTCTGGCTGGCTCAGCCCGGCCGAGTTGGCCTGGGTGCAGGAGTTGCTGCTCACCCGCGAGGCCTGGCAGCAGCTGGGCCCGCAGCTGCTGCCGCTCGACGTGGCCAAGCGCAGCCTCGCGCCCTACTCCGACGAGAAGGGCCTGCGCGGCTTGCTGCTCGAATTCGACTACGCTTTTGCTCCCACCGCTTACGCCCCCACTCGTTATGCTTGAGCTAACCAGCGCCGGCCGGCCGGTGCACCTGAGCCCTGGTACCAGCACCCAGCTGGAGCTAAACTCGCCCCTGTTCGACGAGGACGTAATAAAAGGGCAATTCTCGTACTCGTTTCCCGTACCGGCCGGCCCCAACGGGCCGCTCTACGGCTTTCCCGAGCGCCCCGATGGGGACGGGGCCCCGGGCGCGCTGCTGCCGGCGGAGCTAAGTGACGACGGGCTGCCGCTGCTCGTGGGCCAGCAGCGCATCAAAACGGCCAGCACCAGCAAGTACAGCGTGAGCGTGCAGGCCGGCCTTTCGGGGGCCAACTTGAGCGAGCGCGCCCTGAGCTCGTTCGAATACGGCGGGCTGCGCGACGTGCCGCGCCAGGTGCCGGGCGGGTTGGACGGGGGCGGCAATCCCGTATTTATACCTGGCCTGGTGCAGCACGCCAACCAGGTGGTAGCCAATCCCGATGCCTACGGCTACGTGTTTGCCCCCCTGCGCAACGAGTACCTGACCGACGATGAAAAGAAGCTGCTGAGTAGCAGTGGCACCGTGCTCAACCCCACGGACTACCCACCCGCGACGGTTAATAAGTGGGTGGTGTACCCCGGGCCCATCTTCGGGATGCCGGCCGGGGGCAGCTTTACCTATAGCATCAGCTTTGCGGTGCCGGGCGGCGTGCAGCTGGGCACGTACAGTCTGCTGCCGTACTACTGCCCCTTTCCCAAGCTGCGCTACGTGCTCCAGGCCATCTTCGAGGAAAGCGGGCTACTGGTGGACGTGGCGCAGCTGCTGCCCGGCGAGCTGGGCGACCTGGTAATAGTAGGCAACGCGCAGCTGGTGGACCGGGGCGATTTGACCACGCTGCGCTTCAGCCTGGCTGACGTGCTGCCGGCGATGAGCGTGGCGGAATTGCTGGCCGCTATTCGGCAGGATTTGGGCATCGTCGTGTACGTAGACCCCGCCACGCGCTACGTGCGCACGGTGTACCTGGCGGAGCGCGTGGCCGCCAGTGCCGAGTATGTAGACCTCACCACGCGGCTGGCCGGCGACCCGGAGGCCACGATTGACGAGGCGGCGGGCCTGACGCTCACCTATAAGGTGGACAGCGAGGATGAGCTGACCAAAGACCTGGTGGATAAGCAGCCCGACCTCACGCTGCTGCTGCCGGCGGTGGCCACGCTGGCCGACCTGCCCCACTTAGCCGATATAGCGGCCGACAACCCGCAGAACGGGCAGGTGCGCCTGGTGCAGGCCCTCGATATGTACTACGTCTGCGCGCTCTCGTATTTGGATGGCGTGCGCGTCACGCTCACCTGGACGCCCTTGGTGCTGAGCCTGGCCCCGCTGCAAGTCAATGAGGGCGGCGACGAGCAGGCGCGGGTGCTCTGCTACACGGCCACGCGCAACACGCTGCTCTACCAGGGCCCCAATGCCGATTACGGGGTGCCGCTGCCAGCACTCTCGCAACCGCCTTACCTGGCCAGCCAAAAGGAGGTCGAGCGCAGCAGCAGCCTGCGGCTGCTCTTTTACAACGGGCTCCAGCTGGCTCCCGACGGGGTGAGTCCTTACCCGCAGCTCTCGGCGGTCAGCGCCAGTGGGGCCAGGACGTTGTATTTGGGCGGCACGGCCGGCACCTACGCCCAGCTGCTGAGCGCCTGGCTGGCCGTGAAGCTGCGCCCGGTCAGCTACAAGGTGCCCTTGCTGCTCACGCCCCTCGACCTGGCCCGGCTCGATTTGACCCAGCCGCTGCGCCTCGACGGGGTGCCCTACTTGGTGCGCAAAGTGCAGGCCACGGTACCGCTCCAAAAGCCGGCCACGCTGGAGCTGGTGCGCCTCTAAAAAAGGGGGCTACCGGGTACGGGAAATTGCCAGTTTAGGGCCGAAAAAAAGGGCGGTTCCAGAAAAAATAAAGTTGCCAGTTTACTCCCAGGATTTGCCAGTTTACTCCCAACCGGGAGTGGGGGGTAAGGGGAGGGGTGGGAGAGGGGTCAGGCGGCCAGCCCGTCTGACCCCCGGCCGGCGCCGGCGCGCAGCTGGCAATTGCCAGGTTTGGCCCGGCCGGTAAGCGGCCTATTACCTGGTTCGCGAAAAGTGCTTCTTGGCCGGCATGAACGCACACCTACTCCTAACGCGGCATCCGTCCGCCAATGGCTGCACCCTGGGCGATTTATCGCTCAATGGTAAATTCTTCTGCTACACGCTGGAAGACGTGGTACGTCCGGCTGGCCACGTGGTCGCCGGCGAAACGGCTATTCCGGCTGGCCGCTACCCCGTCACTATCCAGCGCAGCCCCAGCTTCCACATGCTTACCCCGCGCCTGGGCGGGGCCGTGGCCAGCCGCGGCATCTTGATTCACCCGGGCAACGGCCCCAAGGATACGCGCGGCTGCATCCTGGTGGGCTTCGCCAAGCTGCCGAGCAACGTCAAGATTTACCAGTCGCAGGAAGCCTTCCAGGCCCTGATGGGCCAGCTGCTCAACGCGACCACCATCGACTTAACGATTCGCTAGGATGGTCTTGCTGCCCCTACCTCCCAACGAGTGCCCCAACGTCGGGGGTGTGCGGGGCCTGCGCGTGTGGCCGGCCAGCAACGTGCGCCTGCCCGCTTACCAGGGCGTGAGCCTGCTCGACCCGCTGGTGGTGCTCGACCCCGACAACTACGCCGACATCTGGTTTCTGCCCGATTCGGCCGGCTTCAGCGAGCCGCAGGACGACAGCGTGCAGGGCGACCTCTACAAGCCAGTCATTCAGCTGGTGGTGCCCAAGGATGCCCCCGACATCGGCGAGGCCGTGGCCCGGCTCACGGCCGTGCGCTACCTGGTGGCCGGCTACACCGATGGCAACGGGCTGAGCAAGCTGGTGGGCACGCCCGAGAATCCGCTGCGCTTTTCCAGTGTGCTGGAAACGGGCAAGCGCGGGCCCGACCGCAACGGCTACGCCTTTATGCTCGCTGGCGAAACGCCCCGGCGGGCGCCCTTCTTTTTGGCTCCCTCCCTCGGGGCCATTCCCACTCGCCGGGCCTTCTCGCCCGGCTTCAGCTTTGGCTTCCACTAAGATGGCTCAACTACCACCCAGCGACCTGCACGCCGCCATTGACCTGCGGTTTGCCGATAATACAACTGAAAATATTACGCCCGAAATCACGCGGGCCATGCTGCACGACCTGGTTGATTCGCTCGGCGCGGCCCGGGCACCCAGCGCCTACACCGTGAGCCTCTCGAATGGCAAAACGGCGGGCACCCTTAAAAGTGGCGACGTCATTGCGGCCGGCACGCCCTACGACGATACCTTTTTTCGGCGCGTACTGGTCGAGGCCATTTACCCCACCTACGTCCCGGCGAGCCTGAGCCTGGCGCAGTCAGCTTCGCAGGAAGGGGAGGTCGGCGAATCGGTGGCCAACGTGCTCACGGCCTCCTTTAGTCCGGGCGATGCCGGCGCGCTCAGCGCCATTCGCATTGTCAAAAACGGGGGGCAAATCAGTACGGGAGGCACCAGTTCGCCGTTTTCGCGCAACTCCAACGTGGTGCGGGTGCTCGGCAGCATCGTGTTCCAGGCCTTCGCCAGCTACGCGGCCGGCCCGGTCAAGCTCGTGCCCCCGGCTAATAAAGCCGACACGCGCCCGCCGGCCATCCGCAACCCCGATGCGCCCCAGGCGGCTGAGACGGACCTGGCCAGCAACCCGGTGCAGCTGGTCGGCTACTACCGCCTCTTCTTCGGCCCGGCCGCTGGGGCGGCGCTCGACTCGGCCGCCGTGCGGGCCCTGCCCCTCTCGCAGCTCACGAGCACCGGCAACACGGGCCAGCTCAGCACCGGCACCAGCGCCACGCGCTTCGCCCTCGTGCTGCCGCCCGGCCGCCAGCTGCTCAGCGTGACGGATATCGACAACCAGAACCTGAACCTCACGGCCAAATACGTGGCCCAGCCGACCATTTCGGTCAACGACGCGGCCGGCCAGCCGGTCGCCGGCTACACGCCCTACGTGCTGAGCACCGCGACTCCTTACACCTCTTCCGCCCGTCACGTCTTTACCTATGCTTAATCCCGACCAAGTTGCCAGCCAGGGGCCAGGCGGCTTTCTTAATTTGAACGGGGGGCCCACCGACCCCTATTACGCCCTGGCCGATGGCGCTCCCTACCCCGACGTGGCCGCGGCCTGCGCGGCCGTACCGGTGCCGGCACGCAAATCGCGCACCGTCAACGTGGCGGGCGTCGAGATGCAATGGGCCGCAACCGACACCAGCGATGCCGGGCTGAAGGTAAAAACGGCTGCGGCGGTGCCCGCGCCGCAAGTGTACGCGTATGGCCAGCAGGGAGGTATTCAGCCCTCTTATGGTCAGCACACGGCTTCGGGCGGCGCTACGGTTATTGGGGGCGGCTCGTTCAACACGGCCAGCGGGGGCAATGCCGCCGTTTTTAGCGGGTACGGCAACGTGGCCTCCGGTCACTTGGCAACCATTGCGGGCGGGGTAAACAACTACGCTACGGCGGAAACCTCGACTATTGGCGGGGGCGCCAACATTCAGGCCACTGGCCAATACAGCACCGTTCCCGGCGGCCTCGATAACCAGGCGGGCGGCGATTATTCCTTTTCAACGGGCCGCAACAACAAGGCGATGGGCGCCTATTGCAACATATTCGGGGGCCAGGATTGCTACATCGGGGCCGCCTGCACCAACGTCGTTTTCCTGAACTGCAACGGGCTGATGGTCATGGCCGGCAGCAATCAAACGTACTATAACAACGTGCTGCTGAGCACGAGCGGGCGGTACAAAGGTGCCTTTGCCGACGGTACTATATACGTCGTGGGCGATACCGTGCTGGCGCAAACCAGCGCTGGCCAGGATGCCATTTACGTTTCAACGGCGAATCAGACTGGCTCGAATAATAGCGTGCCAAATACGTTTAGGGGCTGGTCGTTTGGCTATTACTTGGTAACGAGTAACCAGGCCGACGCGCTGAACCGCGCCTATGGTCCGAGCGCTACCAACGCCTTTGCCACGATGCGCGACCTGGGCTTTTCGTCCCTGTCGAACGAAACCGCCGTTACCTCGAACGGCACCACGTTTTTCGCGGCCAACTCGAACGCGGCCGTGCGCTTCCTGGGCGGCGGCGCGGTCAGTGTGGGCATGGGGCGGGCCGATATTTCAGCCTTTGCGCCTCGGGTGCTTAACATCTGCTCGCTGCGGGTGCCTGCGGGCGAGCTAGCCATGACGGTGAACTTGGTGGCCGCCAACGGCGAGCCGCAGCCCTCCCTGGACGGGGCAACTACGCTCACCTTGCAGCCGGGCGAGTTTCGGCTCATTGGCGTAGTGGCCAAAACCAGTGCCCGTAGCAGCGACTACAAAACCCTGCTGGTAACGGGCACCTCGGGGGGCACCACCTTAACGGCCGCCCAGCTAGCGGCCCTGGCAGCCGGCAATCCCCGACGCGTAGCGGAACCCAGCAGCCAGAATCCGTTTTTGACTTTCCAAGATGGTTTCTTAGATAATCTAGCTACTCAGAACTACGTAACTGACTCAGGTGTAACGGCAAAAAACCGCTTAGGCTACCAGCTGCAAAGCGGTATCGCCTGCCGCATGACGCTTCCGATTGCCGCCACATTCCACGAAGTTCGCATTTGGATTAAACTCCCGAAGAGCCAGTTTGGCCAGCCCACGGTCGCCACCACGGTAACGTTCGACGCGGGCACCGTGGAAGGCGTCGGCAGCCTCACACTGCAACCAGATACGGCCGTTCTTATCTCGCGCATACCCACCACGGACACGACGCAAACTTTTGAGCGAACGATGACCGTCAATATTTCGGCGGTTGCTTCTGGTGGGGTTGGGGTGCCAGCGGTAGGGGCCAATGATATCGAGATTACAGATGCGATGAAGGGCCTTATTCAGAAGGACCGGGCCACTGGCCAGCGCTTTCGCCTGGTAATTATCAATGGTGCGTTAGGCACCGAAGCACTTTAATATATGACACTCGTTGCCCCAGGTACTATTTTACTCATGGCCACGGCCAGTAACTCCGATGCTGCGCAGGCCCTAACACTGGCCAACACGACCGATGCCCGCGTCACGAAAATGGGCCGCGAGCAGGTGCGCCTGCTCGACTTCGTGAACCCTACCGAACCTGACCACGCGCCGGGTTTTCAGGCCGCGCTCGATGTGGCTAACCTGGTGAACGGCACCATCACGTGGCCCGACTTCGGCGGCATTAAAATCACCGGTAACCCGCAGGATAAGAACATTCTGAATCTCTCGCCTTTGCCGGGCCGCAGCGAGGTGCACGTGAATATGCTGGGACATGGCGGCATTTTCGTCAATGCTACGGGCGCCGGTACCACCGGTGGCCGCACGCTGCTGCGCAGCATCGGCTTGCGTAACTCCGACTGGAAAGGCTTTTATATGCAAGTTCAGCCGGGCAACCAGGATATGTTTTTGCTCGATTTTGACACGGCCAAGGGCGATTCAACGCATCCGGACGCCAGCTCCTGTTCGCACAATACATTAGAAAATGTGCGGGCTATCTTAGGCACTGGGCGTAATAACACCGCCGTGCGGCTGGGCCACACAGCAGGCGCCGGCGGTGATTTGAGCAATTTTAAGTTTGAGAAATTCTTTGTATTCGGTCAGAATCAGACGGAGATAGGCGCAGCGGGCGGGGCAGAGTTTGCAGTAGATGGACAAACCGCCTTTCGCCTTCAGGGCCGCAACACGCTTAACAACACGCTCAGCAACTGCACGGTGGCCTACTGCGACAATGCCTACACCACCTTGTCAGCGGCGGCGGGCATGAGCGCGGCAGAGTACGGCTCGGAGCTAACCGCCGGTGGTGAGGCCGTGAACGGGGCCGGTGGCCTTGCCATTACGGGAGCGATGACGGTATTCTCGCACAACCGCCTGAATGGCATCTACCCCAGCGTGCAAAGCCTGCTGCTGCACGGCGGGCGCTCGGAAAACTGTCTGATGGAACTGGTCGTGACCGACAGCAACGATTCGGGCGTGGTTACGCTCGATACGTGGCAGTTCGACGGGTGCGAGGCGCAAAGCACCAACGGCAACTTCAACGGCTCCGCTTTCTACTTCGGCCGCCCCTCGATTGTGGAGTTTCGCAACTGTGGTATTCGCCACCCCAACATGCTCTACGGCGACCATCTGGTACGCATGTGGCGCGGCGGCAACGTGGGTAGCGTATCGTTTTTGGGCGGCTACGTAGGTGCCGGCGACAACTTTGTGAGTATGCCGGACGGTGGGCTATCAGTGCGCCAGCGCGTTACCCGTGCGGGGATAGGCAGCACGAATGTGATGCTTGGTCGCTACCCAGACCTGTACAACAACGTAGGGTCCTAACCCCCATTTTTTAGGTGGTTAGCCTAGCCCCGCCTAGTGAGGCGGGGCTTTTTGCTGCTGTAAAAGCGTCCTACCCTTCGCTGCGCAAAAAGGCAATCATTGTAAACCGCCCTACCCGGTGGTTTACCTATGAACGACCTACTCACCAGTTCCTGCTGGGCCCTGGAGACCAAGTACTACTCGCTGGCCAAGGCGGCGATTCTGGCCCGCCTCGAAGCGGGCCTGCCCGCGCTCGATGCCAGCGAGTCCAAGCCTCGCTCGTATTCGCACATGGCCGATGGCTTCCCCACGATGTGGGTGGCGCAATCCGGGGAGCTGGTGAGCCTCGACCCT
>NZ_WQKZ01000030.1 GCF_009755225.1 Hymenobacter ginkgonis
CGAGTCGAGCACGGGCTCCAGCACGATGTTGCCTTTTACAATGGTGCGCGAGAACACGCCCATTCGGCTACCGAGCAAAAAATCGCGGGCCGTGGTGATGAGCTGCGGCTTGAGGTGGTTGTTGTAGACCAGCGCCAGCATGGCCTGCGGTTGCAGGTTGTCAGCGCCCCAGGGCGCGATTTTGTAGCCGCCCTGGGTGAGCGGGGCCGCGCCGTAGCTCACGTCCTGGGCCTTGTCGCTGCCGGTCAGCTCCACGATGGCCTGGGCACCGGGCAGGATGTAGAGCCCGCCGGCTAGTTCTTTGATGTCCTTGGTCATAGAGGGTTAGCCGTGCTGGATGCGCTGGCCGTTGTAGTGGGTGAGCAGAATAATTTTGAGGGCGAAGGGCTGGCCCGTGGCGCAGTCCACGAGCTGGAGCGTGCCCTTCTCCTTGACCTTGTAGCGGAAGGCGCTGCGCCCCTCGGGGCCGGCCGTGCTCAGGCCGCCCACCCCGGACTGGCCCCCCTTGCGCACGGCGGGCTTGCTGCCTTTTTTACCGTTGGTTTTA
>NZ_WQKZ01000031.1 GCF_009755225.1 Hymenobacter ginkgonis
ACTATCGAGGACGGGCTCCAACACGATTTTGCCCTCCACAATGGTGCGCGAGAACACGCCCAGCCGGCTACCTAGCAAAAAATCGCGGGCCGTGGTGATGAGCTGCGGCTTGAGGTGGTTGTTGTAGACCAGCGCCAGCATGGCCTGCGGTTGCAGGTTGTCAGCGCCCCAAGGCGCAATCTTGAAGCCGCCCTGCGTGAGCGGCGCGGCCCCGTAGCTCACGTCCTGGGCCTTGTCGCTGCCGGTCAGCTCCACGATGGCCTTGGCACCGGGCAGGATATAGAGCCCGCCCGCTAATTCTTTGATGTCCTTGGTCATACGGGTTAGCCGTGCTGGATGCGCTGGCCGTTGTAGTGGGTGAGCAGAATGATTTTGAGGGCGAAAGGCTGGCCCGTGGCGCAGTCCACGAGTTGCAGCGTGCCCTTCTCCTTGACTTTGTAGCGGAAGGCGCTGCGCCCCTCGGGGCCGGCCGTGCTCAGGCCGCCCACCCCGGACTGGCCGCCCTTGCGCACGGCGGGCTTGCTGCCTTTTTTACCGTTGGTTTTG
>NZ_WQKZ01000032.1 GCF_009755225.1 Hymenobacter ginkgonis
CTACGCACGCCGGAGAACCCGGCGAACACGTCGGCGGGGCTGAACTTTTCGTACTACGAGGGCACGTGGGAGCGGCTGCCCAACTACAACGCCCTGCCGGCCGTGGCCACAGGCACGGCGGCGGTGCCCAACCTGGCTCCGCGCCTGCGCGACAACTACTACGGGCTGCAGTACACGGGCTACGTGACGGTGCCGGTGGACGGGCAGTACACGTTCTACACGCTGTCGGACGACGGCTCGCAGCTGTTCATCGGCTCGACGCTGGTGGCCGACAACGACTGGTCGCACTGGTTTGAGGAGCGCTCGGGCACGATTGGGCTCAAGGCGGGCACGCACGCGGTCACCATCATCTACTTTCAGCAGAGCGGCGACAGCGATTTGCAGGTCAGCTACCAGGGCCCGGGCATTGCCAAGCAGTTGGTGCCGGCCTCGGCCTGGCGGCGGGCGGGGGCCCTCAACCAGGCGCCCGTGGCCAACGCGGGCCCTAACCGCACCCTCACGCTACCCAC
>NZ_WQKZ01000033.1 GCF_009755225.1 Hymenobacter ginkgonis
ATGAAAAATATTCTGCGCGTTTGCGCCTTTCTGAGCTTGCTGCTGGTGGCAGCGGCTTTCCTGTTGCCGCACGAGGCGGTGCAGCTGGCCCACTACCTAGCCCCCGCGCACGGCCCCGCCTTGCTGGCCGCGCTCACCGGCATCGGTTCGGGCGCGACCCTGGCCTGCGTGGTGGTGCCCATCGAAGCCATCGTGCTCGATGACTGCCCGAACCCCGGCGGCCTGACCGACATCCACGTGATTCGCCGGCGCGACATCGAAACGTGGCCCGAGGTCGATGCCGATAAGGTGACCATCAGCACGGCCCTGGTGCCCAAAACGGGCAAGAAGTTCGTGCCCTGGGAGTTTGC
>NZ_WQKZ01000034.1 GCF_009755225.1 Hymenobacter ginkgonis
GACCCTGCTCACGTATTGACGTTTATTTGTCTAATTCGTTTCGCTTTGTGTGCTTACCAGCCGAAGCTAGTAAGCTACTTACTATTTGTCTATTTCCGTCATTCAAAGAACGTCTGTCATACCCAGTTGGTGTGACGTGGTGGGCTGTTTCTCAAGCCCTTAGCTACCTAGTTGTAAATCCGGTTGCTGATTGGGAGTGCAAAGGTAAGCAAACTTTCTGACTTTCCAAATTAAAACAAGAAAATTTTTGCGGCCTCTTGTCTCCCTTTCGTCTGTCTCCCCCGCTCCCTTTTAAAGCGGGCTGCAAAGGTA
>NZ_WQKZ01000035.1 GCF_009755225.1 Hymenobacter ginkgonis
ATTAACGGATTTTGCATTAACTCTTTAATGATTTAATGTGAACCCGGGCTTGTAGCTCAGGTGGTTAGAGCGCTACACTGATAATGTAGAGGTCCCTGGTTCGAGTCCAGGCAGGCCCACTGGCAGCAGCGGGTTACTGCTTGAGTGCCAACTTCTGGGGGATTAGCTCAGCTGGCTAGAGCACCTGCCTTGCACGCAGGGGGTCAACGGTTCGACTCCGTTATCCTCCACTGATTACACTTCTTAATTGGAGAAGTGCTTA
>NZ_WQKZ01000036.1 GCF_009755225.1 Hymenobacter ginkgonis
ACTCACGCCAACTTGGTCTACAGATACCGTTACTTGGGCAGGCTGGCTAGCCAAACCCAGGTTGTCGGTCGCTACCAAGCTGAAGATATAATTGCCCACGGCCAAGCCACTGATAGTGGGCACGGCCACGGTTTTGCTGCTGAACGTGGCCGTATTGGGCCCGCTCACCTGGCTCCAGGTGTAGGAACTGATGGTGCCGTCCGCATCCGTAGCGGAGCCAACAAGCGTAGTTGAAGTGGTG
>NZ_WQKZ01000037.1 GCF_009755225.1 Hymenobacter ginkgonis
GAATACGACTACCTTGGCCGGGTCGGGTACGGATGCGGACGGCACCATCAGTTCCTACACCTGGAGCCAGGTGAGTGGGCCCAATACGGCCACGTTCAGCAGCAAAACCGTGGCTGTGCCCACTCTGAGTGCGCTGGTAGCAGGTAGCTACGTGTTCAGCCTCATCGTTACCGACAACTTGGGCTTAGCCAGCGCCGCAGCCCAAGTAACGGTGACCGTGTCGCCGGCCGCCAACCAA
>NZ_WQKZ01000038.1 GCF_009755225.1 Hymenobacter ginkgonis
GCGCCCGTGGCTAACGCCGGCCCCAACCGCACGCTTACTTTACCCACGAATACGACTACCCTGGCGGGTTCAGGCACGGATGCGGACGGTACCGTTAGCACGTATACCTGGAGCCAGGTGAGTGGGCCCAATACAGCTACGTTCAGCAGCAAAACCGTGGCCGTACCTACGGTTAGTGCTTTAGTGGCGGGGAGCTACGTGTTCAGCTT
>NZ_WQKZ01000004.1 GCF_009755225.1 Hymenobacter ginkgonis
AGCCCATACACGCGATAATAGCGAACGAAACGCGCAAGCTGGTTTGGCCTGCTATTAGCCCAATGAGCGGAGGCCCGAGCAAGAATCCGGCAAACCCTACCGTCGATACTGCCGCTAGGGCTACCCCCGCCGGCATCGTGCGCGAGCGGCCAGCGGCGCTGTACACGAGCGGCACTACCGACGATACACCGAGCCCCACCAACATAAACCCAAGGGAAGCCATCACCAACGTAGGCCAAGCCACGGCCAGTGATAAGCCAGCTGTAGTAAGCAACCCACTGAGCTGCAACGTGCGTGCGCGCCCAAAACGGTTGGCGAACCAGTCGGCAATGAAGCGGCCAGTGGCCATCATGCTCATAAAAGCTGCAAAGCCAAGCCCTACCCAGGCATTTTGGGCCAACACTATTTTGCGGAAGTAAACGCCGCTCCAGTCGAACATAGTGCCTTCGGACAGCAGCGAGCAGAAAGCCAGCACTCCGAGCAGCATCAGGGCGCGGTCGGGCAGTACAAACAACGGCTGGTCGGCGGGGCGAGGAGCATCGGCGGGCACTAAGTAGGGGCGCATTAGCCCTACCCCCAGCCAAATGACGCTGGCCATAAGCGTGAAATGCTGCTCAGGCGAAATGCCCCAGCGAATCATGAGCGTGCCTAGTGCAGCCCCCATAAAACCAGCTAAACTCCAGATACCGTGAAAAGTAGCAAGTATAGATTTACCATATAGTGCTTCTACTCCTACCCCTTGCGTGTTGACGCTGATATTAGCCATATTGCTGCCAAAACCAAATACCACGAGGGCCGCCATCAGTTGGGTAGGGTTTTGGGCGAGGCCCAGTAACGGCAGCACTCCAGCATAGAGTAGTACGCCGGCTACCGTCATGGCGCGGCTACCGTAGCGCGACACCAGCCAGCCAGTGAGGGGTAGGGAAACTAGCAACCCCACCGGCACTGCCAGCAACACGCCTCCCAACGCAGTTTCGGAGAGGTGCAGGCGCTGCTGCACGGTTGGAATGCGCGAGGCCCAGGTAGAGAAACACAGGCCTTGCAATAGAAAAGAGGCACTGACGGCCACCCGATGAACGTGGCGGGGCCGCGGCGCGGCAACGGAAATCTGCATATGACCAGTACAACCAATTGCTGGCTGTAGAGTTAGCGGCAACCAGCTGGCTAGGCCAGTTAACCTAAGAGTCGAAGCGTTCTACTTGCAATACACCATTTACTTTGGCCAGCCGATGAATAAGCTTATCTAA
Organism: Hymenobacter ginkgonis; assembly: GCF_009755225.1. Lineage (GTDB taxonomy): Bacteria > Bacteroidota > Bacteroidia > Cytophagales > Hymenobacteraceae > Hymenobacter > Hymenobacter ginkgonis. The sequence goes on from NZ_WQKZ01000004.1 coordinate 1,248, forward strand.
GTGGTCGGTATCATTGACAAACACCAAAATCTGACCTTCAAAAAAGCCGTCGTTGGCATCGACTGTAATGGAACGCATATTTACCTTGAGGCTGGTCGAAATGATACGTGTCACGTCATTGACAATGCCCATGCGGTCCGAGCCTTTGAATCGAATACCGGCCAGAAACGCCAATTCAAGCTGGTCGGTCCACTTGGCGCGCACGATGCGGTTGCCATAGTTCGACATCAAATCGACGGCGCGGTGGCAGCTGGTGCGATGAATGATAAGGCCCGTTTCGGTTTCAAAGCCAAACACGTCGTCGCCCGGAATCGGGTTGCAGCATCGGGCCAAGCTGTGGTTAAATTTGTCGGTACGCTCGCCAACCACCAACATATCAGGCCTTACCCCCCTTATTTTCTGCACCTCGTGGTCGAATTTCTTCGGCTCCGCGCGTGGCTCAATGGGTGCAGGCTTGAAAAGAGAATCGCGGATTTCGCGGCCATCTAGCTGCCCAATGGCCAAGCGATAATAGAATTCCTGCGCATTTGCTACATTAAAGTAGGACAGCAGCCGCTGAAAGTTCTCGGGCGTGTTTTCGACGCCAATTAGCTCAAGGCGCTTTTCTAGAATAAACTTGCCATCATCGGCCTTCGAGCGCTTATCGTCGCGCAGAAAATCCTTAATGCGGTTTTTAGCCTTACTAGTAATTACATAGTTGAGCCAGTCGGCCGTGGGCCGTTGCTTGTGCGAAGTCAGGATTTCGACTTGGTCGCCGTTGCGCAGCTGGTAGCTGAAGGGCTCTAGCTTCTGGTTTACTTTGGCCCCAAGGCAGTGCAAGCCAATGTGCGTGTGGATATCGAAAGCAAAGTCGAGCGCCGTGGCTTTGTCGGGCAAAATAACGAGCTTACCCTTAGGCGTGAAGGTATAAACTTCCTTCACAAACAGGTTTTGCCGGAATTCATCCATGAATTCCAGGGCGCTGGAATTATTGGTTTCCAGCATTTCGCGCACCCGGTTTACCCAAGCCTCTAGCGTCGATTCGGGCTGGAGGCTACCAGTATCCTTGTATTTCCAATGGGCAGCGTAGCCTTTTTCGGCAATGTCGTCCATACGCCGCGAGCGAATTTGCACCTCTACCCATTGCCCCGGATGCGACATCACGGTGGTATGCAGGCTTTCGTAGCCGTTGGCTTTGGGCGTGCTCACCCAGTCGCGCAAGCGGTCGGGGTTGGGCTGGTAAAAATCCGTTACAATGGAGTATACCTGCCAGCAGGCGGCTTTCTCCTGCTCTGGCGGCACATCCAAAATGACCCGAATGGCGAACAAATCGTAGACCTCCTCGAAAGTCACGTTTTGCTTGCGCATCTTCTTGAGAATCGAATAGATACTTTTAGGCCTACCCTTGATTTCGTAGCTGAAGCCCTGTGCTTTCAACTCTTCATCAATGGGCTGCACGAACTCCTTAATAAAGCGATTGCGAGCGCTCTGGCTCTGTTTTACTTTACCCTTCAGCTCGGCGTAAATCTCCGTATCGGTGTACTTGAGGTGCAAATCCTCTAGCTCCGTTTTAATAGCGTAGAGGCCCAGCCGGTGGGCCAGTGGCGCGTAGAGATAGATGGTTTCCGACGCTATTTTGAGCTGCTTGTGGCGCGGCATCGAGTCGAGCGTCCGCATGTTATGCAGGCGGTCGGCCAGCTTGATGAGAATAACACGTACATCTTCGCTCAGCGTTAGCAGCATTTTGCGAAAGTTTTCAGCTTGCTCACTGGTGCCTTGCTCAAAAACGCCCGAAATCTTGGTTAGCCCATCGACAATGCGGGCCACTTTGGGGCCAAAATCGCGCTCCACATCCGAAATCTCGGTGGGCGTGTCTTCTACCACGTCGTGCAATAGGGCCGCTACAATACTAGTAGTGCCCAAACCGATTTCTTCTACCGCAATTTGGGCTACGGCCAGCGGGTGCAGGATATAAGGCTCGCCCGACTTGCGGCGCATGTCTTTGTGCGCCTCTAAGCTTTGGTTGAAAGCCTTTTTAATCAACTTGGTATCACCGCTTTGCAAATAAGGCTTGGCCGTGCGCAGCAAGCGGCGGTACTGACGCAGTATTTCTTGGCGTTCGGCTTCGAGGTCAATTACGGGGGACATAGTACTACAAATAACAACGTTTAGGAACGAAAGGTGGCTATTTGCGAACGATGTGCAAGTAACTTTTGCGTAGCCAGTAAATAAGACATACCTTTGCGGCCCCGCAGCGAACGGCTGCACTCGCGGATGTGGCGAAATTGGTAGACGCGCCAGATTTAGGCTCTGGTTCCGTAAGGTGTGTGGGTTCGAGTCCCTCCATCCGCACTTTTCAAGTTGAACAGGCCCCTGGCTAAGAGTTAGGGGCCTTTTTTTTAACCTTTCCGACTGGCAAGCACCAGCTTGCTCCCACCGTTTTGAATATTACGCTTGACCGCAATGAGGAGCAGCTAACCGGGCTGCTGAACGTGCATCTCGACGAAGCCGACTACAGCGATGCTGTAGAGAAGCAAATCAAGGAAACCACCAAAAAAGCGCAATTCAAAGGCTTCCGCCCGGGCAAAGTTCCGGCTGGGCTGGTGCGCAAAATGTACGGTAAAGGTATCCTAGCCGATGAAATCAACCGCCTGCTCGGTAGCACGGTTGACGGCTATTTGAAGGATAACAACGTTAAAATTCTGGGGGAGCCGCTGCCCGTAGCGAGCAACGTGGACTTTGATACGGACAAGTCATTTGACTTTCAGTTTGAACTGGGCTTGCTGCCCGACTTCGAACTGCCTGCCGATAACCAAGTAGAGCTGAAGCGCCCCGCCATCACGCTTGACGACGCTACCCTGGCCGAAACGCACGACCAGATTACCCGTCAGTACGGCGAAACCACCAACCCCGAGGTTTCGGAAGCCGATGATTACCTGTTTGGTAAATTGAAAAAGGAAGGTGCGGAAGGCGAAGGCCAGACAGTGCTGCTCCCTATCAATAAGGTGAAGAATGGCCAGGAGCGCTTCATTGGCGTGAAGGCTGGCGACACGCTGACTTTTGACCTGAGCGATGCCTTTGGTGGCGACGCAGGTGCTATCCGTAGCTTCTCGGGCCTGAGCCGTGAGGAAGCCGCTGGCGCTACCGGCAACTACGAGCTGGAAGTAGAAAAAATCAACCGTACGGCCGCCCCAGAAGCCAATCAGGAGCTTTTCGACAAAGTATTCGGTCCCGAAACGGTTGCTTCGAAAGAAGAGTACGACCAGAAGGTGCGCGAAACGGTGCAGTCGAACTACGACCGCGAGTCGGACAACGTGGTGAACCGTCGTCTTATCGACGCGATGATTGACAACACCACCATCCGCATTCCAGTGGAGTTCTTCAAGAAGTGGCTGGTGCGTGCCAACGAAGGCAAGCTCGATGCTGCCACTGTAGAAGAGCACTACAACGACTACGAGCGTGAGCTGAAGTGGAGCCTCATCCGCAACAAGCTGGTGGAAGACCTCGGCCTGAAAGTAGAAACCGAAGAAATCCGTAACCGCGTGCTGGACAAGATTTTGGGCCAATTTGGCGGTGGCATGCAACTCACCGACGAGATGCGCCAGGGCATGGCAGGTTTTGCTGACAACTACCTGAAGCAGGAGAACGGCAAAAACTACGTGCAGGAGTACGAGGCCATTCTGGCAGAAAAAGTAGTAGAGGCCCTGCGTGGCAAAGTTGTTGTTACGGATGAACCCGTAACGGCCGAGGAATTCCGCAACCAGAACGAAGGCTGAGCCTTCGGTTTGATTGAAGTTTAAGAAGCCTTTACGCCTCGCGTAAAGGCTTTTTTGTTGTCCGAACAGTACGTTTACAACATTCTGGTTCCTTACCCGTCTTTTGTTTTGCACACGGGCAGGCCCCGGCCTACCCTCTATTTTTACCCCATGCTGAATAAACAAGAATTTCGCAAATTTGCCGTGAAGGGCCAGGGGCTCAACGGTTTAACCGTAGACCAATATATAAACAACGTAGAAGGCCAAGTGCGTGGCGGGCTGATAATGCCGTCGAACATGACCCGTTCGGTCATTGAAGAGCGTCCGCAGAACTTCCGGGAAATCGATGTGTTTTCGCGCCTGATTATGGACCGCATCGTATTCTTGGGCACAGCCGTTGACGACTACATCGCCAACATCCTGACGGCGCAGATGCTGTTTCTGGAGTCGGCTGACTCGAAGAAGGATATCTTGCTTTACATCAACTCGCCCGGCGGCTCGGTCTATGCTGGCCTGGGCATTTACGACACCATGCAGTATGTGAATCCCGACGTGGCCACTATCTGCACTGGCTTGGCGGCTTCGATGGGTGCTGTGCTGCTGGCTGGTGGGGCCAAAGACAAGCGCTCGGCCCTACCCCACTCGCGGGTGATGATTCACCAACCTTCGGGTGGCGCGCAGGGGCAGTCGTCGGATATCGAGATTACGGCCCGCGAGATTCTGAAGCTCAAAAAAGAGCTGTATGACATTCTGGCAAAGCATACCGGCAAAACCTACCAAGAAATCCACGACAACTCGGACCGCGACTACTGGATGCGGGCCGATGAGGCCAAAGAATACGGCCTGATTGACGAGGTGCTGGAGAAAAAGCCGGCTTAGACCTCAAATAAAAGAGGGCTTAACTACGTTACTCTACAGTTCACGGACCTTGGGAAATGAGTTGAGTTTTAGATAAAAGAAGCTCTGGCTAAGTAGCTGGGGCTTCTTTGTTTTTAGGGGGGTAGGGCGCTCATGGCTTGCCTAGCTGCCTACCCCCTCTTTTTGCCTTATATACTTCACAGCGAGAGCCTCTGCATATTTCAGCAGCAGCTTTTAGCGCAAGTATCTAGACTGGTTAACTCGGCAGTTTAACTAGTTACTCCCATAAGATTGCCGAAACTTTTAGGTAGGGCTACTGCTTTTCAACTGCTACCATTCGCGCCCTCTTTGGGTTAATTCGTACCAAAAGAGATTAGCCAACTTACCTTTGTAGCCGTTTTCTTCTGAAAGCGCTGTTCTCCCCCTTTTGAACATTCCCAATGCCGGAAATAGCCTGCTCTTTTTGTAATAAGCCCAAGCGCGACGTCGCGGTGATGATTTCGGGCATCAATGCCCACATCTGCGAGAAGTGTGTAGCGCAGGCCCAGCACATTCTGAGCGAAGAAACCAAGCTGCAAGCCGAAGCGCGCCAGCCGAAGTTCAACCTCATTAAGCCCCGCGAGATTAAAACCCACCTCGACCAGTACGTGGTGGGCCAAGACGAAGCTAAGCGGGTAATGTCGGTGGCGGTGTACAACCACTATAAGCGCCTGATGCAGAAGCCACAGCACGACGAGGTGGTGATTGAGAAGTCAAACATCATTATGGTGGGCGAAACAGGCACGGGCAAAACCTTCCTGGCCCGGATGCTGGCCAAAATCCTGCAAGTGCCCTTCTGCATCGCTGATGCTACGGTGCTGACCGAGGCTGGCTACGTAGGTGAAGATGTGGAAAGTATCCTCACGCGCTTGTTGCAAGCAGCTGACTACAACCTTGAAGCCGCCGAGCGGGGCATCGTCTACATCGACGAGATTGATAAAATTGCCCGCAAGAGCGATAACCCTAGTATCACGCGCGATGTGAGCGGCGAGGGTGTGCAGCAGGCCCTGCTGAAGCTGTTGGAAGGCACGCACATCAACGTGCCACCACAGGGCGGCCGCAAGCACCCCGACCAGAAAATGATTTCGGTGAACACCGAGAACATTCTCTTTATGTGCGGTGGCGCATTTAGCGGCATCGACCGCATTATCAAGAGCCGCTTGAACACCAAGCCGATGGGCTTCGCGAAGACCAACTTGGATGAGCAGGTGAATACGCAGAATTTCTTGCGCTACGTGTCGGCCCAGGATATCAAGAGCTTTGGCCTCATCCCTGAGTTGATTGGCCGCCTACCCGTGCTTACGCACCTCAACCCGCTGGATAAAGCAACGCTGCGCCAGATTTTGACCGAGCCGAAGAATTCGCTTGTGCGCCAGTACCAACGGCTGTTTAGCATGGAGAATATTCAGCTGAATTTTACCGAGGAAGCACTGGAGTACATTGTGGAGAAGGCCGACGAGTACCGCCTTGGTGCCCGCGGGCTGCGCTCCATCTGTGAGAGCATCATGACCGATGCCATGTTTGAAATGCCCTCGGAAGCAGAAGTGGGCGAGTTTATGATTACCGAAAGCTACGCGCGTAGCAAGTTTGAGAAGTCGCCCCTGCGGCTAATGCGCGCCGCGTAAAGAACGCTCCCCTAAAAGAACGTCATGCTAAGCCCCGCGAAGCATCTCGCTCGCATCAGTTGGATACTAACCCCAACGGTGTGAGTGAGGTACTTCGCGGGGCTTGGCATGACGTTCTTTTTTAGCTTTCCAACAACTGAACCCTACCCTAACTTGCGGGCCATGACGATAACTGAGCGCGGGCAGCGGCTGCTAGGCGTGCGCCCCGAGGAAGGACAGACAGTGTGGCTGTTTTTCCTGCATAATTTCTTACTGGGCATCGGCACCATCTTGGTGTACGTGGCGGCCAATGTGCTGCTGCTCGAAAATAACCCAGAGCGCAATCTTCCACTGGCTTATGGCCTGGCCGCACTGGCTATGCTGATTGCCGGCCAAGTGTACGGCCATTTCGAGCACCATTGGCTGTTGCAAAAACTTGCGGGGCGAGTGCTACTGGCCACAGTGGCCCTCACAGGGGTGCTGGGCGTGCTGGTAGCTACGGGGCACTCGGTGGCGGCGGCTATCGCCATTATGGCGGGCTACCGGGTCATTTATTTACTGACCAATCTAGAATTTTGGGGAGTATCAGCAGTGGTGTTTGATGTGCGGCAGAGCAAGCGGCTATTTGCCATCATCAGCGCGGGCGATATGCCGGCCAAGGCGATGGGCGCCGTGCTGGCTATTCTCATTCATACCAACGCCGACTTGCCCTGGCTGCTCGGCACAGCCTTTGGGGCCTACCTAGCAGCCCTACTAGCGCTACAAGCTACCCTGCGTTCGCACGTAGTAGAGGCTGCCCCTGACCGCCGCCGGACGCGGCTGCAGGGGGTAGCGCCGGGCCTGCGGCGCTGGTTTGGCGATAGCCAACTGGTGCAGACAATGTGCCTGAGCCTGCTGGGTTTGGCCGCCGTCACGACTGGCATCGAGTACCTTTTTTTTGTGAACGTTAAGCACCGTTTTCACGACGAAGCGGCCGTGATGCGCTACGTAGGTACCGTGTTGGTTATCACCTATTTGCTGGCAATGGTGTTTAAGCTGTTGCTCTCGCAGCATACGCTCGACCGGCTGGGCGTGCGGTGGGTGCTGCTGGCCTTGCCGGTAGCCCTGCTGGGCGGCTTGGCGCTGTACGCCGGCCTCGACCGGACCGATGCGACTGCGCTGCTACCTTATTTCTGCGGCTTATACCTGGGGCTGGAAGTGCTGCGCCGAGCCGTGTTCGACCCGGTGTTTCTGCTGTTATTCCAGCCGCTCTCGGCGCCCGAGCGGCTGCAAGCCCACACCTTAGCAAAAGGCTTGTACGAACCGCTGGGCATGGCTCTGGGCGGCGGGCTGCTATTTGCGCTGCATGCACTACCAGGTGGCCAGACCTGGGCACCGTTTGGCTGGATGGGACTGCTGACAGGAGTAGTGCTGTATTTTTTGACGCGTACTTACCGCCAATATGTGGCCGAGTTGCAGCACTCGCTCAGTCTGCGCTTTACGGGAGAAGAGGCCGAGGCGACAACCGATTCGGCAGTCGCTGATGCTCTACCCCCCACCGCTAGCCCCAGCGAAATCAGGCAGCTTATTCGCAACCTGGGTACCAAGGCCGGCCGCACGGCTGCCACCCAGCGCTTGCTACACCTGGGCGAAACTGCTTTGCCTACTCTGGCAGAAGCGCTGAGTCTCAACACCGACCAATCGTTGGTGCGGCGCGTGGCGCAGGTGTGCGGCCGGCTGCGCACTGCCGCCAGCCGGCAACTGCTGGTGACGTTGGCGCGGCAGCCCCACCTATTTCGGCGCGAAGCGGCGTTGCGGGCGTTGCGTAATTTTGATGGGGTAGCAGCCGATGCGCCGCTGTTTCAGGCTTTGGTGCAAGAAGAAATGCACTTGGCCCAGCAACTACTACACGGCTTGGCCACGGCTGGCGCCGAACTCGCGCGCTGCCTAGACTACGAATTGACGCGCGCACAGCAGCGAATCTTTGGCTTACTTTGGCAGCTCTACCCCCCCCAAATTATCGCAGATGCCCAGCGCGGCGTAACCCACGCAACCCGCGAGCGCCAAGCTAATGCCCTCGAAATTCTGGACAACAGTATTGCCCGGCCTACCTACCAGGGCTTGCAAGCCCTACTTACCCTAGCCCCTATTGGTGAGAAAGAGCGCACGTTTGCCCGTATGCTGGGCCCTTTGCTAACGCCCGACCCTATTGTGGAAACGGTGGTGGAGCGCGGCGAGGCCATTTTTACGGACTGGACGGTGAGCGTGGCCCTTAGCCAGTGGCAGCCCACGGCTACTACCATCGAAGCGCTATCGCCACACTTGCGTAGCGCGAGCCCACTGGTGCGCGAAAGTGCTTTCCGAATACTGACTAAATTAGCTAACCAGCAGTCGGCGCTGTATCAACGCATAAATGCCGCTCATCAAACTCTCGACAGCCTCCTTATGAGCCACGCCGCTACCGTTTCTCACATTGCCGCCACCGAGCGAGTGCACGTATTGCAGCAAACCGCGCTGTTTGCTGAAACGCCCGAAAACGTGCTCAGCAGCATCGTGCCTATTATGAAAGAAGTGACCTTTGCCAATGGCCAGCAAATTTTTGCCAAAGGTGATTTGGGCACTTCCCTTTTCATCATTTACGCCGGAGAGGTAGGTATCTTCAACGGCCCACAGCGGCTGACAACCTTCGGCAAGGGCGACTTTTTTGGCGAACTGGCGCTGCTCGACGCGGAGCCCCGCTCGGCCTCGGCCCTGGCACAGGGCGAAGTAACGGCTTTCCGACTTGACCAAGAAGATTTTTACGACGTGATGGAAGAACGCGGCGAAGTGCTGCGCAATATTCTGCGGGTGCTCTGCCAGCGTTTACGCAAGCAAAACGAGGCATTGCAGAATAAATAACTCCTATCAGCCAGGGCTGTGCTATACTCGCCCTGGCTGATAGGAGTTGGGCGGCTACCCCCTACGCTACTACCTCGTAGGTCATGATGGGGTGTGCCTTGTTCTTTAGCTTTAGCTCGCCGATGGGCTGGCACTCAAAGCTTTCTTTTATGCGCTGATAAATAGATTCCGTAATGATTATTTGGTTCGGCTGCGCGGCCGACTGCAGGCGCTGGCTCACGTTCACGGTATCACCTATTACGGTGTAATCCAGGCGCTTGAGAGAGGCTGAGCCGATGTTTCCCGAGACCATTTCGCCGGTGTTGATGCCCATGCTCACGGCGGGGTGGTAGTCGGTGCCATCGGGCATCAGGTCGTGGTTGGCTTTTAGCTGCGTGCGCACCACGAGGGCCGCGTCGATGGCGCGGTCGAGGTGGTAGTCGCCCTTAAAAACCGCCATCACGGCATCGCCCATAAATTTGTCGATGTAGCCACCGTGCGCGATTACCTCGTGCACAATCTGGTCGAAATACTTGTTGAGCAGCGATACGACTGTGCCGGCCGGCTGCGTTTCGGAGAGCGAAGTGAAGCCGCAGATATCCACAAACATCACGGTAGCCTCCACCGTCTCGCTGGCCAGCAGCGTGTTCTCGAAACCGGGCCGGGCCATGAAATTGATGACCGTTTCATCGACGTACATGCGCAGGATATTATTCTCCTGAATGGCCCGCATCGTGTCGCGCAGTTGCTGCACGTGCACGATGGTTTTCTCCATTGTCAGCTCCAGGTCGTTAAAATCCACGGGCTTGCACACAAAGTCGAACGCCCCGCGGTTCATGGCGGCCCGGATGTTCTCCATATCTCCGTAGGCCGACACCATCACGGTTTTGGTTACGGGGTTATTTTCGTGCATGCGGCTGAGCAGCGTCAAGCCATCCATCACGGGCATGTTGATGTCGGAGAGCACAATGTCGGTGTCAGGATGCTCCCCTAAACGGTCGAGCGCCTCCTGCCCGTTGCTGGCGAAGATAAATTCGTAGGCATTCTCGCGGATTTTGCGGCGGAATTTCTGCTTGATGAGCAGTTCTAAGTCTGCTTCATCGTCTACGACCAGGATTTTCGTTTTCATGCGGTTGAGATAGCGTGGAGCTTATCCTTGAGGGCCGTAAAATCTACTGGCTTGGTCAGGAAGTCATTGGCGCCAAGTTCCATAGCTTGGTTGTAGCTATCGGTATCGCCGTAGGCAGTTATCATCATCACCAGCGGCGGCGGGGGCGGGATTAGGTCGTGCTTTACGTGGCGCAACAGTTCTAGCCCACTCATGCCGGGCATATTAATGTCGCTGAGAATGAGCACCACTTCGGAGTGGTGGCCAGTCAGGAAAGTCAACGCTTCCTCGCCCGAATAGGCAAAGGAAAACGAAAACTCACCGCTGCGGATTTCGCGCCGGAAGCGCTGTTCGAACAGCGTACGCACGTCGGGTTCGTCGTCAACTACCAGGATTTTCATGTCTTACAAAGTTAACGTAGTGGCCAATGCGGGTCAATCGGGCAGGGTAAGTACAAACTCGGTACCTTGGCCGGGCGCGCTAACTACCTGCAGCGTACCCCCGTGGCCCTTCACCACAATATCGTGGGCCAGCGACAGCCCCAGACCAGTACCTTCGCCGCTGGGCTTGGTGGTAAAAAACGGCTCAAAAATGCGCGCCTGAATATCCGGCGGAATCCCCACGCCATTGTCGCCGACCCGCACCTCTACCCCTCCGTTTAGGGGCTGGGTATGCACGCTCACAGTGGGCGTGTAGCCGGCTTCGCCGAGCTGCTGGCGCTTCTGCACCGCATAAAACGCGTTGGTGAAGAGGTTGAGCAGCACGCGGCCCAGGTCTTGGCTCAGGGCTTCGATGAGGGGTAGGCTGGGCGCAAAATCGGTTTGCAGGGTGGCATTGAAGGTCTTGTCCTTGGCGCGCAGGCCGTGGTAAGCCAGGCGCAAGTATTCATCGGCCAGGGCGTTGAGGTCGGTGGGCCGGCGCTCGCCGGTGCTGGCGCGGCTGTGCTCTAGCATGCCCCGCACAATGCCCGAAGCCCGGCCGCCGTGCTGGGTAATGCGCTGCAAGTTTTGCTTCAAGTCGCGCAACAATTCGGCTTCAAGCTCGGCGTCGCGGGTAGGGCGGGCACGCTCTTCCTCCAACTCGGCCACCAGCTCGACGCTCACATCGGCGAAGTTGTTGACGAAGTTGAGCGGGTTCTGAATCTCGTGCGCAATGCCGGCCGTGAGCTCGCCCAGGCTGGCCATTTTCTCACTCTGGATAAGCTGGCCCTGGGTGGCTTGCAGCTCGGAGAGCGTAGCCCGCAGCTCGTCGGTTTGGCGGGCCAGGGCGGCCGTGCGCTGGTTTATCATTTGGGCCAAGTCTAAGTTTTGCGCCTCGATGCGCTGCTTTTCACGCTCAGCCTCAAGACGTATTTGCTGCTCGGCCACTTCCGCCTTTTTATGATTGCGCGCCATTAGCCAGAATATTCCCTGCCAGATAAAGGCCACCATAATAGCTAGTTCCAGGGTATCGCTATTGGCTTTGAGAAACTGGGGCGCGACGATACCCAGTAGCAACTGCACGGTTGCGAGCAACACGTAGGGCACCAAGCCCACCCCAATAAGCCATGCTGGCCGGTAGGCGCGCAGCTTCCACCCTGCCCCTACCCCTGCCCACAACACTGCCAGCACAAAGGCATCAGCCAAGAGGTCAATGGAGCTGCCCGTATAGATGGCAATGGCAAACAGCACCACTGCGGGCTTCCATATTTGGGCCAGCCACTTGTCCCAGCCGGGTAGCCGGGTAGGCGTGTCCAAAAACCGCCGGCCCAACCACACCAAGCCCACGGCAATAGGCCCTTCGATTATCATGTTCGAGTCTGACATCAGGCAAGGCAAAAAACGGCTGAAACTTCTGTGCTTAAAAAGGCAGCGTAATACAAAATTCGGTGAATTCGCCCTCGCAACTTTCTACACTGAGCGTGCCACCGTGGCCTTTGGTAATAATATCGTGGCTCAACGAAAGTCCTAAGCCCGTGCCTTCGCCACTGGGCTTGGTGGTAAAAAACGGCTGAAACACCTTGGTACGCACCGCCTCCGGAATACCGGTGCCATTGTCGCGCACCCGCACTTCCACATCGTCGCCCACGCGCCGGGTTTGCACGCGCACGGTAGGCGCGTAGCCGGCTTCGCCGAGCTGCTGGCGCTTTTGCACGGCGTAAAATGCATTGTTGAAGAGGTTGAGCAGCACGCGGCCCACATCGGGTGCCACGGCCTCGACCAGGGGTAGCACCGGCGCAAAATCGGTTTGCAGGGTGGCATTAAAGGTCTTGTCTTTGGCGCGCAGGCCGTGGTAGGCTAGGCGCAAGTACTCGTCGGCCAGGGCGTTGAGGTCGGTGAGGCGGCGCTCGCCGGTGCTGGCGCGGCTGTGTTCTAGCATGCCCCGCACAATGGATGCCGCGCGCTGGCCATGTTGATTGATTTTGAACAAGTTGTGCTTCAAATCGCGTAGCAGCTCGTCCTCCAGGCCTGCATCGCGGGTAGGGCGCGCTTGTTCTTCCTCCAACTCGGCCACCAGCTCGGCGCTCACATCGGCGAAGTTGTTGACGAAATTGAGCGGGTTCTGAATCTCGTGGGCAATGCCAGCCGTGAGCTCGCCCAGGCTGGCCATTTTCTCGCTCTGGATAAGCTGGCCCTGGGTAGTCCGCAGTTCGTCGAGGGCGGTGTTTAGCTCAGCCGCTTGCTGCGTGAGGGCGGCGGTGCGCTCGGCCACCAAGCGCTCCAACTCGGCGTTTTGGGCCGCAATAAGTTGGCGTTCCTGCTCTTCCTTCTCACGCAGCTGCTCTTGCTTAATGAGGGCCTTTTTCTGGCTGCGGGCTAAGAATACCATCGCGAAAAACCAGTACGCATCCAGGCTGCCAAATATCTTAAACAGCGTGGTGAGGGGGGGTAGCAGCTGGTAGCCGCCCAGCTGCAGGCACACCGATATGAAGCGCTGCAACACCACCGGCGCCAAGCCCAGCAGCAGCGTGCGGGCCGGCCGGTAATGGCGCAGGCGCAGCAAGGTGGCCACTATCGCCCCAACGGCCACCAGCAAATACGCATCGTCAAGATGCGTATTTTTATAGTGCAGCACGGCCGTTATAGCAAAGGTGACGGCAGCTGGCGCCCAGAGCCAGCTCAGCAGGCGGTTCCAGCGGGGCAGGCGCTGGGGCACATCCAGCAGGCGCCGCACCAGCTGTACCAGCAGCATCACTACCCCTATTGCCAGCAGCAAATCCGCGTTGGTGTATCTATTCATTGGCGGCCGAACTAAGGCCCTGCAAGTTAAGCGCGCGCACGGTGTGGCCTACTACTTTCTGGTTGGCGGTGCCGTGCGCTTACGCTTAGGCCCGCGCCCCGCTGGGCGGGCCCGCTAGTGCTTGCTGCGCGGCGGCGCGCTCGTCGGGCGTGTTCACATTGCGCAAGGCATCGCCACCGGGGGTAGGCAGCACTTCCACATCGCTGTTGATGAGCATCTTGCGCGGGCACGAATAACCTAGGCCCAGAAAGCGCAGCAGCTCGGGGTAGGCCCGCGGCTCGAAAATGGTGATGAGCGGCTCGGGAAATTCGTTGCTCGGACTGCGAAAAGCCGTGGCCAAGCGATTGGGCTGGCGACCCGCTACCAGCTCGCGCAACGTATCGGCCGTGAGGAAGGGCAAGTCGCAGGCCAGCACGAGCCAGGCCGCGTTGGGGTCGCGCTGAAAGGCCGACAAAATGCCGCCCAGTGGCCCTAAGCCCAAAAAGGTATCGGGCAGCGGCTGCAAGCCCACGGGTAGCTCGGCGGCCTGCTCGGCACGGCACGACACAAACACCTCTTGGCAGACTTCGGCCAGCAGCGCGGCCGCTACTTCGCGTTGCTCGCGGCCCTGGGGGCCGTAGCGCAGTTGGCCCTTGTCGGTCTGCATGCGCTGGCTGAGGCCGCCGGCTAGCACGAGGCCGCGCAAGGGTGCTTGCCGCGCGCGCAGCCACTCGGCTACCCAGGCCGCTAAGCCAGCCGTATCGGCCACGGCAAACTGCGGAAGTTGGGCGTAGTTAGGCAAATGCGCTTGCAGGTACTCGGGAATTTTGCCTACCCCCTCGGCCAGCACCAAGGCTTGTACATCGGTCAGCTTCTCAAGCTTATGGGCTAGCGACTTGCGCGGGTCTATAAGCACGATTTGGTGGCGAGCGCGGAAGTGGTTGCCGTTCACCAGCACCAAGTCGGCGCCGGCCAGCAGTTCGGGCTGCGAAAAGCGGTCGAACGCCCGCAGGTCGTCGCGGCGGCGGAAGTGAATTTTATCGGTTACCTCTGCCCAGGCGCCGGCTTGCAGCAACGGGCTCAGGGTTTGAGCCGCCTCGGCGTCGCCGCTGGCGTGGTCGGCATCGACGTAGCCCAGGCGGTGCCCGGCCGGCGTCAGCGCCGCCGTGAGGCGAGCAGCCAAGCGCTGAATATCGCCGCAGGGCGCGCCCAAAAAGGCCAACTCGTGGCGGGCAAATTCGCCGATATCGGGGCGGGTTAGGGCAACGTGCTTCGAGCGGGGGGCGGGGGTAGGAGTCATAAGGCTTAGAACAATCGAACGGGAAATTAGCTTGAGGGCAAGCTACTGTTGTCAGCGAGAGGTGGGACGGCGAAGCCATCTATCCGCACATTTGCAAAAATTGAGCGCGCGTAGAAAGGATTGCTTTGCCATTCCATTTAGGTACTGATAACCGCTTTCCTTGGGTTTTACTTATTAGCCATGCTTTCCGTCGAAGACGCGTACCGCCAAGTGCTGGCCACCGCCCGCCCCCTACCCCCCGAAACTGTGCCCTTGCTCGCTGCTACCGGCCGCGTGCTGCACCAGAAAGTAGTGGCCGACTGTGACTTCCCGCCCTACGACCGGGTAACGATGGATGGCGTCGCCCTGCGGTTTGCGGCCCTCGAAGCTGGGCAGCTTGCGTTTCCTATCGAGCGTACGCAGCTGGCCGGCGCCCCGCCCGAGCCATTAGTTAACTCACAAGCAGCCATCGAGATTATGACCGGGGCAGCCCTACCCCCTGGTACCGACACCGTTATCCGCTACGAAGACCTTTCCTTCAGCGATAATCCGACACGCCAGGCTACCGTGCACGTGGCCCCACCGCGCCAGGGCCACAACGTGCACGCCCGCGCCACCGACCAATTGGCCGGCGCCCTGCTGCTACCCCCCGGCCAGCGCCTGAGCCCAGCCGACATCGCGGTGGCGGCGGCCGTGGGCGCGGCCACGCTGGCCGTAGTGCGCCGCCCGCGCCTGGCGGTGGTGAGCACCGGCGACGAAATAGTGCCCGTTGACCAGCAGCCCCTACCCCACCAGATTCGGCGCTCGAACGCGGCCATGCTGCAAGCCGCGCTGGCCACCGATGGCGCCTTGAGCGAGGCATTTCACTTCGACGATGACCTGGTGTCATTAAAAGCAGGCCTCCCCCCCTTGCTAGCCGACTTTGACGCCGTGCTGCTGAGCGGAGGCGTTTCGAAGGGCAAGGCCGATTTTTTGCCGCAGGCATTGCGCGAGTCGGGCGTCGAGCAGCTGTTTCATGGCGTGGCGCAGCGGCCGGGGCAACCCTTTTGGTTTGGGCAGCAGCCCGGTGGCGCGGCAGTATTTGCCATGCCCGGCAACCCCGTGGCCACCTTCGCGGCGTACTACCGCTACGTGCGCGGCTGGCTGCGCCAGTGCCAAGGCGCATTGCCCAAGGCGCCCATATTTGCTGAATTGGCGCAGGCCCTTGATTTCAAACCTACGCTTACCTATTTCATTCCGGTGCACTTAGAACCGACGGCCGATGGGCGCTTGCTGGCACACCCCGTTGCCACTAGCGGCTCGGGCGACTTAGCCGCTTTGCTAGCTGCCGATGGCCTACTGGAGCTAGCGCCCGACCTTACCCACTTTGCGGCGGGCACAGCCTGGCCGCTGTATCCGTACCGTACGCTGGAATAGAATAGCTAGGTAGGCTGCTGTATAGCACCTTATATCAAACTAAAAAGCCGCCTAGCTCCATCATGGAACTAGGCGGCTGTTTAGTTAGTAGCGGCTGTTTACTTAAATAGAGCCAGCGCTTTAATAAACGTTTGCGAGACGCCCCACAACAGGGGAACGCCTACGTAGAGCCAGGCCAGCGCCGTGGAGCCACCTGCCGAGCCTTCGGCCACGGCGGGAGCAGTTGCATTTGGTTTAGGAGTCATGTCGAAATAAGTTAACTGGTTAAAATCAGCTGTTTAGTGGCCGCCAGCCTCCGGTGTAACGGGGCCTTTTTCGTAGTATTTCTCGTTAACGGCCGTCACGGCCAAGTCGGCGAGGAAGCCCACGGCTAGCAAGCCGGCCATGGTATAGAACACTGTTTGATAGGCCGCGGCGCCGGTGAAGCCCGCAGCTTTGCGGCCCTCCGAAAGGCTGTGCACGATGAGCGGCCCCAGCACGCCAGCCGTGCTCCAGGCCGTGAGCAAACGGCCGTGGATGGCGCCCACCTGGTACTTGCCAAACAAGTCGGATAAGTAAGCCGGAGCGGTGGAAAAACCACCGCCGTACATACTGATAATTAAGCAGGCAACTATCACAAACAACGTTAGCTGTAAGTTGTGGCCCAGCGTTGGAATAAGCGCGTAAAGGATTACACCCAGCCCGAAGTAAATGAGGTAGATAGGCTTGCGGCCAATTTTATCCGAAGCCGACGACCAGAAGAAGCGTCCCAGCAGGTTGAACAAGCTTAGCAAGCCCACGAAGCCGGCGGCGGCGGCGGCGGTTACGCCCTTGCCTACCCCCATAGCGGCGTCGGAGAAGGTTTCCTGAATGAGCGGCGACGCCGTTTCAAGCACGCCGATACCGGCCGTCACGTTGCAAAGCAGCACCACCCACAACAGCCAGAACTGGTGCGTTTTGATGGCATTATCAGCCGATACGTTGGCTGTGGTGATAAGTGCATCGTGCTCTTGGCTAGGCACGTAGCCGGCCGGCTTCCAGTCATCGGCAGGTACGCGGATGGTCCACACGCCCCACTGCATAAACAGCAGGTAGATGATGCCCATGACGATAAATGTAGGCGCCACGCCCTGGGGCGCCGACCCTTTAAAATGCGTCATGAGGTTGGCAGCCAGCGGCGAGCCAATCATGGCGCCGCCACCAAAGCCCATGATGGCCATACCCGTAGCTACCCCCTTGCGGTCGGGAAACCATTTGATGAGCGTGCTTACTGGCGAAATGTAGCCGATGCCCAGGCCAATGCCGCCAATGAAGCCATAGCCGAAGTATAGCAGCCAGATATTGTGCAGGTGAATGCCGTAGGAGCCAATTAGAAAGCCCCCGCCAAAGCACAGCGCAGCAGCCAACATGGCCTTGCGTGGTCCTACGCGCTCTAGCCACTTGCCAAAGACGGCGGCCGACAGGCCCAGTAGCACAATGGCGATGGAGAACGTCCAGCCGATTTGGCCCGGCGTCCAGTCGGTAGCTGCGGGATGGGCTGGGTCGCCGCTGATGAGCGAACCCAGCGGCTTATTAAATACACTGAATGCGTAGGCCTGCCCAATAGCCAGGTGAATGGCGAGCGCGGCCGGCGGCACCAGCCAACGGTTGTAGCCCGCCGGGGCAATAGTGCGGCTGCGGTCAAGCAGCCCAGAGGAATTGTCAGCCATAGAGGGAGGTGGGGAGGGTGGAACTAGGTGGTGAATTTGGAGGTAAGGCACTAGGTCAGTGCAAGGTAGAGCTATCCTTTCAGCTGGCAAGGTAAGCTCGTGGTTTATTTTGCTAATCTGCTATAGTAGGGCTTTTACTCGGTTTGAGGCTAAGTGGTTGGGGAAATAAAAAGCCCCTGACGTAATTGCCAGGGGCTTTTTATGGTTGGTAAGTTGCTTAGGCTGATAAGGCCTCGGCGTGCTGCTTTTGCTGCTGCGGCGCCTTCGCTACCTTGGTGGGCGCTACGGTTACTATCACGTACTTCGAAGTGGGCGTGTTGCTTACTTTGGCCACGCTAGCAATGGGTACCAAGGGGTTAGCCTCGGGGAAATACGCCGATACGTTGCCTTTTGGAATCTCGTAAGGCACTACAATGAACTTCTCAACGGTGCGCTGTTCGCCCTCGTAGTGGCTCGTGATATCGATGAGGTCCTTGGCCTTGAGGCCGCGCTCGGCAATGTCCTGCTTGTTCATAAACAGTACCCGGCGCTCGCCGTGGATGCCCCGGTAGCGGTCGTTATACTCGTAGATGGTCGTGTTGAACTGGTCGTGGCTGCGCACGGTCATCAAAATGAGTTGGTCAGGCTCGAGCACGTACTTCTCCAGTTCGGTAGTAGTGAAATTCGCCATGCCATTCTTGGTCGTGAACTTGCGTTCACGCGGGCCGTTGGGCAGGTAAAAGCCGCCGGGCTTGCGTAGCTTTTCGTTAAACTTGTCGAAGCCTGGAATAACTCGCGAAATGTGGTCGCGGATGACGTCGTAGTTCTCCGTCATGGCTACCCAATCGGCCACGTTAGTGCGGTCGGGGCCGAGCGTGGCAATGGCTACCCCCGCCAGAATGGCGACCTCGCTCATCATCTGGCCTTCGAGGGGTACCAGCGCGCCCTTATTTTGGCTTACTACCCCCATCGAATTCTCGCAGGAAGTCATCTGGTGCCCAGATTTCTGCATGTCGATGTCGAGGTGGGTAAAGCAGGGGAGCAGCAGGCTAGTTCTACCGGTTACGAGGTGGCCACGGTTGAGCTTGGTGCCCACGTACACCGTCAGGTTTTGCTTGCGCATGCCTTCGGCAATCAGCTCGGTATCGGGGCCGGCCGACAGCAGGTTGCCGCCTAGGCTGAAGAATACCTTCACCTCGCCATGATACATAGCCTTGATGGTTTCTACTACATCGTGGCCGTGCTCGTAGGGCGGCTGGAAGTTGAATTCCTTACCTAGCGCGTCCTGAAACTCTTTGGTTGGCTGCTCCCACACGCCCATTGTGCGGTCGCCCTGCACGTTGGAGTGTCCACGTACTGGGCAAGTACCCGCGCCAGGCTTGCCGATAGCACCTTTCATCAGGTGCAGATTTACAATCTCTTGGATGGTTTGCACCCCCTGGCGCTGCTGCGTCACGCCCATGGCCCAGCAGGTGATAATCTTCTTTTTGGTGGCCAGCATGTTGGCGGCTTCCAAAAGTTGGGCCCGGCTGATGCCGCTTATTTGCTCAATATCTTCCCAATTGGTATTGCGGATATTCTGCTCAAACGACTCGAAGCCCGTCGTAAACTCGTCGATAAACGGCCGGTCTACTACTTGGCCGGGGTTCATATCCTCGGCCTCAAACAGGTGCTTCATGATGCCACGAAGCAACGCCATATCGCCATCTACCCGCACTTGCAGAAAAAGGTCGGTAATGGGCGTGCCATCGCCCAGCAGCACGCCCAGCGCCTTCAGCGGATTCATAAAATCCTGCGGATTCTTGAAGTGATTCAAGCCCGCCTCAATTAACGGATTGACGCTAATAATCTTAGCCCCGTTATGTTTGGCTTTTTGCAAAGCCGTGAGCATCCGTGGGTGGTTGGTGCCGGGGTTCTGGCCAATGATGAGAATAACCTCTGCTTCGTAGATGTCATTCAGCGTAACCGAGCCTTTGCCCAGGCCCAGGGTAGGGCTGAGAGCGGCACCGCTGCTTTCGTGGCACATATTCGAGCAATCGGGCAAGTTGTTGGTGCCGAACTGCTTGGCGAATAATTGAAACAAGAATGCCGGCTCATTAGGCACTTTGCCCGACGTGTAGAAAGCCGCCTCATCGGGCGATTTCAGCGCGTTTAGCTCTTTGCCCACAATGTCGAACGCTTCGGCCCACTCGATGGGCTCGTAGTGGGTGCCGCCGGGGCGCTTCACCAGTGGGTGCGTGAGGCGGCCGAGGTTGTTCTGGTCGCGGTCGGTCATGCGCGACAAGTCAGCCAGGCTGTGCTTGGCAAACAGCGCCGGGTCGGCCCGGCGGTCGTCGGCATCCGAGGCCGTCGCCTTGGCACCGTTCTCGCAAAACTCGGCTACCGAGCGGTGGTCGTCCGGGTCAGGCCATGCGCAGGAAGAGCAGTCAAAACCGTCTTTCTGGTTCATTTTCAACAGGCCCTTGGTGCCACGGGCCAAGCCTGCTTCACCCCAATTAAACTCCATCGACTTGATAACAGCCGTAACACCTGCCGCAATTTTGGCACGGGCTTCCAGCTTCAGGCCGGTTAGCTCCTCGGGGGGCTGCGCCAATACGGGGTAGCGAAATTTAGCACCAGCTACGTCGGGCGCCGGAATATGACGCTGGTCGCGCTCATTCTGCGGGTCGGGGCGGTAGTGGTCGGGTGCCGGTGCAGTGCCCTGGTCCGAGCGCTCGCCGCTCTTGGGTGCATTTTCGGCTTTTTGCTCCTCCGTCTTGCCAGCTTTGCTAGCGTCGTTGATGGGTGATTCTTCCATAATCATATCGTAGTCAAAGGGGTGGGATGCGTAAATAAGGTCGATGCGCAAGCTAAACCAAATACGTGCAACTGAAGCTAAAGCTAGTGTCGGCAGTCTAAGTCTTTCTCTACCAGAATACGTAATTTCTGGCCATCAGCGACAAGTATTTGGGCCGAAAAACCATTTATTTCAGTATCAGTCCACTCTTGCGCCTGGGCGGCCGGCACTTGCACAGCCAGCAGCCCAGCATCGTAGCGCAATTGCACGTCCGAGGCAGGCGCGGTGGCAGGCAAACGCTCCAAGGCGTAGCGCAGCGTTTGGGCAGGGGTAGGGCCAAAAGCGATGGTATAAGCAACCTCGCCCGTGGCCGCAAACTGCCGCACTTCCGCTTCCGAAAGCCGCAAACGCAGGGAGTTTTCTTCAAGTCTCAATTTCACAAGGCCATGGATTAAGGGAGGTTTTGGCAGATTCTATAGATTTTGTGAATAATAAGTGGCTGTACGCTTTAGCTTATAATTAAAATCTTTGTCAATCCGTGATTCGGTGAGCGTGCGTGTAAATGTTGAATCGGTCGTTGCGCACAAAGCCTAGCAGCGTCAGGCCAAACTCTTCGGCGGCTTCTACAGCTAAGCTACTGGGCGCTCCTACGGCGGCCAGAATGGCCACGCCAGCCACGGCCGCTTTTTGCACCAGCTCGAAGCTGGCCCGGCCGCTCACCAAGATGATTTGTTGGCTTAACGGCACTTGCCCCGCCAATAACGCAGCACCCACCACCTTATCGAAGGCATTGTGGCGGCCTACATCTTCGCGTACCAGCAGCAATTCGCCCGCAGCTGAAAACAGCGCTGTAGCGTGCAAGCCGCCCGTTTGCTCGAATACGCGCTGGGCCGCGCGCTGCCGCTCGGGCAAGGCATGGATGATGGCCGCTGACACCCGCGGGCTGTCTGCGGGCGGGGGGGTAGGGCAACTGCTAGCCCGCACCGCCGCAATGCTGGTTTTGCCGCACACCCCGCAGCTAGAGGTAGTGTAGAAGTGCCGCTCCAGGCGGTCTAATTCCAGCACCACGCCGGGGGCAAGCTCTGCGCGTAGCACATTGCCGCGCTCCTCGGGCCGGCGGGGGTCGGCACGGGGGGTAAGAGCCTCGATGTCGGCAGCCTGCTGCACTACTCCCTCGCTCAGCAAAAAGCCGGCTACTAGCTCGGCATCGTGGCCGGGCGTGCGCATCGTGACGGCCAGGGCGTGGGTTTGGCGCTGGCCGACGGGGCCATATGCTAAGCTAATTTCCAAGGGTGCCTCCACGGCCAGTAGGTCGGTGGCGGAAGTAACCGTGTGGCCTACCACACGCTGCACGGTCGTGCGCTCGGCACTGGCGGCGGGCGGTGGCTGAAGGGCGGACATAAACTAACAAGACGCTTTAAGACACGTCTTATCGTTGACCAATCAGCTAGCCAAATTGTTCAATAGTAAGCAGCTAAATAATAGGCCTTCAGCGACTGCACCAACTTATTTTTGCTGCAAGTATTTCACCATCAGCGCCGCCGCCTGGCGCGAGGCGCGGTGCTGGCCTAGCTTCTGGCGCAGTTCGGCGTAGCCGGCTTTTTGGCGAGCGACGTAGCCTTCGTCGGTGAGCAGGCGCTTTAACTCGTCGAGCAGGTTGCGGGCCGTAAAGCCATTTTGAATAAACTCGGCCACCACCTCGCGCCCCACAATAAGGTTGACCAGCGAGATATAGGGCACTTTAATCACAGCCTTGCCCACCAAATACGTGAGGCTGCTCGTGCGATAGCACACTACCTGCGGCACATTGAAAAGCGCCGTTTCGAGGGTAGCCGTACCGCTGGTTACGAGGGCTGCACTGGCCCGGCTAAGCAAGTCGTACGCCTGGTTCATTACCAGCTTAATGCCGTTTCGCTCAAAATGTTGGTAATAAGTACGGTCGAGGTTACTCACCCCCGCTACCACAAATTGATAGTCTTGAAAGGCGGGCAATACAGCCAGCATTTCGTGCAGCATTTCCTCGATTTCCTGTTTGCGCGAGCCAGGCAGCACCGCAATAATTTTCCGGTCGGGGTCGAGCCCGTGCTGGGTCATAAAGTCGGGGGTAGGCGTAAAATCCGCCACCTCATCCACTGTCGGATTGCCGATGTAATCGACCTTATATTCAAAACGTTGGTAGAATTCTTCCTCAAAAGGCAGAATCACGAACATGCGGTCGACGTAGGCCTTTATCTTTTCGCCCCGGCTCTGGTTCCAAGCCCATATTTTGGGCGAGATGTAATAGAACACCTTAATGCCCTGCGCCTTGGCAAATTGAGCCATGCGTAGGTTGAACCCACCGTAGTCTACCAAAATCAGTACATCGGGCTGGTATGCCAGAATATCACGCTGGCACTCCTTGAGGTAAGCGCGAAACTTGAGCAAGCTGGTAGCCGCTTCCCAAAAACCCATCACGGCTAGCTCGCGGTAGTGGCGCACCAGGTGCCCCCCTTCGGCCTGCATGAGGTCGCCGCCCCAGTAGCGAAAATCAGCAGCAGCATCCTGTTCTTTTAGCTCGTGCAGCAGGTGGGCAGCGTGCGTGTCGCCGGAGCGCTCACCGGCAATAAGGTAGTACTTCATGCTTTTTAATTATGAGGTATGAATCATGAATTACTGGTTGAAAATCAAGCTATTCACCAAGGATAATTAGCTTGTAATTCGTACTTCACAACTCATAATTTCGGCGCTAGCCGAAGTATTCCACCGCGTTGCGGGGTGTTTCGTAGATTTTGATGCAATGCAGCTGAGCGGGCGTAATGGCAGGCAGTTCACGCGTCAGAATCTGCCAGAAAGCCACGGCTAGGTTTTCAGTACTCGCCAATTGGCCCTTCAAAAAAGGCACGTCGAGGTTAAGATTTTTGTGGTCTACCTGGTCGGTGATATGCGTGCGAATAAGGTCGCTGAGTGCTTTGAGGTCAACTACAAAGCCGGTGTCGGGGTCGGGCTGGCCCTTCACCGTCACAATCATTTCGTAATTGTGGCCGTGCCAGTTTTCGTTGGCGCAAGGCCCAAACACTTCCGCGTTGCGCTCGGGGCTCCAGGCCGGGTTGTAGAGCTTGTGGGCGGCATTGAAGTGCTCGCGGCGGCTGACATATAGCATTTTAGGAAGCGGTTAGCGGGTGGCTGTTAGCGGATAGCGTTTCCTTTAGTAAACAGTAGCCACTGGCTAACCGCTATCAGCTAACAGCTTTTTTTAACAAATATACAAAAAAGGGTACCCCCAGCAGGGCCGTCACCAGGCCCACCGGTAGCCCGGCCGGCGGGTGCAGCAGGCGGGCCAGCAAGTCGCAGGCCAGCAAAAAGCCGCCGCCCAGCACCGCGCAAAAAGCCAGATTGAGCCGCCCAGTAGCACCGAGCAGCCCCCGCGTGAGGTGCGGCACCACCAGCCCTACAAAGCCCACTGGCCCGCACAAAGCCACTACCCCCCCCGTGAGGGCCGACACCAAAGCCAGCATCAGCCAGCGCAGGCGCACCACAGGCAGGCCCAGCGCCTGGGCTCGCTCCTCGCCCAACAGCAGCAGATTAAGGTCTTTTTGCAGAAAAACCAGCAGGCCCAAACTCACTGCTAAAATGCCGGTGGGGTAAGGCAGCACGGCCCAACCTGCGCGCTCAAACGACCCGAAGGCCCAAAATACCACTGTCCGCAGGCTATCCTGGTCGGCCGCCAAAAAGGTTATGAGGGAACCCACGGCCGCCGCCAGCGCCCCCACGGCTACCCCCCCTAGCAGCAGCGGGGCCGCTTGCAGCCGCCCCCGCCGCGAGCCAATAGCCACCACCAGCAATGTGGCGCCTAGCCCACCCGCCAGGGCGGCCAGCGGCGGCAAGTACAGCCCACCGAGCGTGAGCGCCGGAAAAAAAATATACGCCACAATAGCTCCTAGCGAGGCGCCCGATGCCGTGCCTAGCAGGTAAGGGTCGGCCAGCGGATTATTAACTAAGTTTTGCAGCAGGTAGCCACTTAGCGCCAGCGAGGCGCCCGCCAACCAAGCCAAAAGCAGCCGCGGCAGCCGCAATTCTATTAAGGCTAGCTGCGCCGGGTCGGTGGCGTCGTAGTGGCGCAGGGTTTTCCAAATAAAAGCGTAGTCGGTTGCATAGGAGCCTACCCGCAGCCCCAGGCCCAGCAGCAGCAACGTGAGCAAGCTGCCCGCGAGCAGCCACCGGCCAGGGTAGTGCTTAACCATCGGGGCTAGTTGTTTTTCAGCACTTTTTGCAGTTCGCGCACGGCCTCCACTATGCGGGGGCTGGGGCGTTGCAGCAGGTTGGGCGTGGTGGCATACACGCGGCGGCGCTGGTAGGCACTGGTGCGGCGCAACTCGGGGTTGTTCTTGAAAAATGTGCTGTCCATTTTGCCAAAGCGGCCGCCTAGCAGCACCTCCGGGTTAAGCTTGAGTACGTATTCCCGCGTCAGGGCTGGGAAGGGCTGCGGGAAAGTATCGCGCACCGCATTTTGCCCGCCCGCCAGCCTTATTTCGTCCGTAAACAGCGTGTTTTGGCCATAGACGTAGATGGGGTCGGCCGAAGCCAGCGCTAACACAGCCAGCGGTTTACCCGTAGTTTTTATGGGGCTAACTAGTAGTTGGAGTTGCTGTTGCAGCGAATCGGTGAGGCGGTGCGCTTGCGCCGAACGCCCCAGCAGGCGGCCCACATCATTGATGCCGCGTAGCACATCGGCCACGCGGCGGTACTTCTGGTAATACACCGGAATACCTAGTTGCCGCAGGCGCTCGGCCGCATCGAGGGGGGTAAGGCCCTCCACCGTAAATACCACGTCGGGATGCAGCGCCACGAGCCGCTCCAAATCGAGGGGGTAGGAGTTCACCACTGGCTTGCGCAGCACCGCCGCGGGGTAGTCGTCGGCCTGCGTACGGGCGATAATAGTGGCTGTATCGGCCACGGCATACAGTATTTCCGTCAGGCTAGGAGCCAGCGACACGACGCGGCGCGGGTGAGCCAGCAGGGTAAGGGTGCGGCCCAAGTCGTCGTGCACGACTACGGTGGCGGGGGTAGCAGCCGGCTTGCTTTGGGGCTGGCAAGCCAGCAAGCCGGCCAGCAGCCCGGGTAGAAGAAGCGAAAAGCGCATAGCTGCAAAGGTAGTCGGCGGCTTGGGGCACGGGTAGCAGCGCTACCTTTAGGGCCAAATTCTTCTTAATATGATAGTCGTAACCGGTGCCGCCGGCTTCATCGCCAGCTGCTTAGTATCTCGCCTCAACGCTGCCAATTTCAACGACATCGTGGTGGTTGACAATTTCGCCGTCGAAAAAAAGCTTCCCAATATCCGGGGTAAAAAGCTGCGCGAATACGTGGACCGCGAAGCGTTTTTCGACTGGCTCGACGCCCATCACGAGCAGGTAGAATTCATTTTTCACCTTGGGGCCCGCACCGATACAACCGAGCAAGACCCCGCTATCTTCGACTTGCTTAACCTCAACTATAGCAAGCAGATGTGGCAGGCATGCGTGCGCTACCAGCTGCCGCTGGTGTATGCCAGCAGCGGCGCCACCTACGGCGATGGCCGCCTCGGCTATTCCGACCAGGACGACGCCCTCCCCTACCAACTGCGGCCGCTCAATCCCTACGGCGACTCCAAAAACGACTTTGACCAGTGGGCGCTGGCGCAGCCTGAAAAGCCCTACTTCTGGGCCGGGCTGAAGTTTTTCAACGTCTACGGTCCCAACGAGTACCACAAGGGCCGCATGGCGTCCGTCATCCTGCACGCCTTCCGGCAAATTAAGGAAAACGGCAGCATGCAGCTATTCCGCTCGCACAACCCGGAGTACGTTGACGGCGGCCAAATGCGCGATTTCGTTTACGTGAAGGACGTGGTAGAAGTGTGCTATTTCCTGCTCAACCACCGCACGCACTCCGGCCTCTACAACCTCGGCACCGGCCAGGCCCGCACTTTTATGGACTTGGCTCTCAATACCTTCGCGGCAATGGGCCAACCAGCTGACATTCGCTTCCGCGACACGCCCGAGGACATCCGCGATACTTACCAGTACTTCACCGAGGCCGACATGCACAAGTTGCGCAGCATCGGCTACGACCGACCGTTTGCGTCGCTCGAAGAGGGCATTCGCGATTATGTGCAGGGCTATTTAGTGGAAGGCACTTATTACTAAGGAAATAAAAAAAGAGGCGTCATAATAGACGCCTCTTTTTTTATTTCGTTCCTGCCGACTTAGTAGCACTGGCCGCCCTACCCCCTGGCTTCAGCAGCGCCGCGTACCGATTAGGGTCATTCAGCACAGCGATGGCCGCCTGGATATTGGGGTCATTGCCAAAGCCAGCTTCGGTGCGGCCCTTCTCGTAGTAGTAGCGCGAGGCAATTTCTTCTTGCAGCAGTTCCCGTATTTCGGGTTTAAAGCGCTGCAAGTCATTGGTTTTGTTGGCGGCTACTTTGCGCTTGATAGCGTCTAGCTCCAGCTTCACGTCGTCATAATGCTTGTCTTCGCGCACCTTTTTGGTGAGGTCGGTTAGCGAGCGCTCGGCATCGGTGCTATACGTGATAGTTTTACCTTGTAGGTAGGTCACAAACTTCTGGTAATCAGCATCCGAAAGCTTAAAGTCGCGGGCCGGCGCAATGGTTGCGTGCTCGGCCCGGTAGCGCGTAGCGTAGTCGAACAGGTAGCTTTTTTGGATAAGTACGCGGGTAATGTCCGCGATTTCGCGGTCCTGCACGTCGATATCGGGGGCTACACCGCCGCCATCGTACACTACGCGACCGGCCTGCGTTTTGAAGGCCGTGCGCAGCGAATCGGGAAACTTAGTGAGGGCACCATCTTCGCCACGGTGCGAATAATCGATTTCCTGAATGCAGCGGCCACTAGGAATGTAGTACTTCGCGGTCGTCACCTTGAGTTGCGAGTTGTAGCTCAGGGGGCGGGTAGCCTGCACTAGGCCTTTGCCAAAGGTGCGCTCACCTACCAATACGGCCCGGTCGTAGTCTTGCAGTACGCCCGACACAATTTCGGAAGCCGAGGCCGAGCGATTGGAGGTGATGATGGCAATGGGCATCTGCGTATCTAGGGGTAGGTCGAGCGCCTTATAGGTCTTATTCCACTCGGTTACCTTGCCCTTGGTACTGACCACATCCAACCCTTTGTCTACGAACAGGTTGGAAATATTAACAGCTTCGTTCAGCAACCCGCCTGGGTTATCGCGAATGTCGAAAACCAGTTTCTTAGCGCCTTTTTCCTTCAGCTTAATCACCGCGTTGCGCACCTCGCGGCCAGCATCGACGGTAAAGCTCGAAAGCTGAAAATAGCCGATGTCACCCGTGAGCATGCCGTAGTAAGGCACGTTGTCAACCTGAATTTTATCGCGGGTGATGGCTACTTCCACTGGCTTGTCTTGGCCGTAGCGCGTCACGATAAGCTTCACCTGCGAGTTGGCTTGGCCTTTTAGCAGCTTGCTGATGTCGGCGTTGCTCTTCTTTTCGAGGTTGATGTTGTTGATAGTTAGAATCTCATCGCCGGGCAGCAGGCCGGCTTTCTGAGCTGGGTAGCCTTCGTAAGCGCTCTGCACCACCGTTTTACCGTTGCGCTTCACCACTACGGCCCCGATGCCGCCGTACTGCCCGGTAGTGAGGGTGCGGAAATCCTCGATATCATCCTCGGGGATGTAGTTGGTGTAGGGGTCCAGCGACTTCAACATGCCGTCGATGCCGGTTTTCACCAGCTTGCCAGGCGTTATCTCATCCACGTAATATGTGTTCACCTCCTTAAATAAGGTGGCAAAAATGTCGAGGTTTTTGGCGATTTCGAAGTACCGCTCGTTGTCGGAGGCGGCCCGAAAACTAACCAGGCCTAAGGTACCGAGGGCCAACGTGGTGAGAATTTTTTTGCGGGTAGTCATCGGCTGGGTAATGCAGAAAGAAGAATGGTAAATGCGTAATTGGCTTCTGCACAAGCCGATTACGCATAGGGCAATCCTCATGCCGCGTCAGAAAAATGAAGCGGTTACTAATGTGAAGATAAGCGAAACTACGCCGTGGGTTGCACGGTAGCTTCGGCCAGCAAACGATTCAACCCGGAAATTAATTTTTTTTCTATCAGCGGCAGCTTACTTTTTTCTTTGCCGGTGTATAAAATACCCAATAGCGCCACCGGATGACCATTTTCGGCCTCCGTAAGGAGGTGCTTATTGAGGCGGTAAGCCTCGCGCAGCAGGCGCTTGAGCCGGTTGCGGTCGACGGCGCGCTTAAATGTGCGCTTGGGTACGCTCACCAGCACCTGCGGGGGGGTAGGGCCGAGAGCTGGGGCGGCTAGCCAAGTTAGGCGGAGGGGGTAAACGCCAAAAGAGGAACCCTGCTTGCTAAAAAGCTGCTCGATGAGCTTTTTGCGGCACAGGTGTTCCTCTTTCGGGAAGGTGTGGCGGCGGCCAATTGGCGCGGCCGAGGCACCCCTACCCCCGGCGTCGCCTCCGAGCGGAGGGGTGCCAGACGTACTGGGGTTATCCATTCTTCTACTTTATGCTGGCTCCGGGCGAGTAATCGCTAAGAGCCTGCTGGCTAGCGCTTGTGACGGCCTTCGTCGGATACGGTGAGGCGCTTGCGGCCTTTGGCACGGCGACGGGCGAGCACGTTGCGGCCGTTGGCAGTTTCCATACGGTTGCGGAAGCCGTGCTTGTTGCGACGCTTGCGCTGTGAAGGTTGGTAGGTACGTTTCATGACGAATCAAATTGCGAGTTGGGCCGGCAAAGGTACGAATTTCCCTTAAAAAACGCAAGTAGCTGAAAACATTAGCCGCGACGATGAGCCAACGGCTCCGTAAATGGCCAAAAGCTGGCTGATTTTTGCACTTGCCTCGTACTAAAAGGCCCAGCCCTACCTCTCGTTTTCGCGCCGACCTATGACTTATTACCACGTTTCGTTTGAGAACCCACTGACGTTTTACTTACAAATACAACTGATGGTGGAGGTACCAGCCGAGGCTACCGCGCCGCTGGGCTTGCAGCTGCCTGCTTGGCGGCCAGGACGCTACGAGCTGCAAAACTTCGCTCAGAAGATTCAGCACGTCGAGGTTAGCGATGCCGAAACGGACGAACCCCTACCCTACCGCAAAACCACCAAGGACCGCTGGGAGGTGGCCGGCGCGGCGGGCCGCAGCGTGCGCGTGCGCTATAATTTTTATGCCCACCAGATGGATGCCGGCGGCTCGTGGCTCGATGAAACGCAGCTGTACTTGAACCCCGTGCAGGCCCTCATGTACGCCGAGGGGCAGCAGGATGCGCCCTGCCAGCTCGCGCTGGCCCTACCCCCTAATTGGCGGCTGGCCTGCGGCCTGCCGCAGCTGGCGCCCAACGTGCTGCAAGCGGCCAATTTTGACCAGCTGGCCGATGCGCCGCTCATTGCTAGCCCCACTATTCAGCACGAGCAGTACGAGGCGGGCGGCGTGCCCTTCCATGTGTGGGCGCAGGGCGAGGAGGCACTGGTGAATTGGCCGCGGTTGCTGGCTGATTTTAAGGCATTTTCGGAAGAGCAGCTAGCGCTGTTTGGCGGCTTACCAGTGGCGGATTACCATTTTCTGAACCAGTTTTTGCCCTACAAGCACTACCACGGGGTAGAGCACCACAACTCGACGGTGGTTGTGCTAGGGCCAGCCGAACTGCTGATGCACGAGGCGCTCTACAAGGAGCTGCTGGGCGTGAGCTGCCACGAGCTGTTTCACACGTGGAACATCAAGGCGATTCGGCCGGCCGAGATGCAGCCTTATGACTATGCCCGTGAAAACTACTTCCGTACCTGCTACATCGCCGAAGGTATTACGACGTACTACGGCGAGTATTTATTGGCCCGCAGCCACGTGCGCACCCCGGCCCAATACTTTGAGGAGCTGAACCTGGTGCTGCGCAAGCACTACGACGATGCGGGCGGCCAGAACCTGTCATTGGCCGATGCCAGCATGGATTTGTGGCTCGACGGCTACAAGCCCGGCGTGCCCGACCGCAAGGTGTCGGTGTACCACAAGGGCGCCCTGGCGG
Source organism: Hymenobacter ginkgonis (assembly GCF_009755225.1). GTDB lineage: Bacteria > Bacteroidota > Bacteroidia > Cytophagales > Hymenobacteraceae > Hymenobacter > Hymenobacter ginkgonis. The sequence goes on from NZ_WQKZ01000004.1 coordinate 31,803, forward strand.
CGCTGCTGCTCGACCTTACCATCCGGCAGCTGCACGGCCACACGCGCAGCCTCGACGACGTGCTGCGGCAGCTGTATGAGGAGTTTGGCAAAACCGGCCGCGGCTACACCGATGAGGACTACGCCCGCGTGGTGACCGAGGTGGCTGGGCGCAAGATGCAAGTCTATTTCAACAAATTCATCAACGGCACGGCTCCCTTGCAAGAGCCGCTCGATAAGGCCTTGCATACGGTGGGCTGCCAGCTGGTGGCGCACGAAAACGTGTCGGCTTCGGAAGGAATTTTTGGCTTTCGCACGGTGGTGAAAAACGAGCGCACCGAGATTACCTACATCTGGCCTAACTCGCCGGCTGCGGCCGTTTTCACAGCTGACGACGAAGTACTGGCCATCAACGGCCGCCGCGTCGATATGAACTTGCAGAGCCTGCTCAGCACCGAGGCCCCGCACTACGAGGTAGCCGTATTTCGCCAAAACCGGCTGGTAGTGGTAGACTTAGTGGCCCAGCCGGGGGTAGGGTTTGGGCCGCGCTACACGGTAGAAAAACTGGCCGAAGCCGACGACGCGCAACGCGCCGGCTTCCAGAAATGGCTGGGCTGGGAATTTTAGTCGTCGGCTAGTTTTTCGAGCGCGGCTCTGAACTCGGGCGTGTCGTAGTCGGCCATGCCGTCGTGGCGGTCGGCTAGCTGGCCATCGGGCGCAAGGATGACGGTAGACGGGATACTCGGCGAATCGAACGGCGCCGGCAACGGCGCCGCTGGGAAGAACACCGGCAGCGTGTAGCTCCGCCGTTTGAGCAGGGCCCGTGCCCGGCTAGGGTTTTCATCCAGCGAAATCAACACGAAGGCCACTTTCGCCGTGTCGGTTTTTTGGTAGAGCGCCTGCAAGCCCGGCATTTCGGCCAGGCAGGGCGGGCACCAGCTGGCCCACAGGTTCACAAGCACGACTTTGCCGCGGTAGCGGCTGAGGTTAGTCAGCTGCCCGCCCAGCGTGTACAGCGCCAGTGGGTGCAGGTAGGCGGCCCTGCCCGCCGCAATGGGGGGTAGGGCGGCGGGGCGCGTAGGCAAGTGCGGCCGCCACAGGCCGGTGCGCAGCAGCCCGCGCTGAATGGTGCTGAGCACTACGGGGCGCGCATCAGTAGCCATCACCACCACGAAGGCGGCCAGCAGCGAGCCTTCGAGTATATTTTTACGAGAAACGGCCATTGCAACGCAAAAATGCAGCAGCTAGCCCTTAGCTACACCAAGTGGCGGCTAAGAGCTAGCTGCTGCATACTTTTCTAGAACGAAGGGCGCTGGCTTTCGCCTGGCACCCGGCCTACCCCCGCCTTGGGGAGCAAGGCCTACAGCTCAGGTAGTGGGCGGCTCGATGTGACGTCGCCGATGGAGGTAGTCGCCTGCGAGATGCGCTGGCCTTGGGCAGCCACCGGCTCAAGGCCTTCGGCCCCGGTGAGGAAGCGGTAACTGAAGCCTGCTAGCGCGGCACCCACCAGCGGCGCCACCCAAAACAGCCACAGCTGCCCCAGCGCCAAGCCACCCACAAACAGCGCCGGCCCAGTAGAGCGCGCAGGGTTAACGGACGTATTGGTAACCGGAATGCTAATGAGGTGGATAAGCGTGAGCGCCAGGCCAATAGCCAGCGGCCCAAAGCCCTTGGCCGCCCGGCGGTCGGTAGCGCCCAGGATGATAAAGAGGAAGAGCATCGTCATGATAACTTCCGTAACAAGCGCCGCCGTGAGGCTGAAGTTGCCGGGCGAGCCGGCGCCATAGCCATTGGCCGCCAAGCCGTTGGTGGCTAAGCTGTAGGCGGGGTTGCCACTGGCAATGACGTAGAGCACGCCCGCTCCCACAATGCCGCCCACCACCTGGGCCCCGATGTAGGGCAGCACGTAGCGCGGCCCCTGGCGCCCGGCCAGCCACAAGCCCACCGTCACGGCGGGGTTGAAGTGCCCGCCCGAAATGTGGCCGAATGCAAATGCCATGCTCAGCACCGTGAGGCCAAACGCCAGCGACACGCCCAGCAACCCAATGCCCACGTGCGGAAAAGCCGCCGCCAGCACTGCACTGCCGCAGCCGCCCAGCACCAGCCAAAAAGTACCCAAAAATTCTACCCCCAGCCGCTGCCCCAGGGTAGGCGGCACAAAGCCCAGAAGCTCTTCCGTTAGCGAGTTATTAGTGTCAGTAGCAGTAGTATTATCCATATGCAAAAAAGGCGTATAAGCGGAAACCAAAATCGGCTTCTGCTTATACGCCCATGCGTTAGAAAAGGCATTTCCTACTTGATTTATTTAATGTACGGCGCTAGTGCCCCCTAATGGTGCAGAAAATGCCCAATACGCGAACTGGCCAGCGTGAGTACGCCGCCCCACAGCACGGCACTCCAGAGCATGTGCAGCAAAATGCGCTGGCGCGGCACGCCCAGCAGCGTGGCAATGACGGTGCCGCCGATGGGCGAGAGCAGCACGGGCGTCAGAAACGCGATGCCGCCCATCCCAAACCGGCGAAACACCTTGATAATGTTGCGCGAGCGCTTCGAGAATACCGGCGCCCGCCGCAGCCGGCGCTGCTGCTGGCGGTGGCGCACCCAGGCCCGCCCCACGCCCGAAAACACGAATACGCTCGTCATCATGCCCGCCACTGTGAGCAGCAGCGTGGGCCAGAAGCCCATGCCCATGCTGCTACCAGCTAGCGGGCCGCCCAGAAACTTGACGGTACTGAGCAGAAAAACCGAAGCGCACTTGGCGACTGGGTGAAGCACTAGAAATGGTTGAGGTAATGACTACCGGAAACGCCCGGCCCTACTCGGCAAAAATACCCGCTTCCGGCGAAGCTAGTTCCCTACCCCCGCCGCGTATGCTGGCCTGCTCAAGCTAAAATAGCAGGCAGGCCACTACCGTGCCGAACTTGAGCAGCTACAATTTACTGCCAAAAGCCAGGTCGCCGGCATCGCCTAGGCCGGGCACAATGTAGGCGTGCTCGTTGAGCTTTTCATCGACGGCGGCAATCCAGAGCGTGGCTTCCGGAATTTCGCGCATCACGTAGGCTACCCCCTCGGGCGAGGCAATGACGGCCGCAATGTGCACTTGGCGCGGGGTGCCGAAGCGCAGCATGGCCCGGTAGGTTTGCACCAGGCTCTTGCCGGTGGCCAGCATGGGGTCGGCCAGGATGAGCACGCGCTCGTCGAGGCGCGGAGCGGTGAGGTAGTCGAGCTGCACCTGCACTTGGGCCGTACCCTCGATGCGGTAGGCCGCCGCAAAAGCGCTCGGCGACTGGTCAAAATAATTTAAAAAACCCTGGTGGAAAGGCAGCCCGGCCCGCAGCACGGTGGCCAGCACCGGAAAATCGCGCAGCAGCTGGCTGGGCGCCTCGCCTAGCGGCGTGCGCACCACCTGCGGCGTATAGCTAAGCTGGGTGCTGATGCGGGTGGCAATAATTTCGCCTAAACGCTGAAGATTTACGCGAAAACGTAGGCTGTCTTGCTGAATTTCCACGTCGCGCAGCTCAGCCAAAAAATGATTCGCAATGCTGGGCTCGGCGCACACAATGTGCAGGCGCTCGGTGGGCTGCGACGCAGTAGCCGTGAAGGGTTCGGGCGAGTTTAGGGACGCATCCATTGTGTAAACCAGGGTTTTCGAGTGAAATTCAGGGCAGGGTAAGGCACAGGCCGCGCCCCGAAGTTCGCGAAGAAACGCCCAATGGCAGGCAGGCTACCCCCCTCAAAGTCGAGCACCTGGCCGGGCTGGCCGGCGTGGCGCCGCACTGCGGCATCTACCAGCAGCAGCGGCGCACCCGCCGCCCGCCCCGCCGCCGAAGCCGCCGCAAACAAGTATATCAGCCCTCCCGCGTGGCGCACAAACAGCGCCCCCGCCAGCAGCTCGCCACTGGCCGAGTGGCGCACCTGGTGCAGCTCGGCTACGCCACGGGCCTGGGCGGCAGCAGCCAGGCGGCGCAACGGTGCGTAGTGGCGCGGCTGCAAGCCGGTGTGCACCGGCCCACGGTACGCCAGAAAAAGTTGAATTACGGCTTCTACGTCGGCCCCTTCAGTTACTTGCAGGGGGTAGGGCAATTCCTGGTTTTTGCGCAGGCGGCGGCGGTAGTCGGCGGCGTAGCCTTGGTGCAGGGCGGCGTAGTCGGGGCCCAAGCCGAGGTGGTAGGTAAGGCGCTCGGTGGCCACAAAACCGGGGGGTAGGGCCGGCAGCTCGACACTCGGGGCCAGCTGCTGGTAGAAGCTAGTGCATTTCTTTTCGACCACCGCCAAGTAGTTGGCCAAGTTTTTATGTTGGCTGGCGGCCGTTAGCATCAGGCCCAGTTGCTGCGCAAATAGCGGCTGGTAGCCTACCCAGCCTTGTGGCCGCCACTTCAGCGGCAGCGGCAGCAGCGAGCGGTACTCGCCCCCAGGGCCCAGCTCCACTACGGCGCCCCAGCGGCCGGCCGTGGCTTGCAGCCACCAGGCGTGGGCGTAGGGCGGCGCGCCGGGACTGGCGGCCACGCAGGCATCCCAGCGGGCAAGGTCGAGGTGAGTAAAAGAGAGGAAACGCAACACGGCAGGCGGGGTGGCCCAGGCAGCGGGCCGGGCCCAAAGGTCGGGCCGGCGGCCGGCACGGCGGCCGCCGATGTAATTTTGTAGAGCCTGCCCCCGTTCGGGTAGTTTTTAAGTTTGATGAAATACTACCTACTTCCTTCTTTGCTGCTGCTGGCCGGCCGGGTGTCGGCCCAAACACCTACCCCACCCGCCACACCGCCCCAGCCCGGCTCGGCTAACTGGTACATTTTCAACCAGCCGCTGCCCGAAGAAAAAACTAAGGAGGAGAAAAAACAGCTCAAGGAAATACGGGAAGTAAAATCGGCCGAAACGAGTGCGCCGGCTGCGCCCGCGCCGGTGGCTGCGCCAGCTAGCCCGCCCGCCTCACCAGCAACGCCGGCGCTCCCTACCCCCCGCAGCCGGCGTGAGGCACGCAGCTACCAGTACCAGGGCGCGCTCTACGTGCCGCTCGACCCGAATACGTACCGGCTCATCGACCGCTACGCCATCAAGTACGGGCCCGATTCGCTGCAAGACCCGCACACCAGCGCCCGGCCCTACACCCGCGCTGCGGCCGCCCACCTCGGCGAGCGCCTGCTGGGCGGCGACAGCTTGCTGTACAGTCAGGGTTCGCTTTCGCGGGCCGACCGCTTCAATGCGCAGTACTTGCTGAAGGACAGCTGGATGTTTTCGGCCACCGGCGACAGCCTTAATGCGAGCCAGCGGCCGTTTCTGACGTATTTCTACCGCGACCAAACCGACCTTTACCACGTCGAAACCAAGGACTTTGTCTTTCGCCTCAACCCCGTGCTGCTGTTGCAGGGGGGTAAGGACAGCGGCGAGGGCAGCCTCAGCGGTCTGCGCTACGTGAACACGCGCGGCGCGAGCTTCGAGGGGCTGATTGACCAGCGCCTGGGCTTCTACGGCTTCTTTGCCGACAACCAGGAGGCAGTGCCCGGCTGGGTGCAGCAGCGCATGACGCGCGACAACCTATCCGGCGCGCCCGTGGCACCGCACGAGGGCTACACCAAGCCGTTTAAGACCAGCGGTACGGCCTACGATTTCTTCACAGCGCGCGGCGGCATCACGTTTGCGGCCACCAAGCACATCAATATTCAGTTTGCCCACGACCGCAATTTTATCGGCAACGGCTACCGCTCGCTGATTTTGTCGGACTACAGCGCGCCGTATTTCTTCCTTAAATTCAATACCCGCGTCTGGAAATTTAACTACCAGAATATCTTCGCCGAGCTTACGGCCCAGCGCGAAAACGCCGACCAGGTGTACCCGAAAAAGTACCTGGCGCTGCACCACCTGAGCTTCGACGTGACCAATAACTTCAACATTGGCGTGTTTGAGTCGGAAGTGTCGGGCGGACCGGGCCGCGGGCTCGAAATTCAGTACTTGAACCCCGTTATTTTTTACCGCGCCATCGAGCAGCAGGTGGGCTCGGCCGATAATGCGTTGCTGGGCCTCGATTTTAAGTGGAACATTCAGCACCGCGGCCAGCTCTATGGCCAGTTGGTGCTCGACGAGTTTAAGATAAAGGAAATCCTGGCCGGCAATGGCTGGTGGGCCAACAAGCAGGCCGTGCAGCTCGGCGGCAAGCTGCTCGACGTGGCCGGCGTGCGCAACCTCGACTTGCAGCTGGAGTTCAACTACATCCGCCCTTTCACCTACGAGCACGAGAACATTTACACCAGCTACCAGCACTATCAGCAGCCGCTGGCGCACCCCATGGGTGCCAACCTCACGGAGGTACTAGCCGTGGTTAGCTACCAGCCCCTACCCCGCCTCAACCTGGTGGCCAAAGGTTTTTACACCGTGCAAGGGGTTGATGCGCAGACGCCTAATGGCACGAATAACTACAGTGGCAGCAACGTACTGCTCTCGTATAACACCCGCCCTCTCGACGCTACGGGCCAGATGGTAGAGTATGGCTACCGCGTGGGCAGTGGCGACAAAAACCGCCTCTTCCACGCCGACTTCACAGCCTCGTACCAGCCGCGCCTGAACTTGTTTTTGGATGCTACCCTCATTGCCCGCCACCAGACCCTCGACCAGCCTACCTACTACGGCGCCGTGAGTGGCAACGAGGTATACGCCTCGCTGGCCCTGCGCTGGAACATCGCCCAGCGCTTGCACGAATTTTAAGTCATGCCCGAAACCACCTTTTTATATCGGCCAGTCAATCAGGCTGAGCTCGACCTGATTGCTGCCAGCGGCTACCACGATTTTCCGCCTCGGCTCCCTGAGCAGCCTATTTTCTACCCCGTGCTAAATGAGGAGTACGCCATCCAAATCAGTCGCGATTGGAATGTACCTTACTACGGCGTGGGCTATGTCGTGCGCTTTGCAGTTGACAACGAGTACTTAGCGCAATTCGCGATACAAAACGTAGGCGATGCCCAACACAACGAGTTGTGGGTGCCAGCCGAGCAGCTAGCCGAGTTTAACCACCATATCCGGGGGCTTATTGAAGTAACGGCCACCTTCCGTCGTCCTTAACTGCTCGTCTTCGGCTGTTCTATGAAAACCTACCTCCGCCTGCTGCGTTTTGCCCGGCCCTACGGCGACTTCGTGCCGCTGTACATCGTGTACGCAACGCTGGGCATCTTCTTCGGTATTGCCAATTTCACGCTAGTTATTCCGCTGCTGAATGTGCTGTTTGGCACTACCGATGCACACACGGCCGCGGCGCCGACTACGCTGCCGCATTTTTCACTGACCATCAAGTACATAGAGGAAGTTTTCAACTTCTACTTCAGCCAAATGATGGCCGCCAAGGGCAAGCAGGGCGCCCTGGCCTACGTGTGCGGCGTCATCATTGTATCGGTGTTTTTCAGCAACGTATTTCGCTACTTAGGCCAGAAACTGCTCACCAAAGTGCGGGCCCGTGTAGTGCAAAACCTGCGCGGCGCCCTCTACGACCGCATCATCGACCTGGAACTGGGCTACTTCTCTAACGAGCGCAAGGGCGACCTGATGTCGCGCCTCACCAACGACGTGCACGAGGTCGAAATTTCGGTGGTCAACACGCTCACGGCCGTGTTTAAGGAGCCGCTGACCATCATCGGCTTTTTCGTGATTCTGTTCACGATGTCGGCCAAGCTCACGATTTTTACGCTAATTCTACTGCCGCTTTCGGGTGGCATTATTGCCAGCGTGGCCAAGCGCCTGCGCCGCCAAGCCGCTCTGAGCCAGAGCACGTTGGGCTCGATGCTGTCGGTGATTGATGAAACGCTGGGGAGCATCCGAGTCATCAAAGGCTTTAATGCGCAAGCGTACATTCTCGGCAAATTTCGGGCGCAAAACGACGAGTACGCCCGTATTACCCAAACGATTGATAACACCCGCGACCTAGCCTCGCCCTTCTCCGAATTTGCGGGGGTAGCGGTGGTGGCGGGGCTGCTGTACTACGGCGGTTCGCTGGTGCTGAGCGGCCAGGCCGAGTTGGGCGCGTCTACGTTTATCACCTACATCATTCTGTTTTCACAGATTTTGGTACCGGCCAAGGCGCTATCGGGCGCGTTCAGCAATATTCAGCGCGGCCTAGTGGCCGGCGAGCGCGTGCTGCGCGTGATTGATACTGAGCCCACCATCCAGGACCGGCCCAATGCGGAAGCCCTACCCCCCTTCGAGCACCAGATTGAACTGCGCGATGTGAGCTTCAGCTACGGCGATTCGGCCGTGCTTTTCGACCTCAACCTGACCGTCAAAAAGGGGCAAACCGTAGCGCTCGTAGGCCCCAGCGGCGGCGGCAAAAGCACGCTGGCCGACTTGATACCCCGCTTCTACGACCCCTCGGCGGGCCAGCTGCTAATTGATGGCCACGACGTGCGCGCTTGCACCTTGCACTCGGTGCGCGCCCAGATGGGCATTGTTACTCAGGAGAGCATCCTGTTTAACGATACGATTTATAACAACATCAAATTCAACACCGAGGCCACGGAAGCGGAGGTCATTGAAGCCGCTAAAACGGCCAACGCCCACGACTTCATCATGCAGTCGGCCGACGGCTACCAAACTGTGATTGGCGACCGCGGCGGACGCCTTTCGGGCGGCCAGCGCCAGCGCCTGAGCATTGCCCGCGCCATTTTGCGCAATCCGCCCATTCTGATTCTCGACGAGGCTACGTCGGCCCTCGATACGGAGAGCGAAAAGCTGGTGCAGGAAGCCCTAACGCGCCTCATGGCCTCGCGTACGTCGCTCGTTATTGCGCACCGCCTGAGCACCGTGCGCCACGCCGACGAGATAATTGTGCTCCAGCACGGCCGCATTGTGGAGCGCGGTACCCACGACGAGCTACTGCGCCGCGACGGTGGCCTCTACCAACGCCTGAGCCAACTCCAAACCAATGCCGCGCTGGTTTAAAAGTAGCTCAGCCGGAGCCGTACGCCCGCTGTAGTCGGGCCCTGTGCGTGCCGAAGTAGCCCGTCGTTCTATATATCTTTCCTGCCCCAACCCATTTCCCTACCCCTATGCTAGCCCTCAAACGCGTCGTTACCGTGGCCGTGATGGTCTACTTGCTGCTAGCGCTCCTGTTTTTGCTGCTACCAGCCGTACGCACTACCGTCGCCGATTTAGGTTCGGGCACTTCGCCCACCGAAAACGAGCGCAATTTCTTCTACGTGTTGGCTTTTATTGGCGTGATTGTGATGGCCTTACAGCTAATCGTCGAAAACATCGACAGCAGCGTGCTGCGGCGCACCGTGAGCAAGCAAGACGGCAAGATCAACGAACTGAAAGCTACGCTCTACGACACGCATCAGCGGGTGGCCCCTACCCCCTTGGGCACGCCCACGGCTACACCAACGGGCCCGGCCGTAGCCTACCCCACGGCCGCCGAGGCAGCCGCCCGCGAGCAGCGCCAGCCCGAGGGCCCCCCGGCCACGCCGCCCTCTTTTTAGTTTTTGTTTGTGCCCGATTTAGCTGTGTCTGAAGCTCCTACCCCCACCCTTTTGCCTGGCCTCATTCTGGCCGAGCTCACCGAAGCCCGCACCGTTCTCGACCGCTTTCTGGCCGATGAAACCAACCTGGCCCGCATTGCCCAAGCCGCCGAGGTATTCGCTGGCAGCCTCAACAATAGCGGCAAAATTTTGACCTGCGGCAATGGCGGCAGCCTTTGCGATGCTCAGCATTTTGCCGAAGAATTATCAGGTCGCTACCGCCAAGACCGTCCCGCATTGGCGGCTATTGCTCTCACCGAAGCCTCGCACATGACCTGCGTGGCCAATGACTTCGGCTTCGAGTTCGTATTTAGCCGCTTTGTGGAGGCATTAGGCCGCCCCGGCGACGTGCTACTAGCCATCAGCACGAGCGGCAACTCGCCCAACATCCTGCGGGCCGCCACCGCTGCCAAAGCTGCCGGCATGCAAGTAGTAAGCCTCACCGGCAAGGACGGCGGCCAGCTAGCGGCCCTTAGCGACGTTGAAATTCGAGTACCGCACTTCGGCTTCGCCGACCGCATCCAAGAGGTTCATATCAAAGTCATTCATATTATTATTATGTTAATTGAAAGCCTAACTAAAAAGCACTAACAATCAAAATACTACCTCATTATCATTTTTTAATAGCCAATTTATAAAATAGGATATTACCGCTAAGTATCGGCTAGGCTGCCGCATGGGCCGCCTACAAAATCCGTGAAATCCGCTAAAATCCGCGTTAATCCGTGGTCTATGTTAACTAAAGTATTCGGCTCGGCCGTACAGGGTGTCAATGCCTATACTATTACTATTGAAGTACTTGTATCAGCCGGCACGAATTTCTACGTGGTGGGCCTGCCCGACAATGCCATCAAGGAAAGCCAGCAGCGCATTGAGGCGGCGCTGAAGTTGCTGGGCTACCGCATGCCGCGCACCAAAGTGGTAGTGAACATGGCCCCGGCCGACATTCGCAAGGAAGGTGCGGCCTACGATTTGCCCATTGCGATGGGCATCTTGCACGCCTCGCAGCAGCTTACTACGGAGCATTTAGGGGATTACATCATCATGGGCGAGCTGGCGCTCGATGGTATGTTGCGGCCCATCAAGGGCGTGCTGCCCATTGCCATTCAGGCGCGGAAGGAAGGGTTTAAAGGCATTATTTTGCCTAAGGAAAACGCACAGGAAGCCGCCATTGTCAATAACCTGGATGTCATTCCGGTAACGACGATGCAGCAAGCCATTGACTTCTTCGAGGGCAGGAAAACCATTGAGCCCGTGCGCATTGATACCCGCGAGATTTTCCAGCACACTGCCAACCAGTACGCTGCTGACTTTGCCGACGTGCAGGGGCAGGAGAACATTAAGCGGGCGCTGGAGATAGCGGCGGCTGGCGGCCATAATGTTATCATGATAGGACCGCCCGGCGCGGGCAAAACCATGCTGGCCAAGCGCCTACCAACCATCCTACCCCCCCTCAACATGCAGGAGGCGCTGGAAACCACCAAGATTCATTCGGTGGCGGGCAAGCTGGGTACTGGTCAGGGCCTGCTAAACCAGCGGCCTTTCCGGGCGCCGCACCACACCATTTCGGACGTGGCGCTGGTAGGCGGCGGTGGTAACCCGCAACCAGGTGAAATTTCGCTTTCGCACAACGGCGTGCTATTTCTGGACGAGCTGCCCGAGTTTAAGCGCACCGTGCTGGAAGTGATGCGCCAGCCGCTGGAAGAGCGGCGCGTCACCATCTCGCGGGCCAAAGTAAGCATCGACTTTCCGGCCAATTTTATGCTCATTGCCAGCATGAATCCTTGTCCGTGTGGCTATTACAACCACCCCGAAAAAGAATGCGTGTGCGGCCCCGGCGTGGTGCAAAAGTACCTCAACAAGGTATCGGGCCCGCTGCTCGACCGCATTGACCTGCACGTGGAGGTAACACCCGTTACCTTCGACCAGATGACGGAAACGCGCAAAGCCGAAACCAGCCACGATATTCAGCAACGCGTGAAAAAAGCCCGCGAAGTACAAACCAAACGCTTTACCGAACAAGCTGATATTCATTCCAATGCCATGATGCCTTCGCAAATGGTGAAGGATATTTGCCAGATTAGCGACGCCGGCCGCACGCTGCTCAAAACGGCCATGGAGCGCCTCGGTCTGAGCGCCCGCGCCTACGACCGTATTCTGAAAGTGGCTCGCACTATTGCCGACCTGGCAGATACGGAAGAAATCCAGATTCAGCATTTGGCCGAAGCTATTCAATACCGCTCGCTCGACCGCGAAGGCTGGGCTGGCTAAATTAACGCATGGTGTATAAGCAAGTTGTTAAGCCGCTGTTATTCAAACTCGACGCCGAGCGCGCCCATCACTTCGTTTTTGATAACTTGAAGCGCGCCAGCCGCTTGCCGGGTACGGCGGCGCTGCTGCGTGGCTTCTATAACTACCAGCACCCCAGCCTGGCCCGCGAGGTTTTCGGGCTCACGTTCCCAAACCCGGTGGGCCTGGCGGCGGGGTTTGACAAGAATGCGGCCCTCACGGATGAGCTGGCCGCGCTGGGGTTCGGCTTTGTCGAAATTGGAACCGTGACGCCCCGGCCGCAGCCGGGCAACCCTACCCCCCGCTTGTTTCGGCTGCCCGCCGATGAGGCGCTTATTAACCGCATGGGGTTTAATAATGACGGGGCGGCGGCCGTAGCGGCGCACCTGCGCCAGCGCCACAACCGGCAACTCATCATCGGCGGCAACATTGGCAAGAACAAGGACACGCCTAACGAGCAGGCCGGCGATGACTACGTGGCGGCCTTTGAGGCCCTGGCCGAGGTGGTCGATTATTTTGTGGTAAATGTGAGTTCACCCAACACGCCGGGCCTGCGCGAATTACAGGATAAGAAGCCACTTATTAAGCTCTTGCAGCAGGTGCAGGAACGAAACTTAGCGCGCCCTACCCCCCGTCCGCTGCTGCTCAAGATTGCGCCTGACCTCACCGATGCCCAGCTCGATGACATCCTCGAAATAGCCCGCGAAACCCGCCTAAGCGGCCTCGTGGCCACCAACACCACCATCGCCCGGCCCGAAACGCTGCGTACCCCTACCTCCACCGTGGCGGCCTACGGGGCGGGCGGCCTCAGCGGGCGGCCCCTGCGCGAGCGGGCCACGGCGGTTATTCGCTACCTGCACCAGCGCAGCCAGGGCGCGCTGCCCATTATCGGGGCGGGCGGCATTCACTCGGCGCACGATGCACTGGAAAAGCTAGCGGCTGGCGCGAGCCTGATTCAGCTTTACACCGGCTTTATTTATGAGGGACCGGGATTGGTAAAACAGATTAATAAGCAGGTGGCGCTAGCAGCCCAACCTTAGGCGGCGCTCCTGGCGGTAGGGGCCAGCCGCTCCGTTTTGGTACCAGTGGCGCCAACGTAGCGCCGCTGCGCCCACAGCATATAGGGCACTCCTATTATGCTAGGCCAGAGAAAATTCCAGGGCCAGGGAATAAAGTGCAAACTCGTAGCTGAGAACGCCGAAACGGCCGCGATGTAAGCGCCCATAAAGCCCGAAATGTGGTTGCGCAGCCACTGCCCCGGCCTTGGTGGTGTGCTGCGGAGGTAGCTCCAGAGCTGGGTGCCGGCTCGCACCACCCCAGCGGTGCCAAATACAATAGCTGGTACTACCTGGTGGCTGCTTCCATAGAACACGAAAAACCCAAACACCGGCAACCCTACCCCTGCCAACAACCAGTCGGCCAGCGTCGGCCGCTGGCCCTGGCCCAGCCGCTTGAGATAAAGTGCCCGGTAGCCAAAGATAGCCAGGTAGAGGCTGAACAAGCCCGTAAGCAGCAAGAATAATAGGGCAACTGAGCGGCCGGCTGGCAACGACACAAACAGCAGCTGCAACCCGGCCAGCAGCAGCGAGGTAATACCCGCCACTACCATCGCCCAGAAGAACACTTGGCCCCAACGCCGATGGGCTACCCCTCCCTTACGCACCGCCAGAGCCACAGGCGCGACAAAAAAGCCAATAAAGCCTGCCAGAATATGCAGGTAGCGCAGGTAGAGAAGCAGCGTAGCCATGGCCAAGGGGAAGTAGTACAGCCGAAAGGTCGCTAACTGCTTGCACGATAGCTACTGACAGTTGCCGAAACCGCCGGCAGTGCCCCCGAAGCCGCCAAATAGTGGCCCGAAGCCGCTGGCGCGCTAATACCCTGCCGACGCGGCGGCGAGCGACTGGGTTAGCCGCAGGCCCAGTTTAAACTCCACTACGTCGGCGGTGGCGCGGTGCGCCTTCAGGTCGATAGAGCCGAATAGCAGGTCGGTAAACTGGTATTTCAAGCCTAGGCGCTCGTAGTAAGCCGGGTTAGATTTGTAAGGGTTGTATACGTACACGCCGAGGTGCGTCACGAAGGCCAGACGCCCAAACAGCAGTTCGTGGCCCACAAAAACGCTGGCCTTTTTCACATCGGGCAGGTGGCCTTGGTCGCGGGCGGTATCGCGCAGCACGGCCACCAGCGAGCGGTCGTAGAAGCCCTCCACGCCAGCTAGCAAATTGCTTTTGCGATTGACGCGCCGGCCCGCCGCCAACGTCACCGACGCCACCGCGTAGTGCGCGGGGTCGCCACCGGTGCGCTGCTTCGAGCCCAGGCTCACGCTGGCATTGAGAAAATTTTGGCCGAGGTTGGCGGGCGCAGGCACTAGGCCGGGGGGTAGAGGCACATCGCGCCGCTGGTAGTAGTTGAGCCCAAGCAGCAGCGTGGGCAGGTTCACGCCAAAGTTGGGCTTGGCCGAGCCCCCGTTGGAATAGTGGTTGAGAGCCAGCGCCGCCAGCAAGCCCAGGTGCGGCGTGAGGGCTACGTCATATTCAAAGCGCATTTGCAGCGTGGCATTGAGTGCCGAGCTCACAAAGGTGTTTTTGCGGTTGGTTTGCAGGTCGTAAGGATTAGTAAAATACGCTAACCCTGTGCCCAAGCGAAAGCTAACATCTTGGCGAGCAGTGCGCACAATGGCCTTGCTGAGATACACTGAGGCCGCATAGCTCTTGCCTATCACGGGGTTATGGTAGTCGTAGTACACCAGCGCCAGCCCCATTTTGGGGTATTTATACCAGCTGTGCCAGGGCGCGGTGCCCGTGGTTTGGCGCTGCACGTTGAGCTCGAAACCCGTGGGGTGCGACGTTACTAGGTGGCTAACGGGCGGCGTGTGGTTAACAATAAAGCTACCCTGCGCATAAGCACCCCAAATAAATGGGGCCGCCGCGGGCCGCTGCACCGAGTCGCCCGGCACCGTTTGCTGGGCCTGCGCGGGCCGCCCTATCAAGAGCGCGCTCATCAAAAATGCGTAGCTAAGGCCGTGACCTTTACCACACTGCAGATTCCAGTCAGACCGGCGCATAAAAAGGCAAACAAACCAACGCCAAATCTACAGCGCGACTTGGTACCTCCCAAGTTCTTTTATTTAAAATCAAAATCTACTTGAAATGTAACCCTGCGACCTTTGGCCGTAGTATAAGGCCCATTCCTGGCTAGTTTCAGTCATTACTCTATCCCTGGCCGGGCTTAATTATATAACTTTTTCAGTCATGAAAAAAATCATTCTTTCTTTGGCGCTGCTCGCTGGCTTTGCCTCCGCAGCAAATGCTCAGACCGGTGTTAAATATGGTATTAAGGGCGGTTTCAACGGCGCTACTTTCTCCGGTACCGATTCGAAAGGCTCTGAATATAAGGCTGGCTTTGCCGCTGGTGTATTTGCCAACTTTGGCATCAGCGACCAATTCTCGATTCAGCCTGAAGTGTTGTTCTCGCAGAAAGGCGCTTCGGTTGACGACTTCCAAACGAGCACCCTCGGCACTGGCACCACCTTCAAAAGCACGCTTAGCTATATTGATGTGCCAATTTTGGCACGTATCAACACCGGCGACGCTGGCAAAGGCTTCTTCTTCGAAATCGGCCCACAAGGTAGCTTCGTAGTTGCAAACCGTGACTTCCTGCAGAAAAGCGGCAACAAAATCAACGAAAACACAACTACCTCGGACCTCAATAAAGTAGTTATCGGCTACGTAGGTGGTATCGGTTACCAAATCACGAGCGGCTTGAGCCTGGGCGTGCGCTACACCGGCGACTTCTCGCAAGTGTACAAAGACGGCGCTTCGACCACTCTAAAAGCTACCTCGCCCTCGGGCAGCTTCCTAGCTAGCAACCCCAACGTGCACAACTCGGTATTTCAATTCCAAGTTGGTTACGCTTTTGGTGGCAAATAAGCTAAGCAATTAATTCTCTGCTTTTCGAAAAGCCGACTTCCTCACGGGAGCCGGCTTTTTGCATATTTAAGCATTTTAGTATTTATCTTTGCACCCTCAATTTTAACCTCAACTATATTTTTTTCTGTAAATGAAAAAGGTTTTCTTATCAATCGGTCTCATCGCTGGTATTTCGTGCGCGGCACAAGCACAAGGCGTAAAATTTGGTGTAAAAGCCGGAGCTTCGCTCACCGATTTGACCAATGGTGATGGCAATGCTTATAAATTTGGATTTAACGGAGGCGTTTTGGCCAATTTTGGTTTTAACGACATGATTTCGATTCAGCCCGAAGTTCTATATTCTATGAAAGGAACTAAGAATAAGGACAATAGCGATAACCGCATCAATATGAACTATATTGATGTACCGGTATTGGTGAAAGTAGCTACTGGTGCTACTGGCCTATTTTTTGAAGCCGGCCCGCAAGTAGGCTTTTTAGCTTCGGCTAAATACAAGGTATCTGGGGCAGATTTTGACGTTAAAGACGCCTTCAAAAGTGTTGACTTTGGCTACGCTGCTGGCCTAGGCTTTCAGGTAGCTAGCGGCCCTATGGTTGGCTTGCGCTACAATGGTGGGTTTACCAATGTTGGTAAAGATGCTACTGTAAATGGCGTGAAAATAGAGAGCGGAAATGTTAAAAACAGCGCTTTCCAGCTTTACGTAGGCTACACATTTGGCGGTAAATAAGCAGCCCTACCCCCTGCTTTTAAGGCCGGCCCTCTTGTGAGGGCCGGCTTTTTTGTGGGCGGCGGGCCCGGCAAGTGCCGTAGCTTTGCTGCCTCCATCCTCTTTCCTACTCTTTCTAATGAAGAAAAATATCGTTATGCTAGCAGCGCTGGTGCTTGGCCTGAGCACAGCGGCCCAGGCGCAGTATCGGGGCCGCGGCGGCAACGTATCGCTGGGCGTGAAGGCCGGCGCTTCGCTCACCAACTTTGTGGGCAATGATGCGAAAGACGCATTCAATCGCGACTTTACTTACCGTTTTGGTTTCAATGCCGGCGTGTTTGCTAACATTGGTTTTGCCCGGTTATTCGCGTTTCAGCCAGAACTACTTTACTCGCAGAAGGGCGCCAAATTTGACGGCAGCAGCGACGCGGGATTCCGACTGCATTACATCGATGTGCCCCTGGCGTTCCACGTTAATACCGATGGCTTTTTCTTCGAGGCAGGGCCCCAAGTGGGCTTTTTGGTAGCGGCTAAGTCGCAGACAGGCAGCGTATCGGTAGATATAAAAGATGCTTACAAAACGGTTGATGTGGGCTATTTGGCGGGCCTAGGCTATCAGCTCAAGCACGGCCCCGGCGTGGGCCTGCGCTACAATGGCGAGTTCACCAACTTTCCAAAGTCGACCACCACTGGCAGCGTGACAGTGCAGCCGCGCGTACGGAACAGCACATTTCAACTCTACGTCACGTACTCCTTTAACTAAGGTCAAGTTGGCCTTTCGGCTCGTGCTTAGCCAAAAAGCCCCGGCTGCCAGTTGGCAGCCGGGGCTTTTTCGTGTTCCTACCCCCTGGCTTAGCGGGCAGCGGCGTACTCGCGGTAGAACTCGGGGATGGTTTCGATGCCTTTCAAAAAGTTAAATACGCCAAAGCTTTCGTTGGGCGAGTGAATAGCGTCGGAGTCGAGCCCGAAGCCGAGCAACACCGAATCGAGGCCCAGCTCGCTCTTAAACATGGCCACGATGGGGATGGAACCACCGCCGCGGGTGGGCACCGGCTTTTTGCCAAACGTGGTTTCGAGGGCTTTGGCGGCGGCGCGGTAAGCGGCCGAATTGGTGGGCGTAACCACGGGCTCGCCGCCGTGGTGGGGCGTTACTTTCACGGTGATGCCGGCCGGGGCAATGCTTTCAAAATGCTTTTGAAAGAGCGCCGTAATCTCGTCGCTGGTCTGGTGGGGTACCAGGCGCATCGATATTTTGGCGTAGGCCTTGCTGGCAATCACCGTTTTAGCCCCTTCGCCGGTGTAGCCGCCCCAAATACCGTTCACGTCGAGTGTGGGCCGGATGCTGGTGCGCTCGGGGGTAGAATAGCCCGCTTCGCCCACCGCGGCGGGCAGGCCAATGCTTTGTTCAAATTCCTCTTCTGAGAAGGGCGCTTGGGCCATTTCGGCGCGGTCGTCGGCGCTCAACTCATCCACGTTGTCGTAAAAACCAGGAATGGTGATGTGGCGGTTGGCGTCGTGCAAGCTGCTTATCATGTCGCAGAGCGCGTTGATGGGGTTCATCACGGCGCCGCCGTAGAGGCCGGAGTGCAGGTCGCGGTTGGGGCCCGTTACCTCTACTTCGTGGTAGCTGAGGCCGCGCAGGCCTACCTCGATGCTGGGCACATCGTTGGCCAGAATCCCGGTATCGGAGATGAGCATCACGTCGGCCTGGAGCTTCTCTTTGTTCGCCTTCACGAAGATGCTGAGGTTGTTGGAGCCAATCTCTTCTTCGCCTTCAAACATGAATTTGAGGTTGCAGGGAGCCCCTACCCCCCCGTCGCGCAGCATCATCTCGAGGGCTTTTACGTGCATATACACCTGGCCTTTATCGTCGCAGGCGCCGCGAGCGTAAATTTTTTCGTTTTTGATAACCGGCTCAAACGGCGGCGAAGTCCAGAGTTCGTAGGGGTCGGCGGGCTGTACATCGTAGTGGCCGTACACGAGCACCGTCGGCTTGTCGGGACCTGAGAAATACTCGCCGTACACAATAGGATTGCCAGCCGTGGGGCACAGCTCCACATTTTGCGCGCCGGCCTCTACTAACTTATCCAGCAGATAGTTAGCAGCCCGCAGCACGTCGCCGTGAAACTTTGGGTCGGCCGAAACGGACGGAATGCGGAGCCAGTCAATTAGCTCTTCCAGAAAGCGGTTTTGGTGCTGGGTAAGGTAAGTAGGTGCGGCCATATGAATGGAAAGGAATGCTTGACGCCGCAAAAGTAGGTTGCTCAACGGCAGCGCCCGAGCTCCCTACCCCACCGGGCGCGCGCGACGCGCAAATTCTTGCCGCGTGAGCCGGTACTGCCACAGGTCGTGGTACTGGCCGTCGCGCTTGGTGTGCTGCACTAGCTCGCCTTCCTTCACCATGCCATTCTTGCGCATTACTTGGCCCGAAGCTGGATTGCTAACAATGTGCGTAGCATATAACTTATTGAGCTTCAATTCCTCAAAACCAAAAGCCAATAGCGCTGCCAAGGCCTCGGTGGCCAAGCCTTTGCCCCAGTAGGAGCGCCCCAGCCAGTAGCCCACCTCGGCCCGGTCGAAGCGCGGCTCCAGCGTGAGGCCAATGCCGCCCACAAATTCGCCGCTGGCCTTTAGCTCCAGGGCAAATGCGTAGGCGCTTTGCTGCCGGTAGTTTTCCTGCGTCGTCGCTACCCAGCTTACGGCATCGGCCTCGCGGTACGGATGCGGAATGTTAAGTGTATTCCGGGCTACTTCATAATCGCCGGCCAGCGCTACGAGGCGCGGCACATCGGCCAGCGCGAAGGCGCGTAGCAGCAGGCGCGGAGTTTCGAGGTGGGGGTAGGCGTCAGGCATCGAGTGCGAATAGTAGTAGGCGAGCAGTTTATTTCTTCCCCCACAACGGCACGCGGCTTTCGGTGCCGGCCCGCAGGCGGCCAATATTGGCGCGGTGCGTGTACACCAGCATGGCTGCCAGCAGAAACCCGAACCATACCTGCAGGGGATTGGCGGGCCGAAAGGGGGGTAGGAGTTGCAGCAGCGCGAAGGCTAGCCCCGCCGTCATGCTAGACAGCGACACGTAGCGCGTGGTGCTCAGCACCGCCAGAAATACCAGCAGCGCCACGCCCACCGTAGCCGGCGCAATGGCCAGCATCATGCCCAGGATAGTGGCCACGCCCTTACCCCCCCGAAACTGCGCCAGCACCGGAAATATGTGCCCTACCACCGCCAGCACGCCGCAGGCCAACCGAAAATAGAATAGGTTTTCGGGCGCAATGACGCCTTGGCTCAGCAGCCAATTGGGCAGGAAATAAGCGGCCGCAAACCCCTTAAATGCATCAAACAATAGCACGAAGGTGCCCGCTTTTTTGCCCAGCACCCGGAAGGTATTGGTAGCACCCGCATTGCCCGACCCGTGCTCGCGGATGTCGGCGAGGTTGAAAAACCAGCGCCCTACCCACAGCGCCGTTGGAATGGAGCCGAGCAAATAAGCGCCAAGCAGCGCCAATAGAATAATAGCCATGGGGGCAAAAATAAGATACCCCGGAGGTTAGCTCCGGGGTATCGCTTAAGAATCGCCGAAGGGGTCTTCTTCGGCATTTTTCTTCTTCTTTTTCTTCTTGGTTTCGGTAGGCGGCTCGGTACCGGGCTCCGCATTGGGGTCGGGCTCAGCCTCCTGAGCCTTTTCCTTTTTCTTCTTCTTGGCCGGCTCCTCGGTCGGGTTGGCCGTGGGGTCGGGGGTAGGCGCTGGGGCTACCGGCTTAGCTGCCGGAGGTGTAGCTGGCGCGGCTGTCGGCACGGCCGCGGGTGGTGTGGCTGCGGGCGCT
Source organism: Hymenobacter ginkgonis (assembly GCF_009755225.1). Classification (GTDB taxonomy): domain Bacteria; phylum Bacteroidota; class Bacteroidia; order Cytophagales; family Hymenobacteraceae; genus Hymenobacter; species Hymenobacter ginkgonis. Next base: position 52,014 of record NZ_WQKZ01000004.1, read on the forward strand.
TTTACAGGCGCTGCCGGTGCTGGAGCTACTGCCGGCTTGGCCGCAGGGGCTACTACTGGGGCAGCCTCGCTATCCCCAAAGGGGTCGTCACTCTTTGCCTTTTTCTTCTTCTTGGCAGGCTCGGGAGTGGGTTCGGCTGCTGGCTCAGCTACTGCGGCCTCCTTGTCCTTTTTCTTCTTTTTGGCGGGTTCAGCCGCCGGCTCGGCGGCTGGGTCCGGTGCGCTAGTGCTTTCGCTGAAAGGGTCTTCTTTGCCCTTCTTTTTCTTCTTACTGGTATCAGGAGCTGGCTCGGGGGCAGCGCTTGGGTCGTCGGCGAAGGCGTCGTTGGCTTTGCCTTTTTTCTTTTTCTTATTGGTATCAGCCCCAAACTCAAAGTTACCCGTTGATACCGGCGCGGCTGGGCGCGCGGCCAGCTTACCCGACTTGCCCTGGTAGTCGCGCTGGAAGTGCGAGCGGAACCGGTCCACATCTTCAAACTCGCCCAGGAACACACCATACTCCAAGGCCGTCTCGATGCTGCCCTTCTGCTTACCCCCCACTTCGCCGTCGAAGGCTTCGTTGGATGACTTAGTGAGCAGCACGTTGTTTGCGTAGCGGAAGTAGTACCAAGTTTGCGGTTCGGCCTCCACGTACACCTCCACGAGGTCCATCGAATTGTCGCGTTTGATTTCGACATAGCCCTCTACCAGCGCGTTGAGGCCCTGCTTGCCCACGCCGGCGAGGCCAATTTTACCTTCCGAATACCAAGCCTTCTGCTTAGGACTCCAGCGTAGGTTCACCTTGCTGAGCGTGAGCGTATGGAGCAATTTGGGCGAGAGGGTGCCCAGCGGTGTAGGCGCGGCGCCGGGGCGGCGGTTATTATATACCTCTACCCCTTTATTACCAGCGAACTGCGCAATATTATACAGCTCCTCATTAGAGCCGTTAAGAGCTTCGGGCGAATTTTTAGTCACTGCCGCTAGGCTGCTAGCCATAGCTTCGGTGGCCTTACCGGGCAGGGCCATGTCAATGCCCAGCAGCGCCTGCACCTGGTAGCGGGCGCTATCGGGGTTGGCTTTGCCTACCCCGCTGGCCGCAATACCATAATTCTTGGAGTTCGTGATAAAACCCATAGGGCCGCGGAAAGCCATTTGGTTAGTCGCCTCGCTGTAGGTCAATACAGCTCCTTCGTACTGGCTAGGGTCGGAAAGGTCTTGGCGGGCAATGCTGTATTCACCCTTCTTAGTATCGTAGCGCAGGGTGCCATCCACCTCAAATAGTGTAACGTCGGTGGTGGCGGTTTTGGGCCCGGCATAGAGTGGGTAAATCTTGTTATCTGCATCCGACACGTAAAGCCCAGTAGTAAGCGCCGTGCCGTCTTCCGACTTGAGGTCGCGCAGGTTAAGGGCAATATTCTTCGGGTCGATACTGTCTTTCACCGCAAACCAGTCGGCCGTAGTAGGGCCCACAGTTTTGCCAAATTGCAGCTGTACTTGGCCATCAAATACCAGCCCGCGCTTCTGCGAGTTCAGGTTAATGCCCCCACGGAAACCAATGCGCGGCGCCAGCTGGAATTTTTGATTGGCCTCTACATTGGCCGTGGCCGTGGTAGCGAGGCTAGGCGTGGCAGTGGCCACAGCGGCAGGTTTGCGGCGCAGGCCAAAGCGCTTGCGGCCCGTAGAGGAAGCCAGCAGCGAGGCCGAATCAGACTGGAAATTGCTGAATTTCAAGGCTATCGAATCACCGGTGGCGGAACGCGACATGTATTTAGCGTCGCCGCTAAATGCATCGCGCGAAGCAATAGTGATGTTGCCGCCCGACAGCTTATGGAATTTACCCAGCGAGTCGAGCAGCACCTTGGCGCGGTGGAAGGCTTGCATTTTGCCGCCGCCTGCCACCACCACCCGGCCCGAATCGGGGATAATCCAAGCATCGGCCGCCGCCACGTAGGGTACGCCTTTGGCTTGCAACTGGTACTTGGTCAGGTCGTAGGAGGCTGCTTTGGCCCGGAACTTCAGCCCATTCTGCTCGGGGCGCGTCGAGGCGAAATACGAGCGTGCCGAATCGGCACCCGTAGCCCGTAGCAACACGCGCTTCTTTTTGAAATCCCAGCGCCCGCCACTAAGTGAGGTGCGGAAGTCGGTGTACGGCAAGTCGATGCTGGCCTTGCTCCCCTCCTCTCGCTTAAATTCGGCGTAGCCGTTCTTGAGGTCGTAGGTAAAGTTCACGTCGTTGGCCGTGAGGGCTGGTTTGCCCGCCTGCGCCGACTTCACACTTAATAAGCCTTTGCGGCCCGAGTACGAATCGTTCTTAAAGGTCATATCGCCCGAACGCACGTAGCTCTGCGGGCCATCCAAACGGCCATCGCCGCCCAGCGCCTTAGGCGTGAGCAGCAACGAGCCCTTAAACGTATGGTCGGCATACATTTTCACGGGCGCGCCGCCAGTGGGGGTTTGCAAACGCAGCGAGTCGGAACTCGCCTCCCAGTTGATGAGGTAGCCCGGCGGCATTGTCACCTTCGGGAAGTTGGGGCCCGCCGCAATGGTGCCGGTTTTGCCTTCGCCAGTTAGCGAGTCGCCGTACATCACAAAGCGGTCGCTCTGAAGCGTGGCGCCGAGGTACGTCATAGTACCGCTCGACTGCAAGCCTTGGGCATTGAGCTTCACTTTGGCACCACCTGCCAGCCGGCCTTTGCCACCGTAGAGGGGGTAGCCCGCCGCCGGCACCGTGTGCACAAAACCTAGCGAACCGTCTTCCTGCGTGGTGAGCGCCGTTTTGATGGGGGGTAGGGCCTTGCTGTGGAATACGCCCACGAAGCCGCCCCGCGACTTGCCCGTACCCATCGAGTCAAACTTGAAGGGGGGCACGTCGAAATAAGTAGTCGAGTCGTAGGCGCCACCCAGCACGTCGGGCTTGTTGAAATACACATAGGCTCCCGAAGTTGAGTTGAACGACGGATACTTCGCCAGCTTCTTGCGGCCCGAACGGTTTTTGGGGTCGTTCAAGTAGAAGCGGCCACTCTGCGAGTTACCCTTATTACTTAGGGTAAAGTCGCCGGGCCGGTGCTCGGTATCGGTTTTGCCAGCCGTTTTTTTCGCCTTGCTTCGAATAGTCAGCGAGTCGATATGCGGCATATCGATGTAGTAGCCGTCATAGTCAAATTGAAAATCACGCCCCTTAAATCCGTATATCGACGTTTTCACCCGCCCGCCAAACCGCAGGTTGCGGTTGCGCTCGATGCGTACAATGCCGCTGTCGGGCCGCACGATAACCGGCACCGATGCCGAATCGTCGGTAAACGTAAACTGGTTTACACCACGCACCAGCAGTTGGTTATTCGCCAGATTGAGGGTAGCGCTGCGCCCTGAGCCCGACAAGGATTTCAGCAAAATATGGTCGTAGTCTCGCTTTTCGCGGGCAGCCCCGACGTAGTTACGGGCTTTGCGCAGCAAAATCACCTCGCCAGTTTGGGGCTGAATATCAACGTAGCCATCGCGGGCCAGCCCGCTCACCGCCGTGCGCAAGTTCGACTCGGAGGTTTGGGTAGCCTCCGCCACATCGTGCACGTTCAGCACGTTGGCATTGCCGTGGGTAGCGCTGTAGCCCAGCAGCATTTGCAGCGGGTGCAGATGATTGATGCTTTTCATCTGCTGGTAGCGCGTGTTAGAGAAGAAGTTCTTGCTCTCAAAATCAGCCGATACCTGTGTGGGCGACGTGATAATGCTGAAGTCCATCTTCGGGTCTTTTAGGTTCCACACCAGCATTTGCGCTCGAATATCGACTTGGTGGTACGAGTCGGAGTAAGGCGTAGTGTGGTACATGCCGTCCTCGTAAAGCAGCTTGAGCTGCGCCTGTTTTTTCAGGTATTTCAGTGCTACCCCCGGGTGCGTAATGGAGTCGCCGGTGCTGGCGTAGAGCGCCACGGCCGCCCGGCCCGCCGTAATTACCGAGTCGCTGAGCACGTAGTTGCGCGAGGCCGCCCGGAAGCGCGTTTTGCCCTCCTGGCTTACTGTGAGGTGCGAAAGCGAACCATCGAGCGCAGCCGACAAAATGCGCGAACCAGCCATCGAAAGCCCTCCCTGGTATTTAATACCAGGCCCCAAATCCTTAATGCGCACATCATTGGTGAGCGAAATAAAGCGCGGGTAACTCGACTCGGTTGCGCCGGGCTTGCGGCGTACGCTCTTGTAGCTAAGCGCCCCCTTCACGGGAGCTTCTAGCAAAAATGGATAAGTCAGCGTCACGGGCTGGGCCGTGAATTCGGGTTTGCCCAGGTCGAAGTCGAAGCCCGCCAGGTCGGCCGTTACGGGGTTGCCTTTCACCGTCCAGGCCACCTGCCCGCCCGTGGCAATAAAGCGGCTGCTGGTTGGGGCCACCGTGCCGCTCACCTTGTGCAGCACGAGGGAGTCACCGGATGTAGACATCACGATGTCTGCATCTTTCAGCTCTACTACTGCACCAGTCGCGGGCGGGGGGTAGTAGGCGTCAAACGCCGCGCTGGGCGAAGGCACAAAGGGTTGGTTAGCTTGGTCGAAATCGGCAGTGCTGGGGGTAGGGCTGGCTGGTTTAGCAGCAATGGGTTTGGCGGGCGCAGCCTTGGCCGGAGCCTTCGCCACAGTTTTAACGGGCGCTTTTTTCTTAGGGGCTGGGGCGCCCCAACCATCGTCGCTGCTACCCCACCCGTCATTGGCAACTGCTTTTTTCTTGGGCGCCGGAGCGCCCCAACCGTCGTTGGCGGTGCTCCAACCATCATTTTTGCTGGCAGACTTGCTGCCGCTCGACCACATATCGGCCGTATCCCAGCCGTCGCTGGCGCGTTTTTTCTTGGCTGCTGGCTTAGGCTTGGGCGCCGCCTTGGCTACGGGTTTAGCTGCCGAGGCGGGCTTGGGCGCTGGTAGCGGCTCGGGCTTAGCGGGGGCCGCCGGCGCATCAAACGTCGCGTTGGGGTCAACGACTGGCGCCGCTTTGTAGGCGAAAGCCAATTGCCCGCCCACTACCCGCAGCGAGTTGAAGCCCGAGCGGTAGAGCGAGCCGCCGTTGAGGAGCTTAGCGGTGGCCAATAGGTATTGCTCTAAGCCAGCATTGGCGTCCTTCTCCACCGATTGGCTTACCGCATCGAGGTACTGGTCTACCTGCGTATCTGTCAGCTTCGCCTTGTTTTTGCCCCCTACAACCGCACTATAAAAAGCCGTAAGGTGCGGAATAGGTCGCATTTTTTTGTCCAACATCTTCTGCGACAACCCTGCAATGGCTGCCTGCTGGCTTGCCGTAAGCTGGTTGCTACCCCACAACTGCCGCAACTGGTCGCCCAAGGTTTTGGCCCCGGCATTGTTGGTCGCCAGCATCATGCCCTGCACATCCAGAATAAATTGGGCGGGTTCGGCCGAAAGGTGCCCCGTAAACCGTTGCACCGACACCTGGCCAGGCCGCACGCTGCCCGCGGTGCGGCCATCGGTAGGAGTGGAAGCTGGCTTAGCAGCCGGCGAGGGGGTAGGCGGCTTGGCCGTTTGCGCATGGGCAGGCAGCCAAGGAAGAGAAAGACAGAAAAAGACGGCGAGAAGTCGCTTCATATAATAGGACAAAAGCCAGAAAAACTGGCATAGCAGCCCCAGCGACGCCGGAGCAGCCTACAATTTCGTAAAAATTGCTGAAACCCAGCTGCGCAACGTGCGGTGGCGCTCGTAACGGAGGCCCTGGCGGGTAGCCTCTGCCGTGATTTTAGCTAAATCTTCCTCGTAAAACCCGCTGAATAAAATTGGGTTCCCGCTGGGTAGCAAGCGCGCATACTCGTGCATATCCTCGAGTAGCACGTTGCGGTTAATATTAGCCAAAATCAGGTCAAACGGTGCTTCGTCGGCCAGTGTCTCGGCCCCGCCCAGGCGGCACCCGATGGTGCGGCAGTGATTTTCGGCAGCGTTGTCGCGGGCATTTTCCACCGTCCAGGGCTCCACATCCACGGCCAGCACCTGGCGGGCACCTAATTTTTCGGCCATAATGGCCAAAATACCGGTGCCGCAACCCATGTCGAGCACGCGCTTACCTTGGTGGTCAATGTCGAGTTGGTTCTCAATCATCAGCGCGGTGGTTTCGTGGTGGCCGGTGCCAAACGACATGCGCGGCATTATCTCGATATCGTACTCCAAGCCTGCGGGCTTGGGATGAAACGGCGCCCGCACCGATACGCGCTCGGCAATAATGAGGGGCTGAAAATTCTTTTCCCACTCCGCGTTCCAGTTCTGCCGCGTGATAATGCGGTCCGAAAACGCTAGCTCGCCAATGCCCTCGTAGCGGCTCATGATTTCGGCCACCGCATCGCGGTCAAACGCGTCCTCGGTGGTGTAGGCGCAGAAGCCGGCGTCGTTGTCCTCAAAGGTGTCGAAGCCCACTTCGCCCAGCTCGGCAACCAGTATCTCGGCCAACTCGCGGGGAGCCTGCACAGTCAGTTCAATGTAATCCATTTTAAGTAATTCTAAATCATGACTTGGAATCTATAAACTGCTTATCAAGCACTTTCAACAAGGCTAATGCACAGTTCTTACTTTCTAAGTCAAACTTTAATTAGCGGTTTTGCAGCCCGCGTAGGAGCGCACTTTGGTGTAGTGAATGGCGAAATCGGCCCGGCTACGGTCAGTAGTTACATACAGTGCGTAGTCGGCAAACTCGCGGTTTTCGGCGGGGCACCACAGGCCGGCTTTGTCGGCAAAAAGCTTGTTGGTTTCGGTAAAAACCAGCAAGTCGGCAAAGGCCTCTTCGGGCTCGACGTACACCACGGCGAAGCACGAGTTACGCCGTGTTGGGTCGGTTTCGAGGTACACGGAGCCGTAGATTTTGCACGGCTCAACCGAGCCGGCTGGGGTAGGCGGCCGGCTCGGGGATAAAAAAAGCAGGAGCGAAAGCAGCAGGGAAAGCACGGGCGAGGCTAATAAGTAGGTAGGACCTTACAGAGAATAACGGGCCGGACCTACTGGCAAGAATCCCGCCCAAAATCGGGGTGCGTGCGCCGCAACAAGTATTTTAAAACGATTTCACAATCGTCACGAAGTCGCGCGACTTTAGCGCGGCACCGCCAATGAGGCCGCCATCTACGTCGGGCTGGCTGAAAATCTCGCGGGCGTTCTGGGCATTGCACGAGCCACCGTAGAGAATGGTCGTGTTCTGAGCCGCCTGGGCGTCGTAGGCTTGCGCTACCTGCTCGCGAATAAAGGCGTGTACCTCCTGCGCCTGCTGGCTGGTAGCCGTTTTGCCGGTGCCAATGGCCCAGATGGGTTCATAGGCAATCACTACCTGGTCAAACTCCTCGTTGCTGAGGTGAAACAAGCCGTCCTTCAACTGCTTGGCGATGAAGTCGAATGTTTCTTCGGCTTCGCGGGTATCTAGGCTTTCGCCCACGCAAAAGATAGGCTTCAGGCCGGCCGTCAGGGCTGCTTTCAGCTTCTGGCTCAACAGCGCATCATCTTCGTGGAAATACTGCCGGCGCTCTGAGTGGCCCAGGATAACGTATTGACAACCGATGGATTGCAGCAGCTTGGCTGATACTTCGCCGGTGTAGGCACCGCTTTCTTTCTGGTGGCAGTTCTGGGCACCCAAGGCGGGGGTAGGGCCACCGCCTAGCAAGTGCCCCACGGCGGGCAGCAGCGGAAAGGGCGGGCAAATCACTACCTGCGGGCTATCGGCGCCGAGTAGCTCGTCGTGCAGCATCTGCACAATTTCGGAAGTCAGGGCCTGCGCTTCGGGCAGGGTGAGGTTCATTTTCCAGTTGCCGGCAACAAAATTCTGGCGCATTTGCAAAGGGGATAGAAACGAAATAGAGAAGTAAAAGCCCGCGTTGGGCCGGGGCAAAAGTACGCCTTGGGGTAGCGCTTGCCCGCCCTACCCCACCCGCGGCGGCCACCCACACAAAAGCCCCACTTGGAAACCAGGTAGGGCTTTAGGCAGAAAAAGGTGAGAACAGTGGGCAGTGCCCAAGTAATAGCAAAGGTCGAGTACCCATTAACTAGCTGTCAATAGCATAAACATGCTATGCCCGGCAGCACTTTTCCAGGCTAGTACCGACTCTAAACCGAGCGTAGCAATGCCTTTTTGCGTTGCTATTTTTTAAGAACTGCGGCAAGCGGCACCCTACCCCCTACCCCATCTGCGGGCGCGGCTGCCGCTGGCGCGACCAAATGGCCAGCACTGCGCCTACGCCCAGCGCCACGGCTGCCCCGAGCGCCGTAGTGGCCAAGTGAGGGGCCGCTCCGCGCTGCGCGGCCCACGTACCCACCAGCCCCCAAGCCAGGGGGAGGGGTAGCAACGCATCGTGCCCGCGCCAAGCTAGTGCCGTGCCCAGGCCGGCCGCTACTACCACCAGCGCGTGGCTGCCGAGCAGGTTGGCGTCGGCGGGCCATTGCACCCCAGCCGCGTCGCGAAGCCCAAAAATCACGTTCAGCACCGTGGCCAGCATTATCCAGCCCAGGTATAAACTCAGGAACCAAGTAGGCCAGGCGGGTGCTTGGCCAGCTAGCACCAGTGGCCGGCTGCGGGCATAAGCCACGGCCAACAGCCCCAAAATGGCCAGCATCACCACCAAGCTTGGGCCGATGAGTTCGTAGCTGAATACCAGTGTCCAGGCGGTGGTAGCCAGCACAGCCAGCGCGAGTACCGGCGTGAGGCGGGCTACTAGCCGCGAGAACCGCTGGGCGGGTAGCAACTGCCACACCGTGTAGGCCACGAGCCCCGCGAAAATGACGCCCCAGATGCTAAACGCATACCCCGCCGGTGTGAGTAGCGTGGGATGCCGCGCCGACATGGCGCCATTGCTGAGTGCGCCCGCAGGCGGGTGGACATTATATAAATAGTTGACGTAGAGGCAGCCTGCTACGGCTGCTGGCAGCAGCCAGCGCCAGAAGCGACTGGCAGAAGTGGACGTTTCCATGCGCTAGCGTACGGTAGAAACCAAAAAAACGTCGGGCCCCAGCAAGCTGTGACCCGACGTTTTCTAATTAAGTAGGCTAGCCGTGGCTCGTTAAACGAACAAGCCTTCTACCGACAGGTAGCGCTCGCCCGTGTCGTAGCAGAACGTGAGCACTTTGCCACCTTGGGGCACATCGGCCAGCTTTTTGGCTACGGCCGCCAGGGAAGCGCCCGACGAAATGCCGCACAAAATACCTTCTTCCTGCGCGGCCCGACGGGCCATCTCAAATGCCTCGTCACGCCCTATTTGAATGGTGCCATCCAAGACTTCGCGGTGCAAATTGTCTGGCACAAAGCCCGCGCCAATGCCCTGTATGGGGTGCGGCCCCGGCGCGCCGCCACTGATGACTGGCGACAGCTCGGGCTCTACAGCAAAGGTTTTCATATGCGGAAAGTGCGGCTTGAGTACCTCCGTCACGGCCGTAATGTGCCCCCCCGTGCCTACCCCCGTAATATGGAAGTCGAAGCCGCCTTCCGGCGCATCGCGTAAAATTTCCTGGGCTGTCGTTTCGGCGTGCACTTTGATGTTAGCCGCGTTGGAAAACTGCATCGGCATCCAAGCGCCGGGCGTGTTGTCTACTATTTCCTGGGCTTTAGCAATGGCACCTTTCATGCCCTGCTCGCGGGGCGTCAGTTCGAGGTTGGCCCCGTAGGCCGACATCAGGCGGCGACGCTCGATGCTCATGCTCTCGGGCATCACCAGCGTGAGGCGATAACCCTTCACGGCGGCCACCAGGGCCAGCCCTACCCCCGTGTTGCCCGAGGTAGGCTCCACAATCAGGCTGTCTTTGGTGAGCGTACCATCTTTTTCGGCCTGCTCAATCATGCTCAGCGCAATGCGGTCTTTAATGGAGCCGCCGGGGTTTTGGCGCTCCAGCTTCACCCATACTTCTACGTCGGGCCGCTCGGCGGCAAAAAGCTTATTTAATTTAACCAGCGGCGTATTGCCGATGACGTCGAGAATGGAATTGGCTTTCATGGGGTACTGAGTGGGTGAGTAAGTAAGCGAAGAAGAAAATGAGCTAGCGTAAAGAAAAACCTAAACCCTGGCGAGCTAGCAGCCGGCCGCTGCAGCGAGGCCGGCACTACTTCATTTCTTCCTCGAATTAAATAGAAAACATGAGCTCGCCGGCCGGGTCATCTTGCCGGGCCATGTGTAGCTGGGCCCGGTGGTATACCCGCGAGTGCGAAGGGACGCTCTCGGTCAGCCACACGTTGCCGCCGATAATGCTGCGGGTGCCAATTACCGTGCTGCCGCCCAAGATGGTGGCGTTGGCATAAATAACCACGTGGTCCTCGATGGTAGGGTGGCGCTTCAGGCCCTGCAAAGCCTTTGTAACGCTGAGGGCGCCCAGCGTCACGCCTTGGTATATCTGCACGTGGGCGCCAATTTGAGCCGTTTCGCCAATGACGATGCCCGTGCCGTGGTCGATGCAAAACGCCGGCCCAATGCGCGCCCCCGGATGAATGTCAATCCCGGTTTCGCGGTGGGCGTACTCGCTTAGCAGGCGCGGTAGGCGCGGCACGCCTCGCAAGTGCAGCGCGTGGGCCAGCCGGTGCATTGCCGTAGCATAAAACCCTGGATAAGAGCTGATTATTTCGGGCAAACCTTGGGCGGCGGGGTCAGCGGCCAGCGTAGCAGCGGCATCTTGCAGCAGAGCCCCCCGCAACGCGGGCAACCCGGCAAACAACGCGGCTGCCAATACCGCTGGCGCGGCCGGCAGCCCCGGCACCAAAGTCAGTAGCGCCGCCAGTTCGGCCCGCAATTGATAAAGAGTGGCCGCTACGGCATCGGTGCTGGCCAGCGGGCGAATAGCCCGCTCTGGAAATAGCACCCCCAGTACTTGCTCGGCTAATGCACAGAAGGCAGGCCCAGGTAGGGGGGTAGGCACGGCCGCGTGCGCCCGTGCCAAGTGTTCGGCAAAGTTTTCAGCGACGGCAGTAGACACGGTAGAATCATGGCTAACGAGTAACAAATCGGCTGGCAAGATAAGAAGCGCCGTGCCAGGCCGGGTGGTATTAACCCCACCCCGCAGCCAAAGGTTTTACCTACTACAGCGGCACAACCGCTAGCCTACCCCCCTCGTTAACACAGACGAAGCCAGCCGGAGCAATTCTTCCTTTGGCTGGCCAGTTCTTTCTTAACCACTACCGTAGCCCGGTATTTTTAGCTTTTTAGTTATGTCTGTTTCCAATATCAATGCCGACTCGGCGCCGCAAGGCACCCAGGGCGAAAAGCAACTGGCCGCCGGCCACCACGTAGCCCTGCGCCTCTGGGAAAATGAGCAGCCCAGCGAACCCAAACCCCTCAGCAACCGCCCCTACGAGACTGTAGGCTATGTACTAAAGGGCCGTGCCGAGCTGCACCTCGAAGGCCAAATAACTACGCTAGAGCCCGGCTCGTCGTACCTAGTGCCCCAAGGTGCCTCGCATACCTACAAGATTTTAGAGACCTTTTCGGCCATCGAAGCCACTTCGCCTCCGGCCGAATAGCTCGCCTCATAGGAAGGGGGTAGGCCAATGGGCTTAAGCTACCGCAAGCAGCTTAAGCCCATTGGCCTACCCCCTTCTTTTTAGCCTGGCACTACGCGCGTGAAAAAATCTACGGCCCGCCGCTCCGAATAGTAGCTACCATCGGGGCGGCCTTCGGCAAAGCCTACGTGCCCGCCCGCCGCGGGCGTTTCGAGGTAAAAAAACTCGCTGGCCTCGGCCGTAGCCCGCGGGAAACACGACGGTGTTAAGAATGGGTCATTCAGGGCATTAACTAGCAAAGTAGGTACGCGAATGCCACGTAAGTATTGCCCGGAAGCCGCGTGCTCGTAGTAGGCATCAGCCGAAGCAAACCCGTGCAGCGGGGCCGTGTACTGCTCGTCAAACTGCGGAAAGTCGCGCAGGTTTTCCAATTCCGTGAGGTCGAGCTGGCCGGGCAGGTGCGCGGCTTTTACGCGCATCTTTTGGCGTAGCGAGCCCAAAAAGCGGCGCAGATATACTTGGTTTTGCCAGCGGCTAATCTGCACCGAGCTGGCCTTGAGGTCGGTAGGCACTGAAAACACGGCGGCGCGCTGCACTTGCGGCGGCACCAGCGCGGCGGCTTCTCCTAGGTACTTGAGTGTAACGTTGCCGCCGGCCGAAAAACCAGTTAAATAAACCTTGCTGTAGCCTTTTGCCTCAATAGCGTGCCGGATAACTGCCGCTAAATCGGCCGTATCGCCGAGGTGGTAGGCGCGCAACAGGCGGTTGGTTTCGCCGCCGCAGCCGCGGTAGTTCCAAGCCAACGCATCGAAGCCAGCGCGGTTAAGAGCCCGCGCCATGCCCCGCACGTAGGGCCGCTGGCTGTCGCCTTCCAACCCGTGCGAAATTACTCCTACCCTCACCGCCGGCGCCGAGCCCGCCCGCGACCAATCAAGGTCCACAAAATCGCCATCGGGCAGCTCTAGCCGCTCGCGCTGGTACTGCACCTCAGGCACCCGCCGCAGCGTGCTTGGCAAGATGGTTTGCAGGTGGCCATTGGCCAAATAAGCCGCCGGGCGATAAGTTGAAGAAGAAATCAGAGGCATATCCTGCGAATTTACTAGGCCTTTGTGAACGCTGGGCGAAGGCTAGATGCTTTAGCTAGCAGCTAGCTACTCAGCATTTTCATTCGGCGTTTGGATAAGTCAATTCTTCTTTCTACCTTTGCCCTCCCAAACTCGAAAACGCCAGCCTTCCGGCTACTATTTTATAGAATCCCTTTTTTGTCATGGCAAATCATAAGTCGGCTATCAAGCGCATCCGTAGCAACGAAGCGAAACGCGTATTGAACCGCTACCAGCATAAGTCTACCCGTACGGCTATCAAGAAGCTGCGCGACACCACCGACAAATCGGCGGCGCAAGAATTGCTGAAGAAAGTAACGTCGATGCTGGACCGCTTGGCCAAGAAGAACATCATCCACAAAAACAAAGCTGCTAACAACAAGAGCAAGCTGACAAAGCTCGTCAACGCGCTTTAGCGCGAGATGAGTTTAGCGGGGCCGAACTCTGCCGCCCCACCGTTCGGTCCCGCGCTCCTTACCAAAAAACCCCGCCAGTAGTTGGCGGGGCTTTTTGCGTGGCAGGCAATCCAACGCTCCACGTGGTAAGGCAGGAATAAGCTTCGGCTAAAGCTACTCTGTTGGCTTCTCGCGCACTTCGTGCAGCACTTTTTCTATTATACTCTGGCCGAACATACTCAGGCCCGCATTGAAAACAACTAAGGCAGCCGTGCCAGCGCTTACCCATTTAGTGGGTGCTACACCTTTAGATTTGAGTTCGCCGGCCCAGTTTATCAAGCAAGCGCCCGTGCCGACCGTGAGTAGGCCGACGGGCGCAAAAATCAGCCATTTTGTTTTATGCTTCATGTGACGAGCAGGGTAAAAGCAATGAGTAAATGGCTTCTCTACCCCCAGCAGGCTAATAAGGTTTAGTTTGCTTAGCGCAGCAGTCACCCATTCTAACGTTATTTAGCTGAGCCGTTACAGCACCGGCACTTAGCTAAAACCTGTTGCTTCAGGCTAGATGCAGAGCTAAATAGCAGGGGTAGGAGTATTTACCAAAAATACGTTTTGCTATCTAGTAGCTACTAGTTGCTTTGAGGGGTAGCTACTAACGAACAGCCCCGAACTTCGGGTGAAGCTCGGGGCTGTGGTAGAGCAGGCTAGCCGCTAGCGACCGCGGTAGTGACGGTCGTGGTCGTGGCGATGCTGGGCTTCCCAGCGAGCACGTTCGCGGGCTGCTTGCCGGTCGTGTTCGCGCTGAGCTTGCGCAGCGAGCGCGTTCGCGGGGCGAGAGGCGGCGCAAGTCGCGGTCATGGTCGAGAGAAGGAGCAGCTGAAGCAGCAGTAGCCATCAGCAAGGAAGCGGCAGCAACAAACGAAAAGAGAGAGGCTTTCATGGCAAAGAAGTAAGTAAGGAGAGAAGAAAAAGAGCGACGCGTCTGCGTTTTCAAAGGCAAGCCCTGTGCCACGCTCCCTAGCCATGAATTTCCTTCGTTCTACATAAAAGCATGACAGATAATGTATTAGCAAATAATCCATTAAAAATCAATCGCTGAAAGGGCAACATGTACCGACCAAAGGCTATTTTCCAACTGTCCGGCTAAGCCGAATGGGTATTGCTTTGACCTTGGAGTATACGTGTCAGGTATGCTGTATCCTACCCTTTATTAAAGGTTTGTACCTATCCCTAGTTTGCGGCAAGAGCATCAAAATACTGATACTAGGCCAGTACGCTACTGCTGTGTCAATACACAATATTTCAGCTAATTAATGTATATTCTAAAATTAGAACGCAACGTGAACTGCCTCCTAATGCAAACTTCCAGCTATTAAGTCTGACGGGTACTTGCGAACTTGCTAAGCCTAAAAAGCCGCGGGCCAGTATGGGGCCGCGGCTTTTCTTTTTCCCACCCGGCCAAGTTGGTCACCTATCCTCCCTTCATCTCCCTATGGCAGCTCCTGCCCCTACCCTCAACCGGCCCAATGCCGCTGCTCCATCGGGGCCGCCGCAGCGCTACACTTCGGCGTTGAGCGCCGTGACTACCCTCTTCTTTTTATGGGGCTTCATCACGTGCCTGAATGACATTCTAATTCCTTATCTCAAGGCGATTTTCCAACTTTCATTTGCCCAGGCCAACCTGATTAACCTGTGCTTTTTTGGGGCATATTTCCTGATGAGCATTCCGGCTGGTAAACTGGTGGCGAGTTTGGGGTACAAGCGTGGGATGCTGCTGGGCTTTGTGGTAGCGGCCATCGGGGCATTTCTGTTTTACCCAGCCGCGGCGCAACGCGCCTACGGACTGTTTTTGGGGGCGCTGTTTGTGCTGGCTTCGGGCATTACGCTTTTGCAGGTAGCGGCCAACCCGTACGTGGCTATTTTGGGACCGCCCGAGTCGGCCTCGTCGCGCTTGTCGCTCACGCAGGCTTTCAACTCGCTGGGCACTACACTGGCACCGCTACTAGGTAGCGCGCTTATTCTGAGCCGCTTGCCTAAGCTCGACAACGCTACTACCGCCGCTGGCATCGACATCAGCGCCGTGCAGCTTCCTTACCTGCTTATTGGGGCGGCGCTACTGCTCATAAGCCTGCTTCTCAGCCGCATCAATTTACCCGTGATTACCTACGCGGCAGATGAAGTAGAAGCGGATGGCAGCACGCACACGAGCGCCTGGCAATACCGCCACTTGCTGCTGGGGGTAGTTGGCATTTTCGCCTACGTAGGGGCTGAGGTAGCCATTGGCTCGCACATTGTAAGCTACCTGGCCCTACCCAACGTAATGGGGCTCAACCCTACTGCGGCAGGCAACCAAGTGGCTTTTTACTGGGGTGCGGCTATGGTTGGCCGGTTCATAGGAGCCTACTTGCTTAATAAGTTCTCACCAGCCAAAGTACTTGCATTCAACGCAATAGGCGCGGTAGTACTGGTGCTCATCTCCATCAATACCACCGGGCCGGTAGCCATGTGGAGCCTGCTAGCCGTGGGCCTAATGAACTCCGTGATGTACCCAACCATCTTCACGCTGGCGCTGGCGGGGCTGGGGCGCCACACCGAGCAGGGCTCGGGGCTGCTGTGTACCGCCATTGTGGGCGGCGCGCTAGTGCCCATGCTATTTGGGGCTATTGCCGACATTGGCGGCCTGCGCCTGGCGCTGCTGCTGCCCATCGCGTGCTACGTCTATATCATGTGGTATGGCTTGCGCGGCAGCCGTCGCCGCCAAGCAGCCGCTTAGGGGGTAGCCGACGTAACAGCTACGCGCGGCTCAGCATAATTTCTTTTGCCGCTGCTTCCTGGCTGCCCTGCTCAAACGTTTATCCAGAATCGACATTGTCCGGCAACTCGGTGTCGGTACTAGATTGGCTCACCAATGGCTCGGAGCGGCTAGCTATGCTGCAAGCCGAGTGGACTGCCCGGCATAACTCCACTTTTGCGGTAGTAGACGAGGGCAACGGCTAATTGCTGCCGGCCTAAATATGGTTAACTTAGTTAGCGCGAACAACTTAGCAGGGCACCAAACCGCGCTTGCCACTTCTCCCTACCCCTAATTTTTATAGCGATGGCGATTCAACCCAAAACTCCCGGCCTTCACCACGTTGCTTTGCGCGTTACCGATTTTGCACGCACAAAAGCGTTTTACCAAGACCTACTGGGCTTCCCAATGGTGCTCGAAACTCCCGAACTGATGGGCTGCCTAGTAGGGTCCGTTTTTGTGGGTTTCAAGCAGGCCGCACCGCTTCATCCCCTCGATACGACTTTCACACCTTTTAATATCGGCCTCGACCACTTAGCTATGGCTTGCGCCGATGAAAGCGAGTTGCATCGCGTGGCCGATGCGCTGCAAGCAGCCGGCGTCGAGAATACGGGTGTTAAAACAGATGCGACCTTGCAGAAGCTCTATGTCGCTTTCAAAGACCCTGACCGGATAGCCTGGGAGTTTTATATGGTGTAAGTACTGGTGTATGAAAAGCAAAGGCTACTATTATAATTTCAACTAAATTCTGCTGAGAGCTGTGGTAAGCAAGGAGTATAGGACGCCAAAAGTGCCATCATTTCCTCCTACCCCCTATCTTCGCGCAGGCCTTATGTTGATTTTATTAATTATGCCACGCACTCAGCTTTTAGCACGTATCACGTTAGTTGCCCTTCTGATTCTGGCGGGAGTAGCGGCGTTTGTTCCTCAAAACCACCCGGAAGCCACGCCCGAAATGCTGCACCCAGCCGATATTGCCTGGATGCTACTGGCCTCGGGCCTGGTGCTGCTGATGACGCCGGGCCTGGCATTCTTTTACGGTGGCATGGTCAATCGCAGCAGCATTATTTCCACGATGCTGCAAAGCTTTATCGCTTTGGGCGTTATCTCGGTGCTGTGGTACGTGGTTGGGTTCTCGCTGGCCTTCGGCGATGATGTAGGCGGCTACGGACTCATTGGCAATCCGATGACGTTTTTCATGTTTAATAATGTGGGCACGGCGCCGCACCCACGCCTGGGCATGGGGCTGCCGCTGGTACTTTTTGCCGCGTTTCAGCTCAAGTTTGCCATTATCACACCGGCACTCATCAGCGGCGGCTTTGCTGAGCGCATTCGGTTTTGGGGCTACCTCATTTTTATAGGTTTGTTCAGCCTGCTCATTTACTGCCCATTGGCGCACTGGGCCTGGCACCCCGACGGCTTTTTGGCCAAATGGGGCGTGCTGGACTTTGCGGGGGGCACGGTGGTGCACATTTCGGCAGGCTTTGCGGCACTGGCAGGCGCGTTGGCACTGGGCCGCCGCCGCTCGCACCTCGACGGCCACGCCCACGTGCCGGTTAATATCCCATTCGTGATTTTAGGCACCGGCCTGCTCTGGTTCGGCTGGTTTGGGTTTAATGCCGGTTCGGCTTTCGGAGCCAATGCGCAGGCAGTGCAGGCCTTCTTTACTACGCACTTAGCATCGGCGGCAGCTATGCTTACTTGGATGTTACTCGAGTCGGCGCGCGGGCAGCGGCCGTCGGCTATGGGCACGGCCATTGGGGCTGTGGTGGGGCTGGTGGCCATTACGCCAGCGGCGGGCTACGTGGCCTACGGGCCGGCGCTGGCCATCGGCATTCTCGCGTCGGGCGTGAGCTTTGGGGCGGTGTTGCTTAAAAACCGCACAACCCTGGATGACACGCTCGACGTGTTTCCGTGCCACGGCGTGGGCGGCATTGTGGGCATGCTCGCTACGGCGCTCTTTGCCCAAAAAGGTGGCCTCTTTACGGGTGGCGGGTCGGCGCTGCTGGGCTACCACTTGCTCACGCTGCTCATCGTGGGCGTGTTTACTTTTGGCGGCTCCTGGCTGTTGTACCAGGTCACCAACTTTATCGTGCCGATTCGGGTAAACGCCGAAAACGAGTCACACGGCCTCGATACCAGCCAGCACGGTGAAACGGTGCTCGTAGCGTAAGCCCGCGGGTGGCCCGCCGCCCCCTTGCCTTTTGCCATGACCCAACTTTTCTTTTCCGACTACAACCCCGACGAGGACCCTACCCCCCAACTTAGCCCGCAGCCTATCGTCATTTTCGGGGCGGGCGGCATGGGCCGCGAAGCGTTGGTGTTGCTCACGCAGCTTAACGAGGCGGGCGCCAGCTGGCAGGTAGCGGGTTTTTATGATGACCAGGTACCCGCCACGCCCACGGTGGCCGGCCTACCCTACCTCGGCACCGCCGCCGACCTCAACGCGGTAGTCGCGCCCGTGGCCGTAGTGGTGGCCGTGGGCAGCAGCCGGGGCCGCGCCGCTGTGGTGCGCCGGCTGACCAGCGCGCACCTGTCATTTCCGGCGCTGGTGCATCCGCAGGTGCCTCTCAAACCCTACCAGCGCATTGCGTTGGGCGATGGGTGCTTTATTCAGTATAACTGTCTGTTAACATGCGACATCGTGCTGGGGCGCTTTGTATTTGTGAATGCCGGCAGCATCATTGGCCACGATGTGGTGCTCGAAGATTTTTGCTCCATCATGCCCCATGCTAACGTGAGCGGCGGCGCTCATCTGGGCACGGGCGTGTTTGTAGGTGCGGGAGCCACCATTTTGCCGGGCATGCGGGTGGGTGCCCATGCCACTGTGGGCGCGGGGGCCGTAGTCGTGCGCGAGCTGCCCGCGGGCGTCACGGCCGTGGGCGTGCCAGCCAAAGTAGTAGCCGTTGCTTCTTAATATAGCTAGTACGGGGCGGATTTACCGACTTTTACTCACTACTTGCGGCCGGATAACATCGCCTCTACCTTGGACCGCATTTACCTTTCTCCCCCGCACCTGGGCCGCCACGAGCTCAACTACCTGCACAAAGCGGTAGAAGACAACTGGATAGCGCCCGCTGGCCCCAACATTACGGGGTTTGAGGCCGAGCTATGCACCGCTACGGGCGCGGGGCACGCCGTGGCGCTGGTGTCGGGCACGGCTGCTATTCACCTGGGGCTGTTGCTGCTGGGGGTGGGGGTAGGCGACGAAGTCCTGTGTCCCTCGTTCACGTTTGTGGCCACGGCCAACCCTATTCTGTACTGCGGGGCTACCCCAATATTTGTCGATAGCGAAGCCGATACCTGGAATATGTGCCCCGAACGCCTGCGCGAGGCCATTGAGGACCGCCTACGGCTGGGCAAAAAGCCGAAAGCCTTGCTCTTGGTGCACCTTTACGGCATGCCCGCCAAGCTCGACGAACTGCTGGCCCTAGCCGAGCACTACGACTTGCCAGTACTGGAAGACGCAGCCGAGGCACTCGGCGCACGCTACCGCGGGCAGCCCTTAGGCACGTTTGGGGGGGTAGGTGTTTTCTCCTTCAATGGCAACAAAATTTTGACCACCAGCGGCGGCGGCGCCTTGGTTACCAACAATGCCGCGCTGGCTGAGCGCGCTCGTTTTCTGGCCACTCAGGCCAAAGACCCCGCTCCCTATTACCAGCACTCGCAAGTGGGCTATAATTACCGCCTTAGCAACTTGCTCGCCGGTATTGGCCGGGGCCAACTCGAATTGCTGGGCGACCGTGTAAAACGCCGCCGCGAAATATTCGGCTGGTACCAGGAGCACTTGGCGAGCCTACCCAGCCTCGTGGTGGCGCCCGCCGCCGAGCCCACGGGCAGCTACTCCAACCGCTGGCTGACTACGGTGCTGCTCGCCACAGGGCCTACCCCCTCCGTTACCCCCGAAACCCTGCGCCAACACCTCGAAACGCGCAATATTGAGAGCCGCCCACTCTGGAAACCCTTGCATTTGCAACCGCTGTTTGCCACGGCGCCCATGTATGGCGGCGCCGTGTGCGAAGATTTATTTGCCCGCGGCCTGTGCCTGCCCAGCGGCACTGCCATGACGGAAGAAGACTTGCTGCGCATTGCGCGCGCCTTGCGTGAAGCGCTATAAGCCAAGCCTAAGCATAGCAGACTTCTCTCAATGGTGATGATGCGCTTCCTCGGGCGGCGGGGGTAGCTCGGCCGCCGCGCGGTAGAGCAGTGCCGTGGGCACGCGGGGATAGTGGTGGTGCAGGTGGTGAAAAGCAAACGAAGCCGTGATGGGCGTCCAGGCCTGCGCCAACGCGGCAGCGGTACGGGCCGCCGGATTGCGCGACGATACGTGGTGTGGCACGTACGACGCCCAAATGGGCATCGTAGCGCTCATAAAAAAGGCCACCCCCCAATATACTACTCCTACCAACGAGCCAGTCAGCCAATATAGCCCTACAAAGCCCAGCAGCAGCGCCAACGTAAGGCCAGTCTCGATAAGCTGTATCTGCTTGGTATTGGGGGCGATGCGCAACGATTCGCGTCGCAGCATCAGTGTGTGCCAGGGCCCTTGCCACAGCACCCGCGAGAAGCTCCAGGTGGCGGGCGCACCCTCGGGGTCGGCCTCGGTAAGGCAACGGCCGTGGTGGCGCAAGTGCGTCACTTGCAGGCCGTGGCCGCTCTTGAGAATGAGCAAACCACTGAGCGTGAGCACGCGCTTATTGGCGGCTTTGCTCAGGCCCAGGGCGTTGTGCATCGCGTCGTGCATCTGCACGAAGGCAGCTAGGCACATAACCACCGCCAGCGGCACAGCCAGCCACCACCAACCGGCCAGCGCTAGGCCAATGTAGCCGCCCAGCAACACCCACGGGCGAGCTAGTTCGATGCGACGCTGGGCGGGGGTCAATTGTAAATCCATGATTACTAAACGCTTTCAAAAAATAGCTTTACTAGTGGCCTCTATATGCACCAGGCTTTTACTCGCGGCTTTCGTGGCGCACGGGCAGCGCGTAAGCAGGTATATCGGCTGCCGCTAGCTCGCGCCAAGCCGGCTGAAAGGAGCCGTGGTAGCCAAATAATTTCCCGAATAATTTGTTGCGCACTTCTACTTGAATGCGATAACAAGCAGCCGCATCATCATACCATTCTTCAACCTCCGCCAAACCCGAAAACAGCATCGGAAATCGAAACTTTACCCGTCCCTCGTAGAAGCGCTGCTCGCCCGAACGCAGCCGCAGGCCGCCGCGCTCCGTCACGGCCAGGTCAATATCAACGGCTAGGTGCTGGTGCGTACCCAAGTAGTCCACAATTCGGTCGCGGGTTGCGCTGCGAATCATGGTTGCGTCGAAGCAGCGCACGTGTTCCGGGAAGGTAAAACGCCGAATCCAAGTCACCGTTTCGCGGCCCAACGGGTCACGGTAAGCGTAGTTTTCAATGCGAAACGGCACGTTCAGGCCCGCATCCGGAAACATAATATTGCGCAGCAAGCCCACGCGTAAAAACGGCTGCGTATAGAATGGCCCATGCCACACGCGGTCCATAGTGCCCTCGCCCACAAAGGCCCGGTTGTCGGCGCTACTAAAAGCCAGCCGCTCCTGAATACGCGGGTGAAGCTTATAAAAATCGGCACCTAGCTGCTGCTGGTAGATGGAAGGCATGGGCAAAGAAGGAGGGGGTAGGGCGTGAGAACAAGCACTAAACGAGTTGCGGCGCCGACGCGCGCGCCACTGCCGAACGGCGTATGGCCGGGGGCTCGCGCAGGCAGCGGGCGGCAATAGGAAGCATTTCGGGTGGCAGCAGCAGCCCTACCGCGGCCAAGGCCATCAGGGCTGCATTGAGCGTAAGCGGGTTGAAAGGCGCTACAAATACTGCCGGTTGGCTAAACAATGCCCCCGCACCCAGCCCCAACAGCCCCAGCATATTCAGCCAGTATACGAGCCGCAGGCGCCGGGCCGGCAGCAAAAAGAAAAGCAGGCCAAACAGGATTTCGCCTACCCCTACCCCCGCCGCTACCCAGTGGGCTGCGCTCGCCGAAAAGCCCGCGCCCTGCAAAATGGCCAACTCGCCCGTATCCGGAAACAGCAGCTTGGGCACTACCCCTTGGTATACCCATACCGCGCCTAGCGTGGCGCGCGTGAGCCAATCGGCCAAGGCCAGGCGCCGCGATACGGCGGGGCGCTGCCCGGTTTCGAGCCATAGGCGTAGGCAATCAAAGCTCCAGGCCGTGGCCCAGCCGATGAGCGGCCGGAAGGCCAGCCGGTCGAGCCACTGCCCTACCCTTCCAAAACGCGTTTGGTAGTCGTACTTCGTGAAAAACCGAATGCCCTCTTCGGTGGGCACGTATTTCCAAAAGCCCGCGCCTTCGCGAATGAGCGAGACCCACTCATCTGACCAAAACTTGAGCACCGAAGTGCGCTCCCCATTTGTTTCCTTGGTGCCCAGGCTTTCGCCCCGTCCGGCTACACCTAGCCCAAAGCCGATGCGCGTGGCATACAAAAACTGCTGCGGCTCGGCCTCGGTAAGCCGGGGCAAATACTCAATTTCGGTAAAGCGCAGGTCCCATTGCTGGTGCAATTCGGGCTGCTGGGTGTGCTGCCACAGCGCCTCTAGCGGGCAGCGCATCCGGGCTTCGACGTAGATGGGCGGGTTCTTCATACGACGGGCGAAAGGTAAGCGGTAAGTATGCTAAAACCTAGCTATCCTCAACTACTTACCTACTGCCAGCCTTACCCCAATGCGTGCTGCAAATCGGACAGCAAATCGGCAGGTTCTTCAATACCTACACTCAGGCGCAGCACGCCCGGCGTAATGCCCAGCGAGCGGCGCTGCTCATCGGTGAGGCCGCGGTGTGAGGTGGCCGTGGGGTACGAGCACGACGAGGCTACCCCCGCCAACGACGGGGCCAGGGGGAAGAGCTTAGACTTCTGAATAAACCGGTCCACGGCTGCGGCTGAGTCGTCGGCTAGCCGCACCGACAGCATCCCACCGTACAGGCCGCCTAGCAGTTCGTGCTCGGCCAGCGCGTGGCCGGGGTGCGTAGCTAACCCAGGGTAAAAAACCTGCTCAACTGCCGGATGGTTAGCTAGAAAATGCGCCACCGCCAGCGCATTCTCGGAGTGCTGCCGCATACGCAGGCGCAGCGTTTTGAGGCCGCGTACAGCCAGCCAGCTTTCCATAGGCGCTAGCATTAGGCCGAGGTTGGTGGCCACTTGGCGTAGGCGTTTGCCAATGGCCGGGTCGCGGGCAACTACTACCCCCGCTGTTACGTCCGAGTGGCCAGCCAAGTATTTAGTGGCCGAATGCCAAACCATATCGGCGCCCCAGCTTAGCGGCTGAGTAAGGATAGGCGAAGTAAATGAGCTGTCAATCAGCAATAAAACTCCCTGCTCTTTGCAGGCGCGAGCCAGGCGTGGGCCATCGAGCACAGTAAGCAACGGGTTGCTAAGTACTTCGGCTAGCACCAGCTTGGTGGTGGGCTTGCGCCACTTAGCAATATCGTAGAGGTCAGCCAGCGGCACATACGTAGTCTCGATGCCCAGGCGCGACAGTTCTAGCGAGAGCAGCACCACCGAACCGCCGTACAGTTCGGCGGGGCACAGCACGTGGTCGCCGGCTTGGCACGTAGCTAGCACCGCGGCCAGCAGGCCAGCCAAGCCAGCCCCGGTGGCCACGCCGCCACCCGCCGCTCCCTCAAGCTTCGCTACTTCGGCCACCAACTCATCGGAGTTAGGGTGCTCGGAACGTGAGTAGCCGTAGCGCCCGCCCCGGCCGGGGGTAGTGTAATACTCTTCTAACTCAGCAAGCGAGTTGAATTTGAAGACCGAAGTTTGATAAATCGGGGTGACTTTGGGGTGAATCGGGGTCAGGTCCATAGGAAGGCGAAGGTAGCGCCCGACCGCCGCCCCAACGGCACCTAGTTACTGGATGCGGCGAATTTCGCTCGCTTCATCTCTGATTTTAGCATCTTCATCCAGTATTTCTTCTGCTTTGCCCGTAGTCGTGTCGGGCATCAGGTGTTGGAGAACCCGGTTTTCGCGGGCAAAAACCTGCATCAACACAATGAAATACGACAGCAGCAGCGGCCCCATCACCAGGCCCACGATGCCAAAAATTTCCACGCCCAGCGTCAAGCCCACCAGCGTCACCCAAGGGTGAATATCTCCCATGCTTTTGGCCAGCCAAATGCGCAACAGGTTATCAATATTGATGATGACTACCACGCCCACTATCAAAATGCCGATGCCCTGGCCCGGATGCCCCTGCGCAAACTGAAAGATGGCGGCCGGACCCCAGACCAGCGGCGTACCCAACACCGGAATAAAAGCCATAAAAAAGGCAATCACCGTCCAAAACAAGGGGGTAGGAACGCCAAATATCCACAGCGTTAGCCCCGTAAGAACACCCTGTACCAAGGCGACCAAGGCTTGGCCTAGCACGTTGGCATTCACATTATTTTTGAGCGAAGCGCTCAGCTCATCCATCGTTTTATCGCGGAACGGGAGGTAGCGGTGCAGCCCCGCCAGAAACTCCTCTTCCTGCATGAATAGGTAGTACATCGTAAAGAGCATCAGGCCCACGATTACGATAACGTTGAGCACGCTGCTGGCGAGCGTAGGTATCCATTGGCTCACTCTGGTGGCACCCTGCTGCAAGAGCTGGCGCACCTGCGCTTGCTCGGTCACTTGCATACCCAGCTTGCGCTCGACTTGCTGCACCGTTTGCAGAATTTGGTCGGTGTTCTGGGCCAGCACCCGCACCCGGTCAATAAGCAGGGAGGTAAGCGCAAAAAACGGAATAATGAGCACCACTACGGCAAACAGCAGTAGTAGCACCGTCACGAAGGTGCGGTTCCATCCTCGGTTGTGCACTAAGGCCGTAAACCATGGTCGCAGCACTACATATAAGATGCCTGCGCCCAAAAAAGCCGTTAGGTATTGGAGTAGGCCAAATAAGGCCAGTAGCCCTAGTACTACTAGTGTAGCAATCAGCAGCAAATACCGCTGGCGTGGGGTATAAATATTGGTATCGGCGGTGAGCGGCATAGAAAGGCCCGCGGGCCAGCAGAGTGAATGAATATCTGCTGAACGAAAATTCCTCAGAAATGGCTGGCTCCTTAGCCGAGCAGGGGGTAGGCGCCGCTAGCTCAGTCCCAATAAAAAAGCGTCTGCTCCGGCCAAAGCCAGCGCAGACGCTTTTTATCAAGGTGGCTAAATTTAGGCCGAGGCCGATTCTGCCAGTACAATCACGTTGTTACGCAGCACCTCTACGATACCACCACTCACGTGGAACGTACCGGCGCTCCCTCCATTCAGCACCACATCGCCGGCTTGCAGAGCCGAAATCAACGGAGCGTGGTTGTTGAGCACTTCAAACGACCCATCGGTACCCGGAAACCGCACCGACGTGACTTCGCCTGCAAATACTTTCCGGTCGGGCGTGATGATTTCTAAATGCATGTCTTTGCTGGATTATCAGACTAAAAAGAACGTCATGCTAAGCTGGCCGAAGTAGCTCGCTCGCACCGCTAGGGGTAGCAACCTAATGGTACGAGCGAGCTACTTCGGCCAGCTTAGTATGACGCTCAATATTATTTACTTGGCTTCCGCAATCAGGCGCTCACCTTTCGCTACAGCATCTTCGATGTTGCCGACTAGGTTGAACGCCGACTCGGGCAAGTGGTCATACTTGCCGTCGATGATTTCGTTGAAGCCGCGGATGGTGTCCTTGATGTCAACTAGCACCCCTTTGAGGCCAGTGAACTGCTCGGCCACGAAGAACGGCTGCGACAAGAAGCGCTGCACGCGACGAGCGCGGTTTACCGTCTGCTTATCCTCTTCCGAAAGCTCGTCCATACCCAAGATAGCGATGATGTCTTGCAATTCCTTGTAGCGCTGCAGAATCTCTTTCACGCGCTGAGCGGTATTGTAGTGCTCAGCGCCGAGGATGGTAGCATCCAGAATGCGCGAGGTCGAGTCCAGCGGGTCAACGGCAGGATAGATGCCCAGCTCGGCGATTTTGCGGCTCAGTACCGTCGTAGCGTCCAAGTGAGCGAAGGTGTTGGCCGGGGCTGGGTCGGTCAAGTCATCGGCCGGCACATACACGGCTTGCACCGAAGTAATCGAGCCGCGCTTGGTCGAGGTGATACGCTCCTGCATGGCACCCATTTCGGTAGCCAGTGTGGGCTGGTATCCTACGGCCGACGGCATCCGGCCCAGTAGAGCCGACACCTCCGAACCCGCCTGCGTGAAGCGAAAGATGTTGTCGATAAAGAACAGAATGTCGCGGCCAGCACCGGTGCCATCGCCATCGCGGAAGCTCTCGGCAATGGTCAAGCCCGACAGGGCCACGCGGGCGCGGGCTCCGGGAGGCTCGTTCATCTGGCCAAACACCAGGGTAGCCTGCGATTTTTCCATCTCTACCATGTCCACTTTGGTCAGGTCCCAGCCGCCCTCTTCCATCGAGTGCTTAAAGGCCTCGCCGTAGCGAATGATGTTGGCTTCAATGAATTCACGCAGCAAGTCGTTGCCCTCGCGGGTACGCTCGCCCACCCCGGCAAATACCGACAGGCCCGAGTAAGCCTTCGCTACGTTGTTGATAAGCTCTTGAATCAGTACGGTTTTGCCTACCCCTGCCCCGCCGAACAAGCCAATTTTACCACCCTTCACATATGGAGCGAGCAGGTCAATTACTTTAATGCCGGTGAAGAACACTTCCGACGAAGTGGCCAAGTCCTCAAAGGCCGGCGCACCGCGGTGTATAGACAAGCCGCCCGCGCTCTTCGGCTGCGGAATGCCGTCAATGGCTTGGCCAATAACGTTGAACAAGCGGCCCTTCACCCCGTCGCCGGTAGGCATGGTGATGGAGCGGCCCAGGCTGCGTACTTCGGCACCACGGGTCAGGCCCTCGGTCGAGTCCATGGCGATGGTCCGAACCCGGTCTTCGCCCAAGTGCTGCTGGCACTCCAACACTACTACCTGGCCGTTCTCTTTGGTTACTTCCAGCGCGTCGAGGATGTTGGGGAGGTCGCCTTCGCCCGCGAAGCTCACGTCCACCACGGGGCCGATAACCTGGGTGATTTTGCCCGAATTCGCCATTTGGTTTTGTTTTACTAAGTTAATACGATTTGAGGGTGCAAAAGTACGCTTCAAACCGAGCTTTTCAAAGCTGTTCTACGCCCGCGAGGCTGGTCCGGGTTAGAAAGCACGAAATGGGCCCCTGAGGTAGTCGGCCCACTTTTTTTAATTTTTTTTACCTCACCTCTTGCCTCGTATTATTCTCGTATTACCTTTGCAGCCCCGAACGGCACACCGCCCGCCGGGAAATTGTCCGATGGTGTAACTGGCAACACGCTTGATTTTGATTCAAGAAAGTCCAGGTTCGAGCCCTGGTCGGACAACTTCGACAACGCTCGACAACCCTAGCAAAGGCGCTGGCTTCTCCCAACCGGGAGCAAGTCGGCGCCTTTCGCTTTTCCATTTCGCCCCTCGTTACCGCCTGTTACCTGAAGACTACTTCGGCTAACAGGCGTTTTTCTTTTTACCTTACTACATGGAACCGCACGTTAAACTATTCGCTGGCAGCGCTTCGCAAGAGCTGGGCCGCAAAATCGCCGCTTCTTTCGGCAAGCCGCTCGGCGAGCTCACCTTGCAGCGCTTTGCCGACAGTGAACTGGGCCCCAGCTTCGACGAGAGTGTTCGGGGCTGCGAAGTATTTCTCATCCAAAGCACTTTCCCGCCTTCCGAGCACCTCATGGAGCTCATGCTGATGGTGGACGCCTGCAAGCGCGCCTCGGCCCACAAGGTCAACATCGTGATGCCTTACATGGGCTACGCCCGGCAAGACCGCAAGGACAAGCCTCGCGTGAGCATCGGCGCCAAAGTAGTAGCCAATATTATCCAGAGTGTGGGCACCGACCGCCTCATGACTTGCGACCTGCACGCAGGCCAAATTCAAGGGTTTTTTGATATTCCAGTCGACCACCTCGACGGGGCCACCGTCACGGCGCCCTATATTAAGTCGCTGAACTTGGCGAATCTCATCTTTGCCTCGCCCGATGTGGGGGGGGTAGTGCGCACCCGCGCTTTCGCCAAGAAATTTGGAGCTGAGATTGTGGTGTGTGATAAAATGCGCCTGCGGGCCAATGAAATCGCCTCCATGCAGGTAATCGGCGATGTGAAGGGGATGGACGTTGTATTTGTTGATGACATGGTGGACACGGCCGGCACCATCTGCAAAGCCGCCGATTTGGTGATGGAGCGCGGTGCCAACTCGGTGCGCGCTGTCATCACGCACCCGCTGCTTAGCGGGCCGGCACATGCCCGCATTCGCGCCTCGCAGCTCACCGAGTTGATTACGACCGACACTATTCCGCAGCGCGAGGAGAACGATAAAATCCGGGTTATTTCGATGGCACCGCTCTTTGCCGCTGCCATCCGCAACGTGGTGACGCACGAGAGCATCAGCTCGCTCTTTGGGTAAGAGTACAAAGCCCCTACCCCGCTCTTTGGGCAAAAGGTGGGGGTAGGCTTTTAATTCTCACCTAATTCCCGTACCTTTGCGGCCCGTTTCGGCAAAGGATGCCGAGCGGATAATTCATTCCAAATCAACTTCTTTTATGAAAAGCCTGGAGATTGTAGGGTTTAAAAGAGCGAATCTCGGCAAGACGGACGCGAAAGCGCTGCGCCTCGATGCGCAAGTGCCTTGCGTACTGTACGGTGGCAAAGACACGGTGCACTTTTCGGTGCCCGCCATCTTGTTCCGCGAATTGCTGTATACCCCGGAGGCCCACATCGTGGACCTGAACGTAGAAGGTACCGTGTACCGCGCTATCGTGCAGGACGCCCAGTTCCACCCCGTTAACGAAATGCTACTGCACGTTGACTTCCTGGAAATTGAGGACGGCAAAGAAGTGAAAATGGACATCCCCGTGAAATACGTAGGCGTTTCGCCCGGCGTACTAGCCGGTGGTAAATTGGCCAGCAAGCTGCGTAAAGTGCGCGTGAAGGCTTCGGCCGAAAACCTGCCCGACTACGTAGAGGTTGACATCAGCACCCTGGAGCTAGGCAAATCGGTAAAAGTTGGCGCTGTACAGCCCACCAATTATACCATTCTGACCAGCGCACAGGCCCCGATTGCGACCGTAACCGTGCCGCGCGCCCTGAAAGGCGAGCTTGCCGCTAACAAGTAAGACCATGGATTAACGGGGGTTTTAACGGATTTTACGGATTTTGTGAACGGCGTTATTTTCCTTGCGTATTCCTGCAAAAAGCCGCTCCTTATTGGAGCGGCTTTTTTACTTATTAAATGGATGTGGTGACGAACGACTGAAAACTTGCCACTAGCAGCTGTTATCAGCAAACAAGTCGTCCACAAAATCCGTGAAATCCGTTAAAATCCTCGTTAATCCGTGGTCCTGTGAAGTTCTTAGTTCTCGCCTTGGGCAATATTGGTCCTGAGTATACCGATACCCGCCACAACATTGGGTTTATGGTGGCCGATTATTTAGCCAACAAATTTGATGCACCGCGTTTCGAATTGGGACGCCATGCATTTACCACCGAAATCAAAAGTAAAGGCCACACCTACGTGCTCGTAAAACCGACCACGTTTATGAACCTGAGTGGCAAAGCGGCAGCGCACTGGCTCAGCACCCTCAAGCTGCCGGTAGAGCAAATGCTGGTTGTCACCGACGATTTGGCGCTGCCTTACGGCAAGCTGCGGCTCAAAGGCCAAGGCTCAGCGGGCGGGCACAATGGCCTAAAAGATATTCAGGCTACGCTGGGTACCGACGTATATGCGCGCCTGCGCTTTGGCGTCGATGCTAATTTTCCGAAGGGTAGGCAGGTCGATTACGTACTCAATCCGTTCTCGGCTGATGAGCGCATTGATTTGCCACTGCACATCGAAAAAGCCGGCGAGGCCGTGCTCGCATTCGGCGCGCTGGGGCTAGAACGGGCCATGAATAGTGTGAATGTGAGTGCTAAATAGCCAGAGCTGCCATAAAAAAGGGCCGCCGCTGCAATTGCAGCGGCGGCCCTTTTTTATGGCAGCTCTGATAAATCTTTTACAGTACGCTGCTGCCATTACGCACCGCGGCGCCGGGCTGCATTAGCGCCAAGCTACCGTCGGCATTTTCGGCCAGCAAGAGCATGCCTTGGCTTTGAATTCCTTTGATTTCGCGGGGTGCCAGGTTGAGCAATACCATTGCTTGTTGGCCAATCAGCGCCTCCGGAATAAAGGCCTCGGCAATGCCGCTCACAATCGTACGCTGGTCGAGGCCAGTGTCGATGGTCAGCTTCAACAGCTTTTTGGTTTTGGCTACTTTTTCGGCGGCGATAATAGTACCGATGCGCAAATCCATTTTGCCAAAATCGTCGAAGCTTACATCTTCCTTCGCCGCCGCAACGGGGGTAGCAGCTAGCGCATTGGCTTGCTTAGTATCGAGCAGTTTTTGCACTTGGGCATTTACGACCGCATCTTCAATCTTGGCGAATAATAGCGCGGGCTCCTGCAGTTGATGGCCGGCCGGCAGGTGCTCAGCACGCCCCGCGCTCTGCCAATTGCCGGGCTCGAAATTCAACATCTTAGCCAATTTATCAGCCGATTCGGGCAAGAAAGGCGTGAGCAGCGGCACCAAGGCGGCAGCTACTTGCAGCGCCACGTGCAGCACCGTGCCAGTGCGCGCCGCGTCGGTTTTGATAAGGTGCCAGGGCTGGGTATCAGCCAGGTATTTATTGCCGAGGCGCGCCAGGTTCAGTACCTCCGCTAAGGCGTCGCGGAAACGATAATTCTCAATTAAGTCGCCCACGCGCGCCGGAAACTCGGCTATCTGCCGAAATACCTCTTCGTCAATTTCGGTGAGTTCGCCCCGCTCAGGCACCTTGCCCTCGAAGAACTTCTGCGTAAGCACCGCCGCCCGGTTCACGAAATTACCGAGGGTAGCAACTAGCTCGTTGTTATTGCGCGCCTGGAAATCCTTCCAAGTGAAGTCGTTGTCTTTGGTTTCGGGCGCATTGGCACATAGCACGTAGCGCAGGACATCGGCTTGACCAGGAAAATCGGCCAGGTATTCGTGCAGCCACACGGCCCAATTGCGCGATGTGCTGATTTTGTCGCCTTCGAGATTTAGGAATTCATTGGCGGGCACATTATCAGGCAAAATATATTCGCCATGCGCCTTCAGCATTACCGGGAAAATAATGCAGTGAAAAACAATATTATCCTTGCCGATAAAATGCACGAGTTTCGTGCCGGGGTCCTGCCAGTATTTCTGCCAGTCGTCGGGGAAGGCCTCTTTGGTGGCCGAAATATACCCAATGGGCGCATCAAACCACACGTACAGCACCTTACCCTCGGCCCCGGGCACCGGCACGGGTACGCCCCAGTCGAGGTCACGCGTGACGGCGCGGGCGTGCAAGCCCTGGTCAATCCACGATTTGCACTGGCCGTACACGTTGGTTTTCCAATCGTTTTTGTGGCCCTCGATTATCCATTCGCGCAGCCAGGGCTCGTACTCGTTCAGAGGTAAAAACCAGTGGCGCGTGTCGCGCAGCACTGGCGTGTTGCCGCTGAGCATGGAGCGCGGATTAATTAACTCCGTGGGGCTGAGTGATGTGCCGCAACGCTCGCACTGGTCGCCGTAGGCATTTTCGTTGCCGCAGTTGGGGCACGTACCTACCACGTAGCGGTCGGCCAAAAATTGGCCCGCCTGCTCATCGTAGAGTTGCTGCGTGGTTTGCTCAATAAATTTTCCGTCTTCGTAAAGCTTCTTAAAAAACTCGCTCGATACTTCGGCGTGCGTTTTAGAAGAAGTACGCGAATACACGTCGAACGACACATTAAAATCGCGGAAAGAATCGCGAATAATGGTGTGGTATTTATCGACTACTTGCTGGGGGGTAATTCCCTCCTTTTGGGCCCGAATAGTAATGGGTACGCCGTGCTCATCAGAGCCGCAAATAAATTTCACGTCGCGGCCTTGCGCCCGCAGGTAGCGCACATAAATATCAGCTGGCAAATAAACGCCCGCCAAATGGCCAATATGCACGGGGCCATTGGCGTAAGGCAAAGCTGAGGTTACCGTATAACGCTCTGGTAGTGAGTTCATCAGTTATTTTTATGAAAGCCAATGCTTACTTATTTGGCGAATATATTAACGGTAGTTGCCGACAGCATAAACCGATTAAGATGCGCAAAAAGGCTTGGCCTAAATGCGATTTAAATACAAAGAAACAGGAAAGAAAGGGTGTTATTTTTAACAAAAAAAGCTGCTGTGCGTTTGCCAACTTAATTTAAAATAATACTTTAGCTCAGTAATTAGCGCACCTTTTAATTTCTTTCTCTCCCCACAATCTTTTCCACTTATGGCCAAAAAGAATAGTTTGGAAACTGCAGCGCCAACTGCACCCGCCAAACGCACACCCGAGGAAAAAGCGCAACGCAAAGCTGATAAAGCCAGCCAGCGCGCCGCCAAAAACCTGACTGATGACCGGGCTGAGAGTAAGGCTAACCAAAAGCAATCCCTGAAATCAGCGGCTAAGCAGCTGCAAAAGGAGCTGGATGTCCGCATGAGCGAAATGGTGGCCCGCATCCGCAAAGAAACGAAGGCCAAGCTGAAAGAAGTGGTGAAGGAAGCAACGCGTCGCCTCGATGTGGACACCGAACGGATGTTTGAGCAGGCGCTGCACACCATAGTGCGCCACTACGACTCCATCGCGCCGGGCCGCACCACCGATATTACCCTGCCCGCTCCGGCGGCGCAGCCGGAGGATGTTGCTACCGGCAACCAAGCTGCTACCCCTACCCCCTCTGCAAGCCGCAAGAAGGATGCCCCGCGCAAAGCCCGCACGGCGGCCGCCAGTGCGCCAGAGCCTACCCCCCGCAAACGCGCTGGGCGCCCGGCTACCCAGCCAGTAGCGACGGACGCAAACTCAGCCCGCCGGCCTGGCCGCCCCAAACGCTCAACTGCCGCCACCAGTGGCGCAGCCGATTTAAACCTGCCGCAGGCTACGACCAACGATAGCGTAGCCGTGGATAACGTATAGAGCAACAGATTATTGAGAAAAAGCCGGGCCGTTTCCAGTTCAGGAAGCGGCCCGGCTTTTTTGCGGGTGGCCTGAGGCCCTACCCCCTTATGGGCGGCGTAGGGTGTCGGGAATAGACTCGTCGATGCGCTGCAAGCGGGTTTCGTTGGTTGTGTTGTTGGCGTCGTTGGTATTGAGCGTTTCGGGCCGCTTGAAGCGGTTGATGTCCGAAGCTTGCTCGCCCAGGCGTTGGGTGTTGGGGGTAGCGTCGGGGATAGGGCTACCCGTGCCAACGGAGCGCGCCTGGCCGTTAGAATTATAGATGGCTCGGCGGTCGGCGTCCGTAACTACTTGGGTGGGCACGGGCGTGGCGCGCGGCGCGGCAGCTTCGGAAGTTTGCTCGGTGGCGGTGCAAGCAGCCAGCAGGGCCGGCGCGGCCAGCCAAAGGCTACGCATTGAAAAACGGAAGCGCATGATAATCAGCAAAAAGGCGACCCGATGCGGGTCGCCTTTGCTTAAACGAAAGTCGGAGCCGGGAGTTCTAGCCTATTTCTTCTCGAATAGCATGGCGTCCGAGTCCATGCAGTAGCGCTCGCCGGTGGGCTTAGGGCCATCGTTGAAGATGTGGCCGAGGTGGCCACCGCACTTCGCACACACAATTTCGTCGCGGCTCATACCAAAGCTGTCGTCCGATTTCACTTTGACGCTGGCATTGGAAGCCGGCGCCCAAAAACTTGGCCAGCCAGTACCTGACTCAAACTTGGTATCGCTGGAAAACAGCAAGTTGTGGTCGGCCGCGCAGTAGTAATTACCCACGGCATGGTTGTCGAAATACTTGTTGTGAAACGGCGGCTCCGTACCCTGCTCACGCAGGATGTAGTACTGGGCTGGGGTAAGCTGTTTTTTCCACTCCGCATCGGCTTTTACCACCGAAAATTCGCCTGGCTTGCCCGTTACGGGCTGAGCCTGTGGGTACTTGGCGGTAGTGACGGCGGCCCCGTGCGGGCCGGTGGGCACCGCGGCCACCGTTTTAGATTGGTCGGCGTGGCTTTGCGAGCAGGCCGGCGTGAAGGCCACGGCGCTCAGCAGAAAAGAAAGCAGGGAAAGACGCATAAGGAAGTAAGGGAAAGCTAGAACGGATTGCCTACTCAACAAACGTAAAAGCCTACTCGTTCGGATGCTCCTACCCCCTTGGTGGTCGCTGGGCTCCGCCTTAGGCAGCGCTAAAATGCGCGTACTCAGCACGGAACAATTGAGCAGGTGCCAAACGTTAAGTAAGTTGATATCAAAAGGAAAATGGGTTTTCTACTAGAAAGCTCGTACCTTTGCGGCCGCAAAAACTTACGTATGACTCAGAACATTCGGAATATCGCCATCATTGCCCACGTTGACCACGGCAAGACGACTTTGGTGGATAAGATTATCCACGCCTCCAAGATTTTCGACGCTCACCAGCACTTCGACGACCTTATCCTCGACAACAACGACTTGGAGCGTGAGCGCGGCATTACCATCGTATCGAAAAACGTTTCGGTACGCTATAATGGCGTGAAAATCAACATCATCGACACTCCCGGTCACGCCGACTTCGGCGGTGAGGTAGAGCGCGTGTTGAAGCTAGCCGACGGCGTGCTGCTGCTTGTGGATGCCTTTGAGGGCGCCATGCCGCAGACCCGCTTCGTGCTGGGCAAAGCCATCGACTTGGGCCTGAAACCCATTGTGGTAGTAAATAAAGTCGACAAAGAAAACTGCCGCCCCGATGAGGTGCACGAGCAGGTTTTCGACCTCATGTTCAACCTGGGGGCTACCGAAGACCAACTTGATTTCGTGACGCTGTACGGCTCGTCGAAGCAAGGCTGGATGAGCACCGACTGGAAGGTAAAAACTGACAACCTAATTCCGCTGCTCGACGCAGTGGTAGCGTCCATTCCGCCCGCACCGGTGTTGGAAGGCACGCCACAGATGCAGATTACGTCGCTCGATTACTCGGCGTTCGTAGGTCGTATTGCTATCGGCCGCGTGCACCGCGGTACGCTGACCGAAGGCTCGAACATGAGCCTGATGAAGGCTGATGGCAGCGTGAAAAAAGTAAAAGTGCGCGAGCTGCACGTATTTGAAGGCCTGGGCCGCGTAAAAGTGGACTCGGTGAGCAGCGGCGAAATCTGCGCCGTTTCGGGCATCGAAGGCTTCGATATCGGCGATACGCTAGCTGATGCTGACAACCCCGAGCAGCTCGAGCGCATCAGCATTGACGAGCCGACGATGAACATGTTGTTCACCATCAACAACTCGCCGTTCTTTGGTAAAGAAGGTAAGTTTGTGACTTCGCGCCACTTGCGCGACCGTCTGTTCAAAGAAACCGAGAAAAACCTCGCCCTGCGCGTAGAAACGACCGATAAAGAAGATACCTTCCTGGTGTTTGGTCGCGGTATTCTTCACTTGTCAGTGCTGATTGAAACCATGCGCCGCGAAGGCTATGAACTGCAAGTGGGCCAGCCCCAAGTGCTGTTTAAGGAGGACGACAACGGCAAGCGCCTCGAGCCTATCGAGCTACTGGTGGTGGACGTGCCCGAGGAGTCGGCCGGTAAGGTTATCGAGCTGGTAAGCATGCGCAAAGGCGAGATGACCATCATGGAGCCGAAGGGCGACTTGCAGCACTTGGAGTTCAACATTCCGTCGCGCGGCCTCATCGGCCTGCGTAACAACGTGCTGACGGCCACTGGTGGCGAGGCCATCATGAACCACCGCTTCGTTGATTACGAAGAGCACAAAGGCCCGATTCCCGGCCGTATCGCGGGTTCGCTCATTTCGCTGGAAACCGGTCCGGGTACCGCTTACACCATCGATAAGATGCAGGACCGTGGCTCGTTCTTCGTGGACCCAGGTGAGGAAGTATATGCTGGCCAGGTTATCGGCGAGCACACTCGCCCCAACGACTTGACCATCAACATTCAGAAGGGCAAGAAACTGACCAACATGCGTGCTTCGGGCACAGATGACAACGCGAAGATTGTGCCCAAGCGCCAGTTCTCGCTGGAGGAAGCCATGGAATACATCCAGAAGGATGAATACCTAGAAGTAACGCCGAAATCGGTACGGATGCGCAAGATTTTGCTCGACGAAAACGAGCGCCTACGCTACGCCAAAACGGCTGAGTAGATGGCAGATTTGCGCTGACTCTTGTGATTTCACAGCTTCAGACGCAGGTAATGTTGAAAAGGCGCGGCTTCGGTCGCGCCTTTTTTATTGGCTATCAGGTGAGTGATTTGACGCAGCGCCCTCTAGCTACTTAGTTTTGTGCATCATACCAACGCCCTACCCCCACATTTTGATGCATCGTTCTTTACTGGCCTGCGGCGTGTTAGGGGCGATGCTACTTGGTAGCCAGCCGGTGTATGCTCAATACATATTAGCTGGCCGGGCGGCTGGCGCTACTTACGTGGACTTAGTGCCCGATAAAGTGCTGGTAGCCCGCAAAACGGGGGTAAGCAATGCGCTAGATTCGCTAGATTTGGATGCTGACGGCCGCTTTGACTTACGCTTGGCTGCTTACACCAATACTAGTAATTTTCCGAGTGAGGCCGAAACGCGCGTGTTACCCTTGCACGACAACGTGGCCATTTATTCGGCTTCGCAAGCACCTTATATTGTGGCGTTTGCCAGCAACGATTCTATTCAGCAGCGTATGGCGCAGCCCAGCCCTACGGCGCCGCCCAATGTGTGGGGCAGTCGCAGCACTATTTATCCGTACGGGTCGTCTTTCTTGACGCGCTTTGGCAATAATCCAGCGGGCATTCAATCTTTTGGCTACTGGCTCGGCGGCCAAGAACATTACCTGGCTGTGCGGCTACGCACTGGGCTAGCGGCAGGTTGGCGCTACGGCTGGGTGCGCTTGCAAGTAACCAACACTGCTGACCCCGTCAGCCTAACGATTAAGGACTATGCTTTAGGCAGCAGCGTATTAGCGCAACAACCGGCCCGCGCTGCTGGCTGGCAAATTTACCCAGTGCCTACTACGCAGCTGCTAACGGTGCAGGCGGCTATTGCTACCACAGGCCGCCTCACGATTGGCGATGTGTGCGGCCGGGTGCACCTTAGCACATCCTTTACGGGCACCAGCCAGCAGCTTGATTTATCGGCTTTGGCGGCCGGCTTATACACGCTACGTTTGGAAACTAGTACCGGGAATTTTACTCAACGTATTGCCAAGCAATAGGAGGCAGCGCGGGCACACCCGGAATTTTTGCAAGCAAGGCGCGGCCCCAACCGCGCCTTTTTGTTGACCTTTGCGAAAATTCGTGAGTATGAACCAAGCCGCCCTGACCCAATTTATTCGCTTCTTTACCCTTGCTGATGACGACGCTACCCAGCGCCTCAGCGAGCGGCTGACACTGGTGCTGCGTGAGCCCGCGGCGTACCAAAGCCAGTTTGCCGAGGAGCTAGCCGAGCGCGGCATGGAAGCTGCCCTACCCCCCCAAGAGCTGCGCGACGTGGCCCTTATCGACGCGCTGCTGAGCGAAGATTTGCTCTGGGAAAGCGACTACCAAGACCCGGCTAGCGATACCGCCGAAGGCCTCAATGACATCTTGGAGCATCAAGGCCGCTCTGAGCGCCTGCGCCTACCCCCCTCGGTGGCCCGCAGCGCCGGCGGGCCCGAAGCCCTCGATGCCTTGCAGGATGCGCTGGAACCACTGGGCTTAGCGCTGGTGCTACTTACCCTGGATAGCGACTCGTACCCCCTGAGCTTAGTAGCTGAAGGACACGCTGAAGACGCGCGGCGGCTGGCAAAAGAACTGGGCTTTGAGCTAGCGGTGTATTAACCCTACCCCTCGCGCTGGCGCACTGCCTCGAAAGTGAGTACGGCAGCGGCCACGCTCACATTGAGCGAGTCGAGCACGCCGCGCATGGGAATAATAATCGTCTCGTCGCAGGCTTGGCGGGTGGCAGGCGTGAGGCCGTCGGCTTCGGTACCCAGTACCAGCGCCGTGGGGCCCCTAAAACTGGTGTTGGTGTACGCTTTTGCCTCGTCGGCTAGGGCGGCGGCAAAAGTGCGAATGCCCCTGTCCTTCAAAAAAGCTAGTACCTCACTCATGGGCGCGGCCACAGTGGGCACCGTGAAGATGCCGCCCAAGCTGGCCCGAATGACATTGGGATTATATAAATCGGTGCGCGGGTCGCCGACCAGCACCGCGTGAGCCGGCGCGGCATCTGCGGTGCGCAAAATGGCGCCGAGGTTGCCGGGCTTTTCCACAGCTTCTAAAACTAGCAGCAGCGGGTTAGCGGGTAGCACGAGGTCGGCCAGGGTGCGGCGTGGCGTGTGCAGCACAGCCAGCACACCATCGGAACGCTCGCGCACGGCCAGCTTGGCAAACACGGCGGCACTCACGGGCAGATACTCGTAGGGGCGCGGCACGAGGCGGGTAGGCGCCAGCAGCAATTGAGTTAGCTCGGCGCCAGCCAATTCTTCGCACACAAAAAGCGTGGCCACGGCCCAGCCGGCCGCTTGGGCGTTGGTCAGCTCGCGGTATCCCTCTACCAAGGTTAGGCCCTGGCGGCGGCGCTCGGCAGCCTTATCCTGCAAGCGCAGCACCTCCTTGATGCGTGGATTGTGCAGGCTGGTAATGCGGTCGGGCTGGGCGGGGCGGGCGGCGTACATGGGGCGAAGGTAGCAAGCAGGCGGCTGGGCCGTAAAATGCCCCCCTTCCCTACCCCCTTGGCCGGGCCCGACCACGTGGTGGCGCAGCCGGGGCTTTTCGCAAGCCAGCACCCATCTTCGTTGGATTATTTACCTCGTTTTTTCACTAACGCCCTGCCTTCACTTTGGCTATTCGGCTTAATACCAAGATACTACTGGGCTTTGCCATCGCCCTGTCGGTGCTGGTGGCTACGTCCATCACGGCCTACGTCACCATTCAGCAGCTAAGCCGCTACACCAAGCTGGTAGAGCATTCGTACCAGGTGCTGCAAAAAACGGACAACCTACGCCTGGCCATCCGCGATGCGCAGAGCGGCGTGCGCAACTATTTGATGGTCAGCGATACCTCGTACCTGCGCAGCTACGCTACCAACGCGGCCCAAATACCCGTGCAGGCCCGCCAGCTGCAAGCCCTAGTGGCCGACCAGCCCATTCAGCACGCCCGCGCCGACACCCTGTGCCAGCTCCTAGACAGCCAGGCCCGCGAGTTGGCCCTGTACCGCGCCTACCCCCCTTCGCCCGCCGTAGCGCAGGCCCTGCTGCTGAGCGAGCGCCAGCCCCTACGCCAATTTAAGGGGGTAGTAACGCGGCTACGGCTGAGCGAAGAAGACCTGCTGCTGAGCCGCAACCGCCAGCAAAGTATCTACCAAAATCTGGCACCGTCGGCCATTATCTTTTCGGCGGTGCTGGCCGTCATTATTGTGCTGTGGCTCTTCAATAAGATAGTAGGCGAGCTAAAAGCCAACGACCGCCTGCGCCTGGAGCTCACGCGCACCAACCTCGATATGGCCCAGCGCATCCGAGCCATGGAGCACCTCACGCGCCAAGTGGTGCAGGGCGATTATAAAGTAAAAATTACCGATTCGGGCCAGCAGCAAGACCGGCTGGCTTCGCTGGGCCAACTGCTCAACCAGATGACTCAGGCGCTCGACGTAGCCTTTACGACCCTCGAAAACCGCAACAAAGAGCTCGACCAATTTGCCTACGTAGCCTCGCACGACCTCAAAGCGCCGCTGCGTGGCCTGAGCTCGCTGGTGCAGTGGATAGAAGAGGAAGCCACCGACTTGTCGCCGCAGCTGCGCACCTACCTCACCCAGATGAAGGGCCGCCTGGCCCGCCTCGAAGACCTCATCAACGGCCTGCTGGCCTACGCCCGCGCTAGCCGCGCCGAGCGCCAGCTAGTTGAAGTGCGCGTGCCCGACCTGGTGCGCGAAGTGGCCGACCTGGTGGTGCCGCCCGGCTTTGAGCTGGTGCTGGCACCCGGCCTACCCACCTTCCTCACCGACCGCCTGAGCTTGCAGCAGGTATTCACCAACTTGCTCAGCAACGCCGTGAAGTACCACGGCTACACCAGCCCCGGCCGCATCGCCATTAGCAGCCACGATTTGGGCCAGCAGTACGAATTTCGGGTGCAAGACAATGGCCCGGGCATTGCGCCCGAGCACCACCAGAAGATATTTTTACTGTTCCAAACTCTGCGCGACCGCCACACCGCCGAAAGCACCGGCATCGGCCTGAGCATTGTTAAAAAAGTGGTGGAAGACCAGCAGGGCAGCGTGCGCGTCGAGTCGGTACTCGGCCAGGGCGCCACCTTTATTTTTACTTGGCCCAAAAGTAAATAAGCCCCGCAGTGAGTGCGCCACTCGACAGCAACCCCCTATTACCTAAGCAACTACTTAGCTACCCACCCCCTTATTTCCCCGACCCCATGCGTTCCGTTTTATTAGTTGAAGACGATATATTCGACACCATGACGGCCCAGAAGTCGTTTGCTCGCTTCAACGTGCCGCACGAGCTGCACACGGCCTTCAACGGCGAAGAAGCCCTGGATATGCTGCTGGGCCGCAACGGCACCGTGGCCATCGAGCCGCTGCCCGAAGTCATTTTGCTCGACCTGAACATGCCCCGCATGAATGGCATCGAGTTTCTGGAGGTGCTGCGGGCTACCCCCCAACTCCAGGATATTCCAGTGTTTATCACTACTACTTCGGGCATGGATACCGACCGCGCCGACGCCGAGCGGCTGGGCGTAAGCGGCTACATTTTGAAGCCGCTGGATTTTGCTTCGGGCGATGATTTGGTGGACAGCCTAAGCCTGCTGGAGAAACTGCTAAAATAATGACTATCAAGGGGCAACTCATTCCTAAAAATGAATTGCCCCTGAACGCCCTACCCCCTCCCCCTATTGGCGGGGGGTAGGGCACTTTTGCGGCGGTTGGCGGCGTTAGGGGCGTGTTGACTATCGTTGACAAATTTGGCTTTTATTTGTCTGCATGAAATCTCCGCTCGTTGCGGCGCTGGCCTTCGGGCTGAGCGCTATTTGCTTAGAAGCCACGGCCCAAGATGCGCCGCGGCAGCTTGGCGGTGCCCCCACCCTGCCCGCGCCCGCACCGCGCCAGGCCCCGCCGCCGCCCCGGCAGCTGGAGGCGGCGCCAGCTCCGGTGCCGGCCGCACCTATCGCCGCCGACTCGACCCGGCCGGCCCAAGTGGCGACCACACCGGCTGCTCAGCCAGCGCCGGCCGCCACGCCCCCCGCGCCCGGCGAGTCGCCCTTCAACCGGCCCTACATTATGGGGGGCTCTACTCGGCCAACGCGCTACCAAGTGGGTCTCAAGAACGGGGCGGTGTATAATGTGTACGACGTTGAAACGAAGTCGCCGCTCTTTGGGCGCAGCTTTCTGCTGCTAGACGGGCAGCGGCGCGTAGACCTTAGCGAGGTGGGCTTTTATGAGAATGAAACCGGCCACTACGTGCGTACTACCCTACCCGGCTCGTCGCGCGAGGCGACCCTGCGCCGCGAAAAAACCGGCCGTATCAGTCTCTACGCCACCTATAATACCAATTATTCGCCGGGCTACGGCATGCCGGGCTACGGCGGCCTGGGGTACGGCGGGTTCGGCTACGGCGGCTTTGGGGGCTACCCCTATGGGGGCTACCGCACTACCAAAACCGAGTACTTCTCGAAAGACAATGGCCCGATTCAGAACCTGAATTCGCGCAACCTGGCCCTGGCTACCACCGACAATGCCGGCGCTCAGGCGCTGCTGGCCCAGGCCCGCCGCCTGCAAGCATCCTCCACCATCGCCTACGTGGCTGGCGGCGGCCTGCTGATAGCTGGCCTGGTGCAGTCGCTGCGTCCCGGCCAGAGCAACGGCATTTCGCCGCTATTCTACGCGGCTATTCCGGTCTTGATAGTGCCCATTGTGCTGCAAGGCAAGCAGGCGTCGGCTCAGCGGCAAGCCATTGCACTCTATAACAGCGCTGGGCAGTATCGCTAGGTGGTGAGCAGTAAGCAGGGTTGAATTTTCAACCCTGTGCTTACATAAAATAAGGGTATTGCCAACCTCTACGGGGTGTTTGCAGTACCCTGTTTTATGGCTTCTTCTCGCGCCGCGGCACCCGTAGTTTCTCCCGACTTTTCGGCTCGCCAGCAACTGGCGCTGCTAGCGCACGAGCGGCTGTGTGCCGAGTATGGGGCGCCGTTTTTGTTTTTCAGCGATAAAGACCCGCTAAGCGAATTAATTAGTGCACTGCTCTCGCACCGCACGAAGAATGCCGATTCACACCGCGCCTATCAGCAGTTGCGCGCTACCTTCCCGACCTGGGAAGCTGTGCGCGACGCCCCTACCCTCGACGTGCAGCGCGCCCTGAGCGCCTGCACCTGGCCCGAGCAAAAGGCGCCCCGCATCCAAGCTGTGCTGCTGGAAATCAGCCGCCGCTGCGGCGATGAAAACCTGCCGCCGTGCTCGCTCGATTTCTTGGCCAACCGGCCCATTCCGGAAGCACGGGCTTGGCTCGAAAGCATTACGGGGGTAGGCCCCAAAACCAGCGCGGCCACGCTGCTGTTCAGCACGTTGCGCCTACCCACCATGCCCGTCGATAGCCACCACCACCGCGTGGCGCAGCGCCTCGGCCTTATTGGCCCCAAGGTGGGCGAGGGGCCAGCCCACGCGCTGCTGGCGGCGCTCCTACCCCCCGACTGGACAGCCCAGCAGGTATACGACCACCACGAAGCCCTCATGTATCACGGGCAGAAATGCTGCTTTTTTCACAGCCCCGCCTGCGGGCGCTGCATCATGCTGGATGTGTGCCCGGTAGGGCAAGCCAAAATCAACCCGCCGCAATGATTTTGCACCTTCAGGCCAAGCCCAATGCCCGCCAAAACCAGCTGCTGCCCGGCCCCGCCGGCCGCTGGACGGTGCGCCTGGCGGCCCCGCCGCAAGACGGCCAGGCCAATGCCGTGCTGCTAGCCTTTCTGGCCGACTTATTTGGGGTAGCCAAAAGCCAGGTGCAACTGCTGAGCGGCCACACAGCTCCGTTTAAGAAAGTAGAAATAAGCGGCCTGAGCGAAGCTGATGGGGCCGCTATTTTGCTGCGTTGCGGCGCGCCTAAGGCGTAGCAACGGGCAGCCCTCGGCTGTACTTTCGTGCGTCCGCTTTTTATCTGTATTGTCCTATGCCCGACGCCACTATCCAGCCGCTGCTCGATGCCCTCCAGTTTTCGCCCGACAACCTGCCGCTTCGCCACCACGTGGGCGGGCTACTGCGCCAAGCCGGCCAGCACCAACAGGCGGAGGAGCTGTATCGCGAAGGCCTACGCCGGTACCCCACCGATGCTACCTTGCAGTTGGGGCTAGCCGAGGCCTACTTGGCGCTGGGCAAAACATCGGCGGCCTTCGTGGTGGTGGAGGAGGTGCTGAGCCACCACGCCGACCTGGGCTCGGCGCACCTGCTGCACGCCCGCTTGCTGCACGCCACCCAGCAGCCCGATGCCGCCCGCGAGGCTTACGCCCAAGCCATTCAGCTCGATGCCGGTTTGGCCGACGCCGCCTTGGCCCAGGAGCTGCAAGCCGCCGCGCCGCGCCGGGTGCCAGCCAGCGGCGCGGCGGGGTTCGACGGCCCTACCCCCCCCTCGACGCCCAACCTGCTGGGCCTCGAAAAGCCGCGCATCAACTTTGCCGATGTGGGCGGCATGGAGGCGGTGAAGGAGGAGATTCGGCTCAAGATTATTCATCCGCTGCACTTTCCCGATTTGTACAAGGCCTACGGCAAAGCCAGCGGCGGCGGCCTGCTGCTGTACGGCCCGCCCGGCTGCGGCAAAACCTACCTGGCCCGCGCTACGGCCGGCGAAATTCAGGCCAGCTTCTTGAGCGTCGGCATTGCCGAAATTTTGGATATGTGGCTCGGCAACAGCGAGAAAAACTTGCATCAGTTATTTGAGCTGGCGCGGGCGCAGGCGCCGTGCGTGCTGTTTTTTGACGAAGTAGATGCGTT
The DNA here is from genome assembly GCF_009755225.1 of Hymenobacter ginkgonis. Taxonomy (GTDB): domain Bacteria; phylum Bacteroidota; class Bacteroidia; order Cytophagales; family Hymenobacteraceae; genus Hymenobacter; species Hymenobacter ginkgonis. The sequence goes on from NZ_WQKZ01000004.1 coordinate 95,671, forward strand.
GGCCGCCAACCGCCACGACTTGCGCCAAAGCGCGGGCCGCACAGTTATTAACCAGTTTTTGGAAGAACTGGACGGCGTGTCGGCCTCCAACGAGGGCGTGCTCATCATGGCCGCCACCAATGCGCCTTGGCACCTCGATCCCGCCTTTCGCCGCCCCGGCCGCTTCGACAAAATAGTGCTCGTGACGCCGCCCGACGAGGCTGCCCGTGCCAGCACGCTGGAGATTTTGTTGAAGGATAAGCCGCTGGCTGCCGGCGTAAACGCTGCTGCCATAGCTGCCCGCACCGCCGGCCTCAGCGGGGCCGACCTCAAGGCCGTGGTCGAAGGCGCCATCGATACCCGCTTGCGCGAGTCGATGCGCGCCGGCCGGCCACTGCCCATCGAGCAAAGCGACTTGCTCGACGCCGCCAAGCTCGTGAAGCCGAGCACCAAAGAATGGTTTGCCACTGCCCGCAACTACGCGCTGTACTCGAATGAGGGCGGGCTCTACGACGAGATTTTGGTGTATTTGGGCGTGAAGAAGCCAGGCAGCTAGCCCCGATGGAAGCGCAGTTTGCAAGCCGCTCGCTTAGCGTGCAGCACGTGTGGCAGTTGCTGCAGCTGCGCCGGCCCGCGTTGGCGCTAGCAATGACCGACCGGCTGCTAGCCCAAGCGCCAGGGTCAGTGTCGGCGCTGCTGGCCCGCACCGAGGCATTGCGGCAGTTAAGCCGCCTGCCCGAAGCCATCGCCACCGCGCAGCAAGCAGTGGCACAAGCACCGCAAAACCCCAGCGTTTTTGCCGCTTTGGCGCGCGTATATGGGCAGCAGGGCAAGTTGTGGCCCGCCGTAGATGCCATTCAGGAAGCGCTCCGCCTCAACCCGCTTGCGGCCGGCAACCAGGCGTTTCTGGCGCAATTGCAGTACCTGCTGCACCGCCCCGACGAAGCCGTAACTAGCGCGGAAAGTGGGCTGGCCATCGACGCCCGCCACTTGGATTGTTTGCTGTGGCGAGCTTTGGCGCAAGAGCAGCTAAGCGAGCCGAACGCGGCCGACCTCGGCTTTCGGCAATTGCTGCGCCTCGCCCCCAATAGCTCGCTGGCGCACGCCCACCGGGGTAAGCAGCTGCTCAGGCGCGCCGAACCCCAGCAAGCGGCCGCTCATTTGGCAATGGCGCTACAATTAGACCCCGTGCACAGCGCCGAGCTAGTGCCCTTGCTGCGGCAGGCCCGGCGCGAGCAGCACTGGCCCCCTTGGATGGTGCAACGGCGACAGCAGCTGCGCCACGAGTGGCAGAAGCAGCGGGTCCTTAGCTACCGGGGCGGCAATACGCTTTTACTACTCCCTTTCTTTTGGCTACTTGGGTGGTGGCTAACCCGGCACGACCCGTTGTTTCAGCTCGCGCGCGCCCAGGTTTGGCAGCGCCGGCTTAAGCTGTGGCTAGGCCTGGTACTGCTGCTACCCGTGCTGCTGTTGCTAGGCGATTACCTCCACCTATTCGATGCCAGTAAACCGCTCAGTATGCCGCAGATGTTGGGCCTCTTGCTGGGGGGTAGCCTTTTCCACCTCGGCCTTTATTTGCTTAGAAAGCAAATCGACAAGCAAACCGACTTCTAAACCTTCGTAGCGGCTTTCGGCCGCCCGTCCCGCGTGAACGATTCTCAAACCGACTACCTACCCCGCGTGCAACTGCTCTTGAGCCAGCAGCGCCACGTGCAAGCTGCTACCGAGCTGCGCCGCCAGCTCAGCCTCGACCCGTACGATTATGTGGCCCACGCCCTGCTTGCCGTGTGTTTGCTCGAGCAAGAGGAATTTGGCGAAGCGCGGAGCGAAGCCGAGTTGGCCATTCACCTGGCGCCGGAGTACGATTTTGCCTTTTATACTTTAGCCCTGGTAGAGCACCGACAGCACCGCACCGCCGAGGCGCTGGCCGCCATCAACCAAGCGCTGGCCCTCGACCCTACCGATGCTGATTATTACCACCTGCTTGGCTCGCTGCGCCTAGCAAGTGGCCAGTGGCAGGCGGCCCTGCAAGCCACCCAAACCGGCCTTCAGTTCGATGCCGAACACGCCGGCCTGCACAGTTTGCAAGCGCGAGCGCTGGCCCGCCAGGGCCGCCGCCAAGAGGCGAGCGACGCCGCCCGCTCGGCCCTGGGCTACGGCTCCGAGAGCAGCAGCATTCATGCCCAAGCCGGTTGGGTAGCCCTCGAAACCAACCACTCGCAAGAAGCGCTGGCTCATTTTCGCGAAGCACTGCGCCTCGACCCTACCTCCGAGTTTGCACGCGCGGGGCTGGTGGAAGCGCTCAAGGCGCGCTACTGGGTGTACCGCACGTTTATGCGCTTCATTTACTGGACCAATTCGCTGAGCGCCGGAGTGCGGCGGGGGCTGTTTTTGGGGGCCTACGTGGTGGCGCGCTTCGTGCCGGTGCTGCTGCCGCTGTACCTGGCCTTTGCCTACATGAGTTGGTTTAGCGATGTGCTGTTTGAGTCGCTGCTGCGCCTCAACCGCTACGGCCGCTACGCCCTGAGCGAGGCGCAACGTCGGCATTCCAACCACTTCCTGGCGTTGCTGGGGGTAGGGGTAGCGGCAACTATTGGCGCGCTGGCGCGGCCAGCCGTGCCGGGCCTGGGCACGCTGGGTTTTGTGGCGCTGGGGCTGCTGTTTCCGCTGGTGGGCACCGAACAGCTGAGCCACCGGCCCGAGCAACGGGCGCGCTCGCGCTGGGCCGGTTGGGCGCTGGCGGGTATTGGGCTGGCTAGTGCGGCACTAGCCGCACTGGGCCTGGGCGGTGGGGCCGCGGGCATGCTATTCACGGCATTTTTGTTCGGTACGCTGGCTTATACCTGGGTGTTTGCCTTGCGGTAAGTCCTTACTTTTTCCGCTTCCAGCGGTAGTAGCGTCGGTACCAAGAAGCCGTTTTTTTGAACAGGCTACCCCCCGTTTCGTGCGGAAACATGTTGACGCGAAAAATCTGCATGCGGTCGTCTTCCAGGTGCATACCGCCCGAGTCGGTAGCCACGGCGTAGGTGAAACCGGCCTGCTGCACCAGCGCTTTGGTGCCGGCGCTTAGGTCGCCGTAGGGGTAGGCGAAGGACAGCATTTCGATGCCCAGGCGGCTTTCCAGCGCGGCCTTGCTTTGCGCAATTTCGGTGGCGGCCGCGGCGGGGGGTAGGGCTGCCAGCCGCGGGTGGCTCATGGTGTGCGCGCCTATTTCCCAGCCCGCCGCCACGAAAGCGCGCTTTTGCGTCTCGCTCATGATGTCGGCGCGGGGCTCGGTGGGGTCGGCGGCCAGGTCCCACTGGTTGTAGCGCACCTCAAAATCGCCGAGCAAATACAGCACACCGCGGTAGCCATATTGCTGCATAAGCGGCAGCAAGTTGGTATAGTTATCGGTGTAGCCGTCGTCGAACGTCAGGATGATGGGCCGGCGTGGAAACTCCGCCAGCTTGCGCCGGCCACTGGCAAAGTCTTGGTAATCGCGAAAGGTTATGGGGCTGAATTTGTGCTGCTTGAAATAGGCCAGGTGCTTGGCAAAATTCTCCTTCGTGACAAAAATCTGGTGCTTGGTCGCGGGCGGCGCATCCGGAATTTTGTGGTACATGAGCACCGGAATAAATGCCGGCACCGCCTTCTTCATGCGCGCCGACTCGTACACCGTCAGCACCCGCGTCGCAATGGTCGGCAGGTCGTAATCAGCGCGCACGTGCTGCTGCAAGGCTGGTGCCACGCGCGCCGGCTGCTGCCAATAGTCTCGCGCCTCGCGCAGCACCAGCGCCCAATCGACGGGCCCTACCCCCCCCTGCTGCGCCAAGATATCGCCGAAGTTGGAGGCCGCCGCGGCCGCGTAAGTAGCCGCTGTTACGCGGCCGGCGTAGCAGGCTTCGCCCAGGGCCAGCACGGCCCGGCCGGCGCCCAGCGCTTCTATCGCTACCCTTCCGGCCCCGATGACGAGGTCGGTTTTGAGCAGCCAGCCGGGCACATCGTCGGTGAAGCCTACTACTTCGATGCGCGTACCAAACTCGCTTTGCAGGGCCGCTAGGGCCGCTTTGCCGGTAGCGGGCAAGTGGTCGAGCTCGCCGCCGATGAGCGCCACACGCAACTGCCCAAACTCGCGCAGCAGCGGGGGGAAAACGTGCTCAAACAGCGCGGCGGCGCGCTCGCCCTTGGGGCCGTTGAAACGGCCAATGAAGGCCAGGCGATTATTCCACGGGGTTTCTTCGCCGGCAGGCGAACCAAAGCCTATTCCGTTGGGAATCACGGCTATTTTCGCCGGTTCCATTTTCACTTCCTGGCGCAAATGCTCGGCTAAGTTCTCGCAAATGGCAATCACTTTGTCGCCGTATACATCAAACAGCGAAGTAGATGTGTGCAGGTGCTGGCGGCCGTGCACGGTGCTCACCAGCGGCACCAGCAGCCCGCGCACCGCGAAGTAGCTGACCCAGCTCGCCGCCCGCGAGTGGGCATGCACCACGTCAATGTCGTGGGCCTGCACCAGTTGGCGCAAGGCCCGAATGTTGCGCAGACGCTGCTTGTATTTGCGCTGGCTGATGGGCAATTGCACCACCTTGGCCCCGGTAGGGAGGGTAGGCGCATCCGAAGCCAGCCACACTTGGTGGCCCTCGCGGCGGTGCGCCTCGGCCAGGGCCACAGCGTAGGCCACGGAGCCCGCAAAGAAATTGGCAGATAGAACGTGCAGAATGCGCATGGGCCGGCAAAGGTACCGGGCGCGCTTGGTAGCTGGCGCGGGCTGCCCCCCGTTCATTAACCTGCTACACCGTCTTGGCTGGGAAGACTGGCGACGGGCACGATTAGCGCCACTGCTAGTGGAAAGGTGGCTTTAGGGAGAGTCGCTAGCAAATAAAGTGCGTAGCTCACAGTCAAAAACACTATGCCTAGCAGGCTAAAAAACCGGTTGCTGCTATTCTTAATCCTATTCGCAATAATATTTCAAAAAAATAATTTGCGCTCGTTGATTAATCAATTTCATTCGGCTAAATTTCAGTGTACTAAGCGAGTAACTGCCAAGCGACTCCGCCGACAGGCCGGGCCGGGTACCTCGTTTTGTGCCCTCACTTCTTCCTTTTTCTTATGAAAACATTTCTTGCACACTTCCTCGCCAACTTGGTCCTAAAGCGCAGTTACTAACCAGCAGATTAGCGCGTGTTTGGAGCTTATTAATACCGAGGTTTTCGCCATGCTTCGACAAGCTGAGCATAGTGCGAAAATGGAGATTCTGAACACGCGCTAAGCTATGCCGCCGCGACCACTGCGCTAAGGCTATAGCCAGCGCAGGTGCGCCCTTGCTGGCCGGCCCTACCCCCTTTGCAAGCACCTAGCTTGGCCTCATCTACTGCTGACTTAAGGCGCTGCGCGAGGGTTGCTGACTATTTATTGCCCCGGCTTTGCCGAGACCATTACTACCAAGGCGCCGCACAATATGCAGCCTTGGTAGGTGCCAAACGCCTGCCAGCAACGGTAGCACGTTTGCTGCTGGTTTTTTACACGCACTTCAATATGCGCAACCCACATTGGCAGCTACCAATACTGCTTGCTTGCTACAGCGCTGGCGGTGCCGGTAGGGCTTCGTGCCTTTTTATGCGTCCCTCCCAACTGCTTTTGGGCCACAAGCGCCGCCTAAGTAGCAGCGCTGCTGGGTAAGATAAGCCGCGTGGCACCAGCCCAGCAGCCCGCTAAGCGGGCGTTCGCCTCGGCAGCGTCTGTTGCTTCGCGAACACACTTTTGAAGATTATTCCTAAATAATTTCCTGCTGGCCAAATAGTTACTAGCAAGCCATTGAATAAGTTGCGCTGAACGGTGGCTTCTGCCTTTTTTCTTCCTCACCTCTTCCCACCCTCCCTATGAAACTGCCGGTACTTCCTGAAAAATTGACTAAACGCAAAAACTGGCTGGGCATGTGGCTGCTTGGGCTGCTGCTTGGGCTGCTGCTTGGGCTAGGCACTCCTTGGCTGGCGTATGGGCAGGCTGCTACCCCCTTCACGGTAAGTGTGACCCCGGCCGGACCTCTTACTTTGCCGGGGGGCAGCAGCCAGACGCTGACGGCCGACGCCACGTACCCGGCCTTTGTGATAGGCACGGGCTTCAACGACGCGGTGAATGCGCTGGCCTTGCAGCCCGATGGCAAGGTGGTGGTGGGGGGCGCCTTCACCAGCTACAACGGCACGGCTCGAAATGGCCTCGTGCGCCTCAACCCCGACGGCAGCCTCGACGCCAGCTTTGTGGTGGGCGCGGACCTGAACGGGCCCGCCAACGCGGTGCTGGTGCAGCCGGATGGCCGCATCGTGGTGGGCGGCAGCTTTAGCACCTACCAGGGCCAGGCCCGCAGCAACCTGGTGCGCCTCAACGCCGACGGCAGCGTGGATGCCAGCTTCCGGCAAACCGGCACGGGCTTTAATGGTCCCGTTAACGCCCTGGCTTTGCAGCCCGACGGCCAGCTGCTGGTGGGCGGCAACTTTACGAGCTACAACGGCACGGCCCGCACCTACCTGGCCCGCCTCAACACCATCGGCAACCTTGAGGCCATGCTCGTGCCCAGCTTACCCTCTCCCGTGTTGGCGCTGGCTTTGCAGGCCGATGGTAAAATCCTGGCGGGGGGTAATTACCTCGTGCGCCTGAACTACAACGGCAGCCTCGATACCAGCTATGCCAACAAGAGCGGCAGTTCGGGCGGCATCCACCCGGTGTCGTATTACTACACCAGTCTGGCGCTGCAGCCCGACGGCAAGCTGGTGGTGGGGGCCTATGCCGCGTACCTCATTGGCGCCCACGTGGGCTTTGTGCAACGGCTGGACCTGGCGGGCAACGTAGAGTTTAATTACTCGCCGAGTAACAACCCGCAGACGGGCAACACGGTCGTGGCCGTGGAGCGCGACGGGCGGATTCTGGTCGGAGCTTCGAGTTTCTCCTCCACCGGAATGGTTACGTACCTGAGGCGCCTGACGGCGGCGGGCGCGCTGGAGGAGGAAGCCCTGGGCGGCACGCTGGGCGGCAGCAGCGTCGTTGGCGACCTGGCGCCCATCAACGCCATTGTGGTGCAGCCCAACGGGCAAATTATTATCGGCGGCGCTTTTACTAACTACAACGGCACTACCGTCAACCACTTGGCCCGCCTCACTCTCTATGGCCCGCTCAACACTACGCCCACACCCGTGGGCAACGCCAGCTACGTCTGGAGCAACGGGGCCACCGGGCCCAGTATCAGCGTCGCGCTCTCGGGCACGTACTCGGTCACGGCTACCGCCAATGGGCAGTCGGCCACGTCTAATGCCGTGGTGGTCACGGTGGCGCCGGCGGCCCCCTTCGTGGTGCAGGTGACGCCGGCGGGCCCCCTCAGCCTGCCGGCGGGTTTCAGCCAGACGCTGACGGCCAGTGTGGCCTACCCCACCCTGAACACTGGCGGGGGCTTCGACGGCCCGGTGAACGCGCTGGCCCTGCAGCCGGATGGCAAAATCGTGGTCGGCGGGGCTTTCAGCGCCTACAATGGGGTGGCCCACAACAACCTGGTGCGCCTCAACCCCGACGGCAGCTTCGACGCCAGCTTTGCGGTGGGCGCCGGGCCCAACGGGCCCGTCAACGCGGTGCTGCTGCAGCCTGATGGCCGTATCGTGGTGGGCGGCAGCTTTAGCACCTACAAGGGCCTGGCCCGCAGCAACCTAATGCGCCTCGACCCCGACGGCAGCGTGGATGCCAGCTTCCGGCAGAGCGGCACCGGCTTTGACGACGCCGTTAAGGCCCTGGCCCTGCAGCCCGACGGGCAGCTGATTGTGGGCGGCAACTTCACCAGCTACAACGGCACGCCCCGCACCTACCTGGCCCGCCTCAACACCATCGGCAACCTCGAAGCCACGTTCGTGCCCAGCATCGCCTACCCCCTCGTAGCGGCCCTGGCCCTGCAGGCCGATGGTAAAATCCTGGTGGCTGGCCCGGGCCTCGTGCGCCTGAACTACAATGGCAGCCTCGATACCGGCTACGCCGGCTTGCCGAGCACGTCGGGCGGCATTCACCCGATAGGATACTATTACACTAGTCTGGCGCTGCAGCCCGACGGCAAGCTGGTGGTGGGAGGGTACGCGGCGTACCTCATCGGATTTCGCGCAGGCTTTGTGCAACGGCTGGACCTGGCGGGTAACGTGGAGTTTAATTACTCGCCGAGTAACAACACGCAGACGGGCAACACGACCGTGGCGGTGCAGCCCGACGGGCGGATTCTGGTTGGCTCATCGAGTTTCCTTGGCGCCGGCGTGGTCACGTACCTGTACCGCCTAACGCCGGCGGGCAGCTTGGAGGGCGCCTTGGGCGGCAGCAGCATTACCGGCGACCTGGCGCCCATCAACGTCATTGTGGTGCAGCCCAACGGGCAAATCATCATTGGCGGCGCGTTCACTAACTACAACGGCGTCAGGCAAAACCGCCTGGCCCGCCTCAATGCCGATGGCTCGCTCAGCACCACGCCCGCCCCTGGCGCCAGCTACGTCTGGAGCACCGGCGCCACCGGGCCCAGCATCACCGTAACTGAATGGGGCTATTATTCAGTCACGGCTACCCTCAACGGCCAGTCGGTTACTTCCAGCCAGGTTTTGATAAGGCCGCCCGTGAATAGCCTCACGGTATTTGCTGCTAATGAAGACCTGGCGCCCAGCACTTCGGCTATTCAGGTGCAGCTGCAGGTGCGCAACGAAGGCACAACGGCCATCGACTACAAAGACCTGACCGTGCGCTACTGGTTTACCGCCGATGGCGCGCCAGCCCAAGTGTTGCCAGTTGCCTATGCCAAGCTGGGAGCGTCCAATTTTACGGTGCAAACCGGCCAGCAGAACGGCCAAAGCTATGCTGAGCTGCACTTTGCTGCCCGTCTGGGCACATTCGCCCCCGCTGGCAATACGGGCGAGATTCAGCTGCGTATTCACCGGGCCGATGGGAGCAACCTCACGCAAACCAACGACTATTCGTTCCGCCCCCTGGCCACGCTGGCCGAGCAGCCCCACATCACGGCTTACCTGGCTGGCAAGCTGGTGTATGGCACCGAGCCGGCCGCCCAGGCAGCGCTTGCTACCCAGGCAGTGGAAGCGCCTGCGGCCCTGGCCAACTTACTGGAAGGCAGCCCCAACCCCTGCACCGACCACGTGCAGTTGCGCTTCGCGCTGGCTCAAACCGAAGCTTATACCCTGGCGGTGTACGACATGCAGGGCCGGCTGGTAGAGAAGCTGGCCGGCGGCACGAGTAGTGCCGGCCAGCCACAGCAAGTGCAGTGGCAGGTCAATACCTACGCAGCGGGCCTGTACCTGGTACGCCTGCATACTCCCACCGTCAAGCAGCAGCTTAAATTTGTGAAACAATAGGCAAGCGTAGGCAGCTTGCCAAAGGGGACCTTGCCACGGGTGGGCAAGGTCCCCTTTTTGCGTAGCACCTAAGGCAATCGCGTACTTAGCAACCCTTGCGCTCGGGTGCAGCGGTGGTAATTCTACAGGTTTTATGGGTGCAGTTTTAGTACTAAGAGCCACACTAATTCCTAGCTCCAACCGAAGCGAGGTTTGGCACTACGCCCAAGCGCGACCGGCCACGTTGCTCATGTATTTCTGGCCATTACCGGTGTTGAGGAGCAGGATGCGCTCGTCGGCGTGCAGCCAGCCTTCGGCCAGCAATTTGCGGGCGGCCATCCAGACGGCCGCCCCCTCGGGCGCCACAAACAAGCCTTCCTGCTGGCCCAGCTCGCGCATGCCTTCGAGCATGCCTTCTTCGCTGATAGCCACTACGGTACCGTTCGATTCTCGCAGCACCTCCAGCATCAGCGGTTCGCCCAGGGGGCGGGGCACGGCAAGGCCGTTGGCCAGCGTGGGGCGGCCGGTATAGTTATGGCAGTTGGGCTGGTGGCCAAGGTAGGTTTCGAGCAGCGGGCAGCAGTTTTCGGCCTGCACCGCCACCATGCGGGGTAGGGCAGCCTCGGGCGCGAGCCAGCCTAGCGCTTTCATTTCCCGAAAGGCTTTCCAAATACCAATGAGGCCGGTGCCGCCGCCAGCGGGGTAGAGTAGCACGTCGGGCAGCTGCCAGTTGAGCTGCTCCGCAATTTCATAGCCCATGGTTTTCTTCCCCTCGAGGCGATAGGGCTCCTTCAGGGTCGAAATATCGAGCAGCTCGCCGCCAGCATTTAGCTGACGCACGCGGGCCGCGCAATCATTGATAAGGCCATCAACTAATTCTACCTGAGCTCCATACCAATAACATTCTTCCTTGAATGCCTCGGGAGTGTGGCGCGGCATCACGACGGTAGCCGACAGCCCACCGCGGGCACAGTAAGCAGCCATTGCTACCCCCGCGTTGCCGGCCGTGGGAATAATGCAGCCGCTCACGCCCAGCTCTTTAGCTTTAGAAATGGCCATGCTCAGGCCCCGCGCCTTAAACGAGCCGGTAGGGTTCTGGCCCTCGTCCTTGAGCAGCAGGGCGTGCAAATCGTAGCGAGCAGCCAGGCGCGGCAGCGTTAGCAGCGGCGTCAGGCCTTCGCCCAAGGTCACTTTGTTGGCCTCGTCGAGCAGGGGTAGCAGGGCGCCATAGCGCCACATCGAGCTGTCGGCCAAATTGATACCAGCACCGGGGGTAAGCGGCCAGCTCATATCGTAGTCGGCCACGAGTGGCTGTTGGCAGCAGGGCGACACGCTCTGCAGCTCGAAGGGCGAGTAGGATGTCTGGCACTGGGCGCAGTGCAGGGCATGAATGCGGGACTGGGGCAACGTGGCTACTCGTTTCATAAGGCAAAGTTGAGGTTACCCTATACGGATTGCTATGCCCTAGCGAAATGGCTTTTTTGCATAGCCTATTCCAATACGGAATAGTAGCGCTGCGTGAACCGCAAAAAGTCGCGGTAAGGGCCATTATTCTCTGTGCCCTTGCGCTGAATAAAATTGAATTTGCGCTCTAAAAACAAACCCTTGATTTTTACTTCTGTCAGCTCGCCACTCGCTAGCTCCTTCAGCACGGCTTGGCGGGGTAGGAACGCTAAGCAAGTCGTTTCGACGCGCACGAAGTTTTTGAGCGCTTCGGTGCCACCCAGCCGCACCCGCACTGGCAGGGCCGCCAGCTTAATGTGCTGCTGCTCCAGGGCTTCTTCGAGCACGGCCAGCGTACCCGAACCCACCTCCCGCAGCGCCAACGGAATACGCAGCAAGTCGCTGATGGTGAGCACGCGGCCAGCCAGCGGATTGGCCGCCGCACATACCGCCACCACCTCATCTGAGAGCAGCGGCGTGTACGTCACATTGCTCACTTTATGGATGCCTTCGATGATACCCAGTTCAATTTCGTGGTCCAATAAGGCCTTGAGAATATTGTCGCTGTTCCGGTTTTTGAGGCTAAGCTGGTGCTGCGGGTGCTGCCGCAGGTAAGCCGCTACCACGGGGGGTAGCACATAGAGCGAAATGGTGGTGCTAGCTCCCAGCAACAGGTGCACCGCCGGCGCAAAAGCCGGGTTCAACTCGGTCATTTCCTGTTGCAGCTCTTGCTGCAACTGCTTTGCCTGCAACAGCTTTTGATATAATTTTTGACCGGCAGGTGTGAGTTGCACGCTACCCCCTAGCCGTTCGAAGAGGCCCGTTTTGTAGTGCTCTTCGAGGGCCTTTACCTGCTTGCTCACCGCCGACTGGCTAATAAACAGCGCTTGCCCGGCCTTAGTAAAGCTCAGGCGTTGTGCTACTTCAAGAAAAACTTCGTGGGGATGTGACAGCATTAGGGTTTATTATAAAGGACAGCCAGGCAAGCAAAACATATTATCTATAAAGGCGACAATTGCTAGTCAGCACGCTTATAAAGGCAATAAAATGGGTAGCATTAATTGTTCATAAAATATAACTTTGCTAATTACACATGAATCCTATTAATATAAAATAACTCATCAAAAATGAAGTAAAAACCCGACACTTATTGGCTTCACTACTTTAAAAAAAGTGTTTTGCTCTCTTTTAAAGCCGGGCATGTTATCATTTTACTAATTCATCAAAAACATGAATTATTGTACATTGCTTTGATAGCGATACATTTGCTAATCACTCAAGACAATGTAATTATAGCATGACGCATTATACGCCCGTAAACAGATTCATTTCAGCTCTTCGTTATTTATCTGCCCAGCCAGGATTACTACAGCTTAAATATACCTTCCGTACTATTCAGGCGCGTTTGAATCACGAAGAGTTTCAACGCATGCAAAACCTGCTGGAGCGTTTTCCGCTGGACCCATTACTTGATAAGCAGGCGAAATTTCCTTATAAATACCTGGGGCATTATGCAGCCTCTAGTTTTTCCAGAAGTGCGCGCCTGGATGCTATTCTAAATCATTACCAATTTTTGGCGGCTACGCTGGGCGAGGAAGTTTTTACTACCATCGCGCACCAACCCGTTATTTGGGAAATGAGATGCGGCGAGGATTTATTTACCGTCACGCTGTCTTACCCAACGCTGGCAGGCTTTGAGGGCGAACTATCGGTTAGCCTGCGGCTTAACTCTACGCTGGTGCAAATGGTGACATTCGTTATTGTGCCGGGTACTATTGTGGGCACGGCAACAGAGCAGGCCCTGCTTATCAGCCAGGTGCAGGGGGCAAAGGACAGCTCCCTGATGCGCTACGCGACTAAATCCTTGGGTGATATTACGCCCGCCACCGTGTTGATTAACGCTGTTTATGGCTTGGCGGTATCGCTGGGCATCACGTGCGCCGTAGGCATCAGCTCGGAGCAGCAGCTTGGCGCGGGGCCCAAACATTATTTCGATTACGATGCCTTCTGGCAACAGTTTGCCGGCGAGCCAACTACCAGCAAGCTATTTCTGCTACCTATTCCTACCCCCGAAAAGCCGCTGGCGAGTATTAAGTCCAACCACCGGGCCCGCACGCAGCGCAAGCGAGATTTTAAGCAAGAAATCCGCGATACCGTGGCACTCTTCTTCCACAACATGCTAGTAGAAAAGTACTACCCAGAGCTTAGCGTGAGGTAGTTTAAGCAGCGGAGCGGTGGGGTAGCTGCGTTTTTTTGCTACCTTTCCCGCTCCGCTTACTACCCGCCCCTTATGCGCCAACGCTGCCTGCTGCCGCTGCTGTTTTTGTCGTTGCTTTCTGCGTTTTCTTGCTCGAAGAAAACCGACCAAAACCAAGCTGCGGCGGCTAGCCAAGCCGCCGGCGAAGAAATTGACCCGTACCAGAACTTGGTCTTCACGTTTGAAGAGCCAGTAGTACCGGCCAGCCAGGTAAACCACTGGGATACTACGCGCTACGTAGCTTTCGAACCTGCCATTAAAGGCAAGTTTAAGTGGGCGAACGACGGGCGCGAGCTGGTATTCTCGCCGCTAGAGCCGTTTCGGCCGAGCACGGCCTTTGCGGCTAGTTTGCGCACGGCCGCCTTGCCCTCAGGCAAGCAAAAGCTGACGTTGAGCCGCCCGAAATTTCACACGCCGTTTCTGGACCTCAGCGGGGCACAGGTGTTTTTTGGGCGCAGCAACCGGGCGGCGGGTACCGCCGAGCTGCGAGCCAACGTGCAATTCAACTACCCGGTGCGACCAGCCGACTTGCGCCCCCTTTTGCGCGTGAGCCAAAACGGCCATCCGATAGCTTTTACGCTCACCGCCGCGGAGCCCGACCGCACGCTGGCTATTGCTATCAACCAAGATGTTAAGCCTGGCCAGCCGCTGCATTTTGAGGTTTTGCCGGGGCTGCAAGCCGTGGCTGGCAGCCAGGCGACTACCCAGCCGCTACTAGCCGACAGCGAGGTGCCCGACCAGCAAACGCTGCAAGTGCGCGAGCTAACCGGCCAGATACTAGACGGCAAAGCGGTAGTAACGCTGCTGACTAACCAGCCCGTGTCAGTGGCTGATATCCAGCCGCTTCTGAAAGTGACGCCCGCCGTGCCCTACGAGGTAGAAGCCTTGGAAAGCGGCTTGGCGCTGCGCGGCGGCTTCGAGGTCGGCAAAACCTACCAAGTGCGCATTGACCCCGGCCTGCGCGGCACGCTGGGCGGGCAGCTGGCGGAGAAGTTTGACCAAGGCGTAAGCTTCGGCGACAGCCAGCCGAGCATCAGCTTTGCCAGTACTGATAAAGCCATGTACCTCAATGCGCTGGGCAATCGCAACCTGGGCCTGCGGCTGAATGAGGTGGCCAACGTGAAGGTGACCGTGGCGAAGGTATACGCCAGCAACATCCAAGAAATATTGCGCACCGATAAGCAGTATGGCTACGAACCCAATGAGGACGGCGAACCCGAGCAAGACGAAAACGGCGACTACGTAGACCGCAGCTACCAATATTATGACCTCGAAAACCGGGGCGACGTACTTTTTACCCGCACTTACGCCACCACCGGGCTAGCCAAGGAAAATGGCCTGCGCCTGCTGCCGCTCAACCTCAAAGACCTGGAATTCAACGCGCCGCTTAAGGGCCTCTACGTGGTACGCGTGCAAGACACCGAGCGCCAGTGGCTGCGCCAGGATAAGCTGGTGGCCCTCACCGACCTCGGCTTGATTGCCAAGCAGGGGGTAGGCGGCGGCACCGTGGTTTTTCTCAATTCGCTGCGCACGGCGCGGCCGGTGAGCGGCGCCACGGTGCGCTTCATCAGCACCAACAACCAGCTGATGGGCACCGCCATTACCAACGGCCAAGGCGTGGCGCGCTTCGACAGCGTAGCCGGCAGCCCCCTGCGCCTGGGCATGGTGCTAGCCACCCGCGACGCCGATTTTACGTTTTTGAGCCTCAAGGGCAGCCGGGTCGAAACATCGCGTTTTGAGGTGGGCGGCCTGACCAGCAATGCCGCGCATTACCAGGCATTTCTGTACGGCGACCGCGACCTATACCGGCCCGGCGACACCATCCATACCAACGTGGTGGTGCGCACTGAGGATTGGCACACGCCGCCCGCCGGCCTACCCGTGAAGGTGCGCCTGCTGCTGCCCACGGGCAAGGAGTACGCCAGCTTCGGCGAAAAGCTGAGCGCCACCGGCGCGGTCGAGTCGCGCTTCATCCTACCCCCCACCGTGATGACGGGCCTCTACGAGCTCGAAGTGCTGACCGGCAACGACGTGCTGCTGACCTCGAAAGCGGTGAGCGTGGAGGAATTTATCCCTGACCGGTTGAAAGTGACCGTTACGGCCGCGCCCACCGTGCTGCGCCCGGCCCAGACCGTGACGGCCACCATCGCGGCGCAAAACTTGTTTGGGCCGCCCGCTGCCGGGCGCAAGTTCGAAGTCGAGTTTTCGCTGAAGGAAAAGAAGTTTTCAGCCAAGAATTACCCCGAGTATAACTTCGACATCAACACCGGCGAGCGGCCCAGCCGCTCTACTACCGAGGGCGAAGAAGGCAGCGAAGAGCCCAGTTCGGGCATCGCGCAACGCTTCCAAAAGTCGGTGAGCCAGGGCGCTACTGACGCCGCCGGGCGTGGCACCGCCACCTACGTGCTGCCCGATGCGCGCGACTTAGGCACGCTGGAGGGGGTAGCCTTTGCTACTGTATTCGACGAAACCGGCCGGCCCGTTAACCGCTTGGCTACCTTCGAGGTACAGACGCAAGCCACCCTATTTGGCATTGCCAAAGTGCCCGAGCTGGTGAGCACCCGGCAGGCGCTGCCGCTTAAGCTGCTGGCCCTCACGCCGGGCGGCCAGCCCGCGCGGGCCACGGCGCAGGTGCGCATTGTGCGGCTGCTCTGGGAAACCGTGCTCGAGCGCCAGGGCGGGCGCTACATCTATAATTCGCAGAAGCGCGAGCAGGTGCTGAGTAGCCAAACGCAGTCGGTAGGGGTAGGCACCAGCTTCACTTTCACGCCGACTTACTCGGGCGAGTACGAGGTGCGGGTGAGCCGGCCGGGCGCGGCAAGCTACGTGGCAGCGCACTTCTACGCCTACGGCAGCGGCGACACGGCCGGCAACTCGTTTGAGGTCAACACCGAAGGCGAGGTAACGATTGAGGCCGACAAGCCGAAGTACGAGCCCGGCCAAACCGCACAGCTCCTACTGAAAACGCCCTTCCCCGGTCGCATCTTGGTGACGGTAGAACGCGACCGGGTGTTCGATCATTTCTACGTCGATACCGACCAGAAATCGGCGCGCGTGAGCATTCCCATCCGCACTGGGCACGTGCCGAATGTGTACGTCACGGCCACCGCCATCCGGCCCATCACCGACAATTCCCTACCCCTCACCGTGGCGCGGGGCTTCGTGCCACTGACGGTGGAAAAGCCGGGCGCGCACCTAGCCGTCAGCATCAAGGCACCGGAGCTGAGCCGTTCGCAGGTGTTCCAAACGGTGGAGGTGCACACGGCGCCCCGCGCGCAAGTCACGCTGGCCGTGGTAGATGAAGGCATTTTGCAGCGCAAAAACTACCACACGCCCGACCCTTACGGCTACTTCTACCAGAAGCGGGCGCTTGAAGTCAATGCCTTCGACGTGTACCCCTTCCTGCTGCCCGAGATGGGCACCAGCAGCAGCGGCGGCGACGCGGCCGACCTCGCCCGCCGCACTACCCCCGTGCCCAGCCGCCGCGTAAAGTTGGTGGCCAAATGGAGCGGTATTCTTACTGCCGACGCCTCAGGAGTAGTGCGCTATAAGGTGCGCGTGCCACAGTTTAGTGGCGCGCTGCGCGTGATGGCTGTGGCTTACAAAGACGACGCTTTCGGCAACGCCGAGCAAACCATGCGCGTGGCCGACCCAGTAGTGATTTCGACGGCCCTACCCCGCTTTATGAGCCCCGGCGACACGATTGACGTGCCGGTTACGCTGACGAATACAACCAAGGATAGAATTTTCGTCAAGGTTACAAAGCAACTTACTGGCCCACTCATTTCTGCTGAACCCATTACGGAAAACGGAGTTGATGGAATTAGTATGAAAGGGCGAAACGAGGAATGGACTGTACCGCTGCTGCCTAATAAAGAGAGCAGAATCACTTTCCACATCGGTGCTCGGCAAACTATTGGCAACGGTAGCGTCAAGATTGTCGCCGTTGGCTTAAAAGGCTCAACGGAGACTTTCTCCGAACTCATCGAAATCCCCATCCGCCCGGCCGCGCCGCTCGAAAAGCGCACCGGCAACGGCGAGGTAGCGGCTGGTACGCCCGCCGTGCTCAACCTGCGCACCGATTTCCTACCCTCCTCCTTGCGCAGCAAGCTGGTGCTGAGCCGCTCGCCGCTCATCCAGTTTTCTAAAGACCTGAGCTACTTGCTGCAATACCCCTACGGCTGCCTGGAGCAAACCGTGTCGGCGGCGTTCCCGCAGCTGTATTTCGGCGATTTAGCGGCCACGCTTCAGCAAAAACCGGGGGGTAGGGCCCAGCGCTACAACCCCAACTACAACGTGCAGGAGGCCATCCGCAAAATAGAAGCGATGCAGCTCTACAACGGCAGCCTGAGCTACTGGCCGGGCGGCGACTACGACAACTGGTGGGCCACTGCCTACGCCGCGCATTTTCTGCTCGAAGCCAAGCAAGCCGGCTTCGCCGTGAACCAGAGCACCCTCGATAAGGTGCTGCACTACTTGCAGTTTCGCCTCAAGAAGCGCGAAACGGAGCCTTATCAGTATTTCACCGTCGATGGCCTGGCCCGGCAGCGCATCATTGCCAAGCGCGAAATCACCTACTCGCTCTACGTGTTGGCGCTGGCCGGCCGCCAAGATGCCGTGGCGCTGAATTATTACAAGGCCAACCGGCCGCTGCTCACTTTGGAGGCGCGCTTTCTGCTGGCCTGCACCTACGCGCTGGGCGGGCAGCAGCGGGCGTTCCAGGAGGTGCTACCCCGGCAGTTTTCAGCCGAGAAGTCGGGCCGCGAGTTGGGCGATTCGTTTGCCTCGCCCATCCGCGATGAAGCCCTGGCACTGAATGCCTTGCTGGAAGCTGACCCGACCAACCCGCAGGTAAACGCTATTGCCCGGCAGCTGAGCCGGCAGGTGCGCACGGCGCGCTACCTCAATACCCAGGAGCGGGCGTTTGCGCTGCTGGCATTGGGCAAAATTGCGCGCCGCAGCCAGGCCAGCACCACCACTGCTACGCTGCTGGCCGACGGCAAGGAAATCGGCAAATTCAGCGGCAAAGACCTCACCGTGAACAACGTGGCCAACCGCCAGCTCACGATAAAAGCCAGCGGCGCGGGCCCGCTTTATTACTACTGGGAGGAGGAAGGTATTTCGGCCGGCGGCCGCGTGCGCGAGGAAGACAGCTACCTGAAAGTGCGCCGCGCGTTCGCCACCCGCGACGGCAGGCCAATGACCCAGGGCACCTTCCAGCAAAACGACCTGGTGATGGTCGTCATCAGCCTGCAAAGCGCCGATGCGGCCGGTGAAGTCAAGAACGTGGCCATCACCGATTTGCTACCTGCCGGGCTGGAAATCGAGAACCCGCGCCTCACTCCCAGCCGCGACATGACCAACTTCCCCGGCTTGGCCCAGCCCGACTACCTCGACGTGCGCGATGACCGCATCAACCTCTTCACCACTGCTACCCCCAAACCCAAGTATTTCATGTACCTGGCTCGCGCCGTAAGCAAAGGCACCTTCAAGCTGGGTCCTGTGAGCGCCGATGCCATGTATAATGCGGAATATCATTCCTATAACGGGGCCGGCGTAGTGCGAGTGAAGTAGTTAGCTGGCTGAGGAGTGGGCTTCATCCGCCACTAGGCGCTTGCTCCTCAACCGCAAACTTTAGCAGGAACCGGTTTCTTTGTACTTGAAACCCGCTACCCATGCTACCCCCCTCCGAAACGCCGACCATCTTGCAAGCCTTGCGCGCCGAAACCCGGCCCGCGCACGACCTGCTAGAGCAAAACCACTTCAACCAAAGCCTTGCGGCGGGCACGCTGAGCTACGCGGCCACGGCGCATTTTTTGGCGAAGATGTACGGCTTTTTGGTGCCCTACGAGGCGCGGCTGCGCCAGCAAAACCTAGGGCCGGAGTGGGAAGCCGAGGCCCGCCAGCGCGCCCACCTTATCCTGGAAGATTTGCAGGTGCCGGCTTCAGCCTTAGCACTTTGCCCCATTATGCCACCGCTGGCCAGCTGGCCGCAGCTGCTGGGCGCCATGTACGTGCTGGAGGGCTCGACGCTGGGTGGGCAAGTGATAGCGCGGCAGCTAGCGAAGGCCGATATTCCGCTGCGCACGTATTTTGGGGGTTACGGCGCACAAACTGGGCCGCGGTGGAAGGCCTTTTGCCAGCTGCTGGCCGCGGCCGCTACCCCCGCTAATCAGGCCGAGATTGTGCAGTCGGCTAGCCTTACTTTTCAGCAACTATCCGCATGGCTCAATCAGCCGTAAGCTTCACCGATGAAAGCCTCGTGGGGGCTACCATCACCCTCACCAACTGCGACCGCGAGCCCATCCATATTCCGGGGCTGGTGCAGCCCTACGGCTTTCTGCTGTGCCTGGCTGAGGATACTCACCGCATTGTGCAGGCTAGTGCTAACACCCAGGCGCTCATAGGCCTAGCGGCCGAAGACTTGCTGGGCAAAGGTCTGGAGGAGCTACTGGGGCCCGGCCGCTTGGCCGAGGTGGCGGCGCTGCTCCCTACCCTCACCGAAACGACTAAGCTGCTGGGCGTGCGCCTCAAGCACGTGGCGGGCCAGCCGTTCTACAAGCTTATTCTGCACCGCTACGACGGGCTGCTGTGGGCCGAGTTTGAGCCCTTGGCCGAAGAGGAGGCCAGTGTGCTGAGCCTGCCCGCCCTCAACAACACGCTGAGCCAGATGCTAAGCGCGACCAACGTGCTGGATTTCTGCCAGTACGCCGTGGAGCAGGTGCGCGACATTACGGGGTTTGCGCGGGTGGCCATGTACCGCTTTGCCGCCGACGAAAGTGGCGAAGTGGTGGCTGAAGCCAAGCGCGACGACCTCGACCCGCTGCTGGGGCTGCACTACCCGGCGACCGATATTCCGCAGCAGGCGCGGGCCATGTACCTCAAAAACTGGCTGCGCTTCATCCCCGACATCGACTACGCGCCTACCCCCCTGGTGCCGGCCCGCACGCCCGGCACCGGCCGCCCGCCCGACATGACGTATGCGGTGCTGCGCTCGGTGTCGCCCATCCACATCGAGTATTTGCGCAACATGGGGGTAGCGGCCACCATGACTATTTCCATCATTCAGGACGGCAAGCTGTGGGGCATGGTCATGTGCCACCACGATGCCCCGCGCCTGGTGAGCTACGAGCTGCGCGAGCTGTGCCTATTTATTGGCAAAACGTTTTCGGCCCTCTTGAGTACCAAGGAGCAGCTCGAAACGCACGCCTACCAGCTGCGCTTGCAGCAGGCTCAGGTGCGGCTGCTAGAGCAGGTGAGCAACCACGTCAACTTTGTGGAGGGCCTCTACCAGCCCGTGCCCATTGTGCTCGACGTGCTGAACTGCGGCGGGGCGGCCATTTGCTTTGATGGCGAAGTGGTGCGGCTCGGCAATGCCCCTACCCCCCCGCAAATTCGGGAGCTGGCTACCTGGCTCGACGAGCACTTGGAGGAAGACGTTTTTCATACGGATTCCTACGCCCGGCTCAACCAGGCGGGGCTGGCCATGCGCGCCACGGCCAGCGGCGTACTGGCCGTGGCCCTGGCCCAAGAGCCCGGCAACTACCTGTTCTGGTTTCGGCCCGAACTGCTGCAAACGGTGCGCTGGGCCGGCAAGCACGAGAAAGTGCACAAGATGGAAGATGGCCAGCTGTTTCTCTCGCCCCGGCAGTCGTTTGCGGCCTGGGCCCAAACGGTTGAAAGCACCGCCGCGCCGTGGCTGCCCCTGGAGCTGGAAACTGCCAACGCCATTCGGCTGCACATTGCCGATGTGCGCCTCAAAGTATTCAACGAGTTGCAGGCCCGCGCCGCTAGTTTGGGGCGCCTCAATACCGAACTGGCGCGCAGCAACGACGAGCTGGATTCCTTCGCCTACGTGGCCTCGCACGACCTGAAAGAGCCGCTGCGTGGCATTCACAACTACTCCATCTTCTTGCTCGAAGACTACGCCGAGCTGCTCGATGCCGACGGCGTGGACAAGCTTCAGACCTTGGTGCGCCTGAGTCAGCGCATGGAAGCCCTCATCGACTCGCTGCTGCAACTCTCGCGGGTGGGCCGCCTCGACCTCGAACTGGTGCCCACCGACATGAACGAGCTAGTGGCCGACGTGCTCGACCTGTTGCGCCCGCGCTTCGAGCAAACCCACACCACCGTGGATGTGCGCGGCCCGCTGCCCACTATCGAGGCCGATGCGGTGCGGCTGCGCGAGGTATTCAACAACCTGTTTACCAACGCCATTAAGTACAACAACAAGCCCGAGCGGCGCATTACCGTGGGCTGGGCCCCGGCGGGCAAAGCCGGGCCGCGCGGGGCCGCCAACCCGGCCGATTACGACGTTTTTTACGTGCAGGACAATGGCATTGGCATCGAACAACGGCACCACGAAAGCATTTTCCGAATTTTTAAGCGTTTGCACGCTCAGGACAAGTTTGGTGGCGGCACGGGGGCCGGCCTCGCTATTGCCAAAAAAATGGTGGAGAAGCACGGTGGCGAACTCTGGGTAGAATCCGTACTAGGCCAAGGTGCCACATTTTATTTCTCACTGCTAAAAGCCCACTAAGTGTCTACTCCCCTTTTGCCCATCCTTGTAGTGGAAGACAGCGCCGAGGATTTTATGGCCTTGGGCCGGGCTTTTCGCAAATACGCGCTGCAAAACCCGGTGCTGCGCTGCGCCGATGGCGACCAAGCGCTCGAATACTTGCAGGGCCATGGCAAGCATCCGGCTTGGCCCAAGTCGCTACCCGCCATTATTTTGCTCGACCTCAATATGCCCGGCACCGACGGGCGCGCCGTGCTGCATACGCTTAAGCAAGACGCGCACCTGCGCACGATTCCGGTGATTATTTTCAGCACTTCGTCGAACAGCCGCGACATCGAGGACTGCTACCGCATGGGGGCCAATAGCTACCTCACCAAGCCCATTGCCTACGCCGATTTGGAGGAGCGTATTCGCCTTATTATTGACTACTGGCTGGAGGCTTCGGAGCTGCCGGTTTTGCACTAGGTAGCTGCTGATGAAGAAGATATTGCTGGTCGATGACAACGAGCAGGACCGGTTGCTCTACAAGCGCTTTCTTAAAGTAGAAGAAGGCAGCGGCGACGAGCGCATGGAACTGTTTGAGGCAGCCTCGGGCGAGGAAGCCCTGGTGATGTTCAGGCAGGTGCAACCCGACTGCGTGCTGCTCGACCACAACCTGCACGACATCGACGGCCTAGAACTGCTGGCCCAGCTGCAAAAGCTGGCCCCCCACAACAGCCTGTGCACCGTGATGATAACGGGCGGCGGCAGCGAGGCGCTGGCCGTGCGCGCCCTCAACAGCGGCGCATTCGACTACCTCGTGAAGCAGCAGTTCGACCGCGAGCTGCTGCGCAAAACGGTGCGCCACGCCATCGAAAAGAACGAGTGGCGCCAGTACCAGGCCAGCTACCACAAAGAGGTGGAGGCCACCAACCAGCAGCTGCGCGACTCGCTGGCCCAGCTGACCGCTGCCCGCCGCGAAGTGAACGAAAAAAATGCCCAGCTCGAAGCCGCCAACGCCGAAATAGAAGCCCGCAACCAGCAGTTGAGCGTGAGCAACCAGCAGCTGGCCCGCACCAACGCCGACCTCGACAACTTTGTGTACGCGGCCTCGCACGACTTGCGCCAGCCCGTGAACAACCTGCGCGGTTTGTTTGACGAGATTCAGCACGCGGCCACCTTCGCCAACCCGGCCGATGCGCAGTTGCTGTACTTCATGGACAAGTCGCTAAGCGCACTCACTACCACCATTACCGACCTAGCCACCCTGGTAGAAGAAAACCGCCTGCCCAGCACCCAGGCCGCCGAGCCGGTGGCGCTGGCCGACGTCACGGCTGATATTCTGGAGGTTTTGCACCCGCAGGTGGTGGCTACGCAGGCCAACATTCAACTTGATTTTCGGGAGGTACCCGAAGTGCCTTACGTGCGCGGCAACCTGCGCACCATCTTGCTCAACCTGGTGGCCAATGCCCTTAAGTACCGCCACCCCGACCGGCCGCCGCATGTGCAGCTGCGCTCGCGGTGCGTGGCCGGCCAGCCCGTGCTGGAGGTGCAGGACAATGGCCTAGGCCTCGACCTAAAGCACTATGGGACTGAGTTATTTCAGTTATTTCGGCGCTTCCATCCGCAGGCAGCCGAAGGCACGGGGGTAGGGCTGTTTCTGGTCAACCGCCTGGTGCAGGCCCACGGCGGCCGCATCGAAGTGGAGAGTGAGGAAGGCCAGGGCACTACCTTTCGGGTGCATCTGGGGCCGCGGGCCGCGTAGCACTTCTAAGCATAAGAGGTTGGCGCGGGCGGGCGAGCATTTCCCAGGCCCTACCCCCCATTTTTTGGCCATGCCCGGCAAGTTTGCGCCCGCTTTTCTGCTTCGCTTTTGGAGGAGCCGCCTCGCCCGGCGCGGGGGGGTAGGCCTGCTACTATCGGTGCTGCTCGTGCTGGCGCTCGACCGAATTTTTCCGCTGCCGCCGGCCCCGCAATATTCGCCGCTGGTGCTGGCCGCCGATGGCACCGTGCTGCACGCCTACCTCAACCCCACCCAAAAGTGGCGGATGAAAACGGAGCTATCCGAAATTACTCCGGCGCTGCAAACGGCCATTATCGAGAAGGAAGACCGGTATTTTCGTTACCACTTTGGGGTGAATCCGCTGGCAATAGGCCAGGCCGCGGTTCGCAATCTGCTGGGCCGCGGGCGCACCACCGGGGCCAGCACTATTACCATGCAAGTGGCCCGCCTACTCGAACCCAAGGAGCGCACCTTTACTAATAAACTGCTGGAAATGCTGCGCGCTACGCAGCTAGAGGCGCATTACAGCAAGGCCGAAATCTTGCAGCTCTACCTCAACCTAGTGCCGTACGGCAGCAACGTCGAGGGAGTAAAATCGGCAGCCTTGCTCTATTTTCAGCAGCCACCCGATTACCTGTCGCTGGCCCAAACCGTGACGCTGGCCATCATTCCGAACCGGCCAAGCGGGCTGGTGCTGGGCAAAAGCAACCCGGCCATTTTGCGCGAGCGCAACCGTTGGCTGCGCTATTTCGGGCAGCACCAGCTTTTTCCCGCGCAGGATATTGCCGATGCGCTGCTCGAACCGCTGGCGGCCCAGCGCCACCCTGCCCCTACCCTGGCGCCGCACCTGGCGCGGCGACTGGTGCTGGCGCAGCCGGGCACAGCGCTCATCCGCAGCACGATTCGGCCAGCTACCCAGGCCAAAGCCGAAGACCTGGCCCGCAACTATGTGCGCCGGCTGGCTACGCTGGGTATTTCGCAGGCGGCCGTGCTGGTGGTGAACAACAAAACCCGCGCCGTGGAGGCCTACGTCGGCTCGGCCGATTTCGACGACCGCCGCACCAGTGGGCAGGTTGATGGCGTGCGGGCCGTGCGCTCGCCGGGCTCCACGCTCAAGCCACTGCTCTACGGCTTGGCTTTCGACCGCGGCCGCGCCACGCCCAAAACGGTGCTGCCCGATGTGCCCACTAACTTCCAGGGTTTTCGGCCCGAAAACTTCGACCGGCATTACCAAGGCGAAGTGACCCTGGAACACGCCCTGACTTACTCGCTTAATATTCCGGCCGTGCGGGTTTTGGCCGAAGTCGGGGTCGATAATTTCACCAGCACGCTGCGCCAGGCCGGTTTTCGGCAGGTGGCCCACGATGCGCCCCGGCTGGGGTTGAGTACCATTTTAGGCGGTTGCGGCGCTACGCTTGAAGAGCTAACTGGGCTGTATGCCGCCCTGGCCAACGGTGGCCGGTGGGAAGAATTAAAAATTAGCTCGTCCACGTTGGCCCCGCAACGGAAGATTTTAGGGGAAGTGAAGGCAAAAAATTCCTTGCTACTAAGCGAGGCTGCCGCCTACCTGCTCACCGACATCTTGGCCCAGCGTACGCGGCCCGACCTACCCCTCGACGCGGCGGCCAGCCGCCACCTGCCGCGCATTGCCTGGAAAACCGGCACCAGCTACGGCCGCCGCGATGCCTGGAGCATCGGCTACAACCGGCAGTATACCATCGGGGTGTGGGTAGGCAATTTTAACGGTCAGGGTAGCCCCGCCCTTACGGGGGCCGATGTGGCTTCGCCGCTCTTATTTGACTTGTTCAACTCCTTGGCCTACAATGCCTCGGCCGAGTGGTTTGCCCCGCCAGCCAGCCTCGACTTTCGCTTGGTCTGTGCCGAAACCGGGCTGGTACCCGGCGAGCACTGCCCCAGCCAATTAGTGGATTATTACTTGCCCGGCGTGTCGGCCAGCCGCCGCTGCCAGCACCAGCAAGAAGTACTAGTATCGGCCGATGGGCGCTACAGCTATTGCCGGGCCTGCGCACCGGCCAGCGGCTACCGGCGCGAACTCTACCCCGATATGTTGCCCGAGGTGCTGGCCTTCCGCGAAAACCAGGGGTTGCCCACGCGCCGCCTACCCCCCCACAACCCCATGTGCCGCTTGGTGCGCGGAGCCGCGGCCGACCACCTTACCAGCGACTCGCCCGACGCGCCGCCGCTGCTAACCATTACTTCGCCCGCGGCCCACGCCGAGTACGTGCTGGCGGCGGCCGAGCAGCAGCAACTGCTCCTGAGTTGCGCCGCTAGCAGCGAAGTGCACCAAGTCTATTGGTATGTAAATGACCAGTTTATGCGGGCAGCCCGGGCCAGTGAGCGGGTGTTTTTTCGGCCACCGACGGGCGATGTAAAGGTCTCCTGCGCCGACGACCACGGCCGCACGGTGCACGTGCATGTGCTGGTGCGTGCGCACTAAACTACCTGAAAAAAGCGGCGTTTGCGTCCGTACGGTAGCGCTCGCTAACCTCAACTAATCGCGGGGCTTCATCGTAGTTGGCACAGTGCTTGCCAACACCCCGTAAGGCTCAGCCTATTTCTCTATTACTTCACTCGCCCTTCCCATGAAACGCACTAGTTGGTTATTCCTCCTCCCCGTACTGTTGTTCAGTATGTTCTCTGGTTATCAGGCCCAGGCCCAGCAGCGCAAGGGCTGGAGCCCCCAAGGCAAAGGCGCTGCCATCGGCGGGGCTGCCGGCATCTTGGGTGGAGCGCTCATCAATAAGCGCAACCGGGTAGTAGGCGGCGCCATTGGGGGCGTGGCCGGCGCCGGGGTAGGCTACGCTATTGGCAAGCACACCGACAACAAGCGCAAAAAAGCGGCTGCCTTAGCTGCCGAACGCGCCGCCGCCAACCAGCGCATTGCTGCCGCTAATGCTCGTGCCGCCGCTGCCGAGCGCACTGCTGCCGCCGAGCGCGCCGCCACCGAGCGCCAATCGGTAGCCAGCAGCCCCGGTAGCATTGCCCGCGTAGCGGGTGCTACTACGCTAGTTGCCGCTAGTGCCGGAGCAGCCCAAGGCTTCGCGGCTACCCCTCCGCCAGCTATCGTAGCTGCTGGCTATTTGCCAAACAACCAGTTTGGAGCTAGCGGCACGGCCTACCCGGCTTCGGAGGTTCGTCGCAAAAGCTGGTAGTACCCTTTATTGTATTTTACATCGAAAACCCAGGTCCGTTGGCCTGGGTTTTTCGTACTTTTAGCTCTCCCTAGCTTTCTTTCCAACACCTGTTTTATGAAATTCTACCTGCCTTTCTTTTGCGCGGCGGTGCTCCTGACTTCGTGCTCCGGCAATAACGGTAATTCGGCCGCGGCTGGCAATTCAGCCAACACTGACAACACCAGCAACGCCAGCGTTTCGGAACTCAACCAACAGTTTATCAGTGCCTGGAACAGCAAAAATGCGTCTAAAGCCGCTTCGATGCTCGCCGATGATGCGCAGTTTTTGCAAGGCGAAACCCACTTCAGCGGCAAAGATGAAATAACCAATAAGTGGGTAACGCCCACCATCAACAGCATTTCCAACTTAAAAACCAGCGTTGTAAGCACCGGCACCGATAGCAACACGGCTTATGAAGCAGGTACCTTCTCGGTCGATGTACTGCCTACTACTACCGAGCCAAACGCCGGAATTGGCGAAGGTAACTTCTTGTTTTTGTGGAAGAAAGGCGGCGATGGCAACTGGAAACTCAGCTATGCCCAGCTCGAAGACCTGCCCGTACAAGTGAAGAAGTAGTGAGCTTCTACTAAACATTTGCTTCGCTGGCGGCTTACTAAGCTTCGAATCCCCACAGGGGTCGGCTTTGTAAGCGCTAGCGATGTTGAGTAAATCTATAGTTTATTACCCTCACCGGCTGGTCCGGCACCGAAAATTCCGGTGCTGGCTGGCCGGTTTTTTTGTGGTACTGGCCAGTGGCTGGTTGGCCACACCGGCCCAGGCGCAAGCACCGGGCGCACCGGCTTCGCAGCCGATACCGAGCACGGCCTCGCTGCCGCAGTGCATCGACTTTGCGCTTCGCAACCAGCCGCTGGTGCGGCAGTCGCAGCTCGACGAGCAGATTGGCGAGCGCAATATCCGCATCGGGCTGTCGGCCTGGCTGCCGCAGATAAATGGCACGGGCATCTACACCCGCAATATTCAGCTTCAAACCACGGTGTTCCCTGACCTCACCAACCCCAGCGGGCCGCAGCAGGTCATTCGCATTGGCCTGGCCAATACTTCGACGCTCGGGGTAGCGGCTAGCCAACTGCTGTTCAGCAACGACGTGCTACGGGCGGCGCGCTCGGTGAAGCCTACCCGGCTGGTATACCAGCAGACGACTACGGCCAACAAGATTGACGTGGTAACGAACGTTAGCAAAGCGTTTTACAACATTCTGCTAACCGAGGAACAACTCAAAATTCTGGACGAGGACATTCAGCGCCAGGAGCGGCAGGTGAAGGACTCGAAGGCCCGGCTCGATGCGGGCGTGGTCGATAAAACCGACTACTTGCGGGCTACCGTGTCGGCGCGCAACGCCTACGCCCAGCGCCGCAACACGGCGGCCTCGCTGCCCGGCCTGTACTCAAACCTGAAGCAGCTTATGGGCCTCGGCCCCGATAAGCCGCTGATTTTACAGTACGACACCCTGCAAATGGTGCGCGAAACCCAGCTCGACACCACCGAGCAACTAGTGCCCGAGCGCCGCATCGAAATTCAGCAACTCCAGACGCAGAAGCGCTTGCAGGGCATCACCATCGACTACTACCGCTACGGCTTCTTACCTACGTTATCAAGCTTTTACAACTACAACCGGGTGTACCAAAACAACGAGTTTTCGGAGCTCTACAAAACGGTATATCCCAACCAGCAGGCGGGGGCGCAGTTTGCCCTACCCCTCTTCACGGGCTTAAGGCGGATTCAAAACCTGAAAATCGCCCGTTTGCAGGACGACCGACTCGACCTCGATTTATTTAATACCAAGAACCAGATTACCACCGAGTACGACCAGGCGCTGGGCGTGTACAAAGGCGCACTGGCTCAGCTCAATGCCTTGCAACTCAACCTGACCGATGCCAAAGAAGTGTACCGCGTCATTAATCTCCAGTATCGCGAGGGCATCAAGACTTTTCTGGAGCTGACGGTGGCCGAGGCCGACCTGCGTACGGCGCAGCTTACTTACTACAATGCTTTGTTTAACGTGCTGTCTAGCAAGCTAGATGTACAGCGCGCCCTGGGCAATATTACGTTCAATCAGTGAGACATTTTACGTTGACAACCGTTTGCCAGGCCGCCCCAGCCCTACTGCTGGCGGGGCTGCTGGCCGCCTGCGGCAAGAAAGACGCAGCCCAGCAAGCCGGGCCGCCGCCCGCCACGCCCGTGGCCATATACAAGGTGCAAGCCGAGCAAGTAGTAAGCTCTGACTCGTACCCCGCCACC
The DNA here is from genome assembly GCF_009755225.1 of Hymenobacter ginkgonis. GTDB lineage: Bacteria > Bacteroidota > Bacteroidia > Cytophagales > Hymenobacteraceae > Hymenobacter > Hymenobacter ginkgonis. Next base: position 124,418 of record NZ_WQKZ01000004.1, read on the forward strand.
GTGGTGCCGCTAAATGAAGTACAGCTGCTGGCTGAAGTAACCGGCTACCTCACTGACATTTACGTGCAAGACGGCCAGAAGGTAACCAGAGGCCAGAAGCTCTACGCCATCGACCGCACGCGCTACGCCGCTGCCGCCGACCAGGCCCGTGCCCAGTTGCAAGTAACCCGCACCAACTACGTGCGGGTGGCTAAAGATGCCGAGCGCTACCGCCGCTTGGCCGAGCAAGATGCCATTGCCCTTCAGCAAGTTGACATTTCGAAAGCCGATGTGGCCAATGCGCAGTCGCAGATTGCGGCGGCCCAGGCTTCGCTGCGAAGCGTGAATTTGGACGTGCGCCACTCGGTTATCACGGCGCCGCTAACGGGCACTATTGGCATCGCACAGGTGAAGCTTGGGGCGCTGGTGAGCCAGGACCAAACGCTCATTAATACAGTGTCGGCCGAAGACCCGATTGCGGTGGATGTCAATATCGGCGAGCAGGATATTGCCCGCTTCGCCAGGCTTCAGCAGGCCAAAGGCGTGCGGCAGGATTCTATTTTTACGCTGCAAGTACCTGGTGGCAAAACCTATAAGCTACCCGGCAAAATAGTAACCATCGACCGCGCCGTGGACCCGCAGACGGGTACCCTGCGCGTGCGGGTACAATTTCCTAACCCTCAGCGTACCCTGAAAGCGGGTATGAACACCAGTCTGCGCGTGCTCAACCAAGATACTGGCGAGCAGCTCGTTATCCCGGCCCGCGCCGTGACCGAGCAGATGGGCGAATTCTACGTGTATGTAGTGGGCGACAGCAGCAAAGTATCGCAGCGCAAAGTACTGACTGGCACCAAAGTAAAAGACAAAATAGTGGTGCGCCAAGGCCTAAAAGCCGGTGAAACCATCGTGAGCGACGGGGTGCAGAATCTGCACGAGGGGTCGAAGATTCAAGCCGGCGACCCGAGCAAGCCGGCGGGCGCGCAGGGTGCGGCGGCCGCACCAGCCGGAGGCGGGAAATAGCCTCAAAAACGCCCGTCATGCTGAGCGCAGCGGAGCCGAAGCATCTTGGCCGCTTCGTTGCTGACGATAGGAGTTAGTTCACTAGCCAAGATGCTTCGGCTCCGCTGCGCTCAGCATGACGGGCATTATTTAACTAACTGCTCACAAAGCATTTATTTTCTATCCTGAATGATATCTGACGTTTTTATACGCAGGCCGGTCACGGCCATCGTCGTGTCGATAGTGCTGGTGCTACTGGGCGTTTTGTCGCTCAAGAGTCTACCTATCAGCCAGTATCCTGATATTTCGCCGCCCGTGGTGCAGATATCGGGCAGCTACACCGGGGCTGACGCCCTCACGGTGGAGCAAACCGTGCTTACGCCCATCGAGACGCAGGTGAACGGCACGCCGGGCATGGCCTACCTATCGTCGAACGCGACAAGCGACGGCCGCATCTCGTCTAACGTGACGTTTGAAATCGGCACCAATGTCGATATCGCGACGCTCGACGTGCAAAACCGCGTAAGCGTGGCCCAGCCCCAACTCCCCGATGAGGTGAAGCGCCTGGGCCTCACGGTGAAGAAACGGAACCCGACCATTCTGCTGGTAGTGGCGCTATACTCGCCCAAGAAAACACACGACGTCAAGTTCTTAGATAACTACACCAACATCTACGTACGCGATGCCTTGCTGCGGGTGAAGGGGGTAGGCGACGTGCAGAGCATTGGCCAGGACTTTTCGATGCGTGTGTGGCTCAAGCCCGACCGCCTAGCGCAACTCGGCCTGAGCTCTGACGACGTGACGCAGGCCCTACGCGAGCAAAACGTGCAGGTGGCAGCCGGCTCCATCGGCTCGGCCCCGCAGACGGGCTCGCAAGCCTTTGAGTATTCGCTCTTTGTGAATGGCCGCCTGACCACGGTGCCGGAGTTTGAGAACATCATCGTGCGCACGAAGCCCGGGAATGGCTCCGTCGTATACCTCAAGGACGTGGCCCGCGTGCAGCTCGGCAGCTTCGCGTACTCGCAGACGTCCTTTGTGAACAGCAATCCGTGCACGATTTTGCTCGTGAACCAGGTACCCGGCGGCAACGCCCTCGAAACGGCCGAAGGCGTGTATGCGGCCATGAAACAGCTACAGGCCAAGTTTCCGCCCGATATCGCCTATAGTGTGCCGTTCGAGTCCGTGACGGTGGTGCAGGTGTCCATTCACGAGGTAGTAGAAACGCTGCTCGTGGCCCTGCTGCTCGTGACAGTGGTAGTATTCGTGTTTTTGCAAAGCTGGCGGGCCACGCTCATTCCGGTGTTGGCAGTGCCGGTGGCCATTGTGGGCACGTTCATCCTGTTCATCCCGCTGGGCTTTACCATCAACACCTTGACGCTCTTTGGCTTTGTGCTAGCCATCGGCATTGTGGTTGATGACGCCATCGTGGTGGTAGAAGCCGTGCAGCACTACATCGACACCGAAAAAATATCGGCGCGCGAGGCCACCGAAAAGGCCATGAAGGACATCACGGCGCCGGTTATTGCCATTGCGCTCATTTTGGCGGCGGTGTTCGTGCCGGTGGGCTTCATTCCGGGCATTGTGGGCAAGTTGTACCAGCAGTTTGCCGTTACCATCGCCATCTCGGTGGTGCTGTCGGCGTTTATCGCGCTTTCGCTCACGCCGGCGCTTACCTCGCTGATGCTGCGCCCTACCGAGCAAACAGCCGACTCAAAAGGCCTCAACAAGCTGTTTTACAAGTTCAACCAGTGGTTTGAACGCGTCACCAAATCATACGCCAACGGCGTGCGCCGGGCTTTGCGCTTCGCGCCACTCGTGGGTATTTTATTGCTAGGTGTGTACGGCGGCACGTTTGCGCTGTTCCGCACCAAGGCTTCGGGCTTTATACCTACCGAAGACGAAGGCCGGTTGTTTGTGGCCGTCGAGCTGCCGCAGGGCGCATCCGGCGTTCGCACGCAAGCGACGCTGGCGCAAATGGCGCAGATTATCAAAGCCAAGGTGCCGGCTATTCAGAACATGGTAGGCATCAGCGGCTTGAATGCCCTCAACTTCTCGTTTAAGTCGAGCAGCGCCACCATGTTCTTGCAAATGAAGCCCTGGGACGACCGCAAGGAAGCTTCGCAGCAGCTTTTCGGTGTGATTGCCCAACTGCAAAAGGAATTTTCGGCGATCAAAGGCGCGAATATTGTGGTAGTGCCGCCGCCTGCCATTCCGGGCCTGGGCAACACGGGTGGCTTCAGCTTTATGCTGGAGCAGCGCGAGAGTTCGCCCGACATTAAGGCCTTCGAGGCTACAGTCAACAAATTTGTGGGCGCCGCCAACCAGCGGCCCGAAATCGGGAGCGCCTACACCTTCTTCACTGCTAAAACACCTGGCTATCAGCTCACCGTAAACCGTGACCAAGCCAAGAAACTCGGCGTGCCGCTCACCAGCGTTTTCAGCGCCATGTCGACGTACCTGGGCAGTACTTACATTAACGACTTCACCAAATACGGGCGCAATTTCCGCGTCGTGGCCCAGGCCGATACCAGTTACCGCCAAGATATTACGGCGCTCAACTCGTTCTACGTGGCTAATCAGGCGGGCGGGCAGGTGCCACTCAGTTCGCTTGTTACCTACAAACTGGTGGAGAACGCGCCGCTGATTTCGCACTACAACCTGTTTCGCTCAGTCGAAATCAACGGCGACGCCAAGCCGGGCTACAGTTCGGGCCAGGCCATTGAGGCGCTGAAAGAAGTAGCCGCCCAGACCCTACCGGCCGACTACGGCTACGACTTTTCGGGTTTGAGCCGTGAGGAAATCAGCTCGGGCAACAGCACAGTTGTCATCTTCGGGTTGTCGATTTTGTTCGTTTTCCTGCTGTTGGCGGCACTTTACGAAAGCTGGTCGGTGCCATTTTCGGTGCTGTTGGCGGTGCCGCTGGGCATTTTCGGGGCCATTGTGGCCCTCACGCTGGTGCCCAAGCTTACCAATAACGTGTATGCCCAAATCGGCATGATTACCCTCATCGGCTTGGCGGCGAAAAATGCCATTCTGATTGTGGAGTTTGCCAAGGAGCGCGTGGATTGGGGTATGCCCGTGCTAGATGCCACGATGGAGGCCGTGACGCTACGTTTGCGCCCCATTATTATGACGTCGTTGGCCTTTATCCTAGGTGTCCTACCCCTCGCTTTTGCGTCGGGTGCGGGAGCCGTGTCGCGCCAAACCATCGGCTGGACCGTGACGGGCGGTATGCTGGCCGCTACCTTTTTGGCCATCTTCGCCGTGCCAGTGTTATTCTTGAATATCACCAAATTAGCTTACGGCAAAAAGAAGCTCGCCGAAATGGAAGCCAACTACAAGCCGGAGGAACACGGCCACGCGGCCCACGGCTCGCAGGAGGCAAATACGCCGCCCGAAGGGCCATCGGAAGAGAAGAAAAACGACGAGGCAACCGAAGAGCAGAAGCGAAAAGCTGAGACGCCGCCCGAGCTAGGTACTTAGAGGTACCCGAGGAAATAACTACCAATAAAAACGCCCGCTCTGCTTCATGCGTGAAACAGAACGGGCGTTTTTAGTGCCCTACCCCCGCTTTTAGCGCCAGGCTTACTGCACTTCTACCGGGTACTCATCGCCCGCAAAAATGGGGGCCATGTCCTTGGCTTCTTCCTCCGTGAAGAGACGCGAGCGAATCAGAAACCGCACCCCGAGTGGAATTTCCAATGAAAAGCTGGCGCCCCTACCCTTCGTCACATCAATGGTGAGCTGGGTGTGCTGCCAATACTCGAACTGGCTGGTACTCATGAAGAAGTCGCAGCCATGCACGCGGCCCAGCCACACATCATTACCGCCCACTCGAAACTCGCCTTGGGTAAAGCACATCGGCGATGAACCATCGCAGCAGCCGCCGCTTTGGTGAAACATGAGCGGGCCGTGCTCGTCGCGCAGCAGGTCGATGGTAGCTTCGGCCGCTGGGGTAGAAAGGACGCGGGGGGTAGGCATGGAATGGCTTTTAAGAGATGGCGACATAAGAAAGAGCGTCATACGGAACGAAGTGGAGCATCTCTACCGCATCGTTAAGCGATTGGTTTACACCCGGTAGAGATGCTTCGCTTTGCTCAGCATGACGTTCTTGTACGGATAACTAGCTCCCTACTATAAGCCTAGAAGAAACCCAGTTTCTGCTGGCTATAGCTGATGAGCATGTTTTTGGTCTGGCGGTAGTGGCTGAGCATCATCTTGTGGTTTTCGCGGCCAAAACCCGACGCCTTGTAGCCGCCGAAGGGCGCGCCGGCAGGGTAGTCGTGGTAGCAATTTACCCACACGCGGCCGGCCTGAATGGCGCGCGGCATCGTGTACAGCTCGTGCGCATCGCGGCTCCAGAGGCCAGCGCCGAGGCCATAAAGCGTGTCGTTCGCCAGCTCAATGGCTTCGGCGTTGTCTTTAAAAGTGGTTACGGACAAGACCGGACCGAAGATTTCCTCCTGAAAAATCCGCATCTTGTTGTGGCCCCGGAAGATGGTAGGCTGAATGTAGTAGCCTTCGGCGAGTGCGCCGTCTTCCTGGTGGTAGGCCTCGCCGCCCACCAGCACTTCAGCGCCTTCAGCTTTGCCGATTTCGAGGTAGCTCAGGATTTTCTCAAACTGGTCGTTCGAGGCCTGGGCGCCCATCATGGTGTCGGTATCCATCGGGTTGCCGAGCTTGATGGCCTTCACGCGGGCGATGACGCGGGCAATAAACTCGTCGTAGATGTCTTCGTGCACCAGCAGGCGCGAGGGGCAGGTGCAAATTTCACCCTGGTTGAGCGCAAACATCACGGCGCCTTCGATGCACTTATCGAGGAAGTCGTCGTCGTGGTCCATCACGCTCTTGCAGAAGATGTTGGGCGACTTGCCCCCCAGTTCCATCGTCACGGGAATGATGTTTTCGGCGGCGTATTGCAGAATAAGGCGGCCGGTAGTCGTCTCGCCCGTGAAGGATACTTTCTGCACGCGCTTGTTGCTGGCCAGCGGTTTGCCGGCTTCCAGGCCAAAACCGTTCACTACGTTGAGCACGCCAGCAGGCACCACGTCCTGAATCAACTCCATGAGCACCATGATGCTAGCTGGGGTTTGCTCGGCGGGCTTCACCACGCAGCAGCAGCCGGCGGCTAGGGCAGGCGCTATTTTCCAGGTCGCCATCAGCAGTGGGAAGTTCCAGGGAATAATCTGGCCGATAACGCCTAGCGGCTCCTGAATGACAAGCGACAAGGTACTCTCGTTCAACTCGGTAGCCGAGCCCTCTTCGGCCCGGATAACGCCGGCGAAGTAACGGAAATGGTCGATGCACAGCGGCAAGTCGGCCGCCATGGTTTCGCGGATGGCCTTGCCGTTTTCTACCGTTTCTACGGCCGCCAGGTAGGGCAAGTTGGCCTCTATAATGTCGGCGATTTTGAGCAATACACCGCTACGGGTAGCCGCAGAAGTTTTGCTCCAACTTTTGAAAGCTTCGTGGGCCGCATCGAGCGCCAGCTCAATATCCTCCTTGCTGCTGCGGGCCACTTTACAGAACGCCTTGCCGTCGATGGGCGACGGGTTGTCGAAGTACTGGCCTTTGACCGGGGCGACCCACTTGCCACCGATAAAGTTGTCGTAGTGCGATTTAAACTGTGGGCGAGCTACTACGGTAGTCGCTTTTTCGAGGGTTTCGACCATGATGGGTGGGAATTTTAACTGGTTGAGGAACAAAGCAAAGTTGGCCCTGCAAATTGCCTGGCCGGTTGTGGTATTCTCGCAAAGAATGCGGAAATTGTCGCATCTTGCGTTAGTAAGCCATCACTCACTCAAAGTAGTCGAGACTGCTGAATTAGAGCTAACGCATTGCTTGTGCTTGCTTTTTTCGTGCAACTCCTTATTCTCTCCCATGCCCACCCGCGTTCACCTACCTGCTGCTGTAGCACCGCTTGCTGTCGAGCGGCTGCATACGCTGGTTGAAAACCGTACGGTTTTTGCCCTAGAATCCTTTGAGTTGAATGTTTTTGAGACGCATCAAGCGGCCCACTTGGTGCCCCTACGGTTGGGCGGCCTGGCCCTCACCACCATGCTAAGGGGTAGGAAAGTGATGCACCTGCCCGGCCGACCGGCCTTTGATTATTTACCTGGCGAGTCGGTAGTAGTAGGGCAGGATGAGCTAATGGAGATTGACTTTCCGGATGCGGCTAGCGGCCAGCCTACGCAGTGCTTGGCAGTGGCCATTGCCCCCGAAACCATTCGCCATACCCTTGATTTGCTGAACGAACGCTACCCCCGCGCCGAAGCTCACCAGCCTTGGGCACTGGCCGGCCCCGAGTACGCGCACCTTACCAATACTCCCGAGCTAACTAGCACGCTGGAGCGCCTGCTGGCTGTGTCGTGCTCGCCCAATGCGGCCAAGGAAGTACTTGCTGGCTTCACCCTGCAAGAGCTATTGGTGCGCTTGATGCAGACGCAGGCGCGGCAGCTCATCTTTCAGGACTACGCGCGGCACCTCACTAGCCACCGCTTTGCGGCGGTTGTGCAGTATATCAAGCAGCACCTCACCGAGCAGCTATCAGTTGAGAAGCTGAGCGCTGTAGCCTGCATGAGCAAAGCCACGTTTTTCCGGGTGTTCAAGCGGGAGTTTGGCCTTACGCCGGTTGAATACATCGTGCGCGAGCGACTGGCTGAGGCCAAGCGCCTGCTGCGCCACCCACTGGCCAACGTGGCTGAGGTGTGCCTGCGGGCGGGCTTTAATAACTTGTCGTATTTCCAGGCACTGTTCAAAAAGCACGAAGGCGTGACGCCGGGCGCCTACAAGAAGCTACCGGTCTGCTAAGGGATTAGCTTACTGGCAACTCGCTGGTTAATCAGCTATACACGATGCTTACCACTTCCACTATTTCCGCTTGCGGCCCGAGGTGAAGCGTAACTTTTTGGCCCACCCGCGCGCCAGTAATAGCCCGGGCTAAGGGCGCCACGAAGCCGACTTTGCCGGCTGCTACGCCAGCTTCATCGACGCCCACAATAGTGAAGGTGCGCACCAGTCCCACCCTACCCCCGCTCACCGTGCGCAGCGTGACGGTGGCGCCGAAGCGCACTTCGGTGGGCGGCTGCGTGCTGGGCTCCACCACGCGGGCGCTGCCCAAGCGCTCGGTGAGCAGGGCCAGCCGGCCGTGCAGCAGCGACAAGCGGTGGGTGCGGTCGGTATCGTTGTCGCGGTTGGTTTCGGCCTGCGTTCGCTCGGCTTCGAGCTGTGCTAGCTCGGCACGCAGTTGGGCCAGGCCGCTGGGCGTTACGTAGTTGGGCGTGCCGGGGGGTAGGGCGGCTCGCGGGGGCACTATGGGCGGCGTCTGCGCGTCATCTTCCTTAACAAATCCTCGGCTCATAGCGTGGTTGAACGCGGGCGAACAGCAGGAGTTGCGCCGCCGGCAACCTTCGCGGGCCGTCGGTGGTTTCACTACCCATGTCCGAAGTACTAACCCCTACCCCAACCGCCAGCCGGGTCGCTGCCCTACCCCGCCTCGATGCTGCGCTGGTTTGGCTGATGGCCCTCACCTGCGGGCTGGTGGTAGCCAATATTTATTATAACCAACCGCTGCTGGCCGCCATTGGCCGCACGTTTCGTGTTTCCGATAGCCACGCCAGCCTCATTGCTACCGCTACCCAGGTGGGCTACACACTGGGCATGCTGCTGGTGGTGCCGCTTGGCGACAAGCTAGAGCGCAAGCGCCTGATGCTGTGGATGCTGCTAGGCGCCGCCGGCTGCCTGGCGGCGGCTGCGCTGGCCCCCACTTTTGGGCTGCTGGCGGCAGCTAGCGTGCTCATCGGCATTTGCTCGGCGGTGCCGCAATTGCTGCTGCCCATGGCGGCACACTTGGCCCCCGAGGCCGACCGGGGCCGCATTGTGGGGCGCGTGATGAGCGGCTTGCTCATCGGCATTTTGCTGTCGCGCACGGTGAGCGGCTACGTGGGCGCGCACCTGGGCTGGCGCATGGTATTTGAAGGCGCGGCCGGGCTGATGATAGCCCTGGCTGCTCTGCTGGCCTGGCGCCTGCCCACCGACCAGCCGGCTTTCCAGGGCACGTATGCCTCGCTCATGCAGTCGCTGTTTACGCTTACCCGCGAGCTAGCACCGCTACGGCGCTCGGCGCTGGTAGGGGCCAGCATTTTTGCCGCGTTCAGCGTGTTCTGGACTACCCTGGCTTTCTACTTAGAGAGCCCTGCCTACCATTACGGCAGCGATGTAGCGGGCTTTTTTGGGCTGGTAGGCGCTGTAGGAGCCCTTGCCGCGCCGCTAGCCGGCAAAACCGCCGACACGCGGGGGCCGCGCTACGCCATTACGCTCGGCATTATTATGGCGCTGGGAGCCTACATGGTGCTGGGGCTGAGCGGCGGTTATTTGGTGGGGCTGGTAGCGGGCGTTATCCTACTTGATGTGGGCGTGCAAGCCGCGCACATTTCCAACCAAACGCTGGTTTTCTCGCTGCGCCCTGAAGCTCGCAGCCGCCTTAATACGGTGTATATGACGGGTTATTTCACAGGCGGCTCCATTGGCTCGGTAGTCGGGGGCTTGGCTTGGATGCACTACGGTTGGCCGGGCGTGTGCACCATTGGTGGTGTATTTGTAGCCTTGGCGCTGGTGCTCCACCGCTCGTATGGGCGGTAGTTTTATAGCTGGCCCTACCCCCTCCGTTCGTTTAGAGAGCAGCATCCTATGGTTCTTGGTTTCAACGAAGCATTTATTCCGGCTATCGTGGCGGGCCATAAAATCCACACCATTCGCGCGGGCTACCGGTGGCAGGCAGGAGACGTGGCGCAGTTCTGCGCCCGAGCCCGGCAACCCGACCAGTACGAGTTCTGGCCGCCACTGCCCATCTTAAGCATCCAAAATGTTGAGCTAACCGCTACTAGCCTGCGCGTTGACGGCCGCCTACTTGGCCCAACCGAGGTACTAGCCCTCGCGCAAGCCGATGGTTTTGCCACTACCGCCGAGTTGCTGGGGTTTTTCGCAGACCAGCCGTCGCCTTTCTTGGGGCAGCTTGTTCACTGGACTACCAAGCGGTACTAGCCCGCGGCCAGCTTACTACCTGGCAGTCGCGGCTGGCTGGGCAACAAAAACGAAGCAGCCCCAAACTTCACATGAAATTTGGGGCTGCAACACTTTAAGCGCGCTGATTATCTAGCGGCGGCCATACACGGGGCCGCGGTCGTGGCGGTGCTGCGCTTCCCAACGGGCGCGCTGCTGGGCCAGTTGGCGAGCCCGTTCGCGCTCAAATCTTTCGTACCGAGCCCGCTCGCGGGGCGACATGCGGCGTAAATCACGGTCGTGGTCGAAGGAAGGAGCGGCCGAGGCAGCAGTAGTAGCGAACAGTACCAGGGCGGCGACAAACGAAAAGAGGGAAGTTTTCATGAGAAAGGGCAGGTAAGAAAAGTGAGGAAAGAAGAGCGACGCGTCTGACCTTTCCAAGGCAAGCCCTGTGCCAAGCCCAATATCATTAATTCCCAGCCTTTTAATTAACTTATTGAAAACAAGCACAATATCTAATTACTTCATCCTACAAACATCGACCAACCTGGCTAATGTGCCGCCAAAAGCCTTCGCGGCTTGCCACCAGCGCGGCCGCTTGAGCGCTGAACAGCGCTAAGGCAAGGCAGTAACAGCGCCCTACCCCAGCCGCGATAGGCAGGTTTGTAAGCTGGTGCGCCAGTGCGGAATGGCCACGCCCAGCTGCGTCTTGGCTTTGGTTTTGTCCATCACCGAAAAAGCCGGGCGCGTGGCTTTAGTCGGGTACTCGGCCGTGCGGATGGGGGTAGTCTTCACCGTCGTCTGGCTCAGCTCGAAGATAGCCGTGGCGAAGTCGTACCACGACGTAAGCCCCTCGTTGCTATAGTGATAGATACCGTATTGCTGGTTCTGCGTTTCGATGATGGTGAGGATACAGCCCGCCAAGTCGATGGCATAAGTGGGCGTGCCCACCTGGTCCCAGATAACGCGCAGCTCGTCGCGCTCGCGCCCCAGCTTGAGCATCGTTTTCACGAAATTGTTAGCGTATTCAGAGTACAACCAGCTGGTACGTAGCGTAAAAAACTTAGCCGTGTGCGGCGCAATCACCTGCTCGCCCTCTAGCTTGGTGAGGCCATAGATACTGATGGGCGCGGCCTCGTCGGTTTCAACCAATGGGGTGTTGCCGGTACCGGCAAACACAAAATCGGTCGAAATCTGGATGAGCGTGGTGCCGTACTCGCCGCACAGCCGGGCCAGGTTTTCGACGCCGTCGCGGTTGACTTTGCGCGCCAGCTCTACCTCGTCTTCGGCCTTATCCACGGCCGTGTAAGCAGCGCAATTGATGGCATAAGCCGGGCGGTACTGCTCAAACAGCTCTTTGAGGCCCTGTGGGTTGAGAATGTTTGCCTGCGCTTCAGGCGGGAAGACCATATCGGCCGTATTTCTTTCCTTCGCTACGTGCGCCAAGCACTGCCCAAGCTGGCCCGAGGCCCCAAAAACGAGTATGCTACCCATGAGAATTTTCGCGTGTTTTGGCCGCAAGTTAGTGCGCCCTACCCCCTTACAAGTGCTCGTTGCCTGGCCCTAAGGCTGGCAACGTGGGCCCAGCCGTGGGCGAACGCTTGTTTTTAATGGGTTCAAAGCGACGTTCGCGAGGCTGCTTTTCGCTCAAGTATTTCCAGTAGCGCTTGGGCATTTGGCGCTGGTGGAGCTTGATATTCTTGCGCTCAGGGATGTTGACGTGGTCGAAATACGCCTGCCAAAGCAGCTTAAACAGCGGTTCGCGTTCGTCGAGCACTGTGGCCGACACTTCGCCGCGGCGCGGGGCCGCGCCGGCCTCGGCAAACTCCACGATGTCGGTACGCGTGAGGTCGTAGAACAAGCCGTAACGCCGTTTCTTATCAAAAATCAGCCAGCGCTGGTCGGCATAGCGCTTGGTGAAGTGGCTGGCAATGAGCGGCAGCACATCCATATCGGGCTCGATGGTTGCGTGGAACAAGCCATCCTGCGCCTTCTCGAAGCGCACAAAAGCTTCCATGCGGTGCTTCTCGCGAAAGAGCTGCTGCGCCAAGCGCTGCCCCCGGCGCACAGTGGCGTCGGCGTAGTTGGTCGAGATGTCGCGGCCGGCGCGCAAGGCCGCGTCTGCATAGCGAAAAATAAGCAATTCGCGCTCCGCATCCTCGCTCAAAAAAACGTGGTAGAGGCGTGCCCGCGCCTCCTCAGGCATGAAGCGCAGCAAGCCATCCCAGGTGCGAGCAGCCAGGGCTTCGTCCGTATCAATGGCCACGGCTTGGGCAAAAAGCCCCCCCTGCGCCGCGCCTTCGGGCTGAATGCTATTGGGCGCCGAGCGGCGGTCGTAGATGCGGAATAGTACCGTAAGTAGCCCCTCAAAGCTGCCATCGTAGGTATAGTCGGCGGGTGGGTTGCGTAGCTCCGGGGCGGGCGGGCGCGGGGTAGCGGGGCCCACGGCCTGGCTGGCCTCGGGGCGGCGAAGGGGGGTAAGGCGGCTCAAGCGGGCGGGGTTGGTAGAATTATGTGGTAGCGGGCGGCGACGCGGCCATGAACTTCAGCAGCAAGTCATTCACGGCTTTAGGCTCTTCTAAATGCACCCAGTGCGTAGCTTCGGGGAAGAAGTGCAGTTGGCCGTTGTCGCACTGCTGCATGCTGAGTTCGGCCATGCGCGCTTTTAGAAAAATGTCTTTTTTGCCCCAAATAACTTGCAGCGGCCCCTTGATGCGCGGCCATTGCAGGCGGCCCGAGTAGCGCAAGCCTCGGTACCAGTTTATCATGGAAGTGATGGCCCTGGGCTGCGCCCAGGCCGCCACGTAACGCTCTACCTCCTCGGGGCGGAAGGTGCCGGGGTGAGCGGTGCCGGCCAATAACCGGCGGGCCACCCACCAGTTACGCCGCTTAAACCACTGCTCGGGTAGCCACGGCAGCTGAAAAAATACCATGTACCAACTATGCAGCATCTGGGTGGGCACGCGCCACAGGTTGCGCGCCTCGGCCGCCGGGTGCGGCACGTTGATGATGGTAGTGCTGGCCAAACGCTCCGGGTATTGCGCCGCCAAATACCAACTCACAATGGCCCCCCAGTCGTGGCTGATGATGTGCGCCTGCTGGCGACCGGCTGCATCAATAAGCTCGATAACGTCGGCTGCCAATACTGGAATGGTGTAGTTGCGAATGCCGCGGGGCTTGTCGCTGAGGTTGTAGCCGCGCTGGTCGGGTGCCCACACGCGGTAGCCAGCCGCCACCAGCGCCGGCAGCTGTTTGTGCCAGGTTTCCCAATATTCGGGAAATCCGTGCAACAGTAGTACTAGCGGGCCATCGGCCGGACCGCACTGCACCACGTGCAGCCGCAAGCCGTTGGTGCGTACATCGTGGTGTTCCAGGGTAAGGTCCATGCCACGCAGTACGTAGCCGGGCGTCCCCGTTGTTACACCCTAGCTTAGGCGGCCACACCGGGCTTGGCCTCGGTGGCCAATTGCGCGGCGCGGGCGGCATCGTGTAGCTGGCGCACGAGGGGCAGCAGCTCGGAGAGGCGGCAGCAGCACGACAGGCGTGGTGCTTTGGTGGAGCCAGCAGCATCGAGCAGCTGCGTGAGGGGGGTAAGGAGGAGCGGGGCTGACGCGTCGGCTCCTGCGCGGTGGGTGATTTTCATGGCAAAAACAAACCAGGTTATCCCCGCCGCCAGCGCGGCGGGGCAGGCTGAGCACCAGCAGCTACTTCGCTACTAGCGTGTCGATTAGGTAACCAGTACTACCCACAAACCGCACATAGTACGTGCCGGCAGTGGTGGGCTGAAACGTGTAGGTCGTCTGGGCGGGCGTCACGGTTTGGGGGCAGTTGCAGCCGTCGTACTTGATATTGACGCCCACCAGGCGCGTATCCGTATTGGCCTGCTCTTGCAACCCGGCGAAGGTGCCGCAGCCATTCTGAATTTCGTAGCTCAGTGTGAACGTAGCCGGCTGATTCACAGCAATTGTTTTAGGACCCGTGGCGCTCAATACGGGGGTAAGCGCGGTAGATTGGCAGGTGTCGGGCGAAGTACTCAAGCAACTGGTAAGGCCCAGGGCGAAGGCGGCAAAAAGCAGGATGTTCATAGTCGAAAAAAGAAGGTATTTTCGGCAAAGGTGCTCACTTTCTGGCTCGTCCGGGGGCCCTACCCCACTACTAATCGATGACTTAGGTAATGCACTAGCCCACTTGGGCAAACAAATCGAGCTGCTGCGTTACCAAGGCCGAGCGCACCGCCTTGCCACCAAATAAAATCTGGCGGCGCACGGTCTGTTCGTCAAGCTCGCCCAAAGCAGCCGGCGCCATGCCGCGGGCCGTGAGGAAGTGCTTCGCGCGCTTCATCACCACCCCAAACTGGTGCAGGTGTTCCTTGGTGAGCGAGGTGAAGCGCCGGGCCTGAATAATGCGCTCGGCCGAGCGCGCCCCTACCCCCGGAATCCGTAAAATCAGGGCCCGGTCGGCCGTGTTCACATCAATAGGGAAGAGGTGGCGGTTGCGCAGGGCCCAGGCCAGCTTGGGGTCAATTTCAAGGTCGAGGTACGGGTGCGCGGGGTCGAGAATTTCATCGGCCTCGAAGCCGTAGAAGCGCATCAGCCAGTCGGTTTGGTAGAGGCGGTGCTCGCGCACCAGCGGCGGCTGCGTCACCTGCGGCAGGCGGGCGTCGTCGGTGATGGGCACGTAGCCCGAGTAGTACACCCGCTTAAGGCCGTAGCCTTGGTAAAGCGAATCGGAGAGCTTAATGATTTGCAAATCATTCTCATCCGAAGCCCCGATGATGAGCTGCGTGCTTTGGCCGGCGGTAGCAAACTGGGGCACTTTCTTGAAAAGCGCCTTCTCTTCTTTATTCTGAATAATGCCGTCCCGAATCTGAGCCATCGGTGTCAGAATCTCGGCGTAATTCTTCTCGGGCGCCAGGTTTTGCAAGGCCAGCTCCGAGGGCAGCTCAATGTTCACGCTCAAGCGGTCGGCGTAGAGGCCAGCCTCGGCAATCAGCTCCTCCGACGCGCCCGGAATGGTTTTGACGTGGATGTAGCCATTGAAATTGTGCTCGGTGCGCAGCTTTTTCACGATGCGCACTAGGCGCTCCATGGTATAATCGGGCGAGCTGAAGATGCCGCTGCTCAAAAACAACCCTTCGATGTAATTGCGGCGGTAGAAGTTGATGGTGAGGTCCACGACTTCCTCCACCGTGAAGGCGGCGCGCTTCACGTCGTTCGAGCGGCGCGACACGCAGTAGGCGCAGTCAAAAATGCAGTGGTTGGTGAGCAGAATTTTCAGCAGGCTCACGCAGCGGCCGTCCTCGGTAAAGCTGTGGCAGATGCCCATGCCCTCGGCGTTGCCCAGGCCTTTCTGCTCGTTTTTGCGCTTGCCGCCGCTGCTGCTGCACGATACGTCGTACTTGGCGGCATCGGCTAAGATACTTAGCTTTTCCTGAATGCGCTCGTTCATCAGCTAGGGAGTTTTGATGGGGGTAAAAGTACAGCCAGCCGTTGAAATGAGCAAGCTATTGGTAAGCTAATTTTCTTAGGAAAAGTTCGTTCAGTCCCTACCCCTCCGCAAACACCGAAGCTGGCCCAGCTAGCGGCAGTTATTGCGTGGCCCGAAGCGCGGCGTAACTTGCACGTAGTGCCCCTGCGCCGTATGCCGAGTATTATTGCCCGCCGTCTTTTTGCCTTGCTGAGCCTGCTGCTTGCCAGCGGGCTCGGGCAGGTGAGTGCGCAGAAGCTTTCGCCGCGGCTGGCCGTGCCGCCCGATTCGCTGCGGGCCGCCGAACAAACCACCGATTTGTATGCCGACTCGCTGGGCCGCCGCTTCGACGAAGACCGGGTGCGCCTGAGCTTGCAGCGCTACACGCGCCGCAAAACGCTGGCCGGGCGGGCAGTGTCGGCGTTTTTTCGCCTTACGCGGCCCCGCGAGGAAGACCACGGCCTCGATGCGGTGCTGCTCAACCGGCAGTTCGACCAGCATAATTTCAAGGTGGTGCGCCACGTTACCATCACGCCCTACGATGCCTTTGGTTATAGCCTGAACGACTCGCTGCGGCAGCCGCGCTCGTTTTTGGAGCGCTCGGGCAATGCGCTGCACATCCGCACGGCGCGCTCGCGCATCCGGCAGGTGCTGCTGTTTCGGCCGGGGCAGCCGCTGCTACCCCAGGCGCTGGCCGAAAGCGAACGCCTACTGCGCCAAACCGACGAAATACTGGATGCCCGCGTGCTGGTGAACGAGGCCACGGCCACCCGCGACAGCGTGGATATTTTGGTGTATACCACCGATGTGTTCAGCATCACGGCCGGCTACGAGCCGCGCACGGCCAGCGAAGGCATCATCACGGCCGGCGACCAGAATTTTTTGGGCTTGGGCCACCAGCTCAACAACCGCTACCAGTACGGCCGCGATGAGCCCCAAACTTGGGGCTACGAGGGCAACTACCAAGTGCCGTTTCGCAACTTCGTGTACGCGCAGGGGCATTATTTCAATGAGTTTGAGTCGCACTCGGGGGGGGTAGCCGTGCAGCGCGATTTTTACTCGCCGAGCGCGCGCTGGGCGGGGGCCATTACCATGGATGCCTTCAACCTGCGCGTGGTGCTACCCCGCGATTTGCCCACGGCCGAGGGCGTGCCGCCCAATTTTCAGATTCGCTCCTTCACCAGCCAAAGCGTGTGGGTGGGCCGGGCACTGCGCCTGCG
Source organism: Hymenobacter ginkgonis (assembly GCF_009755225.1). GTDB lineage: Bacteria > Bacteroidota > Bacteroidia > Cytophagales > Hymenobacteraceae > Hymenobacter > Hymenobacter ginkgonis. The sequence continues at coordinate 141,082 of NZ_WQKZ01000004.1, forward strand.
CTCCTACGATTTGGGCTACGAAAACCCCGGTCGGCTCATCATCGCGGGCAGCGTTCTGCACGAAAACCACACCACCAACCCCTACAATACCCCCGACGACCGCACCCGCACGCTGATGCTGGGCACGGTAGGCTACTCGGTGCGCCGCTACTACAAGGATAAGTATTTGTTTGGTTTTGGCCGCACCGAGGACGTGCCGGCGGGCCTGCTCATGAGCTTCACCACCGGCTTCGAGATGAACGCCGTGGGGCCGCGGCGGTACTTCGACGCCAAGGTGGCCGCGGCCGGCTACTCGGTGCGCCAGGGCTACCTCTATGGCGCCCTCGACTTTGGCACCTTCCAGCGCGTGAGCGACGGCGGCTGGGAGCAGGGCCTGCTCAACGGGCAGTTCCTGTATTTCACGCGGCGCTACCGGCAGGGCAACTACCAAAGCCGCCACTTGCTGAGCGCCCGCGCTACGGTAGGCTTCAATCGCTACCCCTCCGAGGTGCTGCTGGGCGGCATCACCGGCAACGCGGGTGGGGTGCGTGGCTTCCGGCCCGAAGGCCAAATACTGGCCACCAGCCGCTTTTTAGCCAACTACGAGGGCACTTTATACACGCCGCTGTCATTGCTGGGCTTCCGCATGGCGGTGCTGGCTTTTGCCGATGCGGCTTTTGTGAGTGAGCGCGTGGGTGGTGGCTCACCTTTCGGCAGCAATTTGCCCTACACGGGCTTTGGCGTCGGGCTGCGCTTTCGCAACGAGCTCACGGTGCTGCGCACCTTCCAGCTACTCATTGGCTACTACCCCCGCGGCCAGCTCACGCCTAATGGCCTGCGCCTCTTCGAAACCAACCGCGACTCGTACCAATTCAGCGATTTCAGTTTTGGCCAGCCGAGCGTGGTGCGCTTCGACACGCAATAGGGGGTAGGGCTCTAGCCCGTCTGTTACTCCTGAAACTCAATCGGAATGGTGCACACTACCCGCACAGTTTGGCCGCGCTGCCGGGCCGGCTGCCAAGGCGGCATCAGCCACACCAGGCGCAGGGCTTCTTCGTTGAGGCCGCTGCCGGGGCCGCGCACTACTGAGGCATCGGTTACCTGCCCGGTAGCGCTGAGCACAAAGCGCACGTACACTTTGCCCGTTAGGTGCTTGCGCAGGGCCTGCTCGGGGTAGTGCAGGTTTTTAGTCATGTAGGCCCGCATTCCGGCATCGCCACCCGTGAATTGTGGCCGCACGTCGGGATTAATAAAGATGGAGTCGGGCTTGAAGAGTGGGGCCGCCGCTGGGCTACTCCCGCCGCCGACACTGCTTGGCAACACGGCCGCCAAGCTGGGCCCTGCCGCCCGCTGGGCAGCAGCCGAACTCACTAACCCTAAAGTGGCGACTAGCAAGCCACCTATAAAGCGCGTAATCATAAAGCGTAACGTATAAAGTGAACTGCATAAGAGACCGGTTGCTTTCCAAATTTAATACTACTTTCGTTTAAATTCTAGTATTATCCCGATAGTAGCGACGATTCTTATTAAGGTGCTAAAAATTCCTTGTTTTAGCTTGCGTTTGCCATGGGCACCGCTACCAGCCCTACCTTCGTTTGGTTTAAACTAGGGCGCTTGCCGCCTTTCTTCCTATGCGCCTTGGCGATTTTAACGACCTCGAAATAGCCCGCGAAGTCAGCATCGGCTTCTACCTGACCAGCGACGACGGCGACCTGCTGCTGCCCGAAAAATACCGCCCCGTAGGTGCGCACGTCGGCGACGTTATTCGCGTCTTTGTATACCGCGACTCGGAGGACCGCCTCATTGCCACCACTTTAGAGCCACTGGCGGTGGTCGATAGCTTCGCAGCCCTCACCGTGCGCGATGTGGGGGCGCCCGGGGCGTTTCTCGACTGGGGCCTCGAAAAAGACTTGCTCCTTCCCCACGCCAACCAGCGCCAGGCTGTGCGCGTTGGCGACCGCGTGCTAGTTTATGTGTACCTCGACGAGGCTACCGACCGACTCGTGGCGTCGGCCAAATGGCAGCAGTTTTTGAGCCCCGAGCCCTTCGAGGGCGCAGTGGGCGCCGCCGTGCAGGTACTTGTGGCCGAAGAAACTCCGCTGGGTTATTCCGTCATCATCAATGGCACGCACGCGGGCCTGCTCTACGGCAACGAAGTTTTCCGCCCCTTGCGCATTGGCGAGCTGCTACCCGGCCACGTCCGCCTGATTCGACCCGATGGCAAGCTCGATGTACGCCTGGGCCAGGCCGGCTACGACGAGGTTGAGAGCGCCGCGGGCCTCGTACTTGCCGCCCTGCGCGCCCGCCCCGATGGCCGCCTACCCCTCGGCGATAAAAGCCTCGCCGACGACGTGTACCGCCGCCTAGGCATGAGCAAAAAGGTCTTCAAGAAAGCGTTGGGCTCGCTCTATAAGCAAGGCCTAGTAGAGCTGGGCCCCGAAGAAACACGGCTGGCTGTATCGAGCTAGCTACCTTGTAGGAGGCCTACCCCCACTTTGTGGGGCAAGGGTTAGTTCGGCAAGAACCGTTACACGAAGGTTGAGCCGAAGATTTTTCATCCGAAGCTTTCTGCTATAACGGATATTTCAGTTTATAAACTGCTTTTGCAGTTTATAAACTGAAATATCCGTTATACATTTGCAGCATGGAGGAATTAACCAAAACCGAAGAGCCCATTATGCAGGTGCTCTGGAAGTTGAAGCAAGCATTTGTAAAGGATATCATCGAGCACTTGCCCGACGACCCCAAGCCGCCCTACAACACAGTGTCGTCGGTGGTGCGGATTTTAGAGCGCAAAGGCTACCTGGGTTTCAAAGCCTATGGCAAAACCTACGAGTACTTTCCGCTCATCAGCAAGGCGCAATATCGGGCCCAAAGCCTGAAGCGCATGCTGGCCCGCTACTTCGATAATTCGCCGACTGCGCTGGTGTCGTTCATGGTTGAGGAAACCTTGAACCCCAAGGAGTTGCAGCAGCTGCGCAAGCTGCTCGACGATGACCAGGCCAAAAACACGCCTGGCTATGACTAGCCATTGGCTTCTGTACCTGCTCGCGGCCACCGGCTGCCAAGCGGTGTTTGCGCTCTTCTACTGGTTGCTGCTGGCGCCACTTTCCACCTTTGGCTGGAACCGCACCTATTTGCTGAGCGCGCTCCTGCTGAGCGCCGCCCTACCCCTACTTGCACTGCCCACGGCCTGGGCACCGCTGGTGTGGCCCAGTAGCCCCGTTGTTCCAACTCTGGCCCTACCCCCTTGGCAACTAGCTACCTACCGTACTGCCCCTACCGAAGTGGCGACGCAAACCGGCGTGCCGTGGCTACTGCTAGCCTTGGCTACCTACTGGCTAGGGGTGGCGTACCAGGCTTGGCGCCTGGCGCGCAGCCTAGCCTGGCTCTATTTGCTAAGCCGGCAGCACCCGCGCACGCGCCTCGGGCGGGGCTGGCTGGTGCAGCTCCCCGAGCCCAGCCAGCCAGCGTTTTCGTTTGGGAAATACGTATTCTTGTCGCCGGCCCACGCCCAACTTAGCCCGGCCGAGTATGCGCAACTGGTGCAGCACGAGCAGGTGCACGGCGCGCAGCACCACTCGCTCGATTTACTGCTGGCTGAGGTAGTGGGCTGCTTTTTTTGGTTTAATGGCTTGGTGCCTTACCTGCGCCAACAACTACGCACGGTACACGAGTACCTAGCCGATGCCGCCGTGACGCGCGCCGCGGGCAGCCGCGTGGCCTACGGCCGCCTGCTACTTAAGCTAGCTGCTGGCCCGGCGCCTACTTCGCTGGTGCATCCTTTTTCCACGCGGCAGGTTGCCCTGCGCATTCGCATGCTCACCACTCCCCCCTCTTCCCCCATGAAAAAGCTTCGTTTCCTGCTAGTTATTCCGGTGGCTGTCCTGGCTTGGATAGGTGCCGCCGCCGTAAGCCCTACCCCCTCGGTGGCAGCAGTGGGGCTAAGTACGGCAGTCCCTACCCCCTCGTCCTCCGCCCAGAGCCGCATCGGCACCATTAGCTGGCAGGGCAATAAATTCCTTTCGGCCGCGCAGCTCAACGAAGCACTGGACCTGCGCCCCGGCGACCCCTACGACTCGACGGTAGTGGAAGCCAAACTGGGTGCTTGGGCCGACAGCCGCACGATTACTTCGCGCTATATGGACCACGGCTACCTGTTTTTCAGCATCAAGCCTGTGGCTAAGCCGCAGCCCAACGGCACCACCGACTTGCTTTTTATTCTTAACGAAGGGCCTACTGCTCAGATAAATAACATCACGGTCAAAGGCAACCACAAAGTGCCCACCGCCACCATTCTTCAGCTGGTGCCCCTGCACCATGGCGAGCTGTTTAGCCGCGCCAAGCTGCTCGCATCGCAACGCGCACTGGCTGAAAGCGGCTTGTTTGACCCCACCAAAATCGGTATCAACCCCCAGCCTACTCCGGACACTGGCTTGGTGAATATTGAATACGTGGTAGTTGAGAAGTAGCTAAGTCAGCATTTTTTCAACTCAAAAATTTGCTTTTTCATAAAAGCATCGTTCCTTTGCTTCCGCAAACCGACCTAAACCATGTCTTTTCTCGCAACCGTTTCGCAAAGCTGGTGGCACTCAACCTTTCCAAAAGGCTGAGCATTAGGCATATATAGTTGGTTGAACCCTTAGAGATTCTCCAAGCCCGCTGCTCACCGCAGCGGGCTTTTTTGTTGTCCCATTTTTTACCCTGTTTTTGCGAGTGCCGCAAAGACAGCCGTTTTTCAATCCAAGCCATGTCGGCCGCTACTGCTACTTCCTCCGCTACCCTAGTTCACAGCCGCCACCGCCGCTTGCTGGCCGATACCCTCACGCCGGTAAGCTTGTACCTGCGCCTGCGCGACCAGTTTGTGGGCACGCTGCTGCTCGAAAGCTCCGACTACCACGGCAATAATAATAGCTTTTCCTACCTGTGCTTCAGCCCGGTAGCGCGGTTTGAACTCGATGGGCGGCAGCTCACGAAGCAGCACCCCGGCCAGCCGGCCCACACCACTACCCTCGCCGACCCGCGCACGGCGCTAGAGCAATTGCGCGAGTTTCGGGCGAGCTTCCAGCCGGCCGCACCGTCGGGGCTGCCCTTCATCACCAACGGGCTGTTTGGGCACATGGCTTACGAGGCAGTGCAGTATTTTGAGGATGTGGAGCTGCGCGACAAGCCCGGCGCCAGCACGGTGCCAGCCATCGTGTACCAGGCGTTTCGCTACGTTATTGCCATCAATCACTTCAAAGATGAGTTGTATTTATTTGAGCATCAATACCTAGCCGAAGGCGAAGAACCCGAAGCTGATAAGCTCGACTACATCGAAACGCTCATCCAAAACCGTAATTTTGCTACCCACTCGTTTCACCTTACGGGCCAGGAAACGTCTAACGCAACCGATGCCGAGTACTTGGAGCTAATACGCCTGGGCCAGCACCACTGCCAGCGCGGCGACGTGTTTCAGATTGTGCTGTCGCGGCGTTTTCAGCAAAGCTTTCAGGGTGATGAGTTTAACGTATACCGGGCGCTACGCTCGCTTAATCCGTCGCCCTACCTCTTCTTTTTCGACTACGGCAGCTACAAGCTGTTTGGCTCGTCGCCCGAGTCGCAGATTGTGATTAATAAGGGCCAAGCGGTACTCTACCCCATCGCGGGCACGTTTCGCCGCACCGGCGACGACGCGGCCGACGCCCGCCTGGCCCAGCAGCTTCTCGACGACCCCAAGGAAACCGCCGAGCATGTGATGCTCGTGGACTTGGCCCGCAACGACCTCAGCCGCCGCTGCGACGTAGTGGCCGTCGAGCGGTTCAAGGAAGTGCAGTATTATTCACACGTTATCCACTTGGTTTCCAAAGTAGTGGGCCAGTTAGGACCCGATACCGAGCCGCTCGATGTGGTAGGCGAAACCTTCCCGGCCGGCACGCTGTCGGGTGCGCCTAAGTACCGCGCCGTGCAGCTCATTGACCAGTACGAAAGCACGCAGCGCGGCTTTTATGGTGGCTGCATCGGCGCGCTCGACTTTGGCGGCGACTTCAACCACGCCATTATGATTCGGACTTTTCTCAGCAAAGACAATACGCTGTACTACCAGGCCGGCGCGGGGGTAGTGGCGAAGTCAGTGCCGGCCAGCGAATTGCAAGAAGTGCACAACAAGCTGGGCGCCCTGCGCGCGGCCTTGCAGCAGGCGGAAAAGGTATAATTCAACAGGTTAAAAAAAGCGACATGCTGAACGCTGGGAAGCAGCTCGCGGGCAGCAGTAATTTATGTATCAGCAACGATGCGAGCGAGGTGCTTCCCAGCGTTCAGCATGAGGTTGTAAGAAATTAATTTCAGCAAGAAAATGGCCATTCTAGTTCTCGACAACTACGATTCCTTTACCTACAACCTCGTGTATATGCTGCGCGAGCTGGGGCAGGAAGTGGAGGTGTTTCGCAACGATAAAATCAGCCTCGACGAGGTGGATAAGTATTCGCACATTTTGCTGTCACCGGGGCCGGGCATTCCGAGCGAGGCCGGCATTATGCCCGAACTAATTAAGCGCTACGCGCCAACCAAACATATTTTGGGCGTGTGCCTGGGCCACCAGGCCATTGGCGAAGCCTTTGGCGGCCAGCTCGCTAACCTGGGCGAGGTGCACCATGGTGTGGCCCACACGCTGCACCAAACGCCAGAAGCCGCTCAAAACCGTCTTTTCAACGATGTGCCGAGCGATGTGCGCGTGGGCCGCTACCATTCCTGGACCATTTCGCCCGAGGCGGTGCCAGCCGAGCTGCGCATCACGGCCCTCGACGAAAACGGCCAGGTGCTGGCCCTTGCCCACCGCGACTACGACGTGCTGGGCGTGCAGTTTCACCCCGAATCGGTGCTGACGGAACACGGCAAAACCATGTTGGCTAATTGGGTAAATGGGTAGGAAATAAGGCCCCTAGAACGTCCTGCTGAGCTTGCCGAAGCATCGCGCTCGCGCCGTTGAACGATTGAAATTACTGCTGCACGCGCGATGCTTCGGCAAGCTCAGCAGGACGTTTTTATATTAATTATAAAGTGAAAGACACCCTCAACCACCTGTTTGCTTACCGCACGCTGCCCCAGGAAGAAGCGCACCGTGTGGTGCTGGGCATTGCGCAGGGCCAGTATAACCCGGCCCAGATTGCAGCTTTCCTCACCGTGTACCTCATGCGCAGCGTGACGGTGGAGGAGCTGGCTGGCTTCCGCAACGCGCTGCTGGAGCTGTGCCGCCCCGTGGACCTCGGCGGCTACGACGCCATGGACGTGTGCGGCACCGGCGGCGACGGCCGTAACACCTTCAACATCTCTACTTTATCGGCTTTTGTGGTGGCGGGCGCGGGGCAGCCGGTGGCCAAGCATGGCAACCACGGCGTGTCGAGCATCAGCGGTAGTAGCACGGTACTGGAGTACATGGGCGTGAAGTTTACGGCTGACAATGACGCGCTCAAGCGTCAGCTCGACGAGGCGAATATCTGCTTTCTGCACGCGCCGCTGTTTCACCCGGCGCTTAAGAATGTAGCCCCGCTGCGTAAGGAACTAGGCGTCAAGACTTTTTTCAACATGCTGGGGCCGCTGGTAAACCCCGCCCGACCGCGCTTGCAACTAGTGGGCGTGTTCAGCCTAGAGCTGGCCCGCCTCTACGCCTACCTGCACCAGCAGGAGGTGGGTAGGGAATTTCTCATCGTGCACAGCCTCGATGGCTACGACGAGGTATCGCTCACGGGCCCGGTTAAACTCATCAGCCGGCAGGGCGAAGAACTGCTAGCGCCTAGCGACTTAGCCCTACCCCCCACTACGCCCGAAGCCCTATTTGGCGGCGACACGGTAGCCGAAGCCGCGCATATTTTCCAGAAAGTACTGCGCAACGAAGCCCCCGAAGCCCACCGCAACGCCGTATTGGCCAATGCCGCCTTGGCCCTGCGCACAGCCGGCCGCGCGGCCAACGTTGCCGAAGGTTTGGCGCAAGCCCGCGAGTCGTTGGACAGCGGCCGGGCACGGCAGGCGTTTGAGAAATTGTTAGCTTTAAGCTAGGCGAATTAGTTAAAAAAGAACGTCATGCTGAGCAAAGCGAAGCATCTCGCTCGCCTTGTTGAACAACTAAGATTACCCAGCTATACCAGATGCTTCGCCTTGCTCAGCACGTTGTTCTGGTGTTAGAAATGTTCCGTTAGAATCCCCATGACCATTCTCGATAAAATCATCGCCGAAAAGCGCCAGGAAGTAGCCCGTCGCGAGGCCGAAACGCCGGCTGCGGCGCTGCAAGCCCTACCCCCCTTCACGCGCCCGGTGCGCTCGGCGCGGGCGGCGCTCACGGCGGCGGGCTCCTCGGGCATTATTGCCGAGTTCAAGCGGCGCTCGCCGTCGAAAGGGGTTATTAATGGCACAGCGGAGGCGGGCGCTACCACGGCCGGCTACGTAGCGGCGGGCGCGGCGGTGCTGTCGGTGCTGACGGATGAGCCGTTTTTTGGCGGCACTCCCGCCGATCTGTGGGCGGCCCGGGCGGCTTGCCCAGCCACGCCCATCCTGCGCAAAGATTTTATTATCAGCGAGTACCAAATAACTGAGGCGCGGGCGCTGGGGGCTGATTTAATTTTGCTCATCGCCAGTTGCCTCACGCCGGCCGAAGTGCAGCAGTTCAGCCAGTTTGCCCACTCGCTGGGCCTCGAAGTGCTGCTGGAAGTGCACGATGAAGCCGAGCTACGCAGCCACCTCGCCGAAGCCGTTGATTTGGTGGGCGTGAACAACCGCAACCTTGCCACATTTGCCACCGATGTGGCCACGTCGGCGCGGCTGGCGGCGCTCATTCCTAGTCGCTTTGTGCGGGTGGCCGAGAGCGGCTTGCAGCACGCCAGCACTATTCTGGAGCTGCGCCAAGCAGGCTATCAAGGCTTTCTTATTGGCGAAACGTTCATGAAAACTGCCGACCCGGCGGCGGCGCTGGCAGGCTTGGTGGCTGAACTTACTACCCCCGTTTCGGCTTCTTAGGCACTTATGCTAGTCAAAATCTGCGGTATGCGCGAGGCAGCCAATTTGTGGGCCGTGGCTGACTTGAACCCCGATTTTCTGGGGTTCATCTTCTACGAGAAGTCGGCTCGCTTTGTAGGCGACTCGCTGGACCCGGAATTGCTGCGCAGCCTGCCGCCAACCTTGCGCAAAGTGGGGGTTTTTGTGGACATGCCGCTACCCGAACTGCTCGCCACTACCACCCGCTACCTGCTCGACTACGTGCAGTTGCACGGCCACGAGTCGCCGGCCTACTGCCGCGAAGCGCAGCACCACAACCTGCGCATTATCAAGGCTTTTTCGATAGATGAAGGCTTTGATTTCAGTACGCTGGCGGCGTATTCGTCGGTTTGTGACTTGTTTTTATTTGACACCAAAGGCGCGCATCCTGGCGGCAACGGCACGGCCTTCGATTGGCAGGTGCTAGCCAAATACCACGGCCCTACCCCCTTCTTGCTGAGTGGCGGCCTGGGGCCCAACAATGCCAGCGAGTTGCTGCACTTTCACCACCCGCAGCTAGTGGGCTACGACTTCAACAGCCAACTTGAGTTGGCCCCTGGCCTCAAAGATGTGGCCGCCACCAAGAAGCTGCTGACCCGCCTGCAAGAGCAGTCGGCTACCTGATATTTCACTGTTATTTTCTACGCTTATGACGACTACTGCCCCCTCACCCTACCAAGTCGATGCGGCTGGCTATTACGGCCCGTTTGGCGGCGCGTATGTGCCCGAAATGCTTTATCCCAACGTGGAGGAGCTGCGCAATAACTACCTCAAAATTATTGAGGATGCTGAATTTCAACGTGAGTTTACCCAACTGCTAACCGACTACGTGGGGCGCCCTACCCCCCTATTTCTGGCGCAGCGGCTGTCGGCCGAAATCGGCACCACCATCTACCTCAAGCGCGAGGATTTGTGCCACACCGGCGCCCACAAAATCAACAACACCATCGGCCAGATTCTGGTGGCACAGCGGTTGGGCAAGCGCCGCATTGTGGCCGAAACTGGGGCCGGCCAGCACGGCGTGGCCACGGCCACGGTGTGCGCCCTCATGGGCCTAGAGTGCATTGTGTATATGGGCGAGGTTGACATTGAGCGCCAGCGCCCTAACGTGGACCGCATGCGCATGCTAGGAGCCAAAGTGGTGCCCGCCAAAAGCGGCAGCCGCACCCTGAAAGACGCTACCAACGAGGCCATGCGCCACTGGATTTCAAACCCCACCGATACGCACTACATCATTGGCTCGGTGGTGGGCCCGCACCCCTACCCCGACATGGTAGCCCGGTTTCAGTCGGTGATTTCGGCCGAGATTATTCGCCAGTTGCTGCACCAAACTGGCCGCGCTACCCCCGATTTCCTATTGGCCTGCGTGGGCGGCGGCTCCAACGCGGCGGGCGCGTTTTACCACTATTTAGATGAGCCAAGCGTGCGCCTGGTGGCCGCTGAGGCCGCCGGCCAGGGCATCGATACTGGCCACTCGGCCGCTACTACGGCGCTGGGCAAGCCGGGCATTTTGCACGGGGCCAGCACTATTCTGATGCAAACGGCCGATGGCCAGGTAACGGAGCCTTATTCTATTTCGGCGGGGCTCGACTACCCCGGCATTGGGCCGCAGCACGCGCAGCTGTTTGCCACTGGGCGCGCTGATTTTATGTCGATTACGGATAAGCAGGCGCTGGATGCGGCTTTCCAGCTGAGCCGCTTAGAAGGCATTATTCCGGCCCTCGAAACGGCCCACGCGCTGGCCTGCCTACCCCTCATCGGGGCCAAGAAGGACGACGTGGTGGTGGTATGCCTCTCGGGCCGCGGCGATAAGGATTTGGCCACTTATACCAAGCATTTAGAAGAATACGCTTAACCTACGCCTGTCATGCTCAGCTAGCGTTCGCTTGCCGAAGCATCGCTATTGCTGCCCCTAAGCCGTTCAACGGTGCAGTAGAGATGCTTCGGCATGACGGACGGTTTTCACCTTGCCTTATGAACCGCCTCACCCAACTATTTCAACGCAAAACTGCGGACGTGCTCAACGTCTATTTCACGGCTGGCTTTCCGCAGCTTCACGACACAGTACCCGTCCTGCAAGCCTTGCAAGACGCTGGCGCCGACCTTGTCGAAATCGGGATGCCGTATTCCGACCCCGTGGCCGATGGCGAGACCATTCAGCGCAGCAACCAGCAGGCGCTGGACAATGGCATGACAGTAGCTACGCTGTTCGAGCAGCTGCACGATATTCGCCAGCAAGGCATTACAGTACCCATCCTGCTTATGGGCTACCTCAACCCAGTGGTGCAGTTTGGCATTGAGCGCTTCTGCCAGCAGTGCCAGGCGGTGGGCGTCGATGGCTTGATTTTGCCCGACTTGCCACTCGAAGTGTATGAGCGCGAGTACCGACCGCTGTTTGCGCAGTATGGCCTGCAAGTGGTATTCTTGGTGACGCCCCAGACCAGCCCCGCCCGCGTGCGCCAACTCGATGCGCTAGCCGATGGCTTCATCTACCTCGTGGCCGCTGCCGGCACCACCGGCGCCCAAACCGACATGAACGCCGATGTGGACGCCTACCTCCGCCGTACCCAGGCATTAGGTTTGCGCAACCCTACCCTGGTAGGATTTGGCATCAGCGACGCGGCCAGCTTTGCAGCGGCTAGCCGCCACACCACCGGCGCCATTATCGGCAGCGCGTTTATTCGCTTGTTGCAGCAAGCGCCGGCTGATGGGCGGACGGCTGCCATTCAGGAATTTGTGCGCGGGGTGCGGCCGCACTAGTGCCGGGTTGCGGGCTGCGTTAGTGCGATTTAATGCCCTAATACCCCGACCAATGTCGATAATTTACTTAGACTTTTTCTAAATAAATTTTGACCACACCCCTCGGCGGCTGTTTCTTTGTGACTTCTTTAGATTCCGTCTAATTAAAGTTTCAATGAATAACCATCGTTACCTGCTCTTGCCGCTAGTGGTTTGTGCGGTTTCTGCTACGGCTCAGGCTCAAAGCACCGGCACCATCAGCGGCCGCGTCACCAATAGCAATGGCGGGGCCGTGGAGGCCGTGAGCGTCGGCGTAGAAGGACAAGCCAAAGGTGACATCACCGACGAGCAGGGCCGGTTTCGGATTCGGCAGTTGGCCCCGGGGCAGTACACGCTAGTAGTATCGGCGGTGGGCTTAAAAACCGAGCAGCAGACCGTGACAGTAGTAAGCGGCCAAACCGCTGCCATCAACTTTACGCTGGCCGAGAGCGCCGCCGAACTGAAGGAAGTGGTGGTGAGCGGCGCCCGCACCAACAAATTTAACCGCCGCACCAGCGTGGATGTGAGCAAAATGCCCCTCCAAAACCTCGAAAATCCGCAGGTGTACGCCACCATCGGCAAGGAGCTGCTGACCGAGCAGCTGGTGTTTTCGGTAGACGATGCAACGCGCAACGCGCCGGGCCTGCAAAAAATGTGGGAGCCCACTGGCCGCGGCGGCGACGGTGGCTCTTTCTACGCCTCGCGGGGTTTCGTGGTGTCGAGCCAGCTGCGCAACGGCGTGGCCGGCAGCGTGACTAGCACCATTGACGCCGCAAACCTGGAAAAGCTCGAAGTCATTAAGGGGCCGTCGGCCACGCTATACGGCAGCGCCCTGACCTCGTATGGCGGCCTGCTTAACCGCGTGACCAAGAAGCCCTACGAGACGTTTGGGGGCGAAGTAGCCGTGTCGGGCGGCAGCTACGCTTTCCACCGAGTAAGCGCCGATGTCAATACGCCCCTCAATAAAGCTAAAACGCTGGCTTTTCGCCTCAACACGGCCTACCAGTACGAAGACAGCTGGCAGAACGTGGGCTACGCGGGCTTTGTAAAAAACCTGGCCATCGCGCCGAGTTTGCAGTTCCGTCCCACCGACCGCCTGACCATTAACCTGGACGCTGAGGTGTACCGCGGTACCAACGTGGGCAAGCAGCTTATTTACTTCTCCTACGGCGACCCCATTAAAAACCTGGGCTTTTCGCGGGCCGACCAAGCTCCGCTCGACTACCGCCAGTCGTACCAGGGGCCGGGCCTGACGCAGGATTCGCGCAGCACCAACCTGTTTGGGCAAGTGCGCTACCGCCTCTCGCCGAGCTTTACCTCGACCACCTACCTCACCAGCAGCCGCAGCTACTCGCAGGGCTACGGACCGTATTTCTACTTGGTGTCGAACACGGCGGCTACCGTTGGCACCGCCAACCCCATTACTACGCCCGGCCTCAACTCGCTGTCGCGCAATGACCAATCGACGCAGGACAGCCACAGCCAGACGTTTGAAGTGCAGCAGCTCTTCAACGGCGACTTTCAGCTCGGCAGCCTGCGCAACCGCGTGGTGCTGGGTCTGGACTTCCTGCGCATCGACTCCAACCTCGACTACTTCGGCGGCTTTATCGACGCTGTAAAGTTGGGTGGGCCGGCCGACTCCTACCGCACCTTCAATGCCAATGCCGTGAACGCGGCTTATGCGGCCAACTCGCCCTCGCACTACCTCGTGACGACCAAGGTGAATACCTACAGCGCTTTCGCCTCGGATGTACTGAACCTCACCGACCAACTGAGCGTGCTGGCTGCCGTGCGCGTCGACCGCTATGACAATAAAGGCGGGCTGTTCTACTCTCCCGTCAATGCCTACGCTCAAACGGCTATTTCGCCCAAGTTTGGCCTGGTTTACCAGCCCGTAAAAGACCGGGTAGCGCTGTTTGCGAACTACCAAAACAGCTTCACCAACCAGAACAGCGTTTTCCTCGATGCCCAAGGCGGTTCGAACGTGACTAAGCCCGAGCGCGCCAACCAGGTTGAGGGTGGTGTGAAACTCGATGCCGCCGGCGGCCGCGTGAGCGCCACGGTAAGCTACTATGATATTCGGGTGCAAAACATCCTGCGGACTACGGGCTACAACGCCGCGGGCGTGGCGCTCGGCGTGCAGGATGGTACGCAGTGGAGCCGCGGGGCCGAACTAAACCTGACCGCCAACCCGCTGCCAGGTCTCAACATCGTGGGCGGCTTTGCCTACAACTATTCCATCTACGTGAACACCAACGACGATGTGAACGGCTACCGGCCCGCCACGGCCTCGTCGCCCTACCTGGCCAATGCCTGGGTAAGCTACCGCCAGCCCGAAGGCCCGCTCAAAGGCTTGGGCCTGGGCTTCGGCGGCAACTACGCCAGCGACAACAAGGTGGTCAACAGCAAGTCGCTGGGTTCCTTCACCCTACCCGAATATACGGTGCTCAATGCCAGCGTGTTCTACGACCTGCAACATTACCGCTTCTCGGCCAAAGTGGACAACCTCACCGACAAGCACTACTGGATAGGCTACACCACCATGAACGCGCAGAAGCTGCGCAGCATCGTCGGGCAGGTAGCGTATAAATTCTAGAAAACCAGCCTACTGAAACTGTCATGCTGCCCAACGGGAAGCATCTTGGCCGGACCGTTGCGCGGTGCGAAAAAACCAGCCAAGATGCTCCTCGCTGGTTGGCATGACAGTTTTCTGTTTGTAAGAAGTATCTTTTCCTTAGACTCTCCGCGCATGACTTTCAAAAAAGCTATCGGCAAACTGCACCTGTGGCTCGGCCTCGGCTCGGGGCTGGTAGTATTCATTGTGAGCCTGACGGGAGCCATTTTCACGTTTCAGGATGAAATTCGGGACGCTGCTCAGCCTTGGCGGCTGGTAGCCGCACCTGCCGCCGCGGTGCCCCTACCCCCCTCGCGCCTGCAAGCGGCGGTGGTAGCTAGCCACGCGGGTGCTACCCCCTCCTGGACGACCTACTACGCGCCCGACCGCTCGGCCACCGTGTACTTCTCGGATAAAGCCGGCGGCAGCTACCTGGCCTCGCTGAACCCGTATACAGGCCAGGTGCTGCACGAGCAGGATATGCGCACCGATTTTTTCACCATCGTGCAGGCTCTTCATATGTACCTGCTCATCCCTAACCCGTGGGGCGAGTGGGTGGTAGGCATTGCCGTGGCTATTTTCCTGGTAATGCTCGTGACGGGCCTCGTGCTGTGGTGGCCCAAGCGCAAGCAGGAGCGTAAGCAGCGCCTCACCATAAAATGGGGTGCCAAATGGCGCCGCCTCAACTACGACTTGCACCAGGTTTTG
Organism: Hymenobacter ginkgonis; assembly: GCF_009755225.1. GTDB lineage: Bacteria > Bacteroidota > Bacteroidia > Cytophagales > Hymenobacteraceae > Hymenobacter > Hymenobacter ginkgonis. Next base: position 156,167 of record NZ_WQKZ01000004.1, read on the forward strand.
GGCTTCTATATTGCGGCGGGGGCGTTTATCATTGCCCTCACGGGCTTGTTCATGAGCTTCGGCTCGTGGATGCAAGCCGCCAGCCTGGTGGCCAATGCTGGCCACCACTACCCCCTCGAAGAAGCCCCACCCAAAGTGGATACCCTAGCGGCCGCAGTGGCCCCGGCTCAGCCGCTCATTGACGTGGCCTACCAACAGGTGCGCCGGCAATCGCCTACCGCCGCCATGGTGCTTGTGGGCCCGGCTACCGACCGCAAGCAGCCGCTCTACTGCCTCACTTACCAAAAGGCGTTGCACTACTACCACCGCGACGAGTATTATTTCCACCCCGTATCGGGCCAGTTACTGCGGGCCCTACCCCACGCCACTAAGAGCAACGGCAAGAAGCTCGGCGACCTTAACTACGACCTGCACACCGGCCAGATTTTGGGGCTGGGCGGCAAAATCATAGCTTTTCTGGTAAGTCTGTTGTCGGCTAGCCTGCCTGTTACGGGCACCTTGCTGTGGTGGGGCCGCCGCCACAAGCAGCCCAAACGCCAGTTGGTAACGAGCTAGCTCCTACCCCCTCGCGCCGACGCAAGCAGCTAACCATAAGCACGCTAGCGCAACGGGTACTGCTTGAACGAAACGTTGCCCATCACTTCCTTCTCGTATTTGGCCAGGCAGTTGGCGTTGAACTCAGGGCTGAAATTCTGCTCGCCCGGCTGTACCTGCGTGGGCACCGGCTGGCCCTGGCGGAAGAAGTATACCTTGGTATTGCCATACTTGGTGTAGGGCATAAAATCGCCGTACTGCCGCATAGCGCGCCACAGGGTATCGGCCACTGTCACGGCGTACACGCGCACGATGGGACCAGTATTGTTTTCGTTGCGGTAGGTGGCTACCTCCTGGAAGTTACCCGGCAAATCCCCTACCCCCGGCTGGCTCAGCGAGTCGAATACGAACCAGCCCAACAGCAGCACAATAGCACCAACCACATAGTATTTTCCCTTCATTGCACGCAGTATTTGCAGAATAACCTGCCCAGTAACAGGTTGTTCTGGAAGTCTCGGCTTAGTCATTGGTTAGGCCAGGCACTTACATTGCCAGGGTAGAACAAGTTGCTCTTGCACGGCCCAGCATGCAAGCAGTTGACCGTAAGGCCGAATGCTAGCTAGCCGTAGTCGGGTAAGGTGGCGCAGCTGGCGGGGGCAGGTTCAACTTCCGCACCGTCAGCTCATCTACTTCCAGCGTGCGAATGCGCACCTTGGCTACCGCCAGCTTGCCAATTGCTAAGCTGCCGATAGCCAAGGCACCAATCGCAACGGCCCCAACGGCCAGCGCGCCTACGGCAAGTGCTCCCAGGGCCAAAGCGCCTTTAGCATTGGGCAAGGCCGCTGGCGCAGCTAGCAGCCTTGCTTTCTTACGTTCTCTAGTTTCCATAACTGTGGCAGAGCAAGAAGAATACTACCAGAGCATACGTTGCACACACACAGCAGGTTGGGTGGGTGCTTAACTCACCTTTTCGGCCAGGAAGCGCGCCGTGTGGTTCGTATCCTTGAGCTTCACCAGCTGTTCGGGCGTACCCTCAAAGAGCAGGTGTCCGCCGTTGATGCCGCCCTCGGGGCCCAGGTCGATAAGCCAGTCGGCGCACTTAATGATGTCCATATTGTGCTCGATGATGAGCACCGAATTGCCCTGCTCGACCAGCGCATTGAGCGCGCCGAGTAGCTTGGCAATGTCGTGAAAGTGCAGGCCAGTGCTAGGTTCATCGAAGATGAACAAGATTTTGTCCTGCTGCAACGTCGCCCCCTTGGTGAGGAAGCTGGCCAGCTTCACGCGCTGGGCTTCGCCGCCGCTCAGCGTGTTGGCCGACTGCCCCAGGCGGATGTAGCCCAGGCCCACATCGAGCAGCGGGCGCAGGCGTTCGGCTACTTTGGGTTGGCCTTTGAAGAACTCCACGGCGTCCTCCACCGTCAGGTCGAGCACCTCGAAGATGTTCTTGTCTTGGAATTTGATTTCCAGAATGTCCTGCTTGAACTTGTGGCCGCCGCAGCTTTCGCAGGTCAGGTAAATGTCGGCCATGAACTGCATCTCGATTTTGACCTGGCCTTCGCCCTGGCACACCTCGCAGCGCCCACCCTCCACGTTGAACGAGAAGTGCGACGGCTTCAAGCCGCGCGCCTTGGCCAATGGCTGCTCCGAAAACAGCGTGCGAATGGTGTCGTAGGCTTTTACGTAGGTAACCGGGTTCGAGCGCGACGACTTGCCAATGGGGTTTTGGTCCACGAACTCGACGTGCGTGACTTGCCCGTTCACTCCCAGCAAGCGGTCAAACTTGCCGGTGCTTTCGCCCGCGCCACCGCCAAGCTGCTTCATTAGGGCCGGGGCCAAAATGCGCCGAATAAGCGTCGATTTACCCGACCCCGATACGCCCGTCACGACCGTCATCACGCCGAGCGGAATCTTGACGCTCACGTTCTTGAGGTTGTTTTCGCGGGCGCCGGTCAGCTCCAGCGCGTTGCGCCAGGGGCGGCGCACGGTAGGCACCGCTACCTCCATTTTACCGCTGAGGTACTGGCCCGTGTAGGTGGCAGTATCCGCTAGCAGCTCGGGGTAAGTGCCCTGAAACATGAGGTTGCCACCGCCGCTACCAGCCTCGGGGCCGATGTCGATAATCTGGTCGGCCGCCTCCATCATCTTCTCTTCGTGCTCCACCACCACCACAGTATTACCGAGTTGCTGCAACGAGCGCAGCACGCCAATTAGCTGCTCGGCATCTTTGGGGTGCAGGCCGATGCTGGGCTCGTCGAGCACATACATTGAGCCCACCAGCGCCGAGCCGAGCGACGTAGCCAGTGAAATGCGCTGGCTTTCGCCGCCGCTCAGGGTATTGCTCAAGCGGTTGAGGGTGAGGTAGCCCAGCCCTACCCTGTCTAGGTAGCCAAGGCGATTGGTGATTTCAGCCAGCAGGCGGTCGGCCACTGCCCGGTCGTGCTCGCTCAGGTTCAGGTTCTGGAAGAAGGCTAGCGCCTCGGAGATGGGCAGCAGTACCAAATCGGTGATGCTGCGGCCGTCGATTTTTACGTACTGGGCATCCTTGCGCAGGCGCGTGCCCCGGCAGTCGGGGCACACGGTGCGGCCCCGGTAGCGGCTTTGCAACACCCGGTACTGAATTTTGTGGGTCTGCTCGCCTACCCAACGGAAGTAAGCGTCGAGGCCCTCGAAGTACTTGTTGCCCGTCCAGAGTAGGCGCTGCTCGGCGGCACTCAGGTCGTTGTAGGGACGGTGAATAGGAAAGTCGAACCGGATGCCGTTTTTGAGCAGCGGCTTCAACCATTCGCCCTGTTTTTCGGTGCGCCAGGGCGCAATGGCGCCCTCATACACCGTCATGCTTTTGTCCGGAATCACCAGGTCTTCGTCGATGCCCAGCACCGAGCCGAAGCCCTCGCAGGTATGGCAAGCGCCGTAGGAGTTGTTGAAGGAGAAGAAGTTGACGCTTGGCTCCTCAAATATTTCGCCGTCCAGCTCAAATTTATCCGAGAAGGTGCGCGTCTCGTTGTCCAGCCTCACTAGGCAAGTGCCGTGGCCCTCGAAGAAGGCCGTTTGCACCGAGTCGGAGAGCCGAAATTGCAGGTCTTCATCACCGGGCTGCACGCTGGCGCGGTCGATGAGGATGAACACGTCGCCCTCTACTTCGGGCTTGCCCTCGCCAATCAGGTCTTCGATAAACGCATTCTCGCCGCCCTCCAGCACCACACGGCCGTAGCCTTTTTGCAGTAGTAAGTCCAGTTCCTTGCTCATGGGCCGGTCGGGCTCGGTGCGCAGCAGCGGGGCCAGAATGGTTACGCGGCTATCGGGGGGTAGGGAAAAAAGAAAATCGACGACATCAGCTACCGTATCCTTGCGTACCTGGTTGCCGCTAATGGGCGAAAACGTGCGGCCCACCCGCGCAAATAGCAACTTGAGGTAGTCGTAAATTTCGGTGCTGGTGCCCACCGTCGAGCGGTTATTCTTGATGCTGACCTTCTGCTCGATGGCAATGGCCGGCGAAATTCCGCGGATGTAGTCCACGTCGGGCTTGTCCATGCGGCCCAAGAACTGGCGGGCGTAGCTGCTCAGGCTTTCCACGTACATGCGCTGGCCTTCAGCGTATAGCGTATCGAAGGCTAGGCTCGACTTGCCCGAGCCTGAAAGGCCCGTGACCACGATAAACTTGTTGCGGGGTAGCGCCACGCTCAGGTTTTTGAGGTTGTGGACGCGGGCGTTTTTGATAACAATAAACTGGCGCGGGTCGAGGAGGTCGATTTCGTCGTGGGCCGGAGCGGCCACTTGCAGAGCGGAATTGTCAGACATGAATCAGGTAACGCCTAGCGGGGGGCGGAAGGTTTCGGCGCACCGACAAAGGTCGGGCAGAATGCGCCGGCGCCGGCGTTAAAACTGTCCTTCGGCCCCGCCACCGCCCGAGTGGCCACCGCCAAATTCGAAACCAGCTTCGGGGGCGGCCGGGGCGTGGGCAGTTTGGGCAATTACCAGCGACTCCAGATTGAACTGCGGGGTAGCGGCCTCATCGGCCGCGGCAGTGAGGCCATGCCGGGGCGTATGCAGGTAGCGCAACGCCGCCAGCGCGCCCGCCAGCAACACCAGCCCCCCGAGGGCAGCAGCTACTTCGGGCGGCAGCAAGGTGCGGTAGTAGCGCAGCGTGTAGATAGAAAACGCCAGCGTAAGCAGCCCCATAGTGAGCAGCAGCCGGTTGTGGCGGCGCAGGCCAAGCACGATGTACGCCACCGGAATACCAGCCGTGCAGGCATAAAACAGCGGCGCCAAAGGTATTTGCCGCGATGGGCTCCCCCCCCCTAGCAGCTCGGCATTGCCCTCGCGCACTACCAAATAATTACCGGCCAAGTAGAGCACGGCCAAGCCTAGCACCCGCAGCACCAGCTCGGCGCTGTGGTAATAAAAGTAATCGGTGCGGGCCGGTAGCCGCCGCAACGCCAGCAGCAGCGCGCCGCCCGCTGCCAGTACGCCAAACGGCAGCAGCAATCTGCCTAAATTGCTCTGCAACAGCACATTTACTAACAACTCTAGGACAACTACAAAGCAACTGGCGGCCACCAGCGGGTCGGCGTAGCGTACTAGGGCGGCGAGCAAGGCCACCAGCATCGGCAGCAGCCAGCGCCAGAGCGTGGGGCTGGCCAGCGAGCCGGAAGTAGCATTTCTGTTCACGTAGTAAACCAGAAACCCCCAGGCCAGCAATGCTACGTAGAGCAGCGCATTATCGGCCCCCGAGCGGTAATGCGCCGAGTTTTTGATAATCATCTCTAGCGCGGCTACCGCGGCCAGCAGCACCAGCAGGCCGTAGGCTAATGGGTTCAGTTTACCGTCCGTTAGTAAAAGCATAAAGCCCAGCGCACTGGCAGCGGCTAGCAGCGTGACGCTAACCAGCAGCGCCCGTATCCAATTGTTGGGGCGGTAGTACGTGGCGGGGTGCGCCGCCTCGATAGCGGCTTGTTGGGCGGGCGTGAGCAGCCCGCGCCGTTGCCAGCGGCGGGCGGCGGCGCGCAAGGCATCGCCTTGGGCCCACGCGAGGGGGTAGGCTTTGCTGCTCATGTTAGGCGAAGAACCTTTTTGATGTTAATCAGCAGCCAGGCCAACCCTATCAAACTCAAGGGGAAATAAAGTACTGCCAGCTCAAAGAAGGCGCTCGAAACGCCCACTAACTCTCCTAAAATCACGAGGGCGCTGGTGAAGGCCACGTAGCCATACCCCACAGCCAGCAGCAGAAACACATACGACTGCGTGCGGCGGGCATACCACACCAGCACCGTGCAAACGCCCAGCACCAGCAGCGCCACCAGCAAAGCGCGCCCTAGCGCAGACGGCTCCGTGCCACTACCCCCATCGAAGAGCCGCACCATAGCCGCCAGCAGCGCCACGTTGCTACCCAGCAACATATAAGTGTACCCGAAATGGGGCTTCCGGCGCAGCCGCTCCGATACTAGGCCCGCCGCCAGCAGCACTAGCCCCAGCCCCAGCCCTGCCCCACTCAGCTCGCGGGTTGGGAAGCCGGTGGTAAAGAGCGCCAAAGGTGCCACGCTTACCCCCACCCACGCGGCCAGCGCCGTAATGGCCATCGAGAGCACGCCGCGGTGGTCGAAGCGATAGGCCAGGTAAAAAAACAGCCCGGCGGGCAGCACCGTTACCAGTCCGTAGCGATTGCCAAACACGCCGTATTGCACTTGCAGGTAGCCTTCCAGCACCAGAAATAACAGGCAGCTGAGCAACAGCAAATAGTCGGCGGCGATGGACGTGCGCGGCGCCTCGCCCCAGGTGAATGCCGGCCGGTGGCGGGCCGCGTAGGCAAAGGACACCCCCATCGCCACCGTAATGGCCCCTATGATTACGCTGTGCCCAATGCTATCGATGTGCTGGTACACGAGCACCCCTACCCCACCCACCAGCAGCGTAATACCGAGGTAGAGCAGCGCCCGCAATTCGTAGTGCAGCGAGAAGGGGCGGGTGCGTTCGTCCTCGCCGATGGCCGCCGCTTGGGCGGGTGGCAGCAGGCCCTGGGCTACGAGCTCGGCCAGCAAGCGGGGGGTAGGAGAATCCGTCATGGGTGGGGGCAATCCGGGTGAAAATCCTTGTAAACATAAGCTCACCGCTACCAGCCACTAAGCTCCAACGGGCCAACTGCCAGCAGTTGCTCTTCGTATGGCTACTCACCTACCTGTTTCTCTATGGCCGAACTACGTATTCAACCTAAAAAAGCGGCTCCCAGCCCGTGGCTGCTGGTGGGCCTGGCCGTGCTGCTGCTGGCAGCAGTAGCCTACTTCTACCTCCGGCCCGACCCAGCCGACGAGGCACGTGCTACCAGCACCAGTGCCCCGGCGCCCGCCCCGGCCGATAGTCTGGCGCCCGGCAGCCCCGCCGCCGAGGCGCGCGCTACCCCCCCGCCCGCCACCGACTCGGTGGGCACCCAAGCTGCGCCTACGTCGCCGGCCGGGGCGGGCAACGCCGCTGCTACCATGCTCTTGCAGCTTAGCCCTACGCTCACGCAGCTGGCCGACCGCGCCGACCTGCGCGACGACGCGGCTATTCGGGAGCAGCGCGACAATTTTACGAGTGCTACCGCGCGCCTCGCTGAGGGCGACCCACACGCCAGCCTGCGCCCTGGTTTGGTAGCCGCCGCTAGCCTGCTGCTGGCGGTGCAGCAAAAGGCCTACCCCAACCTCGAAAGCGAAGCCAACAGCCTGGTTCAAAAGGCTGGCCTGCTTTCGGGCCGCAATGCCACGGCCGCTGAGCAAGCGCAAAACCGCGCCTACCTCGACCAGCTGGCTACGCTGCTCAACACGATGAGCTACCCAGCCGCCGATGTACTGTAAATCTGTGCTTTATGAATAGCCCCATTTTGCGCCGCCTGCGCGACCTTCCTACCTTCGAGATGGCCACCGGCGACCCCGACCCCCGCGGCTGGGCCGTGCGCGGCAGCGACGGCCAGGCCTTTGGCGTGGTGCACGAGCTGCTGGTGGACCCCGCTGCCCAGCGCGTGCTTTACCTCGATGTGCAACTCGACCCCAACCTGCCTAACGTGCCGCCCCCCGCGCCCCACACCGAAACGCGCATCTTGCTGCCCGTAGCAGCCGTGAACCTCGATACAGAAGGCAGCAACGTGTTTGTAACGGCCCTGCGCCGCGACACTATCAGCAATTACCCGCCTTTCCTGGATTTTATGCTACCCCCCGGTTTTGAGGAAGCTATGCAGCAGGCCTTAAGCCCTTCAACAGTACAGCCATAAGGTAGGCCTTCATACACCAAAACGCCTCACTGGCCCGCCGTTAGGTTGTACCCAACGAGCGTGCCAGCGAGGCGTTTTGGTGCGCAGCCCGAAGTTGTTCGGGCCTCAGAAACCTAACCTTGTTATTGCTAGCTTTTGCGCAGCATGTCGGCTACGGCCGTTACCCACTGCGGCTCCGAGTTTAGCGAGGGCACTAGCTGCCAATGCTCGCCACCGTTCTCCTCGAAAAGCTCCCGAAACTCCATCCCTACTTCGATGGTCGTTTCGAGGCAATCGGCTACGAAGGCTGGCGAAAAGGCCAGCACTTTTTTGATGCCCTTAGCGGGAAAGTCTTTGATAACCTCATCGGTATAAGGTTGCAGCCAAGGGTCGCGTAGGCGGCTTTGCAGGCGGCTCTGAAACGTGACGGTGTATTGGTCGTCGCGGAGGCCCAGGCCCTCGGCCAGCAGGCGCGACGTAGCAAAACACTGCGCCCGGTAGCAATAGCGGTTGTTTTTATTGTAGGTATTGCAGCATTTGCCAAGCTGGCAATAGCCTTTGAAACTACCCTTAAGCACGTGCCGCTCCGGAATGCCGTGGTAGCTAAACACCACGTGGTCGTAGTCGTGCTTGGCCATTTCGGCCTGGCCCCGCGCCACGAAGCTGCTGATAAAGCCCGGCTCATCCGCAAACGAGCTGATGAAGTTGATGCTTGGCACTACCCACCACTTACTCACTATGTCCATCACTTTTTCCTGCACCGAGCCCGTGCTAGCCGCCGCATACTGCGGAAACAGCGGCAGCACTACAATGCGGTCCACGGCCGCGTCGCGCAGCTCTTCGAGCGCTTGCTCGATGCTGGGCTTTTGATAGCGCATGCCAAAGGCCACTACGTAGCCGTCGCCCAGCTCTTGCTGCACCAGCTGCTTGAGGTCGAGGCCGTGGAAAAGCAGCGGCGAGCCGCGTTCAGCGTCCCAGAGCTGCTGGTAGATTTTGGCCGACTTCGGCGCGCGCAGCGGCACCACCAGCCCCTGAAAGAGGGGGTAGCGCACGGCGGCCGGCATGTCAATCACGCGGGCATCGGTGAGAAACTCGTTGAGGTAGCGGCGCACGTCGCCGGTCTGCGGCGAGTCGGGCGTTCCTAGGTTAACCAGCAATATGCCAATGCGGCGAGGGGGGGTAGGCATTATTTATACGGATTGAGGGTTAGGGGATAGTGGGTTCGTTTTTTAAGAAACCATGCTGCGGCCCTAGCCATCTGTTTTTGTTGACTGCACCTTAAACCAACAAGGCGACTTTTAGGCTTCAATTCTGGTGCAAAAAAAGCTACTAGCTAACGGCCAGCAGCTAACAGCTACAATAAGCCGTACCTTTGCGGCCTCATTTTCAAAACTATCCCGCGTGAATCCCGAACCTAAGCCTCATCGTGCCGGCTTCGTCAGCATCATCGGCAAGCCTAATGTGGGCAAGTCGACACTGATGAACGCGCTGGTAGGCGAGCGCCTGAGCATTGTCACGAGCAAAGCCCAGACTACGCGCCACCGCATCCTGGGCATTCTCAACGGCGAAGACTTTCAGCTCGTTTACTCCGATACCCCAGGTATCATCCAGCCCAAGTACGAGCTGCACAACGCCATGATGGCCTTTGTGTATTCGTCGCTGGAAGATGCCGATGTGATATTATTCGTCACCGACATCTACGAAAAGCACGACGAAGAGCCCGTAGTCGAGCGCTTGCGCAAAACCGAAGGTACGCCCATCTACGTGCTGGTCAATAAAATAGACCAGGCCGACCAGGCTGACGTCGAGGCGAAGCTCCTCTATTGGAAAGAGCAACTGCCCAACGCCACCGAGGTGCTTCCCATCTCGGCGCTCAATGCGTTTGGCACCGAGCGCGTGTTGCAACTGGCCCTCGAAAGCCTGCCCATTCACCCGCCCTACTACCCCAAAGACGAGCTTACCGACAAGCCCGAGCGCTTTTTCGCCGCTGAAATGGTGCGCGAAAAAATATTTAAACTCTATAAAAAGGAAGTGCCCTACAGCTCCGAAGTGGAGATTGAAGAGTTTAAGGAAGACGACGATATCATCCGCATTCGCGGCATTATTTACGTCGAGCGCAACAGCCAGAAGGGCATCATCATTGGCGCCAAAGGCGAGGCGCTGAAGAAAGTAGGCACTTGGGCTCGCGAGGAGATGGAAAAGTTTTTCCAGAAAAAAGTGTTCCTAGAGCTTTTTGTGAAAGTGAACGAAAACTGGCGCACTGACAGCAAGGCGCTCACCCGTTTCGGCTACCAGTAGTCTTTCAGAAAACGTCCTGCTTTGGCGAACTCAGCAGGGCAATGAGTACTTGAGTTAACCAATACGACCCTTTATAACCCTAATTACTCCGGGTACTGCTGCGCCAAGGTCGGGCCAGCGGCTGGAGCCAACTACATGAATACCATTGCAATAGTGGGCCGCCCCAACGTGGGCAAGTCCACCCTGTTCAACCGCTTGGTGGGCCGCCGCCAAGCTATCATGGACAACCAAAGCGGGGTAACCCGCGACCGCCACTATGGCTACGGCGACTGGATTGGCCACAATTTCACGGTCATCGACACGGGCGGCTACGTCCACAATTCGGAGGATATTTTCGAGAGTGAAATCAACCGCCAGGTGAAATTGGCGATTGATGAGGCCGACGTTATCCTCTTCATGGTCGATGCCGACGCTGGCTTACACGGCCTCGACGAAGAATTTGCCGAAGTACTGCGCCGCTACATTGGCAAAAAGCCTATTTATCTAGTTGCTAATAAGGCCGATACCAACTTGCGCGCGCAGGGCTCGGGTGAGTTTTATGCCCTCGGCCTCGGCGACACCGAGGTGTTTGCCATCTCTTCGCAGAATGGCTCGGGCACTGGCGAGTTGCTGGATGCCGTGGTTAGCCACTTCGATGAAGTGGGCGAAGAAGAGCCCAACGCAGGCCTACCCCGCATTGCCATCCTGGGGCGGCCCAACGTTGGTAAGTCGTCGTTTGTCAATCTGTTGCTGGGCGAAGAACGCAGCATTGTCACCGATGTAGCGGGTACTACCCGCGATTCTATCGAAGCTAAATACAGTGCCTTTGGCCACGAGTTTATGCTCGTTGATACCGCCGGCCTGCGTCGCAAAGCCCGCGTGAACGAGGATGTGGAGTTCTACTCCAACATGCGCACCCTGCGCGCCATGGAAGCCTCCGACGTGTGCGTGATTCTGCTCGATGCTAGCCGCAGTATCGAAGCCCAGGATGTAAGCATTATTGGTTTGGCCGACCGCAACCGCAAAGGCATCGTTATCTTGGTGAATAAGTGGGACTTAATTGAGGGCAAGGAGACAAACACAGCCCGCGATTTTGAGGCAAAGATTATGGAGAAAATCGCGCCTATCGCCTACCCCCCCGTTTTGTTCATATCGGTGCTCAATAAGCAACGTGTGCACAAAGCCCTCGAAGTCATCATGGAAGTGTATGCCAATAAGCGGAAGAAAATTCCGACTTCGCAGCTCAACGACGTGATGCTGAAAGAAATCGAAAAATACCCGCCGCCCATTCAGAAGGGCAAGATGGTGCGCATCAAATATGCTACGCAGCTGCCGACGCACAACCCAGTGTTTGCGTTCTTCTGCAACCTGCCACAGTACATCCCCGAGTCATACGCCCGCTACCTCGAAAACCGGATGCGCGAGCACTTCGATTTCAAGGGCGTACCTATCGGTTTAGCTTTCCGGAAAAAATAAATTTTTGTGGGTTACCGGGTTACCTCGTTTCCTGTGGAGTATTAAGATTCGGAAACTATCAAAACCCTTTCCTCCTTCACCATGAAAAAAGTACTCTTCCTCGCCGTTGCCGCAATGTCCCTTTCGCTCGCTTCGTGCGACAGCAAAACCGAAGACAAAGCTGAAGCTACCGGCAACGCCGTGAAAGCTGAAGGCGAAGCCAAAGCTGACTCACTCGAGAACAAGGCTGATGCCGTTCGTGACTCGGCTGACAAAAAAGGCGAAGCTATCGGCGATGCTGCTGATGCCAAAGACCCTAAGTAATTAGCTTGGTATAGCACTAAGTCAAACTAGTGTTAACCTAATAATAATAAAAAGCTCCACTTAACGGTGGAGCTTTTTTTGTGTTTACAGTCAAGCAATTGTTTAAAAAATCGTACTGATGAAATAATGTACTTAATCGCAACCAAATGTACCTTACTATTCGTAAACGGGTGCTTCATTAAAACTATTTGAAGACATTAACCACTAATAAACTTATTACAGTATAATTCACATACTCTAAGAGCGATAAATAAGCTTAGCTATTTTAACGGAATAAGCGTATAATCCAAAAATTAGTTTGTTATTTTAAACTTCTGAACCGCTTCCTACGTCTAGGGGCAATAAGCTCTTTCCACCTTTTTCTTTCTTCACCATGAAAAACCTTCTTCTCCTTGCCTTCTTGGCAGGCGCTACGGCTGTAGAAGCTGCTCCGTTGGCCCCAGTGTCTACGACCCACGTAAACCAGGACCAAACCCCCGACAAAAAAGACTTGAAGCGTCAGCGCAAACTGCGCAAGCAAACGGGCCCGGAAGTGTACAAAGGCACGGTAGCTAACCAAAACCGCATCATCAACGACGCCCCCGGCGCAAACAAAGATGACGACGGCGACGACTCGCCCCGCAAGAGCAAACGCTCGAAGAAGCAATAGCTTACGCTGATTACTACACAAAAAAGCCGGCCCCAAAGCCGGCTTTTTGTGGTTTAGCCCAAGCGGCGGCGTAGCAAGCCTTCCACCGTTTCTACCAAACGGCGAGGCTCATAGGTGCGCCAGGGCAAATCGTCGAGCTCGCCCCCAAAGTTGATATAATTGTCCAGGTTATATTGGCTCATTTCGCGGCGCACGTGCTCTTGAAAATTGACGCCTGCAATCCAACCGTCTTCTACTTCTTCAAACCACTCCTCGTAGTAGCTATCGTCGGACCCGTGAAAATTAAACACGTTTTCACCGATGAGAATAAAGCGCTTGATGCCTTCGTGCAACATCACATCTAAGATGTTGCGCTTCAAGCTCATAATATCGTTCTCAATGGCGTCGTTCCACTCCCCAATAAATTCGAGCACGGCCGTATGGTCGTCGTAATCAACCCACAGTATTTTTAGAAACAGCGTATCTGATTCTAAGCTATCCCATTGAGGGTGAATATAGTAGCCATAGATAGTGTTAGAGAACGTGTCTAGGCTATACTCGGCGCCAAACAGCGGCGAGCGCTCGTCCTCGGTGGCGGAATACTGGTCAATCCAATTGTAGTGGGGTTCGATGGTATGCATAGCAAAAGGGCGAAATGAGGCCGGCCCCTTTGCCAAAACGCTCGTGCGGCCGAATCGTTCGGGTTTAAGGCACCCAGCTGCAATAACCTATTGGCAGTCAATAAACTGAATTAACCTGCAGGGAGTGGCTATTGGCGAGCCAGCAGAGCGGCCCGCACCGAGCCATGCGCCCGGAGCAGTTCGGCTGCTTCAGCCTGCGCAATCCCCAACTCGTCCATCAGCATGCGTTGGCCGCGTTCTACCAGCTTCTCGTTGCTGAGCTGCATGTCTACCATTTTGTTGCCGCGCACACGGCCCAAGCGAATAAAAGTGGCCGTTGTGAGCATATTAAGCACCAGTTTTTGCGCCGTGCCGGCCTTGAGCCGAGTGCTACCCGTCAGAAATTCGGGCCCGGTTACTACTTCCACTGGCCACTCGCAGGCCGCCGCCACGGCCGAGCCTGCGTTGCACACTACGCAGCCGGTAGCAAGGCCCGCGGCCCGCGCCGCTTGCAGCCCGCCTATCACGTAGGGCGTGCGGCCCGACGCGGCAATGCCGACTAGTACGTCTTTCTCGTTTGCGCTAAACTGCTGTAAGTCCAGCCAGGCCTGCGTCTCATTGTCTTCCGCGCCTTCTACTGCCTGCCGAATAGCTCCATCGCCACCAGCCATAATGCCCACCACTAGCCCCGCTGGCACGCCAAACGTAGGCGGGCACTCCGAAGCATCAACCACCCCCAGGCGCCCGCTGGTGCCCGCCCCGATGTAGAACAGCCGCCCGCCGGCTTGCAGCCGCGTCACGGTAACTTCCACCAGCTTTTCGAGCTGGGGTAGGGCCTTCGCCACGGCTAGCGGCACCGTCTGGTCGAGCTGGTTCATGCCCGCCAAAATGGCCGCGGTGGGCAGGCTTTCGAGGTTATTATATTCGGAAGGCGTTTCGGTAGTCACGAGAAGGGAGTTAGTAGAAGAAGGGGGTAGGGGCCTGCGGCATAGCTATTTAATTTTTCAGCAGACCAATCACGGCAAACTTATCAAACACGGTAGCCAGGTGCGGCGCATCTTCGTCTAGCTCGCGGGTGAGGTCTTGGCCGGCCCAGTGCTCGTAGTGGTTGCCGCGCTGCCACAGGCGCGAGCGAGTGACGTCGTAAATCTGGCCTTGGTAGGCCACCCATATTTCGTCGCGGTCCTGGCCATTGCGGAGCGCTAGCTGCGACCGAGTATAAAGCGGTAGTGGGTCGTTATCAATCATCTTGCTACCCCCCTAGCCAAGTAAAGCTTGCGTACGAATCCAGCGTTGGGGGAGGTCGCCTTGGGCGGCGTGCAGGTAGTCTTGGTGCGTGCAGGGCACAATGCGCTTCACTGAGTGGTCGGCCATGCTTTCAACTTCCATCCACCACTTATCGGTATCGGAGCGGCGCGACTTATAAAAGACCAGCTCGGTGGGCGTGCCGCGGCCTGTGCCGGGTAGCACCAGCGTATAGGTGAGAAAGCGGTAGGTACCGAAACCTGTTTCGGGCCGGCGGTGGTGGTGGCCCTCAATAAAATACCAGAGCATAGTGGCCAGCGTAGAGGCGGCCAAGCCGTGTGGGTCGTGGTCGGGCCGGTAGCCGTAGAGGCCGATGGACGTCAGCTGCTCGTTGTGGCCCGCGTACCAGCATAGCTGCGCCGCATCCTCATTGCCCAGGCCGAAAGGGCTAGCGGGGTAGTAGCCGGGCGCATCCTGCCAGCGAATTGCCGCAATGTCGATACTCAAAAAATTGGCCTGCCGCAGGACCGGCTCCGCCAAGCGGCGGTCGGTACGCAGCTCGCCCACGCTCATGGTTTCGAAGTGCAGCTTCTCGAAGGCCGTCAGCACATCGGGGGGGGTAAGATACTGCTGATGCCCCAGGTGCGCGCAGCTGAAAATGAAGTTGGGTTCGTGCACCAGCAAGCGCCGCAGGTGGCTGTCTTCGGGCGCGGTACCAGGGTGCGGCATCGCCATGTCGGGCCGCGAGTCGATAACGGCGAAATTGATAGCGGGGGTAGGCTCGTGCTGCGGTTCGTAAGCCAGAAATTGGCCGTAGTCGAGGTCGTGGCCGCCACCCAGCAGTATGGGTATTGTATTGGCTTCCAGCAAAGCGGCTACTATTTCGCGCAGCCGCTGGTAGGTATCCTCCAGGCTGAGGCCGGGGCGCAGATTGCCCAAATCAACGAGGCGCAGCGGGCCGCTACCCCGCTGCATTTGGTAGAAGCGCTCGCGCACGCGGTTGGCGCCGTGGCAGCCGGGTGGTGGGGCCCCCGCGGCCGTGCCGCGCCACTCGTCTAGGCCAATGAGGGCGAGGTCGGCAGCGCGCCAATCGGGAAAAGTTTCGGCAAAGCGCGTAACATAAGCCGCTACCGTGGTGGGCGCGGCCGAAGCAGCAGTCAGCTCGTCGGGTAAAGAATCAAAAAACAGGGCCAGGTTCATCAGCAAGCGCGGCGGGGCGCCGTCAAATTTACGCCTTCCCCCGTCCAGATTAGCTTTTTGGCCCCGCGCATTCCGAGGCAGGGAGAGATTTTAGGGAAAAACCTGTTTCTTTAGCACCGTATTCCCACGCCGCCGCTTTTTGCCTTGTTTTTATGGACGTCCGTCGCTCCTTCGATATTCTTGCCAATCAACTCGAAAAATTTCCTAAATCCGATGCCCTCGCTGCTAAAATCGACGGCCAGTATATGCCCCTCAGCACCCAGCAAGTGCAGGAGCAGACCGATTTAGTCAGCCTAGGCCTGCTTAGTCTAGGCCTAAAAAAAGACGATAAGGTGGCCATTATCAGCATGAACCGGCCCGAGTGGCTGTTGGCTGATTTCGGGATTGCGCAAATCGGCGCTACCAGCGTGCCCATGTACCCCAGTATTACGGTCGAGGATTATAAGTATATTTTTACTGATGCCGGAGTGCGGGCCGTGTTTGTGGCCGACGAGAAGCTGTACGAAAAGGTGAAGGAAGCCACGGCTGGCCTCGATATTCCACCGCAAAATGTATTTACGTTTGATAAAGTAGCCGGCGCGCGTCATTTTAGCGAGCTGTTAGCGCTCGGTAAGCAGGGTAAGGTTGCTGACCTGGTATCCCTCAAGGCCGCCGTGCAGCCCGACGACCTGCTCACGCTCATCTACACCAGTGGCACCACCGGCAACCCCAAGGGCGTGATGCTTAGCCACGATAACTTGCTGAGTAACTGCCGCAGCTCATCGGCGGCAGTGCCGGTAGGCGCCAACGATAAAGCACTCAGCTTCTTACCGTTGTGCCATATTTTTGAGCGCATGGTCACGTACTTGTACATGATTCACGGGGTAAGCATTTACTACGCCGAGAGCATGGAAACCATTGCCGACAACCTGCGCGAAGTGCACCCCAGCATTTTCACAACCGTGCCGCGCCTACTCGAGAAGGTATATGACAGAATTGTGGCCAAAGGCCACGAGCAAACTGGTATCAAACACAAGCTTTTCTTCTGGGCACTGGATTTGGGTTTGAAATATGATACCCAGAAGGACCAAGGATTTCTATACAATACCGAATTAGCATTAGCTAATAAGCTCATTTTCAATAAGTGGCGCGAGGCGCTAGGCGGCAGCCTGCGCTGCATCGTGAGCGGCGGCGGCGCGTTGCAGCCACGCTTAGCCCGTGTATTTTGGGCGGCCGGCATTCGGGTGATGGAGGGCTACGGCCTCACCGAAACCTCGCCGGTAATTGCCGTGAACGGCTACGAGGCGAAGGACAATATGATTGGCGCTGTCGGCCCGCTCATCGAAAATATGGAGGTGAAAATCGCCGCCGACGGCGAGATTCTGACCAAATCCGCTTCCGTGATGAAGGGTTATTATAATAAACCCGAACTCACGGCCGAAGCCATCGACCAAGACGGTTGGTTCCATACTGGCGACATTGGCGAGTTTGTCAACGGCCGTTTTCTCAAGATTACCGACCGCAAAAAGGAGATGTTCAAAACGTCGGGCGGCAAATATATTGCACCGCAAGTCATTGAAAACAAGATGAAAGAAGACCCCCTTATCGAGCAGATGATGGTGGTCGGCGCCGACCAGAAGTTTCCTGGCGCGCTCATCATTCCGGCCTTCGATGAGCTAAAAAAGTGGGCCACTAAGCACGGCGTAACCGCCACGACGAACGAGGAATTGGTGAAAGACGAGAAGGTATTGCACCTCTACCACGACCTCACGCTGCAATACAACAAAAGCTTCGCGCAGTGGGAACAGGTGAAAAAAATCGTGCTTTTACCCGAGCAGTGGACCGTAGAAACCGGCGAGATGACACCGACCATGAAAGTGAAGCGAAAAATCATCACCGAAAACAACAAGGCAGTAATTGAGGGGCTATATAAATAGCCAGCACACACAAATTCAGAACGTCCTGCTGAGCTTGCCCAAGCACCGCTACTGCTTTATCTAACGAGGCGAGCGAAGTGTTTGAGCAAGCTCAGTAGGACGTTCTTTCATTTTTTAAATGCGGCCCAACTAGTATGCAAGCCTAACAAAATTCTTCGTATGTTTACCGCACTTTCGCTGCGATATGAAACCCGAAGAAACCGTTGATTACAACATTAAAGTAGCCTGGCACGCCATTTCGCGCATGTACAATACGCAGGCGGCCCGCTACGACATCACCACGAGCATCGGCTTCGTGCTGCTGAACATCGACCAGGAGCTGGGCACACCTGCCACCAAAATCGCGCCGCTGCTAGGCCTCGAAACCCGCTCGCTGACGCGCATTTTGCGCAGCATGGAGGAAAAAGGCCTGATTTACAAGCAAGCCGATACCCAGGATAAACGCTCGGTGCGCATTTTCCTGACCGAGCTAGGCTTGGAGAAAAAAGAAATCTCGCGCCAAACGGTACGGCATTTCAACCTCAAGGTGCGCGAAAAAATCCCGCAGAACCAGTTGGATAGCTTCTTCAAGGTAGCCAGCCAGATTACGAGCATGATTGAGGGTAAGACGCTCTTTGATGACTTTGAGTTGAAGCCGCTACGCAAGGAAACGCCGGCTTAGCACTCCATTAATTTATTGAGAATTAGCTTATTCCCACCCAACGCGGTCTGCAAAGCCCGCGCTATTTCCATATGAAACGAATCATCAAGAAAGTTGCCGTGCTGGGCTCGGGCGTGATGGGCTCGCGCATTGCCTGCCACTTCGCTAACATCGGTGTGCAAGTGCTTTTGCTCGACATTGCGCCGAAGGAGTTGACGCCAGACGAGGAAAAAAAGGGTCTGAAGCTAGATGCGCCCGCCGTGCGCAACCGCATCGTGAACAGTGCGTTGCAGGCTGCGGTGGTGGCCAACCCGTCGCCGCTCTACCGCAAGAGCGAAGCCAGCCGCATCAAAACCGGCAATTTTGACGACAACCTGAAGGATATTGCCTCGTGCGACTGGGTAATTGAAGTAGTAGTAGAGCGGCTCGACATCAAGAAGAGCATTTACGAGCGCGTAGAGCAGTTCCGCAAGAAAGGCACGCTCATCACGAGCAATACCAGCGGCATTCCAATTCACTTGCTGGCCGAGGGCCGCTCCGAAGATTTTACGCAGCACTTCTGCGGCACGCACTTCTTCAACCCGCCGCGGTATTTGAAGCTGCTCGAAATCATCCCTACCCCCGCTACCAAGCCCGAGGTCATTGATTTCTTGCTGCACTACGGCGACTTGTACCTGGGTAAAACGGTAGTACTGGCCAAGGACACGCCGGGCTTCATCGCCAACCGCGTGGGCGTGTTTGCCCTGCTCGACGCCATGCAGACCATGCAGAAGCTGGGCCTGACGGTGGAAGAAACCGACAAGCTAACCGGCCCGGTTATCGGCCACGCCAAGTCCGCTACGCTGCGCACGTCCGACGTGGTCGGCCTTGATACGACTATTAATGTGGCCAACGGCCTGGCCCAAGGCCTGCCCGACGACGAGGCGAAAGACGTATTCGTGCTGCCCGATTTCGTGCAGAAAATGGGCGAGAATAAGTGGCTGGGCGACAAGACCGGCCAAGGCTTTTATAAGAAAGTAAAAGGCGAGGGTGGCAAGTCGGAAATCCACGCGCTCGACCTCAATACGCTGGAATACAAGCCGAGCCAGAAGGTAAAATTTGCCACGCTGGAGCTGACTAAGACCATCGATAAGCTCGCCGACCGCTTCAAAGTTTTGGTGGGGGGTAAGGACAAAGCCGGCGAGTTTTATCGCCTGAGCTTCGGCAGCCTGTTTGCCTACGTGAGCAACCGCGTGCCCGAAATTGCGGACCAGCTTTACAAGATTGACGACGCGCTACGTGCCGGCTTCGGCTGGGAACTGGGCCCTTTTGAAACCTGGGATGCCTTGGGCGTAGAAGTGGGGGTAGGGCTGGCGCAAGCCGCCGGCCGCACCGTGGCGCCGTGGGTAGAAGAAATGCTAGCGGCGGGCAACCAGACCTTTTATAAGTTGAATGCCAGCGGCGTGCGCGAATTCTACGACAAGGAAAGCAAGCAGTACCAGCCGGTGTCGGGGGTAGCGAATTTTATCATTCTCGACAACCTGCGGGCCAGCGGCAAAGTGCTGTGGAAGAACGCCGGCGCTTCGGTCATCGACCTCGGCGATGGTATTCTGAATGTGGAGTTCCACTCAAAGATGAACTCGCTGGGCACCGATGTTATCCAGGGTCTTTTGAAGGGCGTAGAGCTAGCCGAAAACGGTTACCGCGGCCTTGTAGTGGGCAACGACGCGCCGAATTTCTCGGCCGGCGCCAACCTAGGCCTCGTGTACATGCAGGCGCTGGAGCAGGAGTTTGACGAGCTGAATATGATGATTCAGCAGTTTCAGCAGGCCATGATGCGGATGCGCTACAGCAGCATTCCGGTGGTGGGTACGCCGCACGGCCTCACGCTGGGCGGCGGCTGCGAGCTCAACCTGCACTGCGACCGCGTGGTAGCGTCGGCCGAGTCGTATATCGGCCTCGTCGAATTTGGCGTGGGCCTGATACCCGGCGGCGGCGGCACTAAGGAAATGACCCTGCGCACGGCCCTCAAGCACGAGGAAGGGGAGCCAGAATTCAACTTACTGCGCAACACGTACATGACCATCAGCACGGCTAAGGTTTCGACTTCGGCGGCTGAAGCTTTTGACCTGGGCTTCCTGCGCCGGGGCGACGAAATTGTGGTAAACCCCAACCGCGTAATCGCCCAGGCCAAGGCCGCCGCCATCGAGCTAGCCGACGCTGGTTACTCGCAGCCCACCCAGAAAACCAACATCAAGGTGCACGGCAAGGGCGCGCTGGCAATGTTCCGCACCGGCGTGTACGCCATGCAGCAAGGCCAGTATATTTCAAAGCACGACGAACTGATTGCCAACAAGCTAGCTTACGTCATGTGCGGCGGCGACCTCTCCTCCCCTACCGAGGTGAGCGAGCAATACCTACTCGATTTGGAGCGCGAGGCGTTCCTCAGCCTCTGCGGCGAGCGCAAGACATTGGAGCGAATTCAGTCGATTCTGACTACTGGAAAGCCGCTACGCAATTAATTAGTTAGCACCGAATGGAAGGGGGTAGCAGGCGTGTTTCACTGTGAAAACGCTGCGCGCAACGCCTGCTACCCTTTCACCTCGGCGCAAAAAAATCCCACCCTAGTATCATGGCTAATACCGCATATATCGTGGCCGGCTACCGCACGGCCGTTGGAAAAGCGCCGCGTGGCGTCTTCCGCTTTACCCGCCCCGACGACCTGGCCGCCGAGGTTATCAAGCACCTCGTGAAGTCGGTGCCGGCGCTTGACCCCAGCCGCGTTGACGACGTGATAGTGGGCAACGCCGTGCCCGAGGCCGAGCAGGGCCTGCAAATGGGCCGCCTCATCTCGCTGCTGGCCCTACCCATCAACGTACCCGGCCTTATTGTGAATCGCTACTGCGGCTCGGGGGTCGAAACCATCGCCATGGCAGTGGGCAAAATCACGGCGGGCATGGCCGATTGCATCATTGCGGGCGGCACCGAAAGCATGAGTATGGTGCCCACCGTGGGCTGGAAAACCGTGCCTAACTATAAGCTCGCCAACGAGCACCCCGACTATTACATGGGCATGGGCCTAACGGCCGAAGCCGTAGCCCAAGACTATAAAATTAGCCGCCAAGACCAGGACGAATTTTCGTATAACTCGCACCAAAAGGCTATTAAAGCCATCGCGGCCGGCAAGTTTGCCAAGAGCATCGTACCCATCACGGTGGAGGAAACCTACCTCGACCAAGCCACTGGCAAGAAGAAAAACCGCTCCTACGTAGTCGATACCGATGAAGGCCCGCGCGCCGATACGTCCATCGAAGCGCTGGCCCGCCTGCGCCCCGTATTCGCCGCCAATGGCAGCGTTACGGCCGGCAACTCGTCGCAAACTTCCGACGGCGCAGCCTTCGTGTTGGTGATGAGCGAGCGCATGGTAAAGGAACTCAATCTGGAGCCCATCGCGCGCATGGTTACCTACGCCACCGAGGGGGTAGACCCCCGCATCATGGGCATGGGCCCAATTAAAGCCGTGCCGAAAGCCCTCAAGCAAGCTGGTATGAAGCTGGAAGACATCGACTTATTTGAACTGAATGAGGCCTTCGCGTCGCAGTCGCTGGCCGTGGTGCGCGAGCTAGGCATCGACACCGACAAGCTGAACGTGAATGGCGGTGCCATTGCCTTGGGCCACCCGCTGGGCTGCTCGGGTGCCAAGCTCTCCATTCAGCTTTTTGATGAGTTGCGCGACCGCGGCCAGAAATACGGCATTGTCACCGCTTGTGTGGGCGGCGGCCAAGGCGTGGCGGGCATTTACGAGTTGCTGAAATAGGTTTATTATTCGTCTGTCCGGCTGAACAAAGCGAAGCATCTTAGTTGGTAACGCGGGGGTAGTATCCCAGCTAACCCGAATAAGATATTGACCTATGCTCCGCAGGACAGACGGATTTTTTTATTTCAAAGTACTCGGCACGCCTAACATTTTTTACTTATCTTGCAACACTAATTCGGGCAACTCCGTGTTGCCCAATTACTCGGCAAGCCTAACAGTTTCAACTCCCACTCAACCTTAATTACCATCATGGAAGTATCGAACAAAACCGCTCCGAAGGGCGGCGAATTCATCATCAAGCCGACTGAGGCCCAAGACGTTTTCACGCCCGCCGACTTCACGGAGGAGCAGAACATGATGCACCAGACCTGCCTGGACTTCGTGAACACCGAAGTGATGCCGCTGCTCGACCGCCTCGACAACCACGAGGAAGGCCTGATGCGCGGCCTGATGGAGAAAGCTGGCCAACTCGGCCTATTTGGCGTGAGCGTGCCCGAGCAGTTTGGCGGGTTGGATATGGACTTCGCCACGGCCTTGCGCGTGACGGAGGGGGTAGGCGGCGGCCACTCGTTTCCGGTAGCATTTGCGGCCCACACGGGCATCGCGCTGCTACCCATCCTGTATTTCGGCACCGACGAGCAGAAGAAAAAATACATTCCCGGCCTCACCGATGGCACCCTGATGGGCGCCTACTGCCTCACCGAGCCCGGCTCGGGCTCCGACGCGCTAGGCGCCAAGACCAAAGCCGTGCTGAACGCCGAAGGCACGCACTACGTGCTGAACGGCCAGAAAATGTGGATTACTAACGCCGGTTTTGCCGACGTGTTTATTGTATTCGCTAAGATTGACGGGGAGCAGTTTACGGGCTTCATTGTGGAGAAAAACACGCCCGGCCTGAGCCTCGGCAACGAGGAGCACAAGATGGGCATCCGGGGTTCTTCCACGCGCCAGGTATTCCTGAGCGACGCGCAAGTGCCTAAGGAAAACGTGCTAGGCGAGATTGGCAAAGGCCACCTCATCGCCTTCAACGTGCTCAACATTGGCCGCATTAAGCTGGCTGCCGCCTGCCTGGGCGGTGCCAAAGCCGCTGCTACCCAGAGCGTAAAATATGCCAACGAGCGGGTGCAGTTCAAGCTGCCCATCAGCAAGTTTGGCGCAATTCGTTATAAAATTGCCGAGCAGGCTATCCGCCTCTACGCCGCTGAGTCGGCCATCTACCGCGCCGGCGACGACATCTACCGCAAAGAGCAGGAACTGCTGGCTGGTGGTGCGGGCGCCAATGAAGCGCTGCTGGGCGCCGCCCGCGAGTTTGCCGTGGAGTGCGCTATCCTGAAAGTGGAAGGCTCGGAAGTACTTGATTACGTGGTGGATGAAGGCGTGCAGATTTTTGGTGGCTACGGCTTCTCGGCCGATTACCCCATGGACCGCGCCTACCGCGACTCGCGCATCAACCGGATTTTTGAGGGCACCAACGAAATCAACCGGATGCTGGCCGTCGATATGATTCTGAAAAAGGGTTTGAAAGGCGAGCTCGACCTCATGGGCCCGGCGCAAGCCGTGCAGCAGGAATTGATGAGCATTCCGAGCCTAGGCGAAAGCGACGATTCGCCCTTCGCCACCGAGAAAAAGACCATCGCCAACCTCAAGAAGGCGATTTTGATGATTGCCGGCACGGCCGTGCAGAAGTACATGAACTCGCTCGCTAAGGAGCAGGAAGTACTGATGAATATCGCCGACATGGCCATCAAAACTTACACCGCCGAAAGCGTGCTGCTGCGCGTAGAGAAGGAAATCGCCGCTAAAGGCGAGGAGGCCCTAAGCCGCCAGCTCGACATCGCTCGCGTGTATCTATCCGATACGGTGAACACCGTAGAAAAGGCTGGTAAAGAAGCTATTGCTAGCATGACCGAAGGCGACGAGCAGCGCCTGCTGGCCATGGGCCTCAAGCGCTTCACCAAAGCCGAGCTTTTTAACGTGAAGGATGCTCGTCGCCGCATCGCGGCCGGCGTGATTGAAGCCAACGAGTACTGCTACTAGAACTCTGGCTCTCAGCGGCTTTTGTCGTTGGGTACTCCCTACTACTAAAAAGGCCGCTCCTTGCTAGGAGCGGCCTTTTTAGTAGTAGGGAGCATAAGGGGGGAAGCTATTTCAACTTTACTTCATTAAGTTGGAGTGCAGCCGATTTTTTAGTAGGGCGACTGATACCGATGATAGTTTTGGGGCCGAGCCAGGTGGTGAAATCTTTCACATAGGCGAGCTGCTGGTCGTTGGCTACGTTGAGCTTGAGGCGCTGCGGGGCACCGAGCACACCCGTGGGCGTTTGGAGATGGCGCAGATAAAGGTCCGATTTACCGTTCAGCGTTTCTAAAGTTAGCAGCTGCACTTCATCGCCGAAAGCGGCGGCCCGCACGCCGATACCCGTATAGCTGTCGATGGCAGGGGCTACTTGGTCTTTAGGGACCACAAGGTGCCAGCTTGGCGCCACAAAGGCATTATAGCCAAATAGATACAGCTCGCGCGCGTGCACAGGCAATTCGGGGCCACCCTCTTCAAAATGACGCTCGGCAACCACCACCAAGTTTTTGCTTTCGGTCAGTAGCATATCGGCTAGGTACACATCGGCCAAGCGTTTCACTTCCGTACCCGTGGCTTTGGTTACTTCAGCCAGAAAAGGAGCCGCAAAAGGCAGTTCATCGCCCAGCTTGATGCGATTGGTTTCAAAATCGAAACGCATGACCTTCAGACTAGTTAGCTCACCCGTGCCGTAGTTGGCGCACAAAGCGGCGGCGTAGAGCTGGCCATCGGGCAGCAGGCTAAACTTGGCATCGCGGATGGTAATTGGCTGGCCACCGAACACCCCACCTACCGGCACGCCCAGCACCGGAATGGGCGTTGCTACCCCCACCCGATCGGCGGAGGGGGGGTAGCGACGCACGGTCAGTTTCTTCATGCCATCGCCGAGTAGCGTCACGTATTGCGTGCCATCATTAGCGAGCAGAATATTAGGTGAAAAGAAATCGCCTTGGTCCCGAAAATCATAGGTGCGGTCCAGCACTTTGGTTAGCTTCTGGTCATAGAGGGTACCCACTAGGCTGCGCACTTGCTCATCGCGGGTAGCGTAGCGAAAGGCAAGCAGGCGGCTACCGTCGGGTGAGAGCCGCACGCTGGGGCGGCGCTCGCTGGCGGCGGCAGTCACCAGTACCACCGGCGCTCCCTTTTGACCACCCGCCAATGCAACGGGTTGCACCGTCAAGTTTTGGCCGCTTTCATCGGCGTGGTGCAGCACTACCCAGGCTTGCTCGGCGCTACGCCCAAAGGCCTCAACGGTTTCGCCGGGTGCGACGGGCAAGGTGGTGCTCCACTGCTTTTTAAGGTTGGCGTCGTACCGTTCTACTGCGTAGGCGCTGCCGCTTTGATGGGCCAGAATCACGAAACCACTACCATCGGCCAAGGCCAGGGTTTTCTGCGGTACGCGCTGGTTATAACGGTCTTCCCCCTGCTCGGGTAGGTAGCTAAAAGGTACTGATTTGATTTTTTGAGCCTTAGTGGGGTAGGCCACTCCTAGTACGCCACTCAATATTAAAGTAGCTAAACTGAAACGAAAATGCATAGAATATAATCGATAAGCTCGGCCTTAACGAGGGCCCGGCACTCCAAAAGTACCATTACGCTAACACACGTGCTTGCTGTCAAGTTATTTAATAACAGTAGGCTTCTAATAGCCAATCGTATATTTGCCCCGGTGGCAACTAAAAAAAACGATTAAAGCGCAACTATGTCACCATTTAATCGTTCAAGGGGCGCGCGCTATATGCAAGCAGTTTCCCTAGGAAATATATTCTTACCTACTCCCACCCATTTCTTATTTTCTTCTTATTCAGCTAAAAAGCTTACTAACTGGCACCAATCTTGAGGTAGAACGTGCCGCTACCCATATCTTATGAAATCCCTACTTAAAATCAGTTTACTTTTTGCCCTGATTATCGCCGGCCGCTACATGCAACTGACTACGCCAGCGGCTGTTGCTGGTTTGACTAAGTCGCCGGTAGTGCTCTTTTCGCCAGCTAGCACCATGACGCTGACGCACTACATGGGCATGCAGAAAGCTCCTGTTGAGGCTGCCCGTCAACGAAAGCAGGTAGCTGCTACCTGGTATTAAATTATAAAAAAAGCGACTTCTTTTCGAAGTCGCTTTTTTTATGCTCGTTGCTTCCTAGCTGATACGGCTCCAGTTTACGGCTGTGGCCGGCAGGCTCTCGATGTGACGGCGCAAATTACCATTTTCAGGCTTGGCCAGTTCCGGGTCTTCGTTGAGAATAGTTTGGGCGGCGGCTCGGCTTTCGGTGAGGATGCGGCCATCCTTGGCCAAGTCGGCAATGAGCAGGTCGAGCACACCGCTCTGCTGCGTACCCATCAGGTCGCCGGGCCCGCGCAGTTTCAGGTCAATGTCGGCGATTTCGAAGCCATTGTTAGTCCGCACCATCGTTTCGAGACGAGTGCGGCTGTCTTTGCTCAGCTTGTAGCCCGTCATCAAGATGCAATAGCTTTGGTCGGCGCCGCGCCCTACCCTCCCCCGCAGCTGGTGGAGCTGCGAAAGGCCGAAGCGCTCGGCGCTTTCAATTACCATTACGGAAGCATTGGGCACGTTCACGCCCACTTCGATAACGGTAGTGGCCACCATTACCTGGGTTTCTTTATTCACAAAACGCGCCATCTCGAAGTCCTTTTCCTCGGCTTTCATGCGGCCATGCACGATGCTGATTTGCATTTCAGGAAAAGCCCGGCTCACGCTTTCGTAGCCATCGGTTAGGTCTTTGTAATCCATCGTCTCGCTTTCCTCAATGAGCGGATATACGATGTATACCTGCCGCCCCAACGCCACTTGGTCGCGGATGAATTGAAACACTTTCAACCGGTTAGCATCGTAGCGGTGTACCGTCACGATGGGTTTGCGGCCGGCGGGCAACTCGTCAATCACGCTCACGTCGAGGTCACCATAGAGCGTCATGGCCAGCGTGCGCGGGATGGGGGTAGCCGTCATCACGAGCACGTGCGGGATAACGTATGGGTTTTTTTGCCAGAGCTTCGAGCGCTGCGCCACACCAAAGCGGTGCTGCTCGTCCATAATAGTCAGGCCCAGATTGCGGAATTGCACCACGTCTTCGAGCAGCGCGTGGGTGCCCACCAGCATCTGCATAGTGCCCTCGCGCAACTGCTCGTGCAAGATGCGCCGCTGCGAGGTGCGCGTGCTACCCGTGAGTTTGCCTAAGTTGATGCCTAGTTGGTCGGCATATACTTTTAACCCTTGGTAGTGCTGGTCGGCCAGAATTTCGGTGGGCGCCATCAGGCAGCTTTGGGCACCGTTGTCGGCGGCCATCAGCATCGAGATGAAGGCCACAATGGTTTTGCCGGAGCCCACGTCGCCCTGAAGTAGCCGGTTCATCTGCTTGCCTGCGCAGAAGTCCTTGTAAATCTCGTGAATAACTCGTTTTTGCGCCCCAGTCAGGTCAAAGGGCATAATGTTTTTATAGAAGTGCACCAGTGTTGGCACTTCGCTAAAAATCTGGCCCGATAGCGTTACCTTCCGCTGGTCTTTCTGGCGCAATAGCTTAAGCTGCACGTAAAATAGCTCTTCAAACTTGAGCCGAAACCGCGCTTTCTCCAGCATATCCGGCGACTGCGGAAAGTGAATTTGCTGCAAGGCGCTTGCCTTGCTCATCAGCCCATAGTGCTGAATAAGGGCCGGCGAGAGCGTTTCCGTTACTTGGGGTAGGGCTATCTTTAACAAGTCGCCCACCATGCGCATAATAGCCTTGCTATCAATGCGGTGATAATTTTTCAGCTTCTCGCTGGTATTGTATACCGGCTGCAAAAAGCTCTGGCCGGGCTTCTGCTCGCTTACTTCCTCCAAGTCAGGGTGGGCCATTTGAGGGCGGCCGTTGAACATCGTTGGCTTGCCGAATACGATGTACTCCTGGTGGTTT
The DNA here is from genome assembly GCF_009755225.1 of Hymenobacter ginkgonis. Taxonomy (GTDB): domain Bacteria; phylum Bacteroidota; class Bacteroidia; order Cytophagales; family Hymenobacteraceae; genus Hymenobacter; species Hymenobacter ginkgonis. Next base: position 184,008 of record NZ_WQKZ01000004.1, read on the forward strand.
TTAATGACCTTTTCGAGGTAGTTCACTCCTTTAAACCACACTAACTCCAGTTCACCGCTGGCGTCGCCCACTTTCGCTACCATGCGTTTTTTAGGGCCTTCGCCAATTATTTCGCGCCCGCGCAGAATGCCCTTTACCTGCACAAATGGCAAGTCATCATGCAGGTCTACAATATTATAAAATTGCGTACGGTCGAGGTAACGAAAAGGGTAACGCTGAATAAGGTCGCCGTAGGTGAATAAGCCCAGTTCCTTCCCCAGCAGTTGAGCCCGTTGCAGCCCTACCCCCCGCAAATATTCGAGCTTGGTATTGAAAAAATTACTCATCTCTCAGGTAGCAATGAGAAAATTAAACGCTTAAAAGAACGTCATGCTGAGCTAGCCGCAGCAATCCGCTCGCACCGTCGAGGATGCATGCGAGATGCCGCGGCCAACTCAGCATGACGTTTTATTTTATAGCTTATTTATATTTTAACGTGTTCAGCAGCTGAATCATATCATACTTTACGTACTCAATCACCGGGGCCAGCGAGTCGTTGGCAGTAGCAGTCCGAAAGTATAATGCTGCTCGAAAAAAATGCTTGGTGCTGTCAGTAGTATAAAACTGAAACTGGCTTGGCACTTCGCCTTCCAGCTCAAACACAGAGGCCCGCATGCCATTGGGCGTGCGCAATATCTTTTCCTCAATTGAAGTCGCCTTTATTTGATGCTTGCCGGTGAGTTTGCGCGCATCCTCCATCATCTTATTATAGAGTTGGCGGTTGCGCACCACGTTGGTATAGGTAATCTGCACATTGGCGTGCAGCGCAGGGTAATATACATTTAGCCAGTCGGGCTGCGCCAGGTACGAAGAATCGCGCAACACCTTCGCAGACTGCGAGTACTCGAACGTATACGGGTGGCCAGACGCCAACGTCCGGTAGCGATGGGGGGGTAGGTCGATGCGGTTGTAGCCCTTCGGCTTGGGTGTAAAATCGGGGGCCGACGAACAAGACGCCAGTAGACTAGCTACCCCCGCCGCTAGGAGCGACCCTCCCCAAAAACGTACAACACTCATATACTAGGTAGAAGCCAAAAGAAACTCAAAGATAGACCACGGATTAGTGGGGCCTTAAGCGGATTTCGCGGATTGTATAGCCGGCGCACCTTCCATCAGCGTTGTCTCGATAGGTAAACAACACAAAGGCCGCTCATAAGAGCGGCCTTTGTGTTTGCCAAAGTGTGGCAGAGATGCGCCAATTACACAATCTGTGGTCTAGAAGGGTAGTTGGTCGAGTTCGGGCTCTTGGCGGAGGCTCACATTTTCTTCAGCGCCTACGGCGACTGGTGCGGCACTGCCACCCCCGGGGCGGCCACCGAGCAGCGTGATTTCGTCGGCGATAATCTCGGTAATGTAGCGCGTCTGCTGGTCTTTATCCTGATACTGGCGAGTGCGCAATTTACCTTCAACGTACACCTGGCTGCCTTTTTTGAGGTATTTCTCAGCTAGTTCGGCCAAGCCGCGCCACGCCGAAATGTTGTGCCATTCGGTGCGCTCCACGCGCGTGCCTTGCTTATCCTTATAGTATTCGTTGGTGGCGAGCGTGAAGTGCGCCACGCTGTTACCACCTTCCAAATGGCGTACCTCAGGGTCTTTACCCAGGTTGCCTACCAAAATTACTTTGTTGATTCCGGCCATGATGTTAGCTGGTTGAGAGTTAAGGGAAAACCTACTAGCAGCGCGGGGCTTTTAGTAGATTAAAATTACGCATTTCACTTCGCTTTTGCAAATAAAATTGGCATTTTTTACCAATATGAATAGCAAATAAAAGTTGCCACTAATCATCTCTTACCCCCTCTCATATACTACTATTTTATAACGCTTTAGCTAAGTAGTTATTTATAAGAGCCGATTTAGGCAATGCCTCAATTTCGGCGGCTGAGTAGGCCCGTAAGCCCGTGTCGCGCTGCGTAGTTTCGGGCAAGGCAGCCGCAAGCTCTAAAGCGTGGAAACGCGCTTCTATCTTTTGATGGCTCAGTATATGGCGCAGCGCTGGCGCTGGCCTTCCTTCAGTTACTTTACTAGTAGTAAGCACGCTGCCTAGTGCTTTTACATGGCGCAGCACCTCAGCGGCCGGCATATCGGCGGCATCGGTTTCGGCTAGCGCAAAGTCATAAAGGCCCTGCCAAATATCACCGCTCAAACGCTCCTTTAAGTAAAGTTGCTCGCCGTGGCGCAGCACAAAGTAATGGAAGTAGCGTGTGCGTGCTGCTTTAGCCTTGCTCTTGATGGGAAGCAGCGCCACTTGCCCATGCTGAAATGCCCAGCACTCACTTTGCAGAGGGCAAAACAAACAGTCGGGCTTGGCCGGCGTGCACTGTAGCGCTCCAAACTCCATAATAGCTTGGTTGAAGTCGGCCGCATGGGCCGGTGGCAGGTGTTGGTCGGCCACTGCTTGGAATTCTTTGCGCGAAGCAGGCGCGGCGATGTCGGAATGCAAGCCGAAAATGCGGGCTAAAACCCGAAAAACGTTGCCATCGAGCACCGCCACTGCCTCGTCGAACGCAAAAGATGCAATAGCTGCTGCCGTGTAGGGCCCTACCCCTTTCAGCTGCCGCAAGCCCGCGTAAGTGGCCGGAAATTGGCCACCAAACTCGCTTACCACCTGCTGAGCGGTGTGGTGCATATTGCGGGCTCGGGAGTAGTAACCCAGGCCTTGCCAGTGCCGCAAAACCTCCTGTTCAGGTGCGGCTGCTAAATCATGGACGGTGGGGTAAGACGTCAGAAAATCAAGGTAATACGGTGAACCCTGAGCCACGCGCGTCTGTTGTAAAATAACTTCTGAAAGCCAGATGGCGTAAGGGTCGCGGGTATGCCGCCAAGGCAGGTCGCGACGGTGGCGCGGATACCAAGCCAAAAGGGCTTGTGCCAGAAACGAAGGGCGATGCGTTGAAGCAGTTGAATGAGTCAAAGAGAGCAAAATAATGAGATAGAATACCTTGGCTAAAGGAGAAACTTGAAGTTTTCCATTGGCCGAACAACAATTAAGGAGTACCTTTGCGCTCCGTTTCAGATGGCGAACCTCCTACCGGGCAAGGGATTACGCTGAAAACGGGAAGCTTATCCGCCTGATATTTTTTTTTTCACTTCCAGTACCCCCTTACCAACGTGACCAAAGCTGAGGTAATTTCCGAAATTTCGCAGAAAACCGGCATCGAGAAAGCCGATGTCCTGACGACCGTCGAAGCCTTCTTCAAAGTAGTGAAGGATTCGATGACTGAAGGTCATAACATTTACGTTCGTGGCTTCGGCTCATTCGTGAACAAGAAACGTGCTCGTAAAGTAGCCCGTAACATCTCGAAAAATACGTCGCTCATTATTGATGAGCACTTCATTCCAAGCTTCAAGCCGAGCAAAACTTTTGTTGCCAAAATTAAAGGCAGCAAAAAAATCACCGGCGAAACTTCGGACAAAGCCCCTAAGGCCGCTAAAGGCCCTAAAAAAGCTAAAGCTTAGTTCTAGTTGTGTTTGTTGAAGTGATGGGGTGATGAGGGCGCCTACCCCCACCTACGGGTGGGCTGGTAGTTTCGCCACTCATCACCCCATTATTTTACTGCTCTACCCCTCCTCCGGCATGGCCTCTGTTTCTCGAACCGGTACACACCAGCTGCTGCTGCTGGCCGGCGCTATTGCGCTGGCGGGCGGCCTTTATGCATTGCCCAAGGGCATTGTGAAGCCTAAAGCTGGCAAAGCTGAGTTGAACCAGGACGCAGCACAGACCGCTACCCGCGATGGCGGCGGCATGGCAACCAATGGGTCGAAGGCCGATGATTCGTCGGGTCCACGCCCTGCTGAAACAGGCACGGTGGGCGGTGAAGGCGGTGCTACAGCGGCCGCACCACACACCCAGGCTACCCCCGCTCAGCGGCAGGAGCTAAATACGCTACTGGCTCAGTATAAGGCAGGTGCCAATGCCGCTACCCGCCGCCCGGTAGCCATTACGCTGGCTGAACGCTACGCTACGGTGCAGCGCTTCGACAGCGCTGGCTACTACCTGGCCACGGTGGCCACAGCGCAACCCAGTGAAAAAGCTTGGCAACAAGCTGCTGATGCTTACTTCCAAGCCTATAGCTTCGCAGCTTCTGATGAGCGCAAGAAAATGCTTGGTGGCAAAGCAATGGAGCTGTACGACAAAGTATTAGCAGCTAATCCAAGTAACCTGGATGCTAAAACTAACCTGGGCATGGCCTACATGAGCAGCGACAACCCCGTGAGAGGGATTACGCTGCTGCGTGAAGTGCTAGAACAGGACCCTAAGAATGAGAAAGTTCTTTACAACCTCGGTATTTTGGCCATGCAGAGCAATCAGCTGGACCGGGCTGCCGAGCGTTTTGGAGAACTTGTAAAAGTGAATCCAACCAACGTAAATGGCCAGTTCTACCTGGGTATTGCGTTGTCGCGTACTAACAAGCCTGCCGAAGCCCGGCAGGCCTTGCTCAAAGCTAAGAGCCTTAGCAACGACCCAGCCCTTGCGGCTTCAGTTGACGAGACCTTGGCAAAGCTTAAGTAAGAATTAAGCTTGCCGAATCAGGACTTATTCGTAAGTACCGAGTCCTAATGAAGTAACTTTGATTCCTGACTTTCAAATCCTAATTTTTAACTCTTAATTCCCCAGACGATGCCCTGCGGTAAAAAACGTAAACGCCATAAAATCGCCACTCACAAGCGCAAGAAGCGCCTGCGCAAAAACCGTCACAAGAAGAAGTAATCTTCTGACTTAGTGCGGTGTAGGGAGTGAGCAGCTGGCTGTTAAAGGTTAGCGGCTCGCTTATCTCTCACTCACGTAGCCTCCGCCACGCGGACGACTACCGTGGTGCGCCAAGCTACCCCAGGGGGGTAGTGGCCGTGGCTCGCGAGGGAAGCTAGGACATTACTGGTCCTGGCTTCCCTTTTGCCGGTTTCGGGGCATACCGTGCCAGCATGGTAGCGGGGCTATACTAACCAACCAATACGTTGAGCAATGAACTAATAATCAATTCGACCCCCGAGGGCGAGCGGATTGCCTTGCTCCAGGATAAACGGCTGATAGAGTATCACTTCGACCGTAATGACACCAACTACGCAGTAGGTGATATCTTCCTGGGTACGGTTCGCAAAGTAATGCCGGGCCTTAATGCAGCGTTTGTGGATATTGGCTCCGAGAAGGATGCTTTTCTGCATTATGGCGATTTAGGCGAACAATATCCCTCTCTCCAGAAATGGGTAAATGGGGTGATGAAACACCAGATTTCAACAGCCGGGCTTGAAAATTTCAGCCAGGAAGCGCTATTGGATAAGGTTGGCAAAGCCGAAAGTGTATTCAAAAAAGGCCAGCCGATGCTGGTCCAAATTATAAAGGAGCCTATTTCGACGAAAGGCCCGCGGGTGAGCACCGACATTTCGATGGCCGGCCGCTACCTCGTCCTGATGCCGTTTACGAACAGCATCAGCGTATCGAAAAAAATAGTGAGCAAGGCTGAGCGCGACCGTCTCAAGCGCCTTATTGCCAGCATCAAGCCCGAAGGTTTTGGCGTTATTATCCGCACCGTAGCGGAAGGCCATGAAGTAGCCGAACTAGACCGCGACATGCAGAGCATGGTCGAGAATTGGGAAAAGCTTTACGCTAATCTGCGCAAGGGCCAATCGCGCGATAAACTGCTCGGCGAGTTAGGCCGCACTTCTTCGATGCTGCGCGATATGCTCAATGAGTCGTTTGACTCGATTGTGGTTGATACGCCCGCCCGGTTTGAAGAAATGCGGGATTATGTGCAGAAAATTGCCCCCGACCGCGCCGGTTTGGTTAAGCTGCACAATAATAAGGCGAAGGTGTTCGAACACCTGGGTATTGAGAAGCAGCTTAAAACGCTTTTCGGTAAAACAGTAAGTGTGCCGGGTGGCGGCTACCTTGTAATAGAGCATACCGAAGCGCTGCACGTAGTAGATGTTAACTCCGGCTCGAAGAGCAACCAGGAGAACGACCAAGAGGCTACGGCACTCATGATTAACCTATTGGCGGCGAAGGAGGTAGCACGCCAATTGCGCCTGCGCGATATGGGTGGCATCATCGTAGTGGACTTCATCGATATGCGCGCCGCCGAGAGCCGCAAGAAGGTGGAGGATGCGGTGTATAGCATCATGAAGCAGGACAAGGCCAAGTTTACTATCCTGCCCATCACCAAGTTTGGGTTGATGCAGATAACCCGGCAACGGGTACGCCCGGCCGAAACCATCGTGACTGGCGAAGTTTGCCCTACTTGCGGCGGTACGGGCAAGATTTCGGCTTCCATCCAAGTGACGGACGAAATTGATAACAGCATCGACGACCTGTTGGTGAACCAGAACCAGGCGGGCATCACACTGTATGTGCATCCTTTCCTGCACGCTTTCTATACCAAAGGCTTAGTGAGCCGGCAAATGAAATGGTATTTGAAGTACTACAAGTGGGTGAAGGTGATGAAGGATACTTCGCTCGGCCTTACCGACTTCCGCATCGAAGACGAGCACGGCGAGCAAATTGAATTGCACTCGGCTTCGGCTGCCATGGCGCGGGCGCAGGACCGGGAAGTAGTTGAAATCACCGAATAAGCTACGGAGAGAAGTTTTAGCAAATCTCACGGATTTTACGAACATCGGGGAAATTATCTCCTGATTATACCTAACAAGAAAGGCTACCCGCTTGGGTAGCCTTTCTTGTTAGGTATTGGTAAGGGTAGCACTTCAATGCCATCCACGCAATTCGTGGAATTCACTAAAATTCGCGCTAATCAGTGCTTAGAATTTCAAGCCGAGGTCGAGAGCAAATAAGCTGTTTTTAATATTGACATCGCTAAAACCACGGTTTTTTTCGAAGTAGCGGTCAAAGTCAACTAAGCCGTGGTGGTAGCTGATGCCAGCCAGCAACTTAGTGCTTTGGCCTAGTTGATACTCTACCCCGGCCCCACCAATTAGGTTAGCATCTATATCTAGGATATGACTGCCTGCTTTCGTTTGGTTGTTATTGTCGTAGGGGTCGGTATAGTACTTCTCACCGTCGATACGTGCCTGCACTGGCACGGCCAACGAGCCGCCCACTTGAAAATAAACACGCGTATCGGGCGCTACCTCATTCGTAAATAGCTTCACGGTAAGTGGCAATTCCAGGTACTGCAAGCTTATTTTTTGCTCTACGCGCACACCAGTGGTTCCTCCGCTTGGGGAAACAGTCCGGTCGTTATAGCCAATTGTGCCGCCTTTACCCGTCAAAAACAAGCCCGTGTTGAAGGCATAATTTTCGCCAAAAAAGTAATCGACAAAAATTCCGCCGCCGAAGCTGAGCTTGGCTTTTTCAGACGTGAAAGACGTGGAGGAAGGCGAATCGGGACGCAGATACGTAATGGACGGCGATACTTTCAAACCAATTTCTACTTGCGCGAAAGCAGCGGGGGCTACTGCCAGCGCAGCAAGCGTTAAGAATAGCTTTTTCATAAGGTAACTAAATTATTGCCCGCCTTCTAGGAACGGTACACGACGGTGGAAAGGTGTAATTTTGTACAAAAATACCTTGCGCTTGAAAATCTCTGCCTACCTCTCGGCTTTTTTACTAGTATTTACTGGGTTGCTAGCGGGTTGCCGCCAGGGCTCGGAAGCGGGTTGCCGGCCCGACCCAGCCTCGGGCCAGCCCCCTACCCCCCTGCACGTAGAGCACCTAGAGCGGGCTTTCTTCCAGATTAAAAATCCTGCTGAAGGGTTGCAATTTGTGCGGGCGCACCCGGTTTTTGCGCGCTATTATTTGCAGGCGGGGCAGGCACCCGTCGATACGCTGGCTAAAGCGCTGGCGCTGCTGGCTACTAATGCGGACTTGCAAAAGCTGAACCAGCAAACGGCAGCGGCATTCCCCGATTCGGCGGCGTTGCGGCAAGACATGAGTGCCTTGTTTGGGCGGGTAAAATATTACTTTCCCGATTTCCGCACGCCGCGGGCCGCCACGTACGTGAGCGGGCTGATTGGGAAGGACATCTTTGTAAACGACAGCCTGCTGGTTGTGAGCCTCGATTGGTTTGCCGGGCCAAAGGCCAGTTTCCGGCCCGACTTGCCTCAGTACATGCTGCGCCGCTACCAACCGGCCTACGTGCTGCCTACGCTGGCACTGGCCGTGGCCAGCAAGTACAACCGCCACCAGCTGACGGCCACTTCCGTGCTTGACCAGATGGTGGACCAGGGCAAGCGGCTTTATTTTGCGGGCCAGGTGCTGCCCTGCACCCCCGACTCGCTGCTGCTGGGCTACACGGGCAAGGAGCTGCGCAATGTGCAGTTCAACGAAGCTCGGATTTGGGGGCATTTTCTGGAAAACAACCTGCTGTTTACCACTACCCCCTTTATTATTCAGAAGTATGTGGGCGAGCGGCCCAACGTGCCCGAAATTGACCGCACCTGCCCCGGCCGGGTAGGCCAGTGGGTGGGCCTGCAAATAGTGCGCAAGTACATGGCCGAACATTCGGATATGACGCTGGCTAAGCTTATGGCTGAGAAAGACGCCCAGCGCATCCTGAATGACTCGCATTACCGGCCAAAAAAGTAAGGGTCAATGAACCGTAAACAGTGAGCAATTAGCCGGCTTGTTCGTCCATAATTACGCCTTGTTCATTGCTCACTGTTCATTGAAACTATGCACATTGCCGTTTTCAGCCAGTACCATACCAGCCCCGACTGCCCGGCGACGAGCCGGCACTACACGCTGCTGACTGAAATCGCCCGGCACCACCGCGTTACGCTGCTCACTACCCCTGCTTGGCGCAGCCAGCAGCTCACCCACGACTTTGCCTGGGTGCCGCCGGGGGTAGAACTGCGGGAAGCTACTATCCCGTATGAGAATAAGATGGGGCCGGCGCGGCGCGCCCTGGCTTTTGCGCAGTACGCGGCTTGGGCCTGGCGGGCGGGACGGCGCATTGCGCGGCCCGATGTGGTATGGGGCATCAGCACGCCGCTGACGGCGGCCTGGGCTGCTGCCCGAGTGGCGCGGAGTTGGCGCGTGCCGTGGGTATTTGAGGTGCAGGATTTATGGCCCTCGTTTCCGGTGGCGATGGGGGCCGTGCCCACTGCGCTGGCTCGCCAACAGCTATTTGCTTTAGAAAAACGGCTCTACGAAAGCGCGGCGCACATTGTGCCCCTCTCACCCGATATGAGCCATTACGTGGCGCAGCTCGGCATTGCACCGAGTAAAATCACTACCCTCCTCAATGGCACCGACCTAAACCTAGCGGCCCGCGCTACCCCCCTCGCCGTGGCCGAGCTACGCCGTACACAGGCGCTAGCCGGCCAGCGGGTAGTGCTGTACGCCGGCACATTTGGCCGGGCCAACGACATGCCGACTGTGGTAGCGGCCGCCGAGGCGCTGGTAGCGGCCGACCCGGCCGTGACATTTCTCTTCCTGGGCCACGGCTATTACGAGCCCTTGGTGGCGGCGGCGGCGGCGCGCTGGCCGAGGCGCATTCGGCTGGTGGGAGGGCAGCCGCGCCACGCAGTATTTAGCTGGTTTGCGCTGGCTGAAGTGGCCGTGGTATCGTTTCTGGATATGCCCGTGCTGGACACAAATTCTCCGGCCAAACTCTACGATGCGCTGGCCGTGGGCACGCCAGTGCTTGTAACCAACAAAGGCTGGACTAAAACCTTGGTGGAGCAGCATCGCTGTGGCTGGTACACCCCGGCTGGTGATGCCGCGGCGCTCGCCGCCCAGCTGCAGGCCGTGCTAGCCGACCCAGCGGGCCTGCGCGCTGCTGGAGAGCGCGGACGTGAGCTGGCGCAGACTGAATTTGACCGGGTAGCGATAGCCGGCCAGATGCAGGCGATTTTGGAGCGCGCAGCCAGGGGCTAGTCGGCTCAGGCAGCTAACTAATTTGCAATCAATACATAACTGTAGCTAGCCGGATGATTCGCCTGGGCACGTGCTTGCATAGTAGCTTGGTGCTTTGCTCAAGAACACTGGTATTAGCTACGCAAAAGCCCGACTGCAATTGCTTGCAGCCGGGCTTTTACACGTATTTAATAGGTAGTTAGGACTACTTAATTTTGGTTTTGCGACCTTTAGCTTTCACTTTAGCATCAGCGGGTACTACCGTGGTAGGGGCTACCGTAGTAGTATTCGGGTTGGTGGTCGTCGTGGTCGACTCAACAGTGGTCGAAGCCGGCGTATTGATGTCCTGCGTTGACGTCGGAGTCGTTTGCGCAGGCGTGGTGGTGGTTTGGCGGGTAGTGGTCGTGCTGGTTTGGGCGTTTGCCGAATAAGCACCAGTTGCAAGCAAGGCAGTTAAAACAAGAAGCTTTTTCATGAGAGCGAGTGTTTCAGTGAATGAGTAGCAGTGCGCTAGCAGAAAACTGTTTGCGCATTGCCTTTAACGTAGCCCTACCGATAAGGTTGATAGTTCTTCATTAACCGTCCATCTACTACTAGGCCTAGGGGGCTTAGTATATAATGGCCCCAAAACCAACCCGAAAGCCCGCAAACGGACTGCTATTGCCGCAGCCGGGCCTGGATATCCTGAATTTTCTGGTAGTCTAGCGGCTTATGCAACAGCGCTACTACCAGCGGATTATCTTTGGCGCGGGCTACATCGGCGGGGGCCAGCGAGGAAGTAAGGATGTAGATAGAGCACCGCTGCTTCAGTTCTTCTTGCTGGGGCTTGAGGGCTTCTAAAACATCCCAGCCGCTGAGCAGGGGCATATTCAAGTCAAGCAAAATGACTTCGGGGAGAGCTTCTGTGGGGGCTTGCTGCAAAAAGGCTAGCGCTTCGGCCGGCAACAGAAAGGTGGTAAGGCAATCGGGTAGCCCCGCGCGCTGGAAAAGCCGCTTTACTAAGAACACGCCGGTTGGGTCGTCGTCGATGAGGATAGTCTGCATGGCCGGGCTGTTTAGCGTAAGGTTAGGGTGAAGCGCGTACCCTCACCAAGCTGGCTGTGTACCTCAATTTGTCCGCCCATGTTTTCTACGTGCGTCTTGACTAAGTAGAGGCCTACCCCCCGCCCAGACAGCTTCGTATGAAACCGCTTGTAGAGCTTAAAAATGTCGGCGCCGGCCTGCTCCTGGTCGAAGCCCACGCCATTGTCGGTTATTGTCACCACTTGCCTACCCCCCCCATCGCGGATGGCGGCAATGGCGATGTGCAGCGGCCGCTGGTCGGAGCGATACTTAATAGCATTGGTCAGCAGGTTAAAAAAAATGCTGTACAGGTACGCCCGGTTGGCCTGCACCCGCATGTGCTGGTCAATTTCTATTTGCGTCGTGCCACCACACTGGTCTAGCACGTCTGCTAAGTCCTGCAGAACCTGGCTTATAATTTCCTGGAGCGGCACCGACTCGGGCACTGCTAAGTGCTGCTGGTCGCGGATGGTGAGGATGGTATTCATGTCGCGCAGCACCAGGTCGAGTTGCTGCAAGTTTTGCTGCAAGTACTGCCGCGTTTCCTCGAAAAAAGGCGAACCCTGCTCCTCCGTACTCAGCAATTCTACCAGCCCAACGGCATTGGCCAGGGGCGCGCGCAGGTTGTGCGAAACGATGTAGGCAAACTGCTGTAAGTTCTGGTTTTGGACGAATATTTCCTCCTGGTGCTGCGTCTTTTCCGTGATGTCGCGCGCTACCATATGCACGCCTACCACCTCGCCCTCTTGGCGAAGCGGTATTTTCACCACGTCCCAGTGCCGCGGAGCCGACTGCCCTTGCGAGGCAAACACTTCAAAGCGTACCGTTTTGCCAGCGATGGCCTCCCGCAGTTTCTGCGTAAATATGGGCTGGGCCCGCAGCGGCAAAAAATCGCTGTAAGGCTTGCCAATTACCTGTTCCTTCGACTTTTCTACCACCGCCAAAAACGCGGGGTTAGCATCTAGGATGATACCAGCAGGGTTCTGATAAAGGACCAGTTCAGGGGTATTTTCAAAAAGCGAACGAAACCGAACTTCGCTTGCGGCGATGGGAGCACCAGCATCCATGTGCGTACTTCTATTACTATATGGACTGGCTGACCTCTTAGAAAACCCAGTAGCAAACCAATAGAGTTGCCAAGGCTATACGGGCTATTTTGGCTTTGAGATGTATTTATTACGGGCAGTTGCAAAGGCTGCATGCCAACACAAATCGGCCAGCATACCGGGGTTTAGCTCCGGCCTGCTGGCTGGCATAGTAGCAGGGGGTAGGGCGAGCGGCGACCTACGAGATTGGCACCTTCCGCAAAATAGCCTCAATCAGGTCGTGCGTACGTATACCGTCGGCCTCGGCTTCGTAGGTCATCAGAATGCGGTGGTTCAGCACATCCTGGGCTACATCCTTGATGTCTTCGGGCAGCACATAGTCGCGGCCGTCGAGGTAGGCCACGGCGCGGGCGGCGCGGTGCAGTGCAATGCTGGCGCGCGGGCTAGCTCCAAACTGCACGGCCTGCGCAAACTCGGGCAGGTCGTAGTCGGCGGGGCGGCGCGTGGCGAATACTAATTCGATGAGGTACTTCTCGAGCGTATCCGAAATCTGTACCTGGTTTATTTGGTCGCGGATGCCAAAAATATCTTCCTTGGTAAGCACCGGCTGCACATCGCCCTGAAACCCTAGGTTGGCCATGCGGCGCATCACCTCCAGCTCGTCGGCTTTTTTGAGGTAGTCGACGTGTACCTTCAGCATAAAGCGGTCTACCTGGGCTTCGGGCAGGGGGTAGGTACCTTCCTGCTCCACGGGGTTTTGGGTGGCCAGCACCAGAAAGGGCCGGTCGAGCAAGTACGTGGTTTCGCCAATGGTTACTTGGTTTTCCTGCATGGCTTCGAGCAGGGCGCTCTGCACCTTGGCCGGCGAGCGGTTGATTTCGTCGGCCAGCACGAGGTTGGCGAAGATGGGTCCTTTTTTTACTTCAAAAACCGACTGGTTCTGGTTGTAAATCATGGTCCCTACCAAGTCGGAGGGTAGCAAGTCAGGCGTGAACTGCACCCGCTGAAAATGCAAGTGCAGCACTTGTGCCAACGTAGAGACGGTGAGGGTTTTGGCCAGGCCCGGCACGCCTTCCAGCAAGATATGGCCGCCGGTGAATACGCCAATCAGCAGGCGGCTAACCAGCGTGCGCTGGCCCACAACCACTTTTTCCATCTCGGCAAAAGCCTGGCGAATGAGGGGGCGGTAGTCGAAAGAAGTAGTAGGCTGCATAAGGGCAAAGTAACGGCAGCCCGCTCATACCAAAAGGCCTACCCCCCTTCGTTGAGTTAAGAGAACCGGGAGTGGTATTAAGGTGGACATTACCCAACCCCTACGGCCGGTTTTCCGTTTGGAAAGCCATAATTATGTTTCTTTACCAAGCTAATGTTGGCTTGGCCTACCTTTCTATTTGCCTGTGTCAGTTTATCTACGACGCTTTTTGTACGTTGTCTTTGGCTTGCTGGCACTGATACTGGTGCTGGCAGTGGGCGTTTTTGTGGCTGTGCAAACCCCAGCGGGCCAAGACTTTGTGGCGCGTCGCGCCGAAGGCTACTTGCGCGGCAAACTCAAAACCGAGGTTCGGCTCGGCACATTTCGGACAGATTTTCGCCACGCCATCAATTTTGATAACGTGTACTTGGCCGACCAGCAGCGCGACACGCTGCTCTCGGTAGGCCACCTTGGGGTGAGCGTCGATATTTGGGCGCTGCTGCACAAGCAAATCAATATAAAGGACGTGGAGCTGAACGACGGCCGCGTGCGCCTCACCCGCACCGAACCCGACAGCGTAAACAATTACGACTTTATTATTCAGGCCTTTAGTGACCCTACGGCGCCCGTTGACACGACTAGCTCGGGGCTGAAATACGACATCGGCAAGGTGCACCTGACCAATATTTTGTTCACGCAGCAAGACCAAGTGGCCGGCTCCGACCTGCGCGCCAAGCTGGGCGAGCTGCTGGTGAACATGGACGAGGTAGATGTGGATAACTCTGTGTATAAGGTGGATAACGCCGCCCTGCGCCACGCTGCTATCTCGATGGGCCAAACCAAAACTGCTCCCGAACTCGACGATAAAAAGCCTGAGAAACCACTGGACCTGACATTTGGCCTGAACAAGGCGACGCTGGAAGATGTGGCGTTTGTGTATAAAAACGAGCCGGCGGCCCAGTACATCAACACCAAAATTGGCCTGGCCGACGTCACAGCTAAAAACATCGATTTGGCTAACGAGCGCATCGACCTCGACAAGTTGACGCTCAAGAATACCACGTTTGCGTACTCGCAAAACAAGAATGTGCCCGTGGAGCAGCGCGTTATCAACCCTGCTGAGGCCGTGCGCAAGGTGGACGAAGCCGCCGACAAAGCCAGCCCTACCCCCCTCAAATGGCGCGTGACCCTGAACCAGTCGGACATCAGCGGGGTAGCGGTGAACTTTGACAATTTTAACGACCCGAAACTGAAAACGCGCTACTCGGCGCTCGACTACAGCCACTTACATTTTACGGGTTTGGTGCTGAATACCCGCGACTTGACCTTCACGGAGAACCGCACCACGCTGCAACTCGACAACCTGGCGGGCAAAGACCAAAGCGGCTTTGAAATAAATTCGGCGCGGGCGGCCGTGGTGTACGACTCGGTACAGATTGGGCTGGACAGCTTGGATTTAGTAACGCCGCATTCGCACATCCGGCGTAGCCTGGGCATACGCTATAAAAGCCTAGCCAGCATCGCCGACGACCTGCCCAACCTGGGGCTGAGCGGCGACCTGCGCGAAACGCGATTGGGCTTCCGCGATATTCTGTACCTGGTGCCGAGCCTGGCCGATACGCCGCCCTTCACCACTGGCCCCACCCAAAGCGTGCTGCTGAGTGGGCTGGTGAGTGGCCGGCTGGGCGATTTGAGCATTCGCAACCTCGATTTTGTGGGGCTGCGCAACACGGTGGTGCAGGCGCGGCGGGCGCACATCATCGGCCTGCCCAACGTGGACGGCCGCCTGTATACGGACTTGGATATTCAGCGCTTTAGCACTACGCGGGCCGATTTGCTGAGCGTGCTGCCCAAGGGCACGGTGCCCAGCAACATCAGCCTACCCCCCACCCTGGCCCTGAGCGGCACGTTTCGGGGGCGGCCCACTACACTGCAATTTGACACTAATCTCAAGCTACGCTCGACCTACGGCAACGTCGCGTTTTCGGGTAAGCTGGGGGCCGCCAAGAATGGCCAGCAGCCGTTGGTGGGTACGTTTGCCGTGCAGAACTTCGACGCGGGCAAATTGCTGAAAAACCCGACCATTGGTCCCATCACGGGTTCGGGGCGCATTAATGCCACAGGTAACTTGCAGGACCCCAGCACGCTAGTGGGTAAGCTGACGGCTAATGTTCAGAGTGCCCGCTACAACGGCTATACTTACCACGGCGTAACGGCCGCCGTAGACATCGACCGTAATAAGTACGTTATTGCAGCGAGCAGCAAGAACGACCCCAACCTCGACCTCGACCTAAAAGCTGTGGTGAACCTGCGCGATAGCCGCAACCCCAGCTACGAGGTGACCTCGCTGAATTTGCGCGGCGCCAACCTCACCAAGTTGGGCTTCTACACGGGCGGCGACCTGCGGGTGCAGGGCAACCTCACGGCTAATCTGCGCGGGGCCGATGCTAACTCCATCAACGGCACGTTTAGCGGCAATAACATTGTCATTGTCAACAACAACCAGCCGTTTCCACTGGATTCGGTGAGCGGCAGCATCGTGCAAACGGCGGCTCGCACGGCGGTGAAATTCAACTCCAACGTCGCGGACATTAACCTAGATGGCAACGTGCACTTGGGCGACTTGGCCACGGAGCTGCAACGCCACATCAACCGCTACTTCCGGATGGCGGGCGTGACGCCTTTCCGCGATAACTCGGGTAACCAGCAGTTTACGTATTCGCTGCGCGTGAAGCAAACGCGCCTGCTGCGCCGGTTGGTGCCGGGCCTGCGGCGGCTGTCGCCCTTCACACTAGCCGGCGACTATAGCCGCGCCGCAGCCCGCCTCACGGCCAACACCAGCATTCCAATTATTCGCTACCAGAACTACCGGCTCGATTCGCTGCGGCTAAACGTGGACTCGGACCCGCGCAAGCTAGACTACGCGTTGCGCCTCGCGCAGGCAGGCCAGGACACGACGCTGCGATTGCGCCGACCCAGCATTGTGGGCAATGTGGCTGATAATAAGATAAATACACGCGCCTCCATCCTAGGCGACTCCACTAACAAAGAGCGGCTGGCTTTGGCCGGCGCGCTCGAAGTGCTGAACCAGCGCGGCGGCGATGCTTTCCAATTTGTGGCCGCGCCCGAGCAGATTATCAACTACGACACCTGGACGGCAGGCACCGGCAACTACGTGCGCTACAACGCCGACGGCACCATTGTGGCCAATGCGCTACGCCTCGCCAACGGCGGGTCGGCACTGGTAGTGCAAAGCCAAAACCCAGCCGTGAACACGTCGCCGCTGGCCGTGCGCTTCGAGCAGTTTAACCTAGCTGTGGTGGGCCGTGCCATTGGCATGGCCGACTCGACGTTGGGCGGTACGCTCAATGGCGAGGCAGTGGCCCGCAACTTGGGCACCAAAAAGCAGGCTTTCACGGCCAACTTGACCATCAAGGATTTGCTATACAGCAAAACGGTGCTCGGCGACTTGGCGCTGCAAGCCAATAACCCCGTGCCCGACCGCTACGACGTGAACGCCCGCCTAACCGGTGGCGGGGGCAACGACGTGACGGTGCGCGGTGCCTACCGCACCACCGGCACTACCCCCCTCGATTTTGTGGTGGACGTAGCGCGCCTCAATGTGAAGACTGCTGAGCCGTTCTCGGCGGGTCAAATTAGCAAGTCTACCGGCTTCCTAAATGGGCAGCTAACGGTAGCTGGCACTACCAGCGCGCCGCAGGTGCGCGGCCGCCTTACTACCTCGGCTGATGCCAGCTTTGTGGTGCCACAACTGGGTTCGCCTTTCCGGCTGGTGAGCCAGCCCATTGTGTTTGATGACAAAGGCATTGCCTTCAACAACTTTACGGTGCTTGACTCGGCGGGCAACAAAGCGGTGGCTAATGGCTACCTGCTCACGCGCAACCTGATAGACTACAACTTCGACCTGCGCGTGACGACTGACAAGTTCTTGGCCGTGAAGAGCACCCGTCGCAACAACCAGCTTTATTATGGCCGGCTGGTGGTGGACTCCGACACGCGTTTGACCGGGCCGCTCACACTCATCAAGATTGATACCCGCGCCACGGTAGTCAACGGCTCGGACCTAACGGTAGAAAACCCGGCCGCCGACCCTAGCGTGGTAGCCCGCGAAGGCATTGTGCAGTTTGTGGATAAGAGCGTTAAAATCAATCCGATGCTGGCTAAGAAGCTGGCCGCGGCCGATTCGGCGGCTAGCGCTGGTGCGATTGGCTACGACATCACGGCCCAGATTACGATTACCGAGAAGACGCCTTTCACCTTCGTAGTGGACCCTGTGAGCGGCGACAACCTGCGCGTGCGGGCGGCCGGCACCGTCACGGCCACCATCGACCCCAGCAACAACATTACCCTCAACGGCCGCCTCGACGTGCGCCAGGGCAAGTACAAGCTCTCGCTCTACGGCTTGGTGACGCGCGAATTCATCATTGCCCGCGGCTCGTCGATTGCCTGGACCGGCGACCCCTACAACGCCGACCTTAACCTCACGGCCATTTATAAAGTGAAGGCAGCCCCGGCTGACCTGCTGGCCGCGCAGGGCACGCTCGATGCCACGGCCCAGAACGTATCGCGCAATGGTCTGAACTTTAACGTGCTGCTGAAAGTCACTGACCAACTCAGCAAGCCCACCATTGGCTTTGACATTACCCTACCCCAGTCGTCGCTCAATAGCGCGGTCGGGAACGAGGTAGAGGCCGTGCTGGGCAACTTGCGCCAGCCTAACCAAACTTCGGAGCTGAGCAAGCAGGTATTTTCTCTACTCGTGTTGGGGCGCTTTATTCAGCAGAACCCGTTCCAGTCGGCAGCGGGTGAGGGGATAGTAGCCAGCCAGTTGCGGGGCTCCGTAAGCCAGGTGCTCACCGACCAGTTACAGAGCCTGACCGGCAAATACCTATCAGGCCTGGGCCTCGACCTGGGCGTGACCAACCAGGCAGATTACAGTAGTGGCTCCAACGGCTCGCGTACCGACCTGAATGTGGCCGTGCGCCGCCAGCTGCTTAACAACCGCCTCACGGTGCGCCTGGGTACCGACGTGCCCCTGAGTGGTGGCACCGGCAACCAGACCAGCAACAGCAACGTGAGCAACTTCGCCGGCGACCTTAGTCTGGAGTACACCCTACTGGCCGATGGCCGCCTGCGCCTGCGCGCCTTCCGCCAGAATGCCTACGAAGACATCGATGGCGCCATTGTGCGCACGGGCGCCGCGCTGGTATTTCAGCGCGACTATAGCAGCTTCCAGGAATTGTTTGCCAAGGTGAGCCGCCAGGAAAAAGATATACGCCACGAAGCGCGCAAGCAGGACAAGCTAGACAAAGAGGAAAAGCAGCGCCGCGACCAGCAACTGGCCGACTCGGCCGCTAACACGCACACTACCACCATGCGCCGCGACACCACGCGCCGCCCAGCTACCGCCAATTGATTTAGAATGATGTATTTACCCTCTCCCAGCCCACTTCCGGTGGGCCAGGAACAACCTGCTTTACGCCCCCACCCTACCCCTCGCATTCGGCGTGGCGGCTTGGCAGTGGCCCTGTTGCTAGGGCTACTGGGCTCGTGCACGGGCCTGCGCTACGTGCCCGAGGGGCAGAAGCTTTACACGGGTAGCAAAGTGATTATCAAGTCGCCCGAGAAACTCAAAAACCAATCGGCGCTGCAAGCCGAACTCGAAGCCCTGGTGCGGCCGCAACCCAATTTTTCGATTCTGGGGCGGCGGCCGAAGTTGTTTTTCTGGCACCTAGGGGTAGGCAAGAGCAAGGGTATTGGTCACTTTTTGGCCGGAAAATTTGGCGAAGCCCCGGTGCTCATCACCCAAGCCCAGCCCGCTAATACCCAAAAGCTAATGACGAACCGGCTGGAAAACCGGGGCTATTTCCACGCCTCTACCAGCAGTGAAATAGTACAGCAGGAGAAGACGGCCCAGGTGAATTACACTACCACGCCGGGCCGGCAGTACACGATTCAGGAAATTCACTTTCCCGAGCGCGACACGCTGGTTGATGCGGCTATTCGCAGCACTCAGGCGGGCACCATTCTGAAGGTAGGCGACCCCTACGACCTCGACATTCTGACCCAAGAGCGCCTGCGGGTAGACCAAGCCCTGAAAAACCAGGGCTACTACTACTTCAATCCCAGCTACATTCTGTTTCAAGTAGATAGCACGTTGAATGGTAAGGTCAACGTTTTTTATAAAGTGAAGGCCGACGCGCCCGCCAAGGCTACCCGCCCCTACTGGCTGAAGACGGTGAGCTTGAACACCGATTACGTCCTCACCGACACGGTGCGCCGCGAACCCGTTCGCTACCAGAAGTTTCTGTACTACCCCGACGAAACCATGTTTAAGGCGCGGGCCATTACGCGGGCGGTGTTCCTGACGCCCGACAGCCTATTCCGGCTGCGCCGCCGCGACCAAACCCTGAGCCGCCTGATGAGCCTGGGCACGTTTCGCTTCGTCGAAATCAAGTTTAAGCCCTCGGCCGCCGGCGATTCGGCTGGTCGTGGCCGCCTCGACACCGATATTTTGATGACGCAGCTTAAGAAGAAGAGCGTGCGCGCCGAGCTGCAACTGGTGAGCAAGAGCAACGGCTTCACCGGGCCGGGCCTCACGGTATCGTACCGCAACCGCTCGGCTTTTCGCGGTGCCGAGCAGCTGATTGTCAACGCCGTAGCCTCGACCGAAACCCAAACCAAAGCGCCCGCCGGGGCCGAAAGCCGCAATAATACCGGCCTTATTTCCAACGAGTTCGGCATCAATGCCCAGGTTATTGTGCCGCGGCTCATTGCCCCACAGCTGCCCTTTCTGAATCCGCGGCTCGTGAATTCCGACTTCCAGCCTCGCACCAACTTTGGCGCGGGCATCCGCTACGTGACGCGCACGGGCTATTTTGCAACCACCAGCTACTCAGCCAACTATGGCTACAGCTGGAAAACTAAGATTACCAACGAGCAGGAGTTGAAGCTCGTGGACCTCTCCTATAACGCTGTTTCGACCCAGCCCGTTTTTGATACGCTGCTGATGCAACGGCCCTTCCTGCGGCAGGCCTACCAGTCGCAGTTCATCCTGGCCAGCTCGTACCGCTACACCTACAACCAGCAAGTGCTGGAAAACCGCCGCCAGCAGATTTTCTTCCAAGGCATTGCCGAGGTGAGCGGCAACGTGGCCAACGCGCTGAGCGGCCTCGTGGTCGGCTCCAAGAGCCCTACCGAATACTATACTATTGCCAACCAGCGCTTTGCGCAATACGCTAAGTTCGACCTAGAGCTGCGCGAATACTTTCGCATCAGCGACGACCCCAAGTCGGGCAACCGTATTGTGGGCCGCCTCCAGATTGGCATCGGCCTACCCTACGGCAACTCCAGCGGCAGCTCGCTGCCCTATTTGCGCCAGTACGGCATCGGTGGCCCCAACTCCATCCGGGCCTACGCGGCGCGCCAGATTGGGCCGGGCTCGTACAAGCCCACCACCTCCGACTTGGCCAGCAGCTTCAGCTACTACGACCAAGTGGGCGACCTGCGCCTCGAAGGCAACCTCGAATACCGCCAAGATTTGTTTCCCTACGTGAAGGGCGCCGTATTTATCGATGCGGGCAATATTTGGCTTGTTAATAACGACCCCCAACGGCCGGGCGGGCAGTTTCAGGCCAGCACCTTTCTCAACCAGTTGGCCGTGGGTACGGGGGTAGGGCTGCGCGTAGATGTACAGTTTTTCGTTATTCGCTTCGACTACGCCATCCCGCTGCGGGCCAATTACGGCACGCCCGACGACAAAGCCGGCCGCCTCAACCTGGCCATTGGTTACCCCTTCTAGCAGGCGCCACAAGTGCTTTTTGCTTGATTGAACAGGGCTCGTTGTTTCGGCAACGAGCCTTTTTTTGTGCTGGCGGCAGCCGCAGCTAAGCCGGTATCCTCCGGGCTCTCCTTCCTTTCTAGTTTATTTGCCTCAGCATTTTACCTCAAACGTCCTACCCCCGCTCGTCCTCCTATGGCCAAACTTCCTATCTTACTAAGCTTAAGCGCCGGGCTACTGGCCGTAGCGGGCTGCGCCGGCAGCCGCCCGGCGGCCCCCGCCACGGCGGCCACTACTACGGCCCCTACCCCCCCCGCCACGCCCGACCCCAAGGGCGTGGGCCTCGACATGGCCGACCTCGACCGCTCGGTGTCGCCGTGCGATGACTTTTTTGAGTTTTCGGGTGGTAACTGGCTCAAGGCTAACCCCGTGCCGAGCTACGCTACCAGCTGGGGCCCGCGCAACCTGCTGGGTTTGCGCACCCAGGCCACGCTCAAAGAAATACTGGAGGAAGCTGCTGCCAACCGCAGCGCCGCACCCGGCTCTAACGCCCAAAAAGTGGGCGATTTCTACGCTTCGGCCATGGATACGGTAGCGATTGAAAAGGCCGGCCTGGCGCCGCTCAAGCCCGAGCTGGCTCGCATCGCGGCCCTTAAAACCCGCGCCGAGCTGCCCGCCCTCATCGCGCACGAGCAGGACTTGGGCACCGGTGCGTTTTTTCGCGGCGGCGTGCAGGTGGATGAAAAGAATACGACGCGCTACGTTATCGGCCTCGACCAAGGTGGGCTGACGTTGCCCGAGCGCGACTACTACCTGCGCGACGACGCCCGGACGCAGAAAATCCGGGTGGCTTACCAGGCCTACGTGCAGCAGGTATTTGGCCTGCTGGGCGACAACCCGGCCACGGCCCAGCGCAACGCCGCCACCGTCGAGCGGCTCGAAAAACGGCTGGCCCAGGCTTCGCGCACCCGCGTGGAGCTGCGCGACCCGCAGGCCAATTACAACCAAATGACCTTGGCAGCCGCCGCCCAGCGCTACCCCGCCGTGCAGCTACCCAAGCTGTTGGCGGCCATGCAGCTAGGCAAAGCCCAAGAAGTTATTGTGGGCCAGCCGGCGTTTTTTGATGAGCTGAATACGCTGCTCAAAACTGAGCCGCTGGCCGATTTGCAGACCTACATGCGCTGGCACTTGGTGCGCTCGGTGGCGGGCACGCTGCCGGCAGCCTACGTCGAGGCGTCGTTCCGCTACAACCAGGCCCTGACCGGCGCCAAGCTGCAAACTACCCGCTGGAAGCGCGTGCAGGCCGCTACCGATGCCACGATTGGCGAGGCCTTTGGGCAGCTGTACGTCGATAAGGCGTTCTCGCCCGAGGCCAAGCGCAAGGCCTTGGAGATGGTGGGCAACATTAAAGCCAGCCTGGCCGAGCACATCCAAACTAACACCTGGATGAGCGCGCCTACTAAAGCGGAGGCCTTGAAAAAGCTGAACGCGCTACGCGTAAAAATCGGTTATCCTGACCAATGGAAGGATTATTCGGCCCTGACAATCACCCGCGAGTCGTACACGAAGAACGTGCTAGCGGCGCGCCTCTGGGAAAGCAAGCGCGAGGCGGCGCGCTTCGGTGGGCCCGTGGACCATACCGAGTGGGGCATGACGCCGCCCACCATCAACGCCTACTACAACCCGCCGCTGAACGAGATTGTATTCCCAGCCGGTTACTTGCAGCCGCCGTTCTTCGACCCTAAAGCCGATGACGCCGTGAACTACGGCGCTATTGGCGGCGTAATGGGCCACGAAATGACTCACGGCTTCGACGACCAAGGGCGGCAGTACGACGCCGCCGGCAACCTGCGCGACTGGTGGACGCCCGCCGACGCGGCCGAGTTCACGAAGCGCGCCAACATTGTGGGCAAGCAGTACGATGCCTTTTCGCCGCTCGACTCGGTGCACGTGAACGGCAAGCTCACGATGGGCGAAAACCTGGCCGACTTCGCGGGTCTCACCATCGTGCACGGCGCCCTCGAAAAGCAGTTGCAGCAGCGCTACGGCAGTGGCCCGCGCCCCAAGTACGACGGCTTCACGCCCGAGCAGCGCTTCTTTTTGAGCTGGGCTCAGTTGCGCCGCACCAACATCCGGCCCGAAGCCCTGCGCCAGCAAATTCTGACTGACCCGCACTCGCCGGGCCAGTACCGCACCATCGGGCCCATTATGAATATGCCGCAGTTTCAGGCGGCCTTTGGCTGCAAAGAGGGCGACAAGATGACGCGCACAGCCGCCGACCGGGCCGTTATCTGGTAGTTTTTTCGACCTCCCTACCCCACTAAAAAAGGGGCACCTGCCGCGGCAGGTGCCCCTTTTTTAGTGGGGTAGGCCTAGTAGCGCCGCGCTAGGGCTTCCTAGCAACTGGCCGTGCAGTATTGAGAAGTTTTGTCAGCTATCGCAAACGTTTGGGGCTGCTATCACAAACGTTTGGGGTGAAAAATCAGCTTAGTTAACTAGGAAACAAGCATTTATATTGCCCTTCAGCCTTCTACTTTTAGCCCGCGCTTAGGGCCATTAGCCTACGCGGTGCCTGTACTAGCTATTCACTTTTCCCACCCTCTATTCTTCGTTATGAAGAGAACTCAACGCGTCTTTATTGCGCTGGCGGCCGCCTTGGGCTGCCACTTCACCCTCGTGGCCCAAACGGCGCCCGTAGTAGTGGAGGCCGAAAGCGGCACCTCTACCAACCCGGCAGTGCCCGTGGCGGGCGCTACCACCGGCGACTGGGCCTTCCGCACCGTGGCGGCTTCGGGCACCACGCCGGCCATCACGTACGCCACCTCGCTCACCGATGTATCGGCCTACACCGCCAACGGGGGGGTAGGCGGCAGCGCGCCGGCCACGGCAGCGCGCGTGCTCACGTACACCGTCACGTTTCCGGCGGCGGGCACCTACGACCTCTACGCCCGCATTCGGGTGGGGGCGGGTGGGGCCAACGACGACAGCTTCTTCTACGCCAACAGCTTTGGCACTAAAGACCCAACTACCACTACACCTGCCACTTGGGTAAATGCCAATGGCCTCTTCAACGTGGGCTACACCAGCGGCACCATTGCGGTAGATGGCGGCGGCACGGGCGGCACCGGCGTGTGGAAATGGGTTGATATGTCGAAGTTTGTGGTGAATGGCAGCGCGGCCACCACCTTCACTGTAGCCGCCGGAGCGCTCACCCAAACCTTCCAGATTGGCGCTCGCGAAGACGGCCTCGATTTTGACAAGTTCGTTTTTGGCACCTCGGGCCTGGCTTTCACCGTGGCCAACCTCGACGCAGGCCAGCCGGGCACGGTGCCGGTACCGCCTTTTATTCCGAGCGGCCCCGCCCTGGCCACCGGCAAGGCCAAGTACCTGGGCTGCGCTTATAGCACGCCGCAATCGCCTTATTTCACTAAGTATTGGAACTCGGTGACGCCCGAAAACGGCGGCAAATGGGGCAGCGTAGAAGGCACCCGCGGCACCTTCAACTGGGCCGAGCTGGACAGCGCCTACAACCGCTGCGCCAAAATCGGGGGCGTGTTCCGGATGCACAACCTGGTTTGGGGCTCGCAGCAGCCGACCTGGCTCAAGGGCCTGTCGGACGCCGACCAACTCACCGAAATCAACAACTGGTATAAGGCCGTGGCTGACCACTTTGCGGGCAAGAAAATCGACTTTATTGACGTGGTGAACGAGCCCATCCACTCCCCACCGACGGGCCTTTACACGGTAGGGTCAACTGACCATCCTGCGGGCAGTGCAGACCCGGCGGGCGGCGCCTACATCAATGCGCTGGGGGGCACTACTACCCTGAGCGACGGCACTATTCAATACAACTGGATAATCAAATCCTTTCAGCTGGCCCGGCAGTATTTTCCCAACTCAAAGCTGGTGCTCAACGAATACAGCGTAGAAAACGACGGCAACAGTGCCCAGATTTACGTGCGCATGATAAACCAGTTGAAGGCCCTCAACCTGATTGATGGGGTAGGTATTCAGGGCCACGCCTTCTCGACGCAGTATAGTACCGCCGCCACGCTGCGCGCTAACCTGAATACCATCGCCGCGCCCGGCGTGCCGCTCTACATCACGGAGTACGACTCGGACGCGCTAGACGCCAATGGCAACAACAGCGACGCCGTGCAGCTAGCTGAATATCAGCGCGTATTTCCCATTTTCTGGGAGCATCCGGCCGTGAAGGGCGTTACGCTGTGGGGCTACCGGCCCGGCCACTGGCGCACCGCCCAGGGCGCCTACCTCGTAAACTCCGACAACACCGAGCGCGCGGCGATGACGTGGCTGCGCACCTACATTCAGAACACGGTGCTCGGCACCAAGGCCGCTTCGGCCGCTAGCGCCGCCATTTATCTCTACCCCAACCCGGCGCAGGGCGGGAGCGTTTTTTTGAGCCTACCCCCGGCCCTAAACCAGCAGACCATTGACGTGTCGCTGCTCAATGCCTTAGGCCAACGCGTGGCGCACCAAACCCTACCCCCCTCGGCCGAGGCTGGGCGCCCGCTGGCCCTGCCGGGCGTGGCCCACGGCATCTACACCGTGCGCCTGCAAACCAGTACCGGCACGTTTAGCCAGCGCCTAACGGTGGAGTAGGTTGGTTTAGGCGATTTTGGTATACTTGGCTTATGCCGCTAGCTTTTGCTACGCAGCCTCCCGGCGACTTTGCCGGGAGGCTGTTGGCATTAGGGGGCTGCCGACTAGCCGCCGCAAGGGCTTTCGGCCGCTACATTCGCTTTTCTTCCAGTTTATGCTTCGCAAACTCCTACCCTTCTTTGCGGCCCTGCTGCTGTTTGGCCGCCCGGCCGCGCAGGCCCAATCCATTTACTCGGCCACCGACCCGCTGGCCCACACGTTCAGCATCGTGGCCCGCGACCCGAAGACGGGCGAAATGGCCGTGGCTGTGCAAAGCCACTGGTTTTCGGTGGGCACCAGCGTGAGCTGGGGCGAAGCGGGGGTAGGCGTGGTGGCTACGCAGTCGTTCACGAACAAGTCGTTTGGCCTGCGGGGCTTGGCGTTGCTGAAAAGCGGCAAGTCGGCCCAGCAGGCGCTCGACGAGCTGCTGGCCGCCGACGAAGCGCGCGAGGTGCGGCAGGTCGCCATTCTCGACAACCAGGGTCGCGTGGCCACCCACACCGGCAAAAAGTGCGTCGATATGGCTGGCCACCAGCAGGGCGCGCAGTTTTCGGTGCAAGCCAACATGATGCTAAACGCCACCGTGTGGGGCGCGATGGCCAAGGCCTACGAAGCCAACGCCGCCCTACCCCTCGCCGAGCGCGTACTCGCTGCCCTCGACGCGGCCCAGGCCGCGGGCGGCGACATCCGGGGGCGCCAATCGGCGGCGCTGCTCGTGGTGCGCGGCACCACCACCGAAGGCCCCTGGGCCGACCGCCTCGTGGACCTGCGCGTGGACGATGCCGACCGGCCGCTCGTGGAATTGCGCCGCCTGCTCAAGCTGCACCGCGCCTACGACCACATGAACGCTGGCGACCTCGCGGTGGAGAAAAACGACATGCCTACCGCCATCCAGGAGTACCAGGCGGCCGAAAAGATGTTCCCGCAAAACCTGGAAATGAAGTACTGGCACGCCATCACGCTGGCTAACAAGCAGCAGGTACCCGCCGCGTTGGCGCTACTAAAGCCCATTTTCCGGCAGGAGCCCAACTGGCGGGTATTAACTGAGCGCCTCCCCAAGGTGGGGTTGCTTACGGTGAGCCCAGCCGAACTGAAACAGATACTGGCGCTGAAGTAGAGCCAGCCGCTACAAATTAAAAGAACGTCCTGCTGAGCTTGTCGAAGCAGCTCGCTCGAATCGTTGGATTACTACCCTAACGAGGCAAGCGAGCTGCTTCGACAAGCTCAGCAGGACGTTTTCTCTTCAGCTTTTCAACTTCTTCTAGTATGCGTCGCTTCCTACCCCTCCTTTTTTTGCTCGCCGCCCTGGCTGCCCAGGCCCAAACCAAGCCAGCGCCCGCGGTGCCGCACCACTTCTTCACCCTCACCAATTTTAAAACCGAGGGCGGTACTATTTTGCCCAAGGCGCTAGTCGGCTACGGCACCTACGGCCACCTCAACGCCAAGCGCGACAACGCCGTGCTGCTACCCTCGCACTACATGGCCGGCCACCGCGGCTACGAGTGGCTCATTGGCCCTGGCAAGTGCCTGGACACGACCAGGCTCTTCTTGGTCACGACGGAGTTGTTTGGCAACGGCCGCTCGTCGTCGCCTAGCAACACGCCCGAGCCGTTTCACGGCCCGCGCTTCCCGGTGATGACTATTCGCGACAACGTGGTAGCCGTGCACGAGTTGCTGACGAAAGAACTGAAAATAGCGCACCTGCGCGCGCTCATCGGCTTTTCTATGGGCGCGCAGCAAGCATTTCAGTGGGCAGTGAGCTACCCCACCTTTGCCGACCGCATCGTGGCTACCTCAGGCACGGCCAAGAACTACCCGCACGGCGTGGTGCGCCTCGAAGGCCAAATTGCCGCCCTCACCGCCGACGCCGCTTTTCAAAACGGCGACTACACCGCGCCGCCCACCAAGGGCATCGAGGCCTTCGCTACCGTCTGGACGGGCTGGCTTTTCTCGCAAGAATGGTGGCGCAAAGAGCTGTGGCGCAAGGAGGAAAAGCCCGACGTTACCTTCGAGCAGGTGCTCAATAATTACCGTACGCACTTCATTCCCGGGGCCGATGCCAACGACCTCATCGCGCAAATGCGCACCTGGGAATACCACAACGTAGGCACTACCCCCGGCATGGGCGGCGACGTCGAAAAGGCGCTGCGCAGCATCAAAGTACCCATTTTGTACATGCCATCCGAAACCGATTTGTATTTCCCCGTCGGCGATGCGCGCTACGAGGCAGCGTTCATCCCCGGCGTCACGTTGCTACCCATCCCGTCGCTGTGGGGCCACACCGCCGGCGCTGCCAGCAACCCCGCCGATGCGAAATTTTTGAATGACAATATTGGGAAGTTCTTGGCAGGCAAGTAAAAAGCTAAGCTTTACAGAGCAACCCTTTAGAAACGTCATGCTGAACGCAGTGAAGCATCTCGCTTGCATCGTTAGGATTCGTTCAACGATGCAAGCGAGATGCTTCACTGCGTTCAGCATGACAACCTAGTCCATTTTAACTGGCAGGGCTTTACTTTTTCGCCTTCGTGAAAATGCTTTTGGGCAGCAGCATGTGCGCACCGCGCGTGCCGTCGACCACTTGGGTCGTGTTGAGGTCGCCGGCCACGCTGCACAGCATGTAAGCGTCGTCGTGGCTGAGGCCTTTGGTTTTCATCAGGAAGGTTATCATTTCGCGTACGGCTTGCTTGGCGGCGAGGGTCAGGTCTTCGTTGAGGCCCATGCTGATGTACTGGGTTGGCGTTTCGGCGCTGGGCATCTCCTGGTGCATATCCTTGCGCACGATAAACTCCAGGTTACCAACCAGTGAGGTTTCCAAAGCCGTGATGTCTACCTCGCCGTTGCCCTGCCCGGCGTGGCCGTCGCCCACAAAAAATAGCGCCCCCGGCACGTGCACCGGCAGGTAGAGCGTGGTGCCCACCACCAAATCTTTGTTGTCGAGGTTGCCGCCGAAGATGCCGGGCGGCGCGCTATTCACCCGGCCCAAGGCGGGCGGCGGGGCTACCCCCATGCTCCCGAAAAACGGCCGCAATGGCACTTCAATACCCGGCGCAAAATCGGCTACCATTCGCTTGGCATCGAGCGGAATAATCTTCATTTTGGCATAGCCAAAATCTTCTGGAATAAACCCGCTCTTCGGCCCAAAGCCATTGTAAGCGTACGGAATAGCCAGCTGAATAGCCTTGATGCGTACTTCCAGCACGTCGCCCGGCTCGGCGCCTTCTACAAAAATGGGCCCGGTGAGAATGTGCCCACCCGGACCCTTATTGGTCACTTTATCATAAATATCGCGCAACGACTGCTCGACCTGCGCCGGGGCCACGCCCGCCCCCTCAAGCCGCGTGGGGCTCGACGTGAGCAAGGTGTGCACCTGCACCGTCTCGCCCGATTTGATGCGCATAACGGGCGCGGCGGCGGCATCGTAGTAGCCCCAGGCCACGGTAGCGGGGGTAGCCAGCAACTCGTGCTGCGCTTTGGGCAAGTGCTGGGCTTGGGCACTGGTGCCCACCAAAAGCGCGGCGGCCACTATAAGGAAACGGGTATTTTTTTTCATGCTGAAAAGTACGCGCTTATTTACTTTGGCTGCATGAAGAGGCTAAAAAAGGGGGTAGGGAGCAAAAGGCACAGTGCCTTTTGCTCCCTACCCCCCTTTTTTAGTTGCCCTATCGGCTATTACCCCTGCATTACTTTTTCCTGGCGCATAACTGACTCCAAGTGAACGGCTTCCATATACTTTTCTACAAAATCTTCGGTGAGGCCCACTTGGGCACCTTGGCGCTTGCTGCGCTCCATAATCTCATTGAGGCGAGCCGTTTGCAGAATGGTGATGTCGTTGTCCTTTTTGTACTGGCCAATTTTCTCGGCTACGGCCATGCGGCGGCCCAGCAACTGGATTATCTCCGAATCGAGGTTATTAATTTGCTGGCGCAGGCCGGCCAGCGCACTCAGAAACTCTTGCTTATCAGTAGTTTCGTGGCGCCACACCAGGTCGGTGATGAGCTGGCCTAGCACCTCGGGCGTGATTTGCTGCTTGGCATCGCTCCAGGCATTATCGGGGTCGATGTGGCTCTCAATCATGGTGCCGTCGAAGTCCAAATCCAGCGCCTGTTGGGCCACGCCAAACAGCGTATCGCGCCGGCCGCAGATGTGGCTGGGGTCGTTGAGAATGGGCAACTCGGGCAGCCGGCGCTTCATCTCGATGGGCAGGTGCCACATCGGCGCATTGCGGTAGTCGGTGTTGCCGTAGCTCGAAAAGCCCCGGTGAATCATCCCAACCTGCTTCAGGCCAGCTTTTTGCAAGCGCTCAATGGCGCCTATCCACAGCTCCAGCTCGGGGTGAATGGGATTTTTGACGAGCACCGGAATATCCACGCCGCGCAACGCATTGGCGATTTCCTGCACCGAAAACGGGTTGCCAGTTGTGCGGGCACCCACCCACACCAGGTCTACGCCGAAGGCCAGGCAGTCTTCTACGTGTTTGGCAGTCGCCACTTCTACGGCCACTGGCAGGCCGGTAAGCTCGCTGGCTTTCTTGAGCCAGGGTAGGCCTTTGGCCCCTACCCCCTCAAAACCGCCGGGCTTGGTGCGGGGCTTCCAGATGCCGGCGCGCAGGGCCTGCACTTTGCCGGTAGCAGCCAGGCGCTGGCAGGTTTCGAGCACTTGCTCCTCGGTTTCGGCCGAGCACGGGCCCGAAATGAGGAAGGGTTTATCTTCGGGTTTGCGGTTGAAGAGGTCGTTGAACATGGGGGTAGGGAAGTAGTGTGGACTCTGCGAGTCCGCGCACAAGCGCAGCGAGTATCGTTGGCTGCGTGCGTGCTGGGGGTTGAAAATAAAGGTATTGAGTAGGCGCGCGACGATACTCGCTGCGCCCGCGCTACATTTTTAGGGAATGATTTTTTTTATGGCGTTGGCATGTTCAAGCTGCTCGGTCAGCCCGGCGTAGTCCTCGCTCGCCAGCAATTCGCGCAGCTTTTGCAGCTGAAGCAAATGCTCGTCGAGCACATCGAGCACATTTTCACGGTTTTGGCGGAAAATGGGTACCCACGTCGAGGGCGCGCTCTTGGCTAGCCGCACCGTGGAGGCGAAGCCGCCACCGGCCAAGTCAAAAATGCGCTGCTCGCCGCGCTGCTCCTTTTCCAACACCGTGAGCGCCAGCGCAAACGACGTAAGGTGCGAGATGTGCGACACGTAGGCCGTGTGCAAATCATGGTCGGCTGCGCCGAGGTGCAGCACGCGCATGGGCAGCGCCCGAAACAGCGTTTCGACCGTAGCCACGGCGTCGGCGTCGCTTACCTCGGCATCGCACACCACCAGCGTTTTGCCTTCAAATAAGCCGCGCACGGCAGCATCGGGGCCCGAATACTCGGTGCCGGCCATGGGGTGCACGGCCACAAAGCGGCCCCGGCGCGGGTGGCTGGCCACGGCCGCCAACAGGTTGCCTTTGGTCGAGCCCACATCGATAACAATCTGTTGGGCAGTTACTAAATCGAGCACCTGGGGCAGCACGGCCAGCATAGCATCCATGGGCACGGCCACGATGACGAGGCTAGCCGGCGCCACCGCCGCCGCCACGTCTAAGCCGATTTCATCGACCAGGCCTAGCTCCAGCGCCCGGCGGGCGTAGGCGGGGTTGCTTTCCACGCCAATAAGCCGGGTGGCTAGGCCGTGCTGCCGCAGGCTGAGCGCCAGCGAGCCGCCGATGAGTCCTAAGCCGATGAGGGTAATGGTCATAATAAGTTAGTTGTCCTTGCTTCGTCGTACCTCCTCACAAAGACAGGTGCATTTAGGCTGCTGAAACGCTCCTATTCTTAACTCTGCCAAGTGCCTCGCGCAGCACACTTTCGGGCTGGCAAAGGCTGGCCCGAATGTAGCCCAGCCCGTTGCTGCCGAAGATGCCGCCGGGCGTTAGAAACACGCGGGCTTCGGCTAGCACGGCGTCGCTGAGGGCGTAGCCATCGGCGTACTGCGGCGGCACAGCAGCCCAGAGGAAGAGCCCCGTTTGGCCCGGGGCAGCCTCGCAGCCGAGGCTAGCCAACAGCTCGCGCACCAGCTCGCGGCGAGCACGGTAGGTGGCATTAAGCTCCACAAACCAGTCGTCGCCCAGTGCCAGCGCGGCCACGGCAGCTTGCTGAATACCCAGGAACATGCCCGAATCCATGTTGCTCTTGAAGCGCAACACCTCCGTTAGCCAATCGGCGCGGCCCACTAGCATGCCCACGCGCCAGCCGGCCAGGTTGTGCGATTTGCTTAAGGAGTTGAGTTCGAGTGCCACTTCGCGGGCGCCGGCAATACCCAGTAGGCTTGTGGGCGGCGTCTCGTTCAATATGAAGCCGTAAGGATTGTCGTGCACCAGCATGATGCGGTGCGTAGTGGCAAACTCAACTAGTTTTTGCAGGAACTCGGGGCTAGCCGGCGTGCCGGTCGGCATGTGCGGGTAGTTAACGAGCATCATCTTCACACCCGACAAGTCGCTCTGGGCCAGCGCGTCGAGGTCGGGTAGCCAGCCGGTGGCGGCGGTCAAGTAATACTCGCGCACTTCGGCCCCGCAGATTTCGGCCACGGCGCGGTAGGTGGGGTAGCCAGGGTTGGGGATGAGCACGGCGTCGCCCGCTTCCAAGAAGGTCATGCCGATGTGCATCAGGCCCTCCTTCGAGCCGAGCAGGGGTAGGACTTCGGTAGCGGGGTTGAGGGCCACGCCGTAGTGAGTCTGATAAAAATCGGCCATTGCCTGGCGCAGGGTGGGCGTGCCTTGGTAGCTCTGGTAGCCGTGGGCGTTGGGCTGGGCAGCGGTGGCCGCCAGCGCCGCCACTACGCTCGGATGCGGCGGCAAATCGGGGCTGCCGATACCCAGGCTGATAATATTGGCCCCGGCCGCATTGAGGGCAGCTAATTCGCGCAGCTTGCGGGAGAAGTAGTATTCGCCGGTGTGGGCCAAGCGGCTAGCGGTGGAAACTTGCATGGTTTAAATCTGCTGCAAAAGGCGGTCATGCTGAGCTTGCCGAAGCAGCTCTACCGCGTAAGTGAATTCTAACACGTGGGGTTAGTGACGGGGTAGAGCTGCTTCGGCAAGCTCAGCATGACCGCCTTCTTTCAGGTTTGTAGTTTCCTGCTCAAACTCCATGCTGCCACGGTGGTAGGCACCGAAAACGCGCAGCTCTTCCGTGACGCGGGGCAGCTCGGCCAGTAGCGCGCCGAGCTGGGCGGGCGTATCAAACTCCACGTCGGCGTGAAAACCGTAGTGCCAGGGCTGGCTAGGGCGAGGGCACGACTGCAACTTGCTGAGATTTAGGCCGTGGCCAGCTACCAGCGTGAGCACTTGCGCCAGCATGCCCGGCGCGTGCGAGGTATAGAAATACAGCGACGCCTTATCGGGACTCGCCACGGGCTGGGCCTCGGCGGCGCGCTCCAGCACTAGGAAGCGGGTGTAGTTATTGGGGTCGTCGTGGATGGCGGGGGCCAGCAGCTGCAAGCCAAAAGCCTCGGCCGCCTGGGCGCCGGCCACCACCGCCACGCTGGGCGTTTGGCGCTCGGCCAGTAGCTGGGCGCTCAGGCCCGTGTCCTCGGTTTCGACTAGCTGCCACGCGGGGTATTGGCTCAGGAAATCGCCGCACTGGCGCAGCGCCATGGGGTGCGAATGCACGGCCTGCACGTCGGCCAACGTGGTGCCCGGCAACGCCAGCAGGTGCTGGTGGATGGGCAAATATACCTCGCCGGTGATGGTGAGGTTGTTGCGCTCCAGCAACAGATAATTGGGTAAGATGCTGCCGGCCAGCGAGTTTTCCATCGCCATCAGGGCCGCATCGGCGCGGCCGCCGGCTACCTGGGCCACCACTTCGCCAAAGGTGGCGCAGAAGTTCAGGGTAGGCGCGGCGCCGAAATACTGGCGAGCAGCTACTTCGTGGAAACTGCCCTGGAAACCTTGGATGGCAACGTGCTGTGGCATGGGGGTAGGGAAATACGGGACGCAGCCCGCCGGTAAAAACATAAAAAAAGCGCCACTCGCGGAACGAGTGGCGCTGCTAAAATCTGGTCCTTAGCTACATGGCGACTCGTTCTACGCGGGGGGCGTAAAATAAAAGTAGCCAAAAAAGTAGCGGGCGGTGAACATGATATCTCTCGAATTGGGTGGCAAGGTAGGCAAAAATTTTAAATCTGCAACTTTCGCTAGCCGTTCCAGCGGCCAAATTTTCCCTGCTGGTAGTCGGCGTAGGCCTGCTCGATTTCGGCTTCTGTGTTCATCACGAAGGGCCCCGCTGACACTACGGACTCGCCAAAGGGCTCGGCATGGCCAATCAGCAATACGCTGTCAGTCAGCGCTTCGATAGCTAACTCATCGCCATCGTGGTCGAACTCGGCTAGCTCGCGCGTGAATACTTCGGTGCCATTGACGCGCACGCTGCCGCGCACCACGTAGAAAAAAATGCTGCGGCTAGCCGCGATGGGTAGCATTACGGTGGCCGCCGCCGCTAAGTCGAGCCAAGCTAGCGCTACGTCGGCGAGCGGCTGCACAGCTCCAGCGGTGTCCGACCAATCGCCCGACACCGCGTGCACCGTAACCCCGTCGGCGAGCGTAGCAGTGGGTATCTCATTGGCTTGCAACCCAATGTAGCGCGGCTCGGTCATCTTGTACTTCGCCGGCAGGTTTACCCACAACTGCAGAATTTCGAGCGGACCGCCCGTTTTCTTGAAGTTATCAGAAGAGACTTCGGCGTGAATCAAGCCCGCGCCGGCTGTCATCCACTGGATGCCCCCGGCCTCGATAACACTTTCGTGGCCGCTGCTGTCTTTGTGCAAAATGTCGCCTTCCAGGATAAACGTGACCGTTTCGAAGCCGCGGTGCGGGTGCGGACCGAAGGGCAGGCCGCGGTTGTTAGGCCGGTACACCTGCGGGCCGTGGTGGTTTAAGAACAGAAATGGGTCGATGTACTCGACTGACTGCGTGGGGATTGCCCGGTACGTAACCAAGTCGGCGATAGGGGCATTAACGGCCCGGTGTTTTTTGAAAACGGTGCGCATAGTAGTAGCTTAACTGCCAGCCCTCCCAACTGTTACTCCTGCACATAGAAAGGAATATTGCCCGTGGCTACGTTGCCGTGCCCATCGTGCGCGTACACAAACAGGCGGTAGGCGCCGGCCTTGCTCGGCACGGTAAGGGTAGTTTGGCCCTGGGCACCCGCTGGCAAGCTGCCCGTAATAGCAGCCGGGCGACTTTCGCGGTCGCCACCTTGCTTAAGGTCCGTGCTTTCGGGGAGCAGTTCCCACTGGTAGGTGAGCGGGTCACGTTCGGGGTCCGTCACGGCCGCCGCTACGGGGTAGGGCTGGCCGGGGTGCAGGTACACGGCGCCGGTAGCGGGCTTGCCATCCAGTTGAAAAGAAGCAATGTGCGGGGCGCGGTTCTGGGGCCAGTGGCCGCTCCACTCGTATTGCAGCACGTCCATTACCTCTGTTTCCTGCCCATCTTCGGTGAAGAGGCCATACCAAGTGGGCGTGCGCTCCTGCTTCTGGCCCCACAAAAACACGTAGGAACCCAGGCAATGTGCTCGGTCTTGCACTACCGAAGCCTCGTAGCGGCTCTGGTACACGGCTGCTTTCTGGCTACTGGTTTCTTCTACCGAGGCCTTCCAGGGGGTTTGGGGGCCTTCCCAGTGGCCGGTGGGGCCCCACTCGGTCACGAGGTAGGGGCCAGTCCAGCCAGTGTTGCGCACCTGCTGAGGTAGGGTAGCCAGCCCCGCGTATGTGTTGATACTCAAGATGTCCACGGCTGGGCAGCGCGCCTTAATGTACTCCACCTCCTTCTTCCCTACCCCCGCCAGTACGGTTGAGGTGGGGTGATTGGGGTCTACTTCATGAATCATCTTCGCGATGTCGTTCACGGCGTCCCACACTTTGGGGTTGGTATAATTGAGGTTCAGCTCATTGCCGATTCCCCAAAGCAGCACGGCCGGGTCATCCTTGTACTTAAGGACTTCGCCCTTAACCTTTTGTAGTTGCGCCGCTACGGCGGCCGCGTCGTTATAGTCGAAGCCGTGGCGCTCGCGGGCCACGTCGAGGCCCAGCATTACGGTGAGGCCGTGGGCGCGGGCGGTGGCCAGCACCTTAGGCGCGTCGTTGGTGCCCCAGGTGCGAATGGAGTTGCCGCCGTAGGCTGCAATGCGCTCGGGGTACTGGCTGCCGCCCGCGCCCTTCACAAAGTATGGCTGGCCGGCGCGCAGCAGTTCGTAGCCGCCATTGCCTTGACGCACAGTTACTTTCACGGGGCCAGCAGACGGGCTAGCCACAGCTAACGCACTGGTAAACGCAGCTAGCGCAAGCGGCAGCCAGTGGCGCAAAAAGGTATTCTTCATAGGGTGGGAATAGGGTGGAGCTGGCAAAAGTAAAAGCGCACTATGCTCGCTGCTACTACCTGAACCAAGAACGTCCTGCTGCGCTTGCCGAAGCAGGACGTTCTTGGTTCAGCAGCTCAGCTTAGTAAGCTACCTTGCTTTACGCTTGCTCCTCGGTGGGCGGTGTGCCGCGGAAAGCATCCAGCTTGCCGCTGCTGTTGGTCAGTTTTACGGGCTTGTTTTCCTTGGCCGACTGATAGATAGCCTCCATAATGCGTTGGTCTTGTAAGCCTTCCTCGCCGGGGGTGTAGGGCGTTTTGTTGCCGCGCACGCACTCGGCCATGTGGTCCATTTCGAGGGCAAACTGCTGCTTGTCGGGGTTGCTGGGCTGTTCAATCATTTGCTTGCCGTTGGGGGCGTGCACTAGTTCCTGCTTGAGGCCTTTGTAGGGGAAAGCCGGGTCCATTTTGATGGTACCGGTTTCGGCGTGCACGGCATAGCTCTTGTTATTGAACGAGCCGTAGCCGGTCATGCACTGGGCAATGACGCCGCTGGGGAAACGCAACGTAAAGCTCACATTCTCTTCAATTTCCTTGAAACGGTCGTCGCCGGGCGTGCTATAAATCTGGGCGCTTACTTCGGTCGGCTCCTCGCCAAGCAGGAAGCGCGTGGTGTTGAGGCAATACAGGCCTACGTCGGGCAGCGAGCCGCCGCCGGCCAGGGCTTTTTTGTGGCGCCACTGCTGGTCGTGGGCCTGGTTTTGGCAGTTCATCATTTGGATGAGCTTGGTCTTGCCGTAGGTTTTGTCGCGTACCAGCTTCTGGGCCTGGCGGTTGAGCGGCTCGTACTGGATGCGGTAGGCAATCATGAGTTTTTTGCCGGCTTTTTGGCAGGCAGCAATCATTTCCTCGCACTCCTTCACGGAGTTAGCCATGGGCTTTTCGCAAAGAATGTGTTTGCCGGCCTTGGCCCCGCGCAGCGTGAACTCGTGGTGTTGCGCGTTGGGCAGCACGATGTAAATCACCTCCACTTCGGGGTTGTCCTTGAGCTTGTCGTAGGTCTGGTACGAGTAGCAGCTGCTGGGCTTAATGCCGTATTGCTTAGCTACTTTGGCCATTTTATCGGCATCGCCACTCACCAGCGCCACAGGCTTGGCGTGCTTAGCCTGGCCGAAGGCAGGCAGGATTTCGGCTAGCGTGAGGTGGCCCAGGCCAACAATGGCGTAGCCCACGCGCTGGTCGGGCGCATCGGGGTTGGGGAAGGGGCCGGCTTTGGGGTCGGTGGGCGCTTCGAGGGGGGGTAGGGTAATGTCGAGCGGGCCGGAGGGCGGCGAGGTCGCAGCGCCTTCTAGGTCAGCGGCTTCGGCGGCAGCTAGCGGCAGGGCGCTGGCCAGGCCTGCGGCGAGCAAGCCACGCCCGGCGTGGTTAATAAACTGGCGGCGCGAGGTATCGCAGGAGGCAGCTTCGGTGGTTTCGACCGCAACGCGGTCGAGGGTGGCAGCGGTGGAATTTTCTTGAAACATAGCTATTGAGACGTATTAAAAAGGCTTGTGCAGGCTGTCTCTACGTGCCGAAGGCTGTAAAATGTTGCCCCGCTCCTGATTAAGCCCAACCGTGACAACCTCTAGCGAGCCAGCCGGTTTAAGGCACTACCAAGCCCAGCCCTGGCGCACCATTGCGCATTTTGGGCGCTTGTTTCTATTCCATGTCCGCACTTTTCGAGCCGCTTACCTTGCGCGGCCTTACCCTAAAAAATCGTATTGTTGTATCGCCCATGTGCCAGTACAGCGCCGTCGATGGCTTTGCCAACGACTGGCACTTGGTGCACCTGGGCAGCCGCGCCGTGGGCGGAGCCAGCCTGCTTATTCAAGAGGCCACGGCGGTATCGCCCGAAGGGCGCATCACCCCCGAAGACCTTGGCATCTGGAAAGATGAGCACATTGATTTCCAACGGCGTATCAATCAGTTTATCGAAGCCCAGGGCAGCGTGCCGGGCGTGCAGCTAGCCCACGCTGGCCGCAAAGCCAGCACCTACACCAGTTGGCTGGGCAAAGGCCACGGCGCCGTGCCCGAGGCCGAAGGCGGCTGGCAGGTAGTAGCGCCCAGCGCGGTGCCTTTCTCCGACGACTATCCCCAGCCGGTGGCGCTTGACGCGGCGGGCATCAAGAAAGTAATTGCTGACTTTCGCAGCGCCACCGAGCGGTCGTTAGCCGCTGGTTTTAAGGTAATTGAGCTGCACGCGGCGCATGGCTATTTGCTGCACGAATTTCTGTCGCCGCTCAGCAACCAGCGCACCGACACTTACGGGGGCTCGTTTGAAAACCGCATCCGGTTGCTGCTCGAAGTGGTGGCCGCGGTGCGCCAGGTATTGCCCGAAGATTTTCCGCTACTGGTACGTATTTCGGCCACCGACTGGACCGAGGGCGGTTGGACAACCGACGAGTCGGTGCAGTTGGCTACCTGGCTGCGCGACCGGGGGGTAGACCTCGTGGACTGCTCGACGGGCGGCAACGTGGGTACCGCCAAAATTCCGGTCGGCCCTGGCTACCAGGTCGAATTTGCCGAGCGCATCAAGCGCGAAACTGGCCTGCCCACCGGCGCCGTAGGCCTTATCACCACGCCCGAAGAAGCCGAAACGATTGTGGCCAGCGGCCAAGCCGACCTCGTGCTGCTGGCCCGCGAAGAACTACGCGACCCGTACTTCCCACTGCACGCCGCCCACCAGCTAGGTGCCGATGTGGCCTGGCCCGTGCAATACGAGCGCGCCAAACCCCGGAAATAGGCGGTTGCCTTAACGCTGTTTGCTACTGCGCATCTTGTATTTTAAACACAGTTGTAGGACGCCCTCCTCGGCTTACCCCACCCCCTACCCCTCCCTTTGGGGAGAGGGGAGCTACGGCGGCGCGACTGGCAATCGTCCGGCTCCCCTCTCCCCAAGGGGAGGGGTAGGGGGTGGGGTAGGACGTTAGCGCTGGTTGCTTGCCGCAGTGCGACTAGTCTCTCGCAGATAACGTGGGCAATTAATTCATTTTACTAACCTAACAGGTAGCCACTTTTCACTAGCTGCCGTTGGTTTTGCGCGTTGCACAGCGCGTAGCTGAAGCCTTTTTGCAAGGCGAAAGCGCCGGTCCGTCCCTGGACATCCACCGCGATAAAGCAGACCTGAATGTCTTTGGCCTGCGCGCCTTTAATGCGCGCTACCCGCTCGATGGCCGCCCGACAGGCAGCCTCCGGCGCGAGCCCCTGGCGCATCAACTCGACTACGGTGTGTGCGCCCGCCATCCGAATCACGTCCTCGCCCTGGCCGGTGGCCGCGGCGGCCCCTACCCCATTGTCTACGTAGAGGCCCGAGCCGATGAGGGGCGAATCGCCCACCCGGCCCCGCATCTTGAAGCCCATGCCGCTGGTGGTGCAGCTGCCGCTAAGGTTGCCCAGCGCATCGAGGGCTAGCATGGCAATGGTGTCGTGGTTTTGGGGTCCGCCCACGGGCCCCACTTTTTTGTTACCCGAGTTTTCGATGTTAATAATCGGCTTATACGCGCTGGTTTTCAGCCATTCGCGGTACGCCTTTTCGGCATCGGGGCTGAGGCGGTCGGGCTCCAGGGGAAAGCCCTGGGCCACGGCAAATTGCTGGGCCCCCTCGCCTACTAGCATTACGTGGGGTGTTTTCTCCATGATGCGCCGCGCTACGCTGATGGGGTGCTTGATGCGCTCGAGCGCGGCCACGCTGCCGCAGTTGAACTGATGGTCCATGATGCAGGCATCGAGCGTGACGTGCCCTTCCCGGTCGGGGTTGCCACCCAGGCCCACGCAGCAATTTTGCGAAGCTTCGGTCACCCGCACGCCGGCCTCTACAGCGTCGAGCGCTGGGCCACCCTTTTGCAGAATTTCCCAGGCGCCCTGGTTAGCTGTCAGGCCCTCATCCCAGGTAGAAAGCACGAGGGCTTTGCCCCGCACTGGGGCTGGCGGAGGTAGGGCGTGGCCCGGCTGGGCAGCCAGCGCAGCCAGCGCTGCCGCGGAGGCCGAAGCAGTGAGGAATTTTCGACGAGTAGCCATCATTCAAAACATAAAGCCAGCACTAACACGCTGCTAAGTAACGCGCTAGCTGCTGCATAGCCACTCTTTACCCCCCGTGATGGCAGCGAGCCAGGCCAAGCCCTTACCGTTGCCCCACTACCACGCGCGCCGTCACCAGCAGCTGGCCCAGGTGGCGCGTGGTGTGCTCGGCGGCGTGCACCAGCAGCCCGATTACGGTGCTTGGCAGTTGCGCCCGCCCTACCCCCCGCCACTCGGCCAAGGTGGCTTCGGGCGTGGCAATGAGCTGCGCCAGTGCGTTATCTACTTGCTGGGCAAAACCTTGCACCAACTCCTGCACGGCGCTGGGGTGGGTAGGCGGCTGACCTTCGGCGGCCAGGTAGGCCAGTTGCGCTTCGCTGAGGGCCGCGCCGCGGGCATAGGTAAAGGTGCGGTCGAGCACGCCCGCCAAGTGGCGCAGGTGAAAGCCCACCGAGGCCAGCCCGAGCGGCCGCTCGGCCAGTTTTTCGGCCGGGAAATTGGCCATGATTTCCGTTAGTTCTTCGCGGGCTTGCAGCAGGGCGTGGGCCACGGGCTGGAGCAGCGGCGGCACCGCGGGCAGCGGGCCGCGCAGCCATACTTCGGGGAGAGAGGCGGACATAGCGCAGGTTTATTTTGCAGGATTTAGCCTTCCCTACGCATAGTTGGGCGCTGGGGCTGGGGTAGGGCCGGCTGGCCGGCGTATTTTTGCACTACTTATGTCCGCACTCCCTGCTTCTTCCCTGCTGGCCGCCGCCAAGCAGTTTGGCACCCCGCTCTACGTGTACCAGGCCGACACTATTCGGGCGCAGTACCACAAGCTTACCAGCGCCTTTAGTGGCCACCCCACGCGCTTTTTCTACGCCTGCAAAGCCCTCACCAACGTAGCCGTGCTGAAGGTGCTATTGGCCGAAGGCGCCGGCCTCGACTGCGTGAGCATCAACGAAGTAAAGTTGGGTTTGCACGTGGGTTTTCAGCCCGAAAATATCTTGTTCACGCCCAACAGCGTAGCTTTTTCGGAGCTAGTCGAAGCCAAAGAACTGGGCGTTAATCTCAACATCGACAACCTGTCGCTGCTCGAGCAATTTGGGGCCACCTATGGCGGCTCCTACCCGGTGTGCGTGCGCCTGAACCCGCACATTGAGGCGGGCGGCAATTATAAAATCTCGACCGGCCACATCGACAGCAAGTTTGGCGTCAGCATTCACCAAATGCGCCACCTCGAGCGCGTAGTGAAAGGCACCGGCCTGCACGTGCGCGGCCTGCACATGCACACGGGCTCCGAAATAAAGGACGTGAGCGTGTTTTTGCGGGTGCTGGAAGTGATTTTTGACGCGGCGCGCCGCTTCCCTAACCTAGAGTTTCTCGACCTCGGCTCGGGCTTCAAAGTGCCCTACAAGCCCGGCGACCCCGAAACCGACGTGGCTAGCCTAGGCCAACAAGTGGCCCAGGCTTTCCAGGAATTTGAGCAGGAATATGGCCGGCCACTCGAGGCGTGGTTCGAGCCCGGCAAATATTTGGTGAGCGAGGCGGGCTTTTTGCTTGTCGAAGTTTCGACGGTGAAGCACACCACAGCCACCGTGTTTGCGGGCGTCAATTCGGGCTTCAACCACCTCATTCGGCCCATGATGTACGAGGCTTATCACCACATCAGCAACCTCTCGCACCCCAACGGCCCCGAGCGGCTGTACACGGTAGTGGGCAACATCTGCGAAACCGACACCTTTGCCTGGGACCGCCTGCTGCCCGAGGTGCGCGAGGGCGATATCCTGGTTTTCCATAATGCCGGCGCCTACGGCTTCGAGATGAGCAGTTCGTTCAACTCGCGCTTGCGCCCCGCCGAAGTGCTGCTCGAAGGCGAAGAACTGCGCCTCATCCGCCGCCGCCAAACGTTTGAAGATTTGTTGGCCGGCCAGGTGTAAGGCAGCATTGTCTTTACTTGAAGAACAGTCCTGCCCTACCCCTGCTTGAGCAGCCAGGCAATAGCTTCGGGTTCGTGTTCGAAGCTGCGGTACTGGTGGCCGAGCTTGCGGCTGGTCATCACCACGCTGGTCATGGCGAGGCGGGCAAATACGTCGTGGGCCACTACCACGGCGCCGTAGCGGTAGCCACCTTCCTGCACGGCGCGGGGCAGCCACTCGTTTATCATCCAGGTTTCTTCCGCATTCGTAAAACCACTCATTTGCTGCTGGTTAATGAGCATTTTACTCCAGCCGTGGCGCACCAGCGCCTGGCGGGCATGGTTGAGTAAGGCCTGAAACTGGGCTTCATTGCGGGCGCCGGGGTAGTATTCTAGGTGCAGGTAGGCTTGGGGCTCTTCCCAGAGGCAGCCAGCGTTATTTTTAAAATAGATGGTACGAGAGGCGGCAGACATGGCGCGCAAAGCAAGGGCAACGACTTCGTCCGTCCGGCAATAGACCGGGGCCGGAGTGAGCCAGGCAACCCGCCTTAAACTAGTAAGCTGCGCCAGAGGTTAGCTTTTCGCCTCTTTTACTTTGCCCTATGAAGCCTCGCCGCAAACTTGCTACCCTGCGCAAACCCGACTATTTCCCGGCCGAAAACGTGCTCACCGGCCTCGACGCGCCCCGTCTATTGGCGCTGGGCCGCGAGTTCGAGCAGTTCCGCTTCGTGAATTGCGACCTGAGCGGCGCCGCGCTGGGCAACCTGCGGTTTGAAGACTGCCTGTTTGAACGCTGCAACCTGACTACGGCCAAACTCACCGGCACGGCCCTGCAAAACGTGGCGTTTGCCGATTGCAAGTTGCTGGGCGTACCCTTCGGCGCGTGCCAGGACATGTTGTTTGGGGTGCATTTCGACCAGTGCCAGCTGCGCTACGCCGCCTTTGGGGGCAAGCGCATGGCGGGCACGCGCTTCGTGCAGTGCTCGCTGGATGAGGCCGATTTTACCAACGCCGACCTCACCGGCGCCGTATTCGAGCACTGCGACCTGACGCGCACGGGCTTTCACAACACCACCTTGGCCGGTGCCGATTTTACTACTGCCACCGGCTTTAGCCTCGACCCCGAAACCAATACGCTAACCGGCGCCCGCTTCGCGCTGGCGGGCCTACCGGGCTTGCTCGACAAGCACGGGCTGGTGGTAGAGTAGGCCAGCCCTACCCCCTGGCCAGGGCCCGGCTGAAACCCCAACCCCCACCCGCTAGTTAGGAAGCTAGTACTCACTGCTTATTCCCTTATTTTGCTTACCCTCCTTGTCGGCACCAGCCGCCCCCAGTCGCGCACCCGGCGCGTGGCCGATTTCTACGCTACCCTGCTCGACGAGCTGGGCGCGGCTTACCAATTTCTGGATTTGGTAGACCTGCCGGCCGACTTTCTTAATGAAGCACTCTACCACAATGCTGGGCAGCACCCCGAGTTCAACCGCCTCATCGCGCCGCTCGACCAGTCGGATAAAATCGTCATTTTTGCGCCCGAGTACAACTGCTCCATCCCCGGCGCGCTCAAGGCGTTTATCGATGGCCTACCCTACCCCGGCGGTATTCGGGGCAAGAAGGCGGCGCTCGTTAGCCTGAGCAGTGGCAGCCAGGGTGGCTCGCTAGCCCTGAGCCACTTAACCGACATTCTTTTTTACTTGGGCACGGCCGTGCTGCCCCAACGCGTGCGCCTGCCCAACATCAGCCAGCACCTCTCCAAAGAAGGCATCATTACCGACCCGCTGCTGCGGCAGGTACTGCGCGAGCAGGCCCAGGCGCTGCTCGCGCTGTAGGGGGGTAGGGTGGCTAGCGGGTGGTCGCCCGGCGCGTTTTCAGCAGG
Organism: Hymenobacter ginkgonis; assembly: GCF_009755225.1. GTDB lineage: Bacteria > Bacteroidota > Bacteroidia > Cytophagales > Hymenobacteraceae > Hymenobacter > Hymenobacter ginkgonis. The sequence goes on from NZ_WQKZ01000004.1 coordinate 227,762, forward strand.
AGCACTAGGCCGTAAAGCGTCACTACCAGCACGCCCAAGGAGGAGAGCATGGCCACGAGGTCGCGCACGGTTTTGCCGGCCCAGTCCATAAGGAAAAACTTGTGCAGCACGGCAAACGACAGGCCTTCGCGCCGGTCGCCGTCGTTGACGAGCGCGGCTAGCTTGCCGGTGCTGGGCTCTACGTAAAGCGCCGTGTGCGTAGGTGTCGCGAAGGCGAGCTTTACTACCGGCAGGCGCTTGTTTACGAAGCCATACTCGCCGGCAAACTTGGTCACCAGCTCCGGGTCGGGCCCGGTAGGGCTGAGCAGGTTGGCCTGGGCGGGCGCGGGGCCCGCAGCGGGCGTGCCAATGGTCGTTTTGGTTTCGGCTACTGCGTCGGGGGCCACGCAGCAGTCGGCTATAGCGGCACTTTCGGAGCTAGCTGCGGCGCCGGCACTAGCCGGCTGGCGGCTGAGCTTGGCCATAAACTCCTGGCCCAACTCGCGGGCGTAGATGAACTCGCCATCTGGCAATACGCGGCCATCGCGGGTGCTGCGGTAATGCACTGTTGACTGTCCGTCAGCGCTTTTACTAACCAGGCGGTAGTAAGGCTGGCCACCCACGCGGGCCAGCGATACCTGCGCCACGGGTGCGGGGCCGGCCAGCGCCGCCGCTAGTGGCCAAGCTAGCTCACTGGCCTGAAACGTGCTCACGCGGGCCACGTCGTCGCGCCGGTCGGGGGTTAGTTTTTGCCACAAATGGTACGACGCGCTCAGGGCAAAGGTGAACGTGACGAACGCCACCCACAGCCCTAGCGTGCGGTGCCGACGGCGCAGCCAGCCCGTAGCATCCTGAGCCGAGCGCGGCTGACGCAGCTTTTTGCGCACAAAGCCATAAATTACCAAGCCACTCAGCGCCGAAAGCCAAATAATAGTAGTGAACACCAGCATGATGCCTAGGTGCAGCGGCCGGGGTAGGGCATCTAGGAAATCCCAGTTGTGCAGCATCCCAAACGTCCACAAAAACGTGGCGCGAGCTTGGTTATTAAACGTGCCTAAGCGGCTTTGGCCGGTTTCGACAAATACGGCCATGCCATCGGGCCGGGCCAGGGTAATTTTCCAGACGGGCAGCAAGCGGTTAATAAACTTATAATCCGCCGTGAAGTGCGTCAGGCGCTCGGCGCTGGCAATAGCGCTGGTCGAGTCGGCCATCACGTAGCGGGCCACGTCTTCGGCGTAGGCACGGTCGCCGCCGGGCAGCTCCTGGCCCGTGGCCGCGGCAAAGTAGCGCAACCGCCCCAGCTCATCCGTGAGCTGGTAGTAAGGCTGGTGCCGGTACTGCACCACCCGCAAAGTGCGCACGGCGCGCAGCTGGTGCTGGGCCAGCACTTGCGCCACGGGCACCGCCAGCGCGTTGGCCGCGAGCGGGGGGGTAGGCACGGTTTCGTGGGCAATGGCGGGCCGCAACAAGTTGGACATCAACGGGTGCGAAAGCCCACTCAGCGTCCACATAATAACCGGCACGACCGTGATAATGCCCAGCAGCCGATGCCAGCGGTACAGGTGGCGGCCAATGAAGCGCCGCACGGGCGAGGCCGCGCGGGCCGGCGCTACTACCACAGACGGCGCGGGAGAAATAGGGTTGGCAAGCATAATACAAGGCGTAAGATGGCGTAGCAGTCCATTAATTGTTGGATAGCCGACTGGCGACTTTCTTTGTGCAGCTCCACCCCCTCCCCTGTGGGGTAGGGAGCGGGGCTGCACGTATTACTCCCGCGCCTTAGCCGCGAAGGTGTAGCCCACGCCCAGCGTGTAGGTGCGCGGCGCGGCGGCTTGGTAAGTGGTACCGTACTGGTTGGCAGTCACCGTGCTAGCGTAGAGTTCATTGCCCAGGTTCACCACATTGGCCCACACCTCGAGGCCGCGCACGGCGGGCTGGGGTAGGCGGTAGCCGAGGCGCAGGTTTAGCAGGTTGTAGCCGGCGTAGGTCTGGGTATTGGCCGTGTTAGTGAAGTACGAGCCAATGCGTTGCCATTCTAGCCCGAGGCGGGCGCCGGGCACGAAGCGTGGCTTGTAAAACACCTCGGCGTTGGCAATCCAGTTAGGCGCGTTCACCATGCGGTTGCCACTATAGTCGCGGTTAGTGCCTTGCAGTACCTCACTGTAATCCAGATAAGTATGCCGGGCGTTGGTGCCGCTGAGCCGAAAATTCACCTCCGAAATCGGCGCGTACGTTAGCGAATACTCTATCCCCCGGTGGCGGGTCGAGCCCACGTTTTCGCTCTGCGTGGTGTTGTCGGCCTGCAAAATGCTCACGATTTCGTTGCGCCCTTCCATCTGGTACACGCTAAAATCGAGGTACACCTTGCGCTCGAACAGGGCCACCCAGCCACCGGCCTCGTAGTTGGTGAAGTTGGCCTGCTTCAGCTCAATTTGCTGGCGCGAGCTGTATAAGCTGCCCGTTTCGGGCGGCTGAAAGCCGGTGCTGAAGTTGGCGTACAGGCCGCGGTTGGCGCCTAGCGCGTAGGTCAGCCCCAGTTTGGGTGCCACAATGTTGTAGGTATTTTTCTGGGCAGCTTTTTTGGTGGTTTGGGTGCCGCTTAGGTTATTGCTAAAATTGTATTGCACCCGGTCGTAGCGCAGGCCACCCACGATGCGCAGGTTTTCAGTGGGTTGCACCTCGTATTGGGCATAGGCCGCCGTGTTGTAGAGGTCGATTTTGTAGTCGTCGAGCAGCCGGCCGGTGTCGGTGTAGCCGGTGTAGAAGTTGTTGGCCACATCCTTCTGAATGGCCAGGTAGCGGGCAAAATACGTGCTCGGGCTATAATCAAAATACCCCCCTACAATAAGCCGCGAGTTGAGCCAGCTAAAATCGGCGCGGTGCTGCGCCAGGGCGCCGTAGCTATTGAAAGACTGGTTGTTAACCTGCCCGTTCGAGCTTTGGTACACGCCGTTCACGCGCACATCGGCGATGTAGTAGCTGGGCAACTGGCCGGTCGAGTTGTAGCGGTAAAAGCCGGTGAAGGCCGTTTGCTGGCTCGGGCTCCACTCGTGCTCCAGCCGCAGGCTGCCGCGCACGGCCGTAACCACGCGGTTGGTGAAGCGGTTGTTGCTCTGGTAGCGGCGGCTGTAGAAGTGCGCGCTGTCGAGGGTGCCCGGCGTTTGGGTGTTGAGGTAATTGTAGGTGCCAGTGCCGATGAGGCGGGTTTTGGGGTTGAAGGTATAGTCGGCCCGCAGCGTCCACGACTGCTTATCGAAATCGGTATAGTCTTGCCAACTATTGCGTTGGCGCGCCGAATAGCCGCCCGCGTACAGCCCCAGTTTGCCCACTGTGCCGCTGGCGCTGGCGTCGACGCGGCGGTAACCGAAGCCATCGCCCTGCACCGAAACCCCGGCCGTGGGCAGGGGGGTAGGGCGCTGCGTGAGAAAATTAATGGCGCCGCCAATGGCATTGGAGCCGTAGAGCGACGAGGCCGGGCCCTTCACGACTTCAATGCTGCGCACACCGGCCTGGTTGATTTCGTAGAGCGCGTTGTGGTTGAAGATGCCGATGGGCCGAATCGGCAGGCCATCTTCTAGATACAAATACACGGCGTTGGTGCTAATGGGCTGGCGAATAGCCATCATGTGCTGCTCGTTGCCCAGGTTCACCATGTACACGCCGGCCACTTTGTTGAGCAACTGGTAGGGCGCGGTGGCCTTGGTATCGGCGATGAGCTGCGGCGAAATCTGGCTAATCGCCACCGGCGATTCGGTACGCTTTTCCTGCTCGCGGCTGGCCGACACCACTACCCCCTGCAAATCGACTGGCGCGCCTTCGAGGCGCACCGTAAGCGGGCCGCCGCTGGCCGGCACCCGCGCTTGCTGCGTGGTATAGCCCACAAATGAGACAATTACGTCTCGGGTTGCCGTGGGGGCGGCCAGCACAAAGCGGCCGCTGGCATCGGTGGTGGTGCCCAGGCTGGTGCCCAGGCTGGTGCCGGGCAGCCGCACCGTTACGCCCGGCAGCGCCTGCTGCGTTTGGGCATCTAAGATGGTGCCGCGCAGCGACGCTTGCTGCGCGCAAACACTACTCAGGCTGGCCACGGCCAACCCAGCAGTCAATAAAACAGATTTCATCCCGCGAAGAATTCAGGCTAAACAAACACGCGGGGGCAAGGCCCAAATAGCTGCCAGCGCACGCCAACGTACACTAGCCAGCCGGCCGGCAACTCCCCAATCGGCGGTTGTTTAGCAGCCCGCGGGCGGTTGCAGCAGGGCGCGGCGCGGCGCGGCATAGCTCCCCGGCACCAGGCGGGCGTAGCGCGGCGCCTCCCTCACCAGGAGGGGGGTAGGCTGCGGCTGCCAGTTGCCGAAGGGCGCGGCCAACATCTCCAGGCGTTCCTTGAGCGGGCCGGCCGATTTGCTTTCGCGCTCCTCCTGCTGCTTCAGCTTTTTGGCGAAGTAGCACTTGCCGTCGCAGTGCAGTTGGGGCCGGGCCTTGTTCACGCAAAAGCGCGCCGTAATGGTAGCCTGGTTGAACGTGAAATCCACCACCAGTAGCTCGCGGCTAAAGGTTTGCAGCAGCACGAGGGCAACAAGCAAATAGGCAAAACAGGATTTCACGCGGCGGGGCTGGGACTAAGCCAGCGCAAAAGTAGGGTCGGCGAGCGCTTAGTTGTACCTATCTCCTTTTTTCGGAGCCGGCGAGCGTTCATCCTATTCACAGGTCGAGATGTTATTTTTAATCTACTTTAGGACTCTTGCCAACATATTTCGTGCTGGTAGCTTATGAACTTTCAGCGCCCGCCTGGTGTGAGGCAAAGTCCCTCGTAGTTCGTTGATAAACAGCCTGCCGGGTATCTGGCGCCGCCACAGTTCTTCCCTAAGCTTTTTTGCCCCATGAAAAACCGTATTTTTTCCGCGCTGGCAGTTGCCCTGCTCACTACCGCTGTACTTAGCGGCTGCAAAAAAGATGGGGATAGCAGCGAGCCTACCGTGGGCACCGTGGCTTTTGAAGTGGAAAATATGGTGGGCGCCAAAGACGTGGCCCTCGACGGCACGGCGTATGCCACCGCTAGTGGCGAAACCTTCACGGTAACGACCCTGAAGTACTACCTCTCTAATATCAAATTCAGCAAAGCCGACGGTAGCACGTACGCCGCGCCCGGCGAATATCATTTGGTAGATGCGGCTAAGCCTAGCTCTACCAGCTTCACGGTCAGCAACGTACCCGTTGGCAACTACACGGGCGTAAGCTTCGTGGTAGGCGTGGACTCGACCACGACCAAGGGCGACCCGCTGGCCCTAGCCGGCGACCTCAACCCGGCTAATAACATGTATTGGGTGTGGGCTACCGGCCATATTTTCCTGAAGCTAGAAGGCACCGTGACATCGACGAACCCGGCCAAGGCCCTGACTTGCCACATTGGCGGCTACCGCGCCCCGTACAACGCCATCGTCACGGCGAGTCCTTCGCTGGGCGGGGCTACGCTGCCCGTGCAAGCCAACCACGCGCCTACTATCCGCTTAGCGGCCAACGTATTGAAAATATTTGATGGCCCTACCCCCATCGCGCTCAGTACCTTCCCAACGGCCATGGCGCCCAGCGCGGCATCGGTGCAGGTAGCAAATAACTACGCGGCGGGCATGTTCACCGTCAAGCAAGTAGCGGCTAACTAAGTACGGGCGCTGTGCATTTCAGGAGGCTGATAGGGAGCCAGGTGTATTGGCAGCAGGCGGCGCTGGTTTGGGCCGGGGTAGCCCTGCTCGGAGCTAGTAGTTGCGAGCCTGGCCGCCCCACCGCCCAAGCGGCCGTGCCGGGCACCGCGCAGCCCGCCAACTTCCCAAAAATGGTGTACGAGCTGGCCAAAAACCAGCCCAACGCCGCTACGTTTGCGCTGGGCCGGCAATTGTTTTACGATACCCGGCTATCGAGCAGCGGCACGGTGTCGTGCGGCTCGTGCCACCAGCAAAGTCGCGCTTTCACCGATGGCCAAGCGCTGGCCGTGGGGGTAGGGCACCGCCTCAGCACGCGCAACGCCCCTACCCTGCAAAACATGCGCTGGCGTCGCGGCTTCATGGCCGATGGCGGCGTGCTGGGGCTGGAATTGCAAGCGCTGGCCCCCCTCACAAGCGCCGTAGAAATGAATACGCCGCTCGCCACGGCTCTAGCCAAGCTCAACGCCGACCCAGACTACCGCCGGCAATTTGCCGCCATCTACGGGCCCCGAGAGATTGATACGCCGCAGTTTTTGCGGGCGCTGGCGCAGTTCACGGCAGCCCTTACGTCGGCCAACTCGCGCTACGACCACTACGTGCGCCACGAGGCCGGCGGAACCCTTACCGCGCCCGAGCTGCGCGGCCGGGCGCTGTTCGTGGTTAAGTGCGCGGGCTGCCACGCCACCGATTTATTTACCGACGAGAGCTTTCGCAACAACGGCCTCGACCGCGCGTTTCCGCACGATTCGGGCCGGGCACACATTACTAGTCACCCCACCGACGCGGGCCGCTTTAAGGTGCCCAGCCTGCGCAATGTGGCCCGCACGGCACCCTACATGCACGACGGCCGCTTTGCTACCCTGCCGCAGGTGCTGGCCCACTATGCCCACGGCGTGCAGCCCTCCCCTACCCTCGACCCGCTGCTGCGCCAGCCGAGCGGGCGGCTAGGCATTGTCCTTTCGGCACAGCAACAGGTTGATTTACTTACCTTTTTAAATACCTTGACTGATAGCGCCTTTCTAGCAAACCCGCAGCTAGCACCGCCCCAACCGCCTGGGCTGGCCACCGCTTTTAGGGCACCTAAATAACCAGCTGGCTCTTCGCAACCAGCTGGCTAGCCACCGCCGAAACTAACTGCCCTGGCTTCGTCGTTGTCGACGCGGCCGTACCTTTTGCCCTTCTTTCCCTACCCCCGCGCTATGCCACTACGAGCTACTGTCGTTTCTTACTTGGGCGTGCTGCTGGGCGTGGTGGCGCTGGGCGCGGCGAGCTGTAGCAAAGGCGGCGGGAGCGGCGAGGAAACGCCTACCCCCACTGCGCCTACCGCCTACGCGCTGGCCGTGCCGGCGGGCTTCCCTACCCCCGTTATTCCGGCCGACAACCCGCTGACCAACGAGGGGGTAGCACTGGGCCGCATGCTGTTTTACGAGAAAGCACTGTCGAGCACTGGCACCATGGCCTGCGGCTCGTGCCACCAGCAGAGCAAGGCATTTACCGATGGCCTAGCCTTTGCGGTGGGCGTCGACGGCGTGGCCAACCCGCGCGGCACTATGTCGCTCACCAATGTGCTCTGGAGCAGCCAACTAACTTGGGACGGTGCCTTCACTACGCTCGAAACGCAGGCACTCAAACCCCTCGAAAATTCAATTGAGTTGCACCAGCCTCTTACGGTGGGCGTGGCCAAATTGCAGGCGACCAAGCTCTACCCTCCGCTGTTTCTGGCGGCGTTTGGCACCAGCACCATCACCAATGAGCTGGCGCTGAAAGCCCTGGCGCAGTTCGAGCGCACGCTGATTTCGGGCAGCTCGCGCTACGACAAGTACATGGCTACCCGCCAGGGCTTTACTGCCGATGAGGTAGCGGGCTTGCAGCTGTACACCACCCATATTTCGCCGGGCAAGGTGCGCGGGGCCGAGTGCTTCCATTGCCATACCCAGCCGCTGATGTCGTCAAATTACGAAGGCAAATTCTTTAACAACGGCCTCGACCTGACTTTTGCCGACCCTGGCCGCAGCGGCGTCACGGGCGTGGCCGTAGACAAGGGCAAGTTCATTGCCCCTACCCTGCGCAACATCACGCTCACGGCGCCCTACATGCACGATGGCCGCTTCAAGACCTTGGAGGAAGTACTCGACCACTACTCCGACCACGTACAAATGGCTAGTCCCGGCCTCGATAATAACCTGATTGAAGGCATCAACGACCCGCCTTTCGGCACCCACATGGACCTCACGGCCACCGAAAAAAAGCAGGTAATCGCCTTCCTGAAAACGCTGACCGATTCGACGTTCATCGCGGATAAGCGGTTTTCGAATCCTTTTTAGCCAGAGTCGGCAAATGCTCCAATTAATACTCTTAACCCACAGGTTGGCTTAGGAAGTTATCCGCTGCATAAGCCGAGCGCAACTGCCTTCCCGCCCAAAGTGCTTGCTTAAATCAAGCTGGGGAATCTGCAGTCGCTTCTTTTGCGTATCTCCATCGATAATCCTACGCAATGTTGCTATTGTTCGATTGATGGCTCTTTCAATCTGACTTATGGGCTTGCCAAGTGCCGCCCGTTGCGAAGGTGCTGAGCTGCTAAACTGGCTCTCCCTGGAAATTTTCTCCTAAAAAATGGTCTATCTGCACGCTCGTTACGCCGTCTCCCACCCCCACCTTCTGCGCTTTTTACCCACTGCTCTGCTCGCAGTGGCTCTGGCGGCGGGGCATCCCGCAGCGGCTCAGGCCCCCCCAACCGTCACGCACATTGGCACTATCCAGGGCACCGGGGCGGCGGCTACGCCCGGCACCTATACCATTGAGGGCATCGTCACGGGCGTTTATCCCGGCTTGAATCCGGGCGGCTTTTACGTGCAGGAAGCGGCCAATGCTACCGATGGCAACCCCGCCACCTCAGATGCGCTATTTGTGGCGCAGCCCGCCGCCACAGTACAGGTAGGCGATAAAGTGCAGGTAACGGGCACGGTGCTGGAAAGCGCCGAGCAACCCTCTTTCAATCAGGCTGTGCTCACGACACCTACTATCAAAGTAGTAGCTAGCAATGCCTCGCTACCCCCCTTTACCATCTTAACTAACAGTACCTTCAACAGCTCACTACTCGAGCCTTATGAAGGAATGCGGGTGCAGTTTTCAGCGCCGCTCACGGTAGCCGAAAACTACAGCCTAAAGCAGCGCGGCGAGTTGCAGCTTTCTACCAGCGGCACTCCGTTTCAGCCCACGCAGTTCGTGGACCCCAACGATGAGCCGGCCACCGGCACCCACATTATTGGCAACAGCAACGCGGCGGCCGTCAACGCCTACCAGGCGGCCAACCTCGCCCACGTCATCATCCTAGATGATGGCAGCGCCGCTTCCAACCCCAAACCTATCCCTTACCTCGACCCCGTGCTGCACACCGTGCGCGTAGGAAGCACCATAGCGCAGCTGCGAGGCATCTTAGGCTATGGCTTCAACCAGTGGCGCGTGCAACCGCTGCCGGGAGCCGATGCGCCGGTCTTTCGGGTTGTGCGGCCGGCCGTGCCCAGTTTCGGGGCGCTTGATGTGAAGCTGGCCAGCTTCAACGTGCTCAACTACTTCAATGGCGACGGGCAGGGTGGTGGTTTTCCTACCCCCCGCGGCGCCAAAACGGCCGTGGACTTTGCCCGCCAGCGAAGCAAAATTATCGCTGCCCTCACCCAGATGAATGCCGATGTGGTGGGCCTCATGGAGATGGAGAACGACGGTACCGGCCCCAATTCGGCTTTGCAAGACCTCGTGAACGGCCTAAACAAAGCTATGGGCGCAGGCACCTACGCCTTCATCAACGATGGCGGTGCCACCCAGCAGCCCAACAATACCGACGCTATTCACTGCGCCATTATTTATAAGCCGGCGGCGGTGGCGCCCCTCGGGCCGGCACTAGTAGCCAGCGTAACGGGCGTATTTGAGCGGCCGCCATTGGCCCAGCTCTTCACCACCAAGCGCCACGCGCGCCCCGACACCTTGGGCCTGGTAGTCAACCACTTCAAGTCGAAAGCCAGCGGCAATGGCGTCGATGCGGACCAAAACGACGGCCAGGGCGGCTCCAACGACCGGCGCCGGGCCCAAGCTCAGGCCCTGGTCAAGTTTATCAACCAAACGGTGCGGCCCGCAGGGGCCAGTCGCATTATTTGCATCGGCGACTACAACGCCAACTACGAGGAAGACCCTATCGACATTCTGCGGGCGGCCGGGCTAGTGGCAGCTACCCCCCCTAATAGCGCCTCGTTCGTGTTTAAAGGCCTCACAGGGTCACTCGACCACTGCATCATTACCCCCAACATGGTAGGGTTTATCGACGTGCAGAAATGGCACATCAACTCCGGCGAGCCGGCCTTTCTAGAGTTTGACCAAGCAGGCGAAGCCACAGACGTTAACAGTCCCTTTCGTTCTTCCGACCACGACCCAGTGCTGATTGGCGTGCGGTTTTTGGGCATTGCCAATTCCTCGACTGGCACCAGCGGCAACCGTTTGCTAGTATATCCTAGCCCAGCTACCGGCCCGGCCGTTTTTCACCTAGCCAGCGTTGTGCCGCCCGGCGTGAGCCCAGTTATATTGGAATTTTACCTGCTAAAGGGCCAGCCGCTGCTGCGCCTTACCGGCACGGTGTCTATGCTGCAAACCGAGTTGGGCCGCTACACGGCGCACCTGGCACCGGGCATCTACTTGCTGCGCTTACAGGGAAAAGGACTCAACAAAACCCAGCGCGTGATAAAAGACTAGCATCTGCTGCTGCCCTACCCCCTCTGGCTTATCGCAGGGGGTAGGGCAGCTTATGAAATCATAAAACTCCTGCCTATCAATCGAAAAAGCCCCACTTGGATTACCAAGTGGGGCTTTTTCGATTGGCATAAAAGTCAAGCTACTCAATCCACGTTGTCGTGCAGAAAGCGGTTATCGCCTAGCAATTCGTTGTCATCCGAAAGGTTAAAACGCGAGATATTTTGCGCGCTGCTCGGCGTTACAGGCTCTAGCTTTTGGCCGCGGCGCAGGTAAGCGGGTGTGTCGAGGTGGTTGGTCGCCTCAGGCGATAGGCCTTGGTTTTGGCTCAGCTGCTGCAAGCGGCGGCGGCGTTCTTCGGCCTGCGCCTCTAGCACTGCTGGGCGCGGACGCGGTGCGTGGGGCTGCGGTGCAGGCGCGGGGCTACCCTGCCCTTGGCTCGATACCAGCACGGGGTCGCCGGGGGCCGTAATGGGCGCACCCGACAAGCCCGTTTGGCCGTTGGATACGGCCGGGCCGTTGAGGTCAAACGTTACGCGGGCGGGCTCGGGAGTCGCTGGCACCGTGAAGCTGGGCACCATCGAAGCCGGCTGGCTCTGCCGCTCTTTTTCAAAAACTACCGGCTGCGGCTCGGGTGTGGGGGTAGGAGCCGCAGCTACTGGCTCAGAAACTACTTCGGTGCGCGAGTTGGCGCCGATGTTGTGCGCTTCCCGAGCAAAGCCCGTGGCAATCACCGTCACGCGGATGCTCTGGCCCAGCGAGTCGTCGATGCCGTGGCCAAAAATCATCTCAGCGTCGGCACCCGCTTTCCCCTGGATGTACTCGGTGATTTCCGAAAGCTCGTCCATCTCCAGCTCGGCCTGGTCGCCCGACATGATGCTGAGCAGAATCCGCTGCGCACCCTGGATATCGGTGTTGTTCAGCAGGGGCGAGTTTAGGGCCTCCTCGGCAGCGCGGCGGGCGCGGTTTTCACCCTCCGTGATGGAACTGCCCATTACGGCAGCTCCCGAGTCCTTCATCACCGTTTTCACGTCTTCAAAGTCGACGTTTACATCGCTGGTTACCGTGATGATTTCGGCAATCGACTTGGCGGCCGTGGTCAGCACGGTGTCAGCCTTGGCGAAAGCTAGGCCCATCGTAAGGTTGCCATAAAGCTGGCGCAGCTTATCGTTGAGAATTACGAGCACTGTATCGCAGTGCTCGCTTAGCTCTTTAATGCCCTGCTCGGCCTGCTCGCGCTTCTTTTTGCCTTCAAATAGGAAAGGCGCCGTTACGATACCAACCGTCAGAATATTAAGCTCTTGCGCTACTTGCGCAATAACCGGCGCAGCGCCCGTGCCCGTGCCGCCGCCCATACCCGCCGTGATAAACAGCATCTTAGTACCGTTGCTCAGCAAATCGCGGATTTGCTCACGCGATTCCATAGCAGCTTGGCGGCCCCGCTCGGGCTTGGCGCCCGCCCCGAGGCCCTCCGTGAGGTCTACCCCAATCTGGAGCTTGTTGGGCACGGTAGAGCTTTCCAGCGCCTGCCGGTCGGTGTTGCAGATAATAAACTCCACATCCTTGATGCCCTGCTTGTGCATGTGCTTCACGGCGTTGGAGCCCCCGCCCCCTACCCCAATCACCTTAATGATGGAGCGATTCTGAGAAGGAATATCGAAGGTAAAATTCATAATGTCAATTAGGAATGAGGAATGAGGAATGAGGAATTAAAAATTAAGAAAGCGAGCGGCGCACGTAATTCTTAATTCCTCATTCCTCATTCCTAATTGAATTTTAATATTGTTTATCGTCAAAGTCATCAATCAAAATCCCCTTTAGCTTGCGCGTAATGTCCCCCAAGAAACCCACTGCTTTGCTGGGGCCTTTGGGCGGCTTAGGAGCCTCGGGCACGGGAGCAGGGGTAGGGGCGGCCGGTGCCGTGAAGCTGGGCACGGCAACCGGAGCAGGGGCCGCCACCGGGGGGGTAGCCTGGTAGCTGTAGTTGCTGTGCGTCTCCTCCTCGCCGTAGCCGGGGCGAGCCACGCTGCGCTCTTCTTGCGCCTGGTAGCCAGCCAGCACGAGGCCTACGCCGGTGGCGTGCATCGGCGACTTCACGGCTTCGATTTTGCCCTTACCCAAGTGCTGGTTGGGGTAGCCAATGCGCGTGTCGAGGCCGGTAAGGTACTCGGTCAGTTGCTCCAGGTTCTGAAGTTGCGAGCCACCACCCGTCAGCACGATGCCGGCCGAAAGGTGCTCGTGCAGGCCCATGCGGTAAATTTCGGCGTAGGTCAGCTCGATAATCTCCGACATACGCGCCTCAATGATGTAGGCCAAGTTCTTGAGCGACACCTCCTTGGGCGGCCGGTTTGGCAAGCCCGGAATGCTCACAATTTCGTAGTCGGAAGCCTCTTCGGCAATCGCCTTACCAAATTTTACCTTCAACTGCTCGGCCTGGTTGGGCGTCACGTTGCAGCCCTGCTTGATATCCTGCGTGATGATGTTGCCCCCAAAGGGCAGCACCGCCGCGTGGCGAATAATACCATCCTTAAACACCGCCAAGTCCGTGGTGCCGCCGCCAATGTCAATCAGCGCTACCCCAGCTTCTTTTTCCTCGTCGCTCAGCACCGATACACTCGACGCCAGCGGCTCCAGAATAAGGTCGGCAATGGCCAAGCCAGCCTTGGTCACGCACTTGTTAATGTTGTTAATCGCCGCGCTCTGCGCCGTGATAATGTGAAAGTTACCCTCCAAACGCACGCCGGCCATGCCCACGGGGTCAGTTACGCCACCCTCAAAATCTACTTTGTAGTCCTGGGGCATCACGTGGATAATCTGCGAGCCGGGCGGCGTCACCAAGCGGTACATGTCGGCCGTTAGGCGGTTCACGTCGTCTTGGGTAATCTCATTGTCGCCGCTGGGCCGCGTAATGGAGCCGTTGTGCTGCAACGATTTGATGTGCTGCCCAGCAATGCCCACGTTCACTACCCCAATATCAATGCCCGACTGCTCCTCCGCCTGCCGAATGGCACGCTTAATGGCATCTACCGTTTTGTCGATATTAAGGACAATACCGCGCTGTACCCCCTCCGACACAGCTTTGCCCATGCCCAAAATTTCGAGCTTGCCGTACTCGTTTTTACGCCCCACCAAGGCGCAGATTTTAGTGGTACCTATGTCGAGTCCGACGACGATTTTATCCTGTTGCATGGGTGCGGAGCGAGCGGTGAAAGAGCAGACGCTAAATTACTTAGCTAATTTTGTAAAATTTAAATCTTTGGTTCACAAGTACTTGCTACTCGCAAATTATTTGATTTTGGTATTCGACGTTTACGCGATGGTACGTATCCCATCCTAAAACTGAAGGAATTTGACGGTAAAATACCATCAATTTGGCGAATTTTCCAGAAATATCTTCCGGTGGCCCGAACTCTATACGTTGGTCGCCTACCTGCTGCGTGAAGCTGAGCTTACCGCCCGGCTCCACGAATACTTCGGCCACTTGGGCCCGCCAGAAGGGATGTTCGTCGACATAACGCAAAAAATCGAGGTAGCCACGACCGGTACTGTCCTGAAAAAAGCGGTTTGGTAAAGCCCCGCCACCGGCCCGGCTCACCGTGGCCACTCGGGCCGTGTAAAGCGGCGAAAGCGGCAGTCGGTTGCCATCGGCGTCGACGTAGGTATCGAGGCGGTCGTCGGCGTGCACGAGGCGCGCAATGGGCCGATTCTGGTGGATGTCGGCGTGCAGGTTGCCCGCCAAGTCGCGGTATACTTGCGCATCACGCACGAATGGGTGCGCCTTTAGGCGGCCCTCTAGCTGGCGCAGGCGCGGGCCCTCGGGCACCGTTCCAATTACTGGTTCCTTACCCCCATTCGTAAGCAAAGCCGTGACGCCCCGCTCGCTGATAAAATAATTATCAAATTCGTTGGCTATGTTTACCACAATCGACTGCACTGGCCGGCGCGCCTGCCGCAATGCCGCAAACGCAGCCATCAGGCCCAGCCCAATTAGGCAGGCAATGGCGACGAGTAAGTTGCGGACATTTTTTTCCATACTATTTATTTACTAAAGCAATTACGTTTTTTATGGCTTAATTATCAAAGTATTTAAGCTGACAATTGCTATTCTTAGGTAAACTTGCAAACACTATTTACCAGTAATTTTAGTGCGAGAATTATCCCGCAAACGTTGCTAAACCTAGTATTACTCGAGCTTTAAATTTTACGGGTTAAGTATTCTTTTTAATTGCGGTACCAGCGCATCAATATCACCCGCTCCTACTGTTGCCAGAATATCAAAAGTAGGATTAAGTTGCGCGTTTTCCAATACTTGTGCTTTGGTTTGCAACGATTTAACTGGTGCAGTAATGGCAGCTAGCAACATAGCCGATGAAATACCAGGCAAGGGTAATTCCCGAGCTGGATAAATATCTAGTAATACCACTTCGTCAGCCAAGCTTAAGCTGCTTGAAAATTCCTCGGCAAAGTCGCGGGTGCGGGTAAATAAATGCGGTTGAAAAATAACTCGCACTCTTTTTTCCGGATACAAAGCACGTAACGAACGCAGGAATGCTTCTATTTCGCGAGGATGATGCGCATAATCGTCTACGTATACCTGGGTAGGGCCGGTTACGACAAATTCGAAGCGCCTTTTCACGCCGCGGTAGGCCGCCACAGCCTCAATTAGTTGCGCTTTTGTAAGCCCAAATAATTGTGCCGCCGCTGCCGCCGCCAGCATGTTTTCCACGTTGTGAAAACCCGGCACCGCCAATTCCAATTCGTGCACTACCCCCTCAGAACCGTGCAAGTCAAAGGTAAATTTATGGCCGCTGGCTGCAATATTATCCGCAAATAAATCGGGTCCTTGGGCGGCCGTTAGGCCGTAGCGCAGCACCCGCGTGCCGGCGGGCACGGCAGCCGCCACGCGGGCATCGGCAGTATGGTTGAGTAGCAGCGTACCACCGGGTTTTAGCTGGCTAACGAACTGGCAAAATGAATCAATTAGTGCGTGCTGGTCGCCGTAAATATCGAGGTGGTCGGCATCGGTGCTGGTGACGATGGCCACGTCGGGATGCAGCGTGAGGAAACTGCGGTCATACTCGTCAGCTTCTACTACTACCGGCGCGTCGGCACTGCGCGGCAGCAACAAATTCGACCCTAGATTTACCGAAATACCGCCCAAGAAAGCCCCTATATCGAGGCCTGCGTGGTGCAGCAAATGCGCTACCATGCTGCTGGTAGTGGTTTTGCCGTGGGTGCCCGCCACCGCAATTGTTGGCCGGCCTTGCGTGAGCACGCCCAGCACTTGGCTGCGCTTGCGAATGTCGTAGCCCTGCTCGCGCAGCCACTGCCATTCTTGGCTGGTAGCCGGAATGGCCGGCGTGAGCACCACCAACGTCTGGTCTTTATTAGCGCGGATTTCGGCCGGGATATTTGCTACTGCGTCCGTAAAATGCACGGCAATGCCCTCGGCTTGCAACGCCTGGGTAAGCGGCGTTTCGGTTTTATCATAACCGCTGACCTGGTGGCCGTTGGCTTTAAACCAACGCGCCAGTGCCGACATGCCAATGCCGCCAATACCGAGAAAAAATATGTAAGGGAATTGCTGCATCTTGTAATTCAGAACGTCATGTTGAGCATGACGTTCTTTTCAATTTTTCATTCTATTTCGCAATCAGCTTAAATAACTCGTCAACAATGGTGGTGGTGGCATCGGGATGCGCCAATTCCTGCACGCGTTGGCTGAGTTGCTGCTGGCGCTCGGGGTCGGCCAGCAGGCGCAGGGCCTCGTCGTAGAGCCGGCTGGCAGCGTGCTCGTCGGTGATGAGCACGGCGGCACCTTTACTCACCAAAGCCAGCGCATTCTTCGTCTGGTGGTCTTCGGCCACGTTGGGCGAAGGCACCAAAATGGAAGCCTTGCCCGTTAGGCAAAGCTCTGATACCGAGAGGGCACCCGCACGGCTAATGACCACATCGGCCACCGCATAGGCTAGGTCCATGCGCCGGATAAACTCCAGGGCTTGTAAATTGTCAGTAGCATAAGGGGCTGCCTGCCGTTGTGCCTCGGGGAAATACAGCTTTCCGGTTTGCCAGAGCAGCTGCACGCCGGCCTCGGGGAGGCGGGGTAGGGCCGCGGCCGTAGCCAGGTTGAGCGTGCGCGCGCCGAGGCTACCGCCTACCACGAGCAATGTTTTCTTCGCTGGGTCAAGGTTAAAAAACTTCAGCGCTTCGGCCCGGCTGCCGTGGGCAATTTCGGTGCGCACGGGGTTGCCGGTCAGCACTATTCTGTCGGCTGGGAAAAACTTTTCCATGCCCTCATAAGCCACGCATATTTTGCTCACGCGGCGGGCTAGCAGTTTATTCACTAGGCCAGCGTAGGAATTCTGCTCCTGAATTAAGCTTGGAATGCCTCGCGAGGTGGCCGCTAGTAGCACTGGCGCCGACGCGTAGCCCCCTACCCCCACCACGGCGTCGGGGCGGAACTGCTCAATTAATTTCCCTGCTTTGCGCACCGAGCGGAATACGCGCACGGGAAACATCAGATTCTGCGGTGTAAGGCGGCGTTGCAAACCCGTAATATCCAACCCTACAATGGTGTAACCAGCTTCGGGTACGCGCGTCATCTCCATGCGGCCATTGGCGCCCACAAACAGAATTTCGGCGTCGGGCAGGCGCCGCCGAATTTCGTTGGCAATTGCCACCGCCGGGAAAATATGCCCGCCCGTACCGCCACCGGAGATGATGAATTTCATACTTTTTACTTCGTAATATTTTGCTTGTTTGCCATTGCTTTAACAGGTTTGCAACGACCGCAAGTGTTACGCATACTGCGCGCGCTTGCTCGGAATGCGTGGCGTGTCGGCGGGCTCGCCGGCCATGGGGCGGGTTTCGCGCTCGCCGCGGCTTACGGCCAGAATAATCCCGATGCTCAGCCCAGTGAATACCAGAGAAGTCCCCCCCATACTCAGCAGGGGCAGGGGTAGGCCCGTAACGGGGCCTAGGCCCACGGCTACCCCCATATTCACCATCGCCTGCAAGACCAGACTAAAACTTAGCCCCGCCGATAAAAGGCCGCCAAAAGCCCCCTGGCTATTCATGACAGTTTTTAAGCCTCGATATAAAAAAGCGAGGTATAAAAACAGCACGAACAAGCCGCCAATCATGCCATATTCTTCGATGATAATGGCGTAGATAAAGTCAGAATACGGGTGCGGCATAATATTGCGCTCGGTGCTTTTGCCGGGGCCTTTGCCGGTGAGGCCGCCGGTGGCAATGGCGATGAACGAGTGTTCGAGTTGGAAAGCCGGCTTTTTATTGGGGTTTGAAAAGCTTTCCATCCGCGACTGCACCGTTTTCCAGCGCTGGCCCGCTACCAGCCCTACCCCCCCCAGAGTAGCCCCGATGAGCACCATGACCAGCATTTGCTTGAGCGGCACGCGGCCGATAAACATGAGCAGCAAGCAGGTAAGGAATAGCAGCAACGCCGTAGACGCGTTCGACAACACAATAAGCCCGCAGATAACCCCAACCCACAGCATCACCGGAAACAGCGTGCTCCAGAAGTCGTGCAGGTGCTGCTGGCGGCGGCTGAGCATGCTGGCCAAGTGCGAAATCAGCGCTAGCTTGGCCAAGTCGGAGGGCTGAAACGTTTGGTTAATAACTGGAATTGTGAGCCAGCGCGAAGCACCGTTCGTTTCGCCGCCCATCACGTAGGTAAACAGCAACAGCGGCACCGACAGCAGCAGCGCGTAGAGCGACAACCGCGAGTAGTGGCGGTAATCGATGCGGTGGGCCAGCCACATTAGGCCCAACCCTAGAAATATTAAGCTACTGTGCTTCAGCACAATCAACTCGGCCGAACCGGCCCGGCCGTGCAATTCATTGCGGTACGCCAGCGTGCCGGTAGCCGAGTACACGACTGCGATGCTGATGAGCGAAAACAGAATTACGATGGCCCATAAAATGGGGTCGCCCTTGAGGTTGCGTTGCAGCCAAGTAAGACGGGTAGTAGCTTCCATAAATCGCAGGTTTTGCAGCTTAAACTGATGGCACGGATTCGGACGGGGGTAGGGCCCACGCGGCGGCCGCAAATTGCTGGCCCCGGTCCTCATAATTCTTAAATAGGTCGAAACTGGCGCAGCACGGCGATAGCAACACTACTTCGCCCGGGCTGGCCAGGGCGGCGGCGCGCTGCACTGCATCAGCCATGCTTTGGGTTTCTTCGAGGTGCGGCACTACCCCCTCGAAAGTGGCCCGCAGCTTGGCATTATCGACGCCCAAGCACACCAAAGCTTTCACTTTTTGCTGGGCCAGTTCCACAATTGAGGTGTAGTCGTTGCCCTTGTCGGTGCCGCCAGCTATCCACACAATGGGGCGCTTAATGCCGTCGAGCGCGTACCAAGCGGCTTCTACATTTGTGGCTTTGCTATCATCAATATACTGCACCTCATCCAGTTCGCGAATTAGCTGCAGGCGGTGGTCGGCGTTTTTGAACGTAGCGAGGGCAGCTTCAATCTGCGCTGGCGAGGCGCCGGCCACGCGGGCCGCCAAAATAGCCGCCGCCATATTCTGGTGGTTATGCTGGCCGATAAGCGGCGAGTTTTCAATGCTCACCTTATCGGGATGCCGGTCCTCGATGGGCAGGTGCACGCGCAGCGTACAATCGTCTTCGTAGTAGCCAGCCAAATGGTAATCGGGCCGGTGGTGCAGGCTAAACGGCAGCACAAATGCCGTCATAAAAGCCGTTTTCAGGAAGCGACCAATGTTGTCATCATCCGCATTATAAATCAAGTAATCATCCAGCGACTGGTTCTGCGCAATGCGCAGCTTGGCCTCCGCATATTTTTCCAGCGAGTACTCGTAGCGGTCGAGGTGGTCGGGAGTAATATTGAGCAGCAACGCTATCCAGGGGCGAAAATCCTGCACATCATCTAGCTGGAAGCTGCTCAGCTCCAGCACGTAATAGGCATGCTTGTCCTCAATTACTTGCTCGGCGAGCGAGTAACCAATATTACCTGCTAGGCCGACGCTCAAACCTGCTTCTTTCAGCAAATGATAAGTAAGCAGCGTGGTCGTGGTTTTGCCGTTGGTACCGGTAATGGCTACAAACCGCGCTTTGGTGTAGCGGCTGGCAAATTCAATTTCGGATATAATCGAAACAACCTTTTCGCGCAGAGCCTTAATTACCACCGCTTTTTCTGGAATACCGGGGCTCTTAATTACCAGTTCGGCGAGCAAAATTCGGTCGAGCGTATGTTGGTTTTCCTCGAATTCTATGCCGGCATTCGCCAATTTTTCTTTGTACGCTGGCTGAATGGGAGCGCGGTCGGATACGAATACCGTGTAGCCTTTGGCCTGCGCCAAAAGCGCGGCTCCTACCCCGCTTTCAGCGGCTCCTAGAATAACAACGAATTTTTGCACAGTGGTAAAAGAATAAAAGGGGAATTGCCAGGCGCTACCCTAGCGCAACTTTAAGGTAACCAAGGTAATAACAGCCAGCATGATGCCCACAATCCAGAACCGTGACACGATTTTGCTTTCGTGGTAGCCCAGTTTCTGGTAGTGGTGGTGCAGCGGCGACATGCGCAGCAGGCGGCGGCCTTCGCCGTATTTGCGCTTGGTGTATTTAAACCAGCTTACCTGCACGATAACTGATAGGTTCTCAATCAAAAACACGCCGCACAACACCGGAATAAGCAGCTCTTTGCGCACGATGAGCGCCAGCACCGCGATAATGCCGCCTAACGCCAGCGAACCCGTATCGCCCATAAATACCTGCGCGGGATAGGAGTTGTACCATAAAAAACCAATGCAGGCTCCTACAAACGCGGTACAGAAAATAACCAGCTCGCCAGAATCTGGAATAAACATGACATCCAGGTAATCAGCCAGTAAGGCGTTGCCGCTAACAAAGGCAAAAATGGCCAGCGTAATACCAATAATGGCCGAAGTGCCTGCCGCCAGGCCGTCGAGGCCATCGGTAATATTGGCGCCGTTGCTAACGGCCGTGATAATGACAATGACGATGGGGATGTAGAGCAAGCCGTAGAGCCCTTTGAACACGTTGCCGGCCTGCGCAAACAAGTCGCCGTAATTCAGCTCGTTGTTTTTCATGAACGGCACGGTAGTTATCATCAGGTGCACATCGCTGAAAACCTTGCTGGCATCGACAGCCGAAATCTGGCCGTTGGGCAGCAGGTATTCGCGCACCGTTACTTCGTTGCTGTAGAATAATACCCAACCCACAGTCAGGCCCAACCCAATCTGGCCCAGCACTTTAAACCGCCCGCTCAGGCCTTCTTTATTTTTGCGGAAAACCTTGATGTAGTCATCCAGGAAACCAATCAGGCCGAGCCACACGGTGCTGAGCAGCATGAGGATAATGTAGATATTGCGCAACCGCGCAAACAGCAGCACCGGCACTAAAATGGCGAACAGAATAATGAGGCCACCCATGGTTGGCGTGCCTTTCTTCTCGCTTTGGCCCTGTAGGCCGAGGTCGCGGATGGTTTCGCCTACCTGCTTGCGCTGCAAGAGGTGAATAAGCTTACCCCCAAAAAGTTGGGCAATGAGCAAAGAGGTTACCACGGCCAGCCCAGCGCGAAAGGTTGTGTATTGAAACACACCCGCGCCCGGAAGGTGGTAGTGCTCGTGCAGGTAGCGAAAGAGGTAATAAAGCATTTTCTGAATTCTGACTTATAAACTAGGCGTTATGAATTACTTGACTTCGGCGGCAGCTAATTCATACTTTCTAATTCATACTCTTTAATTGGTTTCGAGCAGCGCGGCGCGCAATTCTTCGCGGTCGTCGAAGGGCGATTTTACCCCTTTGATTTCTTGGTAGGTTTCGTGGCCTTTGCCGGCTACCAGCACGAGGTCGCCGGGGCGGGCCAGGGCCACAGCCGCCCGAATGGCTTGGCGCCGGTCAGCAATGAGCTGGGTGTGGGCGTCGGCGGGGGGGGTAAGGCCGGCCTGCATCTGGCGCAAGATTTCGAGTGGGTCTTCGTCGCGTGGGTTGTCGGCCGTTAGAATAACTTGGTCGGACAGCTGGGCGGCCAGCCGCGCCATGATGGGGCGCTTAGCCGCGTCGCGGTTGCCGCCGCAGCCCACTACCGTGATAATGTGCTGCTCGGGTCGGCGCGTCTGGTGCAGGGTTTGCAGCACGTTTTCGAGCGCATCGGGCGTGTGGGCGTAATCGACTAGCCCCATAATGGCATTGCCCAGCACTGCCACGGGCTCGAAGCGGCCGGGCGCCGTCGTGAGGCCCGAGAGGATGGTGAGCGCCTCGGTGGGGTCTTCGCCCAGCAGCACAGCCGCGCCATACACAGCCAGCAGGTTGTAGGCGTTGAACACGCCAATGAGGCGAAAATGCACCTCCTGGCCGTCCATTTCCAGCAGCAGGCCGTGCATCTCATTGGCCACGAGGCGGGCCCGGAACGTGGCCGCTGTGCGCAGCGAATACGTAGCGCGGCGAGCGGCCGTGTTTTGCAGCATCACCGGGCCGCGCTTGTCGTCGGCGTTGGTGAGGGCAAATGCCGTTTTGGGCAGCGCATCGAAGAAGCCTTTCTTGGCCTTCAGGTAATTATCGAACGTGCCGTGGTAGTCGAGGTGGTCGTGGGTGAGGTTCGTAAAAATGCCCCCTACAAAGCGCAGGCCATCTACCCGGTGCTGCGCCACGGCGTGGCTACTTACCTCCATGCAGGCGTGGGTACAGCCCGCGGCCACCATGCGGGCCAGCAGTTCATTAAGCCGAATGGCATCGGGCGTGGTGTGCGTGCTGGCAATAACGGTTTCGTCAATCTGGTTCTGCACTGTGCTTAGCAGGCCGGCGTGGTAGCCCAGCTCGCGCAACAGCTTGTGCAGCAAGGTCGCGCAAGTAGTTTTGCCATTGGTGCCCGTGACGCCGATGAGTTGCAATTGGCGCGACGGATGACCGTAGAACGCGCTGGCGATGGGCCCGAGTGCGGCGGCGCTATCGGCCACCAGTACATAGGTGGTGGCTGGGTTTAGCTCGGCCGGCAGTTCTTCGCACACTACCACCCCTACCCCCTGCTGCACGGCTGTCGCGATGAATTTATGCCCATCGGTGGCCGTGCCACGCAGGGCACAGAAGAGCATGCCTGGCCCTGCCTGGCGCGAGTCGAGCGTGAGGCCTGCCACGGGCGCATCGGGGTTGCCGTGCTGGGCCAGCACATTCACATCGGTTAGTAGGGCAAAGAGGGGTAGGGTACTCATGCGCGTTTGGGACTTTTAACAATGTGGTTTCCCGCGGAGGGCGCAGGGGTAGGCGCAGAAGTGTGCTGAGTCGTCCGAATATCCCGGGGTTCGTTGCTAGTGGGCTTTTTGGTTTTTGAATCTGGCTTGGCAGTAGGCTTGGCTGGTTTTTTAGCAGCCTTCGCAGGGGTCTTCTCAGGCGCGTCTTCCGTGGGCTTGGCCGTGGCAGGCTTAGTCGCCGTGGCAACTTTGGGGGTGCTCGGTTTAGCCTTGGGCGCAGTTGGTTTGGGGGCCTTGGCGTGGCTGCTAGCCTCGGCAGGAATGAGCAGTGTATTCTCCACGATTTCGGTGTGGGTGGGCTCGGGCAGCGCGGCGGGGGTAGGCGCCAACGTGGCCGTCGGGGCCAGCACCAAGCCCACTACCAAGCCGCGCTTAGCGGGCTCGCCGGGTGCTACCGACTGCTCACGCACGCGGCCGGTGCCGGTCGTTTGCACTTTCAGGCCCCGGTTTTCAAGCAGGAATAAGGCATCGCGCAGGCTCAGGCCGTGCACATCGGGCATGCGGCCGGGGCGCGTCACGCTGGTATTAGGCCGCAACGATACCGTGCGGGCCACAAATGCCGTGTCTACGGACGGGGTAGCACGCACCCACTCCTCGCCGCCAGTAGCTTGCGTTTGGCCGGGCAGGCCAATTTTCTGGCAGACTAAGGCAATCTCATCCTGCAAACCGGCGCGCACCAGCGGCACGGGTGTGCGGCGAGCAGGCACCCGGGCTAGCATGGGGCGCTGGCTGGCCTGGTCGCGCGCCATACACTTATCGGCAATGTCGCGGAACACGGGCGCGGCCACATCGCCCCCGTAAATGCGGCCTTTACTCGGCGAGTCAATCACCACGATGCAGCTGTACTTAGGCTTTTCGGCCGGAAAAAAGCCGCAGAAGCTAGTCGAATACGTCTTGGTATACTGGCCGTTCTTGAATTTCCAGGCCGTGCCCGTTTTTCCAGCAATGGTATAGTCTTTAGGCCGAATGGCTTTAGCGGTGCCTTCCAGTACTACCCCCTCTAGCATGGCGCGCAGCTTGGCTAGCGTGGCATCAGAGCAGATTTTGGGGTTCAGCACCTGCGTATCGAAGTGCTCAATTACCTGGTCGGCCTGCTTAATTTCCTTCACAATCATGGGCGCCACCTTCACGCCGCCGTTGGCCACGGCATTGTAGAAGGCCAGCGTTTGCAACGGAGCCAACTTCAACTCGTAGCCAATAGCCATTGTCGAAAGTGAGGTACGGCTCCAACTGGGGTCGCGCGGGTCCTTCACGTAGGGTAGGGCCTCACCGTTCATCTGGAAGCCCAGGGGCTTATCCAAGCCAAACTTCTTGAGGTAGTCGGTGTACCGCGTGGGGTTGCCGGCGAAATGCTCCTGGGCCAACCGCGCCACGCCAATGTTGCTCGATTTCTCAAACACCTGCTGCACCGTAATGCGGCCGTTGGCGTGCGAGTCCGTTTTTACTGCTCCGCCAATAAACATGCGGCCGGGGCCGGTATCCACGATGTCGTCGAGCTGCAAAGTAGGGTCGGCCTCCATCACCGCCATCATCGAGGCTAGCTTAAACGTCGAGCCCGGCTCGGTGCGGCCCTGGTCGGCAAAGGCGTAGTTGTAATCCTCCTTATAGGTGCCGTCGGTAGCCTTGCCCAAGTTGGCTACAGCCTTAATTTCGCCAGTCTTGACTTCCATTAAAATCACGCAGCCATATTTGGCATCGTTGGCTACCAAGGCTTTGTAGAGGGCATCCTCGGCGCCATCCTGCAGGTTGATGTCGAGCGTCGTTTTTACATCATAGCCCGGCTGGGGCTTGACTTCGGTGCCATCGTACACGGGCTTTAGGCCGCCCGGCACGCGCTCAAACAGCGCCTCGCCCGACTTGCCCGCCAGCTTTTGCTGGAAGGTAAACTCCAGACCGGCCCCGTTGCGGTCCTCGTTTACGAAGCCTACCGTGCGCTGCGCCAGCCCACCAAACGGCCGGAAGCGCTTGTCTACTTTCTCAAAAATGACCCCGCCCCGGCGCTTAGCCCGGAAGATGGGCCAGGTAGCCAACTCCTTCTTCTCCTGAAAGTTAATTTGCCGCGAGTTGAGGCGCAGGTAGCGTACCTCGTGGTTGCGGTGGGCATTCACCAGCTTCTGGTAGTACTCTTCGTGGCTGCGGTCGCCGAAAAAATTGGCCAGCTTGCGCGCCAGCGAGTCGGCGCCGCGCTTAAACATGTCGTCGTCCACCACGCCCGGGTCCCAGGCTACCCGGTAGAAGGGCAGCGACGTGGCCATAATGCTCTCGTTATCCGAATAGATATTGCCCCGCGTGGCCGGCACCGGCTGGTAGCTGATGCGACGCTCCTGCTCCAGCGCGCGCCACTTGGCACCCTCTTGGTACTGGATGTGCGAGATTTTCCAGGCGACGGCGCACGAAAAGAGCGCTACCCCCAGAAACGCGAGGCGCACCCGCGTGACAATGGATTTTTTAACGCTGCCTTTCATCGTTTCGAGTTGTTGGAAGCACGGTGGTCACTTCCTTTTTTCACCTTGGCTTCTTTCTTAGCGGATGAACCTTGGGCTGTTATGGACTTTTTTGTACTAATTTCTTTTTTAGGTTTACCCTGCTTCCCTGCGTTACTGCTTCTTACATTTCTGTCTGTCAACTGTTTACTGTCCGCACCCGTTGTTGGTGCCTCTTCGTCGGCTAAGCCGGGTGGAGGGGCCCCAAGTTCGGGCGTGTCGTCATCGGCAGGTAGGCCGAGTTGCTGGCGGCGGGCGCGGCCCTGCAAGGAATCGGCAACGTGGGCAGCGGCCGAATCGCGGGAGGCCCGGGCCGTTAGGGTATCGGCGGTGAGTACGGGCATGGTTTCCAACTCGGCCTCATCGAGGCGGCCGGCCGGCACAGTGATGCGGAAAGGCGGCGATGAGCTTTCAACCAGCCCAATGGCCGCCACCTTGCGGGCCACCTCGCTCTGCTTGCTGGCCTCCATATAATCCGATTTTAGGGTAGTGTAATCAGCGCGCAAATCTTCAGTTTCCTGTTTGAGCCTCTGAATGTTGCGGTTCATGCGGTTGCCGTAGTGCGTATTGCCGATGTAGAGCAGCGTGAGCAGCATCACGAACAGCAGCTTGGGCAAGTAGCGCACCGGCAAGCCTTCCCGAAACAACCCATCGAGCCCAGTAAAGCGGTCGAGCAGCGAAAACAGGCTCCACGAGGAGCCTGGGCTTTGCCTACCCCCCCGCAGCGGGGCCGACCAGTCTTCCTCCGGCTCGGCGGCGGGGGTAGGGCGGGCGGGCTTGCTGGCTGCAGCACGTGCGGGCTCCGGGGTTGGCACGGGTGCGGCAACCGGTATAGGCGCGGCGGGCACCTCTTCTACTGGCACCAAGGGCGGCTCGGGCACACGAGGCCGGACGGTATTGGCGCGGAGCGGGCCAGCGGCCGCAGGACGTATGGTATTACCAGCCATGGCCTTACGCAGGGGTTGAAGTACGAATTGCAATGCGCAGCTTCGCGCTGCGGGCGCGGCTGTTTTCGGCTACTTCCTCGGCCGAGGCTTCCACTGGTTTGCGCGTGAGCGCCTCGAAAGGGAGGCTCACGCGACCAAACAAGTCCTTTTCGGCCTGGCCAAAAAACTTACCTTGGCCAATAAAATTCTTCACCAGCCGGTCTTCCAGCGAGTGGTAGCTCATCACCACGAGCCGGCCACCGGGGCGCAGCACTTGGGCCGTTTGCGTCAGCATTTCCTGCAAGGCCGTCAGCTCGTCGTTTACCTCAATGCGCAGCGCCTGAAATACTTGCGCCAAGTATTTATTCTCTTTGCCCCGCGCTACCACGGGCTGAATTGCTTGCTTAAGTTCCTGAATGGTACGTAGGGCACGCTGGCGACGGGCCTGCACCACGGTAGCGGCCAGCGTGCGGGCATTGGTAACCTCGCCGTACATGCCAAAAATGCGGTGCAGCCGGGCTTCGTCGTAGTCGTTGAGCACGTCGGCGGCGGTGGCAATGGTGTTGTCCTGCGGGTTCATGCGCATGTCGAGCGGGCCGTCGAAGCGGGTGCTGAAGCCCCGCGCGGCCGTGTCGAACTGGTGCGACGACACGCCTAAATCGGCCAGTAAGCCGTCAACGGGCAGGGCGTCGCGCTGGGCTAGCTCGGCGTGCAAGTCGCGGAAATTGGCCCGCACAAACGTGAACTGCGGCCGCGCCAGCTGGGCGGCTTCGCGCTCGGCGGCTTCATCCTGGTCGAAGCTATACAAGTGGCCCTCCGCCAACTGCTCCAAAATGCGCGCCGAGTGGCCGCCACCGCCAAACGTGACATCGACATAGCGGCCACCAGGGCGCAGGTCGAGGCCTGCCAGGCACTCGGCCAGCATCACCGGGCGGTGGTAAGCGGCATCGTTGGGGTAGGTACTCATGCGGCCAGGCCGGGCAGGGCCGGCGTTTCGGGGGTAGTCGCCAAGAACTGCTGGGCCAGTTTAGAGAAGGTGGGTTGGTCTTTTATCAGGTATTCGTCGTAGCGGGTGGGGTCCCATACTTCGCAACGATTGCCGAGGCCCACTATTACGGCATCTTTGTCGAGGCCCGCGTGGCGGCGCATAGAGCCGGGCAAGCCAAAGCGCCCAATACTGTCGAGCTCCACCTCCGCAATGCCGCGGAAGAAGTGGCGCTGAAACTGCCGGTATTCTTCGTTAAACTCGTCTAGGGCCATCACCTTAGCGTGAATTAGCTCCCAGGCCGAGCGTGGATAAAGCACCAAGCAAGGCTCGAAACCTCGCATGAGTATCAGCTGATTGGCATACGTTTCGGGTAGCGCCGCCTTTACCTTAGCCGGCAGCACCAGCCGCCCCTTTGGGTCGAGCTTGCAGTCGTATTCGCCGGATAAGAGCTGGTGCATGAGAAGGAGAGTAGCCAACCCGGGCCAACCCGGCAGGATAACAAAAGTACGAGTTGTTTCAAAAACCCCACCACTTTCTACCACTTTCTACCACGGGTTAGAATACCCTTCAGCGCTTCGCAAATGGCCTTTTTAAGTATTATGCAACGTTGTTGCCTTGCTTGATTCAGCCACTTAACCTCGGTTTCGGGTATTCAAAAATCCAAAACTTAAGGAGCCCGAATTTTTATTTTTTAAGCAACAACGTTGCATTTTCTATTTCATTATTCGCCTGTCTCCTGCTCAGAACCAGCCAGCTACCTCTACTATTGAGCACACTAACTTGCATATAGCGCTGCAAGCAACTAGCAGCTTAAGCAAAGAAGCGAGTTGGGCTTTTGTGTGTAAGATTTATATTAATTTTCGGCATAAATCAATTCTTCTCCTTTGCCCACCCCGCCCGCTTTTTCGGAACCCGACTGCCTGCGTCGCCTCAAAATGGCTGACGAGCGGGCATTCGATGCCTTGTTCCGGCATTATAGCGCGCTGGTGTATCGCTTCGCATTCAGCTACTTAAAGTCGCGGGCAGCGGCCGAGGAGATTGTGCAGGAATGCTTTATCAAGATTTGGGAGAAGCGCGAACAGCTGCACGACGACGTGCCACTGAAAGGCTACCTGTTTACCACGGCGCACCACGCCATTTTGAATGAGCTGCGCCGCGACCAGCACCACTTGCGCCTGCACGGCCAGGTGGCGGCCACGGGCCCAGCCAGCATTGCCAACGAGGCCGAATACCACGAGATGGAAGCGCTCTATCACGCTGCCCTCGAGCGCCTACCCCCCAAGCAGCGCGAGGTGTTTGTGCTAAGCCGGCAGCAGGGCCTATCCTACCCCGAAATAGCCGCGCGGCAGGGCGTATCGGTCAAAACAGTGGAGGCCCATATCGTGCAGGCCCTCAAAACGCTGCGCACGTACTTTCGGCTGCACGGTGGCGGGGTGCTGGGCGTGCTGCTGGCCCTGGCTTTGGGTAGGCGCTAGGTAGGCGCGCTGGGCGCTGGGCGGTCTTAATTCACTTGTCAACTACTTGATTACTTGAGAGGCTGCGTAGCTCCAGCAACTAGGTTAGGCAGCCGTATACTAGCAGGCATTGCATTTGCGCCCGGTGCCGCACTAGACTATTGCCTTAGCGATAGCCAGACTAAAAGCGTATTATCAACTCGAAAGGACGTCATGCTTCGACAAGCGCAGCATGACGTCCTTTCGAGTGGTATTAGCAAATTCTAACAAAATCCAAACATATTTTAAGTAGGGTGGGTCGAGAGTGGGATAGGCTGGTTGCCGCCTGTTCGCCGTAAGAGCCCTTTCTACTTCGCCTATTGCTGATAGAAGTCTGATGCTGAAAACGCTGTTCCTACTGCTACTTTTTTGCCCAGGGCTGGCCCGCGCCCAGGTTAGCCAGCCGCCACCCCCTCGCGCGCCAGCCACCGCGCAAGCTACGCGCACTGACTTACCCCTCAACGACTTGAAAATCGTGTACTTCGGCTCGTCGGTGCCCTATGGGCAGGGCGCTACCGACAAGTACGGCTACACCAGCCGCTACAGCACCTGGCTAGCCCAACGGCACGCGGCCGGCCAGGGAGCGCCCTGGACTACAGCCAACATCTCGGTGCCGGGCGACAACACGGTGAAGGTGCTCGCTCGTTGGAACCGCGACCTGCCGCCGCAAGGCGGGCGCTACGTGCTGTACGCCCTGGCGCTGGGCAATGAGGGCATTCACGGCGGCGGCCAGCCCAAGTTCGACCAGTTCAGGACCAACCTACAAGTACTTATTCAGCAAGCTAAAGCGCAGGGAATAGTACCGGTGGTTACGAACAGCTACACCCGCAACGACTACACGCCTGAGGACTACGCCTTTATCCGGCAAATGAACCTGCTGCTGCAAGCCTGGGCCGTGCCCACGGTGAACCTGCTGGGAGCCGTAGACGATGGCGCCGGCCACTGGGCCACCGGCTACTGGGACGATGCCCTGCACCCCAACGACCTAGGCCACGCCGAGCTGTTCCACGCCCTGGTGCCGTCGCTGTTTGATGCGCTACGGGCCGGCAAGCCCCTGCCCCACCGGCAAGCCACTTCCTACGTGCAGCTGCCGGCGCCCGCGGGGGGTAGGGCCGCCACCATCAGCTTTGTGCCCGAGGCGCTGGTGCACCCGTTCACGCAGGTTATCAGCTTTCGGGCGGCCGCGGCGGGGCGCCTGCTGCTGCTGCAAGACAGTACCACCACAGGCAGCCTGCGCATCGACCCAGCCGGCACACTCACTTACTCGTCGGCCAAAACCGGCCACCTCACCAGCCAGGCCCGCGTGAACGACCACCGCTGGCACACGGCCACGCTCACCCATTACTTTGCCCGCGGCGAAACCATTTTGTACCTCGACAGCGCGTGGGTTGGCAGCGTGCGCGAGCAGCTGCGTACCCGCCAGCTCACCCTGGGAGGCGGCCAGGCACCGCGGGGCGCGCACTACCGCAACTGGCTTTTTTACCGCTCGGGCATGAACACGGAGGAGGTACACGCCTTGGTAGCCGACTCGCTACTTAAGTCTAGCCTGGAGCTATATGCCCCACTCGACGGTCGCCACGGTCCTACCCCCGATTCGTTGGCCAACCTCGCCCAAAGTACCAGTGTGCTCCTCCGTGGCCTTGAGCCGGCGATGCCGCGCCGCGCGCCTACCCCCCGGCGGGCAGCTAAGCGCCCCGCACCCCGGTAGCCAGCATCGAAAAGCCAAGGCTACTGGCCCGGAACACTACTTCGAGCCAGTATTAAGGATATTTCCTTTTGACAATCAAACATTTATCCTGCACTATAAAAAAATTACCGTCCTTGACTAAGGGGGGTAGGCCGGGCAACGTGTAGTACTGCAAACGATTGGGAGTATCGGCGCCAGCGCCGGGGGCTGCGGCCCCACCCCACGATGCAGTACCCGCATGATTCCACCTATTACACAAGATTTATTTACCGCTTTCGTGCGCGGCACGGCCTCGCCGGCCGAAGCGAGTGCCGTGCGTGCCTGGCTAACTGAGCCTGCCAACCAGCTGCTGGCGCAGTACTGGATGCAGCAGCACTGGGACGAGCTAGCCACCGCCCTACCCCTGACCCCCGCCGCCCACGAGCCCGACTTCGAAGAGCTACTGGCCCGCGTGCGCCCGCAGCTGGCCCCGGCGGCTCCGCGCTTGGTGGCCCGGCCACAGTGGCCTCGGTGGGCCGCAGCGGCCAGCTTGGTTGGCGCGCTGGCCGGCGGCAGCTGGCTGCTGTATAGCCAGCAGGCCCCCGAGCCGTTGGTGGCGAGCACGGCCTACGGCCAAACGCGTATCATAAAGCTGAGCGATGGCTCGCAGGTGACGCTCAATGGCCACTCGCGGCTGCGCTACGCGGCGGCTTGGGCGCCGGGCAAGCCCCGTGAGGTGTGGCTCGATGGCGAAGGCTATTTTGCCGTGCAGCACACCCATGACCACCAGCGCTTTTTGGTGCACACCAATGCTGGCCTGCAAGTAGAAGTGCTGGGTACCAAGTTTGTAGTGGCCCGGCGCCACGCCCAAACGCGGGTAGTACTGCTCTCGGGCAAGGTGCGCGTAGAGTTTGACGCCCACCAGCAGCCCGACGTCATCATGCGTCCTGGCGAGCTGGTTGAAACCCAGGACGCGCAGCCTACCCTGGTCGTGCACCAGAAAGTGCATACCGCGCCCTACTCCACCTGGAAAGATGCCCAGCTGGTGCTCGACGAAACCACCATCGCCGAGCTCGCCACCCGCCTGCAAGACACCTATGGCCTCGAAGTAGTGGTGGCCACGCCCGAGCTCAACCGCCGCCGCGTGACGGGCACCGTGCCCGTGCACGAGCTCGATGTATTGCTGCAAGCCCTCGAAGAAACCTTTCACCTGCAAGCTACGCGCCAAGGTAAGCGCCTGACCCTGGCTGAGAAATCTTAGTATTTTTTCTTTTCCCCACCCCTTTTATGAACAGACCCACTACCTACCTGGGCCAGCGCTACAAGCGCCCCGCCTGCCTGGCGGCCAGCGTGTTTTTGCTTCAGCTGAGCGTTGCTCCCGCCTCGGCCCAGCTGCTGGCTATGAACACCTCTAGCCAACGCCTACCCCTGCCGGCGGTAGCCAGCGAATCGGTGCTGCTCAAGTCGCTGCTCAAGCAATGGGAGCAGGACTACCACGCCACCATTTTCTACGAAAGCAAGCTGGTGGATAACAAGCGGGTGTCGGCGCAGCCGAGCGCGGGTTCGCTGGCCACCAAGCTGGCGGCCGTGCTGCCGCAGGTAGACTTGCAGTTTAAAGAGCTTCGGGCCAACTACTTCGTGGTAACGAGCCGCGACGAAACCGCCGGCCAGCGCACTGCCGCCAATGCGGCCCCGCAAAACGTGCCCGTTTCGGGCCGCGTGACGCAGGCCAACGGCGAAGGCCTTCCCGGCGTAACGGTGCTCGTAAAGGGCACCACCATTGGCACTTCTACCGGGTCTGACGGCAGCTTTACGCTGAGCGTACCCGAGGGCAGCACCTTGGTATTTAGTTCGATAGGCTTTAAAAGCCAAGAGTTGGCCGTGACGGGCGCCACCAGCAGCATCGCCATTAAGATGGACGACGATGCACAGTCGCTGAAAGAAGTAGTCGTAGTAGGCTACGGCACCCAAACCCGCCAGGAGCTTTCGACCGCCGTCACGTCGGTGGGAGCTGCCCAGATAGCCCGGCAGCCGGTGGCCGGCTTCGACCAGGCCTTGCAGGGCCAGGCGCCCGGCGTGCAGGTAACGGCGCCTTCGGGCGCGCCCGGCGCGGGCATCAACGTGCGGGTGCGGGGCAATGCGTCGCTGAGCCTCAACGGCTCGCCGCTCTACGTAATTGACGGCGTGCCGGTGCTGCCCGACTACTCGGCCAGTCAGGAAATATCGGTAGGCAACCAGCGCCTCAACCCGCTCAATACGCTAAACCCCAACGATATCGAGAGCATCGACGTGCTCAAAGACGGGGCGGCGGCAGCCATTTACGGTGTGCGCGCCGCCAACGGGGTTGTCGTGATTACGACCAAGCGCGGCAAGGTGGGCCAGGCGCAAGTGGGCCTGAGCATGTACTACGGCAAGCAGTACCTGCGCAAAAAACTCGACGTGCTAAACTCCAGCCAATTTGCGCAGCAGTACAACGAAACCATTGCCAACTTCAACGCGCAGCAGACGGACCCGAATAACATTCAGGCGGTTCCGTTCCCCAGCGGCACGGCCCTACCCCCCTACAACACCGACTGGCAGGATGAGGTGTACCGGGCGGCCAGCTTGCAGAACTACCAGCTCAACGTGAGCGGTGGCACCGAGAAAACGCGCTACTACGTGGCCGGCGGCTACTTCAAGCAGGATGGCATCAGCCAGAACTCGGGCTTCGACCGCTTCAACTTCAAGGTTAACCTGGAGCAGACGGTGAGCGATAAGTTCCGGCTGGGCACCAACCTGAACATGAGCCGCACGCACACCAACGGCAGTGTGCGCTCGGAGCTGGCGCTTGGCAACTCGGGCACGGTGCTCGGGGCTTTGTCGCAAATTCCGACCATTCCGGTGCGCAATGCCAACGGCACCTACGGCGTCAACCCCTTCAACCAGTCGGACAACCCGGTGGGTGACTTGCTCGAAACCAGCAATCAGGCCATTGTGTACCAGATGATTGGCAACGTGTATGGCGAGTACGACCTGCTGAAAAACCTGCGCGTGCGCTCGTCGCTGGGCCTCGACTTCCGTACCCAGACCGAGAACCAGTTCATCAGCCGCAACTACCCCGGCACGGCCAACTCGGACCCCTCCACCCGCGGCTCGGCCCGCACCGCTACCAATCAGCAGGTTATCTGGCTCTGGGAAAATACGCTGACTTACAACCCTACCCTCGGCGAGCGCCACCACCTAACGCTGCTAGGCGGCCAGTCGATGCAGGCCTCAAACCGCTTCACGTCGGGCGCGCAAACCCAGGGCTTTGTGTCTAACGCCGTGCCTTACCTCAGTTCGGGCGCCACGGTAGTGGGTATTCCGGGCAGCTACAACGACGAGTGGGCGCTACTGAGCTACTTCGCCCGCGCTAATTACGATTTTGACGGCAAGTACCTGTTCTCGGCCAGTTTGCGCGCCGATGGCACTAGCCGCTTCACCGATAAGTACCGCTTCGGCTACTTCCCGGCCGTGAGCGCGGCCTGGCGCCTCTCGAAGGAGCGCTTCTTCCCGCAGACGGCCGCCATCTCGGACCTGAAGCTGCGCGCCAGCTTCGGCGCCAACGGCAACCAAGAAATCTACGCCTACCAGCGCTTTTCGCGCTACTCGGGCGGCCGCAATTACCAGGGCGGCGGCTCGTCCATCGTGGGCGGCATCACCCAAACGGATATCGGCAACAACGACCTGCGCTGGGAAACGACCTACCAGTACAATGGGGGTTTGGACCTGAGCATGTTGGATAACCGCCTCACGTTCACCTTCGACATTTACAACAAGCAAACCAAGGACCTGCTGCTGGCGGTACCCATCCCGACGAGCACCGGGGTCGACAACCTGAGCGTAACGCAGAACATTGGCAAGATTGAGAACAAAGGCATCGAGATTGGTTTGGTAACCACCAACGTGGAAGCCAAAGACGGCAGCTTTGGCTGGACGACCAATTTCAACGTGAGCGGCAACCGCAACAAGGTTATCGACCTGGGCACCCAGGTGAACGACGCGGGCGTATCGGCGGCGCGCAGCATCATCGACCCCAATGGCTACAGCATTTCGCAGCCCGGCCAGCCGCTGGGCTCGTTCTTCGGCTACGTCACGCAGGGCATTGTGCAGTCGAACGCCGAAGGCCAGGCCCTACCCAGCCAAAACGGTAGCAAGCCCCTGGCCGGCGACATCCGCTTTGCCGACATAAATGGCGATGGCGTGATTAACGACCAAGACCGCACCATTATCGGCAACCCCAACCCTAAGCTATTTGCGGGCGTCACCAACAACTTCACTTACAAGGGTATTGAGCTGAGCGTGTTCTTCCAAGGCAGCTTCGGCAACGATATCTACAACCAGACCCGCCAGATACTGGAGTCGCAGTCGGACCCGCTCAACCAAACCGTGCGCGTACTCAACCACTGGACGCCTACCAACACCAACACCGACATTCCGCGCCCCGTGCGCAACGACCCCAACGGCAACAACCGCTTCTCGAACCGCTGGCTGGAAGATGGCTCCTACGTGCGCCTCAAAAACCTGACTGTGGCCTACAACTTCCCTACCACCCTCACCAAGCACGCGGCTATTCAGAACCTGCGCCTGTACGTGACGGGCCAAAACCTGATTACTTGGACCCATTACCTGGGCTACGACCCCGAGGTGAGCGCCGACCCGTTCTCCTCCACCTCGTTTGGCCGCGACTACGGCGTGTATCCGCAGTCGCGCACCTACACCGTCGGGTTAAACGCCAATTTCTAAGTCGCTTGCAAGCCTAGAATTCCCATGAAAAAATTTGTAATCCCGGCGCTCAGCGCCCTTTCCTTCCTGGCAAGCTGCAACTTTCTCCAGAAAGAGCCTCTGGGCAGCATCACGCCCGAAAACTTCTTCCAGAGCGGCGATGATGCCGAGGCGGCCCTCACGGCTACCTACGACGCCTTGCAGGGCACCGGCGCCTACGGCCAGGACCTGAACGTGATGGGCGAAATGCCTTCCGACAACTGCACCAGCACGAACGGCGACGTGAATGCGATGGACAAAATCATCTGGACGCCCACGACCAGCCAGGTCGGCAACGTGTACACGCAGGGCTACCAGGGCGTGAACCGCGCCAACATCGTGCTCAAGTACGTGCCCACCATCACGATGGACACGGCCCGCCGCAGCCAGATTCAGGGCGAGGCGCGCTTTATTCGGGCGCTCAGCTACTTCAACCTGGCGCGGGTATACGGCGGCGTGCCGTTGCGCCTAACGCCCACCGAAAGCGGCATTGCGGCCGACGTGAACCTGGCGCGGGCTACCACCGACCAGGTGTACGACCAAGTGGTGGCCGACTTGCTGCGCGCGGCCATCCAACTACCGGCCAGCAACACCAATCGCGCCACCAAGAACTCGGCCAATGCCCTGCTGGCCCGCGTGCAGCTCACGCGCCGCAACTGGGCGGCGGCCCAGGCCGCGGCGGCCAAAGTCATCGCCAGCAACATCACCCTGGGCTCGTTCAACGCCTTGTACCCAGCCGAGAACAAAGGGCCCGAGTCGCTTTTTGAGATTCAGTATGCGGGCTCGGCCGATGGCGGCAATATCCTGCCCGACCTGGTCCTACCCTCCCCATTGGCTACGTACTCATTTCCGAAGTTCAACATCCCCACGGCCGAGCTGATTACCTACGCCGACACCGCCTCGGGCGACACCCGCTGGGCTTTTAACGGCATTGTGAACGCGGCGAGCGGCAAGGTTATCGGCCGCAGCCACGCGAGCTACATCGACGGCAAGCCCGGCGTGGGCGGCAACAGCAACGACGTAGGCCGCTTTGCCTACAAGTGGCGCAGCATTGGCAACAACTTCAGCTCGACCGACAACACCTACGTGCTGCGCTACGCCGAAGTGCTGCTGGCCTACGCCGAAGCGGCCAACGAGCAAACCGGCCCTACCCCCGACGTGCTCGCCAAGCTCAACCTGGTGCGCCTGCGCGCCGGCCTGACGGCCCTCACCGCTACTTCGCCGCAGGCGCTGACCAAGCAAACTCTGCGCAACGAAATCGACCGCCAGCGCCGCCTGGAGCTGGCCTTCGAGGGCGAGCGCTGGTTTGACCTGCTGCGCTACGCCCGCCACAACCAGGCCGAAGCCGGCGCCCACCTCATTACGGCGCTCGACATTATTGCGCAGCAGCGCAACGGCGCGCGCGATGTCAACTACCTGGTTTTCCCGCTGCCCCAGTCCGAGATTAATACCAATCCCCTGGTGCAGCAAAACCCGGGGTACTAGCCAAAGCTGTCGTTTCGGGGCGGGGGTGGGAAAAGTGAAAAAGAACTCTCCGCTCCGGAGCGGCATGCTGGTAGCTACGTTTACAATACCAGCCGCTTAAAACGGCTAGTTGAAACGCCGAATGCCAGGCCTGGTTTTGCTGGCTCCATTGCCGCAACCGGGTCCAGCATTCGGCGTTTTTATAGCCCTACCCTCTTGTTTCCCACCAACTTGCTTTTTGTATGCCTATTTCTGTTTGCCGCTGGGGGCTGAGTGCCCT
The DNA here is from genome assembly GCF_009755225.1 of Hymenobacter ginkgonis. Classification (GTDB taxonomy): domain Bacteria; phylum Bacteroidota; class Bacteroidia; order Cytophagales; family Hymenobacteraceae; genus Hymenobacter; species Hymenobacter ginkgonis. The sequence continues at coordinate 264,511 of NZ_WQKZ01000004.1, forward strand.
GCTCACGCTGGGCCTGCTGCCCGGCCATGCCCACCGGCCGCCCCGCGCCGCCAAGTCCGCCGCCGGCCGCGTAGCCGCCTGGCTTACTACCCCCGACCAAACGCAGCGGCTACAGCGGCAGGCGGCCGACCTGGTATTTAAGAAGGAGAAGGGCGCGGCCACCGGCGCCGTTATCGAAATTGATGACAGCCAGCGCTTTCAGACCATGGATGGCTTTGGCTACTGCCTTACTGGGGGCAGCGCCGAGCTGCTGCACGCTATGAGCGCCCCGGCGCGCGCCAAGCTGCTGCGCGAGCTGTTCGGCACTGGCCCCGACGAGATTGGTGTGAGCTATTTGCGCCTGAGCATTGGGGCTTCGGACCTTGATGCACAAGTATTTAGCTACGACGACCTGCCGGCGGGCCAAACCGACCCCACGCTGGCCAAGTTTAGTTTGGCGCCCGACGAGCCGCACCTTATTCCGGTGCTGAAGGAGATTCTGGCCATCAACCCCAGCCTCAAGCTGCTGGGCTCGCCCTGGAGCCCGCCGGCCTGGATGAAAACCAATGAAGCCACCAAGGGCGGCTCGCTCAAGCCGGAGTTCTACCCGGCTTATGCCCAGTACTTTGTAAAATATTTGCAGGGAATGCAGGCCCATGGCATTCGGCTAGATGCCGTGACGGTGCAAAACGAGCCGCTGCACCCCGGCAACAACCCCAGCCTGCTAATGCCGGCCGAGCCGCAAGCCGAGTTTATTGGCCAGCACCTGGGGCCGGCTTTCCAGAAGGCGGGCCTGAAAACCAAGATTATCTGCTACGACCACAACGCCGACAAGCCCGAGTATCCGCTTACGGTGCTCGGCAACCCCACTGCTAACCCCTACGTCGATGGGTCGGCGTTCCACCTCTACGCCGGGCCTATTGAGGCGCTGAGCAAGGTGCACGACGCCTTCCCGACCAAGCATATCTATTTCACGGAGGAGTGGGTAGGCTCGCGCAGCACCTTTGACAAAAACCTGGGCTGGCACATCAAAAACCTCTTTATTGGTGCGCCACGCAACTGGGCCCGCAACGTGCTGGAGTGGAACCTGGCCGCCGACCCGCAGCAAAACCCGCACACGCCGGGCGGCTGCTCGGAGTGCCTGGGGGCCGTCACGCTGGCGCCCGGCGATGCCGTGACGCGCAACGTGGCTTACTATACCGTGGCCCAGGCCAGCAAGTTTGTGCGCCCCGGCGCGGTGCGCATCGGCTCGACGAGTGCGGGCGTGCTGCCCAACGTGGCCTACCGCACGCCCACCGGCGGCCACGTGCTACTGGTGCTCAACGACCAGCCTACCCCCCAAACGTTTGGCGTGCGCCACCAGGGCCAGGCGGTGCAGGCCACCCTGCCGGCCGGCGCCGTGGCTACTTACGTGTGGTAGGCGCGCTGCCCCGCGTTTTTCCCTACCCCCCTCCCCTTGCTCATGCCCCTTCCCACCCCTTGCCACCGCTTAGCGGCGGGCGCCTTTGCCTTGCTGCTACTAGCGGGCGGCTGCAAAAAAGACGACGCGGCCACCGCCACGCCCACGCCGCCTGCCCCTACCCCCCCTGTCACTACGCCGACGCCTACTGCGGCTTCGCAGGTGGCGCAGTGGCTGACGCTGCCCGACCAGTCGGCGCTATTTAGCCGCCAGAAAGTGAGCTTGCAATTTGCGGCCAACACCAACCAAGACCCGACCATTGTGGTGGATACCACCCAGAGTTACCAAACGATGGACGGCTTTGGCTACTGCCTCACTGGGGGCAGCGCCCAAGTGATGAGCCGTATGAGCGCCGCCAGCCGGGCCGCGCTCATTAAGGAGCTGTTTGCTACCGACAGTACATCGCTGGGCATTAGCTACCTGCGCGTGAGCATTGGAGCTTCTGACCTCAACGACCAGGTGTATACTTACGACGACGCGGCGCAGCCCGACCCCGCGCTCACCAATTTTAGCTTGGCACCCGACCAGGCGTATTTTATTCCGGTGCTGAAGGAGATTTTGGCGGTGAACCCGAACATCAAAATCCTGGGCTCGCCCTGGACGGCCCCGAGTTGGATGAAAACCAACAACGCTGCCAAGGGCGGCCACTTGCAGGGGCAGTACTACGATGCCTATGCCCGGTATTTTGTGCGCTACATCCAGGGAATGCAGGCGCAGGGCGTTGCCATCGACGCAGTAACGCTGCAAAACGAGCCGCTGAACCCCGACAATACCCCCAGCATGGTGATGGAATCGGGCGAGCAGGCCGCGTTTGTGAAGGTTGTGGGGCCGGCATTTCGAGCGGCAGGCATTACTACTAAGATTATTGCCTGGGACCACAACGCCGACAACCCCGGCTACCCCATGGCGGTGTTTGCCGATGCCGCGGCCAGCCCCTTCATCGATGGCTCGGCCTTCCACCTCTACGGCGGCACCATTGCGGCGCTTACTACGGTGCACAACGCCTACCCCGCTAAGAACGTGTACTTTACCGAGCAGTGGACGCAGGCGCCCGGCAACTTTGCTGCCGACGTGCTTTGGCACGCCACCAACCTCGAAATCGGCGCGCCCCGCAACTGGAGCCGCAACGTGCTGGAGTGGAACCTGGCCAGCGACCAGAACTACGGCCCGCACACGCCCGGCGGCTGCACCGAGTGCCTGGGCGCCGTCACCATCAACGGCAATACCGTGACGCGCAACCCCGCCTACTACAGCGTGGCCCACGCCAGCAAGTTTGTGCGGCCCGGTGCGGTGCGAGTGGCCACCAACCTGCCGGCCGGCCTGCCCAACGTGGCCTACAAAACGCCCGGCGGCAAGCGCGTGCTGGTGGTGGCGAACAACGGCTCGGCTTTGCAGAAATTCAACATTCAGTATAAAGGCAAGGTGGTGAGCACTTCGCTGGCCTTGGGCGCGGTGGCTACCTACATTTGGTAGGGCAATAGCCCGCCGCGCGTCTTTCTACCCACCCGTTCACTTTTTATGACCCCTAAGTTTTTCCCTACCCTGCTGCTTACGGCCCTCGGCCTGGGCCGCGCCGCCGCCCAAACCCCTACCCCCTACTCGGCCGCTGGCAAGCAGGCGCAAGTGTACACCACCGCCCAGGGCACCGACCAGCGCCTGACGGCCGGCGCGGCCCTGAGCTTTCAGCCCGCGGGCCAGCCCGTGGAAACGCAGGTGTGCGTGTTTGTGGACCCCTCGCACCAGTTTCAGACGCTGCTCGGCATTGGCGGGGCGCTGACGGATGCCTCGGCCGAAACGTTTTTTAAGCTGCCCAAGGCCCAGCAGCAGGAGTTTTTGCAGGCCTACTACAATGGCACGTCGGGCATTGGCTATTCGCTGGCGCGCACGCACATCGGCAGCTGCGACTTTTCGAGCGCCAGCTACACCTACATCAAGGAGGGCGATAAGGACCTGAAGAGCTTCAGCGTGAAGCCCGATGAGAAGTACCGCATTCCGTTTATCAAGCAAGCCACGGCCGCGGCGGGGGGTAAGCTCACCCTATTTGTGAGCCCCTGGACGCCGCCGGCCTTCATGAAAACCAACCACGACCTGCTGCACGGCGGCAAGCTGCTGCCCGAGTATCGGCAGGCCTGGGCCAACCACTACGTCAAGTTTATCGAGGCCTACGAAAAGCAGGGCATCCCGATTTGGGGCCTCACGGTGCAAAACGAGGAAATGGCCACCCAGAAGTGGGAATCGTGCCTGTACACGGCCGAGGAAGAGCGCGATTTTATTAAGGAATACCTCGGGCCAACGCTCCAAAAAGGCGGCATGGGCGAGAAAAAACTCATTGCCTGGGACCACAACCGCGACCTGCTGTACCAGCGCGCCAGCACCGTGCTCGACGACCCTGAGGCCGCCAAGTACGTGTGGGGCATCGGCTACCACTGGTACGAAACCTGGACCACCAGCGGCCCGCTCTTCGACAACGAGCGCCGGGTAAAAGAGACGTTCCCCAACACCAACCTCATCTTTACGGAGGGCTGCGTCGAGAAATTCAACTTCGACCAGGTGAACGATTGGAAGCTGGGCGAGCGCTACGGCAACTCGATGATTAACGACTTCAACGCCGGCACCGTGGGCTGGACCGACTGGAACGTGCTGCTCGACCAAACCGGCGGCCCCAACCACGTGGGCAATTTCTGCTTCGCCCCCATCATCGCCGATACGCGCACCGGTAAGCTCATCTACACCAACGCTTACTACTACATCGGGCAGTTCTCGAAGTTCATCCGCCCCGGTGCCACGCGCATTGCTACCACCACCAACCGCGACTGGCTCCAAACCACCGCCTTCCGCAACACCGACGGCAAAGTGGCCGTGGTGGTGATGAACAACAGCGACAAGAAGCAGGAATTTCAGCTCTGGATAAAAGGCCAGGCCGCCGCTACCACCAGCCTGCCGCATTCCATTGCTACTTACGTCATTAATTAACTGCGTATAAACCAAAAAAGAACGTTATGCTGAACGAAGTGAAGCATCTCTACCGCATCGTTAGGTCATCAACCTAGGCGGTACGAGCGAGATGCTTCACTTTGTTCAGCATGACGTTCTTTTTTGATTTTGTGGCCCTTACCCTCCCTTTTCCCACCCCACATGAAGCTCCTCTTTCTCGCCCTCCTCGCCGCCCTCCCCACCCTTGCCCAAACCACCGCTACCCCCCTGCTTCGCGCCGAAGGCCCCAAAATAGTGGATGCCCAGCACCACGAGGTGCTGCTGCAAGGCATGAACCTAGGCGGCTGGCTCTTGCAGGAGGGCTACATGATGAAGCCCGGCTACGGCGGCACCCAGGGCTCGGTAAAAAAGGTGCTCTACCAAGCCGGGATGAGCGACGCGGCCGTGGAGAAATTCTACCAGCAGTACCGCGACAATTTTATTACGAAGGCGGACATTGATTTCATTGCCCAGCAAGGCTTTAATTGCATTCGCCTACCCTTGCACTACGACTTGTTCTTGACGCCGGCGCAGCGCGCGGTGCGCAACGGCGTGATTCGGGGCACGGTGCCGTATGCCAGCTACGTGGCCCAGCTGAAGCAGTGGCAGCAGAAGGGCGAGCTGTTCAAAGCGCCGCAGCAGTTGGAGGCTATCCGCTTGATTGATAAAACCCTGGAGTGGTGCGCCGCCAACAAACTCTACGTGGTGCTCGACCTGCACGCCGCGCCCGGCGCGCAAGGCAGCGACTCGAACATTGCCGACGCCTTGCAGCCCCTCGACTTTTGGAAGGAGCCAGTGTTCCAAGATATGACCAATAGCCTGTGGGCTACCCTGGCCAAACGCTACAAGAACGACGGCCGCATTGCGATGTACGACCTCGTAAACGAGCCCAACAACGTGCCGGGCGGCAATCCGCCCATCCAGGCCATGCTGGAGCGGCTCATCAACACGGTGCGCGCCCAGGGCGACCAGCATTTGCTGCTGCTAGAGGGCAACGGATTTGGCAATAATTACAACGCGATAGAGAAAAAGACCTTCACCCACCAAGAGAACTTGGTGTATAACTCGCACCGCTACAGCATCTTGCCCAAGTACCCGCTCAGCAATGCCGTGGACGCCAGCAACCCCGATGCCAACCAGCTCGGGGCCATCAGCAACCTGGTGCACTTCCGCGAGAGCCAGCAGGTGCCGGTGTGGGTAGGCGAAACCGGCGAAAACTCGGCGCAGTGGATGGGCGAGGCCGCCCACAACCTCAACAGCGTAGGCATTGGCTGGTGCAACTGGACGTATAAGCGCTTCAACGACCAGCCGATTGCGGCCCTGCTGCGCATCAAGCCGCCCTACCTGGTCGATGTAAAAAGCGCCGCCGACTTGCCGGTGATTTTGGAGAATATCAAGTTCGCCAACTGCGTGCCGAACCCCGACGTTATTAGCGCGCTCAAGGCCGAGTTGAAGAAGTAAGGAGGTAACAACTAAGTGAATCGGCCAAAAAAGAACGTCCTGTTGAGCTTGCCGAAGCATCTTGTTTGAGTCGTTGGATAGCCACTCAACGAGGCGGCCAAGATGCTTCGGCAAGCTCAGCAGGACGTTCTTTTTTGGCCGCCTGTATAGAATGATGAGAACTTCCATAGTTGTTCTGCTGCTGCTAACCAGCCTCCGCCTAGCGGCCCACCCGGCGCCTACCCCCGCCGGGCGCGTAGTCGTCACGTACCTCGACTCGAAGCTGCTGCACGGCAACCCAGGCGGCGAAAACCCGCGCCGCCGCGTGAGCGTGTATTTGCCCGCTGGCTACGATGCCCAGGCCCAGCAACGCTACCCGGTGCTTTATTACCTGCACGGCTTTACGTGGAATGACAGCCTGATTTTCAACCAGGATGGCATGAAAGCGCTGCTCGACCAGGCCATTGCTGCCAAGCAAATTCGGCCATTCATCTTGGTGGTGCCCAACGAGCAAACCCGCTTTGGCGGCAGTTGGTACGTCAACTCGGCCACCAACGGGCCCTGGGCCGACTTCACGGCCCGCGAGCTTATTGCTTTCATTGACAAGCAATTTCGCACCCTGGCCAAGCCCGGTAGCCGGGGGCTAGCCGGCCACTCCATGGGCGGCGGGGGCACGCTGCGGCTGGCGCTGGCCTACCCCGGCACCTGGGCAGCAGCCTACGCGCTGAGCCCAGCCTTCGTGGGGCCACACCCTAGCTTTTTGCCGGGCGCGGGTTTGCCGCAGGCCTTGCGCGCTACCACTTCGGCCGAGGTGCAGCGCAGCTACCCAGCCCTGGCCACGGTGTCGCTGGCGCGCGCCTTTTCGCCCAACCCCCAGCATACGCCATTTGGCGCCAATTTACCTGGCTCGCTGGCGGCCGACAGCGTGGCCCGGCGCGATGCGGTGCTGGCGCGCTGGGTGCTGGCCACGCCTACCTACACCTTGCCCATCCACCCGGCTAGCTTGCGCCAGTTGCGGGCGCTGGCCTTCGATTGGGGCGCCCAGGATGAGGTGCAGCACATTCCGTCCACGTGCCGCAATTTTAGCAGCCTGCTCACGGTCTACGGTATTCGGCATTCGGCCGAGGAGTACGAAGGCACCCACGGCAGCCGCATCATGGGGCCCACGGGGCGGCTGTACCAGCAGGTGCTGCCTTTCTTTAATAAGTACCTGGATTTTGCGCCCTAGCTGAGGGCCACGCCAGGGAATATGGGTGGGGCGAGTGCCTTGTGGCGCGGCAGGCCTGCTACCCCCTGGCGTCGCACCGATGTTCTTAGCCTCGGCATCAACGCGACTGTCTTGCCGGAATCTCGTTAGCTTGCTATCCCTTTTATTTCTCTGAAAATGCCTTTTTCCTTGCTGCGTTTCTCCCTGCTGGGCTCGCTGGCCGCGCTATTCAGCCAGCCAGTAGTTGCTCAAGCGCCCTCTTCCCCGAAGCCAACCGTGATTTTATTCGTGGGCAATAGCTTTTTTCACGGGGCATTCCAGCCGGTGCTCACTTACAATGCGGCGGCCATTACGGATGAGAATTTTAAACCTAACCGCACGGGGCAGCGCCGCCGCCAGTACGAGCACGAGGAGGGCCCGTGGGGCGGCATTCCGGGCATTTTCAAGAAGCTTACCGATGAGGCTGGCCTGAATTACGAGGTGCACCTGGAGGCCATCAGCGGGCAAACGCTGAAGTTTCATTACGACAGCGCGCTGGCCATTATTCAGCAGCCGCGGTGGAACACCGTCATCCTGCACGACTACAGCACCGGGCCGGTGCCCGCACGGCACGGCGGCCAGCCGGCACGCTTTTTTGAGTACGCTACCCGCCTCGAACAGGCCGTGCACAGCGCCAACCCCGCCGCCCAAGTATACCTCTACGAAACCTGGCCGCGGGCCGACCTCACCTACCAGCCCGGCAAAGGGTACTCGGGTCTACCCCTCGATTCGATGGCCACCGACCTACACCGCGCCTACTACCAGGAGGCCGCGCAGGACAAGCAGTTTGCCGGCGTAGCGCCCGCCGGCGATGCCTGGCTGCGCGCCGTGCGCCAGGGCGTGGCCATGCCTAACCCCTACACCCCCGAGGCGGGCAAGGTAGACCTCTGGGGCCGCGACCAGTACCACCCCAGCATTTACGGGGCCTACCTCAATGCTTGCGTGGTGCTGGCCCAGGTTACGGGCTACGACCCGCGCAAGCTGGGTGCCCACGAGCAAGCGGCGGCCGCGCTCGGCATTGCCCCCGAGGTAGCCACTAAGCTCCAGCGCATAGCCTACAAGCAAGTGCGCGCCGCTAAGTAGGCGGAGTGCGGGCGTAGCCCAAATTCTGTACCTTGTAGGGCGGGCGGTGTACGCCACGGGCGGGCGCGGGCCGTACCTTTGCGAGGCTATGTTGCGCCCCCTACCCCATCGATTGCTGAGTGCCTTGCTGGCGCTGCTGGTGCTGGCCACGTCGGTGGGGCTCACAGCCGAGCGCCACCGCTGCCGCATCAGCGGGCGCAGCACCGTAGCCTTGAGTTTGCCCGGCCTGGCGCCGCCTAGCGACGAGGCCCCTACCCCCGCCAAGCCCGGCCGGCCTTGCAGCAAGCGCCGCGCCACGGGCTGCTGCGACGTCAGCCACTCGCAGCACAAGCTGAATGCCCAAGCGCCGGCCGCTAGCCTAGCCAAGTGGCTGCCCAACCCGCCGCCAAGCCTACCCCCCGCCTTGCTGCCGACGCCCCTGTGGGCCGGCCAGTTGGTGGCTACACCACTGGCAGCGGCCGTAGCCGTGGGCACGGCCGCCAACTCGTCGCCGCCCGGCGTGCCCAGGGCGGGGCGCGTGCTGCTCGCGCGCATTTGCACGCTCATCGTCTAGTTATTGCTGAAGAAGGCAGTCCAGCTTGGTAAAGTTGGTCGTATGTTTTTTCAAGCAGTAACTTTCAATCGATATGCGTTTTATCAGCGGCAATAGTCCGCGCTTATTCCTCCTTTTACTTGGTGGCCTGCCCCTACTGGCCCGCGCTCAGAGCGGCGCGGCCACCCGCGGCGAAGTGCACGACGCCGGGAGCGCCACGCCCTTACCGGGCGCCGTAGTGCGCTGGCTGCTGCCGGGCGGCACCAGCGGCCCCACTACCACCACTACTGGGGCGGGCACGTTTGTGCTGCCCTTCCCGGCGCAAGCTAGCCACCGGCTCATTGTCAGTGCCTTGGGCTATACCGCCGACACGGTGGCCGTACCCACCAGCGGCACGCCCTACCTGCGCGTGCGCTTGAAGGGCAATGCTTCACTGGGCGAAGTAACCGTTACCGTTCGCCCGCCCGCCTACTCGGCCCGCTCGGTGACCAATATGCAGACGCTCAGCGCCCGCGACCTCACCAAATCGGCGTGCTGCAACCTGGCCGAGAGCTTCGAAACCAACGCCGCCGTGGAGGTGAGCACCGCCGACGCCGTGAGCGGCGCCAAGCAGATTCAGCTGCTCGGCCTCGACGGGGCGTATTCGCTGCTAACCATCGACAACCAGCCGGCGCTGCGCGGGCTATCGGCGCCTTATCGGCTGGGCTATTTGGCCGGGCCCTGGATTGAAAGCATCGACATTATTAAGGGGACGGGCTCGGTGGTGAACGGCTACGAGGGCATATCGGGGCAGGTAAATGTGCAGCTGAAAGAGCCCGACAAAACCGACCAGCTCCTGCTGAATGCTTACGCCAACGACCTCGGCAAATTTGACCTCAACGCCATTTCGTCGGTGCGCCTCACCCCGAAATGGAGCAATGTATTGCTGCTGCACAACGACCACCTGGGCAACCGCGTGGACCGCAACGGCGACGGCTTCCTCGACCTGCCGCTGGCCACCCAGTTCAACGGCTACGACAAGGTGAAGTATAAGTCGGGCGGCCTCGTGGCCGAACTGGGGGTAGGCGCCCTGCACGAAACCCGCCAGGGCGGCCAGGTTGGCTTCCGCGAAGACGCCCCCGACGCCTACCGCGCGGCCTACGGCACCACCCAAACTACCACCCGCTACACGGCGCAGGCCCGCACTTCCTACACTTGGCCCGGCCGGCCGTTTCAGAGCCTCGGCTTGCTGGCCAACGGCACCAGCCACGACTTTGCCTCTACGTACTCGTTTCAGCAGGCGGCCGGGCCGCGCCAGTACGACGGCCACCAGAACACCGGCCAAGCTACCCTGTTGTTTCAGAGCGTGATAGGCAATACCATGCACACCTACCGGGCGGGGCTGAGCTTTTTATATGATGACTACCGCGAGCGCCTCAGCATTGGCGCGCCCGAGGTGGTAGCGGCTCGCCAAGACCGCCTGCGCACCGAGCGCGTGCCCGGCGCCTTTGCCGAGTACACCTACAACAACGCCCACAACCTGACCGCCGTGCTGGGCCTGCGCACCGACCACCACAACCTCTACGGCTGGCAAATCACGCCGCGCTTCAACCTGAAGTACGACGTGGCCCCAGCTACCTCGCTGCGCTTATCGGGGGGTAGCGGCTTTCGGGTGCCCAACCCTATTGCCGACAATGCCTCGCTGCTGGCCAGCGCCCGCGGCTTCTACATCGGCCCCAACATCCGGCCCGAAAAGGCCTGGAACGTGGGCGGCTCGTTCACGCAGTACTTCCAGCTACTGGGGCGGCAGGCTACGTTCGTGGCTGATTATTACAGTACTATCTTCCAAAACCAGCTGGTGGCCGATATGTACACCACGCCGGAGTTTGTTATTCTCGACAACCTGGAGCCCGGCACGCGCTCCTTTGCCCGCAGCTTCCAGGCCGAAGTGCAGGCCGAGCCGGCCAAGGGGTTGCAAGTGAAAGCCGCCTACAAGTGGCTTGATGTGCAAAGCACCTACGGCGGCAACCAACTGCTGCCCAAGCCCCTCACGCCCCAAAACCGCGGTTTCCTCAACCTAGGCTACGCCACAGCCTTCGATAAGTGGCGCGGCGACCTCACAGTGCAGTGGTTTGGCGAGCGCCCGCTGGCCCACCTCCCGGCCGATGGGGTAGGCGGCGGCCACCAGCACGGCACCGGCACCGCCGGCCTCGAATACGCCCCGCGTTACGCCTTGCTCAATGCCCAAATCACGCGCGCTTTCAAGCGCCTGGAGGTGTACGCGGGCGTCGAGAACCTCACCAACTACCGGCAGCCCGACCCTATTCAGAATGCCGCTACCCCCTTCAGCGCGGGCTTTGATGCGGCCATGGTGTGGGGCCCCGTGTACGGCCGCCTTACCTACGCTGGCTTGCGCTACCGCATTGAGTAGCAGCACCAAACAGCTTCGGGTTATTACTCGTCTTTTCGCAACTTATTTCTCAGCTAATTGATTTTCTACTTTATGAAAGCTCTTTCGTTTTTCTTCTTCGCCCTGCTTGGTACTAGCTTCGCCGCGCAGGCCCAAACTACGCCCGCCCCTACCTCCCTCGCCGCCACCAAGGCCAAAGGCACCGAGTTGGTGCAGTTCAAAACCTCGGCCGTGTGCGACATGTGCAAGGCGCGCATCGAAAAAAGCTTGGCCTACGAAAAAGGCGTGCAAGCTGCTAACCTCGACGTGCCTAGCAAGGTCCTGACCGTCACGTATCGCCCCGATAAAACCACGCCCACCGCCCTGCGCACCGCCGTGCTGAAAACCGGCTACGACGCCGACGACCTCACCGCCGATGCCAAGGCCTACGACCGTTTACCCGACTGCTGCAAGAAAACGGCCGCCGCGCACTAGACCACGGATTAACGAGGATTTTAGCAGATTGCACGGATTTTGTGGACGTCAGAAAGGTCGCCTCTTTGGGCGGCCTTTCTTATTTACCTTTGATTTTTACAACTTCCTGCTATGAAGGCTATCCCCCTCGAAGAGCTGTATACCAAACTGGCGCCAGTGGCCGGTGCCGCGGCCGACACGCTGCTGCCGCCGGGTCCGCAGCGGGAAGTAGGGCATTTCAACGTTTTCAACGTGGCGGACCTGATGCTCGCTAACCGCAACCGGCCGCCCATGACTTTCGACCGGCGGGCCTTCTACAAAATCAGCCTGATTCGCGGGCGCAGCCGGGTCGAATACGCCGACCAAGTAGTTGACGTGGAACAGCGGGCCCTGTGGTTTGTCACGCACCGCGTGCCCTACCGCTGGCTGCCGCAAGACGCGGCACAGGCCGGGTATTTCTGCATCTTCACCGATGAATTTCTCTTGCCCACCAAGGCAGGGGTAGTGCTGGATGAGTTGCCGGTTTTTCAGCCGGGCGGCTGCCCGGTATTGGCCGTAACGGACGACGAATATGCAGTGGCTGAGGCCATTTTTGAGAAGATGGCGCGAGAAATCTCGTCTAATTATGCCTACAAGTACGACCTGCTGCGGGCCTACTTGGTGGAGCTGATTCACTTCGGGCAGAAGCTCCAGCCCGGCCCGGCAGTAGCCCCTACCCACTCGGCTTCGGCCCGGGTAGCCGCGCTTTTTGCTGAGTTGCTGGAGCGGCAATTTCCCCTCGAAAATCCGCAGCAGCAGCTGCGTCTACGCACCGCCAACGACTATGCCGCGCAGCTGGCCGTGCACGTCAACCACCTCAACCGGGTGCTGAAGGAAACTACCGGCCACACCACCACCGCGCTCATTGGCAGCCGGGTGGCGCAGGAAGCCAAGATTTTGCTAAAGCAAACAAATTGGACTGTTTCAGAAATCGCCAATAGCTTGGGCTTTGCCGATGTGGCGCATTTCTGCAATTTCTTTAAGCGCCAGGCTGGTCTTACCCCTGGTGATTTCCGTGAGTAGGCCGGTTGTTTGAATTATTCAGTAGACGGTTTGACTGGCGCAACCCTACCCCCGGCCGGCCGCTGGACCTTTGCAGGGTAAAAATTACTCATCTCTAAAGGACCACCACATGCGTGTTTTCGTTACCGGCGCTACGGGCTTTATCGGCTCCGCCATCGTGCAAGAATTACTCGGCGCGGGCCACCAGGTGCTCGGCCTCGCCCGCTCGGAGAAAGCCGCCCAAGCGCTAGCCGCCGCGGGCGCCGAGGCGCACAGGGGCTCGCTCGACGACCTCGACAGCCTGCGCAGCGGCGCGGCCGCGGCCGATGGCGTTATTCACACCGCTTTTATACACGATTTCTCCGCCTACGCCGCCGCGGGCGAAACGGACCGGCACGCCATTGAGGCGCTTGGCGGGGCGCTGGCCGATGCCGGCCGCCCCCTCGTTGTTGCGGCCGGGCTGGCGGGCTTCAACCTAGGCCGCCCCGCCACCGAAGCCGACGCCCCCGCCGCCTCACTCCGCATGTCGGAGCAGGCAGCGCTGGCGCAGGTTGCGCAGGGTGTGCGGGCGTCGGTGATACGCTTATCGCCCTCGGTGCACGACAAAGGTGATTATGGTTTCGTGCCTACCCTCATCGACATTGCCCGCCAAAAGGGCGAGGCGGCCTATGTGGGCGACGGGCTCAACCGCTGGGCCGCCGTGCACCGGCTCGATGCGGCCCATCTTTTTCGGCTAGCGCTAGAGCAGGGGGTAGCCGGCGGCCGCTACCACGGGGTGGCCGATGAGGGCATTGCCATGCGTGACATCGCGGCCGTTATTGGCCAGCATCTGAACCTGCCGGTAGTTGCCAAATCCCCCGAGGAGGCCGCCGAGCATTTTGGCTGGATGGGGCGCTTCGTTGGCCTAGACCTATCGGCTTCCAGCGCACAAACGCAGCAGCAATTGGGCTGGCGCCCCAGCCATCCTTCACTCCTGGCCGACCTCGAACAAGGGCATTACTTTCACCCTAAGCAGTAGTGCCGCTGGCTAGCTTAGGTCGTCCTTAAGCTACAACGCACAACGCATGGCTCCTTACCAGTAGTGCTTTACGCATCCCGCGTCGCAACCAAGTGCGGTGCGGGATGTTGTTTTTATTCTCCATTTTCGCCCGCAGATGGCTCGTATCTTCCTCACCGGCTCGGCCGATGGCCTCGGCTTGCTGGCTGCCCAACTCCTCCTGCAAGCTGGGCACCAAGTAGTATTGCACGCCCGCAACGAGGCCCGAGCGCAGGTTGCCCAGGCCGGCGCCCCCGGTGCAGAAACCGTGGTTATTGGCGATTTGTCGAGCTTGGCAGGCATGCGGCAAGTGGCCGAGCAAGCTAATCAACTCGGTCGCTTCAATGCTGTTATTCACAACGCTGGTGTGGGTTACCGCGAGCCCCGCCGTGGTGCCACGGCCGACGGCTTGCCCGCTGTATTTGCCGTTAACTCGTTGGCTCCCTACGTGCTCACCTGCTTAATCGAGCGGCCAGCGCGCTTGGTGTACCTCAGCTCGGGCCTGCACCGCGAAGGCGACGCCAGCTTGCACGACCTCACCTGGGATACGCGCCCCTGGAGCGGCTACCAGGCCTATGCCGACTCGAAGCTGCACGATGTATTGCTTGCTTTCGCCGTGGCTCGCCACTGGCCGCAGGTGCTGTCCAACGCCTTAGAGCCCGGCTGGGTCGCTACTAAAATAGGTGGCCCCGGCGCGCCCGATAGCCTAGCAGAAGCACCCAAAACGCAGGCTTGGCTCGCCACCAGCCAGGCTAAAACAGCCCTCGTAACGGGCCAGTATTTCTACCACCAGCAGCAACGAGCCTTTCTACCCGCTGCCGCCGACCCCGCCGTGCAAGACCGGTTTTTGGCGGCCTGTGCCCGTCTCTCCGGCATTCCTTTTCCGGCCAGCACCTAGCCGGGCATCATGCAGAAACGGGCACTCAGGTTTTGGCAGGGGTAGACTAATTATAGTGATTAACAATCTATTAAGCGCGAGCAACAAGAAAGGCCACCCGTTGAGGTGGCCTTTCTTGTTGCTCGCGCAAAATTTATAAACCCAAAGAATCAGCAACTGAATTCCCTACCCCCTTAGTCAGGCTTTAGCCTTCCAGAGCCGCCACCAAGGCAGGTAGGGCTGGTCGTGGTGCTCGTAGTGGTAGCCAAAGAAATAACAGCTCACAAAGGCCCATACGTGGTGCCGCAACTGGCTGCGCGATTTGTGGCGGTTACCGGCTTCGTGCTCACCGCGGTGCGGCAGGTAAGTACCAAAAAAGAACAACTGCAACGTCGCCAGCACCGCCGGTATCATCCAGAAGGCAATAACGTTGGCCTGCGGAAAGTAGCGCTTCAGCACGTTGTAAGTCACGGCCATGAGCAAGACTTGCCACCACGTCACGTAGTTCCAGGCAAAGCGCAGCAGCCAGGGCAGGAAACCCGGGTGGTGTTCGGGGTGAAAATCGGGGTCGGCGGCGGTGCCCACGTGCCGGTGGTGGTCGTGGTGCTTAGGCAGCTGGCGCGGAAACCAGTTGTAGGCAAATAGCAGCGTGGCCACCGTCCCAATGGTCGTGTTTAAGCGTTTATTAGGGCTTACTACCCCGTGCATGGCGTCGTGCCCCGTAATATAAAGCCCTGTGTATAAATGCGTTTGCAGTAGCGCCAATAAGTACGGTGCGGGCGAGTGCCAATCTGGTTTGTAAAACGCGACCAGGTATGCCAACAGGCCACTCCAAGCACCAATAATGAGCACGGCAGCAGCTATCCCCCGCCCCGCCAGTGGCTCGGGCGCAACCCTAGTCCACGTCGGAGCCGCCGGAGCGGGAATGGTAGCAGACTGCACAGATTCTGTAAAAGACGCCATTAACTATACTAACCACTAAATTCGTTACCCTAACAACCAAGTAGGCGCCCTAAAAGTCCGCGCCACTTGCTAAAACCTCGCTAATCAGTAGGCTAGAACTTGGTCAGTTCGTCGCGCACCTGCTCCATTAGCCACATGGGCGTGCTAGTGGCCCCGCAAATGCCCACCGATTGGCCCGGCGCAAACCAAGCGGGCGTGAGCTCGCCGGGACGCGACACAAAATGCGTCTGCGGGTTGGTGTCTTTGCACACCTGGTATAGCAGCCGGCCGTTCGAGCTTTTGGTGCCCGACACAAACACAACTTGGTCAAACTGCGCGGCAAAATGACGCAAATCCTGGTCGCGGTTGCTCACCTGCCGGCAAATGGTATCGTTAGCTTTCACCGCAAAGCCCCGGGTTTCCAGCTCACGCTTAAGCGTGTAGAACGAGTCGGTGCTTTTCGTGGTCTGGCTGTAGAGGGTAATATCGGGGGGTAGGTCGTGGCGCAGCAGCTCGTCTAGGCTCTCAAAGACGACCGCCTCGCCGCTGGTTTGGCCCAGCAAGCCGCGCACTTCGGCATGGCCGTGCTTGCCATAAATCAAAATCTTTTCGCGGCGGTCGAAGCTGGCCTTGATGCGGTTTTGCAGTTTGAGCACCACCGGGCAGCTGGCATCAATCAGGGTCAGGTTATTTTCCATGGCCCGCTGGTAAGTACTCGGCGGCTCGCCGTGCGCCCGAATAAGCACCGCTTCGTCGTGCAGCACCGCTAGCTGTTCGTAGTCAATAATGCGCAAGCCCTTGGCTTCCAGGCGCTGCACTTCTTCGTCATTGTGTACGATATCGCCGAGGCAGTATAAGTAGCCTTGTTCGGCTAGCAGGTCCTCAGCCATCTGGATAGCATAAACTACTCCAAAGCAAAAGCCGGAGTTGGGGTCGATGCGAATACTGAGGTGCAGGGCGGGATGCATACCGCTAAGCTAACTCGGAAATAGCGGTCAAGGTTGCTTAAAAAAGGATGTTTTAGCCTAAGTAACCCTCACAATTACAGAATTCTGAATTTGCCCTACCTTATTTTGAAGACTTGCTAATGCCCAATTATTTATTTCTAAAAGACAACCCATTTCTATCCCTTTACTTGCGCTAGGCGCTCGGCCTCGGCCTCCGATACGTGCCCACGCCCCACCAAAAAACCGCGCACCGTGCGAAAAGCTTCCTCATCCATGCCCGAACGTGGGTGCTGCAAGGCGGCATTGAGCAAGAAGGATTTATCTTCCTCCACGTGCTTGCTCAAACCCAAGAAGGGGGGTAAGTTGCTTTCCACTGAAAAGCGCAGAAAGCGAATTTCAGCGCTGGATGGGTCTAGGCTCACCGCTTGCTCGAAGGTGCGGGCGGCGTTTTGCACGTACGTCAGCTTGTTGAGCATTGAAGCATCGCGGGCCTTGATGGCCTCCGACGCCGCCTTGTAGCCGAGCACCAGCGCATCTTGCTGCTGGTAATCGTGCAGCAAGTTGTAGAATTTTTCGCCGGCTGCCTTATCGGCAGCGGCTTGCTCGTAGTGGCGGCGCAGGATGGCGGGCGAATAATCAGGCATCAGAAAAGAAGGAAATAAAGAAGAAATAAAAGTTGGTTCTGCCCACGGCAACGCACTTGCCCTGAGTTCAGTGGCCCTACC
Organism: Hymenobacter ginkgonis; assembly: GCF_009755225.1. Taxonomy (GTDB): domain Bacteria; phylum Bacteroidota; class Bacteroidia; order Cytophagales; family Hymenobacteraceae; genus Hymenobacter; species Hymenobacter ginkgonis. The sequence continues at coordinate 281,633 of NZ_WQKZ01000004.1, forward strand.
CCCCGCTAGCAACCCAAGCAAAATACAGGCATTCTTCATGTTGGCAAAGGTATGGCTGGCTAGTTGGCGAGGTAGCAAAATTGGTTAACCCGTGATGCGGTAGCGCAGCCACGAGCTCAGCAGCAGCAGCAATTTGGTGTTGTCGGGCAGGCGCACGCGCTCGGCCAGCACCTGGGTAGCCGGGGCCTGGCGAAGCTTATAAAACAGCTTGAGGTAGTAGACGTAGGCGAGGTACACGCCCATCCGCGCCGTGCGCGGCAACTGCTGAATACCGACGTAAGCCGCTTCAAAATCGGCCCGAATGTCTGCCTCAATCAGCCGTTTGGCCTCGTTGTCGAACTGCTCGTAGCGCAGCCCCGGAAAGTACACCCTACCCCGCTCCTCATAGTCGGAGCGGATATCGCGCAGAAAATTAACCTTTTGGAACGCCGCCCCCAGCCGGCGGGCCGGCGCCTGCAGTTGCTCAAACAGCGCCGGCTGCTGGTAGCAAAACACGCGCAGGCACATCAGCCCCACTACTTCGGCCGAGCCATAAATGTATTTCTCGTACAACTCCTGGCGATAGTTGCGGTCTTCTAGGTCCATCTCCATACTGCGCAGAAACGCATCAATGAACTCGCGGTCAATACCATACGTGTTTACCGCCCATTGAAAAGCGTGCAGCACGGGGTTTAGGCTGAAGCCCGCCGCAATGGCTGCGTAGGTATCGCGCTCAAACTGCGCCAATAGCGCCGCCTTGTCGTGGCTATGGAAGGTGTCCACAATCTCATCGGCCCAGCGCACAAAGCCATATACAGCGTAGATGGGCCGGTGCAAACCTTTATCCAACGTGCGGATTCCCAGCGAGAACGACGTGCTGTAGCGCCGCGTAATAAGCTGCGCGCAGGCCAGGCTGGTGTCAGTGAAAAGCTGTTCGTGGTCCACTGTTTAGTTTTTAATTTCTTTCAATACCTCGCCCGCCACTACCTGCCCCGAAATGAGGGAAGGCGGTACGCCTGGCCCCGGCACCGTGAGCTGCCCCGTAAAGTACAAGTTGTCAATCTTCTTACTCTTCAGCGTAGGCTTGAGAATCGCCGTTTGCTTTAACGTATTTGCCAAGCCGTAGGCGTTGCCTTTAAAAGAATGGTAATCGGCTACAAAGTCGCGGTGGGCATAGCTACGCTTAAATACTACCGCATCGCGAATGGGATGGCCGCAATGCTTCTCTAGCCTGTCCATCAGCATGTTGTAGTATTTTTCGCGAATAGCTTCGGGGTCGTCGAGGTCAGGGGCGACGGGAATGAGCAAGAATAGATTTTCCTGGCCTTCGGGGGCCACCGTGGGGTCGGTTTTGCTGGGCACCGAGGCATAGAATAGCGGCCGGCTGGGCCACTGCGGTGCCTCGTAAATTTCGTGGGCGTGCTGGCTGAAATCCTCGTCGAAAAACAGGTTGTGGTGCAGCAAATTAGCCAGCTTGCGGCTCACGCCCAAGTAAAACAACAACGACGACGGCGCCATGGTGCGCGAGTCCCAATACGCGGGCGAGTAGTGCCGGTGCTCGGGCTTTAATACTTGCTGCTCAATGTGCTGGTAGTCGGCGCCGGCCACCACCGCATTGGCAGGCCAGAAGCCGGTATCAGTGCGCACGCCGGTGGCGTGGCCGTTTTCGACCACTATTTCCTGCACTTCCTGGTTGTAGTGCAGCCCTACCCCCAGTTCTGCGGCCAAGCTCACCATACCCCGCACTATTTGGTGCATGCCACCCTTGGGGTACCAAGTGCCGAGGGCCAAGTCGGCGTAGTTCATAAGCGAATAAAGAGCGGGCGTATTCTCGGGAGTGGCTCCCAAAAATAGCACTGGAAACTCAATGAGCTTGAGCAGCTTAGGATGGCTAAAGAACTTGCGGGCGTGTTTGGCCATGCTTTGCAGCAAGTCGAGCCGCACCGCACCGCTGATTATCTGCCAGTCTACAAACTCCAGCACCGAGCGGCTAGGCAAGTGCACAAATTTGTTGATGCCGACCTCGTATTTATAAGCAGCCTGGGCCAAGAATTCGTCGAGCCGGGCGGCGCTGCCAGGTTCCAGGCTTTCAAACAGTTGCCGTAGCTCGGGCATGCCGGCGGGGATGGGCACCGTATCGTTCTCACCAAATACAACCTGGTACGAAGGGTCCAGGCGGATGAGGTCGTAGTAGTCGCTTACTTTCTTCCCAAACTTGCCAAAATAATCCTCAAACACGCCGGGCATCCAGTACCAACTAGGGCCCATATCGAAAGTAAAGCCTTGGCTTTCAAACACCCGGGCCCGGCCGCCGGGGCCGGCGTTCTTTTCGAGCAGCGTAACCTGCCAGCCGGCCTGGGCCAGCGTAGAGGCAGCCGAGATGCCCGCAAAACCGGCTCCGATAACAACTGCGTGGGGCATTCAGTGAATTGGTGAAGTAGGGAGTAAAAATTGCAATAATCTAGCAAAGTACCGGCAGCGGCTTCGTCAATACGCAGTTTTAGCTGCGGCAATTACCATTTTAGCAAAAAAAAGTCGCGCCTCCTGCTAGGCAGGAGGCGCGACTTTCGGTCGGCGGACGGGCAAGTTAGTCTTGCTCAGCTTCTTCGGTAAGTACGCTGCTAGTGCGGTCGGCGCCAGCAGGAGCGTACACCTGCAAGGCCGCCTTCAAGTCCTTGCGGGCAATGTGAATGCGGTTTTTGACGGTGCCAATCGGAATCTGGAGCTTTTCAGCAATTTCCAGGTATTTATAGCCGATGTAATACATCATAAAGGGCGTGCGGTAGTCGGTGCCGAGGCTGGCAATGGCCTCGTTGATGTCGCGCACCACAAAATCGGTGGTAGCCCCGTTGTGGGTAATGTAGTTCTCATCGGTGTTGAAGTACTGGAAGTACTCCGTCGAATCGATGTTGGAGCTACGTTTGGTAATCTTGTTATAGTTGTTAATGAAGGTGTTGCGCATGATGGTGTACAACCACGCCTTCAAATTCGTACCCGCCTTAAATTTATCTTTGTTAAGCAGCGCTTTTAGCAATGTTTCCTGGACAAGGTCCTTGGCATCATCAGCGTCGCGAGTGAGGTTCATCGCCACCGGGCGCAGCGATGACGATATTTTCTGCACTTGAGAAGTGAATTCCAGAGAAGTCATGTTGTTGAAGGGTTCGTAGCAGAATCTTAAACAAAGGTAAACGATAAGCAGAGAAATTATCCTGACGCCCACCTATTTTTTCAGCTCGAATCCCTAAGTATGCAGGCCTGGCAAAGTACGCACCTTAGCGAAACTAGGCCCAGCTTATCTGCTAATTTTCCACCAGTTCCCGCCCAACTTCTTGATTTACAAAGGGAATTAAATCCCGGAATTCGTGTAGGCACGCGGTTTGCAAGCACCCCTCGGGCAGGCCGGTAGCCTGCACAGCTAGCCCCCCAAAAAGCAATACGGTAGCCTCAGGGCACTGCTGGTGCAGCGCGGTGGCATAAGCTGCTACATGGCTGCGGGCGGGCACCGTAGTGAGCACCGTTGCCAGCACCGTAGGCCGAAAAGCTTGGGCAGCGGCCACCACATCGGCCAAGGCCAGGTTGGGGCCCAAGTATAATACCTGCTGGCCGCGCGCGCGCAGGGCATAATTCATGAAGAGCAAGGCTAGCTCGTGCCACTCTCCCTCGGGCAGGAAAAGCAGCCAGCGCGGCGCATCGGAGGTGGCCAGCGGCAGCAGGGGTAGGGCATCGGCCGAGGCCAGCAATTCTTGGCGCAGCAACTGCGCCACTAGGCGCTCTTGGGCCACGCCCAGCGAACCTTCCTTCCACGACACACTCAGGCGCTGGAGCACGGGATAGCCCAGCCGCAGAATAGCATCCTCGGGGCCAAGTTCGCTGATGGCTTCATCAAGCAGGTGGTGTAGGCGGGGCTCGTCGAGGTCGAGGGCGGCGGCTTGCAGGGCATTAATGCGCGCGCAGTCAGCGGGTTGCACTTCGTTGCAAAGCGCCAGGGCAGCAGCTTGGCACTCTTCCTCGCTCAGGCGCACCACCTGCGAGATGCGCTGCCCCCGGCCGCAGAGGGTAGCCACATTGAGCAACCGGCGCAGGTCGGCCTCGCCGTAGGTGCGGATATTGGTAGCAGTACGGTTGGGATGCAGCAAGTTATAGCGCTGCTCCCAAATGCGAATGGTGTGGGCTTTCACGCCGGAAAGCTGCTCCAAATCGCTGATAGAATAACGGGCCACGGAGGAGTTTTTGGGGAAGGATAGAGTAAAATTCCCGCCTCCGGCGCGCAGCCAGAGGCGGGAAACGCATAATTGAATAAGCTATAATTTCTGCTAAAGTAACCTCGCTGCGTTTCTAATACTTAATCCGCAACTCCCTTAAATAGTTTAAAAGCGTATTAATGGGCTTTGCGGGCGGCTTGCTGGCGGGCTAGGCGCAGGTATTTGGGCGATACCCACAGCAAGCCAAACTCCTCGGAGTGGTCGCGGCCCTGGGTTTTGTGGTGCATTTTGTGGGCCATATTGAGCGCGCGTAGGTACACGCTATCCGTCTTTTTCCAGAAGGGTAAGCGGCCGTGAATCAAGCCGTCGTGCACAAAAAAGTACACAGTACCGTAGGCAGCAATCCCTACCCCCACCCAAAACCACCAGTGCTGCCCATTGTTGCCGGTGAGGAATAGCGCAGTGGAGAGGGCGCCATAAATTACGAAAAACCAATCATTTCGCTCGAAGGGCCGAGGGCTGGGCCGCACGTGGTGCGAACTGTGCAACACCCACAGCGGCCCGTGTTGCACATACTTGTGCATAAACCACGCCCAAAACTCCATGAAGGCGAAGGTGATGAGCGTGATAAGAATGGCGAGGAGGGGGTTCATTCGCTAAATAACTATCGTCCGGCTGCGCTTGCCGAAGCAGGACGTTCTTTAGTACTTAGAAGAGTACTTACCAGTCTATTTTTTCCTTGTTCAAAAAGGCGGCAATGCCGCGGCGGCAATCTTCGGAGGCGCGGGCATCGGCGTTGCGCTCGGCGGCGTAACGCAGGCCGTCTTCGAGGTCAAGTTCGGGCAGGCGGGCCAGCATTTCCTTGGTAATTTCCATGCTGTGGGCCGAGTTTTCACGGGCCAGGCGCAGGGCGTACTCGCGCACGGTATCGGCCAGTTGGTCGCGCTCGACCACAAACGTAATAAGCCCGTAATCAAGCGCTTGCTGAGCCGAAAAGATGTCGCCGCTTAGCAGCAGTTGCTTGGTGCGCGCCTCGCCGATACGGCGCAACAAGAACACGCTTACCACGGCGGGCAGGAAGCCAATTTTCACTTCGGTGTAGCCAAACTTGGCTTCGGGCACGGCAAAGGTGAAATCGCAAAGCGTGGCGAGCCCGCAGCCGCCAGCCAGAGCGTGGCCCTGCACTTGGCCAATCACAATTTTTTTGAGTGTATAAATTTGGTAAAACAGCTGCATGAGATGCGTGCTGTCGGCCAGGTTTTCCTGATAGGTATTGTCTTGCAGCTCTTGCAGGTATTTGAGGTCGGCGCCCGCGCAGAACACGTCGCCGGTAGCGCGCAAAATGATAACTTTCACGTTGTCATCGGCTTCGGCTTGCTCGAAAGCCTGCTTCAGTTCGGTGACGACGTTGGCGCTGAGCGCGTTGCGCTTGGCGGGTCGGTTCAGGGTTATATAGGCCAGGCGGTCTTGCGCTTCGTATTGCAGAAAGCGTAAAGTGTCCAGCTCCGGGGTGTGGTAGTCGGTCATGATAAAGCAAAATACGGCGAAAGTGGGCGGCTGGGTTGGCTGGCCGGTCGAGGCTATCACTACTAGACTCGCTAGTGGAAGGCAAAAGGTTGCTTTGTGCGCTTGGGCGGGCAGTTACTGCCGAGGTACACCGCCAATAAATCGCTGAGATAAGCGAAGTGCTTCTACTTGGCGGGGGCCAGCTGGTAAGTAAAAGCGCCGCGCTCGTTCACATCCCAAGTCTGGAAGCCCGCGGCACGCAATGCCGAATCTTGCCGAGCGATGTACCAGCGCTTACACGACGAGTCGAACACCACCCGCGCCCGCGGGCCAAAATGCGCGGCTAAGGCATCGGGGTAGAGGTAAGGATTGCGGCGCAGCACCACCACGTCGGCCACAAATGGAGGGGTAGGGCTGGCTAGGCGCCGCAGCGTGCCGCTCACAAAAGCTACGCGCAGGCCGCGCCACTGGGCCAGCACCAGCGGCGCCGGGGGGTAGCGACGGGTAGCCTCGGCGCTGTCAGGCGGGGCCACTTGGCGCACGGGCACGGTAGCGCCGCGCCAGCCTACACAGTAGCGCGGCTGGGCTACGCGGCGCAGTATCAGGCTGGGGCGCAGGCGATAAGTGCGCTCGGTTTCGGAGAGGGGTAGCGAGTCGGCGGTGGCAAACTCCACGGCCGCGCCTTGCCAAAAGCCCACCACCGAGCGGCGCGGAATACTGTACACCACAAACTCGCGCACCGGAGCCCCGGCGTAGGCTTCGGCTACGCGGCTGCCTCCGTACAGGGCCAGCAAGGCCACGACCCAGCCCGCCCAGGCTAGCCGCCGCGAAGCCAGGAACACGCAAAATGCCCCAATCAACAAGAAAATCAGCAGCGTTTGGCCCTGGCTGAGGTGAATACCCCCGACTACGGCCCCCGGCAGCAGCCGGCCAACGAGGAAAATGTATTCGTTGAACAGCCAGATAAGTTTTTCAAACACCCAACCCATGGCCTGGGGCAGCCAGTCGAGCCACGGGCCAGCGCCGGCCGGCAGCACTAGGCCCAGGCCCGTTGCCAAGCCCTTAACCAGTAGCAGCCCTACCCCCACGTACACGGCCAAGCTCGAAATGGGCACCGCGATGAGGTTGGACAGCAAGAAGTTGAAGGGAAATTGATGAAAATAATACAGGCCTAGCGGGAAGGTGGCCACCTGCGCCGCCAGCGACAAGGCTGTGAGTTGCCAGCTGGCATCGGCCAGCCAGGCCGCGGCACGCCAGGCTTTTTGCGCGGCCGGCGCGTGCCAGCTGCGGCGCTGGTCGAGCACGCGGTTGCGCACATCGACCCAGCGCACGATGCGTGGCTGCAAGTACACGATGCTCAGCACGGCCAGGAAGGAGAGTTGAAAACCCACGTCGCAGAGCAGATAGGGGTTCCACAAGAGCAGGCCAAACGCGGCGGCGCTTAGGGTATTGAACAGGCTGCTTTGCCGCTCCCAGGCTTGCCCGATTATCACGAGCGTGAACATAACCGTGGCCCGCAGCACCGACGCCGATAAGCCCGTCAGAAAAGCGTAGCTCCAAATAAGGCCCAGCCCCAGCCCAGCCGTGAGCAGGCGCCGCCGCGCAGCAGAACCTCCTAGCGGCACCCGCGCCAGCAGCCATTGCAGCGCCGCAAACAGCAACCCTACTTGCAACCCCGACACCGCCATAATGTGCGTAGTACCCGTGTTGGCGTAGGCCTGCCGGGTTTCCTGGTCAATGTCATCTTTGAAGCCCAGCACCAGGGCCGTGCCTAGCGCATACTCGCGCAGCGAGGGCACGTAGCGCCGAAACACGCCATCGAGCACCGCGGCCGCCCGCTGGCTAATGGCCACCGGCCAGCTCAGCGGCGCGTGGCCCAGCACTTGGTACTGCCCCTGGTGCACATACTGGGAGTGGTACACTTGGTGGTATTATGGCTTTGCCGAACGGTGCCGGAATGTGCCGCCAAATATGCCCTAGCCGCCTGTTTTGCGCATTTGCACCGGACGAAACCGGCGGCTAGCAGCAGCCTTCTCCTCCAATACCGGGGGCATTTCGGGTAGCTGCCCCCGGTTTTCAGAAATTTGCCCCCGCTTTCTAACAGCTGACTCCCGCCCATCAGAAAGTATCTTCTGCCAGGCATCGAGCAGCCGCGGGCCATAGCGTTCCACGGTATCGGAGCCATACACCGAATCGGAGACATGGCCCAGAGCCAGTTCTTTTAAGGTTTGGTCCCCATCACTGGCCCAGGTGAGCAGCGTGGCCCCCGTATGACGGGCCGAGTGTGTGGTGAGCGCGTCCCAAATGGGCAGCACGGCCTCGTGCTTGACCTTGCCTGAGAAGGCTACCGTCACCACCTCCCGCGTGAGGCCGGCCGCCTCAGCTAGTTCGCGAATAGCATTGTTGCGGTGCCAGTTCGAGAGCACCGGTAGCCGGCCATTATAATGCTGCCAGATGGTGAGCGCCAGCGGCGGCAATGGTATCAGCACCGGCTCACCGGTTTTTTGCTGGTAGAGTTCAATGCACAGCGTCGGGCCGTGGCCGGGTAACTCGCGCAGCTGGGCGTGGTGAGGCTGCAAGGCGCGCAGGTCGGACTCGCGCAGCAACAACAGCACTTGAAAGAGAAAAACGTTGCGGTCCCGATCAAGGTGGGGCGGCAGCGGCGCGCTAACCAGCTGCAATACCTCGGCCCGTTGGAGGCCCACGGCCTTGGCGTGGCGAATGTTTTGCACTACCAGCCACTTAGGCGAGATGCGGCCGCTCATGTGGCAACATTCACGCAGAAACCAGTAGTGGCGGGTAAGCGTGCCGTCTTTATAGCCCTGACTATAAAGCCAGGTAGTGTACTGCGTCAAGCGCTCGCGCGTGAGTCCGCTGATGCGCCAGGTGGGGTCAAACGCTTCGAGGTGGCCAATCACCTGGTTGAAGCCGTTGAGGGCTGAAGTGGACACGCGGCCCACGTTGTCACGCTTCCAGCGCTCGTTAAATTCCTGCCATCTGGCCGTGTCGGGTAATGGCGCGTTGGGGTCGACTGGTGGTGCGGGTGGCGGTGCTACGGCCCGCTTCGAGCCAGCGCCGGCCTCGACGAGCGCCAGCTGCAGCTCAGCCACCGTCACGCTGGCTTCGGGCCGCCGGTCGGCTTCCGCCTTGAGGAACACGCCCTGTACGGCGGTGAGCAGTCGGCCCAGGCGTAGGTTCAGGGCATTGGCATCGGGCGCACTGGTGTGGATGCGTTTGGCCTTAGTGGGCTGCCAGTGGGTGGGCAGCACCTTAACACCCGTGGGCATTTTCCAGCGATGGCCACCGGCCCAGTGCAGGTCCCCGAAGATGGCCGCCCGGCCGGCTTTGTCGGGGCGGTCGAGGCGCTGGCGGAAGATGAGCTCCATGACGAGGTAACAGGATAGGCTCGGCAAGTTAGCGTTAGGTGCTAGTAGTGGTCGCAGCACTTAGCGGCCGTGGCAGTGCGTAAATAACACTTTACCTAGGGCATCACCTTGATGTCACCGTGGCCTTTGTAATAGACCTGCCTGTTGTTTGTGTTGTAGATGACGTAGTACATTCGGTAGAGCGTACCGCCGCTGAATTTATTGGCAGGATATAAAATACTGACCCCAAAACGCTTGAGCACACTATCTCTTAGGCCGTACTCCAGTGCCGTATAGTGCGCATCCACCAGGGTGTAGAGGATGCGTAGTTGACTGGATGGGATAGCCAAGTCCGTGTCGCGCAACAACGCTGAGAGTTGGGTTTTTCCCCCGATTACAACAGGATTCGGGTAGGCGGACACTTCCCAGGTGCTAGCCGGCAATTGCGGCTGACTGAAGTCGAGGTTATTCTCCGCAAACAAGCCCATCTCGGCGCTGTTCCAGGTGGCATCAGTCGTCCAATCTGTAGGGTCAGTCGGATTCGTGAGCGCCCGAGTAGCATCCCACCCGGTATAGCCGTCGTTTGCGCCGAAATCAATAGCCGGAACAGGAGTAGGAATAGGAGCAGGAACAGAAGTAACTTCTTCCTTACATGCGCCTAATGCAAGTAATAAACCGAATAGTACCAGGTAGTTAAAGTAACAGTATTTCATACCGACAAAGTTAAATATGGAGGAGGTTAACTTGCTCTTTTACATTGCCCCAAAGCAAGGACCGACTCTATATATTACTCTGTAAAAGTCTTGTGGTGAGCGGGGTTTTTCTGTTATAGGGGGCTGGCAGGAAGCTTCGCGTCCTGCATCTACTTTCTGGTGTTGTGGGGCGTGCTCTAGGCGCTGGTGGAATATGAGATTTATAAACTATTCTTCTGGAGGCATATGGACGGCTTGCCCCACCTTCCAAACACTGATTTCAGAAGTCAAGTCTATGCCATTTTCATATCCCAACGCATCTTTTAGAATTGCTTTTCCATTTATATTAGATGATATATACCTCACCATAACTGTTCTATCTTCTATTACAAAGGCATGAACGCCAGTAGCCTTTTTCAACAAAGTAGGGTCATGAATAGGGTGAATCACATGTTTAGATTTATCTGGATACCTAGGAGCCATCCTATTGCCACTGACGGTTATTATTCGTGCATCAGTATAGTCAATGCCAGGCACACGCAGTACAGATAGCGTAGGCCAGCGGATTCCTTGGTCTACCTCACTATTCGGTCTGCTAGTAAGCTGAGGAAAAAGTTCTGGGCTGTGGAGCAGCCCAGGAGGCGGAAATAAGTCCACTTCGATATACTCCTCCTCTTTCTGGAAGTGCATATTGATTAAGTAGCTACGGATAACATTATCCTCTTCCAGCTTTTGAAGCATAATAGCTGCATCACTATACCCCTCATAGCCACGTTCGTCTCCTAAAACTGCCAGATTGCCAAAAGAGAGACCCAATTCATCAGCTAGCTTCTCTAGCACCTTAAGCGATGGATTGCCTTTGCCAGCTTCATATAGGGCAATAGATGCTCTAGACACACCTACTAGATCAGCTAGATGACCCTGGCTTATCCTTTTTCGCTTCCTAGCATGCTCAATCTTGCGACCTAATAAAGATGCGCTTGATTCTGGTAGATTATCTATCGAAGGCCTGGGTACCGAATCCTTGTCAGCGAACAGTGGCGTGAGATCAAATTCAAGGACGTTAGACAGTTTCGTTAATGTTTCAATTGTAGGCCTGTTCAGCGCCTTTTCAAATTGAGATATAGCACCTCCTGACACACCAACCTGCTCACCTAGCTGATTTTGAGTGAGTTTAGCTTTTTTGCGCAGTTCTAAGAGCTTGTTGCTTAACAAGGTTGGAGCACTCATGGCAAAATAATCTTGCTGATAACCAATATTTTATTATCTGTAAAGCATTTTATTGCACTACAGATTATACATTCAAGTGTCACATCCGTACATTCGTGAAGTGATAGGCAGACTGATGGCAAAAGTAGGGTCCACTTGAAGTAAAGCAAGCAATTTATAGCATCATGACTAAAGAAAATGCGAATCTTAAGCAGTTATTACCCCATGGGGCTATTACTGCTATAGCTAAGAAGCTTGGCATCCGGCAGCCTTCGGTTAGCGAGGCCCTACGCCGTGGTAAACCGGGAAATGCCTGTGTTCAGGAAGCCCTGCGCATAGTTCGCGAGTCGGGGGCATTAGAAGCTCAGCAAACGCTCAATAGTCTCAAAGCTGCTTAACCTTATGGCAGCCCCTACCCCCCGCCGCCAAGTAGCTACCGCTACGCCCGCCACTTCAGTGACTGGGGCTACCATTACTGCTTTGCCTGAGCTACATTTCACAATGGCCAACGGCCTGCTGGTGGTGCGCGACGCGGCGACCGTGGTTACCTTATTGCAGAATGAGCAAAGGGCCCGGCTGGCCGCCGAAGCCGAGCAAGCGGCGCTATCTACGGTTTACCGGCTCTCGGGCGAACCCGATGAAAGCCGCCCGTACGGTGGGTTGCTTACTCGTCGACTAGACATCAGCGAGCGCACGTTGGGCGACCTACTACGCGATGGCCGCCTACGCTATACCTGCGCCGGCAAGAAGAACTACCGGGTCAGCGAGCTAGCGGTTCGAGAGTTCTTAGGTGACGCACCCATCTAAATTCCACACTGATTTTCAGGGACTTTATATCCGGTTGGACTCCCAGCCCAGCCACGCTTTTGCTTACTCTTTTCTTCTCATTCCCCCTCCCAACCCATGTTAGATTACCAAAAGAATTACACCCACAAGACTGCTAAACGCGAACGTAAGGTCTACAAGAAACTGCTCGCTCAGTATCACCAACTCCTCTCTGCTGCTGATGAGGGCGTGTTTGAAATAACAGTTCGTAGCCAAAGCGGCGCCATCACGGTACCAGTATCGCTAGGGGACGGCGGCCAGCTCACAGCGGACTTAGTTGACTGCTTTGCCGGGCGTATTCAGCTACTGGAGCGCAACCTCAATAACTCGCTTATCGAGATTGGCTTCGAAACGAAGAAGGGCCGCGAGAAGAAGCAGAAAAAGCAAGCGCAATGGGCCGCTGAAACTGCGGCTCAGGTCGGTGCAGAGGGGAGGCTGGTAGCATGAGGGCGCTCGTAGATATTGTATTCGAGAGGAAGCACCTCACTAAAATGACCAAGGGTTTAATAAACCGCACAGGCTTTATTTCTATCTCTTGTATTATCAAAGTGCATGGCCAGCGCGCACAGGCAAGGTTTGAAGCCGGCCACCTAACCACTGCCGATAATTGGAGTACTGATGGCGGTGGGCGGGTACTAGGTAAAACACCTGCTGACCGTCATATTGATAGCCAGCTTGTTAAGATGCGTGATGACTTAAACGACATTCACGCCGACTTAGAGCGCCAGGGCAAGACCGTAACGGCCCGCCGGATTCTGGATATCTACCGCAATCCCCGTACGCACCTAAGCCTGCTAGACTTGATGCAAGCGATGCTCAAAGAGGAAAAAAAGCTAGTTGGGGTAGAACTGGCGCTGGGCACTTATACGGGCCATAAATCCCGCTTTAAGAAAGTAGCGCAGTTTCTAGCCGCGCACAATCTGAGCGACTTGCATCCTAGCGAGTTCACTTATAGCACGGCCGATAAGTTCCTGCATTGGCTTTTGCTCGACCAGAAGTTTGGTCGCAATTCAGCCGTGAAGGGGGTGCAAGTGGTGGGCATGGTGCTGGCGTGGGGAGTGCGGCGCGAGTTGCTCGACGTGAATCCCATGCAGCAGTATAAGTATAAGCTGGCTCCCCCAAAGGATATTATTTACTTAATGGCAGAGGATGTAGCCGAGCTGGCTGCTTTCCCCCTAGAAGAACCCACCCTGCAAAAAGTGCGGGATGCCTTCATTTTGCAATGCTGGACAGGGCTAGCCTATGCCGATTTACTAGCGCTGAATGTGCGGCGCGATGTAGAAAACTACATTGACCAACAAGGAGTAAAGCGGCGCCTGTTGCGAGTGCGACGGCAAAAAAGTACTTACGTCAAGAACTACGAGTGCATAATACCCTTGCTGCCAGAAGCCGAGCGCATCCTGACGCAGTATAACGACAAGGTGCCCATTTTCACCAACCAGGCTTATAACCGCTACCTCAAGGAGATAGGCGCGCGCCTGGGATTTTCACCCGAGCAAATGACTACCCATGTAGGCCGCAAAACAGCGGGGGTGCTCATGCTCAATCTAGGTGTTCGCATGGAGGTGGTAAGCAAGTACCTAGGCCACCGTTCGGTTACTATGACGGAGCGTATTTACGCCAAGATATTGGATAAGACGCTGATAGAAGACTTTGGGCGCGTGTTTTATAATGCCACCCAGACACCTGAGCCGGCACAGCCGCAGGAAGTGGGTGGACGTGTGGTCCCCCTATGGGCTGAGGCCACCCTAGTTCGAAAGGAGGCCGCCAGTGCGTAGCTATCCACTCGACTACCGCCCGGGTCTCTACGACCTGCCCCCCACGGCCGCCATAGCGTTTCGGTTTCACCAGGGCCACAAGCTGCTGCTCTATAGCCAGGGCCAGATTTACGAGGGTGACCTGATTGAGCCCGAGCGCTGGCACCATGTACCGGCGGGCTTACGGCTTTTTATCCGTCTGCGGGGTGGGCTTGAAACTGCTCCCATCGTGGGGGCGCAGTTGCTGGCCAACCACCTGTTTCGCCCTGACCCGCTACCCGATGCCAGCAACTGCGGACTGGAGCTGGACCTGAACCCTGACCGGCCACCGGGGCAGAAGCCCACGGAGGGGGAGCTAGTGCGCTGGCAGAGTTCCCACTTCCAAACCCTTTTTGTGTACTGGGAGCGCGCCGGCAAGGCCGCCCCGAAGCGTGACGTGTGATGCTAGTTTCCTTTTATCCTGACTCCGTAACCACTGCTGGTCAGACGCTGGAGTTGCCCGAGGTGCTGGCTGGCATTCGGGACGGCCGCTGGCGCACCGCAGTGGAGGCCGCCCGCGCCGCCCTAGGCGACAAAGCTGCCTATGCCAGGGCCAAACGGAGGCTACCCGGCTTCACCACCTCGGGCACATTCAGTGCCCGCGAAGACGGGAAGCTGTTGCATCATTCGGGGCTGCTGTGTCTCGACATTGATGCCAAGGACGCCAACGCGGGGGTTGACTTGGTGGCAGCCCGGCGGGCCATTGAAACGGATAGCTACGCCTACGCCGTGGGCACCAGCACCGGCGGGGTGGGCTTCTTCGTGCTGGTGCCCATCCCGGCCGAGGACCACAAGGGCAGCTTTCGAGCGCTGGCGGCCTATTTTCAGGCTGAGTACGGCGTAGCGGTTGACCCCAGCTGCTCGAACGTGAGCCGGCTGCGCTTCGTCAGCTATGACCCCGCGCTGTGCCTGAATGAGCAGGCAGCTACTTTCGAAGAGACGCTGCCCGAGCCGAGAGCCAAGCAGCCTGTCCGGATGCTGTCAGGGGCACCCTTCACGGCCCCGGACCTGCGCAATGCTGACACAGAGGCGACGCTGATTGCCATCGGCGTCAAGATGATTCAGCAAGCTCCCGAGGGCGGCAAGCATGACGCCGTACGCGATGCGGCCCATATGGTGGGTGGGTACGTAGGCTCAGGTTTCGTTGACGCGGGCCGGGCTTACGATGCCCTGCTCTCCGCAGTGCTCGCTAAAGAGAATGTGGCCGACCTTAAAAATGCCGAGAAATCGCTGCATTCCGGACTTTACAAAACAGGCCCCGCCAAACCGCTGCTACCTGAGTGGCTTCAGCTACGGGTACGCAAAGAATTACGAGAGGCCCGGCAGGCCTACGGGACGGTGGTAACGCTGGCGCAGGAAATTGCCACCCAGGCCCACGTGCCGCTGGCCAGCGTGCAAGCCGCCATCGAGGCACTGGCTAAGGAACAACAGCAATCTCCCACGCTGCTCACCTTCTGGTACCTGCAGCCGCCAACCAAGCGCGACGGGCCGGCTAAGGTGCAGCTCAGCGATAACGATTATAAGAACTGGCTGGCCGCTGAAGGCTTCCGCAAGTACCGCATCGGCGAAGCCAGCTACCTCATTGTGCGAGTGCAGGCGAACATCGTGCACCGGCAGGACGGCGGGCAGCTGCGGGACTTCGTGAATGCCTATCTTGATAACCTGCCCTATGAGTTTGACGGGGGGGTGTACCGCTTCCAGATTCAGAACTTGGTGCTTGCGAAGGACGGTAAGTATTATGACCCTAAGTTTCTGCAAAACCTGCCGAGTCTCGACCAACCATTCCTGCGTGATGAACGGGAGCAGGCCTACTTCTTCTTTACCAACTGCTGGGTGCGGGTCAGCGCCACCGAGCGCCAGGCGTTGCCCTACGCCGAGCTACCCGGCCTTATCTGGACCGAGCAGGTGCGGCCGCACCACGTGGTACTTATTAGCCGTCCCGAGGCTGAGCAGTGCGACTTTCATGCTTTCACGACTAATGTGAGCGCCCAGGATACCACCCGCCTGAGGGTGCTGCAAAACGCGCTGGGCTATTTGTTACATGGATACAAAGAAGAGCTCAATGCGCGTTGCGTCATCTTCCTTGATGAGGTGGCCACCACCGGTAAGCCCGACGGGCGTACGGGCAAGAGCTTGCTGATCCGCGCCGTGGGGGAACTCATCAAAGTGACCCTGATACCCGGTGCCACATTTCGTTTCGAAGACAGCTTTCGGTTTTCGCGGGTAGACCTCGATACCCGTATCCTCTACTTCGACGAGTGGGACGGCCGGAGGCTGCCTTTCAAAAAGCTGTTTACCGAAATCGTATCAGAGCTGGCCGTCAACAAAAAGAACCAGCCTGAATTCATCATTCCTTTCGCGGACGGACCTAAGTTCGCCATGACCACCAACGACGTGCTACTGGGCGACGGCAGCAGCCACGAGGGCCGAAAGCTAGAGATTCCGCTGGCGCCCCACTACTCGGCCACCCACACGCCGAAGGACGAGTTTGGCCGTGGCTTCTTTCGGGAAGGCTGGGAAACAGATGTGGCCGAGTACAATCGTTTCTTCAACCTGGCCCTGTTCTGGGTGCAAAGCTTTCTGGCCAGTGGCCGGCAGTTGCAGCAGCTACCCTCAGCCACGCTGGCGGCCCGCAAGCTGGAGCAGGAGACGGGGACTGAGTTTATAGAATTTGCGGCTGAATTGGTGGCGGCGGGCGTGCCCACCAATGAGCCAGGTATTTGGGCGGCTGATGCTTTTGGCCGCTACCAGACGGAGACGGGCGACCGACGCACCAGCTACCAGCGCTTTAATAGCTGGCTGGTAAAGCTGGGATTCGAGAAGAAAAAGTGGCGAGTTAAGGACTCTCGTTGTGATCAGACTTACCTGTTACTACCAGTGGCTGCGGCTAACTTTTAAAATTGAAAGTTAGCCGCAGCGTTACTTACTGTGAGTCAACATACTACACAGTGCTTTACTGCTTCAAAAAGCACCTTTTACATTTCAGCCTATACACTTTACATGTTTTGTATTTTTCTTATTTATAAATACGCGGATAATAAGAAAAATACAAATTATATGGAGCAAGCTGAAAACATTGTCTACCCCCTTTCTAAAACCTGCAAAAAAGCATCCTAGCACCATCAAAAACGCTGATTTTTCTGCGGCCAAGTTGAAAAATAAAAAGTTAGCCGCAGCCTCCTTTTTACCTCTCGCCTATTCTATGCCGATCATCACCCCCTACCCATTGGCAAGTAGATGCACCCTGCTACTTACCAATCGGCTTGGTAAAAATTAAAGTCGTAAAAACAGCACCCCCATTCGCATACTCAGCACCTGGAATAGTTGCCTGCACTTGATATCCTTGCTGATAGAGCTTACTAAGAGCATCAAAATAGCCCTTTGACGCACGCTGATTTTTTGAGACTTTATCGGCCCACTCAGAGCTAACCTCTTCGGGCTCTTGCCCAGCCCGCTCAATGGTTAAGTGAATATGGCCAATAACCTCTGCTACCCGCACCACTACTATATCTGCCCCACCTGTCTGCGCCATTACCGGCTGCGAAGTCAGTGATAGTAGGTACGCTCCGAAGAATATCAGTTTTTTCATGGCGGCGAAGATAACCGCACCACTTATGCTTAATCTACCCTCCCTCATGCCCACCTCTGCAAAACCCCTTCCTCAGGACGTACCCACGCTGACGGTTTACCGCAGCAGCCTCGTTAACCTCAACGGCGAAGCCACCCGCCGCACCCACGGCCCTCATGCCCACGTCGACCTACTGCCGCCAGCCCGCAAGGGTGACTGCTGGCGGCTGGACCGCCGGGCCGGCTCGCCCTACCGCCTGCACGGCAGCACCGACCGCGGTCACCTACGCTTTCGGGCGCTCTACCGCAGCAACCTGCTCTTTGCTGACCAGCCCGCCGAGGTCACGGCCCTGCGCTTTGTACTGGCGCCTGACCCCGATAGCCCTGAGTTATTTCGGCTGCAGGTAGCCTAAGGCATGTTGCACAATTCTGCGCAACAAAACTTATCCTAAAATTAGCTTCCACATGCTCACCACTAGACCTTTGAGCATGTCCCCTTCTACAGTTGTCTACAATCCAACGCACGCACCTGAGTGGCCGCCCTTGCCCACTTGGCGGGCGGCTTTTCTGGGTGCGTTGGGGCTGAACGGCAATGTAACGGACGCTGCCAAAGCCGCGGGCATTGCGCGCGACACCGCTTACAAAGCCAAGGCCCGCAACTCCGACTTTGCTGCCGACTGGCAGACGGCCGAAAAGATCGCTAGCGACGTGCTATTGCGCGAAGCCTGGCGCCGGGCAGTGGAGGGTGGCCGTACCTACAAGTTCACCAAGGACGGCGATCCCATCATGCACCCGGAGACGGGTGAGCCCTACTATGAAATGGTCTACAGCGATGCGTTGCTGACGCTGCTGCTCAAGGCCCGCCTACCCGAGCAATTCAGCGATAAGCTGCGCGTCGAGCAAACCATCAAGCAGGAACCAGCTTATGACTTGAGCAAGCTCACGCCCGAAGACAAGCTGGCACTGCTGGCCATGAAACGGCGACTAGCCGCGGCGCAGGCCGAAACCAATGGCGAGGAGGGCCTGGCCGATGGTTGAAGAAATCGACTTCAGCACGCTGCTGGCCGAGGTCAGCGAAGACGAGTTGGTGGCTAGCCTCTGCCGCGATAGCTTCTACCAGTTCTTCTTGGAGTTTTGGGAAACCATTGAGGCCGTGGAACTCGTGCCTAACTGGCACATTCGCTACCTCTGCGACCAGTTGCAGGAAGTCTACACCATTTGGGAAGCCAAGCAGGCCCAGCCCGATGTGCTCATCAACGTGCCGCCGGGCACTAGCAAGAGCACCACCGTTACCCAGCTCTTTCCCGCTTGGCTCTGGCTTAAGCGGCCCAGCATCCGCATCCTGAGTAGCAGCTTCGCGGCGCCACTGGCCATCAGCCACGCCGTGAAAACACGCCTGTGTCTGAAATCCGCCAAGTTCGCTCGCCTCTTTCCTGGCCACCTTGAGTTTCAGGACGACCAAGACGGCAAAACCGACTACCGCAACACGGCCCTGGGCCAGCGCTACACCACCAGCACCGGCACCGGCGGGGCCATGGGTAACCACGCTGACTTTATCATCCTTGACGACCCGCTCAACCCGCAGGCGGCCGTGAGCGAGGCGGGCCAGGCAGCAGCTTCCGCCCACCTCAAGACCCTGGCCACCCGCAAAACGGATAAGGCCCGCACCGTCACGATTTTGGTGATGCAGCGCGTGCATGAAAAGGACCCTGCCGGCGAGTGGCTGGCCTCGGGCCGACCGCTGCGCCATATCTGTTTGCCAGGTGAGTTGACCAAAGACGCCACCACGGGCGAAGTTGGGGCGCAGGTGCGTCCGCTTGAGCTTCGGGCCCGCTACGTCGACGGCCTACTCGACCCGCAGCGCCTCTCGCGAGTGGCGCTGCAAGGGCTACAGTTGACACTGGGCTCCTACGGCTACGCGGGGCAGGTACAGCAGCTCACGGCTCCTGATGAGGGCGGCCTACTCAAGAAAGCGTGGTTTCGCACCATCAGCTACGAAGCGTTTCTGGCGCTGGCCGGCCGAGTGGGAGCAACCTGGCTTTTTGACGCCGACACCGCCTATACCGAAAACCAGAAAAATGACCCCAGCGCCCTACTCGCCAGTTGCTACCTCGGCCAGACGCTCTATGTACGCTACGCGGGTGAGATGTGGCTGGAGCTACCCGAGCTTAAAAAGCGGCTGTTTGAGCTCGTAACCCTCCACGGCTACACTAGAAGCAGTAAGCTCCACGTCGAGCCCAAGGCCTCGGGCAAAAGCGTGGTGCAAGAACTGCGCAGCATTACTCAATTAAACGTGGTGGAAGCGCCCACGCCCACCGGAAGCAAGCTTGAGCGGGTCAATAGCGTCTCGCCCTTCATCGAGGCCGGCCGCGTCGTGCTCCTCGATGGCAGCTGGAACGAGCCCTTTATCAGCCAGTGCGCCAGCTTCCCCAATGCGGCCCACGACGACATGCTCGACTGCTTGTGCCAGGCTATTGCCCGCTACAATCTGAAGCCCAGGAGCCGCAGTTCTCCCTCCTCACTTGTCACGATAGGTGGCCGATAAGTCAACTCCTTACATTCAAAAACACCAACCCTTACCTCAATTTTTATGCTTGTATCCTCTTTGACGCCAGCCGAAGCTTTAATTCAGTTTGACAAAGACGCGGCCTACATCGAAAGCCTGACCGCGGCCAAGGTCCCCACCCTCACGATTGACGCTGACCCCGATGGGGAAGGCACTGAAGAACCTATCTCGTTGACTTTTCTGAAAGAGGAAGGGCTGGCGCGCGTCAAAGAAGTACTGCTGGCTGAAGTGCGCCGGAGCCAGCGGCTACTGGAGGAAGAATTAGCTGCTGGTATTACTCCCACCCATTACGCCCCTGCCTCATGCCCGAATTCCTAATCGCTGCCGACGGCACCAAAACGCATGCCATGCCTACCCGCTGGGCGGACCTCACTGTAGCGACCTGTGTGCAACTAGCCAGGCCAGATAGCCCTCCCATCGAACAGGTACTCTCAGGGCTCACAGTCGAGCAAGTAACTCAGCTCAGTGAAGATGAGCAGGCCACGCTTACTCGCCAGCTACTGTTCTTTTTCGACATTGAGCCCTTGCAGCAGCTGCAGCCTACGCCCGGGCTGTTCGAGGTTGGACACTGCGCTTACGGGCGTTATTGCCAGGCACAGGAGTGGTTAGCCACTCAGTCTAGCGCACCGGAACTGGCGCGCGGCGCTTACCTCTACGCCTTATTCCGCCACCCTACTAGCAGTCGTGCTACTGATCAGGAGTTAGCAGCAGCACATGCGGTCGTACTGGCTAGCCCCGTGACGGAGGTGTACGCCGACTGCCTGTTTTTTCTGGCCAGTTACGAGCGGGCCTTGAGCGGTAACCTGCCCGCTGGTCTGTACCAGCCAGGCTTACGACGCATAGTCCCACTGCAGGTTGACAAGCCGCAGTCCCTTGGTCGGCGACTCCTGGCTACTCTCACCCGCGTAGGCGGTAGCCCCTCCTAATTTATGAGCGATAACAACACCGTCCTACTTCGGGTCCAGCTCGATGAGACGAATACGGAGCAGAAGCTAGCGAAGCTCGTGCTCGAAATAGAGGCTACTCGCAAAGCCCAGGCGGCGCTCACTAAAGCGCGCGATACGGACAAAATCAGCGCGGATGACTATGCCCTACAGAGCGTCAAGCTCACGAATCAATTGACACTGCAGCGGGGCGAGCAGCGCAGCCTAACCAAAGATTTGGAACTCTACCGCGGGGCGATAGCAGGTACGGGTACTTCCTACAAGGAATTGCAAGCCGCCCTTTCGCTGGCCCAGCGCCAATTTCAGCAGTTGGACGGCTCAGCCGATAATAGCACAGAGTCAGCACAGGCGCTGAGCAAAACGATTGAAGAATTGCGCGTACGCTTGCGAGCCACCGACGAGGTCCAGCAAAACTTTGCCCGTAGTATCGGCAACTACCCTAAGAATGATAGCCTGGAGAAACTGGTGCAACAGCTGGTGAGTTTGCAGGAGCAGGAAAAGCGCGTCACCGCCGGCAGCCAGGAAGCGTACGATTTGCGCAATAAGATTGGCTTTCAGCAGCAGGCTGCCATTCAGCGGGGCGCCGCTGAGGGCAAGAGCTACGAGCAGACCACGGACTTCCTACGTGAGTATGGTGAGGTCATCCGCCCCGCCACGGCAGATCTCATTAAGCTCACTGAGCAGCAGCAGCAGCTAGCTACCTCGGGCGAAGAGGTAACGGAGGAAGTGCGTAAAATCGGTTTTCAGATTGGGGCCCTCAGCAAGCAGATTAAAGACACGCCGACTGAGCTACCCGAAATCAAAGTGCCCACCGGCTCGCTCGAGGCGCTGGCCCAGGCCTTGGTTAAAATTCGGGAGCAGCAAAAGGGTGTCGCTACCGACAGCGCCGCCTTCGAGCAGGCGGAGCGTGAAATTAAAGCCTACCAGGCGGCCGCCATCGCAGCGGGTGGGGAGGCGGGCATGAGCTACGACAAGGCCAAGCAGCGGCTTGACCAGTACACCGCTCAGGTGCAGCCACTGGTCGCGGCCCTGGTAAAGCTTGAAGCTGAGCAGGCCGAGGTAGCCCAGGGAAGCGAGGCCTACACGAAACTTCAGGTACGCATCAGTAGTGCCACGCAGGCCCTTGACAAAGCCAACAAGCCGGCGAAGAGTCTGGGTAGTGGGCTGCTTGATGCTGCCAAAAACTCAGAAGTGTTGGGTGGGGCCGTGTCGAAAGCCACCGAGTACCAGGAGAAGTTCACCCAGGCCCAGGCGCTGGCTAAGGTTGCTATCGGCGGCAACGTGACGGTGCTCGGCGCCCTACGCTTAGCGCTGCTGGCTACTGGCCTCGGTGCCCTAATCGTAGTGCTTGGCTCGGTCATCGGTTTCCTAACGCGCACTCAGGCGGGCACGGCCATCCTCAATCAAAAGCTGGCCACCTTCGGCGCAGTGGTGCGGGTGGTGACCAATTTGGCTATAGAGTTCGGTGGCAAGCTGGTAAAGGCAGCCGAGGACCCCAAGCAAGCCTTTTCAGACTTGCTGGACTTTATCGGCAACAATGTGCTTAACCGTATCAAAAGCGTGGGTGTGCTAATCGATGGCATCAAATCGGGCAATATCAGCCAGATTGGCGACAGCTTTATTCAAGCAACTACCGGCATCACCAATGGCACGGAGAAGATAAAGAGTTTCGGTAAGGAAATAGATGCCGCCGCCGAAGCGGGGGCACGCCTCAGCGCCATGCAGCGGAAGTTAGAACGCGATACGAACGATAATATTGACACCAACAAGAAGCTGCTCAATGAGGTCGAGCGCCTGAAAAATATTCGGGACAATGAATTCAACACGCTCGCCGTGCGTCAGAAGGCCAATGAGGATGCTTACAAGGTGGAGTTACAGCGGGAGGGTAAGTTGGTCGAAATCGCCCGCGAGCGCATTGCCGTGAAGAAAGCCGAGCTGGAGCAAGCTGGTGGCCGCGATCGCAATGAGGACTTGTACAAAGAGTTGAAGGATGCCGAAAACGAGTTGAAGGATATTCAGGAGGATGCGGCTGGCAAGCAAAACGAACTCATCACCAACCGCTTCCAACTCACTAAGGATGGTTTGGATAAGGAAAAAGACCTAACCGCTAAGGCGCTCGACAAACGCCTAGCCCTGCGCAAAGACGCCCTGGCTCTCGAAGCGCAGTTGCTCGACCGCCAACTGAAACAAGTGCAGACCAACAGCGACCAAGAGCTCAGCCTGTTGCAGCAGAAGCTACGCAACGGCTACCAAGCTGAGCTGAATGTGAAGGGGCTCACTGCTTCGGCTAAGAAAGTCATCGATGCCAAGTACGAGTCGGAGAGTCTAGCTCTCACCCTCGACTTCAATCGCCGTAAACTACAGGCCGCCCTTGTGGCGCAGTCCGATCTCACCGCCGCCGAGTTGGCTGGCCAGCAGGCAGGCAGTGAAGAGGCGCTGAAGTTGCAGGCCAAGCAGATTCAGGAGCAGCGCCAGCAGGCCATCGCTGAGCTACAGGCCAACGCTGACAACACGGCGGCCATCGCCAAAATCAATACCACGGCCGCCCAGCAGCAGCGCGACCTCGAATACCAGCAGGTGGCCAAGGCCCTGCAGGACGATATTGCTCGGCGCAAGCAGCTAGTGGAGGCGGCCTACGCAGATGGGCTGATACAGGAGCGTGAGTACCAAGAGAAGCTAGCCCAGCTCACTAAGATTGGTACCGACACCCAGACCGCTATCAATAAAAAGTACCTGCAAGACAACAGCGAGAATCAGAAGCAGATAGATGCCGAAGACCTCGCCGCCCGCCGCCGCCACACGGATGATGTGAAAAAGACGGAGGAGGCCAAGCAGACTATCAAGGAGGCCACTGTACAATCGGCCCAGAAAGCTACTGATACCATCATCACCCTGTTCGGAGAGGAGTCGGCCGCAGGTCAGGCAGCGATGGCCTTCCGCAAGATTTTAGCGCTAGCAGAAATCGAGCTGAATCTGCAAAAGGAATTGAGCGCCATTTCACTCGCGGCTGCTAGCATCAAAGCAATTCCGATTATTGGGCCGGCATTGGGCACAGCCTACGAGATTACTGAAAAAGTTTTAGCGATTGCTGGCGCTGCGGCTTCGGCGGCCGCTGTGTTGAAACTGGAGCAAGGTGCTGTCGTTGACATTGGGGGTGGGCATATTGCCAGCGGTCCTCGCCACGCGCAGGGCGGCATTCCCTTGTTCCGCCGTGGGCAGCAAGTCGGCATTGAAATAGAAGGTGGCGAGCCAGTGCTCACCCGTAGCGTGAGCCAGAATCCGCTCTTGCTCTCCATGGCTAGCGCCATCAATCAGCTGGCCGGCGGCCGTGCTCTCACCACCAATTTCCCTGTACCACGCATGGCCATGGGCGGCGTGGCTACACCACTAGTGCTGGACCAGCTGCGGGGCCCGGCTGGTCCGGCGATCGATTACAACCGACTAGCGCAGGCAACGGCTCAAGCCCTACGCCAGAGTCCACCGCATGTAAAATGGGTAGATTTTAAGGCTGCTGAAGGCCGGGCAGGCTATACTGATAAGCTAGCTAATGGCTAGCCTAAATGTTCAATCAACAGAAAACCCTAGTTTATCAGGCTAGGGTTTTCTGTTTGTAGTCATGTCATGAAACCGAATATTTACCAACTGCTGCTACAACTGCACGTTGATGGAGATGCCGACGGGCCGGCGGGGCTGTAAAATCACTGGTTGCGGCTGCTCGTAACCGTAGCTCAGGCCCTGATTGTAACTGTAGTTCGGCTGCCGGTCGTAGCGGCGGCCATCAGGGCGGCGGTCCCGCTCCCGAAAGTCGGGGCGATAGGCACGGCCGTAGTCATTCCGAGTGTCGCGGCCGCGCTCGACCGGCGGGTAACCGCGGCCGTCTTGACTGGCGATAGGCGCAGCGAAGACGCTAGTGGTGGTAAGGAAGGCGGCGGCGAGTGTGGCAAACAGGAAAGTTTTCATGGGATATAGTGAAGCAAAGTGGAGCGCAGTAACTACTGCTGCTTGCCTCATCTTATGCAAACCCCCGGCCGCAAATGGGCAGCGATGAAAACCTCCGGGCGTACGCCCCAATACCATCGACTAGGAGGTGGAGTGCATAGATAGTTGTCCTTCCAGCATAGGCTAGTTGCTCTACTGGCAGGTAGATCTACTCAAGTAGATCTAGATGTAGAAACACCTGCTTATTAGTTGGAAATACGCCTTTCAGAAAACAAGTGGATTAGCGCTAGCGGGCCGAACGCGAGAACCCGAATTTTGTCTCATCAACTATTTAGTTGATTGACTGCGCAGTCAGACTACCAGGCGGTTACCGAAAAGCCTCTATTAGAGTAGGTACTTCATTCCATTCTCCCTTTCCCATGTATACTCTCACCATTGATCTGACCAAAGAACAAGTAGAAATGCTTCATGCAAACGGCGACAAAATCGTGTTGGCTAAGCCCAGCACCGCTGGTCAAACTCCAGATGTAGCCTGGCTGGCCTTCAACGGGCTACCCAAAAACGTTGTAAGCTGGGAGGAGAATTATGGCGTCTATGCTTCGACTAGCGCAATAACAAACGGAGCTACCCTGGACCAGCTTTCCGCTAGTCCAATGCCCGCTACCATCGCTACGGTCTATGAGTTAGATGCAGCTGGCATAATCAACGGGCCCACTAAATTGCCTGGGCAACCCGGCGCCTTTGGCTTGCACAATCTGTACGAAAATGTCGCGCCTGGCACGCCTATGACTGTGGGCCTCTTTCAGAATGCTACCATTGGTGCCCAGCAGGTGACAGGAAATGCAGTGTCGGCTGCTCCGGTTATGCAGGGACAAACAGCTGAAATGACGCCCTATACGCACGTCTACATCTGGACTCAGGCCCAGATAGTGGGTAATTCGGTGGTGACAGTCATCTCTGGTAATCGCACGGAACTGCAATTTGGCGGCGACACGACCGACCTCACGGTTACCTACGATAGTAGCACTGCCACCTTCAACGTGGTTAGTAGCCATAGCCCAGCTGCCATACACCACCTGAGCGAGAGGACTTCGCATGCTCAAAAGGCCTAAACCTGCCTTGAGCAGAGGTAAAACCAGCCCAAAGCATATTTTCTTACTTTTCCCTACTATGTTCTTATGCCTGTTGCTATTAAAGAAGTTAACGTCGTCGACCAACATGGCCCCAGCTTTCTGAATCGCGCTGGTACGGGCGATGCCTGGGTTAACAGTGTGGGCACTATTACCCGCATCCAGTGCGGCACGTTTGCCGCTGGCATAGTGCCAACGCGAGGCACCACTTATTCCATCACAGGTGTCTATGTAGCTACCCAGCTTCCCTTCGGGCCCATTCTTATCCCCTGCACAGTAGCAGCCAGCCCAGTATCACAGTTCGAGCGGTCAGTAGCCGACTCTGAAAAAGAAGCCCTCCCTGGCAGCTAGCTTCCTTTTTTCGCAGCCGTAGCCCGGCTGGCTCAGGCCAGCCGGGCTACCTGCGTGTTACACATCCTATGCCTCTCATACTATGTTCACCCTCACCATTAATCTAACCTCAATACAACTCCAAAATTTTCACTTGGGCGGCGATAAGATTTTGCTAGCTAAAGCCGTCCCGACGGCTCAGGGCCTTAGCCAGTCGCAAGTCACGTGGTTGGCCATGGCCCCGCAGGCTACCCTTGTTGTGAGCTGGCAAGAAACCTACGGCATTTACGTGGCTACTGCCTTACCCATAATGGAGGAGGCCATTATACCCGCTAATTCGCTGTCTAGCGCCTCACTGGGTGGATCCTACACCTATGGGTCCGCCGGAACATTTAGCGGCCCTAGCGCCACGCCAGCGCCAACCGACTCCTACTCCTTGCTTAATCAGTACCAGAACGGTTCGCTTGGAGCTCCCCTCACAGTGGGTCTTTTGCAAGCAGCCAGTGTGAGCAACAGCCCAGTAGCGGCCGCCCCCGTCACGGCTGACACAGTACTTCAAAACCAAACCGATATTATGACTCCGAATCCCGCCGTGTATATCTGGGCGCAGTCGCCGGGAGGCTCGCTGGCCAGCGGCATGGAGTTGATCGTAGTAGGCAGCCCATTACTAGTACCATTCAACAGCAGTACTACCAGCTTGACTGTAACCTACAACGACGCTACGGGTGCTTTTCAGCTCACTTACTGAACTACCTGGCATTTTTTCACTAGGTTGACTACTAGTCAATTAGGCACTAATTATTATCTAGGCAGCAAAACGGAAATTATACTCTGCGACCTTGTCGGATTCAATGACTAGTTGATTAGCATGCAGACAAAAACAGCAATCCTGACTTTATAACCAAAGGTTTTTCACCCAAGACCAAGTAAAAATACTTGCTTCTTAATCTGCGTATTCTTACGCATCTAATTATCCGGGTCAGCACCGGTACTTTGTGGGAGTAGTAGAGCTCATTTAGCTTTTGTAACTCTTCGACCCTATTACAACTTGGTTTTGGATACCACTAGCTACGCATCTTGCTAGGAGGACCAGCGACCAATCAGGTTTCAACTCCCGTGCTTCACTCTTACACATATGCAAAACACTATCCTCCCTGCTGGCATCATCCATCAAAAGCACTTTGACCGGTACGCTGCCCAATGGCTAAGCGCGCTTACCTCGCCTCACCACAAAATATTACGCCGCAGCTTCCAGCCCACTAATGATAAAAAATCGCGCACGTTACTCGTCACTTTCCCTCTGGAGCATATTATATTCTTGGTTTCAACGGTAGGGGCCAGCTACATCGAGGCACGATTCCTACTCATGAACTCCGAAGAAGAGAACGCCTCTTCTAAGCGTGCCCGCTTTACAGTTGCTCTATTTGCCACCAACGCGCAAGGAACGCGCGTGTCAGCATACTATGTATCGAATGAGGATGTTGAAACGCATAAGCCACTAGCGACCGAGGTTCCAAAAGTCCAAGGGGAAGCTACCCTTTTGTTAGAAAACCAGCTGTTATCAACAGGCGAAATGGCATCCGTCGCTGATTCTCCTGACGCAGCAGAGCAGGTGCCTCACCATATGGTTAGTAAGTGGCTATATAACTGGCGCCATGCTGATGCGATAACACCGGCCCTGTTTACTACTAATTATGGACCATTAGAAGGATATCGCTTTAGCCTTGCGGACTTTAGAGAGCCACTTTTTAACGCCCTGCCATTAGTACACGATAAGAAACGTTATTATAATTTGCGCGTCAACTTTGGTCTGCACGAGTACTACTCTGCTGTCCAAGATAGTACAGAGCCAACCCAAACGTTCGGACTTGTCTTGCGCCTCCATGAGCTTCCTATCGTAGCTACGCAGGCGACGACAGTCACGACTACAAGTACACGTAGCTCAACTTCTCGTGAGTTGGAGAGCCTCACCGCAGAAGAGGCAGATGATGAAGTTAGCGAATCCTTTTTTGACATGTCTACTCCGTGTCCTCCGGGCCATTAGGTAATTTTTAAATCTCTTACTCACAGCTACTTAAGTTTTTACCTGCTTTCTATGCCTCTTTCTCCGCAGGAGATATTATTGCGACTAACTCTGGTACCCGTCTTTGTCGCAACACTCATTGGAGGCGTACAATTCAGGCGATTGCAGCCGAGTTTACGTTACCTGGCGGCAGGACTCATTGGGTTTATTTTACCCATGGAGGTGCTGGGGCTAGCGATGCTGTTACAGCACCGCAACAACTTATTTTTGATGCCTATTTATACGGTCGGCGAGTTTGGGTTATTGGCAATAGTGTATTGTCATGCGTTGCAGTCAGTACCTTTTACTCGCCTGTTGCCCTGGCTAATCGGTAGCTTCGCTGCCTACGCCATAATAGACAGTTTATCAAATAACGTAATGTTATTCCGACCTGGGCAGCAAATAGTGCAGAGTGTCTTGATATTAGGACTAGTTGGACTGTATTTTCGAAAGCTGCTCCAAGAACTGACTATCACGCGCTTAGAGCGCGAACCTATGTTTTGGGTGTCGACAGGGTTAATGATTTATTTCATGGGATATCTTCAGATTGCCCTATTCAGTAACTATCTACTGCGCTACTCCGATCAGTTGAACATGAATATCTGGGGCTTACACTCGTTACTTTTTATGCTGCTTTACTGCTGCTACAGTATCGCCTTATGGATGCGTCCAGAGAAGTAGTAAGTGGTCTGCCCTTTTTAACCGCATAGCATTCATGTTGACAGCGGCCGGCAGACGGATAACAGTTGTAATAATTTTCTAAAAAGGAATCTTTCACTAACCTTGTTTTATAGTAGACCTGGAACCTATTTATAAGCAGTAGTTGCTTAACAATCAGCATCTAGCAAGATTTTAAATTTTGAGGCTTTCTCATTGCCTAAGTTACAAACCGGTTGTCTTTTCCTTTATATGTATGGCCACCAT
The DNA here is from genome assembly GCF_009755225.1 of Hymenobacter ginkgonis. Classification (GTDB taxonomy): domain Bacteria; phylum Bacteroidota; class Bacteroidia; order Cytophagales; family Hymenobacteraceae; genus Hymenobacter; species Hymenobacter ginkgonis. The sequence goes on from NZ_WQKZ01000004.1 coordinate 310,669, forward strand.
TGATTTTCAGGTTCAGATAGCCCTACTAGATGACCATCCGCTGTTTCGACAGGGTATGCGCTATATTCTACAAACGCTGCCTTATGTAGAAGAAGTACTAGAGACTGGAGAATTCGCCGACTTACTTAGCTATTGCCGGATACGAGTACCTGATCTGCTACTGTTAGACTTACAGATGCCGGGCCTTGATGGACCAGAAGTGGCTAAACAGTTGCTAGCGGAGTTTCCAGACTTAAAAATTATCGTCTTGTCGATGTTCTCCGCCGACAAATACATTACTCAAATGCTGAAGCTGGGGGTGCGCAGCTACCTGCCTAAAGATGCAGATCAGGAGCATTTGTGCCAAGCTATTCAAGATGTATTGACGATAGGCCACCACGTCACTCCACCTATTTCGCGTGCTTTAATGCGCGAGTTACAGCAGCCTACGCGTCATACAACAAAAATGCTGGATGTAGTACAACTCACACCACGTGAACATGAAGTGCTACGCCTCATCTGTGAGGGCCATACAGCGGGTGAAATTGCTGAGCAATTGTTTCTTAGTCGCCGTACTGTAGAGGGGCATCGGCAAAGAATATTAGAAAAAACGAATACTCCTAACGCAGCCGGGTTGGCAATGTATGCGTCCCGCAATGGTCTACTCAATACTTGAGCAAAAGGTGATATACCTCCTTAGTTAGTAGGACCTGTATCGGTCTTAGCCTCCACCATATTCTGCACACTCAGGGGCAAAGCCGAGAGCAGGTCCAAACCCGACGCGGCCTCAATCGCATCGACGCTCGTGCGGTAGTTACCCCAACTCGAACTCACGGCATTGTCGTTAGGTGTATTGACCGCAATCACGCGAGTATTAGCTGTAATACGGTTCACATCGTTGCTGCCGGTTGGCAATACGACCACCACCTTCCAGCAGCGAGCCGGCACCGTCACCTTACCCCCGGCAATCGTAGTCTGGTAGCCCATGCTTCCCGTGCCCCCTTTGCCATAGGAGCCGCAGATGACATACACTTCCTGACCCGCATCAACGAGCGAGCGCGTGTACTCTTCCAGGTTGGCCCAGGTCTGCTGGTTGTTGTTCGGGGCCTGGGGCATCATATTGCTCATCAAAAACGTGGCTGAGTTATCGGCCACCGAGCCGTTGCGGTCAGCACTGGGGCAGTGGTGCCCGCGGTCAAAGCCGTAACCCGAATAGTCACTGGACTTGACTTCATACCAACCGCTGGGTAGACTAGCATCGGCCCGAAAGTCATCTTGGCGGGCCGCACTGCCTTCCCAGGCGCGGCTTAGGTGCCAGCTTACCCAATTCGGCTTACCCTGGTCGCGGTTATAGGAGAGCGTATACTGGTCTTTTACCAGCAAGTAGTTCGTGGGTGAACTCGTACTGGCTACCGCGCCGCTGGGGTTACCCAGGGCTAGGTTATCATCCCGAGTAGGGCCAGTAGGAGCAGTCGGGGTAGGGTCCGTCTTGGCGCAGGAGACGGCCAGCAGGGCGAGTAATGCCAGGGAGCCGCAGCGGGCAACGAAGTACTTCACAAAAGGGCAAATAGGGAGTAGGGCAACCAACAGGAGCCTCATGCAGGCCACTCGAAGGTTAAGACAAAATTATGTTTTGCGGCTCGAATGCGGCGCTATACCTCGTCAGCAGTCCTTAGGCGCTAATCACTCCTGCTAGCTAGGAAAGTGCCCAACTAGGGCCGTACTTTTATAATAGTATTCTTTCAAGTTTTTTATTCAACATCCCTACTTATTGATGACATTCTTACCTGCTGCGCGCTCGTCTGACCAACCCGGCACCTTGCCTGCGTCAGTCCCTGCTGCTGCTTCCCCCTCGCGTGCCTGGTTGCCTCAGACCTGGTTAACCGCCCTGTTATTACTAATAGCTTGGCCCTCGCTACTCGCCCACGCGGCCGGCACCTCGCCGGTCATTATCAGCCAGGTCTACGGCGGCGGCGGCAATTCCGGGGCGCCCCTGAACAGCGACTTCATTGAGCTGCACAACGTGTCCAATGCGGCCGTTTCATTAGCCGGCTACTCCGTGCAGTACGCGCCAGCTGGGCTCAGCAGCGCCTGGTCCGCCACGCCCCTGACGGGCAGCATTCCGGCGGGGGGCTACTACTTGATCCAGGAAGCCGGTGGCGCCAACGGCGTTGCCCTGCCCACCCCCGAGGTGACCGGCACGATCGTCTTGGCCGCCGGGGCCGGCAAAGTGGCGTTGGTCAATTCCACTGCGACCCTCACGCCGACCACGGGCGGCTGCCCAGCCCTTACAACGGTCGTGGACCTGGTGGGCTACGGCAGCACGGCCAGCTGCTTTGAAGGCGCGACGCCGACGGCCGCCCCCAGCGCCACACTCAGCGTTAGCCGCAAGGATGTGTGCGTGGACTCGGATAATAACGGCGCTGACTTTGCCACGGGCGCTCCCACGCCCCACAACCGGACCAAGACGGCGGACTACGTGTACTGCGTAACGGCTGTGGGGGGCTTCTCTCCCACCTTCGGTCAGGTGGGCACGGTCGTGACCATCACGGGTGGGAAGCTTGACGCCATCACCGGCGCCACGTTTGCCGGCGTGGCGGCCACTAACGTCACGGCCACGGCCAATTCTGTCACCGCTACCGTTGCCCCAGGCACCCCCGTAGGAGCGGCCGACGTGGTATTACTCGCCGGCACTACGCCCTATGCGGCGGGCACCTTCACGGTCACTACCAGCAGTATTAGCACCCCTACGCTCAGCGCATCGACCACCTGCGCAGGAAGTAGCCTTGACGTCTCTTTTACGGCCAGCGGCACCTACGGAGCGGCCAACCAGTTTACGGTGCAACTCTCGGACGCCACGGGCACTTTCCCCGCGACGCCAACCGTCATTGGCAGTGTGGCTAATGCGCTAACCACGGCCCAAACCATCACGGCTACGATTCCCAGTACCACTGCGGGCAGCACAGCTTACCGCCTGCGTGTCGTGGCCAGTACCCCCGCCACCGTCAGCCCCGCCACGGCGGGCTTGACCGTGAGCTCGGTGCGCATCGCTCCTACCGCCGCCCAGAGCATCTACACCACCACCAGCGGCACTGCACTCACGGCCACCGAGGTCGGCACACCGACCGGCCGCCAGTGGGCCTACAGCACGAGCAGCGGCGGCCCCTACACAACAGACCTAACGGGGCAAACCGGCAGCACCTACACGCCCGCTTTTTCAACGGCCGGCACCTACTACGTGGTCGTGAAGTCCACTTTCGCCTGCGGCCAACTGGTCAGCAACGAAGTAGTCGTCACTGTGAGCGTGGCGCAGGCTCCTACGATCACCAGCTTCACCCCGGGCAGCGGGCCCGCGGGCACGAGCGTCACCCTCACGGGCACCAACTTTCTGGCGGGCACCACGGTGAGCTTCAACGGGACGCCCGCGGCGCAGATCACCCTGCTCTCGGCCACCCAGTTGCGAGCCGTCGTTCCGAGCGGTGTGACTGACGGCCCGGTGAGCGTGACCACGGCCGGGGGCACGGCGACCAGCACCAGTTCCTTTACTGTGTCGGCCCGCACCCTGGTGCTACTCGACGACTTTAACCGGGCTGACAACGCCACGGTGGGTCCCGAGTGGGTAGAGACAGAAACCGGCCCGGCCGGCGCCAGCGTGGCCAGCAATCAGCTGCGCCTGGCGACGACCACAACCACCGGTACCGACTACGTGAGCGGCCGCGAGTACGTGGCGCGCAACGTCAGCGCCCGCTATAGCCCCGAGCTCAACAGCAACAACCAGGTCCTAACCTGGGCCTGGAACATGCAGCAGTCGCGCGCCAACCCCTCGGGCTTCGACCCCACCAGCTACGGCGTGGCCTTCGTGCTGGCTGGCAGTACCAGCAACCCGGCTACTGGCACGGGCTACGCCGTGGTGCTGGGCGGCACCGGCGCCACGGACCCCATCCGACTGGTGCGCTATTCCAATGGCCTCAACTCCAATTCGGTTCTGACCGACATCGTTTCGGGCGGCACGGGCTTCAACAACAACTTTCTGACGCTGCGCGTGACCTACCTGCCCGATGAGGACACCTGGACCCTCGAAGCAGCTTCCTCCCCCACCGCCTTCCAGGACCCGGGCGCGCCCAGCACGGCCTTCACCACGCTCGGCTCGGCCGACGATGCTACCTATACTGGTACCAGCCTGCCCTACATCGGCTGCCTGTGGAACCACGCCACCGCGGCCACCGACTACGCCCTCTTTGACAACATCTATCTGACGGCGCCCTGCGTGGCGGAGGCTGACCCCACGGCCGGTCCCACCGCCGCCCAGGCCAGCCAGCTCACCCGCAGCAGCGCGCAGCTGAGCTGGAGCGCCGGGACCGGCAACTCCCGCCTCGTGCTGGTGCGCCCCAGTTCCGCGGCCGCGGCCGCGCCGGTGGACGGCACTACCTACGCCAGCGCACCCGCCTACGGGCAGGGCGGCTCGGTGAGCACCGGCACGTATGCCGTGTACAGCGGCACCCAGTCGACGGTCACCGTCACGGGGCTGGCGGCTAACACTACTTATTCCTACAGCATCTACGAGGCGACGGGCGCGGGCTGCTCACTCAACTACCTGCAGGCGAGTCCCGCCACGGGCACGTTCACAACCCTGCCCTGCGTGCCGGCTACGGCTCCTACCCTCCCCGCGAGCGCCGCGCAGGTGACAGCCACCAGCAGCACGAGCCTGGACGTGAGTTGGCAGAACGGCAACGGCAGCCAGCGCCTGGTCGTGGTCCAGGCCGGGCAGACCCCCGCTACGCTGCCGCAGGAAGGCACCACCTACCGGGCTTCGGCCCGGCTGGGCGCGGGCGCGGCGCTGGGCACCGGCGCATATGTAGTCTACAACGGTGCGGGCAACGCCGTAACGGTGACGGGCTTGGTGGCCAACACCAGTTACTACGTGGCCGTGTACGAGTTCAATGGCACGGATTGCGCGATTGCCTACCTGGGCAGTGCGGCCACGGCGGAAGCCACCACGCTGCCTCCACCCGTAGCGGGCAACTACCGCTTCTACCGCGGCAATCTGCACGGACACTCTTCCTACAGCGACGGCAACAAGGACGCCAGCACCTCGGGGGCCTACACGCCGGCCGACGACTACGCCCTGGCCCGCATCGCCCAGCAGTTTGACTTCATGGGCATCAGTGAGCACAATCACAGCCAAGCGGGCATGAAGCTAGCGAATTACGCCAAGGGCCTGGCCCAGGCGGACCAGGCCACGGTGGACGGCACCTTCGTTGCCCTCTACGGCATGGAGTACGGCACCATTTCGGGGGGCGGTCACGTCATCATTTACAACTACAATCAGCTCATCGGCTGGGAGCCGACCTTCTACGACGTGTTCTCCGAAAAGGGCAACTACACGAATATGTTCGCCCTAGTGGCCCAGCAGCCTGGGGCCATTGCCTACCTGGCCCACCCGCAGGCCACGGACTACAACAACCTACTCTCGGCGCCGCTCAACGCCACCACGGCGCAGGTGCTGGTGGGCTCGGCCATGCGCTCGGGTCCGGCCTTCTCCACGAACACGACCTACTCTAACCCCAGCAGCAGCACCTACGAGGCGCGCTTTCGGGATGCGCTCAAGCAGGGCTACCACGTGGCCCCGACCATCGACCACGACACCCACTACTCGGTTTTCGGGCGCTCCACCCCCGGCCGCCTGGTGGTGCTGGCCACGTCCCTAACCCGGCCGGCGCTCTACGACGCCTTGCAGCAGCGGCGCTTTTACGCCTCGGACGACTTCAACGCGGAGGTGACCTTCCAGGTGGCGGGCCAGCCCATGGGCAGCGTGCTGACCCAGGCTGGCTCCCCCACGCTGACGCTTAACGTGGTCGACCCCGACCCCAACGATGCCGTGAGCTCGATTGCCCTCTTCGCCGGCATCCCGGGCAGCGGCACGGCCGCCATCCAGCTCACGAGCCGCTCGGGCAGTAGCACGCTCGCCTTCCCCGATGATATTCCCGACCAGGCCACTTACTACTATTACGCCGTCATCACGCAGGCGGACGGCGATAAGATCTGGACGGCACCTATTCGCTACACCCGCAATGATGCGCTCTCGGCGCCCCTGCCCGTGCAGTTGGTGCGCTTTCAGGCGGTGCTGCAGAACGAGTCCGAAGCCGTGCTGCGCTGGTCGACGGCCTCCGAGCAGCACAGCGCCTACTTTGCCGTGGAGCGCAGCCTCGACGGGCGGGCGTTCGTAGAAATCGGCCGGGTGGCGGCCGCCGGCACCAGCCAGTTGGCTCACAATTATGAGTTGCGCGACCCCCGAGCTCTCGCGGGCCTGACCTACTACCGCCTTCGGCAGGTGGATACGGACCAGACGGCCACCTACAGCCCCGTGGTCACGCTCACGCCTACGGCCCGGGAGGCGGCCGAGGTGCACGTGTACCCCAACCCGAGCGCAGGCACGGCCTCCACGCGGATTGCCCTACGCGGCTTGACCAATCAACCTATTAATGTACGCGTCACCGATATCCTGGGCCGCACGGTGAGCACCCAGCAGCTGATTCCCATGGGCTACCAAGCCGATGTACCGCTGAACCTGCCCGCGACCCTGACGCCGGGCGTCTACAGCGTGAGTTTGAGTGCAAATGGCCAAACCTGGACGACCCGCTTAATTTTGGAGCCCTAGCCGGAACGCCACCCTTCACTGATAAAAAGCCTCACCCTCTTCGGTGGGGCTTTTTGCTTATAAACCAGGCAATGCTCGCTGCAACTGCTGCTGAAAGCTGGTCAGGTCGGATTGATAATCGCGGTCATCGAGCACGCGATGCAGCGGCACCCACTGCACCAGGCCGGCGCCGGTGGGCGCCCCTACCCGAAAGCCCAGCAGCATATACTGCCAGCCCACTAGCGGCCGACGGCTCACCCGCACGGCGAAGTTCAGCAGCACCCCGGCGTGCACACCTCGAAGCTGACCGCGGTAAAACTGCGTCGAGTCCGCCTGACTTGGTAGTTCCGTCCAGTCCGCACAGGTGCTGCTCAGCCAAGCTCGTAGGTGCTCGGCCTGACCGAGAGCGGGCACGCGGGGGCGAGCCGTGGGGGCGGTGAAGACCACGGTGCCCGTCGCCGCATCAAGGGGCCAAAAGCTGACCGCAGGAGGAGCAGCTTCCGCCGTCGGACGCTGGGCAAAGGCGGGGGTAGCAAGCAGCAGCAGCGGCACGAGGAATTTCACTAGCCTAAGATAAACCAGAGGCGGGCAGAACAAGCCGTATAAGATTGAGCTTCTAACCTGTATGTTTGCGAAGAATCGGGGGATTAGCTCAGCTGGCTAGAGCGGTTGCTCCGCAAGCAACAGGTCATCGGTTCGACTCCGATATTCTCCACTTAAGAAAAGCCTCAACCCGCCCAGTTGGGGCTTTTCTTTGTGGCCTCATGCCTTCTCAGCTTAACCCCCGCCGCAGTAACGCCGATTATGCCCGCATCATTACGCTAGCCCAACAAGGCCTCAATACGGAGCAAATCGCTACCGAATTGCAGGTGGCCATCCATCAGGTATGGCGAGCGCTACGCACTCAGGGCATTGCCATCCCGCGAAAACCTAACAAGAACAGAGGCCAGAAGAAATTTCAGTTGATTATCTCGTCCGAGCAGCAGGCGCTAATGAAAACTTTCGCCGACAGTGGCATCTCCGGTTACTCTATTGCCGAGCGGTTGGAACTGGAGCCCCTCAAGCTTATTCGCGAACTGCGGGGCCGGCAAGCCATGAGTGCTGAGCGATGCACCGCTGTCACGCAGTTGCTAGCCAATCCAGAAGAGCGCGAGAAACTTCGACTGTTATGGGACAGGTCGCCGGGCTTTACGGTAGTCACCTAAAAAAGCCCCGACCGCTAGGCCGGGGCTTTTTCTTTGCACCTATGACACTTGACACCTTCCGCCTGCTCTCGCCCGATGTGCAGTTGCACTGGGTTTTCGAAAAAGGCACCTTCCTAGCCAACCGCTGGGAAGGTGCGGGCGGTGTGAACCTCTATCACCTAGCCGATGAAGGACGCGGGTTATTTGTCGAGGTGAGCATTGATGAGGAGCGGGGCCAGGCCGTCGTGCTGCTCAGCTTCCGCAGTAGCGTGCCGCTGGAGGATTATGCGCACGGAGTGCGGCTGCCGGAAGTCTAGGGCGTGCGGCGACGCAGTAGATAACGAGTCTCCGAATCTACATAGCTGGTCGTATTATCCAAGCTAGACCTGCGCCCTTGTGTTTGAACCGTTGTAACGTTAAATAGCTCCCAGCCGTGACGGGCCAGGTAATTGAGCACATCGATGACGGAGTGCGAGGCTCTGATATTTTGGGCCATTTCGGTCATTTCTAGGTCAGCTATCGCGCCCGGTGCCGATTGTCCGTAGTCGAGCTGCAGGCGGTCAGGCGAGGAAAAGCGTCGGTCATCCACCACCAGCGCACAGTAGTGATAAGGAGGGGTAACTCGTGCTGAGGGCGAAGCTTGGGCGTTTGCGCCAACAGCGCAGAGTAGGCAGAGGATCAGCAGCAGATATTTCATACGAGCCAAGATAGAACTCGCCTCTTCTACACATGGCTAATAATGCTCCTAGGGCTACCGGAGGGGTGGGCACGAAAAAGCCCCGCTGGTGGGCGGGACTTTTGGAAACGGATGCCGTGCTTAGCGCGTTGGATTATTAAAGCCTGGGGATGTGGACCGATGCTCGGTCGGCTGAGGAGCATTGCGGCCCTCAACTCGCTTTTTGGGCAGCATAAAGGCAATGAGGGCAGCAATGCCAGCCACCACGCAAAAGAGCAGCAGGGCCCCTCTCTTCCAGTTTCGAGGGCCCGCCGTGGTGGCCACATCATTCATGGGTAATTGGGGTGGATGCGGCTGCATAGGTAGTGGATATAAGGTAAAATGCTTGATACGCAATCAAGTAAGCGAACAGTCATGTTAAGCACTAGGTATTAGACATAAAAAAAAGCCCCGCTACCGCGGGGCTTTTTTTCTACTCGCGAGGCTTACCCGAGTTGCGCCAGCCACGCGGTAGCTTCTACTTCCTCCTCAAAAAGCCGATAGGTCAAGGCAGCGGCCTTGGCTTCGTGGCGCAGCTGGGTAGCCGAGAGTCGGGCAAACACGTCGTTGGCCAATAACACCGCCGCGTAAATACCGCCAGGGCGCTGTCGGTTATGGTCGAGCCAATAGGTCATTATCCAAGTGGTTTCCTCTTCGGTAAAGGGAGCCATCAGGCGCTGGTCGCCGAGAATCTTATTCCACCCCCGCCGATGTAACAGGTTGCCCGTGTGCGTCAGGACCGCTTGCAAGTCGGAGAATGCTCGCTTGCCCGCTTTGTACTCGAACACCACGTAGCCGTCGGGGTGCTCGCGTAGCGTGACCGCTGCGTTCTGGAAGTAGATAGGTAACGTGGCAGACTCCACAGGCATATAATAAGGCAGCATTTTACGTTTCAGCAGATGAAGATTTGCTGAGGCAGCTATAAAAAAGCTCCGACAGTAACGGTTTTTTAGTTTAGGCTTATTCCTGGATTTTCTTATTGCTAGTATGTCAATAGCTTTGCACGGAAATACGCCGAGTATATCCTTACTTTATAATGAAACACCTGTTACTCCTAAGCCTACTCGGCTTAACCCTTGTCCCTGATGCCCAGGCACAAGGTGCGCTTACCGTGTTCAATGCGATTAGTGCCGCCCGGTCCATGAGTGCGAATGCCCGTGCCAATCAGCAAGACCCGCAGGAATACACTAGGCCAGTTGTCTACGAAGGGGAGATGTTTCACTATAAGCGTACTCCCAGTGCGGCCTACCTCCGCAAAGGCGGTGCCCAAATAGCGGTACTGGAGCGGCTGCTTGCTGAGCGCTACACCGTGTTATTAGCTGATACGGTGCTCATCCTCTCGCCTGCCTGGGAAGTCCAGTATGCCGAGGCGACTAAGCAGGTGCAGTACGTCCTGCCCACCTGGAGTATGCTAGCCTATGAAGACGAGGTAGCTTTCTACCGCCGCGAAGATGGCGTGCGCCGTCAGTGGATGGAGGAAGTACGAATAGCTCGGCAAAAGCGGGCGCGCCGAGCCGCCCGCCGTGACAGCCTGGCACGCCTCGCGCAGCCGCTGCCGATACCTGCGACCAATAAGTAAACCTTCTCCCTTACTGGCGGGGTGTGCGCGGCTTCCTGAGCGGCTTGGGCGCGGATGGTTCGGGGGAAGATACTAGTAGTAATGCATCATGCGTCCCGACGGCGGCACTGCGCCGAGCCCATTCTGCACGGTCTTGCCCCAACTGATTGAGCATAGCATCAAGCGCTTGCTTATATTCTGCTTTCGTGGCGTACTCTTTGCCTTCGAGTGTATACTTGGGAGTAGGCACCATACGGGCTAACTCTGGCCAAGTATGGGGCAGGCCTGGGGCACTGTCTATCACGGCACTGGGCGAGATGGCAGCGATAAGCTTATCAAAGCATTCGGTGCGCTCTGCCTCAGCGGTAAATAAGAAGTCGGTAGCACCATCTGGTTGCTCTACTCTAACCAAGTAGACTATTTCTTGCTCAGGTGGATACTGCCAAAAAGAGCGCCGCAGTGCGTCAGTTAATAAGAGGTCTATATCCTTTACAGCGGTGATTTGCGCTGTATTCAGCAGGGGGCGACGGCCGTTCTTATTGATAAGGATAAAGGGAGAACTGACCATAGAAACGAGGGTTACGAGAGCGGCGAAGCTACGACTCTAAGCGACACTTGACGCCTAGTACCTCGGCCTGCGCTAATAGTTGAAGTGCTAACTCTGCTGACACTTCTAGCGTGACTGGTTGTTCGTTCAGGACGCGCACCGTGGACTCGTGCGCTTCTTTTATGTTTAGCCCACCCCTATCGCGCAACAGAAAGGAAAAGGCCACTTTCTGCATGCCTACCTGCCAGCCGTAGAAAGTAATTTTCTGCATGGGACAAATATAGAGAAAGCGCCTTGGTAAGCGTCGCTTTCTCTGTACCCACCTGCAAGCCTCACTTATTTTTACGGCATGACACCTACGACCGCATACCGACTCGCGGGCCGTGCCACCGGCGCGATTTTCTTCACCCTATTTGGGGCCGCGTGGCTCAGTCTCTGGCTGGTCGGCATTCAGCACCTGACGCTACTTACCGAGGCGGGCGTAGTACTAGGTGCCCTTGCCCTGCTCTTCGTCAGCGCCTGGGTGTTGCAACGGGCTAAACAAGTACCCACGGCACCCGTGAGTCCTGAAGAAGCAGCATTGAAGAAGCGGCACGGCCGCGTATTTGGCTGGGTCAATGCCGCCCAGTGGGGTACTATTTTTCTGCTGGGCTGGCTACTGCCCCGGCTCGGGTACGGGCAGGACATGGTACCCGCCATTGTCATCGTCGTCGGGCTGCACCTTTTCCCCCTGGCGCATTTGTTTGCCAACCCAATACACCACCTGACTGGTGGCGCACTGGTAGCTTGGGCGCTGGGCTGCCTGCTGCTGGGCCAGCAGCCGGACCTGCAGGCGCAGGCAGCCCTTGGGGCAGGATGCATCCTGTGGGTACGCGCTTTGGCTGGCCGTGCGGGGGGCACGCGGGTAGCATTTGCGTGAGCGATGGGTATAGAAAAAGTCCTGTGGTGAGCGGGGCTTACTAATTTTACTCAACGGGTGTAGCATCTAAAACGCCCATTGATACGCTCTCCACGCAATCGGGCGCATCTGTTTTGAGCTTGAAGTGGGTGGTGTGGTGTGCCCGTACCAATTCATAAATTTGATACTGCTTGGTATCTATCTCCGTTTTGGTTTTAGAGTACCATCTTACGGTTAGCACTGGGTCTTTGAAAGTAGCTAAGCTAGCCGTATTCGCAATATCACCTTCCAAAACCAACTGGTCAATGAAGTTTCGACGATAAGTGCCCGCTGTTCTCAAGTATTCCTCGGGAGCACGTTGTTCGCTGACTAAGAGTTCGGCCCGTAGCTCTTCGGCCGTCTTCGGCTGCTCTGGAGCCGTGTAGCCGCTGCCACTATAGGATTGGACTTGCGAACAGGATTGTATGAGTCCTGAAAGGGCAACCAAATAAATTATAGGTAGAAGTTTTTTCATGCACAAATATAGAAAAAGCCCCGTGGTGGCGGGGCTTTTTGTGTGACACTATTTGCATTTTATGAAAACAGAGTTTTAGCACCTTCCTGATTAATGTCTACTTTTTCTGAATTCATAGCCAGTGTTTTACGATAGTCTTGTGCTTCAGCTTCATGTAGGAATTCAATCGCTCCATGATTGGATAACACTGCCTCCGCTATTTCTGTGAGTGACACATGAAAGAATTCCTTGCGCTCATTGATGCGATTAACACGCCGATCATGGAAAATTCGATGCAATGTGTTTTCCAATTTTGGCGCATCATCACAATAGATAATGGCATGTACATCAAATTGGAATGGCACAGAAGCATCACCTAACTCCTTTACCCGGTCCATTGGGTCAAGGCGACGCGTCATACCGATTTTATATACGTCCTCCCCAAAGGAGCCGATATTAGAAATGACGTACACGTGGCCGGAGCGCGTAAGCTGAGCCTGTGAAATAGCTCGCTGTTTCAACTGTTGCGCTTGAGTAAGTTGCTGCTCTAGTGCCTCAATCTGAGCAAGTAGTCTTTGCTGTGCTTCACCAGTAGCCTTCTGCACATCCTGTTGGGCCTTTCGCAAAGCTTCAGCAAAGCGTCGCTCCTCTTTCTCGGCATCCATCTTGGCTTTTTCCAGTTCGCGCAGGGCCTGCTCCTCTTCTCGCATCTGCTCCCGAATCTGGCGTTGAGTTTCCTTCTCGGTTTGAAGCTTCTCCTGCACTTCGTGGACAAGGTATAGCTCACGTAGGCGTAGGTCCAGATAGGACTCGGCAATGCTGCTGTACTGCGACTTGCTTATCTTGTTGATGGCCTCGTAAGACTTGCGAATTCGCGTTTCCATCACCAGCACGTTGTTAAATTTCACCTTGCTAATGGCCGCGTCGCACTCCCCATTGAAGGCGCGTAAAATGAGCTTGAGGTATTGGGCCGTTTGCTTACGGCCTTCTGTCTCACTACCATTCACTGTCCATGAAGTGGAGCAAGTGGCCGCCAGGCCCGCTATGATTAGGTTTTTTTGTGCTGTGCGGGTGTACTCTAACTTTTGCTGGTACTCAACTGATGTGACAAAGTCAAAGCGAGGCTTGTAGAAGCCGAAGGATTGAAGGTTAGCTTCTTCATCTAAGGCGTTAAATTCTACTTGTAACTCATCAATTCGTGCTTGTAGCGATTCATGCTCAACGTGCTGTGCCTGCTGCCGTTGAATAAGGGTTTCTATAGTTTGTGTTAGGCGGTTGCGAGTATCGACCATGTCTCGCACGATGCGTGTCCGCTCGGCCATAGCCGTTTCCACCAACTGTATACGCTCGGCTGTAGCTGCTTCCACAATGCGCGTCTGTTCCGCAGTAGCAGCCTCCAAGATGCGTTTAGCTTCGGTATCGGCGGCCACAATGGGACGGAAACGCTCTTCAATGGCGGCAATCTGCTGCCGGGCGGTTTCGCGTTCTGTAATAACTATATCGCGCGCGGCGGCAGTAGCATCGCGCTCGGCCACGTGCTGCTGAGCCTTTCTCCAGAAAAAATAGGCGACAGTTGCCAGAATTAGGCAGAGTAGGCTTAGAAGTAGAGTTGTTGTCATGCTTTGAGGCTATGCAAGTAATTTGATTTTACGAGCGATGTATTCTTCTTCCGTAAGTGCGCCCTTTTCTTTCAAGTTGAATAAGCGCTCTAGTTCTTGGGCCACACTCATAGCAATAGACTCGACGGCTGATGCTGGTGTGGTAGCTATTATAGCCGCTTGAGATTCTGCGGTGTCATTCGGCGCCGGGGTTAGTGTGGTCGCTCGCGTAGCAGTAGATGAAACTGCTTGCATGACGGCGGGTGCAGGTGTTGCTATCTGCGTGGCAGCAGGAGCAGGCATAGCTACACGAGTAGCTACAGGAGCAGGCGCTATGCGTGCTACAGCAGCAGGTGGAGACAGCACTGCTACAGCCACAGGGGCGGTATCTTTGGTCAAGGCCCAGATGAATGCTATAAGCCAGCCTAGCCCCGTCCAGCCGCCGAGTAGATTAAGCCAGAAAATAGCCGTTGCGTTACGCTTACCGCGCGCAATGAGTGTCGGCAAAAAATAGAGTGCCCCTGTTATGAGTAGGATGAGGAAGCCACCCATTGCAGCACCAGCATCACTGTCTAGTAGTAACGAAGTAAAGACTCCAATCATAAAGTATTCAGACTTAGGTGGGAAAGCCGAAACTTACACAGAGTTCTATGAATATGCAAATTTTCTTAAAATCAAACAAGCAGTTCTTATAATCAAGCAAAAGAAGAGAACGGCTTTCACCATTATCTCCTCGGCGTAAGCCACCACACAAATAGTATTGTGTAGGTATTCCCATCGGCTTTCTGGTATGGGCCACGCAATCACCTGCTGGCTATCACGCAGACTGAGCTCCATGCTGTCGCCTTCAATATCAAATATTAAGACACCCTTATAGTCCTCCTCGGTGTGGCCGGGTGGCAGGCAAAATAGCGCCGTGTCGAAATGTCAAAATCCTTAAAGCGCTGCATTTGTATGTAGCCAAAGCTAGCGCGGGCTTTGAAGCTCACGTGGCGCAGCATAATAATGGGGATATTAAAGAGGAGCCCCAACGCTTGTACGTTGGTCTGACTGGGAGGACTACGAATAAATTTTCGTGCTGCTCATAGGTACATAATTAAAAAGCCTCAGTCAATCTGACAAAGACTTTTTGCTACTGGCTGTAGGACACAGGCTAGCTCCTTTCCTTACTCAAATTTACTAGATTCGGGCAAAAAACCGGGGGCATATTTTCAAAAACTGCTTTTTCAAGGCATTGGATGAGATATTATAATATTTGGTGGTACTGCAGGTAGCGCCGGTAATCGAACTCGCCCAGGTTGGCGGGGCCCTTGCTGGGCTCGGGTGCACCCTGCACCAGCCACACATCGCCGTAGCGCGGCGTGGGCACGGCGGTAGTGGTTTCGTGGCGGGGTAGGCTCACCCGGATGCCGCCGCTGGCTACCTGCCAGCGCCCCGCCACGCGCACGGCTTGCACGCGCAGCGTGGTAGCGAAGGTGTTGGCTCGCACCACTGCGGGCTCGTCCACGGTGGCGCGGTAAAACTCGACGCGCGGCGTCACGTGCGTGAGGTGGTCGGGGCGGCGGCTTTCGGTGGCGGCTTGGCTGCGGGCGAAGCCCAGCGCGGCCACGGCCAGTAGCGCCACCACCCCGGCCGCATCGGTAGCGGCGGGGGTAGGGCGGCGCTGGCTCCAAGCCCAGCTCAAGCCACAGAGCACCGCCAACCCGGCGGCCCAGGGCGCCGCGCTACCCCCCCAGTTTTGCCCGAGGTAGAGGTAGGCCGCAATGCCCAGGATGAAGGCCAGCGCCAGACGAATAAAAGGAGCAGCTGACCAATTCAGCATAAAGCATAGCTACTAAAAAGCTGCGCAATATAGCTGATTAGATAAGTAGCCTATCCCAGCACCATTTTGTAGTGTTGGATGTCGCATTCTTCAAACATCTCACCCACCTTTTGAAAGCCCGTGCGCTCGTAGAGCGGGATGGCGCGCAGCTGCGCGTGCATGTATACCTGGGCGGCATCGGGGGCTTCAGCCCGCACATCGGCCAGCACTTGGTGCACCAGCGCCTCGCCTACCCCCTGGTTGCGGAAGGAAGCGAGCACGGCAAAGCGCTCCATCTTCACCCCGTTGTCGGTGGGGCGCCAACGGGCGGCGCCGGCGGGCTGGCCGTCTACCTGAGCCAAGTAGTGGCGGGTGGTAGGGGCGCGGTCGTGGGCGTCGTACTCAGCATCGGCGGGCACTTTTTGCTCGTCTACAAATACTGCTTCGCGAATAGTAAAGGCGGCGTCGAGGTCGCGCAGGTCGGTTATTTTAAAAACGGTGGTCATGGCTTTTTTCGATTTGAACAGCAGCGGGCTTGCCTGCTGCCTGCAAAGAAAAGAACGTCCTGCTGAGCTTGCCGAAGCAGCTCACGCGCGCCATTGGAATACTATTCCAACGAGGCGAACAAGATGCTTCGGCAAGCTCAGCAGGACGTTCTTTTTCGTCAATTTATGCTGGCTCCTCTACTCTACAGCGCCTGCTCGTGGTTGACGGGCAGTTCCTCCGAGTCGGAGGTATCGAGCAGCGGGCGGCGGTCGCGGCGGTCATCGTCGCGGCCGTAGTTACGCTCGTTGCCCTCGCGGCGGCGCTGCTTAAACTCGGCCTCGCGGCGCTGTTCGGCTACGTCAAATTTGTCGTAGGCCTGCACAATTTCCTTCACCAAGCGGTGGCGCACCACGTCTTCAGACGTCATCTCGACATAGCCAATGCCGGGGATACCCTTCAGGATATCAAGCGCTTGCATCAGGCCCGACTTCTGGCGGGTAGGCAAGTCAATCTGGCTGCGGTCGCCGTTCACCATCACCTTCGCGCTCGGGCCCATGCGGGTCAGGAACATCTTGATTTGCGAGGGGGTAGTGTTCTGCGCCTCGTCGAGCAGCACAAACGCGTTGTTTAGGGTGCGGCCGCGCATGTAGGCCAGCGGGGCAATTTCGATAATCTTGTTCTCTTGGTAAAATTTCAGCTTTTCGGCCGGAATCATATCCTCCAGGGCATCATAAATCGGGCGCAGGTAGGGGTCTACCTTCTCCTTCATGTCGCCGGGCAGGAAACCGAGGCTTTCGCCAGCCTCCACCACGGGGCGCGAGATGATGATTTTCTTAACTTCTTTATTCTTAAGCGCCCGCACGGCCAGCGCCACCGAAATGTAGGTTTTGCCGGTGCCAGCGGGACCCAGCGTGAAGGTGAGGTCGTGCTTGAGCACGGCGTCCACGAGCTTCTGCTGGTTCTGGGTTTTGGCCTTGATGACGCCGCCCTTGGCCCCAAACAGGATAACGTCGGGCGAGGCGGCCAGTACCCGGCTCTCGGCCTCTTCGGAGGTGGCGGAGAGGTGCAGGTTCACGTCGCGGTCCGTCACGACGCCATACTGGTGGTAGTGCTCGATGAGCGAACTGAGGATGTCGTTGACGCGTGAAATGACTTCGGCAGGGCCTTGAATCTTAATTTCATTGCCACGCGATACAATTTTGGAGCCCGGAAAGGCGGCCGCAATGCGGCGGATATTCTGGTTGTCGGCCCCCAGGAACTCAACCAGGGAGACGTTTTCGAGGGTGATGACTTTTTCGACCAAGCGAGGGAGGCAGGGGGATAAGGGAAGGAAAAGCGACTACTGCGGTGCCTAAACGGCGGGTGGCGCCCGGTTGGCACCATTTTTACTACATGCCCGGCGGCGCTAGGCGGGGCCGGATAACCAGTACAACGGGACTACTTTTGCAGCCGTTCCAGTTTCAGCGACTGGCGACCTAACAATACTACGAAAAAGCAAGCAACTGCGGGCATGGGGGTACTAACGCTACTAACGGATTTGGGCTACCGCGACCACTACGTGGCCTCGCTCAAAGCGCGTTTGCTGCAATTAGCCCCCACCCTGCCGGTGATGGATATCACCCATGGCATCGAGCCTTATAACATTGCGCACGCCGTGCACGTGCTGCGGGCCGTGTTCCGCGACTTCCCGGTGGGCACTACCCACCTTATTGGGGTGAGTGACTATGGCGCCAGCCCCGCCGGCGCCGTGGCTGCCCCCGCCTGGCACGCCGCCCAGCACGAAGGCCACTATTTCGTGGCCGCCGACAATGGCCTGCTGTCTCTGCTTTGCGATGGTGTGCCCGAAAATCTGGTGCGCCTCTACCCGCCCGGCCAGGGGCAGGTAGCGGTTAGCCCTACCCCCCCTATCAACCCGCACCTAGCTACCCTCAACCCCACGCGCGAGGTGTTGGCTCCGGCCGCCGTGCGCCTGGCCCAGGGCCAGGCCCTGGCTAGCCTAGGCCCACCCACCACCGAGCTATACATGCTCACCAACCGCCAGTTGCGCCTGCAAGACAACCGCGTGACCGGCCACGTAGTGCACGTAGACCACTACGGCAACCTAATTACCAACATCTCGCGGGCCGCCGTGGACGTGGTAGGGCGGGGCCGGCTGGCTACTGTGCATTTCGGCCGCGAGCAGGTGCGCGAGCTGCGCCCGCACTTTGCCGCCGCCCCACCCGGCGAAATCGTGTGCACCTTCAACCCGCAAGGCAGCCTGTGCGTGGCCATCAACCAGGGCAATGGCAGCGAGCTGCTAGGCCTATACTTCGACTCGCAGGTGGACGTCCGGTTTGAAGGCGAATAATCTTTTGCTGATGCATTACCAAACGAACAGTGCCCCGCCGCAGCCACTAAGGCTACAGCGGGGCACTGCTTAATGCTGGCGAGGGTTAACGTGCGGTAGAATCTACTTTCGCAGCAGCACTATCGGCCGCCGCATTAGCTTCTTTGGGCACTACTACGGCAGTGTTTTCGGTGCTAGTAGCAGTGGGCTCACTGCTGCAAGAGGCAAGTAGGGCAACCGCAGCCGGAGCGGCCAGCCACAGTGCGCGGAAGGAGGAACGGGTCATAAAATGAACAAGTAGAAAAGGTAAGGTCACTTATACGCCGGGGGGTAGCGGAGGTTAAACGCAAGCGTGCTTTTCGGGCAGGCAGTTGGTGGCTAGCCGTACCTTACGCCCCCCATTTTGCTGCCCATGCTCCTTCGTATTGTTCGCCTCACCTTGGTTCCTGCGCAGGTGCCCATGTTTTTACAGCTATTTCGGCAGTCCGAAGCCCGTATTCGACAGCAGCCCGGCTGCCAGCACCTCGAGTTGTGGCAAGATGCCGACCAACCCCACATTTACTGCACTTACAGCCACTGGGCCGATGCCACGGCTCTCAACGCTTATCGCCACTCGGCCTTGTTTGGGGAGGTGTGGCCCGCCACCAAGCGCCTGCTCGCGGCACCCGCCGAGGCTTTTTCAGTGGTAAAAGCTAACTAATTTCCTCAACCTGCCAACCCATAGCACCTCTTCGCGGTACGCTATAGCCTAGCTAATCTTCGTTAGCGCGGGCCTACCCCCCGTATTTTCCCATGCCTGACTCTTCTAATTATTTCGCCTTTTATGGCTTGCCCGAGGCCTTTTTACTCGACGAAGCTACCCTCAAAGCAAAGTATTACCAGCTTAGCCGCGAACTGCACCCTGATTTCCACGCCCAGGATACGCCCGCTGCTCAAGCCGAGGCCCTCCGCCTGAGTACCCTCAACACAGACGCCTACCGCACCCTCGCCGATCCCGACCGCCGCATGGCGTACCTCCTCGGCCAGCACGGTTTCTTAGAAGAAGGTAGTGCCCAAAATCAGCTCCCTTCCGATTTTTTGATGGAAGTAATGGACCTAAACGAGCAGCTAATGGAGCTAGAGTTCGGGCCCGACCCAGACGCCACCGAAAAACTTACAACGGAAGTAACCGTTCTAGCCGATACGCTCGACGCTGGCATTCAGCCCGTTCTAGCCGGCTACGCGGGTCTACCTCCCGACCATCGCCCCGCCGCGCTAGCGCAGGTGAAAACGTATTACCTAAAAAAGCGCTATCTCTTGCGGCTTCGCCAACAATTGGCTACCTTTGCGGCCCGCTCGTGAGTTACCGGCCGAGCGGAATAGTTTGCCCAGATGGCGGAACCGGTAGACGCGATGGTCTCAAACACCATTACCGCAAGGTGTGCCGGTTCGACTCCGGCTCTGGGTACTAGGAAGTACAGACAAAAGGCCCTAAAGACTGCTTAGTTGTGCACTAAAGCAGTTTTTAGGGCCTTTTTGCGTCCGTCCCTTTTTGTATTTACTCCTATTTGCGGCCGTATTTGTTCTACCAAATCTGCTACCAAAAATGACAGTAAAATTTGTCCTTCGGGAAGACAAGACCGACAAGAACGGACTGGCCCCAGTGTTCATAATCGCCCACTTTGAGGGGCTGCGGCTGCAGGGCTTCACCCGCGAGAAATGCCTAGCTAAAGAATGGAATGCCGACAAGCAGCGGTTTCGGAAAGCGAAAGAGGGCTATGAGGAAGCCAACAATGTACTAGATGCGATTGCGGAGCGCGTGCAGAAGCGCTACCGGGAGCTGCGCACAGCGGGCACTCCGCCGACGCTGGCGCTGATACGGGAGGTAATTAATCCGACCGCAATTGTGCCCGAGCTAGGGTTCGTGGAAGCGATGACGGCCTTTATTGAGGTGCTGCGCGGGCGCGGGTATGCCTTCAACACCCTGCGGCACTACGGCACGGCTCGTAACCATTTGGCTACTTTTCTGGCCTCGGGGCGGCGCAAGAAAATAAACGTGGCCAATTACGATGGGGCTACCCACGACGATTTCGTGAAATACTTGCGCACCTCTTGCGGGCTAGGGGCCAATGGTATTTACTCGGTGGTGAAAGACTTGAAAACGTTTTTGCGCTACGCTCAGGATGAGCGGCAGCAGACGCTGGGGCTGGAGCTGAAACGGGTGGAAGTACGTTACGCCGACCAAGCCAAGACCTACCTGAGCGGGGCGGACCTGGCCGCGCTAGCGGCGGTAAAACTCTCGGCCACGTTGGAGCCGGCACGGGACGTGTTCTTGTTCTGCTGCTACACCGGGCTACGTTATTCCGACGTGGCAGCCCTGCACGGCGGCAACCTGCACGCCTTAGGTGCGAATGGCGACGGCGACCAAGTGCTGCGGCTGGTGCAAACCAAGACGCGGGCCACTGTGAGCATTTACCTGAGTCGATTAGCGGCGGATATTCTGGACCGCTACGCCGCGCCGGAGCGCTCGGGCGACGGAGCCAAGCTATTGCCAGTTCTGGCCAACCAGCCCATGAACCGCTATCTGAAGAAGATAACGCAGCAAGCGGGGTTGAAACGGCTGGTGGAAGTGGTAAGCACGGCCGGCGGCCGAGTGGTGAAGGAGGCCGTGCCGCTGCACGAACTAGTGACCATGCACACGGCCCGGCACACGTTTGCAGTGCAAAGCCTGCTGCGTGGGATGCCGGTGGCGGTGCTGCAACGGGTAATGGGCCACTCCAAAATTCAAAACACTATGAAGTATGCCCAGGTGGTGGAAGAGCTGCAGCACCAAGCCATGCGGGCCGCCGGGGACGGACCGGCCACGCCGGCCGCTGCGGTGCTGGACAATGCGGTGTGCGCTGCGATGGCCGCAGCCTAGGCAGTGGTCGAGGTCGCGCATGGCTAGTATTATTGTGGCTTATCACAAGCCTACTTAGCACAGCCATGAGTGACCTCGACCAGCAGCGGGCGGACCTACCGCAACGCGGCCTTTCTACAATGGCTGACTTGGTTAACTTGCTCGGCCTGCTGCTACCCGCCGCGAAGCTCACGCCTCGGAAGGCACAACTGCCATTTGCCGAATCGCAGCTACACTCGCATTTTGGCGGGATGCCCTATTTTGAAACTGGCGAAGTGTGGTGTGGCCGACTACTAAGACGAGACAGCCGCTGGACTTCATTATGCAAGCAGTAGCTAGCGAGGGCGCTGGGCTACCGAATGGAATAGACTTGGTGTAATTATTCTACAACTCGAGGAGTTTCCGTGGGATACTGACCAAGAGGGCTAGTTGGTCAAAACTTATCCGACTATTTCACCGGAGCGCGCGCATGTCATTGCGCGGTCAGCCTCGCTGGTTGAACTGGTGTTTTGTGAAATCGACTTCACCTACTATTCAAACTTTGCCTGATTGGGATGGGATAGATGATTATCCAGAAGTTGCAACAGTGGGGACGCTGGCTAGTTCTCTTCATGAAGAGGAACCTTGGGAAACTTACAATCAAGCCGTGAAGCAGCTTATTGGCGAGCAGGCTTTTAAGTCAACAGTGGACGGGCACCCTGCCTGGGTACAAGGAGGCGCTACGCCCGTTGATGCGGCTAGACAACGCCTACCCCTCCTGTTTCAAATTGATTCGAAAGATGAAGCAGGTATTATGTTATGTGAGGCAACTCAGGTTTGGTCTACGTTTTCTACGACCCGCAACAGGTAGGGCAGTTCTTTTTTAGATTGCAGTGCCTAGTAGTATTTGTAATTGCTTAACCGATTCAAAGGGCTGGTTCAACCATACACGAAGAAGATGGTGGTGCTAGCTGTGGTTTTGGTATAGTCCAGGAAGTATTTAAAGTTTCGCAAATCCTGTCCGAAGCTGTGGCCGATGTAGCCGTCGTCCATATCCAAATAAAATTGGAGAAATAGGCGGTATTGTAAGGGCTATTGTATTGATACAAATTCAGCAGCATGGGCAAGTCATCTATAGCAGAAAGCTTGCTAAGCAATCTTTCCACTGTAGCGGAAACCCTAGTGATGTTACCGGCCATTTTGGCGCAGTCTGCTTCTGCTGTTTGCCATATTGTTTGCCTTTCCTGCTCATCGATGGCTACTGCTAGGCGATAGTCTACGTCTTTATCCATGGAGTAGCAGTCCAACTCGTAAATGAACCCGACATCTACTCCCGTCCTCCCGCCAGTCTACTCAATTGGTTTAGCTCCGTTTCCCTTCGTGCATTTCCTTGGTGGCAGATGAAGTTGCAGAAGGACCTACTGAGTCCATCGTTGCCAATGCAGGCATGCTCACCCAAATCAAATTCTTCCTGATTATTTACGCACAAAAAGGTACCGAGTCCCATGTCGGTAACAAGTAATCAGTTACTTCACAAGCCTATAACCCCTAAGCTATTCATGTCTCGTCCGCTGCTTCGGATAGTGCACCCTCAGGTACGCCCCCCTACTAGAGGTGACATCTTTGTTAGTGGCCAACCTGGTTAAATTAGGCTATGGCGTAGCTGAGTTCTAGCTGCGGTCGCTGGAAAACACGACGAAGCCAGCCAAGGCTGTAGGAGCAGTATCGCGAGTTCGCAGGGCTAACTGATTAATGGATAGGTAAGCGGCCCGCATTCGCTGGCGCTGACTGGCCTCGTGGTCGGTGATGAGGCGATAGAACCGTTCGGCTAAGCACAGGTTGGTTTCGCGCACAAGACGGGCGGCTTCGAATAGCTCGGCCCTCAGGTGGCGCAGAAAATCGTTGGCAGGCAACTGCCGCTCCTGCACCAGTTGGTAAGTGGCCGTAGTTAAGGCTTCTGACTCGGCTTGTTACACCGGGTCGGTGAGGAATTCCCAAAAGGTATAGGAGCTGCGGCCCTGGTCCTGCTACTTCAGGGCCTCGCGGCTATCGAGGACAAAGTCTAGGGTTTGACCGCGTCTACCCGTGCTTTGTAGCTCGCACTCGTACCGAGCTTTAATAAGGGCCTAAAAATGTTCATTGACCGTGCAAAAATCTTCGCGCAGGGCTTTGCCTAATTGATTAATGTTGCTTACTTCCCAGCTGATGTGGCTGCTGTAGGTAGGAAACTCCGGCTGCTCTGAGGGCGGCAACCACAGTGGTGAGCGGCGCTTGCCGCCAGTGTAGCTTGGCCAAGCGAGTGGCTTTGTCAGCGGCACTATTCTGCATCAGTTCCTGAGCTTGTGCATGATGTCGAGAAAGCACGACTCAGTGGTAACAAAGTTGGGCTTACAAAGCTTATCGAGCCAGAGCAGAGTTTGACCGGTAGCTGAGGTCAGGTTGTACTGTTCTCACCCTGACCTAGGATAAGGAAGCCCAGACTGGTGCCATTCACTTGACCGAAGCTCCCTATAAGGTGGCCTTCCCAGGTAGCCCCTTGTGATTGAGCATTATCTTCTACCATCCATAAGCCATGGCGGCTAGCTATTTCTTGAATAGCGCTCATTTCACAAGCCTGCCCATACAGATGCACCGGCATGATACCCTTAGTACGCGGTGTGATAGCTGCTTCTAAGCGAGTAGGGTCGAGGTTATAAGTATGCGGGTTAGGCTCAACTGGCACGGGCACGCCTCCTACAAATGAAATAGCTAACCAGGTAGCTATGTAAGTATTGCTAGGCACAATCACTTCATCGCCGGCCTGCACGCCTAGTGCCTCCAGTGCGAGATGCAATGCATCTAAGCTGTTAGCTACGCCTATCGTATGAGCTACTTTATTAAATAAGCTGTACTCAATTTCAAAAGCTTTTACCTGCTCGCCTAGCACGTACCATTGATTATCGTAAACCTGTACAATGGCTGCTAGTATCTCAGCACGTATTGGAGCGTGCTGAGGAGTAAACGAAAGAAATGGTATACTCATCAGAAAAGACCACAAACCAAACTATTCTACAAACATACATCGTCAGAAAAGAATAGCTTGAAGCAAGTCTTATGCGAAAATAATCTAGCGTTTAGGCGTAAGCTACTTGCTTTATCTAAGCAATAACATGCACAACTGTACCTACCATTACGATAAGTATACTTGCCATGAAGACTTGGCCGTTAACAGCAGGCAGCCTATTAGCATTGGCAACCTAGCCAAGAACTATTAGTGGCTCAACTATATGTTTGGCATGAGTTAGCGACTACGGCCGTCGTGGTTCGGCAATGGGTAGGCTTAGTGTAAAAGTGCTGCCTACCCCCACTTCACTTTCCACCGTGAGCGTGCCGCCGTGGCCATAGGTAATGATATCGTAGGCCAGCGAGAGGCCTAGGCCAGTGCCTTCGCCGGTGGGCTTCGTAGTAAAGAAGGGCTGGAAGACCTTGGCCCGCACAGCGGCGGGCATGCCCGTACCGTTGTCGCGCACGGCTAGCTGCACCTGCTGGTCGGTGTAGGTAGCGCGCACGCGCACGGTGGGCGCATAGCCAGGCTCGCCGGTTTGCTGGCGCTGCTGCACGGCGTAGAAGGCGTTATTGTACAGATTAAGTAACACTCGGCCTAGGTCTTGCCCTACCCCCCCCACCAGCGGCAAGCCGGCCGCAAAGTCTGTGTGGAAGGCCACGTTGAAGGTTTTATCTTTCGCCCGTAGGCTGTGGTAAGCCAGCAGGAAGTACTCTTGGCAAAGAGCAGAAAGGTCGGTAGGTAGGTGCTCGCCGGCGCTAGGCCGGCTGTGCTCGAGCATCCCCCGCACAATGCTACTAGCGCGCTGCCCGTGCTGGGTGATTTTGGCCATGTTTTGGCGCAGGTCGCCTACCAGTTCGGCCTCCAGGCCGGTGTCGCGGGCGGGGCGTATCTGTTCTTCGGCCAACTCGTCGAGAAGCTCGGTGCTAACTTCCGAGAAGTTGTTGACGAAGTTGAGCGGGTTCTGAATTTCGTGGGCAATGCCGGCCGTGAGCTCGCCGAGGCTGGCCATTTTTTCTTTCTGAATGAGCTGCTGCTGGGTGGCGCGCAGTTCGGTCAGGGCCAGCTCGGCGCGGTTGCGCTGGCCCACTACTTCTGCCGTGCGCTCGGCTACCAACTGCTCAAGGCGTTCGTTTTGGGAGGCCAGCAGCTGCTGTTTTTCCTGCTCTTGGGCACTGGTGCGGGCTGATAGTTCTTCTACTTCTTTTAGCCGAATGGCCAACTCCTTGCCGGTGCGGGCGTAGCGCTGACCCAGCAACAGCGACAGTATCAGCGGGTTGGTGATGTAAGAGCCGTTTAGCAGCATATTGCCCAGCACATAGTGCGGGGTGAGGGCCGTTACGAGCGTGCCCGACATGAAGAAGAACGCGCCCACCAACATGGCGGCTACTACTGCGGCGGCGCCCATTTCGTGCTGCTGCTGCCCGCGCAGGCTAGCCCGAATAGCATCGGAATAGATGCCAAAGGCAAAGACATAAACCGTAAAAAACGGCGCCCACCAGCCCATAAAATTCAGCACCACCGCCGTAGCAAACAGCCCTAGCAGCAGGCGGTAGGTAGCGCCCCGCGGCTGGTTGGCCATGATGTAAATGGTAGTCAGCCCCCAAATGGCGGCAAAAGTGGTGCAGGTGATGTCGGCCAGGCCAGCGCCAAATACCACCGCCGTACGCTCAGAACTGAGCCACGCCACGCCGGCTATGGCCGCGCCCAGCGCCGCTGGCAGCGCGTAGCCCGAGTAGTAAAGGTTGCCTCGCTCCTTGCGAAACCACATAAACAGCAGCAGGTGCACGAAGCCCGCAAAAAACAGCAGCCCCGCCCGGCCCGCAAACTGAAAGCTGTCGATGCGGCGGTCGGCGAGGTAGCGGGCAGCGGCTTCAGCGGGCTCGTGCACTTCGAGGCGCACGGCGGGCGTGCCTTGCAAAAGCATTCCTGACGAATAGGTATAATACAGGTTATCAACCCCAAATGACCAATGCACCCGTATTTCTACTGGCCCAGCTCGGGCGAAGCGTATAGGCACCGGCTCGTGGTTGAGGTAGAGCGTTAGCTCGCCGCCGGTGGCGCTTGGCAAGCGGCCACGGCGACTTAGCAGCTGCCCAGCGAGGTAGATTTCGGTGGCCCCGGTTTGCGAGAGCGTGAGGGCCAGGGGGCGCCCTACCCACCCAGCGGGCACCAGCAGGCGGTAGCGCCACCAGCCCTCGCCGGCCCGGCGGGCGGGGGGTAGGACGTGCAGGTTCTGGGTAGGGTCGAGGGGCTGCCAGGCGGGGCCAACTGCCGAATCGGGGCCGGGGCGAAACGCCCAGCCACTGGGGCCCAGCAGCACCCCCGCCGGCGGCAGGGGGGTAGGCCGGCCCAGCGCGGACCCCGCAGCACAGAGCAAAAAATACAAGTAGAAGCAGCAAAAACGCATGACCAGCAGGAGAAGCGAAAAGGCAGGGGTAGGCACAACCACGCAAGGCTGCGCGCCGCTATTTCACGCCGCGCAGGCGGTGCCACCAGTAGTTGGCTTCGTGCAGCAGGCGGGTGGGCCAGCCCTCCAGCACATCGGTCCAGGGTAGGCCCTGGGCAAAGCGCTGGCGGTCGCGCCAGCGCAGCACGGCCAGGATGTCGGGCTCGTGCAGGGGCCAGATTTGGCAGAGCGGCGCGCTGCTGCCGGTGGCCACAATAATGCCGTTGACGGCGCGGCGGGCTGCCTCGTTGGCGCCTTCCATCGTGGCTAGGTCGGTGTTGGTGCGCACATAGTCAGAGGCCAGAAACAGGTTTTGGATGCCGCAAAAGCTCTCGGGCCGCAGGCTCCACGAGTTGGCCGTGTTCACGAGCAGTGGCTCGGTATTGTGCGCGGCCGCAAACGGGCTTTGAATGGGCGGCGGCACTACGTGCTCGGTGCCGGGCTCAATATCGGAGTCGATGTGGTAGCGCACCAGCATATCGTCCGTCAGTAGAGATGTGCCATCGGCTTGTACTAAGCTCTTTTTTAGCTCTTCCCACACCTCCTTGGCCACTTCGGGCAGCTCGCAGTCGGAGGCCGTTTTGCCATTCAGGCCCTTATTAAACCAGTCGCTCACGTCTATCGAAATCAGGCCCTTTACCTGGCCATTGCCGTAGCCGGCTAGCGGGTGCTGGGGCCAGAACTGCGCCTGCGAAATACCGGTGAGCGCCCACGGCGAGTCGAGGCAAATGACGTGGCCGGGGGTCAGCGGCACGTCCACGTTGAGGTAGTACTGAATGCCATTCATCCAATTCAGGGCCTGGGTGGCGGGCGCGGCCAGTGTTTGGATGAAGCCCAGCGTGGCATCGACGGCCAGCATATCGTCGTTGATGAGCTGGGCCATGCGCTCGACCGGCACGGCGGCCACGTAGTAATCGGCCTCGATGAGCTCCTCGACCGACTCGACGTCGCGGCGCATGTAGGCCGCCGTAATGCGCCGGCTAAACGGGTCGCACGTCAGGCGCGTGATGTAGTGGTGCTGGTGGTAGCGCACACCCAGCGCCCCGGTCAGGTGCTTCAGCCAGGGGGTAAGCCACACTTCGTTGGTTGGCCCGTTGAGCACGCGGTCGGTGTGGGCTTCGGGGTTGGCCGTGAGCAGCAACAACTGGAGCAGAATGTCGCCGCCGGTCTTGATGCTCATTAGCTTGGGCTGGGCCGCCACCAGCGAGTGCGTAAGGCCACCCACGCAGTAAATTTCGTACGGAAATGGCACGGGGGGCGGCCCCACGCCGTCGCGGTGGCGCTGCTCATCGGTTTGCATAAACTGCCACCAGCTCATGCGCTCGTACACCTGCTGCCGCCGCTCGTAGCTCGAGGTGAGGATACGCCACAGGCTGTGGGCAAACAGGTGCATATCGCTGCGCGTCAGTCCCGTATCGGCGCCGGCCAAGTCCTGCAAAATGGTTTCGAGGTCGGCCAGGGTCTTGGGAAAGTTGACCAGCGCCGGCAGCGGCGGCCGGCCAAAGCGGGCCAGCAGCACCCGTTGCGAGGCCACCAAGTTGTCGAACACGCCCTGCGGATTATTGCCGTAGGGAATGCGCTTCATCGTGTCGGTAATGTGGCGGTAGAAACCCGGAAAGAAGCGGAAACCGTGTTCACCGGGCAGGTCGGGGCGGCCATCTTTCCCAGTGTTGGGCACGTTTACCGAGCGTGCCTTACCGCCCACATACTCCGGCTGCCGCTCATAAACATCCACCGAAAAGCCTCGCTCGGCCAGCTCGTGCGCCGCACTCATGCCCGCCACGCCCCCTCCTAGTACAGCAACCTTGATAGCAGAAGTAGGGGTAGAGACCATAGTTCGCAGAATACAGTGACATTAACTGATACATCTTGACTACCAAGACTTAAAGGTAAAAAAAATACCGATATTATTTCATTGTTTAAAAGAGCGCCAAATTCTCTATTTCGCGTTCCGTACCACGCCGCCACTGCCCAGTCGGCCGCCATGCTAGCCACCGGCCACCGCCAGCAGAAAGCAACCCGGACACTAGAAGGCGACCGGCTTAGCGCTGTTGAGCCAAGCGGGGGTAGGCAGCCGGCCTACCTACCCCCCTACGCCGTGCCGTGCTGGCGGCGGGCACTCGCGCAACTATTGCCAAGCGTAGGGGTTAGCTAGCCATGGAAACGCCCGCGCTGCCCACCTTCAGCTTCGATGCCTACCCCCAGACGGCCGAGCCGCTACCGCTCAAGCCGCCTACCGACGCGTTGGCGCAGCTGGTGGTGTACCGGCGCGAGGAGCGGTTTGCTACCTGCCGCCAGCACATCGAGCTGCACCGGCGCGCGTTTTATAAAATCTCGCTGTTTGGGGAAGGTGGGGGCACGTTCACCCTCAACGACGAAGTAATCAGCGTGGCGCCCCAGTCCATCCTGCTCGTGCGGCCGGGCACAGCCCTGAGCTGGCGCCTGCACGAAGGCCGCCAAACCGGGCTCTACGGCTTCTTCTCCCCCGATTTTTATAATGCGGGTTTGCTGCCCGGTTTTCAGCTCCAGGCTGTGCTGGCCGGCGGGGCGCCCTACGTATACCACGCCTGTACTCCTACCGAATACGCGGCGCTCTGGGAGAGTGGCGAACAGCTTTATGCCCAGCAGGCGCACCCCGAGAAAGCCCGCCTCTACCTGCGCTTATTGCTGGCTGATGTTCGCCCCTGGGAGCAGGCGGCGCCGCGCGGCGCGGCGGGCGCAGGCCATACCGTGGTGCAGCAGTTTTTGCACCTGGCCGAGGCACGCTTGGCCGCCGGCGAGCCCGCGCTACCTCTCGATGCCTACGCCGAAGCCCTGCACCTGGCCCCCAAATACCTGAGTGCCCTCTGCCGCCAGGCCACCGGTAAAAGCGCCGCCCACCTGCTCCGCGAAAAGGTGGCCACCGAAGCCAAAGTGCTGCTGACTGGCACCGCGCTGCCCATCGGCGAGATTGCTTACCGGCTGGCTTTCTACGACGTGGCCCATTTTTCGCGCTGGTTTAAGCAAGCGGCCGGCCAGGCACCATCGGCCTACCGGGCGCAGTTTGGGGCGTACAAATAGTTCGGCACTTGGTACAAGGCGGCGGGTAGTGGCCGCCGGTAGTTTTGTGCTTCGGCTCCGCAGGTGCGGCGCTTAGCCTGCGCCCGATGGCTCCTTTGTGGGCCGCGGGCGGGGCGTTTTCGTACTCAGTAGTTATGGATAAAATTGCGTTAATCGTCGGGGCTAGCGGCATCATCGGCAGCAACCTTGCCCGCGAGCTGCTCGCCACCGGCTGGACTACCTATGGCCTGGCCCGCAACCCCAAAACCGACGTGCCGGGCTTGCAGCCCGTAGCCGCCGACTTACTCAGCCCCGAAAGCCTGCACACGGCGCTGGCCCACGTGGCGCCGACCCACGTTTTCCTCACCAGTTGGATGCGCAACGACACCGAAGCGGAGAACATCCGCGTGAACGGGGGCATGGTGCGCAACCTGCTGGCGGCGCTTGCGCCCAAGCACTCGGTGCAGCACGTGGCCCTCGTGACGGGCCTCAAGCACTACCTCGGGCCGTTTGACTCGTATGCCCGGGCCGGCTCGCTGCCCCCTACCCCCCTGCGCGAGGAGCAGCCCCGGCTGCCCATCGAGAATTTCTACTACGCCCAGGAAGACGAGGTGTACGCCGCCGCGGCCCGCGATGGCTTTACCTGGAGCATTCACCGGCCGCATACCATTATTGGGCAGGCCGTAGGCAACCTCATGAACATGGGCACCACGCTGGCCGTGTACGCCAGTATTTGCAAGGAAACGGGCCGGCCGTTTCAGTGGCCGGGCTCGGAGGCGCAGTGGCATGGCTTGTCTGACGTGACCGATGCCCGCATTATTGCTAAGCAGCTGGTGTGGGCCGCCACGGCCGAAACTGCCCGCAACGAGGCCTTCAACATCGTGAATGGCGACTACTTCCGCTGGAGCTGGCTCTGGCCGCGGCTGGCCGCCTGGTTTGGCGTCGAAGCCGCCGGCTTCGATGGCACGGTGCACCCGCTGGAAACCGAGCTGGCCGGCGATGCCGACGTGTGGCGCGACATCGCTACCCGCCACCAGCTGGCGGTACCCGACTTGAACAAGCTGGCCTCGCCCTGGCACACCGACCTCGACTTGGGCCGGCCCATTGAGGTGATGACCGACATGTCGAAAAGCCGCCGGGCGGGCTTCACCACTTTTCAGTCTACCGAGCACTCGTTTTTCGATTTGTTTGCGCAGCTGCGAACCGACCGGCTGATTCCGTAAAGCAACTGATTACTTGCCCGCCCGCTAGCCCCGGGCGGGTATTTTTTTCCCTTTCCACTTCTCTATGTCTGCCCAAACCCCTAGCCCAGCCGGCGCCGACCCCCGCGCCGATAACGGCCACCGGCCGCCCATGCTCACTAGCTACCACACCACCACAGCACCGCTCATCGTCACGCCAACTTTCTTGACGCGGGCCGACGCCACGCCCCGCACCCAGCGGCCCCAGGAAGAAGGCGCGACCCGCGACCGCCGCGGCGCGGGCATCGAGAACCCCGACGCGGAGCCCACCGAAATTGCACTGGAAGCCAACCCCAACCTCGATTTTGAGCATTGGGATGAGTATTGGCGCAAGGTGCACGGCCCCAAATTCGCCTACGAGGAGCCGGGCACCGACAATGAGTTGGTACTGCGCTACGACCAGGTGCATCGCGTGGCGGGCGGGCCGTCCTCTTTTTTTACGCCACCCTACCGGGCCATGATTCAGGAAAACGGCCAGCTCGTAGCCGACCCCTACGCCCGGGTGCCCGCCTACCAGCGCCCGCGCTTCGATGGCTTTGCCTACATCGCCTACGCGGCCGAGGCCGACATCAACCGGGTGCTGAAGCAGGACCAATACGCCAAGCGCATCATTGCCGACGAGCAAACGGTCTTCCGCCTGGTTACCCGCGAAATTACCCGCGAGTATATTCTGCTGCCCAGCGCGCAGCACCGCGACCCCATTAGCCTGGTCAAAATCCATTACCGGCGGCCCGAATTGAGCCGCGCGGAGTTTCAGGCGCGCCTGCTGCGGCAGCACGCCCCGCTGGTGCTGGCCCAGCCCGCCACCCACACCTACGTGCGCCGCTACGCCCAATTGCACAACATCGGCTCGTCGCAGCAGCCCGACCCCGAAGGCGAGCTTATCGACGGTATTTCGGTGTTCGCCTTCGCCAGCATGAACGATGTGGAGGACTACCTGGCCAGCGACGACTACCGGGCTATTGCCGCCGACGAAGCCACCTTCACCGACGTGGCGCAGTCGGAGTATTGGACTGGCCTCAACTACAGCGTTATCAATCGGCTGCTGCCCGAGTTGGCTACGGCTTACTGAAGTGTGTGAACTGGAAGCCAGATGAGCAGGACGTGTTTAGTAAGGTTTCATGGACATTCCCTACCTCCTGCCGAGCCGGGCAGGCCTAGCTTTGCGCGCTTTATATTACTGACCGCGCCATGCCCGAAGGCACTATTTTGCTCATTGATGATGAGGCGAGCCTGCGCCGGGTAGTGGCGCGGGTGCTCGAGTTTGAAGGCTATACCGTATGGCAGGCGCCCGATGCCCAGCGCGGCCTCGAAGCCCTGCGCCAGCACGCGGCCGAGGTGCTGGTCATCCTCTGCGATGTGAAGCTGCCCGACGCCCACGGCGTGGCGCTGCTACCCCGCCTGCGTGCCCTGGCCCCACTGGCCGAAGTGATTTTGCTGACTGCCTACGGCACCATTGCCGACGGCGTACAGGCCATGAAAGAGGGGGCCTTCGACTACCTCACCAAGGGCGACTCGGACGACCAATTGCTGGCAATAGTGGCGCGAGCCGTAGAAAAAGCCCGGCTCCAACACCGGGTAGCGGAGCTGGAAAAGCAAGTAGGTACCCAGTACAGCTTCGCCTCGATGATTGGCCACTCGCCGGCCCTGCTGCGGGCCAAAGCCCTGGCCGAGCGCGTGGCGCCCACCGAGGCCGCCGTGCTGCTCGAAGGGCCTACCGGCAGCGGCAAGGAGCTATTTGCCCAAGCTATTCACCAAGCTAGCCCGCGCCGGGGCAAGCCCTTTGTAGCCGTCAATTGCAGCGCCTTTCCCAAGGATTTGCTCGAATCGGAGCTGTTTGGCTACCGCAAAGGCGCTTTTACGGGCGCCCTCACCGACAAAAAAGGCTTATTTGAGGAAGCTAATGGCGGCACGTTGTTTTTGGATGAAATCGGCGAGTTAGATATCACCTTGCAAGCCAAGCTGCTGCGCGTGCTCGAAACCCAGGAATACCACAAGCTCGGCGACTCGAAGCCCAGCAAGGGCAACGTGCGGTTGGTGGCCGCTACCAACCGCAACCTGCGAGCCGAGGCCGACCAAGGCCACTTTCGGGCCGACTTGTACTACCGCCTCTCGGTGTTTGTGGTGCCCGTGCCGCCGCTCAATGCCCGGCGCGAAGACATCGAGCCGCTGGCCGAATATTTTCTCCAATTTTACGCTGCCAAGCTGCGCAAGCGGCTGCGCGGCATGGATGCCGAATTTCGGCAATTGCTGCGCGCCTACGACTGGCGCGGCAATGTGCGCGAACTCAAGAACGTGCTCGAACGGGCCGTTATTCTGGCCGATGAGGAGCGGCTAACGGCCGATACCCTACCCCCCGAATTTCAGGCCTTTCCTACCCCCCACGCGGGCGACGAGCCCACCGGCAGCCGCACCCTGCGTGCCCTGGAAAAACGCCAGATTCAGCTGGTGCTGCAAGAAGTAGCCGGCAATAAGATGGAGGCCGCCCGCCAACTGGGCATCGGTGTCAAAACCCTGTATCGCAAGATTGAAGAGTATGGCCTGTAGGCGGCACGTGGCCGGGCCAACCGGGTCTTTTTGACCTGGCACCGGGTCAAAAAGACCCGGTCAGGGGGAGGAAATGAATAAGGCATAACACTTGCCTAATTTCTTTTCCCTTTTATAGCCAGTATTTTAAGCCGCCAATGCGAGGCGCCTTACTAACTTGGTGCAGCGTTGGTAAAGCTTGTGGCGAAAGGAACGGACTTTTCCGGACTTTCGCGTTATGAGCATCAAATCATCCATCACCCTGGGGCTTTTGGCCATGCTGGCGCTGCTGGTGGGCAGCGGCAGCTACGCCTACTACACCGTGCAGCGCCTCGAAAGCAGCACCCGCACTATCCTTCAGGATAATTTTTATTCGGTGCAGCTGGGCCAGGGCATGTTGCAGGCCCTCGACCAAACCGAAACCGCCCCTACCCCCGCCGCGGGCCTGGCGCAGTTTGGGGCGCTGCTGGCCCGCGAAGCGGGCAACATCACGGAGCAGGGCGAGCAGCCGCTGGTCGATAGCCTTACCCGAGGCTTGGCCCGCTACCGCCAGCAGCCCAGCGCGGCAGGCTTCGTGCAACTGCGCCGCCAGACGCACCACATGGTGCAGCTTAATATGCTGGCGCTCACCCGCAAAAATGCGGCCGCCGCCAGCGCCGCCACGGTAGCCAGCCGCTACCTCATCCTGTGCACGGTGCTGGGCTTACTGCTCGCCCTGACGTTGGTACTAAGCGTGCCCGAGGCCGCCGTGACGGGGCTACGCAAGCTCTCCGCCAGCATCGACCACGCCACGCAGGGCGACTTCTCGGCGTCGATTCCGGTGGAAAGCTCCGATGAATTTGGGCGGGTAGCCCTGGGGTTTAACCGCCTTTTGACGCAGCTCGACGCCTTTCGCAATACCAACTTGGCCGGGGTATTGGCCGAGCGCAACCGGGCCGCCAGCATTGTGCGCACGCTGGATGAGGGCTTGCTGCTACTCGACGAAAACGGCTTGGTGCTCGTGGCTAACCCGCTCGCGTGCACGCTACTGGGCTTGGCTGAGCGGCAAGTAATTGGCCACTCGGCTGCGGCGCTGGCCGAGCAGCACCCCCTGCTTCAGCAGCTGCTAGCCTATGCGCAGCGGCCTGCCGCCCGCCGCACGGGGCCCCTACCCTTTACGGTGGCGCACCACGGCGAAGAAGCCCACTACCAACTGGTGGTGCACGATGTGTTGAGCCCGAGCCCCACGCACGGCCACCTGGAGTTTGCCGGCACCATCCTGGCGCTGCATAATGTGTCGGACTTTACCAAGCGCGACCAAACGAAGTCGCATTTCCTGGCCACTGTGTCGCATGAGCTGCGGACGCCGCTTTCGACTATCAATTTCCACCTCAAGCTGCTGCAAGACCCGCGCGTGGGCACGCTCACGCCCGAGCAGCAGGAGATAATTGCCAGCGTGAAGCAGGAAAACCAGCGCCTGTTAAACCTCACCGGCAACCTGCTCGACGTGTCGCGCCTCGAAAGCGAATCGCTGCCGCTAGATGCGCAGCCCCTACCCCTCGCGGATTTGGTAACCCAAGCTATTGCGCCGGTGCAGCTGCAACTGGCGCCCAAGCAGTTGCAGCTCGACGTGCAACTGCCGCCCGACCTGCCCGCCGTGCGCGCCGACCGCGAAAAGTCGGTGTGGGTGCTGCTCAACCTGCTCACCAATGCCGTGCGGCACTCGCCGGCCCAGGCCACCATCGAAGTGCGGGCGGCCCGCATGCCCAATGGCCGCGCCGTGCGGGTGGAGGTGCAGGACCACGGCCCCGGCATTGCCCCCGAGCACCAAGAGCACATTTTTCAGCGCTTTACCCAGCTCACGCAGGCCGCAGATGCACCGCGCACGGGCAGCGGCCTGGGCCTAAGCATCGGCCGCGAATTCATCACTTCGCAAGGTGGCCAGCTAGGGGTAGAGAGCACGCCTGGGGCCGGCAGCACCTTCTTTTTCACGCTTCCCATTGCCGACGAATTGGCCTAAGGGCCGCCCTTTTTTCTCTATTTTTCTATGGCTTCCGTAGCACTTTCCGACACCAGTATTCACACCCGGCGCATTACGGCGGCCGGGCTGCTGGTTACCCTAGGCATCATTTTCGGCGACATTGGCACCTCGCCGCTGTACGTGTTCAAATCTATCCTCGGCGACCGGCCCATCAGCGAACTGCTGGTGTACGGCGGCGTGTCGGCCATTTTCTGGACGCTCACGCTGCAAACCAGCATCAAGTACATCTGGCTTACGCTGGAGGCTGATAACCACGGCGAAGGCGGTATTTTTTCGCTC
This sequence comes from Hymenobacter ginkgonis, assembly GCF_009755225.1. Lineage (GTDB taxonomy): Bacteria > Bacteroidota > Bacteroidia > Cytophagales > Hymenobacteraceae > Hymenobacter > Hymenobacter ginkgonis. Next base: position 346,345 of record NZ_WQKZ01000004.1, read on the forward strand.
TATTCGCTGGTGCGGCGGCGCGGCAAGTGGCTGATGTGGCCCGCCATCATCGGGGCCGGCACGCTGCTGGCCGACGGCATCATCACGCCGCCCATCTCGGTATCGTCGGCCATTGAGGGGCTGAAAATCCTGGACCCTGGCTTGTCAGAAACCACCATTATCGGCATCGTGCTGGTTATTATCACTTTACTGTTTGGCTTCCAGCAGTTTGGCACCAAGGTGGTGGGCGCGTCCTTCGGGCCAATTATGCTGCTGTGGTTTACCACGATTGGCACGCTGGGCTTTGTGCAGGTGCTGCACCACCCCGGCGTGCTCGCCGCCCTCAACCCGCTCTACGCCATTAAGTTGCTGACCGTTTACCCGAAAGGATTCTGGCTGCTGGGCGCGGTATTCTTGTGCACCACTGGGGCCGAGGCGCTGTATTCCGACCTGGGCCACTGCGGGCGCAAGAACATCCGCGTATCCTGGATTTTGGTAAAAACGGCGTTGGTGCTCAATTACTTTGGGCAGGCCGCCTGGGCCATGCAGTTTGTGGGCAAGCCCATCGGCGCCGACCAAAACCCGTTCTTCCTTATCGCGCCGACCTGGGCATTGCTACCCCTCATTTTGCTGGCCACCCTGGCCACTATCATCGCTTCGCAAGCCCTGATTTCGGGTTCTTACACCCTTATTTCTGAAGCCGTTAGCTTGAATTTCTGGCCTAAGGTGCGCATCCTATTTCCTACCGACCAGCGCGGGCAGATTTACGTGCCCAGCATTAACTGGCTGCTGTGGTTTGGCTGCGTGTGCGTGCAGCTGTGGTTCAAAACTTCGTCGAACATGGAAGCGGCTTATGGCTTTTCCATCACCGTGGCTATGATTACGACGAGCATTTTGCTTTCGCAGTATTTGCGCGGGGTGCGGCACTGGGCGCTGCCAGTGGTGGGGCTCATTATGCTGGTGTTTTTGACGGTGGAGCTGTCGTTTTTGGTGGCCAACATCACTAAGCTGCTGAACCGGCTCGGTATCTTGGTTTTCGAGTGGGCCCTGATTCTCAGCATGTGGGTAGGCTACAAAGGCCGGCAGATTAAGAACCGCTACCTCGACATGACCACTTGGGCCGACAACCTAGCCACCCTGCAAGAGCTGAGCCAGGACGCCACCGTGAGCAAGTACGCCTCGAACCTGGTGTACCTCACGCGCAGCAAAAACGCGCAGCAAATTGAGTCGCGCATCCTCTACTCCATCCTGCGCAAAAAGCCCAAGCGCGCCGACCGCTACTGGTTTCTCAACATCAGTTCATTAAATGAGCCGTTTGGGATGCGCTACACCCTCGAAACGCTGGTGCCCGACGTGGCTTACAAAATCAATTTTCAGCTCGGTTTCCGCATTCAGCCGCGCATCAACCTGCTGTTTCGCCGGGTACTCGAAGACATGGCCGCCCAGGGCGAAATCGACATTACCTCGCGCTACGCCACGCTGCAAAAGCGCCACCTACCCGGCGACTTTCGCTTTGTGGTGCTTGATAAAGTGCTCAGCTTCGACAACCAGCTGTCGTTTAAGGAAAGCTTCATTTTGAAAAGCTACTTTTTCCTCAACCGCTTGGCCATCAGCGACCAGCAGGCCTTCGGCCTCGACACCAGCGACGTGACGGTGGAGAACGTGCCGCTCACCATTCAGCCCTACGCCAAGCTCGACTTGCAGCGGGCGGTGGCAGAGAGCCAAGTAGCACCGGCTAAGGCGGAGGTGATGGCTAGCGCGGCGTTGTAGCGAAGGTACTGGCGTGGGGTACCGTGAGGCCTCATACTAAGTACAGATACTTAGTAAATAAGATTTTACGATTTTCCAATGTCCGAATGCACCATCCTGCTCATCGACGATGAGGAGCTGTTGCGCCTGGCCGTGGCGCGCACCCTGGAGCTGGAAGGCTACCCCGTTTTGCAGGCGGCCAACGCCTATACGGGCCTCCAACTCTTGGCGGACCACGCCAACGAAATAGGCGTCATTCTTTCTGATGTGAAGCTGCCCGACGGGCGCGGCCTCGACTTGCTACCCCGCTACCGCGCCCTGGCCCCGCTAGCCGAAGTCGTGCTAATGACCGCCTACGGCACCATCGCCGACGGCGTGCGCGCCATGCGGGAAGGCGCCTTCGACTACCTCGCCAAAGGCGATGCCGACGAGCGCTTGGTGGTAGTAGTGGACCGCGCCGCCGAAAAAGCCCGCCTCCGGCGCCGCGTGGCCGACCTCGAAAAAAAGGTGGGCAGCCACTACACCTTCGAAGCGATGGTGGGCCACTCGCCGGCGCTGGCAGAAGCCAAGCGGGCGGCGCAGCAAGTAGCCGCCACCGAGGCCACGGTGCTGCTCGAAGGCCCCACCGGCGCCGGCAAAGAGCTGTTTGCCCAGGCTATTCACTACGCCAGCCCGCGCCGGAGCAAACCCTTTGTGGCCGTCAATTGCAGCGCCTTCCCCAAAGAATTGCTCGAATCGGAGCTGTTTGGCTACCGCAAGGGCGCTTTTACGGGGGCGAATACCGACAAGAAGGGCTTGTTTGAGGAAGCCAACGGCGGCACGCTCTTTTTGGACGAAATCGGCGAGCTGGCCCCCGAGGCCCAAGCCAAACTCTTGCGGGCCCTTGAAAGCCAAGAGTTTACCAAGCTCGGCGACAACCGCCCTACCCGGGTGAATGTGCGCGTGGTAGCCGCCACCAACCGCAACCTCAAGCAGGAGGCCGACGCCGGCCACTTCCGACTCGACTTGTACTACCGCCTCTCGGTGGTGGTGCTGCGGGTGCCGCCGCTCAGTGCGCGCCGGGGCGACGTACCCGTGCTGGCGCACTTCTTCGCGCAGCACTTTGCTACCCAGCTGCGCCAGCGCCCGCTGGTGCTTAGCGCCGAGGCCATGCAGGCCCTCGAAGCCTATGCCTGGCCCGGCAACGTGCGCGAACTGCGCAACGTGCTCGAACGCGCCAGCATCCTGACGCCGCCCGGCCAGCCGCTCGCCGCCACCGACCTCCCCCTCGAAGTGCAGCTGGCCGCCCTAGAAACCCAGCTGGGTCCGCCGCCCCCTACCCCCTCCCTCGACCCCGACCCCGCTGCCGACGACCCGCGCCTGCTGCGCAACGCCGAAAAGCACCACATCCAGCGCATGCTGCTAGAATGCCACGGCAACAAAGCCGCCACTGCCCGGGTCCTCGGCATCGCCCACACCACGCTCTACCGCAAGCTGGAGGAGTACGGCTTGTAAAGCTGCCGGCCTTAGGCTAGCGGCTGAGGCCAGGCAGGCCATCTCCATAGGCTGTCCTAAAACGCTAGGGTGCGCTAGCGTTTTGCACAAAGGCCCTAGCAAAACGCTAGTCTTGGCGCGCTAGCTGCCAAGCTTAGCTTGCGCTGATTGAAATTATTCTTGCTGTTTCACAGACACTTACACAAGGATTTTTACTACCCCTACCAGTTGGGGCCTGGCTTTGCTCAGGCTACAAGGGTCGCCACAACTCGCGGCGCTTTTAGGCCCTTTCACCTCATTTACCATGCCTACCCCCCTCCTAATGATTCTCCTGCTCACGGCCGCCGGCCTGGCTGGGTTCTGGCTCTTTTACAAGTCAGTTGATTTTTTTGACCATATCTAAGCCGCTCATCCCATGATGGTTGCCCTCCTTGCCTTGTCGCTGGCTGTGTTCGGCTACTTGGTATATGTGCTGCTGAAGCCCGAGCGCTTCTAGGCTGTTTTCTTCCTTCGATTTCCTTGCCATGACTACTGGTTTATTAGGTATTTTCGTCACCTATGGGCTTACGCTTTTGCTAGCCCTGCCGCTGGGCCGGTTTTTGGCCAATGTATTTCAGGGCCACCAAAATGCACTCGACTTCTTGGCGCCGTTGGAGCGCGGCTTGTTCCGCCTGGCTGGCCTCGACGAGAAGCGCGAAATGACCTGGCAGCAGCACCTGCTAGCGCTGCTCACTATCAACTTGGTGTGGTTCGTGTTCGCCATGGTCGTGCTCTGCACCCAGGGCAGCCTACCCCTCAACCCAGACGGCAACCCCTCGATGTCGCCCGACCTGGCCTTCAACACCAACATTTCCTTCCTGGTCAACTGCAATTTGCAGCACTACTCCGGCGAATCGGGCCTGAGCTACTTGTCTCAAATTGTAGTCATTACGTTTCTGCAATTTGTGACGGCCGCCACCGGCATTGCCGCGGCCGTGGTCGTTCTCAACGCCCTGCAAACCCGCACCACCGATAAGCTCGGCAACTTCTACAACTACTTCGTCAAGAGCCTTACGCGCCTGCTGCTGCCGCTGTCGCTGGTTATTGCGCTCATCCTCGCCTTCAACGGCGCGCCCATGACGCTGCACGGCAAGCAGCAACTCGTGACGGTGCAGGGCGACTCCGTGGCCGTGGCGCGCGGCCCGGTGGCGGCCATGGTAGCCATCAAAGAGCTGGGCACCAACGGCGGTGGCTTCTTCGGCGCCAATTCGGCGCACCCGCTCGAAAACCCCAACTTCGCCACCAACGTGACCGAGAACGTGGCGCTGGCGCTTATCCCCCTCGCGCTAGTGTTCGCGCTGGGCTTTTACCTCAAGCGTCAGAAGCTGGCCTACATGATATTCGGCGTGATGACGGTAGGCTTCCTGGCCCTGCTGGCGCCCACTGTGTACTACGAAATGCACGGCAACCCCGCCATCAGCCAAATGGGTGTAAACCAAGCGTTAGGCGCGCTGGAGGGCAAGGAAATCCGCTTCGGCGCGGCGGCCTCGGCCTACTGGAGCATCACGAATACGGTCATCAGCTGCGGCTCCATCAACTCGATGCACGATTCGTTTATGCCGCTTTCGGGCCTGTGCCAGCTGCTGGGCATGATGACCAACGCCTTCTACGGCGGGTGTGGGGTAGGGCTGCTCAATTTCTTCGCCTATCTCATTATCGCCGTGTTCATTGCGGGCCTAATGGTGGGGCGCACGCCCGAGTTTTTGGGCAAGAAAATCGAAGCCCGCGAGATGAAAATCGCCGTTATCGTGACGCTGCTGCACCCGCTGCTCATTCTGGCGGGCACCGCCCTCACGGCCCATCTATTCGCCGGCAGCCCTACCGAATACGCTGGCTGGCTAGCTAACCCCGGCTACCACGGCTTTTCAGAAATGCTCTACGAGTTCACCTCCGCCTCGGCCAACAACGGCTCGGGCTTCGAGGGCCTCGGCGACAACACGCCCTGGTGGAATATTTCGACGGGGGTAGTAATGCTGCTTTCGCGCTTCCTGCCCATCATCGGTCCGGTGGCCATCGCCGGTTTGCTGGCCCGCAAAAAAGTGGTGCCCGAAGGCGCCGGCACGTTGCCCGCCGATACCGCCACATTTGGCGTGATGGTGCTGGCCGTCATCGTCATTATCGCGGCGCTGGCCTTCTTCCCGGCCCTGGCGCTGGGGCCGCTGGCCGAGCATTTTTCGCTGTACTAAGGCTACGCTTGCCAAGCCGCTCCCGAACGTAGCGCCTCACCCCTAGTCCCTCTCCGAAAAGGAGAGGGGAATTAGCTCTAGTTTTTAGTCTCACGCTTTTCATCGCTTCACCCAGCTAGCTTCTAGAACTAGAAGCTAGTCCCCCTCTCCTTTTCGGAGGGGGCTAGGGGTGAGGCGCACGCCAGAAAGAACCTCTAAAATGGCTACCCAATCCCCTTCTTTATTTCAACCCGCGCTCGTGGCCGAGGCTACCAAGCAGGCGTTTGTCAAGCTCGACCCGCGCGTCATGTTCCGCAACCCGGTGATGTTTACTGTGGAGCTGGGCACCGTAGTTATGCTCTTTGTCACCGTCGGCCTGCTGCTAAAGCCCGACGCCGCGCAAGGCAGCTTCGGCTACAACCTCACGGTTTTCATCGTACTGTTTCTCACCCTATTATTCGCCAATTTCGCCGAGGCCATCGCCGAGGCGCGGGGTAAGGCCCAGGCCGACTCGCTGCGCAAAACCCGCCAGGATACGCCCGCTAAGGTGCGGCTGGCAAACGGCCAGTTCGAGTACGTCAGCTCGGCGCAGCTGCAAAAAGGCCAGGTGTTTGTGGTCGAAGCCGGCGAGATTATCCCCACCGACGGCGAGATTATGGAGGGCCTAGCCACCATCGACGAGTCGGCCATCACGGGCGAGTCGGCCCCGGTTATCCGCGAGGCGGGCGGCGATAAATCGTCCGTCACGGGCGGCACCAAGATACTCTCCGACCGCATTGTGGTGCTGGTGACCACCGCCCCCGGCGAGTCGTTTCTGGATAAGATGATTGCGCTGGTCGAAGGCGCGTCGCGGCAGAAAACGCCGAATGAAATTGCCCTCACGATTCTGCTCGCGGGCTTCACGCTGGTCTTCGTGATTGTGTGCGTGACCTTGCAGCCGTTCGCGGCTTACTCGAAAACACCGATTGCCATTTCGGCTTTCATCGCGCTGTTTGTCTGTTTGATACCGACTACCATCGGCGGGCTGCTGTCGGCCATTGGCATTGCGGGCATGGACCGTGCGCTGCGCGCCAACGTCATCACCAAGAGCGGCAAAGCCGTGGAAACGGCCGGCGACATCGACGTGCTGCTGCTCGATAAAACGGGCACCATCACCATCGGCAACCGGCGCGCCACGCACTTTTGGCCCGCCCCCGGCGTGTCGGAGCGCGAGCTGGTGGAAGCCGCTACCCTTAGTTCCTTGCACGACGAGACTCCCGAGGGCAAAAGCATCGTGGAGCTGGCCCAGCAAGTGCGCCGCACCGATGCGGCCGACCTCCAGCGGCGCGCCCAGGGTAGCGAGGCCATCAAGTTCACGGCCGAAACCCGCAGCTCGGGCGTGACGCTGGCCAGCGGCCTACGCATCCGCAAAGGCGCTTCCGATGCCATCCGCAACCTGGCTAATGCGGCCAGCCAGCCCTTTCCCAACGAGACGACCCAGCAGGTAGCGGCCGTGGCCAGCAACGGCGGCACACCGCTGGTGGTGAGCGAAAACGACCGCATTCTGGGCGTGGTCGAACTCCAGGATATTATCAAGCCCGGCATTCAGGAACGGTTTGAGCGCCTGCGCAAAATGGGCATCAAAACTGTGATGGTAACCGGCGACAACCCGCTCACCGCCAAGTTCATCGCCGAAAAAGCGGGCGTCGATGACTTCATCGCCGAAGCCAAGCCGGAAGATAAAATGCAGTACATCCGCACCGAGCAGCAGGCCGGCAAGCTGGTGGCGATGATGGGCGATGGCACCAACGACGCGCCCGCCCTGGCCCAGGCCGACGTGGGCGTGGCCATGAATTCGGGCACCCAAGCTGCCAAAGAAGCCGGCAACATGGTGGACCTCGACAACGACCCCACCAAGCTCATCGAGGTAGTCGAAATCGGCAAGCAACTGCTCATGACGCGCGGTACGCTCACTACGTTTTCTATCGCCAACGACGTGGCCAAGTACTTCGCCATCGTGCCCGCGCTATTTATGGTGGCCATTCCGGCGCTGGGCGCGCTCAATATTATGGGCCTGAAATCGCCGCAATCGGCCATTCTCTCGGCCGTCATTTTCAATGCCCTCATCATCCCGGCACTGGTGCCGCTAGCCCTGAAGGGGGTAGCCTACACGCCCATCGGCGCCTCGGCGCTGCTGCGCCGCAACCTGCTGATTTATGGCCTTGGCGGGGTCATCGTTCCCTTCATCGGCATCAAAGCTATTGACCTGGTAGTCGGCTTGTTTTTATAAAAATCAACAGAAACCGTCCTGCTTCCCGGCGTTCAGCAGGACGGTCTACATCAACTAATTCTCCATGAAATCTCAACTCCTTGTTGCTGTGCGCCTCACACTGGCGCTGCTAGTGCTGTGCTGCGTCATCTACCCTGCTATTGTGTGGGCGGCGGCGCAGCTCGCTCCTGGCCACGGCGAAGGCGAGCAAATCGTCCAAAACGGCCGCCTTGTGGGCTTTGCCAACGTGGGCCAGCAATTCGATAAGCCCCAATATTTCAACTCGCGGCCCTCGGCGGCCGGCTACAAAGCCGATGCTTCGGCCGGCTCCAACAAAGGCCCGTCCAACCCCGATTACCTCCGAGAAGTACAGGGCCGCCTCGACACCTTTCTAGTGAAAAACCCGGGCGTGCGCCGCGCCGACGTACCGGCCGAATTGCTCACCGCCAGCGGCTCGGGCCTCGACCCTGACCTTTCGCCCCAGGGCGCACTGGTGCAGGTGGCGCGGGTGGCCCGCGTGCGTGCCCTACCCCCCGCCCAGGTGCAAGCGCTGGTGCAGCAGCATACCGAAACCAGCCTGCTGGGGCCCGACCATGTGAACGTGCTAAAGCTTAATGTGGCGCTGGATGCGCTGGCCGGTACGCGCTAGGTTTCTTTGTTTTTTATTCGTCGGCAGCTTGCCTGAAGCTGCGCTTAGTTCATGAAAAAGCTTTTATTGGCTGGCCTGTTGGCTTTCCCTACGGGGGCAGCATTGGCCCAGACTACCCCCACCACCGACCCCGCGCTGGCCGTGCCGCCGGCGGCGGCCCCGGTTACGCCGGCGGCGGGCCCGCTCACCTACTACGGCTTCGTAGATGCCTACTATGGCTACGACTTTGGCCACGCCAATGGCAACGACCGCCAGTATTTTCTGTATTCGCACGGCCGCCAAAACGAGTTTACCGTGAACCAGGCGCTCGTGGGCGTGCGCTACGACGATGGCCACGTGCGCGGGGCCGTGGGGCTGCACGCCGGTACTTACGTGAGCGCCAACTACGCCGCCGAAGACCCCGTGCTCCGGCACGTCTACGAGGCTTATGCGGGCTTCCGGCCTTTCGCCAAGGCCTGGCTCGACCTGGGTATTTTTGGCTCGCACATCGGGTTTGAATCGGCCATTTCCAAAGACAACTGGACGCTGACGCGCTCCGTGATGGCCGAAAACTCGCCCTACTACGAGTCGGGCGCGCGCTTTACCTACGAAGTCGGTCCCAAGCTAACGCTCACTGGCCTGGTGCTCAATGGCTGGCAAAACATCCGCGAAACCAACCAGGCCAAAGCCCTGGGCACCCAGCTCCAGTGGAAGCCTACCGACAAACTGCTCCTCAATAGCAGCACGTTTTATGGCAACGAGCAGCCGCAGGACTCGCTGGTGCGCCGCCGCTACTACCACGATTTCTACATCACCTACGCCGCCACCGAGCGCCTGAATGTGGCCCTGGTTTTCGACGTGGGCAAGCAGCAAAGCGCCGGCCACCACGGCTACGATACCTGGCACAGTGCCTCGGCCTTTGCCAAGTATAAACTGGCTGATAAGCTCTCGGCCACGCTGCGTGGCGAGTATTACTACGCCGAGCGCGGCGTTATCATCCGCAGCATCATGCCCCGGGCGCTGGACACTGATTTTCGGGTGGCCGGCGGCTCGCTCAACCTCGATTATGCGCCCGCCAGCAACGTGGTTTTTCGGGTCGAAGGTCGGTACTTGAATGGCTTGCGGGGCGTGTTTGCGCGGAGCGACAACGCCGACAACCGCAGCTACGGCAACGTGACGACCAGCATCGCACTATCCTTTTAATTGATTTAACTACTTCACTTTCCGAGTTATGAGCCCCGAGCAGCGCGACCAGTCCGCCGAGCGCTTCCTGCGCCTCGTGCAGGCCAAGCGGCGCGGCACGCTCAAGATATACCTGGGCCTGGCGGCGGGGGTAGGCAAAACCTACCGCATGCTGCAAGAGGCCCACGACCTGCACAGCCACGGGGTAGACGTGCTGCTCGGCTACGTCGAAACCCATGGCCGGGCTGGCACCGTGGCTCAGTTGCGCGAGCTGCCGGCCATGCCTCGCAAACAGGTGTTTTACAAGGGCCACGCAGTGGAGGAAATGGACCTCGATGGCATTGAGCAGCGCCGCCCGCAAGTGGTGGTGGTGGACGAGCTAGCGCACACCAACGTGCCCGGCTCGCGCCACGAAAAGCGCTGGCAGGACGTGGAGGAACTAGTCAGCAAGGGCATTTCGGTGATAACCGCCGTGAACGTGCAACACCTCGAAAGCCTGCACGACCAAGTGCTCAAAATCACGGGTACCGACGTGACCGAGCGCATCCCCGACCAGCTATTGCGGCAAGCCGACGAGGTGGTGAACGTAGACTTGACCGTGGGCGAGCTGCGCACCCGCCTCGAAGAAGGCAAAATCTACGACGCGGCCAAGGTGCCTACCGCGCTGGCCAATTTCTTCCAGGCCGAAAACCTGCTGCAACTGCGCCGCCTGGCCGTGCGCGAAGTAGCCCAGCTGCTGAGCCACCAAGTCGAAACCGGCTCGGGCGGCGCGCCCGCCGTGCTGCCGCAGTTTCGCAACGACGACCGCCTGCTGGCCTGCATCAACACCAACGACCGGGCGGCCAAGGAAATCATCCGCAAAACCTCGCGGCTGGCCGACCGCTTTGGGGCTGCTGCTTGGTACGTGCTCTACGTGCAAACCGGCCGCGAAAGCGCCGACCGCATTGGGCTAGCTGCCCAGCGCCATCTCCTGAATAACCTGCAACTAGCCACCGAGTTGGGCGCGCAGATTATGCGCGTGAAGGACGACGACATCGTGGCAGCCATCCGGCGGGTAGCCCAGGAAAAAAACGCCACACTACTCGTTTGCGGCATCACCGGCGAGAAGAATTTGTGGCAGCGCCTAAGCCGCGGCGGCGTGACGCATGACCTGCTAACCGCCGTGGCCAGCGATGGCAGCGACCTAGACGTGTATTTGATAACGTATTGATTTTCTGGCAAACTGCCTACCCCCTGGCAGTTGCCTCACCCTCGCCCATGAATCTGAAAACCAAAATCACGCTTGGCTTTGTGGCGATGCTGGCCTTGCTGCTTGGCCTTGGGGGCTACGCATTTTACACCGTGCTCCGGCTCGACCGCAACTCGCGCAACGTGCTCAAGGACAACTTCTACTCGGTGGAGCTGGGCCAGCAAATGTTGCGCGCCCTCGACCGCATGGCCGGCGACCCCAATGCGGCCCAGGGCCTGCCCCAGTTTCGCCAGAGCCTGACTCGCGAGGCGGGCAACATTACGGAAGTCGGCGAGCGCGAGGTGGTAGATAGCCTCACCCAGAGCCAGGCCGATTTTCAGCGCCAGCTCGACGCCGGCACGCCGGCCGCCGGCCGTGCCCCTACCCTCGACTTATTGCGCCAGCAAACCTACCGCATGGTGGCGCTGAACACCGCCGCCCTCACCCGCAAAAACGAGCAGGCCAACCGCAATGCCACCCAGGCCGGCCAGTACCTGGCGCTCTTCGCAGCGGTAAGCCTGCTGCTTGGGCTCATGTTTGTGCTGAGCGTGCCGGAGGCCGCGGTGAGCCCCTTGCGCACGCTCACCAATAGCCTGGAGCACGCTACTGCGCAAGATTTTACCGCTACTATTCCGGTCGAAAGCACGGACGAGTATGGCCGCGTGGCCACGGCCTTTAACCGCATGCTGGTGCAGCTGCAAGCGTACCGCACCTCTACCCTGGCCGAGCTGCTGGCCGAGCGCAACCGCACGGCCAGCATCGTGAGCGGCCTTGATGAAGGCCTGCTACTGCTGGATGAAAACCGGCGCATTATCTTGGCCAACCCCGCTGCCTGCGCCCTACTGAGCCGGCCCGTGGAGCAACTGGTGGGCCAGCTGGCCACCGACGTAGCCAAGGAAAATGACCTGCTGCGCGAAATTTTGCGGCCGCTCGATGTGGAGGCTACCCGCCGCGAGCAGGCCGTGGCCGATGCGCCGCTGCTGCGCATTGCCCAGCGGGGCGAGGAGGCATTTTACCGGCTGGCGATGCAGGAGCTGGTGTCGTTTAATGAGGCGCGCGGCAAAATGGAGTTCGTAGGGCAAATTATCACCCTGCGCAACGTGTCGGACTACAAAAAGCTCGACCAAGTGAAGTCGAATTTTCTGGCTACGGTGTCGCACGAGCTAAAAACGCCACTGAGCAGCATTAACCTAAATGCCAAGCTCTTGCAGGATGAGCGCCTACCCCCCGACGAGCGCTTGCGCGTTACGGGCCACATCCGGCAGGAAACCCAGCGCCTGCAACGCATGGTGAGCGAGCTGCTGGACGTGTCGCGCCTCGACGCGGGGGCCGGCATTCAGCTCGACCTGCGCCCTACCAGTTTGGCCGATGTAGTACGCTTTGCCACCGCCACCGTGCAGCCCCAGCTCACCGACAAGGCCCTACCCCTCGAGTTGCAGCTGCCCGCCGAGTTGCCCGCCGTGAAGGCCGATGTGGAGAAAACCACCTGGGTACTCATCAACCTGCTGGCCAACGCCATCCGCTACTCGCCCCGCGGCGAACCGCTGGCTGTGCGCGCCGCCGTGGCCGGGGCGTTTGTGCAAGTGAGTGTGCAGGACCGCGGGCCGGGCATCGCGGCCGAGCACCACGACAAGATTTTTCAGCGCTTCGCCCAAATACCCGACAAGACCGGCTACCGGGGGGGTAGCGGCTTGGGGCTGAGCATCGCCCGCGAGTTTATCACCACGCAGGGCGGGCGGCTGTGGGTCGAGAGCGAGCTGGGCAGCGGCAGCACGTTTGCCTTCACCCTGCCGGTGGTAGGGTAGCGGGCCGTTGCGCGCGCGGGTGCTGCGCCTGTTGCCGGCGCTGGGGCCACGAGCACGAGCCGCGCGGTGTACCACCCTACTATGTAGGCACAACTGCTTGATGTGCAGCACTAGGTTTAGCTTTGGGCAGTTCTTACCCCCTACTTGTTGCTCACCATGAGATACTGTATGTTGGTGCTGGGCCTGTTGCTGCATGGGCTGCTGGCCGGAGCCCAGGCCGTGCCGTATGGCCACAACCCCGCCGCGGGCCACTACCAGGCGGTGCGCGGCGTGCGGCTGTACTACGAGGTGTACGGGGCGGGGCCGCCGCTGCTGCTCATTCATGGCAACGGGGGTAGCCTGCAAGACTTTAAGCAGAACATTCCTTACTTCGCCCAGCACTACCGGGTCATCGCCGTGGACAGCCGCGCCCACGGCAAGTCGGTAGACCCCGGCGACTCGCTGAGCTTTGAGATGATGGCCGACGACTTCGCTGCCCTGCTCCGGAGCCTGCGCCTCGACTCGGCCTACGTGCTGGGCTGGAGCGACGGCGGCATCAATGCCGTGGTGCTGGCCCTGCGCCACCCGCAGCTGGTGAAGCGCTTGGTGGCGACGGGAGCCAACTTCTCGCCCGACTCGACGGCCCTAACGCCGGCGCTGTGGCGCCAGCAGCAGCGCGGCTACCAGGAAAACAAGGCCCACCCACCCACCGACCCCGTTAGGAAGAACGACTGGAAAGTGTTCTTGCTCGACGTGTTTCAGCCCACTATTCCGCTGCCGGTGCTGCGCCGGGTAGCGGCACCGGCCTTCATCATTGCCGGCGACCGCGACGTGATTACGCTGGAGCACACGGTGGCCATTTATCGGCACTTGCGCCGCGCCTGGCTTTGGATAGTGCCCGATAGCGGCCACGCCACGCTGCAAGAGCACGCCGACGAATTCAACCGCAAGGCCGACGCCTTTTTTCGGGCCAAATTCATTTCTAGCGCCGCGCACTAACGCGGCTGCTTTAGGCTGGTTGTGGTCTGTTTTTCAGCAGCCTACCCCCCACTTTGGGGCCCAGCTTATGGAGGAAATGCGCGGGCGACGCAACGACTTGGGTACCTACTGCGAAACCCATTTCGCCCGGGCGATGCCGGCTGGCCAACGTGCTGCCTTTAAGGTTGCGGGCTAGCTGTCAGCCTCTTATATTTGGCGCCATAACCTAACTTCTTGGTGCTATAGAACTTCGCATACAGAATCTCTCAAAAACGTATGCCAACGGCGTGCGAGCGCTGCACAACGTGTCGCTGACCATCCCCAACGGCATGTTTGGCTTGCTGGGGCCCAACGGAGCGGGCAAAAGCAGCCTCATGCGCACCATTGCCACGCTGCAAGAGCCGGATGCGGGCACCATCACGCTGGGCACCCTCGACGTGCTGACCGAGAAAGACGCCGTGCGCCGGGTGCTGGGCTACTTGCCCCAGGAATTTGGCCTCTACCCCAGTATTTCGGCCGAAGTGCTGCTCGACCATTTTGCCAGCCTCAAGGGTATTCGCGACGCCCGGGAGCGCAAGCTGGCCGTGGAGGCGCTGCTGCAACAAACCAACCTGTGGGCGGCCCGCAAGAAAAACCTGGGTGGCTACTCGGGCGGCATGCGCCAGCGCTTTGGCATTGCGGTGGCGCTGCTGGGCGCGCCGCAGCTCATCATTGTAGATGAGCCCACGGCTGGCCTCGACCCCACCGAGCGCAACCGCTTCCTCGATTTACTGTCCGAAATCGGCGAAAACGTGGTGGTTATTCTCTCCACGCACATCGTGGAAGACGTGACGGAGCTGTGCTCCAACATGGCCATTATCGCCGGTGGCGAGGTAGTGGCCACCGGCCAGCCCAGCGAGGTAATCGGCGAGCTGCGCGGCAAAGTATACCGTACCAAAACCGAGAAAGCCGCCCTGGCCCAATTGAAGTCCGAGTACGAAGTCATTTCCTCGAAGCTGGTGGCCGGGCAGCCCGTGGTGCGCGTGTTCAGCGACCAGCCCATCAATGGCCAGTTTCAGCCCGCCGAGGCTACGCTGGAAGACGTGTATTTCCACCGCCTGGCGCGGCGCGATAAGTCGGTTATTGCCTGAACCTTACCAACCGCCCTGCTCCTCTAGCGGCCGGCCCACTACTTAGCCATTAGCCATGTTTCGCGACGTCTTTCTGTTCGAGCTGCGTTACCGTTTTCGCCAGCCCAGCACGTATATCTACTTCGGCATTCTGTTTCTGATTGGCTTTATTTTTCTGGCCGTAGAAGAAACCTTCTTTGGGCCCAGCACGGGGGGTAAGGTGTTCAAGAACGCCCCCGACACGCTGGCCAACTTCACGCTGGGCGGCTCGATGCTGGCCATGTTCATTACGGCGGCCATTGTGGGCACTCCCATCTACCGCGATGATAAAGAAGGCATTACGGGTTTGCTCTACACCACCCCTATGCACAAGCCGGCCTACCTGGGCGGGCGCTTTGCGGCCTCTATGCTAGTTATCTGGTTCATTATGAGCGGCATCTCGCTGGGGGCGATGGCGGGCTCGGTGATGCCCTGGCTGAACCCAGCCAAGTACGGGCCTTTCCGGCTCGACGCCTACCTACTACCGCTGGTAGGGGGGGCATTTGTGAACGCGTTTTTTGCGGGGTGCATCTTCTTTGCGGCTTACCTGTTCACGCGCTCGTCGCTGGTTATCTACTTGGGGGGCATTGTGTTGTTTCTGCTCTATGTCATTGCAGGGGTCGTTACGACTAACCTGAACAACGAGCACTTGGCCGGCTTGCTCGACCCCTTTGGGCTCGACACCCGCACCGTGGTCACGAAGTACTGGACCATTGCCGAGCGCAACACCAAAATGCTGCCCTTCGGCAGCGGCGACATGCTCGAAAACCGCCTGCTGTGGGCGGCCGTGGGGCTGGGGCTACTGGCGCTCAGCTACGCCAGCTTCCGCATGGGCACACCGCGCAGTAGCGGCAAAGCCACCGCTCCCGAGTTGGCCACGCCACCGGCTGGCCTGGGCATTCGGCGCTCGCCGGTCGTATTTGGGGCGGGCACGGGGCTGTGGCAAATGGGGCAACTGGCGCAGGTGCAATTTCTGAACGTGGTACGGGCGTGGTCGTTTCGGGCGCTGGTGTTTTTTGGAGTCGTGAACGTGCTGATTTCGGCTTACTTCCGCTACACCGGCGACCGGGTACAAATGCCCGTCACCTACGAGATACTGAGCCTGATTAACAACGGCTTTGGGCTGTTTTTTCTCATCATCATCACCGTGTATTCGGGCGAGTTGGTGTGGCGCGAGCGCGAAACCAAGCTCCAGCAGGTATTTGATGCGCTACCCGTGCCCAACTGGGTGCCTTTCGTGAGCAAGCTGCTGGCGCTGGTGGGCACGCAGGTGGTGCTGTACGCAGCGCTGGTGCTGGTGGGGCTGGGCATCCAGTTGTTTAGCGGCTACCACGCCGTAGAACTGGATTTGTATGCCAAAGATTTCGCGTTGCAGCTACTCAATATCACGCAGCTCTGCGCCCTGACGATGGCCGTGCAAACCATTGTCAATAATAAGTACGTGGGCTACACGGTGATGATAATTTTCTACGTGGTGGTGTTCATTGCGCCCGACGCGCTGGGGCTGCACCACGTGCTGCTCAAGTACAACGGCACCATTCCGTACACCTACTCCGATATGAATGGCTATGGGCATTTCGTGGCCCCGCTGTTTTGGGTAAACCTGTACTATATGGCCATTGCGCTGCTGCTGGCCGTGCTTACCAACCTGCTGTGGGTGCGCGGCGCCGAAACCAGTGTGCGGCACCGCGGGCGCTTGTTTGGGCAGCGCTTTGGCACCGGGGCGCGGCTGGCGCTGGCCGGGGCGGTAGTGGCCGTGCTGGGGGTAGGCGGCTACGTGTATTACAGCACCAACGTCGAAAACCAGTATTTTGCGCCCAAGGGCCTCGAAGCCCGCTCGGCCCGCACCGAGCGCCAGTACAAGCGCTACGAAAAGCTGGCGCAGCCTAAGATTATCGCCACCCGGCTCAACGTGGATATTTACCCCACGGCCAGCCCGCGCCGCTACCAAATGCAGGGCATCCTAACGCTGCTCAACAAAGAGAGCCACCCGCTCGATACGCTGTTCGTCAACTACGACCCCAGCCGCGCGGTGCAAACTACCCTCTCGCCCGGCCGCCCCGCCAAGGTGCTGCTCGACGACCCAGTGGCCGGGGTGCGCCTCTATGGCCTGGCCCAGCCGCTGGCCCCCGGCGACTCGCTGCCGCTGGCCCTCACGGTGCGCTACGCGGCGCGGGGCTTCACCTCGCGGCCCCAGGACCAGGGCGTGTTTAGCTGGGCTATCATCTCGCCCGAAGACCGCCTCACCGCCAACGGCACTTTCCTCGATGGCACCGGCGTGCGCCTGGGCTACCAGCCCGACGGCGAGCTGGAAGACGACGACGTGCGCCAGCGCAACGACCTGAAACCCAAAGAACGCGTGCCCCGCCTCAACGACCCACGCGGCCTGATGACCTGCGGCTTCACCACCGATGCCGACTACACGCGCTTCGAAACTACCGTGAGCACCGACGCCGACCAGACGGCCATCGCGCCTGGCTATTTGCAGAAGCAATGGGTGCAAAACGGCCGCCGCTACTTCCACTACCGCATGGATGAGCCGATGCTCAATTTCTACTCCATCCAGAGCGCCCGCTACGACGTGCGCCGCGACCACTGGCGCGACCCCGCCACCGGCCAGCAGGTGGCCATCGAAATCTACTACCACCCCGCCCACGCCTACAACGTGCCGCGCATGGTCGATGCCCTCAAAAAAGGCCTCACCTACTACACCAAGGCCTTTGGGCCGTATCAGTTCCGGCAGGTTCGCATCCAAGAATTTCCGCGCTATAAGAACTTCGCCCAGAGCTTCCCCAACACCATTCCGACCTCGGAGGGCGCAGGCTTTATCGCCGACCTGCGCGACCCCGAGCGGCCCGATGGCGTGTTTTTCATCACCAACCACGAGCTGGGGCACCAGTGGTGGGGCCACCAAGTGGTGGGCGGCCAGGTACAAGGCTCGTCCATGCTCAGCGAGTCGCTGGCCGAGTACTCGTCGCTGATGACCTGCAAACACGAGTTCACCGGCCCGCTGATGCAGAAGCGCATGCGCGACGAACTCGACCAGTACCTGCGCGGCCGCCGCAACGAACGCAAGAAAGAGCTGCCGCTGATGCTGGTCGAAAACCAGCCCTACATCCACTACAACAAGGGCGGCATGGTATTTTTTGCGCTGCAAGACTACATCGGTGAGGAGAAGCTGAACGGGGCCATCAAGGCTTTTCTGGCTAAAACCCGCTACCAGGCCCGGCCCTACACCAACACCGCCGAGTTTGTCAGTTACCTCAAAAAAGCCACGCCCGACTCGTTGCAATACGTGGTACACGACATGTTTGAGACGATAACGCTCTTCGAAAACCAACTCGACGACGCCACCTACACCAAGCGCCCCGACGGCAAGTACGACGTGCGCCTGACCCTGCGCGCCGCCAAAATGCGCGCCGATAGCCTCGGCAACGAAACCCCCATCAAGCTGAACGACTACGTAGATGTTGGCATTTTTGGCCCCGACCAAGCCCGAAAAACCGAGGACTACGACGCCAGCGGCAAGGCGCTTTATTTCAAAAAGATAAAGCTCACGCAGCCTAAAACTGTGCTCACCTTCGTGGTGCCCGAAAAGCCAGCCAAAGCTGGCCTCGACCCCTACCACAAGCTCATCGACCGCCATTACATGGACAACGTGAAGGTGGTAGCGGCCGGCGAAAAAGCCGCGCCCGTAGTGGCCCAGCGCTGAAGCCATTGTTGGCCAGTTGCATTATCTATGCGATGATGCAACGCAAAAGAGGGGGGTAGGGCTGATTGCCCTACCCCCCTCTTTTGCGTTGAGCCAGCTACGCTTGGCGCTAGTGCACCACCAGCTTTTTTGTTACCAGGCCTTCTTCGGCGAAGAGTTGGAGCGTGTAGATGCCCCCGGCCAGGCCCGTGAGGTCGAGCGGGCGAGTGGCGGCCAGCGCCGTGGGGGCAGCTTCGCGGCGCACCACACGGCCGGTAGCGTCTACCACGGCGAGCGGCGCGGCTAGCAGCGCCGGCGACGCGGCCAGCACGTAACGCCCGCCCAGGCTAGGGTTGGGATACACGCTAAGCGCGGCTTCGAGCGCCGCGCTACGCACGGCCGTAACCGTGCCCGTAAACGACACATCATCGACCTGAAACACCGTGCCCGCCGTGGCGCTGGTGCTGATAACGCCCGAGCTAAACACCAGGCGCACCGAATCGGGCAGCGCCCCCGAGGTGTACGTGAGCGGCACCTGCGCCAGCACGTAGGCCGTGTTCACGGTTGTGAATACCTGCTGGGCCGTGGCAATGGTTTGCAGCACGCCGCCTACCCGGCGCGTAAGCGCCACCTGCGCAAACGCCCCGTTGCTGGCCACCGCGGGCTGCGGCCCCGACAACTTGTAGTAAAACTGGAGCATGGCCGGCCGGGTAGTGAACGGGATGCCGCCTGGCACGGCTGGGTTGGGGCCCACCTTGGTGCCGATGCCCACCGCGCCGGGCAAGGCGCCCAGCAGCGTGGTTTTGGTTTCGAGCCGGGCGGCGTAGGTGCCCCCGTGCGCGTCGGTGGTTTTGGTAAAGGAGCCGGTGGGCAAGGCCAAGCCAAGAGTAACCGCGATTACATCGTCGGTAGTGAGCCAGCCGGTGGGCGATTCTACGCCGTTGCGCGCAGCCCAGGTTTCGAAGGTGCCGTTGGCTACGGTTTGGGCGTGGGCGGGCGCCAGGGCGGCACCCAACAGGCCGAGTGCTACGGCCGAGCGGAGAAGCAGTATTTTCATGAGAAAGAGAAAAAAGGTGAGTAACCAGTATTGGCTGTGCGGCGGGCGCGCGTCCGCGCTATGCGTAGCGCTAGTTCAGCGATTGTAGCCAGGGTAGGGCGTTGGCCATCATGGGTACAATGCTGCTTTCGTGGGTGCCCCCGGTGATGGGAAAAAACTCGACATTGGTAGCCCCAGCGGCCTGAAAGCGGGCAAACGTGCTGGCCGAAGTTTGGTAAAACACACTCTCGTCGGCGGTGCCGTGGTAGAGGCGCGTTGGGCTCCGAGGCACCCAGTTGGCGAAGCTGTTGTCCTGCATTTTTTGCTTGAGCACCGGCTCGCCGCTGGGGCTACTCAGGCTGGCGTAAAAAGCGGGCGTGAAGAGGGCCGCGGGGCTGGTTGTGAGGGCGGCATCAATTTCGGCGCGCACGTGGGTGCCGTCGAGCAGCGCGGGCAGCTTGGCCGCGTACGGCGCCTGGAAGAAGTCGGTGAGGGGCCGGTTCCAATCGTAAGTAGTATTGTACGCTTGCAGGAACAGCGCCAGAAACGCCGGCGTGGCGTAGGAAGATGCCGAAGCTACGCCACTGAGCATACCCGGCAGGTCGTAGCCCCCGGCGCCTTCGGCGGCGGCCGTTAGGGTGAGGCCCTGCAACGGGTTGGTTTCAATTTCTTGCTGGGCAGCCATCGTCACGTAGCCACCCTCGGAGTAGCCCACCAAAAACAGGTGCTGGTTGAGCGCTATTTGCTGCTGGCTGAGGTAATATTTGGCGGCCTTAATCATGTCTACCACCGCGCCGGCCGAGGTGGGCTTGTCGTAAAAAGACTGCCCTACCCCACTCGACACGCCCAGGCCCACGAAGTCGGGAATGAGGGTAACAAAACCCGTACTGGCGAACAGCTCGAAGCCCGTGAACGTAGCCGGGAAGTTAGACGGCGCATCGGCGTAGCGAAACATAGTGCCGTGCTGGGCGCTCAGCAGCGCCGGCGCCGTGGGCATATTGAGCGGGATGCCGAGCATGCCCGACACCTGAAGCAGCTGCCCCTTGTAGGTAGTCTTATACAGAAATTTATAGTACGAAACGTTGTACTTGAGCTGGGCCGTGAAAGCGCCAAAACCGGCCGCCGTAGCCAGGGCTTGCAGCTGCGCCTGCGACACGGTGGCCACCGGCGTGGCCGACACAAACAGGTCCTGGCCGGTGAGCAGCGCCGGGTCGGGAGTCGGGTTATCTTGCTTGTGGCAGCCGCTGGCCCCGTACAGTAGCAGCGCCAGCAGCAGGCCCCGCAACGGGAGGAAAAGTGCTTTCATAGTTGCCAGTAAAGAAGTGTGTGAAAGCAAGATAGCAATGCGGCCGTAGACTACTACTACCCAGGTCCAACTTTACTGGCCAGCCGTTCAGCTACGCGGCAGGGGGTAGGGCCGCCGCCTGGGCGGCCGGTGCTATAAAGCCGAGTCATTACATTCGGCCTCCCGCTGGCTCCCTTTCTGCTTCATGCTGCTCACGATTACGACCACCTACCAGCCGGCTACCGACCTCGGCTACCTGCTGCACAAGAACCCCGCCCGCCTGCAAAGCCTGGAAATCACGGGCGGCCAGGCCCACGTCTTCTACCCCGAAGCCACCGCCGAGCGCTGCACCGCCGCCCTGCTGCTCGACCTCGACCCGGTGGGCCTGGTGCGCGGGCGCGGCAACGGCGAAGGCTTTGCCCTAGAGCAGTACGTGAACGACCGCCCCTACGTGGCCTCGTCGTTCCTGAGCGTGGCGCTGAGCAAAGCTTTCGGCACCGCCATGAATGGCACTTGCAAAGACCGCCCCGCGCTACCCGCCGAGGCGCTGCCGCTGGCCGTCACGGTGGCCGTGGTGTCGGCGCCCGGCCCCGACTGGCCGCGCCGCCTATTCGAGCCCCTAGGCTATGCGGTCGAGACCGAAGCCTACCCCCTCGACCCCACCCAGCCCGAGTGGGGCGACAGCCCCTACTACACGCTGCGCCTGCGCCACGACGGCCTGCGCCTGCAAGACGTGCTCACGCACCTCTACGTGCTGCTGCCGGTGCTCGACAACGACAAGCACTACTACGTAGACCAGACCGAAGCCGAAAAGCTGCTGCACCGCGGCGGCGACTGGCTGCCCCAGCACCCCGAGCGCGGCTTCATCACGCGGCGCTACCTGCGCTACCTGGCCGGCATCGTGAATCCCACGCTGGCCCGGCTGATGGAGGGCACGGAGGAAGAATTGCCCGAGCCCGTAGCCCCCGAAACCAACGAACCCGGTGCCCTACCCCTCACCCCCGCCGCGGTGGCGGCCGAAGCCCCCGAGCCCAAGCTCTCGCTGCACGACCAGCGCCTCCAGCAGGTGGCCCACGAAATCTACCAGCTCGCCCCCAAGCGCGTGCTCGACCTGGGCTGCGGCGAGGGCAAGCTCCTGCGCCTGCTGCTGCGCCAGCCTAAAATCGAGTTCGTCCGCGGCATGGATGTGTCGCACCAGGCGCTGAGCCGGGCGGCCCAACGCCTGCACCTCGATGAGCTGTCGCCGCGCCAACGCGCCCGCATCGAGCTGATTCAGGGGTCGTTGCTGTACCGCGACGAGCGGCTGGCCGGCTTCGACGCGGCGGCGCTGGTGGAGGTAATCGAGCACCTCGACGAAAACCGCCTGGCCGCCCTCGAAGCCGTGGTATTTGCCCAGGCCCGGCCGGCGCACGTCTTCGTCACCACGCCCAATGCCGACTACAATCAGCTTTTCGAGAAGCTCAACGCCGGCGACTTTCGCCACGACGACCACCGCTTCGAGTGGACCCGCGCCGAGTTTGCGGCCTGGGCCACCGGCGTGGCCGAGCGCCACGGGTATCAGGTTAGAATTGAGGCCATGGGCGATGAAGTGGAGGGGGTAGGCGCGCCGTCGCAAATGGCGGTGTTTAGTTTATAGGAGTCGGCGAAAGCTAAGAGTAGAATCGCCAGCTAATTCTTGCTCAATAATCTGTTTCTGTTGTTTGCGGTCGCGCCTACGCATTTTTGACTTGGACAATGCTGGATACTCATTCTTGTCAGTACAAAAGCCGATTTTCTCTTCGGCTAACCATGACCCCTGTTTAATCATTAAACCGTTCAAATGACAGGTTTCATAGCCACAATCATGTTTAGCATAGGTGCCAATATTTCGGTGACCTAGCTTTTTTACCGCCAGTATTCGCTGCTGATTCCGTTTTATCTCTTCCCAAACTTGATGACTATCGGCAGCAGTAAGAGTTTGCTGGTAAGTGATTAGGCAGAAATAAGTAACAGGGTCCTTTAACTGTAGGAACTCAAAAAACTTAGGAAACTTCTCAATAACTGCATCACGGACCTCTAGCTTCTGCGTGGGTTCGAGCTTACCATTTTCTAGTATAGAACGAAACAGACCTAGGTGATTAAAGTCAGTGAACTTCTTGTAGTTCTCCAACAGGTGCAAGTATTCGCTGTACGCAAGGGTATTGATTTGACGGCCTAGTTTCATAGATTATCTAATTTATATAGTAGCCTCTATAGTGACGCATCAAGTTTGAGCTTTTCAAACCCTTCTTCAAAAGGCTTCTGGAGGAGAATAGAGCGCATCGGTGAGGACAATTTCCAATTCAAATTCTTTAGCCGCAAATTCTTCCACATTGTCCTCCTGATTAGTAGCAGTAATTGTGAAGCAGTTTGGTTGTTCTATTGTGTAAAGGGTATAACCTTTTAAGTCAAGGAGTTCTTCTGATTCTTTAGTATTATAATTAAAGAAGCAAAGCGGCATTGATTCTACTTCGGTAAGAGTAGAGTTAAAATTAACTTTTTGCACAAAAATACCCCGAGGGCATTCAATCTTGAAGTTGGAAAAGTATCCTTCAAAAAAGTCATTACTCGTGCCCGGCTGATAGATAATAAGCGGCTCATCATCAAAGTAATCCCAGGCTCCTTCTGAAATCTCATCGCCCATGATGTAGTGGTAGTGAAGGGGGAAAAGGCTATTAAGTACCTCATGCCTAACAATAGGGCGGGGCTGAACAGGCTTAGTTGGCTTTGGTGGAGCAAATTTGTCGCGCAGTATGCCGATGAGTATCCCAATCAGCAAGAATGGAATAGCCACGAGCATTACCACAAAAATCAAGATACCAATTGCTACATCGGCAGGGCTAGTAGCAGTGGAACTTGCTTGTGGTATGACTTTCTTGCGAACAGTTAATCCTTCCATTGCTTTCGCTGTGCCGAGTGCCTAATTCCCGGCTTTTCTTCAATGCCCCAAGATACCCTCAAGCTTCCCGAATTATCCCTTATTCTCCTCCTTGGCAGCTCGGGGGCGGGCAAGTCTACGTTTGCCCGGCGCTTGTTTAAGCCCACCGAGATAGTGTCGTCGGACGTGTGCCGGGGGCTGGTGGCCGATGATGAGAACGACCAATCGGCGAGCGGCGACGCCTTTGAGCTGCTGCACTACCTGGTGGCCAAGCGCCTGAAGCGCGGGCTGCTCACGGTGATCGATGCCACCAACGTGCAGGCCGAGAGCCGCAAGCCGCTAGTGGCCCTGGCCCGGCAGTACCACGTGCTGCCGGTGGCCATCGTGCTCGACGTGCCCGATGCCGTGGCCCACGAGCGCAACGCCCACCGGCCCGAGCGCCGCGGTATGGGCCCGCACGTGATAGCGCGCCATCGCCAAGACCTGCGCCGCAGCCTGCGCAACCTGCGCGACGAGGGCTTCCGGCACATCTTCCACCTGCGCGGGGTGGAGGAAGTAGACGCCGTGCAGGGCATTCTGCGCGACCGGCTCTACAACAACCGCAAGGAGGAAACGGGGCCGTTCGACATCATCGGCGATGTGCACGGCTGCTACGACGAGCTGCTGGCGCTGCTGGGCGACCTAGGGTATGTAGTGGAGGCCGAGCCGGTGGCCGACGTGCGCGACCTCGGCATCCGGGTGACGCCGCCGGCCGGGCGGCGGGCCATTTTCCTAGGTGACCTCGTGGACCGCGGGCCGGCCTCGCCGCAGGTGTTGCGGCTGGCGATGAGCATGGTGCGCAGCGGCGCGGCGCTGTGCGTGCCCGGCAACCACGACATCAAGCTGCTGCGCCACCTCAACGGCAAGAAGGTGACCGCCAACCACGGCCTGGCCGAAACCCTGGCCCAGCTCGAAGGCGAGTCGGACAGCTTTAAGGGGCAGGTGCGGCAGTTTTTGGATGGGCTGGTGAGCCACTACGTGCTCGATGGCGGCAAGCTGGTGGTGGCCCACGCCGGCCTCACCGAGGAGATGCAGGGCCGCGGCTCGGGCGCCGTGCGAGCCTTCGCGCTGTTTGGCGAAACGACCGGCGAAATCGACGAGTTTGGCCTGCCCATCCGCTACGAGTGGGCCCGCGAGTACCGCGGCCGGGCGATGGTAGTGTTTGGCCACACGCCCGTGCCCGATGCCGAGTGGCTCAACAACACCATTGATATTGACACGGGCTGCGTATTTGGCGGCCGCCTCACCGCCCTGCGCTACCCCGAGCGCGAGCTGGTGGCCGTGCCCGCCGCCCGCGTGTACTGCGAGCCGGCGCGCCCGCTCAACTACCGCGCTGCCCAGCTAGCGGCGGCCGGCGCCGCTGCCGAAGGCGACCTCAGCGCCCAGCACCAGCAAGACGACGTGCTCGACATTCGGGACGTCACGGGCAAGCAGTTTATCGAAACCCGGCTGCTGCGCGGCGTCACCGTGCGCGAGGAAAACGCGGTGGCCGCGCTGGAAGTCATGTCGCGCTTTGCGCTGCATCCCAAGTGGCTGCTGTATTTGCCGCCCACCATGTCGCCCACCGAAACCTCGGAGCTGCCCGACCTGCTCGAACACCCCGCCGAAGCCTTCGCCTACTACCAAAAGCTGGGCGTGGAGCGCGTGGTGTGCGAAGAAAAGCACATGGGCAGCCGCGTGGTTGTGGTGCTGGGCAAGGACGAGGCCGCCATCCAGTGCCGCCTGGGGCTGACGGGCGAAGGCATCGGCAAGTGCTATACCCGCACCGGCCGCAATTTCTTCACTGACAAGGACCTGGAAACCGCTTTCCTGGCCCGCCTGCGCGACGCGCTGACCACGGCCGGCTTCTGGGAGAAATTCAGCACCGACTGGGTATGCCTCGATGCCGAGCTGCTGCCGTGGTCGGCCAAGGCGCAGGAGTTGGTGAAAAACCAGTACGCCGCCGTAGCGGCCGCCGCCACCGCTGCCCTACCCCAGGTCGAGGCCGTGCTGGCCGAAGCCGCTGCCCGAGACCTCGACGGCGCCGAAGCATTGCTGGCCCGCACCACCGCCCGCCGCCAAGCCGCCGCCGACTACGCCGATGCCTACCGCCGCTACTGCTGGCCCGTGCACGCGCTCGACGACCTCAAGCTGGCGCCCTTCCACCTGCTCGCCACCGAAGGCAAAACCTACTTCGACCGCGACCACGCCTGGCACATGGAAACCCTGCGCAGCCTCGCCCTCGCCGACCCCGGCTTGCTGCGCGCCACGCCCTACCGCGTAGTGCCCCTAGGCGACGCGGCCGAGGTGGAAAACGCCATTCAGTGGTGGACCGACCTCACCGCCGCCGGCGGCGAAGGCATGGTGGTGAAGCCCTACGACTTCATTCCGCAGGGCCAAAAAAGCCTCTTGCAGCCCGCCCTAAAATGCCGGGGTAGGGAATACCTGCGCATCATATACGGCCCCGACTACCTGCTGCCCGGCAACTTGGAGCGTCTGCGCCAGCGCAATGTAAAAGCTAAGCGCAACCTCGCCCTGCGCGAGTTCGCGCTCGGCGTAGAAGGGCTGGAAAGGTTTGTAGCCGGCCAGCCGTTGCGGCGCGTGCACCAGTGCGTATTTGGCGTGCTGGCCTTGGAAAGCGAGGCCGTAGACCCGCGCCTGTAAAAATTCAGTAGCCAAAACTCTGCGCTAGAACGTCCTACTGAGCTTGTCGAAGCAGGACGTTCTAGCGCAGAGTTTTGGCTAATTGCCCTACTGCTGTAAGCAGTTGCTCCATCCCTACCCCCTATACTAGGTCGAAGGCGTAGGCGTAGCGCGCCAACTCCTGCTGCGTTTCGGGGTGCAGCTTGGCGTTGATGTTGCGCCGGTGCGTAATCACGGTGTTAGTCGAAATAAACAGCTCTTTAGCGATAGTTCCGGAGCTTTTGCCCAAGGCCAGCAGTTGCAGCACCTGCCGCTCGCGCCTAGTGAGCTGGGCAAACAGCAGCTGGTTTTTGCGCAAAAACGCGTTTTCCTCCAGCAGGCGCGCCACCTTGGGCGTCACGTGGCTGAGCAGGTTGATGGGGGAGGCAAACGTTATCGAGAGCAGGGGCCGCTGCTGGTCGTCGCGCAGCAGCACCCGTACGGTACTCAGGTGCCAGACCCAGTCGGGGCTGTCGGCGGTGCGCACCTGCTGAAAAAAGGATACTATCTCATCTTCCTCGTTGCGTTCCAGCATGCCCAGCAGCTTCGGAATGTACTCCTCGGCATCGCTGGGGTTAAAATACTTGAGGTTGTAGTCGCTGCCCAGCGCCTGCAGCTCGGCTAGGGTAGTACCTAGCATTCGCAAGCCCCGCTGCGACATATAAGCCACGCCCATCGTGCGCAAATCGTGCACAATGACGACGCCGGGGAAAAAGTCGGCCGCTGCCGCAATTTGGGCAATGCGCATTTGAATTCTTTGCTCCATAGTGAGAGTCAAGAATGAATGAATAATAATAGCGTCGGGAAATTACCTACTAGTTAGTATATTGATAACCAAGGCTCATCACTTTCACCCAGAATTTTTGTGAGCTAAGCAGGGGGTAATCGCTTTTGCTAAGTGGGCAAACCACTGGCTTTGGGTTGCTGGCACCGGGTTTTCGGCAGTGAGCGGTGGGTTTTGGCCACGCCCAGGGCCTTGGCGCCGCTAGCAGGGGTAGGCCCGCGGCGAGTGGCTTCGGGCAGCGCAAGCCGCACCAGCCGCTGCCCATTGTCCAGAAGCTAGCGGCACAAATACAGCTGCGCACTGCCTACCAACCCACTGGCAGCCACTACCCTACCCCCCTTAAGTATGTTGCCACTGGGTTAGGCAGCGGCTATTGATTTACCAGTACGGCACTGTACATTTACCAGACCTTACGCCCTTTCTGTTTCCCACCTATTTTTCATCGTCTCGTGAGTTCTTTATCGCTACGAGCCTACGCTTCCTGGACCGATGAGGCCTTGCTGGAGGCATTGCGAGCCGACGACCGGGGCGCCTTTGCCGAGCTGTATGAGCGCTACTGGTACCGCGTGTTTGCGCTGGCCTACCGCAGGTTGAAATCGCGGGAAACGGCCGAGGAACTGGTGCAGGATTTATTTGCGGCCCTGTGGCACAAGCGCGCCCAGCACGCCATTCAGCACCCCGAGCACTACCTGCTGGCGGCCATTCAGCGGCGCATAATCGGGTACTTGCGGGCGCACCAAGTGCGCACGGCCTACGCCGACTACTGCCGCACCTACCAGCGCGAAACCACGCAGGAAACCGAGCAGGCCCTGGCCGCCGCCGACCTGACCGAGGCCTATGCCAAGGCCCTGCTGCGCCTACCCGAGCAGTCGCGGGAAATATTTCGGTTAAGCCGGCTTGAATATTTTTCGGTGCAGGAAATCTCCCTGCGCCTCAACCTATCGTCGAAGGCCGTCGAGTACCACCTCACCAAGGCGCTGCGCCTGCTGCGCGGGCACCTTAAGGATTTTGTGCTGGCAAGCCTGGCGCTGCTTTTTGTGCGCTAGGGCCAGCGCCGTGCTGGCCCCCTAGTAAGCAAAGCGCTTTTAATCAGCCACTAATTCGTTTTTTCAAAAAAATAATCAGCCTTGGGTTAGGGGTACCTGGCAGTTGCGCGTCTTCCTTAGTAGACGCCCCTCGCCCCCGCTTTCCCATGCTGAGCCAAGCCGCCTTCGACGCCCTGCTCCAACGCTACCTCGACGGCAAATGCCTGCCCGAAGAGCAGCGCCTGGTAGAGCGCTGGAGCGCAACCCTGGGCCAGGACGAGGAATACCTCCTTCCCGCCAGCATGCAGGAAGAAGTGCGCGCGGCCATGTGGCAGCGCATCAGGCAGCTCACGGCCGATGAGGCCGCGGCTACCCCCCTGCCAGCCCTTGTGCCCGCCCGCCCAGCCCAAACCCGGAGCTTTTGGCAGGCGCCAGCCCTGCGCTGGGCGGCGGCCGCCACGCTGGTGCTCGGCAGCGGCCTAAGCTGGTGGCTGCCCCAGGCCTACCGCCACAGTGCCGCTGCCCAGGCGCCACAGCCCCAGTGGCTGCTGCGCAGCAGCCACGGCCACGCCGAAACGCTGTGCCTGGCCGATGGCAGCCAGGTAACGCTATCGACGGGCAGCACCCTGAAATACCCAGCCGGCTTTGCGGGCCACCGCCGCGAAGTATACCTCCAGGGCCAGGCGTTTTTCAAGGTAGCCAAAAACCCGCAGCACCCTTTCCTGGTGTATACCAACAAGCTGGTAACGACCGTATTGGGCACCAGTTTTTTGGTAACGGCCTACTCTGACCAGGAGGCCAAAGTGGCGGTGCGCGAGGGCCGGGTAGCCGTGCAGGCCCGCCAAGGAGCCGAGTTGAATGCTACCCCCGCCCAGCCGGCCGCCGCGGGCGTGCTGCTGCTGCCCAACCAGCAAGTAGTGTACTCGGGCGCCACCAAGCAGCTAGCTAAGTCTCTGGTAGAGAAGCCGCTGCTACTGACGCCCCAGTTGCTGGCCTTCCGCAACCGCCCGGTGCCCGAGGTGCTGATGGCGCTGGAAAAAGCCTACGGCGTGAATATCGTGTACGACCCGCTACGGCTGAGCGAGTGCACCATCACGATAAGTTTCAGCGACGAAACGTTATTCGAACAATTAGATACGCTCTGCAAAGCCTTGGATGCCAAGTATAAAATGGCAAACAACGCCCAGATTATTTTCGA
Source organism: Hymenobacter ginkgonis (assembly GCF_009755225.1). Taxonomy (GTDB): domain Bacteria; phylum Bacteroidota; class Bacteroidia; order Cytophagales; family Hymenobacteraceae; genus Hymenobacter; species Hymenobacter ginkgonis. The sequence continues at coordinate 375,561 of NZ_WQKZ01000004.1, forward strand.
AAGCAACGGCTGTAAGCTTCCTAGCTAGCCCGCTGCAGCTGCCCTTTGCCACTGGTCCGTGGCCGGTAACTACCCGGTTTTCCTTGCACTCTGCACTGCCCGCCTACCGCAGCTAGCTGCACTTGGCTATTCGGCTAGTTCGCTTTTTTCAAGCGGGCCGGCTTGCGTTTTCCTTCCATCCCCACCCCAAACAATTCTGGCGTATGAAAAACGACCTACTCTCTCCCCGAGGACTCTGGCGCCCCGCCAGCGTGCTTGCGCTTCACCTCTGCCTGGCCTACCCCCTCAGCGGCATGGCAACGGCCACGGCCGTTAGGACGCAGATTGTGCTCGACCGCAAAATCTCTTTCAAAGCGGAATCGCAGACGATTGAGGCAGTGCTCGACCAGTTGGAAAAGCAGCTGAATATCAAGTTTGTGTACAGCCCTACGCTCATTGGCGCCAACCGGCGCGTGACGCTGCAAGTGGCTGACAAGCCGCTTACCCAAGTGCTGGACGAGTTGCTGGCACCGCGCAAGATTGCGTACGAAGTGCACCACAACCGCGTTATCCTGAGCCAGGCCAAGCCTACCTCGGCGGCGGCCAACGTGCCCGTATCGGGCCGCGTGACGCAGGCCAGTGGCGAAGGCCTGCCCGGCGTCACGGTACTTGTGAAGGGCACTACTACCGGTACTTCCACCGGGCCCGACGGCAGTTTTTCGCTGAATGTACCCGAAGGCAGCACGCTGGTATTTAGCTCGGTAGGCTTTAAAAGCCAGGAGCGGGCCGTGACGGGCGCCACCAGCGGCCTCGTCATCAGCCTGGTCGACGATGCGCAGTCGCTGAAGGAAATAGTGGTGGTGGGCTACGGCACCCAAGAGCGCCAGAGCGTGACGGGCGCCGTGGCCTCGGTATCGGGCCGCGCCATTGCCTCGCAGCCGGTGCCCGATGCGGCGCAGGCCATTCAGGGCCGGGCGGCGGGCGTGCAGGTAGTGTCGAACTCGGGGGCGCCGGGCGGCGCGGGCGGCACTTCCATTCGGGTGCGCGGTATCACTTCGGCCGGCGACAATACGCCGCTGTATGTGGTGGATGGCTACCCCCTGCCGTCGGGCGATGATACAACGCTCAATACCATCAGCCCCAACGACATCGAGAGCATCGACGTGCTGAAAGATGCCTCGTCTACGGCTATTTACGGCCTACGCGCCGCCAACGGGGTAGTCATTATTACGACCAAGCGCGGCAAGGCCGGCACGGCTACCGTCAACGCCGACGGGTACGTGGGCCAGCAGCGCGTATGGCGCCAGATTCCGCTGCTTAACGCCGCGCAGTTTGCGACCCTCAACAACGAGGCCCGCACCAATGGCGGCCTGATTCCTATTGCGAAATACGCCAACCCGGCGGCGCTCGGCACCGGCACCGACTGGCTGAATGAAATTTTCCGCCCGGCCCGCATTCAGAACTACAACGTGTCGGCAACGGGGGGTAGCGAAAAGGCCCGCTACGCGGTGAGCGCCGGCTACTTCCAGCAGGACGGCACCATTATCAACTCCAACTTCACCCGCTTTACGCTACGGGCCAACGGCGACGTGGCGCTCAGCAAGAATTTCCGCATCGGCAACACGCTGGCCCTCACGCACCTAGAGGAGCACCAGAACAACAACAATAACAACGAGTTTAGCGGCGTCATTCAGCTGGCCTTGCAGGCGCCACCCACGGCGCCGGTGTACAACGCCGATGGCAGCTTTTACGAGTTCACGTCGGCGGATAACTACGGCGAGGAAAACCCCGTGACGGCCGCCCTGCGCCCCCGCCTCAAGCACACCCGCAACCGGGCCACGGCCACGTTCTTCGCCGAATTTGAGCCGCTGAAAGGGTTGCGCTTCCGCACCAACGTGGGCACGGACCTGATTTTTGACCAGTCCGACAACTTCTTCCCATCCATTGTGGGCTCGTCGAAGTACCCGGTGTCGCAGGCCAGCTTGACCAGCACTTCGGCCTACAACCCAAGCTACCTAATTGAGAATACGGCCACGTACAGCCACACCTTTGCCGAAAAGCACAGCCTGACGGTGCTGGTGGGCCAATCGGCGCAGCAGTTCAATTACAGCACGCTTGGCGGCACCCGCGTGGGCTACAGCAACAATTTGCAAGTGCTAAACCAGGGCCCCGTTAATGCCTTGATTAGCAATACTGGCGACAACGGCACCAACCGCCTGTCGAGCTACTTCAGCCGCATCAACTACGAGTTTGCGGGCAAGTACTTGTTTTCGGCCATTGCCCGCTACGACGGTAGTTCGGCTTTCGACATCGACAACAAGTTCGGCTTCTTCCCCGGCGTGTCGGCCGGCTGGCGCATTTCGGAAGAAGATTTCCTGAAAGACAACACCACCATTAGCAACCTGAAGCTGCGCGGGGGTTACGGCAAAGTAGGCAACCCCAACAATGCCGGCAACTACCAGTACCTGACCACTATTAACTCAAACAACTTCCTTACCAACGGCGTGCCGGGCACCTCGTACGTGTTTGGGTCGGGCAGCCAAAACCTGAATACCGGCGGTGCCCCTACCCGCCTCGGCAGCCCCAACCTGCGCTGGGAGAATAACGAGCAAGTGAACGTGGGCATCGACGTGGGCTTGTTTCAAGACCGCATCAACGCCAGCATAGACTTGTACACCCGCTCGTCGCCGAACCTGATTGCGTCGGTGCCGCCGCCCACCACGTCGGGCACCATTGAAAACAACGTTATCAACGCCGCCTCGTCGCGCAACCGCGGCATAGACCTGGCCATCACGACCAATAACTTCGTGAGCAGCGGCACCGGCTTTACCTGGACGACGACGCTCAACTTCTCGATGTACCGCAACAAGCTCGTGTCGCTGGGCGAGGGTAAGCCCTACTTTGGCCAGGGCACCCGCGGCGGCGGCAACCTGGTGCGCTACGCCGAGGGCGTACCGTTTGGCTCGTTCTACGGCTACGTGGCCGACGGTATTTTCCAGACGGCTGACGAGGTTACTAAGTCGGCGGTGCAGGTGGCCGGCACCGACCCTACCAAGAGCACGGCGCCTGGCGATATCAAGTATAAAGACCTGAATGGCGACGGCATTATCAATGCCAACGACCAGGCCTACATCGGCAACCCGAACCCGGATTTCACCTACGGCCTGAACAACACCTTTACCCTGAAGGGCTTCGACCTGAACGTTTTCCTGCAAGGCTCGCAGGGCAACGACGTGTACAACCTGAACCGCTACTACACCGAAGGCGGCCTCTACGGTGCTTCCAACGCCAGCACCCTTACCCTCGACCGTTGGACTGGCCCCGGCACCAGCAACTACGTGCCCCGCGCCGTGGCCGGCGACCCCAACCAGAACCTACGCATTTCGAGCCATTACGTGGAAAACGGCTCCTACATGCGCATTAAGCTGCTGACGCTGGGCTACACCATCCCGCAAACGGTGTTTAGCAAGGTGCCCGCCGTGCAGCGGGTGCGCATCTACGTGAGCGCCCAAAACCTGGTGACCTTCACCAAATACAAAGGTTTCGACCCCGAGTTGGGTAACCAGGGCGGCAGCTTCGGCGTCGACCGGGGGGTGTACCCACAGGCCCGCGTGCTGCTGGCCGGTCTCAATGTCGGCTTTTGATTAATGATTACTAGCTAAATGATTACCGGTTGATGCTTGGTACTCCATGCTTTTTGTAGCATTCCCTACCCCCTTATTAACCAGTAATCATTTAGTTGATAACCATTTCCCCATCTCCCACCCGTTTTCTGATTTCCCTACCCCATGATAACTATTACACGCATCGGAGCCGCGACGCTCGCGCTCGGCCTGCTCGGCGGCTGCACCAAAGAGTACCTCAACTTGCAGCCAACGAATACCGTTACGACCGAAAACTTCTACAAGACCCAAACCGATGCTATTCAGGCGGCTACGGCCACGTACTCGCAGCTCAACCAGAACGGCATGTTCAGCTACTCGCTCTGGGGCATCGGCGATGTGATGTCGGATAACTCCTTCCTGGGCGGCGGCGGCGCGGCCGATGGCATCGAGTTTCAGCAGCTCGACAACTTTACCATTCCGGCTACCAACCCGCTCACTACCAGCCACTGGCAGCGGGCCTACCTGGGCATTGGGGCCGCCAACCAAGTGCTGCTGCGCGTGCCTGATATCACGATGGATGCCGCCATTAAAAACCGCTGCCTCGGCGAGGCGGAGTTTTTGCGGGCCCTGTACTACTTCTACCTCGTGCGGGCCTTCGGCGACATTCCGCTGGTGCTGACGCCCGCCACTAGCGCCGCCGAGGCCGCCACCGTCACGCGCACGCCCCAAGCGCAGGTATATGCCCAGATTATTAAGGACCTGACCGACGCCATTACCAAGCTGCCGGCCTCGTACACGACCGACGACCTGGGCCGCGCCACCAAGTGGTCGGCCACGGCGCTGCTGGCCAAGGTGTACCTCACGCAGGGCGACATGGCCAACGCCGCGACCCAGGCCCGCGCCGTTATCACGGGTTCGGGCAAGGCGCTGTGGCCCAATTTTGCCGACAACTTCCGCGTCGAAACCGAGAACGGCCAGGAATCGCTGTTCGAAGTGCAGTACAAGAATGGCCTCAACAGCTACACCACCGACGGCCCCGGCAGCCCGGTGAATGAGTTTTGGGGCGCACGCTTTTTTGGCAGCCCCTACGTGGTATCGTCGGGTGGCTACGGCTTCAACGTGCCCGAAAAAGACCTGGTAACCAGTTACGCCGCCGGCGATACCCGCCGGGCCGTCACCCTGTTTGTGCCCGGCGATAAGTACCCCGACGGCCAGGTGCAGCCCGCCACGCTGGTGGGCGACCCCAACGGCTACAACGTGCGCAAGTTTTTCGTGGGCACTGTGAACGTGAACAACTGGGACTCGCCGCTCAATGTGCCCGTGCTGCGCCTGGCGGAGATGTACCTCATTCTAGCCGAGGCCGTTGGGCCGACTACCGAGGGCATCGAGGCCGTTAACAAAGTGCGGCGTCGGGCTTTTGGCCTGGCCATCAATACGCCGGCGCCAGCCGTAGATTTCACGGCTGCCCCCGCCGGCTTTGCTGATTTTAAGACCGCCGTTATTCAGGAGCGCCGCCTAGAACTTGCCTTTGAGAATGACCGCTGGTACGACCTCAAGCGCACCGGCAAGCTGGTGGCCACGCTCAAGGCCCAGGGCAAGGGCGTGCAGGAGTTCAACAACCTGCTGCCCATTCCGCAGTCCGAAATCAACGTCAATCCTAACCTGACCCAGAACCCCGGCTACTAGCCCTACCCCCCTCGAACGGCCGCTACCCTCCTAGTGGCCGTTCGTTTTTCTGCCCTATGCCGCCACGCCCTACTCCCTTCTTACCCAAGCTAATAGCTGTAGCCTGCGGGCTGCTCGGCGGCGCAACGGCGCCGGCTGCCGCGCAGGTCCCCAAGCTCACCAAGCTGCTGTATGGGGTGGCCTACTACGACGAGTACATGCCCTACGACCGCCTCGACAAGGACGTGGCCATGATGAAGGCAACCGGCATTAATGTGGTGCGCATCGCCGAATCGACGTGGAGCACGGTGGAGCCGCAGGAGGGCGTGTTCGATTTTTCGCACATCGACCGGGTGCTGAACGCCATGCACCAGGGCGGCATCCAGGTGATTATCGGCACGCCAACGTATGCCGTGCCTACCTGGCTGGTGCGCAAGTACCCGGGCGTGCTGGCCATTACGCCCAGTGGGCCCAACCAGTACGGCGCCCGCCAAAACATGGATATCTCGAACCCCGACTTTCGGCAGCACGCCGAACGCGTGATTCGGGCCATGCTGGCGCACGTGAAGGACCACCCAGCCATTATTGGCTACCAAGTTGATAATGAGACGAAAGCCTACAACACGGCCGGACCCGCGGTGCAGAAGCTCTTTGTGCAGTACATGCAAAAGAAGTACCCGTCGCTCGACGCGTTGAACCTGGCTTTTGGGCTGGATTATTGGAGCAACCGCATCAATAATTGGGACGACTTCCCCTCGACGGTTGGTACCATCAACGCCAGTTTGGGCAGCGAGTTCAGCAAGTTTCAGCGCCAACTCGTGACGGACTACCTGGCCTGGCAGGCTGGCCTGGTGCGCGAGTACAAGCGGCCGGGCCAATTCATCACCCAAAATTTCGACCTGGAGTGGCGCGGCTACTCCTACGGCATCCAGCCCGATGTGGACCAGATGGCCGCCGCCCGGGCGCTCGACGTAGCCGGCATCGACATCTACCACCCCAGCCAAGACCAGCTCACGGGCACCGAAATCGCGTTTGGCGGCGACGTGGCCCGCTCGCTAAAGGCCGGCCAAAACTACTTCGTTATCGAAACGGAGGCCCAGGGTTTTCCGCAGTGGGTACCCTACCCCGGCCAATTGCGGCAGCAGGCGTTCAGCCACCTGGCATCGGGGGCTAACATGCTGGAGTACTGGCACTGGCACTCCATCCACAACTCGGCCGAAACGTATTGGAAAGGCCTATTAAGCCACGACTTCGAGCCCAACCCGACCTACGACGAGGCGGGCACCATCGGGCGCGATTTTCAGCGGCTAAGCCCGCAGCTCGTCAACCTGAAAAAGACGAACCAGGTGGCCATTCTGTTCAGCAACGAAGCCCTGACGGGCTTTAAGTGGTTTAGCTTCGGCTGGGGCGCGAAGGAGAATTACAACGACGTGCTGCGCCCGCTCTACGATGCGCTGTACCGCCAGAACGTGGGCTGCGATTTCGTGGACCCCTCCAGCCCCAACCTAGCGCAATACAAGCTGTTGCTGGTGCCCGCCCTGTACGCCGCCCCTACCCCCCTGCTCGAGCGCCTAAACCAGTTTGTGCGCAACGGCGGCCATGTGGTGTACACCTTCAAGAGCGGCTTTTCGGACGAGAATGTGAAGGTGCGCGCCACGCGCCAGCCGGGCATTATTGCCGAGGCGTGCGGCGTGACTTACAGCCAGTTTACCCTGCCGGTGGGCGTCGCGCTGAAGGGTGACCCCTACCAGGTGGGCACGGCCCACAACCAGGTAATGACCTGGATGGAGCTGCTTACGCCCACCACGGCCCAGGTACTGGCCAGCTACGACCACCCGGTGTGGGGCAAGTACGCGGCCATCACCCAGAACCACTACGGCAAGGGCCTGGCCACCTATATTGGCTGCGGCACCAGCGCCGCCGTAACCGAAAAAATAGTGGCCGACGCTGTGCAGAAAGCCGGCCTTTGGGGCCCCGACCAGCAGGCGTACTTCCCACTTATTACGCGGTCGGGCGTCAATCAACAGCAGAAAAAAGTGCATTATTACTTCAACTATTCGGCCGCGCCCCGCACTTTGCCCTACCCCTACGGCCCCGGCCAGGAGCTACTAACCAGCACCGCCGTAGCCAAAAACCAGCCGCTGCAACTGGCGCCCTGGGGGGTGCAAATTGTGGTCGAAAAGTAAGCTCCTACCCCCTATCCCCCCCACCCACCACGGCCAATCGGCTGTATTTCAAGCTTGTTATGAATAGCAAAACCCGCCCACGCGCTGCCCGGCGCACGCCCAGCCTTCGCACCCTCACGCTGGCCGTGCTGCTGGGGAGCAGCGCCGCGGCTTCGGCCCAAACCACGGCCCCCCTACCCCAGCTGGGCAAGGCGAGCCTCAAAGAAGTGCTAGCGGCCCTCACGCCCGAAGAAAAAGTGAAGCTGGTGGTGGGCATGGGCTTTTATCCCTCGGGCTTTCCGGCCGGCATGCTGCCGCCGGGCGACCCCGGCGACGATAAAATTCCGGAGAAAGTACCCGGCGCGGCGGGCCGTTCGCACGCCATCGCGCGGCTCGGTATTCCGTCGCTCACGCTTTCGGACGGGCCGGCGGGGGTGCGCATCGACGCCATTCGCAAGGGCGACAGCACCAAAACTTTCTACGCCACGGCCTTTCCAGTGGCGACGCTGCTGGCGTCGAGTTGGGACACGACCTTGGTGTACCGGGTGGGGGTAGCATTTGGCAGCGAAGTGCGGGCATTCGGCATCGACGTGCTGCTGGGGCCGGGCATGAATATCCACCGCAACCCGCTGGGCGGGCGCAACTTCGAGTATTATTCCGAAGACCCCGTGGTGGCCGGCAGCATGGCCGCCGCCCTGGTGAATGGCGTGGAATCGAACGGCGTGGGCACCTCCGTCAAGCACTTTGCTGTTAATAACCAAGAGTTTAATCGCATGATGCTGAACTCGGCGGTGAGCGAGCGCGCGTTGCGCGAGATTTATTTGAAGGGCTTTCAGTTGGCGGTGGCCAGGTCGCAGCCCTGGACGGTGATGTCGTCGTACAACTTGGTAAATGGCACCTACACCTCGCAAAGCCCCGACCTACTCACGACCCTATTGCGCCAGGAATGGGGCTTTAAAGGGCTGGTAATGACCGACTGGTACGGCGGCAAAGACCCCGTGGCGCAACTGAAAGCCGGCAACGACCTGCTGATGCCCGGCACCGCCGCCCAGACCCAGGCCATTTTGGCGGCCCTCAAAAGTGGCCAGCTCACCCCCGCCCAGCTCGACGCCAACGTAACCCGCGTGCTGGAACTGGTGCTAAAATCGCCCACTTTCAAGGGTGCTGTGTATAGCAGTCAGCCCGCGCTGAAGGCCGATGCCGCCGTGGCCCGCCAGGCCGCCGCCGAAAGCATGGTGCTGCTGCGCAACGAAGCCCAGGCCCTACCCCTGGCCGCGGGCCGCAAGGTGGCGCTGTTCGGCAACACGTCGTATAATTTGATTGCGGGCGGCACCGGCAGCGGCGACGTCAACCGCGCCTACACCATCTCGCCCGCGCAGGGCTTGCGCGAGGCGGGCTTTGCCGTCGATGCGACCCTCACGGACGCCTACGGCCAATACCTGCGGGCTGAGAAAGCCAAACTGCCCAAAACCAAGGGTCTGCTGGACCCCGCGCCCGTTATCGCCGAAATGGCGCCCTCCGATGCCCTGGTGCAGCAAGCGCAGGCCAACGACGTGGCGCTCATCACCATCGGCCGCAGCGCCGGCGAGGGCGGCGACCGCCAGGTAGCCAACGACTTCGACCTTACGGCCGCCGAGCAAGCGCTGCTTAAGCAGGTGAGTACGGCCTTCCGTGCGCAGGGCAAGAAAGTGGTGGTGGTGCTCAACGTGGGCGGCGTGGTGGAGGTGGCCAGTTGGCGCTCGCTGGCCGATGCCATCTTGCTGGCCTGGCAGCCAGGCCAGGAGGGCGGCTACGCCCTGGCCGACGTGCTGAGCGGCAAAACCAACCCCTCGGGCAAGCTGGCCACTACCTTCCCGATGGCTTATAAAGACGTGCCCTACGCCAGCGAATTTCCGGGCAAGGCCCTACCTGGCAGCACCGGCACCAACAACTCGCTCATGGGCCGCCCCTCGGCCAACACCTACAACGAAGGCATTTACGTGGGCTACCGCTACTACAATACCTTTAAGGTGAAGCCGGCTTATGAGTTTGGCTACGGCCTGAGCTACAGCAGTTTTACCTACGGCAAACTCCAACTGAGTGCGCCCACCCTGGCCGGCAAAATCACGGCCTCGCTCAGCGTTACCAACAGTGGCAAAGTGGCGGGCAAGGAAGTGGTGCAGCTGTACGTGCACGCCCCGGCCGGCAAGCTGGCCAAGCCCGAAAGCGAGCTGAAAGCCTTTGCTAAAACCGGCTTGCTCCAGCCTGGCCAGTCGCAAACGCTGCGCTTCACACTCACGGCCGCCGATGTGGCTTCGTACAACACGGCGGCCGAGTCGTGGATTGCCGATGCCGGCACCTACACCGTGCGGGCGGGCGGGTCGTCGCTGGCCATCAAACAAACCGCCACCTTTACCGTGCCCAAGGAAGTAGTGGTGAAGAAAAGCCGCCCGCTGCTCGTGCCCCAAGCCCCCATTGCCGAGATGAAAGCGCCCGCCCAAGCGAAATAGGCGGCGCGGTTTTGACTTTGCACCCTGTCTGAAATTTAAATAGCCGCAAAAAAGAACGGCCTGCTGAGCCCCGCAAAGCATCGCGCGGGCAGCAGTAACCCATGCTGGGGCAACGAAGCGAGCGCGATGCTTCGCGGGGCTCAGCAGGCCGTTCTTGCTGGTTGATTTTTCTTGGTTTTTGCCTAAGCGCCAAACCAGTCGCATCTGTTTTTATCTTACCCCCTACCCCCACATGAGCCGCAGCCAGCTATTTTTAAACCGGCCTTTCCACTTCGCCATGCGCTTCCTGCTGGCGGGCGGGGCCGCGCTGCTGAGCGGCCCCGCCGCCGCCCAAACAGCCGCCGCCGAGTGGGTAGCCACCACGCCCACGGCCCCCTGGGTGGTGCAGCCCAAGCTAGTGGCCACCGCCCCGGCTGGCGCGGCCGACGCCGAAATCGACTTGGCGCACCCGCTGCAAACCATCCAGGGGTTTGGCACGTGCTTTAATGAGCTGGGCTGGACTTCCTTGAGTACCCTACCCCCTGCCGACCGCGAAAGCATTATGCGCGAGCTGTTTGCGCCGGGCGTAGGCGCCAATTTCACCATTTGCCGGATGCCGGTGGGGGCCAATGACTTTTCGCGCGACTGGTACTCGTACGATGAGACGCCGGGCGACTTTGCGATGGCCCACTTTAGCATCGCCAATGATGAGCAGACGTTGATTCCGTTCATCAAAAATGCCCAGCGCTACCAGCCGGCGCTGGCGCTGTGGGCCTCGCCCTGGAGCCCGCCCACCTGGATGAAGTACAACCACCACTACGCCGCCGCGGCCGTGCTGCCCGAGTACCGCAAAGTATTTCCAACGCTGGCCGAGAACGGCTTGCCCGTGGATCGGCAGGGCAAGGAAGGCCACAACTTATTTATCCAGGAAGATAAGTACTTCACGGCCTACGCCTTGTACTTCGCCAAATTTCTGGATGCGTACCGGCAGCGCGGCATCCGCATTGGCATGGTGATGCCGCAGAACGAGTTTAATTCGCCGCAGGTATTCCCGAGCTGCCCCTGGACGGCGGGCGGCTTGGCGCGCTTCGTGGGCTACCTGCAGCCGCAGCTCGCTTCGCGCAAGGTAGACCTGTTTTTTGGCACTATGGAGCGCGCCAATGAGACGCTAGTAGATAGCGTACTGCGCGACCCACGCAGCGGCCCGGCCATCAAGGGGGTAGGGTTTCAGTGGGCGGGCAAGGGCGCCATTGCGGGCGTGCACCAGCGCTACCCGGCCCTCACGCTCTACCAAACCGAGCAAGAATGCGGCGATGGCAAGAACGACTGGAAGTACTGCGTGTACACCTGGGGCTTGATGAAGCAGTACCTAACCAGCGGCGCCAACGCGTATTTATACTGGAATACGTCGCTCAAAAAAGGCGGTATTAGCCGCTGGGGCTGGAGCCAAAACTCGCTTGTTACGGTCGATGAAACGGCCAAAACCTACCAGTTTAACCCCGAATATTACCTATTGAAGCACCTGAGCCACTACGTGCAGCCGGGCGCTAAGCGACTGAGCACCAGCGGTGCTTTTACCAACTTGCTCGCCTTCCAGAACCCCGATAAAAGCATAGTGGTAGTGGCCCAAAACGAGGGTAGCCAGGCCCAGGCCGTGCGCTTCAAAATAGGAGCGCGCACGCTGGCTCCGGTTTTCCAGGCCAATTCCTTTAATACGCTGCTGCTGCACTAATTTTCCACCCGATGAGCTTTTGATGAGCATTTTGGTGCCCCTCGAAAAACTACTGCTCGCTTTCTATTACGTCCCACCCCTTCTATGATTGCCAAATCCTCCCGGTTTGCGGCCTTGCTAGGCTGCTGCGCCCTCGCCACGAACATCGGCCTGGCCCAAACCAAACCCGCTACCAAAACCAAAGCCCCTACCCCCCCCGCCAACCGGCAGGTGGCCCTTACTGCCAACGACGCTAAAATCAACGCGTTAATTAAGCAGATGACGCTGGAGGAGAAGGTGCACATGCTGCACGCCAACTCGGCGTTTGCGGCCGGCGGCATCGAGCGGCTGGGCATTCCGGAGCTGATGACCTCCGACGGGCCGCACGGCGTGCGCCCCGAGCAGGGCCGCAACTGGAAGCCGCCCGTGGGCGCCAACGACGCCGGCACCTACTTGCCTACCAACAACACGCTGGCCTCGACCTGGAACCCCGAGCTGGGCTACGCCTACGGCACGGTGCTGGGCAGCGAGGCCAATGCGCGGGGGAAGGATGTGATATTGGGCCCCGGCATCAACATCATGCGCGCGCCGCTGAATGGGCGCAATTTTGAGTACCTCAGCGAAGACCCGTTTCTCGTCTCGAAGATGGTGGTGGGCTACATCCGCGGGGTGCAGGACCAGGGCGTGTCGGCCTGCGTGAAGCACTACGCGGCCAACAACCAGGAAACGCACCGCGACGATATCGACGTGGATATGAGCGAGCGGGCGCTGCGCGAAATCTACCTGCCGGGCTTTAAGGCAGCTGTGCAGCAGGGCGGCGTGTACTCGCTGATGGGCTCGTACAACAAGTTTCGGGGTACCTACGCCACCGAAAACGCCTACCTGATGAACACCATTCTGAAGGGCGAATGGGGCTTTAAGGGCTTGGTGATGAGCGATTGGGGCTCGGTGCACAACACCCAAGATGCCTTGCGCAACGGCACCGACCTGGAAATGGGCACCGACCTGGCGCTCATGTACAGCAGCATCGACCAGAGCGCCGCCACGGCCAGCGCGGGCACCGCCGCCCCTACCCCCGCCCGCAGCCTCTACGACCGCTTTTTTATGGCCGACCCGGCCCTGGCGGCGGTAAAAAAAGACCCCACGCTGCTGCCGCTGATTGACGACAAGGTGCGGCGCATTTTGCGCGTGGAGTTTGCCACGCACATGCTGGGTGGCCCCAAGCGCCAGCCCGGCGCCTACAACACCAAGGAGCACCAAGCAACGGCCCTCAAAGTAGCCGAGGAAGGCATTGTACTGCTCAAAAATGACGGTATCCTACCCCTCCAAAAATCGACGAAGACTATTGCCGTCATCGGCGCCAACGCCAGCCGCGAAAACGCCATGGGCGGCGGCAGCGGCCAGCTAAAGGCCAAGTACGAAATCACGCCTTTGCAGGGGGTTAAGAACGAGCTGGGCAGTTCGGCCACCATCACCTACGCGCCGGGCTACAAAATAGCCCGCGACCAAAAGGCTGACCCGCAGCTAATTGCCGAGGCCGTGGCCGCCGCCAAAGCCGCCGACGTGGTCCTGTTCGTGGGCGGCTCGACGCACGGCTACGACTATACCAAGTGGAGCGACAATGCCTACGATGCCGAGGCCGTGGACAAGCCTGACCTGAAAATGCCCTTTGGGCAGGAGGAACTGCTGCAAGCTGTGCTGGCTGCTAACCCCCGCACGGTGGTAGTGCTGCTGGGCGGCGGGCCCATCGAAACAGCGGCCTGGGCCGGCCAGGCCAAGGGCATTATCGAGGCGTGGTACCCCGGCATGGAGGGCGGCAATGCGCTGGCCCACATCTTGTTTGGCGACGTTAATCCGTCGGGCAAGCTGCCCGTCACGTTCCCGGTGAAGCTCGAAGATGCGCCGGCCATGAAGCTGGGCGAGTACCCCAGCACCCCCGGCAACCCGCTGAAGCAGACCTACAAGGACGACATTTGGGTGGGCTACCGCTACTACGACACCTATAAAGTGGCGCCGCAATTTGCTTTCGGCCACGGCCTGAGCTACACGACGTTTAAGTACGACAAGCTGCGCGTGACGCCCGGCGCCCAAAGTGCCACTGTACAGCTCACCGTCACGAACACCGGCAAAACGGCCGGCGCCGAAGTGGTGCAGGTGTACGTGAAGGACGAGCAAGCCAGCGTGAAGCGCCCCGAAAAGGAGCTCAAAGGTTTCCAGAAGGTGTTTCTGAAGCCCGGCGAGACGAAAACGGTGGACTTGACGCTCGATACCAACGCCTTCCAATACTACGACGAGGCCAAAAAGCAGTGGGTGCTGGAGCCCGGCAAGTTTGACGTGCTGGTGGGCAGTTCCTCGCGCGACATTCGCCTGACGGGTAACGTGACGCTGTAGGAGATTGACTGGCCTTATAGCAGCCCCACCCCCGCGGAGGTGGGGCTGCTATAAGAACAAGTTGCCCCACCCTAGCAGGCAAAAGCCGGCTATTACCTCTCATAAACTAGTGGTTATTAGACCGATGTTAACCTCCTACCCCCGGCTTGCCTTAGTAGGCACTTGTCTGCTCACTTCAGCCCTGGCGGCGTCGGCCCAGAAGGCCCAGGTGGCGAGGCAGGCCGATGGGGTGCTGATTCACTTGCCTACGCCTACCCCCGACGCCGTGCGCACACTGCGCCTGCAAGTGGTGTCGGATAAGGTTATCCACGTGCAGGCCTCGCCGCTCGATACCCTTTCGACGCTGAAAAGCCTGATGGTGGTACCCCAAATCGGGCCCACCCCCACGTGGCAGTACACCGAAAAGAAGGGGGTAGGGCGCCTCACCACGCCCGCCCTCACGGCCACTGTTTCGCTTACCACGGGCGAGGTCAGCTTTGCCGATGCCACCGGCCAGCTGCTGGTGCAGGAGCGGGCGGGCGGCGGCAAAATCTTCGTGCCCACCGTGGCCGATGGGCAGCCGCTCTACCAGGTGCAGCAGGTGTTTCAGTCGCCCACCGAGGAAGGAATTTATGGCCTGGGCCAGCACCAAAACGGCACCATGAACTACAAAGGCCAGCAGGTAGAGCTGGCCCAGAACAACACCGACGTGGCGGTGCCCTTCTTGGTATCGAGCAAGAAGTACGGCATTTTGTGGGATAATTATTCCATCACCAAAGTCGGCGACACCCGCGACTATGAGCCGCTTTCGACCCTGAAGCTGTACGCCAAAACCGGCGAGCCGGGCTGGCTCACGGCCACCTACTTCAGCAAGGCCAAACCGGGCGAAGTGGTGGTGCAACGGCCCGAATCGGTGATTGACTACGAGTATCTCGAAGACCAGAAAAACTTCCCTACCCCCGTCAAGCTCGGCGAGGTCGCCGCTACCTGGGAGGGTAGCATCGAATCGGGCAGTACGGGTTTGCACCACTTTTTGCTGAAGAATGCCGGCTACGCCAAGCTCTACATCGACGGCAAGGAGGTGGTGAACAAGTGGCGCCAGGCCTGGAATCCTGGTACGTCGGTGGTGAGCTTAGACTTGGTGAAGGGCCGCAAATACACGTTCAAACTGGAGTGGAATCCCGACGGCGGCGAGTCGTACCTGGGCCTGAAGTGGCTGAGCCCGCTGGTAGGCGCGCACCAGCAAGAATACGGCTTCCGCTCGGAAGCCGGGCCCGACCTCAACTACTACTTCGTGCAGGGCAACTCGGCCGACGAGGTGATTAGCGGCTACCGGCAGCTTACGGGCCCTACCCCCGTGGTGCCCAAGTGGGCCATGGGCCTGTGGCAGAGCCGCGAGCGCTACAAAACCCAGCAGGAAATGCTCGACGTGGCCGCTGAGTTTCGGAAGCGCCAAGTGCCGCTCGATAATATTGTGCTCGACTGGTCGTACTGGAAGCCCGCCGAGTGGGGCAGCCAGGAGTTTGACCCCAGCCGCTTTCCCGACCCGGCCGGGCTGATTAAAACGCTGCACGAGCAAGACCACCTGCACTTTATGATTTCGGTGTGGGCCAAGATTTACGAGGGCATTCCGGTTTACAGCGACTTCAAGGCCAAGGGCTACCTCTACCCCCGCAACGTCGCCAACCGCACCAAGGATTGGATTGCGCCGGGCTACACGTCCACGTTTTACGACGCCTTTAACCCGGCGGCCCGCACCGCGTTTTGGAATTTGATGAACGCTAAGCTCTTCACCAAGGGCATCGACGCCTGGTGGATGGACGCTTCGGAGCCCGACATTTATTCAAACACCAACGTGCAGACCCGCAAGGAGTTGATGGCGCCCGCCATTGGCTCTAGCACGCAGTATTTCAATGCGTTTCCGCTGCAAAATGCTAAGGGCATTTACGAAGGGCAGCGCGCCACGGCGCCCAACCAGCGGGTGTTTTTGCTGACGCGCTCGGGCTACGCGGGCTCGCAGCGCTACGCGGCGGCCATTTGGAGCGGCGACATTGCTTCGCGCTGGGAGGATTTTAAGAACCAGATTCCGGCTGGGCTCAACATGTCGCTCTCGGGCCTGCCCTACTGGACCACCGACATCGGCGGTTTTGCCGTGGAGCGCCGCTACGAGCACCCCAACGCCCAAGACCAGGAGGAGTGGCGCGAATTACAGACGCGCTGGTACCAGTTCGGGGCGTTTTGCCCGCTGTTTCGGGTGCACGGGCAGTTTCCGTACCGCGAGATTTACAACATCGCGCCGGCCGGCCACCCCGCCTACCAAAGCATGCTTTACTACGACCAACTGCGCTACCGCCTGATGCCTTACCTCTACTCGCTGGCCGGGCAGGTGCACCACCAAAACTCGACCATTATGCGCGGGCTGGTGATGGACTTCGGCGCCGACGCGGCGGTGCGGAATATCGGCGACGAGTTTATGTTCGGCTCTAGCCTGCTAGTGGCGCCTGTCACGGACTACCGGGCGCGCACCAAGGAGCTGTACCTGCCGGCCACCACGGGTTGGTTTGATTTTTACAGCGGCCAGCACTACGCCGGCGGCCAAAAGCTGACCGTAGATGCGCCGCTCGAACGCCTACCCCTCTTCGTGCGCGAAGGCGCGATACTACCCTTCGGCCCGGCCGTGCAGTACGCCGCCGAGAAGCCCGCCGATGTGCTCACGCTCTACGTGTACACGGGTCAGAACGGGGCGTTTTCGCTCTACGAGGACGAAAACGTGAATTATAACTACGAGAAAGGCGCCTTTGCTACCATCCCGCTCAGCTATAATGAGCAGGCCAAAACCCTTACTATCGGCGAGCGAAAAGGCACTTTTCCGGGCATGCTGGCTCAGCGCACCTTTCGGGTGGTGTGGGTAAGCCCCGAAAAGGCAACTGGTTTTAACCTAGACGCGGCACCGGCCAGCATTTTAACCTATTCGGGTAGTGCAGTAATGATTAAAATGCAATAACTTACGGCCTCATTTACATCCATTAATCCCACCCACGTGCTTCTATGAATTCCAGACGCGCTTTTGTAAAATCCGCTGGCTTGCTTTCGGCAGGCGTGCTACTCAGCCCTACCCTCCTCGCCGCTCCTAAGCAATACATTGGCTTACAGCTGTATACTGTGCGCGACGCCATGCAACAAGACCCGGCGGGCACGCTAGCGAAGGTAGCGCAATTGGGCTACAATTCGGTAGAAGGCGCCACCTACACTGGCAGCCAAAAGTTTTACGGCATGGAGCCCGCCGCGTTTGCGAAGGTATTGCAGCAGAACGGACTCATCATGCCCAGCAGCCACTATGTGCTGGGTGAAGCCGAAAACAATGGCCAGCCTACGCAAGGTACCATTCTGCACGGCTGGGACAGGGCAGTGGATGATGCAGCCCAGGTGGGCATTAAGTATATGGTGTGCGCCTACTTAATAGAGAGCGAGCGCGGTGACCTCGACCACTACAAGCTGCTGGCCGACCGCCTCAACAAGGCCGGCGAGCGCTGCAAAAAAGCGGGTATTCAGCTTTGCTACCACAACCACGATTTTGAGTTTGCGCCGCAAAATGGCAAACTGCCTTACGACACGCTGCTGACCATGACCGACAAAAACCTGGTGAAAATGGAGCTTGACTTGTACTGGGCCACCAAGGCCGGGCAAGACCCGGTGGCGATGTTCCAGAAGCACCCCGGCCGCTTCCCGCTCTGGCACGTGAAGGACATGGATAAGACGCCCGAGCGCAACTTCACGGAGGTGGGCAAAGGCAGCATCGACTTCAAGCGCATCTTCGCCCAGGCCAAGGTGGCAGGCTTGCAATACTTCTTTGTGGAGCAGGACAAAACGCCCGGCTCGCCCTTCGATAGCATTCAAAAAAGCATCGCGCATATCAAGCGCACGCTCGTATAATCTAATGGTTAATTTATTGATGGCTACTGGTTAATGCGTTAAAATTAGCCATTAATCATTAGCACCTTAACCATTGTAACTTATTCCCACCCACCTCCTCCTATGGAAAAGTACACGTATGACGCCATCGTCATCGGCTCCGGCATTTCGGGCGGCTTTGCTGCTAAGGAATTGACCGAGAAAGGTTTGAAAACGATTATGCTGGAGCGCGGGCGCAACGTCGAGCATATCAAAGACTACGTCAACGCCAACAAGGCGCCCTGGGAATTTCCGCACCGCGGCGGCAAAACCCAGCAGATGATAGCCGACTACCCGGTGCTAAGCCGCGACTACACGCTGAACGAAACCAACCTCGATTTCTGGGTGAACGAGAAGGACAGCCCCTACGCGGAGGTGAAGCCCTTCGACTGGTTTCGGGGCTACCAAGTAGGCGGGCGCTCGCTGATGTGGGGCCGGCAGAGCTACCGCTGGAGCGACTACGACTTCGAAGCCAACGCCAAGGACGGCATTGCCGTGGACTGGCCCATTCGCTACAAAGACCTGGCGCCGTGGTACAGCCACGCCGAGAAATTTGCGGGTATTAGCGGCAACCGCGACGGCCTACCCCAGCTGCCCGACGGCGACTTTATGCCGCCTATGGAGATGAACTGCGTGGAAAAGGACGTGGCCGCCCGCATTAAAAAGCACTACAAAGACCGCCACATGGTGATTGGGCGCACGGCTAACATCACGAAGCCCCACAACAACCGCGTGAACTGCCAGTACCGCAACAAGTGCTGGCTGGGCTGCCCGTTTGGGGCGTATTTCAGCACGCAGTCGGCCACGCTGCCGGCAGCCGTAGCTACCGGCAACCTCACGCTGCGGCCGTTTTCCATCGTCACCAAAATCCTCTACGACAAGGATACCAAGCGTGCGA
Organism: Hymenobacter ginkgonis; assembly: GCF_009755225.1. GTDB lineage: Bacteria > Bacteroidota > Bacteroidia > Cytophagales > Hymenobacteraceae > Hymenobacter > Hymenobacter ginkgonis. Next base: position 394,373 of record NZ_WQKZ01000004.1, read on the forward strand.
AGGGGGTAGAGGTGCTCGACGCCGAAACCAACAAAACCTACGAGTACTTCGCCAAGATTATCTTCCTCAACGCCTCGGCCCTGAACTCGGCCTGGGTGCTGATGAACTCGGCCACCGACGTGTGGCCCGAGGGCCTGGGCAGCAGCAGCGGCGAGCTGGGCCACAACGTGATGGACCACCACTTCCGGGCGGGTGCCCACGGCGACGTCGAAGGCTTTGAGGACCAGTACGTGTACGGGCGCCGGGCCAATGGCATTTACGTGCCGCGCTTCCGCAACCTGTTTGGCGACAAGCGCGACTACATCCGCGGCTTTGGCTACCAGGGCAGCGCCGGCCGCCAGGGCTGGAGCCGCGACATTGCCGAGATGAGCATCGGCGCCGAGCTGAAGGAGGCCATGACCGAGCCCGGCATCTGGACGATGGGCCTGACGGGCTTTGGCGAAACCCTACCCTACCACGACAACCGCATCTTCCTCGACAAAACCAAGAAAGACAAGTGGGGCCTGCCCGTGCTGGCCATGGACGCAACCATCCGCGACAACGAGCAGAAAATGCGCGTGGATATGATGCAGGATGCCAAGGAGATGCTCGAAGTGGCCGGCCTGAAAAACGTAACGACCTACAACAACGGCTACAACATGGGCGGCGGCATTCACGAGATGGGCACCGCGCGCATGGGTAGGGACCCCAAAACGTCGGTCCTCAACGCGCACAACCAGGTGTGGGACGCCCCCAACGTGTACGTGACCGACGGCGCTGCCATGACGTCGGCCGCCTGCCAAAACCCCTCGCTTACCTACATGGCCCTCACGGCCCGCGCCGTAGACCACGCCGTGAGCGAGCTTAAAAAGCAAAACGTCTAACCCCTTTTTCTTAGCCACATCTTAGCCATGATGAACCGTAGAGATGCCCTGGCCCGCGTAGCCCTATTGATGGGCGGCGCCGTAATTGGGGGCGACTATTTCCTGACCGGGTGCAGCCCGGCCAGTTCCGACAAAGAGAAAACGCAGGCTGGTGCGAAAACCGGCCCTACCCTCGATGCCAAGCAAATAGCCTACCTCGACGAGGTAAGCGACACCATCATTCCTACCACCCACACGCCGGGCGCCAAGGCCGCCAAAGTGGGCAGCTTTATGGCCGTGATGGTGCGTGACTGCTACAAGCCCCAAGACCAAGAAATCTTCACCAAGGGCCTCACCCAGCTCGAAGATGCCAGCCAGAAAATGAACGGCAAAGGTTTCCTGGCCTGCGACGCCGCCCAGCGCAAAGCCCTGCTCACGGCCCTCGATACCGAGCAAAAAAACTACGGTAAAACCAAGACACCGGAGCAGCCCAACCACTACTTCCGGATGATAAAGGAACTGACGCTGCTCGGATATTTCACCTCTGAAATCGGCGCTACCCAGGCCCTGCGCTACTTGCCTGTGCCGGGCAAGTACGAGGGCAGCGTACCGTATAAAAAAGGCGACCGCGCCTGGGCTACTACCTGATTTTTCTTTCTTAACTGAAGGCGTAGGGAGAGCCAGTACAATTCTCCAAGAACGTCCTGCTGAGCTTGCTGAAGCAGGACGTTCTTTTTAAGGAAAAACATCCGTTAGAAAATTGCCCTGCATGAAATTACGATTAGGCATGATTGGCGGCGGCACGGGCGCCTTTATTGGCGCAGTGCACCGCCTAGCAGCCGCCCTCGATGGCCAATACGAACTGGTAGCCGGTGCTTTCAGCAGCAACCCCGACACCTCGCGGGCGAGTGGGCAGCTGCTGGGCCTGGCGCCCGACCGCGTGTATGAGTCTTACCAAGAGCTTATTGAACAGGAAAAGGCCCGGCCCGAGAACGAGCGCGTGCAGGTTATCAGCATCGTAACGCCCAACCACCTGCACTTCGCACCGGCTAAGCTGGCCCTCGAAAGCGGCTTCGATGTGGTACTCGACAAGCCCATGACCTTCTCGCTGGCCGAGGCTAAGGAGCTAGCCGCCGTGGTAGCTACCACCGGCCGCCGCCTCTGCCTCACGCACACTTACACCGGCTACCCCATGGTGAAGGCGGCGCGGCAACTGGTGGCCGCCGGCACGCTGGGCACCATCCGCAAGGTGTACGTGGAGTACCCGCAGGGCTGGCTTAGCAAGTTTGAGGAAGGCGGCGCCAACAAGCAGGCCGCTTGGCGCACCGACCCGGCTCGCAGTGGCGTGGCAGGCGCCATGGGCGACATCGGCACCCACGCCTTCAACCTACTGGAGTATGTGTCGGGCCTGCAAGTAACCAAGCTCTGCGCCGACATCAACACCGTGGTGGAGGGTAGGCAGCTCGACGACGATGGCGCCGTGCTGCTGCGCCTGAGTGGCCACGCCAGCGGTGTACTAGTAGCTACGCAAGTAGCTGCTGGCGAAGAGAATAACGTCCGCATCCGGGTCTACGGTGAAAAGGGAGGGGTAGAGTGGCAGCAGGTAGATGCCAACACGCTGCAAGTGAAGATGCTTGACCGGCCCGTCGAAATTTGGCGCACGGGCGGCGCCTATGCTGGCTCCTACGCGGCCCACAACACGCGCACCCCGGCCGGCCACCCAGAGGGCTACCTCGAAGCCTTCGCTAACCTCTACCGCAACTTCGCCCTGACGTTGCAGGCCGACTTGGCCGGCCAGCCCGCGCCCCCCGAAGCCCTGGACTACCCCAGCATCGAGGAAGGTCTGCGCGGCATGGCTTTTATTGAAAACGTCATCGCCTCGGGCCATTCCATTGCCAAGTGGACCGAGTTTACCGTGTAGCTGCGCATGAAAACGATTAAAGGACCCGCCATTTTTCTGGCCCAGTTCATCGGCGACGAGCCGCCATTTAATAGCCTAGAAGGCATCTGCACTTGGGCCGCCGGCCTGGGCTTTAAAGGTGTGCAGCTGCCCACGCTCGACAAGCGCTTTATCGACCTCAAGCTGGCGGCCGAAAGCCAGACCTACGCCGACGAGTTGCAAGGCAAAATCCGCAGTTTTGGCTTGGAAATCACCGAGCTATCTACCCACCTGCAAGGCCAGTTGGTGGCCGTTAATCCGGTGTACGACCAGCTGTTCGACGGCTTTGCACCCGAGGCCGTGCGGGGCAACCCGCACGCACGCCAGGCGTGGGCCGTGCAGCAGCTCACCTACGCCGCCAAGGCTTCGCGGCGGCTGGGCTTGGCGGCGCACGCCACTTTCAGCGGGGCGCTGCTGTGGCCTATGGTGTACCCCTGGCCACAGCGCCCGGCCGGGCTAATAGAGGAGGGCTTTGCGGAGCTGGGCCGCCGCTGGCGGCCTATTCTGGACGAGTTTGATGCCCAAGGCGTGGACCTGTGCTACGAAATTCACGCCGGCGAAGACCTGCACGATGGCATCAGCTACGAGCGGTTTTTGACCGAAGTGAACGACCACCCACGGGCCTGCCTGCTTTACGACCCCTCGCACTTTGTGCTGCAATGCCTTGATTATTTGTCGTATATCGACATCTACCACGAGCGCATTCGCATGTTTCATGTCAAGGATGCCGAGTTTAATCCCACGGGGCGGCAGGGCGTGTACGGCGGCTATGAGAGCTGGCTCAACCGCGCCGGGCGGTTCCGCTCGCTGGGCGATGGGCAAGTCGATTTCAAAAGCATTTTCAGCAAGATGGCGCAGTATAACTTCCCCGGCTGGGCCGTGCTGGAGTGGGAGTGCGCCCTCAAAAACTCGGAGGACGGCGCCCGCGAAGGGGCGCAGTTTATTCAGAACCACATCATTCGCGTAACCGACCGGGCCTTCGACGATTTCGCCGCCTCGGGCATTGATAACGCCCTCAACAAGACCATACTAGGACTCTAACTTTTCGTAGATTTTTCCTCATGAAAAAGGCTTTTCTCCTCCTGAGTGCGTGCGCCCTGCTCGCAGCCTGCGATTCGGGCTACAAGCAAGACGGCCCCGACACCGTAAAAAGACCCGCCTCTACCGACGCCACCGACCCGCTGAAGGAAGACAGCACCACCGGCTCTAATGTGGCGGCTGTGGCGCACCAGCCGCAGGTAGATACCAGCAGCACCAAAATCGGCACCTCCACCACCGGCACACCGGCCGGCAAAGGGGCCCAGCTAATGGCCTCGGCCGACTGCGCCAGTTGCCACCGCGAGCGCGACAAGCTACTTGGCCCCGCCTACGTAGCCGTGGCGCAGAAGTACCCCGCTACCCCCGCCAACATCACCATGCTGGCCGATAAAGTAATTAAGGGGGGCAGTGGCCACTGGGGCGATATTGCCATGACTCCTCACCCTGGCCTGTCTGAAGGCGACTCGAAAGAAATTATTCGCTACATTCTCAGCCTCAAGTAGGCAATCAACAAGCTGCGAATCAGGAGGCTGCATAGAAAGCAACAAAGGCAAGCTCAGCCGGGCGGCCAACTGGCCTAAACATATAGCTTCCTTCACAACCCCTAATTTATTCTTCCCTACCCCCACCCCCGCCTATGACTGCCACTATTCGGATTAAGCTGTCCATCATGATGTTCCTGGAGTTCTTCATCTGGGGGGCGTGGTTTGTGACGCTCGGGACTTACTTGCTGCACAACCTCAAGGCCTCGGGCACGCAGGTGGGGGTAGCGTTTTTAACGCAGTCCATTGGGGCAATTGTGGCGCCGTTCATCATCGGGCTCATCGCCGACCGCTTCTTTTCGGCCCAAAAAATCCTGGGCGTGCTGCACCTAGCGGGGGCACTGCTGCTGTGGCGCGCGGCCTCCTCGCCCGACTTTAGCAGCTTCTACCCCAACATCTTAACGTACATGATTTTGTACATGCCGACGCTAGCGCTGGTCAATTCCATCGCGTTTCGGCAAATGAAAGACCCGCAGAAAGAGTTTGCGCCCATCCGGGTGTTGGGCACGCTGGGCTGGATTATTGCGGGCCTCACCATCGGCTGGCTGAACTGGGAGCAGACCGATAGCTTGCGGGCCACCTTCACGATGGCTGCCGCAGCCTCGGCGCTACTAGGCGTGTTTAGCTTCACGCTGCCAGCCACGCCGCCCGTGAAGAGCGGCCAGTCGAGCTCGCTCGGCGACCTGTTGGGCCTCGATGCCATCGGCCTGCTGCGCAACCGCTCGTACCTGATTTTCTTCCTGGCGTCTATCGCCATCTGCATTCCGCTGGCGTTCTACTACGGCTTCACCAATCCCTTCCTGAACGAGGTGGGCATGAAGGGCGCCGCCGGCGTGCAGAGCTTGGGGCAAGTATCGGAGCTGCTGTTTATGCTGGCTATTCCCTTGTTTTTCAGCAAGCTGGGCGTGAAAAAAATGTTGGCCATCGGCATGGCAGCTTGGGTAGTGCGCTACGTATTTTTTGCCTACGGCAATGGCCTGGGCAACTACTGGATGCTGATTGCGGGCATTGTGCTGCACGGCGTGTGCTACGATTTCTTCTTCGTAACGGGCCAGATTTATACCGACAACCTGGCCGGTGAGCGGTTCAAAAGCTCGGCGCAGGGCTTTATCACGCTGGCCACTTATGGGGTAGGCATGTTAATTGGCACGCTGCTATCGGGCCGCGTTTTTGATAACTACCAACTGGCCGGCGGCGCCCACGACTGGCGCATGATTTGGCTGATTCCGGCTGGCATTGCGGTGGTGGTGCTGCTGGTGTTTTTGCTGCTGTTTCGGGAGCGCAATACCCAGACCGCCACGGCCGAGCCCGCCGCCTACGACCCTATCCCCTCCTCCCTGGCGCAGGCCAGCTAGCCCTCGTTATGAGCAGCAGTACTTGGAACCGCCGCGCCGCGCTCAAAGGCCTCCTAACCAGCACCGCCACGGTGGGCGCGCTGGGCATTGCCAACGCCTGCACGATGCAAGAAAACCAGCAAGCCGAACAAAACGCCCCGCTCAAAAACAACCTCAAGCAGTCGGTGTGCCGCTGGTGTTTCAACGATTTATCTGTGGAGCAGCTGTGCGTGGCAGCTAAGGCAATGGGCATAAAAGGCATTGACCTGGTGGGGCCGACCGACTGGCCCACGCTGAAAAAGCACGGCCTGGACTCGCCCATGTGCAACGGCGCCGAAATCAACCTCACCGACGGCTTCAACGACCCGCAGTTTCATGCGCGGCTGCAAAAGCAGTACGCCGACATGATTCCGCTGGTGGCCCAGGCCGGCTTCACCAACCTCATCTGCTTTAGCGGCAGCCGCCGCGGCATGTCGGACGAGGTGGGCCTGGCCAACTGCGTGCGCGGCTTGCAGCCACTCGTGGCTCTGGCCGCCCAACACAAAGTGGTGTTGGTGATGGAGTTATTAAACAGTAAAATCAACCACCCCGACTACCAGTGCGACCGCACCAGCTGGGGTGTGGCGCTGGCAAAGCGCCTGGGTTCGGAGCATTTTAAGCTGCTCTACGACATCTACCACATGCAGATTGACGAGGGCGACGTCATCCGCACCATCACTGATAACCACCAGTATATCGCGCACTACCACACCGCGGGTGTGCCCGGCCGCCACGAAATCGACGACTCGCAGGAACTGAACTACCCGGCCATTATGCGCGCCATTAAGGCAACTGGTTTTCAGGGCTATGTGGCGCAGGAGTTTGTGCCCCAAAAGGCCGACAAGTTGGCCTCGCTGCGCCAAGCCGTGCAGCTCTGCGATGTGTAGTGCCGCATGGCTTCGGTGAGCCCGTGCGTTCGCTTACCCAGATTTGACCCCGCGCGGATTCGCAGCATCCGCGGTTTACTTCCTACCCCCCTTACTTTCTCCCACCTATGAAGCTTAGCCTTTTTTCGACTGCGCTAGTACTCGGCACTATTTCTTTGGCGCACGCCCAGCAGGCCGGCAAGCCAGAAGACACCGAAGTGTATGAGCCGGTACCCAAACCCGTGGTGGCCGTCCCCAATTTTGAGGCGGCGCCTTCGGATGCCGTGGTTTTATTCAATGGCCAGGACCTGAGCCAGTGGGTAACGGCCGACGACCGCAATGCGCCTGCTAAGTGGAAAGTAACCGGCGGCGTACTCACCGTCGATAAGACTACGGGCAACATCGAAACCAAGCGCACCTTCACCAACTACCAGCTGCACTTGGAGTGGCGCGTGCCAGCCAACATTACGGGCACGGGGCAGGCGCGCGGCAACAGCGGCGTATTTCTGGCCTCGCTGGGCAAAGGCGACCTGGGCTACGAGCTGCAAGTGCTGGATTCGTACAACAACAAAACGTATGTGAACGGCATGGCGGGCAGCATTTATAAGCAGCGCGTGCCACTGGCTAACCCCGCTCGCAAGCCGGGCGAGTGGCAGTCGTACGACGTGGTTTGGACGGCGCCCACCTTCAAAGCCGACCAAACCTTGCAGACGCCGGCCCGCGTGACGGTACTATTCAACGGCGTAGTGGTGCAAAACAACGTGGAGCTGGCCGGCCCCACCCGCTACATTGGCCCGCCCAGCTACGAGGGCCAGGCCCACGGCCCGGCGTCCATCAAGCTACAGGCGCACGGCGATAAGAGCGAGCCCGTTAGCTTCCGCAACATCTGGGTGCGCGAGTTGTAAGGGGGTAAGGCAGTCGCTGGCAAGCGGCCAAAGACCTAGCGCAATTATGCTTGGTGCAATAGCCTACTCAATTCCTTTCAAAAAGCAGGCTTATTGACCAGGCAATGTGTAATATTTTGGCTTTTTATAAAAATATTAATCTTAATAAAATACCATTATTGCGCACAACAATTCTTAGGCCAAGTTAAGTAAAAATTCATTTAGCAAGTCACCTTTTTACTAGTGCGCCTAACCAAAAGCCTTTGCATGTGATGCAAAGGCTTTTTTTTGGCAAAATCGGCTCATTACATTTAACAATTAGGCTTTTGCAGCTTCATTATTACTTCATTTTTACTAAAACTAGCAGCCGGATTATTTGGCTACCTTGCGTGGCCGCTAGGCATCAATCCAATTTCCTATCTATCGTTTTTTCCTCTACTCCTCTCCCACCACATGACCAATAAATACTATGTTGCTGCCTGGCTTGCGCTGGGAGTTGCTGCCTTGCCTCACCTAGCCAAAGCCCAGGCTAGCCTCGTGCAGAAAAAAGAACTGGGTACCGATGGCCAGCCTACCCTCGTTGAATTTTCGGCCGCGGGCCGGGCTACCCTTGCTGCTACCGATGGGGCACAAGTGTTGCGCCAGCAGCTTAACCTGGGTGCCAACGAGCAGATGCGTCCTGCCAAGCTCGAAACCGACCAGTTGGGCTTTAGCCACCAGAAATTTGACCAGTACTACAAGGGCGTTAAAATAGAGCACGCTACCTATACGGTGCACTCGCGCGCCAACCAGGTGCAAAGCATCAGCGGCGACTACGAGGCTGTGCCCACGCTGAGCGTGCAGCCCTCGCTGAGCGCCGACGCGGCCTTGGCCAAGGCACTAGCCTTTGTGGGCGCCAAGAAATACATGTGGCAGGATGGCGTGGAGGAAGCGGGCTTAAAGCTGCAAGCCAATAGCGCCACTGCTACCTACCGCCCCATGGGCGACCTAGTACTGGTGCGCGACAACCGCCAAAATGCCGAGGGCGATGGCCCGCTGGTGCTGGCCTGGAAATTTAACGTGTATGCCCAGCAGCCGGTGAGCCGCACCTACATCTACGTGGATGCCAACACTGGCGACATCGTGCTACGCGACGCCATCATCAAGCACGCCACGGGCGCCACGGCCACGTTTGCCACGGCATACAGCGGCACCCGTTCGCTGGCTACCGAAACGGCAACCGGCGGCTACCACCTGCGCGAGTACACCCGCGGCCTGGGCATTGAGACGTATAACTGCAAGAAAAGCAACAGCTACACGGCCGCTACCGACTTCGTGGATGCCGATAACAACTGGACGGCCGCCGAATATAACAACGCCAACTACGACAACGTGGCCGGCGATGCGCACTTTGGCGCGCAGGCTACCTACGACTATTGGAAGGGTGTGCACGCCCGCAACAGCTACGACAACGCGGGCGCCAAAATCAAGAGCTACGTGCACTTTGATGACGTACCGGGCGGCGCGGGCTACGAAAATGCTTACTGGGACGGCACCGAAATGACCTACGGCGACGGCGCCAGCACCTTCAAGCCGCTGACGGCGCTCGACGTGTGCGGCCACGAAATCGGCCACGCGGTGTGCGAAAAAACGGCCAACCTCACCTACGCCAACGAGTCGGGCGCCATGAACGAGGGCTTGTCCGACATTTGGGGCGCTAGCGTGGAAAAATATACCTGCGATAACTTGGGCCTCACCAAATCGACTTGGGATATTGGCGAGGACATTATGAAAGCCGGCGGCGCGCTGCGCTCGATGAGCAACCCCAACCTGTATGGCCAGCCCGCTTTGTACAAGGGCAAATACTGGGCGGCTACTACCACGGCACCTTCCAATGCCAACGACCAGGGCGGCGTGCACACCAACTCGGGCGTGCTCAACTACTGGTACTACCTCATCAGCATGGGCAAATCGGGCACCAACGAGTCGGGCAATGCTTACTCGGTGGCTGCGCTCGGTATTTCGGCGGCGGCCAAAATCACCTTCCGCATGGAAAGCGTGTATATGACGGCCAGCTCGACCTACGCCAACGCCCGCACCTACTCGATTCAGGCGGCGACTGACCTCTACGGCGCCGGCTCGACGCAGGTGCAAGCCGTTACGAATGCTTGGTACGCGGTGGGCGTGGGCGCAGCTTATGGCGGCACTACCCCCCCTCCTACCACCACTGCCTATTGCACCAGCAAAGGCACTTCGCAAGCCTATGAGTACATCGACCTCGTGAAGCTGGGCACCGGCATCAACCGCACCAGCGCCGCCAATGGTGGCTACTACGATGGCACGGCCCTGAGCACCAGCGTGGCGGCCGGCTCGAGCCAGACTATCAGCTTCTCGGCGGGCTTCACGGGTTCGGCTTACACCGAGTATTGGAAGATTTTCATCGACTATAACCAGGATGGAGACTTTGCTGACACCGGCGAAACCATCGTGAGCGGCAGCAGCGCCAGCACGGGAACGCTCACCAGCACCTTCACGGTGCCCACCACGGCCAAAACGGGCAAAACCCGCCTGCGCGTAGTGATGAGCGACGCTAGCGCCACTACCAGCTGTGGCACCTATAGCTACGGCGAAACGGAGGATTACTCGGTGACCATCACGGGTGGCGCGGCCATTGCGGCCACCGCTACGCAAGCCGGCCTGGCCGCCGCTACCATTAGCGGCGATGCTCGCCTCGAAATGTACCCCAATCCCGCCACCGACCACCTCCAACTGACGCTCACCAACGGCGCCGACCTCACGTCGGTGGCCGTAGTGGATGCGCTGGGCGCCAAGGTGCTAGCAGCCCACTACGCCGGCAACGGGCAGCTCGATGTGTCGGGCCTGGCCAGCGGCCTCTACACCGTGCTAGCCAGCGACGGCCAGCACAGCTTCAGCCAGCACTTTGTGAAGCAATAAGCCTGTGGTAGGGGTAGCCCCTACCCCCTCCACAACCAAACAGCCCGGCCTAGCAGCCGGGCTGTTTGCGTTTAAGCCTGATTAGCCGCCGGGTAATTGTGCGGGCGCAGTCCGGCGTTTTCCTCTAGTAAAGAGCTAGAAATCAATTAAATTCTTATATAAAAAAGAACATCTTGCTGAGCTTGTCGAAGCACCTCGCTCGCCTCGTTGGACGAACCCAGACGAGGCGAACAAAATGCTTCGACAAGCTCAGCAGGACGTTCTTTTTTGCCTCTTTTGACTTTGCCTATATCTGTTTAATAGCCGCTTTACGCGCTCAAGCCAACTTACTTAGCGCCCGCGTCTATTTTAGCTAGCCACTCCTCGGCGGGCTCGATGGCATCGAAGCGCTTAAACTGAAAGCCGTTGGGCGCGGTGCTTACTATAGACTGCGTCGAGAGGCGGTGCATGGGGTCGGCGCCCTCCACGATGGCGCAGTGGCGGGTATTGGTTTGGGCAATAACGCGCGGTATCCAATTGGTGGTGAGCCACTCCTGAGCCGCCGCGGGCAGGGGCGAGCGCTGGCCGTGGTCGGATAAGATGCGCCGCACGCCCGTGCTGTGCAGCAACTCCAGAACTTGCTCGTAGAACGCCTGCACCATTTCGAGCGGAATGCGGCCGGCGGTCCAAGCTAGGCGCACGTAGCCCGCCGGCTGGTAGTACAGCTTGCCAGCAGAACTTTGGAAATATAATTTTTCTTGGGCGCGGGGCAGGGAATTCATAAGAGCCTAGTTGGCGGTGCTATTCACCAGCCCAGTACGTTTACGAGGTCAAACATACGCCAGCTTCATGTTAGTAGCGAGTGAACGCCCGTCGCCGTAGTATTGCAGCCGTGACGCTCGTTTTGCCTTCTACCCTGGCCACCGCCCCGGCCCTACCCCCGCCCTACGCCCCCGGCTTGCACGTGCTGGCCACCTTTGGTGCGCCCGCCGCCCGGCTGCGCGATGCGGCGGGCAGCCAGCGTTTTTTCGCTGCGCTGGTGGCGCAGCTGGGCCTCACCAGCGTGGGCGAGGTCTACCACGTATTTGCCGAAAACGCGGGCTTTACGGCGGTGCTGGCCCTCACCGAATCACACCTCAGCATCCATACCTGGCCCGAGCACGAATTGGCGACGTTCGACGTGTTTTTGTCGAACTTTCGGCAGGATAACCACGCCACCGTGCGAGCCGTGTACCAGGCTACGCTGGCCTTTTTTGAGGGCGAAGCGCGCGCCTACGCCGAAGTACTGCGATGAGCGAAGCCCTACCCCCCGCCGCCTCAACTAGTTGGGTTGTGTGCCCGCAGTGTGCGGCGCAGCTCCCGTGCCACGACCCGGCCCGTAGCCGCTACTTCGGCTGCTTCGAATGCCGCTCTTTTTTTAGGACGATACCCGCGGCTACGACCACCGCCCACCGCCTCTATGGTTTCAAAAAAGCCCTGCTGCCTGGCCCCAGCCTGCCACTGGGCGCTACGGGCGTGCTAGGCGGCTACCACTGCCGCGTAACCGGCTACCAGGTGCGCGGCGAAAAGCAGGACCGCGTGGCCGAGTGGCGCGAATACCAGTTGCGCCCCGCCGCGCCGCTACCCAGCCCCGAACCGGCCGACCTGCCGCTGCAACTGGCCGAGTACCAAGGCCATTGGCTGCTTATTCGGCGGGCGCCGCGCTTTCCAGGTATTCGCAGTGGCAAGCCTTACCGCGAAAAGAGTTGGCGCGACCCCACTACTGGGCGCCACTACCAGCTTTGGCACCGCTACCAACCACTGGTGCGCGATGCGCTAGGTGAGTTCGACTGGAATATTCTAGAGGATGAAAAGCTTACTATCCAAGAATTTACTGCCCCGCCTTACCTGCTCTCGAGCGAGCACAAGCCCGACGAACGCTCTACCTGGTACCTGGCCGAGTACCTCGAGCCAGCCGAAGTAGCGGCGGCCTTTGGCGTGGCGCCGCGCGAGCTGCCCGACCGGGTGGGCGTAGGGGCGGCCCAGCCCGCGCCGGTGCCCGGCTGGCCGCAGCTACAGCGCCTGGCACTGGTTACCCTGGTACTGCTGAGCTTGGCGCAGGCAGTGCTGCTGGGCCTGCACCAGCCGGAGCAGCTGCCTCAAGAAGACTTTTCGGTCGCTGAGGCAGGCCCGGCCGCTACTACCCAGATGCTCACGTCCAAGCCGTTTACCCTGAGCCGCGCCACGGCCTTGCACGTAACGCTCACCGCGCCTTCTCTCACCAACCACTGGGTAGAAGTGACGGCGAGCCTGGTGAATGAGCAAACTGGCCGGGGCTACGAATTCACGCGTTCGCTTGAGTTTTACCAAGGGGTAGAAGACGGCTATGCCTGGACCGAAGGCGACCGCTCGGCCGACGCCCTGCTGGCCGCCGTGCCGGCCGGCCGCTACCATTTCAACCTATACCCCAGCCTGGATAGCGGCGCCGGCCCCACGGAGCTGCGGCTAGATACCGAAATCAATTCCCCACTCTGGTCCAATTACTTTGTGGTGTTAGGAGCGCTCGCGCTTGTGCCCCTACTAGGCGGGTGGCGCCGGCGTGGTTTCGAGCAAGACCGCTGGGCCAACAGTGACTTCTCTCCTTTTTAAGTTATCCGTCCGATGCTTGATTTACTACGCCTGTACTGGGCCGCCATGCGGAGCTGGCCGGTGTATACGGGGCTAGCCGTGCTGGGCTTGGGTCTTTTTATATGGGCCAGCTTTGCTAGCTACCGCTTGCTCGGCGACGACAATGAGAGCGCCGAAACCGAACTAGCCGGCCCGGGCCGCGCCGGTGGCCACGGCGGTGCAGCGCACTTCTACCACAAATAAGCCTACCCCCCATGGAATACCTCAACCCCAAGGCGCTCAGCGCTTCCGTCGTGTACTCGCTGCTGGGCATCGTCATTTTGGTTATCAGCTTTTACCTGTTTAACAAGCTGACACCGGGCACGTTGCGCCGCGAAATTCTAGAAGAGCACAACACGGCGCTGGCCATTGTGGCGGCGGCGTTTATGCTGGCGGTATCCCTCATTATTAGCGCGGCCATTCATGGGTGAGGAATCGGTGCTGATGCGCCGCCGACGGGCGCGGGCTGCCCAACAACTAGCGCCGGCCGGTGCCCCCCGGCCGGCCATTCTGCTGGGCTCGGTGGCTGTAATTGCCACCTGCGGCCTGCTCTACGAGCTGATTGCCGGCACGTTGGCCTCGTACCTACTCGGCGATTCGGTAACGCAGTTTTCGACGGTTATCGGCGTCTACCTCTTCAGCATGGGGGTAGGGTCGTGGCTGTCGCGCTACCTAGGTGGGCCGCTGCTACGTTGGTTTATCCGGCTCGAAATATTGGTGGGGCTGGTGGGCGGCGCGTCGGCGCCGCTGCTGTTTGGGCTTTTTGCGCACGTAGGTTCGTTTCGGGTGCTGCTCTACGGGCTGGTGGGGCTGCTGGGCGCGCTGGTGGGCCTCGAAATCCCGCTGCTGCTCCGCATTTTGCAAGGCCGGCTGGCTTTTAAAGAATTGGTGGCCCGGGTTTTTACTTTCGACTACGTGGGCTCGCTGCTGGCGGCCGTCATCTTCCCGCTGGTGCTGGTGCCGCGGTTGGGACTAGTGCGCACCGCCCTGCTTTTTGGGGCCCTGAACGTGGTAGTTGCGGGCGTGAGCCTGCTGGGTTTTGACGAAACGCGGCCCTACCGGCGGCGCTACCTGGCACTCATTATCCTGGCCTTGCTGGCGCTGGGGGTGGGGGTAGTCGGGGCCGAGCGCATCCAGCGCTACGCCGAGGGCGAGGTGTTTCAAGACACCGTCATTTATGCGCAAAGCACGCCCTACCAGCGCCTAGTGCTTACGGGCAACCACCGCGGCGAACTGCGCTTATTTCTCAATGGCAACCTTCAGTTTAGCTCCGCCGACGAGTACCGCTACCACGAGGCGCTGGTGCACCCAGCCATGCAAGACCGCCCCCGCGCCCACCGCATTCTGGTGCTGGGTGGCGGCGATGGCCTGGCCGTGCGCGAGCTGCTAAAGTATCCGCAGGTGCAGCACATCCGGCTGGTAGACCTCGACCCGGCCATGACCCGGCTTTTCCGCAGCAACCAGTTGCTGCGCGAGTTGAACCACAACTCCTTACTATCATCTAAAGTGGAGGTGCACAACACCGACGCCTACGCCTGGATTCGACAAGACACGGCCCGCTACGACGTGGTATTGGTCGATTTTCCCGACCCCGGCAACTACTCCATCGGCAAGCTGTACACCACAGCTTTCTACCAAACCCTACGCCAGCGGCTGCGGCCGGGCGGGCTGGTGGTGGTGCAGGCTACCTCGCCCTACGTGGCCCGGCGCGCCTACTGGTGCGTGGTGCACACGCTGGCGGCCAGCGGCTTTAGCGCAGTGCCATACCACGCCTACGTGCCCTCGTTTGGCGAATGGGGCTACGTGCTGGCCCAGGCCGCACCCGGCACCTGGCGCCCCGACGGGGGCCCGCTGCCCGCCGGCCTGCGCTTCGCTACCCCCCAGGTTATTAACGAGATGCGCCGCTTTCCACCCGATATGAGCGAGGTTCCGACTGATATTAACCAGCTTAATAACCAGGCCTTGGTGCGGTACTTTGAGGAAGAGTGGGGCCCGTATGGGCAGTGAGTAATAGGGCGTACGCAGGAGGTAAATATGCTAAAAAAGGAACGTCATGCTAACGATGGAAGCATCTCGCTAAGGACAGTAAGTCAATCAATCGTTGAATGAAGCAAGCGCGATGCTTCCTGTCGTCAGCGTGACGTTTTTTTGGCTCATTAACTAGCTTCAACGGCAACCGATTAACCTTTCCTATTTTGTCTATTCCCCGTCGTCAATTCATCGCCCAGGCCAGCGCGGGCCTCGCCGGCACTTTGCTGGCGGGCTTGGTAAGCAGCGTGCCCGGCTGCACGCCGGCGCACTCGGCCGTGCGGGGGCAGCTGCGCGGGGCGGGCCACGCGCTGGGCCACCGCCTGCGCGACCTTCGCACCATCCCTACCCCCTCGCGCACCGAGGAGGTGGATATTCTCATCATTGGCGGCGGCATTAGTGGGCTGGCAGCGCGGCGCGAGCTGCAGCGGCTGGCTCCCGGCCGCCCTACCCTGCTCCTGGAGCTAGAGGCTGACACGGGCGGCAATTCGGCGTCTGGCCACAATGCTCGCACGGCCTACCCGTGGGGCGCCCATTACTTGCCCATTCCCGACGTGCGCGATACCGCGGTGCTGGCCTTTTTGCAAGAAGCGGGCGTGCTGACGGGCTACGGCCCGGCGCCCGCGCGGCTACCCATCTACGACGAAACTGCCCTCTGCCACGACCCCGCCGAGCGCCTGCTGCTGCACGGCCACTGGCAAGCTGGCCTGGTGCCCGAGGTGGGTGTGCCGCCCGCCGACCGCGCCGAGCTAGCGCGCTTCTTGGCCGCGATGGAACGCCTACGCCACGCCACCGGCCCCGACGGCCGCGACCTGTTTGCCCTACCCCTCGCCTGGTCGTCGAGCGACCTGGCCACCCGGCAGCTCGATGCCGAAACGATGGCCGACTGGCTAACGCGCCACGGCTACCACTCGGAATACCTGCGCTGGTACCTCGACTACTCGTACCGCGACGATTTTGGCGTGCCCGCCGCGCAAATTTCGGCGTGGGCTGGGCTACACTACTTCGCCGCCCGCAAAGGCCGCGCCCACAACGCCCCGCCCGATGCCGTACTTACGTGGCCGCAGGGCAACCACTTCCTGGCCAATGCCTTGCGGCAGCAAGGCGGCCCCGGACAGGTGCGGGCTAACACTCTGGTTTTTGGGCTGAAAGCGGCCACCGACGGGCGCGTTGAAGTGCTGGCTTTTGACAACGCCACCCAGCAAAGCACGCGCCTACTGGCCCGGCAGGTGGTGCTGGCTACCCCCTGGCACGTCACGAAGCACCTGCTACCCAACCCGCCACTGCTGGCGCCGCTGCACGCGCCCTGGCTGGTGGCCAACCTCACAGTGGCGGCCTACCCCGGCGGCGCGGGCCAGCCGCTGTGCTGGGACAATGTGCGCTACGGCAGCCCCGCCCTCGGCTATATCGACGCTGAGCACCAAGCCCTGCGCGGCTTCGAAACCGATGGTCCGCAGAGCCTTACCTTTTATTGGGCGCTGCCTACCGATGCGGCCGACCCAGTAGCCGCCCGCCGCCACGCCCTGGCCAGCACCTACGACCAGTGGCTGACGCTCGTGCTCACGGAACTCGACCTGATGCACCCCGGCCTAGCCGCCCAGGTGCAGGCGGCCGAACTCTGGGTGTGGGGCCACGGCATGGTGGCCCCTACCCCCGGCTACGTGTGGGGCCCAGCGCGCCAGCAAGCAGCGCAGCCCCAGCTGGGCGGCCGCGTGCACCTGGCCCACACCGACCTCAGTGGCGTATCTATTTTTGAAGAAGCCTTTCACCAGGGAATACGGGCGGCGCGGGCGGTACTGGCAGAACCACGCGCGAGCTAGCGCTACGTTGGCTGGGCCAGGCTGTAAAACGCTAACACCCAGATGAGCGTACCAAAAATCAGTGCGCCTACTTGCCGTAAGCTAAAGCCTGCCTGCTCGCGCGTGGGATATTCCGAGGACTGCCGTAGGGCCGCCGCAAACTGCTGATAGGGCGTCAGCAAGCACGTGAACGCGAATAGCGAAATTAGCCAATAAGGGTCGGGCAACCGCGCTAGCAGGCTTAGGATAATGTAGCCAACCGCCAGGTTGCCAGCATTATAGGCAGGCACTAAACCCACACTGCCCGAAAACCGGCCGATGTTTTTAAACAGCTCATTGATTGTAAATAAGCTGAAAATGGCGCGCGCCACCGGCCAGATATCCGACTGTTGGCGCTGCTTAAAAAACCGCCAGGTTTTGTACTGCCACCACAGGCCGTAGAGCCCGCCCGTAGCCAGGCAAAGCGCCGTAAATTTGGTAAGGCTCAGCAACACCTGCACCTCTTCGGTGGCCGGCTTGGTATCAGAGAAAGCGTAAATTGAAGTAGCAGTTGGCTCCATAAAGCGCGCAATAGTTTAGGTTAGCGGAGCAAGATAGCGCTTCGCCTAGCGCCAGCCAACTCCAATGAGGCCCAGCTTCGTATAAGCCAACTTAAGCCTTTAAAACTCTCTTTTCACCATGCGGAACTCCATGTCTTACCGGGCCCTGGCGGCCCTTTTGCTGGGCGGCAGCCTCCTGGGCGCTTGCAACGGCAACGCCGACAACACCACTACCAGCACCCCCAGCAGCATGCTCGGCACCGATTCGGCCGCCACCAAAGTTGGCGGCACCCCACCCGCGGCCGATAGTAGCGCCACAGGAAGGCCCATGGCGCCACCGCCCATCACCAACGACACGTCTAGCCCAGGCCACTAAGCCCTGCCCGACCCGCGGCAGCGTGCTATTTTGCGGGCCGCCATGCCCTACCCCACGCCCCTGCGCCAACCCTGGATTCGCTCGCCTCGCTACGATGGCTGGCTGATTTTGGCGCCGCCCTTCGTGGCCCTGGCGGTGGTGGCGCTGCTGCCCGCACCCTTTCGCCACACCACCGAACTGCCCCTGCTGGCCTGGGTAGGCGTGGTGCTGCTCATTGACGTGGCGCACGTGTACGGCACGTTGTTCCAGACGTATTTCGACCCCGTGCAGCGGCGGCAGCGGCGCACCCTGCTATGGGCGGCGCCCCTGGCTTGCTACGCGGGCGGCGTGGTGCTACACGCGGCGGGTGCACTAGTATTTTGGCGGGCGCTGGCTTACTTGGCGGTGTTTCATTTTGTGCGGCAGCAGTACGGGTTTATGCGGCTCTATGGCCGGCAAGAAACCCCTACCCCCGGCGCGTGGCTGAACCCGGCGCTTATCTACGCAGCCACACTTTACCCGCTGCTCTACTGGCACTTATCGCCGCCGCGCAACTTTAATTGGTTTGTGGAGGGCGACTTTGTGCAGCGTGACTGGCCGCTGGGCCGCCACTTGGCAACTGGCCTGTACTTGGCCTTGCTACTGGTCTATTTGGGGCGCGAAACCTGGCGCTACTACCGCACCCGCCGCTTCAACCTACCCCGCAACCTGCTACTGGGCGGCACTGCGCTCTCCTGGTACGCGGGCATTGTGCTTTTCAACGGCGACCTGGCGTTTACGCTGCTCAACGTAGTAGCCCACGGCGTGCCGTACTTGGCGCTGGTTTGGAGCCGCCGCCCTACCCCCGCTGCCGGGCGCGGCTGGTGGGCAGGCCGCTACGGCCTACCCCTCTTCCTGGGCGCCATCGCCCTGTTTGCTTTCCTTGAAGAAGGCCTTTGGGATGGGCTAGTATGGCGCGAGCACGGCACCGTGTTTGGCTGGTTTCAGCACCTACCCCCCGTGGCCGAGCCCACCCTGCTGATGTGGCTGGTGCCCCTGCTGGCCCTGCCGCAAAGCACGCACTACGTGCTCGATGGCTTCATCTGGCGGCGCAATAAATCAAGCAGTGGTCAATTATAGAACGTCCTGCTGAGCTGGTTGAAGCAGTTCAGCAGGACGTTCTGTTTGGCTTGCTTCTCTCCTACTCGTCTCTTTTTTTATCCTCTTAATTAGCCTACCCTACTTCGTTATCACCAGTTCTACCCGGCGGTTCAGCTTGCGGGTTTCTTCGCGGTCGTTGGAGAATTTTGGCTTGCTCCCGCCAAAGCCCACCGTGGTAATGCGTGCCTCCGCTACGCCCCGGCCCACGAGGTAGCGCTTCACCTCGGCCACGCGCTGCTCGCTGAGCACTTGGTTCTTGTCGGCGGGTGGCTCGTTGGAAGTGTGGCCTTCGAGGCGAATTTCGAGCAGCGGGTTATCCTTCATCGACTCGGCCAGCCGGTTGAGGGTAGGGTACGACGAGCCAATCAGTTTGGCCTGCCCCTGGGCAAACAGCAGGTCGGGCAAATCGAGGCGCGAGCCCACTGTGGCGGGCGTAAGGCGCGGCTCGTAGCGGCGCGACTCGCCGGCGCCTACCACCAGCGTGTCTACGCGCGTGAGCAGGCCGGCGGTGGTCGTCATGCGGTAGCGGCCGGGCGCCAGCGACATCTGGAAGCCCGTGATGTCGGCCCGTGCCGTGCTCCGAAAGTCAATCGCACCGCCTATCATCAGGGCTTGCACTTCGGCGCCGCCGGCCAGCGGCTGGTTGGTGCGGCCGTCCAGAACGCGGCCCGTCACGAGGGCGCGGGGCTGGCTCGAAGGGTCGGCCGCCGCGGCAAGGATGGCCGTCGAATCTACCACGGGTGGCGCGCCCGGCGGCGTGCGGAATAACTTCTTAGGCGCGGTATCCTTGCTACCGGTAGTGGTGTAGTAGGCTGTGCCATTGGGGCCAAGGGCGAAAAACGCATCGTAGCCCGTGCCGTTGAAGCGCGGCCCTAGGTTTTGGGGCTGGCTCCATTTCGTCCAGCTATCGTCGAGGCGCTGGCTCACAAAAATATCGGCCGAGCCGTAGCCCTGGTGCCCATACGAGGCGAAGTACAGCGTTTTGCCATCGGCGGCCAGCCAGGGCGCAAATTCATAGCCGGGCGAGTTCACCACCGCCCCCAGGCTTTGGGGCGCGGTGTAGCCGCCCGCGCCATCGGGGCGGCTCAGGTACAGGTCGTTGGCACCTTGCGAATCTTCCCGCTCTAGCGACAGCAGCAGGATTTTCTCGTCGGCGGTCATAAAGAAATTGGTAGCTGGGCTGCTCGACCCGTAGCCGGCCACGCGCACCGGCGTGGGCCGCCCGCTACCCGCCACCGCCACCCGCGACAAGCCCTCGTCGCGGAAGCCTGCGGCATCGTAGGTGCCGCGCAGCAGCAGCGCGGGGTTGCTAGTAGTGCCCACCACGGCCTGCACGGCATTGTTTTGGGCGGTGTTGAGGCCGGCGGGGCTGTCGGGGCGGGCAGGAGCAGCCCAGGTGCGGCCTTCGTCAGTGGTCTGGCTCAGCCAGATATCGCCGCTTTCGGCAGCGCCTTCGGTGTTGCCGGCAAAGCGCGTGCGGCCAAAGTACAGGCCCTTTCCATCGGGGGTAGGCACCGGCTGGTACTCATTGCCGGTGGGCGAGTTGAGCGCCGGCAACGGCTCGGGCGCCGCGAAATAGGGCGGCCCCGTAGCCAGCCGCAACTGCAGCTGAAACAGGTGCCACTGCTGGCTAGCGCGCCCTACCCCCCGGGCCGCTACAATACTGGTATTGTTGAACTTATCGTTGGTAGCCAGCGTGGCTACGCGGCCATCAAGCCGGTTTTCAAGTTGAAACGTGCCCGGCTGCTGGCCGGTAGCCACCAGCCGCCACTGCTGCCCCAGCCCCCCCGTGAAGGGCCGCTGAATGAGGGGCGTGTTGGCACCGGGCGGCGCCGTAGGCGTTATTTCGAGCGTTAGGCATTGGCCGCTGTGCTTGGCTTCGAGGCGGTAATACTCGCCGCCTTCGCGAATGAGCATCAGCCGCCACTGCTGGCTGGGCGCGTGGGTAAATTCCCACTGCACGGTGGGCGCACCGCTGATAATGGCCGCGCGGGCCACATCGAGGCAGCGCCCGCTGGCACGGTTGATGACCCCATAAAGGGCGCGGTCGTCGGGCGAGATGGGCGTCTGGGCAACGGCCGAAAGTGCCAGCAGACACAGGAAAAGTACACGAAGCATGGGGCAAAGGTCGGGCAGCCGCGCCAATCCGCCGATGCGTGATGCCTCCTGGTAGCACAAGATGCTTTACGCCAGGGGCTTTTTAAGCAAAGCCCGCCCTACCCCTGCCTGGGCAATGAGGGAGCCGCGCCAAGCCAGCCACAGCAATGGCCTTAGCTTTTTACGCCGCGATTACGTAGTGCTATGGACGGCATTATTTACAGCGGCAATAAGGGTACCGCCCGCTTGGGAATCTCGAATTTTCGGTACCATCTGGACGTTTAACACGCAGCTATTCACTTGTTTTACTCATGCGCAAAGGCACCAAAGTCAAT
The DNA here is from genome assembly GCF_009755225.1 of Hymenobacter ginkgonis. Lineage (GTDB taxonomy): Bacteria > Bacteroidota > Bacteroidia > Cytophagales > Hymenobacteraceae > Hymenobacter > Hymenobacter ginkgonis. The sequence goes on from NZ_WQKZ01000004.1 coordinate 415,709, forward strand.
TGGAAATACGGCACCGGCACGGCTTCCGGAAAGATTGAATCGGTTCATAAAGAGCCAATTACCCGCAAGATTAAAGGCCACGACATCACCCGCAATGGCTCGGCTGATGACCCCGCACTGGTTATTGTGCAGGACAATGGCGATAAAGTAGTGAAGCTTCAGAGCGAGGTAAAGCCCGCGTCTTAACCCCTTTGGTAGCGTACGGCGCTGCCACGCAGTGCCATGGCCTTCCCTACCCCCTACTACAGCGTGCAGTACCAGTCCCAGCCGCCGCTGGTGCGGGGGGTAGTGCTGCGCCCGCTTTCGGTGGCTGAATTCACGGAATCCTGCGAGCAGCTACTGGCAGTAGCGCAACGCCACCGCTGCCCCTTTTGGCTGCTCGACGGCCGCGCCGACGCCCAGGAGCGCCCCTTGGATGTGTACGAGTGGCTGGGCGAAGAATTTATGCCCCGCGTGCGCAAGGCTCTGGGCCGCATTCCGAGCCTAGCCTTTATTGCGCAGCCCGAGTTCTGGCAGGAGTTGCAGGCCCGCAACTACGCCCGCCCCAGCCCAACGGGGCCCTCGGCGGCCTACCGGGCCAATTGGTTTACCAGCGAGGCCGACGCACTGGCGTGGCTGCACCAGTTTCGGCCGGGCATCGGGGGGGCGGCGTAAGTTGCTGATAATGGCTTGCGCGGAGGGATTTTCACTTTCCAATCAACAACAAAAAGCCTCGCCAATAGCTACTGGCGAGGCTTTTGAGGGGGGGTAGGCGCCCGTTAGCGATTATGCGGGTCGGGCTTGATGAAGGCTTCTTTTTCCATCTCTTCGGGAATTACTACAATGCCTTTTTGCAGCATCGAATTGCGCTTGCCGTAGAGGAAGTACACGACGAAGCCAAGCAGCATCCAGGCGAAAGCCACTTGCAGCGTAAACGAATCGAGGCCCGCAATGAGCGCGACGCACACGAGCGCCCCCATGAAGGGCACCAGCGGAAACGCGGGGGTAGAGAGCGGCGCCAAGAACGGCCGCGGCTGCGCAGGGTCCGACTTGCGCATAATCCACACGCCGAGGCTCACGAGCACGAAGGCCAGCAGCGTGCCAAAGGAAGTGAGGTCGCCGGCCAGCGAGCCGGGTACGAAGGCCGCAAACAACCCCACAAACACCATCAGCATGAGGTTGGATTTGTAGGGCGTGTTGAAGCGCGGGTGCAGTTCCGAGAAGGCTTTGGGCATCAGGCCGTCCTTAGCCATCGAGAAAAATACGCGGCTCTGGCCCATAAGCATCACCAGAATAACCGAGGTGAAGCCGAGCAGAATGCCCACCGTCACGGCCGTGGCCAGCCAGCCGTAGCCGGGCATGTGGGCCCGAATAGCGTAGGCCACCGAGGCCTCGCCGCCCAGAGCAGGGTCGGCAAATTCGCGCCAGTTGGCGACGCCCGTCAGCACGTGGCCGAACAAAATGTAAAGAACCGTGCAAATAGCCAGCGAGCCCAAAATACCAATGGGCATGTCGCGCTTAGGGTTTTTGGCTTCCTGAGCGGCCGTGCTCACGGCGTCGAACCCGATAAAGGCAAAGAACACAATGCCTGCGCCGCCCAGAATGCCGCCCAAGCCATGCTTGTTCCAGCCCTCGTAGGTACGCACTACTTCGCCAGCGGCGTTTTTCACCACGGCATCGGCCGGAATGAGGTAGGGCGTGTGGTTGGCGGGGTTCACAAACTGCCAACCCACGGCGATGAACACCAGTACGATGAGGGTTTTCAGGATAACTACTACTGCGTTGAACAACGCCGATTCCTGGGTGCCTTTCACCAGCAAGAGGCTCAGCATCACAATGATGAGGAGCGCTGGCAGGTTGATGAGGCCGTGCTGCGTCACTCCATTCACCACGGCGTGCTCGAAGGGCGAGTGGCTGAGGTTATACGGTATACTGGTGCCGAAGACCTCCAGCAGCTTGTTCAGGTACTCGCTCCAGGCAATAGATACGGTGGCCGCGCCCAGCGCGTATTCCATGATGAGCGCCCAGCCGATAACCCAGGCCACAAACTCGCCCATGGTGGTGTAGGCGTAGGTATAGGCCGAGCCGGCAATGGGAATCATGGCCGCAAATTCGGCGTAGCACAGGCCCGCAAATACGCAGCCGAAGGCGGCTAGCACAAACGCCAGCGTCACGCCCGGCCCCGAAGCCTGAGCCGCGGCGTTGGCCGTGCGCACAAATAGGCCCGCCCCGATGATGGCGCCCACGCCCAGGGCCACGAGGTTGCCCGCGCCCAGCGTCCGTTGCAGGGTGCCATGCCCGGTCGAGTTGGCCTCGCCCAGCAGTTGGGCCAGGGGTTTTTTGGCGAAAATATTAGCCATGCAGTAAGAGGGTTGAAAGAACTAGTGGGGGTAGTAAATAATAACGATTTCTTTGCGTTGAATTAAGGCCGGGTCATAGTCAGCCGGGCCGAAAATACGCTAAACTTTGTGACTGGCGCGCTAGCTGGTTGGCCGCACCTTTGCAGGGCCGGTAGGCAAGGCCGGCCTCGCCCGGCAGTTGTGGCTAGTTGCTGCCCTTTATGGCTCCTATTTATTCCCTATTTATCAACTTTTTATGTCTTTAAAATCTTTTTCAACCCTCGCTTTTTTATGGGCCCTGGCTGGTCCGGCCGTGGCCCAAACCACGCCGGCCGCGCAAGCCGCCGTGGCTAGCCAGGCCCAACGCATGACCCAGGAGCTGGGCCTCTCGCCCGACCAGCACGCGCGCCTGCGTCAGATTTTGCTGCTGACCCGCCAGCACATGGATGCCGACTTAACGGCGCACCAGGGCGACCCCGCCGCCCTGCGCACCGCCATGGCCTTCGACCGCGCCAAGTCGGACGAGCTAATTCGGGGGGTGCTCACGCCCGCGCAGTACGTGCGCTACCAGCAGGTAAAAGCCGCCCGCATCGGGCAGCTGCATACGATTGGGGGGGTAGGCAGTCGCTAGTTCAATCATTGGTTTTAGTCGATAAAAAAGCCCTTTCCGGCGTCGGAAAAGGGCTTTTTTGTGCGCTGGCTATTTCTGGCCCGCTCCTTGTAAATAGCCAGTTACCCCCAAGCTAGTGCGGCCGCGCTGCTCGCTTTTCTCTCCTTTTTTCTGCTCAATTTCTTCCGTAGTACCTGTTATGAAAAAGTCGTTGATTTTGGCTGCCTTGGCCTTTGCTAGCGTGACTACCAGCTTCGCCCAGGCCCCGGCCACCACTACCACCCAGCTGCCTACCCACAGTGTGTTGCACAGGGGCAAGCAGCATAAAACCCCGGAGCAAAGCGCCGACCACCACACGGCTATGCTCACCAAAAAGCTGAGCCTCACGGCCGAGCAGCAGCCTAAAGTGCGCCAGATTCTGCTGGCGCAGGCCCAGGAAGCCCAGGCCATCAAGGCCAAATACCCCGCCGCCGACCAGCGCCAGGCCATGCACCAAGAAATGAAGGCCGGCCGCGCCAAGTACCAGCAGCAGCTGCAAGGCGTGCTCACGGCCGACCAGCAGGGCAAGCTGGCCGCCCTCAAGCAAGAGCACCACAAAGGTGAGCACGGCGGCAAAACGAAAATGAAAAGCTAATTTTTCGGCTTCGCGTACCTCAAAAAGCCCTGGCCGCCCGGCCGGGGCTTTTTTTGCGTTTGGCCAGTATGGAGGGGGTAGGCGCGGCGGCGATGTTGGGCCGGCTCGTTATATTTGACCCACTCACCTACCCCGGCAACCGGATAATCAGGCGCTTAGCTCCTCCGTTGTTGGCTTACCCCCCATGCCGCTCCCCAGTAGTAGCACCACCGCGGTGCAGATTCAGCAGTTTTACGACAAGGGCTTGGCCCATGCTTCTTACGCGGTGCGGGTGCACCGGCAGGTGGCCGTCATCGACCCTGGCCGCGACCCGCAGCCCTACTACGACTTTGCCGACGAGCACGATGCCGAGATAGTGGCCGTGATTGAGACGCACCCCCACGCCGACTTTGTGAGCAGCCACCTGGAAATAGCCCAGGAAACGGATGCTATCATTTATTGCAGCAAGCTAACGGGGGCCCGCTACCCCCACAAAAACTTCGATGATGGCGACCGCATCAAGCTCGGCGCCTTCGAGTTGCACGCCCTCAATACCCCCGGCCACTCGCCCGACAGCATCAGCATCTTGCTGCTGGATGAGCTGGCCCAAACCCGCGCCGTATTCACCGGCGATACGTTGTTTGTGGGCGATGTGGGCCGGCCCGACCTGCGCGAGGCCGAGGCAGTGGGTGGCCACACCCGCGAGGCGCTGGCGGCCCAACTCTACCGCAGCACCCGCCAAAAACTGATGTCGCTGCCCGGCACGACCAAGGTGTACCCGGCCCACGGCCCCGGCTCGCTGTGTGGCAAAACCACTAGCCCCGACCTCGACAGCACCATTGCCAAAGAGCTGGCTACCAACTATGCTCTGCAGCCCATGTCGGAGCAGGAGTTCGTAGAAGCCCTGCTCGAAGACCAGCCATTTGTGCCCAAATACTTTGGCTACGATGTGCAGTTGAACCGGCAGGGCGCGCCCAATTTTGAGAGCAGCGTACGGGCCGTGCCGCGCCTGCTCATTGGTGCGGTGCCCGAGACGGGGGTGCTGCTGCTCGATACGCGCCCGGCGGCCAAGTTTCGCGGCGGCCACCTGCCCGGCGCCATCAACCTCCAGGATGGCGGCAAATTTGAGACCTGGCTGGGCTCGGTTATTGGCCCCGAGGAGAAGTTCTACCTGCTGGCCGATACCCAGATTCAGCTCGACGCGGTTATCCGCAAAGCGGCCAAAATCGGCTACGAAAGCAACATCAAAGGCGCCTTACTTAGCCCCGCCACGCTGCCCGCCACCAGCCCCACCGTAGACGTGGCCCGGGTGCGCGCGCACCCCGAGCAGTTTACCATCGTGGATATTCGCAACCGCACCGAGGCCCACGACCCGCTGTTTGCCAGCGCCTTGCTCATTCCGCTGCCCGAGCTGCGCGAGCGCGTAGCCGAGATTCCGGCCGATAAACCGGTGCTGGTGCACTGCGCGGGCGGCTACCGCTCGGCGGCCGGCGCCAGCATTATCCAAAATGCCCTACCCCATACCCAAGTGCTGGACCTGGGCGAGGCCGTGACGGAGTTTGCGCCGGTAGCCGGGTCATAGTTGGGCAACCGCTCGCCCAATTTTCTGGTTTAGAAGCCCTACCCTCCTCCTAGGGGGTAGGGCTTTTTTTAGTCGCCAGTCGCTCCGCGGGGCAGTTATTAGCCCTTTAAACTTGGTTGGCCAATAGCGCTGGGGCGTCCAACCCTGGGCGAGCGAGCAGACTTTACCGTACTTCTATCTATGCGCAAATTCTTCAAAATCACGGGCTTGCTCGTTGGCAGTCTCCTTATGGTCGCGCTACTAGCGGGCGTGGCTTTCGCGCAGCTGAGCCCTGAGTTGGGCGGCACACCTACCCCCGCCCAGCGGCTGGCTTACGCCCGCTCGGGCCACTACGAAGCAGATGAATTCAAGAACCTGGTGCCCACGACCGTGATGACGGGCAGCATGGTTTCGGCACTATGGCGCACGCTGTTTCGCAGCGTACCCAACGAGCGGCCGGCCGCGCCCCTACCCACGCACCCACTGGACTCGCTTAGCATCACGCAGAAAAGCAACGACTTAGTGCGCGTGACGTGGTTTGGCCACTCAGCCAGCCTGGTTGAAATTGCGGGCAAAAACATTCTGCTCGACCCCATGCTCAGCGTGAAGATGGGCCCGCTCGCGTGGGTGACGCCGAAGCGCTACAACCCGCAGCTGGCCATCACGCCCGAGCAGCTGCCACCCATCGACGCGGTGCTGATTTCGCACGACCACTACGACCACCTTGACTATAAGACGATTATCAAGCTTAAGGATAAGACGCAGCACTTCTATGTGCCGCTGGGCGTGGGCGTGCACCTGCGCGCCTGGGGGGTAGACCCGGCCCGCGTGACCGAGCTAAACTGGGGCGACTCGGTGCGCCTGCCGGGCCTCACCATTGTGAGCACGCCGTCGCGCCACTTTTCGGGCCGCGGCCTCACCAACCGCAACTCCACTTCCTGGAGCTCTTGGGTGCTGAAGACAGCCACAAAACGCGTTTTTTATAGCGGCGACGGCGGCTACGGCCCTCATTTTCAAGCCATCGGCGCGCAGTACGGTCCCTTCGACCTAGCCCTGATGGAGTGCGGGCAGTACGATGCGCAGTGGCCTCAGATTCATATGGTGCCCGAGCAGAGTGTGCAAGCGGCCCTCGACGTACGGGCGCGGGCTATGCTGCCGGTGCACTGGGGTGCCTTCACCGAAGCGCACCATGCTTGGAATGAACCCGTTAGCCGGGCGGCGGCAGCTGCCAGCCGCTTGCACTTGCCCCTTACTACCCCCGAGCTAGGGCAGCCCGTGACGCTGGGCGCCGGCCCCCTGCCCCAAGCCCCGTGGTGGCAATAAGCCTCCCTCGGCGCTCGCCTTTATTTCACCTTAGCTAGGCAGCAAGCTATTGCCCTACCCCCTCACGAGGCTGTCAGTCTGCCAGAGCGGCAGCAGGTCGGGGTGGGTATCAATCTGCATGCAATAGGTGAAGTCATCATGGGCCTCCAGGGCGTTGAGGCGGCGCACGGCGGCCGATTGCAGCAGGTAGTGGGGCCAGGTGGGCTTGGCGTGCTGCCACAGGTGCAGGGCCGCCAGCGCCGCATCCGAGGCGGTGATGTCGAAGCCCTGGGCAGCCAGGCGCTCGGCCAGCGCGCCGCCGAAGAGGCTGTCTTCTAGGCAAAACTGGCCTTTCCAGCCGGCGCAGACCACCAGCACATCGCGCTGCTGCGCCACGGCAAAATCGACTACCGCTTTCAGGTTGAGGAAGGCGCCGCACACCACGGCCTCGGCGGCCAGCGAGCGGCGCAGGGCCAGCGTGCCGTTGGTGGTACTGATGGCCAGGGCGCGGCCCCGCACCGGCAGCTTGCCATCGAGAAAGCCGAAGGGCGAGTTACCCAAATCGAAGCCGGCGGCGGCAATGCCGTCGCGCTCGGCAGCCGTGATGTAGCCGTGCTCGCGGCCCAGGGCGGCGCATTCCTCCAGGGTGGCGGTGGGGAAAACCTCGGTGACGCCCGCGGCCAGCGCCGTGACGATGGTGCTGGTGGCCCGCAGCACATCCACAATCACGGCTACCCGGCCCTGCAAGTCGTAGAGCGATAGCAGGTCGGGCGAGAAACAAATATCAACTTTCAAGAGAAATTGCTTAGAATGGATAATGGTGAAAGGACGTCCTGCTGCGCTGGCCGAAGCACCTCGCTCGCCTCGTTGAATGATGCGAGCGAGGTGCTTCGGTCAGCGCAGCAGGACGTCCTTTAGCAACAAACGACAGCTACACTACTACGCCTCCTCGGTGCCGGGCACCAGCGGGAGCTTGCTCACCGTGGCGGGCAGGTTTTTGCCGCGCACCTGCACAAAGATTTGCGTACCGGGGGCGGCTAGCTCGGTTTTGACATAGCCCAGGCCAATGCCTTTGCTGAGCGAAGGTGACTGGCCACCGCTGGTTACTTCTCCAATGGGCGCGCCCTGGGCATCGACGAGGGGGTAGTGGCTGCGGGGCAGGCCACCGGGGCCGTCCATCACGAAGCCCACCAGCTTGCGCTGCACGCCAGCGGCTTTCTGGGCTTTGAGGTTGGCGCTGTTGGTGAATTCTTTGGTGAATTTGGTAATCCAGCCCAGGCCCGCTTCGAGCGGCGACGTGGTATCGTCGATGTCGTTGCCGTAAAGGCAGTAGCCCATTTCGAGGCGCAGCGTGTCGCGGGCGCCCAGGCCGATGGGCTTGAGGCCGAAGGGCTTACCGGCTTCCATTATTTTATGCCACACCGCGGCGGCGTGCTCGTTGGGTACGTACAGCTCGAAGCCGCCCGCGCCGGTGTAGCCCGTGGCCGAGATGATGACGCCCGGCGCGTCGGCAAACGTGCCCTGCGCAAAGCTGTAATATGGAATGGCTCCCAGGTCCACATCGGTGAGGCTGGCCAGCGCCGCGGCGGCCTTCGGGCCCTGCACCGCAAAGAGGCTAAGCTCGTCGCTTAGGTTCTCCAGGTCGGCGCCCTGGGTGTTGTGCTGCACCAACCAGTTCCAATCCTTCTCAATATTGGAAGCGTTGACTACCAAGAAGTAATCTTCCTCGCCGAGCATGTACACGAGCAGGTCGTCCACGATGCCGCCTTCGGTGTTGGGCAGGCACGAGTACTGCGCCTTGCCGGGCTGAAGCTTGCTGGCATCGTTGGAAGTGGTGCGCTGAATAAGGTCGAGGGCCTGCGGGCCGCGCAGCCGAAACTCGCCCATGTGCGACACGTCAAAAATGCCTACCCCCCGCCGCACGGTGTGGTGCTCCTCGAGGTCGGAGGAGTAGCGCACGGGCATGGCATAGCCAGCAAACGGGACAATTTTGGCTCCCAGCTGCTGGTGGGTGTCATGCAAGGCGACAGTTTTGAGGGGGGTAGCATCCATAAAAAGACGAGCTAATAAGAAGGAAACAAGAAAAAATGGTAGCGCAAACTACTGGGCTACGTATAAGCCGGTCAACTAACTTGCGCCAGTGGGGCAGGCAAGCTGATTTTAGCAGCCACGAAAATAGCGGATACCCCTTCAATGCCTCGGCCTCCTACCCCCCCTTCTCCCTTCATGAGTCCCGAAGCTATCAAGCAAGATTTTGAATCAGCCCTCATCAGGCACCTGTCGTTTAAGGCGCGGCTGCGCTCCTTTTTGCACGGCAACAACAACGAGGAAGGCCCCCTGCGCGACCCCGACCAGTGCAGCCTGGGCAAGTGGATAGTCGAACGGCGCCGCGGTATCTACGCCCACCTGCCCGAAATGCAGGAGCTCGACCAGCGCCACCGCGCCATTCACCAGCAGGCCAACCGCCTAATGGACCTGCACTTGGCGGGCCGGCGCGACGAAGCCTTGGCGGGTTTTAGCAGCGTGCAGCAAGCCGCCGACCACATCGTGGATTTGTTGCAAACCGCTGAAAGTAAACTACGTACTCTGGGGCGTGAAGCGAAATAGGGCGGGCGTGTCATGAAAATAAACCTCACTACTAAAATTTTTGCGGGCTTTCTGCTGCTGCTGGGCCTGTTTGCGGCGGTAGTTATTGTCAACTACCGGCTGGCCGAGCAGGTGTTGCGCAACTCGCAGCGCGTGGAAGCCTCGCAGCGCACCTCGGCCGATGGCGCGACGCTGCTGCGCAGCATCATCGACATGGAAACCGGCTTCCGCGGCTATATGCTGCTGGGTAATGAACAGGTACTGAACCCTTACTACAACGGCGAGCGCGACTTGCTGCACCGCTTCCAGATGTTGCGCGAGCAGCTGGCTGCCGAGCCAGCCCAGCGCCAGCGCCTCGACACCACGCAGCATTTATTCCAGCAGTGGACGGCTTATACGCACTTGCTAATCAGCGAGAAACGAGAAGCCCGCTTGAAAGACCGCAACCAGCGCGGCCTCGACAACATGCCGCATTACCGCTTGGCCGAAAGCCTCAGCGGCAAGCAGGTGATGGATGCCATCCGCTACCAGATGAGCATTTTCGACCGCGATGAGAATGCCAATCGCCAGCAGCAGCGCCAGCGCCTGACGGACAGCATCTTGCGCGCCCAGAAACTGTCGGGCCTGATAACGGGCGCGGCCTTGCTGTTCGGGCTGTTTTGGGCCGTGTACATTGTGCGGCTGCTGGCCCGCCGCTTGCGCAGCATGATAACGCTTGCCCGCCGCCTAGCCGATGGCGACTACAAAACCCAGATTGTAGATGAGGAAAACGACGAAGTGAGCGAGCTCACCAACGCGCTCAACGCCATGGCCCGCACTATCGACCAGAATATCAGCCAGCTAGAGGGCCGCAACCAGGAGCTCGACCAGTTTGCCTACGTGGTATCGCACGACTTGAAGGCGCCGCTACGGGGCATCGAGAGCGCCTCGCGCTGGATTGAGGAGGACATGGGCAAGGAAGGTTTGCCGCCGCATATCCGCGAGTTTTTGGCCCTGATGCGGCAGCGCGTGCACCGCATGGAGAACCTGATTACCGGCATCCTGGATTTGGCGCGCGTGGGCCGGGTAGCCCAAGCCAACGAGGCGGTATTTGTGCGGCAATTGCTGCGCGAAATCACCGATACGCAAGGCCTGCCTGAGGGCATGCACATCGAGCTGCCCTTTTTCCTGCCTACCCTTACTACCAACCGCACGCAGCTGCAACAGGTATTCAGTAATCTAATTTCCAACGCTGTAAAGTATCACGACCATCCCGAGAGCGGCATCATCCACATTGGCTGCGACGACCTAAACGAGCAGTTTTACCGCTTCTCGGTGCAGGACGATGGCCCCGGCATTGCGCCCGAATACCACGAGCGCATTTTCATCATTTTCCAAACCCTGGTAGAGCGCGATACCCTCGAAAGCACGGGGGTAGGGCTGGCCATTGTGAAGAAGATAGTAGAGCGCCAGGGCGGCCGCATCTGGGTAGAATCGGCTGAAGGCCAGGGAGCTACCTTCTTCTTTACCTGGCCCAAAAAGCCGACTGCTACGGCCACGCCGGCCGCAACGCAGGCGGTGCGCCCAGCCCAACTGGCCACCGCGACTAGCTAAATTTACCTTTCCAATCCTTCCCCGAACTTGCTTTTCACTGCCAGCGCCACGCGGTTCTTTAGCGTGGTTTGCCGCTGCTCTTTCCCTTCCTATGTCGCCGACTTCCGCTGCCAGTATATTATTAGTTGAAGACGACCAAATGGACGTCATGAACGTGCAGCGCGAGTTGCGCAAGCAGAACATCAGCGTACCGCTGGTGCACGCCCGCAACGGCCGCGAAGCCCTGAACATGCTGCGCGGCGAAAATGGCGAAACCAAGATTGGCCGTCCCAGCCTGGTGATGCTCGACATCAACATGCCGCGCCTCAATGGGTTAGAACTCCTCAAAATACTGCGCAGCGACCCCGAATTCAGCGACTTGAACGTGTTCATTATGACCACTTCAGACCTTGACACTGACCGCCTGGGCGCCAAGGACCTCAACGTAAGCGGCTATATCATCAAGCCCCTCACCTTCGATTCGTTTGGCGGCGAGGGAGGCGGCACGGTCGATGGCTTTAGCCTATTTCTAGATTTGCTGAAGCTGAAAGAATAAGATTAAATAAAGCGTAGAAAAGAACGTCATGCTGACGAAGGAAGCATCTCTACCATGCCGCTAGGATAGTATCCAACGAAGCGGTAGAGATGCTTCCTGTCGTCAGCATGACGTTCTTTTACTTAGTAAGCATTATAGCAAGCGAAACCCAGGCCGATGGTGAGGGGTAGGGCCGTGCGCCCGAATAGCGGCGCGGTGGGTCACCGTAGGGTAGCCCGCATTCTGGCCCCAACCGTAGGCCGGAAACTCGGCGGCCAGCTGCTGCATATGCTCGTCGCGGAAGGTTTTGGCTAAGATGGAAGCCGCCGCGATGCTGCGGTAGAGCGCATCGCCGCCCACCACGCAAGTATGCGGCAGCGCGGGGTGGGGCCGAAAACGGTTGCCATCGACCAGCAGGTGGGCAGCAGGCACAGCCAGCGCCGCCACGGCGCGGTGCATGGCTAAGTAGCTAGCGTTCGCGATGTTGAGCTCGTCGATTTCGGCCACCGAGGCTTCGCCCACGGCCCAGGCCACGGCCTCGGCACAAATGACGGGCCGCAGCGCCTCGCGGCGGCGGGCCGTGAGTTGCTTCGAGTCGTTGAGGAACTGGGGATTAAAATCGGGGGGTAGGATGACGGCCGCCGCAAACACGGGGCCCGCCAGGCAGCCTCGCCCGGCTTCGTCGAGGCCCGCCTCGTGGGGGTGGCCGGTGTAGGTAGCAAGCAGCATAAGGGGCGGCGAAGGTAACAAGCCCTACCCCCTCAAAACTTCAGCACCTGCAGAAAAAACACCTGCCGCTCGGGCCCCCGCTCAGCCTTGATGCGCTGGAAGCCGCTGGCAATGTACTGGTTGCCCACCCACGGCGCAAGGTCGGGCTGCGTAACGTCGAGCACTTTTTCGGGGGTAGGGCCGGCGGCGGTTAGCAGTTCTACGTGGGCATCATTGGGGGCTGGCTCGCCTTGGTTGATGCGCTTGTAGTGCACTTCATTGTCGATGCTGTAGGCCAGCACGAGGCGGCCATCGGCCAGGGGCAGGGCCTGCACGGCGGGCTCTAGCTCGGAGCGCACTACCCCCGGCCCAACCACAAAGGCATTGTCCCAGAGCAGGTTGCCCCGTTTATCGAAGCCACACACTAGCACATGGGTGGTGCGGAAACCCAAAAACTGCCGGCCGTAGTTGGAGCTGTACGGGTAGCTACCTATCGGCGCTAGCCCGCCGCCCCGGGGTAGCCCGGTCATCATGGGCGAAAAGCCATTGTAGCTATTGTACTGATACTGCGGCGAGTACACCTCAGCCACCATGGTGTAGCCGCCGCCGGACTGCGGCAGCAGCTCGTGCAGCAGCAGGTGGTAATGCCAGCGCAGGGGCCGGGCGGCGCGTGCCTCGCGCCGCGCCGAGCGGCTGTGCAGGCGGGCCGAGCGGGCCGGGGCCAGGTAGTCGAAGAAGTGGCGCAGGTGCCGGAAGTCGTAGAAGCGCAGCGCCGAGTGGTGCGCCGTGGTTTCGGTGGTGGGCGTGGCCGTAAGGTCGGTGGCAAACAGGCCCTGGGCGTAGCGCACGTCGCGCAGGGCGTAGGTGCCAGCTAGCAGGCGGGCGCTGGTGTCTTGGGGTGGGCTGAGCTGGGCCGTGAGCAGGCTGCGCTCGCTCTCGGTTTGCACTAGTTCGGAACGTAGCAGCTCGCCTTGGTTAGCCGACAATTGCCGCAGCATAAGGCGCTGTTTGAGGCCGTTGCTTTGGCTGAGCACAAACTCGGCGCGGCCGGCCGGGCTGTCGGCCACGCTGGTTAGCTCCGAGCTGAGCGGCTCGTAGAGCGATGACAAAAACTGGAAGCGCCCAGTAGCTACGTCGAGCAGGAGCACGGTTTGGTGCTGCTCGTCGGTGAGGGTGACGGTGGCCAGCAGGCGGCCATCGAGGGGCTTGAGGGCCACTACCTGGCGGCACAGCTTGGTAGTGAATGCCTGCGTGCGCACTTGGCCACCGTGCACGTCGTAGGCAGCCGCTAGCAGCTGGCCCGTAGTGGTGTGCGACCGGAACAGGGCGTACACGACGCCCGGCTCGGCGCAGAGGCGCTCGACTTCATACTCGTCGGGCACGGGCACCTCTTCCTCGCGGCGCAGGTGCAGGTTGGGGCCATAGTGCTGAAACACGTAGCGCACCTTGCGCGAGCCGGGCAGCTCGCGCCGGATGAGCAGCACCACGGCCGTGTCGGCGGGCACGGCTTGCACCTGTACGTCGTCGGTATTGGGGTCGAGCAGCAGCTCGGTACGGGCAATTTGCGCCGGCGCATCGGCCGGCGGGGGGGGTGGCGTGCGCTGCGCCCACAGCCCCAATGGCAGCAACCCCAGCAAAAAGGCGAAGAAGTGTTTCATAGCTGGCTCGGCAACGCTAGCCCGGCGCAAATAGTTGGCCGACTCTCACGAAGATACCCATTTACCCCGGCTTTTACAAGGGGGGTAGGAGCCGCTTTTACAGTTGCTGCGCCCGGCCCGTATTACCCCTCGGACAAGGCCAATACCACGTCAAATTCGTCGGGTTGGACGGGCGTTACCGACAAGCGCGACTGCCGAATCAGCCCGAGCCGGGCCAACCGCGGCTCGGCCTTGAGGGCGGCCAGCGGCACCGGGCGGGCCAGCGGCGCGTGGGGCCGCAGGTGCACGGCCACCCAGGGGCTGCCGGGTTCGGCGGTGGCATCGGGGGCATGGTGGGCGTGCACGATGGCCACACCCACCACGGCTTTTTCGCTCACGCTGTGGTAGAACAAAACGAGGTCACCGGGCTGCATGGCTTGCAGGTTGTTGCGGGCCTGGTAGTTGCGCACGCCGGTCCAGTCGGTGCCAGCTTCGCGCACAAAGTCGGCCCAGGAATAAGCTTCGGGTTCGGATTTAACGAGCCAATGGTTCATGGCCGCAAAGGTCGGGGGTAGGGCCCGGCAGGCCCCAACCGGGGGCTACGAGCGCTGCCTAAATTTGCTCAAATAGCCTTGCTTTTATTTTGTACCTCAGTATATTAGCTCTATAAAAAATCTCTTACCCCCTACTCCGTACCAGCCATGAAACAGCTTTCCCTTTGGCGCTCGTTTTTGGTGGGTGGTACGCTGCTGGCGGTAGCGGCGGGGGCGGCCAGTGCCTCTGGGGGCGGCCACGGTTTCTCGCTGCCTTTCGCGCCGGTCATTCCGCGCACCTGGGATAGCACAGCGCTGGCCAATGCCGAACTGCCGCTGGCCACGGCCAGCGCCTCGCCCCGGCATGTATCGGCCGCTTACTACTACCAGCTGCCCGAGCGCGTGGCGTACAAAAACTACCCCGTGTACGCGCCCGGCCGCGAGCCGAAAGGCTACTGGGAGTGGCTCCAAAAGCAAGCGCCCCAAGTGGTGTTCGACCCCAAAACCCTGCATACCGAGGCCGACTGGATTAAGGCCGGCGAGCTGTTGTTTGACTTGCCCATCGACACCGACGGGGCCATTATTTCTACGGATGATGTGCGCAACCCGGCCTTTTACGCCTACACCAAGGTGCCGCTCACCAAGGATGGCGTGCTGCCCTATACCCGCTACGTGGTTACGGAAAAGGGCAAGGTGCTGGTCGGCAATTTGTCATGCGCCATGTGCCACACGCGGGTCGATAAGAGCGGGCGGGTACTGAAGGGTGCGCAGGGCAATTTTCCCGGCGACCGGGCCACGGCCTGGGCCATTCGCCACACGCCCAATTTCCCGGAGCCGGCGGTGCAGTTCGTGACCGGTGCCTTGTTCGACGCGCCGTTTGTGCCAAACGACCCCAACTCGCGCCTCAGCCACCAGCCGAAGGAAGCCATTGCCCAAGCGTTTGAGGCCCTACCCCCCGGCACCAACGGCCGGCAGGGCACCAGCATTCTCTTTCCGCCTACCGTGCCCGACCTCATTGGCGTGCAGCAGCGCACCTACCTCGACCACGGGGGCCTGGCGCGCCACCGCAGCATCGGCGACATGATGCGCTACATCGCCATCAACCAGTCGCTGGATTTTATGGCGAGCTACGACGGCTACATTCCGGTGGGCGTGCAGCACAAAACCCTGCCGCCGGCCGGGAAAAGCCAGTTTTCCGGCACCTTCGACCGCTACAGCGAAGCCCAGCTTTTTGCCCTGGCCAAGTACGTGTACTCGCTAAAGCCGCCCACCAACCCCAACCAGTCCACGGCGCTTACTACGCGCGGCAACCAGGTTTTCATCAAGCAGGGCTGCGTCAGCTGCCACACGCCGCCGCTATACACCAACAACATGCTCACGCCCGTTGATGGCTTTGAAGTGCCCGAAGCACACCGCACGAAGTACGACATTTTTGAAATATCCATTGGCACTGACCCTGGCTATGCGCTCAAAACCCGGCGCGGCACGGGCTACTATAAGGTGCCTTCTTTGCGCGGTGTGTGGTACCGCGGGCCCTTTCTGCACGACGGTTCGCTGGCTACCTTGCGCGATATGCTGGACCCCAAGCGCTTGCGCGACGACTATGTGCCCACCGGCTTCCGGGGCGTGGGCGTGACCACGAAGGCCGTACGCGGCCACGAGTTTGGCTTGGAACTCCCGGACGCCGACCGCGAGGCACTACTTGCTTTTCTCAAAACCCTATGATGTTCAAGCTACTACTCGCCCTGTGCGGGCTAGGCGGGCTGCTGGCAGGCGGCCCGGGCGGGCGGCGCCAAGCACCAGAGGCCGCCATTCGCTTTCAGATTGTGAACGCCGGGTTTACCGTAACGGGCACGCTGACGGGCCTCGAAGCCACGGGGCAGTTCGACCCCGCGCACCTGGCGCAGGCCCACATCCAGGCGTCGGTGCCGGTGAGCAGCATCCAAACGGGTATTTCGCTGCGCGACCGGCACTTGCAGAAGCCCGACTACTTCGATGCGGAGAAATACCCCACCATTACCATGCAATCTACCTCGTTTCGCCAAACCGGCCGTGAGCAGTACGAAGGCTCGTTTGTGCTGACGATGAAGGGAATTTCCCACGAGGTGCAACTGCCCTTTACTGTGTCGGCCACCCAGGAATTTCGCGGCAGCTTCCGCCTGAACCGCCTCGATTATAACCTAGGCAAAACCAGCTTGATTTTAGCCAACGACGTAACCGTCAGCATTAGTGGCAAGCTCAGCAGCGCCCTACCCCCCACCCCGGCGCCCGGCCGGGGGTAGGCGGCCAGGTACGCTTGGCCGCCTGCATAGGCTAGTGGTTGCGGATAATCTCGACCGCTGGCCGGCCCGCCAGGCGCCGCAGCCGCAGCACGCCCTGCTGGTAGCTAAGCACTTCGAGCTCGTAGTCGGGCTCGGCCGGCTCTACTTCGGGCAGGTGAATCAGTAAGCGGCCAGTACTGGTTTCAGTCCAGGTGCCTTCCTGGGCCACCAGCCCGCCGCCGGGGGCCACATCGTAGCGCACGAAGTGGCCGGCCGGCGCCAGCCGGAAGCCCGGCCTACCCCCCGGCCGGTAGCGGAAGCGGTAGGTATTGCGCCGGTACGCGAGGGTATCGGCGTGGCTGTTTTCGGGTACCAGCAGCCAAGTGCCGTGCAGGGTAGCCAGGGTGCCGGCGGGCAGCTGGGCGGGGTGGTCGGGGTGGCAGGCGGCCAGCACTAGCAGCAGCAGGCCGGCCAGTGGTGTAGAGTATCGAAGTGCTAGCATGGCGGGCAATAGTACGGGTATTTGCAGCAAATGGCCCCGTAGTGAGGCGTACTTTTGGCTGCCGGGGGCAGTTTTGCGTTAGCTGCCTACCCCCCTTCCCCACCCCGAGCTTTCAACCCCAATTTTGCCAGTGGATAACCGCGCTCTCATCAAAGCCTTCAAGCTAACGGCCCAACTGCTGGAGCTACACGACGAAAACGCCTTCAAAATCAGGGCCTACGAAGGCACCGCCACGGCCCTCGAACAGCTGGAGTTTCCGGTGGCCGAAGTGGAGCGCCCTGGCCTGCCCGACCGCACCGGCCTGAGCAAAACCCAGGCCGCCAAAGTGGCCGAGCTGCTCGATACGGGCACGTTTGAGGAGCTGCAACGCCTGCTCGACACTACCCCCCCCGGCGTGGTCGAGCTCTTGAATATCAAAGGCATTGGCCCCAAGAAAGTGCGCGCCCTGTGGCGCGACGCCGGCATCGAAACCCCCGACCAATTGCGCGAAGCCGCCGAAGCCGGCCAAGTAGCCAAGCTCAAAGGTTTTGGGGCCAAAACCCAGGACAGCATTCTGGCGGCCCTAGAGTTTACTACCCAAAGTGCGGGCAAGCTGCTCTTCTCGCAGGCCGAGCAGTTGGCCCACGACCTGGCCGAGCGCCTGCGCCAAGTGGCGGGGGTAGGCGAAGTAGCCGCCGCCGGCGAAGTCCGCCGCGCCCGCGAAATAGTGGAAACAGTCGAGATTTTGGTGGCTACCGCCGACCCGGCCGCCATTCATGCGCTGCTCGACGCGGCGCCCGGCTTGCGGGCCGATGGCCGGCGCTCGGGGCCTTTTGCGTGGCGGGGCACGGCCGCCGACTCGGGGGTAGGCGTGGTGGTGCGCACCGTGGCGCCCGCTGATTTTGTGAATCAGCTATTTGTGGCCACTGGCAATGACGCCCACCTGAGCACGCCGCTGCCCCAGGCCGGCCCCGGCCAGCCCGCTACCCTGCGCCAGTGGGCCAAGCGCGAGCGCTTTGCCAGCGAAGAAGCGCTGTATGAGAAAGCCGGCCTGCAATACGTGGTGCCCGAGTTGCGCGAAGGCCTGGGCGAAATAGCGCTGGCCGCCGAGCGCCAGTTGCCCGTTTTGCTCGAAGACAGCGACTTACGCGGCTCGCTGCACAACCACAGCACCTACTCCGATGGCAGCCATTCGCTGCGCCAAATGGCTACGTTTCTGCGCGATGCGGGCTACGAGTACCTGGGCATCTGCGACCACTCGCAGGCGGCACATTACGCCAATGGCCTCGGGCCGGAGCGCGTGCGCCAGCAGCAGCGCGAAATTGACGAGCTGAACGCCGAGCTGGCGCCGTTCCGCATTTTTAAGGGCATCGAGGCCGATATTTTGGGCGATGGCAGCCTGGATTATGACCCGGCGCTGCGCGATTCGTTTGACTTTATCGTGGCCTCCATCCACTCCAATTTGAAGATGGACGAGCAGCGCGCCACCGAGCGCCTGCTGGCCGCCATTGCCAACCCGCACTGCACTATGCTGGGCCACCCTACCGGCCGGCTGCTGCTGCGTCGCGCCGGCTACCCCATTGATTTTAAAGCGGTTATTGACGCTTGCGCCGAGCACCAAGTTATCATCGAAATCAACGCCAACCCCTGGCGCCTTGACCTCGACTGGCGCTGGGTGCGCTACGCCATTAGCCAAGGCGTGCAGCTCAGCATCAACCCCGATGCCCACCATACGGCTGGCTACGCCGACATGCGCTACGGGGTGCTCGCCGGCCGCAAAGGCATGCTCACCAAGGAGATGACGTTCAATACGAAGTCAGTAGACGAGGCAGCCGCGTACTTCGCCGCGCGCAAAAAAGAAGTAAAAAAGTAGTAAGTAAAAAAGGACGTCATTCCGAGCTTGCCGAGGAATCGCGCGCGCCGTTCGGGCTGCGGCCAACAGCGCGCGCGATTCCTCGGCAAGCTCGGAATGACGTCCTTTATGTTACCTGACTAATGAAAATCCTGGTCCTTCGCTTTTCTTCCATCGGCGATATTGTGCTGACTACGCCGGTGGTCCGGCAGCTGAAAACCCAGTTGCCGGGCGCGCAGGTGCACTTTGCCACCAAGCCCGCCTACCGCAGCCTGCTCGAAGCTAATCCCTACGTAGACAAGCTGCACCTGCTCGCGGGCAGCCTGGGCGAGCTGGTGCGTGAGCTGCGCGCCGAGCGGTTCGACTTTATCGTGGATTTGCACAATAACTTGCGCACGCGGCTTATTCGGCTGCAATTGCCCGGCGTGCTGGGCCAAGCGTTTGACAAGCTAAACTGGCAGAAGTACTTGCTGGTCAGGTTTAAAATCAACCGCCTACCCCCCGTTCATATTGTGGACCGCTACCGGGCGGCGGCCGCGCCGCTCGGCATTCGCGACGACGGCGGTGGGCTCGATTATTTTATTCCGCTGGGCCAGGAGGTGGTGGTGGCCGAAGCCCTACCCCCCGGTTTTCGGGCCGGGCAGTACGTGGCGGTGGCCATTGGGGCGCAGCACGCCACCAAGCGCCTACCCGTCGAAAAGCTCATCGAGTTGGTCCATAACCTGGCGCCGCGCCCGGTGGTGCTACTCGGTGGGCCCGGGGATGAGAGCACTGGCCACGTCATTGAGCTAGCCGCCAAGGGCCTGGTCTTCAATGGTTGCGGGCAGTTTTCGCTGCATCAGTCGGCCTCGCTGGTGCGGCAGGCACAGTTCGTAGTCAGCCACGACACCGGGCTGATGCACATCGCCTCAGCCTTCAAAAAAGAGATTTTTAGCGTGTGGGGCAACACGGTGCCGCAGTTTGGCATGTATCCTTACCGCACCCGCTTCGAAGCGCTGGAAGTGCTGGGACTCCCCTGCCGGCCGTGCTCCAAAATCGGCTTTGGCAAGTGTCCGCAGGGGCATTTTAAGTGCATGCGCAACCAGGATTTGGCTGGCGATTGGCCGGCGTGAAGATGGGCCTATAATAGGTCCTCAACTTTTTCTTCCACATTAGCCAAAACCTCACAGTCACAATAACCACCTTGGTCGCTTAACCACTTTTGTAAAGGTTCAAAAGGCAAATCTACTTCTGCCGCAAACTGCTTGGTCAACCGCAAAGTATCGTCGCACTCAGTTTTGGAAAGCGCTGCGTCTAAGTAGTCAAACAAGCCCTTTAATTGCCCAAGGTCCATTGGTAAACCAGCTAGCAGCGAATTTGTAGCTGCAACTTGTAGCTGCTGCATAGCTTGCTTACGACGCTTTTTCTCTTCGGCGGATGGCATAGTTGGGTTTTTAGGAATAAACTCTACTTCCAAGTAGCATCGCTGCCCTTTTCGCCGGCTGGCTTCAGCAGGCGAAACTCGACGCGACGGTTGATGCGGGCATCGGCTTCGCTCAGCTCGTCTTTGAGGGGTTTGCTGGAGCCGAAGCCGAAGCTCTCGATGCGGTTGGGGCCAAGTTTGCCCTTGCGCTCGATGTAGTGCCGGATTTCCTCGGCGCGGTCTTGCGACAGTTTCTCGTTCACGTCGGGGTCGCCCTTGCTGTCGGTGTGGCCCGCAATGTTGAGCCGAAACGTGGGGTGGTCTACCAAAAACAGCGTAATGCGGTCGAGCGTGGGCAGCATGGCTGGCTGAATCCCCGCCTTGCTCGGCTCAAACTCAATATTTTTGAAAATCAGCGGCAGCTTATAGTTGATGCTATTGGTGAGCAGGCTCATCACGGTATCGCCCTTCAGCTCAAACTGCTTTTCGACCGAGAAAAAGTCTGGGCTTTGGATAAGCATAGCGTAACGCGAGCCATCCATAAGCTCAAAATCGAAGGAGCCGTCGGGCCGCAAGTACTTGCTGGCCACCTCAATGCCATTGTCTAGGTCGATGATGCTGACGATGCCTTTCAGGGGCTGGTTGCTGATAGAATCGACTAGCGTGCCCGCCACCTGGGTAGTGGCCATCGGCTGGGCCTCCATGGGCAGCGGGAATGAATAGAGGTCCAGATTTTGCATGTCCTGGGCTTCAGAACGGGCATAGTAGAGGTTTTTGCTCTGGCTGTCGATGGTAAAATAATACTCTGATCCCTTGCCGTTTACGAGCGGGCCAATGTTGCGCGGCTCCTGCCAGCGGTCAGCCACGCGGTAAGTTTTATAGATGTCGAAATCGCCAAAATTCAGCAACTGCCCGCGCGAGCTGAAGTACAGCACTTGGTAAAGGGGGTGAAAAAATGGGCTTACCTCGCTCTCGCGGGTATTCACGACGGGGCCCATATTCTGGGCCTTGCCCCACTGGCCGTTCTTGCCCTTTACCGTGAAGTAGATGTCGCTTAGGCCAAAACCACCCAGGCGGTCGGAGGCAAAATAGAGTGTATCCTCCTTGGGAGAGAGGGTCGGCTGCGAATCCCAAGATACAGAATTGACCTGCGCGCCGAGGCTTTTGGGGGCGCTCCACTTGCCGTCTTTGCCCAGGCTGGCGGTGTAGAGGTCGCAGTTGCCGTGGCAGGTAGGGCACTCGCAACGGGCAAAATAGAGTGTGCGCCCATCGTGCGAAAAGCAGGCCGACCCCTCATTGTACTGCGAATTGATGGGCTTAGGCAGCGGCTGGGCGTCGGTCCAGTAGTTTTCGCCCTGCCGGCGCGACACGTACAAGTTCTCGTCTACCTGGGTTTGTACGCCGCGCCGCGCCTGCCGCTTCGAGCTAAACAGCAGCACCGAATCGCCGGCGCCCAGGGCGGGGCCATAATCCGGAAATTTGGAGTTCACGGCGTCGCCCATGTTGGTGTACACGTTTTTAGGCGGGTGGAACGTATTAACACTTTTCCGATATTCCACCAAGTCGTAATACACCTTGAGTGGTACGTAGAGGTCGGCGTTTTTCTGCTCCAGCGAGTCGTAGTAGAGCTGCACCCGCTTAATATCGGTGCGGTGGTGCTTGAGGGCCAGCCGGAAGTACGCTTTGGCCTGCTCTTGCCGGGTACTGTCGCGCTGCGCCAATTGGCCTAAGTGCCAGAGCAGGTCGGTGTTGCGGTAAAAATTCTCGATACCGAATTGGGCCACATACTTCTCCAGCAGGCCCCGCGCTAGGGCGTACTGGTGGTGGCGCTCAGCTTTTTGAATGGCTTTAAGGGCCTTCTTGTCCTCAAAAAAGGCGATTTTATTAACGTTCGGGAAGTCGGGCGTGCCATCGGCTCGCACCCGCAGGCGGCGGCTGACGCGGCCTTTGAGGGCACGCTGCTGGTAAGGCGGGGGGGTAGGGCGGGGCTTGGCCGCGGCGGGGGAGGTAGGGGTAGCGGGCTTGGCCGGCGCCCGGCGTTGGGCAGCAGCTGGCGTCGCTCCTCCCAAACCCAGCGCCAGCCAACAGCAGCAAAAAAACCAAAAAAGCAGCAGGCGGCGCATGAAAAGCAGAGCAAAAAAGCAGAACAGGACTGCAAGTTCTTACATAATAGTCATTATTGTCAAATACCTATGCCAGGGAGGCGGGCCATCCGCCAATCCGGCGCAGCGGCGGCGCTGGCACGGCCCTTGCCCCCCTGGCAAGCCGGCTGGCCTCGCCAAGCCTTATCTTAGCCCGGCGGTGAGCGGCTGCCATTCTGGCAGCTATGCCCCGTGCTGGCCGGCCTACTTCTGCCCATGTCTCTCGATTTTTCCCACCCTGGCCAACTGCTGGCTAGCGGCTCCGACGCCCCTTCCGAAACTATCGCCATCATGGCTGCTGACCCCGACCACCTGTTGCCGGCTGCCGATGCGCCCGATACCCTACCCCTGCTGCCGGTGCGCAACACCGTGCTCTTTCCCGGCGTGGTGCTGCCCGTGACGGTGACGCGCAAGAAAAGCGTGCGCTTGGTGCGTAAGCTGGCCGCTAAAAACGAGAAGCTGGTAGGCGTGGTGGCCCAGCGCCACCCCGACGCCGACGAACCTACCACCGACGACCTGCACCCCGTGGGCACGCTAGCGCGCATTCTTAAGCTCATCGACCAGCCCGATGGTACGGTTACCATCATTTTACAGGGGCAGGTGCGCTTTTTGGTGGGCGAGCAGCTTACGTTTGCCCCGCAGCTGACGGCGAAGGTGACCTACTTTGAGGAACGCGCCTTGAATGCCGAGAAGGACGGCGAAATGGTACTGCTGCAAAGCTTGCGCGAATCGGCCAGCAAGGTGCTCGAGCTCACGCCCGAGATTCCGATGGAGGCACGCAACATGTTGGAAGGCATTCAGTCGCCGGCTTTCCTGATTCACTTCTTGTCGTCGAATGTGCAGCTGGAGCTGCCCGCCAAGCAAAAGCTGCTTGAGTTGGCCGACCCCGAAGCCCAGGGCCGCCAGCTGCTCGAAGCGTTGCTGCGCCAGATTGAGCTGCTCGAAATCAAGAACGACATTCGAACCAAGGTGCACACCGGTATTGACGCCGAGCAGCGCGAATATTTCTTGCGCAAGCAACTCAAAACCCTGCAAGATGAGCTAGGCCAGGGCGAAGGCAGCGCCGAAGGCGACGTGGCTGCCCTGCGCGCCCGTGCCCAGGAGAAAAAATGGCCCGAAGCCGTGGCCAAGCACTTCGATAAAGAAGTGCACAAGCTCGGGCGCCTCAACCAGATGTCGCCCGACTACCCGGTGACGCTCAACTACGTGGAGTTTTTGCTCGATTTGCCCTGGGGCGAAACGACCAAGGACAAATTCAACCTCAAGACGACCAAAAAAATCCTCGACGCCGACCATTTCGGCCTGGAGAAAGTGAAGGAGCGCATTCTCGAATATTTGGCCGTGCTCAAGCTGAAGCAGGATTTGAAGGCGCCGATTTTGTGCCTCTACGGCCCTCCCGGCGTGGGCAAAACCTCGCTGGGCCGCAGCATTGCCACGGCGCTCGGCCGCAAGTACGTGCGCCTGAGCCTAGGCGGCGTGCGCGACGAAGCCGAGATTCGGGGGCACCGCAAAACCTACGTGGGCGCTATGCCCGGCCGCATTATTGCCCAGATTAAGAAGGCGGGGGTAAGCAACCCGGTCATTATCCTGGACGAGATTGATAAAGTAAGCAGCGACTTCCGCGGTGACCCCAGCTCGGCACTGCTGGAAGTGCTCGACCCCGAGCAAAATTCGACCTTCACCGACAACTACCTGGAGGTGGAATACGACTTGAGCCGGGTGCTGTTTATTGCCACCGCCAACTCGCTCGATACTATTCAGCCGGCCCTGCGCGACCGCATGGAAATCATCGACCTCACCGGCTACACCCAGGAGGAAAAGGTGCAGATTGCCCGCAAACACTTGTGGCCTAAGCAACTGCGCGAACATGGCCTGGGCGAAGCGGAAGTTAAAATCACGGACACTGCCCTGCACCGCGTGGCCGACGACTACACGCGGGAGTCGGGCGTGCGCAGCCTCGAGCGTCAGTTGGCGGCCCTCACCCGCAACCTCGCCCGCCGCAAGGCCAGCAAGGAAGCCCTACCCCCCCAAATCGAGCCGAGCGACGTGCTCAAGATTCTGGGCTCGCCGCGCTTCGACCGCGATAAGGACCAGGACCACGATACGGCCGGTGTAGTGACGGGCCTAGCCTGGACGAGCGTGGGCGGCGACATCTTATTCGTAGAGAGCCTCTTGAGTCGGGGCCGTGGCAAGCTTACGCTGAGCGGCCAATTGGGCGACGTGATGAAGGAATCGGCCATTACGGCCCTCTCCTACCTGCGCTCGCGGGCTGATGAACTGGGCATTGACCACCGTTTGTTTGAGCAGTACGACTTGCACATTCACTTCCCCGAGGGCGGTATTCCGAAGGACGGGCCGAGTGCGGGCATCGCCATTTTCACGAGCATTGCCTCGGCCTACACGCAACGCCAAGTGCGCCCGCGCATGGCCATGACGGGCGAAATCACCTTGCGCGGCCGGGTGCTGCCGGTAGGCGGCATCAAAGAAAAGCTGCTGGCAGCCCGTCGCGCGGGCATTGATTTCATCATACTATCGCCTAAAAACCGCAAGGATGTGGAGGAAATCCCGGCCGACTACCTCAAAGGCGTGCGTATTCACTACGCCGAGCGCGTGGATGATGTGCTGGCCGAAGCCTTGCTGCCCGAGTTGGTGGCGCGCCCCCAAAACCTGCCTGTGCGCGACGAAGCGCCCGCCCCAGTGGGCCCAAGCGTGGAGGTGCAATAAATGTAGCAGCTAAAAAGTTAGAGGCCCGGAATCAAATAGCGCACTTTTGGTTCCGGGCTTTTTGCTGGTTTTCTACCCGGCATTTGCACTATCTACCCCTGAGCAAGTCGTACTTTTAAGCGTATGAAGCACCTCTCCTCGCGCTGTGTTCTGGTAGTATTGGCTGGCTTGGCGGCGCACGCCGCACAGGCCCAAATTGGCGGGCGGGCGGCGTTTCCGTTTCTGGCCCTACCCCCCTCGGCGCAGCTGGCGGCGCAGGGCGGCATGAGTGCCTCGGCCCGCAGCAGCGACCCTACGCAATTCTTTGCCAGCCCGGCACTACTCAACGCCGACATGGACCATGCAGCTGCCGTGAGCTACGTGGCCTACGTGAGCGACATCAAGCAGAGTACCGCCGCTTACGCCTTCAATACCGCCAAGCACGGGCGCTTCGGCCTGGGCCTAACGTACTTGAGCTACGGCAGCTTCGATAGCTACGACGCGGCGGGCAACTCGCTGGGCACGTTCGCGGTGAATGAGTACGCCTTGGCAGCAGCCGATTCCTATACCAAGGGCAAGTTTACGGCGGGTATCACGGCCAAGCTGGCCGTATCGGGCATTGCGGGCAACCGCGCCGTGGGCCTGGCCGGCGACGCGGGCGTGCTTTACAAGCCCAGCGCCCAAGACTTTACGGTGGGCTTGGTGGTGAAGAGCGCGGGCTACATGCTGAAGCCCTATACCGCCGCCGCCCGCGAGCCCCTACCCCTCGATGTGCAGTTGGGCACCACCATCAAGCCCGAGCACATGCCGCTGCGCTTCACGCTCACGGCCCACCACTTGCACCAGTGGAATATTCAGTACCTCGACCCCAACGCCCGCGGTACTCTCGACGCGAATAATGTGGAGGTGAAACCCACTTTCAACTTTGGCGACAACCTGGCCCGCCACTTCACGGCGGCCGCCGAATTGCTGCTGGGCAAGGGCCTGAACCTACGCGTGGGCTACAACCACCTGCAAGCTCGCGAACTGCGCCTCGACAACGTGGGCGGCGGCGCGGGATTCAGCTTCGGGGCCATGGTGCGGATTTCGCAGTTTCAACTTGACTACACGTATGCCACGTTGCAGGCAGCAGGCAGCAGCAATTATTTCACACTCAGCCGCAGCCTCGACAGTTTTTTGAAAAAGAAAGAATAAACCCGTTTGTTAAGAATTTTGTGTTAAAAAGAACGTCATGCTGAGCCCCGCGAAGCATCTCCCTCTAATTGTTGGGCTACCAGTCCAATGAAGCGGCCAAGATGCTTTGCGGGACTCAGCATGACGTTCTTTTTCGCCTCACCGTTCGCTTCCTTTTACCAACCCGAATGCTAGATACCGCCTTTCTCACTCCGGCCCAGATTGTGGCCGAACTCGATAAGTACATCATCGGCCAGCACGAGGCTAAGCGCCACGTGGCCATTGCGCTGCGCAACCGCTGGCGCCGCCTGCACGCCCCAGCCGATATGCAAAAGGAAATTGTGCCCAACAACATCCTCATGATTGGGGCTACGGGGGTAGGCAAAACCGAGATTGCGCGCCGCCTGGCGTTCCTGGCCGACGCGCCTTTTGTGAAAGTCGAGGCTAGCAAGTTTACCGAAGTTGGCTACGTCGGCCGCGACGTCGAGAGCATGGTGCGCGACCTAGCCGAGCAGGCCGTGAGCCGCCTGCGCCAACGCCGCCAGGAGGAAGTGAAAGCTCAGGCCGCGCAAGCTGTGGAGGATATCATTCTGGATGCGCTCATTCCGCCGATGAAGGCGCCCACCAAAGAGGGGGGTAGCACGGGGCGCAGCAACCTGGGTTTTGGCATTGGAGAAGGCAGCGCCGCCGACGCCCTAGCCCCCGACTCGGACCAGGAGCTGAACGAGCGCACCCGCGAGCGCTTCCGCCAAAAAATCCGCAACGGCGAGTTGGAAGACCGCCGCATCGAAATCAACGTGGCGCAGGCCGGGCCCAACGTGGGCATTATGGGAGCGCCGGGCATGATGGACGAGGCCACCATGTCGGGCCTGCAAGACATGCTGGGCAACATGCTCCCCAAAAAGTCACGCAAGCGCAAGGTATCGGTAGCCGAAGCCCGCAAGATTTTGCTGGAGGAGGAAGCCGCCAAACTCGTCGATATGGATGAGGTGAAGGAAGAAGCCATCCGCCAGGCCGAAAACTCGGGTATCATCTTCATCGACGAAATCGACAAGGTAGCCACCAGCGGCAGCGGCAAAAGCGGCGGTGGCCCCGACGTGAGCCGCCAGGGCGTGCAGCGCGATTTGCTCCCCATCGTGGAGGGCTCGGCCGTGAATACCAAGTACGGTATTGTCAACACCGACCATATTCTATTCATCGCTGCCGGCGCCTTCCACGTCTCGAAGCCCAGCGACTTGATACCCGAGCTGCAGGGCCGTTTCCCCATCCGCGTCGAGCTGCAAAGCCTGACCAAGGACGACTTTTACCGCATCCTCAAAGACCCCAAGAACGCGCTTACCAAGCAGTACCAAGCCCTGCTGGCAGCTGAGGAAGTGCAACTCGACTTCGAGGACGAAGCCTTATTAAAAGTGGCCGAAATTGCCTTTGAGGTGAACAGCGAGGTCGAGAACATTGGTGCCCGTCGCCTCCATACCGTAATGAGCCGCTTGCTCAACGAGTTGCTTTTTGACGTGCCCGACAAAATTCAGACTGGTTCGCAACTCACCATCACGGCCCAGCTGGTAGAGGAACGCCTACGCGACATGGTGAAAAACCGCGACATGAGCCAGTACATTCTTTAAGTTGAGTGCCTCCGCGCTGGCCTTAGCTTCCCTACCCCTACTTGTATGCATTACTATTTCCTCACTGGTGCCAGCCAGGGCCTGGGCCGCGCGCTAGCCGAGGCCATCCTCCAGCGCGCCGACACGCAGGTAATTGGCATCTCGCGCCACAGCACTATCGTGCATCCGCGCTACCAACACCACTCCCTAGATTTGTCCGACCTGGAGGCTGTCCGCCATAATGTGGCGAAGCTATTTCCCGCCTACCCCTTCGCCCAAAGCCTAACGCTCATCAACAATGCCGGAACACTAGGCCAAATTGGGTATACGGGCGAGGTGCCCAATGAGCATTTTCAATTCGTATTTGATTTGAATGTGACGGCCCCGGCGATACTTATGAACACTTTTCTGCGGGCCTACGGCGACCAAACGCACGTAGGGCGCACGCTGCTCAATATCAGCAGCGGGGCCGCGCAGCGTCCTATCGACGGGTGGGCCGCCTACTCAGCCTCTAAAGCAGCCCTCAATGCCCTATCCGAAACTACGCAGAAAGAGCAGACCCTTCGCGGTAGCGGTGTGCGCGTCTGGGCCTTGTCGCCGGGGGTAATTGACACAGCCATGCAGGCGCATATTCGCACGGCCGATGCCCAGCAGTTCAGCGAGCACGAAAAATTTGCCGCCTTCTACGCCGAAGGACAATTGCAAGCCCCCGCTACAGTAGCTGCCAGCATCGCGAGTTGGCTAGCGCTGGCAGGTCAGTTGCCCGAACAGGTTGTCATCAGGCTACCAGATTTACCCGGCAAGTAATAACGGCCTATTTTCTTTTCACAAAAAAAGTCCCTGGCGATATCGCCAGGGACTTTTTTTGTGAAAAGCTAAACCACTAATTGCAGTTGCTGAGCCTTACTAGGGCTGCACCCGAATCCGCACTGGCTGCGGAATAATCGTCGTACCATCCGTCAGCGTGAGCAGGAAGTAAAACTGAATTTCGACAGGGGTTTGCGAAGTAGTAGTGATTGGAATAGGCAAGCTTACTGGAGTTGTAGTCGTGTTTGCCGGTCCTACGGTAGCACCGTTTGCCTGGCGGAAAGCCAAGTACGTAGCTAAGTTCGAGGTAAACGAGATAGTGTTAGTACCAGTACCCACGATTGGATTCACCGAGCGCGTGGCACCGGTGCCAGTTGCATTATATGCTAAAGCTGTGCCAGTAGCACCGCTCATAGCGGTAATCGCGTTCAGGTTAGCCAGCGAGATGGCGGCTGCTGCGGGCGTGGTAGTCACCTTGGTGATTTCCTTGATAGTACCCTTATCAGCTGGAATCTGGAAGTCGATACGGAATGTACCGCCGCCACCAATAGACGCGTTAATGATAGGATACCGCTCGAAAAAGTCGTAGTTAGTTACCGTCACCGGAATTGGCGCTAGTAGGTCACCATTCGGGTCAATGGTCTTGTCATCGTATTTCTTCTTGCAGGAAAAAGAGGTTACGGTGAGCAAGGCCAAGAGAGCCAGTCTAATAAAATTATTCTTCATTTCAATCGCGATGAGAAAGGGGGGGGGTAGGAAAGATGTGCGCTTAGCGCACATCCCACCATACATGGACGTTAGTTTTTACGTAAGCCGGAGCATTGGCCGCGTTGTTGGAAAGCTCCGAAGTAGGATACGGGAACCGCGAAGGAATCGTATTCTGGTCGTCGGGACTAGAGTTTGGCGATACTACTGCCAGGCGGGGGTAACCCGTGCGGCGGTAGTCGTTGTAGGGCTCGTAGCCATTGCCTACCCAGGCAATCCACTTCTGCACAATTACTTGGTCAAGCATCTGCTCCGTGTTGCCACGCAGGGTAGCTACCGTAGGGTTAGCGGTAAGGTAAGCCGTTACCTGGGCAGCCGTCAGGCCAACTTTGGTCATCGAAGCCGTAATGCCTTCCGTATAGGCCGCCTGGGCATTAGCCGTGTTACCCAATCGCAGGTAGTACTCGGCGAGGATGAATGCCCGCTGGAAGTTCGTTATCAACCGAATCGGCGCCTCGCCCTTCGTACCGACCTGGTACAGACCAGGCAATGAACGGTTAGCCAATACTGCTAGGCCATTGGCACTGTTGTTCTGGAAGCCAGTAAAGGTGTAAACGGTTTGAGTAGGTGCCGCAGGCGTCACGAGCGGATTAACCGGAATATTCGTATTAGTACCCGTCGTGTTTACGGTAGCTGTGCGGGTAAGCGTGGGGGTGTAGAAGAACGGCAGACGGGGGTCATTCTTTACGTTCATGCTGTCGAGCAACCGCTGACTCAATATCTGGTCGTTGGGGCGGTTGACGAAGTTGAAGTAATAGATGGGATTTTGATTACCCGTAGCAGTACCATATGGTACTTGGAAGTCGTCGGCGTTGGAGGTAATGTAGTTCGCAGCACCCTTTGCCAGTACTTCGGCAATAACCGCATTTGCCAGGGTAGGATTCTTGCGGCTGATAGTGTTGGCTAGCTTGAGCAACAACGTGTTGCCCATGCGGCGCCATTTCAGCAGGTTACCCGAGTAAACCGGGTCGTCGTTGACAGACGGCAGGGTAGCAGAGGTTGCATCCAACTCAGTCAACCCTTCGCGGACCAAGTCAAATAAGCTTTGAATACCCAGGCTAGCGTTGCCTTGGTAGATATCCTGCTGCGCATCGAAACGCGGCGAAATATTGTCCAGGCCCAAAGCAGCCTGCGAGTAAGGTACATCACCCCACAAGTCAGTCAGCACAGCAACGGCGTAAGCTTTCTGCAGCTTGGCAATACCAGAGTAGGCTGGGCTGTTTACACGGGCGGCAGTGGTAACCAACCCGTTGGCGTTGCGAATAACACCCTGGTAGAACAAGTCCCAGCTAGCGTCGGCAAAACCCGACTGTTGCAATTGGTAAGCGTCTACCTGAGCGATTTGGTTGCCAATACCGGCATTATGCTGTACAAGCACCGAGCTAGTCCGGTCAACATCATTGCCAACGTTGAATCCCAGCACCACCTCCATGTTGGTCAGGATTACACCTGGAGCAGCAGTTGCAATCTGGTTCGGGCTAGTGTTTACGTCCAGAAACTTGTTCGTATTGCAGCCTGAACTGGCCACTACAAGTGTAGTGGCCAGGGCAAATAATTTATAACCTTGTTTTTTCATGAGATAGAAAGACAAATCAGCTTACAGAGTAAAGCGCAGGTTCACACCGTAGTTGCGGGTGTTTGGCGCGCCTTGGATTTCGAGGCCCCGTACCGTACTGGCGTTAGCACCAGCACCGTTAGCAGCACCTTGGGTGCTAACGTCTGGGTCGAAGTTGGCATTGGGGGCATAGAAGAACAAGTTGCGACCCGTGAGCGAAATGCTGGCACCACCGAATGGCGTACGCTCGAGCAGCGCTTTAGGCAGCGAATAGCTCAAGGTTACTTCGCGGAGGCGGTAAACCGTAGCGTCGTACACGTTATTTTCGCTACCCGAGCCGTTGGCCAAGGCGCCCCAGTACGTCTGGGCATCTATCTGAATATTGTTGGGTGCGTAAATTGGCTTACCATCAGCACCGGTACCCGTCTGGATAACACCGGGCAACTGACGGGGCAGGTTACGGTCATTCACGGCCGTTTCTTTCAGCATACCGCGAATCTTCTCAACGTAGTTGGTGTAAGAGAAGATACCGCCACCTTGGTTGGTATCAAACAAGAATGACAGGCCAACACCTTTGTACGTGAAGGAGTTCGTCAAACCAGCCTGCCAAGAGAAGTTAGGGTCAGCAATAACAGCGGTGCCAGTGCTCGAAGCGAAAGCGCCCGTAGCGGGGTTCACAATGTACTGACCGTAGTAGGGGCTAGTAGTATCAGTTACGCGGGGCGTAACGGCCGAGCCTAGAATAACGCCGTAGGGCAGGCCCTCTACAATAGAAGGAACGAAGCCAGTGAAGGCATCGGTATTGATAGACGACTGCGTAACACCGGGAGCAATCGAAACTACTTTGTTGCGAATGCGGGTGAAGTTACCCGTGATATCCCACTTGAAAGCGCCGCGAACAGGGTTGATGTTTACCAGTGCTTCGTAGCCTTTGTTGTCCAAACGACCTACGTTCGTTACGCGAGCAGCTAAGCCAGTTGAACCAGGGGTAGTAACCTGAAAAATCTGGTTTTCGCTGATGGTTTTGAAATAGGTCAGGTCGAAGGTTACGCGGTTGTTGAAGAAGCCGAGGTTGGTACCAACTTCATAAGAACGCGTGAACTCGGGCTGCAGCGTCTGGCCACCACCAGCTACGTTGCTCAGGCCGTAACCAGCGTAAGTTACCGGGCTAGTGCTGCCGTTAGGAGTAGCCGTGAGGGGGAAGTTGACGTTAGCTACGTTGTTGCCATAAGAACCCACATTGTAATAGGTATCCAAGGCATATGCGTTTGCATCGCGACCCACTTTAGCGTAGTTAGCACGGATTTTACCGTACGAGAATACGTTCGACTGAATCTTCAAAGCATCCGAGAACACGAAGCCAGCAGTAACTGAGGGATAGAAATACGTGTTGTTGCCAACCGGCAGCGTCGACGATTTGTCAGCCCGGCCAGTCAATTCCAAGAACAGGTAGTCTTTGTAAGCCAACGACAACTGGCCATATACACCAAGTAGGCGGCGGGTTGAAGAAGTTTCACCGGTTCCGTTCGAGAAAACAATACCCGTGGTAGAGCTAGGGAAACCGTTGAAAATCAACTGGTCAGCCTGCGACACGATGGTTTGATTACGACGCTGGTTGATGTTTTGACCCAATAGCAAGTTAGCGTTCAGGCCACCAAGGAAGAGGTTATCCTTTTTGAAATTCAGCAACAGGTCACCGTTAAGTTCGCCGCGGAAAACGGAGGCGTCCTGTACTTGGCCGTTAGGCTGGCGAGTAGAGCTGATAGCAAACACTGACTTGCGACGGTCGGTATAAACATCATAACCAGCGCGGTAGGTAACATTGAACCAAGGCGTTACGTCGTAGGCTAACGAAGCCACGTTGATAAAGCGCGTCAGATTCGATTCAAACGTATTCTGGTTTACGCTGAAGTAGGGGTTTTCCGTACCAGCCGCGGTAGCAGTGGTACCGATGAAGATGTTACGACCGTTAGCATCTACATAGGGCAAACCTTGCAGGTTGTAGCTACGGGGCAAAGTTGAGAGCGAAGCGAAAGCCGAGCCACCGTTACCCTGCTGCGGGCCAGTCTGGTTAGTCTGGATGAAGTTAACCGAACCGCCGATACGCAGTTTGTTGAGCAACGTGGCGTTGGCGCCCAATTGCACGCTCGTGCGCTTCAGGTGCGAGTTTTGCGTGATACCCTTTTGGTCAGTGTTGTTGATGTTAAGCGAAACGTTCTGCTCAGCATTACCACCTTGGATGTTCACACCGTTGGTCAGGATACGGCCACGCTGATAGAAGTTCTTGATGTTATCATAAGGCTGGTAATCGATGGCAATAGGATTGCCATTGGCGTCCAAGGCCAAACCAGCTGCAGAGCCTGCAAGCAGACCGTTGAACAAGGTAGGCGTGGTGCCATAGCGGGGGCCAAAAGAAGCGGTCGAACCAAAGTTGGGGTTACCGGCAACCGTTTGGATATTACGGCCGCTAGTGCCTTGTCCATAATCGTTCTGGAGTTTCGCCAGGCCATATACGTTTTGGAAGGTCAAGCCGGAGGTTACCGTTACTTCGAGCTTCTTGTTAGCAGCGCCATGTCCGCCTTTGGTAGTGATAAGCACAGCACCCGAAGCAGCGCGCGAACCATAAAGAGCTGCCGCAGCTGGACCTTTCAGGATGCTGATGCTGGCAATGTTTTCTGGGTCGATGTCAAGCGCGCGGTTAGAAGTCTGCGGAGCACCAAGCGAGCCGTAGCCACCCGAAGCTGCTACGTCAACCGTGTTGCTAATTGGAATACCATCAACTACAAAAAGCGGCTGGTTAGAACCCGAAAAGGACGTTATACCGCGGATGTTGATGTTGGTAGAAGCACCGGGCAAGCCGCTCGCCGTTTGAATAGTTACACCCGATACCTTGCCTTGCAAAGCGCTCAGAGCGTTAGGCTCCGACTTCTGCGACAATTGGTCAGAGTTAATTTGCTGGGTAGCGTAGCCCAGTGAACGAGTATCCTTTTCGATACCCAGTGCAGTTACTACTACTTCGTTCAATTGCTTCACGTCGGCACCAAGGGCCACGCTGAACTGCGTTTCTTTACCGATAATCCGCTCTTGGGGTACGTAGCCAATCGAGCTAAATACGAGCGTACCGTTTCCTTCTGGAATAGTTAAGCTAAAGGCACCGTCGGAGTTAGTAGAAGCTCCGTTGGTAGTGCCCTTGAGCAACACCGTAACACCTGGCAACCCTTCGCCAGTTTTTTGGTCAGTTACCCGCCCCGACACTGCTCGCGTTTGAGCCAGCACCGCCTGGAATAAGGTAAGCATGAGCACAATGCTCATGAGTAAGGTTCTTTTCATTGAGAAATAGAAAGGTGAAAAAGATAAAAACGCTGCCAGACCCCGTTGGCACGGATTGATTGGTGTCGCAAGATAATCTGTTTAGCCTAAATCAAGATGTTTTTTTTAGCCTAACCTACACTATTCCTACACCTCAATTTCATCATCACATGATAACTATCTGATAAATAAGCTGGAATAATACCGCCTTATCATATCCAAAATCAGCATGTTTTCGCAAGGGTACCTTATGCCCATTTTTTAAAAAGACTTAGTAAACTAAGTATCAGCTTAATTCATACAAAATGCTTTATTAAGGTTTTTTGAAGAAGGCCAACTAGCCTGCTGCCTCACCTTGGTATAGAGCAGTAGACACAAAAAAGGGTTGCCTTGCGGCAACCCTTTTTTGTGTCTGAAAAGTCAAGCCTAGAACTTGTCCCAGAAAATCTTAGTATCTACTTTATCACCACCAATTGCAGCAGCTGCAGCAGTGTAATTAGTGTTATTGAGATTTTGCTCAACACTAGGATAAGTTAAGCGGACTGGGATAGGAGATAGAGCATCAGCCGGGGCCGTAAGCTTTGGATAATCCAGACGACGCCATTCAGCCCACGCCTGAATTGGTTGATTGTACAGGGCAATCCAAGCTTGGGTACCAATTTTTTGCTTATAATCCCCAGCTGCAGTCGCATAAGCTACGGTAGGCTGTGTTAAATAAGCAGCAGCATCTGTAGTAGACCCACCCCACTGCTCAATAGATGCGCTTATTGCATTTGTATAGTGTGAAGCAGCAGTTCCCCCCACTGCAAAGCCTCGGGCAGCTGCTTCTGACAGTAAAAACTCTACTTCAGAATACGATGCTAAAACACCTGGAAGAGTAGGGTCTTCAAGCGCTGTGCCCGGATTCGAGAACAAAGAAGCTGTGTTAAGTGCTCCATTAACACCACCCTTATATGTGGCAGTAGTGCCAGCAACAGGTTTGAAGTAAATACCCAGCCTAGGGTCTTTCAGTGTATTGAGATTATCAACGAAAAAGCTAGTACCTACGAAATCGTGACGGCCACTATTCACCAAATCCTCCCAAAGTGGATTTGTATTTGGCAAATCCGCTTGAAAAGCAAGGGTAGCATTGTCCGAGTTGGAAGTAAATACCTTGCTAGCCGCTGCTTCAGATTGCGTTTTCGCACGAGCTGCGTCGGCATCAGCTGTAGTTATGGCCATCCGGAGTTTCAACGTGTTGGCAAATTTAATCCAACTGGACATATCACCCCCGTATACTAAGTCAGCCTTACCTAAGCCAGTAGCAGAAGCATCCATCTGAGCGATGGCCGCATTAATCCGAGCAAAAAGGTTAGTATATATCGTGGCTGCATCATCATATTGAGGCTGCGGATTATTATAATCTAATGATTGATTGTAGGGCACGTTACCATAAGTGTCAACCAACACTGTCCAAGCATAAATCGATAGCACTTCAACACAGGCAATCTGATTAGCTTTAATTTTCGGGTCCAGGAACTGGTCTGCTGTTATAAGCGACTTCGCCTCGCTTAGGTTGCGCAAGACACCAGGGGCCACTGTAGGGTCAGTACTACCCCTTCCTATGTATAGCCTTTCCCAAAAATACCGGTCAATAGAACGAGTTTTGAGGTTGTAATTCGACTCATCATTGTACAGGGTTTCAGTCCAGTACTGCAGGAAAAGTCGAAATGGATTTAGGTTAACGTTGGTACTTTCTACAAGACGCGTCAGGCCGAGCTCAGCGGAAGAAACCAGGGTTACCCCCGGTACTGCACCTTCTGCTGCCCTCTTCGGGTCAACGTTATAGTCTTTTAAACTATCAACGCATGAGGTTGCGATAAGCAACGCTGGCAAGCAAAGAAATAAGGACTTCTTCATATGTAAATATCAGATTTAAAAGCCGAATCGTAGGTTGGCACCAAGGGTCCGCGTAGCTGGGTAAGCCCCGCCCTGATAACCCTGACCAAAGTTGCCTGAGCTAGCAACATCTTCAGGGTCAGCATCTGGAAGATTCTTGTGAATAATCCATAGGTTGCGGCCGATAATAGAAAAATCAGCTGTTTTAAGGAAGCTTACTTTAGCAAGAACGGCTTTGGGCAAACCGAAGGTCAATGATACTTCGCGCAGCTTTACATAGCTCGCATCATATACAAAGGTAGAGGCGGGGTTACGCAAGTAGCCATACAAACCATAGCTGCTATTGCTTACCCGCTTCGTGTTGGGAGTACCATCGGCTAACACCCCATCAACGATAATGCCGCCACCATTGGCAATACTGTTACGCGAAGGGTTACCCAAATCGTTCAAACCAGCTGTCTCCGGCTGCAGGCCCGTTGCCAAGCCATAGTAGCGGTCAAGCGAGAACACAGAGCCACCTGAGCGAACATCAATCAGGAAGCTCAAAGAGATGGTTTTATAAGAGATAGTATTTGTAACACCACCACGCCAACGGGGGTTAGGATTACCAATTATCTGATTGGCATCCGTGGTGAGATAGTAACCATTCGCTCCTACTACCCGCTGACCGTTTAAGTAAACATAATCGGAGCCACGCAGGCTGCCAAATGCTTGCCCAGGAGTAGCGTTTGAGGTAACGCCACCTTGGTAACTAGCAAGAAGAATATTATCGACTGGTAGCGATATGACAACGTTCTCATTGCGCGCCCAGTTCGCTCCCAAACGCCAATTAAAGTTTTGAGTCTTCACCGGCACCACAAAAGCTGCTAGTTCAACGCCTCGGTTGCGCACGTTGCCCGAGTTTACATAGCGGTTTAAAACACCGCTTGCTGCTGATTGGGCAATTGGAATAATCTGGTCTATCGAGTTCTGCTGATATACCGTAGCGTCTAAACCTACCCGGCTATCTAAAAAGGCAGTCTCTAGACCAAACTCTGCACTGCGCGTTTTTTCTGGCTTCAGGTCTGGGTTGTTTCGAGTCGAAGCAACAGAAAACAAAGTTTGCGAATTGAAAATTGCAGGCTTACCGTATACGTTATTTACACTGAGTGGAAGAGCGCCTGCACCAACCTGCGCGTAATTACCGCGGATTTTACCATACGACAACCAAGGAGCCTTATCATGCAGGTCTTCCGAGAAAACGTAACCTAGGGCTACCGAAGGGTAGATATAAGAGTTGTTGCCAGTGGGAAGAGTAGTAGCCTTGTCGCGGCGAGCTGTCAGGTCTAAGAACACTCGCTCACGGAAGCCGAAGGTAGCACTCACGAAAACACCATCCACTCCTACGTTTGTTTCCGATTCTGTAGGTGTGTTAATTGGGCTGGACGAGTTTGACAGCGAGTAGAGGCCAGGCACGACCAAACCACCATTGGTTTGCGCGAAAATCGAGCTATTATAGACCCGGCGGAGGTTAGTACCAATTACACCACGCAACGAGAAATACTCGTTGAAATCACGCGAAAAATTACCAAACAAATCGTAGTTAAACTCGCGGTAAGTGTGGTTGTAACGCGAGTAGTAAGGATTGTATGAGGCCGTGGTGCTACCGACCGCGGAGCGCTCTTCCTGCATTTCGTCGTAAGAGTCGGCTGTAACACGGCCTACAATGTCAAAACCTTTGAAAACCTTATAGTTAGCCATCACATTCCCGAACGTACGGTAGCGGCTATCATTTTCGTAGTTCTGGTACCGAACGAAATAAGGGTTGTTCCAGAATGCAGCAGAAAAGTCGCCCGTTTCCGGGCTGTACAGGTTCCACGTTGCGTTTGTGTTGTAACGCTCATAAGCCTCCTTTTGCTCCTTGATGTCAACATTGGTTTCCCACCACTGGCGGAAGTTGGTCATCAGGTTTTCTGAGCCATAACCTGTGCCATAGCGACCCAAACCTGCCAGACGTGTATAGTTAACAGTAGTGCTTACAGTCAGCTTTGGAGTCAGATTCAGCGAGCCCGCGAAGTTTATAGTATTCTTGGTGATATTACTATTAGGCAATACCCCGCGCTGAATATCATTCACGTACCCCAGCTTGAAAGTACCGGTTTCATTGCCACCGTCTACGACAATGCTGTTTAGCGTAGAAACGCCCGTCTTGAAAAAAGTACTGGGGTCATTCTCAGCGGCTACCCAAGGAGTAGCCTGGCCAAAAGTGGGAGAGCCTGGGGTAAATGCCCCCCATTGGTACACTAACTGGCTAGGGTCAAAGGCGTTACCGTACGAAGCATCGTCCTGGGTAGGAGCAACGCTACCCCCGTTGTAATCATTGAAGTATTGGCCATAGCCAGCACCATACTGCTTTTGGTATTTGATAAAAGTGCTTTTATCAATTCGGCCAAACGTTACACCAGAATTTACGGTAACACCAACCCCTGATTTACGGCCTTTTTTGGTTGTAATCAAGATAACCCCATTAGCAGCTCGCTCACCATAAAGCGCAGTTGCGGCTGCACCTTTTAGCACGGTAGTAGTAGCTATATCATCCGGGTTGATGTCAGCAGCGGCATTACCATAGTCATATCCTGAACTGCCTGTTTGCTGTGCGGTGCTGTTTGTATTAGCATTGCTAATAGGCACACCATCTACAACAAACAGCGCTTGGTTATTCCCGGAAATAGATTTGGTACCTCGAATAATCACGTTTGACGAACCACCCAGCGTGTTCGAC
Source organism: Hymenobacter ginkgonis (assembly GCF_009755225.1). GTDB lineage: Bacteria > Bacteroidota > Bacteroidia > Cytophagales > Hymenobacteraceae > Hymenobacter > Hymenobacter ginkgonis. Next base: position 454,373 of record NZ_WQKZ01000004.1, read on the forward strand.
TGAGTAATTGCCAGGCCGGCTACTTTGCCTGAAAGTCCGTTGATAGGGTTAGGGTTACGAGCAACTGTGATGTCGCTACCATCTACTTGGGTAGCTGAGTACGCCAGCGAGTTGCGGCTCCGCTCTACACCGAGAGCCGTAACTACGACTTCGTTGAGCTGCTTGGTGTCGGTAGCCAGCGCTATCGAAATAGTATTTGCCCCCGTAATAGGAGCTTCTTGTGTAGCATAGCCCACAAAGCTATAAACGAGTGTAGTCGCTACGGATGGTACACTCAAGGTGTACGCGCCATCGGCATTAGTAGAAGTACCGATAGTCGGCTGGCCCTTCACAATGATAGTAACCCCTGGTAGGCCCTGGCCGGTGCTCCGGTCAGTTACCTTACCCGATATGGCTCGGTCCTGTGCCCAAGCCTGCTGGCAAATGCCGGCTAGGAGCAAAACGACCCAGAATAAGTGTTTCTTCATGATTGAAGTGGTTTAGTGATGATTCAAAGCAGGGTGCTTTCGAAACAGATGGGGCAAGTATAAGCAGGAATCGCACTCGAAATTTGAGCCGCCGGTTATCTCAAAATGAACTCATTTGTTACAAGAAGAACAATCAAAACTTATAGTTAAAAGATTATCAAATAGTTATCTTCGGCAACAGCTAGGAGCAACTGCATTATCAGGAGGCCAAAAAAAATCCCGACTGTCAGCCGGGATTCTTCTAATATGACGGTTGTATTAACCAGGGTTTAGCTCTGCATTAGGTAACCTTTAATGTATTCGTCTAGGTCGCCATCGAGCACGTTTTGCACATCGGTGCGCTCGATGCCGGTGCGCAAGTCCTTGATAAGCTTGTAGGGATGCAGCACGTAGTTGCGAATCTGAGAGCCGAAGTCAATACGCTTTTTAGTGGCTTCAACCTTGTCGCGTTCTAGGTTACGCTTGTCCATCTCCTGCTGGTAGAGGCGCGACTTGAGCATCCGCAGGGCATGTTCCTTATTCATAAGCTGCGAGCGCTCAATCTGCACGGCAATGATAATGCCTGAGGGCGCGTGCGTGAGGCGCACGGCGGTTTCGACCTTGTTCACGTTTTGGCCACCTGCGCCGCCCGCCCGGAAGGTATCCCAGGAGATGTCAGCGGGGTTGATGTCAATCACGATAGTATCATCAACCACGGGGTAGGCAAACACGGAAGCAAACGACGTATGCCGCCGCCCACTGCTGTCGAAGGGCGACATGCGAACCAAGCGGTGCACACCAATTTCGCTCTTGAGGTAGCCATAGGCAAAGGGACCATCAATCTCCAACGATGCTGATTTGATACCCGCACCTTCACCAGGCTGGTAGCTCAGTTGCTTGACGCTAAAACCCTTGCTTTCGCCCCACATGATGTACATGCGCATGAGCATTTCGGCCCAGTCTTGGCTTTCGGTACCACCGGCACCGGGATTGATGTCGATGATAGCCGACAACTGGTCTTCCTCATCCGAGAGCATGCGCTTAAATTCTAGCGCCTCTACTTTGGCTTGGGTAGCCTCGTATTCGGCTTGAATTTCGGCCTCCGTAGCATCGCCCTCCTTGTAGAAGTCGTAGAGCACATCAGTATCGGCCACCGCCCGCTGCACGGCTTCGTAGTCGTCAGTCCAGGTTTTGATACTCTTGATTTCCTTGAGCTTAAGCTCGGCAGCCTTCGAGTCGTCCCAGAAGTTGGGTGCTAGTGTTTCGGCCTCGGCGGCCGTCACTTGTTCTTTGCGGCTATCGTAGTCAAAGATACCTCCTCAAGGCCTCGGCGCGGCCCTTCAAGTCCTTTATCTGGTCTTGGGTCATGTGATGGGGAATAGTTAGGTAACGGGTTAGTGAGATGGTGAAGCGGAGCTTCAGCAAATAACCTGGGGGCAAAGGTCGAACAAAAAAAGGCTAGCCGGGATTCCGACTAGCCTTTCCTACTGGTTTTGTAAATTTTGCAAAGGCTGAGCGCCAAGTTGCCTACCCCTACTTTTTGCGGGTAGCTACACGGCAACCATCCAGCCGTGGGGGTCGGCGGCGTGGCCGGTGCGGATGGCTTCGAGGGCCGCCCCTACCCTACGGGCAAAGGCATCGTCGAGCAGGGCCGGCAGGTCGTAGTTGTGGCCTTCGTAGCCGATAGTGGCGATGGGCGCAATGGTAGCGGCGGTGCCCACGCCAAAGGCCTCGGTAAGACGACCTTCCTGGATGGCGGCCACTACTTCGCGGCTTGATACCCGGCGCTCTTCCACTGGCAGGCCCCAATCGCGGGCTAGCTCCAGCACCGAGCGGCGCGTAATACCATCCAGAATAGAAGTTGAAAGAGCCGGCGTAATGATAACACCGTCAATAACAAACATCACGTTCATAGCGCCCGACTCTTCTACGTACTGGTGCTCCGAGGCATCAGTCCAAAGCAGTTGGTGGTAGCCTTCTTGTTGAGCCAGCTTGCTAGGCAGCATGGCCGCACCATAGTTGCCGGCGTTTTTGGCATAGCCAGCGCCGCCGGGGGCGGCGCGCACGTATTTCTGCTCGAAGCGCACGCGCACCGGCTTAGTGAAGAACGCCGCCACCGGGCAAGTAATAATGCCAAAATGGTACTTCTCGGAAGGCCGCACACCCAGGAAGCCATCGGTAGCAAACATGAAGGGCCGGAGATAGAGCGAGCTACCTGCCGTATCGGGTACCCAGCCGGCATCAAGCTTCACCAGCTCGCGCAGCCCTTGCAGAAAAATATCTTCCGGCACGGTAGGCATAGCCATGCGCTCGGCCGAGGCATTGAGGCGACGCCAATTGTCGAGGGGCCGGAAGAGCGCCACGCTGCCATCGGCCTGCCGATAGGCTTTAGCGCCTTCAAAAATAGCTTGGCCGTAATGCAGGGCCGAGTTGGCAGGGCTAATAGTGAGTGGGCCGTAGGGTACGATGCGCGGCTGCTGCCACTCGCCGTCGGTAAACTCGACGGTCAGCATGTGGTCGGCGAAGAGCTTGCCAAATTCCATGTTGGCCGGGTCTAGCTCGGCAAGACGCGAGGTAGCCGTGGGCTGAATGTCGATAGCGAAAGTGTCGAGCATAAGATAAAGCGTAAAAACTCGGGGGTAAGCCGGCCAGGGGGCCGGGGCGGGTGGGAGGAGATAGGGTAGTAACTACGTGCGAGGCTTCCAGGTTACTTCTGCTACCCCTAGCTCGTGGGCCATTTGGCGGCTTAATACAAACAGGTAATCTGATAAGCGATTCAAGTACATGATTATCAAGTCTTCCACGGGTGCTTCGTCGTGCAGCGCGATAACCAAGCGCTCGGCGCGGCGGCATACGCAGCGGGCTACGTGCCCAAACGACACGGCGGGATGCCCACCGGGCAGGATGAACTCGCGCAGGGGGGGTAGGCTTTCATTCATGCGGTCCATTTCGGTTTCGAGTAGGGCCACGTCGGCGGCGTGCAGGTCGGGTAGGCGCTGGCGCAGCTCTTTGCCAGGGTCGGTGGCCAGGTGCGAACCGATAGTGAACAACCGGTCCTGCATTTCTTTCAGTAAGTCGCGGCGGGTGGCATTCACGTCCTGGTCGCGCAGCAGGCCCAGGTAGGAGTTCAACTCGTCCACCGTGCCGTAGCAGTCGATGCGCAGGCTCGACTTGGGCACCCGCGTGCCACCAATGAGCGAAGTAAGGCCCGTGTCGCCGGTTTTGGTGTAAATTTTCATGGAGCTACTCCTTATAGTAATGTATGCGTGGGGCTGACTCGCCAATCAAGCTGGCTTAGCAGCCCTAGCCCTACCCCCACCTTAATGGCTAAACGAATTAATGGCGGGCTGCGATACCTCGTGGTTGATTTCGTCGGTTTCGATAAGGCCGTCGCGCAGGCGCACAATCCGATGGGCGTAGCGCGCAATATCCTCTTCGTGCGTTACCATAATAATGGTATTGCCTTTGGCATACAGGGCCTCAAAGAGCCCCATAATTTCGTAGCTCGTTTTAGAATCGAGGGCACCGGTGGGTTCGTCGGCCAGCAGCACGCTGGGCGTGTTCACAAGGGCGCGGGCGATGGCCACGCGCTGGCGCTGGCCGCCGCTAAGCTCGTTGGGGCGGTGGCCGGCTCGGTCGGCCAGGCCCACCGAGCGCAATGCCTCAAGGGCGCGCTCGTTGCGCTCGCGCTTGCCCAAGCCCGCATAAATGAGGGGTAGGGCCACATTGTCGAGCGAAGTGGAGCGCGGCAGCAGGTTGAAGGTCTGGAAAACAAAGCCAATTTCTTTGTTGCGCACCTCAGCTAGTTGGTTGTCGGTCATGCGGCTCACATCCTGGCCATTGAGGATGTACTGGCCCTGCGTGGGCGTATCGAGGCAGCCCACGATGTTCATGAGCGTGCTTTTGCCCGAGCCCGAGGGACCCATAAACGCAACGTATTCGCCGCGCTTAATATCGATGCTCACCGAGCGCAGGGCGTGGATGTGCTCGGTACCCATCACGTATTCCTTAGCGATGTTGGTAGTCTGGATGACGAAGGGTGAGGCAGTAGCGATAGGCATGAGCAGAAGGAAGTTAGCGGACGGGTACCGGCGGGGCCGACGCGTCGGAGAAAGACGCGACAGCCGCCGCGTGGGCTGCCCGGTGGGCGGTGAATTGCGCCAGCAAGTTAGCGTATTGCGCGGGGCTGAGGCGCGGCCGCAGCTGGTCGAGCGCAGACTGTCCTAAATCGGCCAGTCCGGCATCGGCGGCAGCCAGGGCGTAGGCCTGTTGCAGCGCAATAGAAGCCGGGTTTTCGAGCAGCCCCAAGCGTAGCGCTTCGTAGGCCGCACTTACTTGGCGGCGGCTGGTATAGTAGCGCGCCGCGGCCAATATGGCCGTTTCGTTGAAAGGTACTTCGCGAACAATTTGCTGGTATAATGCCGTGGCTTTGGGCTGATTACTAGTTTCAGCTGCTTGCGCCTGCGCAACTAATGGCTGGCTGCTCGTGGCTGATGCAGCTGGGGCGGGCAGACCACCCGCGCTCAGCAACTGCGTAAGCTGCCGGGCACTTTGCTGAGTAGGCGCTGGGCCAACTGCTACCAGCCGCTCCCCGGCTAACCGCGCCGAATCAAGCTGCCCGCTGTAAGCCAACGCCCAGGCGCGCGCCAAGCGGGCATCGCCGGCGCCATGCGTGGCCGCCAGCGTCAGCTGGTTGGCCGCCGTGGCATATTGCCCTTGCTGCAACTGCCACAAGCCCAATACATACTGGTAGTAGCCCGCCGTGGCACTCGTGCCTGCCGTGAGTGGCGCAAGCGTTTGGCGAGCCGCCACCTCCTGGCCACTGGCATGGTAAGCCAGCGCCTGCAGAAACACCAGTTGCTCGTAGTAGACGGCATTGCCTGGCCGGGCGGCCAGCCCAGCTAGGCTAGCCAGCAACTGGCGCACGGCTGCTGGTTGCTGGCCACGAATAGTTAGCAAAGCAGCCTGGTACACATGGGCAAAATCGGCCGCGCCGAGGTCGGCGGCCCCGGGGGGGGTAGGCGCCTCGCCAGTACCTTTAGCCAGCAATTGCACCAAGGCTTTATTGGCTGCCAAAGCCGGTTCGCCGGCAGTAGCTGGTGCGCTGGCGGCTAGCTTTTGGGCGGCCGGCAACAAGTTTTGGCTCAGCAAGAAACCTAATTGGTTGGTTTGGCTCACGTAAGAAGCTGGCTGCAGCTTTTCGGCCCGGTCAAGGTACAGCGCCACCGAGTCAGTTAGCGTTGAGCGGGTGAAGAGCTGGGCTAAGTCAGACGTGAGCGGAAAGCTCTGCGGCGCGGCACGGCGCGCTTGGCGCAGCGCTTCGAGGCAGTCGAAAAAGTCGGCAGGCGAGGTGAGCAACGCCGCGAGATGCACCGATACTTTGGCATCGGGCTGGCGAAGCAAGGCGCGGCGCAGAGCATTTTGTTCGTTTTGCAGCTGGCTGCGGAAGCGGTAGAGCGCGGCGCGGCCCAGCTGCGCCCGCCGGTTGAAGCGGGCAAGTATATCGCCGCTTTCGGCGTAGTAGCGCTCGGCCAGCAACGCCAGGGGGAGGTCGTCGGGGTGTGCTTCGCTTTGCTGGCGCGTAAGGTCGCCGAGCTGGTTATACTGCCCGGCCTGCACTTGGTCGAGCAGGGGCCAGTTGAAACGCAGCTCATATAAGAGCAGCGCCCCTACCCCCAACACATATACCGTATAGAAGGGCAAGCGGCGCGGCTCAAACACCACGCGGTACACCCGCAGCCGCTGCTGGATGAGCGAGCCAAAATTTACCAACACATACAGCAGAAAAGCCGCCCCCAGCAGCCCCAACGCCAGCACGCTAAAATCGCGGGCGGCGGCCAGCAACGGGTCGTTGGCAGTGGCGAAGGCGTAGCTTAATGCTCCGGCCGCGGCGGCTACCAGCAGCCAGTACAGCGGCTGGGCGGCTGCCACAGGCAACCAGCCCGCATAACTAGGCGCGCGTTGTCGCAAGCCTACCCCCCCCGCCAACACGGCCGGTAGCAGCAACACTAGTGGGTCGAGGTGCAGCCCCCAGCCAAGCGCCAGCTGTCCGTCGTTCCAATAGTAAAGCCCTAAAGCGCCTAGGTACAGCCCACTAGCCAACACAAAAGGCAGTAGCCCAAACCGGCTTTCGGGCCGCTCGGCCTGCGTGTTGAACCACAGGAGGGCGCGGATATTCTCTACCCCTATCCATAGCACCAAGGCGGCCACCAATGCCGCTCCCGCCGGGGTGCTGTAGGCGGCCAGTTGCAGCAGCGTCTCGTCGGGCGGCAGGGTAGTTTTCGCATAAATTAAGCTAGCCAGCAGCGCTACTAAGCCCCCAAAAATGGCTACGCGGCCGCGTAGCGGCACTTTTTCACCAAAAAGCTGTAGGCCCAGCGCCGCCGAGCCCAGCAGCCCTAAACTCAGCCACAAAAAGTATTGCTTGGTGCCCGCAAAAATGCCCAAAGCATCCACATTAAGCGAGAGCAGCAGAAAAATAACGGGTGCCGTGCCCGCCACAAAAGCCGGTCGGCGCAGGCCACTCACCACCGCCAGCCAGCCGGCCAATACCAGCGCCAGTATAGCCAGCCATAGGCCGGCCGCCACGGGCTGCGTGTAGGGCCCGCCCACATCGTGGGTAAGGGTAGTGATAAAGCCGCTGAGAGCCAGCGGCAAACGTGCCGGCCCCACCGCTACCGAGTCCAGGGTGAGGGGTACCGGCGCCAAGTGTGGCACTAGGCGCAGCGGCAGCGTAGCCGCCTCGCCCGTGAAATAATAGTAGGCAGCCAGCCCCAGCGCCAGCACTGCTAGCAGGGCGGCGAAGCTGAGCCAGCGGCGCGCAGCAGGTTCGGGCAACAGCAGAGTAGGCAAGCGTTAGTCGAGCACCTTAGGCACGCGGAAATAGTCTGAATCTTTGCGCGGCGCATTGCGCAGGCCTTCCTGGTGGGTAACGGTGTTGTGGGCTTTGTCATCGCGCAACACATTGACCTCCTGCGATAAATGCACCAGCGGCGCCACCCCATCGGTATTCACTTGCTCTAGTTGGGCCACCCAATCCAGAATTTTGTTGAGGTCGGTCAACATCTGCTCTTCGTGGGCCGGGTCAAATTCGAGGCGGGCCAGGTGGGCTAAGCCGCGGAGGGTTTCGAGGTCGGTGTTCATGTAAAAGGGAGGGGTAGGGCAGCGGCGGGCTGCGTACGAAATAAATCTGGGGCCGTGGGTTAGCTTGCTCAGCGCCAGCGGCTAGGCTCGGGGATGCCCCGGCCTTCGGGCACGAAGTCATCGGCAATTTGGGCGGCTACCTTGGCTTTAAGAGCCGGCACATCGTCTTGGGTGAGGCCTTTGGTTTCGATGGCTTCGTGGAAAATAATGCGCAGCGGTGCGTAGCGCACCCGCAGGCCCTTCACCGAGGGCATAAACTTGTGGTTCAGGGGCATGCTTACGGGCACCAGCGGCACACCAGTGGCAATGGCTAGCTGAAAAGCGCCATCCATGAAGGGCTGCAACTCTTCGCCGGGCTTGTCGCCGATGGTGCCTTCGGCAAATAGCGCCAGCGGCCGGCCTTGCGCTAGCGCTTGGCGGGCCTGGGCCATGGCGCGACCCCGGCTCACCACACTGCGGCGGTTGACGGTGATGTAAGTTTTGCCAAATAGGGGCCCCCATAGTGGCACTTTGGCTAACGAGTCCTTCCCCATCATATTGAGGAAACCCGGAATGGTGCGAAAAAGCACCAGAATATCCACGTACGAGCCGTGGTTGGCCACGTAAATACAGGGCTGGGGCACCGGGTGGGTACTTTCGCGCACCACCTCAAACGGCACGCCCCACATAAAGATGGAGAACTTGGCCCAGCCCCGGTTGATGCCGTGCAAGAACCGCAGCCACTCGGGGCGCTGGCTTAGCACCCACTGTGCCGGGTAGGTAGCAAAAAAAGGCGCGACAAACCAAAAAGTGGCCCAAGTAGTATAGAGCCGATGACCGAGGTAACGCAAGAAGGCGGGCATAAGGCAAAAATAGGTACTAGGAACTGTTGGCTGCCACCGGCTTGGGCTTTCGCAGGGGCGGGGTGCCCTGCCCCTACCCCCTTTAGTTACGGCTAGCTAGCACGCGCTCGGCCTTAAGCAGGCCAGCTACGCTGATGGCATCGGTAATGCGGTCTTCCATAATCAGCTCGATGGCTTGGGCTAGGGGTAGCTTCCAGAGGCGCAGGTCTTCGCTTTCTTCGGGCTCCCATTCGCCCTGCTCCAAGTCTTCGGCTAAGAATACAAACCCTTCCTCATCGGTAACCGAGTTGGAGGTGTGGAGGCGCGAAATGCGCGTCCAGGTGCGGGCTAGCAGGCCGGTTTCTTCGCGCAGCTCGCGCTGGGCCGACTCTAGAATGGGTACGTCGAGCAGGCCGCCTCCCATCGGAATTTCCCAGCTGTACTCGTTGAGGGTGTAACGGTACTGGCCCACGAGCCAGGTATTGCCGTCGGCATCAACGGGCACAATGCCAATGGCCTTGTTTTGCATCGATACCACGCCGTAGACGCCTGAGCCCCCGTTGGGGTTGATAATCTGGTCTTCCCGCACCCGAATCCAGGGATTTTGGTACTTCGTTTCGGTGCCGAGAGTTTGCCAAGGGTTGTGTTGCGGGTCGAAATCGGTGGGGGGCGACGTGTGGGACATAAGCTTAATGAAGGAACATAAATACGGGTTGCTGCTTGCAAAATTACACCTACTACGGCCGGTGGCCCTACCCTTACCTCAACCTCACAGCTTCGGCCGCGTACTAACAGGCGCCCGGCGGCCGTTCATTTCCCGACCAGCCGGCAGTGCATAATGGCCCAAAATCCTTCGAAAAAAGCCGACGAAACCACTGGCGACGACGCGCTGCTCAACCTAAAATTTGCCCAAGCTGAAGCCGACTTAGCCCAGAAAACCGGCGGCCTCGGCCCTACTACCAACGTCTATGTGTCGTCGGACGAGGAAGATGAAATTACGAACGCCGAAGGCCCGCGCGATAGCCAAGGCCAGCGCCGCGGCGAGAACGACGAGCTTGTGAAGGGCGACTCGGCCGGGGCGCATAGCTAAGCGGCTGGCCGCTACGCATCTTCCTTAAGAAGCGCGTTCCTTGGCACCCTAGCGTTAGATAGCTTTCTGCGCAGAGCTGCTGAGGAGCGCGCTTCTATTGTTTCCTACCCCTCCTCAACTGCCATAGGGCGCTACCTGGTTGCTGCAAACCAGTGTTTAATTCTCAAATAATTCATGACCAACGCTTTCACCAAACACCGCCTTACCGGGCGCCTAGCCGTGGGCGCCTTGCTACTGGCTTTGGCGCTACTTGGGGCCTGCCGGGCGGGCGGCCCGGGCACGCCGGCCCGAACGGTAGCAGCTTTTTTTGCGAAGTACCGCGACCGGTCTGGCTTCCGCACCACCGAATGGTCGGCTGATTTGTTGCAACGCATGGCCCTGGTGCGGGTGGGCAAGCTACTTGGTGGCAACGACTTAACCAACGCCATCACGGGTATCCGCACGGCGCGCGTGATGACGTTTACCCCTACCTCGGGCAGTGCGCAAAACTTGGTGCGCGAGGGCCTCAATGGCGAAGTAACTGGCTTGCTACAGGCCGAGCGCTACACGTCGCTGGTCAGCTCCAACGCGGGTGCTACCAACTACCAATACGTAGTGAAAGCTTCGGGCGACCAAGTGAGTGAGCTAGTGGCTACCGGCTCTATGCCCGATGCGCTGGGGTCGTTTGTGCTCGTGCAGGTGCAGGGTAATTTTACGCGGGCCCAGGCCGAGGCGCTCAGCAAAGTACTGCCTGAAGTGGTGCAGCAAACCGCCGGCAACCAGTAAATAGCAATGGCAAAAAGTTGGGTTTGGTGTTTATTTTGCCAACTCATTTTTTTGCATTTCTATGCCTCGATTACTACTTATTGCTGCTTTACTTGTCCTGGCTGCTTGTCATAAAAAAGACACAAGCCCTACCCTCGACTTTGGGCCTGATGACGGCATCTCGTACCGAAGCAATAATGGTATGGCAAACGGCGCCCAAGACCCCACCGATTGGACCAGCGATGCTACCTGGAATGAGCAGGAAACAGCGTTATTTCCCGAGCTTAGCATCGCGCTCAATAGTCCGCAGCAGCCCACTCTAGTAGGTTTCACCTACACTTATCCCAACCCGGCCTCGCGGGCTAACTGGATACTGCAAACGAATGGTTCGGCCGTAAGCTACACCGTCACAGCAGTTTTGGTAAACCGGACCTACCAAGTGGTAAAAAGACTAGAACACGGCAATTTCACCGGCGGCCATGTCTACGCATTCGACTATGCCCAATTGGGCTTAAATCCTAACGAAACGTACCGGCTGTACTACGTGCTTTTTAATAACAACGGCTTGCTATACAAAGGCCACGGCGACATACGCTATAATCAATAATAGGTGGGGATAATTATTCATACAAAAAGCCTCGCCGGATACGTCCAGTGAGGCTTTTTGTGCTTTCTAGGATGTCTTAAATATCAAATTTAATACCTTGTGCTAGTGGCAGCTCAGTGCCGTAATTGACAGTATTGGTTTGGCGGCGCATGTATACTTTCCAAGCGTCGGAGCCAGACTCGCGGCCACCGCCGGTTTCCTTTTCGCCGCCGAATGCCCCGCCAATTTCGGCGCCACTGGTACCGATGTTCACATTGGCAATGCCGCAGTCGGAGCCGGGCGCGGCCAAGAAAGCTTCGGCCTCGCGCAGGTTGAGTGTGAAGATAGCCGACGATAATCCCTGGCGCACATCGTTTTGCAAGCGAATGGCCTCCCCTACCCCCCCGCTGTACTTAATAAGGTAGAGAATGGGCGCGAAGGTTTCGGCCTGCACGGTAGGGTAATGGTTTTCGGCGGCCACTAACGCGGGCAGCACGTAGTGGCCGCCGTGCAGTTCAGCACTGCTTACTACTTGGCCACCAGCAAGTAGCGTAGCGCCTTCCCGCTGCACTTTTTCGAGCGCATCGGTAAAGAGCGCCACGGCATCGGCATCGATGAGTGGGCCTACCAGGGTACCGGCTTGCAAGGGGTGGCCCACCGGCAGCTTGGCGTAGGCAGCCAATAGCCGCTGGCTCACTTCCTCATAAATGCTGTCGTGGATGATGAGGCGGCGCGTGGTGGTGCAGCGCTGCCCAGCCGTGCCCACTGCCCCAAACACGATGGCGCGCATGGCCATGTCGAGGTCGGCTTGGGGGGTAAGGATGATGGCGTTGTTGCCGCCTAGCTCAAGCAAGGCGCGGCCCAGGCGCTGGCCCACAGCAGCGCCCACGGCGCGGCCCATGCGGGTGCTGCCAGTGGCCGATACGAGGGGCACGCGCTCATCGGCGGCCATGGCGGCCCCTACTTCGGGGCCACCCAACACGAGGTTGAACACGCCTTCGGGCAGGTCATTCTCTTCCAGCACCTTGCGAATGATGTGCTGCACGGCCACGGCGACCAGCGGCGTTTTCTCCGACGGTTTCCAAATGCTGACATCGCCGCACACGGCAGCCAGCATAGCATTCCAGCTCCACACCGCCACGGGGAAGTTGAACGCCGAAATAATCCCCACAAGGCCCAGCGGGTGGTACTGGTCGTACATGCGGTGCGCAGGGCGCTCCGAGTGCATGGTGAAACCGTGCAACTGCCGGCTTAGGCCCACCGCAAAGTCGCAGATGTCAATCATTTCCTGCACTTCGCCCAAGCCCTCTTGCAAGATTTTGCCCATCTCATAACTCACCAGCTTGCCCAAGGCTTCCTTGTGGTGGCGTAGCTCCAAACCAATTTGGCGCACAATGTCGCCGCGCTGCGGCGCGGGCACCAACCGCCACACTGGAAAGGCCGCCTGCGCAGCCTGCACTACTGTTTCGTAGTCGGCTACGGTAGCCACGGCCACGGCCGCAATGCGCTGCCCATCGGCGGGCGATACAATGGTTTTCAAGCTAGTACCTGCCCCGCCCCACTGGCGCCCGGTGCTATAAGCGGGGTTTTCGGCCTTGATGCCGAGCTGGCGCAGCACATCCTGAATGCCGTGGGGGTCGGCGTGGGGGTGAGCCACCGTTACATCGGGCGTAGTGGCTTCTTCAAGGGCCTGCTTCATATACTAATGGGGGGGGTAGGATGCTGAGCAAAACTACAAAAATAAAGCCCCCGCCGGGTAGGCGCGGGCTAGGTACAACCTAGGAGTGTTGCAGGCTGGGCTTCTGTTCGGGATGGGTTTGGTAGTAAAGAAGCCAGTCGCGGGCGGCTCCTTCATCACTAAAAAAGTAGGGGTAGAACTCGGCCTGGGCCACCTGCCGCAGCATTGCTTCGGTGGCAGTGCTTTCAATGGCTTCGCGCAGGCTTTCAGCAGCCACATAGGCCACAAATACGGGCGACCCAAGCTCGCGCACTACTTTTCTAGCCAGCAAGTCGCTCATCCACTGGGCAAAGCTGGCAGGCTGCCAACTGCGCTGGCGCATATCGAGCAGCCAAAAACGGCATTTGCCGTGGGCTTGGGCAGCGGCCAGCAGCCGCTCATAGGAGGGATAAAGGTCGTTGTTGTCCGTATCGTGCAGCCAGCGACCCACTAGCTGCTTCGAAGCGGCATCAAAATCAAGCGAAAATATAGTGGGCGGCGATGGCTGCATAGGCTGAATGGCTCGGACGATTTAGGCCGCTTACGCAGAGTTGTCGCTTCCCGTTATAGCTGGTGCGCCAGCCAGGCCAGGCAGTCGCCCTCCTGGTTAAAGTAATGGTAATGGGTACCTAGAATTGTCCCTTGTTGAATATTATCGTCCAGGCTAGGGTTCGCAGCCGCTTCGTCGTGGGTTATCATGGCGAAGTAGGCAATGTAAACCGGGCTGGCAAAAGCCGCCGCAAGCCGGGGTGTAAACGCCTCGCCGAACCAGTGAATGAGCGCAGCATCGCCCACTGCCCGGCGGCGAATATCAAGCAGCCAGTGCCGGCAATTGTCGTGGGCCAGCGCGGCCGCCAGCAGCGCCTCATATATAGCTTGGGCCTCGGCTAGCGTAACGGGACGCAGCCAGCGCCCAATCAGCAGGTGCTGCTCGGGGCGGTATTCCAAAGAAAAAGCATCGGCGGGCACCGTAGCAGGTAGCAGCATGGGTAGAGGGTAGGGCGCACAAAGATACCCCCCTACCCCCTCAAGCAGGCGAGAGCCCCAGCCTATAAAGGCCGCCAGCGGGCAGCTATGCGCACCTATTACGCCACAAAAAAGCCCTCGCCAGTAGTTGGCGAGGGCTTTCTGCTGTCCCAGCGGGCGCTTATTCGCGGCCGATGGGGTAATAGGCCTTGCGGCCATCGGGATACACGCCTTCTACCAACGCCCCCGAATTATCCTTCGCACGGTCTAGGTAAGCCTGCACGTCGGCGGGCTTGCGCACCACGTTCTTGTCAATACGCGTGATGATGAAGCCATCGGCCATACCCGTTTCCTTGAAATTGCTGCCTTTGATGTCCGAAATCTGCGCCCCGCCATCGATGCCAAGCGAGTTTTGCAGACGAGCCGACACGGGAGCCAGCTTCGCACCTTCATACTTCACGGCAGCATCAGCGGGTAGCTCATGCACCACCGCCGTAGTACCAGCCGCGTTGTGCAGCGTAGCCGTCGTAGCCTCTTTCGAACCGCTACGCAGGTAGCCCACTTTGATTTTGTCACCAGGGCGGAAGCGCGCTACTTGCTCCTGCAGCTGCGAGGCCGTGTTTACCATTACCCCGTTGATGTCCGTAATGATGTCGCCGATTTTCAGGCCAGCCTGCGCCGCCGAGCTGCTCTGGCTTAAACCCTGCACGTACACGCCATTTAGGGTATTCAGCTTCTTTTCGGAAGCCAAGCGGGCATCTACTTCTTGAATTTGCACGCCGAGCAAAGCCCGCTGCACTACTTTATACTTCAGCAAGTCGTCAACCACCTTACTCACAATGGCACTTGGCACTGCAAAAGCGTAGCCTTCAAACGAGCCAGTGTGCGAAGAAATGGCCGAGTTAATGCCAATCAGGTCGCCGTTGGTGTTTACCAACGCGCCACCCGAATTGCCGGGGTTTACCACGGCATCGGTCTGAATGAACGACTCCACGCCCATGTTATCCTCACGGCGCAGAATGTTGATATTACGGCCTTTAGCCGAGATAATACCCGCCGTTACGGTCGAGTTCAGGTTGAAAGGGTTGCCCACAGCAAGCACCCACTGGCCCACCTTCACGTCGTCCGAGTTGCCGTATTTGATAAACGGTAGGTTGTCGGCTTTCACTTTGAGCACGGCCAAGTCGGTGCTAGGGTCAGCGCCCACCACCTCGGCGTCATACTTGCGCTTGTCGTCCAGCACCACTGTTACCTTCGAAGCCTTGTCGATAACGTGGTTATTGGTAACGATGTAGCCGTTAGCCGCGATAATCACGCCCGAGCCCGAGCCTTCGCCCCCGCCCTGCGGCTCACGCTGGCCGCGCAGCTGACCATCAAATTGGTCGCCGAAAAATTGACGCAGAAAAGGGTCCATCTGCATCCGCGACTGTTGCTGAGGCTCCGCTTTGTATTCCGTCATCACGTGCACTACGGCGGGGGTAGTAGCCGCAGCGGCAGCCACAAAATTAAGCCCCTCGGGTGCTGCGTAGGTGCTGCTGCGCATGGCCGAAGTGTAACGTACCTGGGGGTCAGAAGCTACGCTAGACTGAGCCACGTTGCCCGGCTCGGCTTCCAGCAGCTTGTACCCCCCTACGGCCACGCCCCCACCCAAAATGGCGGAAGTCATCAGGCCGAGCATCATATTTTTAGCTTGCATCGGGGTGGTATGATTAAGAAGGGAAATTATTTAAAGACGAATTAACAAACTACAAGCGAAAACCAGCAAACTCCACAAAAAAAATGTAGCCTTACCCGCTCACCGCTGCGCGTTGCACCCTAACGCTAAGGGGATGTTCTTTCGTGCCCAAGGGTTGCTTTGGGCTCGCTAGCCCACTATTTACTAAACAATTGTCAGACCAAAAAAGGCACCTTAGCAGGTGCCTTTTTTTACAAGTCTTAGCGCACTTCGATGTGCTGTTTGGTTACTTTCTCGGTATCGAAAGGCAACGTCACGCGTAGCAGGCCGTCGGTGAGCTCGGCGCTGATAGCCTTCACGTTAACTGTCTCAGGCAAGCGGAAAGCCCGACGGAATTCACCAAAACGGGTTTCGAGGCGGCGCGCCGTCGGCACGTTTTCGCCTTCCGTAGCGGGGGCCGGCCGGGTGCCAGTCACAACCAATTGGTTTTCCTGAAAATCAATGCTCACAGCATCTTTCGCAACGCCTGGCAGCGCCAAGTGTAACTCGTAGCCTTGGGCATTTTCGAAGATATCGGCAGCTGGCACGAAGCTCGTCGAAGGCTGAGGCGTGGTGGGCTGAGCATCGCGCAGCAACTCGCTCAACATGGAGTTAAAGGCGCGGGCAGGACGAAGAGCAGGCTGGTTATTATACAATAAGGTGGCCATCGGAAATAAGATGTTTTAAGGTTAGCAACAGCCACTTTTACTAGCGGCGACACCTGTTACCTATAAAATCTATACCGAAACTAATTTCAAGACAAAAAGTCTTAAAATAGATTTAGCACAAAAACAATTTTGCAGAATTGCATAAATTACAGTCATTAAAAAAGCCCTTACATATGATTGGAGGGCTTTTTTTAAAAATAAATAATAATGTCAATTTGGCACTACTCCTGCCTAGTGTTGGGTAGGCAGTTGCTGACGAGTGGCCTTGCCCCCGGCTGGCAAGATGGTATAGCGCAAGTCGAGGCCAACGGTTGGGTACACCAGGTTCAAATTACCTCCCGCTGTTTGAACCCCGTTTTTGTCATACTGCGGCAGCGTAACCAAGTAATTCGTTTGGTAAGCAAACCAGGGAGTAAAGTCGAAGTGTGGCGATACCCGCGCGCCGACCTCAGCGCGCAAGCTGGTAAACTGAATGGTCCGCTCGTCGAGGTCATTATCCGTTTTTTGCAAGCGCAGATGCGTGCTGGCTTCGTAGCTCAGGCGCGGGCGCAGGGCTAGGCCGGTAGTCGCATCGCCACCGAGCGCAATTACTTTCTCGAGGTCGACGCGAAGCCGACCCCAGAATTGACTTTTCGGCCCTGAGCCGCCCAGGTAGTTGGTGTTAGCTGGAATAATATACTCGGCACTCAGGCGCTGCCCAAAGGTGATGCCGCCGAAAATAGGCGCCCGGTGGCGCACCAGCAGCTCGGGCACCAGCAAGTCGTAGCTGCTGCTGCGCCACTCGTAGCGGGCCGTGCCGCCCCAGCTCCAGTTGGCATCCCAGAAGTGCTCGTAGGCCACCGTAGCGCGGCGGGTATCAAAGCCCAAGGTGCGTTGGGCATAGCCATCGGCAGTGGTGCGCTCGCCCCGGAGCGCTAGCAGCAAATAATCACCGTTTTTCAACGCTAGCTCGCCTTGCAATTCGGGCCAGAGCAGAGTTGACTGCACCGTGCGCGTAGTTTGGGCACTACCTGATAACGCGCTACCTACCAGCGCAAGAGTCATTAATCGACGCATAAAATAAAATTGATAATAAGTCCTTAAAAATAATTAACTTAACCTGCTGAGACTCCAGCTAATTCCTGCAAGGTAAGCCAGGCCATGAGGCCAGCGCCCACGCTAAGAGCCTGCTCATCAATATCAAAAGTTGGCGTGTGCACCGATGCCGCAAAGCGCCCGTCGGCGGCCCGCGTGCCTAGCCGGTAAAAGCAAGCTGGGGCGGCCTGCGAGAAATACGCGAAGTCTTCAGCCGCCAGCCACTGGTCGAGTTCGATTACGTTTTCGGCACCCAGGTACTGCTCGGCGGCGGCGCGCACGCGGGCCGTTACGGCGGGGTTGTTGTCGAGGCAGGGGTAGCCGCGCCGAATTTCTAGCTCGCACACGGCGCCCATGCTGGCGGCCAATCCTTCGCAAAGCTGGCGCAGGTGCTGGTGGGCCTCGTTGCGCCACGCCTCGTCGAGGGTGCGAAATGTCCCCTCAATGTAGACCTCATCGGGGATGACGTTGGTAGCGCCGTTGGCGATGACTTTGCCAAAACTCAGGACCGAAGGCAGCTTCGGATTAGCGCGGCGGCTCACAATCTGCTGGGCGGCCACGATGAGGTGGGCGGCTACCAGCACGGGGTCGAGGTTGAGTTCGGGCATGGCGCCGTGGCCGCCTTTACCCTTGATTTTCAAATACAACTCATCGGTGCTGGCCATGTAGCGGCCGCTGCGCACACCAATTTGCCCGGCCGGCAGCCGCGGAAAAACGTGCTGCCCGAGGATTTCGGCAGGGGTAGGATTTTCGAGTACGCCGTCTTTTATCATCAGCGAGGCGCCGCCCGGCAGCAGCTCTTCACCGGGCTGAAAAATCAATTTTACGGTACCCTTAAACTCGCTGCGCAACTCCGTAAGCAGGCGGGCGGCGCCGAGCAGGCAAGTAGTGTGCACATCGTGGCCGCAAGCGTGCATCACGCCCGGCACGGTCGATTTATAAGCGATGTCGCTCAGCTCTTGGATGGGCAGCGCGTCCATGTCGGCGCGCAGGGCCACTACCGGGCCGCCGGGTTGCCCCTCAATGAGGGCCACCACTCCGGTGCCCGCGAGGGGGTAGGGTGCCAAGCCCAGCGCTTGCAGTTGCTGGGTGACGAAGGCGGCCGTTTGAGTTTCTTTAAAGGAGAGCTCGGGATTGGCGTGCAGGTGGCGGCGTAGAGCCGATAGGTCGGGAGCCATGGCGGCTGCACGAGCTTTAAGGGCTTGGACCACTGATTCAACTGATTTTTCGGACTTCACGGATTTTGTAGTTGGCGCGGCAGTAACTGCACTACCGGCTGCATAAATGTTTCATGCCCAATTGCCCACGAAATCTAGGTAAACTAGAAATTCCCGCTAAATCCGTGGCTTGAGCTAGGCTAAGGCGTTTTATTCAGCAATACTTGCATGGCTTCAATCTCGGCCTTGGGCGCAAACTGTCGCACGCGCAGTAGGCCGCGCACCGCATCGAGCTTGGTGAGATAATCGCCCACATAAAGCCGGTACACTGGCTGCTTGAAGGTGATATAATCGGTTTCGTCGGGGTAGCGCGAAATCACTTGGCGGCGAATATTCATCACTTGCTCGCGCTCCAGGCCTAGGTACACCCGCACGCGGTAGCCACTGGCGTATTTGACGTTTTGGTTGGTAAACGCCTGGTCGCGCAGGCGTTGTTCCAACTGGGCATTTACCTGGGCCGTAGGCACCGGCACCGCCTTGGCCGGGGAGGTAGGCTTGGGGGCGTTGGGGCCCGGCGAGGGGATAGGCGCAGGTTGGGCAAACACCGGCCGGTACTTGGCCACGTCGTCGGCGGGCGCAGTAGCCACGGGCTTGCGCGTGGTATCGATGGGCGCGGCAGTGCGGGCCACGGGGGCAGCGGGGGCCGTAGCCGCACAGGCCGCTAGCAGCGGAAGGCTCAGGAAAAGCACCGCGTTAAGAAAGCGTAGGTTCATCTTCTTGCAAGATAGCCAGACTGTTAGACGCCCCAATACGGTCGGCGCCGGCGGCTAGCAAGGCCAGCGCCTGCGCCCGCGTGCGAATGCCACCACTGGCCTTGATGCGCATATGGGGGGGTAGCACCCGGCGTAGCAGCTCTACATCGGCCACCGATGCGCCACGGCTAGCAAAGCCAGTGCTCGTTTTCACGAAGTGCGCGCCAGCCTCGGTGCACAGGCGGGCAGCAGTTTCTATTTCTTCTTCGGAAAGCAAAGCGGTTTCGATGATGACTTTCAACAGCGCATCGTGCACGTCGGCGAGGTCGGCGATGTCTTCGATTTCGGCCTTTACTGCTTCCAAACTGCCCGATTTTAGGGCCGAGATATTGAGGACCAAGTCCAGCTCGGTGGCGCCTTCGGCCAACGCTATTTCGGCTTCTCGAAACTTCACCCGGCTGCTATTATACCCCAGCGGAAAGCCAATAACGGTGCACACGGCCACGCCCGAGCCACTAAGCTCGCGGGCGGCTAGCGGCACGTAGCAGGGCGGCACGCAAGCGCTGGCAAAGCCGTGCGCGCGCGCTTCTTGGCACAGCTGCTGAATCTGAGTTTCGGTGCAGTCGGGCCGCAGCAAAGTATGGTCGATGGTACTAGCAATAGTGGGGGCAGGCATGGGGCAAAGATACGGCCGGGTTTGGGGCCTACTCCTGCTCATAATGCGCGCCCGCTACTCTACTACCAAGCGGCGTACTGCATAGTCCTCTCCTACTTGCACGCGCAGCAAGTATACCCCCGGCGCCAAGCCTTGCAAGTCTAGGCTGTGCTGCTGGGCTGGGGCGGCCGCAGTGACGCGCACTACTCGGCCCACCGCGTCGAGCAGGGTGAGCACAGCCGACTCTGGGACTGCCACTACTGGCAGCTGCACTACCGCTAAGCCATGGGCCGGATTGGGCGCCACAACTACGCCAGCCAAGGGCGAAGGGGTAGCCGTGGCCAGCACAGCTATGGTAGGCAACGCAGCCAGGAAGGCCGTTTGCCCACCACCAGCATTTGTAATCGTTTGGCTACCAAAGCTTGCCGTAGGGGTGGCCACGCCAGCCACGTACACCGTAGTGCCGCTAATAGCTAGCGCCCTCCCCCGGGCGCTGCCGGCCCGTTGCGCCCAGGCAAAACTGCTGGTGCTGCCCGCATCGGTGAGCTTCGCCACAAATAAATCGTCTCTACCCGGGTTGCTATTGGCAAGGGTAGTGCTGCCAAAGCCAGCCGCACTGCTGCCATAGCTGCCCGTTACATAAACGTCGGGGCCATTTACGGCCAAAGCGAGGGCTTGGTCCTCACCGGTGCCGCCCGCGCGCTGCGCCCAGCCAAAGCTGCTGGTGTTGCCTGCATCGGTAAGCTTAGCAACAAACACCTCGGCTCCGGTACCCGAATTGGTGAGTGTATTGCTGCCAAACCCCGCCGTAGTACCCGCAAAAGCACCTGCCAGGTACAGGCTTGGCCCATTGGCGACTAAGGCATTAACGCCGTCAGAGTCCAGCCCGCCCGCCCGCTGGACCCAGGTGAAGCTAGCGCTAGTGCCCGTTTCGGTGAGCTTCGCCACGAAAATATCAGCGCTACTGCCAGCGCCAGCGTTTGCTAAGGTGGTGCCGCCAAAGCTGATAGACGGGCTAGCAAACGTACCCGCCACGTATACATTTGACCCATTCAAGGCCAAAGCATTGGGCGAATCTATTCCGGTGCCGCCCGCGCGCTGGGCCCAGGCAAAGCTGCTGGTGCTGCCCGCATCGGTAAGGCGCGTTACGAAAGCGTCAACAGTGTAGCCGCTAGCGTCTGCGTTTGTGAGCACGGTGCTGCCAAAAGTGGCCGTAGCACTAGAGAAGTAGCCCGCCGCGTACACACTCGTAGTAGTGGCCGCCAGCGCGCTAATGCCATTTGTACCCACACCGCCTACTTGCTGCACCCAAGTAAAGCTGGCAGTAGCCCCGGCATCGGTGAGCTTTGCCACAAAAGCATTCCCTCCCGTGACGGTAATGCTCCCGAACGTGACCGGGCCGCTGCTAAAAATACCGCCCACATATACGCTCGAACCGGCTACGGCAATGGCCGCGGGAATGTCGTAGCCCGCGCCGCCTGCTTGCTGCACCCAGGCAAAGCGCCCCGCTGCCGTATTCCATTTGGCCACGAACATATCGTAGGGGCCTAGGCTAACGCTGCTTAGCACGATGTCGCCAAAGCTGACCGTACCCCCAAAGTAGCCAGTTAGGTACACGTTGCCGCTGGCGTCGGTCGTCATAGCCGCCACCCCCGAGGTGTTGGGGCCACCCGCGTGGGTAGTACCAATGGCTAGCTGCCAAGCCGGCGCCTGGGCGCGAACTACTGGCGCAGCCAGCAGCAGGAGCAGCCACCCACAAGCGCGCATAGCCGCTAAAAACCGTCGAACAACTGGCAGGGAGTAGGCATTTCTCATACAGCAAATCATTAAAAATGAGCTCGCAAGTAAAGTAGAAAATTGGTTTATTCAATTGCTGCCTAGCTTATTAAATCGGTCGAAAACAATGCTGCCCGGAGCAAGAAAAAAGGCCTGCGCGTGCGCAGGCCTTTTTTCTTGCTCCGGGCTAGGCCCTAAGTGGTTTTGTTAGTCAACCAGTACGCAGCGCTGGGCGGCGAGGTCTTCTTCCACGGTCTTGTATTTTACATCGCGCACCACGCGGCCATCCATGTACTGCACGCTTACTTTCTCGTTGCGGTTGGCTACTTTCTGGCTGCGAACCGGCTCCTGCCGAATGGGCGGGGCCAGGCCAAGCTCAGCGGCTTGGTCTAGGTCTTCTTGCCCAGCGCCCAGCGACACGTCGGACACGGCCTTTTCTGCCTTCAGCTTAGGCATGGGCGGGGGGGTAGGGAGCTGGTCGTCTTCGTAGTAGTACTCTGGCTCGGCAAAGCCGGCTTCGGCTGCCACCGGCACATCGGCCTTGAAGAGGAAAGCGCCCGTTTCGTGGTTCACCTTGCTCAGCATGCGTTTGAACAACTCGAAAGCCTCAAACTTGTACACCAAAAGCGGGTCTTTTTGCTCGTACACCGCGTTCTGCACCACTTGCTTGAGGTCGTCCATCTGGCGCAAGTGTTGGGTCCAGGCTTCGTCGATGGTCGAAAGCACCGATACCTTCTCCATGCTCCGTACAATGTCGCGGCCCTGGCTGGCTTGGGCCTTGCGCAGGTTGGCAATCACTTGCATGTGCTTGCGGCCGTCGGTGAAGGGCACCGCGATGTTTTCGTAGGGCGTATTCTGGCTCAGCAAATCATTCACAAGCGGCAGCGAATTGCTTCCGATGTGCTCGCTTTTGCTTTCGTAGTACTCGGTAGCTTCTTCGTAAAGCTTCTGGGTGAGGCGCTCGGCCGGCAACGCGCTGAATTCTTGGGAAGTGATATACGTATCGTACCCAAAATCCTTGATAATCGCCAGCTTGAAATCCTCAAAATCGTCGGTGATTTTGTGTCCCGCGGCAATGTCCTCACTCACATCGTAAATCAAGTTCAGAATGTCCAGCTCTAGGCGCTCGCCAAACAGGGCGTTGCGGCGGCGGCGGTACACCACCTCACGCTGGGCATTCATCACGTCGTCGTATTCCAGCAAGCGCTTGCGAGTGCCGAAGTTATTTTCCTCTACTTTTTTCTGCGCCCGTTCGATGCTGCTCGTAATCATCGAGTGCTGAATCACTTCGCCTTCTTCCATGCCCATGCGGTCCATGAGCTTGGCAATGCGCTCCGAGCCAAACAAACGCATCAGGTTGTCTTCCAGCGATACGAAGAACTGGCTGGAACCAGGGTCGCCCTGGCGGCCGGCCCTACCCCGTAGCTGGCGGTCGACGCGCCGGCTTTCGTGGCGCTCAGTGCCGATAATGGCCAGGCCCCCTGCCTCACGGCTGGTTTCACGCAGCTTAATATCGGTGCCTCGGCCAGCCATGTTGGTGGCAATGGTTACGGTACCGGGGTAGCCGGCAGCGGCCACAATCTCGGCTTCGCGCTGGTTCTGCTTGGCATTCAGCACCTGGTGCTTAATGCCGCGCAGCTTCAGCATGCGGCTTACTAATTCGCTGATTTCTACCGACGTCGTACCTACCAGCACGGGGCGGCCGGCTTGCACCAGCGCTTGAATTTCTTCGGCAACTGCGTTGTATTTCTCGCGCACCGTGCGGTACACTTTGTCGTGGTCATCCTTGCGCGAAATGGCGCGGTTAGTCGGAATCACTACCACGTCGAGCTTGTAGATTTCCCACAACTCGCCAGCTTCGGTTTCGGCCGTACCGGTCATGCCTGAAAGCTTGTGGTACATGCGGAAGAAGTTCTGCAGCGTCACCGTGGCGTAGGTCTGGGTGGCATCCTCGATGCGCACGCCTTCCTTGGCCTCGATGGCTTGGTGCAGGCCATCGGAGTAGCGGCGGCCTTCCATCACCCGGCCAGTCTGCTCGTCCACAATCATCACTTTGCCTTCTTGGCTTAGGATGTACTGGTCGTCTTTTTCGAACAGCGTGTACGCTTTCAACAGTTGGTTCACGGTGTGCACGCGCTCCGACTTTTCCTGGTAGTCGCTCATCAACTGCTCTTTCTGCTGAAGCTTTTCTTCGGCAGTTAGCGCATCGGCCTTTTCAATATTGGCAATCTCGACCCCGATATCGGGCATGATGAACAGGTGCGGGTCTTCGCCCTGCGCCGTAATCAGGTCAATGCCTTTTTCGG
The DNA here is from genome assembly GCF_009755225.1 of Hymenobacter ginkgonis. Taxonomy (GTDB): domain Bacteria; phylum Bacteroidota; class Bacteroidia; order Cytophagales; family Hymenobacteraceae; genus Hymenobacter; species Hymenobacter ginkgonis. The sequence goes on from NZ_WQKZ01000004.1 coordinate 477,988, forward strand.
TCAGCTCAATCTGGTTGTTCTTTTCATCAATAGTGAAGAACAGCGGCTTATCGGCCTCCGGCATTTGGCGCGAGTTGTCCTGCATGTAGAAATTCTCTACCTTCTGCAACGACGTCCTTACCCCCGTCTCCGACAAGAACTTGATGAGCGGCTTGCTTTTGGGCAGGCCGCGATAGGCGCGGAATAGCGCCAGGCCACCTTCGCCCTCCTTAGAGCCGTCGTTGCCCTCTTTTAGCTGCTTGCGTGCTTCTACTAGGTAGTTTTGCACCAGCTTCTTCTGCTCGTCTACCAAGCGCTGAATACGCGGCTTAAGCTGCAAAAATTCGTGCACGTCGCCCTTCGGTACCGGGCCCGAGATGATGAGCGGCGTCCGCGCATCGTCAATCAGCACCGAGTCCACTTCGTCCACCATCGCGTAGTGGTGCTTGCGCTGCACCAGCTCGCTAGTTTCGCGGGCCATGTTGTCGCGCAGGTAGTCGAAGCCAAACTCGTTGTTGGTGCCGTAGGTGATGTCGGCCAGGTAGGCGTTGCGGCGCGCGTCGGTGTTGGGCTGGTGCTTGTCAATGCAATCCACCGTGAGGCCGTGAAATTCAAACAGCGGTGCGTTCCACTCCGAGTCACGCTTGGCCAGGTAGTCGTTCACCGTTACGAGGTGCACGCCCCTACCCCCCAACGCGTTGAGGAAGGCTGGCAGCGTTGAAACCAACGTTTTGCCTTCGCCCGTGGCCATCTCAGCAATTTTGCCTTGGTGCAGCACTACCCCCCCAATCAGCTGCACATCGTAGTGCACCATATCCCAGGTGATTTCGGCGCCGGCCGCCAGCCATTTATTGCTCCAAATGGCCTGGTCGCCCACAATAGTCACGTTCGACTTGGTACGCGCAATGTCGCGGTCCATGTCGGTGGCCGTTACTACTAGCTGGCCATTTTGAGCATAGCGACGCGCTGTTTCTTTCACAATCGCAAACGACTGCGGCAGCACTTCGGTAAGGGCCGCCTCCAGGTCTTTGTTGCGCTGCTTCTCGAGGGTGTCGATTTGCTCGAAAATCTGCTCCTTTTTGCTTACATCTAGCTGGGGCTGGCTATCAATCTGGCCCTGCAAAGCGGCCAACTGGCTATCGAGGCCGCTGAGCTTACCGTCGAGCTGCTGGCGAACTTCCTGGGTGCGCTGGCGCAGTTGGTCGTCGGTCAGGCCGGCCAGTTTGGCATATTCCGCATTGATGAGGGCCACATAAGGCACCACGTCCTTGAGGTCCTTTTCTGCTTTGGAGCCAAACAATTTGGCGACGGTTTTGCCGAGGAAATCTAACATTTGGTAACTAAATTGACTAAAAAGGACAGCGCGTTCTGAGCAAATTTACGGCAAGCCCGCCGAACCGAGCGGCCGAGCCTAAACTATAAAACCCCACACGCTCAAAAAGAGTGCAGGGTTTTACGAAACGGAAAAAGTGGCAGATAGGGCTATCGAACCCGAACCTAGTTAGTACCGACGGCCGCCACGTACTATTACTGTGCGACGGGGACGGGGCTGCACTACCACTACCCGGCGCCGGCGCCGAGGCCGTACTATCACGGGCCGCGGCCGGGGCTGCACTACTACTACGCGCTGGGCAGCAGCTTTGGGGGCAGCTACCAGCCCGAGGCACATTAGAAAGAAGGCAGCAAGAAAGGTTCGCAAAAACATGGTGAATGGAATAGAAGTGGAAAAAGTAGCGTTCTGGGCCTTGGATTACCCGAGCTATTAGCTCAAGCTTTAGCTGCCAAACGTATTTTCAATTTATGGGTTGCCGATGACTCGTGCTTGCCTGAGCTAGAGCTCATCGACTTCTGAACGACGAGGATGAGGTGATGAGCAATAGTCGCGCAGACTTGGCAGTTTTTAGCTCATGGACCAAGTATTTGTCCTGAACAAAGCTTGGCTTACTACCCAGCCCATTTGCCATGTTTAACTACAGGTAGCCCAGTGGCCTATTGGTAACCCATATGCCTATTTATCGCAGCTTTTGGGTAAATTCGCGTAGGTCGGCTACTAGCAGCCCTGGCTCTTCCAAAGCGGCAAAGTGGCCACCACGGGGCATCTCGGCCCAGTGCTGCACATTGAAAAACCGCTCGGCAAACTCGCGGGGAGCCGGCGTAATGTCTTGCGGAAAAATGGCAAAGCCAGTGGGCACCTTCACCTGGGTAGGTGCCGACAGCGTGGGGCTGTGCATGGCCTCATAGTAGAGCCGGATAGACGAGCCAATGGTTTGCGTTACCCAGTAAATCATGACGTTAGTGAGCAAATCGTCTTTTGTGAAGGTGTGCTCAATGTTGCCGTCATTGTCGCTCCAGGCATGAAATTTTTCGATAATCCAGCCGAGCAAACCTACTGGTGAGTCATTTAGGCCATAAGCCAAGGTTTCGGGCTTGGTGCCTTGTATCTTTTGGTAGCCACCTTGTTTCTCCTGCCAAACTTTGTTTTTTGCCACGAAGGCCTCCTCAGCCGCCGATAAGTTGGGCAATTTATCTGCCGCTTTCACGTGGGTAGACGGCACATCGGTGAGATGAATACCTAGCAGCGCATCGGCGTGGTGCAGGGCTAGCTGTTCCACAATACTGCTACCCCAATCGCCACCGTGTGCCACGAACTTTTTATAGCCCATAGTTTTGGTCATCAGTTCCGCCAACACATCAGCCATGCGCTTGGGGTCGTAGCCCTTCTCGGTAGGGCGCTCCGAAAACCCGTAACCGGGCAGGTTGGGCACTATTACTGTAAAGGCATCCTCTGCCCGCCCGCCGTGGCTGGCCGGGTCAGTGAGCAGCGGTAACAGCTTGACCATGCGGAAAAATGAATCGGGCCAACCGTGTGTGAGCAGCAAGGGCATGGGATTTAGACCCTTGCCTTCTAAGTGAATAAAATGCAGATTCATCCCCGCCACCTCTGCTTTGAACTGCGGAAACTTGTTGAGTTTGGCTTCCTGCGCGCGCCAGTCGTACCCGCGCTGCCAGTAGCCAACGAGGCTTTGCAGATAATCGCGATTAGTCCCATAGTCCCAATCAGCTTCCTGTATTTCATCGGGCCAACGGGTATGGGCCAGGCGGGCTTGCAAATCATCCAGCACCGGCTGGGGCACGTCTATTCTGAAAGGCTGCATAAGCTGCTAGCTGTTAGTCAAAACTCCAGGCTTCCTAGCAGTAGCATGACGTTCTGAATAGGCTATAAAGTAAAAATGCCCTACCGAGTAGGTAGGGCATTTTATACGTGCAGTGTAATCGCAGATGTTACTCCTTGGCTGGGTCGCGGCTTACTAGTTTATCAACCAGTGAGGCCGAGCCCGCGATAACCGGACGAACGGGCTTAGCGGCTTCTTCTTTCTCAGTTAGTTTTTTGTACAGCGTAAGCGCCTGGGCTACTACCTGGTCCATGTTGTAATACTTATAGGTAGCGAGGCGACCTACAAAGTGCACTCCAGTCGTTTCGTCCGCAAGCTTCTTGTACTTGGCGTACAGTTCCGCGTTTTCGGGCATCGGCACGGGGTAGTAGGGGTCGCCTTCTGCCTGTGGGTACTCGTATACGATGGCTGTTTTGGGGTGCGTTTGGCCCGTAAGCGCCTTAAACTCAGTAATGCGAGTATAGGCGTGTTCATTGGGATAGTTTACTACTGGCGCCGCCAGGTGCTGCTCTTTGCTGAGGGTATCATGCTTGAACTCGAGCGAGCGGTAGGGCAGCTTACCGAACTGGAAGTCAAAATACTCGTCTACCGGGCCGGTGAAAATCATTTCCTTGAAGGGAATGAACTTGATTATTTCGTGGTAGTCGGTATTCAGCATGATTTTGATGTTCGGGTGGTCGAGCATCTTCTCAAACATGCGGGTATAGCCGTGCAGGGGCATGGCCTGGTAGGTATCGGTGAAATACCGGTCGTCGCGGTTGGTGCGGGTGGGCACCCGGCTCGTCACCGACTTATCCAACTGTGAAGGGTCGAGACCCCACTGCTTGTTGGTGTAATTTTTGAAAAACTTATTGTACAGTTCGCGGCCAACCTTGCTTACTACTACGTCTTCCGACGTTTTGATGACGGGTACTTCCTCAGCTACTGATTCAAAAAACTGCTCTACCTCAAAGCTCGTTAGGCTCAAGCCATATAGCTTGTTAATAGTGTCGAGGTTGATGGGCATTGGCACCAACTGGCCATCGACTGAGGCAAGCACACGGTGCTCGTAAGGGCGCCAATCGGTGAAATTGCCGAGGTAATCGAAAACGTCCTTCGAGTTAGTATGGAAAATGTGCGGACCATACTTGTGAATCAGGATGCCATCTTCATTGTAATGGTCATAGGCATTACCCCCAATATGACTGCGCTTGTCAATAACGAGCACTTTTTTGTTGCTTCGGGTGGCTAGCCGCTCAGCCAGCACGCTGCCAGCGAAGCCAGCCCCGACGATGAGATAGTCGAACATATGGGAGAAAATTTAGAGGATGAGGAAGTTAAAAGCTACTACTACTAATAGGTAATCGAACAAACGAACGTCTAAGCCAGGCGCGGGGCAGTGGGTTTGGCTGCTAAGCGCTCTTGCATCAGGTTCACCATATTTTGCCAGGTGAGGTCCCAGGAAATCGTTGCCAGATAGTCGTCGGTACGGGTGCGCCAGTCGGCATCCTTACCTTGTTCTAGGGCCGTGGCAATGGCCTGACCGAATTCCCGTGGGTCATCGGCAATCTGTACCAGGTTCAACTCGCCATAAGGCCGCACCACATCGCGGATGCTAGTGCTTACTACTGGCCGGCCGGCAGCCAGGTATTCAGGCGTTTTGGTGGGCGAAATGAATTCGGTACTCTCGTTGCGGGCAAATAGCAGGGTAGCTACGTCCCAGCCCCGCAAATATGCGGGTAGTTCCTGGTAGTTCTTACCGCCTAGGTAATGAATATTACTATTATGCGGTAATGAAGCGGGGTCAATCTTAACCACCGGTCCGATAATAACGAATTGCCATTCAGGATGGTTCGTGGCCAATTGGCCCAGCAAATCAATATCAAGCCGCTCGTCGACTACACCAAAAAAACCGATGCGCGGGTGCGCAATGTCAGCTTGGTCGGCGGGCTCGGCCAATTTTGGGTCGCGGGCTTGGCCAAAGTGGTCTTTATCGATGCTGCTCGGAAAAGCGTGAGCATCGGCATGTTGCTCACGTTTCGCTTCGTAGAGGCGCTGGCCACCGGTAAAAACCAAGTCAGCTTTTTGAAATAATTCCTGCTCTAGCTGGCGCAACTCGGGCGGAGCAAACTTGAATTGGGCTAGCTCGTCCATGCAATCATAGACGGTAAGCACTGGCTGAAAGGCGCGCGATTTGTTCAGCGCCATCGGCGTATAGTACCAAAATAGGTAGTTATCGATGCCGCTTTCCACGAAAAAGTCACTCAGTACTTCAAACTGCGCTTGGTTGGCAGCAGCTTCGTTTGCGCGCAGGTGCTGGGGCAGGTGCACCACTACCACTTTCACCCCATTTTGCCGTTCTTTTACTTCTACGTGCGGCTCGATGAGGTCATCGGCGTGAAAGAAGGCGTCTTCTATATAAAAAACCCGTCCGTGCTGCGCGAAGCGCGACAGTAAATGTTGCGGGCGCTGCCACACAAAATCCCAGTGTAAATGCGCGAAGCAAACCAGGTCGGGCAGGGAATACGTAAGAGCAGTAGTATCGGCTTGACCCGCAGCCGGGGCGGTGGAGGTGGCACGCGCGGGTGCCTCCGCCGGAGTAGAAAGCGGCATGAAAAAAGATAGGAAAGAGCTTTGAAGACTGCTTAGGCCGGGATAAATCTTCGGCGGCGCGCAGCGCTTATGACTGTTCTACGGAAGACCCCATTTAAAAGATATGGCCGAGCTTAAAATAGCTCGTTTAGAATGACAAGGGGTGCTTTTTGCAGGATAAGTTGCATTTCTACGGCATTTATCCAGCCAGGGGGGATAGGAATACGCAGCCAGTCGTGCCGCACACCTACCTGCCGAAACCCTGCTTTCCTGAAAAGCCTGAGACTGGGCTCATTGCTAGCCGCTATGGTGCAGTATAATTGGTGCAGCTGCAGCGCCTGCCCAGCATAGGGTAGCAGCTGCGCCAACGCGGCGGCGGCGTAGCCACGCCGCCGCGCACTTTGGAGTACCGTAATGCCTACCCCTGCCCGCTGGTGCAAGGCCGAATAATCGTACAAATCGAGGGTGCCCACAGCCTGGCTGTTTTCAGCGCTGATAATCAGGCGCATTTGCCCGGCTTCGGCTAGGCTGGCCGTGGCGTGGCGCAGGTATTCGCGCAAAGCTTGGCGCGAAATCGGTGCCGGCAGCACATCCGACACGGCCCACAAGTCGGGGTCGTTTTCGAGGGCAAATAAAAAATCTAAATCGTCGGGTTCGAGGGCGCGCAGCGTGACCATAAACAGGAAAAAAGAAAACTGGGCCGCGCCCTACCTCCCATTAGTCGCCCGAGGTACCGAGCGCTGAGGCGCTACAGTTCGCCGCCAAACACACGCACTGCTGGGCCGCTCAGCCACACGTTTTCGAACCCGCCATCGGCACGCACGTCAAAGCTCACTTCGAGCAGGCCGCCGGGTGTTTGGAGGCGTACGGGCGAGGTAGCACCGCGCTGCGAAGCGGCCAGCGCTACGGCCGTAACGCCGGTGCCACAACTCAGGGTTTCGTCTTCGACGCCGCGCTCGTAGGTGCGTACCGGCCAGGGGTGAGCAGGGTCGGCGGGAGTTTCGACAAAGTTGACGTTGGTGCCGGCGGGGTCGTAGGCCTGGTCGTAGCGAATGTCGTGGCCCGCGCCATACACGTCAAATTCGGCCAGCGTATGGCCTTCACTTGCGTCGAGAAAGTGTACGTGGTGCGGCGAACCAGTATGCACAAAAACGTCTTCCTCCCCTACCCAGGCCTCTTGCACCGGGGCAACGTCTATCATCTTCAGGCGTACGGTGCCGTCGGCTTCGACGCGCGCCTGGTGAGGACCATCTACGGCCAGAAAATTCGCTTCTTTGTCAATAATTCCTAAGTGCTTCGCAAATGCCACTAGGCAGCGCCCGCCATTGCCGCACATCGAGCTAGGATTACCATCGGCGTTGAAGTAAACCATCTCAAAATCATAACCTTCCGTGTTGCGTAGCAGCATCAGGCCATCGGCCCCAATGCCGAAGCGGCGGTGGCAAAGGCGCGCAATCAGCGGCTGGTTGGTGAGGTCAAACTGCGCGGCTCGGTCATCGAGGATAACGAAATCGTTGCCAGTGCCTTGGTATTTATGAAAAGTCATGCGAACTGTAAAAGACGGGGTAGGCTGCGCCAATTTGAACGAAGCAAGTAGCGTTTGGGACTGAAACGCAAAAACGCCCTACTCCCACAAAAATAGGGTTAATGGGGACTGGGGGCAGCTAGCAAGGCGCACTTTATGCACGCGCATTTATCGAGCTGCTGGCATGCTCAAACAATACGTGCTTACCTAAAATGCCCGGTGAGGTCGCCGCAACGCAGCCAGTATTCCCACTTTTTGCGGCGGGGAGCGATTTTGCCGCGCAGGTATTTTTCCATGATGAGCGCGGCGCAGGGCGCAGCCGATAGCCCGCCAAACCCCGCGTTTTCGAGGTACACGGCCACCACGATGCGCGGCTTCGTAGCGGGCGCAAAGCCGCCAAAGGTGGCGTGGTCGTCGCCCTCGTCGTTTTGCACGGTGCCGGTTTTACCAGCCACCGTAATGCCTACGTCGGCAAGGCTTGCCAGCTCGGCGGTGCCACCGCGCTGCATGGCAGCCACCATGCCAGGCACGAGCGCGGCAAAGTTGACGCTATCAACCAAGGTGCGATGCTTCTGGGTAAACCGGGGCAACGGCTGTCCAGACTGGCCCACGGCCCGCACAAAATGGGGCGTGATGTACCAGCCCCGGTTCGCGACGGTAGCCAGCACATTAGCCGTTTGCAGGCCGGTAAGGTTGATTTCGCCCTGCCCAATGCTGAGCGAATAAATCGAGGCAAACGACCAATACTTGGTGCGGCGCGCCTTGTCGTAGTAGGCGGGGGTAGGCAGAAAGCCCGGCTGCTCGCGGGCAATGTCTACGCCCAGCAGCGTATCGAGCCCAAATGATTTTACCTGCCGCCGCCAGGCCGCCAAATGCGCGTGGCGGGCCAGCACCGTGTCAGCGGCCGTGGCGGCCGAATCGGGCCGCGGCTCCACTACCGCCCGCAACACCTGGTAGAAGTAGGGATTGCAGCTGTATTTGAGGGCCATCGTCAGGTTGCGGGCGCGCGGGTGCGGGTGCACGCAGTTGATAAGCGACTGGTCGCAGGCAAATGAGGTATCGGCCTTGATGGCCCCTAATTGCAAGGCCACGGCAGCATTCACCAGCTTAAAAACCGAGCCGGGTGGGTTGGCCTGCACAGCCGGGCGGTTGAGCAGCGGGCGGTTTTCATCGTCGCGCAGCAGGGCTCGGCGCTCCGCACTGCGGCTTGGGTCAGTGAGGGTGGCGGGGGCGTAGCTGGGGGCCGACACGCAGGCCAGGATTTCGCCGGTGGTGGGGTCGAGGGCCACGAGGTAGCCGCGCCGCTCGCCTAGCAGGCGCTCGGCATAAGCTTGCAACCCGGCATCAATGCTCAGGTGCAGGTCTTGGCCTTGGCGAAAAACGGTGTCGGCGGCCCAGCGGCCGTGCACCTTGCCGTGGCCGTCGGTGCGGGGGTGGTAGGCGCCGCGGTGGCCGGCTAGCAGGTTATTATAATAGCCCTCTACCCCACTGTTGCGCAGGCGGTAGTAGCGGCCGCGCTCCAGCTTTTGAGCCAAGTACAAGAACTGCTGCGCATTGGCCGGCTGGTAGCCCAGCACGGGCGCCGCCACGTTGGTGAGGTAGGTACGCGCGCGCTGGCGGCGCACCACCAGGCCGGGCCACTCGCGGGCGTGGCGGCGCAGGCTGTCCGCCTCGGGCTTGGTGAGGGCTAGCTCGATGGGCCAGCGCTGCACGCGGGGCGGGGCGGGCTTGGGCTTGGCCGTATCGGGGGGCATGGCGCCCGTAGAATCGGCCACTAACAGGGGGTAGCGGGGCGGCGGCCCCGCCGGCAGGCGAGCCGCAAATACCCGCGCCTGCAAAGCACCTTCGGGCCAGCCCATCAGCTGGTTAAACGCCACGGTGTCGAGTTGCGGCAAGTGCGGCAGCGTAAGGGTGTAGTGCGCTTGCAGGGCCACCAACAGCTCGCCGTGCCGGTCCATAATCCGGCCCCGTACGGGCTCGTACACTTCGCGGCAATTATAATATTCTTCGCCCGGCGCCGAGGCAGTTGGGGCCGAACACGCGCCCAGGCCAGCCAAAGCGAGCGTTATAATTACATGGTTTAAAGGGAAGGCGCGGAGCATTAGGTAAAGTTACGGCTGGGGTAGCGGAGCGGGGGTAGGGCTTCGCTGAACGGGCACTGGCACTATTTGAAGAATGCTTTGCACGCGACGAACGCGCCACGCGCGTCCTGCTGCTGATGTGGTGCCCAGCTCCACGCACGCTGGTTTACCGGCTGGCCCTTGGTAGCCGTACTTTTGCCCCGTGTACGACTTCCTTACCACATCCCCCTGGCCCGACTACGCGTTGCTCGACAGCGGCAATTTTCAAAAGCTAGAGCGCTTTGGCCAGTACGTGCTGGCGCGCCCCGAGCCGCAAGCCATCTGGGACCCCGCCCTACCCCCCGCCGATTGGCACAAGGCCGATGCCACCTTTGCCCGCGCCCCCGGCAGCACCGAAAAGGGCCAGTGGAGCCTCAAAAAAGGCATGCCCGAGCAGTGGGTTATTGGCTACGAGCGACCCGATGGACTGCGCTTGAAATTTCGGCTGGGGCTGTCGTCGTTCAAGCACGTGGGGCTATTTCCGGAGCAAGACCCCAACTGGCAATTTATTTATAACCAGACTCGTAAGCGCCGGGCTACCCTGCCGCGGGTGCTCAACCTATTTGCCTATACCGGCGCCGCCACGCTGGCCGCCCGCGCCGCCGGGGCCGACGTGACGCACCTGGATTCGGTGAAGCAGGTCAATTTCTGGGCCCGCGATAATATGGAGGCCAGCCAGCTCGACGGTGTGCGCTGGCTCGTGGAAGATGCCATGAAGTACGTGCGCCGCGAAGTGAAGCGCGGCAGCAAGTACCAAGGCCTCATCCTCGACCCGCCCGCCTACGGCCGCGGCCCCAACGGCGAAAAGTGGCAGCTCGAAGATGAGCTAAACGAGCTGCTCAAACTCAGCCAGCAGCTACTCGACCCTGAGGACCACTTTTTTGTGGTGAACCTCTACTCACTGGGCTTTTCGGCGCTCATTCTGGACAACTTAACGCAGGCCATCTTTCCCGGCAAAAAAGCCGTGCGCGAGCTAGGTGAGATATACTTGCACGATGCCGGCCAGCGCAAGCTGCCGCTGGGCACGTTTTGCCGCTTTGCCACATAGCGTCTGCTTTTCTAAAAAGAACGTCATGCTGAGCGAAGCGAAGCAGCTTGCCAGGGGTAGTAGTACCTCAACGAAGCAGGCGAGATGCTTCGCTTCGCTCAGCATGACGTTCTTTTACATTATCTGCTTCCGCAATTATTTTTTATGCACGCTCCCGTTCATCACCGCCGCCTGGCCCTTATCGACATGGGTACCAACACCTTCCACTTACTAATTGTGGAAGACCGGCCCGGCCAGCCGCCGCATACGCTGGTGCGCACCAAGGTGGGCGTGCGGCTGGGGGAAGGCGGCATTAGCCAGGGCGAAATTGCGACGGCTCCTTACGCCCGCGCCTTGCAAACGCTGCGCGGCTTTAAGGAAGAAATAGAGCTGCACCAAGTGACCGAAGTGCGCGCCACGGCCACCAGCGCCATGCGCGTCTCGCGCAACGGGCCCGACTTGGTGCGCGATATTTTAAACCAAACGGGTATTCAGGTGGAGGTGATTGGGGGCGAACGCGAGGCCGAACTCATTGCCAAAGGCATTCGACAAGCGGTGCCGCTGGGGCCCGAAAAGCACTTGCTGATGGATATTGGCGGCGGCTCGGTTGAGTTTATCATTGCCAATGCCGACACCATTTTCTGGAAGCACAGCTTTGAAATCGGCGCGCAGCGGCTCCTAGACAAGTTTTTTTCGGACCCTACGGGCGTATTTTCCCAAACAGCTTTGGCGGCCGAGCTGGAATTTTTGGCGGAGGTGCTGGCGCCGCTTACCGCAGCCGTGGCCGAATTTAGCCCGTTGGCCGGGCTGGTGGGCAGCTCGGGCAGCTTCGATACCATGGGCGACTTGTCGGTGGGGCGCGTGCGGCGCGAGGCCGATTTGCCGCCTACCACGGCTATCGACGTCGAAGATTTTCGACAGCATTTTGCCCTGCTGCTGAGCCTCGACCACGACGGGCGCGTAGCCCTACCCGGCATGTTCCCGATGCGGGCCGACATGCTAGTAGTAGCCAGCGTAATCATTTATTTCGTCTTGAAAACCTACGATTTACGCCACATTACCGCTTCCGCCTTCGCCCTGAAGGAGGGGCTGCTGGCCGAGCTGCTGGGCTGAGGCCAGACCGGCCCGCTCGCCCGCCACTTTGTGGATGAAGGCCAGCTTTTTGGTCACGTCTGGGCTGATAATGAAGGGGTAGGGGTCGGGCAGGCCCATGCTACGGTTAAGGCTATTCATGGCAAACGTGAGAGGCAGCCACATGTCCATAATCTTCGCAAAATCAGCTAGTTGATAAGGGTCTCGGATGGCGGCGCGCAGGCCCTGTTCGGGGCGCGTGTCGAGTGGGTCGAGGCGCAGGCCAAAGGCATAGGCCGTTTGCAGCGTATCGATGATGTGCAAGTAGTGGGCCCAGGTTTCGGCCCAATCTTCCCAGGGGTGGCTGGTGGCGTAGGAGCTGATATAGTGCTGCTGCCAGTCGGGTGGGGCGCCCTGGGCGTAGTGTTTTTTGAGCGACTCCCCATAATCCTGGCGGTCGTCGCCAAAGAGCTGGCGGAACTCCGCTAGGTTGGGCGAATCGTCGATAAGGCGGTCCCAATAATAATGGCCCACCTCGTGGCGAAAGTGACCCAGCAAGGTGCGGTACAGCTCGTGCATCGACTGCCGGGCTTGCTCGCGCTCAATGGCGTCAGCTTCGGCTATATTGATGGTAATAAGTCCATTATCATGGCCAGTCATTACCCGCTGCTCGGGGCTTTCATCGGCTTTGAAATCAAATTGCAGGCCTTCGTCGGGGTACACGCGCTTGCTCACCACGGGCAGGTGCAGGCACAAGAGGCTATATACCAAGCGGTGCTTGGCCACCTCAATGGCCTGCCAGCGGCTGAGGTAGCCGGGGTGGCTTAGGTCGGGAATGGTGCGGTTGAGGTCGCAGGCCATGCAAAAGGGTGTGGCGCTGCCCGCAGGCACCAGCCAGTTGCAAGCATCGTGCTGGTGATTAGCGCAGTAGCTGTACGCACTTGCCGTATCGGCAGGGGCGCCGTAGAGCCGGTAGCTGGTACCATCGGGCTGCGCTTCGAGGGGCAGCAATTGCAGTTGCGTAGCCTCAAAGCCCAAGGCATAGTAGCACTTTTCGCACCGGCTGTTTTCAAAGTACAGCACTTGGCCGCAGTGCGTGCAGGTAAAGAGTTTCACAAAGATGAAGGCTGGTAGTGCGCTTCTTAACGAGTAGCAGGCAACGAGGTTGAGCTGAAATTACCTGATTGGTTGAAAATGCGTATTCCCAGCTAGCCCTTTTCCTTTCGCAGGGTACTTGCTGATAAATGGCATTGAATTGAGAATTTTAGTTGTTTATTTAGCCCCGAGTATTCGCTTTAGCTAGCTTTTGCGCCTAAACTACCTTCGCATCCCTACCCCCTACTTTTATGCCTGCCAATACGCTACTGACTTCCTACCAGGAACACCCTCAGGTGTGGGACGAGATGTTTCGGGCCGAAGGGGTGCGGCCCGAGTACCAGCATTTTGCCGCGGCCATCGAAAACCTAGCGGGCCTGGAGATGACCCGCAAGGACGAGCTAGCCAAGAAACTCTTTATGAGCCAAGGCATTACGTTTACTGTTTATAACAGCGGCGAGGGCATCGAGAAGATATTTCCGTTCGACATCATTCCGCGCATCATCAGCAACTCGGAGTGGCTGCGCATTGAAGCCGGCATCAAGCAGCGGCTGAAAGCGCTCAATATCTTTCTTAAAGACATTTACCATCAGCAATTTATCATCAAAGATGGCGTGGTGCCCGCGGCCTTGGTGTACTCCTGCCCGCAGTTTGTGCGTGAGATGATGAACGTGAGCGTGCCGCACGATGTGTACACGCACGTAGCGGGGGTAGACCTTATCCGCGACCACGACGGCGAGTTTTACGTGCTCGAAGACAACCTGCGCACGCCCTCCGGCGTGTCGTATATGCTGGAGAATCGAAGCATCACGTACCGCATCTTCCCCGACTTGCTGCCCAAGAGCAATGTGCTGCCGGTGAAGGACTACCCCGCCCTGCTCTACCGCAACCTGCTGGCGCTGGCCGGCCCGCAAACCAGCGACCCCACAGTGGTATTGCTCTCGCCGGGCATCTACAACTCGGCGTATTTTGAGCATAGCACGCTGGCCCGCCTCATGGGCATTCAGCTAGTGGAGGGTAGGGATTTGATTGTGCATAACCACTTTGTGTACATGAAAACGACCAAGGGCCTGGAGAAAGTGGACGTTATTTACCGGCGCGTTGACGATGAGTTTTTGGACCCGCTGGCCTTCCGGCCCGACAGTGCGCTGGGCGTGCCAGGCCTCTACTGGGCCTACCGCAAGGGCAACGTGGCCATCGTGAACGCTATGGGCAATGGCGTAGCCGACGACAAAGCCGTGTACTGCTATGTACCCGACATGATTCGCTACTACCTGAACGAGGAGCCCATTCTGAAGAACGTGCCAACCTACCAACTCGCCGACCCCGAGCACCGCGAGCTCGTATTTGGCCAAATGGACAAGATGGTAATTAAGCGCACCAACGAGTCGGGCGGCTACGGAATGCTCATCGGCAGCGCCGCCACCGAGCAGGAAATGGACGCCTTCCGCCAGGCTATTTTGGGCGACCCGCGCAGCTTCATTGCCCAGCCCATCATCAGTTTGTCGTCTACCCCTTGCTACATTGATGGCAAGCTTCAGCCGCGCCGCATCGACCTGCGGCCCTTTGCGCTGTGCGGGCCCTCGGGCATCGACATTGTGCCCGGTGGCCTCACGCGGGTGGCACTCAAAGAAGGCTCATTGATTGTGAATTCGTCGCAAGGCGGGGGTAGCAAGGATACTTGGGTGCTGGGAGGGTGAGACCTCAGTGGTATCCCCTACCCTCCCCAGAAGAGCGGCGCCAGGCGATGCTGGCCGCGAATTTTATTGATGCCTTTACTCAACGTACTTATCTGGCTCCCTTCTTTTTTGGAGAGGGGGTAGGAGGTGAGATTCACCCGCTAGAATGACCCATCACTTATGCTAAGCCGCGTTGCCGACACCATTTACTGGCTGGCCCGCTACATGGAGCGCACGCAAGCCATGTTGCAGGTTATTCGTATTCAATACATTGCCTCGCAAGACGAGCCCCATTACTGGGGCTGGCAGCCGCTGCTGAACACCTACGGCGACCTCTCTGACAAGGAAATAGCCAAGCGGGCGCCCCACACGCCGCAAGTGCTTTACCACCTGGTTTTTGACCGCGAAAACGCTGCTTCGGCTTACCGCAACATCGTGCAGGGCCGCGAAAACGCCCGCGCCGTGCAAGACCACATCAGCAAAGAGGTATGGCAGAGCTTGAACGACTACTACCACCTGATTCGGCACGATGCGGTGGCGCACCAAACGCTGGGCGAAGACCCTGTATCGGGCCTCGATGCGCTGATTCAGCAGGGCGTGCTGTACGTGGGCACGGTGCAAAACACCATGCCCCGCGACGAAGGCTACATCTACCTCAAGCTGGGTAAGTTTTTGGAGCGCGCCCTGCAAACGGCCGACCTGCTGCGCTTAAACCAGCACCTGTTTGCAACCGAAAATGAGTCGGTGGCCGGGGCACCCGAACTGCGCTATCTGCTTTATGGCTTGCTGGGTTACGAGCTGTATATCAAGACCTACCAAGGCCACCTAGAGGCCCGCAGCGTGCTCGAATTAGTGCTTTATAATGCCGATTTTCCGCACTCGCTTATTTACAGCCTGGGCCAGCTGCTGCGCTACTGCGAGCGCCTGAAAGACAAAAGCCGCCCCGAGAGCTACGAGCACCTGCGTTTTCTCATTGGCAAGGCGCGTACTACGGTGGCCTACAGCACCTTGCAAGACCAAAAAGGCGAAGCGCTTGAGAAATTTCTGGCCCAAGTGCGCAGCGAATTGCTCGACATTACTACGGCGCTCAGTAGCTCCTTTTTTGGCAATGGCTGAAAGTCAAGTAGCAGTTATCAATCATCAATTATCAGTAAGCACTTAGTTAGCTGACCATTGAGCCTGTATTGACAACTGATAAGTGCTCACTGATAATTGACAATTGAACTTATGCCTTCTTATAAAATACAGCACCGCACGCGCTATGCCTACGCGGCGCCCGTTATCGACTGCGCCAACCAGCTGATGATATACCCGCTGCCCGATGCCCGGCTGACGGTGAAGAGCCACAACGTCAGTATTTCGCAGCAACCAGAGGTGGCGCTGTTCACCGATTATTTTGGCAATCAGGTGGGGGTATTTTCGCTCATTCAGCCGCACTCTGAGTTGGTTATTGAGTCGCTGGCCGAAGTAGAAACCCACGCCATTCAGTTTCCGATGGATGAGGCCGACGCGGCCACGCAGTGGGAAAACCTAGCCAGCCTGCGCACCGATATGGCTTTTATGGACTACCTGAAGTCGCCCCATTCGGAGCTAGAGCCGGAGATACGGGCGGCGCTCGGCAGCGTACTCACCTACGGCGACAAGCCGCTGAAACAGGCGCTGCAACTCTCGGAGTACGTATACGAAAACTTCCAGTACCAGCAGGGCGTCACGAGCATCGAAACACCCATTGAGGAAACCTGGCGGCTGCGGGCTGGGGTGTGCCAAGACTTTACGCACCTGCTGCTGTACTTGCTGCGCCTCATCCAGTTGCCCGCCCGCTACGTGAGCGGCTACGTGTGCCCCCGCGAGGAAGGCGTGCGCGGGGCAGGTGCCACCCACGCTTGGGTCGAGGTGTACGTGCCCTTCTACGGCTGGCTGGGCCTCGACCCCACCAACAATTGCATCGTCAACGACGGGCATGTGCGCGTGGCCATTGGGCGTAGTTTTGCCGACGTTACGCCCGTTAAAGGCACGTACAAAGGCACCGGGGCGCACACGCTGGAGGTGTCGGTGCACATCGAGAACGGCCAGCCCCTACCCACCGATAACCAGCCCGACGTACCCGTGTACGTGCAGCAGGCCCCTACCCCCCCCGAGCCCGTGAACTCGTACCGCAAGTACGTAACCTGGGAGCAGCAGCAGCAACAACAGCAGCAATAAGGCGAGCAAGACGACTTTTGTAGCTCGTGCCCCGCTCGTAGGCAGTTGCCGAACCGGTTGGCGCGCTATAAAACGTCCTTGTTTCCTTTCATGACTTTTTCTTACCAACAGCTTTTCAGCTTCGCCGAGCAGGTATTCCTGGCCATCGGCTGCCCACCCGCCGACGCTACGCTCGCCACCGAAACCTTGCTCTCGGCCGATTTGCGGGGGATAGACTCGCACGGCGTGGCGCGCCTCTCGGGCTACGTGCGCCTTTGGGAAGCAGGCCGCATTAACGCCACACCCCGCGTAGGCGTCACCTACGAAACGCCCAGCACGGCCGTAGTCGATGGCGACGGCGGCCTGGGCCTTGTGGTGGGCCCCAAGGCCATGCGCATTGCCATGGCGAAAGCCGAGCTGGTGGGTACGGGCTGGGTTTCAGTGAAGAACTCCAACCACTTCGGCATTGCCGGCTACCACGCCATGCTGGCGCTGGCCCAAGACATGATAGGGGTGGCTATGACCAATGCCTCGCCGCTCGTAGCACCTACTTATTCGCTCGAAAGGCTGCTGGGCACCAATCCCATTGCCGTAGCCGTGCCCGCTGGCGAGCAGCCCGACTTTGTGCTCGACATGGCCACTACCACGGCGGCCAACGGTAAGCTTGAAATCGCGCAGCGCAAGAACTTGCCTATCCCTACCGGTTGGGCGCAGGACGCGGCCGGCCACCCCAGCACCGACGCCAACGCCGTGAAAAACGGCGGCGCCTTGCAGCCCTTGGGCGGCGAAACCGGCTCGCACAAAGGCTACGGCTTGGGCGCGGTGGTCGATATCTTCTCGGCTGTGCTAAGCGGGGCGAATTACGGGCCTTGGGTGCCGCCATTTGTGGCGTTTCTGCAACCCTCGGCCAATCCGGTGGGCCAGGGCTTGGGTCACTTTTTCGGGGCGATGCGCGTCGATGCCTTTCGGCCCGCCGACGAGTTCAAAAGCCACATGGACAACTGGATAACCACCTTCCGCAACGCGCAAGCCGTAGCGGGCAAGCACGTGCTCATCCCCGGCGACCCTGAGCGCGACATGGCCGCGCACCGCCTACTCGAAGGCCTACCCCTGCTCGACGCCGTGGTGCAAGATTTGGAGGGGGTAGGCAAGAAATTTGGCGTGAAGCTATAAGAGCGGCCCACCCGCCTTACTTGGTTACGTGTATGCAGCCTTTCTCTACGGAGCGCCTGCTCCTTCGCCCGCTACTAGCCACCGATGTCCGCGGGATGTTTGCGCTAGACCGCGACCCGGCCGTGCACCGCTACCTGGGGGGCATTGGGGGGCCGCGCCCGGCTAGCCTGGCCGATAGCCAGGCCACGATTCAGTTTATTCAGGCCCAATACGTGGCCAACGGCATCGGGCGCTGGGCGGTACTGGAGCAGGCTACCGGCGCGTTTATGGGCTGGGCGGGCCTGAAGCTGGTGCCCGGCCCGGTGAATGACCAGCGTGATTTTTACGACCTGGGCTATCGCTTTCTCCCGCGCTATTGGGGCCAAGGCTACGGCTACGAAGCCGCCCGAGCCTGGCTAGCCTATGGCTTCGAAAGCCTGGCGCTGCCCCGCGTGTGCGCCTACGCCGACGTGCACAACACGGGTTCGCGCCGCATCCTGGAAAAAATCGGTTTGCAGTTGGGCAACACGTTTGTGGAAAACGGCACTGCCTGCGCTTGGTATGAAGCGCGGAATCCCGTTCTTACGTAAGCCTTTTTCCCACCCTACCCCCTGCTCCATGCGCAAGTTTCTAGGCCTGCTGCTCGCCTTGGCCGCCTGTTCTTCCCCCGACAACTCGACGCAAACCAGCCAGGCCAATACCAACGCGTGCCGCCCGCCCGCGCCGTTCACTATCAAGCACCCGGCCTGGGCCACCAACGCCAGCCTCTACCAGGTAAATGTGCGCCAGTACACGCCCGAAGGCACTTTCCGAGCCATCGAGCCACACCTGGCTCGCCTGCAAAAGATGGGGGTAGGCATACTGTGGCTGATGCCGGTGCAGCCCATTGGCGTGGCCAAGCGCAAGGGCAAGCTCGGCAGCCAGTACTCGCTGCGCGACTACCGCAGCGTGAACCCCGAGTTTGGCAGCATGGCTGATTTGCAGCACCTTATCGGCGAAGCGCACAAGCTGGGGATGCACGTCATTCTCGACTGGGTGGCCAACCACACCAGCTGGGACAGCAAGCTGAGCCAAGAGCACCCCGACTGGTTTACCAAAGATGCCAAAGGCCATTTTGTGCCGCCCGTGGCCGACTGGCAGGATGTGATTGACCTCGACTACCGCAAGCCCGCCTTGCGCCAATACATGACCGAGAGCATGGCGTTCTGGGTGAAAACGGCCAGCTTCGATGGCTTCCGCTGCGACGTGGCCGGGCTGGTGCCCACCGACTTTTGGGACGCCACGCGGGCCGAATTAGAGAAAACTAAGCCCGTATTTATGCTAGCCGAGTGGGACGAACTGCACGACCCACCCTTCCTGCCCAAAGGCACGTTCACGCCGCACACGCATTTGCTCGAAAAGGCTTTTGATGCAACTTACGCGCTCAAGCTGCACTACCTCCTGGACAGCATCGCGCAGGGCAAAAAGCCGGCGGCGGCCCTACCCGGCTACTTCGCCACCGAGCGCAAGATGTATCCGGCCGGCGTGTACCTAATGAATTTCACCAGCTCGCACGACGTCAATTCCTGGGACAATCCGGAGGATGTGCGCCTGGGTAAGGATGCCCTACCTATGGCCGTACTCACGACCTTGCTACCCGGTATTCCGCTGGTATACAGCGGCCAGGAAGCGGCTTCGACTAAGAAGCTGCGCTTTTTTGACAAGGATACTATTCAGTGGAGCCGCTACTCGCGGGAGCAATTTTACACCACGCTCTTGCAGCTTAAAAAGACTAACCCGGCGCTGCGCAACGGCGACGCCTGCGCCAAATTCACCATTCTGCCGGCGCCA
Source organism: Hymenobacter ginkgonis (assembly GCF_009755225.1). GTDB lineage: Bacteria > Bacteroidota > Bacteroidia > Cytophagales > Hymenobacteraceae > Hymenobacter > Hymenobacter ginkgonis. The sequence goes on from NZ_WQKZ01000004.1 coordinate 497,391, forward strand.
ACGGGCTGCTTTGCCTTCGAGCGCGCCACGGCCGACGGTAAAGCGCGCGTGCTAGTAGTAACGAACCTGAGTGAGCAGCCGCAGCAGTTTCAGCGGCCAACCGGGGCGGCCAACTTTACCGATGCTTTTGCGAGCGCCAGCGGGCCGGTGCAGGAGCCGCAGCTCCAACTGCCGCCCCACGGCTGGCGGGTGCTGGTAGCGCAGCAATAGCTGTAGGGCAAACGCTGCAAGTTTGCGAATAATAACGGCCACTGGCTGCCGGCCGTAAACAAAGCCACGCACCGTTCTTCGCGCGGACTCAGTAGAGTCCGCGCTACTTTTTTATGTCTGACCTACCACACCCCCACGAGCACCGCTTCACCGTGCGCCACCCCGAGTGGGCCGCCAAAGCCTCCATCTACGAAGTAAATGTGCGCCAGTACACGCCCGAAGGTACTTTCCAGGCCTTTGAGGCGCACCTGGCCCGCCTGCAAAAGATGGGGGTAGGGATAGTATGGCTGATGCCGATTCACCCGATTGGGGCAGTTGGCCGCAAAGGCTCGCTGGGTTCGCCTTATGCGGTGCAGGACTACTTTGGCGTGAACTCTGAGTTCGGGACGCTCGACGATTTGAAGCACCTCGTGCAAACCGCCCACGACCTGGGCCTACGCGTGATTCTGGACTGGGTGGCCAACCACACCAGCCGCGACAACGCCCTCCTCGAACAGCACCCCGACTGGTACCAGCACGATGCCCAGGGCCAACTGGTGCCGCCCGTGGCCGACTGGACCGACGTAGTGGCCCTCGACTATACCAACCAGGCCATGCGCCAGTACATGACCGACGCGCTCTGCTACTGGGTGCGCGAGGCCGATATTGACGGCTACCGCTGCGACGTGGCTGGCCTCGTACCCACCGACTTCTGGGACGAGGTGCGGCCGGCGCTGGAGGCTATTAAACCCGTATTTATGCTGGCCGAGTGGGACGAGCTTTACCCCTCGGGCGGCCTCACCTGGGAGGAATTTAACTCCGAAACCCAGCTGCTCGAAAAGGCCTTCGACATGAGTTTCGGCCTGCGCTTGCACTACCTGCTCGACCACATTGCCGAAGGCAAAAACACCCTGGCCGATATCGACGAGTACCTGGCGGCCGAGCGCGAAAAATACCCGCCCAGCGTGTACCTCATGCACTTCACTAGCAACCACGACGTGAACAGCTGGGACGGCACCGAGTACGAGCGCCTGGGCCCGTTGGCTCTTTCCTTCGCCGTGCTCATGGCGCTGCTACCGGGCATGCCCCTGCTCTATTCGGGCCAGGAAGCAGCCTTGGCTAAGCGGCTGGCGTTCTTCGACCGCGACCCGATAGACTGGCAGGACTACCCCCTCCAAGCTTTCTATACGAAGCTCCTTCAACTCAAAAAACGCCACCCGGCCCTGCGCAACGGCGACGCCACCAGCCGCATCCAGCGCCTCGCCGGGCCGGCCGGGCTGTATGGCTTCATCCGCGAGAAAAACGGCTCGGCCGTGGTTGTGCTCATCAATGCCACGGCCGAGCCGCTGGTGCTGCCCGGCCAGCGTATGCTCGTGGCTGCCCAAAAAGGGTTGTTCGATGTATTCAGCGGCGAAGCGCTAATCTTAGCCCAAGACAAGGCACGCACCGTGCCCGCCCACGGCTGGCGCGTGCTGCGCACCCGCGACTAACCGCAGTAGCTTAGCTGCTGCCAGCCCAAGCTACCTAGCTGTTTCGCCATGATGCCCTACGTATTCCTTTTCCTCGCCATTGTCAGTGAAGTCATTGGCACCACCGCACTTGCGGCCTCTAACCAGTTTACGAGGCTCGGGCCCAGCCTAATCACCGTGGCGGGCTACGGCCTAGGGTTCTATTTTTTTAGCTTTGCGCTGAAGGCCATTCCGATGGGCGTGGCCTACGCCATTTGGGGCGGGGTAGGTATTGTGCTGGTCACGGTTATCGGCTTCGTTTTCCTCAAGCAGCGGCTCGATTTTCCGGCGTTGGCGGGCATTGCCCTCATTGTAATTGGGGTACTGGTGATGCAGCTTTTTTCCAAGACCATTGCGCACTAAGAGCCGGTTTAGAAATTAAAAAGGCCGTCTTGCCTCGACAAGCTCAGCAGGACGGCCTAATAAAAGCGTTTTTAGCAAAACATAACCCTGCACTAAGCCCGTAGCGCGAAGCGAAAGTCTCGCGCTACTTTGCTGCTTATTCGGCTAGTTTCACCGGTTTCCAGGTGTTGTTGGCCTTGTTCACGTCGGGCAAAATATTGGTTGGATTCAGCACTACCGACGTGAGGGGCGAAGTAGAATTGTGGCGGAACGTCCAGGTGCCGCCCCGCTGCCAGATTTCGACGGGCAGGTGTACGGTGCTGGTTTTGCCGTTGGCTTCCTTGATTTCGGCCGTGACGGGCATAGCGGCCTGGCCCTGGTTTTCAATTGTGATAAGCGCGCCCTTGGCCGGGTCTTGGTTGACGTAGGCCACCGACGTAACGGCCTGGTCGAGCAGCCAATTTTTGAAGAACCACTCGTGCCAGAACCACGTCAAGTCTTCGCCCCCAACTTCTTGCATGGTGCGGAAAAAATCGCGCGGCTGCGGATGCTTGAACGCCCAGCGCTGGATGTAGCTGCGAAACGCGTAGTCGAACCGCTCGGGACCGAGTATTTCCTGGCGCAGCAGGTACAGGCCGTAGCCGGTTTTGCTATAAGCCGCGTAGCCCAAGTTGCGCGACTGCGTTACGTCGGGCACGGTGTAGGGCACGTCCTCAGTGGGGTCTTGCAGGTTTTTGAGGATGGTGGGCACGGTGGTGCCCTCCACATTAGCCCGCTCCTTGTACTCGCCGCCGTTGAAATTTTTGGTGGATAAGATGTTGATAAACGTGTTGAAACCCTCGTCCATCCACGGGTATTTGCGCTCGTTGGAGCCCACAATCATCGGAAACCAATTGTGGCCAAACTCGTGGTCGGTCACGCCCCAGAGGCTGCCTTTGGTCGATTTCGCACCGCAGAATACAATACCCGGGTACTCCATGCCGCCCACCACGCCGGCCACGTTGGTAGCCACGGGGTAGGTGTACTCGTACCACTGTTTTGAATTGAATTCGATGCTCTTTTTCACGTACTCGGTGCTGCGGTTCCAGGCCGTATCCTGGGCCGCTTCGGCGGGGTAGAGCGACATGGCCAGCGACTTGCGCCCACTGGGCAAGTTCATTTTAGCGGCATCCCACACAAAGGCCGCCGAAGCCGCCCAGGCCACATCGCGCGCCCGCTGGCACCGGAAGTGCCACGTCAGGCGGCCGTTGCGGCCGGCCGGGCGCGAGGCCGCCTGCGTCACCTCCTCGGCGCTGCGCAGCACCACCGTTTTGTCGGAGCCCGCGGCTTGCGCCAAGCGCTTCACCTGGGTAGGCGTCAGCACTTCGGCGCCATTCATCAATTCGCCCGAGCCGCCCACTAAGTAATTGGCAGGCACGTTGAGGGTATAGTCGAAATTGCCGTATTCGAGGTAAAACTCGGCCGACATATACGGCAGTGTATTCCAGCCCTCCACGTCGTCGTACACGGCCATGCGCGGGTACCACTGCGCCACCTCGAATATTTCGCCGTTGCGGGTTTTGAGGCGGCCCAAGCGGTCGGCGCCGTACTCGGGAATGTTGAAGGCGTAGGCAACCGTAATTTTCAGCTTGTCGCCGTGCGGCTTCATGGCTTCGGGCAGCATGATTTGCATGCGCGTATCCGTCACCCGGTAGTTGGCTTTCAGCTTCTTACCGTGCAGCTCAATGCTCACAGTTTGCAGCGAGTCGCCGCCCTGAAAGCCGCGCGCGCCGTTGCCGAAGCGGCTGCCCGCCACGGGCGTAGCCGCCGCCCCACGCGAGCTCGCCCGAAACAGGTTTTGGTCGAGCTGCACCCACACGAAGGGCAGCTCGTCGGGGCTGTTGTTGGTGTACGTAATAGTGACGGTGGCCGCGACACGGGCCGCCTTCTCGTCGAGCGAAGCGGCTATTTGGTAGTCGGCCGCGTTTTGCCAGTACGTGGCGCCGGGCTTGCCGCCGGCCGTGCGCGTGGCCGGCCCCGCCTGGTCGAGGTAGTTGGGCATGAACAGGGTGCGGGCATTGTAGGGAGGTAGGCCCCCGGCTTGTTGGGCGTGGGCTGGCCCCGCTAGCAGCAGCGCCGCACCAGCAAGCAACTTGGCAACAGAAATTTTTGGCATGAGATACAGTAGCGCAGTAGGCGTCGCGACAAAAGTAACGGCGGCCGCTGCGGCTGGTGCCAATAGGAGGCCCCTATTATGGCATCCAAGCACTTAAATCAAAATGCGACCGAGACGGTTTTTAACCTGGGCATTTGGCGCCCTACCCCGGCTTTTTCTTCGCTGTACTTTCTTCAACTTATGCCTTCCTCCCTCGACCCGCAACTGGTCAACGACCTCATTCGCACGCGCCGCAGCGTGTTTGCTCCGCAGTTTGAACAAGGCAAAACCATCCCCGACGACCTCATCTGGCAGCTGCTCGAAAACGCCAACTGGGCGCCCAGCCACAAACGCACCGAGCCGTGGCGCTTCACCGTTTTTACGGGGGTAGGGCTGCAAAAGCTGGCCGAGTTTCAGGCCGAACTGTACAAGCATACCGCCGGCCCCAAGTTTAGCGAGGGCAAGTACGACAAGCTGCTGAGCACCCCCACGCAGTGCTCGCACGTTATCGCCCTGGGCATGCACCGCACCGACGCCGGCCTGCCCGAAATTGAGGAAGTTGAAGCCGTGGCCTGCGCCGTGCAAAACCTGGCGCTTTCGGCCCACGCCTACGGCCTGGGCGGCTTTTGGAGCAGCGGCGGCATCACGTACACCGAGGAAGCCAAGGCGTTTTTTGGCCTCGGCCCGGCCGATAAGCTACTAGGTTTCTTTCAATTGGGCTACGTGCGGGTGCCCTCGCCCGACAGCAAGCGCGGCCCCGTGCAAGAGAAAACCCGCTGGGTGAGCTAGCCTCGCGCGGCGGCCCGGGCGGGCTCCTGCCGCCTGGGCCGCCGCGCGCCGCACCGCTTACTTTGCGCCCATGACTACTCCCGACCCCTTGCGCCTGCTGGGCGTGCACCACATCGCCATTATTTGCGCCAACTACGCCGTGTCGAAGGCATTTTACAGTGAAATACTGGGCCTCGACATCGTGCGCGAGGTTTATCGGGCTGAGCGCGATTCGTATAAGCTCGACCTGGCCGCGCAAGGCCAGTACATTATCGAGCTGTTTTCCTTCCCGGGTCCGCCGCCGCGCCCCAGCCGGCCCGAGGCGCAGGGGCTGCGCCACCTAGCCTTCGCGGTGGCCGATGTAGCGGCGGCCATTCGGCACCTTGAGGCGCACCACGTGGCGTGCGAGCCCATTCGGGTAGATGAGTTTACGGGCCGGCGCTTCACGTTTTTCAGCGACCCCGACGGCCTACCCCTCGAATTGTACGAAAGCTAATTTGTTGCGCAACTTCGGCTTATGCTAAAACTCTACTGCCTGGCCCTGCTGCTGGCGCTGGCGGGCTGCGCCACCCGCCCCCCCGCCCGCCTGCAAGTAGCGGCCGGCTACTGCGACCCGCCCCTGCCCTACCGCTACGACCCCGCCTACTCGCCGCAGCCCAACTTTGAGGCGGCCCTCACGCCCGAGCTGCTGGCCCGCTACCCCCGCCGCAACCTGCTCACGGCCAATGCGGCGGGCATCCTGCCCCTGCTGCGCGCGCTGCTAGCTCTCGAAGCCCAGGCCCGCCAGCACCCGGGCCCCGCCGCCGAGCTGGCCGTACTGCGCCAGCGCCAGCACATAGCCGCGCAAGTGGCGCTGGTGAGCACTACCGTGGCCAGCGTGGCCGCCGAGCTTGACTGTGAAGGCGAGCGCGCCGACCAGGTAGCCGGCTACCTCAACGAGCAGGACAGCCACCGCACGCAGCGGCTCAACGTGTTGTCCATCAGCATTGGGGCGGCTAGCGGCATTGGCACGACCGTTATTGACAACCAGCCGGCGCAGTATGCGTTTGGCATTGGGGGCGGGCTGCTGGCGGCGGGCCTAGGCCTGCTGACTCTGACGGGCGGCCACGCCATCGAGTTTGACCACCCGCGCAATTTGCTGGCCGAGGTGTGGAATGAAAAACCGACTTCTGCCCTATTTCCGCCCAGCGTGTGGTACATGCTCACCGAGCCGGCGTTCAGCAACAGCGGCCAAACGGCCATTGCCCACAACACGCGCCGGCGCTGGGAGCACTACGGCCAGCTGGCGCACCCCGAGTCGAAGGATGGCCAGAAGCTAGCAGCTTTGCTTTTTGGCGCGGGCGGCCAGTACTCAGCCGACCAGCTCACGGTGCGCGCCAACATGCTCAACGAGCTGCAATCGGCGGTGCGCCTGCTCAACCAGGAGTTGCAAGGCCTGCTGCTGGCGCTGAATGAATAGTGAGCTGGCCCAGTCTGCCCGCTTAAGCGGGCTGCGGGGCTGGCGCGGGGGTAGGCGGGTCAGCCTGGGTTTGGCGCAAGTTGCGCACGTAGAGCAGGCCTACTAGCAAGGCCAACGCGCCCTCGGCCAGCACCGTGGCCCGCACACCAAAGCGCGCGGCGGCTGCCCCCACCACTAGGCTACCTAGTGGCAGCGCGCTCGTGTACACCAGCACGTAGAGGCTGATAACCCGGCCGCGCATGGCCGGCAACACCGTGGTTTGCAGCAGCGTAACGTTGAGGGTAGTCTGGGCCATCATCCCAAACGCTCCTACTACCAAAAAGGCCAGCGCCAGCGCAAACCACGGCGTGTAGGCAAACAGCAGCAGCCCTACCCCCAGCACGAAGGTGTTAACGGTTATTATCTTGTTTAAATCGGTGCTCGGCGGCAGCGACGTCAGGTACAGTGCCGCCCCGAAGCCGCCCAGCCCAATAGCCCCATCCAGCAGGCCGAAAGTGGTGGCCGTGCCCTGAAAAATGTCTTTCGCATACACCGGCATGAGAGCGGTAAACGGCAGCACTAGCAGCGCCATCAGCCCCAGCGTGGTGATAATAAACTGAATACTTGCCGTATCGCGCACATACCGAAAGCCATCGGCCAGCTCGCCCAGAATGGGTTGCGTGCGCGGCTTGGCCACGTAAACGGGTAGCCGCAGGGCGAGCAGCGACCCAATAACGGCCACGAAACTGAGTGCATTCAGCCCAAAGCAGGCATCGGCCCCCAACTTCTCGATGGCCAGGCCCGCCAAGGCCGGCCCCAGCAGCTTCGAGAGGTTGAGCATGGAGGAGTTGAGGGCCACCGCGTTGGGCACGTCCTGCTTATCATCCACCAAGTCGTACACCAGCGACTGCCGGGCCGGCACGTCGAAGGCATTAATAATGCCGAGCACCGCGCTCAATACGATAATAGCGCCTACCCCCTCGTAGTGCCAAAACACGGCCAGCGCCAGCAGCACGGCCTGCACCATCGATAGCACCTGCGTGAGCAGCAAAACGCGGTAGCGCGAGTAGCGGTCGGACACAACACCGCCGAGCAGCGAGAAAATGGCCGAGGGGAAAAGCGTAGCAAACACGCTCACGCCCAGCATAAACTTGGAGTGCGTTTGGGCATACACTACCCAGCTCACCGCCGTTTTTTGCATCCAGGTGCCCAGCAGCGACAACGACTGACCGGCAAAAAACAAACGAAAATTGCGGCTGCGAAACGCGCGAAAAGCCTCCTTCATATGCCAGCAGAGGGTAAAGGCGGCGCTACTGGCGCATTGCCCCCGTGCAATTGGCCAAAGTGCCGCGCTAGCTGCAAAGCCATAAGCAGCACCCCTAAGCCCAAGACCAGCGCATCGAGGGTAGCGCGCAGGCTGAATTTTCCTACGTGCAGCACTAGCAAATAGCTCGCTACTAGGTTAAACACACCCCAAAACACATTTACCGTCGCCGACGATAACCCTACCCCCGGCGGCTTGGCAAACGGGCTCTGGAAGGCCTGCCCCATGGTGCCACTAAGCAGGTGAGGCAAGGCATTGGCTAAGAAAGCGCCGCCAAAAAAGTAAGAAACGTAGGGAAGCCAAGCCATAGCACTCGGTTTTATTTTAGATAGGTCGCCGCTTAATCAAAGTCAATTATTTTCTCCAGTACCCGCACGGCTTGGCTGAGGCTGGCCAACTCCGGGGCCGAGCAGGTGGCTTGCAGCGCGCGGTGCAGCCAGTCGTCGAGCTCTTGCCGCACGGTGGGCAAAATGGCCTGGCCGGCGGCCGTGAGGCCAATGCGCACCTTGCGCTTGTCGGTGGCCTGGGGCTGGCGCGTGATGTAGCCCAACTCGTGCAGGTGGCTCAGTATCTGCGACATCGATTGGGTAGTTACTTTTTCGCGCGCGGCCAGCTCGCTGGGCAACAGCGACTCGTGCTGGTCGAGCAATTTAATTACCGACCGCTCGGTGAGCGAAAGCGTGCCATGCAGCGGCGAGTGAGTGCGTAGCTTTTTAATCAGCCTAGACACTACCGTGCGCAGCTCGGCAGCCAGGTGCTGGGAATCGGGGGGGGTAGGCATACTTGAAAGTAAACTTGTTAGTTTACTTACCAAATATACGCCAAGTTTTTGGTTTGGGTTAGTGGCCGGCAGCCCGGCGCCGTTAACTCAAACTGTTCTCAGGAGTTATTACACTTACCTCAGCAGAGGTTTTCACTCCTTCATTCCAGAATCTTAGGTAATGGCAACGCATCGTGAACTCGGCCACTCGGGCCTCCATATTGCCCCGCTCGTGCTGGGCGGCAACGTATTCGGCTGGACGGCCGACGAAAAAACTTCCTTCGCCGTGCTCGACGCCTTCGTGGCGGGCGGCGGCAATGCCATCGACACCGCCGATGTGTACTCGGCCTGGATACCCGGCCACGAAGGCGGCGGGCAGTCCGAAACTGTGCTTGGCAAGTGGCTGGCCCAGCGCGGCCGCCGCGACGATGTGCTCCTCTTCACGAAAGTGGGCATGGAGCTGGGCCCCGACAAAAAGGGCCTGTCAAAAGCCTATATCAAGCGCGCCGTGGAAGACTCGCTGCGCCGCCTGCAAACCGATTATATCGACCTCTACCAGTCGCACAAAGACGACGAAAGCCTGCCCGTAACCGAGCCGCTTGAGGCTTACGCCGAACTGCTGCAAGAAGGTAAAATCCGGGCCATCGGCGCTTCCAACTTCTCGCCCCAGCGCCTGCAAGCGGCCCTCGACGCCGCTCAAAACGGACTACCTCGCTACGAAAGCTTGCAGCCCGAGTACAACCTCTACGACCACGCCACCTTTGAGCAGGACGACCTGGCCATTGTGCAGGCCAGCGGCATGGGCGTAATTCCGTATTTTGGGCTGGCCGCGGGCTTCCTCACCGGCAAATACCGCACCGCGGCCGACTTGCAGAAAAGCCCGCGCGGCGCCGGCATCGGCAAGAAGTACCTCAACGACAAAGGCCTGGCTATCTTAAAAGCCCTAGACGCCGTGGCCGACCGCCACTCGGCCACCCAGGCCCAGGTAGCGCTGGCCTGGCTGATGCAGGCGCCCGGCATCACGGCGCCCATTGCCAGCGGTACCAGCCCCGGCCAAGTGCAGGAGCTAGTAGAGGCGATGGACTTACAACTCACCACCGCTGACGTAGCCGAGCTGCAAGTGCCCGAGCCAGCCAAGGCGGCGTAGCGCAGCCAAGCCCTAGCCACTAAAAAAGCCGCCTTAGCAAGGGCGGCTTTTTTTAGTGGCCAAAGTTTGTTTTAGCAGGTTGAAACCGGGCGATTCTGGCAGCTTATTCCTTTGCCAGAGTAGGGTCGTCGGCCGCCGCTTTGGCATCGACCAGCGTGTTTTGAAAGGCGGCGATGAGCCAGCGGCCTTGACGTTTTACGAGCACCGTAGTGTTGGCGGTTTGGGGGTGAGGCGGTACGCCGGGGGGTAGGGGCTTGCTACCCCGCACCACCAGCACCACGTCGGGGGTAAGGGGCCGGAGCGACAGCGCGGCCACATTCATAGGCGGAAACCTAACGTCTTTATACAGCTTATCGAACACCACTTGATGGCCTTTTTGCACGGCCGGCTCCCCTTCCCACAGCATACCCACGATGTTTATCGCCGTCACATCGGGGGTAGTGTACTCCACCATTTCCGAGAATTTATGGTCGTTCAAATTCTTCTGGAAGTGTTGCAGCGTTGCCACGATGGCCTCTTTATCGGTGGCGGGCAGCGGCGACGTAGTAGTTTGGGCGGCGGCCAGGTGGCTACTCGCTAAGGCAATAAGAAAGGGTAAGCAGCTTTTCATGGCAACAAGGGAAAAGGTAAATACAACTAACTATTAACTAGTACATTATCAAAAAACCTCATAGCTCACGCCTCACTTGCTAGCTGTTTTAATAGCATTGGCGGCCGCAACGCGAGCATCGACGAGCATATTCTGGCCGGCCGTGATGAGCCAGCGGCCCGGGCGCTTTACTAGCAGCATAGTAAACCTTGAAACTGACACCGGGCGTGGCGCAGGTCGGCATTTCCGCGAATTGTCGTTCAGATTTTTGACAAACTTGCTCAGCGTTACTTCGAGTTGCCTTATCAGCGGCTAGCAGCGAGGGGCCGGCATGTTGCGTCCGCGCTTGAAACTCAATAGCCAGCAGGCCAACAACAGGCATCGACAATGCCCTCCCATTAAATGGGTTAAGCGTATAGGGACGCGTGCACGATGTTCACCCCGCTCACGTCGGGCGTGGTGTAAGTGGCCATGTCGGCGAAGTGATGGTTGGTGTAATTGGCCGGCGTGCGGGCAACCACCCGGCGAATGGCGGCCTCATCGGCGGCCGGCAGCTGGGCAAAAGCACGGCTGCTCGCTAATAGCAGAACCAGGCTTAACAGGAAGATTTTCACGGAGTAGGAAGGACTAGTATGCAGCAAAATTCATACTCTCCTCCCCTGCTTTAGTAGTAAAAAACCGACATTTTCGCGCCCGTTGTGCGGCCGCCGCGCGGTCAGGCTACCCCTCCCTTAGCTGGCAACTGCTAGCCGCGTGTGGGTAGCATCGGCGGCCAGCAGCTGCGGCGGCGTGACGCCGGCAAAAGTTTTGAAATCGCGCACTAGGTGGCGGTAGTCGTAGTAGCCCGTTTGCACGGCTACGCTCAGCCAGTCGAGGTCGGGCTGCCGCTCCTTCAGCCGGAAGGCCTGGTCGAAGCGCACAATGCGGGCGTGCAGCTTCGGCCCCATGCCTACTCGCTCGATGAAGCTGCGCTCGAACTGCCGCGGGCTCAGGCACACCTCGTGGGCCAATTGCTCGATGGGCTGCGTCGCCCAGCCCCCCACCAGCTGCGGCAGCAGGGCATCGATGGGCCGGGCGGGGGGTAGGGCACGGCGCGCCAAGCGCAGCAGGTAGCTTTCGACCACGGCCACCATCACGCGGTAGTCGGTGATTTCGGCTAGGCGGTCGGCTACCTCGTCTACGGCGGGGCCGAGAACGGCGCGGCTTTCAAGTGCAAAATCAAATAGCTCCTTCACCGGCACTCCCAGCAGGCGGTGCAACCCGCCGGGCCAAAAAGCTACGCACACCACCAAGTGGTCGGCGGCAAAATTCAAATCGACCCGCGACACTTGCGGCCCTACCAAAATGCTGCGCGGCGACCGAATTTCGCGCGCCTGCCCGTAGTGAAAATTGCGCACCTCATCGCGCGGGTAAAAGAATAAAAACTGCTGCGGCGTCGGCGGCTGGGGCTTGGGCGCCGGTATGGGCCGGCCATTGGCCGTGCGCGTATGCGCTACCAAGTAGTGCTGCATAAAGGAGCGCAACGGCGCCGCCGGCGGGTAGAGGCGAAAGAACATACGAACAAGCGAATGATTGGCCGTAAAGTACTTACTGCCAGCATTAACTTGGCCTTAACCTGGCAAAAAAGAACGTCAGGTTTGCTATGTGCTACTTCGCCGCTATATCCTCAAAAGTGTAGGTTCGCTCCACATTTTCCAATGGCTTGCCATCGGCTTCGGCATACGGGTACACGAAGTAATTGAGCGGCGCGCCGGCTTGCTTGGGCGTGAGCGTCAGGTCGCGGCCGCGGGTGAACTCGACGCGGTTTTCGTCGTGGGCCCCGAAAAAGTAAGCGCGCTTGCTGGGGTCTTTGGCCGCCTCAGAGGCATCGACGGGCACCCAGCCAGTCTCCTTGGTGAAAAATTCGGCCCAGCAGTGGTAGCCTTTTATCTCGCCCTTGCCGCGCTGGGGGGGTAGGGGCAGCCCAATGCTGAAGCGCGCCGGAATGCCCAGCGCCCGGCAATAGCCAATAACGATGGCGTGAAAATCGGTGCAGTTGCCGCGCCGCGCGTCGCAGGCGTAGTAAATATCGCCGCGGCCCCAGCCCTGGCCGGTTTTATCGTAGGTGACGGTGCTCACCACGTGCTCGTAAATGGCCCGCGCCTTGGCTAGGGGGGTAGTAGCTTGGGCTTTATCAACTACTTCCTGGGCTTGGGCTTTAATTTTGGCATCGAGCGGCACGAGGCGGTCGGGAGCAAGCCAGCGGGTCAGGTTGGGGTCGGTAGCTTCGTTTTCAACGGGAGCCTTGTCGTCGGTGGCGCGCAGGTTGAGGTGCTCGCGGCGCGTCACGCGGGCCGTGAGCGTGACGGTGAGCGGCGCAGTGGGCACGGCGGCAGGCTTCAGGTGCAGCATTTGGTTGCCATACTGGTCGGTTTCGATGGTGTAGGGCGCACCTGCTTCAATTTTGAGGTCGCGTACATCCTGGCTCTTGTCGTTGTGCGGCACGGGCATCCACAGCTCCAGCGTGTGGGTGCCGGCGGCGGGCACGGGCACCGTGGCCCGGCACAGCAGTTGAAACGTGCGGCTGCGCGGCGCAACCGCAGTAGTAGCCGGCGCAGCGGTGGTGAGCAGCGCGGTGGCGGCAAGTAGCAGGGCTTTCATAGAGAGGGCAGCAGCGCGTTAGAAACTAGCCTACAAAGCTACGCTTGCGAGGCAAGGCGGGTTCAGCCATCGCTTCTTTTCACGTCCGTGGGCAGCCGCTTCCCCGTACTTTCATCTTCAGATTGTCTTCAAAATAGCCTCAGGCCAGCTTACCCACAGCGCCCCCAAACCTGTTTGGCCCCGAGCTGTTGAGCTTACTTATTTGCAGCTAAGTTATTCTCATGCGCTTCATTACTACTTATTCTTCTCGCTCACGCTTCGCTCTATCGGCTATTTTTATCGCGTTCTCTCTTCGCGCCGCAGCGCAAACTGCTGTTCATGCGGATAGCATCACGGTGGCCATCGAGCCAACGTACGATAAAGTGACGGGCGTGCACCGGCGCCTATTAGGCGAGAGCTACCGGCAGCTCTGGGCCGCGCCGGTTAAGCTGAGAATATTTCACCTTGCTAGCGAAAAAGGCGGCCTGACAATTCTGCAAAAAGGTGGGGGCTTGCAAACTAAGTCGTTGCGCATGCAGGATGCTACCGGGCAGCAGTGGGTGCTGCGCACCATTCAGAAATATCCCGAGCGGGGCCTACCCCCCGCCCTGCGGCCCACCATTGCCAAGGATATTCTGCAAGACCAGGTTTCGACGTCCCATCCGTATGCCGCCCTCACGGTGCCACCGCTGGCCCAGGCGCTGGGTGTGCCGCACGCCAACCCCCAAGTGGTATACGTGCCCGACGACCCGGCGCTGGGCGAATACCGCCAGGATTTTGCCAACCAGGTATTCTTGTTTGAGGAGCGCGAGCCGCTGGACGCCGACAAAACCGACAACACGGAGAAAGCCCAGCAGCGGCTGCAAAAAGACAACGACAACCGCGTGGACCAGCAACTAGTACTGCGCGCTCGCCTGCTCGACATGCTGCTCGGCGACTACGACCGCCACGAAGACCAGTGGCGCTGGGCGCGCACCAAGGGCCCCAAGGGCAGCCTCTACGAGCCCGTGCCGCGCGACCGCGACCACGTGTATTACAAGCCTTCGGGCGCGTTGCCGTCGGCCTTGTCGCTCCACTTGCTGATGGCTAACGTGCAGGGTTACAGCGACCACATCCGGTCCATCAACCGCTGGAACGCCAAAGCCAGCACCTTCGACCGCTACTTTCTAAATGCGCTGAGCGAGGAGGACTGGAAAACGCAAATTGCTTACGTGCAGCAGCACCTCCCCGACAGCCTCATCTACCGCGCACTCCGGCAGATGCCGCCCAACATCTACCGGCTCAGTGGCTCCGAAATTGCCCAAAAGCTCATTGGCCGGCGCAATAGGCTAGACCGGCAGGCGCTGAGGTACTACCGCTTCCTAGCCCGAACAGTTGATATTCCGGCCTCCGACAAACGCGAATCGGTGGAGGTGACGCACTTGCCCCAGGGCCAGGTGCAGGTCACCATTGCTAAGCTCAAGAAAGAAGGGGGGGGTAGGGGCGATGTTCTCTACCAGCGCACCTTCGACCCGGCCGACACCCACGAGCTGCGGCTATACGGCCTGGGCGGCGAGGACAGCTTTGCCGTGACAGGGGCGGCGCGCTCGCCCATTCGGGTGCGCCTGGTGGGCGGGGCCGATGCCGACGTGTTTGCGGTGGGTAAGGAAGTGCCCCAGAAGCGCAAGGTTATCATCTACGACCGCTCGGACGAGGCCAATACGCTACCCGCAACCAGCCTGGCGCGCATCCACACCTCGGCCGATACCACCATCAATGCGTTTAATAAAGCCAGCTTTCGGTACAGCTACTTGCAGCCACTGCTGCTGGCGGGCTACAGCAAAGATTATGGCTTTCAGTTAATTGGCAATTTCATTTACCAGCACCAAGGTTTTCGCAAAGACCCCTACGCCTCGCGGCAAAACCTGCTGGTCAACTACGGCTTCGGCAATAGTTCGCTGCTGCTAAACTACACCGGCGACTTTAAGCGCGCCATCGGCCACAGCGACCTCAGCGTGAATGTGCTCTCGAAAGGCCCAAACTACAACAACAACTTCTTCGGCGTTGGCAACGAAACCGAGTTTGTCAACGCCGGCAACCGGCGCATTCGCTACTACCGCAGCATCTACAACCTGCTCAGTGCCGATGTGCGCCTCAGCCACACCTACCAGCACTGGCGCCTGAGCGCGGGCATTACCGGGCAGTACTACACGAGCACGAGCGCCAAAAACGGCGACCGCTACCTCTCTGCCTATGCCGCCGAGCACCCCAGCGAGGAGGTTTTCAACAGCCAAACCTATGCGGGTGTGGTAGCCGGCGCCACCTTCGACACCCGCGACCGGGAGCTGGTGGCCCACCGTGGCGTGTATTGGACCACCAGCCTGCTGGGTATGAACCGGCTCGATGCCGACCGGCACACCTTCGGGCAGGCACTCACCGAATTCACGTTTTACGCCAATCCGCTGCGCGATTCTAGCTTGGTTATCGCCAACCGCACCGGCGCGGGCACCACGCTGGGCGATGCCGCTTATTTCCAGCAGCTAAAACTAGGCGGCGCCCAAAACCTACGCGGCTTCTACCTGTGGCGCTTCACAGGCAAGAGCATGGTGTACAACAACTTGGAGCTGCGCTTTAAGCTGCTCGATTTCACGTCGTACCTCCTGCCCGGCACGCTGGGCCTAGTTGTTTTCAACGACGTCGGCCGCGTATGGTCGCCCAACGAGTCGTCGCAGCAGTGGCACGATGGCTACGGTGGCGGCCTCTACTTTTTGCCGGCGCAGCTGCTGCTGGTGCAGGCCGTGGTGGGCTTTTCCAAGGAAGGCGCCTACCCCTACATTTCGGCGGGGTTCCGGTTTTAGCCGCTGGCTGCAAGCGCCACGCCAAAGCCCCTTAAGTTGCCGAAGTTGCTACCGAACGGTAACAGCTCCCGCAACTTAAGGGGCTTTATACTTTATTGACTGCTAGCTTACTACAGAACTTCTTCCGTTTGCAAAGCCTCTATCACTACGCTGTCCAGGGCTTTTTGCACGGCCGTGTCTTGTACGCCGGGGATGGCCAGGCCTTCTGCACGCACTACGGTCACATCCGTTATGCCAAGGAAGCCTAGAACCGCCTTCAGGTAAGGAGCCACAAAATCGTAGCCGGCCGATGGGCCTTCGGAATAAATACCGCCGCTCGACATAGCTACGTACACTTTCTTGCCGGTAATCAGCCCTTCGGGGCCACCAGCCGTGTAGCGAAACGTGATGCCGGCCCGCGCAATGTGGTCTACCCACGCCTTCAGCGTCGAGGGAATACCGAAGTTGTAGAGGGGCGCACCGATGACGATAACGTCAGCATCCTTGATTTCTTGAATAGCGTCGTCAGAGTGTTTGGCGGCCGCCTGCTGCTCGGGCGAGCGGCTTTCGGCTGGCGTGAAGAACGACTGCAATTTGGCTTCCTCCAGGTGCGGGAAGGGGGTAGTAGCCAGGTCGTGCACCTTTACGGTGCTGCCAGGATAAGCAGCCTCAAGCTTCTCAATAATACCGTTGCCGAGCTGAATGCTGGCCGACGCCGCTTTTCGCGGGCTGGAAATAATATGAAGAATATTCACGAGATAAAAAATGACAGTGGCCCGTGGGCCGGTAAAAAGGAAGTAATTGTGGATGGGCCCCGTGCCCAACGGCTTGCGGCGTACCTCGCTAAGAAGCTTTAGCACGCCGCAAGCCGTTGGGCACGGGGCCGTCATCTGTATATACATTATATGTACCAACATTGTTTAACGTTGATAGTTGCTAGCTATCGGCAGTATCCTCCACTCTGAGTGGTTTTTGATAAGCGGTTGCTGGCACGCGGGGCTGCAATTGGAATTAAATGTTTATAAAAAAGGCACTTGCATAAAATAACCCGTTGATAAAAGACCCGAGAAACTAGCTCGCCAGCCTTTTTTATTCGATTAAAAAAATCAGTACAGTCCCGCTTTTTTGCAAACAAGTCAGTGCTTACAAGCTACTGGCCCGGCGCCCGCCCCATCTTTGTGCCCATGCCCGACGCTGCTACCCCCCTGCCCTACCTCGTCTTCGACTTCGACTCCACCTTTACACAAGTCGAGGGCCTCGATGAGCTTGCTGCCATTGCCTTGCAAGGCCAGCCTGACCAGGCCGAGCGCGTGGCCGCCATCAAAGCCCTCACCGACCGCGGCATGGCCGGCGAAATCGGCTTCCAGGAGTCGCTGGCCAAGCGGCTAGCGTTGCTGGGGGCGCACCAGCGGCACTTAGCCCCGCTGGTAGCCCACCTGCAAACGAAGGTGAGCGAGAGTATTCGGCGCAATGGCGACTTTTTTCGGCAGTATGCCAACCGCATCTACGTGGTGAGCAGCGGGTTTCGGGAGTTTATCGAGCCGGTAGTGGCCGAGTTTGGCATCGGGGCCAGCCACGTGCTGGCCAATACCTTCACCTTCGACGAGGGGGGTAGCATCACGGGCTGCGACCCCGAAAACGTGCTGAGCCGCGACGGCGGCAAAATTCAGCAGCTGCGCGACTTGCAGCTAGACGGCCCGGTGTACGTGCTCGGCGATGGCTACACCGATTACCAAATTCGGGAGGCTGGCTTGGCCAATCGCTTCTACGCCTACACCGAAAACGTGGCGCGCCCCACCGTGGTGGCCCGCGCCGACGAAGTGCTGCCGACCTTTGACGAGTTTTTATATCAATTGAAGCTACCCATGACGCTGAGCTATCCCAAAAACCGCATCAAGGTTTTGCTATTAGAAAACCCCGACGCCCGCGCCGCCGAGCTGTTTCGCCAGGAAGGCTACCAGGTGGAGGAAGTGAAGGGTGGGCTGGATGAGGACGAGCTGATAGCCCGTATCGAGGGCGTCAGCATCCTCGGCATTCGGTCTAAAACGCAGGTAACCAAGCGCGTGCTTGACGCCGCCAACCGCCTCATCGGCATCGGCGCATTTTGCATCGGCACCAATCAGATTGACCTCGCAGAAGCCATGCGCAAGGGCGTGGCCGTGTTCAACGCGCCGTTTTCGAACACGCGCTCGGTGGTAGAGCTGGCGCTGGGCGAAATTATCGTGCTGGCCCGCCGCATTCCGGAGAAAAACCCCAAAATGCACCTGGGCGAGTGGGACAAGTCGGCCAGCGGCTCGTTCGAGATTCGGGGCAAGACGCTGGGCATCATTGGCTATGGCAATATCGGCTCGCAGCTGTCGGTAGTGGCCGAGGCGGTGGGCATGAAGGTGCTCTACTACGACGTGGCCGAAAAGCTTCAACTCGGCAACGCCGTGAAGTGCAAAACCCTCGACGAGCTCCTACCCCAGGCCGACGTGGTGACGCTGCACATCGACGGCCGCCCCGACAACCAAGACTTCTTCGGTGCGAAGGAATTTGCCCTCATGCGGAAGGGCGCGCTGTTTCTCAACAACGCCCGCGGCCATGTGGTGGATGTGCCGGCGCTGGCCGCCGCCTTGCGCAGCGGCCACCTCGGTGGGGCGGCCGTCGATGTGTTTCCCTACGAGCCAAAAAACAACGGCGAGAGCTTCGAGAATGAGCTACGCGGCCTACCCAACGTGCTCCTTACCCCCCACATTGGCGGCAGCACAGCCGAGGCCCAGCGCAACATCGCCGAATTTGTGCCCGAGCGCATTATGGAGTACGTGAACACGGGCAACACCCAGCAGAGCGTCAATTTTCCCAACATTCAATTGCCCTTGCAGCAGGCGCACCGCCTCATCCACATCCACGCCAACGTGCCGGGTGTACTGGCCAAAATCAACAACGTGCTGGCCACACACCACGTCAATATTTTGGGTCAGTACTTGAAAACCAATGAATTGATTGGCTACGTGATTACCGACATCAACCGCGAGTACGACCAAGACGTAATTCAGGCCCTGCGCGAAGTCGAGCACACCATCAAGTTTCGGGTGTTGTATTAGCATAATAGCTCGGGCAGTATAGTCCAAGCTACTAATTTTCGACGGGTTGCTGAATGGCTGACACCGCAGGCGGCAAGTGGAGGGCCTGTTGAAAAGGCACTTGCCGCAACTCGGCCATCGAAATACTGGCCTTCAATTCGGTTTGAAGCTCTCCTAACAGCTCCATGGCCTGCGCTGCGGGACACCGAAACTTGCGCATAATGTAGCCAGTTGCCAAGCCTACCCACTGGTCGATGCTTTGGTGAATGAGCAACAGGTCAGCGTCGGGGGTCTCATGCAGGTGCGGCTGCTGGGCCAGCCGGTCCTCTTCCTCCAGGTGCAGCCGAACGGCATTCATTGCCAGCGTAAAAAGGGTTTTATCGCGGCGCAATTGGCGCAGGCGGGGGGTAGCCATAAAAGCTTGGGTAAAGTAGCCGGAAAGGCAGCAAAGGTAGAATAGGCATGACGGGCGGCCACGTAGTTTTATGGTCGCTATGCACCCCTTTGAAATTCATTTGACTACCAGTGCGCTGCCGCCGACCCAGTTGGCCAGCTTTGTAGCGGCAAACGCTGGCCGCCCTAGCCAAAGAATGCGCGGCCGATAACACCAATCTCGGCCGCCTGCGTTGGCTGCTGGCTGGTAATCTGGCACCACTTTTCGCCGACCAACGTGTGAGTGACGCTTGGCTGGGGTGGCGGTACAGCCGACCTTCTGGCCATAGGTTGGCCGGCTTCTACCACGAGTGGGCCGGCACTATCACTTCCCCTAATTTACTGCCCCAGGACCTGGCCGATTTTCAACTGCTGCTGCAAGACACTTTCCGGCACGCTGGCTTCGGGGCGGAGTTGGCGGGGCTACCAGCTGCGCCCCCACTGCCGGATACTGGGTTTTGGAAAGGATTATTCAAATAAGACCTGCATAGTGGCTACCCTTAAGGCATAAATAAACCGTTGTGGTGCTGCAAGTATTGCAGAGCAGGTTGGTCAGCCAGTAGCTTAGGCAGCACTTTCAGTTGCTCGCCGTGGAAGCGGTAATACTCTTTGCCATTTTGAAATTCCTCCTTGATGCGCGAGCTGATGAGCACCGCTTTATCATCGGCATCAATCGTAATGTAGTGCTTATCGAAGAGCTTGTGCAGGTCGGAGCGCAGCAGCAGGCCATTGCCTACCGAGTTTGGCCCGGCCTGCGAAAAGGGCTGAATATGGGCGGCTTCCAACACAGGCAGCGTTTTTTCACCCGAGATGGCGCACTTCTTCTCATACGCTTGCGTCACGAGCGCCCGGAAAGCGCCTTGGCCCACGCGCACTTTAGTTAGTGCCTCGCGGTAAATGCCCG
Source organism: Hymenobacter ginkgonis (assembly GCF_009755225.1). Taxonomy (GTDB): domain Bacteria; phylum Bacteroidota; class Bacteroidia; order Cytophagales; family Hymenobacteraceae; genus Hymenobacter; species Hymenobacter ginkgonis. The sequence goes on from NZ_WQKZ01000004.1 coordinate 517,426, forward strand.
GCGACTCTAGCGCCATGGCATCAGTGGCTAGCTCGCGGGTGAAGGCATCTTGCTGGTAGCGCAGTTGGGTGGCACTCACGGCAGCCCAAAGCTGAGCGCCTACCGGCTCCTTGGTGTCGTACACTTTGCCGGTTACAATGGAGTTGCCCCAGCTTTCGGGAGCGGGTATCCAGTCAGGCTTGCGAAAGAAGACAGGTGCGGTCAGTACCAAGCAGCTAATCAGTGGGTTCACTTCGGGCGACTTGCCATTAGCAACGCGGTATTTCTGAATAGCTTGGGCAAAATCCTGGTAGCTGCCGAAACCGTTGCGCGGGCCAAACATGTCCCAAGCCATCGAGATAGGCAGGTCAATCTGGTTGGTAAAAAAGCCTATCCCTGCAATGCAGTGGTAGGGCTTCTTAAGCTTCAACAGGAAGGGCGCACCCGACGGCACGGCCCCAAACTTGGTGCCGCCACCCAGCGGCTTCCAGAAATTGACATCCTCCCGCGGCTCTCGGCGCAAAAAGTCAAACCAATTGTAGTCTGTTACGCCAACGTAGAAATTCATAGCTGGGCAGGAGAAGTGTGTAAAACGAAGTGGCACTCCATTTCCGCGTGGGCAACGATAAACGGAGCGCCACTCCGTATTTATAGATTTATAGGCTACTTGCTGCGCTCGGCCAGCAGGGCGGCGTACTTCTCCTGAAGCTCGGTGTAGAGAGCATACACGTGCAGGAGCTTGTTTTTGCAATCGTCGAGCGTGTCTAGTTGATACGCCGGCGTAGGCTCAGCCACGGCCGAACCAACCGGCGGCGCCAGTTCGCGAAAATCCTGGGCGAAATCATGCCGGATGAGCGCGCCCACTTGCTCGATAAAGGCAAACGATAGGTTGGGCTCCTCGAAGCGACGGTAGAGAGTGGGCCGGCTGATGCCCAGTTCCTGGTAGAGCTTGGTGATTTTGACGCCGCTCTTGAGTACGGCCTCTTTCACGACTTCGCCGCGGTGCTGCTTGGCCATAAGAAGAAAGCAAATGGGACTGAGACAAAAGTGAGTAGTTTTTACCTCAGCATATTTTCCATTATCTGACTATAATCTTTACAATAGAAGAATTTTTGAGACATTTATGTATCATATTTGTCTCAAAAGCTCTTCTCTATGTCCGGCTCCGCCGAAGACGCCGCTCCAACCCGGCTCCCCGACAACCCCATCCTGAACAATCCTTACGAGGAGCCGGTGCGGCACTACGCCACCGACCAGCAGGGCAATCTTGAATACGGCACCGTCGAAACGGGCCGGCGGCTGTTCGTGCCCGAGGTGCAGGTGATGCCGGGCAAGCACACCGGGCAGAAAGAGGTTTTTGCGTTCAACGAAGCGGCCGCCAGCTATGGCACGCACCTCATCAACCTGGTGCGGCGTGAGGTGGGCCAGTGGCGCACGGCGGGCTACCCCGAGGCTACCCGCGTCACGCGCGAGTTGCTGGCCTACTGGTTTCCCGACCACGAAGACTCGCCGGTGAAAAAGCTGTTTTTTGCCCAGCGCGAGGCGGTGGAAACGGCTATCTGGCTGAATGAGGTAGCGGGCCGCTCCAATGCGGGCACGCACATCCTCAATGAGTTGCGGGCGGGACAGCAGTCGGTATCAACCCACGCCACCGACCACTTGCCGCGCATTGCCTTTAAGATGGCCACCGGCACCGGCAAAACGGTGGTGATGGCCGCGCTCATCCTCTACCACTACCTCAACCGCCAGCAGTACCGGCAAGACGTGCGCTTCGCCGACTACTTCCTGCTCGTGGCGCCCGGCATCACCATCCGCGACCGGCTGGGCGTGCTGCGCGCCGACACCACCGCCGACCGCAACTACGCCCAGGACTACTACCACCAGCGCAAGCTGGTGCCCGTGCAGTACGAAGATGTGCTCGAAGGCCTCAACGCCCGGCTGGCCATTGCCAACTACCACCAGTTTGAGCCGCGCACCCTGCAAGGCAACAAGCGCGGGGCCTTCGATGGCAAAATCGGGGTTGATGGTAAAAAGCAGGAAGAGAAAGAAGACTACGCCCAGGTTTTCAAGCGCTTGCTAAGCGGTTTCCGGCCCGGTAGCCGCCTGCTGGTGCTCAACGACGAGGCCCACCACTGCTACCTGCCGCAGGCCACGTCCGGCAAGAAACCGAAGCTAGCCGACGGCGACGAAACCAGCCCCGACGAAAACGCCCGCGCCGCCGTGTGGTTCAGTGGTTTGCGCGAGCTGGCCCAGCGCTATCAGCTCACGGCGGTGTACGATTTGTCGGCTACGCCTTACTATTTGCAAGGCTCGGGGTACAAGGCATACACGCTGTTCCCGTGGATAGTAACTGATTTTGGGCTGGTCGAAGCCATTGAGAGTGGACTGGTGAAAATCCCCTACCTGCCCGAAAAGGACGACACCCAGCAGCTCGACATGCCGGTGCTGCGCAACCTCTACGAGCACGTGAAGGAGCACCTGCCCAAGATGGGCAAGGCCACCGAGCGCAAGGAGAAAGGCGCGGCCTACGTCGAGAAAAAGCCCGATTTGCCGCAGTTGCTCACGGCCGCCCTCGACCAGCTAGTAGCTCATTATGAAGAATATGACCAGGGCGTGCGCGAACGCGGCGAGCGCCGCCCCGAGCTGCTGAGCACGCCGCCCGTGCTCATTGTGGTGTGCAACAACACCGGCGTGTCGAAGGAGGTGTACAAGCACATTGCCGGCTACGATTACCAAGACCACAAGCACGGCCGGGTGGTGGCGCAGGGGCACCACGCCATTTTCTCGAACTACCTGCCCGATGGCTCGCCCCGGCACCGCCCGCCTACCCTACTTATCGACTCCGATGCCCTCGAAAACAGCGTGCAAGTGGACGAGGAATTTCGGCGAGTATTCAAGGATGAAATCGAGCAGTTTCGGCAGGAATACCGCCGCCTCTACCCCGAGCGCCCGGCCGATGACCTCACCGATGCTGACCTGCTGCGCGAGGTGGTGAACACCGTGGGCCGCCCCGGCAAGCTGGGCGCGCACGTGCGCTGCGTGGTGAGCGTGAGCATGCTCACCGAAGGCTGGGACGCCAATACTGTGACCCACATCATGGGCTTGCGGGCTTTTGGCTCGCAGCTGTTGTGCGAGCAGGTGGCGGGCCGCGCCCTGCGCCGCCGCCACTACGAGCTGGTGGGCTATGACAAACACGGCGAACCAGTTACGGGCACCACGACCCGCGACAAAGCCCGCATCGTGGCTTACAAATTTCCGCCCGAGTACGCCCGCATTATCGGTATTCCTTTCAAGGCTTTCCAGCGTGGCAAGGGTGGCGGCAACGCTGGTGTGGGCGGCGAGGATGTAACGCCCATCCGGGCGCTGCCCGAGCGCAACGCGTTGGAAATCACATTCCCCAATCTGCTGGGCTACCGCGAAGAACTGGGCACGGGCACGTTGGTACCCGACTTCGCCGCGGTGGGCAAGTTCGAGCTGGATTTCTCGAAAATCCCGACGCATACGGAGCTGGCATCAGCCTTTTCGGGCGCTACCGAGGACATGCGCCTGCAAGCCCACGAGCAACTGCGCGACAACGAGGTGGTGTACTACGTGGCGCGGGAGGTCATGCGCTACCACTTTTCCGATGTCAACAACGAGCCCAAAATGGAGTACTTCGGGCCGGTGCGCCGCATCGTAGCGCAGTGGTACGACGAGTGCCTGACGCTGGTGCACCAAACCGACCCGGCCTTCAAGCGACTGGTGAAATACTGGGATGCCCAGGCCGTGGCCAGCCACATTGCCGAGGCCATCACGGTGGGCGCGCCCGAGGAGGAGCGCCGCATCCGGCCGGTGCCCAACTACTACAACCCGCGCGGCAGCACCCGTTTTGTGCATGGCCAAACCACGCGGCCGGTATTCGCCACCACCAAAAGCCACGTCGACTACGTGGTGGCCGACACCGAAAGCTGGGAGCAAATCTGCGCCAAGGTGCTCGAAGACCTGCCCGAGGTGCTTTGCTACGTCAAAAACGCCTTTCTGGACTTCAAAATCCCCTACCTCAAGGAAGGCCACCGGCACGACTACCTGCCCGATTTCGTGGCCCGCGTGCGCACGCCCAACGGCCAGGTAGTCAACCTCATTATCGAGGTCACGGGCATGAACAAAGACAAGCAGGCCAAGAAGCTCTACACCGAAAAGTACTGGCTGCCCGCTGTGAATGGCGACCTCGCCGCCTTAGGCCTGCCGCCCAACGAGCCGTGGGCTTTCGTCGAAATCAGCGAAAGCGAGAAGTACTTCCGCAATCAGCTAGTCGAGAAAATTAAGAGCTTATAAATCAACCAAAAAACGTCCGTCATGCTGAGCGCAGCCGAAGCATCTTGGCTGGGGTACTAATTCCCTAGCGCCAGCAACGAAGCGGCCAAGATGCCTCGACTTCGCTCCGCTCAGCATGACAACCTATAAGAGTTCGCTTATCTGTCATGGCTAAAAAACAAAACCCGCCTACCCCTGCCGACCCAACCGCTTACACCCACCAGGATAAGCGCCCCTACATCCCCTCCGAAACGGAGGCCGGGGCCGAGCAATTCAATCCCAAAGTGCAAGGCCACTCTACGCACCTGCTCGACAAAAACCCCATTATCCACCGGGGCCAGGACCCCGAGTTGAAATGGCTGGGCAAATACGACCACGAGGGCGGCAACCAGCCCGACTACCTTAAGCTGGATATCCGCTCGCTCTACCGTCACGAGCACATCCGGCCGCAGGAACTGATGTCGCGCCTCTACCGTGAGCGCCTGGCCGAGGCCAACGCCCAGCTCGGCCTCTTCGGCCAGGATTACCAGCAGGTCGATGAGCTCGACAAGCCCCTGAGCTACTACCAGCACCACGCCGCCTGGGAAAACCGCCTCATCCTCGGCGACTCGCTCTCAGTAATGACCTCGCTGCTAGAGCGCGAAGGCCTGGGCCAAAAGGTGCAAATGGTGTACCTCGACCCACCCTACGGCATCAAATACGGCTCGAACTGGCAAATCAAGCTTAACAACCGCACCATCGTTGATGGGAAAGACGACGATTTATCTAAACAACCTGAACAAATAAAAGCCTTCCGTGATACCTGGGAACTGGGCATCCACAGCTACTTAAGCTACCTGCGCGACCGACTGCTTGTAGCGCGGGAATTACTGACGGAATCGGGCTCGTGCTTTGTGCAGATTTCGGATGAAAACGTGCATCTCGTCCGGAATCTGATGGACGAGATTTTTGGGAGCGAGAATTTTGTAAGCTTAATAAGCTTCAAAACCACCTCTGGTTTCGACAGCAATACGCTGCCGCGAGTAGGAGATTATATAGTGTGGTACGCGTTAAACAAAACTGTAGTTAAGTATAAAAAACTATATGAAGGGCAGGAAATAACTCTTGGCGAAGGCAATGCCAAATGGCTGCTATTAGAAGATGGTACCTATCGAGGAGTAAGCAGCACAGAGAAAGCCGGGCTTGTCACAATACCTACTAACGCGAAGCTCTACAACCCAGATAACCTCGTTTCCCAGGGTGCCGCCAGTTCACCGCAGCCCTTCGAGCATTTGGGCAAGACTTACTTACCGCCTGCTAATTCCCACTGGAAGGCAAATTATCCAACGGGAATGCGCCGTCTGGCAGACCAAGGGCGCATCCACGTTGCCAAAGACAGTATTAGATACCGTAGGTTCTCAGATGATTTCCCTTATCAACTAATTGGAAATCTTTGGACCGATACAGCTACTGGTAGCTTTACCGACGAAAAGCACTACGTTGTTCAAACAGGTTTAAAGGTGTTGCAACGATGCATTTTAATGACTACCGACCCCGGCGACCTCGTCATCGACCCCACCTGCGGCAGCGGCACCACCGCCTACGTGGCCGAGCAGTGGGGTCGCCGCTGGATTACGATTGACACCTCGCGCATCGCCCTCAACATCGCCAAGACGCGCCTGATGACGGCTTCCTTCCCCTACTACCGCCTCTACGACGAGGCCGGGCAGGATATTCGCCAAGGTTTTGTGTATAAAGAGGTGCCGCACATCACCCTCAAGAGCCTAGCCAACGACGAGCCGCCCGCCACCGAAAAGCTCTACGACCAGCCAGAGGAAGACAAAAAGCGCCTGCGCGTAGCCGGCCCCTTCACCGTCGAGACGCTGCAAAGCCTGAACCCCGTAGCCCCCGAAGAGCTAGAAACGCCCGCCGAAGAACTGGAAAGCCAAGCCCAATTTGAGGCACGGGTATTTGCCGGCCTCACCGCCTCGGGTGTACGAAACGGGGCCAAAAACGAGCAGGCCGTATTTCTGCGCGTGGAGCGGCGCGCCTCGCCCGCCCTGCCCGCCGAAGGCTACTGGCGCGATGCCGACGGCCGCGAGCGCAAGGCGTATTTCCTACTCGGCCCGCGTTTTGGCACCGTGAGCAAAAGCCAGGTGAATGACGCAGTAAAAGAATGCCGCCAGCTCGGCGACGCCGACTGGCTGGTGATACTAGGCTTCTCCTTCGATGACGCCATCGAAAACCGCGAACAGACCATGAACGCCGGCACCTTTCAGGTGACGCGGGCGCGCATCGGCGAGGATTTATTGCAGGAAGGCTTGCTGAAAAAGGACAAGAAAGCGGCCTCGTTCGTGACTATCGGCGAGCCCGAAATCGGGCTGCTGCGTGACGAAGCTACCGGCACGGCCACCGTCGAAGTGCGCGGCCTCGACATCTGGGACCCCATCAACAACCGCTTGGCCGCTCGCTCAGTTGAGGACATCGCCTACTGGATGCTCGACGATGATTACGATGGCTCCAATTTCCTGGTGCGGCAGGTATTTTTCTGCGGTGGCGAGAAGGGCGAGTTTAAGAAATGGCGCGCCAAGCTCGACGGCCAGGCCAGCGCCACAGCCAAGAAAAAGGCTGAACAAACCCTACGCATCGAGCTGGACGAGGATGCCTGGGAGCGACTCTACGGCTTCCGTTCGCACCCTATTGAAGCTAAGAAGGGTCGGCAGGTGGCGGTGCGTGTTATCAGCCAGTTTGGGGAGGAAAGCACGCGCGTGCTGACTTTATAACTCGCTTACTACCTCACAACTAATTAGAAAGGTCCCTACCCCCCTGCGCCAGGCAGAGGGGGTAGGGACCTTTTTTGATAGAGCGGAAAGGCTAGCGGATAATAGTTAGTTGTGGCTGATGCGCTGGGTAGTAGTACCGGCAGCCGTAGTAGTGCGCAGGATGTACAGGCCGGGGGCCATCGTGGGCAGCTCGGCTAGCGCTAGGGGGGTAGCACTCAGCTGTACGTTGCTAGTGTATACCTGGCGGCCTTCGGTAGTGTAGAGGGCTACGGTGGCGGCCTGAGCAGCTTCGGCGCCGGGCAGGGTTACGTTGAGCACTTCGCTGAAAATAGTGGGGTAGGCAACGGGCTTAGCAGTGGTGCTGAGCGCCTCGGCCCGGTTGATAACTACTACCGGCGAATAAGTGCTGGTACCATCCTGGTCTACCTGGCGCAAGCGGTAGTAGCTGGTGCCGGCCGGGGCCGCAGCATCAAGGTACTGGTAGTTGCGGGCGGTGTTGCTGTTGCCGGCGGCGGCTACGCTGCTAGCGGTGCTGAAGGCGGTGCCATCGGCCGAACGCTCGATAACAAAGCTGGCGCTGTTTAGCTCGCTGGCGGTGCTCCAGCTCAGCAGGTTGCCGGTGCCGGTGGCGCGGCCGCTAAAAGCTGTGAGTTCAACGGGCAGCGGCGATACGGTAAGGGCCGTTTGCTGCGCCTGCTCGTAGCGGTAAATGGTACCGTTGGCGTTGCCAATCAGCATATCGAGGCGGCCGTCGCCATCAAGGTCCGTGATGGTGGGGGCCGCAAAGCCGCCTTCGTTATTACCAGCCGTACCCATGCTGATGGCAGCGCTCCCATCGGTGAGGCTACCCAACGCTTTGAAGGTGGTCGAGTAACGTGCCGTTTGGCTGTAGCGCGTCACGGCGCCGGCTTGGCTGCCCACAATAAAGTCGAGCAAGCCATCGCCATCGAGGTCAAACAACAGGGGTTTCGAAGTGCCATCCACTTTTAGGTCGGCGCCGTCTACCTGCACGTTGCCTAGCGCGGTAAACGTGGCCGCATTAACTGCTGTGGCCTCGTAGCGCTTAATAATGCCGCTGTAGTCGCCAATCAGCAAGTCTAGCTTGCCATTGCCATCGAGGTCGGCAATAGTGGGGCGCGGATAGTTGTTGCCCGTGGTAAGGGCTACCCCGGCGCTTTGCAGGTTGCTGGGCGCCGAGAAGGTGGTAGCGCCCACCGCCGTTTGCTCGTAGCGGGCAATGTGCTGGTCGGTACCAGTGCCCACCAGCAGGTCGAGCAGGCCATCGCCGTCGAGGTCGGCTATGGTAGGCTTGGCAAAATTGGTTACTTTGATATCAGCGAACGTGTTAGTGCCCGTGCTAACCTGCAAGTTGCTGATTTTGGCGTAGCTAGCGCCATCGACTGCCGACTGCTGCCAGTATTCGATGTTACCGTTGCCGTTGCCGATGAGCAGGTCGGCGCGGCCTTTGCCCGTCAAATCGGCCACTACGGGCGTCGAATACAGGCCATTGCTGCCGGTAGCTACTTTAATGTTGCTGAAAGAAGTGCCTTTGGTGGTGAGCTGCGGAAAAGTAGTGCCCGACGAGCTGCGCGTCACGCCAAACTGCGAGCTCGACACCACCGTCCCGATGGCCGTCGTTACCACGAGCCGGCCCGTGCTAGCGGCCATGGGCACCGTCACGACAATGCTGGTCGCGTTATTCTTCGTAATGGGCATCGGCTGGCCGTTCAGCAGCACCGACTTGGCGTTGCTTAGGTTCAGGCCCGTAATGGTAATCGATGTGGCGGCCGTCGTGCTGGTGCGGCAGGTGCCGGTGGCTGGCAAGAAAGTCACAATGGTTTGGGCGGCACCCACCGCTGGCAGCGCGGCGGCAAACCCTACTAGCGCCAGGCGCTTACATAATTTAGTGGCTAATTTATTGGTAACAAGCAGCATAACCGGAGACAGACGAAGCAGCGAAGCGTTGGGTGGTTGATTAGAACGCTGCAAAATTCCGCCAGCCGGTCCGGCCATTCGGGTCCTTTTCGGCCAATCCTGACTAAGTCTGTGCGAACGTCGCTTTTGGTCTATCAAGCGAATTCCCTACCCCCTCTTTCCCGCTCATGGTGCCCCTGCTCCGCTTACAGCCGCGCCCGCACTTCGCCCAGTAGGCGCTGCATGGCATTGCGGGTAGCCTGGTCGTCGCCCGGAATGCTGTTGTTGAAAAATGTAACGGCCACTAGGCGGCCACTTTTGCAGCGCACGTAGCCCGCTAGGTTGCAGGTGTGGGTGAGGGTGCCGGTTTTGCCCCACAGCCACGTCACCTTGGGCGGGCCAGGCTCGAAATAGCGTTTGCGCAGCGTGCCCTGGCCGCCGCCCGCGGCCAGCAGGCTCAGTAAGCGGGGCTCGGGCAGCTGCTGGTGCAGCTGGCACAGCAGCGCCGTGAGGGTGCGCGGCGTAAGCAGGTTGAGGCGCGACAGCCCCGAGCCATCAACCCAGTCGGGGCGGTCGGGCAGGGCTTTCAGTTCCTTTTTCAACAAATACCGGATGGCCCGCTGTCCACTCAGCGAATCGCGGTAGCCTACCTGGCTGCTAGCCATCAGTAAAAGCTGCTCGGCCAAGAAGTTATCGCTCACGCGTAGCATGCGGCGGTAGAGCGAGTCGGCGCGCAGCCCGCGCAGCGTGCGGATGCTGTCTTGGCTAGGGCGTGGGTGCCACACGGTGCCCACAATGGCGCGGCGCAGCGTGTCGCCGAGCAGGTGCAACAGCAGCGAGCGGCTGGTACGGTAGGGCACTTCATCAATCCATTTTTTGGGACTGGGACGGTAGGTAAAGCGGTTTTCGAGCACCGCGCGGTACACGTGCATCTCGTCGTCTTGGTCGGGCGAAAGGTGAAACCCCTCGCCCGCCCGCTCGGTGAGCGGCGCAAAGGCGCGCGGAAACACACGCACGTGCTGCGGCAGCAGCCGCACCGCCGCGCCCGCTCCGGCGCGCACGGCTAGCGGCGGCGCCGCGTAAAAGCGCACCGTGTTGCCATACACCGGAAACGCCGTGCGCTCAGGTTGAAAATAGTAACCAAAATCGTCCCAAGCCCAGCTTGGGCCATAAGTCGGCACGCAGGCAATGTCGCAGTAAGCCAGCACCTTCTCGGGCCGCTTGGCCAAGAAAGCATAGGCCCGCCGCGAGGGCACATCGCCGTGCAGGAAAGTGGGGTCGCCGGTGCCCTGAAAAAAGAGGGTATCGCCCCGCGAGAAGTAGCGCAGGCTGGGCAGCGAGTCGGGTAGCAGCGTGAGGCCGGCGTAGAGGCTCAGCAGCTTCATGGTGCTGGCGGGCGTAAAGTATTTGGCCTCGTTGTAGCCAAACAGCGGTGCCCCGGTGGCGGCATCGGCCAGCGCTACCCCCACCTGCTGGCGGCGCAGCGTGGCGCTGCTATCCAGCAATTGCCGCAGCCAGGGCATATCGACTTTGCCCGTGGCCGAGTCGGTAACGAGGGCCGGCGGCAAGGGCGGATTAGTAGTGGTTTGCCCGCAGGCAGTAGTGAGCGAAAGCAGCGCCAGCGAAAGCAAGGAAATACAACGCCGCGCGTGGCAATAAGCGAAAGGGATAGGCAGAGTAGGCACGCCCGCAACTTAAGCAACAATGCGGCAGTCCCTAGCCTGTCATCTCATGCTGCTGGCTTCCTACCCCCTCTACTTCGGCTAAGCACTTAGCTATGACCCTCCAATATTATTTGCCGCGTGGGCCCCCGCCCGGCCAAGCGCAGCTCAAAACACCTGCCGGCTTCACCCATTGCCCCCGCGCTATGCGCTGCGGCTACTTCATGGTCAGAAATTTCTGCTGCATCACATCCTGCACCGAACGGCCCGAAATCTTGCTTTCGAGCCACGAGATAATGTCGAAATAAAGAAACGGCCGCCGCTCGAACGGCCGCGCCGCTATTTCTTCTAGCTTGGCTTTCAAGTTGATAAACTCCTGGCGCAGCTGGCCGGGCGCCAAATGCCCTACCCTCCTCAAAAACCGAAACACTTCTACTTGCATGGGCTGCTGGTCGTTCATCTTGGCCAAGAATTGGTAGACTGAGCGCACCTGGTACTCGAGCTCGGCATCCTGGCCGGCCTCGTAGTGCGCCACCAGGTTGAGGATGCGCGCAAAGCACTGCAAGTCCTCGCGCAAGCTCAAATCCTTGTGGTCGATGATGCGATTCAAGTACTTGATTGCCTGCCTATACTGGCCGCTGCCAAAATACAAACAAGCAATTTTGTAGTAGAAAACCAACGTACGGTGCAGGTCGAGCTGCGCCTTGTACTGCCCTAATTGCTCCAGCAGCTCCGGAATAATCTCTACCCCCTCCGTAAAGCGCGCCTCCAAAAAGCAGGCGTTGATGCGGTTGGTCCAGATGTACTGGAAAAGCAGGATTTCGGTATTGGGCGTGGCGCGCCGCGTTTGGTTAGCGCTGAAATCTTCGAGCGTTTGCAGCACCTCGCTGAACTTGCTGTAATACTGCATATTAAACAGCGAGGCCAGCAAGTTGTGCAACCCCTTGATGTAGAGCATCGTCTGGCTTTCCTTCAGGTGGGGCGCTTGCTCAAACAAGTCTACCCACTTCTGCGCGTAGCGGTAGCAGGCTTTAAAATCCTGGTTTATAGTGTGGTACCAAACATGCGCTTGGTAAAAGTACAGCTTTTCCCAAAAGCCACTACCCCGCCCCAACTGCTCGGGCAAGTGCGCCCGAAAGTAAGCCGTAAAACGCTCGTGGTCAGCCTGGTTTCGAGCGTGCCCCGTTTGCAGATATAGCCCATACAGCCGCAAAGAAGCATTAGACAAGGCGTGCTGTTGGCTTAGGTGCGCGGCCGTGGCCGTGGCTTCGGCCGCCAGCGATTCGGCCCTACCCTGCAAGCTGCGCGTGATGTATTGCGACTCGATAAGCTTCTCAAAATCAATGGCTAGTAGTGCTACGTGAGGCAGCTCAGCTTGCTGGGCAGCCAGCTTCACACGCGCCAGCATGCGCAGGCTTTGCTGGTAGAAGCCCTTGTTGTAGAGCACGCGAGCATAATCGAGCTGCTCGTGCAGCTGAATATCAGGGTTTTGGCCAGCGTGGTAGATGCGCAGGCTAGCCAATAATTGCTTGTACAGATTGGCCTTGAGGTTGGCTAGTTGGGCACGCTTGAGCGTGGGTACTTGGGTAAGCACGCGCTCCTCGTCGTGGTGCTCCTGCGCGTCGAAAGCGTCGAAGAGTTGCAGAAATTTCAGGCCTTCGGTGGAGCCCTGGCGGTTGGCAAACAACCGAAAATGGCGCTTTTCGGACTGCGTCAGAGACTTTATAAGCTGAAAAACCGGGTCGCTGGTCTTGTTAGGCATTGTATAATACGATTAGCTAACAAATTATTTTACAGTAACTTATGTAAAAATAAAGCTAACTTGGAAATAATGAAAACCATAAAAAATTGTTTTCAGCAGGGTAGAAAGAAGTAGTACTTGCAGCGCAATTACAGGGCTAGCCCTGCACCACCGGGTTTTTACACTTCTATGGCGACGCAAAAAATTCAGATTTTCGATACCACTCTCCGCGACGGCGAACAGGTGCCGGGCTGCAAGCTAAACCAGCAGGAGAAGCTAATAATTGCCCGGCAGCTCGAAGCCCTCGGCGTTGATGTAATCGAAGCCGGCTTCCCGGTGTCGAGCCCCGGCGACTTTGCCGCCGTGGCCGCCATTGCGGCCCAAACCCAGGAAGCCACCGTGTGCGGCCTCACCCGCGCCGTCGAAAATGATATTCGCGTGGCCGCGGAGGCCCTGCGGGGCGCGCGCCGACCCCGCATTCACACCGGCATTGGCACCTCTGACCTGCACGTGCAGCAGAAGCTGCGCACCACCCAGGAAGACGTGCTGGCCCGCGCCATTGCCGCCGTAAAGCTCGCTAAGAGCTTCGTCGAGGACGTTGAATTTTACGCCGAGGACGCCGGCCGCACCGACAACGAGTTTTTGGCTCGCGTGTGCGAAGCTGCCATTGCGGCCGGGGCTACCGTCCTCAATATCCCCGATACCACCGGCTACTGCCTGCCCCAGGAGTACGGCGCCAAAATTAAGTATCTGTACGAGAACGTGAAAGGCATCGACAAGGCCATTCTGTCGACGCACTGCCACAACGACCTTGGCCTGGCTACTGCCAACTCCATTGCGGGCGTCACCAACGGCGCACGGCAGATAGAGTGCACCATCAACGGGGTAGGTGAGCGCGCCGGCAACACCGCTCTCGAAGAAGTGGTGATGATACTGCGCCAGCATCCTTACCTCGACCTCGTTACGGGTGTGCAAACCAAGCTTTTGGCCGAAACATCGGCTATGGTATCGCACCTCATGAGCATGCCGGTGCAGGCAAATAAAGCCATCGTCGGAGCCAATGCCTTTGCGCACAGCAGCGGCATCCACCAAGATGGCGTGATTAAGTGCCGCGAAACTTACGAAATTATTGACCCTAAAGAAGTTGGGGTTGTCGATTCGAGCATTGTCCTCACGGCTCGCTCGGGCCGGGCCGCGCTGGCCTACCGCCTCCAAAAGCTCGGCTACAACCTAGAGCGCCCCTCCTTAAACGCGGCCTACGCCAGCTTCTTACAGCTAGCCGACCGCCAGCGTGAAGTAGTTGATAATGACTTACATATCCTCATCGAACAAGAAAAATCAGTAGCCGTTGGCTAAGGGACTAAGGAAGCGGGGCGGCAGGCGCTGCCAGTGGGTGGGAGCAGGGAAGTCAGGGGGTCGGGTTAACAACCCAATAACGCCATTCTTTCACACCGTTTACTCGACCAAAACTTCCCCCTGTTGCTTCGTTTCCTTAGCCTTTTTAGCTCTTCTTTGCTTCACTAAAATCTATTACAGAACGTCATACTTCCTTGCGGTCAGCATGACGTTCTAAAAATTACGCTACTCTACTACAACAATGGCCCGGTCTTTAGTTGATAAAATATGGGATGCCCACGTCGTTCGCTCCATCGCGAGCGGGCAGGACGTGGTGTACATCGACCGCCACCTGATTCACGAAGTAACTAGCCCGCAGGCATTTGACGAACTAGCAGCGCGCAACCTGCCGCTGTTTCGCCCCAACCGCATCCTCGCCACGGCCGACCACAACGTGCCGACCCTCAACCAGCATTTGCCCATCGTAGAGCCGCTCTCGCGCTCACAGGTGGATAAGCTGACGGAAAACTGCCAGAAATACGGCATCGAATTGTACGGCCTGGGCCACCAGCGCCAGGGTATCGTGCATGTTATCGGGCCCGAGTTGGGGCTAACCCTACCCGGCACTACCATCGTGTGCGGCGATAGCCACACCTCAACCCACGGCGCTTTTGGCGCGGTGGCGTTCGGCATTGGCACCAGCCAAGTGGCGCAGGTAATGGCCTCGCAGTGCCTGCTGCTCACGCGCCCTAAGCGCATGCGCATTGCGGTGGAAGGCCAGCTGCGGCCGGGTGTCACGGCTAAAGACCTGATTCTCTACGTTATCTCGCAGCTTGGCACGGGCGGCGCCACCGGCTATTTCGTCGAGTACGCTGGCAGCGCCGTGCGCAGCCTTAGCATGGAAGGCCGCATGACGGTCTGTAACATGAGCATTGAGATGGGCGCGCGCGGCGGCCTTATCGCTCCCGATGCTACCACGTTTGCTTATGTCGAAGGCCGGCCCTTCGCGCCGAAAGGCGCAGCCTGGGAGCAAGCCGTAAGCTATTGGGAGACGTTGTATTCTGACGACGACGCTGTTTTCGACGCTGAATATGTGTACGATGCGGCCGAAATCACGCCCATGATTACTTATGGCACCAACCCCGGCATGGGCATTCCGCTCACCGGCCACGTGCCGAGCCAAGTACCAGATTCAGAAGCCGAAAGCTTCGACAAGTCCTTGAAATACATGGGCTTTGAGCGCGGCGAATCGTTGCTTGGCAAGCAGATTGATTACGTATTCATTGGTAGCTGCACCAACTCGCGCATCGAAGACCTGCGCACTGTGGCCGCCTATGTGCAGGGTAAGCACAAGGCTGGCCACGTGGAGGCCATCATTGTTCCGGGCTCGAAACAAGTTGAGCAACAAGCCATTGCAGAAGGCATTGACAAGATTTTTGCCGCGGCGGGCTTCGAGCTGCGTGAGCCGGGTTGCAGTGCCTGCCTGGCCATGAACGAGGACAAGATTCCGGCCGGCGCGTACTGCGTGGCCACTTCCAACCGCAACTTCGAAGGGCGGCAGGGTCCGGGCTCGCGCACGCTACTGGCCTCGCCGCTGGTAGCCGCCATCACGGCCGTGCAAGGCCGCATCGTGGACATTACGCAGTACCTGAACTAATGGAAAAATTCCAGACGCTGCACACTACGGGCGTGCCACTTCCTTTCGAAAACGTTGATACGGACCAGATTATCCCGGCCCGGTTTTTAAAAGCCACTACCCGCGAAGGCTTTGGCGAGAACCTGTTTCGCGACTGGCGCTACCATGCCGATGGCTCGCTCAAGGCTGCCTTTGTGCTGAACAACCCGCGCTACAGCGGCGAAATTCTGGTGGCAGGCAAGAATTTTGGCTGTGGCTCTAGCCGCGAACATGCCGCCTGGGCACTGTACGATGCCGGTTTTCGGACAGTAATTTCCAGCTATTTCGCCGATATTTTTCGGGGTAACGCCTTGAATACTGGCCTCCTACCCCTGCAAGTAACGGACAAGGTCTTGGCCCGCCTACTAGCCGCCATTGAGGAAAATCCGCAACTGGGATTAGTCGTCGACCTGCCAGCCCAGACCCTGAGCGTGCCAGCCTGGGGCGAAACCGTCAGCTTCGCCATCGACCCCTACAAGAAGGAGTGCCTAATAAACGGCTACGACGACATCGACTTTTTAGTGAATCAAAAATCGGCCATTGAGGCCTACGAAAAACAACGCGCATGGACATGGTAACCAAGAAAATAGCTTTACTGCCCGGCGATGGCATCGGGCCGGAAGTCTGTCGACAGGCCGTGAAAGTGCTCGACGCGGTAGCCGAGCGCTTCGGCCATCGGTTTGAATTCTCGTCGCACCTTGTGGGTGCCTGCGCCATTGATGCTACCGGCAACCCGCTGCCCGACGAAACGCTGGCGGCCTGCCGCGCCGCCGACGCGGTATTGTTCGGCGCCATCGGCGACCCGAAGTACGACAACGACCCGACTGCTAAGGTGCGCCCCGAACAGGGCTTGCTGCGGATGCGGAAGGAGTTGGGGTTATTTGCCAATATCCGCCCCGTTACGGCCTACCAGGCCTTGCTGAAGCACTCGCCCCTGAAATCGGACCGCATCGAGGGCACCGATTTAGTGATTTTCCGGGAGTTGACGGGCGGTATTTATTTCGGTGAAAAGGGCCGCAACGCCGACGGCTCGGCCTACGATAACTGCACCTATTCGCGGCCCGAGATTGTGCGTATTGCGAACCTGGCGTTTCAGTCGGCGGCCAGCCGCCGCAAGCATTTAACGCTGGTTGACAAGGCCAACGTATTAGAAACGTCGCGCTTATGGCGCGAGGTGGTGCGCGAGCTTGCACCGCAATACTCAGATGTGACGGTTGATTATCTATTCGTGGATAACGCCGCGATGCAGATTATTACCAACCCTAAGCAGTTCGACGTGGTGCTGACCGAGAACATGTTCGGCGACATTATTTCGGACGAAGCTTCGGTCATTGCCGGCTCGATGGGCCTGCTGCCTTCTGCCTCGGTGGGCGCCGAAGTAGCCGTGTTCGAGCCTATTCACGGCTCCTACCCCCAGGCCAAAGGCAAAGGCATTGCCAACCCGCTGGCGGCTATCCTTTCGGCAGCTATGTTGCTCGACCACTTAGGGTTGACTGCTGAGGCCGCGCTAGTGCGCGAGGCAGTAGATGAGGCACTTACCAACCAAATTCTGACGCCCGAACTAAACCCTACGGCGCCTTACACTACTGAACAGGTGGGTAGCTACGTGGCTTTCTGGATTGCTGACTCAAACGAGCAGCAATGGAACGCACACAATATTGCGGTGGGCATCAGCACCATTATTTAGTTGCTTCACAACTGAGCAGAAACGTTTGTCAGGCTCATCTGGCGTCCTTTTTCGACTTGAATTTTCCCATGACTCTGCTATTCCCCGTCGTCGTCATTATTCCTACCCTAGCGGGCTAGCAGGTACTTCTTATGCCAAAGAAAACCTTCCTAAGCCCGCTGCTCAGGAAGGTTTTTTTACTGCCAAACTGTCTTTTCTTCGCCGCACTAACATCATGACGCTCAATAAATTCAGCCGCATTTATACCCAAGACGACAGCTTGCCCGCCTCGCAGGCCATGCTCATCGGCGCTGGGCTTTCGGATGCGGATTTGCGCAAGCCATTCGTGGGCATTTGCTCAACGGGCTTCGAGGGCAATACCTGCAACATGCACCTTGATGGCCTGGCCAACGAGGTGAAGCGCGGTGTGGCTGCCCAGGGGCTGGTAGGGCTGCGCTTCAATACCATTGGCGTGAGTGATGGCATCACCAACGGCAACGCCGGAATGCGTTTCTCGCTGGTTTCTAGGGAGATAATTGCTGATTCGATTGAGGCGATGGCCGGCGCCCACTACTACGATGCGCTAGCGACGGTAGTAGGCTGCGACAAAAACATGCCCGGCGCGCTCATTGCCATGGCCCGGCTCAACCGCCCTTCGCTGATGGTGTATGGCGGCAGCATCCGGGGCGGCGAGTTCAAGGGGCAGAAACTCAATATTGTATCGTGCTTCGAAGCCTACGGCAAGAAGGTAAACGGGCAGATTTCGGACGAAGATTACCAAGGCATTATTCACAATGCGTGCCCGGGGCCAGGCGCTTGCGGCGGCATGTACACGGCCAACACTTTGGCCGCTGCCATCGAAACGCTGGGCATGAGCGTGCCCGCGTCGTCGTCGCTACCCGCCGAAAGCCCGGCCAAAATGCAGGAATGCCTGGACACCGGCGCGTACCTGCGCCGCTTGCTAGAGCTCGATTTGAAGCCGCGCGATATTCTTACGCGTGAGGCATTTGAGAATGCGATGGTCATCGTAACGGTGCTGGGCGGCTCGACCAATGCCGTGCTGCACCTCATCGCCATTGCCCACGCGGCCGGCGTGAAGCTGACGATGGAAGATTTCCAAGCGGTGAGCAACCGCGTGCCAGTGCTAGCCGACCTCAAGCCCAGCGGCAAGTACCTGATGGAAGATTTATCGAAGCTAGGCGGCGTGCCCGCCGTGCAGCGCACCCTGCTCGACTACGGCCTGCTCAACGGCGACCTCCTGACGATAACTGGCCGCACGCTGGCCGAAAACCTGGCCGATGTGCAGCCCCTTGGCCCCGAGCAAGACCTGCTGCGCCCGCTCAGCAACCCCATCAAGGCCGATGGGCATATTCAGATGCTGTATGGCAACCTCGCCACTAAAGGGGGGGTAGCCAAAATCACGGGTAAGGAGGGCTTGCGGTTTGAAGGACCGGCCATTGTCTTCAACTCGGAAGAGGAATTGAACCAAGGCATTATCGACCATAAAATCAAGGCCGGGCAAGTAGTTGTGATTCGCTACGTGGGGCCGAAAGGCGGGCCGGGCATGCCCGAAATGCTGAAGCCAACCTCGGCCATCATGGGTGCAGGCCTGGGCGATAAAGTGGCCCTGATAACCGATGGACGCTTTTCGGGCGGCACGCATGGCTTCGTCATTGGCCACATCTGCCCTGAGGCCTACGATGGCGGCGGCCTAGCCTTGGTGCAGAATGGCGACTGGATTATCCTCGACGCCGGCACTAATACCATCGATGTGCAACTCACGGACGACGAGCTGGCCGCCCGCCGCGCCGAGTGGCAGCGCCCCCCACTGCCCGTGCGCCAGGGCGTGCTGCTCAAGTACATCCGCACCGTGAGCGACGCTAGCCTTGGCTGTATCACCGATTTACTCGAAGAAGATTATGTCTCCGAACCTGCTCTCAGCACCCAGCGCCGCTAGCGCCGCGCGCCCTACCCTCGCCCCCATCAGCGGCGCCGTAGCCACGCTGCAAGCGCTGGTGTCGGAGAGTGTGGACACGATTTTTGGTTATCCCGGCGGGGCCATCATCCCGATTTACGATGCGCTCTACGACTTCAAAGAGCAGTTGCAGCACATATTGGTGCGCCACGAGCAGGGCGGCATTCACGCGGCGCAGGGCTACGCGCGCAGTTCGGGCCGGGTGGGCGTGGTGCTGGCCACGAGCGGGCCGGGCGCCACAAATCTCGTAACCGGGCTGGCCGATGCGCTGATTGACAGCACGCCGCTGGTGTGCATCACGGGCCAGGTATTTGCGCACTTGCTGGGTACCGATGCGTTTCAAGAGACGGATATTATCAATATCACGACGCCTGTTACGAAGTGGAACTACCAGGTAACCAAGGCCGAAGAGATTCCCGAGGCGTTGGCTAAGGCGTTCTACATTGCGCGTAGTGGCCGGCCGGGCCCGGTGCTAGTTGACATTACCAAGAACGCCCAAATTCAGACGTTTGACGCGCCCGAGTATCAGCCGTGTAGCCACATTCGCAGCTACCGGCCCGCGCCAGTGGTGCGGAAGGAGTACATCGAGCAGGCGGCCGAATTGATTAATACCGCCAAGCGGCCGTTCATTTTGTGGGGGCAAGGCGTGGTGCTGGGCAAAGCAGAGCAGGAATTCAAAGCCTTTGTGGAGAAGAGCGGCATTCCAGCGGCTTGGACCATCCTCGGCGTGGGTGCCCTACCTACCGCCCACCCGCTGAACGTGGGCATGCTGGGCATGCACGGCAACTACGGCCCCAACGTGCTCACCAACGAGTGCGACGTGCTGATTGCCATTGGCATGCGCTTCGACGACCGCGTGACGGGCCGCCTCGACAAGTATGCCAAGCAGGCTAAGGTCATCCACCTCGACATCGACCCCACGGAAATCGACAAAAACGTGCAAACCACCGTGCCGGTGTGGGGCGACTGTAAAGAAACCCTACCCCTGCTCACGGCGCTCATCAAGCCCAAGACGCATGCCGCGTGGCTGGCCCGCTTCCGCGACTACACGGCGCAGGAAGTAGACGCCGTGATTCGGGAGGAGCTGTTCCCGACTTCGGAGGAATTGACGATGGGCGAAGTGATGCAGCAGCTCAACGAAATCACGGGCGGCGAGGCCATTATTGTATCCGATGTGGGGCAGCACCAGATGGTGGCGTGCCGCTACGCGCAGATGAACCAGTCGCGCAGCCACGTCACGAGCGGCGGGCTGGGCACCATGGGCTTTGCCCTACCCGCCGCTATTGGGGCTAAGCTCGGCGCCCCCGACCGGCCGGTAGTGGCCGTGATTGGCGACGGCGGTTTTCAGATGACTATTCAGGAGCTGGGCACAATTATGCAGTCGGACGTGGACGTTAAAATCCTCATCCTCAATAATCAATTCCTGGGTATGGTGCGCCAGTGGCAGGAGTTGTTTCACCAGCGTCGCTACTCGTTTGTCGATATTCAGAGCCCCGATTTTGTGGCCGTGGCCGCTGGCTACCGCATTGCTGGCCAGCGCGTAGACGACCGCGCTGCGCTGCGTTCGGCGCTGGAAAAAATGCTGGCGCACCCCGGCGCTTTCCTGCTCGAAGTGATGGTAACCAAGGAGAATAACATCTTCCCGATGGTGCCGCAAGGGTGCAGCGTGGCGGAAATCAGGTTGCGGTAATCACTTGGCAGATATCGAATAAGGCTGCCACGTTGAACGCAGTGAAGCATGACGGCAATAGAATAACAAGCAAGCTTATGAGCCCCGAACCCGCCGACCGCCAGGAATACAACATCACCGCGTACACCGAAAACCAGGTGGGCTTGCTCAACCGAATTGCCATCATCTTTTCGCGCCGCAAAATCAATATTGAGAGCCTCAACGTGTCGCCTTCCGAGATTGAAGGCATTCACCGCTTCAATATTGTGATTGTGGAAACGGAGGATGTTGTGCACAAGCTGGCCAAGCAAATTGAGAAGCAAGTGGAGGTGCTGAAAGTGTATTTCAATACCAACGCCGATGTGATTTGGCAGGAAATGGCGCTCTATAAAGTGCCTACCGATGTGATTGCGGAGAAGGTACTCGTGGAGCGTTTGCTGCGCGAAAACGGCGCCCGCGCCGTGGTTATCCGCAAGGATTATACGGTGTTTGAAACCACTGGCCACCGCGAGGAAACCGACAACTTGATTCGCGCTTTGCAGCCGTACGGCCTGATTGAATTTGTACGCTCGGCGCGCATTGCCATCATCAAGGCCAGCGACGGCTTTCATAGCAAGCTCAGCGAGTTTGAGCGCCGCGAGCCGAGCGAAGAAGCCGCCGAGAATGAGTTTTTGAACGACCGCGACGCGGTATTTACCATGTAGTGCAGGCAGTTAGCCCACGGCCTAAAAGATTTAATACAACACCTTTTTCTTCATCATTCTGCGGGCTGAGAGTCCGCGCTACCCTCCACCACTATGGCTACCATCAACTTCGGCGGCGTTCCCGAAACTGTCATTACCCGCGACGAATTCCCGCTGCAAAAAGCCCTCGACCTGCTTAAGGACGAGACGATTGCCGTAATCGGCTACGGCGTGCAGGGCCCCGGCCAGGCCCTAAACATGCGCGACAACGGCTTCCACGTCATCGTGGGCCAGCGCGCGGGCACGCCTTCGTGGGACCGCGCCATCAAGGATGGCTGGGTGCCCGGCGAGTCGCTTTTCTCTATCGAAGAGGCGGCCGAGAAAGGCACCATCATTTGCAACCTGCTCTCCGACGCCGGCCAAATTGCGCTGTGGCCTACCCTCCAGAAATACCTCACGCCGGGCAAAACGCTTTATTTCTCGCACGGTTTCGGCATCACGTTCAATGACCAAACGGGCATTGTGCCGGCCCAGGACATCGACGTGATTTTGGTGGCGCCCAAGGGAAGCGGCACCAGCCTGCGCCGCTTGTTTGTGGCGGGCGGCGGGCTAAACTCGTCGTTCGCTGTGTTTCAAGATGCCACTGGCAAAGCCTATGAGAAAGCCATTGCCATGGGCATCGGGGTGGGTTCGGGCTACCTGTTCGAAACCGATTTCAAAAAGGAAGTGTACTCCGACCTCACCGGCGAGCGCGGCGTGCTGATGGGCGCCCTAGCCGGCATCATCGAAGCCCAGTACCAGGTACTGCGCCAGCGCGGCCACTCGCCCTCCGAGGCGTTCAACGAAACCGTGGAAGAGCTGACCCAGAGCCTCGTACCGCTGGTGGGCGAAAACGGCATGGACTGGATGTTTGGCAATTGCTCGGTGACGGCTCAGCGCGGCGCCCTCGATTGGAAAGGCAAATTCCGGGACGCTACCCTGCCCGTCCTCAACGACCTCTACGACAGCGTAGCGAGCGGCGCCGAAGCCCGCCGCACCATCGAGCGCGGCTCTACCCCCAACTACCGCTCGGAGCTGGAAGCGGAGCTGAAAGAAGTGCGCGACTCGGAGCTGTGGCAGACGGGCGCCACCGTGCGCGAGTTGCGCTCGCGCACTAGCGAGAATGTGGAAGCGTAGCCACTGAGGCGTTCAATCATTCCTGAACGTCATGCTGAACGCAGTGAAGCATCTTGGCTGGTGTCGCTTGGTTAATAACCCCAATCCGCCCGACCCAGCTGCTTCCTTCGCCAGCATGACGTTCTTTTTTATGGCTGTTTCAACCAGCTCCCTACCCCCATGCCTGACCTCGAAGCTCCGGCGGCCACGGCCGTTACCCTGGCAAACGTAGAACTTGCGGCGCGCCGTCTCAAGGGCGTGATTACCAAGACGCCCCTAATGCTTAATCTGGGGCTATCGCGCGCCTACGACGCCACTATTCTGCTCAAGCGGGAGGACTTGCAGGTGGTGCGCTCTTACAAGATTCGGGGGGCTTACAACAAGATTGCGACGCTGGCGGCCACGGTGCCGGCGCGCCGC
The DNA here is from genome assembly GCF_009755225.1 of Hymenobacter ginkgonis. GTDB lineage: Bacteria > Bacteroidota > Bacteroidia > Cytophagales > Hymenobacteraceae > Hymenobacter > Hymenobacter ginkgonis. The sequence goes on from NZ_WQKZ01000004.1 coordinate 540,354, forward strand.
ATTGTGTGCGCCAGCGCCGGCAACCACGCGCAGGGCGTGGCCTACGCCTGCCAGCTATTGGGCTTGCAGGGCGATATTTTCATGCCCGCCCAAACGCCCGCCCAGAAAGTGGACAAGGTGCGCCTTTTTGGCAGCGACATGGTAGAAATCCACCTCACGGGCCGCACGTTTGATGACTGCTACCACGCGGCGCAAGCCTATTGCGATGAGCGCGGCAGCACCTTCGTGCACCCGTTCGACGACCTCGCCATTGTGGAGGGCCAAGCTACCGTGGGGCTAGAAATCCTGAAATCAACCCGCAAGCCGATTGATTTTTGCTTTATGCCCATCGGGGGCGGTGGGCTGGCCTCGGGGCTGGCAAGTGTGTTTCGGCAACTGAGCCCCGCCACCAAGCTCATCGGCGTGCAGCCGCTGGGGGCACCGAGTATGCACGATGCCATCCGGGCCGGGCGGCGGCAGGCGCTGGCCAGCCTCGATACGTTTGTGGATGGCGCGGCCGTGAAGTGCCCCGGCGAGTTGACGTTTGAAATCTGCCAAGCGCTGCTCGATGAAATTCACCTGGTGCCCGAAGGCCAGGTGTGCGAAGATTTGCTAAAAATGTACAACGAGGAGGGCATGGTGCTGGAGCCCGCCGGCACGCTCGCCATTTCGGCCCTGCACGCCTACGCCGACCAAATCAAGGGCAAAACGGTGGTGTGCGTTGTCAGCGGCTCCAACAACGACATCACCCGCATGGAGGACATCAAGGAGCGCGCCCAGCGCCACCAGGGCCTCAAGCACTACTTTATGGTCACCTTCAACCAAGTGCCCGGTGCGCTTCGGCGCTTCGTAAACAACGTGCTGGCCGAGGGCGACGACATCATTCAATTTCAGTACATCAAGAAAAATAACAAGGAGAAAGGCCCGGTATTTATCGGCGTCGAAGTCAAGAAGCCGCACGACGTAGAAGGCATCAAGGCGCGGATGGTGGAAGAGGGTTTTGGCTTTGAATACTTGAATGGGCAGCAGGATTTTTTGAGCTTGCTAGTGTAATCCCACCGTCCAGTTAGTTCTGCAGATGCCATGCCGGTAGCGTCGGCCACGGTGAGGACGGCCCCTACCCCCTCGGCCAGCAAGGGGCACTAATAATAAGTTGAGTACAGCGTAGGGTGCTTGGTCTTGATGGCTTTGGGGCCTACGCGCAGTTGGCCCCGGCCGGTAGGCTGCACCACCGCCTGCGGGTCCAGGAAAAAATAAGCTCCGTCCTCAACCACTAGGCGGCCGGCAATGGTCACTTTGGTGTGGCGGAGAATCTCCAGCGAGCCGCCCTTTTTTACAACCAGCCGCGACGTGGGGCCAATGTATAGCTCGGGTGTTTTGCCAGCCTGCTCGTTTAGCACCAAGGTATTATTAGCAGCGATGGTAACAATGGCCGAGTCGCGGCTGCGCGCGGGTTGACGCCCGATGTCGAGGCCGCCGTTGGCCAGGTAGTAGCTGTTGGGTGCCAGCAGTTGTAAGCTGCCGGGCGCCCGCACCACCAGCGTGCCCGTCGCATTGGCGCTGCCGAGCATAAAATCGGTGCGGTGCGGGCTGGTGCGGTGCGGGCCGTTTTTGAATGCGGTATTGCCGCTGAACACTACCCCCAATAATTTGTCGTAGGAGCCTTGGGGCGGCTGGGTATAATCGAAGAGAAAGGTGCAGTTGCGCAGGTGAAACAGGCTAGCCGTATCCGTAGCGGCCGGAATGGCGTGCATGAGGTAATTGTGGGTGCCCACAAAGCGGCAATCCACGAAGCTCATGGCGCGGGCGGCCCCATCAGAATGCAGGGTGAAGGGCCCGTAGGCGGCTTGGCCGTGGTAGGGCCGGTCCTCGAAGGTGCAACCCACAAAGCGGGTAGCATCGGCGGGGGTAGCGGCTTTGCAGCCGTGCACAAACGCGCCGTAAAAACGCGTATTTTTAAACAGGAATCCGGGCTGCGTCACCCAGGCCGACCAGTTGGAAACACCCCACACGAGGCTGTTGGCAAATACCACGTTTTTGGTGGTTGGCGGGTTAGCCGGGTTTGGCCGGTCGGCCACGATGCCCTGGCCAGCGTTATCAACAAAGCGGCAATTATCGAAGCGCACATTGGCCACGAAGCCATCCTGCGGCTCTAGGTCAACGCCCGCGCCGGGGTTGGAAAACAGCGGCTTACCGGTGGCCGCTAGCACTACCCGGCCGGTGTGGCTAAAGCTGCTGTTGACGGCCCGAAACCCGTTTACGCCCGTGAGCGATAAGCCCTGGCGGCCGTTGTAGGTGCAGGTCGAGTTTTCGAGCAGAATGTCTTCGCGGCTGGGGTCGTCGAGGCTTTTGGCCAAGTGGTTGAGCACTTGAATGCCGTCGCGACCGAAGTGGTGCAGCGCCAGTCGGCGCAGCGCGATGCGCCGCGAGTTATCCACGAAAATACCGTCAAAAGCCAGTTGAATCCCGGTGTCGCCCCAGTGCCCGCCCACCACCAAGTGTGAGCTATTGCCGTTAAGGTTTAGGTTGCTGATTTCTACGTTTTCGCAGCCTTGCAGCGTGATGTAGGTGCCGCCGCGGGCCGCGTACTTAGCATCGGTGAAGTAGGCGGAGGGCGCCTCGTAGGGCTGCTTGGTAGCGGGGTCGAAGGCGCCGTAGTGCAGGCCATTGACGCAGCGAATCTCGGTGGTAGCGCTGTCGTCGCCCACCACCGCCAAGTTGCGGCAGCCCGTAAAGTGCAGCACATCGCGGCCGTTGCCATCCGCCGCCTGCGGGCTCACCAGGTACACGCCTTTAGGAATGCGCAGCACGGCCCGGCCGGTAGCGCCGGCCGCCGATTTGGCCCGCTGATTAAAAAAATCGGCCGCTTTTTCGAACGCCGCCTGGTCGTTGGTCTTGCCGTCGCCCACGGCGCCAAAGTCTTTTTTCAAATCTTTGCTCAGCGTAACTACGGCCGTCTGGCCGTGCGCGGGGCTGGCCAGTATCAAGAGTATCAAGCTGCTCAGCCACACGCGCCAGCGCGGGCAAAAGGCCCCTGGCGACTGGCCAGTGGGGGTCATCTGTTTTTTTTTCATACCAATTCTCCTAACTCGGCGGCGGCCCAAAATCGTACCAACCGCCGCAAAAATAGCCGGTGCCTACCCCCTCTAACTGGCCGGAGCGGCGGCTTGGTTGGCCGGGTAGCCAGGCTGTACACCGTACCTTTGACCCCCGTCATGCCTGAACGCTCCACCCCTACCCCTACAGCGTCGGCCGCGAAGTACATCTTCGTCACCGGCGGCGTCACCTCCTCACTCGGAAAAGGAATTATTTCCGCCTCCCTAGCCAAGCTCTTGCAGGCCAGAGGTTTTCGAGTCACTATCCAGAAATTCGACCCGTACATTAACATCGACCCCGGCACACTCAATCCGTACGAACACGGCGAGTGCTACGTGACCGACGACGGGGCCGAAACTGACTTAGACTTAGGCCACTACGAGCGGTTTTTGAACGCGCCCACCTCGCAGGCCAACAACGTCACGACGGGCCGCATCTACGACACCGTGATTCGGCGCGAGCGCGAAGGCGCTTTCCTCGGCAAAACGGTGCAGGTAGTGCCTCACATCACCGACGAAATAAAGCGCCGAATGCTGCTGCTCGGGCAGGGCGGCGATTTTGACGTAGTAATTACCGAAATTGGTGGCTGCATCGGCGACATCGAGAGCTTGCCCTTTGTGGAGGCCGTGCGCCAGCTGCGTTGGGAGCTGCCGCCCCACGATTCGCTCGTGATTCACCTCACGCTGCTGCCCTACCTGGCGGCGGCCGGCGAACTCAAAACCAAGCCTACCCAGCACTCGGTGCGCGACCTGCGCGAGGCGGGCTTGCAGCCCGACATTCTAGTGTGCCGCTCCGAGCACCCGATTCCGCCCGAGATGCGCCGCAAAATCGCGCTGTTTTGCAACGTCAAAATCAACTCTGTTATCGAGAGCCTCGACGCCGACACCATTTACTCGGTGCCGCTGCTCATGCTGAAGGAGGAACTCGATGCCCGCGTTATCAGCAAGCTGCGCCTCAACGGCGGCCACGCGCCCGAGCTGGAGAATTGGAAGGAATTTCTGGGCCGCCTCAAAAATCCTACTGAGGAGGTAACCATTGCGCTGGTGGGCAAATACGTGGAATTGCCCGATGCGTATAAGTCTATCATTGAGTCATTTATTCACGCTGGCGCTTTTAACGAATGCAAAGTGCGGGTGCGTAGCATTCAGAGCGAGCACCTCACGCCCGAAAACGCCGTGCAGCAGCTCGAAGGCGTGGATGGCGTGCTGGTAGCACCCGGCTTTGGCGAGCGCGGCTTCGAGGGCAAGGTAGCTGCCGTGCGCTACGTGCGGGAAAATGGCATTCCATTCTTCGGCATTTGCCTGGGTATGCAGGTGGCTGTGGTAGAGTACGCCCGCCACGTGCTAGGCCTACCCCAGGCTAGCTCGACCGAGATGGACCCGCTTACGCCCGACCCGGTTATTGCCCTCATGGCCGACCAAAAGGACATCACCCAGAAGGGCGGGACCATGCGCCTCGGCGCCTACACCTGCGAGCTGAAGCGCGGCTCGCGGGCGGCCAAAGCCTACGGCCGCAACACCATCAGCGAGCGCCACCGCCACCGCTTCGAGTTCAACAACGAATACCTGACGCGCTTCGAGGCGGCTGGCCTCGTTGCCTCGGGCACCAACCCCGAAACTGGGTTGGTAGAGGTCATTGAACTGCCGCAAACGGTGCACCCCTGGTTTATGGGCGGCCAGTTTCACCCCGAGCTGAAAAGCACCGTCGAGAGCCCCCACCCGCTGTTTGTGCGGTTTGTGAAGGCAGCGATGCAGTATAAAAAAGGGCTGTAACTAAAAAATATAACCTGCGAAAGAACGTCATGTTGAGCTTGCCGAAGCACCTTGGCCGCCTCGTTGGGGGAAGCGGCCAAGGTGCTTCGGCAAGCTCAACATGACGTTCTTTTTTTGTTAGTACCAGTACTCCGGCCCCTACCCCGCCCCGCCGTACCTTTGTCCCTCGTATTCTTTTTATTGTAAATGGACCGCAATCAAGCGACCGGCCTTTTTCTTATTTCGGCCCTGCTCTTAGTGTATTTGTTTTTCTTCTCGCCCAAGACTGAGCCCGAGAAAAACAAGACCCAGCCCACCACTACCACGGCTGCCAAAGTAGCTGTGCCTACCCCTGGCCTCGCGCCTGAGGCCAAGCCCGACACGGCCGCTGGCCCAGTGCGCAGCATCGAGCTCAAAAACCCCGAGCTGACGCTGAACTTCTCGACCCAGGGCGGCCGCGTGGTCGCCGTGCGCCTGAACAAGTACAAGACATTTTTTGGCAAGCCACTTGACTTGTTTGATGCCCAGAGCGCCCGCTTCAACACGAAGTTTCGCACCACGGGCGGCCAAACGATTGACTTTGCGGGCCTGAATTTCTCGGCCACCGAGCCTACGCCTACCCCCGACGGCGGGCAGCAGCTCGCCTTTACGGCGCCAGTGGGCGGCGGCACCGTTACGCAGACCTATACGGTGCCCAAAGCGGGCTACGAGGTGAAGTACAACCTGAAGCTCAACGGCGTGGCCGTGGCGCAGGAGCCCCTCACGTTCACGTTTCAGGACAATGTGCGGCAGACTGAGCAGGACCTGAAACAGAACCGCAACCACACAACCATCAACCACTACCTGGCCACCGACGACCCCGGTAGCCTGGCCGAGGCCAGCGAAAAGCCGGAAGAAATGAAGATTGCTACCCCCATCAAGTGGGCGGCCGACAAGCACGATTTCTTCGTGGCGGGCTTCATCGCCGATTCGCAGCCCTTCGCCAATGGCACCTTCAACTCGACGGTGGACCTGGCCGACTCGACGTTTATTAAGCGCCTGAGCACTACGCTGGCTCTACCCGTGGCCGACGTGACGAGCGCGGCTGGGGGCCAGTACCGCTTTTTCTTCGGGCCTAATCAGTTCAACTTGCTCAAGAGCGTAGCGCCCAACTTCGACCGCAACGTGTACTTGGGTTGGGGCTTGTTTCGCTGGGTAAACCGCTTTGTGGTGCTGCCGGTGTTCAACTTCCTGGAGCAGTACATTACTTCCTACGGCGTTATTATTCTGCTACTGGTGGTGATTATCAAGCTCGTAACGTGGCCTCTAACCTACAAAACCTACGAGAGCCAGGCCCGCATGAAAGTGCTGAAGCCCGAGCTCGACGAGATTAAGGCCAAGCACCCCGACGACCAGGTGAAGACCCAGCAGGAGACCATGAAGCTGTACCAGCAGTTTGGCGTGTCGCCACTCAGCGGCTGCGTACCCACGCTGCTCACGCTGCCAATTCTGTTCGCCATGTTCCAATTCTTCCCCAACGCCATTGAGCTGCGCCAGCAGCCCTTCCTGTGGGCGCCGGACTTGAGTACCTACGACAACGCCATTCACCTGCCGTTTACGCTGCCGTATTTGGGCAGCCACATCAGCATTTTTACGGTGCTGATGACGATTTCGACGCTCTTCATGACCTACCAGAGCAACCAAATGAACACGGCGGCCATGCAGGGGCCCATGAAGTTTTATAGCTACCTCATGCCGCTGATTTTCTTCTTTGTGCTGAACAGCTTCGCCTCGGGCCTAACGTGGTACTACCTGGTTTCTAACCTCGTAACGCTCGGCCAGCAGGCCCTGACCCGCAGCTTTGTGAACGACACCAAGATTCGCGCCCAGCTCGAAGCCAACAAAGTCAAGAACAAGGATAAGAAGCCCGGCGGCTTCCAAGCTCGCTTAGCCGAGGCTATGAAAACTGCCCAGGAGCGCGACGCCCAAGCCAAAAAGCCCGGCAAAGCGTAGCCTTGGAACGTAGATTTTGACGGCAAACGACCGGCTGTGCATGGCACAGCCGGTCGTTTGCTTTTGGGCCTACCCCTCCCTTAGCCGGTAGGCCGTTACTGGCCCGATTTTCGTTTTAGCGGTTATACTTCGGTCCGGTTTTCACCTGCGCTGCTGCGGTAGCGCCTTATGCTCAGCTTATGCGCTCCTTATCCTACTTGCTCGCGCTTTCACTTATTTTGCCGGCCTGCGCGCAAAAAGGAGTGCCTCAAAAAAGTAAGGCTACCGCTGCGGCCACCGCCGCCCCTACCCCCTCGGCACAGGCCGAGCCGGTGCTGGTGTTTCAGCGCACGCCTTGCTACGGCACTTGCCCGGCCTACACGGCCACCATTTTTGCCGATGGCCGCGTGGAGTACGAAGGCCAGCGCTTCGTGCCGGTGCTGGGCAAGCACACGCTCAAGCTGCCCGTGGCCACCGTAAACGAGCTATTGGCTGGGGCCAAGCGCATCAATTTCAACAGTTTGGAGGAGCGCTACTCGCGCAACACGTCGGACTTGCCGGCCACTATCATCACGGTGCATCCGGTGGGCCAGCCGCTCAAAGCTGTGTTTGCCGACGAAGGCATTCCGGCCAATCTGCAAGGCTACATCAACCTGCTCAAAGCCCGGCTCGACCCGTTGTCGGGCGTGGGCGTCACGGAGTAGCCCTACCCCCTTAGTCTTTGCGCACCCGCTCCAGCAGCAATTGGTTGGTAGGGTTGGCCGTAAGGTGGTGGATGTTGTTCTGAGTCAGGCGAATTATCTCGTCGTAGTAGAGCGGAATCACCGGGCAGTCACGTACCACGAGGCGGTCCATTTGCTGGTAGAGCGCGGTGCGGCGGGCCACGTCCTGCTCCCGAATGGCTTGCTGGTACAGCTGGTCGTATTCCGCCGATTTGTAGTGGGTTTTATCGGGGCCAGCGGGGCTGAAATTGGGCGAATAAAACAGCGCCAAGTAGTTCTCGGCGTCGGGGTAGTCGCCGAGCCAGCTTTTGCTGAAAAACGCCGTGCGGCCATTGTCTACCAAATCCTGCTGGGCCGCCGATTGATTGATGTCAATTTGAACCTGCACGCCCACATCGGCCCAGTTTTTTTGCAGGTATTCGGCCACGGCTTTGCGCTCAGCCACGGTGCTCAGGCGCAGCTGCAGCGGCCGGCCGGGGCCGTAGCCGGCCGCGCGCAGCAACTCGCGCGCCCGTTGCTGCTGAAACGTATAGCCCGGCACCTTCGCCACCGAAAAGGAGGGTAGGGCGGCCGGCACAAACCCCGACAAGCCCGGCCGCCCGACGTGGTTGAGCACGTAGGACAGCAGTTCGGGCTTATTCAGGGCATAGTTGAGCGCTTGGCGCACGCGCACATCGCGCAGGGCGCGGCCTTGCCGGGCCTGCTCGCCGCTCAAACCCGCCGAATCGAGCTGAATACCTAAATACTCCGTGTTGAGGTAGGGCGCTTTTTGCAGTTGGAAGCGGCCCTGAAAATCGGCCCGCACCGAGCCATCGGGGTTGAGAATGAGGTCGCGCGAGCCTTCCCGAATGCCGCTCAAAAAGTCAAGCTTGCCTTGCAAAAACGTCAGAAACTCGGTTTTGCGGTCGGCAATAAAGCTGATGGCTACCGCGTCGAGGTAGGGTAGGACGCGGCCGTTGGCGTCGTGGCGCCAGTAGCTAGGGTTGCGGTGGTAGAGCAGCACATTGCCCTCATCCCACACCTTAAATTGAAATGGCCCGGTGCCCACCGGGTGCTCGCGGAAGTCCTTGCCGTACTTCTCCACCGCCTCGTGCGGCACCACGTAGGCGTAGGGCATCGTCAGGATGCCCAAAAAGGGGATGAACGGCGCCTTGAGGTGAATGCGCAGCGTGGAGTCATTGGCCGCCACAAAGCAGGTGTCGCTGATAGCACCGGCTTTGTCCTCCAGCACTTTACCTCGAAATATCCAGCCGCCCGGCGAGGCTGTCTTGGCATCAAACAGCCGCCGAAACGAATACACAAAATCGCTGGCTACGACTTCCCTACCCCTCCCTCCGGCAAAAGCCTCACTGTCTTGAAATCGCACGCCGCGCCGCAGCACAAACGTGTAGGTGCGGCCATCGGGCGAAATCTGGTAGCGGCGGGCTAGGGCGGGCGCCGGCAGCAAGGTGGTGTCGAGCTCTAGCAGGCCGTTGTAGAGCTGCGCCACAGCCCAGCTATTGGCTTGGTTGCGGGCAAAAGCGGGGTCGAGCGAGGTCAGCGCCTCGGGCTGGTTGTAGCGAAACACGCGCCGCTCGTCGGCAGCCGAAGGGCCAGCGCCCGAGCAGCCAGCCAGCAGCGTCGTGCTGGCCGCGGCGGCTAGCCATGTTAATCGAAACAACTGAGATTCGTGTAGAAACATCTGTTTGGCGTGTCGGTTGCAAAGGTAGGGGTAGCACCTGCCCTGCTTTTTCGCTTATTTCTTCTCTTTTTATGCAGCTTACCTATTTAGGCCACGCTTGCTTTCTGGCCACCATCGGTGGCAGCCGCGTGCTGTTCGACCCCTTCATACGCCCCAATCCGCTGGCCAAGGACGTGGATGTAGACGCCCTCGAGGCCGACTACATCCTACTCTCGCACGGCCACGGCGACCACATCGCCGATGCCGAGGAGATAGCCAAGCGCACCGGAGCTAAAATCTTGGCTATCGCCGAGATAGCCGGTTACTTTGGTGCCAAAGGCCTTGAGGTTATAGGCACCAACTTGGGGGGTAGGGTGGCCCTGCCATTTGGGACAGTGCACTGCGTGGCAGCCGCGCACAGCAGCTCGTTTCCCGACGGCTCATACGCAGGTGTAGCCATGGGCTTTGTCATCAAAACCGCTGAGGGACAAACTTTCTACTTTGCCGGCGACACAGCCCTAACTTACGATATTAAGCTCATCAAGGAGCGCCATACCGTTGATTTTGCCTTGCTGCCCATCGGCGACAATTACACCATGGGCCTCACCGATGCCTTGGTGGCGGCCGAGTGGGTAGGCACCACCGAGATTATCGGCATGCACTACGACACCTTCCCCGTTATCGCCATCGACCACGCCGCCGCGCAGGCCGAAGCTAAAGCCGCTGGCAAAAACTTGCGCCTGCTCGCCATCGGCGAGACGGTAGCGCTGTAAGGTTAGAGTAGGCTAGCCCTACTACGAAAGAACGTCCTGCTGAGCTGGTCGAAGCATCTTGCGTGTAGCAGTAATCTCAATTTTCGGGAATTACTACCCCAAGCGAGATGCTTCGACTAGCTGAGCAGGACGTTCTTTCTTGGCTAATCCATTTTTTTTAGCCTTATTTTGTAAGTTGAACAGCGCCGGCCCCGGTTGGCTTTATCTCTTCCGCGCAGGGCGTTTCCTTAGTATATCGTTTGTTGTTATGGGTAAGATTATCGCGGTAGCCAACCAGAAGGGTGGCGTCGGCAAAACCACTTCGGCCATTAACCTAGCTGCCTCCCTGGCGGCACTGGATTACCGTACCCTGCTCGTCGATGCCGACCCGCAGGCCAACGCCACCTCAGGCGTAGGCTTCGACCCCAAAGACATTGAAAACAGCGTGTATGAGTGCATGGTAGATGGCATTGACCCGCACGATATCATCTTGCAAACCAACATCCTACCCCACCTCGACCTCATGCCCTCGCACATCGACTTGGTGGGCGCCGAAGTGGAGATGATTAACCTGCCCAACCGCGAAGAAAAAATGAAGGAGGCCCTGCGCCCCCTGGCCGACCAGTACGACTTCATCATTATTGACTGCTCGCCCTCGCTGGGCCTCATCACGGTAAACGCCCTCACGGCTGCACACTCGGTTATCATTCCGGTGCAGTGCGAATACTTCGCGCTCGAGGGCCTGGGTAAGCTGCTGAATACCATCAAAATTATCCAAAGCCGCCTCAATACCAACCTCGAAATCGAAGGCATTTTGCTCACGATGTACGACGTGCGCTTGCGCCTCTCCAACCAAGTAGTGGAGGAAGTGCAGATGCACTTTCAGCAACTCGTATTCGACACCATTATCCCACGTAACGTGAAGCTGAGCGAGTCACCGAGCTTTGGCATCCCGGTTATCCTGCACGATGCCGAAAGCAAAGGCTCCATCAGCTACCTCAACCTGGCGCGGGAGATTGTGGAAAAGAATAGTGTAGAAGCCAACCCCGAAGAAGCCGCGGAAGATGAGCTGGTGTAACTGCACCAATTAGCCCTTCACAGCACGTCATGCTGAGCTGGCCGAAGCATCTTGGGTGCTCTACTAACTCCATTGCCAGAGATTAGTGCTGCACCCGAGGTGCTTCGGCCGGCTCAGCATGACGCTTTTTGATTTTGGCGATACCAAGCGCCACAGCTTGCCCTTCGCCCAAGAATCCGTAATTTTGAAGTTCTGGGCGTGCCGGCCTTTCGGCCCCCAGACCCTTGCCAAGATGTCCGCAGAGAAGAACGACGAGAAAATCCAAGCTGCCCTAAACGCTACCCCCGGTGCGGCAAACGCCGCCAAGCGCAAAATCGGGGGCCTGGGCCGGGGCCTCAACGCACTGATTGAGGGCAGCTACGAAGCCAAAGGCGAGCGCGAGCAGCGCCTCGTGCCTAATCCTATCAATTCGGTAGGCCAGATTCCGGTGGGCCACATTGAGGCCAACCCTTACCAGCCGCGCTCGCACTTCGACCAAGAAGCGCTGGCTGAATTGGCCGATAGCATCAAGATTCAGGGCATTATCCAGCCCGTGACGGTGCGCCAAATGGGCACCAACTCTTACCAGCTCATTTCGGGTGAGCGCCGCTTGCAAGCCAGCAAACTAGCCGGCTTGGAAACTATTCCGGCTTACATCCGCAAGGCTGATGACCAGCAGATGCTGGAAATGGCGCTGATTGAAAATATTCAGCGTGAGAACCTCAATGCCATCGAAATTGCCCTCAGCTACCAACGCTTGCTGAGCGAGTGCAGCTTGCGCCAAGAAGACTTGGGCGAGCGAGTGGGCAAAAACCGCTCGACCGTCACCAATTATCTACGCCTACTTAAGCTGCCGCCCACCATCCAGATTGGCCTGCGCGACTCAGTGATTGGCATGGGCCACGCCCGCGCCCTGGTGAGCCTCGAAGACCCGCAGCAGCAAGTAGATTTGTTTCGCCGTATTGTGGCCGAGGACCTATCGGTGCGGCGCGTGGAGGAACTGGTGCGCAACGGCTACGGCCGCCCCACGGGTGGCTCTACCCCCACCCCGCGCGAGCAGCCCGCACCGGTGGTGCCAGTAGCCGAGCTACGGCGCACCGAGCGCCAACTCACCGACCACTTTGGCTCGAAGGTACAGCTACGGCCCGGCGCGCAAGGCCGCGGCGAAATCAAGATTTCTTTCGATTCGGTGGAGGACATGCAACGCATTCTGCATATTCTGCAACCTGCTTAGGTACCGCACCTCTTATCGCTGGTCAGCGTTAGCGGCTTACTTATGAAAAATCTGTTGCTTGGGGCCGCTGCGAGGCTGCATTTGCTAGGCTGGGCGTTCGGTATACTGGGAATGCTGCTGGTGCTGGCCCAGCCAACGCGCGCCCAAACATCGGCCACCGACCCTTATAATGTGAACCCGGCCGCACCCGTTGTGGTGCGGCCCGACACAGCCACGGTACGCAAAATCAGCAAAAAGGAAAAGCGCGCCCTGGCCGCCGCCGACTCGGCCAAGCGCACGGAGCGGCTATTTGGTCAGCGCGTTACCCGGCCACAAAAGGCTGGCTTTCTTGCACTTATTCCTAGCGCAGGACAAATTTATAACAAGCGGTACTGGAAGCTACCCATTGTGTATGGCATGGTAGGTGGGCTGGGCTACTGGGTATACTACCAGCAGAATTACTTTAATAATTTCAGGCTGGCCAACCGGACTATTAGCGGTATCACTTCTTCAACGGACCAGGCCGCTGCGTTGGCAAAGACTGACTTACCCACCGATATTAAAAACCTTTCGGCGGCAAACATCAACACGGGCTTGATTTTCGCGCGGCGCTACCGCGATTTGTCCATCTTGCTTAGCGCACTAGGTTACTCACTGCAAATCCTTGACGCTGTGGTAGATGCTCACCTACACGACTTTGATGTGAGCGACAATCTTTCCCTCAACTGGCAGCCCACGCTGCTACCCCAGCCTGGCCAGCTAGCGCCGGCGCCTGGCCTCTCGCTGTCGCTGCGGGTGAAGCAGGGGGGTAGGGCTTACTAGCCAGGTAGGTGGCCTAAGCACCTTCGGCAACTCCAATCGACAACTTTAATACGCATGAAAATCCTCCTTATCGGCTACGGCAAAATGGGCCAGACGATAGCCGGCCTGGCTGCTGGCCGGGGCCACGAAGTAGTTGGCATCGTTGACCACCAGGCTTCTACGCAGCGCATCGAGGATTTTACGCCCGCCCAAGTAGATGTGGCTATTGAGTTTACGCATCCCGAGGCGGCTTTTGCCAACGTGGCCGCTTGCCTGCGCCAGGGCCTACCCGTGGTGTGCGGCTCGACGGGCTGGCTGCACCACTTTGAGGAGGCCGCCCAACTAGCGACGGACACGCACGGTGCACTCTTCTATGCCTCCAACTATAGTGTGGGTGTCAATCTGTTTTTTCATTTCAATGAATACATCGCGGCCAAGATGAACCAGTTTGCGGCCGGCTACGATGTGCAAGTCACAGAAATTCACCACACGCAGAAGGTAGACCAGCCCAGCGGCACAGCGCTGACGGCCGCCGAAGGCATTCTGGCTAACTTCCCGGCCAAGACCAGCTGGCGCAATGCCCCGGCCCAAGCCCCCTACGAACTGGCGGTGCTCAGCGAGCGCGAGGGCACGGTAGTGGGCACCCACGAAGTGCGTTACATTTCGGCCGCCGATACCATTGAGCTGCGCCACGAGGCGCACTCGCGCCAGGGCTTTGCCGAAGGCGCGCTGCTAGCGGCCGAGTGGCTGCCGGGTCGCCACGGGGTATTTGGTATGAAGGAGTTGCTGGGTTTGTAAAAATAAGTTGTTATTACGAGTGCAGCGCGGCAATTGCCTCCGAACGATATCCACGCGGCTCGTTCTGGGCAACTGCCGCGCTGCACTCGCAATGACGGTTGGTGTTGTTTCTTTGCCGAATATTCTATTGGTGAGCTGTTGCTCCCGCCCTCCGTTTCATGCTTCTTCGCAAAACTGACCCTACTGCTCCACCCAAGCAGCCTAAGAGTAAATCCCGCGAATGGGTCGATTCGCTGCTATTTGCGATTATCGCGGCTACGCTTATCCGCTGGGCTACGTTCGAGGCGTACGTCATTCCGTCGCCGAGCATGGAGCACTCGCTGCTAGTGGGTGACTACTTGTTTGTGAGCAAGTTGCACTACGGGCCTATTACGCCGCAAACGCCGTTGCAAGTGCCCTTGACACACCAGACGGTGCCAATTTTTGGCTTTAAAAGCTACTCCGACCTCATTCAGCTGCCTACTTTTCGCTTCCCGGGCTTTAGCTCAATTAAGCGCAATGATGTAGTTGTGTTTCACGTGCCGCACGAGCAGCAGTTTCCGGCCGACTTGCGTACCAACTACATCAAGCGCTGCATCGCCATTGCGGGCGACACCTTGCAGCTACGCGATGGGGTAGTGTATATCAATGGCAAGCCCGGTACGATTGGTGGCCAGCCCCAAACATCTTATTTTCTGGAAGTTACCAGCCCTAACGACGAAGTACGCCAGGCGCTGCACGACCAGAATGTGGTAGACTATGACCAGCCCGATGGCATTCCAATGGCTGGTACCAACCCCGAAACCGGCGCTATTGGCTACTTCATCAGCTGCCCGGCTACCGTGGCCGCGTATTTCCGCAAGCAGCCTTACGTGAAGTCGCTGACCGTGACCAAGCCCAGCGTAGTGCTCTTTCCAGACGCAGCCGACTTCCACGGCTCGGGCGCTATGAGTGCTACCCCCCGCCGCTGGCAGCTAGATGATTACGGCCCGCTGCCCATTCCTAAAAAAGGCCAGACCATTACGCTGACGCCCGGCAATGCCGCGATTTATTATAAAATCGTGAGCCAGTACGAGCACAACCAAAACATCAGCTGGAAGGATGGCATGATTCAGCAAAACGGCCAGCCGCTGACCAGCTATACCATCAAGCAGAACTACTACTGGATGATGGGCGACAACCGCCACAACTCGGAAGACTCGCGCTTCTGGGGCTTTGTGCCCGAAGACCATATCGTGGGTAAGGCCGTGCTTATTTGGCTTTCGCTCGACCCCTTCGGCGATGCTGGGCACAAAGTGCGCTGGAGCCGCCTGTTTCATACTATCGAATAAAGCATTCGGTAACCTGCACTGTACGAAAGGAGCGCTGGGCGGAATCTTCGCCCAGCGCTCCTTGTTCATATGAGTGAAAACTAGTAGCTTGCAGCCAACTTGTTTTCGCCTACCCGTATATGGACCAAAAAGTGCTTGTACTAAATGGCGACTACACCGCCATCACCTTATGCAGTGTGCAGAAGGCATTTGTGTTGTTGTTTCTGGATAAGGCCGAGATGGTGGCGAAGTCGGATGGTACTCTGCGTACAATTTCGCAGGCGTTTCCCAAACCCAGCATTATCAGGCTAGCGCGCTATGTGCGCGTACCCTACAAAGGCATTGCCCTGAGCCGCCACAACATCTTTAAGCGCGACCAGTACGAGTGTCAGTATTGCGGGTCGACCAAAACCCTGACCCTCGACCACGTGATGCCCCGCTCGCGCGGTGGCGACTCGGGCTGGACCAACCTTGTGGCCGCCTGCTCGCGCTGCAACCACGCTAAGGGCCAGCGCACGCCGTCGGAGGCCAACATGCCCCTGCGAACCCAGCCCAAAAAGCCTACCCTAGCTGGCTTCCTCAAGCTCTCGGCTGGTACGCTTGACCAGAACTGGCACGCCTATCTGGGGTAATTAAACTTAGCCAACAAAAAAGCTCCCGGCCTTGCGGCCGAGAGCTTTTTGCTTAGCGGTGCTACTCTACCTAGTACGCGCTGCGGTTTTCGTCGTCGGCACGGTCGGCTACGTAGTCGCCTTCGTCGAAGTCTTCTGGTACAGCTTCGCCGGCTACAAACTTGAGGATATCACGGTTGAAGCGGTCTTTGGCCGTTACGTTCAGGCCGTGGGGCTCCCCATCGTACACCACCAGCGTGGCGTTGGGTACCAGCTTCACAGCCTGCTCAGCGCTATTTTTCAGCGGCACTGTTTTGTCGGAGCTACCGTGGATGAACAAGGCTGGCACTTTAATAGTAGCCAAATCACCGCGGAAGTCGGTTTCGCTCCAAGCTTTCACACACGCCGTGGTCGGGCGCGGCGAGGCTTGCAGGGCGAGGCTCTGGCTCCAATCGAGCGTTGCTTGGCTTACTGGCTTACTGACGATGCCCACACCGTAAAATTGTTTGCCGAAGGTGGCGAGGAAATCGGGACGGTCTTTGCCCAAGTTCTCGATTATATCGTCAAAAGTCGACTTATCTACCCCGTCAGGATTGTCGTCGGTTTTCAACAAGTAAGGCGTCACGGCGCTCACAAAGATTACTTTGCTAACGCGGGCGCCTTGGTGGCGGCTCATGTAGCGCGCCACTTCGCCGCCGCCCATCGAGAAGCCTACCAGCGTCACATTTTGCAGGTTTAGCTCGTCGAGTACGGCCTTCAGGTCATCGGCCAGGGTATCATAGTTGTAGCCATTCCAAGGCTTCGACGAGTGGCCAAAGCCGCGGCGGTCATAGGCAATGACGCGCTTGTTATGCAGCGGCAACTCAGCAAGTTGGTATTCCCAGGAAGCAGCGCTGAGCGGCCAGCCGTGGATGAGGACGATGGGGTCGCCCTGCCCATAGTCGCAGTAGTGTAATTCAATTGGTTTGCCTTGCTCGTCTTGGCCTACTTTGATGAGGTTCATATGCGGGGAGTTGAAAAAGAGAAGAGGATTGGAAAAGGAATTCTGGCCGTTTTTACGCAAAGACAACTGGAAGGATTAGCTATACCTGTGTTTTTTAGGCAGGCATGAGCCGCTTGCTTGCCAGCCGCAGCCCTACCCCCCACCGAACCGTTCAGCTGCCAATGGCTAGCGTAGTTGGTAGCCCACCCCCGTCATTTGTGGCATGAAACGCTCTTTGTTTGCCCTAGGCTGCTTGCTCAGCCTAGCGGCCTGCCACTCGCAACCGAACCAAACTACCGCTACCGACTTAGCTACACAACCCGAACAAGCCACTGGTAATCAACCTGCCGCCGGCAACTCGCCCGGCACTGCCTACCACGTATACCGGGCCCTGCTGCCAGGCCAGGCCGACAGCATTACGCTGCACTTGGTGGCAGCCCCGCGCAGCTTTAGCAACACCGAGGCAGCTGGGCACTACGGCAGTTATTACGGCCCCGATGGCCATCCCTATTCGCTACAGGGGCAGCCCAGCACCACCCCCGACAGCGTGGTGCTCTTCGATACCAGCCCCGAAAAAGCAGTAGCATCGGCCAGTAGCAACTTCTACTGGCGGCTGCGCCGGCAGCCCGGCCGGGGCGACTTGGCGGGTACTGTGGGTGGGCAACGTGTGCAGCTGCGCTTAGTGCAGCCGGCGGCGGGCACGCTCAGCTTCACGGTGCGCTATTTTGCCGATTCGGTGGCCGCTTTTCCCCACGAAGCGAAGTCGCCGGTGGGCCGCCTAAGCCTGCAAGCGCTGCTGCCCATGGGTGGGCCCGATACTGTTCGCCAAGGTTTGGAAACCAGTATGCTGCGCGACTTACGGGGCGACACGCTCGACGGCCTACCCACCGTTTCGCTACCCACCCTCTACAAGCAGCAACGCCAGGAGTTTTTTAAAACCTACCGCGAGGATGCCGCCGATAGCCGCCCCGCTCCTGCCGATACGGCGGGCATTGGCGCCTACGGCCCCGGCATGAACTACGAAAATCATAAAGCTGCTTACGTGCTTTACCAGCAAGGCCATTTATTAAGCATGGGCTATTTCACCTACGATTTTAGTGGGGGCGCGCACGGCAACTACGGCACCACGGCGGCCAGCTACGACCTGCGCACGGGCCGCCGCCTCCGCTATACCGATATTTTTGTGCCTAATGCCGAGGGCCAGCTTTCGGCCCTACTAGGCCAGGCAGTGCGCCCGCTCCTAGGTCTGGCGCCCGCCGACCCGCTCGACAAGCAACTGTTTGTGAAGCAAATGCCCGTGACGCACAATGTGTTTTTGACGGCTGGCGGCGCGGTGTTTATTTACCAGCCCTATGAAATTGCCGCCTATGCTCAGGGCGAGGTGCGCGTATTTGTGCCGCTTTCGGAGCTGCGGCCGCTGCTACGTAGTGGCCTACCCCTGCCGGCCGCGGGTAGAGTGGTCACGCGCTCGGGGCCATCTGGCCGGTAAAGCTCCGTACGTTGGCAAACTGCTTTTTCCTACCCCCGATTATGAGCCTGACCACCCGCCTTTTCACCGAAGCTACCCGCCTCTTCGACGCAGCTAATAGCGAAGACCCGAACATCGAAATAGGCGCCGATGGCCAGCCGATGGCCAAAGAGTTGCTGTATGCCCGGCGCATGACGGCCTGCCTGGCCCGCGTGGCACCCGAGGCACCCGAGGCCGTGCAGTTAGCTGCTCGCTGCCAGCACATTAGGCGCTGGAGCATTCCGCGCGCCGATTTCCCCCTGACGCGCCCTGGCTACCACCAGTGGCGCAATACGCTTAAGAAATACCATGCCGAGCTAGCTGGCCAGCTCATGGCCCAGGCTGGCTACGGGCCCGATATGATAGTACGCGTACAGCAGCTCGTGCAAAAGCTACGCCTCCAGGACGACCCCGAGGTGCAGCTGCTGGAGGACGTTATCTGCCTGGTTTTTCTGGAGTATTACTTTCTGCCCTTCGCCGCGCAGCATCCCGAGGAAAAGGTGATTGAAATTGTGCAGAAAACCTGGCCCAAAATGACGGAGCGCGGCCATGCCCTAGCCTTGCAGCTACCCTTCACGCCCGAAGCGTTGGCACTGGTCAGCAAGGCGTTAAGCAGCTAGCAGATAGGTTTTTATTGTTCATCGTTTGCTGCGAATTTCCGCCCTACCCCTACCACATCGCCAATGAAGATGATGGCGGGGTAGGTGATGCCCTCGGCCGCCACCAGCGCTGGCAAATCTTGCACGCGGCCGATGGCCACTTTGCGCTGGGGTAGGGAGGCGTGCTGCACCACGGCGGCGGGCGTGTGGCCGCGGCCTTCCTGCACATAAGTAGCAGCTATTTCGGCTACCTTCTTCAGCCCCATGTAGATAACGACGGTTGAATTGCTTTGCATGGCCAGCCGTAGATCGGCCGATAGGGTGCCATCTTTCTTGGTGCCAGTGAGTATCCAAATGCCTTCGCTTACCACGCGGTGGGTAAGTGGAATATCTTCAAAACCAACGGCCTGCATACTCGAAATACCCGGTACGTAGTGCGCCGCAATGCCGTGGCTGCGCGCAAACAGCATTTCCTCGAAGCCCCGGCCGAAAATAAACGGGTCGCCCCCCTTTAAGCGGATGACGCGGCCCTTAGCTAACGCTTTTTCGCGGATTAACTCGTGGATGACTTCCTGGGGGGTGTACTCGCCGTAAGGTTTTTTGCCCACGTAAATGCACTCGCAAGCCGTAGGCGCCAGGGCCAGCAACTCTTGGTTAGCGAGGTTGTCGTAGAGAATAACGTCGGCCGTTTGCAGAATGCGGTACGCTTTTAAGGTCAGCAGTTCGGGGTCGCCGGGGCCGGCGCCGACTACATACAGTTCGGGAATAATGGGCAAATGGGCCATGAGCTAAGCGGCGGAGCATGCAAAGGAAAGGCAGCGGTGGCCGGCATCGCTTGTTACCGGGCCTCTGGCACACCCCATGGTAGCTAGTTAGCGTAACAATTTATTCTTACGAGTGGCTTACGGGTTAGCGCTGCACGCAAAGTGCTTTTCTTCTGTCTGTCTGCCGTTCTTTTGTCTCCTATCCCCATGCCCGCCGACCAGATGCCCGCCCAAAACCCGCTTTTCCCCGCCTTTCTCAAACTCGAAAACCTACACGTGCTCTTGGTGGGCGGCGGCAACGTGGGACTCGAAAAGCTGACCGCCATCCTGCGCAGCAGCCCCGAAACGGCCGTTACCATCGTCAGCTTCAGCTTCTTGCCCGAGCTGCGCGAAGTAGCCGCTCGCCACCACCGCATCCGGCTTGTGGAGCGAGGCTGGGAAGAAACCGACCTCGACGCAGCCGACATCGTATTTGCCGCCACCGACGACCCGGCGCTGCACCGCCGCATCAAAACCGCTGCCCGCGCCCGCCGCTTGCTCGTGAACGTGGCCGACACGCCTGACCTCTGCGACTTCTACCTGTCGTCGGTGGTGCAGAAGGGCCAGTTGAAAGTGGCTATCTCCACCAACGGCAAGTCGCCCACCGTGGCCAAGCGCGTGCGCGCCATGCTCGAAGAAACCTTACCCGAAGAACTCGATGAAGTGCTCCAGCAAATGACCGTTATCCGCGGCCGGCTGGCCGGCGACTTCGCCGCCAAAGTCAAGTCGCTGAATGCCGTGACGGCCGAGCTGGCGGGCGGCAAGGCCTACGAGTCGCCCGCCACCAAGCGCTGGCGGCGCGTGGCCACCGGCGCACTGCTAACGGCAGGTACCCTGCTCGCCACCCGGCTATTCCGGCGGCCCGAGTAGGCACTACGTCAAGTAATAGTGCTTGATTTTGTCCAGGTTGTCGTCTAGCTCGTACACCAGCGGTACCCCGGTTGGGATGTCCAGGCTGGTCACTTGCTCATCCGTGAGCTTGTCGATGTACTGCACCAGCGCCCGCAGGCTGTTGCCGTGGGCCGCGACCACCACCTTCTGCTCGTGCCGCATGGCGCGCATAATGCGCTCGGTCCAGAATGGCATAACCCGGTCCATCGTCTCGGCCAGGTTTTCGGTTAGGGGCAACTCGCGGTCCGTCAAGTGCTTGTA
This sequence comes from Hymenobacter ginkgonis, assembly GCF_009755225.1. Taxonomy (GTDB): domain Bacteria; phylum Bacteroidota; class Bacteroidia; order Cytophagales; family Hymenobacteraceae; genus Hymenobacter; species Hymenobacter ginkgonis. The sequence goes on from NZ_WQKZ01000004.1 coordinate 561,097, forward strand.
GCGAATATCGAGGCCCGGGAAGCGCGGGTCGGTGCGCTCGATGGCGGGGGGTAGGGCGTGCGGGTCGCGGCGCCATTGCTGCACCTGCTCGGCGCCGTATTTTGTGGCGGTTTCGTCCTTGTTCAAGCCTTGCAGCGCGCCGTAGAAGCGCTCGTTCAAGCGCCACGACTTCTGCACCGGTACCCAGAGGCTATCCATCTCATCGAGCACGTAATCGAGCGTTTTGATGGCCCGCCGCAGTACCGACGTAAAACCTTGGTCGAACGTATAGCCGTTGGCTTTCAGAATCTGCCCCGCTTGGCGCGCCTGCTGGCGGCCAGTGTCAGTCAAGTCCACATCGGTCCAGCCGGTGAAGCGGTTTTCGAGGTTCCATTGGCTTTCGCCGTGGCGGATAAGCACGAGTTTTTGCATAAATAAGGGCCCTTTAGCAACTCAGGGGCGTGGCCTCAGTACGGCAGGAAGGTGAATGAAGGTATTGTGAGGATAATGAGGGGCTTTTTTAGCGGGGCAAAATCATTTTTACCTCAGAATACCCTACGCAAGCTGCTTCACACAAAATGCCTTTCTCAGCCCTACCCCCCACTTGCTAAACCAACTGAAAATCCGTACCTTTGCGGCCCTGTCAAGGCGGCAGGCTGGGAGCTAACCCTCCCGGAATCAACTTAAAATGCGCTCCGCCCTGGGTTCCGGCGGTGGCGTTCAGTAGGTTAGGAACCTGCTATTTCATGGCAGAATTGATTGACGATTTCGACTGGGACAATGTCGATGCCAGCGGCTTTGGGGGTAACTACAACGCCGACCAGCGCGCTGAGCTGGAAAAAATGTACAGCGACACCCTCACCACCGTTCAGGAGGAAGAGGTAATTAAAGGCACCGTGGTAGGCATGACCGACCGCGATGTTATCCTGAATATCGGTTTCAAATCAGACGGCCTCGTGCCCCTGAGCGAATTCCGTGACCTGCCCGACTTGAAAGTTGGTGACGAGGTGGACGTGTTCATCGAAGACCAAGAGGATGCCAACGGCCAGCTCATCCTGAGCCGTAAGAAAGCTAAAATCAAGCAGGCCTGGAACGCGATTTACGCGGCTCTGGAGAATGATACCGTGCTGGAAGGCGTGGTGAAGCGCCGCACCAAAGGCGGCCTCATCATGGAGATGGATGGCGTAGAAGCCTTCCTCCCCGGCTCGCAAATCGACGTAAAGCCTATCCGCGACTTCGACATCTATGTGGGTCGCCGCATGGAAGTGAAAGTCGTAAAAATCAACGCCGCTTTCGACAACGTAGTTGTCTCGCACAAAGTCCTCATCGAAAAGGACCTCGAGCAGCAGCGCGAAGCCATCCTGAACAACCTCGAAAAAGGTCAGATTCTGGAAGGCAACATCAAGAACATGACCAACTTCGGCGTGTTCATCGACCTCGGCGGTGTCGATGGTCTGCTGCACATCACGGACATTTCGTGGGGCCGCATCGCTCACCCGAGCGAAGCACTGCAGCTCGACCAGAAACTCAACGTGGTTGTGTTGGACTTCGACGAAGCCAAGAAGCGTATTTCGCTGGGCTTGAAGCAACTGACGCCTCACCCATGGGATTCGCTGCCCGCCGACCTCGGCCCCGGCTCGCGTGTGCAGGGCCGCATCGTGAACGTAGCCGATTACGGCGCGTTTATGGAAGTGGTACCGGGCGTTGAAGGCCTCATCCACGTTTCGGAAATGAGCTGGAGCCAGCACCTGCGCAACCCGCAGGACTTCATCAAGCAGGGCGACACGGTAGAGGCAGTAGTACTGACCCTTGACCGCGAAGACCGCAAGATGAGCCTCGGCATCAAGCAATTGACCGAAGACCCGTGGACCCGCGCTGACTTCGCCGAGAAGTTTGCCGTAGGCACCAAGCACAGCGGTGCGGTTCGTAACCTCACCAACTTCGGCCTGTTCGTAGAACTGGAAGAGGGTGTGGACGGCCTCGTGCACGTATCGGACCTGTCGTGGACCAAGAAAGTGAAGCACCCTTCGGAAGTGGTGAAAGTGGGCGACAAACTCGACGTAGTAGTACTCGAGTTGGATATGTCGGCTCGCCGCTTGGCCCTGGGTGTGAAGCAGCTAGAGGAAAACCCCTGGGATACCTTCCAGACGGTGTTCACCCCTGGCTCGGTACACAAGGCTACCATCACCGAGAAGTCGGACCGCGGCGCAGTACTCGAATTGCCTTACGGCATCGAGGGCTTCGCTTACCCCAAAGGCTTGGTGAAAGAGGATGGCTCGAACGCCGAGAATGGCGAGCAGCTGGACTTCCGCGTAACTGAGTTCTCGAAAGATGACCGTCGCATCGTGCTTTCGCACACTGCGGTGTACAACAAAGAGGACGAAAGCAACCGCACGACCAACTCGAAATTTGCTAAGAAAGCTCCCGTTGGCGGTGCTACGCAAGGCGAAGGCAAGTTGAGCGACCTCAAGAAGCCCGCTGACAAGAACACCCTCGGCGACCTCGACGCCCTGAGCGCGCTGCGTGACCAGCTTGCTGGTGCCGAGCGCCAGGCTGGCGAAGACAAGCTGAAGGCTCGTCAGGATGCGCCTGCCGCTGGCAACTCGCCCGACAACGCCGAAATCCAAGGTTCTTAATCCCTTGAATAGTAGGTGAAACAAGAAGCCCCGGCCACCAGGTCGGGGCTTTTTTTGTGCCCGCACTTGGTCAACACAATCTTTTTATTGTACCTTTGTGCCCCCAAGCCGGTAACGTGACCGAGCGGCTAGGTAGAGGTCTGCAAAACCTCCTACGGCGGTTCGAATCCGCCCGTTACCTCAAAAGCCCCCTTGCTTTATAAGAAGCGAGGGGGCTTTTTTGTGGCAGCTAGGGGCCAAAACAGCAGAATAAGCGGCGCGGTGCCTACATTGCCGTATCGCTGGCCGAGCCAGCCCTTATCCTTGTTTTGGCTATATGAAGATTATTGACCTCCGCACCATGCGCGGGCCGAGCTACTGGTCGGTGAAGCACTACCGGCTGATTGTATGCAAAGTTGATTTACAGGCGCTTACCGGGGAGTGGAGTAATACGCTGCCTGGCTTTGCCGAGCGCCTGACGGCTTTGTTGCCCGGCATCGGACAGCCGCACGAGACAGGACGCCATTCGTCAAAGCAACTAGCCAAGCACCCACCCCTAACGCAGGAGCAACTGGCCAATGGCGAGCCGCTGGGCCACGTTATCCAGCACGTAGCGTTGGAGTTGCAGCGCCAGGCTGGCATGCCGGTTTTCTGGGGCAAGAGCTACCCAGCCCACGAGCAGGGGGTAGAATACGTAGTGTTTGCTTACCAAGAGGAGCGGGCCGGCCGCTATGCGGCCCAGGCGGCCGTAGAGCTAGTAGAGGCCTTGTGTAAGGGCGAAGATTTTATTCTAAAGCCGGTCATCGACGAGCTACACGATATTCGAGAAGAGGAATTTTTTGGGCCTAGTACCTGGAGCATTGTGGCTGAGGCTGCCTCGCGCAATATTCCTTATATTCAGCTGAAGAACAGCTCGATAATTCAGTTGGGTTATGGGGTGAACCAGCGCCGTATCTGGGCTACTACCACTACCCTTACCTCACACGCGGGGGTAGAAGTAGCGGGCAATAAGAACCGCACCAAGGCCATGCTCGCCGACGGCGGTGTGCCGGTGCCGCGCGGCACTACCGTGTACTCGGAAGATGGCCTGCGCGACGCCATTGAAGAGTTGGGCTTCCCCATCGTGACCAAGCCGCTTGATGGCAACCACGGCAAGGGCGCCACCATTCGCATTACGAATTGGGAAGACGCCGTGGCGGGCCTGAAGGCTGCCAAAGAATACTCGCGGGCCGTGATTGTGGAGCAGTTTGTGGAGGGCGACGACTACCGCCTGCTCGTAGTGAATGGCAAACTCATTGCGGCTGCCAAACGCACGCCAGCCGCCGTAACGGGCACCGGCGAACATACTATCCAGCAGCTGATTGACAAGGTTAATGAGGACCCGCGCCGGGGGGTAGGGCACGAGAAAGTGCTTACCTCCATCAAGGCCGACCAGCACACGCTGGACATCCTAAAAAACCGCGAGCTAACCCTAGAATCGGTGCTCCCGGCTGGCGAGACGCTGTACCTGAAAAGCACCGCCAACATCAGTACCGGCGGCACGGCTACCGACGTTACCGACTTGATGGACCCCTACAACGTGCTGCTGGCCGAGCGCGTGGCGGGCATCGTGGGACTCGATATTTGTGGTATTGATTTGCTAACCAGCGACATCGCCATCCCCCTGAACAAGACGCGTGGGGCCGTGATTGAGGTGAATGCTGCGCCAGGCTTCCGGATGCACATTGCGCCTACCGAAGGCCTGCCGCGCAACGTGGCCGCGCCAGTAGTGGATATGCTGTTTCCGCCCGGTGCGCCGACGCGCATCCCGATTATCGCCATCACGGGCACCAACGGTAAGACGACGACCACGCGCCTCATCGCGCACATGGTGGCCACCAAGGGCTATAAAGTTGGCTTTACGACCACCGATGGCATTTACATTCAAGGAGTGCAGTTGCAGAAGGGCGACTGCACGGGCGGCCAGAGCGCCGAGTTTGTGCTGCGCGACCCTACCGTGAACTACGCCGTGCTCGAAACAGCCCGTGGTGGCATGCTACGCTCGGGCCTGGGCTTTTATACCTGTGATATTGCGGTGGTTACCAACGTGGCGGCCGACCACTTGGGCATGCGCGACATCTACACGGTGGAGGAGATGGCCGCCGTGAAGGGCGTGCTGCCCCGCACGGTGCGCAAAAATGGTTGGGCCGTGCTCAACGCCGACGACGACTTGGTGTATGACATGGCCCGCACCGTCGATTGCCGAGTGGCGCTTTTCTCGATGAATGAGCACAACCCGCGCATCCAGGAACACGTGGAAGCCGGCGGCGTGGCTGCCGTGTACGAAGAAGGCTACATCACGATTTATAAGAACTCGTACAAGCTGCGCATCGACCGGGCGGCCGAGTTCCCGGTTACGTTCGGGGGTAGGGCCACGTTCAACATTGAGAACTCGCTGGCAGCGGCGCTAGCTGGCTACCTGGCGGGCTTCGACAAGGATGACATTAAGACGGCGCTTCGCACCTTCGTGCCCTCGGCTACCAAGACGCCGGGCCGCATGAACGTGTACAAATTTCCGCGCTTTGAAGTAATTGTGGACTACGCGCACAACACGGCGGGCATCACCAAATTTGCGGAGTTCATGGACGCTACCCCCGCCACGCGCAAGATTGGCGTGGTATCGGGCCTGGGCGACCGCCGCGACGAGGATACGCTGGGCTTTTCGCGCATTGCGGGCCGCATTTTTGACGAAGTTATCCTGCGGCAAGACCGCGATTTGCGCGGCAAGTCGGCTGAGTTTCTGCAAGAAATAATGACGCGCGGCCTACGCCTCGACAAGCCGGAGTTGCCCATCAACTACATCGAGAACGAGCTCGAGGCCATCGACCACGTGCTGGCAACGGCTCCGGAAGGCGCCGTGATTACGCTGCTGACCGAAAACATCGCGGGCGTGCTCAAGAAGCTGGACGAATACGAAGCCAGCCTCAAGAGCGAGTAGTCCCTACCCCTCTTCTGGGCCATTACGTGCTCGCGTAGTCGCCCTACCTACCCCCCGCTTGGGCGTCGAGGCCACTAACCTTATATACTTTTCTGTTTTTCAATGAAATACCTTGCGCAGGCGGCCGTGGCGGCCGCTGCTTTGTGGCTAGCGGGCTGCCAGTCGGCCTCTTCCGATAAAACTACCGAAACGAGCGAGTCGGCCGCGGGCACTGCTACCTCTACAGCTGGCAACAAGGAGCTGAATGGCTTATTTGGCCAATTTTGGGACAAGCAGTCGCGGCTCGACCCGCTGTCGGCTACGGCGCAGGGCGACAACCGCTACAACGACCAGCTGCCCAACGATGGCACCCGCGCCTACCGCGACACGTTGCGCAACTTCTACCAGGGCTACCTGACCCGGCTTGAGCAGTTTGACCGCAGCAAGCTCGACGCCAACGACCGGCTTAGCTACGACATCTTTCAGTACCAGATGCAGCAAAACCTGGCCGGGTTGAAGCTCACTACCTGGATGATGCCGTTCAACCAGTTTTACGCCCTACCCCTCACGCTGGGCCAGATGGGCTCGGGCAAAGGCATTCAGCCCTTCAAAACGGTGAAGGACTACGACAACTGGCTGGGCCGGGTGAAGGGCTTCACGGTGTGGGCCGACACGGCCATTGCCAACTTCCGCCAGGGTATGCAGGCGGGGGTAGTGCTGCCCAGGGCCTTGGTGGTGAAGATGGTGCCCGAGTTGCGCGACCTGGCGGTGGCCGACCCTACCAAGAGCTTATTTTACAGTCCCATCAGTGATTTTCCGAAGGACTTCTCGGCTGCCGACAAAACCCGGTTGGCGGCGGCCTACAAGCAAGCCATCAGCACCGAGCTAAACCCGACGTTTCAGAAGCTGGGCACCTTTCTGCAAACCGAATATTTGCCTAAAGCGCGCTCCACGAGCGGGCTGGGGGCTATTCCGGGGGGGCCAGCCATGTATACCTACCTGGTAGCTAATTCCACGACGACTGATAAAACGCCGGCCGAAATCTACCAGCTGGGCCTGAGTGAAGTGGCGCGCATTCGCGCCGAAATGGAGCGGGTGAAAGCTAGCGTGGGTTTCAAGGGCGACCTCAAGGCCTTTTTTCGGTTCATGGAAACCGATAAGCGCTTCACGCCCTACAAAACTCCGGCGCAGGTGCTGGCGGCCTTTGAAACTATTCACCAGCGCATGGAGCCGAACCTGAAAAAGATGTTCAACCACGTGCCCAAAACGCCCTTCGAAATTCGCCAGACCGAGGCTTTCCGCGCCGCTTCGGCGTCGGCCGAGTACAACCAAGGGTCTCCGGATGGCTCGCGGCCGGGCATTTTCTACGTACCCATTCTGAATGCTACCAAGTTTAATACGAACTCGGGCATGGAATCGCTGTTTTTGCACGAGGCTATTCCCGGGCACCACTACCAAATTTCGTTGCAGCAGGAAAACACCAACCTGCCCAAGTTCCGACGCTTCGGAGGCCAAAATGCCTACGTGGAAGGCTGGGCCCTGTACTGCGAAAGCCTGGGCAAGGAGCTAGGCCTTTACCAAGATCCCTACCAATACATGGGGGCCTTGGGCGACGAGCAGCTGCGGGCTGTGCGCCTGGTGGTAGACACGGGCCTGCACAGCCGCAATATGACTCGCGAGCAAGCCATCCAGTACATGCTCGATAACCTGCTGCTCAGCAAGCAGGACGCCACCTCGGCCATCGAGCGCTACATGGCGATTCCGGGTCAGGCGCTGGGGTATAAGATTGGCGCCCTGAAAATTCGGGAGCTGCGCACGAAGTACGAGAAGCAGCTCGGCAATAAGTTCTCGCTCAGCGCCTTTCATGACGCTATTTTGCAGGATGGCTCGATGCCCCTGGCCGTGCTCGAAAAGAAGATGGATGCCTGGGCCGCCACGCAGAAGTAAGTAAGCCCAAACCGCTTGGTTTATACTAAAATAAGGAACGTTAGGCGGCCCGCGGGTGCTGCCTGACGTTCCTTATTTTCATCATTACCCGCTCATCCTTACCCCCTATCGCGCGCCTTGCACGCGCATGGGCACGGTGAAAATAGCCTCCGAAGCGGTGATGAATAAGGTCTGGCGGTCTTTGCCACCAAAGCAGATGTTGCCCGTCCACTCGGCGGGCACGTCGAGGTGGGCCAGGCGTTCGCCGGTGGGGCTATAAATGGTTACTCCCTTGCCAGTCAAGTAGATATTGCCGCGCTCGTCGATGGTCATGCCATCCGAGCCCTGCTCCACAAATAGCTGGCGGTCGGTGAGCTCGCCTTTGGCACCGATGCGGTAGCGGTATGTTTTGTTGGCCCCGATGTCGGCCACGTACAGCAACTTGCCATCGGGCGTGCCGATGATGCCATTGGGCTTAGTCAGGGTAGTTTCGACGGCTACCGGCTTGGCAGTTTCCGAGGCCATGTAGTACACATATTGTCCAATTGGTGCCGGGTGGGGGGTAAGCCAGTAATCACGCTCGTAGTACGGGTCGGTAAAGAATAAGCCACCTTGCGGGCTGACCCACACATCATTAGGACCGTTAAAATGCTGACCGGGCCCCTGGCCAGCCAGCACCGTGGGCTGGCCGGCGGGGCTGATAGCCCACAACTCATTCTTGGCATCGGCGCAGGCAATGAGGCGGCCTTTGCCGTCGAAGTACAAGCCATTGGCGCGGCCAGCCGGACTCAAAAAAACGCTGAGCTTGCCATCAGTGCCATACTTCCAGATTTTATCGTTGGGCTGGTCGGTGAAGAAGATATTGCCCTGCTTGTCAACGGCCGGCCCTTCGGTAAACTTGAACTGCTTGGCTACCCGTTGGGGGGTAGGCGAACCCGCAAATAGCGCTTGCCCGGCCGCGGTGAGGGGGGTAGGCGCAGCGGCGCCAGTGGCCTGGGCCGTAGCTGCGCCGGGCGCGAGCAAGCCCGCAGTCACCAGCCACGGGGAAAAAGAACGAAGAATGGAACGAGCCAGCATAGAGCAACGGGATAAGGTGTGCGCAAACTTACTGGCCGCACGCCGGCAAGCGGCGCTGGGGTAGCGCTTAACTTCCGGCAGCGACGTGCGTAAGCCCAGGCTCGCTACCGCATCTTCGATGAAACTTACCAATCCTGAGCTGGCCTTTGTGCTGGGCCGCCTACTGCTGGGCCTCAACTTTTTGCTGCACGGGCTGGTGCGCATTCCGAAGCTGGCGACGTTTCAGGCGGGGGTGGTAAAGGAGTTTGCGGCTTCGCCCCTACCCCCCATCTTGGTAGCGAGCTTCGGCCATGTGCTGCCATTTGTGGAAGCTGGCCTGGGGCTGCTGCTACTGCTGGGGCTGTTTACGCGGCCTGCGCTGGCGGCCACCATGCTGCTCATTATGAGCCTGGTATTCGGCAGCAGCTTGCTGGAAAAATGGAGCCTGGTGGGCGACCAGACGGTGTACGGGCTCTACATTTTTGCTTTGTTGCTGCACGTACAGCACAACCGCCTGTGCCTCGACCGGGTTACTGCTGCGCCGGCCGCTTAGGGCTGGCCCTACCCCCTCACTTTTTGTTATGCGCCACATCACTGCCGCCGACATTGCCGCCTTCGAGCGCATCTACCGCCTCAACCTCGTCAATGGCTTGCCGGGCTTTAAGCCGGCCAACTTGGTGGGCACGGCCGCGCCCGATGGGCAAACCAACCTGGCTATTTTTAGCTCGGCCCTGCACCTGGGCTCCGACCCGGCGGTGCTGGGCATCGTGACGCGGCCGACTACCGTGGCGCGCCACACTTACCAAAATATCAAGCAGAACGACGGGTGCTTCACCCTCAACCACGTGCCCCTAAGCCTCACGGCCCAAGCTCATTACACCTCGGCCAACTTTGAGGACGACGTGTCGGAGTTTGAGGCCTGCGGCTTTACGGCGGTGTACCGCGACGGCTTTGCGGCGCCCTACGTGGCCGAAAGCCCCTTGAGCATTGGGCTGCGGCTGCGCGAAGAGCACGCCATTTTCAACGGCACGGCGCTGCTGGTGGGCACCGTCGAGCACGTGTATTTGCGCGAAGAAGCTTTGCGCGCCGATGGCACCCTCGACTTGGTAGCGCTGGGCGAAGCCGCCATTTCGGGCCTCGATGGCTACCACGAGGTGCTGCCGCCCGTGCGTTTTGGTTACGCCCGGCCAGGCAAAATGCCGGAGGCGCTGAAACAGTAATTGTCAAAGCTACTAATACAATAAAAAGGGGAGCCCTAGTCAACTTAACTAGGGCTCCCCTTTTCACTGTGCTTCATTTATGTGCTTACGCCTGCTGGCTGCGTGGGCGCGCCGGATTATCGTGGTAAGGAGCGCGGTAGGTTTGCTTTTTTTTCTTTTTGCCAGCCGTGGCGAGGGCTAGCACGCCCAGCGCTGCCCCCACAACGGCCAGGCCTTTCACCCAAGGGCTAACCAGTGGCGGAGGCACCGAGCGCACGCCGGTAGCATCGGCTGTGGCGGCGCGGTGTGCATAGCGGCCCACCTTGGGGCGCGCCAACTCGTTGAAATGCACCGCTAAGTACTCTAATTGGTGTTGTAGCTCGTCGCCGTGCATGGCAATGCCGTGGCCGGTGGCGGCTACTTCGGGCACCAGGCTCATCAGCTCGGCTAGGGAAGTGCGCGCCGAATCCCAATCGGGGGTGAAGTAGGCGGGTGGGCCGTGCACCTCTTGCTTTTGCGTGTAGGTAGCCAGGGCCGACTCGCCCCGCACCGTAGTGAAGGCATCGCCAGCCACCAGCACCTTCCCTGCCTTGCGGAAAAAAGACACGTGGCCGGGCGTATGCCCCGGCGTATGCAACCAGCGCCAGCCGGGCAGGCCGGGCACGGTGCCATCGGCGGGCAGCGGGTGCACCCGCGCGCCCAGGTTGTAGGGGTGCTTGGGGTAAGTGAACGACAGGTAAGCCATCAGGCCGCCGCCCACGGTGGGGTCGGGTGGGGGGTAGCTCGACAGGCCCGTGAGGTAGGGCAGCTCCAGCGGGTGCGCATACACGGGCACATCGGGCCAGGCTTTTAGCAGGCCAGCGAGGCCGCCGGCGTGGTCAAAATGCGCGTGCGTCAGCAGGATGGCCACCGGCGGGTTGTCGGCGCCGAAGGTTTCGGCGGCGTGCTGCTTAATTTTGCTAGCCGCGCCGGGTAGGCCGGCGTCAATTAGCACCCACGGGCCGGGGGCTTGCTCGGGCTCGGCGGCCACGTAGTAGAGGTTCACAAACACGTTGCGCAGCACGTGCAAGCCGGGCACAACGGGCATAAAAGCGGGGGTAGTGGCCCGCGTAGCGTGGTTGGACAGCATAGGTAGTAGGGAGGGGGTAGGAACAGAAGCACAAGCTGCACCGCTGGCGCGCGGCACTCCGTAGCATACGAAGCTTGCGGCACGGCGGCCCACGAAAGGCACGAAAAAACCCCGCACCAAGGTTGGCACGGGGTTTTAGAAGAAGCGGTTGGCAAGCCGTGAATCCTAGCCTAGTTGTTGCCGCGCTCGTTGTTTTTGGGCTGGGCTTGGTCGGTGGGGCCCATTTTGCCGCTAGCGGTTTGGGGCGAAGTAGCGCTCTTGCCGGCCGGGGCCGAATTGAGCTGGTCATCAACCGAGCCGTTTTTGATATCCGAGGCCGAGCCTTTGCCAATAGGCGCGTGCACGTTCTGCTTGTAGTTGATGCTATCGGCGTTCACGTCAGCATTGGTGTAGCCGGGGGGGTTCACAAAGCCTTCTTTAAACTGGGGGTTTTCGCCGGGGCTTAGCGAAGCGTAGTCGCAGGCCGTGAGCAAAGTGGCCGATGCGCCTAGCAGCAAAGCCAGGGCGGGGCGGAGAATGACTTTCATATCGAAGGGTAAAAGAATTTTACTGCTGCAAAGATGCGGCCAGGCCGCCGATATTGGTGGACGCATAAACCGGATTTTGGTTGCCGCCGTTCTACTAAGTAGTTCTACTTTCTTTCGTGCCGTGGCTGCTTCCCCTACCCCCCCTTCCGCCGTGGTGCTCTTCGATGGGCACTGCAATCTGTGCCAGGGCCTGACGCAGTTTTTGCTGCCGCGCGACCCGGCCGGTCACTTCCGACTGGGCAGCTTGCAGTCGGCGGCCGGGCTGGCGCTGCTGGCGCAGCACGGCATTAGGCCGGTGGAGGCTGGGGGCCCCGACTCGTTGGTGCTGCTGCCGGCCGGGGGAGGCCCACCGCTGCTGCACTCGGCGGCGGCGCTGGGTATTTTGCGGCGGCTGGGCGGCGGGTGGGGGCTGCTGGGCCACGTAGGGGGGGTAGTGCCCCGCGCCTGGGCCGACGCCGTTTACCGCTGGATAGCCCGCCACCGCTACGCTTGGTTTGGCCGCACCGAGGCGTGCTGGCTGCCGCAGCCGGAGTGGGCCAACCGGTTCTTATAATTGCTTATAAATCCTCTTATTCACTATCCCTTACTCAGAGTAATATGCTGCGTCGCACCCTCACTACGCTAGTTCGCACGGCGCTGCTACCCGTGCGCGGGGCAGCTATGCTGTATAAAGCGGGCCGGGCGCACCAGCATTTTTTTCTGCCGGTGCTCAATGGGGCGCTCGGCGACCAGCTGGCCGCCAGCGGCGATGCCCGCACCATTCAGTTGAGCTTTCGGCGGGGCGGCCACGATGTGCCGGTGGCCGAGCTCGGCCTGAGCCAGCCGCACCAGAAAACGGTGGTGTTTGTGCACGGCCTGATGGGTGACGAATTGATTTGGCAAACCGGCTTTCAAGACACCCCCGGTGGGCCACTGCGCTACGGGCCGCGCCTAGCGGCCGAGGCCGGCTGCCGGCCCCTCTATGTGCGCTACAATACGGGCCTGCACATCTCCGAGAATGGCCGAGCGCTCAGCCAGTTGCTTACTGAATTGGTGGAGACCTACCCGAGCGCCGTGGGCGAACTCGTGCTGGTTGGCCACAGCATGGGTGGGCTGGTTATCCGGTCGGCGAGCTACTACGGCAATGAACAGGTAGCAGTGACTAGTGAGCCGCCCGCCGCACACCCGAAGCGCAAAGGCAAACCCCGGCCCGCTGCGCCTTCTTCACCGCTCGCCGAAACTGCGCCCTGGCTAGCGCACCTGCGAACCGTGTTTTTGGTGGGTGTGCCGCACGATGGCTCCTACCTCGAGCAAAACGGCCAGCTGGTGGAGCGGTTATTACGGCGCATCAATCTTTTCCCGACGCGCTTTTTAAGCCAGGCCATCGCGCGGCGTTCCAATGGCATCAAAGATTTGGGCCAAGCCTTGCTGGTGGACGAGGACTGGCAGCAGCCCGACGACCCTGCCCTACCCCACCCGCGCACCGTGGTGCCGCTGCAACCGGGCGTGCGCTACCACGTGCTGGTGGGCGCTTGGCTGCGGGCCAGCCTGCCGCAGGCCGTGCGCGAGTATTTTGGCGATGGGCTGGTGGGCGCGGCTAGTGGGCGCGGCCAGCTTTTTAGCGACGAAGCGGCGCTGCCGCCGGGCACTTCGGTGCGCACGGCCCGCTTTGGGCAGCAGCACCACGGCGGGCTGCTGCACCACCCCGAGGTGTACCAGTACCTGCGGCAGTGGATTTAAGCGAATAATTCATACTTTGCTTATCCCTCGCTTTTTCTTTTGCGTAGAAAAAAACATTCGTTTTAGCCACCACCAGTAAGCCCCTCATTTTCACTGCATATGAAAGCAATTTTCTACTCCTTCGCCATGCTGCTAGTGCTGGGCGTGTGCCACTCAGCTAGCGCTCAATCTTTCCCTAACAACGGGTTTGAAACCTGGGCTACCCCCAATACGGTGGTCGAAGCCCCTACCGGCTGGCAAACCACCGACCTTATCCTGGCTTACCTCAACCAGATTCCGGCCAACAATTACTATAATACCCAGACGGTTACCAAAATCACGGATGTGCACAGCGGTTCTTTTGCCGCTAAGCTTTCTACCCTAAGCTTGCCCACTACCAGCGGTGGCTCCGTAACCGTGCCGGGCCTGTTGGTGCTCGGGTCGAAGCCGGGCATTTATACCTACCGGGGTTTTCCCAATGCGGGGGCGGCCTTTGCCACGCGCCCTACGCAGCTTCAGTTTTACTATAAGTTTAGTGGCCTAGCCGCCGACTCGGCCTCGGTGCTGGTGTACTTCACCAAAACCAGCGGGGCAGCGGGCTCGGCGCCAACTGTTTTGGGCGGCGCTTTGCAGTACTTGGCCCCTACCACGGGTGGCTACGCGGCAGTATCTATACCCATTCAGTATTCGAGCAGCACCCTGCCCGATTCGGTGCACTTGCAGTTTAGCTCGGGCAGCGCCCGCGTTATTCGGGCGGGCACTACGCTACAACTCGATGATATTACGTTCAGCAACACCGCCCTGGCCGTGCGGGCCGATGCCAGCCTGCAAGAGCTGCTGAGCGTGGCCCCCAACCCTAGCCCGGCCGGCCGCTTTGTAGTGAGCTCGCCTGCGCAGCCCGAGCTGGCTGCCGCACCGCTTACGGTGTTTGATGTTACGGGCCGGGAAGTGCTGCGCCAAGCGGCCCAAGCTACCCCCACTGCCGAGCGTGTGCTCGACCTAAGCACGCTGCCGCTCGGCATTTATACCCTGCGCCTCGACTCGAAACAGGGCGCGCTGGTGCGGCAACTGGTGGTGAAATAGCCGCACCTGGGCTTCGGAATAACCCTGAGGCAGCCGAATAGCGTACGTCCTCCTGGCTTATTCCTTCTGCATGAACCCCACGCTTCCCCTGGCGGCTGCCGAGCCGCGGCCCGGCCTGCGCACGCCGTTTACCTACACCCTATTTCGCGCCATCTGGATTGCCTCGCTCGTGTCGAACGTCGGCACCTGGATGCAGAACGTGGCCGGGGTGTGGCTCGTCACTACCCTCACCACGTCGGCCTTGCTGGTGGCCCTTATGCAAACGGCCACCAGCCTACCCGCTTTTTTGCTGAGTATGCCGGCCGGCGCCGTGGGCGACCTCATTGACCGGCGCCGCCTATTGCTTTTTACGCAGGGCTTTATGGCAGTAGTGGCGTTGGGGCTGGGCGCGTTCACGCTCACGGGCAGTATCCGGGCCATTGACGTACTGGGCTTTACGTTTTTGCTGGGCATGGGCGCGGCCCTCAACGGCCCCATCTGGCAAACGGTTACGACTGAGCTGGTGCCGCGGCCGGTGCTGCCTTTCGCCATTACCCTCAACGGGGTGAGCAACAACATTGCCCGCGCCATTGGGCCGGCGCTGGGCGGGCTCATCATCGCTTATTACTCGCCAGGCTGGGTATTTGTGCTGAACGGCGTGTCCTTCGTGGGCACCTGGATAGTGGTGTATAAATGGCGCCGCGAGGTGCAGAACGACGGCGGGCCAGCCGAAAACTTCTCGGGTGCGCTGCGGGCGGGCATTCGGTACGTGCAGTACTCGCCGGCCATTCTGGCGGTGCTGGTGCGCACGTTCGCGTTTTCGTTTGGGGCCAGCGCCATGTGGGCGCTGCTGTCGGTGGTGGTGGCGCGGCGCCTGCACTTGCAGTCGGGCTCCTACGCCGTAATGCTGTCGTGGCTCGGCGCGGGCGCCGTCACGGGTGCGCTGCTCATTGGCAAAATCGGCCACCGCCTCAACCTGAACCGCCGGGTGCTGCTGGGCTCGCTCATGTTTGTGGCTACCAACCTCTGCCTGGCACTAGTGAACAGCGAATACTGGCTGTTTCCGGTGATGTTTTTGTCGGGAACCGCTTGGCTCATTACCATGACGAGCTTCAGCACCAGCGTGCAGCTGCACGTGCCGAAGTGGGTGCAAGCTAGGGTTGTAAGTATGTATATGCTAGTATTTCAGGCAGGTATGAGCCTGGGCAGCATTGTGTGGGGCGAGCTAGCCGACCGCGCCACGCTGCCGCTGGCGCTGCTCATCGCAGCCGGCTGGATGCTGGTAAGCCTGGCCCTGGCGCTGCCCTTTCCGATGCACCAGCCCGAAGGCCTCGACTTTTCGCCCGGCGAGCCGTGGAGCGACCGCTTGGTTGAGGAAGATATTGACCCCGACGATGGCCCAGTGGTGGTAATGATTGATTATGAAGTAAATCCGGCCGACCAACCCGCTTTCCGCCTCGCGGCTCAGCACCTCACGCGCCTGCGCTTGCGCGATGGCGCCCTGCGCGCCGGCGTGTTTGCCGATGTGAGCCAGCCTACGCGCATCACCGAGTTTTTTTACGTGGCTACCTGGGCTGAGCACGAGCGCCAGCACCACCGCTTCACCCGCGACGACCAGCAGGTGGAGGCCGAGGTACGGCGCTTTCACCAGGGCGAAACGCCGCCCCGCGTGACGCACTTCCTAGCTTTTCCGCGCACGGCTAACGTGGAGGTGGCAGCCCCGCCGCTGCAAGTGGCGGGCAGTGCGCAGTAGTCCGCGCGAGTATCGTGACCGGAGTCATATTCGTATAAAGCTCAACCAATGGGTTGTTTTATGCGTGCTTTTCTCTTCGTACTTGGCTTAGCGGCCATTAGCTGGGCGGCGGCCCCTACCCCCCAAGCCTTGGTGGTGCCTGGCCGCAGCTTGGGCCAAACCAAGCTGGGCAGCAATGCCACTACCCTCGGTGCGCTAGGCAAGGCAGCCTACAGCGATGCCGCCATGCAAAAAGCCTGGACCACCTGGTACGGCCGCCGTCCCACCGATGGTAGCGCGCCAAATGAACTCGATGTATACACCGCGCCTCAGGCCAACGACGTGGACCACCATACGGTGCAGGTAGTGCGGGCCACCTCGCCCTGGTTTCAGTTGGCCAATGGCCTGCGGGTAGGTTCGTCGCTGGCGGTTATTTGGGCGGCATATGGGCGGCTGCCGCTGGCCACTTCCTACCCCCTCGCAGCCGGCCAACGCTACCTCTACGACGATGTGCGCCGCGGCGTGGCCTTCGAAACCGATGGCACAGCCGGCACTAGTCGCTGCCGGGCGCTCATCGTGCACACGCCCGGTCGGGCCGTGGTGGCGACGTACCTATCCTTGCCGGCTTACCTAAAGGAGCTGCCAGCCTACCGCGACTAGCGCGTTTGAGCCGTGGCTATATTGGTGCTCAACGGCGCATCTAACCAGGGTTTCACTGTTTTAAACCACCGCCCCGTACAACCCGCAAAACCACGCCCTAGCTCGGCATCGTAGCTAGGGGCCGCCCGATGGTCTGGTGGCCTGCCCTACCCCCCTGCTTATGCCCCGACTTTTGCTTCTCTTGCTGCTTGCACTGCTTAGCCTGGCCGATGGCCCCGCGGCAGTGGGAGCCCCGGCCGCTGGCCACCACCCGCGCTACACCGCCTACAAGCACCGGGGCGATGCCCGCAAGCGTTGGCGCCGTATGGGCGTTATCGGCCGCTGGCGCTACCGCCAGCGCTTCAAACGCAAGCAGCAGCTGAAGGGCCACCGCGGAGTTATTCGGGTGGGTAAGGTGAAGGGCAGCATCCAGAAATAACACTGGGCTGGCCTCAGCTACACCATTCTAAACGAAAACAGCCGCCCGAAACCGGGCGGCTGTTTTGTTAGGGCGAAAGGCGAGCTGAGCGCGGGGCTTACTTACCACGAGCCGCTGTTGTCGTCGGTGCTATCGAAGCCCCCTCCGCCGGTGTCGTCCGAAGAAGTATCGTCGTACGACGAGTTGTCGGAGGAGAAGTAGTCGCCCGACGAATCTGCCGAGTTATTATCACCGGAGAAATAATCCGGTTCGGCGTTGGTATTAGCGTCGCCGCCCCGCGAGGAAAAGTAGTCGCCGGCCGCGCCCGTGCCAGCCGCAGCCGCCCCGGCCCCGCCCAGGCCCGCGGCAGAATTGCCATCGAAGTTCTGCCCAGCATTATTCGATTCGTGGCCCTGCGACATCCGGTTGCCTAAGTAGGCACCAGCCGCAGCGGCCGCGCCGGTGGCCAATATGCCGCCCATACCGCTTCCGCTGCTAGGCGCGGCGCCGTAGCCCGGGCCGCCCTGCTGGTAGCCCGCGTTGGGGGCGCCAAAGTTGGGGGTAGGGTTGTTGGGTCGGTTGCCCATGAAGTTTGGCGCTTGGTTGGCGTTGTTAGCGCCGTTGTTGCGACGGAACAGCTTCATGAGCAGCCAAATGCCGCCGCCAATCACGAGCGCACCAATGAGCAGCGAGCCCATGCCAAAGCCGGAAGACGTCGGCGCGGCTTCCGTTTGCTGCACTCCCACGGGGTCTACGGCGCTGGTGGGGCTGGTTTCACTAGCTAGGTTCGAGCTAGCAGTGGGGGTAGTAGTGGTGGCGGCGTTGCTGGCCGTAGCGGCCGTGGCATTTTTGCGGGGGTCAGAGCTGGGGTTAGCGGCCAGCATCAAGGTATTGAGGCCTTTGCGCAAACCCGCAAAGTAGTTGCCCTGCTTAAAAGCGGGCGTCATTTCCTGGTTGATAATGCGGTTGGTAAGCTCGGGCGTAACGGCGCTCTTCAGCCCCGACCCAGCCTGAATGGTCACTTTATGCTCTTTGGCAGCTAGCAGCACAACGACACCGTTGTTCTTATCGCGCTGGCCTACCCCCCAGGCAGTGCCCAGCTGGCGGCCATAGTCGGCTACGTCGGTGCCGTTGAGGGAGGGCACCGTCACTACTACAACTTGGGTGCCAGTGGTTTCGGCATATTTGCGCAGGCCGCCTTCGAGCTTTTTAGCATCGGCGGGAGCCAGCAGGTTTCCTTGGTCGGTAACGAAGGTGAAGGGTACCGGCCGGGTGGGCAAGCCATCGGCGGGCGCGGCGCTAGCGGGGCCACTCAGCCCGGCCAGCAGCAACAAAAGGGCAACAACAAAACGAGGCATGGCGCAACAAGTGAAATGAAAGAAAAGGCGTTTCGTTTGCCTTTTACGGCCCTAGGCGCGGCGCGGCTGCTTTCGGGCAGTTTGGGCCGGCAGCCCTCAGGTTTTTTGGCAAAGCAGGCGGCAACCTACGTGGCCAGCAACTGCGCAATTGCGTAGCAGAATAGGCCGGCTGCCTAGCGGGCGGCCCTATATTGCTTGTGCTCTATGGCTTCTGCTACCCCTACCCCCCTGCCGTTTCGCCGGCCCCAGGTTATCCTATTCGACGTTAACGAAACGTTGCTGGATATGAGCCCGCTGAAAGCGGCCGTGACGGCGGCCTTTGGCAACAAAGCCGCGTTCAACCACTGGTTTGGCTTGCTGCTGCAGCACGCGCTGGTGGCCACGGTTACCGGCCGCTACTTTGCCTTTGGCACCATCGCCGACGCGGCCCTCGACATGACGGCCCACATGCTCCAGGAGCAAGCGCTTACGCTGGCCGAAAAGCACGCCATCATTTCCCTGCTGACTAAGCTGCCGCCGCACCCCGACGTGCCCGCTGGCCTACAACAACTGCACGACGCCGGCTTCCGGTTAATGGCTTTCAGCAACTCGCCCGCCGCTACCCTGGCCGAGCAATTGCGGTACGCCAACCTCCCCGAATACTTTGAGCAGCAGCTGAGCATCGAGGCCGTGCAGCGCTACAAGCCCCACCCCGACACCTACCACTACGCCGCGAAGCAAGCCGGCGTGCTGCCCGCTGCTGCTATGCTGGTAGCCGCCCACGGCTGGGACGTAGCTGGCGCCCTCCACGCGGGCTTGCTCGCTGGCTTCATTGCCCGCCCCGGCCAGACGTTGTATCCGCTCGCGCCCCCACCCACCTGCCAAGCTCCTACCCTCACGGCGTTGGCCGGGCAGCTGGTTGGTTAGGAAAAAGGGGCTGCTACCGGTTTTTAATGGCTTGCAGCAGCTTACCCAGCTCGGGCGCTTGGTACACGCGGCCGCGCGACACTACGGCCGCTATTTTCTTCACGTTGGCGATGTTGGCTAGCGGGTTGGCCGCCAGCAGCAGTAGGTCGGCCTCTTTGCCCACGGCAATGCTGCCCGTGCGGGCCGCTACCCCCATAAATTCGGCTCCGCTGAGCGTGGCTGCCCGCAGCGCCTGGGCGGGCGTGAGGCCAGCTTGCACCAGCAGCACCAATTCGTCTTGCAGCGAAGCACCGGGGTAAACGAAAGAATTAAAGGGCCCGCTATCGGAGCCAGCCAAGATGGTCACGCCGGCGGCCTGCATTTGCGGCACGAGGCTGCTGAATTTGGTTTCCAACTTCTTGGTGAACGCGCGCCCAGTTGCCGATTGCTGCCGGGCGCTGGCCAGCCGCCGCGTGTAGGTGGCCCGAATGCGGGGGTCGATGTAGGCCAGCAGCGTATCGTGGGCGTGGTCGTTATCGGGCAGTTCGGCCAGCGTTCGGCCAATGGCGAGCGTGGGCACGGCGGCCGTGTGGTGGCTGGCCATCAGCCGAAAGATGCGCTGAGCAGCGGCTGGGCTGTACGTATCGTACACGGCAGGCAGCATTGCAAACAGCCCCAGCGGCTTGGGCGTAGTCAGGCTTTGGCGCACCAGCGCCGTGAGGCTGTCTTCCTTGCCCGAGCAGGCTTTGAATACATAATAGAGGTGCTCGGTGGCGTCAAGGCCGCGGTTTACGGCCTCGCCCAGCGTCACGGAGTAGGGCATGTGGCCGGTGGTTTTCATACCCCGTTTCTCGGCCTGCGCAATGGTATTGAGGTAGGCCTCGCCCGATATTTTACTGTCGTAAATCTTCACGTAGTCTACCCGCAGCTTTTGCAATGAGTCGAGTGCCTTGCTGATTTGAGCGGGCGTTTCGACTTCGAGCGAACCAGGCCAGTAGGCGCCGGGCCCGTCAATCTTGGGCCCCGAGGTGAAGATGCGCGGCCCGGCCAGCGTACCCGCTTCTTCCTCGCGCCGCCACTGAAAAATGCGCGGCGTGAGGTCGCCGCCGCAGTCGCGCACCGTCGTGATGCCGTGGGCCAGGTAAAGCGTCAGGTTCTTTTTATTGGCCGCCGCCAGGCTGTCGCCGCCCCGGAAGTGCACGTGCATGTCCCACAGGCCCGGCACAAGGTAGCGGCCGCGGCCATCGAGGCGCTGCTTGGCCGCGTAGGTGGCCTGGCCGGCTGGCCCTACCCGCACGAGTTTGCCCGCCTGCACGGCCACCATTTGGTCGGGCCGCAGCTGGCCGGTGGCCACATCCACCACATTTACATGGCTGATAACCAAGTCGTACGTAACCGGTGGGGTAGGGCGGTGGGCGAAGCTGGCTAGCAGCGCGGCCGCGGGCAGGCCCAGGAGCAGGTGGGTAAGTTTCATAGGGCAAAAGCTAGAGCAAGCGGGAGCTGGCAAAGGTAGCCGGGCAGGCCGGCCAGCAAAACGCACCCGCTCCCCTACCCCCTGCCGCTAGCCGAAGAGGTAGCGCTGGGAGCGTGCGAGGTAGGCGGCGCGTCTAGCACTTTCAGTGCAGTGGGTAAATGTCACTCTCCCCGGCAGTACTAAGGCCAGCAATTGGGGCGGCGTCGAGCCGCACTGCACAAAAAGTAGCTTCAGCCAACTGTCTTTTCCGCGAACAAACTCGCTAGCGGCTGAGACCAAGGGCTAGGCACCCTTGAGGCGCTGATTCAGTGGTGATAATTAGCGGCTCACGAGTGAGGTTGGGGGTAGGCGCCGAGCGGGCACACTAAGGAAGCCTGTGTGGCCGCCTAACTCTTCGGGGCAGGCCGCCGTACCGGAGGCATTTTTTTACTCCCGACAGCTTATTCATGTCCCCTACCCCCCTCTCCTACGTGCGCTACGCCGATGGCGTCGAAGAAATTCAGCCCAACGAAGACCAGCTCACCGACGAAACCGTGGCTTCGATGGCCCGGCTCAACCGCTTCATGTTTGAGAAGCACCGCCACGCCATCCGCGATGCGCACGCCAAAAGCCACGGCGTACTGCGCGGCGAGCTGCACATTTACCCCAATTTGCCGGCGCACTTGGCCCAGGGCGCATTCCGCGAAGCGAAGGTTTATCCGGTTATTATCCGGCTGTCGTCGGCGCCGGGCGCCATTGGTTCCGACAAGCAATCGACCAATAAAGGCATGGCTGTGAAGCTCATCGGCGTCGAGGGCAAGAAATTTCTGGCTGATAAGGTCGATGAAATCACCCAGGACTTCTTGATGGTGAACGACACCATCATCCCGACGGGCGACATCAAGAGCTACCACGATATGCAGCTCAAGCTCGAAAAGTTTGCGCACACGCCCGAAGGGTTTCAGCAGGCCATATCGACGGTGGCCCGCGTGGCGTCGAAGGCGCTCACGGCCGTGGGCCTCGAACCCGATATCAACCCCATTGGCCCCGGCGACCCCAACCACCACCTGCTAGGCGAAACCTACCACACGCTGGGCGCCATCCGCTACGGCGATTACGTGGCCAAAATAAGCGCCGCGCCGCTTTCGGAGAATGTGAAAGCGCTTACGGGCCAAACTATTGATGTGCAAGACGATGGCACCTGGCGCGACTTGGTAGTGGATTTTTTCCGCACCCAGGGCGCCGAGTACGAGCTGCGCGCCCAGCTCAGCACCGACCTTAACACCATGCCCGTAGAGGACGCCTCGGTGGAGTGGCCCGCCGACCAAAGCCCGTACCAACCGCTTGGTAAAATCGTGATTCCGGCGCAGGAAGCGTACAGCCCGGCTCGCCGCGTCTTTGCGGATGATGTGCTGTCTTTCAACCCCTTCCACTGCCTGCCCGAGCACCGGCCGTTGGGCAGCATCAACCGCGCCCGCATCAAGGCCTACGAGTCGTCGGCGGCCTACCGCCACCACATGAACGCCCAGCCGCGCATCGAACCGCGCGACATTAGTGAGCTGCCTGACTAACCTACGAGCTATTTTTCAGCAGCTTGTTAACAAGAAAGCCGCGGCGCAGGGCGCCGCGGCTTTCTTGTATAAGTACTCAATAAACCGAGTGGTCCTTAATCGTTTAATGCGGTATCGGCGGCTGGCTCCACGGCCCGCTCGAAGCGCAGCCGGCTATTAATATCGAGGCCCACCGAGGCAAATCCGTTGTGCAGCAGCACTTGCTGGGCGGCCAGGTTATCGACCTCGGTGTGGGCCACCAGCAGGCGCACCATGCCTGTGGCGGCGGCTTGCTGCACCAGCCCGGCCACCAGCTCGGTACCCAGGCCCTGCCCGCGCCACTCGGCCGCCAGCGAGTAGGTAAGCTCGGCCAGGCCGGCGGCATCGGGTGGGCCCTGGAAGCCGCCTACCCCCACCAAAGTGCGCGGAGTATCGTCGGTGGCTTTGCGTAGGGCGTACCAGCCGTACCAGCCAGCGGCGGTGCGCCCGCCGGCCGTTAGCTGCTCGAGGTCGTACTGCATGGCGGTGAGGTCGTAGTTGCCAGGGGGCCAGTCGGTGGGAATGGCCGCCCCGAGCAGCGTCGGAAAATACTGGGGCTTGTGCAGCTCGGCCGTGAGCAGCGCCCGGCTGGCTGCCAGAATAGTGAGGCGGGGAGTTTGGGTGATGAGCGGAATCATAGGGCCTATATACGACAGCCGCCGGGCCGCGGCACATTTTTTTGGTTTGGGCACGGCGGCGGGCCGCCCCTACCCCCTGCCTCAACGCCGAGGTGGGCGGGGCCGTATAGCTGGGCTCCACCTCTCCAATTCCCTCCCCCATGGCTACGACCGTCAAAACTCCCAGTCACACCGACCCGGAAACCAAGAAGAAAGAAAAAGACAACGAAACCGACACCCGCGATAAGCCCGACGGCAAGAAGAAAACGACGCAAAAAAAGTAGGCTTGTGCTTATTTTCTTGCGCCCGGCCCTTACCAGGCCGGGCTTTTTTTTGCCCGTAAGGCGCTGGGTTGCTCACCCTTTATTTTTTGCTTGAAGCCTGCTTCTGGCTAGTAGCCCTACCCCGCTTATTGGACTGCCTGCCGGCGAGTAGTACCTTCGCTGGCCATGAATGCTAGCATGCCTGCCGTTCTATTTACTAACCCGGCCGGGCAACTTTCAGCAGACCCCGCCGGCTTTTTGCGCGCTACCTGGGGTAGCCAGCCACGTAGCAGCCAGGATGTCAAGGCGTTGTTTGAACAGATATTGCTACAGCTGCAACGCCAGCAGTGGAGCCGCATCTTGGTTAGCCAAATAGGCATGCAGCCCTTCACCCCCGCCGACCAGCAGTGGATAGCCCACGACTGGCTGCCGCGCGCCGTGCAGGGTGGCTACCGGCACGGCGCCGTGGTGGTATCGGCCGATGTGTTGGTGCGCTTGGCTACGGCCTACATCACGACGCACGTGCAGGGCCTACCCCTCACTTACCGCTCATTTGACAACCCGGCCGATGCCGTGCGCTGGCTCGAGCGGCAGCCCAAATCGGCGGGGTAGCCAGCCTACTTGGCGGCCGGCGCGGGCACGGCAAACGTGTTGAGCAGCCCGCTGATAGTCATGTACTGGCCCGCCAGGCAAATCATATCGACCACGCCTTTTTCGCCAAACGTGACGACGGCCTGCTCGTAGAGTTCCGCGTCAATTTGGTGGGTAGTGGTGAGGCGGTGAGTGAAGTCGTAGGCCTCGCTTTCTTCCCGGGCTAAGCTGGCCGGTTTTTGCCCGGCCACCAGCGCCTGAATGGTAGCTTCGTCGAAGCCCGCCTGGCGGCCCACGGCCGCGTGTGCATATAGCTCATAGTCGGCCTGCCACACGGCGCCCACGGTCAAAATCACGACTTGGCGCACCTTCTCGCTCAGCGAAGTATGCTTGCCCTCGGCGGCGGTTACCTCCATCAGGGCCTTGCTGATGAGCGGGCTGCGCAGCATGGCATTGAACGGGCCAATGAGGCGGTCATCAAAGGTATCGGCCTGGAAACCGGACTTCTTGGCCCAGGGCACCATCGTGTCTTGCAGCTGCGAGTAAAGCTTTTTCTGGTCCGAAGTGAGGTCGTCGGGCGCGAGTAATTGCAGCCGTCCCCCGAGGTTATCTTCAAAAGTTGCCATGAAAGTATCGTGCTAAGTAGCGCCACCAGCGAGCGCCGCTAGCCATACGTACAAGCCGCCCACCACGGTTACCCTACCCCCCACTGGCAAGTACACCGGTGGGCCCGGCGCCGATTGGTGCGCCCAGCCCTCGGGGCAGCGGCAGGCTGGTGCGGTAGGCGGGCAGCTTGGCCTCGGCTTCGCGGAGGTGTTCGCTGCGCACGTCGAGGATGGTCTGAAACGCCTGGTACGCTTGCTCGGCTTTGGGAGGAGCACCCGCGTTGCTAGCGACAATGATGTGCGCCACCTGCGCACCAAGCTGGTTGAAAAGCCGATACTTTCTATCCCTGAAGCCATAATCCAGGGATTGCCCGTCGCGAATGCCTTGGCGCAACACCTGAAAAGACTGCCGGAACAGCCCCAGCGTGAGCAGTTGGCTGGCCTTGAGCGTGCGGTCGGTAGCTAGTTTGAGCAGCACGGCTTCTACCCGCCCCTCGGCGCTGCTGGCCCGGGCCAGTAGCTCCCAGGCAATTGCGGGCGGTGCCTGCGGTAGGGTCGGCGGCACCGGAAGCTGCGTATCCGTCTTTGGTACGCAAACTTTCCAGAGGCGCCAGATTTCCTTAAACTCGCCGAATAGCTGCTGAAACTGCATGGCCAGGGCGAGGTCTATTTCCCTGGCTTTTTTCTGGAGCTCCCACTTGCCCAGCAATAAGTAGCCGCCCGCCCACGTGCTAAACAGCAACAGGAGGGAAGAAACCAGCTTCACGGCTTCCTCTCCAACAGTTTTTCCCAAAACAAAAGCGTCTCCTGGCATTGACTGGTTGATGAAAGATGGAAGAAAAACCTTAGGCATTTCGTTGCTCCCCCTGGCCGAGCCGTTCTCTCAGGAGCACCTAACTATCCGTCTACTAAGGTACTAGGCAGACAAAGTAGCGCCACCGCGCTAGGCGCAGCCACTGCTACTTTGCCTCGTGTAGCACTCCCTAACCCGACCGCTACCAAGCTGGCTGCTGTGCAGAGAATGAGGTCGCGCGAATGGCCCTACCCCCTACCCCTGCCCGCAGCGCTCAGGGCTGCCCCGGCCGCAGGCGCACCCGTAGGTACTGTTGCAGCCAAATGGGGTAGAGGTTGTAGCCCGCATTCAGGAGCAGGAGCAGCGCCGCCCACCCGATGTGCGCGCGAGCCACCGCGTAGCCGTTCACCAACAGAAAAAACACCAGCCCGGCCCAGTGAAACCGCTCCTGCTGGTAGCTTGTGCGCACCAGGCTGGCCAGCGCGGCCCGGCTGGGTAGGTAGCGGTAGCTAGGGTAGCGCCACCGGAGCAGGCCATTGACCAGCGCCCCGTGCTGAGCCAAGCGGCCCACTACCGGCACCCCCAGCCGGCGGTACGCGGCGGGCCCGGCGCTCAGCTGCCCGTACCGATACCACGCCGTGGGCAAGCAACACGCCAGCAAGCTCACGGCCCCGAATCCGTAGAGCCACGGCCGCGCTACCGCCTGGTAGCAATAGATGCAGAGCGGCACAAAGCTCAGCGCCGACCACAGCACATTCGGCACAGCATTGTACCACGCCACCAGGGTGGGGGAAGGCAGGCGGCGCTTGGGTACGGGGGGCATCATGGTAGCGGCGCTGGCTGGTAACCTCAAGCCCAGCGGGTTGCTATGCAAGCTACTCATTCCCTACCCCCTCTCGAAAACACAGCAGCCGCTACCCGTTGCGGCAGCTACTGAGTGTAGGGCCTGATAGGCGCAGCTGCGCGGCGGGCTTACGGGGCAGGTGGGGCTTCTTGCTCGGCTTTCCACTGCATGGCCGAGTGCACGCGGGTGTGGCCGCTGGGGTGGTCGAAGAAAATAATTTCCTCCCACGGTCCCGGGTTTATTTTGCGGTATTCAGACAGCTTCATGGCTATCCGGGCGAAGGCATCGGGCTGGCGGGCCGCATTCAGGCCAAACATATCGGCTTCCTGCTCTTGGGTGCGAATGATGGTATTGAGCACCGGCGTGGCCAGAAAGCTGGCTACCGTTAGCAAGGCTATCAGCAACGGCAGGCCGGCTACGTCGCCCAGGCTCTCGATGCCCCAGCGTGCTCCCTGGCGCGCCACCAGGTAGTGGAATACGCCATCTATTGCCCAAAAACCCAGGCCGATAAGCACTCCAAAAAAGACGAGCATCTTGGGAATGTGATTCAATACGTAGTGGCCCAGCTCGTGGCCTAGCACGGCCTGCACCTCAGCCGGTGTGCAGCGGTTGAGCAGGTTATCGTTCAGAGACACGCGAATGGTGCTACCCAGGCCGCTTACGTTGGCGCTGATGCGCTTGCTTTGCCGGGAGGCATCGAAGAGGTACACGTTGTCGGCCGGCACGCCGTTGGCCCGCGCCATGCGCAGAATACCTTCGCGCACCGGGCCAGCCGGCAACGACGTGTAGTTGTTGAATAACGGGCTGATAAATACCGGCGATATAGCTACGGTAACTACTATGCCCACCACCACTATGCCCGTGGCCCACGCCCACCCGCGCCGCCCCGTGCGCCGCAAGGCGGCATACACGGCCAGCAGCAGCAAGCTGCCAAATACCACTAGCAGGCCCAGGTTTTTCAGCGCATCGCCGAGCCACTCCCCAAACGTTTGGTTCGACAGCCCATATTGGTGCTCGCGCACGTAGTCTTCATACACACTCAGCGGAAAGCTGAGCACCCAGGCCAAGAGCAGATACAGCCCGATATACCCCAGCCGCCGCAGGGTTGGCCGCGGCAGCCGCCCGGCCAGCGCCTGCACTTTTCGCCCCAACCCAAATTGCAAAAACACCGCGGCCACGCCCAGGGCGTACAGCACATTCCACAACTGAAGCCAATAGCCGCCCTCAAAGTAGGCATCCGACTTGGCTTTTTGAGCCGGCGTAAGGGTATTGAGGTAGCGCTGGGTGGCGGCTTCCACATCGAAGGCGGGGCCGGCGTGCGCGGCTACTGTGTCGGCCAGCGGCGCAGCCTGCGCCCTCGGGGCCGCCAAGCTTAGCACTACTATCAATAATAAGAGTTTGTACAGAACTGCCATCGCGTTAGAGTACCTGTGGAGAAAGCCGCACATTTGGCACCTTGCCAAACGCGTTTGCAAGGTATTCAGATTGCGCTACCTGCCAAGCTGGGGGTAGGGCAAGCCCACCTCACGCTGCTACCCCCCCTAACAACACACCAGCCGCTACCGGAGGCGGCAGCGGCTGGTGTGTTGTTAGGGGGGGTAGGCGCTTCAGCTATAGCTTGTTGCTACAGTTCTGCTTTGCAATCGCCGTTTCAGCGGTGAGTAACGGTAGCCGTTCGAGTGCTCCTTCCTTTCACTCGCTCGGTGAAACCAGATTTCTTCTTTCTACCAAGGGCTGATGCCCGTTTCCGGCGCATTATCGTCGCTAAAAAACTGACTGGTAGGACCATCCGGGCCCAGCGTAGCGGCTTTTACCAGGCGGGCGGCGGCATCGGCTACGCTGCCGGGGCCGCTGTGGTGGTTAAAATCGGTGGCGGTGTAGCCGGGGTCTACGGCATTCACTTTGAAGGGCGTATCGCGCAGCTCGTAGGCCAGCATAATCGTGTAGGCATTCAGGGCCGCTTTGGAGGGCTGGTAGGCGGCCCCTTTCACGGGGTAGTACTTCCAGGAGGGGTCGGTGTGCAGCGTCAGCGAGCCCAACCCCGAAGTGACGTTGACAATGCGGGGCTCGGGCGACTGCCGTAGCAGGTCGAGGAAGGCCTGCGTCACCTCAATTACCCCAAACACGTTGGTGTCAAACACCTCCTTGATGGTGCTGAGGCTGGTGCTGGAGGCTGGCTGCTCCATGCCGCCCAAAATGCCGGCGTTGTTGATGAGCACGTCAAGCGCCTTCGTTTTCTGGCCCAGGGTTTCGCGGGCGGCGGCGATGGAAGCGCTATCCGTTACGTCGATGTGGAGGGACTCTACCTGGGAAAAGCCTTCTGCTTTAAGCTGGGCTACGGCTTGCTGGCCGTTGTGTGCGTCGCGGCTGCCCAAGTATACATAATACCCGTGCTGAAGAAGCTGGCGGGCTGCCTCGAAGCCAATGCTTCTGTTGGCGCCGGTAATGAGGACTGTTTTCATGATTGCTGTTGGTCTAATTGATTAACAGCACAAAATTACCGGGCCCTCACAGCGCCGCTGGCACCCATTTTACGGTATTACTGGTACATTTTGCGGATGGTGGCCCGGTACTCGGCCGGGGTCAGGCCGGTTTCGCGCTTGAAGAAGCGATTGAAGTAAGAAGCATCCGAAAACCCCAGGTCAAAGGCCAGTTCCTTAAGCGACTGCGGGGTGTAGAATAGCAGGCGCTTGGCTTCGAGCACCAGCCGCTCGTGCAGGTGCTTGATAGCCGACTTGCCGCTTTGGGCTTTCACTACCTCGCTCAAGTGCCCCGCCGAAATGTGGAGCAGCGCCGCGTAGGCGCTCACCTCGTGCAGCTCGCGAAAATGCTCCTCCACCCTCGCCTGGTAGGTGCGTAGCAGCCGCTGGTCGGCCGACGGCTCGCCACCCGGAAACTGCTCGGTATACAGCCGGCTCAGGTAGGTGAGTAATACCAGCAGGTAGGCGCTCAGCATCTGGTGCTGCCACTCGCCGGGGCGGCGGTGCTCGGCGTCGAGCTTAGCAAGCAGGTCGTCTACCACGGCCTCGTCGGCGGCCGTCAAAAGCAGCTCGTGCCCGTGGTGCGGGTTTTGGATGAGCGGCAGGTTGCGCAACGCCGCGTGCTGCTGCAAGGCTAAAAACTCGCTCGTAAACGTGAGGCGGGTGCCCCAGAAGGGGGTAGGCTCCTCCTTCACCAGCAGCTGGGTCGGGGTCGAAAAGTACAGCGTGTGGTCTTTGCGCACGTAGGGCACCGCATCTACCCAGTGCCGGCCGCGGCCGTGCTTCACAAACACCAGCATGTAGTAGGCCTTGCGGTGCGGCAGCAGCACATCGGCCTCGTAGGGCAGCGCGCCCTCCGAGCGCACGAGGGAGAAGGCGTTGCTCCCAGTTATTTCATCCCGCTCAAACGGATATATCGGCACCGGCTGCCGGCTAGTGAGCATCTGCATAGACCAAACTTACGGCTGGCGAGCAGCGCAGCCTTTCCCTACCCCCCTAAACACGGCAGCCGCTACCGGGGGCGGCAGTGGCCTGGTGAAGTCAAGGATACTACTCTGTCTTTAAGTGGATTCGAAAAGTCCCTCCTACAGAGTCGCCAACAAGCCAAACGTAATAAGTCCCGTCTTTCAACTTGCTCAATTGCAAGACAATTTCTTTTTTTTCATTCGCATCACTGCTTCCGGTTCGCTGAAGTGGCTGATAAGGCCCGGTACGGTTCAAGAACTTACTGTAGTTCTCCTCATCCCAGATAGAAACCGAGTTTCGAAATAAGGGAGGCAATATCAAGTCCAGTTGTTCGCCCTTCTTTCGGCCTATTTCTATCGGAAGGCACGCTTTCCCGTCGTCCAACTCTCTTAAGTACTCGCGCTCTACCCGAACGAGCCGGACTGACCGGTCTTGCGCCCTACTCTCGCCGCGTGAAAGGATTAGCAGAAAAACGATTCCCAGCAGCAGAAACTTCATAAGATATACTATTAGGGAAAGCGCAAATGTGCATCCTTTATCTCTCCCCCGCCGCCACAGAAGAAGCGTAAGGTCCAAAACCAAATCAGCCGCCCCTGGGGCCGTAGCGGCTAAAGAAGCTTAAGTTTCAAAAACACGTCAGCCGCTACCGGGGGCGGCAGCGGCTGGGGAAGCTAGGGTACTATTAAGAAGCTATATTGAGTACGTAACCAATCTAGCATTTTCATTTCGTAAATACCATTTGTTCCTAGATGCAAAACGGACCTTAATTGTTTTCCTGGCTCCGTAAAATTGATAGCAGTTACTCTTCTAGGATTATCGTATAAATCCTCATCTTTAGTGCCATCAACTATTCCCATTTGATAATTCTTACCACCTATACTAAATGGTATTGCATAGAATACTGCGGGTATATCACGCCAAGCATTAAGGTCATGCTGTATTAAACCAGCGTCTTGCAAAGTCGTCAGATGCAAATAAGATAATCCTAATGGAGCTAAAGAATTACTACCTGCGCTTCCAAATGGGTCTGTAATTACAAACGCTAATTTAGTGCTTGATTCCGACAAACTGACATCGCAAAACTTCTGAAATAGTTGAGCAACGTTTTGACTCAATGTAGATAGTATATGTATTGTCTGCGGGCTGTAGCTTCCTGGTTTTCTAATTTCACCAGCAAGAATTTTAGCTAAAAAAAGCTGAACATCTGCATTCGACTTTTGCTCCGCTATACGCGAAAACATTGACAGCCAATCCTCATCTATCTCGGATTCCGAATCTTGTGCTGGTGGGTCATTTTTAAGTTCTTCAACGGCTTTAGCAATTATTTTTTCACGATTAATCTGCTCTTTAAAAAGCTTTTGTCCAAAATGATTAACAGTCCGCTCAACTAATTGCTCATCAGCTTCAAATTTTTGAGCTGCCGCTTCTGCTGCCTTTTTAGTTACAAAGGATAATGCTTGAGCCTCTGTCCTTATTTGCTGAGACTTAGATTCGAGATAGGCAACTGGAACATCTACTGCGCCAGCTACCAAGTCACTTATAGCTTTTCACAAACGTTTCTTAACCGCGGGCGGTAAGTGTATACTATTCACATAACCAGCTAAATCACCAATACCTTCTGGTGTTAGGGCATTGCTTAAGTCCATATACTTAGGTTTAGGATTAAAAAAACAGCCTTCCAATTTTTAAGTTGAAAGGCTGTTTTGATTATTCATAACTTTAAGAAGCTATGGGTCTCTTACGACCCGCAGGCCTCGCAGGCGTCTGGGTTATCGAGCGAGCAGGCCATATCGGCTTGGTTCTGGGCGTACATGGGCTCCAGGGTTTCGGCGGCTTGCTTTTCCACCGTGAACTTGATGGCGTCGGCGGCGGCTTTTGTGCGCAGGTAGTACATGCCGGTTTTGAGGCCGCGCTTCCAGGAGTGGAAGTGCATGCTGGTGAGCTTGCCAAAGTTGGGGTTCTGCACGTGCAGGTTCAGGCTCTGGCTCTGGCAGATGTAGGCGCCCCGGTCGGCGGCCATGTCGATGATGGTGCGCTGCGAAATCTCCCACACCGTCTTGTACAGGTCCTTGATGTGCTGCGGCACGCGGGCAATGCCCTGCACCGAGCCATTGGCTGCGATGATTTCCTGCTTCATCTGCTCGTTCCAGAGGCCCAGCTTCACTAGGTCTTTCAGTAGGTGCTTGTTCACCACCATAAACTCGCCGCTGAGCACGCGCCGCACGTAAATGTTGCTGGTGTAGGGCTCAAACGACTCGTTGTTGCCGAGCACCTGGGCGGTGCTGGCGGTGGGCATGGGCGCCACCAGTAGCGAGTTGCGCACGCCGTGCTCCACTACCTGGGCACGCAGCGTTTCCCAGTCCCAGCGGCCCGACTGCGGCGTTACGCCCCAGAGGTCAAACTGGAATTTGCCCTGGCTGAGCGGCGAGCCGGGGAAGGTTTCGTACGCACCGTCCTTGATGGCGAGGTCCTTCGAGGCCGTCATGGCAGCGAAGTAAATCGTCTCGAAAATGTCGGTGTTCAGGCCCTTGGCTTCGTCGCTCTCGAAGGGCATGCGCAGCGCAATAAACGTGTCGGCCAAGCCCTGCACGCCCAGCCCGATGGGGCGGTGGCGGAAGTTGGAGCGCTCGGTTTCGGGCACGGGGTAGTAGTTTACGTCAATCACCTTGTTCAGATTCAGCGTGGCCTGGTAGGTTACCTCGTACAGCTTGTGGTGGTCGAAGGTCACGTTGCCCTGGGCATCTTCCACCAAGTAGCGGGGTAGGGCCAGCGAGGCGAGGTTGCACACGGCAATCTCGTCCTTGTCGGTGTACTCCATAATCTCGGTGCAGAGGTTGCTGCTCTTGATGGTGCCGAGGTTCTGCTGGTTGCTCTTGCCGTTGGCGGCGTCCTTGAAGAGCATGTAGGGCGTACCCGTCTCCGTCTGGCTTTCCAGGATGTGGAACCACAGCTCCTGCGCCTTGATGGTCTTGCGGCCGCGGCCTTCGCGCTCGTACTTGGTGTAGAGCTTCTCAAATTCGGGGCCCCACGAATCGCTCAGGCCGGGGCACTCGTGCGGGCACATCAGCGTCCAGTCGCCGTTTTCCTCCACGCGCTTCATAAACAAGTCGGGCGTCCAGAGGGCATAGAACAAATCACGGGCGCGCATTTCTTCCTTGCCGTGGTTCTTCTTCATGTCCAAGAACTCGAAAATGTCGGCATGCCAAGGCTCCAGGTAAATAGCGAACGCACCCTTGCGCTTGCCGCCACCCTGGTCCACGTAGCGAGCCGTATCGTTGAAGACCTTCAGCATGGGCACCAGGCCGTTGGAGTTGCCGTTGGTGCCCTTGATATAGGAGCCCGTAGCGCGCACGTTGTGCACGGCCAAGCCAATGCCACCGGCCGACTGCGAAATCAGGGCGCAGTCCTTCAAGGTGTCGTAAATGCCCTCAATCGAGTCGTCCTTCATCGTGAGCAGGAAGCACGACGACATCTGCGGCTTAGGCGTGCCGGCGTTGAACAAGGTGGGGGTAGCGTGGGTAAACCAGCGCTCCGACATCAGATTATAGGTCTTGATGGCCGAGTCGATGTCCTCCTTGTGAATGCCCACCGCCACGCGCATAATCATGTGCTGCGGACGTTCTACTACCTTGCCATCGAGGCGCAGCAAGTAGCTACGCTCTAGGGTCTTAAAGCCAAAAAAGTCGTAGTTATAATCCCGGTCATAAATAATAGCCGAGTCCAGGGTGTGCGCGTGCTTGTGAATCACTTCCCACACGTCCTTGGCGATGAGCGAAGCGTTATCGCCATTCTTGGGGTCCTCGTAGGTGTAGAGGCGCTTCATGGTGCTCGAAAACGACTTCGAGGTCACCTTGTGCAGGTTGCTCACCGCGATACGCGCCGCCAGGATAGCATAGTCGGGGTGGCGTGTGGTGAGCGAGGCCGCCGTCTCGGCCGCCAGGTTGTCCAACTCCACGGTCGTCACGCCGTCGTAGATGCCGTCGATGACCTTCTTCGCCACTTCAATCGGCGAGACGAAGTTTTGATTAAGCCCGTAGCAGAGCTTCTCGATGCGAGCGGTTACTTTGTCAAATTTGACCGACTCGCGGCGGCCATCGCGTTTGATTACGAGCATATTATGTTGGGTGCTATGGTGGGCAATAACTACTAATCTGGCTAGCTTCGAGTATGAAGCCGCGGTGCTTTAAAGCCGGAAATTAGTTCCCATGTTTGGGGTTGGCAAAGGAAAACTTTAGAATTTTTCCACATAGCCTGAAAATGAGGCTGCCCAGCCGTTTTTCAAGAAATGGACTGGGCAGCCAAGGCACGCGCTAAGTTTTTATTGGTTATATACAGCTAGCCCCTACCCCTGCTCTGGCGGCTGGCCCACCACAAGCTGGCGCTTGCCAGCACTGCGCCCACGGCCAGCGCCGCTAGCGTCACGGGCGGCCCAAACACCTGGCACGAACACGAGCTAAAGACGGGCTTGCCCGCCACCACAATACGGCGGCGGCAAAACGCGCAGGGCGAAAGCGCGGGGTCAACCTGGCCGGGCAGCGGCCATTGTTCGGTGGCAGAAAACATGGGGGAATGCTAAGCGGCAAAACCATCAGTGGCAGCCGTTGGTAGATACTGCATTCCGCAAAAGGTCAACTCCCTACCCCTGCTCTTATGGCCGACGCCCGCCCGCCCCTACCCCCCTTCACCTTTGCAACCGCCACCCAAAAGGCGCGCCTAGCCGAAGACGCCTGGAACTCGCGCGACCCTGCCCGCGTGGCCCTGGCCTACACCGAAGCCAGCCAGTGGCGCAACCGCAGCGAGTTTTTCAGCGGTCGCGCGGCCATCGAGGCTTTTTTAGCGCGCAAGTGGCAGCGTGAGCACGCGTATCGCCTTATCAAGGAGCTATGGGGCTTCCACGAAAACCGCATCGCCGTGCGCTTCCAGTACGAGTTCCACGACGAGGTGGGCCAGTGGTTTCGGGCTTACGGCAACGAGCAGTGGGAATTCGATGCCCTCGGCCTCATGCAGCGCCGCGAAGCCAGCATCAACGACGTGGCCATTGCGGAGGCCGAACGCAAGTTTCACTGGCCGCTAGGCGCCCGGCCCGCCGACCATCCGGGGCTAACCGAGTTAGGAATGTGACTACTAAACGAAAAGCCTGGACTTCCAAGGTGGAAGTCCGGGCTTTTCGTTTATCTGAGCTAGTGTATCCTTAAAAATCCTCGTCGAGCGAGAACGCGTGGCTCTTACCCTCGTTCATCACGCCAGCCTTCTGGTACTCGGCTACGCGCTTCTCAAAGAAATTGGTTTTGCCCTGCACCGAAATCATTTCCATGAAGTCGAAGGGGTTGCTGGAATTATAAATCTTGCCGCAGCCGAGTGACACGAGCAAGCGGTCGGCCACAAACTCAATGTACTGGCTCATCGTCTTGGCATTCATGCCGATGAGGCTCACGGGTAGCGCCTCCGTCACAAACTCCTGCTCAATCGTCACCGCATCGCGGATGATGGCTTGCACGCGCGCCTCGGGCAGCTTGTTGTTGAGGTAGCTGTAGAGCAGGCAGGCGAAGTCACAGTGCAGGCCTTCGTCGCGCGAAATCAGTTCGTTGGAGAACGTGAGGCCCGGCATTAGGCCGCGCTTCTTGAGCCAGAAAATTGAGCAGAAGGAGCCCGAGAAAAAGATGCCTTCTACGGCGGCGAAGGCGATGAGGCGCTCGGCGAAGTTCTCGGAGTTAATCCACGTGAGCGCCCACTGGCCTTTGCGCTGCACGGCGGGCACGGTTTCGAGGGCATTGAAGAGGTAATCCTTCTCTTTGGGGTCTTTGATGTAGGTGTCAATCAGCAGCGAATACGTCTCGCTGTGAATGTTTTCCATCATAATCTGGAAGCCGTAGAAGCAGCGCGCCTCGGGCATCTGCACCTCCTGCATGAAGTTGATAGCCAAGTTCTCGTTCACGATGCCATCGGAGGCTGCGAAGAAGGCCAGCACGTGCTTGATGAAGTGGCGCTCGTTGTCGTTCAGGCCGTTCCAGTCTTTCTGGTCCTGCGAGAGGTCGATTTCCTCGGCCGTCCAGAACGAGGCTTCTGCCTTTTTGTAGAACTCCCACACTTCGGGGTTCTGGATGGGAAAAAGCACGAACCGGTTAGGATTTTCGGCGAGTAAAGGCTCCATAAGCTGGCAGGTTTAAGAGATGCTCGATGATAGGCAATAGTTGAGGCTAACCCAGGCTGGCGACGAGATGTTCAACCGGCAAAGAGCCCATTTATTCAAAGATAGAGCAAGCAACCTGCCGGGGCAATGTTACGTTTTTCTTCTCCCCTGGGCCGGTAAAGTCTAGGACTGCTGTGAGTACTGCATGAAGCAAAGCCAGCAAAACAGCCGATTTTTAACGACTTATCCACAATCTAGCTGTGGATAAAGGCAGTTTTCCACAGTTGAAGCGTTGGGGTAGCCAGCACTTTAGGATTCAACCAGTTACTAAAAAGTCAAAAAATTACCACCGCTTAGCCGTTTTAGAACGGCGAGCAAATGATGATTAACTACTTAGGTTTGGAATTGCCAAAAAGTCGCCGTACTTTTGCGTTCCCTTTTGAGAAACCTCCAGCGGAAATAAAATGTACGCCATTGTTAATATCGCCGGCCAACAGACTAAGGTTGAGGCTAATAAATTTGTTTACGCCCAACGTCTGGCCGGCAACGTCGGTGACTCGGTAGAGTTGGGCAACGCCCTACTGACCGACGACAACGGCACTCTCAGCATCGGTACTCCCGAGCTGAACGTTGCGGTAAAAGGCACCATCATGGCTCACGTACAAGGTGACAAAGTGTTGGTGTTCAAGAAGAAGCGCCGCAAGGGCTACAAAAAGATGAACGGCCATCGCCAGCAGTTCACTAAAGTAATGATTAACAGCATCGGCTAGTTTTGAGGGCTGTTAGCTAGTGGCTTTTAGCTGTTAGCTTTCGCCTATTAGCTAGCTAATCTATCTTTTCAAAAAGCTACTAGCTAACCGCTTTTAGCTAACAGCTCAAAAACCATGGCACACAAAAAAGGCGTCGGCTCGTCAAACAACGGCCGTGAATCGCATAGCAAGCGCCTCGGCGTGAAAATCTTCGGTGGTCAGTCGCTTATCGCTGGCAACATCATCGTGCGTCAGCGCGGTACGAAGCACCACCCCGGCACCAACGTCGGCATCGGCAAAGACCACACGCTGTTTGCGTTGGTTGATGGCACGGTACAGTTCCGCAAGGGCCGCGACGAGCGTTCGTTCGTATCGGTAGTACCCGTTGCAGCTGAGGCTGCTGCCTAGTTTACCGGCTTTCGTAGCTAATGAAGGGCTGCTCCTAACGGGGCAGCCCTTTTGGTATTATAGCTTGCAAAGCGGATAAAGAGCTTGCCCCACTCAGGCCCTGCCCAGTTTCAATTAACGAGAAACGAGATACACCCGGATATTGACTTGCGCTCCAGCATTCCAATGCGTGGTGCCGCTAATGCGCTCGAAGTTATAGTAGTGCACCGGGGCGAGTAGGCCTACCCCCGCATTTAGGTCATAGAGCACGTGGGGGAGCAGCCGGTTTTGGATGCCCCACAGGGCGTACATCGCCGGCGTGAGGGAAGCTGGCATCGTACGCTGACGCCGCCCTACCCCTCCAGTAGTGGTGAGTTGCTGCCAATCGGCGCCGCCATCCAAGGCTAAGTATTTACCAAACTCAGGGCTGGGAGTGCGCGAGCCGGTGGTTTTAGGCTGGCCATAATAATAGCGGAGCCCTAGATTAATTGCTGCTCCGGACAGCGCACTTTGCTGCCTGACTCGACGGCGGCCGGTAGCTTGGCTAGCCGTTAGCAAGTCGGCCTCTGCTTGCCCATACAGGCTAAGCCGCGGCGCCACCCGGTACTCGGCACCCAGCGATAGGGGCAGCAAGAACTGCCAGGCTTGGCTGTCGTGTGCGTAGTGCAGATGCGTCAGGCGCAGGCCCACCTTCAGCAGTAGGGGCGCAGTAGTGCGAAGCGAATCGGGGGGTAGGGCAGGCAGGGGCACGGTGCTGGGCGAGCCCACCAGGGCAGTGCTCACCAAGGCCTGCTTTAAGAAGTAGAATAGCGCCATCGACCAATAACTTACAGCTGAAAATTACCACTAAGCTACTGCCGGTACGCCCTAAAATGAATAGCTGCGCTAGCTATTTACTTAATATTTTTTAGTTGTTATCTCCCCATGTGCCAGTGAGTTGAGTATTTGGCTAACTTGCGCGGCGTGACTGACGATGAGAAAATGCCCCGCGCCTGGTAATCGGTACTCGATGAGGGCGCCGCCGGCGGGCAGCAGCCGGTCGTGGGTGCCGTGCAGCCGGGTGGCGGTCGGTACACCATGGCTATGCCAATGCAGCAGCTGCGCAGTAGCCCAACGGGCAAAAGTGGGGTCGGTATCACGCAATATTTGGCAGAGTAGGCGGCACTCGCCCCCGCCTTTGGCCCCGAAAAACCATTGCGCCAGCCGGGGCAAACGTGCCAGCAACCTAAATGGCACCAGCCGGTAGATACCCGTAGCGCGAGCCAGCCGCAGCAATGGCGGCAATTCACTAGCCGCCTGCAAGCTGGAAATGAGCACGA
The DNA here is from genome assembly GCF_009755225.1 of Hymenobacter ginkgonis. GTDB lineage: Bacteria > Bacteroidota > Bacteroidia > Cytophagales > Hymenobacteraceae > Hymenobacter > Hymenobacter ginkgonis. Next base: position 599,062 of record NZ_WQKZ01000004.1, read on the forward strand.
TGCGTGCCAACGGCCGCAGCCGCCCAATTTCGAGTGCCAACAAGCCGCCGAAGGATACGCCCACTAGCCAGCACGGTTGGCCGGGCAGTATGGCCTCTGCTAGCCGGGCAGCGTAGTGAGCCAGCGGTTCGGTAGATGACTGCGGGGCTAGCCAACTAAGTACTTGCACTGGGCCCCCGAGCCGTAAGCGCCGAAATACGCGTTCATCAGCCCCCAGGCCCGGAATGAGGTACCACATTTTTACTGATTAATGATTAATTAACAAGGCTTTATCTGATAATCAAGCAGTAACCAGCCCTTCAATTCAAGAGCTTAGCCGGGCAAAAATCCCTTCTAGATAGAAAATATTGTGCGGCTGCGGGTCATCTACTTCGTCGGCATCGGCGGGGTAGGTGACGGCAAGCTTGAGGGCCACGCCAGGCAGCGCAATGGGTGGAGACTCTTCGCTAGTGTATTCGAGCAGGCAGGGATATTCTTCGGCCGAGGCAAGGGCGTCGGCTACTTGCTCGGCTAGTAGTTCGGCACGGTCGCCGGCCACGCGCAGCAGGGTATCGAGGTCGTGGAAGGGTAGGCCGAGGTGAAAAAAATACTCATCATCGTCGCGGAAGGTTGTCGCCCAGATGGTTACATCATCGGTATTGTCGAAGACAATGGCCGTGAGGTGGACGTGCTCCACGAAGAAATCGGCGGTATCGGCAAGGGCGTCGCTCAGTAGTTTCACGGGCCGCAGGGGGTAAAGCGTCACTAAATAGGCAAGGCTGCCGGCGGGCAGCAGGCGCAAGCTACGCGCCAGCCGCCGCTGGTGCCGCCGCAAATAGCTCCAAGGTAATGTGGTCGGCCAGCAATTTGCCGGCATCGGTCAAGCGCAGCACATCCTCATCCAGCGTTGCCATACCTTGGGCAACCAGGCTGGCTATATACTCAGCTCGCTCGAATAAGATATTGAGGCCCAGCGCATCGCGCAGGTACGCCAGGTCGCAGCCGCGGCTGGTGCGCAGGGTCGTAAGTAGGTATTCGTTGGCTTGGTCGAGGGGGGTAAGGAGCTCGACGGTAGCCGGCACCCTCCCCTCTTCCAGCACGGCGGCCACGTACTGCGGATTGTTGGCCACGGCGTATTCACGGCTGCGGCCATTGAAAGAGTGGGCGCTTGGGCCCAGCCCCAGGTAGGGCACGCCGCGCCAGTAGTTGGCGTTGTGGCGGCTTTCGCGGCCGGGGCGGCAGAAGTTGCTGATTTCGTACTGCTCGTAGCCGTGAGTGCGCAGCTGAGCCAGCAGCATTTCAAATTGCTGGGCCACAAACTCTTCGGGTGGCACTACGAAGGTGCCTTTTTTGAGGCGACGGCCGAATGCAGTATCGGGCTCGATGGTAAGCGCATAGGCCGACACGTGCGGCACATTCAATTCGAATAAGCGAGCTAAATCCTCTTGCCAGATGTCGTGGCTGGCGGCGGGCACACCGTAAATCAAATCGACCGAGATATTCTCGAAGCCCGCCGCCTGCGCCTGCTGCACGGCCGCCCACGATTCGGGGGCCGAGTGGGCGCGGTTCATCAGCCGCAAGTGGGGCTCGTGGAAACTTTGCAGGCCGATGCTGAGGCGGTTGATGGGCGAAGCCGCGAGCACGGCCAGCTTGGTGGGGGTCAGGTCGTCGGGGTTGGCTTCGAGGGTAATTTCCGCCTGTGGTGAGACGTAGAAGTTGGCCCGGATAGCGTCAAAAATGCGGTTCAACTCCTCCGCCGTGAGGAGCGAAGGCGTGCCGCCACCGAAGTAAATCGTTTCGAGCGGCGCATCCGGGTCGGGCAAGTAAGCGCGGCGCAGGGCCATTTCCTTCACTAAAGCCTCCACAAATTGCCCTTTCAGGCCCATCGACGTGCTAAAGTGAAAGTCGCAATAATGACAGGCTTGCTTGCAAAACGGAATGTGGAGGTAAAGACCAGGCATGAATAACTACGCTAGTACCAGGCGCATACGCGGGCAGTGGCGGGCGTTCGCCGGGTCCGTCGTATTTTCGGTACACATTTCAGATGGGCAAAAAACAGCTAAGTCGAAATTAAAAATCCCATTTTGCGTTTCCCAACCCGAATGTACGTCCGCTTACTCGCCTTGTGGGGTTGCTGGCTGGCACTGAGTGGGGGCGCTGGGCCAGCCCAGGCCCAAACCTCCGAAGCTGGGCCGGGGGTAGTGGTGCCCACCGCACCCACCTTGGCCTCGCCCCCACTGCCGCCAGCCCCTACCCCCCCCGTAGCTACTGCGGCCGGCGCGCCGCGCCGGCTGGGGCACCCGCGGGTACTCCGCATTGAGGCCGAGGCTGCTGGGCAGACGCTGGTGCGCAAGCTGCACCCGCGGGCTACGGTGCCCGACTCACTCACGGCCTTGCGCACGGTGCGCGAGTTGGTGCTGGCTTTACAGGCTGATGCTTACCTACTTGCGTCGGCTGACTATGTGCACTGGAGCCGCGACACCGTGCGGGTGCGCCTCTACGTGGGCGAGCAGTTTCGCTGGGCCTACCTGCACAATGGCAACCTTGGCGACGGTATTCTGACGCGTGCGGGCTACCGCGAGAAGTTTTTTCGGCGCACGCCCTGGCGGCCCGCCGACTGGGTAGCCTTGCAGGAGCGCGTGCTCACGGAGGCTGAAAGCCAAGGCTACCCCTTCGCCACTATCGGCCTCGACTCGGTGCGCCTGGACGGCCACGCTATTGCGGGCCGCGTGGTGCTGAAGCGGGGCCGGGTCGTCACGTTTGACTCGCTGCAAATCATTGGCTCCAGCAGAACTAAGAAACGCTTCCTAACCAAGTACTTGCAAATTTTTCCGGGGGCGCCTTATAGCCAGCAGCGGGTGCTAGCGGCATCGGCGCTGCTGCGGCAGCTGCCCTACGTGCGGCTGCGAGCCGAGCCCGAGGTACGCTTTGCCAGGGGTAGGGCACGGGTGTATTTGCTGCTCGACGAGCGGCCTTCTAACCAGTTCGACGCCATTGTGGGGGTGCTGCCCAAGACGGATGGCACCACCGGCGTGCAGTTTACGGGCGACGTGACCATTGCCCTGCGCAACCTGCGCGGCGGCGGCAAGCAGGTGGGCTTGCAGTGGCGCAAAGTCGATGCGGCTTCGCAGGTATTGGATGCTAATTACTTGCACCCCAACTTCTTCGGCACGCCGCTTGAAGTGGCGGGCACGTTCAATTTGTATAAGCAGACGGGTGATTTTTTGACCATTAAGCCGCGCGTGCAGGTTACCTACCCCACGGCGCGGGCCGGGCGGCTCACGTTTTTTGCCGAGCAGCGCAGCTCGCGTCTGCTGCTAGATAGCCTAGCGTACGTGGCGGTGAACAACCAAAATGTGCTGCCGACCTACGTCGATTCGGAAACCAGTTCCTATGGCTTGGCCTACGCCCGTACCAACCTCGACGACTTATACTTTCCGCACCGCGGCCTCTTCTTGAGCGCGCAAGGGGGGGTAGGCACCAAAACCGTGCGCCGCAATGCCAGCATCAACGAGACGCTGTATAATGGGCTGGCGCTGCGCTCGACGCAGTACAGCTTTGGGGGGCGCGCCGAGCGCTACTGGGCGCTGGGCCGCCAAAGCGTGGTGCTGGCCCGGCTGCGGGGCGAGGGCTTGTTCAACCAGCAGTTTTTCCTCAATGACTTGTTTCGGCTGGGCGGCCTCAACTCGCTGCGGGGCTTTGTCGAAAACCAGTTCTATACCAACGCTTACGGGGTAGGCACGCTCGAATTCCGGCAGTTTACCGGGCCCGAAGGGTACGTATTCATCTTTGCCGACCAAGCTGTGTTGCGTGCCTACCAAAGCGACTTAACCGGCGGCAGTTCTATCGACCAGCCCACCGGCCTAGGCGCCGGCCTGAGCTTTCGCACGGCGGCCGGACTGTTTCAGTTTGTGTACTCGGTAGGGCGCTCGGAGTTTCTTAACCAGGGCGGTTTTTCGCTAGGAAACTCTAAAATTCACTTCGGCCTGACGAGCCGCTTTTAGAAGCAGACTTCCGGGATAGCGTAGTTGCTAACAGAAATCTAAAGGTCGGCGAGCGCCGCACGATGGGCTTTAGCGTGCCCCTTTTCAGCAACTTTCTGCCACTTCGGCGGACTTTCGGCCAGGCTGTCACTTCAGCTTATTGCCCATTACCTAAAAACAGCCATAACGGCTGAATACCAGAGGGGTTAACGCTAATTAAAACCTGGTACGAGGTTTGATTTAAGTAGCCCGAAGCCGCTTAAAAAGGCCCCTCCTTATGAAATTTATCAGCCGCGAATTTATCCGTTCTATTGCTCCTCAGCTCGATTTGCTTAACACTATCGGCGGGGGCGTAGCCCAGCCTAAACTGCACGTGAACGAGCGTCCCCAAGGCGTGGTACTGCACGTGGCAATGCCCAGCGTGGCGGCCGAAAGCTTTCACGTAGTGCTCAAGGATAGCCGCCTCACCGTGTATGGCGAGTACCGCCACGAGCCGGAAGCCCAGCTGGCGGCCCCGCTTTTTGTGCAAACCATGGACCTGCCCCGCAACCTCGACCTAACTAGCATCAACGCTAGCCACGAGAATGGCGAGCTGCGCGTAGCTATTCCTTTTAAAGACCCGGCCAGCCGGGAGCGTGAGATTGACATTCAGCCGGGCAGCTAAGCTGCTCAGCTCGTTGATACGGCCGGGACCGACCGGCCACTTTCCTACCCCCGATAACGCCGGGACCGACCGGCACCCTTTTGGTTATCACCCTCTTGAAGGCCACTGCGATGAGCAGTGGCTTTGTTATGTACGGGCAAAATTGGGCTGGTGGCTGCTTGCAGCCAGCCTTAATAGAACAGGGGAATTAATAGGAAGAATCCCGTTAGCAGGCTGAGGTAGAACCAGCCCATAATTTGGCCGCGGTAGCGACGCGGCAAGCGATTGCTGAGCACCAGCACCGCCGTGATAACCAACGCGATGTGCAGCACCAGAAACGCCGTGGTTTTGACCCAGTTGCTGACAATCGTATTCTCGGCCTGGTACTGGTTGGCTTCGCCTAGGCCCGAGGTAAGGTAGCTCAGCCCGTAAAAAGCCAGCGTTTCGAACGCCACAAACGCCAGCAAACCGACCAGTAAGGCCAGCGGTCCCGATTTTTCGCGCAGCTCAGCCATTACTTATTCGTTAAGGAAGGGGCCGGCCCAGTACTTGCGCCGTGCGCAGGCGCACGTACAGGTCTTCGACCTTGGCGCGTGCCCAGTCAGTGCGCCGCAAAAAAGTGAGGCTGGATTTTACGCTCGGATTCACGGCAAAGCAGTTGAGCCGCAGGCGCTCATCGAGGCCGGCAAAGCCATAGTGCGCCACCAAGTAGTCGAGGATAGTGGCCAGCGTCACGCCGTGCAGCTCCCGAATGAGGTGGCCAGATTCGTCGCGGGCGTCGGGCATAAGAGTAGGGGTAGGGTGGAACCCGAAAGGAGCAATGCGGTTTAGAAGGTGCAAGCTAGCATACGCTGGGCGGCCCGCCGTGCGTTAATTTTGGGCTGCCCCACTTTGCCGATGTCTCCTACCCCCCTACCCCCTCCTGCGGCGCCCGTTCGGCCCCCGGCTCCGCGCCGCCCCTGGCGGCAGTGGGTGCTGGCGGGGCTGCTGCTGAGCTTACTGGGTGGGGGAGCCTACTACCTGCGCCACCAGCGCCAGGCCAACCGCTACGTGCGCCGGGCCTGGGCCACGTTCCGGTTGGGCTCGCTCACGGGCCGCGAAAAAACCCCTTTGCTGGCTGGCTATTCCGTGCATGGCATCGACGTATCGGCCTACCAGGGCCGCATCGATTGGGCCGAGGTAGCGCGCCACCGGGTGCGGTTTGCGTTTATTAAAGCGAGCGAAGGCATCACGCTGCGCGACCCGCGCTTTGCCCGCAACTGGCGGGGCGCCCGCGCCGCCGGCATTCTGAGTGGGGCGTACCACTACTTTCAGCCCAACCGCGATGGCGGCGAGCAGGCGGCGCTGTTCATCTCGACAGTGCCGCTGCGTTCCGGCGACTTGCCGCCCGTGCTCGATGTAGAGGCGCCTAAGTTTCACGACGTGGCCGAGCTGCGCCGCGAGGTGCGCCAGTGGCTCGAGCAGGTAGAAGCGCACTACCAGGTACGGCCCATTCTGTATTCGAATTACGCATTTTACCGTCATTACTTGGCGGGGCATTTCGACGACTATCCGCTCTGGCTGGCCCACTACGAAGTAGACCGCCCCGCCCTACCCGCTGAGCGCTGGATTATCTGGCAGCATTCCGACGAAGCCTATGTGCCCGGTATCCGCGGCACCGTCGATTTCAACGTTTTTCAGGGCAATTATGCTGCCTTGCAAGCCCTACGTTTCACGCCTGTTCCGGCTCCCACGCCGCCGCCCACCCCGCGGCGCAGCGAGCCCGCCGCTCCGCCTACCCCCCAAAAAACTGTCCGGCCGCGCAGCTCTCGTAAGCTGCACGGCCGGACGGTTAGACTAGCCTAACGGCCAGGCTGCCTACATTTTGGTTTTCATCTTGTCGTCGGCCATCTTCTCTTTCTGCATTTTGCCGTTCATCTTGTCTTTGTGCATCTTGCCACTTTTCATCTTGCCGTCCTTCATTTTACCATCCATCATCTTGCCATCTTGGGCGGGCATGGTGCCGGTAGCGGGGGCCGTTTGGGCGTGGGCAGTGAGGAAAAGACCTGACAGGGCGAGGCCAGCAACGAGTTTGAGGGTATTTTTCATGGGAGCACACTAAAGAATGGGTGGAGGAGAAAGATTTCGGCTGAAAGATGAGCTTTTATTTTGAGATGCCACGTGAAGCATCCATGAATACCCAAATTATGCACTTCACCTTTTTGAACACCTACGCTACTCGCCTTTCCATAAGTGTTTTAGCGATTATTATCACCGCCTGTGGCGGCAGCAAATCGGCCTTCACGCAGTCGGGCGACGGCTCCTATTATGCCGATAAGTTTGCCGGGCGGGCCACAGCCAGTGGCGTGCCCTACCGCCCCGGCAAGCTTACGGCGGCGCACAATACCCTGCCCTTTGGCACGCGCATTCGGGTTACCAATGTGCGCACCGGCCGCTCGGTAAAGGTGGTCGTTAATGACCGGGGCCCGCACGCCAAAGGCCGCATTGTAGATGTATCGAAGCGTGCCGCCGGCAAGCTGGGCCTCCTCGATGCGGGCGTAGCACCCGTCAAGCTAAAAGTAATTCGGGCCGCTCCCGCTAAGCGCTAATTCTCTACCCCACTAAAAAGGGCAAAGGCCGCACACGACCTTTGCCCTTTCATTTCGCTCAGCTCCTCGCATGAACATTCGCAAGCAACTCATTTGGCCGGTACCGGCCGGCGGCAGCCGGTTTACTGCGCTCGACAGCTTTATTAAAGCCGCCGAAGCGCAAGATTGGACCGAAGCCGAAGTGCAGTATATTATTGACCAAGTAGTGGAAGCCCGCGACGATGCCGACGCCCTGGCCATTATGGCCAGCTACACTCGGCGCTAGGCCGCACTATTTTTTAGCTTTTTCCTTCTGCTTGGCCTTTTCTTTATCGGCTTTCTCTTTGGCCTTTTCAGCTTTTTCGCGGGCTTTCTCCATCTCTTTGCGCTTGCCAGGGTGCTTGAGGTCGTAATCTACGAGTTTGCGTACGCTGTCGGCCTCCACCATTTCGCGGCGGGTAGTGAGGCGGCCAGTGAGCGAAACCATATCGCCTTCGGCTAGCTGCACCGTGCCCCCGTTGTTAGGGCTGGTTACCTGGCCGTTGGCCGTAATAACGGTGCCATTAACCAGCGTCTTGTCCTGGGTGAGGGGGGTAGAGAGGCCCTGCTCGGTTAGCAAGATTTTGCCGTCCTTCATCATCACGCCGTCCTTCAGCATCACGCCACTGGTTTTGGGCCGGGGGCGGGGAGTAGCGCCGGTGCGGCGCGGCGCCACAGGCCGCGACTGCGCCTGGCTTTCGGTAGCTAGCAACAGGGCGCTACCCAGGAGAAGCGCATGCACAAATATTTTCATTATAAAAGGAAATTTAGTGTGGGATAAATTCAGTAGAAAGTAATAGAAATACTAAAAAACCATGCCAGCTCATTTCAGCACCAAACTTACGAGCCGTTGCTGTACTTGTCCTATGATGAGTAAGTAGTATTTATTCGGGTTAAACACAGTTCGTTATAACTCGCAAATCTACGCATTTCTTCTAAATTATTGGCCTCAACGCGCAAGCCTTAAACCACGTTCAATAGGCATTTCATTTTCCTAAATGTAGCCATGAGCACTCCCCACCCTACCCCGGATATCTACGAAAGCTTCCGCCACGACGTCAATATGACGGCCAGCGAATTAGAAAAATGGCTCAAAACCGAGGAGTCGAAGTCGGTGGGCCAGGCCAGTGGCAACGGCGACAGCATTGGCCACCATTCGGGTGAACACATTGTGCGCATCTTACACAAAAAGAAAGCGGACCTCACGCCCGACGACGAAGCCCACATGCACAAAGTGCACTCATACGTGAGCCGCCACCTGGCCCAAGGCCCGCACAACGATGTGGAGCACTCGCGCTGGCGCTACTCGCTTATGAACTGGGGCCACGACCCGCTGAAAAAATAAGGTGCCGCCGAAGATAGCTAGCAGGTCGGCCGGCTATCTTCGGCGGCGCTTCGGGCTGCCAACAACCGCTTTCACTTCAAGACCAATGGATTACAAGGATTATTACAAGGTACTGGGCGTCGAAAAAACGGCTACGACTGATGAAATAAAGAAGGCATACCGCAAGCTGGCCCGCCAATACCACCCGGATGTAAACCCCAACGACGCCGCGGCCGAGCAGCGATTTAAGGAAGCTAACGAGGCCAACGAAGTGCTTTCGGACCCCGAGAAGCGACAGAAATACGACCAATTGGGCGCCGACTACCAACGCTACCAGCAGGCCGGTGGCGGGCGCGGCGGCCAGGCGGGCGGCTTCGATTGGAGCCAGTACGGCCAGGGTGGCGGCTTCGGGGGGGGTAGCCCCTTTGGTGGCGAAGGCGAAGATTTTTCCGATTTCTTCAGCTCCATCTTTGGCGGGGCCGCGCCGGGTGGGCGCAGCACCCGCCCCGGCGCAGGCTCCGACTACCAAGCCGAACTGGAGCTAACGCTGGAGGAGGCGTACCACGGGGGGCCGCGTACCATCACGGTACAAGGCAAAAATTTGCGCCTCACGATTCAGCCGGGGGTAGCCGATGGCCAAACCATCCGGCTGCGCAACCAGGGCGGCCCCGGCCGCAATGGTGGGCCCAATGGCTCGCTGCTCATCACGTTCCGCATTTTGCCCGATGCTCACTATGCCCGTACCGGCGACGACATCACGCAGGATGTGCCGGTGCCGCTGTACCGGGCCCTGCTCGGCGGCGAGCAAACTGTGGAAACGCTGGGCGGACCAATTAAAATCAAGCTCAAGCCCGAAACGGCCAACGGCAGCCGCGTGCGCCTGCGCGGCAAAGGCTTCCCGGTGTACCGGGGAGAAGGCAAATTTGGCGACCTCTACCTGCGCCTAAATGTGCAGCTCCCTACCCACCTCACCGAAGCCGAGCGCGACCTAATAAAGCAATTGGCCCAACTGCGCGACGAAAATTAAATGAATACTAGTACCTAATAGCTAACCTTTTATATCCTGACCCCTGCTAACCTATCAGTATTATGGAAACTCAGGTCTTAGTGCTCACTTTTCAGGAATGTGCTATCCGCTACGGGCTGGGCCGCACCGAGCTGCGCCAGTTTGTGGAACTGGGTTTGCTGCGCTCAGCGCCCGCGCCCGATACCATTGAGGTTGAAGAGCCCGATGAGGTGCTGCCCCGCCTGGCGCGTCTGCATCACGGCTTAGGCCTGGCTCCCGAGGCCATCGACTTGGTGCTGCTCATGCGCCAGCGCCTGCTCAGCCTGCAAGCCTCCCTAGCCCGCGAAACGGCCCGCGCCCGGCAGCTCGAAGATTTTTTGCACGGTACCGGGCCGTTGGTCAATGGTTGATGAACAAGCGTTTCGCATTGCTCATCAACTTCTACTCAATGGCCAACGGCTAGCGCGAGCAGCAGGCCGCCCAGCGTGGCACCCAGCTTGGGCCAGTTGAGACGATGCTCAGGGCTGGTTTCGAACAGGATAGTAGTGGACACGTGTAGAAAGTTGCCAGCCACAAAGCCCAATAAGGCAGCGTAGATACCGCTGCCCAGCAGTTGCTTCAGCACTACGTAGTTGCTGAAAACCAGCCCCGCCGGTGAAGCCAGCGCAAATACCAGCAGCCAAGGCCATACCTGTTTAAACGAGCCCAGCCGCAGCCGTAGCAACGTGGCTAGCGCTACCGCCGCTGGCATATGGTGCAGCGCTACCCCCAGCACTAGCGCGTAGAAGTGCTGGCCTACCTCGCCCGAGCCAGTACCCCGCACCAAAATGCTGCCTTCTAGCAACGAGTGCAGCACGAGCGCAAATACCAGCAGTAGCGGCACTCGCCCCCTACCCCCACCCTTCGCCTCAGGGTGGTCGTGTACATGCCCGTGCTCTATACCCTGCGAGAGCACTTCCAGTAGCAGTTGCCCAAAAAAACCAGCTAGCACCCAGTAGCCCACTTGCTGCGGCACGGTCGGCAGCAGCGTCAGGGCTTCGGGAAGCAGGTGTGTGATGGTGAGCGTGAATAGATAAGCCCCGCTAAAAGCCAGCAGCGGCTTGAGCCACTGTGTGGTGCGGGCTTCTGGCACAATACCCACTACGCCGCCCGCCCCTAAAACTGCCGCCACCAAAAGTAAAATTGCAACCCACATAGGATATGTAACATAAAAGCTTGCATCAATGTTGCAAATAATTTTGCAACATTGATGCAAGCTTTATCAATAGCTCTCACTCACGGCTTTAAGCCATGCAAGCGGCCGAGCTATTTGCGATTGGTATTCGTATTGTTGCCGGAAGTTGGGTCTTGGTGCATACCCGGTGATGCCACTGGAGCCGTGCCCGGTGTGCCCGGAGCCGACGTAGCGCCTCCTTGCTGCGTGGTAGCACCTTCGCCGGGCTTGGCGGCCGTGCCTTCTTGGGTATCGGCCGTTTGTACCGCGCCCGCGGTGGGGGCAGCCCGCTTGATGTTCATCGAAGAATTAGTGGGCTTGGTGATGGCGCCACCTTTTGCCTGGTTAGGAGCAGCATCGGTGCCTTGGTCAAAATTGTCGCTGGGCCGGGTGCCGGGAGCAATTTGGTCGAGCGAAACTTTTTGGTCGGGGCGCCAATCGGAGGGCTCACTGCTGCACGAGGCAAGCAGCACTACGGCAGCCGGAGCTAAGTAAGAAAGCAGCTTTTTCATACGGGTCGAAATCCTTGCGGAAAATAAAAGTTTTACAATTCAGAATGGTGCGCATGCACCTACTACAGCCACGGCGCTAAGCAGCGGGCGCATCAGTCAGGAGCCCTTTGCGGCGCAGCAAAGCCTCAAATAGCTTGCGGTCGTTGTCATTATTAAACAAACGCAGGGGCAAATGTAGAAACACCGGCACGTCGAACGTGCGCGCTAGCCACTGGCGCCACGCGGCCATATCGGCCGGCGGCACACCGGGTTTGAGGTACAGCAAGAACGCATCAGGGTCGCGGCGCACGCGGCCAATTTGGTCCCAGGGTAGGGCCATAGCTCGCTGCTCGGTCTGGCGCATCACGAGCTGGCGCTGGTCGGCCTCGTAGTTCATGCGCTCAAATAGCGGCTTGCTTTGCTCCATTTGCGTCACGCCCGTAATCTGGGCCGAGCGCAGCAGCACAAATAATACCGTGAGCACTACGCTCAGCGCTAGCCACCACCACGAGTGCCAAATAACGGCGGGCAGCAACCCAATGGCAAACGGAATTGTAACGTACCACCATTCCTTACGCCACACCTCGGCCATGGCCAAGCGGGTATACGTGTTGGTATCGAACTGGTATTTCTTGGTTTTGATGGAGCCGGGCGCCGCCTGCTGCACCTGCTGCTGGCGGTAGCCCCCGCCACCGCCGCGTTGGTTAGGTTGGTTCATTGTAATAAGGAATAGTCAATGGTTAATGATTAATTAAACTAGTCAGTTGAACGCCAAAAGAACATTAACTGCTGATAATTAATCCTTAATCATTAAATCAGTAGGCTTTTAAACTCAAATCGAGACTGCCGGCCGAGTGCGTAAGCGCCCCCACCGAAATAAAGTCGACGCCTGTAGCCGCCACTTCTGCAATGGTTTGCTCGGTGATGCCGCCGCTGGCTTCGAGGGGCACACGGCCAGCCACCAGCGCCACGGCCTCGCGCAACTGCGCGGGGGCCATGTTGTCGAGCATAATGCGAGCAAGGCCACCGGCATCCAGTGCTTGCTGCACCTCAGCCAGCGTGCGCGTTTCGACCTCAATGGGTAGTTGGCGGCCCGTACGCTGCAAATACTCTTTGGTGGCTTGCACAGCCGCCGCTATGCCACCCGCGTAGTCCACGTGGTTGTCCTTGAGCATAATCATGTCGAACAAGCCGTAGCGGTGGTTGGCGCCGCCCCCAATGAGCACCGCCCACTTCTCGCAAATGCGAAAATTGGGCGTCGTTTTGCGGGTGTCGAGCAACAGGGCTTTGGTGCCCGCCAACAGGCTAGTCAAATGCGCGGTGTGCGTGGCAATGCCGCTCATGCGCTGCATACAGTTGAGCACCAAGCGCTCGGCTGTAAGGATGCTACGCGCCGGGCCCTCGACGGTAAAAGCCACATCGCCGACCCGAATGCGGGCGCCATCTTCGAGCTGCACAGCTAGTTGCAGGGTAGGGTCTACTTCCTTAAAAATAAGCTGGGCCAAGGCCACGCCAGCCAGCACGCCCTCTCCTTTTACTAATAAGTGCGCCCGGTTGCGCGCATCGGCCGGAATAGCGGCCAGAGACGAATGGTCGCCATCGCCTACATCTTCGGCCAGGGCCGTGCGAATGAAGGTGCTAAGGGCTTCCGATGTAAGGTAGGGGGTAGGGGTGGCTGACACTCGGCAAAGGTACACCGGCCACAGGTAGCACAAAAAGCCCGGCAAGCTGGGGGCCTGCCGGGCTAAACCGGGTGGTCGCTTATTCCTTGGTAAAATCGATGGTATCTATTAGCGGCGTGCTGCGTTTGGGCTTCAGCTTGATGAATACTTGGTAGGTGCCGCTGCGCCCCACGTAGCGCCCCACGGCGTAAGGAATGCCGTCGTTGCTGGCGCCCTGGTGCACAATCTCGAAGCTATTGGGAGCGTTCTTAGCGAAGAAGTTGCGCATTACTAATTCAGTTTGCGTAGAGTTGTAACTCTGGTGGTCGCCATCGAAGCCTACTTCGACCGAAGGCGCCAGATACTGCGCCAACTCCCGCGAAGAGCCCCCCGCAATAGCCGAACGCACGGCCGTCAACTGGTCGCCGCCCTGTGCCTGCGCGCCCCACCCGACCAGCAAAAACCAACTAAAAAGTAGTACTTTAGTAAAAATAGATTTCATAAAAACAAGCACCCGCAAATAGGTGAATCGCCTGTGAATGGGGGTAAAGCCAAAACTATGCCAGCTGAGCTAGTTTCTGAGCCTTTTCTGAAGCCTTTCTGAAACCAGTGAGGCTTCGTACGTAGTGAGCCGGCTTTGGGGTACGCGGCGTACTTTTGTAGCATGAATAAGCAGGTTTTATTGGTCATTCTGGACGGTTGGGGAATTGCCCCTAATGTGAATGTTTCGGCGGTCGACAAAGCGCGTACCCCTTACTTCCACGAACTGCTCCAACGCTTTCCACATAGCAAACTCCAAGCTTCGGGCGAGGCGGTAGGCCTACCCGAAGGCCAGATGGGCAACTCGGAAGTCGGCCACATGAACATCGGGGCTGGCCGGGTAGTCGACCAAGAGCTAGTGCGCATCGCCAAAGCTATTCGGGAGCGTAAGCTTGGCCAAGTACCAGCCTTGAAGGAAGCATTGGAATACGCAAAGCTAAACAATAAACCCTTCCATCTAATTGGCCTGCTGTCGGATGGTGGCGTGCACTCGCACATCGACCACGTGAAAGCGCTTTGCACCATTACCCACGAGGCCGGCGTGCACAAAACCTTCATTCATGCCTTCACCGATGGGCGCGACACCGACCCCAAGAGCGGCGTGCATTTCGTGAATGAACTGGAGCAGTACAACGAGCGCACGGGAGCCAAAATCGCTTCTATCGTGGGGCGCTACTACGCCATGGACCGCGACCAGCGCTGGGAACGGGTGAAAATTGCTTACGACCTGCTGGTGAATGGGATAGGCACGCCGTCGCAAAACCTGATTCAAAGTATTCAGGAACAATACAAAGACGGCGTAACCGACGAGTTTTTGAAGCCCATTGTGAAGACGGCCGCCGATGGCCTGCCGCTGGCCACCATTCAGGAAGGCGATGTGGTGCTGTGCTTTAACTTCCGCACCGACCGCGGCCGCGAAATCACGGAGGCGCTTACGCAGCAGGACTTCAATGCCTACCAGATGCACCGCCTGAACCTGCGCTACCTCACGATGACGAACTACGATGCGACGTTTGTGGGTGTAACGCCGATTTTTGAGAAGGATAACCTTAATAATACGCTGGGCGAAACACTGGCTGCGTACAACAAAACGCAGATTCGCATGGCCGAAACAGAGAAGTATCCGCACGTAACCTTCTTTTTTTCGGGGGGTAGGGAAAAGGAATTTGTGGGCGAAACCCGCATCCTGCGGGCCTCGCCCAAGGTAGCAACCTACGACTTGCAACCCGAAATGAGCGCCTATGAACTGCGCGACGCTTTGGTGCCGGAGCTCCAAGCCAATTCGGCCGATTTTGTCGTAGTCAACTTTGCCAATCCTGACATGGTAGGCCATACGGGCGTGTTTGAAGCCGTAGTGAAAGCAGTAGAAACGACCGACGCTTGCGCGCACGATGTGGTGGAGGCCGCCCTGGCCGCTGGCTACGCCACCATCGTCATTGCTGACCACGGCAATGCGGAGTTCATGCGCAACGAGGACGGCTCGCCCAATACGGCGCACACGACCAACCTGGTACCCTGCATCTTAGCTGACCACAACTACCGCGGCACCCTAGCCGATGGCAAGCTAGGTGACATTGCGCCCACTGTGCTCGCGCTCATGGGCTTACCCCAGCCCAGCGAGATGACCGGCCAAAGCTTGCTGCGCCCCAGCGCCAGCTAGCCCAAGCAGGCTTGAACAAAACGGCGATTCTTTTCCTTTTCGCAGTATCCCGCCGGGCCAACATACCGGGCGGGATACGTTTTTAATATGGGTTGTAGCAGAAGTTTTTATGTACTGAGCAGCGCGCTGCTGGCGCTTAGCGGTTGCGGCGGTGGCACAGCTACCGACCCGGCTGCGGCGGGCGCGGCCCACCAAGCCGGGCCTTATTTCGACGTGCGGGGCTTGCTTGATGCTCAGGTGCGGCAGCTAGCTACCCGCCACCCAGCTGTTACCAAACACGTGAGCCTGCGCGGCGGCGCTACGGAAACCGTGCAGGTGCCGCAGGTAAAATGGACCGATGAGCTCCAGATTTTTTACCAAGCCGACATTAACAAAGCTGCCTTGCGCGGCGCCTATAAAGTAGACTCCTCGGCGCTGCCGGGGGGGGTAGTGCGCCGCACGTATCACCTGCTACCAGGCCACGACAATGCGCCCGTCGTGTTCATGACCGTAACGAGCGCCGCCCACCAGCCCCAGGAAGTACAGGCCACGCTGCGCCAGGATAATGCTTTGTTCTTTGGGCAAAAAAACCTGCATCTCTCGCTGCGCCAAGGCCAACTAAGTGCGTACAGCGTGGTAGGCGTGCAAAAACTGGTGCTATTCGACACGCTCCGCTACCAAACGGCAGCCCAAGTACAACTATGAGCTAGCGACGCTGCTACTCCCCTAGCAGCGTCGCTACCACCCAGCGGCGACCACCGTGGCGGCGATGCTCCCCCAGACACAGGCCCTGCCAAGTGCCCAGTAGCAGGCGGCCATCCGCGATGGGCACCGTCACGGAGTTGCCCAGCATGGCGGCCTTGAGGTGGGCCGTCATATCATCGGGGCCTTCTAGAGTATGCTGAAAATAAGCAGCGTTATCGGGCGCCAAGCGCCGGAAATACTCCTGAAAATCGCGCCGCACGGTGGGGTCAGCGTTCTCCGTAATAAACAGGCTAGCCGACGTATGCTGAATAAAAAAATGGGCCGTACCCACGCGCATGGTTTCCAGCTCGGGCAGCTGGGCCAGCAGCAAATCGGTGATGAGGTGAAAACCTTCAGCGACGGCGGGTAGGCGCAGGCGTTTTTGAACGTAGCGCATGGCTATTTGGTCGTTTGATACGCACCCAAGTCAGGCGCAGTTGGGTTGCGGAGCAGGTTCAGCAAGTCGCGGGGAACGAGGGGGGGTAGAGCCGTTTTGCTGGCCAGCGCCGGCGAGGTAGCGGCCAAATGGTAATCGTTGCGCGAGAGCGTATTGAGCCGCACAAACTTGGGGTCGCTGAATAAATTGTTATACGCTGGGTTTGCCAGGCCCGGCTTGGCGGCGGTGGTGGCCGTGGCTGCCATATCGGCAGGACCAGCGTACAGCTTGCTGCGCAGCAGCGAGTTGCGAATGCTAACTGTGGCTTTATAGTCGTCGTAGTTCTCAAAGAACACTTCATCCTCAATCGAGCCCCACACAATGGAGTTGCGTACATTGAGCGTGAGGCCCGTGGTATTCTTCACTTTGCTGTCCAGGGCCGACACGTTGGTAAAGGTCAGCGATGCCTTATCGCGCGCCGAGGCTGCCGGGTAGTTGGCTACCGTGCAGTAATTCAGCGAGTAATCGCCGCCGCCATAGCCCAGCACAGCATACTCGTAGCAATCGCTAAACAGCGTATTCTCGAGCGTAGCCTTGCCCGATAAACCTAGTACCCCCGCGCCGGGCAGGCCGGTACCACTCGCCGCACCAGCAAAACCCACATTGGCCCCCGAGATGTAGCGCAGCACCGAATTTTGAATGGTCACATCGGGCTGGGGCGTCTGGTTTTTAGGATTATACAACAGCACCCCAAACGTAGCATTCTGGATTTGAGCGTAGCGAATAACGCTACCCCGGCTGCTGGCGTCGAGCACAATACCGGTCCACTGGCCAGGCGCAGTGGCGTACTGCGCCTCCGCACTACGGTCGCCCACAAAGCGCACAATATTGGCGTTAGTGGCGCTGATGGTGTCGTTTTTAGAACCACTAGGTGCCACAAAATCGGCGGGGCTATTTACTAGTAGCGTGCCCTCCACGATGAGCGCGGCCCCGGCGTGGGCGTAGATGCGCGTGCCGGGCTTGATGCGCAACGTGCAGCCCGCCGGTACTACCACCGAATTATACAGCACGTGCGGCCGGTCGTTGGTCCACACCGCATTGCAGGGTAGGGCCTCGTTGTCATGCAGGTAAATATTCTGCCCAAACGAGCGCAGCAGCACATGTTGGTCCTGGCCGTTGGTACGGAAATTCAGATTTTCCTTCAGCACATAATCTTTAGCAGTCCCGTTTTGCCCATTATCCTTTAGCTGAGCCCGCACCAAGATGAGCAGGCTATCCTTCCCCCGGATGTAAAGGCCAGAAGCCGTTTGCTTTAAATCACCGTTGATAATCAACGTGTAGGGCGAGGTGGCCGGGTTATCGAGGCTGATAAGGTCTACGTTCACCGCCTTAGGGTTGCGGTTGTACACCCACAGCCGCTTCGTGACGGTGCGCAGCGTGGTAAAAACCGTGTCAAACTTCACCGTGTCGGTCGAAAACTCCAGTGCGCCTGAGGTTTGCAATTCTTCCTCGCGGGGCTTGCAGCCAGGTAGCGATACGCTAAGCACCGCGCTAACGAATAAAAGGAGGGGTAGGAGGTAGTTCTTAATCATGCAATTAGGCGCAACAACCGGGCTAAAACGGCAATAACTAGCCGCTAGTATTCATGAAAAAAGAGAACGTCATGCTGAGCCCCGCGAGGCATCTCCACCGCTTCGTTTGGTTACTACCCCCAACGACGCGAGCGAGATGCTTCGCGGAACTCAGCATGACGTTCGGTTTGTGTCTGCTTTAGGCCCTACCCCTCTACGATACGCCCACCTTCAGGCGCTCGGCGCTTTCGGCCAGGCGCAGCTGCTCCACAAAATCGTCGATGTTGCCATCCATTACGTTGGGCAGATTGTGCACCGTGTAGCCAATGCGGTGGTCGGTTACGCGGCCCTGCGGGTAGTTGTAAGTACGAATTTTATCGGAGCGGTCGCCGCTGCCAATCATGCCTTTGCGAATGGCACCTTCAGCTTCGTTTTTCTTAGCCAGCTCAATTTCAAAAATACGCGAACGCAGTACTTGCAGCGCTTTATCGAAGTTTTTGAGCTGCGATTTCTGGTCCTGGCACTGAGCTACGATGCCCGTGGGAAGGTGCGTGAGGCGCACGGCCGAGTACGTCGTGTTTACCGACTGCCCACCGGGGCCACTCGACATAAACAAGTCCTTGCGGATGTCGTTCATATCCAGCTCAATATCGAATTCCTCCGCTTCTGGCATTACCACAATCGAAGCTACCGAGGTATGAATGCGGCCCTGGGTTTCGGTGGCTGGCACGCGCTGCACGCGGTGCACGCCGCTCTCAAACTTGAGCTTGCCATACACGTCTTCGCCCTTCACAGCGAGCACAATTTCTTTGTAGCCGCCGGCGGTGCCGTCCATGGCGTCCACCAATTCCATTTTCCAGCCCTGCTTTTCAGCAAAGCGCAGGTACATGCGCTGCAAGTCGCCGGCAAAAAGCGAGGCTTCGTCGCCGCCCGCCCCGGCCCGAATTTCCATAATCACGTCCTTCGAGTCGTTCGGGTCTTTCGGAATCAACAAATCTTTGATAACCGTTTCGAGGCGCTCGGCTTCGGGCTGAAGCTCGTCGAGCTCGGCCTTCGCCATTTCGCGGAAGTCCTCGTCTTTTTCGGTCGAAATAACTTGGCGTGCGCCTTCTATATTGCTGAGCACTTGCTGGTAAGCGCGGTATTCGGTCACGATTTTACCTAGCTCTTTGAGTTCCTTATTCAAAGATTTGAAGCGCTTCATGTCGCTCATCACCTCGGGCTGCATCAGCTCGTGGTTCACGGTCTCGTAGCGCTCGCGGATGGCTTCTAATTTATCCAGCATTTTGTGGTCAGGGAAAATAGTCAGTAGTTTGCAAAGATACTGCTAGGTAACATCGTCCTGAACGGTCGGCGTTCCTTGCCAATTCTTTACGCTGGCTTAGTGCAGCACTTAGTGCGGCGCTGGGCCTCTATTGCGCGGTGGGCTGCGGCTGGCCGGGTGTTCGAGCTCATGCAAGTTTTGAAATTCGGAGGCACGTCGGTGGCTTCTGCCGAAAACATTGAGAAGGTAATCGCCATCGTGGGGCAGGCGCTGGCCCAAGGGCCGGTGGTGCTGGTAGTGTCGGCGCTAGGCGGCACCACCGATGCGCTTATTGGCGCGGGCCGCGCCGCGGCCGCCGGCGACGAAGCCTTCCGCATTACTCTGCGCCAGCTCGAAGCCCGCCACCTCACCGCCGCCGAAGCGCTGCTCCC
Organism: Hymenobacter ginkgonis; assembly: GCF_009755225.1. Lineage (GTDB taxonomy): Bacteria > Bacteroidota > Bacteroidia > Cytophagales > Hymenobacteraceae > Hymenobacter > Hymenobacter ginkgonis. The sequence goes on from NZ_WQKZ01000004.1 coordinate 618,533, forward strand.
TACCCCTGCGGCGCAAGCCGAGCTGCAACCGTGGCTCACGGCCCAGTTTACGGAATTGGCGTTGTTGGCCGACGGTATTTTTGCGCTGGGCGAGCTTTCGCCGCGCACCCTCGACCGGCTGATGAGCTACGGCGAGCTGCTGTCGTCGCGGCTGGTGGTGGCCGCATTTCAAGCGCGCGGCCTAGCAGCGGCCTGGGCCGATAGCCGGCAGCTGTTGCGCACCAACTCGCGCTTCGGCATGGCGCAGGTAGAGGAGGTAGTTACGGAGCAGCAAGTACGTGCTTTTCAGCTTGCTACCCCTTCTAATTTATGGGTAGCGCCGGGCTTTATCGCCGCCGACGCTGAGGGCCACACGACCACGCTGGGCCGCGGCGGCTCCGATTATACAGCCGCTATTTTAGCTGCCGCACTAGGGGCCGAAAAACTCGAAATCTGGACCGACGTGAGTGGGATGCTTACCGCCGACCCGCGCTTGGTGCGGGCAGCGCGGCCCATCGCGCACATTTCGTACGAGGAAGCGATGGAGCTTTCGCACTTCGGGGCCAAGGTGCTGTACGCGCCCACGGTGCAGCCCGTGCGGCAACGCGGCATCCCGATGTGGATTAAAAATACTTTTGCCCCCCAGGATTTTGGCACGCTGGTCGAAGTAGCCCCGCCCCCTACCCCCAACGTGGTGCGCGGCCTATCGAGCATCGGCAACCTGGCCCTGCTCAACCTCGAAGGCAGCGGCATGGTGGGCGTGCCGGGCTTTTCGGCGCGGCTGTTTGCGGCGCTAGCGCGGGCCCGCATCAACGTGGTGCTCATCACCCAAAGCTCGTCGGAGCACTCCATTTGCGTAGGGGTGAACGAGGCCGACGTACCCGCCGCGCAAGGGGTAGTAAATGAGGAGTTTGCCGGTGAGATTTCGGCCGGCCGCCTAGAGCCGCTGCGCCCCGAAACCGGCTTAGCCATTGTGGCGCTGGTTGGTGAAAACATGAAAAATCACCCTGGCATCAGTGGCCGCTTGTTTAGTGCGCTGGGGCACAATGGCGTCAATATCCGGGCTATTGCGCAGGGCGCGTCGGAGCGCAATATCTCGACCGTTATTCGGGCCAGCGATGTGCGCAAGGCCATTAACGTGCTGCATGAGGAGTTTTTCGAGGCCACTTCTAAGCAGGTAAACCTCTTCATCTTGGGGCCCGGCAACGTGGGCGGCAAGTTGCTGGCGCAGCTAGCGCAGCAGCAGGCGTATTTGCGCGAAAAGCTCAGCCTCGATTTGCGCGTGATGGCCATTGCCAACAGCCGCCACTCGCTGGTGAGCGAAGAAGGTGGCCTCGACCTGCGTACTTGGCCCGAAGATTTGAACGAGGCCCCCAAGCTGACGCTAGAAGAGTTTACGCAGCTCATTATCAGCAAGAACCTGCGCAATTCCATCTTTGTAGATGTAACGGCTAACCCCGCTGCCGCCGACCAGTATGCCCCGCTGCTGGCCAAAAGCGTGGCCATTGTAGCCTGCAACAAAGTAGCTGCTTCGGCCGCTTACGCCAGCTACCGCCACCTCAAGCAGTTGGCCCAGGATTTCAACACCAAGTATTTGTTTGAAACCAACGTGGGCGCGGCCCTACCCGTCATTGGTACGCTCGGCGACCTCACGCGCAGCGGCGACGTGGTGCGCCGGATGCAGGCCGTGCTGTCGGGTACGCTCAATTTTGTGTTTAACAATTACGACGGCTCGCGGCCCTTCGCCGAGGTGGTGCGCCAAGCCCAGGCCGAAGGCTACACCGAGCCCGACCCGCGCCTCGACCTCAACGGCTCGGATGTGGCGCGCAAAATCCTCATTCTGGCCCGCGAAGCTGGTCAGCAGCTGGAAATGAACGACGTAGCCAACGAAAGTTTCCTACCCCCTTCCTGTCTCGAAGGCGATGTGCCCGCTTTTTATGAGCAGCTGGCGGTGCACGAGCCGCACTTCCGGGCGCTTTACGAAGCAGCCGCTAGCGAGGGCAAGCGCCTCAAGTTTGTGGCCCAATATACCGATGGACAGGCGGCCGTCGGCTTGCAGCAAATTCCGCCCGGCCACGACCTCTACGACTTGCGCGGCAAAGACAATGTGGTGCTTTTTTACACCGACCGCTACACCGACCAGCCCCTAGTGGTGAAGGGCGCCGGCGCCGGCGCCGAGGTCACGGCCAGCGGTGTATTCGCCGATATCATTCGGGCCGCCAGGCTGTAAGGTGGGTTCTGCAAACCCGCGCGGGCGCCATGTTCTTGCCACGCCAGCCTCTTGTAGCGCCCATTTTGTATTTACTCGCGCACTCCCAGAGTCCGCGCCACCCCCAATGCCCCTTCCTTCCTCCGTCACCGTCCACGCGCCGGCCACCATTGCCAACGTGGGCTGCGGCTTCGACGTGCTAGGCCTAGCCCTCACGGCCCCCTACGACATCGTGCGCTTGCGCCGCACCGACCAACCGGGCCTCACCATCCGGCACCTCGACGACTACAACCTCCCCACCGACCCCTACCGCAATGTGGCCGGGGCGGCCCTGCTAGCCTTGCTGCGCGAAGTGCCCGAGCCCATTGGCTTCGAAGTTGAAATCACGAAGGGCATCCGGCCGGGCAGCGGCATTGGCAGTAGCGCGGCCAGTGCGGCAGGTGCCGTAGTGGCCGCTAACGCCCTGCTGGGCAGCCGCTTCACTAACCATCAGCTTGTCGACCTGGCCATGTATGGCGAAGCCGTGGCCTCGGGTGTGCGGCACGCCGACAACATCGCGCCCGCCATTTTTGGCGGCTTTACCTTGGTGCGTGCCGTGCTGCCTACGCTCGACGTAGTGCCCCTACCCCCGCCGCCGCTGTGGGTGGCCGTGGTGCACCCGCAGTTCGAGGTCAAGACCCAGGAGGCGCGTGCGGTGCTGCCGGCCGCCGTGCCCCTACCCCTGGCCGTGCGCCAGTGGGCCAATGTGGGCGGCTTGGTAGCCGGCTTTCTCACCCACGATAACGCTTTGATTAGCCGCGCGCTCGAAGATTATATTGTGGAGCCGGCGCGCGCTTCTCTCCTCCCCGGTTTGGGCGACGCCCGGCTGCGCGCGCTGGCAGCGGGTGCGCTAGGTGGTGGTATTTCGGGGTCGGGCCCATCTATTTTCATGCTCAACCAAGACGAGGCTACCGCTCATGCCGCGGCCGAAGCCATGGGCAGCGTGTACCAAAAAATGGGCATTGCTTTTCACCTGCACGTGGGGCCAATTGCGAGCGAAGGAGCCCGCGTAGTTTCGGCCGAATAACGCGCCTCTATCTTTTGCTATTATGCAGTATTACAGCCTCAACCGCCAATCGCCAACTGTAGATTTTCGGGCAGCTACCATTGCCGGGCAAGCGCCCGACGGCGGCCTGTACTTTCCCGAAACTATCCCGCAGTTTTCGGCAGAATTTCTGAAGGCCCTACCCCTGCTTTCACGGGCCGACATCGCCTATACCGTGATGCAGCCCTACGTGGGCGATACCATTCCGGAAGCTGAGTTGCGCCGCATCTGCGCCGAAACGGTGAATTTTGAGTTTCCCCTGGTGCCCGTAACCGAGCAGATTGGGGCGCTAGAGCTGTTTCACGGCCCTACTCTGGCATTTAAGGATGTGGGTGCGCGCTTTATGAGCCGTTGCTTGGGCTACTTTTCGCAGGGCGAAACCAAGGCCGTGACGGTGCTGGTAGCCACTTCGGGCGATACCGGCGGGGCCGTGGCACATGGTTTTTTGGGCGTGCCGGGCGTAGAAGTGGTCATCCTCTACCCCTCAGGCAAGGTGAGCCCTCTGCAAGAATTACAGCTTACTACGCTCGGCCAAAATATTACGGCCCTGGAAATTGCCGGTAATTTTGATGATTGCCAACGGTTGGTAAAACAGACTTTTCTGGATGAGGAGCTGACCCGCCAGCGCACACTCACCTCGGCCAACTCTATTAATGTGGCGCGGTGGCTGCCGCAGCAGTTGTATTACCTGTTTGCTATGCAGCAGTGGCAGCCGGGCGCACCGCCGGTGGTAGCAGTGCCAAGCGGCAATTTTGGCAACCTCTGCGCCGGCCTGCTTGCCCATGCCTCGGGGCTGCCAGTGGGCCATTTTATTGCTGCCTGCAACGCCAACGACGCGGGTGCCGACTACTTGCGCTCGGGTACTTTCACTCCTAAAGCCGCCATAGCTACCATCTCCAACGCCATGGATGTGGGCCACCCCAGCAATTTCATCCGCATTTTAGAGCTCTTTAAACACGAGCACGCTACTATCAGCCAGCTGCTGAGCGGCTACACCGTGAGCGACGCCGATACCAGTGCCACCATCCGGCGAATAGACGCCGAACGCGGCTATCTGCTTGACCCTCATGGGGCCGTGGCTTTTTTCGCGCTAGAAAACTATTTACAAGAATACCCCGCGGCCGCGGGTTTTCTGCTAGCCACTGCCCACCCAGTGAAATTCCCCGAAGTAGTCGAGCCACTTATTGGTCGCAAAATAGAGTTACCGGCCGCGCTGCATTATCTACTAGAGCAGCCCAAGCAGCGTGTGCCCCTACCCCCCCACTACGAGGCGTTGCGCAACTGGCTGCTGCCTCAGTAGCCGCTAGTATGCCGCCTGGCGCAACCTTCCAGCTGCGAAAGCAGTTGCCGCAGTATGCTTTTGTCGAAAGTCAATTTTACCTATGCCTGCCTGAGCTTGCTGGTGCTGGTGGGCTGCCGGCCCGACCAAGTGCACCACTTGCCGGGCACTAAGCAAATAGCCGAAGAAACTGCTAACTGGGAAGTTAAACGCATTATGCCCAACGACTTGCTGCAAGCCACGCGTTGGGCCGGCGATTCTCTCACTGCCTATGCTGATACGCTGCTACGCCGCACGCTAGCACGCGAACTGGCTAAGGGGGGGGTAGGGCACGCCGCCGCTTTCTGCCGGCCTCAAGCTTACCCAGCCGTCGACTCGATGGCCCGCAAGTGGCACGCCAATCCGCGCCGCGCAGAGTGGCAGCCAGCGCCAGCCAGCGCTACGCCAGCAGCTGTTGCCGCGGCTGGGCTGCGCCCCGATACGATGCGCCTTATCGGGCGCCCAGCCGTTGACACTTTTTATTATCAGCGGCCTATCACCTTGAATAACAACGTGTGTCTGCGCTGCCACGGCCAGCCCGGGCACGACCTCACCGCCGCCGAAGCCAAGCTGCTCCAGCAGCAATATCCCGGGCTGCGGTCGGTGGGCCGGCAGGCGGGCCAGGTACTGGGTGCGTGGCAATTAACATTGGAGCGCAGCGGAGTAGCGGAGTTTTACACGATGAAAACGCGCAAAAAGTGGAAAGAGCACAAGATGCCAAAGCTATTTTAAGTCCTTATAGTATGAGTGAAGCACACCCCATCATTATCATCGGCGCGGGCATGGCCGGGCTGGCTTGTGCCAACTGGCTGCACCGCGCCGGTCGGCCAGTGCTCGTACTCGAAGCGGCTGATGCAGTAGGTGGCCGTGTCCGCACCGATGTAACGCCCGACGGGTTTCGGCTCGACCGGGGCTTTCAGATTCTATTGACTGACTATCCCGAAGCGCGGCGGATGTTCGACTACGGTGCCCTGAACCTCAAGACCTTCCGCTCAGGAGCCGTTATCCGCCTAGCTGATGGGCGCGAAACCACGCTCGAGAACCCGCTAAAAGCGCCGCTAACGGCATTTACCGCGTTGGCTTCTCCCATTGGCACGCTCAAAGACAAGCTGCTTATTGCGAAGCTGGTGGCTGAAATTCAAAGCCAATCAGCAACGCAACTCCTGGCTCAACCCGCAGTTTCAACCCTGAATTTCTTGCGGCGGTATGGCTGGAGCGAACAGATTATCAATAATTTCTTCCGGCCCTTCTTCGGAGGAGTATACCTAGACCGGGAGCTGAGTACCGCTAGCAATTTCTTTGAGTTCGTATTTCAACAGTTTGTGCGTGGCGAAGCGGCTGTGCCAGCCCTAGGTATACAGCAGTTGCCCGAGCAACTGGCTTCGCGCCTACCCCCTGGTACCATCCGCTTGCACACTCCGGTGGCAGCTATACTGGAGGGCGGCCGAGCCGTACGCCTAGCAACGGGCGAAATTTTATCGGCCGCTACTACAGTAATAGCTACCGACGGCCCCGCTGCAACACATTTGCTAGGTACCGACCTCCCCCTGGTCGCTACGCCGGAGGCCCGCACCACTACCTGCACCTATTTTGCTACCGACGGCCCAGCGCCCAGCCACGGCCCGCGGCTACTGCACCTCAATGCTTCATCTAACGCACGGGTACACAACGTTGCTTTCCCAAGCGAGGTGAGTACAGCCCTCGCTCCGGCGGGGCACGGGCTAGTTTCTGTGAGCACGCATGGCAAAACGGGCTTAACCGATGCAGCCCTCACCGACCACCTGCGGCCCGAGTTGGTAGCTTGGTTTGGTCCCACCGCTGCCACGTGGCGGCACCTGCGCACCTATACTATCAATGAGGCCCTGCCAGTATATGCGCCTGGTCAGCCCGTTCAGCAAGACCTAAAACTCACAGACACTTTATTCCAATGTGGCGATTGGGTGTCCTACCCCTCCTTAAATGCTGCACTCGGCACGGGTCGGCAAGTAGCAGAAGCTATTCTAGCTAGCTAATACTGTTTGGGCTGGCAAGCCAGTCATGTTCCAGCCCCCCCCGGCAGCTACTGTCAGGTAAGCCCTATCGCCAGGCTCCAATGTACACGTAAGGGCTCTCACTCGGACTGTATTTTCGAGCAACCGAATCTCTAGTTCGTAGTAACTCCCGAAGAATCGTATCGCCAGTACTGTCCCCCCTACCCCTGCCTTATCATCTGAGCTAACTAGGAATTGCTCAGGTCGTACTAATAAAGAGTCATTGTCATGCTGTTGGGAACCCCTAGGAGTTGGTGCCAATACCTGGCGGTCGGCCCCACGCACTAGGTTGTAATCGCCAAATAGCGCAGCAGTGTATTCATCAACTGGCTGCCGGTAAACTACCTCGGGAGATGCTTGCTGCACTATCCGGCCGCGGTGCAACACCATAATCTCATCCGCCCACGAAAGCGTGTCGGTTGCGTCATGCGATACTAATAAACACGTAATACCCAGGCGCTGACCAAGTTCCTCAATAATGTGTTGCAATATCTGTTTGTGCACCCGGTCAAGGTTAGAGAATGGCTCATCCAAAAGCAATAAACCTGGCGCCCCCAGTAATAACCTAGCCAAGGCTACCCGCTGCTGTTCTCCACCCGATAATTGGTCAGTTCGGCGTCCCAGCAGATGGTCAATGCGGCATAACTCATACAGTGAGCGTGACTCGGCAACCGGCCGCTTGCTAGCGTAGTGCAAAACCTGCTCTACCCGCAAAAATTTTGGCAATTCCGATTTCTGCGACAAATAGGCTACCCCTGGGTGCCCAGGCACCAACGCCACAGCTGGCCCTCGTACTCGGCTTCCCGCAATGCGCACTTCACCAGTGCTAGGCTGCACTAAACCCGCAATTATTTGTAAAAGTGTACTCTTACCCGCTCCACTTTCCCCAGTCAATGCTAGCCGCTGGCCCTTCAACTGATTAAAACTCAATGGGTATAATACAGTAATACCTCGCTCCTCAAAACTAATAGTAGATACTTCGACTAACTTCATTAGAAGGATATAAATGATACTACTGTCTGCTTGATATTATTCACTGAGCGAAAACGAATACCCTATACCCTGTGTAAGTAGGCCTATTAATAATACACCCTGTCACTAGGCTCCTAGAACAACATTTACAGCTCACATTTCTAACCTTAACTCGAACTAGGTTGATGCTGTTTTCTTAGCTTGGATAGACATAGAATACTGGCCCACGGCTCAACTGATAGTCTGCGCAGAATCGCAAGCAAAATTTTATGCCCGATTTTCAACTACTTATCATAACTCTTCGCAAAATTTACTCGTATATACTTGCCCGTTAAAAATGTCTCCCTACTTTTGCACTCCCAAACGGCAATAGGCCAATCGGAAAAGCTTGAGTGAGGAAATCTTCTTAAAAAGAATTTCTTGCTCACCGAACTACCAAAGCTACTTATTTGTATAGCTAGCCAGGTCGCTCAGAAAAGCTATTAAAGAAAACTTCTGCTCAGGTTTTGAAACTCAAAAAGTTTTAAC
>NZ_WQKZ01000005.1 GCF_009755225.1 Hymenobacter ginkgonis
GGTGAGCGCCCAGGGCATCCGCAGCGCGCTCAGTAACTCGGTCTGCCAGGACGAGTGTGCCTTCTTCCTGCTGCCTAACATCTTCACCCCCAACGGCGACGGCATCAACGACGTGTTTAAGCCCAAGACGGCCAGCGCCATCACGCGCACGCACATCCAGATTTTCAACCGCTGGGGCCGCAAAGTGTACGAAGGCGACCAAGACCCCTACATCAACTGGACCGGCGGCGGCATGGCCGGCGAAAGCGGCACCAGCGGCCTTGTCTCGGGCGGCATTTACTACTACCTGGCCGAGGTGCAGTTTGCCGACGCCGCCAAAACCACCCGCACCTTCAAGGGCTGGGTCGAGCTCGTGCGCTAGTCTCTAAAACTCATTGTTTGAAAAAGCCGCTCCTACCAGAGCGGCTTTTTTAGCTTTAATTTGTTCTTCCCACTGCGAGGGTGGGGTAGTATCCGCTTTAAAGAATTTCGCCGTTTTGACTCCTTCCCACCCCCTTGAGGCCACTACCACGGCCCTGGTTTTTCCGGGCCAGGGCTCGCAATTTCCGGGCATGGCCCGCGAACTGTTTGCGCAAAATGAGGCCGCCCGTGCCTTACTTATCCAAGCCAACGACATTGTGGGCTTCGAACTGACCAAGCTGCTATTCGAAGGCACCGAAGAAGACCTGCGTCGCACCGACGTGACGCAGCCGGCCGTGTTTGTGCACTCGGTAGCGCAGTTTGTGGCGCAACCCGCGGTGCAGCCCAGCATGGTGGCTGGCCACTCGCTAGGCGAACTCTCGGCCTTAGTGGCGGCTGGGGTGCTGTCTTTTGCCGATGCCCTACCCTTGGTAGTGCGCCGCGCCCAGGCCATGCAAGCGGCCTGCCAGGAGCAGCCCGGCACAATGGCCGCCATTCTGGGCCTAGCCGACGAGGTGGTCGAGCGCATCTGCCAAGAGATTTCGGCGGGTGGTGATGTGGTGGTAGCGGCCAACTACAACTGCCCCGGCCAGCTAGTTATTTCGGGCTCAGTGGCGGGCATCAACAAGGCGTGCGAAGCGCTGAAAGCCGCCGGCGCCAAGCGTGCCCTACCCCTGCCCGTGGGCGGCGCCTTCCACTCGCCGCTGATGCAGTCGGCGCAGGCTGCGCTGGCCGAGGCCATTGAACGCACTGCGTTCTCGCCGGCCCGCTGCCCGGTGTATCAAAACGTGGATGCGGCCCCGCACAGCGACCCGGCCGAAATCAAAGCCAACCTACTGGCCCAACTCACGGCGCCCGTACGCTGGACGCAGAGCGTGCAAGCCATGTTTCGCGATGGCGCCACTACCTTCCTAGAGTGCGGCCCCGGCAAAGTGCTGCAAGGCTTAGTGAAGAAAATTGAGCCCACGGCCACCGCTGGTGCGGTAGCCTAGGTACGCAGTGGCCAGCTTACCGCCCCGCATCGGCTACGGCTGGCTGGTGTTGGTAGCCAGCCTGGTAGCGCTGGCGCTATACGGCTACGCCACCAGCACCGGCCTGGCCCTGACTAGCGACAGTTACCACTACCTCTACGCTGCCGAAACGCTGCGGCAGAAGGGCCAACTTTTAATGCCCCATGGCGAACCGATGCGCGCGTGGCCGCCACTGTTCCCGGTGGTACTCAGCTTGATAGGCGAGCCCAGCTCGGTGCGTTGGCTCAATGGCGCAGCTTTGGTGGGCGCGCTAGCGGCTTGGTGTGCGGTAGGACGAGAATTGCTGCCGGCCAGTCGGCGGTGGGGGCTACCGTTGCTGCTGGCTTTGGGTAGCCCAACGCTGGTAGTGAGCAAGTTTATCTGGTCCGAACCGTTGTTCAACCTGTTGTGGGCCAGCTATTTTTTGGTGTTATTAGCCTGGCTGCGGCACGGCGGATGGCGCCTAGGCATACTGGCTACGCTGCTAGGGGCCGTGCTGCCCTTCCAGCGGATAGCCGGCTTGTTCTTAGTGATGGGGGTAGGGGTGGGGCTGCTGTGGCCTGGTACGGCGCGGCTGGTGCGGCCGCGCCGTTGGGCGCAGCTAGCGCACGTAGCCGCCGCCGCAATAGGCATCCTGCTGTGGCAACTGCGCGGCGAGCTACAATCGGCGCTGGCTAGCCGGGCCGGGCTGGCTTACACCTACACCAACCCCCTTCAAATACTAAGCGAATATGGCTTTGTATTAGGCCGTTGGCTGGGGCCGCTACCGGTCCCGTCCCTCACCGCAGTGCCGATAGTAGCTTGGGTAGCAGTGCTGGTAGCGTTACTAGGTTTGCTGTGGCCCCGGCTGGCCACTAGCCACGGCACTCCTGCAACTAACGGCAGCAACGCGCTCGCAAGTGCCCGCATCTTGCTTGCCGGACTGGTACTGACAGTGGTTATTTTAACGGCTTCGGCCACTTATGGGCGTACTGGTAGCGGCTTGTTTGAGGCCGAGCGCTACCTCACACCCTTATACCCGCCGGTGGTACTGCTGGTGCTCTTGGCTTGGCCTGCCAATGTGCGCTGGGCGGCTAAAGTTGGCCCCTATTTACTGGTGGCGTGGGTGCTATACCAGGGCGTTCGGGCGGGCCACAACGCGCAGCAATTGCGCAGCATACCCGCTGCGGATATGCACATTCATCGGCATTTTTCGCTGCCCGAGCCGGCGGCACTATTGCCCATGCCAGGTCTGCACCGGTAGCACATCGGGGCAGGCGGCCAGCAGCGCCGCTACCGTTTGGTGAAGCTGCGGGTGCACCAACTGCGGCGCTATTTCGGCCAGTGGCACCAGCGCAAAACGCCGGGCCGGCAGCGCTGGGTGCGGCACCGTAAGCGTGGGCAGTGCCAGTATTTCAGCTCCATACAGCAGAATATCCACGTCGAGCGTGCGACTGCCCCAGCGCACTAACCGTTCGCGGCCCTGCCGCTGTTCAGTGGCCAAGCAGGCCGCCAATAGGGCGAGGGGGGGTAGGGAAGTTTCGAGGGCCAGCACTTGGTTGAGGAAGGCTGGTTGGTCCTCTACGCCCCAGGCAGCCGTTTCATAAATGCCGGACGCGGCAACTACGCGGCCGGCCGTGGCCGCTAGGTTTTGGCGCGCCTCGGCCAGGTAGCCGGCTCGGTCGCCCAGGTTACTGCCAAGTAATAAGTAGGCGACGGTGCTGGCCATCAGTGCCGAACAAAGAAATCGGCCGTGCGCTCGGCAATGAGGCGAGCGGGCGCGGGCAAGTCGGAATTAGTCCACGGATGGGCGCCGCCAAACATATGCCCCGCGCCGGGCACTACGAGCAGCTCTGCCGTGGGCTGGCCGGCTTGCAGCTCATAAACGGCCGCCAGCGGCACCGTTTCGTCTTGGTCGCCGTGGATGAGCATCACCGGCTGGCGCAGGCCAGGCATCAGTTGCGGCAAGTCGAGGCGGGAACGATTGGCAAAGTAATTTTCGGCAATTTGGTAGTACATAGGTAATTGCTGGCCAGTACGCGTGTTGGGCACGTAGAGGACGCCCTCGCGCTGCCACTGAGCCAGCACTTCGGCGGGCCAGCGCGGGTATAGGTTGGCCACGGCAGCCCAGGCCGCTACAGCCTGCACGCGCGGGTCTTCGGCGGCCTTCAACAGCACCAGGGCGCCACCGCGGCTGTGGCCCACCAAGTACACTCGGCCCAGGTCTAGCTGGGCGGGTGGGAGGGGGGTAGCACCGGGAGTATGCAGGGCATCAAGCAACTGGCCGAGGTCGTCCAATTCTAGGCTGAAATTATTTTGGCCGAATGCCTCCAAGTCCTCCAAATCGCCGGTGCCGCCTACCACCACGCCGTTGTGCGAGAGGTTGAGCTTAACGAACACGAACCCCCGCTCGGCAAAAAAACGTGCCAATAACCCGAAGTGACCCCAATCTTTAAACCCCTTGAAACCGTGCACGAACACCACTACGGGCAGCGGCTGAGCACTGGGCAGATAGGTGGCATCGGCGGCAAACGGGCGCCCGTGCCCGGCCCCGGTTAGGATAAAGTCAACAGTAGTGAGCATGTGGCTAAGGTAGGGAGTGCGGCCCAGCCGCCGTATCATTGCGCCCGCATGGCAAATCCGCTCGACCACATTCAGGCCCCTATTGCTGCCGAGATGGCCGAGTTCGAAGTCAAGTTCCGGCAGTCGATGCAGACCAAGGTGCTGCTGCTCGATAAAATCATGGGGTACATCGTGCGGCGCAAGGGCAAGCAGGTGCGGCCGATGTTCGTTTTCCTCACCGCTCGCACCACCGCCGCCGACCCCGCCGGCCCACTGCCCGAGGCTGTGTTTCGCGGCGCGGCGCTTATCGAGTTGCTGCACACAGCCACACTTGTTCACGACGATGTGGTGGACGAAAGCAATTACCGGCGCGGCTTTTTTTCCATCAACGCCCTGTGGAAGAATAAAATAGCCGTGTTAGTGGGTGATTATCTGCTGAGCCGTGGCCTGCTGCTATCACTCGAAAACGACGATTTCACGCTGCTCAAAATCGTGAGCAACGCCGTGAAAGAGCTCAGCGAAGGCGAGTTGCTGCAAATCGAGAAAGCGCGCAAGCTTGACATCACGGAGGATATTTACTTCGATATTATTCGCCAGAAAACTGCTTCGCTCATTGCCTCCTGTACGGCCGTGGGGGCGGCCGCTTCGGGCGCCGATGTTGAAACCATCGAGCGAGCCCGCCTTTTTGGCGAGAAAGTAGGCATGGCGTTCCAGATAAAGGACGATTTGTTTGACTACGGCACCGCCGAAATTGGCAAGCCGGTGGGCATCGACATTAAGGAAAAAAAGATGACTCTACCCCTCATCTACGCCTTGCAGCAGGCCAGCTGGCTCGATAAGCGCCGCGTCATCTACAACGTGAAGAACAACGCTGGCCACCGCGACCGCGTGCAGCAGGTTATCGACTTCGTGAAGCTTTCGGGCGGCCTCGACTACGCCGTGCGCACCATGGAGCGCTACCGCGACGAGGCGCTGGCCATCCTGCACACTTTCCCCGACTCGGCGGCCCGCACCTCGCTCGAAGCGCTGATAAACTACACGATAGAGCGCGAAAAATAGCCGCTGGCCAGCTACGGCTTGCGCCGCCGCAGTAGATAATCGGTGCCGCTAAAAATTTTGAAGGTGCCGCTGGAGGTTTCGCCCGAGCTGTATTGCCGGCTGCTCATGCCCACGTATTCCCAGCCTCGGCCAGTGAGGTAATTAAGCGCTAGCATAGCTCTACGCAGGTTTTGCACGGCTACGAATTCCTTTTCTAGTTCGGTGACTGGGGCTTGCTTGCCGAGTTCTTTCAACTGCCCATAATCCAGCAAAGCGCTCCCGCCATTGACGGTAACCAGCGTCACGTACTCATACTGCCCCGCGGAGGGCAGTGCCGCCGCACCAACTTCTTGCGCAAAAGTCGGGCTAGCCAGCGCAAGTAGCCCACTAAGAAGAAATAAGCGAAGCACTGACAGAGACAAGTTAAAAGTTATCGCGAGGATAAACTTGTTACTAATTAATTGTTTGTTAACGAGGTGGTTGAATAAAGTATTGCGTTAGAAATGCGTGCTTCTCGCTTTGAGATTAATCTGAGTTGGGAAATAGTAGCGCTTGCGGCTGCTGAAACCTAGCGCACTATCTGCCGAGTATCAGCATGGGGTCGGGGCACAGCGCCGCCCAATACTCCCGTTCGCTAGGCGGGGCTACCCCCGGAAAATCGCCCCAGCGCCCTTGCATATCGGCGATGAGCTGGAAGTGCAGGTGCGGCGGCCAGTCGCCATTCTCGGGGTAGGGGCCAACGTGGGCAATAACTTGGCCTTGCGCAATGGCTTGCCCCACGTGCAGCCCGGCCAAGTCGGTGCGGGTAAGGTGGCCGTAGAGGCTGTAGAACGTGACCCCTTCAAGCTCGTGCTGCAACAGCAGGGTAGGGCCGTAGTCGCCGAAGTTATTGTTATCAGCCAAGCTGTGCACTCGGGCGGGCAGCGGCGCGGCCACGGGCGTGCCGGCCGGCACCCACACATCCACGCCTAGGTGCAGCGAGCGCGGCTCGGTGGCAGCGTCGAAGTGGGGGCTGCGGCGGTAAATAACACGGGTTTCGAGGTAGCCGCCGATGCCAGTGCTGGCGTGCTGCTCGGCTAGCATCGCAGCTACTACTTCTGTAAAAAAGGCGGTGTCGCGCAGGCGCTCGGGGTGAGCCAGGCGCGGGTTGGCCGCCGTAAAATCGAGGGGTACCACGTTGGCGCCGGTTAGCTGGGGCAGCACCGGGCTAAACGAAGCGCGGTGCCGGGCCAGAAGCGTAGAAAGTTCAGCCATTATGAAACGAAGCTAAGCGGCAGTAGGTAAATAGCCCTACCCCCTCGCCGGTACGCTACCCGTACCCGCGCCGGCCGCCGTAAATTTGCGCTTTCTACACTAGTTTATCCCCATGTCGTCATACCTGACGCTTACCGTCGTTGCCCTCACCCAGGAAACACCTGATACCGTCACCATTCATTTTGAGCGGCCCGACCGCCAAAAGGTACCCAGCAAGCCCGGTCAGTTTCTGACCATTTTGGTGCCCTGCGGCCCGGCCGGCAGCCGGCCCGAGCGCCGCGCCTACTCGCTCAGCAGCACGCCCACCGAGGCGCCGCGCCTGTCCGTGACCGTAAAGCGCGTGTTGGGCGGCTTGGTAAGTAATTATCTGCTTGATAACGCGCGCGTAGGCCAGCAATATGAAGTGCTGCCGCCTACCGGCAACTTCGTGGTGCAGCCCAGCCCCAAGGCGGCCCGCTCGCTGGTGCTCGTCGGGGCTGGCTCGGGCATTACGCCCCTCATGAGCATGCTCAAGGCCGTGGTGGCCGAGGAGCCGCAAAGCCACGTGCTGCTTATTTATGGCAACCGCAACGAGGAATCCGTCATTTTTCAAAAGCAGCTAACTGAGCTGGAAGCCAGCAGCCGCGGCCGCTTGCAGGTCGAGCACGTGTACAGCCAGCCGCTGCACGCGGCCGGCCCACACCAGCACACGGGGCGCCTCAACCGCACCACCCTGCTGCGGATACTGGAGCAGCGCCACCAGTTTCCGGCCCCGCAAGCCGAGTACTACATCTGCGGCCCCGAGGGCCTGATGACCGAAGCCCAGGCCGCCCTCGAACTCCTGAGTGTGCCTACCAGCCGTATCCGCCGCGAGAGCTTTGTGGCCGCCGCCGACGCGGCCGAAGCCGGCGATGCGCACGGCGATGCCCTGGCCGGCGCCAGCGACGGTGCGGTAGTCAACCGCACGGTCACTATCCAGTACGAGGGCAGCGAATATATTTTGGAAGTGCCCGCCAACCAGACGATTCTGGATGCCGCGCTCGACCAGGATATTGACCTGCCGTACTCGTGCCAGGCGGGCCTGTGCACCGCCTGCCGGGGCAAGTGCCTCTCGGGTAAAGTGCATCTCGACGAGCGCGAAGGCCTCTCCGACGCCGAACTGGCCAAGGGCTACATCCTCACGTGCGTGGCCCACCCGCTCACGGCCGACGTAGTAATTGAGATTGACTAAGGAGCGTTGCGAAGTTGGGAGGGGGGTAGGAAAAGCTGGCCAGCGACTAGGGCAGTTATTCGCTTACTTGTGCGCTTATCTCGAAACTTACACCCATCTATCCAACTTTCAGTTACGTATCTTTATTTCCTATGCTGCTACCCGAAGTCGATTTGCCGGCCACTTCGCTGGCCACCGATATGGCGCGTCCGCCGCGCCAGTATCTGCCCGAAGAATTTTTTGTAACTGAATGGGCGTCGCTGGAGCCATTTTTTCAGGAACTGCAAGGCCGCGTAGTGGCCGATGCGGCTGCCTTGGAACGCTGGCTGCTCGACCGTTCTGAGCTAGAATCGGTGCTGAGCGAGGATTTAGCTTGGCGCTACATCCGCATGACGTGCGATACCCAGGCCACCGACCGTGCCGAGGCATTCCAGTTTTTTGTGCAGGAAATTGAGCCTCAAGTAGCGCCCTACGACCACGCGCTTAACGAGAAACTATTAGCTAATCCCTACCTCGCCGAACTCGACCAAGCGCGCTACGGCGTATTTTTGCGTTCGGTGCGCCGGGCTTCCGAAATTTATCGGGAAGAAAATATTCCCCTCAAAACCGAAATTTCGACCAAGCAGCAGCAGTATGCCGCCACCGTAGGCGCCATGACGGTGACGCTCGATGGCGAGGAAATAACGTTACCCCGCGCCGCCGACCGCCTCAAAAGCCTCAGCCGCCCGGTGCGCGAGCAGGCGTGGCGCGCCATCCAGGAGCGCCGCCTGCGCGATAGCCGGCCGCTCGACCAGCTCTTTACCGAGCTGGTGCACCTGCGCCACCAAGTAGCGCTGAACGCCGGCTTCGCCAATTTTCGCGACTATATGTTTGCCGCCCTGGGCCGCTTCGACTACACGGCCGAGGACTGCTTCGACTTCCACTCGGCCATTGGGGCCACGGTGGTGCCGCTCATCAACGAGTTTGACGAAGCCCGCCGCAAGGCGCTGAGTCTGCCCGCTCTGCGCCCCTGGGACCTCGATGTGGACCCCAGCGGCCAGCCGCCGCTGCGCCCATTTCAGACGGGTGAGGAGCTGATTGAGAAGACGATTACTGTTTTCCAACACCTCGACCCGTTCCTCGGCGACTGCCTGCGCACCATGCGCCAGATGGGCCACCTCGACCTCGAAAGCCGCAAGGGCAAAGCCCCCGGTGGCTACAACTACCCGCTTGACGAAACCGGTGTGCCGTTCATTTTTATGAACGCTACCTCTTCGCTGCGCGATGTAGTGACGATGCTGCACGAAGGCGGCCACGCCGTGCATTCGTTCCTAACTCGGCGCCTACCCCTCTCCGCCGACAAGCACCCGCCAAGCGAAGTAGCCGAGCTAGCTTCCATGAGCATGGAGCTGATGAGCATGGACCATTGGGACGTGTTTTTTACGGACCCCGCCGAACTGCGGCGCGCCAAAAAAACGCACCTCGAAAGCGTGCTCGAAACCTTCCCGTGGGTGGCTACCATCGACAAATTTCAGCACTGGGTGTACGAGAATCCCGAGCATACGGAAGCCCAACGCCACCAGCGCTGGACCGAAATTTTTCAGCATTTCAACCAGCGCACGGTAAGCTGGAGCGGGCTAGATAAATTCCGTCCTTACTTGTGGCAGAAGCAGTTGCACCTCTACGAGGTGCCGTTTTACTATATCGAGTACGCCCTGGCGCAGCTGGGAGCCATTGCCGTGTGGCGCAATTTCCGCCAAGACCCGGCGGCTGCCCTGGCCGGCTACCAGCGGGCGCTCTCGCTGGGCTACACCCGGCCTATTGGCGAGGTATACGCGGCGGCCGGCATCCGCTTTGATTTCAGCACCGAATACCTCAGCCAATTGGCTGATTTTGTGCGTGAAGAAATGGCGGCGTTGTAAACCGTTAAGCTTAAATCTTTACTAATTAAAGAACGTCATGCTGAGCCTGTCGAAGCATCTCGTTCGCGCCGTTGGATAGCACCTCAACGGCGCGAGCAAGATGCTTCGACAAGCTCAGCATGACGTTCTTTATTAGTTGCTTAGTAACTCAAAGAATGCTGAAAATACCCGTCATCAATGCTTCCCGGCACGAACTGCCGGCTTACCAAACGGCCCACGCCGCGGGCTTGGACCTGCGCGCCGACTTGCCCAACGGAGCTATCACCCTGCATTCGCTGGAGCGCGTGCTCGTGCCCACGGGCCTGAGCCTGGCCCTACCCCCCGGCTACGAGGCGCAGGTGCGCCCGCGCAGTGGGCTGGCCCTCAAACACGGCATTGGCATTGTGAATAGCCCCGGTACCATCGACGCCGATTACCGGGGTGAGATACGGGTGCTGCTGGTCAATTTATCCAAGGAGCCATTCACCGTGCAAGACGGCGAACGCATTGCGCAGCTTGTAGTGGCTCGCCACGAAACCATCGAGTGGCAGCCTACCGAAGCCCTCAACGCTACCGAGCGCGGCGCCGGCGGCTACGGCAGCACTGGCAAGTAAAAAGGGTGTAAATAAGCACGTCCTGCTGAGCCTGCCGAAACAGCTCTACCAAACAGTGAGGTAGAGCTACTTCGGCAGGCTCAGCAGGACGTGCTTTAGGTAACTATGTGGTGACTACTAGTGGGCTAGCACTGTATCGTTGCCTTGGTGCTTGGCGATAATCTGCATATTGCCCCCGGCCGCAATGAGTTTCTGGCTCAGTTCGCGCAGCTTGTCGCCAATGCCGGCGAAGCCGTGCAGGTTGAGCGCTGCGGTGCTGGTGAGGTGGCCAAGCAAGAAAAATGACTTGGACATGGCCACTGGGTCGTTGCTGCCGATGGCGCGGCTAAGGTTTTCGAGCTCCAAGGCCACGGGGCGCAGCGCGGGGTCGTTGCTATTTTGCAGCTCGCCGAGCCAGTTGGCTACGTGGTTCTGGCCCACGCTGCTATCCTGCCGAAAGCCTACGCTGGTAGCGGCAAACAAGCTCTGGATGCCGGATTCGATTTCAGAGAAATAATTCATAGCACAAAGTACGTAACGGAGAGGCTAACGCAGAACGCCGCCCAGCAGTTTTGGCCCAACTTTGCAGCCGTAGTCCTTCTTCCTGTATGAAACTTATTGACCTGGCCGACTTACAGCAGGCGCAGCAGCGGTTGCGCGGCATGGCGCGCCATACGTCCTTGCTGCCCTACCCCCTGCCCGAGCTGGCTCCCGAGCAAGTATACCTCAAGCCTGAAAGCTTGCAACCCATTGGCTCTTTTAAAATTAGAGGCGCCGGCAACCGCATTTTGGCCCTGAGCGAAGCCGAGCGCGCCCGCGGTGTGCTGGCGTACAGCAGCGGCAACCACGCGCAGGGCGTGGCCTACGCGGCGCGGCAGCTGGGCATAAACGCCACCATTATAATGCCTACCAATGCGCCGCAGGTGAAAATCGCGGCCACCCGGGCTCTCGGTGCCGAAGTCATTCTCTATGACCCCGCCTTGGAAAAGCGTGAGGCCGTGGCCGCCCGCCTGCTAGCCAGCGCGCCCGAGCCACCCGTGCTGGTGCCCCCCTTCGACGATGCCTACGTGATAGCCGGCCAGGGCACCGTGGGCCTCGAACTATTCGCCGACCTGCCCGAAGTCGAACTAGTGCTGGCGCCCGTGGGCGGTGGCGGCTTACTAGGGGGGGTAGCAGCAGCCCTTAAGCTCTTGAAACCGAGTGTGAAAATAATTGGTGTCGAGCCCGAGCTGGCCGCCGATGCCCAGGCGTCGTTGCGGGCGGGTAGGGTAGTAGAGTGGGCCGCCGCTGATACCAACCGCACGCTGGCCGATGGTGTACGCACGCTGGCCCTGAGCGAGTTGACCTTTCAGCACTTGCGCCAATATGCCGACGATATTGTGACGGTGAGCGAGGCCGACCTGCGCGCCGCCGCCCGCCGCCTGCTACTTGAAGCCCGGCTGGTAATTGAGCCCACCGCCGCCCTGCCGCTGGCCGCGCTGCTGCGCCACCGCGCCACCCTACCCCCCAGCCGCCATACGGTTCTCATTCTCAGTGGGGGTAATGCCGACCCGGCTACCCTAATAGAGTTGCTGCGCGACTAAGTTTGGGGCCAGGATAGGGTTTGTAGTATTCAGACGCATCTTTGCGGCCCACATTTCTGCAACGAACTTGCGCCAGAACAAGTATCTGCTGGCACCCTAGCTGACTTCACCTTTTTTACCAGACCCCACCATGAAAATAATTGTTCCCATGGCCGGTATGGGCAAGCGTATGCGCCCCCACACGCTTACCGTACCCAAACCCCTGATTCCGATTGCCGGCAAACCTATTGTGCAGCGCCTCGTGGAGGACATTGCCCGGGTGTGCGGCGAGCCGGTCGAAGAAGTAGCCTTTATCGTGGGCCGTTTTGGGTCAGCGGTGGAAAAAAGCCTGGTGGCCATTGCCGAGTCGGTGGGCGCCAAAGGCACTATTTATTACCAGGACGAGCCCCTAGGCACGGCCCACGCCATTTTGTGCGCCAAACCTTCGCTGAGTGGCCCGCTGGTAGTGGCTTTTGCCGATACCTTGTTCAAAGCTGATTTCACACTCGACAGCTCGGTGCCCGGCACTATTTGGGTGCAGAAAGTGGCCGACCCTAAGCCGTTTGGCGTGGTGAAACTCAACGAAAAAGGTCAGATTACGGACTTCGTGGAAAAGCCCGAAACCTTCGTGTCGGACCTCGCCATCATTGGCATTTACTATTTCCAGGACGGCGACTACCTGCGCGACGAGCTGCAATACCTACTCGACAACGACATCAAGGACAAAGGCGAGTACCAGCTCACCAACGCCCTGGAAAACATGAAGAACAAGGGCACCATCTTCGTGCCCGGCCAAGTAACTGAGTGGCTCGACTGCGGCAATAAAGACGCCACGGTATTTACCAACCAGCGCTACCTGGAGTACCTGAAAGAGCGCGGCGAGAAACTAGTAGCCGCTTCGGCCAAAATCACCAATTCGGTTATCATCGAGCCAGTATACATTGGCGAAAACGCCGTGATTATCAACTCAGTAGTTGGCCCGCACGTATCGCTGAGCGGCAGCGCCATCGTAGAAGATTCGCGCCTGTCGAACTCCATCGTGCAAACGGCGGCCGTGGTGCGCCACGCCAACGTGGCCAACTCCATGGTCGGCAACAACGCCACGCTCATCGGCCAGCCGTCGGACTTGAGCCTGGGCGATTTTAATACGCTACGGGTGTGATATTCTAGCCCCGAGTTGCGTTACTAGCGACGCGGCCCCCAGTGGGGGCCGCGTCGTTTCGTTAATTGGAATCCGTACTTTCGTGAGCCGCGCTAGATGCGTGGCGTCCTTGCTTATGCGTCAGGTTGCGCTTTATGTGTGTGTGTTGCTGCTACTGGCTTCGGCAAGCCAAGGGCAGGGTATTGGCCGGGGCGGGGCAGCCGACTCGGCCGTTGCGCGCAAGCCAGTAAAATTGAGCCGCAAAGAGCGCCGCGAACTGGCTCGTAGCGCCAGCCAAGTGAGCGTGGCCCCCAAGGTGGCCGCCCTTTCGCCCAAAGAGCGCGAAATGGGCGAGGCACTTTTCGTGGATGGCGTGAAATACGTGATTTTGGAGGACTACCCCAAAGCGCTGGAGCGGCTGCTAAAAGCCTACACGCTGATGCCCGACAACCCGGCCGTTAATTATAAGTTGGCCGAAGCTAACCTGCTGAGCGGCAACCTGCGCGATGCCACCGGCTACGCCGAAAGCGCCGTGCGGCTCGACGGTAAAAATCCGTATTACTACCTGCTGCTGGCCCAGGCTCAGGCCAGCCAAAAGCAGTATGAGGCAGCTACTACCACCTACGCCAGCCTGGTGCGCGAGGTGCCCAACTCGGGCAACTACCTGTTTCAGCTAGCCGACCTGTACCTGGCCCAAAACAAGCTGCCCGAAGCCCTGGCTACCCTCGATAAAGCGCAGCAGCAGTTTGGGGCAATGGACGAGATTTCGTTTAAGAAGCAGCAAATTTACCTGCGCCAAAATAACCTGCCGTTGGCCCTGAAGGAAGGCGAAAACCTCATTGCCGCCAACCCGACCGAGCCGCGCTACGTGCTGGCTCAGGCCGAGATGTACGCGGCTAATAACCGCCTGCCCGATGCCATTCGGGTAGCGCAGCAGGCCCTGCGCCTCGACCCTGACAACCCTCAAGCCCGCCTGATTCTGGCCGATGTGTACCGCCAGCAAAACCAGCCCGCTGAGGTAGAAAAAGAGTTGCGACTGGCTTTCCAAAACCCTAGCCTCGACATCGACCAGGAGGTGCGCATCATTGTGGGCTACCTCAAGCAGCTGCCCGATGAAAAATATAACGCCCTGACGCTTGACCTAGCCGCTGCCGCCGTGCGCAGCCACCCCAAAGAAGCTAAGGCTTATAGCATTGCGGGCGATGTGCAGACGCTGACCGGCAAAAAGCGCGAAGCCCGCGATACCTACCTGCGCGCCCTCAAATACGACAACTCGAAGTACCAACTCTGGCAGCAGGTGGTGGTACTCGATGCCGAGCTTAACCAGACCGACTCGCTGCTCGTGCACAGCGACCGTGCCCTAGAGTTGTTTCCGAACCAGGCGCCCTTGTGGTTTTATAATGGGGTAGGGCACTTGCTGAAAAAGCAGCCTCAGCGCGCCGTTCAGGCGTTGGAGCACGGCCGCAAGTTGGCGCTAGCCAATACCGAATTGCTGGGGCAATTTGATGCGCAACTGGGTGATGCTTACCAAGAACTGAAGGATTATACGAAGTCGGATGCAGCTTACGACGCAGCACTGGCCAACGACCCTAATAACTACGGCGTCCTCAACAATTACAGCTATTACCTCAGCCTGCGCAACGAAAAACTCGACAAGGCCAAGGAAATGTCGGGCCGCACCGTGAAACAGTTTCCCGACAACGATACGTACCTCGACACCTACGCTTGGGTGCTTTACAAGCAGAAAGACTACGCTGGCGCCCGCCAAAACCTGGAGCGCGCCCTGAAAACTACCAAGGACGCCAGCATCCTGGAGCACTACGGCGACGTACTGTGGCAACTCGGTGACCACCCAGGGGCCGTAGCGGCCTGGCAGCGCGCCCGCAAAGCCGGGCCCGGCACCTCGCCGCTGCTCGACCGTAAAATCAAAGAACAAAAACTGTATGAATAAATCAGCTATTCTGCTGGCCGGCTTGGCCCTCGTGGGCTGCCACCGCGTACCCAGCAGCAAGGGCTCGCTTAGTGCCTCTACTTCCACGCCCGTAGCTACCCCCGTCGAAACGCCCAACGGCGTGAAGGCCACCAATACCAGCTTCCAGTACCTCAGCGGCCACGGCAAGGTGCACTTCAAGCACAAAAACACCGACCAGTCGGCCAATTTTAGCTTGCGCATACGCCGCGACTCGGCCATTTGGCTGTCGGGCTCCTTGCTCGGAATTGAAGGGGTAAGGGCACTACTCACGCCCGACTCGGTGCGCGTAGTGAACCGCCTGCAAAAGAGCTACTTCGCTGGCGACTATGCCTACCTGAGCCAGCTCCTGAACGTGCCCGTGAGCTACCCGCAGATGCAGGCCATCCTACTCGGCGACTACCAGTCGGCACCCAAAGGTGCGATTCCAGTGGTGAAAAAGGAGGGTGATAGCCAGACCGTTACTTACCCCCAGACGCCTCTAATCCTAGAGCAGCTCGTGAGCCTGAGCACCGGCCGCTTGCAGCAGCTTAAAGTAAGCGAAACGGCTGCTCAGCGTAGCCTAACCGTGGGCTACGAAGATTTTCAGAAGCCCAGCGGCGCCGACCTGCCTTTTGCCTTCACCACCAATGTGCTGGGCCAGCAGGGCGGCACCGAAAGCACCTCGGCCACGCTCAACTACCAGAAAGTAGAAGTTGGCTCGGGCCACCTTGACTTCCCATTTAGCATTCCGAAGGGCTATAAGAAGGAAACTAAGATTAAAAAGTAGCCACCTGCTTTTATTAGAAAATACCAAGCGGAGCTTGCCAAAGCAGCCCGTCTGCGTCGCTAATCCTGGCCGGGAGCAGCTACCAGCCGCGCCGTGGGGTAGGCTCCGCTTGGCATTTGGCGGGTATGTGGGTGTATATGCCGTTATTTTGTGGGGCTTATCTGCTTGGCCTGCCCCCGTATTTTCGTGATTCTATCCTGTAGCCTACTTTTTAATTGCCTGAAGCGCGGCCTGGGTAGCGCGCTGCTGCTAACGGTGCTGGCGCTGCCCGCCGCCGCCCAGCGCCACCGCCCCGACGCTAAGTCGAAGAAAAAAACCACGACTTCGGCCCGGCCCGCCAAAGCAAACCGCAGCACCAAAACCGGCCGCACGGCCCACGCTGCGGAGCCTACCCCCCCCCGCCGGCGCAACCGCGCGGGCCGCCCCAAAAGCAAGGAGCAGCTGGAGCGCGAGCGCCAGGCCAACCTGACCCGCATTCAGGAAGCGGGCGAAGTGCTGACGCAAACCACCCAAAAAAAGCAGGTATCGCTGGGCCAGCTGAACGTGATTAAGGAGAAGCTGACGGTGAAGCAGGGCCAGATTGAGCACATCTCGACCCAGCTCGAAGGCATCGAAACCAACGTGCACCAGACCGTGCGCCGGGTGCTCACGACCCAGCAGCAGCTCGCCGACCTCAAGGTGGAGTATGCCAAGCTGATGTATGCGGCTTCCAAAACCAGCAGCGGGTTCAACCAGCTCATGTTCTTGTTTGCGGCCGAGTCGTTCAATCAGTTTGTGCTGCGCCTGCGCTACGTGCGCCAGTATACCGAGGAGCGCCAGCGCCAGGCCCAGCGCATTTTGGGCGCCCAGCAGCAGCTCGATAGCCAGCTCACGGGCCTCACGCGCCAGCGCCAGCGCCAAAAGCAGTTATTAACCAGCCAGTTAGTAGAGAGCCGTAACCTGCAAGGCCTCAAAAGCGAGCAGGATGAAGTGGTGCAGCAACTGAGCCAGCAAGAGCAAGGCTTGCGCCAAGAGCTGGCCCAGCGCCAGCAAGCCGTGGCCCGCCTCGATGAACTGATTGCCCAGCGTGTGCGCGAAGAAATAGCCCGCGCCGCCCACGCCGCTCGCCTAGCCGCCGCGGCCGCCCGCCGCCGCGCCGCTCGCGCCACGGCCGCCGCTAGCGCCAGCGCCGGCCGCCGGCGCCGAGGCAGTAGCGCCACCGAGCAGCCGGCCGCCGACAGCGACGATGCCACCGCCGACGCTGGCGCCAACCCCGAAAGCGACGCCCCCGAAGAAACCACCGCCGACCGCCGCGCCAGCCGCGTGGCCCTCACCCCCGAAACCGCGCTGGTATCGTCGGGCTTTGCTGGCAACCGCGGGCGGCTGCCTTGGCCGGTGGCGCACGGCTTTCTGAGCCAGCACTTTGGGCGGCACCCGCACCCGGTGCTGCGCCACGTGACGGTGGATAACCGCGGCGTCGATATCCAAACTAACCAAGGTGAACCAGTGCGTAGCGTGTTTGCGGGCCGCGTGCTCACGGTGGCTCAGGTGCCGGGCATGAACACAATTGTGATGATTCAGCACGGCGAATACTTTACAGTGTATGCTAAGCTGCGCGGCGTGAATGTGCACGAAGGCCAGCAGGTAGACGCGCGCGACATCATCGGGAGCGCGGCTACTGACTCGGATGGCACCGCCCAGGTGCAGTTTCAGGTGTGGCGCAATTCAGCCAATCTCAACCCCGAGAATTGGTTGGGGCGGAAGTAGGGGGGTAGGGAAACAGTAACCTGAAAAAGAACGTCCTGCTGAACTTCGGGAAGCCTCGCTGCCGCATCGTTGAAGGACACGGTAGCGAGGTTTTCCGGCGTTCAGCAGGACATTATTTATTAACTAACTGCTTGGCTATTTTCGCTGTTACCGCACCAACTCTACCCACCCTTTGATAGCCTGGCTGCCATCGGGGGGGGTAAGGAGGTAGTAGTAAATGCCGGGCGCCAGGTCGGCGCCGCCCCAGGTATTTTGGTAGGCAGCATCTTCGTACACGCGCTGGCCCCAGCGCGAAAAGACCTGGAGGCGGGCCGGGCAGCCGCCCAGGCGCGGCGCAAATACGTCGTTTTGCTTGTCGCCGTTGGGCGTCACAATGTTGGGAATAAACATCGACTTCACTTCCACTGCCGGCAAATCGAGTTGCTGCACGCAGCGGCTTTGGTTGAAGCGCAGCGTCACGCGGGGGCGGTAAGTGCCCGCCTGGGTATACGTATGGGTCACGTCGGGGCCAGTGGTAACGGCCGTGCTGTCGTCGCCAAAATTCCAGCTCAGCACGGCATCGGCCGGGATGGTGGTAGCTGGCTGGCGGTAGTGCACCACCAGCGGCGCCACGGCACTGGGCACGCAGGCTGCCGCCACCAGTGCCGGGGCCAGCACCGGCTGGGCTAGTAGCGTAATGCGCCGCGTAGTGGTGACGGGGCAGGGCGTGCCGAGGCCCACCACGTAGGTTAGCTCTACGGTGCTGGGCAGGGTAGGCGGGGTAAATAAATTGCCCGACGATACCCCCGGTCCGCTCCAGATGCCACCCGAGGGCGAGGCCCGCAGCCGAAAAGCTTGCGTGTTGCCGGGGCACAGCACCGTATCGGGGGGTAGGGCCACGGCAATTACGGGTAATACCTGAATGCTGGTGGTGGCCCGGCTGCTGAGGCTGGCGCATACCTGGCTGGCCGTCACGGTGTAAGTCAGCACCTGGGTGCCGACTAAGCCCGCCGTCGGCGTGAAAACATAGGTGCCTGGCGTAGAGCCGGGGCTCACACCCGCACCCGTCCAGACGCCGCCCGCCGGACTGCCCGCCGTGAGTACCAGCGGCCCGCTGCCTACGCATACGGGGGGTAGGGGCGCCGCACTGGCCACGGGTGGCACTACCACGGTGGCAATCACCTGGGCCGTAGCTGTGCAAGTGCCCGTAGGCGAAGCCACCGAGTACGTCAGGGTTTGTTTTACTGAGCCCAAGCTAGGGTCGGGGGTAAAGATAAAACCCGTGGCTGCGGAGCCCGACACGCCCGGCCCCGACCACGTGCCGCCCGCCGGCTGGCCGCTGGGCAGCCGCACTGGGCCATTGCTAGAGCACAGCGTGAAGTCGGCGCCCGCCGAAGCACCAATTACGGCAATTTGAATGCTGGCCGTATTAGGGCAAGGCGAGCCCGCGCCCACCGTATAAGTGAGCGTGTGGATGCCCCCGCCCGCCAGCAAGGGCGAAAATGTGTTGCCTACTACCCCCGGCCCGGCGTAGGTGCCGCCCGCTGGGCTGCCTTGCAGCGTAATAAGCGGCGGCGTGACCCCCGCCTGTAGGCAATACACCGTCTGGGGCGGGGCGGCCAAAGTGGCAACTTGCGTAGGCACTACGGTAATAACCTGCTGGCCAGTGGCTACGCAAGCCGCCGTGACGCCCGCCACGGTGTAAGTCAGCGTTTGGGCACCCACTAGCGCGGGGGTAGGCGTAAACACAAAGCCTCCTGACACGGAGCCCGATACACCCGGCCCCGTCCAGACGCCGCCGCTCGGTAGCCCGCTCAGCGGAATGGCTGCGGCCGTGGAGCACACCGTTTGGCTTTGGCCCACGGTGGCCGTAGTGGGTTCAAAATTGAGCTTAAACGCCGCGTTATTACACGGCACATCATAGCCGGGCTGGGCCACGCCGCCGTTGGTAGGCGAGTATGTGTAAGCGCCCGGCGGCACCGGAAAACCGCTGCGGTTAAAGCACGAGCACACCGCCGCGTACACCACGCCGCGCGGGTCGAAGCGCGAAGTGCCGCCGTCTACGTGGTCGCCCTCCGAGTTGGGGGTAGCGTCGCCGTAGTAGGTGCCATAGCTCAGGCTGCCCAAGCCGGGCGTAAACTGAGCCAAGTAAAAATCGGACCCAAAACCCGGGGTGTCGGGCGTGGTGCGCACGGCGTTGGGCGTGGTGGCCATGCCGTGGGTGTAGCCATTGGTGGGCACGTAGGTGGCATAATCGTACACGTACTGATTCACCTGCCCGCCCCAACCGCAGGCATACACTCGGTCGCATTGGTCTACTAAGAAAGCTGTGGGCGAAATATCAATCGTGCTGCGCCCGCTGCCGAAAACGGTGCTGATGAGGCTTTTATCTAAATCAGGGCTCAGCTTTTGAATAAATTGCCGGCTGCCCGGGTTGCTGTACACGCCGCCCGATACTGGCCAACTGCCTAAGGTTTGGCCCAGCAAATACACGCCGCCATCGGCCCCGAGCTGCACGAAAAATGCTTGGTCGTAGCTGCTGGTGCCCAGGTAGGTAGCTCGTTCCACGGCACTGCCATTGGCCGCAATGCGCGCCACAAAGCCATCGACGTTGCCGCGCGCCGTGGGCATCAGCCCGCCCGCGGTGCCCGGCAGGGCAGGGCTGAGCGTGCCGCCTGCCACGTACACATTGCCCGCCGCATCGAGCTGAAGCGAGTAGGCCGCATCGGCGGCCGTGCCACCCAAGTAGCCGCCCCACGTGAGGCCGCTTAGGTCGGCGGGCAGCTTGCACACCACGGCATCGCAGGTGCCGCCCCGGTAAGTGGGGCCAAAGCTGCCGGCCGTAGTAGGAAAGTTATTCGAGCCGCTCACCGAGGCGATGTACACGTTGCCCTGGCTGTCGGTAATGATATCGCCCCGCAAGGCATCGCCGTAGTTTTGAGGTAGTTGCCGGGTAGCCACACTAGGTTCGAACGCAACTAAGCCATCGGTGCCCGTGCCACCCAGGTAGGTCGAGGCCGCCAGCGAGCCGCCGTCGGCAGCAAGGCGCGTCACTACGATATCGGTGCCGGTGGGCACGTCATAAAATGAGCCAAAGTTGCCAAAGGGGTGCGCCAGCGGCCCGCCTCTTTGGGTGCGCTGCAAAGCCCCGCGCGTGGTAGGGTAGTTGCTTGAGGAAGTGCTGCCCAGCACCAATAGCTCGTTTTGGGCATTCACCACGAGGCTGCTCGGAAACTCAGACCGGTCGCCGCCCAGGTAGGTAGCCCACACGCGCGCCGCCGCGCCGTTGGTCGCCGTGTTGTACTTAATTAAGGCAATGTCGATGACCCCGCCAAACGTAGTTTGGAACGCCCCGGCAGTGGTGGGGTAGCTCACGAGGGCCGTCATGTCGTTGAGCACAATGCCGCCCGAGTACATATTGCCGGCCGCGTCGTAGGTCGCGGTAAAACCCCAATTGCTGCCCTTGGCCCCCGAGTAGGTCGAGAATACCACAGTGGGGTCGATAATTAGCGGCCGGCGGTGGTCGTAGCGGCCCAGTGTGAAGGAGACCGTGGCATCGGCGCTACGCAGCTGGTAGCGGCAGGCCACCGGCTGGCGCGCCCCCGTAGCCGCGTCGAGCTGGTAGGCCTGGGGCATTAGTTCGGTGATATCGCCTACCGAAGTGCCCACGTGCAGCTGCCCATCAGCACTGAGCGTGAGACTGGTAGCGCCTTCATAGCGCAGCTGAATACGGTCGGCGCTGGCCCCGGCCGCTACTTCAAAATCATACTCCAAGTGTTGGGTAGCGTTCTCATAAAACCGGGCGCCTACCCCCGGCCAGGGCGCCTGGTAGCGCACCTGCCGGTAGCTGGGCACGGCACTGGCCCAGTGGGCGGGGTCGTTGCCGTGCAGGTAGTTGCGCACTTCGGTTGTGGCGTCGGCGGGCAGCAGGGGGGTAGCGGCATCAGCCCCCACAAAGCGCACCCGCAGCTGGTGGCCGCGCACCACATCGGTAGCGGCGGGTGGAGCGGGGGCCTTGGTGGCCGAAGCAGGGGTAGGCGCCCCGCCGGCTGGGTGCTCAATGGCTTGCAAAAACACGTAGCGCAGGCCACCCGGCTCTAGGCACAAGTGGCCGCCGGGCACGGCGGCCGCGTAGCGCACCTCGGCGGGCCATTGGCCTTTGTTGGCCACAAACTCCAGCGAAGCCTCGGCGGGGGGCACCCCGGCCAGCGGGAAGGGGGTAGGCGCCGGCTGCGGCTGTGCAGCGGCCGGCAAGCTACTCAGCCCGAGTACCGTAAGAAGTAGTGCGTAAAAAATTTGCTGCATAGAAAAACCTTCATAAACCTCTTAGTAAAGCTAGGCTTCAGCGGCGGAAGCCACAACTAGAGCGCGGTAGGGCCCAAGGCCTGCTTTGCGCCCTACCGCAGGCATTTGGTTGCTGGTAGCTGGCTGCCGGGGGAGTGGGCGTATTTTTGCGGTTCCGGCGGCCACTTGGCGCGCCACTGGCCCGTGGCGCATCGCTTGCTTTCTTACCGTTTTACCCTGCTGGTGCTGCTGGGCCTGCTGCTAAGCACGGCCGCCGAGCGCGTGCCGGCTGGCGAGTTTGCGTTGGCGCCGCTGCTAGCGCTCACGGTGCCGGGGTGGCTGGGGCTGGTGGCGGCAGTGGGGCTGTATTGGCTGAGCCGCCGCCGCTGGGTGGCACTGCTACCACTGGCCGGGCTGGTGCTGGCCTGGCCGCAGGTGCAGCGCGGGCTGCCGCTGCACTGGGCCGGGTGGCAATCGCAGGTGGCTGGCTGGGGCGCACTGGGTTATTTGGAGGGGCCACCCGTGCCGCACTCGGTGCGCCTGCTTTCGGCCAACGTGCGAATTTTTAACGTGTATGCGCAGTTGCGCAAGCCTGACCCAGCCGCGCCCGCCAAGTTTATAGGTTGGCTGGCCACCAGCCCGGCCGATGTGCTGTGCTTGCAGGAATACTACCAGGAACCGGCCGGCACTCACTCGCGCGAGGGCAACTTATTCAACGTGAGCGACAAGCTGGGGCTGGCCAGCGGGCGCCAGGTCTTTGTTTCTAAAACCCTGACCAACAGCGCCGGGGCTGAATTCGGCATTGCCATCTTCTCGCGCCTGCCCATTGTGGGGCGGGGTGAAATTTCGTTTGGACGCCTCACCCAAAACCACGCCATGTGGGTTGATGTGGTAGGCCCTGGCCCGCACGATACCATCCGCATTTTCAATACGCACTTGCAAAGCATGAGCATCGACGACGGCGACATTGTGGCCGCCGGCTCGTCGCGCACCGGCCTCCAGCAGAAGGGTAGAGGCTTGCTCGGCCGCTTTGTGCGTGGCGCGGCGGCGCGGGCCTGGCAGGCCGATACGCTGCTGGCTCACGTGCAACGCTCGCCCTACCCCGTGCTACTGGCCGGCGACCTCAACGACCTGCCCTACTCCTACGCCTACCAGCGGCTGGCCAGCACCCTGCAAAATGCCTGGGCCACCATAGGCTTCGGAGTGGGCAATACGTACCACGGCCGCCTACCCCCCTTGCTGCGCATCGACCAGCAGTTTGCCAGCTCGCAGTGGCGGGTGGTGGACTGCCGCATTCACACCGAAATCCCGTATTCTGACCACTTCCCCGTCGAGGGTTTATACCAACTATCAACTAATCATTAAGCAACAAGGGTAACTAAAAACACGTCGTGCTTTTAGTTACCCTTACCGTTGTCTCGCAACAGCGCGCGCCACAAAATCAGCGCTACTGCTGAACTTTGCCCGAACTTCGGCGTTCGCTACTGTTGGTCCGCTACTAGGGCGCCTCCCCCAGCAATTATACCTAGCTAATTGCTCCTCGTTACTTACTTGTCATGTCGCTGACGCTTTATAATACGCTTACCCGCAAAAAGGAAGTTTTTGAGCCCCTGCACCCGCCGTTGGTGGGGCTCTACCTGTGCGGGCCCACCGTCTACAACGATGCTCACTTGGGCAATGCCCGCGGCCCCATCGTGTTCGACGTGCTCACGCGCTACCTGCGCCACCTCGGCTACCAGGTGCGCTACGTGCGCAACATCACCGACGTGGGCCACCTCGTAGGCGATGCCGATGAAGGCGAAGACAAACTCGGCAAAGTAGCTCGCGCCCAGAAGCTTGAGCCTATGCAAGTGGCCCAGCACTACACCGTGCGCTACCGCCAGGCCATGGCCGCGCTCGGCTGCCTACCCCCCGACATCGAGCCCCAAGCCAGCGGCCACATCACCGAGCAAATTGGGCTGATTGAAGAAATCTTGCACCGCGGCTTGGCTTATGAGGCCAATGGTTCAGTGTATTTCGACGTGCCCAAGTACAACGCCGAAGGCCTAAACTACGGCCGCCTTTCGGGCCGCGTGGTGGAAGAATTGCTGGCCGGCACCCGCGCCGAGCTAGCCGGGCAAGACGAAAAGCGTTCGCCCATCGACTTCGCTCTCTGGAAAAAAGCTTCGCCTGAGCACCTTATGCGCTGGCCCTCGCCCTGGAGCGACGGCTTCCCCGGCTGGCACCTCGAGTGCTCGGCTATGAGCCGCAAATACCTCGGCGCCGAATTTGATATTCACGGCGGCGGGCTGGATTTGATGTTTCCGCACCACGAATGCGAAATTGCGCAGTGCGAGGCCTCGAACACGCCCAGCACCGGCGCGCGCTTCTGGCTGCACAATAACATGCTGACCGTTAACGGCCAGAAGATGAGTAAGTCGCTGGGTAATTTTATTACGCTCGATGGCTTTTTTCAAGGGCAGAGCGAGGCGCTTTCGCAGGCATATTCGCCCATGACGCTGCGCTTTTTCTTCCTGCAAGCGCAGTACCGCTCGCCCATCGACCTTAGCGACGACGCCCTGCAAGCGGCTCGCAAAGGCTACCGCAAGCTCATGAACGGCCTACGCCTGCTCGATAAGCTGCTGGCTCTGAGCGAACAAGTCGAGCGCGCCGAAGTGCCTACCCCCTCCGAGCCCGCCAAGCCGGGCCCGCCCTCGCCCGAGCAGCAACTGCGCAACCTAGCCGGCAAGCCGTTCGAGTTTTTGAATGATGACTTGAACACGCCCCGCGCCTTGGCGGCGTTGTTCGACTTACTTAAGCGCCTCAACACGCTGGCCGCTACCCCCGCCGCGCTGGCCGAGGTAAGCCACGCCACGCTGGCCGAAGCTGCGCAGACCTACCGCACGGTGGTGGCCGGCATTTTGGGCCTGCGCGACGAGCCGCGCGTCAGCGCTGAGGAACTCTTGGACCTAACGCTGGACTTTTACCAGGAAGCCAAAACGTCGAAAGCCTACGATAAAGTAGACCAGATTCGGGCCGCGCTCAAAGGCCAGGGTATCGTTATTAAAGATACCAAAACCGGCGTAGAATGGGCGTATAGCGAGGAGTAAGTATTTACTAGCCACCACGAAACCCTGCGTTACAACTCTGCGAACTGACAGTCGGCGTAAGCCAAATTCTGCGTGAAAAATCTCCTGCCCCGCCTCGGTCTTTTGGCCACTGCTACCGTGCTTCTTACCGGCTGCCCCGCCGATAAAAAGCCGGCCGAAACGGCTACCCCCCCCGCCGCTGCCGAACTGCCCAAAGTGCCGGTTTTCAATGCCGACACGGCCTATGCCTACACGGCGCGACAGGTGGCGTTTGGCCCGCGCGTGCCCAACTCGAAGGCCCACATTGCCTGTGGCAACTACTTGGTGGCTACGCTGAAGCGCTTTGGCCTTACGGTGCGCGAGCAGCCGTTTCAGGCCATGACGTTTGATGGCACGCAGATTAGTGCCCGTAATATTATTGCGCAATACCAGCCGCAGGCGGCGCGGCGCATCGCCCTGTTTGCCCACTGGGATACGCGCCCCTTTGCCGATGCCGATAAGGCGCACAAGAATGCACCTATGGATGGAGCCTCTGACGGCGCCAGCGCCGTAGCTACGGCCCTCGAAATAGTGCGCGAACTCAGCCTACAGCCCGAAAAAATGGCTCCCAACGTGGGCGTTGACGTGATGCTGATGGACGCTGAGGACTGGGGCCACGACGAAACGTTCCAGGCCGGCGTGAAAAACCAGCTCGAAGGCAGCGGCTCCGATTCGTGGTGCCTGGGCTCGCAATATTGGGCCAAGCACGTGGTGCCTACCGGCTACAAGGCCCAGTACGGCGTGCTGCTCGATATGGTAGGCGCCAAGGGCGGCCGCTTCACCCGCGAAGGGGTGTCGCTGGACAAGGCCCGTTCGGTGGTGGACAAAATCTGGAATACGGCCGCCAAAATCGGCTATTCCGATTACTTCCTGTTCACCGACACCAGCGGCATCGTCGACGACCACGTGTACACCAACCAGGCGGGCGTGCCTACGGTCGATATTTACGACCACCCTCCGTACGGCAACGACTTTTTCCCGGCCTACCACCATACTACGGCCGACAATATGGGCATCATCGACCGCAAAACGATGAAGGCCGTAGGCCAGACACTGCTGCAGGTGCTATACCAGGAGTAGGGGGGTAGGAAGTCCTGCGTCAGTTCAATAGCAAGGCAGCAAATACTAAAGAACGTCCTGCTGAACGCTAGTGAAGCATCTCTACCGCACAGCTAATCTCAACGAGTGAGTTTGCCAGCGCAGTAGAGATGCTTCACTAGCGTTCAGCAGGACGTGTTATTAGTTGAGCGTCCCCAATCAAGTTGAGTTCCTAAGTCCTACCCACTCACTCGCTGGCCAGGCTTAGCGGCCGAAGCGGCCAAGGCTTGCTCGGCCAGCTTGATGTAGCGATGCGCGTGAGCAATAAGGGCTTCGAGCACATCGGTGAGGCGCAGGCGCAGCCACGGGTGCAGCGGATTGGGCACGCGCACCGCGCCGGCATCGACCTGGCGGGCCAGCAGCAGCAGCCGCAGCAGCTCGTCGAGCTGGCGGTTGAAGGCTTCTACCACCGTGCCGGTGAGGCGCACGCCAGTGGGCGCAAACTGCTTGGGCTGCCGCAGCATGGTAGCCCCAATGCCTTTGTTGTTGCGCGTGGTTTCGGTGAACAGGCGGCCCAGCCAGCCGCTGCGTACTTGGGGGCTGGCCGTCGAGCCCTTGGCATGGGCCAGCCGGAGACGCGCCTTGAGGCTGGGCAAGTAGTAGCCACCCACAATGTTGAGGTGCTCCAGGCACTGGCCGGGGCTCCACTCGTCGTAGCTGGGGCGGCGGTTAAGCTGCTCGGAGCTGAGCGGGCGCAGTCGCTGGTGGGATAGCACCCGCATGGCCAGCACTTGATTAGTGAGCTGGTCGAAGAACTCGGTGGTATCGCGCACGGAATCACTCATAGTGACAGGGGGCAGGCTGAGCAGTAAGTTTGGGTTGTAATATTACGGCGCAGGGTGGGATAATGTCGCCAGCTTGCAACCCACTACTCCTTTGCTATGTGCAAATCTGGATATTGCTTGAACTGGTTGGCAGGGCTAGCGGGGCTGTTGCTTAGTACAGTAACTACGACTAAGGCCCAAGCCGTTCCCAACCCGGCCGAGCGCATCGAAAGCCTGATTACGTTTGGTGCCCAGGCCCCTACCAACGTAGGTGACGATGACTTTACGCAAACATTTTTCTTCCTGGTGCCAGCCACCGAGCGGCGGCCGTTCTACATCCGGGTATTTGACCCCGACTGCGGTGGCACCCTCGATGCCAAGGTGGGCGAGTTCAACACCCGCACCGAATTTAGTCTCTACGGTGGGCCCGACACCCACTCGGGCAAGGGCGCCGTCGACCCCCGGCCCGCCAGCCCCACCGCGCCCCCTACCGGCCGCCTCATCAAGCAGCTAACTTACGGCGTTGACCCCGCTGTTGATGGCAAGTATGTCAATTTTGGCCCGCTCAATCCTCTCGAAGGTGAGCTAGTGGAGCAGTTTGAAGGCTACGTATTCAAGGTGGTGGTGCGCGGCCTTAGCGGCAACGATGGCAACCTCTACCGGTTCTTCCTCAGCAGCAGCCCCAACCTGAACGTACCCATACCGGGTGGCAACGCGTTCACTTATGAGTATTGCTTCCGGCTGCCAGCCGCGCCGCCGTCGGGGCGGCCCGTGGTGGTGCACCTCTATCCATTTGCTAATGAGCACGTGGTCAGCATCAAGCAAAGCAATTTTGACATGGATAGCGGTGCTAAGCTCACCGTTTTTAGCGTTGCGAAAAACGGCCATGAGTCGCCCGTGAGCGGCGATGGGCAGTGGACGAGCAGCGTGCTACCCGTCGATGTGAAAGAGCATGGGCTGTCGCTTGACTTCCGCCTCACCAGCAAAGCGACGGTTTTCAACGACATGGTTTTCTACGTCACCGACCAGTACGACAAGGCGTTGCCTTTCTTCGCAGTGCCCCTGGGTGGCCCCCCGCGCTACAAGTATGACATTGATATGAAAGTGCATCGCTAAGCCAGGATGCTGGTACTGATGCACATAAAAAAGGCTTTCCTACTTCGGAAAGCCCTTTTTGTGCTTCAAACAGTGGTCAATTACTGGGCTGGCTCATCGCGGCCGGCATTGCGGCGCGGGGCAGCGCCGTAGTCGGCATCGTTGGGCTCATCTTCGGCGGGGCGGTAGTCGTCGCGCTGGCCCTGGCCGTAATTTTTGGCCTTGTCCTGTTGGGAGAAGTTGTCGTATTCGGGGCCGCGAGCACCGGGGTTTTCATCATCGTACGAGCCACCTTTCGAGCCGTGGCCCTGGCTGGTATTGCCCTCCTTAGAACCACCGGCGCCGAAGCCATTGCGCGAGTCACCGGTATTGGGGTTGCCGGGGGCCGTTTCTTCGCTGCGGGCGTGGCCATAGCCATAGCCTTCGGTTTGGGGCGCGCCGGGCGCGTCTATAGGAGCGGGCGCTTGCTGGCCGGCTGGGGCGTTGCCGCCGGGCTGCTCGTCGTGGCTGCGGCCGCCCTGGCTGCCCTGGTTGTCATAGCCCCCGCGTGAGGAGCGCTGGTCTTCCTGCTGGTTGCGGCCAGCGGGGCCGTCGGCCGCGTGGTTATCGGCGGTGCCGGCGGGCAGCCCTACCCCCGAAGTGTGGCCGTAGTCGGCGGCGTAGCCCGCACCGGTTTTTACCGAGCCATTATCGTTCTGGAAAGCAGCCGCTTCGCCCGATTTGCCGGGCAAGTTGCGGTTATCTTGGGTATTGCCGCGGCCGTCGGTATTCGAGCTGGCGCCTGT
The DNA here is from genome assembly GCF_009755225.1 of Hymenobacter ginkgonis. Taxonomy (GTDB): domain Bacteria; phylum Bacteroidota; class Bacteroidia; order Cytophagales; family Hymenobacteraceae; genus Hymenobacter; species Hymenobacter ginkgonis. The sequence goes on from NZ_WQKZ01000005.1 coordinate 28,204, forward strand.
TTGCCCAGCAGGCTGGGCGGGTGTGTCGCGCACAGCGTGGCCCTGCTGGTCTGGGGCGAGGTCGCGGCCATCGTAGGCGCGGTACGAGTTGTGTTGCGGGCCGGGCTCGGCCGAGCCTTGGCCGTAATATTTCCCCTGGGTAGCTTCGGCCGCGGCGTTGTGCTCGGCGGCGTAGTTGGTTTCGCGGTACTGGTTGCCGTAGCCGCCGTGCGTAACGCCTTGGTTATACTCTTGTTGGCCAAATTCGCCGCGGTTGGCGTCGGCGCGCTGGTTGCTGTTGCGGTCGTGGTCCTCAAAGCTGCTCTGCACGTCGTTGCCGAAGTTGCCGCCGTAGCTATTGGGCTGCTTCGAGTCGGTGGGGGGGGTAGGGGCGGCGGTTACGTCGGCGGGGTTGGCTTCGGCGTTTTCGCGCTCGCCACCTGCTTCCACAGCGCCCTGGCCTACCCCCTGCTCACTATCAAACAGCTCTTCGGTCGATGGCGTGGGGGTAGTGCCGTCGGCGCTGGCCGGTGCTTCGTCGGGTTGCATGGCGGGGGTAGCGGGTTGCAGCGAGCTGTTGGCGCTGGTATTGCGCACGTCGGCGCCCATCTTGGTAGTGGCGTTGGCGGGCTGGGCACCGCCGTTGCCGGCAATGGAGTTGAGGCCGGCCTGGTCTTCGTTGCTGGGCATATCAAAAGAGGTAAGGTGGGAAAGTCAAAACAAGTAGCTGCCCTGCTATACGCCGGGCCGGGATAGGTGGTTGAAAGCGCCCCCAAAGGGTGGGCCGGCGCAGCCCGGCACTTACATTTGAAATCCTTAACCTAGTAGCCGAATAATCCTGCTTATGAAGCGTCGCCAATTTCTACACCAGAGTACTCAAGCCGCCCTGGCTTCTGCCCTATTGCCGCTGGCCGCTAACGCGTTGCCCGCGGCCGGCCCTACCCCCGGTAATTTGGCCAGCCCTGCCCAACCCGCCAGCCAGCCACTGGACAAGGACTTGGACCTGAGTGAGCGTACCATTGCCGAATTGCAAACCTACCTGCAAGGTGGCAAGGGCAACAGCCGCAACCTGTGCCAGCAATACCTCGACCGCATTGAGGCCATGAATAAGAAGGGCCCCGCCATCAACGCCGTGATTGAGCTCAATCCCGACGCGCTGACCATCGCCGACACGCTCGATAAGGAGCGCAAAGCCGGCAAGCTGCGCGGCCCGCTGCACGGTATTCCGGTACTTATAAAGGACAACATCGATACCGGCGACCAAATGCAAACCACCGCCGGCGCGCTGGCCATGGCCGGCCACCACGCCGCCAAAGACTCGTTTGTGGCGCAGCGGCTGCGGGCAGCTGGGGCCATTATTCTAGGCAAAACCAACCTAAGCGAATGGGCTAATTTTCGCTCTACGCACTCAGCCAGCGGCTGGAGCAGCCGCGGCGGCCAAACCCACAATCCTTACGTGCTCGACCGCACGCCCAGCGGCAGCAGCGCCGGCTCGGGCGCGGCAGCAGCAGCCAGCCTCTGCGCGGCGGCCGTGGGCACCGAAACGAACGGTTCCATCGTGTCGCCGTCATCGTGCAACGGTTTGGTGGGCCTAAAGCCCACCGTGGGGCTAGTGAGCCGCACCGGCATCATTCCCATTTCGGCCACCCAGGACACGGCCGGCCCTATGGCTCGCACCGTGCGCGATGCTGCCCTGCTACTCGGCGCGCTCGCCGGGCCCGACCCGGCCGATAGCGCCACTAAAACCGCCCCAACCAATAAAAAGGCCATCGACTACACCGCTCTGCTGCGCCCCGATGCCCTAAAAGGCCGGAAGCTAGGCGTAGAAAAAGGCCACTTGGCCAGCCAAACCGCCGCCGGCGAGTTGCTGCGCCAAGCTGTGGCTGTGCTCAAAGCCCAGGGCGCCACGCTGGTAGAGGTAGACGTGCGCGGCGCTACGCAGTCCATCGGCGATTCTGAGTACAGTGTGCTGCTCTATGAGTTTAAGGATGGCCTGAATAAATACCTGGCCCAGACCCAAGCGCCCGTTAAAACGCTGGCCGACGTCATCGCTTTCAACAAGGCCAATGCCGCGAAGGCCATGCCTTTCTTCCAGCAGGAAACACTGGAAGCCGCCGAAAAAACCGACGGCCTGAGCAGTGAGAAATACAAAGCCGACCTGCGCAAAGTAGTCGATACCTCGCGCCAGGCCCTCGATACGGCCTTCAAAATGGAAGGTGGCCTGGCCGCCATCGTGGCTATCACCACGGGCCCCGCCGCCTGCATCGACCTCGTGAATGGCGAGTACGGCACCGGCCCCGGCTACTCGAGCGCGGCGGCCATGGCCGGCTACCCCCACCTCACGGTGCCCATGGGCTACGTGCATGGCCTGCCGGTGGGCCTGTCCTTTGTGGGCGCTCCTTATAAAGAAGCCGAAGTACTGGCACTGGGCTACGCCTATGAGCAGGCGACCAAGCACCGGCAGGCGCCGACTTTCCAGGCGGTGGTGGGGTAGGGGTAAGAAGTTGGGATTAGAGTAAAAAAGAACGTCATGCTGAGCAAAGCGAAGCATCTCTACCACGCCGCTTGGATTAATAACCCAATGAAGCGGCAGAGATGCTTCGCTTTACTCAGCATGACGTTCTTTAATTTAAGAAGCTGACCTTGTAAAGCTGCCTTAAAATATCTTCCCCGGATTTAGAATTCCATGTGGGTCAAATACTTGCTTGATGCCGCGCATGAGGTTGAGGTTAGCTTCTTTAAGGGCGATGTGCAGGTAGGGCTTCTGCACCAGCCCAATGCCGTGCTCGCCCGAGATGGTGCCGCCAAGCTTTACGCAAAGCTCAAAGATTTCTGAAATTGGCTCGCGCAGGCCCACATTCCACTGCTCGTCGCTGAGTTCGCCGCGGATGATGTTGACGTGCAGATTGCCGTCGCCGGCGTGGCCGTAGCACACGCTTTTGAAGCCGTAGCGCCGGCCAATTTCCTTCACGCCTTTGAGGAGGGTGGGAAGCTCGGCGCGCGGTACCACGGTATCCTCCTCCTTATACACCGAATTGTAGCGCACCGAATTGCCGATGTTGCGCCGGATGCGCCAGAGGTCGTCTTTCTGGCCGGCGGTGTCGGCGAGCAGGATTTCGCCCACGTCGTAGTGCTCCAGCACGCCGTACACTTGCTCGGCTTCTTTGTAGAGCTGCTCCAAGTCCTGGCCGTCGAGCTCGATGAGCAAGTGGGCGGTAATATCCTCGGGCAAGGTGAGCGGAATTTTTAGGTAATCGGACGACCAGGCGATGGCCTCGCGCTCCATAAATTCCATGCCCGACGGGATGATACCCGCCCGAAACACCGCCGACACCGCCTGTGCCGCCTCAGCCTCTTGGCGAAACGGTACCAGCATCAGCACGTTGTGCTGGGGGTAGGGGAGGAGCCGGAATACTACGCGGGTGATGATGCCGAGCGTGCCCTCCGAGCCCACCATGAGTTGCGTGAGGTTGTAGCCAGTGGCATACTTGAGGGTGTTGGCGCCCGTCCAGATAACGTCGCCGTTAGGCAAAACTACTTGCAGGTTAAGTACATAGTCACGAGTAGTACCGTATTTCACCGCTTTAGGGCCACCGCTGCTCTGGCTGAGGTTACCGCCCAAAAAGCACGAACCCTTGCTGGCCGGGTCGGGCGGGTAAAACAGACCCACTTCCTTCACCGCATTCTGAAATACTTCCGTCACTACTCCCGGCTCGACGGTGGCTTGCAGGTTCTGCTCGTCGATTTTGAGGATTTTATTGAAACGCTCCATGCTCAGCAGCACGCCTTTGTGGATGGGCAGGGCGGCCCCGCTAAGGCCCGTACCCGCGCCGCGGGCCGTCACGGGCACGCGGTGCTCGTGGCAGAGGCGCATGATGGCGCTCACCTCCTCGGTGGTGCCGGGGCGCAGCACCACATCGGGCGGAAAGTGGAAGTCCTCGGTGTGGTCGCGGCCGTAGGCTTCGTACTGGTCGGCCTCGGTGTGCTGGGGTAGGAGGACGTGCGCCGAACTCAGAATGTGCTCGAAAGCAGATACTAGCTCGGGCGTAAGGGCGTTGAATTGCATAAATGAAAAGGGCGGCTACTAGCCGCCAGGCTATATTTGCCAGTAATGCAGCGTGAGAAAACGAAGGTACGGCCGATGACGAAAGCAAAAAATGCTCCTCGCCGCCCGGCCGCCCGTAGCGGGTGGTGGGTAGCTTACGGCCTGATGCTGGTGCTGTTGCTGCTAGGCAGCAGCTGTAGCCACAAGCTCAACCAGCGCAACGGCCGCTACTACTCGGCCCGCGACCTGGCCCGCCAGAAAGCCGCCGAGCGCCGCGGCCGCTACGCCCCCGGCCGCGCGCCGGTGGTCAAGAGTAAGTCAAAAATTACTACCCCCTCCTCGGCCGGCAGCGTGGCTACTACTACCAAAACCAAGCACGTCACGCGCATGGGCAACGCCACGGGCACGCTGGCTTCGGTGATTGAGGCGGCGCGCTCGTACCAGGGCGTGCCCTATCTTTTTGGCGGCACCACGCGCCTGGGCCTCGACTGCTCGGGGCTGCTACAATTGTCATTTGCCGAGGCGGGCGTTACCATTCCGCGCTCTTCCAACGAGCAAGCCGTGTGGGGCGACCCCGTGAAGCCGACCGAGTTGCGGCCGGGCGACCTCATCTTCTTTGGGGCCTCGCCGGGCTCTAGCACCATCACCCACGTGGGCATGGTAACGGTGGTCGATAACGAGGGGGTAGAGTTTATTCACGCCTCTACTTCGCTGGGCGTAGTCGAGAATAGTTTCGAGTCGGACTACTACCTGAGCCGTTTTGTGCGCGCTGTGCGACCGCGATTTTAAGATTTGTAGATTATTGATTACCAGAACAATAAATCTGGCTCTGTAGAGGGGTCATTCATTCTTAACATTGGCGTAATATTGTGATTTCCAGAGGATAGTTACCTTTGACGGGATTGTTAACTTCTCCTTTAAATCACAATCTTTCGCTTATGAAGTATACATACCATCGATTATTGCTGCTGCTGGTAGCCCTACTTACGGCCCAATTGGGCTGGAGCCAAGGCGCTACTACCGCGGCCATGAGCGGCACTATTGCCGACAATAAAGGCCAAGTATTGCCAGGCGCTACGGTCATTGCCGTGCATACGCCCACCAACACGCAGTACGTAGCTCCGACCAACGCCGAGGGCCGCTTCAACATCCAGAACATGCGCGTGGGTGGCCCCTACACGGTAAAAGTTACCTTCGTAGGTTACCAGGACTACACCCGCACGGGCATCAACCTGACGCTAGCCGAGAACTACCGCCTCGATGCCAAACTAGGGGAGGCTACCACTTCCTTGGCCGAAGTAACCGTGACGGGCGGGCGCCAGAACCCGGTTATCAACGCCGACCGCACGGGCGCTGCTACCACGGTGCAACGCGAAGCCATTGAGCGCCTCCCTACCCTCAACCGCTCGTTCAACGACTTTACCCGCCTTACCCCCCAGGCTAGTGGCCAGAGCTTTGGCGGCCGCAACACGGGCTTCAACAACATCACAATCGACGGGGCAATCTTCAATAACTCGTTTGGTCTGGCCTCGACGGTTGGTGGCCAAGCGGGTGCCCAGCCAATTTCGATTGATGCCATCGACCAGATTCAGGTGAGCATTGCGCCCTACGACGTGCGCCAGGGCTCCTTTACCGGCGCCGGCATCAACGCCGTAACGCGTAGCGGCAGCAACCGGGTTTCGGCCTCCGTTTATGGCTTTTACCGCAACCAGGATTTGGTAGGTAGCAAAGTAGGCGACGTAAACTCCGCCTACCCCCCCTTCAACCTCAAGAACTTCGGTTTCCGCGTGGGTGGCCCCATCGTGAAGGACAAGCTATTCTTCTTCGTGAACGCCGAGCGCGAGCTGCGCAATGCCCCGCCAACCGGCAACTACCAGGCTTCGGTAGCGGGCCAAGCGGCTACGGCCACTACCTCAGCCGCGACCAGCCAGGATTTGACGGCCCTTTCCAACTTTCTGCGCGAGCGCTACGGCTATGAAACCGGCGCCTACCAGAACTACCAACTGCGCCAGAACAGCGACAAGATTACGGCGCGCCTGGACTGGAACATCAGCCCCAACAACCGCTTCAACATTAAGTACAACTACCTGAAGTCGTACGCCGACATCGCGCCGAGCGCCAGCGGCGCGGTAGGCACCCGCTCGCAGAGCCAGTTTGGCCTGCCCTACCAGTCGGCCTACTACACCATCAACAACAACCTGAACTCGTTTATCGCCGAACTGAACTCGACGCTGGGCGCCGGCAAATTCTCGAACAACCTGACGGCTGGCTACTCGGCGTTCCGCGACTTCCGTTCGACGCTCTCTTCGGTGTTTCCGCTGGTGGATATTGGCACCAACGTGGGCCTGACGGCCTTCCCAACCGCTACCAATAACAACCCCGCGTACTCGGCGCCCACGGCTACCCTCACCTCGTTTGGCTACGAGCCCTTTACGGCCGGCAACGTGCTGAACACCGACGTGTACCAGGTAGGCGACAACTTCACGGCCTACCTCGGCAAGCACAACGTGACGGTGGGTACTTACAACGAGTTCTACAAGTTCACCAACGGCTTTGCCCCGAACTACAACGGCCTGTACCGCTACAACTCGCTGGAGGACTTCTACAACGCCAACGGCTACTCTTATGACCGCACCAACGGCCAGTACACAGCTTACAACACCACCACTAACCCCAGCCCCGGCCGCGAAAACGCCTCGGTGTACCGCCTGCAGTACAACGCTAACGGCAGCGACCAGATTCCGTTTGCCTATGTCAATGCCCAGCAGTACGGCCTGTACCTGCAGGATGAGTATTCGCCTCGCCAAAACCTGAAATTCACGGTGGGCATCCGCGGTGACTTGCCCGTTATCAGCAACAACCTGGTGCAGAACGTGTACGTGGGCGGCGGCGCCGACGCGTCGGGTTCTACTGGCGGCGCCCTCACGTTCCGCAACGGCGTGCAGCTCAATACCGGCCAGATTCCGGTCCGCAAGGTGCTGTACTCGCCCCGCATCGGTTTTAACTGGGATGTGAACGACGACCGCAAAACGCAAGTGCGTGGTGGTACGGGCATCTTCACAGGCCGCGTGCCCTACGTACTGATTTCCAACCAGGCCAGCAACAACGGTATTCTCTTCGGCGCCCTCGACGCCACGGCCAGCGGCAACCCCAACATCCTGACGGGCCCGGCGGCTAGCCCCACGCAGGCCTACCCCTTCAATCCGAACGTAAACGCCTACCGCCCCACCACGGCCGCCGCCGCCCCCACGGGCTACAACCTGGCCGTGACGGACCAAAACTTCAAGTTTCCGCAGGTGTGGCGCTCAAACCTGGCCATCGACAAAGAGCTGTTTGGCGGAATTGTGGCTACCATTGAAGGCTTGTACACCAAGGACATGAATGCCTTAGCGTTCGAAAACGTGAACCTGCCCAACCCCGTGCGCAACGCCAATGCGGCCCAGGGCCAGCAGGGCGGCGATGCCCGGCCGATTTTCTACAACTTCAGCGGCACGCCTAATGCCAATGGCCTGGTTACGGCTACGCCCTACAACCGCATCTACGGCTTGCTCGGCACTTCGTCGGCGCCCACCAACACGGCCCGCACGCCTAACATCACGGATGCCATCCTGATGAAGAACACCAACAAGGGCTACTCGTATTCCTTGACGGCCCAGTTGCAGAAGAGCTTTAGCAACGGCTTGTTTGCCAGCGCGGCCTACACCTACACCGACTCGCGCTCGGTGAACGACGGCGGCTCGACGCCCACCAACATCTGGCGTGACCGCTACGTGAGCGGTGACCCAAATGCGGACGCCCTCAGCTACTCGTCGTACCTGCAGCAGCACCGCATTGTGGCCGCGCTTTCGTACCGCCGCGAGTACCTCGGGCACCTGGGCACCACACTGTCGGCCTTCTACGTGGGCGCGCCGGCGTTCAATGGCCTTTCCACTCGCTTTAGCTACACCTACGCTGGCGACATGAATGGCGATGGCCAGACGGTGAACGACTTGGTGTACATCCCGCGCAGCGCCACCGATATCAACCTCATTGATATTGCCATCACCGACACCCGCGCCACGGGTGGGGGCACGCCGGCCCGCATTGGCACTTATACTGCTGCCCAGCAGTACGCCGACCTCGACGCCTACATCAGCCAGGACCCCTACCTGAGCAAGCACCGCGGCGAGTACATGGAGCGCAACGGCGCCCAAAACCCTTGGCAGCACCAAATTGACGTGAAGCTGCTGCAAGACATCTTCACCAACATCGGCAAAGACCGCAACACGCTCCAGCTGACGGTGGACATCTTCAACGTGGGCAACCTGCTGAACAGCAATTGGGGCAAGGCGCAGTTCGCCAATCGTACGGCGCTGCTGTCTTACCAGGGCTACAACGCCGCCGGGCAGCCGGTCTTCACCTTCCCCTACCTCACGGCTCCGGTTGTGACGCGCGGCAGCGGCACCACGCCTGGCATCATTGCTACCCCCGGCACGGCGCTCAGCACCACCTACCGCGACGACGTAACCAGCCTCGCTTCGCGCTGGCAGATGCAGCTCGGCGTGCGCTACATCTTCAACTAGTGGAGAGCTGAGCTACGCAAACTGATTTTTTTTGAGAAAAGGGCGGGAAGAATTTCCCGCCCTTTTTTTGCGCTAAACGGTCCAGTTTTTTAATTTTTGACGAAGAAACCTGGATAAAAACTGGGACTGCGGAAGATGACAGCCACTAGCAGGCACCCTGCCCGAATAATGAGGGGTAAGGCAAATACGCGGAAAGCCTCCTTTTTTGCGGCTCGTGAAGCATTAATGACGGGGCTAGCGGCGCGCTGCCCGTAACTTTGCCCTTGCTGTTAGGCATGTCACCATTAATCACTAACCATTTTCTGTATGATTCAGAAAGTTTTACGCTACCTGCTACTGCTGGTGCTCGCTGTTGGCACAACCCAGCTTAGCTGGGGCCAGGGTGCTACCACCGCCTCCATCAACGGGGCAGTTACCGATGCAAAGGGCGAACCGCTGCCCGGTGCCACGGTTCTAGCTATTCACACGCCTACCAACACCCAATATGGCGTGGGTACCAACGGCGACGGCCGCTATAACATTCAGGGCATGCGCGTTGGCGGGCCCTACACGATTAAAGTGAGCTTCGTAGGCAACCAGGATGTAACCCGCACGGGGATTTTCCTGTCGCTGGGCGAAACCCTGCGCCTCGATGTGCCCATGAGCGCTTCGACCACCGAACTGGGCAACGTAGTCGTAACTGGCCGCCCCGACCCGGTTATCAACGCTGGCCGCACCGGTGCGGAAACCAACGTGAGCCGCGCCCAAATCAACCAACTGCCCACGCTGAACCGCAACCTGACTGACTTTACCCGTCTTACCCCCCAAGCGGGCGGCGGCGGCAGCTCCTCGTTTGGCGGTGCCAACAACCGTTACAACAACATCACCATCGACGGTGCTGTGAACAACGACGTGTTTGGCCTGGCGGCTTCGGGTACGCCCGGTGGCCAAGCAAGCACCAACCCTATCGCCCTCGATGCTATCGACCAGATTCAGGTAGTGCTGGCGCCCTACGACGTAACGCTGGGTAGCTTCACTGGCGCCGGCGTAAACGCTGTTACCCGCTCGGGTTCGAACGACGTATCGGCCTCTATCTACGGTTTTGGCCGCAACCAAAATTCGATTGGTAAAAGCGTAACTGAGCCTCGCACCAAGGCCGACAAGTTTTCGAACTACACTACCGGTTTCCGGGTAGGTGGCGCCCTGGTGAAAGACAAGGTATTCTTCTTCCTGAACGGCGAAATTGCTCGCGTAAACACCCCGCTGGGCTTTGTGCCCGGCACCGCCGACTCGCGCGCTCCTATTGAAAGCCTGAATCGCATTGCCGCTATCGCGAACTCGCCCCTCTACGGCAACTATGACGCTGGTTCGTACGGCGACATCACGCGCCGCACCGAGAGCAACAAGATTTTTGCTCGTCTGGACTTCAACCTCTCGGAAAATAACACCCTGACGCTGCGTCACAACTTCGTAAAGGCGTTTGACGACAACATTACCCGCACTGCCAACAACGTGCGCTTCAGCAACAACGCTTATAAATTCAGCAACATCACCAATAATACGGTAGCTGAATTGAACTCGCGTTTCACGGGTGGTTTCTCTAATAAGCTGATTCTGAGTTACAGCGCCATCCGCGACTCGCGCGACGTGGTAGGGGCTCCCGGCCCGGCTTACCAGATTGTCGACAACGGTATCACCTACCAGCTGGGCCAGGAGCGTAGCTCGGTCGCTAACCAGCTTGACCAGGACATCGTGGAAATCACCGACAACCTGACCAAGCAGTTCGGCAAGCATACCCTCACCTTAGGCACGCACAACGAAGGCTACAAATTCCGCAACTTGTTCCTTAATAACGGCGCTGGTTATTACACCTTCACGTCTATCGATAATTTCGCGGCTGGCCGTGCTACCCAGGTGCAGTCGAGCTACGCTACCGCCAACAATGGCGAGGCCAAGTTTAAAGCAGCCCAGTTGGGCTTCTACGCTCAGGACGAATACACGCCCACCGAGAACCTGCGCCTGACCTTGGGGATGCGCATCGACGTACCCGTGTTTGCGGATAAGCCCGGCAACAACGAAGGCGTAGCTACGCAGTTCGGCAGCCAGTACCACACCAGCAACACCCCCAACGGGCAGGTGCTGTACTCGCCCCGTATCGGCTTCAACTGGGACGTGAACAACGACTCGAAAGTGCAGCTCCGCGGTGGTACCGGTATCTTCTCGGGCCGCGTGCCTTTCGTGTGGATTTCGAACAGCTACACCAACAGCGGCCTGATTCAGGGTTCGGTAAACCAGACGGGTACGCCAGCCAGCGGCACTACCCCTGCTTCGACCACCCTGCCGGTGCAAATCGACCCCACCAAAATCGCGACTACTTACAGCAACGTGCCCACTACCCAGATTAACCTGGTGAGCGACAACTTCAAGCTGCCGCAGGTATGGCGCTCGAACTTGGCCGTTGACTTCCGCCTGCCCGGCGACGTAGTTGCTACGGTGGAAGGCATCTACTCCAAGACGCTGAACGATATCTACTACAAAGACCTGAACCTGACGGCCCCAGTAGGCCGCCTGGCTGGCCCCGACCAACGCCCCGTGTACGCGGCTACTACTGCCGCCCGCCGCGTTAACCAGAGCTACACCAACGTATACCTGCTCGATAACACCAGCCAGGGCTACCGCTACAATGCCACTTTCCAGCTGCAGAAGCGCTTCTTGGGCGGCCTGAACACGACGGCTGCTTACACCTACGGCGTGTCGAAAGAAGTTAACAGCGGCATCAGCAGCACGGCTTCGTCGAACTACGGCTTCAACCAGGTAGCCTATGACCCCAACAACCCCGAGCTAGGCTACTCGCGCAACGACCAGCGCCACCGCGTAATCGGCAGCGCCGGCTACACGTTCCGCTACGCTAATGACGCGATGGCCACTACGTTCACCGTATTCTACGAAGGTCTGTCGGGCCAGCCCCTGACCTACATCTACGGCCAGGGCGCCGACGTGAACCGCGATGGCAACACCAGCAACGACCTGCTCTACGTGCCGACCAACGTGCGTGACGCCAGCCAAATCGTGCTCGTGCGCAGTAGCACCACCGATACCCGCACGGTAGCGCAGATTCAGGACCAGCTGGATGCCTTCATCGAGAATGACCCTTACCTGCGCTCGCACCGCGGCCAGGTAGTGGAGCGCTTTGCTGCCCGCCTGCCCTGGACGCACCAGATTGACATGCGTATCGCCCAGGATTTCAACTTTATTGCCGGCGGTAAGAAAAACACCATCCAGGTAACGTTTGACGTGCAGAACGTGGGCAACCTGCTCAACAACAACTGGGGCCGCCAGTACACCGTGTCCAACAACGCCGTGGAGCTACTGCGCCCCGAGGCAACGGGCCCCGGCGTACAGCCGACCTTCTCGTTCCCAACTTCGTTCACGACTACCAACCGGTCGTACGACTACGCGCCGTTCCTGTCGCGTTGGCAGGGGCAGCTGGGCGTGCGCTACAGCTTCAACTAATAGCGGCGGCCACCCGGCCACTAGCTACCTTAAATGGGCGGGGAAATTTCCCCGCCCATTTTTTTTGGGCCTGATTGCGGGGGAGTTGCGAAGAATGTTGGCCCTACCCCTTGCACAAGTGAAAAGCTACCGTACTTTTGCAGAACCAACGCGCAATAGGCGCCGCGGCCAAACAAAAAATGGGGGATTAGCTCAGCTGGCTAGAGCGCTTGCATGGCATGCAAGAGGTCATCGGTTCGACTCCGATATTCTCCACTCCCGTTTCCGCTTAAAAGGCGCCTGCAAGCTAGCTTGCAGGCGCCTTTTTTGTTGATGCTTGGTGAAGAAATCCTGCTATGTGCTGGGTATAGCCCTACCCCTTGCTAGCCAGCCTGGCAAAACTGACACACGCCCGACAGCAAAAAGTCGCGCCGCTCGGCCTGAAAGCCGCCCGGCAGCTGCACCGCCGGAATGGCCACTTGGCTTAGGCAGTAGGTGTGGCTGCACACGCCGCACTTGAAGTGCACGTGGTTGTCGAAGTGGGCGCCGGCCGAGCACTCGATGGAGCAGGCGGCGTAGCGCAGCACGTCAGTATCGTCGATAACGCGGTGGATGAGGCCGCTCTGCTCGAAGCTTTTGAGGGTGCGATAGAGCGTGATGCGGTCGGTATCAGCGCCGATTTCCTGCTCAATCTCGGCCCCGGTGAGCGCGTAGCCCTTGCCCGACACGGCGGCCAGCACGGCGCGGCGCACGGGCGTTTGGCGCAGGCCGTGGCGTAGGAGGGTTTGGGTGAGGCGGTCGGGGGCAGTGGTGGGGGTAGGGGCGGCGGGCATGCGTCAAACTTACGAAAAGTTACAAATACTACTAAAAGGAAGTCAGCCAAGCCAAACTGCTACGGAGGGCTGCCTCGTACCTTTGCGGAGCTTGGCGCACTAGCGGCCAGCTATCGACTTTAAGAACACGCATCGTGGTAGAATCGTTGGCCCGCCGGGCTCTAGCAGCGCTGAGCAAGCGGCCCGCCTGGGTGGCCGGGCTTACGCTGGCCGTGGCCTTGCCGGCGCTGCTGCTGCACCTAGGCTGGATGCCGCTGCTGGTTGATGAGCCTATTCGGGCATTGGTGGCCTTGGAAATGCACCACTCGGGCCAGTTTTTTGCGCCTACACTGCAAGGCTTTCCCTACTACAACAAGCCGCCCCTGTTTAACTGGCTGCTAATAGCCTTATTCAGAATAACGGGGCGGCAGGACGAGTTTATCCTGCGCCTCCCCACCATTGCGGCGCTGCTGCTGTACGCGGCGGCCATTTGGCGGGTGCTGCGTCCGCAATTGGGCAGCCGGCTGGCATTTACGGTAGCGCTGGCTTTTGCCACTACGGGCCGGGTGCTCTTCTACGATTCCTTTCTGGGGCTGATTGACTTATGGCACGCTGGCCTAACGTGGCTGGGCTTTATGGCCATTTGGCACTATGGGCAGCGTGGGCAATGGGTGCGGCTATTTGTGGTGAGCTACGTGCTGGTGGCCATTGGCTTCCTCCTAAAAGGGCTGCCGTCGCTGGTGTTTCAGGCCATCGCCTTACTGGTGTACTGCCTCGATACTCGGCAGTGGCGGCGGCTTTTTGGCTGGCAGCATGTGCTGGGGGTAGGGGTGTTGGCTAGTATCCTGGGCACGTACTTCGCCATTTATAGCCACCACAATTCACTCGAAACGGCCCTGGCTACGCTCTGGTCGCAGTCGAGCCAACGTACCGTGGCCGAGCAGCCTGTGGCCGATTCGATTCGGTACGTGCTGCTATTTCCCTTCGATTTTATCAAGCATTTCTTGCCCTGGACGCTGCTTGGCGTGTGCCTACTGCGGCGCGATTGGCGACAGGCCATTTTCGGGCCTGCGTTTCGGCGTTATAATGCGCTGCTGTTTCTGGCGGTGCTGCCGGTGTATTGGCTGTCGCCGGCTACTATTCCGCGCTACTTATTTATGTTGATTCCGCTTGGGCTGACCGTAGTGGTACCACTCTACCACGAGCTGTGGGCGCGCCGGGCCTGGCAGGTGCGCTGGCTCGATGCCTCGTGGCTGCTGCTGCTGGCGGCTACTACGCTCGGGGTGCTGGGGCCGCCACTGCTGCGCGCCGCGGCCAAGCTAGGACTGGTAGCCCCAGCCCACTTGGCTTTTATGCGTGGCGTCCCCGATTCGTGGTTGCTGAGCCTAGTGCTGTTTGCGCCGCTGGCGTTGCTGGCGTACCTGTTCTGGCGCCTCGCCGACTACCGCCTGCTAGTGCTGGGCTATTATTTATTGGTGCTGCGGCTAGCGTTCGATGTATTCATCTTCCCGGCGCGCATCCAAACTTCGCCCGAGGTAGCTTACCGCACCGACGCTGTGCGCGTGGGCCGCGAAACCAAGGGCCGCCCGCTGGTACTCTGGCCCAATTCGCTGCTCGACAATGTGGAGGCGTTTTACATCTCGCGCGAGCGCGGCGAAACGCTTATTACTGGGCCCCTACCCCCGCGCCCCGGCACGCTCTACCTGGCCGACGAGCGTATGTTGAATGGCCTTGCCTACCGCACGCTCGACAAGTTTACTATTGATGGAGGCATCGTGTTTCGGGTCGTCGAGATGAAATAGGCGCTGCTGGCCCTGAGCCCAGTAGTCGGTAAGAGTGCCGCTTATCATTTTCTGTTACCGTTTTCCCTACCCCCTCGCATGCCCGCCTGGCGCCGATACCTCCCGCTGCTAGCCAAGCTGGCCTTTATGGCTGGCGCCCTGTGGCTGGTGGCGCGCCACCTCGATTTGCCGCTGCTGGGCCGCACGCTGCGCCAGGCGCGGCCAGGATGGCTAGCGCTGGCGGTAGCGCTCTTCACGCTTTCCAAGCTCATTGCTTCGGTGCGGCTTAATACATTTTTTCAGGCCGTCGGTATTCAGCTTTCGGAGCGCTACAACCTGCGGCTGTACTGGCTGGGAATGTACTACAACCTGTTTTTGCCGGGTGGTATTGGGGGCGATGGCTACAAGGTGTATTTGCTGGGGAAGGAATTTCCGGGGCGGCGGGCGGCCATTTTTCGGGCGCTACTGCTCGATAGAATCAGCGGCATGGTGGCGCTGCTGGTGCTGCTATTGCTGCTATTTGGGGGCACTGCCTACCCTGGTTGGTGGCGGGTAGGGGCACTGGCCCTGGTGCCACTGGGCCTGGGCCTGAGCTACGGCTTGGCCAGCTGGCTATTTAAGGAATTTCGGGGGGCGTTGGGGCGCACTTCGTGGCAAGCGCTGGGGGTGCAGGGGTCGCAGGTATTGTGTGCGTGGGCACTACTAGCGGCGCTGGGCGCCAGTGGTGGCCCGGTGCTGCCCTACCTGCTGGTATTTTTGGCTTCGTCGATAGTAGCGGTGCTGCCCCTGACGGTGGGCGGCCTGGGCGCTCGCGAACTAACTTTTTTGTACGGCGCCCAGCTATTTGCCCTCAGTGTGCCAGTGGCAGTAAGCGTGAGCGTATTGTTTTACGTCATCTCGGCGCTGGTATCGCTAGTAGGAGCCTTTGTTAAAGTGAGCAATGAGCAATGAGCAAGTTTTCTGCTCACTGCGCGAACTGAGCGTAGCTCACTAGCTCGCCGCCTAGTTCGCGCAGCAGTTCGTGTGCTTCGCCGCTGCGCCAAAACGTATATTCGGGCACCCGCATCAGCGGCGAGCCGGGACGCTCGCTCAGGCCGGGGTGGCTCATAAATTCTACTACCTGCGCCTGCCCAAACGCGGCCCCTACCCCCCGCCGAAAGCCAGCGGCACTCGCCGCTTCGGTCGAAAAAGTGCTCACCAGCGCCCCCGGCGTAGCGAAGCCGCGCAGCGCCCGCCGGCTGCTCAGGGCAAAAGCTTGCAGCACCAGCCCGCGCCCGTCGAGGCGGCCGGCGGCCGTGAGGCGGCGCACCCGGCGCACGCCCAACTCGCGCAAGCTGCCCAGCAGCGCTGGGCCCAGCAGCGGGTACTGGTGCAAGTGCTGGTGGCTGTCGGCGTGCGAGGGGGGTAGGCCGGCCGCGGCGAGGCGGCGCAGTTGGGCGGCTATTTCCAGCTTCAGCTCGGCGGAGCGCACTTGGCCCAGCAAAAACCGCTGCCATAGCTGGCTCGATGAGTAAAACTGCCCGTTGGCATCAACCAGCGACGGTACTTGCGAGGCGGCGCTCAGCGGCTGGCCCGCATTTAGGGTAAGGTGCAGGCCCACCGAGAGGGTAGGGGAAGCCAATTTTGCCAGCGCCCGCAGTTCAGCATCGCTGGCGAAATTGGCCATCACGGTGGTGCTGCTTACTTGCCCGGCTGCGCCCAGCTCCAGGATGGCCTGGGTGGCGGGCGCATCCCAGCCGTAGTCGTCGCAGTTGATAATGAGCTTTTTCAACTAGTACAGCAGGTAGTATGGGAGCCTCCGAAGCGCTAGTTCTAGGTTCGATTCCTAGCGCGACCGCCGAGCAGGCACACCGAGTTGCCTCGACTGTTCCGCGTTAGCAGGGGTAGGAATTAATATTTTATTTGTTCTCCCACCACTGCCGAGGCCGCCGTGTGCCGCACAATGTAGGGTGTGCGGGTGCGGCGCGAGTAGTAATTATACATCCCAATTTCGGCTAGTACGCCGAAGCAGAGCAGGAAAATGCCCGCCATAATGAGAAACAGGCTAAAGATAAATTCGAGGGGGTAGGTGCCTTCGATATTCAGCCCGAAGAAGATGGAGCGCACCAAGAACTGCCCCGCCAGCAGGCTACCCGTGAACAAACTCAGCAGTCCGGCCAGGCCAAACAGCCGGAACGGCTTGCGCGAGTGCACAATGAAAAACCGCAGAATAAACAGGTCGAGAATGACGTAGAACAACTTGCTAATCTTGTAGTTGCTCTGGCCAAATTGCCGCTCGTGAATTTCAATTGGAAACTCGCAGTAGCGCAAGCCCTTGCGCGCCACCAGCGCACCCAAGAAACGGTGAGCGTCGCCGAGCATCTCCACATTCTTCACCAGGTAGCTACGGTAGGCCTTATAAGTGGCTCCAAAATAGCGCAGTTGCACCCCCGACAGCTGCCGGATGATGCCGTGCGCCGTGGTAGCCAGCGCCGTGGCAATGGCGCCCTCGGGGCGCTTAGCTTTGGCGCCGCCCACCATGTCGTAGCCCTCGTTGATGAGGCTGATAAACTGCGGAATGTAGGCTGGGTCGTGCTGCAAGTCGCCGTCCATGGCGATGATAACCTCACCCCGGGCCTGGGCAAAGCCCGCGCGCAAGCTCAGCGTCTGGCCATAGTTGCCGGCCAGGTCGATAGCTACCAAGTGGCGGTCGTGGGCGGCCAGGTCCTGCATAATGCTCCAGCTGCGGTCTGAACTGCCATCGTTGACTAGGATAAGCTCGTAGTCGTAGCCATGCTGCTGCATCACGGCGGCCACGCGGCTCACGAGCTGGGCCACCGTATCGGCCTCGTTGTAGAGCGGGGCTACTACCGAGATGAGGCCGGCAAAAGCAGTGTTGGCGGTAGGGATGGCGAGGGGAGGCATAGGAACACGAGGAAAACACAAAGTTACTAGCTGGTCCGGCGGCAGGTTCGGAACGGCCTATCTAATGCTTTGCTAGTAGCATAAGCAGAAGTATTTGATAGCGTACCTTATTTAATGTGTTTAAGCATAATTAAAATTGTTTAAATGCCATTTGACTTATTTCTTAGACGACCGGTTTTATGTATGCTTGATTCGCTTTAACGACGAAAACCTAGCGTTTAGATAGATATTGACTAAACCCAACTAGTTTATTAAGAATTTTGTGCTGTATTGGAATCAGTATATTAAATCTGCTACTACATTTGTGGCGTAAGGCATTATAAAGCACATGGATGGCTCCGTGCCTTCATATCATTAGTAAGTTATTATCACTCGCGCTCCCTTCCCCTTCTCCTTTTTTCTTCACATTTCATGGCGTTAAGTACAAACCCCTTTCATCCCATTACTGCCGAGCTTCTACCTGGCTATCGTGATGCGTATTTGCGCGGCGATTTATCCAGTAAAAATACAGAATTGGTAGATGCCTATTTCAAGGCTAATCCGGCTAAAGGAACGGAAGCATTTGAGCGTTTCCATGCCTTACAAAGTAAAGGCCACGCGGTGCAGCCAGTAGGTTGGTTGCAGCAGCAATTTCACCTGGTTCGCACCGAGCCAGCGCGTTTTCGGCAACGCGCCGGTTCTTTATTAGTAGTAGGAGCTTTGCTGAGTGGTGCAGCCTTCGCTGGCAGCCGCTCGGTGATAAATCCGACGACAGCTAAGCTTGTTGCGCCGGCTGTAGAGGCAGTTGCTACTGCCGAAATTGCACCCGAGGCAATGGTGGCCAGCAAGATGATGACCGTGAAAGGCCGCATCTTGGATGAAAACGGCCACCCACTGGTGGGTGCTACGGTGCTAGATAAAAACAACGGCCGCGGAGCAAGCACCGATGCCACCGGCAAGTACACGCTGGTGGTACCAGCAAGCCAGGCCCTGCAACTGCAGTTTGGCTATGGCGGCTACAGCGAAGAAGAGGTGCAGGTAAAAGGCCAGGGTGTGCACAACGTAACGCTGCTGCCCCGCACCGATATCAAAAAGAAGCACCATTGGTGGCCGTTTTAGCCCGCCCAGTAGTCTATTCGGCATGAAGTCGTGCCAGGCCTATTCTCCTTTTCACTCGCTTTCGCTAGCGTGCTGCTTGGGTACTGGTGTGGGGGTAGGGCGGTGCAACCCAATACTTAGAGCTGAGCGCTCAGCCTTAGTTGCCTAGTGCCGCCGCCCTACCCCCAATGCGGCCAGCAAGCTCGCCTGAGAGTGATTGGCGGTGGCTATTTGAGTAAAAAGTAGCCTCCGGCGTGGAATAAGTGCCACGGATTCTCCTCGCTTTCTGCACATGAATTTTCCTTTCTTTAACCGGTTGCAACTCAAAAAAATAGTTGTACCTACCGCTAGCGAGCCAAGCCGCGAAGCTGAGAAAATGCTCCAGGGGATCCTAGCGGAGCTGCCTGAGCTGTTGCTCGGTTACATAGTTGATACGCAAGTGGCAAATGTGCTGGCGTTCTACACGGTTAGCAACAGCTACAACCCCAACCAGCTCAGCCTACGCAACACCAAGCTGCTGCGCACCATGCAGGAAGGAGTGGCTGCGAAAGCCTGGATTGGGGGCCCCCTCACCGATGTGTCGATTATTCTGGAAGACCAGCTTCATCACTTGCGTCCCCTGAAAGAGGGTGGTCAATATTGCTTTGTGGCCGTGCGCCTCGTCGATGCCAACCTGGGCATAGTGAAGGAAGTGGTGCGCCGCTGTACTTCCTGAGCTCATCTGCTGAATCGTGTTCTCATTTAATTCAATAAGCAGTAGCTGAGCTGCGGTTTGCTAGCTTTTACTGTTCGTTTACGCTGTTTTCTTTCTCTTTCTTCATCTTCTTTTTACTTTTTTTGTATGATTACCCCCAAGCAAACTGTACAAGGCATTTTGGCCGAATTGCCTACCCTGCTAGCCGTAGCGGTAGTAGAAGTAGAAACCGGCATGCCCCTGGCCTCGCACACCAACATTGCCGAATTCGATATCGAAACGGCCGCCGCCTATAACACGGAAGTAGTAAAGTCGAAGCTAAAAGCTATCCAGGCCCTGAAGCTGAATCAGAACGTACAGGATATCCTCCTGACCCTAACCGACCAGCTGCATTTGCTGAAGCTGTCAGCTGACGGTGGCAAGTTTATCTATCTGGCCGTTAACTCAAAAGATACCAACCTGGCCCAGGCCCGTCAAATTATGAAGATGCACTCGGCTTCGCTTAACTAAGCTGCTGCCCCTCGCCTGCTATTGAAAAAGCCCACCAGCTCTGTGTTGGTGGGCTTCTTTTTGTGCTAGCCACGGCCAATTATTGCCAGTGAGGCTTGCCTGAATGGCATTTTTGAGCGAGCCGCTTGCCTGATTCGGGTATCGCCGCGCTTTATTGGGGCGTAACTTTGAGTATGCAATACTTGGAGGGCCGGCGCTACGTGGTGCTGGCAATTTTTACGTTGGTGGGGCTGCTGTTTGCCGGGCGATTGTTTTACTTACAGGTGCTGGATGACTCGTACAAGGTGGCGGCCGACCGCAACACCTTGCAGCGGCAGGTGCAGGTGCCGTACCGCGGCCAGATATATGACCGGCACGATTCGCTGCTGGTAACTAATACGCCGGTATATGACCTGATGGTGGTGCCCCGCGAGGTGAAGCACTTGGATTCGACCAAGTTTTGCCGCCTGATGCAGATGCCCATCGAAGACCTGCGCCTGGGCCTGAAAGCCGCCAAAGTGTACTCGCGGGTGAAGCCTTCGCCGCTGGTGCAAAACCTGAGTACGCCCGAAATGGCGGCTATTCAGGATAACCTGATTGACTTTCCGGGCTTCCGCACGCAGGCGCGCATGGCCCGCGCCTACCGCACCCAAAACCTAGCCCACGCCCTGGGCTACGTGGGTTCCATCACCCCGAAGCTGCTTGAAGCGCCCAAATACGCCCACTACGCACCGGGCGAAAACGTGGGCATTTCGGGCCTAGAGTCGTTTTATGAGCCCGTGCTTATGGGCCGGCGTGGCGTGCAATACCGGCTCGTGAACGTGCGCGGCATCGATAAAGGGGCATTTCGCGGGGGCGAATTCGACACGCTTTCGCAGGCCGGGCAAGATTTGCACCTCAGCATCGACGCCAGCCTGCAAGCCTACGGCGAAAAGCTGCTGGCCGGCCGCCGCGGCTCCATTGTGGCCCTCGACCCCAAGACGGGCGAAATCCTGTGCTTTGTGTCGGCCCCGCACTACGAGCCCCAGATGCTGACTGGCAAGGGCATGGGCAACCGCTACATGGATTTGCTGCGCAACCCCGACCGCCCGCTCTTCGACCGCCCCCTGATGGCGACCTACCCCCCTGGCTCGGTCTTTAAGCTAGTGAATGAGCTAGTGGCCATGCAATTGGGCGTGGTGGGCCCCAACACGGGCTTCGAGTGCAACCAGAAGCTGGTGCACTGCACCCACCGCCACGAGTACCCGGCCAACGTGAGCATTGCCATTAAGAACAGCTGCAACCCGTATTTCTACCAAGTGATGCGGGCGGCGGTGCTGCGCGGGCAGTCGCCCAACCGCTTCGAGGATGCCCGCCTGGGCCTGGGCCAGTGGCAAAAAATGGTGAAAACCTTCGGCCTCGGCGAGCGGCTAGGGGTAGACATGGGCCACGAGAAGCGCGGCCTCATTCCGTCGCCCGAGTTCTACGACAAGCTGCGCGGCTACCACCACTGGAACTACAAAACGGTGTACTCGCTCAGCATCGGGCAGGGCGAAATCGGCATCACGGGCCTGCAAATGGCCAATGTGCTGGCCACCATTGCCAACCGTGGCTACTACTACGCGCCGCATTTTGTGCGGGGCATTGGGGCCACCGGGCAGCCGCTGCCGCAGTACCGCGAGCGCCACTACACAGCCGTCGATACCACGCTCTTCAAGTACCTTATTCCCGGTATGCAGGCCGTGGTGGATGGGCGTGGCGGCACCGGCTCGTTTGCCAGCTTGGCGCAGTACGGCATTTCGGTGGCTGGCAAAACCGGCACGGTGCAAAACGCGCACGGCCCCGACCACTCCACCTTCGCGGCCTTCGCCCCGGCCAACGACCCCAAAATCGCTATCGTCGTGTTTATCGAGAACGCCGGCTTTGGCGGCACCTTCGCCGCCCCCGCCGCCGGCCTGATGATAGAAAAGTACCTGCGCGGCAAAGTGGCCCCCGGCCGCCAGCGCTGGGAAAACTGGGTAGAGTACGGCGTGGCGCCTACCCACCACTAACACGCGTAGGACGCTGCGAGGCGAGAGGGAAAGAGGGCAAAAGCCGTGGTACATCCGGCTGAGTTTGCCGAAGCCGGACGCACCAACGGCCCCACCCCCTCGCAGCCTCTCGCACTGCCTCCCTACCCCCGACCTTTGCGGAAAGCTTTCTGAATGTCCCCCGTTACTACCCGTTCTTCCCGTAGCCTCGACTGGCCTACCCTGCTGCTCTACCTCGTGCTGGTGGGCCTGGGTTGGGTGGCCGTGTACGCGGCCAGCTACTCGCCCGATGCGCCGGCGCACCCGCTTAGCACGCTGCCTTTTGGCGAGCTGATGGCCTTCAACTGGTTTAAGCAGCTCATCTGGATAGGTACCGCCGTGGTGCTGATTGGTATTTTGCTAGTAGTTGACTATAAGGCCTATGATACGTTTGCCTACGTGCTGTATGGCGTAATGATAGTGCTGCTGCTCATAACGCTAGTGGTGGCGCGGCCCATTGCGGGCTCGCGTTCGTGGCTCGAGTTTGGGCCGGTGCGCTTGCAGCCGGCCGAGTTTGCCAAGTTTACCACCGCCTTAGCGGCCTCGCGCTTTATGGCGGGCATCAACCTGCGCAACCAGAACTGGCGCGACCAGGCCGTGCTGGCCGGCATCACACTGCTGCCGGTGGCGCTCATCCTGGCATCTAACGAGACGGGGCAGGCGCTGGTGTTTGGCGCGCTGCTGCTGGCGTATTTCCGCGAGGGCATGTCGCCGCTGATATTGCTACTGCTGGCGGCGGGCGGCATTATCCTATTGCTGGCGCTGCTGGTACCCAAGCTGTGGTTGCTGGGCGGCTTCACGGTTATTCTGCTGGCGGCATTTGCGCTTAATGCCAAGCTCTGGCGCCACCACCTCATCCTGAGTATCAGCGTGTGGGTGGCCGTGGTGGGCATGGTATTCGCCGTCGATTTCTTCTTCAACAATGTGCTGCACCCCTACCAGCGCCAGCGCATCGAAATGCTCATCGACCCCGGCAAAGACCCGCTGGGCAAGGGCTGGAACGTGACGCAAAGCAAAATCGCCCTCGGCTCTGGCGGCTGGCTTGGCAAGGGCTTCCTCAATGGCACCCAAACCAAGTTCGATTTCGTGCCCGAGCAAAGCACCGATTTTATCTTCTGCACCGTGGGCGAGGAGTGGGGTTGGGCGGGCTGCCTGGTCGTCATCGCGCTCTACCTGACCTTACTGGGTAGAATATTATTTGTGGCCGAGCGCCAGAAATCGGTGTTTGGCCGCACCTATGGCTACTGCGTGGCCAGCATCCTGTTTGTGCACTTCGCCGTGAACCTGGGCATGACAATGGGCCTGGCGCCGGTGGTGGGCATTCCGCTGCCATTTTTCAGCTACGGCGGTTCGTCGCTGTGGTCGTTCACTATCCTGTTGTTCAGCTTGCTCGCCCTAGATGCCCACCGCAAGCAGGATTTGCTGCGGTAGGGGGGTAGCAGCTCGCAGTATCTTAGCCGGTATGAAAAAGCTCATCTTGCTAGGTGCCTATTTGCTGGCGCTGGCCGCGCCAATGCACGCCATGGCGGGCCCACCCGACATTGTAGTAGTCCGAATTCGGGAATTTTCAACCAGCGCAACAGCCGTCATCACGCGTGGCGAAGGCAAAAGCGAACTAGTAGAAATCGATACGAAAGGAAATTTCAACAAGGAGTTCGCACAAGTTAGCGAAGCGTACCACAAGCTATTTTATGGGCTCTACCAAGAAGGCTACACGCTACAGAGCACCATGAGTACTTCTGCATCGCAGAGTACCGGGGGCGTTATTACGCTGCTTTTCACCAAAGCGCAGTAAGCCGGTGAAGCACCCGCCTGGTTTGTCAGTGGGCAAGCTTCCACTTAGTAGCAACGGGCTCTGGCGCCTGCCCGCCGCCGTGTGGCTCGCCTTGCTGCTGGCCCACGCGCTAGCCGGTACCTATGCCCTGCGCACCGGTCGCTATACCTTTCCCGACTCTGGCCGCTACCGGCAAGTAGCCCAAAACCTGGGCCAGCACGGGCAGCTCTACGCCCGGCCGCTGCCGCCCTACCCCCCCACCGGCCAGGATGTGCAGGAGTTCACCATTCGGCCGCCGGGCTACCCGTTGCTGGTGCTGGCGGTGGGTGCCCCAGTGGGCATTTTGCTGCTCCAAAACTTGCTTAGCCTGGGCGCGCTGGCCGTGGTGCTGCGTGGCTGGGCGGCGGCCCGCGCCCGCCCGCCCAGCTCGCCAGAATGGGCCGTGGCGTTGGCGTTGGCGCTCAGCTTTCCGGCCCAGCTCATTTATGCCAACGTGGTGATGAGCGAAATTCCGCTGCAAGCAGTGCTGCTGGGGGGAGTAGGGCTGGCGGCGGCTTTTGCCCGGACTGGCCGGGCGCGCTACCTGGCCGGCGTGGCGACCGCGCTAGTTGCCGCGTGGCTGCTGAAACCGGTTTTGGCGCCATTCACCCTGGTTTTTCTGGGAATAAGCAGCTGGCTGGCCTGGCAACGGCGGCGCCCAATCCTGGCCCTGTTTGGGGCCCTACCCCTGCTGCTGGCCCTGGCCTACATGGGCTGGAATGCGCAGCGCACCGGCTACTTCCATTTCTCCAGCATCGCCGAAATAAACCTGCTGCACTACAATGCCGCTGGGGTGTTGCGCCAGGCCCAAGGCCCCGCGGCCGAAGCCACTTGGGTGGCCCGCACCCTGCGCGCCGCCAACGCCGCGCCCACTTTTGCTGCCCGGCAGCGCCTCATCGACGCGGCGGCGGGGGCCGTGCTGCGGCGCTACCCCCTGCTCTACGCCGGGCAGCACGCACTGGGCATGGCCACTTTTTTTCTGGACCCCGGGCGGTTCGATGCCAGCGTGTTCTTAGGCCAAACGCAGGCCGCCGGGTTGCTAAACCAACTGCGTGGCGGTGGGGCAGCGGGGCTGCTTGGGGCACTGGCGCAGCAGCCCTGGGGGCTATTGGCGCTCTTGCTGATTACGGCGGTGGCCAATGTGCTGCGCCTGGCGCTGGCAGTGCGCGGGCTGCGCACTGCCAGCGCCCACGCGCCAACCAGCCCCGACTGGCTGGGCTTTGCTACCCCCGCCGGGCGCTGGGTGGCGGCCGGGCTGCTGCTCTACCTGGCAGTGCTGACCGGTCCGCTGGGCGCGGCGCGGTTTCTGGTGCCCGGTTGGCCACTGCTGCTGGCGCTAGCCCTGCGCGGGCTACCCGACGCTAAGCCCGCCCGCTACTAGCCAGGGGTAGGGCGTTGAGGGGCTATTTGAAATAATGAATGAGAGCTGTATTTTATTAATCAGACAGACAGTTGAGTACTCGTGCGGAGTAGTTGGGGGGAGGCGCCTGCGGAGGGCATCACCCCTAACTACTCCCGCACGAGTACTTAAGAATGCCCTTCACCACCCGAGCCAACCTGCTTGCCCGGCACCACCACTCGCTTACCCAGAGCTTCAATAGCCAGCGCCAGTGCCACCGTGAACAACGGCGCCGACAGGTAACCCATGCGCCCCAGGTCGCCCGAAAGCAGCATGTGCACCAGCACTACAGCCAGTAGCAACACCTCGGCTGGGCGCAGCACGGGAGCCAGCACTTGCCGGCCGGCTGGGTGCAGCGCCGCCGCCAGCACCAGCAGTCCGAAGAGGCCAAAAATGCTGAATAACTCGCCTACCCCCTTTACCGAAGCTGCCCGCCGCAGCGAGTACGTAAGATTGTCAACGTGCGAAAGCGCATTGGTAACCGTGGCAGTAGGCGGGCTGCCGGTAGCTTTATCGAGGAAATAATGCACGGCCGCCAACGCGAGCACCCCAGCAGCCAGGGCAACGGCCTGCCCGCGCCAACCCAGCGCCCGCCGCCCATACCACATGGCCCAGGGCGCCAGGAAAACGAACGATTCTTTAGCGAGCGGCCCAAGGAACAAGGCCAGTGCCACGGCCCAGCCAGCACCCACCCGGCCGGGTACCAGTCCGCGCCGCCAAGCGTAGTAGCTCAGCCCAAAAACGAGGAGGTACAGGCTATCGGTGAGGGGTAGGCCCGCCGCATACTCGGCCCAGCGGCTGCTGAGCACTGCTGCCAGCGCCACGGCGGCCGCGCCCGCCCCTGCGCCCGCTAGCCGCGCGGCCCGGTACCACAAAGTGCCGGCTGCGCTTAGCAGCAGGCAATTAACCAGGTAAAAAGCCAGCCGTAGCGGCCATTCGCCGGCTGGCCGGGGGCTGCTGGCCGGGCTGCCTAGCACTGCCAGGGGCCGCGCCAGGGCACCGGCCGCCAGCGGCACCAGCACCCGGTAGCGACGCGTCACGTTCACGCTGTCGAAGCGCCCGGCGGCCAGGCGCAGGTAGCTGCGGGTATCGAGCGAGTGCGAAAAATCGTAGTGCCGGTACATGGGGTAGGCCAGGTTGAGCAGCAGGCCTAGCCCCAGCGCCCAAGGCAGCAGCCAGCGCCGTACCCAGCCCGGTATTGGCCCCGCTAGCGCCTGCATTTAGGCCCCAGCAAATTTGCGCTCGATGAGTTTGAGCAGCTTGGCCACGTGCTCTTCCTTGCGGCTCCAGTCGTGGCTGGTGCTCAGCTCCTCGCGTACGTAAGCAAATGCGTCTTCGGCGGTGGGCAGCGAATCGAGGTGCTGAATGGCGGCGTGGTACTCAGTGTTTTCGCCGTTAAACAGCTCATTGATAAAGCTAAACCGCTGGTTAATAGAAATGGCCTCGCGTAGGCTACCCACCTTGGGTGCGCCGCGCTCGGCCAGCGACGTAGCCGCGCCAGCGTGGGCCGCCCCGCGCAGCGTCTCGGCCAGCGGCGACGCGGTGGGTTGGGTGGCTTTCAGCTTTTCATAAAGCGGCGCCTCCGCCAACGGCTCCGAGCCAGCAGACAGCGGCATTGGGCTTGGCGTGGGCGGGGCCGGGCTGGGGGCCTGCGTAGTCGGGCTTGGCGCCGTTGTGGCTGTACTCGGCTCCGGCTTGGCAATACTTGGTGCTGGCGCAGGCACAGCAGGGCTCGGTGCTGGCGCAGGGGCGCTCAGCACGGGGGCCGGTGCAGCGGGTGCCGGCGCTGGGGCCGGCTGCGGCGCGGGTTTGGGTGGCTCGGGCGCGGGCTTGGCGGGTCCATCGCCCCAGAGGTCGGCCTCGGTGAGGGGTAGTAGCGCGCTGAACTCGGCCACCAGCTTGTCGAGGGGGGGGAGGCCTTTCGCATGAGCCGTGAGGTAGAGGTCGAAGCGCTGGCGCAAAAATTCGCGGCTGAGCGGCGCATTGCCGCCCGGCAGGCTATCCACAAAGCCCTCAAAAAACGGCCTGCTCTGGTCGAGGTAGCGCAGGTGCTCGCGCAGGTAAGGCAGCGCAATAACTTCGTCGGGGTCGTACACGGCGGGGGCGGCGCCCAGCTCGGGGGTAGGCAGGAGCAGGCGCTCGAAGGCAGCGGCCGGGTCGGTGCTCAGCAGCAGCGTATCGGCCGCGGCCTGGGCCAGCAGGGGCTCTAGGGCCGCCCGGTCGAGGCGAATGTGCCGCGAGAGCACGTTCATAAATTGGGTGAGGGCCGCGCGCACGGGCGCAGCTTCAAAATTGAAGTAAGGACTGCGTAGTTGCTCGGCCTCCTGTTGCCAGCGGCCGAGCAACTGGCGAACTAGCAGCAAGTTAACCTGCTTGATGGGCGTGAATTTAAGCAGCGCCGGACCGTCGAGGGTGGCGTCGGGCTGGGGGCCAAAAAATTGCTGGCTAAGCCGGGTGGCTAGCCGGCGGCCGTATTGCTCGCACTTGGCGAGGCTATATTTGTCCTGCATAGCTTGCGCCGGCCGTTGGGCCGGTTTCGTGCGCCAAGTTAGCCACAAAATGCCCCTCCTGACCGTTCAGGGCCTGCCTGGCCCGCCGCTCTCTGTGCCGGCCGGCACCACGGTGCTGGCTGCCATTCATGCCGCCGGGTACGACTGGTGGCACGCCTGCGGGGCCAAGGGCCGATGCACCACCTGCCGCGTACGGGTGCTGGCTGGCACCGAATTCCTTACCCCACCCACCGAGCCCGAGCTGCGCTACCGCGCCGCTGGCCGCCTCGGCCCTACCGAGCGCCTGGCCTGCCAGGTGCGGGCCACGGCTGAGTAATGCTGTACTAGCTGTGAGCCGAAAATGGTCGCAGTGCCCACTGCGCACTGCGTTTCATGGACCAAAAATCTGCGGCGAGAGTTAGCTAGTTTGGTGGCGAAGCCAGCCGCGCATCGGGGAGCAATGCCGTACTTTGTAAGACGTACCTTAGCTAGCTACGCAAGTAGGGGGTGTTCCGAACTCCTACTTTAGAACTTCTAACTCCTAATTCGACCCGTGTTCACCGAGCCCCGCCGTTTTGCCGATTTCCCGCGCCATCGGGGCTGGCTGGAAGTTATTTGCGGCTCCATGTTTTCGGGTAAAACCGAGGAGCTGATTCGCCGCCTCACCCGCGCCCGCATTGCGCGGCAGCGGGTCGAGATTTTCAAGCCCGCCCTCGATACGCGCTACCACACCGACGATGTGGTGAGCCACAACCAGAATAGCATCCGCTCGACGCCGGTGCAGTCGCCCTCCGAAATCCTGCTGCTGGCCGGCGGCAGCACCGACGTAGTGGGCATCGACGAAGCCCAATTCTTCGACGAGAGCCTGGTGGAAGTGTGCCGCCAGTTGGCCAACCAGGGCACCCGCGTCATTGTGGCGGGACTCGATATGGACTACCTCGGCCGGCCTTTCGGCCCCATGCCGGCGCTGCTGGCCACGGCCGAGTTCGTAACCAAAGTGCACGCCGTGTGCGTGTGCTGCGGCGAGCTGGCCGCCTACTCGTACCGCATCGCGGCCAGCGAAAGCCAGATTTTGCTAGGCGAAACCGATGCCTACGAGGCCCGTTGCCGCCCCTGCTTCCTAGCGGGTGAGGCCGCCCACACCCACCGCGCCGAGGCCGGCCAGCGCACCGCGCACTAAGCAGCGGCAGTTGGGCGTTGGCTTACTGGCTGGTCAGTAGTGCATAATAAAATTTAAGAACGTCATGCTGAACGTAGGGAAGCATCGCTACCGCTTCATCCGCGCCGGGCAACGAAGCGGTAGCGATGCTTCCCTACGTTCAGCATGACGTTCTTATAAAGATTCTCTCCCTGGATTACCACACAACACGCTTTCTATGCGCCACTTCTCCACTTGGGTTTTGACTATCGTACTGCTGGTGGGGGTAGGGGCCGGCGCGCGGGCCCAGGGCGTGGCCTACGGCGATTGGCAGCTGCATCTGCCCGCCCAGCACCCGCTGGTATTGGCCGACGCCGGCAGCCGGCTCTACGTGGCCGACGAGGCATCCTTCTACTTCTACGACAAAACTACCAATAGCACCCAACAGCTTTCGCGCCGCGATGGCCTGAGCGATGTGGGCGTGGCGGCCCTCGCCTACGATTCGGCCTCGGCCCAGCTGGTAGTGGTGTATCGCAACGGCAACATCGACGTGGTGGGTAGCACCGGCACGGTACGCAACGTCACGGCCCTGCTGCGCAAAGACAGCCAGACGGCCAAAGTCATCAACCAAGTGCAGATTTACAATGGCTTGGCCTACATCGGTACTACCCTGGGCGTGGTGGTGCTCGACTTGGCCCGGCTGGAAGTGCGCGATACCTACGCGGCCATCGGGGCCGGCGGGGCCACCGTAAACGCCTACGCCACGGTGGTGCTGCACGATACCATTTTTGCGGCTACCTCGCGGGGCGTGCTGCGCGGGCGTCTCAGCTCGGCCGTCAACCTGCTCGACTACCGCAGCTGGACGCAGGAATTTCCCATTGGCAACGTGCCTACCCAGGTATTTTTGCAGGCCGCCGCCTACCGCGGTCATTTGTATGTAGCCAGCAGCTTTCGGGGCATCGAGTATTTGGCGGGGGTAGGGGCCGCTCGCAGCTGGCGCAACCTGGCCAATAGCTACGGCAACGATGCCCGGCGGCTGCGCCCCAGCGCCGTGGGGCTGCTGCTATCCTTCGCAGGTGCTGACTTGCGCCGCTACGACGCTACTACCCGCCTAGTGAGCACCGTGCTGCCAGCCGCGGCCGTGGGCGACGTATACGATGTGGCCCGCCAGGCCGACGGCACGTATTTCGTGGCCAGCTACACCAACGGTCTGTTGCGCTTTGGGCCCGGCATCACCAGCAACCCAGAAGTCATTCGGCCCAATGCGCCGGCTACCACGGCGGCGTTTGGCTTGCTAGCCGACGCCAAAACCAGCACCGTAGACGTTTTTACGGGCGGCTATTCCAGCGATAGCGGTTTGCAGCTCGGCCGGCGCCTCGGGTTTTACGAATACCAGAACGGGCAGTGGACCAATTATAACCCTACGAACTACCCCAACCCCACCGACTTTCCCAACCTGCTCGACCTGTCGCACGGCACCCGCACCCCCGATGGCACGCTCTACCTGGCCAGCTACGGCAACGGCTTGCTCGAATGGAAGGGGGTAGGGCAGTACCGGCAGTTTACGGCCGGCACGCCTGGTTCGCTTTTGCGCAGCAGTTCCGAGCCGGCTGACCCGTTTTACCCTAATGCCGTGCGCGTAACCGACGTGGCCGCCGACCCCACCAACGGCCGCGTGTGGGTAGTAAATCGCCACCAGCGCGTTGGCGCGCCGGGCCTGCTGCGCTTCCGCCCCAGCAATGCTACCTGGGATGCTGCCCCCGCTTTTTCAGGTTTTGAAAACCTCGACCGGGTGGTTATCGACAATTTTGGCAACCCCTGGGCCACCGAATCGCGCAAGGGGGGGGTAGGGCTGGTGGCTTACGACACGACTAGCCGCACGCCCTTTTACTTCACGGTGGGCAACGGCCTGCCCACCCGCTCCAGCAACGCGCTCTACAGCATTGCGCGCGACCGCACCGGCGCCATCTGGATTGGTACCGGCGCGGGCGTGGCCGTCTTCAACGACCCCAGCCAACTGGTGAGCGCTGCTGCCACGGGCACGGCCCCCAGCGGCTTCACCCAGCCCTTGGTGACGCGCGGCGCCGGTACGGGCTTCGAGGCGCTCTACAACGAAGCCGTGACGTGCATTGCCATCGACGGGGCCAACCGCAAGTGGTTTGGCACGGCCAACGGCCTCTGGCTGTTCAGCGCCGATGCTTCCGAGGCGCTGCTCAACTTTACCACTGCCAACAGCCCGCTGCCTAGCAACGGCATTGTGGATGTGGCCGTGAACGACAAAACCGGCGAGGTTTTCGTGGCCACCAACGGCGGCGTAGTTAGCTACCGCGGCTCGGCCACCGTCACGGAAGCGGCCCCCAGCTGCGCTCAGGTATTTCCTAACCCCGTGCGGCCCGATTTTGCGGGCACTGTGGGCATTAGTGGGGTAGTAAATAATGGGTTGGTGAAAATAACCGACGTGGCCGGCCACCTGGTTTACAGCACCCAGGCCGCGGGCGGCACCGTCACCTGGAACCTCAACGACGCCGACGGCCGCCGCGTGCGCTCGGGCGTGTACCTGGTGCTCACCTCCGACGCCAACGGCAAAAATACCTGCGTCAGCAAGGTCGCCGTGCTCAGCAAATAAGGAATTGGTGGGGAGGAAGTGTTGTTAAAGAATAGCAAAAAAAGAACGTCATACTGACGTAAGGAAGCATCGCTACTGCGTAACTAACCTCGGCGATTGAGTTTTACTGCTGCAGTAAAGATGCTTCCTTCGTCAGCATGACGTTCTTTTCTATTGCCCATTCCCTCTATATTTTATGCAAATCAAAACCCGCGGCATTGTCTTAAGCTTCCTCAAATACCGCGAAACCAGCATTATCGCCCGCGTTTACACCGAGCAGCGCGGCGTGCAGAGCTACCTCGTCAACGGCGTGCGCAAGGCCAAGCCGCCGGGGCGCATCGCCCTATTTCAGCCCCTTACTTTGCTAGAATTGGTGGCCTACGTGCCGCGCCAAGGGGGCAGCCTCACCCGGTTGTCCGAGTTTCGCTGCGCCGAACCCTACCGCTCCCTACCCTACGATATGCGCAAGAGCAGCGTCGCGCTGTTTTTATCAGAAGTCCTGGGCAAATCGGTGCGTGAAGAAGAGGAAAATCCTGCCCTGTTCCGCTTTTTGCACGACTCCATCCTGGCCTTCGATGAACAAACGGTGGGCACCGAAAATTTTGCCCTACTTTTCTTGCTGCACTTAGCCAACTACCTGGGTTTCGGCGCCGAAACCGGCGGCGAAATCATCGACCAGGTAGCGCTGGCCGGCCCGGCGCCGGTGGGGAGCGGCTTGGGCAATGGCCCCGCCACGCTGCGCCTGCGCGAGTTTGAGCAGTATTTTGATGAGCTCCTGCGCGCCCCGGCTGGCACCGCCATCCCCAACGGCACGGTGCGCCGCGAGTTGCTAGCGGTGCTCATCCGCTACTACCAGCTGCACGTCGAGAATATGGGCGAAATAAAGTCACTCGACATCCTCAGCGAGGTACTAGGGGGGTAGGAGCAATTGCCAATCTGGTCCTAAAAAAGAACGTCCTGCTGAGCTTGTCGAAGCAGGACGTTCTTTTTTAGGAGCCTTCCCTACCCTACTTAATTCCCGTCAGCTCCACATCGAAGCGCAGCACGGCGTTGGCCGGAATATCAGCGCCCGCGCCGCGCTCGCCGTAGCCCAGCGGCGACGGAATGAGCAGCATGGCCTTGCTGCCTTTGGGTAGCGCGGCAATGCCCTGGTCCCAGCCCTGAATCACCTGGCCCTGGCCCAGCACGAAGTCAAACGGCGTGTCACCGTGCTTGGCCGTCGAGTCAAATTCCTTGCCGGTAGCCAGCACCGTACCGCGGTACTTCACGCTCACCGTCTGGCCTTTTTTGGGCAGCACGCCCTTGCCGCGCACCGTGATGACGTACCAGGTGCCGCCCACCGTCTTTTTGGCTTTAGTGGTGAGCTTATTCTTTTTGATATACGCCTGAATAGTAGCGTCGTCCTTCAGCAACTGCTTGGCCGAGCGGGCTTTGGCTAGGCGCTGCTGCTCGGCCTGCATGGCCTGCTGGCGGGCGCGCATCTGGTCGGCCGTCAGTAGCTCTTTAGCAGCCACTACAAACCGAAAGCCATTGCCCGACCGCTTGATGAACGGGGGGATAGGTTGGCCCGCCTTGCCAAATAACGAGTCGGCGTTGAAGCGAAACACGGCGCTGTCGCCGGGCAGCAGCAGGCTCATCGCCTCTTCGGGGGTGCCTTTGCCGGGGTTGGGGCCTAGGCCCACGGGCACTGGCTGCGGCTTGGTGCCGGCCGGCGCTTGGCGCGCCTGCATCTGGCGCGTGTCCATAAGCACCGAGTCGCGGTCGGTGCGGTACTGCAAATTGATGAGCAACACCTGGCCCTGGCGGCTGGCGTAGGGCGCATCGCCGGGTGGGTTTAGCGGGCGGGGGGCGTAGTGCCCGGCCGCATCGCGCCGAAACAGCTGGTACTCGGTGCCGCTGGGCAGGCGCTCAAAGCCGGGGGTAGGGGCTACCTGGGCGGCGGCCAGGGTGGGGGGTAGCAGCGCCACCGCTGCTAGTAAAAAGGGGAAGAAACGCATGAAGCTGCAAGCTGTTAAATGCCCATCGCAACGGGCTTTACAAAAAAAGCGGTGACGATGCCCCGGCCTTAGCCAGCTCAGCACCATCACCGCCTAACTACTTTACTGCTGAATAAGTCTTGTTAGTTAGATACTTCCAGCACCTCCACGTCGAACAACAAGGAGGAGTCGGGATAAATGCTGTAGGCCGAGCCCGAAACGCTGCCCGTGGGCCCGTACGCCAGCCGCGAAGGGATAAGCAGCAGCGAGCGGTCGCCCTGGCGCATATACGTCAAGCCTTCGCTGAAGCCCGCTACCAAGCCCGTGCCAACCGTGAAAACTGCGCAGCCGCAGGCCGTATGGTTTTCGGTCGAATTATCAAAAACATTGCCTGGCAAAGGGCCACTACCTAAGTACGTATAATCGGGGTTGGCGCTCAGCACCCGGCCAACGTACTTCACGCGTACTTGCTTGCCCGTAGTGGCGGCCAGGCCACTGCCCTTCACCAGCGGCACAATGTATACGCCATCGTCGGTGCGCGTGTAGGTAGTGTAATTGTTCTTCTTCAGGTAGCTCTGAATGGTATCGTCGTCGATGACGGCGTACTGGTCTTGGTGCTCACGGGTAGCCCGCGTAATGGCGTTGTCGCCGCAGCTACTGAGGCCGCCGGCCGCCGTGAGCGCCAGCAACAGCACCGGCAAAAAGGAGAAAAGTTGGCGTACGTTCATAGAATAGGAAAGCCGGTAGCGAAAGCGGGTAACAAAACCGCCGCGCCAAGTGGCGCGGCGGCAAAGATAAAAATCAGGCAACGAACTACTTCACGTCCGACAGCTCCACGTCGAAGCGCAGGGGCGAGTCGGCCGGAATAACGGGCGGCGAGCCTTGCTTGCCATACGCCAGCGACGATGGAATGAGCAGCGTAGCCTTGCTGCCTTTGTTAAGCTGCGCTACCCCCTCATCCCAGCCCGGGATAACCTGGCCGCGGCCCAGCGGAAACGAGAACGGCTGCCCGCCGTGCTTAGCCGACGAGTCAAACTCTTTGCCGTCGAGCAGTGAACCGCGGTATTGCACAGTCACCGTCTGGCCGGGCTTAGCCGTGGCGCCGGTGCCCGGCTGCGTAATGATGTAGTAGACCCCGCCCGGCGTTTTCTTGGCGTTGGTCAGGTTGTTCTTCTTCAGGTATTCTTGCAGGGTAGCGTCGTCCTTTTTGTCCTGTACCTCGGCGTAAGCGCGCATCTGGCGCTGCTGCTCGCCCATCATCTTCTGCTGGTCGGCCATAGCTTCGGCCATGGCTACCTCGCGGGTTTGCAGGGCTACCGCCTTCACGGTGAGCACAATGAAGTTGCCTTTTTTCTTCAGGTTGGCTGGGGCCAGCTGGTGGGCATTGCGCTTGTAGAGCGAGTCGGCATTGAAGCGGAACACGCCGCTATCGCCGGGCTGGAGCAACGAGAAAGCTTCAGGCTCGGCGCCCAATTGCTTAGCAGCCAGCGCTTCGAGCGGAATACGCACGGGCACGCCAAACTGGCGCTCGCGCGATTTCATCATCACCGAGTCGCCGGCAGTGCGGTACTCGATGTGAGCCGACATCACCTTGCCCACACGGTCCTTGTAGGTCGGGTCTTCGCCGCCCGCCACTTCGCGCGACTCGTATTTGCTGTTTACGTTCTTGAAAATCTTGTACTCCATCCCCGACTTAGTCTTGGTAAAGTCTGCGCCTTTATTGCACGAAGACAGGAAGGAAGCTGCGCTGAGCACACTGGCCGCCAGGACCAGCTGCCGGGCCGCGCCGGGCCGAAGAGAAAACTGCATGAAAACAGAAAGTTGGAATAAAGACGAATTCGGCCTCAAAGTTAGGCGATAGGGGGCGCAACCGCTACCGGCACGGCCGGCGTGCTCACGAGCTGTGCCTGATACTGGGGTAGCAGCCCCAAAAAGCGCTCTACAGTAGCGTCTAGCGACTGCTGGCTAATGCCGCCCGAGGCATTGTGGTGCCCGCCGCCCTCAAAATGGTTGCGCGAGAAGTCGCTCACCGAGAAGTCGCCCACCGAGCGGAACGAGATTTTAACGGCCGAGCCGCGGTCGATAAACACGGCCGCAAACACGATGCCTTCAATGCTCAGCGCGTAGTTCACAAGGCCTTCGGTGTCGCCGGTCTTGCTTTCGTACTCGCGCAGCTCCTCTTTGGTAACGGCGATGTAAGCGGTGTTGAACTCGCGGCGCACCACCAGCTTATCCTTCAGGATATAGCCTAGGAAGCGCAACCGAATTTCAGAATGCGAGTCGTAGATGCGGCGATGCACGGCCGCCAAGTCGATGCCCGTGCTGAGCAGTTCGGCGATGATAAGGTGCACGTTGCGCGAGGTGCTGGGGTGCCGAAACGAGCCCGTATCGGTCATGATGCCCGCGTAGAGCGCCTCGCCCATGCCCTGGTCTACAAGCCCCTGGTCGCCGAGCGCGCGGATAATTTCAAAAATGATTTCGGCCGTAGCCGCCGCCTTGGGCTCCGAAAAGCTGACGTCGGCAAAGTTTTCGGGGCGCTGGTGGTGGTCGATGAGCACCTTGGTGCCCGGCGCCTGCCGCACGTATTCGCCCAGTTCGTTGATGCGGCCAAGGCAATTAAAATCGAGGCAAAAAATGACTTCGGCCCGGTTTACCAAGTCGCGTACTTGGCGCTCGTTTTGGCGTGGCTCGTACACCACTACCTCGTCGTTGCCCTGCATCCAATTCAGAAAAGCGGGGTAGTCGGAAGGCGTCACCACCGTCACAGAGTGGCCTTTTTTCTTGAGGTACGTGGCCCAAGCCAGCGACGAGCCCAGCGCATCGGCGTCGGGCTTATGATGCGTGGTAATAAAAATCTGCCGGGGCTGAGCCAGCAAAGTTTGCAGTTCGGCTATTGAAGGAAACATCGACTACGTGAATGGCCTGCGAATGCGAAGAAAAGAGCGTTGGAATAATTTCCAGCGCAAACGGCCGGCAAAGGTCGGCATGAATTGGCGTTCAACACCCGAACCTGTCGGGAAGGTTCGGGCAAGTATCGCCCACACCGGCACTGTATAAGGAGGTTAAAAGCGCTTTGCTACCCCCAGCGCCGCGCCTGGGCATTATCCGCCTACCTTTGCGCCACCAACTAAAATTTTTAAAAGAATGGCAACCAATCGCACCTTCACGATGATTAAGCCCGACGCAGTGGCCGAAAATCACATCGGCGGCATCCTGAGCATGATTGAGCAGGGCGGCTTCCGCATCGTGGAGCTTCAAAAAGTAGCGCTCACTCCCGAGCGCGCCGGCCAGTTTTATGCCGTGCATAAAGAGCGTCCGTTCTACAACGACCTCGTGACCTATATGTCGAGCGGCCCCATCGTGGCAGCCATCCTCGAGAAAGACAACGCTGTAGCCGACTTCCGCACCCTCATTGGTGCCACTAACCCGGCCAATGCCGAAGAAGGCACCATTCGTAAAAAGTACGCCAAGAGCATCGAAGCCAATGCTGTGCACGGCTCCGACTCCGACGAGAATGCGCAGATTGAAGGCGAGTTCTTCTTCAGTAAGTAAGCCCTACCCTCTCACCGGGATTGAAGCTAAAAAAGCCGCTCTGCATCGTGCAGAGCGGCTTTTCCTTTATACCTAAACCAGACTTATTTTATACCTTTTTTGTATTGTCGGGCTTACTTTTCAGCGGTTAAAGCCAATGCGGCCCGCGTTTTTCGGCTCACTCACGAAGGTAATCTCCTCGCGGTTGTAGATGTCGGCCAGGGTGGTAGCTTCGGTAATAGGAGCCGTTTGGCCGAGCACCGTGGCCAAAGCTTGTGCTTTGGGCTGCGTCAAGGCTTCAAAAGCATAAGAAGCAATGAGGCGGCCCTTGCGCAGCAACGCCTTGTCGATGCGGGCTAGGTCGGCGTTGAATGTGCAAATAATCTGAATGTGGAAGCCGTCAGATAGCAGGCCATCGCTCAGGTTGAGCAGGTTGCTGACGGCGTTGCTGCCGCTGGCGTCGCGCTTGGTAAGCAGCTCCTCGGCATCCTCAATGAGCAGGATGGAGTTGGTATTATCGTGCAGCAGGTTGATAAACTCTGGGTCGGCGATGCGCAGCGCCAGGTTGGGCGGAATAAACAGTTTGGGCTTATCCGTAAGGCCGCACAAGTGGCGGATGTAGCTGGTTTTGCCGGTGCCAGGTGGGCCGTGCAAAATAACCAAACCCTTGTCATCCTGCTTTTGCAAGCGCTTCACAATGGCCTCGTGCACGGGTGGTAGGTCGTCGTTGTAGTGCAGGGCCAGGTCTAGGGCCGGAATTTTGAGGGGTAGGGGCGAAAAGTCCAGGTCCTTATTAGCCAGCCGCAGCACCTTAATACGCTGCCGCTCTACTTGCCCCTTGGCCAACTGCGCCAAGAGCAGCGCCCGCACCTGGGCCAGCTGCGCAGCATCGGTGTGGGCTGAGTAAAAGAGCTGCGCGCCCTGGTCGCCGTACGTGCCTTGGGCATCGAACAGCAGCAATAAGTGCGGGCCCGGCCGCAGCGCGTAGAAGTTTAGCTCGGGCTCTTTCTCGACTTCCTCTATGAACACCGAGTGCACCACAGTTGCCTGGTCGAGGTCGCAGAGCTTGGCTAACTCTTGCCACACTGTTTTGGTGGCTTCGGCCGTAGCCAGCTGATAGGTTTCGTGCAGTGGCAGCACGCCAAAGGTGGCGTAAAACCACTTGGTTGGCACAAAATCACCGTAGGCAGTGAAGGTAGCCGACAGGTCGGGAGTAGCCGCCGGGGTCGGAGTGGGCATCATAACTAACAATACGCGCTAAAAATAAGGTAGAGCCTGGGGCGGGGGGTAGGGGGCGTGGCCGCCCAGAACCAGAAGCTTCTAAAAGTCAAAAAAGCGCTTTCGCCGGTTTGGGCACGCTGGTGCGCACCAGTTACGCCGGCTCGGCCGATAAACGGGACTCAGGCTGAGGGTTTTCAGCTACCTGCGGGGCGTGCTTGTGCTTGAAAATGAAGACGAACAGCACCGCAATAACCAGTGCATACGCCGCAAATGCCAACCATATGCCGTGCCAGTCCTTATTGCCCGCAGCGTCGGTGAAGTAATTCTGGATGACGATGCCGCTTACCGAACTGCCCAGCACGGCCCCGAACCCATTGGTCATCATCATGAATAGCCCCTGGGCACTGGCCCGAATGCTAGGTTGCGTCTGCGTTTCGACAAACAGCGAGCCCGAAATATTAAAAAAGTCGAAGGCCATGCCGTACACAATACACGAGAGAATAATCATCCATAGGCCACCGCTGGGGTTGCCATAAGCCAGCAGGCCGAAGCGCAATACCCAGGCAATCATACTAAATAGCATCACCTGCTTGATGCCGAAGCGCCGCAAAAAGAAGGGGATAGCCAAGATAAACAGCGTTTCGGAAATCTGCGAAATCGACATGATGAACGCCGGGTGCTGCACCGACAGCGTATCGCGGTAAGCTGGCACTTTGTCGAAGTCGTGCAGGAAGGTGTCGCCGTAAGCGTTGGTGAGCTGCAAAGCGGCCCCAAGTAGCAGGGCGAAGGCGAAGAAGGTAGCCAGTTTGCGGTCGCGCAGCAGCGCAAACGACTTTAGGCCCAGTGCATCAACCAGCGAGCGGCCCGATACGCCTTGGGAGGGCGGCGGGCACTTGGGCAGGGTAAACGAGTACACGCCCAGCAGCAGCGCCGCGCCGGCGGCTACGTAAAACTGATTGGCCGATTTTTCGAACCCCAAAAATGTAACGGTCCACATGGCCGCAATGAAACCAATGGTGCCCCACACGCGGATAGGGGGGTAGTCTTTCACCACATCCAAGCCTTCGCCCTTCAGCACCGAGTACGACACGGCAATGGACAGCGCCAGCGTAGGCATGTAGAAAATCATGTTCAGCAGGATGACCCAGAAGAACATGTTGGGGTCGGTAACAAAGGGAATGGTGCAGAGTACCACGCCTCCCAGCAAGTGCAGCACGCCGTAAAGCTTCTCGGCGTTCACCCACTTATCGGCCACAATGCCCATGAGCGAGGGCATAAAAATGGAGGCGATGCCCATGGTGGAGAAAATGGCCCCAAACTGCGCGCCCGACCAGTGCTTGGTTTGAAACCAGTACGCACCAATCGTAATCAGCCACGCACCCCAGATAAAGAACTGTAAGAAACTCAGTACTATCAGGCGCAATTTGGTATTCATGCGGGCTTAGATTTAACGTTTGAGAGGGAGGCTTTTGCGCCTAAAGTTACACTAATTTTTGCAGGTGCCGCGCAAGGCGCATCGCATAGCCCTAACACTATTTAGCCGCTGGCTAGCTCAGAATGGGCCGCAAAAAAGCCCTCCTGCACCAAGCAGGAGGGCATTAAAGCTACTATCAAATGGCTAGGCACTACGCCGCTGCGGCATAGCGCTTGTTCACTTCCTCCCAGTTGATGAGGTTGAAGAAGGCCGCGATATAATCGGGGCGGCGGTTCTGGTACTTGAGGTAGTAAGCGTGCTCCCACACGTCGAGGCCCAAGATAGGAGTGCCTTTGCAGCCGGCGTCGGGCATCAGTGGGTTGTCTTGGTTCGGGGTCGAGC
Organism: Hymenobacter ginkgonis; assembly: GCF_009755225.1. Lineage (GTDB taxonomy): Bacteria > Bacteroidota > Bacteroidia > Cytophagales > Hymenobacteraceae > Hymenobacter > Hymenobacter ginkgonis. The sequence goes on from NZ_WQKZ01000005.1 coordinate 68,054, forward strand.
AAATTTGCAGCGAGCCATCGGGCTGCTTGCACAGCCACGCCCAGCCCGAGCCAAAGCGCGTGGTAGCGGCCTTGGTAAATTCAGTTTTGAAGTTGTCGTACGAGCCAAAAGCCTCCGTGATTTTGTCGGCTACTGCGCCAGTAGGCTGGCCGCCGCCGTTAGGCGACAGGATGGTCCAGAATAGCGAGTGGTTCCAATGGCCGCCGCCGTTGTTGCGCACCGCCGGGGCCGCTGCCGCAATGTTGTGCAAAATCTCCTCTAGGCTCTGGCTTTCCATTGCCGTGCCAGCAATGGCCGCGTTGAGGTTAGTTACGTAGGCCTGGTGGTGCTTGGTATGGTGAATTTCCATCGTTTGCGCGTCAAACGTAGGTTCGAGGGCGTCGTAAGCATACGGCAACTTGGGCAGTTCAAAAGCCATGGTGTGGGTGTTTTAAAGTGAAAAATGGGTAGGTTAGCAGTATAACCCCCAACCGGCCGCCGGGGTTACGGCGGCCCGCGGGGCGCGCCCCAAATGTAGCCTACCCCCGCTTCATCCGAAAAAACTCCTGCATCAGGGCCGCGCATTCGGCGGCGCACACCTGCGCCCGCACCTTGGTGCGTGGGTGCAGTAGCCCCAGGCTGTGGCGCTGGTAGCCAGTTTTAGGCTCGGCGGTGCCAAATACTACCCCCCCCAGTTGGGCCCAGGCACTGGCGCCGGCGCACATCACGCAGGGCTCGACCGTCACGTAGAGCGTGCAATCGGTGAGGTATTTATTTCCTAAAAAGTTGGCGGCCGCCGTGATGGCCAGCATTTCGGCGTGGGCTGTTACGTCGCGCAGCTGCTCGGTCTGGTTATAGCCGCGGCCAATTATTTCCCCGTCAAGCACTACCACGGCGCCAATGGGAATTTCGCCTACCGCCAGCGCCCGGCGCGCCTCGGCCAGCGCTTGGCGCATAAAGTAGTCGTCGCCGAGTAGGAGAGGGGGAGGGGGCATTGGGCCTATTTTAGGCTAATGTCGCTCAGGGCGGCTTGGGCCACCGGCCGCCATTGGGCTTGCTCTTCGGCTGGGGCCGAGAAGGAAAAAATGTACAGCTGCTCGCCCTGCACGGCGTACTCGATAAACTCGTACTTCTTAAGTGGCGCCAGAGCGGCGGCGCGGCGCGAGTCGTTGAGCGTCGAGATGAATTCGAGCGCCACGAAGTCGCGGCCATTCACTTTGCGTACCTCCTGGGTCAGAAACTCGACCTTCGTATACAGGCGCTGCACGCTGGCTTTGTACATAGGCAGCAGCACGTTGTAGTCGGGCCCGAAGGTAGTAGGCCGCACCGATACGCTATAGTCCGTGCGTCCGTTGGGGCTGCTGAACACCGCCAAGGGCTTGCGCGGCGACGGAAACTTCATCGCAATGCCTTCGTCCGGCAGTGGCGTAAAGCCTTGCGGCACTCCTACTGTGAGGCCCGGTGCTAGCTTCGTTGAGGTCAGTTTGGGCTTCGGGCCAAAACTGGTGAGGGCAAGCAGCGCGCAGAGCAGGGGTAGGGTTTTCATAAGCAGCGGCAAAAATACGGGAGGTTGAAGAAAGCAGATAAGGGTAGGGGAGGCGCTGCAGGCACTGAAAGGCGAAAAAACTAGAACGTCATGCTGAGCCTTAGCGAAGCATCGCGCTCGCATCGTTGGATTACTAACCCAGCGGCGCGAGCGCGATGCCTCGGCAGGCTCAGCATGACGTTCTTTTACCAAAGAGACGGGCAGGCTAAAGCAGGTCCGCCGGCTGCTTGCTAGCGGCGCACTACGGTCGGGTACTTTATGCGCACCTTCTTCCAGTATACATAGTTGCCCGTTTTGGCTTCTACCAAGTAGGTGCCCGCCGAGATGTGGCCCAGGTCAACCGGCTCACCAGTGTTGTTTTGGGGGTCAAGCTCTTGCTGGTACACCACCTTTTTCTGGTAGTCGGTCATTACGAGCGTGCCTGGCTTGGTAAATTGCTGCGTGAAGCTCAGCATCACGCTGTTAGAATTGGGCTTCGGGAAAATGTCGATGCCCGAAAGCGTTTCCACGCGCTTTATAGGGCCATCGAGCGTAACGGCCGGGGCCTCGCCCTTGGTTTTGATTTCGGTACCGCCGTCATACTTGTTTTTGGTCTTGACTTTGGTTTGGGCCTGGGCCGCGCCGGCCGTGAGCAAAGCGGCCGCTAGGGCCAGCGAGGGAAGAAGTTTCATGGTCGAAAAAAGGGGTGAAGGAGGCGAAGAAACGCCCTCCCTACCCCCTTATGCATACTCCGTACCAAACTGGCCGCCGACTATTTTGTCTGCTTCTGCCGCGCCGCCCTTAAAGAGGCGTTATTTTCGCCCCTGAAAAACTGTAGCTACTGCCAAGCTATTTCGGCCCTACCCCCCTGGCCAGCCGCCAGGGGGGTAGGGCCGAGGCAACCGCAGCCGGCAAACCTACTTATGCTCAGAACGCACACCAACGGCGAGCTTCGCCAAGAACACGTCGGCCAAACCGTTACCCTCGTTGGCTGGGTCCAGCGCACCCGCGACAAAGGCGGCATCCTCTGGATTGACCTGCGCGACCGTTACGGCATTACCCAACTCGCACTCGAAGAAGGAGTTGAATCGGAAGAAGTGCGCGAAATCGCTCGCCACCTGGGCCGCGAATTCGTAGTTAGCGTCACCGGCACCGTGGCCGAGCGCTACTCCAAAAACGCGCACATTCCCACTGGCGACATCGAAATCCGGGTCGGAAAGCTCGAAGTTTTGAACCCTGCCAAGCTGCCGCCCTTCCTCATCGAAGACGACACCGATGGCGGCGACGAACTGCGCATGAAGTACCGCTACCTCGACTTGCGCCGCAACCCCGTGCGCAACAACCTGATGCTGCGCCACAAGATGGCGCAGGCTGTGCGCCGCTACCTCGATGGCCAAGAATTTATCGAAGTCGAAACGCCCGTGCTCATTAAAAGCACCCCCGAAGGCGCCCGCGACTTTGTGGTGCCCTCGCGCATGAACCCCGGCGAATTTTACGCCCTGCCGCAGTCGCCCCAGACGTTTAAGCAGCTGCTGATGGTGTCGGGCTTCGACCGCTACTTCCAGATTGTGAAGTGTTTCCGCGACGAAGACCTGCGCGCCGACCGCCAGCCCGAGTTCACGCAGATTGACTGCGAAATGGCCTTCGTGACCCAAGAGGATATCCTCAACACCTTCGAAGGCCTGGTGCGCTACTTGTTCAAGGAAATCAAAAACCTCGATTTTCCTACCGTGCCCCGCATGGAGTACGCCGACGCCATGCGTTGGTATGGCAACGACAAGCCCGACGTGCGCTTCGACATGAAGTTTGTGGAGCTAAACGAGGTAGTGAAAGGCCAGGGCTTTCCCGTCTTCGACAGCGCTGAGCTGGTGGTGGGCATCAACGCCGCTACCTGCGCCGCCTACACTCGCAAGCAGCTCGACGAGCTAACCAATTTCGTAAAACGCCCGCAGCTTGGCGCTACCGGCCTCGTATATGCCCGCGTTGAAGCAGGGGGGGTAGTAAAATCCTCCGTTGATAAGTTTTACTCGCAGGAAGAATTGCAGAAGTGGAAAACAGCGCTCAATGCTAACGAGGGCGACTTGCTGCTTATCCTAGCTGGCCCCGCCGATAAAACCCGCAAAGCCTTGAGCGAGCTGCGTCTCGAAATGGGCCAGCGCCTCGGCCTGCGCGACAAAGATACCTTCGCTCCACTGTGGGTAGTTAATTTCCCATTATTAGAGTACATCGAAGAGGAGGGCCGCTATTTCGCTATGCACCACCCCTTCACCTCGCCCAAGCCCGACGACCTGCACTTGCTTGATAACCCCGAAACCATCGGCCAAGCCCGTGCCAACGCCTACGACTTGGTTATCAATGGCGTCGAAGTTGGTGGTGGCTCCATCCGTATCCACGACCGCGCCGTGCAGGCCCGTATGTTCTCGCTGCTCGGCTTCTCGCCCGAGGAGGCGCAGGCCCAGTTTGGCTTCTTGCTCGACGCTTTCGAGTACGGCGCCCCGCCCCACGGAGGTATTGCCTTCGGCTTCGACCGCCTGTGTTCGCTCTTTGGCGGTGCCGACAGCATCCGCGATTTCATCGCCTTCCCCAAAAACAACTCGGGACGCGACGTGATGATTGACTCGCCTTCGCCTATTTCGCAAGTACAGCTGAAGGAGCTGAGTATTAAGACGGACGTAGTAGGGAAGTAAGCGGAAAAGCTATTGCAAACGAAAGCGGCGCCTGATTTATCAGACGCCGCTTTCGTTTGCGTTTAGCGAAAAACTCTAGAAGTTTCGTTCGCCCGTTTCGCGCTTGCCTAGCATTACGGAGCCAACCATGGCGGCTAGCAACAGGATAGATGCCAATTCGAAGGGTAGGGAATACTGCTTGAAAAGCACCAAGCCCAGTCGGTCAACCATGCCCACTTGCGAGTCGAAGGTATCGGCATTATAACCAGTTGGTTGCACCTTGTGCAGGGCCGCAACCATGATGAGTAACAGCGAACCACCGGCGATAGTAGCGGCAATTTTAGCGAGGGCAGGCTTATGTGGCTCCGTATCCTCATTCAGGTTCAGGAACATTATCACAAACAGGAACAATACCATAATGGCACCAGCGTACACGATAATGTTTACGGCCGCCAAGAACTGCGCATTAAGCATCAGGTAATGAGCCGACAGCGTGAAGAACGTGAGGATGAGGAACAACACGCTATGCACTGGGTTTTTGGCCAGTACCACGCCTAGGGCACTCAGCAAGGCTACAAACGCAAGGAAGAGAAAGAGGGACATAGAAGCTAAAAGAACGTCGTGCTGACGCAGGTAAAATTTAAGCCGGTTGCATCTGGCTACGCAGCTTGTCAGCTTGCTCAGGCGTGAGCTGAATACCACGCTTCGAGCGATTATCCGGCGACACAGGCTCCACAAGCCGGTCTTTACCATAAATAAACTCGTCGCGCTCGTAGCGCGGCGGCGCCATTTTATCAGCTTGCAGGTAAACAGCCGCCTTCGGACAAGCCTCTTCGCATAAGCCGCAGAAAATGCAGCGCAGCATATTAATCTCGTAGCTAACGGCGTACTTCTCCTCGCGGTAAAGATTTTGCTCGCCCTTTTTGCGCTCGCCAGCTACCATCGTGATGGCTTCGGCGGGGCAGGCCACGGCGCAAAGGCCACAGGCTGTACAGCGCTCGCGGCCCTGCTCGTCGCGCTTGAGCACGTGCAAACCCCGAAAAACGGGCGAAAAAGGTCGCGTCTCTTCAGGATAACGAATAGTAACCTGTTTTTTAGTGGCGGCCCGGTAAAAGTGCCGCATAGTAATGGTAAGGCCCTGGAAAATCGCCGGCAGATAAGCCCGCTCAGCGAGCGTCATCGGCTTCTTTTCCAGTTTTTTGGCGCGGTTGCTTAGCGATTGCATAGGTCAGGTAAGGAGAGGGGGGTAGGGCCGACAGGGATGCCGCTTACCACCACTGCTTGATTTCCGGAATAACACCGGCAGTGATAAGGCCGCCAGTAAGCAGGATGTTGAAGATAGCCAGCGGAATGAGGATAGTCCAGCCTAAGCGCATCAGTTGGTCGTAGCGGAAGCGTGGCAGCGTCCAGCGCACCCACATGAAGAAGAAGATAAAGGAAAAAATCTTCGCAAAAACGGCCACTACCCCCAAGATGGCAACGACGTTCTGGGCCGCATCAGCCGAGAAGCCACGCGAAGCGGAAAGCCATTCGCGCAGTTCATATTGGAAGGGAAAGTTGAAACCTCCAAAATAGATAACGCTCATCACGGCCGAGGCTACGAACACGTTCACATACTCAGCAAATAGGTAAAGACCCATTTTCATCGAGCTATACTCGGTGTGGTAGCCTCCTACTAGCTCGGTTTCGCACTCAGGCAAGTCGAAGGGCGTACGGTTAGTTTCGGCGAAGGCACAAACGATGAAAATGAGGAAGCCCAACGGCTGCTTCACGATATTCCAGAAGTGCCACTCGCCAGGTACCGACTGTTGCAAGGTGATGTCGCGCAGCGACAGCGAGCCAGACATCATGAGTACCGCAATCAGCGACAAACCCATGGCGAGTTCATAGCTGATGCTTTGTGAAGCCGCCCGAATAGCGCCAAGCAACGAAAATTTGTTGTTGGACGCCCAACCACCAATCATAATGCCATATACGCCCAGCGATACAATGCCGAACACGTAGAGCATACCTACGTTGATTTCTATGCCCTGCAAATGCACGACAGTTTCGCCAAATTTCAGGAAGCTGCCAAAAGGGATAACGGCCGATGACATCAGCGCCGTTATCATGGCTAGGCAAGGTCCAAAAATAAACAGCGCTTTATTAGCACCGCTCGGGAAAAATTCCTCTTTTGTGAATAGCTTCACAGCATCAGCTAATGGCTGTGCAAGGCCCCAAGGACCAGCGCGGTCCGGGCCTACCCGGTCTTGCAAGAACGCTGCGATGACGCGCTCAGCGTAGGTGCAATAAGTAGCAATCAGCAGCGAAATGCCGAAGACTACCAAAACAACGAGGCCTTGCCAGCCTAAAGATTCAAGAGACATAAGGTAGAGAGGGTCAAGCCATATCTGGCATCAGCTTGCGAAACGCCTTATTACGTTCGCAGGGCTTGGATAATAACTTATTTCTGAGGAAGCTAGCTGTGAAAGCTGCTTTATTCCTCAGCAGCGTAAGTAACTAAAACGACGTGCCGTTGGGACCGCCAAGCTTTAGTGGTGGGTTTTGCTCTAGCTCACGCACAGTGCTCTCGGGCAAGTCAGCAATCACTTGTGGGTTGATGACGGGCAATTCGTAGTGGTTGGCCGAAATAACGGACGAACGGTCGATGTGGGCAGGGCCTTCAATCGTCCAGTCGGCCGTTTCCTTCTTCTCGAAGCGGCACTCGTTGCAAATCCACTCCTTTACTTCGCCATACTCGTCCTTGCGAGCAGTTACACGTAATACGTCTTTGCCTTTGTACCAAAGCGTTACATGGCCTGTACACTTCTCATGGCCGCATTCACGATGGGCATTTACCGGCTTGGTGAACCACACACGCTGCTTAAAGCGGAAGGTTTTATCAGTAAGTGCACCAACTGGACACACATCAATCACGTTGCCGCTGAAGTCATTAGAGATGGCGTTTTCGATATACGTACCAATCTCAGCGGCATCACCGCGTCCCAGCACACCGTGCACGCGGCCATCGGTGAGCTGGTCGGCAGTGTACACGCAACGATAGCACAGGATGCAGCGCGTCATGTGCAACTGCACGTACGGGCCAATATCAATCTTCTCGAATGTGCGGCGCTCCTCTTCGTAGCGCGTAGTGCTCACGCCGTGCTCGAAAGCAAAGTTCTGCAGGTCACATTCGCCGGCTTGGTCACAAACGGGACAGTCGAGCGGATGGTTGATGAGCAACATCTCCACAATACCCTTGCGCACATCAAGCACTTGCTGGCTGGTCGTGTTTTCTACTACCATTCCATCCTGAACGGGGGTAATGCACGAGGCCACTAGTTTGGGCATGGGCCGTGGGTCTTTGGCCGAGCCCGCGGCCACGCGGACCAAACACGCCCGGCATTTACCACCGCTGCCTTTTAGTGGTGTGTAATAGCACATGGCGGGCGGCACCACGCCGCCCCCGATTTTGCGGGCCGCATTGAGAATAGTGGTGCCGTCGGGCACTTCTACCTCAATTCCATCGAAGGTTATTTTAGCCATTAGGTCAAGAAGTAGCAGAAGTAGGCCAAAGGTATTTCCTGCAGTGGTCGCAGAGTTTTACGCAGAGGTCCGCCGATTTCTGATAAGTGTTAATTAATAAGTGAATTAGGCCATAACTAGGTTGCCGCGGTATACTGCGCCAGGTTGGGTAGCCTCCTTCGGATGCGTAACGTGCCACTCGAACTCATCGCGGAAATGGCGAACAGCCGCAGCAACTGGCCAAGCTGCTGCTTCGCCGAGCGGACAAATAGTGTTTCCCTCAATTTGCTTGGCCACGCTCACAACTAAGTCGATATCATGCATAGAACCGTGGCCATGCTCCAAACGGTGCAGCACTTTTTCGAGCCAACCCGTGCCTTCGCGGCAGGGCGAACACTGCCCACAGCTTTCGTGGTGGTAGAAGCGCGAGAAGTTCCAGGTATTCTTCACGATGCACGTAGTTTCGTCCATCGCAATAAAGCCTCCCGAACCAAGCATAGTGCCTGTCACAAACCCTCCGTCGCTGAGCGACTCATACGTCATGAGGCGATTTTCACCGGCTGCAGTCTTGAGAATTAATTCTTTCGGCAGAATCGGCACGGATGAGCCCCCAGCTACTACGGCCTTCAACTCACGCCCTTTCCAGATACCGCCGCAGTACTCATCGGAGTAAATAAACTCTTCTACTGGCACGCCTAATTCCAGTTCGTAAATGCCTGGCTTATTGAGGTGGCCGCAAGCGGAGAATAGCTTGGTGCCGGTGCTTTTGCCCACCCCTATCTTAGCGTACTCATCGCCGCCCATGTTCAAAATAGGCACTACGGTAGCAATGCTCTCCACATTATTCACCACAGTGGGGCGAGCGTAGAGACCTTGTACAGCCGGAAATGGGGGCTTGTTGCGTGGGTTGCCACGCTTGCCTTCCAGCGACTCCAGCAAAGCCGTTTCCTCGCCGCAGATGTAAGCGCCGCCGCCCGGATGCACATGCAAATCGAGTGAATAGCCTGAACCCAGAATATTTTCACCAAGAAACCCAGCAGCGTAGGCTTCAGCAATCGCTTTTTCCAGAATCCGCAGCACGTACAACAACTCGCCACGAATATAAATGTAGCTAGTGCGCGCGCCTAAGGCGTAGCTACCAGCAATCATGCCCTCGATGAGCAAGTGCGGCAGCTTCGACATGAGGTAGCGGTCCTTAAAGGTGCCTGGCTCCGACTCATCTGCGTTGCAAACGAGGTAGCGCGGTACACCTTCTGGCTTCGCCAGAAAGCTCCACTTCAGGCCAGTAGGAAAGCCCGCGCCACCACGCCCACGCAGGCCCGATTTTTTTACTTCTTCTACTACTTCATCGGGCGTCATTTTTAACGCCTTTTCTACCGCGCGGTAGCCGCCATGCTTGCGGTACACGGCAAAGGTTTCGATGCCTTCGACGTTCACATGTTCAGTTAATAGCTTGCGTCCCATATCGTTGAACTAGTAGCTTTTAGCAGAGTAGCTATTAATTATGCTGTTTCTGTAGTGAAGTCGGCAAACCGGTTTCTTCCCAAGGCAATATCGGCCGGTGTACTAAGCCGTGCAACTCATTCAGCATCGCTTGCACGTTTTCCACCGTATCGAGTGATTCGTAGTATTTCTCGCGCACCTGTACCACTGGGGCAAATCCGCAGGCTGCCAAGCATTCTACTTCTTTCAAAGTGAAGTTGCCATCAGGCGAAGTTTCGCCCACTTTGGCGCCAGTAATACGCTCGAGGTGAGCCGTCAACTCGTCGGAGCCGCGTAGCATGCAGGGGCCCGTGCGGCAGATTTCCAGTACGTGCTTGCCAACTGGCTTAAGATTGAACATCGTGTAAAACGTGCTCACTTCGTACACTTCAATCGGCCGCAGACCCAGCGTTTCGGCCACGAGGTCTTGCACTTCAGGGCTTACCCAACCGCCAAATTCAGCCTGCGCAATGTGCAACACTGGCAGCAAGGTGGATTTTTTGCGGTCGTCGGGGTAATGCGCGAGCAGCCGCTTGATTTCAGCTTGCGCAGCAGGAGAAAAACGGGGTTTGGCAGGCGCGGTAGTTGGCTCCATATCGTTCACTTTCAACTATTAAAACTAGGCGTCCAGCTCGCCGGCAATCACATTCATCGACGATAGAATCACGATGGCATCTGAGAGGCTCGTGCCCACTACCATTTCTGAATAGGCTTGGTAATAGATAAAGCACGGCCGACGGAAATGGAGGCGGTAGGGCGTGCGTCCACCGTCCGAAATCAAGTAAAAGCCTAGCTCCCCATTGCCACCTTCCACTGATTGATACACTTCACCCACCGGCGCGTCGATTTCGCCCATGATAATTTTGAAGTGATAAATCAAGGCCTCCATGTTCTTATACACGGCCTGCTTAGGGGGCAAGTAGTAGTGCGGTGCGTCGGCGTGGAATGGACCTTCGGGTAGTCTGTCAAGCGCTTGATTGATAATGCGCAAGCTCTGCCAAATTTCCTCGTTGCGTACCATAAAGCGGTCGTAGGTGTCGCCGTTGGTACCCACCGGAATATCAAATTCAAAATCTTCGTACGACGAATAAGGGTTCATCACCCGCACGTCGTAGTCAACACCCGCCGCCCGCAGGTTAGGACCAGTGAAGCCATAGTTCAACGCCTTTTCCGCCGTAATAGGGCCCACGTTTACCACGCGGTCCATAAAAATGCGGTTGCGGTTGAACATCTCCTCAAACTCCTTCATCACGGCCGGAAACTCCTTGAGCCACTTGCGAAGCTTTTCGATAGCTACCGGGGTAAAGTCGCGCTCCATGCCGCCTACCCGACCCATATTGGTGGTTAGGCGCGAGCCGCAGACTTCTTCGTAAATCTCGTAAATCTTCTCGCGCTCCTGAAATACGTAGAGGAAACCGGTGAAAGCACCAGTGTCTACCCCCAAGATGGAATTGCAGATAAGATGGTCGGCTATACGAGCCAACTCCATCATTATCACGCGCATGTACTGCGCACGCTTAGGCACTTGCACTCCTAAAAGCTTCTCTACCGTCAAGTGCCAGCCCATGTTGTTGATGGGTGACGAGCAGTAGTTCATGCGGTCCGTTAGCGGCGTGATTTGGTAGAAAGGCCGCCGCTCGGCGATTTTTTCAAAAGCCCGGTGGATATACCCAATGGTTGGTACACCCGAGATGATACGCTCGCCATCCATTTGCAGGATGTTTTGGAAAATACCGTGCGTAGCCGGGTGCGTGGGCCCTAGGTTGAGGGTCGTTAGCTCTTGCGAGAAGTCGTTGAGCGTCGGTACGAGCTGGCCGCCCTGTTGCTCCTGCGCTTCCTGAATAATTTTATGAGTGCCTGCCAAGGCGTCGTTTACTGCCATTTGAATAGTTGTCATCCTGAGCGAGCGAAGGACCTTATCACATTCGCGCCGCAGTGCTTAGTAAACCTGAGGAGGGTAGCGGTGATAAGATGCCTGGCTCCTCAGCATGACAGAATAGATTAGCGACCGAAGAAAAGGTCCGTTTTGTCCTCACGGGTGCCATCTTCAAGCGGATATTGCCGCCGCATGGGGAAATAGTCCATGTCTTCCACATTCAAGATACGGCGCAGGTTGGGGTGGCCCGTGAAGATGATGCCGTAAAAGTCGTAGGCTTCCCGCTCCATCCAATTGGCGGTAGCATAGAGGTCAGTAAGCGTAGGCACTACTGGGTCAGCTACCGGAAAGAAAATCTTGATGCGAAGCCGAATATTATGTATTAAGCTGTGCAAGTGATAAATCATTCCCAACTCTTGATTCAGGTTGTCGGGATAATTGATGCCGCACATCGTGGTCAGAAAGTGAAATTTGAGTGTTTCATCTTTCTGCAAGCCAGCCACTATATTATGGATATGCTCGCGCTTGGTAGTGACGGTAAGCAAGCCATAGGGCTCGTGCACGTCGCTAAACGTAGCCTCGCCAAACAAGCTGTGAAGCAGCGACAATACTTGCGCATTTTGCTGCGCAGTAGGATCTTGGGCAGCGGCGGTGTCCTGCGCAGCAGTAGATTCTTCTTTCGTGGGGTCAGCCATTTTTTAAGAGCTGTTAGCTAATAGCAATGTAGCTTTTTAGCTGAGCTTCTAAAATAGAAACCGACAGCTAAGGGCCGCCTAGTGGCCCCGGCTAATGGCTAGCAGCTTACTTAATATTGTAGGAGGCCAATAAGGCTTGATACTCGGGGGAATTGCGGCGGCGGATACTTTCGTTTTTGGCGAGGTCCTGCACCCGCATTAAACCATCAAGCACTTGCTCGGGGCGGGGCGGGCAACCCGGAATGTATACATCAACCGGAATGATACGGTCGATGCCTTGCAGCACCGAGTAGCTATCGAAAATGCCACCCGAACAAGCGCAGGCACCCATAGCCAGCACCCAGCGGGGCTCGGCCATTTGCTCATACACTTGCTTCACAATGGGAGCCATTTTCTTGGCGATGGTGCCCATCACCATCAGCAGGTCGGCCTGGCGGGGCGAGAAGCTGGGGCGCTCGGAGCCAAACCGGGAAATATCGTAGTGTGCGCCCATGGTAGCCATGAACTCGATACCGCAGCAAGAGGTAGCAAAGGGCAGGGGCCACAGCGAGTTGGCGCGGGCGATACCCACTACTTTCTCCAGCGACGTGGCAAAGAAGCCAGCGCCTTCGACGCCCTCGGGGGCCGGCACAGATTTAATTTCAGGAACGCGGGTATCCATAGAGACTATAGCGAATTAAGCGGCCTGCGCAACTTCAGCAGGCTGCTTGGCCAACACCGGTTTTGCAGCGAAAGTTTGGGTAGGAACTGCTTCGTTCCAGCGCAAAATGCCTTTTTTGATAACGTAGCCAAAACCCGCCATGAGCAAGGTCATAAAGATTATCATCTCCACAAAACCAGCCGTGCCAAGCTGGCGGAAGTTGACAGCCCACGGATACATAAAAATAACCTCCACGTCAAACAGCACGAAGAGGATGGCAGTAAGGAAATATTTTACCGAGATGGGCGTGCGCGCATTGCCCACGCTCTCGATACCACACTCAAATGAAGCGTCTTTTACCCGGCTATGCCGGTTGGGGCCCACAAGGTGCGAAACCACCATGGCGAAGGCTACGAAAGCTACAGCCAGCCCAAACTGAATGAGAATGGGCAGGTAGTCGCTGGGCTGGTAAGAAGAATTGACGGCGAGAAGCATAAGAGTCAGCTGGTTAGCAAACGGGCGCACTGGCGCGGACAGGCAAAGGTACACCGGCGCCGGTTTGAGCAAAAATGTAGGGGGTAGCAAGTAGCCGCCTAATGGGGGTTTTCGGTGGGCTGCGGCCCACTGGGCTCGCCGTTCATGGCACCGTCGAGGTTGCCGCCGTTAAAATAATTCTCGGTGAAAATGCGGTAGCGGTCGAAGATGGAGCGCACCGAGCGTACCAACACGTACTCGCCGCGCACGCCTTCGGGCACGGCTACGCCCGAGGCAAACCCGTTCCAAATGGCGTTGTCGGTGCGGGTGTCAATGAGCGTCACCATGAGGGTGCCGTCGAGTAGGAGCATACGGGTAGGCTGGTAAGCGTGGCGCTGCTCTTCGGGCGTTTCTTCGTCTTCGGCCTCGTTGTATTTCACCCACTGCGTAATGTCTTCTTGATGAAAGCCGGGGAAGCGCATATCGCCTTCAAACACCTTGTAGCTCACCATCAGGTCGGGGTTTTTGCGGGAGTAGCGGTAGCCTTGCAGGCGCATCCGCTGCCGAATGGCATCGCGCAGGGCTTCGCTCAGGCGGGTGCTATCGGCCATGAGGCCCGCCCCGGTTAGGAAACCATAGGTGCGGTAGTGGCGAAAACGGCCCCGGTAGCTGTAGCTAGATTCGATGCGCGCCTCGCGGGAGGTGAAGCAGCCGGAGAGCAGCACAAGGCTTAACAAGCAGCCAAAAACGAGAGTAGATGTAAGCTTCATGGAGGTAGGGTAGGGAATTCTGAAGAATACCCTAAGCTACGCCAATAAATTTATTTTTGCGCTACTGCTCAGCTTATAAGGGCCTTAGCGGTAGCCTGCCGCTTGCAGTTGGAATAGCTCGGCGTAGCGCCCGCCTTGGGCCAGCAGCTCTTCATGCGAGCCGATTTCCTGCACTCGGCCGTGCTCTACTACCAAGATGCGGTCGGCCATGCGCACGGTGCTAAAGCGGTGCGAAATAAGTACGGCCGTCTTACCCTGGGTCAATTCTTTGAAGCGCTCGAATACTTCGTACTCGGCACGGGCGTCGAGGGCGGCCGTGGGCTCGTCGAGGATGAGCAGCTGCGCCTCGCGCATGTAGGCACGGCCCAGCGCGATTTTTTGCCACTCGCCGCCGCTCAGGTCTACCCCCCCGTTGAAGCGTCGGCCAATCATCTGGTCGTAGCCCAGGGGCAGCTTGGCAACCACCGTATCGGCTAGGCTTTGATGGGCGGCCTGCTCGATGCGCGGTTGGTTTTGACGCTCCTCTATTCGGCCCACGGCCAAGTTTTGGCCAGCGGGCAGCTGAAAGCGCACAAAGTCTTGAAAAATAACGCCGATTTCCTGGCGCAGCTCGGCGGGGTCGTACTCGCGCAGGTCGTGGCCATCGAGCAAAATGCGGCCCTCGCTGGGGTCGTAGAGGCGGGCCAGCAGCTTGACGAGCGTGGTTTTACCGGCGCCGTTTTCCCCTACCAGCGCCAACTTCTCGCCGGCCCGCAGCTCGAAACTGAGGTGGCGCAACGCCCACTTTTCGGCGTTTTTATACTTAAAACCCACGTCTTCAAACGTGAAGCCTTGCCGGATGGGCCGCGGAAATGCCCGCACCGCCTGCCCAACGGTGGGCCGAACAATACGCGGCTCAATCTGGAAAAAGTCGAAGAAATCCTGCAAATAGAGCGCCCCGTCAGCTACTTGGCTAAACCTACTCAAAATGCCTTCGAGCAAGCCTCGCAGCCGGGCAAACGAACCTGCCAGAAACGTGAGTTGGCCAATGGTAATGGTGCCGCCCACTGCTTGCTTAATGATGTAGAGGTAGGCGCCGTAGTAGCCCGCCGCCCCAATGGCCGCGAACACCGTGCCCCAACTGGCGCGGCGCAGCGCCAGCGCTTTGTTTTGGGTATAAAACTGGTCAGACAGCGTTTCGAAGCGCGCGATTAGAAAGTCAGATAAGCCAAAGATTTTGACCTCCTTAGCTGTCTCGTCGCTGGCGCCGGTTTGGCGGAGATAGTCGAGTTCGCGGCGCTCGGGCGTCCAAGAGTGCGAGAGGGAGTAGCTGCGTTCGTTGAAGTGGCTCTCGCCCAGAAAGGCGGGCACTACGGCAAGCAATAGCAAGCCCAGCAGCCAGGGCTGGAAGGCTACCAGCCCGCCCGCCAGCAGCACCAGCGTAACGGCATCTTGGCCCTGAGCCAGCACTTGGCTCATGAGCACCGAGCGAGAGAGCGTTTGGCGGCGAGCGCGCTCCAGCTTGTCGTAAAAGGTGCTGTCTTCAAATTGGTCGAGGTCCAGCTCGGCCGCGTGGCGCATTAGGCGCACCGAGCTGGCGTTGGCAAACAGGTCGCCGAGCAGCGAGTCGAGCAGGGCCACGGCCCGGCCGAGCGCATCGGTCAGCAGCACGAGGCCAAACTCTAGGGCCACCAACCCAAATACGGGGGGTAGGGCGCGGCCGGCGGCTGGCAGCCGGCTCAGCTGCACAATGTCATCTAGGATGAGCCGGCCGATATACAGCATTGCCAGCGGCAACGCCGCCCGCAGCAGGCGTAGCGCAATGTTGCCCAGTGTAAGGCCCGGCGAAGTTTGCCAGATAAGCTTGAGAAAAGCGGGCAGGTGCCGCAGGGCCGAAACCCGCTCGCGCACGCTCACCGCAGGCTTGTCGGCGCCACGCGAGTGGCCGGGGTTTTTGGCAGAGATTTTTGTTACTAAAGAAGTTAACCAAGACATAGGCTAATGATATGGCACATTTGGGGCCGGGGTAGGGAAGTGGCCGTTTTGGCAGAGCAGTACCAATGGCTAACAAGGAGTAACCACTGCTCAGTGAAGGGATGGCTGGTAGTTGCGGCGGCCGTCAGTAAGCAGTTGTTACTCCCCGTTACGCATTATTCCTCGACCTTTGCAGGACTTATGTCTAGCTCGTATTCGCGCGGCTTCTGGCTGATGTGCCTGTCGTCGTTTCTGTTTTTTTTATCGTTCAACCTCTTATTACCCGAGTTGCCCGACCACCTCACGCAGCTAGGCGGGGGCGAGTATAAAGGCTTTATCATTGCCTTATTTACGCTGACAGCGGCTATCTCGCGGCCATTTTCGGGCAAGCTGGCCGACACCGTAGGGCGCATTCCGGTGATGGTATTTGGCTCGCTTGTGTGCTTTGTGTGCGGCTTTGCCTACCCTTGGGCGCTCACGGTAAGCAGCTTTTTGCTGCTGCGGCTGCTGCACGGTTTCAGCACGGGCTTCAAGCCCACGGGCACGGCGGCGTTTATTGCCGACATCGTACCCGTCGAGAAGCGGGGCGAGGCCATGGGGCTGCTCGGCGTTACGGGTAGCCTGGGCATGGCCGCGGGGCCGGCTTTTGGCTCGTGGGTGGCCGAGCATTTTTCGCTCAATACCATGTTCTACTGCTCGAGCGCGGCGGCGCTATTATCAGTGCTGGTGCAGGGTACGCTCACCGAAACCCTACCCCCCGCCCAGCGCCGAAGCTTTAGCCTGAGCCTGCTAAAGCTGAAGTGGAACGAAGTGCTGGAGCCGCGCGTGCTGCACCCGGCGCTGGTGACGCTGCTGTGCTTGTTTCCGTATGGCGCAGTGCTCACCGTAATACCCGACCAAAGCCGGCTGCTGGGCCTAGCCGGCCCCACCAAAGGCTTGTTCTACATCTGCTACACGGTGGCCTCGCTGGGGGTGCGGCTGGTGGCCGGCAAGGCTAGCGACACCCACGGGCGGGTGCCGGTGCTGCGCTGGTCGTCGGGCATTCTGGCGCTGGGGTTGGCGGTGCTGGTATGGTCGCCGTCGGTGCCGGTTTTCTTGGCGGGGGCCATCGTTTTTGGCATTGGTACGGGGCTGAATTCGCCTACGCTCTATGCCTGGACTATTGACCTGAGCCACCCCGAGCGCCGGGGTAGGGGCGTGGCTACCATGTACATTGCCTTGGAGCTAGGCATAGGGGTAGGGGCCCTGCTGGCCGGCTGGATTTTTGACAACCAGCCTGCCCGCCTACCCTGGGTGCACGCCCTAAGCTTGGCTAGTGTGCTATTGGCGCTGATTTATTTGCTGCTGGGCGTGCGCATCCAGCCTGGTGGCCCCAGCGATAGTACCAATCTAGCCGCCAAGGCGATGGCCGTAGCTGCCCCCGAAGAAGTGGTGTAGCTAGGGTGAGCAGAAGTTGGTAATTGATTAGCCGCCACATACATTTGCCAGGCTGTGGTGGGCTATATACAATTCTTGCTCACTCCCTACATCTCTTTCTGCTTATGATTAAAAAAATACTTATTCTAACCCAAGTTTCGGTAGGAATTTCAGCGCTACTAAGCGGAGCCGTTAGTGCGCAGCAAGCGCCGGTGAAGGTGGTAGAAATAAAATTTGGCAAGCCCGAGCCGGCCGACTTTGTGGCCAAAAATTTCGTGGCCGACAGCGCAGCGCCCGCCGTGGTGCTGTACGACTTCGGCGCCACGCGCTTCCAGCTCAATGGCAATAGCTTTCAGCTAGAATCGGAGCGGGTGACGCGCATTAAGGTGCTTAAAAAAGCTGGCTACGATGTGGCCACCGTGGAGGTGCCGCTGTACCACCGCGATGGTAGCGAGGAGAAAATCACGAACCTGCGGGGTTTCACTTACAACGAGGTGGGCGGCAAGCTCGAAAAAGTGAAGCTCGAAACCAGCAATTCCTTTTTAGAGGAACGCACCAAAAACGTGCGGGTGCGCAAGTTTACGCTGCCCAACGTGCGCGAAGGCGCCGTGATAGAATACTCCTACACGGTGACGTCGGACTTCCTGTTCAATTTTCAGGATTGGACATTTCAGCGCGAAATACCCACGCGCTGGAGCGAGTTCCGGGCCACTATTCCCGAATATTTTGACTACAAAATGCTGATGCAAGGCTACGAGCCGCTGGCTTTGCAGGCGCGCGAAGACGGCATTGCGCAGTACACCGTTCGGTCGCAGGGCGGCTTTGTGGAAGGTGGCGGGAGCGCACTTTCGGGGAATACAGGTCGGGTAGCGGCCAGTGCCGAAACTATCACGCCCAAGGTAACCAACTACCACTGGGCTATGCAAAATGTGCCGGCCCTGCGCGACGAGCCCTATATGACGACGCCCCGGGACTACGTGGCGCGCATCAATTTCGAGTTGGCGGGCCGGCGCATGCCCGGCGAAAGCTACCACAACGTGGCCGGCACCTGGCAGAAAATCAATGCTGACTTGCTAAGCAGTGATGAATTTGGCGGCCAGTTGAACCGCGCCAGCTTCTTGGCGCTGGCCGTGAAGCCGTTGATGACGCAGTACCCCGACCCGGCCGCTCGGGCCGCCGCCGTACGCGACCTGATAGTGAAGTCGATGAAGTACGACGGCACCAACCACCACTCGGCTAGTGGCCCGCTCAAGCATAGCTACGAACTGCACCGCGGCACGGCTGCCGACATCAACCTGCTGCTTATTGCGGCGCTGCGCCAGGCGGGTTTGCCAGCCCAGCCCGTGCTGCTGAGCACGCGGGCCCACGGCCGCGTAAACCAGACTTTCCCGTTGCTGGAGCAGTTCAACTACGTGATTGGTATGCTGCCACTGCCCGACAACCAGGAACTGTTGCTCGATGCTACCGAGCCGCTGCTACCCTGCGGCGTGCTGCCCACGCGCTGCCTCAACCAGGTAGGCCGCCTAGTGATGGATAAAGAGGAAGGCCGCTGGGTAGACCTTACGCCCAGCCAGCGCCACAACCACTTTCAGGACATTAAACTGACTGTGGATGCCCAGGGTAACCTCAGTGGGCAGGTGCGCGACGAGTTTAGCGGCTACACCGGCGCGGCAGTCCGCGAAAAGCTGCAGCAGCTCGGCGAGAAAAAATACGTAACCGAACTCACCAGCCAGCACCCCAATTGGGAAGTGCCGAGCTACGCATTTACCTCGGTGAGTGAGATGAGCCAGCCACTGCGCCTCACCTACGAGCTACGCCAGCAGGCCAGCACGGCCGGAACTGCTCAGGAGTTGTACCTGAAGCCTTTAGAGGCCTTTGGCGAAGGTCAGAATCCTTTCCGGCACGAGCAGCGCAACTATCCCATCGATTTTGGCGCCTCTACGCAGGATGTCATTATGCTTACGCTGACCCTACCCCCCGGCTACACCGCCGAGCTACCCAAGCAGGCCGTTATCGACCTGCCCGAGAAGGGAGGGCGCTACGTGTATTCGGCTACCAGCCCTACCCCTAGCACGGTGCAGCTCATGAGCCGCCTCACGCTGAATAAGCCGGTTTATAGTGCTCAAGAGTACACCTCGCTACGCGAATTCTACCGCTTGGCGCTGGCCAAGCAGGCCGAGGCATTGGTCTTGAAAAAAATATAGGCTAGTTGTGCGGCCCCAGCGCGGTGCGCCAGCTGGGGCCGCACAAGTCGTGTTTGCCTTACTGAACTATTGCATGATACGCTCCCTAAAGTGGGCCGGTAGCTTGGTGCTGGCCTGTGGGCTGCCGCTAGCTACCAGCGCGCAGGTACTGGCTCCTCCCAAGGTGGCGCCCCTACCCCTGCAATTTGGCCAGCCCGAGGCGGCCGATTTCGAAGCTAAGAATTTTGTGGCCG
Organism: Hymenobacter ginkgonis; assembly: GCF_009755225.1. GTDB lineage: Bacteria > Bacteroidota > Bacteroidia > Cytophagales > Hymenobacteraceae > Hymenobacter > Hymenobacter ginkgonis. The sequence goes on from NZ_WQKZ01000005.1 coordinate 87,471, forward strand.
ATAGTGGCGCAGCAGCCGTAGTGCTGTGCGATTTTGGTACGGCGCGCTTTGGCAGCACGGCCGGCAATATGAACGTCATCTCGGAGCGCACGACCCGCCTTAAAATCCTGAAAAAGGCAGGCTACGACTACGCCACCGTAGAGGTGCCGCTGTACCACAGCGGGGATGCTTCTGAGAAGCTAAGCAACTTGCGCGGCTTCACTTACCTGCGTGGGGAGGACGGCAAAATAGTTAAAACCAAGCTTGATGCGAGCGGCGTGTTTGAAGAGAAGCGCAGCGACTACCTCCGGGTGCTCAAGTTTACCCTACCCCACGTGCAGGAAGGCGCCGTGATAGAGTACGCCTACACCGTGACGTCTTCTTTTTTCGCCAATTTTCAGGACTGGACGTTTCAGCGCGAAATACCCACCCGCTGGAGTGAGTACCGCACTAGTATTCCGCAGGTCTATCACTACAAAGGGCTCTACCACGGGTACTTACCGATGGCCACCAACGAAATGAGCGTGGGCTCGGTGAATATGCTACTCACTAATCGGGTCACGTCGGGAGTGCTCACGGGCACGGAGATGGGCAATGCGAGCGTGAACATGAGCACCGAGCAGCACCGCTGGATAATTCGCAACGCGCCGGCCTTTCGGCGCGAGCCCTACATGACGGCTTCCGACGACTACCTAGCGCGCCTAACGTTTGAGCTAGCCGGCGAGCAGTGGCCCAACGAGAAGTATAATGACTTGAGCGACAGTTGGCCGAAGAAGAATAAGCTGCTGCTGAGTAAAGAATTTTTTGGGCAAGCCTTGCAGCACGTCGATTTTCTGGAGGCTGCCATCGACCCCTTGGTAGCCCAATACCCCGACTTGCCGGCCCGGGCGGCCGCTGTGCGCGAGCTGGTGCTTAAAGTCGTGAAGTACGACGGCACCAACCACTACTCGGCCAGCGCGCCGCTCAAGCGCAGCTACGAGCTGCACCGGGGCACGTCGGCGGATGTGAACCTGCTGCTCATTGCGGCCCTGCGCCAAGCTGGCCTCAGCACCCTACCCCTGCTGCTGAGCACGAGGCAGCACGGGCGCGTAAGCCAAGAATATCCGCAGCTAGACCAGTTTAACTACGTTGTGGCGCTGGTAGAGCTACCTGGCCAGCCCGACCTGCTACTTGATGCCACCGAGCCGCTGCTGCCCGCCAACGTTCTGCCCACACGCTGCCTCAACACGGTGGGGCACACGGTGCCCGCCGCCGGGGAGGGCCGATGGGTGAGCCTGGTGCCAAGCGAACGCTACAACCATTACCAAGCAGTGAAGCTAACCCTCGATGCTCAGGGCAACCTTAGCGGGCAGGTGCACGAAGAGCACGGCGGCTACGCAGGACTTGAAGCGCGCGAAAAGTTGCAGCAATTAGGCGAAAAGAAGTACCTGAGCGAACTGGCTAGCACGCACCCCAGCTGGGAAGTGCCAAACTACATATTTAGCGGGCAAGGTGAAGTAACGCAGCCGCTGGCCCTAAACTACGAGCTGCGCCAACCAGCTAGCACAGGCAAGGCAGCCCCTGAGCTGTACCTCAATCCACTAGAGGCATTTGGGGAACGGCAAAACCCATTTCGGTCCGAGCAGCGCACCTACCCCGTTGATGTGGGCATGTTGCAGCAAGATATCATTACCCTCACCCTAACCCTACCCCCCGGCTACACCGCCGAGTTGCCCAAGCCGGCCACGCTGCTGCTACCCGATAAGGGGGGGCGCTACGTGTACTCGGCCACCAGCCCTACCCCTGGCACGGTGCAGCTCCTAAGCCGCCTCACGCTGGATAAGCCCGTGTACAGTGCTGCCGAGTACGCGGGCCTACGCGAGCTTTACCGCCAAATGCTTGCGAAGCAAGCCGAAGCTTTGGTGATTAAAAAGACGGGCAGCTAACGCTTTGCTGCCTGATAAAATTTTACGCTTCTTACCTTATGGCCCTACCCCCTATGCTATTACCGGTATTCGCTTCGCTGACCCTGCTGGGCTCACCTGCCCCTAAGTATCCGGCTGATGCCATTGCCCCGGCTTTGCGCGAGAACGCCCACGCTGTGGTGCGGGCTTACGACGAGGTGGTGACGGTGAAATCGGCGAGCCAACTTGTCAAGACGGTGCATAAAGTAGTGACGGTGCTGAATGAAGCAGGCAGCGACGACTACGGCCAACTAGTGGTGAGCTACGATGCCCTCAACCGCATCAGCTACCTGCATGGGGCCGTGTACGATGCCCAAGGCAACCTGCTGCACCAGCTGCGTCCCGCCGAAGTGCATGACCAAGGCATGGGCAGTGACGGCGGTAGTTTCATGACCGACCTGCGCGTGCGCTACGCCGACCTGCGCCAGCCAGCCACGCCCTACACCGTAGAGTTTAACTACGAAGTAGTGTCGGAGAATACGCTGTTTTACCCCAATTGGCAGCCGCAAAGCGCCGAAAAAGTGTCGCTTGAAGGCGCTACGCTGCAAGTGGTTACTCCTACCGCGCTGCCCCTACGCTTTGAGGAACAGCAGCTGCCGGCTGGTGCGGCCAGCGCGCCCACCGTGGTGGGCAGCCAAACCACCTACCGCTGGCAGCTACCCGCCCGCCCCGCCGTAGAAGAAGAGCCACTGGCGCCTTCGCTAGATGAGCTGCTGCCGGCCGTGCGCCTGGCGCCGGCCACCTTCGAGGTGCAGGGCCACGCCGGCTCGCTGGCGTCGTGGCAAAGCCTGGGCCTGTGGACGTACCAGCTCGGGCAGGGCCGCGATGCCCTACCCCCCGCCCTCACCGCCAAGATGGCCCAGCTGATGGTAACGGCTCCCGACCCGCGCGAGCGAGCCCGCAAGGTGTATGAGCTGTTGCAAAGCTCGACGCGCTATATATCGGTGCAGCTGGGCCTGGGCGGTTGGCAAACGGCCCCCGCTAGTAGCGTGGCCAGCGGCGGCTACGGCGATTGCAAGGCGCTGAGCAACTACACCTGCGCCCTGCTAAAAGCTGCGGGCTTGCCTGCCTACGTAGCGCTGGTGGGGGCAGGCACCGACCATGCCGACGTGCGGCCCAGTTTTCCGAGCAGCCAGTTCAATCACGCTATTTTGTGTATGCCGCTGGCCGCCCACGGGGCTACCCCCGCCGACACGGTTTGGCTGGAGTGCACCAGCCAGACCGACGCGTTTGGCTACATGGGGTCTTTCACTGGCAATCGCCACGCCCTGTTGCTCACGCCCGAGGGCGGCCGCTTGGTGGCTACCCCCCGCTACGGCGCGCAAGCCAACCGCCAGCAGCGCCGGACCGACCTCTGGCTTGATGCCGCTGGTGGCGCCAAGGCCACTGTGCGCACCCGCCGCGTCGGCCTAGCCCAGGACCTCTATGCTCAGCTTCTGCACGGTGCCGACCCTGATGAGCAGAAAAAATACGTATCGAACCACTTGCGGCTGAGTCATTTCACCATTACCAACCTGCGCTTGGCCGCCGCCACTACCCCGCAAGCGTTGCCGGCCGTGGTCGAAACCTTAGGGCTTGACTTGCCCGCGATGGCGACGGCCGCTGGCCGCCGCCTACTAGTAGAGCCTAACGTGCTGGGGCGCCTCAGTGCCCTGCCGGCCCAGGTGGGGCCACGCCAGTCGCCGCTGGCGCTGCCGCCCGCCAGCCTCAGCCAGGATACCGTGCGGCTGCACTTGCCTACTGGCTTTCGCGTCGAGAATCTGCCCGAGCCTACCCAGCTTACCTCGGCCTACGGCACCTATACCAGCACCTGCACGGCCCTGCCCGATGGCACTCTGCAATACGTGCGTCAACTCGAAACCCGCCGTCCCGCCGGCGCTACCCTGCCGCCCGCTGCTTACACCGAGTATCAGGCTTTTCGCCGCAAAATAAGCCAGGCCGACCACGCTCAAGTTGTACTGATGAAAAACGACGCGTAAGTGAGCCAACTTATAATAATTGGTAAGACCCTTCGGAAGCTGGCGGTCTGCTTAATGCAGATAAGCCAGCCTCCGAAGGGCCTTAGTAGTTGTTGAGCCAAACTAGCGTTGGGGCATTTCTTCGGGCTTGGAAAGTGTGCCGGCCAAGATACCAAAGGTGCCCAATAGCAAGAAGGCATTGCGGGCGGCTTTATTTTTAGCAAAGCCAAACAGCCAAGGCGAGCTAGTGGCCAGCGCCCCAACGGCCACATCTAGCACCAAATGCGTTTTAAACGGTAACTTCTTGAATACGCCCACTCGGCCCGCGTGAATAAGCTAGAAACTAAAATATTGCCGGCCAAAACGCGCGTCATCGTAGTCGCCGTTTTTTCGTCGGTGAAACCCGCCAGCTTCGGAATAGCTAGCGCCAGTGGAATGTAGCTATAGTCGGTGAAGCCGTGCTGACGACGGGAAATAGGCTTTTCCATAGGAACTTAGGAAATGAAAGGAGGAGATTAAGTACTTGTCTGCCAAGAGAGACATGCACTTAAACGCATTTTTCAGGCACAAAGCTGCCACCGCCGAGGCTAACGCGCCGGCCGCTGGCTTGCCGCCTACAAGCGGTAGCGCACCTGGGCCGTCACTTCCGAGCGGGCCGCGCCCTGTATCTCTTCCAGGCCCGAGCCGATGGTATTTTGGTGGCGGTAGCGCGTTTCGGCGTAGCGCAACCAGCCCGTAAAATGCTTATTGAAAGTGGCTTGCGCCAGAACGTAGGCGCGCGTACCCTGCCCGTATAGGGCGGGTAGGGACACGGCATACAGCACATCTTGCTCAAACATGTACTGCCGCGTGTCGTAATCGTCGGTATCGAACACGGCGTAGCGAGCCGACAACTGCACCCGGCGCGCCAATTGCACCGACGCATCTTGGCTGAGCACAAAGCCGCGTCGCCAGGGCTGGCCATCGTCGGCACGCAAGTAGGTGGCTTGCAAGCGGGTGCGCAGCCCCAGGCGAGGGGTAGGCTGGCCGTCGTAGTACACGAGCAGCGAGTGGCGCAGCTGCTGGCCCGGTAGCGGCACCGGCCGGCCCAAGCTGCTGGGCAGGTCAAGCGGCTTAAGGCGGGCCCGGTACTGCGCGTAGAGTACGCTGGTTTTGGTAGGTGTGAAGGCCAGGCGCAGCAGCCCGTCGCGGCCTTGGCTGGGGGCGCCTACCCGGTAGCGCAGCCACGGAAACGAGAACTGGTCGAAGTACGCCGACACTTCCCAGCGGGCAATGGGCCGCACTTTTAGCCCTACGTAAATGCCGCTTTCGTTGATGTTGCGGCTGTTTTCGCCCAGCGCATTGCCGTAGAAGGTATGAAAGTCCACGTCGTAGTGGCGGACCAGCACCGCTGCATCGACAGCAGGGCCTAGGCTAGCGAGCAGACCATTGACGGTACCAAGCCCGCCGCCCTGGCTGCGCCCGCTTTCGCCAAAGAGCAGCAGGTTGCGCCAACCGTAACTATAATGCACGCCCAGCGCCAGGTTGTTTTGGCCGCTAAACTCGTAGCGATTGTAAGGCTCGGGACGCTTGAGGTATGCCATGCCGTAGTGCGTGCCCACCGCCGTAAAGCCGATAGCGAGGTTGCCGTCGGCGCTGAGGTAGCCGAAGTGGCCGCCGCCCACGGTTTCGGCTAGGCGCTGGCGGTTAGCGATTTCGGTGCTAGTGCGATGAAAGCCTGTGTATAGCAAGCTGCTGCTAAACTCATCGTACTGCGCCAGCGAGTCGGCGCGCACTTGCGCATTGGCGTCGATGTTTTTACGCGAAGCGAATGCCGTTGCTTCCCAGCGCCGCGCTACTTGGTAAGTAGCCGCTACCCCCCTAAAGAAGGTGTTTTCGAGCAACGCCGCGTAGGGCCGCACGCCCAGCGAGGCCCGGCGCAGCGTGGTGATAGTTTCGGCGCCCTTGCCCGCCGCCAGCCCCGATGATAAAAGCAAGCCTTGGCCAAACTGTAATTGGTAATCGCCCAGGGCCAGCGTTTTAAGCCGGCCCTGCTCGTGCACCACAAAGTGCGCCGACAAAAAATCGGGTCCATATTGGCCGTGGCCGGGCCGCCAAGCTACAGGTTCGCCGGCGTCTTTTTCTGCCGTGAAGCCCAGGCTAAAATCGTGGGCGTGGCTGACGCGGTAGCGTAGCACCAAGGCATCGGGCGAGCCAAGGTAGCGTTGCGTGGGCCGCCCCTGAAAAGTATCGACGGCCGAGTAGCCTTTGCGCTGCTGCAATACGCGCTCGTAGCGCAAAATGAACGCATTATTCTCTTCATTTTTAATGCGTTGGCTCAGCGACCCGCGGGCCGCATTGGGGCTAGTCGTTTGCACCGTCACGAAGGGCGCCACCCGGGCGATGGTGCGCACATCCCAGTTGGGCACGGCTTGCAACTCGTACACGCTCAGCAACGGGCCGGTAGTGGTGCGGTGCTGCACCAGCGCCGCTACCTGCTTTTCGGAGAGCAGGGGCAAGGCACGCAGCTCTTCCTGGCTAGCAGTATTGAGGTTGAGCGGCGACTGGTAATATTGCAGCAGCGTGCCGTAGAGGTCTTCATAGGGAATCTGGTCGGACTGCACCTCAGCAAAAAGCTCTTGCGCCAGCCCGTCGAAGTTGGGCGCTCGGCGCGGGTAGTCCTGCGCCGCGCCCAAGTTAGGCAAAAGCAAGGCTAACAGCCCAGCGGCAAGCCCTACCCCCCTTTGCCAGGCAGAGGCGAGTTGACTGGTGTTGGCAATCAGGCTCATGGCTTGCGCTCCCACTGCCAGCTCGTGCTGAAGTATTGGCTGAGGCCCAGCGCACTGTGCCAGCCCACGGCATAGTCAAACTGGAAGTCGCCGGCCCGCACGCCCACGCCGCCGGTAGTTTGCTGGCTTAAGCTGGTATAGCCCAGGCGCACTGCCACGGCGGGGGTAGGGAGGTACTCCATACCAGCTTTCAGACCGGCATCGTGCTCCACGTCTTTCTCGGCTTCGGCCAGCAACAATACTTGTTTGGCGGGGTGGTAGGCTAGGCCAGCGCGCAGCACGGTAGGCACGCGCTCGTCTTGGTAGTCAGCTAGTTTCGCCTGCGTGATATTATACAGATACACGCCAAAGCTGAGGCGCTGCGGCAGTATGTCGGCCTGCCCGCCGAGCGAGCCCACTACTGTGCGCTGGCTGCCCAAGTCTTGCAGGCTAGTTTGCAGCAAGTCGAGGCGCCCACCCACGCTTACTACCCCCAGCCGGTAGCCATAGACTGCACCCAGCCGAATTTCATTATATAAAACTCCGCCAAAGCGCTGCGCTTCAATGCCTACTACACCTTGGCTAGCGCGGGTTGGCACGCCGGCCGTGGCGGGCTCAATCGCGCCCAGCGGCACAGCCAAAGCGGCGGCGGCCACATTGAGGCTCGGGATGAGGTAGCGGTTTTCGAGGTATACTCCCGCCGTGGGGCGGGTAAGGCTGCCCAAGCCAGCAGCATTATTGGTCGCGGCCCATACATCGCCGCCTAGCGTAGCCGAGGCATTGCCCAAGGCCAGGGCGCGGCCACCGTGCCCTGCCGGGCCGTTGCCTTGGGCTAGCAGCAAAGTAGGAGAGAAGAGTAAAGTAAAAATAAATAAACGTAAATAATGAACCATAGGCAGACAACAGTTAAAGAAAGTCGAAATATAACCGTAGTACTCGAATAAAGCCCGATTTATGTATAGGGGCACCCCTTGGCTAAGAAGCTTTCCGGCGAACTTTGGGGGCCTTGCTAAGCTTGATGAATCATGTTTCGCCGTTTGCTACTGCTGCTGGTTCGTTTTTACCAGCTGTTTATTTCGCCGCTTACGCCTCCTAGTTGCCGCTACACGCCCACTTGCTCGGCCTACGCCGCCGAGGCTATTGGCAAGTATGGGGCGTGGCGGGGGGGTAGGCTGGCGCTGCGCCGCATAGGGCGCTGCCACCCTTGGGGTGGGCACGGCTACGACCCCGTGCCGTAAGAGCCAGCTTAGACCCAAAGCGGCATTTTGCGTACAAACGCATCTTATGCTGCAACTTCCTTTCGCGGTTCGTCCGCTACTATTGGCTAGCGTGTTGCTGGCCGCCTGCTCGCAAGCGCAGGGCGACCGCCCCACTGCGGGGGCTACCCCCGACCAAACGGACCAAGCTACGCAGCCTGCCCAAAAGAGCAAAAAGGGAAAGGGCAAAGGCAAAAAAGGTGATAAAAAGCAAATTGCTAACACTGACCTACGCCGCGTAGGCAAGCTCACCGACGGTATTCTGGAAAGCTCGGGCTTGTGCGCAGCCCCGGAGGCGGGCACTTATTTCACCTTCGGTGACGATGGGCAGCAGCCCTTGGTATACCGCGTCGATGCCACGGGCCAGCAGGTAGACCAGTTTACGCTGGGCGCGCCCAACCACGACTGGGAAAGCCTGAGTCGCGATGGCAGCGGCAACTACTTTATGGGCGACTGCGGCAATAACAACTCTGACCGCCAAAACTTGGCTATTCTACGTTTTCGCCCCGAGCAGCCTGATAAGGTAGGCAAAATCAATTTCAAATACCCTGACCAAACCGCGTTTCCGCCCAGCAAGAGCGAGCGCAACTTCGACTGCGAGGCTAGCCTCTGGCACGGTGGCCAGGTGTATTTATTCACCAAAGACCGGGCTACCCACAGCACCTGCAAGGTGTACAGCGTGCCCGAAACGCCTGGCACCTATACGGCCAAGCTCGTGACCAAACTCGCCATTCCGGGCGAAGTCACCGATGCTACGCTGTCGCCGAGCGGCCAGCGCCTAGTACTGATGGCCCGCCAAGAACTATTCGTGCTCGATGGCAATTCGTGGGACGCCATCTTGAAGGCAACCCCCCGTCACATCGACCTCAAGGGCGCCGGCCAAACGGAAGGCGCCGCTTTCAAAGATGAGCATACTTTGCTGATTACTACCGAGGAAGGTTCGGTGTATGAGCTGCCGCTGTAAACTGGTAGTATAAGTGCCGCTTACTTAAAAAACGTCATGCTGAACGTGAGTGAAGCATCGCTATCACGCCGATTGGGTTAGTCACCCACTAGTGCGCTAGAGATGCTTCACTTGCGTTCAGCATGATGTTCTGGTTGGCTCTACTTCTTTACTGGCAGCGCAGCGGCTTCTTCCTCAGCTAAGTCGCGGGGAGCGAAGCCGTAGGGGTTCTTGGGGTCTTTGCCGGCGCGCAGTAGCACCCACAAGCCAATAAGGATGAACGGAATACTTAGTAGCTGGCCGATATTGAGGTGGTACTGTGCAATGATGCCCGACTCTTGCGAAACCTGGTTTTCCTTAAGGAATTCGACCAAAACGCGGAATGTGAAAAGCAGCACCACAAACAAGCCAAAGAGCAGGCCACGTGGCGTGCGCTCCTTGTATTTGTTCCACAGCCCGTAGAGCAGCACTAAGAGAAATACGCAGAACAGGGATTCGTAAATCTGGGTGGGGTGGCGCGGCACGGCCATCTCCAGGGTGGGAGTGGGGGTAGTGCTGGCAGGCAGTATCTCGGTGTGGTCTTCGCCGTTGGGCAGGCGGCTGCGCTGCACCAGCACCGCGCCGGCGGGCAGCGGCGCTACGGGCGCTTGCAGGTGCTCGGTATCGCGTGGAAACACGAAGGCCCAGGGCGCATCAGTCGGCTTGCCCACAATCTCGGAGTTCATCAGGTTACCTAGCCGGATGCAAGCGCCACCAATGGCCACCACAATCACGATGCGGTCGAGCACCCACAGGTAATCAAACTTGTTGCGAACGCTAAAGATGAACACGGCCAGCAAAATGCCAATTGTGGCGCCGTGCGAGGCCAGGCCGCCGTGCCAAATTTTAAGAATCTCGCCCGGATGCTCGCGGTACGAAGCCCAGTCGTAGAAAAAAACGTGGCCCAGCCGGGCGCCCAGTACCGTGCCTACCACCATATAAAAGGTGATGACATCGACCCAATACGGCCGTACGCCCTCGCTCTTATAGATGTGGGTGAGCACAAACGACCCAATCACAAAACCCGCGGCAAACAGCACGCCGTACCAGCGCAGCAGCAGCGGGCCGACTTCGGCAATGATAGGGGAGACGTTCCAAGTAACGTAGGCGAGTGATGCAATCATAAGTAGCGAAAAACAAGAGGGGTCAAAGGTACTTCGGGCAGGGGCGGCGGGCGCGAAAGCCGCTGGGCGAGTTACACAATCAGTGCGGGGCCGGTTGGCCCGGGTGGTAGCCGCCGTATTGGCTGGCCGGTGAGGCCGGGCGTAGGGCTGGGCCGTCGCCGCTCATGGCCAGTACGAGCGCTCCCAGCAGCGCAGCATAGGCCGGGCGGCGTACCCAGGCAGGTAGCCAAGCAATAGTTGGCCTTCGCTCAGCCGCCAGTCGGGCGTGCACCCGGGCGTAAAAAAAGGGTTGGGGCTGGGCCTTAGCTTGCAGCCGAAGCTGGCGCAGCAATCCGGCCCATTCGTCATCGGAGCCGGGGCGAAAGTCAGGATTAGACATAGCGGAAGGAGGGCTGAAGGTGCTGGCGCAGCGTTTGGCGCGCCCGAAATAATAAGGATTCTACCGCCGCAACCGTAGTGCCAAGCACGGCGGCTATTTCCTCATAGCTCAACTCCTGCTCGTGGCGCAGCGTAAAGGCCACTTGCTGCTGGGGCGGCAGGCGGCCAATGTGCTGCTGCAACTGCTGTAGCTGCTGTGCGCCTTCTAGCAAGGCCTGCGGGTGCGCGTGGTCGGGCGGCTCGGGCAATGAGTGGTTGGCGAAACCCAGCAGACTAGTGAAAAAAGCGAACCGCTTCCGGGCGCTCAGGCGGCGCCGGTGCTGCAAGGCCCGCGACGTGGCCAGCCGGTAGAGCCAAGTACTTAGCGCTGCCTCCCCCCGAAACCGGTCAACGGTTTGGTATACCTCCACAAAAACCTCTTGGGCTACGTCTTCGGCCTCTTCGGGCGAGCGCAGCAGCGAAAATGCTGTGCTATACACCCGGTCCTGGAAGCGCGCTACCAAGGTGCGAAACGCCGCCTCGCTACCCTGCTGAAGCTGCGCTACCAGGGAAGCGTCGGCGGCCGAAGCGCCAGCGCCAAGCGACGGCGGCTCAGAGGTAGCGCGCAGCGATAGGCTATAAGCCATAAAAAACCAAGGCAACAAGTAGGAGAGAAAGCAAATGCCGCGCTGGTGCTGCCCAGTGGTCGGCGTTCTGCAAGCTTAGGTGCCATCTCCTCCCAAAACTTGCGCAGTTTTCTTATTTGTGCAAATAACCTATTGGCTGCCAGAGAAAAATAAGTATTTTTCTCTGGCTTCGCTCATCACATTCAACAACAAAACGCCTTAGTTTACCTCCCTTTATAGCGCCGCCAGTTCCTCACTAAAGCCACCGCTCAATATAGGGAAGCGCAGCCACGAGCGCGGGTCCACGTTGTAGTCGTCGAGGTGAAAACTGGGCGCGTAACGCTCGCGCTTCCACTGGTTGCGGCTCCAGAGCGTGTAGAAGCGCCGCACGTACGTGCGCAGCTGCTCCAGCTCATAGCTCGGCTGTTCGGCTACGAGTTGGCTCAACACCGCAGCGGGGGGTAGGCGGTCGTAGAAGGCCAACCGCTCGATGCGGTTGAGCAGGGGGTAGGGCATGAGGTCGCGCTCGTCGGTTTGCTTATCGGCCAGCGGGCGCAGCTCGGCGGTGGGCTGCAGGGCGTTGACGTGGCGCAGGGCCTCGTAGCCCAGCTCGGTTTGGGCCCAGCGCAGCCACTTCTTTACAAAATCCTTGTCGACGCCCGCAATGGGCGAGATGCTGCCCGCCGTGTCGCCGTCCATGGTGCAGTAGCCCACGCTGGCCTCCGAGCGGTTGGAGGTGGTGATAAGCAGGCAGTTCTGCACGTTGGCCAGCAGCCAGATGCCGGGGGCCCGCACCCGCGCCTGAATATTTTGCAGCGCCAGGTCGTCGGTTTGCCAGGTCAGTTCGCGGCCCAGGGCGTGCTCAATCTTGCCTACGTAGCCGCTCACTTCCTCGTCAATGGTCCAGTCGAAAAAGCGGGCCCCAATGCTATCAGCCAGTTCCTTAGCCGAATTCAAGGTGTCATCCGAAGAATTAACAGTGCCCTGGTAAGCGCAAGTTAGTAGGTGGTTGACGAGCTGCTGGTTAGTAGTAATTGGCTTCTGATTTTCCGCCTCCGCTGGGTTATCTACATCTGTGGCTTGCTGATGGGCCGCCCCGCCCGCCCCTGCTTGCACCACCTCGGTTTTAGCAGCTTCAAAAGCGCCGCTTCGCCACTTAAACTCCTCTTCGCCCAACTCGGCTACACCCAAGCGCACCATTTCGGCCACGCCCACGGCGCAAAAGCACGAGTCGGCCCCGCCGCTGAGACTTAGCACAAAGCCGCGGCTGCGAGCCTTGCGCAGATAGTCAAACAAGCCCAGGCTCATGGCCTGGTTAAGCTCGCGGTACTCGTCGGGCTCGGGCAGGTGCACAAGCTCAATCGGTTCGAGGGGGGTAGCAAAATCTACGTCTACCCACTCCATATCCACTTCTTTGAAGCTTAACAGTTGGTTGCGCTTGAGCAAATGCCCGTTGCGCGCCACAAGTATTTCGCCGTCGTAGATGATGCGGCCCGCCTCATTGCCCAGCAGGTTGGCGTAGAGATAGGTGCAGTTAAACTTGCGCGAGCCATTGAGTACCAGCTTGTAGCGCAGGTCGGTTTTGCTCATGGCGAAGTGGCTGGCCGACGGGTTTACTATCATATCAACCTTGCCCATGAGCCGGCACGCAGGCCGCACATCGTCGGGCCGCCAAGCATCCTCGCAAATCTCAAAGCCAAACCGCACACTTTGGTGCTCAAAAATGAGGTCGCCTAGCGGCCAGGTTTCGCCTTCGTGCTCCACGGTGGTCGTTTCGCCCGCCACCCACGGCACAAAAAAGCGCGTTTCGTAGTGCACACCGTCGTTGGCTAGAAACTGCTTCGCCGCAAAGCCTAAAATCTGGCCGTCGCGCAGTACCGCAGCCGTGTTGTAGGTACGGTGATGCAGCCGCACCGGTAGCCCTACCACCACGCAAATACCTTGGGTAAGCGGCCTGATTTTTTGAAGCTGCGCCAGCGCCGTGGCGGGTAGCCAATCGCTTAGAAACAAATCTTCGCAATTGTAGCCGCTCAAGCATAATTCAGGCAGGCATAGCAGTTCTACGCCCGCAGCTTTAGCTTGTTCAATGGCAATGCCGATGGTGCGTAGGTTGTGGGCCCAGTCGAAGGGAATCTGGTTGAGAGCGGCTCCGGCGATGCGCATAGAAACAAAGAGAAATACTAGCTGAATTACTAAAAGTAAAGAACGTCCTGCTGAGCAAAGTGAAGCATCTTGCTCACGTCTTTGGATAGTAACCAAGGAAGCGGCCAAGATGCTTCGCTTTGCTCAGCAGGACGTTCTTTAGTACTCAAATTAAGCGCCCAGCGCCTGTAAGGCTCGCTCGGCGGCCAGTTGCTCGGCCTGCTTTTTATTGAGGCCCATGCCGGTGGCCACTACTTCCTCGTTTAGCAGCACAGTGGCGGTAAACTCCATTACGCCGCCTGGTCGGGGCTCGCCGCTTATTTCGTAGCGCACGGCTTTACCTTGGCGCTGCGCCCACTCAATAAGCTTACTCTTGTAATTGGAAGTAGTGGTAGTGAGCGTCGTAACATCTACAAAAGGCTTGATTAAACCCTTCAAAACGAATTTGCGCGCCGCTTTATAGCCCAAATCGAGGTATACGGCGCCGACCAGCGCCTCTAGCGCATTGCCATTTACAGAGCGCGAGCGGGCCACGCGGCTCTGGGCGGTATCGAGCTGCACCAGCTTGTCGAGGCCCATTTTGAGAGCGATGGCGTTCAGGCTTTCGCGGTTGACGATGCGCGAACGGGTTTCAGTCAGGAAGCCCTCTTGCTCATACGGATACTTGCGGAATAGATACTCGGCTACTACCGTGCCCAGTACCGCATCGCCCAGAAACTCAAGCCGTTCGTTACTCTGGTGGCGGCCTGCGCTGGGGTCCTGTTTCACCACCGATGAGTGCGTAAATGCTAGCTGGTACAGCCGCGCATTCTGCGGGTCTTGGCCGATAAGGGTGGCTACTGCTTGCCGAAACTGCTTATCGCTGCCCAGTAGCCGCCGAAACAAGCCAAAGAGGGGTAGGGACATGAATTGAATTACAAAAAGCTACCGAGTAAGTCTAAAAAGAACGTCATGCTGAGCTTGCGAAGCATCTCTACTGGTTAGGTAAGCTAACGGTGCGGTAGAGATGCTTCGCAAGCTCAGCATGACGTTCTTTGAATTTTTGCGAAAAGCTACCTAGCTACTCGGCCAGCTTGCGGAAAAGCACCGACGTGTTGTGCCCGCCAAAGCCAAACGTGTTGCTCAGCGCAATATTCACCTCTCGCTTCTGCGCCACGTTGGGCGTAAAATTCAGCGCTTGGTTGATATCCAAGTCGGGCGTATGCAGGTTGATAGTCGGCGGCACAATACCGTACTTGATAGCTAGAATGGACGCTACTGCTTCGATACCGCCCGCACCACCCAGTAAGTGGCCGGTCATACTTTTGGTCGACGAGATATTGAGCTTGGTAGCGTGCTCGCCGAATACGGTTTCAATGGCCTTAATCTCGGCCCCGTCGCCGAGCGGCGTGCTCGTGCCGTGGGTGTTGATATAATCAACCTCTTGCGGCTCGATGCCTGCGTCGCGCAGGGCGTTGCGCATCACCAGCACCACGCCTGAACCGGTGGGGTCGGGCGCCGTAATGTGGTAAGCGTCAGACGACATGCCACCGCCAATAATTTCGGCGTACATCTTGGCACCGCGCGCCTTGGCGTGCTCGTACTCTTCAAGTACCAGTGCGCCAGCGCCTTCGCCCAGCACAAAGCCGTCGCGCTCCTTGTCGTAGGGCCGCGAGGCCGAAGCGGGGTCGTCGTTGCGCTCGCTCATGGCCTTGAGCGCGTTGAAGCCGCCTACCCCCGACTCGGTGATGGCCGCTTCGGAACCGCCCGACACAATGGCATCTGCTAAGCCCAGGCGGATATTGTTGAAGGCGGCAATCAGCGCATCGTTCGACGAGGCGCAGGCCGAAGTAGTGACGAAGTTGGGCCCGCGAAAGCCATTTTTGATGGAAATATTGCCCGACGACGAGTCGGCAATCATGCGCGGAATAAAGAAAGGGGAGTAGCGCGGCGTACCGTCGCCCCGCTCAAACTGGAAGCATTCTTCCTGCAGCGAGCGCAGCCCGCCAATGCCTGAGCCCCAGATAACGCCTACGCGGTCCTTATCGACCCCGTCCGTTAGCAGGCCAGCATCGGCAATAGCTTCATCGGCAGCGATAACGGCAAACTGCGTAAACAAGTCCATTTTACGGCCTTCCTTGCGGTCAAAATACGTGTCAGGATTGTAGTCCTTCACTTCGCACGCAAAGCGCGTTTTGAACTTGGTAGCATCGAAACGGGTGATGGTGGCAGCGCCGCTAACCCCATTCTTAAGACCTTCCCAGTAGGTGGAAACGGTGCTACCCAGTGGGGTAATGGCTCCAAGGCCGGTTACGACAACGCGTCGGATGGACGACATAGACTAAGCGCCGGTGGGCGGCGTAATTTAAATACCACAGATAAGCTAAAACAGCAAAACCGGCCGGCGGCTAGCCGGCCGGTATAGGCAACTTATTCTTCGGATACTTCGCCGGGCGAAGTACCGCAAAAGATTACTTTGCGTGCTCTTCGAGGTAACTAACAGCCTGTCCTACAGTCTGAATGTTCTCAGCCTGGTCGTCAGGAATGCTGACGTTGAATTCCTTTTCGAACTCCATAATCAACTCAACGGTGTCGAGCGAGTCGGCACCCAGGTCGTTGGTGAAGCTGGCTTCCGGAGTTACTTCCGAGGCTTCAACGCCCAGCTTGTCGATAATGATGGCTTTTACTTTTTCGGCGATTTCAGACATTGCAGTCGTGGTTAAGGGGAAACTTGCCTGCAAAGTAACGCTACTTTTCGCAACCGTGCCGCCAACTCCCCCTTGATACGACGTACAAGATTTTGGCCCACGGGTTTTGGTGCTACTTTGCCTACCTGCCAAAAGCCGTAGCTTTGCGGCTTGCCGCTACCCGTCGCTACGTTATGAAAACCCTGACTCTGGACGCTGAGTACGACTGTGATTTTGCGCTTTTTGGCCTGGTTTCCAACTCCCATGATTACACTTTGGCCTGGAGCCTGAACGGAGGCTTACGATTGCGCCTAGTGCGCCAGCCCGATTTTGTACTGCACCTAGTGCAGCAAGGGCCATTAGCCTTTAGCTATTATTTGCATGGTACAGAGGCGATTACGCTGCGATTATTGCGCAATCGGGCAATTTTGCCCTCAGTGCTGCCCAAGCCTTTTTTAGCGCCTGATATTCGGGAGTATGACTATCTGCTGCAAGTGTACGGTGGTTCCGACGAGCTGGCGGGTATCGAATTACTTGACCGCCTCACCGCTCTACCCGCCGTGCAATACGCCAGCGAACTCGACCCACAGGAGCTCAAATACAAGGAAAATTTAATTTTCTAACTTCCGGCAAGTTTAACTAGCTATGCTGTACTTCGCTTTCTCAAATTAAGAAACCTGCTCTGGTCGGCGTGTGCCGGCCGTTTCTACCTCACTTTTCATGGAACCTACCACTCAGACGCCCGTCGTCTCCTTCAACCGCACGAAAATCGTGGCCACCGTGGGCCCCGCGTCCAACACCTACGAAAAGCTCAATGTGCTGATTCGCGAAGGGGTGGATGTTTTTCGCCTCAATTTTTCGCACGGCGCCCACGAAGAGCATCTCTCGGTGATTAACACCGTGCGCCGCCTCAATAAAGACCTGCGCACGAACGTCGGCCTACTACAAGATTTGCAGGGCCCCAAAATTCGCTTGGGTGATGTAGAAGGCGGCCAGGTTGAAATCAAAGCTGGTGATAAGATTAAACTGGTGTGCGGCGAAAAGGAAATCAGCACGGCTACCCGCCTGAGCACCATTTACATGGGCCTAGCGCGCGATGTGAAGCCCGGCGACATGATTCTGCTCGACGATGGCAAGTTGGAGCTGCGCGTGCTGGCTACCGACCGCGAGCGTGAGGTAGATGTAGAGGTAGTGTATGGTGGCACTGTGAAGCCCCGTAAAGGCATCAACCTGCCCGACTCGGACGTGTCGGCCCCGAGCATGACGGAGAAGGATATTGAAGACCTGCAATTTGGCTTGGCAAATGACGTGGACTGGGTGGCGCTCAGCTTTGCACGCCGTGCCGATGACATTCGCTTTATTAAGTCGCTGATTGCGGAGTCGGGTAAGCAAACCCGCGTGATTGCCAAGATTGAGACGCCCGAAGGCCTACGCAACATCGACGAGATTATTGCCATTACCGACGCTGTAATGGTAGCGCGCGGCGACCTGGGCGTGGAAATTAACGGCGGCGAGGTGCCGCTGGCCCAGAAAATGATTATCCAAAAGTGCAACAAGGCC
Source organism: Hymenobacter ginkgonis (assembly GCF_009755225.1). Taxonomy (GTDB): domain Bacteria; phylum Bacteroidota; class Bacteroidia; order Cytophagales; family Hymenobacteraceae; genus Hymenobacter; species Hymenobacter ginkgonis. Next base: position 104,811 of record NZ_WQKZ01000005.1, read on the forward strand.
GGCAAGCCCGTTATTGTCGCTACCCAGATGATGGAGAGCATGATAACGGCGCCGCGCCCTACCCGTGCCGAAACCAACGACGTAGCCAACGCTGTGCTCGATGGCACCGACGCCGTGATGCTATCGGCCGAAACGGCCGTGGGTGCTTACACGGTAGAAGTTATCCGCTCGATGGTGAACATCATCCGCAGCGTGGAAATGAACTCCGACCAGATTTTCCACCGCTTCCACCCCGTCGATTCCAAGTCGCCGAGCTTTATGGCTGAAAGTGTGCTGTCGGCAGCCTGCCACTTGTCGCGCAACACGGGGGCTAAGGCCATTACGGGCTTGACGCACCGCGGTTATACGGCCTTCCAGATTGCCAAGTACCGCCCAAAAGCCAACATCTTCGTCTTCACCGACAATCGCAGCCTGCTGACGGTGCTTAGCCTAGTGTGGGGCGTGCGCGGCTTCTACTACGACCGCATGATGAGCACCGACGGCACTATCTCGGACATCAAATACGCCCTCACCACCACGGGCAATTTGCAGAAGGGCGACGTGTTCATCAACACTGCCTCCATGCCCATCAACGAAAAGGGCAAAACGAACATGGTAAAAGTGAGCGTGGCTTAAAACAACAGCTGTGAGCAGTGCATAAAAAAGCCCGGGCTGTTGAGCCCGGGCTTTTTTTATAGACGAAGAGCGATAAACTATTCGCTTTTGGCTTCCATTTTCTCGGTGCCCTCTACGGTTTTCTTACCAGCTTTCTGGGTGGTGCGTTTTACGCTGTGGCTAGCTTTTTTAGCGCCTTTCTTGATGCCATGACCAGCTTTAGAAGCTACGTTGCCAGCAGCATCAGCGGTGTTTTCGAGGGCTTGGCCTACGTTCGTTTTGCCGGTTTTGGTAACTACTTTTTTGGTGCCGTTGTCGCGCACTTTAACTTCAGTAGTAGGGGTAGTCTGAGCAAACGAAGCAGTAGCGAAAGCGCAGGCGGCGAGCAACAAAGTTACTTTTTTCATGAGTGAAAATTGGGTAGAATGTATTTTCAGGTCCTTTTACGGGTTCCCAAAGTGTTAGTTGTCGGCCCAACTAGTGGCCCACAAACCGGCTCTTTCCAAAGCACGTGCCAAACCTGACGAGCGCATCTTTTCTACCCCGGCAATAGCAGCGAAGAGTCGCCGTAACTCAAAAACCGGTAGCCATGCGCCAGGGCATGGTCGTACACAGCCCGCCAGCCCGGCCCCAGCAAGGCAGCTACTAGCAGCAATAAAGTGCTTTCGGGCTGATGGAAATTAGTAATTAGCCCCTGCACCAACCGGAAGCGATAACCAGGCGCTATGAGCAGCCGCGTACGGGCCTCTATCGCCGCCGAGCCAGTGGCATCTAGGTAAGCCAGGAGCGCTTGCAACGCTTCGGAGGGGGTAGGGGCCAGCCCATCGGCGTATGGCTGCCACTGGCTTACTTCCAGTTCGGCGGGTGTAGTACCTGGATTTTGCAGCAACGCGGCGCCGAGCCAATACAAGCTTTCGAGAGTGCGCAAGCTGGTGGTGCCTACTGCCATGACGGGCCGGGGTTGGTGCGCCAGCAACTGTTGCAACAAGCTGGCCTGCACAATAATCGGCTCGGAATGCATGGGATGGTCGGCCATCGCTTCTGCCTTCACGGGCTGGAAGGTGCCCGCGCCCACGTGCAGTGTCACGTGCCCGGTAGCAATGCCACGCGCCGCTAACTCGGCAATAATTTCGGGCGTGAAGTGCAGGCCGGCGGTGGGGGCAGCCACGGCCCCTTCGTGGGCGGCGTACACGGTTTGGTAGCGCACGGCGTCGGTGGCCGTATCGGGGCGGTGCAAGTAGGGGGGTAGGGGCAGATGGCCGGCCGCGCGCAATACTTCGGCAAAAGGCAGCGAAGCCGGTTGCCAGCGAAAATCAATTAAACTCTCGCCCCCAGCTTCGGCCGCCTGGCGCTCGGCCCAAAGCGTGGCCGGCTGGCCAGCAAATGAGAACGCGAGGCTAACTGGGCCTTCTTTCCAGCGGCGGCCGTTACCAACGAGGCAACGCCACGTGCAGCTTTCGGTTTGCTGCAACGCTAGTTCCAGGGCCCGATGCGGCGCCACGGGCTCTAGGCAAAACAGCTCGACGGCGCCGCCCGTGGGGCGCTTAGCTAGCAGCCGGGCCCGCACCACCCGCGTATTGTTGAAGATAAGCAGTGAGTCGGTGGGCAGCTCACCGGGTAAATCGCGGAAGGTTTTATCGCTGATAACGCCGGCACGGCTCACCAGCAGGCGGCTGGCGGCGCGGTCAGCCAGGGGCTCGGGCGCGATGCGCTCGGCGGGCAAATGGTAGTGAAAATCTTGGATGCGCAGCTCGCGCGGGTTGGGGGGGGTAGGCATGGCGGCGCAAAGGTCGGGCCGCGCGGGTGCTATTTGCGGAAGCAAACCTGTCTTTTGGCTGATGATTCATCTTTTCTTATCCCTGCTCCTGGCCCCGCCCCTGGCCGCCGCGCCGCCCACCAAGCCCGCGCACCCGTACGCCGACGCCACGCGCTGCCGCATCGCCACCGCCCAAGACGAGCGCCAAACAACTGCCCTGCTGCCCTTCCTCGTCGATAAAAACCCCGCCTACCGGGCCGCCGCTGCCGAGGCGCTGGGTTCAGTTCAAGATACCAAAGCCGTGCCTGCCCTGCTGCCGCTGCTGCACGACGCCACGCCCGCCGTGCGCCGCGCCGCCGCCTACGCCCTGGGCCAAGCCGGCGACAGCACCGCCGTGCCTGCTCTGGTTCAGCGCTTGGCGCAGCCTGAACCTAACAGCCCAGCCCGCCGCGCTACCTACGAGGCGCTGGGCCGTTGCGTCACAAAGCGCTCGGTGGGGCAGGTGTGGACGATGGCGCCGCCTGGCCCCGACAGCGCCGCCGCACCCGGCCGCGCCTGGGCAATGTACCGAATTGCCCTGCGCGGACTAGCTACACCTGAGGCAGTTAGCCAAGCCACTAAGCTGCTAAGCCAGCCTAAGCAAAACTTGGCGGCTCGCATGGGTGCTGCCGCCGCTTTCACGCGCATGCGCGGCCTCGACTCGGTGCTGGCGCGCGTAGCGCTGCCGGTGCTCCTAAAAGACGTGACCACGGACCCCAACTACTACGTGCGAGCCAATTGCGCCACGGCCCTGGGCCGGGTGGCGCGGCCCGCCGCCTACCTGGCTTTGCTGAAAGCGGCAAATACCGACGCCGACCATCGCGTGCGCATTGCCGCGCTACGGGCGTTGCCCAGCGAGCCTTCTATACAGAGCTTTGCCGTAGTCAAGGAAGCTTTGGTTCGGCCGCTGGCCCAGGAGGCCCTGACCGCCGCCGAGTGGCTGCTGAAAGTGCAGGTAGATACGGCTACCATAGCGTCCAGTGACTTTGCGGATGTCCGGCGGGTGCAGCACTGGCGCGCCCGTGCCACGCTGCTGCAAGCCGCGCTGCGCCATGCCCGTGTGGCCTTCCGCTCGGTTATAGCCGATAGCATTCGGCTGCGTTACCAAAAAACCGCTAATCAGTATGAAAAGGCCGCACTGCTTGCGGCATTGGGCGAAGACGTGAAGCAGTTCGGTTTTCTGGCCAAAGAAGCGGCCGCCACGAGTGGGCCGACCGTAGTGCCAGGTACAGCACTGGCCGCGCTCGTAAGCTTGCGGGGCAATAAAAGCTTTCCGGTTGCCCGGCAGGCCGATTTTACGGCTGCCCTGCGCCGGGCGCTGGCGGGCGGCGACGAGGCCCAGTTGAGTACGGCTGCTGAGGCCTTCGGCAACCCTACCCTGGTGCCCGCGCCTCAGCCCGCCGACTTGGCTGCCCTGCGCCAAGCCCGCGATAAACTCGTGCTTCCCCGCGAGATTGAAGCCTGGATTGGCTTGCAGCAAGCTCTGGACAAAATTGAAAAAACCGCGACGCCTACCCCCGCCCCGCGCGGCACCGCTCGCCAGCACCCCATTGATTGGGCGGTGGTACAAAGCGTGCCGGTAGGCCAGCGGGTGCGCGTAGCGACCACGCAGGGCGTCATTGTACTAGAGTTGAAAGTAGCCGAAGCACCCGGCGCTGTTGCCAGCTTTGTGGCGTTGGTGCGACAGCATTTTTACGACGGGCTATATTTTCACCGGGTGGTGCCCGACTTTGTGGCCCAGGGCGGCGACCCGCGCGGCGACGGCTCGGGCGGGGTACCCTACACGCTGCGCTCCGAGTTTGCGCAGCTCAACTACGGCGCTGGGGCAGTGGGCCTAGCCTCGGCGGGCAAGGACACCGAGAGCTGCCAATTCTTCCTCACCCACGAGCCTACCCCCCATCTCGACGGCCGCTACCCCATTTTTGCGCAAGTTGTGAGCGGCCTGGATGTAGTGCAGCGCCTCGAAATCGGCGATAAAATGCTGCGCGTCGAGCTGCTAAAACCGTAGTGTAGCCGCGTCGTAAAACGGTGCTTTGCCCCTGCCGCGCGCCGCAAGGTGTTCTTTAATAAGCGTGAAAAATATGCCTTTTGCCCCCGTTGTTTCTGCAAGCCAACTAGATAGTTTTATTGCTCGTCTGCAAACGATAGCCATTGTTTACTTACCCAAAGTAGTGACGGCCGTTGTGCTGCTGATAATTGGCTGGTGGGTTATTGGGTGGGCGAGCCGGTTGGTAGCGGCCGCCACCAACCGGCTCGATGTATCGCTTAGTTCCTTCTTAACCAGCATGTTTAGCATTGCCCTCAAGGTAATGCTGCTCATCACGGTGGCGGGCATGGTAGGCTTCCAAACGACTTCCTTCGTCGCTATTATTGGGGCAGCGGGCTTGGCCGTGGGCTTGGCGCTACAAGGCACGTTGGCCAACTTCGCCGGCGGCGTCCTCATCCTGATTTTCAAGCCCTTCACGGTGGGCGATGTTATTGAAAGCCAGGGCAAAAGCGGCACCGTGCAAGCCATTCAAATTTTTAATACCCTGCTACTCACGCCCCAAGGCGATACCGTAATTCTACCCAATGGCGCTACTTCCAACGGCGTAATCACCAACAAGGCGCACCCCCAGCGGGCGCAGGTAGAGGTGCAACTGGAGCTAGATAGCGCCACCGACCTCGCCGACCTGCGCCACCAAGCCCTACCCCTTATGCAAGGCCTTGACCAAGTGCTCGATACGCCTACTCCTCAACTCAGCATTGTGTCGCTCAAGCCAGGCGCTACCATGCAGGTGGCCTTCCAAGTCTACACGTTGCCGGGCCAAGAGGCCGCCGTGCGCAACCAACTCATCGAGCAGCTACAACTGCTACTGGCCAAGCCTCAAGAGGCAGCCTCGGCGTAGCAGGAGGGGGTAGGGCTGTTATACAGGCACTACCACTACTTTTTTGGTTTCAAAGAATTCTTCTGGGAAGAACTCGCTCAGCGCCACTACGCGGGCTACTAGGCCACTTTCGGCGATTTCCTCGCTCAAGTCGCCGCCTTTGAGGTAGTAAAGGCCAGCGCCCTTGGCTGGCTTGGCTTTGTAGCGGTAGGCTATCCAGGGGTGGAAGGTGGCAAGGCGCGCCACTGCGCGGCTCACCACAAAGTCAAACTTTTCGCTTACCTGCTCGGCGCGGGTTTGCTCGGCCGTAACGTTCGTCAGACCCAGGTCAGCGGCCATAAACTGCACAGCTCTAATCTTTTTGCCAATGCTATCGACGAGGTGAAACCGCACTTCCGGAAATAATATGGCCAGTGGCAGGCCCGGCAAGCCACCGCCCGTACCCACATCAAGCACCGCGCTACCCTTCGGAAACTCAACGACTTTAGCAATGCCCAGCGAATGCAGAATATGCCGCTCAAGCAAATTGTCGGTATCGGTGCGGGCTACCAGGTTTATTTGCGCATTCCAGGCTTTAAACTCGGTTTCGAGGCGCGCAAACTGCGCGAGCTGGTGCTTGGTGAGGGCTGGGAAGTGCTGGGTGAGAAGCTGCATCAAGGTGGGGTGAAAGCGGGGGGTAGGGAAATGCTAAAGCAGAACGTCATGCTGAACAAAGGGAAGCATTTTGGCCGCATTGATTGGGGGCTAATCCAACGAAGCGGCCAAGATGCTTCCCTTTGTTCAGCATGACGTTCTTATGGTCAAGCCAAGTAATAGCAATCGAATTAAATAAACTCTTTTTTGTCCTTCACCATGTCATAGAGCAGCTCGCGGGCGCGGTGCAGCTGCGCTTTTACGGTGCCAAGCGGGGCTTTGAGCTCGGTAGCGATTTCCTCGTAGCTCAGCTCGTCGAAGTAGCGCAGGCTCACGAGGCGCTGGTACTTGTCGGGCAAGCGCGACACAACGTGGCGCATGATTTCGATTTTCTGGTTCTTAATCGTCGTGTCGGCCGGGTTGAGGTCATTGTCGCGAAACTCCAGCTGAATTTCGTCGCCATCACCCATTTTCACGGCTGAATCAATACTCATTGTTTTGATTTTATTCTTGCGAATAAAGTCAATGCAGTTGTTGGTGGCAATGCGGAAAAGCCAGGTACTGAACGCAAACTCAGGGTTGAATTTGTGCAGGTTTTTGAAGGCTTTGGCAAAGGCTTCAATGGTGAGGTCTTCGGCGTCGTCGGGGTTGCGCACCATTTTGAGCACGACGTGAAACACCGGCTTCTTATAAATGTGCATCAACTCGGCATAGGCTTTCTCATCGCCGTGGTCTACGGCCGCGCGAATGAGCTTAAAATCGTGCCGGGCTTTGGACGAAAATTGCTTCTGAATATCAGAGGAGTTTACTTCCATTGGAGCGGGCGCCGGAAAAGGAGGGAACTGCCCCAGGCGCAATAAAGAACAAAGTACAGAAAATCAAGCAGTGGAATAGCTACTGCAGGTAGGTGCTGGCCTAACCGACGCGCTAGCGGTAAATAAGCCGCAAACAGCCACAATGTTCGGGCCAACCAGATTAATCCCAAAGATAGCAAATTTTTGGGCGTAGTTGCAGCCGCCAGCAGGACAGGACTGAGTAAATAAAAAAGTGCATTGCTGCCCATAAAAAAGGCCAAACGGCGGCGGTCGGCCGGCTGGTAGCGGCTGCCGGCCGACAGGTGCCGCCGCTTTTGGCGCCACCAGGCGGCCCAGGTAGTGGCCGGCACGCTCAGGGTCTGGGCGAGCGGGTCGGCTACTACGGCCACGCGGGCGCCCTGGGCCACTGCGTCCTGAACCAGCAAGTCGTCGTCGCCGCTGAGGCGGCGGATGTGGCTGGCAAAGCCCTTGGTGCTCTGAAAGGTAGCGCGCGTGTAAGCCAAGTTGCGCCCTACCCCCATGTAAGGCTGGCCAGCCCACGCCAGCCCCAAATACTGGGCCGCCGTAAGAAGTGTTTCGTAGCGGATAAGCTGGTTGAGCAGGCCCGGCTGCTCGGCATAACCCGAAAAGCCAAGTACCATATCGGCCCCATTTTTTTGGCTGAAGCCGCGTTGCATCAGGCGCAGCCAATCGGGGCCGGTGGGGCGGCAGTCGGCGTCGGTAAAGAGCAGTCGCTCGTGGCGCGCCGACTTGATGCCGAGCGTGAGGGCGTATTTCTTGGGCGAAAAGCCGGCCGGCGTGTGCGTGACCGTCACCAGCCGAAACCGGGTGGGGTAGTACTGCGCCAACTGCTGGGCGTAGAGGTAGGTGTCGTCCTGGCTGCGGTCGTCGATGAGGACCAGCTCAAAACCGGCGGGGTAGTCTTGGCGCAGCAGCAGAGGTATTAGTTCGCGCAGGTTTTCTAGCTCGTTGTGCGCGCACAGCATGATGGAAACCGGCTCGTCGTCGGGGCCTGGCGCCTCGGCGGGCAGCTCGGCCGGCCGCCGCGTGAAGGGCCGGAAATACCGCCCCCAAAACCACAGCTGCACCAAGAGCAGCGGCAGCAGCAGCAAGCAAGGAGGTAAAGAAAGGAGAACGGGTAATGCCACGGGACGAGCCCGCAAAGGTACGGCGGGGTAGGAGCCGTGGCTAAGCCAGTTCTTAAAAAACGGCCCCTACCCCCGCCGTACCTTTGCCGGAAGGTGGCGGGCGAGGCCATCTTTATTTCTTGCCATGACTTTTGACCTCCAAGCCCGCGACGCGGGCACCAAGGCCCGCGCCGGCCTGCTTACTACGGCGCACGGCAGCATCGAAACGCCCATCTTTATGCCCGTTGGCACGGCCGGCACCGTGAAGGCCGTGGGCCAGCGCGAGCTGAAGCACGACGTGCAAGCCCAGATTATTCTGGGCAATACTTACCACCTGTATTTGCGCCCAGGCCTCGACGTGCTGCAAGCTGCCGGCGGCTTGCACAAATTCAATGGCTGGGACCGGCCTATTCTCACTGATAGCGGTGGCTACCAGGTGTTTTCGCTCAGCGGCACGCGCAAGATTAAGGAAGAAGGCGTAACGTTTCGCTCGCACATCGACGGTAGCAAGCACCTGTTTTCGCCCGAGGGCGTGATGGATATTCAGCGCCGCATTGGGGCCGATATCATCATGGCTTTTGATGAGTGCACGCCCTGGCCCTGCGAGTACGACTATGCCCGCCGCTCGCTGGATATGACGCACCGCTGGCTCAAGCGCTGCATCGAGCGCCTCGATACCACCGAGCCGCTTTACGGCTACGAGCAGACGCTTTTTCCTATCGTGCAGGGGAGCACTTTCAAGGATTTGCGCGTGCAGTCGGCCGAGTTTATTGCCGAGCAGGGCCGCGCCGGCAATGCCATCGGGGGCCTGAGCGTGGGCGAGCCCGCCGAGCTGATGTACGAGATGACGGAGCTGGTCTGCGACATTCTACCCCAAGACAAGCCGCGCTACTTGATGGGGGTAGGGACGCCCGCCAACATCTTGGAAAACATTGCGTTGGGCGTCGATATGTTCGATTGCGTACTGCCAACCCGCAACGCGCGCAACGGCATGCTGTTTACCACGCAAGGCATTATTAACGTGACAAATAAGAAGTGGGCCGCCGATTTTTCGCCCATTGACGAAGAACTGGGCGGCCATGCCAGCACGTTTTACACCAAAGCGTACCTGCGCCACCTCATGCAGGCCAAGGAAATGCTGGGCGCCCAAATTGCTTCGCAGCACAACCTTACCTTCTACCTCTGGCTGGTGAAGGAAGCACGCAAGCAAATCGTAGCCGGCACGTTTGGCCCCTGGAAGACCGAAATGGCCGAGAAGCTGATGCGGCGCCTCTAACTCTGCGATTCATGAAGATTCTCGATAAATACATCATTGGCAAGTTTCTCACCGCGTTTTTTTTCACGGTAGTGATGCTGGTGTCGGTGATTTGCGTGATTGACTATACCGAGAAGAACGACGATTTTATTCACCACAATCTGACGTTCTGGCACGTTTTCACGCACTACTACGTCTACCTCTTCCCGTATTTTGCCAACCTGCTAGCGCCCATTACCATCTTCATTGCGGTGGTATTTGTGACGGCGCGGCTGGCGGCGCGCACCGAGTTGGTGGCCATGCTGGCGAGCGGTATGAGCTTTGAACGGCTGCTGCTGCCCTACACGGTAGGGGCGGGCATTATCGCCATTTTCACGTTTGGGCTTATCAGCTGGGTTATCCCAAAGGGTACTAAAGAGATAGTGCATTTTGAGAGCTTGCACGTGGAGGAGCCCTGGAAATTTGAGGGCCGCAACGTGCACATTAAGATTGGGCCGCGCAGCTACGCTTACCTCGAAAGCTATGATAATGTGCACAATATCGGCTTTCGCTTCGCTCTCGAAACCATCGACAGCACGGTGCTGCGCCGCCGCCTCACGGCCGACGCCATCACCTGGGATTCGGTGAAGCACGACTGGCACATGACGCCGCAAATCGTGCGCACCTTCCGCGGGCAAACGGAGGAAATGCTGCAAACCATTCCGGCCCGCGACACCACACTCAATCTTTACCCGAAGGACTTTGCCAGCACCTACCGCCTGGCCGAAACCCTGACTTCGCCCCAGCTAAACGACCTCATCCAAACCAAGATACTGCGCGGCGCCAACGACACGGCCCAGTACCTGAGCGTGAAGTATGAGCGCTACGCCTACCCCTTCGATATCATCATTCTCACGCTCATCGGCGTGGTGCTGAGCGCCCGCAAAAGCCGTGGCGGCGTTGGCGGGCAAATTGCGCTGGGTTTCGTGTTGGCGTTTATCTTTATCATTTTCGTGATGCTCTCGCGCAACCTGGCGTCGGTGGGCAGCCTACCCCCCATGCTGGCGGCGTGGGTGCCGGGCATGGTTTTCACCGTAATTGGGCTGGGGCTATACCGGGTGGTGCCGAAGTAAGGGGGTAGGCTGCCTGCCCGCACTCATTGTCGCTCCTCCTCGCAAGGACAAATCTGTTATGCTAAAAGACTACCTGCGCCTTCACTTCATCGTGCTACTTTGGGGCTTCACGGCCATACTGGGGCGGCTATTGTCCCTACCCCCCGTCGAGCTGGTGGAGTGGCGCACGGGGCTAGCCACGCTAGGCTTGGGCCTGCTGCTATTGGCACGGCGGCGGCCGGGCAGTGCTGGCAGCTGGCCCGAAACCCTAAAGCTGCTAGGTACCGGCGCGCTAGTAGCCACGCACTGGATAACGTTCTTTTTGGCTGCCCGGCTGTCGTCGGTGAGCGTGTGCCTGGCGGGTTTGGCTACGCTAGCCCTGTGGACGTCGCTGCTTGAACCCTTGCTGCTAAAGCGGCCCGTGCGCAGCTACGAAATCGGCTTGGGGCTGCTATCGCTGCTGGGGCTGTGGCTGGTGAGTGGCGCGGCGCCTACCCAGTTGCTGGGGCTGGGTGTGGCAGTGGTAAGCGCGGGGCTGTCGGCGCTATTTTCGATTATCAATTCGCGATTGGTGCGGCGGCACGAGCCGTTGGTGCTCACGCTCTGGGAGATGGCCGGTGCCTGCTTGAGCGTGGCGTTGTTTCTGCCCTTCTACGCCCGGTTTTTTACGCCCGACCACCAGCTGCACCTAGCGCTGCACGGCTACGACTGGCTGTGGCTGGCGCTGCTGGCTGGCGCCTGCACGGTGTACGCCTTCGCCGCGTCGGTCGAGCTGATGCGGCGGCTTTCGCCCTTCGCCGTCAACCTCACCATCAACCTGGAGCCGGTGTATGGCATTGCGCTGGCCGTGCTTTTCTTCGGCGATAAGGAGCGCATGGCGGGCGGCTTCTACCTCGGCACGGGTCTTATTGTACTAAGCGTGCTGCTGCACCCGGTGGTAGAGCACCGCATGAAAAAATACCGCGAGGCCCGCCAAACGCAGCCCGAAAGCCTAGGTCTTAACTAAGGGGGTAGGGCCACCAACCACCAATTTTTGCGAAAGACCACAACCCGGCCGGCCGCTCTGCGGTACAGCCGCTTATGCCTGCTACTCCTACCTACGCCGCCGCGCCACTCGACAAAGCCCTGGCCGACCACACTATCCTGGACGACTTTTATGGCCGGGTGCCCACGGCAGCGCGGCGCACGCCCATGCGCGAGCTTATTTCGACGCTGCTCTCGCACCGCACCACCCACGCCGACGAAGAGCTGGCCTACGACCGGATGCTCGAAGCTTTCGGCGATTGGGAGGGTGTGCTGGCCGCACCGCTCGATGACCTCATTCACGCCATTCGCACCACGCGCTGGCCGGCCACGCAGGCACCGCGCATTCAGGAAATACTGGGGCGCATCAAGACCGAAACGGGCGGTTCGTTCGACCTTAATTTCCTGGCCGACTGGCCCACCGAGCGCGGTATGACCTGGCTCACCGACATGCCCGGCATTGGCCTCAAAACGGCATCGCTAGTGCTGCTCTTCAACTTTCGCAAGCCCGTGCTGCCCGTCGATGCGCATGTGCACCGCGTGATGCAGCGCCTGGGCGTGCTGGGCCCCAAGGTATCAGTCGAGAAAGCCCACCCGGTGCTGCTCGACTTACTCAAGCCCGAGCTTGACCCCGAAGGGCTATTCAATTTTCATAAGCACAACTACTGGCACGGCCAGCAAATTTGCTTTTTTCAGCGGCCCAATTGCCCACGCTGCCCGCTCAAAGGCTTCTGCAATTACTACCTCGAGCATTTTGGCGAAGCCACGCCCGAAGCCCTGGCCGCTACTCCCGCGCATTGGGACGCGGCTGCCTGGGGTAAGCTGCCGCACTAACTTCGTAGCGCAGACTTTGTAGGCCGCGTTTGGTTATTCAAGCGCGCACTGCTACGCCTGCGCCCTTGCTTATGCGTCTTGTTCGCCACCCGGTTCTCTGCAATTACTACGTCACGTACCGCTGCAACGCGAAGTGCTCGTTTTGTGATATCTGGGAAAAGCCTTCGCCTTATATCACCCTAGCTGATGTGGAAGCCAACCTGCGCGACCTCAAGCGGCTGGGAGTCAATGTAATCGATTTTACGGGCGGCGAACCATTGCTGCACCGGCAATTGCCTGATTTTCTGGCGTTGGCGCGCAAGCTGGGTTTCATTACTACCGTCACGACCAACGGCCTGCTCTACCCAAAAAATGCTGAAAAGCTGCGCGGCCAGGTCGATATGCTGCACTTTTCGCTCGATTCGGCCGACCGCGCTACCCACGACCTCGGGCGGGGGGTAGCCTGCTACGACTTCGTGCTCGAAAGCATTCGCGTGGCCAAAGAGCTGGGCGAGAAGCCGGATATTCTGTTCACCGTTTTTCGCAAGAATTTAGCCGACTTAGAGGCAGTGTACCGCGACATCACGCAGCCCAATGGCTTGATGCTCATTATAAACCCCGCCTTTGAGTACGGCGAGGTCGAAACCGGCGAGCAACTCACCGAGGAAGAATTGAGCTACCTCTCCGCATTCGGCAAGCGCAAGGGCGTGTACCTAAATGAAGGCTTTATTGCGCTGCGGCGCGACGGGGGCAACCACGTAGCCGCGCCCGTGTGCCGGGCGGCCAGCACCACGCTTGTCATCTCGCCCAACAACGAGTTGGTGCTGCCATGCTACCACCTCGGCCAGCAAAAATTTCCCATCGACGGCCACCTCTTCGACCTCTACAACGCGCCCGAAACCCAGCGCCTTGCTGCCCTCGAAGGCCGCCTCCCCCAGTGCGAGGGCTGCACCATCAATTGCTACATGCAGCCCAGTTTCGCAGTCGAAACCAGCAAGTATTTCTGGCAAGCCTTACCCAGCACCTTAAAGTACAACTGGGAAAAAGGCACCTGGAAACGGTTGGTTTTCAGTAATTAATCGGTTCCGAGAATAAGTTAACAACGTCCTGCTCACTGCTCACAAATGCCAGCTCTCATCCTCCCCGTTCACGGCATCCTGCCTACCATCCCAACCGATTGTTTTGTCGCTGATAACGCTACCATTGTGGGCGATGTGGTGCTGGGTCGGGGCTGTACCGTGTGGTTTACGGCCGTAGTGCGGGGCGATGTTAACAGCATCCGTATCGGCGACGAAACCAATATTCAGGACGGTGCTGTGCTGCACTGCACCTACGAAAAGGCGGCGCTCACCATTGGCTCGCGCGTTAGCATTGGGCACCGGGCGTTGGTGCATGGCTGCACCATTGCCGACGATGTGCTTATCGGCATGGGCGCCATCGTAATGGACCATGCCGTGGTAGGGCAGGGCTGCCTCATTGCGGCCGGCGCCGTAGTGCTCGAAAATACCGTGTGCGAGCCCGGCTACCTCTACGCCGGTGTGCCCGCCAAAAAAATAAAGCCCGTGAACCCCGAACAAGCGGCGGGACTGCGCCGCACGGCGGCCAACTACCAGTTATACGCCAGTTGGTTTTAACAGCAGTGGCTAGCCAAGACAGCACAACGTGCTAGCGCTGAGCAAGCAGGGTAAGCAGTTGCTGCGGGAAGAAATTAGTGCTGCGTAAGGCCGGCCCTACCCCCCGGTGGGCCCCGAAGCTAGGGAATAACTCCCGGCAATTCCGTACCTTTTGCCCTCTTTCCCACCTCAGCCACTAGCTTTCTCATGAGCGAGTTTCCCGAACCTGCGTCTCGGCGCAAATTTCTTAAAAGCAGTGCCGTAGCTACGGCCGGTATTCTGATTGTGCCGCGCTTTGTGCTAGGCGGCAAAGGCTACACTGCCCCGAGCGACCAGCTAGTCGTGGCGGGGGTAGGGGTAGGCGGCAAGGGCGAAAGCGACTTGGCTATGTTTGCCAAAACAGGTAAAGTCCGCATTGCCTACTTGTGCGACGTAGATGACCGCCGCGCCGCCAACTCGCGCCAAGCTTTTCCGCAGGCTACGTACTACAAAGACTGGCGCCGGCTGCTGGATAAAGAAGCTAAGCATTTCGACGCTATGTCGGTATCTACGCCCGACCACAACCACGCCGCCGTAACGCTTGCCGCCATGCAGCACGGCAAGCACGTGTACGTGCAAAAGCCGCTGACTCACGACATCTACGAAGCACGCGCCCTCACCGAAGCCGCCAAGCGCTACAAAGTGGTGACCCAAATGGGCAACCAAGGTGCCTCTAACGACGGTGTGCGGCAGCTCCAGGAGTGGTACGACGCTGGCCTGCTCGGCGATGTGCACACCGTGTATTGCTGGACCGACCGCCCCGTGTGGCCCCAGGGCATTCCGTGGCCTACCACGGCCGTTACCCCGCCGCCTACCCTCGACTGGGACTTGTGGCTCGGCTCGGCGCCCTACCGGCCTTTTGTAGAAAAGCTAGTGCCTTTCAACTGGCGCGGCTGGTGGGACTACGGTACCGGTGCGCTCGGCGATATGGGCTGCCACCTGCTGGAGGCGCCGTTTCGTGTGCTTAACTTGCAATATCCCAGTGCTGTGCAAGCCAGCGTGGGTAGCGTATATGTGGATGAATTTAAGCGCGGCTACTTCCCCGATAGTTGCCCGCCGTCGAGCCACGTTATCCTGCGCTTCCCCAAAACCAACAAGACCAAGGGCGACATCACCGTGCACTGGATGGACGGCGGCATTCAGCCCGAGCGCCCCGCCGAGCTAGGCCCCAACGAGGTATTTGGCGACGGCGGCAACGGCATGCTCTTCATTGGCGAGAAGGGCAAGATGATGGCCAGCACCTACTCCGCCGACCCGCGCCTGCTGCCCACCAGCCGCACCCAGCAGGCCCAGGTGCCCCAAACCCTAGCCCGCGTGCCGGGCGGCGCCAATGGCCACTATGGGCAGTGGGTAGAGGCCTGCCTGGCTGGCTACGGCAAAAAACAGGTAAGCTCGCCCTTCGAGCTGGCCGGCCCGCTTACCGAAGCGCTGCTCGTGGCCAACCTAGCCATTCGGGGCTACGATTTGCAGCGCCCCAAAGCCACTGGCCAAGGCATGGACTACCCCGGCCGCGGCCTCGAACTACTCTGGGACCCGAAGCAACTTAAAGTCACCAACCTGGACGATATTAATCGCTTCGTTAAGCGCGACTACCGCCAAGGTTGGCAGCTGGGGTAGAGGCCAGCTAACGTCCCTACCCCCTCCATATAACCACAACGGGCGCCTTACCACTCATGGTAAGGCGCCCGTTGTGGTTATATAAGCCAAGGTATTGGCTAGCTCTCTATCGGGTCAATCTCAGGCGATGTAGTCGTAGTCAGCACCCGTAATTGCACCAGTTCTACTACGCGCAGCGCCCGCTTCAGCACCCGGAACTCGTAGGGTTCGAGCACGGCTACATCGCCAACTTCCGGAATATTGCCGTAGAGCACGTTGAGCAAGCCGCCCACTGTTTCGTAGTCGTCACCCTCGGGGAGGGGGTAGGGCAGATACTCATTGGCATCGGAAATGGGGGTAGAGGTACTGACGCGGTATTCGGTTTCGGATACCTTCTCCACCACCGGCACCTCGTTATCGTACTCGTCCTGGATTTCGCCTACAAGCTCCTCCATAATATCCTCGATGGTGACGATGCCCGACACGCCGCCAAACTCGTCGCTTACCACGGCCATCATCAAGTGCTTGCGCTGAAACTGGCGCAGCAAGCGGTTGATTTTCTTGGTTTCAGGCACGAAGTAGGCCGGGCGCATAATGCGGGCCAGCTCGATGGGCTGCTGCTGGCGCACCAGTGGCAGCAAGTCCTTGACGTAGAGCACGCCCACAATGTTATCGATATTGCCCTCGAACACCGGGAGGCGCGAATAACCTTCACTGAACACCGTTTCGAGAATCTCGTCGTCGGTGGCGTGCACGTTGATGGCCGACAGCTTGGTGCGGGGCACCATTATCTGCTTTACCATGCGGTCGTTGAACTGGAAAACGTTCTCAATCAGCTCGTGCTCCGAATCCTGGATTTCGCCGCTTTCCTTGCTCTGGTCAATCAGCAGGCGCAGCTCGTCGGAGGTATGCGCCTCGTTGCCGTGCACGTTGTCGATGCCTATGGCACCGAGCAGCATGTTGGAAGCCTTCGACAAAAACCAAGTGAGGGGTAGAGTAGCCACGTAAAACGCCCGTAGCGGCAGCACCAACGCCATGCTCACAGCCTCGGGCCGCTGGATGGCCAGCGCCTTCGGAAATAATTCGCCAAACAGCACGTGCAGCACCGTGATGATAACCAAGCCCGACACTACCGCAATGCTGTGCGCTGCAGCCGGCGCCAGGCTAAAGCCCAGCTTATTGACCAAACCTAGAATCAGCTCGGTGGCTACTTCTTCGCCCACGGCACCCAGTATCAGCGAGGCGATGGTGACGCCGAGCTGCGTGGCCGACAGGTAGCTGTAGAGCTTATGCAATACGCTAAGCGCCTGCTGTGCCAAACGGCTGCCTTCCTTCGCCCGAATTTCTAGCTGTGAGAACCGGACGCGGATGAGCGAAAACTCAGCCGCCACAAAAAAACCGTTTACTAAAACTAGTAATAGGGTAAGTAATATTTTTAAGCCCATGTGATTGGCCTCCCTTAGACGCAGACGGTCGGGTGGCCTAGTTGTTACAAAAGTACGCAGGTTAGCAAGGGGAGTTCGCGTCGGCCGGCTAAATGCTTAGGGTTGGGGCAGTAATAGCCACCTTCCACCAAACAAACAACTGTGCGTAAGACGCGAAAAGGCGGCTTCCGCCAGGAAGCCGCCTTTTGCTAAGGCTGTAGCGGAAGGACTTGAACCTCCACGAAGTGGTTAGATACAAGTGCCGAAGCACCTGCACTTTATCCCAGTGTCTTCACCCCCGAGATAGGAGGGCGTGTCTGCCAGTTTCACCACACTACAAGGTATTTATTAAAACGGCGCTTCCGTTTACAGGAGACAAAAGTACGTATAGTACCAAGTACTTAGCAAATTTTTGGGCTTAAATTGCCGAAAATCTCTTGGCAAGCCCTAATATAAGGCTACTTTTGATGCCATCTTTTGCTGCTATTTTTCCATGGCCCGTACTTACGAGCTCGACGACATCGACTACCGCATTCTGAATCTATTGATGCAGGATGCGAAGATGCCGTATACTGAAATTGCTCGCCAAGTGCACGTGTCGGGAGGCACCGTGCACGTGCGCATGAGCCGCCTGGAAGAATTGGGAATCGTGCGCCGGGCTACGCTCGACCTCGACCTACCCAAGCTCGGCTACGGTATGCAGGCTTTTGTGGGCGTCTATTTGCATAAAAACTCGCTGTACCTGAGTGTTATAGAAGCGCTTCAAGCTATTCCGGAAGTAACGGATGCCTACGCTACTACCGGCTCGTACGGCTTGTTTGTGCGGCTGGTGTGCCGCGACACGCAGCACATGCGCAACGTGCTGCACGACCAAATTATGTTTATCGAAGGAGTAGAGCGCACCGAAACTCTAATTTTGCTAGACCAAGCTTTCAGCCGCGCTGTGCAGCTTAGCAATCCCGACCAGGTTCAGCAGTAGCTTATTATGTGCCAAAAAGGGTGCTACCCCCGTGCGGGGGTAGCACCCTTTTTGTGGCCATTATGGCCAGCGCTTACATCTTGGTTTTGCTGGTAGTTGTAGTGGTTTTGTTGGCCTTGTAGCGCATGTCGGCGGTGCCGTCGGCCTTGGTAGGGCCGGTTTGCACGCTAGAAGAAGTGGTAGTTTTATTGGCCTTGTAGCGCATATCGGGCGTACCATCGGCCTTCATTTTAGCAGCAGGTGCAGAAGCCGATTTCGCCGGGGACATTAGGCCGGTTTTCGACGTGGTAGTGGTGGTATGCGTCACCTTAGCCGGCGCTTGGGCTGCCTTGGTGGTGGTCATCTTGGTAGAGCTGTTGCTCATGGTGCTGGTGGCGGGGGCAGTTTGCGCCTGCACCGACAGGCCGCCGATTACCAGCAAGGCGGAAAGAAAACTGAGAATACGTTTCATGTGAAAAAGAAAAAAAGGTGGGAGAAGACAAGCGCGGCGGTGGCCCGCCGCAATAGGGCGGAAATATAGAACCTTTAGCCCAAAGTAGGGGGTAGGGCCCAGGCGAGGTATCTCACATAATCCTTCTTCACAGCAACCCAAAATTCATTCCAGCTTTTGAGGCCATCCTAGGGCTTGCGAGTTACTGCTTTCTTCGCGTAGCAACTCGGCTCTAGTAGCTGCCCAATAGCTAAGCGCCGCAGTTGGCTTTAAATAGCAAAAGCCCCGCACCAAGAATGGCGCGGGGCTTTTAGAAGAGAAAGTACTAACTGCTTAAACAGTTACTTGGGCTTCTAGCTTCTGGGCGAGCACGTGCTTGGGCACGGCGCCTACTTGCTTATCCACAATCTGACCGTTCTTAAATACCAGCAGCGTTGGAATGCTACGGATACCGAACTTCATAGAAGTCTGAGGGTTAGCGTCTACATCTACCTTGCCTACGATGGCTTTGCCTTCGTATTCGCCAGCCAGTTCTTCTACTACTGGGCCTACCATGCGGCAGGGGCCGCACCATTCGGCCCAGAAGTCCACGAGTACCGGCTTATCCGAGTTGATAATCTCCTCGAAGTTGGCATCGGTTATTTCAATTGCTTTGTGCGCCATGACGCTAAGAATTTAAAGTGAAAAAACGTCCGGCGTGTACGGCCAACGCGGCCGCAAGGTAGCGGAGTGGTGGTAAAACAAAGAGGGGGTAGGAAAGTTCAGCGCAGTTTTTTGCAGCTTAAATAAGGGAGCATACATCAAGCTCAAACTCTTTCATTTTATCGATAAAGACCTTAGGCTCAATTTGGAAGCGCCGCGAAAACATATCTACCGCTAAGCGCTCGTGCGGCTCTACAAACTGAATTTCTAGCCGCTTAGAACCCTTGGCGTGTTCGATAGCCTCCTGCAAACGGTCAATCATGGGGCCGGTGACAGTGCGCAAATCCAGTTTCACGCGCACGCCCTTGCTGAGCTTATCGGCCACGTTGCTGAGCTGCTCCATCGTCTTGATTTTCAATTCCCACTGGTCCTGGGTACCGTAGCGTAGCTCCATTTTGCCGCGCACAAACATGGGTGGCACTTGGTCGTTGTGGTAATTTTTGGGGTTGATGAGCGGCCCATACTTCGAGAAGTCATCGCGAAACAAGGCCAGGTTAAGGCTTGAATCGTAGTCCTCAATGTTGAAGGAAACCATCGGCTGGCCACTTTTGGTGGTGCGGAACGTCACGCCCGAAATGAGGCCGGCCACATTCACATCCTTGCCTTTTTGGGCATCTAGCTTGTCGAGTGGGCAGGTGCAGTAGGCGTCGATTTCCATACGGTAGGTGTCGAGCGGGTGGCCCGACAGGTAGAAGCCGACTACCTCTTTTTCGCGGCGCAACTTTTCGGGAGCGCTCCACTCGTCGAGGTCCTGTACTTTGGGCAGTGGCGCGGCCACGGCCCCAAACGCGCTGGCTCCGAACAAACTATGCTGCGCCGATTCTTTGGCGGCTTGGTGCTGCTGGCCTAGCTTCATCGCCTTCTCGATGAGGTTTTGGTCGCCGGCGGGGGCGTCCATAAACTGCCGGCGATTGTACCGCTCGAAGCTATCGAAGGCGCCAGCCTGGGCCAGACTTTCCCACGTTTTCTTATTCACTGAGCGCAGGTTTACGCGCTTAGCAAAATCGAATACGTCGGTGAATGGGCCATTTTTCTGGCGCTCTTCTACTAATTCGAGTACGGCGGCTTCGCCAGCACCTTTCACGGCGGCCAGACCGAAACGAATCTGGTTTTCGCGGGGCACGTTGAATTTCTGTTCCGATTCGTTCACGTCGGGGCCCAGCACGGCTACCCCCTGCTTGCGGGCCTCCTCGATAAAGAAGGTCACCTTCTTGATGTCCCCCATGTTGTTGGTGAGCACGGCGGCCATGTATTCGGCAGGGTAGTTAGCCTTCAGGTAGCCAGTCTGATACGCGACTACTGAGTAAGCGGCCGAGTGCGAACGGTTGAAGCCGTACTCAGCAAACTTTTCCATTACGTCGAAAACCTCAGAAGCCTTTTTTGCCGGAATCTTGTGGATTTCGCCCGCGCCCTTCACGAATTTCTCGCGCTCCAGGGCCATCTTCTTCATGTCCTTCTTACCCATGGCGCGGCGCAGCAAGTCGGCGCCGCCGAGCGAGTAGCCAGCCAAAATCTGGGCCGTTTGCATAATCTGCTCCTGGTACACCATAATGCCCTGGCTGTATTCCAGAATGGGTTTCAGTAGCTCGTGCGGGTACTCTACGGGCTCGCGGCCGTGCTTGCGGTTGATAAAGTCCGGGATGAACTGCATCGGGCCCGGCCGGTACAGGGCGTTCATGGCAATCAGGTCCTCGATGTTGGTCGGTTTCAAGTCCTTGAGGTACATGCGCATGCCTTCCGACTCGAACTGGAACGTGCCAATGGTATCGCCGCGCTGGTAGAGCGCGTAGGTCTTGGGGTCGTCGAGCGGAATGTCGTCGATGTCGATTTTAACGCCGTGATTACGCTCAATCAAATTCAACGCGTCTACAATGATGGTCAAGGTTTTAAGACCCAGAAAGTCCATCTTCAACATGCCCGCCGATTCAATCACCTTGCCATCAAACTGCGTGATGAGCAGGTCCGAGTCTTTGGAAGTCGAAACGGGGATGTACTTAGTGATGTCATCCGGCGCGATGATGACGCCCGCCGCGTGGATACCTGTGTTGCGCACCGAGCCTTCGAGGCGCTCGGCCAACGCCAAAATTTGGCCCTTTAAGTCGCTCTGGTCGGCTCGAATAGCTTGCAGCTCAGGTACGTCGCGGAAGGCGCCGGCCAAGGTAGTACCGGGTTTTTCGGGCACGAGCTTCGCTATCTCATTGGCGGCGGGTAGGGGCAGCTCCATCGCCCGCGCCACGTCTTTGATGCTCGACTTGGCGGCCATGGTACCGAAGGTGATAATCTGGGCCACCTGCGTTTTGCCGTACTTATCCACCACGTAGTCAATGACTTTCTGGCGGTTCACGTCGTCAAAGTCGATGTCAATATCGGGCATCGACACGCGTTCGGGGTTCAGAAAGCGCTCGAACAGCAGCGAATATTTGATGGGGTCGATGTTGGTAATACCTACGCAGTAGGCTACCGCCGACCCTGCCGCCGAGCCCCGGCCGGGGCCCACGGCCACGCCCATGCTCCGGCCTTTGTTAATAAAGTCTTGGGTAATAAGAAAATAGCCCGCAAAACCCATCGTCTGGATAATGCGCAGCTCGTAGTCTAGGCGCTCCTCCACTTCGGGCGTGCGCTCGGAGTAGCGCGGCGGCTTGCTCATTGTCACCGTCCCATTGCCGGCCGCCGGCCCAAAAGCCCCCACGTAGGTTAGCTCGCGCAAAAATTCGTCGGCATTGGCAAACTCGGGGGGTAGGGGGAAGTTGGGGAGCAGGATATCGCGCGCTAGCTTGGGCGGCGTCACCTTATCCACAATTTCGTTGGTGTTATCCACACTTTCGGGCACGTCGAAGAACAATTCGTTCATCTGCGCCTGGCTCTTGAAAAAGAACTGGTCGTTGGCAAACCCGAAGCGGCGGCGGCGCTGCTTAGGCGGCTTTTGCAGCTCGTCGTCGATGCGCGACAGCATGCGCCGGGCGTGCTCATCGTAGCCGTGCGTCTGCCGCAGGTTGTCCAGCGTATCGTAGTGCACGCGCTGGTCGGCGGTGAGAATGGTGTAGTAGTTCGTCTCGAAGTCACCAACCGGAATATTGCGCTCCTCGGCCGTGTTCACGCACAGCAGTAGGTCATGGGGCGCGTAGTCGTTCTGCTCCACATAGTGCGAGTCGTTGGTGCAGATAACCTTGACGTTATACTTCTTGGCTAAGCTGAGTAGCACCTGGTTCACGTCTTCTTGGCTTTTGCCAGTGCCATCGAAGTTCATCAGCCCGTGCCGCTGAATCTCAATGTAGTAGTCGTCGCCAAACACGTCGAGCCACCACTTTAACAGCTCCTCCGCCTTGGCTTCGCCCTCAAAGAGAATGGCCTGCGGAATCTCGGCCCCGATGCAGCAGCTGGTCGCAATGAGGCCCTCGTGGTACTTCAAAATCAGCTCCTTGTCGATGCGCGGAAACTTGGAGTACACGCCTTCGATGTAGCTCAAAGAGCTGAGCTTGGCTAGGTTGTGGTAGCCGGCCTGGTCTTTGGCGAGCAGCAGCTGGTGGTAGCGGTTGTCCTTTTCGCCCTTCTCGCGCAAGAACGTCTTCTTGTGGCGGTCGGCCACCATGTAGAATTCGGAGCCGATAATAGGCTTTACGTTGTACTTATTCGCCTCGGCCACGAAGTTGAATGCCCCAAACATGTTGCCGTGGTCGGTGAGGGCTACAGCGGGCATCCCGTCGGCCTGCGCTTTTTTCATCAGGGCCGAAATACTGGCTTGGCCGTCGAGCAGCGAGTACTGGGTGTGCGAGTGCAGATGTGAGAAAGTGGGCATAGAAGCGGTGCGGGCAGTTAGTAAGTAAAGATACAACTGCTCCTGCCAGGGCTTATGCCTTAAAACCGACCTTTCCTAAAGAGTCGCTGTTTCACAGTATGGTTAGACAAAGCAGTCTTTTTGCGCATGTGTGCTAGTGAGCCTAAGCGGCTTCACGCGTCGGCTATCGCTCCGATACACCTACTCGGTAACTCCTAAGTAGGGCAGAGCTTAGTTACTGCTCAGAGTGATGTGCCTCAGCATTTCTAGGTGCTTGCTAAAGAGCTATTTCGTGAAGCTCCTTAGTTTTCAAGGGGGTAGGCTGCTATGCGCGCGAAGCCAGTAAGGTGCAAGCCGCTGCCTGGCCGCTTCGTAACGCAGCCTCGACGGTGCCAGCGTCGGGCCCTTCGTGGAGGCCTTCACCTGCAAAAAACAGCGTACCGGCCACGGGGGTAGCCAGCGCCGCACGGGCGGCCCGCGAGCCTACCGTAGGATACGAATAGGCGCCGTATGCATACGGCTCGGCGCCCCAGTTGCGCACGTGGCTAGCGCAGAGCTGTTCTTGCAGCACCAAGGGCGAAACGGCCAGCAACTCAGCCAACGAATCCAGGGCTAGTTGCAAAATGGTTTCAGCCGAAGCGGCTTGTAGGCGCTGCGCTGCGGGCCCGGCTACCCAGCCCGTCAGCTGGGGGCACGGATTGGGCAGTTGGCTCCACCAGGTAGGAACGGGTGCCTCCGAAAGCAAAAACTCTAACTCGGGCAGCCGCTCGTGCCAAAAAACCTCCCGAAATTCAAGTACAATCTTGATTACTGGCCCAAACCCAAGCTGCGCTGCCGCTGCCCGGTGCGCCGGCAAGTCGGGCATGAAGCGGAGGTAGCCGGGCTGGTCTGCTGGCAACTGCCACACGCCTAGCGGCACCGTGCACAGCACCTGTTGAGCGTGGTACTTGGCGCCTGTTTCGGTGAGTACTTCCACGCTGCTAGGCTGCCAGCGAATTTCTTGCACCACGGTGGCTAGGTGCAGGGTAGCCCCGGCGGCCTGCGCCTGCGCGGCTAGCCAGTGCAGCAGCGGGCCGTAGCCACCCACTGGGCGCGGCGAGTCGTCGGCGCCGCCTGCTGCCCATTCGTCGCGCAAGGCCCAGGCACTCACGCGGTGCGTGTCGGCTGCATCGTAGCCTTCGGCAAACTGCGTAGCAGTAGCGCGCAGCTGCGCATGCTGCGCGCCCGGAAATTCGCGAGCTAAAAACTCAGCCAAGGGCAAGTCCTCGGTCAGCAATTCCAGTTTTTCGACTAAAAGCGGCAGCTGGGCAAAAAAATCAGCGTCGGCTTGCAGCTGGCCATCGCGCACGATGTAAGTGCGGCCAGCGGTGTCCTGCCAGCCTATCCCCGCTGCGGCTAGCAAGGCTCTGGTAAGCGGCACGGCCCCGTGCATAAACTCGGCTCCGGCCTCAATGGGCTGCGTGAAGCCGGGCGGTGTGAGCGTGTGCACGCGCCCGCCCACCCGCTCGCGGGCTTCTAACAGCAGCACTTGGCGGCCAGCGGCGGCTAGGTCGCGGGCCGCTAGCAGCCCCGCTGCGCCAGCGCCAATGATGAGCACCTCGGTTTGGTGCTCGGGGCGGCTGGGGGCGGTGTTGGGACTTTTGTTCATACTGTAAAGAAAAGCTAGCCGTGCCCTTCGAAAAATAAGCAGGCGCGGATGCAGCCCCTTTGAGGGCCCCTACACACCTAACTGCCCACAAATAGGGGGGTAGTAAAGCGGCGCTGGGCGGGCACCGCGGCTGACCCACTGAACTACTTTGGCTTAGTTACGCTTACCTGAACACTAACTTTGGGTGTTGAGGATTTTTAGTTGATTATCAGGGGCCAATGCTGGCCTGCCGCTTGAGCTGCGAGTAGCTCTTTTTGAGCTAACCCACCTTGCCTGGTCGCCTGCCCTTAGCAGCCACAGCGTTAAGAGATTGGGATAGCTGTCGATTTTTTCGAAGCCCCCATGAAGCTGTTGATGCCTTCTACCGACCCGGTTTATACCAGGCCGGCTACCCCTTCTATTATAGCCAACTGGCTAAGTCGCTACGTGCAGGACGAGCGAGATATGCCTTTTGCTTACTTGATTCTCAAAATATCGGCCACGATGCTGCCGCTGGCCGTGCTGCTATATGTGCCAGCCCTCACGGGCTGGGCGTGGTGGGCGGCGCTAGCTGCGTATCTATTCCTAGGAAATTTGCGCTTTAAGGGGCCATTTGGCCTGATGCTGCACTGCACTAGCCACCGGGTACTGTTCAAGAAGAAGTACGCTTGGCTGAATAAATACATTCCATGGGTAATTGGGCCGCTGTTTGGCCAAACGCCCGAGACGTATTTTACTCACCACATGGGCATGCACCACCCAGAAAATAACCTGCCGGATGACGAAAGCTCCACCATGTTTTACCAACGCGACTCGGCGCTAGGTTTTTTGCGCTACCTCAGCGATTTCCTGGTGCTCGGCATCCCGCGGCTAGTCGGGTATTTTAACCGCAACAATAAGGCAACGCTGCGCTACCGCTTGCTGCGCGGAGAAGTGCTGTATGGTGTAGTCACGCTAGGATTAGCGTTTGTGGATCTGCCGGCCACCATAGCCGTATTTATTGTGCCATTTGTGCTCTCGCGCGTCATTATGATGCTTGGTAACTGGGCACAACACGCGTTTATTGATGCCAACAGCCCCGAAAATTGCTACCGCAATAGCGTGACGTGCATCAACACGCCCTACAACCACAAGTGTTGGAACGATGGCTACCACATCAGCCATCACCTCAAGCCGGCCTTGCACTGGACCGACCACCCCCATCATTTTCGCCAAAACCTCGCGCAGTACGCCAGCAACGAGGCCATTGTGTTCGATGGCATTCACTTTCTGCACATCTTTTTCTTCCTTATGGGCAAGCGCTACGACTTGCTGGCCAAGCACTTCGTGCTACTTGACCGAGTAGCCCGCACCGAATCGGAAGTGATAGACCTGTTGCGCAGTCGCACCCGCCGCATCGGGCGGGCAGTACTCATGCCGCAGCTAGCCTAGGTCATTGCTACCCCTTAGCCCCAGCCAAGGGGGTAGGCCCAGCCTGCCCCTGCCGCCGGGCTTGGCCCGGCCGGCGCAGTCGCCACTGGTGCCAGGGGCGCGGGTGGTGGTCAAGGTAGGGGTTTAAACAATTGATTATCAACAATGTAAGCGCGGTGCCTAAGAGGGAACCCGCGTACACGTCTTCCATAAAATGCTGGGCCAAGTATACCCGCGAGTAGGCGGCACCGGCCGCTAGCAGTAGGTAGGCATAGCCCCATTTCTTGTTATTGGCCAGCAGTGTAAGCACCAAAAATACGGAGAAGGCTGACGTAGAATGGCCCGAGGGAAAGCTTTTGAGCGTACCCATCACTACCCCCTCTATTACGTGCAAGGGAGGGAAACCAGGGTTTTCGCTG
The DNA here is from genome assembly GCF_009755225.1 of Hymenobacter ginkgonis. Classification (GTDB taxonomy): domain Bacteria; phylum Bacteroidota; class Bacteroidia; order Cytophagales; family Hymenobacteraceae; genus Hymenobacter; species Hymenobacter ginkgonis. Next base: position 130,838 of record NZ_WQKZ01000005.1, read on the forward strand.
AAATACCGAAAAGGCCGCGGGTGACCCGTAAAAATCAAGTGCTTACCTATTTGAGCCACCAAGGATGTAAGGGCAAAGCACGCAAAAGCGAGCAGCGCCCAGCGAAAGCGTACAAACAGCAGCGCCAATACGACGAGTACGTAAAAAAGGCCGTCGCCCACGTTGGTAAACGCCCGAAAGAAATAATCGAAAAAAGGTGCGTGGTGTCCATTTACCCAAAAGAAAGCGGCGTGCTTGGGCGTGAGGAGCAGGACGCCGCCCACGGCCAGCAGCAGCACAGCGTAGGGAACTAGAAACGTGCGGGTTTGCCGAAGCAGCTGGAGCATAAGGGAAGCGGGCCGCCCGCGCCAGGGTGGGGTAGGGGCCGGGCAAAATTACCGCCGCGCGGCCGGGCGTCGTTTGGGCGCGGCCTAACTTGCGCCTGTTAAACCGCCCTTTCTCTCCTTTAGTATGCGCTACGGTCCCATCGCCCCCGAGCTGTTTAGTGAAAATCGCCGTCGTTTCCGCGAACTGCTGCCGCCGCAGTCGCTGGCCATTTTCAACGCTAACGACATCCTACCTACCAACGCCGACGGCACGCTGGCGCTCAAGCAAAACACTGATTTATTTTACCTCAGCGGCGTCGACCAGGAGGAAAGCATCCTTGTGATTTGCCCCGACGCGGCATTACCCAAGTACCGCGAAATCCTGTTTTTGCGTGAAACGTCGGAGCACATTCTGGTTTGGGAAGGCTATAAACTAACTAAGGACGAGGCAAAAGCCGTGTCGGGCGTGCCCACTATTATGTGGCTAGACAGCTTCCCGGCCGTGTTGGCTGCCCTCATGAACGAGGCCGAGTACGTGTACCTCAACTCGAACGAGCACATTCGGGCGGTGGTAGAGGTCGAAACCCGCGATGCACGCTTTATTAAAGATTTGCAGCGCCGCTACCCCCTGCACCAGTATCGCCGCGCCGCCAAGCTCACGCACCAACTGCGCGCCATCAAAAGCCCCGAGGAAATTCGCCTCATGCGCAAGGCCGCCGACCTCACTGACAAGGCTTTCCGCCGCGTGCTGGGCTTTGTGAAGCCAGGGGTGTGGGAGTACGAGATTGAAGCCGAAATACTGCACGAGTTTGTGCGTGGTGGCTCGCGTGGGCCAGCCTACGGCAGCATCATCGGCAGCGGTGAAAGTGCTACTATTCTGCACTACGTGAGCAACGACCGCCAGTGCCAAGACGGCGACGTGCTACTGCTCGATTTCGGCGCCGAATACGCCAACTACGCTGCCGACCTTTCACGTAGCATTCCGGTCAACGGTACTTTCACGCCGCGGCAGCGCCAAGTATACGAGGCTGTATTGCGCGTTTTCAAATTTGCCAGCGCCCGCTTAGTAGTCGGCAACGAGATTGAGGAATACCACAAGCAAGTGGGTGCGGCCATGGAGCAGGAGTTAATCAACCTCGACCTGCTCAACGCCAGCGACGTCAAAAACCAGGACCCGGACGCGCCGCTTTATAAAAAGTATTTTCCGCACGGCACCAGCCACTACCTCGGCCTCGATGTGCACGACGTAGGCTACAAATACCGCAAGTTTGAAGCTGGTATGGTGTACACCTGTGAGCCGGGCATTTACATCCGCGAAGAGAAGTTGGGCATTCGCCTCGAAAACGACTTCCTCCTTACCCCCTCCGGCAACGAGGACCTCATGGCCAACATCCCCATCGAACTCGCCGATATTGAGCGGCTTATGCAACGCTAGTTTTAAATCCTGGTCGCCTAGCGTAGCCTCACAATTTTAGGTGAGCGGGCTAGGCGGCTAGGGCATAACATGGTACAGTTAGTTGGCTAGCGTAGGCGCGTTGTGTGGCTATTTTAGTCTTAGCTTACGCTGACCAATAAGTAGCTCTAGGGGTTAGCCGCTGGCCGGCGAAACAGCAGCAGGTGTTGTTGGGGCAGTGTTTCGCGCACTTCTACAAACTCTAGCCCTACGGCCGACATCTCTTTTTTGGCTTGGCCCACGGTCATCTTATGAATCTGCTTGATGGGCACGTTGGGGTCTTCGGCACGATACTCCACCAGGGCCAGCCGGCCAGTGCCGGGCCGCAACGCTTTGCGAATGGCCAAACCCATTTCATGCGGGTGGTCAAATTCATGGTAGGCATCCACAATGAGCACAACATCGACCTTGCCAGCGGGCAAATGCGGGTCGCTGATAGTCCCGAGCACTGGCTCTACATTGCGCAAGCCATTTTTAAGCTGGCGCTGCTTTAGCTCTGCTATCATTTCGGGTTGAATATCAACGGCTAGCACCTCGCCCTGCGGCACCAGCGCTGCCAGCCGAAACGAGAAAAAGCCCGTGCCCGCGCCTATATCAGCTACTACGTCGGTAGGCTTTAAATGCAGTTCTTTTACCAAGGTTTCGGTGCCTTCCTCCTGCGAGCGGTCGTCACGCTCTAGCCAGTCGGCGCCCTCGTGGCCCATCACGTGCGCTATCTGGCGGCCTTGGTAGTAGCGCCCAATGCCGTTGGGGTCGCGGGGCGGCCGGTTTTCGTAGCCCGCCGAATCCGGAATAGACGAAGCAGTGGCAATTAGCCCCGAGCGTAGCCCCGGCTGGGCAGCGGCGTTCGATTCCATGGGTAGCTGGGTGCAGGCCCCAGCCAGCGCCAACGTACCCAAGCTCAGCCCCATTACAACTGCATTCTTCATAAACAACAAATTCAATTCGAGGCAGAGCCTTCCGCCGGCACAACAACCACTGGCTGCCTAGCGTTCAGCAGCCAGTTAGCGAAACTGGTTAGGCCAATTAGTTCCTCTTCGCAAAAAAAGTGAGTTCTAATCCAGCCAAAGTACGTTCCTCAACGTATTGCGGGCATATTTCTTTCATTCTTTTACCTCTTCGCCTTATGAAAAACCTGACTTCTACCATGGGCCGCATTGCCGTGGTGCTGACTGGCGCCCTCGCGCTAGGCTCGTGCAACCGTGCTGAGTACGCTACGTTGCCGCGTTCGGCTTCTTATCTGGGCAGCACTACGGTAGCCTCCGTACCTCGCTCGGCAGCCCCAGCAGCCAGTGCCGCCACGGCGGTAGTTGCTACCCCCACCCCCGAGGCGGAGTCGCCTGCTGCTACAGTGGCCACCATGCCAGCGGTAGCTACGCCAGCGCCGGCCGTAGCGGTCGCTGCGCCAGTAGCAGCGCCGAAAGTAGAAGCATCGGCAATAGCCGCTCCTAAGGCCGAAGCCCCAACTGCCACCGCGGCTGCCCCCAAGCTCAACTTGGTGCAGCGGATGGCATTGGCCAAAGTCACGAAAAAACTTAACAAGCTGGCTGCCTCTACCCCCCAATTAAAGCAAAAGGATGCCACGGCCGATACTGCCCGTATTAGCGGGAACCTACGTACGGGTCTTATTCTGCTGCTTATTGGTCTGATTGTAGGCATCTTCAGCGGCCTGATTGGTACCATCATCGCGCTTATCGGTGTAATCTTTATCGTACTCTGGCTGCTCGACGAGTTGTAGTATGCCTTAGCCACGGCTAATGCAAAAGCCCCGATTACCTATGGTAGTCGGGGCTTTTTGATGGGGTAGGGGCTGAAAAACGCCCTTGCTTACATGGGGTCAACGTCGACCACTAGCCGCGCTTGGCGGTATTCCTTCTGGTCGCGAACCACGTCCAACGCCGCGCAGATATCTAGCTTGGCCTTCTTGAGCACCGTGTGCTCGCGGCTGAGCTTGATGACAATTTCCTGCAAGAAGAAATTGCGGATGCGAAAGATGTACGGCGCTTCGGGCCCCAGCACCGGGCCTCGGCCCAGGCGGTCGGCTAGTTCTTGGGTGAGTAAGATAGCTGCCTTTTGGGCCAGCTCTTGGTCCATGTGTTTCACCGTCAGCTTTATCATGCGGGTAAAGGGCGGGTACTCGTGTTCACGCCGCTGCTGAATCTCGTACTCATAAAATTCGAGGTAGTCGTTGCGGATAACCTTATCGAAAATCACCTGGGTAGGGTCGGCCGTTTGAATCAATACCTTGCCTTTCTTGCCTTTGCGGCCCGCGCGACCGCTCACCTGCACAAACATTTGGTAAGCGCGCTCGTGGGCCCGATAGTCGGGGTAGTGGATAATGCTGTCGGCATTGACGATGCCCACCAAGCTCACGTTTTCAAAGTCGAGGCCCTTGGTCACCATTTGCGTGCCTACGAGCACATTGGTTTTCTGCTGCTCAAAATCGCCGATAATCTGTTGGTACGCGTTTTTGGCGCGCGTCGTATCCAGGTCCATGCGCTGCACATTGGCCTGCGGCAGCATGATTTTGAGGTCATCTTCCAGCTTTTCGGTGCCGAAGCCTTGGGTGCGCAAAGCGCGCGAGCCGCAGGCTGGGCACTGCGTAGGCATGCCTTCGTGGTAGCCGCAGTAGTGGCAGCGCAGCTCGTGGGCGTGCTTGTGGTAGCTCAAGCTCACGGCACAGCTCTGGCACTTCGGAATGTAGCCACAGTCGTTGCAGGCCGTGACCGGGGCATAGCCGCGGCGGTTCTGGAAGAGAATAACCTGCTCGTTCTGCGCGATTTTACTCTCCATTGCATTCAGCAAATCGGCCGAGAAATGGTTATGCATCTTCTTCTCGGCGCGCAGCTTGCGCGTATCAATTAGCTCGATTTCGGGCATACCGGCTTCCCCAAAGCGTTTGCTGAGTGTCACGAGGCCGTAGCGGCCGAGGCGTGCCTGGTAATAGGTTTCCACGGCTGGCGTGGCCGAACCCAGCAGCACCTTGGCGCCCTGGAAGTTGCTCATCATCAGGGCTACTTCGCGGGCGTTGTAGCGCGGAGCGGGGTCGTACTGCTTGTAGCTCGATTCGTGCTCTTCATCTACAATGAGAAGTGCAAGGTTATCAAACGGCAAAAACACCGCCGACCGCACGCCCACTACCACTTGGAAGCGACCCGAGAGCACGCCATTCCACACTTCTACCCGCTCGTTGTCTGAGAACTTGGAGTGGTACACGCCCAGCCGCGAGCCAAACACCCGCATAAGCCGCGTTACAATCTGGGCCGTGAGCGCAATTTCGGGCAGCAGGTACAGCACTTGCCCGCCGCCATCGAGGGCCTGGCGAATGAGGTCGATGTAGATTTCTGTTTTGCCCGAACCCGTGACGCCATGCAGCAGCACAATGTCCTTCTGGCCAAAAAGCGTCATCACCTCATCGCGCGCCGTTACCTGCGCTTCGTTGAGCTGAAAGGGCATCTGGGCCACGGGGTTCTCGTCCAAAGGAAAGCGCGACACAATCTGGTCAAACTGCTCCAGAATACCGTTTTTTATCAGCGTATTCACGGCCGAAGGCGAGAGGTGCGGCGAACTCGTAAGAGCCGCTTTCTCAATGCCTTGGTGGTTGAGGTGCTCGTTGTGGTGCACCGGCACACGCTGCAAGTACTTCAGCAGCACATCTACCTGCTTGGGCTTGGTGGCAAGTTGTTCAAAAAGTTGCTCTACCCCTGCTACTAGGTGCGCAGCCAGCCGCACCTTCTTTAGCACTTTGGGCGAATATTTATCTGAAAGCTGTTCAAACAGAAAGATAATGTCCTTCTGCATGAGCGACTTAATAACCTTGTGAAACGACGCAATTTCTAGCAAGTCACCCACTTCGGTGAAGGTCAGCGCCTTGCCATCTTCACTACGTAGGTTCTCTACAATGCGCTCTTCCTTTTCATCGAGGGGGTAGGGGCTGCCGTCAGCTACATAAGCTGGGTGTAATTGAATGCGCGACTCCGAGCTCAGCTTGAGCGCCGAGGGTAGGGCGGCGTTGATAACCTCGCCCAGTGTACACATGTAATACTCACTAATCCAGCGAAATAGCTTGAGTTGTGGCTGGGTCACGACGGGCGCGTCGTCGATAAATTCGAGAATATATTTGGCCTGGTACTCCTTGGGCGGCGTTTCGTGCACGGCCGCCACAATGCAGCTGAGCGTGCGCTTGGCCCCAAACTGCACGATAACCCGCCCACCGATTACCACATTGTCATTTAGCTCGTACGGCACCCGGTAGGTGTAGAGCTTAGGCAGGGGTAGGGGCAAGATAACGTCCACAAACAGCGTCACGCGGTCGGGCGTGGCCGCTGGGGCGGGGGTAGGGGAAGCGAATTCGAACGTAAGCGACACAGCGAATAAATAGCAGGCAGGCGAATAGTAAAGATAACCCCGGCAGCCGGTAGGGCGAGGTGCGTAAACCGGATTAGTGGTGACTCGGAAGTTCGGGTATCGCGAGCTGGGCAAGGGCTTTGGCCACCGTGTGCACTGGCAACTGGCAAGCCCGGTTGCGACACACATAGAGGGTGGTTTTAGCTGCGTTATGCCGGCCTTTTAGCAGCGGCAAACTGCTGGAAGCCAAGCTGCCGGCCAGCACCTCGTTGGGCAGAAAGTATTGGCTTATTTCGCGCCGAAACCGCTCAGCTTCTGGGCCCGTGATGGCCACCTCGGCGCCCGGCCGCAACAGCGCTACGTAAAGGCTGCCCCAGTTAGTGAGGTGTTGCGGCTCCTTGGCGACTAATGCCTGCACCTGGCCGAGCATGGCGGCGGCTAGTTCTTGGTAAGGGGTGTTTTCGAGGTGGCGGCCAAGCCGCCATAAGTTGTGCGCCATCACGGAGTTAGACCCCGGAATAACGTTGTCGAATAATTCCTTTTTGCGCGCAATAAGTGGCTCAGCGCTGGCATCGGTATAGAAAAACTGTTGCTCGGCGGGGTCAAAAAAGTTCTCTAGCACGTAAGTGGTCAGCGTCTCAGCTTCGCGAAGCCAGCTTTCGGTGAAAGTAGCTTCGTACAAGCTGAGGTAGGCTTCAATCACTAGCGCATAGTCTTCCAGAAAACCGTTGATAGTGGCGCGGCCATTCTTCCAGGTGCGGAAGAGCCGCGGTCCTTCCCGTAGGTTCTGCTGCAAAAAATCGGCATTTCGCAGCGCAAATTCAAGTAGTTCTGCCTCGCCAAAAGCGCGATAGGCGGCTACCAGTCCGCTGAGCAGGAGGGCATTCCAACCAGTCAATACCTTGTCGTCTAGCCCAGGGCGCACCCGCTTCGTGCGAGCTGCGAGAAGCTGTTGCTGCCAGCCGTGCACCAGCTTCGCCAGTACGTGCGGCTCTAGGGCATGTGCATCCGCAAAATCGGCGTCTGACTGCCGCCGGTGCAAAATATTGCGGCCGTGCTCCCAGTTCCCTACCCCCGTGCACTGGTAGTAGGCCGCCGCTAAAGGCTCTTCCTCACCCAAAATTGCCTGTAATTCTTCCCGGGTCCAGACGTAGAACTTGCCTTCTTCGCCCTCACTATCCGCGTCGAGCGACGAGTAAAAGCCGCCTTCGGGATTAGTTAGCTCGCGGCGCACCCATGCCACGGTTTGAAAAACGACCTGGCGGTATAATGGGTCTTGCGTTACCTGATAGGCTTCACTGTAGAGGCTGAGCAATTGGCCATTATCATACAGCATTTTTTCAAAGTGCGGTACCAGCCACTCGGCATCGACAGAGTAGCGGGCAAAGCCACCGCCTACCTGGTCGTAAATGCCGCCCCAAGCCATTTCGCGTAGCGTGAGGTTAATTTGGTTTAGCACAGCTTGGCTACCCGAAATATGGTATGCTCGTAGCAAAAACCGCCAAATACTAGGCATTGGAAACTTCGGCGCGCGGTTGGTACCACCCCGCTCATGGTCGAAGCGTAGGCCTAGGTTGTAGGCAAGTAACTTAAATTCTTCGTCGTTCACCGCAGCAGCAGAGCCAGCTTCAGCTGCGCCGTATTTCTCCAGCTCGCTTGTTTGCAGCACTTGGGCGAAGCGCTCGGCCGAACCATCGAGTTCGGCGCGGTGCTCGCCAGCGTAGGCTTGGGCAATATTTTCGAGTAGTTTAACCCAGTTGGTCGGTGGAAAGTAGGTACCCCCATAAAAAGGCTTGGCTGTTGGCGTTAGCATCACGTTGAGTGGCCACCCACCCTGAATACCCATCGCCTGGACTGCCTCCATATAAACTTGGTCCACATCGGGTCGCTCTTCGCGGTCTACTTTGATGCACACAAAATATTCGTTCATTACCCGCGCTACCTGTTCATTTTCAAATGATTCCCGCTCCATAACGTGGCACCAGTGGCAAGCCGCGTACCCGATGCTCACAATAATTGGCTTTTGCTCGGCCTGTGCCCGCGCCAGCGCTTCCGGGCCCCACGGGTACCAGTCCACGGGGTTGTGCGCGTGCTGCAATAAGTATGGGCTGGTTTCGTGAGCTAAGCGATTGGTAGGCAGGGTAGGGCTATCGACGGACATAAGATGCAGGGGCTAGGCAAAATAAAACCCAGCCGAGGGGGCTGGGTTTTAGTAACAAACTAGGTTGCCGGATTATCAGCCGGCGGGGGCGTTTTTTTGCCTGGCGGGCGGCTGCGCCGCGTGGCCGCTGTTTTGGCTGGCGCTTTCTTCGGCGCTACCGGTTTGGTCGCTTTAGGAGTCTTAGCAGTAGGCTTCTTTGCAGGCTTAGCCGGAGCAATTGTTTCTTCAACGACAGGCACAGTTGGCTCAGGCGTACTACTTGGCGGATTGACGTCTGCCGAAGGAGTAGGGGTAGGCGCAGTACGAGGCGTAGTTGCTTTGGGGCGGCCACGCTTAGGTTTTACTGCTGGCGTTGCAGAGGTTGGCTCGGTGGGCGTAGGTGCTTCTTGCGGGGCCTCCATTGGAGGAGGAAAAAAAGCTGTGTCTACCGCCGGCCGCTCCAATAGCATCTCCGGAATAATAGGCGGAGAAATAATGGGTGCCGTAGCAGGATGCGCGGGGGCTGGGACCGACGTTTCTACAGGCTCGGGAGCGGGCGACCGGTACAGACTGTTGCGGTTGCCCCGCTTTACCAACCCCGATTTAGTAATGACCTTCGATTTCTTAGGCGTTGGGCCAGTCCCACGCTTGCGCACGGGAGCGGAAGGCTGCGAGGTTGCCTGCGCCAAAGGGGGTAGGGGTGCACTGCTGGTGCTACCTCCAGCAAGTTCAGCTTCAGCCGTAGCAGTTTGCAAGCTACTAGGTAGCTCGGCTACCGGTGCTTCAACAGTGAAGTCAGCATTTTCCTGCGCTAATTCTTCAATCAGCTCGGTTTCTGCCAGAGACGATGACTGTACACTCTGCTGCTCGGCCGCCAGCAATGCAGCGTGCTTACGAGCCGTGCGCTTGGCACCGCCCCGCGAGCGCCGTTTTTTCTTCTTGGCCGGGTAGGCAGCTTCCTCCAACGCCAACGGCTCCAGCGGATTAACCTCTAACGAGATTACTGGTGGTGTAGTAGGCGCTGGTATAAGGCTTTCGTTGGTATAAACCTGTTCTTCCTCTACTGGCTGGGCTGGCCGGCTATTGCGGCGGTCTTGGCCCGAGCGCTCGGAGCGCCGGCCATCGCGTCGATTTTCTTGACGGCGCTCAGGCGGTGAAACGCTGCGTGAAACTAGCGTTGAGTTAGTTGATTCGGCAGTCGCATTGCCAATATCAATACGTTCCTCGTCGTCATCCAGCTCAGCCTCGAGCACCCTGGTGGGCCGGGGTGGGGGTAGGGCGGCTAGCTGGCGCTGTACATCACGCAATTCCTGACGCACCTCGACGCCCTGGTTGGCCAGCCGCTCCAAACGCTCGCGAGTTTGGTCGAGGAAAGTGCGGTGCTCGGGCGCGCCCGGGTGTAAAGGCCGGTGGCCCAGCGATTGACGTACTGCCGCCCACTCTTTAAGAAAGCGGCCAAAATCTGCATCGAAATAGGCCCGTGTGAACCGTTCCCAAATATAATTCTCTGCTACCTCCGACGGATGTAGCATGTCAGCCGCATAAAAGCGGTAGTCACGCAGGTCATCTGTTAGCAGTTCGTAAGCTGGGAAATAGCTCACGCCTGGCAGCAATTCACTTAGATAATGGCAAGCCACCCGGAGCACCGATTTGCTTACTGCATTCAGGGTCAAGGTGTCCTTAATATGGCGCACCGGGCTCACCGTGAGTACGATACGAATATTGGGGTTCAACCGCCGCACCAGAGCGTGTACCTCGGCCAAGCCATTCACAATCTCATCAGCAGTCAGCAGTTCTTTCTCGAATAAATCTGCTGGCAGCTTATGTAAATTGCTGACCAGTTCCCCAGTTTCGCGTAGGCGGTAAGCCCAGGCCGTCCCCAAAGTCAATACTACTGTGTCAGTCGTCCGTAAAAAGTCACCTACCCGACGCACCGTATCTTGGATGGTTTGCAGCAACTCAACTGGTGAGTCAGCACCGATGGTGCTATGAAAATCATAGCTCTGCCACCGGCCACGAGCTTCCACTACATGCTGCTGCCAATCTTGCTCTTCGCCAGCTGCTGCTCGCAGCAACTGTGCCAGCGCCAGTGGCTGAAACACCGTGCCGAACGGATTGACTAGCGTCGAAATCTTGTTCAGGCGCAACCGCTCCCCGATAGTATCAGCAAAGCATGAGCCTACCGTTAGTACCCGTGCCGTGCGGGTTAGTTGCCGCTCTTGCGGCGCAATAGTTAGTTCAGTCCGAAACATGAATTGCAAAGGTAGGCCCAAAAAAAAGACGCTCCACCTCACGGCAGAACGTCTTTGTAATGCGTTGATAGCTAGCGCTTACGCAGCTACTACGCGGAAGTGTACGGTGTGCTTCACTTCCTTGTGCAGGTTGAGGGTAGCGGTATAGTCGCCAGCAGTGGCAGGCTCTTGGTCGAAGCTCAGGCGCTTGCGGTCAACCTCAATACCTTTGTTTTTCAAGGCTTCAGCCAATTGTAGCGTGGTAACCCGACCGAAGATTTTGCCGGTTTCACCCACTTTAGCGGGCAAATCGAATACCTGACTGCCAACTTGGTCAGCTACTGCTTGCGCATCAGCTTGTACTTTCTCGGCTTTGTGGGCTGCTTGACGTACGTTCTCAGCTACGATTTTTTTAGCCGATTTGTCGGCTAACATTGCTAAGCCTTGGGGCAACAAATAGTTGCGGCCGTAGCCCGACTTTACCGTTACGAGGTCGTTCTTATAACCCAGCCCCTTAACGTCGTCTTTCAGGATAATTTCCATGAGTATTTTGAGAGTTAAAAAGTTAAATCAAAGACTGATAATCAGCAAATTATATTAAATATAATTGCTGGCTGACAGCCTTCAACATCTAACTTATTTCAGGGCGTCGGTTACGTAAGGCATTAGAGCTAGGTGGCGAGCTTTTGCTACGGCCTGAGCTACTTTGCGCTGGAATTTCAGGCTGGTACCCGTGATGCGGCGGGGCAGCAAGCGGCCCTGCTCATTCACAAACTTCAGCAGGAAGTTCGGGTCTTTGTAGTCTACGTACTTGATACCGTTCTTTTTGAAGCGGCAGTACTTGTTACGCGTGTCAACGGGCTTATTGCCGTTGTTACGATCGTTGTTGCGGTTGTTCGAGGTAGCCATCGGGTTATTTACTAGAGGGTTACTGAGCTACAGATTCGGCTTCTTTCGGAGCCCGCTGCTGGTTCATTTCACCGTTGCGACGGCGCTCATTGTAGGTTACCGAGTGCTTGTCGAGCACCGTAGTCAGAAAGCGGATTACCCGCTCGTCGCGGCGAAACGCCAGCTCCAGCACGTCTACAATGTTGCCTGAACCATTGTAGGTCAGGGTAAAGTAGTAGCCAGTGGATTTCTTCTGAATTGGATAAGCTAGCTTGCGCAAGCCCCAGGCTTCAGTAGAAATGAGGTCGGCGCTATTTTCCTTAAGCACCTGCGAGAACTTCTCGACCGTCTCTTGCACCTGGCCCTCGTTTAGCACGGGGGTAAGGATGAAGACCGTCTCGTAATTTCTTACGTCCATTGACGGGGTTGATTTTTGAATGTGAAAAAAATGAATTGGGGGGCAAAGGTACTGATTTTCCGCCGCATTACCAAAGCCCTTTAGCTTTTTACTCAGCTGCGTCATAAATATACGGAGCAGCTTGACCCTACCCCCCTTTAAACGTTGCACCAAGGAGGTAGCTCAAGTACTGTTGGCCTTACCCCTGTTGCGTGCTCTGAGTGAGAGATGTATTTTTTGCAAAACACAAGGCATTTTGAAACAATATTTGGTAATTATCCATTAATTTGCTAGAACAAACACAAAAAAACGGCACTATTTGAAATGAATTGGGCCTTATTTGTTTGTATTCTAAATAAAGATGACTAAGGCGAAAACCGCCTTTTTACCTTTGCCACCCGCGATTCCTAGCCTACATTTGTAGCCCGGAAAGGGTACCCCCGCAATCCGTTTTACCGGTTCGTTTGGATGATGAATAGCTTTCTATCACGCACCAGTTCTTGGGTGCTAGCTCTATTTTTGGCACTGGCCGGGCCCGCGCTCGCCCAAGATGCTGCCTCTACTGCCAACGTTAGCAAAGCTGGCGTAGCACCTGGCGGCGCTGCAACCGCATCTGCTGGAGCCGCCGCAGCGCCAGCCGCAGCCGCCCCAGGCTCTGGTGGCGGTGATGCCGCTGCAATTGCTGCCGGCGACGCCTTATTTAAAAACAACTGCGCCCAGTGCCACGCTGTTAACGATAAGGTAGTAGGCCCTGCTTTAGCCGGTATTAGCAAACGTCGTACCATATCGTGGCTTATTCCTTGGGTGCATAACTCTTCTAAGGTTATTGCTAGTGGTGATGAGTACGCTGTTAAGTTGTTCAACGACAACGGCAAACAACAAATGCCTGCCTTTCCACAATTGTCGGACAAGGAAATTACTAGCATCATCGCTTGGGTTACTTCGCAAGAAGGTGGCGGTGGTGGCGCTGCTGCTACTGCGGCAACCGGTGGTGTAACTACTGGCAATGCAGCTGCGGCTGATGGTGCTGATGCTAGTGGCGGGGGTAAGTACATGGATGTACTACTTATCGTACTGGTAGTTGTGCTGATTGTGTTGGTAGTAACTCTTGCCATCATTGCCAACCTGATGAAAGACGTACTGCAGGGTCGTAAAGACCTTGATGGTCGCGACGTCGAAATCCTGGAGCAACGCTTTAACTGGGCTGGCTTATATCAATCTTCAGCTTTGCGCGGAATTGTAGGGGTAGTATTTGCTTTGGTGCTACTCTATGTAGGCGTGCAAAGTGTAATGGCGGTAGGTTTGACGCAGGGTTACCAGCCGACTCAACCAATTGCTTTCTCTCACAAAATCCACGCTGGTGAGAATAATATTAACTGTGCCTATTGCCATACTTCTGTGTACAAGGGCAAATCGGCTAACATTCCTTCGGCTAACATTTGTATGAACTGCCACTCGCAGATTAAGACAGAGTCGCCTGAAATCAAGAAAATTTACCGGGCCATTGAGCGTAAGCAGCCCATTCAGTGGGTACGGGTACATAACCTACCCGACCTAGCTTACTTTAACCACTCACAGCACACACAGGTAGGTGGTATTCAGTGCCAGACTTGCCACGGTCCTATCCAGAATATGGAAGTGGTTTACCAATATTCAGCTCTTACTATGGGCTGGTGCATTAACTGCCACCGCGAGACACCTCTCAATACGAAAGGCAATGCTTATTACGATAACCTTGTGAAACTGCACGACAAATCGAATAGCGCTGTACCCTTCACCGTATCGTCGAACGGCGGTACTGAGTGCTCGAAGTGCCACTACTAAGTTTTTTTAGCTAAGCCTTTTATATAAGACAACAGGAGCAGGCTGAGAGTAAAGGAATACCTACGGGTTTACTAACTCTCAGCCCCTGCTTCATTACGGTGTCGCCTTACTGATAAGATGAAATACTGGAAGGGAATTGAAGAGCTAGACAACTCGTCGGAGTTCGCAAAACACGCTTTCGCCGAGTTTCCTGACTTTTTGCCGGTTAAGGAAAAGCGGGCTGGAGAAGTCGAGGACTCTTCGGTAGCTCCGCGTCGCGACTTTTTGAAGCTTATGGGCTTTGGAGTAGCAGCAGCTACCCTCGCTTCGTGCGAAACGCCGGTACGCAAGGCTATACCCTACCTGAATAAGCCGGAGGAAGTAGACCCTACTATCTCCAATTTCTACGCGTCTACTTACTTCACGGGTTCTGACTATAACGCGGTCTTAGTTAAGACGCGTGAGGGTCGTCCAATCAAGTTAGAAGGTAATCCAGAGTCGCCAATTACCCGTGGTGGTCTTTCCGCACGCGCTCAAGCTGCTGTGCTCAACCTGTATGATGGAGCTCGCTTACCTCACTTCATGATGAAGAAGGGTAATGGGCACGAGAAAACTGACTTTGACCAGTTAGATAATGCGGTCCGCGCTGGTTTATCGAGTGCGACAGGCAAGATAGCTGTGGTATCCCCTACCATTATCAGCCCTAGCACTAAGCGTGCAATAGCAGCTTTAGCAGGCCGGTATCGCAACGTAGAACATATCATGTATGATGTGAACTCGGCGTCTGGCTTGTTACAAGCTAATAGTGGTGTGTTACCAGCCTATGATTTTAGCCAAGCCAAAATCATTGTGGGTCTCGGAGCTGATTTTCTAGGTACTTGGATTTCACCTGTTGAATATTCGCGCCAGTACGTTACCAACCGCAAACTGAGCACCGACAAGCGTGCTATGTCGCGCCATTACCAGTTTGAGAGCAATTTATCTCTGACTGGTTCTAATGCTGATGTGCGTATCGCAGTAAAGCCGTCCGACATTGGTACTGTAGCAGTAGCACTATATAATGCCGTTTCAGGTACTGGTTCAGCCACAGCACTGCCTGCTGCTGCTCAAAAACAGATGGCCCGTGTAGTAGCTGATTTGCAAGCTAACCGTGGGGCTTCGTTGGTGGTATCGGGATCAAATGACCCCGCAGTGCAGACAGTAGTAGCCGCCATTAACCAGACTCTTGGTAATGTTGGAACCACTGTTAATTTAACTGCACCCTCGTTTGTGCGTCAGGGTAATGACGCACGCATGAGCCAATTTGTAGATGAGTTGAAGAGCGGCGCTATCAGTGCAGTTATCTTTTACCACGCTAACCCAGTGTATAACCACCCACGGGGTGAAGAAATTAAGACGGCCATTAGTAAGGTGCCGCTTAGTGTATCGCTTAACGACCGCTTGGATGAGACTGGCTCACTTTGTCAATATCAAGCGCCTGACCACCACTGGCTAGAATCGTGGAATGACTATGAGCCAAAGCGTGGTTATTTGAGCTTAGCACAGCCAGCTATTACGCCTATATTCAAAACTCGTCAGGCACAAGAGACTTTCTTGCGTTGGGCAGGTTCTAATGAAACGTACTACAACTTCATGAAAGATGGTTGGCGTACGGCACTTGGTGCAAACGGCTTCCAAGCTGCTTGGGATAAAGCAGTGCATGATGGCGTAGCATCTGGTTCAGTATTGCCTACCCCCACCTTTGCGGCCGCTGCCCCAGGTATCGCTACTGCCATCAGCAATATTCGCGGTGCTAAAAAAGGTGCGATCGAAGTTGCATTGTATGAGAAGGTAGGTATTGGCGAGGGTGGGGTAGAAGGTAATAATCCTTTTTTGCATGAATTGCCGGACCCAGTTTCTAAAGCTACTTGGGGAAACTACATTGCCGTGCCACGCAAAATGGCTGTTGACAATAAATGGGAGCAAGGTGATGTCATCAAGGTAACGGCTAACGGTAAGAGCATCGAGGTTCCCGTGCTAGTGCAGCCCGGCCAGGCTGAAGGCTCAGTAAGTATTGCCGTTGGCTATGGCCGTACAATGGCTGGTAAAGTTGGCAACCAGTTAGGTGCTAATGCTTTCCCTCTAGTCCAGACCACGTCTGATGGCCCAGTATACTATAACGTAGTAACATTAGAGAAAACAGGTGCTACGAGTCCTATCGCTCAAACTCAGACTCACCATACTATCATGGACCGCCGTGAGGTGGTGCAGGAAAGTACGCTAGCTAAATATATTGCGAATCCCAAAGAGGTTACTGAATACGAACGAGTTGCGACTCCCGATGGCTTAGAAAAGCCTAACAAAGTGTCGTTGTGGCAGGATTATCAGTATAATGACCACCACTGGGGCATGGCTATTGACCTCAATTCATGCATTGGCTGTGGTTCTTGCGTGATTGGGTGCCAAACTGAAAACAATATTGCTGTAGTTGGTAAGCAACAGGTCATCAATCGGCGCGAAATGCACTGGATGCGTATTGACCGTTACTATAGTTCCGACCACCACGAAGACGAATTTGAGAAAGAAGGCAAGCTGAAAACGTATGCGGCAATGGAGGACCCTTCGGATAATCCGCAAGTAATTTTTCAGCCTATGATGTGCCAGCACTGCAACCATGCTCCTTGCGAGACTGTGTGCCCAGTACTTGCTACTACGCACAGCTCGGAAGGTTTGAACCAGATGACCTACAACCGTTGTGTAGGTACACGTTATTGCGCAAACAATTGCCCCTATAAGGTCCGTCGTTTTAACTGGTTCTCCTACTATTCTAACGAGAAATTCGAGGATGTAAACGGGCATATGTTTACGGACCTTGGCCGTATGGTTCTGAATCCCGATGTAACAGTTCGTGCTCGTGGGGTAATGGAGAAATGCTCCTTCTGTGTACAGCGTATCCAGTTAGGTAAGCTGGAAGCTAAGAAGCAAAAACGCCGGCCTAAGGATGGAGAGGTTGTAACAGCCTGTGCTCAGTCGTGCCCTACAGAGGCCATCTTGTTTGGTGATATGCGCGACCCTAGTAGCCGTATCAGTCAGTTGCTACGCCGTGAAGATGGTGAGCGCGCATTCCATGTACTTGATTCTATCAACGTGCAACCTAACGTTACGTACCTAACCAAAATCCGTAACGCGGCTTCGACCTTCTTCCCCGAAGAAGAAAATGCTTAAGCTAGCAATAGCTTTTTAGTAAGAAAACAAGTCTTTAAATCTTCATCATTATGCAGCACGTATCACCAGTACGTAACCCGCTCGTAACGGGTGGAAAAACGTACCACGACGTAACTCAGGATATCTGCTATCAGGTAGAGGCTGCGCCTAACGTGCGTTGGATGGGTGCCCTATCTGTGGCGCTCGTTCTGCTCGGGGTATTTTTCTACTCTGTGTACCGGACCCTTTGGTTTGGTATTGGCGAGTGGGGCCTAAACAAAACAATTGGTTGGGCATGGGACATCACCAACTTCGTGTGGTGGGTAGGCATCGGTCACGCGGGCACGCTGATTTCAGCTGTGTTGCTGCTTTTCCGCCAGAAATGGCGGACTTCTATCAACCGAGCAGCAGAAGCGATGACGATTTTCGCTGTAATCTGCGCTGCTATGTTCCCGGTACTGCACATGGGCCGTCCATGGCTAGCTTTTTACGTTTTTCCTCTGCAAAACACGTTAGGTTCGCTTTGGGCAAATTTTAATTCGCCTCTGCTGTGGGATGTATTTGCCATTTCAACCTACTTCACTGTCTCGCTAGTATTCTGGTATACAGGTCTGGTGCCGGATTTTGCTACTATCCGTGACCGTGCTAAAGGGAAAATTGCTAAAGTTAGCTATTCACTACTTAGCATGGGCTGGACAGGTTCAGCTAAACATTGGTCGCGTTACGAAACGGTTTCGCTTATCCTGGCTGGTGTTTCTACCCCCCTTGTATTGTCGGTACACACTATCGTATCGATGGACTTTGCAACCTCGGTTGTACCAGGTTGGCATACTACTATCTTCCCTCCATACTTTGTTGCGGGCGCAATTTTCTCAGGCTTCGCAATGGTATTGACGCTAATGCTTATCACGCGAGTGGTATTTAAATTAGAAGATTACATTACGTTAGAACACATTGCACTCATGAATAAAATCATGATGGTGACAGGTTCTATCGTAGGCGTAGCATACATCACAGAGTTCTTCATTGCTTGGTACTCGCAAGTTGAATACGAGCAATATTGTTTTATCAACCGTGCTACGGGCCCTTACTGGTGGGCTTATCTGAGCATGATGAGTTGCAATGTGCTTTCGCCTCAGTTTGTATGGTTCCGTCGCATCCGTTACAGCATTCCAATGACCTTCACCTTGTCTATCATTGTGAATATCGGGATGTGGTTTGAACGCTTTGTAATTATCGTATCGTCTTTGCACCGTGACTATTTGCCTTCTTCCTGGGCAATGTTCTCACCAACTCGCATTGACGTTGGAGTTTATGTAGGGACTATTGGTCTTTTCTTTACTCTATTCCTCCTGTTTGCCAAGTTCTTCCCCGTTATCAACATGGCTGAAGTGAAGTCTATCCTGAAATATGGGGTAGATAATGGTCCTACTTATAATGGTCCTAATAATGGTGCACAACTTGCCGACCGGCATATGTCGCCTGCTCCTTATTCCACTCCTGGCGTTCCTGCTTCAGCACCTGTAAACTACGATAAACATGACTAAGCGCTTCGCCCTCGGCATCTTTGACGATGAAGATGTACTCCTTCATGCCATTGATAATGTGCGTGGAAACGGAGTGAAAATATATGATGTATTCTCTCCTTATCCAGTACACGGCATTGATGATGCACTAGGTATTGAGCGTTCACGGTTGCCTATTGCAGCATTCTTCTACGGGATGTGTGGTTTGGCTTTCGCACTATGGCTGCAGATATATACTCTTGGCTTTGATTGGCCTATGATAATTGGTGGTAAACCAAATATTGCTTTGCCTGCTTTTATTCCGGTGAGTTTTGAATTGACAGTATTCTTCACCTGTCATGGTATGGTAATCACTTTCTATACTATCTCCAAGTTATACCCACGTTTCAAAACGCCAGTACTGGATGTCCGCTCAACAGATGACAAATTTGTTATGGCAGTTGAGTTGGATGAAAGTAGTTCGCAATTGCCACAATTAACTAAACTACTCCGTGAAAATGGTGCTAGTGAAGTTAATCAAAAGGAAATGACCAAATTCTAATGATGTCGCCTTCTCTCAAACACGGGCTGTACACAGCTTCGCTGCTGCTGAGCGCGGGCTTAGCCTCTTGCTCGTCCGACCCGAATGACCCTGGGGTTGAATATGCTCCGGAAATGTATGAGTCAATTCCATACGAACCGTTACGGCAAACGAGCTTCAATACTATCAATGCCTTTGGCATCAATGAGCGGGTACCTGCCGTAGGTACAGTACCTCGAGGCAAACTAGCTTACTATGACCACATCCCTAAGGATAGTGTAACTATTGCTGAGCGGACGTTGCACAACCCATATCCGTACACAAAAGCGAATATCGAGGAAGGGCAGGCACTTTACACCCGCAACTGCCAGCATTGCCATGGCGAGAAGGGTGATGGACAAGGCCCAGTGGGCATGAAATTCAAAGGGGTGCCTAATTATTCGGCTGGCACTTATAAGACGATGAACGATGGGCACATTTACCATGTAATCGAATGGGGCCGCAATCGTATGATGCCGCACGGTTCACAAGTAAATCCTGAGGAACGTTGGAAAATTGCGATGTATGTGCACGTCTTGCAAATAAATAACGACCCAGCTGACCTACCTAAAATAGTTAGAGTTAGTAGTCCAGCCCCAACAACTAGCGAGACTAAAGGTGATGCGTCAGCTATGACTGACGGTTCTAACCAAAATCCAGAGGGCCAAGCGCAAGCGCACAAAGGCTCTGAAACGCCCGGGCAGGGCACTAAAGGCCGAAACGGCTCGATGTAACTGTATGTCAACGCTGACTCATCATCACGAACCTGCTGCTATTGAGCAGTTGGAGTTGGACCCTAAGGTTCAGCGCACGTTCATGGCTATTATTGGAGCTGGAGTACTAGTACTGATAATCGGTATAATCGCTGCTCTAATGCACTGGGGCGAGCATCACGAGGCTGGTGAAGCAGCAAGTCATTTAGGGGCTACAGCTGTTCACGATGCTGATGCTCATGAAGGCCACTCAGTGTTAGTTCGCCGCATTATTGTCAGTCTTTGGCATAGTAATGTATTCTTTATCGGCGTATCAGTGGTCGGTACTGTTTTTATGGCCATCCAGTATGTAGCCTATGCAGGTTGGTCAGTAATAGTTAAGCGCATTAACGAAGCACTTAGCGCATGGCTTATCCCTGGGGGTGTATTGCTAGTTGTGCTTTTCCTCATCGGTCGCCACGATATCTTCCACTGGACGCACGAAGGCATCATGACGAAGGGCTCAGCTACTTACGATAAAATTGTAGCTGGCAAATCAGGATTTCTGACATTGGGTTTTTACCTAATACGTATGATATCCTACCTTACTATTTGGGCAGTTTTTTCTTGGCGGTTGCGGCAGTTATCAATACAAGAAGACCTAAATGGTGGCACTAGTTACTTCCACACAAGTGTCAAAACAGCAGCCTTATTCTTAGTTCTATTTGCCGTTACTTCTTCCATGTCGGCTTGGGACTGGGTAATGTCAGTTGACGTCCACTGGTTTAGCACCATGTTTGGCTGGTATGTATTTGCTTCCTGGTGGGTATCAGGTATTGCGGCAACTACGCTTATTGCTATCTTCTTAAAGCAAGCTGGCTACCTGCGCTTCATGAACTCTAACCACTTTCATGACTTAGGTAAATTGATGTTTGGTTTCAGCATCTTCTGGACATATGTATGGTTCTCCCAGTTCATGCTTATTTGGTATGCCAACTTACCTGAAGAGGCAGTCTACTTCAATCAGCGCTTAGGTGGATTTGAAGGCCGATATACTTGGATGTTTTACTTCAACCTTGTTATCAACTTCGCCTTCCCTTTTTTGGCTTTGATGACCCGAGATGCTAAGCGGCAAATGATTATTATGAAAATCGTTTGCATTGCTATTCTAATTGGGCATTGGTCTGACTTTTATTTAATGATAATGCCGGGCACTTTGAAGGGGGATAATGGGTTCCTCATTGAGATTGGGATTGCCATGATTTTCTTAGGTGCATTTCTCATTCTAGTGACTCGCCGCTTGGTTTCAGCTTCGCTGATACCAGTAAATCATCCCTTTGTCGAGGAAAGCGTTCACCATACGACTTAATGTTTTAGAATATAGTAGCTAGAAAAATAGACAAGAGTTTTTGTATGCTCCTGCCGTTTTTGCTCTAGCTTCTAGCTTCTGACTTCTACCCCCCCTCAAATGACTGCTTTAACTATACTGCTGGTTTTGGTGCTGCTCTTGGTCGTTTTCGGCCTATTGTTTCGCCTCCAGATTCTGACTTCTATTTTCTCTGGTTCCTACGTGAAGGAGATAGGCATGAGCAATCGCATTAATGCATTGCTCATGTTGGTGTTCATGGTAGTAGGTGGTGCGGCCTTCTTCTGGTCTTTCGCCAATAACTTTTCTAAGATGAATCCTCCTATTGCTTCGGTCCATGGCCATGCAATGGAAAAAATGTTTTGGACAACGATGATAGTAATTGGCGTTGCTTTCGCTATTACGCAAGCCTTGCTGTTCATCTATTCTTATAAGTATCAGCATCAAGATGGGCGTCGCGCTTACTTTTTTGCCCACAATAATAAAATCGAAGTAATCTGGACTATTATCCCAGCTATTGTAATGGCTGCTTTGATTTTTGCTGGTTGGAAAGCGTGGACGCGTATCACGGGTCCTGCTCCTAAGGATGCCATTGTCTTAGAGGTAATGGGTAAGCAGTTTAACTGGTTAGTACGGTATCCTGGTAGAGACATGAAATTGGGCGTTGTAAACTACCGCTTGATTGATGCCTCGAATGACTTTGGGTTTGACTTGAGCGATAAATCAGCTTTAGATGATTTTACTGCTTCTGAGATACACGTCCCAAAAGGTCATCCAGTTCTCATTAAAATTCGCTCACGCGATGTATTACATGCTGTATATATGCCGCACTTCCGTGTGCAGATGTATGCAGTGCCGGGTATGCCAACGCGTTTTTGGTTTACTCCCACTACAACTACTGATGAAATGCGAGCTAAACTAGGTAATCCTAAGTTTAACTACGAACTGGCTTGCAATCAAATTTGTGGCAAAGGTCACTTTGCTATGAAGCTCAATATTGTAGTAGATGAGCCAGATGATTACGTAGCATGGTTTGCAGCTCAAACTCCAGTATCTAAAAATGCTGATTTGATGGCTTCCTTTAAGCAGATGAGCCAACAAACTGGTTTGGGTAAAGGGAATAGCAAAGCAGCTAGAGCTGAGGCTATTGAGGAAACTGGAGAAACTCCAGCTGTACCACTGGCTGCCCAAGCTTCGCTCTAATATTTACTCCTTAGAATAAGCGCTTTAATATGGCTACTAACCTTCCGGTTTCCGCACAGTCGCAAGGCGGTATTGGCACTGCTCCAGTGCCCCATACCGAGCATGACGACCACCTGCACGACCACGAGCATCATGACCAGCATTGGTTGTGGAAGTACGTATTCAGCCAAGACCATAAGATGATTGCTCGGCAGTTCCTTATTACAGGAATGTTTTGGGCAGTTATTGGTGGTCTATTATCAAGTCTTTTCCGTTTGCAGCTTGGCTGGCCGGAGGCTACACTTGATTGGTTGCAACCACTCCTTGGTAAATGGATTGCAGGTGGCAAGCTAGACCCCGAATTCTATTTGGCTCTTGTAACTATGCACGGCACCATCATGGTGTTCTTCGTGCTAACGGCAGGCTTATCGGGTACATTCTCCAACTTCTTAATTCCGCTACAAGTGGGCGCCCGCGATATGGCTTCGGGTTTTATGAACATGTTATCCTACTGGTTCTTTTTTCTGTCCAGTGTTATTATGTTCAGCTCGCTGTTCTTGGAGACCGGCCCTGCTGCGGCTGGTTGGACTATCTACCCGCCACTTAGTGCACTTCCACAAGCCATTTCAGGTTCAGGAATGGGCATGACGATGTGGTTGGTGAGCATGGTATTCTTTATCGTGTCTCAGCTATTAGGTGGTGTAAACTATGTGACTACCGTCATTAATATGCGCACCCGCGGGATGAGCATGAGCAAGTTGCCCCTTACCATATGGGCTTTTTTCTTAACAGCTATTCTGGGTATTTTGTCATTCCCAGTACTCTTCTCGGCAGCACTGCTGCTCGTATTTGACCGTTCTTTTGGCACATCATTTTTCCTGTCTGACATCTACATTGCCGGGCAGGCTTTGCATAACCAAGGTGGTTCGCCAGTACTGTTCCAGCATTTGTTCTGGTTCTTAGGTCACCCTGAGGTGTACATTGTAATTATGCCCGCTATGGGTATGGTTTCAGAAATACTCGCTACCAATGCGCGTAAACCTATCTTCGGTTACCGCGCTATGATTGGCTCGCTGATTGGTATTTCACTTCTATCGTTCGTTGTGTGGGCACACCACATGTTCGTAACGGGTATGAATCCTTTCCTTGGTTCGGTATTCATGTTCCTAACATTGATTATCGCTGTTCCATCGGGTGTTAAGGTGTTTAACTGGCTAGCAACCCTGTGGCGTGGAAATATTCGCTTCACATCAGCTATGCTATTTGCTATCGGCTTCGTATCGCTGTTCATTTCTGGTGGCTTGACGGGCATTATTCTTGGTAATGCTACTCTTGATATCCAGATGCACAATACTTACTTTGTGGTAGCTCACTTCCACTTGGTAATGGGTTCTTCGGCTTTCTTTGGGTTGTTCGCTGGTGTCTACCATTGGTTTCCAAAGATGTTTGGTCGGATGATGGACGAGAAGTTGGGTTACATTCACTTCTGGTTGACTTTCATAGGTGTATACTTGGTATTTATGCCAATGCACTATGTAGGCATCGCTGGTTTCCCCCGTCGCTACTATTCTTGGACTGGTTTTGATGCGTTCTCACAATTTGCTGATTTGAATAAGTTCATTTCAGCTGCCGCGATTATTGCATTTTTTGCTCAGTTCATCTTTATATTCAACTTTTTCTACAGCATTTTCCGCGGCCGTCGCGCCACGCAAAATCCGTGGAACTCTACTACGCTTGAATGGACTACCCCGATAATACCGGGCCATGGCAACTGGCCTGGTGAGATCCCCGCTGTATACCGTTGGCCTTACGATTATAGCAAGCCGGGTGCAGAAACTGATTTCATTCCGCAGAACGTGCCGTATTCCCAGACTGCTTCGTCTAACCTGCCTTACGAGCGCGAACTAGACGATTAACAAATTGAGTTGACATTGCCTAAACGGGCCGCCGCACCACGGCGGCCCGTTTTATTTTGCCTTTTAGTGAGAGATAAGGCCATCCTAATTTGTTTTATAAAAGAGATGAAAGAACTTGGTTTTATACGACGCTTCCGTTTCTGGAGCGTTGTGACTGTCATTAGTATTTATTTATTAATATTAGTTGGTGGAGTGGTGCGTGCTACTGGCTCAGGTATGGGATGCCCCGATTGGCCCCGTTGCTTTGGGCAGTGGGTGCCGCCCACTGCTAGTAGCCAACTTCCTGCTAATTATAAGGAAGTATATACAGCACAACGAGTAGCAAAAAATCAGAAACTAGCCCGCACTTTAGCAAGCTTAGGCTTTAAACAAGTGGCTGGCGAAATATTTGCGCATCCAACGCAGTATATAGAAACTGATTTTAATGCAACCAAAACCTGGATTGAATACCTAAACCGCTTATTAGGGGCACTAATTGGGGTTTTTGTATTTGTGACTGCGATAGTGGCCATCCCGTATTGGAAACGTGACCGACCGATTTTTTGGTTAGCAGTTGCAAGCTGGTTATTAACGGGAGCACAAGGTTGGCTAGGTTCACTTGTCGTGTCGACTAACCTATTGCCGGTTATGGTCACTATTCACATGGGCTTGGCACTGCTGATAATGGCTCTATTACTCTATGCCGCCCACCGTGCGCAATGGGGGGGTAGGGACGAAGAAAAATCGATAGAGCTAGCAGTTTCAGAAACAGCAGTAAAACAGAATAATCAAGCATCTGCCGTTAGTGCTGGATTGCAAGGGTTGCTGTGGGGAGCCATCATGCTCACTTTCGTTCAGATAGTGTTGGGTACTCAAGTGCGTGAGCAAGTGGATATAGTGGCTTCAGCGGCCAATTATACTGGCCGGGCAGGGTGGATAGACCAACTCGGAAGCGTATTTGAATCGCACCGGACGCTATCAGCCATCGTAGTCCTAATGAATGTTTTTACTAGCTACCAGCTGTGGCAGGTAGAGGGGGGTAGGCTTCGTATACTGGTAGGAGGTACGTTGGTCATACTTAGCCTAGAAATGCTAGCAGGTATTTCGTTGGCTTATTTCGCATTACCGGCTTTTATACAGCCTATCCACCTCACATTGGCTACCCTACTATTTGGGGTGCAATTTTTAACCCTGCTAGCGCTAAGGCAGCTGGCTAGTGGCAAGTCATTAGTACCGATATCTTCTGCAGAAGCGGTTGCTAGTTCCGAGCGGGGGTAAGGACACCCTACGTGCTATCGGGCGTACCTTTGCAGTCGCAATTATATCAGGTTAATGTCGAAGGCCCGCGCCTATTTTCAATTACTCAAGTTCCGGCTTTCGTTTACGGTAGCGTTTTCGAGTGCGCTAGGATATTTGCTCGGAGCCCACACCATAAGTTGGAGCAAAACGCTGCTAGTACTGCTAGGAGGCTTGCTGGTGACGGGCTCGGCGAACATCATCAATCAGGTGTTCGAGAAAGACCTTGATAAGCTGATGCACCGCACCGAGAACCGCCCATTGCCTACTGGCCGCGTGTCGTCTAATGAGGCTTGGGCCTTTTGCGTGCTGCTAGGGGTAGCAGGGCTGGCCTTGCTGGCCTACTGCTTCAACCCGCTTACGGCGGCGCTGTCGTTGCTTTCGCTTATCCTGTATGGCTTCATTTACACGCCACTCAAAACGGTGTCACCGGTGTGCGTAGCGGTAGGTGCTATTCCGGGCGGCCTACCTCCCCTCATCGGCTGGGTGGCCGCTACAGGCTTCATTGGCATACCAGCTTGGGTACTGTTCGGCATTCAGTTTATGTGGCAGTTTCCGCACTTCTGGGCCATTGCCTGGGTGGCCGACGACGACTATAAGCGGGCTGGCTTTAAGATGCTGCCCTCGCCCGGCGAGCGCGATTTGCGCACCGCTTTCCAAATAATGACATATACGGTGCTGTTGATTCCGGTATCGCTTCTCCCACTGGTACTGGGTATATCAGGGCGCATTTCAGCTGGGGTAGCATTGGTGTGTGGCGTGCTCTTTTTAATCCTTACTGTGCGGCTCATGCGCACCCAAGACCGCAAGGCGGCTCTAAGTATCATGTTTGCATCATTCCTCTATTTGCCCATTGTACAAATAGCGCTGGTTTTAGATAAAGTTTGATTTTTATTGCGCCTTCAGGTGTTCGATAAGAAGCAAGTAGCGCTCACGCTGGCCTAGTAGAGAACTTATTTGCTGATACGATTAACTGCTCATCAACTATAATATGAAAGCTTCAGAAGCAACGCTGGCTGACAAAGAGGTAGGATTGGGAACCCATCCTAAACGCATAATTCTTATTCTTCTGATTTTTAGCATCATCATGATGTTTGCGGCTTTTACTAGCGGCTATATCGTGCGGCGCGACGAAGGCAACTGGCGCGAGTTTGACTTGCCCATGAGCCTATTATTCAACTCTATTGTGATTGCGTTGAGTAGCGCTTCCATGCAGTGGGCCTACTATTCGTCTAAACAAGATGAGGTAAAACGGGTGAACCTGGGATTACTCCTGACTTTGGGGTTAGGGGTCGTTTTCTTGCTTGGGCAGCTGCATGCTTGGAGCGAGTTAGTGGCTGGGCACACCTTCTTTGGTGGGGCTGATGCTAATCCGTCGGGTTCATTTGTATATGTACTCATGGGGGTGCACGCGTTTCACCTTATCACGGGTCTCATTTTTGTAGCCGTTGTATTGAAGCGAAGCCTTAATTATCAGGTGCATTCGCGCGCAATGCTCTCGATTGGCAACGCCACCATTTACTGGCACTTCCTGGGTGGGCTTTGGTGGTACTTGTATTTGTTCCTACTTTTGAACCACTAAACGGGCTTTTGGCGTAAACCAAGCCTGTCCTTTTGTTGTCCGTTATGGCCCATTCCACTACTTTGCAGCCTACCGCTGCCCCCGCCGCCTACGCCGATGCTCCGCGCACTGGTACCTGGGACGGCGGCAATGAACCCTTCAAGGCGAGCTACGGCAAGCTGATGATGTGGTTCTTCCTGCTATCGGATGCCTTCACCTTTGGCGCGTTCCTGACTGCCTACGGCCTCATTCGCCACAAGCACGGCGTATTTGACCCTACTACGCAAGGCACATTCCACTTCAGTTCGGCTTGGTGGCCGACGCCTGAAAAAGTGTTTAATGCCTTCCCAGGCCTGCACGGCGTGGATTTGCCGCTGGCTTTTGTGGCTCTTATGACGATGATTCTCATCTTCAGCTCTGTAACGATGGTATTAGCGGTAGAAGCTGGCCACCGTATGGACAAAGCCGACGTACAAAAGTGGCTGCTCTGGACTATCCTCTTCGGCACAATGTTTCTAAGCTCACAGGCTTGGGAATGGAGTCACTTTATTGGCGGCCACGTAGAGCCTACCATTATGGCTGATGGAACGCCCTTTTTTGGTGCCAACCTGGCGATGAACCAATACGGTCCGCCGCTATTCGGTGACTTGTTCTTCTTTATTACGGGTTTCCATGGTACGCACGTGTTCTCCGGTGTCTGCCTATTGGTGTGGTGCTTTATTGCCACTACCAACGGCACTTTCGAAAAGCGCGGCCACTACGAAATGATTGAGAAAATCGGTCTCTATTGGCACTTTGTAGACTTAGTTTGGGTGTTTGTATTCACCTTCTTCTACTTGGTTTAATAGCAAATGAGCAGTTGAGGTAAATGAGTAGTTGCCTTCGCGCAATTCATTTTTCTCAATACTACCTTACTTCTTTACTCATTTATCGATTATGTCTAATCACGCCGAAGAACTCGCCTTGCATCCCGGCGAAATTGCCAAGCCCAATACGCGTTGGATTTGGAGAGTATTTGTAATCCTAGTTGTCATCACGGCTATAGAGTTTGCCTTTGCTTTTGGTATGACTTCGCCCGGCCTGCGCACACTGCGCAACAGCATCTTTATTGTGCTGACGATTTTGAAGGCTTTCTTCATCGTGGGCGAATTCATGCACTTAAAGCACGAAACCAAGAGCCTAATCTGGACTATTTTGGTGCCAACTGCTTTGTTGGTGTGGCTAGTGGTAGCCCTCGTAACGGAAGGTTCCTACGTGGGCGAAGTGCTATCGCATATGTTCAGTAGCTAACGGATGCGGCCACGCCAGACCATTTTGCTGGGCCTGCTCCTGCTGGTGCCAGTGCTGGCGTTCCTTTTCCTTTACGGCTTCGGTCGAAATCATTACGCGCTGCCAACCTATTTGCCCGAGCGAACAGAACCTGTTCGCTCGGCTACAGGGGGGCAGCGCGATACTGTTTTTCACCGGGTAAGGTCATTCCGCTTGCGGGGGGTAGGGGGGCGGTACGTTTCAGCTACTGAGCTAGGACAAGGGATGTATGTAGTACAGTTTTTCGGTACTGGAGAAGCTAATGCGGAGGTGACACGCTATTTAGCGCGTTTGCAGGAGAAGTTTCGGCGTGAGCCCCGGGTACGCTTAGCTACCCTGGTGCCATCCCCCGAAGGAGTTGGTAGCCTGCAAGCAGCTGTCTCATTGGAGAAGCTGAGTGAACAATATGGCACTATAAGTGGCAAATGGTTTTTTCTGACCGCACCCGCTGACACGTTGCAGCAGTTAGCCAGTCAGGAATTTGGCGTGACTACCCTACAACCTGCCCATTTGCCATTTCGCCCTACTACTGAGCCGGGGAACCTGCCGCTCGGCCGGTTGTTATTAATCGACCATGACCAGCATGTGCGGGGCTATTACGATGGCACCGATATCCATGAGATAGAGCGGCTGATTACGGAGATAAACGTTTTGCTATACACCTATGACCACAGCCACTGAGCAGTTGCATCCTCCCGTATTAGAACCGGGAGACTACACGAAGTACAAAATCATTCTGGGTGGTTTGGGAGTGATTGTGCCGGTACTGGTAGCAATACTTTTCTACTACAAAGGGATATTCCAGATTCAGGGGGCTGATGCACATTTGCGGTTTCTGCCTGCCCTCAATGCTGCCCTTAACTCGCTCACGGCCGTTGCGCTGCTGGTGGGCTATTACTTCATTCGGCAGCAAAATGTGCTGGCCCACCGAGCGGCTATGGGTACAGCTTTTGGCTTAGGTGCTCTCTTTTTGGTATCGTACGTAGCCTACCACTCGCAGGTGGCCAGCACGCATTTTGGAGGTACTGGCGCGTTACGGGCCGTATACTTTTTGCTATTGCTGACGCACATTAGCCTAGCTGTGGTAACAGTAGCGTTGGTGCTGTTTACGCTATACTTTGCGCTAACTGGTCAGTACACCAAGCATAAGCGCATTGCCCGGTGGACTTTCCCAGTTTGGCTTTACGTTTCAATAACTGGCGTAATCGTCTACTTTATGATTGCTCCGTACTACCCAGCTGGGTAGGGGGTAGAAAAACAGTAGCTACTGACTAACTTTATTCTGCTTACTGAGGTTGTGACCATATGAAAAAGCTCCTTCTGATACTGACTATAAACTTTGTGCTGCTAGGCTTTTGGGCGCCAAGTCGGGCTGCTGCCCAGTGCGTTATGTGCAAGAGCCAGGTAGAAGCTGCGCGACAGGAGAAAGACGATTATGATGTGTCGGGCCTTAACAAGGGCATCGTGTATATGATGACGGCTCCCTACATCCTGATGGGCGCCATTGGCTTTGTATGGTATCGTCGCACGCATCCTAAGCGTCCGGCCAACTCTTGAGACCGATTCGCGCATGGTGGTTAGCCTTGCTGGCCCAGCGCTGCCCGCGTTGCCATATGGGGCCCTTGTTTTCGCATAGCACGTATAACTTAAGTAAGTTTACGGATATGCCGGAAAACTGCCCCGTTTGTGGGCAGCACTACGAGCCTGAACCTGGCTTTTACTGGGGGGCAATGTATATCAGCTTCGGGTTTTCGGTGCCCATTGTGCTGCTGACTGGCGCTGTGCTCTACTGGCTGGCCGGCGACCCCGACACGTGGGTGTACGTAACCTGCGTGGCGATTATTATGCTGGTGCTTACGCCACCATCATTCCGCTATGCCCGTGCTGTGATGCTATATGCTTTTGGGGGCGTGCGTTTCGACCCAAGCTATCTGAAGCATAAATAGGCCTTTGGCCTTAGCTTGCAGCTACCTAATCAGCATCCCTACCCCTTGTCAAGCAGTAACCTGCCGTTACTTTCCCCTCCTATCCGGCAGCGGCTGGTTGTTTATTGGCCGTGGGCGCTGCTGCTGCTGGCATTTTTGAGTTTTGGAGCCGCGCAGCTAGCCACTAGTTACACCCAGCTACCCAGCGATGGCCTGATGCGCCCCGATGCGGCGCGGCTGCAAGGCTTGGTGAACCAGGCTACCGCTACTGCTAGCCGCGAGGCTACATACATTGCCTTGAGGAGCCAGCCCCCCGCGACTCCCAATTTTGGCCAACTGCTGGCCCGAAGCTCGTTTCCCACGTTTGTGGCGGTGAATGGGCATCTGCTAGGCTGGTCGGCCTCTGGGCCCGAGCCTACCCCCTCTGACTTGGCTGACCCCGCTGCGGAGCGCTTGGTGCAGAATGCTTTAGGTGAGTTTTTAGTAGTGCGGCGCACTGTCGGGACGGTCGCCGTGCTGGTTTATATTCCGCTGGCCCGCCACTACGGCATCAACAACCGTTACCTACGCGATGATGCCGAACCAGCCCTGCTTCAGGGCCTGGAAGTGCGCGTGCAAGCCCACCAAGTAGCCGCCGGTACTGCTGCTGGCTCCGTAGCAGCCTTAGTAGACTCGAAGGGAAGTTACTTGTTTTCGGTAGTGCAGCTGCCGGGTAATATATTGGGTAATAACGAGTTACCTTTATTATTTTTATTGCTGGGAGTGCTGAGCTACGTGGCCGCCTGGCTAGGCATTGCGCATCGTTGGTGGCGGCAGGGGCAAGGTGGGGCGGCCGTGGGAGCGCTGGTAGTGCCAATCGCGCTGTTGCGGCTGGTGCTGCTGTACTTGAGTCTTCCTTCTACGTGGGTAGAACTGCCGCTGTTTGACCCGCGTGTATATGCTGTATCGGGCTGGGCGCCTTCGCTAGGCGACTTACTATTAAACGGCTTGCTGGCTTTGCTGGCTGGTATAGGGGCTATGCTGCTGAGCCGCCACTATCGGCTGCCTAAGCGCGCTGCCCAGGCGGCGCCTGGCCGCTGGGGCTTGGGGGCTGGGCTGGCGTTTTTATTGGTTTTGAGTGGGTTATATAGCTATTATGCCAGCACGTTCAACAACCGGCAGTTGTCGCTGGATATTACCCAGAGCATCCAGTTCAGCGGTTTTCGACTAGTACTGATGCTGGCCGTGCTGCTGCACACCGCGGCCTTCGTGAGCAGCTTCGTAGTGCTGACGCAACTGCTGGCGCCCGACCTGCGCCGCCTGCGGCGCTACCGCGTAGTGCCGTGGCTGCTGGCGCTGCTAGCAGCTATCTTACTGCTAACGGGGGGGGTAAGGCAGCAGTCGCTGTTGGTGCTGCCGGGGTTGGCGTGCGCCTACCTGGCGCTGGTGCGGGGCGGCAGCCTCGACGAGCCGCAGTCGCAAGGGGGCCGGCAGTATTTGCTGCTCCTCTTGCTAGGGCTGTGCGCGGCAACGGGGGCGCTGGCTTTGTATGAACAATTCGACCGGCAGCTATTGTCTGACAAACAAAAAATAGCAAGCAATCTATTAATAGACAATGACCTGCAAGGAGAGTTTCTCCTAGGTCAGCGGTTGCACTTGCTCGCGGCTGACCCTTCAATTGCGCGGCAATTGCAGAACGCGCCAGTGCGCACCGACGTGCTACGCCGCCGCATTTCTCGGCAGTACCTGCGCGACTACTTTGATAAGTACGAAGAAGATATCGATTTTTTTGACCCTGCTGGCAATCCCATTCCGAATGACGAAGGGGATACCTTGACGTTCAACCAGGCCCGAGACCGGCTTACGCGCCTTGCCACCACTACCGACCAAGCGGGCGTGTACCTGTTAAAATCGGACAATTCATTTAACTCCCGGCGCTACGCGGTGGTGGTGACGGTGATAGCCCCGCCGCGCGCGGGCATTGGGCCACCCGCCCCGGCAGGCACTATTTTGCTGATGCTTAGCCTTAAAAAGCTGTCGAGCTACAGCGTACTGCCCGAACTGCTGGTCGACCAAAAGTTTTTTCAGCCGGGCCTGGCTACCGACCTCAGCTACGCGGGCTACGCCAAAGGCCGCCTCGCCTACAGCGAGGGTGACTTCGACTATGCCAACCGCCTACCCCCCGCGCTGCTCAAAGACCGCCGCCTCTATACCAACGGGTTGGTGATTAGTGATTACCACCACTTAGGGGTGCGCGATTCGAGCGGGCGCGTGGTTATTGTTACCACCTCTACCTACTCTTTCGTCGATTGGCTGTCCAACTTCTCCTTCCAGCTAATCTTAAATGTGCTGGGCTGGTTGCTGGTCATTGGCGTGTACTTATTGCTGCGCCGCGGCGAGTGGGGTGTGCAGGTCAACTTCAGCGCCCGCATTCAGTTGCTGCTTAATATCGGCATCCTCATTCCGCTTTTGGTAGTGAGCCTAGCTACGGCCAGCCAGGTTATTTCGGGCTACCAGCGCGACTTGCGCCGCACATACGAGCGCCGCGGGCGCATTGCCCTCGAGAACTTGCTACGGCGGCGCGAGCTGCTGGCCGATACCACGGCCCGCCCGGCCCTCACGGCGCTGGCTGGCAACGTAGCCTCGCTCACCGAAACCGACCTCAACCTCTACGATACCAAGGGTATGCTGCTGGTCAGCTCGCAGCCGCTTATCTTCGAGGCGGGGCTGCTGGGGCCGCTACTGAACCCCCAGGCCATTGCCGACTTGCACGAGCGTGGCCTAAGCCGCACGCTACTTACCGAGCGGGCGGGCACGCTCTCGTTTCAGTCCTTGTACTTGCCGGTGCGCGAGACGGGTAGCAGCACCGGGCCGTTACTGGGCTACGTGGGTATTCCGTTTTTTGACTCGCAGAAGGAGTTGGATAGCAAGCTGACCGAGTTGTTTACGACCATCCTGAACATCTTCACGCTCATGTTCTTGGTGTTTCTGGGGCTGGCTTTCGTGGCCACGCGCCAGCTTACGGCACCCCTCAAGCTCTTGACCCAGCGCCTGATGCGCACTACCCTCACCGGTGAGAACGAGCTACTCGACTACCGGTCTTCCGACGATGAGATTGGCCTGCTGGTGCGCGAGTATAATACGATGCTGCACAAGTTGGAGGCTAGCAAGCGCGAGCTGGCTACGCAGGAAAAAGAAGCTGCTTGGCGCGAAATGGCCCGCCAGGTAGCCCACGAAATTAAGAATCCGCTCACACCCATGAAGCTGAGCCTCCAGTACTTGCAAAAGGCCATCAACGAGCGCCGGCCCAATGCGGAGGAGCTCATTGGGCGCATCTCGCAAACGCTGATTACCCAGATTGATGTGCTTAGCGACATTGCTACCTCGTTCAGCACCTTTACCAACCTGCCCACCATGCGGCCCGTGCGCCTCGATTTAGTGGCCGTGCTGCGGCACTGCGCCGACTTGTTTCGGGAGAGCGACGGGGCCGAAAATGGCGAGCTACGCCTGGCCCTACCCCCCGATGGCACCTACACCGTCTTTGCCGATGAAAGCCTGCTGGTGCGCACCTTCAACAACCTGCTGCTCAACGCCAAGCAAGCTGTGCCAGCTGGGCGGCCCCCTTTTCAAGAAGTGGGCGTGCAAGCCAGTGGGGTAGATAAAGTGTTGATAACCATTGCCGACAACGGAGCCGGCATTGCCGAAGGCGCACGCGATAAAATCTTCATGCCCAACTTTACCACCAAGGCTACCGGCTCGGGCATTGGGCTGGCCGTGGCCCGGCGCGGCATCGAGAGTGCGGGCGGCCGCATTTGGTTTGAGACGGAGGAGGGGGTAGGGACGACTTTCTTTATTGAGCTGCCGCTAGCGGGGTAGCCGCAGGCACCAAATTGGACTTTCGCAGCGTTGTGCCCCGGCTACTGCCGAACTTTACGCTATGACCCTTCGCTACCATTTGTGCTTCCCTTTAGTGGGCCTGCTCGTGGCAGCGTTGTTTTTTCTGAGTACGGCCGCTTGGGCGCAGCAACCGGGCCAGGGCACGGCCCTACCCCCGCCGCCGGTGCCCACCCTGCCCGCGCCGACCAAAGCGGCCGCAGCTGCCGAAGTGGCGCCGCCTAGCAACCGGCGCTGCCGCTACCTGCGCCTGGCGCCCGGCCGCGATACCACCAGCTTTGCCCTTACCGACACGCTCACGATTGTGCCGGCCTCGGTGTCGGCCGATGGGCGCTCGGTGGCTTACGATGCGCGCACCGACCGCTACCAGCTGGTGCGGCTCGCCCCGCGCGATAGCAGCGGCGCCCCGCTGCCCGACTCGGTGCTACTCTGCTACCGGGTGCTGCCTATGCAGCTGCTGCGGGCCCGCTTTCGGCGCCCGCGTGGGCTGATGGACAGCATTGACTTCCGCGACAGGCGAATGCTGACGGTGGAGGATTTTTCGCAGCAGGAGCAGATTCTGAGCACGCCGGGCATTAGTAAAACGGGCAATTTGTCGCGCGGAATTTCCTTTGGCAATACCCAGAACGTGTTTGTCAATTCGGCCCTTAACCTCCAGTTAGAGGGTAGGCTCACGGAAAATATTCGCCTCACAGCGGCCATTTCGGACCAGAACGTGCCGTTCCAGCCCGAGGGAAATACGCAGACGCTCCAGCAGTTCGACAAAATCTACATTACCCTTACTGGCCCGCAGTGGAACCTGACGGCCGGCGACGTGGTGCTGCGCAACAAGCCCGACTACTTCTTGCGCTACTACAAAAACATTCAGGGCGCGGCTGTGGAGGCCAACCTGGGCGCGCCCGGCCCGCAGCCGCTGCAAGCCGGTGCCACCAACAATAGCGTGAGCAACGCGCCGCCCTCGTCGTTCACGACCTACACCAACGGCGTGACCAACAACAGCGCGGCGCCCACTGGCAACACCCAGCCCACCCTAGCCCTACCCACCGCCGCGGTGCCCGGCGGCGGGCAGGTGCAGGCAGCGCCCAGCGCGCCGCCCACCGGCACGGGCGCCGTAACGGTGCTCGACAAGTTGGGCCAGGTTCGCTCCTCGACGCTCATTGCGGGCGGCGTGGCCAAAGGCAAGTTTGCCAGCATCGACTTGGCGCCGCTCGAAAACGTGCAGGGCCCGTATCGCCTCACCGGCCCCAATGGCGAGCAGTTTATCATTGTGCTAGCCGGTTCGGAGCGCGTGTACATCGATGGGCGGCTGCAAACGCGGGGCTTCGACTACGACTACACCATCGACTATAACCTAGCCGAAATCACGTTTTCGCCCCGCCACCTCATTACCACCAATACCCGGCTCAAGGTCGATTTTGAGTATTCGGACCTCAACTACGCCCGCTCGCTCTACACCGTCAGCCACTACCAGCAAGTGGGCAAGCTGAACGTGCGGGGCAATTTCTACCAAGAATCTGACAACCCCGACAACGCGGCCAACCTCACGCTATCGGGCACCGACTTGCAGACGCTGCGCGCCGCCGGCAACGTGTCGCAGGTGCAGGTGCCCGCCTCGCGCAGCGACTCTACGGGGTTCAACCGCACGGTGGTGCAGTACCACCGCGTGCCGCGTCTCAACACCACTACCGGGCAGCGCGAGTACGTGTTTGAGTATGCCACCGACTCGCTCAGCGGCGTGTATACCATTCGTTTCACCGACGTGGGTGCCGGCCTCGGCGACTACGCCCTGAGTACCACCAATGCCAATACCAACGGCCGGGTGTACGACTACGTGGGCGCCGGGCAGGGGCGCTACCGGGCCATTCGCATTCTCCCTACCCCCTTGCTCAAGCAAATGGTGTCGGGCGGGGCTACCTACCAAATTGACCCCACCGCCTCGGTGTTTGTGGACGTGGCCAGCTCCCAGATTCAGCGCAACCGCTTCGCCCTAGGCACCGAGGACAAGGGCGGAGCCATGCGCCTGGGCTACACCGTGCAAGACCGCGCCTTGCCCAGCTGGGCGCCCGCCGCGCTGCAAAAATACCGCCTGCGTTCGGCACTCGATTACGAGTACACGGCCCCCAAATTTGCGCCCATTGACCGCTACCGCGACATCGAATTTGACCGCAACTGGAGCACCGTGAGCACGGCCAACGCCACGGCCACCGACCCGCGCGAGGACAATATTCTCAACTTCGCCGTGGGCCTCACCCGCGATGCCAACCACGCCATCAACTATCGCCTGAGCCGGCGCTACCGCCCGGGCGAGGTCAACGGCTTGCAGCACTGGGTAGATGTGGCCCAGCAGGTGGGGCGCGTGGAGCTGCGCGGCGCATTCTTCTTGCTGAACTCGCAGGCCGGGCGCTACCACTCCGACTGGGCCCGCGGCGAGCTGAACGTGCGCTACGGAGGGGGTAGGCTTATTCCGGGCTACACCTACAAGTTTGATAAAAACAAGGTGGTATCGCCGCAGGGCGATACCATTCGCTCGGCTAACTACTTCGACGAGCACACCTTGTACCTGCAAAGCCCCGATACCGGCCGCACCCGCTACAACCTCAGCTACAGCTACCGGCGCGACCGCACGCCCACCGCCGAGCAGAACAACCTGGAGGTGCACAGCGAATCGCAGACCTGGCAGGGCAACGTCACGACCCGCCTCAGCAAATACCAGGACTTACGCATCATTGCCAGTTACCGCGACCTTAACCTGGTAAGCAACCCCGACAGCGCCCACCAACGCAACATTTTGGGCAAAATTGACCACACGCTGGGTTTGCTCCAAAACCAAATTCGCTCCGAACTGACATATAGTGTGCAAACCGGCCGCGAGCTGCGCCGCGACTACTCCTTCGTGGCCGTGCCCGCCGGCCAGGGCACCCACTACTATTCCGACGTGAACGGCGACGGCGTGCAGCAGAAAGACGAGTTTTTTGAGGCGCAAACCTCTGACGCCCAGTACCGCACATACATCAAGGTGTATTTGCCCACCGCCGACTACATCACTGCTTATCAGAGCCGCCTCAGCTACCGCCTTACCGTGGCCGCGCCGCGCGGCTGGCGCGATGCCGGTGGCTGGCAGGCAGCGCTGGCGCGGTTTTCTAGCGTCAGCAGCATCACCGTGGACCGCCGCACCACGAGCCCCGGCCTGCTCTCGCGTATTAGTCCGTTCAGCTTCAACAAGGAAGATGATAAGCTGTTAGCTTTTAATCAATTGATTCGCAATACACTGTACTTCAACCGGGCCAATCCCATTTTCGGCGCCGAACTAACGGTGCAGCAAACCCAGCAGAAAACCTTGCTCACCCAGGGCTTCGACCTGCGCAACCTTAACACCCAGAGCCTGTTGCTACGCCGCACATTGGCGCAGTCGTTCACGGGGCGCCTCACCACGGCCCGCGACATTCGGGAGGCCCAAACCGACTACAACCTCGCTACCACTAGCCTCAGCGGCCGCAATTATAAATTGCTCATTTACACGGTGCAGCCCGAAATTAGCTACCAGCCCAGCCCCTCGTTTCGCCTCACTGGCTCGCTGCTGCACACGAGCAAGCAAAACATCCTGCCTACCCGCGACGCCGACATCAACGCCACGTTCGACGACTTGGGCCTCGAAACTCGTCTCAGCCAGGTGAGCAAGCGCACCGTTACGGCAGCTACCCACGTCACCCGGGTAGCCTTCCCCAGCGACCCCAGCCTGCTAAATTCCGTGGTGGGCCTCGAAATACTGCAGGCCCTGCGCCCCGGCACCAACTACACCTGGAACCTGAACATTGAGCAGCGCCTCGCCAATGGCTTGAATATCAACGTAGCGTATGATGGCCGCAAGGCCAACGGGGTAGGAGTAGTGCACACCGGCCGCATGCAGGTGGCGGTGCTGTTTTAAAAATACGGGCGGATAAATTAGCAGAATATCCGCCCCCGGCAGTAATTTGTTGACCCTTTTGCGCTGTTGGCGAAAGGCTTGCCGCATATGATTTCTTTCTTCCTCAACGACCAGCCGGTGCACACGGCCGAGCCAGCCGCCAGCGCGCTGCTCGACTTCGTGCGCTACCACGAGCACCTGATGGGCACTAAAATTGGCTGCCGCGAAGGCGATTGCGGCGCCTGCACTGTGCTCGTGGGCGAGCTAGCCCCCGATGGCCAACGCATTGCCTACCAGAGCATGACGAGCTGCCTCACGCCACTGGGTAATATGCACGGCAAGCACGTCGTCACGGTCGAAGGCATCAACCAAGCCAGCGGCCAGCTCACGCCGGTGCAGCAAGCCATTGTGGACCACAACGGGGCGCAGTGCGGCTTCTGCACGGTGGGCTTCGTGATGTCACTCACGGGCCACAGCCTAAGCGAAAAGCCCGCTACCGAGAAAAATACGCGCGCGGCCATTGACGGCAACATTTGCCGGTGTACCGGCTACAAAGCCTTGGAACGCGCCGCTGCCACCCTCACCGCCGAGCTAGCCGAGCGCCCCAGCACCAACAGCGTGCAGTGGCTGAGCAACAAGCAGTTCGTGCCTGCTTATTTCGAAGCCATGCCCGGCCAGCTGGCCGCCCTGCGCGCCGAGGTAGCTCTGGCCGAAGCGCCCGCCGCTACGCAGGGCAACGGCCAATCGCCCAGCGGCGGCGCTGTTTCTACGTCGCCCAACGGCCATGCCCAAAGCCAAAATGGCCACGCCAATAGCCAGTTTGCCCACGCTACCCACCCGCTGCTGAGCGGTGGCACCGACTTGCTAGTGCAGCAGCTCGACACGCTGCGCGAGCAGCCTGTGCGCCTGCTGTTCGACCACGGGCCGCGCGGCATTCGCCACGAAGCGGGAGTAGGGCGGGTGGTGCTAGGCGCCGCTACTACCGCCAGCCACTTGCTAGAGTCGGAGCTGATGCGCGGCCTGCTACCCCGCCTGCCCGACTACCTCAAACTGGTGTCGAGCACGCCCATCCGCAACATGGGTACGGTGGCCGGCAACTTCATAAATGCCTCGCCTATTGGCGATTTAACCATTTTGTTTCTAGCGTTAGGCGCGGAGGTCACGTTGGCCAATGCCGGTGGGGTAGGGCGCGCTTTGCCGCTAGCTGACCTCTACGTAGGCTACAAAAAGCTCGCAAAAACGGCCGACGAACAGGTGACCGAAGTCAGTTTCCCGGCGCCCCAGGCGGGCGACTTTTTTAATTTTGAGAAGGTATCGAAGCGCACTCACCTCGACATTGCCAGCGTAAATACCGCCGCCTGGCTGCGTGTGGAGAACGGTGTCATTGCCGCTGCCCGCATCTCGGCCGGGGGGGTAGGGCCGGTGCCGCTGCTGCTGCGCCGCACCGGGGCATATTTAGTTGGCCGCGAGCTGAGCGCCGAAACGGTAGCCGGCGCGAATGAGGTAATGCAGGAAGAAATTAGCCCCATTGGCGACGTGCGCGGCACGGCTGCTTATAAGCGGCTGCTGCTGCGGCAGTTGCTATTTGCGCATTTCCTGCGCTTCGCCCCCGAGATGACGCTAGCAGAACTGATTTAAGGCAGTAAAAATTAAAAAGAACGTCATGCTGAGCTTGCCGAGGCAACTCGCGTGGGGTAGTAACATCAATCGTTCAACGATGCGTGCGAGCTGCTTCGGCAAGCTCAGCATGACGTTCTTACGGTTATCAGCTAAGTAGCCATGAACCACCTCGACCCCCAGCGCCACGTGCGCGGCGAATCGCAGTACCTCGACGATGTGCCCGTGCAGCAAGGCACACTTTACGCAGCCGTGTACGAGTCGCCGCTGGCGCACGGCGTGCTGCGTGGCCTCGACCTAAGCGCAGCGCAAAAGGCGCCTGGCGTGGTCCGCATCCTCACGGCGGCCGACATTCCAGGCCGCAACCAAATCGGGGGCATCGTGCCCGACGAGCCGCTGCTGGCCGAAGGCCACGTGCACTTTCGGGGGCAGCCGGTGGCCTTGGTGCTGGCTCGCACCGAGCGCCAGGCCCACGCGGCGCTCAAGTTCATCAAGGCCGACATTGAGCCGCTGGCCATCATCACCGACCCGCGCGAGGCCGCCGCGCAGGGCGAACTGATTGTGCCACCGCGCACCTTCCGCATCGGCGATTCGGCGGGCGCGTTTGCTGGGTGCGCGTACGTGTTTGAGGGCGTGGCCGAAACCGGTGGGCAAGAGCATCTGTACATTGAAACGCAAGCAGCTTACGCCTACCCGACTGAGCTTGGCGGGGTGAAAATCATCTCCTCCACCCAGGGGCCAACGGCCGTGCAGCGCCATTGCGCCGTGGTGCTGGGACTCGGGATGCACCAAATTGAAGTAGATGTGACGCGCCTCGGCGGTGGCTTTGGGGGTAAGGAAGACCAGGCTACGCCCTGGGGTTGCCTGGCCGCGCTGGGCGCTTTTGTGGTTAAAAAGCCGGTGAAGCTCGTGCTCGACCGCATGGCCGATATGCGCATGACCGGCAAGCGCCACCCCTACTCGTCCGACTTCAAAATCGGCCTAAGCCAAGACCTGAAAATCATGGCTTACGAGGTGACGTATTACCAAAATGCCGGCGCCTCGGCCGACCTGTCGCCGGCTGTGTTAGAGCGCACGCTTTTCCACACCACTAATGCCTATTGCATCCCCAACGTGACGGCCACGGCCAACTCGTGCCGCACCAATTTGCCGCCCAATACGGCTTTTCGGGGCTTTGGCGGGCCGCAGGGCATGTTCGTCATTGAGTCGGCCATCACCAAGGCAGCTGAGGAATTGGGCGTGCCACCTAGCAAGATTCAACGGCGCAATCTGTTGCGTGAGGGCGACCTGTTTCCCTACCGCCAGCCCGCCGAAATGTGCCACGCCGAGCAAGCCTGGGACACGGCCGCCGAGCTGTTTGACCTAGCCGGCGAGCGGGCCGCCATTGCGCAGTTCAATCAGCGTAATCAGCTCTTCAAGAAAGGTTTGGCGATGATGCCCATCTGCTTCGGCATTTCGTTCACCAAGACGTTTATGAACCAGACGCGGGCCCTGGTGCACATTTACACCGATGGCTCGGTGGGCATCAGCACGGGCGCGGTAGAGATGGGACAGGGTGTGAACACCAAAATTGCGCAGGTAGCAGCCCGCACGCTGGGCATTTCGATTGCGCGCATCAAAATCGAAACTACCAACACCACCCGCGTTGCCAATACCTCGCCCAGCGCCGCCAGCGCCACCGCCGACCTCAACGGCAAAGCCACCGAAATGGCCTGCCAGGCCCTGCGCGAGCGCTTGCTCCGCCACGCCAGCGCCGAGTTTGCGGTCGATTACGAAGGCATTCAAATTGAAAACGAACAGGTACTCGCCGCCGGCATTCCGGCCGAAACCACTTGGGAAAAGTTGGTTTCTAGCGCCTTCGTGCGGCGCGTAGCCCTCACCGAAAATGCCCATTATGCCACGCCCGGCGTGCATTTCGATGCCAGCGTAGAGCAGGGCCACCCGTTTGCTTACCACGTGTATGGCACGGCCCTGACTACGGCCACCGTCGATTGCCTGCGCGGCACCTACACCATCGATGCCGTGCGCATCGCCCACGATTTTGGCCAGAGCTTTAGCCCGGCCATCGACCGCGGCCAGATTGAGGGCGGCGCGGTGCAGGGCATCGGCTGGATGACGCTCGAAGAGGTGAGCTACAACGAGGAGGGTAGGCTAATCAGCAACTCCTTAAACAGCTACAAGATACCAGACTTGTACTCGGTGCCCGCCGTGCTCGATGTACACTTCCTCGACACGCCGGGACACCCCAACGCCATCTTGCGTGCCAAGGCCGTGGGCGAGCCGCCACTGATGTACGGCATCGGCGCCTACTTCGCCCTGCGCGATGCCGTGCGCGCCTTTCAGCCCGGCGTAGCCCTACCCCTAGTAGCCCCCATGACGCCCGAGCGGGTGCTGGGGGGGCTGTACCCGGAATTTGTGGCGGTGGCGGCTGCGAAGCAAGTGGTTGCCGAATAAGGATATGAACCAAAAAGAACGTCATCCCTCGGCAAGCTCGGAATGACGTTCTTTTATTATTTGTTAAACTTGTTTTTAGCTATGGATTTCTCCCTACGCCTGGCGGCGGCGTCCGGCCAGAATGCGGTAGAACGAGCGGGTTTCAATTTCCTCAATCGTGAGGCCGGTGGGCACGATATCTTCTTCCGAAATGGCGCCGCAGTTCAGGGCTTTGAGGAAGAAATTGAGTAGGCCCTGGCCGGTGGCAGCGTCGTCGAAAATATCGCCGGTGAGGGTCGAAATGGCGGCCCGCTCCACGAAGGTTTTGAGGCGGTGCACGGCGCTTTCGTAAGAGCTGAGGAAAAAATTGTAGGTGGCGGCGTAGCGCATGGGTAGCTGCGCGGGGTTCAGGTCCCAGCCCTGGTACAGGCCATTGATGAGCGAGTGCATGGTGTGGTGGTAGGCTTGGCGCCACCCGCTGTGCACGGCTTCCTGGTTTTCGCGCAGCTGCGCAAACGTCAGGTTATCACCCCGGTGGGGGCCGATGGGCATCACGTTGGTTGCGCCGTCGGAAAGGAAAATGCCGGTGCCGCCGAGCGCTACCTTGGTCATGTGGTGCGCAAAGTCGCAGACGGGGTGTGCCATGGTCTGGTACTTGGCCGTAATGCCCGCCGAAGCCGTGTAATCGTAGGTGCCAAAGTGCGCCGCGATGCAGCGCCCCTCGCTGGCCCGGATAATGCGCAGCAGCGGGTTGCGGCCTTCCTCATCCATGATAATCTGGGTGGCCTCCACCATCGTTTCCATTTTGAGCGTGTTGGGAGCCAAGTTGTTGGCTTTTTCCAATAGCTCCAGCAAGCGTACCATGGTGGTCATCTGCTCGGGAATGGTCACCTTGGGCAGCATAATGACAAAGTTGTTGGGCAGCTTACCCCCCGTTTCGGCGAGCAGGGTAGTCAGGAAGATGTCGAGCGTGCGCACGCCGCGCGCCTTTAGGTCTTCGGTGAAGGGCTTGATGCGAATGCCAATGAAGGGCGAGAGCGTACCCTGCGCCATGCCTTTGGCTACTTCCTGGGCCGCTTGCACGGCAGTGGCGTCTTCCTCGGCGTCGGGCCGGTTGCCGAAACCATCCTCAAAATCGACGCGAAAATCTTCGACGCCCTCAGTTTTAAGCTTCTGCACAATCTTGTTGTACACCGTGTAAGCCAGCCAGGCGGGCTCCTGCCGGCGCTCGGTGGGGGGTAGGGCGTCGAGCTTGGCGGTGAGCGTGTGAATATCTTTTTCGAGCGTGGGCAGGTGCTCGTGGCCGGCTAGCTCCAGCACCCGCGCCAGCTCCACAAAGTTGGGCGCGTAGGTCTGGAGGTTGCGCAGGGCGATTTCGCCCATCCGCACGCAGGTATCGGCTTTGAAAAGGTTGGCCCCGCCGTACACGGTGTGCACGGGCTGGCGGTCGGGCCGGTCGCCGGGGTAGGTTTTTTGGAACGCTAGGTTGGCCTCGCCCAACTGGTCGAGTAGGGCGGCTTTATCGGAATCCTGGAGGCTGAGTTTCATGGGAAGTAGTTGCACCGCAGCGGGTTTCGCAGAAGGCGTGCAGAAGGTAGAAAGTAAATCAGGAGCCGCGGTAGGTGCTATAGCCGAAGGGGTTAAGCAGCAGGGGCACGTGGTAGTGCGCCGCATCGGCCACGGTAAAGCAAATTTCCACAAAGGGATAAAAATGCGTCAGTCCAGCGCGCTCAAAGTACTCCTGAGTGAAAAACTTGAGCTTGTAGATGCCCGTAGCCAGTATTTTTTCTTGCGGCAACAAGTCAGGAATACGGCCATCGGCGTTGGTGATGCCGCGCGCAATTTCGCGCCAGCTCTCGCCCTCGGGCTCGTAGAGCGCGATGGTAACGCCGCCCGCCGGGCGGCCCTGGGTGGTGTCCAGAATATGAGTGGTAAGCTGACTCATGCAAGTAATTTTTCGAGGCGCAGGCGCGTGATT
The DNA here is from genome assembly GCF_009755225.1 of Hymenobacter ginkgonis. Taxonomy (GTDB): domain Bacteria; phylum Bacteroidota; class Bacteroidia; order Cytophagales; family Hymenobacteraceae; genus Hymenobacter; species Hymenobacter ginkgonis. Next base: position 174,700 of record NZ_WQKZ01000005.1, read on the forward strand.
TTCGCCTGCTCGCCCACGGCAATACGGATTTCTTGGCTAGGTTCATGCGGTAGCCGGGCTTGCAGCAAAGCCAGCATTTCGTCGGCCGATTTGCCGGTGGCGCACACAATGAAGATGTAGCCAAATTTCTGCTCGTAGGCCTCGTTGCCCGCCACTAGGGCTGCCAACGTATCCGCCGACGCTTGGCGCACGGCGCCTTGCTCGCCCGCCGCCCAAGTGGCGGTGCTGGCAAATTTCTCCTTCAGCGCCTTCACATCCCCGATTTTGGGGTGGTGCGCGAAGGCTTCGCGCCAGTCCGTTTCGGCGAGATGGTGCCACCTGCGGTCGGCCTCGGCATAGAGGGCTTCGGCCGTGGCGAAGGGAAACTGCTGGTTCAGAGCGGCTACCCAGGCGCTAGCACCGCAGCAGGTGGCAAGGGCCTCAGCACGCTGGGCGGGGGGTAGGGCGTTCAGGTCTGGTAATTTCATAGCGTTACGCTCAAGTTCGCCCTATAGCCTGAAGAGGCGCAATGGCGGCTTTTGCCGGGCGTTATAGCACCGTCGGGAAGCGGTTGACGTTCTTATAATAGATATACACCGACGGCTCCTTGCCAATCGAGGCGGCCCACTGCTGGCAATAGGGTGCCATCCAAATAGAGTCGCCTTTCTGGACGGGGTACCACTGCTGGTCGAGCATATAAATAGCCTGGCCCTGCAAGTACAGCAAGCCGTGCTCCATAATGTGCGTCTCCACCATCGGCAGATTGCCGCCGGGCTGGTAGGTGAAGATGTTGACCGCCATATCGAAACCTAATTCGTTGGGCAGCAGCTCCTGAATGCGCAGCGCCTCGTCGTTCATGTACACGGGGGCCTTGCTGTCGTCTTTTTCGCCCCAGCACACGCTAGGTGGGGGGGAGCCCGCCAGTGGCTCGTACACCTTATGAAAGGTGAGAATCTGCGTGTTAGCGGTGGGGTTCTTAAAGGTATAGCTTTGGCCAATAGGCACGTACACAAACTTGCCTACTGTGAGAATCCGGCTGTCGTCGCCGATGGTGGCCTGCACCTGGCCTTGCACCATATAGAAGAAAATTTGGCTGGCTTCGGTGGTGCCCGTCAGCTGGCCCGTGTCGGTGAGCGTCACGAGCGTTTGGCAGAGGCGCGCGCCCATTTGCTCGTTGATGATGACGTTGACGGTGCCGCCGGTCCAGCCGGGCACGTTGCTGTTGATGTAGCCATCGGGCGCGATGATGGCGTGGTTACGCCGCACCACGGAGCGAGTAAGAGAAGAGGGAAATTCCATAAAGAAAGCAGCTATAACGACGCGGCCAGCCGCGCCGGGGTAGGAAATAAGCGTTAAGAATGCGCGGTGATGAGGCGGTGCAAAAAGCCTTCGGCCACTTCTAGGGCGGCCGCCACGTCGGCCGGCTCCACGTTCTCCAACGGGTTGTGGCTAATGCCTTTGTAGCAGCGAATGAACGCCATGGTGGCCGGCGCCACGGCCGAGATGGGTACGGCATCATGGCCCGCGCCGCTCACCAGGCCCACCACCTCGTGGCCACTGGCCGCGATAGCCTGACCGAGCAAGCGGTTCAGTTCCGGGTCGCAGGTAACGGGGGCGGTAGCTTGAATAAGCTGCCAGTCGAGCGCCACGTCGCGCCGGGTAGCGATGGCTTCCGCCCGCGCTTGCAAGTCGGCGTAGGCAGTAGCTAGCTGGCCGGCATCAGGGCTGCGCAAATCGAGGCTGTGCACCACTTGGCCAGGGATAACATTGCTGGCTGAATACGGAATGCGCAGTTGGCCCACCGTGGCTACCAGGCGCTGGCCGTGGTGCAGCGCAAATGCTTCGGCCGCCAGTATAAACTCGGCGGCGGCGGCCAGCGCATCCTGCCGCATGGCCATGGGCACGGTGCCGGCGTGGCCCGCCATGCCTTGCCACGTTAGCTCTACGCGCTGCTGGCCGGCCAGGGCCGTAACCAAGGCCACTGGCACGCCACTTTCCCAGAGCACCGGCCCCTGCTCGATGTGCAGCTCGAAGTAGCCCAGCCACTCGGTGGGGGGTAGGGCATCGGTGGCCAGTTGCGCGGCGTTGCCGCCCATATCGGCAATAGCTTGCGCCAGCGTGATGCCTTGCGCATCAGTCCGCAGTAGCGTCGCTGGGTCGAAGGCGCCGGTCACAACTTTGCTACCCAGGTAGGTCGTGTGAAAGCGCACGCCTTCCTCGTCGCTAAAAGCAATGAGCTCTAAGTTGAACGGCAAGGTACTGCCTTGTTCCATAAGGCTTTCTACTAAATTCAAGGCCATTATTACGCCCAGCGGCCCGTCGTACTTGCCGGCATTCACCACCGTATCGATGTGCGAGGCCAGCACGAACGTCTTGGCTCCCGGCCGCTGGCTGGCCCACCGCCCGCGCAGGTTGCCAATGCCGTCGAGGTGCACCTTCAGGCCGGCGGCTTCAAACCAACTCTGTACCAGGTCGCGCCCCCGCACGAAAGCCGGCGTGCCAAAAGTGCGCGTAACTGTCGTGCCATCTGGGTCTTCGCTAATGGCAGCCAATTGCTCGATGCGGCTCAGAATACGCTGAGTACGAGAAGGATAGTCGGGCATAAGTAACAACTAACGAGAAGCAATGGATAAGACGCAATTACCGGCGAACAGCGGCTAATAGCTGGTCGATAATTGGTAGTTGACAAAGAAGCGGCGCTAGCGGCTTAGCAGCTGCCCACGGTTAAGATGCAGAAAATCGGGATGGCGAAAAACCTCCTCGCCCGCCAAAAACGTGTGCGTCACTACGCCCGTCAGCTCGCGGCCCAAGTAGGGCGACACCTTGTGGCGGTGGTGCAGCAGGGCTTCCGTCACGGTAAAGGATTGGTCGGCGGCCAGTACCAGCAAATCGGCATCGTAGCCTTTGGTAATCTGACCTTTGTGCTGCGATTGGCCGATGAGCCGAGCCGGATGGGTGCTAAGCCAGCGGGCCAAATCGGGGAGGGTAGCGCCGCGCGGGCGGGCGGCCGTCCAGAGCACGGGCAGGGCCAGCTGCAACGACGCGATACCGCCCCAAGCGCTGGCAAAATCGCCGCTGGCTAGCTGTTTAAGGTCGGGCGGCGCGGGCGAATGGTCGGTGGCTACAAAGTCAATGAGGCCGCTTTGCAGCGCCTGCCACAGCTGCTCGTTGTTGGCCCGCTCACGGATGGGCGGCGCGCACTTAAACTGCGTTTGGCCATCGGCAATATCCTCGGCGTTGAAGAAGAGGTAATGCTGGCCCGTTTCCACGGTGAGGGGTAGGCCCTGCGCTTTCGCTTCGGCAATGGCCGCCAGGGAATTGGCCGACGACAGGTGCACGATATGCACTGGGCAGCGGTACTCGGCGCACAGCCGAATCATCAGCTTAATGGCCTCATCCTCCCAGCTTTTGGGGCGTGAAGCGAGGTAGTTGGGGTAGGAGCGCGTGTCGCCTTGCTGCCACTCGTCGTTGTCTTCTGATAGTTCGCAGTGCACCAGCAGGGGCAGGCCGTGGCGAGCCAGCAACGGCATCACCCGGCGCAAATCATCTTCCGTGGCATTCGGAAAATCGTCGATGCCTGAGTGCGTCAGAAACGCCTTAAAGCCCACTACGCCCGCCGCAATGAGCGGCCCCACCTCGGCGGCATTGCCAGGCACGATGCCGCCCCAAAAACCCACATTGGTATGCAGCTGGCCTGACGTGGCGGCTTGCTTGAGCCGCAAATTCGCTACCGAAGTAGTAACCGGAGCTGAATTTAAAGGCATGTCTACTAGCGTAGTAAGGCCGCCAGCCAGCGCGGCGCGGGTGCCCGTGTCGAAGCCTTCCCAATCGGTGCGGCCCGGCTCGTTGAGGTGCACGTGCGGGTCGATAACGCCAGGCAAGATGGCCGCATCTCCTAGGTCGAGCACGGGGCCGGCCACGGCGGCATCGGGGGGTAGCACATCGGCGATGCGCCCGCCTTGCAGCACCAGCAGGGCCGGGCGCTGGCCGGCCGGCGTGACAACGGCGGTGCTTTTTAGAAATACATCTGGCATACGGTGGCGACTGGCGACTATCTTGCCGCTCTTTTTTTGCCCCGCAATCTACGCGCTATGCCCATTAAACTCGGACCCAATGCCTACGGCAAAAACGCCGTTAATCTGTCGCGCATCATCCGCCACGCGGGCCACCACGAGTTTCGGCAGGTATCGGTGAGCGTGCAGCTGACGGGCGACTTCGACGCGGCCCATACGCTGGGCGACAACTCGTTAATCCTCCCCACCGACACCCAAAAAAACACGGTATACGCCCTGGCGAAGGAGCATTTTACGGGCACCATCGAGGCATTTGGGTTGGTGCTAGCTCGCCATTTTGTGTCGCGCAATGCGCAGGTGAGCAAAGCGCGCATCGAGATTTTGGAGCACCTCTGGCAGCGCATGAGCTTTGAGGGGCAGGCGCATCCGCACGCCTTCACCGGTGGCGGCTCCGAGAAGCGCCGCGCCGTGGTAGAACTGCACGCCGACGGCACAACCACCGTCTGGGCCGGTATCAAAGGGCTGATGCTGCTCAAAACCACTGATTCGGGCTTTGCGGGCTACCCCAAAGACGAGTACACGGTGCTGCCCGAAACCACCGACCGCATTCTGGCTACCGAATGTGAGGCCGAATGGGAGTATACCGCCGCCGACCTCAATTTTGAGGAGTTGTACCAGCAAGTCCACCTCAGTTTGCTGCGCACTTTTTCGACGCACAAAAGCCTGTCGGTGCAGCATACGCTTTATGCCATCGGCGAAAAAATTCTGGAAGAAACCGATGAGGTGAAGGAAATTAGCCTCATCATGCCCAACAAGCACCACATTCCCTTCAACCTAGAGCCCTTCGGCCAAGCCAATACCAACGAAGTATTTGTGGCTACCGATGCGCCATTCGGCTACATCACCGGCACAGTGGTGCGGGGGTAGGGAAGTGCTGTGAGCGCGCGTTAAATCTAGCGCGTTATGCTGAACCCAGGGAAGCATGACGCACTAGATTAACCATTTATCATTAACTATTAAAAAATGCCTGCTACCCCCCGCGACCTGCCTGCCTGGACGCTGGCCGCCGACGCCCTACGCACCGGCCGGCTGGCCGCCCTGCTGTGCGTGGTGCAGAGCGAGGGAAGCAGCCCCGGCCGCCAGGGCTTTAAAATGGTGGTGACGGCTGAGGCCGTGGCTGGCTCCATTGGCGGGGGTATTATGGAGCATAAATGGGTAGAGCTGGCTCGCCAGCGCCTGCGGGAAGGCGATAGCACGCCGCTGCTACGCCCCCAAATTCATCGGCGCGAGGCCCCCGCCGACCGCTCGGGCATGATGTGCGCCGGCGAACAAGAAGTGCTGCTGTGGCCCTTGCAAGTGGCCGATTTGCCGGTAGTTGAGGCTATTGAAACTGCTTTGCAAGACCTCGGCGGCGGTGCGTGGGAGGTGAGCGCCGCCACCGGCCTGCACCGGACAACGGAGGTGCCGGGCGCCTTCTACGATTACCAGCCTGGCCCGGCTTGGCGCTACCGCGAGCAGCTGGGCTTTCGGGACCAGCTAACCATCGTGGGCGGCGGGCACGTCAGCCTGGCGCTGTCGCAACTAGCAGCCAATTTGGAGTTTGAAATAACCGTCTTAGACGACCGCCCCGACTTGCCTACGCTCAGCGCCAACCACTTTGCCCACCACCGCCGGCAAGTAAACTATGAAACCCTGGCCCTACCCCCCGGCCCGCACCACTACGTAGTGGTCATGACGGTAGGCTACCGCACCGATGCCGTGGCCCTGCGGCAACTGCTAGGCCATAGTTACCGCTACCTTGGCGTGATGGGCAGCGCCACCAAAGTAGCCGAGTTGCGCCGGGTGCTGCGCGAAGAAGGCTTTGCCGAAGCCAACCTGGCCCGCCTGCGCGGCCCCATCGGCGTGCAGATAAACAGCCGCCTACCCGAAGAAATCGCCGTGAGCGTGGCTGCCGAGTTGATTCGGGTGCGCAACGGGGGGTAGGGCAAGTGGCTGGCTGATGGATATAGGTGCGTCTGTCATTGCGCAAGGAGCACTTAAGTGCCCGGTGCGCCTGCTGCCCCCAGCCTAAGCTTTAGTCGTGTGCGGGCGGTGCTGGCTGGTTTTTCTGAGCAAGGGCCGCCTGTTCATCCAGGTCGTCCAGCTTTTCTTCTTCGTGCCAAATTACTTCGGGAGTGAATAAGCCAGTCAGGGCCACCATATCTTCCAAAAAGTGGTCGTTGGCGGGCTGCTGGTCGTCGGCGGGGGGTAGGGAGGTGTTGGGTTGCATAAGCTGCTTACGCAAGAAAGGCCGGTGCCGGTTGTGGCGGGCACCGGCCCTTCCGGCTGCTACATACCCACCAGCAGCCGCGCCGCACTTATAATGGCCAGCTCAGTTTGGCCAACCGGCTTTTGGGCGGCATCGAGTTGCAACTTGGCGGCGGCTTGCCAGGCAGCTAGCGCAGGTTGGCCCTGCGCTAGCTGCGTAAGGCGCTGGCTGAGCAGCCCCGCCACAATGCCGAGCTGCGCCGACAGCGGCGCGTACTCCGCCAGGCTGGGGCTAGTCACGAACAGGGGGGGTAGGGCCTCGGTAGCGTGCTGCCACTCGGCCACTTGCTGGCGCAGGCTAGCCAGCTGCCGGCTGCTAGCGGGCGACAGCGCGGGCGGCCCCGCCACCACCGGAAACGCGGGCACCACAATGCTAAGGCTCGCCAGCAGGCTATCTACGGTGGCCCCGAAGCGGCGCGCGACATCCGATTCGGCCGGGGCGGCGTCTACGAGGCGGGTCAGGGGCGTTTCGGTGGTATACTTAAAGCCTTGGAAATGGCGCTTATACTCCTTCACCGGTTCGGCAATGGCCGCTAGGGTTTGCAGGGCGGGTAGGGCAGCGGGGTAGGGGGCGGCCAGCTGGCGCAGCAGCGCAGCCGGAACGCGGCGGTGGCGCAAGCCGAGCGCCTCCAGTTCTTCCGACACGAAAGCCAGGCGGCGGTACATATCGGGCACGTTTTGGGCGAGCGCGGCGGGGCTCCAGAGGCGCTCGGCCACGGCGGCGGCGCGGGGCCACACGCGGCTTTCGTAAATGACGCTGTCGGCAAATTCGCTCCACATGGCGGCCTCACCGCCCAGCACGCGGGCTTGCAGCGAGTCGGGCACGCCCTGCAAGGGGTCGGCGGCGTAGGAGGAAGCGGCCGTGAGGTAGAGGTCGAGGTAGTAGCCGTGGGCGCGCAGGGCGGGGTGGCCCTGGCGCGCCGCCTCGGCCACGCCTTTTGGGCCGCGCCAGCTTTCCACCATAATTGCCTGGGGCAGGTCGGGGCCCAAAATTTCATCCCAACCAATCATCGTTTTACCCAGCTTTTGCAGCGTAACCAAAATGCGGCGGTTGAAATAATTTTGGAGCTGGTGCTTGTCGGGCACCGTGGTGCCGGTTTTTACGAAGCCTTTCTGTTGCATAAAGGCCACAATGCGTGGGTTGTGGCGCCACTGCCGGCCGTCGTTTTCGTCGCCGCCAATGTGAAAATAAGGGTCCGGGAAAAGCCCACTCATCTCCGTCAGCACCGAGTCGAGCATGGTATAAGTGCCCTCCCGGGTAGGGTCGAGGGCAATGTTGAGCACGCCCCAGCGAATGGGCACCGCTTTGATAGAGTCGTTGCAAGCCAGGCGGGGGTAGGCAGCCAGCAGCGCGCCGGTATGGCCCGGCAAGTCGAATTCGGGCACCACCCGAATGCCGCGCGCCTGGGCGTAGCGCACCACTTCGCGGACCTCGGCCTGGGTGTAGTAGCCCGTGGCGCCAGCCACAGTATGCAAGCGCGGAAACAGTTTACTCTCGACGCGCCAGCCCTGGTCGTCGCAGAGGTGCCAATGCAACACGTTGAGCTTCACGGCGGCCATGCCGTCGAGGTTGCGCTTTACCGCGGCCACCGGCTGAAAGTGCCGCGCCGCATCGAGCAGCAGCCCGCGCCAACGAAAGCGGGGCGCGTCTTGGATATCGCAAAACTGCGCCCGCCAGCCGCGCGGCGTGCTCTCAATCACCTGCCGAAACGTGGCCAGCCCGCGCTGAATACCCAGCGGCGACGCGGCCGTGAGGCTGGCCCCCGCCGCCGTAATGCGCAGGCGGTAGCTCTCGTCCGTGGAGGTAGCCGCGCCGGTGGTTTGGCGGCGCAAGGCGAGCAGCGGTGCCGTTTTGAAGGCGTAATAGCCAGCCAGCCAGCTGGCCTGCGCCGGCAGGGGTAGCAGCGGGCGCTGCGCCTGAGCAGTTAAGCTTACTAGTAGGAGCAGCACCAGGGTGCCCATTTTTGCCGATAAGGCTAGGTTGCCGAAGGAAAAGCGCTGTTGGTGCTCCAAACCAATCCAAAATCTCATCATTCAGCCAAAAGTACGGCCAGATTTTGCCCTCGGCTGGCCGATTACGCCCAACTTGCGACAACTATGCGTTTGGCTACCGTTTCTATGAAAACTCCTTCTTGGCTGGCTTGGCTATTTTGCAGCTTGTTTCTGATAACAGTGGCTTTCGGCTATTTGCCGCGCCAGCAGGCAACGGGCACGGCGGCGGTTATCAGCTGGGATGTGTCGGGCTACTACCTCTACCTGCCGGCTATCTTCATTCACCACGACCTGCGAGAACTGCGTTTTCACGAGCAAATGCTGCGCGACTACGCGCCTACCCCCGACTTTCAGCAGGCCTACCGGCACCCCGTTAGCGGGCACTACGTGCTGAAATATTCGGCGGGCTTGGCCGTGCAATTTCTGCCGTTTTTTTGGGTGGCCCACGCGCTAGCAGCGCCGCTGGGCTACCCCCCCGATGGCTTCTCACCCCCCTACCAAATGGCCATTTTGGCGGGCAGCGTGCTGATGGCAATCGTAGGCTTGGGGCTGGTGCGGCGCGCCCTGCGGCCTCGTTTTGGCGAGTGGCCCACGGCGCTTACCCTGCTGGCTATTATGCTAGGCACTAATTATTTGTGCTATAGCGCGTTGGCTGGCGCTATGGCGCACAACTGGCTTTTTACCTGGTACGCGGCTCTGCTGCTGCTAACGCCCGCCTTCTACCGGCACCCTACCCTGGGCCGGGCGCTGGCCATCGGGGCCATCGTAGGCCTGATGACGCTCACTCGGCCCACCGATATTTTGGCAGTGTTGATTCCGCTGCTGTGGGGCCTGCGGCCCGAGCGGGGGGTAGGGCAGGCGCGGCTGGCTTTCTGGCGGCAGCACGCGGGCCTGCTGGTGGGCGCCGTGCTGGCGGGCGCTGCGGTGCTGAGCATTCAGCCGCTGTACTGGCACTATGTGGGCGGCGAGTGGGTTATCTACAGCTATCAAGACCAGGGCTTTAGCTGGTTGCAGCCACACTTCTGGAACGGTATTTTTAGCTTCGATAGCGGTTGGCTGTTGTATTCGCCGCTGCTGGTGGTAGCGCTGGTGGGGTTCGGGAGTTTGCGTCGGCAGCAGCCCGAAGCTTTTTGGGCGCTGCTAGTGTTTTTCGTCCTGTTTGCCTACATCGCCTTTGCCTGGGACGAGTGGCGCTACGGCGGTGCGCTTGGCCAGCGGGCTATGGTGCAGAGCTACGCCGTGCTGGCCTGGCCCTTTGCGGCGGCCCACCGGTGGCTGCTCGCCCGGCGGCCGTGGCTGCTCGCCTACGCGAGCTTGGCCATCGTGCTGTGCTACTACAGCGTGTGGCTCACGCACCAAGCGTACCGCGGCGGCTTGCTCTTCGTGGGCCAAATGAAAGGCGCCTATTGGTGGCGCATTTTGGGGCGCTACGACGTGCCGCGCGAAACCCGCCTGCTGCTCGACACCGACTTCGATTTTACGGGTACGCCGCGCCACTACCGTACCCTGTGGCGCCAAGATTTTGAGGCGCTGCCGGGTGCCACCTGCGCGCAGCCCGCGCTGCAAGGCCGCTGCTCGCTGGTGCTCGACGAGGCGCACCCTGCCAGCGCCGAGTACACGATTCCGGCGCGGCCGGGGCAATTTGAGTGGGTGCAAGGCAGCGCCTTGGCTTGCACCGACCGCGAAATCTGGAATTCGTGGGAAATGACGCAATTTGTGGTGCGCTTTTGCAAGGGCTCTGAGGTGATGCGCGAGCGCAGCGCCCGCTTTCAGCGCGTGCTGCTGCCCAACCGCGCCCAGCTATTGCGTTTCTATTTTCAAGCGCCGCCCGTTGAGTACGACCACATCACGGTCGTTTTCCTGCACGCCGGGCACACCGCCGTGCGGTTTGATAACGCCCAACTGGCTGCGTTTGACGAGTAACAAGCGGTCTATATCAGGCCGCGAGATTTGAATTCCAGGTACTTATTTATCGTGTTAGCCGTCAGTTGCTGCGGCGGTGTCAGCAGCGCGTGAATGCCGTAGCGCTGCAACTCCAGCACAATCTGGCGTTTTTCCTGCTGAAATTTCTCGGCAATGGTTTGGTTATACACGTCCACCGTCGTGTCAGCCGGCGCGTCTAAGAAGGTGCGCAGCTCGGTGTTTTCGAAGAATACCACCAGCAGCAAATGCGCCTTGCTGAGGCCGCGCAGGTAGGGTAGCTGCCGCTGCATACCCTGCAAGGTCTCAAAATTGGTGAACAGAATGAGCAGGCTACGCTGCTTCACCTTGGCCCGCACTGTGGCGTACAATAGCTCGTAGTCGGTTTCGAGGTACTGCGTTTTTTGGTGGTACAGCACCTCCAAAATAGTGCGCATGTGGCCCGCTCGGCGCTCGGCGGCCACGGTGGCGCCGGGCTTGTTCGAGAAGGTAATAAGGCCCGCCTTGTCGTGCTTGAGCAGCGCAATGTTGCTCATTACCAGCGTGGCATTGATGGCATAATCGAGCAAGCTCAGTCCTTCAAATGGCATGCGCATCACCCGGCCCTTGTCGATGAGGCAGTATACTTGCTGGGCGCGCTCGTCCTGAAAGTGGTTGATTACCAGCGTATCGGTAGCGCCCGGAATGGTGCGCCGCGCACTGGCCTGCCAGTTGATGCTGCGCGGGTCGTCGCCGGCCACGTAGGGCCGCAGCTGCTCAAACTCCATGCTTTGCCCTACCCGCCGAATGCGCTTGATGCCCACCTCGGTGAGGCGGTTGTGGATGGCCAGCAGCTCGTACTGCCGCATCTGCAAAAAGGACGGGTACACCGGCACCACCCGCGCCTGGTCGAAGCGAAAGCGTCGCCGCACGAGCCCCAGCGGCGAGGCGGCGTACACGTTTAGCGCCCCAAACTCGTACTCGCCGCGCTTGGTGGGCCGCAGCTGGTAGCTGATAACCTGCGTTTGCCCCGGCAGCACGGTGGTTTCAAACAGCACGTCGCGCCGCTGAAACTGGTGCGGAATCTCGTCAATCACTTCCACCTGAATGCCAAAGCGGTAGCGATTTTCTATGAATAACCGCACGTCGTTGTCCGAACCGTTGGCCAGCTTATCGCCCATTTCCCGCCGCCCAAACACTGGCGCGGCCCTACCCCCTGCTGGCACATAGAGGAGCGCCGCGTCGAGCAGCGTTAGCAGCGCAGCTGCGGCTAGCAGCACCTGCATCGGCCCCAGCAGCCAGGGTAGGAAAAACGCCACCACGAAGCCTACGATGAGCGCCGTGAGCAAGTAGAAAAAACGACGGGTTAGGAAAAAGCTCATGGGCGGCGGAGTTGGTCGCGAACTTCCATTAGGGCAAAGCCCAGTAAATTGGGCCCCTGCCAGCGGGCCGGATTCTCGGCATCGACGTGGTCGGCGGCCAAGCCAATCCCCCAAATGGTATCAACGGGGCTAGCCTCAACTAGCACCCGGTCGCCGGTGGCCAGCAGGAAAGTAAGCAGGTTTTTGTGCTGGCTGAACTTGTGGAAATTACCCGTCTTGACGATATCGTACTTGTGAGCTTCCCAGACGTCGGGCACAAAGTCGTGAATCGCGCGCCCCAGTTTCTTGGCCTCGGCGGGGCTTTTAGCGGCCAAAATTTGGGCTAAAACTGCGGCATCATCAAAAAGCCGAGCCTTCTCAGCCATCATCCAGTGCTCGGTTGAGCGGTACGTGACGCCGGCCACTACAAAGTCGGCTACCCACCATTGGCTAAGGCAAGATTTGGTGATAACACCATCTTTACTAGGCTGATGCCCCCAAAAGAAGAGGTACTTAACGCGGTGCTCTTGCGCGAGTTCGGCCAGCAGCCAGGCAGTAGAGTACGTCATCTAGCGGGGCACTTCTACCGATTGCACAATCGTTTTCACCACTTCATCCGCCGTGCCGCCTTCCATCTCGCGCTCGGGAGTGAGCATGATGCGGTGGCGCAACACCGGCGCGGCCAGAAACTGCACATCCTCAGGCGTCACGAAGTCGCGGCCGCGCAGGGCGGCCAGTGCTTTGGCGCCGTTGAGCAGCGCCAGGCTCGCGCGGGGCGAAGCGCCCAGGTACAGGGCTTTGTGGGCGCGGGTCTGGCCCACGATTTTGGCAATGTATTCGAGCACGTTGGCTTCCACGCGCTGCTGGCCTACCTGCTGGCGCAGTGCCGCCAGGTCGGTGGCCGTTAGCACCGGCTTCACCCGCTCGAGCGGCGTGCCGCCAAAGCCACTGTGGTGGCCCTGCAAAATCTGGATTTCCTCGGCTAGGGTTGGGTAGCCCACGTTCAGCTTGAAGAGGAAGCGGTCGAGCTGTGCCTCGGGCAAGCGGTAAGTACCTTCTTGCTCAATAGGGTTTTGCGTAGCCAGCACCACAAACGGCGACGCCATGCGGTGGGTACGGCCGTCCTGCGTCACGGTGCGCTCCTCCATCACCTCAAACAGCGCCGATTGCGTTTTGGCCGGCGCGCGGTTGATTTCGTCAATCAGCACCACGCTGGCGAAAATGGGACCGGGCCGAAACTCAAAATCGCCCTGCGCCGGCCGAAAAATGCTGGTGCCGAGCACGTCGGCCGGCATCAGGTCGGGCGTAAACTGGATGCGGCTGAAGGGTACGTCGAGCGTGCGGGCTAGTAGCTTAGCGGTGAGGGTTTTGGCTACGCCCGGCACGCCTTCGAGCAGCACGTGCCCGTCGGCGAGCAAGGCCGTGAGTAGCAGTTGCAGCAAATCCTGCTGGCCCACAATCACCTGGCCGATTTGCGTGCGCACGGCCTCCGTGCGGGCCGTCAGCTGCGCAAGGTCGGTGCGCGGAGCAAAGCTGTTGGTGTTGCTGGCAGGGGTAGGAGCATCGGTGAGCAGCGCGTCGGGCGGGGTAGCCGGTAGGGGCAAGCTGGCGGCTGAGGTGGGGGGTAGGGTATCGTCGGTAGAAAGCTGCGGGTCCATAAATTGAGAGGTAGCGGGCAAAAGCCTAGCTTCGCTGGGGGATAATAAAAGGTACTAAGCCTGCTATAAAAAGTATTATTATCAGTCGTTAAATCAGAATCTTTTACCTTCTAAAATCAGCATTTGGGATGTGCAATGCGGTTATATAAGAAAAGTTATAAATTAATAAAATACAATTTATAAAAGAAGTGCAAAAAGCTTATCAGCGCGATTCCACTTTGAAATCATGAATAGCGCGGCTCAAGATAAGCAGTTCGCGGTCGGTGACGGTTGGCGCGGTGCGCGCAAAATTGATAAAGCGGATAAGCTCGTCGATGCGCGGGCGCGGCAGGCCCGCTTTTTGGCTCAGGCGCTCGCGGAAAGCCTCATCGCTTAGGTCGGGGGTAGGCTCGTGGAAGCGCGTGCGCAGGTAATCCAGAAACAAGGCTACCTTCTTCTCCGCAATGAGCGAGTGGTTGCGTCCCTGCTGATAAAGGCCAGCCACGGTGCGTGCAAATAGCAGCGTAGTGTTCGGCAATGGCTTGATGGTGGGAATGACGCGCTGGCGGCGCCGCGCCTCTACCAGCACAAACAGTACCCCCGCCACTAGCAGCAAGTAGTAGGCGGCGCGCAAGGCTGGGTGCGCCATGATGACGCGCAGCACCGACTGCTCGCCGGCGCGCCCTTGCTTCTGGTATTCGTCCCACCAAGCGGGGCGGCCGGTGGGCAGATACGACAAAGCCGCAAAGGCAAAGTCGGCGGTGCGAGGCCGCAGCACCCAGTAGTTGCCAAACGCCAGCGGCACCGAGCACAAGTAAAAATGCCCACGCCCGTGGTCGAGGCGCAGCAGTACCGGCCGGCCCTGCGCATCGGCCGCCAGGGTAGCGCCTTGGTGCGGCCGCCGGGCCGCCAGGGCCAGCCGGTAGCCCGCCACAGCCGATGCAAAGCGAAAGTCAGTAGTGGCGAGGCCCGGCCGGGTTCGCAGCAGGTGCAGCTGCACCGAATCGTGGGGGGTAGGGCGGCCTAGCTGGGGCACCAGCGAGCGGCTGGTGGTATCGGCCTCGTAGGTGCTGATGCCCAAGGTATCAGCCAGAAAGCCCCGCCGGTTAGACCCAAAATCTTCGGCGGCAATAAATACGTCGTGGCCCGCCGCTACGAAGCGCAGCAAGGCAGCCGTTTCGAGGCGGCTGGCCTCAAAATCTTGTTTAATGAAAAGATAATTGGCGCGAGTGGCAACGAGCGGGAGAGTAGCGGTTTCGGTTTCGGCGGCGGCTTGGTCGTTGGCGGCCGCTTGCCGGGCTTCGGTAGCTAGCGAGTCGCTGGTTGCTGAGTCGGCAGGCGCTTCCGAATCGTCAGAAAACGTGACATTTTCCGGCCGGCCGGCTTGCAGTTGGGGCTCTTCGGTGCCCAGCAGCTGGTTGAAAATGGGTTGGCGCACCCCCACTACCGAGTCGGTACCCAGCACCTGCGGTAGGCCATCATACACCACATAGGTACCGTACGGAATCTTATCCTTGCTGCTGAGCGTGGGCGTCCAGTCCACGGGTTTGGGGCGGTAGTATTCGAGCGCCACATAGCCCCCAAACAGCACCAGAATGCCCAGCAGGTACCAGCGAAAAGTAGTCAAGGTGCTAAAGGATAAAAGTTTATTGGAATAAAATTTAGGTTATAGTCGCACGCTATGCTGCCGATAGGAAGCATCTTGGTCGCATCGTCAGGCGCAACTCAAACGCAACCAGCCAAGAGGCTTATTACCGTCAGCATGATGCTCTTTTTCAGTAGCTCTCATAGATTACCGGCCCAGTAATTCTTCGTAAACCTGCAAATAATCGGCCGCCGCCTGCTGCCAACTAAACTGCCCGGCCTGCGCTTGCGCCGCCGCCGCCCGCGCCGGTGAGTGCTGGGCCAAGCCAGTCGCCAGTACCTGCTGCATGTGGGCCGGCGAAAAGTCGTCGAAATAATAAGCTGCCGCCCCGCCCACCTCGGGCAACGACGTGAGGCGGCTCAGAAACGCGGGCTTGCCCAGCTGCATTGCCTCGACTACCGGCAGCCCAAAGCCC
Source organism: Hymenobacter ginkgonis (assembly GCF_009755225.1). GTDB lineage: Bacteria > Bacteroidota > Bacteroidia > Cytophagales > Hymenobacteraceae > Hymenobacter > Hymenobacter ginkgonis. The sequence continues at coordinate 189,948 of NZ_WQKZ01000005.1, forward strand.
TCGGCTAGCGACGGTTGTAGGTAGGCCTGGCAGTGCTGATAATACCAGGTTTTATCGGCTTCGGAAATGCCCGTAAGGATGGTTATGCGGTCGCCTACCCCCGCCTGTGCGGCCGCCGCCCGAATGGCGGCCACGTAGCTCTCCTCAGCAAAGCTGCCTGCTATTAGCAGCTCGTAGTCAGTGCCTTGTAAAAGAGACGGGAGCACGTGGTAGTTCTTTTTGGCGTTAATTGTGCCCAGCCCAAACAGGAAGGGCCGCCGCGGCACGTAAGCCGGCGTGTGGCCCGCTGGCAGAGGCGCCAGCGCCTCGACGCCGCGCCGCACGTAGCGCAGCGGCTTGGCCGCCGAATAGCCCAGCAAATCGGCGTGGCGCAGGATGTCCTGGCGCACATAGTCGGAAATGGTCACCAGGTAATCGGCGCGCCGGATGTTGCGGCGCACCATGGCTAGCTGCCGGGTGTAGGTGCGCTCATCGGGGCTTTCGTGCAGAAAATTGAGGTCGTGCACCGTCAAAACCACTTTCGTAAAGGGGCTGGTGGGCACGTACCAGCTCAGCTGCGACGTAGCGTGCCACAGCCGAAAACCGTAGCTGGGCGGGTTGAAGTACTTGTGAAAGCTGCGCTGGGTGAGGTAGCGCACGCCGGTGCTACCCAGCCCGCCCACCTCGGCGGGCGGCACGTAGCAGTAAAGGTGGTAGCGTTGGTTTTGGCGAATAAGCTCGTAGGCCAGGGGCACCACAAAGTGGCTGAAACCGCTGTTTCGGTCTTTAAGCGGCTCGCAGTCAAGGATAATGCGGGGTAAGGACATGAGATAAAATCGAAGCCGGAAGCCCGGGAATTAAGCAGCGGGTGGGCGCACGCCAGCGCCGCTCAGCTGCTGCCCAAACTGGCGTTGGCTTTCGCGCACCGGCGCGTAGAGGGCCGCTGGCAGCGGCAGCTCGCCGTACCAGATGTATTCAAACTGCCGCGTGAGCTCGGCAAAAGGCGCGCGGGCGGTGGGGCGGCTGGTTTCCAGCTCGCGCAGGTAGGCCTGGTTGGTTTTGTCGGGCTGCCAGGCAATAAGTTCGCGGTCGGTGAGCTGCTTGAGGAGCTGCAAGTAGCCCAGGCGCACGGCCAGGCGCAGGTTGCCGGTGGCTTCGGCCTGCGCAATCGCCTGGCTAAAATCCAGGGCGTGAATGTTTTCCTGGCCCGCCTCATAGGCAAGGGGTAGGGCGCGCGGCGCGCGGCCAAAAACTTTGGTCAGGTCTACTTGCAGAAACTTGAGCACGGCATAAACTAGCCCACCCCCAATTAGGAGGTAGAGAATAACGTCCCACGCCACACGGCCCCCTTTTGTGTCGAATAACCGGCTCAGCCCGCGAAAAAACCACCGCAGCAGCCGAGCCCAAAAGCCAGCCTGCTCGGGCTCCTCCCGCACGTCGGTGTACTGAAAATCGTGCTGGCCGCGCAGCTCGCGCAGGTGGCTGGCTGCCGGGCGGCGCACCGGCTGGGGTACGGCCGCATCGGGGGGTAGGGGCGGGGCAGTGGCCGTATCGGCCGGGGCCGAAAGGGAGGGTAGGGCAGCTGGCAACTGGGGCGGCGTGGCCAGCGCGGGCGCGCCGCCCAGGGCCAGCAGCAACGCCAGCGCGCCGCCAGTGCGGGCGCTCAGCAGCTTAATATTCACCTTCCTCATCGGGCCGGTAGTGGCTGGATTGGGCCACGGGTAGGCCTTGGCTCTGGCCCAGCTTATCCACGAGCAGACGCAAACCAAAACCGTCTTTTTGCTCTGTTAAATTAAAATATTGAAAGACTAGCGCCAGCAGCGGTATCGTGTAGGTGAAGATAATGCCAGTGGCATACAGGCAGTTGGTAATAAGGCCGAGCACATCGGAGTTGAGCCCTGGTACTTGGAGCACTTTGCCAAACATCACGGCGTATTGCGGAACAGCAAACACGATGCTGAGTATTGATTGCAGAAAGCCAGCTATCAGCAGCAGGCCCAACGTAGCCCACCACTGCCCCCGAATCAGGTGGAAGCACCGGCCAATAGAGGCTAAAATAGACAGGTCTTCGAGCCACAATACGGGAAAATAAAGGCTCAGCGCAATACTTAAGTAAATGCTCGGTATTAGCACCAGTAAAAATGCTAGTGCTGTGGCGCCTACCCCCGGCTGCACCGCTGCAATACCGCCCACCAGCCCACCAAATAGGATACTAAAGCCCAGGCCGCCCCCAAAGGCTAACAGCAATGAGGCCAGCACCATGCGCCCCAGCTTGGCGCGCATCTCGGCCCAAACGTCGGTGGGCGTAACGGGTTCGGTGGCGGGCAAGCGTAGGCGCGCCCGCAGGTAGCCGTAAAGCGTGCCGCTAAGCACCAAAAAGGCCAGTACACCACCCGCCACCGCCAAGCCCAGTCCGCCAAAGCTGAACATGGCAAAAGGCGAGCTAGCCGTAGGAAATGCGCCGCCGCTATGCTGGGCGGCTACGGCGCGCCCCGACATATTGTACACCGAATTGTTGAAGAACCCCAGGCCGATGCCCATTACCAAGCTAAAGGGCAAAGTAAAGTATAGTAGGCACTTACCCAGCAGGCGCCAATGTGCGCCGATAAATTCGAAGGTGGCGGAAATCTTGGCGCCAAAGTCGCGCTCCTGCCAAAAATCAGCAGCTTGAGTATAGGTATTTTTCATATAGCTAACGGAATAATAGGCTAGTTAAGCAGTGCTAAACGCTCGTAGGCAACTGGGTAGCAAGGTAAGCCTCCTCGGCTGCGGCCGGCAAAGCAGCTGCCTGCTGGCGCCGCCGCACCAAGCGCGGATAAAGGCCAAAATACCAGCCGATAAACGCCGCCGAGCCGCCAATAATGAGCAGGCTCAGCGCCACCGGCATTTCGGTGTGGCGCGTCACGAAGCTTTCGAGGAAGGCCGCCACCACAATGATGGGGGTAAGGCCCATGGCCAGCTTCACGGCATCGCGGGCGGCACGGGTCAGCGACTCGCGCCGCGAGTAGGTGCCCGGAAACAGCACGCCAGCACCCAAAATAAAGCCCGCGCCGCCGGCCAGCACGATACTCGGAATTTCGAGCGTGCCGTGAATCCAGATGGTGAGCACTGAGGGGAGCAGCACGTGCTCTTGGTAAAAGAAATATTGGAAAGCGCCCAGCATAATGCCGTTCATGAACAACGAATACAACGTGCCTACCCCCAGCGTGAGGCCCATGACGAAAGTTTTGAGGGCCACCAGCAGGTTGTTGGCCGCAATGCCCACAAACATCACCGACGAGCTGCCCGACTTATAAATGGCCATGGGGTCGCCGCGCCGAATGTTGGCCAGCGTTTGGTTCACATAGCCATCGCCCACCACCACGCGCAGAAAATTTTCGTCGTAGGCTGCCGACAGCACGCCCATGGCCGTGAACAGCAAAAAGAGCCCCATGGCCCAGGCCAGCGAGCGCTGGTGCCGGGCCACTACAAGCGGCACTTCCACGGCCCAAAAGTGGCCGAGGCGGCGCGACTGCTCGGGCCGGTTTTTGTAGAGTGATTGGTGCAGGCGGCCCGTCAGGGTATTGAGGTAGGCCGTGGCCGGGGAGGTAGGGTAGAAGGTCTGGGCGTAGGCCAGGTCGTCGGTGAGGTGCACGAAGCGCGCCGCCAGCTCATCCGGATTGGTAGTAGGCTGAGATTCGTACTGCTGCCAGCGGGCCTGGTTTTGCCGCAGAAAAGTGGCTTCGCGCATGGGTAGGCGGGGTTAGGGCCTTAAAGGTAGGCAGCGGCCGAATAGGTACTTAGCGGAGAAGGTGTATTTTTCGGGCCAGTTTACTTTAGCCAAGCTTTATGGGCACTATCCGCGTACACACTACCCAAAACGTTACCCTCGAATACGAAGCCGCCAGCATCGGCAGCCGCATTGTGGCGGCCATCATCGACAACCTTATTATGGGGGCCTGGTTTGGGGCCGTAGCCGTGCTCATTAGCAGCCTCATGGGTAGCAGTAGCAGCACCCTCAGCGCCTGGATTATTGGCCTGCTGGTGGGCATTCCAATCGTGTTCTATCACCTAGCCTGCGAGGTATTTTTCAATGGCCAGAGCCTGGGCAAAAAAGCCCGCCACATTCGGGTGGTGCGCCTCGATGGCACCGCACCGCGCTTCGGCGACTACGTGCTGCGCTGGCTGCTGCGCCTCATCGACACCGGTATTGGTAGCGGGCTGGTGGCCGTCATCACCATCGCCGCCAATGGCAAAGGCCAGCGCCTTGGCGACCTGGCGGCCGGCACCACCGTCATCGACTTGCGGCCGGCCGCTACCCCCCTCTACCAGCCGGGGGCGGCCGCGCCGGTGGGCTACCAGCCGGTATTTCCGCAGGCTGCCGACCTCAGCGACCACGACGTGGCCTTGCTGCGCCAGCTGCTGGGTCGCGGCCTAAAACAAGAAAACTACTTGGTTCTCAACGAGACCGCTACCAAAATAAAGCAGCTGCTCCACATCCAAAGCGACTTGTCGGACGAGACGTTCCTGCGCACTATTCTGCGCGACCACGCCCACCTGGCGGCGGCCGAGTAATTAGAGCTATTTTTTTAAAACGAACGTCCTGCTGACGATAAGAAGCCTCTCTACCGCGTCGTTCGGATACTAAATCCAACGAAGCAGTAGAGAGGCTTCTTATCGTCAGCAGGACGTTCGTTTTGTGTTCTTGGTATGCAGCTGCCTACCTAATTGCCTCTAGCCAAACGAAGGGGGTAGGGGGTAGCCCTAAAAAAGGCTAGCCCCTCGCGGAGCCAGCCTTTTTTAGGCTTCAACCAAAGCAACTACTATTGCGTCAGCATACCCTGGCGGGTGCCGGCGGGCTGGCCATCGAAGCTGAGGCGGAAGAAATACATGCCCGCCGCTTGGCTTTGGCGGTTCCAGCGGATGAGCTGGGGCCCGGCCGGCAGCAAGCCCGCATCTACTTTATCGACGGTGCGGCCGAGCGCATCCGATACCGTGAGCTCGACGTGGGCGGCGCGGGGCAGGCCAAAGGCTACGGCCGCCGAGCCGGCCAAGGGGTTGGGGTAGAGCGAAAGGCTAGTCGCCAGCTCCTCCGAGCGGTTCGACGTAACGACACCCGTAGAAGCGGCCACGGCAATATCGCGGGCCGCAATGCCATTGCCGATGGCCCCCACCAGCGTGGCGGCACCCGTGGCGAGGTTCACGGTATAGAGCGAGGTATTGGCCGAAGTGCCAGTATTGGCCACCAAATAGGCGGTGTTCGCGCCCACGCCGGTGCTGTAGATGTCGAGGTCCACGTTGGGGGCAGTAGTGTTCACCGCGATGCCCGACGAGCCGATGGTCGTGAGCTGGCCGTCGGCGGGCGGGTTGGCGGTGGCCTGCGTGTTGAGTACGTTCAGGGCCTCATCGTAATTGAAGAGGGTAGTGCCCGACGTGGCGCTGGCGCCCATAAAGCTGTTGGTGTAGGCCACCGCGCCGATGCTCGGCGTATTGGTGCCCGTAGTATAAGCCACCTGGCCATCGGTAGCGGCCAAAATACCGGTAGCAGGATTAGTCGGGTTGAGGCGGTAGTTGTTGCGATTAGCGCCCACCACCCGAATGCGGTCCACGGTCGGGTTAAAGTCAAACCCAATGCTGCCCGTGCCCAGCTCCAGGCGCACGGCCGCCCCGATGGGGGTAGCCACGCCCGACACGGCATTGATGCTGTAGAGCTGCGCGTTGGCTACGCCGGTTGCGGCCGCCGCATTGTAGCCCAGGCCGTAGAGTGAGTTGTTGAGCGGCCGCACATCGAGGCCCGCCAGCGTCTGTGTGGCGTCAACCCCCGTGATGCCCACCGACGTGCGAATGGTACTCGGCGCGCCCGTGTCAAACGTAATCAAGTTGGTGCCCGCCAGCGCATAAGCCAGCTGCCCCGTAATGGCCGGCAGCGTGGCCGGCCGGTCGATGGCAAACGTGATGTCCGTGATAGCCACCAAGGCCCCGGTGCCCAGCGCGCCCACCGCTGTGGCGGCGCCCGTAGTCAGGTTTACGGTGTAGAGGGTAGAAGTGGCGGCCGTGGTGCTGGTCGAAATGGCCGTGGTCAGGTAGGCCACGTTGGTGCCAGTACTGGCGTTGTAGTAAATGTCGAGGTCCGAAGCTTGGCTGACGCCGTTGGTGGCAATGCCCAGCGCGCCCACCGTGTTCAGGGTACCGTCGTTGGGCGGTGCCTGGGTGACGAGGCGGCTATTGGCCTCATCCAAATTGTAGAGGGTAGTGGCCGTCGAGCCGATGTAGCTGTTGGTATAGGCCGACGAGCCCACGCCCGGCGTCTGGCTGGTATTGGCGTCGGCGGTGGCGTACGTTAGCGTGCCGTCGGTGGCGGCCAGGGCCCCGTTGTTGGGGTTGAGGCGGAAATTGGTACGCGCCGCGCTCGTCACCCGAATGCGGTCCACGGTCGGGTTAAAGTCGAAACCAATGCGCGAAGTCGTCGTGCCCAGATTCAGGGTAAGCGCCGCGCCTACCGCCGTGGCTACCCCCGTGGTGCGGTTGAGGACGTAAAGCTGCGCCTGCGTGCCGGTTGGGTTGTAGCCCAGTGCAAACAGCTCGCCCGTGTTAGGACGCACATCAATGCCCACAATTGCCTGCCCCGCCGTGAAGCCTGTAATAGGCACTGTGGCCGTAAACGTGCCCGGCGCCGTGGCCGAAAACGTCACTAGGCTAACTGCCGCCGGGTTGCTGGTAATCGAGAGGCCATACACCGTTTGGGCCTGAGCAGCCCCCGCCGAAAGCCCCAGCATAGCCAGCCCCAACAGCGGGCCACGCAGAGAAGAGAGAGAAGTAAAAGATTTGCGCATGAGGTAGGTAAGGGAGAAGGGTTGTTAATAACAGCTTCATTGTCAGTGGCAATAAGGCTGCTCCTTATCTACGGGAAAGCGTTTTCTTTGGATGAAGTGTTTATGAATTTTAATCACAAATTAACTTCTTCCGCGCTGCCTGCCGAGCGAGCGCAACCAGCAAAGGGTCCCAAACGCACCCGGTCTCACCCCTGCGGCAGGCGCAGTATTAGCCGCTTACTGGTTTCTCAAATTGCACTTGTGCCGTGAGTTGGCGGCCCGTTTCGCGCAGGTGCAGCCCTACCCCTAGGCCCTGGGCCAGCCGCCCGGCTATCCAGAGGCCCAGGCCGGTGCCGGGTGCCAGCGGGTCGGCCTGGTACCAGGCGGCGGTAAGCTGCGCCAGTTGAGGTCCCAAGGGCACGGCCAGCGCATTCTCGACGGCCACTACTAGGCCGGTGCTGGTAGTGGGGGGTAGCAGCCGCAGCGTTACGGGGGTGCCGGGTGCCGCGTGCTTACGGGCATTGTCGAGCAGGTTCAGCAAGATGGTCGTCAGCTGATCGGCGTCGGTACGCACGCGCAGGCTGGCGGCAGCAGCGTCCTCGGGCAAGGCAATGGTGAGGGTGCGGCCCGCCGCCCGAAAGCGCGTCAGCTCGCGGTCGGCCAGCGCCAGCACCAGCTCATCGAGGGCCACTAGTTGCTGGGCTACGGGCAACGCCGCCCCGGCGCCCAGCCGCCCTACCAGCAAGAAATCATCCACCAGCCGGCCCAGGCGGGCCAGCTCCGCATCGTGGCCGGCCAAGGCGGCGCGGGTAGCGGGGGGTAGGGCGGGGTCGCGGCCACTCACATCGAGGCCAGTCTGGAGCGTGGCCAGCGGGGTGCGCAACTCGTGCGCCGCAGCTGCTAGAAAATTGGCCTGCGCCGTAGCCTGACCCGATAGCCGGGCTAGTAGCTGGTTAAGAGTTTCGGCCAATTCCTGCACCTCATCGCCAGTGGCGGGCACCGGCAGCGGCGCAATATCCTGGGCCTGCTGAATGCGCCGGGCCTGCGCCGCCATGAGCCGCAACGGGCGCAGCACTACGCCCGCCACCAGTGGCGCCAGCAGCGCGGCCAGCCCCAAGCTGCCTAGCAACCCCAACAGCAGGGTGCGGCGCACGCGCGCCACAGCCTGCTCGAGCGGCGCCGCCGGGTGGCCCAGCCACAGCGTGAGCCGGCCCGTAGCGGCGGCCTCATCGGCGCCGGAGCCGGGCGGGGCCGCCGCGCGCCCCACCGCCACCAGGCGGCGCGGCCCCAACTCGCGCCCCGGTGCGCCAGGCGGGGGTAGGGCTGGGCCCACCCCCGCCGGAAACTGTGCCGACCGAAACAACTCGCGGGCCGGCTGGCCGGCCTCTGCAAAAGCTACCCGCATGACCTCGCCCGGCTGGTTGGGTAGGGGTAGCGTGGGCAGCGGGTCAAGGCTGATGCGGCTCAGCAGCTCCTGGGCGTGGGCGCGCAGCAGCTCGTCGTCAGCGCGGGTAAGCTGCTGGCGCAGGCTGCGGTATTGGTAGCCGCCGGCCGCCAGCGTGGCCAGCCCCAGCACCAGCCCAAACACAAGCAGCAACTGCCCACGCAGGCCTAGCTGCCACCAGCGGCGCGGCGTATTTTTTAGGGAGTTATCCAGCGTAAAACTCATGGCTTACGCTTCTTGGTTTCGAAGCCGATAGCCTTGGCCAATCACGGTTTCGAGCAAGGCAGGAGCAGGTGCAAAATCGCGGTCGAGCTTGCGGCGCAGCTGCGACATGTGCACCTCAATCACGTTCGAGCCCATGTCGTAGTCCACATCCCACACTTTCTCGGCGAGGCGGGTTTTGCTCACTACCCGGCCGGCATTGCGGAGCAGCAGCTCCAGCACGGCAAACTCGCGGTTGGTGAGGCTGATAACCTTGCCGGCGCGCGTCACTACGCGGCCCAATGGGTCGAGTACCAGGTCGGCCAGCCGGAGGGCTTCGGCCCCAGCAGGCCCGGCCGTTTTGCGCCCAATAATGTGCAGGCGGGCCAGCAATTCCTCAAACGCAAATGGCTTGCGCAGGTAGTCTACGGCGCCGGCTTCGAGGCCGCCCACCACGTGCTTGCTATCCGTTAAGGCGCTGACTATGAGCGCCGGTGTAGCGATGCCAAACTCGCGCAGGTTGCGCAGCACGTCGAGCCCACTTTGGCCCGGCAGCATCAGGTCGAGCAAAATGGCGTCGTAGGGCGTGGTGGCGGCGCGCTCCAAGCCCTCAGGACCGGTAGCGGCAATGTCGGCCACGTGGCCGGCCTGCGTCAGGCCCTGCTGCACGAAGCCCGCCAGCCGGCTTTCGTCTTCAACGATGAGAATGCGCACGTGGTGAAAGGTAAGAGGTGGGGTAGGGCCCGCCACTGCTATGCACCAGCAGCGGGCAGAAACCAAAAACGTTGGCCAACATTTTCCGGCCAACGCTCCCTCGTAAACAGCAGGCTATTAGCGAACTAAATACTTGTTGCCGCCTAGCGTAAGGGTTTCGGCGCGCACTACGCGGGTGGGCGTGGTGGTGGCTAGCGCCTCGCCGGCGTGGGCGCCGCGCAGGGTGCCAGTAGCCTCGATGCTGGCGCCGGTGGTCAGCTTGTCGGCCAGCTGCTCCACGGCGCGGGGCGGCAGCTGCAAGATGCTCTGGTCGCTGAGCACGAGGCTCTTAATCTCGCCCTTAGGCCCCCGGCGCAGCTGGCTGATGGTGCCGCGCACCGTAGCCGACTCTTCGGCGAGCGGGGTAGTAGGGCGCACAGGTGGCGTGTCGCGCACGGTCTGGCCGCCGCTGGTCAAACTCACGAAGTGGAAGCGGCTGCGGCCATCGGGCCCCGCCTGCCGGAAGCCGCTTACCGTGATGCTGCTGCCTGCCTTCGCAGCCGAGGTAAGCTGCTGGCCCAAGTGGCGCGGAAAATGGATGGTATCTGGAGCCGCGCTGCCCTCGGGGCGCAGCACGAAAGCATCGTACACCTGCTCATCGTTGCGGGCCTGGTAGCTGGTAAGGGTACCGCGCACGTCGCTCAGCACGTGTACTTGGCCACCTTTTGGGCCGCCGGGACCTCCTTTGGGGCCGGGGCCGTTTTCTCCGCGGGGGCCGCCGGCGGGTGGTGGGGGCGGGGGGCCTGCGGGGCCGGAAGCGGGCGGGCCCGCCAACGGCGCGGGCGGTAGAGCGGCCGCCGCTTTTGCGTTTTTCGCCGATTTAGTTTTGGTTTTGACAACCGTTTGTTGGGCGTGGGCGGTGGTACCGGCCAGCACGGCAGCCAGTAGGGCGGCCGTAGCAATTGACTCTTTCATGGGGTAGGGAAGAAAAATGGTGCGCGTGAAAAGTGGGTCGGTGGACTCCGGATGCCCTTTCGACGCTACAAAATTTCTATCGCTCCCTGAGGTGAGGCTTAAGCCCACATTAATTTTTCTTCAGCCCACTTTTGGCGTTGACACGTGGGCGGGACTTTTTAACCAACAGGAAGGAATCTACCATTTTTTGAAAATCACATACACGGCCAGAATAAGGAGCACAAAGCCCACCAAGTGGTTCCAGCCGAGCTTATCGGTTTTAAACACGTACACCGTGCACAGCGTGAACACCGTGAGGGTGATAAACTCTTGAATAACTTTTAGTTGGAATAAGTTGAACGGCCCACCGTTTTCCTCAAACCCCACGCGGTTGGCCGGCACCTGAAACACGTACTCGAAAAACGCCAGCCCCCAGCTCACCAGAATCACGCCCACCAAACCTAGCTTGCTAAACCAAGCTAACTTCTTGAACTGCAAATGCCCATACCAAGCAAAGGTCATGAACAAGTTGGAGATGGTGAGCAGCAAGATGGTAAGAGCACCTTTCATAAAAAGAGGGGGGTAGGGCACAGAGGGAGTTACCGCCGCTCGATGCGCACGGCGCGCTCGATACCTACCGCGGTAACGGTAATGGCGTCCGTGAACGGCCCTGAAGGCAACGACGTTGCCGGCTGGGCTTTATACTCTTCAAAGCTACGGGCCGTTGCCATCTCAAAGCGCACGCATAAATAATAGCGTGCGGCTCTGGCCTGGCCCTGGTAAACAGCTGGAATCCAGCGGTTAGGCAGCTGCTGAAACACGCGCCATACCTCTTGGTCGCAAGCCGGCGACAGGCTGTTTAGCACCGTATAATCTGTAGTGCGGCCATCGGGCTGCACCACGTAGGAAAGCAAAAAATCGCCTTGCAGTTGTTGCTGCAAAGCGGCTCCGGGGTAGCGAATTCCCTTTAGCAGCTCTTGGCGGCGGCCGGCCCGGCTGCCCAGCAAGCCAGGCGCACGGGTAGGGTGCACGAGCTGCCACGTATCATTAATGCGTAGTTCGTAGCGGGCCGTGTCGGGCCGGCGGTAGCTGATGCGGCTCGAATCGTAGTTCATCCGCAAGTCAAGCTGGCCAGCCTCATCGAAGTATTCCCACACGCCAGTCGGTTGCCCTTTGGTGAGGATGCCACGCTCAAACTGGTTGGCAACGCTCTTTGTCTGGCCGAAGGTTAAGGTGCTGACTAGTAATAGAAAAAATGCGATGGTGTAGCGTATTGCTAGCATAGGGCACACGAAGCAAAAAAGGTAGGCTGTAAAAGTACAGCCTACCTTATATAGTGCATTTTATGCGTATTGCCTGGCCTTAGCTTAGGGCGGGTGCCTTGCGGCGGTTGGGGCGGGCAGCGGGTGAGCGCTCCTCGCCTTGGGCCAGCAGCTCGTCGTCGCGCTCGGTCTTCTTAGGTATCCAATTTACACTGTAGAGGTCGTGGCGCCGGTCGCGGAGATTGCGCACGGCGCCGCTGGTATTCAGGTCCTTCAGCAAGTCGAGGTCGAGGTCAGCAATGAGCGTCATCTCCGTGTTGGGGGTAGCCTCGGCCACGATGGCATCGTGCGGAAACGCAAAGTCGCTGGGGCTGAACACGGCCGACTGCGAGTATTGAATGTCCATGTTTTCGACGCGCGGCAGGTTGCCCACCGAGCCCGTGATGGCCACGTAGCACTCGTTTTCAATGGCGCGGGCCTGGGCGCAGATGCGCACACGCTGGTAGGCATTTTTAGTGTCGGTCCAGAAGGGGACGAACAGGATTTTCATGCCCTCGTCGCTCAGGATGCGCGACAGCTCTGGGAACTCCACATCATAGCATACCAGGATGCCGATTTTGCCAAAGTCCGTGTCGAAACACTTGATTTTGTCGCCGCCGCGCATGCCCCAGTAGCTGGCCTCGTCGGGCGTTACGTGCAATTTATATTGCTCGTCTACGGTACCGTCGCGGCGGCACAAATAGCTTACATTATAGAGTTTACCATCCTCATAGACAGGCATCGAGCCGGCAATTACGTTGATGTTGTGGCTCACGGCCAGTTCCATCATCCGGATTTTAATGGGCTCGGTGAACGCCGCCATCCCCCGGATAGCCGCCGACGCCGACGACTCGTTGGTAAGCGCCATCATAGGAGCATTGAAAAACTCCGGAAATAGGACGCAGTCAGCCTTGTAGCCGCTTACTGTATCTACGAAGAACTCAATTTGCTGGTAGAAGTCTTCTAAGCTCTTAGTGGCACGCATTTGCCACTGCACAATGCCAATGCGCACGTTAGACTTCTGGTTGCCAATGAGTTTGTCAAATTCCTCGTCATAGTACACGTTAATCCACTCCAGCAGCGTGGCGTAGGCCTTCGACTCAGAATCGTAGGGTAGGTAGCCGCGGATAATTTTGCGCACGTAAAACTCGTTTGAGAGCTGAAACGTGAGGATAGGGTCCACCAGCTCCTTGTTGCGCACCATTTCCACGTACTTGGCGGGCGTCATTTCGTTGGCGTAAGCCGCGTAGCCCGGAATGCGGCCGCCGGCTACCATCGCGCGCAAGTTTAGGCTCTCGCACAGTTCCTTACGCGCATCGTAGAGGCGGCGGCCCAGGCGCAGGCTGCGGTACTCGGGGTCCACGAATACATCGACGCCGTAGAGCGTGTCGCCCTCCGGGTCGTGGGTGTCAAACTTGCCGTTGCCCGTAATTTTGGCATAAGTATGTTTGTCGCCAAACTTGCTGTAGTCCACGATGATAGCCAGCGCGGCAGCCACTATTTCGCCGTTGTCCTCAATGCAAATCTGGCCTTCGGGAAACTTGCGCAGCAGCGCGGCAAATTCGTCGGCCGTCCAGGCGCCTTCCATATTGGAGTACACCTTTTCCATGATGGCCTTGATAGCCTTGAAATCGGCGCGGCGCAGCTGGCGCAGCACCAGCTTGTGAGCGGGTACGGCGGTGGGTGTCAAGCGCTCATCGAGCGTCGGCTTGCCTATTTTTTTGTGGTGAGTGCCGCCAGGGGCAGCCTTGCCGTTGGAAGAAGATACAGCCATTACTATCGAATAAATTGCAAATTAAAAGCGGAGCAGTAGTCAAAATTACCCCCAAAAAAACCCGTCGGCCGCAGCCAACGGGTTTCTTAACAATTAAACGAGCCAATAGGTGCGTAAGGTTACTGGCGCACCACGCGCCGGGTAGCCGTGCCCTGCGCCGTGGTGATGGTGAGCAGTAGCACCCCGCGGAAGCCACCAAAGGCCGCCGCATCCAGCGTAGCCAAGCCACCCGCGCCGCTTAGGTGGCGGCTAAATACTTGCCGCCCAGCCAGGTCGGTGGCTACCACGGTAAGCTCGCCGCTGCCCGCAGGCAGCGCCAGGTGCACCGCGCTGCCCACGGCCGAAGGGCTGGGGTAGGCACTCAGCACCGCGTCGGCCGCAGCTGGCAGCGTGGCCAAGCGCACGAAGCGGCGAAGCACGTCGCGGTATTCTACCAGCGCCACGGCTTCCTGGCCCGCCACCGTGAGCGTGGTGATGGTGAGCACGGGTACGTGCACGCCCGGGGCCAGCCATTTATACTCGCGGCGCACGGGTAGGTCGAGGCCCTGGCCGGGGATAGCGCCGATGGCCACGCTGTCGTGGTCGGCTAGCGTCGTCACCACGCGCACCGTCTGAAACGTGCCAAAGGGGGTAGTGAGCGTGCCCCAGGCGTCGGGTTGGTTGGTGCGGCGCCGCTTTTGGCTCGCGAAACCCGTACCCGGCACCGACACTTGGAAGTAGGAGTTGCTGACGTCGGGCGTGCTGGCGTAGCTGAGCGGAAAGCGGTAAATGATGTCTTGCTGGGCCTGGCTGGCATAGGTAACGGGGAGGGCCAACCCGTTCAGCGTAGCGCCAAAGCCCACCGAGCGGAAATCGCTGGCCGAGAGGTTGAAAAACTCCAGCGGGTCCGTTACCGGCAGGGCCGCCCCAGCCGCTGCGGGTAGGGCACGCGGCGCCACCAGCGTAGCTCGGTTCACGCCCCCCAAAATACCAAATGCCAGCTGTTGTAGCCCCGACGTGGTATTTACATTATCATACCGGTCAACGCGTTGGGACGTGGCCACTAGCCCAGCGTAGTTCCAGGTTTGGTCGGCGCCGTTGCGGGTGAGGGGCGGGGCGCTGGCTGGCAGCGTCAGGGCCGCCTGGCTCAGGCGCAATGAATCGCCAACCGCCGGCATATCGGCCGCCGTGATGCTGGGCGAAGTCTGCGCCCGGGCGGCCCCGATGGAAGCAAAAAGCAGAAAAAGTAGCGGGTAGCGACGCATAGGCCAGAAGCTAAAAGGTTTATTTTTAACTCAAAGCTAAAGCGCCGCGGCTGGTTTGGGAGGGGGTAGAGGCTACACGCCGGCCATCTCGGGCACGGCCTCGTCGCCGCCGGGCACCACTAGCCGGCCGGCCGTGGCGGCCCTAATTTGCGCCACCGACACGCCGGGGGCCCGCTCGCGCAGCACAAAGCCGTCGGGCGTGACATCGAGCACGGCCAATTCGGTTACAATTTTTTTCACGCAGCGCAGGCCCGTAATAGGTAAAGTGCAGTCGGCGAGAAGCTTGCTGCTGCCATCGCGGGCCACGTGCTGCATGGCCACAATAATGTTTTTGGCCGATGCCACCAGGTCCATCGCACCACCCATGCCTTTCACCATCTTGCCCGGAATCTTCCAGTTGGCAATGTCGCCGCGCTCGCTCACCTCCATCGCCCCCAAAATGGTTAGGTCCACGTGCTCGCCGCGAATCATGCCGAACGAGTCGGCCGACGAAAACAGGCTAGAGCCCGGCAGCGTCGTCACGGTTTGCTTGCCCGCATTGATAAGGTCGGGGTCTACCTCGGCTTCGGTTGGGAAGGGGCCCATGCCCAACAGGCCATTTTCCGACTGCAACTCCACGTTGATACCAGCTGGTATATAATTGGCAACTAAGGTAGGAATACCGATGCCGAGGTTGACGTAGGAGCCGTCTTGCACTTCCTGCGCAATGCGCCGGGCGATGCCGTGTTTATCAAGCATGAGAAATGTAGGTGGGGTAGGGAAAGAAGTAAGGGTTAATTGTCAATGGTTAATGCAGCACATCATACGGAGCCTGCCCAAGCATGACATGCCGGTTGAATAGAAAGCTGTTATTTACTAGGTGCCTTTTGCTTAGCCAGCGCCTCATACACCAGCTTTTTGAACCTGGGCACCAGGTCGGGAGTCGTAGTATTAGGGTACTTCTGCGTGTAAAGCAGCACAATCAGCTTCTCCTTGGGGTCGACCCAATAGGTGGTGCCGAAGATGCCGCCCCACTCGTAGGTGCCCACTGATTGGCCCGTCTGGGCCGCGCCGCGGGGGGTAGTGATGCTGAAGCCCAGGCCAAACTTGTTGAGGTCCTGGTTGACGTCGCCTATCTGGTTTTGCGTCATCAGGGCCACGGTGCTTGGTTTGAGCAGGCGATAGCCGTTGTAGGTGCCCCCATTGAGCAGCATTTGCAGGAAAACGGCGTAGTCATCAATGGTTGACGACAGCCCCGCGCCGCCCGAAAAGTACGTGCCCGTCGTGTTTGGGTAGTCGGGCCGCAGGCCTAGCATGCCTGCGGCGGGCATGGGCACCGTACGGTGGGTCGCATCTTCGGTATAGAGCGGCACGAGGCGCGCCTGCTGGGCCGCGGGCAGGTAGAAATAGGTGTCGCGCATGGCCAGCGGCTCAAAAATGCGCGCCCGCAGGTATTGGTCGAGCGGCTGCCCGCTCAGCACCTCAATCAGGCGGCCGAGCACGTCCACGCTCAGCCCGTAAGTAAAGCGTTCGCCCGGCTGGTGCAGTAGGGGTAGGGAGCCGAGGGCCTCCATCGCCGTTGCCAGCGTGCCGCCCATCGAGCCAATACCGCTCGGAATGTGTGCTTTAGCATAGATAGCCTGCGCCTCGGGCGAGCCGATAATTGGGTAGCCAATACCCGAAGTATGCGTCAACAGCTGCCGGATGGTAACCTCGCTGCGGGCTGGCACGGTGGTATAGGTCGAATCTTTAGGGTTGAAAGTAGCCAGCACCTTTGGGTTGCGAAAGGCGGGCAGGTACTTCGAAATGGGGTCGTCGAGCTGAAACTTGCCCTCGTCGTAGAGCAGCATCACGCCCACGCTGGTAATGGCCTTAGTCTGAGAAGCAATGCGCACGATGGCATCGGGCGGCAGTGGCGATTTGGCCGCCATGTCGGCGTAGCCAAACGCCTTGCGGTACACGATTTTGCCATCGCGGGCGATGAGCGCAATGGCGCCCGGCACGCGGCTATCGGCCGTGTATTCCTGCAAAAGTTGGTCGATGCGCTGCAAGCCTTCGGCGCCTACCCCCACCTTTTTGGGCGAGGCCGCCAGCAGCACAGTGGGCGCCGCCGATTGGGCTAAAGCACTAGTACAACCCTCAAAGCCACTCAGCGCTACCAACAGCCCCAGCACATACTGTCTCATAAAGTTCAGTGGATAACGTCTGCAAAATCTGTGACCTGAGGGCTGGCGAAACTAACTCCGCTGCAACCCTCCCTAATTCGTGGCCCGGAGGGTGCGCTGCTCGATGCGCTTCTCGTAGTGCTGGCCCTGAAAAATACGCTGCACAAAGATGCCCGGCGTGTGAATTTGGTTGGGGTCGAGCGCACCGGCTGGCACCAGTTCCTCCACTTCCGCCACGGTGATAATGCCGGCCGTGGCCATCATGGGATTGAAATTGCGGGCCGTGCCCTTGTAGATGAGGTTGCCGGCGGTGTCGCCCTTCCAGGCTTTTACCAGGGCAAAATCGGCGCGCAGGGCCGTTTCGAGCAAGTACATTTTGCCGTTGAATTCGCGGCTTTCTTTCCCTACCCCCACCTCGGTGCCGAAGCCCGCCGGGGTATAAAAGGCCGGAATGCCGGCCCCGCCCGCCCGGCAGCGCTCAGCCAGCGTGCCCTGCGGAATCAGTTCTACCTCCAGCTCGCCGGCCAGCAGCTGGCGCTCAAACTCGGCATTTTCGCCTACGTAGCTGGAAATCATTTTCTTTACCTGCCTTTTTTGCAGCAGCAAGCCAATGCCAAAATCATCGACGCCGGCGTTGTTAGAGATGCAGGTGAGGTCGCGCACGCCGAGGCGCAGCAGTTCCTGAATGGCGTTTTCGGGGATGCCGCACAGGCCGAAGCCGCCAAGCATCAGGGTCATGCCGTCGGTTAGGCCTGCGAGGGCCGTTTGGGCGTCGGAAACTACTTTATTTATCATGGGGTGGGAGAGGGAGAAGCGGGCGGCACGTAGTTGAGGGGTAGGAATTCGCCGATTTTTTCGAAGCCCCAGTACTCGCTCACGAATACGGCCAGTGGATTGACTAGGTAGCCATTGGGCTGAATTTCGGCTTCGGGCGCCAAAAGCCGGAGGCGCGACACCTGCCGCTTAGCCGGTGCTGGGGCGCCCGGCGGGCCCAGCGCCGCCATCGGCTGGCCGTAGCGCGGGTCGGGGGCTTCGCCGAAATAGCACACTTGCAGCTCGTCGGTGAAGCGCAACAGCGTGTGCGCCCCATCGGCCGATACGCGGCGCAGGCTATCGGCGGGCCGCTCGGCGGTGTAGAGCAAGGCAAAAGCGGGCGGCACCTGGCGCCAACGGTCCATCGAATCTTGGTAGGCTGCGCTGTACGACGTGTGGCTCGCCCGCAGCGCTTGCATTAGGCTATCGGCAAGGGCGTAGCGCGGGTTGCGCACGATGCGCACCTTCTGGGCCAGAAAGCCTTCGGCCGACAAGCGGTTGTCGTACACGCTTTTCAAGAAATGAGTGAGTGAGCCGTGGTAGGCCGCAACGCGGTTGGCTTCCCATTGCCGCTGCTGGCGGTCGTCGCGCGGCGTCATTTCTTCAAATACCGGCTGGCCGTAAAAAGAGAGGGTTTGCTGCCTAAAATCGCATTTGAAATTAAAGCCGAAGTATTTGATACGGTAGCCAAGTGCCTGGTTATCGACCTGTAAGAAGTTATCGACCGTGGCGGTCAGTTCCCTGTTATACGCATCAAAATACGCCTGCACATCAGAGCGATTGCGGATGTGGCACTGCTTGGAAAATGTAGTATTGCCCAAAAACAGCTGCACAAACCGTTGGTAGTCGTCAGTGCGCGTGCGGTGGGCGCGCACCACCACTTCCCCCAGTCGGTTGGCCGATGGGCTCAGGCGCAGCACCAGCGGTGGTGCGGTTGCGCCAACCGTAATCGTCTGCTTAGCTAAGCGGTAGCCCACATACGAAGCCACCACATCGTACGTACCCGCGGGCACGCGCGGAAACTCAAACTTGCCGTCTTCGGTGGTGGTAGCGCCCAGCGTAGTATTGGCTAGGAATACGCTGGCGAACGCCAACGGCGCATGCGTGACGGAATCCTGCACCACGCCCGCCAGGCGTTCCTGCGCAGCGGCAAGCCGCGGCACCCAAAGAAGCAATAATAAAGAGGCTATTACGACCCGCATACGGCGCTGCTACTATCAAATAAGGCCCGTAGCAGCGGGTAAAAGTAGGCCTGCCGCCTCGTATTGGCACCCGGCATGGGCCCGGGGCGTTAGTTGGCTTTAGCAGGGGGGGTAGGCAGGGGCGTGCGGGCCGTGGCTACCGGCGGCTCATAATCGAGGGGTAGCAAATCGCCGATTTTTTGGAAGCCCCAGTACTCGCCGGTTACCACATCGAGCGGGTTGGCCAGCGAGCCGTTGGGGCGAATCCGGGTTTCAGGCGCTAGCAGCAATAGCCGCGATACCTGCCGCTTGGCGGGCATGGTAGCTCCCACCGGCCCGATGGCCGACATAGGCGCATCGTAGTTAGGGTCGGGGGCTTCGCCGAAATAGCACACTTGCAGCTCGTGCGTAAAGCGCAAAAACACCTGGTCTTTGTCGGGCGATATCCGGCGCAGGCTGTCTATGGGGCGAGCGGCGGGGTAGAGGCGCGCAATGAGTGGCAGGTCTTGCCACTTGCGCAGCGAATCTTGCTCGGCCGCCGTGAGGCGGGTTTTTTTCTTGCTTAGCAAGCTCATACCGCGCGCGGCGCGGGGCACGGGCACCAGGCGCACTTGCTGGGCCAAAAAGCCTTCTTCGGCCACCCGGTTGTCGTACACGCTCTTCAAAAAGTGGGTTTGCGAGCCGTGGTAGGCGGCGGCGCGGTTGGCTTCCCATTGCTGCTGCTGGCGGTCGTCGCGCGGCGTCATGGCTTCGAATACCGGCTGGCCGTCGTAGCTAACCGATTCACTTTCGGTATTGTAATTAAAGCGCAGGCCAAAGTATTTTAGGCGGTAACCGAGCGCCTCGTTTTCGACCTGCACAAAGTTTTCAGCCGAGGCCGTGAGTTCTTTCGTGGTGTCGTTATAGGCCACCAACACGGCGTCGGGGTTGCTGATGCGGCACTGCTTAGCAAACGTAGTGGTGCCCAAAAACAGCCCCGTAAACTTCCGGTAGTCGTCTTCTTGGTGGGGGTTGGCATGGATAACTACCTCGCCCAACTGCGGCCCCGACGAAGCCGGCCGCAGCGTAACCGACTGCGCCGCCGTGCCTACAGTAATATTCTGTTTGGCCAAGCGATAGCCCACGTACGAGGCTACTACGTCGTAATTACCCTTCGGCACGCGCGGAAAATCGAACTTGCCGTCTTCAGTGGTAGTGGCACCCAGCGTGGTATTGGCCAGGAATACGCTGGCAAACGCCAGCGGCTCGTGCGTGACGGAATCTTGCACCACGCCATTGAGGCGGCCTTGGGCCAGCGCCGAGCCAGCCAAACTCACCAGGCAAACAACCAAAAAATATATGCGCGAAAAACCCATAAGTAGGAAGCAGAAAAAAATGAGCGTAGCGGCTGGCTAAGCCAGCGCCGCCCGCGTGTTCTGGGCATCTAACGATAATTGTGCCGTTAGCGCGTCCAACCCGTCATACTTTTCTTCGCCGCGCAGCCAAGCCACAAATTCCAGGGTCAGCAGCTGGTCGTATAAGTCACCCCTAAAATCCAGCAAATTGACTTCAATCGTCTGCGCCAAGCCAGCTCCAATGGTGGGCCGCACGCCAATGCTGAGCATAGCCTGGTGCCGCATGCCGGCGGCCGTAGTTGCCCACACGGCGTAGATACCCTGCGCCGGCACAAGCTTCAAAGGCTCTACAACTTGCAAATTAGCAGTAGGATAGCCAATGGTGCGGCCGAGCTTTTGGCCGTGCACTACCACGCCCGTGAGGGGGTAGGGATAGCCTAAGTAGCGGGTAGCGGTGCCCGCGTCGCCGCCCCGCAGCGCCTGCCGGATGCGCGTACTGCTTACCCCAATGGCGTCTACATCCTGGCGCGGAATCTCCTCAACGGTAAAGCCGTAGCGTGCGGCATTTTGACTTAAATATTCAAAACCACCCTCGCGGTTCTTCCCAAACCGGTGGTCGTAGCCAATCACCAAGTGCTTGGCCTGCACCGTTTTCAATAACAGCTCCTGGATGTATTGCTCGGAAGTCCACTGCGCAAACTCGCGGGTGAAAGGCATCACCAGCAAGTAATCGACGCCAAACTCGGCCAGCCGATTAATGCGCTCCTCCAACGTATTGAGCAGCTGGAGCTCTAGCATTTCGGGGTGGGTAGGCGGCGGGCCCAGCACCAAGCGCGGATGCGGCCAGTAAGTAATAACCACTGCTTGGCCACCCACAGTGTCGGCCACTTGCCGCAGCCGCCCCAAAATGCGCTGGTGCCCCAGGTGCACGCCATCAAACGTGCCGCTCGTCACGACGGCGTTGGAGAGGGGCGGGAAGTCAGCGGGGTCGCGGATAACTTGCATGAATCGCAGATTTACGCTGATTTGGCGGCTGCCACAGCTTCGGGCGCGGGCAAAGCTGCGGCAGATGCATTTGCGGGTTCGGCCGCCTGCTGTGCCGCGTAATACTCCAGGCCGGCGCGGGCCGGGCGGGTGCGTTCGCGCCGTTCGCGCTGCGGTAGGTGGGTAGGGCCATCGGCGACTTCGGGGCGAGGCGGGCGCAGGGCCTGCACATCGGCTACCGTCCAAGCATCAGCCAGGCGGTACTCGCCAATGCGGGTGCGTACCAGGCGCGTAAGGTGGGCGCCACTACCCAGTGCTACCCCCAAGTCGCGGGCCAAGCTGCGGATGTAAGTGCCCTTCGAGCACACCACCCGGAAATCAAGCTCTGGCAGCGCGATGCGCGTCAGTTCGAAGGCTTTAATCTCTACGGTCTTCGGCTTGATTTCCGCCTCCTGGCCTTTGCGAGCCAGCTCGTAAGCGCGCTTGCCATCTACTTTAACCGCCGAAAAAACTGGTGGTATCTGCTCAATTTTGCCCAAAAACGTAGCCACGGCTGTCCGAATTTCAGCCTCTGTTAAGTGCTCGTAGGGCGCTTCGGCGTCCACGGCAGTTTCGAGGTCAAAGCTAGGAGTAGTTTGGCCCAACCGGAAGGTGCCCTCGTACTCCTTTTCCTGCGCCTGAATCTGGTCTATCTCCTTGGTTTTCTTACCCGTGCAGAGAATAAGCAAGCCGGTGGCTAGCGGGTCGAGCGTGCCAGCGTGGCCGATTTTGCGCGGGCGCAACGTGTTTTTTACTTTGCGCACCACGTCGAACGACGTCCAGGTGAGCGGCTTATCGAGCAGCAGCACCTCGCCCGTTTCAAAATCAAAATCGGCTAGTTGTTTTTCCCTCATACCAACTGTAAATTAACTCCCAACCCAATGAGCAGCAAGAGTATACCGCCCACCAAAATGCGGTAGATGCCGAAAGCTCGGAAGCCATATTTGGCTACGAAGCCTACAAATAGCCGAATGGCCAGCAGCGCTACCACAAAGGCCACTACGTTGCCGAGCACTAGCAGTTTTATTTCTTGGCCCGAGAACAGCTGGCTTAATTCAACGCCCTGGCTGTGAGCTTCTTTGTAATAATCGTAAATGTCTTTGGCCGCGGCGGCGGCCATCGTTGGCATCGCCAGGAAAAACGCAAATTCGGCGGCGGCCTTGCGGGTTAGCTTCTGCGAGAGGCCCCCGATAATGGTGGCGGCCGAGCGGCTTACCCCCGGCACCACGGCCAAGCACTGAAATAAGCCAATAATAAACGCCTCCTTGAAGCTGGGCGTCGTGACAGGGTGGCCGCCTCCCTGCGGGTCTTCCTGCGGAAACCACTTGTCAATGAATAGCAGCACTATGCCCCCTAGCAACAGCATAATGGCTACCGTAGTAACCGATTCGAGGAGCGCATCAATGTGTTTTTTTAGCAGCAACCCCACTACCACAATCGGCAGAAACGCTACTAAAAGCTTGAGGTAAAAGTCGATATTTTGAAAAAAGCGCTTCCAATACACCACCAGCACCGACAGGATGGCGCCGAGTTGAATAACTACCAAGAACAGCTTTACAAAGGGGGTGGCCACAATGCCCAGCAACTGGGAAGCGATAATCATGTGGCCGGTACTTGAAACGGGCAGGAATTCGGTGATTCCTTCCACTATTGCTAGCAGCAGCGCTTGCCAGTAAGTCATTATGCAGTCGTTAGTGATGAATGATAAATAGCAAATATGTGATTAAAAGGCAGAAACAAGCTTTCGTCTCTGCCTGTCAACCCTTCATCACTCACCATTTAATCATTAATTAGGGGCGCTTGTAAGCAGGCTTGCTGGCCGCAGGGGGGGTAGGGGCTGTGGCAGGTGCAGCCGTGGCTACTGGCTTAGGGGTGGCTACCGTAGCGGCCTCAACTGGTGCTATGGGCGCTGCTGGCAGCAGCTCGCCAGGGTTGCTGCGTACCAAGATGGCTGCAAACTCGATGATGAAGCCGACAACCAGCAAAATTGGCCCTACGGTAAGGCCCAAAAAGCCTTCGCCGTAGTCGGCGGTATCCAGCATCATGGCGATGAAACCAGCAGCCAGCACGGCTAGGCCAGTCCACATAAGGCGGTAGTTGCGGGGGCCAAAGGCGAAGCGCGGGGCCGGGGAGGTAGGTTGCATAAGCGTTAATGAGCAGTTGTCAAAGAACAAGTATCAATGGCCGTATCAGCTTTGTTATGAACTAAGCAATTGGTGGTTATTCTTTGGCAAGTAGTTAGTATAGCTCGTCGAGCGACACGTTTAAGTATTTATTGACAGCCCAATACGAGCTAAAAAAGCCGATGACCGTGCCCAGCCCGACCACTCCCAGCAGCAGTAAGCCAGTGAGGTAATCATCGCGCAGCAGGCGCAACTGCGTTACTTCGAGGTAGGCATATTGCAGCGCGGCCACTAGCAGCAACGCCGCCAGAATGCCACTGCCCAGGCCCTGCCAGGTAGCGCGCCGCAAAAACGGCTGTTGGATAAAGAACCGGGTAGCGCCCACCAGTTGCATCGAGCGAATGAGCAGGCGCTGCGAAAACATAGCCAGCTTGATGGTATTGTTTATCAGCACGACCACCACTACCACCAGCACTGCCGCAAAGCCTAGCAGCACGAGGCTCACGCGCGTCAGGTTTTGGTTGATGCTAACAAACAAGTCCTTCGGGTATTGCACTTCAAATACGCCGCGCTGGCTGCTCAAGCTGCGGCTCAGCAGCCGCAGGTGGGTAGTGTCGGTGTACTCCGGCTTGATTTTGAGGGCAAAAGCGTCGCGCAACGGGTTATCATCCAGAAAGGAGCGGAAGTCTTCGCCCGTAGTCGCTAGCAGTTCGCGGGCGCCATCCTCTTTGCTCACGAAGCGGAGCTGCGGCTGGCCCCCGCGCTCGGCCACGTAGGGCTGGTGCTCCAAGTCTTGGCGCAGGCGCAGCAGCTCGGTTTCGGGCAGGTTGCGCTCTAGGTACACTTGCACTTCCAGGTTTTCGCGCACCTTTTCGCTCAGCTTGTGCGCGTGTAGCAGCAGCAGGCCAAACAGCCCAATGACCATCAGCGCCAGTGTAATGCTGAATACAACCAGGAAGGTGGGGTAGGAGCCAAGTTTCTTTTTGCGGTGCGCGGCCATAGAAGCGCAAAGGTAGGCTGCATCACTTAAGAGTTTCTTTCAATGATAGAA
Organism: Hymenobacter ginkgonis; assembly: GCF_009755225.1. GTDB lineage: Bacteria > Bacteroidota > Bacteroidia > Cytophagales > Hymenobacteraceae > Hymenobacter > Hymenobacter ginkgonis. The sequence continues at coordinate 213,998 of NZ_WQKZ01000005.1, forward strand.
AGAACGTCATGCTGAACGCAGAGAAGCATCTTGCCTGACGTGAACAACGTGAGCGAGATACTCCCCTGCGTTCAGCATGAGGTTCTAAGCTTAGGCTTATGCAGACAGGCTATAGACTGGTGCGCTTGTCCTCTTCCACCGTCAGTACTTGGCGGGCGCGGCGGGTGTCGCGCTCGCGGCGGCTCGGGTTTTGACGGCCAAACAGCTCGCCAAGGTTGTTAAATTCTTTGGTTTGGAGCAGCGAAATCCCTGCCCGCGGTTGGTTCACGGTGGTTACGATGTTGTCGCGCGGGGTGGTTTCGTAGCGCAGTTTAGCGCGGAACTTACCGTCGGGCCGCAGGAAATATTCAAGGCTAAAATCGCCGAGCAGCGACGACTGGCCGGTGGTATAGGGTAGGCCAGTGGTGGGGTTGATTGTGTTGCCGCTCGAGTTGCTGATGCCGCCCTCGCGGGTGAGGCGCAGGCGGCCATTGAGAAACGAATAGCTCAGGCGCACTTGCAGCGCTTGCAGCTGCTCGGCGGTGAGGCCGTTGATATTGAAATCGATTTCCAGGTTGGGGTCAATCTGCGAAGTCAGCAGCCCAAGCTGCGACGAAATAATCTGACCCAGACTGTTTTGCACGGCATTGCCTTGCCCCGTGAGCGAAATACTGCTGAACCCATTCGCATTCTGGGGCGATAAGGTTCTGAAAACCAATAAGCTGAATACCTGTCGATTTAACTCCTGCTCGTCGTTGCGCAGCAATGCAATAAAGGCTGCCAGGTCGTTTTGCAATGAGCTTGGCGCATCATCAAACTCCAGCGCTAGCTTGATTGTCGGCAGCAGCAGTGGCCCAGTAAGGTTCATAACGGCCGTGACGGGCACTACCGCCGCTCCCGCCCCCGAGCCCGCTGTTTGCAGAATTGGTGCTAGCGAGGTGCGCTGCGTGTAGGTGGCCGTTACGTTCATTTGGCCGTCGAGCGGGTCGCCGTTCCAGGTAATAACTCCGCCGGGCCGCACTACAAATTCTTTATTAACAAGGCCTTGCAGAGTAAAATTGTAGGCGCCGCGTACAATCTCTACCTGCCCATACATGTTGAAGTCGCCGCGCGTATCGATGTTTAGGCGCAGCTGCCCAGTCGCCGCACCCCGGATGACGTCGCCGGTAGCCTCATCAAGCAAAATCTCGAGGTAGGCATCGGGCGTCACCGTCAAATTCATATTCAGCTGAATGCCCGACAAATCCACCTTGTTCTGGGCGGCAACCGTGGCCGCCGTGATGGCTTGGCGGCGCAGCACCGAGTCGGGCAGGTTGCGGTTCACAAACTTGATGTAGCTGGCCTGCTGGGCCTTGGCCGCATTGTCGAGGGGTAGGGCCAGGCGTGTACCGGCCTCCGAGGTGGCGCGTACCTCTACCACCAGGTCGTCGGTGGGGCCGCGCACGGTAGCGGTACCCGTAGCGTAGGCGGTGCCAAAATACAGGTCGTTGTCGCGCCGCGTGGTGCTTAGCACCTGAAACTTCCGAAAGCTTGCGTTCAAACTCAGCCGCATATTTTGAAAACCCTGGTGCGTGATGACGCCGTCCACGGTGCCCTGGTTGCCCTGTACGTCGCGCAGCCGGATGTTTTGGAGCTGGATAGTGCTGGTAGTGAACGTAATGCGGTCGGCAAAGGTGTAGGTAGTGCCCAGGTAGCCGAAGGTAAAGCGGCCATCCTTCACATCAACCGCCCCCGCTAGGGTAGGCGCACTAAACATGCCGCCGAGGTGCAGCGAACCCTCACCCGTGCCGCCCAGGTTATTCAGAATACCAGCTAGAAAAGGCTGCGCCAACACAACTGGCGCATCAGCCAGCTCGCCGGTGAGGTTAAACTGTTGGGTTTCAGATTTGGGCGCCAGGTAGCCCGTTACCGTGAGCACGCGCTGTTGTTGGCGCGCCACATCTAGGTTCACGCGTAGTTGGCCGCTGGGGTTGTCCCAGTCGCCTCGCCCCGCCACCGAGCCTATGGGGGTACCTTCGTACACTAGCGAGTCAACGGCCAGCGTGCCACTGATAGCCAGTTGGTTATAAATGCCACTTACCGTAGCCTGCATATTCACCCTACCCCCCAGCCGCTGGTTGATGACCGAGTTGAGCGTGCCTAACTCGAAGTTGGCAATGTCGAGCTTGAGTGGCGGCTGGTGCGCGTCGGGCGAGATGACGCCCTGCGCACTCAGCCGCTGGTTGCCATTGCTGAGTACGAAGTTTTGAATATCAATTTGCCGGCCGTAGTCGCTGATGCGCACCACGTTATCGGCCGCAATCGTGTATTCCTTGTCCAGTAGGTGCAGGCCGCTTTGGCGAAAAACCACCTGCACGGTGCGCGGCAAAAACTCCAGCGAGCCGTTGATATTGGCGCGGTTAGTAGTGCCAGATTGCGCCAAAGAGGTCGAGAAATTGATTTTTTGCTGGTCCCACACTCCCTCCACCACAAATTTTTCGGTGCGGCCAAGGCCGGGCAGTATTTGCCTGTCAGACGTGACACTGGCCTGGGCCAATACCTCGGGCTGGTAAGGTGGTTTGGAAGTGGTGAAGTCAAACTCCGTGGCTACGGTATGCACTGGCCCGTACCAGATGCTGTCGAACTTGCCGCCAAGCTGCAAAATCGAGGTTTCTCCCTGCCGAAACGAGCCATCGAGCCGGCTGTGGTCGGCCACCTGCAAGTCGGGCATAAACAGGTTTAGCACTGGGTTTAAGTGCTTGAGGTTCAGTTCTAGGTCAACCTCGTAGTTGGGCAGGCGGCGCTGCTGCTTGCGCCGGTAGTAGGCCGCCGTGGCGGCGGCATTGCTCTCAAAATTGAGGCGGTATTCGTGCCACAGCACTTCCATGTCGCGCGTCACGGCGGCGGTTTCAAACCTGCCGTTGGCCGTCAGGTCCACTAGTTCCGAGCGCAATGACACGCGGCGCTGGCCCTGGCGGCTGCGGGTACTGCTGACATCGAGCGTATCGAGGTCCAGTCGCTGGTCGCGGAGCCGGAAGGTAGAGTTGCGCAGCGTGGCCGTACCCAGCAGCGAGTCGAGCTGGGTGCCGCGCAGGTTCACGCGGGCCGTGGTGCTCACAATGAGGGGGGTAGGCAGCAGGCCCAGCGTACCCAGGTTGGCCCGGTTCACGTTGGCGCTCACGTTGATGTGCTGGTGGCGCGGGTCGAGGTTGAAGTCGCCAGTGGCGGTGAACTGCACGGCTGGGTCATTGGCCGTTACCTTCCCTTTGAAGCCTTGGCCTGCAAAATCGCCATCAAGGCTCAGGTTGTGGTAGCGATAGCCATTCAGCCAAATAGCGGGCACCGTCACGACTGCGTGGCCTTTGGCAATGGGCGGCACGAAGCCCGTACCGCGCACCCGGCCGCTCAACGTAATGTCGCGAATCATCGACTCGTCGCCCAAAAACTTGCCTAGGTTAAAGGCCGTGCTCTGCACCGTGCCTTCGTACACGGCGTGGTCGAAATCGCTCTTGGTCTTCAGGTTAAGGTCAGTCGAAACCTGGCCCAGGGCCGTGTTGAACGAGGCCTTGCCCACAAAGTCATTGTAAAAGCCCACAAACTGCCCGTTCAGCTTGATAAGGCCCAGGCGCTGCACCAGCCGGTTGGCGGCGGGGGGTAGGAAGCGGCGCAGGTCGGCCGCATCGACTTGGGAAGGCTGTAAACGCAGGTCAATCAAGCTCTCGCGCCAGCGGGGTAGGTTGTCGGCGTGGGCACGGGTAGCCACCACGTGGGTGCGACGGCCGTAGCGCACATCGAGATTTTTTATCTGAAAATCACGCACGTAGCCCTTGGCATCGCCCGAAATCTGCACCGAATCTTTCAGGCTTGCCAGCTGCGGCGCAAACTTGGCGATATCATCCGAGTAGATTTTGGCGCCTCGTAGCTGCGTCACCACCCGCATCGAATCGTTGAAATCAGAAAAATTGCCAAAGCGGTGGTACTCAAAGCGCACGTACTTGCGCAGCTCGCTGCGGCCCACGCGCAACGTCAGGCCCGCGAAATCCCAGAAATGGGCGTTGTACTGCATATCGGCCGTGAGCTCGCGCAGGTGGGTTTGCGAGGGCGTTTCTACGGCCCGCAGCCCCGCCACGCGCACGCGCAGCGTATCGGTATGCCAGTCGAGGGCCGACACATCGGCGTAGATGCTATCGACCTGCATGTGGGCGTAGTCGATGCTACGGCCATAGGCGGGGTCGCGGGCCCGGTCGGGCCGGTCGAGGGTAAAATGGCCATTGCGCAACGCAATATCGTGCACCTGGAAATCAAACGGCGGGGCGTCGGTCTTCGTCGTGTCGGGCGGCCCCGTCAAGCGCTTCACCGCCCGCAAAAACTGGTCGAGCGTGGTCGAATCGGGTTGCCCAGCCACGTCGCGGAGCGCAAACTGCGGCTCGGTGAGCGTGAGCGTGCCCACGTGCAAGTGCCGCGGATTGAACACCGAAAACAGCTGGATATCGGCATCCACTTGCCCTACCCCGAATAAATCGCCGCCGCGCCGGTCCAGCACTCGCACGCCTTCGAGCAATACGTGGCTAAAGGGCCGCACATCGACGCTGCCGATTTCTACTACTTGGCCCAGCTTTTTCGTCAGCACGCTGGCGGCTTCGTGGGCCACCCGCGTTTGCACGCTCGGCACCCGTAAGGCCACCAATATTCCGCCCACTAGCAGCAGCACCAGCACCACCAGGCCTAGCACAATTCTTAGCAGAAGGGAGAAAAAACGACGCACGAAATACAGCGAAGGCAGGTTATCAAACAGGAGGGCTGACGCTTAAAACGCAAAGGTGCGGCTTTTAGCGCACAGTGAGGGCGCAAACGTGTGGGGCGGTTCGCGGGTTCAGCCCGACCTTTGCTTGCGTGGGGAGGGTAGGAATAGCTAGCCCTCACCCTAAAAGAACGTTCTGCTGAGCTGGCGAAGCACCGCTATTGCATCAGCGGGAGAATCCGTTAGTGCGGTAGTGATGCTTCGCCAACTCAGCAGAACAGCTATTATTTATTCAGAAGTAGAAAATACGGTGGATACCTTTTCAACTCTTACGCTTCTTGCTATCGAATCTAGCTGCGACGACACTGGCGCGGCCGTGTTCCGCAATGGCCAGCTGCTCAGCAATGTAGTAGCTGGCCAAGCCGTGCACGAGCAATACGGAGGGGTAGTGCCCGAACTGGCCTCGCGGGCGCACCAGCAGCACTTGCTGCCCGTGGTGACGGCGGCGCTGCGCCAAGCTGGCATCAGCAAAAACGAGCTCGATGCGGTGGCCGTTACCCAGGGGCCAGGGCTGCTGGGCTCCTTATTAGTAGGGAATCTGTTTGCCAAAACCCTGGCCCTGGCTTTGGGCAAGCCCCTGCTGGCCGTCAACCACATGCGGGCGCACATTTTAGCGCATTTTATTCGGGCGCCGCGGCCGGCTTTTCCCTTTCTGTGCCTCACCGTGAGCGGCGGCCACACGCAGCTAGTGGTAGTGCGCAGCCCGGCCGATATGGAAATACTGGGCCAAACCATCGACGATGCAGCTGGCGAGGCCTTCGACAAAACCGCCAAGCTGCTCGGCTTGCCCTACCCCGGCGGCCCGCGGCTAGACAAGCTGGCCCAAACCGGCAACCCGCTCCGCTTTCCATTTCCCGAAGGCGCGCTCGAAGGCTACAATTTTTCCTTCAGCGGGTTGAAAACGTCGGTGCTGTATTTTCTCAAGAAGCAAACCGCCGCCAACCCCGCCTTCGTGCAGGAAAACCTGGCCGACCTCTGCGCCAGTATTCAGCACACGATTGTGCAAACGCTTCTGCGCCAGCTCAAGCGTGCGGCCTACGCTACTGGTTTGCGGCAGGTAGCGCTGGCTGGGGGGGTAGCAGCTAATTCGGGCCTGCGCCAAGGCTTGCAGGCGCTGGCCGAGGCTGAAGGTTGGGAGGTGTTTATCCCCGATTTTGAGTTTTGCACTGATAATGCAGCGATGGTAGGCCAAGCCGCCCTATTTCAGTACGAAGCCGGCGATTTCGCTAGCCAGCTCACCAGCCCCGACCCGCGCCTGAAGCTGACGTAGCCAGCCCTACCCCCCACTTATTCGTAAAGCTCCGCCAATACCTTTACGCCCACGCCGATTGCCTCTGCGGAATCTGCCCAATCTGCAAAATCAGCGCTTATTATGAAAGACAAGACGCCCGCCAACATTAACATCAAGAATCGCCGCGCCACCCACGAATACACGATTCTGGCCAAGTACGACGCGGGTATGATGCTGCAAGGCACCGAAATAAAAAGCATCCGCGCTGGCGAAGTCAACCTGCAGGATGGCTACTGCACCTTCGACCACAAGGGCGACCTGTGGGTGCACAGCGTGCGTATTGCGCCTTATACCTTAGGGACTTACAACAACCACGACGCCATGCGGGCCCGCAAGCTGCTGCTGAACAAGCGCGAACTGCGGCAGCTCGCCAGCAAAAGCCAAGACGCGGGCCTAACCATCATTCCGCTGCGCTTGTTCGTGACCGACCGTGGCTTTGCCAAGCTCGAAATTGCGCTGGGCCAGGGCAAAAAGCTCTTCGACAAGCGCCAAGACCTCAAGGCCAAGGATGAAAGGCGTGAAATGGAGCGCTTCGTTCGCTAACTGGCAATTACTCATTTACTTATTCACGCATTGAACTACGGTATTTGCGCGCTCAGCGCCGTTCCCGTCCGCGCCGAGGCCAGTGATAAGGCCGAGCTGGTAACCGAACTGCTTTTTGGTGACTGTTACACCGTGCTACTCACGCAGGGCAACTGGCTGCGCATCGAAATTGCCGCCGATAACTACTTGGGCTGGATAGATTTTAAGCAGCATTGCCCGGTAAGCCCGGTTTACTTCCAAGCCTGGTGCGCGCAAGACCACCCACGGGCGCTCGACGTGGTGCAGGTGGTATCGGATGCGGCTACGCGCCAGCCCATCACGCTTGGCTGCCGCCTACCCTTCTTCGACGGCATGACCCTGAGGCTGGGCGACGACCGCCCGCTATTCTATAACGGCCAAGCCACCAATACGGGGCAGCCCTGCCAGCCCGAGCGCCAGCTAGCACTGCTGCGCAAAATGGGGCAGCACTACCTGCGGGCGCCCTACGTGTGGGGCGGCAAAAGCATTTTTGGGCTCGACTGCTCGGGCCTCACCCAGCAGCTATTTGGCTTGGTCGGTGTGCAGCTACCCCGCGATGCCCGCCAGCAGATTGAACGCGGCGAAACCGTTGATTTTGTGACGCAGGCTCGCCCCGGCGATTTGGCATTCTTCGACAATGCCGACGGTGCCATCGTGCACGTAGGGCTCGTGCTCGACGATAGCCTCATCTTGCACGCCCACGGCGAAGTGCGCCTCGACCCGCTCGACCACCACGGCATTTTCAACCGCGACCGGCAGAAATATAGCCATAAGCTGCGCTTAATCAAGCGGGTATTGTAGGGTAAGGGACGAGGGCAGGAAAACCGTCTTGCTGAACGAAAGGAAGCAGCTTCACCGCGCCGTTGGATTAGTCGTCCTAACAGCGCGGTAAAGCTGCTTCCTTTCGTTCAGCAAGACGGTCTTATGCAGCTTACCACTGTATCGGTTGTTCGCCGTTCTTTTCGAGCCACGCATTGGTTTGGCTAAAGGGCTTCGAGCCGAAGAAGCCACGGTCGGCTGAGTAGGGCGAAGGGTGCGCAGCCTTTAAAATCAGGTGTTTGCGCTCATCAATTAGCTCTGCCTTTTTTTGCGCATAGGCTCCCCAGAGGATGAACACGACGTGCGGCCGGCCCGCCGACACCTTGCGAATAACTTCGTCGGTAAATTCTTCCCAGCCTTTCTTTTGGTGTGAGCCGGGGGTAGCAGCCCGTACAGTGAGCGTAGCATTGAGCAGCAGCACGCCTTGCTGGGCCCAGCGGTCGAGGTTGCCATTGGGGGGGGGAGGGGTGCCAGGAATGTCGTCTTGCAGTTCTTTGAAAATATTTTGTAGCGATGGTGGCGTGCGTACCCCTTCATTTACCGAAAAGGCCAAGCCATGCGCCTGGTTTTTGCCGTGGTAAGGGTCTTGGCCCAGGATAACGACTTTCACCTCATCAAACGGGCAGGCGTCGAAGGCGTGAAAAATCTGCGAGCCGAGCGGGTACACAGTGGTGGTAGCGTACTCGCCCCGCACCCAGGCCGTGAGCTTCTGAAAATAAGGCTTTTCGAACTCGGCCGCTAATACCGGCTGCCAGCTTTCGGCAATTTTAACCATGATGGGAGAAGAAAGGGATTCAGGATAAAAAAAAATAATGGCGCTAGCGAGTTGTTAGAGGCTAAGCTGCTAAATAAAACCAAAGTTTCGAGACCACTGTTAGCCCCGTAGCGTAATTTCGCCGGCCGCCGCTATGCCTACTACCACTACGCAGGGCGTAACCGTTACGGTTACGACCAATTACTTGCCAGATTACTCCAGCCCTGCGCAGGAGCATTTTGTTTTTGCCTACCGCATTGAAATCCGCAATGACAGTGCCTTTACAGTCAAGCTATTGCGGCGTCATTGGTACATATCCGATGCCAGCACGGCTACCCGTGAGGTAGAAGGCGAAGGAGTGGTGGGCCGCCAGCCCGTGCTCGAAACCGGCGAAATCCACCAATACGTGAGTGGCTGCAACCTAAAGTCGGGGGTAGGGAAGATGCGCGGTACCTACCTTATGGAGCGCCTCGCCAACGGCGAGCAGTTTCGGGTTAATATTCCGGAGTTTACGCTCGTGGTGCCGTTCCGCTTGAATTAGCAGTTTCGCAAGTCGTGTTACCCCTAGAGCGGCTGCTCCGCGCAGATTCGCACCCTCGCAAGTCCGAAAAGTGGCAGCCCTGGATGTAGCATGACGTTCTATAAAGACGCTTGTACCAACTTTTTTCTTACTTCCGCTATTGGATGCGCTCGGGCAATGCGCACGGCCTGCATTCGCCTTTCGTGTTCGGGCTGTACACCACAGTTATTCGCCACGATGGCCAATTCGCGGCATTTGAGCGTATTGAGGCTCGGCGCAAAGAGCTGTTGGCCAGTGCTGACAGCATTGCCGTAGCAGATTTTGGGGCTGGCTCGCAGGTAGCAGGCGCGGGTGGGCAGCAGCGCCGCCTGCGCGACATTGCCCGCCACGCCGCCAAGCCGCCGCGCCTGGCGCAACTATTGTTTCGGCTCGTCAATCACTTTCGGCCCGCTACTATCCTGGAACTGGGCACGTCGCTGGGCCTAACCACGGCCTACTTGGCGGCGGCCGACTCGCGCAGCCACATTATCACGTTTGAGGGCTGCCCGAATACCGCATCCGTGGCCCGCGACACATTTGCTAAGCTGGCGCTGAAAAATGTGCAGCTAGTAGAAGGCAACCTCGACGCCACGCTACCTACCACGCTGGCTAGCCTGCCTACCCCCCTCGATTTTGTGTTCTTCGACGGCAACCACCGCTACGAGCCTACGCTGCGCTATTTCGAGCAGTGCTTAGCTAAAGCCCATGAAGACAGTGTGTTCGTGCTAGATGACATCCACTGGTCGGCCGAAATGGAGCGGGCCTGGGAAGCAATTAAAGCCAATCCTGCCGTGACGATTACGGTCGATTTATTCTACGTGGGACTGGTGTTTTTCCGCAAAAAGCAGCCGCGTCAGGATTTTAGCTTGCGTATTTGAAGCCAGATTGCAGTAGCTAGACCGAAGCCGCTAACTGCTGCAACAGCGTTTCTCGCTGAGGTCGTTCTGCCGTTCGGGCGACGAGGATAAAGTGGAGTAGGCGTGTTGCATCAATGCCTACGTAAGAGAGCGATAGATTGAGTTCTTGAAAACCAAGCTCCTTATTAAGCTCGGCTACAGTTTGTCGAAACTTGCCCTTTTTTCTCGACGGTTCAAACTCCTCATTAACTACCAAGCAAATGAAAGTTTGCTTATGCACTTCGGATATATAAGCATCTTGGATGATTTCCCAGTTGATAAAATCATGATGGGTTGTGCGGTCAAAGATGCCGAGCTCATTAATGATAATTTGTGGTCGCCTGTCGAATAGCTGGTATAAACCAGCAGGATACCCTAAGCCGAAAAATAAAATAGCAAGCCAAGCTATCAGTTTTGGGCTATCTGCCTGATTCAGCATGAGGATTCCGGCTGCTACGAATAGCGAGCAGAGAAACATTAACCTAATACCCTTCCAGCGTGACTTATAAAATTTAATTTCCGGCATTGCTTAACTGTAAGACGTTTAGCAAAGAGAATATAAATTTCTAAGCATTCAGGCCGTGCGGGTCGATGTCGCCGGCGGGGCGCACGGCTTCGCGCACGCGAGTAAGGCGCTGGAGTAGCGCTTCGAGCTGGTCGAGGGGCAGCATGTTGGCACCGTCGGAGAGGGCGGTAGCGGGGGTAGGGTGCGTTTCGATGAATAAGCCATCGGCGCCCACGGCAATGGCCGCTTTGGCAATGGTTTCGATGAGTGCGGGCTGGCCACCCGTGACGCCGCTAGCCTGGTTGGGCTGTTGCAGCGAATGCGTCACGTCCATCACCACGGGCACTCCAAATTGGCGCATGGTGGGCAGATTACGAAAATCTACTACCAAGTCGCTGTAGCCGAACGAGTTGCCGCGGTCGGTAAGGATAACGTTAGGATTGCCGGCGCCATTTACTTTATCCATGGCCCAGCGCATGGCCTCGCCGTTCAAAAACTGGCCTTTCTTGATATTCACCACTTTGCCGGTTTTAGCAGCGGCCACCAGCAAGTCGGTTTGGCGGCAGAGAAAGGCCGGAATTTGCAGTACATCGACGTACTCGGCGGCCCGAGCAGCCTCGTCCGATTCGTGAATATCGGTCACGGTTGGCACGCCAATTTCACGCCCTACTTTTTGCAGAATGCGCAACGCCGTTTCGTCGCCAATGCCCGTAAACGAGTCGAGCCGCGAGCGGTTAGCCTTGCGGTACGAGCCCTTGAAGATGTAGGGAATCTGCAACTTATCGGTGATATGCTTGATGCGTTCGGCAATGCGCAGCGCCATGTCTTCGCCCTCGATGACGCACGGCCCCGCCATTAAAAAGAACTGGCCGGAGTTGGTGTTGCGGAAGTGGGGTAGGGCTTTGGCGAGGGAGGCGAGCATGAGCGGGAGCGAGCTGAAAATTTAGAAGAGGGTAGGGACGCGAAGAGCTGCGCCGCAGGATTACAGTTTTTGTAGGCAAATAAACAGCTCGCGGCCGGCGCGAGCAGGCAAGGAGTTGTACGCAGTGTCAAAGTGAATAAACGCGAAATACGGCTCAAAGTAAGCGCGGTATTCCTCGCGGCTGCCGCCAAACGGGGGCTCGGTAGCGCCCGCAAATGGGGTATCGAAAAGCAGGCCGGCCAGCTTGCCGCCGGGCCGTAGCAGCGCGGCGCACTGCTGGGCGTAGGCTGGCCGCAAAGCAGGGGGTAGGGCGCAAAAGAAGGTTTGCTCGATGAGTAAATCAAACGGCTCGGTTGGAGCCAGCTGGAAGAAATCGGCCTGCCACAGATTTTCCGGCGGAAAGCCGGGCACGCGGTCAGCTAGCTCAGCTAAAGGCTCGGGGGCAAAGTCGGCCACCATCACGTGCCGGAAGCCGCGCTGGTGCAGATACTCCGCTTCGTAGCCGCGCCCGGCCCCCGGAATCAGGATGCGGGGCTGCGGCCCTACCCCCAGCTGGTCGAGATAGGCTTGCAGCGGCGGCGTGATGCGCCCAACGCTCCAGGTATCGCGGCCAGCTGTGGCATAACGGCCTTGCCAATAAGCAGCATCGAAGGCAGAAGAAACTGTTTGCATGGCAGCCAAGTATACACGAAACCAGCGCGGGGTAGAAAAAAACGCTATTTTTACCCGCCACAAAGGTAGGAGCCGGCCTCGGCTGGTCCTGATTTTTCGCATCTTTCACCTTCGTTCTCTCCCACATGGACCCTCAACAGGAATATCCCGAACCCCGCAAGAACAACAGCCGCGTCCTACTCTGGGTCGCGCTCGTCCTCGTGCTGCTAGGCATCAACGGGGTGCTTTTTTACCTGAATACCCAGAAGAAAACGGAAAATGAGCAGCTCACTACCCAGGTGCAAGTGACTGACAATAAGCTGCAAGCTCAAATTAAAGAATTTGAAGACCTCAAAGCCAATTACGAGCGCCAAAGCCAAGACCTGCAAAAGCTAGGCCTGAGCAACGACTCGCTCCAGGCTCGCATTGCCGGCATCAACGCCGACTTGCTGAAGCTGCGCTCGTTTAAAGCGGGCTCGTTTTCGGTGGCCGAGCAGCAGCGCTTCAAGCAGCGCGCCCTCAACCTGGAAAGCCAGCTGAAAAAGAAGGATGACCAGATTGCGGAGCTGAAGCAGTCGAACGAAAACTTGTATACCGAAACTACGACCCTGAAGGAACGGCAGAATAAATTGACCGACACCATCAGCACCATTGCCAAAACCAACCGCGACCTGAGCGATAAAGTAACGATAGCCTCACGCCTGCAAGCCGATAATATTCACGTAAGTGTACTGAATAAGAAGGACAAGGAGAAGGACGACGACAAGGAGGAGTTTAAGGCCAAGAAAGTGGACCGCGTGAAAGTGACCTTCAATTTGGCTCGCAATGACGTGTCGCCCAAAGAAACCAAGCAGATTTACCTGCGCATTTTGGAGCCCGACGGTGCGGCGCTGTATAACCTGAGCACCGGCGGTGGTACGTTCACCGTCGATGGCCAGGAGGCCTTCTATACCATGAAGCAAGATGTGGTGTACGACAACACCAAGCAAGCGCTGAACTTTGTGTATGCCAAAGGCGGCGACTACAAAATTGGCCAGCACACGGTGGAACTCTACGAGGGCGGTGCCCTAATGGGCAAGACGGTGTTTACTTTGAAATAGAAGGTTTTAGCTGAGCTAAAAAAACAGAAAGAGCGTCCTGCTGAGCTGGTCGAAATATCTTGTTTGCCTCGTTGGGTTTAGTAACCCAGCGGCGAGAGCGAGATGCTTCGGCCAGCTCAGCAGGACGTTCTTTTTTATAAATAGAACGTTCTCACCATCCCCCCAAAAACTAGCTAGCGCAATGCCTGAGCAAGCCTTTATGAGTTGGAGTGGGGGTAAGGATTCGGCCCTGGCGCTGCACCATGCCCTGCGCGACCCGCGTTACCACGTCAGCGACCTGCTCACGAGCGTGAATGCGCACTACCAGCGCGTATCGATGCACGGCGTGCGGATAGAGCTGCTCGAAGCGCAAGCCCAGCGCCTTGGGTTGCCGCTCACGCAGTTGCTGTTGCCCGAAATGCCTTCTATGGCCGACTACGACCACGCCCTGCTTACAACGCTGACGGAACTACGGCAGCAAGGCGCTACCCACGTCATCTACGGCGACATTTTTTTGGAGGACCTGCGCGCCTACCGCGAGCAGCAGTTGGCGCGGGTGCCGCTGCACGGCGTGTTTCCGCTGTGGCAAATGGCGAGCGGTGCTATTTTGCGTGAGTTTTTGGATGAAGGTTTTCAGGCAATAATCGTGTGCGTGAACGACCGCTACCTCGACGCCAGCTTTTGTGGCCGGCTGCTCGACCGCGATTTCCTGCGTGACTTGCCGCCTGGCGTAGACCCCTGCGGCGAGAATGGCGAGTACCACAGCTTCGTGTTTGATGCACCGTATTTCAGCCAGCCCATTGCCTTCACAAAGGGCGAATTGGTGCGCCGCACCTACGCGCCGCCCGCAGGCAGCGCTACCGATAGGGGGGTAGGCGACCCCTTCGCGGCAGGCTTTTGGTACTGCGATTTGCAGCCAGCATAAGCTGCGGCGGGGCAAGAGTAGCGGAGGTAGGCAGATTCTAGGATTACTGCCGACTTTTGCTCGTCTCATCCCTTGCCGTATTTCCGTTGCGCACCAAATACCTTTTGCTCTTCCTGTTGCTGGTGGGGCCGCTGCTGGCGGTTGGCCAGCGCCGCTCGGCTGCCCGGCCCACCAAAAAAACGGTTGCCCTGAAGCCCGCGCCAGTTTCGGGTACTACCCCTGCCTTTTTGCGCTACCTGCATTCTCCCTGGGTTGATAGCCTGATGCGCACGCTCACACCCCGGCAGCGGGTGGCGCAGCTATTTATGGTGGCGGCTTACTCAAACAAGCCTGCTATTTACCAAGACTCTATTTCCACGCTGATAAAGCAGTACGGCATTGGGGGCCTCATCTATTTTCAGGGTGGGCCAGTGCGGCAAACGCGGCTGCTCAATCGCTTCCAAAGCCAAAGCCAGGTGCCGCTACTAGTGGCGATGGACGGCGAATGGGGCGCCGGCATGCGCCTAGACAGCGTGCTGCGCTTCCCGTACCAGATGAGTTTGGGCGCGGTGCCGCAGGCCGATTCGGCGCTCATCTACGAGATGGGGCGCGAGGTGGCGCAGCAGTTTCGGCGGCTCGGCATGCACGTCAACTTTGCGCCCGTAGTCGATGTCAATAATAACCCGGCCAACCCGGTCATCGGCTTCCGCTCGTGGGGCGAAGACCCAGTGGCTGTGTCGCGTCTTAGTCGCCTGTATATGAAAGGAATGCAGGATGCGGGCGTGTTAGCCGTAGCCAAACATTTTCCTGGCCACGGCGACGTCGATGCCGACTCGCACCTCGCCCTACCCCTCGTGCGGGTAGATAGGGGTAGGCTCGATTCGTTGGAGCTGCCGCCCTTCAAAAGCATGATTAGCAGCGGTATTGGCGGCATGATGGTGGCCCACCTCAACGTGCCAACCCTCGACACGTCGGGCGACCCTAGCACCCTGTCGAAGCTTATCGTAACGGGCGTGCTGCGCCAACAGCTTGGTTTTAAAGGGGTAGTGTTTACGGATGCCATGAATATGCAGGGCGTTATCAAGCGGGTGCCGCCCGGCGAGGCCGAGGTGCGGGCGCTGCTAGCTGGCAACGACGTGCTGGAATTCAGCAAAAACGTGCCCCTTGCCCTGCAAACTGTGCTGGCGGCCGTAGACAGCGGCCGTATTTCGCAGGCACGCATCGACGAAAGCTGCCGCCGCGTGCTGGCTCTCAAGCAGTGGGCGGGCCTGAAAGCTTACCAGCCCGTATCGGAGCAGCATATTTTCGAGGACCTAAACCCCGCGCACGCCCGCTACGTCAGCCACCGACTAACTGAGCGCAGCATCACCCTGCTGCGTAACCAACACACTATCTTGCCCTTGCAGCGGCTTGACACCCTGCGCATTGCCACGCTGGTACTGGGGGGCACGCCTGGCGATACAACTGATTTTCAACGCGCCGTGGCCGACTATGCGCCGGTAGTGCACTTCCACCTGCCCGCCGCACCCACGCTGGATGAATTGGTGGATATTCGGGCCAAGCTGTTTTCGTATGATGTGGTGCTGGTGGCCCTGCAAAGTCTGGGCCGCCTGCCCGCCACCAGTTTTGGCATTACACCCGAGGACAACTTGCTGCTGCGCGAGCTAACCAAACCCGGCCAGCAGGTAATACTTAGCGTATTTGGCTCGGCCTACGCCGTGGCGAAGGTGCGCGACTTCGACCGTGCCAGCGCTGTGGTGCTGGCCTACCAAGAAAGCCCGCAAGCGCAGGAACTGGCGGCCCAACTCATTTTTGGCGGCATCGGCGCCAGTGGAAAGCTGCCGGTGACGGTCGCTAACAACCTGCCCGCCGGCTTCGGCCTCAGCACCACGCCCGGCCTGCGCCTAGCCTACGCTCATCCCGAAGATGCCGGTATGGACCGGCGCCTCGAAGCCCGCGTCGATAGCCTTATGCAGCAAGCGCTGGCCGCCCAGGCTACCCCGGGTGGCCAGGTGCTCATTGCTCACCGAGGAGTGGTAGTGTTGCGCAAAAGCTATGGCTATCAGGCTGCTATAAGTGGGGCTGCGTCGCCAGTAGCCGCTACGCCGACTGGCATAGTGGCGTCGGCGGCGGGTAACTTTGGGAGTGAGCCAGGCGCCGCTGGGGCTAGCTCAGTTGCCGCTGCTCCCCGGCCAGTTGGCCCGCGCTTGGTGCAGAATACCGATGTATACGACCTCGCGTCGCTCACCAAAGTGCTGGCATCTACGCCGGCGCTGCTTAAGCTACAAGAGCAAGGCAAATTCAGCCCAGACAGTACGTTGGGCCAGTTCTTTCCTTTTCTGCAAAAGACGAATAAGGCCAACCTGAAGCTGCGCGATGTGCTAGCCCACCAGGCCGGGCTGCCCGCTTGGATTCCGTTTTGGAAGGCGCTAACCAAACCCGATGGCACGCTGCGCCGCCGTTGGTTCCGGGCTGATTCGTCGGCGCGGTTTCCGCTGCCGGTGGCGCGCGGGCTGTGGGGTAGGCGCAAATTGCCGGCTTATATCTACGCCCAAATTGGGGCGGCGCCCCTCAATGCCAAGCCGGGCTACGTGTATTCCGATTTGTCTTTTTACCTCTACCCCTGGCTGGTGCAGCGGCGAACGGGCCAGCACTTTGAGGATTTTCTGACCAAGCACATATACCGGCCACTGGGTTCTAACCTGCATTTTCAGCCCCTGCACCATTTTGCCGAAGGCCGCCTAGTGCCTACCGAGTACGACTCGCTGTTCCGCCGCCAACTGCTGCGCGGCTACGTCGACGACGAAGGCGCGGCGCTGTTGGGCGGCATTTCGGGCCACGCGGGGCTCTTCGGCTCGGCCAACGATGTGGCGCAGCTCGCGCAGGCCTACGCCTGGGGCGGGCGCTACGGCGGCCAGCAAATCTTCCAAGCCAATGTGCTGGCTGATTACACGCGCTGCCAATTTTGCGGCACTGGCAACCGGCGCGGCTTGGGCTTCGACCGGCCCAGCCGGCCTGCCGCCGGCAACACAGCGCCCGGTGCCTCGGCTAGCAGCTTTGGGCATTCGGGCTTCACAGGCACGTATTTCTGGGTCGACCCCGAAAAGGAATTAGTAGTGGTGGTGCTGACGAACCGCGTCAACCCTTCGCGGCGCAACAATAAGCTGAGCCAGCTGAACGTGCGCACCCAGATTCAGCAGGTGGCCATTGAGGCTATTCGGCCGTAGGGGAGGGGGTAGGGCCGGCTAGCCTTAAGCTTGGTGCACGCGCTGCTCGGCTAGCAGCCACGCCACGGCTTCAGCCTCGGTAATGCATTGGTTCATGCGGAACGGCTCGTCGGCATGATAGGTATGCGGCTCGGGCACGGTATTGTCGTGCTGAAATTCTTGACGCAAGCCAGGAGCCATAAAGTACACCAGGCGCACAGGCGGCCCCAACTCGCGCACGAGCTGGTTGTAATAAGTGTGGAGCAGCCAGTCGAGCATGGCTGGGGCACTGCGGTGCCGCCGCCTGATGTCGAGCAGCCAGTAATGCGCGTCGTACTGGCGAGCAGTAGCCAGCAAACAGTCGTAGCCACGCAGCGCCTCTTCTTCGGTAACGAGGCGCAACCAGCGGCCCACTAAGATGCGCAAATCGGGCTGATAAGTAACGTCCAGATAGTCAGAAGAAGAGCAGGCGATGGTCATGAGCTGGCAGGGGGGTAGGGCTAAGCGGTGGCTGCCACTACGCGTCTCAACGCCGGCGAACCGCGAAGTGTTCAGGCTTGCGAAAGGTGGTTTCCCGGCGCGGGCGGCGTCGGAAGCGGGGTAGGCTGCTATCTTCCGCCCACCAATTTTCCCACCCACTCTTCCCTTGGCCATGCAAGGATTAATGATGCCTACCCCCCTGCGCATTGCAGGGCTCATCGAACACGCCGCCAAGTGGCACGCCGATACCGAAATTGTATCGCGCCTGCCCGAAGGGGGGCTGTTTCGCTACACCTACGCTGCGGCCCACCAGCGCGCCAAGCAACTGGCTAATGTGCTCACGCGCCTGGGCATCCAGCCCGGCGACCGCGTGGGTACGCTGGCTTGGAATACGCACCGGCATTTCGAGTTGTACTACGGCATTTCGGGGCTGGGCGCGGTGTGCCATACCATCAACCCCCGCCTGTTTTTTGAACAGTTAATTTATATAATTAATCACGCCCAAGACCGGCTGCTGTTCTTCGACATTACCTTCCTACCCCTCGTCGAAAAGTTAGCTCCGCACTGCCCCACGGTCGAGCAATGGGTGCTGCTAGCTGGTTCCGAGCATTTGCCTACTGCCTCAACTTTACCCCGCCTGAGCAGCTACGAGGCGCTGCTGGCCGCCGAAAGCGCCGACTACGAGTGGCCACTATTTGAGGAAAACACCGCCTCATCGCTCTGCTACACCTCTGGCACCACTGACGAGCCGAAGGGAGTGCTCTATTCGCATCGCTCTACGCTGCTGCACTCGTACGCAGCCTCGCTGCCCGATTGCTTCAATTGCGGCGCGCGCGACGTGATTTTGCCCGTCGTGCCCATGTTCCACGTCAATGCCTGGGGCATTCCGTACCTGGCGCCGCTCAATGGCTGCAAGCTGGTGCTGCCGGGCCCCGCGCTCGACGCGGCCAGCCTCTACGAACTGTTTGAGCACGAAGGCGTCACGTTCTCAGCTGGCGTGCCCACCATCTGGTTTGGGCTGCTGCAATACATGCGCGAAGGCCAACGCCAGTTTAGTACGCTGCGCAAGATGATAGTGGGCGGCGCCTCGTGCCCGCCGGCCCTACTGCAGGCCTTCGATGAAGAACTGGGCATCGAAATCCGCCACGCCTGGGGCATGTCCGAAACCTCGCCGCTCGGCACCGTCAGCACCCTCAAAGCCCAGCACCTCGACCTGCCCGAAGAAGCGCAATTCTTCTTTAAAATCAAGCAGGGCCGCAGCATTTTCGGCATTGATATGGAGATTGTGAACGACGCCGGCCAGCCGCTGCCGCACGACGGGGTAGCGTTTGGCGACCTGCTGGTGCGCGGTCCGTTTGTGGTGAGCGACTATTTTGGCGCCACTTCACCCGGCCAGCTCACGGCCAACGGCTGGTTCCGCACCGGCGACGTGGCCACCATCGACGCCGACGGGTTTATGAACATCACCGACCGCTCGAAGGATGTTATCAAGTCGGGTGGCGAGTGGATTTCGAGCATCGACCTCGAAAACCTGGCCGTGGCGCACCCCGCCATCGTGGAGGCGGCCGTCATCGGCGTGCCGCACCCCAAGTGGAGCGAGCGCCCCCTGCTAGTGGTGGTGCGCAAACCCGGCCACGACGTGTCAGCTGAGGAACTGCTAGCGTTTTTCGACGGCAAAATTGCCACCTGGTGGAAGCCCGACGCCGTAGAGTTTGTAGCGCAGTTGCCCCACACCGCCACTGGCAAGCTGCTCAAAACGCAGCTGCGCAAAGACTTCGCAGACTATGAATTGAAGTAATCAATTCGTAGAAACAAACAGCGCGGACTTTAAGGCCGCGAGTATCAGGTAAACTGACATGTGGCCTAAAAGTCCGCGCTACTAAGCAACTGGTAAAGCATTAAAAAGCCCCGCTGGCACTAGGCCAGCGGGGCTTTTTAAGCTTGCTACAGAAGTGGCTATTGTCCGCCCTGCTGCAAGTAAGGCGCGAGCACCTCGTAGGCTTTCTTGGCGCGCACTTGGTCGTTCACGGCCGGTGAGGCGGCCGACTGGTACACACTCTGCAAGGTGAGGAGGTAGCCGCGCTGGGCATCGTCGAAGAGGGCGCCGTCGTGGGTCTGGTAATAGCTCAGCATCTGGATGCTGCGGTCGGTAAGCTTGTCGAGGATGGCGTCGGCCTTGGCCTTTTCGCCGCCCGCGAGCAGCGCTGGCACCAGCTGCGGCGTGTAGTAGTCGTACGGGATGGCCGCGTCGGGCATCACTTCTAGGCACTTATCAGCCACTTCTTTGGCCTTGGCAATATTGCCTTCGGCGAGGTAAGCGTTGGCAAGGCGGGCAAACTTATCGCGGTAATTGGCTGGGAAGCGCAGGTTGTTCTCGTCGTAAAAAATGTTGGCCGACTGCAAGCCGCGGTACTGGAACTTGTGCATCAGCTCGTCGTAGCAAATCGATTTCTCCACGTAGCCTTCGTCGCCGCGGGCGTTGTAGTTGGGGTCGCGCAGCGGCAGCAGGCGGTAGGCCATACCCTCAAGCTGGAAGTAAGGCTGCAAGTTCATGTAGTCCGACGGGGCTACCGTCGAGCTAAAATAGATGGGCCGCTTCCAGTTATTGGTGGCAATCATATCCAGAATCACCAGGTTTTTCTTTTCGATGGCCCGTTTACCCATGCTCCACTCCATGTGGCTCACAAGTTGGCCTTGGCGGTCTTTCGGGATGATGTTCAACGCCTTCACTGCCGTAGTATCCACGTTCAAAAAAAACTTGGGGGTAGGGAAGGTCATCGTCGAGTAGTTGCCGTCGGTGTACTTCAGCAGCGGGCTGCCCTGGCCCACAAGGCTGATAAACTGCTTGAGGTCCAAGCTATCCACCGACGGGTTGGGCGAGAAGGGCAGCATATCGTTGTTGCCCTGCGCGTAGGTCGCGTCGCCCATGCTCACGGGCACGCCCTGCGAGAGGTAAGCACGACGCTTCATTTGCTGGATGTACCAGTCGGTATTCAAATACGACAGCACGGCTACGCGCACGTCGGTACGGATGCCTTCGACCTCCTGGGCGTACCAAAGCGGGAAAGTATCGTTGTCGCCGTTGGTAAACAAAATCGCGTTTGGCGCGCACGAATTCAACAGGTTACGCGCCGAATCGACCGAGTTGTAGCGGCCCGAGCGGTCGTGGTCGTTCCAGCCCTGCGCCACCAAGATGGCGGGCGAAACCAAGCCCAGCAAAATGGCTACGGTAGCGCGAGCATTCTCGGCTTTCAAGGCTGCACCTAATAGTTGTGCTAAGCCAATCACCCCCAAGCCAATCCAGATGGCAAACGCAAACGTGGCGCCGCAGAACGTGTAGTCCCGCTCGCGGGGCTCGATGGGCGGCTGGTTGAGGTACACCACAATAGCAATGCCCGTAAACAGGAACAGCAAACCCACAATCAGGGCATCATTGCCGCGGCGGCGCACTTGCACAAACAGGCCGATGAGGCCCAAAATGAGCGGAATAGCGAAGAAATTATTGTGCGCGAAGCTCTCGCCAATGCGGGGGGGTAGGGCAGTGCGGCCGGGGCTAAAGGGCGTCACCACGCCCGCCTGCTGGATATCGGAGTCGCGGCCCACGTAGTTCCAGAAAAAATAGCGCCAGAACATGTGCCCAATCTGGTACCGGAACAAGAAGCCCAGGTTTTGGCCCATCGTAGGCTTGGTGCCTTCCTGCAAGTCGGGCACCCACTTCTTATACTCTTGAATATGAGCCGGGTCGTAGCTGTAGAGGCGGGGTAGGAGCATCTTGTCGGCGTCGGCGTAGCCGGGCTCCTGGGCACGGGGTAGCACTTCCTGGTAGCGGCCGTCTTTGCGCACGTAGCGCGGCGCGCCTTCCTCGTAGTGGTCGGGCTGAGCGTTGAATTGCGGGCCGTAGAGCAAAGGCCGCGAGCCGTACTGCTCACGCTTGAGGTAGCTCACAAAGCTGAGGACATCCTCGGGGTCGTTCTCGTTGATAGTAGGGTGAAACGATGAGCGAATCGGTACAATTAGGTAGCTCGAATAACCGATGAGGATAAACACGAAGCACAGCATGGCCGTGTTTAGCAGCTGGCTGCGCAAGCGGTGCGACAACCGGAAGCCAAACCAAATCAACCCTATAAACAGCGCCAGGAAGATAATCAGGCCCGAATTGAAAGGTAGGCCGAGCGTATTGATGAAGAATACTTCAAAACCTCCAGCTAGTGTAGGCAGGCCCGGAATGATGCCCACCAGTACCGAGCCCACAATAACCAAGCTGATGGCCAGCGTGATGATGCCACCGAGGGGGGTAGGGTTGGCCGAGCGGCGGTAGTAGTAGATAAAGGCCAGCGCCGGCACGGCCAGCAAATTCAGCAAGTGCACGCCAATACTGAGGCCAATGGCGTAGGCAATGAGGATGAGCCACTTATCCGAATCAGCTTCGCTGGCGTGTTCTTCCCATTTCAGCATTATCCAAACCACGGCGGCGGTGCAGAGGGCCGACATGGCGTATACCTCGCCCTCCACGGCGTTGAACCAGAAGGAATCGGAAAACGCGAACGACAGCGCCCCTACCACCCCCGCGCCCAAGATGAGCAGCGTTTGGTAGCCAGTAGGCTCCGGCGTTTCGGTTTCAAACTCGCCCCGCGCCAGCAGCAGTTTGCGCGCCAGCCGGGTGATAATCCAGAATAAAAACAGCACCGTAAACGCGCTGCTTAAGCCCGAAAGGGCATTGACAAGTACCGCTACTTTGGTAACATCGCCAAAGCTGAGCAGCGACATCAGTCGCCCCAAGATGAGGAAGGTAGGCGCACCCGGTGGGTGCGGCACCAGTAGCTTGTACGAGCAGGCAATGAACTCGCCGCAGTCCCAGAAGGAGGCAGTGGGCTCTAGTGTAAGCAGGTAGGTGGCGGCGGCGATGGCAAAAACCACCCAGCCGACCAGGTTATTCAACCGTTGAAATGAACGCATACGGGGCAAAAATGACCGGCTGCTGCTGCCACCGGCAGCCGCTTCCCGACCAGAAAGAAATTCCGTTATAACTAAACCATTGCCATTCGGCAATAAGCCCCCAAAAGTAGGCAACAACCCCCAAGGGGTTGCGTCGAGGCCGCGGGGAGGGCGTAAAAAAAGCAGCTACCGGCCGGCAGCTGCTTTTATCGTAACTAATTTATACTGCTAAAATAGATTATTGCAATGTCAGCCGGTTGGTGCTCACTACCTTATCGTTCACCAATAGCGAGTAGAAATAAAGCCCAGCGGGCAAATTGCTGACATCTAGAGGTAGGGCCTCTACTGTCAATTCGGGGCGCAGGGCCAACAAACGCACTTCGCGACCGAGCACATTGCTGAGGCGAAATTTATAATCGTGGCCGTGAGGTGCCGCCAATTGAACCGCAATTTGGCCGTGGCCAGGATTTGGAAACACGCTGAGCGTGGGTGCCGCCACTGGCAAGGTTGGCGTTTGGGGGGTAGCGCGCGCGGCGCTAACCATGCCAATGCGCACATTGCGTACGTGGTGCGTAGTGGCCCCAGCCGGTGCAAAAGCTAGCACCAAAGCGGCCAACGTCAGAACATGAGTAAATAAACGCATGGGTAGGAATAGGTAAGCGTATTTGCAAGAAGCCGATTCAAAACTAAAGTATCCGGGTGAGACTACTATGAACAAGCACCGTGCCGGATGATAGCCTGCTAGGAGGCTGAAATTTTAAACGAAGCTAGGGCTACGCACCTCCTTTCGCCTGCTTATTTCGGCCAGCGTACTGCTTTTATCGACAAATGGCTGGTTCCGCTATCGCAAGCGTTAGCGCCTACCCGTTTTACCGGCTAACCCGCGCTATAGGTATTTAATTTCCTGCAAGCCAAAGCGCTGCACTGCGTTCTCCATCTCGACGGCCAAGCGGCCATCTTCCTCTACCCCCACAATTTGGCCGCGCACCCGGCGGCCGGCCACTTCGTAGTCGTGCCACTCTTGGTAGCGGTAGAGCGCGGCTAGGTAGGCCCGGCGCAGCTGGCCCACTTGGCCCGCTCGCAACTGCAGGTAGCGCCGCTCTAAGCACTCGAGTAGCGCGGCGGCCAGTGCTTCGCGCTGGAAATGACGCCCCGTGAGCACGCTCAGGGAAGTAGCAGTAGGCACTGAAAAATGTTGTTGGTTCACATTCAGTCCAATACCAACGATGCTAGACTGAATTTTTGCGCCGCTTAGGCTGTTCTCAATGAGGATGCCACCAAATTTTTTTGTGCCAAAATACAAGTCGTTGGGCCATTTCAGCCGCAGCTGGGGGGTAGGCTGGAGCAGCGTTTCGGCCCAGTCGTACACGCCCAGCGCTACGGCTTGGCTCAGCAAAAACTGCTGGCTAGCATCCAAGAAGGTAGGTAGCCACACGACCGATAATGTCAGGTTTTCGCCCGGTGCGGCCAGCCATTGGTTGCCACGCTGGCCCCGGCCGGCCGTTTGGTCGTCCGTAATGACGGTACATCCTTCGCTGGCCCGGTTTTCGCGCAACAGTTGGTGCGCTTCTGAGTTAGTAGAAGGGCAGGCGGGCAGCCAAATGAGCTGCTGGCCTGTAAATAAGGTATTAGGGCTGATGGCCACGCGGGTTAACAGTCGTACATTAGCTTAGTAAAAACGTAAACTTACTCTATGAAGAGCACCTTGGTTCGACAGGATTCGGACACATTGGCAGAAATAGCCGTTCGCGGCTTGCAGGAAAGAAAAGGTATGGACATTGTGGTCCTCAACTTGAAGGAGTTGAAGAACGCAGTGGCCGATTATTTTATCATCGCCTCGGCTTCGTCCGATACTCAGCTTGAGGCCTTGGCCCGCTCGGTAGAGGAAGAAGTGGAAAAAGTTACCGCTCAGGCCCCTTGGCAGAGCGAAGGTCGCACTAACCGCGAGTGGATTTTGTTGGATTACGTAGATGTGGTTGTGCACGTTTTCTTGCGCGACCGGCGGCAGTTCTACGCCTTGGAGGAGCTGTGGGGTGATGCTGAGTTTACGTACGTGGAAGACACGGCCGACGTAACGCGCTAAAGTATTTCCTTGCCGGCTGCGTTAAGGGGTAGGGGAGCTTGGCACTAGCTGGGCTCACTACCTGCGTCTTGATTATCAAATAACTAAGCCCATTTTTTATGTCTGATACAACGCCCAATAAACGTCGCAAGCCGACGCTGCCTACCCCTTCGCCGCGGCCGGGGGTGCAGCTCTGGGTGATGGCGGGGCTGCTGGTGCTCTTTACCGGCATGTTCTATTTTACGAGCTACAATTCAGCCGTTAAAATCAACCAGCAGCGCTTCGAGCAAATGCTGGCCGCTGGCGATGTGCACGACATTACCGTCGTGAACAAGCAGTTGGTAGAAGTTGGCCTCACGCCTGAGGCCCTAAAAAAACCAGAGTATCAGCGCGACTTAACCGCCAAGCGTGGCCCATTCGCCGCTGACCGCGGTGCGCAGTATTTCTTCCCGGTATTTGACGCCAAAGTATTTCAGGAGCAACTCGAAAAGTTACAGGCCAACAAGCCAGTAGGGGACCGGGTAGCGTTGGATATTTCGGACCGTCAGAGCCTGTTTGACTTCATCAGCGGGTACGGCCTCATCATCGCTAGCATCATCTTATTCATCTTCCTAATGCGCCGCATGAGCAGCGCAGGCGGGCCTGGTGGCCAGATTTTCAATATTGGCAAGAGCCGTGCGGCTCTGTTTGATGGCGGTGACAAGGTAAAGATTACGTTCAAAGACGTAGCTGGCCTGGAGGAAGCTAAAGAGGAAGTACAAGAGATTGTAGAGTTCCTGAAAAACCCCAGCAAATTCACTATCCTGGGCGGTAAAATTCCGAAAGGTGCGCTGCTGGTAGGTCCTCCCGGCACCGGTAAAACCCTGCTGGCTAAAGCAGTAGCTGGCGAAGCCGATGTGCCATTCTTCTCGCTGTCGGGTTCCGACTTCGTAGAAATGTTTGTAGGGGTTGGTGCAGCTCGCGTGCGTGACTTGTTCAAGCAAGCGAAAGCCAAGGCGCCGTGCATCATCTTCATTGATGAGATTGATGCCGTGGGCCGCTCGCGGAGCCGCGGTGCTATGCCCGGTGGCAACGACGAGCGCGAAAACACCCTGAACTCACTACTAGTGGAGATGGACGGTTTTGGCACCGACTCGGGCGTCATCATCCTAGCTGCTACTAACCGCCCTGATACGTTGGATTCGGCACTGCTGCGTCCTGGTCGTTTCGACCGCCAGGTGAGTATTGACAAGCCAGATATTAATGGCCGTACCGAGATTTTTCAGGTTCACTTGAAGCCGCTGACCCTGGGCCCTGATGTAGACGCTAAGAAACTGTCGGCTCAAACGCCTGGTTTCGCCGGCGCCGAAATCGCCAATGTCTGCAACGAAGCCGCGCTCATCGCTGCTCGCCGCGACAAAAAGATGGTGACCAACCAAGACTTCACCGATGCCATCGACCGGGTGATTGGGGGTTTGGAAAAGAAAAACAAGATTATCAGCCCCGGCGAAAAGCGTATCGTGGCTTACCACGAAGCTGGCCACGCCATCACCGGCTGGTTTTTGGAGCACACCGACCCGTTGGTGAAAGTGTCCATCGTGCCGCGGGGGGTAGCCGCACTGGGCTACGCACAATATTTGCCTAAAGAGCAATTCTTGTATAATACAGAGCAGCTCATTGACGAGATGTGCATGGCCCTCGGTGGCCGCGCTGCTGAAGAAATTGTCTTTGGCAAAATCTCGACTGGTGCTCTCAGCGACTTGGAGCGCATCACGAAAATGGCCTATAGCATCGTGACGATGTACGGCATGAACTCGAAGCTCGGCAACGTTTCGTTCTACGATTCGAAGGGCCAGAACGAATACGGCTTCTCGAAGCCTTACTCGGAAGCTACCTCGCAAATGATTGACGAAGAAGTTCGGAACATCATTGAGCAAGCTTACGTCCGCACGAAAGAACT
The DNA here is from genome assembly GCF_009755225.1 of Hymenobacter ginkgonis. GTDB lineage: Bacteria > Bacteroidota > Bacteroidia > Cytophagales > Hymenobacteraceae > Hymenobacter > Hymenobacter ginkgonis. Next base: position 240,320 of record NZ_WQKZ01000005.1, read on the forward strand.
GCTGACCGAACGCCGCCACGAACTGGAAGTAATTGCCAAAGAGTTGCTGGAGAAAGAAGTGCTGTTGCAAGACGACTTGGAGCGTCTCGTCGGCAAGCGCCCCTTTGGTGGCCAAACCAACTACCAGGCACACATGGCTGGCACCGACCGTTCGGAAACTGCCAGCGAAGTGCGCCAAGAGCACCCCGGCACGCCGCTGGCCGGCGACCTGCCCGAGTTGCACCTCCCCGGCCAACCCGAAGCAGAGTCAGTTTAACAACTTAAGTGAAGAAGAATAGGAAAGGCTCGCCGATTTCGGCGAGCCTTTTTTGCGTGGCTACCCTGCCCTAACCCGCCCTACCTTTGCGCTATGTCTTCTCGCGAAAAGATGCTCGCCCGCATTCGTACGGCACTAGCGGCCGGGCCTGCGCCCCTACCCCCTCTGCCTGACTGGAGTGCTCCAGTGCATCCGCCGTTGCCAGTCAATGACTTGGCTGTGACGTTTGCCGAGAGCTTTCGGCGTGTGGGAGGAGAGTTTTTTTATTGCGAGACCTTGCTGCAACTTGGCGCCGAACTACGCGCGTGGCTAACCGAGCGGTTACCGGCCGGCCAGCAGTTTTACGTGTGGGAGCCAGCTATGCAGGCCTTGTTAACCGCGGCCGACATTCCATTTCAAGCTACCGAAACGGATTTTCGGGCGCAGGCGGCCGGGGGGCTTACCTCGTGCGAGGCGCTGGTAGCGCGCACGGGCAGCGTGGTGGTCGCACCCGCTACGGCCAGCGGCCGGCGCCTCAGCATCTACCCCGACCAGCACCTTGTGCTAGCCCGGCCTAGCCAAGTAGTGGCCGAAATAGGCGATGCGCTGCGCGTGATGCAAAGCCGCTACGGGGCCGCCCTACCCTCTATGTTGTCGCTCACGACGGGCCCCAGCCGCACGGCCGACATTGAGAAAACGCTGGTACTTGGGGCCCATGGTCCGCGCCGGCTCACGCTGTTTTTGCTCGAAGATGATGCCTGAATTGTTACCTGAGTTGCCACCACAAGCCCTGCCGCCGGGGAAACGAGTCTATTTCGCCTCTGACTTTCACCTGGGCGCGCCCGATGCCGAAACTTCCCGCGAACGCGAGCGGCGCATTGTGCGCTGGCTCGACGAGGCTGCCAAAGACGCAGCGGCGATATACCTGCTCGGCGATATTTTTGACTTTTGGTTTGAATACCGGCACGCTATTCCGCGAGGTTTCAGCCGTTTGCAAGGCAAGCTGGCCGAGCTAACAGATGGTGGGCTACCCATTACACTCTTTACTGGCAACCACGATATGTGGATGTTTGGCTACTTCACCCAAGAAATGGGAATTCCCATTATGCGGGCACCAGTTTCGCAGCGCATTGGGAATCAGCTATTTCATATTGGGCACGGCGATGGCCTGGGGCCAGGTGATTTTGCTTACCGGCGCGTGCTGAAACCCGTATTTGGCTCACGCTTTACGCAGTGGCTTTTTGCCCGCTTGCACCCCAACTTGGGTATCGGCCTAGCTAATAGCTGGAGTCGCCGCTCGCGCATCCAAAATGGCGCCGCCGACGCCAAGTATTTTGGCGAAGACGAGTGGCTACTGGTGTACTGCCGGGAGGTCGAAAAGCGCCAGCACCACGACTATTACGTGTTTGGCCACCGGCATCTACCCCTCGACGTAGCCGTGGGCCCCGGTAGCCGTTACCTTAACCTGGGCGAATGGGTCAATTATTGCTCCTACGGCGTGTATGATGGCAACGAGTTGGTTTTGCGCGAGTTTACGAGCGATGTGGCTCGCTAGACCAGCTTTAGGTCGGCCGGAGGGGGTAGGGGTGCGCTGGGGTACCGTACTGGCCTGCCTGCTGCCACTGGCAACCCATGGCCAAGGCACTGTGCCTAGCGCGGCTTCGGTAGCGCCGGCCGCCCGCGTAGCCCCCGTAGAAGCGGCATCTCCCGAAAAAACCGTTAATCCCAATGCGCCGACGCCGGCTTCGGGTACGTGGGCGCTGGTCAAGAACCTGACGCTGCCTACTCCCGGGGCCGCCTCCCTAGACCGGCGCGGTACGCTGTATTTGGCCGACCGCGACAACAACTTGCGCCAGTTGGGCCGCGATGGCCAGCCACTTAACACGTACTCGCCCGCGCAGCCCGGCCACATGGCTGTGGTAGAAGCCTGGAACCAGAATAGCCTGCTCGTTTTTTACGACGACCGACAGCAAGTGCTGCTCCTCGACCGCTTTCTGGCGCCGCTGAGTGAAATCAGGCTGGCTGATTATATCGACGGCACAGTGCGCACCGCTACGCTGGCCCCCGACGGCCTGCTGTGGGTACTCGATGAAAGCAACCTTACGCTGCGCGAATTCGACCCGCAGGCTTTACGCGTGGTGCAAAGTACGCCGCTTGACCTCATTATTGGCCGTAGCCGGCCCGACTTTCGCTTCCTGCGCCAGTACCAAAATAATTTGTACTTGGTGGACCACACGAGCGGCATTTTTGTATTTGATAATCTGGGTAATTACCGCAAAAAACTACCCTTTTTGAGTCTCGATTTCATCACCTTCCGCGGCGATGAGCTAGTATATCTGAGCGAGGGCCAGTTGCATTTCTTCCACCTCTACAACCTTACCGAGCGTACACAAGCCCTACCCCCTGGCCTTGATGCAACGACAGTGCGCCAAGTGCTACTGGGCGACCAGTACGCTTACTTCGTCACTACGAAGGGAGTGGTAATTTATCAACTGTAATCAGCCGGCCAGATTAATTCGGTTACTGAGGCTGAGCAGTTAACTGCTCATAGCGGCTCAGGTGTAGCACAAAAGATAGTTGGACTTGAGGTTAATGTAACAAAGTTGCGCATCCGAATAAATATGAGTAAAAGAGCAACCAGCCTTGGTTCGGTCCGTTAGTTCAGACTCGTTCTTCCACTCAATTTTTTCTCTTTCCCATGAAAGCATTAGTGTTTCACGGTCCGCGCAATGTGAGCGTCGACACCGTCGACGACCCCAAGCTGAAGGATTCGCGCGATGCCATTATCCGCGTAACCAGCACGGCTATTTGCGGCTCCGACCTACACATCTACAATGGTAGCCTCCCCACCAGCCCCATGGTGCTCGGCCACGAGTTCATGGGCATAGTAGAAGAAGTAGGCCGCGGTGTGGGCAACCTCAAGCGCGGCGACCGCGTGGTGGTGCCGTTTCCGGTGGCTTGCGGACATTGCTTTATGTGTAACCACGAGCTGCCTGGCCACTGCGAAAACTCTAATCCTGACCACTATGGCCCCGAGGGCGGCCTGCTTACGCAGAAGGGTGGCGCACTCTTTGGCTACACCGACCTTTACGGCGGCTACGATGGCGGCCAGGCCGAGTACGTACGCGTGCCATATGCCGACTTCGGCCCGCGCAAAGTGCCAGATTTTCTGACGGATGAGCAGGTATTGTTTTTAACTGATATTTTCCCTACCGGCTATTCGGGCATCGACTGGGCCGAGGTAAGAGGCGGCGAGTTCATTGCCATTTTCGGCGCGGGCCCCGTGGGTATTATGGCGGCCAAAAGCGCTTGGCTGCGCGGCGCGGGCCGCGTAGTTATTGTAGATACCCAGCAGTATCGCCTCGATAAAGCCAAGGAAACCACGCGTTGCGAAACCATCTTGTGGGAAAGCCACGACCAAGTAGTGCAGATAATCCGCGATATGAGCGAAGGCCGTGGCGCCGATGTGTGCGTCGATTGCGTAGGCTTTGAGCCCGACCGCAATCTGCTCGACCGTGCCAAGGCTGTCATAAACCTCGAAAAAGGCTCGCCTAAAATCATCGAAACCTGCATGAGCGCCGTGCGCCGCGGCGGTGTGGTATCGGTGCTGGGCGTGTACGCTACCACCAACGATAACTTCCCCGTAGGGCAGTTTTTTGATAAAGGCATCAAGTTGGTTGGCGGCCAAGCCCCGGCACATAAGCACATTGATAAGCTGTTGCAGCACATCATCAAGGGCGAAGTAGTGCTAGACGATATTATCTCGCACCGCCTGCCGCTAAGCCAAGCCGCGCACGGCTACGACATTTTCCGCCACAAAAAAGACAACTGCGTGAAAGTGGTGCTGAAGCCCGGCGAATAAGCTAGCACCATTGCCCCGGCATTTAAGCCCGGCTGTTTACTCCTGCCTAATCAGGAATAAACAGCCGGGCTTTTTGCGGCTTTTGCTTACCTTGGTAGCAAGTCCAGAAAGGAAATCCTTTACTATTTATACTGCTAGGTTTGAGATTATTAAAATACGCTCATTATCTGTCTATTACTGGTTCTACGACAGTGGGTTTGTGGCTACTGACAGCTGCCCCACTGCAAGCCCAAATAGCACCGGCCAAGCTGGCGCCGGGGGTAGGCAGCCACGAAACATCTGGCCGCCGGGCGGTGCGCATTCGAGTGCGCGATGCGGTAGGCTTTCGGCAATGGGCCAAGCAGGCGCTGCCGGGAGCGCTGATACGCCCGGTGGGGGAGGAGGGGGTAGTAATGGAAGTCAAGAATCTATCAGATAGCGGGTTGCGGCAATTGGCCGCATCGCAATTCGTAGAGTTTGTAGATGTGCCTACGCGCGTGGCCCACGATGAGCGCTTGCTTAACCAAGCCGACCTCACCGTGAACAACCTGCGTGCCGTGCAGCGGCGCTACCCCGCCCTCACTGGCCAGGGCCTTACGGTATCTATTAAAGAAAACCCGCTGGACCCCACCGACCTCGACTTTCGTGGGCGGCTCGTGAACACGCCCGCCGGAACGGTTATCGAGTCGGCGCACGCCAGCATTATGGCTACGCTCATCGCGGGCGGTGGCAATTCGGGGCCGGGGGGAGAGGGAGCTGCCTGGCAAGCCCTCATTGCGTCGTCATCCTACACCAACCTGCTACCCGATGCCAACGCCGAGCTAACCCGCCTGGGTGTGAGCGTACAAAACCACTCGTATGGCACGGGCATCGAGAATTACTATGGCCTTGAGGCCCAGGGCTACGACCAGCAAACGCGGCAGTTGCCCACGTTGCTACACGTGTTTTCGAGCGGTAACTCGGGTACGGCGGCCAGCCCGAGTGGCGCCTACCACGGGTTGGCGGGGGTAGCTAACCTCACCGGGCAATTTAAAATGTCGAAAAACTCAGTGAGCGTGGGCGCTACCGATGCCCAAGGCCAGGTAGCAGCACTCAGTTCGCGGGGGCCGGCCTACGATGGCCGGGTGAAGCCCGAACTGGTAGCATATGGCGACGCCGGCTCATCCGATGCTTCGGCGCTGGTGTCAGGGGCGGCCTTGTTGGTGCAGCAGGCCTACCGTAACCAGCAAGGCACCCTACCCCCCGCCGCGCTGGTGAGGGCTGCCCTGCTCAACAGTGCCGATGATGTGGGCCGACCCGAGGTTGATTTTGTGGCTGGATATGGGCAACTGGATGCGCTAGGCGCTGTGCGCACCATGCTGGAAGGCCGCTACCGGGCCGGGGTGGTTGGCCAAGACCAAGAACAAGTAATTCCCCTGGTGGTACCCGCTGGCACACAGCAACTGAAAGTGACGCTGACCTGGACCGACCCCGAAGCTGCCGCCAACGCCGCCCAGGCCCTCGTAAACGACCTTGACCTAGAAGTGCTAGGCTCCAGCCCCACCAACCGCTGGTTGCCCTGGACGCTCAGCGCCTACCCCCACCTCGACTCGTTAGCCCTTCCGGCTCGCCGCCGCCCCGACCACCTCAACAACGCCGAGCAGGTAACAATTAGCTTACCCGCCGCCGGTACCTATCAGCTACGTGTGCGCGGCTACCACGTGGGCAGCGGCCCGCAAGCGTTTAGTTTGGCCTACGAAGTGGTGGCGGCCGGCTTTGAATGGCTGGTGCCCAATGCCTTGCGCAATGTGCGCTCCGGCCAGCTGGCCAACTTGCGCTGGAACTGGGCGGGGCCGGCCACGCCCGCACAGCTCGACTACCGCCCAGTAGGCCAGGCCACCTGGCGCCCCATCGCAGCCCGCCTCGACGTGGCGCAGCAAACCTATGGCTGGGCTGCCCCCGACACAACCACGCTGGCGCAGGTGCGCTGCGTAGTGGGTGGCCAGGCCTATGTTTCCGATACGTTTGCGCTGGCTCGGCCGCTACCAGTGCACGTCGGCTACGTATGCCCCGACGAGGCGCTGCTAACCTGGCCCGCCACGCCCGGCGCCACGCAGTACCAGGTATATCGGCTGGGGGCTACTGCGCCCGAGCCCCTGCAACTCGTAGCCGATACACTACTGCGCGTGCCCACTGCGCGCAATGCGGGAACGTATTTCGCGGTGGCGCCGGTGCTAGGAGGGCGGCTGGCCGAACGTGGCGCCACCGCCAACCTGGCCGAAGCGGGTGTGAGCTGCTATATCCGTTCTTTTTTAGCGCAGCAGGCTGTGGCCGATACGGCACGGCTGGTGTTGTCGCTAGGCACGCTTTACCGCCTGCAAGCGGTGCAGCTTCAGCGCCTCGGGTCTAGCGGCTTCCAAACTATCCAGACGCTTAATGCTGTAAACCAATTAACTACAGTTTTTACGGACCTCACGGCCACGACTGGCCTCAACCAGTACCGCATAATGGGCCAAGATATAGCGGGCCACACCTTCTACAGCGAGGTGGTAGAAGTGCAGGTGGCGCATCAGGGCGAGTTGCTAGTGTTTCCGGTGCCCGTAGCCATTGGCCAGGAGCTACAGGTAGCCGGCGAGCCGGGCATCGCACTGCACATAGACCTTTACGATGCCCTAGGGCGCCACGTACATATGGCCTTGGTTGACGGGGCGCTTAATCTAGTCAGCACCACCGGCCTGCGGCCGGGAGTATACCTGCTGCGCGCTACCCCCACCACCGGAGGCGGCTCCGCGCGCACCCGCCGTGTAGTGCTGGTGCAGTAGCTAGCATCCAGCAAAAAGCCCCCGGCCTGCTCAGCAGACCGAGGGCTTCGTAGCTAAGTTTTTTTCAAAGCTTAATACAGGTAGTTGAGGGCCGTGAGGTCGTTGCTGTTGAAAGGGCGGTTCACGTTGGTGCCCACGCACGCCAGCATCCAAGAGTTGGGGTCGGCGGCCGAAGGCGTACCAGGAATGAGGATGGCGCCCACATTGCTAGCGCCTTCGTTAGAGGCGCTGCCCCCGCAGCTATACGCCCGGTTCATGTAGTCGGTGTGGCGGAAGCCAATGCAGTGCCCCATTTCGTGGGCCATAATGGTAGCAATGGCATTAACCGTTTGGTTGCCAATGACGTTGGGTACCAGTGTAAAGCCAGGCGCCGGGTTGCCATTCGTTGGGAAGCCGCCCGATTGCCCTAATACACCTGCCCCAAGGTTGGCAGAGTATTTAACTGGCAAGTCGGCCGTGCCCGACGTAATGCGTTGGAATTTCAGCTGTAGGTTGGCGGCGTTGTAGCGGCGAATAGCCTCGTCAATTGCCGACACGTACGTGGTCGGAAACTGGCTCGAAATGCTCACGGTAAGAGTGCGGGGTAGGCGGGTTACCAGGTTGGTAGTGCGGTACTGCTCATCAGCCCCTACGCGCAGCATGCGGTAGTCGGTAGAGCCGGCCAGCAACTCTGGCGTGAGCAAAATATCGCCCTCCACCACGTAGCCGCCCTCCACGGCTTTCAGGTCGCCGGTGCCGAAGCCAAGGGCTTTTACCTGGGCCGTAACTTCGGGCGTAATGGCGGAAGGTTTGGCTGCCGTATCCTCCGTTTTTTGGCAGCCCGATAGGGCTAGAGCGGCACCAGCTCCAATAGCTAGTAAGGAAGAAAATTTGAACATAAATGGTAGTTTGGGGATAAGTGAAAAAAGAATGAAACCGTGCCCAAATGTGAAATTAATTATCCAGCCTGCAATGCTAGAGCTAATAAATGCCTAAATGTTACACATTTGTGTAACGTTGTTGCTGTTATATTATTAAGCATGTAAATATTATTATTCTCATAAGTAATAGCTGTATTTAAAGAAGGATTCAGTGGCGGAGGCTAGGGTTGAAATCTGAGTTTTGGAGAAATATTTTGATAAGAGCAATCGTAAAGAGGAGTCTGAATAAGGCTACTGTTTTTTGATTTAAGGTGAGAATGAGGTGCTTATATAAATTATACATAATATTTTTTATATTTCGGGGTCGTGCTCGCCATTGCCAATCTGCTGCATTAGCCGTGACTAGCTGGCTAGCACAGCCGGCCGCGAAGGCAGTGCGGAAGGGGTAGAAGCCCGACCCGCTTCACTGTACCAAGGCGCGTAGCCGTTGATGTAAGTGGCGTGGCTTACATCAATTCCGTCATCTGGCAAATCAGGCCGCAGGGGTATGTTTTCACAGCTGCTGGGGTGCTCAAGGGCTGGAGTAGCTTGGGCAGCAGCTGTGTCGAAGCACGGTTTAAATTTGCTTTCGGCGTAGCAGTGGGCAACCTTAGCTGGCTGTGCATGGCAGATAAAAGCAATCGCACTATCCGCATGGTTAAGTAAAAGCTGGGTTACTACCCCAATTACCGCAACCTTGAGGCTTTTCTGGGGTCAAACTTTTGGGCTTACCTAATCGGTTATCTTTGTTAGATTCCACTTTCGTGCGGCCCTCCTTTTTGCGGCTGCCTCATCATATAGTCTCTCAGCCTCATGGCTTGTTCTTCTTGTTCATCCGGCGGCGGCTGCTCGACCTCTAAGGTCGGCGGCTGCGGCTCTAAAGGTGGCTGCTCCTCGGGCGGGTGCACCCGCCTCAACGTTTTCGACTGGCTCGCCGACGTCGATATGCCTTCCGATTTCCGCGGTTTCGACTGCGTAGAAGTCCGTTTTAAAGGTGGGCGCAAAGATTTCTTTCGCAACGACAAACGCCTACCCCTCGTCACGGGCGATGCCGTGGTGGTCGAAGCTGTAGGCTCGGGCTGGCATTTGGGCCACGTCTCGCTCAAGGGTGAGTTGGTGCGCCTGCAAATGCGTAAAAAGAAGGTTCCTACCGACTCGCGCGACATCAAGCCCATTCTGCGCGTGGCCACTCCCGACGACGAGGAGCGCTGGCAAGCCGTGCGCGACCTCGAAAATGGCACTATGTTTCGGGCCCGCGCCGTGGTAGAGGAACTGCGCCTGCGCATGAAGCTCTCCGATGTGGAGTACCAGGCCGACCGCACCCGCGCACTGTTCTACTACTCGGCCGAAGACCGGGTCGATTTCCGGGAGCTGATTCGACGGCTAGCCGACGAGTTTCGGGTGCGCGTCGAGATGCGCCAGATATCGCTGCGCCAAGAAGCTGGCCGTATCGGCGGCATCGGCGTGTGCGGCCGCGAGCTGTGCTGCTCTACCTGGCTCACCGACTTTAAAGCTGTGAGTACCACTGCTGCGCGTTACCAAAACCTCAGCCTCAACCCGCAAAAGCTGGCCGGCCAGTGTGGCCGCCTCAAGTGCTGCCTCAACTACGAGCTCGACGCTTACCTCGATGCCCTCAAGGATATTCCGCAGGTGCAGCGCCCCTTGCTGGTAGGCAACGGCGAAGCGTTTTTGCAAAAAACCGACATCTTCCGCAAGCGCATGTGGTTTGCCTTTCGGGGCGATAACAACTGGGTGATGCTGAGCACTGAACGCGTGCGCGAAGTGCTAGAGCTCAATAAAAAAGGCGAAAAGCCCGACAGCCTGCTGGCTCCGCGCCTGCAAGAGGAAATTGCTCCCGCTGTTTCGACCCTGATGGAGGGAGACCTCGACCGCCTCGATGACCAAATAAAAGGGGGTAGCAAACGGGGTAAGCGCAAGCGCAAAGAGCGCGGCGACCGCCCCGCTGGACTCAGCCCCGAAGCAGCTGCTATTACCACCCCCGAAACCCGCGAGCCGCGAGAGCCCCGCGAACCTCGCCGCCGCGAGCGCACCGAGCGCCCAGAAGCCACTCGGCCGCCCCGTCCTGAAAGCCAGCCTACCCCCCCGCCGCGGGTGGAGGCTTCGGCTGGCCCAGCTGCCGCGCCCGATGAAAACACGGCGGAGCAGCGGGGCCGCCGCGGGGCCGCCGCCCGGCCCCTCAACCGGCGTGGTGGCCGTGGCCGCAACCCAGCAGGCGATGCCAACGCCACGCCGAGCCCCGCGCAAGAGCCGCGGCCCCGCCGCCCCGAGCCGCCCACTGGCCAAGCGCCGCCGCGCCCACCCCGCGAAGGCGGCGAGCAGCCCCGCCCCGAAGGCAGCCGTAGCCGCGGCCGGCGCGGCGGTTCGGGCCGCCACGGCGGGGGGAATAGCACCGGCCCCGCCACGCCCACGCCCCCAAGCGGTAATTAGTAGTATATGCCTGATAAAATGAGTTTTAGGACGTATTCGTGGCGTGTAATGGCGCCGCTGGCGGGAGCTTTGCTGCTGAGTGCTTGTGACCCCGGCCGCGTGTATGAAGAGAATGTAGACTTAAAATCGCCGGCTGGCGACCCCTACGTATGGGATGTGCAGCAGCGCCCCTCTTTCACCTTCACTATTGCCGACACAGCGGCGCGCTACAATATTTATTTTAACGTGCGCAACGCGTCGGGCTACGGGTTTTATAATCTCTACCTCAAGCATACGCTTACCGGCCCCGGCAACCGGCCGGTAGGCCAGCCGCTGCTGCACCAAATGGTGCTGATGAATCCTAAAACCGGCGAGCCTCTTGGGGCCGGTGCGGGCGACATCTTCGACCACCAGTTTCTGGCCCTGCCACACCAGCGCTTCGCGCAGGCCGGGGAGTACCAGCTAACTCTGGAGCAGTACATGCGCCAAAATCAGCTACCGGGCATCATGGCGGTTGGCGTGCGCGTGGCGAAGGATACAAAATAGCGGTTAATTCATTAATGGTTAAGGGGTAATGCAGTCCTATTTGTTAGGCGACATTACCCCTTAACCATTAATGAACGAACCGCTATTTCAAGTCGCGCCACACCACGTTTAGCCCTTCAGCCCAGATAGGATGGGCAATGACCATATTTTGGAGCTGCTGGTAACGCAGCCGGCCCGCCATGGCTACTTGCAGAATAGTCATGATGTCGCCGGCCTCGGGGCCTAGCAAGGCCGCGCCCAAAATACGGTCATCGGCGCCTACCAGCACTTTCCAAAAGCCAGTGTGCTGGCCGGTGTGCTGGGCGCGGCTGAGAATGTGCAGCGGAATCTTGGCTACTCGGTAAGCGACGCCGGCATCCTTGGCTTGCGTCTCGCTGAGGCCAATGCGGCCGAGCTGCGGGTCGGTAAACACACAGTAGGGGAGGGGGCGCTGCTTGGCCGAGCGGCGCGGGCCTTGGTGCAGCAGGTTGTCGCGCACCACCCGAAAGTCGTCGTAGCTGAGGTGCGTAAACTGCGGCCCGCCGTGCACGTCGCCCAGCGCATACACGCCACGTACGTTGGTTTGGAGCCGGCTATCGACCTGGATATATCCTTTTTCGTCAGTTTTGATGCCAGTTACGGCCAAGTTTAGCTGGTCGGAGTTGGGCTGGCGGCCGGTGGCTACCAGCAGGTGCGTGCCGTGCAAACGGCGCTCGCCGTGCTTGGTGTCGAGGGTAATAGTGAGCTGGCCCGCTGCGCTGCGCGATACGTGGCGCGCTTTGGCATCCAAAAAAAACTCGATTCCATCGGCTTCGAGCGATGTTTGCAGGCACTCGCACACGTCATCATCCTCGCGCTCCAGCACTTGGCTGCCCGTGTCGATGATGGTCACGCGGCTGCCGAAGCGCCGAAACATTTGCCCAAATTCTAGCCCGATGTAGCCCCCACCCAGAATAAGCAGGTGCTCGGGTACTTCCTGCACATCAAGCAACTCAGTGGTAGTGAGGTAATCAACATCGGCCAGGCCCGGCACATCGGGGATGGCCGCGCGCGTACCCGTATTGATGAACACCTGTTTGGCAGTAATCTCGCTGGTCTGGGTAGCCGTCTCTTGCACCCGCACCTTGCGCGGCGCCACAAAGGCTGCCTGGCCGTGCAGCACCGTGATATTATCGTGCTTCGGCGCGAGCGATTCGCGCAAGCCACGGCGCGATTTTTCGAGTAAAGCATCTTTGCGCGCTACTACGGCGGGCATATCTACCTGCGCCACGCCGCCCAGCCGGATGCCCAGCGCGTCGGCCGTACATACCTGGTGCATCCGTTCGGCCGAGGCCAGCATCGTTTTGGTGGGTACGCAGCCGTAATTGAGGCACGAACCACCTAAGTGGGCTTCTTCTACTAAAATAACGGTTTGGCCAGCTTCGGCCAGGGCTTTTGCTAAAGGATTGCCGGCTTGGCCGGAGCCGATAATAAGCGCGTCACAGGAATAATCAGACATAAAAAGTTAGGTGGGCTACGCAATAGGGGGTAGCAAGGACTGTACGTAAAATTCACCTGTGCGAACGGTTGGGCTTGCAACGCTTGGCCTTGCTGCGGGCTCTAGAGGTATACTGCTGCCTATACGTATTTAAAAGTATTGCCTCGCCGGGCGTAAGTTGCTTCCCTATGGCCTACCCCTCTACTTGCTCCTGGATTCGCTGTAGTTGTCTATTGATGGTAAGTTTGTTAGGCTTGCTGAGTGGCTGCGCGGTGTATGTGCCCATGCAGGCTGCCGCCCCCGAAATCCGGGGCAAGGGCGAGTTGGAAGTAGCAGGCAGTTGGTCGCTCACTAACCGCTTGGAGGTGGGCGCCACCTATTCGCCCCTCAACCACCTGCTGGTGCGGGCCTCCACTAGCACCAAGCTGGCTGGCCACATCAGCGACAGTTCTTCGTATGCCCAAAACAACCAGTACGAGCTGGCCGTGGGCACCTACTGGCCGCTGGGGCCGCACTGGGTGGTAGGGGGCCTAGTAGGCTTCGGCCAGGCGCATTCCCAGGCGCGCTACAAAAACGATGGCAGCAGCGTGCTGCTACTGGGCGAAGTCACAGACCACGTTTTTGATGCCATCTACGGCAAGTATTCGGGCGAGGCCTACGCTACCTGGCAGCCTACCCCCGCCGTGAGCCTGGGGCTAACGTACCGCCTAGTGCAGCTGCGCCTCACCGACGTTACCGACCTAGGCGTGCCGGTGCACAGCGCGCCTATCCTGCGCTACGAACCCATGCTGTACTTCCGCCTGCGCCCTCAGGCGGGCAATGGGCTGGTGCAGTTTCAGGCGGCGGTGGGTGTATCAAGCACTTTTGGCTACGACGACCGCCTGGCCAGCGACCGCGCCGACCCTACTCGGCAGTTCAAGGTCGGTCGCGGCTACACGTCGGTGGGTGTGGCCATCTACCCGCACTTGCTGTGGCGCAAAAAGTAGGGGGTAAGCAAAAGTCCTGGCTTATACCGTATAAAAGGCCTTTTTAGCGCATTATAAAGACTCTTCTGCCACTTATAGTCAAAATTGTAAAGTCAGTAAATTACGAAAAATGAGTTGAGAAGCTGCTAGATAAAAAAGTACTTCGCCCTGGTGAATTACGCAACTCTACAACGGTCTTCCCAACGCATATGAAGTCGCCCTACCCCTGTGCGCGGCTGTTAGCCGCTGCCGCTATCTGCTTGCCTAGCTGCACGGTGTATGCTCCGATGCAGCCAGTTATGCCCTTGGTGCGGCAGCGTGGGCAGTTCGATGCTGGGGCCAGCCTGCAGAGTAGTGGCCGGCTGGAGGCTACAGCCGCTTACTCACCCGTATCGCACTGTGTGGTAGCTGGGGCGGGCACGGTGGCCGTGCGTACTGGCCAGCAGAATTACCTCATTACCCGGCAGGCAGAAATTAGTTTGGGCGGCTATTGGGACCTAAGCCCCAAATGGCTACTGAGTACGCTGGGGGGTGGTGGCTACGCCTACGCTGACCGCCAATATACATTTTGGGGTACGGAGCGCCGCACGGGCACTTACGCCAAATTGTTTGGGCAGGTAGGCCTCGCTCACCTCGGCGAATGGAGTAGCTTCAGTGTTACTTATCGGCTAGCCCAAGTAGATTACCGAGAGCTGCGAACTGAAATTGGCCCGCTCCCTCCCTTTCAGGCCCCGCGCCATGAAGTGCTGCTGGCCTCCCGCCGGGCTCTGGGCTCTACTGCTGATTGGCATTTGCAATCGGCCATTGGTATGTCATTCAGCTCATTGCAGCCGGCGAGTAGTGCCGGCAGCCAAGCCGAAAGCGACCGATGGTATGCGGCGGGCATCCCAGTTCCAATGGCTAGCCTAGGGATAGTCTGGCAGCCAAGCCACTAGTAAACCAGCGCAGCGCACAGGCGATGAAATCATGCTTTTTCAGTCGCTTCGTAAGCTTAAATTAAGCCGGCGTGCCTGCTGCCCAGTGCGCGCAGCCTGATTTCACCAATTCCGGCGGGCGAATATGAGACGACTCAAAAAAAGTTTTTCTCCGAACTTATGAAGTCATTTTACGTCGCAGTTCGGTTGCTGCTGCCTCTTTCTGCCTTGCTAACCAGTTGCGCGGTTTACGTGCCAACGGTGCCTTGCACTCCACTACTGCGCAGCAAAAGCGAGGTAGAGATTACGGCCGCGTTGCGCCTCAGTAGCCTCGAAGCAGACGTAGCATGGTCGCCCGCCCCCCACGTGCTACTAGCAGGCGAAATGGCTTTGCAAAGGACTGGGGGCCAAGATAGTAGAAACGGCCCCACGGGCCCGGTCGTGACCGCGGATTACTCCGGCCACCACTTTCAGGGTGGGGTAGGCCTTGGCACTTACTGGCTGCTGGGCGAGCGTCAACAATTTTACTTGGGCGCGCTCAGTGGGGTAGGGGTGGCGAAAGCCGATTTATATGACCAAACCGGCGAATTTTTTGCGATAATATTACCCATATTTGGCCCTGCGGTGCCGGTCCATTACCAGGCCAACTACTGGCGCTATTACGGGCAGCTCTACGCGGCGCAGCAGGCTAGCCCCAAGGTCACCTACGGTTTCTCTTTCCGGACTACTGTTGTTAACTACCGTGAGGTACTGCGTGATGGCCAGCCGGTTAGCTACTCGCCCGCGCAAGTGTTCTATGAGCCGCACGCCTTTTTGCGCTATGGCCAAGGAGTGGTGCAGGGCGTAACTACTTTCGGATACTCCTTTCCCGGCACTCCTAGTCTGGAGGCGGAACAGCTACTAACCCCCACTACTTGGCTAATAAGCCTGGGCATCGTGTTTCGACCAACGAGCTTGCGGCACAAAAATTAAGGGGCTTCCATAAAAAAAGCCCCGGCGCAAACCGGAGCTTTTTTATGCAATAAGCTAAAATTTACTTGCTGCCCAGTACGCGCAGCATGGTATCGCCAATCTCGGCGGGCGAATCCACTACGTGGATGCCGCACTCGCGCATGATGGCCATTTTAGCGGCGGCCGTGTCGTCGGCGCCGCCTACGATGGCCCCAGCGTGGCCCATGCGGCGGCCGGGAGGCGCCGTTTGGCCAGCAATAAAGCCTACTACCGGCTTCTTATTGCCACTTTCCTTAATCCAGCGAGCGGCTTCGGCTTCCATGCCGCCGCCGATTTCGCCAATCATCACGATGCCTTCGGTTTCGGGGTCATTCATCAGCAATTCTACCGCCTGCTTGGTAGTCGTGCCAATGATGGGGTCGCCGCCGATGCCAATGGCCGTGGTTTGGCCCAGGCCAGCTTTGGTAAGTTGGTCCACGGCTTCGTAGGTCAGCGTGCCCGACTTCGACACAATCCCGACCCGGCCTTTCTGGAAGATGAAGCCGGGCATAATGCCCACTTTGCACTCGCCGGCGGTGATAACCCCGGGGCAGTTTGGCCCAATCATCGTAATGCCGGGGCGGTCCTTGAGGTAGTGCTTCACGGCAATCATATCCTTGGTAGGAATGCCTTCCGTGATGGTTACGATAACCTTAATGCCCGCCTGCGCGGCTTCCAAAATCGCGTCGGCAGCAAAAGCCGGGGGTACGAAAATGATGCTGGTATCGGCCTGGGTAGCAGCCACGGCATCAGCCACGGTGTTGAATACGGGCCGGCCGAGGTGCTCGGTGCCACCCTTGCCGGGCGTCACGCCGCCCACTACCTGGGTGCCGTAATCCATCATTTGCTGCGCGTGGAACGAGCCTTCGGAGCCGGTGAAGCCCTGCACGATGACCTTGGAATCTTTATTGACGAGAACGCTCATGGGCGGCTAACTTGTTGGGGAGAATTGAATGGGGCAAAAGTAGGGCCGGGGCGGGTATTACGCGCGCACCGGCGCCCGCCCCGTTGGTTTCCTACCTTTGTAGCTACAGAGGCAGTTCATCTTTGCCTACCCACCCACATGTATTTCAACCATATTATTGAAACGCTCGGCAATACGCCGCTCGTTAAGCTCAACAAAGTTACCGAAGGCATCAAAGGCACTATACTAGCTAAGGTAGAATATTTTAACCCCGGAAATTCGGTGAAGGACCGCATGGCCCTGCGCATGATTGAGGACGCCGAGGCAGCCGGCTTGCTCAAGCCCGGCGGCACCATTATCGAGGGTACCAGCGGCAATACCGGCATGGGCCTCGCGCTCACCGCCATTGCCAAAGGCTACAAAACGGTGTTCGTGATGAGCGACAAGCAGAGCAAGGAAAAGCAGGATATTCTGCGCGCCGTGGGCGCCGAAGTGGTAGTATGCCCCGTGGATGTAGCACCCGACGACCCCCGTAGCTACTACTCGGTGGCGCGCCGCCTCAACCAGGAAACGCAGAATTCCTTCTACCCCAACCAGTACGACAATACCTCGAACACGGCCGCGCACTACGAAACCACCGGCCCCGAAATTTGGGCGGGCACCGAGGGTAAAATCACGCACCTAGCGGCCGGTGTGGGCACGGGCGGCACCATTTGCGGCAGTAGCAAATACCTGAAGGAGCAGAACTCGGCGGTATTTACGCTGGGCCTCGACACCTACGGCTCGGTATTTAAGAAATATAAGGAGACGGGTATTTTTGACGAAAACGAAATTTATCCTTATAAAACGGAGGGTATCGGCGAGGATATTTTGCCTAAGAATGTAAACTTCGACGTCATCGACCAGTTCATCAAAGTCACGGACAAAGACGCCGCTCTCATGACGCGCCGCCTGGCCAAGGAAGAAGGCCTATTTGTGGGCTGGAGCTGCGGCTCGGCCGTATTTGGGGCCCTTGAGTATGCCCGCGAGCACTTGACGGAAGAGGATACAATGGTCATTATCCTGCCCGACCACGGCACCCGCTACCTGGGCAAAATTTACAACGACGAGTGGATGCAGGCCCAGGGCTGGTTGTAGCCACCTGCTAAAAATACTAGCGCTTTCTCTTGGCTTTGCAGGCGCTCGAAAGTAACTTCGTTAGGCTAAACAAAACTGCTATGGTAGACGCGCTTTCTCATATTGTGCTAGTAGATGATAACGAAACGACTAGTTTTCTCAATAATCGCCTGCTGAGCCGCTTGGCAGTAGCCCGCCAGGTTAGCAATTTCTCGAAGGCCGATGAGGCATTTGAGTCTGTATGGAAAGACGGCCAACCTGCAACGTCGGCCACCGATGCACCCGACCTGGTATTCGTGGATTTGAAAATGCCGGGAGTGAGCGGCTTCGATTTTATCGAGCGCTACAGCAAGCTACCCCCTGCCGTGCAAGAGCGCACGGTAGTGGCCGTACTTACTACCTCCATGCACTCGGCTGATACGGCCCGCGTGGCGCAGTACCCCAATGTGGAGTACCTGACAAAGCCCTTGACTGAAGAAAAAATGCAGCGCTTGCTGGCCAAGCGCTTCGCCGTAGCATAGCGGGCAGAAGCCCAGAAAAAAAAGCCGCCCGCAGCCACTCCGTCGAATACGGAGTGGCTGCGGGCGGCTTTTTTACTTTACAAACTCAAACTTATCTCCGTCGAACAAACCTTTGTCGCTGAGCTTGAGGCTGGGAATAACCAGCAACGCCATGAACGAAAGCGTCATAAAGGGCGCTTGCAGGCCCGAGCCTAGCTGGGTTTTGGCAAACTCATCGAGCGCCGAATAGGCCGCAGCTACCTCCAAGCCTGGGCGGTCCGACATGAGGCCGGCCACGGGGAGGGGTAGGGCCAGTTCGGCGCCATCGGCGGCCACGGCCGCCAGGCCGCCCTGCGCAGCCACTACCAGGTTAATGGCGCGGGCCAGGCTGGCGTCGTCGCTACCCACCGCCGTGATGTTGTGCGAGTCGTGGCCCACGCTGCTGGCCAGCGCCCCGCCGCGCAGCCCGAAGCCCTTAATGAACGCCACGGCGGGCGGGGCCGCCGGCGCATAGCGGTTGAGCACCACCAGCTTCAGCACATCTTGCTCGGGGTCGGGTTGGGGCTGGCCATTTAGGAGGGGTAGGGCCAACTCGCGGCGGGCTGTAATGAGCTGCCCATCAAAGCACTCGATAACCGGCACCAGCGGACGACTAGCCACGGGCGCAGCCAGCGCCGCTTCTGGCACCGGCTGGGCGTGAAAATTATTAGCCACGGCCACCGGCGAGGGGGGTAGGAGGCAGTGGCCATTTTCGGCCACCAGCACGCCGTCGAGGTAAGTTTGCCGCACGGGGAAATCGGTGAGGTTATCCACCACAATAAAGTCGGCCGGGTCGCCCACCCGCAGCTGGCCCACGGGCAGCCGGTAGTGCTCGACGGGGTTGAGGCAGGCCATTTGTAGCACGTCGAACACATTGTAGCCCAGCGCGACTGCCCGCTGCACCAGCTGGTTGATGTGGCCTAGCAACAATGTGTCGGGGTGCTTATCGTCGGAGCAAAACATGAGGTTGGCGTAGTGCTGGGGCAGCAGTTCGATGAGGGCATCGAAGTTGCGGGCCGCCGAGCCTTCGCGAATGAGGATTTTCATGCCTGCCGCCAGCTTGTCGCGCGCTTCGGCCGCCGTAAAGCACTCGTGGTCGGTACTGATGCCAGCGCTGGCGTAGCGCTCGGCATCGGTACCGTGCAGGCCGGGCGCGTGGCCATCTACGGGGCGGCCGTAGCGGTGAGCGATGTCTATTTTTTCGACCACACTGGGGTCGCGGCCCAGCACGCCGGGCCAGTTCATCATTTCGGCCAGGTAGCCAATTTGGGGGTTTTGAAACAACTGCTCGATGTCGGCTGCAGTTATTTCAGCCCCGGCCGTTTCGAAGGGGGTAGCAGGCACGCAGCTCGGTGCCCCAAAGCAAAATTTGAACGGCACGGCCGCTGCATTGTCCAGCATGTACTGCACGCCGGCCACGCCCAACACGTTGCCGATTTCGTGGGGGTCCGACACCGTGGCCACCGTGCCATGGGGTAGGGCCAGCCGCGCAAACTCGCTGGGCACTAGCAAAGAACTCTCGACATGCACGTGCGCATCCACAAAGCCCGGCAGCGCGTAGGGCAAGGCTGCATCGGGGCTGCTGGCGCCGGCGTGAGGCTCAATAGCTGCCACGCGCCCACTTGCCACGCGCAGCGTAGCCGGGCAAATAGTGCGCGCCGGAATATCGACTAGATTAACAAAAAGCGAAAAATCAGCAGCCATGGGAAGGGGAATAAACTATCTGCCCGGCCAGCCGCGTTGGGCAACGTAGCCGGGAAAAGGTACTTTTAATAAAAATTTACGCCGTGAAGCTATTCATCAACTCTCGTTTGCCGGCCTGGCTGCTGCTACTGGCCGTGCTGAGCACGGCCAGCGGCTGCGCCGGCCACGGCTCGCTCCAACAAAAAACCCGCTGGTACAAGCACCATAGTGGCGGTAAAACGGTGCCCTGCCCTTGCGGACATTAAGCTGCGCAATTACTTTTAGGGGCTCTGGAGAGCCTACTAATCAAGTATATGCGAAAAATCTACAAACTTGTTGCTTTTCTACTATTAGCTGGGCGCGTGGCCGCCCAGGCGCCCGCTCCGCCGAGCCAGCCCACGGCTTTTCGAAGCGGTAGCTATCAATTAGTTGCCGGCGATTGGAAGCGCGCTAAGCTTCTCTACGACGAGCATACGCTATCGGTAAGCGATGCCGAGCACAAGCCCAAGTACGCGCTCGTGTACCCCGCCGACAGCGTGCGGGCCTTTGCCATTGGGCGCGACACTTTTGAGGTAGTGCACGGCGTGGATATTCCCAAACCCGTGCAGCACTTGCGCAGCACGTTTGCCCGGCACTTGTACCGCAGTGCGGGGTTTCAGGTAGCCGAATACGTGGCTTTCCCTACCCCCCCCGAAACCCCGGTGATATACACCCTCCTCACCAGCCCGGGCAAGCTGGTGGTGCTGCCCCCCAATGCCCGGCAGTTTCGAATGGCGCTGGCATCTGTGGTACGCGACTACGCTGCCTTGGCCACTCAACTGGAGTTAGACCAGCAAATTCTGCCCGAACATCTGCCGCAGCTCTTAGCCGCCTACGGCCAGTGGAAGGCCAACGGCACTAAAAAATAATTTATTTGCTAATACTCTGTACATAAGTATTTTATGCGTAAGTATACGCTGTTGCTGGGGGTGGTTGCTTGCTTGTTGATGAGTCGGGTAGGGCGGGCGCAAGGGTTTCCGAGCTATTCGCCGCCGCCGATGAACATCAGCCAGATGAACATGAACCATATGTACTATGGTAATAACCGCAACCCCAACTACCGCAAGGGCGAAGGCAGCTACCAACTGCCCGACGGAAGCTGGCATAAGTCGCAGAAGCTCGTGTTCGATGGCCAAAAGCTAGTGGTGAAAGATGCCGACGCCGACAAGTTGAAGCTAGATTTTGAGGCCTGGCGCCAGCTAGAGGTGCAACGCGATACCTTTTTGGTGATGAGCAACCTACCCGGAAGAGCGCAAGCCGCCGATAAGCCCGAGCTGGTGCATTCGCTGCTCAACCAGCACGGCGTGCGCGTGCTGGAGCTGTGCGCCGACTATGGCAAGGCGCGCTACTTTGTGAGCCGCCCCCAGGTGCCCCTGCAACTGCTGCCCAGTGGCAAAGCCGACTTTAAGACGGCTATGCTAGCCATTGTGCGCGATAGCCCTATCTTAGCACAAGAAGTAAGCAGCGGCAAACTGGGCCGTAATGATGTGGTGCAGATAATGCAGGAATACGTCGATTTCCTGAAGCGGCCCGGTGCGGCGCGCAACTAGCCGGCCGCTACTGCCCGCTTAAGCAGGCGCTACGGCCCATATTCAGTACTTAACTATAATAGTCTATGCCCGAGAACTCGCCCGAAACCGCCGCCCTGCAAGAAGCTGCCGAGCAAGTACGCCAGCAGCTGAGCCTACCCGCCTACAACGCCGCCGCCGTGGAGGAACTGGCCCGCTTCATCGAAGCCCAGCGCGCCTCCCTACCCCCCGCCGAGCGCGAAGGCTTCGTCACGGCGCTGGGCTGCTTCTTGGGCGAGTGCCTGGTGCGGGCTTACCGCGCCGAGTGGGCCGCCGGGCGCGATGGCAGCACGGGCATCGGGTTGGCAGGTCGACTTTTTTTTAATCCTTTTTATCTGGTTAATCAGCAGTTAAATAAAGGCCTGGAGGCCTCGGTAGCCGGCTTTTTTGGTTCGGTGCCGGGGCGGTTGGTGGCCGCCGGCAGCGGCCGGAAGCAATGGATTTCGTAATCTTGCGGGGCCAATGGCCGTTTCCGCGCGTTTATGAAAAACCTCGTCATCGCCATTGATGGCTACTCCTCGTGTGGCAAAAGCACTACTGCTAAGGCAGTTGCCGCCACTCTCCACTACGCCTACCTCGATACCGGGGCCATGTACCGGGGCGTCACGCTTTTCCTGCTGGAAAACAACATCGCCTTCGATGATATGGAGCGCGTAGAGCGTGCCCTGCGCGAGGATATCCACATTAGTTTCAAGCGCAACCGCCGCACGGGCCGCAACGAGCTTTGCCTGAACGATAAGATTCGGGAAGACGATATTCGCCAGATGCGGATTTCTAATTCCGTGAGCGAAGTGTCGGTGATAGCGCAGGTGCGCCACGCCATGGTGGCCCAGCAGCAGCGCTTGGGCCGCAAGCGGGGGGTAGTGATGGATGGCCGCGACATCGGCACCACCGTTTTTCCCGATGCGGAGGTGAAAATTTTTATGACGGCCGACGTGGTTATCCGCGCCCAGCGCCGCCAAGAAGAACTAGCCGCCAAGGGCGAGCACGTATCACTGGAGGAAATTATCGAAAATCTGCGCAAGCGCGACCACATCGACTCGACCCGCGCCGAAAGCCCCCTGCGCCGCGCCGCCGACGCCGTGCTGCTCGACACCACGCATATCACCATTACCGAACAAGTTGATTTTGTGCTCGATAAGGTGTCGTCGGCGCTGTTTGCGGCCTATGCCCACAAAGTTAACCAAGCCTAGCTAGGGCTGCGCCGGCAGCCGGGCAATGTCGGCAGCCAGGCGTACGCTTAGCTGCCGAGCCGCCAAGCGGGTGATATGATTGCCGTCGTTGGTGGGGTAGGGAAGGTGTAAGTAGTTGAGGTAGGGCACGCCTGTTTGGCGCATGAGTCGGTCAAACCCAGGTTGGTACTGCTGCTCTAGTAAGGCCATTGCCGAACCGGTAGGCAGTCGCACCAGGACTACCTGGCCATGCTGCTTTAAAAAATTGATAGTTTGCTGCAAAAAAAACAGCCGGGCTTGGGCCAGTTGGCTACTGGCGGCCAACTGGCGATAGGTAACCAATTTTTCGGCCGTGCGGCGGCGCAGCAGGGCGGTATCGGCGGTAGGAGGGGGTAGGGCTATTTCGAGCCAGCCATCGGGGTGTAGGCGCTCGATAACGTGGGCGGTATCGGCGTTGAGCAGCAACTGGTAGAAAGGCTTGTGTAGATAATGCGCCAGGTAATCAAGGTTCGGGTTTTGGCTGACGCTAGCTAGCTGGCTGACCATCGACTTTTCTTCGGGAAATACATTGCGGCCACATAACTTATTAATTATCTGTGCCTTATAATCATGCTCAGACTTATCGTGCTGCACGTTATTAGGCAGCGACAGCGACCACGGGTCAACGGCCAGCACAAATAAGCCGTGGCGCGTGCCCGGCGCCAGCTTGCGCCGAATGCTGCTGAGGTAGCCCGGCCCGTAGGGCGACTCGGCCAGCGTGAAGGCGTAGTTGAGCCACGGCCCGGCGTAGCGTCCACTTAGCCGCGCCGCCAGCACGCTTGGCTCAATGCCCTGCGCTGCCCGCGAGGTGCCTAGTACCAGCGAGCCCGCCGGTGGGGCCGTAAAGCGTGCATAAAACGCATCGACGTAGCCGCGACGCAAACCCAGCGCAATACCAAGGCCACCTAGCAGCCCCGCTGCCCCGAGCAATAGCCCCAGCCGTAGCAGAAGTTTGAGCATGGCTCGGTTAAAACTGAAAGTAAATAAATTGGCTGCTGCCAAAAATGCCAAAGTACAGCGTAGCCAGCAGCAAGCTGAGGTAGCCGGCCCAGCGCCCCGCCGCTGGCCAGCTGGCCAGCCACACTGCCACCGAGCCACGTTCGGCGCGGTAGTCGCTGGCGGCCAAGAGCGCCACCGCGCCGCCCGCCACTAGCAATTCAGCCACAAAGTGCCGGCCCAGCCCGGCCAGCGCCCCCGGTAGCTGCGCCGTAGGCAGCCGTCCCCAGCCCTGAAACACATGCGTACCGATATAAAAAGCATCGGAAAGACTATTGGCCCGGAAAAAAATCCAGGCGTAGGCTACTAGCGCCAGCGTGCAGGCCATGCCAAGTGCCCGTAGTAGCAGGGGCCGGGTAGCTAAGCCTAGTTGCTGGGCCAAAGTAGTGCGGCCGGGCGCGGTAAGGCTTTCGAGTACGAGGTAGGTGCCATGCAGCGCACCCCACACTATAAACGTCCAGCTAGCGCCGTGCCAGAGGCCACTCAGCAGAAAGACGAGGAATACGTTGAGCTGCGTGCGCGCCGCCCCGCGGCGGCTACCCCCCAGCGGAATGTATACGTAGTCGCGAAACCAGCCCGACAACGACATGTGCCAGCGCCGCCAAAAGTCGCCCACCGAAGTGGCTAGGTAAGGCTGTCGAAAATTGAGCACCAGCTGGTAGCCCAACACCCGCGCCGCCCCCCGCGCCAAGTCGGTATAGCCCGAAAAGTCGGCGTAAATCTGTCCTGTAAAAGCTAGGATGGCCAGCAGTAGCGGTAGCCCCTCGAAGCGGTGCGGGTGGTCGAAAACCGGGTTGGCGAGCAGCGCGAGGCGGTCGGCAATGACTACTTTCTTAAACATGCCCCAGGCCATGAGGCGTAGGCCGCTGGCCGCGCGGCCGTAGTCAAATTGGTGGCGCTCGCGCAGTTGCGGCAGCATTTGCCCGCCGCGCTCGATGGGCCCAGCTACTAGCTGCGGCCAAAATGCCACGAACAGCGCAAACCGGCCCAAGTGCTGCTCGGCTGCCAAGCGCCCCTTGTATACATCCACGATGTAGGCCACCGACTGAAACGTATAGAACGACACGCCCACCGGCAGCACCAGCGCCAGCGTGGGCACCCCCAGAGGCAAGTGGAGCGCCGTAGCTAGCTCGACGGCGGCTTCCCGAAAAAAATTAAAATATTTGAAAATGAATAAGGTACCTAAATTACTGGCCAAGCTTAAGTAAAGCCAGGGCCGGCGTTGGGCCTCGGTGGCCAGCCGGCTCATGCGCACCCCGCTGTAGTAGTCGAGTAGGGTAGTAGCAGCCAGTAGCAACCCATATAGCGGCTTCCAGCTCAAGTAGAAATAGTAGCTCGCTACGAGCAGCAGTGGCGCGCGCCAGCGCTGCGGCAAGCCGAAATACAGCCCCAGAACTACCGGAAAGAAAACTAGAAAGTGGAGCGAGTTGAACAGCATGAGCCGAGGATGGGCCCGCAAAGGTCGATACTGCTGGGCACGCTTTGGCGGGGTAGGGCAGGGGAAGCGCGCGAAGTTTAGCAGAAATCAGCTGGCGCGCATTTTGCTAACTAGTCTAAACCCTACCCCCCCTTGCGTACCTTTACGGGTACCAAACCCAAGGGCTCATCGGCGGGTTTGCTAGCTACTATGCAGGTTACCATCGATAAAAACTCGGGTTACTGTTTCGGAGTGGAATTCGCCATTCAGATGGCCGAAGACGAGCTGCGCCACGGCGAAGGCCACACGTTGTACTGCCTCGGCGACATCGTGCACAACCGCATGGAGGTAGAGCGCTTGCACAAGCAGGGCCTGCGCGTGATTGACCGCGAGCAACTTGGTACGCTGCACGACTGCAAGGTCCTCATCCGGGCCCACGGCGAGCCACCCGAGACCTACCAGCTAGCCCTGCAAAACAACCTGGAGCTGATTGATGCCAGCTGCCCGGTGGTGCTCAAGCTGCAAAACCGCGTAAAGCACGCCTTCGACATCACCACCCGCGTCAATGGCCAGATTGTCATTTACGGCCAGCCTGGCCACGCCGAGGTTATTGGCCTCACGGGCCAAACGCGCAACCAGGCCCTCATTGTGATGAATGAGGCTGACCTAGACCAGATTGACTTTGCGCGGCCCGTTACGCTGTTCAGCCAAACTACTAAAAGCACGGCGGGCTTCTACAAGATGAAGGCGCTTATGGAAGCGCGCATTGCGGCGGCCGGTGGCTCGCTCGAAAGCTTTGATGCCAACGACAGCATTTGCCGGCAGGTGAGCAATCGCGAGCCACAGCTAGCTGTTTTTGCCCGCGAGCACGACGTGATTTTGTTTGTGAGCGGGCGCAAAAGCTCCAACGGCAAAGCCTTATTTTCGGTAGTGAACGCGGTAAATACGCGCAGCTATTTTATCGAGAATGAGCATGAGATGCAGGAAGAATGGTTTGTGGGTGCCACGTCGGTTGGCATCTGTGGGGCCACCAGCACGCCGCTGTGGCTGATGCGCCAAGTGGCCGAGCGCGTGGAGGGCATCGAAGTAGTAGCGGCCTAAACACAACGACTACTTTAGTTGCTAGCCAATTAAATGAGGAACGCATTGCTTGCCGTTGGCTTGCTGAAGCTGCTAGGCGTGCAAACGGCCGCGGCCCAAGTAGCGCTACCCCCTACTGCCAAGGCGGCCGATGGCTTTGCCAGCGCCAACTACAGTTTTGGCTACGCGGAGATGAAGACGGTGACGGGCAAAGTGTACCCGGTGTATGTGCCGCTGGCGCGCTACGGCTTCAGCCACGAGCTACCCCTTTTTCGGCAAGAAAGCGACATGCAGCGGCTTGATGCCGAGCCGCAATCCATCTTGGTAGACAGAGTAGCTTCTGTGCAAACCACCGATGCTTATTTCGAGCACGTTGTCTTGGCGGGCAAGCCTCAGCACGTGTTGGCCGTGCGCACCGTAAGTGGGCCGGTCGAGCTATTTAGCTACGTCGAAACCAAGCGCATTCACATGGGCGGCGGGGGCGGCTTGCGGCGCAGCATCGGCTACGTGCCCTACCTGCCCAAGCAGCACTGGTACCTACGGCAACAGGGCACGATGACGGAAGTGCTAGAACGCAATTTTGTGCAGCAAATGACGGCGTACTTCGCCAGCGACCCGGCCGTGGGCACTGGCCTTGCGGCCGGCACTTGGACGTACCAAACACTAAGCGCGCTTGTAGTTGCTCACAACCAGCGCCTTGTGCCTGCCGGGCAATAGCCCGCTAGGCAGGCCCCTGGTTAGCTAGCTCCTGCTCGTATAGCCGCTTCGTTTCGGCATCAAAGGCTACTAATACTACTTCTTGGGGCCACTCGTGCGTGGCCAGCCACTGCCGTACCTCCCGCACAGCCAGGGCTGCCGCAGCAGGCTTGGGGTAGCCATAAATGCCGGTGTTAATGCCCGGAAAGGCCACCGAAGCCAGCTTATTATCAAGGGCTAACTGTAGGCTGTGGCGGTAGCAATTAGCCAGTAGTTCAGGCTCGCCTTTGTGGCCGCCATTCCAAACTGGCCCCACGGTGTGGATGACGTAGGCCGCTGGCAATTTCCCCCCAATAGTGATAACGGCCTCGCCCGTGGCACAGCCGCCCTGCCGGGCCCTTATTTTGCGGCATTCTTCCAAAAGCT
This sequence comes from Hymenobacter ginkgonis, assembly GCF_009755225.1. Lineage (GTDB taxonomy): Bacteria > Bacteroidota > Bacteroidia > Cytophagales > Hymenobacteraceae > Hymenobacter > Hymenobacter ginkgonis. The sequence goes on from NZ_WQKZ01000005.1 coordinate 267,069, forward strand.
GGGGGCCAGCGGCGCGGTGAATGGCGCCATCGACACCGCCCCCGCCAAGCAGCGAGGAATTGGCGGCATTGACGATGGCCGTGGTGGCAAGCTTGGTAATGTCGCCCTGCACAACGCGCAGGCGAATGGGAGGGGTAGGCGCGTCCATGGCAGCAAAGAACAACAGTGGAACCTAATACCAGTACGCTGCGCTTTCCTTATTGTATACCTGGTGCCGCGTGATGGCCAAATAGCTAATCAGGGCATTCAACTTGTGAAAGTCCAAGTTGAGCAAAAGTTTTGGCATTGGCCTATGCCTGCTAAGTAGCTTTGTTGGCCTGCTATTATACACACTAGCTAAACACCTTACACTAACGATTGCCCGGGTTATTCGGCGCAAGGAGGGTTAGGCAGCTTCTCAGCAATATGCTGAGCAAGCTACTTGGCTGCGCTAGCCCCATAAGCCAGCTATCGCCCCTTCTGTTCTGCAAAAATTATCTGATGCTAGCCTGCTCTACTATTATGTTTTCCCCTGATTCTGCCGCATCCTCTTCTTTTCCGGCGCTGCCTGCGCCCATTATTTACCGTAGCGGAGGCCGTAATTGGCTATGCCAACCCGGCGTAACGCCTACCACCCTGCTAAGCTTGCACACGCGCCAGGGCCTGCGCGTGCGCATGGTGGCCAGCGATTTTATCGACCTAACCGGCTTGCCAGCCGATGAGTACCTACTGCGCATTCAGCTACCCGAAGGCGAGGTGTACGTCCGGTCTGTACAGGTAGACTAGCTCGGTTTAATACAATTTATTCCCTGAAACCTTTAAGCGCTTAGAAAAAATACCAACTGAGGATTTTTCCTGTAAATCGAGTGAGAAAAATACCCGAGCGTTGAGCAGCAGCTGGCCTCGCGTGCTACCCCGCTTATTTGGCAGTAGTGGTAGCACGTAGCCTACGCTTGGATTCACAATTAAGCTGCTTGGGCAACTGATAAGGCAGCTTGGGTGAGGGCAAATTGCGAAGGGGTAGGGCAAAAAGATACTTTTGACCATCACTTCCAATCACCTCTTACTCCTTTTCGCCATGCAGCCCCTCAGCCCCAACTCCGCCCGCGACCAGCGCCTGTGGCAAATTGCTAAGGCTCGCACTAAGTTTCAAAGCCACTTGCTGGTGTATGCGTTCGTCAATGGTGGCTTGTGGCTGCTGTGGGCACTGCTGCCCGAGCCACATAGCAGCCACCACACACTGTTGCCCTGGCCCATCTGGACGTCCGTTTTCTGGGGTATTGGCTTGGTTTTGCAAGGGCTGGCTGCCTATAGCCACCTCAACCGGGGCCAGCGTACGCAGCGCGAGTACGAGCGCTTGCTCAGCCAGCAGTAGGGGGGTAGGGGCCGGGCTGAAGAATGGCCGCGGCCGCCGCCGGGTGTATTTTGCGGGGCCATGACTTCTCCCAAAAAACGCAAGCGTACCCTCGGCCGCCGCGAGTTGATAGACCTGCCCGCCCTGGCCCTGCGCGGCGTCGAAGCCAAGGTGGACACCGGCGCCTATACCAGCGCCATTCATTGCCAAGATGTGCACCTGGCCACTGACCTCCTCACGGGCCAACCGGTGCTACACGTGCGCCTGCTCGACCCCGCCCACCCCGCCACCGACGGCCGCCAACTCACGTTTCGCGAGTTTGACCAGCGCGACATCCGCTCTTCCAACGGCGAGGTGCAGGCCCGCTACGTCATCCGCACGGTAGTGCGGCTGTTTGGAAAGAACTTCGAAACCGAGTTTTCGCTGGCCGACCGCTCCGACTTACGCTACCCGGTGCTGCTGGGGCGGGCGCTGTTGCGCCAGGGCCGATTTGTGGTCGATGTGGCGCGGCGCGATGTCTCTTATAAGGCTGAGTGCCGGGCCACTGGCCGCCGGCACCCCGCTACGCCCGAAGAAGGCAAGCCGGTTTAGCCGTAGCTTGGCAGTAGAAATGGGTAGAATGATTCCAGAAAACGTTTGCGGCCTTGTTTATTTAGGGCCGTTTATTTCTGGTTCGCACTACCTCCCTAGCAACTGCTCCTCCTTCTCCGTTTTGTTATGAAGCTGGCTATCCTCTCGCGGGAACCCAAGTCTTACTCTACCCAGCGGCTGGTGGCGGCGGCCACCGCCCTCGGCCACGAAGCCCAGGTAATCGACCATTTGCAATGCAATTTGGTGCTGGAAAAAGGCCAGCCCGGCATCATCTACCAAGGCCAGGCCCTGGGCAAGTTCGACGCCATTATTCCGCGCATCGGTGCCTCGGTAACGTTCTACGGCACGGCCGTGGTGCGGCAGTTCGAGATGATGAAAGTGCGCACGGCCGTCGATAGCCAAGCTATTGTGCGCTCGCGCGACAAGCTTCGCTCGACCCAAATCCTGAGCCGAGCCGGGGTGGGTATGCCCAAAACTGCCTTCACCAATTACACCACCGACGTAGCCGCCCTTATCGAGCAGGTGGGCGGTGCGCCGGTCATTATCAAGCTCTTAGAAGGTACGCAGGGCCTGGGCGTAGTGCTGGCCGAGAGCGCCAAAGCGGCCCAGTCGGTTATCGAAGCTTTTCATAATCTTAAGGCCCGCATTTTGGTACAAGAGTTTATTGGCGAGGCCAAAGGTGCCGATGTGCGTGCCTTCATTGTCGATGGCGAAGTAGTGGGTGCCATGCGCCGCCAGGGCAAGGAGGGCGAGTTTCGCTCGAACCTACACCGCGGCGGCTCGGGCACGCTCGTGAAGCTTAGTCGCGCCGAAAAAGCCGCCGCGCTGTTAGCCGCCAAGGCCTTGGGGCTAGGTATAGCCGGCGTCGATATGCTGCAAAGCCAACGCGGCCCGCTAGTACTCGAGGTCAATTCGTCGCCCGGCCTCGAAGGAATCGAAAAAGCCACCGGCCTCGACATTGCCAGCCGCATCATCGACTACACCGCGGGGCTGGCGCAGCGCAAGCGCGGCGGCAAAGGCAAAGTAAAAACGAAGGCGCCTAAGAAGCCTACCCCCGACCAAGAGACTGAGGGGTAACGCTGGGCATCGCCGTTTGGCCAGATTGTTGAGTTACGGCCGCCCGGATGCAGGTTGACTAGGTTGGTAATGCCCTGCGTGCGTATAATGGCAAGTAATAACTCTCTGGCTATAAATGGCCTGCATATAAAGCCTGGCGAGCGGGTCCTCACACGGCTCGTGATTTCAAAATTACCCTCGGGCGCGGTTATCGACGTGCCTGTGCACGTGATTCGGGCGCAGGAGCCGGGCCCGGTACTGCTGCTGATGGCGGGTATGCACGGCGACGAAGTAAATGGCATCGAAACCATTCGGCGGCTCATTCGGCGCGATTTGTTGAAGCCGCAGCGGGGCACTATTATCGCCATCCCGATTCTTAATATCTATGGCTTTCTGAATTTTAGCCGAGAAGTGCCCGATGGCAAGGACGTGAACCGTTCGTTTCCGGGGCACCCGCGCGGCTCGGTGGCCAGCCGGGTAGCGCACCGCTTCATGCGCGAGATTATGCCGCTCGTGGATGTGGGCATAGACTTTCATACCGGCGGTGCCGCCCGCGCCAATCACCCGCAGCTGCGCTGCCTGCTGGGCCAGGATGCCGCCACCGATGCGCTCGCCCAAGCCTTTGCCGCGCCCTTCACGCTGCACGCGCGGCTGCGGCCGGGCTCGCTGCGCAGCACGGCCTACACGCTGGGTAAGCCTATTATCGTGTACGAAACCGGCGAAAGCCTGCGCCTCGACGAGGGTGGCATTGAGGAGGCCATTGCCGGTACGCTGCGCGTCATTCATTTCCTGGGTATGGGGCCGGCTGGACCCTTGCCGGCCCGCCCCAACATTGTGTGCCACCGCCACCGCTGGCTGCGGGCGCGCTACGCGGGCCTGTTTCGGGCGCACGTGGGGCTGGGCGACTTTGTAGAGGAAGGGCAGATATACGGCTCCGTATCAGACCCCTATGGCGAGCAGTCGGTGCGCCTAGAGTCGCCATTGAGCGGCTACGTTATTGGGCTGAACCACATGCCAGTGGTGAACCAAGGCGATGCCCTGCTGCACCTGGGCCTGCCAGAGTAGGCGCGGTGAGCAGTGAAGAAGGAGCCCTGAGCCATGTGTTTTTATAACTCACTGTTTAGTACTAGCGCTCCTTCCTCCCTGTTCTCTGTTCACTACTTACTGTTCTACCTTTGTTAACATGAAAAATCCTGCTCAACTAGCTTTTAATGCGGTGCTGCTCGTTGCAGTGGCTGTGTTGTACTTCCTGCACTTCAACCAGCGGCCGGCCGCCGCGCCCGCTACCGCCCCGGTTGCTACCGAAGCGCCCGCCGCCGAAGCGCCCACTACCGATACCACTGCCACTGCGGCTACTACTGCCCCAACCGAGTCGGCTGCGCCAGCTGCGGCACCTACCCCCGCCCCCAATGCCGGGGCCATTGTCTACGTCGAGTCGGCCAAGATGCTTGACGGCTACCAAGGTATGAAGGACGCCCGCCGCTCATTTGAGGCCAAAGCCAAAGGCTGGGAGCGCCAGAACCAGGCGCTCATCAGCAGCTTCCAGACGGCCGTGCAGCAGTACCAAAAAACGGCTGCTTCGCTCACCCCCGAGCAGCGCGCCGCCGCCGAGCAGAAGCTTCAGCAGCAGCAGCAGCAAGGTGCCGTAGAGCAGCAAAAGATTCAAGCCCAGGCCCAGGAGGCGGAAAGCAAGCTGACCCAGGACGTGCTCGGCAGCGTGAATAAGAAAGTAGAAGCTTACGGTAAAAGCCACGGCTACAAGATGATACTCATTGCCGCGCCCAGCGGTACCATCGCCTACGGCGAGAAAGGCCTCGACATTACCGCTCCCGTCCTAGCTTACCTAAACTCGGAGTACCGGAAGAAGTAGGGGGTAGGGCGGCGCTCGCAAATAGCGCCAGTTACCTAGAATACTTAAAACAGAACGTCCTGCGGAGCTGCCTCGACAAGCTCCGCAGGACGTTCTGTTATTATGGCTAGTTGCTGTCTCGGTAAGCGGCAAGCTGCCCCCTGCTACCCCACTGCCAGCACCACTTTGCCCAGTTGCTCGCCGGCTTCGAGGTAGCGCAGGGCGGCTTCACCTTCGGCCAGCGCGAATGTGCGGTCAACCACCGGCACCAGTTGGTGTTCATTTACGAAGGTCAGCATAGCATCAAAATCCTGCTCGCTACCCATGCTGGAACCCAGCAGGCTCAGCTGCTTCCAGAATACTTTGGCGGGCGGCAACTGCGGAATATTACCCAGCGTGCCGCCGTAGAACACAATGCGCCCGCCCGGCGCAGCCACGTCGAGCAACGCCCCGAAAGCTGCGCCGGCCGCGCTGTCGATGATGACATCAAAATTGCCACCGGCCTGCTTAGCAAGGGTGCGCGCCCAGTTTTCGGTGCGGTAGCTGATGCCGCCGCGTAGCCCCAGGGGTAGGGCCAGTGCGCGCGCCAGCTTCTCCTCCTCGCCCGAGGTTACCCACACGTCGGCCCCCGCGGCGGCGCAAAACTGCGCGGCCACCAGGGCCACGCCGCCGCCTACCCCCGTCACGAGCACGCGCTCGCCAGGTTGCAGCTGTGCCCGCGCAAAAGCCGCCCGGTAGGCCGTGAGGCCGGCCAGCGGCAGGGCCGCCGCCTGCGCCCAGTCGAGGTGGGTAGGGCGGGGCCGCACGTAGCTGGCCGGCACCACAATGTACTCGGCAAAGGTGCCGGGGTCGGGCATGCCGAGTACCCGAAAGTCGCGGCCCTGCGTCTTTTGATTATCACCCCACTCCACGCCGGGATAAATAATAACTGCATCGCCGATAGCCACTTGCGACACGCCCTCGCCCAAGGCCGCTATTTCGCCGCTGCCATCGGCCCCGAGGGTGCTCGGAAATTTTAGGCCCGCGTACTGGCCCTTCTGAATCCAAACATCGCGGTGGTTGAGGGCCGTGGCGTGCAGCTTAACCAACACTTGCCCAGCCGCGGGCTGGGGGGTAGGGATTTCGCGCAGCACGGCGGGCTGGTGCGGAGCATCTTGCTGAAGAGCGAGCATGGACAAACAAGAAAAAGGGGGTGAGGAATACTTTTCCTTAACAAGCAGGCCCGCAAAAAGATACGCTGCCTACTGCTGCTTGCGCAGCGAAAAAGCCGCTACTGGCCCTGCCACTAGCCCGCCCATAAGCAAGCCGCCGACGTGAGCAATATTGTCGATGTTGCCGCTGAGCCCGGCAATTAAGTTGCTCAAAACCAAGTATAAAACCAAGCCCAGCATGGCGCGCCGGTCGGTTTTGTCTAGCACCAGCTTTTTACTGATTAAAAGCGCTAGCAAAAAGCCATATAGCCCAAAAATAGCCCCGCTCGCCCCGGTTGAATTAATGCCGCCCGTATGGTACCACAGCGTGGCCAGGCAGGCCGCTACGCCACTGGCCAAGTACACGGCTAGCAGCCGCCAGCCGCCCGTGCGGGCTTCCAGCATCAGGCCCAGCAGCCAGAGGCTGGCGCCATTGAGCAGCAAGTGCGTGATGCCGCCGTGCACAAACAGGCTGGTAACCAAGCGCCAAGGTTGCACCAGCGTTAGGCCCGATACGTTGGAGCCCCAGGCGGCCAGCTGGTGCCCAGTGGGCTGGGTAGGCGACACGCCGCTGAGCGTCATGGCCAGCCACACCAGCAGGTTAAGGTCGAGCAGCAGCGGCACGGCCCAGTACTGGCGGCTGGGCCAGAAGGCACCCCGCAGCAGTTGGCCGATGAGCTGGGGCCAGGTTTCAACTGCTTCCTCCTCAGCTTCCTGCGGCGGGGCCGAGGGGGTAGGGGCGGGCGCATCGGGCACCAAGCCGCGGCGTTGCAACTCGGCCACGGCGGCCGCGCCCACAGCGGCGGGGTAGCGGCTGGCGTGGCGAGCTAGGTAGAGCAGTTCGGCGTCGGGGCGCAAGGCAAAGTGCGCAGCGGCCGCCTCGGGGGTCGAAAGGTCCATTGCAGCTACCTAACCACGAAAGCGCGGGTCTGGGTTTCGGCCTGGCGTTTGGGCGGTGGGCTAATGCCCCTTCAAGATGCCCATGCGTTGCTGCAAGGGCAGTAGTAAGTGCTGCGCACTGTCGAGCGCGAGCTGGGTGCTACCAGCCAACTCCAGCGGCCTTTGCGTGGCAGCCTTGGCCTGCAACTCTTTAAGAGCCTTGCGGTTGATGCGGGCAATGACGCGCATACGGGCCAGGTGGTCGGCCATAGTAGGCGGCAGGTCGTAGCTGTACACTAGGCCTTTATACAAGTCGTTCCACTGCGTTTGCACCAAGTCGAGCTGGCCCAGAAAGATGGGGTAGGACGTGACGCCGCCCGCCTGCTGAATGAGGTACAAGCTAGGGTTTTGGGCGCGCCAAAAACGACGGCTCAGCCCCTGAAACTGGCGCACGGACTGGGCTTTGGTTTTTTCGGTGGCAGGAATGAGCGCCAGTTCTTTATCCACATTTTTCTCCGCGTCGAAGTTGGGCAGGGGGCGGGCCTCCACACTTTCCAGCTTTAGCGAGTCGGCCGAGAGGTGGCCCGGCCCGGCTACGGCGCGGGCGGGCGGCGCAGCGTCATTTTTCAGGCTGAAAAACCCGGCCGCGGCCACGGCTAACACCAGCGCTATCGAGGCGATTAGCAGCCAGGGTGGGCGTCGGGTTGGGCTTTCCTGGTCAAAATCAGCATACACTGTTTCGAGGGGCGTTGCGGCAGCAGGCTGGGGTAGGGCGCCCCGGCGGCGGAGTTCGCGCCGGGCTGCATCGACGAGTTCGGGCTGGTAGAAACTGGGGTTTTCGACGAAAAAAAGCAATTCCGCGTCGGTTTTGCTGCGGAAGGTATCGGTGGGGGCAGACATGAAGAGGGGGTAGGGGGCGGCGGGCCAGCAATTTGCCTCGCCAAGTTGGGCAAGAAACTTTACATAGGCCTGCCTAACCAGCCGCGCTAGCCTGCGTACAGCTTACAGAATCGCTCATTTTTCCGTCTTTCCCATGTCTACTACCCGCCCCGAAAAAGACCAGGCCACCCAGCCCATCCAGTCAGACGACTACCAGCCCACCGGCCGCCAAGAGGCGCCTACCAACTCTGACGCCCTCTACGGCGGCAATGCCGACGATAACTCGGGCAGTGGCGGCAACGCCGGCCCCACTAACCTTGATGCTGTACCCGCTAACAAAGAAGACGGTACCATCGAGTCGGCTGACCAAAATGAGGGGGCCATCAAGGGCGGCGGCGTGAGCGGCGGCACGGGCTCCAGCGGCACCAGCATCGGCCAGGTTACGCTGTAAATCTTTCGCTAACGTGATGTACCGCGAATTTGACAGAATTTGCGGTACATCAAACAAGCTGCGCTGACCGGCTTTTTTCTTAATCTATAAAATTCCCTACCCCCATGGTAACTCCCAACATCGACCCCGACTCGAGCCGCCCGTCGGAAATCGAAGAAAGCAAAACACCTAGCACGGCCGGCCCCATCACAAACTCCGACGCTGACCGCGACCAAAACGCCAGCGGCAACCCCGAAACGGTTACCCAGGCAGATTTGGCCAGCAGCGACGGCGCCGGCATTCGCGGCGATTATGGCGACTCGGACCAAACCAATGGCCTCGAAGGCGGCGAGCAATCGGCTACCGATAGCCAGCCCGACCGCGCCGATACCAACCCGACCAACGCCACGCAAGACGCGGTGTAGTTTTAGTTAATTCAAATTACGAAAGCCCGTTTTGCTCCGCAAAGCGGGCTTTTTCTGTTCATTATACTCCGCAAGCGGCTCGGCCGTCCGTACTTTGCACTTGTGTTGAGTAATTGGTTTTCCTACCCCCGCTGCGTTCTTTTTCTGTTAAGTTGGTTGCTGCTGCCTGCTGCTTGGGCCCAGGCGCCGTCCCTATCGGCGCTGGCGCCGAGCCTCGAAGAGGCTGACGGCCCCGCCCCGCCTAAGCGCGAACTGCGCGCTTTTTGGATAGCCACGGTGGCCAATATCGACTGGCCCAACCAGCGCGGCGAAGCGCCTGAGCACTACCGCCGCGAGTACCGCCGTCTGCTCGATGCGGGCCAGCGCGCTGGGCTCAACGCCGTATTTGTGCAAATTCGGCCCGTATCAGATGCCTTCTATAAGTCTGATTTAGAGCCCTGGAGCAAGTACCTCACCGGGCGCCAGGGCAAAGCCCCGGCCGAGGGTGACGACCCGTTGCCCTTTCTCATTGCCGAAGCGCACCGCCACGGCATGGAGTTCCACGCTTGGTTCAACCCCTACCGCGCCACCATGGATTCGGTGACGCGCACGCTGGCGCCGCTGCACCCGCTCAAGCGCCACCCCGACTGGTTTATCAAGTATTCCAACCAGTACCTCTACAACCCCGGCCTGCCCGATGTGCGTGCCCATATCACGCGCGTAATTATGGATGTGGTACGCCGCTATGATATTGACGGCGTGCACTTTGATGATTATTTTTATCCCTATCCCGAGGTTGGGCAGGTATTTCACGACGAGCTGGCTTATCAAAACCAAAACCCCGACAAGTTAGGTTTGGCCGACTGGCGCCGTCAAAATGTGAACGTGCTCATCCGCGACCTCAACGACAGTATTCGGTCGGCGAAGCGGTGGGTGAAATTCGGCATTTCGCCCTTCGGCGTGTGGATGAATAAGAGCGCCGACCCGCTGGGCTCCGACACCCGCGCCGGCCAGCCCAGCTATTCCAACCTCTACGCCGACTCGCGCCTGTGGCTGAAGGAAGGCTGGATTGACTACATCGCGCCGCAGCTTTACTGGAGCACTAAGTTTCGGCTGGTGCCCTACGCTACGCTGCTAGAGTGGTGGACGCGCAACCATTTCGACCGTCATCTCTACATCGGGCACGGCACCTACCGCATGCTCGAAAGCACCCGCTCGGATACCACCTGGCGCACCGGCCGCGAGTTGCCCCGTCAGATTCGCCTCAACCGCGATTATCCCGGCGATGTGCACGGCAGTATATTTTTCTCGGCTAAGTCGGTAGCTACCAACCCGCTGCACACCACCGATTCGCTGCGGCTCGACCTGTACCGCGCCCCGGCGCTGGTGCCCGTCATGCCCTGGCTCGATAGCTTAGCGCCGCGCCCCGTGCGCGAGCTGGTGCTCAACCGCACCGCCCGCGTCACGACCCTTACCTGGACGCCCGACCTCGTGCCCGCCGCCGATGGCGACCTCGCCGCCTACTACGTCCTCTATCGCTTCGAGCGCGGCCAGGTGATGGGGCCCAACGACCCGCGGCGCATCTTGGCTGTGGTGCGGCCCACCAACCTGGGCCAACCCGGCACTTTTGCCGATACCACGGCCCAGGCCGGCCTGGCCTACGCCTACTACCTCACGGCCGTTGACCGCTTGCACAACGAGAGCATTCCGGTGCGCGTCTTCACCGAAGGCAAGCTGCCCGTGGAAGTGCTAGCCGCCGCACCGCCCGCCGTGGCTACTAAGCCGCCCGTGGCTGCTCGCCCCGCTCCGCGCCCGCCGGTAGCTGCTACCCCCCGCCCGCAGCCCCACCCCGCCGCCGACGCCGTGAAAACCAAGCCCAAAGAAAAGCCTCGCCGCCGGGGCTTCTTTGCCCGGCTCTTTGGGCTGAAATAGGGGGTAGGGCGCCGCGTGCCGCGCTTGGCTAACTGCCCCAACGCCAAGCACCAGCAGCCCGCTCGGGCGGTATATTGCCGCGGCCTATGCCTGTCCTTATCCCGCTGCCTACCCGCCTGTTTAGCCTCGATGTATTCCGGGGGCTCACCGTGATGGCCATGATTTTGGTCAACAACCCCGGCGATTGGGGCCACATCTACCCGCCGCTCGAACACGCCACCTGGAACGGCTGGACGCCCACCGACCTCATCTTTCCCTTCTTCTTGTTCATCGTGGGCGTGAGTTTGGTGTACGCCTTGGCCAGCGCCAAAGCGGGGGGTAGGGCACCAGGCCCGGTACTAGCGCAAGTGGCCCGGCGGGCGGCCATCTTATTTGCGCTGGGCGTGTTTACGTCGTTGTATCCGCACTTCGATTTTTCGACGGTGCGCATCATGGGCGTGTTGCAACGCATTGCGCTGGTGTTTTTGGGGTGCAGCATTATCTATTTGCAAACCAGCTGGCGCATGCAGGTTATCTTATTGGTAATGATACTGCTAGGCTACGCCGCGCTTATGCAGTTGGTGCCGGTGCCGGGGGTAGGACCCGCCAGCCTAGAACCGACTACCAACCTCGGCGCCTGGCTCGACCGCCTCATCTTCACCGAAGCTCATCTCTGGAAAACATCGCGCACCTGGGACCCCGAAGGCCTACTCGGCACCTTGCCGGCCATGGGCACTGGGCTGCTAGGAGTACTGGCAGCCCAATGGTTGCGGCGCCCTGGCACTTGCCCCAGCACTCGCCTTGGCGGCCTGGCAGCGGCGGGCGCAGTAGCTGTGGGTTTGGGCCAGCTCTGGAATAACTGGTTTCCGATAAATAAAGCCTTGTGGACCAGCTCCTACGTGCTATTTGCGGGTGGGCTGGCCTTGCTGCTGCTAGCTGGCCTCTACTGGCTGTGCGAAGTACGCAGCTACCGCCGCTGGGCCGCGCCGGCTGTGGTGTACGGCGTCAATGCCATCACGGTATTCTTCTTATCGGCGGTGTTGTCGCGCACGTTTTCGCTCTTCCATTTGCCGGGGCCGGGCGGGCATGTGGTAGGCCTCAAAGAATGGCTGTACGAATGGGGTATCGCGCCGTACTTCGCCGACCCGCGCACGGCCTCGTTGGTAGGTGGGCTGGTATTGGTGGCTATCTGGTGGGGCATCTTGCGCGCCATGCACGTGCGTGGCATCCATGTAAAAGTATAGCCGGCCCATCTTTGCGGGCAGCGGCTAATTTCAAACGGCGCTCTTAGAGCTGGTTTCTTATGAAAATACTCATTATTGGTGGCGGCAACATGGGCCTGACTTACGCCCGGAGCTTCGTGCGCGCCCACATCACCTCGCGCCTCGACTTGCGCCTGCTGGCTCGCTCGCCCGAGCGCGTGCCCGCGCTGGCCGCCCATGAAGTAGGCACCGTGTGGGGTACTCCGCAAGAGTGTGTGCCGGGCGCCGATATTCTCATCCTAGCCGTGAAACCGCAAGACTCGGGCGCGCTGTTTGAGCGGTTGCGTGGGCTGGTACAGCCGCATCAGGTAGTGCTCAGCATCATGGCGGGCGTGCGGATTGCCACCCTGCGCGAAGCGCTGGGCACGCCTAAAATTATTCGGGCCATGCCCAACCTACCCGCCCAAATAGGGATGGGCATGACGGCTTTCACAAGCACCGACGACGTCACCCGCGCCGAGCTGGTGCAGGTGCAGAACCTGCTCTCGACCACCGGCAAAACGGTGTATGTGGAGCAAGAAAGTGCTATCGACGCTAGCACGGCTATTTCGGGTAGCGGCCCGGCCTACGTTTACTACTGCATGGAAGCTCTCATGGCCGCTGCCGGGGGTATGGGCTTCACGCCCGCCGAAGCCGAGTTGCTCGTCAGCCAAACCTTCCGCGGCGCGGTGGAGCTGTATAGCCAAGCCGGCCTCAGTTGCCAAGACTGGATTGCCCGCGTCGCCTCCAAGGGCGGCACCACTGAGGCCGCCATGCAAGCCTTCGGCAACGGGGCGGTGCGGGAAGGGCTCATCGCCGGGGCTGAGGCCGCGCGCACCCGCGCCGAAGACCTGGGTAAGTAAAACAGCTTCAACGCTACCCCCGTCCTTGCGTAAGCAATAGCGGCGGTACGCGGTTTTCCGTCGGATTTTAGTTGAATCTATGAAAAAAACAGCGCTACTCGCCGGCGCTACGGGTTTGGTAGGCAAAGCTTTACTGCAATTGCTACTTGCTTCCGACCGCTACGCCAAGGTTATTGTAGTTGGCCGCCGCCCGTTGGCGCTGGAGCATCCCAAGCTCACCCAGGTTGTCACCGATTTGGGCCAGCTTGAAGCTATGCGCCTGCGCCTAATCGCCGACGATGTGTACTGCTGCCTGGGCACTACGCAGCAGCAAGCCGGCTCGAAGGAAGCCTTTTACGAAGTTGATTTTCTGTATGTAGTGAAGTTAGCGGCCATTACGGCGGCCAATTTTGCCGCGCAGTTTTTGGTAGTATCAGCCTTAGGTGCCGATGTAGAATCGCGCTTTTACTACAACCGCGTGAAGGGCGAAATGGAAGCCGCCGTGCGCCAAACGCCCTTTCGGGCCATTCATATTTTTCGGCCCTCGCTGCTGCTTGGTCAGCGCGATAAACCGCGCCTTGGCGAGCGAATCGGGGCCGTACTATTATCACTAGCCAGCCCCTTGCTGCGCGGCGGCTGGCGCAAATACCGGCCCGTAGAGGCTACCACCGTGGCCCAAGCTATGCTGCGCGCCGCCGAAGACGATGGCGGCGGAATAAAGGTTCACAGCTCCGAGGAATTGTAGCTTCCCGCAGCCAAAGGGGGTAGGGAGAGTATGCCCAAAAAAGCGGCCCAGCAACTTGTGTTGCTGGGCCGTTTTATAAAAACTATAATTTGGAAAGCTATAAATACTTCTTACTTACCAGCGGCGGCCGTAGCCTCTGCCGTAGCCCCGGCCATAGTAAGCACGCGGAGCATAGTAAACAGGGCGGGGCGCATAATAAACCGGGCGCGGAGCATAGTAGACCGGTGCTGGAGCATAATACACAGGTGGTGGCGGTGCTATCACTACGGGTGCCACCGGGGGGTAGTAACCACGGCCATAATAAGGCTGGCCAATTCGAGCACTAATCACGACCTGCGCCGAGGCCGTGCCCGCGCTGGCCAAGGCCAGCAGCAACACGAAAAATAAGGGGCGAAAACGCATGGCTTATTCGTGCCGAAGCACGCTGTTTAAAGAGGGATTAGAAAAAAGCAGCTGGCCCGAAGCCTAGGTGCAGAAAAACATACGCAAAAAATTGGTTGGTGGCTTGCTAGGGGCGACTAGCGCCCCCCGCGGCGACCACCGCCACCGTGGTACCCACCACCGCCGCCACCGCGGTAGCCGCCATTGCCGCCCCGGTAGCCACCATCACCGTGGTAGCCACCGCGGTAGTAAGGCCGGGGCTGCACAATAATCGGCCGAGGAGCATAGTAGCGGGGGCCATACCCGTAGCCGTAGCCACCACCGTAGCCATATCCATAGGGGTAAGGGCTACCTACGCTAGCACCGGCATACACTCCAGGGGCACAGCTGCTCATGGCAAAGCCGAGGCCTAGTATCAAAAAGAAGGAAAAAAACAAATTGCGACGCATGGCAGATAAGTGCCGAAGCACTCCATTAGGTTGTGAGAAACAACGTGTATTAGACAACGAACAAACCGATGGGTTTAATTTCCGGAGGGCTACTTTTTGAGGAAGTGCCCGCCCAGTATAGTACCGGTTGCTGAGGATACTGTTACCAAAACCTTGCCAAAAATTACGCCTTAGCGACTAGTTAAAAATAGTTATTTACCAGCTGATAATCAAGGGTATTAATATTGATTACGTGGAATCTGTAAGGTGGGGGTAGTGTTCTATAAGCAGACAAATTTCTGCTAGATTACCTCCCATGAAAAATCCTGCTGAATACCTCGCCGACCGTGTATTTGAAGCCCGTCGCCCTCGCCGCGAGTTGCAGCCCGTAGTAGCCTACGACGATGCAGTAAAAGCTGTTGCGCAAGCACTAGCCGACGCCGAAAAGTACAAGTACTTGCTTATGCGTGCCTTGCGTCGCCACGCCGATGAGTCTGTTCCCGCTCAGCCGCTCACAACCCATGAAACGCCGGTTATTCCTATGTACCCAGCTGGGGCTAACGACCAACAGTTGGCCGCTTAGTAAGCCACTTTTGAGGTGATAAATACTAAAAGCCAATCTTGCCCTTTGGGGCTGATTGGCTTTTTGCTACCCCCCTATTCAAGGCGTAGCCGTTGGGAGAACTTGTAAACACCAGGCATTTGGCCGGAACTTGCTGCTTCTTATGCCTAATCTGCTGCTTTCCCTCGATACTTCTTCGCCTATTTGCTCGGTTGCGCTGCATGAGGTGGTGGCTGGCCGCTTGCTTGGCCAAGCTGAATTGCGCCTCGAAAAGTCGCACTCTACTCACCTCACGGTTTTAATTGACCAACTCATCGCTAATGCTGGCTACGCACTGGCCGACTTAGCGGCCGTGGCCGTCAGCGATGGGCCGGGCTCCTACACGGGGCTGCGCATTGGGGCCGCGGCGGCCAAGGGCTTGTGCTTCGCCCTCGATATTCCGCTGCTGGCGGTGGGCACGCTTCCCGCGCTGGCGCACCAAGTAGCGGCGCGTACGCCCCGCGCCCAAGACTGGCTCTATTGCCCGATGCTCGACGCCCGCCGCCAAGAAGTGTACACCGCTCTTTACCAGGCTGATGGCCAGCCGCTGCTAGTGCCCACCAACCTCGTGCTCGACGCCGATAGCCTGGCCGAACATTTAGCCCACCACTCATTGTTATTCTTTGGGTCGGGCGCGGCTAAATTTCAGCCTTTGGTGGCGACCACTGCGCAAGCCGTTTTCCTGGCCGATGTGCAGCCTTCGGCCGTTAGCACCGGCGAGTTGGCACTTGGTGCTTATCAGCGCCGAGAGTTTCAGGATGTGGCTTATTACGAGCCCTTTTATTTGAAAGAAGTTTATACCACTACCCCTAAAAATAACGGTTAACAATAGAGTGTTAGTAGGAAATGCCTAGAACTGAAATACTGGGGCGCACACTAATAACTTTTGACTGCTCAGCAATTACCTCTCGATATGGAACCTCTCTTTGTCAACCGCGTGGCCGCCTCCGGCCTGGTTACCCTCAACCTAGAGGAATATATCCACCCCGGCAACCGGGTAGTCTACGATATCAAGGATAACCTTTTTCACGGCCTCATGCTGCGCGAAAAGGACTTCCGCGAGTTCGTGAAGACCCACGACTGGACGCAGTACGATGGGCAGAACGTGGCGATTATCTGCTCAGCCGATGCCATTGTGCCCACCTGGGCCTATATGCTACTCGCTAGCAAGCTACAGGGCCATGCCCACCGCTACGTATTTGGCAACCTCGACGCCCTAGAACAATCCCTGTTCGAAGAAGCCATCACTACTATCAAGCCCGCTGACTACCAAGATGCTAAGCTGGTAATCAAAGGCTGCGGCGAGAAGCCCGTCCCTACGTTTGCCTACGTGGCTATTATGCAGCGGTTGCTGCCTGTGGCGGCTAGCATTATGTATGGCGAGCCGTGCAGCACGGTGCCGCTTTATAAAAAGCCTAAAGCGGTAGTGCCTGCCGAAGCGTAGTTTTTGAGCAAGTATTGCGAAGCCCTACCCCCTGCTGCACAAGCGAGGGGGTAGGGCTTTTTTGCGGAGCAGTGTACGGGTGCGGCCCGCCCGCCCGACCTTTGTTGGTGTGCAAGCTCAACCTTACAAAATAAATTTTCGCACTGGCGCCTCCATCGTCATTGCCAACATGGTCGGCACGGGTGTTTTCACCAGTCTCGGCTTTCAGGTGCTAGGCATCCAGAGCGGGTTTGCGCTGCTGATGCTATGGGCAGTAGGCGGCCTCATTGCCTTGTGTGGCGCCGTGAGCTACGGCGAACTAGCTGCCGCCATGCCCCGCTCGGGTGGCGAGTACCACTACCTAAGCCAGATTTATCACCCAGCGTTGGGCTTCTTATCTGGTTGGGTATCGGCTACGGTGGGTTTTGCCGCCCCCACAGCTTTGGCTGCCCTGGCGCTGGGCCAGTATGCCCAAAGCGTATGGCCGGCCCTAGCCACCCCGCTGCTCGCCGGTACTTCTTTCACGGGGGCTACGGCGTTGTCGGTAAGTGTGGTGCTGGTTTTGGCGCTGGTGCACGGCCGAAGCGCCCGTGCCGGTAGCCGACTGCAAGTAGTTATCACGGCCCTCAAAGTACTCGTGCTGGTAGGGTTCATCGGGGCGGGTCTGGTAGTAGGGGAGGGGCAACCGTTGCGGTTTGCGCCCGATGCGGCCGGGTGGCAAGCACTACTGAGTCCAGCATTTGCGGTATCGCTGGTGTACGTGAGCTACGCTTACTCGGGTTGGAACGCGGCCGCCTACCTCACCGGCGAAATTGAGCAACCGCAGCGCAACCTATCGCGCATTTTGCTCACCGGCACCACCATCGTACTCCTATTATATGTAGGGCTGAATTACGTTTTTTTGCGCTCTACCCCCCTAGCTGGGCTAAAAGGCCAAGTGGAAGTAGGCTTTATTGCCGCTAACTCGCTGTTTGGCCCGGCTTTAGGTCGCCTCACCGGCGCTGTTATTGCGGTACTACTTGTATCCACCATCAGCGCCATGATTTTCGCGGGCCCCCGCATCGTGCAAACGATGGGGGAGGACTTGCCGGCCCTGCGCTGGCTGGCTGGCCGTAGCACGGCGGGTATCCCGGTGCGGGCTTTGCTGCTGCAAGTGGCTATTACCCTAGTATTTATCTTGAAGCCCGATTTTAAAGCTGTACTGGTCTATGCTGGTTTTGTGCTGAACCTCTTCACGTTTCTCACGGTGCTGGGCGTTTTTGTGCTCCGCTGGCGGCAGCCAAATTTGCCGCGGCCCTACCGCGCCTGGGGTTACCCCCTCACGCCGCTGCTCTTCCTAGCGCTTAGCGCCTGGACGCTCATTTTCATCATCAAAGACAAGCCTACCGAGTCGCTTTATGGCCTAGCTACTGTACTGAGTGGGTTGCTCGTTTACTTCATAGCCCAAAAAAGTATCCCTACCCCCAAACCAGAGTAAGCTGGCGAAGAGCCAATCTATCTTTGGCCTTCGTCGCTCCTAGCGGCAATGAATTCCTTTATCTCTGCTTAAAACGGCGGTCGGAAGCTACTATACAAAAAAGCTTCGGGCTAGTATCTCTGAGCCGTTTGTCATTTTCCCCCATGCGTTCCTCCCTATTCCTACTGCCTGCTTTAGCGCTACTGGCCGCCTGCTCCAGTTCCGATACCGAGCAGCAAACTGCCACTACTACCGAAACCATGGCCGACACGGCCAATAAGGTAGCTGCTACTACCCCAGCATCGCGCCCCGACAGTGTGACTCCCCGCGTTGCTCGTACAGCGCCAGCCGTTCGCCCCGATACCGCCAGCGTTCAAAATGTAGCGGCCTACCTCGCCGGCTTACCCCCCCAAGCCGGCACCCCCTTGGCTACTTTAGCTGCTCAGCCCGTGTGGCAAGCGTTTGCGAAGGACCAGGATAAAAGCTGGGCTAAATACCGCCTCACCCACACCGACCCCATGAATCGCTGGGCCACCACCGAGCTCGATTCAGTGCGCCAGGCTAGCGCCACGGTTTTCTATCCTTTCAGCGGGCCCGATTTTCTCAACGTCTTCACGATGTTTCCTACCGCCAGCACTTACGTGATGTTTGGGCTAGAGCCAGTGGGTAGCGTGCCTGCCCCCGCTACCCTGGCCGACCCGACCCTGCTGCCAGCTGTGAAGGCCTCGCTTTGGTCGGTGCTGAACTTTAGCTTTTTCCGCACCAACGACATGGCCGTGGAGCTCAAGTCAGTTCACCTCGACGGCGCCGTGCCGGTCATCATGCTCTTTGCTGCTCGCACCGGCAATCACCTGCAATCGGTGCGCTCCGTGCAACTCGATGCGCAGGGCCAACTTCACGAAGTAAGCGATACTACCCAGGCTCCCGGCTCTAAAACCATCCCCGGCGCCGAACTAAAGCTGCAAGCCGCCGACGGCACCGAGAAAACTATCTATTACTTCTCAGCTGACCTCAGCGACTGGAAACTCGGTACTAAATCCGCTCCTCTAAGCTACGTGCGCAGCCTCGGCCCCCTCACTACCTACGTAAAGTCGGCTACCTATCTCATGCATAAGAGTTACTTCTCTAAAGTGCGCAACTTGGTTTTGGAGCGTAGCAACTACCTGCTGCAAGACGATAGCGGCATTGCCATGAAGTATTTTCCAAAAACTAATTGGCAATTTACTTACTACGGCACCTACAAGCGGCCCATCAACCTGTTTGCCAAGCAGTACCAGCCCGAACTAACCACGGCCTACCACGATAGCTTGCATCATGTACGCCCGCTGCCATTTGGCACCGGTTACAACTGGCGTCAGACTGATAGCAACTTGCTGCTGGCCCGTCGCCGCACGCTCATCAGTAAATAGCTGGCGCAAATAGTATCGGTTACAATTAAGAGGCCTCTGTGGCCACCTCGCTCTAAAAGAAGAGGGTAGGGAAGGAGGGAAAAAGGCTGTGATAGAAGTATCACAGCCTTCCTTATTATATACTGTATCAAAGCCGCCCCTTTATGCTAAAGACCGTTTTATCTCTGCTACTGCTTTTAGCAGCCTTGGCTGCGCGTTCCCAGAACTCCGCATATCCCGATTCGGCGCTTCTCGATAGCCTTTTGCGCACCAACCCCGCGCTCGCGCGCGTCCTGAATCGCTCTGCTACCTACCAACTGCAAATTATTTACACCCAGATAAACCGCGACGCCCAAAATGTGCCGCACTTCACGCGCCATACTTATCACGTCAATCCTCAGCAGTATTTCAATCCTGCCAGTCTCGTTAAATTGCCTACTGCGCTGCTAGCCCTAGAAAAAATACATGCCCTACCCCCCATCATTACGAAGAGCACGATAATGTCTACCGGCGTCGCTTGGCGCTGCCAAACGCCAATTCCCTTCGCTGCCCCCGCCGATTCTGACCGTCAGGCCACCGTGGGCAACTATATCAAGCGGATGCTCCTCGTCAGCGACAACCTCGCCTACAATCGCCTCTATGAATTCATTGGCCAGCAGTCCCTCAATCAGCGTTTGCAGCAGCTAGGCTACCCAGGTAGCCGCATCGTGCGCCGCTTTGCTCCTTGCGACACCGCTGCCAACCGCCACACCAACCCCGTCGCCTTTCATACACTCACCGGAGATACCATCTATAAGCAGTCCGCCCAAACCAACGCCCGTACGCCCACGCCGCCTTTAGGCCCAGTTTTCGCCGGGCGGGCTTATAAAGTAGGTGACCGCATTATCCATCGCCCCTACGAGTTCACTACTGCCAATAACCTGCCCTTGCCCGATATTACTAACTTACTGCAAACGGCGCTTTTCCCTGAATCTATTCCCACTAATAGCCGTCCACAACTTACCCCCGCCGACTATTCTTTTCTCCGCCAATACCTCCACCTCACGCCCCACAGTAGCCATTTCAGTGCTTATACCCTCACCAAGTACTTTGATGCCTATAAGAAGTACCTTTATTATGGCCGCCTCCCCGAAGCCCAACCCCAGCCCGGCCTCCGCATCTTCAATATAGTAGGTATGTCGCACGGCTACCTAGCCGACGTCGCCTACTTCGCCGACTCCCTCCACCAATCCGAATTTCTGCTCAGCGCCGTCCTCTACGTCAATCAAGACGGCATTATCAACGACGCCAACTACGAATACGACACCATCGGCGAGCCCTTCCTCGCCCAATTAGGCCAGCTTTTCTACCAATACGAAGCCCAGCGCCCCCGCCGATACCGACCTGACCTCACCCTTTTCTTCCAACCCGACTAACCACTCTAACTATTTTTCACTCTACTACCGATCCTTAACTACTTGAAAGCGAACTCTAAATCTATCCCTAAGCTCCCTGCCCCAAGCCCCTAACCAAGAAAAATTGCCGACTGACGCTTCAAAAACCCATTGCCCCTAGTACTTTTGCACTCCCAAATCGAACGGACGAGGGCATAGAAAAGAGCATCGGAGTAATAAACTTCAAACTTTTTTGCAAATTCCAAATTCCTCAACGTACCTTTGCACCCCGTTCCAGTAACGGCTTATTGAAAGCGTCGAAGAGAAGGTTGAAAAACCAAATTTTTTTCGCCTTGAATTTGGAAGGTCAGAAAAAAACGCTACCTTTGCACTCCCAAACAAAATGAAGTACGTGAAACATTGATTTCAGTAGCGTAATTCACAAGCAGTTACACGCCAAACGCTAGTTTAATCGAAGCCAGCATGAATAGCAAAACGGAATGAGAAAGCTTTAAAAAGTCTCCTTTTTATTTTGAAATTCAAAAAAACTTCTTACCTTTGCACCGCGCTTCGAGAGAAAGTCATCGCAAACAAAACAAAGCAAAAATAATAAATTTTTTTTCGCTTAGAATTTGTAAAGTAAAAAGTTTTTAGTACCTTTGCACTCCCAATTAAAACGGGATGTTGCAAATAGCTAAACTGGGCCGCCTACGCAGCCCGCCATGTTGCTTCAATTGGAAGCAATAAACGTTCTTTGAATGACTGGAAAAGACAAATGGTAAGTATGCTTACGTAAGTAAGCAGAAACGTAACATTAAAATTGAACTCGTTAATACGAGTCGGATT
>NZ_WQKZ01000006.1 GCF_009755225.1 Hymenobacter ginkgonis
GGTGGTCACCGACAACTTGGGCTTAGCCAGTGCGGCGGCTCAGGTGACGGTGACCGTGTCGCCAGCTGCTAACCAGGCGCCCGTAGCCAACGCGGGGGCCAACTTGACCCTCACGCTGCCTACCAGCAGCACGCCGCTCGCCGGCTCGGGCACGGACGCCGATGGTACTATCAGTACCTATACCTGGAGCCAGGTGAGTGGGCCGAGCACGGCCACGTTCAGCAGCAAAACGGTGGCTGCTCCCACTATCAGCCAATTAGTAGCGGGCAGCTACGTGTTCAGCTTAGTAGTGACCGACAACCTGGGCCTGGCCAGCGCGCCAGCCCAAGTAACTGTGACCGTGAATACTTGCCAACTGGCGACGCCCACAGTGGTTACTCCCCTCACTTATTGTGTGAACTCGTCAGCAAAAGCGCTTAGCACTAGTGTTACGCTAGCCAATGGAGCCACGCTCGTTATCTACACTGCCGCTACTGGGACTACTACAGTGCCAGCTACTTTCCAGCCCTCAACCTCGGTTATTGGCAGCACGACCTACTACGTGTCGCAGACTATGGGTAACTGCGAAAGCTCCCGGGTAGCTATCGTGGTGAACGTTATGGCTCCGCCAACCGCCCCGGTAGTTGTTCCGGCGGCTGGTATTAGTAGCAGCAATATGGCGGCTTGGGGAGATTCCTTCACGCACGCCGAATACGGGGTATATCCCCAAACGCTGGGGCAACTCAGCGGCTACTCGGTGTACGATGGAGGGATAGGTGGTGAAACTTCGGTGCAGATTCGAGACCGCATGCTGGCCGATACGCAGAAGCACAGCTGGCCCACCATCATCTGGGCCGGGCGCAACGACTCCGATAAGCCGGACCAGGTGAAGGCTAGCATCGCTGCCATGGTTGCGTCCCTACCCCACAAAAACTACTTGGTACTCGGCATCTGCAACGGGTCTGGGGAAGGAACGGGCACGTACGGCTACGCCGTAACTACTACCCTCAACAATGGCCTGGCAGCCATCTATGGCAACCACTTCATCGATATCAGGGCGTTCCTGGTTTCGCAGTACGACCCGACCAATGCGCAGGACGTAGCCGACCACGCCGCTGATATTCCGCCCACTTCCCTGCGCCAAGACTTCCTCCACCCCAACGTGGCAGGTTGCACCCTGATTGGCAATTACCTCTACGCCCACATCGACCAGTTGCTAAGTGCTAACTATTGCGCTGGTAGCCAAGCCGATTTGCCCAGCAACTGCGTAAAACCAGTTGCCGGCACCACGCTCCTTACCTACACCACGGCCACCGGTGGTACGCCGATGGCTGCCAATTTCCGGCCTTCAACTGCCACCGTAGGCAACACTACCTACTACTTGGCGCAGGCCGTGGGTAGCTGCGAAAGCCCACGCACTGCTTTCACAGTGAACGTAATGAACTGCAGCAGCAGCCTAGTTAGTACTTCTACTACGGCCTACGCTACCGCAAGCGTACTCGATGCCAAATCGGCGCTGCGGGCAGCTACGGTGCTAGAGGTGGCGCCCAACCCTACCTCGGAGCAAACAACGGTTAGCTTTAGCCTGGCCCAGGCCCAGCCCTACACCCTGGACCTCTACGATGCCACCGGGCGACTGGTGCAACACCTAGCGCAGGGCGACGCCGAAGCCGGCCTCTCATATCGCCACTCGGTAGATGCCAGTTCTTTAGGCGAGGGCCTGTACATCTTGCGGTTAGTAGCGGGCAACGCCAGCAAAACCACCCCGCTAATGGTGCGGAAGTAAGCTGCGTAGTTACCCGAATGAAGTATCCTAAAAAGGCCCAGCTATGCTGGGCCTTTTTTTGGTAGGGTCAGGCGATGCGAAGGGGGTAGGCCGCCAAACGAAAAAGCCCTAGCGGTGAAGCCAGGGCTTTTTCAAGATGTCGAATAAGTGGCTGTTGACTACGCCGAAAACGACGAGCCGCAGCCGCAGGTGCTTTTTGCCTGCGGGTTATTGAAGGTGAAGCCGCGGGCGTTGAGGCCATCCTGGAAGTCAACTTCCATGCCCAGCACATACATGGCGTGCTTCTTATCCATGATGAGCTGCACGCCATCGAGGTCGTAGATTTCATCCTGGTCCTTGGCTTTGTCGAAGCCCAGCAGGTAGCTCATGCCCGAGCAGCCGCCGCCCTGCACGCCAATGCGCAGGCCATAGTCGGCGGGCACATTCTTCTCCTGAATAATATTCTTTACTTCGACTAAAGCGCGGGCGGTGAGGCCGATAGGTGGAGCTAGAGTGGCGGTAGCCATAGCGGTGCTGATTTAGAATGAATGTAGATAAGACAAATATACATCGGCCAAGCATGCCAGCCGGTTATTTAAACAGCAGAGGCGGGGCTACGGTTCACGGTGTAAGTTTGTAGTCCTTATTGATTATTTAGTTCTTACATGGACAGTACCACCTATCTCTTCGACCTGCTCAAAACCATTTTGCCTGCCATTATTGTGGCCGGCGCCATTTTCCTACTCTTCCGCCAGTACCTAGAAAAAGAGCAGCAGCGCCGGCTCATCGAACTGCGCCTCGATGCTACCAAGACTACCCTACCCCTGCGCTTGCAGGCCTATGAGCGCGTGACGCTGTTTTTGGAGCGCATTTCGCCTAATAATATCTTAGTGCGGCTGGGCAGCGCCGGTCAAAGCGCAGCCGACTACCACCGCCTGTTGCAACAGGAAATTCGGGCCGAGTTTGAGCACAATTTTTCGCAGCAGCTCTACATTAGCCCCGAAGCTTGGGCCCACGTGAAGCAAGCCAAGGAGAACGTGCTCACGGCCGTTAATCGCGCATTTCATGGCCTGAGCAACCCTACCCAGCTGCGCGGCACCGAGCTAGCCAAACGCATCCTAGAAGGCCTAATGACCGATGCCGTTGACCCCACCGCCCAAGCCCTGGAGGTGGTGCGCAACGAAGCTTCCCGGTTATTTTAACCTGGCAGGCCCAACTCTGGTGGCAGTTAGTGGTTGGTATTTGTAATGATGACAAAGAAGCGAATAGCCGTAGACATGGATGAGGTAATGGCCGATTCCATCGCCCGGTTTCAAGAATGGTACGGGCGCGATTTTCAACTCGAATTAACCCTCGAAGCCCTGCACGGCAAAAGCGCCGCCGATGCGGTGGCGCCCGAGCACCAGCCCGCCCTGCGGGCCTACCCCAACGCGGTGGGTTTTTTTCGCGATTTGCCCGTTATCAAGGACAGCCAGCGGGTATTGCAGGAGTTAGCGCAGCGCTATGAGATTTTCATCGCTACCGCGGCCATGGAATTCCCTAATTCCTTTCTCGACAAGTACCAGTGGCTGCAGCGGCATTTTGCTTTTATTCCGTGGCCCAACTACGTGTTTTGTGGCGACAAAAGCATTATTAACGCCGATTACCTCATCGACGATAACGCCTACAATTTCGACAACTTCCGGGGCGAAGGGCTGCTATTTAATGCGCCGCACAATGCGCACGAAACCCGCTACCGCCGCGTGCACAGCTGGCAGGAAATAGCCGAGATTTTGCTGTAAACTGCCAGCATAAATAACTAAAGAGGCCGTCGTGCTGAGCTTGCCGAAGCATCCCTATTGCACCGTAGGAGTTACTACCCCTAGTGGCGCGAGCGAGATGCTTTGGTAAGCTTAGCACGACGGCCTTTATTCTGCCTGTTGCCTACCGCACCTGCAGCGCGGCTAGCTGCCCGGCGCGCTCGTAGCAAGCCTCGTAGAGCGGCACAATATTGCCCACGGCAAACTCCTCGGCGCGGGCGCGGGCGGCGGCTTTGAAGCGGGGTAGGTTCTCGTCGGCCAGCACGAAGAGCGCATTTTTGACCATGTCTTCCACGTCGCCAATGTCGCTAAGCATGCCAGTTACGTTGTGTACGTTCAGCTCGGGAATGCCGCCGGCGTTGGTGCTCACCACGGGCACTTCGCAGGCCATGGCTTCGAGGGCGGCGAGACCGAAGCTCTCATTTTCGGAAGGCATCAGGAACAGGTCGCCCACGCTGAGAACTTCCTCCACGGCTTCGAGCTTGCCCAGGAAGCGAATGTCGCGCTGGCAGTCGAGGTCGCGGGCCAGCTTTTCCATGCGCGAGCGGTCGGGCCCGTCGCCCACAAGCAGCAGTTTGGCCGGAATAACCTGACGCACACCGCAAAAAATGCGCAGCACGTCTTCGACGCGCTTCACGGAGCGGAAATTGCTGGTATGGATAAGCAACTTTTCACCTTCGGGCGCAATAGCAGCCCGGAAGTGGCTCTTTTCCTGTTTCTTAAAGCGATGTAGGTCGATGAAATTCGGAATGACTTCCACCTTACGCTCTACAGGGAAGTACTCGTAGGTTTCGCGCCGCAAATCGGCCGATACGGCCGTCACGCCGTCGCTCTCGTTGATGCTGAACGTAACCACCGGCTCGTAGCTGGCATCCTTACCCACGAGGGTAATGTCGGTGCCGTGCAGCGTGGTCACGACGGGCACCGTGATGCCCCGCGAGCGTAGAATCTGCTTGGCCAGGTACGCCGCCGAGGCGTGCGGAATGGCGTAGTGAACGTGCAGTACGTCAAGCTTTTCGTTCTGCACAATATCCACCATCTTGCTAGCCAGCGCCGACTCGTAGGGTGGAAATTGAAAGAGGGGGTAGGTGGGCACGTACACCTCGTGATAAAAGAGGTTTTCGTTGAAGAAATCGAGCCGCACCGGCTGGCTGTAGGTAATAAAGTGGACGCGATGGCCGCGTTGGGCCAGGGCTTTGCCCAGTTCGGTGGCCACCACGCCGGAGCCGCCAAAAGTGGGATAACAAACGATGCCGATGTTCATGCGAGGGGTAGGGGTAGGCGAGGGGCTAACCGGAATCTGCCGTGGATGTTGGCCGCAACCCTGCGCGCCGGGTCTGCGCCTTTACGTGCGCACGTACCAAAACAGCCACTAACCTACTGGCGTAGCCGCGTAGCTTTAGCCAAATATTTCTTGTTGATTTCCTAATGAAGCATTTTTTACTAGCAGGTTGCCTCGCGGCGGCGTGGGCGGTGCCGGCCGCGGCCCAGCCCACGCGGGCCAACGCGCCCCGCGCTGCCGCGGCCGCATCGTCGCCGCTGGCCGCGCTGTTTATCAATTACTGGGAGGAGCAGGCGCGGCTGTTTCCCTTGCAAGCCACTGCGCAGGGCGACAACCGCTACAACGACCAACTGCCCAATGACCAGACCCAGGCGTTTCGGCAGCAGCTTCAGACTATGTACCAGCGGTACCAAACGCAGCTGCGAAAAATTGACCGCACCAAGCTCAACGCCAACGACCAAACCAGTTTCGACATCTTCGATTACGACCTGGCAATGAGCCTAGCCGAACTGCAGCAGCCACATTGGATGATGCCTTTCAACCAAGTCAGTGGCCTGCCCAGTTCGCTAGGGCAGCTAGGGGCGGGCACGGGCGCGCAGCCGTTCAAAACCACCCAGGACTACCGCAACTGGCTGGGCCGCGCCCACGCCTTTCCGGTGTGGGCCGATTCAGCCATCAGTAACTTTCGCCGCGGCATGAAGGCGGGGATAGTACTGCCCAAAGCACTGGTGGTGAAGATGATTCCGCAGCTGCAATCGTTCGTAGTCACAAACCCTACGGCCAACCTGTTTTATGGGCCGGTGGCGAAGTTCCCAGCGGGTGTGCCAGCGGCCGAGCAGCCACAATTGGTGGCGGCCTACCGCCAAGCTATTCAGCAAGACCTGGTGCCGAGCTACCAGAAGCTGGCGCAGTTTCTGGAAACCGAATACCTGCCTCAAGCCCGCGCCAGCAGCGGCATTGGAGCGGTGCCCGGCGGGGCAGCCATGTACGTTTACAGGGTAAAAAGAGCCACGACGACCGATAAAACGCCGGCTGAAATCTACCAGACGGGTCTAAGCGAAGTGCAGCGCATCCGCACCGCGATGGAGCAGGTGAAGCAGCAGGTGGGCTTTCAGGGCGACCTTGATGCGTTCTTCGTCTACATGCGCATCGACCCCAAGTTCCGGCCCTTCAAAACGCCCGAGGAAGTGCTGGCCGTGTACCGCGGCGTGCTGACGCGCATTTCGCCCAACCTGCCCAAGCTGTTTGGCAAGACCCCCAAAGCGGGGTTTGAAGTGCGCGAAGTCGATAAATTTCTTGAAGCGTCGGCGTCGGCTAGCTACAGCCGGGCGGCCCCCGACGGCTCGCGGCCGGGCATTTTCAACGTGCCCATTCCCGATGCCACGCAGTACAATGTGACGCGGGGCATGGATGCCCTTTTTCTGCACGAGGCCATTCCGGGCCACCACTACCAGATTGCCTTGCAGCAGGAAAATACGAGCTTGCCCAAGTTTCGGCAGCTAGGAGGGTATAGCGCCTACACCGAGGGCTGGGGCCTCTACGCCGAATCGCTAGGCAAGGAGCTGGGCGTTTATACCGACCCCTACCAACAAATAGGCGCGCTCAATACCGAGATTCACCGGGCCATTCGCCTGGTAGTTGATGTGGGCCTGCACACCGGCAAGCTCACCCGCGAAGAGGCTATCCAGTACATGATGGCCAACGAGCCCATTGATACCCAACGGGCCACCGCCGAAATAGAGCGCTACATGGCCTGGCCCGGCCAGGCGCTGGCCTACAAAACGGGCCAGCTCAAAATTCAGGAGCTGCGCACCAAGTACGAAAAGCAGTTAGGGTCGAAGTTCGACTTGCGGGCCTTCCACGACCAGCTGCTGGCAGGTGGGGCCATGCCCCTGGCCGTGCTGGAGAAAACAATGGACGCTTGGGCCGCCCGGCAAAAGTGATTTTAGCCAATAAATACAACTGTCAAGACCGTTAGCTGAGCCCCGCAAAGCATCTTGCGAGGGGGTAGTAAAATAATCGTTTAACGAGGCGAGCGAGATGCTTCGCGGGGCTCAGCAGGACGGTCTATCTAAATAAATTTTTTAACACTCATGAAACACAAATTCCTCTTCCTGGCAGCTTTGGCGCTGGCGGCGCCCCTAGTGGGCCAGGCCCAGCAAAAAACCAAAGTCAAGGTGAAGCCAGCTACGGCCGCCAGCTCTTCCACCAACGCCGAAAGTGCCATTAAGGAAGCTGATATTAAACGCGACCTGTTTGCGCTGGCCGGCGACCACTTTCGGGGCCGCGAGGGCGGCACGCTCGACGAGCTAAAAGCCTCGGTATGGCTGGCCGACCAGATTCGGGCCACCGGCATGTTGCCGGCCGGCGATGATGGTACCTACTTCCAGTGGTTTCATCTGCAGCGCACCCGCCTCACGAAGGCTAGCACGCTGCGTATTGGCTCCCACGAAATCAAACTGAACCAAGACGGCGCGGTGACGGCGCCCACCAACGCCAGCGTGAACGCCCCGCTGGTGTACGTAGGCACCGGCTCACCCGCCGAGCTTGCCAAAGTCGACGTGAAAGGAAAGGCCGTAGCCGTGCAGATTGCCGGCGCTCCTACCGACGGTATTAGCTACCGACGCTACGTGTTTGGCAAGTTTGCCGGGCAGGCTGGCGAGCTGACCAAGGCCGGTGCGGTGGCCGTAGTGTTTGTGTCAGATGCGCCTTCCCAGGCCCTCTACGACCATTGGAGCCACGTGTATGAGCGCGGGCGCTATAGCCTGCCCGGTGTGGCCAGCACCAGAGTAGTGAGCACGCCGCCCGTGATGTGGCTACCAGCCAGCGCGGCCAGCTGGGTGCAGCAGCCCGGCCAGCAGCTTATCGCCAATCTGCAGGTGGAAAGCTTCCAGTACCCGTCGGTCAACATCGTGGCCAAGATGCCGGGCACCGATGCGCAGCTGAAAAACGAGTACGTCCTCTTCAGCACCCACCAGGACCACGACGGCGTGCGGGCGCCCATTGCCGGCGATTCTATCTATAACGGGGCCGACGATAATGCCACTGGCTGCGCGGCGCTGCTCGCCATTATGCGGGCCTTTAAGCAGCAGCCGGCTCGCCGCTCGGCGCTCTTCGTGTACCAGGGTTCGGAAGAGCGCGGGCTGATTGGTTCTACCTACTTCTCGGCTCACCCTACCGTGCCGCAATCCAGCATTGTGGCGGTTTTAAATGCTGAAATGATGGGCCGCAACGCCCCCGACAGCGCGGCGCTGCTAGGCTCGACTCCGCCCCACATGAACTCGTCGGACCTCGTTAAAATGGCCCTAGCAGCCAACCAGGCCGGCCCCAAATTCAAGCTCGATACCGAGTGGGACAAGCCGACTCACCCCGAGGGCTGGTACTTCCGCTCCGACCACCTGCCGTATGCGCGGCTAGGCATCCCGGCCATCATGTACACCTCGCTGCTGCATGTGGACTACCATACCCCGCGCGACGAGCCCCAGCGCATCGACTACAATAAGCTCCTGCACATGACCCAGTGGGTGTACCTCACCGGCTGGGCCGTAGCCAACCGTACTGCGCCGCCCGCCCGCGAGCCCGGCTTCAAGCTGGAACGGTAGGGTAGGAGCTACACGCAAAAGCGTCTTTAAACCAGGTATATCTACTTGGTTTAAAGACGCTTTTGCGTGTGGTGTTAGGGCGTAGGCTTTATTTGTGGCTGGGGATGAATAATTTATTCTCGTGCACTACTCTATCAGCACAGTTGATGAAAACACGACTTTCTACCCTGTTACTTTTAATTGCGCTGTGGCATCCGGCCGCCCAGGCCCAAACCGCCCCGCCCGTAACCGCGCCCCTTAACGTGGCCGCCATCGATGCCATCGTGGCCCGCACCCTCAAAGCCTTCGATGTGCCTGGCATTGCTGTAGCGGTGGTAAAGGATGGGCAAGTAGTAGTGTCCAAGGGCTACGGGGTGCGCTCGCTGGCCACCAAAGCGCCGGTCGATGCTAACACGCTATTCGGCATTGGCTCGAATACCAAAGCCTTTACCACGGCCGCGCTGGGCTTGCTGGTGGACGAAGGCAAGCTGCGCTGGGACGACAAGGTGACGGACTACATTCCCGAGTTCAAGATGTACGACCCGTACGCGACGGCCGAGTTCACGGTGCGCGACCTGCTGTGCCACCGCAGCGGCCTGGGTCTAGGTGCCGGTGATTTGATGCGATATCCGGATTCGACGGATTTTACTGTTAAAGACATTGTTCACAACCTGCGCTATTTCAAGCCAGTAACATCATTTCGCAGCCAGTTTGCTTATGATAATTGCCTCTATATTGTGGCGGGCGAGGTGATAGCGCGGGTGGCCGGCCAGCCTTGTGAGGCCTTTGTGGAAGCCCGGCTGCTCAAGCCGCTGGGTATGAGCCGCAGTGCCACCGGCTTTGCCCGCCTACCCGACCCTACCAACGTAATTGATGCGCATGCACCGGTCGAAGGCAAGGTGCAAGTAGTCCGGCGCGACTTAGGTACGCTGAGTGCTGCTGCCGGCAACATCTACAGCAGCGCGGCTGACTTAAGTAAATGGGTCCTGATGCTGCTTGGTGGTCCCGGTGCTCCGGCCCCGCTGCTGAAGCCAGCCACCCAGCAGGAACTCTGGACGCCGCAGACTATTCGGCCCGTCAGCCCCGCGCCCACGCCGTACAACACCCACTTCGCCGCCTACGGGCTGGGCTGGAGTCTGCGCGACGCGCGGGGTTACAAAGAAGTGTCGCACAGTGGCGCCAAAGTTGGCATGGTCACGAAAATAACGCTGCTGCCCGAACTGCACCTGGGCGTCATTGTACTCACCAACCAGGAAAATGTGGCAGCCTTCACGGCCGTTACTAATTTTATCGAAGACTATTACCTGGGCGTGAGCGGCCTCGACCGGGTGCAAGAGCAGGTCGACCTCCTGAAGTCGCGCAACACCGGCGCCGATAAAACCACTGCCGCCGTGTGGCAGCAAGTGGCCGCCGCTCAAAAAGTCGCCCTTAAGCACCCCAATTACGGGAGCTACGTGGGTCACTATCAAGATGTTTGGCTGGGCGATGTGGCCGTGTATACGCAAGGCGCGCAGCTGTGGCTACGCGCTAAGCGTGCCCCACGCCTGGTGGGCCAGCTGCTGCCCTACCGCGGCAGTACCTACGTGGTGCGCTGGAAGGCCCGTAGTATAAATGCCGACGCCTTTGCCGCCTTCACCCTCGACGAGCAGGGTAGGGCGGCTAGTATCAAAATGAAGCCGATTTCGCCCCTCACCGATTTCAGCTACGATTTTCAGGACCTGGACTTGCAGCGGGTGGAGTAGGGAGCAGGCCGGCGGCATTGTCCAGGTAGCTTAAGCGGCAGGTTGGCCTAACATGGTCGGGCTAGCCTGCCGTTTGCGCTATTTTTGTGCGCCGGCTTGCAGCGTTGCGTCGGTTTTTTCGTTAGTAGCAAGCGCGGGCCAGATTTGCTGAAAACCGGGCCTGACGCTTCACGAAGGCTACATAAGTAATTGTTTTGCTGAAAAGAAAATCTGCGGCCAGCCACTGGCTGCTGCTGGCCCTGCTGCTGACGGGCTTGGCTGGCTTTGCCCAAGCGCCCGCTTCCCTACCCATGCCCCGCAACCTGCGGGCTACTTACGACCAGGGCACCCGCTCGCCTACCGGCCAGCCCGGCCCCAAGTATTGGCAAAACACCGCCGACTACACCATTAAGGTCAATTTTGACCCCGCCACGCGGCTGCTGGCCGGTACCGTTCACATTGCTTACCAGAACAACAGCCCCGATTCGCTGCGCCAACTCTGGTTTAAGCTCTACCCCAACCTGTACCAAAAAGGCGCGCCGCGCTCGGGCAAGTTTGCGGCCGAAGACCTGAGCGACGGCGTCAAAATCGAGCAGTTAACCATCAACGGCCAGGCTATCGACGCCAGCCAATTGCAAATCGACAACACCAACATGGTGGTACCGTTGCGCCGCGCCATTGGCGCCAAGCAAACGGCGCAAATTGCCGTTACCTACTCGTACATCCTCAATAAAGGCTCGCACCAGCGCACCGGCGAGGTAGCACCGGGCGCCGATTTTGTGGCTTATTTCTTCCCACGTATCGCCGTGTACGACGATATCGATGGCTGGAACCGCATTGCCTATACCGGCGGCCCCGAGTTTTACAACGACTTCTGCCACTTCGCGGCCGACATCACGGTGCCGCGCAATTTCCTGGTTTGGGCCACCGGCGACCTCACCAATGCCGAGAAGGTGCTCACCAGAAAATACCTGACGCGCCTGCGCACCGCTGAGAAAAAGGATGGTATTACGAGCATTATCGACAGCGCCGAGGCGCGCCTGCACGATGCCACCGCGCCCAACGCCTACAATACCTGGCACTTCGACGCCCGCGACGTCACCGACTTTGTATTTGCCACCGCCGACCATTACGTGTGGGAATCGACGAGCCTCGTGGTAGACCCCGCCACCAAGCGCCGTACCCGCGTCGATGCCGTGTACAGCCCCAAGCACGACGATTTTGAAGAAGTGGCGCAGTTCGGCCGCAAAACGGTAGAGGCCATGAGCTACACCTTCCCCAAGTGGCCCTACCCCTACAACCACGAAACGGTGTTCGACGGCCTCGACCAGATGGAGTACCCCATGATGGTGAACGACAACCCTACCCCCACCCGCGAGGCCGGCATCGAACTCACTGACCACGAAATATTTCACACGATGTTTCCATTTTATATGGGCATCAACGAAACGAAATACGGCTGGATGGACGAGGGCTGGGCCACCATCGGCGAGTGGATTATTTCGCCCCTCATCCAGCCCGGCATCGTGGACGACTACGGCATGGTGCCCTACGCCCGCGCCGCCGACACCGAAGACGACCTACCCATCGTGACGCTTACGACGCAGCAAACTGGCGCGCCTTTTTTTCTTAATTCCTATCCCAAGCCGGGGCTGGGCTACTTGTACGTCAAGGACTTGCTAGGTGACGAGCTGTTTACTAAAGCCCTGCACACCTACATCCGCACCTGGCACGGCAAGCACCCGATGCCCTACGACTTCTTCTACTCGATGAACGCCGGGGCGGGCCAAAACCTGAACTGGTTTTGGCAGCGCTGGTTTTTTGAGGGCGGCTACCCCGACCTGGCCATCACGAGCGTGACGCGCCCCGCCGATGGCCCCGCCGCCATCGTAGTCACGGCCAAGGGCAGCAAGCCCGTGCCCGTAGACCTGACGGTGACATTTGAGAACGGCGATACTGAGAAAATCCACCGCACCATTGCCGTGTGGGAAGCCGGCGCCCACACCGTAACCGTGCCCGTAGCTGGCCGCAAAGCCATCCGGAGCGTGACGCTTGGCAGCCTTTACGTGCCCGATAGCTACCCCGCCGATAATACCTGGACGGCCTCGCAATAAAACGGGGGGTAAGGGGCTGGTGGGGCAACCGCAAAGGGCATATTCAGATAATCAAAAAGAACGTCATGCTGAGCTTGTCGAAGCATCTTGCTCGCGCCGCTAGGGGTAGTAACCTAACGATGCGAGCGAGATGCTTCGACAAGCTCAGCATGACGTTCTTTTGGGTTTATATGACCCTCTAATGCCTCTCAACTAGGCGTTGGTCGTCGTGGTGAGGTTCACCTCAATGTTGCCTTTAGTAGCGCGCGAGTAAGGGCAGATGCCGTGGGCGGCAGCTACCAACTCCTCGGCTTGCTTTTGCTCGAGGCCGGGCAGGTTCACGTGCAGGTCGGCCGAGATGCCGTAGCCACCATCCTCAGCCTGGCCAAAGCCAATGAGAGCTTCTACGGTTACTTTTTCCAGCCGCAGCTTAGCCTGGCGGGCAGCCACGCCCAGCGCGCCTTCGAAGCAAGCGGCGTAGCCCGCAGCAAATAGTTGCTCGGGGTTGGTAGCGCCAGCTTTGCCGGGGCCGCCCATCTCTTTAGGCGTGCTCAGGGTGAGGTCGAGCGCGTCGTTGGTGGTGGTAATATGGCCATCGCGGCCACCTTGTACTTTGGCCTGGGCCGTAAATACCTTCTGAATTTTCATGGGGGGTAGTAAAAAAAGAAAAAGCTGAGCTGCTTAAGTCAGCTGGGTAAGCATATGGTGGAGTTGGGCGCGTAATGTGTCCAGTTCGGGCGGCGTGAGGTTCATCTTAGCCAGTATCTGGTTTGGAATGTCGCAAGCCTGCGATTCCAGCGCCCGCCCGGCCGGCCGCAGCGCGATGATGACCGAGCGCTCGTCGCGCGGGTCGCGGCTACGACTAAGCCACTGCTTCTGCTCCATGCGCTTGAGCAAGGGCGTCAGCGTGCCCGAATCGAGCAGTAGCTGTTTACCTAGCTCCTTCACTGTCAGCTGCTCATGCTCCCACAGTAGTAAAAACACGAGATACTGCGGGTACGTGAGGCCCAGCACCTGCAAGTAGGGCTGGTAGGCTTTGGTGAGTTGCCGCGACACGGCATAGAACGGAAAGCATAACTGGTTTTCCAGCTTCAGCAGGTCGTTCGGAGCGGCGGGGGTAGGAGTGGTTGCCATGGCGTTCGGATGGTAAACGGCTACTAGTTGTGCAATGTTTGATTGTGCACAATCATTTTTGTGAAATTACTTACAACACCTTGCTAATGATGAAG
Source organism: Hymenobacter ginkgonis (assembly GCF_009755225.1). GTDB lineage: Bacteria > Bacteroidota > Bacteroidia > Cytophagales > Hymenobacteraceae > Hymenobacter > Hymenobacter ginkgonis. The sequence continues at coordinate 13,450 of NZ_WQKZ01000006.1, forward strand.
TAAGATTACTTAGTGCCGCGAGTAGAACAGCGAGTTATAAATTGAAAAAGTACGTGCCCGTCAACTGCGCCACCCGGTTATAAGCAGCATCAGCGCCAAAATTATGGATACGGTCAGCTACCTCATCCCCGCTTGTTTGGTGCAAATTGCGGAGCCCCAGTCCGTAGCCTACCTGCACCTGCACCGGGCCCTGGCGGTAGCCAATACCAAAGTTTATCCCCGCATCGAGGCGGCGGTTGTTGGTGTCGGTGCCATAGTTAATTTGGTCATCAATGGCTTGCGTATGTGGTCCCAAAATTCCACTAGAATTAAATAGCGCCGAGCCCTTCGCGCGGCCGCCTACCCCCAGCGCTACATACGGGCCTGCAAAAAGCTGCAAGCCGTGGTCGCCGTGCATCGTATACACTAGGTTCAGCGGCAGTTCCAGCCAATTGTAGCGGTTGGTGCTGGTTTGGTCGGCTAAGGAAGGGAAACCCGAGTCGCGGGAGGCAATAACCGTGTGAAACTTCTCGCCTTTTTGGGAGAATACGAGCGCGGGTTGCAGGGCCCATTTCCCAAAAGCAACTTCGGCGGCTACCCCCGCCTGCCAACCGTAGATAGCCGCCTTGTCGGCCGAAATACTGAAGAAAGTCTCGCTGGTATTGCTCGCGGCTGCCAGCGTTGTAGCTGCCCGGTTGGCGCCGCCCCGCAAGCCCAACCGAAACGTGGTTTGAGCCGTGGCCGTGGCAGCACTCAGCAACAGGGCAGCCAATAGGAGGGGGGTAGCAAGTTGGGGCATCTGGCAGTAGATTAATTTCTACTAAGAGAACTGCCTGCCGCCAAAGGGTTGCAACCCGCTAGCCTTTGGGGCTTTTCGCTTCCATCGCTTTGTAAATCACCTCCTGAATACGGGTGCGAATGTTGTACGTGCGCAGCTTGATATTGCCCGCGTCGGGGTACACCCGGTTGGAGAGGAAAACGTACAGAATCTGATTGTCCGGGTCGAGCCACACGCAGGTGCCCGTAAAGCCCGTGTGGCCAAAAGTGCTGGCCGGCGCCAAGCGGCTGGTGGGGCCTTCGGGTTTGCTGGGGTCGCCGCGGTCCCAGCCCAGGCCGCGCTTATTACCCGCCGCCTGCGGGCGCGAAAATTCCGATACCACCGGCGTTTGGAAGTACGTGATGCCGCCGTAGCGCCCATTTTGCAGGTTCATTTGCATGAGCACGGCCAAATCGTTGGCCGTGGCAAATAGGCCCGCGTGGCCGCCTACCCCCCCTACCAAGGCCGCGGTTTGGTCGTGCACGGTACCTTGCAGCTGCTCGCGCCGGTAGTAAGTGTCGTTTTCGGTGGGCGCGATGCAGCTTTTAGGAAAGCGCGTGAGCGGGTTGTACGTCATGCTGCCCAAACCCAGCGGCTTATAAAATTCTCGCGGCAAAAACTCGGTCAAGGGCTGGCCTAGTAGCTTCTCGCTCAAGTGCTTCATCACAATGAAGCTGAGGTCGGAATACTCCACCGGGTACTTGCCCCGTACTTTGGGCAGCAACTGCGAGCGGAGCGTCCAGGCCCACACCGAGTCGTCGGCGGCCTTGATGGAGTACTCGCCGGGCGCTACCTCATTCGGAAAATCGTCGGAACGCTGGCTCGAATAATACGCCGGCTTCAGGGTGCCGTCGCGCACGGTGCGCTCCCAAGTCGGAATACCTGGTTTGAGGCCCGCCTGGTGCAGCAGCACGTCGCGCACGGTCATTTCGCGCTTATTGGTGCGCTGCATCTCGGGCAGGTAGGTGCTTACTTTCTCGTCGAGATTGAGCCGGCCCTGGTCCTTTAAGTACATGATAGCCTGCAAGGTGCCAGCCACTTTCGTAACCGACGCCAGGTCGTACAAGGTGCTATTCGTCACGGGCTGCGACTGGTCGTAGGTGCCGTAGCCGTAGCTCTGGTCAAACACGACGGTGCCGTTTTTGGCGATGAGCACCTGGCACCCGGGGGTAGCGGCCGTCACAATACTTTCGAGGGCAATGTGGTCGATTTGCGACATAACCCGGGAGTCCAGGCCTTCGCGCTCGGGGGCAGCGTAGCGCAGGCGGCGCAGGCTGGGGGTAGCCAAACCAGTGCCGGCTTTCAGCGTTTCCGACACCGTGACGGGCAACTTGCCGCGGGCGGGCAGCGCCCCAAATAGCACCTGCGGCACTACTAATTGGGCGGCGTAGTGGTCCTCGTAGCCGCACACCAGCGTGCGGGCGCCCTCCAAATACTTCAGGCCGTAGGCATTGCCCATGGCCACAACCACCGCTTTGCGCTTGGGGTCGGCCTCCAGGTTTTTCAGGAATTTGAGTGCCCCATCGCCCAGGCCGTAGCTGTGGCCGGGCGTATTGTTCATTTGGTGTAGGCTCACTACCACCACATTAGCATCGCCGAGCCGCGCCTGAATGCGGTTAAACGTCGAGTCGGGCGCGTAGCGGTCGGGTACGGCGTACACCGGGCCAGGCTGGTATTTATTAAAAATAGTAGCGTAAGGCCCCTCGGCCTGGGTGCCAATGGTGATGGCCGCGATGCGCAGCGTATCGAGCCGCTGGAAGGGCAGAAGCTTGTCGTCGTTTTTAACGACCGTCACGGCGTGCTCAAAAATGGTTTGCGCCAGCACCCGCGACTCGGGCAGGTTGAGGCTGTCGCGCACCGTGAGGGCATTAGCCGGCCGGTAGCGGTTCAAACCTGCCCAGTACTTAGCGCGCAGAATTTTCTTTACTCGCGCATCCAGGTCGGCTTGGTTGAGGTGGCCTGCTACCACGGCTTCCTTGATGCGCGTGAGGGCAGCAGGCACATCTTCCGAAAACAGCAATACGTCGTTGCCCGCCGCCAGGGCCATAGCATCCAACTCACCCGATTTGTAGAGCTTGCTCACGCTGCGCATGTTCAGCGCATCGGTGAAAATCAGGCCCTTAAAACCCATTTTTTCTTGCAGCAAGCCCGTTACCAGGGCCTTCGACAGGGTAGTAGTTTTAGCGTTCGTGGTGTCGAAGAGCGGCATGTACAGGTGGGCCACCATCACGCCCAACACCCCAGCCTCAAATGACTTTTGGAAGGGCACTAAGTCTACTTTTTCGAGCCGCGCCAGGTCGGTATTAATAACCGGCAGGGCCACGTGCGAGTCGGTGTCCGTATCGCCGTGGCCCGGAAAGTGCTTAGCCACCGCAATCACCCGCTGGTCTTGCAACCCCTTGACGTACTGCACACCCAATGCCGCCACGCGGTTCTGGTCCTCGCCAAACGAGCGGTTGCCAATCACTGGGTTGCCGGGGTTGGAATTCACATCGACTACCGGCGCAAAGTTGATGTGCACGCCCAGCGCCCGCAGCTTGCGGGCCAAGTCGCGGCCCATCTGGTACACGATTTTATCGTCGTCCATGGCGCCCAGCGTCATTTGCTTGGCAAAGTGCATAGTCGAGTCGAGACGCATATCGAGGCCCCACTCCGCATCCGTTGCGATGAGCAGCGGCACCTTGGCCGCGGCTTGCAAGCGATTGGTCATCAAGACCTGGCGCTTGGGGCCGCCCTGCAAAAACATGACGCCGCCGATGCCTTGGTTGCGCACGAGCCGCTCGATGCGGTCGGCGTGTGCCTTTTCGCGATTCGAGTAGGCCGCCACCATAAAAAACTGGCCCAGGCGCTGGTCGGGCGTGAGCGAATTGAACACGCTATCCACCCACTGCGTTTCGGCAGGGCTACTGCCCAGCGGGTCGGGTAGGGCCTGGCGGGGTTCCGAAAAACCTAGCAGCAACCCGGCGACCCCCAGCAGCAACCCCAGAAACAGAAACCGGAAATCGACGCGCATCAGCCCAGGGCAGGAGGTTTTGAAGTGTAGAAAGGGTAGCCCCGCCGGCCTACTTTTGCTGGTGGATGGAGCCGGAACCCCCGGCCAGCCTTGGCGGTTCCTTACGTACAAAGAACCCCTTGGCGGCCGAAAGTAACCCGGGCGGCTTGCCCAAATTGGTCGCAAAGGTAGGCACCAAGCTCGCAGCAGTAGATGAAAAACGTCTGTTTTGCTGGCTGATGACTCTTTTTGTAAAGCCAGCAACCGGTGCCGCCTCTGGCTTGCCCCTTATTTTATGCCTGACATTATCCAGCTCCTGCCCGAATACCTCGCCAACCAAATTGCCGCGGGCGAGGTGGTGCAGCGCCCCGCGTCGGTGGTAAAGGAGTTGCTCGAAAACGCCGTGGACGCGGGGGCAACTAGTATTCAACTAATTGTAAAAGAAGCGGGTAAACAGCTCGTGCAGGTGGTAGACAATGGCCTGGGCATGTCGCCCACCGATGCCCGGATGAGCCTCGAACGCCATGCTACCAGCAAAATACGCTCGACCGAAGACCTGTTTCGTATTCGTACCCTGGGCTTTCGGGGCGAAGCACTGGCTAGCATCGCAGCCGTGGCGCAAGTCGAAATTCGCACCAAGCAGCGCGGCCAGGAAACCGGGTCGCTGCTGCTGGTGGAGGGCTCGCAGGTAACCAGCCAGGTGCCCACCGCTTGCCCCGACGGCACCAGCATTGCGGTCAAGAACCTGTTTTTCAACGTGCCCGCCCGGCGCAATTTCCTGAAAAGCAACGCCGTCGAAATGCGCCACATTTTGGACGAGTTTCAGCACGTGGCGCTGGCCAACCCGCAGATTGCCTTCTCCTTATACCAGAACGACCTCGAAGTATTTGGCCTGCCCGCCGGCAAGTTGAGCCAGCGCATTGTGGCGCTACTGGGCAACAACTACAAGGAGCAACTGGCGGGCTGTGAAGAGGTAACGGCCTTTCTCACGGTGAAGGGCTACATCGGCAAGCCCGAGTCGGCGAAAAAGAGTCGGGGCGACCAGTTTTTTTTCGTCAACAACCGCTTTATTCGTTCGGCCTACCTCAACCATGCCGTGTTGGCCGCCTACGAAGGCCTGCTGCCCCGCGATACCCACCCGTTTTACGTGCTGTTTTTGGAGTTGGACCCCAAAACCATCGACATCAACGTGCACCCCACTAAGACGGAAATAAAATTTGAGGACGAAAAAACGGTGTATGCCGTGGTGCGGGCCGCCGTGCGGCAGGCGCTGGGCCTGCACAGCCTTACCCCCTCGCTCGACTTTGAGGGTGACGTGAATTTTGCGCCCATTCGCCCGTTGCGTACCTCCGCTGGCACCGGAGCGAGCACCGAGCTGCCTACCCCCCTGCGCCACGTCGAGTTCAATCCTGATGCGCTGGCTGCCTCGGTTTCGGCCGCGGCGGCGCGGCAGGCCAACCGGGGCAGTGGCGGTAGCGAGCGCCAAGCGCCGGCCCGCCCCACCGAGCAAGCGCGCCGCGACCTGGAAGCTTTTTACCGCGAGCTCGGCCAGCCCGTGCGCCCAGCCGGTGAGGAGCTAGCCCCTACCCCCCCGGTAGTGGCCACCCCGGTGTTGCCCGAACTACCCTTTGTACACGCTGCGCCGCCCGAGCCTGTGGGCCGGCCCGCACCTCTGCCAACGGGTACGGCGGCTGGGCTGCTGCCCACGCCCACCGTGGGCCACTCGTCGCCGCGGGCTACGCAAGTGCTGGCGCGCTACGTACTGCTGCCCGTGAAGTCGGGGCTGATGCTCATTGACCAGGAAGCGGCCCGCGAACGGATTCTGTATGAGCAGTATGTAGCTGGGCAAACGCAGGGCGCGGGTCACTCGCAGGCGCTGCTCTTTCCGCGGCCAATCACGTTTTCGCCCGCCGACTACGCCGTGCTGCAAGAGCTGACGCAACCGCTGCACTTGCTTGGCTTTCGCTTCGCCGAGTTTGGGCCGCTAACTATTGCCGTGGAAGCAGTGCCGGCCGACTTACCGGCCCAGGGCGAAAAGGAGCTTTTTGAAGGGCTCATCGAGCAGTTCCGCAGTGGCGCTTCGTCGTTGCGGCTCGACCGCCGCGAGGCGCTGGCCCGTGCCCTGGCCCGCCGCGTGGCGCAAGCCACCAGCCTGGCCCGCCTGCCCGAAGTCGAGCTAAACGCTTTGGTGGATAAGTTGTTTGCTTGCCAGGTGCCCAACTACACGCCCGACGGCCGCCCTACCGTGGTGCTCCTCGATGGCGAACAATTGGCCGCTTTCTTCCGCAAGGCCGGCGCATAGGCCGCGCGCCCCGAACTTTGCACCTCCTGCCCGCCCCGAAATTCTAGTATGTTCAACATCACTCCCACGGTTCGCAACCTGCTGCTGGCCAACCTCGCCATTTACTTGCTTCAGGTGAACGTGCGGCTCAACCCGTCCCTCACGCAGCTGGGCAGCTTATACCCACTGGGGTCGCCATTTCTGCATTTCTGGCAGTTTTTCACTTACATGTTTTTGCATGACCCCGGCAACTGGATGCACTTGATTGGCAATATGTTTGCGCTGATTTCGTTTGGCCCCATGCTCGAACAGCGCTGGGGTGGGCAACGATTTCTTGCCTTTTGGCTAATGTGTGGGGTAGGGGCTGGGGTAATTTATGAGGGCGTAAGAGCCTATGAACTGCATCAGATAGAAGTGGCCTACCACGACGTGCTGGCTAGCCCTAACGCAGGAGAATTTGCGCAGTTTATGGAGAAGGTGGGGTTCAAGCGCGAAGTTTATGAGGCGGCCGGCGACGCCCTACAGCGTAATCCTAACGACCATGCCTTGCAGCAAGCAGTTATCGACAACGTGAAGCAGTTGCACGAGAGCATTTTCAATGCGCCCAATGGCGGAATGTTGGGTGCTTCGGGGGCTGTGTTTGGGGTGTTATTTGCCTTCGCTTACCTCTTTCCGAATACGGAATTGAGGCTTATTTTCCCCCCCATTCCCATCAAAGCCAAGTACTTCGTGTTCTTTTACGCGTTGTTTGAATTGTACACGGGTGTACACCGTGCGCCCGGCGATTCGGTAGCCCACTTTGCCCACATTGGCGGGCTGCTCATCGCCTTCATCATTCTTAAATTCTGGGAAAGCGGGCGCGCCCGTTTCTACTAAATCTGTACTTCTATGAGTTTAACCCAGGATATACGCGACGCTTTTTCGCGTCGCGATAATGCACTAAACCAGCTTATTATCAGCAATGCGCTGGTATTTGCGGTGCTCATCATTCTACGGGCGATATTTTTTATCGCGCAATCGAGTGGCGTGTACGTGCTCATTATGCGCCAGCTGGCGCTTTCCTCCGATTGGCTGGTGCTGTTGCGCCACCCTTGGACGCTGCTGACCTACGCCTTTGTGCACGAAGGCTTCTTTCATATTCTGTTTAATATGCTGAACCTCTACTGGTTTGGCCAAATTATTCGGGAATACCTGGGCGACCGCCGCTTGGTAAGCCTCTATGTGCTAGGGGCGTTGGCGGGAGCCGCCTTTTTCTTGCTGGCTTACAACTTCCTGCCAGCATTGCAGCCGTATGTGGGGCAGCCAGTTATTGGCGCTTCGGCGTCCGTTACGGCCGTGATTGTAGCCGCCGCTACTTTGCTGCCCGACTACACGTTTATGCTCATCTTGCTGGGCCCGGTCAAAATTAAGTGGATAGCTGTGGCGGTCGTGCTAATCTCCATTGCGGGCATTAACGGCGGCAACCCTGGCGGCGAAATCACGCACCTGGGTGGCGCCTTGCTTGGGTTCATCTTCGTAAAGCAACTCAAGGCGGGTCGCGATATGGGCCGCCCCGTAGTAGCTACTGGTTTGTGGATAAGCGGGTTGTTTCAGCGCCGCCCGGCTATGCAGGTCACCCACCGCAGCACGGTGTCGGTAGGCCGCTCAGCGGCAAGCTCGGCCAAGACGGCTGCTAGCACTACCCCCCCCGAAGAAGTTGACCTCATCCTGGATAAGATTTCGCGCTCGGGCTACGAGAGCCTCTCGAAGGAGGAAAAACAAAAGTTATTTCGCGCTAGCCAGCAATAAGGGGGGTAGGGCAGCCTGCGAAACGACGAAGGTCCGGCGGAGTTTACTCCGCCGGACCTTCGTCGTTTCAAACAAGCCACTGCTTAATTGGCCGGGGCCTCGGTGGGCCGACGGCCCCAGGAGCCGGCGCAACGGCTGCGCATTTGCTGCCGAAACTTCTCCCGCTCTTCGGGCGAGAAGGTGGCCATTTTCTGGTCTATTTGCTGTTTCCAAGCGCGGCTGCGGGCTCCCCAGTTGCTTCGGCCACCGCGCCCAAAGCCACCGAATAGCAGCCGGCTAAGCAGCAGCAAGCCCAGTGCCTGCCAAAAAGTGAGCGCCGGCAAGTGGAAGATGAAAGGCATCAGATAGTTCCACAAGTTCATGGTCACATACCCAGCCACGGCCACGAATAGCGCGGCGAAGAAAACGAATTTAACGGCTTTTTTCAGCCAAAAGGAGCGGTTCATGATAAAGGTAAATTAGTAGAGATTAATGATTAATGCAGCGTAAGGGGTGGTGAAAGCAACCTGGTAAAGCAGTATACTCCCCCTTAGCTATTAGCCGTTAATCATTGTCAAACAACTCGTCGTAAAGCTTACGCAAGCGCTTGCGTAAGTGCTTCACGGCGTAGTACTTACGCGAAATCAGCGTTTTGAGCGGTACGCCGGTTTCGGCTACCATCTCGTTAAACGACCGATCCTCCAACTCGTGCCACACAAATACTTGGCGTTGCTCGGCTGGCAACTCAGCTAGGGCATCGCTGATGGCATCCATAATGGTTTCGCGCAGTAAGCGGTTTTCGGGCGAGTCGTCGGGCGCGGGCAGCACATCTTGCAACAGGCGGGCAGGCTCATCGCCATCGGTAGCCACGCCCAGCGGCGCATCCAGCGACACCGTCAGCTTGGCCGGCACGCGGCGGTAGCGGTCAATAATGCGGTTGCGCGCCACCCGAAACAGCCAGGCGGCGGCCTGCTCCACCGGTTTTAGCAGCCGGTAGCTTTCTACCAGCTCGGCAAATACATCCTGCAGAATGTCTTCGGCCTCGGCCGGGTCGGGCACACGCCGCTCGATAAAGCGGAGCAGCCGGCCGCGCTGCTCGCGCACGGCCGTTTGAATTTGCTGGTCCTGGCTGGCGGCGGTTGTCATCAGCGCGGAGAGGGGTAGGGCAAAAGCTTCCATCGTGCCTAAGCAGACGCGCCACGTTCCAGAATATTTTAAGGTACTTCCCAATTGGTTGGCGCTCCGGTTTGAAGGCCGATGCCTAAGCAGTGTGCTCAGGCGTCCGACAAATTACGCAGCATCTTCCCGATTTTCAGGATAACTTTGCCCGCTAAGTTGGCTTTGGCCGACTGGTTCTCCCGCCGCTTTTTTGCCATGACCAACGCCTCCCTCGTTCCCGCCGTCATCCACGAAGTGCCCTTGCAGTACTACGTGTTTTTTGCCACCGCGCTCTTTTGCATTGGCGTTACGGGGGTACTTATTCGGCGTAATGCCATTATCATTTTCATGTGCATTGAGTTGATGCTCAACGCAGTGAATATTCTGCTGACCGCGTTCGCCGCCTACCGTGCCGACCCCAACGGGCAGGTGTTCGTGTTCTTTATCATGGCTGTGGCCGCCGCCGAAGTATCGGTTGGCCTAGGCATTATAGTCATGATTTACCGCAACTTCCAGAACACCGACGTCAACCTGCTGAATCGGTTGAAGTGGTAATTCCGGCATCTGTTGGCCTTGGCGCGCCGCGTGCCACAATCGCAGCAGCACGAGCCCATTGGTAATCCTATCGTATTAAGTATAAACTGTTTGGAGGTCGTTGCTGCGGCATTCTCCTTCGCCCTGGCAGTCGCGTAGCCGCTTACTTATCTTATGCAAGAAACTGTTCTCCCTGGTGCTACGGCGCCTTTTTCCACGCTGCTCTACGTCCTGATTCCGGGGCTGCCCTTTCTGGGCTTCCTGCTGAACGGCTTGCTCAACAAACGTTTATCGGGCACGGTAGCGGGCGCTATTGGCTCGCTCACAGTGCTGGGCTCGTTTCTGCTGTCGATATTTCTATTCGTTAATTTCAAGTACCAGTACACCGTCGAACTGTTCGACTGGATTACGGTCGGCTCGCTGCAAATCCCCTTCAGCTACCAGATTGACCAGCTGAGCCTGCTTATGCTGCTGCTGATTACGGGTGTGGGTTTCCTTATCCACATCTACAGTATCGGCTACATGAGCCACGACGAGAACGTGGGCAAGTTCTTTAGCTTCCTTAACTTGTTCGTGTTCAGTATGTTGATTCTCGTGCTGGGTTCCAACTTCGTCATTCTCTTCATTGGTTGGGAGGGGGTAGGGCTGTGCTCGTACCTGCTCATTGGCTTTTGGAATAAGCACACTAGCTACAACAACGCTGCGAAGAAGGCATTCATCATTAACCGCGTGGGTGACCTGGGCTTCTTGCTTGGTATTTTTCTGATATACTTGACTTTCAATTCGGTACAGTACGGCGAAGTATTCCAGAAAGCGCACCTCAGCCAGTTTGGCAACTACGGCGTAGGCGTATGCACGGCCATTACGCTGCTGCTATTTGTGGGCGCTATGGGCAAGTCGGCGCAGCTGCCGCTCTACACTTGGCTGCCCGACGCTATGGCGGGCCCTACCCCCGTGTCGGCGCTTATCCACGCCGCCACCATGGTAACGGCTGGCATTTACCTCGTGCTGCGCGCCAATGTGCTCTTCACGCTAGCCCCGCATACGCTCGAAGTAGTCGGCATTATTGGCCTAGCTACGGCGCTGTTCGCGGCCACTATCGGTCTGGCGCAGAACGACATCAAAAAAGTGCTGGCGTACTCCACGGTGTCGCAGCTAGGGTACATGTTCCTGGCCTTGGGCGTGATGGGCTACACTTCGTCGTTTTTCCACGTGCTGACGCACGCGTTCTTTAAGGCCTTGCTCTTCCTCGGAGCCGGCTCCGTGATTCACGCCATGAGCAACGAGCAGGATATGCGCCGCATGGGGGGCTTACGCAAGGCGTTGCCCATCACGTTCTTAACGATGCTTATCGGCTGCTTGGCCATTTCGGGTATTCCGCCGTTTGCGGGCTTTTTCTCGAAAGATGAAATCCTGAGCCACGTGTACGAGCACAGCAAGGTAATGTGGGCCATTGGCGTCTTCACCTCGTTTCTGACGGCATTCTACATGTTCCGCCTGCTGTTTCTGACGTTCTTTGGCGAGTTCCGCGGTACGGAGGAGCAGCGCCACCACCTGCACGAATCGCCCATCAGCATGACGCTGCCGCTGATTATACTGGCTATTTTATCGGCTGTGGGCGGCTTCATGGGCGCACCCATGTTCTTAGGGGGCAAGCACTACTTGGCCGATTTTCTGGCCCCAATTTTCACGTATTCGCGCGAAATTCTGCCCGCTGCTTTCACCGCCGAGCCTGACCACAATACCGAGCTGATGCTCATCGGCATCTCGGTGCTAGTGGCGGTAATCGGTATTGTGCTGGCCTACGTGCAGTACGTGGCCCGCGCCCAGCGCCCCGTGGAAGACGAAGCCCAACGCTCGGCTCCCGAAAGCCTGGTGTACAACAAGTATTACATAGATGAGCTGTACGACAACCTCATTGTAAAGCCCGTAATGGCGCTCTCCACCGGCTTGTTCAAGTTTGTTGAAAATGGCGTCATCGACCCCATTGCCAATGGGGTAGGTCGTGCTACACTAGCCGGCGGCCAATTGCTGCGCTACGTGCAAACGGGCTCTGTCGAAACCTACTTGATATTGATGGTATTAGGTATCGTGCTGATTCTGGGCCTGAACTTCGGGCGGATGTAAGCGTCCTGAAAATATAAAGTAGCGTGGCGTACCTTGAACGTCCCGCTGAACGAAGTGAAGCATCTTGCTGCTAGCCTTTGGGGTCATTGCCCCGAGCGACTGCGGTCAAGGTGCTTCACTTTGTTCAGCAGGACGTTTCTTTGTTTTCGTGCCTTGCTAACTTCTTCACCATGAAAAAACTCCTACCCGCCTTGCTGCTGCTGGCGGTCCCCGCCATGGCCCAGGAAACCCAGTACCAGCAGCCGCCCGCTGCTATCCGCGACTTGCTGCTGGCCCCGCCTACCCCCCGCGTTAGCCTCTCAGGCGATGGCAAGTACTTGGCCGTGCTAGCCGTGCAGGACTTCCCAACTATCGCCGAGCTGTCGCAGCCCGAGCTACGCCTGGCCGGCCTGCGTCTCAACCCGCGCACCAACGGCCCCAGCCGCGTGAGCTACGCGGTAGGCATGCAGTTTAAACGCCTGCCCAGCGGCGCCGAGACGCCGGTGCAGGGCCTACCCGCCCAAGCCCGCATTAGCAGTTTGAGTTGGTCGCCGGACAACCAACACTTGGCTTTTTCCCTCACCACGCCGGCGGCCGAGGGGGTAGGGGGCCGGGTTGAGCTGTGGGTGGCCGATGTAGCTACCAACTCGGCGCGCCGCCTGCTGGCCACGCCGCTAAATGAAGTATTTGGTAGCTCATTTGAGTGGCTGGCCGATAGCCAAGGACTGCTAGCGCGCACCGTGCCCGCCAGCCGTGGCGCAGCCCCCGCCGCCGACGCTACCCCCACTGGCCCGGCCGTGCAGGAAACGGGCGGCGGCAAAAAGTCGGGTGCACGCACCTACCAGGATTTGCTGAAAAACCCCGCCGACGAGCGGATTTTTGATTATTACGCCACCTCGCAGTTGGTGAAAGTGAAGCTGGCCGATGGCTCGGCCCAGCCGCTAGGGCAGCCGGGCGTACTGCGGTCAGTGTCGCCTTCGCCCGATGGGCGCTTTGTGCTGGTGCGCGCGGTGCATCGGCCGTATTCTTATACGCTGCCCATCAGCAGTTTTCCGCAGCGTATTGATGTGCTCGACCTAGCAACTGGTGCGGTGGCCAAAACCGTGGCCGACTTGCCGCTGGCTGACAACGTACCTACCAACTTCGACGCCGTGCCCACTGGCCCGCGCGACCACGGCTGGCGCACCGATGCCCCCGCTACCCTCTACTACGCGGAGGCCCAAGATGGGGGCGACCCCAAAGTGAAGGCCGCCGTACGTGATAAAGTATTCTTGCTGCCCGCACCCTTTAGCGGCCCCGCGCAGGAACTGGCGGCGCTGCCGCTACGCTACGCGGGCCTCACTTGGGGCACCGACCACCTGGCGCTGGTGGATGGCTACCGCTGGGCCGACCGCCACGAAACCACTTGGCAACTCGACCCCGCCGTGCCCGGCCAGGCGTTAACGGTGCTCTTCGATGGGTCGTCGCAGGATACCTACCACAACCCCGGCGTGCCCTACACGCGCCGCAATGCGCAGGGCCGCCCGGTGCTGCTGCTGGGCCAAGGCGGGCAGTCCATCTATTTGCTGGGCGAGGGGGCTTCGCCCGAGGGCGACCGCCCATTCGTGGATGAGCTAAACCTTAAGACCAAAAAAACCAGCCGCCTGTGGCGTTCGGAGGCGCCGTACTACGAAATTCCGGCCGCTATTTTTGATGGCAAAAAAGGCCAGGTAGAATTGCTGACCCGCCGCGAAGCCATCGACCAAAACCCCAACTACTACCTGCGCGACCTCAGCAAGAAAGGCCAGCCGCTGGCCCTCACGCACTTCACGAACCCCTACGCCAAGTTTGGCGGCAGCTTCCGCAAGCAGGTGCTGCACTACAAGCGCGCCGATGGGGTAGCCCTCACCGCCAACCTCTACCTACCCCCGAATTATAAAAAGACCGACGGCCCGCTGCCCACGCTTATGGAGGCCTATCCCGTCGAGTTTAAGGACAAGGCCAATGCCGGCCAGGTCAACGGCTCACCCTACACCTTCACGCGCATCAGCTGGGCCTCGCCCGTATACTGGGTCACGCAGGGCTACGCCGTGCTCGAAAACGCGACCGTACCCATCGTGGGCGAAGGCACCGCCGAACCCAACGACACCTACACCGAGCAACTAGTAAACAGCGCTAAAGCAGCCATCGACGAAGGCCAGCGCTTGGGCGTAGTCGACCCCAGCCGCGTGGCCGTGATGGGCCATAGCTACGGCGCCTTTATGACAGCTAATCTACTGGCTCACTCCAACTTATTTAAGGCCGGTATTGCCCGTAGCGGTGCCTACAACCGCACCCTTACGCCCTTCGGCTTTCAGGGCGAGGAGCGTACCTACTGGCAGGCAAAAGGCGTGTACGACGCCATGTCGCCCTTCAACTTTGCCGATAAAGTGAAGACGCCCATCCTGCTTATTCACGGCGAAGCGGATAATAACTCCGGTACTTTCCCCATCCAAAGCGAGCGGTTTTATGCCGCCCTCAAAGGCCAGGGCGCTACCGTGCGCTACGTAGTGCTGCCCGCCGAAGCGCACAGCTACGCCGCCCGCGAAAATCTGCTTCACATGCTATGGGAGATGGACTCGTGGCTGAATAAGTACGTGAAAAGCCCTACCCCAGCGGTAGCTAACTAGCTAGCAAGAAGCAAAATTATCCCTAACAAAAAAGGCTGCCAGTACACACTGGCAGCCTTTTTTGTAGCGCTTACGCGAGTAGGCGCTGGGGTGATTCTACGAAACCCTGTGGGTAATTTGCAGGACCACTCCACCTACTTGCGTAAGGCCTGTTTAGATTAAAATGGAGGACCATTTAGCAAGTTGCCCTAAACTGCCCCTACCCCCTAAGGTTAAGGGAGGGCAGTTAGCGGCGAAATGAACGCCCTACTGCGCGGCCAAGCTAAAGCTAGCCATTTGCACATCGCGCGAGTTGCCGCCCACAAATACCTGAAACTCGCCTGGCTCGGACACGAACTTGAGGTCGTCGTTGTAGAACTTCAAATCGTCGGCTGACAGGTGGAAGGTGAGGGCGCGGCTCTCGCCTTTCTTCAGCATGATTTTTTGGAAGCCTTTCAACTCCTTTACCGGACGCGTGCTAGTGCCCACCAAGTCGCGGATGTACAGCTGGGCCACTTCCTCGCCGTCGTATTGGCCGGTGTTCTGCACGGTTACCGTCACGTCGAGGCCCTGGCCGGGACGCAGGCTCGCCTGGCTCACGGCCGGTTTGCCATATGTGAACGTGCTGTAGCTCAGACCGAAACCAAAGGGGTAGAGCGGGTCGTTGGGCGCGTCGAGGTAGCGCGATTTGTACTTGTCGAGCAACTCGCCCACGTAGGGACGGCCGGTGCTTTTGTGGTTGTAATAAATCGGTACCTGGCCTACCGACTGCGGAAAAGTCATGGTGAGCTTGCCGGCCGGGTTGTATGCGCCAAACAGCACATCGCCGACCGCGTTGCCGGCCTGCGTGCCGCCAAACCAGCTTTCCAGGATGGCGCTGGCATGTTGGCTTTCCCAAGGCAGCGTGAGCGGGCGGCCATTCACCAGCACCAGCACCAGGGGTTTACCAGTGGCTTTCAAGGCTTTGAGTAAGTCGAGCTGGCGGCCGGGCAGGCCAATGTCGGCGCGGCTGGCGGCTTCGCCCGTCATGCCCTGGCTTTCACCTACCACCGCCACCACCACATCAGCCGCCTGGGCGGCCTGCACGGCTTCCTGAATCTGAGCTTCGGCCGAGCGGGTATCGAGGTTGAGCTCGCCGCCGTGGGCGTTGAGCCGCTTAATCATCTGGTCGTCGTCGGTCACGTTCACGCCGTGGGCGTAGGTGATTTTGACGCCCGCGCCGGCTGCGTTCTTGATGCCTTGCAGGATGGAAACGGCTTGCTTGCCGTCGCCGGCACCGCTCCAGTTGCCAATCATGTCGCGGGCGCGGTCGGCTAGCGGGCCAACCACGGCAATGCTGCCCGACTTTTTGAGGGGTAGGGTTTGCTGTTCGTTCTTGAGCAAGACCATGCTACGGCGGGCCACGTCGCGGGCCGCTTCGATGAAGGCCGGCTGCATCATCACCTGCTTGGCGCGCTTCTCGCTCACGCCGTGGTAGGGGTCAGCGAAAAGGCCCAGGCGGTACTTGGCTTCCAGCACGCGGCGGCAGGCTTGGTCGATGGCCGCCTGCGTCACGGTTCCTTCCTTGAGGTTGGTAGCCAACTGCTTAAGGAATACTTCGCCCACCATGTCCATGTCGATGCCCGCATTTAGGGCCAGCTCCGACACCTTTTTTTCGTCGCCCATGCCGTGGGCTTCCAGTTCATTGATGGCCGTGTAGTCGGTGGCTACGAAGCCTGTAAAGCCCCATTGGTTGCGCAAGAGGTCGGTCATCAGCCAGTGGTTGGCGGTGGCCGGAATGCCGTTTACGTCGTTAAACGACGACATCACCGAACCTATCCCCGCCTCCACGGCGGCCTTGTAGGGCGGTAGGTATTCGTTGTACATGCGCTGGCGGCTCATGTCGGTGGTGTTGTAGTCGCGCCCGGCTTCGGCGGCGCCGTAGAGGGCGTAGTGCTTAAGGCAGGCCATTACGTTTTCGGGCCGCGTCATGTCGTTGGCAGGGCCTTGGTAGCCGCGCACCATGGCTTTAGCAATGAGCGAGCCCAGGTAGGGGTCTTCGCCGTTGCCCTCGGCTACGCGGCCCCAGCGCGGGTCGCGGGCAATGTCCACCATCGGCGAATACACCCAGTTTACGCCGTCGGCAGCGGCCTCCTGGCCCGCGATGTGGGCCGCGCGCTCGATGGCCGCCAGGTCCCAACTAGCCGCCATACCCAGCGGAATTGGGAAGATGGTGCGGTGCCCGTGAATGACGTCATACCCTAAAATAAGCGGTATGTGCAACCGCGACTCCTTGATGGCCAGTGCTTGGAGCTTGCGGGCGGCCACCGGCGTGTAGGTGTTCAGCACGCCGCCCACCAGGCCTTTTTTAATGTTAGCATCCACGTCCTTACTCACCACTGGCCCCGTCACGTCGAAGCCTACGGACACGAGATTAAGCTGGCCAATTTTTTCCTCCAGCGTCATCTTTTGCAGCAGGTTAGCCACAAATTGCTGCATCTTGGGGTCGGCAGAAGGAGGGGGGGTAGGCGTTTGCGCCGGGGCGCGGTAGTTGGCGAAGCCCAGGGTTAGCAGGAGGGCGGCTCGGTGAAAGGTGGCGCGGTAGTTCATAAGTGCCAAATGGGTGGGAAGATTAGAAGGACAAAGAAAGAGGTGCGAGCGTTTTTTGCCGTTGCTGGGTTCGGTGCTGCCAGGTAGGGGTAGGGCTATTCTACCTTTTGTACTGGCGTGCGGGCCGACAAGCCATTCTCGTTAAAGGCTTCAATAGTAAAGTAATACGTTCGGTCTTTGTCCATGCCTTTGAAGTAGTAGTCGTTGGCGCCGAGCACCATCGCGCAGCTATAGAGTTGGTTGGGTGCCAGCCCAATATGGATGTTATAACCCGTAGCGGCATCCATCGGCGCCCATTTTAGCCAGGCGCTGCGCTTGTCGGTGGCCGTGCGCAGCACCACAAAATCCTTCACCACTGGGGGCGGGCTGCCGCTACCCTGCCCAAACACGCGCAGGCCGCTGAGGGCAAATTTGCCCGTGGGCATGTGCCGGTTTTCGAGCTTGATATAACGCGTACGCAGCGGCACTTTTAGTTCCACATAGTCGTGCGGCACGTCGGTTTTGTTCTGGCTCTTATCCGCTAGCAGCTGCCAGGTTTTGCCGTCGAGCGAATGGTAGAGCCGGTATTGATGGTAGAGGCCGGGCTGACGCCCCAGAAACTGCGGGTTCACGTCTTGGTCGGCGTAGTTGATTTGCACAGCGCGCACGGTGCACACACTACCCAGGTCGCTCTGAAAATACTCGCCCGGGTTGGCCGTGGCGGCGCTCCAGTAAGTCTTAATGCTCTCATCAACAGCCAGGTTGGGCGCGTGGCCGCCGAGCGTGCTCGATGCCAGCACCGGCTTGTTGTAGTTCAGCAGCATCCAGCCCGTAAACTGGCTCTGGAGGTGGTTGGCCGGGCCCGTGGGCAGGTAGTGGGGGTAGTCGCCAAAATCGGTGTTAGTATACAGCGTGCCGGCCGCGTCGAAGCCCGCCGGCCACAGCCCGAGCCGGCGCTCGAAGTTGTTTTTCACGGCGATAACCATCGTAGAAGCGTGCCACCAATTGCCCCACTTATCCTGAAACGTATTGCCATGGCCCGCGCCCCGCGCAAAGCCACCCGGCTTCCAGGCAAACGGGTTGTGCGGCTGCGGCACGAAGGGCCCCAGTGGCCGGTCGGCCACTTGCACCCCGTCGGCGTAGCCGCTGAATTCGGTGCCTGGCGCGCCGTACTGGAGGTAGTATTTGCCGCCGTGCTTGGTCATCCAGGCGCCCTCCATGAAGGGGTTCAGGAAGGTGTTATCCAGGTATTCGCCGAAGCGTTGCCAGCCAAACTGCGCGTCGTTGAGCCTGAACAAGGGGGTAGGCTGGCCAATGGGCTGGTAGGTTTTGCGGCTGAGCTGCACGCCGTAGAGCGGCTGGTCGTTCGAGCTGCCGTGGTAGAGGTAGAGCTTGCCATCGTTGTCTAAAAACAAGTCGGGGTCCCAGGCCGCAACGGGAAACGGGTCCACGGCTTTTTCCCACTTATTGGCCTTGGGGTCGGTGCTGCGCCAGAGCGCAAAGTTAGCCTCGTGGCTCGAGCCAATGACGAGCAGCGTGTCGCCCACGGCCCGCACCGCGGGCGCGCACAAGTCGTCGAGCACCTTGTTTTCGGGTTTTAAAAACGAGCGGCTGATGAAGTGCCAAGTCGCTAAATCGGGGCTCCACCAGTACCCCTTTTGGTTAGTCGAAAACAGGTAATACGTGCCTTTAAATAAGGTAATAACCGGGTCGGCAGTGGCGCGGTGCCGCCCACCCGTCGAAAACTCTGGGAAGGGCGTGTAGCCGTAGTCCAGGTTTAGGGGGTTGCAGTAAGTGGGGCGGGAGGGGGTAGGGGCCGCCAGCTGGGCGAGCGCTAAACTGGGCAGCAACCACGCAAGCAGAAAAAAATGGCGCATAGAAAGTGGCGAGCGGCCAGGCAGGCTATTTTAAATACGGGCTTTGAAAACCCAGCTTTTTGAGCCCACGCTGCACCTCGGGCGCGCCCATAAATAGCTTCCAGAGCAGGCCCGAGCGCTGGTTTTCCATCATCACCACTATCGGCCCCTGGTCGATGGCCAGGTACGACTTGGCGTACCAGTCATGCTGCTCGCTGAAGCCATCCACAAAGCCGTATTCGCCCCATATTTTATCGCCCAAGTCGTTGTAGAAGTGCTTCATGGCCAGCATTGATTCGGCCGGCGCGTAGGGGTAGGCGGCGAGTGCCGCCGTGGGCGAAATCACGCCCAGGTCTTCGGTGGGCGAGTGGGCCGCGTAGCCCTGCCAACTATCGGAAGCCGTGAGGCCCCAGCAATTGGGGCCGTAGCCTTTTTGCTGCTTGGGGTTGGCCAGGCAGTAGGCGTGGTTGACGAGGGTGTGGCTTTTATTTTGCTCCCAATAGTCGGCGTACTGGTCTTTGAGGCCGTGTGGGTCGAGGCCCATAAACGAGTAGTGCGTGAAGAACAGCGGCCCGCCCAGCTCGGGGCCGAGGGGTAGGGTAGTGCCGTAGTAAGTTTTGCCGTTTTTGTACTCGGGCCCGGTGGCCCAGCCCTGGTCATACACCGCTTTGTCGATGGCGTAGCGCGGCGACGACGCGGCCAGCACGTAAGTAATGAGGCACTCGTTCCAGCCGTGAATCTGGTGGTTCATGCTCCAGCCGTTGTTGGGGCTCCAGTGCCAGTACAGCACATTTTGGCCCTGCGTAAACCAGTTCCACTCTACCCCCTCCCACATCCAGAGGATGCGGTTGCGCACGTTGGTTTCGTCGGGCGTGTCCTTGGTGAAGTATTGGCGGGCGCACAGCAGCCCCTCATACAGAAAAGACGTTTCCACAATATCGGCCCCGTCGTCTTTGATGCCGAAGCGGATGGTGTGGCCGGTTTCGCCGTTGAGCCAGTGCGGAAATGCGCCGTGGTACATATCGGCCTTCCACAAGAAGTTGACAATCTTGCTGATGCGCGCCGCCGCCTGCTCGCGGGTTATCCACTTATGCTCGGCCGCCACAATAATGGCCATGATGCCGAAGCCCGTGCCACCGGTCGTCACTACCTCGTTGCCGTAGTCGTAGGCCACGTTGCTACGCTCGCGCGCCATGCCCGACACGGGGTGCCCAAAATCCCAAAAATACTTGAACGTCTGGCGCTGCACCTGGTCTAGCAGCTGCTCGTCGGTGAGGTTGCGGGGGCGCTGGCGCGGGTCAAATTTGATGGCCGCTGCCGCCGGTTTAGCCGGAGCCTTCCGGCTGGGCTGGGCCACCAAATTGGCGGAGATAAATAATCCGCTCAAAAGCAGGAAAAGCAGCTTCATGGGTGGGAGGGGGGTAGGATGTAAAAAAGACAGAAATAAACTTTCTTAAGACATAGGTGCTACTAAGAATGATGTTATTAATATACTGTAAATAGGTTTTGCCAAAAGCTTGTTGCTAAATAGTTGTTTGATTTTCAAATATATACCTAGCAAAAAGGTCGCCAGGCAAAGGTTTTGGCCAAGCGGCGGCTAGCCTGGCAGGGTGGGGTAGGGCAAATACGCAGTCGAAAGTAGGGCTTCCGCAATCGATTGCGATTACTTTTTCAAGTATTTTCGCGGCCGTTCGGGCCAAAATGGTAGTTGGCCAAGGCATCCAGGCGGCTTTTTCACTTTTCCCACCCAATTTTTCACGCTATGAAAAACCTCCACTTTTTAACCTGGGTCTTACTGGCTTTGGCGCTGCTGCCCGCAGCGTTATTTGCCCAGCAAGCGCCCATCACCGGGGTTGTCACGGATGCAGCTTCGCAGGAAGCCCTCATTGGTGTAACCGTGCTCGTAAAGGGTACTTCGATTAACGCCCAAACGGGCGTGGATGGCCGCTACTCCATTGCCGCGCCCGCCGATGCGGTGCTGTCGTTCAACTACGTAGGCTACGCGCAACAGGAAATTCCGGTGGCCGGCAAAACGGCCGTCAACGTGGCGCTGGCTTCTACAACCAAGCTCAACGAGGTGGTAGTAGTGGGCTACGGCACCCAGAAAAGGCGCGACCTTACTGGCGCGGTGGCGCGCATAGAGGGCGACGAAATTGTGAACCAGCCGGTGCAAACGCCTACCCAGGCCCTGCAAGGCAAGCTGGCCGGCGTGCAGATTATCAGCGACGGCACGCCCAACTCGCAGCCTACGGTGCGCATTCGGGGCACGGGCACGCTGCTGGCCGGTGCCAACCCACTCTATGTAGTAGATGGTGTGCAAACCACTGATATTCGCAACCTAAGCAACGCCGACATCGCCTCCATTGACGTGCTGAAAGACGCTTCGGCGGCCGCCATCTACGGCGTACGGGGCGCCAACGGCGTTATCATCGTTACCACCAAAAAGGGCGCAGTCGGCAAGCCCACCCTCAGCTACAGCGGCACCTACGGCTTTAAGGAAGCGGCGCACCTGGTAGAAATGGCCAACGCCGACCAGTACAAGAGTTACATCACCGACACGTCGCCCACGACCACGTTTCCGACCTACCCCGGTTTTTCGGGCACGACAAACTGGTACAAGGAAATTCTGAAGCGCGGCACGTTCCAGAACCACAACCTGGCCGTGTCGGGGGCTACCGACAACGTGCGCTACTACTTCTCGGGCAACTTGCTGCAAGACGATGGCCTACTCGTTGACAACCGCTTTTCGCGCCTTACGGTGCGCTCGAACACTTCGTTCTCGTTGTCGGATAAGGTAACCATTAGCTCGCAAGCTTCTTACAGCCACGCCAATACGCGCGACGTGAATATCGGCTCGGCCTACCTCGATGCGTACCGGGCCGCCCCCATTATTCCGGCGCGTCAGGGCGATTTATTCGGAAATACCGCCGCTTACGGCAACGTAGGTAACCCCCTGGTTGACATTGGCAAGAACTACAACCAGTCGAGCGAAAACCGCCTGCAAGGCAACATTGGCGTCGATGTGCGCCCCGTGGAGTGGCTGACGCTGCGCTCGGCCATCAACGTGGATTTGAATGCCAACACGCGCACCATCTACAACTACCAGTTCAACAACGACGCCAGCACCTTCATAATCGCCGGTGGCAACCAGTTCAACACCACCAGCAACCTGAGCGTGATGCAGTCGAACTCCTACCGCTACTTGTGGGAGAACACGGCCACGTTCCACAAGGTATTCGGCGAAAACCACGACCTGACCGTGCTGGCCGGTACTACCACCGAGGAGGGCCAGTATACGCCGCTCTATGGCTACCGCCGCAGCGTATCGGCCGACCCTAACCAGTGGTACCTAAACACCGGCGACCCCAACACGTCGGTGGTGAACCCCTACGACCCCAACAACCCCGACGCCAATATGCTGCCGTCGAAAGACCGTCGCTTTTCGGTGCTGGGCCGCATAAACTACTCCTACGCCGGCCGCTACCTGCTCACGGCCAACCTGCGCTACGATGCCTCGTCGAAGTTTGCGTCGGACCGCCGCAAGGGCGTGTTCCCGTCACTGGGCCTGGGCTGGGTCGTGTCGGACGAAGAGTTTTTGAAGGACGTGAGGGGCCTGAGCTTTCTGAAGCTGCGCGGCAGCTTTGGCCGCCTCGGCAACGACCAAATTCCGACCAACTCGTTTGTGACGACGGCCGATATTAACATCCCCTACGTCATCAACGGGCAGCCGGTGCTCGGCGCCGTTATCAGCCAGATTAAGGACGGCCAGGTGCACTGGGAAACTACTACCGAGTACGACGCGGCCCTGGAATTTGGTTTCCTGGATAACCACCTCACCGGCGAGGTTACCTACTATAACAAGCGCACCAGCAGCGCCCTGATTCCGATTAACATCCCCGGCATTTTGGGCGACCCCGACAACCAGCTCATTACCAACGCGGCCGACATCACCAACCGGGGGGTAGAGGCCGCGCTAAACTGGCGCTCGACTATCGTTGATAATTTCACCTACAACTTCGGTGTAAACGCCACCTTCAACCAGAACCGCATTGCCAACCTCAACGGCGGCCAGGCGCTATTTGCGGGCGGCAACCTGCAAACCCGCTCCGATAACGGGCAGGCCGCCGGTAGCTTCTACCTGCTCAACGCCATTGGCGTGTACCAAACGCAGGACGAAATTAACAGCGGGCCCAAGTCGACTTTCGCGCCCAAAGTGGGCGACTTGAAATATGCCGACACCAACGGCGACGGGGTGATTGACCTCAACGACCGCAGCTACTACGGCTCGTACCAGCCCCCGATTTATTTCGGTATCAATGGCGGCATCAACGTGCACAATTTCGACTTGTCGTTCGTGTTTTCGGGCAACCTTAAGAACAAGGTGTACAACGCCAAAAAGCAGAACCGCTACGCCGGCACCGACAACGTGGAAGCCAGCTTTGCTAGCAGCCGCTGGACGGCCGCCAACCCCTCCACTACCAACCCTAGCACGCTGGCCAGCAGCCTGCCCAACTCCACGTACTTCCTGGAGTCGGGCGCGTACCTGCGCCTCACCAACGTTATCCTGGGCTACACCTTCCCCGTGAGCAGCCTCGAAAAGGCGCATTTGGCCACGTTGCGCGTGTTCTTGTCGGGTCAAAACCTCTTCACGGCCACCAAATACACTGGCTTTACCCCCGAGCTGCCCGGCGGACCCCTGGATTCGGGTATTGAGGCCCAAACCTACCCCACTAGCCGCACCCTCACGGTGGGCCTGACTGCTAACTTCAAATAAGCTGCTTCTCTATGAAACCCACCCACTTTACGATAGTGCGCCGGGCCGGCACGGCCGCCCTGGCTCTGTCGCTGGCAGTGGCCAGCGGCTGCAAAACCTTCCTCGACGTGGCCCCGCAGGGCCAGCTGAGCGAAGAAGCCATTAAAGCCGACCCCGCGGCCGCCCAAAAGCTGGTCGATGGCGTGTACGATGCGCTGTACCTCAGCGGTGGCTTTGGGGCTGATGTGAATGGCTTTCAGCTGGTTGTGCTGAGTGATATTGCGTCTGACGATGCCGACAAGGGCAGTACCCCCAGCGACTACAACGACGCCGCCAATATTGATAACTTCACGGCTACCCCCACCAACAGTAACGTCAACAACGTCTGGAACGGCCACTTCCAGGCGATTGCTCGTGCCAACCAGGCCCTGGATAAAATTCCGCTGAGCCCGGCCGATGCCAGCATTAAGAACCGGCAGCTGGCCGAAGTGCGCTTTTTGCGCGGCTACTTCTACTTCAATCTGGTGCGGCTGTTTGGCGGCGTGCCCCTGCTCGACCGCGTGCCCAGCGTGGGCGATGTAAACAACCCTGCCCTTCAAACCCGGGCTTCGGCGGCCGATATCTATGCCTTTATCATCAGCGACTTGCAGTTTGCTGTGGATAACTTGCCCGCCAAAGCTGGTACCGATGTTGGCCGCGCCAACAAAACGGCCGCCCAGGCCATGCTGGCTAAGGTATACCTCTACCAAAAGAATTACCAGAAGGCCTACGACCTCACCAGCGCCGTAATTACCAGCGGGGCCTATTCGCTCTACGGTAACTACGCCGACATTTGGCGCACGGTGGGCAACAACAACTCGGAGTCGATTTTTGAAGTGCAAACCGGCGTGAATGCGGCCTGCAACAATTCGGCTTTGCAACTCTACGTGGTGGCCCAAGGCCCGCGCTCGGGCGGCAAATACGGCTGGTCAGACCTAGGCTTTGGCTTCAATACGCCCTCGGCAAGCTTGGCCAACGCGTACGAAGCGGGCGATGTGCGCCGTGCGGGCACTATTATCTTCATCAACCCGACGGCTCCTGCTGGCCAGCGCTCCACGGGCACCGTGCTGTGGGATGGCTTCCGCATCCCAAGCCAAGACTCGGTAGAAGGGTCGCGCTTCAGCTACAAAGCCTACCACAGCCGCACCAAAGAGCCTAATTGCGGCAACACCGATTTTTTGCCTAAGAATATCCGCATCATGCGCTACGCCGAGGTGCTACTCATCAACGCAGAAGCGGCAGTGCAACTCGGCAACACGGCCGCGGCTACCACCGACCTAACCCTGGTGCGTGCCCGCGCTGGCCTAGCCGCGGCGGCCCCTACGCTGGCTAATATCTGGCGCGAGCGCCGGGTGGAGCTAGCCATGGAGCACGACCGCTTTTTCGACCTTGTGCGCCAAGAGAGCGTGCAGGCTGGCCGTATTGTGCCCGCTTATGCTGCCCACGGCAAAACATTTGTAAAGGGGAAAAATGAAATTTTCCCCATCCCGCAATCCCAAATTGACCTCAGCGGGGGCGTACTAACACAGAACCCCGGCTATTAGCTAAGCGGAGCTTTGACCTCAGCAACTACTTGATAGCGATAGTACCGCAGTGGGCTGCCCGCTGCGGTACTATCGTTTTATGGGGGTAGGAAGCTTGCAGTCACTACGGCGGGCTACGGAGCTATTCTTTAGCATCTCTAGAAAGAAAAACAGTACAATCGATAGGGTTTTATGTCTGATAATCAAAAATATACTAACTAGCGACGGGCTTTTTATTATCCCTTGGTTAAGTTTTGCGTAGTAGGAGCCATAACAGGTGTTTTCCACTCGCTCACCTCTCCCATTTTTTTATGAATAAACACTTCACCCCACTTCGGGCGCTAGTGCCGGCCGTATTGTTGGCTACCGGACTGGTAGCTCCTACTGCGCAGGCCCAAACGCCCGACCGAAAAACCGCCATCGGCGCCAACGTCAGCCTGTTGCAATACCACGGCAACTTCGGCTCCGACTTCGGTCGGCTCTTCTCTCCCGCCCAAGTGGGGGTAGGTGCGCATATTTCGCGCTACCTGTCGCCTTCCTTCGACCTGAGCTTGCTGGGTAACCTCCAGAACTACCGTTTTGTGCGCGACAACGCGCCGTACCGCGAGTTTAACTCGCGCATTGGCATGGTAGACCTGGGCCTTAAACTGAAGCTCAACAACGGCCACATCCTGCGCGAAGATTTCTTCCTCCAGCCTTACCTGATGGGTGGCGGTGGCTTGTTTGCGGCCAATAGCGGCGGCAACTACCTCACCGTTACGAACGCGGGCGTAGTTACGCCAGGCACGTTCTCTAACCAGATGCGGGTATTTGAGGTGTTTGGCGCGGCAGGTATTCGCTTCCGCCTCTCGTCGGTGGTGTCTCTCGACATCCAAACCAGCCAGCACTACCCCCTCACGGACCGGATAGACAACGTTTCGAACTCTAACGATAAGCTGTACGACCGCTTTTTGGTGCACTCGGCGGGCTTGACCTTTGCCCTGGGCAAAGCCAAAGACACGGACGGCGACGGCGTGTCGGATAACAAAGACAAATGCCCCGACACCCCAGCCGGGGTAAAAGTGGATGCGACCGGTTGCCCGCTCGATACCGACGGTGACGGTGTAGCCGACTACCAGGATAAATGCCCCGACGTGAAAGGCCTGGCTGCCCTGCAAGGCTGCCCCGACGCCGACGGGGACGGCGTAGCCGACAACGACGACAAGTGCCCCAACACCCCAGCCGGCGTGCGCGTCGATGCTTCGGGCTGCCCAGTTGACTCGGATGGTGACGGCGTAGCCGACTACCAGGATAAGTGCCCCGGCACCCCAGCGGGCGTGAAAGTAGACGCGACTGGTTGCCCGCTCGACCGCGATGGCGACGGCGTGCCGGACTTCCAGGACCGCTGCCCCGACCGTGCCGGCCCCGCCAGCAACAAAGGCTGCCCCGAGATTAAGGCCGAGGCTAAGAAAATCCTCAACGAGGCTACCAAGTACATCAACTTCGACTTCAATAAGGCTACGCTGAAGCCCTCGTCGAACACTCGTCTGCAGCAGATGGTGCAGATTATGAACGATTACCCGGACTACTCGCTCAGCATTGCCGGCCACACCGACAGCAAAGGCGCCGACGACTATAACCTGCGCCTGAGCTACGAGCGCGCCGCCGCTGCCCGCAAGTATATGCTGAGCAAAGGCATCCCGGCTGAGCGCATCGAAGCCCGCGGCTATGGCGAAACCAAGCCCATTGCCGACAACAAAACGGCCGCTGGCCAGGCCCTGAACCGTCGCGTTGACTTCGACCCCTACCTGACGGGCGAAACCAACGCTGCCGAAGCCAAGTATGGCCCCGCCCCGAGCATCTCGGAGCTGCGCGCTACAGGCCAGAAGCTGCCCGGCAAGAAAACGACGGGCACCGGCGCTCCTCGCAGCCGCAAGGCCCCCGTGAAAAAGGCACCCGCCAAGCGTAAGTAAGGCTCCAAGGCAGGAGTGACTGCCCATCGCCACTCCTACCACGGCAAAAAGGCAGGTTCCGCAAGGAGCCTGCCTTTTTTGTGTAAGTAGCTGCCGCGCATGGCTCAGCCACCTAAGGGGAGTAGGGTGCGCAAGCAGGCAACTATTGTGCGCGTAGTCAGTAAAATGAGGCAACTGTGAACGGCTGACTTCAGGGCCAGCTTTACTTCTAAACCAGTACTATGAAAATTCCGACTTATGCGTATTTGCTTCCAGCGCTGGGTTTGCTAGCTGCGTGCAGCAGTGGCCCCAGCCAAGAGGAAAAGCAGCAAGCCCAGGCCGAAACGCCCGCCAAAACCGTGACCACGCCCCAGGATGAGGCCGTGCACCTGCCGGCCCCCTACGAGAGCAAGTCCGTTACGCACCGGGTTGATATCATCGATTGGCCCGCGGGCAAAACCCCAACCGCCCCAGCCGGCTTCACCGTAACCGAGTTTGCGGGTAAGCTCGAAAGCCCACGCTGGGCCTACGTAGCGCCCAACGGCGATGTATTGGTGGCCGAGGCGACTACCCTGCCCAAAGGCACCAAGAAGGAGATTGCTGCCGCTTTGCACCTAGATAGGTCGCGTTCGCTCCAACCCACTAGTGCCAACCGCATCACGCTCTTCCGCGATACCAATGGCGACGGTGTGCCCGATGTGCGCACCGTGTTCTTGTCTGGTCTCAACCAACCCTTCGGGATGCTGGTGCTCGGCAATTCGTTTTACGTGGCGAATACCAATGGCGTACTGAAGTTTCCGTACCAGCCCGGCGCTACGAAAATCACGGCTCCCGGCCAGAAGATTCTCGACTTGCCCGAAGGTGGCTATAACAACCACTGGACGCGCAACTTGCTGGCCAGCAAGGATAACTCGAAAATTTACGTAACTGTAGGCTCGGGCAGCAACGTGCAGGAGCACGGCCCGGCCAATGAAGTGCGCCGCGCCAATATCCTGCAAATCAACCCCGACGGCACGGGCGAAAAAGTGTACGCCAGCGGCCTGCGCAATCCCATTGGCCTGGCCTGGTACCCCGGCACTACCACCCTGTGGGCGGCCGTGAACGAGCGCGATGAGTTGGGCGATGAATTGGTGCCCGACTACATCACTAGCGTAAAAGAAGGCGGTTTCTACGGCTGGCCTTACTCATACTACGGCCAAAATGAAGACCCGCGCCGCAAAAACGAGCGCCCCGACCTCGTGAAAAAAGCAGTGGTGCCCGACGTGCCGATGGGCGCCCACGTGGCCGCCCTCGGCCTCACGTTCTACGACAAAGCTGCCTTCCCGGCCAAGTACCAAAAGGGCGCGTTTGTGGGGGAGCACGGCTCCTGGAACCGTTCGGCCTACTCGGGCTACAAGGTGGCATTTGTGCCTTTTCAGAATGGTAAGCCAGCGGGCAAGCCCGAAGATTTCCTCACCGGTTTCCTCGTGGGCGGTGATTCTGACAAAGCCTATGGCCGCCCGGTGGGGGTAGTAACCCTGCCCGATGGCGCCCTGCTCATAACCGATGATGCTGGCAACAAGCTGTGGCGCGTAAGCGCCAGTTCGCCGCCGCGCACCACGGCCGCGCTCACTACTGCCCGTTAAAAAAGTCAAGCTCCACCCTTTGCCGGGTGGAGCTTATTTTTTGCTTAATTTTAGGGTCATTTAGTCCCTATACTATTCTATTCCTACGTTTATCCAATGCGAGTTTTTAAGTTCATCTTCTTGCTATCGGTGCTCTTTGGCAGCCGCCTGGCGCAGGCTACTACCTGGGATGAGCCTTGGCAAGAAGAAGTAATCAAGAAGGCCGATTATTTTGTGCTGGCCCGCGTCACGGCCGTTGATGCGCAAAAGGGTATTACGGCTACAGTAGTGAAATCCTTGGCCGGCGGTACTCTCACGGGGGAGTTGCACATTGCCAGCTTCTACGATTTGCACGTGTGCACGCGCACGGCCGTGGGGCCGATATTCGAGTTGGAGCGGGTCGATTCTTGCTATTTCTTCCTCCAAAAACGGGCGGATAATACCTATGCCATGGCTACCCCCACGGCGGGCTTTGCCGTAATGCGTGCCGGCACGGTAGCCGCTACCTACCGCCACAGTTACCACCAGGCACCGGTACCCAAGGCGGTGTACGAGCCCACGATGACGGCGATTTTTCAGCGCTACCACGGGCAGCCCTACGATTTGGTGTATATCAACAAGCTCATAACCACGTCGCTGGCCCTACCCCCCGCCCGTACCCGCACCGAGATGCGGACTTTTGCTTTGCAGCACGTGGCCCTCGAAACCATCTACCACCTGAGCCTGCCGGTGCCTACCGAACCCCTGCTGCCCTTCTTGCGCGATAGCACCAATTTTCATGCGCAGGCTTCGGCTGCCCGGGCGCTTATTGCGGCCCCTACCCCCCTGGCCGAGCAGCAGCTGTTGAAGGTGCTGGCCAGCCCCAATGCCAGGCCTTTTGTTAAGCTGCTAGTTCTTAAGGCCTTGTCAGCTTATCAGTCCAAGGAGTTGAAAGCCAGGCTAGAGAAGATACTCAAAACTGCACCCACCGAGAACACTACCATTGGGGGCAACGTGGTAGACGCGCGCATTTGCACGAAGCTGCCCAGCATCCATGATGCCATAGCGGCCCGACTGCTGCAATTGTAGCTGCGCTTAGTGTAAGTTGTTGAACAGCAATAGAAGTGCGCTAGCTTAGTAGCTGGCGCAGTTGCTGGGCATTGCCGATGGCCGAGCCGCCGATGTCGTTATTAAAATACAAGTAGGCCTGTGCCACTCCTGGCGTGGCGGCTACTTCGGCTGCAAAGCGTTGCAGCGCTGCGAGGGGGTAGGGAGACGCGTAGAGGTCGGGCACGCCGTGAAAACGGTAGTAGAGCGTGGGCGATGTGGCAATCACCGCGTTGGGTAGCAAAGGGTGGCTTTGGCCCGAAAACGTGACCTGCCGCTGGCGCAGGGCTTCATACACTTCCTCGCGCCACCAACTGGCGTGCCTGAATTCCAGCACGTTTACAAACGAAGGGTCGAGGCAGTCGAGGATGCGCGCCAAGCGGTCGGGGTCATAGGCCATACGCGGCGGCAGTTGAAATAGCACCGGCCCAAGCTTATCGAGCAAGCCCCGGCCGGTGGTGTCGTAGAAGTCGCCCAGCAACTGCCCTACCCCATGAAATTGCTTGTAGTGCGTTATCAGCTGCGGCGCTTTCACAGCAAATTGGAAGTCGGCGGGCGCCTGGGCGTACCAGTTTTCGAGAAATGATAATTGCGGAAACCGGTAGAACGTCACGTTCAGTTCAAGCGTCCGAAAATGCTGGCTATAAAACTCAAACCACCGGCGCATGGGCAATTTTTCGGGGTAAAAAACGCCCCGCCAATGCCGGTAGTGATAGCCCGAACAGCCAATGTGGTAGGTCATAGTAAAGGGGGTAGGGCGTTCCGCATGACTGGGATTTAATATCTTCAGAGAATGCAGCTTTACCTAGAGGGCGAGCAATTGCTGCCACAAGGCCTCATCGACCGGAATGCCCTGCGCCAAATTGGCTTGGCGCGTGGCCAGCGACTGCTCGCCGGGGTAAAAAACGCCTGTGCTGCCAGGGCCGGGCGGGCTGCTTTTGGTATAGCGCAAAATATCCTCAATGGCCGCTTCGTGCAATGCCGGCTGCCGAATACAGATGAAGCACTGCGACACCCCCGACTCTTGGCCCGCCTGGGTAATGTCGGCCGTGGAGCGGCCACCGCTTAGCGCCGCCAGCACTACATCGAGCATCAGCGCCAGCCCCGAGCCCTTCCACAAGCCAATGGGCACCGCGCGCTGCGACGCCAGCACGGCCGCCGGGTCGGTGGTGAGGTGGCCGGCTTGGTCGTAGCCGCCGGGCACGGGTAGGGCGTCGCCAGCCTTGGCGTAGCTGCTCATTTTACCGAAGGAAAACTGCGAAATTGCCATATCTAGCACCAAGTGGCCAGCGGGGCGCGGCACCGCTAGCACCAGCGGGTTATTGCCGAGGCGCGCTTCGGTGCCGCCCCAAGGCGTCACGTTGGCGATAGTATTGGTGAAGCACACGCCGATGCAGCCAGCTTCGGCGGCCTGCCAGCCGTAAGTGCCGCCGCGCATCCAGTGGTTGGTGTTGCGCAAGGCTACGCAGCCGATGCCATGCTCTTGGGCCAGGGCAATGGCGCGGGCCATGCAGGTGGTAGCGTTGGTGGGGCCGGGGCCCAGGTGGCCGTCCCAGCGCTCAACCAAACCGGTGGCATCCACCAGTTCGGGCTCGGCAGTGGGCTGCACCAGGCCGGTTTTTACGTGGCCCACGAAAGTAGGGAAGCGGTTGAGGCCGTGGGTATACACGCCATCGCGGCTGTTGTCGGCAAACAGCGTGGCGCACTGCTCGGCCTTGGCTTCGGGGAAGGCTAGCGTCAGCAATACACGCTTAAATTCTTGTTGAAGCTGCTGGTAGGGAATACGCATGGGTAGCTCTACGCAAAATAGAGCGGGCGGTAGCGGCCTACTTTTGCTCGGCTAACTTCTACCCCCTTGCTCCGTGCTATGATGACCAAACACCTACTCCTCGGCCTGGCGCTCAGCGCGGCCCCCGTAGCTCCCAGCTTGGCGCAGGCTATTGCGCCTGCTCCGCCTACGCCGCCCACCTTTACCCCGCAGGTGAAAGAATTTATCAAGGTGCAGGCGCCGGTCGTGGCCCTTACCGATGCCAAAATCATCGACGGCACCGGTCGCCCCGCCTTGCTGCACCAAACCGTGCTGCTGCGCAACGGCCGCATCGAGCAAGTAGGTAGCGCCAAAAAAGTGAAGGTGCCGGCCGGGGCGGAGGTAGTCAATTGCACCGGTAAAACGCTGATTCCGGGCCTGGTAATGCTGCACGAGCACTTGTACTACACCATGCCAGCGGGCGGGTTTTTTAACATCGCCCAAATGCCGTACTCGTTTCCGCGGCTGTACTTGGCGGGCGGCGCCACCACCATTCGCACGGCTGGCAGCATCGAGCCGCAGACCGATTTGGCCTTGAAGCGCCTCATCGGCGAAGGCAAGTTTATTGGCCCCGATATGGACGTGACGGCGCCCTACATCGAGGAGCCCAGCATGGATATTCCGGCCCTGAACATCGTGCACGGCCCCGAAGAAGCCGCCGCTACCACCAAGTTTTGGGCCGACCGCGGCTGTACTTCGTTCAAAATGTATATGCACGCTACCCGCGCCGACCTCGTGGCTGTGGTGCGCGAGGCGCACCCACGCCACCTCAAAATAACGGGCCACCTCTGCGCCCTTACTTACCGCGAAGCCGCCGAAATCGGCATCGACAACCTGGAGCACGGCTTCATGGCCAGCTCCGACTTTGTGCCCAATAAAACCGTCGATGTAGCCGACTACCCCGCCGCCCGCCAAGCCCTGCAACGCCTGCCAGCCAACAGCCCAGCTATGGCTGACCTCATCAAGTACTTGGTTAGCAAGAACGTGGCGCTCACTTCCACGTTGCCCGTGTTCGAGCCCTACACTGGCCGCGAAGTAGTGCTAGGGGGCGGCCTCGAAGCACTGGTGCCGCAGCTACAAGCGCGCGAAACGGCTACTTGGCAGCAAAACCAAGGCAAAGACACGGCCAGCGTAGCGCTCTTCAAAAAGGAGCAAGGCTGGGAAAAGCAATTCTACAACGCGGGCGGGCTGCTGGTAGCCGGCACCGACCCCACCGGCGCGGGCCGCACCGTGGCCGGCTACGCCAACCGCCACGAAATCGAACTGCTCGTCGAAGGCGGTTTCACGCCGCTCGAAGCCATCAAGATATGCACCCTGAATGGCGCTAAATACCTGGGCCGCGACCGCGACATCGGCACCATCGAAGCCGGTAAGCAGGCCGACCTAGTGCTAGTGAATGGCGACCCTGAAAAAGACATTCATCAGCTCCGCCAAATGGAAATCGTGTTCAAGCAGGGGGTAGGCTTCGATTCGCCCAAGCTGTTTGAATCAATGAAAGGGAAAGTTGGCCTGAACTAAGGGGGTAGGAGCCAATGCCTGCAGCTTTTGCCGCTACGGATACCTAATCACGCTAAATGATTAGGTATCAGTAGCAGAAGGGAGCCAATAAACTGCCTTCGTTACCCAGAGCGGGTAACGCACTTAAGAGGGATTGGCTTGAATAAGCTGCCGGCTCAATGCGGGCTTACTAAAACGCATACTCATTCGGGCAGCAAGTAAGTGAGCGGGCTTTTCCAAAATCAAGTAAAAGCCGTAGGAAAAAGCCAGGCAACTAAAGAGATAAGGAAAGTAAGTGTAGCTAGTAAGCGGTAGCGTAACTGCGAGAACCGCGAGAATTAAAGGGTGGCATAAATACAAAGAATAGGAGAATTTTCCCCACTTTTCTAGAAAAGGAAGCGGGGCATTTGATTTATAATAAACGATTTCAATTTCTAGCCATTTCATTATTGGAAAGGCAAGCAAAGTGAAAGCGATGATATACGAGAAATAAAAATGAAACTTGGCTATTTGCGCCCCAATAGTGAGGGATATAATAGCTGCCCGAATTAGTAGGATGCGCTTGGTAGATACTGCTTGGCGCTGGTTATCAATCCTTTCTGCTAGATTAACGCCTAGTAACCAACAAGGTAAACCAATAATCCAAGTAAGCCCAATCCCAAATTGCCAAAACTCCCCATGGTAGTTACGGTCAGATTGCGTAAGCAAAGACAATACTTCATGTAAACCAACAGTCAAAATGAGTAAGCCGGAAACTGCAAAAGACACTAGTAATTTAGTTCGCCAGGAAGTAGGAGCTGCTACCAAAGCGGGGTAAATGATATAGTAAATCAATTCGCAGTATAAGCTCCACACCACAGCTTTCTCAGGGTTGCCGAAGGGTATGCCAAGTAAGCTGATAATTACTAGTGGAATTAATACCCGGATGAGTCGTTTTGAGTAAAAACTGGCTTTGCTGCTTATGCCAGCTTTGTTTGGGTAATGAATGACGAAGCCTGAAATTATAAAAAAGGCAATGACAGCAGCAATCCCAGTACAGGAAACATTCACAAGCATACCTAGCGGCCGCAGATAGGCGGAGCTTGAATGGCGCATGCTGGTCGTAATCGGGCTTTGGAAGTGCGATAAGACTACTACAAAGGCCAAAAGGAAACGAATGCTATCGAGGCCAGCAAACCACCTTTGCTTTTGCCCAGGCAGTAGCTGTTCCGCTGAGTCAGTTGGTAGGCTCGCCGCATTTTTGCTAGCCAATTCCCCCGTTGCTTGGCTGGTAGTAGGCGTTTTATCAAGCATAATAGTAGAGAAGTTTGGGATAGTGGAAAACTCTATGCAATGCCGAGGATAGCAAGTAGCAACTAGATGTTAGTAGTTAAAAAATACAATTTTACATTGTGATAATTATAATTAGCTGCATAAATGTACTGTCAGCACTCAGGAAAATGTTGATTTAGAGGAAGTAATCTAGTAAAATTAATTTCGCTTGAAAGATAAATTGTTAGCTATTAGAGACTTACATTTTAAGCTCGTCAGTAGAATCAGCTCGCTAGCTGGCTATTAATGCCCCATATAAGCATAGGCTGTATAATTTGGTTAATGACAATGGTCCGCCCGCCATGCTGAGCTTGCGCTAGGTATGGCGGGCGGACCATGGTTGCTTTGATGTATAATATTCTATATTACAGCTTATTGGTTGTTCAGGAGCTGCACGACAACGTGGCGCTGCCTGGCTTATCGCGGGCCCAGTCGGGCCGCTTGGCGGCTAGCTCGTCGTGCGCAGGATGCTCGTCAAACGGCGTTTTCAACACTTCAAACAGTGCTTCAAGCAGAGAGAGGTCACCGGTTTCAGCCGCTTCGATAGCGCGCTGAGCCAGGTAGTTGCGCATTACGTATTTGGGGTTAGCCCGCAGCATGCCATTTCGGACGGCTTCGGGGCTGGCTGGCTCTTGGCGCAGGCGCAGGGCGTAGCGGTGCAGCCAATCGAGTAGCACCGCCGCCGTGCCCGGCGCCACTGCGTAGGCCGCCTGGGCGAGCAGCTCGCTAAACAACGCGTCTTCATCGCTGGCGGCGGCCAGCAAAGCCGGCGCCAAGTGCGAGAGCTGCCGGAAGAAAATCGTCATATCCACCTGCGTCTCAGCCAATGCGGGGGGTAGGGCTTCGGTAAGGGCCAGGTCTTTGGCCGGCGTGAGGGGGGTAAGGCCCAGCTTGCGCAGCAGCAGCTCGTGCTGGGTAGTGGCCAGGGTGTCGGCGTATATATCGAGGCTGGGGCGCAGCGCCTGCGGGTCGGCTACCAGGGGCGAAAGCGCTTGGGCCAAGGCCATGAGGTTCCACATAGCAATGCGGGGCTGCTGGCCGAAGGCGTAGCGCCGCGAGCCAAAGTCGGTGGTATTGGGGGTCCAGTCGGGGTCGTAGGGTTCGAGCCAGCCGTAGGGGCCGTAGTCGATGGTGAGCCCAAGGATAGACATATTATCGGTGTTCATGACGCCGTGCACGAAGCCGACGGTCATCCAGTGGGCCACCATGACGGCCGTACGCCGCGCTATTTCGGCAAACCAGCGCAGATACACTTCCGGCGAGGGGTCGCCTAGCTCGGGGTAGTGGTGGCGAATGGTGTAGTCGGCCAGGGCACGCAGGTTGTCTAGCTCGCCGTTGGCCGTCATTATCTGAAAGTTGCCGAAGCGGATAAACGTGGGCGCCACCCGCGCCACAATGGCGCCCGGCTCGGGCGCAGCATTGCCGTTGTAAAACATATCGCGCACCACCTTGTCGCCGGTTTCGACCAGGCTCAGGGCCCTGGTAGTGGGCACGCCGAGGTAGTGCATAGCTTCGCTACACAAAAACTCGCGTAGCGACGAGCGCAGCACCGCCCGGCCATCGGCGCGGCGCGAGTAGGGGGTAGGGCCGGCGCCTTTGAGTTGAATTTCCCAGCGCGAACCATCCACGGCCGCTACCTGGCCCAGCGAAATGGCCCGGCCGTCGCCGAGCTGGCCCGCCCAGTTGCCAAATTGGTGCCCGCCGTAGCGCGCTGCAAAGGGCTTCATGCTGGGCGTAAGAATGTTGCCTGCCAGCATAGCCACCGCCGCACCGCGCGGCGTGGGTCTCGCCAGGCCTAAAAACTCGCCTAGTTCCTCGGACCAAGCGAGTAGGTGCGGGGCACGCACGGGGGTAGGCGCCACCCGCGAGTAGCAGTAGCCAGGCACCTGCCGCGACCCTTTATTGCCGGATACTTCGCCGCGCAACTCGTCTACAAAAGGGTTTTCAAAAGGTACTTCGTCGAGCTGGGAGGCCGTGGTAGTTGTCATAAAATAGGGGGGTAGGAAAGCAATAAAGAGGAACCGAACGCCAAATGGTTTCCCCACCGCTGCTTCCCAAACGGACCGCGGGCGCGCATGTTTCGGCCGGGCGCTCGGCGGCTGGCGCGGGGTTAGTGCCTTTTATACCAGCTTTTGGGCGCCCCGAAGCGCCGTTAGGTAGCCAGCAGCGCCTGCATCTGGCGGGCATTGTGCACGCCCACGCCGCCCATGCCGTTGTTGAAATACAGGTACACGTGCTGCACGTTGCGGGCCGCTTTTATTTCCGCCGCAATGCGGGCCAGAAACGCTGGGCTATAGGCCGATTTATAGAGTTCGGGCACGCCGTGGAAACGGTAATACAGCACCGGCGTGTTCGCTACCACTTCGTCGGGCAGCTCTAGCGGTGGGGGGTAGCTCTGGCCCACAAACGCAATGCCGCGCCGCGTGAGTAAGCGCTGAGGCTCAGCCTCCCACCAGCTGGGGTGGCGAAACTCGGCCACGTTGGTAAAGCTGGGGTCGAGGCTCTCGACTAGGCGCTGGGCCAGCTCGTCGGTGTAGGCCGCCTTGGGCGGCAGTTGAAACAGCACCGGCCCCAACTTGTCGCGCAGCCCTTCGCGCACGGTGCCGTAAAAATCAGCCAGGAGGGGCTGCGCGTCGGCGTTGAATTTTTTGTAATGCGTCACCAGCCGCGGCGCTTTCACGGCAAACTGGTAGCCGGCCGGGCTTTGGTCGTACCAGGTTTCGAATGCCTTTAGCGTCGGCATGCGGTAGAAAGTCACGTTCAGCTCCAGCGTATTAAACTGCGAGCAGTAGTAGGCCAGCCACTTGCGCGGTGGCAGCTCGGGCGGGTAGAACACGCCTTTCCAGTCGCGAAACGAAAAGCCGGAACAGCCAATGTGGTAGGCAGGGAGCATCGCAGAAGTATGGGCAACCTCCTCTACGCGGAAAGCGGGGGGTAGGGCGCCCCGCCTGCGCAGCTAGGCCCGCCCAGCCCGCACCAGCGCCCCACCCGCCAGCAGCAGTACTAGCCCAAACGCCAGAAAGCTCATATCGGCCGGCAGGTGGTTGGGCGTGTACTCATACACGTGGTGCAGGCCCAGTATCTCGTGGTCAAGGAGGCCTTCTATGACATTAAATGCGCCCCAGCCCAGGAGCAGGCCGCCCCCCAGCGTGCGGCCCGAATGCGGCACATCGGCCCGGCCGGTAGCGGCCCACAGCAGCCGCAGCCCCACGGCCGTAAGCACCCACACCGCCGCGTGAAACAGGCCATCCCAATACATGTTGATTTTGGCGCGCACCAGCGTATCGGGCGGTACTTGCCCCGATAACATATTGTGCCACTGCAAAATCTGGTGCAGCACAATGCCATCGACAAAGCCCCCCAGGCCCGCCCCAAGCAAGAGGCCAGCCGCCACCAGCGGCGTGCGCTGGGGAGCCCCTGTGTTAGCGGTTTGCATAGATAGCCAGTAAAGAAGTCCGAATTTTATCCCAGTAAAACAGGCCTACCCCCAGCACCAGCAGCACGGCCACGGGCAGCAGCACCAGCACCATATAGGTGGGGTAGGCCGCGTTATAAATGCCGGCCTGCACCCGCGGCCGGCACCACGGGCACGCCCCGGCCACCGGCATGGCCAAGTAGCTGCCTAGCAGCCCCACTAAAAGCTTGCGCATAGCTAAGAAACGGATAAAAGCGTTGGGAGTGAATACGTGCTCACCGGGCAAAAAGCTTACTTTTACCCCTACTTTGGTGGGCATAATGCGTGGTTTTTGTTCGCGCACCCTTCTGAAAACAACCAGCCACCATGCCCATTACGGAAGACCCCGCCGCCGGCGAATTTTCGGCGACGCCCAAAATCGAGTTCATCGACACGCCCGGCGCGCCTAACCGCAACGTGCGGCTGCTCGAAAATTTTGCCTTCACCGAAGCCATCGACGGCACCGTGTGGGAGGCGCCGAGCGGCAGCATTGTCGATGGGGCGAGCATCCCGCGGGTGCTGTGGACGCTGGTGGGTTCGCCTTTCACCGGCGACTACGTCTACGCCTCCATCGTGCACGACGTGGCCTGCCACGTGCGCGCCCGGCCGTGGCGCGATACGCACTACATGTTTTACCAGGCCTGCCTGGCGGGTGGCACTCGCCCTGGCCGCGCCAAGCTCATGTACCTGGCGGTGCGCAACTTTGGTCCGCGCTGGCCCCAGCCCGAGCCGGCCGAGCAACTGGCCTTCCGGGCGCTGGATAGGGCGGCCGGGCTGTCGGCGGGGCCGCTGGTTAGCCACGAACACCAAGTGCGCTACCTCCAGCGTGCCCAAGCCTATGTGGCCGCCCACGGCGACGAAGCTTCTATAGAAGCCATTGACGTGTACGCCTCCCGCCCCCACTAACACATGGTAATGCGCTTATTTCTACCGTTGCTGCTCCTGCTGCTTGCCGGCCGGGCCGCCACCGCCCAACAAGCCAACTTAATCGCGCTGCTCAAAAAGGAAAATGTGCCTGGCATGCAGCTAGTCTATACCAAAGGCAGCACCGTAACCACCTACAACTTAGGCTTGCGCCGAGCCGGCACTACCCAGGCCGTAACCGCTAACAGTGTGTTTCAAGCCGCCTCGCTAGGCAAGGTTATTCTGGCATACACCGCGCTGCGGCTGCACGACCGCGGCCTGCTGGACCTGGATAAACCTCTGCTAACGTATTATCCCTACCCCCGGCTGCTGCACGAACCCCGTGCCGACAACATCACCGCCCGCTTGGTGCTGGCGCATGCGGCGGGCTTGCCCAACTGGGCCGAGCACCCACTCGGACCCACCTGGAAAACGTCGGCGTTGCACCTCAAATACGCACCCGATAGCTGCTGGAATTACTCTGGCGAAGGCTATGTGTTTCTCCAAAAAACGCTGGAGCATCTTACCGGCAAGTCGTTTGAGGTGCTGGCGCAGCAGGAGGTTTTTGGGCCGCTGCGTATGGCCAGCAGCAGCTTCATTTGGCGCGCTGCATTTGCCGCCGTTGCCTGTGCTGGCCACGACGAAAAGGGCCAGCCTACCACCAGCCATAAGTTTACGGAGCCCTACGGGGCCTACTCCTTGCTCACCACGGCCACCGACTACAACCGCTTTCTGCAAGCCTTGGTAGCCGGCCGCGGCCTGAAGCCCGCCACGGCCCGGCTACTAGCTACCCCCGCCAACGCGGCCAACCGCTGTGGTGTGCCGACCACCCCCGCCGATGCCGCTATTGACTGGGCCTGCGGCGTGGGGCTGGCGGCCACCAGCCAAGGCCCCGCCCGCTGGCACTGGGGCGACAACGGCGACTTCAAAGGCTTCTTCCTGGCCCTACCCGGCAAAAAGGAAAGCCTCCTGTTCCTGACCAATAGCGCCAATGGCCTAAAACTCACGGACGAGGTGCTGCAGCTGTTTTTTGGCCCCGGCCAGTACTGGGCCACGCAGTGGCTGGCCGAGGAGTAGTGCCAACGTAAACAGTTGGTAGCGTACTACGTATAGCAAATACTATTTGCTTTTTCTCACCCATTAATTCCTTTTCCTATGAAAGCTGCCTTGCTTTTAGCCGCCACATTTGCCTTTGCTACCAGCGCTGCCCTGGCCCAAACTGTAGCACCAGGCACTGCGCCGGGCGCCCAAACCGGCACCCCTTCCAACATGCCGAGCGCCGGCAGCACTACCACTGACCAAACGACTAATTCCAGCGGCCGCATGGATAATACATCGAGCACCGACCGCAGCAGCAAGCACACGATGCGCAAAAGCGGCAAGACGAAAAGCAGCGACGGCACAATGAAAACAAAATCCAAGATGTAGTCGCTGCCGCGTACACCTGGCTCTCGCCGGTTGAGCAACAAAAAGCCCTTGCCCTTAGCTGGCAGGGGCTTTTTGCTGGGGCCAAGTGGGAGGAGGTAGGTAGCAAAACGTATTTGGCGGACTCGCCATTTCGGCTACGGCTACCCGTGAGCAGCAGCCCGGAACAACCTTCCAGAAAGTAAAACTGTATCAAGTGCTTCGGCGCACTGCCGAGCTCAGCTTGTAGCAAAAGGCTGCGACCCCTTCACAATACAAGTTCGATTTTGGCAGCGCCTAACCCAACTACTCAAAGCGGCCCAAGCGCCGAATTAGCCCCCATCGTGCTGGCCGGCGCCACCGGCGACTTAGGCTTCCGCATCGCGCAGGAACTGCGCAAGCGCGGGGCCACGGTGCGGGCGCTGGTGCGCCCCGGCAGCACCAAGCCCCAAGTTGCCTCCCTGCGCGAGCAGGGGGTAGGGGTGGTGGAAGTGGATTTCAACGATGCCCCGGCGCTCACGCAAGCTTGCGCCGGCGCGGCCTGCGTGGTATCGGCCCTCTCCGGGCTGCGCGAGGTAATCGTGACTGCCCAAGCGCAGCTGCTCGACGCAGCGGTGGCGGCCGGCGTGCCGCGTTTCATCCCGTCCGACTACTCCATCGACTTTACCAAGCTCCCCGAAGGCTCCAACCGCAACCTTGACCTGCGCCGCGAGTTTGGCCGGCGGCTCGACCAAGCACCCATCGCCGCTACTTCCATCCTCAACGGCATGTTTATGGACTTGCTAACCGGGCAGGCTCCGGTTATTCTGTTCAAAATCAAGCGCGTGCTTTATTGGGGCAGTGCCGACCAGCCGCTCGATTTCACCACCATCGCCAACACCGCCGCCTTCACGGCCGCGGCGGCGCTCGACCCCACTACGCCCCGCTACCTGCGCGTGGCCGGCGAAGTGGCCACCATGCGCGGCCTCCAGGCGGCGGCCAGCGCTGCTACCGGCCAGCGTTTCCGCCGCCTGCGCGTAGGCGGCTTGTGGCTCTTGAAACTCCTGATTAAGGTGACGCGCCGCCTCGTGCCTGCTCCCCAGGAGGTATTTCCGCCCTGGCAGGGTATGCAGTACCTGCACAATATGTTCACAGGCTTGCCCAAGCTTGCGCCCCTGGATAATGCCCGCTACCCCGACATCCGGTGGACCACGGTACAAGAAGTGTTGGTCGCGAATTTGGCTACTGCCCAACACGCTCGGTAAGGTGCGCTTGGCGGCGCATAGCCGCTAAAAAGCAGTTGCCCTACCCCCTGCACGCTAGAGGAGGCACAGCTCTAAATCATCAGCCGCGCCAGCGTAGCAGCGGCGGTGGCTAAGGAAATAATATTCATCAAAACTTCCCTACTTTCTACAATGATTAATCAGCTATGCTATTGCTGGTCAATCAACTAAGTATGATGGAGAAGTAATTTTGTTAGCAAAGTGCGCGGGGGCTACTCCCGCAGGGGGCTAACAATATTTCGGCTTTTGCTGGCTTTCCAGGTTTTTGCGCCGTATTCCTTCTTTAACTAACCTACCGAAGAAAGAATGGCTACTGAACAAAACGAACCACGCCCTACCAACAGCGAAATCAGCCCCAAACCGATGTCCTACCCCACTAGCGAGGAGGATATGCAGGAAAAGCCCGACTGGGATATGTCGAGCTATAAGCCCGCCGGCAAGCTCACCGGCAAAGTAGCCCTCATCACGGGTGGCGACTCCGGGATTGGGCGGGCGGTAGCGCTG
Organism: Hymenobacter ginkgonis; assembly: GCF_009755225.1. Classification (GTDB taxonomy): domain Bacteria; phylum Bacteroidota; class Bacteroidia; order Cytophagales; family Hymenobacteraceae; genus Hymenobacter; species Hymenobacter ginkgonis. The sequence goes on from NZ_WQKZ01000006.1 coordinate 55,213, forward strand.
GCCTTTGCCATGGAAGGCGCCGATGTAGCCGTGCTTTACCAGTCGAATGCCGAAGACGCTGCTGTAGTGGGCAAGGCTGTGGAGGCCCAGGGCCGCAAGTTTTTGGCCATTCAGGCCGATGTGCGCTCGGCCAGCGAGTGCCGCGAGGCTGTTCGCCGCACCCATACCGAGTTGGGAGGCTTTAATATCCTGGTCAACAATGCGGCGTTCCAGCAGGGATACGACCACTTTGAGACCATTCCGGAGGAGAGTATCCACCGCACCTTCGACACCAATATCAAGGGCTACATCTTTATGGCCCAGGCGGCTATCCCTTTCATGAAGGAAGGCGATTCCATCATCAACACGGGTAGCATCGCGGGTATTGTTGGCAACCCGCACCAGGTAGACTACGCCGCTACCAAAGGCGCTATCCACATTTTTACGAAAAGCCTGGCCGCCTACCTGGGCGAGAAAAAAATTCGAGTAAATGCCGTACTGCCCGGCCCCATCTGGACGCCGCTCATCCCGGGCACTATGCTGAAGGAAGACTTGGCAAAGTTTGGTGACGAAACCATACTCGGCCGCCCCGGCCAGCCCGAAGAACTCGCCCCAGCCTACGTCTATTTCGCCTCGCAAGACGGTAGCTTCTCGACCGGTAGCCTATTGGAAGTAACTGGCGGCATGCCCAAAACCAACTAAGCCGGCTAGCTACCCGCTCAGACCATTATACTGAGGTATAAATTAAGGTTTTCCGAACTTCCTGCTGAGCTGGTCGAAGCATTTCTACCGCACCGTTGGGTGAAGCGGTAGAAATGCTTCGACCAGCTCAGCAGGAAGTTCGAAGAGTTTTAGTACCGTGCCCATTCTATAGACAGGAGCACCCAATCTGGGTGCTCCTGTTTGCGTTTTGGAGGGGGCCGGCAATACAACTACTTTCTGCTAAATGCCTAGCCGGCTAGGTCATTACTAACTGTTTTGAATAAAGATTGAGCGGAAATGCAAATCCAATGAGGCAATAACTTTGAATTGCAAAGTTCTTTTGCTTTATTTGTACTGCTCACAAAATACCAGCCCTGAGTAGAAGCTGCCACTAGTAGCCAGTTCTATGGTTAGGCTTTCGGCGCCGGTGGTTTGCCCTAAGGTATAGCCTCAATGTCTTCTAGCTGAAACTGCCTGTTTGTACGCGTTTTTTTCCTAAAATCCCTACTGTCATGCCCTTAGCTAAAAGTATTATTCGCCTGGCGCTCGGTACAGCGTTCCTATTGCTCATTCCCTTGGTGGCAATGCAATTCACCCAAGAGGTAAAGTGGAATTGGGTAGATTTTGTAGCCGCTGGTAGCCTGCTATTCGGCACGGGCCTCACGTATTTAGTAATCGCGCAGAAGGGCAACGGCACCATGTATCGGGTGGCCGTCGGCGTGGCAGTGGCGGCCGGGCTCCTGCTCGTCTGGGCTAATCTGGCCGTGGGCCTCGTGGGGAGCGAGCACAACCCCGCCAACCTACTCTACGGCGGGGTGCTGGCCGTTGCTATTATCGGCGCCCTTGCCGCTCGCTTACGGCCTCTTGGTATGTCCCGCGCCATGTTCGCGGCGGCGCTTACTTATGTAGTAGTCACGGCCATTGCGCTATTTCTCTGGACGCCCTCGGCTGCTACCGCCGAGGCCCCGGTGGGCCTCCCGAACGTGATAGGAGCGAATGCGCTTTTCGCCGCGCTGTGGGCCACTGCGGGTTGGCTGTTTCGCCTGGCCGGCCGCACTGGCTCGAATGTGAGCCGCCGACTTGCTTAGCACCAGGCGTAGGAACGTACAAAATTGCTCGATTGGCGCAACTCCTGCTGACCACCCAAGCCAAGGTTCTATTACCTGCCGCCGGCCTCGTCACTGCGGAGCTAGTGGTAAAGTGTAGCTCTGAGCACCAAGTATTTATGCACCGCTGGTGCACACTCTACCAGGAAAAAGTGCACTGTGCGATAATGAGCGCGCAAGCCGCCTACCCCCGCCTTTCGGCCTCAAGCACCCGGCTTGGCAGGGTGGGGGTAGCAAAAGTATAGCAGCGCCCAAACGGTTTTGACCGGTAAGCGATGGCTGTCGCCTATTGCCCGGCCGGTGTGGCATTTGGTACGATTGCAAAGAACACCCGGTGCTTTGCGGATAGGTTGGGTATCGCAAGTAGCAGCTTGGGCCGCCGGGGATACTTAGAGCAGCAGACGAAACCGGCGAAATAGCTGCTTTGCCGTAGCTTGCCACTTCGCGTCGGCGGAAGTGCAAGTCCTACCCCCACCTAATTGCTGCCATCAACAAAGCGGTTGGGCGGTGCGTAGATACTTGGTCCCCATCAACTTTACTTATGAAATTCCTCCTGCTTTTGGCCGGCACTTTTGCTTGTAGCACTAGTGCTACCCTAGCCCAAACCGTATTGCCCTCTGGAGCGGTAGCGCCAGCCGGCACCGTAGCTCCGTCTGGTGCCGTTGTAACGCCCGCTACCGTGCCGGGTAGCCAACCTCTGGGCACGTCTACTACGCGCGATGCTGGCAGCCCCCGCGCCGCTCGCCACGATGTGAAAGTGCCCGGCATGACCCACCAGGAACGCAAGGAAATGCGGAAAATGGGTAAAATGAAGCCAGGCTCCGGCAGCAACTAAAAACTGCCACTTGAAATAGCTTAGTGCCAAGCGCATTTTCAAAAGCAGGAGCATCCGCATAAGGTGCTCCTGCTTTTGTTTAAGCGTGGCTAGCGAAGGGGTGCGGCTAGCCAGCTTTATTCTTTTGTATGCTGCTTATTCTGGGGTAGTGAGGTCAATCATTGTCATTACCTCATTAACCGAATCTACGGGAAAACCGCCCTGGTTGGCATGCGTCCGAATCATGTCTTCGTTGGGCGCAATCGCTTGTCTAGCAGCAGAGCCAAGCTCGCAAAAGAGGCTACTTGGTCGCATCAACGCACCACTGGTTTTCTGCTTGATGGACCTGGCAAAAACAACAGTTAAGGAAGTGTAAAGCACTATGAAATATGGTTTTAGCTAAGTGCTAGGGGAGGGTAGCATCTGCCGTTGGGAGGGGTGTAAGCTGTAAGCTCGCACCAGTTTGGGAAGCACGAACAAAACAATCCGACCTAGCGGGTAGTCTTAGCACGGGCCGCTTTTGCAGAAAAGCTGCTTACAAAACACTTGCTTATCTACCTGTTTATGAACATTGGAATCATTGGGGCTGGCCATATCGGCAGCGCCCTGGCCGGGCGGCTCACCAGCCTCGGCCACTCGGTCTATATCGCCAACTCCCGCGGCCCCGAGACGCTAACGGACCTGGCCCAAAAAACCGGCGCTACCCCCGTTACGGCCCAGGAGGCCGCCCGCCACGGCGATATTATTGTGGTAACCATCCCGCTGAAAAGCATTCCTGAACTGCCCAAGGACGTGTTTGAAGGCGTGTCCGCCGACGTGCCGGTAATCGACACCAGCAACTACTACCCCCTGCTGCGCGATGGCCAAATCCCTGAACTGGAAAGCGGCGACTTGACCGAAAGCGAGTGGGTGGAGCAGCACTTGGGCCGCCCAGTGCTGAAAGTATTTAACAACATCTTCGCCGCCCAGCTCGCCTCCCCTGGAAAGCCCGCTGGCACGCCCGGCCGCATCGCTCTAACCGTGGCCGGCGACGATGCCGCTGCTAAGCAAAAGGCGATGGCCCTGGTTGAGGAGCTAGGCTATGATGCCATCGATGGCGGCAGCCTGCACGAGTCGTGGCGCCAGCAGCCCGGCACGCCGCTGTATTGCACCGATTTGTCGGCCGACGAGGTACGGCAGCACTTGGCTAGCATGGGCACTACCCGCACCCCCGAGCAGCACGCCCAATTCATGGCTAACCAGGCCGCGTCGGAAAAGCAACTGGAGGCGCAAGGCGTCAAGCTGTAAGGCCCGCGCCCTACCCCTACGTTGGCTAGCCAATCGCTAGCCCTCTACCAAATAAGCCCTAGCGAACAAGTTCGGTTAAGTGTCGGAACTCGTTCGCTAGGGCTTATTTGGTAGAGGGACGTTGCCAAGTGCCAGGCTACCTAGGGGGCATAGGCACTTAGCCACAAATGCTTTTTTAGACAAAAAAAGGCCGTCCTGCTGAGCTGGTCGAAGCATCTCTACCGAACGCTGCCCGAAAGAAGCGGCAGAGCTGCTTCGACCAGCTCAGCAGGACGGCCTTTTACTGCCCACACATCTTAATAGAAACCGCCGCCGCGAGTAAGTAACTACCGCTTATCGGCCAGCCCTTACCAAGGCAATAGACCGTCGGCAGAAGACATTGTGCCCGTAGGTCCATCAGGGGGTAATAACGCTAGCCGAATGGCCTCCGCCGCGCCCTGCGCCGGGGTGTCCGTGCCCGCAAAGCCGTTTAGGTCGGTGGCCGTGTAGCCGGGCGCGGCCGAGTTTACCTTGATGGCCGTCTCCCGCAGTTCGTAGGCGAGCTGCACGGTGAGCATGTTCAGCGCGGCCTTCGAGGCCGAATATCCTAACAGGGCCCAGTCATTCTGCCCAACGATAGTGAGCGAGCCTAGCGGACTCGACACGTTGACAATGCGCCCTGCCGCAGCCTGTTTCACCAGCGGCAAAAACGTTTGAGTAACGGCCAGCGTGCCCACGAAATTGGTTTGAAGCACTTGCGCTACACTGCGCACATCGGCTTGGCTGGGCACGCCGTCGCCGGGCACATTAATGCCCGCATTGTTCACCAGAATGTCGAGGCGACCTTCCTCACGTTGCAGGTGCGCCGCCGCCGCGTCGAGCGTCGCTTGGTTGGCCAGGTCCACTGCGAGAAATCGAACTTCGCCTCCGGCTGCCAGCTCCGCTGCGGCTTGCTGGCCCTTAGCCGCCTCGCGAGCCCCTAAGTACACTCGGCAGCCAGCATGCAGCAGCCCCCGCACTATTTCGAAGCCAATGCCTTTGTTGCCGCCAGTGACCAGCGCAATTTTCTTGTTTGCCATGTTGCCTATGGGTTTGGCCTCCCCTAGGGTAGGGAGGTGAGTAAGTGTGCCCCAAAGGTCCGGGCGGCAGCCGGGCGGTAAGCTTCGCCAATCAACCCATCTGTTTTAGATTTCAAACAAGTTAGCGCAGTTCCTGAATCAGGAAACGATAAAAACCGGTCGTCATGCAGCGCGCAGCGAAGCATCTCGCTCGCATCGTTGCGCACGCCGTGATTACTGTACCACGCGAGATGCTTCGCTGCGCGCTGCATGACGACCGGTTTGCTAATTCAGAAACAGATTTCTTAAACCCCAAACATCGCCAGCCGCCGAAAATCCCCCGGCGTCTGCCCGGCGTGGCGCTTGAAAAAGGTGCAGAAGTGGGCCACATCGGCAAAGCCCAGGCTATCGGCAATTTCCGAAATGCTCCAGGTGGTTTGCTTTAGCAAGAGATTGGCTTCCTGCGCCAAGCGGCGGCTGAGGAGGGCGGTGGTGGTGTGGCCCGTCGTCTCCTTCAGCACGCGGTTGAGGTGGTTGACGTGCACCGCCAATTGGTCGGCGTAGTCGGTGGCGGTGCGCAGGCGCAGCGGCGGCTGCGGGCTGGGGCGCGGAAACTGCCGCTCCAGCAGCTCCGTGAATTGGGTGGCTACGCGCTCGGCGGCGCTGTGCGTAGCCAGGGGGGTAGGGGCCGGCTGCAGCTTCTGCACCAGGTGAATCAGCTCCCAGAGGTAGGTGCGCAGCAAGTCGTGCTTGTAGGCGTAGCCCGACCCGAGCTCGTGCGCCATCTTCTGGAAAATAGCTTCGACCGCCGCGCAGTCGGCCTCGGCCACTTCCCACACCGGGTAGGCGCCGGGCTGAAAAATCGGCAGGTCCGCCAGCACCACCCCGGTGCGGGCGGGCAGCAGAAAGGCATCGTCGAAGAGGCAGCTATAGCCCCCAAAATCTTCGGTAAGCGGCAGCCACCGGTAGGGCACGCGCGGCGTCACCAGAAACAAGGTATTGGCGCCGACGTGCGGGGCTTGGTCGGCACACTCCACCTGGCTGAGCCCGCGGCAGAGCGTGATTTTGTAGTAGTCGCGCCGGCTAAACGTCATCGGGGGCGTCCCGCGGAGGTCCGCCAAGGAGAACACGTTAAAATGCCCCACGCCTTGCCCCATATCCGGCGGGGGCAACACGCCACCTGCGGACGCAGGACCCGGGGCAAGCGCGTCGTAAAAGGCGGCAAGGGTATTCGGTTTCATATGGGCAATGGTACGAAGCGCACGGGCGAGTAGGCAACCTACGTATATTAGCTGTATGAGAGTCGCCCTTGAATTAGAGTTTCCGGATGAGCAGGCTGCTTCCGTCATGCGGCAGTTGCAAAGCTTGCCAGAAATGACCATTCGTTTTCTGAAAATGGATGCGCAGGCGCGTGCTACCGACCCACTTAGTAGCAAAGAACCTTTGTCAGAACAAGAGCAACATGCGCTACTCGACCAGGTATTTGGTTCTTGGCAGCAGGAGGAAGGTGAAGAAGACCTGCTGAGCCAGATTTACGGTGCCCGGCGCGATGCTCCCCGCGAGGTGAACCTATGACGGCTTACCTACTCGATACGAACATCTGCGTTCATATCATCAATGGCAAGTTTGACCTAGCTGTCCGGTTGAAGCGTGCCGGCCTCGCTACTTGCTTTCTAAGCGAGTTGACGGTGGCCGAGCTGCTATACGGTGTAGCTAATAGCTCCCCCACGCACCAATTAGCGAATCGGCAGCGCCTCACGCAGTTCCGGCGGCTATTTGATGAACGGATTTTACCTATCTCCGATTCACTGGAAACCTACGCCCAGCAGAAGGCCCACCTAAAACGAATTGGTCGCTTACAAGGCGAGTTCGACATGCTGATTGGCAGCGTAGCGGTAGCGCACGGCTTAACGCTGGTTACGCATAACACCCGTCATTTCTCCGATATGGTTGGTATCGTGTTGGAAGATTGGGTGCAGGAATACGAAGAAGGGCAGCAGGCAAAGTAGCTCAAATATTGATAACTGCTTAACTCATTTAGAATGCTAGTCTACAAGTACAGAGGTGGCGCGTTTGACCGTGACCTTGCGTCTCTCAAACAAGATTACTTCTGGGCAGCGAATGTTGATAGTCTAAATGACCCTTGCGAAGCAACATTTAGCAATAGCCTAGCTACTGAGCTGAGTAGTATTAGTAAGCTCTTTAACGTTCGCATTGAAGAAATTGCAAATGAGTTTGAACGTGTGTTGAAGTCAGTAGATGAGTTTACCAATCTCATAAATAAATTAGGCATTTTCTCTCTGTCTAAAAACTATGACCATCAGCTTTTGTGGGCTCATTATGCTGATTCGCACAGGGGATTCTGCATAGAATATGATTTAGATATTATAAAAAAACAGCAACATTCTTTCGCAAGTCATTATACGATTGATATTGGTTACTCAGATTCTCCTGGTAGCATTGGGTTAGACCAGATGTTGAGCTTAACTAGCAAAAAAGACAAAGGCCTTTCGTTCATTCAAGCAATGATTGGTACCAAATCTTTAAGTTGGAATTATGAAGAAGAAGTAAGATTGATTACTGATAACTTCGGTAAGTAAACTTATGATTATCGGGCTGTTAAAGCAATATTCTTTGGCTTGCGAATGAGCGAAGAGCACAAAGAAAGATTAATGGAAGAACTGCAAGGGCGTAATATTAAGTATTACCAAATGACAAAAAAGCTTCAATCATACGATTTGCAAGCTATTCCCATTGCAGATATATTCTCTGAAGCTCTGCCCTATTTATATAAAGTATCCCCTGTTCAAGAAGACGCTGTTCCTTCGGATGAAGTAGAAGGCAAGTGGAAAGATTATGCCCCCTACTTAAGTAAAGCAGTAGAGGTTCAAAGACGAGACCCTTATTGTTCAGAAGTATGCTATGCAGCTTTTAGCTATTATGATAGCAAGCCAAGTAATCCTGTCGTATACATCAATTATAAATACGCTCCTGATGGTTATATGAACAGAAGCTTCACTATCAATCAAATTGACGAATTGTATAACTCATTGACTGACCTATAGCCCGTAAATTTCTTGCTTAGCCAATCTGTAATTTTGTCGTAAGTCATACGGTAGGATTCTAGCATTTTCAGTCAAAAAGTCCGATTCTCCACTTCTGCACCTCGTTTGCTAGTACCCTCGTACAATCTTCCTAATCCGAAGCACCTACTGAGAACTAAGCAAAACAATGGACTTTAAAAACTTCACCATCAAGGCACAGGAGGCCGTGCAGAAGGCCACCGAGATTGCCGGAGCCAACCAGCAGCAGGCCATCGAAACGGGCCACCTGCTGAAGGCTTTATTACAGAATGACGAGAACACCCTTGCCTTCCTAGGTAAGAAACTGGGCGCCAACACGGCCAACCTTGGCCAGCGGCTCGATGCCATCGTACTCGCCTACCCCAAGGTGAGCGGCGGCTCGCCCTACCTGGCCAACGAAGCGGCCAACGCCGTGCAGCGCGCCAACACCCAGATGAAGGACATGGGCGACGAGTTCGTGTCCGTCGAGCACCTGCTGCTGGGCATCTTGGGCGGCAAAGACAGCGTGGCTAGCCTGCTCAAAGACAACGGCTTCAGCGAGAAAGACCTGAAAGCCGCCATCCAGGAGCTGCGCGGGGGCCGCAAGGTGACCAGCCAAACCGCCGAGGAGCAGTACCAGAGCCTCAACCGCTACGCCATCAACTTGAACGAGCGCGTGCGCACCGGCAAGATGGACCCCGTAATCGGGCGCGACGAAGAAATCCGCCGCGTACTCCAGATTTTGTCGCGCCGCACCAAGAACAACCCCGTCTTGCTCGGCGAACCGGGGGTAGGGAAAACCGCCATCGCCGAGGGCCTGGCCCAGCGCATCGTGGCCGGCGACGTACCCGAAAACTTGCGCGACCGAACCCTCATGAGCCTCGACTTGGGCTTGCTCATTGCGGGAGCCAAGTACAAAGGCGAATTTGAGGAGCGCCTCAAAGCCGTTATCAAGGAAGTAACCGATTCGGAGGGGCAAATTATATTGTTCATCGACGAGATTCATACCCTGATTGGGGCTGGCGCTGGCGGCGAGGGTGCCATGGACGCCGCCAACCTGCTCAAGCCCGCCCTGGCGCGCGGCGAGCTCCACGCTATCGGCGCCACCACGCTCAAGGAATACCAGAAATACATCGAGAAAGACAAGGCCCTGGAGCGCCGCTTCCAGGCCGTAATGGTCGATGAGCCCAGCGTGCCCGACGCCATCAGCATCCTGCGCGGCATCAAGGAGAAGTACGAGCTGCACCACGGCGTGCGCATCACCGACGACGCCGTGATTGCGGCCGTGGAGCTGAGCAGCCGCTACATCACCGACCGCTTCCTGCCCGACAAGGCCATCGACCTCATGGACGAAGCCGCCGCCAAGCTGCGCATCGAGCTGAACTCCATGCCCGTGGAGCTAGACGAAATCCAGCGCCGCATTATGCAGCTAGAGATTGAGCGCGAGGCCATTCGGCGCGAAGAAAACCACGACCGCGAGGCCGTGCTGAGCAAGGAGCTAGCCGAGCTGGGTACCCAGCGCGACGAGCTGAAAGCGAAGTGGGAAGGCGAAAAATCTGTCCTTACCGGCATCCAAACCGAGAAGGAGAACATCGAGCGCTTCAAAACCGAAGCCGAGCAGGCCGAGCGCCAAGGCGACTACGGCCGCGTAGCCGAGCTGCGCTACGGCAAAATCCAGGAGGCCGAGCAGAAGCTTAAGGCCTTGCAGGACGAAGCCAACGCCAACAAAGACGGCGGCGGCATGCTGCAAGAAGTCGTGACCAGCGAAGACATCGCCGAAGTAGTAGCCAAGTGGACCGGCATTCCGGTCAGCAAAATGCTGCAATCGGACCGCGACAAGTTGCTCAACCTCGAAGCCGAGCTAGGCAAGCGCGTAGCCGGCCAGAGCGAAGCCATCGCTGCCATCTCGGACGCCGTGCGCCGCTCGCGCGCTGGCCTGCAAGACCCCAAGCGCCCCATCGGCTCGTTCATCTTTCTCGGTACGACGGGGGTAGGGAAAACCGAGCTAGCTAAGGCCTTGGCCGAGTACCTGTTCAACGACGAGAACGCCATGGTGCGCATCGACATGAGCGAGTACCAGGAGCGCCACGCCACCTCGCGCCTCATCGGCGCGCCTCCCGGCTACGTGGGTTACGACGAAGGCGGCCAGCTTACGGAGGCCGTGCGCCGCAAGCCGTACTCGGTAATCCTGCTCGACGAAATCGAGAAGGCGCACCCCGATGTGTTCAACATCTTGCTGCAAGTGCTTGATGATGGCCGCCTCACCGACAACAAAGGCCGGGTGGCGAACTTCAAGAACACCATCATCATCATGACCTCGAACACGGGGGCCGACATCATTCAGCGTAATTTCAAGGAGTTAAACGAGTACAACCACGAGGAAGTAGTCGACCGCACCCGCGACGAGGTGGTGGAGCGCCTCAAGCAGCACATGCGCCCCGAGTTTCTGAACCGCATCGACGAAATCGTGATGTTCCAACCGCTCAAGCGCAAGGAAATCCGCAAGATTGTGGACATCCAGTTCAAGCAAATTCAGCAACGCCTGCACGAGGCCGGCATCAGCCTCGAAGCCACCGACGAGGTGCTCGACTACCTCGGCGAGCAGGGCTTCGACCCGCAGTTCGGCGCCCGTCCGCTCAAGCGCGTATTGCAGCGCGTGATTCTGAACGAGCTAAGCAAGGAGATACTCTCCGGCAAAGTGAGCAAGGACGCCGTGGTAGAAGCGGTGCTGGAGGACGGCGGCGTGCGGTTTGAGAACGTGGAACTGCCAACGGTATAAGTAAGTGCTTTTGAAAAAAGCCCCGCTAGCGAGCTGCTAGCGGGGCTTTTTTGTAGGCTATTGCCACTAGGTGTGCTGCTTAGACGACTTATTTAAGCTCCGTGCAGCGTGCCCGGTTGCCCTTACGGCCAAGCGCGATTTAATACTTATCATAATGGATTTTTCTGTAAGTCTCTGCGTCAAGAAGTTGCTTTTTGACCTTGTCTTTGGTATCTATATAGTAGAGGTGCTGGGCAGAATTCCAATCTCTTACTATAAAGTAGGCTTTCCATTTATCTGCCCCGCCTGCCAAGTCATCCATTCCTTTGTGTTGTTGGGCTGACCACGTGGTAAGGCCACCATTGCTATTGGTGTAGCCCGTAGTGTATTTGCCAGTGTTGAAGCAAATATTTTTGGTGAACTCATCGGGTGTAATAAAGCCCTCATAAGGACCCGAATGCGTTACTTCAGTGATAGTAGCAACAAATTCACTCGTGCCTCGGTCGTAGATTTTGGCGGTGGTAAAGGCGTTATTGCCAACTCCGGAGCAGCCGTAGCCGACGAAGAATAAGTTGTCGCCCAGATGCGTGATATACGTCACCTCATCCGTATTGAATTGCCGGTCCTGTTTGCGATTGATAAGGTCGTAAGCAAAGCAGGTTGAATTCCTTAAATACATTCTTTTTGTAAATCGAATTACCAGTGTATTGCGCGGAAAATTATAGTTAGCAATTTTGCTGCCCGTCTGGATGAGCGCCTCCTCCTCTACTTGATAATCAGGGCCGGGAGTAGTAAGAATATCGCGCCGTTGGCCGTCTTCCAAATACTCAGCAGTCTTGCTGGTTTTATAGTCGGAACCCCGTCCTAGGTAGAGGGTAGTTTCCGGCTTTTTCTGGGAGGCGTTTGGCTTAGGGGTAGTTTTTAATTGGGGGGTAGGCCCGCCATTAATAAGCACCTCACTGACCTTGTGCTGGGGGGCAGGTCGGTTGGGAGCTTGCGCCAGGGCGCGGGTGCAAAAAAAGCCCAGCAGAAGGGCAACCAAAAGGTGAGTAGCGGAGCACATCGCTAGTTTGGGGTAAAAGCGTGAAGGTGTGTTGGGTTAACGGATGAGGTTATGGTGAGCGAATGTAGGTGGAAAACTATTTAAAGTAAAAAAAATGCAATAGAATCCTCTTGGTGCGTACCCAGCCACCCATAACTCGTGGCTAGCCATAGGGGCGTGCGCGTCCCTATGGCCACGCAGCGGCAAAGCGGAGGGCGGGGCTTGAGCGTACTTCTCCGAATACCCAAAACGGACGTGGTTTTAGCGCACTATAACTTATGCATAACCTTGCTGTGGCGGCTGTGCCTCCACTACCGACTAGCGACCAAGCAGGCCTGAGGGGATAGCCCCAGTCTTCCTGAAGAGCTACCAAGGCTATGGGTTACGAAGCTTTCGGATTAGCTTTTCACCGCCGAAAGCACCAGAGAGGCAAAAGGCAGCTGAATTTTCCCATCCACCACCTGCTGCTCCAATGCTGCAAACAAGGCCGCTTTGATAGCAGCGCGGGTGGCCTCATCAGCCTTGCTCAGGATGGCTACTACGGGCGCGGCGACTTCCAGCATATTCTGCCAGTATTCTTCTGGGGTAGCGAAGGTGAGCAGGCCCGTTACAGTTTTTTCCTCTACGTGCTGGAAGCCTGCATTTCGCAGCAGCCCGGCTAGCAGGCCAGGTTGGGCGCAGCGAAACATGCCGGGGGCCAGCGGCGCCGGGGTGGGTAGGGCCATTTGCGAGGCGATAGTGCCCATCATGGTGCTTATCCAGGGGTTTTGGGGTGGGCTAGCCCACACGCTGGTGGCGAGCCGGCCCCCGGGCTTCAGCACGCGGTACATCTCCTGCGCTGCCAGCTGCATATCGGGGAAAAACATGAAGCCCATACGGCAACTAATGGCGTCGAAGCGCTGGTCGGCGAAGGGCAACTCGCAGACATCGCCTGCCACCGCCTGGTAATTTGTGATGCCTTGCTGGGCCGCATTTTCCCTGGCCGTAGCCAGCATGCCTTCCGAGAGGTCGAGGCCTACTACGTGGCCCTGCGTGGCCAAGCGCGCAATGGTGAGGCCGGGCTCGCCGGTGCCGGTAGCCACATCCAGCACTTCCGCTGCCGGCTGAATGTGCAGCGACTCGATGATGGCGTTGCCCATTGGCCGCATGAAGTTCATGGCCCAGGTATCCCATTTTTTCCAGCCGGGCGAAAACGTGTCCCAGGTTTGCCGCTGCTGGTCGCGGATTTGAAGGAGGGTAGCTTCCATAAAAGGTAGTAATGAAAGAGGAAAACCTAAGTTGACGACCGTTCAGCGGAAACTGTTGCAATTGTAACCCAATATAAGTCAAGTGGTAAGCATCTAAATGCGCTGGGGCGTAGCAAAAAACAAAAGCCCCGCCAGCAACTTGCTGGCGGGGCTTTCCGATGTTCTTGTAAAGACAAGCAGTTTCATTCAATGCGAGCAGCAACGAAGTAGCTTTCTCATGCCTCGCCCCGCCCTATCCTGTCCCAATGCTAGCTTACCGCTTGGCGCGTCTGGCTGCTTTGCGTTCCAGGCGCTCGCGGTAGGCGCGGCCCTGTGCCAGATGCTTAGGCTTGAGTTGGCGGCGAATAGCGGGCGATAAAGGCTGGCCAGCCAAATACCCATTGCGCAGGATTTCGAATTTGGCATCGGTATAAGGCGCGTTATGCAGAAACATGTAGACTACCCCGCCCGCCATTAGGGCTAGGCCAGCGGCTACCTGGCCCGCTCCAGGCTCGCTGTTCTGCGTTTGTATATAGGGCGAGGGGGAAGTGTTGGTATTGCTGGCGCCCGTCATCAGGCGCAAACCGGGCAAGGCCAAAATGAGGGGTAGCTGCCCACCAAAACGCTTCGCATTGAAAAATCCCTGCACGGCGTCCAGGGTATCTTGGCGGGCATCGGCCAGCAGTTGCGCCGGGGTAGGGGCGGCGGGGTTGGCAGCCGAGGTAGTAGGGACGCTGCCGTAGGCCAGTAGGGGGTTCTCAGCCGATACGGTGGCGTGAATAGGCGCGAAATTGCCGTGCAGGCGCCGGGCTACGTTGGCGGGCAGGTGCCCGGTGGCCGCCAGCTCGCGCAGTACTTGCCGCTCGCGGCCCGGCCGAAACTGAATGCGCTTTTTTATGCCTAGCAGCATAAAGGCAGAGCCGGCTACTACGCCGGGCGTCCAGACACCCGCGCTGGTGGTTTGCTGCGCCGGCAACGTAGAAGCCAGGATGCCAGCCGTGCCGAAGGCCAGCCAACCGGTACCCCCGCCGCGCCGGCTACGGAACAGTTCATGGATAGCGCGAGCCGTGTCGGCACGAGTTAGCGCGGTTGAAAAATCGGACTTTAGAGCGCTGGGGGGATATTGGGCCGGTAGCGGCTGCGTAGATTGCAGTGCAGGCAGGCGCGCATCCGGGGCAGAATTTTGGGCTGCCGCCGAGCCAATACCAAGGCTTAGCATAATTGCCAGAAGTAATTGTTTTTGCATAAATAAAGGATAGGGTCAAAAAACGGCACCAAGATAACGCCTATAATAGGATTATGTGCTGCTGTGCGCTAGGCCGCCAGTAGGCGCACGGCGGCGCCCCACTGGCACCCAAGCCGTGCGCTTACCGAAGAGTACAGGAAGGTTTGGCTTGAATGCCACTGGTTCTTGCGGGCCTACTGCCACTAGCGGGGGGTAGGGCCGCGCCATGAACGTACTCGGATTTCTGTTGCTTCTGCTGAGCTGGGCTGCTGGGCCGGGGCGAGCTGCGGCGCGGCCCCGGCCCGTGCCCGACCGCCTGGTGGTGCTCACCTTCGACGATGCCGCCCTAAGCCACGCCACCTACGTGGCCCCGCTGCTGAAGAAGTACGGCTTCGGCGCCACGTTTTTCGTGTGCGAATTTCGCGAGCCGCCTTTTGCTGATAAAAGCAAGTACATGAGCTGGGCGCAAATTGGGGAGCTGCACCGGCTGGGCTTCGAGGTGGGCAGCCACACGCTCACGCACCGCCACGTAAATAAATTGAGTGAGAGCGAGCTAGCGGCCGAACTAGATTCGGTAGAAAGCCGGTGCCGGGCCCAGCGTATCCCGCGGCCCGTCACGTTTGCCTACCCCGGCTACGACACCGCACCCCGCGCGCTGCCCGTGCTGGCGGGCAAAGGCTACCGCTTGGCCCGCGCCGGCGGCGACCGCCCCTACGACCCCGCCACCGACAACCCCCTGCTCATTCCCAGCTTCACCACCCTAGCCACCAACCGCCAGCAAATCCTCGATGCGCTGGCCTTGGCCAAGGATGGGCGCATCGTGGTGCTCACCATTCACGGGGTGCCCGACTACGCCCACGACTGGGTTACTACCCCGCCCGCCTTGTTTGAAGAATACCTGCGCTACCTGCACGAGCACCGTTATCACGTGGTCGCCCTGCGCGATGTGGCGCGCTACGTGGCGGTGAAGCAACCCCAGCCTGCCCTTCCAGCCCCGCAGTAGCGGCGGCTTTTTCTATTCCCACCCATCCCGTTGCTCGTATGAAAACCTACCTGGCTGCCGCGCTTTTGGGCGCCGCGGCGCTACTAGCCGGGCCGCGCGCGCAAGCGCAGGCCCGCCTCGAAACCGGCGGCCAAAAGCCCATGCCCGCCCCCGATTGGATTGACCAAGCCACTGGCCACCAGGTTCGGCGCCTTACCCCTCTCGATGGAGGCAATGCCAGCTTTTACTTCCATAACAACCCATTTCTGAAAATCGCTAGCGGCGATGAAATGGTGATTTACCACACCGACGAGCAGGGCCAGCAGCTGCGCCTGCTGAACCTGGCTACCCGGCGCGTGACGCCCCTCAGCGAGTACTACAAAAAAGTGAGCGGCGAAATTGTGGATGCTCGTCGCCACGATGTGTATTACCAGGCGGGCAGCGTGGTATATGCCACCAATGCCGATACCCACAAAACGCGCAAAATCTACACGTTTCCGGCTGATTTCCCGGGCAGTATCTCGACCCTGAACGCCGATGGAACGCTGCTGGCCGGCTCGTTGGGCGGGGCCGAGGCACGCGATATTTTGAAGAAATACCCGGCCAAAAGCGACTTCTTCAACCGCATTTACGATGCCAAGGTGCAGCACATCTTGTTCACCATCAATACCAAGACGGGCAAGCGCGAGGAAATTTACCAAGAGAATACCTGGCTGGGGCACGTGCAATTCTCGCCCACTGACCCCGACTTGCTCATGTATTGCCACGAAGGGCCCTGGGGCAAGGTGGACCGCATCTGGCACATCAGTATTAAAACGCACGCTACCAAGCTGATGCACCAGCGCACGGTAGACGGCGAAATCGCGGGCCACGAGTTTTTCAGCCCCGATGGCCAAACGATTTGGTTTGACTTGCAGCAGCCGCGCAGCGTCACGTTTTACCTGGCTGGCGCGCCCGTGGCGGGCGGCCCCGAAAAGCGCTACCAGTTGCAGCGCAACGAGTGGTCGATTCACTACAACATCTCGCCCGACCAGACGCTCTTTGCCGGCGATGGCGGCGACCCCGGCCAGGTGGCCAAGGCCCCGGACGGCGAGTGGATTTACTTGTTCCGGCCCGCTGGCGACCAGTTTCGGGCCGAACGCTTAGTAAGCATGGCTCACCACGGCTACAAGCTGGAGCCTAATGTGCACTTCTCGCCCGATGGCAAGTGGGTGATTTTCCGGGCCAATTTTGAGGGCAAAGAGCAAGTGTACGCGGTCGAAATAGCCAAAGCAGCTTCTTAACTAATGATGATACCAACGAGTAAAAAATTGGCCTGCTGGCTAGCCATGGGGGTAGGGCTGCTCCTAAGTGTTCCTTCTGCCGAGGCCCAGCAATTGCCCAAGCCCAAGCAGGTGCTTAAAAAAATGACGCTGGCCAACGCCTACTTCATGAAGCAATGGCCCGACCCGGGCAAGGAAATCGTGACCAATAAGGCGCGCCCCAGCCACATCTGGACGCGCGGCGTGTATTACGAGGGCCTGATGGCGCTCTACGGCCTCGACAAGCGCAAGGCCTACTACGACTACGCTGTAGACTGGGGCCAGCAGCACCAGTGGGGCCTGCGCAACGGCGCCACCGGCCGCAACGCCGACGACCAGTGTGCCGGCCAGACCTACCTCGATTTGTACCAAATCGACCCACAGCCCGAGCGCATTCGCGAGCTAAAAGCCGCCATCGACAACACCGTGCACAGCCCCAAAATCGACGATTGGTGGTGGATTGATGCGCTGCAAATGGCGATGCCCGTGTACGCCAAGCTCGGCGTAATGACCAAAGACACCGCCTACACCGAGAAAATGTACCGCATGTACACCTTCTCGAAAACGCAGCACGGCGGCCACGGCCTCTACAATGCGCAGGACAGCCTGTGGTGGCGCGACAAGGACTTTGTGCCGCCCTACCAGGAGCCCAACGGCCAGGACTGCTACTGGAGCCGCGGCAACGGCTGGGTGGTGGCGGCGCTGGTGCGCGTGCTCGACATCTTGCCCAAAGACGCTCCCCACCGCGCCGAATACGAGCAAACGTACCTGGCCATGATGCGCGCCCTACCCCGCCTCCAGCGCCCCGACGGCTACTGGAACGTGAGCCTACACGACCCTACCCACTTTGGCGGTAAGGAGCTGAGCGGCACGGCATTATTCACCTACGGCATGGCTTGGGGCGTGCGCCAGGGCTTGCTCGACAAGGCCAAATACCAGCCCATTATCGCTAAAGCCTGGAACGCCATGGCCACCGAGTGCGTGCATCCCGATGGCTTCCTGGGCTACGTGCAGGGCACCGGCAAAGAGCCCAAAGACGGCCAGCCAGTGAGCTACACCAGCAAGCCCGACTTCCAGGACTACGGCCTGGGCTGCTTCCTGCTGGCCGGCAGCGAAGTGTATAAGTTAAGGTAAAACAGCGTACTAGCGCATGGCGCAACTACCAGAACGTCATGCTGAGAAGCGAAGCAGCTTGGTCGCTGCAGCCGCCCCGGTCAACGAGGCAAACAACGCAATAGAAATGCTTCCCTTCGCTCAGCATGACGAGCAAATTTAAAAATTTATGAAAAAACAACTCGCTCTCTCCCTTCTCCTTAGCGCTGCCCTACCCCCCCTGGCGGCCCGAGCGCAGGCGCCCGCCTGGCCCGCCATCTCCCAGCAAAACCGGCCCTGGACGCGCTGGTGGTGGGAAGGCAGCGCCGTAAACCCGCAGGACCTCACGCACCTGATGACGCAGTACCAGCAGGCGGGCCTAGGCGGTATGGAAATAACGGCCATCTACGGGGTAAAGGGTGCTGAAAGCCAGTTCATTGATTTCTTGTCGCCGAAGTGGATGGACATGCTCACGCATACCCTCACCGAAGGCAAGCGCCTGAACCTGGGGGTAGACGTGGCGCAGGCTTCGGGCTGGCCCTTTGGGGGGCCGTGGGTGACGCCCGCCGACGCCTGCAAGTACGTAACCTACCAGACCTACACGGTAAAAGGCGGCGCGCAACTGGCGGATAAAGTGAGCTTTACCCAAAAGCCGATTGCTACCGCCATTGGCCACCGCGTCGATATTAAGGAGCTGGCCGACCCCGTGGCGACCAACAAGAACATGCAGGCGCTGGCCCTCGAGCAGGTGCGCTTCGAGAAGCCGCTGCCCTTGCAGGCCCTGATGGCCTACCCCGCTACCGGCGCGGCTATCGACCTGACGAGCAAGGTAGATGCCAACGGCAAACTCAACTGGACGGCCCCGGCCGGCACCTGGACGCTCTACGCCATCTTCCAGGGCTGGCACGGCAAGCAGGTGGAGCGCGCCGGCCCCGGCGGCGAAGGCGACGTAATTGACCACCTCTCCAAAACGGCCACCGAGCACTATTTGCAGCGCTTCGACCAAGCATTCAAGGGGCGGGATGTGAAGGGGGTGCGGGCGTTTTTTAATGACTCCTACGAAGTGGATGATGCCCAAGGCGAAGCCAATTGGACACCGCTGATGTTCAGCGAGTTTCAGCGGCGGCGGGGCTACGATTTGCGGCAGCATTTGCCGGGTCTTTTTGCCAAGGCCAGCGCCGACGAAAACGCGCGCGTGCTCACCGATTACCGCGAAACCATCTCCGAGCTGCTGCTCGAAAACTACACCCAGGCCTGGGCTACCTGGGCCCACGGCTACGGCGTAAAAATCCGTAACCAGGCCCACGGTTCGCCGGCCAACATCCTGGACTTGTATGCCGCCACCGACATCCCCGAGACGGAAGGCGAAAACCTGACGCGCATCAAGTTTGCATCGTCGGCGGCACACGTCACGGGTAAGCCCCTGACCTCGGCCGAAACGGCCACGTGGGAAAACGACCACTTTCTCTCGACCCTGAGCGACGTAAAAAAGGCCGTGGACCGCATGCTGCTCGGCGGCGTAAACCACATTTTTTACCACGGCACGGCCTATTCGCCGCAGGCGGCGGCTTGGCCCGGCTGGCTGTTTTACGCCGCCGTCGAGTTCAATCCGCAAAACCCGTTTTGGCAAGATTTCGGCCAGTTGAACCGCTACGCGGCGCACTGCCAGAGCTTTATGCAAGCCGGCCAGCCCGCCAACGATGTGCTGCTCTACCTGCCACAGTACGACGCCTACCAGCGGCCGGGCAACAAGGCGCTCTTGCAGCACTTCGATGGTATTGAGCACGGCTTCAAGGGCTTGCCCATCGAAGCCACCAGCGAACTGCTGCTCAAGCAGGGCTACGGCTACGATTTTATTTCCGACAAGCAAGTGCAGCAGGTGCAGGCCAGCGGCAGCGGCCTGCGCACCAGCGGCGGCGCGCAGTACCGCACGGTGCTAGTGCCAGCGGCGCGCACCATGCCCCTACCCACCTGGCAGCACCTGGTGCAGCTGGCCCAGGCCGGTGCCACCATCGTGGTGCAGGGCGCCTTGCCCACCGATGTGCCCGGCCTTGGCAACTTGGCCAGCCGCCAGGCAGCCTTCAAAAAGCTGGTGGCGCAGTTGCAGTTTAAACCAGTAGCGGGCGGCCAGCGCGCTACCGTGGGCAAGGGCGCTTTTTTGCTGGGTGATGATGTGCAGCAATTGCTTACGCAGGCGGGCGTGCAGCGCGAAACGCTGGTAGATAATGGTTTGCAATGCGAGCGCCGCCGCACGGCGGGCGGCCACACCTACTTCTTGGCCAACTGGAGCGACAAGGCGGTGACTGCCTGGGTGCCGCTAGCCACGGCCGCCAAATCGGCCGCGCTCTACGACCCCATGAGCGAGCAGCTCGGCCAGGCGGCCCTGCGCCAGTCGGCGGGGGGTAGGGCCGAAGTGTACGTGCAGCTGGCCCCCGGTGCCTCGTGCCTCATCGATACCAAGGAGGCGGCCGCGCCGGCGAGCGCCGCCTACGCCTACCAGCGTTCGGCCGGCGCGCCGCAGCCCGTGGCGGGCCCTTGGGCCGTGCGCTTCGTGTCGGGCGGCCCTACGTTGCCGGCGCCGCTGCAAGTCGCGCAGCTCGATTCGTGGACTAAGCTGGCGGGCGAAGCCGGGCAAAAGTTCGCGGGCACCGCTACTTATAGCACCACGTTTGCCATGCCCACCGGCTCGGCCGATGGCTACCTGCTCGATTTGGGGAGGGTAGGGCAGAGTGCCCGCGTGCAGCTCAATGGCCAGGAACTGGGCACCCTTATCGGGCCTGCCTACCAAGTGTATTTACCTAAAAACCAGCTGAAAGCTTCGAATACGCTCGCCATCAGCGTGAGCAATGGCATGGCCAACCGCGTGGCCGACATGGACCGCCAGCACCAAGAATGGAAGCTGTTCTACAACGTGAACATGGCCGCCAAGCTCAAGGAAAACCGCGGCGCCGATGGCCTTTTCACCGCCGCGCAATGGTCGCCGGTGGCGTCGGGGCTGCTCGGGCCCGTTACGCTCACGCCCACGGCGCTGGGCGGCCCGCTGCCGCAGTAACTTTTTAGTTTTTTGTCCTTATCTCTCCTGTTATTGCTTCGTGGGGCTCGCAATAACAGGAGAGAAAATCAACCAGCAAAATGGAAGAAATTGCCTTCACCATGCAGCTAAAGCCCGGCGTGGCCGCCGAGTACCAGCGCCGCCACGACGAAATCTGGCCCGAGCTAGCGGCGGCCCTGCACGCGGCGGGCATCCGCGATTACTCCATCTACCTCGATGCAGCCCGCGGCACCCTGTTTGCGGTGCAAAAGCGCTTGCCGGGCCACACCACCGCCGAGCTGCCGGGCACGGCCATTATGCAGCGCTGGTGGGCCTACATGGCCGACCTGATGGAAACCAACCCCGACCACTCGCCGGTGGTGGTGCCGCTGGCGCGCGTGTTTCACCTCGACTAAGTGCCGGGGGGTAGGGCAGGGGGTGCCGAGCCCGGCGCTTGCGCTGGGCTCGGCGGCGTAGGAGATTGAGAACGAGCAAAACAGCACAGCGCAGGACAGTTAGCAAAGGCAGCTAGATTTGGTTTGTGCCCTATAGTTTTCCTTTTCCCACCCTACCCCTATCGCTATGAGGCCGACCCTCTACCCCGCCCCAACCGCCAGGTTGCCGCGCCGCCATGCGCTGCCGCCGGTATCTTCGCCTGCCCGCTACTTGGCCCTGCTGCTCGCCTGGTTGCTTACCACCAGCACGGCCCAGGCCCAGCGGCGGATGGAAAAACTAGACCGCGGCGTGGTGGCTATCCGCACCAGCGCCAGTGCCGTGTTTGTGAGCTGGCGCCTGTTTGGCACCGACCCGAGCGGCTTGGCTTTCAATGTGTATCGAGGCACGACTAAGCTCAATCCTACCCCCCTCACCGGCGCCACCAACCTCACCGACAACGCGGCCGCTGACGAGCGCTACACCGTGCGGCCCGTGCTGAACGGCGTGGAGCAAGCCGCCTCGCCGGCTGCTAGCGTGTGGGGGCAGAAGTACCTGAGCATCCCGATTCAGCAGCCGGCTGGCGGCACCACGCCCGATGGCGTGGCCTACACCTACTCGGCCAACGATTGCAGCGTGGGCGACCTCGACGGCGATGGCCAGTACGAGATTATTCTGAAATGGGACCCGTCTAATTCCAAAGACAACTCGCAGAGCGGCTACACCGGCAACGTGTACCTCGACGCGTATAAGCTGAACGGCACTCGCCTGTGGCGCATTGATTTGGGCCGCAATATTCGAGCTGGGGCGCACTACACGCAGTTTATGGTGTACGACCTCGACAGCGATGGCAAAGCGGAAGTGGCCTGCAAAACCGCCGATGGCACCGTGGATGGCAAGGGCGTGGTGATTGGCAGCGCCGCGGCCGACTACCGCAATACGGCGGGTTACATCCTCACCGGGCCCGAGTTTTTGACCGTCTTCAACGGCCGCACCGGCGCGGCGATGGCCACCACTGACTACCTGCCCGCCCGCGGCGCCGTCACGGACTGGGGCGACAACTACGGCAACCGCGTCGACCGCTTTATCTCGACCGTGGCTTACCTCGACGGGGTGCGGCCCAGCCTAATAATGGGCCGCGGCTACTACACCCGCCTGGTGCGCGTGGCCTGGGACTGGCGCAACGGCCAGCTCACCCGCCGCTGGACGTTTGATAGCGACGCCACCGGCAATGGCGCCTACGCCTCGATGGGCAACCACCAGCTGACGGTGGGCGACGTGGATGGCGACGGCAAAGATGAAGTGGTAAACGGCGCCAGCGCCGTGAACGACAACGGGACGGGCCTCTACGCCAACGGTTTGGGCCACGGCGATGCCCTGCACATGAGCGACATGGACCCCGACCGCCCCGGCCAGGAGGTGTGGCAGTGCCACGAAGAACCCGCCCGCTATGGCAACTACGGCCTCGAATGCCGCGATGCCCTCACCGGCCAGCCGCTGTGGGGCGTGCCCGGCGGCGGGGCCGACGTGGGCCGCGCCCTGGCCGCCGACGTGGACCCCGCCCACCGCGGCTACGAAATGTGGGGCTCTGTGGGCGGTCTCTATACCTGCACCGGCACCCAGATTAGCACCGCCAAGCCCACCGTCAACTTTGCCGTGTGGTGGGACGGCGACTTGTCGCGCGAGCTGCTCGACGCCGCCTACAATGCCACTACTAACGTGAGCACCGTGCGGCTCGAAAAGTGGGTGCCCGCCACCAGTACCCTTACCCGCCTGCTTACCCCCAGCCTGGCCGCCGACGGCGATGCCCAAACCAACAACGGCACCAAAGCTAACCCCTGCCTAACGGCCGACCTGCTAGGCGATTGGCGTGAGGAAATCCTGCTCCGCGCCCGCGACAACCAAAGCCTGCTGCTGTACTCGACCACCGCGCCCACCACCGAGCGCATCTACACGCTCATGCACGATGCGCAGTATCGGCTGGCGGTGGCGCAGCAAAATTCGGCCTACAACCAGCCGCCGCACCCCAGCTTTTTCTTGGGCAACGACATGGCCCCGGCGCCTACCCCCCGCATCGTGCTAGCCGACAGCACCAACAATGTACTCGGCGTGCAGGCCGCCCGGCCCGAGGCGGGGGGCATCGCCGTGTACCCCAATCCTACTACCAGTACCATCCATATTCGGGTGGCGGGCGCGTTCTCGTACCAAGCCTTTGGCCCCACCGGGCAGCTGGTGGAGCAAGGCGAAGGCCAGAACGATTGTAACGCGGGCCACGGCCTAAAGCCTGGCCTGTACTTGCTGCGAGTGCGCGCCGCCAGCGGGGCCGAAACCACCGTGAAAGTGCTGAAGCAATGAGTAAGTAGCGCGGATGCTGCGGGGCCGCACAAGGGCCGTTCAACCGCGCGAATTCGCAGAATCTGCGCTACAAACCACGCTAGCAGGTGAGTGCGGGTAGGTAAGCGGCTTACCCCCGCCGCACCTTTGAAGCACTTAGCCGCTGCTACCCGGCGCGGCCCGCTTTCCACTCTATGAAACTTGTTCCCACCCGCGTACTACCGCTCTTATTCCTGGCGCTCAGTGCCTTCGTGCACCCGTCGGCGCCCGCCGATGCCGACCCGGCTTGGGTGAAGGAGGTAGGGGCCAAGACTACGCCCGCCGCCAAAACGGTATTTACCGCCGCCAAGTACGGCGCCGTGGGCGATGGCAAAACCCTGAACACCCAGGCGTTGCAAAAAGCCATCGACGCCGCGGCTAAGAAGGGCGGCACCGTGACGCTGGCGCCCGGCCAATACCTCACCGGCTCGCTGTTCCTGAAAAAGGGCGTAACCCTGCGCCTCGACAAAGGCGTGACGCTGCTCGGCAGCCAAGACCTGAAAGACTACCCCGAAATCCAAACCCGGGTGGCGGGCATCGAGATGAAATGGCCCGCCGCGCTGCTTAACATCAACGACCAGGACAACGTGGCCATTGTGGGCGAAGGCACTGTGGATGGCCAGGGTAAAGTGTTCTGGGACAAGTACTGGGCCATGCGCAAAGACTACGATGCCAAGGGCCTACGCTGGATAGTGGACTACGACGCCCAGCGCCCGCGCCTCCTCGTGATGGCCAACTCTAGCAACGTGACCATCAAGGGCGTTACGCTGCAGCGCTCGGGCTTCTGGACGGTGCACGTGCTGTACTCTAAGAACGTGACGGTCGATGGCATCACCGTCCGCAACAACCTCGGCGGCCACGGCCCCAGCACCGACGGCATCGACATCGACTCCAGCTCCTACGTGCTGGTGCAAAACTCCGATATCGACTGCAACGACGACAACTTCTGCCTGAAATCGGGCCGCGACGCCGACGGCCTGCGCGTGAACCGCCCCGCCGAGTACATCCTCATCCAAAACTGCGTGGCCGGCGCCGGCGACGGCCTCTTCACCTGCGGCTCCGAAACGTCGGGCGGCATCCGCCACGTCATCGCCCGCAACCTGAAGGCCAAGGGCACCAAGATTGGTATCCGCATCAAGTCGGCTCTCACCCGTGGCGGCACTGTGGAAGATATTAAGGTCGATAACATCGAGATGGATGGGGTAGGCACGGCCATCCTGCTCACCATGAACTGGAACCCTGCCTACAGCTACTCCACCCTGCCCGAGGGGTACACCGAGGCAACCCTACCCGCCCACTGGAAGGCTATGCTGACGAAAGTAGAACCCGCTGAAAAGGGCATCCCGCACTTCCGCGACGTGGTTATCAGCAACGTGCGGGTGCAAAACGCCAAAATCGCCATCTCGGCCGAGGGCCAGCCCAACTCGCTGCTCGAAAACATGACCCTCGACAACGTAACCATGACCGCCGAAACCGCCGGCGGCCTCAACTACGCCAAGGATTGGACGGTTAAAAACGTGAAAATCACCGCCAAAGACGAAGAGCCAATGGCTGTGCAAAACAGCGCAAAAATTAAATTTTAAGAAATACGAAAAGTGAATGATAGAAGCCGCTCCCTCTGGGGGCGGCCTCTTTTTTTGCCTTCTAAATAAATTATGGTAAGTGAATGTGAGTAGTTTTATCCCTGATGTCTTACTTCGCTCCCTACCCCCTTCGGGAGAGGAAAGCCACGGAGGGGCTGCTTTAAATAAGCATTAAGCATCCCTCTCAAAAGCGAGGGGTAGGCCGCCAGAACGGTTTTATTTCGAGCAACCGCAACTGCATATGTCGCTTGTGCAGGCATTTAGCCCTTACTTGGGGGCATGAAGAAACGCTATTTGCTGGGCAGCCTGCTGCCAATAATTGCCGCCGCGCTGCTCGTTGCCGCCACGCCGCCCGATGCCGTGCTCAAGAAAGTGCGCCAGTATCGCCAGCGCCACGAGCACGAGCTGCTCGCCGAATACACGCAGTTGCTCAGCATTCCGAGTGTGGCGGCCGATAGCGCCGGCTTGCGCCGCACCGCCACCACTATTGCGGCCATGATGCGCCAGCGCGGCATCGCGCACGTGCAGCTGCTCGGGGCCACCACGCCCGGCGTGCCGCCCGCCGTGTTCGGCGAAGTGCGCGTGCCCGGCGCCACGCGCACCCTCGTGTTCTACGCCCACTACGACGGCCAGCCGGTGAACGCCGCGCAGTGGGCGCCGGGGTTAAGTCCCTTTAAGCCAACGCTGGCCAGCGGCTCCTTAGCCAGCGGGGGCCAGCTGCTACCCCCACCCGCGGCGGGCACGCCGCTCAACGCCGAGTGGCGGCTCTACGCCCGCGGCAGCTCCGACGACAAGGGCGGCGTGATGACCATCCTGGCCGCTTACCAAGCGTTGGCCCAGAGCGGTGTCAAGCCCACCGTCAACCTCAAGTTTTTCTTCGAAGGTGAGGAAGAAGGCGGCTCGCCGCACCTGGGCGAGCTGCTCGGCCAGCACCGCGACCTGCTACAATCGGACCTCTGGATTATCTGCGACGGGCCGGTGCACCAGTCGGGGCGCAAGCAGGTAGTATTCGGCGCTCGCGGCGATGTTAACGTAGGCCTCACCGTGTACGGCCCCAAGCGCCCACTGCACAGTGGCCACTACGGCAACTGGGCGCCCAACCCGGCAATGGCCCTGGCCCGTTTGCTGGGCTCGATGAAGGACAGCACCGGCCGCGTAACCGTCGCCGGGTTCTACGACGACGTGGTGCCCCTCACCGCCTCGGAAAAAGACGCCCTGCACCGCGTGCCCAACATCGACGACGACATCCGGCGCGAGCTGGGTTTTGCGCGGCCCGACGGCCAGGGGCAGTCGCTGGTAGAATTAATCAATCAGCCTTCGCTGAATATCAACGGCATGCGCAGCGCCAACGTGGGCCCGCAGGCGGCCAACGTCATCCCCACCATAGCCGAGGCGGAACTCGATTTGCGCCTCGTGCTGGGCAATGACTACCAGCGCCAGATAGCCAAAGTAGTGCGCCACATCGAGCGGCAGGGCTTTTTCGTCACCCACGCCGAGCCTACCGATGCCGAGCGGGCGCGCTACCCCCACCTCATCCGCGTGGCGCCCGAAACCGGCTACAACGCCCAGCGCACGCCCCTAGACTTGCCGCTGGCCCGCAGCGTGGTGCAGGCCGTGCAATCGACGGTGGCGCAGCCGGTAGTGCTCCTGCCCACCTCGGGTGGCAGCCTGCCGCTGTACGTGTTCAAGCAAGTGCTGGGCGCTACCACCATCACCGTGCCCATCGCCAACTATGACAACAACCAGCACGCTGAAAATGAGAACATCCGGCTAGGCAACCTCTGGGAAGGCCTGGAAACCATGGCCGCCGTGATGACTATGAAGTAGGGGGTAGGGGGTTGGCGCTATCTATCCAAATGAAGCGTTTTTGAAAGACAAACAAGAACGTCCTGCTGAGCTTGCCGAAGCATGTCGCTCGCCTCGTTGAATGATGCGGGCAAGATGCTTCGGCAAGCTCAGCAGGACGTTCTTGATTTAAAAAACTACTTCTATAGTCGCTCAATACACCAACACCACCAAGCTGCGCGCGCCGTGCGCGCCAATCACCAGCGACTGCTCGATGTCGGCCGTTTTGGAGGGACCGGCCACGAACATGCCGTAGCCACCCGGCCCATTGGGGAGCCGGGCGTAGGCTTGGTGCATAGTGGCCACAAGCTGGCGGTGGTCGAGCACAAACGCTAAGTGCTGGGTAACGGTAGGAAGGGCGCGGTGCAGCATATTGGCCTCGGGCAACCACACGGCGCCATTTTCGGCCACCCCAAACTCGACGGGTAGTACCGCCAAATCCACGTCGGCTAGCACGTCAACCGGCGTCTGCTGGTCGATGGCGAGCGAGGCGCTGAAAAGCGGCGAAGCCACCAAGCGCGCTGCCGGAAAAAGCTGCTGCACCGTGGCAGCTAGCGCGCCAGGTGCCGCTAGCCGCACGACCGTGCCGCCGATGCTGGCCAGCACTTCCGTAAAGCGTTCGAGCGACGCGTTGCCGCCGAAGTCGGCCACGGGGGGTAGGGGCGTTTCGGCGGGCTGGTTGGCGCGGGCGGCGGCCAAGATGCGGTCGCGGGTGCTACTCATGCGGGGGCTTGCTGCTGATACCATTCGCGGAAGCTTTGCTTGGGTGGCTCGGGCAGCTCGCGGGCGATGGCCCAGGCGTTGGCAGTTTGGTTGTGGGTGAGGCCGTGGGGCAGCAGGCGCAAGCCAGTGCGCGCCAGCTTGCCGCTGATTTTGAAGGCGTTGGGGCTGGCTAGTAGGCGGCCCATAAACTTCATGCCCCACTTCTTGGCGGCAGGCAAGTGGTTGGCTTCGGCAATGATTTGCCGCCACTTATACAACTGCACGTGAATGTCGATTTTCACCGGGCACACGTCGGTGCACGAGCCGCAAAGCGTGCTGGCAAAGGGCAGTGTGCTGTGCTTCTTCAAGTCGATGTTGGGCGAGAGGATGGAGCCAATGGGCCCCGGCACCGTGAAGTCGTAGCTGTGGCCGCCGCTGCGCCGGTACACCGGGCAGGTGTTCATGCAGGCGCCGCACCGAATGCACTTGAGCGAAGCCCGAAAATCGGGCCGGCCCAGCTGCTGCGTGCGGCCATTATCGACGATGATAACGTGCATTTCCCTCCCCTCGGCGGGCTGGGTGTAGTGCGAAGTGTAGGTGGTAACGGGCTGGCCCGTAGCGCTGCGCGCCAGCAACCGCGTAAACACGCCTAGGTCGGCGAGGCGCGGAATCAGCTTTTCGATGCCCATGCTGGCCACGTGCACCGGCGCCAAACTCACGCCCAAGTCGGCGTTGCCCTCGTTGGTGCACACCACCACCGAGCCCGTTTCGGCAATGGCAAAGTTGACGCCCGTGAGCGCCACTTCGCCCGCCAAAAACTTAGCGCGCAAGTGCTGGCGCGCTGCCTCCGTAAGCTGCTGCGGGTCGGTGAGGCCCTTTTCGGTACCCAAGTGCTGGTGGAACGTGTCGCCCACGTCCTCCTTTTTGAGGTGGATGGCGGGCAGCACCAAATGGCTCGGCGGCTCGTCGCGCAGCTGAATAATACGCTCGCCCAAGTCCGTATCAATCACGTCGATGCCGTGGCTGATGAGGTAAGGGTTGAGGTGACATTCCTCGGTCAGCATCGACTTGCTTTTGACCACTTTAGTGGCCCCGCGCTTCCGCACAATGTCGAGCACAATGGCGTTGTGCTCGGCAGCGTCGGCTGCCCAGTGCACTTGCACGCCATTGGCCAGCGCGGCGGCCTCAAACTGCGCCAAATAATGGTCGAGCCGGCTGAGCGTGTGCTCCTTAATGGCCGAAGCCAACGAACGCAGCTCCTGAAACTCGGGCACGGCGTACACGGCCTTGTCGCGCTTTTGGCGCACAAACCACAGGGTTTCGTCGTGCCAGCTGGTGCGCTCGTGGTCGAGGTTAAACGCCTCGGCGCGGCTGGCGTGGGTAAGGTAGCTCATAGCTAAAGCGTAGCGCCGTTGAGGATTTCGGCCGCGTGCAGCACGCGAATGGGTAATTTTTGGCGGCGCACAATGCCCTCCAGGTGCATGAGGCACGACATATCGCCGCCGGTCAGCACCTGGGTACCGTTGCGCAGGTGGTCGTGGGCGCGGTCGTGGCCCATGCGGCCCGAAATGGCCGCCTCGCTCACGCAAAACGCGCCCCCGAAGCCGCAGCACTCATCGTTGCGGTCGAGTTCGGTCAGCTCCAGGCCGTCGAGGGAGGTGAGCAGGCGGCGCAGCTGGCCGTCGCGCACCGGCGTCATCTCCGATTCGTTGGCTTGGTGCAGGCCGCGCTGGCCGTGGCAGCTCAGGTGCAGGCCTACTTTGTGGGGAAAAGCGCCCGGCATTTCCTTCACTTGCAGCACTTCGGTGATAAAGTCAATCAAGTCAAACGTAGTGGTGCGCACGCGCTGCACCTCAGGCGTTTGCTCCAGCTTATCGAAATGCTTGCGCACGTGGTACACGCAGCTGCCCGAGGGCACCACTACGTAGTCAAAGTCCTTGAAGGTTTGCACAAAGTGACGGTAGATGGGCAGCGCATCGCGCTCGCAGCCGCTGTTGGCTAGCGGCTGGCCACAGCACGTTTGGCCGGGGGGGTAGGCGGCTTTGACGCCCAGCTTTTCGAGTAATTGGAGAGTTGCAATGCCGACCTGCGGATAAAATTGGTCAACGTAGCAGGGAACGAATAGGGCAACTTTCATAGGAATAGATAGGGTAGATGCGGGCGGGCGCATACGGGCGCCTCCCCCCTACCCCTTTCCTCTTCGGAGAGGGGTAGGGGGGAGGCGCCCCACGGAGGGCAATAGTTACGGGCCTAGCTAAACAGCAGCTGCGTTTTCTTCCACGCTTCGCCCTGCTCTAGGTGCACCAGGGCGCCGAGCGCGGTGGCCTGCGGCACCTCCAGGGTACGAATTTCCGCTTTGGGGCAGTTCCAGCTCAACGTTTGCATAAACAGTGGGTTGCGCGCAAATCCACCGTCGACGTAGATGATTTTTTCGCCCTGCCATACCAGGCGCATCGACTCTAGCAGCAGGTTGATGAGGCCGTGGATGAGGTGCTGGTACGCATCATTAGCGGTGCGGAAACCGGTCAGGTCCCACTCGCCCTCGGGCTGGTCGGGGAGGGGGCCGCCACCCGCCAAGCAGGCGGGTAGAAAGGTCGTCGTCGTCTCATCGTAGGGGCGAGCCAGCACGATAGAGCGGTAGAAATCGGGTTTCACGTGGAAGTGCTGCGCGATGCGCTCGACTTGGTAGTCGTGCTCGCGGCCCAGAAACGCCCGCGACGCCCGCATGGGCTGGCCGCGCGGCGTGAGAAAACTCACTACGTCGCGCCGCAGCAGCTCGGGCGTGAGCGGCTGGCTGTTAAACGGATTAATCGTCACCCACCACGTACCCGTCGAGATGAGCATAAACGGCTCGTCCACTTCCAGCAAATACGGCATCACGGCGGCCGAGCTGTCGTGCAGCCCTACCCCCACCATAATGCCATCGACCACCGAGGCAATCGAGTCTTTGGTGAGGGGCGCTAGCTTCTCATCGAGGCCCTCGCGGTGTACCCAGTCGTGGTACTGGTCGTGCTCAAAATCCCAGAGGGCCGTGTGGCAGCCCACCGAAGTATAGTCGCTAAACTTCTCGCCCGTAAGCAAATAAGACAAATACTGCGGTAAGTGCAGCGAGGTGTGAATGCGGGCGTAGAGCTCGGGCTTAGTATACTTCAGCCAGTACAGTTGCAGGCCCGAGTTGAGCATACCCAACTGCGGCGAGCAGGTGGCAGCCGTAAAATCGGCGGGCGATTCGGCCAGCTCGGCGTAGAACTTGGCGGTGATGTCGGCCGGTATCGGCTTCAGGTAATTGTAGAGGGGTAGCACCGGCTCACCGTCGGCGCCGAGGTGCACGAAGCTAGCCCCGTAGGCCGTGAAATTCACCCCTTTTACGGTGTAGTGCGGGTGGTGGCGCAGCTGGTGCCAGTGGTCCTGCATCCATTGTGTGAGGCGGGGCAAGTGGTCGCAGGGGAAGCCGTCATCATCCAGCACATCGGTGCAGACGTGCAGAATCTCGTCGATAATCTGCCGGTCTTCGTTGAAGAGAATCAGCTTCTTGTTGGTCTTGCCGATGTCGAAAACGGCGTAAATCGATTGCTTCGCTGCCATAGCTTACAGACCCGTTGACAAGCTGAATTTGCCGCGCTGCTCGATGAGCTGCCCGCGAATGCCCGCGGCGCGGTAGGCGGCTACCGGGCGCAGCGCACCGCCGCTTTGGCGGTAGGCTTCGGCCACCAGCGGCCGCACGTCGGTGAGGAAGGCGTCGCGCATGATTTCCTCGGCGCGCACCACGTCGTTGGCCTGCTGGGCCTCGCGCAGGGCGGCGCGGTCCACTAGCAAGGCTTTGGCGTAGGCCCCCAAGATGTTATCCACCGATTGCAGCAGGTCTTCGAGCGGGTCTTTGGTATTGTGGCTGGCGTCAATCATGTAAGCCACAGTAGCGGCGGCCAGGCTGGTGTCTTGGTTGGCGTCTACTAGCTCGTTGAAAATTAAAAAGAGCTGAAACGGCTTGGCGCTACCCGTGGTCAGGTCGTCGTCGCCGTAGCCCGAGCCATTGAAGTGGAAACCACCCAGGCGGCCCAGCTGGCGCAAGCGGCCCACAATCTGCTCAATGTTGGTGTTGGGCAGGTGGTGGCCCAAGTCTACCAGCACCTGGGCCTGCTGCCCCAAGCTCTGGCAAAGCGTGTACGAAGTGCCCCAGTCGGGAATAACCATCGAGTAGAAATGCGGCTCGTAGGGCTTGTACTCGATGAGCATCGTCCAGTCGGAGGGAAGGGCCTCGTAAATGGCAGCCAAGCTTTCTTGCGTGCGCAGGTAAGCGCTGCGCAAGTGGCTCTGGCCCGGAAAGTTAGAGCCGTCGGCTAGCCACACGGTGTGCACCTTGGCCCCGAGTTGCGTACCGTACTTAATGCAATCAATGTTGTGCTGAATGGCTAGCTCGCGCACTGCCCGGTCGGTGTGGCTCAAGGAGCCAAACTTGTACGAATGTGCTTGGTCCTTCTGGTCCTGAAAAGTATTCGAGTTCATCGAATCAATCGACAACCCCTGCGCTTGCAGCAGCTGGTGCAGGGCTGGCACGTCCTGCGGAATATCCCACGGAATGTGCAGCGAAATGGAGTTCGACGAACCGTTGAGTTGGTTCAAAATGCCCACGTCGGTAATTTTCTCTTCGAGCGAGCGTGGCTCGCCGCCCGCCGGAAAGCGGCCAAAGCGCGTGCCGCCCGTGCCCAGCGCCCAGCTCGGAATGGCCACCTGGAACTCCACCAGTTGCAGCACAATGTTGTGCGCATCCTGCCCGCGGCGCGCCAGCAGGTCGGCCAGGTAGTCAAATTGCAGGTTGTGCTCGGCTAGCAGCGGCTGGTTGAGGTCGAGAAGTTGGTCTTCGGACAGCATGGTGGTAGGGTGGGAAATGTACTGTTTTATAGGAGTAGCAAATTACCCGGCCCGCCGCGCTCGAACTGTTCTGAACTCTCCTGTATGAGGGCCGATTAGAAGAATCCTGCCGCCAGGTGCTCTTACTTGCCTGAGTTACTTTACAGCGAGCCGCGCCGGATGGTATAAAACGGGTTGTTCACTTTCACGCGCTTCTTCTCCAGCAGGAGGGTAGCGGCGGTGCGGCCCATGGCCACAAAGTCGGTGGTAATCACCGTCATGTTGAGCAGCTCCTTTAGGGGCGTTTCGTTGAAGGAGATAATGCCGATTTCGCGCCCCAGCAGAAAGCTCGTCTGGCGAATTTTCTTGACCAACTCCACCAAGTCGGTTTCGCGAATGACGACGTAAGCCGTGCCTTCGACCAGCACTTCGTTTTTAGCGTTTTCGACTACCGCAAAATCTTTGTCGCGGCTTAGGCAAAACGAGCGAAAGCCCCAGGGTAGCTCCTCGGGGTGGTTGGCGTCGGAGGGTAGGATGAGCACCAGCCGCTGGTATTTGGCCAGCAAATCTTGGGTATTGACGAGGGCGTTGAAAATATCCTTGTCGAAGTCCTGAAACACGCGCAGGCACTCTTGCTTCAACTCGGGCAGGTCGCGGTCGAGCAGTACCAACTCGTGCGGCGGAATGGTATTCAGGATACTGCGGTACAGCGCCTTATCCGTGTCGAGGGTGAAGTGCGGCATCACCACGTAGTAGTTGTACTTGCCCAGGTTCTTCTCGATAATCTCCTGAAACAGGTTCACATTATAGTGATGAATTTGGAGGTCGACGGTGGCCTGGTCGCCCAACGCTTCCAGAAAAGCGTAGTAAATCTCTTTTTTATACGAGCTTAACTTATTGAAAATCATGAGGATTTTCAACTTTTTGGAGTCATTGGCCTGCACGTAGTAGCCTTTGCCCTGCACCGACGTGATGAACCCTCGCTCGCGCAGCTCGCGGTAGGCTTTTTCCACGGTGTCGCGGGCTAGGTAGTGCTCAATGCTCAGCTCGCTGATACTCGGGAGCTGGTCGCCGTTTTTTAGCACTCCGCGCTCAATATCCATAATTACCGACTGCACAATCTGCTTGTACTTCGGAGTTTTATCCAGGGGTTTGAGCTGAGGCTTATACATAGCGGCGAAATGCAGAAAGGTGGGTAGGACACCAAAGCTACTGAGAGCCGGTGAAAATGCCCGGCAGCGTCCTGCCTATTCAAAGAAAACGTCATGCGGAGCTTGCCGAAGCCTCTCTACCGCCTCGTTGGGTGAAGCGGTAGAGAGGCTTCGGCAGGCTCCGCATGACGTTCTTTTGGTTGTATCAATGGAAAGGCTACCCCCCGCCTAGCGCACGAAGGCCATGGCCACGCCGCCGTCCACGTTGAGCACGTTGCCGGTGCTCTTGCTCAGGGAGCCATCCACAAACACGAGCACGGCCTTGGCGATGTCCTCGGCCAGCACTTCCTCGCCCAGCAGCGTGCGCTTGGCGTAGTGCTGGGGCAGGTCCTCGACCGAGATGCCGTAGGCCTTGGCGCGGCCCGCGGCCCAGTCGCCCTCCCAGATTTTGGAGCCGCGCAGCACGGCATCGGGGTTCACGGTATTAACGCGGATTTTGTCGGCGCCGAGCTCGGCGGCCAGCAGGCGGCTCATGTGCAGCTGCGCCGCTTTGGCCGTGCCGTAGGCCACGTTGTTGGGGCCGGCCACGAGGCCGTTTTTGCTGGCAATGTTGATGATGTCGCCGCCCAGACCTTGCTGGCGCTGGATGGCCACGGCCTGCTGGCTCACCAAGAACTGGCCCTTCACGAGCACGTCGTTGAGGATGTCCCAGTCGGCTTGCGTCGTCTCAGCCAGCGGCTTCGAGATGCTGAGGCCGGCGCAGTTCACCACAATGTCTACCCCCCCAAATTGCAGCACCGTTTGGCGCAGCGACTCGGCAATGGCCTCGGCGTCGAGCACGTCGATGGGCGCGGTGAGGGCGCTATCCTTGCCGTACTTCTTGCGCAGCGCGGTTTGGGTTTCGTCAAGGCGGTCGCGGTCGGTAGCCACCACGCAGGCGCCATTTTGCAGTAGCAACTCGCAGATGGCCAGGCCGATGCCGCCGGTGCCGCCCGTAACGTAGGCAATCTGACCCGACAGCGACTTGGGCTTGGGCATGCGCTGCAGTTTGGCTTCTTCGAGCAACCAGTACTCAATGTTGAAGGCTTCCTGCTCGGCCAGGCCCTGGTACTCGCTCACGGCCTCGGCACCGCGCATCACGTTGATGGCGTTGGTGTAGAACTCGGCGGCCACGCGGGCAGTTTGCTTGTCTTTCGAGAACGAGAACATCCCTACCCCCGGCCAGAGGATGATGACCGGGTTGGCGTCGCGCACGGCGGGCGAGTTGGGGTGCTTGCTGCGCTCGTAGTAGGCTTTATAGGCCTCGCGGTAGGCTGCGAATTGCGCTTCGAGGTACGTTTTTACGCTGGCGGCGTCGCCTTTCATCGTCTCGGGGTCGAGCACGAGCGGCCGGATTTTGGTGCGCAGGAAGTGGTCGGGGCAGCTGGTGCCCTTGGCCGCCAAGCGCGCCAAGTCGTGCGAATTCACGAATTCGAGCACGCGGGCGTCGTCGGTGTAGTGGCCCAGCATGCGGCGCTGGCTGCTGGCCAGGCCACGCAGCACGGGCATCACGGCGGCGGCCTGCTGGCGTCGGCCGGCGGCATCGGGGCCGTTTTCGAGCTTCACGCCGCCAAAAACGGGGCGGGTTTTGCCGTAGTTAGCTTCGAGGTAGGTAGCGGCTTGCTCAATGACTTCGAGCGTATTCATATACGACTCGTAGCTGGTGTTGCCCCACGTAAAGAGGCCGTGCCCACCGAGAATAACGCCGCGCAAGCCGGGGTTATCGGCCACAATTTTTTCGAGCTGCAAGCCTAGGTCGAAGCCCGGCTTCTGCCAAGGCAGCCAACCCATGGTATCGCCCCAAATCTCGTGCATGATGCGCTCGCCGTCCTTGCTGGCCGCAATGGCAATGAGGGCATCGGGGTGCAGGTGGTCGATGTGCTTGAAGGGCAGCAGGCCGTGGAGCGGCGTATCAATGGAGGGGGTAGCGCACTTGGGGTCGAAGAGGCAGTACTCAAACAAACCCACCATTTCATCTTCGTGCTCGAGGCCGCGGTAGCGAGCCTTCAACTGGTGGAGCTTCTCGACGTAAAGGTTGGCGCAGCCGGCCTTGGTAAGCGTGCCAATGTCGCCGCCCGAGCCTTTTACCCACATCACCTCGGCGGGCTGGCCACTCACGGGGTCAGTAGCCTGAATCTTAACCGACGTGTTGCCCCCGGCGTAGTTGGTCAGGCGTAGGTCGGCGCCGAGCAAATTGGAGCGGTACAGGAACAAGGCTACTTCATCGCCGGCTAGTTCGGCGGCTTTCGCTTCGTCCCAGAGGTAGCTGACGTGCTGAAAGGTGAGTGTGGGATGCATAGAGTAGGTCTGGGGTGAAGAGAGCAAACTGGCCTTCGTTATTTGCTCACAAAATTCCCGGGCTCTACCCCCTCCAACCTCCTGCACTCTCCTGCTTGCACCTAAAAAAATAGTCGGTCAGCCGCCTTTTTTTAGCCGCTCATCTTTATCAGGAGAGCACAGGAGGGTTTAGGTGGGGTAGGGGCGCAGCTTTGCCTAACTTACTTACGCTTACTTATCCCACCCATCCGTACTATGGCCGTCATCTGGGGAGTCATTTTGCACGCACTCGGGGGCTTCGCCTCGGGCAGCTTCTATTTGCCTTATAAAAAAGTAAAGGGCTGGTCCTGGGAAAGCTACTGGCTCGTGGGCGGTATTATCTCCTGGGTATTTGCGCCCTGGATAATGGGCTCGCTCACGGTGCACAATTTGGTGGGCGTGCTCAAGCAAGCCTCGGCCTCGACGCTGCTCTGGACTTACATGTGGGGCGTGCTGTGGGGCTTCGGCGGCCTCACGTTTGGCCTGGCCATGCGCTACCTAGGCCTGAGCCTGGGCATGGCTGTGACGCTGGGTTTATGCGCCGTG
Source organism: Hymenobacter ginkgonis (assembly GCF_009755225.1). Lineage (GTDB taxonomy): Bacteria > Bacteroidota > Bacteroidia > Cytophagales > Hymenobacteraceae > Hymenobacter > Hymenobacter ginkgonis. The sequence continues at coordinate 91,692 of NZ_WQKZ01000006.1, forward strand.
TTTGGCACCATCGTGCCGCCGCTGTACCTGGGCACGTTTCCGGCGCTGGTGCACTCGGCCTCGGGCCAAATGATACTCATGGGCTTGGTAGTCTGCGTGATGGGGATTCTCATTTGCGGGCTGGCCGGCATCATGAAGGAAAAGTCCCTGACCAGCGACCAGAAGAAGGAAACCATCGCCGAGTTTGACTTGCGTAAGGGCGTGATGGTGGCCGTGTTTTCGGGCATCATGAGCGCCTGCATGTCGTTTGGCCTCACCGCGGGCCAGCCCATTGCCGAGCTGGCCAAGGCTTCGGGCACGCCGGAGCTATTCATGAACAACGCCATTCTGGTTGTTATTCTGCTCGGCGGCCTCACCACCAACGCCGCGTGGTGCATCTACCTCAACATCAAAAATAAGACCTACACCGACTACCTAAACCCCACCATGCCGGCGCTGCGCAACGTTATTTTTTGCGCCATGGCGGGCTTTACGTGGTACTTGCAGTTCTTCTTCTACGGCATGGGCGACAGCCAAATGGGTGCTTACCGCTTCTCGGGCTGGACGCTGCACATGGCCTTCATCATTGCCTTTAGCAGCTTTTGGGGGTTGTATTTGCACGAGTGGCGCGGCGCCAACCGCCTCACTATGCGCACGGTATCAGTGGGTATTCTGGCCGTCATCCTCTCGACGGTTATCGTGGGCTACGGCAACTACCTGGGCTCGGAAAAGGAGCCAACGGCCAAGGCGGCGCAGCCAACGCGGGCAGTCGCATCGGAGTAGGTGCCCTACCCCCGGCGCCTCACGAAACCCTTAGGAGGCACCCACAGCGGGTATACTAAAACTCTCATTTGTAGTATGATGCCTACTTCTCGCCGCCTGCTAGCGCTGGCATTCCTGCTGGCCCTCAGCGCCTTCTTGCCAAAGCCGACGCCTACCCCCACGCTTTTCATCATCGGCGACTCGACGGTGCGCAACACGGGGGTAGGGCAGCAGGGCTGGGGCACGGCCCTACCCGCTTATTTCGACACCACACGGCTGCACATTGTGAACAATGCGATGGCCGGCCGCAGCACCCGCACCTTTATTTCGGAAGGCCGCTGGGACAAAACCATTGCTGCCATCCGGCCCGGTGACTTCCTGATTATGCAGTTTGGGCACAACGAGGGCAGCCCGCCCGACACCACCAAGGCCGGCCGCCGCGGCGTGCTGCGCGGTACCGGCCCCGAAACTAAGGCCCTGGTGTGGCCCGACGGCCACCCCGAAACGGTGCAGACCTACGGCGCCTATCTCCGCAAATTTATTCGCGAAGCCAAGGCTAAAGGCGCGACGCCGGTGGTGTGCTCCATGATTCCGCGCAACGAGTGGAAGGACGGCAAAACCATCCGTGCTGACCAGGACTTTGGCAAGTGGGCCGCCGAGGTAGCGCAGCAAGAGGGGGTAGCGTTTGTCAATCTCAATGAATTGACGGCCCGCAAGTACGATAAGCTGGGGCCTGATGAAGTTAAGAAGTTCTTTCCCGGCGACCATACCCATACCAATGCTGCTGGCGCGCAAGTCAATGCCGAGTCGGTAGTCGAGGGCATTCGGGCGGATAAGAAGCTGGCCCTAAATAAATATTTGCGGCCCGTTAGCCAGTAGCCGCCGCCATTTTTCGCTATGAAAACCAACTTCTTGCCCGCGGCGGTGCTGCTGGGTTGGGCGGCTACGGCCGTGGCCCAGCCCGCCGCGCCCACGTTCAAATTTGACTTCGGGCCCGGCCGAGCGGCCGCTGGCTACCGGCAGGTATTGCCCACGGCTGTGTACTCGAAGGAAGCTGGCTTCGGCTTCGATTTTGGCACCACCGTGGCGGGCGTGGACCGGGGGGGTAAGGATGCGCTCAAAAGCGACTTCGTGACCAGTCAGCAGCCGTTTTATTTTTCGGTGGCCGTGCCGGAAGGCAATTATAATGTGACCGTTACGCTCGGCGATTTAAAAGGTGCTTCTACCAATTTCATCAAAGCCGAGTCGCGGCGGCTGCTACTCGAAACTGCCGCTACCAAGCCCGGCCAGTTTCTCACCCAAACCTGGACTATCAACGTCAAAAACCGCCGCATTGCCAATGGCGGCGAAGTCAGTCTCAAACCCCGCGAGCTAACTAAGCTGGATTGGGACGACCGCCTGACCCTCGAATTTGATGGCGCCCTCACGGCTTTGGTGGCTCTGGAAATAACGCCCGCGCCCACCGCTACCACAGTTTTCCTGGCCGGCAACTCTACCGTGGTTGACCAAGACGACGAGCCCTGGGCGGCCTGGGGCCAGATGCTGCCGCGCTTCTTTTTGCCCGGCGTGGCGGTGGCCAACCACGCCGAATCGGGCCTGAGCCTGAGTAGCTTCCTGAGCTCGCACCGCTTAGATAAAGTGCTGAGCGTGATGAAGCCCGGCGATTACTTATTCATCGAGTTTGGCCACAACGACCAAAAGGAGAAGGGCCCCAACGACGGCCCCTACCTGGCTTACACCGAGCGGCTAAAGCTCTTCGTGAGCGAGGCCCGCAAAAAAGGCGGCATCCCGGTTTTGGTAACTTCGACTAGCCGGCGCTCTTTCGGAGCTGGCGGCAAGATTGAGAACAGCCTGGGCGATTTTCCGGCCGCCGTGCGCCAAGTAGCCCAGCAGGAAAATGTGCCCTTGATTGACCTCAATGCGCTGACTACTAGTTTGTACGAAACTATTGGCGACGAAGAGACGAAGAAAATTTTTGTGCATTACCCCGCCAATACCTACCCCGGCCAAACCCAAGCCTTGGCTGATAACACACACTTCAACCCCTACGGCGCCTACGAAGTAGCTCGCTGCGTGGTCGAGGGTATGAAAACCGCCCAGCTTGGCCTGGTGAAGTTTCTGCGGCCCGACGTGGCGGCATTCAGCCCCACCAAGCCCGACGCGCTAGCCCAATGGCGCTGGCCCGACAGCCCCCGCAGCGCCGTAACCAAGCCCGACGGGAATTAGGGGGAACGATGGAGTAATTTGACCGGAAAAGTAGGCCGTCATGCTGAACGAAGTGAAGTATCTCGCTCGAATCGTTGGCTTAGTAACCCAATGGCACAAGCGAGATACTTCACCTCGTTCAGCATGACGGCCTACTGTAGTAAATCAAGCAAATCAATGGGAAGAAATCCTTTATACATTGTGTGCTTGGTCTTTAGTCTTGGCCGGCCCGCCCTAGCGCAGCGCCCTGCCGAGCCAGTGCTGCGGTACACCCAACCCGCTAAAGACTGGAACGAAGCCCTACCCCTCGGCAACGGCCGACTCGGGGCTATGCTCTTTGGCCGGCCCGGGGAGGAGCTGATGCAGTTGAACGAAAGCACCTTGTGGACGGGCGGCCCCGCCAACCTGAATCCTAATCCTGCCGCGCCAACTTACCTGCCCGAAGTGCGCCGCTTGCTTTTTGCCGGCGACAACGGCGCGGCCGTGAAGCTAATGCACAAGATGCAGGGCCCCAATACCAATGCTTACCAACCGCTGGGCGATTTGCTGCTGCGCCAGCCGCTAGCCGGCGCAGTTAGTAATTATTACCGCGACCTAAACCTTCGTACCGCCACTGCTACTACGCGCTTTACCGTTGGCGGCGTCACGTACACCCGTGAGGTGTTCGTAACGGCGCCCGACCAAGTGGTAATTATTCGCCTCACGGCCAGCAAAAAAAAGGCGCTGAATTTTAGTTTGTCGCTGCGCAACCAACTGGCGTTTACGCGGGCGGTGGCGGGCAAAAACGAGCTGGTGCTACGTGGCAAAGCACGCATCGGCGCCGACGAGCGCCGGACGCCCCGGCCTGTGGTATACCAAGATAGCCTGCACTGCAACGGCATGCGCTACCAGATTCGGCTGAAGGTGGCGCGTACCGACGGCACGGTTACGGCCGACAGTATTTTGCACGTGGCTGGTGCCAGCGAGGCACTGCTGCTGGTAGCGGGCGCTACCAGCTTCAACGGCTTCGATAAGTGCCCGGATAAAGACGGGAAGGACGAAACCAAGGAAGCTACCCGCTGGCTGGCCAGTGCCGAGCGCCGCCGCTTTGCGCAGCTACGGGCGCGCCACGTGGCCGATTATCAAGGGTATTTCAACCGGGTGAAATTTTCGCTGGCCAACGACGCGCCCCCCAGCCTGCCCACCGATGAGCGCCTAAAACGCTACAAAGCCGGCCAGCCCGACCCGGCGCTGGAGGAATTGTACTTCGATTTTGGGCGCTACTTGCTCATCAGCAGCTCGCGGCCGGGCGGTACCGCCGCTAACTTGCAAGGAATTTGGAATCAGCTTGTTCAGCCGCCGTGGCGCAGCAACTACACCACCAACATCAACCTCCAGATGAACTACTGGCCGGCCGAGGTGGCGAACCTGGCTGAGCTGCAAGAGCCCCTGCGTACCCAGATTCAGCACCTGGCTGCCACCGGCACCGCCACGGCCCGCAACTACTACCACGCCGCCGGCTGGGCCGTGCACCACAACTCCGACATTTGGGCGCAGAGCAACCCGGTGGGCGAGGGGGTAGGCGACCCTAAGTGGGCCAATTGGAGCCTGGGTAGCCCCTGGCTGGCGCAGCATTTATTCGAGCATTACCGCTTCACGCAGGATAAAGAATACCTGCGCCAAACCGCCTACCCCCTTCTGCGCGGCGCAGCCGAGTTTTGCCTCGACTGGCTGGTGGAGCACGACGGCTACCTCGTAACCGCCCCTTCCACCTCGCCCGAAAACAGCTACCTGCTGCCCAACGGCAGCCAAGAGGTCGTGACCATTGCCTCGACCATGGATATGTCGATTGTCCACGACCTCTTTACCAATGTGTTGGAGGCCGATTCGGTGCTGGGAATTGATGCGGCGTTTGCGGCGCGGGTGCGCAGCGCGCGGGCGCGGCTCTACCCGCTGCACATCGGCCAGCAGGGCAATTTGCAGGAGTGGTACGGCGATTTTGCCGATGTAGACCCGCAGCACCGGCACGTATCGCACCTATTTGGGCTGCATCCGGGGCGCCAGCTTTCGCCGCTTACTACCCCAGCATTGGCGGCCGCCGCCCGCCAAACGCTGCTGGTGCGCGGCGACGCCGGCACCGGGTGGAGCAAGGCCTGGAAAATCAACTTCTGGGCCCGCTTGCTCGACGGCGACCATGCCTACAAAATGTACCAGGAGCTGCTCAGGGTTTCGACGCTCAATAACCTCTTCGACACCCACCCGCCGTTCCAGATTGATGGCAACTTCGGCGCCACCGCCGGCATCACCGAGATGCTCCTTCAAAGCCATCTCACCGACGTGCACCTGCTGCCCGCCCTACCCCAGGCCTGGGCTACGGGCGCGGTGCAAGGGCTAGTAGCGCGCGGCAGCTTCGTGGTAGATATGACCTGGAAAAACGGCCGCTTAGCCACGGCGCGCCTTACCTCGCGGGCCGGCGCGCCGTGCGTGCTGCGCACCACTGTGCCGGTGCAAGTGCGCAAGGCCCAGGCCACTAGCACCACAGCCACCGTGGCCGGTACCACGTACTACCTCACGTCGTTCCCGACGAAAGCCGGCAAGCGCTACGAGGTGGTAGCGCAGTAAAGCGCGGCTCGCGCGGGTGCGCAATGCGTGGGTGGGTTAACCTATTTCCCGGCCTCACTTATACACCCGTTTCAGCCACGCGTCCGGCACGGGAATAATGCAGATGTTCATGCTTTTGCCATCGGCCGAAAGCATAGCTGACTGAATCTCGATGCGCGTGCCGTCGGGGCTCATAGTGGGGTGCGGGTGGTCGGCGGCGGTGGTTTTGTGGCCAGTCGAGAGCAATAGCATTTCGCGGGTGTGCCTATCTATCAGGTAGATATTGCGGGCGAAGTCGTCGCCCACGGCCCAGCGGCCATCGGGCGAGCCGCTAACGTGCCACAGGCCACTGCCGCTGGGCGTTTGGCCCACAATGGTCATTTCGCGGGTGCGGTGGTTGACGATGGCCAGGCCAGTGGGTTTCTCGCGGGTGCCCGACGGCCCCCAGGCAACTTCCTGGCCGGGGTTAGCCCCGCTCACGGGCGTGCCGGCGGCCACGGCCTGGGTCGAGGACGGAATTTGGCGGTGGCCCATGATGGCGAAGGCCGTTTCATCTTTCGTAATCACGGCTTCGTGGGTCACCCATTCGGTCTCGGCTTCGGGGTAGAGGGGGCGCAGGCCGCTGCCATCGGCCAGCACCGTCCAGGTGCGCTGGGGCGATTTGCCGCCCGTTTCCCAGCAAAACACGACTTCGCCCGGTACCCAGGGGTTAGTTTGGATGTGCCCAATCTGGAACGGCACCGACACCACGTACTTGATGGCGCCGGTGTGCACATTCATAGCCGCTATGCCAGCCGGGCCGGCGCCCATGTTGCGCGGGCCAAAATTGGCCTCCAGTTTGGTGCCGGGGGGGAGGTGGCGGGCGGCCTCGTCGCGGCCCACCCGGAAGTAGGCCCAGTTTTCGTCGCCATCGAGGGCCATGTCGCCGCCGGCTTGCAGGGCGGGTGGCGTGGTGCCGCATACGCGCTGGTAAGTGTTGGCGGGCTTCATTTTACCGGCCTTGCTATCGGCAAATACCTTAGCGAGGTCTACCTCCACGATTTGCAACGACGCGGGTGCCGCTTCTTTCGCGCTCGATTCTGAGTTTGGGGCAGCGCTGCCGGGCGGGTTGCGCATAAAGTAGAGCTTCATGGCGTGGCGAGCCACGTTGAGCATGCCCACGTAGCCACCCTCGCTCACCTGCACGATTTCACCGGTTTTTTCATTCACCGCCATCGCCTCGTTTTTAGCCCGGCCCGAGCGGAAAATGAGCCACTGCAAGTCAGCAGTCCACTGGTTATGCGTTTGGTAAATCTTAGAGTCGCCGGCCGGCGTGCTGGTCAGGAAAGTGAGGGGAGTGCCCGTTACGGGGTCCTGCACCACCTGGCGCTCGCTGGGAAAGCGCCGGCCGATTTGGGCCTGGGCGGGGCTGGTGCATAGGGCAGCGCATGCCAGGGCTGGTAGTAGAAAACGAAGGTTCATGGGTGGGAAGGAGGGTAGGGTTTTTGTGCAGTAAATACGCTGGGATAAAACCCGCTTTAGAACGTCCTGCTGAGCTGGCCGAAGCATCTCTGCCGCCTCTTTGGATGAAGTGGTAGAGAGGCTTCAGTCAGCTCAGCAGGACAGACGGTTTTTCTATTAACTATCAATTAACCGGCTGTCCTGCTGGCATTTTCATGCCCTCGCCCAGGAAGTAGCCGGTGTGCGGCGGCTGGTTGTAGCCCACGTTTTCGCGGGCTACGCCGAGGCGGTAAGTGGGGTCGTGCATGAGGGTGGGCAGGCGGTAGGTAGTGGGGATGGTAGTGGTGCAAATGAGCAGCGCCTGGTTGTCGGCGGTGCGCCAAACTACCTCCTCGCGCCAGTCGCCAAGCAGGTCGGCCGAGAGGCAGGGGGTAGCCTTGGTGCCGTTGTTGGAGGCCGCAGCGAAGGCGTTGCCGTCGAGCAGGCGCGTGGTGGTGGCTGTTTTATAATCCCACTTATCCACGTGCGTGCCATCGAGTAGTTCGCGCAGCAAGTCGCCGTCCCACCACAGACCGAAGTTCACGGCGCGGGGCGCGTTGCCGATGCGCTCGCCCTTGATGGAGCGCAGGCCTACTTCTTGCGACCCGCCCCACAACTCGGCGCCGGGGTAGCGCGGGTCGATGTCGGCGGCCATCGCGCGGCCGGCATCCTGGCCCTGGTCGCCGCTCCACAAAATCTTGCCATCGGTGGCCGAGTAGAGGGCCACGCCGGGGCCCGCCACGTGGCCGGGCACGGGCTCCTCGTTTTCGTGGGCGCCCCACACTTCGAGGCTAGGCGTGCTGGGGTCAAAATCGCTGACGTGCAGCGCGTCGCCGTGGCGTAGGCCAGTCGTGAAAAGGCCTTGCCCGTTGTCATCAACTACCATGGCGCCGTACACGATTTCATCCCTACCATCGGCATCTACATCGTTGACGCTCAAGTTGTGGTTGCCCATGCCAGAAAACGGGTTTTTGTCGTCTTTCGAGTCGAAAACCCAGCGCTGCGTGAGCTTGCCGCCGCGCCAGTCCCACGCTGCGAGCACGGTGCGGCCGTAGTAGCCGCGGCACATCACGGCGCTGGGCAGGTGGCCATCGAGGTAAGCCACGGCCGCCACGAAGCGGTCGCAGCGGTTGCCGTAGTGGTCGTTGCCGCCATTGCCGCCGATGCCGCCCCAGCCATCGAGCGGGTCGCGGCCCGGCACGTAGGGCGCGGTAGCCAGCGCCGCGCCGGTGCGCCCATCAAATACCGTAAAGTACTCGGGCCCCGCCAAAATGCGGCCGTAGCGCGCATCGCGGGGGCTGGGCACGGCCGGCGCATCGGTAGGGGTAGTGAGCGAGCGGTAATCCTTGCGAGCATCGCCAATGGCTTTGCCGGTCCCATCGAGGGTGCCGTCAGCGGTTTTACACGCTACTTCGGCTTTGCCATCCCCATCAAAGTCATAGGCTAGGAACTGCGTGTAGTGCGCCCCGGCCCGGATATTTTTGCCCAAATTCAGGCGCCATAAAAGGGCGCCATCGAGCCGGTAGGCATCGAGCAGCACCGGCCCGGTGAGGCCCGCCGAGCCGTTGTCTTTAGAATTAGACGGGTCCCACTTGAGAATGATTTCGTACTGGCCATCGCCGTCGAGGTCGGCTACCGAGGCGTCGTTGGCGCTGTAGGTGTAGGCGCTGGCTTCGGCGCCGGTGCCCACGGTGCCGCCTTCGGGCTGGCGCAGGGGCACGCGCAGGTAGGGCTGCGCCCAGACGCTGGCGTGCACTGGGCGGGCGGTTTCGGCTGCATTGGCCGCGCCTACGGGCTGCACAAAATAGGTATAGGTAGGACCAGGCTTGGCGCTGTCGTCGAAGTAGTTGGTGCCGGCAAGCAGGGGCGTGTGGGTAAGCTTGACGGGCGCCGCGCTACCCGCCTGCCGGTACACATCGAAGCCCAGGCCCGGCGCGTCGGTGGCCAGCAAGCGCCAGCTAACGAACGTTTTGCCTTTGCCAACTGCCACGGCCACCGTGCCGCGGTCGAGGGCTTCGAGCTGCCGGCCGGGGGTAGGGGGGCGGCTGGCCGTGAGTAGCCCCAGGGCCAGGATGCAGACGGTGGGCGCGAGGCGAACGGAGGTATTCATAAACTACCGGAGGTATGCATAAATTATTGAAAATGCGACTGTTCCATCAGGTGCCTCGCCGCTAGTAAGTTGCTAGTCGCCCTGCTCATTGGCGCGGTGCCAGGTTTACGCTGGATTGTAGACTATATAGGTGCCGTCGGCATTGAAAACGATGCGGCGCTCGTGGTATAAATTGCCGGTTGAGTCGGTAAGCACGCGGTATTTAGTTGTTTTCTGACCTATCGTTTCTTCCACAAAACGCTCCTTGATAGCGGGGCGCTGGTACACGGCAGGGCCAATAACGAGCTCGAGGCACTTGACAAGGGGCGCCACATCCAAAGTCGGCGTGCGGACTTGCTTGCCTAGGCTGTCGCCCTGGTAAACCAAGACAATATCATTGCCTTGCATGCTGTATGCAGCGGGCGGGTTATCGCGGTAGCGGTCGTCGATGAGGGCACTCAGGTACCACGCCGCCCGGCCTTTCGCATCGTGGTAGGCAATCAACTCGACCACGCCTTTATCCTCGAAAAAATAGTGCTCGCGGTGGCAATCGTTTATAAATTGCCGAAGCAGGTCGCGCTTTGTCTGATCGGGCGCAATTTGTACTGGTCGGCAGGATGGGACTTGCGCCACTCCCAGCAAGGGTAGGGCTAGTAGGCTAATCAAGCGTAACATGCTGCCCTGCGAGCGCATAGGTGCGGTGAGAAAAGGTAGTGGGAATAAGTTATTTACCAGGCTTCAGCTGCACATAAGTGGGCTCATCGCGGTCGCAGGTTAATTGGCCGTTGGCGTAGTGCAATTCCACCACCTGAATGACGCTGCGGCGGGCAGCTACACTGGTAGCGGGCGCGGGGTTGGCCTTCGGCCGGCCGGGATGGGTGAAGTAAAAAAGGTAGGCGCGACCGCCGCTCACCACCACATCGGCGTGGCCGCCGATGGCTTGGTCGTCGGGGCCGCTGCCGGGGGCTTCGAGCAGGCGCTCGGGCTGGGCGGTCCAGTGCAGGAGGTCGGTAGAGTGGTAGGCGGCGAGGCCTTTCCAGGGGTCAATGATGAGCCAATACTGGCCTTGCCAGCGGAAGACTTTCGGGCCTTCGCCGCGCTCGGCCAGGGCGGGGCCGTGGTCGGTCCAAGTGGCGAGGTCGGGGCTGTCGGCGTAGTAGGTACTCTTGTGGTCGCGCTCGTTGTTGTACCACAGCCGCCAGGTGCCATCGGGCAGGCGCAGCACGCTGGCGTCGATGACTTTATCGGTGGCAAGGGGTAGGGTGCTCTTATACTGCCAATTGCGTAAATCAGGGCTGGTAAGGTGCACGATGGTGCGCGGGTGGTTCCAGTCGGTGAACGTGCCCGGCACGTAGGTCAAAAACATGTGGTACTGGCCCTTGTACTCCACCACTTCGGGCGCCCAGAAGGTATAGCCTGGTTGGGGCCGGTAAGCGATGTTGGCCGTATCGCGGTAGGTCCAGGTGGCGCCATCGCCCGATTCGGCAATGCCGATGCGGGTGCCGTGCACCCACGTGACGCCGGTGGCGACGGTGTCGGTGGCGCGGCGGTTGGTGTAAAACATCCACCACTTTTTAGCCCGCTTATTCCAGATAATAACTGGGTCGGCGGCGCCATCAAATACTGGGTCGCGGTAGAGGGGCTTGGGGGCAAGGTGGCCAGCTGGCGCAGGGGGAGGGGCTTGCGCCCGCGCCGCGGCCGGCAGCAGGCTCAGCCCCACGAGCAGGGGTAGGAGCAGCAAGGCAGTACGCATGGTGGGGCAGAAATTTTCAGCCAAAAAAGAGGCTGGCCCTGGGTAGGCCAGCCTCGTAAGGGGGGTAGGGCCCCGGCCCTAGTTGTAGCCAGCGTTCTGCTGCCAGAAGCCAGGGTTAATCTGCATTTCCTGCAGCGGAATGGGGAACAGCAGGTCGTGCTCGTCGAGGGGGGTAGGGTGGCGCACGGCGTTGTCTTTGATAAACTGGTTCATCACGGTGAGGGCGCGGCCAGTGCGCACCAGGTCAAACCAGCGCAGGCCCTCGGCAGCAAACTCCCAACGGCGCTCCTGCTCTAGGGCCAGCTTAAAGTTCTCCTTGGTCATGGTTTTGAGCGCTGGCACGCCGGCGCGGGTGCGAATGCGGTTCAGGTACGTGAGGGCGGGGGCGGGGGCCGTGGCCCCGGTTGCTACTTCCTCGTTCAGCACTTCGGCCTGCATCAGCAGCACATCTTCGAGCCGAATGATGGGGAAGTTGTTAGGGTAGTCGCGGGTGCCCGTGGGGGCCGTTGTGCCCTTTTCCAAAAACTTGGTGTACTGCACCCGGGGCGACGTGGCCTTGGTTTTGGTATCGACGTAGCCCGAGTCGAGGGTGGCGGCTTTGCGGGTGTCGATTTTGGGCCAGCCCGCCCCAAGCAGGCTGGGATTCACGCCTCCATCAATGCCAACTGGCTGGTAGCCCGACCACTGCGAGGGAAACTGAAACGCCTGGTCGTAGGCGGCCGAGCCGCCCAGGCCGCCCGTGCCCGAAATGTACTGCACCTCGAACAGCCAGTACTTGTTGTCGCTAACCGTCTGAAACATGGTTTTGAAGCTCGGCGCCAGGGTTGGCACGCTGGCGCTCACGCCCTCCTGAGCCAGCACATCGGCAAACTGCTGCTTGGCCAGGGCTAGCTTATCGGCTTGCTTGAGGGGGTAGCCATACATGGTGAGGTACACCTTGCCGAGCAGCGCCTTGGCGGCCCACTTCGTCACGCGGCCCTTGTCGGTGGCGGCGTAGGCGTCGGGCAGGTTGGCAGCGGCAAACGCCAAGTCGTCAGTAATGACCTGGTACACGTCCGTGATGGGCGAGCGGGGTAGGCTTTTTGCTTCCGATATATTCACTTCGGTGGTCGTGAGCGGCACCGGGCCCCAGTAGCGCACGAGGTCGAAGTACGCCAGCGCCCGCAGAAACCGCGCCTCGGCCGTGAACTGCGGCACCCGCGCAAACGACATGCTGGGCAGGCGGCCCAGTACCACGTTGGCCCGGTAGATGGCCGAGTAGTAGTCTGACCAAGTGGTTTCGAGCTGCCCGGTTTGCGAGGTGGCCGAAAAACCATTAATGTCGGCGTAGTCGCGCTGCACGTTTAGGCCCACGGTCACCACGAAATCGTCGCTGCGCAGCGACGACAGGTTCCAGTACGAGTCGCCGGGAATGACCAGGAATTTGTTGTAAATCCCGATAACGCCCTGGTTGAAATCCGACTCCGTTTTGTAGAAGTCAGTTACGCTGTTGTGGGCTTCGGGCGCAATATTAAGCCGGTCGTTGCACGCCGAGAGCAGCAGGCTGCCGCTGAGGCCCAGGCCCAGCAGCGCGACGCGGTAAGAAGTGGTAAACGAATACATACGAGTAAGGATGGCGGGTGGGGAAAGAGCTTACAAACTGATGTTGAAGCCGAACGTGTAGACGCGGGCGGGGGGGTAACCGCCGTAGTCGTAGCTGCCCAAGTCGCCGGAGGGCGCGTTCGAAGCTTCAGGGCTGAAGCCGCCGGCATAGTGCGTGAAGAGGTAGGCGTTTTCGAGGGCCACGTACACGCGGGCCCGGTTGTAGAAGCGGGTCGTGGGCAGGTTGTATCCGAGCGTGATATTCTTGATGCGGATGTAGTCCGACTTGTACAGCCAGCGCGTGTCGTAGTAGGCGCCGGTGGTAGCGTTGATGCTCGGCGTCATGCCATCGCCGGGGTTGTCGGGCGAGCGCCAGCGGTTGTTCCAGTTTTCGAGGTGGTTGTAGAGGTAGCCCATACCCGGCCGGTCGATAGAGCGGCCAATGAGCGAGTAGATGTAGCCGCCCTGCTGCGCGTTTACCAAGATGCTCAAGTCGAATTTCTTGTAGGTAAACGTGTTGGTCATGCCGTAGATGAAGCTGGGCTGCGGGCTCCCCACGATGGTGCGGTCGTTGTTGTCAATCACACCGTCGTTGTTCACGTCGCGGTATTGCGAATCGCCGGGGATAGACTTGGCCATGTGCGGGCTAGCATCAATCTCCGCCTGGTTTTTATATACTCCAATGGCGTCGTAAAGCAGAAACGAGTTGATGGACTCCCCGACCCGGATGATGGAAGTGAGGTTGGTGAAACCCGATGGAATGGGCGTGTCAGCATCGCCGAGCTTCAGCACCACATTCTGGTTGTACGACACGTTGAAGTTGGTGCCCCATGTGAAGCTGGAAGCTACGATGTTGCGCGAGTTCAGGCCCAACTCGATGCCGCGGTTGCGCACGCTGCCCACGTTCTGGTAGCTGTTGTTGAAGCCCGTTACGGCCGACTGCACGGCATTGAGCAGCAAGTCTTTGGTGGTGCGCGTGTACACGTCGCCCGACACCAGCAGCCGGTTGCCAAGCATGCCAAAGTCGATACCGGCGTCGTAGCTCGTAGTTTGCTCCCAGCGTAGGTTTTCGTTGGCGAAGTTGGCGGGCACGTAGCCGGTTTGAGCCACGCCGTTGAGCGAGTAGTTGCCGGGGTTAAGCAGCCCGTACTGCACGTTGTCGGGGATGCGGTTGTTGCCGGTTACGCCGAAGCTGGCGCGCAGCTTCAAGTCACTCACGGCGGTCACGCTTTTCAAAAATGGCTCTTCTGACAAGCGCCAGCCCAGCGACGCGGCCGGGAACAAGCCCCAGTGCGAATTGGCGCCGAACTTCGACGAGCCATCTTCGCGCAAGCTGGCCGAAACCAGGTATTTGTCTTTGTAGCCATACTGCGCGCGGCCAAAAAACGACACCAGCGCCGTCTTGTACGGCACCGAGGTGAAGGTCGTCGTCACCGAGTTGGAACTGTTGAACAGCCCCGACCAGTCGTTGGGCAGGCGGCTGGCGGTTTGGCCGCTGTTGTCCTGCCGGGTGGTTTCGAGCGAGGTGCCCGCGATGGCATTGATGGAGTGGTCGCCGAACTGCTTAGTATAGCTCAACACGCTCTGAGCCAAGTAGCGTGTGCTAAAGTTCTGGGTGCGCGAGGCCGTGCTTAGGTAGCCATCGTTGGGCGAGGTAGCCCAGTCGCGCGAGGCGTTGGTGGGCGAAAACGAGTTGTTGATGTAATAGGTATTATCTACACCCCCCAGTAGCTGCAATTGCAAGCCAGGGGCCAGGTCCACGTTCAGGCCCAGGTTGGCGTTGAGGCGGAAACGGCTGGTGCTATTTTGGGTGCGTTGCAGCACTGCCACCGGGCTGATGTAGCGCCCCGACCAAGCGTAGGCGCTGTAAGGCTGGGCGCCCACGAGCTCGCCGGCGTCGAGCGGCCCCACGGGCGGCATCTGAATGGCGTTGAGCGCCTGCTGGTCTTTGCCATCGACGCGGCCCAGGTTCGAGCCTTCGAGCGAGGGCGCCAGCGTGAGGCTCAGGCGAATGCCTTTGCGCACCTTGGCGTCGAAGTTGGCGCGCAGCGTGCCGCGCTGCAAGCCCGTGTTAATTACTAAGCCCTGCTGGTTGAGGTACGAGCCGTTGATGCTGTAGTTGAAATCTTGAGTGCCGCCCGACACGCCCAGCGTGTACTGCTGCATAGGTGCGGGCTTAAAAAACGCCTTTTGCCAATCGGTATACGCCAGGCTGTCGGTGCCGTAGGCCCATTTGGGGTCGTAGAGGTAGCGGTAGTAGCTCGTCGAACTGATAGCGCTACCCCCCAGGCGGGCCTTGCGCACGCTCATGGGGTCGTCGGCGCGGTTGATGGGGTTTTGCTTTACCCAATCTTCGTCGATACCATCCTTGCGCATCTGAATCCACTCCTCGGCGGTTTGCACCTTAATGCGGCGCTCCAGCGTTTGCACACCCGCGAAGCCCGAAAATTGCAGCACCGCCTTGCCGATTTTGCCGCGCTTAGTGGTGATGAGCACTACCCCGTTGGAGCCGCGCGAGCCGTAAATAGCGGCCGCCGAGGCATCTTTTAGCACTTCGAGGTTGGCCACGTCGGTGGGGTTGATGCCGCGCAGGTTGTCCACCGGCACGCCATCGACTACGTACAGCGGCTCGGTTGAGGCGTTGATGGAGCCCGTGCCCCGCACCCGGATTTGCAGGTCGGCGCCGGGCTCGCCCGATACCGACTGCACCGATACGCCGGGCATTTGGCCCGCCAGCGCGTTCTCGATGCGGTTGACGGGCCGCTCCTCAATTTCCTTGGCCGTTATGCCCGTCACGGCGCCGGTCACGTTCGAGGCTTTTTGGGTGCCGTAGCCCACCACCACCACGTCGTCGAGGCTCTTGTTGTCGGTTTCGAGCTGGAGGTTGACCGCTTTTTGGCCGGGCGCGAGCTTGAATTCCTTGCTCACGTAGCCCACGTAGGAGAACACCAGGGTGCCCTGCCCGCCCGGTACATTCAGCTGAAACGTGCCGTCGGGGCTGGTGCCCGTGCCGTTGGTGGTGCCCTTGAGCAGCACCGTTACGCCGGGCAGGGCCTCGCCGGCGGGGGTAGTAACTTTGCCCGTAATGGGAGTGGTCTGGGCCCGGGCGGTGCTTGCCACGAGCAACAGCAGCAAAAGCAAGCCGCCGACTGCACAGTACAGTTTTTTCATAAAGGTGGGTGGGAAAGAACGAAGCCGGCAGTTGCCTTCTTCGGTGATTTTTTTTGTGAAAGTAGAAGGGCTCAAAACCAGGGCTTTCCTGCTCCCTCCTGCTATTGCAAACGATTGTGTAAATTTGACCGATTCTGGCTTATTTAGGCCCTGAACTATAGCCATTTGGCTGCTTAATTAGCTTCAGAATTAGGCGGCCGCTACCCAGTTTAGCGTGAGGCAGTGCTACTCAGCGCCAGCTCAACTTAGCGCAAGCCCTGCGTAGGCAGCCGCCACCCATCGGTGCGAAACGGCGAGGCGGGTAGCCCGGCCGCATTCACGAGGTTGCCGTGCGGCACAGGCCGCCAGCCGTAGCGCACCGCCACCGGGTGCGGCACCTGTGGGCTGCTCACTACCACTAGCTTATGGCCTATTACCCGCGCTTGGGCGGGCACAAACACGCTGTCGGGCCCCGCGATAGTGAAGTCGCGCAGCGAGATGCTATTGAGCGCCGCCAGCCCGTTGGCGTGGTCGAAGCGCAGCGTAGCCTGCCCATCTTTTACTTGCATACTTTGGTAAAGCGGCCCCGCAAACTCTCCGCGCTGGCCGTAGTCGTGGGCCAGGGCCCACAGCGCCAGCCGATGCCCTACCACCTGCTTGTTGCGGGGGTGAATATCTACTGAGTCACCCCAGTCGGTAATCACAGCCATGCCGGTGTGCGGTACCGTGCGCAATGCGTACAATTGGGCATCGCGGATGTCGGCATTCTGGGTGCGGTGCGGGGCAATTTGCACGAAGTAAAACGGCATATCAGGCGCGTGCCACTCGGCGCGCCAACTCTCGATGAGCGCCGGAAACAGCGTGCGATATTGGTAGCCACGCTCGGCGTTGCTCTCGCCCTGGTACCACAGCACGCCCCGCAGCGTGTACGGAATGAGCGGTTTAATCATGCCGTTGTAGAGCTTGTAGGGCGACTTGTTGCTGCTCGCATTGAGGGGCGCTACCGGGGCGGGGAGGGCCGTGTGCGGGTCGGTGGCGCGGGCCTGGTCGTAGGCCGCCTTGGCTTGCTTATAGGCCTCATTGTCGGCGGGGTAGGTGGCCAGCCCGCGCTGGTAGCGCACCAAAATGGGCCGGAGCGCCGAGTCCTGGGCCAGCACCCCCTGGCGCGTCCACGACTCGGCCGGCGTGCCGCCCCAGCTCGAGTGAATGAGCCCCACCGGAAAGCCGGTTTTCTGGTGGATTTCCTGGGCAAAAAAGTAGGCTACGGCCGAAAACTCGCCCACCGTGGCCGGGCTGCACACCGCCCATTTGCCTTCTACATCGCGCTGCGGTGTGTCGGCCACTTTTTGCGCCACCGTGAACATCCGGATGGCCGGGTAGTTGGCCTGCGGAATAACTTCGGCCGCGTTTACTACCCCCGTCTTCCAGCTCGAAGGCACCCGGCTGATAGTGAAATTCATGTTCGACTGGCCGCCGCACAGCCACACCTCACCCAGCAAAATGTTGTTGATGGTGAGCGTGTTGCTGCCTTGCACCGTGAGCGTGTAGGGCCCGCCTGCTTTGCCCGTGGGCAGGTGCACCAGCCAGTTGCCCTGGGCGTCGGCCACGGTGGCTGCGGCCCCTTTAGGCCAACTGGCGGTGACGCGCACGGCCTCGCCGGGGGCGGCCCAGCCCCAGAGGCTAACAGTCGTTTTTTGCTGCAATACCAGGTTGTCGGTGAGCAGGGCGGGCAGCGTGACGGTGGCGCGCGCTGGACTAGCCAGCAAGGCCAGGGCCACAAAAAGAGGTAGCAGAAAGCGCATGGGCAGCCGGGTGGGGGTAGGGGAGAAGCGAGCCGCAAGCACGCGCTACTGCGGCGTAGCACTCTCCTGCACTGTGGGGTGGCGCAGGGGTAAAGTAGGCCGGCAGGAGAGTGCGGGAAGGCCCCCGCCCCGCCCCCCGTCGTTCTTGCCGGCCGGTTCGTGGCTCCGACCCATTTCGTTTTTCTTTCCCCACCCGTGCCTGTATCCCCTTTCCCTACCCCCCTGCGCTGGCTGGGGCTGCCCGTTGGGCTAGTGCTCAGTGTGCTAGCGGCTCAAGCGCAAGCGCCGGCCCGCACCGTCACGGCGTTTGATGCCGACTGGCGCTTCTTGCAGCAAGATGCGCCCGCGGCTGCGCAAATCGCCTTCGACGATGCCAAGTGGACGACCGTGGCCGTGCCCCACGACTGGAGCATTGCCGGTACCTATGACCAGGCTGCGCCCACCGGCCGCGGCGGGGGCTACCTGCCCAGCGGCGTGGGCTGGTACCGCAAGCAGTTTATGTTGCCCGAAACCGACCGCGCTCGCCGCGTAATGGTGGAGTTTGACGGTGTGATGGCCAACAGCGAAGTCTGGCTCAACGGCCAGCAGCTGGGCCAGCGGCCCTACGGCTACAGCAGCTTTGCCTACGACCTGACTGGTAAGCTCAACTACGGCCCCGGCCAAGCCAACGTGCTGGCCGTGCGCGCCGACAACTCGGTGCAACCAGCCTCGCGCTACTACACCGGGGCGGGCATCTATCGGCACGTTAGGTTGGTCAGCCTCAGCCAGGTGCACTTTGCGCAGTGGGGCGTGTACGTGGCCACGCCGCAGGTGAGCGCCGCCCAGGCCACCGTGCGCGTGCAGGCCGAAGTAATGAATCAAGCCGCCCAGGCCGGCACCTACGTGGTCGAAACCACCGTGCTCGACCCGGCCGGCAAGGTCGTTAAAACTACCCAAACCAGCCAGCCGGTAGCGGCCGGCAGTACGGTGGTTTTCACCCAGGAAATCGCCGTGCCCAAGCCACAGCGCTGGGGCGTTAGGCAACCGGTTTTGTATAAGGCTATTACCCGCTTGCGCCAGGCCAATGCGGTGCTCGACGAGCAGGCTACCCCCCTCGGCATTCGCGAGGCAAAATTTGAGGCGGCCACCGGCTTTTGGCTGAACGGCGAGAACCTCAAAATCAAGGGAGTGTGCCTGCACCACGACGCCGGCGCGCTCGGCGCGGCCGTGCCGCTGGCAGCCTGGGAGCGCCGCCTGAATTTGCTGAAGCAGGTGGGCGTGAACGCCATTCGCACGGCGCACAACCCGGTGGCGCCCGAGTTTTTGGACCTCTGCGACCGGCTGGGCTTTCTGGTGCTCGATGAAACCTTCGATACCTGGACGGCCGCCAAAAACAACGGCGAGCAGGGCTACAACCGCTTCTTTACGGAGTGGTGGCGCGCCGACACCCGCGACCTAGTGCGTCGCGACCGCAACCACCCGAGCATCGTGCTTTATAGCGTGGGCAACGAAATTCACGACAACCTCAACGACGCGGCCGGCTTCCAGAAGTATAAGGAGCAGCAGGATATGGTGCACCAGCTCGACCCCACACGCCCCGTGACGATGGCGCTGTTTCGGCCCGGCCAGTCGAAGGTGTACGAAAATGGCTTTGCCGAAACCATGGACGTGGTGGGCCAGAACTACCGCGAAAATGAGCTGGTGGCTGCCCACGAAGCCAAGCCCGCCCGCAAGGTCATCGGCACCGAAAATACCCACGTGCTCAGCGCTTGGCTGGCCCTACGCGACAAGCCTTTTATGGCCGGCCAGTTTTTGTGGACGGGCTTCGACTACCTCGGCGAGGCCGACTGGCCCGAAACCACCAACAACCAGGGCCTGTTTGACCGGGCCGGTTTTTGGCGGCCGCTCGGCTACCAACGCCAAAGCTGGTGGGCTACGCAGCCCGTGGTGCACGTGGTGCGCCGCGAAGAAAACGCCGGCGCCGGGGCCTGGGTAGCCAACTGGACGCCCACCGACTTCGATACCTACGACGATGCCAAAGTGCAGGTATACAGCAACTGCGACGAAGTAGAGCTATTCCTCAACGGTAAATCGCTCGGCGCCAAGCCCAAGCCCGCCGACGACAGCCCCCGCGCCTGGGATGTGACCTTTGCCAAGGGTACCCTGCGCGCCGTGGCCCGCAACAAGGGTAAGGAAGTAGCTGCCGACGAGCTGCGCACTGCTGGCGCGCCCGCCAAGGTCGTACTCAGCACCGAGCGCCCTACCCTCGCTCCCGGCTGGGACGAGGTGGCCTACATCACCGCCCGCGTAGTAGACGCTAACGGCGTGCCCTGCCCCAATGGCACCCAGCAAATCACGTTCAGCGCCAGTGGCCCCGGCCGCGTAATCGCGGTGGACAACGGCGACGTGCGCAGCCACGAAGCCTACCAAGCGAGCGTGCGCGCCACGTACCTGGGCCAGTGCCTGGCCATTGTGCGGGCCAGCGCGCCGGGCGGCAGCATCACGGTGCAGGCCACCGCGCCGGGGCTGGCGCCGGGTAGCCTCACGCTAGCGGCCGCGAAGTAGGGTAGGGTGACTGCGGTTTAAAAATTAGTAGAACACAAAAAAGAACGGCCTGCTAAGCTCCGCGAAGCATCTCGCTCGCAGCGCTAATTAAATCGTTGTCACGAGGAGGCGAGCAAGATGCTTCGCGGGGCTCAGCAGGCCGTTCTTTTTTGCTCAAAATACAGACTTAAAAATCCTACACTCCACATGCTTCTCAAACCCACCCGCTTTCTGCCCCTGGCTGCCCTCGCCCTCTTCGCCACTTTTCTCCTAAATGTGGCGGCGCCTACCCCCCGCCCCACGCTTTACCTCATCGGCGACTCGACGGTGAAAAACGGCCAGGGCCGCGGCGACGGCGGCCTCTGGGGCTGGGGCAACTACTTGCCCGCCGCTTTCGACACCACCCGCCTGCGGGTAGAAAACGACGCCCGCGGCGGCACCAGCAGCCGCACCTTTCGCACCCAAGGGCTGTGGGAAAAAGTGCGCACCAAGATTCGCCCCGGCGATTACGTTATCATGCAGTTTGGGCACAACGATAGCAGCCCGCTCACCGACTCGACGCGGGCGCGGGGTACCATCAAGAGCAACGGCGACGAAAGCCAGGAAGTCTATAACTACCTCACCAAGCAAAAAGAAGTGGTGCACAGCTACGGCTGGTACCTGCGGCAGTTCATCGGCGAGGCGCAAAAGCAGGGCGCCACGGTGGTGGTGTGCTCGCCCATTCCGCGCAACTCCTGGACCGCTGGCAAGGTGAACCGCAGCAGCGCCGACTATGGCAAGTGGGCCGCCGAAGCCGCTCGCCAGGCCAAAGCCACCTTCATCGACCTCAACCAGCTTATTGCCGACAAGTACGACCGCGCCGGCGAGGCTCTAGTTAAGAGCACCTACTTTAATACCACCGACCACACCCACACCATTGAGGCCGGCGCCAAGCTCAATGCCGAAGCCGTGGCCGAAGGCATCCGCGAAGCAAAGGGCCTGGATTTGAAGAAGTACTTGCTGAAAAAGTAGGGGGTAGGGCAGGACGCCCCTTGGTCTGGCGGGAGCCCTACCCGCACAGTGCAGGAGAGTGAGGGGGGTAGGGCTGGCGCATTTTTGAGTAAAGACTCAGCGCCCTACCCATGCCCACCCGCCGCACCTTTCTAACTGGCTTGCTACTGGCCCCGTTTGCGCAAGCGTGGGCGCGTGCTGGCCGCCTCAGCACATATGCTACCTATCCGCGGCGCGACTTTGCCAAATTCAGCCGCCACCTGCGGCCGGTGGGGCGCGTGCTGGAGCTGCCCGGCTACTACGTGTGGTGCAGCTCGCCCATCTACGGGCCCGATGGCCGGGTGCACGTGTTCTTCTCGCGCTGGGACGCCAAAAAAGGCATGGGCGGCTGGCTCAACGGCTCCGAAATAGTGCGCGCCGTGGCCGCCCGGCCCGAGGGTCCCTACGAAGTGCGCGAAACCGTGCTGGCTCCGCGCGGCCCCGGCTATTGGGATGCCACTACTTGCCACAACCCCAGCATTCAGTTTGTTGATGGCCAGTACTGCCTGTTTTTTATGGGCAATTCGAACGGTAAAACCGATACCAAGCGCATCGGCCTGGCCACCGCACCCACCCTCGAAGGCCCCTGGACGCGCCCCGACCAACCCCTGCTGCTACCCGGCCCCGCCGGCGCCTGGGACGACCACTGCACCACCAACCCCGCCTTCATCAAACACCCCAACGGCGAGTACCGGCTCTACTACAAATCGTGGAACACGGCCGAGTACGAGGCCGCGCAGGGCCAGCCCATCCGGGGCAACCGCAAGTACGGCTTGGCCGTGGCCGAGCACCTCGTCGGGCCTTATGTAAAGTATGCCGGCAACCCAGTTATCGACTTTTCGGGGCAGGGGCAGAACAAGCAGTTTGAGGATGCCTTTGTGTGGTGGCAGCACGGCAAGTTCAACCTGCTGGCCCGCGACATGGGCGTGTATAGCCAGGACGTGGGCCTGTACCTCGAATCGGCAGACGGCAAAGCCTGGACGTTCCCTAAAATTGCCTTCCTGCCCCTGCGCGACTACGGCGTGGCGCAGCCCCCGGCCCCCACCAACCTCAAGCGCTACGGCCGGCTCGAACGGCCGCAGCTGCTGCTGCGCGATGGCCGCCCCGAATACCTCTTTTGCGCCTCGCAGGGCGGGGCGGCGGGCACAGCCTCGGCCTTCGTGCTGCGGGTGGGGTAGGGGCTAATAAATTCCTGGTTAGCCAGTAGTCTACAGGAGAGTGTCGAGCGAAAAACTGGATAATATTGGTTAATTATTGGTGAGTTTCTCCTTACTCACGCACTACTTCCGTCTTTATAAAACCCACCCTTCCAATGTCTAAACATTACGCTTGGCCCCGTCGTCGGCTGCTGGTGTGCTGCCTGCCGCTGCTGCTGGCTAGTGCAGCGCCGGTAGCTGCCCTGGCCCACGTTACCTCTCCCCGCGCCGTGGCCGAGTGGCCGCTCACCGGCCGCATTACCTCCCCCACCGGCGAAGGCCTGCCCGGCGTAACGGTGGTGCTCAAAGGCACCACCCGCGGCACCACCTCGGGCCCCGACGGTAGCTTTACCCTGGCGGCGCCCGAAACGGCTGGCACGCTGGTATTCAGCTTTGTGGGTTACCAAACGCAGGAGCGTAAGTTTAGCGGCCCCGAGAAGTTTGCCATCAAAATGGTGGACGATGCCAAGAGCCTCGACGACGTGGTAGTGGTGGGCTACGGCACCCAGAAACGGGCCGACGTGACGGGCGCCATCGCCTCGTTCGACGCCAAAAAGCTGGAGGAGCGCCCCATTGCCCGCGTCGACCAGGCGCTGGTAGGCCAGCTGGCCGGTGTGCAGGTGAAGCAAACGTCGGGCGTACCAGGCCGGGCCTTCAGCATTCAGGTGCGGGGTGCGGGCTCCATCTCGGCCGGCAACGAGCCGCTGTACGTGATTGACGGCTTTCCGCTCGAAACGGCGGCGGCCAATGGCGGCGGCCGCTTTAGCAGCGGCAACCCCCTCGACAACATCAACCCCAATGATATTGAAAATATTGAGGTACTGAAAGATGCGGCCGCGGCCGCTATCTACGGCTCGCGGGCGGCCAACGGGGTAGTGCTCATCACCACCAAGCGCGGCCGCACGGGCAAGGCCATCATCAGCATCAACTCCTTCGCTGGTATCTCGAAGGCCGCCAAGCAACTTGACTTGCTCAACGGCGACGAGTGGGCCGCCAAGGCCACCGAAATCATCAACAACAACTGGGTGAAATCGGGCACGGGCCGCACGGCCAGCCAAACTACCGCCGAGCGCCAGCGCATCCTGGGCCTCACCGGCAACGCCGTAAACCCCGACCTGATACTGGATGACCGCTGGGCCCTACCCGGCCACCCCGGCCTCACCTACATCGACTGGCAGAAGGAGCTGTTTCGCAGCGCGCTCAGCCAAAACTACCAGGTAAGTGCCTCGGGCGCTACCGACAACGTAAACTACTACGTATCGGGCAACTACACTAACCAAGACGGCATCGCCATCGGGCTGGGCTACAAGCGCTATTCGGCCCGCGCCAACGTGGAAGTGAAAGCCAGCGACAAGCTCAAGTTTGGCCTGACCCTGACCCCTACCTTCTCCATTGCCACCGATGCGGGTATTGAGGGCAAGGATAGCCGCCTGCACCAGATACTGTCCGAAACGCCCATTGCCGAAGATTCGGCCGGCATTAACACCGCCTACGGCAAAAACGAAGCTTACCGCTGGGGCGTGTCCACGGCCAGCCCCATCAGCGTTATCAAGGCGTACCAGGGCGACACCCGCACGTTCCGCACGCTGGGTACGGTGTTCGCCGAGTTGCAGCCAGTTCTGGGTCTACGCCTGCGCTCGACGCTCAACTTCGACAACAGCGACGTGACGTCTAAGTCGTACCAGCCGCCCACGCGCAACCTGGCGACGTCGCTGGCCTCGGGCTCGTACAGCGCGTTCCGTCGCCAAACGTTCGTGAACGAAAACACGGCTACTTATAGCAAAGTCATCGGGAAGAACGACTTCTCGGCGCTGGCTGGCTTCTCCTACAACTTCGCCAAGCTCGACAACGTGGCCTTGGCGGCCACCGGCGGCTTCATCAACAACACCGTCACGACGCTGAACGCGGCCACCAACATCTCGGGCACGGGCAGCAACTACACCACCGAATCGCAGAGCGTACTGCTCTCGTACTTCGGCCGCTTGCAGTACGCCTTCGACGGCCGTTACCTGCTGTCGGCCAGCGTGCGCCGCGATGCCTCGTCGCGCTTCGGCTTTGAAAACCAGGCGGGTATCTTCCCGGCTTTGTCAGCGGGCTGGCGCATTTCGCAAGAGGCCTTCATGCTGCCCCTCACGGCCGTGAGCGACCTGAAACTGCGGGCCAGCTTGGGCTACTCGGGCAATAATACCATTGGCGACTACAGCAGCATTGCCACGCTAGGTTTCGCCAACTACGCCTTTGGCGGCACGGCGGGCACCCAGGTAACGGGCCAGGCGCCCAACAAAGTAGGCAACTCGGAACTGAAGTGGGAGCGCAACCGCACCGTCGATTTCGGGGTGGACGTGGGCTTCCTCAAGAACCGCATCACGGCCTCGGCCGACTATTACACCAAAACCAGCCAAGACCTGCTCCTGAACGTGCCGGTGCTCACGGCCTCGGGCTTCGGCACCAACCTCGTTAACATTGGCGAAGTGCAAAACCGCGGCTGGGAACTCGAAGCTACTTCGCGCAACTTAGAAGGTGCTTTCTCTTGGACTACCTCCTTCAATCTGAGCCACAACCAGAATGAAGTGAAGCACCTGGGCCCCGGCGATGCCACCATCGAAGTGCCCAACGGCCTCGACACGCCGAGCAATATTTTGCGCGTGGGCTTGCCTATCTACAGCATTTTTGTAGTGAAGCAAACCGGTATTCTCACCCAAGCCGATATTGATAATAAAGTGGCGTTGTTCGGTTCCGAAACTGCCGGCGATGCCAAGTACGAAGACGCCAACGGCGACGGCAAAATCGACAGCAACGACCGCCAGGTAGTGGGTAACCCTACCCCCAAGTACACCTGGGGCGTTACCAACACGCTGCGCTACAAGGGCTTTGATTTGAGCTTCCTCATTCAGGGCCAGAACGGCGGTTCCATCTACTCGACCCTGGGCCGCGCCATCGACCGCACCAGCGTAGGCTATAAGGAGAACGCCCTGGGCCGCGTGCGCGACCGCTGGGAATCGGCCGACAACCCCGGCAACGGCGTGAAGGGCAAGGCTACCGGCAGCTTCGGCTTTATCCGCAACACCGACTGGCTGTACTCGTCCGACTATTACCGGGTGCGCACCATCACGGTGGGCTACGACCTGGGCTTGCTCATCAACAAGCGCGTGGCCCAGGGTGCCCGCGTGTACGTAACGGCCGAAAACTTCTTTGGCCACGATAAGTACTACGGCGGCCTCAACCCCGACGCCGTGAACACCAGCAACACCGGCACCTTCGTATCGGGCACTGATTACGGCGGATTGCCGTTGTCGAAGACGCTGATTTTGGGCCTCAATCTTACCTTCTAAGCTGGAAGGGGGGTAGGGGCGGCGGACTAACTGCCCGGCCTACTCCCCTCGCTTTTCAGAATTCCCTTCCCATGAAACGACTCCTTCTCTTATTATCTGTCGCCTGCACCCTGGCGTTGGGCGGCTGCGAAAAAGAACTTATTCAAACGCCCATCTCGAACGGCTCGGTCCCGGATTTCTACAAAACGGCCGCCGACTTCGACCAGGCCATGACGGCGGTGTACAGCCAGCTGCGCGGCTACCCCGACCGCGAGGTTATCTTGTCGGAGCTGCGCTCGGATAACATCTACGGTATCAGCGATATCGGTTCGCGCGACTGGGACCCTATCAACAATTTCGCGGCGTCGCTGCTCCCCATCAATCCCTACGTAGCCGATGCCTGGGCTTCGGACTTTTCGACCATCTTCCGGGCCAATACGCTGCTCGACCAGTTGGCCACCAACGGCGGGGTAACGGGCTCGCTGCGAACGCGCTACGAAGGGGAGGCCAAGTTTATTCGGGCCTTCATGTACCTCGACCTGGTGCGCAAGTTTGGCAAAGTGCCCGTGATTGACAAGGCGCTGATTCCGCAGGACGTGGCCCAGATTCCGCGCAGCGAAGTAACGAAGGTGTACGACCTCATTATCAGCGACCTGCAAACGGCCATTGCCAACCTGCCTACCACCTACACCGCCGCCAACGTGGGCCGCCCCACCCAGTACGCCGCCAAAGGCATGCTGGCCCTGGTGTACCTCACGCGCTCGGGCCCAACCTACGGCATCAACGGCCCCGGCCTCGCTAGCAAGGAGTACGACAAAGCCCTGCCGCTGCTGAATGATGTGATTAACAGCGCCAAGTTCTCGGTGCTGCCGAGCTACCCTAACGTGTTTTCGTACACCAATGAAGACAACGCCGAGGTGGTATTCGATATCCAGTACATCGCCAACGGCTCGATTGGCGGCTCGTTCGTCAACGTGGTTATTCCCGACGCCTACTACACGCTGAGCGGTATTCCGTTTGCGGCCGGCTCGGTGGGGATTAAGCCCTGCTCTACCGACCTGATAACCAATGCCTACGCTACTACCGATACCCGCAAGGCCTTCACCATTCAGCCGGGCTACACCTACGCCGGCATCACCGAAACGCGCTCCTTCTACAAGAAGTACCTGAACCCCACCGGCCGTGGCGTGAGCCGTACCGACTGGCCCATCAACTACATCGTGATGCGCTACGCCGACATCCTGATGATGAAGGCCGAGTGCATACTCAATGGCGCCGGTGGCACGCCCGCTGATGCCGCGGCCCTGCTGACGCCCATGCGCACCCGCGCCGCCCAGCCCGCCCTCACCACGCTCGACGTGAACAGCTTGCTCGCCGAGCGCCGCCGCGAATTTGCTGGCGAAAACCTGCGCTGGTATGACCTCATGCGCTCGGGCCGGGTGCTGGACGTGATGAACGCCTGGGTGCTCACCGATGACGTGAATGGCAAAATAACCCGCCCCATCACGCCCAACTTATTGCTCTACCCCGTGCCGCAAGTTGAGTTGAGTTCGGCCCCCGGCCTCTACGACCAGAACCCTGGTTATTAAGTAAGTAGCGCCGCTGAACTAGCCCGGCCTTTGCGGAAATCATTCCCGCGAAGGCCGGGCTTTTGCGTGGCCCCGCGCCGGGCGCCACAGTACAGGAGAGTAGCCGTGGCCCCAGCTGCTTACTTCGCCTACCCCCTCCCCACCCCGCTACCTATGCGAATGAACCGCTTCTATTTTTACCGCTGGTGCATCCTGGGCTGGCTGCCGCTACTTTGGCTGGGCGGGCTGGCTCCGGCTGCCGCAGCGCCTATCCCCGGCCGCACCACCTACGGTTTCAATCCTGGTTGGCGGGTGCTAGTGGGTGACCCCAAGGGTGCCGAAGCCGCTGGCTTCGATGACCAAACTTGGAAAGCCGTGACGCTGCCCTACGCCTGGAACGAGGACGAGGCGTTTAGAAAAGACATCAAGGACCTGAGCACCGGCGTGGCCTGGTACCGCAAGCATTTCCGGCTGCCGGCCGGTGCGGCGGGCCAAAAAGTGTTCGTCGAGTTTGAGGGGGTAAGGCTGGCGGGCGAGTTTTACTTGAACGGCCAGCGCCTGGGCCTGCACGAAAACGGCGTAATGGCCGTGGGCTACGACATCACGCCCTACCTGCGCCCCGCGCCCCAGGACAACGTGCTGGCCGTGCGCACCGACAACGACTGGGACTACAAGGAACGCGCCACCGGCCAAACCTACCAGTGGAGCAACCGCAACTTCAACGCCAACTACGGCGGCATTCCCAAGAATGTGTACTTGCACGTAATGAGCCCGTTGCACCAGACCCTACCCCTGTTTTCGGCCTTGGGCACCACAGGCGTATACGTATATGCCCAGGACTTTGACATTGCTAAAGGCCAAGCTACGGTGGTAGCCGAGGCCCAAGTGAAAAACGAGGGGGTAGGGCCGCGCACCTTCACTTACGAAGCCACCGTGGCCGACGGCACCGGCAAAACCGTGCTAACGGTGCCCGGCGGCAAAACGACCTTGCAGCCCGGCGAGACCCGCACCGTGCGCGCCCAGGGCCGCCTGGCCGACGTGCATTTCTGGAGCTGGGGCTACGGCTACCTGTACACCGTTTCGACCAAGTTGTTGGTTGATAACAAGGTGGTTGACGAAGTAAAAACCCGCACTGGCTTCCGCAAAACGGAGTTTGCGGGCGGCCTCATCAAACTGAACGACCGCGCCATGATGGTGCATGGCTACGCCCAGCGCACCAGCAACGAGTGGCCCGCCGTGGGCCTGGGCGTGCCGGCCTGGCTGAGCGACTACAGCAATGGCCTGATGGTGAGCGGCAACGCCAACCTCGTGCGCTGGATGCACGTGACGCCCTGGAAGCAGGACATTGAGTCGTGCGATAGGGTAGGGCTGCCCCAGGCCATGCCCGCCGGCGACGCCGAAAAGGACGTGAGCGACCGCCGCTGGGGCCAGCGCCTAGAGCTGATGCGCGACGCCATCATCTATAACCGCAACAACCCGAGCATCCTCTTCTACGAGGGTGGCAACGAGAGCATCAGCGCCGCCCACATGCAGGAGCTGAAGGACATTCGCAACTTCTACGACCCGCACGGGGGTAGGGCCATTGGCTCGCGCGAGATGCTTGATATTGCCCAGGCCGAGTACGGCGGCGAGATGCTCTACATCAATAAAAGCGCTGGCAAACCGCTGTGGGCCATGGAGTACTCGCGCGACGAAGCCCTGCGCAAGTACTGGGACGAACTCACGCCGCCCTACCACCAAGACGGCGCCGGCCCGCCCTACAAAGGCGCCAGCGCCGCCGAGTACAACCGCAACCAGGACTCGCAGGCCCGCGAGGACGTCATGCGCTGGTACGACTACTGGCACGAGCGCCCCGGCACCGGCACCCGCAGCAGCGCCGGCGGCGTCAACATCGTTTTCTCCGACACCAACACCCACTACCGGGGCGAAGAAAACTACCGTCGCAGCGGCGAAGTCGATGCCCTGCGCATCGCCAAAGACGGCTACTACGCTCACCAGGTGATGTGGGATGGCTGGGTCGAGCCCGAGCACCCGCATACCCACCTCATCGGCCACTGGAACTATAAACAGGGGGTAGTGAAGAACGTGGACGTAGTATCGAACGGCGAAAAAGTGGAGCTGTTTCTCAACGGCAAGTCGCTGGGTTTTGGCCAGCAGAGCTACCGGTTCCTGTTCACTTTCAAGGATGTAGCCTGGCAGCCCGGCACGCTGCGCGCCGTGAGCTACGACGCCGCGGGCCAGAAAGTGAGTGAAGCCGAACACCAAACGGCCGGCCCGGCCGTGGCCCTGCGCCTTACGCCTACCACTAGCCCCGCCGGCCTGCGCGCCGACGGCACCGACCTCGCCCTGGTGCAAGTAGAGGCCGTAGACGCCCAAGGCCGCCGCTGCCCCACGGCGCTGAATATGGTCAACTTCGCCCTCAGCGGCCCCGCCGAGTGGCGCGGCGGCCTGGCCCAAGGGCCTGGCAACTACATCTTGGCCAAAAGCCTACCCGTGGAAGGCGGCGTGAACCGCGTGCTTGTGCGCACCACCACGCAGGCCGGCAACATCACGTTATCGGCCACGGCCGAGGGGCTGAAACCGGCCGCCATTAGCTTGAAATCGCAGCCGGTGATGGTGAAAGATGGCTTAGCTACCCAACTACCGGGCCGCGACCTGCCGGTGAGCTTGCAGCGCGGGCCCACGCCGGCGGGGCCATCGTTCACGGTGTCGCGGGTGGCGGTGCCGGTAAAGTCGGCCACCGCGAATTCTAACGCCGCCAACGCCGCGCTGAGCTTTGATGATAACGAGCTGTCGGAGTGGGTAAGCGACCGCAAAGAGGTTAAACCCTGGATTGAGTACACCCTGGCGCGCCCCGCCAGCATTAGCGAAGTGGCGATGAAGCTAACCGGCTGGCGCACCAGCACCTACCCCCTGCGCATCTTGCTCGATGGGCAGGAGGTGTTCCGGGGCACCACCACGCGCAGCTTGGGCTACTACACCGCCACCTTCGCCCCGCGCACCGGCCAAACGCTGCGCATCGAGCTAACGGGCAGCACCCAAGCCAAAGATGCCTTCAACATCACCGAGTTGGAAGCGCCCAAAGTGCCCACCGCCGCCACCGACCAGCCCGGCCCGCCCGGCACCCTGGGCCTGGTGGAGGTAGAAGTATATGAGAAGGCTCCCGGTGCTTTAGCGCCGTAATTGATTTTACTGCTATGTGCAACACTGTTCGGGCGCCCTACCCCACCCCCAGCCCCTCCCCTTCGGGAGAGGGGGGGCGACCGTTAGCGAACGTCAGATTTCGTCCGGCTCTCCTCTCCCGAAGGGGAGGGGCTGGGGGTGGGGTAGGGCGTCGGAGTCTGTGGCTAACCACTCTGGTGCTACTGCTAGTCGGCCACTCATCCTTAGCCCAGGCGCCGCTCACCGCGCCGCTTACGGCTACCTATACCCCTCAAAACTTCCCGCTGGTGCACGCGCACCGCGCCGCGCCGCTCTGCCTCGACCCCCGCGACGCCGAAGTGGTGCGTGTAGCGGCCGAAGCCTTTGCCGGCGACGTGGCCCTGGTGACAGGCGTGCGCCCAGCTTTGCAAAAGGGGGTAGGACGTCCGCCAGCCGGCCCGGCCGTACTCATCGGCACGCTGGGGCAGTCAAGGCTAATCGACAAACTCGTGGCGAGCGGCAAGCTCAAAACTGACCACCTGCGCGGGCAGTGGGAAAGCTTTGTGATAGAGGTGGTTGAGAGACCGCTTCCCGGCGTGCCACGGGCGCTGGTTATTGCGGGCAGCGACCGGCGGGGCACGGCTTTCGGGGTGTTTGAGGTGGCGCGGCGCATGGGGGTATCGCCTTGGGTGTGGTGGGCCGATGTGGCCCCCGCACACCACGCGACGCTGTATGTGCAGCCCGGCCGGCTGGCGCCGGGCCCGCCGTCGGTGCAGTACCGCGGTATTTTTCTCAATGATGAAGATTGGGGCCTGCGCCCCTGGGCGGCCCGCCACCTCGACAAGGACGTGCAAGATATTGGCCCGCAGACCTATGCACACATCTTCGAGCTGCTGCTGCGCCTGAAAGCCAACTACATCTGGCCCGCCATGCACCCCGGCACCAAGGCCTTCTACCACTACCCCGCTAGCCCCGTGCTGGCCGACCGCTACGCCATTGTGGTGGGCAGCAGCCACTGCGAGCCCATGCTGCGCAACAACGTGTTTGAGTGGGCCGAAAACTACCAGCAGGAGTACGGCCAAAAGCCCGGCCCTTGGCGCTACGACCTCAACGGCCCCCAGATGTACCACTACTGGGAAGACCGCGTGAAGCAAAGTGCTGATTACGAGTCGGTATACACCGTAGGGATGCGCGGCATCCACGATGGCAGCATGCCCGGCCCCGCCAGCCGCCCCGCCAAGGTGCACCTGCTCGACAGCATCATCACCGACCAACGCCGTCTGCTCGGGGCCTACCACCAGCAGCCAGTACCCCAGATTTTTTGCCCTTATAAAGAGGTATTGACGCTGTACCAGGAAGGCTTGAAACTGCCCGACGACGTGACCATCGTGTGGGCCGACGACAACCACGGCTACATTCGGCAACTATCTGATAAAGAAGAACAAAAGCGCAGTGGCGGCAGCGGCGTCTACTACCACCTCTCGTACTGGGGCGCCCCGCAAGACTACCTCTGGCTGTCGAGCATTTCACCCTCTTTAGTGAGCTACGAGCTAAGCAAAGCCTACGCCCTAGGCGCTCGGCGGCTGTGGGTGGTGAACGTGGGCGACATCAAGCCCGCCGAATTGGAAACCGAATTTGCGATGGATTTGGCCTGGAACGTGGGCCGTTGGTCGCCGGCCACGGCGGCGGGCTACCCTCTGCACTGGGCCACCGCCACCTTCGGCCCAAAATTGGCTCCCGCCATTGCCCATATCAAGCAAGAATACTACCGGCTGGGCCACGCCGCCAAGCCCGAGCACCTGAGCGGCGTCGCCTTCACGCCCGCCGAGCAAGACCAGCGCCTGGCTGCTTATCAAAAGATTGCTGCCGAGGCGCAGGCCCTGCAAAAGCAAGTGCCAGCCGCCTTGCAAGCGGCTTATTTTGAGTTGATTCTCTACCCCACGCAGGGCGCCCGGCTGCTGAATGAGAAGGTGTTTTACGCCGCCCGCAGCCTAGCGCTAGCCCAGCAGGGCCAAGGCGAAGCCCTCGCCTACGCTCAAAAAGCCCAGGCCGCCTATGACCAAATTCAAGTCCTGACGCGCCACTACAACGACGGAATAGCCGGCGGCAAGTGGGCCGGCATGATGAGCGCCCACCCCCGCGACCAAAAGATATTTGAGATGCCGCCCGTGGCCACGCCCGCCCTGGTGGCGGCTGGTAAAGCCTCGGCTGCCCTAGCCAGTTTCGTCGCGGCTGGCCCGGCACCGCGCCTCATCCCTGCCACCGCCTACACCCATAAGCAGGAGCGCGCCGGCGAAAAGCTGACCCAGCTGCCTGGCCTGGGCCTCGGTGGCCAGGGCCTCACCCGGCTGCCCTACGACGTGCCTTCTTTTGCCGCCCCCGACCTAACCCAGGCGCCCTACCTGGAGTACCGGGCCGACTTGCCGGCCGGCCCGCACACCATTGCCGTGCGCTGCCTGCCCACCTTTGGGCTCTACGCCGGCCGGGGCCTGCACTACGCCATTTCGGTCAACCAAGGCCCGCCCCAGGTGGTGGATGTGAACGTGCCTGCCGATTCGAAACAGTGGAAAGAAAACGTGCTGCGCGGCTTCTCGCAGGGCCAGACCACCCACGAGGTTTCGGCCGCGGGGCCGGCTACCATTCGCGTGTATCTACTCGACCCTGGGGTAGTGCTAAACCAGTTACAACTTGATTGATGACGCTAAAAAGCACGTTGCTCTTGCTCCTGTGGGGGCTGCTGAGGGGGGTAGGGCAGGCGCAAGTAGCGCCTACCCCTCCGCTCTGGCACAACCAGCCGCGCACGCTGCGCTACCATCCCGAGGGCCAGGATTTTGTCATTACCAACGGCGAACGGCGCTTCAACCGCGCCCTTTATGGCACCAATACCGCCTTCCGCGTCGAGGCCGGTGACCTACCCGAGTTTGCCCTCTACCTGCCCGGCATGGGCGGCAATCTAAAATTTGGCCTGCTCGCGGGTGGCCAGAGCAAGTGGCTGCTAAAGGCGGAGCACATCACCGCCCGCTATCGCCCCGGCGCCATGCTCTACGACATCACCGACCCGCTGCTGGGCGCTGGCCGGCTGCACCTCGAAGTGCTGGCCCTGGCCGACGCCGAAGGCGTGCTGGTGAGAGCGCAGTTCGATAATGTGCCCGCCAAAAAGGTGCAGCTGCTGTGGGTTTTCGGCGGGGCCACGGGCAAGAAGTTCAGCCGCGACGGCGACATCGGCGCCGACCCTGAATCGAGTTTTTACCTCAAGCCGGAGTATTGCCAAGGCAACGCGTTTGTGCTGAAAGACAACACCTTTCAGCTGACCTATGGGGTAGGGGAGCCGGCCAAAGCGCCTACCCCGCCGCCCGCGCCCAAGGTGCTGGTGGGGGTAGGGCCGCCCGCGGCCAAGCTCCGCCTGGCCGACGCCGCGCAGCAAGCGTCGCCGGAGGAGCTGCTGGCTTCTCAGGGCTCGGCCACGCCGGTGCTGGCCGGCGTGATGTCCGTGCGGGCCGGCGAGGCGCTGTACTTCCAGGTGCAGAAGCCAGGCGATGCTAAGCAGTTAACTTATAAAGAGTTGCCCGCTGCTTTTGCGCAAGCCGAAGCGGCGCGGACGGCGCTGGCCAG
Organism: Hymenobacter ginkgonis; assembly: GCF_009755225.1. Classification (GTDB taxonomy): domain Bacteria; phylum Bacteroidota; class Bacteroidia; order Cytophagales; family Hymenobacteraceae; genus Hymenobacter; species Hymenobacter ginkgonis. The sequence goes on from NZ_WQKZ01000006.1 coordinate 125,452, forward strand.
CCGCGTGCAAGTCAGCACCCCCGACGCGTATATCAACACGCTGGGCGGGGCGCTGGCGGTGGCGGCCGATGCCATTTGGGAGGCACCCTCGTACCTGCACGGCGCGGTGGCCTGGCGCATCCGGCTCAACGGCTGGCGCGGGCCCTACGCCGCCGACCCGCTGGGCTGGCACGACCGAGCCAGCCAGCACTTTCGGGCCTACGCCAAGTCGCAGCTCCTGAGCCCGGCCAGCGGCCCGGTGGTGCCCGATACGGCGCTGCACGAGGCCCGGCAGCTTGAAAAGCTGGGCACGGCCATCTTCAGCAGCGGCTACATCAGCCGCAACCCCGGCGGCGATTTTCGGCCCCACCACTACGACATGAACCTCGTGTACGTGGATGCCCTGCTGCGCCATCTGCGCTGGACCGGCGACCTGGCCGAGGCCCGCGAGCTGTGGCCTACCCTGCAACGCCACCTGGCCTGGGAAAAGCGCAACTTCGACCCCGACGGCGATGGCCTCTACGACGCCTACGCCGCCATCTGGGCCAGTGACGCGCTCCAATACAGCGGCGGCGCTGTCACGCACACCTCGGCCTACAACTACTTCGCCAACCAGCTGGCCGCCGAGCTGGCCGCGCTGCTGCACGAAGACGCCGCGCCCTACCGCCAGGAGGCCGCCCGCATCCACGAGGCGATTAATAAGCGCCTCTGGCTGCCGGGCCAGGGCTGGTACGCGGAGTATCAGGATGCTTTGGGGTTGAAGCAGTTGCACCCCGCCGCGGGCCTCTGGACCATTTACCACGCCCTCGATTCGGAGGTGCCCGATGCTTTGCAGGCCTACCAGGCCCTGCGCTACATCGATGCCGAGCTGCCGCACATTCCGGTGCGGGCGGCGGGCCTGCCCGACGCCGGCTACTACCTGCTTTCGACCACCAACTGGCAACCCTACGACTGGTCGCTCAACAACGTGGTGATGGCCGAAAACCTGCACGCCACCCTCGCCTACTGGCAGGCCGGGCGCCGCGAAGCGGCTTTTCTGCTTTGGAAAAGCGCCCTGCTCGAAAGCATGTACCTGGGCGCCAGCCCCGGCAATTTCCAGCAAATCTCCTTTTACGACGCCAACCGCGGCGAACTGTACCGCGACTTTGCCGACCCCATCGGGGTAGCCGCCCGCTCGCTGGTCGAGGGCTTGTTCGGCATTCAGCCCGATGCCCTGCACGACACGTTGCGGGTGCGCCCCGGCCTACCCGCCGCCTGGGATTCGGCCCGGCTTAAGGTGCCCGATGTATCGTTTCAGTTTCGGCGGCAGGGCCAGCGCGAGGTGTACACCATCGTGCCGAGCTTTGCCAAAGCGCTGGCTCTGAAGCTGCAAGTGCCCGCCCTGGCCGACCACATCCAGTCGGTGACGGTGAACGGCCAGCCGGTTGCCTGGCACAACTTAGCCGGGGCGGTGGGCCAGCCAACTATCGAAGTCACGAGTGCCCCGGCGGCCCGCTACGTGGTGGCCATTCAGTGGCAAGGGCCGGCTATCAGCCCGGCGCGGCCCGCGCCCACGGTGGCGCCCGGTGGCCGCTTCGCGGCGCAGTTTGCCCCGGCCAGGGTAGGGCCGGTGCGCGACCCGCAGCAGGCCTTGCGCCAGGTGCAAACCCCAGCCACCGGCACCGAACTCACGGCCCAGGTAGCCGGGCAACCCGGTAGCCGCACCGCTTTCGTGCAGCTTCAGCAAGGAGATTTCCAGTGGTGGGAGCCACTGCCCCTAACGGTGCAAAGCCCGCTCGCCGCCGCGCCCATCGCTACCCCGGCTAAGTCCGCCAAGTGGGAAACCGTGGACCTCGCGCCCTACTACAACGACCAGGTAACGCGTATTTTTCAGAACCGCTACCTGAGCCCGCGCGCCACTACGGCCACGCTGGAGCTGCCCACCCAGGGCATCGGCAACTGGTGCTACCCCCTCACCCAAGCCAACATCGACGACAGCGGTCTGCGCCGGTTGGCGGGCACTAAAAACGAGATTCAACTGCCTACGGGGATGCCCTTTCGGACGCCCAGCGCGGCCGGAAGTAGGAATATTCTGTTCGTGTCGCAGTGGGATAACTACCCGCGCCAAGCCACGGTGCCCCTGCGCGGGCAGGCCGCCCGCGCCGTGCTGCTGCTGGCCGGCAGCACCAGCGCCATGCAAAGCCAGTTTGCCAACGGCGAAGTGACCGTGGCCTACACCGATGGCAGCACCGCCACCCTACCCCTGCGCAACCCCGACAACTGGTGGCCCATCGAGCAAGACTACCAGGACGATGGCTTTGCCTTCCGCACCAACGCCCCCAAGCCCTACCGGGTGCACCTCAAAACGGGCCTCATCACCCGCGATTTTGCTAAGTATACCAGCCTCAAGGGCTACAGCACCCGCGCCATCGACGGTGGCGCGGCCACCGTGCTGGAACTACCCCTCGACCCGAAAAAGAAGCTCAAAAGCCTCACTATGCACGCGTTGGCTAATGATGTAGTAATCGGCCTAATGAGCGTGACGCTGGGCCGCCAGTAGCGGCCGCGCTACAGCGCCGCTGTGGCTAGTAGTGCGTGTGGTTTACCACGGTGCGTTGCAGATACTCCGGGTTTTTCTTCAGGTCTACCCCCCTCGATTGGGCTTGGCGGCTGCCGTACACGCGCAGCCAGCCGGGGCTAAGGGTGATGACCTGCTCGGCCCCGGTACCTTCAAAATCAAATAGGTGAAACACCGGATCGGGGAAGTACAGCTCGCCGGTACCGGCATCGTTGAGCCGAAACTTGTACCAGAACAAGTCGGTAGTGCGGCCGTCGCCGCGCCAGTTGCCGCGCACAAAATCGGGGTTGCCGTTGAGCGGGGTGCCGGGCCATTTCTTCACGCGGCGGCCTTGGCTGTCAAACCAATAGAGCTGGCTCGAAAGGTAGGGCTCGCCGGCTTCGCGGTTGCCGTAGGTGCGGCCGCCCACCACTACTTGCGGCCCCGGCACGGCACGCAAAAAGTCGCCCACCTGAATTTGCTGGCTGTGCTCGGCGGTGACCTGCCAAATGGTTTTGCCCGTGAACGCCTGGCGCACGAAGACGCCGGTTTCGCTGTTGGCCGTCACGATGTCGAGGTGCCCGTCGTGGTTCACATCCGCAAATTTGTAGCTGTCGGCGTGGTCGTGGTTGTCGGGCAGCAGGTCGAAGCGGTTCCAGATTTCCTTCCCCTTGGCGTCGAGCAGCAGCGAGCCCACCAGCACCTCATCCACACCATCTTGGTCGAGGTCAACGGGGTAGACGTAGTGGCCGAGGCTGTCCTTTTTGCGCGGTTCGGTGTGCGTCCAGAGCGGTTTTAGCTGGGCATCGTAGGCTGAAACCGAAATGGTGCCGCCCATATCGGTGAGCACCACCAGGTCGTTGGGGGCGCCGCCGGGGTGCAGCCGGCCCACCGCCAGCCGGAAGTTGTTGTAGTCGTGGGGTAGTGGGCGGGTAGGCCAGGGCACCTCGCGGCGGATGCGGCCCGTGCGGCCGTCGGCCAGCACCAGCCACTCGCGGCCGTCGTGGAAGCGCCAGTGCGCCAGCTCGGCCCGGCGGTCGTGGTCAAAATCCCACACCACGCCGGGCGCCTCAAATTCGGAGCGCTCTTTTACGTACTCACTAGGAGCCTGGTACTGCCACAGCGCACGGCCGCTGTTGTCGAATACGTGCACCGAAAAATCGGGGCTTAGCACGGCAAAATCAGTCTTGCCGTCGCCGGTCACATCGCCAAACTTCACGGCGTTGGAAGCCGGAATAGGGTACTCGTGCAGCAGCTGCACATCGGCGGCTAGCTGCTGGGGCCGCACGTCGGCTTCCGCCAGCTGCGGGTTTTGGCTGAGCACCAGCACGTCAAACGCCCCGCCCAGCTCGACGCGGGTAATCTTGATATCGGCCGGGCCGGCGGGCAGCGCGAAGGTGCCGCCCGGCTGCCAGCTCAGCGGCCCCTGGCCAAAAGCGGTAGCCGTTAGCTGGTCGTTCACGGCCACCCGAAACGACGTTTTGGGGCCGCCCTGGCTGCGCACGTAGAGGTAGTAGGTGCCCGCGGCCGGCACCTGCACCTGGGTGAGCAAGTTGGTTTTCGACTTGAGCACCAGCGCCGTATTGTTGAACAGCCACGGCGCCTTCAGCTCGCCGGCAGTGGCGATAATGTCGCCCTTCGGCAGCTCCTCCAAAAAATCCGAAGCCGGCACGATGACGGTGTTAGGCAGGGGGGTAGGGCCACTCGCCTGGGCGTGGGCCAAGCTGCCTAAGCCTGCGCTAAGTAGCAGCAGTGTTGCGCCAATGCTGCGCAAAAAGTAGCTCATAGCCAGAATAATTTACATAAATGAAATGCTCAGAACGTCCTGCTGAAAGTAGGGAAACATCGCTACCACATCGCGCTTGGGTAATGCGAGCGAGCTGCTTCCCTGCGTTCAGTAGGACGTTCTTTTTAGGCGTAATAATCAGGTTTTACTCACTGCTCTACCCCCCTAAAACAGGTCATTCTTGGCCGGCACGGTGTAGGGCTGGGGCTTGCCGGTCGTCTTCGGGATGCCGAAGAAGAAATACAGTGTGCGCCGGGTGGGGCCGCCGAGGTGGTTAACTTCGCTGAGCGGGCCCAGGTTTTTGGTGTTGTTGTCGAGGTTGAGAGCCAGCTTGGTGCCGATGGGCGGAATAGCATCCAGAAACGAAAAATTGCCTGGCGGCAGCGCCGGCGCGGGTACCACGCCCGACAGCCCGTAGAAATCGAACAGCCGCACGAACAGGCCTTTGTCAGGGGTAGCAACTAGAAATTTGCCTTCTACGGTGTTCATTTCGAGCCAGGCCACGTCGGCAAAATAACCTTTAAACTCGGGGTAGAGCCAGGGCGCAGCACCGGTTTGGGTGTTATTGTATGCATTTTCCCAGACGTTGGTGGTGGGGCCGGCCAGGCGGTTTTTCCACACGCGGTAGGGGCCTTTGCCCAGCCACTTGGCGCCGAGCACGTAGTTCTCGGGGTAGGTAAACGTCAAGCCCGCGGCGGGGTAGTCGCCCTTGGGCAAGTCGTAGGTGTAGTCGAGGCGCAGCCAGCCGTCGGGGCCCATCGTCCAGCGCACGGTGGTGAGGGCGCCCTGGTAGCGCACCTCCACCACTTCGGCGCCGGCCTCGGGGTGGTGCGCCAGGCCGGCGAAAGTGGCCGCGCCGCCCACCAGCACCGGGCCGTTGGCGAAGCTGAGCTTGTCGCCGTTGTTGCCTTTTACCTTGCCCAGCTGGCCCGTCAATTTGCTGAAGCTGACCGCGATGCCGCCGGCTTGCAGCGTGAGGAGGCTATCGGTCTCGGTTACGGCAACGGGGGGTAGGGGCGGGGGGGCGGTGGCCGTTGGTAGTGGCTTGGCGCTGGCGAGGGGGGTAGGCAGGATGTCGCGCAGCAAGCTAGTATTGGCGCCCGTTTGCCAGGTCCACTGGTACACCAGGTTCTTCTGCGGGTCGAAGGCTGAGAGTAGAATGGCGTCGTAGGTCTGCCAGTCTTTGGGCAGCTTGAGGTCGAGCTGGCCGGTGGCCAGTGGCGCTACGCTGGGGCTAGCAATGCGGCTCTTTTTCAGGGTAGTATAGCCGGCGAAAGCTTCGCCAGGCTGGCGGTATTTCACCAGCTCCCACTGAAAAAAGCACTGGTTGAGGTTGGTGAAATGGTAGCGGTTTTCGACCGCCACGCGGCCGTTGAACTTGGCGGGCAGCTCCTTGAGGGCAATGTGTACCGGCGAGAAAATCTCCCGAATAGCAAAAAAGCTACCCTCCTTTTCGCGGTGCGGCCCGAGCACGCCGTCGGGCGCGTTCACGCCGTTCACGTCGATGATGTTGCGCTGGTCGGTGCGCACGATGCCCTCGTCTACCAAGGCCCAGAGGAAGCCGCCGCCCGAGCGCGGGGCGTGCCAGTGCAAATCCCAGAAGTCGGCTAGGGCCGCCCCGCCCCCGCCATCGTCCTGCGAGTGCAGAAACTCGGTGGGCATGTAAATGAGCGAATCGGCGAGTATCTGCTTGGTGCTGTAGTAGTTCTCGTAGTGGTTGCAGTCGATGCCGCTGTGCGCATTGCCCGGCCGGTGGTGCGGGTGAAGGACGGGCCGGTTCGACAAATCGTACTTCGCAAACTCGGCGTCGAGCTCCTTATTCGTGCCGCCCTCGTTGCCGTTGTCCCAAAAAATGATGCTCGGGTGGTTCACGTCTTTGCGCACCATTTCGCGCACGATGGGCCGGCCGGCCTTGGTGCTGTAGGCCTTCTGCCAGCCGGCCAGCTCGTCGAGCACGTACAGCCCCAGCGAGTCGCAGAGGTGCAGAAACTCGGCGTCGGGTGGGTAGTGCGACATGCGTACCGCGTTCATATTCATCTCCTTAATGAGCTTCACGTCCATCAAGTGAATCGAGTCATTGAGGGTGCGGCCGGTTTCGGGCCACCAGCTGTGGCGGTTGGTGCCCTTCATTTTTACCTGCGTGCCGTTCACGAAAATGCCCTGGCCCCGCCGCACCTCAATGGTGCGAAAGCCGAAGGTTTCGGTGGTTTGGTAAAGCGGCTGGCCGGCGGCTTGCAGCACGAAGCGGGCGCGGTAGAGGTGGGGCGTTTCGGCGGTCCAGGTCAGGGGCTTGGCTACTTGGGTGCGCAGCTGCACCACGGTATCGGTGGCAGTGGCGCGGCCGGTAGCGGTGCCCACCACCTTGCCCGCAGCGTCGAGGATATCGGCCCGCACGTCGGTGGCCTGGCTTAGGCCGCGCAAACCCACGTTCACGGCAAACGAGCCGTCGGCACGGGCATTAATGGCAGTGTAGGGGACGAATTGGCGGGGGTAGGCTTCGAGGTAAACCGGTCGGAAAATGCCGCCGAATATCCAATAATCGGCCAGGCGCTCGGCGTTATTTACCGAGGCGTCGGCCGACATTTTGCTTACCGTTACTTCGAGCTGGTTGGGCTGGCCGGCTTTCAGCAGCGGGCTGATATCGTACTTAAATCGGTAGAACGCGCCTTGGTGAATGGGTCCGGCCAACTGGCCGTTGACGCGCACTTCGGCGTCGGTCATGGCGCCTTCAAACACGATATAAACCGCTTTTTGCTGCCAGTCGGCGGGCACCGAAAACGTGCGTTTGTACTTGCCCTGCTCATCGGCAAAGCGGAAATTCTTGCCGTAAGTCTTGTAGTCGCGGCCGTAGTTGTACGAGCCAAACCCCTGCTGCTCCCAGCACGAAGGCACTTGAATAGTAGTCCAGTAGCCGCTTTTGCGCCCGCCGGTGCAATAAAAATCCCAGGGTACGGTGTGGGTATTGTCGCGGCCCGAGAGGTATTGCACCTGCTTCTGCGGGGCGGTGGGCTGGGCCAGGGCGGGCAGCACCAATAGAAGCAAACCGAGTAGGTAAGCGGCGAAGGCTGGAGGCATAGGGTGGGGGTAGGCGAAGCGGCAAGTGAGGCAATTAGCGCCTCAATCTTAGGAGCCAGCGCCGGGCGCGGCGCCCTGTAGTGTCCTGCCTGGGGGGTAGGGCCCACCGCAGAAGGCGAACCCACCTAGTACCCCCTAAACCGCCCGAGCACGGCCTCAACTACGCTCACTGCTTTGGCAACGATTGCATAAATAAAGGCCGAAGACTGGCTTTTTCTGGCGGTCAGGCTGGGTAATATTGACGTCTATTCCCACTCGCTTTTTCTTCGTGATGACTGTATTCGCTACTGGCCCAGCTGGCCGTTTTTGGGCGCTGCTAGGCTATTTGTTGCTGGCCACCTGCGGCGCGCGGCTTTATGCCTACGACGTGACGGTGGCCCAGGATGGCAGCGGTACCTACCGCACTATTCAGGCGGCCGTGGCGGCGGCGCCCGAGGGGCGCACGGCCACTTACACCATCTTCATCAAGGATGGCATTTATACCGAGAAGGTTATCGTGCCGGCTACCAAGCCTTTTTTGCAGTTCGTGGGCCAAAGCGTGGCCAATACCATCCTCACTTGGCACGACAATAACAAGACGCCCAACGGCCAGGGTGGCACCGTGGGCACGGGTGGCTCGGGCAGCATTGTCGTGAATGCTACCGATTTTTCGGCCCTGAACCTGACGTTCGTCAACTCGTTTGGCGACGGCTCGCAGGCGGTGGCCGTGAGTTTGTACGCCGACCGGGCGGCGTTCCAAAACTGCCGCTTTCTGGGCAACCAAGACACGCTGCTGACCTATGAAAGCAACGGCGCCGTATCGCGTCACTACTTCCAAGATTGCTACATTGATGGCAACGTCGATTTCATCTTCGGCAACGCGATTGCTATTTTTGACAACTGCGTGATTTACGCCAAAACCCGCGTGGTAAACCCGGCGGCGTCCTACATCACGGCCGCCAATACACCGCCTACCCAGCGCTACGGCTACTTGTTTCGGCACGCCAAAATCCCCGCCAACAACGGCACTACCCTGTATTACCTGGGCCGGCCCTGGCAGAATGCAGCCGGCTTTTCGGTGGCGGCGGGCAATCTGTCGCACCCTCAAGTTATTTTCCTGCATACCAAAGTAGGCGCTAATGAGATTCAGCCGGCTGGCTGGGTGGTTTGGAACGCGGGCACCGACACCACCAAAATCACCTACGGCGAATACCAGACCCGTTACTTGGCCGGCCAGCCAGTAGCTACCGCCCAGCGCGTAGGCTGGGCGCGGCAACTGGCGCCCGCTGATACGGTGGCGTACACGCTCGCCAACTTGTTTGGCCCCGGCACGGGCACTGCTACCCGCACTGGCGCGCCCGTGAGTGCCGCCTGGGACCCTGCCACCGTGGCGCCCGTTTTTGGCCACTACCGGGCCCCCGACATTGCCGTATCCAACTTGCGCGCCACCCAAACCGCCACCCAAACACTCCTGCAATGGAACATCAGCTGGGCGATGGCGGGCATTAAATACGACCTTTACCGCTCGGCCGATAACAGCACGTTTAAGCGTATCCGCAGCCAAACGGCGGCTACCGACTCGCTCTACAACTTTGCGGCGAGCGATGCCCTACCCCCCCTCGGCACTACGTACTACTATAAGGTAGTGGCTTCGAAAAAGAAGCTGGCGCCGCATACCACGCCGGTCGTGCCGGTGGTGCGCGGTCATTAAGCGCCACCCCGCTCACATAGCCAGCCGCCCCACATATGCGCGCTGTTGCTCAAATTTGCGGGCGATGTCCGTTTTCACGACCTACCTCCAACTGGGCTTTCTGCACATTTGCAGCTGGAAGGCTACCGACCACCTCACCTTTCTGCTGGCGCTGTGCGCGCCCTACGTGCTGGCCGACTGGCGGCGCGTGGTGGCGCTGGTTACGAGCTTCACCGTAGGCCATTCCATCACGCTGGCGCTGGCTACGCTGGGCCTCGTGGGCGTAAATGCGCCCGTGGTAGAGGCGCTGATTCCGGTCACCATCCTCCTCACGGCCTTGGTAGATATGCGCCAGGCGGGGCCGGCGCTGGCCCGGCAGTCGCGCCGCCCTACCCCCCTTATTTGGTCGGCACCCAATGCGTTGGCCGTTGCGTTCGGGCTGATTCACGGGCTGGGGTTTTCCAATTATTTGCGGGCGCTGCTAGGGAGTCAGCGCCGCCCGGTGGTCGAGTTGCTGTCCTTCAACCTGGGCGTTGAGATGGGCCAGCTATTAGTAGTAAGTGGAATTTTGCTGTTCGGCTTTATCATGCTGCGCATCTTCGGCGTGGCCCGCCGCGACTGGATACTCACCACTAGCGGCGCGGCGCTGGGCGTGGCCGCGCTACTGCTTGTGCAAATGTTTGCCTAAGGAAACAGGGGGTAGGCAATAGAAGAAAGCACGTTATCAGGAAAGAAGAACGACCTAGAGTGCGCAGCCGGTCGTTCTTCTCTTTTGCGTGCAAATAGGTCTTGCCTCCTTCCACTTCCCGCAACCCCCGGTGTATCTTCGCCGACTATACCCACTGATTCTCTTTACCCTTCTTCTATGCGTATTTCGCTACTGGCTGCCGGGCTGGGGCTACTGCTGGCCCCCGCCATTGGCCGGGCTCAGACGACCAACTCCGGGACTGATAAATTTGCGCAGCTCGAAACGCTGCTCCCTACCCCCAATTCGTACCGCACCGCCAGCGGCGCGCCCGGCCCGCAGTACTGGCAGCAGCGCGCCGACTACAACATCAAGGTGAGCCTCGACGACCAGAAGCAGGCCATCACCGGCTCGGAGACCATCACTTATACCAACCTCTCGCCCGATGTGCTGACCTACCTGTGGGTGCAGCTCGACCAGAATATTCTGGCCAAAAACTCCATCACGGCGGCTACCAATGTGGGCCAGGTAGCGGGGGGTAGGCTCTCGTTTCAGGAGCTCGACAACCAGCTGGCGGTGGCCGAGTTTGATGGCGGCTACAAAATCGCGGCCGTGACCGACGCGGGTGGTAAGGCGCTGAAGTACACCATCAACCACACGATGATGCGCATCGACCTGCCTACCCCCCTGCGGCCCAAACAGGCCATTTCGTTTGGGGTAAAGTGGAGCTACAACATCAGCGACCAGCTCAAAATAAACGAGCGCAGCGGCTACGAGTACTTCCCGGCCGACAAGAACTACCTCTACGAAATGGCACAGTTTTACCCCCGCATGGCCGTCTATTCCGACGCTACGGGCTGGCAGAACAAGCAGTTTTTGGGTAATGGCGAGTTTACGCTGCCCTTCGGCAACTACCGCGTGAGCATCACGGCGCCCGCCGACCACATTGTGGGCGCCACCGGTACGCTGCAAAATGCGTCGCAGGTGCTCACGGCCACCCAAATCAAGCGCTTGGCGCAAGCCAAAAACGCCAAGAAGCCGGTGCTCATCGTGAGCCAGGACGAGGCCACGCGCAACGAAACCAGCCGCGCCACCGGCACCAAAACCTGGACCTTTGCCGCCACCAACGTGCGCGATTTTGCCTGGGCTAGCTCGCGCAAATTCATCTGGGATGCCATGCAAATTACGCAGAGCGGCAAGCCCGTGCTCTGCATGAGTTACTACCCCAAGGAAGGTAACCCGCTGTGGGGCAAGTACTCTACTGAGGTGGTGGCCCACACCATCAAGACGTATTCGAAGTTCACCATTCCCTACGCTTACCCCGTGGCCATCTCGGTGCACGGCCCGGTGGGCGGCATGGAATACCCGATGATTTGCTTCAACGGCGGCCGGCCCGAGAAGGACGGCACCTACTCGGCCGACCGGAAATACGGGATGATTTCGGTGATTATCCACGAAGTGGGCCACAACTTCTTCCCGATGATTGTGAACTCCGACGAGCGCCAGTGGACCTGGATGGACGAGGGCCTCAACACCTTCTGCCAGTACCTAACCGAGCAGGAGTGGGAGCGCGACTACCCCAGCCGCCGCGGCGAGCCCAAGAACATCGTGGACTACATGCGCACCGATAAGAGCCTGCAAACCCCGATTATGACCAACTCGGAGTCGGTATTGCAGTTCGGCAACAACGCTTACGGCAAGCCCGCCACTGCCCTCAATATCCTGCGCGAGACAGTGATGGGCCGCGAATTATTCGACTACGCCTTCAAAACCTACGCCCAGCGCTGGGCCTACAAGCACCCGCAGCCGGCCGACTTCTTCCGTACCATGGAAGACGCCTCGGCTGTGGACCTCGACTGGTTCTGGCGCGGCTGGTTCTACACTACCGAGCGCTGCGATATTTCGCTCGATGGCGTGAAATATTACCGCCCCAACACCAAGAACCCCGGCGTCGAAAACGCCCGCTTGCAGAACGAGCGCCAGGCCCAGCTGCCCAGCATCTCGGCTCAGCGCAATGCTACCGACCTCAAAACCACCGCCGTGGATGAGAAGCCCGACCTCAAGGATTTCTACAACGGCTACGACCCGCTGGCCGTGAGCGAGGCCGACAAGCAGCGCTACTTCCAGTACCTGAGCACGCTCAACCCGCAGCAGCAAGGCCGCCTCAACAGCAACCTCAACCTTTATGAGCTGAACCTGCACAACGTGGGTGGCCTCGTGATGCCCGTCATCATTCAGATGACCTACGACGATGGCAGCTCGGATATCGTGAACATTCCGGCCGAAATCTGGCGCAAAAACAACGAGCAGGTGACCAAGATTATCGTGTCGCCCAAAAATGTGGTGTCGTTTGTGCTCGACCCCTACCAGCAAACTGCCGATACCGACCTGAGCAACAACGCCTACCCCCGCCAGCCCACGCCTTCGCGCTTCGACTTGTTCCAGCAAGGCCAGGCCGGCAACAATGCCCAGCAGCCCCTCAACCCCATGCAGCAAGCCACCACGGCTGCGCCAGCGCCCGCTACCCCCGGCACCACCGGCCAGCCCGCGCCTGCCATGCCCTTGCAGCAGCGCGAGAAAAAGCCGAACCCCAGCGGCCGCTAGCCACGATTTCTTAAATAAGCAAAAAGCGCCAGTCGGTTTCGGCTGGCGCTTTTTGTTGGGGGTAGGGGTTGCCACGTAACGAGGTCTGCTGAGGTAATAAGTGCGGGCAGGTCGCCCATTGCATCACCCTCGCCCCCTAGCCTCCTCTCCTTGGGGAGAGGGGGAACTAACTCTAGTTTGGGCTTTTGCTCTAGCCTTTTGATTTATAATTTAACATTAGGTTAAAACTAGTTCCCCTCTCCCCAAGGAGAGGGGGCTGGGGGGTGAGGTCGACGCCAGCACAACGCCCACGAACTCCCGAACAGCAGCCGGTAATCAGCAATTTTCGCCCGGCGCGGTAGTTTCTTGCGCCTCGTATGAAGCCCGCTACCCTGCCCGTGCTGCCACTGGCCGCTTTTCCAGCGCCCGCTACTGCCGCCTCGGCGGCGCGGCATCCCTACTATGTGCAGCAGCTCGCCGCCCACGTGGCGCAGTTTCCGGGCGTGAGTGCGCCGCACGCGCACGACTTTTATTTGCTGCTCTACATTACGCGCGGTAGCGGCACGCACACCATTGATTTGCAGGCGTATGAGTTGCGGCCGGGCGCCTTGTTTTTCTTGGCGCCGGGGCAGGTGCATGGCTGGGAGCTGAGCGCCGACGCAGCGGGCTACATCGTGTTTTTTGAGGCCGAATTTTACCAGCGGCACTACCCGGCCGGCCGCCTGCTGAGCTACCCGTTTTTCGACCCTAGCCACCTGCCAGTGTGCTACCTGCCTGCCCCCGGCAACGCCATCGAGCCGCTGCTAGGCCAGCTGTGGCAGGAAGCCCGCCCGCCCGCGGCCCCGCCCAGCGATGAGGTAGTGGCCGCCTACCTCTTCTTGGTGCTGGAGCTGGCGGCGCGGTGCTACCCCGCCACTATGGCCCCGGCTGCCGCGTTGGGCCGGCAGCAGGTGCGCGAGTTCAGCCGCCTGCTCAATCAGCACTTTCGGCAGGAGAAAACGGTGGCTTTCTATGCCGATAAACTGAATGTCAGCCCCAACCACCTCACCGCTATTTGCCAGCGCGTGGTGGGCCACCCGGCCCGCGACCTTATCGTGGCCCGCGTGATGGCCGATGCCCAACGCCGCCTGCGCCACTCGGCCGATTCGGTGGCGCAGGTGGCCGCGGCCCTAGGCTACGACGATACGTCGTACTTCAGCCGCGCCTTCAAAAAGCACGTGGGCCTAACGCCCGAAGCCTTTCGCAAACAGCGTTGATTTGTGCGGTCTTTGCCCGCCTTCGGCTCTTTTAGAGGGGGTAGGGGCCGGGTAATTTTGTAGGGTACTTCACGCTTCTATTTCGGCTATGGCTGCTCCTCTCGAATCCTCGACGCTGGCTTTGGCGGCGCTGCGCTGCCCGCGCTGCCACCAAGGCAACTTATTTACCTACCCCGCTTACAAGCTCACGAAGTTCGCCGATATGCCCGAACACTGCCCGGTGTGCGGCCAGGCCTACGAGCCCGAGCCAGGCTTTTACTGGGGCGCCATGTTTGTGAGCTACTTCTTCGCCGTAGCCGTGTTTGCGGTAAGCGGCGTGGCGCTGTACTACCTGGCCGGCGACCCGCCGCTGTGGGTGTACGTGAGCACGGTGGCGGTGGTATCGCTGCTCTCGACGCCACTGGTCTTTCGCTACTCGCGGGCCATTATGCTCTATTTATTCGGGGGCGTAAGCTATAATCCGACTTGGGTAGCGCGCCGGGCTTGAGGCGTGTTTCCAGGAGTAGCTGTTCGTGTTACGGCAAAAGCCGGCTGCTTTTTGCGGCCGGCTTTTTTGCGTAGGAGAAGCTACTAAGCCGTCCGTAGTCTGCGCTAAATAGACAGGGGTAGGAGAGTTGCGATTTGCAGTGCTCAATCTGACGCTTTGCAGTGATAATTAATAGCTTACTACTCCATCTGCGTAGGCAAACAGTGGAGAGCGCTATTACGTAGTAGAAAGCTGCCTCACCACGCGCTATTTCTACCCGAATGCTACCTCCTGACGACCACACTCCTGACCAGGCCGCTACGCCGCCTGGCCCTTCCCGCCGTTCCTTCCTCAAGCAAACCGGCGGTTTGCTGGGGGTGGCGCTGGCCCCGCCCATTGCCAGCCAGGCCGAAGCACTGGCCGACAAGCTGGCCCCGGCCAGCCCCATCGTATCGGGCCCTACCAACGTGAGCCTCAACATCAACGGCCAGGCGCGCAACTTGCGCCTCGAGCCGCGCACTACCCTGCTCGACGCCCTGCGCGAAAACCTCGACCTGACGGGTACTAAAAAAGGCTGCGACCACGGCCAGTGCGGTGCCTGCACCGTGCACGTGGACGGCCGCCGCGTCAACGCTTGCCTCACGCTGGCTGTGATGAGCCAGGGTAAGCAAATCACGACCATCGAAGGCCTGGCCAAGGGCGAAGAATTGCACCCCATGCAGGAGGCTTTTCTCAAGCACGACGGCTTTCAGTGCGGCTACTGCACGCCGGGCCAGATTATGTCGGGCGTATCGTGCGTGAAAGAGGGCCACGCTACCACCGACGACCAGACCCGCGAGTGGATGAGCGGCAACATCTGCCGTTGCGGCGCCTACCCCAACATCCTGGCCGCCGTGCGCGAAGTGGCTGGCCAACAAGTAAAAGGCTAACCCGATGAACAACTTCGCCTACACCCAAGCCGCTTCGACCAAGGAAGCCGCTACCGCCGCGCAAGCCGATAAGCAGGCTGCTTTTATCAGCGGCGGCACCTCGCTCATCGACCTGATGAAGTCGAACATCGAGCAGCATACCCTGCTGATTGACCTCAACAAACTCTCGCTGCTGGGCATCGAAAACTCGGCCGCTGGCCTGCGCATTGGCGCCCTCGAACGCATGAGCGACGTGGGCGAGCACCCGCAAGTAGTGCAGAACTACCCGGTGGTGTCGCAGGCGCTGCTGGCTTCGGCCTCGCCGCAGCTGCGCAACATGGCCAGCATGGGCGGCAATCTGTTGCAGCGCACGCGTTGCGGCTACTTCCGCGACACGGCGTTTCCGTGCAACAAGCGCGTGCCCGGCTCGGGCTGCCCCGCCCAAACGGGCGACAACCGCACGCTGGCCATCCTGGGCGGCAGCCCCAGTTGCATTGCCACCCACGCCTCCGACCTAGCCGTGTCGCTGGTGGCGCTCGAAGCCAAGCTTACCATCGAAAGCCCGAAAGGCCAACCGCGCACCGTGCCGCTGGCCGATTTTTATAAGCTGCCCGGCTCGACGCCGCACATCGAAAACCACTTGGCGCCCGGTGAAGTCATCACCGCCATCACCATTCCGGCCGCGGCGCACGCCCGGCGCTCGCACTACCTCAAGGTGCGCGACCGTGCCTCGTACGCCTACGCACTGGTGTCGGCCGCCGTGGGGCTTGATGTGCAAGGGGGCACCATTCGCTCGGCCCGCGTGGCGCTAGGGGGGGTAGGCACCGTGCCGTGGCGCGTGCCCGCCGTGGAGCAAGCCTTGGTGGGCAAGTCCGCTACCGAAGACACTTTCCGGGCGGCCGCCGCACTGGCCGTGCGCGATGCTTCCCCGCGCGAGCACAATAAGTTCAAGCTCGAGCTGGCCCAGCGCACCATAGTGCGGGCACTGTTGGAAGTAGCGGCCTAGCCTTACTCCCCTCGCAGAGCCGAAGCAAGCAAAATTATTTCATCAATAAAGCAGCCTAGCTGCTGGTTGCCCTAGGCTTTCTTCCCTAAACAAGGACGGGGTAGGGGTAAAGCTAGCTGCTAGCTCCACGCTATTATGTCATCCGAACCCCAATTTTTTGACCAACCCGGTGGCGTTGTTGGCAAGCCGCTCGTGCGCGTAGAAGGCCGCGAAAAGGTCACTGGCAAGGCCAAGTACTCGGCCGAGTTTCCGCTGCCGGGCCTCACCTACGGCGTGCTAGCTACCAGCACCATCGCCAAGGGTAAGATTCAAAACATCGACACCACGGCGGCGGCGCGCGAGCCGGGCGTCATCGCGGTGCTTACCCACCAAAATTTGCCTAAGCTGGCCAAAACGCCCAACGACGCGGCCGGCAAAAAGGATATTGGCGCGCCCATGGGTTTTTTGCCCATGACGAGCGACGAGATTTTTTACTCTGCGCAGCCCGTGGCGATGGTTGTGGCCGATACCCTGGACCACGCCATCCACGCCGCTACGTTGGTGAAGGTGACGTACCAGGCCGAAAAGCCCATTGCTAGTTTCCACGACTCGCGGGCCGAGTTGTTTAACCCGGCGAAGGTGCAGGACGGCAAAGAAGATGGCCACAAGCGGCGCGGCGATGCTAAAAGCGCCTTTGCCAGCGCGCCCATCCAACTCACGGCCACCTACACGCACCCCGTGTACAACCACAACCCGATGGAGCCCGGCTCGACCACCGCCCACTGGGAGGCGCCCGACCGCCTCACGGTGTACGAATCGACGCAGGGTGTCACGCGCACGCAGTCGTCGCTGGTGGCGATGCTGGGGATGCCGCGCGAGCAAGTGCGGGTCATTACCAAGTACATAGGTGGTGGCTTTGGCTGCAAAGGCTCTACTTGGCCGCACACCATTCTCACCATTCAGGCCGCTAAAGCTGTGGGCCGCCCGGTAAAGTTGATGCTCACGCGCAAGCAAATGTTTACGAGCATGGGCCACCGCGAAGACCAAAGCCAGACGGTGCAGCTCGGAGCCACCGCCGACGGCAAGCTCACGGCCCTGATTCACACCAAAGTCTCGACTACTTCGCCCTGGGACAATTACGCCGAGTCGAATTCCAAGATTATCGACTTGCTCTACGCTACCCCCACCTTCGAGGCTAGCTATGAGATGGCGCGGGCCAACGTCATGACGTCCACATTTATGCGGGCGCCGGGCGAAGCGCCGGGCTCGTTTGCCCTCGAGTGCTCGATGGACGACCTGGCCGCGCGCCTAGGAGTAGACCCCATCGAAATCCGGCTGCGCAACTACGCCGACCATGACTACAGCACCGGCCAGCCTTGGTCGAGCAAAAGCCTCAAGCAGTGCTACGCCCGCGGCGCCGAGCTGTTTGGCTGGAGCAAGCGCAACCCCAAAGCCGGCGCCACCCGCGACGGCCGCTACCTTGTGGGCATGGGCATGGCTTCGGCCAGCTACCCGGTGCACAATTCGCAGGGCTCGGCCCGCGCGCGCCTCTACGCCGACGGCCACGCTGTGGTGCAAAGCGGCGCCACCGACCTGGGCACCGGCACCTACACCGTGATGACGCAGGTAGCCGCCGATTCGCTGGGCTTGCCCATGGATAAAGTGCGCTTCGAGCTGGGCGATACCAACCTGCCCACGGCCCCCAACTCGGGGGGCTCGGTGGCGGCTGGCACGGTATCATCGTCGGTGTACCTGGCCGTGCAAGATGTGTGGCAGAAGCTGATTAAAGTAGCCGTGGCCGACAAAAAATCGCCGCTCTACAAAGCCAAGCCCGAAGACGTGACGGCCGAAAAAGGCCGCCTCTTCCTCAAAAAGGACGCCAGCAAAGGCGAAGCTTTTGGCGACCTCATGAAGCGCGCCGAACTCACGGACGTGGAAGGCATGGCCCAGGGCAAATACGGCCCCGGCTACGAAAGCGGCCACTCGGCCAGCCCCGCCGGCCCCGGCAACAACACCGAGTCGGCCTCGGCGCACTCGATGCACTCGTTTGGCGCGCACTTCTGCGAGGTGCGGGTCGATATGGACCTGGGCACCGTGCGCGTGTCGAAGTGGGTGAGCGTGATTGGCGCCGGCCGCATTTTGAACTCCCAAACGGCGCGCAGCCAGATTATTGGGGGCGCTATCTTCGGCATCGGCTCGGTGCTGATGGAAGCCACCGAGCGCGACGCCAACTACTCGCGCTACACCAACGCCGACCTGGCCAACTACCACGTGCCCGTCAACGCCGATATTCCGGACATGACGGTGGAGTTTGTGGAAGAAAACGACCCCTACATCAACGCCATGGGCGTGAAGGGCATCGGCGAAATCTCGATGGTGGGCGTGGCAGCGGCGGTGGCCAACGCCGTGTTTCACGCCACCGGCAAGCGCCTGCGCGACCTGCCCCTCACGCCCGACAAGGTGATGATGGCGGGGCTGGCGAGCTAAGCAGCTTCGCAAAAAAGAACAAACGCCTGTTATTGCGCGGAAGAATGACGAAGCAACCTTTCCTTTACGGCAGCTAACGTAGCGACCGCGAAGGAGACATTGCTTCGTCATTCTTCCGCGCAATGACAGGCTTTTTTCGATAAAAAATAACCTCCCTACCCCATGCACCACGACCCCACCGCCACTGTTGGCTTGCTGCTTCTTGCTGCCGGCTCGTCTTCGCGCCTGGCGCGCCCCAAGCAGCTCTTGCCTTACCAGGGCCAAACGCTGCTGCGCCACGCTGCCGAAGTGGCCGCCGCTACTCCCTGCCGCCCGCTGGTGCTCGTGACGGGCGCGCTCCACGACGAGCTGCTGCCCGAAATCGACGGCCTGCCCTTCCACGTGGTGCGCAACGATAACTGGGCCGATGGCATGGGCGGCAGCATCGCCGCCGGCCTAGCCGAGCTCGAAACCGCCGCCGAAACGGCCGCATTGCCCGCCCAGGTCGATGCCGTGGTGGTTATCCTCTGCGACCAGCCGCTCCTTACCCCCGAGGTTATCGGCGAGCTGATTGTGCAGTTTCAAGCCACTGGCCAGCCGGTGGTGGCCTCGGCCTACGCGGGTACGCAGGGCGTGCCGGCGCTATTTAGCCGCGCTATTTTCCCGCAGCTGCTGGAGCTGCGTGGTGCGGCCGGCGCCCGCGAACTGTTGCAGCAATACGCCCACCTGCCCACCGTAGACTTTCCGGGCGGTGCCACCGACGTGGATACGGTGGCGCAGTACGAGGCGCTAAGTAAGTAATATATTTGCCGAAACGCGACACGTCGCGCCGGGTCGTTGTACCGAAGACAGTAGCTTCCGCAACGGCCCAGCGCGACGTGTCGCGTTTCTATTTTTGCCCAAATTCCTCGCCACATGCAGCCAACCCTACCCCCCCCGCCCGTCGAGAAGGACAACAAACGCGTTACTACCGGCTGGACGTTCTACGACTGGGCCAACTCGGTGTACCCGCTCGTCATTACGAGTTCGATTTTCCCCATCTACTGGGGCAGCGTCACCAAGGATATCAACCCCACCGACGTGGTCGATTTCCTGGGGTTTCAGGTGCCGGGGTCGTCGCTGCTGACGTACGCCATCTCGGCATCCTTCCTCATTATTGCGCTGGTTAGCCCATTTCTGACGTCGCTGGCCGACTATTCGGGGCGCAAAAAACTGTTTCTGCAAATCTTTTGCTACCTCGGGGCCGCCAGCTGCGCGGGGCTGGCTTTGTTTACCAAAGACACGCTCACCCTGAGCACGTTTATCTTCATTGCCGCCACGGTGGGCTTTAGCGGTAGCATCGTTTTTTACAACTCCTACCTGCCCGAAATCAGCTCCGAGGAGAAGTTTGACGCGCTCTCGGCGCGGGGCTTTTCGATGGGCTACATCGGCTCGGTGCTGCTGCTGGTTATTTGCCTGGGCATCATCATGGGGCCGCACATTGCGGGCGGGCCCGAGGGCGTGGCCCTATTTGGTATAAGCACAGGGGCCGCTACCCGGCTCAGCTTCCTGCTCACCGGCGTGTGGTGGGTAGGCTTTGCCCAGATTCCATTTTTCACCCTACCCCCCGACACCGGGCGCCCCGCCGATGCGCCCGTTTCGCAAGATGGCTGGCTGCTCAACGGCTTCCGCGAGCTAGGCAAGGTCTGGGACCAGCTCAAGCATTTGCCCAACCTTAAACGCTTTCTGCTGGCCTACTTCACCTATAACATGGGCGTGCAAACGGTGATGTACGTAGCCACCATCTTTGGCGATAAGGTATTACAGCTCGATAGTACCTCGCTCATTGTCACCATCTTGCTATTGCAAATAGTGGGCATCTTGGGCGCCTGGCTATTTGCCAAGCTCTCGGAGCGCATCGGCAACACGCGGGCCCTGAGCTGGGCCGTATTTATCTGGATGCTCATTTGCGTGGCTGGCTACTTCGTGCAAAAGGGCTGGAGCTTCTTCGCCCTGGCCGCCGTCATCGGCCTCACCATGGGCGCCGTGCAGAGCCTTTCGCGTAGTACGTACTCTAAGATTATTCCCGAAAACACGTCCAACAACGCGGCCTTTTTTAGCTTTTTCGACGTGGTAGAAAAGCTGGGCATCGTCATCGGCACGCTGTCTTTTGGGCTGATTGGCCAAATCACGGGCTCTATGCGCAACAGCATTCTCTCGCTCATTGTGTTCTTCATCTTCGGCCTAGGGTTTTTGCTGACCTTGCGCGGTAAAAAACTGCGCGACGAGCCAGCGGGTGGCATTGTGCTGCCGCCCCCACCGCCCGCCTCAGCCGCTGTCGAAATGGGCGGCCGGCAAACCGTCTAGTTCAGCCTCGATTAAGGCAAATCCATTTTCCTACCCCCCTCGCTTATGCATACCGCTTCTATTCAACAAAATATTCTCGCCGAGCTCGACCTCGAACTGGCCTCCACTCGCCGCATTCTGGAGCGCGTGCCCTACGACACCCAGGCCGACTGGAAACCCCACCCCAAGAGCATGACCCTGGCCCAGCTCGCGGCCCACGTCGTGAACCTGCTGGCGTTCAACACGCTCTTTGTGCAACACGAAAGCCGCGACTTTCTGGACCCCAATGCGCCCAAGCCCGGCCCCCGGCCCACCAGCCTCGAAGAGCTGCTAGCCCGCTTCGACGACTACAGCGCGCAGCTGCGCCAAGCCCTGCACGAAACCGACGACGAAAAACTGACCCACAATTTCCGTCTGCACCGGGGCGAGCACACCATTGTGGAGCGTACCAAGGGGGCGGCCATCCGCATTATGGGGCTGAACCACAGCATTCACCACCGCGGCCAGCTCACGGTATACCTGCGCCTGCTCGATGTCCCGGTGCCCGGCCTCTACGGCCCCAGCGCCGACGAGCAAGGCAGCTTTTAATATGCTTTCTGCCTAATAGAGGTAAAAAAGAACATCCTGCTGCGCTTGCCGAAGCAGGATGTTCTTTTTTACCTCAGTTTTTTATTGCTTGATTCTTAGCAGTAAACACCTGCTTGCCGCCAATCCAGGTTTGCTGCACCGGGGCGGTGCGCAGCTGCTCGTTGGGTGCGGTGAGTAGGTCGGTTTTTAGGATTACAAAATCGGCGAGCATACCGGGTTTTATCTGGCCTTTGCGCTTGTCCTCGAAGGCGGCGTGGGCCGCCCAGGTGGTCATGCCGCGCAGGGCTTGCTCGCGGGTGAGGGCGTTTTCGGGCTGGAAGCCACCGGCCGGAAAGTTCTTGGCATCTTGCCGCGCCACAGCTGCGTGGAAGCCGTAGAGCGGATTAATATCCTCCACGGGGAAGTCGGAGCCCAGGGCTACCTGGCCGTACTGCTTCAGCAAATCTTGGTAAGCGTAGGCGTATTTCAAGCGTTGCGCGCCCAGCCGCTCGCCGGCCCAATACATATCGGAAGTGGCGTGCGTGGGCTGCACCGAGGGCACAATGTGGTACTGGCCAAACTTGGGCACGTCGGCCCGGCTCACCACTTGCGCGTGCTCGATGCGCCAGCGCCGGTCGGGCTGCCCGTGCAGCGCCGCGCCATAAATGTCGAGCAGCAGCCGGTTGCTGGAGTCGCCAATGGCGTGGGTATTCATCTGGAATTTTGTCGCCGCCAGCTCCTTGGCCAGCGCGCGGTAATACTCGGGGTGTTGCAGCAAAAAGCCGCGCTCGGCGGGCCGGTCGGTGTAGGGCGCCAGCAGCGAGGCGCCCCGCGAGCCCAGCGCCCCATCGGCGTACACCTTAAAGGCGCTGATAGTGAGATTGTCGCTAAAGTACGGCCCCTTGGGCAAGTAGTACGCCTTATTTTCGGGGGTAGGGTTGAGCATGGTGTAGAGCCGCAAGTGCAGCTTGCCAGCTTGCTGCAACGCTGCCATCCGGTCGATATCGGGCTTGTTGAGGCCTGCATCGGCGAGGCTGGTGAGGCCCACGGCCAGGCAGTTTTGCTGCCCTTGCAACAGCGCCGCGTCAGCCTCGGCGGGGCTGGGCTCGGGGATTTTGGCGGCCACCAGCTTCACAGCATTGTCTACGAGCAGGCCGGTGAGGCGGCCCTGCGCATCGCGCCCAATCACGCCGCCGCTGATGGGGGTAGTGGCCGTGACCCCCGCTAAATCCAGCGCCTTTTGGTTGGCCAGCGCCGCGTGGCCATCCACGCGCGCGATGAGCACGGGCACATTGGGAAAGAGCTTATCCAGCGTGTCTTTGGTGGGGTAGCGTTGGCCAGGCCAATCGTTTTGGTCCCAGCCGCGGCCGGTGAGCCAGGTGGCGCCCGGTTGCTGCTGGCGGTGCTGGCTCAGGCGCCCCACCGTTTCGGCCCACGAGGTGGCACCCACCAAGTTGGCCGAGCGCAGGCCCAACGCATAGCGGTAGAAGTGGCAGTGCGCGTCGTAAAAGCCAGGGTAAATAAACTGCTCTTGCGCATCTACTGTCTGTGCGGCTTGGTAGCGGCGCTGCAAATCGGCGGTAGTACCCACTGCCACGAAGCGCCCGTCGCGCACAGCAAAGGCCTGGGCTTTGCTAAACGTGGAGTCAACGGTATATACTGTGGCGTTAGTAACCAGTAAGTCAACGCTTTCGCGCTTCGACTGGCAGCTTTCTACCCCCAAAGCCGCTAGTAAGCAGAAGGCACTCCCAAGTTTATAGACAAGCTGCATAGTACAAAAGAGTATGTTAAGTTCCGAAAGGCAAAGTACGGCCGAAGCTGATTTAGGCAGTAGTGGGCAGTAATATGCGTCCATCATGTGGACGTGCTAGCGCGTGCCTCGCCCCCTACCCCTCTCCGAAAAGGAGAGGGGATGCCAAGCATGGGCCTTGATGACTACCTAGCTTCAAACCAGCAAATGGCGCCTTGCAACCAGACCGCGCGCTGACTACAAAATCCGCTTAAATCCTCGTTCATCCGGGGTCTATTCAAACTTCATGTGCTTCACCGACTCGCCCGAGTTCTTCAGTTCGAGCAAAGACTCGATGCCGATTTTGAGGTGCATTTTCACAAAGTCGGCGGTTACTTTCGAATCTGACTCAGCGGTTTTCACGCCCTCGGGCGTCATGGGGTTGTCGCTCACGAGCAGCAGCGCGCCGTGCGGAATGTCGTTCATGAAGCCCACCACGAAGATGGTTGCCGTCTCCATATCCACGGCCAGGGCGCGCACGCGGCGCAAGTAATCCTTAAACTCCTGGTCGTGCTCCCACACGCGGCGGTTGGTGGTGTACACGGTACCGGTGTAATAGTCGAGCTCGTGCTTTTTAATCATCGACGATACCGCCCGTTGCAACCGGAAGGAGGGTAGGGCCGGAATCTCTTTGGGCAAATAATCATCCGACGTACCATCGCCGCGAATAGCCGCGATAGGCAGCACCAAGTCGCCGAGCTTAGTTTTTTTCAAGCCGCCGCACTTACCCAAAAAGAGCGCCGCTTTTGGCTTAATAGCCGAGAGCAAATCCATGACCGTAGCGGCCATCGGCGAGCCCATGCCGAAGTTAATGATGGTGATGCCGTTGGCCGTGGCCGTTTGCATAGGCTTGTCGGTGCCACGCACTTCGCAGCCAAACTGCTCGGCAAACATATACACGT
Source organism: Hymenobacter ginkgonis (assembly GCF_009755225.1). GTDB lineage: Bacteria > Bacteroidota > Bacteroidia > Cytophagales > Hymenobacteraceae > Hymenobacter > Hymenobacter ginkgonis. Next base: position 149,429 of record NZ_WQKZ01000006.1, read on the forward strand.
AATTGCTGAAATTGGTGAGCAAAATGTACTGGCCAAACTCGTTCAGCGGCACGCCCGTGTAGCGCGGCAGCCAGTTATTGACGATGTCTTCTTTGGTCTTCATAAAAGGGTGATTAAGGATTGTTTGATAAAATGTTTTGGTGAGTATGCGCGTAAGAGGAAATAAAAAAACCGCCTACCCGGTAGGGTACGGCGGCGCGACGGGCAATAAACCTAGTGAAACGCGACAGCCAAACCCATACCTTTGGAGGTGATGCAAGCGCTGGACCTGCCGCCTTTCGATGCCAAAATTAGGCAAACATCGGCGAATATCTTCGAAATCTGGGACGAATTGCGCCGCAAGTACGTGGTGCTTACCCCCGAGGAGTGGGTGCGGCAGCACGTGGTGCAGTACCTGATGCAGCACTTAGGCTACCCCCGCGGCCTACTAAGCCTAGAGCGCGGCCATCGCTACAACCAACGCCAGAAGCGCACCGACCTCGTAGCCCTCGGCCCCGACGGCCGCCCACTGCTGCTGGTAGAGTGCAAGCGGCCCACGGTGGCCATTACGCCCGCCGTGGCCCAGCAGGCGGCTACCTACAACCAAACCCTGCGCGCCCCACTGCTGCTGCTCACCAACGGGCTGGTGCACTACTGCTGGCGCGTCGATTTTGAGCGTGGGCTGAATGAGCGGCTGGCCGAAATACCCACCTACGCTGCCGCGCTTGGGCCCCCGGCCCCCGGCGACTTGGGGGGGTAGGGCCGCTACCTTCGCCAGCGGTGCCCGTAAGTAGGGGTATGAAATTATTTCGTTTCGGCCCAGTGGGCCAAGAAAAACCGGGTGTTTTGACCGCCGCCGGCCAACACCTGGACGTGTCGGCATTTGGGGAAGATTACCACGAAGCTTTTTTTGCCACTGATGGCCTGACGCGCTTAGCCGCCTGGCTGCCCGGCCACGTCGCCGAATGCCCACCCCTGCCGGCCGGCGTGCGGCTGGGGCCGTGCGTGGCTCGGTCGTCCAAGCTCATCGGCATTGGGCTCAACTACCGGCAGCACGGCGCCGAAACCGGCCTGGGCACGCCCCTAGAGCCGGTATTTTTTCTGAAAGCCCCCTCGGCCATCAGCGGGCCCCACGACGACGTGGTGCTTCCGCGCGATGCCACCAAGCTCGACTACGAAGCGGAACTGGCGTTCGTCATTGGGCGGCGGGCCAGCTACGTGCCGGAGGCCGAGGCGCTCAGCTACGTAGCCGGCTACACCATCCTCAACGATTACAGCGAGCGGGCCTTCCAGCTAGAGCGCGGCGGGCAGTGGACCAAGGGAAAAAGCGCCGACACCTTCGCACCCTTGGGGCCGTATCTCACGCCCGCCACCGCAGTGCCCGACCCGCAAAACCTGCCCATTTGGCTGGCCGTCAACGGCGAAACCCGCCAGGATGCCAGCACCCGCGACATGCTTTTTACCCTGCCTAAGCTCATCAGCTACGTGAGCGAGTTTATGACGCTGCTGCCCGGCGACATCCTTACCACCGGTAGTCCGGCGGGGGTAGGGATGGGCTTAAACCCGCCCCACTACCTGCAAGCCGGCGACAAGGTGGAGCTGCGCATCGGCGAGCTGGGCACGCAGCGCCAGCGCATCGTGCCGTTTCGCCGCACCTAGCGTGGTCTAATTAACCCAAGTTGTGGACTATAGGGTGTTGTTAAACAATAAGGGGGAAACCGCCGACTTAGCCCTGCTCGGGTTTAGTCGGCGGCTACCAGGCGGCAATTAACGCCTTATCAAGAGAGGCCTTAGCCAGCTGGGGCTAAGCGGAAAAGTCGTATTTGCCAGGCAGGTTCGCGTGGCGGTCAGGAGGAACCCCAAAAGTTATTTCGCGAATATTTTATCGTGATGCGCCAGTCCCCACTCCGTTAGGTTGTCGATGATGGATTTGAGCGTTTTGCCGTGCTCCGTCAGCTCATATTGCACCGTTATGGGCTGGGTATTTAGCACGGTACGCTTGACCAGCTGATTGATTTCCAACTCTTTCAATTCCTTGCTCAGCATCTTATTGGAGACGCCGACGACGTCGTTCAGCATATCCGAAAACCGCCGCTTTTGGTAACAGCAAATGGAGGATATGATGGCGATTTTCCATTTGCCATTCAGCACGTCCATGGAATCCTGGACGGCCCGCATGGCCCGTTTATTTTCGGCGTCCTGCTGGATGATGCACTTCATAGGTTACTTGGTTAACGCGTGGTTACTGTTACTTTTCGACACAAAGTTACCAAAAGCAACCGTATAATCCGACCTTTGCAGCTCACAATTTCACTGAAATACGCAGATGAGCAAGTTAGCGAACAAGGTTGCCGTGATTACTGGCGGTAATAGTGGTATCGGGCTTGGTATTGCCCAAGAATTCAAAAATGAAGGTGCTAAAGGCGTTATTGTCGGCCGAAATCAGGAAACGTTAGCTGGTGCGGTGGCGCAGCTTGGCGACAGTTTTATCGCCATTAATGCCGATGTAACCAACCCTGCCGACCTAGAAAGGGTGTTTAAAGAAACCGCTGAAAAATTTGGTAAAATCGACGTGGTGGTAGCCAATGCGGGTGGGGGAACTGTCGGAACGGTGGAAAGTCTAGGCGAAGCCGACTTTGACAAGACCATTGATTTAAACCTGAAAAGCGTCTACTTCACTGTTCATAAAGCACTGCCCCATATGAATGATGGGGGCTCTATTATTCTTATCGGGTCCAATGCCGCGCACCGGGCCTATCCAAATTTCACGCTTTATGGTGCTGCCAAAGCGGCCGTCATCTATTTTGCAAAAGGCTTTTCAAGCGACCTTTTAGGTAGAAAGATTAGAGCAAATGTCATAACACCAGGTACCACGGATACTCCGGCATTTGACAAGTTTGTTCCCGCCGAACAAATTGACGCGTTAAAAAAACACTTTGCGGGTGAAATGCCGATAGGCAGAATCGGGCAACCGTCTGACATTGGTAAAACAGCGGTTTTCTTGGCTTCTGATGATTCTTCGTTTATGCTTGGGGCTGAACTCATCGTGGACGGTGGTATGACCTATTTGTCTAAGTAAGGGGCCCCACGCTGGGGCGAGTTTAGGAAGTAGGCAAGTCAATTTGAACGTCATGCTGAGCTTGTCGAAGCATCTTTACCGCTTCGTATGAGCTAGTGCAACGAAGCGGTAGCGATGCTTCGACAAGCTCAGCATGACGACCTGGCGACTTCCTAAATAGCTTCTATATTTCGTGCCAGTGAACAAGTCGAAACTGTACAAGAGAAGCCCCGGAAGCTATTGCCTCCGGGGCTTTTCTTTTTCGGTGATTTCTACACGTTAATTGCCATAAGTCCTTCGCTAGGTAGCAGTTGCTTTAAGCCAGTAACACGAGCACCTGCTGGCTTCTTATTACAACGGAGCGAAAAATTTCGGCAGGCGTTTGACTAGCTCGCTATTCTTTTCTGAGCTAGCGCATTGATTGGTGAGATGCCAATAAAAGGCACTTAGCCGAGGACGTGCGGAACGGCACTCTTCCTTTTGCCATTTAGCACATCCATGGCATCCTGGACGGTCCCTATTGCCCTTCTGAAATCTTCGCTCAGGCAGGATTTGCACGGCATAGGTTACTGTGTTACCCCGGGGTTACTGTTACTTTTTGATACATAGTTGCTAAAAGTAACATTGTGATTCTAGCTTTGCAGCTCAATTTTTCAACTGAACTAGAAGATGAGCAAGCTCAAAAACAAAGTAGCCATCGTGACTGGGGCCTCGAAAGGAATCGGCGCGGCTATCGCGACCTATTTTGCCGCCGAAGGGGCCAACGTGGTGGTAAATTATGCCTCCAGTAGAGAAGGAGCGGCCCGGGTGGTGAAAGCCATTACTGAGGCCGGCGGCACGGCTATTTCGGTGCAGGCCGATGTATCGAACGAAGCCGATGTTAGCCGGCTGTTTGCCGAAACCAAGGCGGCGTTCGGCACTCTCGATATTCTGGTTAACAACGCGGTCTTTCAAGGATACACCCCAATTGAACAGGTATCGGTCGAAGCTTTTCATCAACATTTCAACGTCAATGTGTTGGGGCCTATCCTGACTATCCAGGCCGCGTTGAAACTGTTTGGCGAGAAGGGCGGCAATATCATCAATATCAGTTCGGGGGCCAGCAAATACCCGCTTCCAGCCGCCTCGTTGTACTCGGCCACGAAAGCGGCCTTGGATGCCATCACCATTTCGTTGTCGAAAGAACTGGGGGCCAAAAATATCCGGGTCAATTCTATTTTGCCGGGCGCGACGGCAACCGAAGGGGCCGCTAGTGCGGGCGTCACGGCGGGCAGTGAGTACGAAAAAATGTTTATTGCCAACACCCCGCTTGGGCGCCGAGGCCAGCCCGCAGATATTGCCAAAGCGGTCGTCTTTCTGGCTTCCGATGAGGCCGCCTGGATTACGGGCGAGCAACTTTCCGTTTCGGGTGGAATGTATGGGTTTTAACGGGTAGTAGTACTACGCACCTTCATACTGATGTCACGTCCGGCTAGGTGTTGACTAGAATAAGGCAAGGGCCCCGCTCGGATTTTCCGGCGGGGCTTTTTGTGGGCTAATGGACGTAGCTAGAGGTTACCAGTAGTCTCAATGCCTTTGCGAAAGTGTTAAAGCAACTAAGCCTGCACCGGGTGGTAGGGACGCTTACTGTGCTTGCGACGCGCCGTCTGCTGCGGGCTACCTATGGCCTGGGCAAACACGTCTTCCAGCGCATAGTCGTGTAGGCGGCATCGAGGCAGTACGTGCTACCTATCAGTAAATTCACGGCCATGGCCCGCAGGCCGGTGATGTTGGCCTAGCTTCCAGCGTAGAGGTAAAACTCGACAGGCACACCAGCGCCGTCGTCAGTACCTGCGCGTCTGTCAGCCGGCGGGGCGGGGGTAGTAAATCGTCTGGGAGGCAATGCAGTGCAACGGTCTGTTTGCGCATAGTAGGTTGGGAGGTCAGAAATCCAAACCTGGCCTGTTTACGCCGAACAAACTTTTTTTAGGAGCCGCCTACTCCGCAACTTGAGTTAATAAAAAACAGCCCGTCCTGCTGACGACAGGAAGCAGCTCCGCCACGCCGTTCAGCGAAGCGGTAGAGTTGCTTCCTATCGCCAGTGGGACGGGCTGTTAATTAACCAGTTGGCCTACGCTTTACAACTGGTAGGCCGCCTTCAAAAAATCGGCCGCTGACTCGGGCTTGTGGCCCAGTAGCTTTTCTAGGGTAGAGCTGGGGAGGTCAAATTCGCCCTGCGCAATGGCCACGCTAAAACCCGCGGCCATCTGAATGCCTTCGGCCGGCACGCCGGCTTGCGCCAGCTGCGTACCAAACTCCTCAGCGGTGGGTGACACGTAGTGCACCTCTTTGCCCGATAAGTCGCTTAAAATCTTGGCGATATCAGCGAAAGACAACGACTCATTACTGGCTATCTCATAGGACTGGTTTTCGTGGCCGGTGCCCGTGAGCACGGCAGCACACGCGGCGCCCATGTCGGCGCGGCTCGCAAACGAACCGCGCCCTTCGCCGGCCGGCAAGTAGATAGTGCCGATTTCGAGTGCCGGCCCCATAAACTGGGGTAGCACGTCGAGGTACAGCGCGTTTTTAAGAATGGTGTAGGTGAGGCCCGATGCTTTCAGCAGCTTTTCGGTAGCCAAGTGGGCTTCCGTCACGAAGGCAACTGCCGAAGAGCCATCTTCCGTTTTGCGCTGCGCGCTGGTATAAACGAGGTGCTGCACGCCGGCGGCCGCAGCAGCTTTTAGCACGTTGGTGTGCTGCGGCACGCGCTGCGTGATGTCGTTGCCCGATACAAGCAGCAGCTTGTCGATGCCTGCAAAAGCTGCCGTGAGAGAATCGTAATCAGCATAGTCGCCCTTGCGGACGGTTACGCCCCGGGCTTGTAGGTCGGCAGCTTTGGCGGGGTCGCGCACTAAAACGGAAATCTGGTCGGCACCGACGGTTTTCAGCAGGTTCTCAACTACTGCTTTGCCCAGGCCGCCCGTGGCGCCGGTTACGAGTATTTTGCTCATATAACTAAAGGGGGGTAGGGCTGGTAGCCCCGGTTGTGGTGAAAAACCCTCCCAGCCTAGTAGCGCAAATCGCGGCTGGAGGAGGCGACAAAGGTCGCTACCTTTGCTTACCAAAAGTCAGCAGCTACCTCTAGGTAAGCGCTTACCCCGACGTAACCACTCGCTTCGCATGGAATTCCTCACCCCCGGCCACTGCATCTCGTCTATTCGCCCCTTGCGCGATGCGCTCGACGTTATCAACGGCAAGTGGAAACTGCAAATTTTGGTGGTTATTACCACTGGACACCAGCGCTTTCGCGAAATAGAGCGCAGCATTCCCAGTATTTCTTCCAAAGTACTCGCCAAGGAGCTGAAGGACCTCGAAGCCCACAAGCTCATCAAACGTACCGTGCAGGAGGGCCCGCCCGTGCTCGTGACCTACGAGGTGCTCCCCTACGCCGATAGCCTTGACCCTGTCATTTTTGCCCTGCGCGACTGGGGCCTGAAGCACCGGGCAATGATTATGGGCCCGGACGCTGGCGCTAGCCCCGCCTAAAAAAAAGGCCTGCCGGACAAGCGTCCGGCAGGCCTTTTTTAACTAAATGCAGACTTGGTAGTCCGCGCTGCGGCACTATACAGTCGCGCCTTCCAGCACCGAATCCACGTCCACAAGGGGCAGGTTCCAGGCTTCGGCCACGCCTTTGTAGACTACCTCGCCGTGCACCACGTTTAGGCCGAGGCGCAGGGCCGCGTCTTGGCGGCACGCCTCCTGCCAGCCTTTGTTGGCGAGCTTCACGGCGTAGGGCAGGGTAGCGTTGGTGAGGGCTAGCGTGCTGGTGTAGGGCACCGCGCCGGGCATGTTGGCCACGCAGTAGTGCACCACGTCGTCGATGATGAAGGTCGGGTCTTCGTGGGTAGTGGGGCGGCAAGTTTCAATGCAGCCGCCCTGGTCCACGGCCACGTCTACGAGCACGGTGCCGGGGCGCATGGTCTTGAGCATGTCGCGGGTGATGAGGTGCGGGGCTTTCGCACCCGGAATCAACACGGCGCCCACCACGAGGTCGGCCGTTTTAATGGCTTCGCGAATGTTGTACTCGTTGGAATACTGCGTCACCACATTTTTAGGCATGAAATCATCCAACTCGCGCAAGCGGTTCAGGTTGATGTCCATCACCGTAACCTGAGCGCCGAGACCGGCGGCCACTTTCGCCGCTTGTGTGCCCACGATGCCCGCGCCTAGCACGAGCACGTGCGCGGGCTTCACACCGGGCACGCCGCCCAGCAAGATGCCGCGGCCTTTGAGGGGTTTTTCGAGGTACTTGGCGCCTTCCTGGGGGGCCATGCGGCCGGCCACTTCGCTCATCGGAATGAGGAGGGGTAGGGCCCGCGAAGGCGTTTCCACCGTCTCATAAGCCAGGCAAATGGCCTTGCGCGCTATCATGGCGTGGGTCAGTTCCTCGCCGCTGGCAAAGTGGAAGTAGGTGAACAACAGCTGGTTCTCCTTGATGAGCGGATACTCCTCGGCAATTGGCTCCTTCACCTTGATAATCATGTCGGACTGCCCGTACACGTCGGCAATGGTGGGAAGCAGCATGGCACCCGCCGTCTCGTACTCGGCATCGGTAAAGCCCGAGCCTTCGCCCGCACCTGCTTGCACAAAAAGCGAGTGGCCGTTTTTGCGCAGCTCGGCTACACCCGCGGGGGTAAGGCCCACGCGGTTTTCGTTATTTTTAATTTCCTTCGGAACACCAATAATCATGGGAGCAGGGGAGGGGAGTAGATAGGGGAAAAACGTGTCGTAAAGATACAATCCCCGCTACGCTCGGGCTCCGCTTTAGCTGGCTAGCGCCAGTAGCCCAGGCAGGTCGAGAGCGTGGGTGTACATAGTAAATTCGCCGGTGGGCGTGGTGGGCCAGTCGGCGCGGGGGCGGTCCCAATACAGCTCTAGGCCGTTGCCGTCGGGGTCGTCGAGGTAAATCGCCTCGCTCACGCCGTGGTCGGAGGCGCCCCGCAGGGGGTAGCCCGCATCGAGCAAGCGCTTCACGATGGCTGCCAACTCGGGCCGCGTGGCGTACAAAATAGCCACGTGGTAGAGGCCCGCTACCCCCTGGCGCTGCGCCGGGCGCCCACCCTCGCTGTGCCAGGTATTGAGCCCAATGTGGTGGTGGTAGCCCCCGGCCGATAAAAATGCCGCCTGCCCACCCGCCAGCAGCATCACCTCAAAACCTAGCAGGCCGTGGTAAAAAGCGAGCGCCCGCTGCAAGTCCGTGACTTGCAAATGGACGTGGCCGATGCTGGTGCCCGCCGGGGCAATGTACGGCGCAAGGGAGGGAGTAGGGGCAGTAGGGTTCATGAGTACGAGCGCAAAGTGTAGTTGCAAAAGTAATGTACCTACATTGATTAGCAAGCCAAAAAAATAGCCCTGCCCAATCGGCCGGGCTACCCCCTTGCCACGCCAAAGGCGTGAAGTTTTTGTTATTTAAACGGCACCGACGACCCGCTTTCCTTCACCAGGCTCGTGGGCACTAGGTCCTTCACCACGTTGGCTTTGAGCGTCAGCTTGGTATCGCCGTGCAGGTCATTAGAGGAGATTTTGACTTCTTCGGCCGCCGCGCCCACGGTGCGCTGCGCATACACCAGCTCGACTACTACGCTTTGGCCAGGCTTGATGGGGGCGGGCGCCGCCCGGTAGCCCACGCAGTAGCACGGTGATGACAGCGTGCTCAGCACCAAATCCTTAGGCCCGTTATTGCGCACGCCGATGCGGGCTATTGACTGCTGCCCGACCTCGATACGGCCAAAATCGTAGCTGCTGCGCTCGAGCACCAGCCGGGGCGAGGCCGCCAGCTGGGCGGGGGTAAGCGTAGCGCGCAGCTCCTCTTTAGTAAGCACTGTGCCCTTGAGGCTGAGTATTTTGTTGCTGTCAGTAGCGTTGCTCATTACCGTTACGGTTTTGGCAAACACGCCGGGGCGGCCCGCACTATTATACACAGCTTTAATAACGCCCGATTTGCCGGGCATCACCGGAGCTTTGGTCCACTCGGGGGTGGTGCAGCCGCAGCTCGCCTGCGCACTGGCAATGACGATGGGCTGGTTGCCAGTGTTTTTAAATTTAAACTCGTAGGTCGCCATCGTGCCTTCGGGCACCTTGCCAAAATCGTGGTCGGTGCTCTCAAACGTGAGCACACCCTGGGCACGGGCTGCCAAAGCCAACAAGCAGAAAACGAGGGTAGAAGCGAAGCGCATAGTGAGGGCGCCCGGCCGCAGCCAGGCCAATAAGTTGAACAAAGGCCGCCCACCAGTTGCTGTAAAGGAGCGCAAGCTGCCCCCAGCCAGCGTGGGCCTTCCTAGCAAATATACAGCCCGCCCCCGGCCCATTTCGTAGATTTGTACTACCCTTCTTCCATCCCACCCGCCCACTCCAACTCCAGTCGTTATGTCCGTGCCCTTGCTTGCTGCTACCGAAGCCCCGGCCCTCCTTGCACTTTCCAAAGCCGATATCCTCGACGATTACCGCCTGGGCTGGGAAAGTCGCCACGCCTCGCTGGCGGGCCGCCGCGAGGTATTTATGGGCAAGGCCAAATTTGGTATTTTCGGCGATGGCAAAGAGCTTCCGCAGCTCGCCATGGCGCGCGCCTTCAAGGCCGGTGATTTCCGAGCTGGCTACTACCGCGACCAAACCTTTATGGTGGCCGCCGGCGAGCTAACCTGGGAGCAGTACTTCGCCCAGCTCTACGCCCACCCCGACCCCGAGGCCGACCCCGCCACCGCTGGCCGCTGCATGAACGGCCACTTTGCTACCCGCCTACTCGACGAGGACGGCCACTTCAAGCCCCAGACGTCGAGCAAAAACTCGTCGGCCGATATTTCGCCCACCGCCGGCCAAATGCCGCGCCTCGTGGGCCTGGCCTACGCCAGCAAGCTGTACCGCCAAAACCCCGAGCTGCATCCGTTTAGCGACTTTTCGGTAAACGGCAACGAAGTGGCGTTTGGCACCATCGGCAACGCCAGCACGTCAGAAGGCATGTTTTTCGAGGCCCTGAACGCGGCCGGCGTGCTCCAGATTCCGCTGCTGATTTCGGTGTGGGACGACCACTACGGCATCTCGGTGCCCGCCGAGTACCAGACGACCAAGCAAAGCATTTCGGCCCTTATGGCCGGCTTGCAGCGCGAGGGCGAAGGCCAGGACGGCTTCGAGATTTACGTGGTGCGCGGCTGGGATTATCCTACCCTGCTCGATACCTACCAGCGTGCTGCGGCCGTGTGCCGCGAGCAGCATGTGCCCGTGCTGCTGCACGTGACGGAGGTGACGCAGCCCCAGGGCCACAGCACCAGCGGCTCGCACGAGCGCTACAAGCCCAAGGCCCGCCTGAGCTGGGAGGAAGAGCACGACTGCCTGACCAAGATGCGCGAGTGGCTGCTCACCGAAGGCATCGCGGGCGAAGACGAGCTGGCTCAAATCGAAAAAAACGCGGCCGCTACCATCAAGCAGGCCCGCACGGCCGCGTGGGCCGCGTTTTTCAATCCTATTCAGCAGGAGCGCGAAGAAGCTCTGGTAGTCCTCAATCAACTGGTGGCCGACAACGGCGCCGAAAACCAGTTGGCCGAATTGGTCAAAGGTCTGCAAACCAACGTGACACCCATTCGGGCCGACATTGTGCGGACGTTGCGCAAGGCCCTGCGCGCTGTGCGCGGCAACAAGCCCACTGCCGGCCGCCGCGCTACTCAGCGCCTGCTCGAAGAGTGCCTGGCCAATAGCTCCGATTACTACAATTCCTACCTGTTCAGCCAAAGCGAAGAGGCTGTGGGCAACATCGAAGAAGTGCCGGTAGAATATGCCGCCGACGCGCCGCAGGTAGACGGTCGCGAGGTGCTGCAAGCGTGCTTCACGGCCAACTTTGAGCGCGACCCGCGCATCTTCGCCATTGGCGAGGATGTGGGCCAGATTGGCGACGTTAACCAGGCATTTGCGGGCTTGCAGGAGAAGTTCGGCGAGCTACGCGTGACTGATACTGGCATTCGCGAGTGCACCATTATTGGGCAGGGAATCGGCGCGGCGCTGCGTGGCTTGCGCCCCATCACCGAGATTCAATACCTTGATTACCTGCTGTATGCCATTCAGCCGCTAAGCGATGACCTCGCCTGCCTGCAATACCGCACCAAAGGCGGCCAGAAGGCGCCGCTCATCGTGCGCACCCGCGGGCACCGCCTGGAGGGCGTGTGGCACTCGGGTTCGCCCATTCAGATGATACTGGGCGCCATTCGGGGGATGCACCTGTGCGTGCCGCGCGACATGACGCAGGCGGCGGGCTTCTACAACACGCTGCTGCGTAGCGATGAGCCCGCGCTGGTGATTGAGTGCTTGAACGGCTACCGCCTCAAGGAAAAGCTGCCCACCAACGTGGGCGAGTTTACCCTACCCCTCGGCCAGCCCGAGGTGCTGCGCGAAGGCGCTGATATTACGCTCGTTACTTACGGTTCGATGTGCCGCATCGTGCTTGATGCAGCCAAGCAGCTGGCCGAAGTCGGCATCTCGGCCGAAGTGATTGACGTGCAAACGCTGCTGCCCTTCGACACCGACCAGCTCATCGCCGATAGCTTGCGTAAAACCGGCCGCGTCGTATTTGCCGACGAGGACGTGCCCGGTGGTGCCACGGCCTATATGATGCAGCAAGTACTTGATAACCAAAATGCTTATCAATTGCTCGACTCGGCCCCGCGCTGCCTCACGGCGCAGGCCCACCGCCCGCCCTACGGCTCCGATGGCGACTACTTCTCGAAGCCCAACGTGGAGGACTTGTTCGACCTGGTGTACGAAATGATGCGCGAAGTAGAGCCCGCCAAGTACCCGGCCATCTACTAATAAAAAGCGGGGGTAGGGGAGGCGCCGTGCCATTCCCTACCCCCACTTTTTAAATTGACCGCTTGGCCTAGCGCGGTTTGATAACGATGCTGTCGGTGGTAATGACATTGCTGACGTGCAGCGCGCGGTCGGCAATGCTGACGCGGAACCGGACGGTTTGGCCCGCGGTGAACACGTCGCCGTAGCCGAAGTTGATGTTGCGCGTGAGCGTACCCTTAATAGGAGCGCTTTTGTTGTCGGTCAGGCTGGTGATGCGGTCGAAGGTGCCGTAGTAGCCGCCGCGCACGTACGCCGTATTGCCCGCCAGGCTGTCGATGGTTGCCAGCGATTGGTACTTGTTGCCTACTTTCAGGAGTGGCTCGATGAAGTAGTTCTTGCTAAAACGGCTCGGAAACGTATACTGCGGCAGCTTTTGGTCGGCCGCACTCAGGCCCAGGTCGCCGTCGCCGTCCTGGTAGCGAATGGTAATCAAGACCGAATCAACGGGCTGGCCGCCCGAAACTTTCGGCGCCACCCGAATCGGATTGATACTCGCAAACTCAATAACGGGCGTCGACGAGTACGTCGGCTCGCTCAGGCAACTGCTCAAGCCACTGGCCAGCAGGCCCAGGCCACCCATTGTTAGTGTAAGTCGAAACAGATTCATAACCAAGATTTAAGGATGCTACCCCCGCCGATAGCCGAAGCCGAAGATACGCCAGCACACAACGTTGTGCCCCCTCCGGTTGTTGTGAACCCTGCTAACCCTTGTGGCACCCTATGAGTTTCCGCGCCGATTACCTCCACTCCCTACCCCTCGTCACGGCGGCCACGGCCGATGCCGCGGCCCTGCGCCTGTTTCAGTACCAAGCCGTGGCCTGCCCACCCTATACCGCTTATTTGGCGGCGCTCGGCTGCCAGCCGGCCCGTGTGGCGCGGGCCGTGGACATTCCGTTTCTACCCATCGAGTTTTTCAAAACCCACGAAGTCCGCACCGACCCCGGCGAGTGGCAGCCGCAGGAGGTATTTCGCAGCAGCGGCACCACCATGCAGCAGCGCAGCCGCCACCTTGTGCGCGACCCAGCGCTGTACCGTGCCAACGCGGCGGCCATCTTTGAAACGGCATACGGGCCGCTGACCGACTGGATTTTCTTGGCCCTGCTACCCTCTTATTTGGAGCAAGGTGAGTCGTCGCTGGTAGCGATGGTGGCCGATTTTGCCCAGCGCTCGGGGCAAGCGCAGCCAGCATTTTTCCTGCGCGACCACGCCGGGCTGGTGCAAGCCCTGGGCGAAGCCAAAGCCCAGGCTGGCCGCCGCGTCATGCTCTTTGGCGTTACGTACGCGCTGCTCGACCTCGCCGCCGAATACGGGGGTAGGGCTGAATTACAAGGCATTACCATCCTCGAAACCGGCGGCATGAAAGGTCGCCGCCGCGAAATGATTCGCGAAGAATTGCACCAAGAATTGCAGCAAGCCTTCGGCCCGGCGCCCATTCACTCGGAGTATGGCATGACCGAGCTGCTGAGCCAGGCATACTCGCCGGGTGAGGGACTATTTTACTGCCCGCCGCAGCTGCGCGTGCTGCTGCGCGACCCTGCCGACCCGTTTTCGGTAGCCGAAAACCGGGCCGACGGTGCCATCAACGTCATCGACCTAGCCAACGTCGATAGCTGCGCTTTTATCGAAACCAAGGACCTCGCCCGCATGCACCCCGACGGCTCGTTTGAGGTGCTGGGGCGCATGGATAACTCCGATATTCGGGGATGCAGCCAACTGGTGTAGTTGCTAAATTATTCTCCTTGCTCATACTATCCTAACCCTACCCCTACTTGTCATTGCCGCGCTTCGCTCGCAATAACAAGTAGGGGTAGGGCTCGCAAGAATAACAGGGAGTAGGGAAAATCTATTTGCCCGCAAACGCCTTGGCGTCAGCTTCTTCAATCGTGGCGTCGCTCATGATTACCAGGCGCTCGACCACGTTGCGCAACTCGCGGATGTTGCCGCGCCAGTCGAGGCCTTGGAGGTATTTGAGCGCGTCAGTCGAAATTTTCTTGGGCTTGTTGCCGTAGTCGGCGGCAATGTCCTGCAGAAACTTCTGCACCAGCTCGGGGATGTCCTCGCGGCGCTCATTCAGCGAGGGCACCTGAATGAGAATTACCGATAGGCGGTGGTACAAGTCTTCGCGGAAATTTTTGTCGGCGATTTCCTGCAGCAGGTTTTTATTAGTAGCGGCCAGCACACGCACATTTACCGAAATCTCCTTTTCGCCACCCACGCGGGTTATTTTATTTTCCTGCAAGGCGCGCAGCACCTTGGCCTGGGCCGAAAGGCTCATATCGCCAATCTCATCCAAGAAAAGCGTGCCGCCGTCGGCCTGCTCAAACTTGCCGATACGCTGCTTCACAGCCGAAGTGAACGAGCCCTTTTCGTGGCCAAAAAGCTCGCTTTCAATCAACTCTGAAGGAATAGCGGCGCAGTTTACTTCTACCAGCGGGCCATTGGCGCGCGGGCTGAGTTGGTGCAGCTGCCGCGCCACCATTTCCTTGCCCGCGCCGTTGGGGCCGGTGATGAGCACGCGCGCATCGGTGGGGGCCACTTTTTCGATGGCTTTGCGCACCGCGCCCAGCGTGGTGGAAGCGCCAATCATGTCGGAGCCGGTTTTGCCGGCAGTGGCCAGCTTCTTCTTAAGTGTCTTGGTTTCGGTTACCAACTTGCTGCGGTCGAGGGCATTGCGCACCGTCACGAGCAGGCGATTGAGGTCGGGCGGCTTGGGCAAGAAGTCGAAGGCGCCTTTCTTGGTGGCGTCCACGGCCGTTTCGATGTTGCCGTGCGCCGATACCATAATGAAGGCCGCATCGGGCGCCAGGGTGCGGGCGCGCTCCAGCACTTCGAGGCCATCCATTTTGGGCATTTTAATATCGCAGAGTACCACATCGTACTTCTGCTGAATCAATAAATCCAGCCCCGCCGGGCCGTCTTCCGCCTGGTCCACGGTGTAATCTTCAAACTCCAGAATTTCCTTGAGCGTGTTGCGAATGGATTTTTCGTCGTCAATAATGAGAATGCGGGGCACGGTGGGGGAGGTATAAGTAAAAAAAGTAGGGAGTAAGAGTTGGCCACTGCGCGAGAAAAGAAGCCTTAACTTCTAATTCACAGTTTTTCAGCTCATAATTCAACTAAAAACGGCTGCCCTCGCCAAAACGAAAGCAGCCGCCTAAATTAAGCAATGAGCCGATAAGCCGGGTTCTGTCTGCCCCCGAGTTTCCTCCGAAGCAGCCCCACCATTTATCTAGGCCCGCCGTCGCCGACGGGCTCTAGCAACCTACCCGCGAACCCGAGCGGGCCGCCCGGTGCCAGCTGCCCGAAGGCCGCCAACGTGTTCGCTTATTTGGTTTTGCAACCCCTGAGGTTTACCCAGCCGGCGTAGTCACCTAGCCGCTGGTGCGCTCTTACCGCACCTTTTCACCCTTACCCTTGCGGGCGGTTATTCTCTGTGGCACTGGCTGTCCTGGCCCGATTGGCCAGTCCTTCCCGTTAGGAAGCAGGGTGCCCTGCGTTGCCCGGACTTTCCTCCCCGCCCGCATTTGCGTTGGGCGCGGCGGTGGGGTGGCTCACTGCGGGGGCAAAGGTACGCTACGCGGGGGGTAGGGCCGCGGGCAGAAAATCTTGGCGCAGCGGGCTAAACGAATCGAGCAGCGCACCGGCCTGCCGGGCCACCACGCCGTGCGGCACGTTGGGCGCGGCATAAAACGAGTCGCCGGTGCGCAGCACCCGCATGTCATCGCCCACAGTCACCTCAAACTCCCCGTACTCCACGTACGAAATCTGGCTGTGTACGTGCTGGTGCAGCGCGCCCACCGCGCCGGCTTCAAACGCTACTTTCACCAGCAGCAGGTCGTCGTTGTAGGCCACCAGGGTGCGGCGCACACCGGGGCTGGTTTCTTCCCAGCGAAGGTCAGCGGCGGGGGAAAAGGCGGGCGTGGAATAGGTCATGATTGATTGTTACTTGTTTAATTAAGAACGTCATGCTGAGCTGGTCGAGGCATCTCGCTCGCATCGTCTGGGTTCGTTCAATGGTGCGAGCGAGATGCTTCGACCAGCTCAGCATGACGTTCTTTTTTGTGAACGGCGATTGCTACGAAACCCACACCAATTTATCAGCGCTGAGCGTGGTTTCACCGTCCCAGCGGTAGCCGATGAGCTGGCCGCCGCGGGCCACGCTGTAATCGAGGCACACGGCGTGGGGCTGCAAGATGCGGGGCTCGCCGCGTAGCCAGTAATGGCCAAAAAAGACGGGCTTTTCCTCCTGATAATACCACGGGTCGAGGTTGGCCAAATCGACGGGTTGGCCGCGCAGTTCGGGTAGGTCTTCGAGAAAATATTCGTGGTAGGCGGCCGCCGTGGCAGGGCTTTGCCACCAGCGCACGCGGGTGCGGGTGCGGTGGTGGCCATCTTTATCGGCGAAGGAGAGGCCGCCCGGCAGCCGCACTTCGCGGCCTTTAAGCGTGACTTCAACGGCCGCAAACTCGGGGCTGCCGCGCCGGCAGGCGCGCAGCAAAAAGTCGGGCGTGAGGCACAAGTTGGGCAATTCGCGGCGCAGGTACTCGACGTGCCGGGGCTCCCAGCAGGCGTGCACCGCCCGCAGGCCGGGCAGCTCCAGCAGCAGGGGTAGGGTACGGAACCAGGCCAGGTAATCTAGCCATTCGGCAAACAGCTTCTCTGTTCGAAATTCCTTGATGGTTTCGATATGCTGCAAGATGTGCACCGGTTTGTGCGGCCGCAAGTGCCCGCCGTCTGGGTGAAATTGCCAAAAAGCCAGCGCGTTATATTCGTGGTTGCCCAAGATGGCTAAGGCCGCCCCGCCCTCGACCATGCCGCGCACTAGCTGCAAGGTCTCACGGATTTTGGGGCCGCGGTCCACGTAATCGCCCAAAAAAATGACCTGCCTACCCCCCGCGTGGCGCGGCACCCCGGCCGCATCGGGCCGGTAGCCGAGGTGGTGCAGTAGGGCCCGCAACTCGTCGGCGTGGCCGTGAATGTCGCCAATAAGGTCGTACATAAGCAGCAGATTAGGAGGATTTTTCCTCCTCAGTCGGTGGGTATTGCGAAAGCATAAGGCCCGCGCCCAACTCGCCCACGAGCCGAACTAACTCGGGCGGAAAGAAATCAATTTGTGCCCCGACCTTGAACATGCGGGTAGTAATGCCAAAATCAAACAGAAACTGGCTATCCGCTAAGTCGGCCGCGGCGGTGGCCAGGCGCCGCAACGCCGGGTGGTTCAGCTTGATAAAATCCAGCGTATCCGTTACCTGCTGCTTAAAATCTGCAAACGGAGCCTCGCTGGCCGCTACCTGAAAGCCGGAAGTCATAAAAACGCCTCTTTCGGGCTGGTGCGCGGCTCGCAGCTGCCCTTGGCGGTACAAGCCATAAATGGCCAAATCCAGGCTAGCGGCTATCGCATCAAGGTCGCAGTTGGGCGCGCTGAATCTTATAATACAAGGCATTAACTAAGCGGGAATTAGCAGACAACTACTGGAGCTGTTTGAGAAGTGTTACAACCATAAATTAGCACGTCCTGCTTATCTGATGTCCGCCTGCCGTAGCGTCTCTACCGCATCTAGTTAATGAGGCGAGCTGCTTCGGCAAACAAACGCCAGATGAGCAGGACGTGCTAGTAACATTTTAAAACAGCTTCACTACTTCAGCCGGACCAGCGTGGCGCCGTAGCCAAATTTCTCTTTCTGAGCATCTTCGAAGAACTTGATGTCCTTGTTGCGGCTCAGCTGGCGGTGAATTTCCTTGCGCAGCGTGCCATTGCCGGCGCCGTGGATGAAGATGATTTCGTGCATGTTGGTGGCCAGTGCGCGGCTCAGGGCATCCTCAAACGCGTCGAGCTGCTGGCGCAGCATGGCGGTGTTGCTCAGGCCCTCAGCACCCTCGGGGCGCAGGGCTTCGATGTGCAGGTCGAATTCGTGGGGCGGTGCCACCAGGGCCTCGGCCGGCTTGGGGGGGGTAGGGGCAATGGCGGCCGGCACGGTTAGGGGCTTGTCGCCGCCCAGGGCTTGCTGCAACACGTTGGCCTGCTTGGAGTCGAGCACCGGCGGGGGAGTAGCCGCAGCTTCAATTGCTGCTTCAGCGGCGGCCAGTTTCTCGGGGTTGAGGGCGGGCGCGGGCTTCTCGTCGAGCTGAAACAAGTACGCCTCCTTGCCAATAACCGGCGCCGGGCGGCGGCTGGTGTAAAATGTGGTCGCCTTAAACGACTGCCGCTTGGTGAGCAGGTCGTAGGCCGCGTCGCCGTTTAGCTTGAAGTTCAACAACTGAAATACCACGGCGGGCCACTGCTCAAAATCTTTGAGGTGCAGATGAGCCAGGGCAGCGCTGGCCGCTTTGGCTTTCAACTTGTCGGCGGCCAAGGCGCGATACTTGCCCTGGCGCTCCTCGCCGTAGGTGAATACCACTTCTACTTCCGTATTGTTGAGCAGGTGCAGGGCCAGCAACTCGGGCGCTTGGTGCACCAAGGCCAGGTACAGGCCTTTGGCGGCCGGTGGCGGGGGAGTAGCCGCCGCCGGCTTTGGGGGCATAGCGGCGCTGGGGCCGGCGGGCTGGGGCCGGCCCGCAGGGGTAGGGGCAACTGGACGGGCAGCCTTAGACTGGCCGCCCTGGGGCTTGTTCTTTTTGCTGCCGGTGGCCGGGCGGCTGGGCTCGGGCGCGGCGCGGCGGAAGGCTTGGCCTTCTTCGGCGGCTACGGGCACAAGCTCGCGCAGCAGCACCGGAATGGTAAAGTCGTTGTCAATGGCTACTTCTACGAGCTCGCTGTCGAGCACGCGGGTAATAATGCCTTCTTCGGTGCCCGTAAGCAGCCGTACTCTATCTCCTACGTTCATAAAACACGATTTTTGTCAATGCTACACAGTACGCGAAGCGGGCAATAAAGGTAAGCGGGGGGGCGGGTAGGCACCCGGCCGACCCGCGCAACGCCGGTTTTAGCAGCGCAAACGTTTGGGGAACCTCCCGGTGAAATACAAGTGAAAACGCTGAAACTGGCTTTATTCCAGTTGTATCTTAGCCGAACACTAGGTTAACCAGGCACTAGCCGGCACCCGGTAGTATTTCTCTTTCCCCACCCACTTTATGAAAAAACCTCAACTCTGCGGGCGTTTGCTCCTGGCTCTAATCCTGTTGCTGCTGGGCGGAGCCCCAGCGGCCTGGGCCCAGGTTACGACCAATCCGGCGGTTTTTACGGATGCTACGTCCGTGACCCTCACCTACGATGCTACCCAGGGCAATGCGGCGCTGAAGGATTTTGCCGGCGACGTGTACATCTGGACGGGGGTAGTTACGAGTGGCCCTACCGGCACGGGCTGGACCTACGTTAAGAGCCCCACTTTCGGCCAGGCCGACCCGGCGGCGAAGATGACGCGCAGCACCACCAACCCTAACCTGTACACCATCACCTTCGTGCCCCGCACGTTTTATGGGGTGCCCAGCGGCACGCCTATTTACCGCCTGGGCATGATATTTAAGGACGCAGCGGGCACTACGGTGGGCCGCAGCGCCACCGGCGGCGACATTTTTGTGGACGTGGCCCAGGACGCCTTTAACCTGCGCTTTACGAGCCCAAGCGGCACACCGCCCTACTTTTTTGCCCTGAACACGGCCACGAACGTGACCGTGACGACGAGCACGCCGGCCACCATCACCTTGTTTCTCAACGGCACGCAGGTGGCGCAGCAAGCCAACGTGACGACCCTCACGGCGCCCATCACGCTGACCTCGACCACCGCCGGCACGCTAAGCGCCACGGCCACGAGCGGCGGCAGCACGGCTACTATTCAGGCGGCAGTGCAAGGCTACGCGGCCCCGGCCGTTAGTGCTTTGCCGGCCGGCGCCAAGCCCGACGGCATTACCTATATCAATAACGGCACCTCGGCTATCCTTACCCTCACGGCGCCGCGCAAGCAGTTTGTGTACGTGGTGGGCGATTTTAACAACTGGCAGCCCACCGCCGCCAGCTACATGAGCCGCACCACGGCCAGCAGCCCCAGCACCCTGAGCGACCCCGCCTCGGCCACTGATGCTACCGCCGGCCGCTGGTGGGTGCAGGTTGATGGCCTTGTGCCGGGCCAGGAGTACGCCTACCAGTTTCTGGTGGATGGCCAGCTGCGCGTGGCTGACCCATATTGCGAGAAGATTCTGGATTCCGAAAACGACCAGTATATCAACACCGCGGCCTACACGGTATATCCGAATTTGAAGGCCTACCCCACCGGCAAGACCACGGGCCTCGTGTCGGTGCTGTCGCCGGGCGAGGCCGCCTACACCTGGAAGACGACCAGCTTCCAGCGCCCGGCCCGCACCAACATGGTTATTTACGAGCTGCTGGTGCGCGATTTTGTGGCGCGCCACGACTACCGCACCGTGCGCGACTCGCTGAACTACTTGCAGCGCTTGGGCATAAACACGCTGGAATTGATGCCCGTCAACGAGTTTGATGGCAACGAGAACTGGGGTTATAGCCCGTCGTTTTACTTCGCTCCCGATAAATACTACGGTACCAAAAACGACCTGAAGGCGCTGGTGGACGAATGCCACCGCCGCGGCATTGCCGTGGTGCTCGATATGGTCCTCAACCACTCGACCGGCAACAGCCCGATGGTGCAGCTCTACGGCAACGTAACGACCGGCCCCACGGCCGACAATCCGTGGTTTAATACCGCCGCCCCGCACCCCTACAGCGTGTACAACGACCTCAACCACGAGAGCCCCTACACGCGTTACTTCTCCAAAAACGTCATCAAATTCTGGTTGCAGGAGTACCACATCGATGGTTATCGCTTTGACCTCGCCGGTGGTTTCAGCCAGGTAACCAAAACGGAGGGCACCTACGAAGACTACGACCAGTCGCGCGTAAACATTTGGCAGGACTACTACAACGCGCAGATGAGCGTGGATAATACGTCCTACCCCATCCTGGAGTTCTTCCCCCACCAGGTAAGCGCCACCAACCCTACTGATGAAGGCAAGGTGCTGTCGGCGGCCGGCATGATGTTCTGGGGCAACCAGAACCCGGCCTACACGCAAGCCGCCATGGGCTACGCCACCAACCCGAGCTGGGACCTGAGCGGTGGCTACTACGGCACCACCGGGGGGGGTAGGGGCCTAAGCCAGCCCAACTTCATCGCCTACATGGAAAGCCACGACGAGGAGCGGATGCAGTTTAAGAACATCACTTACGGCAACGCCAACGGCAGCTACTCGACCAAAGACCCCGCTACGGGCCTCAAACGCGACGAGCTGGCCGCGGCGCTGTTCTTCACCCAGCCCGGCCCGCGCCTAATGTGGCAGTTTGGCGAAGTAGGCTACGACATCAGCATCGACCAGAATGGCCGCACCGGCAACAAGCCGATTCTGTGGGACTACTACAAGGACGCCAACCGCCGCCACCTCTACGATACCTACCGCGCCCTCATCACGCTGAAGCAGCAGCCGGTATTTGCCGCGCCTACTTCCTATACCCAGAACCTGGGCGGCGCCGTCAAGACTATCAGCATTGCCAACGCCGACTTGAGCGTGGTATCGGTGGGTAACTTCGACGTGGTGGCCAGCACGGCTACCGTTACCTTCCCGCAAACGGGCGTGTGGTACAACTACCTCACGGGGCAGCAGTTGAGCGTGACTACGGCCGCTACGTCCATGACCTTGCAGCCCGGCCAGTACGCCGTATACACGAGCCGCCGGATTAGCGTGCCTGCCGGCACTACCCTCGCCACCCGCCAGCAGACGGAGGCCGTGTTCAAGCTAAACCTGGCGCCTAACCCGGCTACCGGCACTACCACCATTGCCTACGAGCTGCCTACTGCCGCCACGGCCACCATCGCGGTGCAAAACCTGCTCGGCCAAACTGTGCGCCAGCTCGCCCCCGCCCGCCAGGCGGCCGGTGCGCAGGCCCAGACGCTGCCTTTGCAAGGCCTCGCCGCCGGCGTGTACCTGGTGAAGCTCCAGGCTGGCGACCAAGCACAAACGACGCGCTTGCTGGTTCAATAATCGCCGCTTGCTCTTAGTATTATCCGCTCCGGGTGGCGGGTCGAAGCAAAGCTTCGGCCTGCCACCCGGAGTTTTTTTGGTGTCTAGTGCCTCCCTACCCCCTGCTTTGGCAGGCAGCTTGCTGGGCGGGCTTTGGGATAGGGAGAGCGGCTTGCCTTCGCGTGAGTCAATAATCGACTATCCAACGGCGGCCGTTAGCGCTGCGCCCTGCACTGGTAAAGCACGCTGCCTGTAGGCTGGGCCAGCCTAGAGGGGGTAGGGAAGCCGCAATAAAAAAGGGAGCCCAGCAACGGGCTCCCTTTTAAGAAGTTAAAAGCGGCAGACAGCTATTCAATAACCACTTTCTGGCTGGTGTGCTGGTCGGCTACGTCGAGCTTCACCACATATATGCCCGCGGCTAGGCCAGCCAGGGCGTACGACTGCGGCCCGGCCTGGTCGGCAGCGAGCGAGCGCACGCGGCGGCCGGTGTTGTCGAAGATATTTAGGGCCACGCTCTGCTTGCCCTGTGGCACTGTGTATACTACCTCAGCGGCCGTGCCGGGATTAGGATACACGCTGAAAGCTAGCGCAGTAGCGGCCTCGCTGCGCGTACCGAGTACGCCCGTGCCCAGCACAAAGCTTACCGTTTGCGTGCCCGCAATGGTCGTGAAGTCAGGGTCGGCACCGAGGGCAGTGGTGCGGTTCGCAATCTGCGGAATCACGTCGGTGGTGAAGATGCCGTCCGAGTCGGTGTAGGCGCCAAACACGTCGATGCGGCTGCCGGCGGCTACCGCAGTAGTCGTGCTGCTGAGGGCCGACAGCGGGATGGAGATTTCCAGTCCATTATTAGCCGTATTGGCACTGATGGAAGCCGAGTTCTTATAAGCCAGCATCAAGCCGGGCAGGTCGGCGAGGGTGGCAGTGTAGACGGCGCCGGTTTTGCTACCCTGGCCCAAGTAGGTGTCGGTGCCTGCCGGCACGGCTGCGCCGCTGGCCGTAGTGCCCGACACGTACGATACACGGCTGAAATACACGTCGGTAGCCGCGTTGCCCGTGCCACCCAGCGACAGACGGAAGCCGTAGTCGACCTCCATATCCATGGTGGGCTTGTGCTTGAGCGGCGACTGCGGGTCGGCGCCGCCCGATAGCTTGGTGCCGCGGGCCACGCCGGTGCGGCCGGGCGTGTTCAAGTACACTACCAGCGACTTGTAGGTGGTGCCGCTGGCCTCGATGGCACCTACCAGCATGATGTTAAGGGTAGTAGCGCTGTAGCCGACGTACATGCTCTGCAAGCCCCGGTCGGCGTCGGAGTGCGTGTTGGTGTAAGAGCCGGCCAACTGGTATTTGCCGACGCCAGTGCCGATTTCGGCTGCCGATAAGGTGCCATCAACGGTTATTTGCGCCTGCGCCCCGAGCGAGGCAAAAATCAAGGCACCAGCAGTAAGCAGGGGTAAAATATTCTTCATAAGAAGAGAAGTTAGGTGGGAAATGTGTGCGAGCAAATGTAAGAACCAATTCGATTTTTGGTTATAAAATTTACCGATATTCTGCAACTATTTCGGCCACCTAACACTCATTGAGGAGTTAATTATCAGCTGATTGGCCTAGCATACGCAATCGGGGCTACCATTTAGTGAACCGCAGAGCCGAGCGGGTGCCGCCGCAGTCGATGCGCACCAGGTAACTGCCGGTTGGCAAGGTGCTGGCAACGGGGAGCGCTAGCTCGTGTCGGCCGGCCGTTTGGGCTGGTAAATCGGCCAATACTTGCACCAACTGGCCAGTAAGCGAGTACAGCTCAACGCGCACCGGCGACGCGCTGCCCAAGGTGTAGGCGAGCGTGGCGGGCCCAGTGCCAGGGTTTGGGAAAAGCTGCGTGGCCAGGGCAGCCGCGGCTGGCGTAGTGGCCAGCGCAGTGCTCACCAGCTCCACATCGTCGAGGTTGCAATAATTGCCCGCGGCACCCACCGAGCGCAGGCCGATTTCGCATTGCCCGTTGGCCACTACAATGCCGGGCACGCTCACTTGCGTCCAGGTGCCGGTGGGTACGGCCAGCGTGCGCTCGGCAGTGCCCGAGCGGCCGTAGAGCTGGCAGGTAGTTTGGCCGCCGCCACTCTGCACCCAGGCGCGCAGCGTGTAGGTGCCATTAGGCAAATTACTGATAACCTGCGAAGTAGTGACCTGGTAGGCCGTGGCCTTGTAATGCGTGAACTGAAACTGACCAACTTGGCCGGGGCGTCCGCCGGGCTCGGTTTTGTCGGCATCGGCGTCAGCGGTGCTGGTAGTCGTCCAGCCCAGCGGGTTTTGGGTAGCCGCAGTGTACTCGAAGCCGGGGTTGTTGACCAGCGGCGGCACGAAGGGCAAATAGCCATCGAGGCCCGCGGTGGCGCGGTTGTTGGCGCCCCAGGCGCCTTTGGTATAGCCATTCCAGTTATATGACTCAGGCTCCCAGTACACTACGCCCAAACCCTTGCCGCCCGGCACGGCCTGGGTTTTGGCAATGAGGTCGAGCAGCATTTGGCGGGTAGCGATGGGAATGTAGTTATCGAGGCCGACTTCCACCACCATCACTTCCTTGCCGGGGTAGCGGCTCACAAGGTCGTTCATGTTGGCCTGGGCTTGCGCCGTGAAGGTGGGCCAGGTGTCGCCGTCGGGGTAGAGCGAGAGGCCCATCACGTCCCAGCGCGCGCCGTTGGCCTGCAAGCCATCGAAGTAGTAGCGGAAAGCGCCGTTGTTCTGGCCGTTGGCAAAATGCGCAATAACTTTAGTGGTGGGGCTCACGGCCTTCACGGCCGCATAGCCTTGGTCAACAAACTGCGCAAAGTTGCCGAAGCCATTCACCGTGAGGCGGCCTTCGGGCCAGAGCATGCCGTCGTTGGTTTCGTTGCCGACCTGCACCCACTCGGGCGTGATGCCGTTGGCTTTCAAACTAGTAAGCACCGAAAAAGTGTGGTCGTACACCGCCTGCTTGAGTTGGGCCACGGTATAGCTTTGCCAGGCGGCGGGCTTGGTCTGCTTGCCAGGGTCGGCAAAGTCGTCGCTGTAATGAAAGTCGATGAGCAGGCGCTGCCCCAGCGCCTGCGCGCGTTTGGCCTTGGCCAGCACATCGGCGGGGCCGTTGTAGCCACCGGCGGGGTTCACCCACACGCGCAACCGAATAGTATTCAGGCCATAGTCGGCTTGCAGCAGCTGAAACAAGTCTTGCTGGGCCCCAACCTTGTTGTAAAACTTGTAGCCGGCCGCCTCCATCTCGGTTACCCAGCTGATATCGGCCCCCTTGGCGAAGGCGGGGGTAGTAGTTTGGGCCACGGCGGGCCACCAACTGGCCAGCAGCAAAAGCGTGGCCACAAGTCGGGTAGAAATTGACATAAAAAGGGCGGGAAAAGTGAGAAAAAATAGGGGTACTTGACTCGATTCAAATGAAAAACTATCCAGAACGCCATACTGAACGCCGGGAAGCATGGCGTTCTGAATAGTCTCGACAAATAAAACGAGGGTAGAAAAAGCTAAAAATTATTGTAGCGTAACCGACTCTACGTCAACTCGCAGCTGCTCGGTTAGGCTAGTGGGCGCGTCCAGCACTACTTGCAGTACTTCCACGTCGGCGAGGCGCAGGGCCGGCCGGTTGGTCGGGCTGTAAGTGAGGGGTAGGAAGCCGGGGTAGGGCCGCGGACTCAGTAGCAGCGGGGCCGGCTGCAAGGCGCTCAGCGGCACGTGTACCTCGCTGACATTCGCAGTGAGCGGCACGGTAGCGGCGTAGGCCACCGCGTCGCGAGTCACGAGCACCACGCGCAGCTGCGTGGCCGCAACTTGGTTGGTTTGGCCTTTGATAACCAGCTCTTTGAAAGAAGCAAGGTCGGCGGCGCGGCCGGCTGTTTTTAGTCCCAGGTAAGTGCGCAGGCTGGCCGCCGGGCCAGTAGCAGGAGCCGCCGGCGCGGCCGGGTTGGCTTTGGGCGGTGCCACTACCAGGCGCAGCGCCGGGGCGCCAGCCGCCGTAGTCGGGTAGTCGATGTAAGCACCCTGGCTGATGCCCTGCGCCTCCACGCTGCCGCGGTCGGTAGCGGCCACGAAGAGGGGTAGGGGCGCGGTGGTGGGCACCAGCGGCACCTCCCAATGGGCCGCGTCGTAGTAGTCCCAATCGGCGGGGCTACCGGCCTGGCTACCGGGAAACGTGCGCGCCGGTTGGCCGGCTTTTTTCACCACCACCCAATAGCGCAGTAGGCCAGGGTAGGTGAGAGCCGTAGGCACGGTAGCTGCCACGGTAGTAGTGCCGGTGCGCTGCATGGGCAAGGTGCGCGTAGGCCCGTAGTAGTGCCGCGCCACCAGCAAAACGCTGTCCGCGGGCCCTACCCCGGCCACCGTGGCTGAGATAACAAGCGGTTGCCCGGCCGACGCTTGTGCCACTGGCTGGTGCCGCACGTGGGCCGGCAGCGCCGTGGCGGGCGGCGCTACAAATTCGCCCAGCCGGATGGCGCCCATCGGCGATTGGGCGGTGTAGGCGGCACTGTTTTGGCCGGCGCGGGTGAGCAGGTAGGCACCTGGCCGCACTGTGAGGCGGCCGCCGCTGGCCTGCGCCTGGGCGGTGTTGCCGTCGTTGAGGCCTTTGAGGGCGAAGCTCGGGCCGAGGTCGGCCAGGGCGATGGTCAGCGGCTGGTCGGCCCAGGAAATCTGCGTCACCGGTTTTTTCAGCGAGGGCGTCTCAAACGGGTCGCGGATGAGCACGGCGTCGGGCATTACTTCCAGCCGCCACACGCCGGGCGCTAGTTGGTCGAGGAAGTACGCGCCGCTGCCGCCGTACTGCACTACCCCCGATGACCCTACCCCCCCCACGTGGCGCAAGGCGGCCGGTTTTACCGGTTTATCGATTGTGTTGGCGGAATAATAAAATTCGGTTGGTGCATTCCACTGGCTTAGCTGCCGGCGGTAGCTCACCAGCGCCGCCCCAAATACCGAGTCGGCCGGGTAGCGGCCAAACGATTGCCCGCGCTTCACTTCGTGAAATACCTTGCTGGCTATCAGCGTGCTTACGGCTTTAGCCGGGGTGTAGGCCAGGTTGAGGTAGTGCGTTTGGTACTCCGTATTGTAGGCCGCAATAGCCAGTGGGTCGTAAGCAAACTGCGTAGCCCACTGGAAGCCCGCCTCGCGCAAGCTCTTGGCCACAAAAGGGTACATGATGGGTTGCAGCACGTCGGCCGATTCAAACTCATACACCATTTTGGCGCGGCGCTCGAAGCGGGCGTCGCCCTTGTAGGGCAGCGGGTACTGGTCTACATAAGGCAGGAAATTGCCCTTCAACTCGTGCCTCGCCACCAAGCCCTCGGGGTACCACTGAAAGGTGAGGCCCTGCACGTTGGCATCCAGAATGGCGTCATGCACCGTAGGACTCTCGGCGATGTTATAAAAAATTGGTTTCTGGTAGGCGGTAGCGCGCATAGCGGCCACCAGGCGGTTGGCAAATTCCTTTACCGGAGCCAGCGGCAGGTGGTAGTGCGGCTCGTTGCAGACCTCGAAGGCGATGATGTCGGGGTCTTGGCGGTTGAGCAGGCCCGTGTACTGGTTGCGGTGGTTGAGGAACTGGCCGAGGTAGTTTTCCTGCGCCTTAATGGCCCGCGGATTGGTGTAGGCTACCCCCTTGTCGTAGATGCTGGAAAAGCCGGGCCCCGTATTCTTGGGCTCGGGGTAGGCATTGCCCCAGTAGGCGATGGGGGTCAGAATAATCTTGATGCCCCGCGCTTTAAGTTTGGAAATTAGGTAGTCAAGCAAGCGCAGATGCTCGTTCTGCTGCAAGTTGCCGAGCGTGTCGGTGATTTCAATATCCCACACGTGCAACCGAAAAGCATCGACGCCCATGCGGCTCAAGTGGTACACATCTTGGTCGATGCCCTGCTCGTGGCTGGTGCCCACGGCCGCCGTAGCCCGGTACGAGTAAGCAAACGGCGCCGTGTAATTGACGCCAAAAAGGGCTACTTCGCGCTTGGTTTTCTGCCAGCGCAGCACGCCTTTGGCATCCACAAATACGTCGCCCTGCGGCGGGGGGGTAGGGGCCTGGGCGCCGGCCGACAAAGCCAGTAGCCCGGAGATAAATAGTAGTAAGAAGCGAGGCATAAAGCGAACAGTAAGGGCAGATAACTAGGGATAAAAAGAACGTCATGCTGCGCCTGGCGCAGCATGACGTTCTTTTTATCTTTATTGGGAATAAGTAGCGACGCCTACCCCTCGTGGAAGCTCACCAAATCATCAATGGGCGAGCGCACGATTTTGCCTACTTGCATGCCGTGGCTATTAGCCACCTGGGTGAGGGCATCGCGGAAGTTGTACCCTACCGAG
This sequence comes from Hymenobacter ginkgonis, assembly GCF_009755225.1. GTDB lineage: Bacteria > Bacteroidota > Bacteroidia > Cytophagales > Hymenobacteraceae > Hymenobacter > Hymenobacter ginkgonis. Next base: position 177,624 of record NZ_WQKZ01000006.1, read on the forward strand.
CCGATGCAGTTGAAGGTATACTGCTGATAATTGGGGTAGTGCAGCACGATGTTCTGGAAGAAAGCCTCGAAGGCCTCCACCACAATCTGGCGGCAATAGCTAACGTTGTTGTGGTCGTAGGCAAACTTGGCGAAGCTGGCCAAGAAACGGTTGGGTAGCGGCTGGTTGTAGAGCCGGTCGATGATGTCGTTGCGGGTGCCCAATTGGTAGGCATTCTTAAACTCTTCCTGTAAGCCATCGGGCAGCAGGCCGCGCAGGTAGTCGCGCAGCAGGCGCTTGCCCAAAAACGAGCCGCTGCCTTCATCACCCAGGAAATAACCCAGCGAATCAACGTTATACGTAATCTTGTCGCCGTCGTAAACGCACGAGTTGGTGCCCGTGCCCAGAATAGCGGCGAAGCCTGCCTCGTGGCCCAGCAAGGCGCGGGCGGCGGCCAGCAGGTCTTCGGTTACCTCAACCTTATTGGCGCCGGTGAATACGTGGCGCATGGCGGCGGCAATTACCTCAGCCTTGGCGGGGCTCGACACGCCCGCTCCGTAGAAGTAGATTTCGCGTACTTCTTCGCGGGGCAGCGTATCGGGCAGGTTTTTCTCCAACGAGGCCACGATGTCCTGCGTGTTTACGAAATCGGGATTGTAGCCTTCCGTGTTGAAATACACGCGCTGGCCCCCATCGGAGAGTTGGCACCAGTTGGTTTTGGTCGAGCCGCCGTCGGCAATAAGAATCATGGTGGGAAAGTCAAAAGTTAAGGCCGCGAAAGTACGGATTTTTGCCTCTGCAAAAACAAAAAGAGCTTCCTGCTTCAGCCGGACGTTCTTTGATAAAGCGGGTGCAGCACTGGTTACGTGTGCAAGGCAGAGGGCAGCAGGTCAATCCACCCATCTTCGCTCACTACCACCGCTAGGCAGGGGTAGGGCGAGGAACTGACGTAACGAACGGCCGAATTATAGCGCGCTCCCCGGCTTGAATCGCCTTTTTCGGTGGCCTGCCCGTCGAGGATAACCCCAATGGCGTAGCACACGCCGGTAGGCTCGATGAGCACCGCCCCGTCGATAGACGAGGCCTGGCGCAGCACCGGGGCCGTCATGGGCCGCGGCACTACCCGGAAGCACTGGCGGCGTAAGCGCTCGGCTTCGGGCTTGGCGCCGGTGCTGATGCAGAGCATGGTGCCGTGGCTTTGGCCCGAGGCTTCGAGCGCTAGCTCCCAGAGATAATCGACGCCTTCGTCGTTGACGTCGGGGAAAACCTGCCGCACCACCCGGGCAAAATTATCGGCCTGCACCTTGCCCTGAGGCAGGCGCGGCGTGTTGCTGACCACCCGCATGAGGGTGTGGCCCGCGTGGCGCAGCTCCCAGCCGTAGTGGTTGGTGAAGTGCACCGTGGCCAGCGGCTCGTAGCGGGCATCGCCTTCCTCCACGGCGTAGCCTAGGCCAAACACGTGTGAGGCATCGGATACCAGCCCCGTGCGCCCTTCGGTCAGTTCCAGCAGTTTGCGGATGGAGCGGTGGTCGCGCAGGGGCACGGGCGTTTCGAGCGTCAGTACCGGCACGATGGCCGCGTGCTGGCGGCGGCCGAGTAGCATAGTGCCGCGGCCCTCGTCGCCCTCGTGGCGCAGGGCGGCCACGCCCAGGCAGGCATCGTAAAGGCCGTGCATATTGCCGGGCGAGATGCGCAGCATCAGCCGGCGGCCGGCGCCGCGCAGCACCTCATTGTAGTCGCGGTCGAGCACCGGCTGCTCGTTGTCGGCGGTGTCGGCCTCGCGCAGAGCGCGGGTGCACTCGTGCAGAAACTCGAGCACCGCCGCGTGCGGCAGCGAAGCCGGCCACGTTTGGCCCTGCTTGCCGGGGAGGGTATAGTAGGCATTGAAGGCATCGGCGGCCAGCTGCACCACCACTACCACCAGGTAGCCATTGAGGCTGAGGGGGGTAGAGCAGAACGAGCGCCGGTTTTCCTGGCGCTTTTTTACTATCTGCTGCATGGTTTGGTCGGTGGCGCGGCACACCAGCTCGTACCAGTGCTGCTTTTCCATGCGGTCGTGGTCCTGCGGGTGCAGGTGGTACACGTTCTCACGCGGGCCAATATCCTGCTCAAACGAAGCCGCCAGCGATTTGATGCTGCCAAACTCGGCGGGGGTGTAGCGCAGGCTTGCCGGCTCTACTACCACGCTCTGGGGGTCGTCTTCTTCCCGGCCAGAAGCCAGGCCCAACAAAAAAACCTCAGGCCGCAAATTGCGGTCGAGCAAATTAAAAATGCCTTCGGCAAACAGCTGAGCCGAGACGCGAAATAGACTTTGGTGTTCCCACATAAGTAGTGGTCGGGGGCGATGGGGCGATGGCCGCCAGGGCCGGGAAGGCCTCCTGCATACGCAGCAGGCGGCCTGGCTCTTCCTGCATACGTAGAAAGTGCCCAGAAAGTAACGCGCCGGCCGCCAAACTGGTCATTCTCACCCCAAAAGTTCGTATCTTCGGGTTGCCAACCCCCCAGTTCCCCACTGCTCAGCCTATCTAGCCTATGCTCTTTGTCGACATGCTTTTGGTGATGGTGGTGGCAATCTCCTTCATTCCCATTATGACGGGCTACTGCGCCGCCTCGCGGGGGCGCTCGTTTTGGGTGTGGTTTGCCTTGGGCTGGCTGCTGCCCATCATTTCTTTCCTGCTGCTTTTTGCCCTCATTGCCCGCGACGAGCTAGACCCCGGCCGCCGCCTGCTTAGCGAAGCCCGCCAGATTTTGAAAGAAGCCGAAGAAAAAGCGATAAGTAAATAAGCCAGCGATTAAGCCTAGATAAGATTAAGCCTAGATAATAATTAAAATGGAACGTCCTGCTGAGCTTGCCGAAGCAGGACGTTCTGTTTTGGGCTATTTAATGTTATGGAGTTGCTAGCATGGTCCTAGCCAGCCACTAATAGCCGCCGCTACCCAGGCACCGGTGCTGAAGCAGCCTTGCAGCAGGTAGCCGCCGGTGGGCGCTTCCCAGTCCAGCATTTCGCCGGCCACAAAGGTGCCGGGGCGCCGGTGCAGCATAAGGTGGTCATCTACCTCGGCAAACCCTACCCCCCCCGCCGACGAGATGGCCTCTGCCAGCGGCCGCAAGCCTGCCACCGGAATGGGCAAGTGCAGCAATTGCTCGGCCAGGTTGGCGGGGGTAGGGCTCAGCTCGCGCAGCAGCGTGGGCACGGGCAGCTTGAGGTGGAAGGCGCTCGCCAGAAACGAGGGTAGGGATGTGCCTGGCCGCCGACTGGCCAGCCGCCGTTGCACCTCGGCCGCTGGCAAATCAGGCTTCAGGTTGAGGTGCAAAAGGGCGGGTTCCGGGCGGGCCAGCGCCGCCCGCAGCGCAGGCGTGAGCGCATATACCGGCGTACCCTCCAGGCCATAGTCGGTGAGCATAAGCTCGCCGCGCACCGTGTGGCCGCCGCAGCTCAGGGCAATGTTTTTGAGCGGGGCGCGGCCCACTTTCTCCTTAAAAAAGGCCGACCACGCCACCCCAGCGCCGCAGTTGCTGGGCGCAAACGGCTGGCACGGCACCCCAATGGCTTGCAGCAGCGGCACCCAGTGGCCGTCGGAGCCGGTCTGGGGCCAGCTGGCGCCGCCCAGTGCGAGCACGGTAGCAGCGGGCGCCAGCGTAAATTCTTCCTGGGTAAGCTCGTTCAAAAACCGCAGGCCGGTATCGCCCGCAAAGCCCAGCCAGCGGTGCCGCGTTTTCAGTTCCACGCCCAGCGCGGCCAGGCGGCGCAGCCAGGCGCGCAGCAAGTCGGCGGGCGTGTGCTGGGCCTCGGGAAACACGCGCCCGCTGGTGCCCACAAACGTGGCAATGCCCAACTCGGTGGCCCACTGGCGCAAATCGGCGGGCGAAAAATGCGCGAGCACCCGCCCAAAGAAGGGCGTCGCCGCGCCGTAGCGGCCGGCAAACGCCGCGGCGTCCTCGCCATTGGTGAGGTTGAAACCCCCGTGGCCCGCCACCAAAAACTTGCGCCCAACCGTTGCTTTCTGCTCAAAAACCTGCACTCGAAAGCCCGCCTCGGCTAGGCGCTGGGCGGCTAGCAAACCGGCCGGCCCGCCGCCCACCACGGCCACCAGCGGGGCCGCCGGGCCAGCAGCAAAAGCGGGGGTAGGGGCTAACATGGGGCAAAAATAGCGCGCAGCCCTGCGGCGCGGCCCGCCCACCGCAGGTACCCAGCAACGGCGAGCCACCCCATTTGGCCAACTTTGGCCTGGGCAACGACGTCGTCTTACCCCCCGTACCTGAACAGCAATGGGTTCTTATAGCATCTTAATTGGCCTCAGCCTGGCCGTTATCCTCTCCTATATCTATAACCTGGCCTCGCGAGCCACGCGTGTACCGGCGGTGCTCCTCTTGCTGCTCACCGGTATTGGGCTGCGGCAGTGGGCCGACTACCAGGGCATCAACTTCCTGGTGCCCAAAACCCTGCTCGAAATATTTGGCATTATTGGTCTGATAATGATAGTGTTGGAAGGCGCCCTCGACCTGCGCCTGACCCGCGACAAAGTGCCGCTTATTCGGCGCTCGTTTTTGGCAGCGGCCGCGATGTTGGTGGCCCAGGCAGCCGCCATCGGCGGGCTATTGCACCTGTGGCTGGGCGCCTCGTGGCAAACCTGCCTGCTCAATGCCGTGCCGCTGGTGGTCATCAGCAGCGCCATCGCCATCCCGAGCGTGACCAATCTCACGCGGGACAAACAGGAGTTTATCGTCTACGAAAGTACGTTTTCTGACATCCTGGGCATTATGCTCTTCAACTTCGTTGACCAAGAAGACTTTGCCCAGGGCCACTCGCTGCTCACTTTCGGGAGGGGGGTAGTGCTGATTGTGTTGGTAGCCATCGTTAGCACTGTGCTGCTGAGCTTTTTGCTGGGCCGCTTGCGCGAGCACGTGAAGTTTTTCTTGCTCTTTGCTTTCCTGATTTTGATGTACAGCCTGGCCAAAAAGCTGCATCTTTCGTCGCTACTGCTCGTGCTGGCTTTTGGCCTGGCTGTGAATAATGCTGACTTGCTGCTGGGTTGGCTGCGCCTGCGCACCGGCTGGCGCGGTATCACGGTCGAGTCGCTGGCCCCCGACCTACACCAGCTCAAAAGCATCACGGCCGAGTCGGCATTTCTCATTCGCACGTTCTTTTTTCTGCTTTTCGGCTACTCTATCACGCTGGCCAACCTCATCAGCTGGCAGCTGCTAGGCCAGGGCCTGCTGATAGTGGCCGTGCTCACGGCGCTGCGCTACGGCTACCTGCGCTTCGTAGCCCGCACCGACTTGCTCCCCGAATTGTTTATCGCGCCTAAGGGCCTGATTACGGTGCTGTTGTTCTACAGTATTCCGGCCCAGCACGTGCTCGGCGATGTGAGCGAAAATATTCTGTTTGTGGTCATCCTGCTCACCAGCCTGCTCATGATGGTGGGCTTAATAGCCAGCCACCAGCGCCAAACGGCGGAGATTGAGTTTTGATTTTTAACAGCTGCCAAAAGAACGTCCTGCTGAGCAAAGGGAAGCATCTCACTCGCACCACTAGGGGTAGTAACCTAACGACGCGAGCGAGATGCTTCGGCAAGCTCAGCAGGACGTTCTTTGGGTCGCCATTGACCGTCAAGAAACGATTACTTACACCTGCCCTTCCTCAATCAGCTCGCGGCGATAGCGGGCCAGGATGGCCGACTTCATAATGAAACCCAGGTATTGGCCTTCGGCAGTGCAGACGGGTAGGGCCTGGGTGCCTGTGCGTTCGAGCAGGTCGAGGGTGTGCTCTACGCTGTCTTCGGGCCCTACAATGGCCAGGGCGGGGCGCATCAGCTCGCTAACTTTGGTGGTGGTGTAGTGGGCGCCGTCGAAGAGCGTGTCGCGCACCATATCGAGCGTGATAATGCCGCGCAGCTCGCCGCTTTTACTCACTACCGGAAACACATTGCGCGTGGCGTGGCGGAAAATGTCGACCAGTTCGCCCAGCGTGGCGCTGGGGGGTAGGGGCACAAATTCGGTGTCGAGCAAGCGGTGCGGGTCGAGGCGCGAGAGCAGGTCGCGGTCGCGGTTGGCGTACACGTCCACGCCCTTCAGCGTGAGCTTGCGGGTGTAGACCGAGTACGGCTCGAAGTGCTTGGTAATGAGGTATGAAAAGCTCGTGACGAACATCAACGGCACAAATAGCGCGTAGCCGCCCGTGATTTCGGCAATCAAAAAGATGGCCGTAAGCGGCGCGTGCACTACCCCCGCGAGCACGCCGGCCATGCCCAGCACCACAAAATGCACCTCCGGAATGGCCACTAAACCGGTGAGATTAATGAGGCGAGCAAACAGAAAGCCTGCCAGTGCGCCCGCCACCAGCGACGAGCCAAACATGCCGCCGTTGCCGCCCGCGCCCACCGTCACGCTGGTGGCCACCACCTTCATCATCATGGTGAAGAATACGAGCAGCAGCAGTAGCCACACGTTGTCGTCGCCATACACCGAGAACAAGCTGCCGTCGGTAATTTCCTGGGCGCGGCCCGCCAGCAGCTTCTCCACAATGTTGTAGCCCTCGCCGTAGAGCGGCGGAAATAAGAAAATGAGCAGGCCCAGCGTGGCGCCGCCCAGCACGACCTTCTGCCAGCGCAAGCCCGGCCAGCGCTCCACAAAGTGGTCGAACCAGTGGTAGGTGCGAATCATGTACACCGAGAGCAACGCCGACAACAGCCCCAGTAGCAAATAAAACGGTACCGTATTGAGCACCCACGAGTTGGTAATGAGCGCAAACGGCTGGCCCGCGTACAGCGCCTTCGACACCACCGTGGCCGTGGCCGACGAGATGAGCAGCGGAATAAAATACTGCGCTGGCAGCTCCAGCAAAATGGCCTCCACCGCAAACAGCACCCCCGCGATGGGCGCGTTGAAGATGGCCGCTACCCCCGCCGCCGCGCCGCAACCCGTGAGCAAGCGCCGCCGCCGCCGGCCCGCCCGCAGCACCCGCGCCGCATTAGAGCCAATGGCCGCGCCCGTTACCGAAATAGGCGCCTCGGTGCCCGCCGAGCCGCCAAACGACACCGTGAGAAAGGCCGTTACGAGTTGCGAATACAGTTTAGAGCGCGGTACGAGGGCGTTTTCGCGGGCTGTGTTGTAGATGATGGGGCCGATGCCGCGGCCCAGGTTGCCATTTAATAAATATTTGGTAACCAGCACCGTGAGCGTGATGCCGATGATGGGGTAAATCGAGAGCGCAAATACCCGGTTGGGCTCCGTCACGGCCGCGGCCAAGCGGGCCTGCTGCCAGTGCACCGCCGTTTTGAGGGCTACCGCCGCCAGGCCTGCCAGCAAGCCCACTAGCGCGGCTAGCCACACCACATACACCCGCTCGCTGACGTGGCGCAACCGCCACAACAGGAGCGGGTTGAGAAAGCGGTAGATGCGGCTCTTGTGCATGGCAGTAGATGTAGGCAACAATACAAAAGAACGGCCTGCTTATCTGGCGTCCTTTTGGGTTAGCTAATATTCTCCCTACCCCCTCGCAAAAACCTTACCGCGCGCAGATGCTGCGGTAGGGGCAGTACTCACATTTGGCTAAATCGTCGGTTTTGCGGATGGGCTCGGCGGGGTCCAGGATGCGGCGGGCCAGGCGGGCCACCAGCGTAGCGCTGGCCCGCAGAAAGTCGGGCTCGCCGGTGCCTTCGGTGATGAAATCGAGGGGCGCGCTCAGCAGGCCCTCGTCGATTTTGCGCATCGAAAGGATGGCCGCTTCCGAACCGGGCGGGGCGGGGTGCAGCAGGTCGCTTTCGAGCATGAAACGGTAGAGCCAGAGCTGGCGCACCTTGTCGGCGCCGCTCGACGACTCGCTGAGCAGGCGCTCCACGGTGTCGGCGGGGGGTAGGGGCTTTTGGGTGCCGCGTAGGTTAAGCTCGCGCTTTTCAACGAGGCCCGTTTTGTAGTCTACCACCCGGCGGCGCCCGTCGGGCAGCCCATCGATGCGGTCGGCGCGGCCCCGCAGGCGCATGGCCAGCGGCGCGGCCTCGCCCGGCAGGTCCACAAAAACAGTGGCCGCCATATCGGTTTCCTGGGCCACGATGCGCAGCGGCAGCACGCCCGGCTGGCCCGGCAGGCTCTCTAAGTACTTGCGAATGAGGCGCACCGCCACCTGGCCCAGCACGTGGTTGAGGCCATCGTCGGGGCGGGCCTGGCGGTCGGCTTCCTCCTGGCGCAGCTGGCGGTTGACCTCAGCGGGTACTTTTTTCAGAATATCGGGCAGGTCGGCGGCCGTAAGGTCGCGCTTCTCCAGCTCAAACGGCTTGAGCAAGTGCTCCAACGCATCGTGCACCACGGTGCCAAAGCCATCGGCGCCCAAGGCTTCTTCTACCTCCTCGTTTTCCTGGAAGCGGGCCAGGCGCGAGAAGTAAAATTTAAGCGAGCACGCCAGGTATTCGTTGAGGGCCGAGGGCGAGAGGCCGCGCTCCAATACGCCGCGCAGGGCGGCCAGCATCAGGTCGTCTTTGTGCAGAACGAGGTCGTTGAGCAATTCGCCCGGCGCCGGGGCTTCCTGCCCTACCCCCTCTAGTAGGGGGGAGGCCCCCGTTGCTGAAGCTGACCCCGCTTCTACTTCCACCACCTTATCCTCGACTACCAGCGCCGGGTTTTGGGCCGCTAAATCAAACTCTAGCTGCCGCAAAAACCGGCTGCGCTCGCCCGTTCTTACCCCCTCGGCGCCGGGCAGCACGTGCACCAAATCGACGCGCCCGGCACGCTGGAGCAGCCGCCAGAAATTGTAGGCCGCGTTGGCCTCCGCATCGGCGTAGGTGGGCAGCTTGAACTCGGCCAGCACATCGTAGGGAAAAAGCGAGTTCTGGCGTTTGGGAGGGGGTAGGGTATTCTCATTGCAGCTCAAGATGATGACGTGGTCAAAATCCAGGGCGCGGGTTTCGAGCAAGCCCATAATCTGGACCTGCGCCAGCGGCTCGCCGGCAAAGGGCAGGCGCGTGCGCCGCATCTGCTCGTACAAAAACCGCCGAAACGAACGCACGCTCAACCGCTGCTCTTGGCAGCTAAAGGCCGAATCGAGCTGCCGCACCAGCGTATAAAACAGGTACAAGTACTCAGCCTCGATGGCCGTGTGGTCAGTTTCATACACCTGCTTCAGCAAGTTGATGAGCGTGTAGCAGGCCTTGATAATGTTATCGCAGTTGTCCCAGGTCTGGAACAGCGCCTCGATGAGCGGGTGGCCGTGCCCGAGCTTCAGCAGCTCGGTGGCGGGCAGCAGCACCAGGTGCTTGCGCACGATTTCGTGGCAAATGCTATCAAGCAAGCCGTGAAACTGTGGCTCAGCGGTTTGCGCATCTAAATACTGCTGGTAGCGGCGCAAAAATGGGTGCGCCAGCAACTTACTCACGGCTAGGTGGTGATACTTCGGCACGCCGTAGTCCTTGCCCGGCTCGCCCTCCCGAATGCCCGTCAGGTGCACCTCAAACAGCAAATCAACCAGGTTGAACAGCGCCGTGCTTTGGAAGCTCAGGCCCATTGTCACGTTGAAGTCGGGCACTATTTCGGCGGGGGGTAGGCCGTGCAGCACGGGCAGCAGCAGAGTTTCGTCGGGCAGCACCACGGCCACAGTGGCGTCGGGGTTTAGTTGCCGCGCCTCGGCCAGCAGCTGGCCGGCCAGCTTGCCCTGCATGCTGGCATTGGCCACGCCCAGCAGCCGCAGGTGGTGGGGCTGGCCGCGCAGATGCTCTTGGTAGGTGAAGGTATCGCGGGGCAAATTCCACTGGCGCCAATAGCCGCGCAGTGCCTGCCCGGCGCGGTTAGGCGAGTCATCTTCGAGGTAAAACGGGTCGCCATCGAAGTATAGCTCGGCCCGGCCCACCTTGCGCAGCAGGCTGATAAACGTTTCCTCGGCCTTACTCAGCCCGCCCAGGCCCACAAAGACGTGGGTTGCCGGTAGTGGCTTCTTAGGGTCGGCTAGCTCGGCGCGCAGGCCCTGCACGGCGCGCCGGTAGGCCAGGCCGGGGTAGGCGAGGTGGTCTTTCTTAAGCAGCTTCTTGAAGCGCAGATACACCCGGTGCAGCTGCCCCCAAAAACCAAAGTAGCGGTCGAGCCCCGTGGTTTTGAGGTCGGGGTCGAGCTGCCAACGCTCGAGCGCTTTAGCTTCGGCCAAGTACTTAAACACGCCCCGGGTATCGGTTAGGTTTTGGTCGAGGCTCGAAAAATCTTGCAGCAGCAGCCCACCCCAGCCCACAAACTGGTCAAACACCAAGTCGGGGTCAATGGCCTTAAAAATGTCAAACAGCAAGAGCTGCAACGCAATCGGCTCTTCTATTTGCACGCCAGCGCGCTCCACCATGTAGTCTTCCATGGCCGCAATGCGCGGGGCCCACAGCGCCTGGCCATCGGGCGTGGCCAGGGCCAATTCATTCTTTAAATACACCACCGCGCGGCGGGTGGGCACCACTACTACCAGGTCGGCCAGGGTGTCGTCGTCATAGGTAGTCAGTAGCTCGTGCGCCACTTCGGCCAGAAAAGAAGGGGTAGCCGCCGGGGCCGTCTTCAACGGTCTGGCCAGGGTAGGGGAGGGTAGCATGATACCCAAAGATAACTAACCCGGCGCCCTGCTTAGGGCAAAACCCAGCCGCTGACTTTGGCTAGTGCGGTGCCACCCAGGCTGGTAGCGCTCCCAAATAGTAGCCACACCCTACCGCAATAATCTAGCTGATTAGTACGTTTTTAGTAAAGTCTGCTGCGCCAGAAGCGGCCTAAAGCGGCCATTTTGGCTTAGGCTGCGTATAAGCGGGCTTCTTCGCTGCTCTCTATCTCTCTCTATGAACCAAATCGCCCCTCCTTCCTTCACGGAAACCCGCCCCGCAGCCCGGGTTATTGCCGGGGGCTGCCAAGGCTGCTGGGCCACCGGCTACTGCGCCGCCTATACGCTGGTGGGGCCGCAGCCGCCACTCGCCTGCCCGCTCGAACCTAAGGCCACCTGCCGAGCTTCGTGCGACTAAAGGGGGTAGGGGTACCTCGCAGGTGCGGCAATGCTACGCTGCTAGTGCTGGGTTTGCGGCAACGGACATGAAAATTTGCCTGCCGGCCGCGAACATCAGGAGCCTACTCACGCAGTACCTAGCCCCGTTTTGAAAGCAATTGCCGACGAGCAGTTGGCGCTCTCGCCGCACTTAGTACTGCTGGGCGTCGCTGGTTCTATCACGCAACAGGCCCGCCGGAAGTAAACCAAAAATGCAGCGTGGGAGCTGTAAGTCAATAAGCTTGTTACCAGCCCTAGTGCACGGTTAGGCGTAGCGCCGGTCCGGCCCCACTGCGCACTAGGTACAGCCCAGCCGGCAAGCTTGCTGGCAGCAACAGCGCCGCCGTGCCCGCCGCACCAGCCTGCGCTGCTAGCACCAGGCGGCCCCGCGCATCGTAGACCTGCACCAACGCCCCAACCGCTGCCCCGCTTAGTGTGGCCGAGCGGCCGGCCGGATTGGGGTACAGCGCCAGGCCCGCCGCAGGTAGACTGACCGTGCGCACGGGAGAATACGTGGCCGTGCCATCTTGGTCTACCTGCCGCAAGCGGTAGTAAAGCAGGCTGGCCCCGGCAGGTAGGGGAGCATCGGTGTAGGCATAGGTGCGGGTAGTGGCCGAGTAGCCGGCTGCTGCTACTTCGCCCACCTTAGTAAAGCGTCCGCCGTCCGGGCTGCGCTCCACCTCGAAATGGGCGCTGTTGAGCTCGCTGGCCGTGCGCCATGCCAAGGCAACGCCGGTCGCCTGCGCTTGGGCCGTAAAAGCAACAAGATGCACCGGCAGCGGGGTCGGTGTAAACTCGTAGGCCCCAATGTCAGGCGTGGCGCTGCGGGCGGCGCCGGTCAGGTCATCGCTCACGCGCTGGCCGGGGCCGGCTATGGCGGCACTGCCAGCGTTGTTGAGGGCGGCGTTGGTGGGGGTGTAATCGGTGGGGCTCGCCGCGCCGGGGGCTACACTTACGCTGTTGGCATCCAGGCCGCTGGCAGCCTGCCAAGCGGCCAGCGTAGGCTGGGGGTTGCCGAAATAGCCCACGTAGGCATTAGGGCCGCTGGCGTAAAGGTTGTTATTAGTGGAAGCTGAGGCGGTAGGCAGTGCCGAGAAGTAAGCAAACTTGGCGCCCGTACCGCCCCGCGTGACCACAATATTGTTGTTGACTACCTCCGAGCCTACTGCTGCCCCGTTCTGGAAAACGCCATAAGTGGTGCTACTACCCCCCGTCGCATCATCGGACACGGCAGTATTATTATAAAACCGGACGTAGTTCGCATTGCCCAGAAATAATAGGAATTGATTGCCCGCCCCGTTAAGGTTGTAGAGCACGTTGTTGAGAAATTCATTGGGTGCGGCAGCTGAGCCCGGCGTAGCGTTGTAGAGCCCGTACAGGGGGGCGGTGCTGGTCAGTTGGCCGTCGAACATATTATGCACCCGGTTCTTTTCGACCCGTGCCCCGGTAGTGACGGCCAGGTACAGGGCGTAGAGCGTACTGGTATTCGTGCGGGTGGGCCGGCTGATGTCGTTGCCGCTAATCTGCGGCGACGTCTGAAAGGTCGCGTAGCACGGATAAGCGTAGCTGTCGCGCACTGTGTTGTTGGTAAACACATTGTTGACGCACGAAGCTATGCTGGCCGAAGTGCCATTGGCGCTAAAGCCGTAGAAGCCGCCGGTTATGGTATTGCCCGTGATGAGGGCGTTGTTATCCGGCGCGCCGGTTATGGGCGACATCGCCGACGCGCCGAGGTTGATGCCGCCCGTCTCGTCGCCGAGGGCGGAAAGCGGCAGGGTGACTGTGCAGCCCGCAATGGTGCAGAAGCTGGTGCCCGTTAGCCCGATGCCCCCTACGTTATTGGTGGCGGCGGCGGTATTGCTCACCAGCAGGCTGTTAACCGTTACGCGAGCGCAGCCGTCGAGCCGCAGCACGTAGCTGTTTGTGCTGGTGCCAGCGAAACTTAGGTAGTTGCCATTGCCGTTGAGCGTGACGCCCTGCGTGGCACTACTGCCCGCGTAGGCTGGCACTACCACCTGCTCGGTGTAGGGCGCGGCGCTGGTGCTGCTACCGGCTACCACGTTGAAGACGACGGGGCCCGCAATTCCCTGAACCCCGAGCGCCGCCATGGCCGCCCCAAATGAGGCATAGCTGGTGCCGGCTGTGGGCGCGCCCTTGTCAATGGTGTAGGTGCCGCTGAGTTGGGCTTGGGCGCTAAGGCTACCTAGCAGCAAGCCTAGGACAGCGCAGGTGCTAACCCGCTGCACACGGGCGAAGAAGGAAAGCTGTTTCATAGGTTGTGAAAAGAGAAAAGAGCAACAAAACCGCCGCACCGCCGCAGCTACGCTCGGTAGTTTGAGGGGTAGGGCAAATATATAGGCTGGCGTACCACAACGATGCTACATAAAAAATTGATAATGTGCTATTTGATGCCATTAGTAAAGTTTTTTGGGGCGGTTGCGTTGCCCTCGCAGCCTAGGCGCAACTACCGGCTCAAAGCCATCGGCCAAGCCGTAGGCTTTAAGCACGAACTTGGGAAGGCCATCTTTGCGGGCAAGCTGCGCCAGGAAGAGAGCAGCTTCATTAGCAGGTGTTTACCACCCCGCTCGAACCCAAGGCCAAGGCCGCCTGCCGGGCTCTGCGCGATGGAGGGGGTAGGGCGCGCCTCGCAAGCGGTAGCCATTTTGCGGTGCCTGGTTATTCAAAGTTGTTCTCCGATTAGCATAATGTTGGGCTGGCGGGCCTGCTGGACGGCACGAGTTATGTGACGTGAAACCCGCATCAGCTACGGAGCACAAACGCTTCGCCCGGTAACTTCACGGCCCGAACTGGTTTGCTGTTTATGCCCTTCTCTTTACGCGCTGCCGCCCGCCTGGGGCTGGCCCTACTGTTAGTGCCGTGCTCGTGGCTGGTTGCCACGGCGCAAGCCCCCAAAACTTACACGTCGTCGGAAATCCTGCTAAGGCTGAAAAAGCTGAATGTAGTAGGTTCGGTGATGTACATCGCCGCCCACCCCGACGACGAAAACACTCGCCTGCTGGCCTACCTCGCCAACGGCCGCCTGCTCGAAACCAGCTACCTCAGCTGCACCCGCGGCGACGGCGGCCAAGACCTCATTGGCCCCGAACTGCGCGAGCAGCTCGGCGTCATCCGCACGCAGGAGTTGCTCGCGGCGCGCCGCATCGACGGGGCGCACCAATACTTCACCCGTGCCAACGACTTCGGTTTTAGCAAGACGTCGGCCGAGACTTTCACCATTTGGGATAAGGAGCAGGTGCTCAGCGATATGGTGTGGGTAATTCGCCAGCGTCGGCCCGATGTGCTCATCACCCGCTTCCCGCCCGATGCCCGCGCCGGCCACGGCCACCACCAGGCCAGCGCCATCCTAGCCGCCGAAGCCTTCGACGCCGCCGGCGACCCCAAGCGCTTCCCCGAGCAGCTCAAATACGTGCAAGCCTGGCAGCCCAAGCGCCTGCTCTGGAACACCGGCAGCTACTTCGTGAAGCCCGGCGAAAGCATGGCCGGCTACCTCACCCTCGACGCCGGCGGCTACAACCCGCTGCTCGGCCAGAGCTACGGCGAAATCGCGGCCCATTCGCGCTCGCAGCACCGCAGCCAGGGCTTTGGTGCATCCGCCCAGCGCGGCGAGGCGCCGGAGTATTTCCAGCCGGTGAAAGGCGCCGCCGCGCAGAAGGATTTATTCGATGGCATCGACCAGACTTGGAACCGCGTGCCAGGCGGCGCAGCCATCGGAAAAATGGTGGATGAAGTAGTTCGGAAGTACGACGCGGCGAATCCGAGCGCGAGCGTGGCAGAATTGGCCAAAATTCACGAAGCACTCCTTCGCTTGAGAACGGGTGCGAAGGATTTTTTCTGGCTGGATGAAAAGCTGACCGCTATTGCTACCCTGCTGCAAGCTTGTGCAGGAATTTATGCGGAGGCAACGGTCAATGAGCCGACCCTTGCCAGCGGTGGAGAAACTTCCGTTACGTATGAAATTTTGAATCGGTCGGCCCTGCCCATAACGCTGAATAAAGTCAGGCTCTCAAAAAGCCACTTTCCGGGCGATGTAACGACCATAACCTTAGATGACCCACGCGTAGACGCGAAGCAAACTGCCGAATTAACGCCTGGTAAGCGTGTGACGGGAACGCTACCTATTTCGAGCTTTACTAACGCGCTGATTTCACAGCCCTACTGGCTACGGGAGCCAGGCTCGGTTGGCATGTACAAGTTTTCGGAGCCGGAATCTGACTTTAAGAGTATCACTCATTTTGTGCGCGGTATGCCCGAGAATGCGCCGGTCGCATCAGTGAGCTTTTCGTACGTCGTAAACGGTGTTCCTTACTACGCTATTACTGTCCCCGTCCAATACAAGCACACCGACCCCGTGCTTGGCGAACTCTACCAGCCGCTGGCCGTGGTGCCGCCGGTGATGGTGAATATCCCCGCCGCTCGCGCCTACGTCTTTGCCGACCAGCAGCCCAAGCAAGTACCCGTGACGCTGCGCGCCGGCCAGGCGGGGGTAGGCGGGTCTCTGGCCTTGCAGGTGCCCGCTGGTTGGCAAGCTGAGCCGGCCACGGTAGCTTTCAATTTGAAGAATAAAGACGACGAGCAGACTGTCAACTTCACGCTCCGCCCGCTGGCCGGCGCGGCCGAGGGCAAGAGCGAACTGCATGCCGTAGCCACCGTGGGCGGCCAGCAATACAGCCGGGGCATTCAGACGATTGAATACCCGCACATTCCGACCCAAACGCTATTCCCCGAGGCCACGGCGCCGCTGGTGAAACTGAACGTGGCGCGCGGCCACACTAAAAACGTCGGTTACCTCATGGGCGCCGGCGACGAAGTGCCCGAGGCGCTGCGCCAACTCGGCTATACGGTGAGCTTGCTCGACCCCGCTACCGACCTCACCGCCGAGCGCCTCGCCAAGTACGACGCCGTAGTGCTGGGCGTGCGCGCCTACAACGTCCTCGACCGCCTCAAAACCCAGCAGCCCGAGCTGTTGAAGTACGTCGAAAACGGCGGCACCATGCTGGTGCAGTACGTGGTGAACCGCGGCACTGTGCTGCCCGAAATTGGCCCCTACCCCCTCTCCCTGTCGGCCGACCGCGTGACGGTGGAAGGAGCCCCCGTAACCTTCCTCAGCCCCAAAACCCCGTTGCTGAGCGCTCCTAATAAAATCACGGCGGCCGATTTTCAGGGTTGGGTGCAGGAGCAGGGACTGTACTACCCCTCCACTTGGGATGCACATTATCAAACGGTTATCGCCAGCCACGACCCCGGCGAAACCGATAAGCAGAGCGCCATTCTGGTGGCGCCCTACGGCAAAGGGCGCTACATCTACACCGGCTTATCGCTGTTTAGGGAGCTGCCGGCCGGCGTGCCGGGTGCCTTCCGCATTCTGGCCAACCTGGTAGAGTCGGGCGGCAAGTAGGATTCAATAAACGTACGCTTTAGCTAAAAAAGAACGTCATGCTGAGCGCAGCCGAAGCATCTCGCTTGGGCCGCTAGGGTAGTAACCTAACGATTCGAGCGAGATGCTTCGGCAAGCGGACGCCAGATGAGCATGACGTTCTTTTTTAGTTAAGCTCTAAGTTTGCGAGCGCCGAGGCACTGCCCGGCGCCATTTTCTTTTTGCAATATCTCGTGCTCACAGTAGAAAAAATCGGCGGTACTTCCATGACCGCCTTCGCCGATGTTCTGCAGAACATCATTTTCCACGGCCGCCAGGGCCAGGAAGTATACAACCGCATTTTCGTCGTTTCGGCCTACGCCAACGTCACTAACTGGCTGCTGGAGAATAAGAAAACCGGCGCGCCCGGCGTATATCACCACATCACCCAAAACCAGGAATTCCGAGCAGCCCTCCAGGAAGTGGCCGCTAAGCTGCAAGAGCTAAATAAGGCCTACGCCCCGCTAGGCCTCGACCTGGCCGTAGCCGATGCCTTTATCGCCGAGCGCATCAACCAGGCCCAAACCTACCTCGAAAGCCTGACCAACGTGCTGGCTTCGGGCTACGTCAACAGCACTAATATCCTGCAAGCAGCCCGCGAAATCCTGGCCAGTATCGGCGAGGCGCACTCGGCTTTCAACTCGGTCAACATCTTGCAAAACCGGGGGGTAGGCGCCACGCTCATCGACCTCAGCGGCTTCGACGACGCGCGCGCCCTCACCATCGACGAGCGCATTCAGCAAGCCTTCGCGGGTATCGACTTTGCCAATACCATCTGCATTGCCACGGGCTACACCAAGGGCACCGAAGGCATTATGCGTGAGTTCGACCGTGGCTATTCGGAAGTGACTTTCAGTAAGATAGCCGTAGCTGTGCAGCCGCAGGAAGCCATCATCCACAAGGAATACCACCTCTGCTCGGCCGACCCCATGCTGGTGGGCGTGGACCAGTGCCACCCGGTATGCTTCACCAACTACGACGTGGCCGACCAGCTTGCCGATGTGGGCATGGAGGCCATCCACCCTAAAGCATCGAAGCCGTTGGAAATCAACGCCATCGACCTGCGCATCAAAAACACCTTCGACCCCGAGCACCCCGGCACGCTCATCACCCGCGATTTTGTTTCGGAGAAAAAGCACGTCGAAGTCATCACTGGCACCGATAAAGTGGTGATGATTGACATTTACGACCCACTAATGGTGGGCACCGCCGGCTTCGACCTGCACCTGATGCAGGCCTTTTACGACCTCAACGTCAGCTACATCTTCAAGGCCACCAGCGCCAACAGCATCTCGTTACTCATCTGGCAGAAAGATTTGAAGCCGCAGCTCGTCGCGGAGCTGGAGGCCAAATACGAGAAAATCACCGTCGAAAATGCGTCGATGGTCTGCCTCATCGGTTCCAACATCGACCAGCCGGGCCTGCTGGCGCACGCCGCCGGCGCGCTGGCCGAAGCCGGTATCAATATCCGCAGCGCTGGCTTTGCGCTGCGCAAGGTGAACATCCAGTTCATCATCGCCCGCGAAGATTACAAGGCCGCTATCGTGGCTCTGAACAAAGCAATGGGGTAGGACCCGCCGGTCCGGCGCTGGGTCTAGGCCCACAAAAAGGCCGTCCTGCACCACTGAATAACCAGCGGTGCAAGACGGCCTTTTTTAATTTAGACGGCAATTACTTACCCATTTTCTTGGCTTCGGCTACCAGCTCGTCGCCCATTTTGGCGTAGTCTCCATTGGCGGGGGTAGCAGCCAGGGCCAGCTTTTTCGACTGCTCGGCGGCCGCGATGGCCGCGCGATAGTTCTTCATTCTCAGTTGGATGCGTGCCTCTGTATTCACGTTCCAGTACTTAGGTTCGGTGGCGTTGGCCTTCTGAATCCAGGTCAGCGCCTGCTTCGAATCTTTGTTGTTGTCGAAGTAGTAAACCGCGGCCGACGCTAGGTCGGCAGTAGTGGGGGTAGGGTTTTTAATGACCTTCTCGTCGATTTGGGCCTGTACCTTGCCATCTACATCGCTCATTATCTTGAACTTCGCGCCCGTCATATCCCACAGAATGTCCACGGTGGCGGTGGCAGGCGTCAGCTCAGCAAAGCTGATGGTAAAGGTTTCGACCTTGGTAGCCAGCTTGTAAGGCTTAATGGTAAAGTGGGCCACGTCCTGGTCATCCTTAAACCCGTCCACATCAGCGCCTTGCTTGAGGCTTTTGTTAAGCACTACCGTCCACTCCGTAGCGTTCGGAATGGTGTAGAGGCCGTATTCACCGGCCGGAATTTTCTTGCCCTCAATCGTTACATCGTCCGAAAACTTGATGCTCGTGGTGGCATTGGCGCCCGTGCGCCAGCGCTTGCCATAGGGTACCAGCGTGCCGAAGACCGGCCGGCCTTTTACCCCTGGCCGCGAGTACGTAATGATAACATCAGTGAGGCCCACCCGCTGCATTATCGTGCTCTTGGGGCTGGGTTGGGGGGTAGTAATCTGGGCTTGAGCGGCGGAGGCCGCCAGCAGGGTGGTTGTAAGCACCACCGCTGCGCTAACGTGCATGGCAAAATTCTTCATAAGCACGAAGCTACTAGGGAGGGTGCATACGTGCCGGCCTCAAACAATAAAACCCGCCACAAAGGCGGGTTTTATTGTTGTATAAGGGGATAGGGCCCGTACGCTGGCCGCGGCTTATTTCTGAGCCAGCAGATGCGCTTGCGCTACCATATTGGCGCTGAGCAGCACGTATTCTTTGCTAACGGGCATGGCTTTGACGGCCAACTTGTAGGCTTGTTCAGCAACGGTGCGAGCGCCGTGATAATCCTTCATTTTCAGGCGGATACGCGACTCTGTGTATAGGTTCCAGTAAGTGGGCGCGATGGAGTTGGTTTCCTGCATCCAAGCCAGCGCGGGGCTTAGGTCTTTGTGCGAATCGTCGTAGAAGGAAGCGCTTGCCTCCGGGGGCGGGGGCGTGCTAAGGTTGACGGCTGCTTCAGTAGCTGGCTCGGCCGTGGGCTGGCTGCTGGGGCTAGCTAGGGCAAAGGCGTCTGAGTTGGCCATCAAGGTTTTTGCCCCTGCCGGACTATTTTGAGCTTGGGCGCCTACTATAGATAGCAAGCCAGCTCCGAAGGCAAAGAGGGTGGTGCGATAGAAAGTAGAGATTGGCATGAGCTTAATAGTAAGGCCGTTGACAATACCAAACTACTAACACCTTTTAGAAATGATACTTTTTGAGGTTGAAAAAGAGAAAGATTTATATTTTTTCTGAGGCCAAGCTAAAAAGCTGCTAGTTTCAGAAAATATTTTATTATCTTAATTGTATTAAAATAAGAATGGGTAGACCACCTCTTTAAAGGTGGTGCTACCCATTCTATCTAAGAAAAGTTATATAGCGTCGAGCCTTATATCAGCGCTCAAGCTATTTTATGGTGTCGAATCCGCAGTAAGCGTGCAGTACTTGCGGCAGGCGAATGCCTTCGGCCGTTTGGTTGTTTTCGAGCAACGCTGCTACAATGCGCGGCAGTGCCAGAGCGGAGCCATTGAGCGTATGTAGCAGTTGTGTTTTACCGCCTTCTACCTTATAACGACACTTAAGGCGATTGGCCTGGAAGGCTTCAAAATTGGAAACCGACGATACTTCGAGCCAGCGGCCCTGGGCTGCGCTCCACACTTCGAGGTCGTAGGTGAGCGCCGACGTAAAGCCCATGTCGCCGCCGCAGAGGCGCAGCACCCGGTAGGGAAGCTCTAGCTTTTGCAACAATTGCTCGACGTGGGCTACCATCGTTGCGTGGGCCGCGTAAGAATTGTCAGGCTGCGTGATTTGCACAATTTCGACCTTGTCGAATTGGTGCAGGCGATTAAGCCCGCGCACATCGGCCCCCCAGGAGCCGGCCTCGCGGCGGAAGCATGGCGTGTAGCCCGTGTTGCGGATGGGCAGCTTTTCAACCGGAATAATCTCGTCGCGGTACAGGTTGGTAATCGGCACCTCCGAAGTCGGAATCAAGTAGAGGTTATCGGCCGCATCGTGGTACATCTGGCCCTCTTTATCGGGCAGCTGGCCGGTGCCGTAGCCGCTGGCTTCGTTTACCAAGATGGGTGGCTGCACCTCCAGGTAACCCGCGTCGCGGGCTTCATCCAGAAAGAAGTTAACCAGCGCCCGTTGCAACCGTGCGCCCTGGCCCTTGTACACCGGAAAACCCGCTCCCGTGATTTTGATACCCAATTCAAAATCAATGATGTCGTACTTCTTAATCAGTTCCCAGTGGGGTAGGGCGCCGGCGGCTAGTTCGGGCTTGGTACCGGCTTCGCGCACCACTTCATTGTCCTCGGCCGAGCGGCCGGCGGGCACGCTTTCGTGCGGCACGTTCGGAATTTTGTAGAGCAGTTCGGTTTGCGCTTTCTCGGTGGCCGTCAGCTCATCAGCATGCAGTTTAATCTGGGCTTTGAGTTCGGTCGTGCGCACTTTTAGGGCCTCGGCGCCGGCTTTATCGCCGCTTTTCATGAGGCCCCCAATCTGGCGGGCCAATTCATTGGCTTCGCTTTGGGCTTGGTCGTGCTGGGTTTGGAGCGAGCGGCGGCGCTGGTCGAGGTCGAGCACGGCCCGTACGTCGGCTTCGGCAGTTTTAAAATTGCGCTTGGCCAGGCCGGCCAACACGCGCTCAGTCTGGTCTTTGAGAACGGAAAGTTGCAGCATAATGCGGCAAAGGTAGTTTTTTGAAAGTTGGAATTCGGAATAAGGCACCGAGAATGAAAAAGGAGAAATTATTGTCAAATTCTTCACTTACTTTTCAATTCTAGCTTCCTCCTTCTAAACTTTTCATTCATTCAACCCTGTTGGAGGTTTGCTCGTAATGGAGTAATATTGCAGTTGCAAGCTAGCCCGCGGGGTTAGCTAGGGCAGGCCTTACGGGCTCGCCCGCTGCGCAACCGGCCCAGTCATTTCGCTTTTGGTGGAGCTGTCGGTTGTCTATAGTCACCTCACTCATTTCCTGTCTGTTGCCCGCCGCTTTGTTGGTTATGTGGCGCCTTAGCGCTTCGTGTTGTTGGTTTCCGGCCTGCGGGGCCGGGTTGGCTTTGCGTGGCCCAGCCGCTGGTGGGCGCTGGTTGCTGCGCACCGGGCCAGGACCCTTCTGATTTCTCTTCCCTACCCCCTTTATGTACACCCTCAACGAGCTGAAGGACCGGCTGCTGTCCGACCTCAAGGAAATCGCTGAACAGCTGAACGTCGGCAACTTCAAGCGCCTGAGCAAGCAGGATTTGATTTATAAAATCCTCGACCAGCAGGCGGTGCTCCCGGCCGACCAGCTGCCCGGCAAAAAAGTGGCCGCCGCACCAGCCGCAGAGCCCGCCGCTACCCCCGCACCGCCTGCGCCGGTAGCGGAGGCCGTGCCTGCCGCCGAGCCTACCCCTGCCCGGGGCACCCGCGGTGGTGCCGGGCGCCGCCGGCCCGCTGTGGCCGAGCAGCCCTTTTCTGATGTAGCCGCGCCGGCCGCCAACGAAGCCGCTCCTACCCCCCCCGAAGCTGCGGTGGCCCCAGTAGAGCCTGCGAATGAAGTAGTTGTCGAAGTAGAGCAGCCTACCCGCCTCGAAGTAGTGGAGGCTGATGAACAAAATGTAGCAGCTATTTCGGTGGCAGCTGAGGAAGCTACCGTGCCGCCTACCGAAACCAACCCCACTGCCGAAACGCACTCGGCAGGCGAAAGTGCCCCCATCCGGCGCGAGCGGCGCGAGCGAGTAGACCGCGCCGGCCGCCCACTGCCGCGCCGCGATGCCAACCAGCCTGCCACTGCCGTAGCCAGCTCAGACGATACCACGCCGGCCACCGAAGGGGATGGCGCTACGGCCGAGCAGCCTGTTGCTGAGGCAGCTACCGTTACCGAAACCTACCCCGACCGCCGCGAAAGCCGCGAGCAGCGTTTCGACCGTGAAAACCGCGATGGCCGCGAGCCCCGCGACAACAACCCGCGCTTGGGCCGCAACGACCAGCCGCGCAACGAGTTTCGGGAGCCCCGCGAGCCGCGCGAAAATGGCAACGGCCAGGCCCGCTTCAACAACGACCAGCCGCGCGAGCCACGCCCCACCAATGGGGTAGGGGCTACCGACCAGCCCCGTCTCAGCCGTGAGGAGCGCTACGCCCAGCGCGAAGCCCAACGCCAGCAGCGCCGCGAAGAGCGCCAGCGCACGGGCGGCGATGGCCAGCCTGCTGGCGAGCAAGGGGCTGCTAGCCAGCCTGTAACGCCCAATGGCCAGCCCCAAGAGCGCCGCGAGGACAACCAGCGCCAGCAGCCCCAACGCCCACCCCGTGCCCCCGAGCTTGACCTCACCGTGCCCGGCTCGGGCACCTTGGAGCTGATGCCCGATGGGGGTTACGGCTTCCTACGCTCGCCGTATTACAACTATTTGGCTTCGCCCGACGATATTTATGTGTCGCCGCAGCAAGTGCGCCAGTACGGCCTGAAGGCGGGCGATACGGTGAGCTGCACCATGCGCCCGCCCCGCGAAAACGAAAAGTATTTCGCCCTGGTGAGCGTCGAAATGATGAACGGCCGTACGGTAGAGGAAGTACGCGACCGCGTGCCTTTCAACCACTTAACGCCGCTCTTTGCTGACCAAAAGCTGAAGCTTACTACCAAGCCTACCCAGGTGAGTACCCGTGTGCTCGACCTGTTTGCGCCCATCGGTAAAGGCCAGCGCGGGTTGATTGTGGCGCAGCCTAAAACGGGTAAAACCATTCTGCTGCAAGAAATTGCCAACGCCGTTTCGGAAAACCACCCCGAGGTATACCTCATCATTCTGCTGATTGATGAGCGCCCCGAGGAAGTGACTGACATGGCGCGCTCGGTGAAAGCCGAAGTGCTCAGCTCGACCTTCGACGAGACGGCTGACCGCCACGTGAAAATCGCCGAAATGGCGCTTGACAAAGCGCGCCGCCTCGTAGAATGTGGCCACGACGTGGTGATTTTGCTCGACTCCATTACCCGCCTGGCGCGGGCCTACAACACGGTGCAGCCGTCGTCGTCGCGCATCCTTTCGGGTGGTATCGACGCGGGAGCGTTGCAAAAGCCTAAGCGCTTCTTCGGTGCAGCTCGGAACATTGAAGGCCCTGGCTCGTTGACGATTATCGCTACGGCGCTTATCGAAACCGGCTCGAAGATGGACGAAGTTATCTTTGAAGAATTCAAGGGTACGGGCAACATGGAACTCCAGCTTGACCGCAAGCTGGCCAACAAGCGGGTGTTCCCGGCCATTGATATTCCGGCTTCCGGCACCCGCCGCGAAGACTTGCTGATGAGCCGCGACGAGCTGAGCCGCGTGTGGGTGCTGCGCAAATTCATGACCGACATGAGCGCCACTGAAGCTATGGAGTTCCTCAAAGACCGCATGAAAGGCACCAAGGATAACGAAGAATTCTTGCTGGCTATGAATGGCTAAGGCGTTGTTTTGCTGTTAAAGAAGCAAAAGAGAACGTCCTGCTGAGCTTGTCGAAGCAGCTCCCTCGCATCCTTCAACGAGGCGAGGGAGCTGCTTCGACAAGCTCAGCAGGACGTTCTTTTTTCTTATAAACTGTTACCCAAAATGCAGCACCAACATGGCTATGAACGCCGCGCTCAGGCACAGCGACGATACCTTGTTCATGCGCATTGTCCACTCAAAATTGGCTAGGGCGGGGTTGTTCCACGCTAGCCAGGTCCAGCGTGTAAACAGCGCCACTACGGGGCCCGTTGCCACCACGAACAGCAACAAATTGCGCAGTTCGCCGCGTAGCCAGTAGGCCACGCCCATCGCCAGCGCGCCCGCCAGCAACCCGCCCGCCGCAAATACAAACGTGCCCCGAATACCTAACCGCAGGCTGAGTGTGCGGTCGCCGCGCTGGGCATCTTCTTGGTGCTGATAGATTTGGGTGAGGGGGTAGGACCCGCACAAAAACAGCGTGCTTACCAACGCCAGCAGCAAATTAGTCTTTTCAAATAGCTGGGTCGAGCCAGCCCCTACCCCCACCTGCGTCAGCAAGAAGGTGAAGGCGCCTTGGAAAACGACGACCACGGCAGTGCTCAGCAGCGGGTACTTTTTGAGCCGAATACCCTCGTAACTATACGCTTTAGACACCAGCAAATACACCACCACCAATGCCGCAAATTGCCAGCTCAGCAGCAAGGAGCCCACCACGGCCAGCGCATCGAAGACCCGCACTAGGTGCAGGAGTTGGGGCGTTACTTTAGGCGGCACTTTTAGGCCCCCAATACTGCCCTCATCGCGGTCGTAGTAAGAGTTATAGCCGTTGGAGGCCGGATACACCAGCAGGTGCAAAATACCAAATGCCGCGGCCGCCTGCCCCCAGCCAAACGGCGTACGCAGCGCGCTGAGCCCAAACCAAAAGATGGGCATTAAAAACAGCGAAAACGGAATGCGCAGCAGCGGAAGCGCCTTTTTGTAAGCGGCAAGCATGGGGCGAATGTAGGGCGACCCAGGCTAAGCCTGAGTTGGATAGCCAACCAGATACGTGACGCGCGGCCCCCACCAGTGGCGCAACTGCCCCGCTTGCCACTGGTAGCGGCCGGCCGGGTCGGCGCGCTGGGCCAGCGCCCGTAGCTCGGCGGGCGGGTACATACGCAAAATGGACACTACCCCATCCCAGATGGTAGTGAGTGGAATGAGGGGCAGCAAATACGTAAATACCAGTCTACTGAGCCGGAATGGCCGGAAAAAAGGCGTGAGCAGCAGCTGCGCCACGGGCAGCACCGTGAGGGCCAACCCGATTTCGAGCCAGCTTTTAGCTGCGCCTTCAAACACGCCGATGCCGGCGCCGCTAGCCACGGCATCGCGTAGCAGCGCTTCGGCCTGGGGCGGCGCAAAGTGGTGGAAAGCCGAAAACAGTACCCGAAAGCCCGCTAGGTCGGTGGGCACGGCCAAGGCATTGACGGGCGCGGCGTGGCCCCGAATGGCCCCGGCCGTGCGGCGTGCCACATCGGCCCAGGCAGTGGGCTGGGGGTAGAGGTCGGTAAGGAGCAGGTGCAGGCCGGCGGGGGTAGGGGGCTGTTGGCGCAGGGCAGCCAGTACGGTTTCGGTGCCGCCACCGGCGCCGGCGCCTAGCTCCAAGAGTTGGTTTTGCTGGGTGTCGCGCAGGGCCGCGGCTAGCAGTGGCGCCACCGGCCGGTAGATGCCTAGGCCGGAAATCATAAACCGCAGGTAATCCATTTGGCCTGTGCGCAGCACGGCCGGAAACCACGGCTGGTCTTCAAACTCAAATAAATGCAGGCGAAAGTTCACAGCCAAGCCTTACGCAAACGGCTGCCCGGAGTAAGCCTACCCCCAACAAAAAACCGCTGCCTGGCAAAGGCAGCGGTTTTAAATAACTGTTTAATTAGCTCAGCGCGACTACTTTCCGCCGATGCCAAATACCTTTTGAAGGAGTGAGGTAGTACGGGCCACGGGGTTTTCCCGAATATCGGCCTCCTGCTGCGCGATGAGCGTGAACAAGCCGTCGATGGCTTTGCCAGTGGCGTACTGGTTAAGGTCGGTTTGCACGGGCGTCACAAGCGGCAGCTTGTTATAAGTAGTCGTGAGGGTCGAGTAATATTTGGTAGCGTCCACTTTGTCAAGGCTTTGCTGCATAATGGGCATAAATGCCGTGGTGAGCTGGCTGGTGGTAGTACGCTTCAGATACTGCGTAGCGGCGTCCTTCTGGCCCGTCAGGATATTCCACACGTCGCTGAAAGTCAAGTTCTTGATGGCATTGATAAAAATTGGCTTGGCGCTTTTGGCTGCGTCCTCGGCGCCGCGGTTCAGCGACAGCTCAAACTTATCGACCTGGCTGCCCAGCCCAATGCCGCGCAGGGTAGAGGCGGCGCGCTGCATTTCGGGTGGGAAAGGGATGTGAATGAGCTTGTTAAGATTAAAGCCATCGGTTTGCGAAGCTTGGTCGGCTCCTTTGCTAATGCCTTGCAGCAGGGCTTCTTTGAGGCCACTGGCTGCTTCGTTGCTGGTGAGGCCGCCTACGGCGGTGGAAGAAGTAGGGGTAGTCGTAGTTTTCTTGGTGCTTGGGAGCTTAAAGCCACCCAGGCCAGGAATAGTAACGGTTTGGGCTACTGAAACTTGGGCAAAAATGCCAACGAATAGCAGTGCGAGCAGCAAACGATTTTTCATAAGTAAAAGAGAAGCGGATGTTAACAAAGTAAACGTTGAGTAAACAAATTACCGTCGAGCTACCCAACCACGGCCAGCTTTGGCAAGTGCCCTACTCCTAGCCAAAAGCTGTACCAAACTTGTATGGCTCGCCTCTGAGCTAGGTGCAATCGGGAATAATAGGTGGGTGAATTGGGCGGGCAGCGCAGCCCCGAAATGCCGTTCCCTACCGCCGGTAAGGGGGGGTAGGAACCGCGCCAACTACTGGAAAGAAAAAGCTAAGCCATTGTTTCGCCGAGGCTTGGGGAGCGCAGTACGCGCCACGTCGCCCACAGCGAACCCAGCAGCCACGGCAAGCTAAAGCCTGCGCACACGCGGTACGCCATAATGAAGCTTATGTGGTACCCGGCCTGGCAGCCCAGTGTGCCCACCCCTACGGTAACTTCAAAAAGAACCAGCATGCCTAGCAATGCCCCCACCATTTTAAGGCCAGAAACGGGCAGCGAGTAGGGCCGTAGCAGCCAGCGCATAGGCCATTGGCGCAGCCAACCAAACGCTAGAGCTGGCAGCGTGGCAATCGTTAAAACTGCTCCAAAAAAAGCCGCTGGTATACCGCACCAAGCGTAGGGCATACGGCGGTTCGCCGGTTGGCCAGCTGGCGTGGATAGGGCCACTTATGAGTACCGCCACTGCTAAGCTTAAGGGCAGCACTAGCCCCACACCACTCCAAAATGTAAGTTTAAATTGCCGGCTGGCTAAAGCGGCGGGGGTAGGGGCAGGCATCAGCTTTGTTCGATTTAGTCAAATGAAGTAACCAACATAACCTGCTTTCGTATTAGCTTTGCATTACAAAGTACTTCACCGCTCCGCATGAAGCCCGCCGCTCAAGACCCGCTTGCCCAACTCACCGAAATCCGCGCCATTATGGAGCGCAGTTCGCGCTTTCTGTCCCTCAGCGGTTTAAGTGGGGTAGGGGCGGGCGTGGTGGCGCTGGCGGGCACAGCCATCGGCCACTACTACCTGCGCCAAGAGTACGGTGAGCAAGGCTACCAGCGGCTGTTCCAAACCTCGGAAGCCGAGCGGCTGGCGGCCCTACCATTTTTGCTAGGCCTGGCCCTGGCCATGATGGCGGCCGCTGTGCTGGTAGCTGCCGTGTTCACGCTACGCCGCACCCGCCGCGACGGCCTGCGCTCGCTGTGGACGGCCCCGGCCCGGCGGCTGTTGGTGGCGCTGCTTATTCCGGTAGCGGCAGGCGGGCTTTTTTGCCTCAAACTCTACCTCAGCAATGCCGTGGAGCTGGTAGTGCCGGGCATGCTCGTGTTCTACGGCTTGGCTTTGCTCAACGGCAGCAAGTACACCCTGGACGAGATTAGGTACTTGGGGCTAACCCAAATAGCCCTAGGGCTGGTGGCGCTGCTGGTGCCGGGCTACGGCCTGCTGCTCTTTGGCGCGGGCTTCGGGCTGGGGCATATTGGCTACGGCCTACTGATGTATAACCGCTACGAACGGCCGGCTAGAGTTGCCGCTGGCCGGGCGAATATTGCCCCGTGAAGTACGCCATCCACACCCTCAACAAAGCCTTCGACCACCGCGTGCGGCTGGGCGTAATGGCAGTGCTGCTGGCCAATGAATTGGTGAGCTTCAACGACTTAAAAGAAAGCCTCGACCTCACCGATGGCAACTTGGCCTCGCACGTAGCCGCTCTCGAAAAAGCGGGTTACGTATTGGTTAGCAAGCAATTCGTTGGGAAGAAGCCCAATACCACTTATGCCGCCACTACCGAAGGCAAGCTAGCTTTTCAACAACACTTAGCAGCTCTTGAGAAGTTATTAAGAAGTTAGGTGTATGATAGTTAACGCCACAGGGCAGACTTGCCAAGCTTGCACTGTGGCGAAGCTACTTGAGTAGCCTTTTTTTTAGTCTTTCACTTTGCAAAATAAAGTACTTTAAATAAAAAGGAAAATGCATAACACTAATTTTTTGGAAGCAACGCCCCCAGCCTTACTGCCCATCGCGGCCCAGCCGCCGCCCCTCATGGAGGATTACGACCCGTGGCAGGATATAGTCCGGAACGCCTGCTGGTTAGCCGCACTGATGCAAGTGAAGGATACCATCAACATCGTCTTACTGCTGTGCGATGGGTCACTATTTTTCGGTATCCTCTTCGGCTTTGGTGTCCCTGGCTTAGTGCTGTATGCGCTGCGGTGGCGGCAGTTGCGGCGGCGGGTAGGGCGTGGTTTCATCCTGCTGCTGGCGAGCCTAAGTCTAAGCCACGAGGTTTTTTGGGCCCAATTTTTCCAAAAGGACGCAGTTAGCGCCGACTCAATGGCTAATGTAGGCCTATTAATAGCTCTTTATTGGTTAGGCACGGCGCTGTGTGCCCTGCAACTCATATCGGTGCTCATCTCATGCACAGTTAGTGATTTTCACAAAGTCCCTTCTGCATCTGGAGAAAATCAATTGCTGCACGAGTAAACCTCTTTTTTTGCCCTATATACTTTGAAAAGCAAAGTTCTTTAAACATGCAAACCAGTGTTTCCTGGGCTGCCTCAGCCCCCGACCCAACCGCGCCAACCTACCGAATTTCTACCTTATTGGGCAGCCTGCTGGCCTTGGGCGCGGTGCTGAGCGACTACTTATTCTGGCGCCAAGCGGCGGGCGTCAATGTGCTGGTGTACATGGTGTTTCTAGTGGTGGCGCACTTGGCGCTGCTGCCTCGCTACGCACCGGTGCGGCGCACTACGGGCTTTTGGGTAGTGGTGGTGGGCTGCCTGGTTAGCGGTGGCTTGGTGGCTTGGTACGGCTCGGGAGCGGCCCTGCTAGCGGCCCTGGCTTCCGGACTACTGCTTGTAGGGTTGGTAAACCAGCCGCAGCTGCGGCTTTTAGGCTACGCCGTGCTTACGGCGATGGCGGGCGTGCTGCCGGCAGTGGCGGCCGTGCTAGGCAATGTGCGCGCCCCGCGCCAACTAGGCGCCCGGCTGAGCCGCGGTTGGTTTTATGGCCGCATGCTGGGCGTGCCGCTGCTGGCGCTGGTTGTTTTCCAGTCTTTATTTGCCGTGGCCAACCCGAAGTATGCGGCGCTGAGCAACCGGTTTTGGGGGTTGTTGGGCGACTGGCTAGGCCAGTTGTTCGAGGCCATCTCGGTGTTGCACGTGCTGTTCTTTATGCTGTGCCTGCTAGGGGCGGCTGGGGCGCTGGTAGTGGTACCGCTGCATTTCTTCAGCGACCACGAGTCGCGCTTCGGGGAGTTTGTGCGGCGGCAGCGCGACGGCGTGGCTTCGCTAGCCGTGCGCCGGCCCAACTTCGCGCTTACCACCCGCCGCTTGCTCGACCTGCGCAAGGAGTGGCTGGTGGCCGTCGTGAGTCTAGGCCTACTCAATGCGCTGCTCCTGCTGGTGAACGCCGTTGATATCAGCTGGATATGGGTTGATTTCCGGCCTACGCCGGGCTTCGACCTCACACAGTTTGTGCACGAAGGCACCTACGTGCTGATTTTTAGCATCTTGCTGGCAGCCGGTATCATGCTGTGGTTTTTCCGGCGCAACCTCAACTTTTACCAGCCCGGCCTACCCTTGCTGCGCTGGGGCGCCACGCTGTGGGTAGCGCAAAACCTGGTGCTGGCCGTGTCGGTAGGCCTACGCAACTACTACTATATCGAGTACACGGGTCTGGCTTATAAGCGCATAGGTGTGTATGGCTTTCTACTGCTCACGGTATTTGGGCTAGGCACGGTTTTGCTCAAAATTTGGCAGCGGCGCTCGGCCTTTAGCTTGGTGCGGCTCAACTCGTGGGCGGCCTACGCGGTGCTGCTGTTGCTGGCGGCCGGCAACTGGGAAATCTGGATTGCCGAGTACAACCTGCAAGCTCGTTTCTCACGCCTCGATATTGGCTTCCTGCTGGCTATGCCGCCCCGCGTGCTGCCGGTGCTGGCCGAGCACGAAGGCTTGCTCGACAAAATTCCGGCCCTGGTGTCGGAGGAGGAAGATGGCTACTACCACCCGACTACCCCCGCCGAAGCGCACCAGCGGCTCCGCGAGCGACTGGCGACATTCCGGCGCGCCTACCCCCTGCACGACTGGCAAAGCCGCACGGGCGCCGCGGCGCAGGCTTATTCAGCAATAGCAGGCCATGAATAATCCCTTTGCAAAACCCGGCACGGTGCAGGAATGGCTACTCAGCAGTACCTGCTGGGCTGCGAGTTGCTTGGGCTGCTGGTGGGGAGGTATCTATATCTTCTCGCAATGGGCTGGCGAAGAATCAGTTGAACTGTTATTTCTTCTATTTGGCTTTCTGGCTGCCCACCTACTGATATGGCGCTACGCAGTGCTAAGGGGTTGGGTACTAGTTGGCTGGAAAGAAGCTATTGCTCCACTCTGGCTGAAAATACTGGCTTGCAGTTGGCTTGGAATCTTGGTGCTGTTTCAGCTGACCTGTTCAATGCTTTTTTTGCTTCTATTGGCTTTTCTGTCTTAATGCTCTGTAAATGAACATATAATAATGAAAGTCAAACTCATTCTTCCCGCCCTCACCGAGGCCACCAACCCCTACTGGCGGCCCATCAAGTACTCGTTGTTTCCGCCGTTGGGGCTAGCCACGCTGGCCGCCTACCTACCCCCCGACTGGGAAGCCGACATGCAGGACGAGCACGTCGAAAAGCTGCGCCTCGACGATGCGCCCGACCTAGTTATCATTCAGGTGTACATCACCAACGCCTACCGGGCCTACGCCCTGGCCGACCACTACCGCGCCCGCGGTGCCTACGTGTGCCTGGGCGGCCTGCACGTTACGAGCCTGCCTGATGAGGCCGCGCCGCACGCCGACAGCATTTTTCTGGGGCCGGGCGAGGAGACGTTTCCGGCCTTCCTGCACGATTGGGGGGTAGGGCACCCGCAGCCGCGCTACGTGTCGGGGGCGGGGCGCACGCTGGTGGGCGTGCCACCCATCCGGCGCGATTTGATTAAGCGCGAGCGCTACCTCGTGCCCAACTCCATTGTGGTGACGCGCGGCTGCCCGCACCACTGCGACTTCTGCTACAAGGACGCGTTTTTTGCCGGCGGCAAGTCATTTTACACCCAAACCGTAGACGATGCGCTGGCCGAAATCGACCGGCTGCCCGGCCGCCACCTCTACTTTCTCGACGACCACTTGCTGGGCAACGTGCGCTTTGCGGCCGGGCTTTTTGAGGGGATGCGCGGCATGGGCCGGCTCTTCCAGGGCGCCGCCACCGTGGACAGCATCTTGCGCGACAACGGCCTGCTCGAAAAAGCCGCGCAAGCGGGTCTGCGCAGCTTATTTGTGGGGTTTGAAACGCTGAGTCCGGCCAACTTGAAGTCGAGCAACAAGCCCCAAAACCTGGGCCGCGACTACTCGGCCGCTATCCGCCGGCTGCACAATTTGGGCATTATGGTGAACGGCAGCTTCGTGTTTGGGCTCGACGATGACCGGCCCGACGTGTTTCGGCGCACCGTGGACTGGGGGGTGAGCCAGGGCATTACCACCGCCACCTACCACATTGCCACGCCCTACCCCGGCACGGCGCTCTTCAAGCAAATGGAGACCCAGGGCCGCCTGCTGCACCGCCGCTGGAACGAGTACGACACGCGCACCGTGGTGTGCCAGCCCGGCCCGCACCTCACTGCCCGCCAACTCAAAAACGGCTACGACCAGGCTTACCGCGATTTCTACTCCTGGGCCAATATCGCCAAAGCCAGCCTCGTGCACGACACGCTACGCCACCAGCTCAAGCACTTCGCCTACGCCGGCGGCTGGAAAAAATTTGAACCGCTCTGGAATTTCGCCATCAAATTTCGCCACCTCGACGCCATGCGCCCGCTCCTCGAAACCATCCTCAGTAAGGTGCGTGGCTCGGATGAGAAAGCAGGGGTAGGGCCCGCAACCACGCCGCCCGAGATGCTGCTACAGTTGCCAGTGCTACACTAATTCAGTGAACAGCGCTTCGCCAAAAGGCCGTGAGGCTGACCGCAGGGAAGCCGCTATACCGCACCGTTCGCACGTCACCTAGCGAGCGGCTTCCCTACGGTCAGCCTGATGCCCTTTTTAACAATTCAATACTATGACTTTCAGTGACATAAAAACATATTTCCAGGCCAACCGCCGCCGCTTTGCCGACCTTGCCTGGGACGACCCGCACCAGTTGGGGCCCGCCACGCTGCGCGCCGTACAAGGCTCGCTGCAAACCTTCCAGCGCGGCGAAGGCACTGGCGGCGACCACCTCGCCGCCCTGGCCGAGCAGCTGGGCGATGCCGACTACGCGGCGGCCATGCAGCTTTTCATTCAGGAGGAAAAAGGCCACGCCGACATGCTGGGCCAGTTTATGGACAAGCAAGGTATTCCGCGGCTGCAAAAGCACTGGCTGCACACCGTTTTTCGGGGGCTGGGGCGGCCGCTGGGGCTGGTGCACATGGTACGCGTTATTCTCACGGCCGAGGTGGTGGCCACCGTCTACTACCGCGCCTTATTCAACGCCACGTACTCGGGGCTTTTGCAGCAGATATGCCGGCGCATTTTGCTCGATGAAGAGATGCACCTCGTCTTCCATTGCCTGGCTATCCGCCAGCTTTCGTCCCCGCGCAACTGGCTGAGCCAGTGGTTCTGGAAGCAAGTTTACCGCGGGCTTATGGCCGGTACGGCGCTGGTTGTGTACGCCACTACCCGCAGCGCACTGCGGGCGGGCGGCTACGGTTTTTGGGGCTTCTGCGCGGCCATCGCCACCGAGTACGCCCGCGTGGAGCAAATGCAGCGGCCCGACGGCCTACTAGTGATGCGCGGCAGCCAGGCGCCTACCCCCGCGGTAGCGGCCGGGCCAGCCGGTGCCTGGCAGTGGCCTAGCCAAAGCCTACGCGCTGCTCGCTAGAGCTGGACTTCTCAAAGACAACTACTTATGAAACAAGAACTTGCTAAGGAATCTCGCACCGGCTGGTTATACGGAGCAGGCTGCCTGCTGTGCCTAGAGGTATTTATTGCGGCGTTTATGCACGACCGCTTCGTGCGGCCGTACGTGGGCGATTTATTGGCCGTAGTTTTCCTCTACTGCTTGGTAAAAAGCGCGGCCGTGGTGCCCAGCGGCCCCACTATTTTGGGCGTGCTGCTGTTCGCCTACGCAATCGAAATTTCGCAGTACTTCCACCTGGCGGCGCACCTGGGGATGCAGCATATACGATTGGCGCTGGTGGTGTTAGGTAGCCATTTTTCGTGGGTCGATATGCTGATGTATACGCTGGGCGCGCTGCTGTTGGCCGGGGGCGAATGGCTCCTGGCCCAGCGCCTGGTGGCGGCCAGGCTATGAAAATCAGAAGGTTATTAGCCGCCTGGCTCGGTACGGGGCTGCTAACGCTGGGCGGTACTGCCTGCGCCATTTCCATCGACAGCCCTTACGTCTATACTGAAGCTGGCGTGGCGCCTTCGCCCGTGTTTGCATGGGCTGCCTGGTTGCTTACGGCCGCAGCCGTGCCGCTTATGCTAGCTATGGGCATTCGGCTGGCCTACTCCTACCCGGTGGCCCACCGGCCCCAGCGCTTGGCCTGGGATGGCCCGGCGCACTTCTTTTTTTGGGTGGGGCTGCTCGTGTTTGAACTGCTGATTGTGGTAGTAATGCTGAGTGAAACCAGGAGCGGGCCACGTTTCCAGATTCTGGTGCAAGGAGCTGCGTAAGTGGCTAAGTAGGAAAGGGGTAGGGCGAGTTTTGAAAATTCGTTTATGCGTCGTTTTACCACCCAAAACGCGCTTGTTAGCCAGTTAACTAAAAGGCTCGTAAAAGCATAAATAATTGCTGAGCTGCGTTGGATAAAGCTAGCTAGTGGGCCGAATAACCTGGCCTATACCGAGCTCGGCAGTAAGGCTGATTTTATGCAGCGCTTGTCCTATATTGCACCATGCTCCGCCCGCACACCCACCCTATCCCTTCCCCCAAGCTGCTATCGACCTTGGGGCGGGTGCTGGCGGGCCTGCAACTCGCTAAAGAAACGCTAACCATCTTCTTGCTGGGGCTGCCCCTGCTCCTGGCGCGGCCACTGCTGGCCCCGGCCGCGCTGCCGGGCTTGGTGCTTTATGCCTTTCGTTGGGTGATGGTGCTGGGCAATTATCGCCGCCGCGCCGCGGCCGGTGTGTGGCTGTTCACGCTCATCGATGAAGTCTGGGGCCTAGCCCTTTACCTGCGCGCTACCGATGCGCCCACGGCCCGGCAGTTGCGCTACCTCAACTGGAGCTACCGGCTAGGGCTGGTATTCACGCTGGCCGCGCTGCTAGAGATTGGCTACCGGCGCTACCGCGAGCGCGCCAACCTGCGGGCACTACTCAAAGGCGCGTAGCGTTGGCCGGGCGGTATCTTTGCCCTTCTTCGCTCTTGCACTTGCCATTCATGGCCGACGAAAACACCCTGCCCGTCCCCCCCAATTCGCGCGCTGAGGCCCGCCCTACCCCCCCCAGTGGCCGCCGCCCTGGCCGGGGCACTCGGCGCCTTGTGCGGGTAGCCTGGGTCTCATTTTTTATTGGGGTAGGCCTTTTTCTGGCCTATCCACTGCTGGTAAAAAGTAATTTTCTATTCCTATTTGGTAAATCGCCGGGTCTGGATGAATTAGAAAATCCCAAGGTCGAGCAGCCATCCGAAGTTTACACCGCCGATGGCGTGCTGCTGGGGCGCTACTTCCGCGAAAACCGTTCGCCGGTGCCACTGAGCCAAATGTCGCCTTGGCTCACCAAAGCCTTGATTGCCACCGAGGATGCCCGCTTTTATGAACATTCCGGTATCGATGCGCCTTCGTTGGTTTCAACCATCTACTATGGCTTGAAAGGCGATAAGCGCGGCGGCTCCACTATTAGCCAGCAGCTTGCCAAAAACTTGTACAAAACCCGGCGTAGCGAAAACCGTGGCGGCCTCAGCCACGTGCCGGGGGTAGGGGTGGTGGTAGCTAAAACCAAGGAGTGGATGACGGCCGTGGAGTTGGAGCGACGCTACACTAAGGAAGAAATTCTGCGGATGTACCTGAACACGGTAGAGTACGGCTCCAATGCGTTTGGCATCAAGGTGGCCGCCAAGACGTTTTTTAGTACTTCGCCCGATAGCCTTTCGCCCGAGCAGGCTGCCACGCTCATTGGGGTGCTCAATAACCCCACGGCTTTCAACCCGCGCTTCCACCCGGTAGCGGCCACCAAGCGGCGCAACGTGGTGTTGCAACGCCTAGGCCAGGCGGGCTACCTCAAGCCCGCCGAAGTAGCTGCCCTGCAAGCCAAGCCCATTGTGCTTGATTATCAGGTTGAAAAACACGTTGATGGCCCCGATACGTACTTCCGGGGGGCCATCAGCCAGGCGGCTAATAAGTGGTGCGACGAGCACGGCTACGACCTCTACCGCGACGGCCTGCGTGTGTATACTACCATCGACTCGCGCATGCAGGAGCACGCCGAAGACGCGGTGGGCCAGCGCATGAAGTCGCTTCAACAGAGCTTCGATAACTTCTGGCGCAACCGCCGCCAAAACCCCTGGGTAGACGAGGAGGGCAATGAGATTCCCGATTTCATCCTCAGCCAGATGCGGCGCACTGAGTCGTATAAGTCGCTGGCGGCCCGCTACAAGGGCCAGCCCGCGCGCCTCGATTCGGCTCTGAACGCCAAGCGCCCCATGAAGGTATTTACCTGGAAAAAGACGGACCACGACACCACGCTGGTGATGTCGCCGCTCGATTCGCTGGCTTATTACAAGCATTTTCTGCAGGCCGGTATGATGACGATGGACCCTTTCACGGGTTCTATCAAGGCTTGGGTGGGCGGGCTCGACTACCGCTTTTTTCAGTACGACCACGTACGGCAGGGTAGGCGCCAAGCGGGCTCCACATTTAAGCCCTTCGTGTACCTCACGGCCCTAGATAATGGCTACTCGCCCTGCGACCGGATTCGCGACCAGCGCGTGACGATTAACTACGTCGAAAACGGGCAGCCTATGCAGTGGCAGCCCGACAACGTAACCCGCGAATACACCGGCATCAACATGACGCTGCGCTCGGCCATGGCGCGGTCCGTGAACTCCGTCACGGCCCAGCTCACCGAGAAAGTGGGCTGGGGCAAAGTGGCCGACTACGCGCATAAAGTGGGCATTACTAGCCCGTTGCTACCGGTGCCGAGCATCGGCCTGGGCTCGGCTGGCGACGTGAGCGTGTACGAAATGGTGGACGCTTACGCCACTTTCCTCAACAGCGGCTTCCGCTCGACGCCCCGCCTCATCACGCGCATCGAGGACCGCAACGGCAACGTGCTCCAGCAGTTCGACCCGGTGCAGAAGCGCGCTATCTCGCCCGAAACGGCCTGGCTGATGACCTACATGCTGCGCGGCGGCATGGAAGAGCCCGGTGGTACCTCGCAAGGGCTCTGGGATTTCCAGGACCTCTGGCACAAAGACAACCAGATTGGCGGCAAAACCGGCACCACTTCCAACTACTCCGACGGTTGGTACATGGGCCTTACCAAAGACTTGGTTTCTGGGGTGTGGGTAGGGGGCGAAGACCGTAGCATCCACTTTTTCCGCTCGCAGCAGGGCGAGGGTGGGCGCATGGCGCTGCCCATATATGGCCGCTACATGGAGACGATTTACCAGGATAAAAAGCTGACGTACGACTACGGCCAGTTCCCGAAGGCACCGGCCGGCCTCAAGCGTAAGTATGTGTGCTACACCGAGTACGAGCCGCGCCACCGCCGGGCCGAGGCCGTCGATAGCATCAGCGCCGACAACCTGCTGGAGCAGCTCAACGATAAGGCCGCCCCGGCCCCTACCCCCGACTAATTACCGCACATGATTCGGACCGTAATTTTTGACATGGACGGCGTCATTATCGACACCGAGCCGGTGCACCACCACGCTTTTTTTACGCAGTTTGCCGAATTGGGCATTCCAGTGTCGGACGCCGAATACGCCACGTTTTTGGGTAAATCGACGCGCAACGTATTTCAGCACCTCAAGCAGGAATACCACCTCGCACCCGACGTCGAAACCCTGATGAAGCGCAAGCGCGAAATCTTCAACCAGTCGTTTGACGAAGACGCTAGCCTCGATTTGCTCGATAATGTGCGCGTACTCATCGAAGACCTGCACGAGCACGGCGTGCAGCTGGTCCTGGCCTCGTCGGCTTCCAAAGCCACTATCAAGCGGGTATTCGACCGCTTTGGGCTGGCGCCCTACTTCACGCACCTCGTGAGCGGCGAAGATTTCGAGCAGTCAAAGCCTGACCCGGCCATCTTCCTGCACGCTGCAGCTGTATCGCAAACACCAGTGGGCGAGTGCATTGTCGTTGAAGACTCAGCTAATGGCGTGGCCGCCGCCAAGGCCGCCGGTATTTACTGCGTGGGCTACGCCAGTCCGCATTCGGCCCTGCAGAATTTAAGCCAGGCCGACTTGGTTATTCAGCACTTTTCGGAACTGTCAGCGGAGAAGATAAAAGTGCTTGGCTGAGCCTTAATGCGACCCGTTTGCGTGGCGGTGTATACTCCAACCGAAGGCCTACAACGCCGCAATTGGTACTATACGCTTGACAAAAACGCGCATTAAAACCAGATACTAACGCAAAAGCGTCCGGCTCGCACTGAAGCAAGTCGGACGCTTTTAGCTTTTATAAGTAGGTCAGTCGAAAGCTATTGACGCACAGCTGGGGTAGCAACGCTAGCCGTAATCGGCGCTGCCGTGACTTTGGCCGAAGTGTAGGCGGGGCAAGTGCTGCGGTTGCAGGCACCGAGGCCGAGGGTAGCGGCCCCAGCGGCGAGGATAAGGAGCTTTTTCATAATCACGTAAAAGGGTAGAAAGACACGGTTTGGTTCCAAAGATAGGGAGCTATAAGCGTAGATGGTGAGGTAGTTGGGAAGTAGAGTGCCGATTCTGCGAATAGTACTTTCCAACCTTTTTAACCTCCTACCAACCGCTTTTATTATTCCGTGTAACCAAGAATTTTCAACATGCTGGCTGCGTCCTGCTTGGGCGCAAATACGGTATCGGTGAGGGTGCCATCGGCAGCGCGGTCGAGGATAATGTGCTTAGGCGCCGGGATGAGGCAATGCTTGATGCCGCCGTAACCACTCAGGCTTTCCTGGTAGGCGCCGGTGTGGAAGAAGCCCACGTAAATGGGCTCATCCGTAGTGGGCTGGTTGCGGCCGGGCTGCAGCTGCGGCAAGAACGTCTGGTAGATGTGCTTCTCCGAGTTGTAGTAATCCTGCGAGTCGCAGGTGAGGCCGCCGAGCTGAATCTTGCGGTAGGGGCGCTGCCAACCGTTGAGGGCCAGCATGATAAAGCGCTGGTTGAGCGCCCAGGTATCGGGTAGGTTCGTGATGAACGAACCGTCAATCATGTACCAAAGCTCCTTGTCATTCTGAAGCTTTTCGTCCAGAATGGAGTAAATCGTGGCGCCGCTTTCGCCCACTGTAAAAATACCAAACTCAGTGAAAATATTGGGTTCCGGCACGCCTTCCTCGGCGCAAATGCGCTGGATGGTACGCAGGATTTCGGCAATCATGTACGGGTAATCGTACTCAAGCTGAATACTGGTTTGGATGGGCAGCCCGCCACCAATGTCGATGGTTTGGAGGGTAGGGCAGATTTTGCGCAGCTCGCAGTATTTATGAATAAAGCGCGATAGCTCCGACCAATAATAGGACGTGTCTTTAATGCCCGTACTGATAAAATAATGCAGCATGGTGAGTTCGAAGCGCGGGTCTTCTTTGAGGCGCTGCTCGTAGAGCGGCACCGCGTCGGCGTAGCGAATGCCCAGACGCGAGGTGTAGAACTGGAAACGCGGCTCCTCGTCGGAAGCTAAGCGTAGGCCCATTTTCACCTTAGTGCCGGCGTTGACGTGCGCGGCGTAATAGTCGATTTCGTTGGGCGAATCGAGGATGGGTAGGCAGTTGGCAAAGCCATCGTTGAGCAGCGCCGTGATGTCGCGCTTGTACTCCTCGGGCTTGAAGCCGTTGCAAATGATGTACTTATCCTTGCCAAACTTGCCCTGCTCGTAAAGCGAGCGAATAATGCTGATGTCGAACCACGACGACGTTTCGAGGTGCACGTCGTTCTTGAGTGCCTCGTCGAGCACAAAGCGAAAGTGCGACGACTTGGTGCAGTAGGCGTAGGAGTACGAGCCGGTGTAGCCCGTTTCGGTGATGCCGTTGGCAAACCACTTTTTGGCCCGCTGAATTTGGGAGCTAATTTTTGGTAAGTATGTGAGGCGCAAGGGAGTGCCATGCTTCTCGACAAGGGCCATCAGGTCAATGTCGTGGAAAAACAGCTCGTTGTCGCGCACCTGAAAATCGGCGTTCGGGAAATCGAAAGTCTGGGTAATGAGGTCCTGGTAGGTATCCATCGAAGGCGGAAAATCGGCGAAAATGCCCGACCTTTGCGGCAGGCGTATCAAAAGTACCGCCGGGGGCCGGAAACCGTCCAGCCTCTCCGCATCGGCCTCCGATGGAAGGAAGCGACATGGCTACGGCGCGCCCGCGCCGCAAGGCAGCGCTCGCCTACCCCCGCTTGAGGGGGGTAGGCGGTACGATGCAGCCCATACCCATGTCCTTACCCCCGTTTTCCGATGAAACGCATTAAGCTAATTGAAGTCCGCTCCGAACTGGGTGCTGGCACGCGCGGCGCCAGCATGGGCCCCGATGCCCTGCGGGTGGCCTGCCTCAACAAGGGCTCCGATTATTTTCGGCGGTATAATTCGGTGGTGACGCAGGATTTGAACCACGTGCTGTTCGACAAGACCCCGTTCCGCTTGGCCAAGCACATCGACGCCATTTATACTGTGCAGAAGGGCATTGCGAGCGCTGTGGAGCAGACGCTGCGCTTTGGCGAGTTTCCGCTGGTGCTGGCCGGCGACCACAGCAGCGCCAATGCCACCATTGCCGGTATTAAGGCCGCCTACCCCCACAAAACGCTGGGAGTTATCTGGATAGATGCGCACGCGGATATCCACTCGCCCTACACCACGCCCAGCGGCAACGTGCACGGCATGCCGCTGGCCGCCTCCCTGGGCGAGGACAACTTGCCCTGCCAACGCAACCAGCCCGATGCCGACACTGAATTCTTCTGGCGGCGCCTCCAAAACCTGGCCGAGCCCGGCCCCAAACTGCGCCCCGAGCACTTGGTATACGTGGCCGTGCGCGATACGGAGGAAGAAGAAAATGCTGTCATCGAGCGCTTAAATATCAAGTGGATAAAGCTGGACGAGTTTCAGGCTAAAGGCTCGCGCCGACTCGTGCGCGAGATTTATGAGCACCTGCGCTACTGCGATTTGGTATACATTTCCTTCGATGTCGATAGCCTCGATTCGGAGTTTAGCAAGGGCACTGGTACACCGGTAGAAAAGGGCTTGTACCTCTCGGAGGCCGAAAACCTGTGCCAAGATTTGCTGGAAAATGACCGGGTTGTGTGCTTCGAAATGGTGGAGATTAACCCCACGCTCGACAACGAGAACACGATGGCCAAAAATGCCTTCAACATCTTAGAAAAAGCAACCGCCGCTATCGAGCGGCGGTTGCGATTGGAGGAAGTGGTGAGCCGGTAGCGAGGGGGTAGGGCGCTAGCGCACGAGCTCAACCCAGCCCTTGAAGGTGCGGGTGGTTTTGGCGGCGTCGGCAAACTGCACCTCGGCCAGGTAGTAGTAAATGCCGCCCGAGACGAGGCCGCTGGTGCCGCTTTCGCCGGCCATGCCGCCGCCGGTCCAGTTGATGTAGGGGTCCTGGTCGCCTTCGTACACTTTGCGGCCCCAACGGTTGAAAATCCGAATGTGGGTGCGCGTGACGGCACTGGCCGTCTTGGGCTTAAATACGTCGTTGATGCCGTCGCCGTTGGGGGTGAAGATGTTGGGCAGCAGGAAGAAGGCACACTCGTCCTGGCAGACCGAGTTACTGAGTGCGCTGCGGATGCCCTGGGCGCTTACT
>NZ_WQKZ01000007.1 GCF_009755225.1 Hymenobacter ginkgonis
CCCAAGTTGGTACCAACTTGGCGACCCACTCGCCCAAGTTGGTACCAACTTGGCGACCCACTCGGATTCGCTGCGCGAATCCGAGGCGCGCTGTTCCCCGCCATCGCGGCAACCCGTAAAAGCGCGCCCCTGGCTGGCCCCATAACGGCGGGCAGGCTACCGCCGAAAGGCAGGCCTGGTGGAGCTAGCCGCCTGTTTTTTTTACCAGTTATAAGCCGTCGTTTGCAGTATGTAAAAAAGCTCAACTATTTGGTTGCCAATTCATTCCTGTACGTAAGCGTCGATTGTTCAGGGTTGAGAATACTTCCACTCCTTGCCCACCTAAAAAAGCATCTACTTCTTGAATATCAAGGTAGTAGCTATCTGTAAAGACCTCGAATTGCCACCGTACGAGTAAGCCAGCTGAATTCAAATAGGGTTCCGCATACGCTTCAAAGCTGGGCAACAGTTTCTGTTTTGCCTCTTCTTCGGTCGGCGCCCTAATCACTAAAAGCCTATCCTCATACTTCTGCATCCCGTTCGTCTTGTTCTCAATCTGGATAGCGAAGCGGGCTTGAATGCACCAAAAAGAGGGTTCTGGTGCTGTTTCTTGGCAGGTCAGTCCTTCAATGGCCTCAATAGTTACCCCCCTCACGAAAGGCTGTTGCACAAGGAGTGGAAGCTGAGCTAGTGGGAGGCTGGCGGCTAAACCAGCCGGCCGATTGCGAGAGCCCAGACGGGTGAAAGAAGTCCCTCCTGGTAACAGCGCCACTAAGCGCTGATAGGCTTGTCGGTACTGAGCATCTATTTGCCTAATCCGCTCGCGTGGCGCAAGTTGGACAACGGATTGATAACCGGGATAGGCTAAGTGAACCCGAACAGACGCGAGTTGGGAAAGCGAATGGAGGTCTGTTTGGGACAGACCCCAAGGTTCTAAATCAAGTGTAGCCGACATTTTCTGCCTTAATAGTCCGGCAAAGTACTACGCCGGCCGCGTCCCAGAGGAAGGCCAAAACCGTCACGATTCCAAGGTGTGTCCGGGATGCCACATTACATTAAGTGGCTTTTCCAAGGAACCAAAGCGGGAAGGAGTTGACCGCTACCTTACCTAAAATTCTATTTATGACAGAACAACAGCGCTTAGTAGCCTACATTCAGGGAGAAGCAGCTCCCTCTTCAGCCGTATTCATTGAGATTCAACACGTGTCAGACCCAGCGGCCTGTTTAGCCAAGCTGGTTACGATTATGCAAGGCGTGCTATCACTACCGGACGAGTTATGGGACGAAGATGCGGCCGTGCAGTGGGAGCTCTACTTGCCTACTTGGTTCGTAACGAGCATGAAGCAATTCTCCTTGACGCAGATTATGGCCACCCCTGGCCAGTGGGAGTATGAGTCCTGGGTCGCTACGATGTGTGCTAGGCAGTGGGAATGGTGGAGTTCCGCAGTAGGTCCAGCTTCTTTGAGCATCACCCTTGACCTCTTAGGTCTGCCTTACAATGGGGGACCCATTTTCTACGCTGTAAAGGCAAGTTGTCCAATGGGATACACGGTACAGGCTACGGAAAATTTCTGAAAGCTACGTGATGAGCTTATAACATGTATTGACGTAACTGGAGGAGTAATCACTGTTAAAGTGCCACTAGGCTTAGCCAGGATATATTTTCGCGTAAAACGCACTTAGTCAAACTGTTATGATTCAAGTGCTCGTCAATGGCCAACAACTCCTTATCCCGAGCGATGCTGAATGGGCCGAAATTCTTCGAGGTGGCGAGTTGAATGGCCGGCAAACATCCGCCACTTTTCTGTGGTCAGTGCAACGTTGCCTGCCGGTAGTGGCGCAGTATGCCGAGCTTAGTCTAACTATCCTTGATTTAGATGGTTGCCACTTTTTCACCAAGGTTTTTTTAGGCGTTGCTGATTACAAGCAGCGCGTATTTTTAGAAGAACTTCAGTGTATAGTTTGTAATTGGTCAGGTTGGACAGCGGACCCTTTAGTAGAAGATAACTACATAGGGCTCCCCTGGGACTTGGTGTTACCGTTGATTCAGAAAGCAATGACTTTTCCATTGTCTCCTTGCCCAACCTGTGGCGCCAAACTACCACGTCGTCACCCCATCTGGGTAGCGTATTAATCAGTCTACTTCACTACCAAAAAGGTAGTTACTAGTCAAAAAAGCTGCTAAATATTATAGTGGAGCTTATAACGTTTCTTAAGCCAACAATTATAAAACGTCACAGTCGGCTATACTCAGTTGTCAACTGAGCGGTTAACTTCTGTGATATGCTTGCTCAGTCAGTAAAGAGGGCTAGTGCACTTGACTGGTAGTTACTATATTTAGCAACTACTCGCTTGCTCGCTGTACCCCCTTTTAAGCGAGGCCATTATTAGACGCGGCCTAGGGAGCTTTTCTGTTTCCCCACTTATACGACCGCTATTTTGCGTAGTGTCCTTGCTATGAACAAACTGCTATCACTTTTACTAGGCACTTGCGTGCTGGTTATCGGCTGTAGTAAGGAGAAAGAGAATGCTCCCGTGCCCGTACTCACCACTACGAAGAACACTATTCAGTATCAGGTTAATGGTCAAGCGCTCACCCAAGAGGCTAGAGTAAGCTACCAGCCTGCCTCGTTGC
This sequence comes from Hymenobacter ginkgonis, assembly GCF_009755225.1. GTDB lineage: Bacteria > Bacteroidota > Bacteroidia > Cytophagales > Hymenobacteraceae > Hymenobacter > Hymenobacter ginkgonis. The sequence goes on from NZ_WQKZ01000007.1 coordinate 2,615, forward strand.
CAACTCGCTCCTTTGACTTGCTCACTATCGAGGCGGGCGATTCGGCGCGAGCCTCAGCTAAAGAATATGTGCAAGTGGCCTTTATTAAGGGAGCCGGCCGGCCGGAAGTTGAGTATGGCATCGTGGCCATCCGCTTCATCGACTCGGCCAACAACCTTACGTGGGGGCTCAATCTGCAGGGCACCTTAGCCCGGTCGAGCGCCACATGGAACGGCTCGTTTGCCGGTACTACTATGGACCAGTTTGGCAACCTCAAGACCACAATAAAGGGGGTGTTTAGCAATGTACCCTAAGACAATCAGTCTTGGAGATTACACCTCACTGCCTACGGTTAACGAATTACTTCTACCCAGCCCTTCAGGCGCCGCCCCGACGTGGGCTGGACTAATAGGTAGTAGTACTGGCCCTGGGCAAGGCCGGAGGCCGCCCATTGCCCGTCATACTGCCGCTGCTCGTACACGAGCCGCCCCCACCGGTTGAATACCTGTAAATCCCACACCTTAGGTTCCAGACCGACTAATTGGAACGTTTCATTCTGCGCATCCCCGTTGGGGGTAATCACATTAGGGAGTAGAAAGGGACAATCCTCGCCAAAGTGCACTTGCACTTGCGCCTGGCTCGCGCAGCCCGTCCCGGAGGTTACCGTCACGGTGTACGTACCGGGCGCGGTAGCCGTAAAGGTGGGGCTAGTACTGCCATCCTGCCACTGGTAGGTGGTGCCAGGGGGTTGAGCCGTGGGGGTCAAGCGCACTTGTTGGCCCGTACAAATCGTTTGGTTGGGTTCAAGCAAAATCTGGGGAGCCAGCGAAGTTACGGTGACGGAGTCGCGCGAAGGGCAGCGCTCGGGGGCGGTTACTTCCACCGCGTAGCGCCCATTGTGGGTGGCTACATACTGTGCAGCGGTTGAGCCGTCTTGCCAGCGAAAGGTCGTGCCAATCGGTTGGATTGGCGTTACCCGCAGCACGACGGGACCTTCGCTACAGGGTGGTGCCGGCTCCATGACTACGTGGGCCTGGGTAGCCGGCTGAATCGCAACGTGTTGGCTGTAGGTATACGTGGCGCCGCTCGCTTCCCGTACGGTCATCGTCACGGGATAGGTGCCGACCGCCGCGTACTGATGGGTAACCATTGGGCCGCTGGCCGAGTTGGCGGTACCCGCCGCTGGTTCGCCAAAGTCCCACGTAACTGTGGCCCCGGGTAGGGTTGGGTAAAGAGAGGCGGTGAATACAGCAGCTTCTCCCAGGCAGAGCGCTGAACGCAAGAGTCCGAAGTTAACGAGTACCTGGCTGGGTACGGGCGGGCGCACGAGCCCATTAGGTAGCCCTAGCAGACTGTGGTGGTCGGGCGTAAAGCCCGCCACGGCGTTGAATTGGAATTGGCACCCTGGCCCGAGCGTATTCGGCGAGCCAATTACACAGACTCCGTACGAATTAGTGCCTTGGGCATACAGCGCGCCGTATATTTTTTGGTCTGGGCCTAATTGAAGCGCGCCGAAGGTGGCGAGGGAACTAGTAGCGATGGTGACGACTTCTGCGGTGAGTAGGTTATACTGGTAGAGGACCGGGTCGGAACTCACGTATAAGAACTGGCTATTGGGCGAAAATTCTACCCCGTAATACTGCTGGGCGAGCGCGCGGCTTACATCAGGAAGTCGACGCGGGCCCGACACCACGCCGGTGCCATAGTTGAAATCAAATACTTCGAGCGGCCCATTGAACTGGGCAACCGCCAGCTTTTGGCCCGTTGGCGCGACCTTCATGTACCCCACCGCGTTGTAATCGTGCCGCACATTGCCCCCCCCTTGGTGCGGGGTTCCTGCTGCCGACTGCACGGGCGCGAGGCGGAGCCCGCCGGCCGTCAGCAAGTAAGCAAGAAAGACATTACTATTCCAGCCGTGCACTAGAAGCCAGAAGTCTTGCTGGTTAGCGTGGCGCACGGCCACCAGTTTTTCGGTCAGGCGGCCATCGCCCAGCGGCACGGGTACCCGGATAGCTTTCGTCACCACTTCCCCTAGGCCCCCTTGCTGGGCCATATCAACCACGGAATACTGCAGGCCGCGTTGCAACCCGTTTTCGACTGCATCTACCGTGAAAATATAGTACTGCTGGCCGGGCCCCGGCTTGGGCACGATTGTTACCCCTTGAGTGGCCGAGTTGGGCAGCGTTTCGGAGCGGGTTGGGTCCTCAAAGCCGCCAAGCCCTTGGCCGTTGGTCATTACCTGGTGCAAACGATTCCAAACGGTGAGGCCATTAGTGTAGAAAAGCAGTTGGCCCTGCGCATCCGAGATGCTGGCACATCCCTCCCCTGAAACCAGGGCCCCATCCGTTAACGCGTGCACGCTAGTTGCGGAGAAGGCTAGGCCGGCTTGTTGCCCAAAATACCACGTAGTAAATTCTGCTTGGCCGTAGGCGGGCAGACTTCCCAGTGCACAGACGACTAACCATAGCAAAGCGAGCCACTTTACGGAAGTACCCATGTACAAAAGGCTAAACAATTAGTTAGCGGTAAATCAAGGTTTTGTATAAGCAAAGGAAAGAATAAAAGAGGCAGTTAATTCCTTTCTTCTGCCGGTAAGTGATAGCAGCCTTACTATGTAGATCGTCGAATTACTTCAGTTAGCTATTCTCAAGGGGCAACAGTGTATGCATCGTGTTGCTCCCAGGCTTAGCAACTGCACGCTTAGTCCCTAATTGATAGCGGTAGGCCCCGAAAGGTGCGCCTTTCGGACCCGCCAGGACTTGGGAACTTTGGAAGTTACCATGGGCAACTTGGTAGACCATTCTGTTGCGCCAGGGATTAGGCGCCTTTTGGGGCCGCCTGGGCTATTTCGAGCGTATGGCTGCACGCGTTTCAAACAGGCTAGCTACCGAGCAACAAGCAGCTACTACAGTCTAGGGCGACGACTGGTCGTTGCTGGCGTACTGTCCAGCTGGCGACCAGCGCTGGACGGTAAGTGTCGAGGCCCTTGCCACCTCAGTCTACTAAAAAGACCCAGTAAGAATAACCTGGCGTTCTGTCCGGCTCGTCCAGCCTCCCTCCGGCCGGCAGCAGGTCGCGACAGGCAGGGAAGGCTGGCTAGCGGAAGGGGTCCGGCTCAGAACAAGTGGCCGTGGCCCAAACCCGCGCGGCGCACCGGACTGAAACTAGCGGTAGCTGCTAGGCGCGCGCTTTACTCGACCGTAAGCCGCAGGGCCTGGGTGCCTACCCGCACCAGGTACAACCCGGGGACGTAGCCCGCGGGCAGCCCCAGCGTGGCCGTGCCCGCCGCGTCGGTCGTGACGGCTAGCACCTGGTGGCCCAGGGTATCATAGACGTGTACTGCCGACCGGGGGGGGGGGCGCCGGTGAGCGTGGCCATCCAGCGGGTGGGGTTCGGGAACAAGACCAGCGCGGACGGGCTGCTCCGGGCCACGGCGCGCACGGGCGAGTAGCTAACCGTGCCGTCCGTATCTACCTGTTGCAGGCGGTAGTAGAGCAGGGCTGCACTGGCCGGCAGCTGGGCATCTACCCACTGGTAGCGGCGGGTAGTGTTACTGCTGCCGGCCGCCGCTACCATGCTAAGGACGGCAAACGTGCGCCCGTCTAGGCTGCGCTCCACGCCAAATGCGTGGCTATCCTTTTCCGAAGCAGTGCTCCAGGCCAGGCGCACGGCGGCTGGGCCGGCTACGGTGGCCGTGAAGGCCGTTAGCTCCACCGGTAGCGGGCCGCTAGGGGTGCCCTCGGGGGCAAAGGCGTAGATTTGGTTGAGGGCGGGCTTGGTGTTCAGGTTGTCGGTGGCGGTAGTGCTGCTAGCTGTGGGGGCCGGGCCGGTGCCGTTGAGGGAGAGGAAGTAGCCATCGGTGTCGCTCAGGCCGATGCTGGCGCTGCCATTGCGCACGCTGCCGGCCTCGGGGCGGTACACAAACCAGATGCGGCCGGAGCTCTCAAACAGCCGGACCTGGAAGGAGATGGCCGCCGCCGCCGCGTTGTATTCCCACCGGGCGTTGCGCCACTCGGCGGTGAAGACGCGGTTGGGGGCCGTGCCCGTGGTGGCGTAGTAGAAGCCGCCGCCGGTCAGATCTAGGTCATCCCAGAGTGGGGCCAGCAGCGGGCGCGGGGCGCCAATGGTCGAGGACAGGTTGTCTGTGATGCCAGTGCCGGTGCTGGCGATGTTCTGGCCGAAGGTGAGCCAGCCGTTGGTGCTGGCCGACACCGTGGTGTAGGCCTGCCCCCGCAGTACGAAGGGAAAGCCCAGTGGCAGGCCGTTGTAGAGGCCGTCGTCGGCAAAACCCGCCGAGCGGGTGGCGGGCGCGCCCGCCACCTCCTGGTAGGTGCCCGCGTCCGACTCCTGCAGGCGGGCCGCAAAGGCGAGGTTCGAGCGCGCAGGCGGGTTGAACGCGTAGGTTTGCCCAGTGGCCGGCTTGGCGACAAGGTCGTTGGTGGAGGTGCTGTAGCTGGCCGCAGGGGCCGGGCCGGTGCTGTTCAGCGAGAGGAAGTCGCCGTCGGGCCCCGCCAAGCCGATGGATGCTCCCGCCCCCGCTACAGTGTTGACCGCCCCGGTTTCCTGCCGGTACACCAGCTGCACCCGGTTAGTGGTTTCAAACAGCTGCACCTGAAACGAGATGACGGGCGTCGGCGCGTTAAAGCTCCACTTGACCTGGCGCCACTCGGCGGTGAAGACGCGATAAGGGGGCGTGCCGGTGGTGGCGTAGTAAAAGTTGCCCAGGGCCAGGCTCAGGTCGGCCCAGAGCGGGGCCACCAGCGGGCGCAGGCCGTTGCCGCCGGTAGCGAGGTTGTTAGCGAAGCCCGGGTTGGCAATGTCCTGCCCAAAGGTGAGCCAGCCGTTGGTGCTGGCCGAGACCGAGGTGTAGCTCTGGCCTCGAAATACGAAGGTGAAATTTAGCGGCAGGCCATTGTAAGCCCCGTCGTCAGCCGAGCCCAGCGAGCGGGTGACGGGCGTCGTGGCCAGCTCGGTATATGTGCCGCCGATAGCCAGCAGCGTGTAGCTCGAGACGGGAAGGGCCGTTTGAGCGCGGGCAGCGCGCGGAGTCAGGACCAGGAAGGCCAGCAGCGCGAGGATGCCCAGCGGGGCAAAGAAGTAACGATAGCGCATCAGCTAGGAGGAGGGAAGGGCGTTACTCGGCCTGGGTTGTGGCGTAGCCCCCGCGCCCGGCGCCGGATGAGGTGGACTTATTTCGAAGGTCAATAGTCGCCCTAAAAAGGTGGCTTTCCTACAAAAGGGGCCTAGACAAAGAGCAGGCAATGCCAGTAGCGACTTATCTATCAGCTACTTAATTTTTATTGCGCGCCCGCGCCCGGGGCCTGTCATCTGCTGGCCAAGCGGCTTCGTCGGCCGTGCGCGCCGCGCCTTCTCAGCCGGCTCCGCGTAAGTTGACGCTACCGGAGATGGCAGAGGCCAGTGCGCATGCTTAGCCTCGGTCACGGACGAAGCCTTGGGTGATCTATGCGCTGTGTCTTTCCTTACAAAAGTCACTTCACATAATCTGGCTTCTGAGCCGAGGCAGGGAAAAGTGCCGGTTTGAGGTTCCCTAACTGCTAAACATGGGATAGCACTTTTTTAGGGTAGCAAAGAGTAGGAACAGAAAATACTGGTAGGCGAATTTGTTGAACGACATTTACCAATTCATAAGGGTAACTCATTGCTTTGAACAATTCAGAGCAGACAACCTATCCTCCTATCACTCGGCCCGCAGGCTCAGCACCGGGTTGCGGCGGGCGGCCCGCCAGGCCTGCACGCTTACGGTGAGCCAGGCAATGAGCAGGGCCCCCATGCCGGCCGCCGCGAAGTACCACCACTGCCACGCCACACGGTAGGCAAAGCCTTCCAACCACCGCTGCATCAGCAGGTAGCTCAGGGGCAGCGCCAGGACGATGGCCACGACAACCAGCCAGGTCAGGCTGCTGGTCAACTGCCACACAATGCCCAGCTCGCTTGCGCCCAGGGCCTTGCGGATGCCGATTTCCTTGCGCCGCCGCTCGGCGGTAAAGGCCGCTAGCCCCAGCAGGCCCAGGGCAGAAATGAGGATGGCCAGCCCGGCAAAGTAGCGGGCGAGCACCGCCACCCGCCGCTCGGCTACGTACTGGGCCTGGTAGTCGGCATCCAGAAACGCGTAGTCAAGCGTAAAGCCGGGGTTGTAAGCGGCGTACAGCTGCCGAAGCTGCGCAATTGTGGCCTGCTCCGCGCCCGGTTGGAGCTTCACGAGCACCGTATTTATCGAGGGGTCGAGCTGGAGGAGCAGGGGCTTGATTTTTTCGTGCAGCGACTCATAGTGGAAGTCGCGGACCACGCCCACGATGCGGCGCCCGTCGAGCTGTTGGCCCACGGGGTCCGGCATGCCCAGGCCGGCCACCAGGGTTTGGTTGACGAGGATGGCGGCGCTGTCGGCCCGGAACTGCGGCGCAAAGCTGCGGCCGGCTACCAGGTCCAGGCCCATCGTTTCCACCAGGTCATAGTTGACCAGCATCGTCCCTACTGGCAGACGCTTTCCCCGCCAGCTCATCTCCTCCACGTGACGCCCCCCCAGGAAGCCGCCCAAGACGCTAGACGCCTGCACGACGCCGGGCAACTTCCTCACCTCGCTCAGAAACGCCGCCTGCTGGCGCGCCGCCTTGCCGCCCGTATCGAAGCGGAGCACGTGGGCTTTGTCGTAGCCCAGCGGTTGGCGCTGCACAAACGCCAGCTGCGCGTTGACGACCACCACGGCCACGATGAATAGCACCGAGAGCGTGAATTGCAGCACGACTAAGCCCTGCCGCGTCCACACGTCGCCGGCCTTGGTCGGCAACTTGCCTTTCAGCACGGCCGCCGGCTGGAACCCCGATAGGTAGAACGCGGGATAGCTGCCCGCCAGCAGCCCCGTACCCAGCGCCAGGGCCAGGCTGGCTGCTACCAGCGGCCACTCCCAGCGCAAGGCCAGCGGCTTGCCCGTCAGCGCGCTGAACTGCGGGAGCACGAGCTGCACCAGGCCCACGGCCACGACCAGGGCCAACAAGGCCATCACTACGGATTCCGTCAGGTACTGCCCCACCAGCGCGGCGCGGCTCGCCCCCAGGGCCTTGCGAATGCCCACTTCCTTGACCCGCCTCGAAGCCTTGGCGGTGAATAGATTCATGAAATTGATGCTGGCAATCACCAGAATGAGCCCGGCAATCAGGGCGAACAGCCGCACGTAGGTAATGCGCCCCCCGGTGGCAACGCCGTTTTCGTAGGTGCCGTGCAAATACGCCGCCGAGAACGGCCGCACAAACAGCGTGCGCCCCTGGGCCTGGGCCTGCGCGCTTTTGGTTTTCAGCAAGCCCGCCAGCTTGGCCTGAAACTGCGCCGGGTCGGCTCCCTCCTTCAAGGCTAAGTAGGTGTTGAAGGGGCCTTCGTCATCCCACTTGATGGTCTCGTTCATGTGCATCAGGTCCTTGAACGAGGCAAACGGCAGCACGCAGTCAAATTGCTCAGACGAGTTGCGGGGCACCCCGGCAAACACCCCGGCTACCAGGCAGGTCTGCTTTAGGTCGGCCATTTGCCATTCCACGGCTTTGCCCAGGCTGTTCTGCGGCGACTGAAAGAGCTTGGTTGCCAAGGCCTCAGAGAGCACAATCCCGTTTTTATCCCGCAGTACCGTGGCGGGGGTGCCCACCAGCAGGGGGTAGGAAAACAGCTGGAAGAAGGCTGGGTCCGCGTACTTGGGGACGGCGGTGAGGTGCTGGCCGCCCGCCACCAGCGTGAACCCGGGGAAGAAGGGTACCGGCGTGGTGGTGGCCACCAATTCAATCTCCGGCATTTCCTGCCGTAAGGCCTCGGCCAGCAGCGGCATGGTGCCGCCTTGGGTTTCAATGCCGGCGGCCGTGCGGCGGTTTTCCATCACTTGGTAAAGCCGGCCGTCCAGGGCATGGTAGCGGTCGAAGCTGCGCTCGTCGCTTATCCACAAGTAGATGAGCAGCGCGCAGGCCAGGCCGGTCGAGAGGCCAATCAGGTTGATGAAGAACGTGCTTTTGAACCGCTTAAAGATGCGATAGAGTAGCAGCAGGGGGTAGGGAAGCATGGCCGAAGGAGGAGGAGTCGGTTAGAATTGGCTGCGGCTGTGTTCCAGCACCACCTGCCCATCGAGCAGGCGGACGACGCGCCGGGCGTACCGGGCGTCGTGCTCGGAGTGCGTGACCATGAGCACGGTGGTGCCCGCCTCGTTTAGTTCGGTCAGCAGCCCCAGCACGTCGTGGCCGCTGGCCGAGTCGAGGTTGCCGGTGGGCTCGTCGGCCAGCAGCAGCGGCGGGGCGTTCACCACGGCGCGGGCCACAGCCACGCGCTGCTGCTGGCCGCCCGAGAGTTGCAGCGGAAAGTGGTTGCGCCGGTGTAGCAGCTGCATTTTCTCCAGCACCTGTTCCACCCGCTGCCGCCGCTCGCTGGCCCCCACGCCTAGGTAGCGCAGGGGCAGCTCCACGTTTTCAAACACCGTCAGCTCGTCAATCAGGTTGAAACTCTGGAACACGAAGCCCAGGCTGCGCTTGCGCAGCTCGGCCCGCTGGCGCTCGGAGTAGCGGCTGGTCTCGGTGCCCAGCAGTTGCAGGCTGCCGCCGTCGGGCTCGTCGAGCAGGCCCAGCAGGTTAAGCAGCGTTGATTTACCGCAGCCCGAGGGGCCCATGATGGCTACAAACTCTCCTTTCTCCACGCTCAGCGAGACGTGGTTCAGCGCCTTGGTTTGCACCTCTTCGGTGCGGTACACCTTCTCCAGGTTTTCGGTCTTAATCACGTGCAGGGACATAAAATGGATAAGCAGTAAGCAAAAACGATTGTCATGCAGAGCGCAGCGAAGCATCTCGCGTGCTGACGAATGCAACGATGGCACGCGAGATGCTTCGCTGCGCTCTGCATGACAACCTAAAGAGAATTATCCAGCACCAGTTCCTGCTGGTCGGCATAGCCTTCGTAGCTGGAGGTCACGACCTGGTCGCCGGGCCGCAGGCCGGCCAGCACTTCATAATAATCGGGGTTCTGCCGCCCTAGCCGGATAGCCACCCGCTGGGCCCGGGTGCCGTCGGCCCCCAGCTTGAAGGCCCAGTTGCCTACGGTTTGCTGGTAGAAGCCGCCTTTGGGCAGCAGCACCGCCGGGGCCTTCGCACTCAGCGCCAGCCGGATGGGCAAGGTCTGGCCCCGCCGCAGGCCCGGTGGTGGGGTACCGGTAAAGGCCAGGTCGATTTGCAGACCTTTGGCCACTTGAGCGAAAATTTTGGTCACGCGCAAGGCATACGCCCGGCCCTCCACCACCACTTCGCCTACTTGACCGGCCGCGATGCGGGCAATATAAAACTCGTCTACCGCGGCGTGTAGTTTCACGCCCGCCAGCGCGTCAATCTGCCCTATGCGCTGACCCCGCGTTTTGGCCTCGCCCACTTCCGCGGCCAGCGAGCTGAGTCGCCCACCCACCGGGGCCCGCAGCAGCAGGTCGTCCATCTTGCGCCGCATCAGGGCCAGGTTGCTGGTCATACGCTGCACCGATTCCTGCATGGTACCTAACTGCTGCTGCATGGCTATTGAGTCTTGGCGTAGGGTCTGCTGCGTCAGCTGTCGCCGACGCAGTTGGTAGCGGTAGGCGTTCTGGCTCTGCAAGTAGTCCTGCCGCGCAATCACCTTCTGGTCGTAGAGCACCTGGTTGGTGTCAAACACCCGCCGGGCCTCGGCCAGCTGGAAGTCGATGTCGGCTAGCTGGTTTTGGCGTAAGATGCGGTTTTGCAGCAGCTGGTTGCGGGTGTTGCGCAGGTTGTTCATCAGGTCGTACACGGCCGTTTCACGGTTCACCATTTCCAACTGCAAGTCGGGATTGGCTAGCCGCAGCAACGGCTGGCCCGCTGTTAGAGTCGTGCCTTCCTCCACTAGTACCTGCTGCACGGTGCCGGCCTCGGCCGCGTCCAGGTACACGGTGTGCAGGGGCTGCACGACCCCGTCAATGGCCGTGAATTCCTGAAAGTTGCCCCGCGTGACGGGGCTAATGGTCAGCCGGTTGGTCGCCACGTGCAGCCGCTGGCCTGGCTTAGGCCAGTAGAAGCCGGCCACTCCCGTGCCCGCCAGCAGCAGCGCCCCCAGCCACCACCAGCGGGTAACAAACGACCACTTTCTCTTCGGTATCAGGACATCCATTTGGTTCGGCGCAGGCACTAGCCGCAAAAAGCTAGTAGCCGGAGGTGCCAAGAACAGTGCCTTACTCACAAAGCATTGCTATTCAATAATCTGATTTGGAAACTTGGTAGCCAGCGGTTGCCGAGCGTCCGGTTATGATACAGTTGACCGTTCGGTTCTGATACAGTCTGAATCTATTGACGGACAGAAAACGACCTGGCCAGCTGAAATCCAGTGTTTTCAGAGGTCTGCACGGTTTATGTGGCATGGGTTGGTACGGGTGCCAGATAACCCCGACTTTTACGTTTTACCCATCCTTTTTCATGATTCCTAAGCACGCCCGCATTCTAGTGGTAGACGACGAGCCCGATGTACTATTCGCGCTCAAGCTGCTGCTCAAAAGCGAGGTGCGGGAAGTTGTGACGGAGCGCAACCCGGAACTACTGCTCTCCCTACTCCGCCAGCAGCCCTTCGATGCCGTGCTGCTCGACATGAACTACCGCAGTGGCCAGGCGACGGGCAACGAGGGCTTCTACTGGCTGGGCCGTATCCTGGAGTACAACCCTACCACGGCCGTTATCCTAATAACGGCCTATGGCGATGTGCGCACGGCGGTGCGCGCCCTCAAAGCCGGCGCTACCGACTTCCTGCTTAAGCCCTGGCACAACGACCAGTTGCTGCAAACGCTGGCCGCCGCCCTCCAACCTAAACCCGGCAGCAAAAGCGGGGGTAGCCCGAAAAAGCCAGCAGAGCCGGCCGCCACTACTGCCCTGCTAGGGGAGTCGGCCGCCATGCAGGAAGTGCGCACCATAATTGAAAAGGTAGCCCCGACCGAAGCCAACGTGCTGCTGCTCGGCGAGAACGGCACGGGTAAGGAACTGGTCGCCAAGTCCCTGCATGAGCAGTCGCGCCGCGCCGCCCGGCCCTTTGTGGCCGCCGACGTAGCCGCGCTCAGCGAAGGGTTGTTTGAAAGTGAGCTGTTTGGGCACATAAAGGGCGCGTTCACGGATGCCCAGGCCAGCCGCGTGGGCCGGTTTGAGGCGGCCACCGGCGGAACCTTATTTCTGGATGAGATTGGCAACATCGCCCTGCCGCAGCAAGCCAAGCTGCTCACGGCCCTGCAAAACCGCCAGGTGGTACCCGTGGGAAGCAATACCCCCGTACCGGTGGATATCCGGCTGTTGTCGGCCACCAACGCTCCGTTGCACGCCCTGGTAGCCCGCGGTGCTTTCCGCCAGGACTTGATGTACCGCCTCAACACGGTCGAAATCATGCTGCCGCCCCTGCGCGAACGGGACGACGATGTGCAGCTGCTGGCCCAGCACTTCGCGCAGGTGTACGCGGCCCGCAACCGGCAACCCGTGCCGGAATTCAGTGCCGCTGCCCTGCGCAAGCTTCGGGAGCACCCCTGGCCCGGCAACGTGCGGGAACTGCAACACGCCGTGGAGCGGGCCGTTATCCTAGGGGCTGGCCCCGTGCTGCTTCCGGCCGATTTCTCGTTTCGGAACCCTGAATCTGCGGTGGCTTCCGCGGCGGCAGCACCAGCTGCGACCGTGGATGAGCAGCCGCTGCCGTTGCTGGAAGTAGAAAAGAATACCATCCAGCAGGCCATTGAGCGCCACCAGGGCAACCTCACCAAAGCGGCAAAGGAACTGGGCCTCACCCGCACCGCCCTCTACCGTCGGCTCGACAAGCATGATATTTAACAGCCTGGATGTTCGCCTGCTGGGACGATTAGTACTGCTGGTAACCGCGCTGGCCGCGGGCGGCTACGCCACGCAGCACCACGCCTACGGGCTAGCCCTGGGGGCGCTGGGGCTGCTGATAGTGTTGGTCCTGGACTTGGCCCGCTACCTGACGCGCGGCCAGCAGGCCCTGGCCGACTTTACCCTGGCCCTCCAGTATCGCGACTTTTCGCGGCAGTACCCGGCGCAGTCCGGCCCGGAGTCGCTGCGGCCCTTGCACGAGGCCTTCAACCAAGTCAACGCCACGTTTCGGGAGCTGCGCGCCGAGCAGGAAGGGCAGTTTCAGTACCTGCAAACTATTCTGGCGCTGCTCGATACGGGCATCGTGTCCTACGACGCGGCGGGCACCGTGGCCTGGGTGAACGAGGCGTTTAAGCAGACGCTGCACCTGCCGTACCTGAAAAACATCCGGGCGCTGCAATCCCGCCAGCCGGTTTTCTACGACGCTATCTGCCGGGCGGTGCCCGGCCAGCCCGTGGTAGTGAAGCTGACAGTGGGTTCCCAAACGGTGCAGCTGCTCGTGTCGGCCACCCAGTTTAAGCTACGCGGCGAAGCATTTACCCTCTTGGCCTGCAAGAACGTGAGCCAAGCCCTGGCCGACACCGAAACGGCCGCCTGGCAGCAACTGCTACGGGTTATGACGCACGAAATCATGAACTCGGTTGCTCCCATTGCCTCGCTAGCGGATTCGCTGGGCCGCCACGTGCAGCATGCCCGGCAGCAAGAGGCTTCCACCGAGCTGCTCGACGACGTGGGCACCGGCATTCGCATCATCCAGCAGCGTAGCGAAGGGCTACTGCGCTTCGCCCAGGTGTATCGGGACTTTAGCACCCTGGCCTCGCCGCAGCGCACGACGCTTTACGTGCAGGAATTGCTCCAGGCCATCCGGCAACTGCTGGCGGAACAACTGGCCGCGCAAGGCATTGCGGTCACCCTTAGCGTTCTGCCCGCCCACCTCACCCTGCACGCCGACGGTCATCTGCTGGAGCAAGTGCTCATCAATCTGGTGCTCAATGCGGCACAGGCACTCGCGCAAATCCCCGACCCCCACATTAGCTTGCAGGCCTGGCCCGATGAACAGGAGCGGGTGATTATCGAGGTGAAGGACAATGGCAGTGGTATTCCTGCCGACGTGCTGGACAGCATCTTTATTCCTTTTTTCACTACCCACCCCAACGGCTCCGGCATTGGATTGAGCTTGGCTAAGCAAATCATGCAGTTGCACCAGGGCAGCATTGAGGTCCACTCCATAGCTGGGGAGGGCAGTGCGTTTCAACTGTGGTTTCCTACCTCGATTATCTACTAAGGGTTGCGTTGATAACCAGACGATTTGTGGACTAATCCAAATATTGCAAGAACGCCCCTAAACATGCGTTTTGGGAGCGTTCTTGCTCCCTTCTCTACCCACTAACGTTACCGTCGATATGCTACTCAGGGTTCTGGCCCATGATGTGATTCAATTTATCTTCCAACGTCGGCAGCTGGTGTTGCAATTCAGCTGCGAACGGATTAGTGTCACGGTAGATAAGGGTCGCATAGAGCCCATTTGCTTCGCTCACCACATGCCGAAGCAAGTGTGCATCATTCACCTCGCGGAACCAGCGGCTAAATAGCCGATGCCGATAGGCTGCTCGTTGCCGCTTACCATCTTGACACACGAAGGTGAGAACCCGCCGCTCATCCTGGAAAAAATGAGCCAACTCCTGCAGAATAGTTGCCTTAATGCGCGGGTCGTATTCTGAGGTAGTGTCGTCCGTATCTAGCTCTTCGGCTACCAAGCGCATAAAGCCAAACATGGCTGCGTACTCGCCCACTGCTAAGCCTGGAAAATAGTCTACTGCTGGGGAGTAGTAGAGCAAATACGCGTCGCCGACGTCCGTTGTGAAGGCGTAGCCTTGCGCTGTTTCAGTGAGTAGGTACGGCGTGGGGGTGGAGGAAGGTCGACTCATGCAAGGCTTTCTTGTCGCCCCGAATAGCGGCTTCCAAGCGCTTTTTATCCGCCGCCATCTGCTGCACGACGCGGCTCCAGTCAACTTTCTGCGCGGAAGTAGCCATGGACAAAGATGCTTTGCGGGACAGGACCCGGCGTGAATTAGTGTTAAAAGAGCAAAAGGAAGCTGTTAAACGGCTTACTGTGCTTGGCAAAGATAACGGCGGACTATAAAAAATGGTTTGCTATGTTTGCCTCCTTTATTGTCCGATAATTGCTTTTATGAAAAGTGGAGGGGGTTTCCCGCGCGCCGCACGCCGCGGTAGCCGCAACGGTGGGACCGTGTGGGGCTAGGCCTACGGTCGCGGAGTGAGTTCCGCTCGTCCCACCCCGAAGTCGTAGCTCCGACCAGCTGGTAGTAGCTGGTTTGACCTACCAGCCCCGACCAGGTCAAAGTAGCCCCCCTAAGTAGGTCCTGCGGATCCGGTAAGGAGGTTCCCTGCCACAGGCCAGACGCGCCAAGCAGGGCCGTCGAAGGACCGGCGAGCGCCAATCGGGCTAGGCATCTAACTAGCGTATGCTCACTAAGGGGCTATTTTGACCTGGTTGGACCTACTTTGCCCTACTTAGGGGTTCCTGTGAAACGAGTTTTAAATTCTGCTGTCCGTGAACTGCTGGCAGCTGCCCACTAGCGGGTGGGAGTCGGCCGCGGTAGGGCCCGACGAGTGGAAGAGACTCGGGTACGAACGGCGCGCAAGAGCCGAACTTTGTAAAAGCCCCACTAGGAACCTCATCCTGCCCAAAGTACCACTTTGGCGATAGCCTGCTAGGAGGTTAAAAATCGCGCTGATTCCAAAACTTGTCCAAAAAGTAGCGTGGCTGTTGCAGAACTCGCCAATTTGCCTAATAAGGCGAGTATTTAACGCAAAAGCGAGCGAGAAGCAGACTGATCACCCGTTTTCTAGGCTGATTTGGCACCCAGCAATGCCTTAACTGGAGTTCTGCAACAGCTACAGTCGTTTCACTGGACTTACTAGGTGGAACGACCGCGGTAAGCTGGCAATCTACTTGGGTCAGTAGGGGGCTCAGAAAGTATAGCTCAGCATCAGCACCTCCTGGCCCTACTTCTTGACCCACTGAAAAGCGGCTAGTAGCTTGTTCAGCTGGGGTAGGAGAGGAGGCATCAGTATAGCGCACCTTTCGGAGCGGGCGAATTGTAGAAAGCTTCCGTGTCTAACCGTTAGTTAATTAGCCTATCTATTAGGCAGCGTGTTAATTGTGCTGGGCATAATATAAATTTTCCTAAGACATAAATGCCTATCTTACATGATATTCAAACTATAGTAAATATTATTTTAGACTGATTTTAAGATTAAATCAATAGCAACTAGTCTTTATTCAATCGAGTTGCCTTGTGCGCTTGTCAGTAGGCAACCGCACGCGCGCTATAAACCAGTTATCGCTTGCCCGCTAGGCCGGTGAATCTATACCCTATGAAGGAAAGTGAGAAGAAGTACCGGCGTTTAATTGAAGCCAGCCAGGATTTGTTAATTACGATTAACCTACAAGGCAACATCACCGATACCAATGAGGCAGCGGTAACCCTGACAGGTAGGGAACGTGACGCTTTGATGGGAGCTGATTTTTTCGCCTTTTTTACCCAGCCGGAAGAGGTCTGGGAAGCTTACCGGGAGGTGGTGGCCACTGGCACGGTCAACAACCGGCTGTTCACGCTGCGCCAAACTAATGGGACCCTGATCGAGGTGTTGTTCGACGGCTCTGTAAACAAGGACGATCAGGGTGTCGTGCTAGGCGCCGTGATCATGGCGCGGGAAGTGGCCGAGAAGAACTGGGCTACCGAGCTGGGTATCGCCAACAAGGAACTCGCTTTTCAGCACAACGAAAAGGAAAAGCGGGCCGACGAGCTCAGCATTGCCAATGAGGAGTTGGCGTTTCAGAACGATGAGAAAGAAAAAAGGGCCCAGGAATTAAGCGTCGCGAATGAAGAGCTAGCCTTTCAGAACGATGAGAAAGAGAAGCGCGCCGCGGAGTTGAGCATCGCCAACGAAGAATTAGCCTTTCAAAACAACGAGAAAGAAAAGAGAGCGGCAGAACTCGGAATTGCCAACCAAGAGCTAGCGTTCCAAAACGACGAAAAGGAAAAACGGGCGGCCGAACTGAGCATTGCCAACAAAGAATTAGCGTTCCAAAATGACGAGAAGGAAAAGCGCGCCCAGGAGCTTAGTGTGGCCAACACGGAGTTAGCTTTTCAAAATGACGAGAAAGAAAAAAGAGCCCAGGAATTAAGTGTGGCCAACACGGAGTTGGCATTTCAGAATAACGAAAAGGAAAAACGGGCCGCCGAGCTGAGCATTGCTAATGAGGAACTGGCTTTCCAAAACGATGAGAAGGAAAAGCGAGCGGCCGAGCTGAGCATCGCCAACAAGGAATTGGCGTTTCAAAATGACGAAAAGGAGAAACGCGCGCAGGAACTCATCATCGCGAATGCGGAGCTAGCCTTTCAGAACGACGAAAAGGAGAAACGGGCCGCGGAGTTGGTCCTTGCCAACAAGGAATTGGCCTTTCAAAACGACGAGAAAGTGAAGCGGGCGGCTGAGTTGCGCGTCGCCAACTATGCCCGGGGCCTGATTGAGGCCAGCCGCGACCCGCTGGTGACCATCAGCCCGGAGGGGAAAATAACGGACATGAACCAGGCCACCGTGAATATCACGGGCATGGACCGCGCGCAATTGATTGGGTCGGACTTCTTCGTCTACTTCACCGACCCGCAGATGGCGCGCGAGGTGTACCAAGAAGTATTTGCTAAGGGCACCGTGGCCGATTCGCCCCTCACCCTGCGCCACAAAGACGGCAAGCTGACGGATGTGCTATTTAACGGGTCGGTGTATAAGAACGACGAAGGCAAGGTGCTGGGGGTAGTAATTGTGGCCCGCGACGTGACCGACCAGAAGCGCATCGCGACGGAGCTGATTGAAGCCAAATTTGCGGCCGAGCGCGCCACCGTACTAGCTGAAGAAGCTCAGGCCAAAGCGGAAAGCGCGACCGGCATTGCCGAAAACGCGGTGAAAGCCAAGCAGCAGTTCCTAAGCAACATGAGCCACGAAATTCGGACGCCCATGAATGCCATCATCGGCTTTACAAAGGTGGTACTGAAGACGGAGCTAACCGAAAAGCAGCGGGAATACCTAACGGCCATCAAACTCAGCGGCGACACGCTGATTGTGCTCATCAACGACATTCTGGACTTGGCCAAGGTAGACGCGGGCAAGATGACGTTTGAGCAAATCCCGTTCAAGCTCGCCGCCTCGGTGTCAGCCATGGTGCACCTGTTCGAAACCAAGATTCAGGAAAAAAACCTAGCGCTGGTGATGGAGTACGACGCCAAAATTCCGGAGGTGCTGCTGGGGGACCCCGTGCGCCTGCACCAAGTCATTCTCAACCTGGTGAGCAACGCCGTCAAGTTCACGAGCGAGGGTACTATCACTGTCGGCGTGCGGATGCTGGTGCAAGACCCGGAAAAAGTCATCCTGGAGTTTGCCGTGACTGACACGGGCATCGGCATTGAGGAAGCCAAGCTGGGCACCGTCTTCGACGACTTCCAGCAGGCCACCAGCGGCACCAGCCGCCTGTACGGTGGCACGGGCCTGGGCTTGGCCATTGTGAAAAATTTGGTGGAGCCCCAAGGCGGCACCATCCATGTAAAAAGTAAGGTGGGGGTAGGCTCCACGTTTAGCTTCATCCTGAGTTTTGGCAAAACGACCGAAAAAGCCGATGCCGAAACGGGCCTGACCATTGAGTTAGAGACCGGGTTCAAGGATGTCAAGATTCTGGTGGTGGAAGACATTGCCCTGAACCAGCTGCTGATGAAGACGCTGCTGGAGGACTTTGGCTTCGAGATGGACGTGGCCGGCAATGGGAAAATAGCGCTCGAAAAGCTGCGCACTACGCGCTACGACATCGTGCTCATGGACTTGCAAATGCCGGTCATGAATGGGTTTGAGGCTACTGAATACATCCGCAATGAGTTACATCTGAAGCTCCCCATCATTGCTCTAACGGCCGACGTGACGACGGTAGACGTAGAGAAGTGTAAGGCTGTGGGCATGAATGATTACATTTCCAAGCCCATTGACGACAAGCTGCTTTACAGCAAAATTATCAAGTACCTGAAGCAGGTCGACTTCGATAAAACTGTTGCGCCGACCGCGGTAGACTTCCAGCCCCAAGCCCTGAGCTGCGTCAACTTTGACTACCTGCAACGGATAACCAAAAGCGAAGCACGCATGGCCGAAATGATTGGCCTCTATATACAGGAGATTCCGCAGTTGGTGCAGACGATGAAGCAAGCTATTGCCGAAAAAGATTGGCTGGTGCTGAAACGCGCCACGCATTCGCTCATCCCCACGTTTGCCACGATGGGTATGAGCGCGGAATATGAGGAAATTGCCAAAGCTATTCAGGGCAAGGCAATCAGCTTGATTGCTGTCGGCGATGGGGCCAGCCAGGAAGCTCTGACGGAACTTATAATCTTGTTTTCGAAGATAGAAAGTGCCTGCACCCGGGCCGCCCAAGAATTGGCAGAGAAGCTATTGACACTTGCGTTTAGCTAAGCTGGCCAGAAACTAGGATAGCGGTTTTTGGCCAGCAAGGCGCACCTTACGGACGCAGCTTTTTTCGATTCACCTAACCCCCGCCACGCGCTGGAAACGCACTCGCTGTGGACTTTCTGAGCCCCCTAAAGGTGAGCTTGTCAAGGCCGAGCTATCTCGAGTAGCTTCACGTTCGTAACTAGTCCTTTTCAACCGAGCGGGCTCTGCTAGAGCTAGGTCGAGTACGTATATGACGCTGCAAGCGCTTCCCCTTACCAACCAACTTAGCTGGCTGCCTTCCCACCCGCAGCAAGCAGCCGCGGCGTGCGCTCGTTTACCCAGTGGCTACGACGCCTACCTCAAGCTTTTGTCTCCCCTCGGGATCGACCCGAGTGTGCCGATTGCTTCGTACTCGTTTGCCAAACGTACCCTGGCTGACTTAAATGCCCGGGCCGCTTTTTGGGACAGCTATCATATCCAGCAAGGCCAGCCGGAGCCTGCGCGTTTACGGCCGATTACGTACCGGGAGGTAAGCGCTCAACTTGGCCTAGCGTATGGGGAGACCTTGGATAGTGCGGCGATTCAGCACTATTATGGTGAGTGGCCCCCGCACTTAGGCAGCAGTGCTGAGTTAACGGAAGCCTTTGTGCGGCAACTCGTCCACCTGCTCGGCCCCCAGCAGCCCGCGTATCTGTATGGGTCGGCGGACGAGAGCAATGGCGTCTGGGACGCGGAGGGCTTTCGCCAGGATTGGTTCGCGCAGGGGCAAGTACTGGACTTAGTAACCGTGTTTCAGCAGCAGGGCCAGCTCCCGACCTACTGCTTTGCGCCGGACCACGCGTGGTGTCTCTACCAAGGAGAAGTAGACTGGCTCGTGCTGGGCTGCGCGGCGCCGCTAGCGCATGCCTTATTGAAAGAGCCGACGATAGAAGCGTTTCGGTTGTAAGCTTGCCCCACCGCTTTACCGGCTTGTCACACCAGATAAATGCTCGTTCAACAACTGTCGTTGATTTCTACGCACTCACAGCAGCCCATTGGGGTGCCTGTTGCACCCCTACTGCCCGACCCATGCCCATTCAACTAGCGGAATGGCTCCGCACTGGGCACATTTTGCCTTTGCGCTGGGGAGCTACCGCACACGATTTCGTCGATTTTTGGCCCACTGCTCAAGCCGAAATAGACCACTTACGGGCCTTTGGCTGTCCCTATATCGTGCTAGATGACGTCGAGTTCTACTTCACGACAGACCCTTTTGAAGATCTCTGCGAAATCTGCATTCAGGTATGGGCCCTACCGGAAGAGGCTAATTCAGCGTATTTTGACTATGGCTGGCTACGTCCAGGGCTCACGAATAGCCAAGTGCAAGCCGCCTTACAGGCCCAGGGAATAGCATACAAAATAGAACGAGGTCCCGCCTTTCAAACGCCTAATCTGCGGACAGCTGAAGGGATTCTATTTGGCTTTTACTCGGACTTCGAAACGGAAGCCGACGCTAGGTTAATGAAAGTATACCTCGGCCAACAAACAGGATTTTAGAGAAGATAAGCTAGGAAGAATAGCCATTGTTTTATCTAAAATTATTTACATAACATAACACTTCTTATATCCCGAGTCTTGGAATAAATACGGGTTTCAGCCTGGCCGGCCGCTACGTCTGAAGTGGTATTTTGCTGGGGACTAAGCTTCCAACTAAGCGTTTGATGAACCGCATCCCTGCGAGCGGTTTGGCAAACGAGGAATTGTGGCTAGGTTTGGTAGACTAATCCCGTGCCGCCATGGGCGGCTGGCCACCAAGTAGTAGGCCGCTACGAGCGGGTTATGGAAAGCCGCCTTTCGCGCCTACCTTTCTCTCTCCCACGGCCCCGGTGCGTCGCCGGGCTAGCCCAAAAGTGGCCGGCGCTGCCCCTCACCTATTCAGTTCCCCTTCCTTCCCCTCCCGTTCCGTGCGCTACCCTCTTTCCACTGCCCTGCTGCTGACGGCCACCCTGTTGAGCTGCCAAAAAAAGGACGACCCGCTTGTCGCGGCGCCCACCTATCTGGTCAGTACGCTGGCGGGCACTGGCACTACTGGCCACGTCGACGGGCCGGGCAGCACGGCCACGTTCGCTGGGCCGAGTCAGGCCGCCCTTGACGCGCAGGGTAATCTCTATGTGGCCGACACCGACAACCACTGCCTCCGTAAAGTGACACCCGCCGGAGTAGTCAGCACGCTGGCCGGCCGCGGCACCGCCGGCTACCTGGACGGGCCCGCCGCCACCGCCGCCTTCAACGCCCCCACCGGAGTGGCCGTAGACGGGCAGGGCACGGTGTACGTGGCCGACTCCCGCAACCACTGCATTCGCGCCATTAGCCCCGCCGGGCTGGTGAGCACCTGGGCCGGCACCACCGCCCCCGGCTTGCTGAATGGCCCCGCCCTGACGGCCCGGTTTTGGGAGCCGACGGGCCTGGCCTGCGACCAGCAGGGCACGCTCTACGTGGCCGACGCGCGCAACGAGCGTATCCGCCAAATTACGGCCCAGGGCGTGGTCAGCACGCTGGCCGGTAGCGGCCCTGCGGACGTCCAATTCGTGCCCGACAACTTCGCCGACGGCCCCGCGGCGACGGCCCTTTTCTACTACCCCTCCGGCGTGGCAGTAGACGCGCGCGGCACGGTATACGTGGCCGACTACAACAACCACCGCGTGCGCAAAATCGTGGCGGGCACGGTGAGCACCGTGGCCGGCAGTACTGGGGGCTACGCCGAGGGGGTCGGCAGCCAGGCCCAGTTCTACCTGCCCACCAGCCTAGCCGTAGATGCCAGTGGCGTGCTTTACGTAGCGGATTGGGGCAACGGGTGTCTGCGCCGCATCGCGTCCAGCGGCCAGGTGAGCCTGCTGGCGGGCAATCCCCGTACGCTGGGCTACGCCGATGGGCCCGCCGCGACCGCCCTCTTCAGTCGCAGTGTGGGCCTCGCCGTGCTGCCCTCGGGCGCGGTCCTCTACGTGGCCGACTCCAACAACCGGCGCATCCGGCAACTCACCCGGCAGTAGGGGCCGGACTACCGTCCTGCGCCTGGCTTGGGGTAGCTAAGTCAATTCAATGCAGGAGACTTACCCGTTCCCCTAGCCCTTTTACGTGTTGTAAACGACGGATTACAGCTTGTAAAGAAAGCTCAGCCTTTGCGGGCTAGAAAGGAACACCTTTCGGATGCCCCTCCTACTACCCCATCGGACAGCCTAAAGCCCTGCGTTTTGGCAGGTCAAGCAGTGGGTTCTGAAAGTTTTTGGCTCGGAGCTTTCGGGGCCCAATTTCCGGAGTCACGCCCTTTTACCTTACGTGTATTCACGGGCTTGTCGCCACGTAGAAGCTGGGCTGGGCGGCATTTTAGCCCCCCGCTGCGATAAGCAGTAAGCAGACCACAGCGCCCACGGACCATTTCCGGCCCGAGGGGGCCTGCCCACTGGGGGCGAGCGCCGCCGCGCTACCGCGGCGGCTATACGTTAGGGCATCACGCCGACTTGTTGCAGTAAGCTGACCGTATCCATCAGCAGTCGGCTTTCCACAAATAATCCGTTGCGCACCACATCCAGCACGACGCCCCACACCTCGACCTGCTTCTGGGTCGGGGGGATGCCCATAAAGGCCCCGGCGTGGGTGCCCGTCCAGCTAAAGCGTGTCACCACCTTTTCGCCTTCGGCAATCTGCTCCTGCACCGTCCAGTGCATATCGGGAAAGCCGGTAAACAGGGCCTGGAGCGCATCCTTCAAGCCCTCCCGGCCGGGACCCTGCCCCGGAAAGGGCACCTGCTCGAGAAAGTCGGTGGCCACGAGCTGGTCGGTGGCGGCGATGTTTTTTCGATTGATGACTTCGTCAATGAAGTGCGTCATGAAGCGTTTGGTCTCGGCCGTGGTCATCGCGTAGAGAGAAGGAAGTGAGGGGGCGTCGAGGCGCGCGCGTGGGGGATGATATGCCCCAACTGGCGCGGGCCGCCGCACGCCGCCGTGAAGATAGCGGCAGGGTGCGCTGGCAACACTAAAAACACTGTAAATGGTCAGTCAGCGAGACGGGGGCGGGTAGCCGCCGTTTTGCCCAATCCCTTTCGGGCTAGACGGCTTCTCCAGAGGTAGGGGTTACGCGCGATAAGGCTTTGTAGGCGTGTAAGCCTCGTGTAACCAGATCCAGCTTGCCTGACCTCTCCAAAAAACGCTCGTGTCTGTTGCAGAAGTAGGTGACGGGCCAGCGGTATCTTGGGTCTATGCAAGGCCACAAGCAGTTCCCCGACCGTGTCGTGCTGCGCTTTCGCTTGTCCGAGCGCGTACCCCGCCACAATCTCTACCGCCGGCTGGCCGAGCTCCTCGACTGGTCGTTTCTCTACGAGCAGACGCGGGACCTGTATAGCCACACGGGCCAGCCCTCACTCGACCCGGTCGTCTTCTTTAAGCTCGTGCTCGTGGGCCGCCTGGAAAACCTAGTGAGCGACCGACGCTTGATTGAGCACTGCGCCTTACGGCTGGATATGCTCTACTTCTTAGGCTATGAAGTAGACGAGGACTTGCCCTGGCACTCGACCATTAGCCGCACCCGCCAGCTCTATCCAGCCGCCGTCTTCGAGCACCTCTTTGACCAGGTCTTTGCCCAGTGCCTCGCCGCCGGACTCGTGGTGGGCGAAACACACGCGCTCGATTCGGCGCCCGTCAAAGCCAATGCTTCGCTCGACAGCTTGCGCCCGAAGCAGCAATTGCCCGCACTGCAGGTCGTGGATGACACCCAGGCGCCGGTACCCGCGGCGGCGACCACGCCCGCGCACGAGTTGCGCCGAGTGGCCACGCGCCAAGCCAAGCAGCAACGGGGCGGGGGCGGCTTAGGCGCCCACCATACCAAAGCCCAGTTGCTCAGCAATAAGACCCATACTAGTCTGAGTGACCCCGAGGCGCGTATCTCGGTCAAACCGGGCAAAGCGCGGGCCCTGAACTACCTCTGCAGTCTAGCCGTGGACACGGCCACGGGCCTGATTAGTCACGTGCAGGCGGACTTGGCCGATAGCCGCGACAGCGTCCACCTGCCCCGCCTAGTCGCGCAGCTGCAGACGCGCTTGACGAAGCAGCAGGTGCCGCTGCGCGAAGTGCTGGCCGATACGGGCTACTCGAACGGCTTCAACTACGCCTTTCTCGAACAACGCGGTATCACGCCCTGGATTCCCGTTTTCGGCAAGTACAAGCCCGTCGTAGAGGGCTTTACGTATGAGCCAGCTGTGAACGCCTACCGCTGCCCGGCGGGCAAGCTGCTGCCCTTTCGGAACTACTGCACGAGCCAGGATGGCGGCTGGCTCAAGAACTACCGGGCGGAGTACCGCGACTGCCAGGCCTGCCCGCGCAAGCCCACCTGCGTGCCCTCAGCTACGCAAAAGAAGCTCGTACGCTCGCCCTATGATGCGGCCTACTTGCGCGCCTGGCGGCGCCAGCAGAGTCGGGCGGGGCAGCGCCAGCGCCGCGTGCGCCAAGGCACGGTGGAACCCGTCTTTGGCAACCTACTCCACCATTATGGCCTGCGGCGAGTCAACACGAAAGGGCAAGCCGCGGCCCAGAAAGCCATGGTGCTCAGTGCGGTGGCATATAATCTCAAAAAGCTCCTCAAGCACCGGCCCAAGCACGTGGTAAGCGTAGCGCTAGCCTGCCAGCCAGGCCCGTATCAGCAGGCAAAAGGGGCCTTTTTCGGGCTAGTTGCCCGCTAACTGGCGCCATACAACCGCCGCAAGGAGGTAGACCCAACACCACGCCGAGTTCTGCAACAGACACGAGCGTATTTTGGAGAACTGAGCTACCTGCCCAAATGGCCCCTAAAACGCAGGTTTTGGCAGCCATTTTTACCCCCTTTTTCGCAAGCAAACTAGCTCGCGAAAGTAGGGCAACTTACTGCTTCAGATACGCCGCCGCCGTGCGGCTCTGCGGGTTGAGCTGCAGCGTGCGGGCGTAGTACTGGGTGGCCAGCTTCTGGTTACCCAGGGCGGCGTAGGTTTCGGCCAAGCTGTCGTAGGTGTTCGCGCTGGCCGGATAGAGGTGCACATTGAGCTTGAACACTTCTAAGGCGTCGGGGAGTTGGCCCTGCTCGACCAGCAAGTAGCCCCAGGCGTTGACGGCCGCTTCCGGCAGGGCATAAGCGGGGTCGCGGCGGCGCGCCTGCTGAACTTCTTCCGCCAAGTGCGTGAAGCCGCGCTTACGCAGGGTGCGGTGTAGGGCGCGCAGGGTCGGCGGCAGGCCGAAGCCGTCGGCTACCCGCATATCGGGCAGGTAGTAGGCCGCCAGCGCGTCGGCGAACCGCTCAGGGTTAGCGCCTTGTAGGTTAGTCAGTACCACCAGGGCCAGGTCGTCGTCGGGGTAGAGAAATACTGCCGAGCGGCCCCCGCCCACGGGGGCCAGAGCACGGTGCTCGGGCCGGTCCACGGTGGGCCAGCCCAGGGCGTAGCCCGTGAGTTTGCCGCCGAAGCTGCGCTGCGAGCCATCGCTCAGGCGGCCCGGCGTCCAGAGCGTAGGCAGACTAGCCGGCTGGAGCAGCTGGCCTTGTTGCAGGGCCATGAGCCAGCGGGCCAGTTCCTCCGCGGTGGAGCTCATGCCCGCCGCCGGGCGGAGCGAAGGCGGAAACACCTCGAACAGGTTTTGCAGCTGTGCGCTGCGGCGCGGCCGCCCGTCGATGTACTGGGTGTAGGTATAGCCGCGGGCCCCGTGCGGCAGCACGTCGTGGGCGTCGCCGATGCTGGTGCGGGGCATGCCCACCACGTCCAACTGGCGCTGCCGGATAAACTGGGCGAAGGGCTGGCCACTGAGCTTATCGATCAGGCGGCCTAACAGCAGGTAGTTGGTTTGGTTGTAGGCGAATTGCTGGCCAGCGGGGAAGTCCAGCGGCTGGGTTTGCACCTGGGCCCACGCCGCTTGCTCGTCGTTTTCGGTCACCAGCACGTCTTCGGGCTCGATGTCGGGTAAGCCGGAGGTATGCGTGAGCAGTTGCCGGATGGTGACCGGGTGCCAAGTGGCGGGCAACTCGGGCAGGTAGCGGCCCACTGGCGCAGCCAGGTCAAGCTGGCCCGCTTCTACTAGTTGCATCGCGGCCACGCCCACGAAGGCCTTGGTGATGGAGTTGAGGAAAAAGCGGGTCTGCGTGGTGACCGGCACCGAGTCCTGCACGTTGGCCACGCCGTAGTTGCCGAGCTTCACTAGGCGCCCGTGGCGCACCACGGCCAGTTGTACCCCGGGGATGCGCAACTGCCGCATTTTGGCCGCGATCAGCAGGTCCAGGCTGTCGGCTGGACTACTGGCTAGCGCCGGTGACCAGCACCTGAGGGCCAGCAACAAACTTAGCCAGGCCAGGCGGGCTCGCGATAGGAAGTTAGAAGCATGCATAAGGTGCAAGGGGGGAAGAAAGAGAGGGCATAGGGAATAGTGGTTAAGCCAATCATAGCGCCAAATTTATAACAAGGTACTATGCAAAACAAGTTACTTTATGATAATTTCCTCGGCTTAATACCCGACTACTCCCTTCTTTTTCTATTAACCCTAATATTACCACTTACTTATGCCCTAATAACTGTCCCCTGTTGCCGAGATAAGCGGGGTGGGCTAGCCGTAAGCCATGATTAGCTACCGCTAAGGAAGTGAAGCAACTGCCGCTGGGAAGGCACACCTTAATGAGCTAGGCTACTTCACACCCAACGCTATACTGAACTTTAATCCGCTTCCCCATCCTATTCTTAACGACCGCTGGTAAGTTGGTTACGCATTAGACCCCTTTTGCCTGAGACTTGAGACTAATGAGGCCTTCTGAGCGAGTTGACATCAACCTTGTTACTAAGAAAATCCTAACTTAGTAGCCACCCACAATCGGCACAAAAACCGCTGCTTCACGGTGTGGCCATGTCGTGCTGAACAGCAGCAAACGCCGCCCTACGTGCGGGAAGGTCATTGCGAAGGACCACCTATTACCAGAGTCTTGACACCGTGCTCTGACATGTTGCGCTCGCGCCCCCTGGTGATAGAATCTTAAATAATTGCTTAGTACACAGCATACCTTACGAAACCTATACTAGATGATAGCGGAAGGTGGCGCTCTGGAAGTAACTATACTTTCGTGTTACAAGCGTGCTGATAAATAGCGTTTTTAGGACAATGAAGTAACTCAATCATTGAAATGCGCTCTGCAGAAAATGCCTTGACATATAGGCTACGATTAACTTTCCTTTCGTCCACATACTAGGCGGCGAAGTACAAGTGAAGTATTCACTTCACTTGCTTGCTCGTACCATCGCTGAATTATTCTATGCGCAGGGAACTGGGATACCTCTTCGGTACAAATTTCGCAATACTAATTTATATGCAAGATGTTGAAACCATGAACCTTACCCCTGAATTTGGCGTAAGCACTGGCTAGCTTCCGCGTGGCCAACTCTTGTGCGTAGCGTACCGCAGCCAACGAGTGGCTCGGCAGTTCCACCTACTACTTTCCAGTATGCGTAGTTCTACTCTAGCTTCTACTAGCTCATTGGAGGCAAAAAGGGGTATACCAACTGCTCTGGTTCTCGGAATTGTTGGCTTACTGCTAGCAAGTGAGCCCGCCCTCACGCAGACGCCAGCCACAACGCCGGGTAGCGGCTTTTTCAGTGGCGGCTTTGATCCGAGTGTTGGTACCAATCCACAACGCGTGGTGCTGGACGATATCGACAAGGACAGCGACCTCGACCTACTTACTCTGAATGGTGGTCTCGTGAGCGTGCGTCTAAACACTGGCACAAGCTCCAACTTCAGCACCGGTTTTGAGGTGCCGGTTGGGAACAGTGCCCAAGGTCTCGCACTCGGTGACTTAGATGGGGATGGTGACCTCGACCTCGCTGTTGCTAATAACATCAATGCTCCAGGATTAGGATTCACGCTGAAACTTAATAACGGAGATAATACCTTCACCACCAGTCCTAGCGGCGTGACGAACCTAAACTTAAATAGCGTGGCGGTGGGTGACGTAGACAGCGATGGTGACCTCGACCTAGTCGTCGGTGGCACGGAGACGAGCAGCGTAAGTGTCTGGCTGAATAATGGCCAGGCTGTTTTTAACGGGCCCTATAATACCACAACGGCTTACGGCAACCAGGAGGTAACGCTAGGCGATGTAGATAAGGATGGTGCTTTAGACTTGCTCGTGGCCACCTATAGTAACGGCAGCCGAACGGTGAGCGTGCGCCTGAACACGAACGGAAAATTCGGCGGCGGCCAGAACGTAGGCGTGGGGCGCGACCCGCGCAGTGTGGCTGTGGGCGACCTGGATGGCGACGGTGACCTGGACTTTGTGGCCGCTAACGGGAATGACAATACGGTAAGCGTGCGTCTGAATAGCGGTACCGGTGCTTTCAGCGCCCGCCAGGAAGTTGGCGTTGGCAGCGCGCCTAACAGCGTGGCAGTAGGGGATGTAGATGGTGACGGTGACCTGGACCTGGTGGTCGCCAACTCCGGGAGCACTACGGTGAGCGTGTGTCTGAATGATGGCAGTGGGAGCTTCGTCTACGCCAATAATCAGCAGGTTGCAACGGGGAGCAGGCCCTTTAGCATTGCCCTGGGCGATGTGGACGGCGACGGTGATCTAGACCTGGCAACGGCCAATATTGGCAGCGGAACGGCCAGCGTACGCCTGAACCAGAACCAAGCGCTACCCCTCCCCATTATTAGTAGCTTATCTACGGCCAGCAGCGCAATAGGAGGCAGGGTGGTGATTACGGGAACTGGTTTCCTGAATGTTAAGGAAGTAACGTTTAATGGTGTCTCGGTGCCGGCAGCAAGTCTGGTTCCTAATTCGTTGACGCAGCTAACGGTCATCGTGCCCCAGGGCGCTAATACGGGCCCCGTTGTCGTCGTGACCACGGCTGGCGCTAGCAATGGAGTGTTGCTAACGATTAGCTCCGCTGCGCAGGTAACCGCCGTGCTGCCAGCACGCAATGCAGTGGCAGCGCCGCGCACCACGGCCGTTTCCGCCACCTTCGACCAGCCCCTGAGCCCCACTGCCGCTACGCTCGGCGCCATCCGGGTGTTCGGCTCCCAAGCCGATGGGAAAAAGGCCGGCAACGCCACGGTAAGCGGCAATACCTTGGTATTTACACCTGCTACCCCCTTCAAGCCCGGCGAGCAGGTGCAGGTTACCATTAGTGCCCAGGCGCAGAGCACAACTGGCGCCTTTGCGACACCACACGTATTTGAATTTGCGACGGCCACCAGCCCCGCTTCTGGAGTGTTCGGCGGCGGTTCGGAACTGAGAGTGGGCATTAACTTAGCGGGGCTTACTACTGGCGACGTAGATGGCGACGGTGACCTCGACTTACTTACCGCCAATAGCTCTATCCCGGCCAGTGTCAGCGTGCGCCTGAACAATGGCACGGGTAGCTTCAGCAGCAGCCAAGAAACCTCGGTGGGTACTGCTGCTTCTAGCGTGAGACTGGGCGATGTGGACGCGGACGGCGACTTGGACTTGGTGACGGGCAATGCCAGCACGGCCAGCATCCGCTTCAACAATGGCAGTGGCGTGTTCACTGGCGGCCAGGAAATCAGTGTCAATGGGGTAGGCAGTATAATTAGCCTAGGTGACATGGACGGCGACGGCGACCTTGACCTGGTTGCTAGCGACGGCGTGCATTTTAATGCTGGGGACGGCATGTTCAGCGGTCCGAACACGGCCACGAGCCCTGCTTCCAATCTCGTGCTGGGTGATGTCGATAATGATGGGGACCTCGATGTAGTATATACGCTGCTCGGAGCCAGCGGCACGGGTAGCGTCGAGCTCAGCGTACAGCTGAACAACGGAGCTGGCCGCCTAAGCCCTGGGCAAGCGGTGTCGGTGGGCGTGGGTTCTAGTGGAGAAGGAGTGCTGGGAGATATCGACCAGGATGGCGACCTCGACTTGCTAGGCATTGCCGGATTTACTAATACGGTGAGCGTACGCTTCAATGACGGGCACGGTGCCTTCAGTGGCAGCCAGCAAGTACTTGTAAATTCGGGGCCTCAAGACCTAGCAGTCAGCGACGTGGACGGTGACGGCGACCTAGATTTTCTCGTCACCGACTTTAATGGCCGAGTGAATGTGCGGCTGAACAATGGGGTAGGTACCTTCAGTAACGGGCAAGAACTAGCACCTGGCGGCATTCTGCAAGCGCTCACGACCGGCGACGTAAACGGCGACGGGGCCCCCGACTTACTCTTTACTAGTTATGGCACAGCAGGCAGCGTAAGAATACGGCTAAACCAGCCCACCAGCATTCCGCTCGCCATCACGGCGCTGGTTCCGGTGCGCAATAGCCCCGCCGCGCCACGCACCGGCCCCGTCGCCGTTACCTTCAGCCAGGCCCTGAGTGCCAGCCCCAGCACGCAAACAGCGCTGAAGGTATTTGGCGCGCAGGCGGGCGGGCAGAAAGCCGGCGCCACGACGGTGAGCGGCAACACGCTCAGCCTGGCTCCCACTGCCGCGTTCAAGGCGGGCGAAACGGTCTTTGCCACCGTGACGGCGGTCGTACAAGGCAGCAACGGCCAAAGCCTGGGTACCGGACAAGTCTACCAGTTTACCACCGCCACGAGCCGAGGCCAAGGCGCAATTTATTACCCCGGCTTTTACAGCGGTACCGACCTGGCGGCTGGTGCCACCAACGCGGGCGTAGTCGTGGCCGGTGTTGTCACCGGAGATGTGGACGGCGACCAGGACCTGGATTTAGTATCGGCCAAGGGTGTGCAGCTCAACAATGGAGCTGCTGGCTTTGTGCCTGGGGCAACTATCACCAGCAGCGGCATGCCGCGCAGCCTCAGCCTGGGCGACGTAGATGGGGATGGGGACCTGGACGTGGTGATAGCCGCCAACACGGGGGTAGGCGTCGTGCAAGTGCGCCTGAACGACGGGCAGGGTAATTTTACGGGCACCCAGCAAGTGAGCGTGGGCCTCGACCCGGCTGCCGTGGCCCTGGCCGACGTGGATGCCGATGGCGACCTGGACCTGCTTACGGCCAACTATAGCAGCAACTCGGTGAGCGTGCGCCTCAACGACGGCCTGGGTAGCTTCGGTGGAGGCTCGGAAGTGGCCGTGGGCGAGCAGCCGGTAAGTCTGGCCGTGGGCGACGTGGACAACGACGGCGACCTGGACCTACTCACGCCATCGTTTAGTGGCACTACCGTTAGTGTGCGCCTGAACAACGGGACCGGTACCTTCGGCGGCAGCCTGGAGGTAAGTGTAGGCTACAATCCCCACAGCGTCGTTCTAGGGGATATAGATGGCGACGGTGACCTAGACCTGCTAGCGACTAATTACAACGACTACACGCCAAATTACGCTAATAAAAGCACCATTAGTGTCCGTTTGAACACGGGCAGCGGCGCCTTCACTGGCACCCAAAACCAGCAGCTATTCGCTCGGGGCGCCATTAGCGCCGTGCTAGGCGACCTAGATGGTGACGGCGACCTCGATGTAGCCGTTGCTAGTGAAAACAACTATGGGGTCGATAATGGCACGGTGGACGTCTACCTCAATACCAACAAGGGCACCTTCTCGTATTGGCAAAATGTTAGCGTCGGCTCAGGGGTGGGCAGCATTGCCTTCGGAGACCTTGATGACGATGGCGATGTAGACCTGATTACGGGCAACGGCGCCGCTGGCACCGCTAGTGTGCGGTTAAACCAGCTCCCGCCAGAGGCGGCACGCGTAGCGGTGCTCCAGACGGCAGGGGGTACGAGCACCTCGGCGCTGAGTGTCTACCCGAACCCCAGCAGCGGACGCTTTACGCTGAGCTGCACGGCCACCCAAATGCAAGCCGCAACGCTCTTGCTTACCGACCAGCTCGGGCGGGTAGTGCAGCAGCAAGCCGTCACGGTGCAGGCTGGGGTAAATACGTTGGCCGTAGAAGCGTCCGCTTCCGCTGCTGGCCTTTATCAGCTCACCTTGCGCACGGCCGATGGGCACACACAACAGCAGAAAGTGGTCATTCAACCATAGGTGTTCTTAGATAATATATTACCTTTTAATAGGCTATACTAATCAATACCAACGATAGCGCCAGTAGCCTACGCCTAGGTGGTGGTGCAGTCATTGCAAGGTATTAGCCAATGTTTCAGCTCTTTGCCTGTCGCAGCAATGGAGTGTGTATTCTAATCTAGCCTAGAACTGCGGGCAAGTGTCATTTGCAAGTGGATTTGCTACGTAAAATAGGCAAGTAAGCCTGCCAGCTTTAAAATAAAGCCAAGCAAGGCCAGAGAAAAGTAGCTTGAGGGGTATCATTAAGGTACACCTTATTGTCAGCCCCCCACAAGGTAGATGAAGTGAGAATACTTGCTTTAACGGGTCAAGAAGTGGGCTCCGGAAGCTTTGTTGCAGCAACTTTACGGCCCAGTCTTACTGAGCCAGACCAGGCGTAATAACCCATTCGAAAACCCTCCCGCCCACGGCCTCTAAAAACAGTGTTTTCGGGGCCTTTAGTGGGGGTGGGGAAGTCATTCGAGAACCAGAAGGATTAGGAATCCTTAACAGTCAGGCCGGTGGCCGTTGCCCCGCGCTACCGCAGCTGAAGCAGATCCCAGCGATTGCCATACAGATCCTTCAATACGACCATGGTGGCATAGGCCTCTTCGCGAGGCAGCTCGCAGAACACAACCCCGCGCGCTTGCCAGGCTTCGTAATCCCGCCAGAAATCGTCGGTGGTCAAGAACAGAAAGACGCGGCCCCCGGTCTGATTACCCACGCGGCTGAGTTGTTCAGCGCCTTGTGCCTGGGCCAGGAGCAACGCGCTGCCCGGCGCTCCACCGGGCGGGGCCACGAGCACCCACCGCTTGCCGGCGGGCAGCGGCGTATCTGTCACGAGCGTGAACCCGAGCGTCTGGCAGTAGAACTGGATGGCTTCGTCATAATCCCGGACAAGCAAGGCGACATGGGCGAGGTGCTGGGCCATAATAAGGGGGGTAGGGGGTGGGGAGACGAGGAGGGTGCACCTCGGGCAGCCAGGGAAGGTAAGCAGGGCGGGGAAGTGGACTGCCGAGCGTCAACCGCCAACCGGAGGCGATACCCGTCCAAGAGCGAGGGCAGTTGCCAGGCGCAGCCCAGGCCCTGCCGGAAAGCCGCTAGCGAGCACCCCAACGACTGGCACCCAGCCGCTCAACGGCTGAGTGCCAGTCGTTGGGGTGGCTCTGACTGCTGGTGGAAGAAGCACAAAGGGTTTTCTCAACCGCCATCCCCTTTTCGCGCCAGCGGCGCTCGCGGCTGGGGGGCAGGACAGGCAGGCGCGCCACCTGGCAGTTGCCACTTTCCTCGGTCAGGCCAGCGCAGCATCGAACAAGCAGATAGGGATTATGGCCTAGTAACCAACATACTATCTTCCAGCAGGCGCGCTTATATATCCCCGTGGCACGCAGTGGTAATTGCCCGTAGCCGACAGGGCAAGCTGGGGTGCTAGGCGAGTAAATGAGACGGAAAAGCTAGAAAAGGGCTAAAAACAGCGTTTCCAATGCCTAGGGCACTTGAGCGTGAGACTGGCTTTTTCGCGCCTCGTCGGGGCTTGGTGGCGGGCATTCGGCTCATGGCCGCGCGCCGGCCCGGGATAAGCGAACAGCCTGCCCAACTTTTAGCAACCAGTACTCTGCGCCACTGATAGGACAGAGGCAGCTGTTGGCAATTACCAAGTGGCGACAGTGCAAGCTGGGCTGCGAGGCTCGACTCGTGAGACTGTGTTAGGTCGAATTTACTGATAATCGCCCCTGGCAGCGCGCCAAGGGTGATACGGGTGAGATTGGCTTTTCAGATAAGTCAGCTCGGCCAAGCGGGCACAAAGTTGCCGCCGGCTGCCTCGGTGCCCCTGCGTCTAACGGGTGCCCGTGGCAGCTACATAACCGAGATGCCAACCGGGGTGCCGCCCTCCGTGGCGTCGAGTGGCAATTGCCAGCTAGGATTTGGCAATTGCCACTCACCACGCGAAGCAAAAGGCCAATAGAGAGGCGCTAGAACCTATTCTAGCCGGGCGAGTAATCTTCATATATTCCCTTTGGCAGCTCGCTCAAAGTAGGGGAAAAGCTAAAGGGCGCACACGGCCGCGAGGATAGCGCAATAAAAAAACAGGCAATTTTTTAGCGCTATTGATTGTATAATAGCTAGTTGAGTGCAAAACACGTAATAATTTATTTGGGGGGATCGGCGAGTTGAACGCTTTTGGCAATTGCCAACAACCTAACCAGCTGTCAACCCCTCGTATTCTAACTACTCTCAGGCCCGTTTTCTGGATTAAGCGGGTTATTATTGGATTAATTTTTCCTTGGTAATCAACCACTTATTTGATATCAGTAGTGTAAGAGGCTATGCTAAGTGAGAAGCGCGGATAGGTGTTTTTGAAGTGGTTGTGTAGCAGCAGCTAGCCTACGGTAGGGAGCTAATCAAGGATGGTGCGTTAGGTCACGGGAAAGACCTCCCCGCCGTCACCCATGTAAGCTGCTTAAAAACCCAAAGCTGCTCGCGTCGCTGGCCCTTCAAAAACGGCAGCTAAAAACGAGTCATAATAGAATCGGCGTTTGAGAGCACGGACAGTGCAAGGTAAAACTGCGCACTGGCTGTACTTACTCCACCACCTTAGATTAGCGCACTAGCGCGGAGGCAATACCCCTGGCCTGAACTTGCAGGTTGCCACTCAGGGCCTTCGTGTTGGACAACGAATGCGCGGCTAGCGTAGTGAGGAGGTAGTGCCAGATGCGCTGGCTGCACCCGAAACAGCTGCAGAGTAGCATGGGCGGCTTGCCCTGCCCCATAATACAAACGCTGTGCCTTTAGAGTACGCGGTGACGCCGGACTTCGTCCATGAAAGGGGCAACCATAAGCTAGTATGAAAGGAAGCTGCGTAAAATAAGATAAGCTCGTTATTTAACAGTAAGCCACTATTAAATTGCAATTTAGTGATAATAATTAGTGAGCTGTCATTGTACTATGGAATAGCCTAATCGCTCAATCAGCTTTTTGGTCAGCTACCATGCGAGGCCGCGCCGCATGTCCACCGCACCACCGGCACTATCCGGATAACTTGCGCTTGCATCACCTTCTACTCTCTGGCAAATGAAGCGCTGGCCCGCAATTCTTCGCTGGCGTCGTAGACCTCAGTAATCAACTTATGCGACAGACGCGCAGGTAAGTGCTGCCACAGTATCTGGCATGTCTCCAGGAGGGCCATCCGGGCAAAAGCCTAGTCCTGGGCCAGCCGCTATTGGCTCGCCGCGCATGCGCCAGGTAGGCGGCTAGTGAGGCGCGTTTTCACTAGGGTTTGCGCACGGCTTGGCTTAGCCGCGCTGGTGAGTTTAAGGGTAGCTGACAGGTGCGCAACCATTCCTGGGCGCTGGCTACGTCATCAAAGAGTTGCAGCTCTAGCACATCGGTGATATGTGCCGGGCAGGCGAGCGTCAAGATGTCATTGTGCGTATCGGCCTGCACCACGTGGGCGATGTAACGCAGCCCCAGCTGGATAGCCTGCGGCAACCACACCCGGTCGAGCCACTCAACAGAATCAAACCAAGGCCCACGCAGGCTGGTGTTGTCATTAAGCAGGTAGAGGGTATGGAAGGGCCCAACCTGCGCCAAATAATTGAGCGCGCCGCGCATGGCGTCATCGGTGGTGATGTAGCCCGACCAGACGGCGCGTAGCCACCCATCGGTCTGCTCTAAGCTGAGTGTACATTGACCGCCGGTGCGGAAGGATAACGAATTAAGAAGCATCTGGAACTAGGGCAATAGGTAAAACCTGCTCTTGTCCGCAAATTTCTTTTTCCCCTTGCGAAAGCACAATGTGGCGAATACGGCTTTGCGTACCGTATAAATACTAGGTTACGCAGGTACTACGACCGTCAGGCCGGCTCGTGCTCGCCCACCGTTGCAATGACGGCGATGGCGATAGTATGTCCCTGCGCATCGCGCAGCGGGTAAAAGGTGCAGGCGACCAGTGCCCGCGCCTCGCCCGTACTAGGCAACAGGGGAACCACGGCAGCTATACCCGTGCAGCTTACCTCATTGAGCAAATTTCGCAAGCCCTGGCCTTGAAGCGCGGGTAGCACCTTGAACAGCGGCTGGTGCAGCATCTGCGCCGGAGTGCACCCCCAAAGCGCCAGCAGGCCGGGATTGCACACCCGCACTACGTAGTCGGCCCCAACCAGTAGGCCGATGGCCATCGGCGCTTGCTCCAGCAGTTGGGCCAAGAGGGTAGCCTGAGCTTCGGCGTAAACCTGTGCGGTGTGGGCGGCTCGGGTTAGCTCCGTCACGTAGTCGGCCAGGCCGGCGTTGGTGGCCGATAGCTCTTCCGTAGCCTGGCGCGTGTGCTGGCGCGCTAGCACTTGCGTGGTCACGTCGTGGCTCGTTACTAGAATGCCCACCAGGCAGCCTGGCTCCTCGTAGAAAGGCTGAAAAGACACGTCAAAGTAGCCCCGCCCCGCTGGCCCGCCGGGTGGCCTACAGATGATGGGTGCTTCCTGCCACGTCACTGCCTGATAGGTTTGCCAAACGGTAGCGTAGGCGGCTTCGTAGCCCTGGCCACGCAAGTGGGGCAACGCTTCGAAAAAGGGCTGGCCCCGCACTTGATTTGGCGAGCAGCCCCATTTAGCGGCGGCGGCTAAGTTGACCAAATCAAGTACATGCGCAGGCCCCCGCACTAGATACATAGCCACCGGCAGCTGTGCTAGTAATTCCTGCAAGTGCTGGTAGACAGCGGTCTGCACTGCTTCTGACACTAGCGCGCCGGGCCGGTACGAGCCCGTCAAGCCAATAGGACGGGGTAGGCTACCGGGCTGGGCATCGGGCAAAGGAGAAGCTGAATAAATCGATTGCATAAGCGTTGGCAGGGCGGGGTGGCAGATGAATCAAGGCGACTAAGGGGGAGCCAGCCCTTAACCTGCTGGCTATACTTGCCGACGCAGGCTAGGCGGCCAGGCGCGGTAGGCGTTGGGTGCGTGTGCGCAGCAGGGCAATTACCTCGCCCTCCGTGCGCTGGGGGTGCGCCAGCTCCACAAAATGGCGGGCCAGCAGGTCGTAGCGCCGGGCCATGAGGTAGCAAAAGATGTGCAGGAAGTGGATGCCCTCAAACACAATGGCTTCGTGGCGAGCGTACTGGGCCAGGTTTTGGCGAAAGTGGGCGGGGTGGTCAGTCCAGTGCAGGGCGGGCTTGAGGTGGTGGCTGATATGGTAGCCATCGTTCCAGCACTTGTGGTTGTAGCTAGTATTGATGCAGGTCACGCTATTGGTGTAGCAGTTCTCGGGGCTGGCGGGGGCGATAAAGGCGTGCTGCGCCCAGTTGCCAAGCATCATTACCACCCGCGAGAGCACCAGCGGTGCTACGAACACCACTAGCGTCGCGGGCAGATTCACCCAGCCCAGCGCGAGAGTCGTGCCTAGGTAGGTCAGCTCGCCGCGCAGCAGGCGGCGGCGCAGGGTAGTCTTCTGGCGCCGCGTGAAGTAGCCCACCAGGCGCGCTACGCCCAGCACCAGAAAATCGCCTAGGTAGTGCAGGAAATCCACCCACGAATCGCGCTGGTAAAACATGGTCGAGCTTTCGTCATCCGGCATATTATTCTCCGGGTGGTGCATGCCCATGTGGTGCGTGAAGTAGGATTCGGGCGTTTGCCCGAACAGCGGCCCAATCACCCACGGCAGGTAGTGGTTCAGCCAGCCGTGCTTTTTCTGGAACAACACCCGGTGGCTGGTGCAGTGCAGCATCAGCCCAAACGGCCCTTTGAAGCGCAGATTGCCCAGCCCTAGGTAGAGGCTAGCCACTACCCACCACGCGGGGCCGCGCAGCACCGGCACAAAAAGTAGGATGGCTAGCGGCAGCATGGTGCCAGATAGTTGCAGCAGCAGGTAGGCGAAGGGCATATCGCGCTCGTCCTGCACGTAGTGGCTCAGCCAGCAGTGCAGGCGCGAGGGCGCGGTCGGCTGGTGATATGTAGGGTCCGTTAGGTCCGTCAGTAGCTTCATACCCTTTATTCAGCCAATAGGAAAAAGGAACTAAGGCCCAGCTTGTGCAGGCAGCGCCGCAGCACGGGGCTCGTGTTGCGCAGCCGCACGCTGGCCCCGCCTCGGCGCAGCACCAGCAGCTGCGATACCAGAAAGCAGATGCCCAGCGTACGCTGGCAAGGCAGGGTGCCGCAGTCAACCAGCAGCTGTACGTGCGGCCGCGCCAAGATGCGCACCAAGTGGGCCGCATCTACTTCGGCCAGATTTACTGGCAGTAACACCGAAGTGGGCTCGGCCAATGAATGGTAGAGGGGAACTAACACAGGATAAGGGAGTAAGGATGGCGGGACACGTATCGACCTGATAGCCCGGCACCGGTAGGGCAGCCAAGCAATCTAGCAGGGGGTAAAACCAATAGCTGAATAGTGCTACGCTACTGGAAAGGCTCTTCCGAGCAGCTCCACAAAGAAACAGGCCCCCAAACTCCCCCGGCTACGGCTAAAATACGGGTTTTAGCCGTAGCAAATGCGTGATTTTTAGCGCGTATTTATTCGCCAACTGCCTCCGTACGGGCCGAAAATAAATACGCGCCTAGTCGGCTGGCTAGCCAACTAGGCGCGTTAAGTAAAAAGCTGCTTAACTTCCAGAACAGCCGCTACACCACTGCTTACTGGTGCAGCCAGCCCTGCTCCATTGCGTACTTCACCAGGGCCGGGGTGTTGAGGGCCCCGGTTTTCTCCAGCAGGCTCTGGCGGTGCGATTCGACGGTGCGCTTGCTGGTGAAGAGCTTATCGGCGATTTGCTGGTTGGTGAGGCCGGTGGCTACTAGTTGCAGTATTTCGCGCTCGCGGGAGGTGGGGCGGGAGGTATCCTTAGCAACAGTTGAGGAGACTTCAATTTCAAGGACTAGGAGCTTTTCGAGTACGGTTAGGCCGATTTCGGAGCACAGGAATCGCTTGCCCGACGCTACCGCCTGAATGCCGGTGATGATTTCGGTCTTGTCCGCATTTTTGAGCACGTAACCGTGGGCCCCGGCTGCCAGCAGCTCGTTGATGGTGTGCTCGTTAGTCATCATCGACAATATCAAGATGCGCAGCTGTGGATACTGATTTTGCAGCGTGCGGGTGGTGGCCAAGCCATCCAGCACGGGCATGTTCAGATCCATCAGCACCACGTCGGTGGGCACGGTAGCCAGCTGGGCTAGTAGGTCGTGGCCGTTGGCGGCTTCGCCTACCACTTGCAGCCGCGGCTCGGCCGCTAGTACCGACCGCAGGCCGTCGCGCACAATGGCGTGGTCATCGACCAAGAAAACACGAATCATAAAGGGGCAGAGAAAGAAGTTGCCGCGGGCAGTGATGTGTGTCGTGCTCCGGCTTAGCCTTAAAGATAATGCGGCTATCTGGCAAGTGGCCTGCTAGTTACCCGTCGAGGTAAAAAACCTTGTGCTAGTTAGTCAGTGGCAATTGGAATCTGGATAGTTACCTGAGTGCCTACCCCAGTATCGGGAATATGCAGGGAAAAAGTTCCATTCAACAATTCCACCCGGTCTTGGATAGTGCGTAGCCCGATGCCAGTTGGTTTATCAGGTTCCGAGCCGATACCCTTGCCGTTGTCGCGCACTTTCAAAGTTATTTCGTTGTCCTCCTCTATCAGTAAGATGTCAGCGCTGGTAGCCTCCGCGTGCTTCGTCACGTTCGTTAGCAGCTCCTGGCAGATGCGGTACACGGCCACTTCTAGGTACGACTCCAGCCGGGTTTCTAGCCCGACTATCTCACAATGCATCCGGATGCGCGTCTTGCTATATTTCTTACATAAGCCCTGAATGGACTTAGCCAAGCCAACCTCGTCCAGCGTAGCCGGCACCAGCTCGTGCGATACTCGGCGGGTCTCCTGAATGGCTTCGTCTAGCAATTGATTGGCCCCCTGAAAAACCTCTTTCGGCACTAATGCCTCCACGCGGTCGAAATTGAGCTTGGTGGCAAACAGCAGCTGGCCTATTCCGTTGTGCAGCGACTCGGCAATGCGCCGGCGCTCTTCCTCTTGGGCATTTAGAATCCCCAGCAGCAAGGATTTTTGCTGATTTAGCCGCATTTGCAGGTTGTCCGCTTCCAGGCGTTTTACTTCCGATACGTCCAGGTCGAGGCCGAGTACCTTCACGGGCT
Organism: Hymenobacter ginkgonis; assembly: GCF_009755225.1. Classification (GTDB taxonomy): domain Bacteria; phylum Bacteroidota; class Bacteroidia; order Cytophagales; family Hymenobacteraceae; genus Hymenobacter; species Hymenobacter ginkgonis. The sequence continues at coordinate 42,111 of NZ_WQKZ01000007.1, forward strand.
CGCCGTGGTCGTTGCGCAGCACCACCGATTTGATGTGTATCGTATGCACTTGGCCATTCACCTGCAAGCGTAGCATGTCGTCCAGGGGTTCATGCTTTTCCCAGGCCTGTTGCATTAATCCCTCCGCAAAAGACTTATCAGCGGCAATGACATAGCCTAGGTAAGTTTCCGAATTTGCCGCGCTGCCGGCCGGCAGCCCCAGCAGCCGGTACATACCGGTGCTCCAGGTCAGTTTGCCACTCGCAATGTCGTATTCCCAACTGCCCATTTGGGCTACTTCTTCCGCTTGCTGCAATTGGGTCAGGTGCTTTTGCAAGGCCTCGGTGCTCTCGTGCAGCTGCGCGGTTCGTTCCTGCACCTGCTGCTCCAAGCCCGCCGACAATTGCTCGAGCGCCTGAATGGCCCGGTGCCGCTCCACAAAGTCAGCGGCCGTCCAGGCCAGCAAATCGAGCAGCTTCAACTGGTGCTCGGTGGGGCGGTGCGGCTGGCAAAACTGGTTGCTTAATACCCCCACTAGGCCACTGCTGCGGGTAATAAGCGGCGTAGACTGGATGGCCCGAATGCCTTCGGCCATCGCCACTTCCCGCTCGGTGGTGCCCAATAGGGGCGGGTAGGTTTCAACGTCCTCAATCAGGAGCCGGGTGCGGTCGGGGCGGGCCGGGTCATCGGCGGCTTGCCAGTCTGCGTGCAGAAACTGCTGAATGAAGGGGCTGCCTTGCTCGTAACCTTGGCAGGCATACATTTCCAGCCGCTGGCCATCGTCGCTGAGCAGTTGAATACAGCCCCGGTCCGTGTTGGTTATTTCGCAGGCCAGGGCTATGAGCTCTTCCAGCGCCAGCTTTAGGTTGGTTTCGGTGGCAAGCTTGGCGTGCAGCTCGTGCAGCCGCTGCATGCCGGCCAAGTCGGTAGCTACGGCTTCTTCGGCTTGCTTGCGGGCGCTCATGTCAATCGCATACTCGGCAATGGTGCCATCGCCGAGGTCGGCGGCCACAAACATCAGCCAGAGCCGCGAGCCATCTTTGCGGTAGTACTCTTTCTCATAGGGGCCGCCTCGGCCCGTCTGCCGCAGTTGGGCCATCATTTGGTGGCTGGCTTCCAGATGCTCGGGCGGGGTCAAGTCGCGCCACGTAAATGGGCGGGCCTCAAACTCCGGACGGGTGTAGCCCACCATCTCTATAAAAGCGTCGTTGGCCTGCAGCAGCCGCTCGGTATAATCGAACGTGAGTACCCCTACGCTGGGCACGTTGACCATGCGCTGCAAGCGCTGCTCGCTGGCCCGTACTATTTCTTCGGCTTGCTTGCGGTCGGTGATGTCAAACAGCGTAACTACCACCCCGTTAATCCGGTCTTCGAGCGTGCGGTAGGGCAGCACCCGCATCAGAAAAGTGCGGTGGTCGGTGGTTTTTACTTCCCGCTCCAGGAGCATAAGCTTATCGAGCACGGTTTCGGCGTCGCGCAGCAGCTCGCCGTACTCCAGCCGGTGGGTGATGTCCGAAATAGGGCGGCCATAGTCCGACGGTATTAGGTTGAAAAGCTGCTGGGCCGCCGGCGTATAGAGCCGGATGCAAAAGGCGCGGTCGAGAAAAATGGTCGCTACCCCCGCCGAGTTGATGAGGTTTTGAAGATTGTTGCTGGTCACGCTCATCTCCTCAATTTTCACCTTCAACTCTTGGTTTACCGTGCGCAGCTCTTCGTTGATGGATTGCAGCTCTTCCTTGCTGGTTTCCAGCTCTTCGGCCGCCGAGCGCAGCTCTTCATTCACAGCCTGAAACTCCTCGTTCGACGCCCGCAGCTCGGCTGCCTGGTACTCGTACTGCTCGGCCGAGTGGCGCAGGCGGGCTTTCACCTGGATAAGCTCGGCTTCGAGCTGCCGGGCAATGGGCTCGTTGGCCGTGCGCACCACCTTTTCGGCGGCCGGCGCTTGCTCGTTCAAGTCAAAAATGACGAGCAAAAACCCCTTGGCCGTATCGCCTTCCTGCGTGACTGGGTTCACCCGGATGGTCAGCGATTGGGGTTCCCCGTTCTTATTCCACTGAATATTGGGGGCTTCAATGGCGGTTTGCAGCTGCACGGCCTGGTGCAGCGCCGCCCGCAGCTCCAGCCGCAGCTCAGGCCTGATTAGCTTGAGTAAGTTCTTGGTCGGCTCGCCTCCCGAAAATTCCAGAAAGCCGCCCACTTTTTCCGACATGTGCAGGATATCGTATTCCTCATTCACCACCAGCGAAGGGGGCGCGTACTGCTCCAGCAGCTTCTGGTGCAGCTCGCCCAGCGAGAGGCGGCTAGGCTGGCTTTCGGCCTCGGCGAGCTTCAGCAGGGCCGCCTGGCGGGGTGGGGCAGCCGGGGCCGACTCGGGCATTGGGTAGTAGGAGCGGGCCGCTTCGCGGGTGCGGTAGAGGTGGTTTTCGCGGCTGAAAGTGGCAAACAAATCGCTTGCACCATCCACCGATTCAGAAGAACCCAAGAAAAGAAACCCGGCCGGCTTCAGCGCAAAGCGAAACGTTTCCATCACCCGTTCCTGCGCCGTCGCGTTGAGGTAAATCAGCACGTTGCGGCAGGTCACCAGGTCGAGGCGCGAAAAAGGCGGGTCTTTCAGAAAATTGTGGTTGGCAAACAACACCAACTCGCGCAGTTCGCGCTGTACGCGGTAGCTGTCGCCCTCTTTGGTGAAAAACCGCAGCAGCCGCTCGGGCGACACGTCGGCGGCATCGTTGAGCGTGTACAGCCCTTCGCGGGCGGTGGCGATGGCCGCTTCGTCGATGTCGGTGGCAAATATCTGCACCTTAGGCGCATCCAGCACCCCCGCTGTCCGCTCAGCCACCAGCATGGCGAGCGAGTAGGCTTCCTCCCCCGTAGCGCACCCGGCCACCCAGATTCTGACCACGTCGTCCGCTTTTTTGGCCTGAAAAATGGCCGGCAAAATATCCTGCTCCAGGGCCTGAAAAGGCTTCTTATCGCGAAAGAAATTGGTAACCGAAATCAGCAGGTCTTTCAGCAGCGCGTGGCTTTCCTCCGCGTTTTGCTCCAAAAAGGTGGCGTAGCTCGGCAGGTCGGGCAGGCTGCGGACGTTGATGCGGCGCTCAATCCGCCGTAGTAGTGTCGCCTGCTTGTAGTTAGAGAAATCGTGGCCCGTGCGCTGGCGCAGCAGGGTAAATACTTCGCGCAGAGCCTGCTGCTGCTGTTCCGGCCGGTTTTCGCCCTGCACGGGTATAGCCACCGTGCCTAGGCTATGGTAATAGGCCGCGATGCGGCCGGGTATTTCGGCCACCGGCAATACTTCATCCACTAGGTCGGTGGCGATGGCGTTGCGGGGCATTTCGTTGAATTCGGCTTCCCGCGGGTTTTGCACGTACGCCACGCCGCCGCGCTCTTTCACTCGCTTGAGCCCCATCGAGCCGTTGGCACCCGTGCCGGACAGCACCACGCACACGGCCCGCGGGCCGTAGCAATCGGCCAGGGTGCGGAAGAAAATATCGACCGGAGCCCGCCTTTCCTCCACATGCAAATTGACGGAAGGCACAATAAAGCCGTCCTCCATCGTCAGGTGCTGGTTGGGTGACACTACGTAGATGTGCCTGGGCTCTATGGTAACCTTTTCGGTCACCTTGGTCACGGGCAGGCCGGTAACCGCCTGCAACACCTGCGCGAGCTGGCTGTCGTGGTCGGGCGACAGGTGCAGGATGACGACGTAAGCCACCGGCGCGTCTTCGGGCACGTGCTGAAAGAATTCGCGCAGAGCCTGCACGCCCCCGGCCGAGGCCCCCAAGCCCACAATGAGAAAGCCGGGCGGCTGGTCGGTCCTAAAATCGGTAGATTCAATCGTTTTCATTCAGGTTTTTCTTTAAGCGTACCCTAGGCTGCCTCGTCTTCGGCCACTTGCTTGCTGATGCTAGCCGTAGTGAGCTGCTCGTGGCTGAAGACAGTTTGCCGCACAATGTCGGCTCGGACGGCGGCTTCCTGCGCTTTTTTAAAATACATGGCCGCCAGCTTCGGCTGGTTTTTTTCGGCGTAGTGGTCGCCCAGGTTATTAAGCAAAAAGATACTTTCCTCGACCCCCCGAATGGCATTCCACAAAGTGTCCTCAATCTTTTCGGTAATGCTAGCGAGCAGACTGTCAGCCGAATATGCGTGCCCGGTGTGGCACCGGTAACGGATGATGTCGCCATCGGTAACGGCCGATAGTACCCCATGGCAGTCCGGGCACGCATAGGGCGTGAGCTGGCCAAAAGCGGGATGCCGCTGTTCAAAGGTGGGGTCTTGCGCGGCGAAGCGCACTTCGCGGCTGGTCTTATTTTGCTCGTCCATCGCTACTTCATTAGCTTCTGCCACCGTTTCCGCCGTGAGCTTCACCAATAAGGGAGCCATTTCGGCAATTGATACACAGTAATCTACCTCTACTGCCGCCAGGGCACTTGCGGGCATCGAGGGCACCGCGGCTTCCGCTGGTTCCTGCACGATGGCGATACCGCCGCGGCTCTTTATCGTCCATAAGCCGGCCGTCCCATCATCGAGCGCGCCGGACAAGACAATGCCAATAACCCGCGACCCATAGCTTGCCGCCGCCGACCGAAACAACGGGTCTACGGCGGGCCGAAACCGGTTTTCCTTGGATCCTCGGGTAGTTCGCACCATGCCTTGTTCCAGCACCAGGTGCTTGTCGGGCGCCGCTACGTAAATATGATTGGCACTAATAGGTTCTTTATCAATAGCATTAGTAGCTAGCAGGGTATTTTGCTGATTCAATACTTGCGGCAAAATGCCCCTCATATTGGGAGACATGTGCCAGACGATAAAAATCGCGGCATCCAGGTCGGCCGGCAGGGCCGCCACCAATTGTTTAATCGCTTCAAACCCTCCAGTAGAAGCGCCGATAACGATGATATTGCGCTTTTCCAAAAGGGCAGGGATGTAAGATAAACTGACAGGAGTTAATAGAATAATTGCTTAGCTAGTAGATTACTCGAAGTAATATGTCGGTGAGTAGGAAAGCTGCACCAGGCAACTGTAGCGTTTTGCCCGTCGTTTACTAGCTAGAGGCAGCTTGAGTAGCCTGACACCTCGTGTACGGCTAGGTAGTCATCTGCACCAGCAACGACGCCAATCACCCGATAGCAGCCGGAGGCAAGCCGGCTACTTTTAGTAAGGTAGGGTACTCTATCAAGTTTTATTAGAAATGGACGAGTCCTCATCCGCACCAACTACTGCTAGTAACCAAGCTAGTGGCAGCTAGGGCAAGACTAGGTGCGCGACGCGTTATTTTTTGTCTTCCTCGACGGGTTGCAAGTCCTGGTCTTTCGTTACTGCGTCGTCGGCCTTTGGGGCCTCGCCTAGCTGGCTGAACAGTTCGCGCAGGTGCTCGGGAGTGACTTCGGTGAAATCTTTGATAGCCAGCACAGGCGTCTGAAAGTCAGCTTCAACTAAAGTGGTCAGCACGGCTACGCAATGCATGCCGGCCTTGTGGGCCGCGTGTTCGCCCAGGATAGCATCTTCCAGCACCAGGCAGTTTTTGGCGGCTAGGCCCAGCTTTTCGGCTACAGCGGCGTAGGTTTCGGGGTGGGGCTTGCCAGCGTCTACATCGTCGGCGCCCACTACTACATCGAAGAAGCGGCGCAAGTTGAGGTGGTCGAGAATATAGCTCAGCGTGTCGTTGACCGAGCCGCTGCCCAGTCCAATTTTAAGGCCAGCGGCGCGGGCCGCTTCCAGAAACTCGACCAGGCCGGGAGCGGGCTGGCGTTCTTCCCAGTACAGGGTGCGGTAGAGAAATTCGCGCTGGTCGGCGTATTTCTTCAGGTCTTCCTTGGACTTAGGTTCGTCGAATAGCTGCTCCAGAATTTCGGTGGCGGGCATGCCGTTGAACCGCCGCAGTAGGTCCTGGGCATCGGCCTTCAGGCCGAGGTCGCGAAATAGCAGCTGGAAGGCGCGGGCTTGGACGGGCGTGTTGTCCACGATAACGCCGTCCATGTCAAAAATGAGGGCTTGTAAATCAGCCATAAGGAAAAAATATAAAAGTGAAAACGACAGGTTATGAAGGTTTTATAAAGCGGTAATGGGGGCAGCAGCTACCTGCGCGGTCGGGGCCACTGGCGGTTGCCCCGCTACCTGCGCCAGCACGTAGGCAAAGCCGGCCCCGGCCAGCGCCAGCCCTACCCCCACCAGCGCGGGCGAGGTGTAGCCGAATCCTAGTGCGATGGGCACCCCGCCCAAAAAGGCCCCTAGGGCGTTGCCCATATTGAAGGCCGCCTGCGTGATGGACGCGCCCAGCATTTCGGCGCCCTTCGACGACTGAATCATCAAAATCTGGATGGGCGCGGCCAGGGCCAGCGAGAAGCTGCCCGCCAAAAAGGTGAGCCCCAGCGAGAGCACCTGGTTGCCGGAAGCGAAGTAGATGGCTAGCAGTGTGCCGCCCATGGCCAGCAGCAAGGTAGTAGCGGCGGTGAGGGGCGAAAAGCGGTCGGCGAGCTGGCCGCCCACCACATTGCCCACAAACATGCCCAGCCCCACCAGCATCATAATGTAGGGCACGTAGGAAGCCGGAAAGTGCGAAACCTCCGTCATCAGCGGGGCGATGTAGCTCACCCAGCAGAACATGCCGCCCGTGCCGATGGCCGTCAGCAAGATAATAAGCCAGGTTTCGAGCCGCTTAAACAGAGCCAGCTCGCCCTGCCAGTTGCCGGCTGGCTGCGCAGGTAGGGCCGGCAAGAGGAAGTAAACAGCGGCCAGTGTGAGCAGGCCTACGCCACCCACGCCCCCCAGCGCGTAGCGCCACGAATAGTGCTGCCCGAGGTAGGTACCTAGGGGCACCGTGAGCAGATTGGCAATGGTGAGGCCCGCAAACATGGTCGAAATGGCCTGCGCCTGCTTGCCCTTGGCGGCTAGCCGACTCGCCACCACCGAGCCCACCCCAAAGAATGCGCCGTGCGGCAGCCCCGCCAATAGCCGCGTGAAAAACAGCACCGTATTGTTGGGCGCAAAAGCCGAGAGCGTGTTGAAGACCGTGAAAAGGAGCATCAACAGCGCCAGCAGCCGCTTGGGCTCCAGGCTGCGCCCCAACACCGTGAGCAGCGGCGCCCCAATGACGACCCCCAGCGCGTAGGCCGAAATAACGTAGCCGACCTCGGGAATGGTGACGCGAAAATCTTGGGCAATGCTGGGCAGCAGGCCCATCATCACAAACTCGGTGGTGCCGATGGCCAGGCCGCCCAAAGCGAGCGGGATTAATTTAGTATTCACTATGAAAATGGGTGCTTATAAATGGGGCTGCGCCCTACCATGCTCGCCAGGTTGGTGCGGCCGCTATGGGGGCGTTGCTACCCAATGGGATTAGAAGAGGGCAAATACCCATTAAGTCCGGGCACTTACGCGGGGCCCGGCGCAGGCTAAACGCCCTCCGCACATTGCGCGAGGTGTAGCCTAGTAGCTGTATACGGTAGTTAGGTCGCCGCCGCCACTTGCGCGGTCATTAGGAGGCATGGAGCAATGGGACTCCGGTTACCGCCCTAGCTACTGAAATTACTGTTAAACCAAACAAGGCGAAAAGGCCGCTCTTACCGGAGCTGACCCCTTCGCCTTGTTAAAAAACTACTGAGTAATCCTGCGCTAGCGCGAGCTGATAGTTGGACCGCCAGTGCCCAAACTGCTCATTTTTAGCTCACAGCCACCCGAAGAAGTGATTCAGCAATTTCGTGCGATGCCAGAGTACCAGCTTGTTTAACCCACCTAGGAGCGCTCGCCCGAGGCCCGCCCCCGGCGTAGGGGCCGCCGTACCCATCAAGTGAAAAAGCCCCGCTCGGCGTCGTTTTGCGCGGTACGGCCATGGCCCAGCTGGTCATAGGCCAGCACCGCGAACCCTTGCGTCGTTAGGTACTGGGCAAACTCCGCGTACCGCTGGTGGTGTTCCGCCATGCCGTGCAGCAGAAACAGGGTCGCCTTGGCGAGTTGGGTTGGCTCGAATAGGGTGTAATACAAGCCGGCAAGATACCCTTTGGTGCGCATAAGTCAGGTAAAAAACAAGGCGGTTAGCTCCCATTCGTAGGGGCGCTATATTTTGCTAATCAGCCGGTTGGCTGCGGCCGCCCGGCAGCTCGATAAAGAAGCAGGTGCCTTCGCGCTCGCGGCTCTCTACCCAGATATCGCCGCCGTGCAGCTGCACAATCTGCTTGGCAATGAACAAGCCCAGCCCGGTGGTCGTTTCGCCCTGCAAGCCCGCCCGACGTGTAGGGTTGAACTTGTCAAACAAGTTGCCGAGCAGCTTGCCTGGAATGCCAATGCCCGTGTCGCGCACGCTGAGCCGGGCCTTGCCCTCGTGCTCGTGCCCGCCGATGGTGACGGTGCCCCCAGCCGGGGTAAACTTGAGGGCATTGCTGAGTAGATTGTCGAGCACCCGGCCAAACTTGTCGGGGTGCAGCGGCGCAAAGAGCCCCGCAGCAGGCAAGTCCACAGCCAGCGTCACGCCTTTTTTAGTGGCAGCGAGTTGGTGCAGTTCCAGCCGGGCCGGCAAGTAGGTGCCTAGGTCAGTGGGCAGCTTATGCAGCTCATTGGCATCGAGGTCACCCACGTAGAGCAAGTCTTCGAGCAGGGTAGTGGCGTGGGCACAAGCATTCTGAATCAGGGCTAAGTAATGCAACATTTCCGGCGCGGGTGGGCCGGTGCCCGCGCGGCCGGCTACTTCGCGTTGCAGCAGGTCGGCCAGCAGCTCGATGTGGCCAATTGGCCCCTTCAGGTCGTGGGTAGCCAGATGCAGAATGGTTTCCTGGGCGTCGTAGAGGCGCTTAAGCTGCTTCTCCAATCCCTTGCGTTCCGATATGTCTTCTAGAATGGTATAGCCCAGCTCGGCGTCTTCATCGGGAAACAGCACGGAGGTTACCTGGCACCAGAACGAGGAGCCATCGGCGCGTACCAGGCAGGTTTCCAGGCTAAAATGCGGCAGCTTATGTTCCCAGAGCTGGGCCTGCAAGTGATGCCAGTCGGCCCGAAACTGCGGATGGGCAAACTCTAGGATGCGCCGGCCAATCAGCTCCTCGGGGCTCGTGTAGCCGAGCATGGCCACCACGGCCGCATTCACCTGGCGAATCATCAGGTCGGGCGTGATGATTTTCTGGCCCAACGGCGAATTTTCAAACACGGTGCGGAAGCGCACCTGGCTTTGCTCGTACTGTTGCTGGTGCAGCTGGTGCGCATCGGCCGTGGCCTGGTGGGCTAGCAGTTCACGGTTTTCCTGCTGTAGGGCTTGGTCCTGCGGCGCAGTGGCCGGGCGCTCGGGAGAGTTGGGGGTAGCGTCGGGCATCAGGGCGGGCACAAACAAGGAGTGCTTACGGGCTAGCCAGTAATTCGGGTGAGACGCCGGGTTTTTGCAGGGACCTCCCTAGCGCTACAAACCCACGAAGCCGAGGCTGATTCTTGAAACAAGAATATGGTATAATGAATACTGCATTCCTGTTCATCCGTTAATGCTACTGCCGGCCGCAACTTAGCCAGGCTGGCAATAGGGACGCTAGCAAGGAGTTGCTCCTCCATATCCTCCACTAGCACTACTGTAGAAGCATTGTATGCCAGGACAGCATAGAGGTTCAGGGCTACGAGTTGAAGTCAGAAGTAGGGTTAGGGAGCGGTTCCCTACTTGCATAGCGAAAGATTTCTAGCGGGTAGAATTGAGGAGAGCCCAGGCTAAAGGGTAACAGGATAACGCGCAGTTTTGGCTGACCAGCAAGCCGGACCTGCCAGTAGCTTCCCTTCGTCGAGTACATCAGTCAACTGCCTGATGACTAATAAGCTTGAAAATACCGGCCTGGCAGAATTCGCGCATTTTTCGCGGACAGCGGGCTTTCTGCTTCCTAAGTGTAACGAATTGCCTACGGAGTGGTATGCGATAGTACCGCCTTATTCTCTAGGTAGAAATGCGTTCTCAATTAAGCAAAAAGTAGCTTACAATCTGAGTGAACCAACGCTAAGCGGCTTGACCACTAAAGCCCTATGAATAAAGCCTTATTTTTAGCAGTAGTACCATGGTTTTGCCTGCTAACAGTGCAGGCCCAAAATCCCGTTTCCTATCCTAAAGACACGTTAGTGTCCGCTCCGGAATTAAATTTTGAGGTATTATGGTACACCTTCGAGGATAACTACGCGTTTTTTAAGCTGCGGCACATTGACTGGCACCAAGCCTATCGGCAGTACCGGCCGCGCATAAAATCTACTACCACCCCGGATTCACTCTACGCGGTATTTTCGGCCATGCTGACTCCATTTCAGGACAACCACATCAACGTGATTGTGCCCGGCGAAAAGCAGTTCAAGTCAGTGAAGCCCTCGCGGTTTGCGCAAGAGTTTCCCACCGATAACCTGCGCGCTCAGTTTTGGGCGATGGTGGACCAGACGCTGGCCCGCAACGGCTTTGGCCCGCTGCAAGCGCTGGGCCCAGCTTTTCATGGCCAGCCCTTGTTTCGCTATGCCGTGTCGCCCCGGTTAGCTTACTTACGCTTCAACCGCTGCTTCGTGGACCAAGATGCCGATAATAAGGTCGATGCCGTAGCGCTCGGCCAGTTGCTAGATACGCTGTTTCCCCAATTTGCTAAGTCGCAGGCGCTGTTGATTGACGTACGCGACAACATCGGGGGCAACGACGAGTTCGGCTTTGAGATAGCGGGCCGCTTCACCAGTCAAAAGGTAACGGCCCTGTACAAGCAAACCCGCAAGCGTGGTGGCGGCTACGACGAGTTAGAAGCGCCCGAAACGTGGGTTATCGAGCCGCGCGGCAAAACGCCCTATCCCGGTCAAGTAGTGTTGCTGACCAACGATAAGACGGTGAGTGCCGGTGACGTATTTGCCCTGATTATGCGGCAACTGCCCTGCACGCAGCTTATCGGCGAGAACACGCGGGGCATCTATTCCGATATGTACGGCTTCACGCTGCCCAACAAATGGCTGATTTCTTTATCGAACCAGCGCTACTACGATGCGAAAAGGGTGTGCTACGAAGGCACTGGCACGCCGGTCGACGTGCTGGTAAAAAATACCCGGCAGGATTTAGTAAGTGGGGTTGACCCGGTCGTGACGCGGGCATTGGCGGCGTTGCAGAAGCGGCCTTCACCTAGGACTTTGCATGCCGCAAAACAGTAATAGGCATTTAGCCAAACGGGCCTTTATTGGATTATTTTATCTTGTTAATCCACTAATTGTGGCGAATAATATGAAAAGCCATTTTCAGTAATCAAGCCTAAAAGCGTAAACAAGCAACCCGACCCGACGGACTAACTTCTCGGGCGCTATTTCCCGTTTACGAGGATGACTCTCAGCAGCATCCAGCCCGTCGCTTCTGGGTACGCTACAACTTACTGGACCTGCCCGGGCTTAGGGAGCACGACAGTAAAAGTCGTGCCCTGACCGGGCGTGCTGCTCACGTCCAGCGCGCCGCCCCGCTGCTGTACAATGGCCTGAATGAGGTGCAGGCCCAGGCCTACCCCCTCGCCGTCGGCCGTGAGGCGGGTGAAGGGCTGGAACAGCCGGTCCCGGTCGCGGGCCAGGTCGATGCCGCGCCCGTTGTCGGTCACCGTGAGTACCACGGCCGCCCCCTGGTGGTGGCTGCGCACCTGAATGGCAGGCGCCCGCTCCGGGGCCCGGTACTTGAGAGCGTTGCTGACCAGGTTCTTCAGGATGCTTTCCAGGTATACCCGCGGGAAGTGCGCGGTAGGGGCCGCGCTGAAGTCGGCCGTGAGCTGGCCCTGCTGCTGGCGCAGCAGCACCGCTACTTCGGCCGCTACCGTGGCGTAGACCTCGGCCAGGGCCACCGTTTCGGCGGGCGTGGCGGCGGCCCCGTGCTGGGTGTGCAGCACTTGCAGCAGGCCTTGAATGGTGCCGGTCAGCAGCTGCACTTCCTTGGCCACGAGCGACACGAGGTAGTCGCGGCTAGGGCCAGGGACTTCTTCCTGGTACACTTCCAGTAGGCGCTCCAGGTTGTTGGCCGGCCCTTTCAGGTCGTGGGCCACGATGTGCACGAAGGAATCGAGCGACGTATTGGCCTCGCGCAGGGCTTGGTTGAGGCGTTGCGCCTCGTGGATGGTGGAGGCCCGCGCCAGGGCCCGGCCGGCGTAGTCGGCCACCAGGGCAAAGAAGGCGTGGTACGCCTCCTCCAGGGGCCGGCGGGCGCTCAGGCCCACTATCAGCACGTAGGCGGTGCGGCTGGCCGGGGCCGTGAGCAGGGGCAGCAGCAGCGCCCGCGTGGGCGGCGTGGGCCACGCGCCGGGCGGCCAGCCCCCAAAGCGGTCGGGCAGGTGCTCGACCAGTAGCGGCTCGCCGCGGCGCAGGGCGTCGGCCAGCGGCCAGCCGTGGGGGAGGGGCGTAGCCGGGTCGGCGGGCAGGGTGGCGGGGGCCGTGGGCTCGCCGGCCGGCAGCCCAAACCAGGCCCGCAGCTGCGCCTGGGGCGCGGCGGCCTCATGCGCGTAGAGCAGGGCGAAGGGAATGTCGTCGGGGTTGGTGGCCAGGGCCGCGATGAGGTGCTGGGCCGCTTCGGCCGGCAAGGCCGACAGGGCCGTTTGCGAGGTGAGGTGGCTGAGCAGCGCCAGGCGCCGCTGCTGCAAGACGGTGGTGGTCGTTTCGAGGGCCGTCACGAAAATGCCGCCCACCGCGCCGGATTCGTCGTAAATCGGGCTGTGCGAAAACGTGAAGTAGGCTTCTTCCACGAAGCCCTGGCGGTTGGGCAGCACCAAGCTGTTTTCGAAGTAGGTAGTCTGGCCGGCCAGCACGGGCCGGAAGATGTCGAGCAGAAAGGGCCACATCTCGCGCCACCACGGCTCGGCGGGCTGGCCCAGCGCGCCGGGGTGCTTGCCTTGCAGGATGGTGGCGTAACCGTCGTTGTAGAAATGCACCAGCTCGGGGCCCCAGTGTACCATCATGGGGAAGCGCGAGCCGAGCATGATGCCCACGGCCGTGCGCAGGCTCTGCGGCCAGGTATCGACTGGCCCCAGCAACGTCTGTGACCAGTCGAGCTGCCGGATGCGCTCGCCCATTTCGCCCCCGCCTTCAAAAAATACCTGTGCCATAAGGGCCTGTGCGCTAGTGGCTAGCGGGGAACTGGGCCGGAAAATGCTGGTGCAACACGTCGCGCAGCTTGGCTTCGGTCAGGGGCTTGGTGAGGGTGCCGGCAATGGGCAGCTGCCCCACTAGGTCCAGGTCGCGGGGGTTAACGGAAGTCGTGAGCAGCACGATAATCGTGGCCTGGCGCTGCGCCAGCGGTAGGTGCTGGTAGGCGGTGAGAAATTCCAGCCCGTTCATCACCGGCATGTTCACGTCCAGTAAAATCAAGTCCGGGCAACTGCCCCCGGCCGCCGTGCACACTTGCGCTAGGGTGGCTAGCGCTTCGGCTCCGTTCTCGGCTACTAGCAAGTGCTCGGTAATAGCCAGGCGCTTGAACAGAATTTTATTCAGGAAATTGGTGGTCGAGTCGTCATCGACGAGGAGCACGCTGGCAAGCTTGGACATAGAACTAAACGTAAAACCGCCAGCTTGGAGGCGCCGCGCAACGTGCTTAAATCGGTAAGGAAACCGTAAAAGTAGAGCCCACGCCCAGCTGGCTGTGCACCGTGATGCTGCCCCCGACGTTCTCCACCATTTTCTTCACCATGTAGAGGCCGATGCCCGTGCCCTCGACGTGGGTGTGTAGGCGCTGAAACAGGCCAAAAAGCCGGCTTTGCTGGCGCTCATCGAGGCCCAGGCCATTGTCTTGCACCCGCAACTGCACCCGCTGGCCCACCTGCGCACAGGTAAGCTGCACGCGCAGGGGCCGCTCGGGGGCGCGGTACTTGAGGGCGTTGCTGAGCAGGTTGTAGATGACGGAGCGCAGGTTCTTTTCGGAAAACGTGACGGCCGGGCAACCCGCCACGTCCACCGTCAGCTGGCCCTGGGCTTCGAGCAGCACGGGGGCCAGGTCGAGCTGCACCTCGGCCACCAGCTGGGCTAGGTTCACGGTCTGCACGGGCTGGGCGTGGGCCTGCTGAAGCTTGCTGACCTCCGTGAGGTCGGCGATGGTGCGCTTAAAGCGGTCGACCGCGCCCTGCATGCGCTCCAGGATGGGGGCCACCAGCTCGTCTTGCTGGGCCTCGGCGGGTAGCTGGTAGGTAAGGGCCAGCAGCAGGCCCTCGATGTTGGCGATGGGCTGCTTGAGGTCGTGGCTGGCGGTGTAGATGAAGTTGTCCAGGTCCACGTTGGTGCGCGTGAGCTGGTGGTTGGAAGCGTTAAGCTCCTCGTTGCTGGCCAGCAATTCCTCGTTGATGGCGGCTAGCTCCTCGTTGAGGGTTTGCACCTGCTGGCGGGCCAGCACCTGCGCCGTCACCTCGATGGCTACGCACGCAATGGCCGCCGGTTGGCCGGGGGCTGCGCGCAGGGGCTGGTACACGTAGCTGAAATAACCTACCTCGCCGGGCTGGTGGTGGGCCAGCTGGACGGCTTGCTCGCTAGCCGCGTACGCCCGGTCCTGCGTCCGTACCTCATCGAGCAACTTGCGCATGCCTTGGGCTTCCAGCTCGGGCAACACCGTGAAGAGTTGATGGCCGACTACCTCTTCAGGCGCCCGCCCCCACATGTGGCCCATTGTTGGATTGACGACATCGAGCACGTAGTCGGGGCCCCGAAACACGGCAATGGCCACCGGGGCCTGCTCAAACACCTCCCCCAGGCGCTGGTCCTGGGCGGCGCGCTCGCGGCGGGCCAAGACCTGCTGGGTCACGTCGTTGGCGTAGGTGACGAAGCCGTCGATGCGGCCGTGCTCGTCGTAGCGCGCCTGGTAAGTGAGGTCGAAGTAAATATCCTCAATGGGAGCCCCCTCCGCACGAGCTATCGGCACGAGTACTTCCTTGCCCTCAAACGGCACCCCTGTGTCATAAACAGCCCGCAGAATGTCAACCAGTGGCGTGCCCGCCACTTCGGGCAGGGCTTCGAACAGCGGCCGGCCTAGGAGCTGGCGGCCGGGGAACATTTGCTGGTAGCCGGGATTCACGAACTGATACACCCAGTCGGGCCCGTCGAAGATGCAAATGGCCGACGGGGCGCGCATAAACAGGTCTTCAAGCCGCCGCCGCTGCCGCTCGGCGCTGGCGCGGGCGGTTTCCGCCTCCTGGGTGCGCTCGGCTACCCGGCCTTCCAGCTCCTGGTTCAGCTGCCCTAACTGCTGTTGGGCCAGGGTCAGCTCCACGTTGCTGGTCAAAAACTCCTCGTTGCTGGCCCGCAGTTCTTCGTTGCTGGCGGCCAGCTCCTCGTTGAGAGTTTGCACCTGCTGGCTGGCCAGCACTTGGGTCGTCACGTCGTAGGCAAAGACAAAAATGCCGTCGATGGCCCCGGCCACCGTACGGCGGGCCTTGTAAATAAAGTTATAGTAGCGCTTTTCCAGCTCGGTTAGCTGCTCGTTGTTGTGGTCGAGTTGCACCAGCATCTCGTTGGCCCGGAAGGTTTCGCCCGTGCGGTACACCCCGTCGAGCAGGTCGAAAATGGGCTGGCCCGCCAGCTCGGGCATGGCCTCGGCAATAGGCTTGCCCACCAGGGGCCGGTCGCCCACCAGGGCCTGGTAGGGCGGGTTCACGAACTGAAACACGTGCTGCGGCCCGTCGAACACGCATATCATGGCCGGCGCTTCCTGAAAGGTCTGGTACAGCTGCTGGCGCTGGGTGTCGGCGGCCAGGTGGGCGGCCTGCTCCTGGGCCTGGCTGATGCGCAGGGCGTCTTCTACCGTCGTGCGGGGCTGGCTGGCCGTGTCGGTAAAGCTGACCAGCAGCAGGTCTTCACTGCGCTGGGCCGATAGCAGAAAGTAATTATCAAGGCCATCGTATTGGTAATTAACCTCGTAGCGCCCGCTCTCCTCAGTCAGAAACGTATCGCGGTAGAAGGCAAAAATACCCGTTTCTACCGCGTGCGGGTAGCGGGTGAGGAAACTGTCGGCCGGGCACTCGGGCAGCCCCAGCTGCTGCTGGGCCGCCGGGTTGAGGTACACGTAGGCCAGGTCAATGAGTTCAGTTTCCCCACCAGCGGCATACCGGGGCCGGAAGAGGATAAAACCCGTCAGCGAAATAGCTAAGGCAGCGCGTAACAGCGAGGTACAGGCAACTGGGTCAGTAGGGAGGGAGGCTGCAAGCGCAGGCATAAAGGGATAAGCGTAGCGAAGGATAAATATAAGGGGCTGCCCCGCACCGGTAGCTCGGCAGTAAATCGCGGGCCTAGGTCGAATGTTGGCCCGCAAAGGAAGCAAGGGGCCGGTGAAGGCAAGGCGCTGCTACGAAGGTGGCAACGAAACGTAGACCGTAAAAGTCGAGCCCTTCCCCACCTCGCGCTGCCCGGCAATAGTGCCCCCGGCGTTCTCCATCATTTTCTTCACCCTATAGAGGCCGATGCCCAAACCCTCGACTTGAGTGGGCAGGCGCTGAAACATGCCAAAGGCCTGGGCCTCGCCCTGCGTGAGGGCGAGGCCCAGGCCTTTGGCATGTACTGGTTAGCGGCCGTCAGCTCGCCGTTGATGGCCGCCAGTTACTGGTTGAGGCGCTCCACCTGCTGGTTCCGCCGAGACCGCTGCTGGTGCTGCTCGACTTGCAGATGCCAGTCATGGATGGCCTTGCGTTTTTGGCGCACCAGTGCCAGTTATCTCTTGCCTTTCAGCAGACTATGACGGTTATCGTCCTCACAGCGGCGCACGAGTCGGAGCAGCAAGTGCTTGTTCAGTAGCTAGCGGCGCTCGCCTAAGACTGGGCTGAGCTACCGGCCGTCGAACCGGAAACTAGCCGTTAGCTCTAAGCAGGGCATCCGGTAAAACGTTGCCCTAGGGAGAAACCGAAGAGAGCGGCAATCTCACCGTAAAGGTAGCCCCCACCCCCTCTCGGCTCTGCACGGTGATGGTGCCCCCGGCGTTTTCGACTATGCGCTTGACCATGTAGAGGCCCACGCCCGTGCCTTCCACGTGGGTGTGCAGGCGCTGAAACAACCCGAAAAGCTGTCGCTGCTGGGCTTCGCTCAGTCCCAGGCCGTTGTCCTGCACCGTGAGCACTACGGCACCCGGCGCACGGGTGGCACGCAGGGCAATGACGGGCACCCGGTCGGGGGCCCGGTATTTGATAGCATTGCTGAGCAGGTTGTAGACCACCGAGCGCAGGTTCTTGGGGGCGAACAATACCTGGCTGTCCGGGCTGATGTCCACTGTCAGCTGCGCCCCGGCGGCTGTTAGCTGCGGCAGCAAGTCCAGGCGCACGTCGGCTACTACTGGCCCTAGGTGCACTTGCTCGGCCGGCAGGTTTTGCGCCTGCTGCAGGCGCGAAATATCGGTGAGCTGCTCGATGGTGAGCTGAAACCGCTCCACGGCACCTTGCAGCAGGCGCAGGATATGCGCGGTGGTTTCCTCGCTTTGCACCTGCGCGGGCAAGACGTCGTGCAGGGCGGTAAGCAAGCCCTCAATGTTGGTAATCGGGGCTTTGAGGTCGTGCGAGGCCGTGTACACGAACGTGTCCAGGTCCACGTTGGTGCGCGTGAGCTGGGTGTTGCTTTGGTTTAGCTCCGTATTGGTTAGCTGCAGCGTGTGGTTGAGGCCGGCCAGCTCTTTATTCAACTCTTGCACTTGCTGGCGGGCTAGCACCTGCTCGGTGACCTCGGTGCCGACCGCAATCAGGCCCCAGGTGGCCCCGTGCTCGTCGTAGAGTGGGTGAAAGCCGAAGTTGACGTAGGCCTGCGTCGGCAAGTCGGTATGACCCCGGTCGAGCGTCACGGGGGCTTCGCGCACGAAAAACGGCTCGCCCGTACGCAGCACGCCGGCCAGGATTTCCTCGAAGCCTTGCCCCGCCGTGTCGGGCACCGCCTCGAAGTAGGGCCGCCCCAGGGTCTGCGCCGAGCTACGCCCCCAAATAGCGGCCACGGCCTGGTTGGCCAGTTCGACCACCAGGCTAGGCCCCCGCATAATGGCGATGGCCACGGGGGCCTGCTCGAAAATGCGGCGCAGCTCGCTCTGCTGGGCTTCGCGCTGCTGGCGGGCCAGGGCCTGCTCGGTGGCGTCGGTGGCAAACACCGACACGCCTACCGTCTGGTCGTTTTCGCGGTAGGGCTGGTAGGTGAAGTTGAAGTAGCGGGTCTGGGGCGGCTGCCCTTCCTCCAGGGTTAGCAGCACGGGTTCTTCTCGTCCCACAAAGGTCTCCCCGGACTGATACACGCGGTCGAGGCGCGCCAAGGCCCCGCTGGCTTCGGCATTGGGGTGGGCATCGGCCAGCCGGTGGCCCTGCAGGGCTTGCCCCGGAAAGAAGCGCTGATAGGCTGGGTTGGCATATTCAATCCGGTGTTCAGGCTCGCGCAGCAGCATGATGGCGGCCGGGGCCTGCTCGAAGGTTTGAAACAGGTCTTCGCGCTCCTGGGCCTGGCGCTGGGCTACGGTCAGCAGGGCAGCTTGCAAGGTATCGGCCTGGCGGCGGGCCAGCACCTTTTCCGTTTCGTCCACGGCAAAGGTCAAAATGCCCGTGATGCCGCCCTGCTCGTCGCGCAGGGGCTGGTAGCTGAAATCGACGTAGAGCGTCTGCGTCTGCTGGGTAGCGGCATCGAGTAGGCGTACCGGAATCTCGCGGCCCAGGTAGGGCTCGCCGGTGGTATACACCCGGTCGAGCAAGTCGATAAAGCCCTGCGCCACTAGCTCGGGCTGGGCCTCGGCCGAGGGTTGCCCTAGCGTGGCCCGGTTGCCCACGAGGGTGCGGTAAATGTCGTTGGTAAAGGCGAAGCGGTGCTCGGGCCCCTCCAGGCTGGCAATGGCGGCGGGCACCTGCGCCAAAATCTGCCTGAGCTGCCGGCGCTGCTCGGCCAGCGCCTGGGTGCGCTGCTGCACGCGGGTTTCCAGCTCCTGGTTGAGCTGCTCGACCTGGCGGCGGGCCAGCACCTGCGCCGTCACATCGTAGGCGAACGTAATGACGCCACTGATGTGCCCCTGCGCGTCGCGGGTAGCCTGGTGCACCAAGTTGAAATACGTTGTAGTCAGCGCGCCCGAATTGGTGCGGTCCGACTGCGTTTCAATCTCCTGGCCATAATACGTTTCGCCGGTTTGGTAGACGTGGTCCAGCTGCGCCAGCAATTGCGGCTGCTGCGCAATTTCGGGCACCGCCTCGCGCAGCGGGCGGCCCAGCAGGGGCCGCTCGCCCACCAAGGCCTGGTAGTTGGCGTTGGCCAGGACGTAGGTATGGGCCGGCCCCTCAAAGGCCACGATAATGGCCGGGGCTTGCAGCAGAAAATCGGCCAGCCGCTGCCGCTCGGTTTCCACGGCGGCCTGGGCAGCCCGCTCGCGGGCCTGGCTGGCGCGCAGTGCCTGCTCCACCTCCTGGCGCTCCTGTTCGGCCGAGGTGGTAAAGCTTACCAGCAGCAGCTCGCCCACGCGCTGGGCCGCGAGGCGGAAGTAGGCATCGTAGGCGCCGGGCTGGTGGTAATTGGCGGCCAGGTGGCACGGCTCGCCTCCCGCCAGGTACGCCGCACGATGGAACTCAAAACCAGCTTTGAGTTCGGTAAACTGCTGGCGGTACGTGACTGCTGGCTGGGCGGGCAGGCCAAGCAGGCGCTGGGCGGCGGGGTTGAGGTAAGCAAAGGAAAAATCTACCACCTGCCCGGTGGCATCCAGCACGGGCGCGTAGCCCACCACGCCACTCACGGAAAGGTCCAACAGAGCGGGTAGCAGCTGCTCTGCCGGAACCAAGGGAAAAAGGGTCATAAACAGCACGATAAAATCAGCGGGCAGACAGGCCCTGGCAGCACGGTTCCACCACGAAGATATTCACCAGATTTGGCCCCCTAGGGTTATCGCTTACCCAGCCGGAAAGAACGGTTCTGCCAGGCGGCCAGCGACCGGTAAGAAAGCGCTTCGGCTGCTTACTTGGCTGCGAAGTGCTCGGCCAGCAGCGTCGTTACTTTCTCCCTGGTGAGGGGCTTGTTAAGAAAGCCGGTGATGGGCAGCTGCTCCACGCGGACCTGGTCGAGGGGGTTGAGTGAGGTGGTGAGCATGGCCACCACGGTGTGCTGCCGCCGCTCGGGCGGCAGGGTGAAGTAGGCTTCCAGAAAGGCCAGCCCGTTCATAATAGGCATGTTCATATCGAGCAGAATCAGCTCGGGACAGCCCGGCCCGTCGGGGGGCGTGCAGCGCTCCTGTAAAATGCGCAGGGCCTCGGCTCCGTTTTCGGCTACGAGCACCTCTTTAGTCACCCGCATAGTGGTTAGCAGCAGTAGCTTATTAAGAAAATTGGTCGTGGTGTCGTCGTCCACGAGCAGCACGCCGTTGAGGATAGGAGTAGTCAAAATAGGGAATCAAATAGGAAACGTAACGGTGAAGGTGGACCCCTGGCCGGGTTGGCTGGCTACCTCGATGCGGGCCCCGACATTCTCAATCAGGCGCTTAATCATGTAGAGGCCCACGCCCGTGCCTTCTACGTGGGTATGCAAGCGCTGAAAAGCCTGAAACAGCCGTTCCTGCTGGCTGGCGCTCATGCCCAGGCCGTTGTCCTGCACCGTGAGCACCACGGCGGTGGGCTGGCGCTCGGCCCGCACCGTTACCTGGGCCGGGCGGGCCGGGTCGCGGTACTTGAGGGCGTTGCTCACCAGGTTGTAGACGATGGAGCGCAGGTTGGCTGGGGCGAAGTACAAGCCCAATCCGTCGGCAATGGCTACTTCTACCTGCGCCTGGGCCGCCGTTACTTCAGTCGCCAGGTCGGCCAGCACGGCGGCCACCAGCGGCCCTAGGGGCACCTGCTGCGCGGGGCCGGCCGGCGACTGCTGCAAGCGAATCAGCTCGGTGAGCTGCTCGATGGTGAGGCGAAAGCGGGCCACGGTGCCGTCGAGCAAATCCAGTAGCGGGGCGACTAGCGACTGCTGCTGCACCTCCACGGGCAGCGTGTCGCGCAGCACAGCTAGCAGGCCTTCCAGGTTGGTAATCGGGGACTTGAGGTCGTGCGAGGCGGTGTACACGAACGTGTCCAGGTCGGCGTTGGTGCGCCGCAGCTGCTGGTTGGTTTGCAGCAGGGCCTGGTTGGTGCTGGTCAACTCCTCGTTGAGGGCCTGCACCTGCTGGCGGGCGCTGACCTGCTCGGTCACATCCACGGCCACGCAGGCGATGGCCGCCACCACGCCCTGCTCGTCGAGCAGGGGCTGGTGCACGAAGGTGTAGTAGCCCGGCTGGCCGGGCTGGTGGTAGGTGAGGTGGGCGGGCCGTTCCTGCTGGTAATACGGCTGCCCGGTGTGCCACACCTGGTCAAGCAGCTCGGCAATGCCCTGGCCTTCCAGCTCCGGCATAGCTTCCATAAAGGGCTGGCCCAGCAGCTCTTCCGCCGAATGCCCCAGGATGCGGGCCATCAGCGGGTTTACTACTTCCAGCACGTGGTTGGCCCCGCGCACCACGTACAGGGCGGTGGGCGACTGCTCGAACACGGTGTGCAGCAGCTGGCGCTGGGCTTCGCGCTCCTGGCGGGCCAGCACCTGCTCGGTCACCTCCACTCCGAAGGCCAGCACCCCCCTGGGCTCGCCCTGGGCGTCGCGCAGCGGGGCGTAGGTCAGGTCATAGTAGCCCAGTTGCTGCTGCCCCACCGACTGCGTGCGCCAGAGGGGGGTAGTAGGACTGACAACCGGCGGGCCGCCGGCCCCGATGCGGCCGAGCATCTCGCCGAAGCCCTGGGCCACGGCATCGGGCTGCACCTCGGCCAGCGGGCGGCCTAGGGCGGGCTGGCCCCCCAGCAGGCGCTGGTAGTTGTTGTTGAGGAAGGAAAAGCGCAGCTCCGGCCCGCTGAGCGTGGCAATATAGGCGGGCGTCTGGCCCAGAATCTCCCCCAGCAGCGTCTGCTGCTCGCCCAGCTCGCGGGTGCGCTCAGTCACGCGGGCTTCCAGCTCGTGGTTGAGCTGCTCGACCTGCCGGCGGGTCTGCACGCTCTCGCTGACCTCGGTGGCCACCACCGTAATGCCGGTAATGCGCCCGTCGGTTTCGCGCAGGGGGTGGTACACGAAGTTCCAGTACACCGTATCGCGGTGGCCGTCGCGGTCGATGAAGGAGGGCAGCTCGTGGGCCACGTAGGGCTCGCCGGTGGCCAGCACGCCATCCAGCAGCTCCTCGAAGCCCTGGCCAGCTGCCTCGGGCAGCAGCTCGAAGAGCGGCATCCCCACGGCCTGCGCCGGGGTGCGGCCCCAGAGGGCGCACACGGCCGGGTTGGCCATTTCGATGACGTAGCGCGGGCCGCGAAACGTGGCAATGCCCACCGGGGCCTGCTCAAACAGCTCCGCTAGCTGCCGGCGCTGGGCTTCCTGCTGGCGGCGGGCGCGCACCTGCTCCGTCACGTCGGTAGCGAAAGTGCTGATACCCACCACCGCGCCTTGCTCGCGGGTGGCCTGGTAGGTGAAGGTGAAGAACCGCTCCTCGGCCGGCTGGTCGGCAGTGGCGGCCAGCGGCACGGACTGCTCGGTGCCGTGGTAGGTGGTGCCGGTCTGGTACACGCCATCGAGCAGGGCCAGGATGCCCGTGGCTACCAACTCGGGCAGGGCCTCGGCCACCGGCAGGCCCAGCAGCGGGCGGCTGGGCAGCAGCCGCTGGTAGGCGGCGTTCAGGTATTCGTAGTGGTGGGCGGGGCCGCGCAGCACGCACACGGCCGCCGGCGTGTCGTCGTAGAAGCGGTAGAGGGCCTGGCGCTGGGCCAGCAGGTGCTGGGCATCAGCCGAGTCGGCAGCGGGGGGAATAGCCGACGAGTCGGCCGAAGAGAAATCGGCGAAGGAAGCCATAGCGACACCGGGGGTAAAGCCCTGAACGACAGGAAAACCATCGCTGCAGCCCGCGTTTGCTAGACGAGGGCCGCGGGCAGCCGGTGCGTGGCGCGTAGGATAAAAAACTAATTAGGTAGGACTAGCCAAAGATAATAGCTAGCCACCCTGGCTAGCCCACTGGAAGCCAGGAAAATTCCGGGTTTAACCTGGCCCCCGACGCCTAGTGCCTACTGGCCAAAGTGTTCCCGGAGCAGCGTCGTCACTTTATCCTTGGTAAGGGGCTTGTTGAGGAAGCCGGCAATGGGTAATTGCTCGGCCCGCGCTAGGTCGATGGGGTGCAGCGAGGTCGTGAGCATGAAGATGACAATGGCGCGCTGCTGGGCCAGGGGCATCTGCACGTAGGCTTCCAGAAAGCCCAGGCCGTTGAGCACGGGCATGTTCATATCCAGCAAAATGAGCCTAGGGCACGCCGAGCTATCGGGGGCGTTGCAGGTCTGGTCGAGCGTGCGCAGGGCCTGCTCGCCGTCGCCGGCCGTGAGCACCTGCTGGGCCACGCTCATCTGCGTGAGCAAGAGCTTGTTGAGAAAATTGGTGGTACTGTCATCATCGACGAGCAGGATACTGGACAGGAGGGGCATTGGTAGCAAGAGCGGTAATCGACTTAGGCGGGAAACGTGAGGGTGAAGGTGGTGCCGCGGTCTACCTGGCTCTCAACGGCGATAGTGCCGCCGCCGTTCTCGACCAGGCGCTTGGTGATGTAGAGGCCCACGCCCGTGCCCTCCACGTGAGTGTGCAGCCGCTGAAACAAGCCGAACAGCTGCCGCTGCTGCACTTCGCTCATGCCCAAGCCATTGTCCTGCACGGTGAGCACGACGCGCTGCCCGGTGCGGGCTGCATGCACCCGTATCTGGCAGGGCCGGTCGGAGGCGCGGTATTTCACGGCGTTGCTAAGCAGGTTGTAGATGGCCGAGCGCAAGTTGGCCGGCGAGAAGGACACGACCAGCTCGGGCGCGACCTCGACCGTGAGCTGCGCCCCGGCGGCCGCAATAAGCGGGGTCAAATCCAGGCGCACGGCCTCCACCACGGCGGCTAGGTGCACCGGCTCGGCGGGGCCGGCGTGCACCAGCTGCAACCGGGAAATATCCGTGAGCTGGCCGATGGTGAACTGGAAGCGCGCCGTGGTCTGGGTTAGCAGGTCGAGCAGGTGAGCCACCAGCTTATCCTGCTGCACGGCGGGGGGTAGGGTCTCGCGCAGGGCCAGGGTGATGCTTTCGATGTTGGTAATCGGGGCCTTGAGGTCGTGGGAGGCCGTGTAGACGAAGGTGTCCAGGTCCACGTTGGTACGCGTAAGCCGGGTGTTGCTTTCGTTCAACTCTTCGTTGGTGACCGTCAGCTCCTGGTTCAGTATCTGCACCTGCTGCTGGGCGAGCAGCTGGCGCGTGACTTCAAAGGCAAACACGAGCGCGCCATCAACCTGGCCCTGCTCGTTGAAGCGGGCCTGCTGCACGTAATCAAAGTAGCGGTCCTCCAGGTGGCCGTCTGCCGGGCGGGCCAGTGGCACCAGAATGCTGGTTTCCTGGTGGGTCTGGCCGGTTTCGTACACCTGGCGCAGCGTGCGCAGGGCTTCCTGACCCCGCAATTCGGGCATAGCGTCTAGTATCGACAAGCCGATTTGCGGCCGCCCGGCAAACATGGCGGCGTAGAGCGGATTGAAAAACTCGAACACCAATTCCGGCCCGCCGATAATGGCCACGGCGGCTGGGGCCTCCCAGAGCAGCCGTTCCAGCCGCTGGCGCTGGTGTTCCGTGCTGAGGCGGGCCTGCACAGCCTCGGCGGTGCGCTGCTGCACGCGGGCTTCCAGCTCGTGCGTAAGCTGCCGCAGCTGCTGCTGCGACTTGATGAGGGCCACGTTGGCCAACTGGTATTCCTCGTTGCTAGCCCGCAGCTCCTCATTAATAGCGGCCAGCTCCTCGTTAAGCGTCTGCACCTGCTGGCGGGCCACTACCTGCTCGGTCACGTCCACGGCTACGCAGAGTACGCCGGTTACCTGGCCTTCAACCTCGTAAAGCGGCTGGTACACGAAGTTGAAATAGGTCGTGTGAAGCTGGCCGCCGCGCCGCAGCGTGGCGGGGATTTCGGTGCCGGTATACGGCGCCTGCGTGTGCAGCACCTGCCGCAGCAAGTCGTCGAAGCCCTGGCCTTGCAGCTCGGGCACGCCCTCCAGCAGCGGCCGGCCTAGGACCTGCGCGGGGGTGTGGCCCCAGAGCGCCGATATCACGGCATTCACTGACGTAACGTGCAAGTCTTCCCCCTCAAACAAAGCGATGGCCACCGGGGCTTGCGCGATAAGGGCTTGCAGCTGGTTCCGCTCGCGCTCGGCCTCGGCGCGGGCCGCTTCGAGCTGCTGGTTGAGCTGTTCGACCTGCTGGCGAGCCAGGACCTGCTCCGTGACGTCAATGGCCGACGTCAGCACGCCCGTGCGCTGCCCCTGGCCGTCGTAGCTCGGCTGATAGGTGATGTTAAAGTACCCCTGGTACGGCTGCCCGGCCCGGCGCAGGGAAACGAACTGCTCCTGCAAGTAATGGGGCTCGCCTGTGCGCCAGACAGCGCCGAGTATGTCCTCGAACCCCTGGCCGGCCAGCTCGGGCAGGGCCGTAAAGTGGGCCTGCCCCGCTACCTGCGCCAGGGACCGGTCCCAGAGCTGCGCCATGCGCGCGTTGGCAAACTCAATAACGTGGGTGGGGCCTTGCAGCAGGCTGATGGCTACGGGCGCTTGCTCAAACATGGCGTAGAGCGTCGCTTGCCGGGCTTCGGCGGCGGCCAGGGCCGCCTGCTCGCGGACCTGGCTCGCGCGCAACGCCTCTTCCACCGCCGAGCGGGGCTGCTCGTTGGTGTCGGTGAAGCTGACGACCAGCACTTCCCCGCTACGCTGCGCCGCGAGGTAGAAGTAGGCGTCGAGCCCGTCGTGCTGGTAATTGAATTGGTGCCGCTTGACCGTGGCCGCCTGGAACGCCTGGCAGTAAAAGTCGAATACGCCGGTGGGCCGGGCAGTGGGGTAAAGCGTCAGGAACGACTGCTCGGGCCGCTCCGGCAACTGCAGCATCTGCTGGGCGGCGGTGTTGAGCCGCACGTAGGCCAAGTCCACGATTTCGGCCCCGTCGGCCGCGAACACGGGCCGAAAAAGGATAACGCCCGTCATCGAGACGTTGAATAGCACTTCCAGCAGGTCTTCGGAAGCCGGCATGGGGGCCGGGTGCGCCGGAGTGTGAGCAGACATAAGGCTCGAAAAACAAATAATAGGGGCAATAAGAGCACTAAAATACGGCTCCTGACAAGGTGCCTGGTAAAAAAGCAAGTAGCTTACCTAGCAGGCTAATTAAACTCATTGTTTTGATTTGAAAAGCATAGTAGCTACTAGCTTGTATTTTAAATCGTTGCAGCAATGAAGAAGCTCCTTTTTATTTAGCCAGCAACTGGTGAACGAGCCCGGCAACGGAGAGTGCAATCATACGTTTTAGCTTCCGCTTGCTAATAGGCGCGCCGTGTTTACTGGTCAGCCTCGCGCTTGGCTTGCCACACCTTCGCCCAGCGTAAAGTTTCACTGTAGCATTTGTGGAATGCCTTGCTAACCTGGCCCTTATTGGAAAGCTTTGTATTAGTGGTCAGTATTTTATGAATTTACATTTGTCTGGCAGTCGATACTAGCATGCCGCCGTTCGCCTACTTTCAGAATCCATTCAAAGTAGTCTGTTACCCTAATAGGGTATCTAAAACAGGTGCTTTATTCCAAGCGTGGGGTAGAGTTGTACCTGGTCTTTGGTGCTTAGCAGATGGTAGTATACATTGACCCGACTTCCCACCGCTAAGCCCTTGCGCACGGTAAACCAAAGTTGAGGGTCGCCGAAGAACGCTATCTTCTTACCAGTAAACTGGCTGGTTTCGGGGGTGCCCTGGTTGCGATTTTCGGTCCACCCCACCAAGCTCCCCGCCGCGAACAGCTTATAGTGGAAGAAGCCCCGGCCGAAATAGAAGGTCAGTTGCGGGTCGTAGCTAGGGCGTTCGAAGGCCGTGTAGCGGTAGAGGGCATTGACCGATAAAAAGGCTCCTTTCCACTGGAAGGGGTAGGCCAGGCCTGCCCCCAGGGTGCTGGTTAGATAAAAGCCGTAGCCGTCAGGCGTTACGCCTAGGCCGGCGGTGTAGTTAAGGGCTAATTGCACCTGGGGTTTCCAGTAACGCAGGGTTTGAGTGAGCTGGGTATACAACTGGCCCTGGTTGTGGCGCTGGCCCGTGAGGTCGGCCTGGAGCTTGAACAGGAAGGCCCCGTGGTTGAGCGTATCACTGTTCTTGAAGTACTCGAACGAGAGGGACGGAAAGTTGGACGAGTTGGCAGCGGGGGCGAGCGTGTGGCGCAGGTCGTAGTGGAACTGGAGGTTCTGTGCCAGTAGGCGGCGAGCCGGCAGCAGCAAGCCCAGTAGGAGTAAAACAGTAGCTACTTTTGACATGTGGCAAAGGTGCCAGCCGGCCCCCCGACCAGCAACAACTGGCCTGGAAACCTTCAGAATTGCCGTGGAAATGTTCTGGAATCGGCCCTATATGGAGCAGGTAAGTAACGAAGCGGCCTTTCGCCGCCTGTTTGAGGCGGTATGCCGGCAGGGACTGGGCCAGCCCCTGCACGCCCCCCTTTCCGAAGCGGACAGTAGGCTGCTAGCGGCCGCGATCTTAGAGCAGACCGGCTTGGTGGTGGGTAGCAAGAGCCTCAAAAATTACGCGCGCTACCTGCTCCACCGTACGGAGGGTAAGCAGGAAAATCCGTCGGTGGCCACGCTTGATACCCTGGCCCGCTTCGTGCTGCAAGCACCCCACACCGACGAGGGGCGGCGCAAAACGCACGAGAGTCATTATCCCTACTGGTTTCAGTACCGCAGCAGCCTCGCAGCCCCCTCCTTATCAATTTCTGCGGCGGTGCCTGCCCCAACGGCTACCGCCACTCCTCCTACGCCGTTGGCCCGCCGGCGGACACCGCGCTGGGTAGGCTTCCTAGTCGCAGCTTCTGTAGTAAGTAGTACGATAGCCGTAGGCTGGTGGCTGGTACGTGCTCCCGCCCCGACCGATTTCCACGATTCATTTACTAGTCTAGCCGCCGATTCGCTCCGGAA
Organism: Hymenobacter ginkgonis; assembly: GCF_009755225.1. GTDB lineage: Bacteria > Bacteroidota > Bacteroidia > Cytophagales > Hymenobacteraceae > Hymenobacter > Hymenobacter ginkgonis. Next base: position 69,980 of record NZ_WQKZ01000007.1, read on the forward strand.
CCGGGGGTGGTCAGTGCAGCACCTGGATACCGCGTGGTGGACGAAGCGGACGGCCCGTCCCGGCACCTGCGCGCTCTATACCCTGCCGGGCGATAGCTGGCCCGCGGGCCAGCGCCCAGCAGGTATTCGCAACCTGCTGGTGCGGCGCATTGGCGCGGAGTGCTTTTCGGCCGAACTGCACCTCGACCAGTTCTTCCCTCGCCACAACTGGCAGCAGGCGGGCCTCTTGCTTGCTGAAAACAAAGAATTTACTGGTAAGCTGCTGCGCCTCTCGCTGTCCTACAACGATTACTTCGGGGGCTACGCCCATCCCGCCGAGATTATCGTGCAGGGCCTGAGCTCGGCGGAGGCCGCCAGCCGCAGCAAGCCTGAGGAATTTGCGCACGTCCCCTTGTTTGCCTTGCGGTATCCCGCCGACGCGCTCGTCGCGGCCAACCTGCGCAAGTCGGCCCTCAAAATTGAAAAGAAGGGCCGCCACTTTCGGTTCCTCTACGCGACGGGCACGATGGAAAGCTTCGCCTTCACGGAAGCCGCCCGCGGGACCTTCGCTTTTGAGCCGCGCTACCTAGCCTTATTCGCCACGCAGGGCGTTGCGCCGGCTTCGTACGTCACGCCCGCTTACCTGGATTCCTTTAGTTTGGTAAAGTGGTCGTGCCAAGAATAGGCGGCAAGGGTGAGAAGCTAAAAGGGGCATCGTAACGGCGGTGTTTGATGGGTTGCGGGCTGTCTTTCATGACGCAGGAAGGGTAAAGCCTTATTCTGTCCAAAATTATCCGACCACCTCATTTCAACCCAAATACTTGCCTGTGCTTTTTTCTTATCCGCTGGCTAGTAGGGCCCGGTCTTGGTCAGCCCAGTCTAATTTATATTAATTTTAATTTATTTGCATGAAACCATATATTAAATACATGGTCAGCGTGCGCTGCAAAATGCAGGTGCAGGACAAGCTCGACAAGCTCGGGCTGCACTACGGCCAGGTGGATTTGGGAGAAGTAGAATTCAAGCAGGACATCAGCCCCGAGCAGCACGAGCAGTTGCAACGAGAGCTGCAGGAGCTAGGGGTCGAATTGCTCGACCACAGCAAAGGCGCCGTGATTGAACAGATTCAGACCTGCATCATGCAACTGGTGCTCAACGCCGATACGCTGCCAAAAATCAAAAACTCCGAATACATTAACCAACAGCTCGATAGAGACTACGCCTACCTTGCCACCCTTTTTTCGGAGTCCACCGGCGTCACCATTGAGCGCTCTATTATCCGGCACAAGATTGAGCGGGTAAAAGAGCTGTTGCTCTACGACGAATTGAACCTGACCGAAATCGCCGCTAAACTCAGTTACAGTAGCGTCGCCCATCTGTCTGGGCAGTTCAAAAAGGAAACCGGACTAACCCCTACCTTTTTCAAAGGACTGAAGCACAAAAAAAACTTGTTTTAACCCATGTAAACTATATAAATTATTTAGGGTAATATGTAAAAATCTAAGGGTTTAGGAGGTGGAGATTTGTACTTCACAAAGTTATCACTTTACTCCGAGCCCATGAAACTTCGCCTACTCCTATCCGCTGCCGCGCTGCTGATTTTGCCGCAGGTCGGTTTTGGGCAGGCCCCGCCGCCTCTGGGCGCTGCAGCTAGCTTTGTCTTGTTCACCGCGGTGGGCGCCGTCAACAACTCCGGCCCCACCCTCATCAACGGCGACATCGGCACCAATGCGGGAGCCTTCACGGGCTTTCTTCCTGAAATGCTCACTGGGCAAACTCAGGTACAGAACAGTGCATCTGTCCAAGCTGCGGCCGACGTACGGGCCGCATACAGTGCCCTGAGTGCGGTTACGTGCGGCATCACCATCGGCGTCAACTTGGGTGGGCAGACGCTTACCCCCAATACGTACTGCACGGGGGCGGCCGCCACGCTGAACGGCACCTTGACCCTCGACGGCCAGGGCGACCCAAATTCGTTGTTTATTCTCAACATCGACGGGGCACTGGCCACCGGAACGGCCGCAAGCGTGGTGCTAATTAATGGCGCTGCTGTCAGCAATGTCTACTGGCGGATAACGGGCCGGTTCGACTTGGGGGAGAATGCCCTGTTCCGCGGCACGATTCTTTCCGATGGGGCCATCAACCTGATGACGGGCTCCCGCCTTATCGGGCGCGGGCTCTCGCAGGCGGGCGCTATTTCGTTGGCGACCAGCACTGTTTCCATCCAACCAGCGGGGCCATTACCTGTGGAATTGACAGCGTTCTCGGTCGCACAACAGAGCCGTGCTGCCCTGCTGCGCTGGACAACGGCATCCGAGAAGAACAGCAATTACTTCGAAGTGCAAAGCAGTTCTGATGGCCACGTGTTTGCCCCGTTGGGGCGAGTGCCGGGTCATGGCACCTCCTCCGTCGGCTACGCTTACACTTGGACAGACCTAGACATCGCGCATTACCCAGCGGCCATCGTATACTACCGCCTACGCCAGGTAGACACGGACGGCACAGCTACTTTTTCACCAGTGCGAGCGCTGGCTGTGGGCAGCAGCGCAGCACCCAACGCCCTGGTACTCTTTCCCAACCCGACTCACGGGCGGGTTCAGTGGACGACCTCGACAGACGGCCCAGCGGAACTGCTCGACCTAAGCGGCCGAAGTATCTGCACGGTTCCGGTTGGGATACTAGCCTTGGATCTGACCAGTATCCCCGCTGGCGTGTACATCTTACGTTGTGGGCGAGAGTCGACCCGACTGACGATATATTAATAGGGACATTACTGACTGCAAACCCTGGATTGCAACACGTAAAAGAAGCAGGAGGGGCTCAACATTGCCCCCCCCCTTTCAGAGCCACTGGGCTTATTGGTGGCCAAGCAGTAGTAGGTAGTAGCGACCAAGTAGCAGCAAGCAGGCCAAGTCCGATCCACCCGGGTTACCCCACCGAAAGCGAGGATAACCTACTCTGAAAACCGGTCAAGCCGGTCTCAAAACCGGTCAAACTGCTTTCAAAAAGCACGCATTTACCTACCGATTTGACCGGTTTGCCTGACCGGTCAAATCGGTTTTCGGACCGGTTTGTAGCGCGATGACGTAGGGCGGCAGGCACTTAGGGGGCTTAGATCAGCTCTTTTTGAGCCGCTACTTTACGTATTGGAAACTATAAGACTTTTGAGTGAGCCAGTTTTACCTTCGAAATGAAGTAATAAATAGGTGATGCAAACGGAAAATAGGTGATGCAAACGGAACATGATGATCTAGTCCAGAAAGCGAAAGCAGGCGAATTTGACGTTATCGTGCACGGCTGTAATTGATTTTGTCAGATGGGCGCTGGTATCGCCAAAACCATCAAACAGGTATTCCCTGCTGCCTATCAGGCTGACCTCACAACGGTATCCGGGGACCACAGCGAACTCGGTAGCTACTCCGTGGCCCATATAGATGTCCCCGGCAAAGTGTTGACTATCTTCAATGGGTACACGCAGTATCAGTGGCGCGGAGGTGGGCTAAAAGCAGATTATGCCGCCATTAGGCAAGTCTTTCGAAGCGTGAAGCAGGCGTATGCTGGCCGCCGCATTGGCTACCCAACTCTTGGCGCGGGGCTAGCGGGAGGAGACTGGACCCTTATCGCGGCCATCATTGACGAGGAGCTCGCGGGCGAAGAGCATGTATTTGTGCAATGGACCAAGTAGCCAACCACTGTAGGCCCTGCTGACTACCCTGCTCGCGCACTGAAGCCAGTTTATTAAGGTTGATCAGCTCCCGTAGGTGTCGTGGACTTGCTTTCGAAAGGTGCCTGCAAGGCCGGCGTTACGGCATCGAGACGGCGCACCAATTCTTCGTTGAAAGGAAAGAAGGGCCGTAGTTCGCTGGGCAGTGTATCGAAATACGTGTAGGTTGCCACGACGATGGGTTTGTTGACATCACGCAGGGCAAATTCGACTACCGTGCGGTTTTTACTCTGGCAGGTGATAATGCCGATGCTAGGTTGCTCATGTGCCTTGCGCACGGTGTCATTGAGCACGCAGAGGTAGCAGTTCATCTTACCCGCGTACTCGGGCCGGAACTCGTCAATCTTGAGCTCAATGGCCACCAAGCATTGTAGTTCGCGGTGGAAGAGCAGTAAGTCAATAAAATACTCCTGCCTCGCGAGTTCTAGCCGGTACTGATTGCTAATGAAGGTGAAGTCCCCATCCATCTCGCTCAAAAAGCGCCGCACGTGGCTGAGCAAGGCCTGCTCCAACTCATATTCCGAATGCGGCACACTCAGTTCCAGAAAGTCAAAGAGGTATTCGTCTTTAAGAGCTAGCACGGCCGGGGCGTGCTGCGCCACTGGCAAGGTCTGTTCGAAGTTGTGCTGGGCTGTGACGGTCTTCTGGTAGGCCTGGGCTTGCAGCTGATGCAGTAAGGTGGCTTTGGTCCAGCGGTGCTGAAGGGCTTGGCTTACGTAGAAGAAGCGCTCGTGCGCGGACTACGTTTTCTCCAAGATGGCCACATTCAGGCTCCAGCCTAATTCTCGCACCAGTGGTGCGAGAATCTCCTCGTGGGCGTAGGCTAAATAGAAAGCCCGCATGCGCCACAGATTAGAAGCCGAAAAGCCGCTGAGGCCCACAAATTCGGTTTGCAGGTCGTGAGCCAGCGTTTCGACAATCTTCTTGCCCCAGCCCGCTTGCTGCCGCCGTTCGGCAATCAGTTGTCCTAGGTCCCAATAGAGCTGCAGTTGCTCGCGGTTAACGGCCTGTAGGGCTTGGTACTGGGCGGCACGTACCCGCTGTTTGATAGCGGTGAGAAACTGCGGGTAATCGGCGGGGACAAAACTCATGGGCAAAGCCGACGCAAGCGGAACGCACGCCGAGCGAGTGGAAGTCAGGGGAAACAGGCCCAAGTTCGGCAGTTCAGTTAGAAAAGCCCCGCGAGCTCTTGCTTCCTACGCCGTCAGGTAGCAGGTGGTATACTGTTCACATTACTCTCCCGAAAAAGAGCTCAAAAAACGGCCTTTCGAACCAGCTGAGTGGGATGCTGAAAGCGTTCAAAGAACGAACTCTCTGTTGAACGCTATGCGCATCTAGTAAGGCACCCTTATTGGAGTAATACGCCTTGATAATCAATGGATTAAATTGTGAGGAAAGCTTGGGTCTACTAAGGAATGGAGGTTTGCAAAATTAGCAGATGGCTCATCAATAAGACGGTGTAAGTGACTGTTATGCCCCTTTAGCCTTAGGCAATTACCGCCGGACGTAGCTCCGTAGCTGGCACAACAATTTGAGCGACTTGCTTACGTCCAGTCTCGCGCAGAAATAGGCTGCCGATGATGGCCAGCCCGATGCCCATCAGCCAAAACAGCCCCGCCGCCCGAAAGTGCGCTAGTGGGTCAGGCGCCGTGGCCAAGCCCTGCCCAAACCAGCGCCCAAATAGCGGCCCCACCAAGGCCGTGACGCCAAACGTCAGGAAGTTCATGGCCCCGGTGGCGCTGCCCTTCACCTGGTCGGGGTTTACCTCCTTGATGATGGAATATGGAATCATAGCTACGCCCGAGGCGACGCCAAACAAAAACAAGCTGGCGGGCAGGGGCAACCAGCCGGGCAGCAGCACAAACTGCGCAAAGCTGAGCAGCATGAGCCCGGCCCCGGCCAGCAGCACGGGCTTGCGGCCCACGTGGTCGGCGGCCCAGCCTAGCAGCGGGCAGCCCACCACCCAGCCCAGCGGCACCATCGAGCAGGCCCAGGTGGCCGCGACGTAGCTCACCTGCCAGTCGTGCTGCAAAAAGGCTACCCCCCACGTCATGGCAAACAAGGTGGTGGGGGCAAACAACAGGCCCGCCACCAGCCCACACAAGTAGGACTGCGGATTGGAAAAAACAATACGTAGCGTGGCACCTAGGCTGGCTGGCGGCTCAGCGGTGGGCTGAACAGCCTTAGGCACGGCCGGAATGATAAACTGCAGCCCCAGGCCGATGAGCAGGTTAGCCCCGCCCATGGCCAGCCAAAACGTGTGCACACCCAGGCCCTGCCGCAGCAGCGGGCCCACTGCCGACTGCCCCACCGAGCCGCCTAGCATGCCCAGGCACTGCGTAGCGCCGATGGCCGTGGCCAGCGAGCCCGCCGAGAACGCATGGGAAGCCAAATACACTGCCCCAATGAAGGCAAACGCTGACCCCATGCCCTGCACCAGTCGCCCGGCATTGCCGGCTGCCGCATCCGGAATGGCGAACAGCAGACAGCCTAGCGCCAACACGCCTACTCCGGCTGGCACCGAGTACTTAGGCCCCAGGCGGTCGAGAGCAAAGCCAGCAATTAGGCCCGTAAGCGCATAGGCGTAGTAGTAGGTGCCCAAGATATTCCCTATCCCCCCGGCCGACACGCCGAAGGCCCGCGCCAGCTCGGGAATCATGACGGCGGGCGACGAGCGAATGGCGTAGGCTAAAAAATAGAACATCAAGGAAAATACCCAGGCAATGACGTAGGGCCGGGTAGAGCTGCCAGTGGCTTGCATATACTTTATTTATAGAATGTTACCTAAGCAATAGCCAGGTCGACTGGAACGACCACTACTGACAGCAACTCGTTGGGGGCGGGCTGGCCGGCGAGCCAGCAGCCCAGCGTTTCAAGCGACGCGGTGGCAATGTTGGTCAGCGCGTCGCGGGTCAGGAAGCCCTGGTGACCCGTTACCAGCACGTTAGGGTAGGCGAGGAGCTGGCGCAGCACCTCATCGTGGAGGGGCTGCTGCGAGTGGTCATTGAAAAACAGGCCCTTTTCGTACTCGTACACATCTAGGCCCAGGTAGCCCAGCTGCCCGGTGGCCAGCGCTGCCAGGGCGGCCTGGGTGTCGAGCAGCGCGCCCCGGCCCGTGTTGATGAGCATGACGCCTGGCTTCATCTGGGCCAGCTCGGCCGGGCCCAGCAGGTGCCGGGTGGCCGGCGTGAGCGGCGCGTGCACTGAGATAACGTCGGCCTGGGCGTAGAGCACCGCTAGCGGCACGTATTTGAGGTCGTAGCGCCGGGTCAGCTCGTCGTTTTCCTGCACGTCGTAGCCCAGCAGGCGGCAGCCGAAGCCGTGCAGCAGCCGCGCCAGCGTGCCCCCGATGGTGCCGCAGCCAATGATGCCCACCGTTTTGCCGTGCAGGTCGAAGCCCACCAGGTTGTCGAGCCGGAAGTCGGCACGGCGCACTTGGGCATCGGCCTGGCGCAGGTGGCGGTTCAAGGAGAGCATGAGGGCCAGGGCGTGCTCAGCAATGGCGAAAGGCGAATAGTGCGGCACGGTGGCCACGCGCAGCCCGAGGCGGTGGGCCGCGGGCAGGTCCACGTTGTCGTGGCCCGCCGAGCGCACCAGTAGGTAGCGCACCCCCAGCGCCCGCAGCTGCGCCAGTACCGGCGCCGACGCGTCGTCGTTAACAAACACCGCCACGGCCACGCTGCCGGCGGCCTGCGCGGCGGTTTCCAGCGTCAGGGCTTCGTCCCGAAAATTGAACGCGTGCTGGCCCTTGGCTGCTGCTAGCAGGTAAGGACGCTCGAAAGGATAGGCGCTGAAAACGCTGATGGTCATACTATGGAGAAAGAAGTAAGCTGCCCAGCAGTAGGGGTAGAGCGACGCAAAAAGGCGAGCTGCAAGATTACGTGACCAGTTCAGCCGCCTGCTTGACGAAAGTCATGTGGCGGACTTGACTTTGCGCATGGTCGGCGCTGCCCGGCGCCCGGTCCTTTGCCCTAGGTTTTACCCCTTCGGCAACTGTTGACTCATGGCTCCTTCGCTGCTCCTGCTCACCGACTTCTTTCGCGCTGCCGACCAAGCGCTCGACTACGCCCCAGTCTGGCCGCGCCGCTCGACGCCCGGCTGGTGCTGCTGCACGTGCGCCGCGATTCCCTGCTCGACCCCGACCGGCTCACCGGCGAGCTCTCGAATCTGAACCAGGAAGTAATCGCGCTAGCCCTGAAGCGGATGGCGGGTAATCTGGCCGTGCCAGTAGTAGCCGAAATCGGCCACGGCCGGGTAGTAGACGCCGTGGCCGATGCCGTGAGCCGGCACCACCCGCTGCTGGTAGTGCTGGGCTGGCCCAACTACGCCGATATTCCCGACGAGCTGGTGCACACGACCTCGCTCGACATCCTGCGCACGGCGCCCTACCCCCTGCTGGTAGTGCCGGCCGCCGTGGCCGCCACCACGCCGCCCACGCGGGTGCTGCTGGCCCTCGACCGCGAAGCCTTTACCCTAGGCGACTACGCCGGCATGGCCCGCCATCTGCTCAACGCATTGGGCGCAGAGCTGACCGTGCTGCACGTGGCCGCCCACCCCGGCCCTGAGGACCGGGAGGCCGAAGTGCTGGAGTCGGTGCGGTGGACGGGGCTGGCTAGCGACCTGCCCACGCCCGTGCGCTACCGCCACTCCACGGCCGCCGCGCCAGCTGAGGGCATTCTGGCCGTGGCCCAGCCCGCCGACTACGATTTGGTGGTGGTGCTGGCGCGGCCCCGCAGCTTCTGGGGCGAGCTATTCCACCGCAGCGTTACGGCGCAGGTGCTGAAATACAGCGCCATCCCGGTACTGGTGCTGCCCACCGAAGCCTGATGCAGGTCAGGAATACTTAGTGTCGCACAAACAGTTGGGAGCCCATGAGCGCCTGGCTGCCGGCGCTAGGCCTCACTTAAAACATTAATCCACTGTATAGTATGGAAACTACCACCCTCGCCCTGCCCACGGCGCCAGCCTTCGATACCCCGCTCGCGCCCGCTGCCCTTCGGCTCGTTGATGCGTACTGGCGGGCGGCCAACTACCTCTCGGTAGGGCAGATGTACTTGTACGACAACCCCTTGCTGCGCGAGCCGCTGACGCTGGCCCACATCAAGCCGCTGCTGCTGGGGCACTGGGGCACCACGCCGGGCCAGAACTTCATCTACACCCACCTCAACCGGGCGATTCGCAAGTATGACCTGGACATGATTTACGTCTGCGGCCCCGGCCACGGCGGGCCGGCGGTGGTGGCGGGCACCTATTTGGAAGGTACCTATAGCGAGGTCTACCCCCACATCAGCGAGGATGAGAACGGCTTGCGCAAGCTGTTTCGGCAGTTCTCGTTTCCGGGCGGCATTTCCAGCCACGCGGGCCCCCAGACGCCGGGCTCCATCCACGAGGGCGGCGAGCTGGGCTACTCGCTCAGCCACGCCTTCGGGGCCGTGTTCGATAACCCCGAGCTGATTGTGGCCTGCGTGGTGGGCGACGGCGAGGCCGAAACCGGCCCGCTGGCCACGGCCTGGCACGGCAATAAATTTCTCAACCCCGCTACCGACGGGGCGGTGCTGCCCATCCTGCACCTGAATGGCTACAAGATTTCCAACCCCACGGTGCTGGCCCGCATCACGCCCGAAGAATTAGACCAATTACTTCGCGGCTACGGCTGGACGCCCTACTACGTGGAAGGCCACGAGCCCGCGCTGATGCACCAAGCCATGGCCGCGGCGCTTGACGAGGCCGTGGAAAACATCCTGGCCATTCAGCACAACGCTCAGGCGCAGACCGAGTCTATCCGGCCGCGCTGGCCGCTCATTGTGCTGCGCTCGCCCAAGGGCTGGACCGGCCCGAAGGAGGTCGATGGCCTGCCCAATGAAGGCTCTTTCCGCGCCCACCAGGTGCCGCTGGTCGTATCGGCCGAAGCGCCGCCTGCGCACCTGGCGCAGCTAGAAGCCTGGCTGCGAAGCTACCGGCCCGAAGAATTGTTTGATGAAGCCGGCCGCCTGCTGCCTGAGCTAGCCGAGCTGGCCCCCCTAGGCAACCGCCGTATGGGCGCCAACCCGCACGCCAACGGCGGCCTGCTGCTGCAACCGCTGCACCTGCCCGATTTTGCCGACTACGCCGTGGCCGTGCCCGCGCCGGGCACCGTGGAAGCCAGCGACACGGGTACGGTCGGCAAATTCCTGCGCGACGTGGTGGCGCGCAATTCGGCCCCGCGTAGCTTCCGCATTTTCGGGCCCGACGAAACGCTCTCCAACAAGCTGGGGTCGGTATTCGAGGCCACCAGCCGGCAGTGGGACGCCGAAACGGCCGCGCACGACGAGTTCTTGGCCCCCGCAGGCAGCGTGGTGGAAATGCTGAGCGAGCACCAGTGCGAAGGCTGGCTGGAGGGCTACTTGCTGACCGGCCGGCACGGGCTCTTCAACAGCTACGAGGCGTTCATTCACATCGTCGATTCGATGTTCAATCAGCACGCCAAGTGGCTGAAAACGACCCTAGAGATTCCGTGGCGGCGCAACATCGCCTCGCTCAACTATCTGCTCACCAGCACCGTGTGGCGGCAGGACCACAACGGCTTCACGCACCAGGACCCCGGCTTCATGGACCACGTGGTGAACAAGAAAGCCAGCATCGTGCGGGTGTATTTACCGCCCGATGCCAACTGCCTGCTCTCGGTAATGGACCACTGCCTGCGCAGCCGCCACTACGTGAACGTGATAGTGGCCGCCAAGCACCCCGCCCCGCAGTGGCTGAGTATGGACGCGGCCATCAAGCACTGCACCCAGGGCATCGGCATCTGGCCCTGGGCTAGCTCCGACGCCGGCCAGGAGCCCGACGCCGTGCTGGCCTGCTGCGGCGATGTGCCCACGCTCGAAACCCTGGCGGCCGTGTCCATCCTGCGCGAGCACCTGCCGGAGCTGAAAATTCGGGTCGTGAACGTGGTGGATTTGCTGCGCCTGCAACGCAGCACCGAGCACCCGCACGGCCTCGCCGACGCGGATTACGACGCGCTGTTTACGCGCGACAAGCCGGTGATTTTTGCCTTCCACGGTTACCCCTGGCTGGTGCACCGCCTCACCTACAACCGCCCCAACAACACCCACCTGCACGTGCGCGGCTACAAGGAGGAAGGTACCATTACAACGGCCTTCGACATGACGGTACTCAACGAGCTCGACCGCTTTCACCTGGCGATGGACGTGCTCGACCGCGTGCCCCAACTCGGCAACCAGGGCGCGCACCTCAAGCAGTACCTAAAGGATAAACTGGTGGCCCACAAGCAGTACATCTACCGCCACGGCCAGGATATGCCCGAAATCCGGGACTGGCAGTGGACGGCTGGAGTGACTGAATAGCCGACCTAGCGTGGGCGCCCTACCCTCGGCCCCCTCTCCGAAATGGAGGGAAGGTCGGGGGTAGGGTTCCACGTCAGAACGAATACCCAAAGACCACCAATTCAACTATGGACTATTACCTCGCCCCCGTGGCCGACGTGGCCGCCGAGCTGGCGACCTTGCCGGCTGGCCTCGACGCGGCCACGGCCAGCCAGCGGCTGGCCGCGCACGGCCCAAACCGGCTCGCAGATGCGCACCAGAAAACCATCTGGCAGCTCGTGCTGCACCAGCTCGCCGACGTGATGATACTGGTGCTACTGGTCGCCGCCGGGGTGTCGGTGCTCATCGGCGAGGCCAAGTCAGCCTACGTTATCCTGGCCATCGTGGTGCTCAATGCCCTCATCGGCTTCGTGCAGGAGTACCGGGCCGACAAGGCGATGGAGGCGTTGCAAAAGATGGCCGCCAGCCACGCCCAGGTGCTGCGCGGCGGCCAGGCCCAGCAGGTGCCCACGGCCGACTTGGTGCCCGGCGACGTGGTGCTACTCGAAGCCGGTAACGTGATTCCGGCCGACGTGCGCTTCCTCGAAACCCACGCCCTGAAAGTAGACGAATCGTCGCTGACCGGCGAATCCGGCAACGTGGAAAAGTCCGTGGCCGCACTGCCCGTTGGCGAGTACCCGCTCGGCGACCGGCTGAACCTGGGCTACAAAGGCACGTCCATTACCAACGGCCGGGCCACGGCCTACGTGGTAGCCACCGGCATGAAGACCGAGTTGGGTAAGATTGCGACGCTCATCCAGACGGCCGAGGTGGTGACGCCACTGCAAAAGCGGTTGGGCACGCTCGGCAAGCGCCTGTCGGTAGCCGCGCTGGCGGTGGGGGCCCTGTTCTTTGGGGTCGGCTGCCTGCGGGGCGAGCCCTGGGAAAACCTGCTGCTGGTGGCCATCTCGCTGGCCATCGCGGCCTTGCCAGAGGCCCTGCCGGCGCTGGTCACCGTGTCGCTGGCGCTGGGCGCGGGCCGGCTCATGAAAAGCCACGCCCTGATGCGCAAGCTGCCGGCCGTGGAAACCCTAGGGTCGGTCACGTACATCTGCACCGACAAGACGGGTACGCTCACCCTCAACCAGATGACGGTGGAAGCCCTCTATGAAGTGCCTGCGGTAAAAATGGAAGGGCTAGCTGACCGCAATGCCCTACTCACGGCCCTGGCCCTCAACACCGACGCCAGCCACGACACGCAAAACCACTGGCTCGGCGACTCGACCGAGGTAGCCCTGGCGCGGTACGCGGCCAGCAAGGACTACGCCCGCCCCGCGCTGGAAGCGCAGTTTCCGCGCCTGGCCGAGTTGCCTTTTGACTCGGAGCGCAAGTGCATGACCACGCTGCACCAAACCCCGCAGGGCGTGCTGGTGCTCACCAAAGGAGCTGCCGGCTCGCTCTATAAACAGCTCACGGCCAGGCAGCAGGGTAGCCTGGCCGACCTCACCTGGCGCGTGGATGCGCAGGCCGCGCAGGGCTACCGCGTGCTAGCCTACGGGGCCAAAATGCTGCCCGAATTGCCCGCCGACCTCACCCCGGCCGCCGTCGAAACCAACCTCACCTTCCTCGGTTTCGCCAGCCTGATTGACCCACCTAGGGAAGAGGCGCGCCAGGCGGTGGCCGAGTGCAAGGCCGCCGGTATCATCCCCGTCATGATTACCGGCGACCACAAGCTCACCGCCAAAGCCATTGCCGAGAAGCTGGGCATCATCTCCTCTAAAGAAGAGCTGGTGCTAACCGGCCCCGAGCTGACGGCCCTGGACGAGCCCGCCTTCGCCGCCGTGGTAGAAAAAGTGCGCGTGTACGCCCGCGTCGACCCGGCGCAGAAGCTGCGCATCATCCATGCGCTGCAGGCCCGGCACCAGTTCGTGGCCATGACCGGCGACGGGGTGAACGACGCGCCGGCCCTCAAAAACGCCGACATCGGCATCGCCATGGGCATCAACGGCACCGAGGTAGCCAAGGAAGCGGCGGCCATGATTCTGCTCGACGACAATTTTGCCACCATCGTGGCGGCCGTGCGGCACGGCCGCCGCATCTACGACAACATCCTCAAGTTCATCCGCTACATCCTGGCGGGTAGCGTGGGCGAAATCACGACCCTGTTTTTTGCGCCGCTGCTGGGCCTGCCTATTACGCTGCTGGCCATTCATATTCTGTGGATTAACCTCATTACCGATGGCCTGCCCGGCCTGGCGCTGGCCTATGAGCCTTCGGAAAAGCACAGCATGCAGCGCCCGCCCGTGGCCCCGCGCCAAACCATTTTCGCCGATGGCCTAGGCTGGTTTATCCTTGGCGTGGGCTTGCTGGTGGGCCTCCTCACCATCGGGATGCAGGCCTGGTCCATCCGCCAGGGCCTGCTCCACTGGCAAACGATGGCCTTCACCGTGCTCTGCTTCAGCCAACTGGGGCTGGCGCTGGCCATCCGCTCGCGGCGCGAGTCCCTTTTCAGCCTTGGGCTGCTTTCCAACAAGCCCATGCTAGGGGCCGTGGCCCTGACCGTGGCGCTGCACCTGCTCATCATCTACGTGCCGTTCGGCAACCGCTTGTTCAGCACCCAGCGCCTCACCCTGGCTGAGCTGGGTGTCACGCTGGCTTTATCCAGCCTAGTCTTTTGGGCGGTTGAGCTGCAAAAGCTTATCGTCTGGCGGCGTGGGGTGGCGATAGCTCCGCAGCCCACGCCGGCTACCCAGCCGTTGCCGAAATCTGCCACGCTGGCGCCAGCTTAGGTCTAGTCGCCTGGCCCTACTTAAGTATATAGGCAACAGTAGCTCAAACGGGCTACTGCTGCTGTCTTAGCCCCTTCATAATGCAGCCTACTCTCGTTGTGCTCACCGATTTTTCGCCCGCTGGTGACCGGGCCTGCGCTTACGCCGCCGCACTGGCCGCCCCGCTGGGGGCAGCGCTGCATTTGGTGCACGTGTTTTCGCTGCCTCACACCAGCCCCCGCATGGCCGTGGCCATGCACGAGGCCATCGCCGAGCACGTGCAGGAAGACGGCTGGCGGCTGCAGCAAAAAGCCCGTGAACTGCCCCTGACGGCCACCACGCAGGTAGTCGAGGCGGACTGGGCGGGCGCCGTAGCGCAGGTGCTGGCCGACTACCGCCCGCTGCTGCTGGTGGCGGGCCTCACCGCCACCGATGGCCCCCTCCATGAGTGGCTCAGCAACCGCCCCTTGCCCCTGGCCCACCAGACGGGCTACCCGCTGCTGCTGGTGCCCGAAAACCTGCCCCTGGCCGCCCTGCACGCGCCCCGCCGTCTGCTGCTAGCCGTGGAAGACCGGCCTTTTCGGCTTTCGCCTGAGGCGCAGTTGCTGGGGCCGCAACTCGATATTTTGGGCTGCCAGGCCTTGGTGGTCACCGTCGTGCCGCTCGGCGCGCCTCCGATTGGCCAGGCTGGGCTGCGCGCAGCCCAGCACTGCGGCCTAGGCGCAGTGCTGGGTCAGGCCAAGCTACGCCGGGTAGTGGATGCGAGCCCGGCTTCGGGCATCTGGCAGGCGGCCGATGAGCTGGAAGCCGACTTAGTAGTACTGCTCGACCAGGGCCACGGCTGGGCGCACAAAGTATTCAGCGGCAGCGTCATCGCCGATGTAGTGCGTTACTCGCAAGTGCCCGTGCTGCTACTTGCCGCGCACCTAGGGCCCAAAAATAATTAGTGCTGGCTATTCATTTTCCGTCTCGTTTCTTTACTATGCTTCTCCCCATCCTTGTTCTGTCGGCTTTTATGCTGACGCACGCTACGCAGACATCCTGACCTAGGCGGTCGGTGGCAAGCTGGTTCTGCTGCACGTAAAGCGTGCCTCGCTTTTCAACCTCTGCCAGGTGCTGCCTGAAGGTTTGCACAAAGCTTAGCTGGCTGCCCAACTCGACATGTTAGTGCGCGAGGTTTTTCAAGCAACGCTTAGCTTGCCAGCTTGCTGCACCAGCCACTCGTTGGCTGCGCCTTCCTCGTTGAAGAGGGCGACGTGGACGGACCGTTGCAGCTGCGCGACGTGCACGATATTCAGTGCGTGGTCATTGATGCGCACCAAATGACTGGGCGACAGCAGGTAAGACAAAAAAGTTGGTCCCCCAAAATGGGCCGCCAGCGTGGGCATAAAGGTATCCAGCAGCCACTGCGCCGTTTCCGGGTCCTCGTTGTTGCGCCGCCGGATGTCCAGCAGCCAGAGCCGGGAGCCAAGTAGTTGGGCCTCTGCCAATAAATACTGGTAACTCGTCCGCATTTCGGTAGGGGTGACTTCGCACAGCCACCGGCAAACCATGGTGCCCGTTTCCACGCGGTGCATACACTCCAAATAACCCGTTAGTCTCTTCATTAACGTTGTAAATTCTCTGATTCGGTTGAAATTTTAGGATAATTAGTTAGTCTTTCAACTAAGCATAATTTGGGGATTGCGGCCCCTGCTTGGGGAGGCTATCTTGATGCAACTAACTGATTGAAAAATACTTATCAGGCTGTCAGCTGGCGCTGAAAGTGCTCTTGCAGCAAAGCGCTAATTTTGACTCGCGTTAGGGGCTTTTGCAGCACGGCCAGGTGACGTAGGCCCCGCAGGCGTGATAGGTCGTGGGGATGCACGGAGGAGGTGAGCACGACCACGCAAATTGCCTGCGCCGGGGGCTGAGGCTGGTAGGCCGCCAAAAAGTCGATGCCGCTCATGACGGGCATTTGGAGGTCAAGCAATACCAGCGCCGGGCATGTGGCGCCTGCCGCGCCGCAGTGCTGGGCCAGCAGCGCCAGCGCCTCTTGCCCGTTGTGGGCTACCAGCACGTGGTTTGTAACGCCTAGCTGCTTGAGCAAGTGCGCGTTTAAGTAATTGGTGGTTTCGTCGTCGTCGACCAACAGAACACTGGAGAGCTTTTGCATGGGTGGGAAGGGGAGTGCTAAAACCGGGGGTGTCGTCTTGTTTTCTCAACTTTTCTCTTTAGGCATTGCCGGGCAGCGAGACGGTGAACGTGCTGCCTTCCCCAATCTGGCTCTGCACGGCAATGGTGCCCCCGGCGTTTTCTACTAGGCGCTTGACCATGTAGAGGCCGATGCCCGTGCCAGCCACGTGGTCGTGCAGGCGCTGAAACAGGCCAAAAAGCTGGCCTTGCTGGTCCTCGGTTAGCCCCAGCCCGTTGTCCTGCTCGAGCACCACGGTGCCGCTGGTGCTGCGGCAGCGCAGCTCCACGACGGGCGGGCGGGCCGGGTGCCGGTACTTGAGGGCGTTGCTCAGCAAATTGTACACGATGCTGCGCAGGTTTTGCGGCGCGAACGAGACGTGGGGGCACGCCGCCACCGTGACCGTTAGCTCGGCCCCGGCGGTAGCCAGGTCGGGGACTAAGTCGAGGCGCAGGTCTTCTACTAGGGCGGCCAGGTCTACGGTTTCGGCGGGTTGGGTGTGGGCGCGTTGCAGCAGGGCCACGTCGGTCAGCTGCGCGATAGTGAGCTTGAACCGCTCCACGGACCGCTGCATGCGGGCGAGCAAGGGCTCGACCGCCCCGGCTTGCAGAGCTTCGGCCGGCAGCTCGTCGCGCAGGGCCGCCAGCAGGCCCTCGATGTTGCCAATCGGCGTGCGCAAGTCGTGCGATGCCACGTAGATAAACGTATCGAGGTCCGTGCTCGTGCGCAGCTGCTGCTGGCTGGTGCGGTTGCCTTCGAGGCGCAGCGCCTCCATCTGGGCGCGGGCCAGCACTTGCTCCGTCACGTCGTAGGCCAGTACGGAAAGGCCGGCCGTTTGGCCGTTTTCCTGAAACGCCTGGTACGTGAAGGTGAAGTACGCCGTGGTGGGCGGGCCGCCGCCTGGGGGTGCCAGCACCAGCGGCATTTCGGCGCCAAAGTACATGTTGCCCGTGCGGTACACCTGGTCGAGCAAGGCCACGTACCCCTGGGCTGCGGCTTCGGGCACGGCGTCGACCAGCGAGCGGCCGGTCAATTCCCGGCCCGGAAACAGCCGCTGGTAGGCCGGGTTCACGTACTCGATGCGGTGCAAGGGCTCGCGCAGTAGGCAAATGGCGGCCGGGGTTTGCTCGAATACCTGGTGAAACGTAGCCCGCTCCTGGGCTTGGCGCTGGGCGGCGGCCAGCGCTTCGGCCTGCAAGGCGTCGTTCTGGCGGCGGGCAAGCACCGCGTCCGTGACGTCGTAGGCAAAAAATGAAACTCCCACGATGTGGCCGTGCTCCTGGTAGGCGTCGAAAGAGAACGTGAAATAGCGCGGGTGGGCGAGCAGCTCGGCGGCCGGGGCCAGGGCCAATTCCTGCTCGACTCCTAGGAAAGAAACGCCGGTGCGGTACACCTCGTCGAGCGCGGCAACCAGCTCCGGCGCAACGGCGCCGGGAAACACGTCGGCCAGGGGGCGGCCGGGTGGCAGGGGCTGGCCCGAAAAGAGCCGCTCAAAGGCGGGGTTGCAGTAGTCGAGCACCTGGGCCGCGCCGCGCAGCACGCAAATGGCGGCATGGGTCTTGTTCAGAAATCGCGTGAGGCTGGCGTGCTGCTGCTCGGCGTCGGCCAGGGAAATGGGCAGCGGTAGCCCAGAAGAAGGGGTTAGCATAGCGGCGCCAGACGAAATAAAGAAATAAATAAGCCAGGAATATATACAGCTGCGAAAGCTGCAATAATTTGACGGTCAAATATTTAATCTAGCTTCTCACGGCCACGAGCCAAACGCTGAGTTACAGCTAGTTGAAAGGATAGAATCTACCCTGCAAAGCTCTACCTCATGTCCCGCGTTTATTTTACGTGATTATCCAAAAAAAATGCATTATTTCCACCTCTACAAATGCCGCATTTTATGCTTTAGCTGCTTGAAGAAAGTGGGCGTCAGTCCCGTCGTTTTTTTGAACTGCCCCGACAGGTGAGCCACGCTGCAATAGTTGAGCTTATGCGCGATTTCAGTCAGGTTCAGCTCGTCGTAGAGCAGCAGCTCCTTTACGCGCTCGACGCGATGATTGATGATTGACTGCTCAATTGTGACGCCGGTAGCTTCCGAAAACAGCGTAGACAAGTATCGGTAATCGCGGCCCAGCTGCTGGCTGATGTACTCGGAATTCTTTATTTTAAGCAGATTATCAGCATGATGCACCAGTTGCTGGATAACTGCTTTTATCTGCTCTATCACTTTGCCTTGGTCTTGGTCGAGCAGCTCTACACCCAGCTGTTGTAGCTCCTCCTTGAGCTGGTCTTGCTGCTGCGGCGTGATGCCCTTCTTGAATACCAGCTCCCCCAAATCAACCGTGCCGTGATACAGCCCCAGCTTATCAAGCTTGTCTTGTACAGCCATTTTGCACCGAACGCTGACCATGTACTTTATATACAACTTCATCTTTAATATTGCTAAAGTACCATTATAATAAAGCAAAGGTAACAAGCTATTTGCTGCACGAGGCAGCCTACTCAGCACTGGTATATCCTTCGAGCGTGCGCCGCACGCAAGCCCGAACGCTGCAAAGTGCCCCTGTTCGCGGCGGCCCAGCGGGCAGTAACACTATCGTGAAGAATAGCTATTTTCGGTAGCTGAAAGCACTATTAAATACTGATATAAAGCGTCTTAATTAACGACCAAGGCATTTGGGGTTGCTCCTGCGGCCGGCTCAGGGGCGGCGGGCGCACTGGCCAGCTCGCGCAGCAGCAGCGACGCCAGCAGCGACGCCAGCAGCGCGCTATCGGGCAGGCCTTGCTGGCGGTACAGCTCCGCGCCGTCGCGCAGCAGCACAAAGGCGGGCACGCCCCGGCCATCGAAGGCGCGCACTACGGCGGGGTGGCTCACTTCGTCTACTTTCAGCACTCGGATGGCCGTGCCTAGCTCTGCCTGCAAGCCTTGCAGCAACAGGTTGGTGGCCGTGCGCGCCAGTGGCGTTTCCTGCTCGGGGCCAGGGCCCACGGTGGGTAGCATCACGAGCAGCACGGCCGACTGAGCGGGCTGCAGCGGGACGGGGCAGAAGGAAGCATGAGCTAGGAAAAAGGAATTTGGCACCGGCCCTGCCCGAGGCGAGCCAGGAATAAGTAGCCGCAAAATTACCAGAAGCCCCCGCCGGCCCGTATGATAGATATCAGGGGACCGGGTTGACGTTTGTCAAGTCCGGTTGTTAAGGGCCGCGCGTGCCTGCTGTCTCTAGGGGCCTCCGCGCGGCCAGCTCGTTGCCCATGCCCCTGCTCCCGGATGCCTATTCGGCCGTGCTGGCCGATTTACTGTACACCCATTCGGGCGAAATGCTGGGCATTTACGACCTGGCCCTCGGGTGGTTTACGCATGTGAATCCGGCCGGGGTGCGCCTGCTGGCCTACCCCTCCAAAGAAGCCTTTTTGGCCGACCCCAACCACGCGCTGCGCGTGCCACCCTGGACGTCCGCCCAGTGGCAAAACCTGTGCGACCTTACCCGCCGCGAGGGTCACCACGAGCTGGAAGCCGATGTGCGCCGTCACGTGGGCAAGCCTTTTCGGGCCTACGTGAAGCTGACGTACTGCGAGCTGGCCGGCAAGCCCCTGCTGCTGGTCAACATCACCGAGCACAACCGCTTGCAGCAGGCCGAGCGTGCCCTGGCCCACAGCGTGCGGCGCTTCGAGGCCGTGTTTGCCAACGCCACCCTAGGTATCATTGTCTGCGATAAGCCGGGGCGCATGGTGTCGGTGAATGCGCAGGCCGGGCAGCTCTTTGGCTACTCCCCGGCCGAGCTGCTGGGCCAGCAACTACAGGTGCTGGTGCCCGCGGCCGCCCAGCCGCACGCAGCCGACAGCGCCGACCCGCTAGGGCGCCGCATGGGCCATCACGACTGCCCATTGGCTGGCCAGCGCCGCGACGGCACCGAGTTTCCGGTAGAAGCCAGTCTGAGCTATTTTTACCTCGACGAGGAGCTGTACGTGGTAGCTTACATTCTGGACCTGAGCGCTAAGCAGGCCGCCGAGCAGGAGCTGCGCGCCCAGCACGAGCGCGTGGCCCGCCTCAACGCCGAGCTTGAGCAGCGGGTCATTGACCGCACCAACGCCCTGCTGCTGACCCTGGAGCAGCTCGAAAAGCGCGGCGACGAGCTGACCCTGGCCCTGCAAGCCGAGCAGCAGCTGGGCGAGCTCAAGTCGCGCTTCGTGAGCATGGCCTCGCACGAGTTTCGCACCCCACTCACGGCTATGCTCTCCTCCGCCGACCTGATTGAGGAATTTCCCGGCACGCACCAGCAGGCGCAGCGCCTGAAGCACGTGGACCACATCCGCAGTTCGGTGCAGCACCTGAACACCATTCTGGAGGAATTTCTGTCTGTGGGCCGCATCGAGGAAGGCAGAATCGAAGCGCACCCAGCCAACCTCAACCTCGACGACTTGGTGCGCGACACCGTGGCCGACATGCAGAGCTTACTCAAAACCGGCCAAACCATCGACTGGCAGGTAGAGTGCCCCATTCCGGTGCGGCTGGATGCTTCGCTCCTGCGCAAAATCCTGATGAACCTGCTCTCTAACGCCCTCAAGTATTCGGGCGAGCACTCGGTTATCACCGTGCGGGCCAGCTGTGTGCCCAAAGAGCTGACTATTACGGTGCAAGACCAGGGCATCGGTATTTCGGCGGAAGACCAGGCCCATTTATTCGAACAGTTTTTTCGGGCGCCCAGCGTCATCACCGAGCCGGGCACCGGCCTGGGGCTCTACATCATCGCCAAGTACTTGGAACTGATGGGCGGCATCATCGACCTGCAAAGCGCGCCCGGCCAGGGCACGACGGTTGCTATCGCGCTGCCGCTCACTACGCCCGACTAGGGGGTAGGTAATCCCGAAAAGACTGTCATGCTGAGTGGAGCGCAGCGGAGTCGAAGCATCTCTACCCCATTAGTAATCAATGTCGTTGCAACGAAGCGGTAGAGATGCTTCGACTCCGCTGCGCTCCACTCAGCATGACGGTTAACTTAATTCTCTCGCCCATGCCCACTATCCTGCTAATCGAAGACCACCAGATTATTCGTGAGAACACGGCCCAGCTGCTGGAGCTGGCCGGCTACGCGACGCTGCTGGCCGAAAACGGCGAGCTGGGTGTGCAGCTCGCCCTGGCCACGCGGCCCGATTTAGTTATCTGCGACATTATGATGCCAGTGCTCGACGGCTACGGCGTGCTCCAGATTTTCAACCAGCACCCGCAACTCACGGGCATTCCCTTCATCTTTCTCACCGCCAAAACCGAGCGCACCGAACAGCGCCTGGGTATGGCCTTGGGTGCTGACGACTACCTCACAAAGCCCTTCGTGAAGGCCGAGTTGCTGAGCGCCGTGCAGGGCCGCCTCAGCCGCTTCCAGCACCTCAAGCCCGCCTATGAAGCCACGCCCAGCGGCCTAGGTCACTTTCTGGACGACGCGCAGAAAATAGGCGACTTGGCCAGCCTCTCGCTCGACCGGAAAGCCCACCTAATTCGCAAGAAGCAGGACATCTACCTGGAGGGCGACGAGGCCACGCGACTCTACTTCGTGCAGAGCGGGCGGGTGAAAACCGTGAAAACCACCGACGGCGGCAAGGAGCTGCTGGTGGGCCTGCACGGCCCCGGCGACTTCTTCGGCTACCTGCCGCTGCTCGAAAACACGCCCCACCGCGACTCGGCCACCGCCGTGGACGAAGCCGAGCTCCTTTACATTCCGAAGGATGATTTCACGGAGCTATTGCTACGCAACCCCGATGTGAGCCAGCAGTTTGTGCGCCTGCTGGCGGGCCAAGTGAGCGGGCAGGCCGAGCAGCTATTGGCCTTGGCCTACAATTCTATCCGCCGCCGGGTGGCCGATACGCTGGTGCAGCTGCACGCACATGCTGGCGGCACGGCAGAAGCCGCTATTCAGCTTACCCGCGACGACATGGCCGCCATGGTGGGTACCGCCCCCGAGTCGCTTAGCCGCACGCTCAACGAGTTCAAACAAGATGGCTTGATTGAGCTAACCCCAAATGCCATCCGGGTACTGCAGCCCGACAAACTGCGCCGGGCGCACTGGTAGACTACCAGGCGGCCCTTATTGGTCTAATCACTATTGATCGTCAATTAGCTATATTGACGCTTGCAACCCGCGGAATCAGCATAATGGATAGGTTGGAAAGGATGTTAAGCCCGCTGGCTAGGGCTGCACCAGAAAAGTCGTTTCGCCCGTTTTTACATTCAGCGTGAAGGGCCGGGGCGCAAGCAGGCGCAGCTGGCCGTCACCGATTTCCAGCGGCATCCAGAGTGGAAAACTCTTAGTGTGGCATGAGCAAGCCTATGAGCCGTCATCAGGCGTGGTGTACCGCACACTTGAACAAGAGTCACCCACAGCGCCAAGTGAGGCCCCGATATATGCTCCTGCTGCGTCGCATCGGCACGAGGTAGGCCGGCTCGTGCAGCCGCTAACAAGTAGCCCCGCACACATTATTTGGCGGGGCCAGTTGAAGGAGCGCCATCCAGTGACCGGGTTAGTTCAGCGGGTGAATGTGCACCGATTAGACGACGGCTACTGGGATTGCTACCGCGAGGAAGAATTACAGGTGGCATAGCAGATCTTTTTCACGCTAGCTTCTCCTGCTGAATTACCGAAAATTTTCTTTATCAAGGAAATAGCCTGAAAAACGGAGCACCGCATCTCCTCCATCTTTAGCAGCCTAAGTGCTCTTGACGGCCACGCCGGTTTCTTAATAGGGCGGAGCTACTAGCTGCAGTGGACAGTGCTAGAGAATGGCGATATCAGTAATGCCACGGACCTCGGCCCGACGGCGGTCCGGTTTAAGGAGTGGTTTGCAAAATAATTTATGAAAGCCTAAATTCATCCATGCACTACGAATTTAGAGACGTCGGCTTTCATGGCAAAATAATGCGTTTTATAAAGCCATTTAATTTTAACAGTGATGGCCCCGAAAGCGCACCAATTGACCAACTCATCAAAATTGGAGAGGCTATAGAGCAAGCCGAGCCAGACACCATCGTGGTTATTATGTTTGGCCAGGGCTCTACTGGCTTTAATCACAAAATCCCTGGGCGCGTAGAATTCATGAGTGAATTTTGGCCTAGCTACCGCCGCCTACCTGATGACTATTATAAGTGGGATTCAGCTGAATTTTAATAAAAAAGCCCAACCTGACTAGTGGGGCTTCTTCTTGCTCACTCCTCTGGCAGCTGCACCCTATGTGCATAATCCTCCAGCGGTACGCTACTGCTGAAGCTGCGCAGCACTACAGCCTGGTCGAACTCATTATCCACCCCCACCTCGACAAAAAACCCGCGGCCTTCATCAGGCAGGTGGTACAGGTTCACGCTGCCCTCGTCCTCCCAGCGGTTGGCTAAGAAGATACCGTACTTCAGTACCCAGTAGAGTTGCGCGACGTGATGGAGAGCGCCGGGGATAAGAAAGCGGGCTACGCCAAGCAGTACGTGATAGGGGGCTACTTGAAGTGCAGCAGCAAGTTGTTCGCTATTGTAACCCTGCTGAGTGAGTTCGGCGATATGGGCCTAATCGACAGGGCCAAGGCGGCGATGGGTTTGGGCAGGCATGAGGTCACAAAGAAAAGCCCCAACCTAGTGGGTTGAGGCTTTACCACGTGGAGAATATCGGAGTCGAACCGATGACCTGTTACTTGCGGAGCAACCGCTCTAGCCAGCTGAGCTAATCCCCCGGTTTGTAGCAAACATACGCGCTATCGGGGTGATGTCATGCCATGTATTCTGTCCACCACTAACTTATCTTGGGCTAGTGAAATTCCTTTTGCCCCTGCTGTTACTCACTGGCTCCGCCTTTGCCCAGCGCCCCACGGCCGAGCCCGTGCCGCAAGCTACGGACTTCTGGCCCTTGGATGCTCCCACGGGTACTGTCGTTTTCAGAGCCCCCACGGCCCGCCCCCGCGTACCGGCCCTGCGGCAGGCCGAGCACTTGCGCGCTTGGCTCAGCAGCACCTGTGCGGACTGGAAAGAATTGCCGAGCCAGGCAGACTCGACGCAGTTCTACCGCGGTCAACTCCGAGGCGTGCACGCCGGGGGGCTGCTGAGCTTCGCCGTGCGGGTGTGCCGGCGCCCGCTAGTGGGCTGGCAGTACATGCTGCTGGGCTTTCGGGTGGGGGCGCCCACCGGCGCTGGCTCAGTGCAGTGGGTGCCGCTGCACCGCGTGCTCGATGACCGCGACTATCAGCCCGATGTGAGTAGCTTTCAACAGCAGTTGCAGCGCGCGTTACCCGGGTTGTAAGCACAAAAAAGCCCCACCGCGGAGGGTGAGGCTTCTTAATTAGTAAAGGGTGCTGGGGCGGCGCCTATCCTGCGCGCCTGACGGTAAAGTAGCACCTAACCGAACCTATGCTATTAAAACAAGAAAGGAATGGCTGAGCCACTCCTTTCAATAATAAGCAGCTAAAGATTTGGCTAAAGCTTGATAGTCTTTTTAGATACCACTTGCCCATTGATGCGAATAGCTGCCACGTAGTAGCCACTCCGCAGACCCGTCCCATCAACCGGAATAGCGTGCGTGCCGGAAGCCAAACGCTGTTCTTTTAATACACTGCGAACATTCTGACCCATTTCGTTAAACAGGTCCATGCTCACGACTGAGGCCGATAATAAGTCAAAGCTAACTTTAAACTGATCCTCAAATGGTACTGGGCTCAGCCTGAGGCCATCGGCTAGCTGCTCAGGTATATTGCGCACGGCTAGCGTTGTTTCAAACATACTCAGGCCCAGAAAATTGGCCATAATGGGCGTCAGCGACGTATTGTCGAGGAGGCCCCGGCCCCCGATTTGATTGGCGTGGGTCCCCGTGTTATCGTCTGCTCCAACCCAGACATCCTGGGGGGTGTGGTTGCCAGCTGTGCCCGACTGGATGGTGCTGTTGCCATTAGTAAGCGGATTGGAGGCATACGCCACCACAATGCGTTTTGCTGTGGCGGAAGCCGGGGTAGGGTAGTTCTTCCCTTGAAAAGCGGTCATGACATAATCGGGATACCAGCCTCCGGCCCCGCCGTCGCCACGCACCAGGTTGGTAGGGGTAGCATAGCCAGCCTCGGCCGCGACTGCCTTGGTAATTTGGCCGGCGTAGGTCCGAATCCTGGTGCCATTGTTCGAGGCGTTGGCCTCGTCGTGCAGGCCTGTCACCGCAAAGCCGCCGCACTCGTGGTCGGAGGAGGAAAGCAGCAGGGTGCGGCCGTTGGCTGGGGTAGCCAGCAGGTTACGGCCCTCAGCCACGGCGTAGTCAAACGCCAACACTTCCTTGAGCATGTAGTCGGAGCCGTAAACGTTGGTTGTGCGCGCCGTGGTAGGGGTAGCGGCCACGCCCGCATCGCCCCCGCCCACGTACACGGGGCGGTCGGCATCTACCACAAATTGATTGGTGGTACCCGTGCCTGCGACTACCGAGATGCCCCCGGTATTGGAGTGCTCCAGGTGGTCAATGCGGCCTGCCTCCACCATCAGGAAAAAGCCCTTGCCATTGCTCTTGGCGCGTAGCACCTGAATGGCGATGTTAGTCATATCGGCCAGCGACGGTTCCCAGGCGGCGCTCGTCTGGCGGTCCTGCTCGTAGTTGACGTGCGAGGCGTTGAACAAGCCCAGCAGCTTCTTGCCGCCTGCCCCGTACTGGCTCAGGTTGTTAGCCACGCTTAGTAGCGCGTCGCGGCTGTTGACGTAGGCATAATTGCGTTGCGTCACCGCATAGTTTACGAGGTCTACATCGTCGGCGCGGTTGCCGCGCAGCGTGACGGCCGCGCCGGTGGCCGGATCAATGATGGCCGCGCCGCTCGCGTCCTTCACTGTCTCGTAAGAACTAGCCGCCGTACGGGTGCGGGGCAGGAAGTGCCGGGCGCCACCGCCGAGCACCACATCCAATTCCACGCCTACCTTGGGAGCAGGTAGCACCCAGTCGCGGGGTGCCTGGTACTTGAATGAGGCAGTGGGGCTTGCATTGAAAATAGCCTCGTACTCCCCTTCCGTTGAGGCAATGTACTGCGCCGCAATGTAGTCCTCTAAGTCGCGAAACCAAATATGGCTGGCAAATGCGGCCGGTGTAGCGTGTGTAATGCGCGCGGTGCTCACCAAGCCCACTGCGTACCCCTGCTTCTTAGCCGCTTCTAAAATGGTTTCAATGGCCGCACCCGAGCCGGGATTTAGAGCTATCACCTCGTTGTCTTGTTTACCAGGCTTGCCGCAGGCATACACCGATGCACCAGGGGCTGAGTCTGTAATCCAGGAGTTAAGCGAGTGCGTGGTTACAGTGGCGTTGTACTTCAGCTTGTCGAGGTTGAGTACTTGAAAGCCAGCGTCGCTGGGAAAGCGCTTGCCATCGCGGCCTTGACCCATGGCCATGCGCGCCGCCGTTTTAGGGGCTAGCCCAAACCCGTCGCCGATATACATGATAACGTTGTTATTGGTGGCCTGGGCCTGCACCGAGCGGGTGCTTGCACTGGCTAGCAGCAGGCTGGCGCCTACTAGCAAAGTAGTTTTCCTGAACATAAAAAACAGGGGGTTAAGAGAGGAGGGGGGAATGAGTTACCAGGCCGTAAAGGTGAGCTTTCCAAATGACGCTAAGGTTATGACTTCACAACTTCTTCATTAACCTTGTGGTGTTATAAGTCAGATAGTTAACACAATGATGATATGCTGCCGACTTAATGGTCGGCTATCTTTGGGTTCCTGCTTTCAGCCGTTTTATGATGCATTCTCCCGTGCGCCCGACTGCTTTCTTTTATTCATTCGCCAGCTCGCCGCACCGTAGCTGGTTCTTGGTTTTAGGCCTGGGGCTGCTACTGCTAACTACTACCTATACTGCCTTGGCGCGCCCCCCGCGCCGCTATGTAGTGCCCGGCCATGAGCTGCCCGTGGCGCTGCTCACGGCTGGCAAAGCCACCTACCTAGTCACCGAGCATAGCGTGTTTCGGCAGCAGGGCCGGGCCTTCGTGCGCCACTACCAGAGCGCCGCGCCCATCAGCCGAGCGCTCGTAACCGACTCATTGCTCTGGCTGGGCACGCAGCAAGGCTTGGTGCGGCTGGGTACTCACAGCTGGCAGGCACGGCCGCTAGTGCTACCCGGCGCCGGGCCGGCGGCCATTACGGCCCTGTTTCGCGATGCGGCGGGGGAGCTTTGGGTGGGCGCTACCGGCCAAGGAGTTTATAAGCTGAGAGGTGATGAGCTGCAAAGTCAGCTGCGCATCCCGGCCGTGAACGCGGGCTTGGCCACGGCCGATAGCTCGGTTTGGATAGCCACGAATATTGGCCTCTACCGCTGGCAGCACCAGGCCTGGACGCGCTACAACGAAGAAGGCGTAGCTAACCATGAAATCCCCGATAATATCGTCGAAAACCTACTGCTCGACACCAGCGGCAGCCTCTGGGTACTCATGTCGGAGGCCATTAGCGTATTCGAGAGTGCCGCGCAGTCAGGCGCTAGCGAGGCGCATGTTCCCACCATCAAATACCTCGGCCGGCCGGGCAATGAGGTCTATAGCGTGGCGGTTATTGCCGGCCAGGGGCACATCTTCGCCACCGCAATGGGTCTACTATTATTCCCCCCGCAGCCCCGCGGTGAGCTGGCGCACGTCGAGCCCAGCAGCGACCGGATTGAAACTCCTCAAATGCTGATACCCCTAACTGGGCTGGAACTGGCCGCTCCCGGCGCCTGCTTAATTCAGGTAGATAGCCGGCAGCAAGTCTGGCTGGCTAGCCCCGGCGAAGTGCGGGTATGGAGTGTCCAAGCTTTCCGCAAGGCAATGCGGCCGGCCTCTAAAGCTACCGTCAATCCAGGCAGTACTACGTGAGCTAGCAGAGGCCTCGCTCAAACCGAAAAGGCTGCGAACCTGGGTTTGCAGCCTTTTTAGGTCTCTGTCTGTACCAACCAACAGGCCGGAAGTATCTGTCAAGTCCGCGCTATACTTCTACTATCGTTTTGCCAGTGGTGGTTGCCGTATTTTCCACGTCAAGCGCCGCTACATAACGGTATTCGGCTGTGGCATTAGCAGCCGTAAAAGTAGCTAGTACGTATCCTCGGCGCGAGGCGTCCAGGTATTGTAAATCATCTATGAGCAGTTGGTTCGACTGCTCAAAGCCCTGAATAGTGGCCGGGTTGCCGGCCAGCAGTGCCTCAAAGCCCGGCGACGATACCGACGAGCAAGCAAACTCAGTGCCCACTCGGCGGCCGGTCGCGTCGCGCAAGTCGTTATGCCAGGCGTTATGGGTATCGCCGGCCAGCGAAATCAATTTCTTAGTGCCAGCCGCGGCATAAAGTTTTTCCCGCTCGGCAGGGTAGCCGTCCCAAGCGTCGAGGTTGTAGGGCAGTACCGTCTCTACGCGGGCGCGCTCGGCGGCAGTCACCGTAGGGTCGTTGTTGAGAATGCGCGTTTTGATAGTGCTCAGCTGCGTGGCCTGCGTGCTATACTGCGCCAGCAGCGCAGGGGTAGGGCCGGCTGCCAGCTGCCCTACCAGCGCAAGCAGCTCGACCGGAATGTACATTTTACCCATCAGCACCTGCGAACCCAGCGCTTGCCACTTGGCCGTGCTGCCGCCGAGCGCGCTGGCCAGCCAGGTTCGCTGCTCAGTGCCGAGCATCGAGCGGGTCGGGTTTTGCCAGGCTGCGCCAAAAGCCGCCGTGTTAAACGTGCCGGTGCTGCTAAAGTAGTCATTCAAGCTTAGCTGCTTGTCGCGTCCCACAATGCGGGTATCGAGCATGAGCAGGTTCACGACGTTGCCAAATTCAAAGCTGCGGTAAATCCGGTTCTTGTCGGCCACGCGGGCCGGCAGGTACTCAAACCACGCTTGGTTGGCGGCGCGCTTACGGTCCTCGAAATTGCCTTCGGTAGCTGGCTGGTGATTCTCAGCGCCAGTGGTGTAGGCGTCGTTGGCATACTCGTGGTCGTCCCAGATGCAGATAAAGGGTTTGAACTGGTGGGCACGCTGAAGCTGCTTGTCGGTGCGGTACTGGCGGTAGCGGGTGCGGTAGTCGCCCAGGCTCAAAATTTCGGTGGCCGGCTGGTGCACGCGGTTTAGGGCGGCGGTGCTGGCGTTGGTGCCGTATTGGCCCGCACCGTACTCGTAGATGTAGTCGCCTAGGTGCACGACGGCATCGGCGTCAGAGGCCGCTACAGCCCCGTACACATTAAACAGGCCCGCCTGAAAATTGGCGCATGACACCACGGCCAGCTTCACGCTGCTAGCCTGGGCGCCGGTAGGCAGCGTGCGCGTTTCGCCCACCACCGACGTGGCCCCAGTGCGCTCATTGATAAAGCGGTAGTAGTATTTCTGATTGGCCGTCAGGCCAGGCACATCCACCGCCACCGTATAGTCGGCTGCCGCGGCGGCTACTGTTGTGCCACTAGCCACTAAGGGGTTAAATGCACTGGTGCTAGCTATTTCCCAACGCACAGTAGCCTCGTCGGGCTCATTGGTGGCCTTGGTGTAGCGCGTCCACAGAATAATACCGGTGGCCGAAGGGTCGAAGCTGGCTACGCCTTCGCGAAAGCCGAAGTCGCCGGTGTAGACAATGCTTGGCTCATCGTCCTTGCAAGCTGATAGCAGGGTAGGCAGCAGCGCCACTCCACCCGAAACCAGCGCGGAGCTGCGCACAAATTTACGACGACTGATTTTAGGGGGAAAGCTAGACATAGCCAAGAAGAATTAATGCCTGGCAAAGGTGGAAGTAGCTTGTTAGGTGGATGTTATTGCACTATTATAAATTAAGTGAGGAAGAAATGAAGGTGTTGTAGGCCGCGCTGTAGACTACTGAATGACACTCAGAAATGAGGCCGCTGGCTTCTTAAAAGTAACCTAACATTCCTGTAACAAGAGGGCGATATAGTGCAGGTAATTTTGTGCCCATTAAGGATTTAATAGCAGTTTTCAGAGGAAATCCCCTACCTCAAGTACTCTGATAGCCATTGCTCTAACGGCTTGCCTTTAGCCTCTGCATCGCACTGCTTAGCTGTAGACCCCGTCCAGCAACCTACCGCCTCTGCACCCCACTTTCTGTTTCCTTTTCCTTCCTGTTTACTTCTTATATGAAGCAAAAACTTTTTACGCTACTGCTGCTCTTGTTGCTTACCGCCAGTGCCTATGCCCAGGTAACGACCAGTAGCCTGACGGGTCTGATTAAGGATGCCAAGGGAGAGCCCTCGATTGGGGCCACGATACGGGCCGTGCACACGCCAAGCGGCACCAGCTACGGGGTAGCCGCCAACGGCGAAGGGCGGTTCACTATCCAGAACATGCGGATTGGCGGCCCTTACACTGTCGAAATTAGCTTCGTAGGCGCTCGCTCCGAAACGCGCAGTGGCATTACGCTGCAGCTCGGCCAGCCCTACGTGCTGAATGTGACCCTAGCGACGGAAGGCACTCAGTTGCAGGAAGTGACTGTGACGGCCACCAACCCGCGCTCGATTCTAAATTCCGACAAAACGGGCTCCATCACCGTTATTGACCGCAACGCGCTGCAGCGCCTGCCCTCCATCTCGCGCAACCTCAACGACTTCACGCGCCTCACGCCACAAGCCAGCGGCCAGGCCATCGGGGGGGGTAGCAACCGCTCGAACTACTTCAGCGTCGACGGCTCCGACTTCAACAACAACTTCGGTATCGGCGGTAACCTGCCAGCCAATGGCGCGCCCATCTCGCTCGATGCCATAGAGGAAATTTCCGTCAACATTACGCCCTACGACGTGCGCCAATCGGGCTTTACCGGGGCTGCCATCAATGCAGTGACCCGTGCGGGCACCAACGACTTTTCGGGCTCAGCCTACGTCTATTACCGCAACCAAAGCTACCAGGGTAGCCGGGTGGGCGACCAGAATGTGGTGCTACAAGACCAACGCTTCTACCAGTACGGCGCCCGCCTGGGCGGCCCGATTATTAAGGATAAGCTGTTTTTCTTTGCCAACTACGAAACTGAGGAAAACCGCACGCCCGGCCAGCAGCGCACGGCCGCCACGGCGAGTGCACCCTTCGGCAGCAGCACCAACGTGGCCCGACCCACGGCAGCCGAGTTGGATTCGTACGCGGCCTTTCTGCGCGACAAGTACGGCTACGACCCCGGTGCTTACCAGGGCTACAGCTTCGTGGCCCCGCGCACTAAAATCTTGGGTCGCCTGGACTGGAATATTGCCCAAAACCACCACTTCAATGTGCGCTACAGCCAGGTAGAAGGCAAGAGCCCGAGCTTTCCGAGCACTTCGCGCAGCCCGTTTGGCGGCTACCGGTACCCCAATCCTAATGGGTCTGGCACCTTCCTGGATGGCAGCGGCAACCGCCAGAATAATACAGCCTTGTTTTACGAGAATGCCAACTACTTCCAGGAATCTAACTTCTACTCGCTGGCGGCCGAACTGAACTCCACCTTCGGCAGCCAAGGCAGCACCACCAACACCCTGCGCGGCACTTTCACCCGCCAGAACGACCCGCGTAGCTCGCCCAGCAGCACGCTGTTTCCCTTCGTGGACATTCTCAAGGATGGCACGCCGTTCACCTCGTTCGGTACCGAACCCTTTACCTATGGCAACCTGCGCGATGTGAAAATCTACTCCGTAAAGGACGATTTTACCTGGGTGCTGGGCCGTAACAACTTCACGGCTGGCTACCAGGGCGATTTTAGTGAAACTAAGAACGGCTTCCAGCGCTTCGGCACGGGCTACTACACCTTTGCTTCGTGGGATGATTTTGCCAACAACAAGCTCCCCATCGACTTTGGAATTACTTATTCGCTCACACCCGGCTACGAGCAGGCTTTTCCGAGCTTCAAGTATCAGCAGCATTCGCTGTATTTGCAGGATGAGATGGCGGTGTCTGACCGCTTGCGTGTGACGGGCGGCTTGCGCGTCGACCTCACGCACTACGCTAACACACTCCGCTCGTTCCAGCAAGTGGCGAACCTGACTTTTGCCGGCGGTGAGAAAGTCGACGTGGCGGCCTTGCCTGGCAATCAGGTGCTGTACTCGCCGCGCTTAGGCTTCAACCTCGATGTGCTCGGCGACCGCAGCTTGCAGCTGCGCGGCGGCTCGGGCATTTTTACGGGGCGCGTGCCCTACGTCTGGATTGTGAGCCAAGCCGGCGACGCGGGCACGCTGCAAGTCACGCAGACCTACGGTGCCTCGCAGGGCAGCAGCAACCCAACGGTGCCGGGCCCCTTTAACCCCGACCCGACGGCCTACCGTCCTACCGTGGCCCCGCAGCCCGGCTCGGTGATACCGAGCACTACCTCCTCGCTGGCTCAGAATTTTCGCTTCCCGCAAACCTGGAAGAGCAGCCTCGCCGTGGATGCTAAACTACCCTTCGGCGTGGTAGGTACCGTGGAGGCCATTGTGAACCGCGATATTAACGCGGCGGTGTACAAGAACGCCAACTTAGTCGACCCGCAGGCGCTGGGCGTGAGCGGCTACCCCGATACTCGCCTCATTTACCCAAATGCCAACAGCAATAAATTTATCAACCCGCTCACCACAGCCGGCCAGCCGGTAGCCAACGGAGCGGCTACCGGTACGGGCGCCTACAACACCATCGTGCTCGACAACGCCTCGCGTGGCTACTACTTCTCGCTGACCGGCAAGCTCGATAAGCAATTCAGCAGCAACCTTTTTGGTTCGCTGGCCTACACCTACACCAACTCGAAAAACCTGTTTGACGGCGGCGGCGACCAGCCATTGTCGGCCTGGCAGGGTACAGCCACCGTCAACGGTTCTAATAACCTGGCCCTGGGCTACAACGGCAATACCCTACCACACCGCGTGATTGCCTCTCTCTCGTACCGCCAGGAGTACCTAGGCCATCTAGGCACCACCATCTCGCTCTACTACGAGGGGGCTACCCAGGGCCGCTACTCGTACGTATACTCGGCCGACTTCAACCGCGACGGGGCTAATGCCGACCTGATTTACATCCCAAAAGACGCTTCCGAAATCACCTTCGTGCCTGTGACGGTGGGTACTGGTACCGCAGCTGTTACCTATTCGGCCCAGCAACAGAGCGATGCGTTTTTTGCCTTCGTTGACCAAGACAAGTACCTGAGCAAGCACAAGGGGGAGTATGCTGAGCGCAACGGGGCGCAGTATCCGTGGCGCAACGAGGTTGACGTGAAGATTTTACAGGACATTTTTGCCAATGTGGGCGGCAAGCGTAATTCGCTGCAAGTGAGCCTCGACATTTTCAACTTCGGCAACCTGCTTAACAACAACTGGGGTAGGGTGCAGCAAACCACCTTCAACAACTTTCTGGAGCCCCAGAACGTGGCCAACCTGACCACGGCCGCTAGTGGCCCCAAGCCCACTTTCCGCCTTGGCCGCGACAACGTGACCAGCCAGCTGCTGAGCACCACCTTCCGCAACGCGGTGAGCTTATCCTCGACTTACTACATGCAGTTGGGCCTGCGCTACACGTTCAACTAGATTCATCAGCTTTCCCGGAAGCCAGTCGTTCGCGCCGAGCGGCTGGCTTTCGCTTTTTTCCTCCCCTTTCGCCATGCAATTCGCGCTTATACTCCGTAAATATCTAGCCCTCGCGTGGCTAAGTCTCCTGCCCTTAGGCGTGCACGCCTGGGGGGTGGTGGGCCACCGCGCGGTGGCCCGCATTGCCGAAAATCACCTTACACCCAAGGCCCGGCGCGAGATAGCCGCCTTGCTCGGCACGGAGACGCTGCCGCTGGTAAGTACTTTTCCCGACGAAATCCGGCCTTATGCGGAGTACAAATATACTTCCCCTTGGCACTACATTAATACCGCGCCGGGGCTGAGTGGGGCGCAGTATACCGCCGCCATCACGGCCATGACCGAGCCCAATGCCTACGCCGCCTTGCAGCAAATGATGCAGCAGGTGAAGGACCCTGCCAAATCAAAGGAGGAACGGGTATTTGCGCTAAAATTTATCGTGCACATTGTCGGCGATATGCATCAGCCCCTGCACGCCAGCCAAAGCGGTGTGCAGGGCGGCAATCAGGTTGCGGTTAAACTTCAAGGCAAAGACTTAACCTGCATAGCCTTTGGGACAGCGCCCTCATCGATTACCAAGGCCTAACTTACCTCGAGCTGGCTCAGGCCTGTGACCACGCCAGCGTTGCTCAAACTAAGCAGTGGCAGCATGATGCGGTCGCTACTTGGCTCTTCGAGTCGTATCAGCTTAGTGCGCCGCTCTATACTGAAGCGGCCCAGAACCCCGCGCTCGACTTCCGCTATTACCCCGCCCACGCGCCAATGCTGCAACAGCGACTACTGCAAGCCGGCATCCGCTTAGCCGGTATACTAAACCAGCTCTTTACCTAAGCCTTTTTGCTAGCCTAACCTCATTTTAGCGGGCAAACTGTTAAACCTCCCTCCCTTTTGGATGCACGATTTAAGTGCATCGCAGACGAGGTCAATTGCACAGATGTAGTCAGTGTGTTCAGGGCTTATGCAAACACTAGTATATTGGAGGCAATTGCCTTGCTTTCATACTAGTAAGCGGGCCAGGGCTCACCGCAACCTCCCCACTTTTTATCCATCTCACCCCCATGAAAGCCCAACGAAAAGCCCTAGTAGAGGAACTCCTCCAAACGCTAGCCCCACATTTGACCAGCGTGTTGCCCACCAACCAGAAGCTAAGCAAAGGTCTTCAAAAAACGATTCATCAATTGGCCGACCAGCTGTTACGAGCCCAACTCAAACAAAAGAAGCGGGCCGCGCAAGTAGTAAGTAATACGACCTTAGTTGCCCAGCAACTGACCCAAACCTTAACGGAGGCGCTAGATGCTCACTTGGATGCGCCAGAATACACCGGTCGCAAAGCCGCGCGAACTATCGCGGAGTCAGCTGAGGAATTAGCAGGTAAGCTGATAAAAATCAGGCGCAAACAGGAGAAAAAAGATTCCCAAGACGAGGAGTTAGTCGACGTTGCCAATATCTCGGCTACCATAGCCCCTGCGCCGCCAGTCTTACCACAGCCAGTTGCACGGGCCAAACGACCATCGCCACGTTCACAACCTCAAAAACCAGCTACTAGCGGGTAGAGCTACTAAACGATATTGCTCGTCAACCGTGAATTGCACGACTACCGCGCCAGAGAGTGCGCGTGGGCTAGCGGCGGCCGGGAGCTTAGTCTGGGTCGCCAGGTAATGATGCAGGGCCACGTTGCCGCCTGGAAAGGCTGGCATTACTTCCGCATAGCTCACTACCCACGGCGATGAGGAAGTTGGTTCAGCCCGCTGCGTAAAGGCGGCCATTTGCTGGGCTAGGCTTGCATCAGGCAGCAGTATGCCGCCCGTCAGCAGCCCTAGGAGTCGTTTACGGGGAAGGATTGAATATAACACAGGCAAAGCTCAACTAGTCAGGTTGCGGCAATACTACCCGCATTATATCTTTATGCAACAAGCAGGTCAGTAGCTCATTGGGCAAGATACAGCTACCATGCAGGGAGACTGTTTTGCTAGTTAATTACTGTACAGACCACTTTCGCTTACGCATCAGGCCAGGCAAAAGCCTGCGCGTCTTTTCCACTTTTCCTAGTTGTTGCCTCGCATACTACTACGCCAGGGTAGGGCAGCGGAAGTATCCAGGCTACATTTACCGATGCTATAACGCGAAAATTCCTCGTTGGGAGTACTGCCCACCTAGCGATTACGACGAATGCGGGCCCGCCTAATGATACGGGCAGCTATCTGCTTACCAGGGTGCCAGCCGGTGCGTACATCCTGGTATTTTTGTCGGAGTCGTACAAGACGATTACTTTCCCTGAAGTGCTGGTGGCGGCGGGCAAAAGAATGGTTGTCAACGGCACACATAGCCGACTTGCTACCCCCGGCCGCGACCGACAACTCCAGCTGATGGCCTATGCAGCACACTTGCTTACGACCCCCTATACGCAGCGGCTGATTGGTGGTCGAGTTCAGCGTAAACGTGGCAAACGGTTCAACGCCCCGGAAGGCTGGCGTGGCTCCGGTCAGCACCCCATCCTTGTAGGTGCTGTCGCAGGCCAAGTGGTGCCCGCCAAACTGAATTCCAAAGGTTCCGGTGGTGGCCGGCGTACCCAGAAAGGCGATGTAGTAGTTGGCCGCGCCGTAGGTCGAGCCGCCGCCGTTGGCCGCCAGGTACTCGTCGGCGTTGAGCAGCTGCTGAATCTCGTCCCAGCCCTCGTTGGCCCTGGTGCCCGAAATCTCCTTGATGAGGGCCTTGGCGTACTGCACCTGCACGGTCGTCATCGCGCCAAAGCTCAGCCCAACCCGTTTGTTAGTGCCCTGCACCAGGCCCTGCGGCAGGTTCGACTATTTTTTGGCGTCGCTCACCGCGTAGGTGCGCTGCAAGGTGGCCAGCTGCGTGCCATCGAGCTGCGCCTTGAAGGCATCGGCCAAGCAAAGCACCTTGGCTATGCCGGTGGCCGAGGTGCAGGCACTCACCGCAATCGGGTCAGGGTTCGAGTTGGTGCTGCTGGTCGTGGTGCCCGTACTGGTAGTATCGTCCTTTTTGCAGGCCGTGAAAAAAGTGGTGGCCGAAACCGCTGCAGCGGTTAGTAGCATTCTTAAACTAGGCTGCATAAAAGCTGTGTTAGGTAGTAGCCGCCCAATTTTTGAGCGTAATTCAAAGGTTGCTTCGGCCCTGATTAGGTATGCTAGTGCAGTCGGCCAGCGGGAAATTTCCCTCGACCAATTACCAAGCACCACTTGCTCCTACTAGTGGGTAGCGCCCGCCAGTGAGCCCGACATTGATAGGATACCTCACCGGCGGGCTACCCCTATGCTGTGCCGGTTTTTTTTGGCCTAGCGCTACTAACTTGGCAGTACCCGCTGAAGCCATTGCTTGCCTGGTCACCCCGTGCTTCTCTCGGCTGCCCTAAACTTGTGTTGGGTTAGGGCCTGCCCCAGGAATAAAGCCGCGCTTTTTCCAGAAACTCTGCCCCATTAAACGTGGTTGGTGCGGCAACATTCCCCCCTAGTGCCGACCTAGGCACGTCAACCGGCAGCCTACCTCCTTCCGCATGGCCAAATTCGATGATACCGCCCTTGACGCCCGCCTGACGCAGCTGCGCCAGACGGACCCGGCGGCCTTTATCGAACAGCTGTTCAAGGCCTTTTATGCCCCGCTGGGGGCCGTGGTGTACCGCGTGGTGCCCGACCGGGCCGTGGTGGAAGATATTTTGCAAGACGTATTTTTGCGCCTCTGGCAGGGCCTCGCCGACCTGCCGGCCATCGAGTCTTACCGGGCCTACCTCACCCGGATGGGCCTGAATGCCGCCATGCGCTACCAGCAGCGCAGCCAGCGCCAGGTGGCCTGGGACGACGCCCCGCCCACAACCACCCCGGTGGCCCCCGATGCCCTGGCCGACCTGCACGCCGCCGAAACCGCCGACGCCGTGCAGGCGGCCCTGGCGCAGCTGCCGCCCCAGTGCCGGGTGGTATTCGAGCTGAGCCGCTACGAGGAAATGAGCTACCAGCAGATAGCCGAGGCTCTGGAGATTTCGCCTAAAACAGTAGAAAATCAGATGGGTAAAGCCCTGCGCATTCTGCGCCGCGAGCTGGCTGGAGTCTTGAAAAACCTATACTGGCTGCTGCTGCTGTATGTGGGGGTGATGAAGCCAGCCGCGTTCCTGCCGCCAGCTATTTCGAGCGCAACTGCTCAGCGCCTGACGACGAGCGCACCCGTTATTTTGCGGGTCCGCGTGGGGGTAGCGCGACCCTGATGTATCCTATCCTCACGTGAGCGACTTAGCCGCCCCACATCCTCTATGACGCAACGCTACGCTGACCCGGCCGATGCCCCCTGGGCGCTGCTGGCCCGCCATCTGGCCCACGAAGCCACGGCGGGCGAGCGGGCAGACCTGCGCGCCTGGGTGGAGGCAGACCCCAGCCACCTGCAAATCCTGACCACCGTGACCCGCGCCTGGGAGCGGGCGGGCGAAGTGGCGGCCGGCCCCGTGCTTTTCTCTCCGGCCGATGTGGAGGCCGCTTGGCAGCGTTTACGGCCGGCACTGGCCGTTGCGCCCGCGCCTAGTGTAGTCGCGGCGGCTACCGTTGCCACGCCGAGCACGCCGGTGGCAAAGCAGTTGTGGCCGCTGCAACGGCGCGCCACCGCCCGCCGCTGGCAACTGGCCGCCGGGCTGGCGCTGCTACTGGGTACGGGCTACGCATTGGCCAGGACGTGGCTATTTAAACCTCAAGAGCTTACGTTGACCTATGTCAGCGCGGATAACCGCCAGCTGATACGCCTGCCCGATGGCAGCACCGTGTGGCTCAATGCGCATTCGCGGCTGCGCTATGCAGGGGTAGGGCCGGCGCCGGCGCACGGCCTGCGCGCCGTGCAGCTGACGGGCGAAGCCTATTTTGAGGTAGCCCATAACCCTGCCCGCCCCTTCATTGTGAGCACCACCACGGCCCGCGTGCGCGTGACGGGCACGGCCTTCAACGTGCGTGCCTACGCGGCCGAAGACTCGGTGGAAGTGAGCGTGACCCACGGTCAAGTGTGGCTCACCCACCTCTCTGCCCCCGATAGCGTGCAGCTACCGGCCGGTACCCGCGCCGCGTTGCACGCCACCGATGCGCCCGGCCGGGCGGCAGCCCGCCTCCAGCGCCAAGCCAGAGCCGACCCTAACTTCCGGGCTTGGCAAAACGACACGCTGCGCTTTGCCGATACGCCAGTGGCGCAGGTGGTGCGGACGCTGCAAGCCACCTTCGGCACCAGCGTGCAGCTCAGTACCCCGGCCTTGGGCCAGTGCCGGTTCACCGGCACGTTCGTGAAGCAGTCGCCGGCCCGGGTGCTGGCGGTGCTGGCCGCCGCCACAGCCAGCCGTCTCACCACGACGGGCAGCGGCGGCTATCAGCTGGAAGGGCTGGGCTGCGCCGCGCCCGTTTCCGTATCTCCTACGCCAGCAACGTCGGCCGCCTCTATTCCTATTCGTGAGTAAAAACGCTCCGCACAACAGCCTAGGTCAGCGTTTTCGGACGGTGCTGGTAGCCGCGTTGTTCTTATTGGGTAGCGGAATATCCTGGGCACAAAACCCTGACCCGGCGCTGGTGCGTCTAGTGCGGCCTACCCCCGGCACCCGCTCGCTAGGGGCTATATTGACTGAGTTAGCGCAGCAAGGCAACTTATCGCTGAGTTACAGTAGTTCGCTGGTGCCGGTGGCGCGCCTGCATACCCTACTCCCAGGGCCGGCCCGCCCGCTGGGGGTCGTATTGCGGGAGGTACTGGCCGCTGAGCATTTGTCGTATGGGTTGCTGGACGGGCAACTGGTGCTGTGGCCCGCCCGCGTGGCCGCCCCCGTGGGCATAACCTCAGTGAATGGCCGGCTTACGCGCACTGTCCAAGTACCGACTGCTCATTCAGGTGAGTCGCCCGCTAAGCTGTCTACTGCACCTAGCGAAGCGGTAGCAGCTAACCCAACCGCTATAAGCCGAAACCCTGCCAGTCACCCGGTAGCCTCAGCAGGACCTAGGGAGTCAAGGGTTTCCGACGCGGCCACATCAGCTATGGCACCCAGCGTCAGGTCTGTTAAAGCTGGGGGACAGCTTCTTAATCGAGAAGCCAAACCAACTACGGCACCGGGTGCTAGTCCTAGCTTCCCGGCCAAAGGGCCGCTTGCCAGTGCCACTAAAACTCCGTCTGCCAGCGTAGCTCGAACAAGCTTAGCTGGTGGTTCGAAATCTGATAAGCTATACCCTCGCGCATTACCCACCGCTAAGCGGTTTACTACCAAACCAAGCGGCGGAACAATGGCAAACTCTCTGCCACACAGCGACCATCCGCGCCCCCGCCCCGACACGAAAAACCAATGGGCCGGGCCAGGAGAAAACCTAGCCAACTCGCCCGCCGCCCGCCGCCCGCTATCCCGCCCGAGCCAGTTCAGGGGGGCAGTCGACTCGCTACCCTTTTTGCGCAGCACTCCTTCGACAGTGCCGGCTTCGGATGGGGTAGGGCAGGTAGTAGTAGCGCTAGCCGCTGGACCGAGCTCCACCGCCAGCCCGGCGCGGGTAAACGACCCCGCAGCTAAGCCCTTTGCCCTGGCCAGCCTGCTGCATCCCAGCTACTTGCACGGCGAGGCGTGGGTCAGTGAGAGCTTGCCCCTCAACGCGGCCGTGAAGGTGGGTATTCCGCGCATTTACCTGGTGATGGGGGTAGCAGCGGGGCCAGCTGGTCGCCAGTCGGGCGGGGTGGCCTGGGGGGTGGGCCTGGGCACGGCCGGCCAGCTGCGGGGCCGCTTCACGCCCAGCCTCGACCTAGTGCAGTGGTTTGTGAGTGGCGACCGGGAAACTAGCCCCAGCAGCCTTACCCAGCTCCGGCCGCAGGTGGGGTGGCAGCTCAAGCCGGGCGGGCGCTGGCAACTCGTCGGTGGGCCGACCCTCAACCTGGCCACCGCCCGCCACCGGGGCCCGCAACCGCAGCGCTGGGACTTCGGCCGCGACCAATGGCTGTGGGTGAATCAGACCGACGACGAGTCGTTGCTGCGTCTGTGGCCGGGCGTG
Organism: Hymenobacter ginkgonis; assembly: GCF_009755225.1. GTDB lineage: Bacteria > Bacteroidota > Bacteroidia > Cytophagales > Hymenobacteraceae > Hymenobacter > Hymenobacter ginkgonis. The sequence goes on from NZ_WQKZ01000007.1 coordinate 110,374, forward strand.
CAGCTGGGCCTGCGGTTTTGAGCATCGAGGGCCTCTCAGAAAACGGAGTAACTAGCACGCTAAGGTCTGGCAAGAGCCGTAGGGGCTGAAATTAGCTGAGTGCGCATTTCGTAAGCTCCGAGTGGTCCCCGGTTAGGTTGAGGTGCTGCCGGCTCAATGGCGATACGTATAGTAACTGCGCCTTGTCCACGAGCTGTTTGTGAGCTGGTGGATAGCTAGCTATCACTCCTCCCGAATCCGGTCATGGTGGTTTTTACCCCAAGCAATCATTTCCAGAATCATGGTCTGCAAGGTGTCGCAATACGAGGAGGTCGTGTACTCCACGGTGGGGGGCGACGTGTCATACACCCGCCGCACCACCAGCTTATTCTGTTCCAAGGCCTTGAGTTCGGTGGACAAGACTTTGGTGGTGATGCCCTGCACGCTGCGCTGGATGTCGCGGAAGCGGCTATTCCCCTGGTGGATGGCCACCAAAATGGGCAGCTTCCACTTCCCATTGACTACGTACAAGGTGTCCTGGAGGTGGCGTATCTGCTGCGCAACGGCGGCTTTATCCGGTTGTATATCTGGCATCCTTTAGGTAACTGGTATAGTTTGTAAACCAGGCACGGCGTAAATTTACATATCATTTAACTAAATGAATATGAGCCAGATTCAAAAACCAGTCATCCTGGTAGCGGGTGCCGCCGGCCTGCAGGGCGGGGCCGCCGTTACGGCCTTATTGGCAAAAGGTACTTTCGCCATCCGAGCGATTGTGCGCGATAAGAACAGCGCAGCAGCCCAAGCCTTGGCGGCCAAAAATGTCGAGTTGTTCGAAACCACCTTCGATGACTTGGAAGGGTTGACTAAGGCGGCGCAAGGAGCAACCGGGGTCTTCTCCGTGCAAATGGGGTCTCACCCCGGCAACCAGGGAGAGGAAACGCGGCATGCCCGCAATTTAGTAGCGGCGGCCAAGGCGGCGGGCGTGCAGCAAGTCGTGCATACCTCGGTGGCGCGGGCTAGGGAGCACGAAAGCTTCGTGGACTGGGGCAAAGGCCGCTGGGAGCCTTTGTATTGGCTGGAAAAAGCCGCTGCTATCGACGCCGTAAAAGCCGCGGGCTTCCCGTACTGGACCATCCTGAAACCGCCGTATTTGATGGAGAATTTGCTTCCTCCTCGGGATGCAGTTATGTTCCCCACGCTGGCCCAAGGCAAGTTCATCACGTCCATCGCCCCCGATACCAAAATTGATTGGGTATCGGCGCAGGACATCGGCCGCTTTGCCGCCGAAGCCTTTGCCCAGCCGGAGAAGTTCAACCACCAAGAACTGTCGATAGTAGGGGCCAAAGCCACCATGACCGAGGTGGCCGAGACGATGTCCGCCGTGACCGGCAAACACTTTGAAGCCAACAGCCTAACCGAGGAGGAGGCCCTCGCCAGCGGCTTGTTTAAATACGGAGTCGAGATGTATACCTGGCAGAACGTGGAAGGCTATAAAATTGACCCCCAGCAGGCTGCTGGCTACGGCATCCAACCCGAATCGCTCACTTCCTTTCTGGAGAGCCATAGAGCATTCCTGCAAGCCAGATATGCGGGTTTAGCCTAAGCAAATCAACAAGCAGTCAGGCTTCGCTTAGGCGCTGCCTGACTGCTTGTTGAGATGGCCCTCGTTCTGGTTGAGAGCGCTGGGGGAGGGAAAAGCTTGCCCAGCGCCTGGGTATTTCCAAGGTCACGCGCTATAAATACCTACGCTAATGGGGAGTCGTGATTCACAGCCACCAAAAAGCCACAGTGGGTAAGCTAAGCAAGTGAATTTTGTGCTCACCCGTCAGTCACCTTTCTTAATGGGCTAGTTATTCCGTTTTCTGAGAGGCCCCCGTAGTGGCCAGCGCCCACCCTGCCATCAGGGCTGCGCTGCGCGCCCGCTGCGGCGGCGCAAGTCGGCCCAGATAGTACCCACAAACAGGTTGAGGCGGTAGCAGTAGTACCAGCCGTTGAAGTCGTTCTCGAATGACTCGCGGGTGAGACTCACCCGGTAGCCCACGCCGCCGCTCACGCCCACCCAGCGCGTGGGCTTGAGCAGCAGGCCCACCCCGGCCTCGGCCGGCACGAAGGTGTCGCGCGTGTCGGTAATCAGCTGGTCCTGGGCATCGGTGACCGTGTAGTGGCTGCGGCCAATGCCCACGTCCAGCGGGATGCTCACCTCGAAAAATCGCCGCCGCACCAGCAGGTAGGTAAAGCTGGGTGTGAAGTACAGCAGGCTCAAATCGGGCATTGCCATACCGGCTTGCTGGTTTTGGCCGCGGCCTCGGCCCTTGGTGGCGTAGTACTCGCCATAGTTCCGGCGTAGGGTGTAGCCGGAAATGCCTATTCGGTACTTTTTGCCGGGCGGTACCACGCCCAGGTTGAGCCCAATGACGCGCACCGCGGCGGTTTGCTCGAAGGGGTTGCGGTTGTCGAAGTAGAGGCTCGGGGTCCAGCGCGTCGGCGGGGGCACGCTTTGCGCCTGCGCCAGCAAGGGTCCGGCACTGGCGAGTAGCAGCAAGCGGGGCAACCAGGTGCGGAAAGTAGTCAGCAAGTACAAATACGGCATGCAGTCAGCAGCTACGTGGGTTTTTAGGTAAACGTCCGGTAGTTTGAGGTTAAGCACTTAGCAGGTGAGCTGACCGCAAAAAAGGCACGTCCGGGTGGACGTGCCTTCTGGCATGAACGAGCGAGCGCTTAGTTGGCGCCCGTCGTCGTAGGTGGCAGGAGGGTGATGCAGCCCAGCTCCACTAGCTTGCCGGCCGGGCAGGTATTGCCGGTTTGCTTGCTCTTGACGGTGTAGCCCACGGTCACCTTCTGGCCGACTACGGGCGCGAAGTTGGCCCACGTGCTACCGGTGGGGATGACGTAGGTGCTGTCGGCCAGGTGCAGGGCCAGGCCGCAGCCGGTGGTCTTGCTCAGGTCGACTACCACGGCGGCGGTGTCGCAGGTACCGCCCTTGGGCGTGCAGTCGCTGCTTTTATCGCCTTTTTCAAAGCAGCCGGTGAGCACGGTGCTGGCCCCCAGGCCCAGGATGGTTAGCGTAGCGAAAGCCGCGCTGCGGGAAAAAAAACGCTTCATAAAAAGAGGGGTAAAAGGGGTGAGGTAAAGAAGAAAACAACGGCGGTCAAGCAGGCTAAGAAATGTATTCGTCAAGGCATTACCTCTACCCAGCCCTTGAAGCGCCGCCCATCGGTGAAGGTGACGAGGTAGTAGTAGATGCCCCCCACGCCGCCCCCGGCCCACGTGAAGCTGCGCGTAGGCGACTGGTACACGAGCCGGCCCCAGCGCGAGAAAATGCTGACGCCCGCAAACTGGCTGGCGCAGAAATCAGGGGGTAGGGCCTGGTCGAGGGTGAAGGCCTCGTTGAGGCCGTCGCCATTGGGCGTGATGATGTTGGGCGGGCTAAAAGCCAGCGAATCACCGGGCCGGGGCACCACGAAGCGGATGGCGCGCGTGAGGGTGTGCGGCGTGCAAATGGTGCCGCCCTGAGCTAAGGCAAAGCGCACGACCAGCCCGCTGTCGCTGGCCGTAACCAGGCCGCAATCGGGCGCCCAGGTGAAAGTGGCCGTGGCGCGGCCCGTACCATTTTGGGCGCTGAAGTTCATGCCCACGCTGGCCAGACTGAAACCCACGCCGGTAGCCGTGAGCGTGAGCGGGTTGGGGGCCGAATCGGTGCCCAGCAGCGTGGCCGTGTAGGGCTGGTTGAGGGCGAGCCGCACCACGGTGGGTGTGGGCTGGCCAGGCACTTCGGGCGGAAAGCTGGTGGTGAGCACCGGCGTGGTGCTAACGGGTGGCGCGGCGATGAAGGCCACCCGCACGGTATCGCGCTTGGGCAGCGAGCAGCCATTATCAGCCACCAACACGTTGAGCAAGTACACCTTGCCCTTGGTGTCGGCGCACATCGGGAAGCAGAGCGTGGCCGTGAGTGTATCGGGCTGGCCGCTGGCGTGCACCGTGCCGCTGGTAGTCGTCGTGAAGCTCGGAGCCGTGGCTGGGTCGCTGAAGTTGAGGGGCGCGGCCGTGAGCGTAAGCGTCGAATTGGGGTCAGGGTCGGTGTAGCGCAGCGTGAGGCAGCGCGAGCCGCCGGGCACGAAGCGCACCGTGTCGCGGCCGGGGCGGTAGGCGCGGCCGTTGGCCCGCACGCTCACCACGGGCGGGTTGTTGGTGGGGCAATTGAGCACGTAGAGCTGAAAATCGCGCCGGGTTTCCCCGATTTTGACGCCCTTGCGATACTCCGCGCAGCGCACCCCGAACACGAACAGCCCGAGCCGATTGGGCCGCACCGTGAGCCGCCCGGTGTGCGCGTCGATGCCCAGCGCCGGCGAGCCCGGTATCTGGTTGGTAGTGCCTAGTCCTGCCGACCAGGTTACCAGGCTATAGGGCGCGGCGGCCGGGGCCGGAATCGGAAAGGCAGCCGTGGCGTGGCCGTTGAGCGGCGTCACCATGTCGTAGGCCAGCGAGTCGCCGTCGGGGTCTACCCCCCCAAAGTCGTAGTAGAACAGGTTGCCGATGCAGGCATAGTCGCCGAGCGCCGGGAAGATGCGCGGCGTCGAGTCGATGAACGAGGCCCCGTTGCGCACCACGGCCGGAAACTCCAGGTAGAACGTCTGCGCCGCCCCGCCGGGGTTCACGATGTTGCTGATGGCCAGGTTGCGGCAGCAGCGCTCCACGGCCGCGTAGTAGCCGCTGGCACTGGCGTAAGTCGCCGCATCAAGGGTAATGTCCTTGGTGTAAACGAGCTTGCGGGTGCTGAGCGAGCCCACGGCGCAGGCCGGGTTAGTGTAGCTCACGAAGGTGTTGCTGGTGAGCGGCAGCACCACGCTTTGCAGCTGCCGGTTGGTGGCCTTGTCGAAAATGCCCGCCGTCAGGGCCTGGTCGAGCGCCGCCGCGTTGCCGTTGATGGCATCAAAGTAGAGCGTCAGGGTCAGGGTGTAGGTGCTGCCGGTTTGGTGCTGCAAGTCCAGCTCGCCGCCCACGATGTGCGTCGCCCGGGCCGGCGTGGCCGCCAGCAGCAGCAGCCACAGGCTGAGGAGAGCCCGCAATGGCACGCGGGCGGGCAGAGCGGATGCCAGGTAATACACGAGTTCGGTGCAGCGATAAAGCCTATAGTTTCGAAGAAGAGGATGACTTGGCGGCCGGCCGCCGGCCCGGCTGCGGCAGGCTCCAGCCCGCCAGGTCGCGGGTAAGGTCGCGCACCGAAGGAGTGCGCTGGCGGGGGGCCGGCGGCGGCGTAGGCTGGCCCGCCCAATCGGGGCTGGCCAGCAATTCCTCGTAGATGGCCTGGTGCCGCGTGAGTTCATCCGGCCAGTGCGGAGTTTGGCCCTGAGTAGCCTGGGGCTCAGCGGCCGACCTAGGTACTAGCCACCTACCGGCCTGGCCCGGCAGCAGGTAATCGGAGAAGTAAGCGGTGCGCATAGCAAGGGTGCGTAAGCGGTTAAGCCAGCTACAGTAGCAGTTCGTAGGCAGTAGTGCGGCGGCCCTTCGCGTGGTTCAGCTAGTAGAGACCTGGAGGCCGGCCTACCCCTACGCAGCCCGCGCTTTTATTCTAATTATTTCCGGCTGGCTCAGCCAACCTGCTTGCTAGCAGCCCGCTGGCTGGCGGATGGCTCAGCGAATGTTGCCGCCCACGGCCAGGCCGCTGGGCACCGTGGCGGGCACGGTGCGGTCGTAGGTAGTGGCTGTGAGCGAATTGAGAAAGGCAATGATGGCCTGCTCGTTGTTCACCCGGCCCGGAAACTGCGGGTCGCGCTGGGCAGTGCTCACGTGCGGGTTGGCCGTGTTGCGGCCATTATCATAAAAATTGAGCACGTCGTTCAGCGTCCGCAGGGTGCCGCTGTGCATGTAGGGCGCCGTGAGGGCCACGTTGCGCAGGCTCGGCGTGCGGAACGCGTAGGTGCCGTTGGCACCCGTATCCGACGTGGCATTCTTGCTGTTGTCGGCCACGCCCATCACGTGCAGCTGGTAGTCGCTGAGCATGGGGCCGCTGTGGCAGTTGGCGCAGCCGCTCTGCACAAAGGCCTGGAGCCCCTGCACCTGCTGCGCCGTCAGCGCCGACGTAGTGCCGCGCATGTACTGGTCGAAGGGTGAGTCGGTAGCAATGAGAGTGCGCTCGAAGCAGGCCAGGGCTTTGCCCACGTTGGCCGCCGTAAGGGGGGTAGCCTCGGCAAAGGCCGTGCGAAACAGCGCCGCGTAGGCCGGAATGGCCCGCAGCCGCGCCACTACCGAGTCGGGGGCAGCCAATTCGGCATACTGGTGGCCGCGCATCTCCTCCAGCGTGATGACTGGCCGAAGCGCCTGAGTTTCCAGCGACTGGGCCCGGCTGTCCCAGAACATCGGGGCCAGGGCGGGGTCCACAGCACCGTTAGTAGTCAGGCCATTAAAGGCTGAGTTGAGCACCGTCGAGCTGTTGCGCTGCCCGAAAGGAATGGTATTGGGGGTGCGAAAGCGGCGCGTAGTCCCGAAACCCTGGCCGTTTTCACCGATGGCCAGGTCAATCCCGTCGGCGTAGCCGACGGCCGGGTGGTGGCAAGTCGCGCAGCTCACGTCGCGCCCACCCGAGAGCACCGGGTCCCAGAACAGGGCGCGGCCCAGGTCAACCTTGGCCGGGTTCGTCGGGTTGTCGGCGGGGGCCGCGGCCGATAAGGGCAGGGCCGCCAGCCCTTGCACCGTTTGGGTGCTCGTCGGTGTGGGGGTGGTGTTCTGCTTTTGGCAGGCCACCGCCGCAATCAGCAGCATTGCCGAGGCTAGTACACCCGTCAGCTGGAAAGTAGGAGAAGCAGGCATTGATGAAGTAGTAGTAGTGGGAAAGTAGACTAATAAGCAGCGGACCAGTAAGCACGAATCGACTTGGCGCGGGGCCGAATGAGCAGCATCTGTTGGCGTCGTAGCCGAAGGGGGATGAGGCTGACCACGCGCTTGAATGGATGGGCGGCCAAATCAGCGCGTGAGCTCGCCATCTGCCCCCGGTAGGAGGTAGATACCCCAGGCCGCCGCTACCCCCACGCAGTGGAATATTTTATTCTAAGGCGAGAGAAGTCGTCTTTTTAAAGACGCCAAGCAGCAATTGCGATTGAGAACAATTGCTTGGCTGTCAACACATTATTTGTTAATAAACAAATCTTGAAGAGGATTATAAAGCGTGACGTGGGGGTAGCGGCCGCCTCACGTCTCTTCATTCCGCACCGTCACTCGTGCGATTCGGCGTCGTGCTCAACCGGCAGAGCCCATCGGGAGCATTTCACGATTTCACTCTTCTTCCTTCCTTTGGCAATGGCGACTAACTCGGAAATGAATCGGAAAGGATTCCTGCAACTCTTTGGGCGCGGCGCGGCTTTCATACTGGCTTCGCTTGCCCTGCACATCCCCGAAAATGGCCGCCAACCGAATATTCATCCGGCTAGGCATTGGCTTGCGCCGGGCCGAGGCCGCTGCATCATTGGGCCTGTTGGCTAGCGTAAGTAAGTAGCTGGAAATAAAAAATTTACTTTCTTTTTCTTTGGTAATTATGCGCGTATTTGCCCTTCCTCTCCTAGCGCTGTTGTTCGCTGGCCGCGTGGTGGCGCCAGCCCCCACCCCGGTCTGGACCGCGGACCTCGCTGCCGCCCTGGCGCAGGCCAAAGCCATCCAAAAACCGGTGCTGGCCGTGTTTTCGGGCTCCGACTGGTGCAAGCCCTGCATGATGCTCAAACAGGAGGTGTTCGACCAGCCCGAATTTGCGCAGTACGCTCAGGATAAGTTCGTACTGGCCCGCTTCGACTTCCCGCGCAACAAGAAAAACCGCCTCGACCCGGCCCAAACCAAGCGCAACGAGGAAGCCGCTGCCCAACTCAACCGGGAGGGCGCGTTTCCGGCCGTGGTGCTGCTCTCGCCCGAGGGTAAGGTGCTGGCGCGCACCGGCTACCGCCCCGGCGGCGTCACCGCTTACGACGCCTACCTGAGCGAGCTGCTCGCTAAAAATAAGGGCCGATGAACCGTACTTCTGCCTCTGGTTGGCTGCCCCGGCTGCTGGGCGCGGCCCTGCTGCTAGCCCTGCTGATGCTGCTGGGGACCACCCGGCTGGCGGCGCAGCCCCACGCCCCGCGTCCCACCCGCGCCTACACGCGTAGCGCCCACCTGATGGGCTCGCACTTCACGTTCACGGCCGTGTCCGACGACGACTCGCTGGCCTGGCAGGCCCTGCGTGCCGGCCTGCGCGAAACCCAGCGCATCGACCACCTCTTTTCCTACTGGGATTCGACCTCGCAGGTGGTCAAAATCAACCGGCTGGCGGGTATCCGGCCGGTGGTGGTCGACCAGGAAGTGTACGACCTCATCGAACGAACACTCAAGATTTCGCAGCTCAGCGGCGGGGCGTTTGATATCACGTTTGCCAGCAGCGACAAGATTTATCAGTTTGATAGGCAAGACCATGCCCGCCTGCCCGATTCGGCCACGGTGCGCAATTCGGTGCGACGCATTGGCTGGCAAAAGGTGCAGTTAGACGTGGCCACGCACTCGGTGTATTTGCCCGAAAAAGGCATGCGCATCAACTTGGCGGGCATCCTGCAGGGCTACGGCGTGCGCCGGGCCGAGCAGCTTATGAAGCAGATGGGCATTGCCGGGGGCCTCATCAACGGCTCGGGCGATGTGTACTGCTGGGGCAAGCAGGCCGACGGCAGCGCCTGGCGCATCGCCATCGGCGACCCGGCCCGGCCGCACAGCGTGTCGTCGTGGCTGACGGTGAGCGACCTGGCCGTGGTGACGGCCGGCAACTACGAGCAGTACTTCACGGTGGCGGGTAAGTACTACGGCCACATCATCAACCCGCACACCGGCTACCCGGCCACCGGGCTGCGCTCGGTCACCGTCATTTGCCCCGACGTGGAGCTGGCCGATGCCCTCGACGATGCCGTGTTCGTGCTGGGCCCGGCAGAAGGGCTAGCGATGATAAACCGCCTCAAGGGCGTGGACGCCACCGTAATTACTGACGATGGCCAAACGCTGGTTTCCAAGGGAATGCAGCTCAATCCGTACCACAGCGCCGCCCCCGTTGGCGCGCCCGTTACTGCTGCCAAGCCATGAGTTTCTTATCTGGACTACTCCACGCCCACCTGGCGGACGAATGGGGCGCGCACTGGCCGCGCGTGAGTTTTGGCCCTGCCCAGGACCGGTTACCGGCTGCCCACGGGCTACCCAATTTTCCTCATTGCTCACCTCGTTGCCGCGTCAGTGAGCGCGGCCATTTTCGCCACTTAGTCATGACTCTTCCCCTTTTCCTGCGCCGCCCGCTACTGCTAGCCAGCGTGGCCGCCTTACCCGGCTGCGTGTCGGTGGCCGCCTACCAAAAAGCCTACCTCAACGACGAGGACATGAAGCTGGCCACCAAGAAAGTCGAAACCCCGGAAGTCAACTTTGAGAGCTACCGCGAAGGGGCCGGCGGGGCCAACGGGGGCAAGGTGGGCGGGGGCTGCGGCTGCAACTAGCCTTTTGTTTATCAGACCACTACTCGCTTATTCATGAGATTTTTACTAGCCGCTGGCCTCGCGCTGGCGCTACCCGTGGCGGCCCTGGCCCAGGGCACGCCCACCCCCAATCGCCTCGACGGCTCGGGCCTGCCCGCCACGACCCTGGCGGCGCACCCTACCCCCGCCTCGGTGGGCGAAACCGACGTGGATTTCATTAGCAGCTACTACCAGCAAAACGGCGACCACGGGGCCGTGGAGGGCGGCGTTGGCACGCAGCACCTCACCGACGTGGCGCCCACCATCATCCTGAACGTGCCCCTCGATTCGGTGGCCCGCCTTACCGCCAACGTAGGCTTCGACTACTACGCCTCGGCCTCGACCGACCGCATCGACCAGGTGTTGTCCTCGCCCTCGTCGCACGATGTGCGCTACCATCTCGACCTGGGCTATGCGCGCACCCTAAAGGACAAGCGCACCATTCTGAGCATCGGCGGCGGGGCTTCCAAGGAATATGACTACCAGTCGTTTAATATCGCCGGCTCCTGGACCCACGGCTCGCGCGACGGCAACCGCGAGCTGAGCGTCTCGGGGCAGGTGTACCTCGACCAGGTGACGCTGATTTTGCCCGTCGAGCTGCGCACCAGCGCCACGGGCACCGGCAATCAGGCCCACGGCTCGGGCTTCGACAACCGCCAGAGCTACAACCTGAACATCGTGTACTCCCAGGTCATCAGCAAGCGCCTGCAGCTGGCCGTGAGCACCGAGCTGGTGAGCCAGCAAGGGCTGCTGAGCACGCCGTTTCACCGGGTCTATTTCTACAACAGCAGCCCTGCGCTGGGCACACCCGGCACGCTGGGCACCGCCAAAACCGAGCTGCTGCCCCGCCTGCGCAACAAGTATCCCGTGGGCCTACGCCTGAACTACTACGCCACCGACCTGGTGCAGGTGCGCGGCTTCTACCGCTTCTACAACGACAATTTTGGCATCCGGGCCCACACCTTCGAGCTGGAAGCGCCGGTGAAGGTGTCGCCGTTTTTCACGCTCTACCCTTTCTACCGCTACCATACCCAGACGGCCTCGACCTACTTCGCGCCCTACCTCACCCATTCAATTACGGATGAGTACTACACCTCCGACTACGACCTGTCGGCCTTCACGGCCCAGAAGCTGGGGCTCGGCTTTCGCTACGCGCCGCTTTATGGGCTGGGCCGGTTTAAAACGCCTTTCGGCGGCCGGGTCGCCAAGTTCAAGTCGCTGGATTTGCGCTACGGCCACTACTGGCAAACGACGGGCCTCACGGCCAATATCGTGAGCGTCGACCTGGGCTTCACCATGCCCTAGGCTGGCTTTTTCCTAGTGCAGCGCATTGGGCGTAATACGATGAATGGCAGGCTACGGCGGCAATTAGTCGGGATTAGTCGAGAAGCACGCGGGGAGGGTAAGAATACCCCATAGTTTTATTCGCTGCCAGCAAGAATACCTCCATCAGCTGCGTGCTGAAAGCCCACCCACTTACCTACTGTCTTGCGCTCCGTTAGTATGAATAAAATCTTCTACTTCCCCCTAGGCCTAGCCTGCGCCGCTGCCGGATGGCTCACCCTGACCTCAGCCCACCCCGCGCCGCCGCGGCATTCGCCCGACACGGTGGCCCCCACGCCACCCTCCCCGGAAACCCAGACGAAAGCCACCGTGGCAGCGGCCATAGCTTTTCTGAACACGCTCAGCACCGAGCAGCGGGGGAAAGTGCAGTTTGCCTTTGCGCCGCAAGCAACAGCCTCGGCCGCCAAGTTCAAGGGCGGCATGGGCGGGCGCATGACTTTCCTGGGAGAGCAGTACGGGCAGGCCGTGTGGTCAAATTTCCCCGTTAGCGACGTGGCGCGGCCGGGGGTGCAGCTCGGTAGCCTCAGTGCCCCGCAGCGCGCGGCGGCCATGCACCTGCTGCAAGTGCTCCTCAGCCCGATGGGCTATCAGAAGGTGCTGGCCATCATGGGCTCCGACCAAGCGTTGGCCGACGGGGGCACCAATTATGCCTCCGGCAAGGACGTGTACACGCTGGGGCTATTTGGAACGCCGAGCGCCACCGCCCCCTGGCTGGTGCAGTTTGGCGGGCACCACCTGGGGCTTAATGTGCTGATTGCCGGCACGCACGGCGTGCTCACGCCTACGCTAACCGGCGCGCAGCCCGCTGTGTACCAAAGCGAGGGCAAAACGGTGCGCGTGCTGGCCCAAGAAAACGACAAGGCCTTTGCCCTGCTCGACGCGCTCGATGCGACGCAGCGCAAAAAAGCCCTCCTGACCTACGAGGTGCGCGACCTCGTGCTCGGGCCCGGCCACGACGGCGAAACCATCGTGCCCGAAGGCCTGAAAGGCTCCGACATGACGGCCCCGCAGCGAGCCCTGCTGTTCGACCTGATGGGCGAGTGGGCCGGCATCATCCAGGAGAGCTACCAGCAGGCGCGCCTTACCGAGCTGAAGGCCGGGCTGAACGATACCTACTTTGCCTGGAGCGGCCCGCTCTCGCACGCGCCGGGCCGCAACGGCACTTCGTACTACCGCATTCAGGGGCCGAAGGTGGTGATTGAGTTCTCACCCCAGGGTGTGGGCGGCGACCCCAGCATGCATGTGCACACCATCTACCGCGACCCCACCAACGAGTACGGCCACGCCTACACGAGCCGATGAACGCGCGCTGGCTGCTCCTGTTGCTGGTAGCTATGCTGGCGGGGCTAGCCCCGCCGGCCAGCGCGCACCGGCTCAACGAGTATTTGCAAGCCACGACCATTGCGCTGGCCCCCGACCACCTCACGCTGCACCTGCGCCTGACGCCGGGCACCGATGTGGCCCCGCAGGTGCTGGCCGGCCTCGATGCCAACCACGACGGCCAGCTCTCGCCCGCCGAGCAGCGCGCCTACGCCGCCCGCGTGCAGCACGACCTCGCGCTCACGCTCGACGGCCAGCCCGCCTCGCTGCGGCTGGTAGATGCGGCTTTTCCATCACCCCAGCAGCTCGTAGCCGGGCTGGGCGATATGCAGCTCACCTTCGAGGCCACGGTGCCGGCCGGCCACTCCCCGCATCACCTCGTCTTCGTCAATCAGCACCAGCCGGCCCTGGCCGCCTATCTCGTCAATTGCCTGCTGCCGCGCCAAGCCGGCTTGCAGGTAGTAAGCCAAAATCGCAACTACTTGCAGTCGCGCTACGAGCTGACGTTCAGCACCGCTAGCGTAATGACGGCTGGGGCCGCCGCTACGCCCGCCAGCCTGCACCGCGCCGACCAGCGGGCGCTGGTGGCCACCTATTTTGGGCACGGCGTGCGGCACATTCTGACAGGTTACGACCACCTGCTGTTCCTGGGGGCGCTGGTGCTGGGAGCCGCCAGCTTGTGGGAACTGGTGAAGGTGGTCACGGCCTTCACGCTGGCGCACACCCTCACGCTGACCCTGGCGGCCTACCAGCTGGTGCGGGTACCCTCAGGGCTGGTGGAGGTACTGATTGCCGCCAGCATTGTGGTCGTGGCCGTCCAAAATGTGAATTGGCCCGGCGCAGCCAGGGGGCCTAGCCGCCTGCTCATGGCTTTCGCCTTTGGGCTGGTGCACGGGCTGGGATTTGCCAGCGGGCTGCTCGCGCTGCTACACCAGCTGCCGCGCGAAGTACTGCTGCTGGCCCTGCTCGGCTTTAGCCTGGGCCTGGAAGCCGGGCAGCAAGTGGTGCTGCTGCCGTTGTTTGGCCTGCGGCGGCTTATCAGCCAGCGGCCGCAAGGGGCTGGCCAGCTTGTGCCCTCCCCGGTTTGGCAGCGCGTGGGGTCGTTAAGCATCGCCCTGGCCGGCTTGTACTACCTCGGCCAAGCCGTCGTGGCTGTTTTGTGAGGTATTTTCTCACCCACTGAAGAAAGTAGATAACTTGCCCCCGTGTCGTTTTAATCAGTAGATTTTTCAACATGACCAACGTGTTTTCCCCGCGCCCGGCCCGGGCGCTCCTGCTGCTGGCGGTGCTCGGCAGCCTCGCCTTCTTGCCCCACCACGCCACCAAGCTCTACGTAGCCGACTACGAAAACGTGCTGGGCACCTCCCTGGAAATCAAGCTGGCGGCCGAGGCCGACCAGCCTGCTGCCGCGGCCGAAGCCGCCGCGCTGCGGGAAGTAGACCACCTGAATAAGATTCTTAGCGGCTACGACCAGGCCAGCGAATTCAGCCGGTGGCTCCGGGCCGGCAAGCAGCCGGTGGCCGTGTCGCCCGAGCTGTACGAAGTGCTCGCGCTTTTCGAGCAGTGGCGGGTACAGAGCCACGGTGCGCTCGATGCCTCGGCCGAAACCATCAGCCAGCTCTGGCGCACTGCTGCCAAGCAAAACCGGCGGCCCTCAGCGGCAGAAATTGCCGCGGCGGTGGCGGCCGTGCACCAGCAGCACTACGTGCTGAATGCGCAGAATCACACGGCCCAGCGCACCAGCGATGCGCCGTTAGTGCTCAACTCCTTTGCCAAAAGCTACATCCTCAGCAAAGCCGCCGAAGCGGCGCTGGCCACGCCCGGCGTGCGGGGTGTGGTCGTCAATATCGGCGGCGATATCCTGGTGCGCGGTGACCACGTGGAGCAGGTGCAGGTGAGCAACCCGCGGGCCGACGCCGAAAACGACCCGCCCATCGCGCAGCTGCACGTGCACGACAAAACCATCGCCACCAGCGGCAACTACCGGCGCGGCGAACGCATTGGCGGCCAATGGTACTCGCACATCGTGGACCCGCGCACCGGGCTGCCCGCCAGCGGCGTGCTCAGCGCCACCGTGGTCGCTGACCAGGCCACCGATGCCGGCGCGCTAGCCACGGCCCTCAACGTGCTGCCCCCGGCCGAGGGCCAGGCGCTGGTGGCCGCCGTGCCGGGGGCCGAATACCTGCTGCTCACGGCCGATGGCCGGCGCCTGGAAAGTGCCGGCTGGAAAAACCTGGCGCTGCCCGCCGCGCCGGCCGCCGCCAAAAAGCCGGTAGCCGTGACCAAAGACAAGCCCTGGGATGCGCAGTACGAAGTCGCCATCAGCCTGGAACTGGCTACCATGGAAGGCGTGCGGGTGCACCGCCCGTTCGTGGCCGTGTGGGTGGTGGACAAGCAGCAGAAGCCGGTGCGCCAGTTGGCTTTGTGGTACAACAAGCCCCGCTGGCTGCACGACATGAGCTTCTGGTACGCGGCCTATTACGACCAGTTTGCGGCGGGTAATAACAGCATCAGCTCGACCACCAGCGCTACCCGCTCGCCGGGCAAATACACCCTGAAGTGGGACGGCAAAGACGACAAGGGCGAGCTGGTGAGCCAGGGCACCTACACCGTGCTCATCGAAGTGGCCCGCGAGCACGGCACGCACCAGTTGCTCAAGCAGGAGCTCGCCGGCAAGAAGCCCCAGCATTTCGACCTGCCGGCCAATGTAGAAGTAGCTTCGGCCGCCGTGGACTACCGCAAAAAAACGAATGAGACCAACTAATGAGCCGGTAAAATCCGCCGCCGGACCAGCCGACAAGTCGAAAGTCTGGCGCAAGCGCACGGCCGCCTGGTCGCGCTGGCTGCACCTGTACCTGTCGATGCTCAGCTTTCTGGTGGTGCTCTTCTTCGCCGTGACGGGCCTCACCCTCAACCACGTCGAGTGGTTCGACGGCCAACAAACCGAGCGCAAAGCCACTGGTACCCTGCCGGCCGCGTGGGTCAATACCCCGGATACCGCCGCCATCAAGAAGCTGCAAGTTGTAGAGCGGCTGCGCCAGAACTATCACGTGCAGGGCTCCGTCAGCGACTTTATAGTAGAGGATGACCAGTGCGCCGTTTCTTTCAAAGGCCCGGGCTACAGCGCCGATGCGTTCATCAACCGGCACGACGGCACCATTAAGCTGACCGAGCAGCGGCAGGGTCTGGTGGCCGTGCTCAACGACCTGCACAAAGGCCGTGACAGCGGGGCCAAGTGGAGCTGGGTGATTGACGTGTCGGCCGGTTTCCTGACCCTGGTGTCGCTGAGTGGGCTGGCCATGCTGTTTTTTCTCAAGAACAAGCGGGCC
Source organism: Hymenobacter ginkgonis (assembly GCF_009755225.1). GTDB lineage: Bacteria > Bacteroidota > Bacteroidia > Cytophagales > Hymenobacteraceae > Hymenobacter > Hymenobacter ginkgonis. The sequence goes on from NZ_WQKZ01000007.1 coordinate 125,852, forward strand.
AATGGCCTGCTGGTCGCGTTAGTGGGTGGGGCACTTTGCTACCTGCTCTACGCGCTCTGGGTGCCTTGAGCCTGAAAAAGAGGGTAGCCTTACCAGGCATGCGCCACGACGCGGCCTAGTGGTGCGGCCTCCTTCGACTGCTATTCCACCACGTTCCCTCCGGCCCTCGCCGCCCCATGCTTCGCCCTTTTCCTACCCGCCTATCCGCCCGGCTGCGTGCCTGGCAAAACCAGGTGCGGGAGCCGAGCCTGACCGCCCTGCTGCTGGGGCAGGTGCTGCTGCTGTTCCTGGTTAGCCCGCTGTCCAGCATTCACCTGCTGCCCTACCAGGTGGTAAACGGGCTCCAACTAGTGCTACTCGTCATTTCCTACCTGGCGCTGCCGGTCACCAGCAAGGTGCGCCTGTTGATTGTGGTGTGCCTGCTGCCGTTAGTGTGGGTGCTGTTTGCCGGCTCCAACGCGTACATTGGCTTGTTGCTGCGCATGGTTACCACCCTGGGTATTACCGTGGCAGTGGGCCAGGCGGTATTCCGGGCTCAGCGCATCACCCGGCACCAGCTGCTGGGCGCAGTAGTGGTGTACCTCAATCTGGCCTTGCTGTTTATGGGCGCCTTCATTGTGCTGAGCGAAATCTGGCCGGGCGCTTTTACCACCCCCACCCACGACCACCCGCACCCCGGCGAATTGCTCTATTTCAGTCTGACTACGCTCACCTCGACCGGTTACGGCGACATTCTGCCCGTGCACCCGCTGGCCCGTAGCCTGGCCAACCTGGAGGCCGTCATCGGACAACTGTTCCTGGCCATTCTGCTCGCCCGCTTGGTCAGCCAGCACAACGGGGACAGCCGCGAGTAGACTGGGCCAATCGCTGACGGAGAAGACTCAGTTACCGTAGCTGGCAGCGGCATTCAGGGGCTACGTGGCCAGTGGAGGAGCGCGGCGCTACCGGCCGCAGCGCCCAGCGGACGACTGCTAGCAGTAGATAAGGTTCCTTGCTGAGTTCTCAACAGCCACGGGCCCTTGGTGGATGGATTTGCCGAGGGTGTTTGCAGCACGTAGCAATGCTTTCTTCGGGCGCTTTCAACCGGCCCTTATTAGACTACTTCTTCGGGAAGACTGCGCAGCCTAGCATATGTACAATTATTCAGGTCTGTTGGCAAGACGCAACCTCCGCCTGTATTAGCCGCGAGCGCCTAGTAGCGTCTCCTTGGTCTCTCGCCACGTACCTACATGTTCTCTTAGCCGCGCGTAGGGGAGTAGCAAAAGCGCGCTTGAGCGTCGTGTTGGCTACTATATATGGTCTTGTTCATTTTATTTTTAGGGCTATGACTACGCCATTTATTCTGCGCCTTTTCCTGCTGTTGGGCGGGAGCCTGTTGAGCCCCCTGCTGCTGCGAGCTCAAACCACCTCAGTCCCGTGGACCTGGGTCCAACGGGGGCAGGGGCCGTTAGGCAACGAGGGCCGCAGTGTGGCGGTGGATGCACAGGGTAATGCCTACGTCACGGGGTATTTTCGCCAATCCCTCACGGTGGGCGCGACGACATTGCGCACCGACTCGCTCGACGCCTTTCTGCTGAAATACTCGCCCCAGGGACAAGTGCTGTGGGCCCGCCAGTTAGGCGCCTCTCGGCAGGCGGTTGGATTTCACGTCGCCGTCGATGCTGTCGGCAACAGCTACGTGACGGGCCTGTTTCGCGGCACGCTCTAGCTCGGCACCCTGGTTCTGACGAGCATCAGCGCGGAGGACGAGTTTCTAATCAAGTATTGGCCCCAAGGTACTGTGCTGTGGGGACACCAGGACAGTGACAGTGCCCCCGCTTTCGCCTCAGCCATCCCTTGCCCATTCAACCCGACCAGGAAATGCGCGTGGCGGTAGATACGCAGGGTAATGTGTATACCGCCAATAGGTTCTGGGGCACCACCCAGCGAGGAGCGGCGCGTTTTACAGCCTACGGTTCTTTCGATGCCTTGCTGGTCAAGTACACGCCTCAGGGCGAAGTGCAGTGGGCCCGGCAGGGGGGCGGGGTAGGTAACGACTATGCGGCCGACCTCGCCCTGGATGCCACGGGCAATGTATTTCTGGTGGGCGGCTTCACAACTGACGCTAGGTTTGGTGCCATTACTTTGGCCGCTTGGGCCGAGCCGCGGGCCGAAAACTATAACCTTTATGTGCTCAAGTATGATGCCCAGGGCACCCCGCTCTGGGGACAGGCCCTAGTGTCTCACCAACTCCATACCTACTATTTCGCGAACGCGGCAGGAGTTGATGCCAGCGGCAACGCCTATGTGCTGGGGGGCTTTTTGCCCAGTCTCACAATCGGGGCGATACCCTTTTCGCTGCCCAGCGCCAGCTCGGGCCACGTCTTTTTAGCCAAGTACGATCCGCAAGGCACCATGCAGTGGGCGCAGATGTCCGGCAGTGCGCCGCCGAACACGATCCTGGTTTCTGGGGGCCAAGACCTAGCCGTGGCCGCGGATGGCACCACCACCTTGACGGGCATGTACACGCAGCAGATGAACTTTGGGGCCTTGCACTTAGGCACGCCCGGGGCCATCAACCAACTGTATGTAGCGCGTTACTCGCCCCAAGGAAGCGTAGTGTGGGCGGGCGGGCGGCGGCAGTGCTTACCCCACGTTTTCAGGGAATGTCAATGGGGGGTACGGCGTGGCGACGACGGGGGACGAGACGACCTACATAACAGGGAGCTTTGGGGGCCGAGCCGACTTTGGGCCCTTTGTGCTGGATAGCACGGCCACGGCGCAGCCAACGTTATTTGTGGCCAAATTAGGCGCAACCACAGCCCTAGCCACGGGGACGGCTGCGCCGGTTTCGTCTCCCCAGCTCCGCGTATACCCGAACCCCACGGCGGGCGCAGGAGTGGACATTGCCCTGACGGCAGCTCCCGTGGAGGCGTATGAACTACGCGTATTAAATGCGCTCGGGCAACTGGTTTTTCGGCAAGCTAGCGCGGCCGGCACCACGCAGTGGCAGCTGCCTACTACTAGCTTTAGCCCAGGCTTATATCAGGTCCAGGTGCTGGGGGCCAGTAGTCGCTGGGCCCAGCTGCTGCTGGTCCGCTAAACAGCTGGATCCAGCGGAGAATAAGTAGGGAATCTCCCGCTTGGGCGGGTGGGCTACGCGCGTAGAAGCGGCGCTAGCTGTCCGCTAGCCTCATTTAATATATGTGGCAATTATCGGACACTTGGCTGCTGCCAGTGGGCCCTTGACCTTAGTGAATAATTTGGCAAGAGCGACTCCAGCACGTAGAAGCACTTTTGGGACCTTTCTAGCTGACCGCTAGTGGAGTAGTCGCGCGCACCATGTTAGCAGGATAGTTCATAAGTTGGTTAGCTCCGCTGGTAACTGGCTCACGAAACAGGCAGGCCGACCAGCCAGCGGTTGACCGTTAGTAGTGAGCCGCGGGCACCTGCACGAGGGCTTGCATCGCCTCCACAAACGAGGTCGTAATGGCGCCGGAGCCCAGGAAGGGCTGCCCTGATTTAGGCGGGGCTAGGTAGCCAGCTAGATAAGTGAACTGGGCCGGCGAGAGGGACTGAAAAGCCAGTGGTTACTGGGTGAAGCGGCGAGCCGCAATGGGGTGGTGGGCAACTTTACACAGATGCTGATGCCGCGGGTCCTGGCTGATGCGCCTATAGGCTGCTTCCAGAACGGTCTGCTCGCCCTCCAGTAGCTGGATAAAGCGCTTGTTATTATACAAGGCCCCCGTGAGGTGCTGCCGAGCGTTCGCCTGCCGGGCTTGTTCTAGTAAGCATGTCAAGGCCTTGGCCGACAGCGGTCGTGTTGCCTGACTTAGGTAGATAAGGTGATGCATAGAGTCCTTCTAGCCACTCAAAACAGGACCGCAAAGATACTAGACCACATCACCTTCTTTTTAGGTGCGACTCGCGCTAACTAGCCGACTTAACACGTAGTAGCCCTCGCGCCGACTGGAGATTACGGAAGTAGTGGTGCGCGGTGTTTTAAGAGGTTCTCGTACGTTAAGCTTGTTCGGCGCGAGCACGGCTAAGGAGCCAGGGGTCGACGGACGGCGCCGTCACGATTAGGACAGTGTTTAGCTACCTCTTGTCTTAGCTAGGACTACCCCGTTTGAGCCTCGCGTAAGAAGGGGGTAGCTTTTTTATGTATTAGGTGATTATCAGGTAGCCAAGTATGGCTTGCCAGTGATAATGAAACTCCTTGGTGGCATGTGAAGAACGTTGCGCTAAGCCTGCCACGTGACTAACGGTATCAAGCGCGCCTTTCAAGGGTTTTGAGGTTGCTTACTTCTGCCTAGACTGGTCTTCTTTCACGGGAAGCTTACCACTGGTTCTAAGGCCCGTGTCACGGGCAGCAGGCTACTACTTAATAGGGGGCATTAAACAGCAGGAATCTGCTATTGTAAAGACTTTAGGCAGCTTGCGTTCAAGCGCAAGCTCTACCTTGTGCGCTCGCTCCTTACTTGCCCTGCGCTATGCCTAAAATGTTGCTGCTACTTTTCATTTGCCTAGGTGCACTTGTTCCGTTGGCTCATGCCAAAGAGTATCTTATCACTCAGTATGGCGCCAGCACCGACAGTACCAAGCTGAATACCCAGGTTATTCAGGGTGCTATTGATAAAGCGAGTGCCAGTGGGGGCGGCACAATTGTCATTCCGAAAGGCGTGTTTCTGAGTGGGGCCTTATTTTTCAAGCCTCACACGCACTTACGCCTGTTGGAAGGCGCCAAGCTGAAAGGCTCCGACAATATTGTCGACTACCCGCTGGTACCGTCCCGGATGGAGGGCCAAAAGCTGGATTATTATGCCGCGCTCGTCAATGCGTACCGGGTCAATAACTTCACCATCACCGGCCCGGGCATTATCGACGGCAACGGGTTGCGGTTCTGGAAAGCCTTTTGGGCGCACCGCGACTCCCTGCAGCAAGTGGGTAAGGCCTCCACTAACCTAGAGGTACACCGGCCCCGGCTGCTTTTCATCTGGGGCTGTGACCAGGTCACCATTCGGCAGGTGAAGCTGCGCAACGCGGGGTTCTGGACCACGCACTTGTACCAATGCACCAACGTGCTGCTGGAGGGGTGCGATATCCGCTCGCCCTTCCGACCGGTAAAAGCGCCGAGTACCGATGGCGTGGACATCGACGTGTGCCGGAAGGTCACCATTCGCAACTGCTACCTCTCCGTGAATGACGACGGTATCTGCCTGAAAGGAGGTAAAGGCCCGGATGCGCAGTCGCTCCCGGAGAACGGCCCCATTGAAGATGTCCTGGTGGAGAATTGCACCTTCGGCGAAGTACACGCGGCCCTGACCTGCGGCAGCGAGTGCATCCATGCCAACCGCATCACGCTGCGAAACTGCCGGGTCGACAACGATCGGCCGCTGCTCTTATTTAAGATGCGCCCCGATACCTATCAGCTTTACGAAAACATCACCGTAGAAAACGTTACCGGCCGGTGCGGCACCCTTGTCACGCTCTCGCCCTGGACGCAGTTTTTCAACATGGCCGGCAGCGCGCAGAAACCCTTCGGCATCATCCGTAACATTTCCATCGCCAACGTCAAGGTACACTGCAAGCAGTTCGCGGTGCTAGAGGGCAATCCAACCGATAAAGTGGAGAACATCGTCTTTAAGCAGGTGGAAGCCACGGCTGAAAAAGCAGCTTTCCCCAATAAGTATGCAACCGTAAAATTTGAAAACGTCACCCTCAACGGGACCCCACTGAAAGCGACGCAGGAAATTCAACAAGCCCCGGCAGCGACCCCATTGCGGCCCGATTAGCTGCGGCCGAAGAGCGACCCTACCAAGTACTCGATTGCAAGCGAGGCACTCTATGCTGTAATCATCACACCTTGCCGAACCCTCACTTATAGCATCATACTGGCGGGGTCAAATAGGTAGCGATAAATAAAAGTGTCGCTACCTATTTGAGAGGACTCTGCTTTAACAAGAGGGAACTAGTTGCTCGCTACACTAGCGTAACTTCTTGATTTTCAAGCTACGGAAGGAAACCTGATTGCCATGTTCTTGCAGTAGTAGATGCCCGGCCGGGGCCTCGCCGAAATGCGGCCAGACGTGGTATTTGCTACCGGCTACCAACGTCCGGAAGGCCGGCGAACCGCGGTCGTATTCGAGCACTTTCACCCCATTCAGGTAATGTTCGACGTGATTCGTGGGGTAGACGACCACCCGCCCGACATTCCACGCCCCAATGGGCCGCTGACAGACCGCCGGCTTGACGGCCGGAATCAGGTCGTAGAGCGAAGCGAGGGTGCGGTCGCCGTTGGTGCCGAGCTTAGCGTCGGGATGCCGGGTATCGTCGAGCAGTTGGTATTCCAGGCCAATAGGCGAGCCGGGCGTTTGCTCGGCCAGGGTCACGAAGTAGATGACCCCACTGTTGGCCCCCGGCGTGAGCTGGAATTCAAACGAGAAGTCGAAAGCTCGGTACTGCGCCGTCGTGATAATATCCCCGCCGTTGGCCGATTCCTTGCCGTCAGCTGCAAGCGTGGTTAGCTCCCCCTTCGCTATTTGCCAGCCGTGGGTAGGAAAAGCTGGCCCCTTTGCGCTGCGCCAGCCGGCCGCCGTTTTGCCATCGAAGAGCAAGTGCCAGCCCTGGCGGCGCTCAGCCGCCGTCAATGTATTCGGGGCCGGGTCTTCGGCGACTCTTGTCCCCTGTGGCCTGGCCGGTAGGTTCGGACTGCCCAGCAGGAGGATGGACCCCAATAGGTAGTGTGTAAGGTGACGGGCGGGGTAAACTATAGTCAGCATAGTACGGAGGAGGGAATGGCTACGAAAGTAGCAGCTCTCTTAGCGAGGGCGACCCTGCGACGCGTGAGTGAAGGAGTACGACTAGCCTGCTAGTACGAAAGACTAGCGAGTGGCAGCAAGCTATTCACTTCTCACACCCAAACGTAAGGACTGATAACACCCTATTTTTGCTCCTCCACACTTAGAAATAATTACCGTCGATAATTAAGCTGCTTCTTATCGACAGTAAGTTGAAAAACGAGTTAGCTTAATGGCTTAGTCTGTATGGCACCTTTAACGCTAGAGTGGCGGTCATTCGTGGCCCTACCCCTGTCGAAAACCCGCTTTACCCATCATGCCCCCTATCTACCAGCAGATACTCGCCAATGTCGCCCGCGACATCACCCTAACACCCGAGGAAGCTGCCCGTTTCACCCATCTGCTGGGTACGCAGCAGGTGGTGAGCGGCGACCACCTACTGGTGGCGGGCGAGCGCGCTACCTGCCTCTGGTTCGTGGTCAGCGGCTGCGTGCGCACCTATACCACCGACGCGCAGGGGCGCGAACACAACCTGGCCTTCTCCACCGAAGGGTGGTGGTGCACCGACTCAACCAGCTTTTTCGACGGGGGTAGGGCCACGCTGGCCTTGCAAGCCTTGGAAGAGACGAGCCTGCTCTCGCTCAGCCTGTCCGATTTGGAGCGCTTGTGCACCCAGGTGCCTACGTTCGAGCGCTTCTTTCGACTCCTTTCCCAAAAGGGCTACCAGTTGCTTGAGCGCCGGCTCGTCGCGATGCTGCGCCTGACGGCCGAGGCACGTTTTATCCGCTTCCATCGGCAGTACCCCCGCCTGCTGAACCGAGTGGCGCAAAAGCATATTGCGGCGTACCTCGGTATCACGCCCGAGTTTCTGAGCATGTTGCGCCGCAAGCACACATCGCAAGCGCGTTCTTAAAGTAGTTTAAGTAGGGTGCAGGGGGCGGGAGGCGTGCTTTGCGGCCTCCTTTTACAAGTACTCTTCCCCCTACTTTCTGCCATGCTGGACACCCCTCCCAACTTACGCCTTGACGCGGTAGTAGCCGCCGCCGCGGCCTTGCCCGCCGAGCAGCCCGTGGTGATGCTCAATCTACTGCGTTACCGTGACCAAGCCACCTACGACGACCCTACCACTCAGCCGCCACGTACCGGCCACGAAGCATATCAGGCGTATATAGCAGCCTTTCTGCAGTACAACGACCCGGCCGAGTTCACTATCGTCTTTCAGGGTGCCGCCCAGGCGCAACTAGCCGGATTACCCGGCGAGCAGTGGGACGCGGTCGCCCTGGTCGAATACCGGAACCTAAACGTCTTTCGACGTTGGGTAGAAAGCGACATTTACACGAGTCAGGTGGCACCCATCCGCCGGGCGGCCCTGGCCGATTGGCGCCTGCTGCTGCTCACCCGGCCGGGCACCCTGGGCGCGGCGGACACGGGCTATCTGCGCGGGCTGATGGCCCAAGAGACGAATTATTGAGGCTGCTCGAAGCCTACTTGGCAAGCGACAAAGCTAGGGAACGTCGTCGCACTGACGGATGACGCTCCCTACTGTACGTTCACCTAGTAAGCGTACCAGTTGGCATGAAAGAAAAATCTGCTTGGTCGGTGAGGTGCCATCTTTCACTCAACGCAGTTAGGCAGCGCTAAGGAAACGGTCTGATTACCTATCTGACCTTATTTTTTACCCTAACCACTCCTTATTATATGGTCCCATCGAATTTGCCTCATAAGCCTAGCTTTTGGGCGGCGTTGTGCTGGCGAATGTTGTCGAGGCGGGTGTAACGCCGAATCATGTCCGTCGTCTTGTGTTTGGTCTGGTTCATGACCTCGGCATCGTCGGCCCCGTTGAGCTTGGCAATGGTCACGAACGAAGCCCGCAGCGAGTGCGCTGTGTAGGGCGCCCCCAGTCGCAGTTGCACAATCTCGTTCAGACTAAAGGTGCTCAGCCGCCGCCGGCTCAGGCGCTGTCCCTTGTGGAAGGAAAGGAATAAGGGCCCACTAGTGCGCCCGTGTTGGTGAAGCAGCTCCAGCCAATCCTTCACGGCCCGTACCGGACAGCTCCGCCGGTCGGGGGCGAAGAAGATAGCTTTCTCTTCCGCTTCTCCTTTTTGATTGGTTTTACTTTTGGGTAGTTCTACCACCAGCCCATCATCGTCGAAGCGCAGGTGCGCGAGGTCGAGGCTAGCCAGTTCATCGCGCCGAAACGCCCCCGCCAGCCCGAGCAGCAGCAGTGCGCGGTCGCGCACGCCATCCGGCCGCTCGGTATCAATGCCTTGCACGGCCCGCTTAAAGTAGACCAACGTAAACGCGGGCGCTTGTTTTTGCTTGACGCCTTTCTCGCGGCTGATGCCTTCGAGTAGGGTCTTGAACTGCCGGTCGTCAGTGGGCGTCGGCAACCCCGCCAGTTGGTGGGCCTTGCTCACGGTGGCGCAATGGCGCTGAATGGTGGCCACCTTTTTGCCAGCCTCGGCAAGGGAGGTGACAAAGGCGGCCAGCGTCGGCACGTCGGCCGGCAGCGCCTCGCGCCCGTGCTCGCGGCACCAGGTAGTGAAGCGCCGCCAATCGCCGGAGTAGGCGCGCTGGGTATTGACGGCCCCTTGTTGCCCCGTGTTGAGGTAGCGCGCCCCGGCTTCGGCGTAGTCGTCGATGTGACGCACCGCGCCGATAGCCTGGGAGGTGACAAATTTCGGCAGCGTGGACATGAGGCAGCTGTGGCTAAATCGGGAAGCTACCTAGAATGAATAGCAAGTAGTGACCCCAAATATACATTATGATTACCCTCGATAAGTAAGGATTATCGAGGGTAATCATTAAAAAAAGCAACTGCTGTCTATTTTGTTCAATGATATTTGAAAAGTTATGCTATGCATTCATTAAATTATATTTTGCAACTTGGCACTCAGCTACCATGAGGAGTTCGTCAGCTCATTTATATAATAAATAGGAGTAGCGAACAGCCAACAGAGCAACTACTTCGAGAGCTACTCACTTCCCGTAGCTTGGTAGTGATAAGAAGTGACTTAACTTATTGATAACAAGTTAAAAACGGGTTTGCAGGCATTCCATTAGCGTACTCACTATTTTTTAACGCACTGGCAGCGCGTGCTAGTAGCTGGATCTGCACTCCGCATTTACAGCCACTAGCACGCGCTGCCAGTGCGAGAGTTACTAAGCATAGTACGCGTGAGATTGATGGAGCAGGGAGTATAGGGTGAACATACCAAAAGCTAGCATTGGTTGATTAATGGGTGAACTGGATTGTATCACAAAGAGCATAGTCTAGTGTCATAATGCCTCTGCATTCCCTATAAGGATAGTCAATTAATCATCGAGCAGCGCTACTATTACCCCATCCGCTTTATTTATAATCACTTTCTAAAAACTTTAACAATGCATAAACATCTATCCTATTTGACAACAGCGCAATAAAATTATAATTAAATTGCCTAATAAACAATTAGATTGTACAAGATGATACTTGTAATTTGTGGTAGTAGTAAAGATAAATTATTTCATTGTATAAAATAATCGTATTATTGCCTTCGCACTTATTTCTTTGCAAATCCTGTAATAGTAATGAATTCAATTTATTTGAGTTAAATAACAAAGTATAATAAACCACGCTGCGGTGATGGCAGCAAACGAGAAAGAAGTTTGTAAAAGTTTAATTCGTAAAGAAAAAGTTAATTAGCAGCTTAATGAAAGAGCTCACCAGCATTTAAAAATTACTGGATGGCATATTAGCAGCTATAAAGGGCAAGCAAGAGCAATTGCCAAACGTAGAGATTGAACTCAAGTAGTAGCTGGTTGAGGCCGCGACAGCTCGACAAGAATGTTTCACCCGCCTCTTTAGGTGTATACGGTGTGCTCAAAGTATTTAAATCGTTACTACGGCTTAAACGGCCTCTTCACTCTGCATTCCAACACGGCTCGTGCTTAGCCTTACACCCACTTTGAGCAGGTATTTGTTTCTGGCAGGTACTCTTATTTATAATGAAGCTGTACGGCTGGATTCGAAGCGTATCTGTATTTATTGTGCAGCTTAGCTACTACCACACAGAGGACAGGCTTATTTGGGTGGTAAGGTTAATACCAATTAGCTTGCTTACTTTAGCAAGGCTGCGCGACTGCTAAGCTAGTGACAGCTTGCGGCGCCACACGACTGCGTTGCCTTCCATTCCCACCCATATTGTCTTAACTGTGAGTGCCCTGCGAGCGCGACTCTGCTCTGCGGCCCAGGTGCTTGGGCTGCTGTGTTGGCTGCTGCTAGGCGGCTGCGCGGCGCCGAGCCGGCCGGTATACCGCATCGGGTTTTCGCAGTGCACCAACGGCGATGCCTGGCGCCTGGCCATGCTTGCGGGCATGCAGAAGGAACTGAGCTTTTACCCGCAGGTGAGCTTTCGCATGAAGGATGCGCGTGACAACAGCGCCTTGCAGCAGCAGCACATCCAGGAGTTTTTGAAGGAGGGCATCGACCTGCTGATTGTATCGGCCAACGAGGCCGGGCCGGTGACGCCCATTGTAGAGGAGGTGTACAACCGGGGCATCCCGGTAGTAATACTGGACCGGCGTACTACTTCCCAACTTTACACCGCTTACGTAGGCGGTAATAACCGCGAAGTAGGCCAAACGGCCGGTAACTATGCTAGTAGCCTGCTGCACCAGAACGGCAACGTGCTGGAGATACTAGGTACGGCGGGCTCCTCACCGGCGGTGGACCGGCATCTAGGATTTGTGCAGGCCCTGGCCGCCTACCCCAACCTGCACCTAGCCGCCACGGTCCAGACTGATTGGGAGCGCCCATCGGTATTGCGCCAGCTGCCGGCCGTGCTGCGTGCCCACCCCGAGGTAGACCTGATTTTTGCCCACAACGACCGCATGGCACTGGGCGCCTACCAAGTATGCCACCAACTAGGCCTGAGCCAGCGCGTGCGCGTGATGGGCGTTGATGGCTTGCCGGGCGCGCTGGGTGGCTTGCAATTGGTGCAGGACAAAATACTGGCCGCCACCCTCTTGTACTCGCCGGGCGGCGACGAGGCGATTCGTACCGCCATGAAGATTTTGCTGAAGCAGCCATTCAGCAAGGAAAATACCTTGGGCACGATGGTCATCGACTCGACCAACGTGCTGACGACCAAGATGCAGACCGAAAAGCTCGCCAGCCAGCAGCAGGACATTGAGCGGCAGCAGCGGCTCTTGCAAGCCCAAACGGCCCTCTACACCAGCCAGCGCATGGCCCTCTATGTAATGGCGCTGGCGCTGCTGGGGGCCATTGCATCGGGCGTTGTCATCTGGCGGGCGCTGCGCCACAATCGCCTCATCACGGGCAAGCTGACGAGCCAAAACCAGGAAATCAGCTCGCAGCGCAACCAGTTGCAGGCCTTGGCCGAGCAAGCTCGCGTGGAAACGGAGGCCAAACTGCGCTTTTTTACCAACTTCTCGCACGAGCTGCGCACGCCGCTCACCCTCATCATGGGGCCGGTAGAGGAACTGCTTACTAATGGGGCCGACCTGTCGGCTGGCCAGCGCCACGACCTGAACTTGATGCGCCGCAACACGCAGCGGCTTCTGCAGCTGGTGAATCAGCTGCTTGACTTTCGCAAAATCGACGTGGGTAAAATGCCCGTGCGCGCCACCGAGGGCAACTTGGTTGCTTTCGTGCGCGAAATCATGGATGTGTTTGAGAAGCCGGCCCGGCAGCGAGGAATTCGGCTGCGGTTTTTGCCGGCCGAGCCAACTATTACGCTCTGGTTCGACATCAATATCTTGGACAAGGTATTATTCAACCTACTATCAAATGCGCTGAAATTCACTCCTGAGCACGGCCAAATTACCGTTAGTATTCAGCTAGTGTCCGCCGAGCAGCGCGTGCGCATCAGCGTCGAAGACACGGGCCGTGGCATTAGCCTACACGACCAGACGCACATCTTCGAGTGGTTTTACCAAGGGCAGCAGGGTGCGTCCAATGGCTCAGGTATGGGATTGGCTTTGGCCTTGGGCCTTACGCGATTGCACCTAGGCGAGCTCACGTTTACGAGCCTGCCCGGCCAGGGTAGCACGTTCGTCGTGACCTTGCCCACCGTACTACCCGCCGCACTACACAGCACGGCCGCAGTGCTGCCCACTGCCGCGCTAGCCCTAGCTGAGGAAATAGAAGACTTACCAATCGACTCGGCCGACACCCTAGGCGCGCTGGGCAGTCCCGAAAACGAGGCGCTGGTGCTGGTTATTGAGGACAATCCAGAAGTCAATGCCTTTCTGGTGCAAAAGCTGCGCACTCATTTTCGGGTGCAAACGGCGGCCGATGGCGTGGTGGGGCTGCGCCTGGCGACCGAGCTTATCCCAGACCTCATCGTGTGCGATGTGATGTTACCCGAGGTAAGCGGCCTGCAAGTGGTGGCCCGGCTTAAGGGCGACTGGCGTACCTCGCATATTCCGGTGGTACTGCTCACGGCCCGCCACGCGCCCGAGCAGCAAGTAGAGGGCGTGCAGGCTGGCGCCGACCTTTATCTTACCAAGCCCTTCAACCCCACCTTTTTGCTCGAAAACCTGCGCACGCTGCTCCACAACCGCGAGCGTCAGCGCGAGCACTTCCGCCGCGAGCTATCTGTGGATACGGCCACCGTAGCGCCGCTACGCGTAGACCAAAAGTTTCTATCCGACCTGCTGGCCATTGTGGAGGCCAACCTCGACAATTCGAGCCTGAGTGTGGAGGACGTGGCCGCGCGCCTAGGTATCTCGCGGGTGCAGCTTTACCGCAAGGTGAAGGCCGTACTGGGCACCAGCGTCACCGACTTTATCCAGGGCATCCGGCTCACCAAAGCCCGCCAGCAGCTGCTCGATACTGAACTCACGATTGCCGAGGTTGGCTACCGGTTGGGCTTCGCATCGCCCTCGTACTTCTCGGCCAGTTTCCGAGCCAAGTACCACATTTCCCCCTCCGAGTTTCGGGCGCTACACACCACCCCAAACGCGTGAATCAAAAGTGATAGGGTGGTAACATGCGTGCTAGCTGAACAGCCAGCGAAGAACTGCATTTAGTAATAAGTATCTGATTAATAGGGATGTAAATTATCCGTTCAGCATGAACGAATTGTGATAGTATTTGCAAGGATTGTGATAGGAGATGGGGCTAGCCGGCCCGCACCTTTGGCTTAACAACCAGCTGGACTTGTTTTCCGCGTAGCGCTACCCTACCCGTGTAGGAGCGACCTACGGTCAGAAATAGTGGGCGCTTTGCCGCCCAGTCAGCCGCTGGTTTGCTGCCATAGTTCCCACCCCTATTCCTTCTTCCTATGCGACCAAGTGTACTGCTAGCGCACCGCTTTTTGGTGCCCACGCTGCTAGCCACCGGGCCCCTGCTGGCCAGTGCCCGGCCCACCGATGCTGACCTTGCGTTGAGCGGGTTGCGCGTGTCGGCGACCTTCCGCAAGGCGCCTCCTACCCCCGGGGTATTGGCCGACGTTCGCGTCAACGGCCAAGTAAATGATGAAAAAGGCCAAGGCCTACCTGGCGTAACGGTGCTAGTGCAGGGCACGAGCAACGGCGTCACGACGGACGCCGAGGGCAAGTTTACTCTCATGGCCGATGATAAAGCCACGCTGGTCGTTTCCTCCGTGGGTTACATCACGCAGCAGGTGGCCATCGCGGGCCGCACCACCATCGCCATTGCCCTCGTGCCCTCGGCCCAAGACCTCGACGAGGTAGTAGTGACGGGCTACCAAACTCAGCGCAAGGCCGACCTGACCGGCGCCGTATCGGTGGTGAAGGTGAGCGAAATTCAGGAAATGACCTCGCAAAACGTGGCCAACAACCTGCAAGGGCGGGTACCGGGCGTGCAGATTACCAGCGATGGCTCGCCGACCGGCAACGCGACCGTGCGCATTCGTGGCTACGGCACGCTGCTCTCCGGCAATAATGACCCGCTCTACGTCATCGACGGCATTCCGACCAAGGACGGTATCAACCAAATCAACCAGAACGACATCGAGAATATTCAGGTGCTGAAAGACGCGTCAGCAGCCAGTATTTATGGCTCTCGGGCCGGCAACGGGGTCATTATCATTACCACCAAGAAGGCGAAGAAAGGGGTAACGCAAGTCAACTTTTCCACCTTCTTCACCCTCCAGACGCCGGGCGCGCACCTCAAGACGCTCAATGCTGCGGACTATGGCCGGGTGTATTGGCAGGGAGCCGTCAATGACGGCAATACCCCCAATTTGCCGTATTACAGCTTCCAGTCGCACCTAGGGCCTGATGGCCGGCCGGTGCTTGACCAAGTCGTGATTCCGGAGTTCATCGACGCGGGCAAAACCCAGCGCTCGGCCGACACCGACTGGTTTAAGGAAACGCAGCAAAACGCTTTTATTCAGTCGTATAACCTGAACGTGAGCAATGGCGGCGAGCACGGCGGCGTGCTCTTTTCGCTGAACTATTACGACAACACCGGCACGCTGAAGTACACGGGTGCCAACCGCATGACGGCTCGCCTCAACTCCGACTACGGCTTGTTTGGCGACAAGCTCAAAATTGGCGAAAACCTTACCCTCGTGAAGTCGCAGCAGACGGAGTTTGACCTCAACCTCGTGCGCGACCGCAGCAGCCAGTTGCTCAGCATCGTGCCGGTACACACGGTGGATGGGGTAGGCTGGGGCGGCCCGGTAGCTGGCATGAGCGACCGAGACAACCCGCTGCGCTTGCTCACCGACAACCAGCAAAACCGCTCGAACACCGGGCGCGCCTTCGGCAATGCCTTTGCTGACCTAGAGGTCATCAAAGGCCTGCACCTACGCACGAGCATCGGCGTCGATTACAGCATTTTCAAGTTTACTAACCTTTACAAAACGTACACGGCGGGCTTTCTGTCGAATGCCAATAATCAGGTTACTAACACCAATCGCTTTTTTGGCAACTGGGTGTGGCAGAATACTTTAAATTACCACCTGGACCTAGGCCAAAGCAAGCACCAACTCGACTTCCTGGCCGGCGCCGAGCGCATCAGCTACCACTTCGACGAAACGACGGCTTCTCGCACCAATTTCGCCAGCGAGGACCCCAACTACATCATCCTCGACGCCGGTACGGCCAACGTCAGCAACAGCGGCGTGGCTTCGGGCTACCGCTTGGCGTCGTACTTCGCCAAAGTCAACTACTCCTTTGCCGACCGCTACCTGCTCTCGGCCACGCTGCGCCGCGACGGTTCCTCACGCTTTGGGGTCGACAACCAGTTTGGCTTGTTTCCAGCCGTGTCGGGCGGCTGGCGCCTGAGTGAAGAAGCCTTTTTAAAGGACAATGTGAAAGCCATTTCGGACCTGAAGCTGCGCGCCGGCTGGGGCCAGACGGGCAACCAGGACATTGCCAACTACGCCTCGCGGGGCCTCTACCAGTCGGTGCTCGGCATTGCTGACCCCAACTTCACCTACGATGTGGGTACGGCTTACGACATCTACGGCAACGACGCCAACCTGCCCTCGGGCTACCGGCGCGTGCAGCAAGCCAACCCCAACCTGAAGTGGGAAACGGCTACGCAAACCGATGTGGGCGCTGACTTCGGCTTATTTGACAATAAGATTACGGGCTCAGTGGACTACTACGTGAAGAACACCAAGGACATCTTGGTCAACCTGCCCTACCTAGGCGTAGTGGGCGAAGGCGGCGACAAATTTGTGAACGGCGCTTCGGTGCAGAACAAGGGCTGGGAATTTTTACTCAGCTACCAGAATCGACTGGCCAATGGCTTGACCTACAACATTTCGGGCAACCTTTCTACGTACCGCAACACGCTCACCTTTCTACCAGACGAGGTTATTAACGCCTACGGCGGCAACGGGCAGGACGTGACGCGCCTGGGTCACTCCGTGAACGCGGTATACGGCTACGTGGCTGATGGCCTCTACCAAACCGCCGCTGAGGCCGCTACTGGGCCTACCCAAACCGGGGCCGGCCCCGGCCGCATTCGCTACAAGGACCTAAATGGCGACGGCAAAATCGACAACTTCGACCAAACGTGGATAACGGAAGCCGTACCGGATTTTAGCTACGGTCTCAATCTAGGGGGTTCCTATAAGGGCTTTGACCTGCAAATCTTCCTGCAAGGCGTGCAGGGCATTTATGCCTTCAACAACTCGAAGTTTCGGACGGATTTCGCCTTCGTGCAGGGCGAAAACCTGGGTAGCCGCACCCTGGATGCCTGGTCGCCCACCAACACAGGCTCTACCATCCCGGCCCTCACGCTCATCAATACCAACAACGAGGCCCGCTCCTCCTCCTACTTCGTCGAAAACGCCTCTTACCTGAAGCTGCGCAACGTGCAGTTAGGCTACAACCTGCCGACCGCCCTAGTGAGCAAAATCAGGCTGCAAGGCGTGCGCATCTACGTGCAGGGGCAGAACTTATTCACTGTCAAGAGCAAACAGTTTACCGGCCCCGACCCTGAGATAACTATCTACCAGTACCCCATTCCGCACATTTTCACCACCGGCCTCAACGTCTCTTTCTAACGATACGCTAGCGCTATTTCCCATGAAAATCCTCAAATTCTGCGTGCTGGCCGCTTCGCTCCTCACGCTTTCCGTCAGCTGCAACGACCGGGACTTCTTGAGCGTGAGCCCCACCGGCGCCCTCGAAGACAGCCAGCTCAACACGCCCGCAAACATTGAAAAGCAAGTAATTGCAGCCTATTCGCAACTCGGCAACGACGTGTACACGACCCCCTACACCTCGATGTGGCCCTACGGCAACGTGCGCGGCGGCGATGCCTACAAGGGCGGTAACGGCACGGGCGACGTGGACGCGTTTCACTTTTACGAAACCTTCACTTTTAACCGGGTCGATATTGGCAATACCGACCAGCTGTGGTTCCTGCTCTACGTCGGCGTTTCGCGCGCCAACGACGCGCTGCGCCGCCTCAATGCCGTGAGCACGGCCGACATGCCCAACAAGGCCGTGCGCCAGGGGGAAGCTCGCTTTTTGCGGGGCCACTTCTACTTCCTGCTTAAGGAGACGTTTAAGCGCGTGCCGTACATCGACGAAACGCTGGCCACCGACGACTACCCCACCGTATCGAACACCGCCCTCAGCAACGATGCGCTCTGGGGTAAGATTGCCGACGACTTTCGCTTTGCCGTGGCCAACCTGCCCGACACGCAGCCCGAAATCGGGCGGGCCAACAAATCGGCGGCCCAAGCCTACCTGGCCAAAACCCTGCTCTACCAGGCGTATGTGCAAGGTGATAACAATGCCGTAACCAGTGTGGATGCCGGCAAGTTGGCGGAAGTGAATTCGCTGTGCGACGCGGTCATCAGCTCGGGCAAATACTCGCTGCACGCCGACTTTGCCACCAACTTCCTCACCGCCGGCGACAACGGCGTGGAGTCGGTGTTCGCCATTCAGTTTTCGCGCAGCGACGGTACTCCCAAGGGACGCACCGACCGCGGCAATGAGCTGAACTACCCCATGAACCCCGACTACGGCTGCTGCGGCTTTCACCAGCCTAGCCAAAACCTGGTCAACTCTTTCAAGACCGACGCCAACGGCCTCCCTCTGTTCACTACGTTCAACAACAGTGACATCTCGACGGCGGCCGATTTCCTGGCCAATACCGTTGACCCCCGCATCGACCACACGGTGGCCATCTTCGGGCACCCATACAAGTACAGCCCCACGTTCTTGTTTCAAGCTTCGTGGCTGCGCGACCAGGGCACATATGGCAATTACATGTCCATGAAGGAGAGCGTGTTGCCCAGCGACCCTAGCTTTCAGAAAAACCCGCCTTTCATGAGCTCTTCCAAAAACTGGGCGCTCATTCGCTACGCCGACGTGCTGCTGTGGAAGGCCGAAGCTTTGATTGAGTTGAACCGCCCAGCCGAGGCGCTACCCCTCATCAACCAGATTCGGCAACGGGCCCAAAACAGCACGGGCCGGTTGAAAACCAGCGCGGGCACGGCCATTTCAAATTACAAAATTGGCCTCTACCCCGCCGCGGGCTTTACCCAGCAGTACGCTCGCCAAGCTCTGCGCTACGAGCGCCGGATGGAGTTTGCCATGGAAGGTTTCCGCTTCTACGACCTCGTGCGCTGGGGCATTGCGGCTGATTACCTAAATGCCTATTTCAACGTGGAAAAAACGAAGCGCCAGTACCTCACTACGGCCCACTTCACGGCCGGCCGCGACGAGTACATGCCCATTCCACTCAACCAAATCAACTTCAGTAAAGGGCTCTATCAGCAAAATCCGGGGTGGTAACTCACTAGGCACCAGCGGCTGCTTACCTGATTCGCCGGGTAGCCGCTGGCGCCGTGCCGGTTGCTATTCATCTTTATTTCTATATGCTTGTGAAAAACAACGTCTTTTTCTGGTCTATTGTCGTGGCGCTGGGCGGCTTCCTGTTCGGCTTCGATACGGCCGTGATTTCGGGGGCCGAAAAGGCCATCCAGCAGGTGTGGGGCCTGAGTGCTTGGGAGCACGGCTTTACTATCTCTATCGCCCTCATTGGCACGGTGATAGGGGCTATTTTCGGCAGCGTGCCGTCCGACGCGCTGGGCCGCCGCACCACCCTGAGCTGGATTGCCGTGCTGTACCTGGTGTCGGCGCTCGGCGCGGCGCTGTCGCCGGCCTGGGTGCCGTTTATGATGTTCCGGTTTCTGGGCGGGCTGGGGGTAGGGGCCTCGTCGGTTACGGCCCCGCTCTACATCTCAGAAGTGTCGCCGCCCGCGTCGCGGGGGCGCATGGTAGGCATGTTTCAGTTCAACGTGGTATTCGGCATTCTGGCTTCGTATCTGTCTAACTATCTGCTCAGAGACATCGGCCCCGACGCTTGGCGCTGGATGCTGGGCGTGCAAGCAGTGCCGGCCATTGCCTTCTTTCTGCTGTTGTTTCGCATCCCCGAAAGCCCGCGCTGGTTGCTGCGTCGCCAGCGGGTAGACGAGGCCCGCGCCGTGTTTGAGCGTATCGACCCGGCCACGGCCGCCGAAAATGTGCAAACCATCCTGGTATCCAACGCCGCCGAGCAGGGCCCCGGCGAGTCGCTGTGGGCGCCGCAGTACCGGCGGCCGGTGGTGCTGGCCATTTTGTTTGCCATGTTCAACCAGCTGGCGGGTATCAATGCCATCATTTACTACGCGCCGCGCGTTTTTGAAATGACGGGCCTCGGCCAGGGCGCGGCGCTGCTTTCGTCGGCGGGGGTAGGGATGGTTAACTTTATCTTCACGCTGCTAGGGGTCAATATCATCGACCGATTTGGGCGGCGCAAGCTCATGCTGGTGGGCTCGGTGGGGCTCATCGTCACGCTGGCGTTGGTGGCGCGGGCGTTCTACCTGCAGCAATTCGGGGGGTTGCTGGTGCCGCTGCTGCTGTTTGGCTACATCGCCTTTTTTGCCTTCTCGCAGGGCGCGGTTATCTGGGTGTTTATCTCCGAAATTTTCCCGAGCGCCGTGCGGGCCAAGGGGCAAGCCCTAGGGTCTAGTACGCACTGGGTAATGGCGGTCATTATCACCTTCACCTTCCCCTATTTCACCGAGAAGCTGGGCGGTGGCAACTCGTTTGCTTTTTTCGCCGCCATGATGGTGCTACAGCTGCTGTACGTGCTCAAGATGATGCCCGAAACCAAGGGCACCACCCTCGAAGCCGCCGATAAGGCGCTGGTACTGCATTGAGGTGCTTGTCATTCATTATTTCATAACTCCTTATGAACAACGTCGTTTGCTTTGGCGAAATTCTTTGGGACGTGCTACCTAGCGGCAAGCAGCCCGGTGGCGCGCCCTTCAACGTGGCCGTGCAGCTGCACCAGTTGGGCCAACCCGCCCAGCTCATCAGTCGGGTGGGCCGCGACGACCTAGGTACCGAGTTGCTCGATTTTCTGCACGAGCGGGGCTTAGGTACCGACTACGTGCAGCGCGGCGAAACGCACCTGACGGGGGTGGTAAAGGCCAACGTAGGCGACCGCAACGAGGTCGTGTATAAGATAGTGCAGCCCGTGGCTTGGGACTATATTCAGTACAGCGAAGCCCTAACTCAGCTCGTCGCCGACGCGGAAATGCTCGTGTTTGGCAGCCTCGCTGCCCGCACCCCCGCCACCCGCGAAACCCTGTACCGGCTGCTGCCCCACGCCAGGTTTCGGGTATTCGACGTGAATATGCGCGCCCCGCACTACTCGCGCCAGGTGGTGCAGTACTTATTGCAGCACGCCGACCTGGTGAAAGTAAACGAGCACGAGCTAGCCGAAATATTAGGTTGGTTTGGCAAAGTGATTGAGGACGAAGCCGCCCTGCCGTGGCTGGCCCAGCGCTACAACCTGCAAGCCGCCTGCGTGACGCTGGGCGCCGATGGGGCCTTGCTCTGGAAGGATGGCCAGCTTTACCGCAGCGCCGGCATTCCAGTGGAGGTAACGGACACGATTGGCAGCGGCGATGCTTTCCTGGCGGCGCTGCTCACGGCCTGGCTGGCGGGCCAGCCCCCGCAGCAGTGCCTGAACCTGGCCTGCGCCACCGGGGCGCTCGTGGCTACCTACCAGGGGGCCACCCCAACCATTGGGCCCGCCGACGTGGCAGCGCTTCGTCAACAATCCATTCCTAGCTGATTCCCCGGCTTCCTCTTCCCCACCCATGAAAAAAGCTTGCTTGCTGCCGATCAGCTTCTTTTTGACCGCCTTAGTCCACGCCCAGACTGCGTCCGTGCCACCGGCCACGCCCCAGTACCGCCCGGCCTACCACTTCACACCCGCTGCCCACTGGATGAACGACCCCAACGGCATGGTGTACTATCAAGGCACCTACCACCTGTTTTTTCAGTACTTCCCCGGCGGAATGACGTGGGGACCCATGCACTGGGGCCACGCCACCACGACCGACCTAGTCAGCTGGCAGGAGCAGCCCATTGCGCTGTATTCCGACAGCCTAGGGTACATTTTTTCGGGCTCAGCCGTCATCGACGCCCACAACACGGCGGGCTTTGGCCCGAATGCTATGGTCGCCATTTTCACTCACCACAACCCCAAGGCCGAAAAGGCGGGCCTCACCACGTTTGAAAACCAGAGCTTGGCCTATAGCCTCGACGCGGGCAAAACCTGGACCAAGTACGCCGGCAACCCCGTACTAAAAAACTCTGGCATCAAGGACTTCCGCGACCCGAAGGTGAGCTGGAACGCGGCAGCCAAGAAGTGGGTAATGACGCTGGCCACGCTCGACCACATTACCTTCTACTCCTCACCCAACCTCAAGGACTGGACGAAGGAAAGCGAGTTTGGCCAGAAGCTAGGCGCGCACGGCGGCGTGTGGGAGTGCCCCGACCTATTTCCGCTAATGCTAGGTGGCCAAACGTACTACGTGCTGATTGTCAACGTTAACCCCGGCGGCCCCAACGGCGGCTCGGCCACGCAGTACTTCGTGGGCAACTTCGACGGACACGCCTTTACCCCGCTCAATGAGCAAACCAAATGGGCGGACTTTGGTCCCGATGAGTACGCCGGTGTGACGTGGGACAACACCAGCACGCGGCGTCTATTCCTGGGCTGGATGAGCAACTGGGAATACGCCAACCAGGCACCCACTTCGCCCTGGCGCAGCGCCACAACCGTGCCCCGCGAGCTGGCCTTGCAGCGGATAGGAGCCGAAATCTACCTGGCCTCGCAGCCGGCCAAAGAGGTGAGTAAGCTCTTCCCGAAACCGACCACCCTAGGCGCTTTCAACGTGGGCAACACCTATGACCTGAGCGCCAAGCTCAAAAATACGGGCGATAAGTACGAGCTGAAACTAACCACCCGCCAGTTGGCTAGTTTCTCGCTAGTCGTGTCGAATAGTAAGGGTGAGGAACTGATGATTGGCTACGACAAGGCCGCAAACAACTACTTCATTGACCGCCGCAAGGCTGGTCTCACGAATTTCAGTCCCATGTTCGCGGGGCGGCACACGGCGCCGCGCCTGGCCACCGTGCCCGCAGCCGATATGCGGCTGCTCTTCGACGCTACTTCGGTGGAAGTATTCGCCGACCACGGCCTAACGGTAATGACCGAGCTGTTCTTCCCCACCGCGCCCCTGACCAAGCTTACACTCAAAGCTACAGATGGCTTGACGCTCCAAGAGTTGACTTACTCAAAAGTAACTGTGGCAACCAAATAGCTCTGGCTCTTTAAATGATTAGGTCATGCCGGGCCCGCAGTTCAATTACGCTTCTTAGCGGCCTTTTAAACAGATTTGGGCGCTAGTAGGTCAGTTGTAGAGCCCCGGCTTTGTGACCACGATCCACTGCAGCGCCCTTAAATACCCAAAACTTTAATACGGTTAGCCGCAATGAGCACCCAACTAAAAATAAGTATTATCGCCTTTTTAGTGTTGGCTTGGTCAGCGCCGGCATGGGCTGGTGATATCACGCTTAAAATCACAAAACGGTATCTCAACCTTCCAGTATCCCAAGCACAAGCTAGAGGGACCATGCGGTTTGAAGTGGCGGGTAAACAGGAGCGGTCTTTCAAAATACGTCTTGCTGCGGCTGAACCCCAATACTGGGTGTTTTGCGATATGACCCCGTTAAAAGGGAAAACTATTCACATCACGTATGATGGTGAATCCATTGGTCTGAGCAAGATTTATCAGGACGATAAAATCGCTGGGCAGGATTCTCTATATAAAGAGAAAAATAGACCGCAGTTTCATTTCACTTCCCGCCGAGGATGGATTAATGACCCAAATGGCCTAATCTTTTACGAGGGAGAATACCATCTTTTTTATCAACATAATCCCTACGAAAAGGAATGGGAGAATATGTCGTGGGGGCACGCTGTTAGCAAGGATATGCTGCACTGGAATGAACTGCCAACGGCCTTAAGTCCGGATAAAATGGGCACAATGTTTTCAGGTTCAACAGTAATTGATTACGATAACACCGCCGGGTTTAATAAGGGTAATACGCCCGCCATGATTGCAACCTATACCGTCTTCAGTGAGGAAAAGCAAGTGCAATGTATGGCCTATAGCTTAGATAAAGGCCGTACTTGGACAAAATACAGTAAAAATCCACTCATTGACTCTAAAGCTAAATGGAATAGCAGCGATACTAGGGACCCGCGGGTATTCTGGTATAAGCCTGGCAACCATTGGGTATTGGTATTGAATGAGCGGGATGGCCATTCCATTTACAATTCAAAAAACTTGAAAGACTGGACGTTTAAAAGCCACGTAACCAGTTTTTGGGAATGCCCCGATTTGTTTGAGTTACCGATAGACGGAAATAAAAGCAAAACAAAATGGGTAATGTACGGGGCATCGGCTACGTACATGGTCGGCTCGTTTGACGGGGAAGCTTTCACGCCTGAATCGGGCAAACACCAATTTGTTACGGGAACAATTTATGCTGCTCAAACCATCGCTAACGTGCCCGAAGCCGATGGCAGACGGATACAAATTGGCTGGGGTAGAGTGAGCCACCCGGGCATGCCGTTCAACGGTATGATGCTCATGCCAACTGAGCTTACCTTAAAAACAACGAAAGAGGGTATTCGGCTACTGAGTGTACCCGTGAAAGAAACCGACCAGCTGTTTACGAAAATTAACCAATGGAACAGTCTCTCGGGAAAAGACGCCGATACGAAGCTGGCAGAATATAACCGAGCCGATTGCCTACGTATTAAAACAACTATTAAGCTTTCGCACGCGACAAGGGCCGGACTTAATCTATTTGGGCAGCACCTTATCGATTATGATTTAAACTCGAATCTACTGAACGGCACTTTCTACTCACCGCAGGATATGACCAGTATGACGATCACGGCTGACATTTACATTGACCGTACCTCTATTGAGGTATTCATTGATGGTGGGGTATATTCCTACTCAATGGAAAGAAAGCCTGATGCGAGGAATACGGAAGGCTTTAAATTCTGGGGTAATACTATTGAGATTAAAGACTTAGAGATATATAACGCAAAGTCTATATGGAATTAAAACCTTAATTATCGGTACTAAGTTGAAAAAAGGGTTTTGTCCTTCTTTACCCGATACACTCCGTGATTTCCTACTGTACCAAGTAGGAAAAAGCTCCAACTTTGAACGCCTCTATCAATTCAGTAACTCACCGACATTCTGCTTCCGAGAACAGGTTGGCCTGCTGATGAATAGCCGTAACCGTCTCGTAGTATAGAATAATTAATTACTTTAGCGTATTAAAAGCTGCTAACCACCCCTTTTGCTCTTTCCTGTCTCCTGACCGGGACTACGTATTCACCACTAAGTCGGGCCGCCAGTTCACCACCAGCGAGCGTGAGAACTACCCCTACTGGAGCAAGCGCTTGGCCAACGCCGCCCAGGACCAACTGCTCATCGAGACGCTGCGTATCCTGCGCATGCAGGCCCTGATGAACTATCCTGGCAAGGGCCACTACATGCGCTACCTGGCCGACCAGCAGACGGAGAAGGGCTTGCTCTTCACTTGCAACCAGCAACAGGCTGAGGAGCAGGCGGCCCACACGTACCACTCCAAAAACAAGCACAGCTAAACCAATCTAGACAAGTTCAACACTGGTGTCATCCAGCGCCTGGCCTGCGTGGCCCAGCTCTCGGAGGGCATCAGTATCCCCAACCTGCGGGTAGGCATCATCTGGCACGCTTTCGGCAACGAACGCAAGGCCGCCCAGCGCATCGGCTGGCTGCTGCGCCTTAATCCCGACTAGACGGCCACGGTGCACCTGCTCATGTACCAAAACACGGTCGATGAGTTGCTGTAATCTGGCCGCTGCGAAGAAAAAGCTATCGGAATCAGTAGAAGATTGAGGTTTTGCAAGTAAGTGATGATGTGCAACTGGGTCTTTTTAATGGTAGTGCTTCGGTTGCCTTAGCTGAGTAGCTTATTAGACAATCAACTCATTCTAACTATTTTTTAATCAACCACTCCTCGCCAGCGCGCAGTTCGACAACGAAGCCATCGGCTAAGTACACTTGTTCGATATGCTGCGCGAAGGTTTCTCCTTGACGTCTGTTTTTCAAAAAGGGGCCGGGGTTGTCGTAGATATCTCTGACTTCACTCATGCTAAAGGCTATCTCCGGCTCTGCAACTACTGATGCTAGTAGAAGCTTTTTCTTAGGCTCGGCTTGTTTTTGGCTTTCCAGATACTCTTCGAGTAAGTATTTTTCTATTAGGGCCTTGTAAATAGCGCCGGCCAGTTTTTTAACCTTGCCCAGGCTGTGCTGCCGCTGAATCCGCGTTAAGACGAAGTCCACGTACCCTAGGTCGTACTCACCTATTTCCAGCTGCCGAGCAATCTGGGTAATGCTGCGTTTGCTCACTCCGACCTGTTGCAGAGAGGTACCCCAATCCGCTGGGTTGTCATCGGGAGCATTATTTTCGGCGGTCAACGTCTTTTTTGTTGCACCCTCCGTTAGATGCAGCAAGAACTTGATACGCTTTACTACCTGGCTTTCTCTTTCCAATTCGAACGTGAAGGGCAGGTCAGTACCAGCTAGTTCATCTTGGGCTTTGTCGAGTACTCGCGCCTTGAGAGAACTAAACCGGGGGTACTCGTGCTCAGCGATGTTGAGCACGAAGCGTAGTTGATCAACGCTCATCGTACGCCGCCCAAAATCAGCATATTCCTTTAGGAGCCAGTAGATACGTAGTGAATAGGGACTTTTGAGTTTACGTAGCTGCGCTAGGGCCGCGGTCGTAAAGTTGCCACTCTGCCGCAGTTGCAGCAGGTAGGGCATGATGAGTGGATTGAAGATTGCCAGTACCCCGCCCAAATCTCCTCGGTACTCGGCCTTGGACATGAGGGGCAAGTACTGGTAATTAGGTTTTTTACGCCGCCGCCGGGTTCCATCCTCCAGGTCCTCGATGTATAGGGTGAATTGGGTTAGCTTCTCGCACATCTCATCCACTTGCTCGTAGGCCGACCCGCCGCGACGGTCAAACACCAGTTCGCTGACCGGCACGAAGTGCTCCTTGAAGTCTGCGTCCTCAAATTCGATGCGAGCCAGCAGTGCTAGGAACAGGCGCATCTGCAAAGGCAGAAAGCTAAACCGTGCGTTAATTAGTGCATTGTGCTGGGCGACAATCTTATCAGGTTCTTCCATGCTTAACGTCTTTTTTGTTGCACCCACGTCTTTTCTGTTGCACCCTAATGATTAGTCAACGTCTTTTTTGTTGCAGCTTAACGTCTATTTTGTTGCACCCCTACGTCTTTCTTGTTGCACCCTCACGTCTATTGTGTTGCAGCTGGTCTCTTGATTAATTTGTTAATCAATCAGTTACGCCAGCTGTAATACTATATAATATAAGTAATAATAATAAAAAGCTAGCTTTTAAAAGGACGTCTTTTTTGTTGCAACCTAGTTAGTCTTTAGAGTATAAAAAAGTATAAAGCACTAAAAAAAATTGCGCTTTATACTTTTTTATACTTATGTTTATCTGAATTTTGTACGGTTTATCTTCTTCAAAACTGCTGCTAGTTCCTCGTCGGGCAGAGGCTGCTGCGAATTGGGTAACTCGGCCAGGGCAGTTGAGACGACCTTATTCACAAATTTACGAATCTCAAAGCCGGGCTCCCAGAATTCCGCCTGCTTAAGCGCCAGATACACTTGGTCATGCAGGTAAGTACCAAAGGGAATCCAACGGTCCCCAACTATACCTTGCTCTCCCCTACTGCCTGCGCTTACCGGCGGCGTAGTGGCTGAGGGAGCCGGCGGTAAGACTGGTACGATTGGTAAACGAGTACCGTACAGCTTCTGGTCGTTTTCGGCCTGGATGCGTTGCTGCTCTTCGGGTGATAGCGAAGGAGCAAGGGGCTGCTCCCGCAGCAGGGCAGTCAGCGGCGGGCGCTTAGGTTTGCTGTTCATAGACGGGCAAGAATTTCGCGGGTGAGGGCTTCGTAATCGTGAGCTCCGTTGCTGGCCGGGGCCCAGTGGTAAATGCTTTCCTGCTGAATCTGCGCTTCAGCCAAGGAAACGTTTTCACGGATAGTTGTATCGAGCACCAACTGCTCCGCCGCGTAGCGTTCCCCAATCAATTCCACTATCTCGTGGTGCAACCGCCGCCGGTACTTGGGCGAGTACTTTGTGAAGAACAATCCACCTACCTGCAGCTGGGGATTGAAGTGCTCGCTTACTCGGGCGCAGGCGTCAAGCAAGTTCGTTAAGCCGGTGTAGCCGTAGAATTCGGGCTGACACGGGATGAACACCCGGTCACTGGCAACCAGCGCAGCGTAGGTCAGCGCAGAGAGCCGGGGCGGCGTATCGAGCAAACAGTAGTCGAACTGGCTGCGTAAAGGCTCCAGTCCGGTACGTAGGATGTGCTCGTAGCCAAACTGCTGGGCCAGCACCTTCTCCAGAAAGTCTAGCTCAGCGGTAGCCGCAACTAGGCTTAGTTTATCGTTCAAGGGCACCACTACTTCTGATAATGTAGCCTTCTTACTCAGCACCAGGCCAAGGTCGGGATACGTCGCTGGTAAGCGAAGTGACTGCGTGAGATTGCCCTGCGCGTCGCAATCAACTAGCAGGACTCGGTGGCCATCCCGCACGAGTGTTTGGGCCACGTTTAAGGTTGAAGTGGTCTTACCAACTCCTCCCTTGTGGTTAGCAAAGGTGATAATTTTCATAGACAAACAATTGCTTAGCAGTTCGCAATAATACGCACAAAGTAGTAATGAGCTTGCTATGTTTGTTAGGCAATCTCAACTTATTAGATGAGCCAGTATAAAAGAAAAAAATAAGTTTTTATGTAACTTCCTAATGCTCAGGTTCAAATATAAAAAAAAGTCTACTGAGTTTGTTCAGATTACTGAATAAGCATGATAAGTTGTATTACTTACATAAGTTAAGCTTATGCCATCTATGTTATTTGCTTTATAGTAAAACGTTTACTCCTATTCATTACTGATTAGTCCATTGTCAAAGCGCTACACTAGCCAATTCTGTCAGCAAAGACCGGTGCTAACTAATAGTTCTTAAGGCTCTTAATAGCGCAACATCTTGACTTAAAAAAAATGGCTGGCCTGTTTAATACTGTTCCAGTTAACTCATTATGCCTACCTTAATAAGTTTAATTTATTATGTTTATCAAATCCACATTTAAAAGTTTCGTGTAAATTCTATGACATCTATAATGTGGCGTATAGGATAAACCACTCAACTAGCTAGGTAACCAAGATTGAACTTATAATAAGTATAGCAAACTTAATAAGCTAAATAAGTTTGGTAAGCTACAAAACCATCTAAGCTACAAAACCATCTGTAGTGCATCATGCATTCGGATTTGTTGGCGTAGCAGTGGGCAGTAAGGATAGTCCCGTATGAATCTAACCAGAAGTAGCTGCAATTTATCAAGTGGTACTCAAGGAGCTTATTATACTGTGGGGTAAGCAAAGAACTACTCTCCATGTGAATAGATAACTACTATTTTTAGTATCACCATTGGTGTAGAACAATGCGACTAGTCAAGTAAAATTACTTATTTAACTTGTTCTAATTACTTTACTTACTAAAATTATTCAACTTATTATGTGCACTATTCTATCCATAACCTTCAATAAAGTATTACCTTAAGCATTAAACTCTACGCACGGGCTTTTCGGCGTTTGCGCTATATCTGGAACCCTACCTGCGGCAAAACTGGGTGCGCGGGGGCTGTTCGACTTACCGTCAGGGGCTGGCCATAGCTAGTCGGTTCGCTGGCAGCAGCCTCTACGCGAACTGGCGCCTCTACGTGCGCGACTGGCACCTGCGCCACCATCTCGCGCCGGCCGACTAAAATTGGTACTGCCTCTGGCAGGCTGTAGAATTAGAAGCGGTAAGCTGGCCTAGCTAGCAACTCAACCATTTCCAGGTCACGGCTTCTTACTCGGAGAAGCTAGAAGTGGTGCGCGGGTCGCTGGGCCGCTACACGTTGAACTACCAAGTTCGCCAAATCGGTGCGGGAGCCATTTGCTACTTTTGACGCTCTCCTTTTGCTGCCTCGGCATCGCCCAC
This sequence comes from Hymenobacter ginkgonis, assembly GCF_009755225.1. Classification (GTDB taxonomy): domain Bacteria; phylum Bacteroidota; class Bacteroidia; order Cytophagales; family Hymenobacteraceae; genus Hymenobacter; species Hymenobacter ginkgonis. Next base: position 155,568 of record NZ_WQKZ01000007.1, read on the forward strand.
ACGCTGCCTGGTAGTAGCTTCTGGGCAGGAGCCAGCTCTTTCATCCATGCACGACTCGCTACTTGTCACCATTCGCCGCTTTATTACCCTGGGCCTGGCCGAGGAAGACCTGCTCCGGCAGTGGTTCGTACCAGAGACTGTGCCCAAGGGCGCCTTCTTCCTGCAGCCGGGGGAGGTGAGCCGCAAAATTGGTTTCGTGCTGCAAGGCGTGTTTCACTATTTTCAAGGCGACGACGGCCAACGGCTGACGTATTACTTCAGCCGCGAGCAGGAGTTTATAGGCGACTACGAGAGCTTCCTCTCGGCCCAACCGGCCACCCACGGCATCCAGGCCCTGGAGGAGGCTTGCCTACTGACCATCTCTGCCGACAACCTCCAGCGGCTGTACCGCGAGGTGCGGCAAGGCGAGCATCTGGGCCGCCTCGTTGCGGAGACCCTGTTCGTGGATTTGTTGCGTCAACTCACTTCCTTCTATAAAGACCCGCCCGCGCAGCGCTATGCCCGCTTCGTGCGCACCTACCCCGACTTAGTACAGCGTATTCCGCAGTAGCAGTACTACATTGCCTCCTACGTCGGGGTCAAGCCGCAGTCGCTGAGCCGGATTCGGAGCCGCGCGGCGGGGTTAGCCGGCGCAGCATTTATGCACCTGGGTGAATAACCGGGAGGGGAGGGCGACCGGACCTTTGTGCCGTACCAATCTTCTCTTCCCCGATGCGTCGCACCCTCTCCCGCAGCCTGAGTCTGCTCCTTGGCCTGGGCATGATATTCATTGGCCTGCGCTTCCTGCTGGCACCGCGCGCGGGAGCCGAAGGCTTTGGCGTGTTTCTGCCCCCGACCGACACGCAATATACTTTCCACTACGCCAAAGGCATCCGCGACGTTTTCTCCGGCCTGCTGCTGGCGCTATTCGCCGACTTGGGCTACGACCGACCCCTGGCCTGGGTGCTGCTACTCGGCACCATAATCCCCTGCGTAGACCTGACCGTCGTGCGGGCCCAGCCCATTGCCTCGCTAGCCCTACAAGTGCCCCATTTGCTGGCAATTGTCCTGCTACTGAGTCTGGCAGCCTCCTTCTTCACCATGCCCCGTCCGGCCACCCTGGCGGGGGCTCAGCGCCCAGAGCCGTTTACCCGACATGCATCATGAGCCTGTCTTGGTCTTCCGGGCTGGGGGCCGTGCCCTTACTCAGCAGCGGCGGCGTGTACGGCGTCGACATCTTCTTTGCGCTCGTCGCCCGCCCGGCCCTGCGGCGGGTTGACGACGCCAGTCTCACGCAGGTGCTGGGCCACCTGCACGCTGTGGCCGATGCCCGCATGCCCCTCTTCGGCGCCACGGCCCTGCTCACGACCGGCGGGCTCTTTTTCGTAGCAGGGGGCTGGCCGACGCTGGCCGGCCGCCTCGCCTTGCTGGCCCCGGTCGGTTTGCTGACGCAGCTGGCCGCGTATGGGCTGGTCGCCCAGCCCGTCAACAAGCGCCAGACTGCCGCGGCAATCCACCGCCACACCCCACCTGATGCCCGCGCGCTGCAAGACCGGTGGGACAGTGTGATTGGTTTGCGGGCCGGGGCTCTTACGCTCGCCGTAGCGGCTTTAATCGGGGTCGCCCTGCACTTGCCCCGGTAAGCTCGCCGTCTTCGTCCCAGCCCAACCACCCCGAAAGCGAGCAAGCTCCGCAGGTCGGCATAGCTAGCTGGTAGTAGGAAAGTAATATTAGCTCCAGTTAGCGGCTGCCGAGCTAGTTGCAAAGGCAGGTCCTCTCGCATTCCCCTTTCTTTTTTCTTCGTTTTTCTCTTTTTATGCGTCCTACTTCCGTTCAAACCCTTGACCCGCAAGATGGCCCCGAGTTATCGGTGATGGGCGACACGTACCGCATCGTGGCTAGCGGGGCCCAGACCGCTGGCGCGTACGCCATTATCGACATGTTGGTGCCGCCCGGTGGTGGACCGGGGCCCCACGCCCACGCACTTATTCAGGAAACCTTCTATGTACTAGCGGGCGAAATAGTAGTCCGGTCGGAAACGCAAACCTACACCGCGCGCCAAGGGGCTGTGGTAGAGATTCCCAAGGGCGGCGCCATCCATAGCTTTCGCAACGAATCGGACACGCTGGCGCATCTGCTGTGCGTGGTCGTACCAGCGGGGTTAGACAATTGCTTTGCCGAAATCGGCCAGCCAGTAGCGGCTGGCCAGTTTTTGCCCAAGCCCGGCCTAAGTCCAGAAGACCTGCAAAAACTCCAGGCCCTAGCCACCCGACGCGGCCAGGAAGTATTTCCGCCGGACTATCTCACCAAAAAGGAGCAATAAGCGGCTCTTGTCTAGCATTAGACTTAACAGCCAGCGAGCTTAAGCTCGCTGGCTGTTAAGTCTTTTACAACAGGGTGGCCAGCTTCGTGTACTCATTGCTTTTATATACGATGGTTACTTCCAGCAAAACGATTCTCATTACCGGTGCTTCCACTTGCATTGGCCTGGCTACCGCCCGCTACTTTGCCCAGCGCGGTTGGCAGGTCGTCGCCACCATGCACACTCCCAGCAAGGCGCCCGTCGATTTGCATACGTAGGCCAATGTGCTGGTGCTGCCGCTCGACGTGCTCGACGTGGCCAGCATTGCGGCCGCCGTGGCGGCTGCGCAACACGCATTCGGCGGCCTGGTGTGCTCTTTAATAATGCGGGCTATGCCCTGGCCGGCGCCTTTCAAGCCATTACCCCCGCGCAGGTGCAGAAGCAGTTTAACACATATGTGTACGGGGTGATGAACGTGACGCGCGCAGTGCTGCCCCAGTTCCGCGAACAGAAGCAGGGACTTATTCTGACCACTACTTCCGTGGGTGGGCACATCGCTTTCCCGCTCTACAACGCCACCAAATTCGCCTTTGAGGACTTTATGGAGAGTGCCCAACCTATTAACCAAGGCAAAAGCCGGCGTGGGTGCAGCGTTCTTGCACCGTGTGGGCCTAGGTGCCGTGCCTGCTTTGGCCTACACGACCGTAGCCTGTTAGAAAACCTGCTGCGTAACCCAACTACCTAGTAAGTACCAACTCAAAATTCGGTAGCGAGGCTTTCTGTTCCTACGCTAGAGAAACTACTTGTGAAAAGAGGTGATACGTGATGCGCCCATGGTAGTGACTCCCGACGTTCCGCTGCTATAGCTGATGGTAGTGCGCCGGCGTTAACAGGTCGCAGGGAGCAAACGACGTGCTATCTAAGCGCCGGGGGGCGGCATACGGTTGGGTGAGCAGGACGCTCGAATCGGGCGGCGCGAAAAAGCGCAGGCGCTGCCCCTGGACTAGGTGGGGGTGGTGCAGTAAATCGGCCAAGAGTACCTCGAATTCGGCCTCCCGCGTGGCGGGGCTATGCAAGCGCACATAAAGTGGGCGTACCTGGGCGAACAGCGGGCGGGCCCACAAGGCCTGGCTGAAAAGCTGATGGTCAGCCAGCAGTTCATTCGTTTGCATGACGGCCATCTACTGCGAGGAGGCTAGCTTGGGCGGCACATGAACGGGTGGGCTGGCGGGGGTGCAGGCAACGGCTAGACTAAGTACCCAGCCAGCGCGAAAAACCGGATTCATCCCGCTAAAATAGGAGTTAAATGGGCGCGGAACCACTCGGGACTAGCCGGAAAACGAGGCAAGCTGCTTTCGTTGAGCTGATGAAAGTCGACGAAGTGATTGAGACGCTCACTACCCGCTTCTCCCTGACTACGCGGCCCAAGTTTAAGCGAAGCGTCCTGCCTTCCGGCTGGGGCTGGTTCTTCGTTCCGGTACCGGGCTACGGCGAACCCTCGGCCTACGGGCCCGTCACCACTCGAGAGCTGGAATGGGTGAAAATCGACCTAATTGTGCTCCAACACGTCGGGCGGCTAGTCCCCCGCGAATTATTAACCACACCTCGGAACTGCTTCACCAACTAGCCCAACACAGCAGCCGAGCGCAACTAATAACCGGTCGCATTCGCATTAGCTTTTCCGCCCCTTACCCTTTAATACCCCTTTGACGTGTTAGACTCCAGCAAAGCAGCGGCCTGCTTTACATAACATTCGTTCTCGGACAGGTTGACTGATTATTAGCTGGTAGGAGCTACTATGAGAAGGGAACGGACTTCAGCTCCCTAAGGCGTCTGTGGAACTGCTCGCTAGCTGGTGGCAAGTTCCTTACCCCTGCCGAAAGGCGTGGCTAGCACCCCACTAGGCCTAGCCGCTGCCAGTCTGCTTTCAATACGGACATGACAATTTTATCGTGAAATACGCCCTGCCGACACGCCGCCTCTCGCAGCCGCCCTTCCACAACGAAGCCTGCTTTGGCATAGGCGCGCAAGCCGCCGGTATTCCCTTCCGACACCGTGAGCATCACCCGATTGAGCTGATGCTCAGTGAAGGCCAGCTGTAGGATTTGCTTGGTCACCGCCGTGCCCAGGCCCTTGCCCCACTGCGTTTTCTCGCCGAGGAAGATAAAGTATTCGCCCGCGTGGTTGGTGGTGGAAATACCCGTGAGCCCCGCATAGCCAATCAAGGCATTGGTCTCGGCTAAGTAGATGCCCAGGTTCAGGGTATGAGCTTGCACTAAGGTGGCGGCAAACCATTGGTCAATCTGCGCCGTGGTCTTCAGCTGCTGGAAAGCCGAGAGCGAATACTCGATGACTTCGGGGTCTTGAAGCCAGGAGTAGAAGGGGGTAACCTGTTCTGGGTGCAAAGGAGCTAGCTTGACCATCGCCTTATGTTGGAGAGTTTACCTGCTTGCGCAGAAGCGGGGGCTAAAAGTGTGTTTAGTCTTCGTCGTCCGGGAGATCGTCGCGGTCAATCAACCCCGCTAGAAAAGCCGGAAAACTGTCCGCTACGGGCACATCCTCGTCCATCTCGGTATCAATCCACGCTACTCGGGGCTCCGAGCCGTGGCGATAATCCAGCGTAATAAACCAGTGGCCATCGCCACTGAGCAGCACTTGCTTCTCTGGTACTCCCCCTTCCTGCGTCAGATAGCCGCTATCAAGGATACTCGTGGCCCCCGTATCGCTGGGAAGCAGCCCAAAAAGTTCGTCGAAGGGTACGTGGGTTGTAGCCCATGAGGTGGGGCGGGTCATGGGGTACACAAAGCCGCGGGTATACCCCCCATTTTGTTGCCGCAGCAGCGCAAGCAAGTCCGCGGGTAAGCGCACGCCTAGTTGCTGCTCAGCTTGCTGGATAAATTCCTGGGTCAAAGCGGGGGGTACCGTCGCCGTTTCGTCCCAAAAGGTGGTCAGGTCCATTGCCATAAGCAGCAAGATAGGCGTTATACCAACCACTCGGCATCAGGTCACAAAGTGGACAGTGGCTTACCGATTACCTAGTACAGTGACTAAAAAGTGTTCACCCAGTCGCTTGTCACCTTTTTTAAACGAGCCTCGTCAAAGGTGACAAACGTCTAGTTCTCGTGTTGAATCTGCCTAGTGCTAATCAAGCCGTTAATTGTGGCTCGCTACCAATCGGTAGTGCCTGGCACCACCGTAATGCGGACATGCATTTTTGCTGTTCCCTGCACCGTATTAAGGCTGTTCTTTTCGCAGGCGCCATACACTGCTGCTGACAGCGTAGCACCCCAAGAGAAAGAGCGCACCCCAGGCAACACCCTCGCTTAGATGGTAAGAGCCGGGGAACAGGAAGACATCGGGATGCGTGGCCAAGTGCTGCAGCTGCAAGGTCTGTCCCGACCGCAAGTGTTCGCAATCCTGCTGACCGACCTTTATCGAGTGCTCCCGACCTTGGAAAGAAAAGTGCACGAATCGCAAGGCGGCCGAGCCATTGCACGCAGTGCGCACAATCTGGACAGCGACTAACGGCCCAGTCCGAGCCACGTCATACTCGGCCTTTTTCCCGGGGAAAACAGCCCCACACAGCCCGAGCAGGAGGAGGCCGCCGATTAAGTTGAATTTAGACAAAGCGGGATTAGAGGCAGAGACGCGAAGTGCAACCGAACGCTGGCTCAACCAAGGTATGGCCTATAGGCTTACCCTACCCCCGGGGGCTAGTCGGAGGGATGCGCTTGCGGCTAAGCGGTCGCTGAGGAACAAATAGAAAGGCAGGGCACTGCTTTCACCCGACGGGGCTAAAAAGCGAGAGGCCCCTTTTCCGAGTTCAGCCAAGTTTTGGGGCTTTGTCACCTTTTTTAAACGGTCCTGCGAAAACGTGACAAGGGGAGATGCGGAGAATAGGGGTTATATTCGCCGCATACTTAGCGGAGATTAATGTGTATACTTATCAGCAGCCTACCTGGCCGGCGTTCACGTGGCAGCACGAGCGCTTAGAACCGCTTTTAGGCGCAGTCCGCCATCAGCAAGGGCGCGTGCTGGGCCACATGGAGGGGCTGGGCTTTTCCCTGCAGGCCGAGGCCCTGCTACAAACACTTACCCTGGAAGCCCTCAAGTCGAGCGAAATTGAGGGCGAGCTCTTGCCCAATGAGCAAGTGCGTTCCTCACTGGCACGCCGCTTGGGCATCGACGTGGCCGGGCTCGTGCCGGCCGAGCGCCGCGTGGAGGGCGTGGTCGACATGCTGCTCGATGCGACCCAGGGCTTTGCCCAACCGCTCACCGCCGAGCGGCTAGGTGCCTGGCAGGCCGCACTGTTTCCCACCGGTCGTAGCGGCTTGCAGCGCATCCAAGTGGGCGCCTGGCGTACGGGCGCCAAAGGTCCCATGCAGGTCGTGTCAGGCGCGCTAGGCCGGGAGCAGGTGCACTTCGAAGCGCCTGAGGCAGCTCACGTGGCTGCAGAAATGACCCAGTTTCTTACGTGGTTCAATACGGATACCCCCCTCGATGCCGTACTCAAAGCCGGCATTGCCCACCTCTGGTTTGTCACCATTCACCCCTTCGAGGATGGCAATGGCCGCGTGGCCCGCGCCCTGACGGAGTTGCAGCTGGCCCGCGCCGATGCCTCGGCCCAACGTTTCTACAGCCTGTCGGCCCAGATGCGCCTCGAGCGCAACGCCTACTATGCTCACTTAGAGGCTGCTCAAAAAGGGGCCCTCGACATCACGGCCTGGTTGGCCTGGTTTGTGGCCTGCCTGAGTCGCGCGCTGCAGGCTACGGAGCAGACGCTAGCCCAGGTGCTGACGAAAGCGCGGTTTTGGGAGCAGCACGCCACCTTCGCCTTCAACGCGCGGCAACAACGGCTGCTTAACCAATTGCTCGACGGCTTCGAGGGCAAGCTGACGTCTTCCAAGTGGGCCACGATTGCTAAATGCTCGCAGGACACGGCCACCCGCGACATCCAGGCCTTACTCGACCAGGCTATCTTGGTCAAAGAAGCGGCCGGCGGACGCAGCACGAGCTATCGGCTGGCGGAAACGAGGGAGCGCTAACCCCCCGCTAGCTCGTGGCGATAGCGTTTAACGCTCGCGCGGCTGATGCCGGTGAGCGTGACAATCTCAGCCACGGACAAGCCTTTGGCCAGTGCCTTGGCCACCTTGGCCAGTTTATCGGTATCGCGCCCCGCGGGCCGGCCCAAGTGCTTGCCCTGCTGCTTGGCCAGGTTGATGCCGGCTAAGCTCTTTTCCCGGTTGTTCTCGCGCTCGTACTGGTTGAAGCTAGAGAAGACGCCAATAATCATCTTGCCTGCCGGGGTGCGGGAGTCGATGCCCAGGTCCAGGGCCCGAAAGTGTACGCCTAGGCGGTTGAACTCCTCCACCAGCTGAATTGTGTGCACCGTGCTGCGGCCCAGTCGCGCCAGCGGGTTGACCACGACCACGTCGCCTGCGCGCACGGCCGCTAGCAGTTCGCTAAGGGCAGCGCTGCTCGTGCGCGTCCCCGACACTTTCTCTTGGAAAATGCGCGCGCAGCCCGCGCGGGTCAGGTCGTCGAGTTGGGTGGCCAGGTTCTGGTCGGTGGCAGAAACGCGGGCGTAGCCGAAAGTATGTTGCATGGCTCAGGAAGTATGGGTCACAAAGCTAACCCGCCCAAACTTTCGGAGCCCACTTCTTGACCCCCTAAAAACAGCCTTTTTTGGTCGGAGAGTAGGGTGGGGGAGGGGGTG
>NZ_WQKZ01000008.1 GCF_009755225.1 Hymenobacter ginkgonis
TACCAGCGCTGTAAGAAGGGCTTTTGCTTTTTAACCCTATCCCACCACTGCCCCCGTTAATCCCTACGAATCGATATCAAGCGAAGGCATTCGGGGTTTAAGGAATAAATAGGGTATTTTTGCAGTTATGCTTATGGCTAGCTATTATGGCCAATTTGTTAGTATATGCAATTTCTGTATCCAGTTTTTTTGTGGGGGCTACTAGCAGTTGTGGTTCCTATAATCATTCACTTATTACAACTACGGCGGCCACAACGACTGCTGTTCACTAATACCAATTTTATTCGTGAAGTAGAATTGACAACTATCCAGCGGCGACGCATACAGGAACTATTAGTTCTTCTGCTAAGGATTTTTGGTATTACGTTTCTGGTTTTGGTCTTTGCACAACCGTTCATTCCCGCTCGTCGCCAAGCAAGAGGGGATAGGGCGGTGCAAGTTCTGCTTGATACCTCTCCTAGTATGCAGGCCAAAGGGGGAGGGCAGAGTTCTCTGTTGCAGGTAGCGATTACCCAGGCACAGGCGTTGGGTAAGGGTTTTAGTGCAGCCACTCATTTCCACTTAGTGGGCCAGATAGGAGGGGTAGTAACTCAGCCTGCTTATTTAAGCAAGGTTATTGAAATAGCTCAAGCGAATAATCGTACTACTTGGGATGGTACTGCGAGTAGACAGCAATTATTAAGTGAGAGTCAAGATAAAGTATATATATTTTCGGATTTTCAGAAAGGTACTAGCAGCGTTAATGTTCTACAATCTATTAGCCCTGATAAAGAAGTAGTTTTAGTACCTCAGATAGCCAAGGCAACTGCTAATATATATGTAGACAGTGTATGGCTCGATGATGCTTTCGTACGCATGCACACCAATATTGCCTTGCATATTCGGTTGCGTAATGGTGGAACACAGGTTGATGCCAATTGTCCTATTAAAGTCAGATTGGGTAAACAACAAGTAGCTGCTTTTAAAGTGACCATAGAACCAGGGCAGTCATACACTACTGTTGTGCAGGTACAGCTAGCTAGTGATAAGCAAATGTTAGGAGAAGTGCTGAGTGGAGATATTCCAGTGACTTTTGATAACAGCTTTTTCTTTGCCCTACGGCCAACACCAGCAATTCGGGTGCTTGAGATAGGCACTGAGCCGGTAGCACAACAGGCTTATAGTTCGGAATCACTATTTACCTATTCATTTGCCAAAGAACAGCAGGTAAATTATAACGATGTGCGCAAAGCAAACTTGGTGTTACTGCGAGAATTAACAGAGGTTAATACTGGTCTGCAGGCTGCATTAGTTGAGTTTGTGAAGCAAGGTGGCAGTATAGTCGTAATTCCATCGGGTGCAGCAGCTGAGCGAGGGTCAACTTCACAACTACTACGAGCGCTGGGCGTAGGGAATGTGCAGTGGGAAGTTAGCCCACCAGCCTTGCAAGAGGTAGCGATGCCGAGTGCAGGCAACCCTTTTTTTAAGGATGTATTTGGGGCGCAAGCCCGCCAGGTAGTAATGCCTCAAGTATCACCGGTAATACGGTTAGGGCGCGCAGGGACGGACATTCTGCGGCTGCGTGATGGCGATAGCTATTTAGCAGAATACAGTACTTTAGGAATGGGGCATACCTACGTGTTTACGGCTCCCTTTACCAAAGCCTACGGCGATTTTACTACGCAAGGGCTGTTTATACCGGTATTATATCGGCTTGCTATGCAGAGCTACCACGCTAATCAGCGTTTGGCTTATCGGTTGAACGAACCAGTGGTTTCTTTAGAAGTAGCAACTACTACTGAGGCAAACAGGCAAGAAAACGCCGCTTTTCGACTAATTCGAGACAGCTCGACCTTCGTGCCAACCCAGCGGTTGCGTGGGGCGAGCTTGCAGCTGGAAATTCCATCGGAGATGAATCAACCAGGTTTTTATAACCTTCAACTGCGTGGCAAAACGTTAACCACGCTGGCATTCAATATAGATAGGAGTGAATCGAATTTAATTACTTACTCAGCCGCTGAATTGCAACAGCAGATTGGGCCAAACCATCCTAATGTACACATTCTGAATGCTGATGACCAGGTGAATGCGCTGGCAAATTACCAGGCAGAGCAGAATGGACAAGCCCTCTGGCGCTACTGCTTGCTTGTAGTGCTAGGCTGTTTGTTACTAGAAGGGTTGGTTTTGCGATTTGGGCGGCCTAAAGTACTCGCTAAGCCAGTTGTAGCGGCTTAGCAGCGGCTCGTGAGGCCCGCTAGTAGCCGTATATTGCCGGCTAGTTACAAACTACGCTATGTTGCCTCCAAATAAACCGCTTACGGATTCAGTAAACACCTCTGGTTCGCAAGGGGGGGTAGGGCGGTTGGCACTGCGCTTTGGGGTAGGAGCAGGGGTAGCCTGCTCAATGTGGTTGTTATTTCTGCAATGGACTGGCAATAACCCATTTAGCCCTAAGCAAATAATGGGCTTATTACTAGTGCCACTAGCGGCAGCGGGCAGCCAATGGCTACTACGTAGCCAAGTAGCACCGGCACGGCCTGGGGTAGGGCGTTCGCTAGCTGTGGGAGGGCTTACTGTATTGATAGCCGCTCTGATAGCGGCGGGTAGTACTTGGGGTTTAGCACGTGGGCTGGGAGAGCCGGCTTTGGCGCGTAGCCGAGCTGAGATGATAGAGATAACGCGGGTACAGCAAAAGTTAAGGCCCAAAGAGAAACGCAATGCGGAGTTTGAGAAGCAGGAATTACAGCAAGCGGCGGCTTTGTCGGTTAATGATTTAGCACGAGGTACTTTCACTTGGGTGGTGCTACTAGGTATGCTAGTGGCGGTGCCTAGTGGACTGTTTCTGCGCAAATAAATGTTTTATTATGACCATCAACGCGTTGATTAACAAGAATATGCAGGGTATATTTTTGTGCAGAAATGCACGCTAATGCTTTACTTCCTTGATAGACTGTATTTTTCCGCAATAGAACCACTCAACTCTTTCATCTGCGAAAATGACTACCGAAAACACCTCTTCTCTAGTAACCCCTAGCGCAATAGGAATGCGTTATGGCCTGCTTACAGGTTTGGTTAGCATTATTGTCTCGTTCGCTATTTACGCTTTGCAGCTAGACCAGAATTCGGCTGCCAAGTTTCTAACAACGGTGGTACTGGTTGTAGGCATTATTCTGGCGCAACGCAATTACAAGCAGTTAAACGCAGGGTTCATGAGCTATGGCGATGGGATGACAATTGGAGCATTGCTTTCGCTGGTAGTGGGCGTGCTTAGCGCGTTGTTCACGTATGTGTATACCCATTTTATAGACGCGGATGTGATGACACGGGCCATGGAAAAGGCGCGCACTGATATGGAAGCACGGGGCAATATGTCGGATGCTCAAATAGACCAAGCTATGGCCATATCAGCCAAGTTTACCAGTGGCCCTATCTTATTAATAATTGTCTTGCTGGGCTCATTAATCTTCGGAGTAATTATCAGTCTGATAACCTCCGCAATTATTAAAAACCCTAAACCTGAGTTTGAATAAGTCAACTGCTTTTCCGGTAGAGCTATCCATTGTGATTCCCTTGCTGAACGAGGCAGAATCACTGCCCGAACTAACGCGCTGGATAGCGCGGGTGCTGACAGCACGAGGGCTATCATACGAGGTTATTCTGATTGATGACGGTTCAACCGACGACTCATGGACGGTAATTGAAGCACTTGCAGGCAGCGATATGGCCCTGCGAGGCATTCGGTTTAACCGAAATTATGGCAAGTCGGCGGCGCTGAATGTGGGCTTTAATGCGGCAGTAGGACGGGTAGTGTGTACCATGGACGCTGACTTGCAAGATTCGCCCGAGGAGTTGCCCGAACTCTACCGGATGATAACGGAGGACCATTACGACTTGGTTAGCGGTTGGAAGCAGAAGCGCTTTGACCCCCTGTCGAAGACCATTCCCACCAAGCTATTTAATGGGGCTACGCGCTGGATTTCGGGCATTCAGCTGCACGATTTCAATTGCGGGTTGAAAGCCTACGACCAGCGCGTGGTGAAGGCAATAGAGGTGTACGGCGAGATGCACCGCTACATTCCGGTGATAGCGAAGTGGAACGGCTTTCGGAAGATAGGCGAGAAAGTGGTGCAGCACCAGGAGCGCAAATACGGGGTGACCAAATTCGGTTTGGAGCGCTTTGTATACGGGTTTCTGGATTTAGCCAGCATCACATTTGTGAGCCGGTTTCGGCGCCGGCCGATGCACTTTTTTGGTACTCTGGGTTCACTATCGTTCTTAGTAGGCATGCTACTGACTTTGTGGCTGACGAGCGAGAAAGTGTATCTATCGCTCCACAACCTGCGGGCCCGCAACGTGACCGACCAGCCGTTGTTTTTCTTTTCGCTGGTGGCCGTCATTATTGGTGTGCAGTTATTTTTAGCCGGTTTTCTGGCCGAAATGGTGCAGCTAAATGGGCCGCGCCGCAATGATTACCTCGTGCGAGAAACCATCCGATGAAAGTGGTAATTGTGGGGCCAGCCTACCCCCTGCGGGGCGGGCTAGCTACGTATAATGAGCGTTTGGCGCGGGCTTTTCGGGCGGCAGGCGACGACGTGCGCCTCGTCACGTTTTCATTACAGTACCCTAGTTTTCTATTTCCGGGGCAAACGCAGTTTAGCACCGAGCCAGGACCAGCCGATTTATCTATCGAGGTCAGTATCAATTCGGTGAACCCACTGACGTGGCTGGCGGTAGGCCGACGCCTGCGCCGCGAGCGGCCCGACTTGTTGGTATTTCGCTTCTGGCTGCCGTTTATGGGGCCAGCGCTGGGTACTATTGCGCGGCTAGTGCGCGGCAATGGGCACACGCGCGTGGTAGCCATCACCGACAACGTGGTGCCGCACGAAAAACGGCCTGGTGACGGTCCGCTTACGCGCTATTTTTTAAGTGCCTGCGATGGCTTCGTGACCATGAGCCGCAGTGTGCTCGCCGATTTGCAGCGGCTGGGTTTTGGGCGGCAGCCGGCACTCTACCGGCCACACCCGCTGTACGATAATTTTGGACCCGTTAAGCCCCGGGCAACGGCGCTGGCGGCATTGGGCCTACCCCCTCATTTTCACTATTTGCTCTTTTTTGGTTTTATCCGAGCCTATAAAGGGCTCGATATTATGCTGGAGGCGCTAGCTGATGCACGTTTGGCTGCGCTACCCATCAAGCTAATTGTAGCTGGTGAGTTTTATGAAGATGCTGCGCCATACGAGGTCATCATCCAAAAATACCAGCTAGAGGGTAAGCTAGTGCGAGCTACCGACTTTATTCCGAACGAGCGGGTAGCTGATTATTTCTGCGCGGCCGATATAGTGATGCAGCCCTACAAAAATGCTACGCAGAGTGGGGTATCGCAGGTAGCATATCACTTCGAGCGGCCCATGCTGGTAACTGATGTGGGGGGGCTGGCTGAGCTAATACCAGACGGCGTGGTGGGCTACGTAGTGCCGCCTACCCCTCTTGCTATCGCCGATGCGCTGGTCGATTTTTACGCGCACCCCGCTAAACAGGCGCTCTTTGAAGCAGGTACGCGGCAGGTGAAGCAGCAGTTTTCGTGGGAAGTGATGGTAGCGGCCCTAAAGGAAGTGGCGGGGCTGAAGAATTAGTTATCCCTACCCCCCTTAGCAAAGCGGAGGGGGATAGGCGTGCGTTTAGCCGGCAAAGGGCACGCTTTCAACAACTGCCCCGAATACTTTTTCGGCCGGTAGGTCTTCCATGCAGCTGGTGCCGAGGCGGCAGCTGCCACGGTAAAAGCATACGCACTGCTTGTTGGGTCCCACTAGTTGGCCGCGGCCGTAAAGGTCAAATTCGTGCGGGTTAAAAATATTGTTCATCAGAATGGTAGGCTTACGCAGGGCAATGCTGATGTGCATACCCATCGTAACCTGCGTTACGATGCCCGCCATCTGGTTCATGAGATTGATGAACTGGGGTAGGGGAAAGATGCCCAGGTAGGCCGCGCCGGTGGCGGCTTGCAACTCGAGGTTGCGGGGATGCTCGGCTTCGCCACCCAGCAGCACGGGCGCGTAGCCAGCCGCTTGCAACTGGGCAATGAGGGCAATCCATTTTTCGGTGCTCCAAAGGCGGGTGGTCCAGCGGTCGCCGCAGCCGGTATTGAGGCCAATGCGCGGGCCGGCCATGGCAGGGGGTAGGGCCCGCCAATCGTAGCCTTTATCGTCGTGGGTGTCAAACACGTACTCTTCGCCCCGGAAATCAAACCCACATAGCTCAAAAATCTCCTGCACGTAGGGCTTGGTGTTGCCGATGCTCAGCTGGTCGAAAACGCCGGTGAGGTACTTGTGGTCGGCTAAGTCGTTGAGGGGCCAGGCCACGCCGTCGTAAGGACGTAGGGTGTAACCAAACTTGCGCTCGGCCTGCACCTTGAGCAGCAGGGCGCAAGCTTCTTTCTCCTTGTCTAGATTGATGGCAACGTCGAAGTGCCGGGCTTGAAGTTGGAGCGAACTAGCGTAGTCAAATTTCAAAATCTCCTCTACTTCCTGCTGCGGCAGAATAGCCGGCGTGAGCGTAAGCCACGTGATGTAGCAGCCGGGGTACTCTTGGCGCAAGCGACGCAGCAGCGGCGTAGTGCGGATGACATCACCAATGGCTCCTAGCTTAATAAGCAGTATGCGTTTAGTAACAGGCTCATACACTGGGCAGTCGCCGCACATATAACCGTGTTCCTTGTTAGGCCGGCAGGGCAGGTCGCCGCGAAAAAAACGGCAGTCGGGGCGAACGGGGATATCGTGAAGGAGCTGAGACACGCAAAAAGCAAAGAGACGAAGCGCAAAAATAGCTAGCCCCGGCCATCGCCCCCGTTCCAGGGAGAAAGTAGCCGAGACTAAATGCGTAAGCGGCAGCCGCCGTTAGCAGAGCTAAAGGCCGCCGAAGAAATTAAAAGAGCTCGCAACCTTGCGCCCGCTACTGGCCTACATAGGTAGCGGGCGTAAGGCTTCGTAGCTCCGCCTTCACGGCTTCAGGTACGTCGAGTTCATCGACGAAGCCAGCGATGGTAGCTGCCGAAATGGCCTCACCGGTACGCGTGAGCTGCTTAAGCGCATTGTAGGGGTCGGGGTAGCTTTCGCGCCGCAAAATGGTTTGGATGGCCTCGGCCAATACCGCCCAGTTGGCCTCCAGGTCGCGTTGCAGGGCGCTTTCGTCCAGGGCAAGTTTGCCCAGGCCGCGCCCAATAGAATTGAGCGCAATGAGGATATGGCCCAGCGGTACGCCCAAGTTGCGCAGCACTGTCGAGTCGGTGAGGTCGCGCTGGAGCCGCGAAATGGGTAGCTTGGCCGCAAAGTGTTCGAGCAGGGCTGATGCCACGCCCAGGTTGCCTTCGGCGTTCTCAAAATCGATGGGGTTCACCTTGTGCGGCATGGCCGACGACCCCACTTCGCCCGCTTTTAGGGTCTGTTTGAAATACCCCATCGAAATGTATTGCCACATATCGCGGCACATGTCGATTAATATGGTATTCAGTCGCTTAAGACCGTCGCAGAAAGCCGCCAGGTTATCGTAGGGCTCAATTTGGGTGGTAGGAAAAGTGCGCTGGAGGCCCAAGGTTTCGTTGACAAACTGCGTGGCGAAGGCATGCCAGTCGGTGAGGGGGTAGGCGGCAAAATGCGCATTGAACCCCCCGGTGGCCCCGCCAAATTTAGCCGCGTAGGGTACTTGGCGCAGCAGCGCAAACTGCCCCTCGAGCCGCGCCCCAAATACTGCTAGCTCCTTGCCTAGGCGGGTGGGCGAGGCGGGCTGGCCGTGGGTACGGGCTAGCATAGGCACCTGCGCCCAGCCCGCCGCTTGCTGCGCCAACTGCTGCTGCACTCGCTCAAACTGCGGCAGCAGCACCTCCGCCATTGCTTCCTGTAGGCTGAGCGGAATGGCCGTATTATTAATGTCTTGCGAAGTCAGGCCGAAGTGAATAAACTCGACAAATGCCTCTAGGTTAAGTTGCTTAAAGGCATCGCGTAGGTAGTATTCCACGGCTTTGACGTCGTGGTTAGTTACGGCTTCGTGGGCCTTGATGGCCTGCGCCTCGGGCTCACCAAACTGCTCGTATAGGGCACGCAACGCGGGAAACACAGCGGCAGGCACTGCGGCAAGCTGGGGTAGGGGCAGCTGGCAAAGCGCAATGAAATACTCTACTTCGACCCGCACCCGGTAGCGCATCAGGGCCAGTTCCGAAAAGTAGGGGCCGAGGGGAGCAGTTTGGCGCTGGTAGCGGCCATCGAGCGGCGAAAGGGCAGTGAGCATAATGGGGGTAGCGGATTTCTCCGGCGAGCTAGGTTCGGGCAGCAAAACTAGCGGGCAATGGGGTGCGCAGGCGCTGCTGCTGGCTGGTAATTACTGCTACCCATTGCTAAAGCCCTAGCAAAAACCCGCCGCGCGAAATCAGAAAGCAGAAATCAGAAACCGCCAACCCGGCTAACTTTGCGGATATGCGCGTATCAGCTCTTGCGAAAAAACGAATTATTTATTCACTGGCCGGCTTGCTGGCGCTTTTGCTGCTAGCGCTCGGCGTGTTTTTATGGAAGCGCCAACAGCTGCTGATGTACGCGCTAGGCGAAGTGAAAACCCGCGTCGAGCGCAAGTACCCGGTTACCCTCACGCTAGGCCCAGCGCGCTTTACGGGGCTGAGCACCGTGGAGATAGCTGGTATGAGCCTAGTACCGACGGAAGCCGCAGGTGCTTCGGCCGCCGGCGATACGCTGCTGACGGCCCGCCGCCTACTGGCTGGCCTAAGCGTGCGCTCGCTATTCGCAGGGCGGCCGGTATTTAGCGAGCTACAAATAGACCGGGCGCACCTGACTGCGCACAAAGCCACCAATGGGAGCAATAATTTCTCTTTTCTGCTGAAGCGCAAAGGTCCCGCGCCAGTAGCCCGTGACACTACGCGCGGCGCCAATTACGGCCTATTGCTTAACCAAATACTCGATGCCGGTTTCGGTAGCGTACCCGGCGAAGCCGACTTTCGGCAATTTGTGGTGAGCTACGACAGCCCACACCACCGGGTGCAGCTGGCCATGCCGCAGCTTACGATTAAAGATGGGGAAGTGCGCGGCCAACTCACGGCCAACGTCGATTCGGTAGTGAATGAGCTAGGGGTAAGTGGTACCATCGCCCCCAGCGATTATGCCATGAACCTCAAGCTGTTTGGCGTGAAGACTTCCGTGCAGGTGCCTTACGTGGCACAGCGCTTTGGGGCGTTGGTTTCGTTCGATACCATTCGGGTGCAGTTGACGGATAAGGAGTTTACCAGCGATGCCCAAACCGGCGGCGAGCTGGTGGTGCGCGGCACGGTAGCGGCCAGCAATTTTAGCTTTTTTCATAAGCGGTTAGCTTCGGAGGATATCGTAATTCACCACGGCGAGCTCGATTTTGTGGCTAAGCTGGGGCGTGGCACGCTGGCGCTCGACGAAGGCACGCGAGCCGTGCTCAACCAGCTCGTATTTCATCCCGAAGTAGCCGTGCGCCTCAAGCCCCGGCTTGCCATCAACCTCAAAATTGATTCGGACACGACGCCCACAAATGCCTTCTTTAACTCGCTGCCCGAGGGCATGTTCGATGTCGTGGCAGGCACGGCGGGCACGGGCACCCTTACCTACCACCTCAACGCCGACGTGAACCTGGCGCAGGTAGACAGCTTGCACCTCAAGTCGTCGCTGACGCCCAGCAAAGATTTCAGCATCACGCACTTCGGCGCCGAAGACCTGAGTATGCTGGAGCGCGATTTTCCTTTCACGGCCTACAATGACAAAGGCGATTCGCTGCGCACATTTAAGGTAGGGCCGAGCAATCCCGACTTCACGTCCTTCGCCGACGTGTCGCACTACATGCCGGCCGTTATTCAAACCACCGAGGACCCGCAGTTTTTTCGGCACCATGGCTTCATGGAAAAGGCGTTTGTGAACGCAGCCATCGAGGATATTAAGGAGAAGCGCTTTGCCCGTGGGGGTAGCACGCTCAGCATGCAGTTGGTGAAAAACGTATTTTTGAACCGCCAAAAAACGGTGGGCCGCAAAGCAGAGGAAATGCTCATTGTGTGGCTCATTGAAAACTGGCTGGTGCAACGGGCTCACACGCTTACCAAGGAGCGTATGTTCGAGATTTACCTCAACATTGTAGAATGGGGCCCTACCAAGTATAAGTGGCCCAGCGGCAAACGCGGCGTGTACGGCATCAAAGAAGCGGCGCTGTTTTACTACGGCAAGCGCCCTAGCGAGCTCAACCTGGACGAGTGCATTTACCTAGCCAGCATCATTCCCAAGCCGAAATACTACCGCCAGTCCTTCAATAGCTACGGCGGGCTGCGCGCCACCACGCGCTGGTACTTCAAGTTTATTGCCGATATCATGGAGAATAAAGGCCTGATTTCGAACGGCGAGCGCGGCAACCTGAGCTATTCTGTAAACCTCAACGGGCCCGCTCGTACGTACATCGTGACTGCCCGCGACACTACCCGCACCGTGCAGCCCGGCGACACGGCACAGTTTACGCCCCTCAACCTCATCGACCTGCTTAATACCGGCGCCAAACCCGCGGAGCCAGCCCCCGATGCTAGTGCCGCGCCCCCGGCCCCTACCCCCCCCGGCACTCGCCCGTAGGGGGAGGCAGCGCTAGTTGAACTTCTTTTCGGCCCGGTGGTTATCAGCGACTACCAGCCTCCTAAACTTCTGTTTGTCATGAAATTTACTGCCCTTGCCTTAGCTGCGGCCACCACGCTCAGCTTGGCCTTCATCAACCATCAGCCTACCCTTATGCACCCCACCGAAACAGTGGCCGCGCCCGGTACCGTTTACGATTTCACCGTCAAAACCATTGACGGGAAAGAAGTGAAGTTGAGTAAGTACAAGGGCAAGAAAATCCTCATTGTCAATACGGCGTCTAAGTGCGGTTTCACGCCGCAGTATAAGGAGCTTGAGGAGTTATCAAAAAAATACGGTAAGAAGGTGACCGTCTTGGGTTTCCCTTCCAACAGCTTCAACCAAGAGCTAGCGTCTGACGAAGAAGTTTCGTCTTTTTGCGAGAAGAACTACGGCGTGACGTTCCCGCTGTTTTCGACGGTGCCTGTGAAGGGCGACGACGCTGCCCCCCTCTATAAGTTCTTGGCCGACAAGGATAAGAATGGGGCCGTAAGCGACGCCCCAACCTGGAATTTCTGTAAATACCTGGTTGATGAAAAGGGCCACGTAGTGAAGTTCTACCCCTCCAAAGTGAAGCCTTTGAGTGAAGAGCTGGTGGCTGATATTTCGAAGTAAGCCGTTTTAAAAATATAGAACGTCATGCTGCGCTTGCCGAAGCATCTCTACTACGCTGCATAGATTAGTAATTCTAGTGGTGTGGTAAAGAGGCTTCGGCAAGCGCAGCATGACGTTCTGCATTAGCGAATAGTGGTACTAGTCTTTATAATAATACCCAAAACATGTCTCCCTGGATTTCTGCTTTCCGTCCTCGCACCCTGCCGCTGGCCTTGGCCAGCATTCTGACGGGCGGCTTTCTGGCGAAAGCTACTGGGCACTTCAATGGCCCTGTGGTAGCGCTGGCAGCTTTTACCACCATTCTGCTGCAGATACTTAGCAACCTGGCCAACGACTACGGCGATTCGCAAAACGGCGCCGATAGTGTGCACCGCCAGGGCCCGGAGCGGGCCGTGCAGAGCGGGGCTATCACACCGGCCGAAATGAAGCGCGCCATGTGGGGCTTTGGGGCAGCAGCGCTGGGAAGTGGCATTGCGCTGCTGCTAGTGGCGCTGGGTGTGGCGAGCACGTGGGTGCTGTTGGCTTTTTTTGTGCTAGGATTGGGCGCCATTTGGGCTGCCATTAATTACACAGCGGGCGCACGGCCCTACGGCTACGCCGGGCTGGGCGACGTGTCAGTGTTTCTGTTTTTTGGGCTAGTAGGCGTGTGCGGCACCTACTTTTTACAAGCGTATTCGCAAGAGCATGAGTTAGCGCGCTCGCTACCGCTGGCGGTATTATTGCCCGCTGCTAGCCTGGGCTGTTTCTCAGCAGCTGTGCTGAATGTCAATAATATCCGGGACATAATTTCGGACAAGCTAGCCGGTAAAATCACGGTGCCGGTGCGGCTCGGGCCGCGCCATGCCCGCCGCTACCATTGGTTGCTGCTGCTACTGGGGGTAGGGAGTGCGGTGCTCTACGTGGCGCTCACGTACCATTCGCCCTGGCAGTGGCTATTCGTGCTGAGCCTTCCTTTATTTGCCTTCAACGGCTACCAGGTTTGGGTGCGGCAAGAGTCGATGCGCCTCGACCCACTGTTAAAGCAAATGGCCTTGAGTACGCTAGTATTCACGGTGTTGTTTGGGCTGGGACAAGTATTATAAAACCGGTCTAAAAGAAGGGGGGGTAGGGCCGTAGGTCGTTCGCTGAGTTTGAGCGACCTCCAGCTCTACCCCCCTTCTTTTAGACCGATCTTAAAAGTCGGCATCCAAGCCCAAACGCTGTTTCATTTCTTGCAGGGCCGGGTATTTTTCAGCTAGATAGGCAAACTTGTCGTTCGACGTATACAGCTTGCGGCCCGTGGGCGCGGCCGTGGCCACTTCCGTTTGCACCGTAAGGCCGGGGTGGCCGGTGCGCCGCCGTAGCTCAGCCATAAACTCAGCTCGAAACTCATTGAACTGCACCACCTGCACCGGATTATCCACCGTGAGGGTGATGATGTGGCCTGCATCGGCCGAAACGGTGCGGTTGAGCACCATATAGTCGCTCATCTTCTCCTGAGCGCGGCGCTCATCGGCTAGCTGCTGCCAAATTTTTTGCAACAGTTCGGGCGCAATGGGGGGTAGGGGCCCGGTAGATGCCGCCACAGGCTCGGCTACGGCTGCAACGGGTCGGGCCGCCGTAGCTGTGGGCGTACCTAAGTCGCGTAGGCCAGGCAGGCGATTGGCTAAGCTAGGCAGTTTAGGCAGGGTAGGGGCTGCTACACTTGGCTGGGGAGCGGGCGGGCTGGGCCGCACATCAGTGGGCCGATGGTTGGGCTCCAGGCCCTGCATGCTGGGCCGGCCAGTTTCGATATGAGGCAGCGTATCGAGCACTTGGTGGCGCGTTGTAACGGGCGGCGCTTCGGCGTCCTCAATGCTTGGGGTAGCGTGTAGCTCCGCTACCCCGTTCTCGACGGGTAGCGGGTCGGGGCCATCGGCAGGCGCGGGCGCATGCACCAGCGGCGTAGTGGCTGCTGCGGGCGCTGTGGTGGAGGTAGGCGTCACCGGAGCGGGGCTTTCGGCTAAGCTGCTAGTTTTTTTTTTAGCCTCGCCGTTGTCTAGGGCTGGTTTTGGGCTGGCAGGCGCCGGGCGAGAGTGGGCATCGGGGTTAAGGTCGCGCACAAACTGCACAGCCTCATTTAAATACGCCAGCTTCATAAGGGCTAGCTCCACGTGCAAGCGCTGGTTTTTAGCCTGTTTAAAATCGCGGTCGCACTGGCTTACCAAGTTCAGAGCCGAGAGCAAGAAGGGCAGCGGCGCAGCCTGCGCCTGCCGCACGTACTGCTGCCGAATGTTGTCAGAGACTTCTAGCAGCTGCACCGTCACGGGGTCTTTGCACACCAGCAGGCCGCGTAAATGCTCGGCAGTGCCTACCACAAAATTATGTAAGTCAAACCCTTGCTGCATCACGGAGTCGAGCAGCAACAGCGCCGCCGACAGATTTTCGCGCAACAGGGCATCTACTAGCCGGAAATAATAATCGTAGTCGAGGATGTGCAGGTTTTGCACTACCTCCTTATAGGTCAAATTGTTGCCAGCAAATGTCACCTGCTGGTCAAACATCGAAAGCGCGTCGCGCAGGCCGCCATCGGCTTTTTGGGCTAGCAGGTGCAGGGCATCATCGTCGGCCGTTATGTGCTCGCTAGTAGCTACGTAGCGCAGATGCTCCTTGATATCGTCAACTCGAATGCGGTTGAAGTCAAAAATCTGACAGCGCGACAAGATGGTAGGAATAATCTTGTGACGCTCGGTAGTAGCCAGAATAAAAATGGCGTAGCTCGGCGGCTCTTCTAGCGTCTTCAAAAAAGCGTTGAAGGCCGCATTTGAGAGCATGTGCACCTCGTCAATAATATAAATTTTGTAGCGCCCCTGTTGCGGTGCGTAGCGCACCTGCTCCACTAGCGAGCGAATATCCTCGACCGAATTATTCGAGGCAGCATCCAACTCGTGCACGTTAAAAGAGGCATTTTCCTGGAAGGCCACGCACGAGGTGCATACGCCGCAGGCCTCAGCCTCAGCCGTAAGGTTGGTGCAGTTAATCGTCTTGGCCAAAATGCGGGCGCAAGTAGTCTTGCCTACCCCCCGGGGCCCGCAAAACAGGAAGGCCTGCGCTAAATGCTGGCTCTGAATGGCGTTTTGCAGGGTGGTCGTGACGTGCTGCTGCCCCACCACGCTTCTGAACGTGGCCGGACGATACTTTCGGGCCGAAACAACAAAATTTTCCATAGTCGATACGCTAGCAAAGATACCCAAGCCCCGCGGTAGGGTAAGCCTCGGCCCGCCAAGAATGGGGAGCCGCAACGGACTAATGCCTGCTGGACAAGAACAAAAACTAGCCCCAAAACATTTAGTGGCTACCTAACGTATCTTTGTGCCTCGCCTCTTCGGAGGCGGACCTCGTTCTTTCTAAATTGGGGCTGACCGGAATTGACAGCTTGCGCAAGTCGCGGGTAAGCGTGCCGGGAGTTGATGGAAGCTCTCCCGCCAAAAAATCTATCAAACAACAACTGGCGACTATTCGTACGCCATGGCTGCCTAGTTCAGAACTAAGCACTGCCATCGTTCCGCTCGGGTAAGTTTTTACACCTGGGAGTTCGGAGCGTCGTAAGTAGAAACTAGCCTTCGAAGAGCTGTGATTTGGAGGCGAAACCCAACTGCAGCTAAGAGAATTTCAAGGGCCTGATGTGCGCCTGGAATTCTTCGAAAATCCAAGCATAGATACGCACGTAGAAAGCACGTTGTCTTCCTTGTCTGGACCAGGGTTCGAATCCCTGCAGCTCCACTGAAATCCCTCTCTGCGCATAGTGGAGGGGGATTTTTTGTTTTGCACCCGATTTTGCACCCACATAAGAGCTTTCTATGGTCGACGACCAAGAAAAATCAAGCGCCGCATCTTCGGCGGCCCGGGCAACATCAACTATACTAGCGGTAGGCAGTGTTGCTTGTCCTGATTGCATTAGCATCTATAAAGAACGGGTTACGGAATAAAAGGCAAAAAAGCATCAGTCCAGCATCAGTCCAGCAGCCGGGGCTCTTTCATGTCCACCCCTCCGGCAACTGCACCCCCTGCCCATAATCCTCTAGTGGCCCATTGCTGCTGAAGCTATGCACCACGACGAAGCAGTCATGCTCCTCGTCAATACCCACCTCGGCAAAGAAGCCGCGACCGCCGTCTGGTAAGTAATAGAGGTTGACACCGCCGAATCCTTCCACCCAGCGTTGAGCTAAGAACGTGCCCTCCTTCAGCACTACCCCTAATTGGCCCTTAAAGGAAAGTAGGTTGAAGTTATCCAGGGTCATAGCCACAAAATAAGGTGCTGGCTTGCGTTCAGGTTTAGCCAATAGTAGAAGCTTCACTCCTTTCTACTATTGGCTAAACCTGAACGCAAGCCCGACCCCAACTTTGAGCCTGACTACGATGTGGCTGATATAGACTATGATGACACCGTACAGGCCAGCCATGACGAGGTGAGCGACCCAGTTGCTGAAGCTGGCGGCTCCGAAGCCAGCGCTAAAAAAAGCCCCAGCCTAATCGCCTGGGGCTTTTTCGGAAGCGAGTGGCCACCACTCTTTAAACTGCTCAGTGCTTACAATAAGTGGCGTCTGCGCTAAGCGGTCAATTGCCACCTGCCAATCATTTAAAACAGTGAAGCGCAGCAGATAACAATGGCCATACTGGAATCCCCCAAACCCATTAGAACCCTTAAAAATGCAAAGCTGAGTTTTAAAATTTGGAGGGCCTTGCGAGAAATTAGCCATATATGACCTCATAAGCAGCTTTTTCCTGATCCAATTCTCAATTAATCATACTTATCCCAAAATTAATGCAAATTCAGTTATAAAAAAAAGCCTCGACCTTACTGGCCGGGGCTTTTAGGATGATTCTGGTTTCTTTCTCGGCTTTGCCAGCGGCCGGCGAAAGCCAATATAGCTCGTGTAGTACTAGGAGGCGAGGTGCCACTGCTTGAGCCAATCCTGCGCGTCTTCCAGGTTTTGAAATATCTGCAATTCGAAGGGCACAGAATCTGGCAGCCGGGTAGGAATGATATCCGAATGCCGGTCAGCTTGCAGCACGTGGGCTACGCAGCGTAGCCCCAGGCGGCTGGCTTGGGGTACCCAGACTTCCGCCAGCCAATCGAGGCTATCAAACCAAGGTCCCCGCAGTTGAGAGTTGTCGTTAAGGAGCAAGGAGCACGGCGTACGAGCTGCGTGCAGTAAGTACGCCTCCGCCCCTCGCATCGCCTCAACGGGGTCCACGTATCCTCGCCAAGTAGCCCGTAACCAGTGATTTTCTTCCTCGTAGCTCAGGGCACACGTACTGTGGTCCCGCGGGTCCGTATTAATATTTAGCAGCATGAGGAGTAAAAAATGCCATAACAGTAATGCCTACCTGCCTAATAGGGTAGGTCAACAAAGTACGCACTATTTATTAACATTGTCCTAAAAAAGCAACTAGTATTCACGCTTATAACAGCGTAACGCCAATGCTTTAGACTAAGCAGCTAGCCCGATAGCGGGCAGCTTCTTGGTAGGTGAATTGCGCCAGCAGGGTAGCAGCCTCGCTAGCACTGCTCACCAGCTTTTCCGAGAATACGAGGCCAAAGTGATGCGTCGTGCCCTGATAAGAGGGCGGAAAGGAGGATACGAAGAGTACTACAGGGTGGGGTAACTTGGATTGCGGATGCAGTCCCATGGTATAAACGGCTCCTACCTCACCATCCGTAAAGCGAAAGCGCTTTGCAGGCATATTCGGAAAGGAGGAAGTGAGAACCCGGGTAAGGAAATCAGTACGCGAGGAATCGACGGTTCCCATGCTAAACTACGAGGGTCATTTATAAAGGCAAAGGTCGCACGTCTTTGGCTACCTAACCTATCAATCTCTACGCTATTGCGAGGGGGCAATATGAACTTCACTTAACAATAGCCAGATTTTTTAACTGAAATCACAAAAAAGACCTGAAAAATCGTTAATTTGTTAAGATAAGATATTTTAGAAAAAGTACTAAAAGGCCCTGGTTATAAGGCCAGGACTTTGGGATAATAGTAGCTAAAGAAGCAGGCAAGCTGTTTTATAATTCAACTCAATTACGCGCTATATTTCAAAACAAATTGCTGATTAAGGTATACTTTACTTAGTCAGTAGCTTCCAACTACTGGCTAGCAGTAGTGAAAGTACCCACAGCCCTAGCCGTAGGCGCTCAGGTAACCAGTTGAGCTTCTCCGCCAACCAGCGCAGGGCCTTATCGCCGGCAGCCGTGGTACCCACTTCGAAGAGGTTGCCCCAGGCCCTACCCTCGCGGTAGTTGAACCAAGAACGGCTAGTATTGAGCGCTGGGTCAAAGAGCAGCGCCCGCGATAGAGATGCTTCGACAAGCAACAGTACCCAGCCATGCCAGCTGGCCACATAGCCGCAGTAGGCCACCAGTAGCAGGTAGATAATTACCCCACCGTAGTGCAGCGCCGCATGTACCCAATCGCGGCGCGACTCGGGTACATACTCTCGGAATAGCCAGGTAATAATGCCCTGCTGCGCCCCGCTCAGCACGGTGTAGAGGCTAAAGAGGAGCGCCGTCATTTACTGAGCCGGCTTTTTGCGCTTGGCTGCCCAGATGAGCAGGCAGGCCAGCGAAACGACGCCGTACACGATGACGGCCCAGGGGGCGATGAATTTGTAGATGGGGTAGCTCAGGCCAGCCCACACGGCGAACGTGATGATGAGTTTTAACATGGCAGAAAAAGGGATTACTTCGGCAGGCGAGCCAGCCAAGATTTGAGAAATACTTTTTGCGTGGGGTCGGGCACCACCTTCAGGCTTTTGAGCAGGGCCAGCACGTCGGGCGCTGGCGTGCGTACCCCGGTGCGGTACTCGTAGTGGTCGCGCCGCAGTTGCACAAACGCTTTGAGCAGCTTGGCTTGGTCAGCCGCATTGATGGCCGTGACGCTCTTCATGCCCAGCTGGCCATCGACTACCAGCAGCGGCTTACCCGCTACCTGGTTCACGGCGAACTGAATCATCTTGGCCGGCCGGCTGGTACCGGCGTTGGTGCCGTGGTCGGCCATTTGCTCGGCCAGCGCCTGGCTGCTCACGTGGTCGAGTTGCAGCTCATCCCAGTAGCTGGCCTTGTAAAAGGCACTGATGAGCACCTGCATCTCGGCGTTGCCGTGCAGCGCCTGGTTGATGGCCGCATACTTGGCAGCGGGTACCGGCGAGTGCAGACACAGCTTGGTTTTGACGGCATCCACCAGCGCCCAGCCGCGCCACTGCGGATTGTAGGCCCGAGCTACGCCCGCATAGGTTTCTTTGCCAGGGTCGGCTGGGTGGTCGACGTAGCCACCCTCGCGGCCCATCAGACCGGGCAGGAAGTGTTGAAAGTCAGCCATCGGTTAGACCAGCGTTTTAGCGGCCTTGCGGCGAATGAGAAAAAAGACCAAGAAGGCCACGGCTGCGCCACCCGCTACCCACGGCAGCCAGGCGGTCGCGTTGTCGGCGATGACCGCCAGTGGGCCGGGTGCCTCTTTGGTGGTGTCCTGCTTGGTTTGCTCCGTGGCGTTATTGTTGCCATTGGTAGCCGAGATGTTGCCCCCCTGCCCGATGGCGTTTTGGGTAGAGCTGTCCGAGTTGATGACGGCTGGCCCCGAATTTTTGCCAGTGGTGGTAGTCGTAACGGCCGCGCCTTCACCGACTGCGCCGCTGCCCTTTTTGCCCACTGCGCTATTGGTTTGGTTGCCGGCCACCACATTAAACACGCAGCCTTTGCACTTGCCAGGCACCGGCCAATTGCCAGCCGCTTGGCTAGTAGGAACTGGCTGCTTGCTTGAAAAAAGGCGGTGAAACAGGCTCGTGCTCGGCTTGTGCTCCCACGGCAGGTGAGCGAGCTTCGACGTATCGCCGGCAGGCAGCAGCGCAGCCGGCTCGGCGTGCTGCTTGGTGAGCTCGACGGGCTTCGGGTCGTGGTAGGCCCGCTTTTGAATCAGCTCGCGGCTCGAGGTGCAGGCGGCAGTGCTCAGCAGCACGGCCGCGGCTAGTAGGTAACGTCTCATGGGTAGCAGAAAAAAGAAAGAGGGTGTAGAGCTAAGGCTGAGGCAGGGTGATGTTCTCCGCGTTTTCCACCTCCACTTGGGGGGCTGGTGGCGGCGGGGGTGGCGGCGCATCGGCCTGAATCTTGGCGCGGGTCACGTAGGCGTCGATGCCGAGGCCGGCCGCCAGAAAGAGCAGCGTAGGCGAGTGGATGTACTCGGGCGGCCAGACCTTGAAAATCCAGCCCACAGGGTAGGTGGCCACTACCACGCACGCCACGGCGGCGATGGTCAGGAGCTTGCCGTCGGGCTGGCCGGTGGCATCGAAAAAGGACTTGCGGATGAATTCGGCGAGCTGCATGGCTACTTGGTTTTGTGGCTGGACATGTACTCGTCGTAGATGGCGGCGCGCTGCTCCAGCGAGTTGAGGCGCCCATCCATCTTGGCGTGCGTGTCGCCGGCTTCCTTCTTGGCCGTTTCCAGGTTGGTCACGCGCTGGTTGAGGTAATCGACTACTACCTTTTGCACCTGCACCGTGCTGTTGAGCTCAATGATGTCCTTGCGCGTTTCCTTGATTTCAGTGGCCGCGTCCTTAATCTGATTGGTGAGCACCAGGTTGAGCAGCCCCAGCACGGCCGGAAACGCATAGACCTTGAGCTTGTCAAGGGTGCTGTCGGAGGTAGTATCAGCCATGGGGCGGGGGGGGCGGGGCATTGAGTTGGGTGGTGACTTCGGCCAGTTGGGCCTGGTAAGCGTTGCGGGTGCCTTCGAGGCCGGTGCGCCGCAAATCGTGGTAGTGCAGCGTGTCGTTGCTCTCCTTGAGCAGCTGGGTGAGCCGGCGCTGCTTATCGAGCAGGCGCTGCTGGTCGGCTGAGGGTGGGGTTAAAAGGGCAGGATTCATAGCGGTAGCAGGTCAGGAGGGGAGGACTTCGTAGGGGACAGCTAGTAGGGCCTAGCCGATTGGTAAATCATTCTGGGCGGGCCTGCTATGGGTTAATAAAGAGTCCATCTGCCCGGCTCAGGGCTAAGCGCACAGGGCCTTGGGGCAGCAGAAAAAAGCCCTCTGCGGTGGAGATGTCAGCAGAGGCAAATACAAATTCGTAGTGGCCTGGCGCTACGGACAGGGCTTTATTGATGCCGCCCAGGATCAGGTAAAGCCCGCCCTGGTTGGCCTGCCCGCTGGGGTGGGGCTCTATGTCGAATACGACCAGCGCATTCTTTCCAGCGCCCAGCTGGGCAAAGCGCTGGTAGAAGTACATGGTATCGGTGTAGGTACCGTCGTTGATTACCCACTGGCGGGCTGCGTCGTAATACCAGCCTACCCCGCCCTGGCCAAATTGCCAGCCATTTTCTACGGGGATGGGGCCTGCAAAGTGGGGGTCCTTGACAAAGCTGGTATAGCTGGGTAGGGGCGGGCCGGGCCGCGGGGCCAGGGTGCGGCGGTGGAGTTGAATACCCGCCATTACGCTACCCCGTTAGTTACGACCCACTCGTTCTGGGCCCGCTGGCGCAGGCCCAGGCTGGCCCACTGGCCCGCCGTTTTCAGGCCCCCCGCCGTGCGCAGGGTGACGCCGGCGGCGCCAGCGAGGCTAACAGCGGCGGCGCCTTCCTGCGCGATTTCTAGCACGGTACCAACGGCGAATGTATCGGCCGGAATGGTGCAAGTGGCCCCAGTCGAGAACGGCACAATATTCCCCGCGTCGCTGGCTTGCAGCGTATAGTTGGCACTTTGGACGGGGGTAAGGGCGGCCGTCGCTCGCACCCCTTCCAGCTGAGCCGTCGTTACGCCAGCTCCGCGCTGGTCGATGACCTTTCCTGCCTGCGGCGTCGTATAGGTGCCGTCCGCGTTCCTAGTAAACGTATCGAAGAAATTCGCATCCGTCTGCGTGCCAGGGCCGAGCGTCAGCGTGTTGGGGCTGCTTACGGTGTTACCGTCGTTGAGAATACAGCCCTGCATAAACCCCCGCAGGTCGCAGTTGCCAAAAATGCTGTTAAAGGCCGTGTTGAATGCCACGACGCCGTAGCCGATATTGGCTTCGTACATGCTGGAAGCCGTGAGAACGAAGCGACTGGCAGCAGTTCC
This sequence comes from Hymenobacter ginkgonis, assembly GCF_009755225.1. Taxonomy (GTDB): domain Bacteria; phylum Bacteroidota; class Bacteroidia; order Cytophagales; family Hymenobacteraceae; genus Hymenobacter; species Hymenobacter ginkgonis. The sequence goes on from NZ_WQKZ01000008.1 coordinate 21,324, forward strand.
TTCCACATAAATGCCGTTGCCGCGAAACACGCCGAGGGTCAGCGTGACGCCCGTGCCTGAACTGGCTTGGTTAAGGAAAACCGAAGCGCGGGAGGTTTTGCCACTGGCCGCCGCGAGCGCCAGCGTATCGTAGCCAGTAAGCGCCTTGCTGCTGTCGATGAGCACTACTTTGGCTGAAGTGCCCTGCAGGGCGGCAATCTGCTGGGTGTGCTGCGCCTGCACGGCTGCGCTGGCGCCCACCAATTCGTAAAAGTTGGGATTGCCCCCCGGCGCGCTCTGTGAGTTGGCAATGTCCACCTTCACGCGGTAGGTGATGCCCAGGTCATACACCAAGGCGCCAGCGGTTTGCTTGCCAGCTACCCACTGCGGTGCCCCGCCGGCCGTGGTAGGGCTGGGCACCGCCGCTGGGCGCCAATTGGCGGTGCCTACCCCCGCCTGGGCAGGGGCCGCGAAGGGCCCGCCGGCCGTGATGGCGCTGAAAAACGAGTCGCTGGCGCCAAACGCGATTTTCATCAACTCGTCGGCCTGCCAGTCGTTGATGGTGGCCGCGTAGCGCCGAATGCCCGCCGTCGCGGCCTCCAGGCTGTCGGCCCGCACCCACTTGCCGGGCACTAACCCATCGGGGTCGGCGGAATTGAGCAGGAAATCGCCATCCCGGAACACGCGCAGCGGCGAAGTGGCGTCCCCCACGACTACGACCATCTCCACGTTGTACTCGTAGGCGCCCACCCCATCGTGCTCGGTGTAGAGTTCTACGCGGGCCGTAGTGCCCAGGCACAGGCCGCTGGCGGGCAGGCCTTCGAGCGAAGCACCCCCAAAATGCGCTACTGATTCGGCTTTGGTCAGGAAGCGAACGAGCTTGAACGCATCGGGGCGCAGGTTGGGGCCGGTATTGGCGCCGCCCAAAAGGTCCGCGAATTGCTCATACGTCAGCTTTTTATTGACGTAAGCGCCGGCTACCGGGCCCGCTAGTACCTCTACTTCGAATACCGCCCCCGCGAGTTCTGTCTTGGGGTTAGCTACTGTTGGTAACTGGTAAATGCGGATAATCTTGACAGCCATGCCCCGAAGTTCCGGCTGGGGGGTAGCCAGTGTAGCCGCTTGGCGGGGCAAAGCGGGGCAAGCAGCCTACCCCCGTACCCGCACACTGCCGTCGTTGGTGCCGCGGGCGAAGTTGACGTACTTACCCGTAACGTACTGATAGAGGCGGTCAATCACGCGCACGCCGTCGGGCAACTCGTCGTAGGGGTTGGGCGCATCGGCCCCCACGCCGTTCTGAATGAGCGAGACGCCTACCGCCGCCGCCTTCATATGCCACTCGGTGGCGCCCACGCAGAAACGCCTACCGGGCATGTCGTAGGGCGTGTCGATGGTGTCGAGCAAATAGGGCGGCTCACAGTTTTCGTGGCGAATAGTACCGGTGAGCAGGTTGCTCGGGCCGGACCGGAGCGAGAGCACGTCGTACACGTTGCTTTCGAGGAGCGGGCTCGGCTCCAGGTCGATGTGGCGGGCCCATTTGGTGCTCATGGTGCCGTCGGCCAGGGCAATGCTCTTGGCAAACGCGTCCAGATTGCCCCCAAACAGGCCGGCCGTGATGGGCACGTCGGGGTGAAATACTTTCAGGGCCTCGGTGGGCCGGATGTTACCAGCTGGCCCGTCAGCCCGAAAGTTATCTTCCCCGTCCCAGATGGCACCCTGGGGCCGCAGCTGCACGCCCACGCTGCTGAGCAGCAGTTGGCCCGTGCTGGCGTTCGTGGCTAACAGTTCCGTCCAGGATGCCCCGGTTAAAGGCAGCTTCGCGTCGTCGTTATTGGCAACAAAGAGCCGAAACACGCCCGTACCGAAATCATCTTTAGCTAGAAATCCTTTGTCGTAGCCGTAGATGCCAGGCGAAAGCTGGCCGGCAGGGGTAGCGCTGTCGAGCTGGCCCACATCGCCGGCGAACCACGCGTACACCCGCAACGTGGCCACGCCCGCGCCCGACGGCAGGGCGTCCAGCGGCGCTTCAAAGGTGGTATCCTTATCGCTGCTCTGGGCGCTTAGCGCGAAGGTGGCCAGCCGCAGGCCAGTCGGGCGGCCATCTACCACGAATTCGTAAGGCAGCGTGGCCTGCTTAGCGGTCGTGGGCGCAGCGAATTTCGTGTTGCTGGCATCCGTATAAAACTCGCTGGGCAGGAACTTACCTGTGAGCGTGAGGTAGGCGGGCACCGCCTCCAGGCCGGCTGCCAGGGGCAAGGCGGGGCTTTCGAGGTAGCGGCTGTCGGGTAACTTGCTGGCTGTGCTGCGAGGCCACTGCGTGCTGTGGTCCTTGCCTTTCTCGCCTACGCGCTGCAACACCAGCGGGAAGTTCAGCACGTTGAGGCCAGGGCGCCAGCCACTGATGGGCCGCAGCTTGGAGTAATCTTCCAGCCAGGCGTAGGGGTCGGAAAAGGCCGTGCCCGCGGCAAACGCGTTCTTGAGCCAGCCGGCATCGGTGGTCCCCGTGAGCGATTTCCAGCCCGCACGCACCTCCTTAGCCTGGTCGGCGTGAAGCCAGTACCAGCGGTGCTCGGTGGAGGGCTCCACGAGGCCGGTAGGCGCTGGGGCCAGCCGGTCACCGGCGGGCGTGCCGGCCGGCCGGTAGGCGCGGCCGGCTGCCGGGCCGGCGGCTTCGAGAATGCTGCGCACCTGCCACACGCCTTCGCGCTGCACCAGCGTGCCGCCTTCAGCCTGGGCGAGCGCCTCGAGTACAGCCCGGTCGAAAATCGGCTCGTCCTGGCTCTCATCCCAGTAGCCGAGCCGGTTGGTGGTCGCTGCCAATTCCGGGGCATCAGCGTCGCTCATGGCCGCGTCGCGCCGGTTGGTGTAGATGTGCAGGGGCAGGGCTATGCTCGTACGGGCCAGGCAGTGCACCTGCGAGCTGAGCAGCCGGCGATGGCCCCCCAGGCGCTGCCCGACGTGGCCCGTGAAATAGGTATCCTTGAGCCCGGCCAGCCCGTCGGTGGCCGTCAGGCTCACGTCGATAAGGCCCGCCTGTAATTCGCCATCGTAGAGGCCCGTTTGCACGAAGCCGCGAAAGCGCAGCTTTGTATCACGCCACACGTCCACGCGGCAGTTCGTGTCGTCGCCGGTTTCCACGTCGAGCAGCAAATCGGGCGGGGTTTTCAAGTTCACCTGGCACGAAGTGGCCACTACGGAAGGCAGGTCGCCTTGCCCGCCGATGGTGCTGTTCAGACCGTCCGATTTGATAATCACGGGGTCGGCCTGGCCTTTGATTAGCTCCGGCTCGCCCACGTAATCACGCAGCCACAATTCAAGCCGGCAGGGCACGCCGTACAGGTCCGAAAAGTCGAGGTACCAGCGCAGGCCGTAGCGGGCGCGCAGGCTGAAAGGCACCGTGACCGACTTGCCCACGGCATCGACTACCTGCACTTCGAAATCACCCGCGCCCAGCCCGTCAAAGCTGCCGTGCTGATTGCTGGGGTAGCCCGGCAGCGAGAAGGTAAGCGGGGGCGCCGAAGCCAGCATTTCCACCAGTACGCCCCCGTTTTGCTCGGCTTCAGTATCAGGATTGAGCGGAATCAGGTTGTCGAGCTCCAGGCTGCTGTCGGTGCCCGTACCGCGGTCCACGAAGTACACCTCCCCCGTGCCGTCGGCGTACACCTGCCGCCAGACCGCGCCCACGCTGCCTGGCAGCAGAAAGGCGTCTACTAGCGTGCCTGTGGGGGCTAGGTAGGCGCTGCCGTTGCCCTGGTTGGCAAAATAGCTTTCGGAAAGGGTGTTGAGCTCATTGTAGAGCCACCAACGCCGAATTAGCCGCTGGTTAGCGTAGTAGTCTTTTAGCACGGACCCGCGCGGCCAGCCGTACTGCGCTACCCCGATGCGCACGATTTGCGTGCGAAAGTCGCCGGTAGCATCCGTGACCTTTACAAAATACTCGCCGTTGGCCAGGTTGTAGAAGCGGACGGGGTAGATTTCAAATTGCGAGGTGGCCGTTTGGTGGTAGCCGCTGGCCTGGCCACCCTGACCCGTTACCTCCAGCTGGTAGGGCGCCACGCCGAACTGGCCCGTCAGGTCAAAGCAGCCGTTGCGGGCGTTCACGTCCGTGGTAGTGGCGTTGAGCGGATTGACTTTGAGTTGGAGGGCCGTGCCCACGCCGGGCGTCGGGTTGGCGCCGACCAGATTGCGGGTGTAGACGCTGCCGTTGCCGTCGTAGAGCACCAGGCGGATTTTGCCAGGGCGGTACTCGTAGCGAAATACCTCATCTCCCTTGGCGAGCGCAGCCGGGTCATTGGCCTGGCTGTCAAACTGCAAGGTGATGGGCTTACGGTCTAGGGTGTCGAAATAATCGACGGTAGCTGTGTACGGGGCGCCAAGGCCGGTGTTATTGACGAGAATTTGGCGGCGCAGCTGAACGTAACTCATGCCCGAAGTTCCGGCTGGGGGGTAGGCAGCTTAGGGCGGGGGCGGGGCAAAGCGGGGCAACATGTTACTTTCGGCGCATGAAGCACTACCTACTCGCGGCCCTACTTGCCTGCGCTATTCCCACCCTCGCCCAAACTGTACCGCCCGCTGGGCAAGAAGCATCAGAACCGACAAAAAAAGACAACGTAATTATTCTGCATACTGCTGACAGTGTAGCAACTGCGTACACGAAATTGGGGCGTTTATTATTAGAATCTGGGTATCCGATAGATAAATCAGATAAGGAGCTTGGCTATATTAATACCGGCTTTAGGGCAACACAAAACCGCACTGTAGAGGCTGCTCTTCGCTTCGCAGTTATTCGAACCACAACTGGTGTTTTAATTGAGATTCGCGGTATTTGCAGAGTCCCAACAGCAAAATCAGCTGATATACCAATTGATTTTCGAGGCACATTTGGTAGTCCAGCCGGTATTGCATGGGTAGAAATGAATCGTTTGGCGTTAGCTTACAAGGCGCCAACAGTGACCTATAAGCAGCAACACTAATCCGTAACCTTAGAGCGGAACGTCTGCGAGCGGCCAACAGCAACCAAATCCTGCCCACGCAGCCTGAATTCAGCGATAACCTTAATCGTCTGCTGCGTGCTCGTCTGGCCGTAGTTGCTGGTAGTGGGTGAGCTACTGGCGCTGCTACCAGCCGACTTACCCAGATTCGCGGCCGCGCCCTTGGCAATGCCCCCGATGGCTAGCAGGCCCAGGCCCGCCGCAATGGCCCCGACCCCCGTGAAATTCGCCAGGCTCACTTTCAGCGCTTCAATGCCCAGCCCACTGGCTAGCAGAATGCCACCTAGTTCTGAAGCAATGGTGCCCACCGTGCTGAGTAGGGTCTGGAGCAGCGAGTCGCCGATGCTTTGCGTGCCACTAAGCGCATCGCTGAAGGCGGTCGAGATGCCGGCCGCTAAATCCATCACGCCCGCCTTCACCACTTGCGTAGCTTGCGAATCCACTACTAACTGCTTGAACTGCGCACTCAATTGCTGCAAGCCCGTATCGAGTGGGCTAAAGCCCTGCGCCAGCAGGTTTTGAATCGTGTTTTGCAGAATATTCGCCTTGGAGCCGGCCACATCGAAGTTGATGCCCAGCTGCGCCGCGCCATCCACCTCCCGGAAGCCCTTGCCCAAATTTTCTAATTCCGTCTTCAAAATCTGGAACGGCTTGGGCGCATCCAAAATGGCTTTCATGTTGAGCTTGACGGCGAGGGGTAGCTCGAACGGCTTGGCCTGCTTGGCGTAGTCACCAAGCAGGCGCGCTACGTCCTGCGGCAACGTGTCGCCGATGGTCGTAGGCAGAAGCGTTTTAACGCTCGCGGGCTTGAATTCCAGCGTGCCCCCACTGCCTTTTACCTTATCGAGTTGCCGGCTCAAATTGGCCAGTTCCACGGCAAAACCCTGAAAGGCCCTGGAACTGGTACCTACGCCCGCGTCCACCAGGGTTTTCAGGCCTTTTTGCAGCGCATCTACCCGCCGTTCCGTTACTTCCAACTGATTCGGCAAATCGCCCAGCAGCCGGTCGAGGGCCGTCAGGCGCGACAATTCCAGTCGCAGCTTGGCAATGGCGTCCGCGCCCTTTTTGCCGGTGCCCTCCAGCTCGGCAATCTGCTTTTGCAGGCTAAGTATCTGGGCATTATCTACTTTGATAGCGCCTACGGTGGTTTCCGTTTCGCGCTGCTCCTGCACTTTCTTCAACTGTTCGCGCAGGTCGGCCAGAATGCCGCTGGTACGGCCGCCCGCCAGGCCCACGCTCATCAGGGCGCCGGCCAGGCTATCATCCGCCTCGGCCAAGCCATTGGTGGCGCCCTTCAGTTCATCGACTAGCTGCTTTTGCTTGAGAAATTCCACGTTGGCCGTAGCCAGGTTGGCTTGCAGCTCCAGCACGGCTTTGCTGCCCGCCCCGAAGGTTTCCAGCGCGCCGCCACCCGAATCGAAGGTGGCCACTTTGATGCTGCCCGTTTTGTTAAATTCGTCAGCCTGTCGTTTGAGCACCTTGTACTTAGTGCCCAACTCCTCCAGTTTTTCCGAGGCAGCCGGCAAATTGAGGGCCGCCTGCGCGGCCTTCTGCGCTTGCAGGGCCTGCGTAAACTCCGTAACCGCGCCCGTGCTGATGGCCGTGGCGTTACCATATTCATCAATGGCGGTGGTGGCGCCGGGCACCGCCGCCGCCAGCTGCTTGATGATGCTGGTTAGTTCGGTTTGTTCATTTGTGGTGAGCACTGTTTTCGCGCTGAGCTCATTGTAGCGCGCTAGCAGCGGGTTGATGGTGCCCACCAGGTTGTCGGTTTCCTGCGCCTGGGCTTTGTAGGAGTCGAGCGCCCGTTCGTTGGCCGTGGCCACGTAGTAGGCGCCAGCTGCTAGCGCCGCTAGGCCTACTACTACCAGCCCGATGGGACTTACCAGCGCGCTCAGGCCCGCGCTGAGCACGGGCACGAGGCTGCTGATCGAGGCAAAACCCGCTTTGATGGCGGGCAGCGCTACCCCCAACGTGCCCAGCCCAACTAGGACCGGGCCCGTAGCCGCCACCAGGCCCGCGAAGACAACGATGGCCTGCTGCACGCCCTCGGGCAGGCCCGCAAAGGCATCGCCGATAGCCGAGATTTCCTCGCCCAGCTTCTGCCCTACGTCTTGCAAGTTGAAGGCCTTGGCAATGCCGTCGCCGATTTTGGCGCTGCTCACCAGCAGGGCATCGAGGTCGTTTTCGTAGATGGCCTTGAGGCCGCCCGTTACCTGGGGCAACTTGCCCAGCTCCTCGGTGAGGATGGCCACAAAATCCTCGCTGCTCTGGCCCTGTTTGGCCAAGGCCTTGGAAATGTCCTCGCTATCAACCGTGCCGTAGAGCGTTTGCAAAGCGGCCGCTACAGCCGGCGCGGCTTCGATGATGGGGCGCAGGTCCTGGGCCAGCACCTTGCCCTTGGCCGTCATCTGGGCCAGCTGGGTGGTGACGGTCTGAAACTCGGTGCGGCCGCCGCCCGTCGTAGCGATGGCGTTGGCAAACGCTTTGATTTCCTTAGCCGATTCCTGAGCGCTGGTGCCCACGGCCCGCAGCCGGATGTCCGCCTGCTCCGCAGTTTCGAGGCCCAGGCCGGGCGCTTTGGCAATCACCTGAAGCTCCTTGATGCGCTCGCTCGTCTGCTGGGCCGCAATGCCTACCGCGCCCAGGCCCGTAACGCCCTGCTTGCCTAGTTCCTGCTGCGCGATGGCTTGCAGGCCGTTTTTCAGGCTCTCCAGCTTGGCGCTGGCTACGACGGAAGCCGTACCCAACAGGGCCAATGGCGCACTCACGTAGGTGGTGAGACTGGTACCGATATCCTTGAGGCCTTCGCTGAATTGCACCAAGCCTTTTAGCTCCTTGCGCGCGTCCGCCATCGCGGCCTTGAAGCCCGAGATTTCGGCACCTAAAACGACGGAGACGGAAGCTAAAATATCAGACATGAACGACCGGTTTGCACCTAGGAAATGGGCCAAACCACTGACCCCGAAGCAGTAGTTTGGCCGTTTTCACTAGGTATAGCACACAAAAAATAACAGGACTAGGATAGGGTATCAAATTCAGCGAGGCGGGCCATCGTGGCGTCGAACGTTTCCTCATCCATCGGCGGCAGCGGGGGCCGGTCACCAGGCAGGGCGAGGAATTCCTCCGGGGTGAGGGCCACGTCGTTGGGCCCGCGGTGGGCATTGCGCAGGATGGTGGCCACCAGGCGCGTTTGGCGCCATTTCTCTAATTGGCGCTCTTGCTTGGCCGCCGCCCGCCGCTGGTAGCCGCGGACCATCCAATCGAATTCCGCGAGCGTTAACTCCCAGAATTCGACTGGCTTTAGCTTTAGCTCACCGAGTGCGAAGCCGAGGTAGCGGTTCCATTCGTGGCTAGCGCTTCGCCGGCTGCGGCTTGGTTCTTGACCTTCACTTTCGCCATGAGCGAGGTCATCAACGGGGGGACCGTCACGGCCTCGGTAATAGCTTCGGCCAGGGCGTCAGCATCTTCTCGGCTGAGCGCGTCAATAAAATCGGCCGCTGCATCTTGGTCGAACCCATTTGGCAGGTCCTCGGCGGGCACGTAGCGCGTGATGGCGCAGCTCACAATGCCGGTGAGCGCTTCGGTGTAGTCATCGCCCAGGACCTCGCCAAACTCGCTGGGCGCGCGGCCCGTGAGCTTGGAAAAATCACGCATCACATTCATGCCGAAACGAATGGTATGCTGGGCGCCGGCGATGGTAAGCGTTACTTCGCCGCGGGCGGCGTTGGGGACAGTAGGGGAAGCTTTCATGAGAAAAAAAGGTAGAAATGAGAGGACTTTCGCCCAAAAAGCCCGCCCAGAAACTGAGCGGGTTTTTTGGATGAGAAAGCGGAAAAACTTAAGGAGCCAGCGTCTTGGTGAGCGGCCCGGTGCCTTGCAGGCTGATGGCATAGGTCGCCACGCCTTTCAATTGGCCTTTGAAGCTGGATTTGGTGATGATGGCCAGGCCCGAATACCAGGCGCTGCCCTTGGCGCCGCCAATCTGGTAGCGTATCTGCACGGTAGTACCGGCCAACTGCATGTCGAGAAAATTTTCGGCCGTCACGTTGTCGTCGGCGTCGGTGAGCCCGGGGCCACTGACATCATTGGTGGCTTGGCGCACGTTGAGCGTGCCGCCCATTGTCCAGCCACTCTGTCCGCCAATGAACTCCTTGAAAACACCGCTAGCGATGCAGGTGGCTTCGTCCGTTTCGGTGTCCACGTCAAAAGTGGAATCCGTGAGGCAGCCAACGAGCACGTATTTGAGTGCCGCGGCCACCATTTTTTGTACAGCCAGGCCGACGTCTTTGCCTTTAACTGGGGTAAGTGCCATAAGATTTTTGCAGAAAAAAGTGAGAGGGTGAATTAGGGCAGTTCTACCAGGTAGTCGAGGCTGCGAAACAGGCAGGCCGCCTGCGGGTCGTGGTGGTCCTGCTGGTTGTCGATTTCCAGGCTCACGCCCGGTTCAGGCTCGGCGTAGTCCAGCACCGTCCGAAAGGCTGACGTGAGGACAGCTAATTGCTCGTAGGTGTCAGCAAACAAGCTCAGCTGCACCCGGGCCACATCGCCCAGCTGGCAGGTTTTGCTACTACCAGCTTCCGGCCCACGGTTGATAAGTTGATAGCAACAGTAGGGCCGTGGCGTGCCCTGCGGCGCTACCAAAGGGTAGATGCGCTTACCTACCAAGGCCACCACCGCAGGGGCCTGGCTGAGCAGGGAATTAAGGAGCGCGCCGGGTTCCACTACTTAAAAACTGATTTAAATTCTGATTCAATGATGATTCGACATTCGTCTTTGATGATGCCAATGGCCTCGTCTTTCTTACTATCGAAGGCCGGCCGCATAAAAGGCTTGGCCGCCGCGCCCGGGTGGTGCACCTCTTCGACGAACACGTTACCGCGCAGGTGCAAGTGCCCGCCGGCCGCCTTGGCTCGGATGATGTGCGGCGCCGTGCCGTATTCCACTAGGTGCCCGGCGTAGCCTTTGTAGCGCCCCCCGCGCCGAGGCCCGACGTACACCTGCTCACCGCGGCCCTGGCCCCGTCCGGGGATAGTACCAATGCTTTTTTGCAGGTCGCCGTCTTCTTTAGAAACCAATTCCTGCGCTCGTTGAATAATGGGTTTAGCAGCTTTATTCAGAATGCCGCGCACCACTTTATTGCTGAGCTTCTTATCGCCCGCTAGGCCATCGAGCACTTGCATCAACTCGTTGACGCCTTCAAATGCCAGGTTCTTACCCACGGGCGTAAGCGGTTAGGATGAGGCCCACGCGCCGGCCGAATTCGCTGACGCTGATGAGCTGATAAGTAGTGCCTTCAAACACAAGCTGCCAGGTGGGCTGCACATCGGGCCGGTAGCGGATGGTAAACTCCTGACGCTGGGTAGCCGTGAGCTGGTCACCGATAAAGCCCTCAGCGCCCGGCAAGGGCTTGACCTGCGCCCACACTTGGGCCACATCGGCGTACTGCTGCTGCTGGCCCGGCCCGCCGTACTCGTTGGCGGGGGCGGGGGTTGGGATTTGCAGGGTGATGAGGCGGTCGCACTTGCCGAAGTTCATTTTTTGAAATAGCTTTTAACGTATTGCCAAGCGGCCCAGCAATACACTTTCCAGCGGGTTACTTTAAGTTCAATAGTTACCGAGGTCGGAGTTTTATTAAGCTGAGTGACATACTTCACGCCCCATACTCCAGTACCACGCGTTTTTTTTGGATGCAGATTCATAGCGTCGGCTCCCTCAAAATATTCATCAGCGCTTTGCAGGTTTGCGGCACCTCCGTCACGTTCAGCCCGACAGCCACACTGCCCCGATTCTCATACCAGTGGCCGAGTAAAAGCAGCAACCACTGCACGCCTATCAACTGCTCGCGGGCAGTGAGCACGGTGGGGTCTACAAAAACTGCCAGCATCGCAGCGCCTACCAACACGGTGGTAGTGGGCTCATTTTCTTCCGGGAACCGCTTCTTGCTGGTATGCTCGAAGGTGGCCACCGCCGTGCTCAGGTAAAGGCGCAACAGGTCATCTTCGGGCCCTTCGGCCGCGTCGAGTTTAAGATGAGCCTTTACCTGAGCGAGGGTGAGCATAATGGGCGATTATTCGGCGGTTTCGGTGGCGGTTTCGGCGAATTTGCCTTCAATCAACTCCTTAGCGAAGTCGGCATTGATGGTGGTCACCGCACCAGGAAAAGCACCGAGCATGGGGTGCGAGCGCAGCACCTTGATGGTAGCAGTTTCGCCCACAATGGCCTTAGCAGCCTTTGCAGCCTCATCAAGCACGGTATTGACCAAATCCTTAGTCTTTTCGACCACTTTCTTAGCAGTTTCGCCCGCTTTCTCTGCCTTTTCCTTCGTTTTAGCGCCTTTTGCGTCCGGGTTTGCGGGCTTATCACCCTCTGTTACCTCCACTTTACCAGCGCCATCGGCCGTATCGGCGCCCGATTTAGCTGCATCAACAGTGGGGTTGGTGCTGTCTTGCGCACCGGTTTCGCCAGCAGTACCGCCGGCTTTGGCAGCGATTATGCCCGCCTGAGCATGAGAATCCGACATGAGATTGAAAATGAGGGTGAAAACCAGACTTCTGGCACCCACAAGGCCCCGCCTGCGCTAGGCAGACGGGGCTTTTTAGCCGGTTTAATTAGGTTTAGGCGGCCTGCGGGATAGTGGCGATGATATCTTTCACAGCTGCGAAAGCCTTGGCCCGCTGCACCAGCACGTCAAAGAAGGATTGCAGAATGATGCGTACCTCGCCCTTGGTAGCCAGGGTGTAGGGGTCTACCGTGATGTCGAGGCCGCCCCACTGGCCGATGAGCAGGTCACGCCAGTTGCCGAAAATGCCTGCCGACAAGTTGGTGCCTGTGCCCTTAGTCAAATTCTTCGGTACCAGCGAGGTCACAGCCGCGCGGGTGGCTAGCACCTGGCCGTTGTCGCTCATCAGGAAGATGCCCGTGCCGGAATCAACCTTCGTGTTGAGCAGCGTAGCCTTCGTGAGGACGTTGAAGAGGAAACCAGGCGAATCCATGCGGATGTTCTGGTCTTCAACCAGGGCCTGCATACCAATGAGCATGGCGCGGGTAGGCGCGCCGCCGTTGGTGCCGAGCGCCAAGCTGTTAATGCCGTCCGTCTGAAGGATGCCCTTCGGCTGGTTGTTGGTGCCGCTACCATTAATGGCCGCCACTTCCAGGGCCTCCATAATGCTGTTTTCCAGGTCGGTGCGCAGCATGGCCTCTACCGAGGGCGCAGTCTGAGCCAGGAATTGCAGCGAGCGCACGGCGAACGTACCCAGACGGTGCGGGGTCATGTCGGCCGAGCCGAACTTTTGGTTCGACTTGTCGAGCTCATCAATCTCGCCTTTCCAGGTCGAGGTAGCGCCTTGCGTCTGGCTGGGCACGCCGACGTTGCCGGTCAGGCCAGTCAGGAACTGCGCACCGAGCTCGCGCAGCACGGTGTTTGGACGTGAGAGGTCGATAACGGGGCGCAAGGTGCGCGCCACTACGGCCGCGCCGTCTTCGGGCTGGGTGAAGGCTCCACCACCAGCCGTAACGCCGTTGTCGCGCTGCTCTGCGCCGCCACCGATGAGCATTTGCGGCACGCCAACACCTTTCAGGGGCTCGCCAGCAGCACGGGCCTCTTTGGCTGCCTCTTCGTGCATTTCCTTTTCCAGGCCTTCCAGCTTGCCACCGCCGGGGTAGCCGGGCGCCGACCGCACGGCTTTCAGCAGCGAGTACTTGGCTAGACTGCGGGCCTCACTGGTGTTGTGGTTGTTAACTGGCAGCGAGCGGCTAGCGGCTTCGGCATCGAGGCGCTCCTGCTCTTCAGCCTGTAGAATCTGGGTAGCCAGGCTACGCACTTCGGTCATGGCCGCGTCGTAGGTGGCCGTTTCTTCAGCCGTCATGCTGCGAGCTTGCGCGCCGCCATCGCCGCGGGCGGCGTTGAACGGTACACGGGCACGGGCCAAGGCTGCGTCACGCCGCTCACGCAGCTGTTGCAAGTAATTCATTGTTTTTGCAGAAAAAAGGTGAGAGGGTGAAAAAACTTAGAAGGAGGCCAGTTCCATTTCGCGGGCCAGCATATCGGGGCAAGGGCCAGCCAGGGGCTTGGGGTGTTCCTGCTGAAAAGAGGTCAGGCTGCGGCTGGCGGCGGTGGCGTCGGAATAGGCGGGGCTGGTAACGGGGCACACGTCGTAGACTGTGGCGATTTTGCTCACGGTGCGCACGTAGAGGTCCCCGCCGTCGGGCGTTTGCTCATTATCCCACTCGCTGCCCCCCGAAGCCGTGATGAACATGAAAGAGCTGCCTACCACGTCCCCGCGCACGATTTTGCGCATTACCCGCACGTGGTCGGGGTCCAGCGGGTCGTAGGGAATGCGGTAGCTCAGGCCGCCGTCGCTGGTGCGGGTAAGTACCAGCGTGCCGCTGCGGGTGTGGCCCAGCAGCACGTCCGAGTTGTGGTTGAACACGCCCTCGACGTTGGAATAGTCGGCCTCATCGAGCGCGTGCGGGTCGATGATTTCCACGAACCGAAAGCCGGGGCCACCCAGCACTTCCGAGCGCACGCCGCACACAATGGCCTGTCCCACGAAGGCTTCAGGCTCCTGAGCGGCACCATCGGCGGCCCGGTACTCAATCGTGGGGGCGGTGCCGAGCAGCCGCATCTCGCGGCCTTCCGGCAGTTGGGGTAACTTAATCATTTTCGGGAGCTGGGTCGTTAGCGGGTGGCGTGGCCGGCGCTTTGCGGGCCGCTATGGCAGCGTCAGTCAGCTCGCCGATGCGGCTGAGCGGGGCCATGTTGACGGGGATAAAGCGCTCGTCACCAGCCTCGCCGATGCCGTTGCGGTCTTCGAGGGCCAGGATGTCGTTGGGGCTGAAGGCCCCCACCTGAAAGAGCTTGGCGTAGAAGTTGCCGCGGGCAGTGGCGTCGGAGCGCAGCAGCGCGGCTAGGTTGTGGCGGAAATAGTAAGTTTCCACCTCGCTGGGCAACAGCAGCTTCAGGCGGCATTCCTGCTCTTGCGCCAGCAGAATGGGCATGAGCGTATCGCCCACGTAGTCGAGGCTTTGCTGCTCAATATTGTTGTTTGTCGAGCGTTCCAAATCGCCGATTTTATGCGGCGGCATGCGGAAAATGCTGGCGATATCGGAGCGGGTAAGCTTAGCCGTTTCCAAGAACTGAGCATCGGCTGGGGGTAGGCTGATGGCCTTGTACTCCAGGCCTTCCTCCAATACCAGCGGCTTACCTGCGTTGCTAACGCCGCTGTATTTGAAGGCGAACGTATCGGCCAGGCGCTGCTGAGCAGGCGCGCTTAGCGTCGATTTGGTTTGCAGCGCGCCCGAGGGCTGGGCACCGTTGTTGTAAAAATTGGTGTGGCTCTTGCTGGCAGCTAAGCCCTTGCCGAAGGTTTCGCGGAAATAGTGAATCACCGACACGCCCATCACGCCGTCGAGGCTCAAGCCGCGAAAGTGCAGTACATCGTAATCGGCGTAGGTTTTGGGGTCGCCACTGAAACGGTACCACAAACGGCCGTTGTACTTGAGCACCGTTGTCTCGTCAGGATGCTTGTGCAGCAGCTGCACGGGCTTGAGCTTGCCAGCGCGCACGATAAGGGCGTAAGCATTACCCCGCAGCAGGGTGATGGCCGTCATCGTCTGCCGCAGCTGGAAGCTGTTTTGCAAGCCTGAGGCTTGCAGATTGAGCAGGTTAATGGCCGGGTGGTCGCTCACGCGCTCACGGCCGGTAGCCGTTTGGCGAAACAGCTGGCAGGGCAAGCCCGCAATGTCCTGGCTGATGGCATTCACGCAGGCCCAGGCCGCGGCGATGCTCATCACCGATTGCTGATTCACCACTACCCCCGCTACCGTGGCGCCGCCCAGGCCTAGAATGCTCAGCAGCCGGGCGTCGTTGCTCTCGGTGCTGACCGACTCCACGGTGCCCGCGCTGCGCTGCTCACGCTCTGCCGACACGGCCGCTTGCAGCGGGGTGGCGGTGGAGCGGGCAGACGAACGGTTCCAGAAAGACACGGCCAGGGGCTTGATTACGCATCAAAGCTCCGAAATGGCCTAGCCGGGGTTACTATGCGAGCGGGGCAAAGCGGGGCAAGGGCTACAGGATAAGCAGCCCACGCTCTTCGTAGACGCTAGTTTCGGGGCCTTCGCCGGTCATGAAGCCGCCCAGCGCCTCGACTAAGGCCACGGCGCCGTCTACTTTCTCTTTGCTCTTGCCCTTGTTGATTTTCATGTTGTCGGCCGCATCGCGCTGAATCTCGACGTTGCCCATCATCCAGGCCAGCACCGGGTGGCCGTAGTGGTGAATCTTGCCGTCGAGCACCAACTTTTCGAGTTCCTTGGTAGGCGCGTTCATGCTCACAAAGCCCTGCCCGAAAGGCTGCATGGGCACGCCGGCTTCGGTAAGGTCAATCACCATTTGCGAGGCGTTGAAGCGGTCATACTCAATCATCTGCACCAGGTACAATTCGCATAGCTCCTGCACCTGCGCCTTGATGAAGTTGTAGTCCGTCACGTTGCCGGGCGTGGTGAGCAAATAGCCCTCATCTACCCACTGCCGATAGGGCACCCCGTCGCGCTTGGTGCGCTCATCCACCGACTCTTCGGGCACCCAAAACCAGCACAGCACATCGAAGGCCCCACCCTCTTTGGGCAGTACGAATACCAGGGCCGTGATGTCGCGCACGCTGGCTAGGTCCAGCCCGCCCCACGCCTTGCGGCTCAGTAGCTCCACCATGGGCGTGCCGATGGCGCCCTGCATCCACAGCTCGTTGGGAATCCAGGTTACGGCACTGTCGGTCCACAGATTCAGGTGCTTGGTTTTAAAATTCACCTGCTGGCTGGGCAGCCGCACGGCCGCCTGGTGCTGCTCTCGCAGGTAGTCCAGCCCCACGCTTACGCCCAAATTCGGATTCGCTTTCTGCCAGCAGCTTTCGTCATTCCAGTCATCGACTTGCTCATCGAGCGAATAGATGAGTACGAAATACGAATCATCATGGTGCTGGCCTTCCAGCAGATTGGCCAGCGACTTGCGCAGCTGGGCGCAGGGCCCTAGCCGGTTGAAGCCGGCCGTGGTGATAATGCTGAGCAACGGCTGGGTACGGGCGCCGGTGGCCGACTTGAGCACCGAGTACAGGCCGTCGTTTTCGTGGGCGTGGTACTCGTCAATGTAGATACCATGCGGGTTAAGGCCGTCTTCGGTTTTCGAGTCCGACGACATGGGCTTCATGGTGCTGAGCGTGCTGGCTACCATGATGGCGTGCTGCTGCACCTTCACCTTTTTGAGCAGCGCTGTGCTTTTGCGGGCCATGTTCTGGGCGTCGCCAAAGACAATCCGGGCCTGCTCTTTCTTGGTGGCGGCCGTGTAGACTTCGGCGCCGGCCTCGCCGTCGAGCACCAGCAGTTCCAGGCACACACCCGAGCCGACGGTGCTCTTGCCATTCTTGCGGGCTACTTCCAGGTAAGATTCCCGAAACCGGCGGGTCCCGTTGGCCCGCTTCCAGCCGAACAGGCAGGCGATAAAGAACTGCTGCCAGGGCTCCAGGGTGAGGGGCTTGCCTGCCCACTGGCCTTTGTTGTGGGTGAGCAAGCTAAAGAACTTCACGGCTATGCTGGCCCGCTTCTCATCAAACCAGAGCCCGCGGGCCTGGCCCTGCGCTAGGTCGTTAAGGTGGCGCTCGCAAGCCAGCCACGTATAGCGGCCGACGCGCAGCGGCAGCGCCCGCAGCTGCGCACGCAGGGGCTCGGCTTTGCGCTCCAGCGCCGCGATTTGGGCCGAGTGGTCGGTGTCCTTATCCTTTTTCAGGGTGCCGATGCGCAGCACAATAGGCCGTAGCTTCTCCTGCACGGCGGCTTCAGCGCGACCGGCGGCTACGGCATCGTGGGCGTATTGGTGCCAGGGGGCGAGAGGACTCATCGACGGCAGGTGCATAGGCCTACGGCTTTGCGGCAACCGTGGCAGTGAAGTTCTAGGGCCCAGCTGCGTGAACTGCCCATGTAAGCCGACCAGTTGCGACAGGTTGGGCAAATAGGTTCGGGCTGGCGACGTGCCAGTTCATCCTGAAGCTGAGAAATAGACAGGTGGGATAAGTCACTCATTTGATTTTAGTAAAACCGAGGTAGTGGGTGAGCATGTCGCCAACCGCCTCTTGGTAATCATCATAGTTGCAAATGCCGTGGGTTGGGCAGTAGATATCGCCCGTATCGTACACCACCCACTCACCGGTATACTTCGACCAGAGCAGGCAAAGGGTGGGCAGCTGCACCTGCTTCTTAAATCGCCGCAGTCGGGGATGAGGCTGGTAGTGATAGTACTTCAGGGCCCAGCGCATGACGGCAGTGGAATCCGTATAGTCCTGGCAAAAGACCGTCAGGCAGGAATTGAGCGAGACGCCTACCAGCATAGCCACGCAGCACTGGCCCGTCACGGTCATACCCTCGGGCTGGAGAATCAACTTCATTGGGCTTCCTCCATCAACGCCGCCAGGGGGTCTTTTTCGTCCTTCACCACCAGGGCTGATACCTTGCTGCGGCTGGCTGGCGTCAGGCCAAACTCGGTGAGCATGGTTTTAGCCCGGCGCCACAAGTCGGCTTCCATGGCCACCTCTGGGCGGGCGCGGAACACCTTGCCTCCGGGGGTAAGCAGCTCGTACACCCGGCCTCTTTTGGCAATAGTGACCCGCACGCTTACCCACTGCGCCAGCACGTCGCAGAGCAGCGACATGGCCGCCGTATCGCCGTAGGAAATCAGCTTCATTTGCAGCAGCAATCCGCCGATTTCCTGCCAGTATTCTTTGGCCATAGGAGTCAGCCACTCAGGTGGTAAGCCTAGCGCAACGTCGGGTACAGGTTCAAGCGGATTGGTGCGACTTGGCTGTAGTGTACCGCCGAGCTTTTTTAAATGGGTTGGTTTGGATGGACGGCCGGCTGCCATATCTGATTTTTTAAAATAATTATGCACGCGCGTCTTCGGGACGCTGGGCTACGGTCTAGGTCGGGACAGGCTCAAGGATTTTGACCCCCTACCCCCTTTGGCGTTTTAAGCCGCTCTGAGGCACTCTTAGCCTGGTGACAAGGCCGACACAGGCTTTGGTAGTTGCTGCTGTCGTAGAAGGCGCCGCCTAGCCTTACTGGGGTAATGTGGTCTACTACCGTAGCGGGGGTAGTGCGGCCTTGCTTGGTACACTCCACACAACACGGGCAGGTAGCCAGGTGGGCAGCACGGGCACGCTGCCAGCGGGCAGTGCCATACTCCGGACTACGGGCCGTGTGCTGCTCATACACGCGCTTAGCGGGGGCAGGCTGCCAGGGCCTTCTGACTGGTTTAGGTAGCGAGGGCATGAGCAGCGAGCATGGGGTAATAGCCTGGGTGCTCAGGCGTGGCGGTGTAGAGGTGCAGCGTAAGCGGCTGGGTGACTAGGCCTGGTGGCAGTTGAATGCCGCGGGCCCGCATGCGGGTGTTGTCGTACCATACTATCCGATGCTTGGCCGTCGAGCGCAAGTCCAGATGCCAGTAATAATCATCAATATTGGGGTTGGGTGGCACTAGGTTAATAGGCATTCCGTCCCGCAGGCCCAGCTTCTCTCGCAGGCTAGTATGCAGGTAGAGTACCCCCTTTGGCGTGACCGTCAGCGTGGGCATCGGTGGGGTAGGCGGGACATGCTGAATAGGGTTGTAGGTGGGCAGCATATGCAGAAAAAAGCTGAACGAAACAGACTGACTAATATACAATTAATAAAGCCATTAAAGCAAATTTCAGATCGTAAGAGTACGCCATAAGTTCAATTTTTAGTGATGATGGCAATGGCTTCTTGAGGCGTGTGTACCACGTGGTAGGTAGAGCCTCGCCAAGTGGCCTTAAACTCGGCCTCGCCAGGCGTAAGCTCGCGGGCGCTGGGCGGCTGGGCAGGGTCCTTTATCTCCATCAAGAAAGTGCGGCCGCGATAGCCAACTAGGATATCAAAGCAGTTTTTGAGTTGATGCACGTGAAGCACTGAGGCCCCCACCGCGCGCAGGGTGCGCACGATAGAGGCTTGGTTGGCATCGACCCGGGAGGCGGTGCGGAGCATTAATCAGTGGAAATACGGGGCGTGGAAATACGGGGAAAGAATACGTGCTTTCATCAGTAAAACAGTAATTTACCCTCTTTTTTGCTATCTATTCGATTTTGAAATTGCAGAATGGAAGAGGTGCAAAGAAGACGGAAATTGGTAGAAGTGGCGCTAGATTGGCTAAAAAGCGCTGGTTTAGAGGCAAGCCTTTTGGAACTGAGCTTATTGGAAGAGTATGTCTGTGGTCGGCTGTCTATTGATGAGGTAATGGACTTATTAAAAGAGGCAACTACAAATAAGTCCTGGCGAAATACTAGCAAGTGATTGCAACAGGTGGCGGGGCTTACTAAAGCTTCGGCGCGTAGGACGCTGCGGTGTCTAGCCATGGGTTGGAGTAGCCACGTCGACCGGTTGAGCTGAAGGAGTAGCCAGTCGCAGTTGGTCGAGGTAGTCGGCGATTTCGCCCGCCGACACATGGGGGTCATCGTAGGGGCTCATCAGAAAGGTGGCTGCCCAGCTATGCGCACCTCGCGCACATCCTGTAGGCACGTCAGCAGCAGCTGGTAAGTGCTGACTTGGTCGGCAGGATAAGTAGGGAACCGCCGGCCCAGCTCCGCGCACATGGCTAGCACCGTGTCGAAGCGCAGCACCAGGTGGTTGCTGCGGATATCCTCGTTCATCTCGTCCTCGATGTGGTCGGCTAGCGACAGGGGAATTTGGCTGCCATCCTCGGCCAGGCGGGTAATGGTGACCTCTTTGCCCGTTACTCCCTCCAGCATTTTGCGAAAGGAAAAGGCGCTTTGCTGCTGTACCAGCGCCGTGTAAGGATAGAAGGCCTCGGGCCCACTGGTGCCGATGTGCTCGCCACGGTTGTCGCTGCCGAAGTGGTAGGCCAAATCGGCGTGCAGGGTGTAGTAGGCCAGGCTTTCTTCGTCGTCTTTGTAGACTACTTGCCAGGCGTCGGTGGCGGTGGCGTCGGCTACTTCGGGATTGCGGTACCAGTCCGACTCGTCGTCGCTGCCATACTCGTCGATGCTTTTGAACCGGCGCTCGATGGCGTAGCGCAAAAGGTCGCCATCGTAGGCGGCAAAGAAGCCTTCCAGTAGGGCAATGGCTTCCACGACGTGGCGGTGAATGTCGTGCAGGGAGTTGCGCAGCACGGTCAGCTCGTAGTAGCGACGGGCGCTGTGGCGTAGGTGGTTGCGGTGCTTGGCCGGGCCGCTGCCGCTGTAGAGCGTGCTAACCTCAGCCATCGTGTTGTAGCTGGGCTCGGCCATGATAGCCAGCGTGGACAGGCCCTGGAGGTAGCTATTGAAGAGTTGCGCCAGCGGGTCGGTGGCGTCAAGTCGTTTGAGCAAGTCGTAGCGCATAAGAAGTAGGAGGTAAATGGTGCCTACTGGGCACCTTTTAGGAATAAGGGGTGGGGACGGGGGGCTTGGCGGGGGTCTGCCAGTAGTTGAGCGGGGCGCTGTACCACCACTGGCCGGCCGTGGCCACGAAGGCCTCGGGCAGGAAGCACTCGATGCGGGCAGCGTCGGCCTGCGCTTCTTCGCTGAGTAGCACCAGCCCGTTCAGTACGCCCTGAGTAACCTGGGCCAAGTGCACCTGGAGGAGTTCACGCCGGCGCTCGGCGTTGGCCCCGTCCCACTCCACACGCCACGCATCTACTTCCTGCTTATGGGCGAGGTAGACGGGCCGAAGCTGGGCGATGCAACTGCGCAGGTGGGTAACCTGCGTCACGATGGCGGGGCGGGTGTCGGCGTCCTGCAAGAGCCCCCGCAGCTCCTCGTGCCCGTTGGGTCGGGTGGCGCGGAAGGGCGCCAGCAGGGTGGCCAGTTCGGCGGCGTAGTGGCGCAGGCGGGCTACCGTTTTCTGGGCGGCCGTGGGCGGGCGCGGCACGGCGAGCCGGCGCCGGGCCAGGTGGTACTGCCAGCGCTCGTGACGGTTGTAGGCGCGCACCATGCGGTGGCCGAGGACCCGCCCATCGACCAGCACGCCGGCCAGGGGACCCTCTTGGATGTAAGGAGTTGCGGCACGGGGGCCTTTGGGGTAGCGTTTCATGCGGTGGCGAGCGTGATGGGTTTGCCGTTGGGGTGCCAGTTGTCGAATTCGTTGAGCGTGGTCGTGCGCAGGGCCGGGACCGCGGCCGGCACGGCGTGGTGGGCGTTGAGCTCGGCGGCCGGCAGGTAGAAGGCCTCGGCGGCGCGGCAATCCAGTGGGCTGACGCCGTTGATGAGGTAGCGGGCCTGCTGCCAGTTAAACTCGATGCTCACCTGCGGGCGCTCGCTGCCTTCGCCCAGGCTGCCGGGGAAGCCCACCAGCTTGTGGCTCTTGATTTTGTGTAGGTAGATGGCCACCGCCCGAAACAGGGGGTCGGTGCGGGGGTAGTGCTTGAAGGGCCGGTACACCGTGCCGATGACGTGGGCCATGTTCTCCCAGGTCTGGCCGCCTGAGATGCTGGTGCCGTCGGGGATGGGCCGGGCCTGGCCGAACTTCAGGCCATCGAGCCGCTTAGGGTGAGCCGTGATGGTTAAGCTCTGCTTAGTGTCCACGGTCCAGTCGGTGAGCTGGCCCAGCACGTTGGTCAGGTAGGGCTCGTAGCCGCCCAGGGCGTTCATGGCCGAGTGGTCCACCTTGTTCCAGGGGTCGAGCAGGCAGTGGCTGACGCCGTGCCGGGCGATGGCCGCCTCGAAGTAGCCCAGCAGGTGCTGCGGGGTGCGGCCCATGCCCTTGCCGGGGTACACCACCACGAAGTGCTCGCGGATAAACTCCTTGGCCAGCTGGTAGCGCGGGAAGGCCAGGTGGGTCGCCCAGCTGCGGTCGGGGTTCTGGCCGGTCAGGGCGTGGATGAGCTGGTCGTAAATCTGCTCCTCGGGCATGTTCTCGGGCGAGAAGATGGCCGACTTCTTGCGCTTGAACACGGCGCGCAGCAGCAGCAACTGGTAAATCCATTCCGTCTTACCGTCCCCCGGCCAGCCGGTCCACACGTTGCAGTAGCCACTCATCCACTTGAAGTGCTCGTCGAGCGCCCCGATGTGGGTGGTCTCGCCCTTGACGCGGCCGTTGTGGTAGTCGTGCTGCATGCGGCCCCAGGTGGCGTCGCTGAGCGGGCGCAGGGCCCCGGCCGGGTCGGGGCGGGTGGGGTTGGCCACCAGCCCGGCCCCGAGGCTCGGATTGGCGAAGTCGTCGAACAAGCCCATGCTCAGGCCGCCTGCTGCGAAACGGTGGGGGTCGGGGCAGGAGCAACCGCGGGGTAGCGCCGGCCGAGCTCGGCCAGGTAGCGCTGCACGCGGGTTACCAGGGGCGAGCTGCTGGCGGGGGAGGGCAGCAGGCCGTGCTGGGCGTAGAGGCCGAGCACCCGCTCGTGGGCCTCCTGGCCGACGGTCAGGCCCCGGCGGTAGCCCCGCACGTAGCCCAGGCGGTACACCGGGTCGGCCTCGCGCTCGGCCAGCAGTTCTTGAGCTTCGGCTTGCTTTTGGCGGGGCAAGTGCAGGGCTACGAGCTCCTCTACGGCGCCGTGGTAGTCGGCCACGGCCCGGAAGGCAGCTTCCAGCTCCTGCATGTGCTGGACGGTCGCCGCGGCGTAGGGCGAGGTGATGTCGAGTTTGGCGCTGCGCAGGCGGATGTATTCGCGCAGCGGCAGCAGGGCTTGGCGCAGGGCCTGGGCCCGGTCGGTGAGGCGCTCGCGGCCTTCGAGGGTGGCGGTGGGGTCGTACTCGAAAAACATGGTGGGGTAGCGCGTAAAATGGTTGGAATCAAGCGGCCACGGCGTGGGCGCCGCGCCACTCGGCTTGCTGGCGGTCCAGCTCGTGCTGCTCGCGAGCGGCTTGTTCGGCCAGGAAGTCGTGGTTGAGGGCCGGGTCGGCTTCCAGGAAGGCGGGCGAGCGGTTACTGGGCCGGGCGGGGGCCGGGCGGCTCGCCTGGGCGGCCTGCCACTCGGTGAAAGCTTTGGCGGTGCCGCCGTTCTCGACGCCCGACCAGTCGCCCTGGATGGCCATTTCCAGCATGGCCACGGCGAAGCCCTCGGGGTACTTGGCCAGCTTTTTCAGCATCAGCTCGAAGGCGGACACTGCTTTGGCCTTTTGCTTGGGGCCGGCCCGGAAGGTGGCCCACAGCTCGGCGAACTCGGCGCCGGGGTGGGGCAGGGGCAGGGCCGCCACCTGCTCGGCGTTGGCATTGGCCGGGGCCTTGGGTTTTTTAGGGCGGGCAGCTGGCTTGGGGGTTGCCGCTTGGTTGGCAGCCGGTAGGTCAGCAGTCAAAACGGGGGAGGGGAGGGCGGAGGCGCTAGCCGACTTTCCTTCTTCGTTTAGTTTATGTTTATAGATGCTGTCAGAAGTTCGCGGGAAAACTGTCAGGGAGTTCGCCGATAAAGTATCGGGTATAGTATCAAAAATTGACAGTTTGTAGAGGGCTTTGTGGCTTTGGCCCCGGCCTTGGCTACCCGGCGTGAACTCTATCAGGCCGGCTTGCTTGAGCCGGTTGCGCGCAGTCTTCAGTGTGTTGACGCTCATCCCCGACACGGCGGCCAGATGGGCATCGGAATGCGTAAAAGGATTCTTCCAACGGAGCGAATTGCACGTATGCAGCAGGTAGAAGTATAGTCGCGTTTCGCTGCCGTTGAAGGAATGCTCGATGTCACATTGCCAGAACTGATTGATGAGCTCGATATAGTTCATGAGAGTAGGCGGACTAGGCGGCCTGGGCCAGTTCCTGGGGCTGCTCGGCCACGGTCACGGGCATGCCCTCCGGGGAGTAGGTGGCACGGGTGGCGCGGATAGCTTCGGCTGCCGACGCCACGGCTAGGCGATGCTGCCGCAGCCGCGCCTCGGCCCGCCAGTAGTCGGTGGTGCTTTGTAGCCAGCCTAGCAGCAGGTCGGCTTCTTCCCGCTTGAAATACTGCGTGAGCGTCCCAGTCGTGCCAAAGGGAGTACTGCAGCGCCAGGTAATAGCCACCGCCCCCGATTTGCGCTTCTTGGCTTGGCTCGGCGTGAGGTGCGTCAGGCTGTTGGCAAGGCAGTTAAAGTCGTCCATTTGCTCGCGGTAGAGCACCGCCCGGCAATCGGGCTCCGGAAAGCCACCCAGTACGCGGCCGGTGTATTCGGCGGCATCGTGCGTCAGGATGGTTTTTTCTTCCGCCAGCCAGCGTTGTTGTTCCGCCGTAGTGCCCGCCAGTAGAGCAGTCTGGGGGGCGAGCGTAGCCAGCAGGGTAGCGGGCAGGTTCACGTAGTGCGTAACGCGCCACAGCTTGTGCTGAAAGCTGTTAAAATCCATGTAGCACGTTTGGGTGCCATCCTCCCGCAGCAGGTAGTCGCGCCGCAGGTTGTCGGGCAGTACGTCCGCAGCCAGCTCAAAATGCACCTGGCCTCTCTTGAGGCGGCGGGCGCGGGCCCGCTCATCGCAGGTAGATGTCAGGCCCGCAAAGCGCGCGAAGGCGTAGCGGGTGTATTCCTGCTTCCGACTAGGCTCGTAGTAAGTATGCTGGTGCCAGTAGACGCCCTCGGTCAGCTGCTCGGGGCTGGTGATGCGTACCAGCGCCAGGGTGGTGCCACCGGGAAAGTGGCGGCCCATCGGCTCCCACGTCTGCGCGCCCAGCGTGAGAGTTTCTACGGCGTGGAACGCCTCGGGGGACTGCATGGCCGGGTCGGTGCGCAGCCAGGGTAAGTAGGGGTCAGGCGTGAAAGTGGGGGTAGGGGACAGAAGCGTATCCATGAGAAGTAGCTGTTGAAAAGAGTTGAGAAAGAAGATTTAAGCAGCGCCGCGGAGCCATTCACGGCAAGCGGCTTCCTCGACCACGTACTTGCCAGCCCAGGCGTGGCGCAGGCCGCCCGTCTTGCCGCCGCCCGTGCGCCAGAGCTCTAGTTGGAGCATAAGCGTGGAGCGCGACAACCCTAGGCGAACCGTCAGGCGGTCGTCGTAGCCGCGGCCGGGGGTCGCTTCCTTGCCCAGGTGGTAGGTGCGCCGCAACTCGGCCTTTTCGGCGTCCACGTCGAGCTGGTGCTTGGCCAGGTTTTCGTAGGTCAGCCGCTCGGCCGGGTCCGACATGTGCACGTGCAGCACCTGGTCGGTAGCCAGGGTCAGGGAAAGAGTGGGCTTGCTGGACATGGCAGGTAAAAGCGGAGTCGTATCTTTGGACTAGAAAAGAGTTGAGTACTGTTCGGGACTCGGCTACCTAGAATCCCTCGGCCGGTGCAACGGCCGGGGGATTTTTCATTTCTAGGCCGCCAGGCGGTCCTGCTGGCGGTCGGGGTACATCTGCACCACCAGGGCTTCGCGGCGGCGCTCCACGGCCAGCTCGTGGGCGTGGTCGGTGAGGTCGATTTCGGTAAAGCGCATCTGCACCCCGCCGAGCCAGCGCTCGCGCTGGCCGGGCTCCGGAAAGCGGGCCGCCTCCCGGCCGGCGTAGGTCGTGGCGTAGGCCGGGCAAATCGGCACGTAGGCCCGTAGAGCGTAGGGCTGGCCCTGGGCGTCGAAGCAGAGGCAGTAGCCCAGCACCGGCAGCACCGTGCCTTTGGGGCGGCCGGCGACCTCGGCCTTTAAGTGGAGCAAATCGCCCTCGCGGAAGCCGTCGGTCAGGGAGAGGGGTTTCTCGCCCTTGAGGGCGGAGGCAAGCGGGGGCAGCAGGGGCTTATCCATCGTGCAAATGGGGAAAGAGCTAGGGGTGAAAGAAGAAGGTGTGAAAAGGGTAGGGCCTTAGGCGGCCTGGGCCACGGCGGGCAGCTTGTCGGGGTTGGCCTGGGCCCAGGCGGCGTAGCCTTGGGGGTTAGTGGCCTCGGCCAGGGCCAGCACAGCGGGCCAGTACTTGCTCTTGACGCGCTCGCGGAGCACGATTTGGGAGAGGTCAGGGATGGATGTGCAGCCGGTGCGGTCGGCTAGCGTACCCAGGAAGCCCTCGGGCATCAGTTGCCGCATCTTCGGCGGCGCTTGGTTGTTTTTCATTGTCGTACTTTGGTGGTGTTGATGTTGTTGATGACAAAGGTATGTGATAAATACTTGACATGTCAAGTAATAATTTGCATTGTGTAGGAAAATATTTTACAAGTATTTTTAAATGCCTGGTAAGCAAGATTTTGGTGATATACTAGCAACGCTCCGAGAAGGCAAGCATGTTAGCCAGCAAGCTATAGGCGAGCTAATAGGTGTATCTCGCAGTGCAGTAAATGGCTACGAAAAGGGCAAAAGCTTCCCCGTGCCTGATAAACTCCTCAAGCTTGCTCAGTACTTCGGGGTAAGTGTTGACTATTTGCTGACAGGCGAGAATGACATTAGTCAAGCAAAATCCGCTGATGTGTCAAAAAATTCTGACATACATTCCAGCGCTAGTCTACAGAACTATCCTCCCGGTCAGACAAACGTGCAAGCGGTTGGGCTTCTCTCCGATATTCCCGTTATCACGTTACGACGTGTCAGTTTCAAAGCCCGCGCTAGCTTTGGCTATATGCAAATGCAGCGCTATAAGGACAGTGACATCTTCGACACGGTGCTGTTTCGCCTGCCGCCCGGCCGCACCGAAGAGGATTATAAGGATGCGCTGGTATTCGACATCGAGGGCGACAGCATGGACCCTAGCCTGCGTGATGGACAGCAGGTAATTGCTTGGCCCATACCTGAAAGCCGATGGGAATACCTACACAATACTATTTGTGTGGTAGCCTACGCCGAAGAGGTAACGGTGAAAGCCGTTCTCAAAAATGACCTCAATAATACGGATGGCTTGACTTTGCATGCCACAGGTGGAATGGGTGGTGAATTTACCGTGGCCCGGAAGGACATTCACTCTATTTGGGAAGTGCGGGAGTTTTATGGTGTCGTGCCGGTGCGCTTGCTGCCATAAAGGTGCGTGAGCCATATAAGGTAGTGTTAGACCATGTATCCCTTTGGCCTAATTTGTGGCTACTTCCGGTTGAATAATAGAAAATTGCGTAGGTTTCGAATAATTAGCTTGAAACGGCTTATTCGCAGAGGCAAAATTCAGTGGAAAATCAGGGCAGCTTATACATTACTATTGAAGGCAAAGTGGACGCTGAGCCGCTTAGCCCGCGCAATTATGATGTGCGCGAAGTAATGGAAGCGTTGCAACTTGGTCTAGATATACTATTTGGTGGTGAAAAGCGAAGTCGGCCGTCTGTTACTTATGCATTAGAGGAAGGTTCGGTTCGGCACGTATTTACAACGATAGCAGCTGTTGCTACCCTTGCGAACGCTCAACTTCAGAAAGCCCAAGAATCTGGTTCGCTTGTTGGCATGGAGCCAGTGCGTGCTAAGGCCATACTTGCTTTGCAAGAATCGGCCAAAAAGCACAGTTGGATATATAAACTGGGACCTTCCAAAGAATCTGTCTCTCTACACCTAGATAAAAAGACTGCCTTCGAAGCAGTAGTCTCGCGCCGCTGGTATGAAACTGAGTTTTATTTCTATGGGCAGATTGAAGACTGGGGAGGCTCTTCACGGTCAAATATCCATTTGCTAACGCTGGATAGAGGAAAGCTTACTTTAGCTTCAACCAGGGAGTATTTGAGTTCAATAGAGCAAAACATGGTTTATAAATCATGTAGTGTCAGAGCTATTGGCCTGGAAGACGCAGTAACAGGCGATATTGATTATGACAGCCTAAGAGTAGTAGAAATTAAGCCCTACAATCGCTCGAATTATGATAGGCAGTATCTAGATAAATTGAGTGAACGAACAACAAAAAATTGGCTAGGCTCAGTGGAAAATCCAGAAGAGTGGTTGCATCAATTGCGTGGTTATGTTGAATAGAGCCGGCGCCGTCTTACTGGATACTAGTTTTTTCATGCACTTGTTAGATCCTAATAAGGAGTGGCATCATCATGCACATGAGTATATGAAATGCTTCATGGACAGTGACTGGACAATGTATTTATCTACAATTGCTATTGCCGAGTGGTGTGTTAAGGGACAAATGCACCAACTGCCACTGCAAAATTTGCAGATACTTCCTTTCGCTGTAAGTCATGCTGAACGCGCCGGAGCATTTACAGCTGTAGCATTGCAAAACCGTCCTAGTGAACCTAATCAGCGTGCTCTTGTAAAAAACGATACAAAACTATTTGCACAAGCAGACGAAAAAAATGATATAACATACTACTTGTCTTCTGATAATAAAAGTGAGAAGCTTTTTCAACAGATAATCAGGTCTGGTTACCAACCTCGTTTTAGGTTTGCGTCATTATGCTTGCCTATTGAACAGACATTGCCAGTGCGCCCAGCTATTCGAGGATTATTTGGTATATAAGCAACAAAAAAGCCCCGTTGATGCGGGGCTTTTTTGTTGCTTATTGATACTGGCTAGTCAGGTGAAGAGCCTTCAACACCTAGAACACCATATAGGACAAACAAACAGCGAAGAGTTGAAAGAGTAATGCCTATTAAAAGCGCAATGGCTATTAATATGCTGTGTCGCACAGTCAATGCAGCCTCCGCAAGGATTGACAGGTAGACAACTACAAAGCCAATTACAAGCTCGATAATAGCGCCCTTAAAGACGCTTACTACTTTGCTGTAATTGCGGCTATTGAATAGTAATTCCATCCCATTTGCAGAATCATCCATTTTCTTCACTGCAATATTTGCTCTGAACGTTACGATGATTGTCAAGGCAGCGATTATGAAGCCAGCCAGTGACACAGCTGTTCCTATCAGACCGTTCTGTAAGGAAGACAAATCAGATACGGCTAAAGGAAGCAAGCTAGCCTTCCAATGCAAAAGCACAGCTACCAGTACAATAACTACGCAGTCCCAGAACTTTGGGTACTCCAAATAGTAGTCAAGAATCCGGTTCATATGATTCGCTTTTTAGTCATTATGCTAACTATTTTAGTAAACATATCATCCGAATTTAAGATTCGAGTTTTTAGCCTTTTCTCAACCTTTATTTTGCTTTTTTCGTCATCCTTCAGTAAATCAAATAGTTCTAAGGTTCCATTTTTCTCGCTGTCCTGCCCCTTTACCTTAAAAGATTCAAAGTTGCCCCGACGCAGAGGATTTTGCTTCCAAGCCTTAATAATCGTGCTGACAAATTCCTTAGCTACTCCAGTTTCAGCTTTGTTTTTTATATCAAACTGAGGCTTTAGTATCAGCGTGTCGCACTTAAAAAAGTCCTTTGATGCCTCCATTGCAGAGGCTAGCCCTGGATTATACTTCTTTACTTCAGCAATGCTATCCTTAGGAGCGCTTATTTCCAGCTCGGATAATTTGCCAACCCGATTTAAAAAATCAGAAAGTGAATCACCAGCTAGAACCGGGGTGATAACTACGGACTGTAGCCCAGCTTTCACGCCAATGTGCTCAAGGTAACGCCCGAGTTCATGGGTTTTAGCACCAGCTGCGTTGTATTCAACAGCTAAGCGTTTCTTTTTATTTTTATAAGAAATGACAAAATGAGTAGTTTCAACAATGCCTTCTTCCTCAGCCATGTCAATATCACGAGCTGTGTCAGTTTTCATGTTGAGAATCTCAGGTGAAACATCAAGTCTAACAGCTCGAAGTTTACCATGAACTTGTTCTATATCAGGCACAAACTTAATGCCCTGGATAAACAGTCGTTTGTCTCCGCTTCGAAAATAGCGCGACTCATCGCGCTTTTCCGACATTGCTATAATCTGCCTGAACAATTCTACAAAATGACCATGAGGCAATGAGTCATCATTGAATCCAAAGTTGATGTCGTAGAAATGAATTACGCGGTTAGCGTGAGAAAGGCGGTTAAATTCGGCCATAACTGGATGCGGATGGGATATATGAAGCAATGATAGTCATCATTATAAGCTCAAGCTGCAAATGTTCCCGAACTAATTCACGATAGTGCTAAAAAGCCCCGCTACACAGAGCTTTCTTTATATTTGTCTATGAAAAAACTCCTACCCTTACTAATCCTACTCACCCTCACATTTCCCTCATTCGCCCAGTACGAGTACCTAGCCGTGACCGGGGCCCTGGCCGGCGTCAACGCCCTGAAAGGCCACCCGCAGAAGCCCGACGAATACGTGACTCAGGCCACTTACCAGGGCCGCACGTTCCCGCAGAAGCGTAGCCCCCTCTACAAACTGCCTAGCAAGGGCCGCGACCAAATTAGCGCCTTGGAGCAATTGCTCGCCAGCCGCTACGTCGCGCTGCAAGCCGACGCTGCTAGCCCCATACTAAGTACTGAGCAGGAGGCCGCCTTCACAGCCGCTTTCTCGCAGCTCACTACCACCCGTCCGAATTGGAGCGTCGCCGCCTACACGGACGAACTGGCCTTTTACCGCACTGAGGAGAACCGCCGCAGCTACGCCCGCGCCAAGCTGGCCAGTGAGCAGGCGTACCAGCGCCAGCAGCGCGAGCGTACCCGCCGCGACAGCGTTGAACGCCTGGCTCTGCGCCGCGCGGCCCTTATCGACAGCACCCGCCGGGCCGTACTTGCCCAGGTGCGCGCCGTGGCCGACAGCGTCGCTCAGGTGCAGGCGGATGCTGTAGCGGCTGCCGCCACGCCGGAAGCTACTACTGCTTCCCGCGCCTATACCGCCGTTGCGCCGCACGCGCCGGTTGCTCACAAGCCGGCGGTCAAGAAGGTCGTCGTGAAGGTGAAGCGTAGCACAGGTCCCACCGTGTACTACTGCGCCAGCGGCAATACGGTTAAGTACCACGCTTCGTCCGGCTGCCGCGGTCTAGCGCGCTGCGGGGCTAGCATCGAGCCCATCAGCTTGCGCGAGGCCCAGGCGTCGATGGAGCCGTGCAAATGGTGTTATTAAGTTTTATAAAAAAGTTCCCAACAGGTATGTGAATTGGCATGAGTGTTGCAAAAGTTATTATATCCTATCTAATTTAAGATAGAACTCAATCTCTTTTTCTATTACATGGCACACCCACTTACTTCACGTAAACCTATTAGCCCACCGAAGCTTTCGTCGCTTGATGCTGCTATAAACGACCTGCCGAAAGGCCCTCTTAAAGCAGGGCTTGATTGGTTTAATAAAACGAGCCCCATTGGAAAAGCAGTTGGTATAGGTGTCGCAATCTATGCGTTCAATCATTTTTTCAACCGCAAGAAATAGTATTATATACTTCCAAATAAAAGCCCCGCCACCACGGGGCTTTTTTTATGCCAACCCGCAAGCCCCACCAGTAAGGGAGCAATTGCAACCCTTTCTGCCACTCATGAATCATCAGGCAGGCACCTTCTTCTCTTTCCTGATGAAACCCTTTCTCTCTCTTGTAGCCGGCAGCCTGCTGCTGGCGGGTACTGCCCACGCGCAGGCTGGTTTACGGGCGGGCGGCACGCTCGCGCACCTGACCGCCAAGACGGAGGGCACGCCCAGTTACTATTTCGAGGCCAGTAATTCAGCCAAGCTGGGCTATCAGCTCGGGCTCTTCTACCAAGTGCCCCTGAGCCAGCGACTCTCGCTCGTGCCCGAAGTGCAATTCAGCCGCGAGCGGGTGCAGCTGACCGCGCGCGACAACAACTTCGCCATCTTGGAGTATTTCGGCACGACCGATACCCGCCTGAGCATGTCGTACCTCAATGTGCCCGTCTTGCTGCGGGCTTCCTTCGGGCCGGTGTACGTAGAAGCCGGGCCACAGGCCGGCCTGCGGCTCGCCGGGCGGGAAAAGGGCACGTATACCGTCTCCTTCTTTGACCGGCCCCTCACCACCAACCCGGTTGACCGTCCGCTTGCCGACGATTTGCGCCGCTTCGACGTGGGGCCGTGCGTGGGCCTCGGCGTGAAGCTACCCGCCGGGCTCGGCGTGAGCGTGCGCGCCTACCAGGGCCTGGTATCGCTGACCCCGGGCCCTGACCCGACCCGAGCTTACCCCTACCAAGGCAGCCTGCGCCGCCAGACGCTGCAAGCGGCCCTGACCTACCAGCTCGCAGCGCGCTAGCAGCGAAGCTCCGGTGCTAGCAAAAGCAACCATTTCCTTTGGGCGCGACTCATATCTTCATTCCTACTCATCCGCTACTCATGAAGCACCTTTTTCTCTTTTTCGCTGGTAGCCTGCTTTGGGCGGGCACGGCCCAGGCCCAGACCACTTTCAGCATAGGCCCGCGCGTGGGACTTAACGTCTCCTCTGCCCGCTTTCCGACGATAGACCAACCCGCGACTTCGAATCGCTCGGGGGTTGAGGCCGGGCTGACAAGCACGGTGCAGTTCGGTCATTTTGCCTTGCAGCCCAGCCTGCTGTTTTCCCAGAAGGGCTACCGCACCTCGAGCTACTACCTCAACATCGACATGCTCATCCCAACTGAGGAAGACATCCGCCTCAACTACCTCACCCTGCCCCTGAACCTGGCCTACACTTTAGGGCGCAATGGGCAGGGTTTGCAGGTCTTTGGGGGGCCGTACGCCAGCCTGCTCGTAGGGGGCAACTATGCCCAGCGGCTAAGGGGGTTCGACGGCGAAACCACGGGCAAGATTAAGCCGGCTAGCCTAGCAACCGAGACCGATAACCGGTACTCGCGGCGCTTCGATGGGGGCCTGCAAGCCGGCGTAGGCTACCGCCTAAAAGGGTTTCAGCTTCAGGCCAGCTACAGCTTGGGGCTGCGCAATTTAGCCGTGCCCTACCAGGTATTTAACGGGGGCACGTATACCCCCTCTTCCTATTACAACCGCGCCTTTCAGGTGTCGCTCAGCTACCTGGTGGGGGGGAAGAGCTAAGTCCTTAAGTTACTCATTAGGCCCCGTCATCCAAGAAAAGCCCCGTCCTCCGGGGCTTTTTCTATGCCAGTTGCCTTGTAGCTTCATTACTCGTGCACCCTGCTGCTTACCTATGAGCTTTCTTACCGGCCAACTCGCTGCCAGAGTGGTCATCTACTTGCTCGTGCCGCTACTGCTTTTCTGGCGACTGGGTGCGGCTACCCCTGCCCGGCGCCGGCTCGGCGGGCTTTTTCTATCTTTGCCCTCAGGCTATCCTCATCGACTACGCCGTAGCATGCTGCCTTATTCTCTTTCTGTGGAAGCTTCTACGTTACCTATCTACTTTGCCAATGCGGCGGCTACCCTGCGCGAGCACCCCGACGGCTACGCCATCTTCGAGTATGCCCCCGGCAAACGACAATTTACCGAGTTTCAGGCGGTACTAACCCACCTGAGTAATCTGTTGCGCACTAAGAGCTTGTATAAAATCCTGGGTGACCAGCGCTTGATGGTGCCCTTCACCGACGAGGAAAGGGCCTGGGTGACGGCGTATTGGCTCGACCTGACCCGGCTGCGCCCCGGCGCCCTCTACGCCGCCGTGCTACTAGCCAACGATGTGTTTGCGCGCCTTTCCGCCACCCAGCTGCGCTACGACAACAAGGAGGCGGCCCTGACCTACCGCCTGTTTGAAAACCGCACGGAAGCTGTTGCCTGGCTCCGGCAGCTCGGGTAGCTTCCGGGCCACTGGCAGTGGTTGTCTCAGTCTATTTTGGGCAAGGCTAACTTTTAGTTTATTGTACAGGCGCCTCCTAAGCCGTGCTTTCTGCGTCCCCTCAGTCGCTTGCCTGGTTTGCGAGCCGAACGGGCGAGGTGCGTAGTAAAAGCTACGCCGCCAGTGGCTTACCAAAGGTAGCCGCCCTGGGGCCTGGCTGCGTACTAAGACACTCACCGTCTTCTTGTCCGCCTATGCAACCTCACCCACCTCAATTACCCATGAATGATGTGGCCACCACGGCGGGCCCTCGGAACTGGAAGAAAGGAGCCCTGCTGCTCTTTTGCGTGGTGGCTGGCATCGCCGCCCTCATTGCCTTTATGCTGCCTAAAAAGCACGTGGAGGGCCGTAATGCCCCAACGTCTACCCAGCACCGCGCCACATCCCCGGGCTTTAATAACCCGACGCACTAAGATGGTTAGTGAAATGAACTGCTCCTGTAGGTCGTGCTGCTAAGGAGGCTAAGCTCACCACCCACTGGACTCCGCCAGGAGAGAAGCGGGCCTAAAAAAAGCCCCGCTGGTGTAGGCGGGGCTTTTTTAGTAATGGAAAAGGATGGAGTAAAGAGGACGTCGATAGGCGTTAAGTAGATAAAGTACCCGGGATAAGAGAACGGGTACAAAGCAAGTAGCTCGTACAGAACCGCGCCAGGAAGAAGCCCGCTTTTTTGTGACATCGAACAGGTACTGTAAACCGCTTCTTTAATCCAGTTGCTTCTTGCCTGAATGCCGCCGATGACTAGTTGTTGCTTTACAGCGGTGCTTAACGGTCAGCAAAGCCATCAGATTGTGACATGACCCTTCCCAGCCGCCGCTAAAAAACTTTGCTGGTTTCCCTAAAAAAGCAGCGTTCTCAGTCTTGGTGGTAGCGCGGCTAACACTACTGGCCCTCGTTGCTACCTTGCCGCGGCTATGCAGTACACCTTTCGCCAGCTCACTTCCCGCCCCGACGCCAAAGGCCGCTGCCGGGTGCTACTCGACGTGACCTGGGCCGGCGCCCGCGAGAAGCTACCCACCGGCGTTAGCTGCCAGCCGGCTAACTTCGATGCCGACGCCAAGCTCGGCCGCACCATCGCCAAGGCCGAGCCTGGTAGCCCCGGCCTCAACACCAAGCTTGCGAGCCTGGTGGCCGAACTGACCGACCTCTTCAACAAAGCCGACGCCCACCGGCAGGCCGTCACCCGCGCGCAGGTACTGGCGTTGGCCTTGGTGCCGGGCAAGGCCGCCCCCGCGCCGGCCCCCGCGGCCCTGGCCGACCCCCTCGACACGACCTTTCTCAACTACTACGCCCAGTGGCAGCAGGAGCATCCCGGCTCATCGGCTGACGCGCTGCGCCGCTACCGGCAGGTAGTGAACCACTTGGAGAAGTTTCAACCGGGCATGAGCCTGCGCCAGTTCACCAAGCCCGTGTACTTCGAGTACCTGGCCTACCTCTACGAGGCGGGCCTTGCCGATGCTACCGTCAGCCAGCACGTCAAGTTTCTGCGCATCGCCCACCGCCTAGCCGAGCGCCACATTCCCGCTTGGCTCGCCCTGCGCGTCAAGTTTGGCCGCGCTGTCAGCCTGCGCGTCGAGGAACTGCAGGCCCTGGCCCAGGTCGAGCTGCCGGCGCACCACCAGTACCTGCACCGGGAGCGCGAGCGACTGCTCTTCCAGACCTTGCTGCTGCTGCGCGACTCGGACCTGCGCCAGCTCAAGCCCCACCACGTCAACGAGCAGCTGCTACCGGGCATCGGCCTGACCTCCGTACTGGAGTTTCATCAGGTAAAGACCGGTCACGAGGTGCGCTTGCCCCTGCCGCCAGCGGCCGCTGCCATCTGGCAGCGCTGGCAGGGTCAGGTACCCGTGGTAGCCCAGCAGAAGCGCAACGCCTACCTCAAGGAGATTGCCGAAGCTGCGGGCCTGACGCGCACCTTCGTGCGCGTGCGCTTCCGGGCGGGCAAGGCCGAGGAGGAGCCGCTGCCCCTCTGGCAGGCTATCACCACCCATACACCGCGCCACACCGGCGCTGACCTGGTGCTGTGGGGCTCGGGTGGCGACCAGAATCTGAAGGAGGTGGCTCTGGGCCATCTGGCCGGCGGCTCCGTTTACGGCTACGATACGCTTGAGCGCTACGGGCCACTATTTCTGCAAGCCTGGGAGAAAGTGGGTGCACTGGGTGCAACGTAGATTTTGCACCCAGTTTTGCCGGATATTCGCACCCAATTGCACCCAGCTAACCCGTGCAAAGCGCGCGTAACTCGCTAGATGCTAGTTATATTTGTGTGAGGCTGTCGGAAAAGGCCACACCCTGCAGCTCCACTAAAATCCCTCTCTGCGCATAGTGGAGGGGGATTTTTTGTTTTAGGAAGACGGTTCGGGGAGCAGTTTAGAATTAGTCGGGCCGCGTCGTAAAATCGGGTGCTTGCTGCTGTACCTAACCTTGCCAAAGTGCTTAAGCTTGACTAGTAGGATAGTTTACAACATGGCTGGCTTCTTTATACTGCTATTATTACTGCCACCCTACATCCTTGCGGTTGTCCGCATGATTGACCCCATTCCCTATCCCCTGTCCTGTGATTGCGATGGCTGAGGAGAAATGAAGAATTCGCATCTTCTGCATCTCCAGCAACATCGATGCTTTTAATAACTGCATCAGTTAGCGGGTAGAATAGCGTCCACCAGTGGGACTTTTTAATTGCTAACAGAAGCAACCATTCCTCCTTGGCACAGCTCATTGAATCATCTTTGATTCATCTTATGCTCATGAAGAATGTTTTCTCCTTTCTAGCAAGCAGCCTGCTTTTGGTGGGCACAGCCCACGCCCAAACTACCTTCAGCGTTGGCCCTCGCGTCGGGTTCAACGTTTCCTCTGCCCGCTTTCCTACTATTGACCAAGCCGCGTCTTCGAACCGCTCGGGGTTCGAGGCTGGGCTGACGAGCACGGTGCAGTTCGGCCATTTTGCCTTGCAACCTAGCTTGCTGTATTCACAGAAGGGCTACCGCACCTCGGGTTACTATCTCAGCTTCGATATGCTCATTCCCTCTGAGGAAGACATCCGCCTCAACTACTTGACGCTGCCCCTGAATCTGGCCTACACCTTGGGACGCGATGGGCAGGGACTGCAAGTCTTTGGCGGACCGTACGCCAGCCTGCTCGTGGGCGGCAACTATGCCCAGCGATTGAGCGGGTTCGACGGCGAAGCCACGGGCAAGGTCAAACCTGCCACCCTGGCAACCGATACCGATAGTCGGTACTCGCGGCGATTTGATGGAGGCCTGCAAGCCGGCGTAGGCTACTGCCTAAAGGGGTTTCAACTGCAAGCCGGCTATAGTCTGGGGCTACGCAATCTAGCCGTGCCGCACCAAGCGTACAACGGGGGCACGTACGCCCCCTTTCCCTATTACAACCGTGCCTTCCAAGTATCGCTCAGTTACCTGATGGGAGCAAAAGGTTAAATCCTTATGCTACCTAAGTAGACATGAGAAAAGTGGGTGCAATGTAGATTTTGTACCCACTTTGGTTGAATACTAGCATCCATTTGCCTCGGATAACGTCACTAAATGCTACTTAGTATTTGGTGGGGCTGTCGGAAAAGGCCACACCCGGTAACTCCGTAAAATTCCTTACTGCGCACGATGGAAGAGTATTTTTAATTTGGAGAACAGTTTAAGCAAAAATCAAGTAGACAATACTTTAGCGAGCTTACTACTGATGACGTACCGCTTACCCTAATCTGTCTTCTGCGACGATCTTACCATCTGTGCGTAGCCCGAAACACTATCTACTTTAAACATATTGGAATAAATTACCGACGAGTTTACTCCTCTTTTCTCTTGGTAGACATGGTTTATCAGCACCGTATCGGCATTGGAGGAGGTTGCGTGCGGCTCACCGAAGGAGATAGGTACGTAGCTGCCGGGGTCTTTGACTGTTTTTTGCAGGTAGGCAGCAATCGCATCTTGAGCCTTGTGGTTGTGCGGCGCGCACCCGCTAGCGAGTAGCAGTAATAAGATAATTTTCTTCATACCTCAATAATAGGGAAAGTAGCCTGTCTTTAGCTAGTTCAAGGTACGCTACTAGTGCCCTGCGTATTCTTCACTTTATCTGTAGCGCATTTAGTTTAATACTAGTAGTTCTTTAAGCTGCATAACAAAAGCTAGAGTATAGGCTCTGTACATGTATCAAGCGCGGTTACTACAACTTTATCCACCGCTGAGCAAACGGAATACAGTGGGTGAAGTTTTTTCGATGGCTTTTATAAGCAACAGCGTAACCACAAAGTCAATAAATGGGCTTACCCAGTAGACATATGCACTGAATTGGCCGATCTTAATTACCGAATATAGCAGTGTAATCACTAGTGGGTGATACAAATAGATTACTAAAGAGTAATTTTTGCCAGCATCGGATAGTGTATTGGCACTTGGAGTAATAAACACCAAGCTTAGACAAAATAAACCTAGCGCTAATAGGGCAGTGCCAATAAGCAATTCTTGATTATGAGGCCCGGCTCCTACCCTAGTATATAGTAAGTAAGCTTCTGTATACTCTACTAAAAGCCCCACTAAGATGCTTATTAAGCATAGCTTAACTGATAAGTACTGTAGAAATTCACCGTGTCTGGCAATTAAGAATCCAGCAAATAAAAATGGAATAGAGGTCAGATAACGAGCGACTTCGTACTGCAGCGTGATGCCAGTTAGCCGTGAGTATCCATCACCCACTAATATGCCTAAAAATACTATCAGGGCTACAACGACAAGTACTTTGTCTGAGTATCGGCTTACTAATAATTGCAATATGAGCAAGCCAAATATGTTCGAGCCTATATACCACAGATGCCCCGTTTGGCCAACTAATAAGCCAACAAACGTTAACTTAATAGTGGTAGCCGCGTTATTGTCAATTGCATAAAACAAACAATAAACAATATTAGATGCGATAAAAATGGCAACTAAGTAGTTTATAGATTTGCTGAAATTAATCGACTGTCTATCACGCAGATTTCGAGCAGCGAAATAACCACTGACCAGGAAGAAAAACGGAACTGCCCAGCGTGAGCATAGCCGAACAGAAAGGGCTAAGCTATTTGGAAGACTCCCAAGCGGTGAGTGGAGCGCTACTACACAAAAGGCTCCTAAAATGCGAAAAATATCAATAGTATAATTTCTAGTAACTACTTGTTTTTGCGTAATAGTAAGCATAGGTAGATTTTAAAATCAGCAAACGATTTTTTGTAAAGTTAAAGCATAATCAACTGCCTAATTTTTGACTAGCAGTGACTAATAAGAAGTCCTGTATAGTCTGGTTGCCTAGGACTTCTTGTTGAAAATGCGTAAGTCGCTGACCTGACTATCTGTTATTATCACACTTGCTGGTATTGCCCTGCTCAAAGTAGCCGAAGGCTCGTTCCTCCACTAAGTGCTAAGAAAGAAAACCGCACAAGTAGGTGGTTAGGATAAGAGTAGGTATCAATATAGTTTGTGTAGAGTAAATATTCCAACGTTTACTGTATAAAGAGGCCCACATAGAAACGGTTGAGCTTGTTTTTGAAATAGTTCATTAGGAGATTAGATTGCAAATCAGGTAGCTTTGTCAAAAATGTTAAGGAGGAGCTTAGGGGCATGTTGTTAATTAACAGCTCGTAATGCTAACACGAGGTGGACTGGTTACCATCCACACGTGAGGTGGTGCACAAATAACTAGGTAGTAATTAAGGCAAATTTCAAAGCGCGCGGCTCACTTAGATAGTTGAGGTAACTCAAACTTCATATAACTGATTTGCAAGTAATTGAAGAACATTCTTTATCTTGCCTTTATGCTTTTACTATTTACTACTCCAGCCAGCCTAAAGCATGCAGCCGATAACGTATTGGTTGACATGTTAATAGTTACTATTGTAACAGCACTGGGTTTCCATTATTGGAGCGCTCGTATGCAGAAGCGACTTCAGCAAAACTGGAGCGAGACCAAAGCTGGGCAAGTGCTTAGTACTCGGCTCGGTATGCTCGCTATCTGGGTCATTTTAGTGTGGGCGCTACTCATCGCAGGGTTGGTAAAGTGGTTGCGTTAAGAGGTTTATACTTCTGCGCAGCTGGTCGAGGTAGTGGGCACTTATTGCAGTCAACACGTACAAGTCATTGTAGAGACTTAGGAGCCGGGGTAGCTAGCTACCCAGACTGTAACTTTATAGTGGTTGTGGTGCGTAGAAGGGCTATGAAAACTCCGCAATCGTTTCCGGTGTATCTGCCATCTTTCGACCGTCGCCTTGAACATGCGGCGGGCTTACTAAGCACTGTAACACCGCAGTGGGAAAAGCCGGCGAGTGGCAAGCCGACAGTTGCTAAGCAATGGCTAGGAGTAGATTTCAGCGATACCATCGTGACGCGGTAGCCAAAATTTAGTCCCTCGTCATTTTGCACCAGAAGCACACAATTTGCTGTTATATCCTCACTATGTATGGATAGCATGTGCTGAACCTCCCACTAGTATGCTTTAGATACCGAAGTGGTAAGCCAAGTAGGCACCGATATCCCCAGCTCTATTCGGTGCGCTTGTAAACGGCTGCACTGCATTATTGCTATTAGCACATGACTTTCTCTCTTTGCCTTACGTAGCCTTCTCGCTAGTAGAGGTTATAAAAGTTGAGAGGGGTAGCTACGAAAAAGCCCCGTCAATGCGGGGCTTTTTACATCTTTGTTAGGCCTATATTGTTAAGACTGGCTCCCCCCAGTTGGATGCAACGGTAGATGGCCTACTGAACGCATGGTCAGCCCACGCATTTGTCGTTTAACCCGTGGCTCCTGCGAACCTACTTCGTCGCGCTTATTGAAAAGTATTAGGCAAAGCGCACCTAATAGTGGTCCTAGTGTAATAGCGCATAACAAACGCAGTTGCCAGTATTGAGAAGCGCTCAGATGCCAGTGCTGAGCGAGAGCTTGCAGGATATGTGACATGGGTGGATGGGGCTGTGTGTGAGTGCTTACTTACTAACGCAATATACTGCCGGATGTTTTAAAAACAATTGATAATCAGTTCATATTTCTGCCCCCTGCTACCAATACTCTTTGTTATTTGGCTGGTCTGTGAAGTATCTCGCATTCACTACATGCAGTAGTCGGTTGGTAGGTTGCTACCCCATCCCAATTGCTTATGGCCACCTCTAGATGTTATATAATGTGGCTTAGGTCGGCATTGCGAAAAGTTACCTTCTTGTATCGACTGCTAGCCGGTCCATTTCAAAACTCACTGCTTAGTCCGGTAATACTAGATTCAACGCCAAACTAGACTTGCGATTAACGCGTAAAAAAATGTGCGCTTAAGTGGCTTTAGCTACTGCGCTACCTAAGTGTCACAGCTATATAACTTATGATGGCTGCTTAATAGGACGTTTGGCATGATTGCCACTAATTGCAGGAGAAATATGCACAATTTGTGCTGGCCTACGTATTGATAGCCAATGCAAGTAGTTAACAGCCAGTAGGCTACTGTTAGCTGTGGTGCTTTGTCTACAAGTATCCTGCTGAAGCTTACTAATTCAGGAGT
This sequence comes from Hymenobacter ginkgonis, assembly GCF_009755225.1. Classification (GTDB taxonomy): domain Bacteria; phylum Bacteroidota; class Bacteroidia; order Cytophagales; family Hymenobacteraceae; genus Hymenobacter; species Hymenobacter ginkgonis. Next base: position 62,243 of record NZ_WQKZ01000008.1, read on the forward strand.
AATACTCGTTTCGCCTTTCTTATCAATGCTATGTTTAGCCGCCTAAATTCGGAGACTATCATTTACGCCCTTATGGTCATCACCTTGTGCGTAATTGGCTTTTGGTTTTATAAAGCCTTTTTTTGGGCAATGGGCCTGCTTTTGCACCTCCTCTAAAGAGGTTTTCCTTGATAATCAAGTGTTCCTTTCCTTGTCGCATACCTTTTACGAAGACCACCTAACGGTAACTCATAGGGTCAGAAAGGAATAATACCCATAGGAATGTATGAGGGTAAGCTAATTTTTGGAGGTGGAACCACTGAAATTAATAGCTTTCAACTACCACAACGCTAGTAAGCGCAACTAGCAGGCTGTAAGGAGGTAGCCAACGATACTATCATTTTGGTAGGCTGACTTCAGGATAGTTAAGTTGAGAAAATAATTGCTTCCGGGCAACACTTACTGCTAGTAAGCTCGTATAGAAGCCACCCTGACAAGCCTACAATGCTTGTTTTCCACCCAACTTAAACCTAGAGAGTTATGAAAACTGCCAAATTCTTCCTGACCGCTGCGTGTACCATTTTCGTAAGCGCGGCTTTCGCTCAAACTACGCCTGCGGGTACCACCAGCCCAGCTGGCACTATGCAAAATGGCACCACTACCGGCACGATGCAAAGTGGCACTATGAACAACGGCACAATGAATACTCCTAGCCAAACTGGCACCATGAGCGATGGTACCATGAATGGTAGCAGCACCACGCGCAGCAATAAGCGCATGATGAAAAAAGGCGCCAAGACGAAAACTAACAGCGACGGTAGCATGAAATCGAAAATGTAGTAGCTTTTTAGCTGCACTTGTCGTAGAACAGCCGGCTAGTCTACCCAGACTAGCTGGCTGTTTTGCTTTATCCTCTTTCCCTCAACCTACTAGATGTGAAATATTTACTTCTTTTGCTCGCGGTGAGCTCTACTGCCATCGCACGGGCCCAAACGGTTCCCTTCGACCCCTCGGCACCTATGCGGGGTGGGGCTCAAAGCCAAACTGCTGTACCCCCAGTCAACCCAGCGCTTAATGAGAGCACCATTCAGGGGCCTTCGCAAGTGCAGCGCACTACTTCAAGCTACGATGCTCAGCCCAGTCGCCTGCCGGTGGGCACGTCGCCGATAGCGGGCACGCCCGAACAGTCGCCTACCTCTGTGCCCGATGTACGCGAGCAGCCCCTTATTCAGCAGCAGAAACGCCGGCAATCATCCGACGTGGTGCCAAGCCGAGGTTCTAGCTCGAGCAATGTGAACCAGGTGCGGCGTTTGCAGCCGCAACAGCCGCAGTAAGCAGCCAACCAGCGTTTTCTCTAGCACAAAGCAAAGGCCAGCCTTCCCACGGGAAGGCTGGCCTTTGCATAGAAAGCGAAGCGGACTACTGTATTAGCTGGCGCTGTGGGCTAGCAGGTCGTGGCCGTGGCGACGCAGGGTGTCGGCTAGCTTCAGCAGGTCATCTTTTAGGTCGGCGGAAGCGTGGTGGCTAGCCTGGCTGGTTTGGTCGCCAAGCATATTAAGCGAATTGCCGATGGCCGTAGCGCTGAGGCTGCCGCTGCTGAGCAGGGATTGAAGGTTGCCAATTTCGCGGGCAATATCCTGAAATTCGGGTTGGCCGCTTTGCAAGAATTGCTGCTGCCAGCTTTCAGTGTTGTCCATGGCTGAGCCCAGGGGTAAGCTAGTCAAGCCGTTTTGCAATCCCGATAGGGTTGCGTGCAGGAGGTCATTCATGAGGAGGGGGGTAGGGAAACAAGAGAAGAAAAAAGGACAGCCAGCTGATTAGCTAAACTAAGCTTTAGGCGTAGCAGGCTGACGCTTAGGTTTGGAGGTGGGGGTAGGGGCTGCCTCGCTGGCTGCCGCCGCGGTAGCTTTCGGCGAGGCCTTGCGAGGTTTTTTGGGGGGTAGGGCGCGGCCCTCCGCGTCGGTGGGGCGCGGGGCGAAGGTGGGCGGCACATAGCCTGCCGGCGCAGGCGCCAGCAAGCCTAGCTCGCGCAAGATTTGAGCGCCGCGCACCGCGCTGGCCTCCTTATCCTTGATTTCGAGCATCATATCCACTTCCAGCCCCTCTAGCTCAGTCACAAAATCGCGGAATAGCTCAGGTACCAGCGTATCGGTGTGCTTGCCACGGCGCTCACCAGGAGCCTGCGAGCTGTAATCCATCATTAGCACACCGTCGCGGGTGGGGTGCCAGGTAGCGGCCGCCAAGCGCAAGGCTTCGCGCATAGGCTCGCCGTGGTTGAGACATTCGTGGTGAAAGTTATCGAACAGAATGGGCACGCCCGTGAGGTCGTGCAAACTTAGGCACTCGCGTAAGCTGTAAAGGCGGTCATCGTTTTCGACTACCAGCCGTGCCTTCACCGCCTCGGGCAGCATGGTATGAAAGGTCTCGGTCCAGCGAGCCAAAGCCGCTCCCTTGTCGCCGTAGGCGCCGCCGGCGTGAATCTGGAGCTTGGCTGTCGAATCTAGCTCCATCAAATCCAGCATCGAGCCTTGGTAAATCAGCTCGTCGATGCTACGGCGCACAATGGCCGGGTCGGGCGAGTTCAATACCACAAACTGGTCGGGGTGAAACGAGATGCGTAGCCCGTTCTGCCGGATGTAGTCACCCAACGCCCGAAACTCACTCTTAAAGTGCGTCTGCCACGGAAAGGTATTGATTTCGTGTGAGCCAAACGGCACTATGCCCGAGCCCATGCGGAAGAATTGCAGCCCGTGGGCCACATTCCACTCCAGAATTTGCTGGAGACAGGCCAAATTGCCCGCCACGGTCGGCACTAGCCGCTCGGGCGAGTAGGAAGCCAGCCGGAAAGTGCCGGCGGCGCTGCAAGGAAGCGTTTCGTTAACGCAAGGATACCCAATCTTCATCGTTCGTAGGCTTACGCGAAACCTGCGGAAATGATGCTGCCGGGCGCGCTTTTGCTTACTCGTAGCCTCTGTTGTCGCGAAATGCCTTATTATATTCGGCGCGTCGCTTCTGAGCTTCTTCGGCGGCATCACGGGCTTTTAGCTGCTCCACCTTGCGGCGTTGCTTGCCCTCGCGCGAAAACTGCTCGTAGAGCCAATCTACGTTCGAGCCGCTAATGGTGGGCGCCTCCGCTTTGGGGGCGGTCGAGTCGACGGCAAACAGCGGCTTGGGCTTGGGCCCGCGCTTAGGTATCTTCACCACGGGGGGGGTAGGGCGCTTGATGTTGCGCAGCGCCCGGTTGATGCTGGCGCGGTCGGGGCGGTCAGCCGTCACGCGCACCTCGCCTAGCTGCACCGAGTCGCGCACCAGCGCCATCTGCACTACCAGTTGCGAGAGCGCCGTGCCGCCCAATACCAGCCGGTGCGACTTGTAGCCAATGGCCCTGAACAGCAGGGTATCGGTCGAGAGCGCCGTGATGAGAAAGTTGCCCTCGGCATTGGCCGCCACGCCCGTGCGGGTACGCTGAATTTGCACCGAGGCGCCGGGTATGGGCTTCTTGCTGCCGGCCACCGATACTGTGCCACTCACGCGCACGGTGGGCAAGGGGCTACCGGCCTGCGCCTGCGCCCGGCCAAAAGTCAGGCAAACCAACAGGAGCCCAGCGCTACCCCGCAAAAGTTTTCTGAGTAGAAAGAAGATAACCGACGAGAACACGTACTATTAAACGCAAATAAGGCGGCAAAGCTGCCACCAAAAGAACCAAAAAAAACCCGCGTCGTTGCAGACGCGGGTTTTTTATCGACAAACAAGCCGTTTGGGGCCCGGCAGGCTACAATTTCGATTTGTTGCCGTCGGCATCTTTTAGCTTCACAGTGCCGTCGCCCTTCACTTTAATCTTTGAGCCGTCTTGCAGCTTGGTCTTCGAATCTTGCAGCGCCGCGTCGCTGGCAACGGGGTTGCCTTTGGTTTTTACGGTGCCGTCGTCTTTAATCTTGATTTTTGACCCGTCTTCCAGCTTGGTCTTTGAGTCTTTCACGGCTCCGCCGCTCATGCCGGTAGTATTATCGGTCGAAGCCGCCGTGGGGCTGGCATCATCAGTGGGCGTGGCGTCCGTCGTCGTGGTCGAGGCGGCGCCGGTATCAGTGTTGTCTAAGTAGTTCGACTCGTCATACGTCGAGCGCGATGACTGGTACGACTGGTACTGCGTGGGGTCGGTGAGCACATTCTGAAACTCGGTATCGGTGTCGGTATTGTACTGGCGCATAGCCGCGGCCATACCGGTCGTATCGCTCTTGTACTTGCTCGTCATCTCGCTGTAACGCTTCGAGCGGTTGTAGTAAGCAGTCCGGATTTTAGCTTTAGTAGCCTCGTCCGTTATTTTCATGTCTGAGGCAAACTTATCGGCGATGCGCTGCGAACGCGTGCGGTAAGCAGCGGTATCGGGGGTAGCCGCCGTTGCCGAGGCATCAGTAGTAGTCGTGGTAGTGTCAGTGGTTTTTTCCTGTGAGCAGGAAGCCAGCGAAAGGGCTGCAGCGCCTACGAAAAGCAGCAAGGAGTTTTTCATGTCTGAGAAAGGAAAAGGAAATTGGTGCCGATTTAACGAAAGCCTTTGCTGGCAGGTTACTGCTAGCACCCAGCTTCACTGTACCTTCATGCTACGCGCGGCGCAGTTCTAGCAGGGTTATTTCGGGCAAAAACCCTACCCGCCCCGGAAAAGCCAAGTAGCCTAACCCCACGTTTACGTACAGCTTTTGGCGCCCCTGCTCGTATAAGCCCGCCCACTGGGGGTAGGAATACTGCACCGGGCTCCACTTAAAAAAGGGCAGATTTACCCCGAACTGCATACCGTGGGTATGGCCGCTGAGCGTGAGGTCGATATCGGAGTAATCCAGCACCTGCGCCTCCCAATGTGATGGGTCGTGCGAGAGGAGCAGTTTAAACGGGGCGTTGCCGCTGGCGGCGTGGGCCTGCGCCAGCTTGCCGTGCTTCGGAAAGTTGGGGTGGCTACTCCAGTTCTGCACACCCAGCACGGCCAGCTCGTCGGTGCCGCGCCGAATGGTGTGACTCTCATCTAGTAGCAGGCGCCACCCAATTTTGGCGTGGTTGCGGGCAAGGCGGGCCAGGTTTTCGCGCTTTGCCTCGGCGCTGCCCCATTGCACATAGTCGCCGTAGTCGTGGTTGCCTAATATAGAGAAAATGGGCAAGTCTGATTTAATGCCCGCCAGGGCCGGAATGTGCGGCTCCACCTCGGTGGCGCGGTCGTTCACCAAGTCGCCGGTCATCACAATGAGGTCGGCATTTTGGGCGTTTATCATGGCCACGGCCCGGCGCATGGGCTCCGTATTGTCGTTGAAAGAACCGGTGTGTAAGTCTGAGATTTGCAGAATTTTAAAGCCATCGAACGACGCCGGCAGGTTAGGGTAGCGCAGCACCACGCGGCGCACCTGGTAGTCGGTCTTGCCCTTCACCATGCCCCAAATGAGGGCCAGCAGCGGTAGCGCCCCCAGCCCCAACGCCAACCGGCTAATAAACTGGCTGCGCGTGAGCGGGGCTTCTACCGAGCCGGCCACCGGCGCACTGCTAAAGCCACCCAGCGCCCAGCGCCCTAAGCGCGTTACATCTTCCAGCAGCATCGGGAAAAGCACCACCAGCTTGGCCGCCAGCAGCAGCAAGGGCGCCGCCATGAGGTAGCTTTTAAGCTGCAAGGCCCCGTTGTGCCGGGTGCTGGTGGCCCAGAAGCACAGCGTCCATAGCCCCAGCGTCAGCACCCAGTAGCTGACGGCGAAGCCCCGGCGAGCAGCCACGGAATTTGGAATCAGCGCGGTGCGCACAGCCACGTAGCCGTAAGCTTCCGCCACCAGAATTAACAGAAAAATACCCCAGAACAGAAGTTGTCGTTGCATAATGGAAGGCCAAACGGCCCGCAGGATAATTGGTTAGGGCTAAAGTAGGGCGCGCCGCCGCCAACCGACCAGACGATTGCCGGTAGATTTTACTTTACATTTCCACTATAGTTATACTTGCTTACTAATGGAATTGCCTGACCACTTGGCCGCCACCGACCTCGACGCCCTCCCTACCCCCTACACCACGCCCACCAGCTTCGGCATCAAAAGCTGGGCCGAGGAAGACCGCCCGCGCGAGAAAATGGTGCAAAAGGGCCGCGCCGCCCTCTCCGACGCCGAGTTAATTGCCATCCTGCTCGGCTCGGGCACCACCAAGCTCACGGCCGTTGATGTGGGCAAACTCATGCTGCAAGCCGTTGACAATGATTTGAATGAATTGGCGCGGCTTAGTCTCAAGCAGCTGTGCCGCCACCCCGGCGTGGGCCCGGCCAAGGGCATCACCGTGATGGCCGCGTTGGAGCTAGGCCGCCGCCGTAAGGAAAACGGCGCCGGCCGCCGTACCACCATCACCAGCTCGCGCGACATCTACCAACTCGTGCGGCCGCAGTTGCAAGACTTGCCCCACGAAGAGTTTTGGGTAATTTTATTGAACCGCGCCAACGTGGTTATGCGCAGCGAAAAAATAAGTAGCGGCGGCGTGGCTGGCACCGTAGCCGACCCCAAAATGATTTTCAAGCACGCCCTCGAAAATTTGGCCAGCAGCATTATTCTCATTCACAACCACCCCAGTGGCAACCGCCAGCCCAGCGGCGCCGACATCTCACTCACCAAAAAGCTAAAGGAAGCCGGCAATTTCCTCGACCTACCAGTGCTCGACCACCTTATCTATACCAACAACGGCTACTATAGCTTTGCCGACGAAGGAATGTTGTAGAAACGCATGCGCAAACTCTTATTGTTGGCCGGCCTGCTGGCCGTGGTTGGTTTATTAGTGTATAATTTTTCGGGCACTTCGGTTGCGCCGCCCGCCGACCCGGCCTATGCCGAGCGCATTCGGCTGGCCCGGCAGCAGAAGGACAATGCCTTCCGCACGGCGGCCACCTCGCCCATTCCGGTGGCGCAGCGGGCGGCGTTTGGCGGGCTGCGGTACTTCCGGCCCGATGCCGCCTACCGCGTCACGGCGCAGCTCACGCGGGCGGCGGTGCTGGCCCCGCTGCCGCTGGCACTCACTGGCGGCTCGGCCGATGCCTACGCCCAATGGGGAACTGCTGCCTTTGAGCTGGGTGGCAAAGCCCAAAAGCTGGTCTTGCTGCAACGGCAGGGGGTAGGAGCCAACCCCAATGAACTGTTTGTGCCCTTCACCGACCCCACCAACGGCCAGCAGACCTACGCTGCCGGCCGCTACCTCGATGTGGCCCTACCCCCCGCCGATGCCTCGACCATCGAGCTGGACTTCAACACCGCATATAGCCCCTTCTGCGCCTACAACCACGCGTACAGCTGCCCCAAGCCCCCCGCCGACAACCGCCTCACGGTGCCCGTGCTGGCCGGCGAGCAGCAGGTGCCGCTTTAGCAAGGGCCAGCCGAGAGCCTCGCGCAGTCGTGCAAAAGCTAGGTTTCGGCGCGCCCCGTTGCGCCCGTACCTTTGTCCTCTGCGCCCGGCCTGCCCACGGGCTCGCGCCCTTTTGTTATGACTATTTCGTTTGATTGGCTTAAAACCTTATTCCCTACCTCCCTGCCCGCCGCCGAGGTAGGGGCGCTGCTTACTGGCTCGGGCCTAGAAGTCGAAAGCCTCGACGAGCTGGAAAGCGTGCCAGGCGGCCTGCGCGGCGTAGTACTGGGTACGGTGCTCACCTGCGAGCGCCACCCCGACGCCGACAAGCTGAGCCTTACCACCGTGAGCGTGGGCGACGCTACCCCCCGCCAAATTGTGTGTGGCGCGCCCAACGTGGCTGCCGGCCAGCGCGTGGTGGTGGCCTTAGAAGGCGCCTTATTACACCCTACCACCGGCGAGCCCTTCAAAATCAAAAAGTCTAAAATCCGCGGGGCGGCTTCCGAAGGCATGATTTGCGCCGAGGATGAAATCGGCCTCGGGCAGTCGCACGCCGGCGTTATGGTGCTCGACACCAACTTGCCCGACGGCACGCCCGCCGCGGAGTATTTCGGGCTAGGCTCAGACACGATTATCGAAATTGGCCTCACACCCAACCGCGCCGATGCCGCCTCGCACTACGGTGTGGCTCGCGAGCTACGGGCGCTGCTTAACCAGCCTGCACACCTGCCCGATACCAGCGGTTTTGCATCCCTACCCCTGCCAACCAGCGCGAGCACTATCCGCGTGATGCTGGAAGACGAACAGGCCTGCCCCCGCTATGCTGGCTTGCTGCTAGACAGTGTGAAAGTGGGGCCCTCGCCCGAGTGGTTACAACGGCGCCTGCGCAGCATTGGCCTCTCGCCGATTAGCAACGTGGTAGATGTCACCAACTTCGTGCTGCACGAGTTGGGCCAGCCGCTCCATGCTTTCGACGCCGACCAAATTGCGGGGGGTAGCATCCGAGTGAAGCGTGCCGACGCTGGCGAGAAATTCGTGACCCTGGATGGCGTCGAGCGAACTTTGTCAGTTGAAGACTTGGTAATTGCCGATGCCAACGGCGCCGCTATGGCACTGGCTGGCGTGTTCGGCGGCAAAACGTCGGGGGTAGGGGAGCACACGACCCGCGTTTTTCTCGAAAGCGCCTACTTCGCGCCCGCCGTAGTGCGCCGCACCAGCCAGGCCCACGGCCTCAAAACCGACGCGTCGTTCCGCTTCGAGCGCGGCACCGACCCGTACATGGTGCTTAAGGCACTGCACCGGGCCGCGCTGCTGCTGGTGGAGGTGGCCGGTGCCCGCGTGGCGGCGCCAGTGGTAGATGAGTTTCCGCATCTCATCCCCAATACCCAGGTGCGTCTGCGCCTCAGCCGGGTAAACAAGCTCATCGGGCAGGAAATAGGAGAGGAGCGCATCCGGCAGATTCTCAACGGTCTCGACATCAAAATTGAGCAGGAGTCGGTGGGCGAATGGCTACTGGCCGTGCCGCCTTATAAGGTGGACGTAACCCGCGAGGCCGACGTGATTGAGGACATTTTGCGTATTTACGGCTACAACAACGTGGCGCTACGGCCCCACAACGCCGCCTCGTTCTTGTCGCCTTTCCCCAACCCCGACCCCGAGGTAGTGCGCCAAAAAATCGCCGACCTGCTTAGCGGGCAAGGCTTCTCGGAAATTCTGACCAACTCGCTCACCAACTCGCACTACTTCGAGAAGGCCGACGCGCCCGATGCTACCCTAGTGCGCGTGCTCAACTACAATAGCCAAGACCTGAATGTGCTGCGCCCCACGCTGCTCACTTCGGGCCTCGAAGTAGTGCGCCACAACCTCAACCGCCGCCAGCGCGACTTGAAGCTCTACGAATTTGGCAAAGCTTACCACCTTGCCGAGAATGGTAAGTATAAGGAAAAGAATATTTTAGCCCTGTGGATGACCGGTGCCGCCAGCGCCGAAACCTGGCAGCAAGCCACCCAAAAAAGTACGTTCCACGACTTGGCCGGTGCCGTGCAGCAAGCCTTGGCAGCGTTGGGCTACCCCCAGCCCGGTACGCAGCCTACTCAGCATCCTTATTTGGCCGGAGGCTTGGCGCTGCTGCTGCAAAACCAGCCAGTGGTGAACGTGGGTGCCGTGTCGCCTACCCTTCTCAAACGCCTCGACGTGGGCCAGCCCGTGTGGTATGCCGAGCTAGATTGGGATTGGCTGCTGAAGAAATACAAAGCCAGCCTCATCGCGCGCGAACTGCCTAAATTCCCGGAAGTGCGCCGCGACTTATCGCTGGTCGTTGACCAGAGCGTGACGTTCGAGCAGCTACGCACTATCGCGCAGCGCACAGAGAAGAAGCTGCTGCAAGCCATCAACGTGTTCGATGTGTACGCGGGCGACCGCTTGGAGACTGGCAAAAAGTCGTACTCCGTGAGCTTTTTGCTGCAAGACCCTACCCAAACGCTGACCGACCAAGCCATCGACCAGGTGATGCAACGCCTCATTCAACAATTTGAAAAGCAAGCCGGCGCATTGATTCGGAAGTAGATTCAGTTTTTCGGCTGGCGTAGCGCTTTCTTTGCGCTAAGCAGTGGGACCACGCCCGGCTGCCGAAAAAAGAATACCGAAAACGCATACCAAAAAAAATGGCCTCGTCGCAGCAGCTTGCCCAACTCGACCGCTTGGAGCGGCAGGTAACCACCTTAGTGGCTGCCTATCAGCAGATGCGCGAGGAGCTAGCCGATGCTCGCACCACCATTGAGCACTTGCGCGCCGATGGCCGCGAGCGCGAAAAACAGCTGCGCGAGTATCAAAACCAGGAAAATATTGTTAAACTTGTACAGACTATAGCCGGCGGGGAACCCACCCAGGCCAACGAGCTGAAACAACGCCTCAACGAATACATCCGCGAATTAGATAAGTGCCTTGCCTATTTAAGGGAATAACCGGCCTTCTTACATACTCTTGCCAACTGCTAACAAATGAGTGAATTAGCCATCAAAATTCGCATCGCCGAGCGCGATTACCCCATGCGGGTAGCCGTGGACGACGAAGAGCGCCTGCGCCTAGCTGGCCGGCAGCTCAGCGAACGGCTGCGCGAGTTTCGGGAGCAGTACGGCATTCAGGACAAACAAGACTTGCTGGCGATGGTAGCCCTCGCCACCATGGCTGACTCTTTGAAAGTTAGCAAAGAAAAGGATGGAACCGATGCAGCCCTTACCGAGCGCTTGGCGCGCCTCGACGAGCTGCTGACTGGCGCGGTGCTAGCTGCCTGATAAGTAGCTAACACCCACACAGTTCGTTGGCCCGGCCGGGCGCGAAGAAGGCAACCGGCCTTCGGCGCTTCGGTCCGGGTTTTTATCGTGGCTATGGTTTTGATTCACTTCACTTCCATATCTCATGTCATCCCTAATCTTATACTGCGCGCTCGCCGCCTTCATTGCCCTCGTGGTGGGCGTGTTGGTTGGGCGCCAGCTTGCCGGCAAAGCCCGGCAAGACCTGGAAAGCCAGGCGCAAACCAAGGCGCAAGAACTTTTAGCCGAGGCAGAAGCCCAGGCCAACCGCACCCGCGACGAGCGGATTCAGCAATCGAAAGACAAGTTTCGCAACCTCAAGAACGAATACGAGCAGGAGCAGAAGCGCCAGCGCCGCGAGTTTGAGCAAGAAAGCCAGCGCCTAAAGGCTGCACTAGAGCAGGAGCTTACCGAGCGCCGCCAGGGAGTGTTGGCCCAAGAGCAAAGCATTAAGCATCTGACTGATACGACCCAGAAGCAACTCGAGCAGCTACAGCACAAAGAAAAAGAGCTGGAAACTACCCGCGAAAAAGTGCAGGCCGATGCCGAGCACCAGCGCAACCGCTTCGAGCAGCAGGAAGAGAAGCGCCAGCAGCGGCACGAAACCGCCGTGGCCGAGCTCCAAGCCAAGCAGCAGGAGGCCGACGAACAGCTGCACGAAGTACAGAGCCAACTGGAAAAAGTAGCTGGCCTGACGGCCGCTGAGGCACGCGAGCAACTTGTTGAGAGCCTGCGCAATGAAGCGCAGTTGCAGGCTAGTTCCTACATCAAGGATACCGTAGCACAAGCCAAACTTACGGCTACCAAAGATGCCAAGAAAGTGGTGCTAGAAACCATTCAGCGCACGGCATCGGAGCACGCTATCGAAAACTGCGTGTCGGTATTCAACATTGAGAGCGACGATGTGAAAGGCAAAATCATTGGGCGTGAGGGTCGTAATATCCGAGCCTTGGAGGCGGCAACCGGGGTAGAGGTTATTGTGGATGACACACCTGAGGCCATCATTATCTCGGGTTTTGACCCGGTGCGCCGCGAAATTGCGCGCCTTTCGCTGCACTTGCTGGTGAAAGACGGCCGCATCCACCCGGCCCGCGTGGAGGAAATAGTAGCTAAAACGACTAAGAAAATCGAGGAGGAAATCATCGAAATTGGTGAGCGTACGGTTATCGACCTGGGCATTCATGGCCTGCATCCCGAGCTGATTCGAATGGTGGGTCGGATGCGTTTCCGCAGCAGCTACGGCCAAAACTTGCTCCAACACAGCCGCGAAGTAGCCAACCTTTGCGCCACGATGGCCGCCGAACTAGGCCTCAACGTGAAGCACGCCCGTCGTGCTGGCCTGCTCCACGATATTGGTAAGGTGAGTACCGAAGAGCCCGAATTGCCCCACGCCATCTTGGGCATGGAAATGGCCAAGAAGTACAAGGAGCACCCTGACGTAGTGAACGCCATCGGTGCCCACCACGATGAGATGGAGATGACGGCGCTCATTTCGCCTATTGTGCAGGCGTGCGATGCTATTTCGGGCTCGCGCCCCGGCGCGCGGCGCGAAATGATGGAGAGCTACATCAAGCGTCTCAAGCAGTTAGAAGAAACTGCCTCCGCCTTTAAAGGCGTAAACCAGACATACGCTATTCAGGCTGGCCGCGAGCTGCGCGTAATAGTTGACGCAGAAAACGTGAGCGACGAGCGCGCCGGCGAACTGAGTTTCGAGATTTCGCAGAAAATTGAGAAGGAAATGCAGTACCCAGGTCAGATTAAAGTAACCGTAATCCGGGAGATGCGCTCGGTAGCGTACGCTAAGTAAGAAGCCGTCATACAAAAAAGAACGTCATGCTGAGCTTGCCGAAGCATCTCACTCGAAATCGGAGGGGTAGTAATCCAACGATTTGAGCGAGATGCTTCGGCAAGCTCAGCATGACGTTCTTTTTTATTTAGCTGTTCTGTATTGACTTAGTAGATTGGTAAGTAGCCTCTCATTATGGCCCAAAATTCTATCGCCACACTCGTTCTGGTTAGCTTATTGGCTACTTCCTGCGTGCGCAATCCCTACGCGACAACTAATCGGTTTTACCGGCAGCAAGTGAAGGCTTTAGCGCGTGAACTACGAACGCAACCCAAGCTCGCCGCCGACAGCCTGCCAGCGGCACCTTATTGGGTAGGTACGACCAACTTCAACTTGCGTAAGCCCAATTATGTCATTATTCATCACACGGCCCAGCATAGTACAGAGCAAACACTAAGGACCTTTACGCTGCTTAAAACGCAAGTGAGTGCTCACTATGTTATTGGCCGCGATGGCCAAGCCTACCACATGCTGAATGATTACCTCCGAGCGTGGCATGGGGGGATAGCACGCTGGGGAAATACAACGGATATCAATTCAGTATCCATTGGCATTGAGCTGGATAATGATGGCACTGAGCCTTTTGCACCTGCCCAAGTGCAAAGCTTGTTGCGAGTGCTAACGTTGTTAAAGCGTACGTACAATATTCCAGCAGCCAACTTTATTGGCCATGGCGATATCGCACCCATGCGAAAAAATGACCCTAGTATTCTCTTCCCGTGGCAGCAGTTGGCTACCCACGGCTTTGGTCTATGGTACGATGCAGCCGTACTAACTGATAGCACGGCCGCACCCTTTGCCTCCGACTCTACCGGGGGGGTAGGGGTTGGTATTACTCCCCGTGAAGCCTTGCGTATCATCGGTTACGACACGCAGGATTTACCTGCCGCTATTGCTGCCTTCAAGCGGCACTTCGTGCAAACCGATGTTAGCCCGGTGTTGACGGAACAAGACCGTCGTATTTTGTTTAATCTGTACCGTAAGTTCTTGTAAATCTGGGAATTTGGAAGAAAGTACTATTGCGCACCTTTCAACTCGTTTTCGCCGCCATAGGGAGCGCCGGCTGTAATATCGCCGCGCAGGCCGCCTGCTGTTGCCTGGCCAGGGCCGAAACCAGGCTGCTGCGCCGTTGTATCGTTTTCACTGATGCTAGGTAAGGGTGCATCAGGTGCTTCTGGGGCATTGGTAAGCGCGTCAGTTGGCACGGTGCCTGCTTCAGTGTCGCCATCTTGGTTGCCGGTTATTTCAGCTACCTTGGCCACGTAGCGTCGCTTGGCCTCTTCCTCGCCTACCCCCTTAAACTTGTCCCACGAGTCCCACTGGGCCTGGGAAAGGCCAGCAGGGCCATTGGCCTGGTCGGCCGCGTCGGCGTCAACTTCGCCGCTTTTCATATTCACATCTCCTTCTGTCGCCTGCTTATAGAGGCCGTAAAGCTCGGTCATGTGCTGAGGCGCGGTGTCGGCGGGTAAGTTATTTACTTGCTGCACGGCGGCATCAAACTGTTGCTGTAAATCCATGGGGTAGGGGCGTGGAAGAAACGAAAAAGAAGCCAATCATCCATTGGCTTCAGGCTGTACTACACCAACGGGCTGTAAGTTGCGCCAAGGTTAAAATTCAGGTTTTAATACCTTTCATCGGAGTACGGCAGTTTAGCAAGCCTAGCCGCCGTGTATCTTTGCCCACTAGCTATGTGTGGAATAACCGGCGCTTACGCCTTCTCCGACTCTGGCCGCTCGGCCCTTTCTCGTTTACAAGCGGCTACCGATGCCATCGTGCGGCGGGGGCCCGACTCGCAGGGTCACTTCGTCTACGACTGTGTGGGCCTGGGCTTTCGGCGGCTGGCCATTCTCGACCTTTCGGCCGATGGCAACCAGCCGATGACGGATGCCTCGGGACGCTATACGATTGTCTTCAACGGCGAGATTTTCAACTTCCGCGAGCTGCGCGAAAAACTGGTGCGTAAAGGCTACCACTTTCACTCACAGACTGATACGGAGGTTATCCTGAACTTGTATATTAGTGAAGGCCGTAGCTTTATCAAGAAGCTTAACGGTTTTTTTGGTTTTGCTATCTACGACAAGGAAGAGAACTCGCTGTTCATCGCCCGCGACCGCTATGGCGTTAAGCCGCTGCATATCTACCGCGATGAAAACCAGTTGCTGTTCGGCTCCGAGTTAAAGTCACTGCTGGCGCTGGGTGTGCCGCGCAAACTAGACTACGTGGCTCTGAGCCAGTACTTGCAGCTCAATTACATCCCAGGTCCTTCTACCATCTTCAAGGGCATCAAGAAGTTACTGCCGGGTCACTACCTGTTTATTCAGGGCGATAAAGTGGTGCGCAAGCGCTGGTACAAGATTCCATATGACCCCAAGAAGGTATCCAAAAACAAGCTAACCTACGACGAGCAGCAGAAAAAGCTGGTTTCGCTGATGGATGAGGCCGTGGAGCGCCGTCTCGTGTCCGACGTGCCGCTGGGGTCGTTCTTGAGCGGCGGCATCGACTCGAGCGTGGTAACAGCCTTGGCCACGCGCCACACGCCGCACCTCAATACCTTTAGCATTGGTTTCCGCGACGAGCCTTTCTTCGACGAAACCAAGTATGCTAACCTAGTAGCGAAAATGCACAACACCAACCACACGGTGTTTTCGCTAAGCAATAATGACTTATATGAGCATCTTTTTCAGATGCTTGACTATTTCGACGAGCCTTTTGCCGATTCTTCTGCTTTGGCTGTGCACGTGCTTTCACAGCGCACCCGGCAGCATGTCACGGTAGCCCTTAGTGGCGATGGCGCGGACGAGATTTTTGGCGGCTACAACAAGCACATGGGTGATTTTCGGGTGCGGCAAGGCGGCTTCAAAGCCGAAGCCGTAACCGGCCTGAACCTACTCTGGGATATTCTGCCTAAGTCGCGCAACTCGTATTTTGGCAATAAAATACGTCAGTTTCAGCGCTTTTCGCGGGGCATGCTCAGCGGCCCTAAAGACCGGTACTGGGATTGGGCCAGCTTTGCTTCCGAAAAAGAAGCTACAGATTTGCTCAGCCCCGCCAGCCGGCGCAAAGTTGATAAAAAGCTAGCTACCAAGCGCCGGAAGGATATTCTAGAGAATATTCACGCCGACGGCGACCTCAATGAGGTCTTACTGACTGATACTCAGTTAGTGCTGCCTTACGACATGCTCACGAAGGTTGACCTGATGAGCATGGCGAACTCGCTGGAAGTGCGCACGCCTTTTCTAGACTACAAGGTGGTCAATTTCGCTTTCTCTCTCCCAGTGAGTAGCAAGGTTGATGGCACTATGAAAAAGAAAATTGTGCAGGATGCTTTCCGGCCTATGCTACCCCCAGAACTGTATGACCGCCCCAAACACGGCTTCGAAGTGCCTCTGCTAAAGTGGATGCGGGGCGAGTTGCGTCCACTTATCGAGCAAGACTTGCTTGCCGATGACTTTGTAGCTAGCCAAGGTATCTTCGACGTTAGTACCGTGCAAAAGCTTAAAAAACAATTATTTTCTGCTAATCCTGGCGATGCTCATGCCCGAATTTGGGGGCTGCTCGTGTTCCAGTATTGGTGGAAACGCTACATGGTAGCTTAATTTGCTTGTTCTCAACTAAAAACACCTTTTTGCATCTTCGCTTTACCTAACTGCTTATGAAAATCGCTGTTGTGGGTACCGGCTACGTCGGGCTTGTAACAGGAACATGCTTTGCCGAAGTCGGCATTGATGTTACCTGTATTGACATTGATGAGAAAAAAATCACCAACCTGCGTAACGGCATCTTGCCGATTTATGAGCCAGGGTTGGAGGAGATGGTGTCTCGCAACGTGCAAAAGGGACGCTTGCATTTCTCGACTTCGCTGGCTGAAAGCATCAAGGATGCAGATGTAGCCTTTATCGCAGTAGGTACTCCTCCCGGTGAGGACGGCTCGGCCGATTTGAAGTATGTGCTCGCAGTAGCCCGCGGCATTGGCGAAAACATGAGCAATTACTGCGTCATCGTCACCAAAAGCACAGTACCGGTTGGCACCGCTGCTAAAGTTCGCGCTGAGATAGAAGGCGCGCTGGCTAAGCGCAGCGAATCAGTAGAGTTTGACGTTGCTTCCAACCCGGAATTCCTCAAAGAAGGTGCTGCTATCGACGACTTCCTCAAGCCCGACCGCATTGTGGTAGGCATCAGCTCCGAGCGGGCTGAAGAGGTAATGCGTCGCCTCTACAAGCCGTTCTTGCTCAATGGCCACCCGATTATCTTCATGGATATTCCGTCGGCTGAAATGACGAAATACGCCGCTAACTCTATGCTAGCGACGAAAATTTCGTTCATGAACGACATCGCTAACCTGTGCGAAATAATGGGAGCTGATGTGAATAAAGTGCGCCAAGGTATCGGTTCCGATGCGCGTATTGGCACGAAATTCATCTATCCCGGTATTGGCTACGGTGGTTCGTGCTTCCCAAAAGATGTGAAAGCGCTGATAAAGACTGCCCAGGAAAATGGCTACCAGATGCAAGTACTGCAAGCGGTAGAGGGCGTTAACGAAGCGCAAAAAGAAGTGCTCTTTAATAAAGTTAAGAAGCACTTTGGCAACGACTTAAAGGGTAAGCATTTCGCTATCTGGGGCCTATCCTTTAAACCCAAAACTGATGATATGCGCGAAGCGCCGTCGTTGGTGATTATCGAAAAGCTCTTGGCTGAAGGCTGTACCGTATCGGCATACGACCCCGTTTCCATCAAAGAAGCCAAGCATACGTTGGGCGATACCATTACCTACGCTAAAGACCAGTTTGAGGCGTTGGTAGATGCCGATGCACTACTAGTTGTAACGGAGTGGCCCGAGTTTCGGTCGCCCTCCTTTGAGGTAGTAGGGCGTTTGCTCAAGCAAAAAGTGATTTTCGACGGCCGTAACATTTACGACCCCGCCGAAATGAAGGAAGTAGGGTTTGTGTACCACTGCATCGGTATTCGTACCGACCACCCCGAGCCGGTAGCTTAAAGCCTCACTGCCCTACCCCCTCTCTTTTTAAGCAGCACCTTATAGCTAGATTCTAATGGCTGACAGTCAAGAAAAAAAGCGCGTACTCATCACCGGCGGAGCCGGTTTCCTCGGCTCGCACCTCTGCGACCGGTTTTTGGCCGAAGGTTACCACGTTATTGCGATGGACAACCTGATTACGGGCGACCTCTCTAATATTGAGCACCTGTTCAAGCGCGAGGATTTCGAGTTTCATCACCACGACGTAAGCAAATTCGTGTTTGTGCCGGGCAAGCTCGACTACATTCTGCACTTTGCTTCGCCGGCCTCGCCAATCGACTACCTCAAGATTCCGATTCAGACTCTGAAGGTAGGTTCGCTGGGCACTCACAATCTGCTGGGGCTGGCTCGCGTAAAAGGTGCTCGTATGCTGATTGCCAGCACGTCCGAAGTATATGGCGACCCAGAAGTTCACCCGCAGGTAGAAGAATACTGGGGCAACGTGAACCCGGTGGGGCCGCGTGGCTGCTACGACGAAGCCAAGCGCTTCCAGGAAGCCATTACTATGGCTTACCACAACCACCACGGCCTGGAAACGCGCATCATCCGCATCTTCAATACCTATGGCCCCCGCATGCGCTTGGACGACGGCCGCGTATTGCCTGCTTTCCTATCGCAGGCCCTGCGGGGCGAGAACCTAACGGTATTTGGTGATGGCTCCCAAACGCGCTCGTTCTGCTACGTCGATGACTTGGTAGATGGCATTTATCGGTTGCTGCTCAGCGACTACCATATGCCAGTGAACATCGGCAATCCTGCCGAAATCACCATCAAGGAGTTTGGCGAAGAGATTGCCAAGCTAACCGGGGTAGAGTTCAAGCCTACCTACCAGGCCCTGCCCGAAAACGACCCCATGAAGCGTCGGCCGGACATCACCAAAGCCCAGGAAATCCTGGGTTGGGAGCCTAAAGTAGACCGCGCCGAAGGCTTACGCCGGACGCTAGAGTACTTCAAAGAACACGTGAAGTAGGGTGGCATCAGCAGTTAGCTTGGTAGCGAAGTAGCTAGCCAAGCTAACTGCTGATGTTTTTTGCGGCAGAAATGTCGCTTCATTATGGGCTTACGTTTTGCTGTATGTGCATATGTCTGCTTGTGAAGGAGGTAGGCTATATTAGGGTGTTTGGTTGGTAGGCTGGGGAAATTAATCCGATTCCCATAATCCTAAAATTGACTTACCTCTTTAACACCAGGCTACCTTGGACAGGTAAATGCATCTGTTGAGTAGCTATTGTGGAAGTTCGCTTTATGTCTTGCGCTTGGCTATTTAGCGAGTGTTAGCGCAAGCAACGTAGCTGTAGGTAGTGAGTGCGATAGCTGTAATAATTTTTAAGCTAACTTGGCTGGTAGGGTAGCCAGGGAGTATAAGCCCTACCCCTTTACTGCAGCACAAGCACCTGGTATACTGCAACCCTCAAGCCGTCAACTATTTGAGAAAGGGTCTGTTAACGCTATTTAATGCTGACTATTAAATAGTGGCAAGTGGCGTTCATTTTATCGGTACTTTGTGATAGACAACTTTGCTAGTAGTCAGCAAGGAAAAGCTAGCTCGAGGCTGCCCATTACTGCACTGAGCCGGGGCAAGTAGGGAGTGGAGCGGCTATGCTGGAGGATAGTATTTTATTGAAACTGGCTTTGGTAGCACAGTGAATTAGCGCGCTACTAGGCGTTGTAGATATAGCCGTATGACGCAATTAAAGGAAGGTAATTAATTTACAGTATGTTAAAAACTTGTGTAATAGGTGGAACTGGTTTTATTGGGCGAGCAGTAGTAGAAGAATTATTGCTGTTGGGCAATCGAGAGGTACTGGTTGTTGGCCGTGAGGAAGCCGCCCCTTTTTTGCCACCGGGTGTACACTATGTGCAGCATCCGCCCGAAGCAACAGCTGAGCTATTAACTCAGACGCTGAGTAATAGCGATGAGGTAATCGATTTGGCGTATGCTACGGTGCCCCAGACAAGTTTTACTAATCCAGTAAATGATATCCTGGTCAACGTGCCAGAGGCTGTACGCTTATTTGAATTGGCTGCCCGCCAGCCTCTGCGAAAATTTGTGTGGATTTCTTCGGGAGGCACTGTTTACGGGCCAGCCCAAACCGTGCCCCTAACGGAAGAGCACCCCACCAACCCCATTTCTCCCTACGGCATTACCAAGCTGGCAATTGAGAAGTATGCGCACTTGTATTACCATATAAGCCAAATGCCTATCGTGTGTGTGCGGCCGGCTAATGCCTTTGGGGCAGGCCAGCGGGTATATGCTGGGCAGGGTTTTATTGGCACCGCTATTGCCTCCCTTTTGGATGGCCGTACTCTTAGTCTTTTCGGGCAAGAAGGTACTATCCGCGATTATTTGCACGTGCGAGATATGGCTCGTGGCATTGTGGCCGCTCTAGTAAGTGGGCAGCCCGGCGAAGTGTATAATATGGGTAGTGGCCAAGGTTATAGCAATCGGAAAGTGTTAGAAGTATTGTTGCCCTTAGCTAAGGCCCACGGATTAAGCCCCCGGATTGAGGTACTACCGGAACGGCCGTTTGATGTAAAAATTAATATTCTCGATTCGACTAAGCTTCGCGAGCATACTGGCTGGCAGCCCACCTCCTCTTTTGAGCAGGATTTGCACCGTACATGGGAATGGTATTGGATAAATTACCAGCGCTTAGGTCAGTAAGGAAACTGTTTTTGTAGTAAGGGTTAGGTATATTTAAACCCTGCTCTTCGATTTTTACTGATGTCTAGCAGCCCTTATCCTCGCCTACGTATTGGCTTTGTTACGAGCACTGACCCGCTTAATCGGCGCTCTTGGTCAGGAGTGCACTATTCTATCTTTAAAGCGCTCGAACGAAACTTAGGTGACGTTGTAGCGCTTGGCCCAGTAAATATGCGGTTGCCTTTTGCTCTTGGCGACCGCCTCAATAGCTGGCTGATAAAGCCACTGACGGGCAAGCGCTACCAATATGGTTCGAGCCTTGCGGTAGCCCGCTGGTATGCTTGGGTATTTGGGCGCAAACTGGCCCGGCAGCGATTCGACTTACTCGTAGCGCCAGCATCCTTTACCGAAATCGCTTATCTGCGTACCGAAGTTCCTATTGTATACATCGAGGATTCGACCCTGACGCAACTTATCGATTTTTACCCTGGGCTTAGCGGGCTGCTGGGCGCCAGCAAAGCCGAACTGCATCACCTGGAACATAAGGCCCTGACCCAGGCTAGCCTGGTGTGCTATTCGTCGGAATGGGCTGCGCAGTCGGCTCGCCAGGATTATGGCGCTCCTGCTGCTAAGCTGGCCGTTATTCCCTTCGGCTCCAACTACCCCTACCCCCCCACCCGGCAGCAAGCCCTGCGCCACGAGCCAGCGGCTGATGGCACTTGCCGATTATTCTTGCTGGGAGGGGAGTGGTTGCGCAAGGGCGGGCCAATAGCGTACGATACCATGGTTGCCTTGCAGCAGCGTGGTATTCCGGCTACGCTTACGGTAGTGGGATGCGCCCCGCCCGACCCTGAAAACTATGCTAATCCCGGCTTTCGCACCATCCCTTTTCTAAATATGGGGGTAGCCGCCGACCAGGCGGCCCTAAGCGAACTATTCAGTACGGCTGACTTTTTTTTGATGCCTTCGCGCGCCGAGTGCGCTGCTATTGCTTTTTGTGATGCCAATGCCTTCGGGCTGCCCGTATATACCACCGATGTTGGCGGTATCAGTAGTTTTGTTCAACAGGGAGTGAATGGCTACATGCTGCCCCTGGCGGCTACTGGCCAAGACTTTGCCCAACATATGCAGCATGTGTTGGCAAACCCAGCCCAGTACCGCCAGTTACGTGAACAGAGTCGCCAGCAATACGAAAGCACCTTGAATTGGGACCAGTGGACTGCCCAGCTTATCGGGGCCCTGCAACAACGCCAGCTACTGCCTGCCCTCCAAGCGTAGCCTCTCCAAATCATACCTTTGCATAATTCCTGTTAGTAGCTTGGGTAAGCTAGCAGGATTGCCGTTGATTTAAAAAAGGTATTACCTCAACATTATTCTCTTCGAACTAGCTAAACTGTCCGCTTTAAGATTTGCTTTATGAGTAACGCTCCAATTCCTTTTCTGGCATTTCAGAGTCAGCACCAACCGATTCGGGAAGACATACTAGCTGCGATGGCTCGCGTCTACGACTCGTATTGGTATGTGCTTGGGGAAGAAGTAGCTCAATTTGAAAAGGAATACGCTGCCTTCAACCAAGTGGCGCAAACGGTAGGTGTAGCTAATGGGCTCGATGCGCTGGTATTCGCCCTGCGGGCGCTTGCCATAGGGCCGGGCGATGAAGTCATTGTACCATCTAATACCTACATCGCTACTTGGCTAGCTGTAACGCAGGTAGGAGCTACCCCAGTGCCCGTAGAGCCAGACCCTACCACCAGCAATCTCAACCCTGAGCTAATTGCGGCTGCTATTACGCCGCGCACGCGGGCAATTATGCCCGTACACTTGTATGGACAGGCCTGCCGCATGCCAGAAATAATGGCGTTGGCCCAGCAGCATGGGCTCTACGTGGTGGAAGACAATGCGCAGTCGCAAGGTGCCACTTTCGATGGGCAGCTAACCGGTAGCTTTGGCCACATCAACGGAACAAGTTTCTACCCTGGTAAAAACCTAGGAGCGCTGGGCGATGCGGGCGCCGTAACTACTAATGATGCTGAGCTAGCCGCTAGCGTGCGTGTGCTGCGCAACTATGGCTCGCAACAGAAATACTACAATGAGGTAGTGGGCTATAATTCGCGCCTGGACGAACTGCAAGCGGCTGTGTTGCGCATCAAGCTCCAGCACTTACTCTCCTGGACTAGCCAGCGCCAGCAGGTGGCAGCCTGGTATGATGAACTGCTGAGCGGCATTACTGGGTTGCAACTGCCAGCGATTGCTGCCGGGGCTACCCACGTCTACCATTTGTATGTAGTGCATACCGAGCAGCGCGACGAGCTACAAAAGCACTTGGCTGCCCAGGGTATTGGCTCCATGATTCACTACCCAGTGCCGCCCCACCGCCAGCAAGCTTACCAAGACTTGAACATTCCCAATGGTGCGCTGCCGATTGCGGAAAAGCTAGCAGCTACTTGCCTAAGCCTACCCATGTGGCCAGGCTTGAGCAAGGAAAATGTAGAAATAGTGGCGACTGCAATTCGCTCCTTCTTTGGCGCTTAGTATAATTAATGTATTTATAGTTTTCGCTAAGCTTATGTCTGGCCCTAGATTAATTGAGTTTTCCAAAATAGGTTCGCCCGCGTTAGGTTATATCACCGTTGGTGAAAATAGTAACCTTCCCTTTACAATACAGCGCGTTTACTGGACCTATTTTACGCCTGACTCTGTAATTAGGGGTCATCATGCGCACTATGATTTAGAGCAAATGATATTTGCTACTAGCGGTCGAATTGAATTCCTGTTAGAAGATTCAGATGGAAAAGAAGAATTATTTGTACTTGATTCCCCTAATATAGGATTGTATATTCCTAAAGGTTATTGGCGAACTATTAAGTTTTCGCACAATGCTGTATTAATGTGTTTGGCATCGAAAGAATATGAAGAAGCTGATTATATACGTGATTATGCAGATTTCCAGCAATTAAAGAAACGTATTAAATTATAAGGTATATGCTATAATTTGTATGATTACACAGGTGCAAAAAATGCTTGAAGCTCGTCGTTACACAGCGTCTGATGCAGAAGATTGGGACAAGTTAATTGACCATTCCGTAAATGGTACATTCTTGTTCCGGCGGGGCTTTATGGAATATCATGCTGACCGCTTTGAAGATTTTTCGTATTTGCTCTGGCGTGGAAAGGAGCTAGTAGCCGTATTTGTAGCTGGCCGAGTTCGGAATACCCTCGAACTTCAAACGCTAGTAGCCCACCCTGGGCTTACTTACGGTGGCTTGGTAGTGGCAACAGAGTTAAAGTACCCAGTGCTTGAAGAAGCTTATTCGGTTTTGCTTGAGGCTTTTCAAGCTGAGGGATTTTCAAAGCTAATAATTAAACCTGTAGCTAGAGTATTCTGCCGGCAGGCTACTGAAGCAAATATCTTTTATTTTCATCAGAATAACTTTGTGCTTACAAGGCGCGAATTAAACTCAGTTATTGACCTCACCCAATCCCTGAATATCAGTAAAGGACGCAAAGATAATATTCGAAAAGCACGTAAATCAGGGTTGACAATTGATTGTAGCAATGATTTTAAATCGTTCTGGCCACTGCTTATCGATAATTTATGGCAGACACATGGTGTGCAGCCTCCACATTCAGAAAAAGAGATAATATTGCTTCAACAAAAATACCCAAAAAATATTAAGTTATATGTTGCTCGTTTAGATGAAACAGTAGTAGGAGGAGTAGTATTGTTTCTGGACCCGCTACATGGGTTTGCGCATACACAGTATATATCAGCTAATGAACGAGGTAAGCAGGTAGGAGCAGTTGATGCTATTTTAGGGCACATTCTTGCTGAAGTTCACGGCAATTTCCTCAGGTTCTCCTTTGGGATATCAACTGCTAAAGGCATATTAAATAGTGGTCTCTTAGCGCAGAAAGAAGGGTTCGGGGCCACAGTGGAATTAATAGATGTTTATGAAAAATGCCTTTTGTAAATTAACATTTTTTATTTATGATTCTATTTCAAGACTTGAGATTGGGTTCTTTTGATAAGAACGTTTTAGACTTGTCATTCACTTGGCTAAACGACCCAGAATTACAGTCTTTAATTGCAAGTAGTTCAGTAAACCGTGAGGCACAAAATAAATGGTTTGAAAAATTATCAACTAGGACAGATTTATTGATTTTTAGTATTATATACAATCAGACTCCTATTGGAGTAATGGGGTTGAAAAATATAGCCTATAATGAAGGTGAATACTGGGGATATATTGGTGACAAAGCTTATTGGGGTAAAGGAATAGGTAGTTGGATGATGGAGGAAATAGCTCAATCAGCTAAGCACATAGGAATTACTAAAATTTATTTAAAAGTTCTGCACGATAATATTCGCGCTATTAATTTATATAAAAAATCTGGTTTTTCAGTAAGCGATAAAGATTCTACTTTCACTTTTATGGAGAAAAAAATTTAACTTCTTATAAATCTGCATTACATGATAAATTTAAAAGATAAGACTATTTTACTCGAACAGAGTAAAATTATTTATGAAACATGTATTGATATTATGGCAAACAACTTTTCTGTAAAAGATGCAGAGAAGGCTTTGGCAAGAATAAGTTTTTTAGGCACATTAGCTTGGTCTATTCATCCTGGCAAATTTTATGACCCTAGACTAGAGAGGTGGGCATTAAATATCGGAAAAAGTATATGGGAAACTGCTTCTAAAGATGAAAGCACAGAGTTAAGAAAAGTGTCTTCTCGAAAAGTTGTGCACGTTGCAACGGAAACATATGAAGTTGGTGGACACACACGATTTTTACTCAATATTATTAAGGAAGACATTAATTCAGCACATTTTATTATTTTAACTTCTCAGTATGAGAAGGATATGCCAAACTGGTTACGTACTGAGGTTTCTAAAAGTGGGGGAGAAGTTATATCTCTAGCTAATAAAACACGTGTTGAAAAGGTTGCAAGCTTGCAGAGTATTTTAACTAGTTATGCAGATAAAGTATTTTATCATATTCATCCTAATGATAGCATTCCAATAGCTGCACTAGCCGCAACGCCTAGACCACAAGTGATAACAATTAATCATGCTGACCACGTCTTTTGGCTTGGGTCTGTTTTGTCAGATATAGTAGCTTGTTATCGGGTATTGTCTTTAGATTCAGTAATGGTTAAACGGGGGGCTCAAAGAGCTATGTTGCTGCCCATTCCATTGAGCTTTCCACCTTTTGAATGGAAGTCTAAGAATATAGCACGCAAAGAATTAGGTATTAAAGATGATGATTTGCTCATTTTAACAGTAGCAAGTTCAAATAAATTTATTCCTTCCGGCCAATATAATTACTACCTTACTATTAAGCAAGTATTAGATAAAAATCCAAACGTATTTGTTAAAGTCATAGGGTTATCAGTGAACGATGATTTAAGAAAGCATGGTTTTGAAATAAATGATAGAGTTGAACTTTTAGGTCATATTACTAATCCCAAGTTGTATTATGAGGCAGCAGATATTTACTTAGATTCAATGCCACTTAGTTCTTATACATCTTTGCTTGAAGCAATGTATTTTGGTTGTTTTCCGGTTTTGCCTTTTTCCCCTGTTGGTGCATTAAATGTAGAAAATGAACCATCTTTAAAAGGCTTGGTTAAGCATCCAGCCACTGAAGCTCAGCAGATTCAGTTTATGCAAGAAGCAATTGATGATTTGAATTTTAGGAAAGAAATAGCTACTAAAGGTAACGCATTAATTCAAGATAATTATATTGGAGAAGGGTGGAAAAAATACTTGTTAGAAATATATAAAGAGTCATTTGCTAAAATTGATTTATTCCCTAAATTAGAGATTACAACAGGCGAATCTGCAATTTTTACTCAGGATGATGAAGATGCGATTTTGTTGGCAAATTCGTCCGGTAGTTCTATTGATAAGTTGTTTACTTGGCTTAACGTATATTTGGAAATTTATACTATATTTGATTTATTTAAATTGCTTTACCTTTTGCGACGCAATT
The DNA here is from genome assembly GCF_009755225.1 of Hymenobacter ginkgonis. Taxonomy (GTDB): domain Bacteria; phylum Bacteroidota; class Bacteroidia; order Cytophagales; family Hymenobacteraceae; genus Hymenobacter; species Hymenobacter ginkgonis. The sequence goes on from NZ_WQKZ01000008.1 coordinate 88,395, forward strand.
TGAATGTAATAAGTTTAACTTTGCCGTTATCACAAGTGATGCGCCTTGTTAAGACTAAACTACTTTCAATTCGTTAGTCTATGGTTTACTAGAACTTAATTGGCTTATAAGAACTTAATTATATGGTATCATTAATCATATGTAGTAGAAGTAAAGGAGACCTAATAAAAGTCAGTGATAGTGTTGCAAACACTATCAATATTGCTTACGAGATTATATCGGTTGATAATAGTCAAGGCCTTTATGGAATTTGTGAAGCTTATAATATTGGTGCAGCACAAGCGCAGTATGATTTGCTATGCTTCATGCATGAGGATATCAGGTTTCATACTGCCGGCTGGGGCAAAGTAGTTGTTGATATTTTAAGCGATTCTACTATTGGCGTTTTAGGTATCACCGGTGGTCAATACCAAGTAGCAGCACCAGCTGCCTGGTGGGGCTGCGGCCTCGATTTATGCCGAGAAAACGTACTTAATGTTTTTCCCGATGGCCACACCGAGATGGACTTACACAATCCCGAAGGCCAGCGCCTAACCGATGTAGCAGTAGTAGATGGCTTATGGATGTGCTCACGCAAAGAAGTGTGGCAGCAGTATCCATTTGATGCGCAGACGTTCTCAGAATTTCATTTTTACGATGTTGACTATTGTACTGAGCTATTCAAGCATGGCTTGCGTGTATGCGTAACATTTGATTTATTAATTGAGCATCACTCGCGAGGTTCAGTAAATACGTCGTGGTTGCATAATGCTTTAAAATACCAAGAAAAACGTAAAGGCCAATTACCTTTTGGAGTGGTAAGTCTTACCCCGTCCCAGCAAACTACGATAGAGTTGCGAGCTCTGCAGGAGTTCACGGGCCGTATAATACGAGCAAATTTTTCGGCACGGGTAATCATTACTTATCTGAGCCGTTGCTTACTAGTAAGTCCATTCAACCGTGATACCCTTTGGTTGGTGAAGCTATGGCTCCAACGGAGCAGCTATGATTAGCTGACGTAAACCTTCCTGCTATGAAGATTGCTTTTATTTCCCTTATGAATGATGCCCCTTGGGGTGGGAGCGAAGTGCTGTGGTCGAAAACAGCTGCTCTTGCATTGTCCGAAGGTCATCAGGTGTTGATAACGGCATATGAGCATTCTGTTCCAGCACCACAATTACTAGATTTAGTAGCTGCGGGTGCGCAACTTTTCTACCGAACTTCTTATAGGCCTGAACTGTACGTGCGTGTTCTGCGCCGGGTACAAAGTGTAGTACGTCCACGGTCAGCCGAGCTAGTTAAGCTTCAAGAATTCAAGCCAGATTTAATTTTTGTGAATCAAGGAGGATTTAACGATATAATCTATAAAACAGATATTTTGAATTGGCTAACTTCTAATATTATTCCTTATGTCATCATCTGCCATCTATACAACGACCCTATTAAATTAACTCAAACGGTACGGCAAGCTACCCTCAATGCTTATCAGCATGCTCAGCGCGTTTTTACTATCTCTAAAACACAAACTGCTGTACTCGAACGCCAATTGGCAACATCACTATCTAATAGCCAAATAGTTCAAAACCCCTTAAATTTGCCGGTGCAAATGCCTATGCCCTTTCCAGTGGAGGCAGTGCCACAATTAGCTGTAGTTGCTAGTTTGGATGTTGACCGCAAGGGGCACGATGTGCTCTTGCAAGTACTTAGTGGGCCTACTTGGTTAGCACGAGATTGGCAGTTGAATATTTATGGTAAAGGCCCTGATCAAACATATTTAGCGCAATTAGTCAGTTATTATAAGCTTGACACTAAAGTTGCTTTTCATGGTCATTTAGCAGATAGTGCTGATATTTGGAGAACCAACCATATACTTATCATCCCTTCGCGAATTGAGTCGGGCCCAATGGTTCTGGTAGAAGCCATGCTAAGTGGCAGGCCGGTGGTAAGTACCGATGTAGGATTGGTGAAGGAGTGGTTGGAGGACAATGCTACCGGCTTTATTGCAGAAGCCTCTTTACCTGATTCGCTTAATCAGGCACTAGAGCAATGTTGGACGCAGAAAGATAAATGGCCTCAAATGGGCACATTAGCTTTTGAGCGCGCTTCTAAGCAAATACAGGCAAATCCTGCCCGTGAAATGTTGACTATGCTTACCTCTATAGTAGGCTAGGAAATAGAGATGGATTTATATTTCTGCATTAGCCTTAACATAGGCGCGAAATAATAATTTCTTATCTCCATAAATGAAAATTTGACTAATTATGAAGGATAATGTAAGTAGAGAAGGCGCGCTCGCTCGCTCAATTCGAGTAACCCGCTTGCTCTTAACTCCTGCTCAGAAGCGTAAGGCAATAATGGTAATGCTATTGTCAATTGTTTCCTCTGTTCTGGAAGTATTTGGTCTAGCTACGTTAGTGCCTATCGTAGTAGTGTGTGCCGAGCCAGGTGGAGTTTTCAAAAATAAGTATTTTCGCACTATTTATGATGCCTTTCATTTCCAATCAGAGCAAAGCTTTCTGATTACAATATTGTTGGGAGTAATTGCTTTTTTTATTCTTAAAACTGTTTTTACTTCCTGGGTTAATTATGTGCAGGCACAATTTACCGGGCAAACGGGCTATGATGTCATCAAAAGCCAGCTTACTAAATTTTCGGGTCTCACCTTTTGGAATTTCAACGAATTAGGGTCGGGCAAGCTTATTAATAGCTCCCTCAACGTACCCAATAGCTTTCTCTACAACCTGTTGCGGCCAATGGTAGCAATGGCTTCCGAAAGTGTTATTGCTTTTAGTATTGTGGTGGGCTTGGTAGTCTACAATCCGATTCTAATACTTCTTTTGGTGGTAGTGCTAGTACCACCTATGGCGTTAACCTACCGGGTAGTTCGGAGCCGGGTACAAGGAGTTCAGAGTCGCATCAACGATTTATGGCCTATCTCCATTGGCTTCGTAAATGACTTATTTACAGGCTTTGTTGAGTTAAAGCTTGCTCGCCGCCAGCAAAAGTTTGTAGGCGGAGTACTACGTGCGCAGGGAGAAGTTTATGAGCTTGATGCTAAAAACTTTGTGTACTCGATGTTTCCTCAAAAAGTGATTGAGTTGGCTGCAGTAGCGGGGGTAGTAATTATTATGCTCTACTCCATCGTGACGCATAAAGGCTCTTCCGGCTTAGTAGCGTTGGTGGGCTTATTTGCGGCGGCCGCTTATCGCCTGATGCCTTCGCTCAATCGGATTCTTACCTCTATGGTAACGATAAAGGGTAACCAGCATCTTTTGGATGAAATTGAAAGCCACCAGGGTGATGATTCGCAGGAGCAGGTACACCCGGTGCAAGAGCCGCTCAAGTTTGAGCGAGACTTGGTACTTGATAACCTCACGTTTAGTTTCCCGAATGAATCATACCGAGCGTTAAACGGTATTGATATCACAATCAAGAAGAAGGAAAAGATAGGGTTTATTGGTAGTTCGGGGTCTGGCAAGACTACCCTGATGAATGTGCTACTGCGCTTTTATACTGAACAGCAAGGCAAAGTATTGGTAGATGGCGTGCCGCTGGGGCCACAAAATATCGATGCCTGGCACCAACTGATAGGCTACGTAAAGCAGGATACTTTCCTGATGCAAGCGTCCATCCGGGATAACATTACACTAGGTGAAGATAACCCGAATGAGCAGCGCCTGTTATATGCTATCGAACAAGCTTCCTTGAAAACCTTTGTAGATTCTCTACCAGAAGGAATGCATACCTTTATTGGTGAGCGAGGCTCTAAGCTATCGGGTGGGCAGCGGCAGCGTATTGGCATTGCACGCGCTTTGTATAAGCAAACGCAGGTGCTTATTCTGGATGAGGCTACCAGCGCGCTCGACAACGAAACAGAGCGGGAGGTGAATGAGGCAATTAATAATCTAAGTCAAATAGATTTAACTATTTTGATAGTAGCCCACCGACTTACAACCCTGCGGGAGTGCGACCGGGTATATGAGTTGAGCAGTGGCCAATTAGTAGCGGAGCATCAATACGAAGACTTATTGAATCGTATAAAATGAAGTGCACTCAAGTAGGCACCTATTTCAAATAAGCTGCACGGATGTGCTAGTTGCCAACTATTACCGACCTTTGCACGCAATGAATATTCTAGTTGCTATTGAAGACTTACGAACAGGCGGTGCGCAGATATTTGGAATGCGCCTGGCCCAAGCGCTTCACGACCAAGGGCATAAGGTATATCTGTATAGTCATTATTCAAGTTACATTAACTATCCTTTAGTACAGCAGATAGCCCCCGACGTAGCTGTAATTGCTTTCACGCCAGCCCTGCCTGGTCTTGATTGGTTGACGCGGAAGGCGCAAGGGCTTTTTCGAAGATTTGGACGGCCTTTTCCAGTACGCGAGGCATTGGTAGAGCGCCATCTACGCCAAACGTTAGAGCAATTAAAAATCGATGTACTGAATTCGCACATGATTAAATCTGATTATGTAGCGGCGGCAGCAGCTACTAAATCTCACCCAGCGGTGCCCTTAGTAATTTCTATGCACGGCTGCTACGAAGACTTTTTGTATAAAGAATCAGAGCCTGAAGTTATTCTGCATTCTAAACAGGCTCTGCAACAAGCTTCCGGCGTAGTCTATTTGACTGAGAAAAACCTGGAAATATTCTCGGTGCCGGGCGTGCGACCCTTATCCAACCTGCCCCATGTGCAGATATACAACGGATTTGCAGGTAAGTTTTCAGCTCCTGACCAACTCCCTACCCGTGCGCAACTGGACATTGAAGAGCACGACATAGTCTTTGGGATGGTAGCGCGAGGTATTCCAGAAAAAGGCTGGCACTACGCTGTGCAGTCTTTCAACGAAGTAAGCCAGCACTTTCCGCAGGCACATCTGATACTAGTAGGCGATAGCGCTTATTTAGATGAGCTACGTGAGTCGACGAGTAACTCTAAAGTGCATTTTGTGGGATTTGTACCTAACCCTATCGATTGGGTTCGGCTATTTGATGTTGGTTTACTGCCCAGCTATTTCGCTTCTGAAAGCTTGCCAAATTCCATAGCCGAATACCTGTTCTGCAGCGTGCCCGTGATAGCAACACATATTGGTGAGGTACCCAAGATGCTAGCAGTACCAACCGGCGGCATTGCCGGAGTATTGCTCGACCAGAATGGTAACGGTCTTACTGAGCCTGCCGCCCTCACCGCTGCTATTCAAGAGTACCTGACTAACCAGCCTTTACTAGCTGCCCACCGGGCACTAGCTGCTCAATGCTTCGAGAAATTTCGGATGGCGCATTGCGTAGCAGCCTACGAAGAGTTTTTTGACAAAGCTCAGTACTCCGGTAAAGCTATCGCAACTGCATAATGCTTAGTATTGCCGAAGGCGCAACAATGGTATACCGCCAGTATTCGTGGGCAATACCATTTTTCTTGGCAGCCCGTATGCCAAGACATAAATTCTAAATGCCTTTGATAGACCATGTTGACTCTGCTAGAAGGTTTGGACAACCAGGCGAGTACATAGCTCAGATGTGAGTGAGGAGATAGTAAGGTCAGATAAAACCTATTGCCGCGTAAGCAAGAGGTTATCAAGCTAATGATAAATCTCCTAGTGAACCTATGCGGCTATCCCTTGCAGAACAGAAGATAGGTGCTTGGTAGTAAATAAATGGTTATGAAAGTGCGCTGTAAATCAGTGCGATAATCATGAATACATTGGTTTGTAGCTAGTGCCTAAAGTAGGATGGAGCTTCCCTGCCTGTGTCTTTTCCTCTTCACCTCATCCATATTTATGCGTAACTTTGTAGCTTAATTCCTGATAGGCTACTGTAAATTATGATAAATGGTATTATTTCTTATTCGCTTCGTAGTGTCTCTTATTACTTAACTGTAAAACAGAAACGCCAAGCGGTAGTGCAGTTTATTTTATTGCTTATCTCATCAGTGCTTGATGTCTTTGGACTGGCTTCGCTGGTTCCGGTATTATTAGTAGCGGCCGAGCCGGGCGGAGTGCACAGTAGCCGCTTTTTCTACCCAATTTATCAAGCATTAGGTTTTAGCTCTGAACGAAGCTTTTTAGTAGCACTGATTGTAGTGCTGCTAATCTTTTTTCTGCTCAAGAATATATTCAGCACTTGGGTTAACTTTCTGCAAGCGCGTTTTACCGCCGCAGTGGGCTTGGATATAGTCCGTCGTCAGCTGCGCAAATACTTGCATCTGCCTTTTTGGAATTTTACTGACCTCGGCTCGTCCAGTCTGATTAATAGTACGCTGCAAGTTCCTAACAGCTACGTCAACGCTATAATAAGGCCGCTATTTGTCTTCTTCTCAGAGCTAACGGTTATTGCTGTCATTACCATTGCCATCTTGGTGTACAAGCCAGTACTGATAGCGGTACTGGCTTTTGTACTGGTACCTACTACTTTGCTGACGTACCGCGCTTTGCGGGCAAGGTCGCAAGCTATTGGCAATCAGTTGAATGTGTTGAGACCTGCGGCGTTAGGTATAGTTAGTGACTTGTTTTCGGGCTTTGTCGAATTGAAGCTGGCTGGCCGGCAGCAGCGTTTTGCCGACCGGCTACTTAGAAACCAAAGTGATGTACAGGATTTAGATGCAGAGGTTTATTTGCATTCAATGCTGCCCGTGCGCATTATTGAAATGGTCGCCATTATTGGAGTGTTAACCATCTTCCTGTATTCACTTTACGGTTCAACTGGCAATGGAGGTTTAATTGCGTTGGTGGGCATGTTTGCTGCTGCTGCTTATCGCCTCATGCCCTCAGTAAATCGCCTACTCACTTCCATGATGCACCTAAAGCAACATCAGTATACGATTGAGAACCTAGAGCTATTTAGGGCACCCGAATATGATGAAATGCCACCGGCACAGCAATTACCACTAAGTTTTCGGCATGAGTTAACGCTGGATAACATCTCTTTCCGCTTCCCTAGTCAGGCCCCCGAAGAAGCTCCTGCTTTGCAAAACATAAGTTTGCGGATTCGCAAAGGTGATAAAATCGGTTTTATTGGCACTTCAGGTTCTGGTAAGACTACTCTCATGAATATACTGCTGCGGTTCTATCGGGAACAGCAAGGCCAGGTGCTGGTGGATGGCGAGCCTCTTACTCCACAGCACATACAGGCCTGGTACGAATTAGTAGGCTACGTGAAGCAAGATACCTTCTTAATGGAGGCCTCAATTAAGGATAATATTACGTTAGGAGCGCCATCAGAAGAAATCAATTCCGAACGCTTGCATTATGCTATCGCACAAGCCTCGCTTACAGATTTTGTAGCTACGCTTCCCGATGGTTTAGATACCTTTATTGGCGAGCGCGGCTCTAAGCTATCTGGGGGACAGCGGCAGCGTATTGGCATTGCGCGCGCTATGTATAAAAAAGCACAGGTTTTGATTCTGGACGAAGCTACTAGTGCGCTTGATAATGAAACGGAACGAGAAGTTAATGAAGCTATAAACGCACTTGCTCAAACAGACATAACCATTCTCATCATTGCGCACCGTATTACTACCCTGCGTGAATGTGACCAGATTTATGAATTGAAGCAAGGTAGGGTTATTGCTGAACATCAGTACCAGGAGCTAGTGCAGGGGATTGTTTAGGCGCTAATAAGCAGCTTGTTAAGTGTAACTCTAGTGGCTTATTTGTAAAGCGGTTTTAGCAATACAATAACTTGCAAAGAGCACTGTTTTAAAATACTACTAAGGTCTTGATGTAATTGTAGACTGACGATAGAAAGTTGTCTAATCAATTATATCCTGTCAGGCTGCCTTAGTGATTAATTATTATATATGGCATCCTTGGTTTTTATTGGCCATGAAGCTTCCCTCACCGGGGCCCCCTACACACAACTATACTTGCTGCAATGGCTGCGTACGCATACGCCGCACGCAGTTGAGCTGATATTGCTGCGGGGTGGCCCCTTACTACCAGAATTTGAAAAGGTCGCTACGGTGCATGTCGTACATAAGTATGGGGCTTACCCTTCGTTAGGCCAACGGATACTGCGCAAGGCAGAAGCATTAACGAACTTGCGACTCCGGTCTATTTTTGACAAAATAGCAAAAACTAAACCTAGCTTGATATTTGCAAATACTGCACCTGCGCTAGAGTTTGCAGTGAAAGCAAAACACTTGCTTAAAGTGCCTTTGCTACTTAATGTACACGAATTGGAATCGACTTTTTTTTATACTGATGCTAAAAAATTCGCTGCTAATTCCCCGGAAATAGATTCTTTTATTCCGGGTTCGCAGGCTGTAAAAGAATTTTATAAAACATTCTGTAACATTCCAGAAAATCGTACTCATATTGTTTATGATTTTACAGGGAATACATCAGTAGGTATTTCAACGGCTGCTTCAATAAGGCAACAGTATAATATCCCTGCTAATGCCAAAATTATTGGAGGTATAGGAGCATTCAATTGGCGTAAGGCACCCGATTTATTTTTGCAAGTTGCACAGCATTGCAAACGGCAAGGAGACGGTGATGCATTCTTTATTTGGGTCGGTGGCGATTTAACTACGCAAGTTTTCAAGGAATTTGCCTATGACATTCGGTTGATGGGACTGAGCGAGCAGGTGCGCTTTGTGGGCACCAAAACGGATTTGCGCGGTTTCTACGAGGCCTTCGATGTGTTTCTGCTAACGTCTCGCGAAGACCCGTTTCCGCTGGTGTGCATGGAGGCGGCCCTGTCGGGCAGCCCCGTGATTTGCTTTGCCGAAGCCGGGGGCATGCCCGAGTTCGTGCGCCAGGATGCCGGCTTCGTAGTGCCCTATGCCGACACGCAGGCCATGAGCGAGAAAACCAGCTACCTGCTGGCCCATGCTGACGTGCGCCAGGCCATGGGCCGGGTAGCGCAGCAGCGGGCCGAAAGCGAGCACACCATCGACGTGATTGGTCCCCAGATGTACGCCCTGATGCAGCCCTTTCTCTCCCGCTGAGCACTACCCCCCCCTCCCTCGCCCGCCGCTAAAATTGCTTTTGTATTAAATAATTAGCAACCAGCTTTGCAGAAAGCTGCCTCGGCAATTCACCGTTCTATATGGCATCCTTGGTTTTTATTGGCCATGAAGCTTCCCTCACCGGGGCCCCCTATGCACAACTGTACTTGCTGCAATGGCTGCGTACGCATACGCCGCACGCAGTTGAGCTGATATTGCTGCGGGGTGGCCCCTTACTACCAGAATTTGAAAAGGTCGCTACGGTGCACATTGTTCATAAATATGAACCTACACTTTCTTTAGGCAAGCGTATTATTCGTAAAGTTGAATCGCTAGCTAATGTGCATATCAAAGGTATTTTTAAAAATCTAGCCAAAAAAAAACCCGTACTTATATTCGCTAATGCTGCTCTTACGTTGGCACTTGCTGTTGAAGTTAAGCATTACCTAAAAGTGCCGCTTTTGATTAGTGTACATGAGTTAGAGTCTACCTTTTTCTATATTGATGCGAATACATTTGCAAAGCATGCAAAAGAGATAGATTTTTTTATTCCTTGTTCACGAGCAGTTAAGGAATTCTATCAGACGTTCTGCACCATTCCCGAGAGCCAGACGCGCGTCGTATACGACTTTGCTGGTGTGCGGCTAGCTGATGTTTCTACTGCAGCTTCTATCCGCCAAGAGTACAATATTCCACCTGAGGCTAAGCTAGTAGGAGCAGTAGGGTCACTAGGTTGGCGTAAGGGTACTGATTTATTCTTGCGGGTAGCACAGCATTTCAAGGAGCAAGGAGAAGCCAACGTGTTTTTCATTTGGGCGGGCGGTAAAGAAAAATCTCCTGAATACCAAGAAGTAATGCACGACATTCGGTTGATGGGGCTGAGCGAGCAGGTGCGCTTTGTGGGCACTAAAACGGATTTGCGCGGTTTCTACGAGGCCTTCGATGTGTTTCTGCTAACGGCCCGCGAAGACCCGTTTCCGCTGGTGTGCATGGAGGCGGCCCTGTCGGGCAGCCCCGTGATTTGCTTTGCCGAAGCCGGGGGCATGCCCGAGTTCGTGCGCCAGGATGCCGGCTTCGTAGTGCCCTATGCCGACACGCAGGCCATGAGCGAGAAAACCAGCTACCTGCTGGCCCATGCTGACGTGCGCCAGGCCATGGGCCGGGTAGCGCAGCAGCGGGCCGAAAGCGAGCACACCATCGACGTGATTGGTCCCCAGATGTACGCCCTGATGCAGCCCTTTCTCTCCCGCTGAGCACTACCCCCCCCTCCCTCGCCCGCCGCTAAAATTGCTTCGCAATGCATTCAACTTTTTATAGGCACCTAGTTTTAGCATTATTTGCGAGTAAATCCTTTGGTTTCTATTTAATAGGTATCAATACTAAAAACAGTGTTTATGGATGTGTCTGTAATAATTATAAATTATAATACCTTTAAGCTTACTTGCGAGGCGATAGCTTCTATTCAAGCATACACAAAGGGAGTAAGTTATGAGATTGTTTTAGTCGATAATGCCTCGACTGAGTGTGACCCAATATCTTTTACAGAAAGATTTGGAGAATCTATTAAATTAATTTGCAACCCAGTCAATTCTGGTTTTGCAAAAGGAAATAATTTAGGTATTGAGTATGCAGTAGGCGATACGATTTTACTTTTTAATTCGGATGCAGCATGTTTAAATGATGCGTTGACTTTAACATATAAAGCCTTGCAGGCTAATGCTAAATTGGGTATAACGACTGCTCGTCTAGAATACCCTAATGGGCAATTACAGTATCAATGCGGTAGGTTTCCATCTTTGCGCTTACAACTGCTCGAATTGTTGCGCTTGCAAAAGCTAATGGGGCAGGAGCAGACCGGGCGGATTTTGCAAGGAGGTTTCTTTGACCATCTATCAGAATTGGAGCCAGATTGGGTATGGGGAACCTATTTCCACTTCCGACGCAGTATTCTAACTGAGCTTCCAGGTGGCCACCTACCCGATGAGTTCTTTATGTATGCGGAAGATTTGGAGTGGAGCTATGCCATACGGAAGTTGGGCTATGCTATCCGATATGTACCGGCGGCACGGGTATTGCACCATTTCTCGCAAAGCACAAAGCAGGAAAAAAAGCTTAACCAGCAGCGCATGATACTTCAAAATGAAGATACTTTTCTGCGGCGGGAATATGGAGAATTGCACACAAAAGCATATTACCTGGCTCGCTGGCTTACTTTGCGTTCTACCCGAGGTGAAAACGGTGTTCAACTGCATTTAGCCAACCAATATGCTCGTTTACTACGTGGAAAAGAATTATTATAATAGTATTTAATACTTATTTATGGCGCCATTTTTCTCTATAATTGTTCCATGTTACAACAGGGCTGATAGTCTCGCGGCTACCGTACGCTGTATTCTGGAACAGCATGAAGATGATTTTGAACTTATTCTAGTGGATGATGGTAGCCGCGACAATACTCAGGAAGTAATAGCCGAATTTACTGACCCTCGTATTCGATATTTCTTTAAAGAAAATGGCGAGCGCGGAGCTGCACGTAATTATGGAGCATTACGTGCAAGGGGACAGTATTTAAACTTTTTTGATTCGGATGATGAAATGTACCCCAATCATCTGCAAGTGGTGAAGGATTACATTGCTGAGAAAGGGAAAGTGGAAATAATTCATACAGGTTATGAGCGCCTTGATTGGAATGGGAGGCTAATTGCAGAATTTTGCCAATGGAATACACCTACTAACGAGGTATTGTTATACGATAATCCGTTAGCTTGCAACACAGTGTTTGTGCGGACGGATATAGCCTTGGCTAATCCATTTGTGGAGGACCGCCGGTTGGCCTCTGCAGAAGATTGGGAGTTATGGCTACGATTAGCTAGCCAATACACTTTTCATTCTATTCACGCCAAAACTTTTTGCTTGCGTGAGCATGAAGAACGCAGCCTAAATACCATTGCGCCAGAAACTGTGCGCCAACGCGACGAACTTTTTGGGCAATTGGTCCAAGCAAACCGAACCTTTGCCCAGCGTTACCCTGGGCATGTTGGGCAGTTTGTGGCAGACCGATATACGTTTATCACTCTTACCCTTGCCCTAAGCAAGGATAATCGTGGCACTGCTTTGAAGTATCTGTGGCGAGCCATACAGCAAGACCCAACGGTAATATGGCGGCGCCGTTTTCTTGCTTCTATTAAGCATTTATTATAACTGCCACTTTTTGTATCCAAGACAAGTTATTCATGGAGCCCAATACTATTACGCAGCTGCCGCCACGTACTGCGAATAAGCATGTGTCAGGACTAGCTTTGTTACGAGGAGTAGCGGCCCTTAGCGTAGGGCTATTCCATTTTACAGGGGCAGTACTGCCTAAGCTACACGTTGATGCAGTTGCATCATTATTTGCTAGTGGCTGGCTTGGGGTAGAGGTGTTCTTTGTAATTTCCGGGTTTGTGATTCCATATAGTTTGCTGGGAAAAGGCTATACTATAAGGGATTTTTTACCCTATATGGCTAAGCGAATAACCCGTATTAATCCGCCTGCCTACCTTGCCTTAATACTTGTGGTGGCACAGTGGTATTTAATAGATTATTTTATTTCTCATGAAATAAAATATACGAAGGGATTGTCGGCAATGCAGTTGGCTCATAATGTGTTTTTTACAATCCCTTTTAGCGAATATGGTTGGATTATAGGGATATTTTGGACTTTAGCAATAGAATTTCAATTCTACATTATTATAGGATTATTATTTAATACAGTATTTGAGCGCACGACTATTCTGCCTTTTATAGTTGCTTTCTTGTTATTAGGCCTGGTGCAATATCTGCCATTTCGTACTGGTGATAATTTCTTTCACTTCAGCGCCTTATTTGCTATGGGTGGGATTAGTTTATATAGAAAGCTAGGCAAGGTAAGTATACCTATTTATTTGTCGCTTTTGCTTGCCTTTACGATTGTTGCTTACTTAGAGATAGGTATTTACCATGCTATTGCAGGGCTACTAACTGCTCTTTCTATTCAATATGTAAGTTTAGAGAACTCCGTAACTCGTTTTTTGGGTAAAATATCCTATTCTTTTTATTTAACCCACGCATTAGTTGGAAGTACTTGTGAGTTTGTGTTGGTTAAATTTATTTCTACTGTGCCAACAGGTAATCGGTTAGGCATGCAGGCTATCTGCTTATTGGTAGCAATTGGGGCAGCTTATATCTTCTACCTGGTTGTAGAGCAACCGTTTATGAGGTTAGCAGGTAGAATTAGAGCGTAACAATTACATGTTGCAGGTTGAAATGAAAAAGAAGGTATTAATGCTCATTCCAAACTTTGGATTGGGGGGCGCACAACGGGTTTTTCACGACCATAGTGTTGAATTAGCTCGTCATTATCAGGTTACGGAAGCAGTTTTTAACCTGGACGGCGGCAATATGTACCCTAGCTCGAACGAGCTAGTTAGCTTGGAGGTCACAGGCGATGGCAGCCCTGCTACGAAGCTGCGGAACTTCTGGCGGCGTATTACGCGCCTGAAAGCCTTAAAGCAGCGTCTGCACAGCGACGTAAGTATTAGCCATTTAGAAGGTGCTGACTATGTAAACCTATTGAGTAAGGGTAGGGAAAAAATTATACTTTGCATTCACGGTTCAAAGCTGCATGATGCTAATATCAAAGGGCCTGTGGGGTGGCTGCGTAAAAGTGTGCTGATGCCCGCGCTTTATAATCGTGCTGACCGTATTGTGACTGTAAGCCGCGATATCATCCCGGAATTAGTGACGGGGTTTGGTGTAAAGCCTCACAAGCTTTTAACAATTAATAATTTTTTTGAAGTGGCTCAAATCGAGGCAAAAAGCCACGAGCCTCTATCCGCTGCTGAGTTGGCGGTATATGCAGCCGCGCCGATACTAGTCACGTCGGGGCGGCTAACGCTGCAAAAGAATCAAGCTCCATTGCTAGACATATTCGCCGCGCTGCTGCAAAAAAAGGCCGCTAAACTCGTTTTTGTAGGTGATGGGGAGTTGCGAGAGGTCCTTACTGCCCATGCGCGGCAGCTGGGCTTGCGCGTGTACGCTGCTTGGGAAGAACCTACGCTGCTTACCCCCGACTTCGATGTGTATTTTTTGGGTTTGCAGCAGAATCCATTTAAGTATTTGCGGCCGGCTACTGCTTTTGTATTTCCTTCTGCTTGGGAGGGATTTCCAATGGCCTTGGGTGAGGCGATGATTTGCGGCTTACCGGTACTGAGCACCGATTGCCCTACCGGCCCCCGCGAAATGTTGGCGCCCGCTACGGTTGCGCCGCCTACCCCCCTCCGCCAGGCGGAGCTCGGCGCGTATGGACTGTTGCTTCCTATGCTCACCCAAGCGGCAACGCTCGCGGCTGACCAGGCAGTTTGGGCGAGTACACTCGCTGCTTTGCTCGCCGATAAGGCTGAGCAGCAGCGGCTGGGTACGCTGGCACGCGAGCGGATGCAGGATTTCACCCGCGAACGTATTTCCAGCCAATGGATAAAGCTAGTGGAGGAGGTGTGCAGTGAGTAATGCTGCGCCAGTGGTACTAGTAGTCGATAATTCGCGTGCCGTAACGGGCGCCCTGAATGCTATGCGCCACGCTACCAATTCGCTACGCCCTGCGCTGCGCTTTGAATATGTGCTGCCCACGGGCAGCGGGGGTAGGGCGGTGCTCGAAGCGGATGGCTACGTAGTGCATGAATTGCCCTTTGTCGAAATAAGTAGGCGCAAGGCCGACTTATTGCTTTATGGGCCCATGCTGCTGCTGAATGGCTGGCGCCTTTACCGCTTGGCTCGCCGCCAAGGAGCCCGCATTATCCATCTAAACGACTTTTATAACCTGACTGGCTACGTGGCCCGGTTGCTGAGCCTAGGCCGCTTACAAGTGGTGACGCATGTGCGGTTTCTGCCCCAAAGCTTGCCGCAGCCGCTGGCCCGTAGCTGGCGCTGGCTAGCCGAGCGAGCGGCTAGCCGAGTGGTATGCGTGTCGGAAGCCGTACGGCGCTACTTTAGTGTAAACCCCAAGGTGCAAGTAATTTATGACCCGTTGCCGGGGCAAGAGCGCTACCCAGCGCCAGTACACCCGCCCCGCCCCGATGGCACGGTACAGTTGCTTTACCTGAGCAATTACATCCAAGGCAAAGGGCAGGACTTGGCCTTGCCAGCCTTTCGGGCGGCATATGCGCAGAATAGCCGCCTGCGCCTGCGCTTTGTGGGCGGCGATATGGGTATGCTCAAAAACCAACAGTTTCGGCAGCAGCTCGAAGCCAATGTTGAGCAAGCCGGCCTGCAAGCGGTGGTAGCGTTTGGCAGCTTTGCAACCGACGTAGAAAAGGAGATGAAGGCGGCGGATATCATCCTGAATTTTTCCGAATCCGAATCTTTTTCACTCACTTGCCTGGATGCGCTATTTTATGGCACGTCCTTGATTGCTAGCGACTGCGGTGGCCCGGCCGAGCTATTTGTAAATGGTGAATCGGGGCTGCTGGTGCCCAACCGCGATGTGGCAGCCATGGCCAGGGCAATCAACCAGCTTGCCGCCGATGCCGACCTGCGTACTCGTTTTGCTGAAGCTGGGCGCCGGTTTGTGCGTCAAAAATTTGCGCCCGCGCACACCTTTGAGACCCTCGCTGCTCTATATCAGCAGGTGCTGGCCAAGTAAGGGGGTAGGGGCTAGCGGCCGTAACTTTGTAGTTCTCCTTATGCCGGGCTTCTTGGGTCGGTTTCGTTGGTTTTGCGTATTCTATTTCTAACTCCCTACCCTGCCGGGCGGGCTCCATCACAACGCTTTCGCTTTGAGCAGTACCTGGATATCCTAACTGCCCACGGCCATGAGTATCGGATAGCACCTTTTTTGAGCGAAGCTACCTGGCGCATTTTGTACAAACCGGGGCAAGCCATACAGAAGGGGGTAGGGATTTTAGGTGGTTTTGGGCGGCGGCTGAGGCATCTGCTGGCCGCCCCAGCTTACGACTTTGTATTTATCCACCGCGAGGTGGCGCCCCTAGGCCCTCCCGTTTTTGAATGGCTGCTGACGAAAATGCTGCGCAAGCGGGTTATCTACGACTTCGACGACGCCATTTGGCTGGCCAATACGTCGGAAGCTAATCGCATAGCGGCCGGCCTGAAGTTTCACCAAAAAGTTGATAGCATTTGCCGCTGGGCTTATAAGAATAGCTGTGGCAACGCCTACCTGGCCGCCTACGCTCGGCAGTTTAACCCAAGTGTGGTCATCAATCCCACGACGATTGATACGGTGCACTTGCACAACCAAGTGCGCGACCAACTAGCGCCTGGTCCGCTAGTCATTGGCTGGACGGGCACGCACTCGACACTCAAGTACTTGCTGCCGCTGGTGCCCGTCATAGCCCGGCTCGAAGCCGAAGGCTTTGACTTTGAGTTTCGCGTTATTTCCAATCAGCAGCCCGTGTTTACCCAGGAACTGCGTTCCCTGCGCTTCGTGCCCTGGCAGAAAGCGACGGAAATCGCCGATTTGCTTACTTTTCACATGGGCCTGATGCCGCTCGAAGACGACCTGTGGGCCCAAGGTAAGTGCGCCTTTAAGGCCTTGCAATACATGGCTTTGGGTATTCCGGCACTAGTATCACCCGTTGGCATGAATACCGAAGTGGTGCAGGATAATTATAATGGCTACATCTGCCAGGAGCCCGAAGACTGGTACCAGCGGCTGCGCCAGCTGCTAACCGATGCCGCGCACCGGCAAGCCCTGGGCCAAGCGGCCCGCACCACCATCGAGCAGCGTTACTCGGTACGAGCCAATACGCCAGTTTTTCTTCAGTTATTTTCTTAGGCCTAAGCTTAAGCTAGTTGGGGCTGTCGCGCCGCTACTCGCCGCGAGCGGGCTGCCACTGGCTGGGTAATGCTTTCCAAGATGTATAGCCCTGCTAGGTAGAACGGCATGAGCGGAATTTTGTAGCGCACCAGCGTACCAAAGTTGCCGCTGGAAATACCTACTGATATAGCAAAAATGAGGCTGAACACAAAGCACAGAGTTAGCACCGGAGTGCTGCTGATGGCCTTTAGGGTTTTAGCCAAACCTACTCTAAAGAGAATGCGGCCGGTGAGCACAATAAAATAAGTAGCCTCCAACGCCGATAGCGCCATAGTAGGGTTGCGGGCTTCCCACAGAAATGGACGAAATAGCGCCACGACTACCGCTTGCGGTGCCAGCTTGGCCATACCAGCTAAGGTGCCATCCTGCTCGCCAATGTTGTAGCCTGAGCCATTTTCCGTCTGGCTTACGCCTTGCAGATAAGTAGCCGTGAGCTTGCTCTGCTCGCCGATTTTGTCGAGGTTGAAGCGGGCATCAGCCGCCGCAATGGCGCCCATCGCGTAGATGGCGATACCCGCACCAACGAGTAACAAAAAGGGCTTTGCTACCCACCGAACGGCAGTAGACTGAATGCGGGCCGTGTTTTCATTGAGCACCCACAGGGCAGCGGGGGGCACAAAAGCCAGCAGGATATATATCTTCATGGAGGAGATGGTACTGGCGGCTAAAATGCCTATCACTAGGCAGCGCACAATATTCTTCTTCTCGATGGCCCCCCGGTAGAAAGCGTAAAAAAGCCACCCTAGCGCCCCAATGCATAGCGAGTCTTTCAGCAAGCCGGAGCCCCAAAAAAATACGGAGGGTAGGAAGAATACAGCCGTAGCCAGTTCCTTGTATACCTGGGGTCTAATCTTGGCGAATGTGATATACATGGCCCACATTCCGCTGAAGCTGACAACGGCGAACAGCAGGGCAGTAACCGAGTAGGTGTTGAACCCTAGTATAGCCCCGAGGCCGGCCATGCGCACTACAAAATACTCGTTGCTACCCTTGCCAAACCAAGCCATCTGGCTGGTATAAGGCTCGATACGGGCGGTAAGCGTGCCATTAGTAGTCAGCAGTTCCCAGCCTGCACCAAAGGAGTTGCCAAAGGCTTTGTAGATAATTTCTCCGTGGTGAAAATAGTTGTTGGTGTCGCCAGCGTAGATGGTATGGTACAGAATGCCTAACGCTATAGCACCGAGCACTTTGAGCGATAAAGCCGGGATAAAATACTTTTTGGTATAGACGTTGGTTACCGCCGGACGAAGCGCAAATGCTAGCGCGTATATCAGCCCTAAGTAGAAAGGGGTAAGCAGAAAATCCTTTATATCCATAGCATAGCTGGCATTGCCCGAACCCTAAGAATTTTTCTTGAGCCAATTTTTCGCTTCCTTATACTGCTCCGACTTATGGTCGGCTTTGTCGGCCACCACTGCATAGTAGCGGCGGGCGGCCACTACGTCGTGGTCGCGGTCGGCCATGCGGGCCAGGTTGGCATTGGCGAAGAGGTAGAAGCCACCGTCCGTTTCGCCGTTGCTTTCGGCAAACACGATGCAACGCTGGTAGTAGTCCTTGGCCTTGGGCAAGTCACGGTACTTAAACTGCATGAGGTAGCCCATGAAATAAGTGGCGTAGCGCCCGCTGGAAGCCTCATACCCTGGCATGCCGGCATTGAGCTTCGCAATCATATCGCGGCTGACGCGCTCGCACTCCGCAAAATCGGCTTGGTCGAAGCTTAGCAAAGCGTAGAAGCGGGCGAAGTAGCCATTGTCCGGGTATTTGAGGGCCAAGCCACGGGCGATGGGCATGGCGGCAGCCGTCTGGTGCTCATCGTTGTGCAAGAGCTTCATAAGGAAAACCTTAGCCTCAACCCCGGTGTAGAAGCCAGTCTCAGCAACGGTGCGAAGCTGGCTTAGCCCGAGCTGTTTGTTGCCTTTGGGGAAGAACAGCAATACAGGCTTGAGCAGGGGGTAGTTGTCCGGAATCCAGACGGCGTAGTAATTGAACAACGCCTCGCCAAACAGAAATTCGGGGCTCAGGCCGTTGGCCTCGCGGCTTTTCTGAAGATAATTGAGGGCACGCTTGCTGCTGACGGTAGCTTTGCGCCAGTTGTGGCGCTCGGCATTGAGGCGGGCATCAAAACCATTGGCCGCCGACAAAAAAAAGTAGCCTTCGTAGTTGCGAGGGTCGGCCTTAATGAGGCGTTCGCTGTACGTGTTGGCCGTATCCATGTAGGCAAAAAACAGCTTGTCGTATTGCGTGCTGTTAAAATTGGTCGGCATTATTTTCCACCATGTACTCAGGCCCAGCAAGAAGTAAGGCATGGGGTGGTGGGGATAGCGGCGGCGGAGCGAACGGAATTGCTTTTCTGCTTTGTCGTATTTGAAGTTGTAGAGGTTTTGCACTGCGCCGTCGAGCTCCAACTGAATGTCCTTATCGAGCAGCAGCCAGCCCTTGGTATCGGCTGCGGTGGGTAGTACGTTCACGGTATCGACCGCAATGGTCCGCATAGAAGGTACCTGGCCTACTCGCAGGCGGGTAGTGTCCGGAGTTTGCTGGGCCTGGCCAGTTAGCACAGTGCCGAGCAAAACCAGCAGTAGCAAGTGTGAAAACCGAATGAGGGCGGGCATACGGGCAGAAAAAACGATAAGGAAGTAGGATATTTCCCGCAGGGAAGACGCAATAGACTAACGAAAGTACGGCGGCGGCCCTAGCTTTGGCCGCACACTACTAGTAGGTTCGGCTTTATGCAGCTTCTTCAAACCCTTTGCCAGTTTCCGGCTCCTTCGGGCGCGGAAGCCGGGCTGACGCGCTTTATCCTCGATTATGTGGGGCAGCACGGCGCTAGCTGGCGCCAGCCGCCCCTGGTAGTGCACGACGAAAGCCGGTTTCAAGATTGCCTGCTGCTGGTATTTGGGCAGCCGCGCACCGCCGTGTTTGCCCACCTCGACAGTATTGGCTTCACGGTGCGCTACGGGCGCGAGCTGGTACCGATTGGCGGGCCAGAGTGCGTGGCTGGCTACCGGCTGGTGGGACGCGATTCGCAAGGGGAAATTGACTGTACATTAACCGTTGACGAAGAAACGGAGGCGCTGGGCTATGAGTTCAGCCGCACCATCGAGCCCGGCACCAGCCTCACCTTCGCCTGCGACTTTCGCGAAACCACTACCACCGTGCAAAGCTGCTACCTAGACAATCGCCTGGGCGTATGGTGCGCCCTGCAACTAGCCGAAACCCTCGAGCACGGCATCATCGCCTTTTCGTGCTGGGAAGAGCACGGCGGCGGCTCGGTACCCTACCTAGCCCGATTTATTTACAATACCTATGCGGTGCGGCAGGCGCTTATTATGGATATAACCTGGGTGACGGAAGGCGTGCGACCAGGCCAGGGCTGCGTCATCTCGCTGCGCGACTCGCTTATTCCGCGCCGCAGCTACGTCGAGCGCATCCGGCGTATTGCCGAGGCGGCCGGTATTCAGCACCAACTAGAAGTAGAAGGCATTGGCGGCTCCGATGCCAAAGACTTGCAGCGCAGCGAGATGCCCTGGGACTGGTGCTTCGTGGGGGCCGCCGAAGATGAGGTGCACACGCCCCACGAAATCGTGCACAAAGCCGACATAGCCAGTATGCTGGCACTCTACCAGGTGCTACTCCGCGAGCTGTAGAAGGGGGTAGGGCAGCGGGGCACGGGTTATCCAGTAATTTTGACGGCTAAAGACAGCACGTTGAAATCTATCCTCATTACTGGTGGCGCCGGCTTCGTCGGGTCGGCGCTGGCGCTGCAGCTCAAGCGGGCCTACCCCGGCTGCCACCTCATCGCCTTCGATAACCTAAAGCGCCGCGGCTCGGAGCTCAACCTACCCCGGCTGCGGACGGCGGGGGTAGAGTTTGTGCACGGAGATATTCGCAACCCGGAGGACTTTGATGCCCTACCCCCCGTCGAGGTTCTCATCGAAGCCTCGGCCGAGCCATCGGTGCTGGCGGGCCTCACCTCGGCGCCCGACTACCTTATTAACACCAACCTCAACGGCACGGTCAATTGCTTGAACTATGCCCGGCAGCACGGCGCGGCGTTTATATTTTTGAGTACCAGTCGCATTTACCCAATCAATCAAATTGAGCGCATCCGGCTCGAAGAAACTGATACGCGCTTTGAGGTGAGCGCCGAGCAGCCGTTTGGCGGTATTTCGCCCCGCGGCCTGGCCGAAGATTTTCCCCTCGAAGGCTATCGCTCGCTCTACGGTGCCACCAAGCTGTGCTCGGAGTACTTGATTCAGGAATACCACCATTTTTACGGGCTGCGCACCGTTATTAACCGCTGCGGCGTGCTGGCTGGGCCTTGGCAAATGGGCAAGGTAGACCAAGGCGTGGTGGTGCTGTGGGTGGCGCGCCACCTGTGGCAGCAGCCGCTGGGCTACTTTGGTTTTGGGGGGGTAGGCAAGCAAGTACGCGATATTATGCACGTCGATGACTTGTTTGACTTGGTCAATTTTCAGCTGCAAAACCTGGACCTGGTAAATGGCAAGACACTTAATGCCGGTGGTGGCCGCGCCATCAGCGTAAGCTTGCAAGAGCTGACGGCCATTTGCCAGCGCGTGACGGGCCACGTAGTGCCCATTGCCGCGCAGGCCGAAAACCGCCAGGCCGACATCGCCCTTTACCTCACCGACAACACCCGCGTAACGGAGCTAACTGGCTGGCAGCCGCGGCGTTCGGTAGAGCAGATAGTGACTGACGTGTACCACTGGCTGCGCGATAACGAGGCCCAACTCAAGCCCATTTTAGCCTAAGTTGGTATGAAACTGAGCGTAGTCATTCCGGCCTACAACGAGGAAGAAAGTATTGGCGAAACGCTGCATGCCCTGCACGCCCAGCTGGTAGCCGAGCAAATTGACCACGAAATTGTGGTCACCAACGACAACTCTAAGGATAACACCCTGAGCCGCTTGCAGGCGCTGACACGCGAAATCCCTACCCTCACGTTTTACACCAACCCCGGCCCCAACGGCTTTGGCTACGCCGTGCGCTACGGCCTCGAGCGCTACCAGGGCGACTGCGTGGCCGTGATGATGGCTGACCTCTCGGACGACCCCGCCGACCTCGTGCGCTACTACCGCAAGTTGCAGGAGGGCTACGACTGCGTGTTTGGCAGCCGCTGGATAAAAGGTGGCCGCGTTATCGACTACCCCGGCCCTAAAAAGTACATCAACCGCCTGGCCAATACCATTGTGAAGGTGTTATTTAGGCTGCGCTACAACGACTGTACCAACGCCTTTAAGCTTTACCGGCGCGGCACCATGGAGGGGCTAAAGCCATTTTTGTCGCCGCACTTCAACCTCACGCTCGAACTACCGCTTAAGGCAATTGTGCGGGGCTACAGCTACGCCGTTATCCCCAATTCCTGGACTAACCGCCAGTACGGCGAGTCGAAGCTGAAAATCAAGGAAATGGGGAGTCGGTATTTTTTTATCATGATATACTGCCTGATAGAGAAATACTTCTCGCAGGGCGATTTTCGCAAGCGCGAAACAGGGAGCTCGGCGGCCGCGCCTGGCCCGCGGGGCTAGGCAGGGGGTAGGGCACGGCGTGGGCTGCTAAAGCAGGGAAAAGGACCCGCCAAAGACCGGGAAATTCGCTTACATTTACCGGCCTAACCTTCTCCCACTCACCGTCTTGCTTATGACACCTTTTCTCTACGCCGTGCCCGTGCTGGGCATTTTTGCTTTAGGGTATACTTGGTTGCGCGCGGGCTGGGTCACCCGCCAAGCGGCCGGCGACGAACGCATGCAAACTATCGCCGGCTACATTGCCGACGGGGCCATTGCGTTTTTGCGGGCCGAATACCGGGTGCTGGCGCTATTTGCCCTCATTGCCTCGGTGTTTTTGGGCTACCTGGGCTTCACCGGCGAGCGGTCGAGCCCGATTATTATCATCGCCTTTTTGATTGGGGCGGTGTTTTCGGCCACGGCGGGCTTTATCGGGATGAAAATCGCCACCAAGGCCAACGTGCGCACCGCGCAGGCTGCCCGCACCTCGCTCAGCCAGGCGCTGAACGTGTCGTTTTCGGGCGGCTCGGTGATGGGCATGGGGGTAGCAGGGCTGGCCGTATTGGGGCTGGGCGCGTTGTTTATTGTATTCTACCAATTGTTTGTGGTGCGGCTGGGCGGCTCGGCTAGCGGCGTCGAGATGGAGAAAGCGCTGGAAGTGCTCACCGGCTTTTCGCTGGGTGCCGAAAGCATTGCGTTGTTTGCGCGCGTGGGCGGTGGCATCTACACTAAAGCCGCCGATGTGGGCGCCGACCTCGTAGGCAAAGTGGAAGCGGGCATTCCGGAGGATGACCCGCGCAACCCCGCCACCATTGCCGACAACGTGGGCGATAACGTGGGCGACGTAGCCGGCATGGGCGCCGACTTGTTCGGCTCGTACGTGGCTACCATTCTGGCTACTATGGTGCTCGGCCGCGAAGTGCGTTTGGGCACCAGCGACGCGTTTGGCGGCCTGTCGCCCATTTTGCTGCCCATGGCTATTGCCGGTTTAGGCATTGTGGCTTCGCTGGTAGGCATTTTGGCGGTGCGCGTGAAGGAGGGGGGTAGCGTGCAAGCCGCACTCAACCTAGGCAATAACGTTTCGATTGTGGTGTCGGGCCTGTTCTCTTACCTGTTAATTAAATGGATGCTGCCGGCTGGCGACATCACCGTTCGCGGCTATACCTTCGATGCCAACCACGTTTTTTACGCCGTACTGGTCGGCTTAGCGGTAGGCTTTCTGATGAGCACCATCACGGAGTATTACACCGCGATGGGCAAGCGCCCGGTCATGAGCATAGTGCAGCAAAGCAGTACTGGCCACGCCACCACCGTCATCGGTGGGCTGGCGGTAGGGATGGAAAGCACCGTGCTGCCCATCTTGGTGCTGGCCGCGGGTATCGTGCTCAGCTTCGAGGCAGCGGGCCTCTACGGCGTGGCCATTGCGGCGGCCGGCATGATGGCCACCACCGCTATGCAGCTGGCCATCGACGCTTTTGGCCCCATTGCCGACAATGCCGGCGGCATTGCCGAAATGAGCGAGCTGCCTAAAGAAGTGCGCGAGCGTACCGACATTCTCGACGCGGTGGGCAACACCACGGCCGCCACCGGCAAGGGCTTTGCCATCGCCTCGGCGGCGCTTACTTCGCTGGCGCTATTTGCGGCCTTCATGGGCACGGCGCACATTAGCACCATTGATATCTCGAATGCACGCGTGCTAGCTGGCCTCTTTGTGGGCGCCATGATACCGTTTATCTTCTCAGCCCTTGCCATTTCGGCGGTGGGTAGGGCGGCCATGGCAATGGTGCAGGAAGTGCGCCGGCAGTTTCGGGAAATACCCGGCATCATGGAGGGCACCGGGCGGCCCGAGTATGAGAAGTGTGTGGCCATTAGTACGCAGGCTGCCATCCGGGAGATGGTACTGCCGGGCGCCATTGCTTTGCTCACGCCCATCCTCATCGGCTTTGCGTTTGGGCCCGAAGTGCTGGGCGGCACGCTGGCCGGCGTCACGGTGAGCGGCGTGCTCATGGCCATGTTTCAGAGTAACGCCGGTGGCGCCTGGGACAATGCCAAAAAGTCGTTCGAGAAAGGCGTGATGGTTAACGGCAAAATGGAGTTCAAAGGCTCCGACGCCCACAAAGCCAGCGTAACCGGCGACACCGTAGGCGACCCCTTTAAGGATACCAGTGGCCCAAGCATGAACATCCTTATCAAGCTCATGAGTATCGTGTCGCTGGTCATTGCCCCGCATATTGCTCGCCCCGGCGGCGAGCAGGGCATGGCACCTGCCACCACCCGCGAGCGCTTAGTACTGCCCCAGCCCCGCGTGCAACTAGTGCAACAAGCTGCCCCAGCCGCCGCTGAAGCCATACTCCTAACCGCTCTGCGGCAGCTCCAATGAAACTTGGGGGGTAGCCTTATTACGCAGGTTTTATGCCCGATAGGCGTTAAAAGGCGAGGGTGTGGGGGGCGCAAAAACATCCGGTGTTCATCTACAAAATCTGCGTAATCCACCCGGTCCGAAAAATCCGTACTGCGGCCCACCTTACCTTTGCACCCCAAACGGCCACCCGGGCCGCTTCCTACCTGCATGGGTTACCCCCTGATTACGCTTCACAACAAGCCTTTTCGGCCTTATTTGTCCGCTGCTGAACTGGCCACGGCTATTGATAAAGTGGCTGCCCGCCTCAACGCCGACTATGCTGGCCGCCGCCCGCTGTTCGTGGTTGTGCTCACGGGCGGGTTCATGTTTGCCACCGACTTGCTCAAGCGCTTCACCGGCGAATGCGAGATTGTATTCATTCGCGTGGCTTCCTACGAGGGCACCGACAGCACCGGCAAAGTGCAGGAAATCATGGGCTTGCGTGAAGATGTGCAAGGTCGTGATATTATTTTAGTAGAAGACATCGTGGACACGGGTACCACCCTGCACCACCTGCTCCCCACGCTGCAAGCCAACAACCCGGCGTCTATCGAGATAGCGGCCATGTTTTTCAAGCCGGCTAGCCTTCGCTACCCGTTGACCTTGAACTACATGGCTCTGGAAATTTCCAATGACTTTGTGGTGGGCTACGGCCTCGACTACGACGGCCTGGGCCGCAACCTGCCCGACGTATACGTGGCCGCATAACGGCTCTTGTGTGTAATTTGGGCTGTAGCCCGCCAATCTTCCCGCCCCGCGTGGCTGCTGCAGTCGCGTTAACCTTGTTCCTCCATGCATAACATCGTTCTATTCGGCCCGCCCGGCGCGGGCAAAGGCACCCAAAGCCAGAAGCTCATCGCCCAGTATAACCTGGTGCACCTGAGCACCGGCGACTTGTTGCGGGCCCAGATTACGGAAGGAACTGCCCTCGGCCTGAAAGCTAAAAAGCTGATGGACGAAGGCCTGCTCGTACCCGATGAGGTGGTTATCGGCATGATTGGCAGCGCATTGAGTGCTAACCAGCAAGCCGCTGGTTTCATTTTCGATGGCTTCCCGCGTACCACGGCCCAGGCCGAAAGCCTCGACCGCCTACTGGCCGAGCACCACACCAAGGTAGCCTGCATGATTGCCCTCGAAGTAGGGGAGGAGGAGTTGGTGAAGCGCTTGCTCGAGCGCGGCAAAACCAGCGGCCGCCCCGACGACCAGGACGAAACCAAAATCCGCCGCCGCGTAACTGTTTACAACACTGAAACTGCGCAAGTCGCTGGCTATTATGCCGCTCAGCATAAGTTTCACGCTCTCAACGGCATTGGCAATATCGACGATATTTTTGCCCAAATCTGCCTGCTCATCGACCAGCACAAGCCGGCCGTAGATGAGGCGCCCGCCGCCGCTACCCGCGAGGTAAAGGCGTAGGGCTTGCTTCCCGCTAGCGTTGGCGTTGAAAAGAACGTCATGCTGAGCCCCGCGAAGCATCTCGCGTGCAGTTGTTAGGCACTACCTAGCGGCAGCACCCGAGATGCTTCGCGGGGCTCAGCATGACGTTCTTTTTGACCTATAATTTTCAAACTCATACCTTTTGCTACCGTGGCTAATAATAACTTCATCGATTACGTCAAAATCACCTGCCGTTCGGGCAAGGGTGGGGCGGGCTCGCACCACTTCTTCCGGGCCAAAGGACTGCCCAACGGCGGCCCCGACGGCGGCGACGGGGGTAGGGGCGGCCACATTATCTTGGAAGGCAGCTCGCAACTCTGGACACTGCTGCACCTACAATACCGCAAGCACCTTTTTGCGCAGGATGGCGAGGGTGGCGGCCCAAACCTGCGCTCCGGCGCGCAGGGCGAGGATATTGTCATTCAGGTGCCGCTGGGCACCGTGGCGCGCGACGCTGAAACGGGCGAAATGAAGCTCGAAATTACGGAGGAAGGCCAACGCCTTATCCTCACGCCTGGCGGCCGCGGAGGCCTTGGCAACGACCACTTTAAGACTTCTACCAACCAGGCGCCGCAGTATGCTCAGCCCGGCGAGCCAGCCATTGAGGAGCAGGTTATTCTAGAGCTCAAGCTGCTGGCCGATGTAGGCCTGGTGGGCTTCCCCAACGCGGGTAAAAGCACCTTGCTTTCAGTCGTGTCGGCGGCCAAGCCCAAGATTGCCGACTACGCGTTCACGACCTTGGTGCCCAACCTGGGGGTAGTAGCCTACCGTGATTATCAATCATTTGTGATGGCCGACATTCCGGGCATCATTGAGGGCGCGGCCGAGGGCCGAGGCTTGGGTACGCGCTTCCTGCGCCACATCGAGCGCAACTCTATGCTGCTCTTTATGATAAGCTGCGATAGCAAAGACATTGCCGCCGAATACGCGGTATTGCTGGGCGAATTGCAGCAATTCAACCCCGATTTGTTGGATAAAAAGCGCCTGCTGGCCATCACCAAGTCCGACATGCTCGACGAAGAATTGGAAGCCGACATCTTAGCCTCCCTACCCCCCGATTTGCCACCGACCGTCTTCATCTCCAGCCTCACTAACAAAAATATCCAGCGGCTGAAGGACATGATTTGGGGCGCACTGCACGAGTAAATAGCGTAAGCTTAATACTTCGTGCATCATCCCTGCGGAAACCGTAGCTCAGCTAGTGTTTGGTAAACCTGCTCCGGGTCTTGTTGACCGTGGTAGTTTAGGTGGAGCAGTAGCAACTGGTTGGTAAACAACCAGCCATCTCGGGGATGAAGCAAAAAAAAGCCTTTTGGCTTAGTCCACTGCTGGGCTATTAGTGCTAAAGGTTTTTGGGATACTACTGACCAAGTTGCCCTACCCCCGGCAATAGTAGGAAGGTAGTGCCGGCCAATAATGAGCTGTGCTATTTCTTCGATTGTCGAATTATCAGCGGCTTCAAATAGGTAAGTGTGCGGAGCATCCGCGTCATCACCGGCTGCTACACTGCTTCTGGTAAGTTGAACTTGCATAAGAAAAATCAGTGTCTAGGACAAAACAGTCAACTAACGTGACGCAAACTACAAAGTCTGCACCGGTGCCTGTGCCAAACTGGCAGCCTCCCCAGCTTTGGCAAATTCATTGAGCCTTACCCATCACCCATATGGGAACCCCTTTCACCAGCCGATTCCGCCATTTTTTCCAGAAAATGACTGACGATAAGAATATGAATCCAGACGACCAGCCCCTGACTGACAGCGCTACCGAGCACATCGCCGGCGAGCAGGACCTTACTACTGACGCGGCTACCCCCGAGGTGGGCGCTAGCGAAGGCAGCACCCGCGCAGAAACCGAGCTGGCCGACCTCAAAGACAAATACCTGCGCCTGGCCGCCGAGTTTGAGAATTACAAGCGCCGCACTGCGAAGGAGCGTACCGACCTCTTCAAAACGGCCAACCAGGAACTGATGGTGGCCTTGCTACCCGTGCTCGACGATTTTGACCGCGCCCGCCAGCATACCCAGGGCACTGCCGACCCAGCCGCGCTGCAAAACGCACTTGATATTACGCATAATAAGCTCAGCAAGACCTTGCAGCAGAAGGGCTTAGCCTTAATGGAAGCTAAGGGCGGTGATTTCGACGCCGACTTGCACGAGGCCATCACGCAAATTCCAGCTCCGAGCGACGATTTGCGCGGCAAGATTGTTGAGGAGATTGAAAAAGGCTATTACTTAGGTGATAAGGTTATCCGCCACGCCAAAGTGGTGTTGGGACAATAAACTCTATTTATACTTGTCATTGCGAGCAAAAAGAAGCAAGCGCATCCGAACGACTCCGTCCACGCTGGTAGCGTGCTGTTAGCTTGTTAGGGTGCGCTTGCTTCTTTTTGCTCGCAATGACAAGTCATTTTCTAAAGAAAAATGGCAACCAAGCGCGATTATTACGAAGTATTAGGGATAGCAAAAAATGCGGAAGGCGACGTCATTAAGTCGGCCTACCGCAAGATGGCTATTAAGTATCACCCCGATAAAAACCCCGACGACCCCACGGCCGAGGACAAGTTTAAGGAAGCTGCTGAAGCCTACGAGGTGCTCAGCGACGCCGATAAGCGCGCCCGCTACGACCGTTTTGGGCACCAGGGCGTGGGTGGCAACGGCGGCGGTGCGCCCAATATGGAGGATATTTTCTCGCAGTTTGGCGACATTTTTGGCGGCGGCGGTGGGGGCTTCGACGGGTTCTTTGGCGGCGGTCGCGGCCAGGGCCGGCGTGTGAAGAAGGGCTCCAATTTGCGCATCAAGCTCAAGCTTGATTTGGAAGAAGTAGCTAACGGCGTCGAGAAAAAAATTAAGGTGAAACGCTACGTGGCTTGCCAGCCGTGCAGCGGTACCGGCGCCAAAAATGGCACCGAGCTCAAAACCTGTGCTACCTGCCAGGGCCAAGGCCAGGTGAAGAAAGTGGTGAACACGATGCTCGGCCAAATGGTGAGCGCTAGCACGTGCCCTACCTGCCACGGCGAAGGCAAGACTATTTCGGCTACCTGCGATGTATGCAAAGGTGAAGGCCGCCAGCTGAATGAGGAAGTCATTCCGATTAACATTCCGGCCGGCGTTGCCAACGATATGCAGCTGAGCATGAGTGGTAAAGGCAACTTTCCGGAGCGCGGCGGCGTACCCGGCGACCTGCTCATTCAGATTGAGGAGGAGCCGCACGAGTTCCTGAAGCGCGACGGCAACAACATTATGTTCGAGCAGTACATTAGCTTCGTGGATGCCGCGCTGGGTACCAACTTAGAAGTGCCGACTATCGAAGGCAAAGTAAAAATCAAGGTAGACGCGGGTACCCAGCCGGGCAAGATTTTGCGTCTGCGCGGCAAGGGCATTAAAGACCTGAACGGCTACGGCCGCGGCGACCAGCTCATTCACCTGAATGTGTGGACGCCCAAAAACGTGAGCAACCAAGAGCGTGAGCTGTTGGAGAAGCTGCGCGACTCGGACAACTTTACGCCGCATCCTGGCAAGAACGAGAAAGGTTTCTTCGAGAAAGTGAAGGAGTATTTTCAATAATCAACAGATTTAAACGGATTGCCTCGATTTAGTTGATTCGTGCGGTTCGCTGAAGCCCTACTTAGCCATTGGCTAAGTAGGGCTTTTTTTTGTGTTCTTGCGCCTTTTGCTGAGAAAAATCTGGCGGCCTGTAATGCGCAGCCGGAACCAACGATTAACCTGCTCGAAACTCCTACCCCCCGCATGAGCGCTGCCCCGTCTGCTGATTTTTTGGCTGCTTTGCACGACTACCAGCCCCTTGTGCGGCGGGTGTGCCGGCTCTACTGCCAGGACGCCGACGACCGGCAGGATTTGTTTCAGGAAATCGTGCTGCAGCTGTGGCGGGCGTGGCCGCGCTACGTGCCGCAGCCCGATGCCAAGCTCAGTACCTGGCTCTACCGCATTGCCCTGAATGTGGCCATTAGCAACTTGCGCCAGCGCATCCGCCGGCCCGCTGCGGTGGGCCTCGAGCAGGAAGCTTGGCACCTCGTGCAGCCCACCGATGGCAGCGCCTACGAGCCCGAAGAAACCGCGGCCCTCTACCGGGCCATCGACCGGCTCTCGGACGTGGACAAGGCCTTCGTGCTGCTCTACCTGGAAGACCGGCCCTACGAGGAAATGGCCGACATCCTGGGTATTACTCAGAACAATGTGCGCGTGAAAATGCACCGAGTGCAGGAGAAGCTGCGTCGCCAACTAGTTCGTAATTAGTGCTTAACGAATACCTACTCTATGGAACTTGATGACTTGCGCCGTCAATGGCAGCAGCCGCAGTCAGCGCCTACGCCT
Source organism: Hymenobacter ginkgonis (assembly GCF_009755225.1). Classification (GTDB taxonomy): domain Bacteria; phylum Bacteroidota; class Bacteroidia; order Cytophagales; family Hymenobacteraceae; genus Hymenobacter; species Hymenobacter ginkgonis. The sequence goes on from NZ_WQKZ01000008.1 coordinate 118,870, forward strand.
ACCCCCCTCACCAGTGCCGAGCTAACCCAGTTGGTGGCTCGGCAGTCGGGCAGTATCGTGGAGCAGCTGCGCCGCAATGCGCGCATAGAGCTGGCTGTCAACTACAGCTTGCTGGTGGCTTCGCTGGCATTGGCTGCCTTGGCCTCGGTGCTGTGGGTGCGGCTATTTGGGGGGTTGCTGGCGCTGGTAGCGCTGGTATGCATCTACTACTTTTATCGCAAGCTGAGCGTGTTGCGCAGCATGGACGACCCAGCGGGCGACCTGCGGGCGCACCTGGTGCGCATTACGGGGGGGCTGCGCACGCTTATCCGGTTTTATTATCGCCTCACCCTAGCCATGATTCCGGTAACGTCGGTGCTGCTGGGTGCATTGGCCCTGCTCGGGCTTTTAGGCAATTTTACGCCTACGCCATCGCGCTTGGCCTGGCTCTTAATCTTACTTGTGGGGCAGGCGGCCGTGCTGTACTGGCCCGCCTCGCGGGGCACAACGTGGTATTTGCAGCGCCTCTACGGCCAGCACCTCGACCGGCTCGAACGCCAATTGCAGGAACTCGACGACGATGAACCAGGCCGTATGGGGTAGGGCGCGCCTCCGTTCAGGACCGATAGCTACCGCTTCGGCTCGCTAAATTGCTGTTTGGCGCCCGGCAGTAGCAAGTCGCTGCCAGTGGCGGCTACTTTTACTTCGCTCTTCTTCACTTCTTCTTTCACCCTATGGCACACCCTACCCCCCGGTCTATCCTTGAAGCTCGCGATGTGCGCAAGCAGTACGCCGCGCACACCGCCCTCGATGGTGTGAGCTTGGCCGTGCCCGAGCGCAGCATCTTCGGCCTGCTTGGGCCCAACGGCGCGGGCAAAACTTCGCTCATCCGCATCATTACCCAGATAACGGGGGCCGACTCGGGTGAAATCCTCTTTCAGGGTGAACGCCTGAACCCCAGCCACATCGGCCAAATTGGCTACCTGCCCGAGGAGCGTGGCCTCTATAAAAAGATGAAAGTGGGCGAGCAGCTGCTTTACCTGGCGCAGCTGCGTGGCCTGCCCCGCGCCGAAGCCGTGCAGCGCATCAAGCATTGGCTCGACCGCCTCGAGCTAAAGCTCTGGGCGCAAAAAAACGTGGAAGACCTTAGCAAAGGCATGCAGCAAAAGGTGCAGTTTATCGCCACCGTGCTGCACCAGCCCAAGCTCATTATCCTCGATGAGCCCTTCTCGGGCTTCGACCCCATCAATGCCAACCTGATTAAGGACGAAATTTTGCAGCTGCGCGACGAGGGCGCGACTATCATCTTCTCGACGCACCGCATGGAATCGGTGGAGGAATTGTGCGACAATATTGCGCTCATCAACCGCGCCCGCAAAGTGTTGGACGGGCCAGTTTCGCAGATTAAAAACCAGTTCAAAACCAATACCTACGAGGTAGAGGGCCAGGGCCGCCTACTGGTGGTGCACCCCGACTTTGAGGTAGTGGAGCAAAAGGAGCGCGAAAACGACCACTTCTACGCCCGCATTCAGCTACACGCCGGCACAACTCCCAACGACCTGCTGCGCTTCCTCATCAGCCAGGTGCAGGTGCAGGCGTTTCGCGAGCGCATCCCCAGCATCAACGAAATATTTATTCAGCGGGTGCGCGAAACCATGCCCGAATCTTTAACCGAAGTAACTGCCCGCTAGGCCCTTGTCATGGATAAAATCTGGCTCATTATTCAGCGCGAATACCTGACGCGGGTGCGCAAAAAAAGCTTTCTGGTGATTTCGCTGCTGGCGCCGCTCTTGCTGGCGGGCTCTACTATCGCCATCAGCAAACTCAATACCGCCTCGGGCCCCGACGTGGTGGCCGTGCGCGACGAGAGCGGCCTGCACCTGGCCGAGCACCTCACCGATACTGAAGACGTGCGCTTCGTGCCCGCCGCACCGGGCTCGCTGGCCCAGGCCCAGGCGGCGTTCCAAAAAAGCAAGGACAAACAGGCGGCGCTGCTCGATTTTCCGGCCGGTTTTGCCCTCGATAGCAGCAAGGGCATTCAGCTGTTGGGCAACGGCAACGTGCCCCTCAAGCGCCGCGAAAACATTCGCAAGGCCGTAAACAAAGCCTTGGGCGAACTGCGCATGGCGCGCTCCGGCATCAAGCAAGCCGACATCGACCAGATGCAGGCCCGCGTCGACCTCACGGCCATCGACCTCACCCAGCAGGGGGGTAGGCGCAACGATGTGGGCACCACTACGGCCATGGCCTACGTGCTATCCATCCTGGTTTATATGTTCATTTTCATCTACGGCGTGCAAGTGATGCGCGGCGTGAGCGAGGAAAAGTCGAACCGCATCATGGAAGTCATGATTTCGTCGGTGAAACCCTTTCAGCTGATGATGGGCAAGATTTTGGGCATTGCGGGCGTCGTACTCACGCAGTTTGCGCTGTGGCTGGCGCTGTCGTGGGGCATTACCACGGTGCTAGTGCCCCTGTTGCTGAAGCCCGACAAGCCGGCCATAACGGCTACTACCCCCCTCAAAACGACCCCGGCTAGCGCTGCCTCTACCCCCGCGGCTGCTGCCAGCCCGGCCACCGCCGCGCCAGCGTCGGCTAGCGAGGCGGGGGTAGGGGCCACGCCGCAGCCGGGCCAGCAGTTTAGCATTTGGAGCGTGCTATCGGGGCTGCCAATTGGCAGCATCATCGGCGGGTTTTTGTTTTATTTCTTGGGTGGCTACCTGCTGTATTCGTCCATGTTTGCGGCCATTGGCTCGGCCGTGGACGACCAGACCGACGCCCAGCAATTCATGTTTCCAGTCACGATACCACTCATCCTCAGCTATATTGTGAGCATTAATGTCATCATCAACGGCGACCCCAACGGCCCGCTGGCCTTTTGGCTGTCGATGATTCCTGTCACTTCGCCCATTGCCATGGTTATGCGCCTGCCTTTCGGTGTGCCTACTTGGCAATTGCTGCTCTCGGGCACGCTGCTGGTAGCTGGCTTTGTAGGCACTACGTGGGTAGCGGCCCGTATTTACCGCGTAGGTATTTTGATGTATGGCAAGAAAGTGACCTACAAGGAGTTGTCGAAGTGGATGTTTTATAAAGGGTAGGCCTTTAGAGATAAAAAAGAACGTCATGCTGCCCTAAGGGAGGCATCTTGGCCGCGTCGTTGGTTACTACTTCAACGATACGGGCGAGCTGCTTCCCTTAGGGCAGCATGACGTTCTTTTTTAGTGTTCTTTTGTATGATGTTGACTCGATTGGCCTGCTACTGCCTGTTATTCCTACCCCTGCTGGCTTTTGTACCCGCCGGCGACCGGCCCGCCTACCGCCTCTTTACGGCCCAGGGCCAAGTGGCCGACTACGACCAAATGCTCGCGCAGCTGGCGCAAGCCGATGTAGTGCTCTTTGGTGAGCAGCACAACGACCCGATGGCGCACTGGCTCGAATTGCAGGTGGCCAAAGACTTAGCTAAAGCCAAGGGCCCCGGCCAGCTGGTGCTAGGTATGGAAATGTTTGAGCGCGACGTGCAGCCCCTGGTGGCGCAATATGCCGCCGGCACCCTGCCCGACTCGGCCTTCGAGCGCCAAAGCCGGCCTTGGCCCAACTACGCCACCGACTACCGCCCGCTGCTGCAATTTGCCCGCGAAGAGAAAATCGCCATTGTGGGCACCAACGCGCCGCGGCGCTATGCGCAGCAGGTGGCCCGCGGCTCGCTTGCGGCCCTCGACAAGCTGCCCGCCGCCGAAAAGGCATACTTTACGCCGCTGCCGCTCAAAGTAGATTACGACCTGCCGGGCTATAAGAAAATGACGGCTATGTTTGGGGGCGACGCCTCGGCCCACGGCGGCGGGGGCGCCCGCAACATCATCCAGGCCCAGGCGCTGAAGGACGCCACGATGGCCACCTACATCCGCCGTAGCCTCGGGCCCGGCCAAACGCTGCTGCACCTGAATGGCTCGTACCACTCCGACAACCACGACGGCATTGTGGCCTACTTGCGCGCCGATAGCAAGAAGCCACTGCGTATCCAAACGCTGAGTGTGGTCACGCAGAGCCAGTTGCAGCAAGTAGATAAAGAAAATGTTGCCTTGGCCGACTACCTCATTGTAGTGCCGGATGACATGACGAAGACCTATTAGGCAAGCCCTATCCCCCCATGATTTCTACCCAAAACTACGCCGCCCTACCCCCCGCCGCCGACCTCAAGCGCCTCTGCAAAGCATTAGCGGTGCTCGATGCTATCAATTCGCCCGACTGGGAATACCGCTACTACTCCTACAACCCAGCCTGGGGCGAGGACGAGCAGTTGCTTGAAATGCGCGACGGTGAGGGCGACCAAATGCTGGTATTATTCCGCCCCGAAGGCTGCGTAATAAACGGCTTTATGCACGAATACGACCAGCCCGATAAGGCCCAGGTGACGCGCGGCTTACCCGATGCATTCGAGAGCTTTATGTTTGGCGAGCCGGTCAACTCCATTGGCACCACGTTTTGCCTCTGGTATACGCCGGCGCATGGCTGGCAGCGCGGCACGGTAGAAAACGAGGACGACGGCTCGGAAGAGTTGCTTTACATATTTGATAACCAACCGGCTACCTACGCCGATTGGGCAACCGAGTACTACACAGACGAGTCGGATAAAAAGCCCGTTACTGCGGAGGCTGTTGCGCCCATCTACCGCCAAGAGCCTTTGACCAAAGCCAAGGCGCTGGCCCTGGTTGATGAGGTAGAGGACTGGACCATGCTCGCCACTGACTTGCAGGAAATTGGCTACCCCTACGAATTCAACTAAGCTTTATAGAGCGGAGTGGTATTTCAGTACTTGCGTAGCTGGGGCGGGGTAGGAGCGGAGTACTACGTTGGTTTGTAGCAGATTTGCGCCGAATTCATCCATGCACACCTATCTATTTCTGCTGGCGGCGTGGCTCTTGGCCCTACCCACCCGGGCGCAGCCCACCGTTGCGCCAGCCTTTACGGTGGTGCCGCTGGGCGTAAAGGGTGGCTTGGCCGAAGGCAACCTTTCGGCCTACCTGGTGGCCGCGGCCGGCACCACCGCGTTTATCGCGCTCGACGCGGGCAGCCTGCGCCCCGGCGCCGAAAAGGCCGTGGCAAACCACGTTTTTACCGCTTCAGTCGATGAGGTGTTGCGGCAAAACATCAAAGGCTATTGCCTCTCACACCCGCACCTCGACCACGTAGCCGGGTTACTACTCAACGCCCCCGACGATACCCCCAAGCCCATCTACGGCCTGCCTACCTGCCTACATACTCTTCAGCAGGACTATTTGAACTGGCGGGCTTGGCCCAACTTCGGCAATGGTGGTGCTCCACCAGCCTTGGGCAAATACCAGTTGCGCGCGCTGGTGCCGGGCCAAGCCATGCCCCTCGACAATACTGCGCTCAGCGTGCAGGCCTTTGTGCTCAGCCACGGCAGCAACATGCAAAGCACTGCTTTTCTGGTGCGCAGCCACGACAGCTACTTGCTGTACCTCGGCGATACGGGGGCCGACGACCTGGAGAAAACGCACTACCTGCATGACCTCTGGCTAGCCGTGCAGCCGCTGGTTCAGCACGGGCAGCTGAAGGCCATTTTCATGGAAGCTTCTTACCCCAATGCCCAGCCCGAGCAGCAGTTATTCGGCCACCTTACGCCGGCGCTGCTGCTGCGCGAACTTGGCACGCTCGGCCAACTGGCTGGCCCCAGCACGCTGCGCGGGCTGCCCGTCGTCATCACCCACCTCAAGCCAACGGTGGGCAACGAGGCCATTATCAAAACGCAGCTGGCGGCGGGCAACACGCTAGGAGTGAAGCTCGTGTTTCCGGAGCAGGGTAGGGCCCTGGCGTTTTGATTTGGGACTAGCGGGGCACTGTGCGCCCCCGCGGGAGATGGCCCCAACGCAGCCTCAAAAAGTGCAGGCAACCGCGGCTGTAACGAATTGACGGATGGCCAGTACGCATGTTTGGTCGTTGAAAACCCGCACCTTTGCGTTCTCGCCTTCTTCTGCTATCCCATGCAGCTGCTTCGTCGTTTTGGTAGTCCCTTTTTGCTCGTGTTGCTTTGGGGCTTGGCTTGCCTGCCGCTCCGGGCGCAAGTGGTGGCCGGCAAAGAAGTCAGCCGCTTAAAAGCGGCCCTGCGCCAACCCATCAGCTCGGAGCCAGTTGCCGACTCCTTGCTAACCCAAGCGCGGCGGCTCGGCTACGTACCCGGCCAGATAGCTGCCTTAACCCAGCTGGCGAGCCTGCGGCTGCAAGGGCAACAGCCCGAACAGGCCGCCCCCTTGCTACGCGAAGCCGAGCAACTGGCTAGCCAGCTGCACGATACTGGCGAAGTTGGCTGGGTAATGAGCCAAGTTGGCCGCAGCCAACACCAGCTGGCCCGCACGGCCCCCGACCTGCTCAAGCACTACGACCCGCTGTTTCGGGCGCTAGAAGTGGCGATGCGTAGCAGCAGTGTGTCGGCGCCCGAAGTCTCCTCCTTTAAGGAGCTGGATGTGTGGAAAAACAGCGAGGCTACCCCCCCTGCGCCTCATGCGCCCGCGGCTGCTACCCTGCGCCGCAACGGCCGCGCCATCCCAGCCGTGCCACTCCCCGGCACGATGCCCGCGCCCGGCAGCGCTGCCTTCCAGCAGTATCTCCGCGCGCAATTGGCGCCAATCGATAAGTGGCTCGATACGCTGCTGACGGCCAAAAGCAGCTCGCCACAACTAACGCGCCGTTTGGTGGTCAGCCGCCAACTGCGCGACCGCAGCCAAGCCCTGAGCAAGGCTGCCGCCCGGCAGGGCGATTACGCCAAGGCCTTGCTGTACTTCCGCCAGTATACGGCCTATAAGGACAGCCTTACGGCCGTGGCCACGGCCAACCGGATAGCCAACCTGGCTTACCGCCAAAACCTGCTCAAGAAAGAAGCCCAAATTCAGCGCCTCACCCAGGCCCGAGCGCTGAGCGAGCAAACCGCCAGCCGCCAGCGGCAACTGGTGCTAGCGCTAGCCGGCTGGCTGGTGCTGCTGGTTGGGCTGGCCCTCGTTCTTATTCGAAGCAACCGGGCTAAGCACCAGGCCAACCAGCAGCTCAGCGAGCAGAAAGAAGCTGTGCAGCAAGCCCTGACCGACCTCAAAACTGCCCAAACCCAACTCGTGCAGGCCGAAAAAATGGCGAGCCTAGGTGAGCTGACAGCGGGCATTGCCCACGAAATCCAAAACCCGCTCAACTTCGTCAATAACTTTTCCGAAGTCAGCACCGAATTATTAGCGGAATTGGCCGAGGAAGCTGCTCGCTCTACCCGCGACCCCGAGTTGGAGCGCGAGTTGCTGACCGACGTGCAGCAGAACCTCCAAAAAATCAGTCAGCACGGCCAGCGCGCCTCCTCCATTGTGCGCGGAATGCTCGCCCACGCCCGCACCAATCCCGGCCAAAAGCAGCCGACCAACCTTAATGCGCTGGCCGAAGAAGCCGTCCAGCTAGCCTACCACGGCAGCCGCGCCAAGGATGGCGCCTTCGAGGCCCGCCTTACTACGCAGCTCGACCCTGCCCTACCCCCCGTGCCCGTGGTGCCGCAGGAGGTAAGCCGCGTGCTGCTCAACGTGCTCAGCAACGCTTTCTACGCGGTGCGCCAGAAGCAGCTGAGCGCCGGCCCCGGCTACCAGCCTGAGGTGCAGGTGCGCACCCAGCAAGCAGGCAAGCAAGTCGAAATAAAGATTCGAGACAATGGCAACGGGGTGCCCGACGCTATTAAGCAGAAGGTGTTCAATCCCTTCTTCACCACCAAGCCCAGCGGCGAGGGCACTGGCCTGGGCCTCTCGCTCAGCTACGACATCATCACCAAGGGCCACGGCGGCACGTTTACCCTAGCCAGCGAAGAAGGCCAATTCACAGAACTGACGCTAACGCTGCCGGTAGGGGGGTAGGGGCTGGGAGGCGTTAAGCAGATGGGCGCGGCGCAAGGCCAGGGCTTATTCGCTCGGCTTTGCTTTTTTCAGCGCCTCGGCTAGCCCTTGCTGCAGCTTGGCGCCAGATTCGGCCGGGGCTTCTTCGCGGATGCTGTACTGCTTTTTAAGCTGCTCCCACTCGGCAATGGGGATAAAAACGCCGGTTATGGCGCCTTTGGCGTCGGATAGATACTTAATGTCCATGAGGAGTTCAGGAAATGAATGAGTGGTTGCCCAAGCCAGCTCGGGCGTGGCGCAGTGAAAACCAGTGCGGGCATGTAAAACTGGCGGGCGCTGAATTTACCACCGAGTAGGCAGGTAGCTGCTAGCAGTAACTAATGCTGATAAGGTAGCTACTGCTACGCTGGCAAGTTGCCGCGCGATATAGAGGCGAGTTTATATAAGGCAGACTCATGGGTAAGCGAGTTAGCATTTTCGGGGTAGCCGGCAATTTGGCTGAGGATAACTAAAAAACTACCTGAACACTAGATAGTGCCAGGCAATGAGCGGGTGCCGGGTAAAATGAAGCCAACTGCACTATAACAAGTAGCTCGCAAAAGCCCCGTGAGAGATACTGAAGGCCTATTTAGCACTTTAGCTAGGCTATATCTACAATCAGACAGACGAGCTACAAAAGCTCATGTATAAAGTTGAATAATAACTTTTTTGACAAAAAGTTTCATTATTAGCTTCATCGAGGAAAGTAGTGGTATTATATTTACAAAAAATAAAACTAATTGCCTGTTGCCTGAGTATAAGCTCGGCAGTATGGAGGGACTAACTGCTCAAATAATACTGTTAACAAGAAGTCAAAACACCTGTTCCATGAGCAGAATTGAATTGCACGGACCAAATAGTAAGTCGCTCCTATCCGTGATTAGCAGCCAAGGTTCAGCTACATTCTTTCATCAGAAAAGCTGGTTAACCTACCCGTCTAGCTGCCTAGCGCACCGCAAAAAATAAATTACGGTTACTGATTTCTTGCTAAGCGACCTGAGATAATTGGGTGCTTTAGGCGCGCTTGCGCCACCTATGAAAACTATTTGCCTCTTCTTCTTCCTCCGCTTTTAAACCTCTAACCGAATTGTATGGTCAAGAACCTTTACTGCACTAAGGTATACCTGTTCCTGGGTATACTAATGAGTTTATTATTCAGTGTTGCCTTACCACATAGGGTAGTTGCGCAAAGC
>NZ_WQKZ01000009.1 GCF_009755225.1 Hymenobacter ginkgonis
CGGCGTGTGGCGCAATACGGTGCAAATGGAGCGCCGCAGCCCGAGCGTGGGCGTCGCTTAACCTCTTTTTTTCATGACTATGCTTCCCCAATCACTTTCCGCGCCGCTCCCAACGGCTATCGCCCAGAAGAAGCTCTCGGGCCTCGACCGGGGGCTGACGCTCTGGATTTTTCTGGCCATGGCCCTGGGAGTAGGCCTGGGCTATTTCGTGCCCGGCATCAACGACGCCGTAAGTTACTTTTCGGTGGGCACGGTGAACGTGCCGCTGGCCCTGGGCCTGATTCTGATGATGTACCCGCCGCTGGCTAAGGTCAAGTACGAGCAACTGCCCACGGTCTTTAAAAACACGCGCATTATCGGGCTGTCGCTGGTGCTGAACTGGCTAGTGGGGCCGCTGCTCATGTTTTTCCTGGCTATCTGGCTGCTGCCCGACAAGCCCGAGTACATGATGGGGCTGATTCTCATTGGCATTGCCCGCTGCATTGCGATGGTACTCGTCTGGAACGACCTGGCCGACGGCAGCCGCGAGTACGCGGCCGGCCTGGTGGCCCTCAATTCTATCTTTCAGGTGCTGTTTTACGCCGTGCTGGCCTGGCTCTTTATCACGGTCCTACCCCCGCACTTCGGCCTGAGAGGCTACGCCGTGAACATCAGCATGGGTGACATTGCCCCGAGCGTGCTGATTTACCTGGGCATCCCCTTCGCGGCCGGGTTTCTCTCGCGCCTAGTGCTGCGCCGTCTCAAAGGCAACGAGTGGTATGAGCGGGTGTATATCCCGGCCATTAGCCCAATTACCTTGGTTGCCTTGCTATTAACCATCGTGGTCATGTTCAGCTTGAAAGGCGAAACCATCGTGCGGATTCCCCTCGACGTGCTGCGCATTGCCCTTCCGCTGGCCCTCTATTTCGGTATTATGTTCGTGCTCAGCTTCGCGGCCGGCAAGTACCTGGGGGCTGACTACGCTGAAAACGCCAGCATCGCCTTCACGGCCACCGGCAACAATTTTGAGTTGGCCATTGCCGTAGCCATTGGGGTCTTTGGGTTGAACTCAGGGCAAGCCTTTGCCGGCGTCATCGGTCCGTTGATTGAGGTGCCAGCCCTGATTGCCCTAGTAAACGTCGCCTTCTGGTTCCGCCGCCGCTGGTACACTAGCCAGTAGCTTCAACGCGCCGGGGCCCGACAGCAGAAGTTTACGCTTCCTGTCGGGCCCCATAGTATCTGCGTTTTAGACGCCACCAGCTACGGAACAGCCAAATAATCAGGTTTGGCCTTGGTCTTTATGGTCGTAGATGCCGGTAGGTTCAAGTCAAAGCCCCGCCGCATGACTTCCAGTAGTACGGCCGTCCGCGTAACTAATAAGTGACGCAGGCGGCCACGGCTACTCTTCACTTCCTCGGTGATGATGCCCGCCAGCTTTTTCTCCTGGGCCGGGTCGCGCAGCAGGTAGTTGCAGGTATCCCACACGCCGCCGCCGCTGACGCCTTCCAGTTCCGGGGTTTTGTGAGGGTTGGGGTTGGTAGCGGACACTACCAGGCCCGTAGCGTTGAGCACGAGGTGGGCAGCGCGTTGCAGACTTTTGCTAGCAAGGTTGAAGTCGGTTGCCTCCGGCGCTTGCAGAAAATAGGGCTTCGGATGCACCCCGCCGCCGTAGACCCTAGTCTTGGTGGCCGGATAGCCCACCAGCAGGTAGTTGCCGGTAAGGCTTTCCAGCTTCAGGGTCAGGTCATCCAGCGTCAGGAATCGGTAGGCCTGCTGCAACTCCGCTATTTGCGGCGCGTCGCTCAGCTCCAGCACGGCTAGGTCATTGACGATGGTGCTTGTGGAGCACCACCGGCCAGCCAGTTTCATTTCGTAGCCACCCAGCACCACGTAGGTGTTGGCGGTAGCACCCTTCATGACGTGGGCGGCCGTGGCCACGAAGTAGCGGCTCTCAACAGTCAGCAGCACGCCGCTGCCGAGCGCCTCAAACTGGTCGTCGGCGTTGTACCAGTAGAACTGGATGGTTGATTGCAGTATCGCATCGGTAGCGATACCAAGTCTTTGGGCTTTCTCTTGTAAAAGCCCCAGCATTTTTGGCGTAGTTGCCATAGGTAAAAGGGGTAAAAAATAAAGTTATTGATTGGGGCACCAAGAATCAGGTCCTGATAACCCCGCTCACCAATGAATACGAAATCCACCCCACCGCTTGGAAAAAGGCTAAAATTTATTTTCGAAGCCCTGCGGCATTATCAGGCAGTTACCAGCGACATGCTTATAAAATCACGTCACATACTTGCATAATTTTGCACTAAGTACTCACCCGACGCTTGGCGGCTGCCTCAGCAAAACGCCCTAGGGCACTCACGGAGGCCTTTTTACTCCTGCATCTCCATAAGCCTGACCTAGCTGCCGGAACCCTTTTGCGGCTTCGCGGGTAAGGAAGCAGCCCATTTCCTCTCGGGAGAAAACCTAATTTTGCGGCTGCTTAGCGCCCGTTATGTTCCGTAGCCTGTACCCTTTCCGCCGTTTGCTGGCGACGAGCTTCCTGCTCGTCTTCGTCAACGTGTTCGTGGGGCAGTGCTGGTGCGCGACGGTAAATCTTACCTTGCTGGCACCGCCGATGGCGGCCATGCGCCACCACGAAGCCCAGAAGCCGGCGCACCCCGGCTGCCACGGGCACGGCGCGGTAGCCGAGCACCAGGTCAAGCACGATGGCCACCCGGCCAAGTCGCCCCGCAGCCACGACTGCTGCAAGGATAAGTCGGCTTCGCTGCTGTCCTCGCTGACCACGCCCGCTCAGAAGCACCTGCTTATCCCTGCCCCGGCTGTGCTGCCGGCGGCAATCGAGTTTCATTTTCGGCCCCTGGCTGGCAAGTGGGACCGCACGGCTACCGTTGTCCTGGTTTCGCCCCGGCAGCTCAAGCCCAAAATACCTGACATCCGCATTTTCATCCAGTCGCTGACTGTCTGATTCTTCCGACGCGCTAAGGCTCGCGCCGGCATAGCTATGCTATGTCCGGGGCGGGCCTTTTCGTTTGCTCGTCCGCGTGGCTAGGCCGCGCCCCCTCCCCCCATTTTCCTGGTTTTTCCTCCTCCGCAATGAAGAGTTGCTGTCAGGAGGCCGGCGCGCTGCCCCCCCGTGGGCCGGGCCGCCGCTGGCTGTCCTACCTGCTCTACGCCGGGCTGGCTGCCGCGCTGGGCTTCGTGCTCTGGCAGCAGTGGCAGGCGTAGGCCCCAACGGCCTTTTCGGCCCCGCATTTCCCATCCCATACCCGTTTTCATGCATCGCATTCTTGTTCCGCTGCTGGCCGCTGCCAGCATTTTCGCCGTTGCCGGCTGCTCCTCGGATTCGTCCAGCAGCAGCGCCACCAACACCGTTACCACGCCCACCGGCACCGCGCCCGACAGCACCGCTGCCCACGCCGGGGGCCACACCTACGCCTGCCCCATGCACCCAGAGGTGACCAGTACCAAGCCCGGCGAGAAGTGCCCCAAGTGCGGCATGGAGCTAGTCCACAACGACCAGGTAAGCAATGGCAAAAGCTACCAGATGAAGTTCGAGCCCCAGCCTATGCAGCTGGTGGCCGGCCAGCCGGCGACGCTCACCTACACCCCGCAGGAACTCGGCAATGAAAAGGCTCCGGTACCGCTGGCCGTGGTGCACGAGAAGAAAATCCACCTCATCATCGTCCGCAAGGACCTCTCGGTGTTCGACCACGAGCACCCCGAGTTCACGGCCGCTGGCAACTACAAGGCCGCCTTCACTTTCCCCAAGGGCGGCGACTACGTGCTGTTTCAGGACTACACGCCCGCTGGCAGCGGCCACCAGCTCGGCCGCCAGGTGGTGAGCGTGCAGGGCCCCAAGTACACACCCGTCAAGTTCAGCAAAGACCAGATGCAGTGGCGCCAGGATGGCTACCAGGCCACCCTCTCCTTTGACAAGGCGCTGAAAGTCGGGCAGCTGCTGGGCATGAAAATCAGCCTTAGCAAGAACGGCCAGCCCGTGACGGACCTCGACAAGTACCTAGGGGCGCTGGGCCACGTCGTGGTCATCAGCGAGGACACCGAGCGCTACCTGCACGTGCACCCCAACGACCAAGCCGACAAGGGCCCCGTCATCGGCTTCAATACCAACTTCGAAAAGCCCGGCCTCTACCGCGTGTTCCTGCAATTCAACCACGGCGGGCAGATTCACACCAGCGACTTCACCATTAACGTGCAGGCCTAACCGGCATCGTCACCCCCCCCCTTTTTTACCACCACCTCTTACCCAAACCCCATGAACAAGTCCGCTTTTTTCCTCGCCGCCCTGTGCTCGGGCACCCTGCTGCTAGGCAGCTGCAACGCCGATAAATCAGCTGATAACACGGCTACCGAAACGAGTTCGGCCAAGGCCGATACCACTGCTGCCGCTGGCGATATGGCCGGCATGGACCACTCCAAAATGGCGGATGGCGCGGCCGGCACCTCCCCCCTGATGGCGTCTATGAACGACATGATGGCCAAGATGAACGCCATGAAGATGAAGGGCAACACCGACCACGACTTTGCCCACATGATGCTGGAGCACCACAAGGGGGCGGTGGCCATGGCCGACATCGAGCTGCGCGACGGCAAGGATGCCACCATGCGCCAGATGGCCGAAAAAATCAAGGCCGACCAGCAGAAGGAAATCGGCGAGCTGGAGCCCATCGCCGAGCGCCTGGACTCGGCCCCGACCAACTACAAGCCCCAGGACCCGGCCGACCCTTTCACTGCCCAGATGAAGGCCTCGATGGATGGCATGATGAAAAACATGCCCCAGCTGGTGGCCGACCCGGACATGAACTTCAATATGATGATGACGGTGCACCACCAGAGCGCCGTGGACATGGCCAAAGCGGAGCTGGCCCACGGCAAGGATACCAAGCTCAAGGAGATGGCCAAAATGATGATTGATGCCCAGCAGCAGGAAATCCAGCAGTTCAAGGACTGGCACGCCAAGAACGAGGGCAAAATGAAGACGACCGCCGCCGCCTACGTGTGCCCGATGAACGACGGGGGCCAGGGCGACGCGCCCGGCAAATGCCCGAAGTGCGGCATGGACCTGAAAAAGGCTTAATCCTGCTCCTACCCCCTCTAGCTCAGCCCTTCCCAATGCTTCGCACCTTCCTCGCCGCGCTGGCCCTGCTGGCCGCCGCGCCTCTTGCCCACGCCCAGCACGCTGAGATGGCGGCGGGTGAAACCCACGCCCACGTCGCCCCCCACGGCGGCGTGGTGCGCTCGGCCAGCCCCTACCACCTCGAACTGGTCGCCCAGCCCACCGAGCTGGCTTTCTACCTGCTTGGAGCCAAGATGAGCGCCGTGCCCAACAAGGGCATGAGTGGCTCGGTGCTGGTGCAGCTGACTACCAACGCGACCGTAACCGTGCCGCTCGCCCCGGCCGGTGAGGACCACCTCACGGCCAAGCTGCCCGCCGGGGCCAAGGTGCGCACGGCCATCGTGACGCTGAACACGGCCGACGGCAAAGCCCTGACCGTGCGCTTCGACAAACTGGACGAGGCCCATCCCCACAAGACGGTGGGCGCAGCCTTCGCCTGCCCCATGCACCCGGCAGTAGCCGCCACCGAGCCCGGCAAATGCCCGCAGTGCGGCATGGCGCTGGTCAAGAAATCCTAGCTGCTGGTGGTCCGCGTTCGGGCCGCCCCTGTGTACCGCTCCCCTCCGCTGGCCGCTGCCGGCGGAGGGGACAAGCGGCCTAACCAATGCCTATGAATCACCTTCCCATTTTCCATCGCCTGCCCGGGCTCTTGCTGCTGCTGTTGCTGGCGGCCGGGCCGGCGGGCGCGCAGCAGGTCGTGGTGCGCCTGGATAGCGCCGAGCAGCAGGCCCTGCGCCGGCACCCGCGCCTGCGCCAGTCGGCGCAGGAAATCGCGGAGCAGCGCGCCCTGAAGCGCGGCAGCTTTTCGCCCACCAACCCAGACTTTCTGTTTTCCGCGCCCACGGGCGAGCGGTGGGCGCCGGGCGTGGTGCAAACCATCGACTTCCCCACCGTGTACCGCCGGCAGGCGCAGGCCGCGCAGGCCGGCATCACCCTGGCCGAGCGGGGCCTCGACGTGAACCGGGCCACCGTGCGCCGCGATGTGCGCCAGGCCTTTTTGAGCCTGCAATTTGCGGAAGCGCAGGTGCGGCAGCTCACCTACCAGGACAGCTTGTTTCAGACGCTGCAAGTGGCTACCGACCGCCTGTTTAAGGCCGGCGAGGTAACGGCCTTGCAGCGGGTGAGCACCGAGGCCGAAGCCCGGCAGGTGCGCAACCAGCTCGACCAGGCCGTGGTAGACCAGCGCTCGGCCCAGCGGCGGCTGGGGCTCTTAGTAGGAGCGCCCGAGGCCAACCTGACGGCCGACACCGACCTGCGCCAGACTGGCCCCGAGCTGGCCCGCGCTGGTGCGGAGCTGCTGGGCACGCTGCCCACCCAGGACAGCGCCGCCGTGGCCCTGAGCCCCACCCTGGCCTACTACGGCCAGAGCGTGGCCCTGAGCCAGTCGGGCATTAGCCTGGTGCGCGCCCGGCGCACCCCGGCCCTGACGGTAGGCTACCAGAACCAGGCTTACGGCGACTCGCCCACCCGGTACCGCTTCCAGTTTGGCGCGTCGATACCCATCTGGTTCTGGACCTACCGCGCCCAGCTGCAAGCGGCCACGGCGCGCAGCAAGGCCGCCCAGGCCCAGCTGCAAGTGCAGCGCCTCGACCTGGGCACCCAGTACCAGCAGGCCCTGGCCGACACGCGCAAGTTTGCCGCCTCGCTCACCTACTACGAGCAGACGGGCCTTCCCCAGTCGCGGGCCATTATCAGCCAGTCGCAGCGCCTGTTCAAGGCCGGTGAAATCAGCTACCTGGTGCTGATTCAGAGCCTCAACCAGGCCTTTACCATTCAGAATACCTACCTGACGACCATCCGCGACTACCGTCAGGCCATCGTGGCACTTAACTACCTGCGGGGACAATAATGAAGAACCTTCTCCTGCTTTTGCTGGCCCTGCTGCTGGCCACCGGAGCCCGCGCCCACGGCGGCGAAGACCACGGCGACGCGGCCAAGCCCTCGGCCGGGGCGGTAGCTACCACGTTTTCGGTGGCCGCGCTCTCCGAGAGCTTTGAGCTGCTGCTGCGCTTCGAGCCCCTGACCAAGGGCAAAGACGCGGACATGCGCCTTTTTATCTCGGACTACGCTACTAACGCGCCCATCAAGGGGGCTAAGCTGACCGTGACCTGCCCGGAAGCGGCCGACCTGAAGTTTGCCGTCAGCGAAAAGTCGCCGGGGGCCTACCTGGTCGAGGGCGTGTTTCCGGCCAATAAGAAATACAGCCTGGCCGTGAACATCGTGGCCGGCGACAAGGCCGATTTGATGCTGCTCTCGGGCATCGAAGTCGGCAAGCTGCTGCCCGTGGCGGCGGCCCCGGCCGCCTCGGCTCCCGCCCTCATCAGCTCCTGGAAAACCGTGCTGCTCCTCTTCGGAGCCTTCGCGCTGGGCATCGCCGCCACCGCTTTGGTTATGCGCCGCCGTCGCCCAGTAGCGGCCGTCCCCACTTCAACGCCCGCTGTTTATGAAAACCACGCATAAGTTTCTCGCCGCCACGGCCGCCCTCAGCCTATCCTTTTCCGTGCTGCTGCCCCCGCCCGCCGCGCTGTGGGCCCACGGCGGCGAAGACCACGGCGGAGCCGCACCGGCTTCGACCGGTGTGGCCCTGACCGATGCCGTAGCTCTGCCCAAGGAAAGCCAGTTCCTGTTTGGGGTGCGCACGGCCCTGGCCGGCTACTCCGACACCTACAACCGCCTCACGCTCTACGGTACCGTATCGGCGGCGGCGGGCGGTGAGGGCCGGGTAGTAGTGCCCCAGACCGGGCGCATCGTGAGTCTGGCGGCCAAAGTGGGCCAAGTGGTGCGCGCCGGGCAGGCCCTGGCCGTCATCGACCAGACGCTCGACGCCACCCAGCAGATTGGCCTCAGCACCGAGCGGGCCAACGCCCAGGCCGAGCTGCGCGCCGCCCAGCAGGACTACGCCCGCCTGCAAACCATCGCCGACATCGCCGCCCGCAAGGACGTAGTGGCCGCCGAGCTGCGCCTACGCCAGGCCCGTCAGAACGCCGGCATTCTCAACGGGCAGGCCCGCACCCGCCGCGTCACGATTACCTCGCCCATCAGCGGCACGGTGGACGTGTTTACCCTCGCCGTGGGCCAGCAGGTGAGCCAGGGCGACGAGCTATTCCGGGTGCTCAACCCCGGCAAGCTGCGGGTCGAAGCCCAGGTGTTCGCCCAGGATTTGGACAAGATTCCGGCCGGGGCCCAGTTTCAGGTCGAAGGCCTGCAGGGGCAGACCGGCAGCGCCCCGGCCCGGCTGGTGGTATTCAGCAACGTGGTGAACCCGGTGAACCAGGCCCGCCAATTAGTACTTGAACTCGACAACACGGGCACCAACCTGTTCCGCGCCGGTCAGGCCGTGAACGTGCAGGTGCTGGGCCGCAGCGGCGGCAAGAAGCAGCTGGTCATTCCTACCTCGGCCCTGACCGATTTGAATGGCAAGCCGGTGGTCTTCGTGCACACCGACCCCGAAACCTTTAAAATCCACTACGTGCAGCCGGGTTCGGCCAACGGCGAGCAGACGGTGCTGCTGGGTGGCGACGTGAACGAGAACGACCGGGTGGTGAGCGTGGGCACCTACCAGCTCAAATCCATCTACCTCAACCAATAGCGGATGCTCGATAAAATCATTCGTTTTGCCCTGCAAAACCGCCTGCTCATGCTGGCCTTTGCCGTGGGCCTGCTCATCGCCGGCACCTACACGGCGCGCCAGCTGCCCGTGGACGTGCTGCCCGACCTGGACCGACCCCGCGTGACCGTGTTCCTGGAGGCCGCCGGCATGGCCCCCGAAGAAGTGGAAGCCCTGGTGACGCTGCCCGTGGAAACGGCCCTGAACGGGGCCACCGGCGTGGCGGCCGTGCGCTCCAACTCGGCCATCGGCCTGGGCATGGTATTCGTGGAGTTCGACTACGGTACCGACATCTTCACCGCCCGCCAGATTGTGGCCGAAAAGCTGCAAACCGTCAGCGGGCAGCTGCCCACCGGCATCACGCCCGTGCTGGGGCCAATTTCCTCGGTCATGGGCCAGATAATGCTGGTGGGCCTCTCGGGGGGCAGCCAGACCAACGCGGCCGACCTGCGCACGCTGGCCAATTACACCGTGCGCCAGCGCCTGCTCAGCATTCCCGGCGTGGCGCAGGTCATTCCCATCGGCGGTGATAACCTACAGTACCAGGTGCTGCTGGACATGCCCCGGCTGAACGCCACGGGCCTGACGGTGACGCAGGTAGAGGAGGCGCTGCGCCGCTCCAACCTCAACACCACCGGCAACTTCTTCGACCGCAACGGCTCGGAGGTACTCATTCGCAACCTGGGCCGCCTGCGCTCGGTGGCTGACATCGAGAACATCATCGTCGGCTACCGCGAGGGCTCGCCCATCAGCGTCAAGCAGGTAGCCAACGTGGCCTTCGGGGCCCGCTTCAAGCGCGGCGACGGTAGCGTAAACGGCAAGCCCGCCGTCATTCTGAGCATCGAAAAGCAGCCCGGCACCGCCACCGTGGGCCTGACCCAGGCCGTGGAAAAAGCACTGGTCGAGTTGAAGCCCTCGCTGCCCAAGGATGTGCAGGTGAACACCCGCCTGTTCAAGCAGGCCGACTTCATCGAGTCGTCGATTACCAACGTCGAAGAGGCCCTGCGCGACGGGGCCATCCTGGTGGTCATCGTGCTGTTTGCCTTTCTGCTGAACGTGCGTACCACCTTTATTTCGCTGGTGGCCATCCCACTATCGCTACTGGTCACGGCGCTGGTGTTCCGCTTCGCGGGCATTTCCATCAATACTATGACCCTAGGGGGGCTAGCCATCGCCATCGGCGAGCTGGTCGATGACGCCATTGTGGACGTGGAAAACGTGTTCCGACGACTGCGTGAAAATCAGCACTCCCCGAACCCTAAGCCAGCCTTGCAGGTGATTTACGCCGCCTCTTCGGAAGTGCGCAACTCGATTGTGTACGCCACGATTATTGTCGTGCTGGTCTTTCTGCCGCTGTTCGCGCTCGAAGGCATGGAGGGGCGCATTTTCGCGCCGCTGGGCATCGCCTACATCACCAGCATCGTGGCCTCGCTGTTCGTGTCGCTCACCGTGACGCCGGTACTGTGCTACTACCTGCTGCCCAAGATGAAGCAGATTCGGGCCGCCGAGCAGGAGGGTGGCCTCGTGCGCTGGCTCAAGCGCAAGGACACGGGCCTGCTCAACTGGGGCCTGACCCACCCGAAAGTAGTGCTCACGGTCACCGGGCTGCTGTTTGCGCTGGCGGCCTCGCTGGTGCCCTTCTTCGGCACTGAGTTTCTGCCGCCCTTCAACGAGGGCTCGCTCACGGTCAATTTCTCAGCCCCGGCCGGCACCTCGCTCACCGAGTCCAATAAGCTGAGCACCCTGGGAGAGGAGCAGATTTTGCAGCTGCCGGAAGTGGCCTACACGGCCCGCCGCACCGGCCGCGCCGAGCTGGACGAGCACGCTGAGTCGGTGAACAACTCCGAAATCGAGGTGGCCTTCAAAACGGAGGCTGAGTTGAAACAAGTGGGAAAAAAGATGCGCAGCCGGGAGGAAATCCTCTCCGACCTGCGCCAGCGCCTGGCCCTGATTACGGGCGTTAACGTCAATATCGGCCAGCCCATCAGCCACCGCCTCGACCACCTGCTGAGCGGCGTGCGGGCGCAGGTAGCGATTAAAGTATTTGGTAACGATTTGCTGGAATTGCGCCGCTACGCCAACGAAATCCGCACGGCCGCCGGCGCGGTGCCTGGTGTAGTAGACCTGCAGGTCGAAAAGCAGGTCCAGATTCCGCAGCTGCTGGTGCGTCCCCGCGACGCCGCCCTGCGGGCCTACGGTCTGGAGCGCGGCCAGGTGGTGGCCACGCTGGAAACGCTGTTTCAGGGCGACGTGGTGTCGCAGATGCTCGACGGCCAGAAGCGCTTCGACCTCATCGTAAAGCTGCCCGAAGCCCAGCGCAACGACATCGCCACCATCGCCCAGACCCGCATCGAAACGCCCTCGGGGGCCCTGATTCCGGTAAGTCAGGTCGCTGACGTGAGCTACGAGCCCGGCCCAAACACCGTCAACCACGAAAACACCCAGCGCCGCATTACCATCTCGATGAACGTGGCCGGGCGCGACCTGGGCAGTACGGTGAAGGAAGTACAGGCCCGCATCAACCAGCAGGTGAAGCTGCCGGCGGGCTACTACTTGACCTACGGCGGGCAGTTCGAAAGCCAGCAGTCGGCCTCGCAGAAGATACTTTGGCTGAGCCTATTCTCGCTGGCCGGCATCTTCCTGGTGCTGTACGCGCACTTCAAGTCGGGGCTGCTGGTGGGCCAGATTATGCTCAACATTCCGCTGGCCCTCATCGGCTCGGTGGTGGCGGTCCTGCTCACGGGCGGCACGTTCAGCATTGCCTCGCTGGTGGGCTTCATCACGCTCACCGGCATTGCCTCGCGCAACGGCATCATGATGATTTCGCACTACATTCACTTAGTAGAGCACGAAGGGGAGCAGTTCAGCAAGGAAATGATTATCCGGGGCTCGCTCGAACGGCTGGTGCCGGTGCTGATGACGGCCCTGGTGGCGGCCCTAGCCCTGGTGCCGCTCACGCTGGCCAAAGACGCGCCGGGCAAGGAAATCCTCTACCCGGTGGCCACCGTCATCCTCGGCGGCCTGCTCAGCTCCACTTTCCTCGACATCGTGGTGACGCCGGTCGTGTTCTGGCTTTTCGGCGCTAGGGCCCTGGCCCAGTACCAGCGCGGCCACCACGAGGTCAGCCTCGAGGCCCACCCGCCGGAGCTGGATGCCCAGCCCCTGACGCCGCCCGCCGACCTGAGCCCAGTAGGCCGGACTTATTAAGCTATTAGCCAACCCTTCACGCTCACTACTATGTCCACGTCGAATGCGCAGCAGCACTGGGAAACGGTGTATGCCACTAAACAGCCCGACCAGGTTAGCTGGACCCAACCCGTGCCGGCTACCTCGTTGGAATTCATTCACTCGTTCCCACTTGACAAGCAGGCCCGGATTATTGACGTGGGCGGTGGCGACAGTTGCTTGGTGGACTTTTTAGTAGCGGAGGGCTACCAGAATATTACCGTGCTGGACATCTCAGCCACGGCCCTGGCCAAAGCGCGCCGACGCCTAGGGGCCCGCGCCCAGCAGGTAACGTGGGTGGTATCGGATGTGCTGGCCTTTACCCCCAGCGTGCCGTTCGATGTGTGGCACGACCGGGCGACGTTCCATTTTCTGACGACGGCCGACCAAATCGCCCGTTACCTCTCCCTGGCTCAGGCGGCTATCCGGCCGAATGGCTACCTGACCATTGGCACTTTCTCGACGGCGGGCCCCACGAAGTGCAGCGGCCTGGAGGTGCACCAATACGACGAGCAGGAGCTGGCAGCGACGCTAGCACGCGGATTTACGAAAATCCGATGCCGGACCGAGGACCATGTTACGCCTTTTGAAACGACCCAAAACTTCCTTTTCTGCTCCTTCCGGCGGCTTGTATCGCGCCTGGCAGCTTAGCCCATCCGATACTATGCGGCTTCCCTTATCCACCCTTCCTGAAGATGCCGGCTGTGTGCTCTACATCAAGCACATGGTCTGCGCGCGGGGTATTCGGGTAGTACGGCGGGAGCTGGAAAGCCTGGGGCTGCAGGTAGTGGAGGTGCGGCTGGGCGCCGCAATGGTTATGGGCCCAGCCGAGCAGCTCGACTGGGCCCGCATTCGCCAGGCGCTGGCCACGGCTGGCTTTGCCCTGCTGGAAAGCCCCACGCAGGCGCTGGTTGACCGGGTGAAGCTGGCCGTGGCCCAGCTGCTGCGGCAATCCGGCAACACGCTGCGGCACCGCGAGTTCATTCCCGCCCTGGCCCTGGAAATAGGCCTCAGCCGCCGCCGCCTGCATACGGCCTTTGCCCAGCTGCCCGGCCACGAAAGCCTCCTCAGCTACATCACCTGCCAACGGCTGGCCTATGCCCAGGAATTGCTGGCGACTTCCCGGCTCGACATCGGGCGCATAGCCCGGCAGCTGGGCTACGGCAGCCTGGCGCACTTTTCCGGGCAGTTCCGGCGGTTTGCGCAGTGTGCTCCGTCAGCCTACCGCCAGCAGGTGGCAGTCGGCCTCCAGCCCGAAACCGAAGCCCCAGCGCTAAATGATGCAAGCCTTGAGGCAATTGATATAAAACCAGGCCAAGCACGGCGGGTATAAGCAAGAATAGCTGCGGCTTACCCTGCTCCACTTTAACGTTTTTACTCATGCACGCTCAAAACCAATCTCTCCTCGACGCCCTCAACGCTTGCATTGCCGCCTGCGAGCACTGCGCTACCGCTTGCCTGCAGGAAGACGATGTAAAGATGATGGCCCGCTGTATCAGCCTCGACCGTGACTGCGCCGACGTGTGCGCCCTGACGGCCCGGCTAGTGGCCCGCGGTTCGGAGCACGCTGCTCATTTGCTGCGCGAGTGCGCCGAAGTGTGCAAGGCCTGCGGCGACGAGTGCGCCCAGCACACCCACATGCCGCACTGCCAGGCGTGCGCCGAAGCCTGCCGCCGCTGCGAAGAAGCCTGCCGCCAGGGGCTGCAAGCGGCCTAGGCTGGTGATAGTGGCGAACGGCCGCCGGAAATCATGCAAGCCAGGAGCGCAATTCTACACCCTTTGAGGGCCACTTTGGCCACCGCTTTGCGTGTTGTATTGCCATGGGCCCGGTTCGGGTACCCTCACCCCACTTCGTCATGAAAACCCTGCGCTTCACCACCAATATCAATTGCGGCGGCTGCCTCAAGGCCGTTACGCCGGCTCTTAACCAGCAGGTCGGAACCGGCAACTGGCAGGTCGATACGGCTAACCCCAGTAAGATTCTAACCATTACCTCGGCTACGCTCACGCCAGAGGAAGTAGTGCACGCCGTCGAGCAGGCCGGTTTCCGGATTCAAGCTGCGTAAGCTTGGCACCTAGTTCATTACCGCGCCCGGCAGCATTTTGCCGGGCGCTTTTATTTCCAGCACCGATGAAGAAAAGCAGCTATACCACCTTTTTCCTGATGCTGGCCGCCTCCTTCGTGGTCATGCACGTCATCACGTACCTGAACACCTACGAGTGGGACCATATCTACCCCAGTATCAACCGCTTCTACATGACCACACTCATGGTGTCGGCAATGGGGCTGCTAATGCTGGGCTTTATGCGGCACATGTACCTGGAACCGGGCAAAAATCGGCTCATTGCCGCTGGCTGCGTGGCCGTATTCCTGGGTACGCTGGCCCTGCTGCGCAGTCAAGCGCTGGTCAATGACACGCGCTTTATGGAATCCATGATTCCGCACCATTCCATTGCCATCCTGGTCAGTAAGCGCGCTACCATCCAAGACCCCGAAGTACGTACGCTGGCCGACAGCATCATCAGCGCCCAGCAACGCGAAATTGGCCAAATGAAGCGTATGTTGGCCCGGTTAAAGCACAAGCAGTAGCATCGTGCAGGTAAGCCCCCAATAACATCGAAGCAGTCGGGCCGGAACCCGTCGAGCTACCAGGCCCAGGCCATGGAGAAGAGATGAACAGCTCCCCGTACACGGCGTAGGTTTTGCCAAACGAGGTGGGCTGCCAGGTAGCCACGCCGCCTATCACCGAGCGCCAGCCCGCCGTTTGAGGGGGCTAGCTACTGATTACAGACGATGAGTCGCCGAGAAGTAGAGCGAGCGATTTGTAATGTTTTGCAGTAAAAAAACTTTACACCTTTGCTATCTTTACCGGCCGCGACCAATGCCAGAGCCAACCAGACCGACAACTGCCCGCCAGAAGATGCTCAACCGCTTGCAACAGCTTGCGCCGGGCTCGCTCGTGCGCTATAGTGACTTTGCCGGCCTGGGTATTGCGCCGGGCACCGTCGCCGTGAATCTGAGCCGGCTGCGCCAGCAAGGGGTGGTGCAACAGGTTACTAAGGGTACCTATCGCCTACCCCTGCAAAGCCGGTTCGGACCGGTGCCGGTTTCCGAGCAGCAGGTGCTGCAAGTACTCCTGCAAGCGTCCAACAAGAAACTACGGGGCTACCCGACCGGGGTAGCCGCCTTTAATCGATTGGGCTTGACTACGCAGGTGACCCAGGAAATCGAAATCGCTACTTCCCGGCCGGGCCGACCCAAAAAAGTCGGGAACGTGCGCGTGCGCTTTGTGCAGAGTCGGGGCGAGGTGAAGCTGGAGGAAGTGACGCTGCGCCAGCTGCTCGACGCCCTGCGGCAGCTCAAACGCCTACCCGACACCTCGCCGGCGACGGCCCTGCCACGCCTGCGCGAGCAGGTAAACCAGCTGCCCCCAGCTGACAAAACCAAGGTGGTTCGCCTGGCGCAGGGCTATAACCCCGCCACTCGAGCCATACTGGGCGCGCTGCTGGAAGGGCTGGGCGAAAACAAGCTGGCCACCAAGCTAAAAGCTGGTTTAAATCCCCTAACCTCCTACAAGCTTGGCCTGTCTGAGCAGGTATTACCTAACCGTGCGCCATGGCGAATCCAATGACCCTGCATACCCAAGAGCAGGACTTTCGCAACCTGATTACCATTACCGCGACGGCGCGGGGCATGCGGCAAAGCTTTATTGAGAAAGACTACTGGGTGACGTGGGTGCTGCGCAACCTTGCCGATTCGACCGTTGCCGAGCAGGTCGTGTTCAAGGGCGGCACGTCGCTTTCCAAGGCCTATGGGCTAATCGAGCGGTTCTCGGAAGACGTAGATTTGGCCGTCATCCTACAGGAGCAGCAACGTGACGGCGCGTTGAAAAAGCTCATCCGAGAAATTCATAAAACCGCAGCCGGCGACCTGCCGGAAGTGGAGCTAGCCGGCTTGACCAGCAAACGCGGCCACAACCGGCTGGTGTATCACCAGTATCCGCACCTGTTCACCGACCCGGTGCCGACCACTACGGAGCACATCTTGCTGGAGATAACGGCCTTCGGCGAGCCCGAGCCGCACAGCAAGCGCCCGCTGCTATCTTACCTGGGGCAGTACCTGCTCGACCAGGGGCAACCGGAAGCCGTGCGGGAATACGGCCTGGAAGCATTCGATTTCAACGTACTAAGCCTCGCGCGCACGTTTGCCGAGAAAATAATGGCCCTGGTGCGAGTTTCCTACGAAACAGACCCGGTCGCGGCGGCCGGCCGCAAGGTGCGCCACCTCTACGACTTGCAGCAGCTGGCCAGCCACCCCGAGATAGTAGCCCTGCTAGCTGGCCCCGGCCTGGCCCAGCAGCTGGCGGCCGTACAGCGCGACGATGCGCGAGCCGGCGTCATTGGCCCCACCCGGGAATGGAAAACCCAACCCCTGACAGCCTGCTGGGCCTACACCGAGCAGGCGGCGAACCTACGCCAGCTTCAACAGCCTTACGAGCGGGATTTACCGGGGCTGCTGCACAGTCAACTTCCCGCCTTTGACCAGATGCTGCTCACCATGCGGCGGATAGCTCAGCTGCTGCGCAGCTACGACGGGCTATAAGCTGTCGCAAAACAAACCCAGCGCCTTTTACAGCTCGGGCCACCTGCGCATCAGCCACCGGCACCGGCACGGCCAGCAGATTGGTCGCCTGCTAAGATTTTTTTTGGCGCGAATTGTCCCGCTATTGTTCCGGCAAGCTGCGGGCGACTTCCCACTGCTCCACCGGCCGAAACACCACGACTTTGCCCCGCAGCAGTTCTTGCTGCTGCTGGCAGAAAGCGAGTAGGCGCGTGCGCTCGTCGAGCAGTTCCACGCACAGGGCCAGCTGGCCCGCTTCTACTTCGAGGTGGCGGGCGCGCACGGCCCCGCCCAGCGCGTAGCCGTAGCCGCTGGTGTGGGTAGTAGCTTGTAAGATGCCGAAGGCGTGCGCCTTGTCGACCAGCGCGTGGGCTAGCGGGTCGGGAAAGAGGCGGCCGCGCAGGCCCGGCGCGGCGTGCTTGTCGGCCTGGGTGAGGTAGATGCGCAATTCGCCCAGCTCGCGCACGGCGGGCAACGGGGGTGGGGTAGGGGCCATTAGTCAATACTTAATAATGCGCGGCTTGTACTTCGGTCAGCGTGAGTAGCCCGCCGCTGCCGGCCTCGCTAAACAGGCGCTCGACTTCGGGCAGGAAGCGGGCGATGGCAGCCGGGCTGTCCACGAAGTCCAGCACCAGGGGCAGGTTTTCGGCCAGGGTCAGCAGCTTGGCCGATTCCACCTGGCCCTGCGCCCCGAAGCCCAGCACGCCCTTGGTGACGGTGGCCCCGGCCAGGCCCGCCTGCCGCGCCGCGTATACCAGCGCCTCGTAGAGCGGCTGGTGCTGGTGCTTGTCCTGCTCGCTCACGTAGAGGCGTAGCAGCTGCGCCGGTTGCAAAGTAGCCATGCGATAAAAGGGTTAAGAAGAGAAGTTTATAAAAAGCGCACCGCCACCACGCCCGCAAACGTGGCCCCCAGCCCCAGCAGCACGCTGCCGGCCACGTAGAGCGCCCCGTAGGCGTATTCGCCGTCGGTGAGCAGGGCGATGGTTTCGTAGGAGAAGGTCGAAAACGTGGTGAAGCCCCCGCAAAAGCCCGTGGTGAGCAACAGTCGCAGCTCGGGCGAGCCGATGGTGCCCCGCTCGGCCGCCGCGTAGAAGAAGCCGATGAGCAGGCAGCCCAGCACGTTGACCAACAGCGTGCCCAGCGGAAAAGGGTGCACGAAGTGCCGCGCCACCAGCAGCTGCAACAAATAGCGGCCCACGCTGCCCAGGGCCCCGCCCACGGCGATGATGGCTAGCAATCGAGACATAAGGTGCACGTGAGAAGTCAGCCCCGGCGGACTACTGGCGCCAGTAGCCCACCGAGGCGACCGCCGTCATTTATTGATTCTTAAAGGCCTTGATGCCCGCAAAGCGCCCCGCGCCGCCCAGCTCGCGCTCGATGCGCAGCAGCTGGTTGAACTTGGCGATGCGCTCGGAGCGCGAGCCGCTGCCGGTTTTGAGGTGGCCCGCGCCGGTGGCTACCGTCAGGTCGGCCACGAAGGTGTCCTCGGTTTCGCCCGAGCGGTGCGAGACGAACTGGTTGTAGCCGTTGGCCTGCGCCAGGCGCACGGTGGCGAGCGTTTCGGTGACGGTGCCGATTTGGTTGAGCTTGATGAGCACCGAGTTGGCGATGTGCTGGTCAATACCGGCTTGCAGGATGGCGGGGTTAGTGCAGAAAATATCGTCGCCCACCAGCTCGATTTTACTCCCTAGGGCCTGGGTGTGCAGCTGCCAGCCGGCCCAGTCGTCCTCGCCCATGCCGTCTTCGAGCAGGATGATGGGGTACTGGCTTACCCAGCTCACCCACAGGTCGTTGAACTGCGCGGAAGTGAAGGTTTGTTGGGTCGATTTGAACAAGCGGTACTGGCCCGGCTGGCCATCCTTGCCCTTCTCCCACAGCTCGCTCGACGCGGGGTCGAGGCAGAGCGAGATGTCGGTGCCCGGCCGGTAGCCAGCCTTCGTGATGGCTTCGAGCAGCAGCTCCACGGCCTCCTCGTTCGACTTCAGGTTGGGCGCGAAGCCGCCCTCGTCGCCTACCCCCGTGTAGTAGCCCTTCTGCTTAAGCAGGGCCTTGAGGGCGTGAAACGTCTCCACGCTCATGCGAATCGACTCGGCAAAGGTGGGCGCGTTGTGCGAGGCAATCATGAATTCCTGAAAATCCACGTTGTTATCGGCGTGGCGGCCGCCGTTGAGCACGTTCAGGCAGGGCACAGGCAGCACGTAGCTGGCCTGGTCGGCCAGCTGCCGGTAGAGCGGTTTTCCGTTAGCGGCGGCCAGGGCGCGGGCGTAGGCCATCGACACGGCCAGGATGGCGTTGGCCCCGAGGCGGCTCTTGTTGGGGGTACCGTCGAGGGCGATGAGGCGGTGGTCGAGGTCGGCCTGGTCGGTAAGGTCTTGGTTGAGAATAGCCTGGCTGATTTCACCCTGCACGTTGGCCACGGCCTTTTGCACGCCCAGGCCGCCGTAGCGCTGGGGGTCGCGGTCGCGCAGCTCCACGGCTTCTTTCTCGCCGGTGCTGGCCCCGGCGGGCACCAGGGCGCGGCCGGTGGCCCCGCCTTCAAGGGTAATGTCGGCTTCGACGGTGGGGTTACCGCGCGAGTCGAGCACTTCGAGGGCGGTTAGGGAGGTGATTTTCATAGGGGATTGAAAAAATGAAGTAGGATAAAATGGCCGGACCAACTTGGTCAGGGCTAGGCGGGGGGTGAATCGGGGGCGTTGGCTTGCGCCAGCAGCTGGTTGGCTAACTCGGTGAGGCGCAGCACACGGGCATCCCAGTCGGGAGCCAGGGCCGGGGGTAGGGCCCCATAGCTGCTGAACTTGGCGGCCGGCGCGTCGCCCAGGATTTCCCAGAGCTGGGCGGCGCGGAAGGCTACCTCGTGGCGGGGCGAGCGGGTCTGCGTGTCGAGGCGGTAGGCGGCGTGCAAGGCGGCCAGCTCGGCGTGAAACGCCTCGGCCGTGGCGGCCAGGGCGGCGCGGTCGGCCGCGGGCAAGTCGGCAGCCCAGCGCTGGGCAATGCCGGGCGCGGGCGGCCCCAGCACCGCCCGCAGGCTGGCCAGGCGGTCTTCGAGCAGGAGCATCAGCGAGCTGAGCACCCGCTGGTGCGTGGCCGAGAGCGGGAACCCGGCCGGCGGGGTGGGCAAAGGACTAGGCATCAGACAACTGGTGGGGAAGAAGCGGGGGAAAGTGGCACATAGCGCGCGATAATCCAGGTATAGAGCCAACTCACGCCGTAGGCCAGGGGCAGGCTCAGCAGCGCGGGCACCAGCACGTCGGAAGGGTAGTGCACACCCAGGTACACCCGGCTGTAGGCCACCAGCGCCGCCCAGGGGAATAGCACCCAGGCTAGCCCCGGCAGCCGGTGCCGGGCCGTGAAAAACAAGTAAAACGCCAGCGCAAACACATTGCCGGCGTGCGACGACACGAAGCCGTAGGGGCCGCCCCGGTAGCCGTGCAGCAGGTGCAGCTGCCCCACCAGACCGGGCTCGTGGCTGGGCCGCAGCCGGTGCGCCCAGGGCTTGAGCAGCCCGGATGCCAGCTGGTCGCTGGCCAGAATTAGCACCGCAATCAGCGGCACCAGCACCCAGGCCCGCCGGCCGAAGCTGCCCACCAGCACGGCCAGCAGCGCGGCGTAGAACGGCACCCAGGTAAACGTCTGGCTCGCCCACCACAGCAGGCCGTCCCAAAAGGGCGCGTGGTGGCCATTAACCAGCAGTAGCAGGCGCGTGTCTAGGGTTTGCAGCTGGTCGAGCATGGCGAGGAAAAGGAGGGTGGTGAAGAAAAAGGCCGCGGCCTGCCCTAGGGCCGCCGGTCGGCCGGCTGGTGCAGCGCCCCCAGGCGGCGGCCCCGGTGGCGGCCCAACAGCGGGTGCTTAGGCTGGCCCACCTGCTGAGAGGAGTAGATGCCGCTGTGGCCCGAAAACAGGTAGGCCACCACGCAGCTCAGCCCCAGGTAGATGCCCGCGTGGGTACCAAATAGCTCCAGGCCCATGAACAGGCAGGCCAGTGGCGTATTGGCCGCACCCGCAAACACGCCCACGAAACCCATCGCCGCCAGCAGCGCCACCGGCAGCGGCAGCACTACGGCCAGCGCCGAGCCCAGCGCCGCCCCGATGAAAAACAGCGGCGTGACCTCCCCGCCCTTGAAGCCCGCCCCCAGCGTGAGGGCCGTCAGGGCCAGCTTCCAGGCAAAATCCTGGGGCGGCAGCGGGTGCTGAAATGCCTCCACGATGACCGGCACGCCCAGGCCAGCGTAGCGCATGGTGCCCAGCGCCCACATGATGCCCGCTACCAGCACGCCGCCCACCACCGGCCGCAGCGGCGCGTAGGCGATGCGGGCAAACTGCTTACTTATCCAGTGGGTGAGGGTAGCGAAGCTGCGGGCCGTGAGGCCAAACAAGGCCCCCACCAGCAGGGTGCAGCCCAGCCCTGGGGCCGTGAGCGGCAGGGCCGCTAGCGCGGGGTAGGCGGTGTGGCCCACGCCCCAGGCCCGCGTGACGGCATCGGCCACCATAGCGGCCAAAAAGCTGGGCAAAATGGCCTCGTAGCGCATCGAGCCGAGCAGAAACACCTCCAGCCCGAACACGGCCCCGGCTAGCGGCGTGCCAAACACGGAGGCGAAGCCCGCGCTCATGCCCGCGATGAGTAGCAGCTGCCGCTCGCGCCGGGGCAGCCAGCGCGAAAGCTGGTCGGCCAGCGCCCCGCCCATCTGCACGGCCGTGCCCTCGCGGCCCGCCGAGCCGCCAAACAGGTGCGTGAGCAGCGTGCCGCCCAGCACCAGCGGCACCAGCCGCAGCGGAATTACTTCGCTCGGGGCGTGGATTTCGTCCAAAATCAAGTTGTTGCCCTTCACCACCCGGTTGCCAAAGCGGTGGTAGGCCAGCCCCACCAGCAGGCCGCCCACCGGCAGCAGCGCCAGGGCCCAGGGGTGGGTTTCGCGCCAGCGCGTCACCCATTCCAAACTCACTAAGAAGCCGGCCGAGGCAGTGCCGGCCAGCGCGCCGACCAAGCTGGAGAGCAGCAGCCAGCGCCCCACAAACCAAGCCGTGGGGGTAGGCGAGAGGGCCCGTAAACGGGCGGGTACTAAGCGGGAGTAAAGGGGGTGATAAGCCACGGGAGCGAACGCTAAGATGAACTACTCGGCGTAGCCACCAGGGCCAGCCGTCTCGTAGGAATCATCAGCGCAGCGCACCAGGCGCCGGCGGTTCGCGGTGGAAATCCATCACCGTACTGCGCCCTTATACGAGGCGACGACGGGCGGGTTGTGATAATTGGGCAGCCTGCCGGCTATTATTGCTAAAAACCTGTGGCGGGCCCGGCCGTTAAGGAGGCTTCTTTGCCTGCTGCCATGACCAGTTTCCCTTTCTTGTCTGCGGCCCGGCGGTGGCGTGCGGCGGCCGGGGCCGGCTTTGCCCTGCTGGCCTGGCTGAGCGGCTGCGTGGTAGCGCAGGTAGGCGCTTCGCGGGCGCTGGACGCGCCGGCGGCTGCCGTGGCGTGTGCCCCCGCCGAGCTGCCTTACGCGCTCCCCGGCCCGGTGCTGACGGCCCCGCAGCTAGCGGCCGATACCCTGCTGCGCCGCCACTTCACGGCCCCCACGCTGGCCGCTGCCAACCGCTACGGCCTGGCGCCGGCCCTGCATCAGCTGGTGGCGGCCCCACTTGGCTCGCTGGCCCGCCTGAGCGCCCGGCAGCGCGTGGGCGAGCAGCTGGCGGCCCTGGCCCTGCTGGTGGGCAGCACCACCGCCGAGCTGGACTGCGAGGAGGAGCGCGCCGACCAGGTGGCCGATTACCTGCTCGACCAGGCCGCTCGCCGCATCCGGCGCTACACGCTGCTGGCCATCGTGCTCGGGGCCCTGGGCACGGTCGTCACCGGCGGGCTGGCGCTGCTGGAAGTGCGCAAATCAATTTACCGCCCGGTTGGCATCGCGTTTGGCCTGGCCGGGGCGGCGCTGGGGTTGCTCAGTCTCTACGCCCCCGATGCGCGCATTTCCTACGCGCACCGCCGCAACGCGCTGGCCAACATTGGCTTAGTGGACCTAGGGCCGGTGACTACGCAGCCGCGCACCCTGGCCGCGCCGGTGTGGGCCTACCTCACGGCCCCCGCTGGCGCGACGGGCGCGCTTTCGCGGCGCGAAGCCCTGCTGCACCGCTGGCAAACCACCGGCGAGCTAGGGGCTAGAAGTTCCGCTGACCGGCAGCGCCTGCTGCACCTGCTCTTCGGCCGCGGCGGCACCTACGCGGCCAGCGAGCTGCAAATGCGGGCCAACTTCTACGACCAGCTCGAATCCAGCGTGGCGCTGCTAAAGCAGGAGCTAACCCAGCTGGCCGCGCAGGTGGCGGCGCTGCCGTAGCCCTATTCCGTTAGCAAATAATGGTTTACCCGCTCCAGGTTGTCATTGAGCTGGTACACCATCGGCACGCCGGTTACGATGTCGAGCTGGGTCACCTGCTCGTCGGTGAGCTTGTCGATGTACTGCACTAGGGCCCGCAGGCTGTTACCGTGGGCGCAGACGATAACTTTTTGCCGCTGGCGCAGGGCGGGCATTACCGTCTCGGTCCAGAAGGGCAGGACGCGGGCCAGCGTTTCGCTCAGGTTCTCGGTCAGGGGCAGCTCGCGGTCGGTGAGGTGCTGGTAGCGCGGGTCGTGGCCGGGGTAGCGCGGGTCGGCGGGCGTGATGGCAGGCGGGTGCGCGTAGGGGTCGCGCCGCCACAGCAGTACCTGCCCGGCCCCGTACTGGGCTTCGGCGGCGGCCTTGTTCTGGCCCTGCAGCGCCCCGTAGAAGCGCTCATTGAGCCGCCAGGTCTTCTGCACCGGAATCCAGAGCAGGTCCAGCTCTTCCAGCACGATGTCCATCGTTTTGATGGTGCGCTTGAGGTAGGAAGTGTAGCCCACGTCGAAGCGGAAACCGTGCTTGTGCAGCAGCTGGCCGGCGCGGTGGGCCTCGGCCACGCCCTGGGGCGTGAGGTCCACGTCGGTCCAGCCGGTGAAGACGTTGGCCAAATTGGTGGTGCTCTCGCCGTGGCGAAGCAAAACGATGTCGGGCATGGGGTAGGGAAAAGTAGTAGGGTTGTTAGTGACTGATAGCCAGCAGCCCCAGCATACCCAGCGCATATAGCGCGAGCACTGCCAGCGAGTCGAGGCCCATGCGGGCCACCTGCCGCTGCGGCCGGAAAACCAGCCCATAGACGTACACGCAGGTGAGCAGCATGCCCAGGCCTGTGAGGTAGAGGTCAGCCTTGCCGGCGTGGGGCAGCGCGGCCTGGCCCGAGAGCGCGCTGGCCACCACAAACAGCACCGGCAAAAAGGCGTTGCCCCCAAAAATATCGCTGACGGCCAGCTCATACGCGCCCGCTTTCATCGAGGCCAGGCCAGTCGATACCTCGGGCAGCGAGGTAGCCGCCGCCAGCACCGTGGCCCCAAACAGCAGGCCGCTCAAACCCCAGTGGGTGGCCAAGGCGTCGCCGCTGCGCTCCAGCACCACGCCGGCCACCAGTGTCACCACGGCCGAAGCCAGGAATACGAGCCCCGTGCGCCCGGTGCTGGCCGGGGGCTGTGGTTGGGCCGGGGCCGGGGGCTTAGGCGGCGGGCTGCCAGTTGGGGCCGCGTCGTGCGCCTGCCAGGGCAAGCCTTTTTGCGCTTTCCCAATCAGCCACAGGCCCACCACCCAGAGCCCTAGGATGAGCAGGCCCGCCGGGGTCGCGCGGGCCACGATAACGGCGGCCGGCAGTTGGCTGCCCACCAGCACGGCCGCCAGCACGGCCAGCACCAGCACGCCTTCCAGCGCCAGCGCCAGCGAGGCGGCCCGGTAAGTGAGGGCCGCTTTTTTGCCCAGGCCAAATACGTCGAGCACCACCAGCACCAGCGTCTGCATCGCAATGCCGCCCAGGATGTTGCCGATGGCCAGCTCCAGGTGCTGGCTCAGGGCGGCGCTGACCGTGATGGCCAGCTCGGGCAGGTTGGTGACCACGGCTAGCAGCAGCAGGCCGCCCAGCGCCTGGCCCAGCCCGAAGCGCTTGGCCAGCACCGAGGTGGCATTGGCCAGGTAAATGCCGGCCACCCAGACGGCCGCCCCGGCCGCCGCAAAGGCCAGCAGCAACAGGGGAATAGATAAGTGTGCGAACATGCGGGAGCAGGTAAAGTAGGAGGCCCATACGGCCCGCCCGCCCTTTTTGCCGGAAAATCCGCGCTACGGCCCCGACCTTCGCGCCCATGTCCGATTTTCGCTTGCGCGTATTCGCCGCCGTGGCGCGGCACCTGAGCTTTACCAAGGCCGGCCAGGAGCTGTTCGTGAGTCAGCCAGCCGTCACCAAGCACATTCGGGAGCTGGAGGCCCAGTACGGCCAGCGCCTGCTGGAGCGGCGCGGCAACCGCGTAAGCCTCACCGAGGCCGGCCGCCTGCTGCACGCCCACGCCGAGGCCGTGGCCGCCTCGGCCCAACAGCTCGACGAGCAGCTGGCCGGCTTGCGCGACCCCGAAGAAGCCGCCGGCCGCCTGCGCCTGGGGGCCAGCACCACCCTGAGCCAGTACGTGCTGCCGGGCTGGCTACCGGCCTTTCAGGCCCGCTACCCGCAGGTGCAGCTTACCTTACTTAATGCTAATTCCGAGCGCATTGCCGACGCGCTACTGCGCGGCGAGCTGGATTTGGGCTTCGTGGAGGGCCGCACCAAAAGCCGCGACCTGCACTACGAGCTGCTGCTGCCCGACGAGCTGGTGGCCGTGCGCCGGGCCACGCCCGCCGGGCCGCCCGCCAAAGCCCTGCCCCTGGCCGAAGCCCTGGCGAGCCCGCTGGTGCTGCGCGAGCGCGGCTCGGGCACGCTGGAAGTGCTGGAAATGGCCCTGCGCGAGCGCAAAATCAAGCTCTCCGACCTGACAGTAGCTATTTACCTAGACAGTACGGAGGCCATCAAAAGCTACCTCGAAGCCGCCCCGGCGGCCCTGGGCTTCGTGTCGCGGCAGGCGCTGACGCGCGAGCTAGCGGCGGGCCTGCTCGAAGTGGTGCCCATTGCCGGGCTGGCGCTGCCCCGGCAGTTTGAGGCGGTATGGGTGCAGGGCCAGCCGCTGCCCCGCCCGGCCCAGCGGTTCTGGCTCTTTGCGCAGGCCCAGGGTAGCGTTTCCATAACCAAAGGGAATAAGCGATAACTAATCAACTGAACGCCGGGCGAACAACCGGCGTAGGTGGAAGGGTTACGTAGCAGCTACTTATCAGCGGCAAAGCCCGCTATTTCCCCTTTCACCATGCAAAACCACCCTGCCCCCGACGCCGAACAGCCCACGCCGGAAACCGCCCAGCCTGCCGCCGACAGTGCCCACGCCGGCACCCCGCACTACGGTACCTTTGGCGACCCGGCCACCGTGCCCGCTACCCCGGAGCACCACCCTAACCGCCAATACGTGGGCGGCTACATGGACCCCGAAGGCACCCACGGCGGCTGCGAAACCGGCCCCTACGACCCTGCCCAGCAGCGCGGCCACGCCGACCAGAACCGGGCTACCGACGCCGTGCTAGCCGCCCAGGGCAAGGACGAAGATGTGGAGCGCGCCGCCTTTGCCGAGGACGACCCGCGCTATGCGGGCGGCGACAAATTCGACTTACAGGACGAGCAGACGGGCTTTTAGGACAAGCCTATGCTACGCCTAGACACTAGCCGTCCCCCGTTTCCCGTCTGCCTACGCGCAGAACCGGAGGCGGGTGACGACTGGTTTCTGGGCGCTGAGCTGTCAAGAGGCTGCTCAAAATGGTTATTCGCAATAACTATTTTGAATAACCTGACCACGTAGTTCGTCCGCTACTTTTGAGTTCGTCAGCCCCTGTCAGTGCCCGCTGGGCGATTCGGCGGCGCGGCTACAACGTGGCTACTCACTTCTTCCAATCACCTCTTTTTCTCTTTTCACGCATGAGCCAGCACCCCGAAAACCCCGCTACCCCCGCCGACGAAGCCCACGCCGGCACGCCCCATTACGGCGACTTCGGCCACCCCGCCGACCCCCACGCGCCCCGCACCTACCGCGAAACCAGCTACGACGGCTCCAACGATAACCCCGACGAGTTCAGCGCGTTTCGCGGCAAGCACGCCGCCAATACGGAGCACTACTGCATGAGCGATGCCCAGGCCGACCCCGCCCAGCAGGTTGGCCACGTGGAGCAAAACCAGGACACTGCCGCTATCATCGCCGCCCACGGGGCCGACGACGACGTGGAGCGCGCCGCCTACGCCCTCGACGACCCCCGCTACGCCGGTGGCGACGTGTATGACCTGAAAAACGAGCAAACCAGCCTGTAAGTCCGGCTGGCCGCGTGCCCCAGGCCCCTGCCCGGTTGCCGCTGGTTTGGCCAGCTGGCAGCCGGGCAGGCGGCATTTAGGGGCCGGGGGCAAGCGGCTGGCAGGCGCCTATCCATAATTTTTGGTTATGCTGAATAAGTATTTGGAATACACAAGGTGCGGGGTAGTCAGGTAATTTTGACGCACAATCAGCGCCGGCCGCCTGGTACTAGCGGGCTGGCTGGCAGTTGATTGGCCGGGCGGAACAGGCCGCCCGGCTACTTTTTACCACCCGCCCCGATGTCATCCGATTCCTTAGTGCTGCGCCTGGGAGCCAGCGCCACGCTGAGCGGCTACGTGCTGCCCGTTTTGCTGGCCAGCCTGCAACGGCAGCTGCCCGGCCTACAGGTGCAGCTGCGTCACCTGCCCACCGGCCAGGTGGCCGACTGCCTGCGCCGGGGCGAGCTGGATTTGGGCTTCGTGGAAGGCCTGGAGCGCTGCCCCCGCCTGCGCTACGAGCACCTGCTGCACGACGAGCTGGTGGCCGTGCGCCAGGCTACCCCGGGCGGCCCCCCGCCGCGCCCGTTGCCGCTGGCCCAGGTGCTGGCCGGGCCGCTGGCGCTGCGCGAGCCGGGGTCGGGTACGCTGGCCTGCATCGAGCAGCACTTGCGGCAGGCGCACGGCGTGGAGCTGGCCGCGCTGCCGCAGGTGCGCTACCTGCCGCAGCTGGCGGCCATCAAGGAGCGCCTGCTGGCCGCGCCGGGTACCATCGGGCTGCTGCCGCGCCGGGCGGTGGCCCGCGAGCTGCTGGCCGGCGCACTGGAAGAAGTATGGGTGCTGGGGCTGCGCCTGACGCGCCCGCTGGTGAGCGTGCGCCGCCCCGACCAGCCGCTGCCCCCGGCCGCTGCGCGGCTGCTTACCCTGTGCCGGGAGCGCTATGGCTTCCTGTTATAACCAGTAGTTATTCAACATAACATTTTGAGATAAACTAGCAAGGGGTAAGCGCCGTAAATTTGCTCCAGATAACAAGCACTTCCCCATGAGCCACCTCACCACTCCCGCGCCCCCCACGCCGCAGCCCGAGCACAGCGCCGAGCCGATGCTCTTCGCCTCGCCGGCCGAGCAGGACCACGCCGCCGCTACCCTTGATGAAGGGGTAAATACCACCGGCATCTTCCGCCACCTGCACACGCCCCGCGTGGCCTTCGGCCAGGATTTCACCTTGCGGCAGGTGGTGTTCGGGCTGTTTCTGGTGTTTTGCCTCACGCCCTGGGCCTCGCCGCCCATCGCCCTGGCCCTCGGGCTGGTGCTGGCCCAAACGGTGGGTAACCCCTTCACCACGCACACCAAAGCCTTTACGCATAAGCTGCTGCAATTCTCGGTTATTGGCCTAGGCTTCGGCATGAACGCCCACGCCGCCGTGCAGGCCGGCAAGGAAGGCATTCTGTTCACGGTCGTCTCCATCTTCGGCACGCTGTTTTTGGGCTACTTCGTGGGCAAGTGGCTGGGTCTGGGCAAGCACGTGGTGCACCTGATTTCGTGCGGCACGGCTATCTGCGGCGGCTCGGCCATCGCGGCCATCGGGCCGGTGCTGCGGGCCAAAGACGAGGAGATGTCGGTGGGTCTGGGCACGGTGTTCGTGCTGAACGCTATCGCGTTGTTCGCCTTCCCGCCCATCGGCCACGCCCTGCACATGAGCCAGAACCAGTTCGGATTGTGGTGTGCCATCGCCATCCACGACACCAGTTCGGTAGTAGGCGCGGCGGCGGCCTACGGCAACCAGGCGCTCGAAGTAGCCACCACCGTGAAGCTGGCGCGGGCGCTCTGGATTATCCCGGTGGCCATCGGTACGGCCATGATTTTCAAGCAGAAGGGTGTTAAAATCAAGATTCCCTACTTCATCTTCGGCTTCATCCTGGCCATGCTGGTCAACACCTTCGTGCCCGCCGCCAAGCCCCTGGGGCCGGTGATGGTGAACCTGGCCAAAATCGGCCTCACGGTCACGCTGTTCTTCATCGGCGCGGGGCTGTCGGCTAAGGTCGTAAAGTCGGTAGGCATCAAGCCCTACGTGCTGGGCGTGCTGCTGTGGGTAGTGATTTCGACCGCCTCGCTCTACGTCATTCTGCACGCCGTCTAGGCTGGTGCGCCGGGCCGGTGGCAAATGCTGCCGGCTCGGCCAATACGGGTGCCAGCCCGCTGATAAACAGGCTCTTTTAGCAATCCTCTCCGCCATGGCCACGCCTCCTGACCCTACTCCCCGTCTGCAACCCGAAGACAAGCAGGTGTTTGTGAAAGTGGCCGGCCTGCTGACCTGGCTCACCGGCCTGCTGGTGCTGGTAGTGGCCGTGACGGCCTACCTGCTGGTGTTTCCGCCCCGGCCTGCCGCGCCGCTGGCCGCTACGGCGGCCGCACCAACTGCGGGGGCTGGCTCGGCCCCGAAGCAGTCCGCCAATTTCTTCGCCCCGGCCCGGTTCCTGCTCGACAGCGTAAAACACAACCCCGAGGGCGAGCTGATTCGCTACGGTCACGAGTTGATTGCCCACACCCCGCAGTACCTGGGGCCTCAAGTGAAAGACCCGCTGCTGCGCCTGGCGGGCAGCAACCTGGCCTGCCAGAACTGCCACCTGCAAGCTGGCCAGAAGGCCTTTTCGGCCCCCTATGTGGGCATCTGGGGTATTTACCCCACCTACAAAGGCCGCGAGAATGCCATTAGCACCCTCGAAGACCGCATCAACGGCTGCATGACCCGCAGCCTCAACGGCCGCCCGCTGCCCCTCGACGGCAAGGAGATGAAGGCCCTGGTGACCTACATGAAGTGGCTGGGCCGCCAGGTGCCGGTAGGGGAAAAAGTGAAGGGCCAGAGCTTCGTAAAAGTCACGTTTCCGAACCGGGCGGCCGACCTGGGCCAGGGCAAAGTACTGTATGCCCAGCAGTGCGCCAGCTGCCACGGGGCGGGCGGTCAGGGCCAGCGCGCCAGCTCCGACGCGCAGTACCAGTACCCGCCCTTGTGGGGCCCCGACAGCTACAACGACGGGGCCGGCATGCACCGCCTGCAAACGGCGGCCCGCTTTATCAAGGCCAACATGCCCTTCGGGGCCACCGCCGAGCACACCATTCTCTCCGATGCCGATGCCTACGACATCGCGGCCTACATCAACTCGATGCCCCGGCCCCGCATGGCCCACCTCGAAAAGGACTACCCTGACCTAAGTAAGAAGCCCGTCGACTGCCCCTACCCCCCTTACGCCGACCAGTTTACCCAGCACCAGCACCAGTTCGGGCCCTACGCGGCTATGAGCCAGGGCAAAAAGGGTGCGGAGTAACCGCGTCGTAGCAAACATTTTAGCACAAATTCCTGCCCATGAAAACCCTGCTGCTGACCGCCGCGCTCGCCGCCGGCCTCGCCTTTTCCAGCCACGCCCAAACTCCCGCTGCCATGCACGACGCCGAAGCCTTTCAGAAAGGCACCTTCGCCGGGGCCACCGCCGACCTGGCGCACTATAACGCCATCTACCAGCTCGACAGCGACGACCCCAAGCTGATTCAGCAGACGCTGCGCAACATCAGCAACGCGCTGGCCGACACCCGCTTGAAGGGCAAGGTGACCATCGAGCTGATTGCCTTTGGCAACGGCACCACGCTCTACCGCAAGGACCAGCCCTACGAGGCGCAGCTCACGGCCCTCAAGCAGCAGGGCGTTATCCTGGCGCAATGCCTGAATACGCTCAAGGAGAAGAAGATAAGCAAGGACGAGCTGCTGTCGCTCATTGCCTACGTGCCCAGCGGCAACGGGGAGTTGATAATCCGGCAGGCCCAGGGCTGGTCGCTGGTGCACCCCTAAAGCGCTCATTCGCCCCTAGCCACGCCCATGAAACGCCTCCTTCACCTGCTCGCCCTGGCCGCGCTCGCGCTGGCCCCGGCCGCCGCGTTCGCCCAAGCCATGCCCATTCAAAAGCCCGCCCCGCCCGATGCCGCCCACCGCTTCGACCCGCCCTGGAACGCGCCGTTTCAGACCGGCGAAGCCTTCACGGTGCCCGGCATCGACAACGTGCCCGACCTCTACGGCGACGTGGTGGACCCGCAGCTGGTGGTGTTTTTCGGCGGCAACCAGTTTATGGTGCTCGATGACTTGCTGCGCGAATTTCGTAAGGCCTACCCCCAGTACCAGCGCATTTTCGTCGAAACCCTGCCCCCCGGCATCCTGGCCAAGCAGATTGCGCAGGGCGGGGCGCTGGTGGTGGGCAACCTGCGCATCGCCCTGAAGCCCGACGTGTACGCGGCCGGTAAAAGCCGGATGGACATGACCCCCGAGTGGTTTGCCCGCACCAGCAGCTACGCTCAAAACCGGCTGGCCATCCTGGTGCGCCAGGGCAACCCCAAAAAAGTACAGAGCCTGCGCGACCTGGGCCGCCCCGAGGTGCGGGTAAGCATGCCCAACCCCGAGTGGGAAGGCATCGGCAAGCGCATCGAGGAATCGTACGAGAAGGCCGGCGGTGCGGCGCTGAAAACGGCCGTGATGACCACCAAGGTAAAAGCCGGCAGCACGTTCCTGACCCAGATTCACCACCGGCAGTCGCCCATGCGCGTGCTCTATGACCAGTCGGATGCCGCCCCGGTGTGGTACACGGAGGCGTTTTACCAGAAAATGCTGGGCCACCCGGTGGAGAACATCGAGATTCCGGCTAAGGAAAACATCACGGCCAACTACGTGGCCGGGGTGATGAAAGCCGCGCCCCACGCTCAGGCCGCCGAGGACTTCGTGGCCTTCCTCACCAGCCCCGCCGGGCAGGCCGTGTACCGCAAGTACGGCTTCCTGCCCCCGGCCAACTAACCGCTTTTTTCGTCATGCAAACCCTGTTTCGCTCCCGGCTCGGCCGGGTAGCCCGCTGCCTTATGCTCACTACGTTATTAGCCGCGCCGGCCCTGGCCCAGTCGGCCCCGCCGCTTTCGGCTCCCCCGCTGCGCGTGTACGGCCCCGGCGGCCCGGCCACGGCCATGAAGGAGTGCGCCGCCGCTTTCACCAAGCAAACCGGCATCGCGGTGGAAGTAACCGCCGGCCCCGAGCCGCAGTGGCTACCCCAGGCCGGCAGGATGCCGACCTGGTGTACGGCGGGGCCGAGTACATGCTCACCCAGACCGCGCTGGCCCACCCCGGCCTGGTGGACGAGGCCAGCCGCACCAGCCTCTACGCCCGCGAGTCGGCGGTGCTGGTGCGCACGGGCAACCCCCTGCACATCAAGCGCCTCGAAGACCTGACCAAGGAGGGCGTGCGCCTGCTCGACGTGAACGGGGCCGGCCAGATGGGCATGACCGAGGACATGGCCCGCACCCCGGCCCTCATCGCCAATCTCCAGCACAACACCCGCACCTCCGTCAAGACCAGCGCCGAGGCCGTGGCCCTCTGGCAGCAGCAGCCCCAGGGCTACGATGCCTGGATAACCTACGCCTCGTGGCAGCCGCGCCTGCCCGGCTCGGCCCTGGTGCGCCTGCCCCGCGCCCAGCGCGTGAGCCGGGGCACGCCCATCGCTCTCACCCAGCGCACCACCCAGGCGGCCACGGCCCGGCAGTTCGTGGCCTTTCTGAAGTCGGCCGAGGGCCACGCCATTTTTCGGCGCAATGGGTGGGAATAGGGGTGAGGACCTGGTCTGTGCGCCTCACCCCCTAGCCCCCTCTCCGAAAAGGAGAGGGGGAACTAGTTCTAGTTTTAGCTCTACTTCTAGTTATAAGAATCTGTTTTACAAAATTTTAAAGCTAAAAACTAAAGCTAGTCCCCCCTCTCCTTTTCGGAGAGGGGGCTAGGGGGTGAGGCGCACGCGCAAGGCGACACTACCCCTCAACAGCATATTTCTTTCTTCCCACTCACCCATTCACTCCTTTCCTAACATGACTATTCTCTCCACCTCTACCCGCGCCCCGCGCCGGCTGGCCCTGAGGCTGGCCACGGCCCTGCTGGGCGGCGCTACCCTGCTGGCTGGGTGCAAAAAAGACGATACCCAGGCCGCCGATACCTCGCCGCTGTTGCACATCGTGTCGCCCGTGGCAAGTGCCGTGGTAGCCCCCGGCGTGGGCCGCACCGGCGCGGGCAGCTTCGATGGGGCGGGTTTCCTAGTGAACCTGGAAATCGTGACTCAGGACACGGTGACCATCCCCACCAAGGAAGGCCTCAACATCCGCAACGCCGCCGCCGTGGGCAGCCCCAACGTGAACCTGCCCGGCTTGACGGTGAGCCTCGACGTGGACCTGACCAACCCGGCGGGCGTGGTCATCGCCAAGGGCACCAACCTGGCCTCGCTCTTTAACATCGCCGGCACCGACGACACGCCCGGCCCCGGCGTCACGACCTGGGTGAGCTGGCACGTGCTGGAGTCGCTGCCCGCCGGCACCACCAGCTTCAACCTCACGGCCGCCATCAAGGACCGCGCGGGGCGCGTCACCACGACCACCCAAAAAGTAAGCGTGGGCACCGGCCCCGGTGGGGTGGCCAGCGGCCAGGCCCTCACGCCGGCCCCCCTCACCACCGCCCTCACGCCCGGTGCCGACGACCCGGCTGGCCCCACCGTGACGCTGCTGGCCCCGCGCGCGGGCAGCAGCATCAGCCCCGGCATCCAGACGGCGGGCGTGCTGCCCACGCCGCCCAGCCAGGGGGCGCTGTTCTTCGTGCAGGTGTCGGCCCTCGACAAGTCGAAGAACGGCATCGGGGTGAACGAGAACGCCCTGGGCAAGGCCGATGCCGACCGCGGCACCATCGTGGACGGCACCCAGTCGTCGAAGGGGCCGAACCGCTACGCGCCGGGCCTGGTGGTGACCTTCGACGTGCCACTGCTGCAACCCAACGGCAACGTCATCGCGGCCGGCGGCAATCTGGCCCCGGTATTTAACACGGCCGGCAGCGAGGTGGACCCCAGCGGCTTCGTGCGCACCACCTTCGGCTGGACGGTGGGCGGCACCCTGCAGCTGCCAGCCGGCAAAACCAGCGTCACGGTAAAAGCCGCCGTGGTGGACAACGCGGGCAAGACCGGCAGCGCCACCCAGGTACTGCAAATCAGCCCCGTGGCCAACGGCCAGCTGCTGACGCCCGCCCCCTAGGGGGTAGGCCCTGGCGCGCTATTCCACCAACTCCCCTCCCCATGAACCCCACGACCCTTCCCTTGCTCGACTGGCGGGTGTGCCCCACTGGGCGGCCCGACGAGCCGCTGCGGATGCAGCGCCTCGAAGCGCTGGCAGCTCGGGCGCCGGGCGTGGCCCACGCCCACCGCTTCTGGCTGCTGCTGCACGTGGCGCGGGGCGCGGGCGTGCTGCACCTGCCGGGGCAGGCGCTGGCGCTGCAACCGGGGCAGCTGGTGCTGCTGCCGCCGGGGCCGGTGCTGGGCTGGGCGCTGGCGGCGGGCTGCCGGGGCGAGGTGGTGTGCTTTCTGGCCGACTACTACCTGGCCAGCTTTCCCGCGCCGGGGCTGCCGGTCGGGCCGGGGCCGTGGGCGCAGGTATTGCCCCCGGCCGAGCGGGCCGAAGTGCCGGCCCTGCTGCGCGGCCTGGCCCGCACCCTGGCCGAGCCGGCCGCCGACCCCGCCCAGGCCCGCGCCTACCTGCACCTGCTGCTGGCGCTGGCTTTTCCGGCCGCGCCGGCCCCGCAGGGGGGTAGGGGGGCGGCGGTGGCCCGGCAGTTTGCGCAGCTGCTGGAAGCGCACTTTCGCACCCTGCACGCGGTGCGCGACTACGCCGCCCGCCTGCACCTGAGCCCCGACCACCTCTGCGCCTGCTGCCGCCAGCACCTGGGCCGCCCCGCCCGCCAACTCATTGGGGCGCGGGTGCTGGCCGAGGCCCGGCACCTGCTGGGCACCACGGGCCTGTCGGTGGCTGAGGTAGGCTACGCCCTAGGCTTCGAGGAGGCCTCGCACTTCGGGCGCTTCTTCCGCCAGCACGCGGGCTGCTCGCCCCGGGCCTACCGCCAAAACCCGGCTTTGTACCAGAAAAACCTGGAAAACGACCAGTTGCCCGGTAGACCGGGCGGGTAAGTTTGCCTTGGGCCAGTTGCTGTAGCGTGGGCTTGGTAGTCCGAGCGCTTGCGTAG
The DNA here is from genome assembly GCF_009755225.1 of Hymenobacter ginkgonis. Classification (GTDB taxonomy): domain Bacteria; phylum Bacteroidota; class Bacteroidia; order Cytophagales; family Hymenobacteraceae; genus Hymenobacter; species Hymenobacter ginkgonis. Next base: position 34,874 of record NZ_WQKZ01000009.1, read on the forward strand.
CGAGCATCTGGCATCGGAAATCGTCTGCTCGCTGCGCTTGTGCTCGGACTACCACGTCCAAGCTACCCCTCCCTAGGGCGCCCCTTTATTTCCACTCCCTGGCGCGGGCCGCTGGCCGGCCGGGGGCAATTTGCACTACGCTATGGCTACTGAGTTCACGGCCTCCTCGCAGGCGCAGGGGGGCATCGGCACGGCCGCCGCCCCGGCCACTACCCACGCCGACCACCTGGCCGGGCCCGACCACCACGAGGCGCAGCACTGGCTGTTCAGGTACGTTTTCAGCCAGGACCACAAGATGATTGTCCGGCAGTTTTTGCTCACGGGCATGTTTTGGGCGCTGGTGGGCGGGGTGCTCTCCACGCTTTTCCGGCTGCAATTGGGCTGGCCCGAGGCCACCTTGGAGTGGCTTAAGCCGCTGCTGGGCAAGTGGATTGAGGGCGGCAAGCTCAACCCCGAGTTTTACCTGGCCCTGGTGACGATGCACGGCACCATCATGCTGTTTTTCGTGCTCACGGCGGGCCTCAGCGGCACGTTTGCCAACCTGCTCATTCCCTTGCAGATTGGGGCCCGCGATATGGCGTCGGGCTTCATGAACATGCTCTCGTACTGGTTCTTTTTCCTGTCGGGGGTCGTCATGTTCACCTCGCTCTTTATCGAAACCGGCCCCGCCGCCTCGGGCTGGACGGTGTACCCGCCGCTCTCGGCCCTGCCGCAGGCCATCGACGGCTCGGGCCTAGGCATGACCCTGTGGCTGGTGAGCATGGTGCTGTTCGTGGTGAGCACGCTGCTGGGCGGCGTCAACTACGTGACCACCGTGCTCAACCTGCGCACCAAGGGCATGAGCATGACCAAGCTGCCGCTCACGGTGTGGGCGCTCTTTATCACCGCTATTCTGGGCATTCTCACGTTTCCGGTGCTGTTTGCGGGCTTGCTGCTGCTGGTATTCGACCGCTCGTTTGGCACCTCGTTCTACCTCTCTGATATCTACATTGCCGGGCAGGCGCTGCACAACCAGGGCGGCTCGCCCGTGCTGTTTCAGCACTTGTTCTGGTTTTTGGGCCACCCCGAGGTCTACATCGTCATCATGCCGGGCATGGGCATCGTGTCCGAAATCCTGGCTACCAATGCCCGCAAGCCCATTTTCGGCTACCGGGCCATGATTGGCTCGCTCTTCGCCATCCTCATTTTGTCGTTCGCCGTGTGGGGCCACCACATGTTCGTGACGGGCATGAATCCCTTCCTGGGGTCGGTGTTCATGTTTCTGACCCTGGTCATCGCCGTGCCCTCGGCCGTGAAAAGCTTCAACTGGATTGCGACGCTCTGGCGGGGCAACATCCGGTTTACGACGGCCATGCTTTTCAGCATCGGGTTCGTGTCGCTCTTCATCGCGGGCGGCCTCACGGGCATCGTGCTGGGCAACGCGGCGCTCGATATTCAGCTGCACAACACGTACTTCGTCATCGCCCACTTTCACCTGGTGATGGGCTCGGCAGCGTTCTTCGGCATGTTTGCCGGGGTGTACCACTGGTTTCCGAAGCTGTTTGGGCGGATGATGGACGAGAAGCTGGGCTACGTGCACTTCTGGCTCACCTTCGTGGGCGTCTACCTCATTTTCATGCCCATGCACTACCTGGGCATTGCCGGCTTCCCGCGCCGCTACTACTCCTGGACGGGCTTCGACGCCTTTTCGCAGTTTGCCGACCTCAACCGGCTGATTTCGCTGGCGGCCATCGCCGTGTTCTTCGCGCAATTTGTTTTCCTCTTCAACTTCTTTTACAGCATCTGGCGGGGCCGCCGCGCCACCCAAAACCCCTGGAATTCCAACACCCTGGAGTGGACCACGCCCATCGACGTGCCGCACGGCAACTGGCCCGGCGAGGTGCCCACCGTGTACCGCTGGCCCTACGACTACAGCAAGCCCGGTTCCGACGCCGACTTCATCCCCCAAACCGTGCCCTACTCGGCCACGCCCGAGTCGAACCTGCTCGGGGAGGAAGTGCAGCTGGGCCAGGCCAGCGGCGAGTAAGTTTAGAAGCTATGTTTGCCCCAGCTTGAAGCTACCGCAGCGCTGCATCGTAAGCTACCCTGGTACCCGCAGCCCCGGCTGGCTACGCGCCGGCCGGGGTTGTTTCGTTTCGTAGGCTCATACACTTGGAACGTAGTCTGCCATCAGTGCCTTGAACTGGTCAAAATAATATTGCCCCTCTCTTAGCATATCATCAAAGCGATGTTGCCGGACAGTTTCATTCGTTGCGGCTTGGTAGAGTTCTGCTGGTTGAATGTTGTCAAAATAACGATGGTTCATATATCGCCAAGCCAGCCAATTACTATCAGACTTCAGTTTGGGGATAGTGAGGGCTAGCGCAACCAACGGTTGCAAAGCAACTTCTTGACTTGCAAGCACCTCCTGCCCATCCTTTAGCGCCCGGAATCCATAACTGACCTCATGCAACTGGAAATAAATAGTGTACTCAGGCAGAGGGGATAGATTCTCGCTAAACCTCGCATACCATACTGCTTCAAACTTCTCAATCAAATCTTCGACGTAAAGTGCTTGCCGCTCAGAAAAGGCTTGCCCCAAAGCGGCGGCGCTCACAAAATTTTCCTCACTTTGTGCGACAATTTGCTGCATTTCCATCCTGATGTAGTCGTTAGAAGTTCTGCCGGTGAGATAGTTAATGAGGTGTTGGTACTGCACGATGGTTTCCCGCACGAGCGGATAGGCAGCGGCGGCCTGACGGCACTTTTCCAGCCAGTTCGCGATGCCCTCTTTGTATGAAATTAACTCGTACTGGTCTGGCCGCAAGTTACCAGCGCCCCCATCGGAAGGCTTGGCCCCGTCAAGCGTAAGGTAGAGCAGCCGAGCTTGTTTGCGGTAGGTATGATAACGCCCGAGCTGATTCTGCTGGTCGTTGGCGTAAATCTTGTTCTCGATAAAGATGTACTGCCCGGCCGATTCCAAATAAATGTCGATTCGCCCCCCTTGCTGATAGTCGGAAGTAATCCGGCCTATGTCATACTCGACCACCAGCCGGGCGGTATCTGTTTTAAAGTCGTCAAACTTGATTGTTTGGGTAAATAGTTTTAGAAACGTATCCCGCAAGCCGTGGCTCCCGGCCGGATTAAGCAATTCTCCGAGAAAGGCTGAGTGCATCCGTACCTCTCTGGTTTCCAAGCCAAGAATCCGAAAGACGTTGAAGTTTTCGCCGCTTAGCTGTACCAGTTTCTCTTGCGTCCGGCGCAAAGCCAATACTTGGTTCAGCAGGCCATTAATTAGCATCTCGGCAGCGTAAAAAAATGAATAGTAAGCCCGCAGGAAACAAACATACGTTGCACGGGCCACCTCTAAATCGTCCGTCACTGCCCGTGGCCTACACCACCGTGGCGGGCCAGAATCTGCGCCGCATCGAGTCGCTGAGCGACGGCGTGTTTTCCATTGCCATGACCCTGCTGGTACTCAACTTGCGGGTGCCGGCCGCCGCCCTCGTGCGCACCGAGGCCGACGTAGGGCCGGCCTTGCTGGGGCTGTTGCCCAGCATCGGGGGCTACGTGCTGGGGTTTCTGTCGCTGGGCATCTTCTGGGTGTGCCAGAGCACGCAGTTCACGTACCTGGAGCACAGCGACCGGCGGCTGGCCTGGTGGCACATTGCCTTTCTGCTGGTGGTGGGCCTGCTGCCGTTCTCGACGGCCTTTCTGACCACGCACTTCCCGCTGCGCGGGGCGGTGCTGGTATACTGGGCCAACCTGCTGCTGGTGGGCGCGGCCCTGCTGGGCAGCTACCGCTACGCCCAGCGCCACAGTATGCTGCGGGCCGTGGATGCGGCCGTGAGCCAGGCGCTGGTGCGGCGCATCGTGCTCATGCAGGTGCTCTACGCGGCGGCGGCGGGAATGTGCTTTCTGAGCGTGTACGCCGGGGCCATCCTGCTGCTGCTGGTGCAGCTCAACTACGCCCTGGGCCTGGTTGCCGACCGCTGGCTGGGCGACTGAACTTACTGGCATCATCCTGCATACCAGAATTTTACCCCTACCCCCCATGCGCATTACCAAGTACATCCACTCCTGCCTGCTGTTTGAGCTAAACGGCCAGCAACTGCTGTTCGACCCCGGCAAATTTTCCTTCAACGAGGGGCTGGTGAAGCCCGACGTATTCAAGGGCGTGAACACGGTCATCATTACCCACGACCACCCCGACCACCTCGACGTGGATGCCCTCCAGCGCATCGTCGAGCTGGGCGGGGCCACCCTAATTTCCAATGGTGAAGTGGCCGCCAAGCTGAAAAAGCAAGGGCTAGCCGTGCAAATTCACGAGGAAGGCCCGCTCGACTTGGGTGCGTTTCAGCTGCAAGCCCTGCCGGTGCGGCACGAGGCCATTCTCGACAGCCCGCTGCCCCAAATGACGGCCTGGCTGGTGAACGGCAAGGTGTTGAACCCCGCCGATTCCTTCGCCGAGAACCTGCTCCAATTTGCGGGGGTGGAGCTGCTGATACTGCCCGTCACCGCGCCCTTCCTCACAGAGTTGGTAGTGGCTGACTTCGCCCTGAAGATGCGGCCCAGGCAGATTTTGCCGGTGCACGACGGGTACCTCAAACCTTTTTTCGTGCAGCAGCGCTACGACAACTACGGGCCATATTTCGAGAAACACGGCATCAAGTTTCTGCGTTTGGCCGAGCCGGGTGCGGCCGTGACGCTGGCCTGAAAACCAAGTTTCCTTATGCCCGCTTCCACCCCCAAGCCTGCCCTACCACTGTCCGACCGGCTGGCCCTGCAACGCACGCGCCTGGCCAACGAGCGCACCCTGTTTACCTACGTGCGCACCAGCCTAGCGCTGGTGGGCTTTGGCCTGGCGCTGTTGCAGCTGCACCCCGAGCGGGGCGGGCGGCTGGGCTACACGGCGCTGGCCGTAGCGGCCGTGGTGCTGGCGCTGGGCGGGTGGCGCTTTCGGGTGCACCGCCGCCAGCTATTAGCCAGCGAAGCGGCTGGCTAATAGCTGGCGGCTAGCTGCGTGGCGGCCAGGACGCGGACTTGGCAGCCGCAAAAAGGCCCCTGGCGCAGGGTGCGGCAGGGGCCTTCGGCAGGAGTGGCGGCGCGGGCTTTAGGATACGATTACCTCCACGGCCCCGATTTTATTGACCATGTAGGTGCGGCGGTCGGGGTCGTGCGCGGTGGGCTGGGTGTGGCCGGCGCGGTCGGTGGCGCGGGCCTGCAAAGTGTAGCGGCCCGGCGCGGCAGGCGGCGTCCAGCTGAACTCCCAGAAGCGCCAGGCGAAGGGCACGGCGGCTTCGAGGAGCTGGGCGGGCTGCCAGCTGCCGCCGTTGTCGGTGCTGACTTCCACGCGGGTGACCTCGCTCTCGCCGGTCCAGGCCGCGCCGTACACGCGGTAGGGCTGGCCGGCGGGCACTTCTTCGTGCAAGGCGGGGCGGGCTATTTCGGCTTTTACCAGCATTTCCGTCACGGGCGTGAGGGTGGGCAGGCCGCGCTCGCGCTTCCAGTAGGCGTATTCCAGGGTTTGCCAGTAGCCGTCGTAGGGCACGGCGCTGACCATGATTTTGCTGAGCCATTTCACCGAGGCCATGCCGTACCAGCCGGGTACCACCAGCCGCACCGGGAAGCCGTGCTCGGGGGGTAGGGGCTGGCCGTTCATGAGGTAGGCCACCAGCACCTCGGGCTGCCGGGCCTTGGCCAGCGGCAGGCTACGGGCAAAGTGGATGGCGCCCGGCGACTTGGGTTCTTCGGTGACTTCGCCCTGGTCGGTACCTTCGAAGATGATTTCCACGGCCCCCGGCTTCACCCCGGCCCGCTCCAGCAGCGCCGAGAGGGGTACGCCCGTCCAAGTGGCGTTGCCCACGCCGCCCTGCTCCCAAAGCAGGCCCTTGACCTTTGGGGCGAGCCGGGCACGGCCGTTGCCGGCGCATTCCAGGGTAGCCGTCACGGTTTTAGAGGGCATCTTGCGCAGCTCGTCGTAGCTGATTTTTAATAAATTGCGCACCTCGCCCTCGACGCTGAGCTGCCAGCTTGCCGCCGCTATCGTGGGAATGTGGAAGTGGCTGCGCACGTAGAAACGGTTATTGGACACCAGCCGGTCTTCCAGCGTGGGGAAGGGCAATTCCAGGTTCAGCGGCTCTTTCTCGCGGGTGATGAGGCCCGGGAACGTGCCGCGGCCCAGGGCGGCCGGGGGGCTGGCAACAGGCGCGGCGCTGGCCCAGGCCGACGAAGTACCGGCCACGGCCAGGGCCGGTACCAAGCCACTCAAAACGGCCCGGCGGCTCAGACCCTGGCCCGGGGTATGCGTAGTCTTTTCCATAAAGCAGTTCGTAAACAATCCGTAATAGCGCACCACGCGCATCCCGAACGGGAGGCATCGCCTACTAGTACTTCAACGGGGCACGGGCGTCAGCAGTTGGCCGCGGGGCTGATTGGCACCACTTGGGTAGCGCGGCCGGTTTTGCTTGCGTTGTCCACCACGGCAGCCTGGAGGATAAAAGTCCGCATTATGGCCTGAAAAACCCGTCTACTCGCTCACCAGCGCCGGTGGGCCGTCGGTTGCTTTCGGGGCCACCACCACTCGCGTAAATGCCTTGCCGGCCGGGTGCAAATCGCCGCTGGCGATGCGCTGCACGGGGCCGAGCGCCTGGCCCATGGCGCCGCCCTTGGCATCGGTGTGCACGGTGGTGAGGGGATAGTCGCGGGCGTAGGGGGCCTGGGCGGAGTTGGTGAGGAAGATGTCGTAATCGGTATTCGGGGCCAGGGCGCGCAGGTTGAAGGTGGCCAGGTCCACGAGGCCTTCCGAGCGCAGGTTCATGGTGCCGGCGGCAGGGCCGGGGGTAGGGGGGCGCAGGTTGCGGATGACGGTGGGCTGGTCGATGAGCTGCTGGCCGAGGTTGGCCGCGCTGGCCACGCCCGAGGGCACGGCATCGGGCACGTACATCAGGGCCATGGGGGCCTGGCCGACCTTGATTTTGCCCAGCACCCGGTTGGTGGCCGTGCTCACGGCCACGGCCGAATCGCCGTTTTCGAGGCCCACGTACACCCGGCTGCCATCGCCCGCGGGCCAGATGCCGTGCGGATTGGCCCCCACCGCAATGGTCGCCAGCTGCTTGAAGCCCGGCTCGCGGCTGTACACTTTCACCACGTCTTCGCCGCCCACCGTCACGTAGGCCAGCTTGCCGGTGGGCAGGTCCACGGTGGTCACGTGGTTGGTGATGGGGCCGGTAGTTAGTACCCCGCTGATGGTCAGTGTTTTGGTATCGAGCACCGACACCTTGCCCACGTCCTTGTGCGTAAACCAGATTTGCTGGCCGTCCTTGCTGGGGAAGATGTTGGGCGAGAACGGGCTGACGACGGGTATTTTCTTGATAACCTGGTAGGTAGCCACGTCAATCACCGCCAGCTCGGGCGAGAAGCTGGAGCACACGAAGGCCCGCTTGCCATCGGGGCTGAATGCGATTTGGCCCGGCCCGTTGGGCACCTGCACGCGGCGGGTTTCGCGCAGCGTGGCGGCATCAATCACGGAGAGGTAGTCCTCGCCGCGCACCGTCACCCACACTTCCTTGCCATCGGGCCGGAAGGTGGGCTCGTGCGGGGCGCGGCCCACGTACACGCTGCCCTTGATGGCGTTGGTGGCCGTTTCGATAAACGTGACGTTGTTGGAGCCCACCGACACCACGGCCAGCAGCCGATGGTCGGGCGAGGCGCCCAGGCCGTGCACCAGCGCCTGCCCCCGGTAGAGGGCCGACGTTAAATCGGGCTGCGGCTTGCCCAGTATCACCTGGCCCAGCAGCTTATTATCGGCCGGGTCAATGACGGACACCGTGTTGGAAATCTGGTCGGCGGTGTACACCCGGTCGCGGTGGCTCACGGCCTGGGCGCGGGCGGCGGTGCCGGCCAGCAGCAGGGCGGGCAGGAGAAGATATTTCATGGACAATAAGAATGTAGCGTGGACTCTGCAAGTCCGCGCGTAGGGTAATCGGGCAACGCGCGGACTCACAGCGTCCGCGCTACACTCCACCTAGGGCTTGGCCGGGTGCTGCTTGAGCCAGGCCTGCATCTGCTGAATCTCGACCTGCTGCTCGGCGATGATACTCTGGGCCAGGCGGCGCAGGGCCGGGTCCTTGCCGTAGAGTAGCTGCAGGCGGGCCATATCCACGGCCCCTTGGTGGTGCGGTACCATCATGGCCGCAAAGCTGGCGTCGATGTCGGCGGGGCTAGCCCCGTCCATGCGGCGCATGCCTTCGTCCATCACCACCATCACCGAGTCCATGCCGTGCTGGAAGGCGGCCACCGGGCTGCCGGGTTTGGCGGCGGGCATCGCCATGCCGGTCATGCCGGCGTGGCTCATGCCGGCCATGTGGTGCTGGGCCTGAACGGCGGAGGTAGCCCCGAGCAGGAGGCCGAAAAACAGGAGGATATTTTTCACGGGGGTTGGTAGCGTTTGCGTGGTCAAACCTACGGGCTACGTGGCGCGGGCGGTGGGGAGGCGGGGTGGGATGGCCTTATTGGAGGCCGAGTTGGCTTTTTTGGTCCCCGGTAGCTAAGCAAAACGCTTTAAGAACTGCTGAATAGCCGCGTTGTAGCTGCGTGAGGACGTGACGTGCAGCCCATTGGCCATTCGAAACACATACTCGCCGTGCGCCCACGGCTTAAACTCCACAATGTGCTCGGTGTGAATGATAACCGAGCGGTGGATGCGCAGGAAATGGGCCGGGTCGAGGCGCTCGGCCAGCTGGGCCAGGGTGGCCCGCAGGGGGTGGGCGGTCCCGGTCAGGTGCAGCAGCACGCCGCTGCTGGTGGCTTCGAGGTAGCACACGTCGGCGGCGGGCACGAAAAACTGCCGCTCCGGCTGCTTCACCAGGAAGCGGTCCTGGTAGGCGGGCGGCGGGGTAGGGGCGGCCGGGGGCCAGGCGCGGAGCAGGGCCGCCAGGTCGGCCCCGGCGGCGTGGCTGTCGCGCTGGGCTAGCTGCTGCTGCACCCGGCGCACGCAGTCGGCAAAGCGGTCGGGGTCGAGGGGCTTGAGCAGGTAATCGACCGCGTGCAGGCCGAAGGCGGCCACGGCGTACTGGTCGTAGGCGGTCACGAACACCACCAGCGGCAGGGGCTGGCCAGCGGCCCGCAGCTGTTGCAGCACCTGCACCCCGTCGAGGCCGGGCATCTGCACGTCCAGAAACACCACGTCGTAGCCACCGGCTTGTAGGGCAGCCAGGGCCTCGGGGCCGTTGGCACACTCGCCGGCCACGACCAGGGCGGGAAAGTCGGCCAGTAGCTCGCCCAACAAGTGGCGGGCCAGCGGCTCATCATCGACCAGCAGGGTGCGGATGCTCGGGCTCATGCAGGTACGCTAGGTTGGGCGGCCGGCGCGGCGGCCACGAAGGGCAGCGACAGCCGCAGGCAGTAGCCCTGTCCGGGGGCCGTGTCCACGGTCACGGCGTAGTCGGGGCCGTAGCGGGTGGCCAGGCGGCTTTCGAGGTTGCGCAGGCCCAGGCCGCGGGCGGCGGTGTCGGCGGTGCCCCGACCGTTGTCCCGCACCTGCACCAGCAGGCGGGTGCCGGCCCGCCGGGCACTGATGGCCAGCTCGCCTGCCCCCGCTTGCGGGGCCAGGCCGTGGCGCACGGCGTTTTCCACCACCGGCTGCAAGAGCAGGGCGGGCAGCAGCGCGCCCTCGGTGCCGGGGTCGATGTCGTACGCCACGGCCAAGCGGTCGGGGAAGCGGGTTTGCTCGATTGTGAGGTAGAGGCGCGTGAGGTGCAGCTCCTGGGCCAGGGTCACCTCGTGGGCATCGGCGCCGTCGAGCACCAGTCGCAGAAACTGGCTGAGCTGGGCCAGCATCCGGCGGGCCGCCTTCACGTCGGCGCTCATCAAAGCGGATACGGCGTTGAGCGAGTTGAACAGGAAATGGGGCTGAAGCTGCATTTTCAGCGCCTGCAGCTGGGCCTGCACCAGCTGGGTTTCAAGCTGGGCCGCTCGCAGCTGGCCCTCCCGAAACCGCTCGCGGTACTGCACCGCATAGGCAATGCAGAGCAGCATCCAGTAAATGGGCACCCAGTTATTAGCATTGGCCACCACGCTGGCCAGCGAAAAGCCGCCCGGCAGGGCTCCGGCTGCGTCCATCGCCCCGGCATACACGAGGCGATAGGTCAGGGTGAGCCCGTAGCTGGCCGCCGCGTGCGCCAGCAGCTTGGGCAGCCACCGCCGCCGCTCGGTGAGGTCGAAGCGGGCCGCCAGCGCAAACACCACCGGCGTGAGCAGTCCCCAAATCAGCCCGTGCAGCAAGCGCCCGCCCAGCGCCTCACCCCAGTTGGTAGGCGTGCCGGCCGAGAGGTTTTGTACGAAAATCAGCAGCACCATAAAGCCGCTGAACAGCAGCCAAGCCAACGCAATCACTGGCCCCGCCACCAGGGGCCGGGCGGATTGGTTTGCTGAAAACGGCCGACCGGTACGCATGGGCCAAAGGTAGGGCCAGGGCTAGGGCAACCGGAGAAAGGCCGACCGAAGAAGGATTTTTTGGTAGCTCAAACGGCCTTTTTCGTGCTTGCTACGCGAACAGCTAACGGGTTAAACAGGCTTCTCTCAACGTAGTTGCCGGTGCGCCGCGCCAATTTCAGCCACCCGCCCTTCGGCTACGCCGGCAGCGGCGGCAAACGCCGGCCAGTGGGCTACCTGCGCCAGTATCTCATCCACCAGCTCATCTGCCCGGCGCACGTTCATCTCCCTGGCTACATGGCGCAAATCCGCCCGCGTGAAGTGGTCGCGCTTGCCGTTGGCCGATAGCTGGTGTTGCATCAGCCAGCGGTTGCCGGGCTTGTAAGAATACGCCACATCATACGCCGGAGCCAGCTGCCACTGGCCCGCCGCATCCATCAGGAACGAAATATTCTTGGTGTGGTCGTCCTGGTTGCGGGCCACAATGTTGAAGACCATTCGGCGAAACAGCTGCTCGGCGGCCGGGTAGGGCAGGCGCAGTTGGCGTAGCACCTGAAAGGCCTGCTCGTAAGAGTAGGTGGCGGGCTGGTTGTAGTCGAAGTGGCCGAGGGCGCACAGCGTCTGGGCGTGCAGCTTTTCGCCCGTCGCCGTGCGGTCAAAGCGGCGCGTCATGAAGTGTGCCCGCTCATTCTCCTCGTACAGGCGGCACTCCGTCATGTCGAGGCCGCTGGCGATGGCCATGTGGTAATAGGCGTATTCCACCCGCCCAAAATCTTGAGGGTCAGCTACTACCTGGTCACGCACCCCATCCAGCTTCAGCAGCCAGTAGCCGAAGTCTGCCGGGGCCGTCACCTGGCCCGAGCGCACTTCGCCCGTGGCGTCGTTATAGGCAATCAGCGCCTTGGGGCGGGCGCCGCCGGCCGATGTACCCACGGCCAGCAGGGCGGCCAGCGCCTCGGTCGACTCGTGGCGCAGGTTGACGTGCAGGCCTTCCCGCTGGTCAAGCACTTGCTGCGCCAGTTCAACGAGGGCCGCTGTTTCGACCGCTTCCGAGCCGGTAGTCGCCCCGCTTTTCAGCGCCGGCTCAAATTCCAGCGCGCCCATGCCCCGGTTGGCCGTGTAGCACAGACGCTCCACCGGCGAAAAGCCTTCGGGGCTGCGGCCTTGTAGGGCCAGCCAGGCATCAATCAACTGGTTGCCAAAGCGGTCGGGTAGCGAATCGGCCAGCAGGCCCGGCAAGCCGTGGAACGTCTCGGGGTTGAGGCGCGGAAAGGCGTACACTGTATCGGCCCCGCACGTCAGCGGCATTTGTAAAGGCGCCACCTCTAGCCGCGACCGAATGAAGGCGGGCTCGTAGGCGAACGTGGCGCGGGCCCGGTCGGCATCCCAGCTGACTACCCCTACCGGCTGCCCCACAGGCTGAGCGTGGCCCGGTCGATGCCCGCCGCCGTAGCACGGCCTGCTGAGACTGGTTGCGATTGAGCCGAATCTGCCGCAGGCTGGTGCCGACTTCCCGCAGGATGGCCGTATCAGAAAGACTATACCAATTTATGTTGTACAAACGCAATAAACCGGCCTGAAATTAGGCAGTATGTTGCGTTTACACAACATAAAAGGGGAAATTTTAAGTAAGCGCCGATTCTTGTTTACTGGCCATTATAGACAATTTCCTGCTTCTGGTTGCCTCTCCCCAGGGCCGTGCGGCCCGCGTTGCCATCGGCACCGCGCTGATTGGGGCCGGTCTGGTGCAGGCCCGCAAAAACTGGGGTCTGGCCGCCTTGGGGCTGTTGCCGCTGGCGATGGGCGGGGCTGACCTATGCCTGCTCGACCCGCTGCAAGGCCTGCCTTTCGATGGTCCCAAGCTGCGTGAAACGCTGGGGCCGGTCCCATATCCGGGCCATGCGCTCATTGGCAAACTCCACCACGTGCGTGGGGCCTTGCAGCAGGGCCAGGGCCAGCGGGGCCTGCTCAAACACCGCCCGCCGCTCGCGCTGCCGGGCTTCGGCCTCGGCGCGAGCGGCCTGCTCGCGGGCCTGGGCCTGGCGCAGGGCCTCTTCCACCGCCGGGCGGGGCTGGTTGTTGGTATCGGTAAAGCTGACGACCAGCAGCGCCCCGCTGCGCCGCGCCGCCAGGTAGAAATAGGCGTCGAGCCCGTCGTGCGGGTAGTTGAGCTGGTGCGGCTGGCCCTCACGCGACCGGAACGCCTGGCAATAGAAGTCGAAGACGCCGGTGGGCGGGGCATCGGGGTAAAGGTCCAGAAACGACTGCTCGGGCCGCTCGGGCAGCTGGAGCATCTGCTGCGCGGCGGCGTTGAGCCGCACGTAGGTAAAGTCCACGATTTCAACTCCGTCGGCCGCGAACACGGGCTGGAAGAAGATAACACCCGTCATCGAGACGTTGAACAGCACTTCCAGCAGGTCGTCGGAAGCCGGCATAGCAGCCGGGTGCGCCGGAGTAAAAGCAGACATAAGGCGCGGAAAACGAGAAATAAGGCACTAAAATACGGCCCCTGAACAGGTGCCTGGCCCAAAAGCAAGCAGCTTGCTTAACAGGTCGATTGGTTAGGTGTTCAAATTTGGAAAGCGTGTCCGCTATTAGCTTGTTTTTGAGGGTACTGCTTTAAAATACGGTTTGCTTTTTATTTCGCCAGCGCCTGGTGAGCGCTCCCGGTAATAGGGAGCACTTCTAGGCGTTTTGGCTCCCATTCATTAGCGGAAGTGCTGTGCTTATTGGGCATTCCCGCGCTTGGCTTGCCCCACCTTTGCCCGACGTAGGGCTTCCCTGTAGACGCTGCTGATAGCCAGCGGCAGCGCGTGAGCCAGGATAGGGCCGGAATTGACTAGTGAAAGCAGAATTTTGTTTCGTTTATTTCGTTTGGCAGGTTTGCACCTGATTCTTTACGCTGCTATTATGAAAGCCATTCTTGAAACCCTATCCTTGCAGGACCAGCGCGTAGCCAGGGATTCTTTGTTTAGCTTCACCCGGGCCATTGCGGCCGAAGGAACGGACCGAGTTAAAATCCGGCTGCCAGGGCGTGACGAGGACATTACCATTCCGCGCAAGGCCCTAGAGCTACTCAGCTTCATTCTGTCGAGCATGGCCGAGGGGAAAGCTATTGCGCTTGTTCCTTCGGCTGCTGAGCTGAGCACGCAGCAGGCTGCCGACATGCTCCACGTTTCCCAGCCCCACTTGGTCAAAATGCTGGAGCAGGGCGTGCTGCCCTTTAAAAAGGTGGGTAGCCATCGGCGGGTGCTGCTGCAAGACCTGTTGCAGTACGAAGCCCAGCAGGCCGAGCAGCGTCGGCAGCAGCTCCGGTTTTTAGCGCAGCAGGCGCAGGAATTGAGTCTGGGCTACGAATGATTCCTTCCCCCGGCTCATTGCCTTGCTGGATGCGTGCGCCCTGTACCCAGCGCCCATCCGGGGCCTGCTCCTACAGCTGGCTTCCTTCGGCTTGTACACGCCCAAATGGACCGCCCGCATCCCGGATGAATGGACGCGCCACCTGCTTAAAAACCGTGCTGACCTCAACGCGGGGCAATTGCAAAAAACTGTCGCGGCACTGCGGGCGGCTTTTCCAGCTGCCGAGGTTAAGCAGGATGAGCCACTCCTTGCCGCGCTGGATTTACCTGACCCGGACGACCGACATATTCTGGCTGCCGCCATGCGGTGCCAGGCCACAATAATCGTCACGGCCAATCTCAAAGATTTTCCGGCGCACCAGCTGGCCCAGTTCGATATCGGGGCCCAGCATCCCGCTGTTATTACCACCAATCTAATCGACCTGAATCCAGAGCCGGCGCGGGTCGCTTTCCGGCAGCAAGTTTCTTTTCTAAAGAATCCGCCCCGAACGGTCACCCAGGTCTTGGACAACTTCCGGCAGGTTCAACTGAAGGCCAGTGCCGATAAACTGGCAGCCCTGCTATAGATGGCTTCGGGGCAAAAGAGCCCGGTCTATAGCAACCAAACCAGACGGCCGGGTCCACATCGGCGCACTCCTTATTATAAGGAGTAAAAAAAGCCCGCGAGGCATTTTCAGGCTGAGTCGGATTTTTCAGAGTTTAGGAACCATAAGACTTACCTCCTTTCCGTACCTTTGCCCCAATGCGCGTCCTGGCTCTACTCTTTGCTCTTTACTTTTCGGTGCTCGGCTGCCTGCCCTGCTCCGATGTGGAGCCGAGCGCCACGCTCGTGCAGGGGACTATCGTGCGGGCCGCGCACCACGACGGAGGCACCTCCCAGGGGGGCATCGATTGGTGCTCGCCTTTGTGCCAGTGCCACTGCTGCGCGGGCTTCGCCATGCCCGCCGTTCCGGCCCTGGCCTTCATCGCCCGGCCGGTAGCGCCCTACTCGGCGCAGCGCTTCAGCGTGCGGAACGTGCCTGCCGTGCAGACCCGCGCCCCGGTCACTCCGTGGCAGCCGCCCCAGGGGGCCTAACCATTTCTTGCTTTCCGGCTCTTGCGGCCGGCCCTGCCAAACGCGGGGCTGGCTGCCGTGCGTTCGCGTGCTATTCACTTGGTAGCCAAGGCTGAGCGCGCCGGAAAGTCTTTCCTATGGTCAGGCTTTTTACTCCCCAGCGGCTTCATGTTCGACCGGCTGATTCATTTCTCCATCCACAATAAACTACTTATCGGGCTGTTGACCCTGGCCCTGGTGGCCTGGGGCGGCTACTCGCTCACGCACCTGCCCATCGACGCGGTGCCCGACATCACCACGAATCAGGTGGTGGTCTACACGGTGGCTCCTTCGCTAGCAGCCGGCGACATCGAGCGGCTCGTGTCCTTTCCCATCGAGCAGAGCGTGGCCACCATTCCTGGCCGCCAGGAGGTGCGCTCGTTCTCGCGCTTCGGCCTCTCGGTCGTAACCATCGTTTTTGAAGATAAAACTGATATTTACTGGGCGCGCCAGCAAGTCAGCGAGCGGCTGTTGGAAGCCGAAAGCCAGATTCCGGCCGGCATCGGGCGGCCCGAGCTGTCGCCGGTTTCCACCGGCCTGGGCGAGGTCTACCAATACCTGGTGCGGGCCGAGCCGGGCTACGAAAAGCAGTACGACGCCCGCGAGCTGCGCACCATTCAGGACTGGATAGTGCGGCGGCAGCTGCTGGGTACGCCCGGCGTGGCCGACGTGAGCAGCTTTGGCGGGCTGCTCAAACAGTACGAAGTAGCCCTGGACCCCCAGCGCCTGCAAGCGGCCGGGGTGACCGTGGACCAGGTGTACCAGGCCGTCAGCCAGGGCAACCAGAACGCGGGCGGGGCCTACATCGACCGCAGTCCCACGGCCTACTATATCCGCACCGAGGGGCTGGCTCAAACCCCGGCCGACATCGGCAACATCGTGGTGCGCACCACCCAAAACGGCCTGCCCGTGCTGGTGCGCGACGTGGCCACCGTGCAGCTGGGCTCAGCCGTGCGCTATGGGGCCATGACCCGCAACCAGGAGGGGGAAGTAACCGGAGGCATCGTGCTCATGCTAAAAGGGGCCAACGCCAACGACGTGATTAGAGCCGTCAAGCAGCGCATGGCCACCATCCGCCAGACGTTGCCAAAGGGGGTAACAGTGGACGTATACCTGGACCGGTCGGAGCTGGTGGGCCGCGCCATTCACACGGTCCAAAAGAACCTGCTCGAAGGCGCGCTCATCGTCGTATTCGTGCTGGTGCTCTTCCTGGGCAACTGGCGGGCCGGGCTGGTGGTGGCCTCGGTCATCCCGTTGGCCATGCTCTTTGCCATCAGCCTGATGCGCCTGTTCGGCGTCTCGGGCAACCTGATGAGTCTCGGGGCCATTGACTTCGGGCTTATTGTGGACGGAGCCGTCATCATCGTCGAGGCCATTGTGCACCGCCTGCACGGCGGCGGGGCCGGGCTGACGGGCCGGCTCTCGGGCGAGCAGATGGACGAGGAAACCTACCAGGCCGCGAGCAAAATCCGCTCCTCGGCCGCCTTCGGGGAAATCATCATCCTTATCGTATACCTGCCCTTGCTGGCGCTGGCCGGCATTGAAGGGCGCATGTTCCGGCCGATGGCCCAGACCGTGGCCTTCGCCATTCTGGGGGCCTTTATCCTCTCGCTTACCTACGTGCCCATGATGTCGGCGCTGGCGCTGAGTCGCAACGCGGACCCGAAAGCCACCATCTCCGACCGGCTGCTGGGCTGGCTTACCCGACGCTACGACCCGCTGGTGGCGGGCGCGCTGCGTCACAAAACCATCGTCCTTGGCTCGGCCGTCGCCCTGTTAGTAGGGGCGTTTCTGCTATTCCGCACCCTGGGCGGGGAATTCATTCCTCAGCTGGCGGAGGGCGATTTCGCAGTGGAGCTGCGCACGTTGCCCGGCTCGTCGCTGGAATACACCGTCGAGAAAAGCCAGCAGGCGGCCGGCATTCTCAAGCGGCAGTTTCCCGATGAGGTCAAGGAAGTAGTGGCCAAAGTCGGCGCGGCCGAGATTCCCACCGACCCCATGCCGGTCGAAGCAGCCGACGTAATGGTTATTCTCCGGCCCCAGGCTAAGTGGAAAAAAGCCGACAACCAAGCCGACCTAGCCGAGCAGATGGCCGCCGCCGTGGGCATCATTCCCGGCGTCACCTTCGGCTTTCAGCAGCCCATCCAGATGCGCTTCAATGAGCTGATTTCGGGCGCTAAGCAGGACGTGGTACTCAAGATTTTCGGCGAAGACCTCACCCAGCTGGCCGACTACGCCCGCCAAGCCGGGGCCGTGGTGCGCCGGGTGCCGGGGGCCGAAGACGTGTACGTGGAGCAGGTCACCGGCCTGCCCCAAATCGTGGTGCGCCTCGACCGCGCCCGCCTGGCTCGCTTCGGGCTGAGCGTGGGCGAAGTAAACCGCACGGTGCAAACCGCCTTCGCTGGCCAGACGGCCGGGCAGGTATTTGAGCAGGAGCGGCGCTACGACTTGGTGCTGCGCCTGCGCAGTGACCTGCGGCGGGACATCAACAGCGTGCGCCAGCTCTTTATCGCAACCCCCACCGGCCAGCAGGTGCCATTGGAGCAGGTGGCCACCGTGGCCTTGGTCGAGGGGCCAAACCAGATTCAGCGCGACGATACCAAGCGCCGGGTGTCGGTGGGCTTCAACGTGCGGGGCCGGGACGTGGAAACGGTGGTGCGGGAAGTGCAGCAGCGCTTAGGCCAGCAAGTCCGGTTCGCGCCGGGCTACTACACCACGTACGGCGGGCAGTTCGAGAACCTGCGCGAGGCCACCGACCGGCTCAGTATCGCGGTGCCGGTGGCGCTGGGACTCATTTTCGTGCTGCTCTTCTTTACGTTCCACTCGGTTAAGCAGGCGCTGCTGATTTTCACGGCCATTCCGCTCTCGGCCATCGGCGGGGTTCTGGCCCTGTGGCTGCGGGGTATGCCGTTCAGCATCCCGGCCGGGGTGGGCTTTATTGCCCTGTTCGGGGTGGCGGTGCTCAATGGCATCGTGCTCATCGGCTACTTCAACCAGCTCAAGGTGGAAGGAGTAACCGACCTGTACGAGCGCATTCGCAAGGGCACGGAGGTGCGGTTGCGGCCGGTGTTGATGACGGCCACGGTCGCCTCCCTGGGTTTTTTACCGATGGCGCTGGCTACCTCGGCGGGGGCGGAAGTGCAGCGGCCCCTGGCCACGGTGGTTATCGGCGGCCTGGTCACGGCCACGCTGCTGACGCTACTGGTGCTGCCAGTGCTGTACGCCCTGAGTGAAAAAGGAGCGACCAAGCCGATGGCACCCCCGGCGAGCACGCCGCGCCCCACTATTGCGCAGACCGTATGCCTACTGCTGGTCATGGGGCTAGCAACCCTGCTGCCGGGCCGGGTGCAGGGTCAGGATGTGCAGCTGCCCCCGGCTGGCTCGCCCCTGAACTCGGCCCAGGCCGTGACGCAGGCCTTGGGCGCGGGGGGCACCGTACAGACCGCCCAGCGGGCCGTGCAGGCGCAACAAGCCTTGCGACGCGGGGCCGTGGATTTCAGTAAAACGACCCTTAACGGCTCGGTCGGCCAGTACAACACCTACCGGGTAGACAATCAGTTTTCCATTGTGCAGCCCTTGGCCCTGCCCGGCGTGTACCGCAACGCGGCGCGGGTAGCGGGGCAACTACTAACTGGGCGGGAATTGCAACTCGCCCAGGCACGGGTAGAACTACGCCGGCAGGTGCGCCTGGCCTACGAGCAGGCCGTGTACGCCCGCCATCGACTGCGCACCCTGCGCGGGCAGGACAGCCTGTACGCGGAGTTTCTGCGGGCGGCCAACCTGCGCTTCAAAACCGGCGAAGTGGCCCGGCTCGAACCCGCCACGGCCCTGGTGCAGCAGGGTGAAACCCGCGTCTTGGTGCGGCAGGCCCGCACGGACTACGCCGTGGCGCGTCGGCAATTGCAAGCCCTGCTCCAACAAGCCGGCCCCGTGACGGTGGCGGACAGTGTATTGCGCCCCCTAGTGCCAACTGCTGCCGTAGCACTGGATACGGCTACGGCAGCGGCCCCGGCCCTGGCCGATACGGCGTTACTCCAAACCAATCCCCAGGCGCGGGTACTGGCCCAACAGATTCAGGAGCGCCGGGCGGAAACCCGCCTGGAACAAGCGCGGGGCCTACCCGACTTCACGGTGGGGTACTTCAACCAGTCCTTGAAGGGTCCCCAAACTGTCGGCGGTATCGGCGGCACTGAGCGCGATTACGGCCCTGGGGACCGCTTTCAGGGCGTGCAGGCCTCCGTGGGGATGCCCCTGTACCGCCGCCCCCAAAAGGCGCGGGTGCAGGCCGCCCGCTTGCAGGAGCAAACGGCTCAAATCAGCTACGCCCGCTACCGCGCCGAGCTGGCTGGCCGCCTGGATGAGTTGCTGGCCCAGCGCCGCGAGCAGATTGAGCGCCTGCGCTTCTACGAGCAGACGGGCCTGCCGCAAGCGGCCGTGCTTGTGCGCCTTAGCACGCGGGCATTCAAGGCCGGCGAAACCGGCTATGCGGAATATCTGCTCAACCTGGAGCGCGCCCTGCGCCTGCGCACCGACTACCTGAGCGCCCTGCTGGCCCATAACCAAACCGTCATCGAACTGGACGCGCTGCTGGCCGGCGACGCCCAATAATTCAACGCTTTATCACCTGATGCTTCCATCATTTAATCAAGTTACTCCCCTGCTGTTGTCACGACTCGGGCGGGTGGGACTTCCCCTGCTGACCGCGCTGCTGCTTACTGCCTGCGGGTCGGGCGGCGAAGAGAAAACGGCGGAAAAGGCCGAAGCGGCTACTGAAAAACCTGAGGCTGATGCGCCGGCCGATGTCGTGCGCCTGTCGGCCCTTGAGCAGCAGGCCGCGGGCCTGGTGCTGGGCCACCTCGCAGAACGCCCCCTGGGCACTGGCCTGGCCGTCAGCGGCACGCTGGACGTGCCCCCCGAAAGCGCGCTGGCCGTGGCTGCCCCCCTGGGCGGCTTCGTGGAAAGCACGAGTCTGCTGCAAGGCTCGCGGGTGCGCAAGGGGGAGGTACTGGCCATCATCCGCAATCCTGAGTTCGTGCAGCTGCAACAGGACTACCTCGAAGCCACTAGCCGCCTGCGCTACGCCCAGGCTGACTTGGACCGCCAGCGCGAACTCTACCAGCAGGAAGTAGCGCCCCAAAAGAATTTCCAGCGGGCGCAGGCCGAATACGATGCCTTGCGGGTGCAAACCCAGGCCCAGGCCGCCCGGCTGCGGCTGGCCGGCCTGCCGGTCGGGGGCCAGCTCGTGAGCACGGCCGCCGTGCGGGCCCCGCGCAGCGGGTTCGTGCGGGCGGTGAACGTGACGGTAGGCCAAAGCGTGACGGCCGCCGATGCGCTGTTTGAGCTGGTAGACCCCACCCACCTGCACGTCGAGCTATCGGTGTTTGAGAAGGACGTGCCGCGCATTCAGGCCGGCCAGCTCATCCGCTTCGCCCTGCCCAGCGACTCGGCCGCGGGCCGCGAGCGCACGGCCCGCGTCTACCTTATCAGCCGCGCCATCAACGGTCCCGACCGCACGGTGCGGGTGCACGGCCACCTCGACCAGGAGAACGACCCGGCCTTGCTGCCGGGCCTCTACGTGCGGGCTACCATTGAAACGGGCCGCAACACCGTTCCTACCCTGCCCGAGGCGGCCGTGGTACGCTACGCCGGTCAGACGTACGGCTTCATACCGGTTAGCCCGGCCGGCTCCTACCGGATGATAGCCCTGCCTACCGGCCGCAGCGAAGACGGCTATACGGAGGTAAAGCGCCCGGCGAATCTGCCGGCTACCACGACGTTCGTAGTCAAGGGTGCGTATTCGCTGCTGGCCAAGCTCAAGAATACGGCCGACGAAGACTAATCCATTCCGCGCCCGCTCATGCTCGAACTACTCACCGGCACCCTCCTGCTCAGCCTGCTTCACGCCGCCATCCCCAACCACTGGGCTCCGGTGCTGGCCGTGGCGCGGGCTGAACGCTGGCCCCTACGCCGGGCGGTGGGGCTGACGGCAGTAGCCGGCCTGGCCCACGTACTGAGTACCGTACTGCTGGGCCTGGCCCTGGGGCTGCTGGGCTGGCGGCTTTCAGACCACTTTGCGCAGGTGGCCGCTTGGGCTGCGCCAGCGCTGCTTATCGGCATTGGCCTGCTCTACGCGCTTTCGGGGCCGGGTCATGCGCACCCCGACCCGACTACCCCCTCGCGCCGGGGCAAGCACTTCGTGCTCGGCCTGGCCCTGACCATGTTTCTGGCTCCCTGCCTGGAAGTGCAGACTTTCTTTCTCACGGCCGGCACGCGGGGGCCACTCGTGCTGGCGCTGCTCATGGCCGTGTACCTGGTAGCCTCCGTGGCCGCTATGTGCGTGCTGGTCGCCGTGGCCTTTCGGGGCCTGCACCACCTGCCCCTAGCCGGAATCGCCCGCTACGAGCGCCGCCTGACGGGGGCGGTGCTCGTGGGGGTAGGCATCGCCGGCTTTTTTGTGGAATGGTAGCCGGCCAGCGTCTTCTCTCTTCTCTTAACACGCTTGTATAGACTGTATATGCCGGACCCTACTTCATCCAATACCAACGAGGAACTGAACACCGCCAAGCAGGTGAACCTCGACAATGTGGGCGCGCTCAACCGCGAGCAGCTCACGCCCCAAGCTGCGGCCGAGCCCCAGGGCCACGATGTCGCGGGTCACGACCATGCTCCCGCCGAGGGCAAGCCGGCGGGTCACGACCACCACGACCATAGCCACGCCGGGCACTCCCATGACTCCGGCGAACTGGACCTAGATGAGGAGGAGGAGCACGACCATGACCACGGCCCGGCCGGTGCTAATCCCTACCTGCTGCCCGGCATTAGCCTAGTGCTGCTGCTGGTCGGCCTGGCGCTGGACCACTACCAGGCGGGCTTCTTTACCGGCTACGTGCGGCCGGCCTGGTATGGGCTGGCCTTCGTGCTGGTAGGCTGGAACGTGGTCAAGGCGGCCGTGCTCAGCATCCCCAGCGGCAACGTGTTCAACGAGTTTCTGCTGATGAGCCTCGCCACCATCGGCGCGTTTGCCATCGGTGAATACCCCGAAGGCGTGGCCGTCATGCTCTTCTATACCGTGGGCGAGTTGTTTCAGGACGCGGCCGTGAATCGGGCCAAGCGCAGCATCAAGGCCCTGCTCGAAATTCAGGCCACCGAAGTGACGGTGGTGCGCGGCGGCAAGAATCTAGTCATTGACCCTAAAGCCGTGCAGGTGGGGGATATAATGGAAATCAGGCCTGGCGAGAAAGTAGCCCTCGACGGGACGCTAAACGCGACGGCTGCCAGCTTCAACACAGCCGCCCTAACCGGCGAGTCGGCCCCGCAAACCAAGCAGCCGGGCGAAGCCGTGCTGGCGGGCATGATTAATCTCGAAAGCCTGGTGCAAGTGACCGTTACGGCGGGCTTTCAGGATACCAAGCTCAGCAAGATTCTGGCAATGGTGCAGGACGCGGTGGGCCGCAAGGCCAAGACCCAGCAGTTCATCACCCGGTTCGCCAAAGTGTACACCCCCATCGTGGTGGGGCTGGCCACGCTGCTGGTGCTGGTGCCGCTGCTGGTCGTGCACGATTATGTTTTTCGCGACTGGCTTTACCGGGCGCTGGTGTTTCTAGTCATTTCCTGCCCCTGCGCGTTGGTCGTCAGCATTCCGCTAGGCTACTTCGGCGGCATCGGGGCTGCCTCCAAGGCGGGCATCCTCTTCAAGGGCTCCAACTTTTTGGACGTGCTGCGCGAGATTGATACCGTCGTGATGGACAAGACCGGCACGCTGACCAAGGGCGTGTTTGCCGTGCAGCAGGTGCAGCCCGCGCCCGGCACTGAGCCCGCGCAGCTGCTGCGGCTGGTTGGCGCGTTGGAAACCAAGTCTACCCACCCCATTGCCCGCGCTGTGGTCGCCCACGTCGGGGAGGCAGTTGCCGGCGTAGCCGTAGAAAACGTGGAGGAAATCGCCGGCCACGGATTGCGTGGTCGGGTAGACGGCCGGGACGTACTGGCCGGCAATACCAAGCTGTTAAGCAAGTTCAACGTCGGCTACCCAACCGAAGTAGACCAGGTAGCTGACAGCATCGTGGTGGCCGCTATCGACGGGAAGTACGCCGGCTACCTCACCGTAGCCGACGCCCCGAAGGAAGACGCGGCCCAGGCCGTCCGGGAGCTGAAAGCCGACGGCATCACCAAGCTCGTCATGCTCTCCGGCGATAAGGACAGCATCGTGCAGCGCGTGGCCAAGGAGTTGGGCATCACCGAAGCCCACGGCGGCCTGTTGCCCGAAGACAAGGCCAGGTACGTGCAGCAGTACCTGAGCGAGGGCCGCAAGCTGGCCTTCGTGGGCGACGGGGTGAACGACGCGCCCGTGGTGGCCCTAGCCGACGTGGGCATTGCGATGGGTGGCCTGGGCTCGGATGCCACCATTGAAACCGCCGATGTGGTGATTCAGACCGACCACCCCAGCAAGATTGCCACGGCCCGTCGCATCGCCCGTGCCACGCATAACGTGGTGTGGCAGAATATCTGGCTGGCCTTTGCCGTGAAGGCTGTTGTCCTGGCGCTGGGCGCGGGTGGGCTGGCTACGATGTGGGAAGCCGTCTTTGCCGATGTGGGGGTTGCCCTGCTGGCCATTCTCAACGCCGTGCGCATCCAGCGCATGAAATTCTAACCTCATGCTACTGACTATTCCTACGGCAGTTACGCCTCCCTGGACGACCTTAGTAGGTTTCTCGCTGCTGCCCGCTATCGTCATGATTGCCGGGGCGGCGCTGGCTGTGTGGCGAGCGCCCGGCCCAAAACTGCGCAGTGCCATTCTTCACTTCGCAGCTGGCGTCATCTTCTCCGTCGTCGCCGTGGAACTGCTGCCCGACATCGTGCAGCACCACGCTCCCTACGAAGTAGCTATTGGTTTTGGCCTTGGGGTAGCCACGATGCTTGGCTTGCGCTACTTTACCCAGCGCTTAGAAAAGCAGCAGGAAACGACCTCCGAAACATCAGTTGGTACGGGTTCTCCCAGCGCGTCGCCACTACCGTGGGGCCTGCTGGTGGCTATCGGCATCGACATTCTCATTGATGGGCTGCTGCTCGGCATTGGCTTTGCCGCTGGCGCGAAAGAAGGCACCTTACTGGCCATCGCGTTGACCATTGAACTGCTGTCGCTAGGCTTGGCTACGGCCGTGGAGCTGCGCGACGGCGGGCATAGTAAAGGCCGGGCCGTGGCCATCGTGGCGGGCACCTCCCTGATGCTGCTCGTGGGAGCTGGTATCGGAAACACGGTGCTGCGCGGGGCTACTGGCAACCTACTGGAAATTGTGCTTTCTTTTGGCTTGGCGGCGCTGCTCTTCCTAGTCACTGAAGAACTGCTAACCGAGGCCCACGAGGAAACCGAAACTCCACTGCTCACGCTGTCTTTCTTCGTGGGCTTCCTGCTCTTTCTGTTGCTGGGCATGGTCGCCTAGCTCGACTACCTCCCAGTGAGTTGGCTTATAGAAGACAAGAACCCTCGCACTAAACTTTCAGGAGTTGGTGCGAGGGTTCTTAGGGTGTGGAATCTGCGGGATTGCAGGCGCAATTTGCACGATATGGCTTGAACTAGCTTGCTGCTCTGAGCCCGTTAATCACCTTTTTTATGCTTGTGAGGCTTCAAATCGGGGTGTTTCGGTGCGTTCGGTGGGTCAACCCGTCTTCTTCTGTCGGGTGTGCCGTCTTCTTTGTTTGGTTTTGGTCCAGGTTTGAGGCCCATAATGACGAATGGTTTTTAGAGGTAAAACTTCTTTTCAAGACCTTTCAGTAGTGAGTAATACTCCTTACTGAGAGCTAATAAACGAAGAAAAAACTTTTGGTAAAACAGAAAATATCCTGCCCCTAAATTTTATGAATAAAAATAGAGAGATAGTGCAAAATCAAGAGTATAAATACCTTGTTTGAAGGCACTTGCATGTGAGACCTGATTTTTTCACTAAACGAAATCGCCCGAATTCGGGCGAAATTTCGTACCTTTGTCTCATTAATCCCCCGCACGCCAAGGCTTGCAAGCGCATCTGCGGGGCTTTCTTACCGAAATTACAGCGCCTCTAGCTTAGCAGCTAGGGGCGTTGCCGTTTCATATGGTCTAGCATGTCCCACCAGTACCGCAAGCAGCCGCTCTCCAGTGCGGATATGCTGACCCTGCTCAAGAGCCGTAACCTACTTATCCCTGACGAGGCGCGCGCGACTCGGTATCTGGATAGCATTGGCTATTACCGACTCAGTGGTTACATGTACCCCTTGCAATTAGCTGACCGCTCACACCGCTTCGTGCAAGGCACGAGCTTCGATGACATCGTACGCGCTTATAAATTCGATAAGCAGCTGCGGGCAATTGTCATGGAATATATGGAACGCGTGGAAGTAGTACTGCGGGCCAAGCTGACCAACTACTACAGCCTGGAGCATGGCTTTTTCTGGTACACCGACGAAAACTTGTTTGACAGAAAGTATATAGGGCAGTGGCAGGAGCTTCTAGAAAAACTTCAGCAAGAGTTCAAGCAGCCGAAAGAGTTGTTTCTGAAGACATTCAAGCGGAATTATCCAGATGAGCCATTTCCACCCTCGCAGATGGCACTGGAAACCTTATCGCTGGGGGAGCTTGCGCGCCTGTTCAGGGCCCTATTAACCGACCAGACAAAACGGCAAATTGCTACCGAATTTCAGCAGGCCCCTTCCACCCTGGATACGTGGTTTCTCTGGCTGGCTAACGTTCGCAATGTCTGTGCCCACCACGGCCGGCTCTGGAATAGAATTCTCTCGGCCGACCGCCCAACTATTCCCTCACGCAAGCAGTTCAAATTTGCCGTGGACATGCCTGACGACGCGAACACCACGATGTACGGGGCGGTGGCGCTCATCAACCACCTGTTGCAGTGCTTCAATCCAGGGAACGCTTTTACTGTTAAGGTCGAGGCGCTGATTCGGGAATACCAGGTGGACGCTACCAAGATGGGCTTCCCAGCCGAGTGGGAAACGACAGCTGTTTGGCATCACTAAGCAGCCGCCAGGCCGATTGCGTCTCGCGGTAATTGCTATTGCGCGGGCTGAGCGCCGCCAAAAGCGCTTAGCGCGAGTGTACGCTTCCCGCCTAATTGAGCCAGTTAGCAACCGAGGAAAATCTCGCCCCAGTGAATAAGGTAACTGGTTTCACTTAGCTCAGATAGGTAGCGATTAGTGAAGTTTATCACTACCTATCTGCTATCTTGCCGACCGAACCAAAAACCGCGGTCCACTCCGTTATATATAGGCTACATGGAAAACGAGGTTGCGCTTACCGTGAATCCCGTGGGCCACGGCCTCGCGCACCATACCGGCGCGGCGGCTCGCTACGTCGAGGCCGGGCTGAATGGAGCTCCCAATACAGCCCGGGCGTACTCAGCTCA
Source organism: Hymenobacter ginkgonis (assembly GCF_009755225.1). Lineage (GTDB taxonomy): Bacteria > Bacteroidota > Bacteroidia > Cytophagales > Hymenobacteraceae > Hymenobacter > Hymenobacter ginkgonis. The sequence goes on from NZ_WQKZ01000009.1 coordinate 61,129, forward strand.
CTTGCGACGCTTCAGCGCCTGGTGCGCCGAACACGGGCATCAGTCCTTACCAGCATCGGTCGATGCACTGGTTGGCTTTTGTACTCACCTGGCCGAAGCCGGCAAAAAAGTCGGCACGCTCGAACAGCACTGCGCCGCCATTAGTAAGGCCCACGCCGTGCGCGGCGTGGACTCGCCAACCGATGACAAACAGTTTAAGATTTTTATGGACGGCGTACGCCGATTGCACGGCGTGCGGCAAAAGCAAGCTGCCGCCTTCTCCCTGATTCAACTCAAGCAGTTGGTGAGGAGCCTGGATATCCAGACAATGACGGGACTACGCGACCGGGCCATCCTGCTACTGGGCTTTACCGGGGCTTTTCGCCGCTCGGAACTGACAGCTCTGAACGTGCAGGACTTATGCTTTACCGAGGATTGCCTAGTCGTATCACTGCGCAGAAGCAAAACCAACCAGCTTGGTGACTACGAGGAAAAGGCTATTTTCTATTCGCCCGAGCCGGCCGTGTGTCCTATCCGGTCCCTAAAGGCTTGGCTAGAACAGATGGAACGTAGTGAAGGGCCAGTATTCGTCATGCTTCGTAAAGGCAACCGATTGACTTCTAATCGCCTGTCTGACCAATCAATCAATACGCTGGTGCAGCGTTACCTAGGGCCAGACTACACTGCCCACTCATTGCGGGCTTCCTTTGTCACGGTGGCCAAGCTCAACGGGGCTGATGACAGCAAAATCATGAACCAGACCAAACACAAGACCAGTGCTATGATTCGCCGCTACACCCGCCTCGACAATGTGCAGCAACATAATGCCGCCAAAGAATTGGGCCTTTAATCAGATTAACCAACCAATTTGATTTGTTAATCCGTTTAACCAATGTCGAGTTAAACATTCATTCTTTCTACTCTTAACTAAAAACAGGATAATAGTTATTGGAGTGCAGAGAAATTAGCTGCTTTAACTAAGAACGGATGCATCCGTTCAGCAACAACCCCAAGTTGCTCAGGGTCGAGTAGCCGGCGCTTATGAGTGAGGTTAATCATCTTGGCATCAAAGTCAATTCCATGTGTCTCCTCAATAGCTAAAATCAGTTGGGACTCTCTCGGCTGATTATCAACTATGAATTGCAGCATTAAAGGCAAATTCTCTTTATCCTGCCCTTGCTGATTGGGGGCATCTATAACTATTGGGCAAAAAGCTGATGAACCGTATTCGCGTGCCAAGTGCAAAATGCTATAATAATAAGCCATCAATGCTCTGGGTTTAGCGCTTCCTGACTCCTTAATTGTGGAAGTCATTGCTTTATAAAATTTCTCTTTCAGGGAAAGCACGTTTAAGCCTATTAAGAATTTAGACATATAGCCTAGATATTTCCCATTGATAAGCTCTTTACGCTCCTTGTCTTCAGAATCCTTCATGACATCCTCGTAGCGTTTCTTCTCAATCAATACCTCCTTAAGGCGTTCCGTATACAGGGCAACCTCTTCTTCAAGCATGTTCTTAATTTCACGCTTGCCCTCGCTAGCTATCAAGTCTTTAAGCTTTACTTCCTCTTTTTTGACTCCCAAACGTTTCTCGATATCATGAATAATATAATTGTTATTGCTGAACTGTTCCGATACAACTGATATGCTGTTATCAATTGCCACTAACTCTTCCTTCAATTCTGTTATTAGGTCTAAACACTTTTGCTCATCCTGAGCCATATCGAAGCGCTCTGCAAAAGAGTTATCGTATTCAGCACCACAACTGGGACACAAGACCACGTCATTGAGTGTTTCCACTGCATAAGTGTAATCCTCCTGAGTTTCTTCAAGAGCTCGCCTAGTTATTTCTAATTGAGCATCAACACTGATTCGCGCATTGTAATGATGTGCTAAATCATGCTTGATTTTATTTTGTGAGGTATTCAGGTCTTCGCATACTACTAATAAGTCAGATAGTTCCTTCTGAAATTCTTCGATATTTACGCTAAATTCAGTTTTAGCAATTTTTTCTCTCAGATTTGCTAATAGCCCTTTTACTACTTTCTCTTCGGTGGAAAGAACTTTAATTTTCTCATCAATTAGCTTTATTTCTCCCTTTGCTTCAAAGAACTCATTAGGCCTAAGCCCAGTATGGTAGCTAACAAGGTCGCTTTTTGGGTTAGGTAGATAAAGACGGTCGAAAGAAGACCAATTTTTGGCCCACCCCAAATCTTGGTCAACATAATAAGGTAAGAAAAGGTAGGCCGGCGGGGGGACAACTATTTCTGCCTTTTGATTTACTAGTTTGATTTTAAAATCAAATAGTTCTGCTAATACACTTCCTAGTTCAGACACTTTGGTCGATTGGAATTGCACTTCTCCCTCCGAATCGAATAGAGTAAAAAAGTTACCCTGCTTCATCATAGAATAGGGAACTCTGTCTACTGTGAAGCGAACTATAGAAACTACTTCTGCATCCTGCCAGCTTGGATGTAGCTGATGCGGCTGCGCTCCAAACGTATAGTAGATTGATTTCATCAGGCAAGATTTGCCTGTACTATTCATTCCCACTATCACCGTCCTTCTTTTGTCGAAGGTTAAGCTTAGGGCGCTTTTTTCCTTTTGGGATAGAAGCAGTATCTCTTTTAAGTAAAATGCCTTCATTTGGCCAATTTCGCAGGGTGTGAACGAGTTGCTTGAAGTTGCCTTTTATCATTGTTCGTAGAAGTGAAAAAGGAGTATCGTTCTCAAATAATCATCTTCTATAAAGCTAGCTGCAGCAATGGTCTTCTTCACCTCCGCAAATAAGCAATCCAAGGTTGCCCAAAGCGTCGCTTCATCACAAGCGCTTGCCTTGACAATTAGATTAGATTCATCAATAACAGTTTTGAGCATCCGATTTGCGTAGTTCATACGTTCTACCTCGAATAGCTTCGCGTAGCGCTTGAATGTTTTTATGAAGCTCACGCTGACCTGTTCTGCATTTAACCTTCCTTCAATAGAAGCCATTGTAGATTCAATTGATGAATTCTTAGTTACTACTTCCAAATACTTGTCGAAATCGTCCCTGCTAATTGACTTTTTTCTTTTAAGTGTTTCAAAGTCCACTATTACTTCTTCAACGTTACTTTTCTTTCTAACTTCATCAAATATGCTTTTGTATAGAGGAACAATCTGATATTTGGCACCAGGGAATTTGGAATCAATGAAGTCCGCTAATTGCGCCTTTGCTAATTGGTCATGGTGGTTGATATCTAATTCCCCTAACTTGAAGAACATTATATTCTTGAAATTGCCAAGGTCATTCAATGAGTGTTCTGCCTTCAATGCATCTATTATTGTGCTTAAATCCTTATCACACAATTGATTGCAGCAAAATCCTGAAATATCTGCACAACTTACATCATTAGAAAGCTTGCCTTTTATTCTTGAATTAGTTACAAAAGTTAGAGATAAGACATCATCATTATGTTTGATGATGTTGTCATATAATTTACCCATAAAAGAATTTAACGGGCCTTTTTTTCCACTCTCCCTCTTGATTAGCGCATTAACAGTCCAGTGAGCAGCCTTTTCTGTCTTGGTTTTAACTTGATAGAATGATATTTTCTTAGGGTCAGAGCTAGAGTCAAAAACGATAATATCGTCGTGGTATTCAAAACTGACTAAATAATCTCCCGGCTTAGCATGAAGCTCTAATATTTTAGTAATCGCCCAATTCTTTTGAAAATCAAATCTATTAGAAGCCATTGGGCCGCTATTCTCCCTCGGCACCACTGAAAATACCCTATCCTTTATATTCATGCTCTATAGTAGGTTGCTTGCTGAGGGTCGCAAGTTTTAGACAATGCTAAGCACAAAAGCCAAATGTAGCACCTGCTATACGTACGTGTGTCCCTGCTACGGGCCATATTACAGATGGCCCTGCTCACCTATTCCATCAAAGAAGCCCTCGAAACGGCCAGCATTAGTTACTGCGAACTTGCCTAGGCGGGTGTTGATTTTCTTTTTTAAGCTAATCGGGTAATCTTCCGGGACTATCCCCGGCATTCCAAACTTAGTCTTGATTCGACTAAACTCGCTCACACATAGCTGTTCGCATTCCTGGGTAGCCCAGCCGTCAGTAGGTCGAGTTATGACGTGCACTACTGGCGGTTCCAAATTAGAAACGGCCCGAATTTGCAGGAGGTTCAAATGGTGCGCCGTGCGCACATCGCGCCAACTCAATCCCGTACCTGCCGGATGATTATGGGTCATGTATCCCCCGTGCGCTTGCCCTACCTGTTGATTGGTAAATTCTACGCTGAAATCGCTGCTCTGTACTCGAAGAACTTCTTGCCCTTCGGCATTGAACACGACGCAGACCTCCATTGGTAAGGCAGCAAGTTGTCGCTCAATAGCCAGTAGCTTCTCCTCTATGGACAAACTAGGTGGAATCACGAGAGCAGTTAAGTCAAAATTGGCTTCAGGAGTTGGTACAACCGGCCTACTGGCTGAAGACGAAGGGCTGGCATTTTTAGCCATTAAGAGAGGAATGGTTTCGGGGACCTACTTCTTCCCAGGCCGAGCAGGAAAGAATGGAGGCAGTTGACTGGGCAAAACTACCTAGCTCAAGCGACCGATTTACGCGATACTTCGCTGCTTCCAAAAGGTAAGCTCTAACCGTGGCTTTTCCGAATAGTAGCTCATTTCTAATCTGCGCGCTGGCTTAATTCTCCTCAGTAGTGAGCCTATATACTACTTATTTTAGCCAATTTAAAACTAATTTGATTGGCAATAACGTATACTTGCGACCAGTCTAAGTTTCCTTGGCCGATGAGTGACGTCGAATTAATCCCGGTTGTAGCGACCGAAACTCCCTTCTTCCTGCCGCTTTTTAGCTGCACCGTACCGGCTGGCTTTCCCTCCCCGGCCTCCGACCATCTTGAAGATGAACTCTTTGACTTGAACCGGCTGTTGCTGCGCCATCCCGATGCAACGTACCTAGTGCGGGTCTCGGGCGAAAGTATGGCCGGCGCGGAAATTCACGCCGGGGACTTACTGGCAGTTGATAAACAGCTAGAAGCCGACCATAACCACATCGTAGTGGCAGTAGTCGAGGGGGAGTGCACGGTTAAGCAATTAGTTTGCAAAGGAGGTTCCTGGTGGCTTATGCCAGCTAATCCGGCCTACCAGCCTTACGAGATTCGGGACACCAACGAAGTCAGCATTTGGGGGGTAGTCACGCACGTGCTGCACGAATTGGTACCCGGCAAGCTCGCAGCGCTGCTGCGGACTCGCGACTAAGCTCCCCAGATATGTTCGGACTAGTAGACGCCAACAATTTTTACGTGAGCTGCGAGCGCGTATTCCAGCCGCGCTATGAGAAGCGCCCTGTCGTGGTCCTAAGCAATAACGATGGCAACGTCGTGAGCCGGAGCGCGGAAGTGAAGGCGCTCGGTATTCCGATGGGGGCTCCCTATTTCGAGGTCAAGGAATTGCTGAGAGCTAATAACGCGGCCGTGTTCTCCAGTAACTACGCCCTCTACGGCTCCATGAGTGCGCGGGTCATGTACTGCATCGCCCAGCGAGTACCGGCTATCGAGATATACTCGATTGATGAAGCTTTTCTGGACTTGCACGGCTTGGAAAAGCACTTGACTCCTTACTTGGGTCGCCTGGACAACTTGGCTCATACCATTCGGACCGACGTGAAGCGCCGCACGGGCATTCCTACCTGTGTGGGGGTAGCGCCCACCAAGACCCTAGCCAAGCTCGCTAATCGCTTAGCCAAGAAACTCCCAGACCTGGATGGGGTACTCTACCTTGACAGCGCCGAGCGCCAAGCTTGGGCGCTCAGGCAAGTGGCCGTGGGCGACGTGTGGGGTATTGGCCGCCAGTACGCCGCCAAGCTCACAGCCGCCGGCATCGACTCAGCTGCCGATTTAGCCCGCGTTTCTGACGCCTGGGCACGCAAGCATTTGGGAGGCGTGGTAGGGGCGCGATTGGTGCAAGAGTTACAGGGCCGTCCCTGCGTAGGCCTGCATCCTTCGGAAGACGGGACCCTGAGCCGGCAGAGCATCAGCTGCTCGCGCACATTTGGCCGGCCGTTAACGGGCTATGCGGATGTACAGGCAGCAGTGGCCACCTTTCTCTCACGGGCCGCCGAAAAGCTCCGGGCACAGGGGGATACCGCTTACGTGCTGACAGTGTACATCAGCAAAAACCGCTTTGCACCGCACGTACTCCCACCCTACTCCCGGTCAGCCACGTTGACCTTGCCAGGAGGTCCGACAGCTGACACAACGGTATTACTGAGCTACGCCAGTTCTCTACTCGGCCGCTTGTGGGAGCCGGGTACCGCTTATCATAAGGCCGGCGTAGTCCTCGACGGCTTGGAGCCTCCCGGCACTGGTCAGCAGCTTAGTCTATTTAGCCCAGTTCCTACCGCCGCTCAACCGCAGAACGAAAGGGAAGAAAAGAGTTCGCGGGCTAGCCGACCGAGCTTAATGGCCAGCTTGGACGCGCTAAACCAGCGTTTCGGCCGCGGCACAGTGCGCCTGGCCACGGCACTGTCGGCACCGGCCGAACTACCAGCAACCGTCGGCAACAACCGGCCAGCCTGGGAAGGCAAAGCGCAGTGGCGCTCCCCCGCATTTACGACCCGGCTGGAAGATTTACTGCTGGTCAATTGACCATGGGCAGACGAGATAAGTGATAGCAGGTGTCTCATAAAACGAACGGAAAACAACGGTAGCAAGCGCAGGTCAGCCGGGTTGGGGACCAAGTGAGTTTGCGGCGGGTTGGGCGTCTCAGAAAACGACCGTTTTAGTTTTGGGTGAGGACAATCCTTAGGCTAGCTCACATACGTGGCCCCCGACGTCGAGGTGCGTCCTGCTCGGGTGCCTGGTGCTGAGGATGCTGGCCCTGCTCCTTGACGGGAGCTACCGCCTGCGCCGATGCCCTTAGCTGCTCCTTGAGTTGGTCGTTCCAATCGTTAGCCCGTGACTTCTCCAGCTCCAGCTTGGCCACCATCGGAAAGGAGTTGATGAGCGCTTGGTTGAAAAAGGCCAGCGTTTCCAGGCGCTTCGGCACGTGGAATTGGTAGCGGTGGGTATCTATCCTAGCTACCTTAATCAACTCCGAATCAAGCGTAGGGCTAGCCGTCGTGTCTTGGCCACCCGCCTTGCGGTAATCCTCTACCACGCGCAGGTTGTACGCTTTAGCAGCTTGGTGCATCTTAACTACGGGCTCGTCCTGCACCGAGTAGATGCTGACCGTTATGATACTGGGCTGAGTGCGCTCAATGCCCATTGGGGTGTTGGGGCGCGCCAGGCCGGCAATCAGCCGGGTATCGAACAGATGCCCCTCCAGGTTATTATCCATCGCCAGCTTCACCGTCTTAAGATTGGTATTCTCAATCACCCGCTTGATTTCAGCCACCTTGTTATCGGTCAGCTGGCCCGAAGTCGAGGCGTAGACCGCATTGGTGGGCTGCTTCAATTGGTGATAGGAAAGCGCGTCAATGGCGCTTTCGGCCACTACCAGCGTGTTGGTTTTGGTGTTCGGTTTCGAGAGCCACAGGGCGGCCGAATTGAGGGAGTCGGCTGCTTGCCCTTTGAAGCCGTTGGCCTTGACTTCCAGCCCTACAATACCATCCTTGTAAAGCTGGGGAAAGGCCGTATTGATAAACTTATACGCTTGGCCATCCTTGGTAGTGCCCTCGTGCACATGATTCAGGATGCGGCCCTCAAATAGAGGGCTGGCCAGCGTCTCGCTGCTGATACCCCGGCTGTTGAGGTAGCGCGTATCCGTTAAGGGCAACGTCTTACGTAGAAACTCGGGTATGTAACCTTCGCCGCGCTGCACCGGCTCAATGCGCTGTTGCAGTTGGGGACTGACAGTACGCACTTCTGGGGGTAGGTTGAGAAACCGCTTGGCGTTTTCAATAACGCTGGCCCAGACGTTCTTGCCCGGGCTGGCCACGATGCCCGCAATACGCGGGTTCTCAATGCGGTTCTTTAAAAAGTCGATGACGCTACCCTTATCCCGGTCATCGGCCCGGTTGAAATAGAGGTAGTCGCCCGACGGCGCTTTGTAAATAATGACTTGGTCGAGGCTAGGTTTTCCCTTGTAGTCGAAGGTGTGAAACTTGCCTTTCTCGATGTCCGAGCCGCTTTTGGCCCGGTTGTGCTGGTAGCCGAGAGTGAGCACCAAATCAACCAGATTGATATCCTTCTTGACTTGGTTGAAATTAAGCTCTGGTTCGCGGGGCTGCTGCATAGGTAGCGGAGGTGTGTCGGTAAAAGAAAATCAGCCCCCGAATATCGGGAGCTGATTCTCAGTAAGTTTAGGTATTGTTTACATCCGCACACTTTGTCGGCGTGCGGGTGGGGTCTGCGCCTGGGCAATTATTTGCTCCGGCACCTGCCGGGCGGTAGTATCCCGAAAGACGAAAGCCTTCTTAAGTGGGTCAAGCTGCACCAGGGCATCCACTAGCTTATTCTCGCCCGGATGGGTCATGCCCTCTACGCGGGTGGGCTTGCCCTCCAGTAGCGATTTCTGCTGCTCGGCACTGAGCTTCGCGCCGTATACCTCCTTGGGCACACTTAGGCCTTCGGGGCGCACGTACACTACTCGCTTCATTTCCTGGTCAATCGCTAGGTAGCCGGCAAGAGCCTTACCCTGACCATCGCTAAAGCCTTCCGCCAGGGGCACTACGCCGGTAGTCTTAAGCTGCTGCTGCATGGCGGGCGTAATTTCCTTGCCCATCACCTGGGGTGGAATCACCAGCTCGTGCTTGGGCAAGTCTACGCGCAGCGTGGCCACGCCCTGGGTGTCGCGGTCGAGCACGAGCTTGGCGGCAAATTTGGTGGGCTGGCCATCCGGCCCGGCAAGCATCAGGTTGGGAATGAGGTCGGTTTTCTGGCCATCCAGCAGCTTTTGCAGCTGGCCAGCACGCTCCAGTTCAGCTACTGGCACGCCCACTTTAGTCAGCAACTCTATCGGCAGGTCGGCCACACTGAAAGCCTTGCCCTGAGCTACCACCAACGGGGCCTGCGGGGCCGCCGGCTGCACTGGCGCCGGCTGCTGCGCCTGATACACCGTCTCGGCCGCGCTGAAGTATACACGGCCCTTTTCCATCACGCGCCAGCCGTCGGCCGTGCGCTCCAATTGGGTAGGCGTTTCGACTGCCAAGTTCCGCTTGCCTATCTCGGGCTGACCGCTTATCTGGTAAACGCTACCAATGGTGTCTTTGAGAGCGTTAACCAACATATCATCCTTGCCAGGAGCCGGCAACAGAATGGCTCGGTTCGTATCGCGGGGGTCTACCTGAATTTGAAAGAGGGAATAGTGCGCGGCCTGACCACTGAGCATGTCCTTGCGAATCACCCCGTCCGAGTGGGGCGGCGCGTTGGCATAGAGAACTTCTCCTTTGCTGGGAGTCGGCTGCGGCGCTGGGGCGGCCTGAGCCACCGTCGCGACGGGCGTAGGAGTGATGGCCTGCGGGGCGCTCACTTGGGGCTTGAATACGTTACCCTCCGTATCGGTAATGGCAAGCTTACCCTTGGTTACTACTTCCCAGCCGGTTTCGGTCTGCTTCAACTGGCCGGGCTCGGCTAGGCCGACGTGGGCAATCTTAAAACCCGACGTGGGTAGGGCATAGTCAAAGAATTTGCTCATCGACCCGATGCCGTCGCCAATCAGGCGCTGCTGGTCAACCTTGGGGTTGAGGCCAAACTCGCCTTTCTCGCTGATGGCCACATTGAGATGCTGGCTGTCGTGGGGAATGGCCTTGCGGCTGTCAATGATGCCGTTTTCGGTCGAAGGCGCGAAGAGCGTATAAGCTGGGTAGGCCTGGAACGACGCTGCCGGCTTCTCCACCAGTTGCTGCACGCTCTCGCGGGCCTGCTGGCGAGTCTGCTGCTCGGTCTGAGCCTGCTGCTGCTGTCGGGCCTGCTGCGCTAGGCGTTCGTGCTCCTGGCTGGCAGCTTCCTTGCGCGCCTGTGGGTCGCCTGGCATCTCCTGCACCTTGCTCCCCCGCATCACGACGGCCGCATCGAGCAGCGCGCTCACCTTCTCAATGCCTGGCGTATCGAGGTGATAGCTCACCTTTAGCTCCGAAACACTTTGCCCGGCCACTAGGGCAGGCTTGGTTAAAAGTACCTCCGCACTGGCGCCGGCATCTTGAAACCGCTTGCTCAGCACGTCGGGCATTCCGCGGCCGGGCTCCTCGGGCGTGTTGAACGTGAGCCGAATGGTAGCCACTTTCAGCTGCGAGTCGTCGGCCGGCACGGCCAATACCCCAGGGGCAGAGGTTTCGACGGCTGAGGCGGCCGATGCTGGCGTAGCCACCACCCCAGGAGCGGGTACGCCCTGGGCAGTAGCTGGCTTTGCGACGGCGGCTGGGGTGGCCTGTTGGGTACGCTTGAAGTTGTCGGTGAAGTTGCTGACGAAGCTCGTCACGACTCCATTGCGCACGGTGATATTGAGCATGCCATCCTTATCCAGCTTGTTGCTGGCCCGCCGCATCTCCTTCGCCTCCGGCATATTTTTCAACGCTGGGTCTTGGTCGATGGCCTTGTACACGTTAGCCAACAGGTCTTTGATTGACTCTTCTTTGCCGGGGGCCTGCGCCTGCTCGGGGGCGGCCGTGCGCTCCAGCGACTTCGTTTGCAGGATGGCACTAGCAACCGACTCTAGTTGCTTCGCTTCTTGGGACTTACCGCTCCGGCGCAGGGCAGCGGCCACCGGCACCGCATTACGAATAAAGTCGTCGCGGTCATCGGTGAGCGTCTTAGCCTTAGCAGCTGGGCGTGTCGTGGGCTTCATCTGCGTCGGGACGGGAGTAATCTGTGCCTGCTGTTCGGGCTTTTCGGATACCGCCACAGCGGGCTGGCGAACTTGCTGGTCGCCAGCCCCGGAATTTGGTTCGGTTTGTTCAGGCATGTTATTGTTAGTAAAATAGTTAGGCATACCTCTCCCCTATCGGGAAGCTAGCATAAGCAAATATACCACCTCACACCCTGAATTATGACAATTTTACCTAATCAGAATCCAGCTATCTTTAAAGCATTATTTTCCATATTAGGAAACCACTTGCACAGATAATTCATCTAGCTCTTTTCCAACTACTTGCCTTAATCTGTCGAACATTGAGAGTACTGTTGTGGCCTCAAGAGATTTGGAAGTCTCTGCTATCGCCACTTTTGATACCATGGTATTATCAGGCAAAAGGAGCCAGCTCAAACTGTACCCGTGACGATAGTAGAAATTGAGTAGTCGTGTGAACGTCTCAATACTACCGGCACCGGCCTGCTCTAGGCGCGCTATCTGGTTAGGTGTAAGACCTGTTTCGTCCGCCAGTCGCGCTTGCGACCAAGCAGATTCGCCAGGAGCAGCCAATTCATTCCGAAGTTGGGCCAGACGCTTACCTATTTGCAGAGTACTCATTTTGATGATGCCATTTTGTTGCTGATTAAATGCCGCAAGGTTGGGTCACGCTTAATTCGGTTTAATTCAGTCACAATCATCGTGGACACATCTTTTTTGATTGTCTCATAGTTGGCCTGAATAATCTCCTTCGTGCAATCCTTACCAGCGGAATCCGCAAAACTAGTAATCTCTGGGATTGCTTCGTACGTGGCTTCATCTTTCTTAATCTGGGCTATATCCACGATAATCTCGGCGTGGAATACCTTTTGACTAATCTCCTCGCCAAAGTTGTCCGCGACCGCTCCGACGAATCTACCCTGTGAGAGGGTGGAAATCTTGCTGGCGGGAATCATGCTGTCGAGCTGGGTCGAAATACTGCTGCTGGTGTCTTTGCTATTGATGCTCACGGACTGGCGTTTTTGCAGGATGCGCCCGAAGCGCTTACTTAGGGCCTCGGCGCTGTCGCCCGTCACTTGGCCGGAAATGATGTTACCTACGACTTCCTGAATGGCGGTGGATTCCAGCTTGCCGTAATCACGGTCAATTTGAGCCTTCGTCTGGATGCCCAGGCAGGTAGAAACTTTATTGCTACGGGCCGTGGCAATCAGGTCATCTAGCCCCTTAAAGTAAATGGTGGGTAATTCATCAATGATGAGCGAGAACTTGAGTTGGTGCTTCTTGTTGACCAGCTTCACGATGCGGGCATTGTAGAGCCCCAGAGCCGCCCCGTATATCATCTTGCGCTCGGGGTTATTGCCCACGCATAAGACCTTAGGCTGCTTGGGGTTGTTGAGGTCAAGCGTGAAGTCATTGCCACTCATCACCCAGTAGAGCTGCGGGCTGGCCATGCGAGCCAGCGGAATGCGGGCCGAGGCAATCTGGCCCTCTAGTTGCTCGCGGGCGTCGCCCTCGAAGGCATCCACGAACGGGCGCACGTAATTTTCAATCTCGGGGTAGGCACCCAGGATGGGAAACATCTCCTCGTACTTGCGGCCCAAAAACTCAATCATGTGCGGGAAGGTGCAGTACCTCCCTCCCTCGTAGAGCTTAAGAAACCAGATGATGGCTGCCACGAAATTGATGGGCGACTCGACGAAGAAATCGCCCTGCTTCTCAATCCACTTCTTGTTGAGGTTGAGCATGATGGTCGCCGCCGATTCGTAGGCGTCCATGATATCCGTCATCATCTCCGGCAGAAGGGGGTTACACCGGTGACTTTTGCTCGGGTTGTCGAAGTTGATAACGCAGAACTGCACCGGGTTCTCGTACTTGCCCTCGTTCCGCAGCAGCTCGTTGTACACCAGCGTGCTCAAGTCGGGAAACTTGAAGTCGTACACATACATCGCAAAACCCTTATTGAGGTGCTGCTTGATGAATTGGTTGATGACGGCAAATGACTTACCCGAGCCCGGCGTACCGTAGACGATGGTGGCCCGGAAGGGATTGACAATGTTCACCCAGCCTTTGCGCTGCTTCTTGCCCAGCTGGTACACAGTAGGCAGATTCACCGAGTACTCGTTTTCCATCTTGCGCTCTTCCTGCGGGAACGTCTCGTTTTCGGTGTTGAAAATGTCACCCATCAGATTCACTTTCAGCATTCGGCTGACCAGGTTGCCTCCGCGCAGCAGCAGCATAAACCCGATGGCCGTGGTAGCGCAGTACAGCGCCGTCACCACGTCAGGCGAGTAGGCCTGCTCCAGCACGAACCCGTTGCCAAAGAATACGGCGACCCCAAGCACCAGGTAGGCCAGGATGGGGGGCCACGTCTGGGTTTCGCTGGGCTTACCCCGCGTACCCAGGCAGGCTAAGGCCAGCAGCAGCACGGCCGCGCCCTTGGTCACGTAGGGCGCGTGGAATAGGGCGGTCTTCGTACTGAACTTGCCTAGAATAGCCCCGAACCAGGCAGCCGTCAGGTGGTGCTCGGTAAAGAAACCGTAGCAGTAGTAGTAGAGGTGTAGCAGGGTCAGGACGACGGCAAATAGCCGCATGAGGTCCATGATTTTGCCCATTCCGCGTTCGTCGTCCATAACCGTAAAGGAGGGGGTGAAAGGTGGGGAAAAGTGAGGGGTGTTGTATTGCGTTCTTAGGTGACGGGTAGGTCAATAGTCGCCCTAGTGGTGTCGCCGACGACGTTTCTTGCGCCGTAGCTCATTCTCGTTCTGCTGCGCATCATCGGCACCTGGGCCCTCAGCCGGCCCGTCCTCGAAGCTGAGCAGCGCCCCGTCATCGCCGGGGAGCAGCCCGGCCCCAGTTGGTGCCGCGGCTAGGCCGGTGGCCCGAGGCTGCCCCTGGTCGGCCGTGCGCAGCGCCTCGCGTCCGAAGGGGCTGAAGTGGTCGCGCAGTTGCTTGGCCTTCACACCCACGTCCGTACCCTTCACGCTGCTTTCCTGATAGCGGAAGCTGGTGCCCACGAGTACGCCTTTACCGTCGCGCTTCAGCGTGGTCTCAATCTCTCTCTCCCGGAGGTGAGTCACCAACTGGTCGAGCGACTGGATAGCCGGGTTGGCCAGCGCTGCCGTGAGCACGTCGCGCACATGGCCGCGAGTTGCCTCCTTACCGGGGTCGAGGTCGCGAGTAGTCTGCCGGCGACTTGGTAGCTCAGCCATGCCCAGTTCCTTCCGAATCTGGCGGGTGGCTACCACATTGCGGGCGTAGTTCTGGTCGGTACGCAGGGCCGGCCCGCCGTCCATGGGTACTCGGTTGATGTAGATGTGCACGTGCGCGTGGTCTTTGTCGCGGTGCTCATAGACGGCCACCTGGTGCCTTCCCAAGTCGGCACCCATCAGCTCGCAGTAGCGCGCCGCGGCGCGTAGCTTCTGCTCCCGGTTGACCTTTTCGTCCGGCGACCAGGACAGAATCGTGTGCCAAACCGGCTGCTGAATTCGGCCGCTCATGCTGGCCACCGCTGCCATCTCGGCGGCTATCTGGTGCGCGTCTTGGCTACCTACATTAGCCACACTTAGTAGCTCCGATTTCTCGTTGGGGCGGCCCGCCCGCAGGCCGGCCCCGTACGTTAGGGCTCCCGTAAAATCGGAGCCGGTAACAGTCTTAGCTATCATCGCAGTGTTTTGAGCAAGCGTTCTACTAGTTCGTTTAATGCCTCGATACCGACCCCTGGCAACTTGCCGGAGTTAGCCAGTCGAGCTAGCTGATTGAGGTTGTTTCCGACCGCACCCAGTTCCCGGCGTAGGTCGAGTGGCACGCGCTCGACTATCGTTTTGCCCAGCGCGGCCCGTCGCATATAGTCGGCTACCGAAAGGCCAGCCCTTTTTGCTTTGGCCTCAATAGCGCACTTATCGGTAGCCGCGATTCGCATGTTGATATGCTGCTCCTTCCCGGCATTTTCCTCACCGCTGGGCGCGGGTTTGGAGCTAAGTAATGGTTCCATAAATTCACTTGGTGGGGGCCTGCGAGAGCAAGCCAGGAGAAATAGCTTGCGTCAATTTCTCCGTTGTCTTTGTGGGCACGTGTGCGCACAAAGACATGGCTTGCTGAACAACATTAAGGTGGATTAAGAGGCGTAATAATGAGCGTGTTTAACCGCTAACGTCAACCCCAAAGCGAGCTATTTCAGCTAGGAGCGCCGGCCTGTCTATCGACCATTTCACCTCACATTTGTACAACTGTACAATTGTGCAATTGTACAGTTGTACAAACATTTTTTTGTTTGTTTGTGTGTTTGTTTATTTTTATACATTTTTATCTAAGTTTTTTTGTAAGCTTTTTTCTTTCATACTGCTTAGCTGTTTGTGTGTGTTTGTATGAAATTGTTTGATTAGAGATGTATTGGCGCAAACTTGCTTCTGTTTAGCTAGGCCTGTGTTTAACAAATATAACAAACGAACAAAATGATTTTCTCACTTATAAAAATTTGTTCCTTGTTTTTTTCATAAATGTTTCTAATTTTGTACATAGTGAAAGAGTCCTAGGATTCCTTAGTTGTGTACATACAGCTCAGCTTTCCCTTTCACCATTCCCATTAAAGAGCCTCGTTCGCATGAGCACCACCAAGTTTATCTCCATCTCCTCCCAGAAGGGGGGCGTGGGCAAAACCACCATCAACATTCTGGCGGCTTCGGCCTTCCACTTCCTAGCCAAACAGAAAGTAGCCGTCATTGACTGCGACTATCCCCAGCACTCGCTTCAGGGCCTGCGCGATAAGGAGTTAGAGCTACTACAAACCAGCCCCGACAAAGCGGCCGAGTTTCGGGCCCTAGGTCGCCAAGCCTACCCAATTGAGTCCTGCCAGGTAAAAGATGCCCTAGGCTTGGCTAAGCAAATGGAGGGAGAATTTGACTTAGTGTTCATCGACACACCGGGCACTATCAACGTGCCGGGCATTATTGAGCTGTGGAAGCAGCTCGACTACATCTTTATGCCGATGGAATCCGACCGCTTGAGTGTCGAGGCCACGTTGCCCTACGCCCAGGTATTGGAGAAATTCGCCAAAGGCCAGCCAGGCAGCCGGTTAAAGCAGCACTATGCCTTTTGGAACAAGCACATTAAGAGCGAGAAACAGGAATTTTACGACCGCACGGAAGCCTATTTTACCGAGCAGAACATTCCCTTCCTGAAGAGCCGCCTGGAGCACAGCGTGAACTACAAAAAGGACGCCATGCGCTCGACCATGTTCCCCCTGGCCAAGGAATATCAACGTTTGGGCATCAGTGGGCTAATCAAGGAGATAGGTGGCATCATCTACGGCACAGCCACCGATGGAGCAACTGACGCAGTAGCATCTACCACCGCAAACAAAGCCCGCTAAGCTGCCCCTACGATGGCTAAAACCAACCGCCCCGCCCCTGCGCCCGACTTGAGCAGCCAAATGATGGACTTCGTTGCCCAGCGCAAGCCAGTCGAGCCAATTCCTATCCCAGTTGCCCCGGCCGAAACGCCTGCCCCCACCTCTGAGCCAGTAGCTCAAGCAGTACCCGCCCCCGTTGACTCGGCCGACAATGAATCAGTCGATGAACAACCAATCGACAATCAACAACAAAAGGGAAGAAAAGACCAGGCCCCGGCCTCAGCTGGTGCCGACTACGCCAGCCTCTTTCTAAAGCCCGTGCGCGGCCGCAAAGCCAAGACTATCTACCTCTCGGAAGAGATGCATACTGCTCTGGCCACCATCACGCAGGCCAGCCCCGATAACATCGGCCTCTCCGACTTGCTCATCAACATCATCACTCACCATTTCGAGACTTTTGGCCCTGGGATACGCCAGTTTCTGACCACTCAAGAAAAGCTCAGAAAGAACAAGCTCCCCTACTAGCAATCCGGTAATAACTACCTGAGTGTCATGCCTCTAAAAAAGGCATGCTAGCTACTGCTTTGCCCTTTTTCTTCACCCTCTTACCTGTATCCGCTATGTTTAAAGCAATCTCATGGGGCCAGTACGCAGGCTGGCTGTCCCTAGCGCTGCTGGCTTATTATGCCTACGTTGGCTTGGCTTATTACCGAGTCGAGTTGCTGGGACTACTCAAGAATAAAGGCAAGGCACCTAGCTCAGTCCCGGCCCAGGAAGTGGCCCCGCCCGCCCTTGGCTCAAGCGGCAAAAAATCGCTTATTGCCAAAGCAGCCCTTGCGGTACCAGTTACGCCCGATGAAGAGGCCCGACATGAGGAAGATGGGGTAGGGGAGGAGCTATCCGTCGAAGCCACCCACCAGCAAGAGCAGCCGACCGATGAGCAGGTGGAGCGAGTGGCCGACCTACCGCCGTTTGAATTACCTAGCGTCGAGGTAAACGAGGGATACAATTATGAAAATGACGATGAAATTTCTTTTGTCAATGATAATTTAATTACTTTTACTGAGCACGGTGGCTCCAACTCGTTCCAGGACACCGAAAGCGGAGTGGAATCCGCTGGTGATGACTTCTACCTAGGCTCAACTGTGGGCATCGCTCAACTCGGCGACTATCTCAGTAGCGCGGCTGAGGGTCAGATTACTCCAACTCAATTGGTCGAGCAAGAGCCCGGCCTCGCCAACACCGACCTTCTCCTAGCCTTTTTTCAGAACAGCACAAAGAACGCTCAGCGGGCAACTGCGCATCTCTACGAAGGAGTTGCTGAACCCGCCCTTGACTAATCGAATTAGCAATATTTTTTCCATTCTTTTTTTCACTTGTTCCCTTCACTCTTTACTACAAATTCCATGTTCCACAACCTCACTCCCCGCGCCGCTAAGCGCATGACCAAAGCCCTCAACACCGGCCTGCTCGTGCTGGGCTCGGCTACGGCTGCCCTCGCGCAGGGCGGCCTCAACGCCGGCAAGCAGGGTATTCAGGATGCCACCACGGCCATCACCGGCTATTTCGACCCGGCCACGCTGCTCATCTATGCCATCGCCGCCGTTGCGGGCCTGATTGGGGGTTTCAAGGTGTTCAGCAAGTGGCAGTCGGGCGACCAGGACACCCAGAAGTCGGCCATGGGCTGGTTTGGTAGCTGCATCTTTCTGGCGGTAGTAGCCACGGTACTGCGCGCTTTCTTCTTGTAAGAAATGAGCCACTACCCACTTAACAAGGGCATCAACAAGCCCGTCGAATTTAAGGGGCTAGTGGGCTCGCGCTACCTATTTCTATTGGCTGGAGGCCTCGGCGGGGTGTTTCTAGGATTTATCATCCTGCGTCTCGTCGGGGCCAATACCTACCTCTCGGTGGCCCTGGCCCTGGGCGGCGGTTTCTTCTGGGTGACGCGGGTATTCGCCCTCAGCGCCAAGTACGGCGAGCACGGCGCCATGAAGCTGCAAGCCCAAAGCCGCCAGCCCAAACGCATCGTGAGCCGCAATGCCCGTCTCTTCAAAGGTCTAAAGCAGTCATGAGTAATCTACTCCTCAAATCGGCCACGCTGGAAAGCAAGCAGCCCATCTACAAGGTGGAAAACAACTGCCTCATCAGCAAGAATGCCGATGTCACGCTGGCATTCCGCCTGGAGCTGCCCGAAGTATTCAGCCAGTCCGGCGAGGACCTGGAATCGCTGCATTCAGTTTTCGTGAAGGGCGTGCGCCTGTTTCCCAACTACACGGTGTTGCACAAGCAGGACTGGTTTGTGCGTGACACCTACGCCCCTGATTTCAAGCAGGAGCGCACCATGCTCCAGCACAGCTACGAGAGTCATTTCTACGAGCGCCCGTTTCTCAACCACCATTGCTACCTGTTCATCACCAAGACCAGCACCGGCCGCGAGAACTGGAATAGCCTCAGCTCGTTGCTGTCGCGCTCGAAAATCGTCCCGAAGGAAATGATGGACGATAAGGTACTCAATACCTTTTTCAACGCGGTGGGCCAGTTCGTGCGCTTGCTCACGGATGCCGGCATTGGCATTACCCAGCTGACGGACGATGACATTTGCGGCACTGAGGCCGACGAAGCCACCGGCACGCTGGAGCGGGTGGGCCTGTTGGAAAAGTACTTGGCCCTCGACCTCAGCGACTCGGCGCCCATGGTGGATATCGACCTCACCAACGGGCTGAAGGTGGGCAGCAAAACCTGCCAGTGCTACTCGCTGGGCAATCTCGATGATATGCCCGCCTACGTGGAGACGGATGTGAAGTACGATAAGCTCAGCACCGATAAAATCCCTTTCTTCATCGGCTTCGCGGCCCCGGTGGGGCTGCTGCTGAACTGCAACCACATCTATAACCAGTACTTGTTCGTCGATGACCACGCCAAGACCATCAAGACGTTCGAGAAGAAGCGCAACAACCTCAACTCGTTGGCGCTCTACTCGCGGGAGAATGCCATCAACAAAGAGTTTTACGACCGCTACCTGAACGAGGCCGTTTCCGACCAAAAGCAGTGCGTGCGGGCTCATGCGAACGTCTTGGTGTGGAGTGAGCAGGAATCGGAAATAAAGGAGCTGCGCGACATAACCAGCGCCGCCATTACCAAGATGGACTGCCGGCCGCGCGAGAACACGGTGGACGTGGGCGGGCTGTTCTGGGCCGGCATCCCGGGCAATGCCGGCGACTTCCCCGGCGAGGAGAGTTTCTACACCTTCATCGAGCAGGCCTGCTGCCTGTGGAATGTCGAAACCAACTACCGTGACTCCCCCAGCACGTTTGGTATCAAGCTCAGCGACCGCCTCACGGGTAAGCCCGTGCACGTGGATATTTCCGACCTCCCGATGGAGACGGGCCTAATCGGCAACCGCAACAAATTTATCCTGGGCTCCTCCGGCTCGGGTAAATCGTTCTTCACCAACCGCCTGATGCGCCAGTACCACGAGCAGGGCGCGCACCTGGTACTAGTGGACGTGGGCGATAGCTATAAGGGCCTGTGCGACCTGCGCGGTGGGGTGTACTTCACCTACTCCGAGCAAAAGCCCATCAGCTTCAACCCCTTTTTTGTAGTCGGTAAGCCCGACGTGGAAAAGCGTGAAAGCCTCAAAACGCTGCTGGTGACGCTTTGGAAACGCGAGGATGAGCGCGTAAGCCAGGCCGAATATGTGTCGCTCTCGACGGCCATCACGCAGTACTACCAGCTGCTAGCCAACACGCCCAGCATGCGCCCCAGCTTCAACACGTTTTATGAGTATCTGTACGGCCCTTTCCGCGAATATTTAGAGAAAGAGAAGGTGCGTGACCAGGACTTTGACATGCAAAATTTCCTGTACGTGCTTAAGCCTTTCTACCGCGGCGGGGAGTATGATTACCTGCTCAACTCGGAAGAAGATTTGAACTTGGTGCAGGAGTCGTTTATCGTGTTCGAGTTGGACAACATCAAAGACCACCCGATTCTCTTCCCGGTGGTGACGCTCATCATCATGGACACGTTCATTTCCAAAATGCGGACGCTGAAAGGCATCAAAAAGGTAATTCTAATCGAGGAAGCCTGGAAGGCAATTGCCAAAGAGGGGATGGCCGAGTACATCAAGTACCTGTTCAAAACCGTCCGCAAGTTCGACGGCGAGGCCCTGGTAGTAACGCAGGAAATTGATGATATCATCGGTAACACCATCGTCAAGGATACCATCATCAACAACTCGGACTGCCGGGTTCTACTCGACATGAACAAGTTTATCAAGCGCTTCGAGGAGATTCAGCGCATGATGGGCCTCAGCGATAAGGAGAAGTCCCAAGTGCTTTCCATCAACCTTGATAATCGCCGTGGCCCCAAATACAAAGAGGTCTGGATTGGCCTTGGGGGCAAAGAATCAAAGGTGTATGGAGTCGAGGCCTCGTTAGAAGAATACGCTACGTACACCACCAACCAGAAGGAAAAAACGCACCTCTTCAAAAAGGTAACTGAGGGTGGTATGTCGCTGCCAGCGGCCATTAAGTCGTTTGCCCAAGAACTACGCGAGCAGCACGCCACAAAAGCTGCCTAATTCCATTTCCACCCGAATCATGAAAGCAAGCACTCTCCTCCTCCTCACCGGCCTGGCCACCCTCGGCACCAGCTGCGGCCAGGATGCCGCCTCCAAAAAGCTGGCCGACGAAACCGAGGCCCGCGTAGTGGCTAGTATTAAGCAGGTGCTGGTGCAGGCCCCCACCCAGGGCGAAATACTCGGCCAGGCGCACACCTGGTACCAGAGCAGTGAGGTGCCCAACATCATTAAGCTCGACCCGGGTGCAGAAGCGGTGTACAAAGACCACGCGGCCATCCTGCAGGAAGTGGCCACCAATCAGAGCAAGCTAGCCAGTGACCCGATTCTGACGCCCGCCCAGGGCCAAGGCATCCGGTCGGGCTACCAAAAGCTGGTTGATGAGAGTGCGGGCAACGTGGCCCAGCTCACGAACCTGGCTAGCAGCAAAACCACCATGAGCGAGGCGGAGCAGCGCACGTTCGTAGGCGAGCTGGCCAAAAAGGAAAACCACCAACTGGAGCTAGTGAAGTACTTCACCCGGCGCACGACTAGCACTATCGACTTGAAAACCCGGCAGAAGAAGTCGGACGAGGCCAATATCAAGATGTGGGGCCACAAGTAGCCCCGCCCGAGTCTCACTAACCACATTTTAGGCGATGAAAAAAACACAGTTTACGCTGTGCCTGGCAGCGCTTTGCCTCTTTGGCGCACCAGCTGCACGTGCTCAGGCGGTGGTTTCGGCCCCCGTTTTGGAAGGTACCAACTTCATTCAGACCGGTTTACAGGCTACGTTGAAGGCACTCAACACGAAGGCAAACGACCTTGCCAATGATGGCGTGGTCGAGCAGGTGCTGACCAAGGGCTTTACCGAGAAAAACATGCTCTTGGCCAAGGACTGGTACGATGGGCTGCTGGCCATCAGTAACACGATTAAGAGCTACCGACGCGTGCAGCACATTTTCGAGCGGCAGACGGCCATCATCACCATCTATTCGAACTACATCGGCAAGTTCAAAGCTGATCCCAACTTGAGCCCCGCCCAGGTCGCCGGCGTCATCCGGGGCTACACACTGCTGATTCAGGAATCGGGGACCTACCTCGATGACTTGTCGGCCATCGTTTCGCCGGCCAAATCGAAAATGACCGATGCCGAACGGATGGAGTTAATAGATGTGCTCGACGACAAGGTGACGCATCAATACGACCTAGTGAATTACTTCACCCGGCGCAACATGGCCATCTCTACGCAACAAGGCCAAGCCTCGAAGGATGCCGCGACGCTGAAGAAACTCTACGGGTTGTAGGATGAGAAAGCTCCTCACCCTCGTGGTGCTGGCTGGCCTAGGGCTAGCCGCCCGCCCCGTCCGCGCTCAGTTCGTGATATCGGCTCCGATTGCCGAGGGCCAAGCCACCAAGCAGGCCGGCCACCAGGGCATCTTAACGGTGCTCAAAGACCTTGGTAATACGGTCGTAAAAAAGGGCAACGACACGCAGGCTATCATTAAATCACTGGAAGACCAAACGGTGCAGATGCACGACGACTGGTATTCGAGCCTGCTTAAAATCAACTCGGTGGTGGCCAATTACCAGCAGGTAAAAAGCATCTGGAACTACCAGAACCGCACGATGAGCCTCTACACGCAGAACATTGCCCAGCTGCGCGCCAATCCCTTCCTGACGCCAGACCAGTTTCAGGGCATGGTGAAGGGCTACACGACGCTGCTAGCCGAGAACGTGGGCCTGCTCGATGACCTCACAACCATCCTCACGCCGGGCAGTGCCAAGATGACGGATGCCCAACGCCTGAAGTTCATCAACAAGATTTCCGATAAGGTAACGCATCAATATCAGCTCGTTGCCTACTTCACCAAGCGCAACCAGACCATCGCCACGCAGCAGACGCAGGCGGCCCAGGATGCCCAAACCCTTAAAAAGCTCTACGGACTGTAATCGCTATGACGCTTCTTACTTTTTTACTCCAGGTGTCGATTCCAGTCAAGTCACTCAATGACTTGCTCGACAACCTCTACACGGAAATGTTGCCTCTGTGCAGCGACCTCATCAACGTAGGCCGCGCCCTCGGTGGGCTGGGAGCACTGATTTTCATTGCTGGCAAGGTGTGGCGCCACCAAGCCGAGAACTCGCCCATTGACGTGTTTCCGCTGTTGCGCCCCTTCGCCATCGGGCTAGCCATCTCTCTGTTTCCTTCAATGCTGGGCATCCTGAATGGCGTGCTGGGCGGCCTCTCGGCAGCCACGTCCTCTATCGTGCTAGTCCAGAATCAAGACATTATCCAACTGGAGGCACGCAAAGAAGCTCTGCTCAAATCTAAGCCCGAAAACGCCGTTTATGAAGATGATGACGCGTTTGAAAAGGAGCTAGAAAACAAAGATGTGCTCGATTTCGGCGGCAAGGCTGCCCTCTACTTCGACCGCCTGAGTTACGGCGTGAAGAAGGACTTTCGGGAGTGGATGCGCAATGCCCTGGAGTTGGCCCACGACTCGGCCGCGCTGGTCATCAACACTATTCGCACCTTTTTCCTTATCATCCTGAGCATCATCGGGCCCATCAGCTTCGGCTTCGCTATCTGGCCCGGCTTTGAGGGCACGCTGACGAACTGGTTTTCACGCTACATCAACGTATTCCTCTGGCTGCCGGTGGCAAACATCTTCGGGGCTATCATCGCCAAGATTCAGGTCATGATGCTAAACCTCGATATCGCCCAGATACAGGCAGGTAGTGACTTGGAAAAGGCCGATTACGGCTACATGATTTTCCTCGTGATTGCCATCGCCGGCTACTTCACTGTGCCGTCAGTATCGAGTTGGATAGTCTCGGCTAGCGGTCTAACCAACATCACGCGCTATGCTACCACGCAGGGAGGCAACGCCGCCAGTATGGCATCGAGCGCCGCTGGTGCTGCCGGTGGCCAAGTCATGGGCCGGGCCATCGCAGCCGGTCGCGCAGTCTTTGGGGGTAGTGGCCAGCAGTCCTCAGGTGGTGGCCAGGGTAGCAATGGTTACCAGAATACCAATAAAGCGGCCTAAGCTTTTCACTTTAAAGCTCCTATTCCATGTTTCGCTCGCTCAAAAATATTGATTCTGCCTACCAGCAGACGAAAACGCTGGCCCTGCTTTTCATGGTGCTGTGCGCCTCAATAGCTGGCTACGCGGTGTACGCTTCCCAACGCACCGCCCGGCTGGCCCAAGACCACATCTACCTGCTCGACCAAGGCCAGCTGCTGGCGGCTACCTCGCACAACGTGCAGGACAACCGCCCAGTCGAAGCGCAGGACCACGTGAAGCGCTTCCACGAATACTTTTTCACCCTCGACCCCGACTCCAAGGCTATCGAGAGTAATGTTACGCAGTCGCTTTTCCTGGCCGATGAGAGCGCCAAACGCGCCTACGACAATTACAAGGAAAGCGGTTACTACAACAACCTGATTCAGGCTAACATCAGCCAGCATATCACGGTGGACAGCGTGGTGGTGAATCCGACTACTTACCCCTACTACGCCAAGTGCTACGCCACCGAGCAGATTATTCGGGCGACCAACGTGACGACCCGGGCCCTGGTGTCCGAGTGCTACCTGCGCGACGTCTCGCGCTCAACCAACAACCCGCACGGCTTCCTCATGGAGCGCTGGCGCGTGATTCAGAATAATGACCTCCGCACCGAAGCCCGCTTATAATCCCTTTCCTTTCAAACCCTTCTCATGAGCACGCCTAAGCATACCCAAGCGTTTCTGAAAAAGCGGCAACTGATGGTATTCGCTCCCCTGCCGATAGTGGCCTGCATGACTGCTCTATTCGCGGTGGGCGGCGGCGGTAAAGGGGTCGCGGCGGCCACGGCGACCAGCAATGCGCCGGGCGCGAGCGGTCTCAACCTCTCGCTACCCTCAGCTGGTAAAACCACGCTGTTTGAAAATAAGATGCAGGCCGCAGCTGCGCCCCAGGATAGCAACCGGCATAACAACCTAGCCTTCGCGCCGCCCATCACCACGGCGGCCGGCGCAGCACCCGGTGCTTCAGCAGCTGGCACGCAACTGGCCGGTGCCAACTACGCCGTGCAGCCGGGCCAGTCGGGCCAGAAGTACGACCCCAACGCCGACCCCAACGTGGTGGCCATGCAAACCCGGATGCAGCGCCTCCAGGAGCAAACCAGCACTCAGCCGGGCGTTGCACCTGCCGCGGCACCAGCAGCCAGCAGCCCGCGCACCAGTTCGGCGGCGGTGGCAGCGGCACCAGCTCACGATACGCGAATGGATGCGTCGCTGAAGGAACTCGATGAGTTGAAGAATCAGTACCAGCAACGACTACTTGCCATGAACTCGCCAGCCACATCGCCAGCTGCTGCCCCGGTGCCCACCTCGGCTACCACTGCCAAAAAGATGACGGTCATTACCCAGGTGCGGCCCTCGGTGGTAAGCACGCTCCAGCAGGCTGCACCCCAGACCAACGGTTTTCACACGCTCGGGGAGTCGAACACCGCTAGCACCGTGAACGCGGTACCGGCCGTGATTCACAACGACCAAGTAGTGGAAGCCGGCTCGACGGTGAAGCTGCGCCTACTGCAAGATGTGCAGTTGGAGGGTCGCTTGATTCCGCGCAACAGCTTTCTCTACGGCACGTGCAGCATGGCCGGTAACCGCCTCACTATCGCGGCCACGTCTGTGCAGTACCAGGGCAATTTACTCCCCGTCAGCCTCAAGGCATTTGATATCGACGGCAACGAAGGGCTCAACATTCCCGGCTCCATCGACCGCGACGCCCTCAAGCAGGGGGCTGCCCAGGGCGTGAGCAGTGCCGACCTGCTCACGATGTCGCCTAGCCTGGGCGCGCAAGCAGCTGGTATC
This sequence comes from Hymenobacter ginkgonis, assembly GCF_009755225.1. Lineage (GTDB taxonomy): Bacteria > Bacteroidota > Bacteroidia > Cytophagales > Hymenobacteraceae > Hymenobacter > Hymenobacter ginkgonis. The sequence continues at coordinate 86,665 of NZ_WQKZ01000009.1, forward strand.
GCTATTCAAACCGGCAAGGCCTTAACCGGCCGCAAAATCAAGACGGTGAAGATTCACCTCAAAGCCAATTACCAACTGCTCCTCAAGTCTTAAATCTCATGAAAACGCTTTCTTTTCTCGCCTGCCTCGGCCTAGCTACGCTTACCCTCTCCGCCTCCGCGCAGAAGTCAACCCACCGGCGCCACCGTACCAGCACCGTCTCTGGGCAGATTGCTAGCGTTATTCCAGGGGCGGCGGCCCACGTAGGGCCGGCTACCTACCTACCGGCAGCGCCCACCTCAACACAGAAAATTCTCTCGTTACAGGAGCAGAACTATATCGGCTCCTACCGCATGACTGTCGGCTTTCAGAAAACCACCCACTTAATTTTCCCCTACGCCGTGAGCTACGTGGACCTGGGCAACGGGGGCATCATTGCTGATAAAGCCCGGGGGGCGGAAAACATCGTCAAAGTGAAGGCCAGCCAGCAGGGCTTTCCAGAAACCAATATGACGGTCGTGACCACCGATGGGCGACTCTATTCCTTCCTGGTTAACTACGACGCCAACCCGCGGGTGCTGAACTACAACCTAGCCTCGACCGACGTTTCCGCGTCCTCGGCTGTGGTACCCCTGGCCCACCTGAGCAACATGGGTGTGACTCAAAGCGATTTGGAGGCGTACTCGCGCTTGGTGCTGGATAAGAAGAAAGGGCCCCACGTGCACGAGCAGAAAGACAATATTACCTTGGCCCTACAAGGTATGTACACGCAGGACGACGTATTTTTCTTTCCCTTGCACCTAGCTAACAGCTCCAATATCAACTACGATGTGGATTTCATCAAATTCTACATTCGTGATAAGAAGGTAGCTAAGCGCACCGCTATTCAAGAATCGGAAGTAACGCCGGTATTTGTCTACAATGCCAGCCAGAATACTATCCCGGGCCCGGGCAACATCGACCAGGTGTACGCGCTACGCAAGTTCACCATTCCCGACGATAAGAATCTGGTGGTTGAGATGTTTGAGAAGGGCGGCGGTCGCCAACTCTCCTTCGTGGTGACCAACAGCGACATCCTCAAGGCGCGTAAGCTTAAAAAGTAGGTCGTCTTAGCATTAATAGGGTGTAGCACTTTGCTGCGCCCTATTTTGTTTTTAAACAGTACTAACGCTATGGCGTTACATTAGCTGCGTCAACAGCTTCACCCCTACTTGGCTATGAACAAGTTTCTGTTTTTCCTGATTGCCGCCGCCTACCTACTCAGCCCATTTGGGCCTACTTGGGGGCCGCGGCTGGTGGGCTTGGGTGTTATCCTAGTGGTATTTAATTTCTTTGTTAAGGCCGTTCCTAAACGTCCCTACCAATAGCTAGCCTTAACCGTGTTTTCTACCTTCAGTTGGCTCACCTTCTTTCAAATAGGTATCGGCTGCTTTGTCGTAAGCTTTCTCGCGTGCGCGCTGCTGCATGACTGGGGCTTTCGTATCCGGCGCTAGCCATATGGTCATTATTTGTTTCTCAACTGACCGGCAGCTATGTCGGTCAGTTGTCATTTATAGCCAACTCACTACCTGTAATTGCAACGAGGCGGCCACCAGGAATGGCCATGTACACATGGCCTAGTCGATGACCAGATGCGGCCGGGTGCTCATGCAACTGGTGCAGCGCATGATTACCTCCGTCAAGCCGTCGGCGACCGATATCACCTCCTCGTACACGTGCAAAGTGTCTTCTTGGCAAGTCACGCAGTCGAGTAGCTCGGCACTACCTAGCATCTCCTCTAAAAAGGCTAACTCGTCAGGTTCCATCAAACAGGGTAGTAAGGCTAGGCAAGATAGGGGGTTATTAAACAAATAGGGCATAGCTTCCGACTCGAGAGCCAAGTAGCTTGCATGTTGGCAATAAGATACGAAGGTGCCATAAGAGTTGCGCGGGATAAATATGTTTACACGCACCTTAAAACTATCGGAGGAGCCTAGCGAAAACCAGCCTTTTAATCAAGGCCGCAATTGCATCTACTAGCTGCCGATTCGGGCCAACTGCTGTTCCAGGTCGGCAATCGTGGCCTGTGTGCTGGCAATGGCCTCCGGGCGGGTCTGCTCATTATATACCTCACTGGTTCTTACAAATGCCAGCGTCCCCCGGGCATCTTCCAACCCGCTCAGCAGCCGGCGGCGCTCCCCTTCCACGCTTACCCCACTTTTGGTAAAGAGGAGAGCCGTTTGCCCAGACTTGGCGGGCTTAGTTGGCTTTGTCGCTGGCGCTAGCTTCGTCTTCAGATAAGCGGGCAGTAAATAGCCGTCGGTCAGTGCCTTGTAGATGGCCCCCGCCTCTTTCTTAACCTTGCCGCCCTGCACCTGGGTGCGCACCGTCGCCAGCACGAAGTGGACGTAGCCTTCCTCATATTCGCCTGCCGCTAGCTTCTCGCGCACCACCTCCAAGCTCTTGGCCGCCACTCCGACTTCGAGTAGCGCCTGAGCCCACTGCTCGACCTCGGCCGGCGGTAGTTCCATTGGCTGGACCCCACCAGGCGCAAACAGGAAGCGAATGGAGTCAACCACGCGGCCTTCCTTGAGCAATTCATACGTGAAGGGCAAGTCTGTCTGGGACAATTCCTTTTGAGCAGGCTCCAGCACCCGGGCCTTGAAGTGGTCGAAACGGTCCACGTACTCATCAGTAAAGCCCAGAATGTGTCGCAGTTCATTCACCCCCACCGTTCGCTTACCAAAGGCTAGATACTCGCGCAGCAACCAATAAATGCGGTGCGAGGTCGGCCGCTTAATCTTGAGGAGTTGGCTGAGTTGGGCCTTGGTAAAATTACTCGTTAGCTCCAGCAGGTAGGGCCGGAGGTGGTCATTAAAGACGGCCTCGACGACACCTTCCTTTTTCAGATACATGGCTTTGCCCATCAGCGGGAAACCCTGAATGTCGGGCTGCTTCACCCGCTCCCCATTGGGGCCTAATATTTCCAGTAGTAGGATACGAGATAGCATCCGCGTCACCATCTCCCGTACGTCCGCATAGACTGTGGCGCTGCTGCTATCGGGGCAGATTTCCTTCACCGTAATCCGGCACACGGGTAGGGTAGTGTCCTCTCGACTAATGCGACTAAGCATGGCCAAAAAGAAACGCATTTCAAGGGCTGACATGGTAAAACCGGCGTTTACCAATGCATTGTGCTGCACGACCAGCGGATTGTTGGTCGTCACAACGGGCAGGAGCTTCTTGGCCATGAGGATAGTAGGCGGGGCAGGTAAAGATAGACGTTTACCCTTGCTCAGCCCACAACTATTTTTTCTTGTGGGGGAGTCACTCCGTTTTTGTGGGCCCGATTCTGTAATTCTACTCCGTTTTTGTGGGGGAGTCACTCCGTTTTTGTGGGGGAATCGCTCCGTTTTTGTGGGGGAGTCACTCCGTTTTTGTGGGATATGGTCCCTGTAATTAACATTTAATCAATAGCTTATGCCAAGCGTAAACTCTATAAACCTTTTAAAAATCTTAAACTTGCTGTTATTTTAGTAGTGTTTTTATTAAAACCCTTTTTTTCAAATAGTTAACTAACAACGAGCGAGTAGTAGTTATGCATGAGCAGCCCCCGCCCTGACTCCGTTTTTGTGGGGGAATACTTCAGAAAGGCTATCAGTAAGCTGGAAAGGCACTTTTTATAAATTTTACTCCCCACAAAAACGGAGTGAATTATGCCTTGGGCCACAACCTGCACAGCTCGTTTGCAGAATGAGAAAGCTACTTCAGCCTCGATAGCCTCGCGATAAGTGTTACCCGGCGAAACCAGAGTTTCTTGAGTTGTTGCTGGAGGCAAGTTGGTCTACCAACTGGTTGTAAACGCGCTACTATTATCTCGCGCAACAACTTTCAATCATGGGCAACTATGCGGCCGCCCGCCACGGTGTGCGAAGCGCTTCTTTTCTCCCTTTCGGTGCCTCGCCCACTTGCAAAAACGGGGCGTTTTAAGCCCTTCTGAGCGAGGCCATTTTTTTCGTGCACACATTCTCATGCTAGGAGGCATTCGTGGCATACGCGTAAGCTCTGCCTCAAATACCGGGCGTTGTGTATCGGCTGGTCGTCTCACACCCTCTGAAAGCCTATCGTTGTTGGACGTTGTGTTACTATTCTTAATCTTCTTTTTTCTTCTACTTTAAATAGGAGTTGGTGAATCAAACAAGACAGAGAAGTGAATCAAACAAGACAATTACGGTGAACCAAACAAGACAGTAGTGAATCAAACAAAACAGTTAGTGAACGAAACAAGACAAGGAAGTGAACCAAACAAGACAGTATAAAAAAGCACTAAAAAAGGTCCACCCGCATAGCAAAATGGACCTTTTAATACCAGACGTAACTGCCTGTTTATACTGCACTTAAGCCCGCATACTCTTGGGCAGTTTCTTCTGAAAATTGAGCTGTGTCTGCTGAAGCTCCTGCCGCTTCTGTTCCTCAGCTTCTGCCTTAGCCACCTCGGGTTTTTTAATGAGCACCACCTGATAGTTGTCGTCAAAAGAACCGTCAACTTGGCGGCGGACGTTGGACTCAGTTTTAAGGACCTCAGCCGTGAAGGGAATGCTATCGAGGGCGCACACGCGGGCCAGAAACTTACGGAGAAGGCTGGCTGCCTTCTTAGCTGGGGTTTTCTCAAAACCAGCAATCTCCTTGAGTTCATCAAAGTTCTCGATAAACTTCAGCTTGCTTTTATTCTCCTTGGTGCACCATAGGCCCCAGGCATAGCGCATCCGCAGGTAGAGGAACCGGCCCACGGTCCAGCTAGTACCCGACGGCTCCTGTTCAGTACCAGCCGTGCGCAGGCTGGTGTAGTCGGGTAGCGTGATGAGCTGACTCAAGAAGTGGTTGTTCTGCACGAAGTCGGGATTTACCGACATGGTGTAACGCACAAAAGAGCGGTCGCGGCGCGTGATGGTGAGTCCTTTGAATAGCCGGACGCTACTCAGGTTATAGCGCGTCTCCCGGCGGGGGCCAGCTACGCGGTACTCCTTGGAGTCGTAGAGCATGTTGTGGGCCGACATGCTAAAGAGTACGGCATCCAACATGGTGCGGCCGTAGTCAGCCTTAAGCTTTGGCTGCAAGGCAAAGATGGCTTGGCCACCCTTCGTGAGCGGTTGCAGCAGCGAGCTGCGCGAATGGCCGAAGAGGGTGTAGAAGTCGGAAGCGTGGAACGTGACGCTGGGCGTATCCAGGAGCAAGGCCAGGTTCTGGCGGAAGCCGGGAATAAAGGTCTCCTTGGCCACCCACATGATTAAATCTATAGCTAGCCCACGGTAAGGGCCGTATTGGCGCACTTCGTGGGGATAGCGACAGATATTGGAGTCGAGATAGATTGTATCTATATTTGCCATGCGAACAGACTCTCTTAACGAGGGTTTGGCGGGCGCTCCTCGTAGGACAGGGGCGCCCGTCGTTTTTTATTACCGTCGCAAGGTAGTGAAGAAACCCATACTTGTTCTTATAAAAGAACAGCTACACCCGGCAAAAAGATAGAAATTATAAGCGGAGCCTATGTTGCTTTAGGGGCCTTGGCTTTGGGTTGAGCTGCAACACGAGCGGCGGGCTGAAACGTATCACTTAAACCCGGGGGAGCTATTTTGCGGCCAACTACCTGGCCTTTTGCAGCCTCTATCTTTCCGGCTACCGCCTCGGCCACTTGGGGGTTACGCTCCATCTCGGCCGTCACCAAGTCGAGTAGGCGCTTAAGTGGGTGGCCCGTGAGCGTGGCCAGTATTTGCAACTCAGCGACGGTAAATAAAGAGGGGTCAGCTTCGGCACGCTTTAGCTTCAAGTGGCCCATGCCCAGCGCGTTCATAAAATCGCGGTCGGTAAAGCGGTTACCTTCGCGAATAAGGTCCCGAAGCGTCGCGGGCGTGGTAGGACTTTTCATAAGCTGCGAACTAAGCCACGAAAGTAAGTAAAAGACGCTGGGCATTAAAATACAAGGGTTTTAGGTTACACTACCCGGACGTAGTAACTAAAGGGAAAAAAAAGCGCGGGCGGAGCCTACCAATCAGCCCCAACCACTGCCTAAGGCAGGGTCAGGGCCTTCGGTGGCTTCCTATTTGTAGGCGCGCAGGGTGGTGGGGTCGTACTTCTTATGCAGCAGGGCTTGGCTGGCCTCGGTCAGCCCCTGCGTTAGCGGCTGGTGGTCGAGTAGCTTGACTAGGTGGTGCTGATGCTCGTCGTACTCGCTGGTTAGGCCGTGGTGGGTTTCCACGAACAGCAGCAACTCCAATAGCTGGGCCTCGGTAGGGGCGCTGGCAGCAACCTGGGCGCGTACCCATTTGGGGTACTCGTCGCCCCGCATGGCCTTGCGGGTTTTCTCAGCCAGGGGCTCCCAACCCCATTCGCGCACCAGCTGGGCAAAGGTCAGCTCATCAAGCGCCGTACGGTTAGCCAGCAGCTTGCGGGCAATGAGGCTGCCGAGTAGGGTGCGGCGGGCTTGGGCGGCGGTGTCATCACCCTGCTGGAGCAATCCGACCAGTCGCCCGGCCAGAACGCACTTAGTAGCCTCTTTCGTGAGGCGCTGGCGGCGGGTATCGAGGCCGATTTCGTAGCTGCTCTTGTTGGCGGTTGGGGCCGCGCCTATCACCTTCACGTAAATTACATGGCCCTGCTGCGGCCCGTCGATGTACACGCCCGGCCGACCTTCTTTCTTCTTCACCACCTCGTAGCGGCTGGGCGACAAGCTGCCCGCTGGTAGCTCATAGTAGCGGGTGGAAAGCTGCACGGCGGGCTGCTGCTCGGTGCTGTGGTCGATGATGGCGCGCTCGGTCTGCTTACTCAACTTTACTTTCCAGCAAGCCGCATCCAAGCACGTGTCTTTACCCTTGCTTGGCTGCTCGAACAGGACCCCGGCGCAGCTACTGCGCTTAGGGCACTTGAGGCAGGCCCCGGCCTGCGGGTATAACTTATCATCGCTTAGGCCCCAGGGGGCGGCGCTCAACTGGTGGGCCTCGCTGCTCACCCAACTCTTCACGTAGCTTTCGGTATAGGCCGAGCCGCGCCCTATGTCCTTAATATGCTCGGCGGCTAGGCGCTGCTGCACCGACTGCGGCCACCGGGCCAACTCCTGCGCTGCGGCCAGCGTCAGCTTATCGGCCCGCAACAGTTTCAGCCACCCCGCCGCCAACTGGCTCACGGCTTTGCGCTGGGCTACCCAACGCAGGGGCTTGCCGAGGCGGCTGGCAATTTCTTCGTAGGTGGCCCCGTTGGCGCTTAGCTTGCCCACGGCCACCGCCTCGTCGGCCGGGTGCGGGTTCTCGCGCTGCACGTTTTCAATCAGCCGCGCCTCGTCGGCCTGCTGCTCACTCATTTCGCGCACGTTGCATAGAATGGTGGGCAGTTGGGCCAACTGGTGGGCCGCGTAGCGCCGCCCTCCGGCAACTAGGGCGTACCGCTTGCCCGCTAGCGGCTCGACTAACGGGCGCACGGTGGCGGGCTGAATCAGGCCCGAATTTTTAATGCTTTCGGCCAACTCGGCAAGGCCGGGGGCACTCATGGACAGGCGGTAATTGCCGCCGATATAAATTTCATCGAGCGATAATTGTCGTAGCTCACCCTGAGGCGTGGGCAGGATAATAACGGCAATTTCTTCGGCTGGGGCTAGTGTTTCTACAGACATGGCAAACGGAAATCTATAAGTGGAATTTTTGCGAATCAGCACCCTACGAGCACCGGATAGCCAGGCTATCCGGTGCCGTTTGGGCCGTTTTTAGGCGGCTAGGGCAGTGGTTGCCTCTTCCTCCGTTGTCAGCGTTTTCACCTCTTTACTGGGTGTAGTCGGGGCCGGAATTGGGTCGGGAATGATGCCCAAAATCAGGTTAGCAGCTTTCTGCGCGTGGCTGGCTGCCTGAATAATCAGCTTCTTATCGGCTTTGAGCTGGCCCACCCAGTATTGCAGGTAAGCCACTGTATTTTCTTCGGTGGCCTGGGTGCTGATACCTGCGGCCCCGCACAAGAAGGCCGCGCCCATCTCGGCGGTCAGTTCCTCGCGGGCGTAACCGCTGGCACCTTTGACTTTCATGTTCTCGGCTAGGTCAGCCCGGTTGAGGCGGCTGGGGTGGCCGGTGGCGTGGGTCAACTCGTGGAACAGCGTTTGATAGTAGGCCTCGGCGCTGGTGAAGCTGCTGAAAATGGGCATATTCACGTAGTCGAACGCGGGCACGTAGTAGGCGCGCTGGTCTAGGTGCTTGATGTCGGGGCGCTCGGCCCAGCTGCCTACGATTGCCTCAGCTGCTTCGAGGGGCTGGTGCTGCACCTCGGCACCTTCGGGTAGTATCAGATTCACGTTCTCCACATCGGCCACGTTGAACACAGTCGAGTAGGTAGCGAAAGGAATGCGCTCCTTTTCGCCCGGCTGACCTTCCTTCTTCTCCTTCTCAATCACGTTGTAGAAGATGATAGGGAAACCTTTGGCTCCCTTGCGAATATTGCCGCCCAACTTCTTGGCCTGCTGGAACGTCAGGAACAGGGGCAAGCCCTCACTCAGGAAGTGCAGCAAAAAGGCGTTGATGCCGGTATACACGTGGCCCGTCACGTAGTTACGGGGCATCCCCAGCGACTGCCAGGGCTTCTGCCAAGGGATTAAACCGCCTTCCATCTTTTCCAGAATGCGGTCAGTGATAATTTGGTAAGCATCGGCCTTAGGACTGCCTTTGCTCTCTTCGGTGGTGTTGCGAACAGCCATCTTAAAGGGGTGATTAGAAGGAGCTTCGTTGCTCTTTCCTTACTATAAAGATACAAAAGTTGTTCTTATATAGCAACAACTTTCATGCTTTTTCATAAGTTTTTTTCATCAAAAAAGGCTCTCTCGATACTCTAAGACGGCCTTTTTCTTCCCTTTAGTTACTACTCTGCTTATTGACAATGACGGTATGCGACTTCGCCAACGAGGTCTGCCCGGTGTTTCCCTCTACCGCCAAGAAGCTGCATCATAACTTTCCCGACCCAGCTAAGGCCTTGGGCAGCGAGGAAGCAATCGTGTTTCGGTTTCGGAATGTGCTTGACCACGTGAAACCCATGCCCACGGCTTCAGGCACGCGCAGTTTCAAATCGCCTAACGCAACTAAACAACCGCTGCGTGGGTGACCCGAGGGCTTAGGTGGAATTCTTCGGTTAGCCTCACCGTTGAGGTAAAGAGAGTTTTTCCCTCTCATACCGCTATATGGCAACTAATAATCCGGCCGGCGACGGCCACCGCATCGGCGCAGTGCGCGACCGCTCGCAAGTTTTCAACCCCGTCACGGAACAATACGTGAAGCGGAACACTACCAACGGCCAGTTCATGGACGTGAAGCAAGACGGTACTCCCTTCAAAGGAGTGCGGAAAGAGAAGGGAGGCAAATAGTACTACTTCTACTTTATGTTTCTTGCTATAAAAAAGCGACTCCGAAATTGGAGTCGCTTTTTTGTTTCAATTACTGCTAACAGCTTATGCAGGTATCACGCAGACATCATTACATTCCCCAGTTCCTCATCAAGAATTTTGCAGACGAGGACGGCTTACTCTACTTGTTTGATAAGCAGACGGGTAGAATAGCCAAACAGCGGCAAAGCCCGAAGGCTATATTCTTTGAAATGGACCGGAATACGGTGCTCTTTAATGGCCAGCCTAAAGACCACCTGGAAGCCTTGTATGCGGCTTTAGATGACAAGGCTGCCGCCGACTTGCAAACTGTCCTTCTATCCCGGAAGGCCTCCGCAGAAGAAGTAGTGAGCATAGTTGCGCTGGCCAGTTCCCTCAAATGGCGCACCCCTGCGAGTGACCCACAGTTTGGCCAACTGAAAGAAGAATTAAGCCTAGCCGACTTAAAGACCGAAATCCGCCCCATTGACCAAGCTACGCCTGTAGACCAGAACGCGCTGAACCAGTTAGTGGCTTCGGACGCTATTAAAGAAGCTAAGCGAATTCTATTACCCCTGCTGCCATTGCTTGACGAGGAGAAGCTTACCGACATTCACGCCAACTGGTTTATTCACTCGCACTCCGATGAACGGTTTCCATCCTTAATTGGCGACTGCCCTCTGCTAGAAAGACCCAATGCCGACTATAGCAAGCTGGAAGACTTTATCTTTCCGCTAAGCTCTACCGACACATTTATTTATAAGCGCAAGGCACAAAAGCAAATTAACAGTCCAATTTTTACTATTCAGAAGGATTTAGCTACACTTCATTATTCCGCGCGTTATGTTGCCTGCAAAAGCAAAACGCATCTGGAATCCACTGTGAACATGTACGGCGTATTGCAAGCTCAAAACCAAGTAGGGCAACTCACTAAGTTTTTATTTGACTTCATCGCCTAAGCTGTTTTAGAATCGATTAGCAAAGCTTTGCTCCAGCGAGCCCAGTAGTCATGCTCAAAGAGCAGATAAGGCCGCTCATACCGAGCGCGCAATCTTGAGCATGGCAGCTGGCGAGTCACCAAACTTGCACAGGGCCTCGCAGTGCTGGCGCAGTTCCGAAAACAGGATGTAGCGGATGGTTGCGCCGGCGGCCCGGATGGCCGGGCGCGAAAGCTGGGCCTGCACTTCCTTCTCGCGAGCATCGGGCACCACCAGGTAGAGCGCCGTCTCATGCTCGGGCATGGAGAACGCCAAATCCGTGAGGCGCAGAATGCCGCTGTAGATGCTGGTGCTTTTCTCCACCTCGAAGGCCGCCACCACGCGGTTGGTGCCGGGCGCAAACCACACGATGTCAATCAGGCGGATGGTGCTGGCCACCTCGGCGGGCACCGGCAACTCGGGGTGCTGGTCGAGGCAGAGAAACGAGAGCTTCTGCCCACCGCAGAGGCGGTTGCGGTCGTTGATGGCCGTGGTCACATCGCAGCCCAGGGCCTTGCCCACGCGCAGCAGGTGGTGCTGCATCTCGGTGTGCTGGTTTTCCTCCTGCGCCTCGGTCTGCACCTCCTTGTGGCGCTTCTGGGCCTGCTGCTGGTACTTGTCGCGGTCCTCGTCGGTGGCGAACTGCTGGTCGCCGGCAATCATCTTTTTCACGCCCACGTCGAAAAGCAGCCCGCTCAGCGCGCCGTAGTCGAGGCTCAGGTGCTGGCGGTGTTCCTGGTTGAGGTCGCGCAGCCGGTCGCGCATGCGCAGGTACTCCGACCAGGAGCCCAGCTTGATTTTCTCTCCGAACAGGGCGTTGAAGCCGTTGACGATGGCCGTGTTGCAGGGCGGCATCAGGGTAGGATGCAGGAAATAGAGGATGCTGGCTACGGCCGGCCCCAGCCCCTTGATTTTGCGACGGTCGAGAATGTCGATTTCGCGCAGCAGCTGATGCTCGGTGGTGGCGGCCAGGCAGCTTTCCAGAAATTGCCCGAAAGCCCGCTTGTTGTCCTCGTGCTCGTAAATGTCGGGGATACGCAGCTTAGGCTTCCAGTAGAAGGGGTGGGCCGCGCCCTGAAACACCTGCTTCTGCTCGCTGATAACGCTGAGCACAAATTCGAGCGAGGTACCCTTAAAATCGTTGCCGAAGCTACCGGCTTTGATGTCCTTCACCACCTGCTGCACCCCGCGCCGGATGGAGCGGAAGGCCTTCAGGCGCTCTTCGTTGTTGATGAACCAGGTGTTGTAAACAGACTCGGAATCAGCTTTGTATTGCTGGATAAGGGGAGGTAGCGCAGCGGACATAAATAGGAGTGGGCCAATGGAACCACTAAGATGCGTACAACCCCGGGGTCGGCAAGCTGGCGCGCCCAAAATCCGGCGTCCTGGCGGCGGTTGCCTGCTAATGCGTCCTGCCGGGCATGGCCATTGCCGGCATGGCCATCGGCTGGCCGGGTCGCATGGAAAGGTCGCCGTACCGGGCGGCTACGTAGTAGCCAGCCGCCAGCAGCAGCAGGGTGAGCACCGTGACCAGGGCTTTGCGTCCGGCCGATACCTGCCCGTCGCCGGCCATGCTCATGCCGGGCATCGCGTGCCCGGCGTGCCCGCTGGCAGTCGCCGGGGGCATGGCGGGCGACATGCCGGCCATGGCCATCCCCGCGTGCTGCGGCGCTGCGGCTGCCATTGCGCCGCCCTTGCCTAATGCCCGCTCGGTGCCCATGCCGTGCTTGAGTTTGTGCTTGACCAGCCACCAGTTGACGGGGTAGGCCACCGCCACCCCCACGAGCGTGGCGGCCGACATCGCCGCCCAGAACCAGGGCGAGGTGGCTTCCATTGCCCGCATGTCCCGCGACATCAGCACGACCATCGTGGGCAGCATGCCAGCCATCATGGCGTTCATGGACATCCACTCGGGCAAAAACGAGCTGCGCAGGGCCTGCCCGTAGCTCATGCCCATCATGTCCTTCATAAACAGGGCCTGGAAGATAAATAACCCGAAGCCGAAGCCGGCCGCGTATTCTACCCAAATATCCACGCCCATGCGCAGGCCGAAATAGCCCGTAATGCCGGCCGCCACAATGATGCCCGTGGCATCGCCGGCCGCGCAGTGAATGGTCGAGCCTACGGCTTGCTTCCAAAGCGGCGCAATGAACTGCTCGTGGGTGCCGGGCGATGGCTCCCGGCACGAAAACCAGTAGATGAGCAGCCCCACCGGCCCGGTGTAAAGCGTGACCAGCACCCAGCCCCACTTCATCACCTTCATCTCCGGGGTGCGGGTGAACAAGTCCCAAGCCACGTAGGCAGCCGATAGCAGCGTGAGGCCAAACCAAATCCAGAGCAACCAGGCCGGAGCCCAGGGGGTAGCGTTCATCGTCATCGTCGAGCGCGGTAAATGGGTAAAAAAAAGCAGCGAGACTTTCGCCCCGCTGCTTGGTTGGTTGCGACTGGCGCTAGAACTTCTTGTTTTTCAGCAGCCAGGTCTGAAACTGGGTGATTTCCATCTTCTGCTCGGTAATAATGCCGTCCGCCAGGGTCTTAGTGGTCGTCTCGCGGCCGTATTTCAACTCCAAGTCCGAATTCTCGATGGCGCTCTGGTGGTGGTCCACCATGAGCTGCGCGAAGTCGTAGTCCGTGTCGCCAGTCAGGGGCCGCAGGTCATTGGCCTGGTCCATACGCATCATATTAGCGCTCTGCATCGTCGCAAAATTGGGCAAGAAGGGCGCGTGCGCTGGGTGCGCGGCCAGAAAAGCCGTAAACTGCGCGATTTCCGCTTGCTGTGTGGCAATGATGTTGGTGGCCATAGTCCGCATCTCGGTGTCTTTGCCGTTTTTCAGCTCCTCGTTGGCCATGTTGATGGCCCCCTGGTGATGCATTTTCATCATCATCGCAAAGTCGTTGTCGGGGTCGCCCGTGGGCGTCATGGCATCCATGTCCTTCATCATGTTGTGCATGATGGTCATCAGGGTGCTTTGGTCGTGGGGCTGCACTTGCAGTCCCTCCTCCTTTTTGCAGGCAGCGGTAGCGAGGCCCAGGCCCAGCAGGGCGAGGGCGGGTAAGCGAAGAAAACGATTCATAGGGGGTAGTAGGGGTAATTGATTAACTGACGCTAAAACGGCCCCCATCTACCTCATGATTTGCACATGCTAGTCCTGCCGCTTGCATAATTTCTACTCCTCACGCCAGTAGGGCCGGCCGCATGGCAGCGCCCAACAACCAAAAAAGGCAGCCCCAACAGGCTGCCTTCTCCAATCGGCTACTCACCGGCCTACTTGTTGCGCGTAAGCCAGTCCTGCAACGCCGTGATTTCCTGGCGCTGGTCGGTGATAATAGCCTGGGCCAGCGTTCGGGTGGTGTTCTCGCGGCCATGCAGCAGCAGGGCCTCGGAGTTGTCGATGGCGGCCTGGTGGTGGTCTACCATCAGCTGGGCAAAGTCGTAATCGGGTCGGCCCGTAATGGTGCGCTTGTCGCTGCTGGCCATCATCTTATCCATGTTGGCTTTCTGGAGCTGGGCGAACTGCGGCACCAGGGGCGTGCGGGGCTGGTGGCTGCTGAGAAAGGCGTTGAACTGCGTGATTTCGGCCTGCTGCTTGGTAATGATAGCCTGGGCCGTCGTTTTCATGTCCTGGTTGGTACCGCTCTTTAATTCCTCCTGGGCCATTTTGATGGCCGCCTGGTGGTGCAGCACCATCTGGGCGGCGTAGTCGTGGTCGGGGTCCTGGGTTTTGGCCTGCGCATCCATCTGGGTCATCATGTCCATCATAATGGTCATGTACACACTTTCGTGGGCGGGGTCCATATCGTGGCTCTTCGAGCAGGAGGCCACAAAGAGCCCGAAGAGGGCCAGTACTAGCAGGGGTAAGCGTAACCGGGGCATAGGGAGTATGAAGACTTGATGAGCTTTCTTAACACCCAGGCCAGGCCCTTAGATTTTACATATCCGCGCAGTTTCCTTGCATAATTTCCGGCTTCCGCTACTGCCCTGGCTGGTCGTCCGCATCCCGGTTGATGATGGGCAGAATCTGGTAGAGCATCTCGCTGGGGATGCCCAGCATATCGCGCTTTTCCGCGTAGTTCTCTAAAAATAAGGCGAAGGGGTGGATGCGCTGCATCTGCCGCTGCTCGTCCTCAGCCGCGCTCATGCCGGCCCAGGCCGGGGCCCGCAGGTAGGCCACGTATTCTTCCAGCATGTCTTCAAACACCAGCCGCCCGTCCCGGAAGTCCTCGTGGTAGGCGAGGAGCGTATCCACGTCGATGATAATCAGCGGGCGCACGTTGTGCACCGGCAGCCCCTGCTGCGCCAGCTCGGCCAACTCCTCCTGGAACCAGTCGTTGACGACCACGTTCAGGCCGGGCTGGTTGTAGAGCCGGTCGTGCACCACCAGCACCGGGTAGAGTAGCAGCTCGGCCGGGTCGAAGTCGGTATCGAAAGGCAACTGGTGGCGCAGCAGGCGCGCCACGTTGCCCGCCAGCTGCTTCGCCGCCTTGGGGTGGTGGTTTTCATCTTCGTAAAACTTCTTCCTTACCTCGTCTAGGTAAGTGGCAAAGTCGTGGCCGGCCTTGGCATCCTTGTGCACCAGCACGTCCTTCGACTCGAAAAGCACGGCCCGGTTATCGTGGCGGAAATAGTAGTCCGGCTCGGCCTGCCCTTTCAGCTGCCAGCCTTCGAAGATGGCCCGACCGCTCAGCGCCAATCCTCGGCCCTGCAAGATGGCATCGAGCAGCAGGTACATGAGGTACTGCTCCGAGAACAGGTCGCAGTACACCGAGCGCCAGTCCTTTTCCCGCTCGGCCTTGGGTAAAGTCCGGTTAGCTAGGCTAAACTGAAAGTACAGTCCCTTGTGCAGAGCTTCCAGCACTAGTACCGGATACACCAGCACGAAGGTGCCGGGCGACTCTTCACATAGCGGGGTCGCTCGTAAGCTGGTAAAGTCAGCCATATCCAGCGGCTGCCCTTCGGGGAGCGTGAAATGCCGCAGAAACGTGCACGCTGTCACATAATCGGGCCTGACGGGCACCTCAACTGCAATTCGGCCGAGCGTTTCCGCCTGCGTAACGGGCTTGATTACGCCGCTTAGCTGGCGAAAGTAATCCTGCCAGCGTTGGCAGTCAAAACGCCGCAAGAAGGCTTGCAGCAGGGGCGCAAAGCGAGCCTCTGCCTCCAAAAACTCGAACAGCCGCACCGACTTTATCAGTTGCAGCATCGCGATGTGGTGCAGGCGGTGGTTGACCAGCTCGAAATCGGAGAACGTGCCGGCCAGCGCGGCAGCGGCCAGCGGCTGCGTCGGCAGCAGCTGGCGGGCCACGGTCATGGCCTGGGACTGCTCCCTGATGTAGGACTCATTCAGCACCAGGCAGGCCACAAACAAGCTGCATTCCAACTCGGGCTCGGTCTGCCTGGTCGGCTCATCGGGCAGCTCGAAGCACAGGCTGTAAAGCTGAAGCACCGTTTTCGGATGCAGGAAGTTAAGCTTGGACTCGACGCGGCGCGCCAAAGCCTGCGTCTGCTGGTAGACCTGGCTGGCAAAAAGCGCATTATGCTGCGGCCCGAAAAACTGCTGCATGTCCGTCACGTAGTCCCGCTTAGGAGCTGGCGTATGGCTTAGGTAGCCAAGTAGGTGCGAGACGCACTGCAAGCGGTCAAGTCGGCTAATACCGCTCAGGTAGTCGGCAATGGGCTGCGCCGGCCCCTTAAATAGGTTATTAAATTCAACGAGAAGCTGTCGTTTCATAGGCTGAGGAAGAGCCGCCGGAGTTGGGGCCGTTGTGCTACCGACTAGAACACAAAAAAGCAGCAGCCCGTTAAATAAGGCCTTGCCTAGCTCCTGCCTATCATCTGACCACAAGCCACTTATTTTACCCTAGCACAACCGAACCTTTAAATCAGCGAGTCCAGACTGCGGCGGGCGTGGCTGGCGGGCCCCAGCCGCTGAAACTCGGTGGGCGTAAGGCCCGTCACCTGCCGGAACTGCCGCGAGAGGTGCGCCGGGCTGCTGTAGCCCAGTTGCTGGGCCACTTCGGCAATGGGCAGCTCGCCGTAGCCAATCAGCTCCTTGGCCCGCTCCACCTTTTGGCGGATGATAAACTTCTCAATCGTGAGGCCTTCGGAAGCGGAGAACAAGTGGGAAAGGTAATGGTAGTCCTTGCCCAGGTGCTCGACCAGGTAATCCGAGTAGTTGAGCAGGCGCGGACCGGGCGGCGGGTAGTGAATCAGGGCCACCAGCAGCGTCTTGATGCGGTCCACCAGCTGGTCGCGGGGGTCTTCCAGCAGCTCGAAGCCGGCTTCCCGCAAGCTGGCCCGGATGGCCGGCCAGTCGGGGGCCGTACCATCGGGCGTAGACACGTCGGCCTCGCCCAGCGCCACGCGGTGCACGCGCAGGCCCAGGGCCGCCATATCCTCGCCTACCACCCGGATGCACTGCGGGCACACCATGTTCTTAATCAGCAGCCGGTGCGAATCGGGCGGGGGCAGCACGTGGGCAATGCTAACGTCAGCTTTCATGGGATGCGTCATTATTTCACGACCAGGCTACCCCGCAGCATACCCATGCCGCAGGTGAACGGAAA
The DNA here is from genome assembly GCF_009755225.1 of Hymenobacter ginkgonis. Lineage (GTDB taxonomy): Bacteria > Bacteroidota > Bacteroidia > Cytophagales > Hymenobacteraceae > Hymenobacter > Hymenobacter ginkgonis. The sequence continues at coordinate 103,549 of NZ_WQKZ01000009.1, forward strand.
TGTACCGGCTTCTTGGGGCAGCAACTCGACCAGCGTGGTTTTGAAGGCCGGCAGGTCGCGGCGGACGCTGAAATCGGGCATCAGCAGCTCCTCCGAGCAGCTGTTTTCCTCGTCGCGGTAGAAGCTCAGCTGCACGGGCTGGCCGCGCTGCACCTCAATCACGTCGGGCGAATAGCCGCCCTTCACGGTAATAGCCACCTCCTGCACGCCACTGGAAGAGGAAACGGCGCTGGCCGTCTGGCGGGCCGAAAAGAAGAAGTACCAGAGCACGAACCCGGCGAGGGCCAGGCCGGCGACGGTCACGATGATAGCGGGCGTATCCATAACTAACAGGTAAAGACTAGTGGTTGTCGAACGCGCGCAGGCGCAACGAGTTGGTGAGCACCGATACCGAGCTGAGGGCCATGGCCCCGGCCGCGAGCATGGGCGAGAGCAGAATACCGAAGAAGGGGTAGAGCAGCCCGGCCGCCACGGGAATGCCCAGCGTGTTGTAGATGAAGGCGAAAAACAGGTTCTGCTTGATGGTGCGAATGGTCTGGCGGCTCAGCTCGATGGCTGTCACCACGCCATGCAGGTCCGAGCGCATGAGCGTGATACCGGCCGCTTCCATCGCCACGTCGGTGCCCGAGCCGATGGCCAGCCCAATGTCGGCCTGGGCCAGCGCCGGCGCGTCGTTGATGCCGTCGCCCACCATGGCCACGGTGCGGCCCTCGGCTTGCAGTGCCTTCACCTTGCCGGCTTTATCGGCGGGTAGCACCTCGGCGAAGTAGCGCGTGATGCCCACCTGCGCGGCCACCTGGGCGGCCGTTTCGGTGTTATCACCCGTCATCATCACCACCTCGATGCCCAGCTCCTGGAGCTTTTTGATGGCCGCGGCCGACGTGTCGCGCACGGTATCGGCTACGCCCAGCAGCCCCACGGCCTGGCCGGCCACGGCGACGTACAGCACGGTTTTGGCCTGGGCCAGCAACTGCTCGGCCTGGGTAATCACGGCAGGGGAGAGGCTTACGCTTTCATCGGCCAGCAGCCGGCGGTTGCCAATCAGCACGGCCTGGCCGTTGACGGTGGCGGCGGCCCCCTTACCTTCCACGGCGCGGAAGCCGGTGGCGCTCAGACTGGCCCCGCCCTGGGCGTCGGCGTGGCGCACCACGGCCTCAGCCAGCGGGTGCTCGCTCTGGCGCTCCACGGCGGCCACCACTTGCAGCAGTTGGCTCGCCTCCTGGCCGGGCAGCGTCCAGAAGTCCGTCACGGCGGGCTCGCCGCGGGTGATGGTGCCGGTTTTATCCAGGAGCACGGTGTTGACTTTATAGGCCTTTTCCAAGGCTTCGGCGTTGCGGATGAGCACGCCATGCTCCGCGCCCTTGCCCGTGCTCACCATAATGGCGGTGGGCGTGGCCAGCCCCAGCGCGCAGGGGCAGGCGATGATGAGCACGGCCACGAAGTTGACCACTGCCAGCGGCAGGCGGGCACCGGCCGGGGCAAAATCAAACCACAGCACGAAGGTGAGAATGGCAATGACCACGACCGTGGGCACGAAGATGGCGCTCACCTTATCGGCCAGCCGCTGAATGGGGGCGCGGCTGCCCTGAGCATCCTCTACCAGCTTCACAATCTGGGAGAGCATGGTGTCGGCCCCTACTTTGGTGACGCGGAAGCGGAAGGAGCCGGTCTTGTTAAGGGTAGCTCCGAATACCGGGTCGCCCGCCTGCTTCTGCACCGGCAGGCTTTCGCCGGTGAGCATGGCCTCATTGAGCGAAGAGGAACCTTCGGTGATAAGGCCATCGGTGGCCACCTTCTCGCCGGGGCGCACCACTACGAGGTCGCCCAGCTGCACCTGCTCGATGGGCACATCGACTTCCGCCCCATCGGGCCGCACCACGCGGGCGGTTTTGGCTTGCAGGCCGATGAGGCTGCGCATGGCCGCCGAGGTCTGGGTTTTGGCCCGCAGCTCCAGCACCTTGCCCAGCAGAATCAGGGCAATGATGGTGGCCGTCGTGTCATAGTATACCTCGGGCATCAGGCCCCGGCTGGTGAAGAAGCCGGGCACGACGGTCGCGGCCAGGCTGTAGAGAAACGCCGCGCCGGTGCCCACGGCAATGAGTGTATCCATGTTGGCGGCCCGGTGCTTGAAGCCGTTCCAGGCCGACACATAGAACTCGCGCCCGCTGTAGAGCAGCACGGGCAGCGTAAGCAGTAGCAGGGCGTAGTTGAGCCACTGCATGTTCACGCGCTGCATCATCGCCGGCCAGAGCATGAGCATACTCAGGGGCATGATGAGGACGGCTAGCCCCACGGCGACCCCGAAGCGGCGCTTGAGCTTCTGGTAGGCCAGCGCCTTCTGGCGGTCGATTTCGGCGCTGCGCTCGGCGGCGCTGGTATCGGGGGCGCGCTCCGCTACGCCGTAGCCGGCATTGACAACTGCCTCTTTCAGCGTAGCCGGGGACGCCTGGGTGGGCACGTAGTCCACGGTAGCTTTCTCGGTGGCAAAGTTGACCATCGCCCGCTGCACCCCCGGCGTGCGGCTGAGCGACTTCTCGACGAAGGACGCGCACGAGGCGCAAGTCATGCCTTCGATATCGAGGGTTTCGGTTTTAGTGGCAGGTTCCATAGCTAGTAGATTTGTAGCAGGTTGCTGAGCCCGCTAGCCTCACGGCTTAGGCCTACAACTACCCTACAAAGCAACGGCTCCTACTCCCCAAAGTTGGTACTAAATACTGTCGCAGACTTGCATAATTTGACAGGCAATATGGGATTACCAGCGCTACTCACCTTCGTTGCCCTCTGGGTATTCGTCTTCATGAGCGGTTGAGGCTACGGGGTTCCGAAACAAATGCAAACTAGCCTGCTCAGCTAATTCCCGCTCGTTATCTTCCCACACGTCGCCTTCGAAATACATCAAATCGTAGCTGCTCAACGCGTCGAACCCCCCGGCTTCAGTTGCAATGCCGAAGAACTTTTGCGTTTGGCCAAACTGCTGAAACTTGATAGCTAGACAGTACCCCTGTAGCGCCTCAAAGCGCCGCACCCGGTATTCAGCCACCGTTTCTCCTTTGCGTCGGGGCAAGAGCAGGAATACGTATTGCACGCCGCTATCTTCCAGCGCACCGGTGTGCCGCACGCGGTACTCGTCCGGCTCTGACATCGCTATCATTTCCCGGAAGGACTTGGCCAGCATTCGGCGGCTCAGCCGTGACTCGCGCGCCATGATGCGCAAGGCTGCTTCTCGGTTGGTAAAGGAGGTGTCGAGACGCAGGGCGTAGGCTTTGCCAGCGTCTGTGTGTTCATAGATGAATTTTATCAAGCCGTCCCAGGCATAACTGCCCTGGTCAGCTTTGCGACGCGCTTGGTACTGCGGACTGGTTATGAAGTCGCTCCAAAATCCCTCTGAAATGCGCAAACCTTGGTAGCCCGCCGCAACGGGGAAGATGTGGCGACCAAACGTAGGACTAGCTTCGTCGTGGTCCGTGTTACGCAGGTAGTAGGCCAATAAATCGTCCTCGCCAGCCGCCCACACTTTTAGTCCACGCTGGGATAATAGGGCTTCCTTTTTCTCTAGGTAGGCCACGAAATCCGTTATCGTATCCAGCAGGTGCATCACGGCCGCCAATGAGGCATCATCGAAGACGTGCACGTAGGCTTTAGTCGGGTCCACCAAGCCAAGGGTGAACGGCTCGGGCGTGAAGCGCTGGGTGTCGTAGTGGGCCGTGCCCTGCACCCGGTTGTCCAGCATTAAGCTTCCTGTCCCGCCAAACTCCGCTTGGCAGTCCTGCGAAGCACCATGCGCCACGACTATACGGTGGACTTTCATGGCGGCCGGAGCTGGCAAGGGCACCGGGAAAGGATGCTGGCAGGCCTTGTCTAGGTATACCCGGTCAGGATGCTGCTTCAACCACCGCTCGGCCCCGTAGAGTTGGTCAGCCGCCGCCGCCACGGCTCGCCTGTACCAACGGCTCCAGTTCAATACCGGGTTGGAGGTAGTGGGATAATCGCAGTGCTTGCTCGAAAAGATGATGACGTGCTCATCGAACACCACCAGCATATCACACAGCTCTTTTCCTTCGCTACCCTGCGCGCTGAAGCTTTGGTTGCGAAAAGGGCTGACGTAGCTCCATAGCGTTAAAAAAGAGCGCTCACCGAGTTCAGCAAGGTACTGCTCGGCCAACGTACCCCCCGGGTTTTTCGGTACTAGCGGCATGACTGCTCAAATATGCTGGAAGGTAAACCACGAACACCCTCGCCATGCAGTTTGGGTAAGGAAGCAGTCAGTTAGGAATAGCACCAGAGCTAGGCCAGAAACTTACGCTAAGGACATATCGCCTATTTACTGTAAAAGAGAATATTTCGCTATGTCGTATACTTGCGTCATTGTTTGTCGTATATTTGCGACATACTTTATAGTTAGCCATGACTTACGCCAAAACCGCCGCCTTCACTACCGACCAGCAGCAGCTCGCCCGCGTAGCCAAAGCCCTGGCCCATCCGGCGCGAGTAGCCATCATTCAGTTTCTGGCCAGCAAGAAAACCTGCATCTCGGGCGACATTGCCGCTGAGCTGCCCCTCTCGCGCACCACCGTATCGCAGCACTTGCAGGAGCTGAAGGCACTGGACCTGATTCGTGGCGAAATCGACGGGCTCACGGTCTGCTACTGCCTCAATACTGAATTGCTGCACCAAGTACACCAACAGTTCACGGCCTTTTTCATCGAGGCCACCGCGACAGGGCCGGTGTGCGGGCCAGAAGACGCCTGCGCCTGCTAATCTTACCAACTTCACCTAAAGCGTTTTTATGAATATCTCCGAAATGAAGCAGTCCCTGGCGGGGCTGGAGGCCGTGAATTTTCGCCTGCCCTCGGGCGAATACCTACCCGCGCACTTCCACGTCACGGAAGTCGGTTTGGTGAGCAAGCATTTCATCGACTGTGGCGGCGTGGAGCGGAAGGAAACCGTAGCCAACTTTCAACTCTGGGAAGCTGGCGACTACGACCACCGCCTGGCCCCGCAAAAATTTCTGCACATCCTGAACCTGTCGGAGAAGATTCTAGGCAGCGAGGATTTGCCCATTGAGGTTGAATATCAACAAGCCACTATCGGCAAGTTTGGCCTTGACTTCGACGGTATCGACTTCATGCTGACGCCCAAACAGACCGCTTGCCTAGCCCAAGACGCCTGTGGCATCCCCAACGCTGCCTTTGCCTTGCCCCAGCTGCAATCGGCGTGCTGCACGCCGGGCGGCGGGTGCTGCTAAGGCCTCCCACGGCGCAGCCCCTCGGGTTGCGCCGTTTTGCTTTCTATCCCCTCTGCTTAATTATTTTCGATGACAATTGCCTTCTTTTCCGACGTGCACGGCAACCTGCCGGCCCTGCAAGCGGTGCTGGCTGACCTGGACCAGCGCCGGCCGGACATGGTGTTTTGCCTGGGCGACCTGGTGGGCTATGCGCCCTGGCCCAATGAAGTGGTGAACGAGGTGCGGCGGCGGGGCATCCCTACGCTGGCCGGCAACTACGACCAGGGCATTGGCCTGGCCAGCTCCGATTGCGGCTGCGCTTACCAGACGGACATTGATAAGAGCCTGGGCGCGCAAAGCATCGCTTATACGAACTCGGTCGTGGGCGACGACGAGCGGCGCTACCTGCGCCTGCTGCCCAAGCACATGCGCCTGGATTTTCAGGACGAGCCCTGCACGCTCAGCCTGCTCATGGTCCACGGCTCGCCGCGCCGCATCAACCAGTATTTGTTCGAAGACTTCCCGGAAGGCAGCTTTGCGCGCCTGCTGGAAGGGGCCGGGGCTGATATTCTGCTCTTCGGGCACACCCACAAGCCCTACCACCGGGCCATTCCCTACCAGCACGAGGGCAAAACCCGTTACCGGCACGCGCTCAATATCGGCTCCGTGGGCAAGCCCAAGGATGGTGACGCCCGCGCCGCCTACCTGCTGCTGCACCTCGACCAGCATACTACCCTTACCGACGCTAGCAGCCTACGCTCGGAGTTCGTGCGGGTGACCTACGATGTGGAGCAAGCCGCGCAAGCGGTCGAAGCCTCGCCGCTACCCAACGAGTACGCCGACATGCTGCGCAAGGCCTACTAGCCTGCTCCATGAAAGTCTTTTCGTTGCTGGTGCTCGTGCTCGCAGGAGCGGCCCTGACTACGCAATCCGTGGTAAACAGCCAATTGCGCGGTGCCCTGCACGGCGTGACGTGGGCAGTGCTCACTTCCTATCTGGTGGGGAGCCTGGCGGCGGCAGCCGTGCTGGTGGCTGGCCAGGAACCCATGCCGAGCCTGGCCACCTTCGGCGCGCTGAAGTGGTATCAGTGGACCGGGGGCGCCCTGGGCATGGTCTACCTGGCGGCCATCACCTTCTCGCTGCAACGGGTCGGCGCGGCTAGTCTCTTCGCCCTAGTCGTGACCGGACAGTTGCTCACGGCCCTGTGTTACGACCAGTTTGGCCTGCTGGGTCTGCCCCGCAGCAGCTTCTCCCTGACCAAGCTGGTCGGCGTCGTCCTGCTAGCAGCCGGAGCTTATCTACTCAACCGCAAATGATTAGCCGCTTCACCTGCCTTTTTTATTATGAAAATAGCTTCTCTTACCCCTGCCCACTGGCCAGCCGTACGGGCCATCTACGAGGCCGGCATCGCGACAGGCAATGCCACCTTTGAAACCCAAGCCCCGATGTGGGAAGCCTGGGATAAGGGTCACCTGGCGCATAGTCGCCTAGTAGCGCTGGCCGCTGACGGGACCGTGCTGGGGTGGGCGGCGCTCTCGCCTGTTTCGGGCCGCTGCGTGTACGGCGGTGTGGCTGAAATCAGTGTGTACATCGCCGCCGAGGCGCGGGGGCAAGGTGTGGGGCGGCAGCTCCTCCAGGCGTTGATTCAGGAATCCGAAGCCAATGGCATCTGGACGCTGCAAGCCGGCACCTTCGAGGAAAATGCGGCCAGCATTGGCCTGCATACCCAAGTGGGGTTCCGCGTCATCGGGCACCGCGAACGCATCGGCCAGCACCA